>NZ_FNHV01000056.1 GCF_900103585.1 Streptomyces sp. cf386
CCGCGCTTGACGCCGATCAGGGCGTCCATCAGCCGCAGGCCCTCGAACGCGTCGCGGGCGTAGCGGACTTCGCCCTCATACAGTTCGTGCAGGTCCTGCTCGACATAGGCGCGGGTGAGGGCCGCACCGCCCAGGATGACCGGGTAGCTCGCGGCCAGGCCGCGCTGGTTGAGCTCCTCCAGGTTCTCCTTCATGATCACCGTGGATTTCACCAGCAGCCCCGACATGCCGATCACGTCCGCGCGGTGCTCCTGGGCGGCCTCCAGGATCGCCGAGACCGGCTGCTTGATGCCCAGATTGACCACGTTGTAGCCGTTGTTGGACAGGATGATGTCGACGAGGTTCTTACCGATGTCGTGGACATCCCCGCGCACCGTGGCCAGCACGATGGTGCCCTTGCCGTCCGCGTCCGACTTCTCCATGTGCGGCTCGAGATAGGCGACGGCCGTCTTCATCACCTCGGCGGACTGCAGCACGAACGGCAGCTGCATCTGCCCGGAGCCGAACAGCTCACCGACCACCTTCATCCCGTCCAGCAGCGTGTCATTGACGATATCCAGCGCCGGACGGGTCTCCAGGGCCGCGTCGAGGTCGGCCTCCAGACCGTTCTTCTCCCCGTCGATGATCCGCCGCTTGAGACGCTCCTCCAGCGGCAACGCCGCCAGCTCCTCGGCCTTGCCCGCCTTCAGCGACTTCGCCGTCGCACCCTCGAACAGCGCCATCAGCCTCTGCAGCGGGTCATAGCCCTCACGGCGGCGGTCGTAGATCAGGTCCAGGGCCGTGGTGACCTGCTCCTCGTCGAAGCGGGCGATCGGCAGGATCTTCGAGGCGTGCACGATCGCCGAGTCCAGACCCGCCTTCACACACTCGTCCAGGAAGACGGAGTTGAGCAGGATCCGGGCGGCCGGGTTCAGACCGAAGGAGATGTTCGACAGGCCGAGGGTGGTCTGGACGTCGGGGTGGCGGCGCTTGAGCTCGCGGATCGCCTCGATGGTGGCGATACCGTCCCCGCGGGACTCCTCCTGACCGGTGCAGATGGTGAAGGTCAGGGTGTCGATGAGGATGTCCGACTCGTGGATGCCCCAGGTGCCGGTGAGGTCGTCGATGAGCCGCTCCGCGATCTCGACCTTCTTCTGCGGGGTGCGGGCCTGGCCCTCCTCGTCGATGGTCA
>NZ_FNHV01000053.1 GCF_900103585.1 Streptomyces sp. cf386
CGGGTCTCGGCCTGGCCATCGTGCGGGGGATCGTGGAGGCACACCAGGGGCGGGCCACCGTACGCAACATCCCCGGCGGCTGCCGCTTCGAGGTGGTGCTGCCCGCCGCCGCTTCCTGAACACGGGCAGCACCACCGGCCCTACGCCCCCCGCATCCCGGCACGCGCGAACTCCGCCATGCCCTCCGCGAACCCGACCTGCGGCTTCCAGCCCAGCTCGGACCGTAGCCGTGCGGAGTCCGCGGTGATGTGCCGGACGTCTCCCAGCCGGTACTCGCCGGTGACGATGGGCTCGGGTCCCCCGCATGCGTCCGCGAGCGCCCGCGCCATCTCGCCCACGGTGTGCGGATCACCGCTGCCTGTGTTGTACGCAGTCAGTGCCCCGTTCGGCGCCTCGGCCGCCTCCAGTGCGGCCACGTTGGCGGCGGCGACGTCCCGCACGTGCACGAAGTCCCGTCGCTGACGGCCGTCCTCGAAGACGCGCGGCGCCTCGCCCCGGGCGAGTGCGGACCGGAAGAAGGAGGCGACCCCTGCGTACGGGGTGTCGCGGGGCATCCGGGGCCCGTACACGTTGTGGTAGCGCAGCGACACCGCCGAGCAGCCCGTCGACCGGGCCCAGGCGGCTGCCAGGTGCTCCTGCGCGAGCTTGGTCGTGGCGTACACGTTCCGTGGATCGACGGGCGCGTCTTCCCCGACCAGCCCGGGAGCCAGCGCCTGGCCGCACACCGGGCACGGCGGCTCGAACCGCCCCGCGTCCAGATCGGCGACCGTCCGCGGTCCCGGCCGCACCACCCCGTGCCGCCGGCACTCGTACCGCCCCTCCCCGTACACGACCATCGACCCGGCCAGCACGAGACGCCGTACCCCGGCGTCGGCCATCGCGGCGAGCAGCACGGCGGTGCCCAGGTCGTTGCGCGAAACGTACTCCGCCGCGTCGGCGACCCCGTTGCCGAGCCCGACCATCGCCGCCTGATGGCAGACGGCGTCGACACCGGCCAGCGCGCGGGCGACCGCCGCCGGGTCCCGCACATCGGCGCCGGGATCCGCCCGGACGTCGTACACGACGGGCTCGTGCCCGTGGGCCGCGAGCGCCTCGACGACATGGGACCCGATGAACCCGGCACCGCCGGTGACCAGTACACGCATACGGCCACGCTAGATCTGCGACGGTGCCGCGCCCCCGTGACCGGCCCGGCACGTCATCACTCCGTAAGACGTCGAAGGCGCGTCGGAAGGGGACAAACCGGCACCTTCGCGAGACGCTGCCGTACGCGCCCCGCCCCCGCCGCCCAGGGAGACCGTCATGCCCACGTCGCCTTCCCCCTCCTCCCCGAACGACTCCTACCGCTTCGACGACCTCACCGCCCTGTTCATCAACTG
>NZ_FNHV01000050.1 GCF_900103585.1 Streptomyces sp. cf386
ACGTGGAGGGGCATGGTCGCGAGCCGGTCGCCGGTACGGATCTGTCGCGCACGGTGGGCTGGTTCACGAGCAGCCACCCGGTACGGCTCGCGGTCGCCGACGTGGACCTGGAGGAGGTCCTGGACGGTGGACCAGCGGCCGGTGCCCTGCTGAAGGTGGTCAAGGAGCAGGTGCGGTCGGTGCCCGGCGGTGACGGTCTGGGCTACGGGCTGCTGCGCCATCTGAACCCGCAGACGGGCGCGGTGCTGTCCGAACTGCCCGCCGCGCAGATCGGCTTCAACTACCTGGGCCGCTTCCCCACAGGCGGCGATCGCAAGTCGGCCACCGCCGTGAAGGCCTGGCAGCTGACCGGCCAGACCGCGATCGGCGGCTCGGCAGGCCCGGACATGCCCGCCCTGCACACCCTCGAAGCCGCCGCAGTCGTACAGGACGGAGCCGACGGTTCCGAGCTGAAGCTCACGTTGAGTTGGCCGACGACGGTCCTCGACGAGGCGGCGGCCGAGGAACTGGGCCGAGCATGGCTGGCCCTGCTCGCCGGACTCGCCGCACACACGGCCGGCCCCGCCGCGGGAGGTCACACGTCCTCCGACTTCACGCTCGTCGACCTCGCACAGGACGAGGTGGACGAACTCGAAGCCGGTTTCACCGGCGGCGTCTCCTGACCGGACACCAGGCCTTGAGGAGAGAAGCGATGACCCGAACCGCAGTCGAGGACGTGTGGCCCCTGTCTCCGCTTCAGGAGGGGCTGTTGTTCCACGCCGCCTTCGACGACCAGGGACCCGACGTCTACCAGGGACAGCGCCTGCTCGACCTGACCGGACCGCTGGACGCGGGACGGTTGCGGACGGCATGGGAGACGCTCCTGGCTCGCCACCCGGCACTGCGAGCGGGCTTCCGGCGACGCAAGTCGGGAGAGGCGATGCAGGTCATCGCCCGGGACGTCGTACTGCCGTGGCGCGAGGCCGATCTCTCCGGGCTCCCCGACGTCGAGATGGCGGCCGGCCTGCACAAACTGGCCGAGGCCGAGCGGGCGGAGCGGTTCCAGCTCGCGGTTCCGCCGCTGCTCAGGCTGCTGTTGATCAAGCTGGGTGAGACGCGGCACCGTCTGGTGCTCACCAGCCACCACGTCCTCATGGACGGCTGGTCCCTGCCCGTACTGCTGAGGGAACTGAGGACGCTGTACGCGGCCGACGGCGACCCCGGTGCCCTGCCGCCGCCCGCCTCCTACCGGGACTACCTGGTGTGGCTCGGCCGCCAGGACAAGGAGGCCGCCCGCGCCGCCTGGCAGGAGGAACTGGCCGGCGCGGAGGAGCCGACTCTGGTGGCTGCGGCCGCCTCGGGAAGGGCACCCCTGGCGCCGGAGATCCTCACCCGTGAGGTACCCGCACGCCTGGCCGAGGACGTGACGTCCTTCGCCCGTCGGCACGGCCTGACAGTGAACACGGTGGTGCAGGGTGCCTGGGCGCTGGTGCTGGCCCGGCTGTCCGGCCGTACGGACGTCGTCTTCGGCGCGACCGTGGCGGGCCGCCCGGCGGAGCTGCCGGGCGTGGAGTCGATGGTCGGTCTGTTCATCAACACCGTTCCCGTGCGGGTGCGACTCGACGGTGCGCAGCCGGTGCTACGGATGCTCGCCGAACTCCAGGAGCGGCAGAAGAACCTGATCGGGCATCAGCACCTCGGCCTGTCCGAGGTCCAGCAACTCACCGGCCCCGGAGCGACTTTCGACACCCTCCTCGTCTACGAGAACTACCCGCGCACCCCGGCTCGGCCGGCCACCGAGGACACGTTCGACCTGCGCGTCATCGCCGGTGAGGAGACAGCGCACTACCCCTACACGCTCGTCGTGTCCCCGGGCACCCCGATGCGCTGCAAGCTCGACTACCGACCGGACCTGTTCGACCGCGACACCGCCGAGTCGGTGTTCACCAGGTTCTTCGCGGTCCTTGAGCAGATGGTCGGGGACCCGTCGGTGCTGGTGGGCCGGGTGGGTGTGCTGGGTGGGGCGGAGCGTTCGGCCGTGCTCGGCGGATCGAGTGTGGCGGCGAGTGGGGTCCTGAACGGTTCCGTGCCGGAGCTGATCGCCGAGCGGGCGCGGGAGTTCGCGGGCGCGGTGGCGTTGGTGGAGGGTGATCGGTCGCTGTCGTACGGGGAGTTGTGGGCCGCCTCGGGTCGGGTTGCGTCGTATCTCGCGGGTGTGGGGGTGCGGCGTGGTGATCGGGTCGCGGTGGTGATGGAGCGGTC
>NZ_FNHV01000049.1 GCF_900103585.1 Streptomyces sp. cf386
GCTTTCCAGGTTCCCGCTCTCGCGTTTCCCTTTCCGGCGGTTCCGACTTTATCAGAAGTTCCGGGCCTGACTAACCGGCCAGTCATTTCCGAATCATCGGGAGGGGCTTCTTGGGAATCGATGTTCCACTGAAGCAGCTAGATACTCACTCGGCCCGGCTGGACTGTGTCCACTTCCAGGCAACTGTTCGAATCTACCTCCCCACCAGCTCCGTGTCAACGGCTCTTGTGGGGCGAAGAGGAGACTAGCAGTTCAACGGGGGTGTCCGCACATCAGGCCGCCGTTGGAACGGCAGCACTGCGCTCGTCCGCCCCGACGTCGCCCGTCTCTCCGGCTCGTGCGGCACGGCCGCCGAGGACATAGACGTAGGTGAGGAAGGCCAGCTCAGCGACAACGCCGATGCTGATGCGCGCCCAAGTGGGCAGGCCCGACGGGGTGACGAAGCCTTCGATCGCGCCGGAGACGAAGAGGACCAGGGCGAGGCCTATCGCCATGCCTATGGCGGCACGGCCTTCCTCGGCAAGGGCTGAGCGTCGGGTGCGAGGGCCGGGGTCGATGAGAGTCCACCCGAGGCGCAGGCCTGTGCCGGCGGCGACGAAGACCGCCGTCAGTTCGAGGAGACCGTGCGGCAGGACCAGGCCGAGGAAGGTGTCCAGGCGTCCTGCCGAGGACATCAGGCCGATGCCGACACCGAGGTTGAGCATGTTCTGGAAGAGGATCCAGAGCACCGGGAGGCCGAGGAAGACACCCAGGATCAGGCAGAGAGCTGCGGCCCAGGCGTTGTTCGTCCAGACCTGGGCCGCGAAGGAGGCTGCGGGGTGGCTGGAGTAGTACGTCTCGTACTGGCCTCCGGGGCGGGTGAGCTCGCGCAGTTCGCTTGGAGCCGCGATCGTCGCCTGTACTTCAGGGTGGGTGCCGATCCACCAGCCCAGGAGAGCCGCGACGAGGGTGGACAGGAGCGCCGTGGGGACCCACCAGTGGCGCGACCGGTAGACCGCGGCCGGGAAGCTGTGGGCGAGGAAGCGGGTGACATCGCGCCAGGAGGCGCGGCGAGTGCCTGTCACCGCACTACGCGCGCGTGCCACCAGCTGGCTGAGCCTGCCCGTCAACTGGGGGTCTGGGGCGCTGGACTGGATCAAGGAGAGGTGGGTGGCGGTGCGCTGGTAGAGAGCGACGAGTTCGTCCGCCTCGGCGCCGTTGAGGCGGCGCTGGCGACCGAGCAGGGCCTCGAGGCGGTCCCACTCGGCTCGGTGGGCGGTGACGAAGACGTCGAGGTCCATCTGCTTTCCTGCTCCCCGGCTGTTCTCGGCGACTCGTCGTGGGTGTCAGCTTGTCGTACTGCGGCACGATGCGCCCTCAGCTTGGCAGACTGGCCATTCAAGGGGCAGGTCAGGGGAAGGACGGATGGCGTGAGTGAGCTGGTGACGGGCGAGGCGGTGGCGCTGGAGTTGCGCCCTGCGAAGCTACCCAGCAGGGCGTTGGCCGTCCTCGTCGATCTGGCCGTGGCTGTGATCGCCTATGTGGTCGTGACCATTGGCGTGGTGGCTGCCACCGCTTCTCTGGACGAGGCGGCGCAGACCGCGCTGTCGATCGCGATGTTCGTTCTGTTGCTGGTCGGCGGTCCGATCGCGGTGGAGACGCTCAGTCATGGGCGGTCGCTCGGGAAGTTGGCGTGCGGGCTGCGCGTGGTGCGCGACGACGGCGGACCGATCCGGTTCCGGCACTCGCTGGTGCGGGGTCTCATCGGTGTGATCGAGATTCTGATGACGCTCGGCGTCGTCGCCGTCATCGCTTCGTTGGTGTCCGCGCGCGGGCGGCGGCTCGGTGATGTGTTCGCTGGGACTCTCGTAGTTCGGGAGCGGGTGCCCCTCGCGCGGACGGGCTTCGTTCCGCCGCCGCCACCGTGGTTGGCCGGGCGGTTCTCGGGTCTCGATCTCTCGGCCGTTCCTGATGGCTTGTGGCTCGCCATCCGTCAGTACCTGACGCGGATGCAGCAGCTCGACCCTCGGGTCGGGTGGCAGATGGCGGAGCAGCTCGCGACTGACCTCGCAGCGCGCACGGGTACCCCGGCACCGCAGGGCGTGCCGCCGGCCGCGTATCTGGCAGCTGTTTTGCAGGAACGACAGGCACGGGAGGCGCGGCGCGCCTTCGGGCACGGGCCTGGGGCGGGCGGGACTGCTGCCGGTAGCCGTGCTGCGGGTGGTGCCGTGGGCAGGGTGGGATCTGCGGCTGGTGCACCGGGCCCGTACGGCCCGCCGGTCGTCCCGCCCGCTGCTGCTGTGCCTCCGCGGGGCGGGTATGGCGTGGGGGCGACTGCGGTCGGCGGCCAGCCCGGGGTCGGAACAGAAGGGGAACGCTTCCCCGTACCGCAGGACGCAGTGCCGCAGAGCTCTGCGCCGCAGGACGCCTCATCGGCCGACCGGCCCGCCACCGGATTCGTACCACCGGCGTAGCTCTTCCCTCTCCCGGGCGCGGGGCGCCGCCAGGCACGGTTCCCTGATCATGCCCGTCCTCGCTCAAGCGAACGTGGACGGCGGCGTGTCCAGGTCCTCCAGTTCGATGCCGGGGGCCGCGAGGACCACGTCGCCCGCGATGTGTACGGCGTGCTGCTCGCCCGTGTCCAGGGCTGTGACCTGGTATTCGTCCACGGTCAGGGGGGCGTTGTCAGTGGCGTGTGTTTCTCTGTTCACCAAGGCCCAGGACTGGTCCACGGTGCGCGGGGCGAGCACCGGGTCCGTGAAGGCCACGAGGCGTACGCGAGTTGCTGAGGCGGAAGGGGTGAGGCTCAGGAGGCGGGTGGTGGCGATGAGGAACGCGGGGGATGTTCCGGTGAAGGCGTGGGCGCGCACATTGCCTTCTGTGGCGTGAGCCCCGGTGGGGTCGGTACGGACCCAGGTGACGCCGTCGAGGGCGGCGCCGCGTACCTGCCAGCCGCCGGCGTGGAGTTCGAGACGGATGGGGCGGCCGAGTTCGTCCAGGGCGAGGTCGACGGAGCCGCTGTGATCGCCTGCGGGGGTGGTCAGTTGGGAGACGTAGCGCCAGCCGGAAGGGCCGGGGGCGCAGTGGAAGTGCTCTTCTGCGAAGGGGGTGTGATCGTGCGGATCATGGAGCGAATAACGGCCGCGGGGCATCGGGGTCCTGGGTCTTGACGGGCTGTTCCTGCGATACGGGCCGAATGGCCGCGTGAGCCAAAGGGGCAGGCCCCCGGCACGGGGGTGCGGGGGCCTGCCTCTGAGGAACTGCTGCCGAGCGGCGCGTCAGTGCACGGGCGCGCTCACCGGGAGCGGCAACTCGGTTTGGTGGCGGTCCGGCTCAGTAGCGGTAGTGGTCGGGCTTGTACGGGCCCTCGACCTCGACGCCGATGTACGCGGCCTGCTCGGGGCGGAGCTGGGTCAGCTTCACGCCGA
>NZ_FNHV01000047.1 GCF_900103585.1 Streptomyces sp. cf386
AGCCGCTGCCAGACGCCGGCCTCGTTCCAGTCCCGCAGACGGCGCCAGCAGGTCATGCCCGAGCCGAAGCCGAGGTCTTGCGGCAGGTACTCCCACTGGATGCCGGTGTGCAGCACGTACAGGATCCCGCAGAGCACTTCGCGGTCCGGCAACGGCTTGCGGCCCGGATGCCGAAAGCGCCGCTCACGCTGAGGCAGCAGCGGCTCCAAGCGGTCCCACAGCTCGTCGGACACGATCCACGGTGATCTCCCCACACCCGGCCGAACGCGCAAATACCGCCTCGGACACGGCGATCAGCGCCGATGCACCTCATTGTGTTAGCCGTTGTAAGTGCCGCCGCCCCTGCGGCGAACTTCTGAGCCTTCCTCTTCTTCCAGACCTGCCAACGTTTCGGGTTGTAATCCAGGTCGTGACGGGCGGCGTTGAGGAACGCTACCTGTGCGTCTTTGTAGGAGTTCATCTCGTCTTCGAGCGTGCTGATGATCGGGCCGCGATGGGTCATCTGCGCGGCCTGATCGTGGCACGAGACCAGGAAATCGCCCCCTCGGACCCGCCCGTCATGCTCTCGGCACTGGCGAACTACCTGGGCGCCAACGACGCCGGGTCACTCCAAGATCGCACTACCAATCGCGAAGAAAAGAGCCAGGGGCAGGATGAACTGGGCCACAGCCACCACGACGCGTACCGAGTTCATCAAGTACGTCATAAGTGAACTGGGGCGAGGTTTTCCTGAGCCCACGGTAGCGACAGCAGCGACAGCGCGCCGGGCGAACCTTCCGACCATCAGCGTGGCGAGCGCCGCGACGGCCGCGAGCACCGCGCTCATCGTCAGGATAGAGACGTCGGCCGCCGTCGCGGTCACGGCCTTGTCGAAGGTAATCCCCTGTTCTGTGGAAGTGGCGATGTCCGTTCCGACGTAGTAGATCGACAAAATGCTTTGCAATATGCACAGCACCGTGGCGACCCCTGCCAGCAAAGTGCACGAGGACAGGATGAGTGCCCGCTTTACGTCCGGTCGGATTTCTGGGATGGGTTCGGTACGCGAAGGAGTGCCCTCCGTGGCCACGTGCTCAGCGGTTGTCTTCGGGGTTATCTCCGCGTCCACCTGTAATGTGGCCTCGCCGACGGGTCCTTTGAGGGCGATATGCCCGTGCAAAAGGCCGGCTTGTGATGTGTCGACCGTCACCGCGAAGCCGGTCTCCGTCCGTACCACGATGATGCGGTCGTCCTGCGGACGGACCTCGTCGCAGTGCTGTGCGAGGGGCGGCCCGGTGAGGCGAACTTCCATGTTCGGCGATGTCGATTCCTGGGCCAGCGTTCCGAAGTACAGCTTGGACGGGTCGGGGATCAGCTTGACATCTCGCAAGGCAGCGCTCGCTTCGTCGGCGACCCACTGGATGTCCCGCTGTGACATCTGGACCAGCGCCTCGCGCGCACCCGCTGCCTTTTCGAGGTGGGTGCTGGCCATACGCGAGCGAAGTTCCGCGATGGCGCCCCGTCGGCTGAAGACGTCTGGGCTCGAGATGGCCTCCCGTAGGTCATCCGGCGGTTGCATGGGTTTGATTTTCTTCCGGCTGCTGTGCGCCAGGTACAGATCGCCTTGGAGGTTGATGGTGCGGCTCGGTGTCTGGCGTGGGTTCTCCTGCCGCACCCGGTCGTACACGTAGTCATAGAGTTCGTCGAGCGATACCAGACCGTCTTCATCGCGATCTGCATCCCCCGTGGTGAGGCCGTGCACAAGTGCACCGGTGAAAACCGACGGTCGAGGAGTCCCGAACTCGCCGCTGAGCTGAGTGCCCTCGAACGCGTACTGCATGGAGTTGGACGCGGTGATCACCGCCCAGCCGCGACCGCGACCGAATTTCGACTCCGAGAAGGCCTCGAGGACGTGCACTTCTTCACCTGCCCGCATGGTCATACCCCGGGAGAAGGCACCGCCATAACAGCAGTCGAGGAAGAGTACGATGCTCCGTGCCCGGCTGTCCGCCATGCACTTACGAACGAAGTCCGACGCCACCGCGGTAGAGATGAGCCGCCCCGGCACGGTGTCGGTCGCCGCGAAGAAGAGCTCTCCCGACTCGCTCTTCAGGCCGTGGCAGGAGAAGTGCAGGATGAGTGCGTCGCCCGGCCTGCGCTCGGCGAAGAAGTCGTTGATCTTCCTCTCTATCTCATGCCGCGGCTCGTTCCTGGACACCTGTACCTCAAATTCCCCAATCTTCGGGTCGGCAAGGACGGTCGCCAGGGCCATCGCGTCCTCGGCGGGTGCCACCAACTGCTTGAGTCCCGCGTTCTGATAGTCATCGTTGGCGATGATCAGGGCATGCCGTGAGCCGGTCATGAGGTGGCCTCATGAGGGGAATGCCGGTTGACGAAGAGCTCGAACGACCGGTCCAGTTGTGCCAAGGATGCGTCTGAAATTACCAGCACGTCACCGTCCATCTCCAGCCGGATGGTCGGGTGACTCTGGCTCCGTCGCCACCAGTCCGTGACCAGGGAAAGCACGTCCCGGAGGGCTGTGACGGAAGTCCCAAGGCTGACAAGAAGGGCGCCCGCCTCGACGACTACACCCCGCGCACCGGCGGGAGGATCACCGCGCGACACGACTGTTACTTCGTCAACTTCCAGTTGAAGCAGATCCTGCCGCAGAACGCCCGCCAACCCCTCCAGACGCTCAGCTTCCGCTCCCTCTTCGCAAAGGAATATCTGCAGCGAGTTCACCGGCTCACCCCTCGGGGAAGGAGGACGGTGCTGACACTTTCCAGTCTGGGCTTGAACAGTAAGCTCCGGCAACCGCAGGGCAGCGCGCATACCGCCGGTATTCCTGCCAGGACGCCTAACTAAAGGTTGTCCCGTAAACGATCTTCTACGGGTTGAGGCGCAGGGCTGACCAGTGGGACCAGCCGTTATCCCGTGAGAGCGAGATTGTGGAGGCGGGCGATGCCGAGCATGGCGTAGTGGACGCCGTCGCCTTTCAGGCGGCAGTCGCGGAGGATCTTCCAGCCCTTCATCCGAGCGAAGGCATGCTCGACTCGGGCGCGGACCTTGCGGTGCGAGGCGTTGTGATCCTCTTTCCATGACGGCAGTTCGGTCTGACCGCGCGCGCGGCGATGCGGAATGACCAGACCGGTGCCCCGGTAGCCGCCGTCCGCGATCACCGTGGTCCTGCCGACAGCGTCCTTGGCGCCTGATAGCTCCCATGCCTTGCAGTCATTGCGGTTGCCGGGCAGCGGTCGGCCGACCACGACGACGAGTCGGCTGTCGGCGTCGATCACGATCTGGTGGTTGGTGGAGTACCGATAGTTCTTGGACTGCTCGGCTACCTCGTGGTCACGGGTGGGAACCAGGGTGCCGTCCACGATCAGGACAGTGTCCTTGGAGAACCGGCGCCGCGGCCGCAGAGACATCAGCGGGCCGAGGTGGTCGATGATCCGGTCTGCCGCAGACTTCGAGATGCCGAACAGCAGGGCCAGCTGGCGCATCGTCAAGTTCGTGCGCCAGTAGGCCGCGACCAGCAGCACTCGGTCCTCCAGAGGCAGGCTCCAGGGCCGTCCCCGGCCAACCGCGTCGGCCCCCTCACGCCGCAGCGCGGTCACCAACTTCCCGAAGCAGCGCGGGCTCAGCCCGGAGAACGGGCCTATCCAAGACGGCTCCGACGCCGTGATCGCACCAGTCACACCATGATCATCCAACTCGTGCCCAACGGCCCTCAGCGCCGACTGCGCAACAGCGATCCGAGTGCCAAGCCGGTACCCAGGCCGATCAGGGCGCCGGCCGCCGTCCGCCATACGGGCGCCGCTCCTGCGGCAGGCACGTCGGGCGGACTCGGGGCGACGGCCGAGCGCGTCGGCGGTCCGGCAGCAACAGCGCGAGCGTGCTCCTCGCCCACGATGGCCAGGAAGCGACGACCGATACGGCTTCCTGACGAACTGGCGGTCCATGAGGTGCGGGCCCTGCTCCAGTAGTGCCGCCCAGCCTCTCCGGTGAACATCCCGGACAGCATGTCCCGCAGGAGAGGCTCGCGAATGGTCCCGATCTCGTAACCCATCCACGCGTAGTTCATCATGAGGTCGGCATAGACATGCCGCTTCCGCTCATGGGGATCGGCGATGTCCGTGTAGCCCCAGACAGGCTGGTAAAGCGCCATGTCCTCAAGTTCCAGGCGAACCAGCTCAAGGTAGTAGCTGCGAATCCCCTGGACCTGCTCCGCCCTGGCCTGCCGGTTCTGAACAATCAGCGAACCGGCAACACCGGCCAACGCGAGCGCCGAGACGATCGCCGACGTGAAGCCGTACGCGGCGCCGATCTGACTCAGCCTGTTCCAGTCCACGCCCTTGGAACCGGCGACGTCCTGCAGCACGAAAGGCGACAACAACAGCGCCGCCAGCACGGCCGCCGCAACTGCGACCAGCCCCAGAGCCCTGCCCACCCGGCGAGCCACTGATGCTCCAGCCGCAGACCGATGACGAGCTATCAGGTAAATCACCCCCAGGCGAGCCTGCCCCAGTGGCTAGGCCGAACCATGGGGCAGCCTATGCGCAGCCGTCATGCTCGGCAGCGCCCGCCTGCACCAGCTCACCTTCGCCGACCGGGCGAGCGCCCCTTGCCGAGGAACCGCCGCCGCATCGGCCCGAAGATCGATTACGGGACAGCCCTTACGACCTCGTGCATGGTTGGCCGTGGCACGTCGAGGTCTACGGCACTGACGGTGTTCACCCTCGAAAGCTGCGGGAGAGGCTGGCGGATTGTTGGTGTGAGAGCAGTCCGGCGACGGCTTGGACGATGTCGCTCATGTGCTCGCGGCGGCCAAGGTGACGGGCGAGAGCCCGCCAGTTCTTCAGATGCGCGATGCCGTGCTCGACGCGGATGCGCCGTGAGGAGTGCGCCTTGCGTTGCTGCTCGTGCCTCTCCTCGTACCAGGCGGGAGCGTTCTTCTTGAACTTGCGGTGTGGCG
>NZ_FNHV01000022.1 GCF_900103585.1 Streptomyces sp. cf386
CTCGTACTCCGCCACCCGCTGCACGCGGGCGTCGATGCTGGTGACGAGGTTGGAGCCCGCCTGAGCGGCGTCCGCCTTGGCCTGCCCGATGACCCGGCCGAGATTGTCGACCTCGTAGCGGGTGACACCCGCCTTGCCGCGCAGCTCCTTGTCATACTCCCGCTCCAGACCGGAGCGGCCCACCTGGTCCGAGCGCAGGTAGGGCGAGTCGGTGTCCTGGGCCTGCTGGATCTCCCCGTCCGTCACCGGCGAGAGATAACCCAGCACCTGCGCGGTGTTGGCCTCACCGGGGCTCGCGTAGCGGCGCACGGCCTGCGGCTCGGCGGTGATCCCGGGGAAGTCCTCGGCCCGCTCACGGATCTGCAAAGCCTGCTTCGCTGTGGCCTCGTCGGTGATCGGGATCGGCTGATACGGCGACCCGTTCCAGCACGGCTGCGGCGTCTGCGCATCACACAGCCGCACCTTCTCCCGCACCTCCCTCGGCGTCATCCCCAGCACACCCGCCAGCTTCGTCAGCACCGCCTCACCGTCATCCGGCATCTTCAACAGATCCGTACGCGAGGCGGACACCACCAACCGCGTCTCGTTGTCGGCGAGTGGCACACCGCGTGCGTCGAGGATCGACCCGCGCACCGCGGGCTGGACCACCCGTTGGACGAGATTGCCGGACGCCTCCTTCGCATGGGCCTTTCCCTCACGGATCTGTAAGTGCCACAGCCGTCCGCCGAGGGCGGCGAGGAGGGAAAGGGCGAGGACTTGGATGACGATGAGCCGGATCTGGACGCGCGGAGTCCGGCCCGTTTCGGGAATGTTGGTCACGGACTATTCCTGGCCCTCGGGACAATCGGGTCGCATCGAGGCCGAGCCTAGGCGAACCGTGTCGGCGTCCGTAGCCCGGTATCAAGTCACCTTCACGGGGCCGGATCAGCACTGCCGCCGTGCCGGTCGGCCGGTCCTGATCCGTAGTCGGGGAGCCCGGCAACTCACTCAACTATGGTGCAGGCATGGTTCTTTGCAATCCGACTCATGCTCGATTAGCGCTGTCGCGACGCCATCAGCCGGTCGCTGGAGGTGCGGCCGCGTGAACAAGCCGCTGAGGCGCATAGCCCTCTTCTGCGGGTTTCTGATGCTCGCGCTGCTGATTCGGGCCAACTGGCTCCAGTACATGGAGGCCGACGAACTCGCCACCGACGACAAGAATCGACGCGTCCTGATCAACCAGTACGCGGCGCCGCGCGGCGACATCATCGTGGGCGCGAGATCGATCACGGGCTCGGCGGCGGCCGACGGGTCGGATCTGAAGTACGAGCGCACGTACAAGAACGGGCCCATGTACGCGCCGGTCACCGGATACGCCTCCCAGGCCATGGGCATGACGTTCCTGGAGAGCACGTACGACAGCGTGCTCAGCGGCCAGGACGACCGGCTGGCGTTCGAGCGCTTCACGGATGTCGTCACCGGAAAGGAACGGCGCGGCGGTGATGTCGTCACGACGATCGACGCCAAGGCGCAGGAGGCCGGCTACAAGGGGCTGACGGAGCTCGGCGCCCGTGGGTCGGTCGTGGCTCTCGACCCGAAGACGGGGAAGGTGCTCGCCCTAGTCTCGACCCCGTCCTACGACCCCGCGACGTTCGCCGGCAACTCCCTCAAGGAGAGCGACAAGTTCAAGGCGCTGGGTGCCGACAAGAGCAAGCCGCTGGCCAATCGCGCGCTGCGGGAAACCTTCCCGCCCGGGTCGACCTTCAAGATCCTCACCGCCGCCGCGGCGCTGGAGCACGGCGTGGTGACGGACATCGACGCCGCGTCGGACGCGGCCTCGCCGTACCTCCTGCCGCAGTCGACCAACAGGATCGGCAGTGAGGCCGGGGACGCCGTCTGCAGCAAGGCATCACTCAAGACGGCCATGCAGCACTCCTGCAACAACGTCTTCCTCGACGCGGCCGTGAAGGTGGGCGCGGACAAGATGCGTGAGACGGCCGAGAAGTTCGGGTTCAACGAGGACGTCTACTCGGCCGAGTTCGGCGACCTGCGGGCCAGCAAGAGCCTCTACCCCGGGGACCTCGACAAGCCCGGCACAGCGCTGACGGGCATGGGCCAGGGCAGCCTCACCAGTACGCCCATGCAGATGGCGATGGTGACGGCCGCGCTGGTCAACGAGGGCAAGGTGATGCAGCCCTACATCGTCGACGAGTTGCGGTCTCCCGATCTGAATCCCCTGGAGAAGAACGAGCCCCAGGTCATGAGCCAGGCCGTCTCCGAGGCCACGGCCGAGAAGGTCCGGGAGATGATGGAGCACACCGCCAAGGAGGGAAGCGCCAAGAGGGCCCTCATCGAGGGCATCACGGTGGGCGGCAAGACCGGAACGGCCCAGCGCGGTGTGAATGTGCGCGATCAGGTTCCCTACGGCTGGTTCGTCTCGTACGGCGTGAAGTCCGACGGCGAGGCCGTCGCGGTGGCCGTCTTCATCGACCCGACCGACATGGACATCTCGCGTGAGGACATCTCCGGCGGCAGTCTGGCCGCACCCATCGCCCGGGACGTGATGGAGGCCGTCCTGCAGAACTGATCCGGGTCCGGTCGCCGAGAGCGTCCGACAGTAGTTTTCCGGTCGAGCCCGCCCGGCCGTTTTGATTCAGCCAGTTTGCTCCGTAAAGGTGGCTGGCTCCGGGCGGGTTCTTTCAGTGTTCTAGTCCAATGACGATGAAAGAATCGGTCGATTCATGCAACATCGCCCCCCTGTGTTCGACGCGGCGATCTTGTAATGGCGTCTCCTTGGGTGTCTCTTTACCTGCGACTCCGCCCGGTTGCCGCCCCGATCGGCCGTACCAGCTCTTTCACACCGGGGCTGTCCTGAATACCGCATGGCGGCGCACGATAGTCGGGCAGGCGCGCCTAATGTGAGGCCCATGACCCATTCCGGCAGCCACATTGATTACCCCCAGCCCCGTGGGCGCCGCTCCCGCGGCCGGACGGTCGTTTCCGTGGTCGTCGCGCTGGCCGTGACCGCCGGGATCGGTTACTGGGGATACTCAAGCCTGGTCGCCGACAGCGGCTCGGAGGATCCGCAGGTGGTGGACGCCACCGCTGAGTTGCGGAAATTCCTGGACGCCTGGCAGGTGGCCGATGCCCGGGGTGCGGGTCGGCTGACGGACAGTCCGGGTAACGCCGAGTCGTTGGTGAAATCCGTCATGACGAACCTCGGACCGTCGAAGACGGAGATCAGTACCGGTGCCGGTGAGAAGAAGACCGAAGGGGAAGTCGAAGTTCCGTTCACTGTGAAGATGACCCTTCCGGGGGCCGGTGACTATTCGTGGGATTCGAAGGCCGATGTCATCAAGGCCGACGATAAATGGAAGGTTGAGTTCCATACGGAGACGCTCCACCCGGAGATGGTTCCGGGGCAGACGCTCGCCCTGAAAACGCGGGACCGCGCGCCCATCCTCGACACGAACGGCGACGATCTGGAGTCCGCCTCGCTCGTCGGCATGGTCGACGACAGGACCGGCAAGGGCATGTCGGGCCTCCAGGCCCGCTACGACAAACAACTCACCGGCGGATCAGGCCCGATGAAGTCGGTCGTGATCGTGGACCGCCAGTCCGGCCAGGTGGTGAAGAGGCTCACCGGCACCAAGGCGGAACAGGGCGAGCCGGTGCGCACGACCATCGATCCGCGGGTGCAGCAGGCCGCCGCCGAAGCTCTGACCGGAGTGAAGAAGAACGCGGCGATCGTCGCCATCGACCCGTCCGACGGGCACATCCTGGCCGCCGCCAACATGCCCTCCGGCATGAACCGCGCGCTGGAGGGCCGCTATCCGCCCGGCTCGACCTTCAAGGTGGTGACCGCCGCCGCCCTGCTGAAGCAGGGGATGAAGCCCTCGGATCCCGGGGAGTGCCCGAAGTTCGCCCAGGTCAACGGCCAGCGCTTCGAGAACCAGGACCAGTTCGTGCTGCCGGCCGGATCGACGTTCAGGGACAACTTCGCGCACTCCTGCAACACCTTCTTCGTCAACTCCCGCAGTGAGCTGTCCTCCTCCGCCCTGCATGACACCGCCGAGGCGTTCGGCATCGGGGGTACGTGGGACGTGGGCACGACGACGTACGACGGCAGTGTCCCGGTCGCGACCGGCGACAACGACAAGGCGGCCTCGACCATCGGGCAGGCCCGGGTGCAGGCGTCACCCCTGGTGATGGCCTCGGTCGCGGCGACGGCGAAGGAGGGTGTCTTCCGACAGCCCGTCCTGGTGCCCGGAGCCGTGAAGAAGAAGTACGAGGCTCCCGCCCGGCTCGACGCCGGTGTCGTCGACGCGCTGCGCGGAATGATGCGCGCGACGGTGACCGACGGCGCGGGCCGGGCCCTGCAGGGCATCCCCGGCGAGCCGCACGCCAAGACGGGCACGGCGGAGTTCGGCAAGGAGACCCCGCCGCGCACCCACGCCTGGATGATCGGCTACCAGGGCGACCGGAACCTCGCCTGGTCGGTCCTCCTGGAGGACGGCGGTTCGGGCGGTTCCGACGCCGGGCCGATCGCGGCGAAGTTCCTCGAGAACCTCGTGGGGTGAGGCTGAACTGACTCACGCCTGACATCGCGGAACGCCATGGAACTCGTGTGACGAAGCCGAGCAGTTCGACTCGGTGAGCCGGTCTTCCCAGAGGACCGGCACCTAGTCACGACCACACTCCGGTGAGCCAGGAACAGCATTCATGCCAAGTCCACTGTCCTCGGGCGAGGGCGTGGGCCATCCACAGGGGGTATCCGACATGACCACTGGCAACAGCGTGACGATCCGGCTTCTCGGCCCCGTGACCCTCGTGAAGAACGCCATGCCGATACCGATACCCGGGCAAAGGCAGAAGCGGTTTCTGTCCTGTCTGGCCTTACGGCCCGGGCAGGTTATCGCCAAGGAAGTGATCAGCGAGGAGTCGTGGGACGGGGAGCCGCCGCTGACCGTCACGGGACAGCTCCAGACCTCGGCCTGGATGGTCCGCACGGCCCTGGAGAAGGCGGGGCTCTCCCGGGACGCGGTCGGCTCGCACGACAGCGGCTACGAGCTGCGGGTGCCTCCGGAGGCCATCGACCTGTTCGTCTTCCGGCAGATGGTGCGCGGCGTCCGGGAGTTGTACGCGGCCGGCCGGCACCAGAACGCTTCCGAGCGGCTCGACGCGGCACTCGGACTCTGGAAGGGACCGGCGTTCGCCGACGTCACCTCCGGCCGGCTGCGGCTGAAGGGGGAGGCCCTGGAGGAGGAACGGACGGCGGCGGTCGAACTGCGTGCCCTGATCGACGTGGGCCTCGGACGCTACAGCGAGGCGATCGCACGACTGTCGGAACTGGTCGACCGTGATCCCCTCCGCGAAGACCTGTACGTCAGCCTCATGAAGGCGTACTACGCCGAGGGCCGCCAGGCCGACGCGATCCAGGTGTTCCACCGGGCGAAGCGGCAGCTGCGGGAGCACATCGGGGTCAACCCGGGGGCGCGGATGACCAGGATGATGCAGGCCATCCTGCGCCAGGACGAACAGTTCCTGCGGGTCGGCACGTCGGCGTGAGGAGCCGTAGGTAGGCAACGGGTGGAACGGCCCGTCGGCGGCGGCCCCGTGCATGACCGCCACCGCCTCGGGCCGGACCGGCCGCGCTTTCGTTCTACGCCTTCGTCCTACGCCTTCGTCTTCGTGCGGAGGTTGACGTAGTTGCCCGCGATCCAGTCCTGGAACGTGGCGGTGTCGCCGTCCAGGCCGATGTCGAAGCCGCACCGCTTGGCCAGGGGCACCGAGAACGTGAAGTCCGCGTTGGGACGCAGGAAGAAGACGCTGGACGTACGGCTGCTGCCCACGATCTGCTCCAGGCCCGGCGCGGCGACGTGGTGCCGTGGGGCCTTCACCAGGCCGCCGGTCGCGAGGGTCGCGACGGCCCCGCAGAAGACGAGCACCAGGTCCGGCCTGGCCGGCAGGTCCACGAAGGTGCCGTCGACCTCGACCTGGAGGCTCACGAAGCCGTTGGGGCACGGTGTCTGCTGGATCAGCGTCACCGTCGACAGGTCGTAGTGCGGCGCCATCCGCAGGGGCTCCTCCTCGGCGCTGCGATGCTCGGGAACCTCCGGGAAGTACCGGAACCGCAGCACCGGTTCGCAGTTCACGAAGCCCTCGACACCGCCGTCCGGTTCCGTGCCGGTCGCCTTCAGGACCTGCCGGGCCACCTCCCGGGAGGCGTCGTACATGCGGTCGAAGTAGCCCGTCCATACGCCTTCGAAGTCCCCCGTGGGGAACAGGTTGCCGGAGGTTCCCATGGAGTAGCACATCGAATAGTCGGTATACGAGCCGCTGTTGGTGATCTTCGCGGTGCTCTCCGACTCCAGTCCCGTGAACCCGCGCCGGATGGTGGGGTCCTTGGCGGTGACCGCCCGCTTCTGCTCCGCCGTGCCGTGCTCGAAGAAGTCGACGGCGACGTCCTTGGAGGACTTCAGGTCGGCCTCCGACAGGCCGCTGTCCGACAGGTAGAAGACGCCGAAATCCGCCAGGCAGCGGCGGAACTCGGCCTGGTGGAGCCCTGCCTGAAGGTCCGTCAGGCTGAACACGGGGACCGTCGTATCCATTGGCACTCAACTCTCCTTACATGACCCGGTGGTCGACGACGCAGGGGAAAGCACACGCACTCGGCTCAGCCGGCCATCAGCTCCTTCAGGGCGTCGGCCAAGTAGTCGATCTCGGCTTCGGTGGTGTAGAAGTTCGCCGATATCCGCAGCAGCGGCCCGCCCGGCTCATCGCCCACCGCCGTCTCGATCCGGAAGCGCTCCCAGAGCCCTCGGCGCAGTTCGTCCGCGCTCGTAGTGGCGGGCAGGCGGAAGGCCACCATGCCGCCGGACAGGCCCGGCCGTTCGGGCGTGGCCGGCTCCAGTCCCTGCCCGTCGGCCAGGCGTCGGCGGGCGTGGTCGGTCAGTTCGCGTCGACGCAGGCGGATCCTGTCGTGCCCGAGCCGTGCCTGGAAGTCGACGGACTCGGGCACGGCGAGCCAGGGGCAGAGGTCGCGGGTGCCCTCGCATTCGAGTCTGCGCAGCCGAGGGGTGCTGCCGAACCGGTCGCGCTCGTCGGGCGGCCCGCTCCCCGGTGGCGGCTCGTACGCCCAACTCACCTGCGTCGGTTCGAGGTTGTCCTCCTGGCCCGGGCCGATGTGCAGGAACCCGACCCCGGTGGGGGCGAGGAGCCACTTGTGCCCGCTGCCCGCGTAGAAGTCGCAGGGGAGGTCCGCCAGGTTCAGTTCGAGGAACGCGGGCGCGTGGGCGCCGTCGATCACGGTGACGATCCCGCGGCGGCGGGCCTCCACGCACAACTCCCGGGCGGGCAGGACCAGTCCGGTCGTCGACAGGACATGACTGAAGGACAGGAGCCGGGTCCGCGGCCCCATGGCGGCGACCGCGGCCTCGACGATCTCGCCGGGGTCGGCGGGCATCGTCGGCACCCGGAACGTCCTGACCGTCAGGCCCTGCCGACGGGCCATCCGCTCCCAGCACCGGCGCATCGGCGGGTACTCGTGGTCGGTGAGCAGGATCTCGCCCGGCGCGGCCAGGTTCAGCGACGACGCCACCAGGTTGACGGCGCCGGTGACATTGGTCGTGAGCGCCAGCCGGTGCGGGGTCCCGCCCAGGAAGCCGGCCAGGTGCTCGCGTGTCCGCCACAGCAGTGGGGGCAGCTCGCGCAGCAGGAAGTCCATCGGCGCGCGGGCGAGACGGGTGCGCAGGTCGGTGACGCGTCGGAAGGTGCCGCGCGGCAGTGGTCCGGCGGAGCCGGTGTTGAGGTTGACGACGGTGGGGTCGAGCAGCATACGGCCGCGGGCGTCGTCCCAGTCGGCTGAGGCCATGTCGTGATCTCCCGCGCACTCGGAGAAAAATCGGGACCGGCGGAATTCGATCGACGCGTCGGACAATAGCAGTCGCCCCGCGACCGCGAAAAGGGAATTCCTTGGGAAAGCGTCGTGGATTTTGCGGAGAGAAATGCGAGAGAGCCGGGAGAGGAGGGCAAGAGGGATGCCGGTTAGCATTGGCGATCCAGATTACAAGGAGTCCTCGCGCATGGGTGAACAGGGAAGCCGTACAGACTCTGCCCGCTCGGAAAGGGAAAAGCCGAACCCGCGTGACGTGCATGGTGTGCTGCGCCGTCATGTGCTCGTGGACGGCTATGGCATCGTTCTCGACCTGTCCGCGAGTCATGGCACCCAGTTGGTCGACGCCATGACCGGCGACCCCTATCTCGACCTTTTCTCCTTCTTCGCCTCGGCGCCGCTCGGTATCAATCCGACCTGCATTACCGACGATCCGGAGTTCATGCGGGAACTCGCCGCGGCAGCCGTCAACAAGCCGTCCAACCCGGACTTCTACACGGTCGAGTACGCCAGGTTCGTCGAGACGTTCGCCCGCGTGCTCGGCGACCCGCGGCTGCCGCACCTGTTCTTCGTGGACGGCGGGGCGCTCGCCGTCGAGAACGCGCTCAAGGCGGCCTTCGACTGGAAGGCACAGCGGCTGGGCCTCGACGAGCAGGCCGTGGACCGGCTCCAAGTGCTGCACCTGGAGCGGTCGTTCCACGGCCGCAGCGGCTACACGATGTCGCTGACGAACACCGACCCCGCGAAGACCGACCGTTTCCCCAAGTTCGGCTGGCCCCGGATCCCGTCTCCCGCGCTGCGGCACCCGACCACCGCACACGCCCGAGCCAACCAGGAGGCCGAACAGCGGGCACTGCGGGCCGCCGAGGCAGCCTTCCGCGCCGCCGACGGGATGATCGCCTGCTTCATCGCCGAGCCGATCCAGGGCGAGGGCGGCGACAACCACCTCGGCGCCGGCTTCCTCCAGGCGATGCAGCGGCTCTGCCACGAGCACGACGCCCTGTTCGTGCTCGACGAGGTACAGACCGGCGGCGGCATCACCGGCACCCCCTGGGCCTACCAGCAACTGGGCCTCCAGCCGGACCTGGTGGCGTTCGGCAAGAAGACCCAGGTGTGCGGGGTGATGGGCGGCGGCCGGATCGACCAGGTCCCGGGCAACGTCTTCGCCGTCTCCTCCCGGATCAGCTCGACTTGGGGCGGCAGCCTCGCCGACATGGTCAGGGCCACCCGGATCCTGGAGACGGTCGAGCGCACCCAGCTCCTCGACGCCGTCGTGGGCCGGGGCAAGTATCTGCGCGACGGCCTCGAAGCCCTGGCCACCGAGCACCCGGACCTGCTGAGCAACGCCCGGGGCCGCGGACTGATGTGCGCGGTCACCCTGCCGGACACCCGCCTGCGCGACGACGTCCTGCACCGCATGTACCGCGACCACCACGTCATCGCCCTGCCCTGCGGCGAGCGCAGCCTCCGCTTCCGCCCACCGCTGACGATCACCGAGAGCGAGATCGACCAGGCTCTCGACGCACTGGCCCGCAGCCTCCCGACGCCCGGCACCTGACGCACGGGGCGCGGTCCCGACACGTTCTCTGACCTTCGCGGCCCTGCGGCGGCCCCGGCCACCGCCGTGCGTCGCACGGATCTGTACGACGGAGAGCCTACGAATGAAGTCAGCACCGTACCCGACGACCGCCGCGGACTGGTCCGCCCGCATCGCAGCGTTATCGAGCGAGCGTTGCGATCTGGAGATGCTCCTCAAGGACGAGTGGCGCAACAAGATCGCGGTGCGGGACGACGACCCCGCCGTATGTGCGACGAAGCGGCAGGACCTGCGCATCGGCGGACCGGACCACACCGCGCTCAGTCACGCGACGCGCGAGGACGGCGGTGTGCCGGTCGCCGCGTTCGCGCTGGCCGTGCTGCACGCCGTCATGCGGGCGTACGGCCACGGCGACCGGACGGTGGCGGCACTCGTCGACGCCACGGCGGGCGGCGACGTACGGCGGGCGGCGGTCCTGCCCGTCGTCGTCGACCACATCGAGCAGGCCCGGCTCACCTGCCGCGAGGCGGTGGCCGAACTCGGCGAGGCCGTGCGCCGGCAGGACGCCTATGTCACCGGTGACGAGGTGCTCGGGCGCGGTCTGTTCGACGCGCTGCTCGTGCTCGCCGACCACGACATGGACCTGGCCGAACTGCCGCCCTCCCCGCTCCTGGTGGTCGTCCGGGACGTCGAGGCGGACGGCCACCTCCAGTGGACCATGGCCTATGCGGAGGACCTGTTCGAGGACCGGACCATCGCCGGCGTGCTCGACGTCGTACGCGAGGTGCTCGGCCAGTTCCTCGGCCGGCCCGCGCAGCGCGTCGCCGACGTGGAGCTGGTGTCGGAGGAGCAGCGGCAGCAACTGCACAAGTGGAACGCCACCGACGGCGACTTCCCCGAGGGCAAGCGGCTGAGCGACCTCTTCGAGGACGCGGTGCGCCGGTCGCCGGACCGGGAGGCCGTCGTCTTCGGCGACACCCGGCTGACGTATCGCCAGGTCGACGAGCGGGCCAACCGGTTCGCGCACTGGCTGCTCGGGCCCGAGATGGCGGTGCGGCCGCAGCAACTGGTCGGGATGTACCTCGACAAGAGCGACCTGGGCGTCGTCGCCACCCTCGGCCTGTGGAAGGCCGGTGCGGCGTATGTGCCGATCGACCCCGCGTACCCGGCCGAGCGGATCCGCTTCATCGTCGGCGACACCGGCCTGAACGGCATCGTCACCAACCGGCACCACGCGGCGCGGCTCAGGAAGATCCTCGGGGCCGGGCACGCCGATGTGCGCGTCATCGAGATCGAGACCGTGCTCGCCCGGCAGGAGAGCGCCGCCGGCGCCTCGCGGCTGTCCCTGGGCAGCGGCGATCTCGCCTACCTCACCTACACCTCCGGCACCACGGGTGTGCCGAAGGGGGTTCCCAAGTACCACGACAGCGTCGTGAACAGCATCACCGATCTGTCCGAGCGCTACGAGATGCGGCGACCGGGGGAGGAGCGCGTCGCGCTCTTCGCCTCGTACGTCTTCGAACCGCACCTGCGGCAGACCCTGATCGCGCTCATCAACTCCCAGACGCTGGTGATCGTCCCCGACGAGATCCGGCTCGACCCGGACCGGTTCCCCGCCTACATCGAGCGGCACGGGGTCACGTATCTCAACGCCACGGGATCGGTGCTGCAACACTTCGACCTGCGTCGATGTACGAGCCTGAAGAAGCTGCTGCTGGTCGGCGAGGAACTGACGGCGGCCGGGCTGCGCCAGCTCCGGGAGCGGTTCTCCGGCCAGGTGGTCAACGAGTACGCCTTCACCGAGGCGGCCTTCGTCACCGCCGTCAAGGAGTTCGGGCCGGGCGTGACGGAGCGGCCGGACCGCAGCATCGGCCGGCCGCTGCGCAACGTGAAGTGGTACGTGCTGAGCCAGAACCTGAAGCAGCTGCCGATCGGCGCCATCGGCGAGCTGTACATCGGCGGCAACGGCATCGCCCCCGGCTACCTCAACCGCGACGACCTGACCGCCGAGCGGTTCACGCCGAACCCGTACCAGTCGGCGCAGGAGAAGCTGCTCGGGCGCAACGCCCGCCTCTACCGGACCGGTGACCTGGCCCGGGTCCTGCCCTCCGGCGAGGTCGAGTTCATGGGCCGCAGCGACTTCCAGCTCAAGCTGAACGGCGTCCGTGTGGAGCCGGGCGAGGTCGAGGCGCAGGCGACCGAGTACCCGGGCGTCCGCAAGTGCACGGTGGTGGCCCGCGAAGGGGCGGGTGGCACCGGCGACCGCCATCTCGTCGGGTACTACACGACCGAGCCGTCGGCGGAGGTGACCGAGGACGAGCTGCTGTCCTTCCTGGAAGAGCGGCTCATACGGATCATGGTCCCCGCCCGTATGGTCCGGCTCGACGGCATTCCGGTCAACGTCAACGGCAAGGTGGACTGGCGCGCGCTGCCCGAGGTGGACCGAGCCCGTCCCGCGCCGGTCGACGGCGACGACCACAGGGAGGGCGCGGCAGACGGCGTCCTGGAGGAGCTGCGCGAGATCTGGGGCGAGGTCCTGGGCGTGCCGGCGGCGCGGATCGGCGACCGCGACGACTTCTTCCGGCTCGGCGGGCAGAGCATCTCCTGCATCCTGCTGATCGCCCGCGTACGGCAGCGGCTCGGCGTCTTCGTCGGCGTCGAGGACGTGTTCACCCTGCGAACCCTGACCGAGCTTGCCGACCACCTGGACCGGCAGCACGACACCCGGCCCGAGCCGGGCCCCGAGCCCGAGCCCGTCCACGAACCGGCCGCCGCCGAGGGCGAACCCGTACGGCTGCGCGCGAACGGCCTCCAGCAGGGCCTGCTGTACCACGCCCTGAAGCGCAGGAGCGGCGACGACGCCTACGTCATGCAGTCGGTGCACCGCTACCGATGTCCGATCCGCCCCGACCTGATGAAGCAGGCCTGGCGGCACGCCCAGCACAAGTACCCGGCGCTGCGGCTGCGCTTCGAGTGGGCCGAGGAGCCCCTCCAGATCATCGACTCCGACGACCGGCCCCTCGACTGGCGGTTCGTCGACCTGGCCGACGTGTCCGACCCCGCCGAACAGGACGCCCGTATCCGGGAGTTGCAGCAGCGGGACCGGGCCGAGCCGTACGAGCCCGCCGAAGGACGGATGTTCCGGGTCTATCTGATCCGGCAGCGCGAAGACCTGTACTCGCTGATCTTCAGCTGTCACCACCTCGTCCTGGACGGCTGGAGCCTGCCGGTCCTGCACGACGAGGTGCACCGCGTGTATCTGAGCCTGCTGCGCGGCACCGCGATCGAGCCGGACGTGGACCACGCCTACGCGGCGGCCCAGCGGTACTGGGAGGAGCACCGCGACGAGCACGTCGAGCACTGGCTGCGGCAGATCGAGCGCATCGACGAACGCGGTGACTTCGACGGACTGCTCAAGGAGGAGATCCGCTACCAGGTCGACCTGAGCGACTACGACCACGTCCACGAGCACCGCACGAGGAAGCTGGCCCTCGGCGCGGACCTGACCGCCGCGCTGAAGTCGATGTGCGCCGGCCACTCGGTCACCCTGCACTCGGTGCTCCAGTTCGTGTGGCACAAGGTGCTGTACGCGATCGGCGGCGGGAACACCACGGTGGTGGGGACGATCGTCTCCGGCCGCAATCTGCACGTCGACGCCATCGAGAACTCGGTCGGCCTGTTCATCAACACCCTGCCCCTCGTCGTCGACCACGACGACCAGGCGGGGCGGAGCGTCGGCGCGGCCATCGCCGACATCCAGTCCGTCGTGAACACGATGAACGGCAGGAGCACGGTCGAACTGGGCCGGCTCCAGACCGGAGGGATGAAGCGCCGGCTCTTCGACACACTGCTGGTGCTGGAGAACTACCCGCGGCTGCTGGAGGAGGCCGAGGAGCACGACGAACTCCTCCGCTTCGAGAAGGCGTACGACGCCGACAAGGTCGACTACCCGCTGGCCGTCGTCGCCCGCGAGGAGGGCGACGAGCTGACGGTCACCCTCTGGTACGCGGGCGAACTCTTCGCCGACGCCACCATCGACACCCTCCTCGACGTCACCCACACCCTGTTCGCCCAGGTGGCGCGGGACATCACCCAGCCCGTGGACGGACTCGACCTCGTGTCGCCGGCGATGATCGAGCGCTTCGACACCTGGAACCGGACGCAGACCGAGTACCCCGCCGACAAGACCCTGCACGGCGTGTTCGAGGAGCAGGCCGCGGCCTGGCCGGACGAGATCGCGGTCGTCTACCGGAACACTCGACTGACGTACCGTCAACTCAACGAGCAGGTCAACCAGTTGGCGAACTATCTGCGCTCGGTGGTCCAGTTACGGCCGAACGATCTGGTCGGCCTGGTGGTGGACAAGAGCGAGCTGATGATCGTCGCGATCCTGGCGGTGTGGAAGACGGGGGCGGCGTATGTGCCGATCGACCCCGGCTATCCCGAGGACCGGATCGCGTTCATGCTCCAGGACACCCGGGCCCGGCTGGTGGTGACCAACCAGGCCCACGCGGAGCGGCTGCGCGAGCTGCCGGCCACCGAGGGGCTGCCGGTCGTGGAGGCCGACCGGCTGCCGATGGGGTACCGGTCGGCGGAGAACCCGGTCACCGAGGTCACCAGCACCGACCTCGCCTACGCCATCTACACCTCCGGCACCACCGGCAACCCCAAGGCCGTCCTGGTCGAGCACCGGGGCGTCGTCAACCTCCAGGTCTCCCTGGCCAAGCTGTTCTCGCTGGACAAGAGCGAGGGCGACGAGGCGCTGCTGTCGTTCTCCAACTACGTCTTCGACCACTTCGTCGAGCAGATGACCGACGCGCTGCTCAACGGGCAGAAGCTGGTGGTGCTCGACGACACGATGCGCACCGACGCCGAGCGCCTCTACCAGTACATCAACGACGAGAAGGTCACCTACCTCTCCGGAACACCGTCGGTGCTGTCGCTGTACGACTACTCGACGACGACCTCCCTGACCCGCATCGACGCGATCGGCGAGGACTTCACCGAGCCGGTGTTCAACAAGATCCGCGGGACCTTCCCGGGCATGATCATCAACGGGTACGGCCCGACGGAGATCTCGATCACCAGCCACAAGCGGCCCTACCCCGCGGTCGACGAGCGCCGTGCGACCAAGAGCATCGGCCACCCGGTGGCGAACACCACGGCCTACGTGCTCAACACGTCGATGAAGCGGGTCCCGGTCGGCGGCATGGGCGAGTTGTACATCGGCGACGTAGGAGTCACCCGCGGCTACCTGGGCCGCGCCGAGCTGACCGCGGAGCGGTTCGTCGACAACCCCTTCCAGACCCCCGAGGAGCGGGCCGCCGGGCGCAACGCACGGCTGTACCGGACCGGCGACCTGGTGCGGTGGCTGCCCGACGGCGAGCTCGAGTGCCTGGGCCGCACCGACCTCCAGGTCAAGATCCGCGGCCAGCGCGTCGAACTCGGTGAGGTCGAGGCGGTCCTCTCGGCGTACCCCGGCGTGACCAGGTCCCTGGTGATCGCCCGGGAGCATCAGGACGGCGGGCTCGCGGCGGCCCAGAAGTACCTCGTCGGCTTCTACATCAGCGACCGCGAACACGACGAGCAGGACGTGAAGGAGTGGATGCGCCGGAAGCTGCCCGAGGCCATCGTGCCCGCCCGCGTCCTGCGCATCACGGACATCCCCGTGACCCCCAGCGGCAAGCTGGACACACGGCGCCTGCCCGAGACGGACTTCGGGCAGGGCGACGGCACCGAGTACCTCGCCCCCTCCGACGACGTCGAGGTCAAGCTGTGCGGCATCTGGGCCACGGTGCTCGGCGTCGCCCCGGACCGCATCGGAGTGCACGACGACTTCTTCGCGCTCGGCGGCGACAGCATCCGCGCGATGGCGCTCGCGCAGGCCATCACCAGCGGCTTCGGCCGGGGCCTCGGCGTCGGGACCGTACTCCGGCACACCTCCCTCGGCGCACAGGCACGGCACATCCGGGAGATGGCCGCGCAGTCGGACGAGGCGGACGCCGAGCAGACGGCCGGGCGGGCAGGCGCGGCGACCGGCCGACCCGCGGTGTCGCTCGCGCAGGAACGCCTGCTGTTCATCGACGAGTTCGAGGGCGGCACCGCCGCCTACAACATCCCGTTCGCACTGCGGTTCCCGACACACGACACGGTGTCACGGGACACGGTGATCCACGCCCTGCGCACCCTCCTGCGACGCCATCCCGCGCTGCGCACCCTGCTCAGGACCGACCAGGACGGCGTCCGTCGGCAGTACACGCTGCCGGAGGACGAGGCCCTGGCCCTGTTCGCCCCGGAGGTGCACACGGTCGCCGGAACCGTGGAGCTGGACGAGCGGCTCGTGCGGTGCGAGGGACATGTCTTCCGCCTGCACGAGGAACTGCCCCTGCGGGCCGACCTGTTCGACCTCACCGGCGATCCAGGCAGCCTGTACCTGAGCCTCGTGCTCCACCACACCTGCTTCGACGGCTGGTCGTGGAACGTCTTCCGCCAGGAGCTCGCGGCCCTGCTGCGCGGGGTGCCCGCGGCGGACCTCGGCACGGTCCGCGGTAGCTACGCCGACTTCGCGGTGTGGCAGCGGCAGCACCTCACCGGCCGACGGCTGGCGGAGCTGACCGAGTTCTGGACGGACGCACTGGCCGGGTTCGAGACGATCCGGCTGCCGCTGGACCACCCGCGCCCCGCCCGGTTCGACTACCGGGGCCGGGAGATCGAGTTCGGTCTTGACGACGAGACCGTGGAGGAGCTGCGGGCGCTGGCCCGGTCGGTGCGAGTGAGCCTGTACAGCGTGCTGCTCGGCGCCTGGTGCCTGGTGCTGAACCTGTACACCGGTCGGCACGACTTCGTCGTGGGCACCCCGTCCGCCAACCGCGGACGCCCGGAGTTCGACCGCACCGTCGGCTTCTTCGCCAACCTGCTCGCGCTGCGCGTCCGGGTCGACGAGCGGGCCACGCTGGTGGACTACGTCCGCTCGGTCGGCGAGCGGGTCGTCGCGGCGCAGGTGCACGGCGAGCTGCCGTTCGAGCAGCTCGTCAAGGAACTCGACGTGGAGAAGGATCCGAGCCGCCACCCCGTCCTCCAGGTCAACTTCACCCTGCAGAACGTCACGGACCGCGCCGGGACCACCCCCGTGGCCGACGGGACGCCGGCGCTGATCGACCACAGGCCGGACGCCGACGGCTGGACGGCCACCAAGTTCGACCTGTCGGCCACTCTCACCGAGACCCCGGCGGGCGGACTGGCGGGCAACCTGACGTACGCCGCGTCCCTGTTCGAGGACGCGAGCGCCGAGGGCTTCATCGCCGTCTTCCGGCACGTCCTGCGCGAGTTCGCGAGGCTGGCCGCCACGGGCGAGCGGGCCCGGCTGGCCGAGGTCACCGGCGTGGACGAGGAGGGGCGGGCTCGGCTGCTGGCCGACGCCGGTGCGCCGGTCACCGCCCCCGGACCCGCCCGGACGCTGCACGCCGTGTTCGAGGAGACGGCCGCCGCCTTCCCGGACCGGATCGCGCTCGTCCACGGCGACACGGAACTGACGTATCGTCAACTCAACGAGCGCGCGAACCAGTTGGCGCACTATCTGCGGTCCGTCGTGCAGCTGCGGCCGGGCGACCCGGTCGCCCTGGTGCTGGACAAGAGCGACCTGATGGTCACCGCGATCCTGGCGGTGTGGAAGGCCGGGGCGGCGTATGTGCCGATCGACCCGGGCTATCCCGACGACCGTGTCGAGTTCATGCTCCGGGACACCCGGGCCGGGCTGATGGTGACGGAGCAGGCCCACGCCGACCGACTGCGCACCCTGCCCGGCGCGGCCCGGCCGACGCTGGTGGCGGCCGACCGGCTGCCGATGGGCTACCGCTCCACCGAGAACCCGGTCACCGAGGTGTCGCCGGACGACCTGGCCTACGCCATCTACACCTCGGGCACCACCGGCCGGCCCAAGGCCGTCCTGGTGCCGCACCGCGCCGTGGACAGCTTCCGCGAGCAGCTCGCCGAACGCCACCTCGGCGACCCCGCCACCACCCGCGAAGGCGTGCTGTTCCTCGCCAACTACGTGTTCGACTTCTCCGTGGAGCAGCTGGCGCTGTCCGTGCTCGGCGGCCACACCCTGGTCGTGCCGCCGTCGTCGCCCGCCGAGGACGACGGCTTCTACGACTACGCGAACCGGGCCGGACTGACCTACCTGAGCGGCACGCCGACGCAGATCACCCAACTCGACCTCGCGCGGCTGACCCACCTGAGGTGTGTGCTGGTCGCCGGAGAGGCGTTCCACGAGCGCCACTTCGCGAAGATCCGCGGCGAGTTCTCCGGCCCACTGCTCAACGCGTACGGCACCACGGAGACCGCCGTCTACAACACCGTCCGGCGCTTCGAACCCGGCGACCCCTACGCGAACGCCCTCGGGCAGCCGCTCGGCAACACCCGGCTGTATGTGCTCGGCGACTCCATGCGGCTGCTGCCGCCGGGCGCGGTGGGCGAGCTGTACGTGGCCGGCGAGTGCGTCACGGACGGCTATCTCCACCAGCCGGAGCTGACCGGCGAACGGTTCCTGCCGAACCCGTTCCGGACGCAGGGCGAGCACCGCTCCGGACGCCACGAGGTGCTGTACCGCACCGGCGACCTGGTCCGACGCGCCCCCGACGGCGAGCTCCGGTACGTCGGACGCGACGACGCCCAGGTCAAGATCAACGGCCTGCGCATCGAACTCGGCGAGGTGGAGGCGGTCCTGGCCGGCTGCCCGCAGGTGCGGGAGTGTGCCGTCGTCGCCGCCGGGGACGACAGCTCGCCGGACGGCAGGCGGCTGGTCGGCTATTACGTCGCCTACGCTGCCGACCGCGACGCGCCCGTGGACGAGGGCGAGATCTTCGCGGGCCTGCGGGCCAGGCTGATGCCGGGCATGGTGCCGTCGACGCTGGTACGCCTGGACCGGCTGCCGACGACCGTCAACGGCAAGCTCGACACCAAGGCCCTGCCCGCCGTGGACTTCGCCGCACGCCGAGCCGTCTACGCGGCCCCGCGCAGCCGGACCGAGGCCCGGCTGTGCCAGTTGTGGAGCGCGCGGCTCCCGGGCGGCACGGTCGGCATCGACGACGACTTCTTCCGCTCGGGCGGCGACAGCATCAGCGCCCTGCACCTGGCGAGTCAGGTGCAGCGGGAGGTCGGCCGCAGGATCGGCGTCAAGGACGTCTTCGACTTCCCGACCGTCCGGCAGCTCGTCGACCACGTCCTGTCCAGGGCGGACGACCAGGACGGCACGCGGGGCGAGGGGCAGGAGGATCCGGAGCAGGGACGGCTGAGCGGGCCCTGTCCGCTGCTGCCCGTCCAGAAGTGGTTCCTCGCCAAGCCGCTCGCCGACCGCGGCCACTGGAACCACAACTTCGCCGTCCGGACACCCCCACTGGAGGCGGCGAGGCTGCGCGAGTCCCTGGCCCGGCTGGTCGACCACCACGACGCGTTCCGGCTGCGCTACGGCGGCCCGGGCGGTGACGCGGAGAAGGTCACCCAGTACTACGCCGAGGGCACCCCGGACGTCGTCCTGCACGACCTCGACGTGAGCGGCCTGCGCCCCGAGGAGGTCCGTGCCCGCCTCGCCCAGTGGCAGAGCGGCTTCGACCTCGCACACGGCCCGACCGCGTGCGCCGCCTACCTGCACGGGTTCGAGGACGGCACCGCACGTATCTGGTTCGCCCTGCACCATCTGATCGTCGACTCCGTCAGCTGGCACGTGCTCGCCCAGGACCTCGAAATCCTGTACCACGGCGGCCAGTTGGAGCAGAAGACGAGCAGCTACCGGCAGTGGGGCGAGGCGCTGCGCCGCTACGTCCCCGAGGCGGACGAGCGCCGGCTGTGGGAGGACGTCCAGGCCGGACTGGCCGCGACGCGCGGCGAGTTGTCGGCCGCCGAGGGTGCTGCCACGCTCCGCGAGGAGTTCGCCCTGAGCGCCTCGGACACCCGGACCCTGCTCACCGAGAGCCACTGGGCCTACGACACCACCCTGCACGAACTGCTGCTGACGGCGACCGGGCTGGCCCTGGGGGCGGTCACCGGCCGGACGGTCAACCACGTCACCGTCGAGGGCCACGGCCGTGAACGGTTCGCGGGGGCACCCGATGTCCGGGACACCGTCGGCTGGTTCACCACGATGTACCCGCTGGCCCTGGAGGCCGACCCGGAGGACCTGGGACGCAGCGTGCTCGGCACCAGGGAGGCCTGTCGGGGCGTGCCGCACCACGGCATCGGCTACGGCGCCCTCTTCGGCGGCTACGGCGGCGAGCGCGCCCCGCTCGCCCCGGTCAGCTTCAACTACCTCGGCCGGTTCGCCGACGGGGGAGAGCGGGCGCCGGACCGGCAGGAGGGCTGGCAGCTCGACTCGGCCATGTCGGGCAGCCATATCTCCGACCGGAACCGGGGCGCGGACCAGTTCGGCGTCGACGTGACCATGCGATGTACCGGCGACCATCTGGTCACCGTGGTCGACAGCCGGCTGGACGAGGCCACCACCCGGCGGTTCACGAGCGAACTGCGCTCGTGGCTGGAGCGGCTGGCCGCGCACACGGCGACCGTGACCCGCTCCGGGGCGGGCCGGGCGCAGCCGGGCCGGGCGGCGGTCACCGGGGACGACTTCGAGCCGTACATCCTCGTCGGCGAGGAGCACGCCGAGCGCACCCTCTTCGTCTTCCCGCCCGGTGAGGGCGGCGCCGAGAGCTATCTGAGCAACCTCGCGCAGCGGCTGCCCGGACACCGGCTGGTGCTGTTCAACAACGCGCACCTGCACACGCCCATGGAGTCGTTCGAGGCCGTCGCCCGCTACTACCTCGACCACATACGGACCTTGCAGCCGTCAGGCCCGTACCACCTGCTCGGCTGGAGCTTCGGCGGGATCGTGGCCCTGGAGGCGTCGGCGCAGCTGGCGGGTGCGGGGGAGAAGATCGACAACCTGTTCGTCATCGACTCGTACTTCAACATGCGCCATGCGACGGCCGAGATCGGCCTCCCCGGTGTCGAGGACCTCCTGGACCCCATCAACTACCACTACACGCCGAGCCGGGAGCACCTCGACCGGCTGGACGACCGGCTCGGGAGGCTGGTGCTGTTCAAGGCCGAGGAGCCGAACGAGATCGTCCGCGACGACCAGCAGCACCTGCTGTTCGAGTTCTACCGCGGGACGCCGTACAACGCCCTGGACACCCTCCTGCCGGCCCGGTCGATCGAGGTCCGTCCGTTGCGCGGCGAGACGCACCACTCGTGGGTCCGCAACGAGCGCCTGGTCACCGACATGTGCGAGCGGATCTCGGCGTCGCTGCGGGACGCCTGAAGAATCGGAGGATTTCATGCCCATCCCGATGCCGTCGGCACACGTACCGACGATCGACATCTCGCCGCTCTTCGGCAGCGATCCGGACGACAAGCTGCGTGTCGCGCAGGAGATCAACAAGGCGTGCCGTGGGTCCGGGTTCTTCTACGCCTCACACCACGGCATCGACGTCCAGCACCTCCAGGACGTGGTCAACGAGTTCCACCGGACCATGACCGACGAGGAGAAGCACGAGCTGGCGATCAACGCCTACAACAAGGCCAACCCGCGGGTGCGCAACGGGTATTACATGGCCGTCAAGGGCAGGAAGGCCGTCGAGTCCTGGTGCTATCTGAACCCGTCGTTCAGCGAGGACCATCCGATGATCCGGTCCGGGACGCCGCTGCACGAGGTGAACATCTGGCCGGACGAGAAACGGCACGAGCGGTTCCGGCCGTTCTGCGAGCAGTACTACCGGGACATGTTCCGGCTCTCCAAGACGCTGATGCGGGGGCTCGCGCTGGCGCTGGGCAAGCCCGAGGACTTCTTCGACGCCCACCTCCCGGAGGACGACACGCTGTCCGCCGTGTCGCTGATCCGCTACCCCCGCCTGGACGACTATCCGCCGGTCAAGACGGGTCCGGACGGCACGAAGCTGAGCTTCGAGGACCACCTCGACGTGTCGATGATCACCGTCCTGTTCCAGACGGAGGTGCAGAACCTCCAGGTCGAGACGGTGGACGGCTGGCAGGACCTGCCGACGTCCGGCGACAACTTCCTGGTGAACTGCGGCACCTTCCTGGGGTACCTGACGAACGACTACTTCCCGGCGCCGAACCACCGGGTGAAGTTCATCAACGCGGAGCGCCTGTCCCTGCCGTTCTTCCTGCACGCCGGGCAGACCACGCTGATGGAGCCGTTCCACCCCGAGGCCGTCGAAGGCAGGGAGCCGAACCCGCCGATCGCGTACGGCGACTACCTCCAGCACGGCTTCCACGCGCTCATCGCCAAGAACGGCCAGACCTGACGGTGACCCCACATGGCCCCAGGACCCGGCGGGGTCCTGGGGCCATCGCGTGCTGTGCCCACGGGCGTCCTGCTCAGCGCTCGGCCGGCGCGGCCCGCAACGCGGCGATCGCCCGCCGCCGCTCCTCGAACAGCTCCCCGGCGCGCGCGTGGAAGCCGTCGGCCTCGTTGATGTGAGGGAACTCCTCGTCGGGGACCGGCACTTGAAGGAACTCGCAGAGCGGACCCCAGCCCTCGCTGACCCGGAAGACCAGCAGCCGATCGGCCGGCACGGTGGCCTTCACCTCGGCGATGTGCCGGTTGAAGGCCTCTACGGCCTCCTGTTCGTCCATCTCGTTCAGCGGCCGGTCGCCGCCCACGTCGACCATGCGGGGGCGCAGTTCCTCGGTCATGAAACGGCCGAACGCGGCGGCGTCAGGGTCGGGGTCCTCCGGCTGCTGCATGTGCCGGGAGAAGATGGTCTTCCTGGCGCTGGCGTACCAGCGGTGCGGATCCCGCACCGTCAGCACGACCTTCGCCTTCGGCCACGCCTCCATCAGCTCGCGCCAGAACACACAGCCGGGGAAGTCCACCGTCGCCCGGTACCCCTCGAACACCGGCCGCACATCCACCGGGTCACTGGCGAGCGCCTCCTGCCACAGCGGCATCTGCCGGGGGTTCGTAATCACTTCCGTCATGTGGTGACACGGGTCGAACCCGAGCCTCTGGAGTGCCGCCCGCATCGATAGCGTACCGGTACGGCCATATCCGGCGCCTATCACGTCCAATGGAGATCTTTCCCTTCTGTACGCGATATTTTCTCGTGCCCGCGGAACTCTACCCGCCTGACGGCCTTTTACCGCTCGTGAATTTTCTACCAGGCCCTTTTCGGACTTTCGCCTTCTGCGGAATTACATGGAGAGACCCCGGAGAGTGCCGTAAGAGAAGGCCAAGAGTAGTGCGGGCTAGCATCGCAGAGCCGAAATGCGGCGCAAACTCAGGGGAGAGCTCATTGAACGACTACTCTCGCGAGAACTTCCTGGATCTGAACGCATTCCGAGGGCTGGGCGAGGACCCGGTCTACCGTTCCCCGGAACTCACGGACCGGCCGCGAGACTGGCCGCTCGACCGGTGGGCCGAGGCGCCGCGCGATCTGGGCTACCCGGATTTCTCCCGCTATCAATGGCGGGGTCTGCGGCTGCTCAAGGACCCGGAGGCCCAGGCGGCCTTCCACGACCTGCTGTGGGAGTTCCGCCCCCGCACCATCGTCGAACTCGGCGTGTACAGCGGCGGTTCCCTGGTCTGGTTCCGCGACCTGACCCGGCTCATGGGCGTCGACTGCCGGGTCATCGGGGTCGACAAGGACCTCTCCCGCTGTCAGATTCCCGCCTCCGAGATGACGGACATCGCCCTCCACGAGGCCGACTGCACCGACCTCGGGACGCTGGAGAAGCTGCTCGGCGACGTCGCCCACCCGCTGCTGCTCGTCGACGACGCGCACGCCGACACCTTCAACGTCATGCGCTGGGCGGTCGACCATCTGCTCCACGAGGGCGACTACTTCGTCATCGAGGACATGATCCCGTACTGGCACCGCTACAGCCCGGCCCTGCTGGAGCAGTACCTGGCGTCCTTCCACGAGGTGCTGACCATGGACATGGTGTACGCCAACGCCAGCCCCCAGCTGGACCGGGGCGTCTTCCGCCGCACGGCGGCGAAGGGCTAGCCGGCCACCGTGTCCGCCGTGTCGACCGTCCTGCACTACGCCGCACCGCTGACCCCGGACGCCCCGGACGACGACTGGTGCATCGACGCCCTGTCCCGGCCGCCCGAGGTGATCCTCAACTTCCGTATGGTTCCGCACGAGGCGACCGTCACTGACCTGCGCGACAGCACCGTACGGCCCACCCTCGACACCATGGGGTTCGAGCGGGTCGAGGCTCCCACCCGGGCCGACCAGCGGGCCCTGGCGGAGAACTCCGAGCAGGCCCTGGAGCGGTACCGGCAGGAGACCGCGGAGCTCCTGACGTCCGTCACCGGGGCAGACGCGGTGGCGTTCTTCGATGCCACCCTCCGACGCCAGGACGCGACCCCCTCCGGCGTGACGCCCCATCAGGCCCCGCATCTGCGCGTCCACGTCGACCAGAGTCCGAACAGCGCCCGGGCCCGAGCCGCCCGGCACGGCGGGGAGGGCCGCAGCTTCGGCAGGTTCCAGATCGTCAACATCTGGCGGCCGCTGCTGGAGCCCGTCCGCAACTACCCCCTCGCCCTGTGCGACTACCGGTCGCTGGACCCCGCCGCCGACCTGGTGCCGACCCGGCTGGACTTCCCGGAGTGGCTCAAGGACCGCGAGAGCTACTCCGTGAAGCACAACCCCGGCCACCGCTGGCACTACTGGCGGTCCCTCACCCCCGACGAGGTCCTCCTCTTCAAGTGCCACGACAGCGCGAGCCGCACGCTGGCGCTCGCCGCGGACGGCGCGGAGCACCCCGGGGCGGCCGACGTGGCCGGTCTCTGCCCGCACACGGCGTTCTACGACGAGCAGGGACCCGACGTCGGGCATCTGCGCACGTCTCTGGAAATGCGCGCCGTACTTTTCTACGACTGATCCGGGAAGGAGCGGGCCACCATGACCGACACGGCGGTGCCCCGAGTGCCCATCTTCAGCCTCACCGCGCTCAAGAAAGGCGTCGACCAGGAAGAGTTCCGCAGGTGCGTGACCGAGGCGGGCGTCTTCTACCTCACCGACTGCGGAGTGCGCGAACAGGACCACAGGCTCGCCACCGACACGGCGATGGACTTCTTCGAGCGCGGCACGCCACAGGAGAAGGCGGCGGTGACGACGAAGATCCCGACCCTGCGCCGCGGATACTCCGCGCTGGAGGCCGAGAGCACCGCCCAGGTGACCAAGACGGGCACCTACACGGACTACTCGATGGTGTTCTCCATGGGGCTCGCCGACAACCTCTTCCCCTCGCCGGCCTTCGAGGAGATCTGGACGGACTACTTCGTCGGCCTCTACACCGCCGCCCGCGAGACCGCCCAGGTCGTCCTGGAGGCGACCGGTACCTACGACGGCTCGGACGGCCGGGACATCGACACCCTGCTGGACTGCGACCCCGTGCTGCGGCTGCGGTACTTCCCCGAGGTCCCCGAGCACCGTGCCGCCGAACACGAGCCGCGCCGGATGGCACCTCACTACGACCTGTCCATCATCACCCTGATCCACCAGACGCCGTGCGCCAACGGGTTCGTCAGCCTCCAGGCCGAGATCGGCGGCGACATGGTCGACCTGCCGCACGTGCCGAACGCCGTGATCGTGCTGTGCGGCGCCATCGCGCCGCTGGTCACCCAGGGCGCCGTCCCCGCGCCCCGGCACCACGTCAGGTCCCCGGATGCCGGACTGCGCGAGGGCAGCGGACGTACGTCGAGCGTGTTCTTCCTGCGCCCGTCGACCGACTTCGCCTTCTCGGTCCCCAAGGCGCGCACGTACGGCCTCGAAGTCGACACCCTCGACGGCGAGAGCGCGACCTTCGGGGACTGGATCGGGACCAACTACGTCACGATGCACGCGACTCCCACGACGTAGACGTCGCCGCCAAGCCTGCCGGAACCCCCCCACACGTCGAGTCACACGTCGAGAGAAGAAGCCATGGAACACAGGTCCGACGCCGTCTTCAAGAAGCCCTCGATCTTCCGGGACGGAGTCCGCGAGTACGCGGAGCGCCTTTCCTCCCCCGTCTCGGCCGAACTGCGCGACATCGCCGAGGAGACCGTGAAGGCCACGCCCGAATGGGCGGACATATCGACCGCGCACATCCAGACGTCCTTCCTCCAGATGCTGATCACCACCGGCGGGATGAACCGGGTGCTGGAGGTGGGCACATTCACCGGCCACGGCACCGTTGCCCTCGCCGAGGCACTGCCGGACCACGGCGAGGTCGTCACCATCGACAGCTACGTCGCCGACAAGCGGGCCCAGGACGTGGCCGTGCGGGCCTTCGAACGCAGCCCGCACGGGCACAAGATCAAGCCCGTGCTGGACGAGGCCCTCACCGTTCTGCAGAGCGTCGAGGGCGACTTCGACCTCATCTTTCTGGACGCCGACAAGCCCAACTACATCTCCTACTTCGAGACCATCCTCGCCCGCGACCTCCTGCGGCCCCGTGGCCTTCTCGTCGTCGACAACACCCTGTGGGGCGGTGAGGTCCTCCACCCGCGCTCCCTGCCGCCCGCCGACGAGGCACGCACGGGCGAGGAATGGGTGGAGCGCATGTTCGCCAACTGGGCGCACGACGTGGTCAGGTTCAACAAGCACGTCGTCGACGACCCCCGGGTGCGCGCCGCTCTGCTCACCGTCCATGACGGCATGACCCTCGTCCAGCTTGCGTCATGACCGGGCAGGGCGGCATCGGGCTCTCGGTGGGCATGCTGCTGCGGCGGGCGGCCACCGTGGCACCCGGCAAGCAGATCCGTGAGGTCGACCTCGCCGGGCGGCCCCGCGGCACGTCCTGGTCGGCGCTGCGCGAACGCGTCCACCGGCTCACCGACGCCCTGAGACGCCTCGGCGTCGACCACGGCTCCGCGGTGACGACCTTCGCCTGGAACAGCACCCGGCACCTGGAGTGGTTCTTCGGTGTCCCGATGGCGGGTGCTGTGCTGGTGCCGGTCAACGTCCGCTTCTCCGACGACCAGATCGCCTGGGTCGTGGCCCACGCCGACTCCCGCGTGATGGTCGTCGACGCCTCCCTCACCGGGCAGTTGGCGCGGCTGCTGCCCCGGCTGGGCTCGGTGCGCGAGTTCGTCGTGATCCCCGACGGGGGCGAGGTGCACCCGGCGTTCGCCGACGCGCACTCCTACGAACGGCTGCTGGCCGAGGCCGATCCGGTCGAGCCCCGTGACGTGGCGGAGAACCGCACCGCCTGCCTCTGCTACACCGGCGGCACCACGGGCCACCCCAAGGCCGTCGCCCACTCGCACCGCTCCCTCGCCCTGCACTCCCTCGCCATGTGCGCGGCCGACGCCTTCGCGGTCCGGGAACGCGACGTCGTCTTCCCGCTGACGCCGCTGTTCCACGCCACCGCCTGGGGGCTGCCGTACGCGGCCGCCCTGGTCGGAGCCGGCCTGGTGTTCACCGGACCGCACCTGAAACCCGAGTCCATCGCCCGGACCCTGGAACGGGAGCAGGTCACCCTGTCGGCCGGCGTGCCCACCTTCTGGCTCGCGCTGGACGAGATGGACCCGCCGAAGGAGGTGTTCGCCTCCTTGGAACGCATCGTCTGCGGGGGCTCGGCGATCCCGCAGGGCCTCGTGCACCGGTACGCCGACCGCGGCGTCACCATGCAGCAGGGGCTCGGCATGACGGAGAACATGGCGACGGTCGCGCTGACGAACATCCGCAGCGGCCTGGCGACCCTGCCCCCCGAGAAGCAGCTGGAACTGCACCACACCCAGGGCCTGGCCGTACCGGGCGTCGAGGTGCGGCTGGTCGACGACCGGGACCGACTGGTGCCCCACGACGGCGTGACCCAGGGCGAACTCGAAGTCAGATCGCTGTGGGGCGCGACGCGTTACGAGAACCCGGGCGACGGCGCCAACACCGAGAAGTTCCACGACGGCTGGCTGCGCAGCGGGGACATCGCCACCATCGACCCGGACGGCTACATCCGTATCACCGACCGCAGCAAGGACCTGATCAAGTCGGGCGGCGAGTGGATCAGCTCCATCGCGGTCGAGTCCGCGCTGATGGACCACCCCGCCGTCCTGGAGGCCGCCGTCGTCGCCGTGCCCGACCTCCGCTGGCAGGAGCGGCCACTGGCCGTGGTGGTGGCACGCTCCGGCGCCACCGCGACGCCCGACGAACTCCGCTCCTTCCTGCGCGGCCGGCTCCCGAAGTGGTGGGTGCCGGACCGCTTCGAGTTCGTCCCCGAGATCACGAAGACGGCCACCAACAAGTTCGACAAGAAGCTGCTGCGCAGCCGCTACGCCGACCACTGACCCCGCAGACCCCAGGGGCCTGTCCGACCACCCGGGCCCAGCCACGGAGGGAACGCGCATGCGTCTGAACAACACCGGAGCCTGGCAGCCCGACGACCCCCCGGGAAACCGGCGCTTCGTCACGACCCACTCCGCCGAGGCACCGCTCGCGCTGATCTCCGGGCAGACCCTGGGCCCCGTGACCATGTCGTACGAGGCCTGGGGCACCCTCGACGCGGACCGCAGCAACGCGGTGCTGGTCCTGCCGCCGCTGAGCATGACCAGCCACGCGGCAGGACCCGCCGGGCCGGGGCATCGCGCGGAGGGCTGGTGGGACGGCCTGATAGGCCCCGGCAAGGCGGTCGACACCGACCGGTTCCAAGTCATCGTCGCCAACAACCTCGGCGGCTGCGACGGCAGCACCGGCCCCGCGAGCCTCGACCCGACGGGACGGCCGTGGGCCGCACGGTTCCCCGCACTCGACGTCGTCGACCAGGTCAACGCCGAGGCGGCACTGGCCGACACGCTGGGCATCGAGCGCTGGCACACCGTCATCGGCATGTCCATCGGCGGGGCACGGGCCCTGGAGTGGGCGGTCTCCCGCCCCGAACGGGTGGGCCGGCTCCTGCTGATCGCCGTGGCGGCGGCCACCCGTGTCGAACAGGCCGGCCACACCCACATCGAGCTGGAACTGATCCGGCGGGACCCGCACTTCCACGGCGGCGAGTTCTACCACCTGCCCGAGGGCTGCGGCCCGCGCACCGGCGTCTCCCTCGCCCGCAGCTTCGCCCACATCCGCTACGGCACCGAGAGCTACTGGCAGGACCGGTTCGGCGGACAGTCCTGGTACCACGACTCGGACGGCTGCCACGAGAAGTTCCGCGAATACGTGCTGGCACAGGGCGACAAGGTGTGGGAACGCTTCGACGCCAACTGCTGCCTCGTCCTGTCCGAGACGGCCCTGAGCGCCACGGTCGCGCGCGGCAGGGGCGGCATCGACGACGCGCTCGCCCGGATCACCGCGCCCACCCGCATCGTCGGCTTCTCCACCGACCGCGCCTATCCCCCCGAGACACAGCGCGAGTTGGCGGCGGGCATCCGGGAAGCCGAGGCGCACATCATGGAGACGGACCTCGGACACTACGGCTTCATGCTCGCGCCGGACCTGGTCGAGCCGCATCTGCGCCTGACCCTCGGGTAGCGGGCGCACCGGTGCTCGCCGTACTGCTCGTGGGCGCCTTCATGCCCACCCTGGACTTCTTCGTCGTCAACGTCGCCGTCCCGTCGATGACCGAGGACCTGCACGCGACCAGCGGCGAGATCGAACTCGTCGTCGCCGTCTACGCCATCGTCTACGCGAGCCTCGTCGTGCTGGGCGGCAGGCTCGGCGACTACTGGGGCCGCAAGAAGGCCTTCGTGGTCGGCACCGCGCTGTTCACCGCGACGTCGGCGATGTGCGGCTTCGCCCCGGACGTGTGGTGGCTGATCTGCGCACGGGCGCTGCAGGGCGGCGCCGCCGTCGTGCTGTTCCCGCAGGTGCTCGCGCTGATCCAGCTCCACTACCCGCCGGAGATACGCCCCCGGGTGATGCGCGTCTACGGCCTGGCGACGGGCAGCGCGATGGCCACGGGACAGCTCATCGGCGGACTGCTGATCAGCCTCGACTGGCTGGGCCTTTCCTGGCGTTGGGCCTTCCTCGTCAACCTCCCGTTCGGCGTGGTGACGCTGCTCCTCGCCCCCCGTCTGCTGCCGACGACCGCTCGGCTCGGCAGCCTGCGCATCGACCGCACGGGGGTCCTGCTGTTCTCGGTGGCCATGGTGCTGCTCGTGGTCCCCCTGACGGTCGGCCGCTCGGCCGGCTGGCCGGGCTGGACCCTGCTCATGCTCGCCGGGGCGGCGGTGCTGCTCCCGGGATTCTGGCTCTGGGAACGCCGCGCCGAGTCCCTGGGCCGCGACGCGCTGCTCCCACCCAGCCTGCTGCGCGTCGGCAGCCTGCGCATCGGGCTGCTGATCGTGTGCGCCTTCTACGCCACCATGTCCTCGTCCCTCTACGTCCTGGCCCTGCTGCTCCAGGAGGGGCGCGGTCTCACCCCCCTCCAGTCCGGGCTGGTGTCCAGCCCGCTCATCGTCGGCTTCTGCGCGGCGAGCATGGCCTCCTCCGCCCTGACGGCACGGTGGGGCACCCGCTCGCTCAAGGGTGCGATGTGGATCCGGACGGCCGGCTTCGCGGCCCAGTTCCCGCTGCTGCTCGCCGACGCCCGCACCGTGAGCATCCCGGCGCTGGCCGCGCTGCTCGCCGTGAACGGAGCCTGCACGGGAGCGGTGATGGCCCCGCTCCTGGGGATCGTCCTCGACGACCTGAAGCCCGCTCAGGCCGGCGCCGCCAGCGGCCTGGTGGCCACGACCCAGCAGGTGGCCGGTGCCGTCGGCCTCTCCGTCATCGGCATCGTGTTCCACGGCGTCGGCCGCCACACGACCCTCGACCCGGAGAGCGTCGCCACCGGCTACCGGCACGGCCTCGTCTATCTGATCCTGATGTCGGGAGCCGCCCTGACCGCACTGTCCCTGCTGACCCGGACCCGGAACGACCACAGCCCCGCCGGCACACCGGCTGGGCGTGCCCGGGTCGTTCCGTACCAGGACTGAGGCCCGCCTCGGAGCCGTACCCCCGCCGAGACCTGCGGCCCCTGCCCCGGCGTGACGCCGGCCCGGCTCCCGCACATCTGCTCGACTCAATCACACGGCAGGATGGCCGAGTTGAACTCAGCCGACCCGGCGCGTAGAACAGCGACCACCCCCCTTTGTGCGCCGGCCGCGGCAGGGTACGACTCGGCTCTCGAAAGCAGGTACAACCGCATGACCCCAGAGCACTCCGGCCTGTCCCGCCGCGCCCTCCTCACCGCGGCGGTCCTGCTGCCCCTGACGGGCTGCGGTGACGGCCGGGACCGCTCGGCCGCCCTGGCGTCCCCCGGACCGGCCCGCCCGTCCGCCTCACCCTCACCCTCCGCGACGCCCCTGAAACTCCCGTCGCTGCGCGCCCTGGAACGCAAGCACGACGCCCGGCTCGGCGTGTACGCCCTGCACACCGGTACGGGGACGACGGTCGCGCACCGGGCGGACGAACGCTTCGCGTTCTGCTCCACGTTCAAGACCGCCGCCGTCGCCGCGGTCCTCGACCGCAACCCGCTCAGTCACCTGGACAAGCGCGTCACCTACGGCTGGAACGACATCAACTCCATCTCGCCCGTCACCCGGAAGAACGTCACCCAGGGCATGACGATCCGTCAGCTATGTGACGCCGCCGTCCGGCACAGCGACGGCACCGCGGCCAACCTGCTGCTGCGCGACCTCGGCGGCCCGCAGCGGCTGACCGCCTATCTGCGCGAGCTCGGCGACACCGTCAGCCGCCTCGACCACTACGAACCCGAACTCCACCGGGCCCGCCCCGGAGACCCGAACGACACCACCACGCCCCGCGCGATCGCCGCCGACTACCGCACGATCATCCTGGGCGAAGCGCTCGCCACCGACAAGCGCGCCCTGCTCACCGACCTGCTCGTCCGCAACACGACCGGCGGCAACCGCATCCGGGCCGGCCTGCCCAAGGGCTGGCGGGTCGCCGACAAGACGGGAACCGGCACCTACGGCCGGGCCAACGACATCGCCGTCGTGTGGCCGTCCGGCTCCGAGCCCCTCGTGCTGGCCATCATGTCCGAGCGCGCCGAACGCGAGGCCCGCCCCAGCGAGTCGCTGATCGCCGAGGCGACCGAGCAGATCGCTGCCGCGCTGACCTGAATTCGGTGCGCCGGCTCCGCCGGGGGGGTGCAGCAGTCCCGGCGGAACTCCGCTCGCCTCACCCGAGCCGGGTCAGCTTCGTCCCGAGAGAGGGCTCCCGAAGCTCCGACTGCAGCGCCACGGGCACACTCTGCGCCCCCGTACCGCCGTCCACCGCCAGCTTGCCGACCACGGTCCCGGCCTTGGTCCCGGCGGCGAGATCCTCGCCGCCGTCGCGGAACGTGAACTTCAGCTTCTGCCCGGGTACCCCGACCACCTTCAGGTCCTTCGTGGCCACCACCGGCGTACGGCCGCCGAGACCGTCGTCGACATGTCCGACGACCTGGCCCTTCTTCACCGCGGTCGCCGAGGTGAGCGCCTCCCGGACCGCCTTGACGACCTTCTCGCTGTTGTCCAGCACCAGCTTCAGGCTGGTCCCGCCGTTGGGGTCCGGAGGCGGGGCGTGCTGGTCCATCATCGTGCCCAGGATCAGCCGGTCCTCGCCGTCCACGGTCCGGTACGCCGCCCAGGACAGCGTGCCGCCCGCGGCGGTGTTGGAGCCGGTCTTGAGGCCCCTGACGCTCAGGCCGGCCACGAGCAGGTCGTTGTTGTTGTAGATGCGTCCGACGTCGGGGATGTCGGCGTTGGGCATCGCGACTACCGCGCGGAAGGACTCGAACTTCATGACCGCCTCGGCCAGCTTGAGCTGATCGACGGCCGTGCTGACGGTGCCCTTGTCCAGGCCGCTGGGGTCGGTGTACGTCGTGTTCGTCATGCCGAGCGACTTGGCCGCCTCGTTCATCTTCCGGACGAACGCGGTCTCGTCCCCGCTCTTCGTGTCCCACCGGGCCAGCAGTCGGGCCACGTTGTTGCCGGACGGGATCATCAGCATCTTCAGCATGTCCTGAAGGGTGAAGGTCTGGCCGACCCGCAGCCCCTCGATGCGCGACTCGTCCTTCGACTTGCCCTCCTCCACGGTCCGGGCGTCGACCGTGACGTCCGGGCCCGGCTCGTCCCTCTTCAGTGGGCGCTCGTGAAGCAGGACATACGCCGTCATGATCTTGGCGACACTCGCCGTCGGGACGGATTTCTGCTCCCCGAACGTCCCGATGCTGCCCGACCCCACGACCGTGACCGCGGCCTGCCCCTCCTCCGGCCACGGCATGGAGAACGCCTCCCCGCCGATGGTGAAGGACGACGCGCTCGTGTCGAGGGCGAGGGTCGGTTCGGGCAGCGGTCGGAGGAACTGGACGACGAGGAGTACCAGCACGACCAGCGCCACGAGAGGTGACCAGATCTTGATCCTGCGCAGGGTCGTGCGCAGCGGGGTGGCCGGTGGCGGCGGGGTGTTGGTGAGCTGCGCGAGCAGGTCGATCGGGGAGGGAGCGGGCTGCGCCTCCTCCGGCTCGGCGTCCGGCAGATCGTCGACGCTGATCGCCAGCGTCCTGTCGCGTTCGACCGAGGCGGCCTCCGGCGACCGCAACGCCAGGGTCCGCGTGCTCTCGGATCCCCCGGGGACGGCGGCGTCTGCCTCGGGCTCCTTCGCGACGGCGTCTTCCCCGGGGTCGTCCGTGGTGGTCGCGTCGGTGGTCGTGTCCGATGCGCTGCCGCTGTCCTTGGCAAGCGCGTCGGTGTCCGGTTCCGGAGTGGGGTCGCCTACCTCGGCTGCTGCGTCGGTGTCCTCGTCCGGTGCGGCATCGTCCGCCTCGGCTGCCGCGTCGGTGTCCTCGTCCGGCGCAGTGTCGTCGACCTGTGCAGGCGCCTCGGCGTTCTCGTCCGATTCCTTGCCGTCGTCCTCGGCGTCAGGTGCCTCGTCGGGGAGGGGACCGGCCTCCTGAACCGGGGCTTCGCCGCCCGCATCGCCCTCGTCGGCCGGTTCGTCGTCAGCGTCGGCGTTTGGTTCGGCCGGTTCCTGCGCTGTCGCGTCGGCGGAGTCCTCCGGTTGGTCCGGCTCCTGGGTCTCCACGGGCGTCCGTGGTTCCGCTGCCGCTTCCGGTGATTCGGGGTCCGCCCCCGCCGCCCCCGGCTCCTCCTCCGACTGCTCGGCCGCCGCCGGTTCCGCCTCCTCGTCCGCTGGTTCAGCGGCAGCGTCGGCGTTGGATTCGGCCGGTTCTTGTGCTGTTGCGGGGTCCTCCGGCTGGTCCGGCTCCTGGGTCTCCTCGGGCGTCTGCGGCTCCTCCGCCGCTTCCGGCGACTCGGACTTCTCCTCCGTCGGCTTCTCCGCCGACTCCGCTTCTGCCGCCGCCTCCGCCGACTCCGCTTCTGCCGTCGCCTCCCCGGACGCCTTCCCGCTGTCCTTCTCGGCCGACTCCGCGCCCGAACCGTGTTCGGCGCCGCGGGGCTGCGCCGACGGGTCGTCCTGGTCAAGGACGTCGGTGTCGGGTGTTCGGTCCCCCATCGCTGTCTCCTTCGTGCGCTTGCGACACATGCGTCCTACGAGACGGGCGGACGGGCACGTCACGTTGCCTAACGCAAGGGCCGGTGATTCTCGCCGGGCGATCCGCGGTCCCAGGGGTCCGGCCGGCGATCGCCACGCGGCGGCGCGGCCAGCGTAACCGATCACTGTTCGAGGACGGCGGGGCGCGCGGCCCGCGGTGACCGGAAACCGACGTGGCTCCGACATGACTCCGACGGGGCAGGCGGCGAGCCGCGCGCCCCGCCCCCGGCTACGGCGCCTCCGTCAACGTCCGCGCGATGGAGCCGATCGCCTCCGGCCCCACCCGGCAGCACCCCCCGATCAGCCGCGCCCCGGACGCCCGCCACCCCCGCACCTGCTCGGCGGCGAAGGAGGAACGCCCGTCCCAGGCGCGGGCCTCGGCGTTCCAGGCCTCGCCGCTGTTGGGGTACACGACCACCGGCTTGCCCGTGACGCGGGCGGCGGTCTCGACGGCGCCCTCGACGTCCTCGGGTGCGCAGCAGTTCACGCCGACCGCGATCACCTCGTCGGCATCGGCGGCCAGGGCGAAGGCCTCCTCCAACGGCTGCCCGGCGCGGGTGCGGTCACCGGCGACGGAGTACGACAGCCAGGCCGGGACACCGAGCCCGCGCACCGCCCGCAGCAGCGCCTCGGCCTCGTCGGCGTCAGGGACCGTCTCCAGTGCCAGTACGTCGGGACGGGCACCGGCGAGCACCTCCAGGCGGGGCCGGTGGAAGCGCTCCAGCTCGTCCACGCTCAGCCCGTACCGGCCCCGGTACTCGGAGCCGTCCGCGAGCATCGCGCCGTACGGTCCGACCGAGGCGGCCACCCAGAGCGGCCGAGTGACGCCCTCGGCCTGCGCCTGCCGTACCGCCTCGCGCGCCAACTCCACGCTCAGCGCGAGCAGTTCGGCTGCCCGCTCCTGCCCGATCCCGCGCTTCGCGAACCCCTCGAACGTGGCCTGGTAACTGGACGTGATCGCCACGTCCGCCCCCGCCTCGAAGTAGGCGAGATGCGCCTCGGTGATCGCCTCGGGCCGCTCCGCGAGCAGCCGCGCCGACCACAGCTCGTCGCTCAGATCGTGCCCGGCGGACTCGAGCTGGTTGGACATCCCACCGTCGAGCACGACGGTCCCGGCGGCGAGGGCTTCGGCGAGGGTGATGGTGCTGGTCATGCCGCTGACGGTAACCCTTCCCGAGCCGCACGGCACGATCGGCCCACTCGCTCGCCCCGGGCCGTACGGTCGGCGCCGGGCGCGTCGGGTGGCGGAGGGGAGGAGAGGGGGACGGTCAAGGCCGACCCTGTGTCGCGTGACGCCCGCCCCGTCGGCGCCCGCGTCCCCGCCCGAACCGCGTCGCCGGCACCCCGAGCCCGACCAGCAGCCCGGCGGCCAGGACGTACGGCCACCAGCCGAGGCCGCCTGCCGTCGTGCTCGCGGTGGGGGCGCCGGGGGAGGCGACCGGGGGTGCCGTGCGGGGGCTGTCGGAGGTGGGGGAGGGGGCCGTGGTGACTGCGGTGAGGACCACGTCGTTGCCGTCGCCGCCGCGGTAGCTGATCCGGTACGTGGTGTCGCCCAACTGGAGCTTCTCGCCCTCCTTCAGGCCGGAGAACGCGCCCGTCGTCCTCGCGTTCCCCCGGTGGTCGAGGACGGTGATCCTCCCGGCGGACTCGCTCGTGCCGGCGGCGGATGCCAGGTCGAGGTCGCCGGCCAGCCGGACCGCGCCCGTGACCTTCAACGGGCTGTCGCGCAGCACCAGTTCGCCCTTCGTCGACTGCGTGTAGCCGCCGGAGACGGTCAGTCCGGTCGTGACCACGCCCCCGTTCGTCAGCGCTCCCTTCACCGTGCCCTTGCCGCTCAGGGACTTCCCCGCGCCCACGCGCAGCCCGGAACTTCCCACGTCCAGCCGGGACTTCGCCGAGGAGAGGCGGATCGCCCGGCTGGCGGCGAGCGTCGCGCCGCCGCGCAGGGCGAGGGTGCCGTTCTTGACGGTCGTCGGACCGGTGTACGTCACCGCGCCGCCCGTCAGGGTCGTCGTAGCGGCCCCCGACTGCGTGAGCGACCCGCTGCCGCCGATCCGGGACAGGGACAGGGCCTTGCGCGTGTTGTTCACGACCAGGGAGCCGTTGTTGACGACCTTGTGGCGGGCCCCCTGTGTGTAGAGCCCCCCGTCACCGCCGGACCTGCCGCTGCCCAGCCGCAGCACGGCGCCCTTCCCGACCGTCGTCGAGCCGTCGTAGTACTGCACGGCGGCGAAGGTGACGTCGTTGCCCTTCGTCCCCTTGATGACGACGTCCCCGGCCCCGGGCGCGGCCAGCGTGTCGTGGTACCGGCCGCCGCCGATGGGGGCGCCCAGCGTCACGGGCCCGTTGTAGTCGAACGTCAGCAGCGAACGGGACCGGGCCGCCAGCAGGTTGATGTAGACGGTCTCGGCGGTCCCGGGCATGAAGATCTTGTTCGTCGTCCCGTCGCCCCACTGGACGTCGGCGCCCTTGATGTTGGTGCCGCGCTTGTTGACGTTCTTGCGTGCGGGCGTCCAGTTCAGGGCGGGGTCGCTGAGTGAGGGGCTGGAGTCGCCGCCCTGGTCCGACCAGCTGTACTGGCCGGTGAGAATCACCTTGCTGCCGGGGCGGGACTGGACGTTGATGTCGCTGCCGTACTCGCGCTGGTAGAAGTCCATGCCCATGGTGACGGTCTGGCCCAGCGGGGTGTCCACGGTGTACGTGCCCTGGTTGAGGACCTTGCGCACGTTCGGCAGCGACGTCGCGAACTCCGGGCGCCCGGCGTTCACCTGCGTGCCGTTGTCGATCACCCCGGAGAAGGTGTGGGTGCCCGACAGGTCCCAGGTGCCCCAGAGGAACCGCGGCTGGGTGATCAGCCCGGAGCCGCTGATGGTGCCCAGGTTGTAGTCGACGTTCCGCAGGGACAGGCGCAGGGTGCCGTCGACCCGGATGTTGTCCTGGTTGAGCCGGAACGCCGGGGTGTTGTACGGGAAGCGCCCGATCAGACCGGTGCTGCCGCCGTTGCCGTACTGCAGGGTCGCCCCGCGCTCGACCGTGATCGCCGGCTGGTCTGGGCTGGTCGTGGTGACGTAGGGGTGGTTGCCGCCCTGGATCCGCACGCTCTGCCGCTGACGGGACTTCGGCAGCGTGAAGTCGCTGTCCTTGGTCAGGACCAGGGTTCCGGTGCCGCGCACGGTGAGCGTGCCCTCACCGCGGAAGACTCCGTCGTAGGTCGTCGTCCCCGACGGCACGGTGACCACCGTGTCACCGCCGAGCGTCACGTCCCGGCCCGCGAGAACGTCCGCGGTGACGTCTCGCGGGCCGGCGGCCACCGCGGGGGGAGCGGTGACGGTGAGGGCTGCGACCGCGGCCAGGGCGCCGGCGGTCGCTGCTGTCGTATGGCTGAGGCTGCGCACATGATCGGGGACGGTCGGGGACGGCCGCCGATAACAGAAATTTTCCGTTCCTCTTTTGTCTCGCCCGACCCGTTGACCTCCTGGTAACCCGCCCTTACCTTTCAGCCGTTCGTAATGTCAGATCTTGTTCGTTATGCCGAACAATCTCCAACATTCCCCCACCCCCGAGAGGCAGGCCGCATGAGCCGCGATCACGATCTGCCCGAAGCCCTCGGCCGCAGACTGCTGTTGAGGGGCGCCGTAGCCGCCGGCGCCCTGACCGCCGCCTCGGCGGTGCCCGGCGTCGCCCACGCCGCCGCCCCCGCGCCCCCTGCCGCACCCCCGAAGGCAGCCCCCTACGTGAACCCCCTCGTCCGGCAGCGCGCCGACCCCCACATCCACCGGCACACCGACGGCCGCTACTACTTCACGGCCACCGCCCCCGAATACGACCGCATCATCCTGCGCCGCTCCCGCACCCTGAACGGCCTGTCCACGGCGGACGAGTCGGTCATCTGGCGGGCCCACGCCACCGGCGACATGGGCGCGCACATCTGGGCTCCGGAGCTCCACCGCGTCGGCGGCAAGTGGTACATCTACTTCGCCGCCGCGCCCGCCGAGGACGTCTGGAAGATCCGCATCTGGGTGCTGGAGAACGCCCACCCCAACCCCTTCCAGGGCACCTGGGTGGAGAAGGGTCAGATCAAGACGGCCTGGGAGACCTTCTCCCTCGACGCCACCACCTTCACCCACCGCGGCACCCGCTACCTGTGCTGGGCACAGCACGAGCCGGGGATGGACAACAACACCGGCCTGTTCCTGTCCGAGATGGCGAACCCGTGGACGCTGACGGGACCTCAAGTGCGGCTGTCCACACCGGAGTACGACTGGGAGTGCGTCGGCTACAAGGTCAACGAGGGCCCCTACACCCTCAAGCGCAACGGCCGGATCTTCCTCACCTACTCGGCCTCCGCCACCGACCACCACTACTGCGTCGGCATGCTCACCGCCGACGCCGACGGCAACCTGATGGACCCGGCCAGCTGGGCCAAGTCGCCGACCCCGGTCTTCAGCACGAACGACACCGCCAAGCAGTACGGCCCCGGCCACAACTGCTTCACCGTCGCCGAGGACGGCCGCAGTGACGTCCTCGTCTACCACGCCCGCCAGTACAAGGACATCGTCGGCGACCCGCTGAACGACCCCAACCGCCACACCCGCGTCCAGAAGCTCGGCTGGAACCCGGACGGCACCCCGAACTTCGGCATACCCGTGGCAGACACGGCGGCGGAGACGACCGCCGCAGCAACCGTGAAGGAGAGTGCGTGAGATGAGACGTGCGTACGCGGTAATGCTCGCCCTCTGTCTGGCCCTGGCCGCCGCCCTGGTCACCGCCGGGCCCGCCCAGGCGGCACCCCAGACCATCACCACCGGCACGCAGTTCACCGACACCTCGGGCAACCCGGTGCACGCCCACGGCGGCGGTGTGATCAAGGTCGGCACCTACTACTACTGGTTCGGCGAGCACCGCAACGCCGACAACACCTTCCGGTACGTGGACGCCTACCGCTCCACCGACCTGAAGAACTGGGAGTTCAGGAACCACGTCCTGACCCAGTCCAGCGACCCGGAGCTCGCCACCGCCAACATCGAGCGCCCGAAGGTCATGTACAACGCCTCCACCGGCAAGTTCGTCATGTGGATGCACAAGGAGAACGGCACCGACTACAGCGAGGCGCGCGCCGCCGTCGCCGTGTCGGACACCGTCGACGGCAACTACACCTGGCAGGGCAGCTTCCGCCCGCTCGGCCAGCACATGTCCCGCGACATCACGGTCTTCGTCGACACCGACGGCACCGGCTACATGATCTCCGCGGCCCGCGAGAACTACGACCTCCAGATCTACCGCCTGACCAGCGACTACACCGGCATCGCCGCCCTGGTCGCGGACCCCTGGCACGGCGGCCACCGCGAGGCCCCGGCGCTGTTCAAGCGGAACGGCGTCTACTTCATGCTGACCTCGGGCGCCACCGGCTGGAGCCCCAACCAGCAGCAGTACGCCACCGCCACCAACATCGCCGGCCCCTGGACCGCGATGACGAACGTCGGCGACTCCACGACCTACGGCTCGCAGACCGCGTACGTCCTCCCCGTGCAGGGCACGTCGACCACCTCGTACCTCTACCTGGGCGACCGCTGGGGCAACTCCTTCGGCGGCACCGTCAACGACTCCCGCTACGTCTGGTTGCCGCTGACCTTCCCCTCCTCGACCTCGATGTCCATGTCCTGGTCCCCGGAGGTCACCATCGACACGGCCACCGGATCGATCAGCGGCACCAGTGCCACGTACAACACGCTCGTCGCCCGGCACAGCGGCCGGTGCGCCGACGTCACCGGCCAGTCGCAGTTCGCGGGCGCTCAGCTCAAGCAGTACGACTGCAACGGCGGCGGCAACCAGAAGTACTGGTTCAAGTCCGTCGGCAGCGGCTACTACCAGCTGATGACCCGGCACAGCTCCCTGTGCGTCCAGGAGAACGCGAGCACGGTCACCCAGGAGAACTGCAACGCCTCCGCGACCAACCAGCAGTGGTCCCTCACCACCACCGGCTCCTATGTGAACGTCGTCTCCCGCGCCACCGGCGAGTGCCTGGACGTGAACGGCGCGTCCACCGCCAACTCCGCCGCGATCATCACCTACACCTGCAACGGAGGAACCAACCAGCAGTGGACGCGCGGAACCTGACGTAATGGCAGCGGCTGCCCGAGTCTGCCTCAGGCGAGCAGGTCGATCGCGTCGATCGCCGTGCCCGCGCTGAGATAGCCGGTCGCCCCCGAACCGCTCACCACGTTGATCTTCAGCACGTTGTACTGACTGGTGTCCGTGAGCCAGGCACTCGCCGGGACGCTGTAGGTGAACGTGTGGTTGTTGCCCCGGTAGGACCCGTTGGTCAGGGACCGGGTGCTCGGCTGGGTGGGCGGGGAGGGGATCGCCGACGTCCAGGTGTCGTTGACGACGACCTGCGGCCGGCCGTTGGCGTAGGCCGTCGTCACGCCGATGCGCAGGGTGTGCGCGGCGGCGGCCTGGGCGGCGGTCAGCCTGAAGTACACCAGCAGACCGCTGTTGACGTCCTTCCATATGTAGCAGGGGAAGGCCGAGGTCTCGCTGCCGCTGCCGATCACCACATTGCCGGTCCAGGCGGAGGCCCGCACGTCCGAGGGGTGGGCGTACGTCATCAGGTCGGCGTTCTTGAAGCCGCTCGGCGTGCCCGTCCAGTCGTTGATCCGCCAGATCGCGCTCGCGTTGGAGGGGTCGTTCGTGGCCGGGATCGCGATCGAGTTGAGGGTCGTCGTGCCGCCCGCGGTGACGGTCACCGAGGTGGTGTACACGGCGAGTTCGCTCTTGAAGACGGTCAGCGTGTACGTCCCCGGCAGGATCCCCGTGATGGAGAAGTAGCCGTCGGACGAACGAGCCGAACCCCAGTACTGCGCCGCCGAGTTGGCGAGCCCGACGGTGTACGGGTACGCCGTGTTCCGCCCGGTGATGCCGACGCCCGCGACCCGGCCCCGGCCGCTCGCCGGGACGTAACCCGAGAGGCCGAGCGAGTCCGCCCAGGAGGTGGTGAGCGTGCCCGGGAACAGCGACGAGGAGGGCGCCCCGCCGTCCGTGAGGGCGATGACGTACGGGCCCTGGAGGCCGAAGCGCTCGTTCTCGGTCTGGTTCTGCGCGTAGTGCAGGATCTCGTACAGACCGCCGCCGTCCGCGCTCTGATGGCGCAGCAGCGAGCGGTAGAAGGGGCCGCCGGAGGCCTTCTCGTGGTTGGAGCGGACGATCCACAGGCCGACGCCGCTCGCGCTCCAGCCGATGTAGTTGTAGTCGCCGACCCTCAGCTTCGAGTAGTGCTTGGAGCGGGTCTGCCCGTCGGACTTCGCGAAGACGTCCGAGGCCTCGATGGTGGTGGGCGCGTAGGTGTAGGAGTCCGGCTCGTCGTTGAGGAACAGGCCCGCCTTGACGCGCAGGATGAAGCGGGTCGACGCGACCGACGTGTCGGCCCTGTTGGTCCAGAGATAGATGTTGTTCTCGCCGCTGCGGGCCGCGTAATAGTGCCGCAGCGTGCCGTACGCCACCGAGATCAGGATCGTCGACCCCGACTGTTTGATGGACACGGTGGATGCGCCGAGGCCGGACTCGATGTGCGAGTTCTTGCCGCCGTAGCCCTGGTACTCCGTGCCGCGGTAGAGCAGCGAGGTCAGGTCGCCGTTGGTCTTGCTGACCTTGAAGACGAGGGTGGCGCCGGTGTCGACGACGTAGTTCGAGCCGTCGTCGCTCCAGCCGAAGCTCGCCGCGGACGCGGTCTGGGCGAGCGGTCCGGCGAGGGCCGCCGATCCCGCGGCGGCCGCGGTGCCGAGCACGAAGGTGCGGCGTCGGACCGGTCTGTTCGCGGATCCGGACATGGGGGTGCCTCCTTCGAGAGGTGTGGGGGTGGTGCGGGTGAGAGCGAGGGTGGCAGTTGAATCGATTTCGCGAAAGGGCTTTCGGTGGCAGGAGATTGGCAATCTTGTGAAATGAGCCCGAGCTCTAGAAAGCGCTTGCACTTCGCGATACGGTCCAGCGCCAGGCCCAGTCGTCTGTGGAGGAGCCGACGCATGAGACGCATGAGACGTTTCAACCTCGCCGTCCTGGCGGCGATGACGCTGAGCACCGGCCTGTCCGTCCTGTCGGCGCCGCCGGCCCACGCGTACGGCGGTCAGCGCCCCCTCGGCATCGACAACTGCACCGCCACCGCCTGCCACTTCGACGTCCCGCCCGGCACCTACGACGTGCGGGTCCTCCTCGGCGGCGAGACCGCGTCGAGCACCGGCGTCACCGGCGAGACCCGCCGCGCCCTGCTTCCCGAGACGGCCGCCCCGGCAGGTGAGCGGGTCGCCCGCAGCTTCACCGTGAACGTCCGCACCCCAGAGGGCGAGCCCACCGGCCCCGACGGAACCCCCGGCCTGGACCTGCAACTCGGCGGCTCCGCCCCCGCCCTGGCCGACATCAGGGTCACCCCGGCCCGGCACGCCCGCCAGATCTTCCTCGTCGGCGACTCCACGGTCTGCGACCAGCCCGGCGACCCGTACTCCGGCTGGGGCCAGCAGCTCCCGCAGTACCTCCGCAAGGGCATGTCCGTCGCCAACTACGCGGATTCCGGGGAGAGTACGGTCAGCTATCTGGGGAACCCGCGGCTGTGGGCCACCGTCCAGCCGCAGATCCGCCGCGGCGACCTGATCCTGATCCAACTCGCCCACAACGACAAGACGACCGACGAGGCGACGTATCGCGCGAATCTGCAGGCGCTGGTGGCGGGCGTCCGCGAGAAGGGCGGTAAGCCCGTCCTCGTCACCCCGATCGTGCGCCGGTGGTTCAACGCCGACGGCACGCTGAACAACGACACGGCCCTGCTCGTCAACGGCCTGGGCGTGAACCACCCCGCGGTCGTCCGCTCCGTCGCCGCAGCCCAGGACGTCCCGCTGATCGACCTCACGGCGAAGACGAAGGCGCTGGTGGAGTCCCTGGGCGTCGAGGCCTCCAAGGCGCTGTACCTCTACAACGAGAAGCGGGACAACACCCACACCTCGGTGCACGGTGCCACGGTGTACGCGAGCCTCGTCCGCGACGAACTCGCCGCTCAGCATCTGGTGCCGCAGGGTCTGGTGCGGGTGGGATGAACCCCTGGGGCGTTCCGACCGGAACCGGGGCGCCCCAGGCCTGACCCTCGAAGAGCAGAGCAGGAAGAGAACCGATGCAGTTGCCTCCCGCCGACCGCACCCTGAGCCCGCACACCGGCTACACCCGAGCCCATTGGGAGACGGCGGCCGACGCCCTGCTCGCCGCGGTGGAGCCGTACGCGACGGAGGACCGCGCCCTCTACCACTTCCCGGGCGACCACCAGAGCTGGTCGGGCCACCTCTCCGACGGCCTGGAGGGCTACGCCCGTACGCTCCTCCTGGCGGCCTTCCGCCGGGACGAGACCGCGTTGCAGCGCTACGCGGAGGGCCTGGCGGCGGGCGTCGGCGGCGTCTGGCCCCGCATCGAGGACCGCGGCCAGCCCCTGGTCGAGGCGGCGTCGATCGCGCTCGCGCTGCGACTGACCCGCCCCCTGCTGTGGGACCGGCTGGACGACGGGGTACGGCAACGCGCGGCGGCCTGGCTCGGAGACGCGCTGACCGCCGAGGCCTGGCCCTGCAACTGGGAGCTGTTCCCGGTGACGGTGGGCGGCTTCCTGGAGGAGATCGGGTACCAGGCCGAGGAGTCCCGCAAGGCGATCGACCGGGGCCTTGAGCGCATCGAGGACTGGTACGTCGGCGGCGGCTGGTACACCGACGGCGACGGCCGCAAGTACGACTACTACAACGGCTGGGCGATGCACCTCTACCCGGTGCTGCACGCCTGGCTGGCGCACGACGAACGGCTCCTGGACCTCTACGGCGGCCGGCTCTCCCGCCATCTGGAGGACTACGCCCGCCTGTTCGGCGGCGACGGCGCCCCCCTGCACCAGGGCCGCTCCCTGACCTACCGTTTCGCGACCACGGCCCCCCTGTGGCTGGGCGCCCTGACCGGCCGTACGCCGCTCGCGCCCGGGGAGACGAGGCGGCTGGCCTCCGGCGCCCTGAAGTACTTCCTGGAGCGGGGCGCGGTGGACGCGAAGGGACTCCTCACCCTCGGCTGGCACGGCCCCGACGAGGCGGTCCTGCAAGGCTATTCGGGCCCGGCGTCCCCCTACTGGGCGAGCAAGGGCTTCCTCGGCCTGCTCCTGCCGGCGGACCACGAGGTCTGGACGGCCGCCGAGGAACCCGCCCCGGCCGAGCGCACGGACGCCGTCACCGCCATCGCCGGCCCCAACTGGCTTCTGCAGTCCACGAGTTCGGACGGCCTGGTCCGCCTCCACAACCACGGCAGTGAGGACGTCCGCTACGACCCGTACTACACGCGCCTCGCCTACTCGACGCTGACGCGGCCTTCACCGGCGTACGACAACAGCGTGATCGTCGGCCACGACCCGAGCCGTACGGACATCGTGCCGCTGGGCGTGGGGGAGGGCTGGGTGGCGTCGCGGCACTCGGCGGCGGGCGGGGGAGCCCGGGTGACGAGCCTTGTGCTCGCGCAGGGGGCCGTTGAGGTGCGGGCCCATCTGGTGGCGGGGGCGGAGGCGGGGACGCCGGTGAGGGTCACCGGCTGGGCCTGCCGGGACGGCGTGCGTGCGGAGATCCGGCCGGTCGCCGGTCTGGGCAACGACCTCTCCGGCGCCACCGGCGAGGGAGACACGCTGTTCGTCGCCCTCGCCCGGCTCACCGCCGAACCGGACCCCGCACCGCTGGACGAGCTGGTGACCGTACGCGTGGACGACGAAGCCACGATTCACGTCCGCTGGAGCGACGGGCGGGAGATCCAGGCGCGGTTGGCGGACGGCGAGGGCGTCAGCGTGCGGGCTTGAGCCGCCGCGGGGGCGTCAGCGTACGAGTCGGGGCAGCCGCCTCGGGAGCCTGCTGCCGACGGCCGCGCCCATCACGCCGAACGGCAGCAGGCCCCAGGCCGGGACGAAGACCAGGACCCAGAAGACGGCGTCGGTGACATTGGTGCCGACGGGGTAGAGGGTCTCGCCGTCCAGCAGCAGTGCTCCTTCGGCGCGGCACAGGCGCACGGCCTCCACCAGCCAGCAGGCGAACACGAGCAGCGTGCCCGTCAGCGTGGTCCACACCGTCGTCTGCACGCCCGTCCGGAAGGACCGGTGCGCCGCGGCGGTGACCGCCGAGCCCAGGAAGGAGATCACCACCGGCGGCAGGAAGACGAAGGTCGCCATGATGTCCCCCGACCGGGCGCCCCAGACGAAGCAGACGCCGAGCAGTACGGCGGCGGCGAGCCCGGTACGGCGGGCGAGACGGCTGGTGGTCAGGGCGCGGGGCGGGGCCAGGACCAGCCAGAGGCAGCAGGCGAGGAACGCGGCGAGGATGACGGCGTAGTAGGCGCCGAGGGTTCGTTCGGCCGGTGGATCCTGTACGAGGACGTAGGCGGCCAGCGTGATCGCCGCGGCCACCCCGGCCAGCCCCACGACGGTGATGACCGGGCCGGACGCGGGCCTGAGCGGGCGGTGACGCGGGCGGGACAGGGCGAGGGCGGTCAGCGCGCCGACCAGCACCAGGAACGTCACCGTGAAGACCTGCATCGCGGGCAGGGCGTGGCCGACCGCCAACCCGACGGTGGGCGCCGCCGCCACCGTCATCGCCCCGGCGAGCAGCGGCCCCCGGCCGGCCGACGGTGGGAACAGTGCGGCCCGGGCACAGCCGGCGGCGAACCGTACGCGTGCCACCGGGCCCCGCACCTCGGCCAGTTCGGCGACCATCGCCGCACCCCAGTCACGGCGGGCCTGCGGCAGGAGACCGGCCGCCCAGCCCAGCAGCCGCTCCGGGCCGTCCCGGGTGTCCCGGCGCCACCAGGCCCGGCACAGGATCCCGGCCGCGACGAGTGAGGGTGCGGAGAGCGCCGCCCAGATGATCAGGACCGGGAGATAGCCCTCCGAGTCGGTGTCCGGCGGCCCGACGGTGACGAAGGCGAGCCCCAGGAGCGCGGCGAGCGCGACCGACACCGCTGCCATCACGGCCAGTTCGAAGCGGGCACGGGTGCGCATCAGGCGCCCTCCCATCGCGGCCGCAGCCGCACCGGGGCGGCCTCCGGCCCCGCGAGCTCGGCCGCCAGGGCCGGCCCGGGACCGGTCAGCCGGTACAGATGGCGCGGGGGCCGGCCCGCCGGAGGGTCCGTCTCCCAGGCCGTCTCCAGCAGTCCACGGTCGGCCAGCCGCATCAGGATCGGGTACATGGACCCGGCCTGGAGACCGAGTTCCCGGCACAGTTCGTAGCCGTACCGCGGAACGGGTCAACAGGTCAACGGGTCGGTCGGGTCGGGCGGGCAGCTCAACGTTCCCGCTGCGGGAGACGGGTGACCGCGACGAAGGTCGCCAGGGCCGCCAGAGTCGTCGACGCGTAGAGGGAGTACTCGCCCCACGACGCGTCGGGGGCGTGCAGCGAGGCATGCGCGAGCTTATTGACGCCCCAGCCCACCGCCAGTCCGGCCGCGAAGGCGGGCCAGCGGTGCCGTACTCCGTCGATCACGTCGTCGAGCATGGACCACACCGTCGCGACCGTCATGACGATCGGTCCTTCGTCCCAGCCGGCCCAGGCGGCGAGGGCGCCGACGGCCAGGCAGAACGCGGAGATCCGCAGGGTCGGCACCACGGGCGAGGGGTGACGTGGCGTCCCCCGGGGCAGCCAGAAGAACCGCCGTACGCTCCGCACGCCGCCGTGCAGCCTGCTGTTCCTGCCGGACATCGCACCGACCTCCCCCGTCCGCGCCTACATGGCACCCGTGAGACGCGTCGGACGGGGGCGGTGGTTGTACGTAGGTCCCGTACCGCGTCCTCAGGGCTTCAGGCGGGCGATCTTCAGGGTCGTGGTGGTCGGGGACGCGCCGGTGAGCGGGGTCGCGTACGACGGGGTGACGGGCACGGATGCCCAGGCGAGGGTGCCGTCCTTCTGGACCGCGATGTCGCCGGTGATCCGGGCGCTCACGACCTTCGTGGCGCTCTTGAACTTGCCGTTCCAGTCGATGAGCCGGAAGTTCGTGCCCGTGAAGGTGCCGGTGCAGGTGCCGTCCTTGCACTTGGCGTTCTTCAGGGACTCCCAGGACAGCAGCAGGCGGTCCTTGCCGTACGGGGCGAGGCGGACGTTGACGTGCTCGACGCCCTTGTTGTTGGAGAGGTGGATCGCCTTGCCGGGACCGGAGTTGCGGTTCTTGAGGAAGGCGACGGCCACCTGGTGGGTGCTGGTCTTCGGCGTGACCGTCCAGCCGCGACCGCTGGAGTCCTCGGGGTTCTTCTTGGCCGACGCGGCGCCGCGGGAGGCGAAGGCGGTGGCGTAACGGCCGGTGGAGGACTTCACGAGATCGCCGGTACGGCCGGCGAAGGTGCCGCCGCAGTAGCCCGCCCAGCACTGCTCGCGCTGCACGACCGGGGCGTCGTCGGGTGCGCCGATCCCGGTCGAGACGAACAGGCCCGAGCGCCAGTCGTCGAAGCAGAGGGAGGTGAAGGCGCCGGTCTTCTCGGGGTGCAGGGCGATGCCCTCGTTGTGGCTGCACCCCCAGCCCCAACCGCCGCTGAGCTTGCCGCCCTTGGCGCTGACGTACGACAGCTTGTCGCCGAAGTGCCCGTCGGCGAAGCCGCCCGCGCCGTGCACGACGAAGTAGGCGCCGTACTTGGTGCCGTTCCAGGTGAGCTGGCCGTCGAGGGTCGGGGAGGTGTCGTTCGAGGCGGCGCCGGTCAGCTTGGTGCGGAAGGTCTGCTTGCCGTTCGTGTAGCGGATGATCGCGGCGGCCGTCTCCTTCCACTTGTTGGTGTCGGCGACCCGGGTCAGTAGCGCGAAGCCGTCGTTGTGCGCGACGAGTCCACCGACCTCCTTGGCCCCCTTGACGACGGTGTCCGCGCCCGAGCGCTTGCCGTCGGCGGACAGCGGCGTGACATGGATGCCGTCCGAGGCGGGCCAGGCCACGCGCAGGGCACCGTTCGGGGCCACGGCCGTCGCCGTGCGCGTCCACTCCCGACTGTTGTTGTAACCGGCGGACAGGTAGGGGAACTTGGCCGACAGGGTCACCGTGGTCGTCGTCGGGGTGAGGTTCGGCGCGGTGGCCGTGGCCGCGCCCGCGGAGGCGTACCACGCCCCGACCAGGGCGGCGCCGGCGGCAACGCCCGCGATCAGGGGCTTGCGGGCCACGTGGACCCGGCGGTGGCCGGCCTTGGCGGCAGCGGACGTCGAGCGTCGTGCGGAAGTCATGCACCCTGGTGGCCGCCCGACCCGGGAAGGTTGCTGAAGTTTCACAGAGTGTGGGCCGGATCACTTCGGCGAACACCGAAAGGATGGGCACCTAGCGTTCGAGCCATGACCGAAACCGTCCGTGAAACTCCAGCCGGGGCTGCCCGCCAGGCTTCCGCGGTCGCGTCTACACGCCGCACAAGGCCATCCGCCGCGTCGCCGATCACCTCGTCGACCACCTGGCGGAACTGGAGGCCCGGCTGGTCGGTGAGGAACCCCAGCCCGACCACTGGCATGCCTCCACCGTCACCACCGAGGCGGACCTCGCGCCCTTCACCCAGGCGGACCTGGACGAGGCCGGCAGTCGGCTCACCCGCCTCGCCCGTATCTGGGCCAACCGGCTCGACGCCCTGAGTGACGAGCAGCTCGACGACTCGCCCGGCGACGGCTGGAGCTTCCGTGAACTCGCCCGTCACCTGGAGGGATCGGCGTATAACGCCGACGCCGTGGGGGATCTGTCGTGAAGGGGGGGCGTCGACGGCGCGACCTGACTCACAGCCAAGGGCGGCCGCTTCCTGTTACCGTTGACACTTTCCCGGGTATCAGAACCTTTGGACTCATCACCGGCGAGGGACCGAGGAACCATGACCATGGACATCCCCGGCGACAGGCGACTGGCGGCCGCCGTCGTGATGGACTACAAGCAGCGGGTGCTTCTGGTGCGCCGCAGTGACAAGGAGCGGTTCCTGCCGCGGGTGTGGGGCGTTCCCTGCGGGAAGCTGGAGCCGGGTGAGAGTCCCGAGGACGGCGCGCTGCGGGAGTTGAAGGAAGAGACCGGACTGCTCGGCGAGATCGTACGCAAGGTCGGGGAGTCGTCTTTCGTCAGCGACCTCCGAGGGCACGAGATCAAGAACTGGCAGGACAACTTCCTGGTCAGGCCCTTGTCCGCGACGATCACCCTGCCCGAGCCCGACCAGGCGGCCGTCTGGCTGTCCCCGGCCGAGCTGACCACCGTCGACATCGACGAGTACAACCTCGACATCGTCCGGCAGGCCCTCACCTCACGCAGCCCTGAGCTGCTCCGCCAAGTCACGTAGCGCGGACAGATAGTCCGGTACGTCCAGCGGAACCTTCGCCACCGCACCCGGGTGCGGCCCCGCCGCCGTGAACACATCGGTGTGCCGCCGCCGTTCGGCGCCCGTCTCCAGGAACAACGTCACCGTCGGCGCATCCGTGTCGCACCAGGCCCGATGCAGGGTGTGCGCGGGCAGTGCGTACGAACTGCCCGCCGCGTACTGCCCCACATGCGTCAGCCGCAGCCGCGCCGGACCGGTGGGTTTCAGCACCCAGTCCGCCGACCGCTCCGCCAGCGACTCCTCGTAGCGGGCCGCCGCGACATCGTCGGCAGCGACGGCGTCGTCGCCGACCACTTCGTACAACTCCATCGCCAACCGGCCCCGGACGACATAGGACGCCAGCGGCGAACGGTGGTTGTGGATGTCCTCCTCGCCGATCGCCCCCGCGCCCGGATGCCACACATGCGCGCGCAGCATGTGGCGCGGTCCGCCGTCGATCAGCAGCAGCTTGTCGAAACCGAGGACATGACGGTACGACAGCCGCGCGCAGCCCTCCGGATCCCCCTCGCCGGAGGCGAGTTCGGCGATCAGTTCCAACAGCCGGTCGGGGGAGCCGAGTTCGGTGACGACCGAGCGGGCGGCAGTCGCCCGCTCGGGCCCGGGCAGCTCACCGTCCAGTGCCTCGGCGAGCCGCCGCCGCGCCGCCAGGACCTGCCGACCGCCCATGCACTCATCCTCCAACAGCCGCTCGCCACCCATGAGTTCGTGAGGTCAGCCACCGGGCTGATACATCCATACGGCATGCGCGCGCAGCGCCGACAGTCCCTGATAGGTCATCCACATGGGCCGCCGCAGATCGGTGCCGGCGCCCCGCCCCCAGTACCAGATGCCGTCCGACTGTCCCGCCCACACCGCGGCCAGGGCCCCGTCCAGCCGTACCCGCCACTCGTCCTCCAGTCCGTCGGCGCGGGCGATCTCCAGGGCGCCGGGGGAGAGCAGGGCGCGGACCAGCCAGGAGGCGGTGAAGTGCCGTACGTTCAGCACCTCGTGGCGGGAGGGGTCGTCGGTGCGGGGCCGGCGCACCTCCTCGTGCAGGTTCTCCAGGTCGGGGCAGGTGTCGTGCGGCGCGTCGGGGCAGGACAGCAGCCAGCGGACGCCGTCCTCGCGGGCGGTCCGGGCCCGGGCGGCGCGCGCGTCGCCGTCCTCGCCCAGGACCCGGGCGGCCCGGTCGAGGGCGACGACGGCCTGCGCGGTGTGCAGCGGCGACGGTCTGCCGTACGGCGGGTGCAGACGGTGGCCCCAGCAGCGCAGATGGTCGCGGCGCGGGTCGCTGATCGCGCCGTCCGCGAGGGCCTCACGCAGCAGGGGCAGCACGTCGGAGCGGGGCGCGGCGCGCAGCAGCCCGCGCAGCACGGTCGTCACCACATGGGTCGACTCCTGTCCGGCACGGTCGAGTTGACGGGTGAAGCCGCTCGCGCAGTGGTCCACCTCCGCGGCCAGCCGCTCGGCGGACGTGCCCGCCCGGGCCAGCGCGCCCAGCACCAGAGCGGTGACCTCCGGACGCGCCTCGGACCCCTGCGAGCGCGCCGACCAGCCGCCGTCCGGGAGTCGCAGCCGCCACAGCGTGTCCACCAGGTCGCCGGTGCTCAGCCGGCCGTAGGGCACGCCCAGGTCGAGCATGATGTGCAGCCCGTACGCGGTGCCGACGGGGGTGGGCCGGGAGGGCGAGTCCTCGCCGAGGGAGTGCGGCCAGCCGGTGAGTCGGCCGCGCTCGGGGTCGTCGACGACGGACACCTGGTCGACGAGGGCGTCGTAGGCGGCGGAGAAGACCTTGGGGAGCGGGCCGGGCGCCCCCGGCGCCATCGCGGCGGGCCCTACGGCGGGGACTCGCGCGGCATCCACGGCCGCCGCTGCCGTCCGCGCCCGCAGCAGTGCCGCCGCCAGCCAGGCCGCGACGGAGGTGCCGAGACCGCTGATCCCGGCGATCACATACCGGGCGGCCGAACCGTCGAGGGAGTCGGGCAGCACACTGAACAGGAACTGGAACACGCCGTACCCGGCGGCGGCGCAGCCGAGGCCGCCGAGCCAGCCGACGAAGCGCGCCGGGGGCGAGCCGGCCGGATCGTCGTCGGGAGCGGGAGGTGGGGAACCGGGCTGACGGGACCTCAACGGGCCGCGTCCGAGCTGCTGTTGGGACAAGACGCGTTCCCTCCCCCGTGGCGCCTACGTGTGACCTCCGCGAAGCTTCCAGTCTAAGTGGTCAGGGTGACAACTGGGGCGGCTGCCGGTCGGGCCCGTTCCGGGGCCAGTTCATGAGCGCCACGTGCAGGGCGTCGACAGCGCGCTCCCAGGACTCCCGTACGTCCCGGGGAGCACCGAAGGCGCCGGTGGACTCCAGGGCGCAGTAGCCGTGGAAGGTGCTGCGCAGCAGGCGTACGGCGTCGGTGAGGTCGGGTTCCTCCAGGCCGTAGGCGCGGAGCATGCCGTAGGTGATCTCGGCGGTGCGGCGCATCGCGGGGGAGTCGGCGACCAGGGCCCGGTCGACCCGGATCTGCGTGGCCGCGTAGCGGCCCGGGTGCTGCAGGGCGTACTCCCGGTAGGCGTCCGCGAAGGCGGCGAGCGCGTCCTTGCCGGCCCGTCCGGCGACGGCGACGGCGATCCGGTCGATCATCTCGCCGCCGGCCAGCAGGGCGACCCGCGTCCGCAGGTCCTGCAGATTCCTGACGTGCGAGTACAGGCTCGCGTCCTTCACCCCGAATCGCCGGGCCAGCGCGGACAGGCTGACGTTCTCGAACCCGACCTCGTCTGCGAGTTCGGCGGCGGCCGCGGTGAGACGGTCGGCGGTGACTCCTGCGCGGGCCATGGGCTGGCTGACCTCCGGGAATGAAAACCTGGCCTAGGGCCCCTAGGAGGCATCCTAGGCAGGTCAGCGGCCCGCGAGGAATTTTTGGACGAGTGAGACGAGTGAGTGGAAAGACCGGTCGCCGGGCGGTCTCATGGGCGCGGGGTTCTCCCCGTGTCGCTGTCCCCGCGCCGGACCAGCCCCGTCTCGTAGGCGAGGACGACCGCCTGGGCGCGGTCCCGCAGGGACAGCTTGGCGAAGATGCGGGCCACATGGGACTTCACCGTGGCCTCGCTCAGGGTGAGGTGGGCGGCGAGCTCCGTGTTGGACAGGCCACGGCCCAGGAGGGTCAGGACCTCCAGTTCGCGGGGGGTCAGGGGTGCCAGGTCGGCGGGGACGGCGGGTGGATGGCTGGTGGGGTCGGTCGGGAAAGTCGGGTCGGTCGGGTCGGTGGGCTCGTGGGCGAAGCGCTCCACCAGGCGGCGGGTGATGGAGGGGGCCAGCAGGGCGTCGCCCGTGTTGACCAGGCGCACGGCCGCCGCCAGGTGCTCGGGTGTGACGTCCTTGAGGAGGAAGCCGCTCGCCCCGATCGACAGGGCCGTGTAGACGTAGCGGTCCAGGTCGAACGTCGTCAGCATCAACACCCGGCAGTCCGGTGCCTGTCGGAGGATGCGGCGGGTGGCCTCCAGGCCGTCCAGGTTCGGCATGCGGATGTCCATCAGCACGACGTCCGGGCCGAGTTCGCGTGCCATCCGCACCGCCTCCAAACCGTCCGCGGCCTCACCGACCACCTCGATGCCGCGCACGGTCAGGATCAGCCGGAAGCCGGTGCGGATCAACGTCTGGTCGTCGGCGATCAGGACGCGCGGAGTCGGCTCGGTCGCGGGCGCTGTCATGGGAGGTCCAGGGGAATGCGGGCCCGGACGCGGTAACCGCCGCCGAGGCGCCGTCGGGCATCCAGGTCACCGCCGTACACCGCGACCCGCTCCCGCAGCCCCAGCAGGCCGCGACCGGTGCCTTCCCGGTGCCGCACGGCGGGGCGGGGCCGCTGCGGCGCCCCGCCGGTCAGCACGCTCGGGCCGGTGTTCAGCACCTCCACGCGCAGGGCGTGGTCCGCGTACCGCACCGTGACCCCGGCCTTGCCGCCGTCGCCGTGCCGGAGCGCGTTGGTGAGCGCCTCCTGGACGATGCGGTACGCCGTCACATCGATCCCCTGCGGGAGGGGGCGCGGTTCCCCGGAGATCCGGACCTCGACGGGCAGCCCGGCGAACGACACGCGGTCCACCAACTGGCCGAGCCGGTCCAGGCCGGGTTGCGGGGTGAGGTCGGCGGCCGTGGCGTCGTACGCGTCCGGGCCCTCGCCCATGTCGTCGTCCTCGCCGCTCGGCGACGGCGCCAACAGCCCCAGCAGATGCCGTAGATCCGTCATCGCGCCCCGCCCCGCGTCCTCGACCGCCCGCAGCGCCGCCGCGGCCTCGTCCGGCATCGTGCCCAGCACCTCGCGGGCGGCTCCCGCCTGGACGACCATGAGGCTGACGTTGTGGCTGACGATGTCGTGCAACTCGCGGGCGATTCGCTCGCGTTCGGCCGCGACCGCGGCGCGGGCCGCGCTCTCCCGCTCCCGCTCCAGCAGCCAGCCGCGCTCCCCGACCGCGTCCCGCCAGCGGCGCCGCGTCCGCAGCAGCGCGACGGACAGCGCGAGTACGGCCGCACCCGCCACCGCCAGCGCCGGCCAGCCCGATTCCCAGTCCCCCATGGGGTTCACCCTGGCAGACGATCACCGCGAACGCATCGGCCCGGAGATGCAGGCCCTGCATCCGCAGGATGAGGCGCCCTGCCAAGTGCCATCCCGGGAGTGATGTCCGGGCCGGGGCCCGCCTCGTAGCGTCCTGCCCATGGTCACTGAGGACAGCAGCAGGGGAGAGGTCGTCGTACGGCTCGACGGCCTGCGCAAGGAGTACGGGGAGACCACGGCGCTGGCCGGGGTGTCGCTGGAGATCCGGGCCGGGGAGGCGGTCGCCGTGATGGGGCCCTCGGGGTGCGGGAAGTCCACGCTCCTCAACATGATCGCCGGTCTTGACCGGCCGACGGGCGGCACGGTCCTCGTACACGGCGAGAACGTGGGGGAGTTGGGCGAGAAGGGGCTCGCCCTGTACCGGCGGCGCCGGATCGGCATGATCTTCCAGTTCTTCAACCTGATCGACGATCTGTCGGCTCTCGACAACGTGGCGCTGGCCGCCCAGCTGACCGGTACCCCGGCCCGGCAGGCCCGCCGCCGTGCCCTTGAGCTGTTCGACGAACTCGGCGTCGCGGACCGTCGCAACGCCTACCCGGCGGTGCTCAGCGGTGGCGAGCGCCAACGCGTCGCCGTCGCACGGGCGTTGATGAACCGTCCCGCCCTGCTGCTCGCCGACGAGCCGACCGGCGCCCTGGACAGCCGCTCCGGAGAGCAGGTGATGGATCTGCTGCTCGACCTCAACCAGATCGGCCAGACCCTGATCCTGGTGACCCACGACGAGCATCTCGCCCGACGCTGCGCCAGCCGCCTGATCGAGGTCGCCGACGGCCGGGTGACCGGCGAGACCACCCTGGAGCCGTCCGCATGAGGGCCGTATGGCGCGCCGCCCGCGCGGCGGTACGGCGGCGCAGGCTCCAGACGCTGGTCATCGCTCTGGTCACGCTGACCTCGACCGTGGCCATGGTGGTGGCCCTCGGTCTGCTCGATGCCGCCTCCGCCCCCTTCGACAAGGCCTTCGGTAAGCAGCGCGGCCCCCATGTGGTCGCCGCCTTCGATCCCGACGAGGTCTCCGACACGCAGTTGGCGGAGGCGGCCCGGCGGCCCGGCGTCGAGGCCGCAGCAGGGCCCTACCCGCAGGCCACGGTCGAACTGCCGGACGGCAGCATGAGTTTCGGCCTCGGCAACGAGATCACGGTCGTCGGCCGCGCCGACCCCGACGGCCCCGTGGACCGCCTCGACCTGTGGGCGGGCCGCTGGGCCACCCGGCCCGGCGAGGTCGTGCTGAACCGGCAGTCGGACTGGACCCCGGACGATCTCGGCAAGCGGCTCCCGATGCCCTCGGGCGGCCCCGCCCTCACCGTCGTCGGGTTCGCCTTCGACCTGAGCCGCACGGCCGACGCCTGGGTCGCGCCGGAGCAGATCGACGCCCTGCGGCCGACGGCCACCCAGATGCTGTTCCGCTTCCCCGACGCCTCCTCGGACGGGCGGCTGCGCGCACAGCTGGCCACGGTGACCGAAGGGCTCCCGGCGGACGCGCTCACCGCCTCACGGTCGTATCTCACCCTCAAGCACCAGGTGAGCAGCTCGGCGCGGGCGTACACCCCGTATCTGATGGCCTTCGGCATCCTCGGCATCGCGGTCGCGGTGCTCATCATCGGCAATGTGGTCAGCGGCGCGGTGATCTCCGGGTTCCGGCACATCGGCGTGCTCAAGGCGCTCGGCTTCACGCCGGGGCAGGTGGTCGCCGTCTACCTCATGATGATCTCCGTGCCGGCGGTGGCCGGGTGCGTGCTCGGGACGGTCCTCGGCAACACCCTGGCGAGCTTCTTCTTCGAGTTCGTGTTCACGGGGCCCGACGCGGGGGTGTTCCACGGCAGCGTCTCCGTCTCCGCCTGGGTGAACGCGGTCACGCTGCTCGGCATGCCCGCCGTCTGCCTCCTCGCCGCGCTGGCCCCCGCACTGCGCGCCCACCGCATGTCGGCGGCACAGGCGATCAGCGCGGGCAGCGCCCCACGCGCCGGACGGGCCCTGGGCATCCAGCGCCGCCTGGCCGGCAGCCGGCTGCCGCGCTCGGTGAGCCTGGGCGTGGGCCTGCCGTTCGCCCGGCCGGGCCGCAGTGCGCTGACGCTGGCCGCCGTGGTCCTGGGGGTGACCACGGTGACGTTCGCGACAGGCCTCGCGACGACGATGGACCGGTTCGGGAACGCGGGGCGCGACGCCTATCAAGTGACCGTGTACGCCTCCAACGTCAAGAACGGCAAGGAGATCCTGCCGAAGTACGGCGACCGTGAACTCCAGTCGCTGCTCGCCGGGTTGCCCGATGCCACCGGGGTCACCGCCCGGGCCTCCGTCGACGTACGCCTCGCGGGCAGCGCGCATCCGGTGATCCTCGAAGGACGCCGCGGCGACCGGCTCCAGCTGGACGGCGTACTCACCGAGGGGCGCTGGATGCACGCCGACGGTGAGATCGTGGCCGGTTCGGCGTTCCTGCGCCAGAACGGCGTACGGGTCGGCGACCGGGTCGCCCTGGAGAAGGGCGATCGGAGCGAACGGGTGCTGGTCGTCGGGGAGTTCATGGAGAGCAACGCCCGGGTGGTGGTCACCGACTGGCCGACGCTGGCGGCGCTCGCCCCGGACGCGAAGCCCATCGCGTACCACGTCGAGCTCCGGGACGGCACCGACCCGACCGCGTACGCCCGCGCCGCGCGGGCCGCCGACCCCGGGATCGGTACCGATGTGCGGGGCTCCAACTCCATCACCCAGACCATCGTCGGCTCGGCCACCGCCCTCACCCTGATGCTCGCCCTGGTCGCGTCCCTCGGCGTCTTCAACACGGTCGTCCTCAACACCCGTGACCGCCGACGGGACTTGGGCATGCTGAAGTCGATCGGGATGACGCCGCGGCAGGTCACGGTGATGACGGTGACGTCGATGGCGGTACTCGGCGCGATCGGCTCCCTGCTCGGCATCCCGCTGGGCGTGGCGGGCTACGAGCTGGTGATCCCACGGATGGCGGACGCGGTGGACATCACCCTGCCCGCGTACATGACGGACGTGTGGCGGGCCCCGGCCCTCGCCGCACTCGGCCTTGCCGGGCTGGTCATCGCGGTGCTGGGGGCGTTCGTGCCGGCGCGCAGGGCTGGGCGGTTGACGATCGCGGAGGTGTTGCGGAGTGAGTGAGGGGGCCAGAGATGGCGCCGGGCGTCACGGGCTCGGGGCACCGGGGTGCGGGCGTGCAGTGGTGCGGGACTCGCGACGGCCGCTGGATCGCCGCCCGGTTCCGCCGCTGGGCAGGTTTCCCCGGGATGGCGCCGGGCTTCAGGAGCCCGAGGCGCAGGGCGCGCGGGCATAGGGGTGCGCGTGCAGGGGTGCCGGGCTCCCTGGTCGCTGGATCGTCGCCCGGTCCCGCCGCTGGGCGGGTTCTCCGAGACGGTGCCGGGCGTCAGGGGCCCGGGGCACAGGGGTGCCGGCGTGCGATCGTGCTGCCGTGCGGCGCTCGCGCTCGCCCTATCGCCGCCCGCCCCCGCCGCCCGAGTACGGTTGCTCCGCATGACCCACACAGAGATCGAGATCACCGCCGAGCTGGTCCGGGACCTGCTGCGCGACCAGCATCCCGATCTCGCCGATCGCCCCGTGCGGCTCGGCGCGCGTGGCTGGGACAACCAGTTGTGGCGACTCGGCGACGACCTCGCCGTCCGGCTGCCGTGGGCGACGTCGACCGCGGACGCGCTGCTGCGCAAGGAGCACGCCTGGATGCCGGGCCTCGCCCCGAATCTGCCTCTGCCGGTCCCGGTCCCGCAGCGGTTCGGCGAGCCCTCCGAGCGGTTTCCGCGGCCCTGGATCGTCACCACCTGGGTACCGGGCTCGCCCGCCGACCGTGACCCCGTCACGCGCGGCGAGGAGGCGGCCGACGCCCTGGCCGCCTTCCTGACGGCCCTTCACCGGCCCGCTCCGGAGGGGGCGCCCGCCGGTCGGGGGCGCGGCGGTTCCCTGGCCGACTGCGCCGAGGGGTTCGCCAAGCAGCTCGCCTCGGCCGTCGAACAGGGACTGATCCCCGACCCGGACGCCGTCCGCGCGGTCTGGGAGGACGCCGTCGCAGCGCCCGAGTGGACGGGCCCGGCCGTATGGCTCCACTGCGACCTGCATCCAGCCAACGTCGTCACCGCGGACGGCACCTTCTGCGGGGTGATCGACTTCGGCGACCTGTGCGCGGGCGATCCGGCCTGCGATCTCGCCGCCGCCTGGATCCTGCTGCCGGACGGCGTGGTGGACCGCTTCCACGCCGCCTACCGTCCGGCCCCCGACGCCGCGACCCTGCGGCGCGCCCGCGGCTGGGCGTTGGGGCGCGCCCTCAGCGGCCTTCTCATCGGAGAGGCGGGTGTACGGGGCCTCCCCGGAGGGAAGCCCAGCTGGGGTCCACCGGCCCGGGCTTCCCTGCAGCGCCTCACCGGCTAAGGGGTGCCTGCACGGCGGCGTTGCGAACCAACCTCAGCTCGGTCGACGGCCGCTGGCGCACCTCCTGCAGCGTCCAGCCGTACTCACCGGAGCGCTGCGCCGCATGACCGGCGCCCACGGCACGGTACTTGCGCACGGGAATGTCCATGTCCCGCTGGTTCGGATCGGCCGAGAACTTGGTGAGCTTGGCCTCGAGACGTGCCTGGTAGAAAGCGGCGTCGCCTTCGTGGCCGAGCTCGGGCAACGTGACGAACCAACGGGGCCAGATCGGGATGACCCTGAACACCGCGTCCATCAGCTTCAGATATCCCTTCTCCACGCCGGGTATCAGGCTGAGCAGTTCGATCACGAAGCCGAAGGCCAGGAGAACGAGGAAGAGCGCCAAGCACAACAGCCAGTGCACCGGCGCGTACACCGTGGTGAGCAGGAACTGGCACGTCAGGCGAGTGGTGCCGCGGACGGGCAGGGGTTCCCAGGACGGGTCGCGGTGCATGGGCTTCTCTCAGGTGTGGGGGGACAGAGGGACACGGGCCAGGTGGATCATGGCGGCCGATCACATTGTGCAATGCGCCGCCGACCGGACCGTATTCAGCACTGCCTCCCCCCACCACGCCACCACCCGCGCCACATCCACCGTCAGCCGATCGGCGCGTACAGCACCCCCAGCTTGTCGATCTCGTCGCCCGCCCGCCCCGTGAAGCCGACGATCTGCCAACCGGACGGTGCCGTGAAGGTCTTCGCGTCCGACGTCGCCGTGCCGGAGGCCAGCGTGCGGCCCTTGTCCGTCGTGAACGACGCCGAGAAGATCCGCGTACGGCCGTCTTTCTGACCCTGCGTCAGCTTTAGGGCGGTGAGGTGCTCGCCGGAGGCCAGGGTCAGGGACGTCGCCGTGCCGCCCGTGCCGCCGTGGGTGAGGGTCGTGCCGCCGTCGTGGGCGAGGGAGACCGCGTCGAGGCGGGAGCCGCCGCGCAGGGTGAGCGTGCGGGGCGCGGAGGTGGCCGGGAGGTCGTCGGCGTCGTTGAAGGCGGTGCCGTGCGGGCCGCCGAAGAAGTCGCTCGCCCTCAGGGAGAAGTTGAGGGTGTAGGAGAAGTCGACCGTGTGCGGGAAGTGGTCGGAGAGGTGCTCGCCGTCCTCGCGGAGGAACTTGGCCCAGTCGTTGTTGTAGCGGGTGGCGTTCAGGGTCAGCAGCTTGCTGCCGCGGTAGAGGACCTTGTCCACGACCTCGCAGTCGTTGGTCGGCGCGGTCGCGTCGCAGAGCAGCGCGTCGCCGCCCGCCGCCGGGGGCGTACCGCCCTTGACGAGCTGCACCCAGGCGTCCGTGAGGCCGTTCTCGCCTACGAGGGTGCGGATGTTGTCGCCGGTGCGGGTGTAGCGGGTGTTGGTGTCGCCCATGACGATCACCGCGTTGCCGGCCGAGTTGGCCTGGATGAAGTCCGAGAGCTGCTCGACGTTGGCGCGGCGGGCGGCGAGCGCGGCGTCGTCGGAGTCGGCGTTGGTGTGGACGTTGTAGAGGTCCACGAACACGCCCTCGGCCAGCCGCACCCGGGCCAGCGTGAAGCCCTTCGGCGTCAGGCAGTTGGTGCCGGTGCAGTCGTTCCACTTCACCCGCTCGAAGTCCTCGAAGGCATGGTCCGAGAGGGTGTTGAGGCCGTCGCCGATGCCCGCACCGCCGCTGGTCGCCGTGCGGTACGGGTGGGTGTCGTTGGCGTACAGCGAGGCGTGGTAGTTGAAGTCCTCCTGGACGTTGACGATGTCGTACGGGGCCAGGCGCTGCCCGATGAGCGGCGTGTTGGTCTCGGGGTCGCTGTCGCCGAGGCCGAGGGGGAGGCCGGCGATGTTGTACGTCAGGACGTTGAAGGTGCCGGAGGTGGCGGCCGTCGCGGACGGGGCCGCGGCGGTGGTGAGGCCGGTGAGGGCCAGCGCGGCTGCCGCGAGGGTGCCGATCAGTCTTCTCATGGTGGGGGTGTCTCCGCTGGGGGTGAGGAACGAGAAGGTGAGCGTTGCTCAGGTTCGATGTCAACCAGGGTGACGTACAAGGGCGGTTGAGGAAACAGTGAGAGACGTGGCGATCCGCCGTGTCCGGGGCACCCGGTGGCCACGCGGCGCTCGTTCAACGTTCATGTTTCGCCTTGATCCTCCACAGACGGCGCAGAAGCGCCGGAGCGGGCGGCCACAGACGGCAGCCGTCAGGCAGCCGTGGAAGGCAGCGGCAATGGGGAGGCGTTCATGGGACACGGGCACGCGCACGGCCATCACCACCACGGACACGGGCACAGCCACGGTCACTTGCACGGAGACGACCACTCGCACGACGCGCAGGCGTCCGGTGCCCTGCCCGCCGCCTTCGACACCTCCGTCCCCGACGAGGCCCTGACCCCCGAACAGCAGTCGCGCCGCACGCTGCTGCGCCGGGCTGGCCTGCTGGGCGCCGGACTGGCCGCCGGCGGCGTCGTCGCCCCGACCGCGGCCGCCACCACCTCCACCGCGTCCCCCGCCTCCGGCGGCCGCAGGGCGAACGGCTTCCTGTGGCTGGCCGGCGACCACCACATCCACACCCAGTACAGCAGCGACGGCAAGTACCGCGTCGTCGACCAGGTCCGCCAGGGCGCCAAGCACGGCATGGACTGGCTGGTCATCACCGACCACGGCAGCACCACCCACGCCAAGATAGGCGTCGACAAGGTCAACCCGGACATCAAGGCGGCCCGCGCCGCCTACGAGGACACCCTCGTCTTCCAGGGCCTGGAGTGGAACATCCCGGGCGCCGAGCACGGCACCGTCTTCGTGCACCCCGGCACGAACGAGGTCTCGGTCCTCAAGCAGTTCGAGACCGACTACGACGGCAGCGTGAAGGGCGCCTCCGACTCCACGCCCACCAACGAGGCACTGGCCATCGCGGGCCTGAACTTCCTTGCCGCACAGGTGGAGCGCCGCAAGGTCAAGGACGCGCTGATGCTCGCCAACCACCCGGCGCGGCGCGGCGTCGACTCCCCGCACGAGATCCGCGGCTGGCGTGACGCGAGCCCGACGCGGCAGATCGCCGTCGGCTTCGAGGGCGCTCCCGGTCACCAGGCCGCGGGCCTCCCCGCACCCCTCGGCATGGCCCGCGCCCGCGGCATCTACGACAACAACCCCAGCGCCAACTCCTTCGCCGGCTACCCGCTGGAGAGCTACCGGACCTGGGGCGGCTTCGACTGGATGACCGCCACCGTCGGCGGCCTGTGGGACAGCCTCCTCGCCGAGGGCAAGCCGTGGTGGATCACCGCCAACTCCGACTCCCACCAGGTGTACGCCGACACGGCCGTGCGCGGCACCGGCGGCGACTTCAACACCGACGGCCGCTACCCCGACCCGGTCTACGGCGGCCAGATCGACATCACCCAGGGCGACTACTGGCCCGGCCAGTACAGCCGTACGCACGTCGGTGCCGACGGTTTCTCGTACGCCGCCGTCATGGACGGCATCCGCGCGGGCCGCATCTGGGTCGACCACGGCGGGCTCATCAGCGGCCTCGACGCGCGCGTCACCGGCGGTCGCCGCTGGGCCACGCTCGGCGGAGCCCTGCACGTCAGGAAGGGCACGAACGTCACGCTGACGGTCGACGTGGCGATGGCCGGCGGCCCCAACTGGGCCGGTTTCGTGCCGAAGTTGGCCCGCGTCGACGTCATCCAGGGCGACGTCACCGGCCCGGTCACCGACAAGGACACCTTCATCGCGCCGACGGCCAGGGTGGTCAAGTCGTACGAGGTGAACAAGTCGACCGGCACGGTCCGCCTCACCTACGACCTCGGCAGGGTCGACCACCCGGTCTACGTCCGCCTGCGCGGCACGGACGGCAACCGGACGGCCCCCGGCGCGATGGGCGCCGCCGCCGACCCGGCCGGCCCGGCCATCGACGTCGTCGGCGACGCCGACCCGTGGCGCGACCTGTGGTTCTACTCCAACCCGGTGTGGGTCCTGCCCTCGTGACGCCGTACGACCTGACGGTGGACGCGGATGTCCGGGACCTCCGCACGGCCGATCATCTGCTCCACACCCTGGCGGCCGAACTGGCCCTCTCCGAGGGCGTGTTCGGGTGCACGCATCTGGTGAGGGGAGACCGCCCGAGGGTCCTCGTCTCCCTTCGTCTCCCGTCGGAGCCGCTCCTGCGTACCGCCCAGGAGCGGCTCACGGCCGGAGGTCACCAGGTGTCACCCGGGGTGCCGGACGCGGAGGGCAGGGCGGTGATCTACCCGGGCGTCGCGACGCTGACCGGCGCGGTGACCATCGCGGACGTGGTGTCCGGTTCGGCCATCGACCGCGTGGCGGTCCTGGGCATGTCCGGCCCACCGGCGCCGGACGCCGCCCTGGTGACGGGCGACCATGTTCGCCCACAGTGGCAGAACGGCGAACTGGTGCTGACCACCATGCCCGCCGTGGGCGGCACCCTCGTCCCCTTCGAGGTGCCGAATCCGACGCCGTGTTGCGCGGACCACTGATTCAGGCCGCCGGATTGAGCCCGTTCGACAACCCGGTGTAGGCGGGCTTCGCACCGTAGCTCTCGTTGTACGGCAGGGCTGCCCCGTACCCGCTGAAAGTCCCCGGCACCCACGAGTACTTGTCCGTCAGACCCCACGCGGTGACGCCCGCGCAGCGCGGCACACCCAGGCAGTTCTCGCTGGCCGTCTTGTAGTCCGTCGACTGCTGGGCGAGTTCGGCGGTGGAGGCGGGCAGGGGGATGCGGACGTCGAGTTCGGTGAGGGAGACCTCCAGGCCGAGGTCGGAGAAGCGCTTGAGGTTCCCCTTCATCGAGGATGGCAGCCCGCCGACGACGAAGTGCGACTGGAAGCCGATGCCGTGCAACGGGACGCCCTGGGCGAGGAGTTGCTTCGCGAGGTTGTACAAGGCGTCGCTCTTCGCGTTGTCCGCCTCGATGTTGTAGTCGTTGATGTAGAGCTTCGCGTTCGGGTCCGCCGCGTGTGCCCAGCGCAGGGCATTGGCGATATGGCCGGTGCCGAGCTTGTCCTGCCACAGCGAACTGCGCATCGAGCCGTCCTCGTTGAACGCCTCGTTGACGACGTCCCAGGCGTAGATCTTCCCCTTGTGGCGGCCGACGGTCGTGTCGATGTGCTTCTTCAGGAGCGTGTTCAGCTCGGACGCCGAGAAGTTGCCGTTCTTCAGCCAGGACGGCAGCTGCGCGTACCAGACGAGGGTGTGGCCCCGTACACCCTGGTTGTGCGCGGCGGCGTGGCTGACCAGGCGGTCTGCCGCCGCCCAGTTGTAGCTGTTCCGGCTCGGCTCCAGCGCGTCCCACTTCATCGCGTTCTCCGCCGTCACCGAGTTGAACTCCCGGTCCAGGACGGCGGTGTACGCCGACTCGCTCTGCAACGGCCCGTCGGCGACCGCCGCGCCGATCCGCACACCGCGTCCGTCGGCGTACCCGCGCAGGGTCGTCGCGGCCGAGGCGTCCGGGGTGAACTGGGGGACGGCGACGACCGCGGTCGCGACGAGGGCGCCCACGGCGGCGAGGGGGAGGGGGCGGAAGAGGCGTCGGCGGCGGTGGGCGCGAGGGGTGGGGGACACGGCTCCTCCTGGGGGTGGGGGGACGCGGGTGCGGGTGCGTTCTTTCTGGGTCGCCGCCAACGTCCTTAAGGTTGCCGGGGAATCGCGGCGCATTGGTGGTGTCGAGTCGACGGGGGGACGATGACGTACGAGGCACAACGCGAGGGTGATGCCGACAGCGGGACGCCTCGCGAGCAACCGCCCGGCCGCCCCTCGCGCCCGCTCTGGCGGCAACGGGACTTCGGTGTCTTCTGGGCCGCGCAGACCCTCTCCGTCCTCGGCGACTCCTTCGCGCTGATCGCCCTGCCCCTCCTGGTGCTGGAAGCGACCGGCTCGCTGGCCCGCATGGGCCTGCTGACGGCGGTCGGCGGGGCCGCCTCGGTCGTCGCGGCCGTGTTCGCCGGGGCCGTCGTGGACCGGGTCGACCGGCGCAGGCTGCTCATCGTGTGCGACCTCGTGCGGATGGCGCTGTACGGACTCGTCCCGTTGGTCTGGCTGTTCGGACCGCAGATCTGGCTGCTCTACGTGGTCCTGCCGCTGTGCGAGGCCGTCGGCATGCTGTTCGCCGTCGGCTACGTCACCGTCGTGCGCGGCCTGGTCGGCACCGACCAACTCACCGAGGCCAACGGCAGGCTGAACGCGACCGCCGCGGCGGCCGGTGTGCTCGGGCCGCTGTGTGCCGGCCTGGTCGCCGCCTGGTCCGGCCCGGCCGCGGCCGTCGGCGTGGACGCGGCCAGCTTCGGTGTCTCCGCCGCCTGTCTGGTCTTCGTACGGCTGCGGGGGCGCCCGGCGAAGTCGGCACAACGGTCGGGACTGTGGCGGGACCTGCGCACCGGCATCGCCTTCCTCCGCGGTCACCCGGTGCTGCGCGCCCTGACGGCCCTGCTGTTCGTCTTCAGCTTCCTCACCCTCGGCCTGAACGACCTGGTCATCTACCACCTCAAGCACGACCTCGGCCACGACGACGGCACGGTCGGCACCGTCATGGCCGTCGGCGCACTCGGCACCATCACCGGCGCCCTGCTGGTGGCCCGGGTCCGCCGCAGGCTCGGCTTCGGACCGACCTGGACCGGTGCGGTCGCGATGTGCGGGCTGTCCTTCGCCGGACTCGGCTGGGCCCGGGACGTCCCTGCCGTCGCGGCCCTGAGCGCGTGCTTCCTGGCCTGCGTCGCCATGGCGGGCACCTGCTCCATGTCCCTGCGCCAGGAGGTGACCCCGGAACCCCTGCTGGGCCGGGTCACCTCCGCCTTCTGGACCCTCCACTACTCGGCGGCCCCGATCGGCGCGGCCGTCCTCACCTGGGCCGCGGACCGGCACGGCACGGCCCCGGTGAGCCTGGTCGCGGGCGGCTGCTGCGTACTGATCGCAGCCGCCGCGCTCTTCACCCCGATCCGGAGCTCGGGCCACCGGCCCTGACGTGACCGACTCCCACGCCGACCCGTCCGATCACGTCATCCGTTCACTCCCGTGTAGTGCCGCAACGCCCACCGCCACACCACCCGCGACGCCAGATACCCGGCGACGCCGAGCAGCGGAGAGGCCGCCGCCAGCCAGTACGGCACGCCGATGTCGTGGTCGTGGCCGGTCAGTACGGCGGTCGGGAGGTAGGCGACGAAGGCGAGGGGAAGGGCGTACGTCAGGAAGCCGCCCACCGCCCGAGGCAGGACGTTCAGCGGGTAGCTGCCGAACGTGCCGAGCAGCTCCTCCAGCCAGCGGCTCCAGTAGTCGGCGGCCGGGAACCGCAGGCAGGCGCCGGCGATCGCGGTGAACAGGGCCGCCTCCAGCAGCATGCCGCCGATGATCGCGGCGATCAGATACGAGATCCGGCCCGCCGTCCAGTCCAGGTGACTGCGGCTGAGCGCGCCCACCATCAGGCCCGCCGCGACCGTCAGATCGCCGATCGCGTTGGTCGGGAAGTAGGCGAGCTGGACCTGGCGGTGCACCGGCATGGGGCGGAGGAGGTAGACGTCGATCCTGCCCTCCTGGACCTGCCGGCCGATGAAGTGCATCCGTCCCAGGAACAGCACGAACAGCCCGTGCGCGAGCATCCGGATCGCCGGGATGAGGAGGACGTCCGAGCTGTCCCAGCCGCCCATCCCGGTGAACCGCGCCAGCAGCACCGTCGCGAACACGATCACCGACACCTGCCAGATCGCGCCGATCGCGATGTTCAGCAGGAACTCCGCGCGGTACTCCATCGCGGCCCGGATGTTGAGCAGCGAGATGCGCCACACGATGCGCAGGGACTTCGCGGTCTTCGACGACATCTCAGCCTCCCTGCGAGATCACGCGCCGCGCGGCCCGCCGCCACACCCACCGGGTGAACAGCGCCAGCACGACGACCCACGCGGCCTGAATGGCCAACTGGACGCCCGCGTCGGACAATTCGATGCGGCCGACGTAGATCGACAGCGGCACGCTCAGCGTCGCCTGGAACGGCAGGAAGCCGCTCAGCGTGATGAACCAGTCCGGGAAGAACCACAGCGGCGCGTACACCCCGGACAGCAGGTTGTGCGCGAAGATCAGGATCAGCATCGCGGAGTTGTTGCGGAGGGTGAAGAAGCACAGCTGGTCGAGGGTGAGCATGACGTAGTACAGGACCCACTGGCCGAGCAGCATGCTCACCGCGAACACCGCGGCCACGGCCGCCGACTCGGGCGGTTCCACGACTCCCGCCACCAGGCACACCGTGTATCCGCCGAGCGCCCACGCCAGCCCGTACAGCTGCTCGCCGAGGGCGCGCAGGGCGTAGTAGCGCTGGGGCGGCAGCGGGCGCAGATACCAGTAGACGATCGTGCCGAAGTGCATGTGCTGCAGCACGGTGTCCCGGCCCGCGTACTGGTCCAACTCGCGTAGGCGGGAGGCGAGTACGGCCAGCATGGCGTACGTGACCGCCTGGTCGCGGCTCAGTCCGGCGGTGGTGCCCGTCTGGGCGTACAGGCCGCGCCACAGCGACGCCACCAGGACCACCTGTACGGTCAGCCGCAGCAGGACGGCCGTCATCCGGGGTGGTGTGTGCAACTCGCCGAGCGGCGTGACGCGGGCGGCGCGCCAGCCTTGCAGTACGGCGGCCATCTCAGGCCCCTTCCCGCGCCGGCTCGGCATGCGCGTACGCGGCCCGCATCACGTCCTCGAGGTCCGCCTCGTCGAGGGCGAGGTCCGTCACCTCGTACCGCTCGATGACCTGCTTGAGCGCCTGGTGCACGGTCGGCGCGTCGGGGCCGTCCGGCCCGAAGACCGCCTGTGGGCCCTCCCGCCGCAGCAGCGCGATGCCCGGCAGGGCGCCGACCTCGGTGTGCGGGTCGGCGAGCGTCACCCGCACCTGCCAGGTCGAGCCGAACTCGCGGCGGATCTCGTCGAGGGTGCCGTCCAGGACGAGGCGCCCGTGGTTGATCAGCACGACCCGCTCGGCGAGCCGCTCGACCTCCGTCATGTCGTGGGTGGTGAGCAGGACCGTACGGCCGCGCTGCTCCACCTGGTGCCGCAGGAACTCCCGCACCTGCTCCTTCACCACCACGTCCATGCCGATGGTCGGCTCGTCGAGGAAGACGACCGGCGGGTCGTGCAGCAGCGCGGCGGCCAGGTCGGAGCGGACGCGCTGGCCGAGGGAGAGGTGGCGGACCCGGGTGTCCCAGAAGGAGGAGAGGTCGAGGAGGTCGTCGAACTCCTTGAGGCGGGCGGCGTGTTCGGCCTTCGGCACCTCGTAGATGTCGCGCAGGATCGCGAACGACTCCCGCACCGGGAGGTCCCACCACAGCTGGGTGCGCTGCCCGAACACGGTGCCGATGTTGCGGGCGTTGCGCTCGCGCTCCTCGTACGGCACCACACCCGCGACCCGGGCCTCGCCCGCGCTGGGCGTGAGGATGCCGGTGAGCATCTTGATGGTGGTGGACTTGCCGGCGCCGTTCGGGCCGAGCAGGGCGAGGAGTTCGCCGGGGGCGACGGAGAAGGTCACGTCACAGACGGCGTGCTTGGCGACGCGCTCGGGGTTGACGAGAGAGCGCAGTGCGCCCGCGAAGCCGGGGCGGCGGGTCGTGGTGTGGAAGGTTCGGGACAGACCGCGAACCTCGATATTGCCATTCAAGCGACATCAACTCCCTTGATATAAACGCAAGTTGCGGCCGGTCGGCATCTCTGCCGACCGGCCGCTGGTGGCTCTCCGACGGTGTCGGAAAGTCGATCAATCGGTCTCGGCGATCGAGAACACGAACGAGAACTCCGTCGGCTCCGGCTTCAGGAAGTACTGCGGCAGCGGACCCGGACCGCAGGACTGCGAGCCGATGCCGTGCTGGCCGTGGTCGAGGTTGACCCAGACCGTGTCTCCCGGAGTGAGGTCGGTCAGGTGCCGGGCGGCGTCCAGCTGCTCGTTGGTCCAGCGGCGGGCGCTGAACCAGAACTCCGGGGCGCCGTCGATCCTCAGCCCGCCGAGCTCCACCCAGCGGACGTCGGCACGGGCGCCGTTCTCCTGCGGGCGGACGTACGGCGTCTGGAGTTCCTCGATGCTCGCGTCCCACTGAAGGTGCTTCGCCGCGGCCTTGGTGTCCGGGTACGCCTCGCCGCCACTGCCGTACCAGACCGCGGAGTCGGTGCCCTCCGCGGGCAGCCCGAAGCGGACGCCGAGTCGGGGCAGCGGCACCTTCCAGTCGCCCTCGGGGACAACCGAGACGGTGAGCCGCAGTCGCGTGCCGTCGGACGTCCACCGGTACACGGTGCGCAGGCCCACCTCGCGGGCGGCGGGCGCCACCCGGGTCCGGACGATCAGCGCGTCGCCGTCCGACTCCACGCCCTCGATCCGGTGCCGCATGCGGTGCAGGCCCAGCTGCCGCCACAGCACGCCCCACCGGGTGTCGTCCTGCCAGGACGCACCCTCGTCGTTGTCGGTGGTGGCGCGCCACACATCCAGGCGCAGGCCGGTGACGTCCACCCCGCCGACGGACTGCAGGGCACCGCTGCGGGCGTCGAACGTGGCCGGGCCGAGCGTGATCCGGTCGCCGTCGGCCGTGGGCCCGGCACCGGTGGCGGCCGGGAGGGGAGCGCGCGGCGTGATCGTCCGCTGCGCCCACGCCACCTCATGGCCCTTGCCCGCCCAAGGGGTGTCCTCGGCGAGCAGCGCGCGGACCGTCCACTGGACCTCGTCGCCGTTGCCGTCGGGTGCGGACGCCGGCAGCTTGACCTCCGCCGACTCGCCCGGTGCGAGCGGCGGCACGGCGAGCGTGTGCGCGCCGGTGGGGAATCCGTCCACTTGGTACGAGAACTCGAACCGAAGGTGCGAGAGATCGCCGAAGTCGTACGCGTTCGTCACGCGCACCGTGCCGTCGGCGCCGTCACCCTCGATCCGGACCGGCTCGATCACCTTCTTGTACTCGACGAGCCCCGGCGACGGCGTCCGGTCCGGGAAGATCAGCCCGTCGCAGACGAAGTTGCCGTCGTGCAGCTCCTCGCCGAAGTCACCGCCGTAGGCGTAGCCCAGCTCGGCGTGCTTGACGCCGTGGTCGATCCACTCCCAGATGAAGCCGCCCTGGAGCCGCTCGTGCCGCTCGAAGATCTGCTGGTAGTCCGCGATCCCGCCCGGTCCGTTGCCCATCGCGTGGCCGTACTCGCACTGGATGAAGGGCAGCTCGCGCCGCTTGTGCGTGCCGCCGTCCAGGTGCTGGCCGATGCGGTCGACCTCCTCGTGGGAGGCGTACATCCGCGAGTAGACGTCGGTGTCCCGGCAGTCCCAGTCGCCCTCGTAGTGCACCAGCCGCGAGGAGTCCCGGCCGTGGATCCACTCGGCCATCGCGGTCAGGCCACGTCCGGTGCCGGCCTCGTTGCCGAGGGACCAGAAGACGATCGACGGGTGGTTCTTGTCGCGCTCGACCATGCGGGCCGCGCGGTCCAGCAGGGCCGGGGTCCAGCGGTCGTCGTCGACGGGGTTGTCGCGCCAGGCCTGCTCGGTGAAGCCGTGGGTCTCCAGGTCGCACTCGTCGATGACCCACAGGCCGTACTCGTCGCACAGGTCGAGGAAGGCCGGGTGCGGCGGGTAGTGCGAGGTGCGCACCGCGTTGAGGTTGTGCCGCTTCATCAGCAGCACGTCCTCGCGCATGGTCTCCAGGTCGAGGGCGCGGCCCTTCTCGGGGTGCCACTCGTGCCGGTTGACGCCCTTGAAGAGGATCGCCTTGCCGTTGACCTTGATCAGGCCGTCTTCGAGGACGACGGTACGGAAACCGATGCGCAGCGGCACGCGCTCGCCCGCCGTGACCAGCTCGCCGTCGTACAGCTTCGGCGTCTCCGCCGACCACGGCTCCACCGCGACCGTCACCGGCTCGCCGGTTGCGACATCGATGTCGAGAGCGGGCACGGACACCCGCCCGTCGACGTCGGAGTCGACGCGCAGGGTGCCCTCGCCCGTGCCGTGGTCGTAGGAGGCGTGCACGAAGAAGTCGCCCGCGCTGCCCGTCGGGCGGTGCAGCAGGGTGACGTCACGGAAGATGCCGGGCAGCCACCACTGGTCCTGGTCCTCCAGGTAGGAGCCCGCCGACCACTGGTGCACCCGGACGGCGAGCACGTTGCCGGCCGGCTTCAGCAGCTCGCCGACCGTGAACTCGTGGGCCAGCCGGGAGCCCTTGAACTCGCCGAGCTCCGTGCCGTTCAGCCAGACGCGGGCGCAGGACTCGACGCCGTCGAAGCGGATGGCCGCCCCGCCGTCCGCCGGCCAGTCCGCCGGCAGGTCGAAGACGCGCAGATGGTCACCGGTGGGGTTCTCCGTCGGGACGTGCGGCGGGTCCACCGGGAACGGGTAGAGGTGGTTGGTGTAGATCGGCGAACCGAACGCGCCGTCGCCCTGCAGGACCCAGTGGCCGGGGACCGTGACCTCGGCCCAGGGGCTGCCGTCGTACCCCTCCGCGGCGAAGGAGTCGTCCTCGGCGTCGGCCGTCGCGGACAGCCGGAAGCGCCAGCTGCCGTTCAGGGACAGGGACTTCGCGTCCGAGGTGGCGTACCAGGCGCGGGGCGGGAGGGCCCCGCGGCCCGGGGAGACGTCCTCTACGTAGTCGACGGGCGGGGTGGTGCGGAAAGACATCGGTCTCCTTGCTCAGCCCTTGATGCCGGTCTGCGCGATCCCCTGGACCAGCCAGCGCTGGAGGAAGAGGAACACGAACACCAGGGGCAGGATGGAAATGGCCGTGGCCATGAAGATCAGGTGGTAGTTGACGGTCTGGTTCGTCATGTACGACGAGAGCGCGACCTGGACCGTCCAGGCGCTCGGGTCCTGGCCGATGACCAGCGGCCACAGGAAGGCGTTCCAGCCGTTGATGAAGGTGATCGTGGCGATCGCCGCGAAGAAGTTGAGCGAGTTCGGCACGACGACACGCCAGTACGCACCCCAGTAGCCGAGCCCGTCCACGCGTGCCGCCTCCTCCAGTTCTTTCGGGAACCCGAGGAAGTACTGCCGGAACAGGAAGCACGTGAAACCACTGAACAGGCCCGGAATGATGAGACCTCGGTAACTGTCCACCCAGCCGAGCGACGACACGAGGACGAAGCTGGGCACGAAGGTGACGGCCGTGGGAACCATCAGGGTCGCCAGGACGGCGTAGAACACCTTGTTGGCGTGCTTGTACGGGATCCGGGCCAGGCCGTAGCCGGCCATCGAGCAGATCAGCAGGATGCCCGCCGTGTGGAGGACGGCGACGACCACGGAGTTCCACAGGGACTGCGCGAAGTCGACCGTGACGTCGTCGAACGGCTCGGTGATGTTGCCCCACTGGATGGAGGTGGGGAACCACTTCCACTCCTCGCCCGTGATCTCCTGGTCCGTCATCAGCGCGTTGCGGACGATCAGGTAGAAGGGGACGAGGAAGAGGAGCGCGGCGACGCCGGTCGCGATGTACAGACCGGTGTTGCCCATGACGCCGCCGCGCCTGGCCTTGGCCTTCGCCGGCTTCGTGACCTTCCCGAGGTCGGGTGCAGTGGTGGTCACTTGGACTCCTCACCCCTTCCGAAGCCCATGATCTTGCCCTGGAACAGCGTGACGATGCAGATCAGGAGGGTCAGGACGACCGCGCCCGCGCTGCCCGCGCCGTAGTTCTGGTTCTCGCCGAGGGCCATCTTGTAGAGCTCGACCAGCGGGGGCTGGCCCCAGGTGGCCTTGGGGAGCAGATTGAAGAACTCGTCGAAGGCCTGGTAGGCGGCGATCAGCAGGAGCAGGATCACCGCGGTCGACGTGGCCCGCAGCTGGGGCAGTGTGATGTACCGGAAGGTCTGCCAGCCCGACTTGGCTCCGTCGATGGCGGCGGCCTCGTACAGCTCCCGCGGGATGTTCTGGAGTGCGGCCAGGAACAGGATCATGTAGAAGCCCGACTGGAGCCACAGGCGTACGGTCACGATGACCAGCCAGTACCAGGGCGGATCCGGGTTCGCCAGCCAGGCGATGTTGTCGATGCCGAACCAGCCGATGACCGTGTTCATCAGACCGAAGCGGACGCCGTTGAAGATGGACATCTTCCAGATCAGCGCGGCGGCGACATAGCTGACCGCGGTCGGCAGGAAGAACACCGACCGGAAGAACGCCCGCATGAACCGCAGCCGGTTGACCAGCAGTGCGAGGCCCAGCGACATGGCCCAGGTGGCCGGCACGATGAACGCGGCGAACACGGTGAAGGTGACGAGGGAGTTCCTGAAGTCGGCGTCCGTCAGGATCTGCTTGTAGTTGTCGAAGCCGACGAACTCGCTCGGTGTGACGGTGAAGCGTGCCTCGAAGAAGCTGAGATAGATGCTCCAGCCGATGGGCACGAAGACGAAGATCACCAGGCCGATCAGGAACGGACCGGTGAAGAGCCAGAAGTTGAAGGTGCTGTTCGCCCTGAGGCCCCGCCGCGGCCGGTCCTTGGAGACCTTGGCCGAGGCGGGGTTCTTGGCGACCCCGCGTGTGGTGGTGGTCGACATGTCGAGATCCGTCCGGCGGTCTATCCGAAGAGCTTCTTGAGCTCGGCGTCGACCTTCTTCTCGCAGGCGTCGAGTGCGGCCTTCGGGTCACCGTCCTTGCGGACGGTGTTGGCGATCACGTCCCAGAACGCGGCGATCATGGCCTGGGTCCAGCCGATGTTGTCGAAGTGACCGAACTCGTTGAAGAGCTTGACGCCCTCGGCCGGCAGGCCGGACTTCAGCTTGGTCGCGGACTCGGCGAGGGACGTGCGCGGCGGGATGTGGAAGCCGTAGGAGGTGGCGAAGTCCTCCTGGTACTTCTTCTGCTCGATCCACAGCCACTTGACGTATTCCTTGGCCGCTTCGACGTTCTTGCCCTTGGCGTTGACGAACATCGACCAGCCGCCGTTGTAGACCGACTGCTTGCCGGCGGAACCGACCTTCGGGAAGGGGAAGATGCCGATGTCGTCGCCGAGCGCCTGCTGCATGGCCGGCATGGCCCACATGCCGCACCACTGGATCGCGGTCAGGCCCTGGATCAGGGCCGACGGGTCCCACGAGTCGGCGGGGGCGTCGAGGAGCAGGTTGCCGCTGGTGAAGAGACCGCGCAGCTGCGTCAGGCCGTCGGCGACGGCGTCGGTGTTGAAGGCGGGCTTGTTGTCCGCGGTGAGGGTGTCGGCGCCGGCCGACCAGATCAGCGGGCGGTCCACCGAGGTCAGGTCGTTGCCGAGGAAGATGCCCTTGACCTTGCTGGTGGTCAGCTTGTCGGCGGCCTCGATCAGCTCTTCCAGCGTGGTCGGAACCTCGACCTTCGCCTTCTCGAACAGCGAGGGCCGGTAGAAGAGGAACTGCGGGTCGTCGATCATCCGGACGCCGTATATCTTGCCGTCGACCGTGTGCGACTTGATGTCGGCCGGATTGAAGTCGTCCTTGACCGGCTCGATGATGTCGGTCAGGTCCGCCACCTGACCGCTCTTGACCATCTGGATCTGCGGGTGGAACTCGAAGACGTCGGGCGCGTTGTCGGTGAGCAGCGCGGCGAACAGCTTCTGCTCGAAGTTGTTGCCGGTGATCCACTGCGTGGTCACGTCGGCCTTGTCGTAGGCCTTCGCGTACTTCTTGACGGCCTGCTCGACACCGGCCTCGCCGTACGCGTGGAAGTACTGGACGAGTCCGTCGCCCGAACCACCCCCGCTCCGCCCGGTGTTGCTCCCGCACGCGGCCAGTCCGCCGGCGGCGGCCAGACCCAGCGCGGCCCGCAGTGCGGTACGGCGGTCGAAGTTCCTGCTGCTCAATGCCGACATGCTGACGTCCTTGTCTCGAGTGCGGCTGCGCCCTGCGCCGAAGGCTGGAGCGGCTCAGCGCCAGTTGGCTCAAAAGGGGTTGCGGTGCGGGACGTTAACCTTCGGCTAAGGCTTCGGCAAGGGGTTGGACGAAGTCTGCACGAAGCGTTGCGCGACGTTCGGAATACCGGACGTAACGGGGCCGCGTCCCTGTCCGCCGTCATGCGGGTGGTGCGGTACGACTCCTTGCGTGGGCGGTGCGTTTCGCCGTCCTGTGCCCCACCGACGCGGTCTTCTGGCCGACCGACTGCAGCGCTCCCTCCAGCGCGAACGTCGCCGCGCCCAGGCAGACCGGGTCGGTGGGGATGGGGGAGAGGACGATCCGGGTGGCGGCCAGGGGCCGCCTGAGCGCGTGCCGGGCGACGGCCTCGCGCACCTCGTGCAGCAGCGGTTCGCCGAGGGTCGCGGCGACCCAGCTGCTCAGCACGACGACTTCGGGGTTGAACAGGTTCACCAGGTCGGCGATGCCCGCACCCAGATAGCGGGCGGTGTCCCGGACCACCTTGAGCGCCACCGGATCGTGCGCGGCGACCCCACGGGCCAGGGCGTCGATCGTGGCCGTCTGGTCCTCCGGGTGCAGCAGGGCGCTGTCGGCGGCCAGCTCCCGAAGGTTCACCATGATCCCGGGCGCGCCGACGTACGTCTCCACGCAGCCGTGGTTGCCGCAGTGGCAGAGCCTCCCGTCCAGCACGAGCGTCGTATGGCCCCACTCGCCGGCGCTGTTGCTCACCCCCCGGTGCAGCCCGCCGCCGAGCACGAGCCCGGCGCCCACACCGGTGCCGAGGTTGACCACCACGGCGTCCCCGCTGCCGCGCACGGCACCGAACCACAGCTCGGCCACCGCGCTGGCGCGCAACGGGTTGTCCATGTACAGGGGGTAGGCGATGTGCTCGGCGAGCAGGGCCAGCAGCGGCACGTCGTGCCAGTCCCAGTTGGGCGCGTACTCGGAGACGCCGGTGTCCCGGTCCACCTGCCCCGGCACGCTCACCCCGACGCCGAGCACCCGGGCGCCCTCCACACCGGCCTGCGCGACCACCGACCCGACGGCGGCGGCGACATGGCCGACGACCTGCTCGGGGCGGCTCTCGCCGGGGCGCATGTCCTCGTCGGCGCGGGCCAGGACGTTCAGTGCGAGATCGAACAGCTCGACGCGGACGTACGTCTCCGCGATGTCGACGCCGATCAGCGCCCCGCCGGACGCGTTCACGGCCACCAGCCCCCGCGGGCGGCCCCCGGCCGAGTCCTCGAACCCGACCTCCGTGATCATCCGGAGGTCGAGCAGCTCGCCCACGAGGGTGGCGACCGTGGCGAGACTGAGGCCGGTGGCGCCCGCCAGCTCCTGCCGGGAGGTGGGCGACGTGGCGATGATCTGGCGCAGCACCTCGTAGCGGTTCGCGGTGCGGATGTCACGTGATGTGCGCTTCACCGGGCGTGCCCCCGTCCCTTCGGGTCCAGGCCGGGTCGACGTCGGCACCGGCGCGGCGCAAGGCTATGGCGTGCGCCGCCTTTCGACAAGGGGTTAGGAAAGGGGCTGTAGAAAGTCTTTCCCCTGGAAGGACCCGGTGTGGGGGTACTGGCAAGTATCAGCCGTCGAGGACGTCCCGCACAAACACGTTGGCGAACTTCCCCGCCGGGTCCAGTTCCCGCGCCAGCGCCCGGAAGTCGGCCAGCCGCGGAAACCGCCCGCGCAGCACCTCCGCCGGCACCGCGAACACCTTCCCCCAGTGCGGGCGCGGCGCGAAGGCGTCCAGCGTGTCCTCCAGCAGCCGCACCACCGGCAGAACGGCCGCGGTGTCCTCGATCCAGGTGAAGTGCAGCGCCACGGTGTCCTGCCCGTAGGAGGGGCTGAGCCACTGTTCGTCGGCGGCGACCCTGCGCACCTCGCAGGTCTGCAGCACGGGGGCGACCGTCTCCCGGATCCCGTCGACGGCCCGCAGCGCCTCCACGGCGTACCGGCTCGCCAGCAGATACTCCGACTGCAGCTCGGCCCCGCTGCTCGGCGTGAACTCCGCCCGGAAGTGCGGCAGCCGCTGGTGCCACGGCCCCGGCACCCCGAACTGCTCGGTGCAGTTGACCGCGGGCATCCCCGGCACCGGGTGCAGCTTCTCGGTGGCGGGCGCGGCCCACGGGAAGTCGGGCAGCGGCTGGTCGGTGCGCCGCTTGAGCCACACCTGCCGGAAGCCGGGTTCGCGCCAGTCGGTGAAGAGGCTGACGCTGTACGCCGACGCCATCACCGTCTCGAACGCCGCCAAGTCCAGTCCGTCCAGGGGGAGTTCGGTGAAGAGGTGCTGCTCGACGTCGAAGGACGGCTCCAGGTCGAGGGTGAGCGCCGTGACGACACCGAGGGCGCCCAGCGACGTGACGGCGCCGCCGAACCGCGGGTCGTCCCGGCCGACGGTCACCACCGAGCCGTCCGCCGTGACCAGCTCCACCTCCCGCACGGACGTGGCCAGCGAGCCGTTGCCGACCCCCGACCCGTGGGTGCCGGTGGCGACCGAGCCGGCCACCGAAATGTGCGGCAGGGAAGCCATGTTGGGCAGCGCCAGGCCGTGCGCGTACACCGCGCGGGCGAGTTCGGCGTACCGTACGCCGCCCGACACCCGGACCGTACGGGCCTCGCGGTCCACGTCGATCGCCGGCGGCAGGGCGGCGATCGACAGCAGGACGCCCTCGGGGCCCGGCTCGGCGATCTCATTGAAGGAGTGCCCGCTGCCCAGCACCCGCACCCTCTCGCTCCCGGCCACCAGGGCGCGGATCGCGTCGAGCGAGTACGGCCGATGCAACTCCTTGGCGGAGTAGGTGATGTTGCCCGCCCAGTTGGTGATCGTCTCGGTCATCCTTGCCGTCCTTCAAGGTGAGTGCGTGTGCGTTGACCCTCTCATCTGCGGCTGCCTACGGTAGAGACCGCTTTCTCACTTCGCAGAGCCGGAGGCCACGTCCTTGACCCAGCGGCCGCACGCCATGTTCGCCATGTCCGCCGAGAACGTGCCGCAGGTCTTCCCGCCGGAGGTGCTGGCACGGCTGCGGGAGTCGGTGGACATCGACCCCGGCCTGGTGGCCGAGGACTTCACGGACCCTCGCCTCGCGGACGTCCTCGCCCGCACCGAGATCCTCGTCACCGGCTGGGGCTGCCCCCGCCTCGACGCCTCCGTCCTCGACGCCGCCCCGAAGCTGCGGGCGGTCCTGCACTCGGCCGGCTCGGTCAAGGGCCTCGCCACCCCCGAGCTGTGGCGGCGCGGCATCGTGGTGAGCTCGGCGGCGGTGGCCAACGCCGTACCCGTCGCCGAGTACACCCTCGCCATGATCCTGCTCGCCGGGAAGGACCTGTTCGCGGCCCGCGACCGCCTGCGCACCGAGCGCGCCTTCCCCGGCTGGGGCCTCGTCCCCGGCATCGGCAACCACGGCCGCCGGGTCGGAGTGATCGGGGCCTCGCGCATCGGTCGCAAGGTGATCGAGCTGCTGCGCCCCTTCGACCTGGTCGTCGGCCTGACCGACCCATACGTCGACGAGGCGGGCGCCACCGCACTCGGCGTACCGCTCCTCCCGCTGGACGACCTCCTGCGCACCTCGGACATCGTGACGATCCACGCCCCCGAGACCCCCGAGACCCGCCACCTCATCGGCCCCCGCGAGCTGGCCCTGATGCCCGACGGGGCGGTCCTGATCAACACCGCGCGCGGCCGCCTGCTCGACCACGACGCCCTGATCGCCGAACTCCGCACCGCCCGCCTCTCCGCGATCCTCGACGTCACCGACCCCGAGCCCCTGCCCGCCGACTCACCTCTGTACGACCTGCCGGGTGCCTTCGTCACCCCGCATCTGGCGGGCTCCCAGGGCAATGAGGCCGCCCGCCTGGGGGTCGCGGTGGTGGCGGAGGCGGAACGGCTGGTGGCGGGTGGGGAGGTGGCGTACGGGGTCGATCCCGCGGTGCTGGGGCGGGAGGCATGAGTCGCGGCGAGGACCCGCGTCGGTGCGCGGCGGGCTGACCGGCGGTCGCGGGGCACTGCCGGTCCCTCAAGAGGGCACCGGTCGGCCCAAGAGGCACCGATTGCCCCGGGCGGTCGCCCCATATCCGGCGCGCGGCGCTTCAACGGCTCGCCGGCCGCCGTGGACGGCGCACCCCCGTACGTCCGCCGGGGCCTCGTGGTCGTCGGAACGCCCCGCCTGCCGGTGCGGGCGCGGACGGACGGGAACTCGATCGACAGCGACCCGGGGGACATGGGCCCGAAGCCACCCCCACGACCACCCCGTACTCCCTCTCACGCCTCGCCACGACCGCCCGAAGGGGACCCGGCGCCGCTCACGCCCGGGCGGGGGCATACCGTGAGGAGTCGTACGCCAGAGAGCCTGTGTCATGTCCCCGACCGGGCGTGGAACATGACACAGGCTCTGAGCCGGGAGGAGATTACGGATGGGCAGCCGCACCGCACTGGTCGAGGATCTGATGGAGCGATTCCCGCACGTACCGCGGGAAGCCGTCTTCAAGGAGGATCTGCTCCGGGGTGGGGTGGCCTTCGATCCATCAGCCCTCAGTGACAACGAGGACGGCGAGGTCAAGCCGAAGTCGTACTTCATCTTCTCCTTCGACCACGGCACCCTGCCCGAGCTGGGCGAGGCCGCGCTGCGGCGACCGCCGGAGGAGATCATCCTGACCGGCGGGCCGTACGACCTGCGGCGCACCGTCGTCTCGGTGCGGGTGAACCCGGCGTCGCCGTATCGCGTCGCCGCCGATGACGACGGGGTCCTCGGCCTCTACCTCGACGGCAAGCGGATCGCCGACGTCGGTGTGCCGCCGATGCCGGAGTACTACCGGCACACCCTCGCCAACGGGAAGTCGGTCATGGAGGTCGCCCCGACCATCCAGTGGGGCTACCTCATCTACCTCACCGTCTTCCGGGTCTGCCAGTACTTCGGCGCCAAGGAGGAGTGCCAGTACTGCGACATCAACCACAACTGGCGCCAGCACAAGGCCGCCGGGCGCCCGTACACCGGGGTGAAGGACGTCGAGGAGGTCCTGGAGGCCCTGGAGATCATCGACCGGTACGACACGGCGAAGGCCTCCACCGCCTACACCCTCACCGGCGGTGCCATCACCAAGACGGTCTCCGGACGCGACGAGGCCGACTTCTACGGCCACTACGCCAAGGCCATCGAGGAGCGCTTCCCGGGCCGCTGGATCGGCAAGGTCGTCGCCCAGGCGCTGCCGCGCGACGACGTGCAGCGCTTCAAGGACTACGGCGTGCAGATCTACCACCCCAACTACGAGGTGTGGGACGAGTACCTCTTCAAGATGTACTGCCCTGGCAAGGAGCGTTACGTCGGCCGCGACGAGTGGCACAAGCGGATCCTCGACTCGGCGGAGATCTTCGGCGCACGCAACGTCATTCCCAACTTCGTGGCGGGCGTGGAGATGGCGGAGCCCTTCGGCTTCACGACCGTCGACGAGGCCATCGCGTCCACCACCGAGGGCCTGCGCTTCTTCATGTCCCAAGGCATCACGCCCCGGTTCACCACCTGGTGCCCCGAGCCGACGACCCCGCTCGGCAAGGCCAACCCGCAGGGCGCGCCGCTGGAGTACCACATCCGCCTGCTGGAGGCGTACCGCGCCACCATGGACGAGTTCGGCCTGTCTTCGCCCCCCGGCTACGGCCAGCCCGGTCCCGGCCGCGCGGTGTTCTCCGTCAGCTCCTTCATGGACAGCCTCCCGGCGGACGAGTCCGCGACGGTACAGACGGATTGAGACGGATTGAGACGGACTGAATTGGAGGATCGAAGGCACGGGTGAGACGGACGGGGCTCGCGTCCGTACAAGTGGCTGGAGTCGCGGGGGCGCGACGGTCTGTCATGACATCTGAACACAGCGCTTGTCAGTTGTGTTGAAGACGTGAAAAGCTCATGCCCTGCCGCGAGGTTCCCCCCAACTCCATTGCCGATATGGCGAGTTGACCTCGCACATGGATGCAGGAGTCTCATGCCCGACCTGCCGACCCCCCAGGACGCCACCGAGGCCGCGCTGTTCTCCGAGTGCTGGGACGCCGTGCTGTCTTACGCCGATCTGTGCACGGCCGGCTCCTCCGCGGCCGGCCAGCTGGCCGCGGAGGCGTTCTCGTCCGGCATACGCGAGGCCCGCGAGGCCGAGACCGTGACCTTCAGGAGCGCGGGCCGCCGCCCGGCCCGTCTACCCCGGATCCCTCTCCTCCTGACCGCCGTACGTACCACGGCGGCGGCGTGGGAGGAGGCGGGCCAGGGCCACAAGCTTGACCCAGACCTGCGCCTGTGGCTCAACTCCGACAAGGCCGCCCGCTACACCGGACCCCCGCTCCAGCGCCCGATCGCGCTGCGCGCACTGCGCGACATGCAGGAACCGGACGCCGCGCTGCTGTGGCTGGCCGAGGTGGAGGCGTTGCCGCTGTCCGTCGTGGCCCGCCGGCTCGGCCTCGACCCGGACGCCGTGTCCGAGGAACTCGCCCAGGTCCGGGGCCTGTTCAGGGACCGCAGCCAGCGCAACCACCTCGACACGCCGATGGACGCGCGCTGCCGCAGCTATGCCCGCCTCCTCGACGCCGTCACCCGCTCGACGGGCGCCGACACCCCGGACGACCTCTCCCGTCACCTCGCCACCTGCGTGCAGTGCGCCGAGGCCGCCGCCTGTCTGCGCCTGCACGGCGGCGGACTGCCCGGTGCCCTCGCCGGAGGTGTGATCGGCTGGGGCGGCCTCGCCTACCTGGAGCGCCGCCGCCGGGCCGCCGAGGTGCGCCTCGGCGCCGGACGCCCCGACCGGGGGGACTTGGACGCGGGCCCGCCGAACCCCGGGGCGCACAAGGCGCGCGTCGTGCGCAACGGCCTCCTCGTCGCCGCCGTCCTCGTCTCCGCGCTCGCCCTCGCGGTGTCGGTGATGCCCGCCGGCTCCACCGGCGACGGCGCCCCCGCGGGCGGTGACCCCGCCGACCGGCAGCCGGTCGCCGGCCCCGGCTTCACCGCACCGGTGACGTCCGCCACGCAGCCCGCGTCGGACTCGCCGGAACCGTCACAGACCACCCCGGGCGAGAAGTCCCCCGAGCCGAAGAACCCCGACCCGGAGCCCCAGGGCACCACGTCGTCCAAGGCCGAGGAGGACGCCCCGGACCCGTCCCCGAGCGAACCGTCGACCTGCAGCGTCCGGTACGACCTCGTCAACGAATGGCCCGACGGCTTCCAGGCCACCGTCACCGTCACCACCGAACAGGCCCTCGACGGCTGGCGCGTCGCCTGGTCCTTCCGCGACGGCCAGGAGGTCGGCCAGATGTGGGACGCGAGCTTCGCCCAGAACGGCTCCCGGATCACCGCCAAGGCCGCCGAATACAACAGGACGGTCCCCGCGGACGGCAAGCTCTCCTTCGGGTTCATCGCCTCTTGGGAGGGCGAGAACTCGGCGGCGTACGACTTCGCGGTGAACGGGCGCGACTGCGCGACGGCCGATACGGGTCAGTTCGACTGAGCGGTCGCGACCGCCAGGCGGACGTAGCGTGCAAGTTCGTCATCAGTGACGGGTGATCCCACGACAATGCGCACCGGTGGGGCGTCCGGATCTTCTCGGGGCACCTCGATGACGACTGAAGAAGAGACCGGTGGATAGGGAAGATCACTTCGTACCTCGCGCCACTGTCGCCATGCCCATCGGAGAAAACCGACAGCGGCGTCGGTCACGATGCCTACACCGATGGCCGCGATCAGCTCTATCCCCGTCTCGTGCTCGACAGCGAGCAGGTTCAGTTCTCCGTTGCTCACGTCCCAAGCCCGGTGTAACTCGCCGTGGCCCGGTCGTGAGGCATCTCGTGTCTCTATGCCGCCTATCTGTACGGCGTGCCAGTTGCCGAGGAGGTGAGTGAAGAACTGTGGGTAGCCGGCGTTCGAGTCGCTCAACAGGTTTCCGTGGGGATCGAGGGAAGCGAACTTGATGCGCAGGGGCGCTGCCTGCTCAAGCTTCCGTGCCTCGTCGAGAGTGATCATCAGGCCTCCTGGGACAGGACGAGCGCGCTGTACGGCCCGAGCCCGACCGTCCCGGAGCAGGGCAGGTCGTCACGCCCCGGCCCGTCCGCCGAGAGGTCGCCGTTCGACCCGGTCATCGGGGGAGCGTAGGGGTCGGTCCGCCACAGGTGGGCGCCGTCCGCCGCCGTGATCACGTACTTGTACTCATCACCCGGCTTCACCCCGGGCACGTCCGCGTACCAGTATCCGCCGTCCTCGTACGGCATGGATCCCATTCCGGGGCGGTGGGAAGGAGCCGACGTATGCGTATCGCTCATCACTGCCTCCGTTCGGAGAGCCGAAGTTCCGTCAGAAGCCGGAGAAGACACGTCGGAACAGGTCCGTGGCCTCGTCGGCCCAGCCGAGGACACCCAGGGTCGAGTCCAGGTTTCCCGGCGGCAGGTTGATCAGGGTGTCGTTGCGGATGAGGCGGTCGAAGTCGACGAGCACCGGGTCCTGGCGCGGGGTGCGTCCGTCGGGCCGGAAGAACCGGACACCGGCCAGCCGCATCACACTGATCAGTGCCTGGGCGAGGATGCCGTACCCGACCGTCGTCGGATGGACCCCGTCGAGCGAGAACAGGCCGCCGTCCACGCGCCGTTCTCCCTCGCCGGCGAGGAAGTGGGAGTTCGGCGGCGGGGTCAGCGCCCGCAGTGCCGGCGGCAACTCGTACGGCCGCCACCAGTCCGGACAGGCGGACGGGTCCTCGGCGTACCGGCGGGACGCGAGTCGGTCCAGCAGGCCGCAGGTTTCCAGCAGATACCAGTCCTTGCCCGTCCGCCGGGCGTTGCGGACCTCCGCGGTGATCGCGTCGTTGTACTCGTCGATGGCGTCGTCGACCTGCCGCGCCTGGTCACCGGTGATGTGCGGGTCCTGTCCGGGGTCGAAGTCGTCGTCGCCGATCCACGGGCGGGTGTAGTACGGGAAGTACCGCGAACCCCGCGCGGTCTTGCCCTGCACGCCGCGCGCGATCGGCGCGATGGTGACGTGCGGGACCGTGCACCAGATGACATGCCGCGCCTTGATCCCGGCGACCTCGGCCGCCACCTTGCGCAGTTCGGCCTCGAAGTGCTGTGGGCGCCAGACGGTGAAGGGCCCCTTGCGGGACAGGTCGTCGTAGCCGTCCTCGCTCCAGACCACCCTGAGTTCTGTCACGGCCCGCAGGGCGTTGTTCGCGCCGAGGAAGACGACCAGCGTCTCGATCCCGTGCTCGGAGCCGGTGCCGTCGGTCTCCTCCCCGAGCCGGGTTGCCGCGCCCAGTTGGGTCAGGGACCTTGCCGCCGGGGGCTGGGTGGGCAGTACCCGAAGGGCGGCGCGCTCGCCGGCGTTCTGGACGATCTGCTTGACCAGGTCGTCCTTCGGCACGTCGATGCTCTTACGGCACTCGTCCGCGGACTTCGAGAGCGCGTCCCGCAGATCCCACCCGAACACCGCGAGGTTGTGCATGATGGCGGTGGTCGAGGGGACGGTGAGGCCGTCCCCCCGCTCGTTGTAGTCCTCCACCTGGTCCATGAGCCTGCGGACCCGGAACAGCGCGAACGGCACCTCCCACAGGTCCACGGTCCGCCCGTAGCGGTCCTCCAGGTCACGCAGAAGCAGCTCGATGTTGAACGGCAGCCCGCCGAAGCCCTCGTAGAGGGGGTACCGGAACTTCTCGACGCACCCCAACTCGTACGCGACGATCGCCGGATACGACAGACCGGTAGAGAAGATCGCTCCGCTCTGGAAACCCTGCGTCAGGGAATCCCCTATCGCGACCAGACGGTGCTTCGGCTCTCCCTGCCAGTCGTTGTGCAGCTCGACCCCCACCCTGGGGTCGGTCTCGGGCGCCCGTGGCCCCTGGCGGCGTACGGAGTCGGCCATGATTCCCCCTGGCCCGTCGCGGCGCACCGACCGTGCCCTCGCGGGGCTTGTTCCTGCGTAGCGCAGCTCGGCGCGAGGCGGCACATCCCGGACCAGAGATACGCAAAACTCGGTGCCTCGCCGCGGTAAAAAATGGCTGGCCGTGCTCTGGAGCCTGTCGCTAGGGTGTCCATTGATCCGGTAGCGGCTGGTGGCCGCTGTTGTTCGCCGAGCATGGACTGGGAGGTGTGACCGATGGCTGTCGTTGCGATGGGCGCTGCCCGCATCCAGAAGTTCATCAAGTCCACCTCCGTGGCTTCCGGCTGACCTCACCTGATCTCTCCGCGTCCTGCGACGCGGCTGCCGGTGCCGCCCTTGTGAAGGGTCACCCGTTGACTTCCACCTCTGTTTCCGCGTTGGCTCCCTATGGCTGGGACTCGGCCTGGGCCGACGCGTTCACCCCGTACGACGCCGAGGGGTTGCTGCCCGGGCGCGTCGTGCGGGTCGACCGTGGGCAGTGTGACGTCATCACCGCCGACGGTGTCGTACGAGCCGACACGGCCTTCGTCACCCCGCACGATCCGCTGCGCGTCGTGTGCACCGGGGACTGGGTCGCCGTCGAACCCGCGGGCAATCCGCGTTATGTACGGGAGTATCTGCCGCGCCGTACCGCCTTCGTACGCTCCACCTCCTCCAAGCGGTCCGAGGGGCAGATCCTCGCCGCCAACGTCGATCACGCCATCGTCGCCGTGTCGCTGGCCGTCGAACTCGACCTCGGTCGGATCGAGCGGTTCCTCGCGCTGGCCTGGGAGTCGGGGGCGCAGCCCGTCGTGGTCCTCACCAAGGCCGACCTCGTGCCGGACGCGGTGACGTTGTCGCATCTCGTCCAGGATGTCGAGACCACGGCGCCTGGGGTGCCCGTGCTCGCGGTCAGCGCTGTGGACGGGGACGGGCTCGATGTGCTCGTCGCGCTCGTGTCCGGCGGTACGTCCGTGCTGCTCGGGCAGTCCGGCGCGGGCAAGTCGACGCTCGCGAACGCGCTGCTCGGCGAGGACGTCATGGAGGTCCAGGCCGCGCGTGACGTCGACGGCAAGGGGCGTCATACGACCACCACACGCAATCTGCTCGCCCTGCCCGGGGGCGGGGTCCTGATCGACACCCCGGGGCTGCGCGGCGTCGGGCTCTGGGATGCCGGGGCGGGCGTCGGCCAGGTCTTCTCGGAGATCGAGGAGCTGGCCGAGCGGTGCCGCTTCCAGGACTGCGCGCACGAGGCCGAGCCGGGGTGCGCCGTGCTGGCCGCGATCGACGCCGGTGAGCTGCCGGTACGGCGGCTGGAGAGCTACCGCAAGCTGGTGCGGGAGAACCAGTGGATCGTGGCCAAGACGGATGCGAGGGTCCGTGCGGAGCTCAGGCGGGACTGGAAGCGGAAGGGGGCGGAAGGGCGCGCGGCGATGGAGGCGAAGCGGGGGCGTTGGCGATAAGGGTTCCGGAGTCTGCGTGGCCGTATCTGGGGGCTGCCGCCCCCAGACCCCCGCTTCGGCCCTGAACGGGCCTCGTCCTCAATCGCCGGACGGGCGGGCCGGCCAGTGCCATGTCCGTTTTCCGCTAGCCGTACCCCTCGCTCACGGCGGACACTGGACACCGTGATGGACCAAGACACCAGGTACGAGGCGGTCCGCAGCCGGGACGGTCGTTTCGACGGCGAGTTCTTCTTCGCCGTCGAGACGACCGGCATCTACTGCCGCCCCAGCTGCCCGGCGGTCACCCCGAAGCGGCACAACGTGCGGTTCTTCCCGACCGCCGCCGCCGCGCAGGGCTCGGGATTCCGGGCCTGCCGACGGTGTCGGCCGGATGCCGTGCCGGGGTCCGCCGAGTGGAATGTGCGGGCCGATGCGGTGGGGCGGGCGATGCGGCTGATCGGCGACGGGATCGTCGACCGGGAGGGCGTCGCCGGGCTCGCCGCGCGGCTCGGCTACAGCGCCCGGCAGGTGCAGCGGCAGCTCACCGCCGAGCTGGGCGCCGGGCCGGTGGCGCTCGCCCGTGCCCAGCGGGCGCACACCGCGCGGGTGCTTCTGCAGACCACCGAGCTGCCGATCACCGAGATCGCGTTCGCCTCCGGGTTCGCCAGCGTGCGCCAGTTCAACGACACGATCCGGGACGTGTACGCGTCGACGCCGAGCGAGCTGCGGGCCGCCGCCGTACCGAAGGGCGGCCGAGGCGCCCGGCGTGCGGGCACTCCGTCGGCCGGGATACCGCTGCGGCTGGCGTATCGGGGCCCGTATCAGAGCGGCGCCGTCTTCGAGCTGCTGGAGCGCGAGGCCGTGCCCGGAGTGGAGGTGGTGACCGGGCTGCCGGGACGTCGGACCTACCGGCGCACCCTCCGCCTTCCCCACGGCACCGGAATCGTCGCCGTCGACGAGCGGACCGGTGCCTTCAGGGCGCAGGGCGGCGCCCACCCGGGCGGCTGGCTCGACGCCCGGCTCCACCTCACCGACCCCCGCGACCTGACCACCGCCGTCCACCGGCTGCGGCGCCTCTTCGACCTCGACGCCGATCCGTACGCCGTCGACGAGCGGCTCGGCGTCGATGCCCGGCTCGGGCCGATGGTCGCCGCCTGGCCGGGGCTGCGCTCGCCCGGTGCCGCCGACCCGGAGGAGCTGGCGGTTCGGGAGCTGGTCGGTCCGGCGGAGGCGGAGCGGCTGGTGGTGCGGTACGGCAAGGCGCTCGACTCGCCCTGCGGCAGCCTCACCCATCTGTTCCCCGAACCGGCGGTCCTCGCCGAGGCCGAGCCCGACGGCCCCCTGGGCGCGCTCGCCGCCGCCCTCGCCGACGGTGCCGTACGACTGGACCCGGGGGCGGAGCGGGACGCCGCGCAGGACGCGCTGCTCGGTCTGCCCGGGCTGGACGCCCGTACCGTCGCCGTCATCCGCACCCGTGCCCTCGGCGACCCGGATGTCGCCCCGCCCGGCGTCGAAGTCCCCGACAGCTGGCGCCCCTGGCGCTCCTACGCATGGCAACACCTGCGCGCAGCAGGGGAGTTGGAGTAAGCATGACCTCCCTGACCACCACCCACTGGACCGAGCTCGACAGCCCGCTCGGCCGCATCCTCCTCACCGCCGACCCGACGACCGGCGCCCTGACCTCCCTCTCCGTGCCGGGACAGAAAGGCGGCCGCACCGTCCAGGACGGCTGGCGCCACGACCCCGCGCTCTTCCACGCGGCCGAGGAACAGCTCGCCGCCTACTTCGCCGGTGAACTCAAGGAGTTCCAGCTGGAGTTGCACAGCGAGGGGAGCGAGTTCCGGGAGCGGGTCTGGGCCGCCCTCGGCACCGTTCCGTACGGGGCGACGACCACGTACGGCGAGATCGCCGCGCGGATCGGTGCGTCCCGCGCCGCCGTTCGGGCCGTGGGCGGCGCGATCGGCGCCAACCCGCTACTGGTCCTCCGTCCGTGCCATCGCGTGATCGGCGCCGACGGGTCACTGACCGGGTTCGCGGGCGGCCTCGAACGCAAGGTGCGGCTGCTCACGCTGGAGGGGGCGATTCAGGGCACCGGGTGACCCACCGCGGATGGATGCGGATGACCTCCTTCGAGGTACTGCGCGTGTGCGACCGGACGGGCCGGGATGCGGAGGTGCTGTCGTGGCACACGCTCCCCGTGCCGCCGGGGCCACATCGCGAAGATCTCCATTGCGAAGCACTGGCAGCGCCTGGGCCGGCGCCTGGTGCTGCGGCGCCATGCGGGGGACGGGGGACTTCCACTGGACGACGACCGGCCAGTCACCCGAAGCCCAGCGCTTCCTGCCGATCCTCGCCCGCGGGACCGGCGCGGCCTTCACACAGCGCGAGCCCGTCTGCGGCCATATGAAAGCCGCCGCCCACGGCCACCCGAAACCGCGGTTCGAGCGCCACTGATACGCCGGACAAGCCCTTCGGGGTCCGGGCTATGGCTCGGCCCTCGAAGTTCAACGCCGCGCCACAGCCCCGGTCGGGCTACGGCGGGCTCCGCATCACGGACTGTTACTGGCGTGGCTCGCGGTTAGCGTCTCTGCGGCGGCCGGACTGAAGACTCCTTGCCGCAGTGACATGCGTGCGTGGGCGGGCGAGACGTGCGTGGCTCTCCCGCGCCGACCGTTGCCGCGGTCGGCGACCAACAGCGCGCACACGCTCGGTGGCACCCGCCTCGTCCGCCTCGTCCCCCGGAAGTCTCCGCGGACCACCATGACGATCGTGGCAGCGATGGCACTCACGGACACGGCCAGTCCGCCCAGGCTGGTGATCGCGCCGGTCGCCCAGTGCCACAGGTCCACGATCCAGGAGAACGGACCGTTGTCGGTGGGTGGCGCTGCCACGTCGACGCGCGCCGTCACGGGCGGCTTCTCGATGAGCACCAGGCTGCTCTCGCGGAAGTAGGCGGTCACGGTGAGAGCAATGCTGACCTTCCCGGGACGCTGCGCCCTCACGTCCCACACCCAGGTTGCCTCGTCGCTTGCAGAAAGGACGTTCTGGCGTTCCGACGACAGCGGCATGCACCGCACCCCCGCGCCCGCACAGTGCCGTTTCACCCCGATCTGACCACCAGCACTCACCGGGGTCTCAGCCTCGCCGGGCCTGGTCCCGCGCCAACTGCCCAGGACGTCGACTCGGAACAAGCGCGGCTCAGTACCTGCCACAAGCCCCAAGGATCTGACATCCGTGTAGACCAACTGGCCCTCAAAGAGCTGCTGGCGGGCCCTGTTGATCTCCTCGGCGTAGCTCTTCTGATCTCCCAGCCCGCCACTGCGGTACACACGGAACACGCCAAAGGAAAGGGCGACCATGACGAGCACCGGCGCGGGCACGGCGCCATGTACGACGCGTTGAACCGCGGGAACGTCGATGTGTCCCGGCTGCGGCAGGTGCTGGCCGGTCTGCCCATGCCGCAGGCCGCCGACGGGCGCTTGGTCCTCGCGGTCGACATCAGCCACTGGCTCCGCCCGGACGCGCCGACCAGCGCCGACCGCTTGTTCTGCCACGTCTACGGCCGCAGCGGCCGGTCCTCGGAGCAATTCGTGCCCGGCTGGCCGTACTCCCTTCTTTGCCGCCCTCGAATCAGGCCGGACGTCCTGGTGCCAACTCCTGGACGCTGTCCGCCTGGGGCCGGCCGACGACGTCGCCGAGGTCACCGCCGCGCAGGTCCGCCGGGTGGTCACGGACCTCCTTGAGAGGGGGCGGTGGCACGTCGGCGACCGCGACATCCTGGTCGTCTTCGACGCCGGATACGACGCCCCGCGCATGGCCCACCTTCTGCGCGGGCTGCCGGCGGAGGCGCTCGGACCGGGTGATGCGCAAGCCGGTCCCGGTACCGTGGACCTCGCCGCCGCAGGGCGGGCACCCGCCGAAGCACGGCAAGGAGTTCCGCTTCACCAAGCCGGAGACCTGGGGCGCTCCGGACGCGGCGACGACGCAGGTCACCGACAGGTATGGCACCGCCCGCGCGATGGCCTGGAACCGCATCCACCCGAGGCTGACCACCCGCTCCGCGTGGATCGACCACACCGGTGAACTCCCGTTCATCGAGGGCACGTTGATCCGCCTTCAGGTCGACCGCCTGCCCGGCGGCAATGACCCGCTGCCCGTCTGGTTGTGGTCCTCCGTCACCGGCCTGACCGGCGAGGGCGTCGACGTGCGCTGGCAGGCGTTCCTGAGGAGGTTCGACCTGGAGCACACCTTCCGGCTGATGAAGCAAACCCTCGGATGGACCCGACCGAAGCTCCGCACCCCCGAGGCCGGCGACCGCTGGACGTGGCTCGTGATCGCCGCCCACACCCAACTCCGGCTCACCCGCGAAGCCACGGCGGATCTCCGCCGCCCCTGGGGGAGGCCGGCCGAGCCCGCACGGCTTACCCCAGCCCGAGTCCGCCGGGGGTTTCGGAACCTCCGTCCGCACCTCGCCTGTCCGGCCCGTGCACCGAAACCCTCAACACCCGGACCGGGAAGGCCACTTGGCTCCAGGAATCGCCGCCCGGCGACCCGCTGTGACGTCGGGAAAACGACCAGGCGACCCGAGAGCATCATCGAGCGCGACAGCCTCAGAGGTTAAAAGACAAGCTGAGAAGCTGTGTCAGAACCGGTGATCTGTGACGGTCCATGACTGGTTGACCGGTCGGTGGAGCCGGGCGTCGCAGGTCCTGTGGGGGCCGGAATCGGCCATGCCGGCTCGGAGTCTGGTGATGTTGGTACGCGGTCGAGGGTCAGTGTCGGCCTGTTACGGCGTGCCGGTGGATCGCCGCCGTGAGCGTCGTGGCGGGACCCGTCAGGCTGCCGTGGACGAGTTCGGTGCGCTGGACGAGGTGGGGAGTCGAGAGCGGGACACCGGTCACATCGGGTTCGCCCTCTCGGTGGTGTTGCACGGCGGACGCGGGAAGCAGGGCGAGCCCGGCGCCGGCCGCGACGAGGGCTAGGAGACCGCGCAGATCGGTGCCGTCGCAGCGGAGGCTGGAGTGGAACCCGTCGGTGCGTGCGAGGGCCCGCAGCCGGTCCAGCGGTGTGGCGACGTCCGGTGCGTCGATCCAGACAGCGTCAACGAGATCCTCCAGACGGAGCCAGCTACGGCTTGCCAGGGGGTGCGTGCCGGGCAGGGCCACAGCGACGGATTCTTCGGTCAGGGCGACCGTGGTGAGCGGACCGCTGTCGAGCAGGCGGAGCGGGTCGCTGGCGGCGGTGACTCCGTCGACGAGACCAAGGTCCGCGTCGCCGTTGGCGACGGCCTCGAGGACACCATCACGGCCCATGGTTCTCACGACGATCGTCAATCGCGGCATCGAGCGCTGCAGTTCGGTGAGTCTGGCGATGGTGTGCCGGACGTCGGCGAGCGGCGACGCCCCGAGGGTCAGACGGGCCGGCGGTTCGCCTGACAGGCGCTGGACGTCGGTCCGGGCGGCGTTGAGACGCAGCAGGATCGGCGTGGCGTGCTCCAGCAGGCGCTGCCCGGCCTCGGTCGGGATGACCGGGCGACGATGCAGCAGTTGCACCCCGAGGTCCTTCTCCAACGCGGCGACCTGCTGGGAAACCGCGGACTGGGTGTAGCCGAGGTCGCATGCGGCGTCGGAGAAAGACCCTTTACGGGCTACCGCCACGAAAGTGCGCAGGAGGTTGACGTCCATGACTATAAGTATCTCTGATACTTCAACGACGATTTCTCGTTGGACTAATAACTGCGGCCTGCGCACGATGAGCCCATGGAGAGCAACGACGAGACACATACGGCGAAGGTGGCACTCGTGGGCGACCGGTCGCCGCACGTACGGTCCCACACGCGGATACCCCTCCTGCTGGAAGCCCTGCGGCAGCGGGACGGAATTGCCTTGGACGCCTACTGGGTACCGACCGAGGAGGCGCACGCCACCAGGCTGGACCAGTTCGACGGCATCTGGCTGCTGCCCGGCAGCCCGTATCGCAGCGAGACCGGCGCGCTCCAGGCGGCCCGTACCGCCCGGGAAAACGGCATCGCCTACCTCGGTACCTGCGGTGGGTTTCAACACACACTGCTGGAGTTCGCGCGCAACGTCTGCGGGCTCACCACCGCCGGGCACGCCGAGAACACTCCGAACGCAGAGAGCCCGCTGATCGCACCCCTGGCCTGCTCCCTCGTCGGGCACGAGGGCATGGTCAGCATCACCCCGGGCTCGGCGGCCGAACGTATCCTCGGCGTGGACCGGACCGTGGAGCGCTACCACTGCGGGTACGGGCTCAATCCCCAGTACCTGGATGTCCTGTCCGCGCACGGCATGCGGTTCACCGGTCACGACGGCCCCGAGGTGCGCATCGCCGAACTACCAGGACATCCCTTCTTCCTGAGCACGCTCTTCCAACCCGAACTCGCCATCGATGACGGGCGGCGTCATCCGATCGTGCGCGCCTTCGCCTACGCCGCCGTCGCACACGCTGTGGGCGGGGCCGTGCCTGTCACAACCGGCAGAGGGTAAGGCGATGCGACCAGGAACGCTGGCCGCGATCGGCAACACGCCGCTCGTGGAACTGCAGCATCTCGCGCCCTCCACCGGTGCCCGGGTGCTGGTGAAGCTCGAATACCTCAACCCAACTGGCGCCATGAAAGACCGGCTGGCGTTGGCGATGGTCGAGGGAGCCGAACGTGACGGCAGGCTCATGCCGGGGATGACGATCGTCGAGTACACCGGCGGCAGCACCGGCCCGGGGCTCGCGCTGGTCTGCGCGGTCAAGGGGTACCGGCTCAAAATCGTCACGTCGGCCTGCTTCAGCGACGAGCCGCGGCGGCTGATGCGGGCACTCGGCGCCGACGTGGAGGTGCTCGACGCCGCCATCGCACCCGGTACGGTCACGCCGGCCGACATCGACGCGATGCGTGTCCGCGCGGCCGACCTCGCCCAACAACCGGGCCACTACTTCACCGACCAGTTCAACAACCCGTATGTGGTCGCCGGTCTGCGCGACGGACTCGGCATGGAGATCCTGAACCAGAGCGCGCACCTGCCAGTGACAGCGTTCTGCACCGGTATCGGCAGTGGCGCGTCCCTGCTCGGTGTGGCAGCAGCGATCCGTCGACGCGACCCGCGCACCCGAATCGTCGGCTTGGAGCCGGCCGGATCGCCAGGTATCACCGCCGGCACCCAGGGCGTCTTCGCGATGCAGGGCTGGAGTGGCTTCGCCCCACCGCTGTTCGACATTGACGCCGTCGACGCGGTCGACATCGTCAGCGACGACGACGCGTTTGCGACAACGTCCCGCCTGGCCGAGGAGGAAGGCATCTTCACCGGTGTCTCAGGCGGTGCCAACGTCCATGGGGCGGTGCGCCTCGCGGCCCAGCTGCCGCGAGAGACAGCCGTCGTCACGCTGGCACCCGACTCCGGCTACAAGTACCTGGGTAGCGGCCTCTTCGGTTAAGCCAGTCGTCAACGGGTGCAGTTTCTCAGCTCTCCCTTGGCGAGACTGGCTGAGCCGGCAACTTGAACCTCTGGCTGCGCTTCTGGCGGTGGTCTCCTACGGTGTCGTCACGACCTTGGGGTGGCGATGGGCTCGTTGTCCGAGATGGACCGCCGCACTCCCGGCGGCGGAAAGGCGACCGTCATGTACGCCCGCGACAAGCGCCACGCCGGCAACGGTCCCAAGCAGGCAATGAGCCTTTTCAGCGTTGCCGCTCCAGGGTGAGAACCGCTGCCGCGATTGACGTCATTCGATTCGGGCTGCACCGGGACCTGCGGAAGATCCGCCACGGCCATGGCGTGGAATGTCTCGGGAGCCCCGGTCACCCAGTCGCGGGGGGCCTTGTTCCCGGAAGACATCCATGGCCTGTTCATCACTTGGAGTGCGGCCTGGCAGGCGATCGCGAGCTTGTCCGTTCGCGTGGCAAGGCCGCGCCACTGCCCCAGGCGATTGATGCACCGCTCGACGGTGTTCCGCTGCTTGTATGCCTCGGCATCGAAACCGGACGGACGGCCGCCTCGGCGTCCCTGTCGCTGGCGGTGGCCGATCTGGTCGGACGGCTGTGGGATGACCGCGCGGATGCCCCGGTGCCGCAGGTGGCCGCGGATGGCACGGGAGGAACACGCGCGGTCGGTCAGGGCAACCAGTGGCCGGGTCCGTGGCCTGCCCACGTCGCCTCGGGGCACGTGGGTGCGGGGCATCACCGTCTCGAAGGCGGGTACGTCACCAGCCTGGCCCGCGGTGACGGTGAAAGCTAAAGGCCGTGCTCCGGCAGCGTGCTGGTGAGCCCGGACGACGGTGGAGTCCATCGGCACCGTCCAGTCGATGTCGTCGTCGGCGTCCGCGCTGCCAGGACGGCGGCGAGGATCATCTCCCAGGTGCCGTCGACGGCCCATCTGATCGGCCGTTTGCGGGCGGTCTGGAACGAGCCGGGCTTGTCGGGGAGGTCCCGCCAGGGTGAGTTGGTGCGGTACTTCCACGTGATGGCCTCAAGGGCGCGGCGGTGGTCGGCCCAACGCCGTCCGCGGACTGGATCTGCCGGCATCAGCGGCTCGATCCGGTCCCACATCGCATCGGTGATCACTAACCGGACAGGCGCATCCGATCAACTGACCAACCCATCGGAGGGACACGCGCTAGGTCCGTCGGCCTACTCCGTGCGCGGCAGCCCCCACGGGGGTGCCTCCGCGTTCGGCCGCACCGGGGCGATCCTCAGGTCCGGGCGGTCGCCGCGCGCGGTGATCAGGGCCGACCGGCCCTTCGGCAGGGCTATGCGGATCGCCCCCTCGTCGGTGTCGGAGTGCCGCAGTGGCCGGCCTCGGTCGTCCCGCACCTCGACCGGTCCGGTGATGCCGTGCCGTACGACGCAGGGGGCGCCCGCCTCGCTGGTGAGCCGCACCCAGCGGGTGGCCCCGCCCTCGCGGACCGCCGACAGCAGGAAGGCGCCCTGCGTGCGGAAGTCCTGCACCGTCAGGTCGGCCCAGGCGGCGGGGAGGGCCGGGAAGACGCGGATCACTCCGCCCCAGGACTGGCAGACCATGTCGTGCAGGGACTGGGCCGCCGACAGCGGGGTCTCGATGACCGGGCCCGACTCCTGGTACATGGTGTTGGGCTGGACGAAGCGGGACATCAGCTCGCCCAGGTACCTCAGCGCGTCCTCGCCCTTGCCGAGCAGCGCCGACATCGACGCCGCGCCGGTGAAGGTGTAGCCCTGCAGGGCACCTTCGAAGCCCACCCAGTGGGCCAACGACCGCTCGATCAGGGCGCGTTCGTCGGGCGTGCGGCCGGTCAGCTCGTACAGGGGGTACACCGCGAGCAGGTGCGAGTAGTGGCGGTGGGACTTCGCGAAGGGGATGTCCGCGCCGATCATGAAGCCGTTCGCGTCGGTCGGGTACGGCGCCCGCCTGGCCAGCACCTCGCGCCAGCGCGGCGCCGACTCGTCGTCGATGCCGAGGAGTTCGGCCGAGTCGAGGAGCGTGCGGCAGCCCCAGGTCAGCAGCATCAGGTCGTAGTTGCAGTCCCGTGAGTTGCCGCCGTACTCCGGGGAGAAGGTGGCCGGGAGGTGGAGTCGGCCGTCCGGGCCGGGCTCCAGGAAGTGCAGGTAGTAGGCGATCGCCTTGCGGAGCAGGGGGAAGAGGACGTCCCTGAGGATCGACTCGTCCATCGTGTGGCGGTAGCTGAGCCAGACGTTGTGCAGTGCCCAGGTGAGGTTGCCGACCTCGGGGGTCGGCGGATCCTGGCCGGGGATGCCGACGCCGTAGCCCATGAGGGTGCTGGTGGCGCCGTTGACCAGTTGGGGATCCGTGGTGCGCGGGATGCCGAGGGAGTCGGCGCGGTACGGGGCCGCCGTCTCCTTGGCCAGGTTGTCCCGGAACTCGCCGAGCGACCGGGTGATCGCGTCGAGTTCGAGATGGTTGGAGCCGTGGATCAGCCAGTACTCCAGCTGGGCGTTGAGGTTCCACCAGGTGTTGGGCCAGGGCGTGGGCTCCAGCCAGGGGCCGCAGGTCGCCATCACCGGGGCGTCGCGGCGGGCGGCGGAGGCGGTCTTGTAGAGCTGGATCCAGTAGAAGCGCTGGAGGCGGGCGTCGGGGACGGAGAGGAAGCTCTTGCGGTAGTAGGCGTGCCACCAGGCACGGTGCGTCAGCGCCAGGGCGGAGTAGGGGAGCGGACTCGCGCTGCGTACGGCCCTGAGCGCCCGGTCCAGCGCCGTCGTCCCCGGGTGCGAGTGCGCGACATGGACGTACAGCGTCCGCGCCGCGCCCCGGCGTCGCTCCCGCCACGCCGTCACGTGCTGCCCGCCCGCCAGCAGCGGCTGTACGGCGGCTGACACTCCGTCGTACTCGGCGACCTCGGCGGGTGGATTGCCCCGGTAGCCGTCGGGGAGCGGTTTGAAGGCCGCGCGGGGGCTGATCGCGTCCGCCGGGTGGAACACCCACCGGAAGCCGCGCTCACCCGCGCTCGGGGTGACCTCGATGGCGAGGACCGAGCGGTCGGTGTGGACCAGGGCGCGCAGGGCGAGCGTGCCCCGGTCCGTGGTGAGCGTGCCGGTCAGTTCGGCGTCCCGCAGGCCGAGCCGCCAGTCCAGGCCGGTGATCGTGCCCACCGGCTCCAGCGTGAAGTGGCCGATCGGGAGGCGGGCCAGCCCGAAGAGCGAGCCGTACTCGGGGCGGTGGTCCTGCACCTCGGAGTGCTGGACGTTGAAGCGGACGGCGCTCGTCTCGGCGCCCGGCTCGGCGTAGATGCCGGAACCGAGGAAGCCGTTGCCGAGGAAGGGGCCCTCGTACCAGGTCGTGGGCATGCGCTGCCAGACGAGGTCGGCGTCGGCGAGGACGGTGCGCCAAGGGTCGGAACGGGCGTCGTAGGTGGCCTTGCCGTCGGTTTCGGGGTCGGCCGCGCTTGCCTGGGCGGGGAGCCCGCCGGTGAGGAGGGTCCCGCCGAGAGCGGATCCGGTGGCGAGCACGGTACGTCTGGACGGGCTGGGCATTGCGCCTCCATCTGCACGGCGATTCATCGGAGCTATCTCGCGACGCAACGTAGAGAAGGGGTGTCGAACCGTCAATACAGCAGGAGAGACCCGATGTATCAGCCCCAGATCACCGCACCCAACCACGCCCCCGCGATCAGCTCGCAGGTGAACAGCTCCGTCAGCACGCTCGACCCGCCCGACCGCATCGCCGTCCGCAGCGCGGCCATCGCCTCGCCGTGGCGGCCGAGGCGGAGGCGTTCCTCGATGTAGATGCCGGCCATGAAGCCGGGGATCGCGCCCAGGACGGGGATCAGGAAGAAGCCGAAGAAGGATCCCGCTCCGGCGTACGCCGCCATACGACGGCTCGCCCAGCTCGGGCGCAGCCGGCGGGGCGGCAGTGCCCAGCGCACCACCTGGGCGAGGAACAGCGCGACGGTGGCCCCCACGAGCACCCCCCACGCGACCGGCTGGGGGTCCTTCAGCGCCCACCACATGATCGCCGCCCACACCAGCCACGACCCCGGCACCCCGGGCACCAGTACTCCGCACAGGCCGAGCAGGAGGACCAGGCCGACCAGCAGGAGGTCCCACACTCCCATCTGACCAGAGTGCCGGAGCCGACGAGAACGCGCAGATCAGCGATCACGCCGTCGGCGCATCCCCGTCATCCCCGATATCCGTGCTATCCCCGTTACCCCGCTATCCCCGTCACCCTTGTCGCTCCCGGGCCACCCACCCCCGCTCGTACGCGTGCCACCCCAGCTGCAGCCGAGTCGTCACCCCGGTCAGCTCCATCAGCCGCTTCACCCGGCGCTGCACGGTCCTGAGGCCCAGGTCCAGCTGCTTGGCCACGCTCGCGTCGGTCAGGCCGGCCAGCAGCAGGGAGAGCACCTCCAGGTCGGTCTCGTCGGGCCCGTCCGGCTGCTGCTCGGTGACGCCGGACGTGCCGAGCCGTACCGGCAGAGCCTCCCGCCACACCGACTCGAACAGCCCGGAGAGCAGCTCCAGGAGCCCGCTCGCGTGGACGACCAGCGCGGCCGGCTCCGAGGTGTGCGAGGTGAGCGGCACGAGGGCGAGGGTGCGGTCGGCGATCACCAGCTTGGTCGGGACCTGGTCCACGACCCGTACCTGCTCCTCGCGGCCGAGCGCGGCGGACAGCTCGGTGATGCCGTGCGGCTGGTCCAGGACGGAGCGCTCCAGGACCACCCGGTAGCGCACGCCGCGGTCGGCGGCCTGCTCCTCCGCGTCGTTCTCCATGCCGGTGACGGCGACGGGGCTGCCGGTGACCAGCGCGCACACCTCCTCGCTCGCCCCGAGCTGGAGCTGCAGAAACCGCTGCGACACCGCGGCCGCCCCGATCACCACCTCGACCAGGTCGTGCACGGCGGGCTCGCCGGCCCCCGCCCGGTACTCCTCGGCGAGCATCGCGGCGGCCAGCTCCGCCTTCTCCAGCTCGTGCCGCTGCTGGGTGAGCAGCGCGCCCAGCGCCACCCCGGGCGGTGCGGCGACCCAGCGGCCGGGGCGCGCGGAGGACTGGGCCGCGAGCCCGTGCCGCTCCAGTCGGCGCAGGGCGCGCTCGGTGTCGTACTCGCCGAGCGTCAGCCGCCGCGCGAGATCCGGAATGTCGGCGGCGCCCACGGACACCAGGGCCCGGTACGCGGACTCGTGCGTCTCGTCGAGACCAATCGCTCCCAGCATCGGGCCGCGCCCCTCCCCAAGTCGAACACCGGTGTCCGGTCCGTGGCGGAAAACGGCCACGGCGTAAAACCGCCTCTACACATCATCGTCGCACCACCCGTCACTCTGCCAAGGTGTCGCCACCGCAGCATCAACCAACGCCCGCTTTGCCCGACTTGGGCCTTCTTGGCCTGCGCTTTCGCGCCGCCGGGCAGACGGCAGCACGGGAAGAGACGATCTTGGGGAGAGCGATACCGCGTACGGCGCTGGGCGCGGCGACCGCCGCCATCCTGGCCGTGACGACAGCCGTACCCACGCACACGGCAACCGCCGCATCCACGCACGCGGCGACCGCCGTACCCGCACCCGGGGCCACCCCCGACACCGGCGCCGGATCCGTCGTCACCCTCGTCACCGGTGACCGCGTCCTCGTCACCCGGGACGGGGCGGTCGCCCTGCCCGGCGCGGACGGCACGACGCCGTTCACCCAGACCCGCCGGTCCGGCGACGACCTGTACGTCTACCCCGAGGCCGCGGTCGAGGCGATCGCCGACGGCCGGGTCGACGAGGAGCTCTTCAACGTGACCGGCCTGGTCCGCCAGGGCTACGACGACGCGCACCGCCGCACGCTCCCGCTGATCGCGACCTACGACCGCTCCGTCGCCCGAGCCGTCCCGCCCACCCCGCGCGGCGCCGAACGCGGCCTCGTTCTCGACCCGATCGACGCGGTCGCCCTGGAGGCCGACAAGAAGAAGGCCGCCGACTTCTGGGCGGATCTCACCAACCCCCGTTCCCGCGCGGCCGGCGACCTGAAGAAGCTGTGGCTCGACGCCAAGGTCGAGGCCACCCTCGACCGCTCGACCCGCCAGGTGCACGCCCCCGAGGCCTGGGCCGCCGGATACGACGGCAAGGGCACCAAGGTCGCCGTCCTGGACACCGGCGTCGACGCCGAACACCCCGACCTCAAGGGCCGTATCACCGCGTCGAAGAACTTCACCGACTCCCCGGACGACGTGGACCACGACGGCCACGGCACCCACACCACCTCCACCGTCGGCGGCACGGGCGCCGCGAGCGACGGCAGGAAGAAGGGCGTCGCCCCCGGCGCCGACCTCCTCAACGCCAAGGTCCTCAACGACTACGGCTCCGGCGAGACCTCGTGGATCATCGCCGGCATGCAGTGGGCCGTCGACCAGGGCGCCGACGTCGTCTCGATGAGCCTCGGCAACCCGGCCCGCACCGACTGCACGGACCCGATGGCCCAGGCGACGGAGGAGCTGGCCCGGGCCGGCGAGGACACGCTCTTCGTCATCGCGGCGGGCAACACCGGACCCGGCAACAACACGGTCTCGTCCCCGGGTTGCGCCCCGAGCGTCCTCACCGTCGGCGCCGTCGACCGCGACGACTCCACGGCCTCCTTCTCCAGCCGCGGCCCGGCGTACGGCTCGCACACCCTCAAGCCGGAGATCGCCGCACCGGGCGTCGGCATCTCCGCGGCGCAGGCCGGCGGGCGCGGCGTGTACGCGTACCGAGCCATGAGCGGTACGTCGATGGCGACCCCGCATGTCGCGGGTGCGGCGGCCATCGTCAAGCAGCGCCACCCCGACTGGAGCGCCCGGCGGATCAAGGCGGCCCTCGTCGCCTCCGCCGACCCGGACGTCCCCGGCGACGTGCGCGAGACGGGCGGCGGGCGCCTCGACGTGGGCGCCGCGATCGGACAGAAGGTGCTGGGCGCACCCGCGCTCCAGGCCGGCGCCTTCGCCTGGCCGCAGGACGCGAGCGACCGCACGACGGTCGCCGTGCCCTACACCAACACCACGGACAGGGCGGTGGAGTTGAACCTGACGGTGCCCGCCGTCACCGGCAACGACGGCTCCACCGTCCGCTCCACCGTCGCCCGGCTCGACGCCCGCTCGGTCACCGTCCCGGCGGGCGCGACGGTCGAGGTCCCGCTGCGGATCGACCCGACGGCCACGCTTCTGCGGGCCCAGTACGGCGACATCACCGGGCGCGTCCTCGCCACGGCCGACGGCGGCGTGACCGTCTCCACGCCCTTCGCGCTGTACGTCCAGCCCGAGACCGTCACCCTGCGCGTCAAGCTGATCGACCGTCTCGGCAAGCCCGCCGACGGAGCCTCCTCCGTCGACCTGATCGGCACCGACGACGCGACCGGCGAGCGCCGCTTCAACGGAGGCGCAGGCGATCAGACGTACCGGGTCCGCCCCGGCGCATACTTCCTGTCCAGCTTCGTCACGACCCCCGAGGCCGAGGGCGCGCTCCTCGACTCCCTCACCTACCTCGGCCGTCCGCAGCTGGGGATCCGCGACGACACGACCGTCGTCCTCGACGCCCGCAAGGCCCACCGCCTGTCCCTCCGCACGGACCGGCCGACCGAACTCCGGGGCGCCACCCTCGGGTTCGCCCGCAGCTGGGACGACACCTGGCTGCACGCGGGCACCGCGGCCGGCGGACGCGAGCTGCGCGGCTACTACACCTCCGTCACGGGCGGGGCGAGCGACGGGGACTTCGAGTTCGACAGCTTCTGGCGCGCGGCGGCCCCACAGATCACCGAACTCGCGGTGGCGGGCGGCCGCTCCCTGCACCCGACCACCGCCTCCTTCAGCTCGGCCAACCTCGACGGCACGGGCCGGGCGCCGCTCTTCGACGCCAAGTCCGGTACGGAGGAGGAACTGTCGGGAGCGGCCGGAAAGATCGCGCTCGTCGGGATCCCGGACGGCGGGAGCGCGTACGAGGTCGCGACGCGTGCGAAGGCGGCGGGCGCCGTGGCGGTCCTCGTCCACCGTGACGCCCCGGGCCGCTGGTACCCGTCGGCCGGTTTCACCGGCGGCCCGCTGCCGGTGCTCGCCGTCCCGGCGGACGAGGCAGCGGCGCTGCTCGGGGCCGGGGACGTGACCCTGCGCTGGAAGGCCACCGCCAACAGCCCGTACGTCTACAACCTCGCCTTCCCGGAGAGCGGCCCGATCGGCGGCGACCGCACCTACCGCGTCCGGGACCGGGACCTGGCGGCGACGACGGCGACGTACCGCTCGATGGCGTCCGCCGCCACCGACCACATCGACTTGACGTCCATGACCCGTCCGAACGGCCTGACCGGCTACTTCGGCGCACTGGAGACGGTCCCCGCGCCCTTCCGGCGCACCGAGTACCACTCGCCGGGCACCACCGGCTGGGAGCACGAGGTGTCCAGCAGCTTCCCGTGGGGCGAGTTCATGATCGACCCCATGCGGACGTACGAGAAGGGGGAGCGGCGGACCGAGGAGTGGTACGGCGGTGTCCTCGTGCCGACGGCCCCGCTCGACGACAGCGGCCGCCCGGCCCTCGCCGCCGAACGGCAGGGCAACCTGATCGGCGTGGCGCCCGGCTTCTGGGGCGACGGCCAACACCAGGGCGTGCAGGGGAGCTTCGGTGACATCGGCAGCATGACGCTGCGGCGGGGCGGCGAGACGATCGGCCAAAGCCCCTATCCGTTCGGGGTGTTCACGGTCCCGGCAGAGGAGTCGACGTACGAACTCACCCTCGACACCGCGAAGATCGGCCCTCCGTCCCGCGCCTGGAATCGCTCGACGAGCACGACGACGACCTGGTCCTTCCGCTCGGCCGCGGCCGAGGACACGTACTCGCAGGGCATACCGCTGCTGTTCCCGCGGTACACGCTGCCTGAGGACGGCCTGAAGACCCTCCCCGCAAAGGACGGTCAGGCGATCACCCTCACGGCGACGGGGCATGCGGGCTACGAGCCCGGCAAACTGACCGAAGCCGGGCTCGCCTACTCGTACGACGATGGCGCGACCTGGACCGAGGCGCGCACGGAACGGCAGGACGACGGGAGCTGGAAGGCGGTCGTGAACCACAGCGGAACGACAGGAAAGCCGGTCACACTCAAGGCCGTCCTGACCGACGCCAACGGCACTTCGGTCACCCAGATGGTGACCCGGGCCTACGACGTGCGCTGACGCGCGCGAAGGGGATCGGGGCCCGGGTCACACAGCAGTCGCCGGGCGGCTCTCCCGTGGGGGGTGGGGCTGCCCGGCGACATGTATCGCCTCTTGGGGTCGGATTTTCCGGATGCCCCGTTTTCATCCGGCCCGAGCGGTGGACAATTGGGGGCATGAGCCAGCAGGGGGGAAGGCCCACCGGTCACGAGGACGACTGGTGGGGGCAGCTGTACGGCGACTACGCCGAGGACACCGGCCCTACGGCCGCGCCCGACTCACTGGACGACCGGTTCGCCTCGGCGGCGGGGGTGTCGGGGAAGGGGCCCGCGCTTCCGTCGCCGCGGACGGGCGCGGACGCCGTGGAGGTTCCGTCGACCTTCCCGGCGGGCCTGCCGAAGCCGCCGGGATTCACGGTGGAGGCGCCGCCCCCGCAGCGCGCGGCGCCGCCGCATGACGTCGACGAGCCCCGCACCGCGACCCAGGTCGACGTCCCCACCCTCCCTCCGCCCTCCCTCGACTACGTGGGCAGCGGCCCGCCCACCTACGCCCCCGAACCCACCGCACTCCCACCCGCGGACCCGGACGACCTCGACGACCTGGTCGCCGACACCGTCCTGGACGGCGCGCACTACGGCGCCTGCACCCTGCGCGCCGTCTCCACACGCGGCGACTCCGCCCGCTACCGGGGCGAACCCCGCCGCGACTCCCTCCTCACCGCCCGCTTCGGCACCGGCGACCACGCCCTGATCCTCGTGGCGATGGCAACCGGCGCCCGCGCCACCCCGAACGCGCACCGCGCCGCCACCGAGGCCTGCCACTGGATCGGCCGGGCCGTCGGACGCAGCCACCCGAGGCTCGCCGAGGACATAAGGGCCGCGCGGCGCGGCGACCTGAAGTCCGGCCTGCACCGCCTCACCGACCGCAGCCTCGGCAAACTCCGCGCCAGCGCCGCGGAACAGGGCATCGAGCCGGAGGAGTACGCGGCGACCCTGCGCTGTCTGCTGCTCCCCGCCGACCCCGAGTGCCGTACGCGCGTCTTCTTCGGCATGGGAGGGGGCGGACTCTTCCGCCTGCGGAACGGCGAGTGGCAGGACATCGAGCCCCGCGTCACCGATGCCACCGGCGAACCCGTCCTAGGCTTCGGCTCCTTGCCGGCCGAGACCCCCGAGGGCGACCGCCTCACCATGGACCTCGGCATCACCACACCCCCGAGCCCCTACGACCCGGCCCTGGAGGAGCCCCGCGAGCCCTTCCGCTTCCGCGCCTCGGTGGCCCGCCCGGGCGACACCCTCCTCATGTGCACGGGCGGCCTCGCCGACCCCCTGCGCGGCGAACCCGAACTCGCCGCCCACCTGACCGGCCGCTGGTCCGACCCCCAACCACCCGGCCTCGCCGAGTTCCTGGCCGACACCCAGGTCCGCGTGAAGGGCTACGCCGACGACCGTACGGCGGCCGCGGTGTGGGAGGCGTGACGGGGCGCGCCTAGCTGTAAGCCCTCCATGCACGGGCCGAGGTGTCGTACTCGTAGCGCGGCAGCCCCTTGATGCCCGTCGTGCGGAACGGGCGGCCGTGGTCGTCGATGCGGACCGTGCCGGTACGGCCCTGCGAGGACCAGTCGAGTTCGAGGTACCAGTCACAGGTGCAACCGGTCGTCTGCGCGTCGACCACCAGCACCTCAGGGTCCTCGGCGGACACGCGGTACGGCAGCCGCATCGCCGGGATGGTGACGCCCGAGTCGTTGCCGTCGACCGGGCGGGCGATGGGCCGGTCCTTGTCCAGGTCGACGTCGAAGTAGCGGGGCGTCAGCGCGCCACCGCAGCCGTTGTTCATGGCGTACGAGTTGCCCTCAAGGGGCGCCGAGCGGCCCACGACGCGCACCCGGAGCGCCTCCAGGACGACGGCCGTCGACGTCCGCCCCTGCACGCTGATCTCTACCATCGTCTGCCGGCCGTGCACCGCGCTCTGGCTCGCCGCCCAGACTGCGGCGTCCTGCGGGACCGGCGGCGGGGGCACCTGCTGCGGGGACTTGGCGGTGACGTAGTCATGGCCGCAGCCCGCGTTCCAGACATGGGAGTCGGCGCTCCAGGTGAGGGGAACGCCGGACGAGGGCTGCTTGTCGTCGGCTTCCTTCGGGGGCTGTCCGGCGGTCTCGGTGGGCTTCGCCGAAGACTCCTTCGACGTGCCGACCGAGGGCGAGGGCGAGGGATTGGTGGGGGAGGCGTTCGGGGACTTGGCCGACTTCGGGCGGGGGGTGCCCGACTCCGTCGTACGGGTCGGATCGGCGCCCTGGACGGAGTCGCTCGCCCGGGGACGGTCGTTGTCCGGCAGGGCGGAGAGGCTGCCGAGCGTGGCGAGGAGTGCCGTCGCCACGGCGGCGGAGACCAGGAGGTGTCGGCGGCGGTACCAGGGGCGGCGGGGAGGCTCGGTCGGTGTCGGTGCCGGTTCGTCGGGCAGTTCGGAGAGGGAGTCGTCAGCGGGTGAGGGGACGCTGTCCGCCGTAGGAGAAGCCGCAGCAGCAGAAGCTGTTGTGGAATCGGCCGTCGCGGGAGGACTCGCCGTCCGTGCCCGCTGGCGCGCCGCCACCGCCAGGATCCACAGCCGGTGCAGCTCCAGCCGCTCCTCCGCTGTCGCCCCGCACAGCGCCGCGAAGCGTTCCACGGGCGCGAAGTCGAGAGGGACCGCGTCGCCCGCGCAGTAGCGGTGCAGCGTGGAGGTGTTCATGTTCAGGCGGCGGGCCAGTTGGCCGTAACTGCGATCGGTGCGTTCCTTCAGGCGGCTGAGCGACGCCGCGAACTCCTGGACGTCGTCGTCCTGTACTTCCGACACAGTTCCCCCGCGTCCTCCCCGTCCCGGGACGGCATCCCAGGCACTCCATATACCTGCACGTCAGAAGGGCTGGGATGGTTCCACCGTCGCGGATCGGGCGGCAGCGCTTGCGGCCGCCCGCTGTGACGGCTGATGCTTTTGGTGTCGCACCGACCAGGGCCACAGGCTCCAGCCGGACGGACCATCCGGCGTCGGTGACGGCCGCGTTCCGATCGTTCACGCTCTCATCTCACTCACGGGGGACAACCATGCCCAAGCGCATCCGAGCCGGCGTGCTCGCCGCACTCGCTGTCGCCGGCCTCACCGCAGGCGCCGCACTCTCCGCCGCACCGGCCGGCGCGGCGACCAAAGCGCCCGCACCGAAGTTCCTCGCGGCGTCCGAACTCCCGCCGCACCCCTCCTCCGCCTGGACCGCCGGCAAGGTCACCGACGGCATCCCGGAGGAGATGCAGTACTGCTTCGGCGAGGCGCTGCTCGCCTACGACCTGCGCCACCGCACCTTCCGCACCGACCTCGAGACCAACGCCCAGCAGCTCAACGTCGTCGTCGGCGACAACGCCAAGGCCAAGGCCCTCGCCACGCGCCTCAACAAGGAGATCCGGTCCTGCGTCGAGCGCAGCGACGCCGATCCCGACATCGAGGCCGAGTACCGCAGCTTCGGCAGCCTGCCGGTCGAGGAGGGTGCCCGCGTCCACGGCGTGCACACCCGGGCCTCCTGGGGCGCCATGGACATCGGCCTCGTCTCCGTCGGCCGGGACGGCGGCACCGTCACCGTCGTGCAGTGGGGACAGATGGGCGACTTCACGAGCGCGCCGGTGAAGGCCTTCAAGAAGACGACCACCACCGCGGTCAACAAGCTCTACTGACCGACGCGCCACCACCGGACCATCACACCAGCGGGGCCGCCCTCCCGGACGGGGGTCGGGCGGGCGGCCCCGCACCCATGGCACCGAATTCCAGCCAGTTTTCGCCACCTTCGGCACCGGGCCGACAGCGCGTCCGCGTCGAGCCCCGACCGTCACGGCTCTGCGTCGAGTACGCCGGTATCCGCAGGCCGGTGTCGGCGAACGGACCGATCCTCCACCGTCAGGACGCCGCCGTGGCCGTCGGCACGTAACCGTGCGGCACCGCCCTGGTCGGCCGTCCCGTCCAGAAGCAGATGACCCGCCTCGCCTCCCCTCGCCGGAGACCCGCCTCGGCCCGGTGGCAGCGTACGTCGCCGGTGGTCGACCCGGTTCGGTCGTCGCGTACGGCGACTCCCGGGCGGCCGGTGGATGACGTTCCAGGTTTCATCCACCGCACCCGGGCCGCCCCAACCGTGGCCGAACACCCGGTCGTTGACGATTCGACATGACTGTCGGGGGTCCGACTGGGAAATGGTTCCCGTGAACGTGTTCGAGCAGGAGGGGAACCGACATCGGCACGCGGGCGGGGGTCATGAAGAGGCAAGTACGGGGAGGCGGTCCCATAGCGATCGGGGCCTTCTCGGTGGAGATGGTGGAGGACAGGGCCGCGAGCACGGGGGAACACAGCCAGACGTCTCAACTCAGGCGCAGACTCGGGCGGGCGGACCTGCGGGCCGTACCGGAGGCACGCAGGGCGCTGCGCGACCTGTTACGGACGTGGGGGAGGCCCGGACGATCGGACATAGCCGAACTGCTCACCAGCGAGCTCGTCACCAACGCGATCGTGCACACCGACGATGACGCGGTCCTGACGGCCACAGTGGGACCGGGTGGACTCCGGGTGGAGGTGCGGGACTTCGTGGCCCGCCGGCCCAGACTGCGCGTACCGAACGCCGACGACGGTACGAACGGCAGGGGCCTGGTCCTGGTCCAGTCCCTCGCGGACGCCTGGGGTGTGCGGGCGCACGGCGTGGGGAAGGCGGTGTGGTTCGAACTCGACGCGGATGCCGCGTGATGCCGTACGACAACCTATGACGCCGTACGACAACGGGAAGGGGCGCGACCCGAGTTGCGGGTCGCGCCCCTTCCCGTCGACGAGAGGCATGCGGCGTGTCAGCCGAACTGCTGCTCAAGATCCTTGAGCTTGCGCTCCAGGGAGTCGAGTCTCGGCAGCGCCATGGTGTCGTCCTCCGCGGTGAGGTCGACGGTGACCGGATCAGAACCGGTGCGGACGGGCTGCAGTGAGGGACGTGACCGCAAGGGCAGTTGTTCCGGCGTCGATATGGCAGGCTCCGCGGAGACTTGGGCCGAGGCGCGCTCCAGGGCCGCCTGCGGCTCCACCTGCCGTCCGGTGCCGCGGCCGACGAAGCCGCGGTGGCCCCGGCTGATGGCCTTCAGCTGGGCGCGCTCCATGCGCTGCTGCTCGCGGCGGCGCAGGCGGGCGGTCTCCTTCTGCCGCATGTCCTCGCGGACCTCGTCCACCGCCTCGTCCAGGCTGCGCACGTTCTCCAGGAGCATCAGCGACCAGGCCTTGTAGGTCTCGCGGGGGGCCCGCAGCCAGCGGACGATCCGGATCTGCGGGAGGGGCCTCGGGACCAGACCCTGCTCGCGCAGGGCGGCCCGGCGGGTCTGCTTCAGCGCCCGGTCGAACAGCACGGCCGCGGACAGGGACATGCCGGCGAAGAAGTGCGGGGCGCCGTCGTGGCCGAGGCCCCTGGGCGCGTGCACCCAGTTGAACCAGGCCGCGGCGAACGCGAACGTCCACACGAGTATGCGGGAGCCGAGCGCCGCGTCACCGTGGCTGGCCTCCCGGACGGCGAGTACGGAGCAGAACATGGCCGCGCCGTCGAGGCCGAAGGGCACGAGGTACTGCCAGCCGCCGGTGAGGCCGAGGTTCTGCTCACCGAAGCCGACCAGGCCGTGGAAGGAGAGGGCCGCGGCGACCGCCGCACAGCAGAACAGCAGGACGTAGGAGACGGTGCCGTACATGGCCTCCTTGCGCCTGCGACGCTCCTCGCTGCGCTCCCACGAGTCGTCCGCGCTCGTGTCCTTCCCCGAGGCCTTCCCGCGCCGAAGCACCGCTATCGCCGCCAGCAGGCCCAGGAGCAGGACGGCGCCCGGAAGCAGCCAGTTCAGCGATATGTCGGTCAATCTCATCTGGGGTCCCTTGCATTGGGATAGGGCGTAACGCCCGCCATAGTGGCCCAATCCCAACGGCCCTCAGGGGGTTTCGGGGCAAGAGGCCGCCAAGGAAGTGCAAGGGGATGCCCAGGGCGGCGATCTGCTCGAACTGCCGCTTGAGGGGCGGGAGTTGAGTTCGAGCAACACTACCCGTACGGGTGGTTCCAGGAAAAGTTCCTGCGCGAAGTGAGGAATTTGTGAAACGCATGTAACCGTAACGGGTGTCGCGCTCGCGAGTGATCTTACGGCACGGCGGGTTACAGCCATGCCTGAGGGGGCCTCAACTCGCGGCGGCCAGAAGCTTGGTGACCCGATCCGCGTCGCAGGTGCGCGGGCAGGTGGCGCAGGTGTCCTCGGGGCGCAGTGTGTAGAACATGCAGCAGCTCGCCCGGTCCCGGGTGGGCAGCGACTCGCCGTTCGGGCCGGTCAGTTCGCGGAAGGCGGCCGAGCCGACATACGGCTGTGTCGCGCCCGGCAGGAGCAGCTCCAGCTCGCGCCGCGCCCGGTCCAGCTCGCCGTCGCCGAACAGATGGGCGACGTACCACAGGCCCTCGACGACCTCGTCGGTCGCCATGCCCCACAGTGCGCGTCCACGTCGCCGCATACGGGGCCCGAAGCCGGCGAGGACGGGTTCGAGGTGCTCGGCGACGGCGGCCCGGACCTCGGAGCGCAGCGCCTCCTCGTCGGGGACGACCCTGGCGCCGGGCAGCAGGGCGGCCGGGTCGTCGGGGAGGCAGGCGAAGGTGGCGGGGCGGGCGGCCAGGCGGCCTATGGCCAGGCCGGGGGCCGTGCGGTCGTACGAGACATGCGTCACGGGGAAGCGCGGGACGCGGCGGAGCAGGAACCAGGGCACGGTGATCAGCAGGCAGACGGGCCAGGCGTACCGGTGCAGGCCGAAGCTGGCGACGACGTCAGCCCGTGCGGACTGTCCGTAGTCCCGCAGTACCTGTGCGTCGTCCCAGGCCAGGAAGGCATCGAGGCCGGTGCCGCCCTCCGCGAGCGTGGTGGCGGTGACCCAGCCGTCGTGCCGGGGGAGCTCCTCGTCGGCCGTCGGCTGGGTGATGGCGAGCCCCGGGAAGGCCTCGGCGAGACGGGTGTACGCGTCCTCGAGGGCTATGGGGGGCACGGACATGGTGGCCGCCGATTCGCTCGACTTCAGAGGTAAGGCTTACCTTACCCAAGATCGCTGAGGTTTGAACTGTCGAGTTCTGCGCCTAAGGTGCTTGACGGGCGAGTAACAACCCGCCGTAATGACCCCAAGTACCGACACGTCCGGAGGAGGACCCGTGAGGCAGGGCGCGCAGGGCTCCGCGGGCACGGGGATTCCTCGGGAGTCGGATGTCCCGTCGGCTGCGCCGAGGGTGCCGGCGCAGGGTGGGGCCGTGGGCGTGGACCGGGGCCCGGGTTCGGGTCTGGGACCGGGTTCGGGTTCGGGTTCGGGGCAGGATCGGTCCCGAGGAGCCTCGGGGGTGCCGGCGGCTCGTGGTGAGCACACCCACAGCGAGCAGCCCATTCCGCGTCCGGTCGTGCAGCGGGCCTCGGTCCGCGGGCAGATCCTCGACGCGCTGCGCACGGCGCTGGTCACCGGTGAGCTGGCTCCCGGCGAGGTCTACTCGGCTCCCGCGCTCGGTGAACGCTTCGGCGTCTCCGCGACGCCGGTTCGCGAGGCCATGCAGCAACTCGCGCTGGAGGGGGCCGTGGAGGTCGTTCCCAACCGCGGGTTCCGGGTGGTCGAACGCGGGGCCCGGGAGCTGGCCGAGCTGGCCGAGGTCCGTGCGCTGATCGAAGTGCCGGTGATGCTGCGGCTCGCGCGCAGCGTGCCCGCCGAACGCTGGGCGGAACTGCGGCCGTTGGCCGAGGCGACGGTCCGTGCGGCGGCCACGGGATGCCGGGCGACGTACGCGGAGTCGGACCGTACCTTCCACCGCGCCGTGCTCGCCCTCTGCGGCAACGACCAACTCGTCCAGATCGCCGACGACCTCCACCGCCGCGCCCAGTGGCCCCTGATGACCCCCACCCGCCCGTCCGGCCGCGGCCACGCCGACCTCATCGCCGACGCGGCGGAACACGCGGCGCTGCTGGACGCCTTGATCGGCGGGGAGCTGGAAGTCGTGCGGTCGTTGGTGGGAGAGCACTTCGCCGGGGCGGCGGGCTGAGGGCAGGCTTCTCAGCCCGTGGGGGTGCCCCCTCTGGGAGAGTTCGAGGACGAGGCCCCTACGCCGTGGCCGCGCCCGTTGCCGGAGGGATCGGGGCCAGCTGCCGGGCCAGCCACGTGGGCACGCCGCCCAGGAGGCGGAACAGCCGCCGGGCCTCCTCGCGCAGGCGTGACGCCTCCGGCTCGGCCTCCGCGTCGGCCAGCGACGCCAGCGCGGGCGCCGTACCCACCAGATAGCCCAGCTCCTCGCGGATGCGGAGGGATTCGGCGAAGCCGTGGCGGGCCTCCGCCAACTCGCCCTCGCGCAGGGCGAGTCCGGCCAGGTGGCGCCAGGTGAAGGAGAGCAGGAGCGGGTCGGCGTGGGCGGTCGCGCCGGCGTGGGCCCGGCGGTAGGCCGCACGGGCCGCCTGGGGGGAGTGCGCGAGGTTCTCCGCCAGCAGCCCCCGCCGGAAGTCCAGCAACGCCCGCCCCGCCGCCCCCGGAGGGATCAGCGCCGCCGCCCGCCCCAGCGCCGCCCGCGCCTCGTCGGCCCGGTCGCGCACTGAGTGCAGGGTCGCGGCGTACGCAAGTTGCCCCCGTTCACAAGCGGCCGCCCCGCGCTCGTCGTCGCTGTGGGCGAGCGCCTCGGCCGTGCGCAGCGCGTCCTCGGCCTCCTCCCAGCCCTGCTCGGTGTAGAGACACCGCTCCACCTGCAGCGCGGCCCGCTGGAGCGCGGCCTGAGCGGTGACCGGCTGGAGCAGCGCCGCCGCGTCCGCCCAGCAGGCGCGTGAGCGCAGCCGCCATACCGCGGTCTGGAGTGGATCGTCACCGGCGGTCGTTCCGTTACCAGACATGGCGGTATGTGCCACCTAGCCCTCCCCAAGGTCCTGTCCTGCGGATCAGCTCGGGGTCGCGGGGCATCGTCCCTGGATACCCGGCCTGATCCGAGGAACAGGCCCAGCGCGCCATCGAGCTGTTGAGTGGTGGCGGCATCTCAGCACGAATCTCCGCGCCCGGCCAAGAGGGTGGGTGAAGGATTTCACAAAGTCGTGGGACAGCGGCGGCACTTGGTGCCATCCGGATGCCGTCCGCGCGAGGGCTTCCGGGGGCTCAACTCATCCGCAATGCCAAGAAGAAATCCAGCTTGTCCTCCAGGCGGGAGAGGTCCCGGCTCGTCAACTGCTCGATCCTGCCGACTCGGTAGCGCAGCGTGTTGACGTGCAGGTGGAGGCGGGTCGCGCAGCGGGTCCAGGAGCCGTCGCACTCCAGGAAGGCCTCCAGGGTGGGGATCAGTTCGGCGCGATGGCGTTGGTCGTAGTCCCGGAGCGGGTCGAGCAGTCTCGCCGTGAAGGCCCGGCGGACGTCGTCCGGCACGAAGGGCAGGAGCAGAACGTGTGACGCCAGCTCCTGGTGGCCCGCCGCGCAGACCCGGCCCGTGCGGGCCGCCGCCACCCGGCGGGCGTGCCGGGCCTCCTCCAGGGCGCCGCGCAGGCCCTCCGCCGAGTGCACGGCCGCACTCACGCCCAGCGTGACCCGGCCGTCGTCGTCCAGGCCCGCCGACAGCGGGTCCCGGATCGAGTCCAGGAGCGCGTCGGCGAGGATCCCGGCCTCGGAGCCGTCGTGCTCGGTGGAGACGGCGGGGAGGGGGACCAGCGCGATGGCCTCGTCGCCCGAGTGGGCCACGGCGATGCGGTCGGAGGGTTCCGTGCCCGTCGCCAGCGGGTCGACCAGGATCTCCTCCAGGAGGGACTGGGCGATCGGGCCCGCCTCGGTCTCCGCGCCCTCCCATTCGACGCGGGCCACGACCACCTGCCAGTGCGGGGCCGCTCCCAGGCCGGGCAGCAGCACCGGGGCCGCGACCCGCAGGCGCGCGGCGATCTCGGCGGGGGCCGCGCCCGTCTGGACCAGTTCGAGGACCTCCTGCGCGAGCCGGCGGCGGACGGTGCGCGCCGCGTCCCTGCGGTCCCGCTCCACCGCGATCAGCTGCGTGACCCCCTGGAGGAGGTCGAGCCGCTCCTCGGGCCAGTCGCCCGCGTCCGCCTCCACGGCCAGCAGCCAGTCCGACAGCACCGTCTCGCGCACGTCCCGCGAGGCCTGCGGGGAGCGGCCGCTGCTGCGGATCGGGAACAGGGAGTACGTCGTCGAGCCCAGCGTCAGCCGGTGCGGACCGCGCCGGCCGGTGCGGGCGGCCGACAGATGCTCCGCCGCCAGCTGCGCGCACACGTCGGCGGGCAGCGCCGGGCCCGCGACCTTCGAGCCCGCGATCAGCCGACCCGTCGGCGACAGCACCAGCGCCCGCAGGTCCAGGTCCGACCCGAGCAGGTCGAGGACCACGTCCGGGCCGCCGCCCGCCGGGCCCGACGTCATCATCCGGCGGTGCCGGTCGACGACGGCCGCGAGGTCACCGGCCCGCTCGCCGCTCACCTGCCGGACGACATGCTCGGTGATCGTCGCGAACGCCACCGACTCGTGCACGGCGAACAGGGGCAGGCGGTGCCGGGCGCAGGCCAGGACCAGGTCGTCGGGTACGTCCCCGAGCTCGGCCTCGCCGGCCGCCAGCGCCACCACCCCGTTCTGCACGAGGAGGTGCACGAAAGGGTCGGAGTCCGCGGCGTCGCGCCGCCAGGCCAGCCCGGTGAGGACCAGCTCACCGCCCGAGAGATAGCGGCTGGGGTCCCTGAGGTCGGTGGTCATCACACCGCGCACGGTGCGGTCCAGCTCGTCCTCGCCGCCGAGCAGCTTGAGGCCCAGCGCGTCGGTGTCCAGCAGTGCGCGCAGCCGCATTCTCGTCGCCGCCGTTCTTTGTCTCGAAATCTACGATGGATCAGGGAGGGGGTGTGGTGAGAGGCCCGTCCGACGGGCCGGTGAGTGGTGACCGGCTTCTGCCGGGCTGTGTTCCGGCTGTGTCCCTGGTCACAGGGGCTGTAACTCACGTTTCCACGGAAAAACGAGGAGGTTACTGGTGGCCTCCGTTCATATGAATCTACAAGATGCCCGCCCTGGCCAGCCAACTCCTTCATGGTTTCCGTGACTGACCGGGTCGGAGCACGGCGCTGTGTACTGACGTCAGTGCTCGTTAACAACACATGAACGAGCCGGGCCCGGAGCACCTGATCTGGCTCAAACCGTACGACCCCCGAGACGAAGAAGAGAGTCGGTCATGGACTTCCTTCGCCCCGCCAGCTGGGAGGAGGCGCTCGCCGCGAAGGCCGAGCACCCCACCGCTGTGCCGATTGCGGGTGGCACCGACGTGATGGTCGAGATCAACTTCGACCACCGCCGGCCCGAGTACCTCCTCGACCTCAACCGCGTCGGCGACCTCTACGAGTGGGAGGTCGGCGAGGAGACGGTGCGGCTCGGCGCCTCCGTGCCGTACACGAGGATCATGGAGAGCCTGCGCGCCGAGCTGCCCGGTCTCGCCCTCGCCTCGCACACGGTCGCCTCACCTCAGATCCGCAACCGCGGCGGTGTAGGCGGCAACCTCGGCACCGCCTCCCCGGCCGGTGACGCCCACCCCGCCCTCCTCGCGGCCGGTGCCGAGGTGGAGGCCGAGTCGGTGCGCGGCAGCCGCCGTATCCCGATCGACGAGTTCTTCACCGGCGTGAAGCGCAACGCGCTCGCCGCCGACGAGCTCATCCGGGCCGTGCACATCGAGAAGGCCGACGGGCCGCAGCAGTACTCCAAGGTGGGGACCAGGAACGCCATGGTCATCGCCGTGTGCGCCTTCGGGCTCGCGCTGCACCCCGAGACGCGGACCGTCCGTACCGGGATCGGTTCGGCGGCGCCCACACCCGTGCGGGCCAAGACCGCCGAGGAGTTCCTGAACGCGGCGCTCGAAGAGGGCGGCTTCTGGGACAACGGCAGGATCATCACCCCGTCGGTCGCCAAGCAGTTCGCCGAGCTGTGCTCGGGCGCCTGCAACCCGATCGACGACGTCCGGGGCACGGCGAGCTACCGCCGGCACGCGGTCGGCGTCATGGCGCGCCGCACGCTGACCTGGACCTGGGAGTCGTACCGCGGCGGCCGCCGCCTCACGGAGGGAGCCGCGTGATGCGAGTCAACTTCACCGTCAACGGACGTCCGCAGGAAGCCGACGACGTGTGGGAGGGCGAGTCCCTGCTGTACGTGCTGCGGGAGCGGATGGGCCTTCCCGGGTCCAAGAACGCCTGTGAGCAGGGCGAGTGCGGTTCCTGCACGGTCCGGCTGGACGGCGTTCCGGTGTGTTCCTGCCTCGTCGCCGCCGGCCAGGTCGAGGGCCGCGAGGTCGTCACCGTCGAGGGCCTGGCGGACTACGCCAAGCAGCGCGCCGAGCATGGCGGCTGCGCCACCGGCGCCTGCGGTACGTCGCTCCAGGACGCCCAGCTGGGGGTCCCCCCGGGCGAAGCCTGGGGGAGGGCCGCCAAGGGGCAGGACTCGCAGACCGGCGAGGGCGTCGGACTCTCCACGATCCAGCAGGCGTTCATCGACGCCGGCGCCGTGCAGTGCGGCTTCTGCACGCCGGGTCTGCTGGTCGCCGCCGACGAGATGCTGGAGAACAACCCCAACCCGACCGACGCGGACATCCGCGAGGCCCTGTCGGGCAACCTGTGCCGCTGCACCGGCTACGAGAAGATCATGGACGCGGTCCGCCTCGCGGCTGCCCGGCAGGGAGAGGCGGTCTGAGCAGCATGCCCACCAACGGCGCTCCCACGAAGATCACCCAGGGCTCCCGGACCAAGGGCGGCATCGGCGAGTCCACGCTCCGCCCGGACGGCACCCTCAAGGTCACCGGCGAGTTCGCGTACTCGTCCGACATGTGGCACGAGGACATGCTCTGGGGGCAGATCCTCCGCTCGACCGTCGCGCACGCCGAGATCGTGTCCATCGACACGAGCGAGGCACTGGCGATGCCGGGTGTCTACGCCGTCATGACGTACGACGACCTGCCGACCGACGTGAAGAACTACGGCCTGGAGATCCGGGACACCCCGGTCCTCGCCCACGGCAAGGTCCGCCACCACGGCGAGCCTGTCGCGATCGTCGCCGCCGACCACCCGGAGACGGCCCGCCGCGCCGCCGCCAAGATCAAGGTCGACTACCGCGAGCTGCCCGTCATCACCGACGAGGCCTCCGCGACCGCGCCGGACGCGATCCTCGTCCACGAGGGCCGCGACGACCACCACAGCGGTCATGTCCCGCACCCGAACATCGTGCACCGCCAGCCGATCGTGCGCGGCGACGCCGAAGAGGCCGCCGAGAAGGCCGACTTCATCGTGAAGGGCGAGTACACCTTCGGCATGCAGGACCAGGCCTTCCTCGGCCCGGAGTCCGGCCTCGCGGTGCCGGACGACGACGGCGGCGTCCACCTGTACATCGCCACCCAGTGGCTGCACAGCGACCTGCGGCAGATCGCCCCGGTCCTCGGCCTGCCCGAGAGCAAGGTCCGGATGACGCTGTCCGGCGTCGGCGGCGCCTTCGGTGGCCGCGAGGACCTGTCGATGCAGATCCACGCCTGCCTGCTGGCGCTGCGCACGGGCAAGCCCGTCAAGATCGTCTACAACCGGTTCGAGTCCTTCTTCGGGCACGTCCACCGCCACCCCGCCAAGCTCTCCTACGAGCACGGCGCCACGAAGGACGGCAAGCTCACCCACGTGAAGTGCCGCATCGTGCTGGACGGCGGCGCCTACGCCTCCGCCTCCCCGGCGGTCGTCGGCAACGCCTCCTCGCTGTCGATCGGCCCGTACGTGGTCGACGACGTCGACATCGAGGCCATCGCCCTCTACACCAACAACCCGCCCTGCGGCGCCATGCGCGGCTTCGGCGCGGTCCAGGCGTGCTTCGCCTACGAGGCGCAGATGGACAAGCTGGCCGACGAGGTGGGCATGGACCGGGTCGCGTTCCGGCAGCTGAACGCCATGGAGCAGGGCACGATCATGCCCACCGGCCAGCCGGTCGACTCCCCGGCGCCGGTCGCCGAACTCCTGCGCCGCGTCAAGGCGATGCCGATGCCGCCGGAGCGCCAGTGGGAGAGCAGCGAGGGCGCGGACGTACGGCAGCTGCCCGGCGGTCTGTCCAACACCACCCACGGCGAAGGTGTCGTACGCGGTGTCGGCTACGCGGTCGGCATCAAGAACGTCGGCTTCTCCGAGGGCTTCGACGACTACTCCACCGCCAAGGTGCGCATGGAGGTCATCGGCGGCGAGCCCGTCGCGACCGTGCACACGGCCATGGCCGAGGTCGGTCAGGGCGGTGTCACCGTCCACGCGCAGATCGCCCGCACCGAGCTGGGCGTCGCCCAGGTGACGATCCACCCGGCGGACACACGGGTGGGCAGCGCCGGTTCGACGTCCGCGTCGCGTCAGACGTACGTCACCGGCGGCGCCGTCAAGAACTCCTGCGAACTCGTCCGGGAGAAGGTCCTGGAGATCGGGCGCCGCAAGTTCGGCTCCTACCACCCCGCCTGGGCCACCGCCGAACTGCTCCTGGAGGGCGGCAAGGTCGTCACCGACGGCGGCGAGGTCCTCGCCGATCTGGTGGACGTACTGGAAGGCGAGACGGTCGAGATCGAGGCCGAGTGGCGGCACCGTCCGACCGAGGCCTTCGACCTGCGCACCGGCCAGGGCAACGGCCACGTCCAGTACAGCTTCGCCGCGCACCGAGCGGTCGTCGAGGTCGACACCGAGCTCGGCCTGGTCAAGGTCATCGAGCTGGCCTGTGCCCAGGACGTCGGCAAGGCCCTCAACCCGCTGTCCGTCCTCGGCCAGATCCAGGGCGGCACCCTCCAGGGCATGGGCATCGCGGTGATGGAGGAGATCATCGTCGATCCCAGGACCGCGAAAGTCAGGAACCCGTCCTTCACGGACTACCTGCTCCCCACGATCCTCGACACGCCGACCATCCCCGTCGATGTGCTCGAACTCGCCGACGACCACGCCCCGTACGGGCTGCGGGGCGTCGGCGAGGCACCCACCCTGTCGTCGACCCCGGCCGTCCTCGCGGCGATCCGGGACGCGACCGGGCTGGAGCTGAACCGGACGCCGGTACGTCCCGAACACCTCACGGGAACGGCGTAAGTCTCTCCGGGCGGCGCCGGGAACGTCACACTTCGCCGCGCCGCCCGGAGTACCCAAGTGCCGCACCGCTCGCGGAACTTGAAACACCAGCAAGTACCAGCACCAGAGATTCTGTTCGTTCGTCTCGGGCCGTCCCCCGGGTCGTGCGGCCGAAGCACCTTCCCAAATCCCGTAGAGCACAAGGCAGCTGTTACGGGTGTCCCTTTGAACCTTGGGAGTAGGCCCACATGACCCAGCAGTCACTTGAGCCGAAGACCGTCGCCGACGACGCGGGAGAAGGCACCCGCGTCCCGGCCGGACGGGCTTGGCTCGACCGGTACTTCCACATATCCAAGCGAGGATCCACGGTCGCGCGCGAGGTGCGCGGCGGCATCACCACCTTCATGGCGATGGCGTACATCCTCCTGCTCAACCCGCTCATCCTGTCCGGCAAGGACGCGGCAGGGGACACCCTCGCCCAGAAGGCCCTCATCACCGCGACCGCGTTCGCGGCGGCCTTCACCACGCTGCTGATGGGCTTCTTCGGCAAGGTGCCGCTGGCCCTCGCCGCCGGACTCTCCGTCTCCGGCGTCCTCGCCTCGCAGGTCGCCCCGCAGATGACCTGGCCGCAGGCCATGGGCATGTGTGTGATGTACGGCGTGGTCATCATGCTGCTGGTCGTCACCGGCCTCCGCGAGATGATCATGAACGCGATTCCGCTCGCGCTGAAGCACGCGATCACCATGGGCATCGGCCTGTTCGTCGCCCTGATCGGCCTCGTGAAGGCCGGCTTCGTGCACCAGGGCGAGGCGACCCCGCTCAGCCTCGGCCCGGCCGGTGAGCTGGCCGGCTGGCCGGTGTTGCTCTTCGCCGCCACGCTCCTCGCGATCTTCATGCTCCAGGCGCGCGGCATCCCCGGCGCGATCCTGATCGGCATCGTCGGCGGCACCCTCGTCGCCGTCGTGCTCAACGCCCTGGACGTCATCAACCCCAAGCAGTGGGCCAGCGGCGCTCCCGAACTGCACGGCAGCGCGGTGTCCATGCCCGACTTCTCCATCTTCGGCAACGTCGAGTTCGGCGGCTGGGGCGAGGTCGGTGCCATGACGGTCGGCATGATCGTGTTCACGCTCGTGCTCGCCGGGTTCTTCGACGCGATGGCGACGATCATCGGCGTCGGCACCGAGGCCAAGCTGGCCGACGACAAGGGCCGGATGCCGGGCCTGTCCAAGGCGCTGTTCATCGACGGCGCCGGCGGTGCCATCGGCGGTGTGGCCGGCGCGTCCGGACAGACGGTGTTCGTCGAGTCGGCGACGGGCGTGGGCGAGGGTGCCCGTACGGGCCTCTCCTCGGTCGTCACCGGTCTGTTCTTCGCGGCCTGTCTGTTCTTCACGCCGCTCACGGCGATCGTGCCGGGCGAGGTCGCGGCGGCGGCCCTGGTGGTGATCGGCGCCATGATGATGATGAACGCGCGGCACGTGGACTGGGCCGACCGGGCCACCGCGATCCCCGTGTTCCTCACCGTCGTGATCATGCCGTTCACGTACTCCATCACGGCCGGTGTCGCCGCCGGCGTCATCTCGTACGTCGCCATCAAGATCGCTCAGGGCAAGGCGCGGGAGATCGGGGCATTTATGTGGGCCCTGACAGGCATCTTCCTGGTCTTCTTTGCCCTCAATCCCATTGAGAGCTGGATGGGCGTGCACTGACCGTATGGAGGGCAGTGTGAACCGCCCTCCGCACAACCGCTGTGAAGGAGACCGACTGATGCTGGACATCGCCGAGGAGCTGCACCGGTGGGTCGAGCAGGGACGCGACTTCGCCGTGGCCACCGTGGTGGCGGTCGGCGGCAGCGCACCCCGTCGGCCCGGTGCCGCGCTCGCGGTGGACGCCGACGGCACGGCGATCGGGTCGGTCTCCGGCGGTTGTGTGGAGGGCGTGGTGTACGAGCTGTGCCAACAGGCGCTGCAGGACGGCGAGACGGTCCTGGAACGCTTCGGGTACAGCGACGAGGACGCCTTCGCGGTCGGCCTGACCTGCGGGGGCGTCATCGACATCCTCGTCACGCCGGTACGGGCCGCCGATCCGGCCCGCCCGGTGCTCGCGGACGCGCTGCGGGCGGCCGCGGGCGGTGAGGCGGCGGCGGTGGCGCGGATCGTGTCGGGGCCGCGGGACCTGTTGGGCCTCGCCCTTCTGATCGGCCCCGACGGCACGTACGAGGGCGGCTTCGGCGCCCACCCCGAACTGGACCGCACGGTCGCGGCGGAGGCGGTCGCCTTCCTCGACGCGGGCCGTACCGGCACCCTGGAGATCGGCGAGCGGGGCTCGCTCTGCGGGGCCCCGCTCACGGTCCTGGTCGAGTCCTCGGTCCCCGCACCCCGGATGATCGTCTTCGGGGCGATCGACTTCGCGTCGGCGCTGGTGCGGATCGGCAAGTTCCTCAACTACCGCGTGACCGTGTGCGACGCCCGCCCGGTCTTCGCGACGAAGGCCCGCTTCCCGGAGGCCGACGAGATCGTCGTGGAGTGGCCGCACCAGTACCTGGAGCGGACGTCCGTCGACGCCCGGACGGTCCTGTGCGTGCTCACCCACGACGCCAAGTTCGACGTACCCCTGCTCCAGCTGGCGCTGCGGCTGCCGGTGGCGTACGTCGGCGCGATGGGCTCACGCCGCACGCACCTCGACCGGAACGAGAGACTGCGCGAAGTCGGCGTCACCGACCTGGAGCTGGCCCGACTCCGCTCCCCGATCGGCCTGGACCTCGGCGCCCGTACGCCCGAGGAGACGGCCCTGTCGATCGCCTCGGAGATCGTCGCCAACCGGCGTGGCGGCAGCGGCGTCTCACTGACGGGCGCGCACACGCCGATCCATCACGACGCGACGTCGACGTCCTTGCCGGCGGGGCGGATGGGGTCGGTGGCCTGAGCCCGCGGCACCGGCTGGTCGGGCCAGGCGAAGGCGTACGCCGGGTCGCCGCCCCGGCCGATCCTGACGTACCGCAGGAGCTCGCGGACGATCCCCGCGTTGCCCATCGCCCACCCGGTCTGCGGTTCCAGGCCGCTCGGGGTGGCCCGGTGCTCGACGTTGGACCAGCGGGCGCCGTCGGCGTCGTGGGTGGCGTGGGCGGTGATGTCAGCGACGAGGAGTTGGGCGAATTCCGGGCTGTCGCCCTGCTCGGCGATACGGTCGCAGGCGAGGGCCAGGACGCCTGCGGTGCCGCAGCAGCGGCCGTTGTTGTCCCAGAAGCCGGGGCGCAGGCGGTTCGGCAGGCCCGAGTGGGTGACGGTGTGCCAGCAGCGGTCGGCGAGGGTCGACCAGGAGGGGTCGGCGGTGACGTCCCGCAGCAGCCGGAAGGCGTGCGCGTCGCCTGCCGGGCCGTGGCACCAGCCGTAGCTGTGGCGGTCGATCAGGTCAGGAAGCCGCTGCGGGTCGGAGTGCGGCACGAGGAAACCGTCGGGGCCGCCCTCGTCGCGGGCCACGACATCCGCGACGCCGGCCCGCCCCAGCTCCACGAGATCCGCACGGCCGGTGGCCGACCCGACGGCGGCCAACGCGTACGCGATCCCGAGCGTGCCGTGCGACATGTGGTGCAGCCGCGAATCGATACCTCGCCGGTACTCCCACGTGACACCCGCCGCGGTGACCTCGGCCGTCCGCGCGTACGGCTCCAGCGCCCGTACGGCCAGCTCGGCGTCGCCCGCCGCCAGCGCACCCAGCCCGATGCCCGCGTTGCCGCCCATCAGCTCGAACAGGTCACCCCAGCGTGTCCCGTCGAACCGTGACCGCACCCGTTCGAGGGCACGATCCGCGGCCAAGTCGGCGTCCGCGTGCCCGAGTTCACGGTGGACGGTCCGCAGGACGAGCGCGATGCCGGTGAGACCGAAGTAGAGCGAGTCGTTCGGGTGCTCGTCGACCACGTCCACAAGGGAACGCGCGGCGCGCAGCGCGACGTCGGCATACGCGTCGTCGCCGAAGTGCCGCCACGCCTCCAGCAGCACCGGCACGACCCCGGCCGTGCCGTTGTAGAGCATCGGGTCGACGTCGTCGTCCGAGCCCCTGACGGGCCAGCCGAGTCCACCGTCCCCCGTCTCCCGCGCACCCGAGACCATCCACCGCAGCCCGTCCACGGCGAGCGCCTCGACCTCGCCCAACTCCACTTCCACAGCCATGACTTCCTCCCCATCGACCTGCTCGACAGTCGTCATGCCCGCCGCAGCAGCCGGTTCATCGCCCGCCCGAACACATACCGGGCCGTACGCTCCACCACCCCGTCCAAGCCCCCCGGCACGATCCGCACCCGCAGCTCCTCCCGCCACACCACCCGCGCCCGTCCGCCGGGACCGGGCCGTACCTCGATCTCGGCCCAGCCCGTGATCACCCGACCCCGCTTCTCCAACCGGCACAGGCCAGGCGTGTCGTCGTCCTGCGGGGGCTGCCACACCGTCACCTCCATCGGGTCGTCGATGGAGAGCGGGCCGAGGCCGGAACGGGCGACGAAACGCGTGCCCACGCCCGTCGGTTCGGGGGTCGTGACGCGGACGCGGGTCAGGGGGACGACCTCGGCGTGGCGGGGCCACTCCGTCAGGCGGCGCCACGCCTCGGTGAGGGGGAGCGGAACCGTGCGTTCGAGGAGGAAGTTCGCCACGGGGGTGATCTTACGGAACGGTCCTGTGGAATCCGGGCTGGTCACGGCGCGGTCGTATACGGGTCGTGCAGGCGGTCCAGCCGGCCGTCGGCGGGCAGGCGTACGTGAGGTGAACTCGGCGTCGGGCGCCGTGCCCAGCCCGTACCCTTCCTCCCAAGAGCGGGCAATCCGCCCACCTCCAGGGGGAGTTGATCATCATGCCACTGAAGACCTACGGCGTACTGATCGGACGGGCCGTCGACACCCGGCGCGAGGGCGGCGACGACTCGCCGCACTACCAGATCCATCTCACCGACGATCACGGCACGCACTACCGCGCCGCCGTCAACGTCCTCTCCCAGCAACAGCCCTCCGAGCTGCTGTACTTCGTCAGCGAGGACCTCCGGCATCCCCTCACGGACCGGCTGGCGGGACTCGCGAGCGGCTGGAACACCCTGCCGCCCGGCCCCGGCGGCCCGAACCTCGACTACGTGCGCGGCAACCTCTTCGACCCTGCCCTGATGCGGAAGCTGCCCCCGGACCTAGAAGGCCCCGACAACGACCTCGCCGACCTCCTCGACCACTCCGTCCGCCGCGCGGTCGCCGACCCGGAGGCCCGTGTGTATCTGTTCGGCGAGCGCTGGGGGCCCGAGGCCGGGGTCAAGGACAAGGTCTTCGGCTTCCTGCCCGGCAACGGCGTGCACGACATCCATATGAACCAGGGCAACAGCCGCCGCTTCCGCGGCGACGACGGCGTCTGGCAGGACGGCGGCCTGCTCGTCCACTTCCCGGCGCAGTCCCGCTGGGTCGGCACCTTCCTCGCCTTCCAGAGCCAGTCCTGGAAGACGGACGACGCCACCGGCCACGCCATCGAGGACGTCGACGGCTCGCGCCCCGTGCCCGGCACCCGGCCCGTCCGGATCGTCGCGGCCCTCGTCAACCCGCGCGGCCCCGCCCCCGAGGCCGAGACCGTGACCCTCCTCAACGCCTCGCCCGCCCCCGTCGACCTGACCGGCTGGCACCTCCAGGACCGGCTGGGGCAGCGCTCCGCCGTGCCGCCCGGCCCGCTCGCGGCCGGTGCCTGCCGCGCCGTCCCCCTCGGTGCGGGCGCCCAACTCGGCAACCACGGCGGCGAGATCAGCCTCCTCGACGACCGGAGTACCAAGATCGACGGCGTTTCCTACACCGCCGAGCAGGCCGGGCGGGAGGGCTGGTCCGTCGTCTTCTGACCCCGTGGGCGCGGGGTCTTCATGCGGTGCTGTCGCGGGTGTCCGACCACGCCTTCCACAGGGCCGCGTACGGCCCCGCGGCGGCGCGCAGTTCGTCGTGGGTGCCGGTCTCGACGATGCGTCCGGCGTCCATGACGACGATGCGGTCGGCGGTCGCCGCCTGGCTGAGGCGGTGGGCGACGATCAGCGCGGTACGGCCGTCCACGGCCCGGACGACCGCCTTCTCCAGGGCGCGCGCGCCTGCGCTGCCGGCCTCGGCGGTGGCCTCGTCGAGGATCACCAGCGGTGGATCGGCGAGGATCAGCCGGGCGAGCGCCAGGGCCTGCGTCCGGTCTCCGCCGATCCGGTGGCCGCCGTCGCCGACGACCGTGGCGAGACCGTCGGGCAGCGCGTCGGCCCAGGCAAGGACGTCGACGCGGTCGAGTGCGGCCCGCAGTTCGTCATCGGTGGCGTCGGGTTTGGCCAGGCGGAGGTCGTCGGCGAGGGTCCCCGCGAAGACGTGGGTCTCCTGGGTGATCAGGGCGACCGTGCGGCGGGCGGTCGCCGCGCCCAGCTCGCTCGGCGGGACACCGCCGATCAGGACCGTGCCGGTGGTGGGCGGTTGGATGCCGGCGACAAGCCTGGCCAGCGTGGTCTTGCCGGCTCCGCTCGCGCCCACGAGGGCGACCCGCTCGCCCTGCCGGATCGTCAGGTCGATGTCGTGCAGCACGAGATGCCCGGGCCGGTACGCGTGGCTCACCTCGCGCACGGTGACCTCGGCCCGGCCCGCCTCGACCGGGCGGACGGACGGCGGGGCAGGGGGCTGGTCGGTGACGCCGACGAGCCGGGCCAGGCCGGCGGTGGCCGACTGGGCGTCGTCGAGGAGGACGAGGGCGGCGTTGATCGGGGTGAACAGACTGTGGAAGTACAGGGCCGCCGCGGTCGCCGTACCGATGGATGCCGAGCCCTGCCGCACCAGCCAGTAGCCCGTGATCAGTACGGCGGCCAGCCCCGTGTACTCGGCGATGTGCAGCCGGCTGTAGAAGCCCAGGACCAGCCGGATCCCGCGCATCGTCAGCGCCACCACCGACCAGGACCGCTCGGTGACCCGCTCGGCGTGCTCCCGCTCCAGCCGGAACGCCCGCACCGTGGAGCTGCCAGCGACCGTGTCGAGCAGTTGCTGCTGCTGGGCGCTCGCCGCCGCGCGCTGCTCGGCATAGAGCGGCACGGCCCGGGCGATGTACCAGCGCGCGGTGGCCGCCTGTACCGGCACCGCCAGCAGCGCGGCCAGCAGGAACCGCCAGTCGAGCAGCGCCATCGCCCCGAGCGTGAGGACGATGGTCAGCAGCGAGCGGACCAGCTCCGGCAGGGCGCTGCGCACCGCCTCGGCGATCAGGGACACGTCGGCGGTGACCCGGGCGGTGAGATCACCGGCGCCGGCCCTCTCGACCCGCTCCAGCGGCAGACCGAGTGCCCGCTCGACGAACCGCTCACGCAGCCGGGCCAGCGTCGTCTCGCCCAGCCGTGAGATCAGCGACAGCCCGAACCCGGCGCTGACGCCCTGCACCACGGCCACGGCCACGAGCAGCGCCGCCGTGACGGTGATGGCGTCGACGGACGCGCGGTCGGCGGCCAGGTCCACGATGCGGCCCAGCAGCGGCTGCACCAGCAGACCGACGGTCGTGGAACCGACCAGCACCGCGAACCCGGTCAGGGCCAACCGCCGGTGCGGGCGCACCAGTTCCCTCACCGCCGCGCGGGTGCGCGCGGACGTGGCGACGGGGAGCAGGTGCGCGCCGCCGGCCGGCGCACCGGCTTCGGACCGGCTCATGCGAGCACCGCCGTACGGTAGGCCGCGCACTCATGGACCAGCTGCTCATGGCCACCGCTCGCGGCGACCCCGCCTCCGTCGAGCAGGACGACCCGGTCGGTCACGGCGAGCAGGGCCGGGCTCGTGGTCACCACGACAGTGGTACGGCCCGCGCGCAGGTCCCGGATCCCGACGGCGATCCGTGCCTCCGTGACCGCGTCGACGGCCGTGGTGGGCTCGTGCAGGACGAGGACCGGCGCGTCGGCGGCCAACGCCCGTGCCAGTGCGACGCGCTGCCGCTGCCCTCCGGAGAGCGAATGACCGCGGGCGGTGACGGCCGTGTCGAGGCCGTCGGGGAGGGCGCGTACGACGTCGTCCGTGCCGGACGCGGTGATCGCGGCGGTGGTGGCCGTATCTGTGCGGGCGCCGGCGGTGACGTTGTCCAGGACCGTGCCCTCGAACAGGTCCGCGTCGTGTTCCGCGACGAGGAGCGCGGTCCGCAGCTCCGCCAGGCCCAGTGCGGACAGGTGCGTCCCGTCCAGTGCGACGGTCCCGGCGTCCGGGTCGGCCCGGCGGCCGAGGCAGTGCATCAGCGCCGACGCGTCGGCCGGGTCGGTGGTGACGACGCCGACCGTCTCGCCGGGCGCGATGTCCAGGTCCACGGCGCGCAGGGACCCGTACGACAGGCCGCGCAGCCGCAGCCGGCCCTCCACTCGGTGCAGGACGGCGCCCCCGGACGACGGGTCGGCTGACACGGCGTGCTCGGCACCGAGCACTTCGGCGATCCGGGCCGCGGAGGCCCGCCCCTGGGCCAACTGCGCGTTGACCCAGGAGAACCCGGAGAGCGGGCCGATGAGGAACAGGGCCAGCGCGACGCAGGAGACCAGCTCGCCGAGGCCGATGTCGCCGCGTGCGGCAAGGCGTCCGCCGACGAGCACGACCAGGGCCAGGAACGCGCCGGTGAGCATGGTCACGACCCCGCTCTGCCACGCCTCGGCGCGGGCCGCGCGCAGGGTGGCGGCCAGCGAGTCCCGGCTGACCCGCCGATAGCGGGCGACGGCGGCCTGCTCGGCGCCGATGCCCTTGAGTACGCGCAGCCCGGCCACGAGGTCCGCCGCGACGCCCGAGGCCCGCGCGGCGCGCTCCTGTTCGGTCTCGCTGCGCCGCTCAAGTGGCTTGCTCAGCAGGTGGACCAGCCACAGCAGCAGGGGGGTGCCCAGCAGGACGAGGACCCCGAGGGGCACGGACACCCGCAGCAGCACGACCGCGCCGACCGCCAGCCCGGTCGCCGCCGCGACCCCGACGACGAGGGCCATCACGACGGCACCGACCCGCCGGGCGTCCTCGGTGGCGATGGTGGCCAGCTCGCCGGGCAACCTGCCTTCGTCCGCGCCTCCTTCGGGGGCGAGGGCCCGGTCGATCAGGTCGGTTCTGAGGCGGTGGGCGGCGGTCACCGAGGCCCGTTCGCCGGCTCGGGCGCCGTAGCGGTAGCTGACGGACAGCCCGACGTAGACGACGGCCAGCGCCCCGAGCCACCACAGCAGACCGGCGAGGTCCCCTTCCACGACGCCCCGTTCGACGGCCACGCCGATGAGCACCGGCACCAGCGCCTCGCCCGTCTGATGAGCCATGGCCAGCACCGCACCGACCACGAGGTCACGGCGCTGTCCTGCCACCGCCCGCCAGAGAACGCCCCGTCCCGGCAGGTCCGCTCTTCTCACGCATCCCCCCGGAGCGGGGAATCACGGCGCCCCCGCGTCATACAGTGCGAACTTAGGTAAGCCTAACTCTAGCTCCCCTGGTCGACCAGGGCGGGCCGGGCACCCCGTCCCGCCCTGGTGAGGGCCCCTACTGGGCGTAGAACGTGGCGTCCGCCCTGTCCGTCGCCGTGCTCGGTGTCTGCAGCTGCAGCAGGTAGTTGTAGTGCCGGATGTAGCGCCCGGCGTTGTTGGACGACTCGTACGACACCCCCGCCGAGTCGGACAGCCCGGCCCGCTTGAAGAAGCTCGCGTCGGCCGCGAACTGCGCCGTGCCGTCGTTCTTCTCCAGCCACACCTCGAAGTTCTTGTGCCGCAGGTAGTAGCCGGGGAAGTTGGCCGACTCCAGGGAGACCGTGCCGCTGCCGGTCAGTCCGGTGACCACACGGAACTGCGAGTCCGCCAGCGGGGAGACATTGGCCTCGATACGGGCCCGGTACTCCCAGTGCCGGATGAAGCGGTCCGCGAAGTTGTACGACGAGAAGCGCTGCGGCGTGACCCCGTCGGCCACCGGGATGCCGAAGTCGGGGGTGCCGTCGGCCTTCCAGTACAGCTTCTGGACGCGGGTGCGGCGGTTGGGGTCGCCCAGCGGGTCGCCGCTGATGTCCTTGTAGCTGCGGTCGTGGTAGACGAGGATGTCGGACTTCCCGTCCTCGGAGACGGTGAAGGAGTTGTGGCCCGGACCGTACTGGCTGGTCGAGGCGTTGCTGGTGAACACCGGCGTCGAACTCTTCGTCCAGTTCGCCGTGTTGAGCAGGTCGGCGCTCGCGGAGGCGGACAGCAGCCCCAGGCAGTAGTTGCTGTCGGTGGCGCTGGCGGAGTACGACATGAACACCTTGCCGCCGTGCTGGATCACCGCCGGGCCCTCGTTGACCTTGTAGCCGACGGTCTCCCACGAGTAGGTGGGCCGCGACAGCATCACCGGAGTGCCGGTGATGGTCCAGGGGTTGGCCATCTTCGCGAGGTAGATGTCCGTGTTGTTGTTCACGGACGGGTCGCGCTGGGCCCAGGACAGATAGCGCACGCCGTTCACGACGAAGGTCGTGGCGTCAAGCGAGAAGCTCTCCCACTGGGTCTTGATCTGCCCCTTCTCCGTCCAGGTGGCGGTCAGCGGGTTGGCGCCCGAGCCCTCCAGGACGTACATCCGGATCGCCCACACGTCGTTGGTGGCCCCGGCGGCGAAGTAGACGTACCACTTGCCGTCGATGAAGTGGATCTCCGGCGCCCAGATGTGCGCGCCCATCACACCGCTGGTGTGCTTGGTCCAGATGGTGACCTCCTGGGCCGTGGACAGGCCCTGGATGGTCGTCGCCCGGCGCAGCACGATGCGGTCGTACTCGGGGACGGTCGCGGTGAAGTAGTAGTAGCCGTCGGTGTGTTTGAAGATGTGCGGGTCGGCCCGCTTCTCGGCGATCGGGTTGGTGTAGGTCACGGCGGGGGAGTCCGGGACGGCGGCTTGGGCGGCGGGGGCGGGCCCCACGAGGCAGGCCGCGAGGCCGACGAGGACGGCCATGAGCAGCCGTACGGCTATGCGTCTCAAGGGAGTTCTCCAGGTGCGCAGAGGTCGGTCAGGTGGTGGGGACGAGGCGCCACTGCTGGCAGTTGTTGTTCAGCCACGTCCACTGCCGTACGTCGGCCCCGTTCGCGGTGGAGCAGTCGGCGACGTCGGCGACCTTGCCGGTGGACTCGTTGACGATCCGGACGTGGTCGCCGGAGGCCGTGAACACCAGGCGGTAGCGCTGGCACTTGTTGTTGAGCCACGACCACTGCCGGATGTCGGCGCCGTCGGAGGCGGAGCAGTCGGCCACGTCGGCGACCTTGCCGGTGGCGACGTTGACCAGCCGGTTGGTGTCGTCGCCGAGGTCCTCGACCTTCCACTTCTGGTTGGATCCGCCGGTGCAGGTCCACTGGAAGATGTTCGTGCCGTCGGCGCTGTTGCCGCCGTTCACATCCAGGCACTTGCCGCTGTTGCGGTTGACGAGGGTGTACGACGTCGGGGTCGCCGCCGTCTCGCCGGACGGGCCGGGGTGGGTGGTGCCGAGGGCGACCGGCGTACCGAAGTTGGGGGTGCCGTCGGCGTTCCAGGTGAACTTCTGGGCGCGAGTGGTGCGTCCGTTGCCGCAGCCGCCGTTCGACGCGGAGTTGGCGTGGTAGACGATCCAGTTCTCGGTGCCGTCGGGCGAGGTGAAGAAGCCGTTGTGGCCGGGGCCGTACACACTGTTGGCATCACTGCGCTGGAAGACCGGCGTCTGCTTCTTGGTCCAGGAGGCGGGGCTGAGCGGATCGGAGCCGGTCAGCTCCAGCTGGCCGAGCTTGTAGTCGGCGGTCTGGCAGGAGCTCGCGGAGTACGACAGGAAGGTGCGGCCGCCCCGGTACAGCGGCTCGGGGCCCTCGTTGACGGGGTTGCCGGAGCGCTCCCAGTCCAGGGTCGGGCTGGAGATGATGGTGAAGTTATTGCCGGCCAGGGTGTACGGATTGGTCATCGGCGCGATGACCAGGCTCTGCGTACTGCCGTTGATGAACCCGCTGCCGACCAGGTACAGCTTGTTGTTGGCCTGGAGCACGCTCGCGTCGATCAGCCAGCCGCCCGGCGTGAGGTTCGCCCCGGTGAGCGAACCCTTGTAGGTGTACGGGCCCATCGGGTCGGTGCCGGCGCTCTCCAGCACATGGGTGCGCTGGGAGTCGCAGCAGGCGACGCCGCTCTGGCCGGCCGAGTAGTAGACGTACCAGCGGCCGTTGAGCAGGTGCATCTCCGGCGCCCAGAAGTTGGTGTTGCGCGTCGACGTGGTGTCCGAATAGACCTGCACGTTGGGCGCGGTGGCGAGGCCCGCGAGCGTCGGCGACTTGCGGATGCCGAGGATGCCGGTGAACGTCGTGGTGATCAGGTAGTAGTTGCCGTCGTGGTACTGCAGCCACGGGTCGGCGCCCTTGAACGACTTCAGCGGGTTCGTGTACGGGCGGCCCTCCGCCGCGGACACCGGCTGCGTGGTCGCCACCAGGGCCAGCAGCGCGGCGAGCACACACAGGATCAGCGATCTGCGGCGATTCCTGAACGGCGGGTGAGACATCCGGGGCATACGAGACCGTCCCTGTCCGTGATCCATGTCGACCACGATTGTCCGTAATTTCGAACGGAGTTCGTGATTCCGATCGTGACTGGGTCAGAAGATAAAAGTGGGACATGTTCCCGTCAACGGTTTCGTCATATGTGCTTTACAAACCCGCGCGCGGACGCACACCCGGCGCGGGTGTGTGATGGTGCGCTTGCCCGTTCAGGTGATCAACCGGCGAATGGGCTCCCAGACCTCAACTGCCCCCGTATCCAAGGCACATGGAAAATCACAGTGCGCCAGTCGGCCCGACTTCCCTGTCCCGACGGAAGTTCACGACCGCGTCCGCCACGACGGCCGCCGCCCTCGCCGCGTTAACTCCCGCACAGGCGGCCGCCGCACCCACCGCCCCTCACCGGCCGAAGTCCACCGCCGACTGGGACACCTGCCTGGCCGTCGCCCGCGCCCTGCTGGTGGTCGACGAGCACGACCGGCCGCTCGTGCCGGAGTACCGGAAGGTCCTCGACTCCGGGCTCCCGCGCAGGGCGACGAAGACCGCGAGAAAGATCCTCGTCGTCGGCGCCGGACCGGCCGGACTGGTCGCCGCCTGGCTGCTGAAGCGAGCCGGGCATCACGTCACGCTCGTCGAGGCCAACGGCAACCGCGTCGGCGGCCGCATCAAGACCTTCCGCACCGGCGGGCACGAGCAGGCGGCGCAGGCGTTCGCCGACCCGGCCCAGTACGCCGAGGCCGGCGCCATGCGCATCCCCGGCAGTCATCCGCTGGTGATGCAGCTGATCGACCAACTCGGCGTGAAACGCCGCCCGTTCCACCTCGTCGACGTCGACGGCGAGGGCAAGCCCGTCAACAACGCCTGGCTGCACGTCAACGGCGTCCGCGTGCGCCGCTCCGAGTACGCGAAGGCACCCAGCAAGATCAACCGCTCCTTCGGCGTGCCCCGCGAGTACTGGGACACCCCCTCCGGCACCATCCTGCGCCGGGCCCTGGACCCCGTACGTGACGAGTTCAGCACCGTCGGCCCGGACGGCAAGCGCGTCGACAAGCCGATGCCCGAGCGGGTCAAGGGCTGGGCGCGGGTCGTGCAGAAGTACGGCGACTGGTCGATGTACCGCTTCCTGACCGAGGAGGCGGGCTTCGACGAGCGGACCGTCGACCTGATCGGCACGCTGGAGAACCTCACCTCACGGCTGCCGCTCTCCTTCATCCACAGCTTCATCAGCCAGTCGCTGATCAGCCCGGACACCGCGTTCTGGGAGCTGGTCGGCGGCACGGCGACCCTTCCGGACGCGCTGCTGAAGGAGGTCGCCGACGTCCTGCGCCTCGACCGGCGGGCCACGCACATCGAGTACTGGGGCCCCGGCCGGCCCGGCGCCGACGACACCTCCCACGTCGACGCCAAGGGACCGCACGTCTGGATCGACACCGTCTCCGAGGGACGCGACGGCAAGGTCGTGCGCGAGGAGTTCACCGGTGACCTGGCCATCGTCACGGTGCCGTTCTCGGGGCTCAGGCAGGTGCAGGTCAGCCCGCTGATGTCGTACAAGAAGCGGCGCGCGGTCGCCGAGCTGCACTACGACAGCGCGACCAAGGTGCTGCTCGAATTCGGCCTGCGCTGGTGGGAGTTCACCGAGGCCGACTGGAAGCGGGAGCTCGACGCCGTACGCCCCGGCCTCTACGACGACTACCGCAAGGGCAAGGCACCCGCCGACGGCAGCCTCCTCGGCGCCCACCCCTCGGTCCCGGACGGCCACATCAGCGACGCGCAGCGTGTGCACTACGCCGCGAACCGCTGGGGCACCCGCGACCAGCCCGAGGCGGCGCACATCATCGGCGGCGGCTCGGTCTCCGACAACTCCAACCGCTTCATGATCAACCCCTCCCACCCGATCGAGGGCAGCAAGGGCGGCGTCGTCCTCGCCTCCTACAGCTGGGCCGACGACGCCTCCCGCTGGGACTCCCTCGACGAGGACGCCCGTTACCCGCACGCGCTGCGGGGCCTGCAACAGGTCTACGGTCAGCGCGTCGAGGTCTTCTACACCGGGGCCGGGCGCACTCAGAGCTGGCTGCGCGATCCGTACGCGTACGGGGAGGCGTCCGTGCTTCTGCCCGGCCAGCACACGGAACTCCTGGCCGACATCCGCACCCCCGAGGGTCCGCTGTACTTCGCCGGGGACCACACCTCGGTGAAGCCGTCGTGGATCGAGGGTGCCCTCGAATCGGGCGTGCGGGCGGCGCTGGAGGCGCACGGGGACTGAGCCCCCCTGCGGCTACGCGGCGTCCGCCTCCGCCCTGGCCCGTACCGCGTCGGCCGGATCCCATCCCCGGCGCGGTACGGAGGCCAGGAGGAGGCGGGTGTACGGGTCCTCGGGGGCGTCGAGCACCCGGTCCGTGGGGCCCTGCTCGACCACGCCGCCCCGGCGCATCACCACCGTCTCCTCGGTGATGTGCCGGACCACGGCCAGGTCATGGCTGACGAACACCAGGGCCACGCCCGTCTCCTGGCGGATCTCGCCGAGAAGACCGAGGATCTGCGCCTGGATCGACACGTCCAGGGCGGCCACCGCCTCGTCCAGGACGAGGACGCGTGGATCGACGGCGAGGGCACGGGCGATGGCCAGCCGCTGGCACTGACCGCCGGACAGCTCGTGTGGGCGCGCGTCCGCCTCCCGGGTGCCGAGCCCCACCTGGTCCAGGAGGGCGGCGATCCTCTGGTCGTCGGCGTCGCGTCCGTGCAGGCGCAGGGAGGTGCGCAGGCACAGGCGGGCGGTCAGGCGGGGGTCGAGGGAGACGTACGGATCCTGGAAGACCATCTGGATCTCGCGGGCACGGGCCAGCCGGTGCGCCGCCCGGCCCCTGGCGAGAGCCGGCGGTCGCGCCGCGCGGTCCCGCCCGTCCACCGTGACCGTGCCGGCGTCCGGGCGGACCAGGCCGACCAGCATGCGGGCGACGGTGCTCTTGCCCGACCCGGACTCGCCGACGATGCCGAGCGAGCCGCCGCGCGGGACGGTGAACGAGACGCGGTCGGCTGCGGTGAGGCGGTCGCCGCCCGGCAGGCGGTACGTCTTGGTCAGGCCGTCGGCCACGAGCAGGGGAGCCCCGGGCCGGTTCTCGGTCGTGGTCACAGCGTGCTCCTCTTGGCCGGGGACGACTTGACCAGGGACGACGGGACGGTGGCGAGCGGCGGCTCGGTGGGTTCCTCCGAGGCCTCGGACAGGTCGGCGAGTCTCCGGCACGCGGCCGTCCCACCGCCCGGCACCGGCACGGGCTCCGGGAGCCAGATCGAGCACTCCGGCTCGGCGTGCTCGCAGCGTGCCGCGAACGGGCAGCCCGTGAACGCGTCGGACAGGGACGGGGGTCGGCCGGGGATCGGCCGCAACGCGCGGTCGGTGTCGCCGAGTTCGGGTGAGCAGGCGAGCAGGCCGCGTGTGTACGGGTGCCGGGCGTGGGTGAAGAGGCGGTCCGCCTCCTGCTGTTCGACCACGCGGCCGGCGTACATGACGTACACCCGGTCGCAGAACGCTGCCGCCAGATGCAGGTCGTGGGTGATGAACAGCATCCCCAGGTCCCGCTCCTCGCGCAGGGCGCGCAGCAGGGCGAGGATCTCCGCCTGCGTGGTGACGTCCAGCGCGCTGGTGGACTCGTCGGCCAGCAGCAGCCGAGGTTCGGCGGCGAGCGCGCCGGCGATGACCACGCGCTGGAGCATGCCGCCGGACATCTCGTGCGGCCGTTGGCTGAAGCGCCGCTCGGGGTCCGACAGGCCCACGGTGCCGAGGAGTTCGACGGCCTTGGCACGTGCCGTGCGCCGGTCGACCGTGCCGCCGGCGCGGACCAGGCGTTCGACGAGGAAGTCGCCGACCCTGCGGACCGGGTTGAGGGCGGAGCGCGGGTCCTGGTGGACCATCGCGACCGTACCGGCCCGGTGTTGACGCAGCCCCGCCCCGCTCAGGGCGAGCACGTCGGTGCCGTCGACCAGCACGCGGCCCGCGACCGACGCCTCTTCGGGCAGCAGCCGCAGCACCGCCTTCGCGGTCGTCGACTTGCCCGAGCCGGACTCGCCGACGAGGCCGACGGTCTCTCCGGAGCCGACGCGCAGACTCACGTCGGCGAGCAGCGGCCGGGCCGCACCCGGCAGGCCCAGGGTCAGGTTCTGGATGTCGAGCAGCATCGCGGCTTACCTCCTGGCGCCGAGCCGGTCGGCGGCCCAGACCCCGACCACGTTGAAGGCCACCACGACGGCGGCGATGGCGGTGCCCGGCACCAGCGCGGGCAGCAGGGCGCCCTGGACGATGGCGGCCTGGCCCTCCTGGACCATCAACCCCCAGTCCGAGCTGGGTGGTTGGGAGCCGAACCCCAGATAGCTGAGGGTGGCCAGGCTCATCAGGGCCTCGCCGAACAGCACGACGAGGTACCCGACGATCGACCGGGCCAGGTTGGGCACCAGGTGACGTACGCAGATGCGCAGCCCGCCCATGCCCTGCACCCGATAGGAGTCGACGTAGGGCTTGGCCCGCTCGGCCAGCGCCACGCTGCGGGTGTACTTGGCGATCGTCGGCGCGAAGGCCAGCCCGAGGCCCAGGACGGACGTGGTGATGCCCGCCCCGAACACGGCGATGATCAGCACGACGAACAGCAGCCCCGGGAAGGCGTACATCACGTCGGTCACCCGGGACACCAGCGTGTCCACCCAGCCGCCGCGCCAGGCGGCGACCGTGCCCAGGGTCACGCCGAGCAGCGCGGCGATGGCCAGCAGCGCGAGCGGGGCGATCAGGCTGGTGCGGGCGCCGTGCAGGACCCGGGAGAGCAGGTCCTGTCCGGAGGAGTCGGTGCCGAGCAGGTGGTCGCCGCTCGTGCCGACCAGGGACGCCGACAGATCGATGGCGTCGGGGGTGTACGGCGCGAGCAGCGGGGCGAACGCGGCGGCCAGGACCACCAGGACGAGGAAGACGGCACCGGTGATGACGAGGACCGGGCGGCGTGCGCGCTTGCGGCGGGCCGGGAGCAGCACATCGGCGGGGGCGGCGGCGGTCATGCGGGGCTCCTCACGGACTTCAGACGCGGGTCGAGCAGCGGGTGCACGAGGTCCACGAGGGTGGTGACGGCGATGTAGCAGGCGACCATCAGCAGCAGCACCGCCTGGGCGACCGGGAAGTCATGGCTGTTGACCGCGCCGACCAGCAGCGAGCCGATGCCGCTGAGTCCGAAGACCGTCTCGATCGCCACCGTGCCGGCCAGCATCCCGGCGGTGACCAGGCCGCACATGGTGACGACCGGGCCGAGCGCGTTGCGCAGGACGTGCCGGCGGATGATCTGACGCTCCGGCAGCCCGGCCGTGCGGGCCACCTCCACATGGTCGGCCGAGCCCGCCTCGACCATCGCCTGCCGGGTGACCCGGGCGATGACGGCCACCGCGCCGAGCGCCATGGCCAGGGCGGGCAGGGTGAGGTGGTGGAGCGTGCCGCCGAAGCCCTCGCCGCTGCCCGTCACCGGGAACCAGCCGAGCCGTACCCCGAAGAAGGCGACCAGCGCGATACCGCCGACGAAGGACGGCACGGACGCGGTGAGGGTGGTGGTCCCGACGACGGCGGAGTCCACCCAGGTGCCACGCCGCACGGCCGCCAGCACTCCGGCGCCCACACCCGCCACGACGAACAGGACCGTGGCGTAGCCGACCAGCGCGAGCGTCGTCGGGAAGCGGGACGCCAGCAGGTCGGAGACCTGGTCGCCGTACTGGAAGGAACGGCCGAGGTCGAGATGGAGGCAGTCCCACAGCCAGCGGCCGTACTGGACGACCAGCGGCTCGTCGAGGTGGTACTGCTCCCGCACGGCCGCCAGCCGCTCCGGGGTGAGCTTGTCGCGGCCCCCCGCCAGGAACACGGCGGGGTCGCCGGGAGCTGCGTAGACGGCGGCGAAGATGACGAAGGACGAGGCCAGCAGCGTGGCCAGCAGTCCCGCGAGCCGCCGTCCGATCGAGGCGAACATCGGTGCTCAGCCCTTCTTCGCGCCGAGCTGCGCGGCCCAGGGGTGGTAGAGGTACGCCATCGAGGCGGGCGGACCGGTCAGCTTGTCGTCGATGACGAGCGCGGTCGGCACCTGTGCGACGGGGATCCACACGGCCGCGTCCGCGAACCGCCGCTGCACCTCGATCGCGATGTCGGCGCGCTTGGCGTCGTCCAGCGTACGCAGGCCCTCCTCGACCTTGGCGTCGTACGCCGCACTCTTGAACCCGACCCAGTTGTTGGAACTGTCCGACAGGCCGTTGTCGTAGAAGCCGAGCGGATCGCTCTTGGAGATGTACCAGTCGGCCACCAGGACGTCGATGTCGGCGCGTGCCTCCTTGTCGCCGTAGAACTCGCCGTACTGGGCGGCCGGGACGGTCTTGATCTGGCCCTTGAGCCCGATCTGCGTCAGCGCGGCACGCACGGCGTTGGCGATGACCATCCGGCCCTGGCTGCTGTCGGTGCCGATGACGATCGGCTCGGTGGGTGCGTTCTTGGCTGTGTTCACCAGCTCCTTGGCCCGGGCGAGGTCCTGCGGGCCGGGGCCGGCCGGGGCGCCCGTCAGCTTCTTCTGGGCGGCGGCGAAGGCGTCCTTCGCGTAGCCCCAGGCGCCGGAGCCGACCGGGGTGGCCCACGGCTCGATCAGGCCGCCGTAGCCGGACTTGGCGATGCCCGAGCGGTCGAGGACCAGGGAGAGCGCCTTGCGGATGTCGGGGTCGGCGAGGCCGCCGCGCTCGGTCGGGATCAGCGCGAGGGTGGAGGTGCTGGGGCCGAAGTACTCGTCGAGGCCCTTCTTGCCGCGCAGGGCGGCCGCGGTGCCGATGTTGTCGGCGTAGGTGCCATCGGCGGCTCCGGTGGCCAGGGCGTTGACCATCGCGCTGTCGTCGGCCCAGCGGAAGACGACCTTGCCGGTGAGCGGCTTCTCGCCCCAGTAGGAGTCGGCGCGGGTCAGCGTGATCGAGTCGCCGGACTTCCAGCCGGACAGCTCGTACGGCCCGGAACAGGCGTCGCCCTGACCGGGCGTGCCGAACTCCTTGCCGGCCTTCTCGACCTGCTCCCGGTTGTAGACGAGCCCGGCGTCACCGGCCAGCGCCTTGGTGAACAGGGCGTCGGGCTGCTTGAAGGTGATCGTGACCTCGTTCTCGCCGGTCTTGCGCATCGCGGAGACGTTGCCGAACTCGTCCGACTGCTCCATCTCCGGTGCCGCGTGCCGCTTGAGGCTGAAGAGGACGTCGTCCGCCGTCATCTTCGAGCCGTCGTGGAAGGTGACGTCGTCGCGGAGGGTGAGGACCAGATGGGTCGCGTCGGGGCGGGCCACCTGAAGGGCGAGGAAGGGCTGTACGGACATGTCGGGCTGGAGCTGGTAGAGGCGCTCGCAGACGTTGGTCAGCACGGTGCGGCCCGCACTGCCGCCCTGGGTGTCGAGGTCCAGGGAGTCGGGCTCGTCCTCCAGCAGCCAGTTGACGGCGGCGACGGGCCCCGCGGCCTGCGGGGTGGTGGGCGTGAGTCTGAGGTCGGCGACGCCGGCGGCCTTGCCGGCGCCCGCGGAGGCGCCGGTGGTGGCACCGCTGCACGCGGCGAGGAGAGCCATGGTCCCGGCGACACCGGCGGCGGTTGTCACGGTCTTGAGCTTCATTGCTGGGGCTCCTGAGCGGGGAGGGAGAACGGGAGCGGGGGGTGTCGGGCACATTCGGTGACGGGCCGTCAGTTCGGGGCGTGGGGGCCGTCGTAGAGGTTCCAGGGAACGTGCTGGTACTCGCGGTCGCAGGGGGTGCCCGCGGTCACGTGGTAGTCGCCGGTGGTGAGGTCGACGCAGGAGGAGACGAGGGTCGTCCAGTGCCGGACCGCGGGCCTGCGGGGGTCGGCATGGGTGCACAGCGACTCCGGGAAGCCGAGGTGGTCCGACATGGCGTCCTTGATCAGCTTGCGGGACTCGTCGGCGCCGGTGGAGTCGCGCAGCCGCCGCAGACCCGCCTCGGCGCGGGGTACGCGCACCAGGGAGTCGGCGGAGATCGGCCGGTAGCCGTCGGCCAGGGCGACGGGGATGCCCGCCTGGTAGTGGTTGCCGTGCACCAGGAGCCCGTCGTCGGGGTACAGCCAGCCGTGGCCGGCCGGGGTGGTCTCCAGGTCGATGGCGAAGCCCTCGCGGCAGGTGAGGAGGGCGTTGCTGGCGATGTGCGCCCGGGTGCGGCACAGCACGTCCAGCGCGTCGGTGATGGAGGTCTGGTCGAGGACGCTGCGCCGGACGACGGTCTGCGGCAGGCCGACGGCCTCGCCGAACCGGCCGCCGAGACCGTTGGCGTTGAGCGCGATCCCGGCCGAGTTGGCGCCCTGGCGGCCGATCTGGCCGGCCTCCACCTGCATGATCAGGGTCGGCTTGGGCGGCTGGACGATCCGGAGCATGACGACGGTGTCGGCGACGCCGGCCCGCCAGTCCCAGTTCTGCCCGGCCCACACATGCCCGTCGCCGCTCGCCGGCCCGTACGCGGCGAAGGAGGTGCAGCCCTCGGCGGGCTCCTCCTGCGCGGCCATCCGGACGAAGGAGTCGTCGTAGATGACCTCGCCGCGGGCGTTCAGGGCGAGCACGTCGAGCAGGTCGAGGCCGGCGCCGTCCGCGATGCCCTGCATCTCCTCCAGCAGGTGCGGGGCGTACTCGCGGACCGGTTTCAGCCACCGGGCCGCCCGAGCGGTCACCTGGCTCCAGGTCAGCCCCGAGGACGCGCCGAAGGCCTCCGTGTAGTAGCCGAGCGCGATCCCGAGTCGGGGGGCCACGGCCTCGCCGTACTGTCGTCCCCGTTCCAGGGGGGTCCCCGAGATCTCGATGACCGGCAGGCTCTGTTTCATCAGCGGGGCTCCTCGGGGCATGCCGGTGCCGTGACCGGTGCTGTAACATCCGTTCCGAAAGTTCATCTTCTTGGAACGAGTTGCTCAGAGCGTAATGGTCGAAACGTGAGAGTCAATACCTGTAATGAAGAATCCAGAATCCGGTAGCGCCGGACCCGGGGGGCTCACGCGGCTACGGGCCGCCGTCCGTGACATGTGGGACGAGCTGTCCGCCTCGGAGCGCACCGTGGCCCAGTACCTCGCCAGCGCCCCCGCCGAGCAGGTCATGTTCGCCAGCGCCCAGGAGCTGGGCGCCGCCAGCGGCACCAGCAACGCCACCGTCGTACGCGCCCTCCAGCGCCTCGGCTACGCCGGCCTGCCCGCGCTCAAGCGGGAACTCGCCGCCGACTTCACCTCCGCACTCGCCCCCGAGGTGCGGCTCCAGCAGCGCATCGCGCATGTGGGCCGGGACCTGGAGGGCATCTGGAACGACGTCTTCGACGAGACGCAGGAGCGCATCGAGCAGTGCCGGCGGCTGACCGGTGCCGACGAGCTCAAGCGGGCGGTCGAGGTGCTCGCCGAGGCCCGTGAGGCGTTCTGCTACGGCGTCGCCGCGTGCGAACTCGCCGCCCGGCACCTCGCGTTGGCCCTCGGCCGGATCGGACGCCGGGCACGCTTCGTCGGGGAGACCGGCTTCGCCCTCGCCGACCCGCTGCTCACGCTCGGGCAGGGCGATGCCGTCGTCGTGTTCCAGCCGGGGCGGCACCTTGCCGAGCTCAACGTGGTCGTCGAGCGGGCGCGCGCGGTCGGGGCCCGGATCGTCTTCGTCACCGATGAGCTGGGGGAGGTCTTCGAGGACCGCGTCGACGCCGTCCTCACCGCGCCCCACACGCCGACCGGCAACACCAACGAGGCCCTGACCGGCCTGGTCGTCGCCGACGCCCTCGTCCTCGCCCTCACCACCCTGGACGAGACCCGGGCGGTGGAGCACTCCCATCAGCTGACGGCACTGCGGGAACAGCTGCTGGCGCAGAAGGAGCCGCGTACGCGCAAGACCTGAGACGACCGCGCCGTATCGCGCGTTACGGCCGTCACGGCTCAGGTCGTGCGTCACGTTACGGCCGTTACAGCCCGGTCGGCCCGCCCGCCGGGTCCGCCAGCGGCTGTTCCGTCCAGATCACCTTGCCGTTCGCCGAGTACCGCGTGCCCCAGCGCTCGGCGAACTGGGCGACGAGGAACAGCCCCCGGCCGCCCTCGTCCGTGGCGGCCGCGGTGCGCAGGTGCGGGGCGGTGCTGCTGCCGTCGGAGACCTCGCAGATCAGGGCGCGGTCGCGGATCAGACGGACGCGGATGGGGCCGGTGGCGTGGCGCAGGGAGTTCGTGACCAGCTCGCTGAGGATCAGCTCGGTCGTGAACGCCTCCTCCGTCAGCCCCCAGTCGTCCAGCGTCCGCGTGGCCGCCGCCCGGACCCGGGCCACGGCGGCGGGGTCGTCCGGGACGTCCCAGGACGCCATGCGGTCGGCGGGGAGCATCCGCGTCCGGGCGATGACGAGGGCGACGTCGTCGCGCGGCCGCTCGGGCAGCAGGGCCTCCAGCACCGCCTTGCAGGTGGCCTCCGGCGTCCGGCCGTGCGTCGGCGGCGTCGCGGCGAGCGCCTCGCGCAGCAGCCCCAGCCCTACGTCGATGTCCCGCCCCTGCTGCTCGACCAGCCCGTCCGTGTACAGGACAAGACCGCTGCCCTCGGGCAGTCGCAGCTCGGCCGTCTCGAAGGGCAGGCTGCCACCCAGGCCCAAGGGCAGCCCGACGGGGACGTCGGGGAACTCGACGTCCCCGTCGGGGTGGACAAGGGCCGGTTCGAGATGACCGGCACGGGAGAGGGTGCACAGCCCGGAGGACGGGTCGTACACGGCGTACAGGCAGGTCGCCCCGGTGACCGGCGCGCTCCGGTCGTCGCCCTCGTCCAGGTCGATGCGGGCCACCAACTCGTCCAGATGGCCGAGGAGTTCGTCGGGCGGGAGGTCCAGGGTGGAGAAGTTGTGGACCGCCGTACGTAGCCGTCCCATCGTGGCCGCCGCGTGCAGGCCGTGTCCCACGACGTCCCCGACGACCAGCGCCACCCGCGCGCCCGGCAACGGGATGACGTCGAACCAGTCCCCGCCGACGCCGCCCTGCGCCGCGTGCGCGGGGAGATAGCGGTAGGCGACGTCGAGGGCGCTCAGTTCCGGCAGGGCCCGGGGCAGCAGGCTGCGCTGGAGCGTGTCCGCCAGGGTGTGCTCGCGGGTGAAGCGGCGGGCGTTGTCGATGCTGACGGCGGCGCGGGCCACCAGCTCCTCGGCCACCGCGACGTCGTCCTGCTCGAAGGGCTCGGACCGGTCCGCGCGCCAGAAGGTGGCCATGCCCATGATCACGCCGCGGGCGCGCAGCGGGACCGTGAGCATCGCGTGGATGCCGAAGTCGACGATCCTTCTGGCGTTCTCGGGATCCTGCTCCTGCCAGCCGGAGAAGGCGGGCATGTCCGCCTCCAGCACCGTCCTGCCCGTGCCGAAGCCGAAGGCCTGCGGGGTGGCCGGAGCGAAGTGGATCAGCTCCCCGATCGGGAAGAGCGGGCTGCCATCCCGCACCCCCTGGAACGCGACCCGGCGCATGTCGGTGCGGCCCTGCTTCGGCTCCCCGCCGCGCAGCACCGGATCCGCGAGATCGACGGAGACGAAGTCGGCGAACCGCGGCACCGCGAAGTCGGACAGCTCCTGTGAAGTACGCGTGACATCGAGGGTGGTGCCGATCTCCAGTCCCGCGTCGTACAGCAGCTTCAGCCGCTCCTGCGCCACGTCCGCCCTGCCGGTCATCGTCCGCAGCTCGGTGGTGTCCCGCAGCGTCGCCACGCTGCCCGGCGGCCCGCCGTCCCGGTCGGTGGAGCGCTGGCTGACCGCCAGCAGCCGGCCCTGCGCCAGGTGCACCTCGTCGGTGGCGTCCCGGCCGGAGGTGAACAGCCCGGCGAGGTCGCGCCCGATGCCCAGGGCGAAACAGGGCCGCCCCTCCGCGTCCGCGGCCAGCCCGAGCAGCCGGCGCGCCTCGTCGTTCGCCAGCGCCAGGCGCCGCTTGCCGTCCAGGATCAGCACACCCTCCCGCACGGCGTGCAGGACCGCGTCGTGATGCTCGTACATCCGGGTCATCTCGACGGGCCCCAGCCCGTGCGTCTGCCGCAGCAGCCGCCGGCTGACCAGCGCGGTCCCGGCGGTGGCGAGGGCGAGCGCGGCCGCCGCCGCGCCGAGCAGCATCGGCAGCTGGTTGTCCACGACCCCGCCCACGCTGGCCAGCGTCACCCCGGCCGCCACCAGCCCCACGACGTCGCCGTCACCGTCGGTCACGGGGACCACGGCCCGTACAGAGGGACCGAGGGTTCCGGTGTACGTCTCCCGCACGATCCCGCCCGCCGCTGCCGGGGCGATGGTGCCGACGAAGCGCTTGCCGATCTGGTCCGGGTTGGGGTGGGTGTAGCGGATCCCGTCCCTGCTCATCACGACGATGAAGTCCACCTCGGTCGCCCGGCGAGCAGCCTCGGCGCGCGGCTGGAGCAGCGCGGGCGGATCCGGATCAGCCAGCGCCTCGACCACGCCCGGCGCGTTCGCGAACACCTCGGCCACGGCGAGGGACCGGTTGCGGGCCTCCCGCTCGGTGTCGGTGCGGACCTGCAGCACGAGGGCCACCACCGCGGCGACGACGAGGAGCGCGACGATCGCCGCCTGCAGGACGAATACCTGCCGGGCGACGGTACGCGCGCTCAACAGCGAGCGCAGGCGGCCGAGGAATCCGGCCATGCCTCTGTTTTAACACCGTTGGGTGGAGGTGGGCAGGGTGGCGGCAGGTGACTGGTTCCCGCGGTCGCTGTGGGTGACGGGAGCCGTCGGCTTGTGCAGCAGGAGCAGGGCCGCGTCGTCGTGGAGACGGCCGCCCACGTGGGCGAGCAGTTCGTCGTGCAGGGCGGTGACCGTGCGGGATGGCTCGTCGGACGTGTGCCGGGCCAGGCTCTCGGCGAGCGGGTAGAACTCGCGGGCGTGGTTGCGGGCCTCGGTGACGCCGTCGGTGTACAGCAGCAGCTGGTCGCCGTCGGCGAAGGGCAGCACCTGGAGTGCGGGCGTCTCGCCCGAGAGGGTGCGCAGCCCGAGGGGCGGGGCCGGACGCTCCGGGTCCACCGGGACGACGGCGGAGTCGCGCACCAGCAGCGGCGGCGCGTGGCCGCAGTTGACCACTTCCAGGTGCCCGTCCCGGGGGTAGCCCGCCACCACGGCGGTGACGAAGTCGTCGCTGCTGCCCAGGTTGCGCGCCAGGCTCCGCTCGATCCGCGCGACGACGGCGAGGAGGTCGGGCTCGTCGTAGGCGGCCTCACGGAAGACCCCGACGACAAGGGCGGCCAACCCCACGGCGGGCAGCCCCTTGCCGCGCACGTCGCCGACGATCATCCGGACCCCGTACGGCGTCGACACGAGCGCGTAGAGGTCGCCGCCGATCCGGGCCTCCGCCGCGGCGGCGCTGTAGCGCACGGCCACCCGGAACGGACCGACCGTCGCCGGTATGGGCTGCAGCAGCGCGTGCTGAGCGGCCTCGGCGACGGAGCGGACCGCCGCCAGCACCCGCTCGCGCCGCCCGCGCAGCGTGCTGGCCAGGCAGGCCGCCAGGGTGACGGCCAGCAGCGCGGCCAGGACGACCGCCAGCTCGTCGCTGGGAGCGTCGTCGCGGACGCCGAGGACCGCGCCCACGGTGGCGCCGAGCAGCCCCACACAGAGGACCCCGCGCGGTCCGTTCGTCGTCGCGGCGAGTGCCGGTCCCGTGGCGAGCAGGGGCAGCCAGGTCATCCCGGAGCCGCCGATGAGGTCCACGAGCACGACGGCGGAGACGATCAGAAGGGGCAGCAGGGGCAGTAGGGGCAGAGCGGCGACCAGTCGCCTCGGCCAGTGATCGTGACCATGGTGTGGGGCCTGGCTCATGTCTCGTCCGCTGTCCTCACCTGTGCGGGGGAGCCTGCACCCGGGGTGGGGGCGCACGAACCCATGGAAATGTCCGTTTCGTCTAGGAAACGGGTTCGACCCGGGGCGGGACAAGGCACTGATTTTCAGATAGTGAGCGACAGCCCTCTGGTCACGTGGTGAGCGACAGCCCCCTGGTCACGCGGCCCGCGGTCGGGAGCAGCCGCGCCGTGACCTCCTCCAGCCGGGAGAGCCGGTCGGCCCGCAGCGAGACGCCGAGCGAGCCGAGCGTGGTCCCGCTGTAGACGGGCACCGCGACACAGACCGTACCGAGGGCGTACTCCTCCAGGTCCGTGACGGCCGGGGCCAGGGGCGAGGAGGCGAGCCGCCGCAGCAGCTCCGGGGTGTCGGTGATCGTCCTGGGCGTGAGGTCGGCGAGCGTGTGCCGGGAGAGGTAGTCCTTGCGCGCCTCCTCGTCCAGCTCGCGCAGCACCGACTTGCCCAGCGCCGTGGCGTGCCCGGCGTCCTCGAACCCCACCCACAGATCGACCCGGGGAGTGCGCGGCCCGTCGACGATCTCGGCGACCCGGATCTCCCCCTCCTCGTAGAAGGTGAGGTACGTGGCGGCCGACAGCTCGTCCCGCAGCGCGGCGAGCGTGGGGCGGATCCGGCTGAGCAGCGCCTGCGTCCGGCCCGCGGTGTGCAGCGTCTGGAGCCGCTCGCCCAGGATGAACCCGCCGTCGGCGAGCTTGCGCACGTATCCGTCGTGGACCAGCGTCCGCAGCAGGTGGTACGCCGTGGCCAGGGGCAGGCCCGTCTCCCGGGCCAGTTGCTTGGCCGGCGCGCCGTTCTCGTGCGCGCTCACCGCTTCCAGCAGGCGGAACGCGCGCTGGACGGAGCTGATGAGCGTAGGGCCGGGGCCGTCGTCAGCACCCATAGGAACAGGGTGCGCCGGGCGCGGCGAGGGAGCAACTAAAGAACCCGCGCGACGAGCAGCGCGACATCGTCGTGGTCGTCGGGATGCCGTAGGCCGTACAGCAGGAGGTCGCAGGTCTCCTCCAGGGGGCGGCGGGGTTCGTCGAGGAAGCCGAGGAGGACGTTCAGGCGGTCGTCGATGGGGTGGTGGCGGGTCTCGACCAGGCCGTCGGTGTAGAGGACCAGCAGGTCGCCGGGGTCGAGACGGACGCTGGTGGTCCCGAAGGGGACGCCGCCGACGCCGAGCGGGGCTCCGGTGGGCAGTTCGAGCAGTTCGGGCGGTCGCCCGGGGCGGGCCAGCGCGGGCGGCATGTGTCCGGCGTTGGCGATGTCGCACCGCCCGGTGCGGGGGTCGTACGCGGCGTAGAGGCACGTGACGATGTAGTGCTCCAGATCGCAGGTGATCTTGTCCAGGTGCTGGAGCACGGAGCCGGGTTCGAGGTCGAGGTCCGCGTAGGCGCAGGTGGCGGTGCGCAGCCGGCCCATGGTGGCGGCGGCGTCGATGCCGTTGCCCATGACGTCGCCGACGACGAGGGCGGTCCTGTCGTCGGCCAGCGGGAGGACGTCGTACCAGTCGCCGCCGACCTCGCTGGTGGCCTGGGCGGGCTGATAGCGGGAGGCGAGCTCCAGACCGGTGTGGTGCGGGGGATGGTCGGGCAGCAGGCTGCGCTGCAGGGTGAGGGCGGTGTTGCGCACGCTCTGGAACCAGCGGGCGTTGTCGATGGCCACGGCGGCCCGGCTGGCCAGCTCGCTCGCCAGGACCACGTCGTCCTCGTCGAACGGCACCGGGTTGCGGGTGCGCTTGAGGTCGAGGGCGCCGAGCACCTCGCCGTGGGCGATCAACGGCACCGCGAGATACGAGTGGACACCGGCCCGCGCCAGCAGCGAGGTGGCCTCGTCGTCCCGGGCGATACGCCGCAGATCGTGCTCGCCGACATGGCGCACCAGCACCGGCCGGGCGGTGTGCACGCACAGGGTGACCAGGCGGTCGCCGTCATAGGCGGCGAGGTCACCGGGCGGGTCGGCGGCGCGCAGGGCCACGCTGGGGTAGGCCGCCTTGAGGGCGAGGGCGCGGAACAGCTCGGGGCCGTTGTCGGGCCGGCGCATCCGACGGCAGGCCAGGGCCGAGTCCAGGACGTCCACGGCGACCACGTCGGCCAGCTCGGGGGCGGCGATCTCGGCCAGTTCGCGGGCCGTCTGCTCCACCTCCAGCGTGGTGCCGACACGGGTGGAGGCGTCGGCGACGAGGGCGAGGCGACGCCGGGCCCGGTCGGCCTCGGCCGCCGCGCGGTGCCGTTCGGTGACGTCGACGAACGAGATGGCCGCGCCCAGGACCCGCCCGCCGGGGTCGTCCAGCCGGTAGAAGGACAGCGACCAGGCGTGCTCGTGGTCGGGGTCGGCCGGCGGTCGGCCCACGTGGTACTGGTCCAGCAGCGGGGTACCGGTGGTGAGCACCTGACGCAGGCAGGACTCGATGGTGTCGATGTCGGGCAGCGGCAGGGTCTCCCGCAGCCGACGGCCGATGTGGTCCTCGGCCGGGGTGGCGTCGATGCGCTCCAGTGCCGGGTTGACCAGCAGATAGTGCAGGTCGGGGTCGAGGAGGGCGATGCCGATCGGGGACTGGTTGATCAGCCGCTCGCACAGCGCCAGATCGGTCTCGACCCGCTTGAGCAGGGAGTGGTCGGCCGCGATGCCCAGCGCGTAGACGTCGCCGAGATCGTCCAGCAGCCGCATGTTGCGGAACTCCGTCACCCGGGTGCTGCCGTCCTTGTGCCGCACCGGGAAGGCGCCGGCCCAGCTCCGGCCCGTCTCCAGCACGTCGGCGAACAGCTTCGCCACCGCCGGCAGGTGCTCGGGGTGGATGAACAGCCGCGCCGCGTACGTGCCGAGCGCCTCCTCGGAGGTGTAGCCGAACAGCTCCTCGGCCTGCGGGGTCCAGAACACGATGCGCCCGGCGGCGTCGACGACCACCGCGGCCACGCTCAGCACGTCCAGCAGGCCGGTCGGCCGGGGCGGCTGCGGGCCGTACCCGCCGCCGTCGGGCTCGTACGATTCGGATTCAGCTGTCATCCCAGCTCCTCCGCCACCGGCCGACGCCGCCGCCGACCTCCGGCCACACCCGGGTACCACGCCTGCCCCGACCGGCACCTCCATGCTCTCTCCGGGGCGGCGCATTGCCCAGTCCGGCCGGGACCCCGTGTTCCAGGTCCCAGCGGATCGCCACCCACTCCGAGGAGAACTCGGCCGGCCGCCTCCAACGCCGCCCACCCCCACCACGCGTCCCCGCTCCCCGGAAGGGACAACGGCCGTCGGCCCGTGCACATCCGGCGGACTAGCAGGAACATGGTCGTGTACGGGATGGGACCCATGGACGCTGCGTGAGGACCCATGGATGCTCCGCGAGATGAACCGGACGCGCCCACGTCCGAAGGACCGCGCGCGCTCTTCGACGCGTCCTCCGACGCGGCGGCGGTGGTGTCCGGGCATGGCGTGGTGCTCGGCTGGACGCGGGTCGCCGAGGAGCTTCTCGGCCATCCGGCGGCGGAGATCGTCGGCGGCTCGGCCGCGCGGCTGCTGGCGGTGCCCGGCGATCCGATGCGGGTGGCCGGCGTCGCGGAGCGGTGCCGGGCCGGCATGGGGTGGAGCGGGCTCATCCCCCTGAGGCACCGCGACGGCCGCCGCGTCGACGTGGACCTGCGGGTCTCCGCGTCCTTTCGGATCGGCGCGGACGAGTGCTTTCTGATCTCCGCACGCGAGCAGCGCCAGCAGTGGACGGTGGGACAGTCCATCCTCGACGGCTTCCTGACCCGCTCGCCGGTCGGCATGGCCGTGATGGACACCCAGCTGCGCTACGTCTGGCTGAACGACACCCTGGAGCGCTTCGGCGGTGTGCCCCGTGAGCAGCGCCTCGGCCGACGGCTCAGCGAACTGCTGCCGGGGCTGCAGGCGGAGACCATCGAGGGCCTGATGCGCAAGGTCCTCGACACCGGCCTCCCGGTCACCGACTACGAGTACGTCGGCTGGAGTTGGGCCGATCCGCATCGCCGGCACGCCTACTCCACGTCCTTCTTCCCGCTCGTGGACCCCGACAACTCGCTCACCGGGGTCTGCTACATGGTCCTGGACGTCACCGAGCGGTGGAACGCCCGCCAGCTGCTGGCGCTGGTCAACGAGGCCGGCACGCAGATCGGCACCACGCTGGATGTGCTGCGCACGGCCCAGGAACTCGCCGACTTCGCCGTCCCCCGCTTCGCGGACTTCGTCGTCGTGGACCTGCTGGAGCCCGTTCTCAGCACCGAGGGACACGGAACATGGCTCACCGACGCGGGACCGGCCCCCGCCAAGCCGGTGATGCGCCGGGCCGGCCTGAGCTCGGTGCGCGAGGGTGCCCCCGAGGCCGTGGCGCAGGTCGGGGACCGGGTGGACTTCGTGCCCCCGCCGCACGACGCGCATCTGCTCATCGACGGCGAGCCGATCCTCATCCCGGTCCTCGACCCGTCCGACGAGCTGTGGGCCACCGAACAGCCCGCGCGCGCGGCCAGCATGCGCGAGTTCGGCCTGCACTCCCTCATCTCCGTGCCGATGCGGGCCCGGAACACGATCCTCGGGCTCACCACGTTCGTACGGTCGCTGAACCCCGTGTCGTTCCAGCCCGACGACGTCCTGGCCGCCCGTGAGCTGGTGGCCCGCGCGGCACTGTGCGTCGACAACGCCCGCCGCTACACCCGCGAACACACGGCGGCGGTCACCCTGCAGCGCAGTCTGCTGCCCCAGGCCCTGACGGGCGGTACGGCGCTGGAGGTGGCCTCCTCCTATCTGCCGGCGGACGCGACGGGCGGGGTCGGCGGCGACTGGTTCGACGTGATCCCGCTGTCCGGCGCCCGGGTGGGCCTCGTCGTCGGGGACGTCGTCGGCCACGGCATCACGGCTGCCGCGACCATGGGCCGGCTGCGCACCGCCGTACAGACCCTCGCCGACATGGAGATGCCGCCCGACGAACTGCTGGCCCACCTCGACGACCTGGTGCTCCGGCTCAGCGAGGAGCAACCGGACGAGAGCGCGGCGGGGGTGGCCGGGCCGGCCGGGGCGGGCGAGGCGGCCCACCGAAGCACGACCGCCTTCCTGGGCGCGACCTGCCTGTACGCCGTCTACGACCCGGTCACCCGGCGCTGCACCATGGCCCGTGCCGGCCACCCGCCCCCCATCGTCGTCGCACCCGACGGGCAGGTCTCCTTCCCCGAACCGCCCGCCGGGCCGCCGCTCGGGCTGGGCGGGATGGCGTTCGAGGCAAGCGAGATCGAGCTCGCCGAGAACAGCCTGTTCGGTCTCTACACCAACGGCCTCGTCGGGGCGGCCGACAGCGACATGGAGAGCGGCATGTCCCGGCTCGGCGACCTGCTGTCCCGGCACGAACCCGACCTCGCCGAGCTGTGCTCGTCCGCGGTCCGCCGGCTCGTGCCGGTACCGCAGCTCGACGACATCGCCCTGCTCCTGACCCGCACCCACACCCTGGGCGCCGAGCACGTCGTCTCGTGGGAGGTGCCCGTGGACCCGGCCGCAGTCGCCGACATCCGGGGCCGGGCGACCCGCCAGGTGGAAGCCTGGGGCTTCGGGGAACTGGCCATGACGACCGAGCTGATCGTCAGCGAGCTGGTCACCAACGCCATCCGCTACGCCGACCCTCCCATCCGCCTACGCCTCCTCCGCGACACCCGCCTGACCTGCGAGGTGGCCGACGCCAGCAGCACTGCCCCACGACTGCGCCACGCCCGCAGCACGGACGAGGGCGGCCGCGGCCTGTTCCTGGTGGCACAACTGGCCCATCGCTGGGGCGCCCGCTACACGCCCGACGGAAAGATCATCTGGGCGGAGCAGGAGATTCCCTGACGGGGCTGCCGGCCCCGCCCCACGAGGCCCCAGAAGGGCCGATGTCAAGGGTTTTGAGACTCACGAACGCAGCGCGTCCGAAAGGGACTTGACGCCGCCGTGCGCGGTGAGACCCCCGTCCACGGGGATCTCGGCGCCGGTGATGAAGGACGCCTCGCCGGAGAGCAGGAACACCACGAGCGGGGTGATCTCGTCGACGGTGCCGGTGCGGCCGAGCGGGGTCTCGCGGATGTTGGCCTCGCGGAAGGCGGGGGCCGCGGAGGCGGTCATCTCGGTCTCGATGTAGCCGGGGTGGATCGTGTTGACGCGGATGCCGCGCGGTCCGAGCTCCACGGCGGCCGCCTTCGACAGCCCACGCAGCGCCCACTTGCTGGCCGTGTAGGCGACCGGGTAGTGGCCGGTGAGCGCGGCCGTCGAGCCGACGTTGACGACGGACGAGCCCGGCGGCATCAGCGGGGCGAGGTGCTGGATGCCGAGCAGCGGGCCGGTGACGTTGACCGCGTGGACACGGTCGAAGTCCTCCGGACGTACCTCGCCGAGGCGGGCCCGCCAGGTGACGCCCGCGTTGTTGACCAGGCCGTGGACATGGCCGTACGACTCCCTGAGCTCGGCGGCGAGTTCGGCCCACTCCTTGTCGCTGGTGACGTCGAGGCGTCGGCAGCCGGGTGCCTCGGTCACATCGGTGGCGATCACCCGGGCGCCCTCGCGGGTCAGCGCCTCGGCCTCGGCGGCGCCCTGGCCGCGGGCCGCGCCCGTGACGACCACGACCTTGGCGAGGAGCCTCATGGGGCGCGGGTCGGTCACGGCCGCTCCCGGGGTCGACGTCGGGCGACCGGAACCGGCACCGGATCGGTGCCGGCCACCACGGTGTTGGACACCGAACCGATGCCCTCCACGGTGAGGGTGACGGTGTCGCCGGGCTTCAGCGGCGGCGGGTCCTGTCTGCCGCGCACGCCCCACAGCTCGGCCAGACAGCCGCCGTTGCCGCACGTCCCGGAGCCGAGCACATCCCCGGGACGCACCCACGTCCCGCGCGAGGCGTAGGCGACCATCTCCTCGAAGGTCCAGCTCATGTGGGACAGCAGGTCCTCGCCGACCACCTCGCCGTTCACGGAGGCGGTCAACGCGAGCCGCAGGAACCCGTCGGCGTCGCGGTAGGGCTCCAGCTCGTCGGCGGTGACGAGGTACGGCCCCAAGGTCGTGGCGGTGTCCTTGCCCTTGCAGGGGCCCAGCCCCACCTGCATCTCCGCCGACTGCAGGTCGCGGGCCGACCAGTCGTTGAAGACGGTGTAGCCGACGATGTGCTCGCGCGCCTGCTCCGGGGTCAGATCGCGGCCCTCGCGGCCGATCACGGCGGCGACCTCCAGCTCGAAGTCGAGCACGGCGGAGCCCGGCGGCACGGGGATGTCGTCGTGCGGGCCGTACACCGCGTAGGGGTTGGTGAAGTAGAAGGTCGGGGCCGCGTACCAGCGCTCCGGCACCCCGGCGGCCCCGTCCACGGACCGCCGTACGCCCTCCACATGCTCCTCGAAGGTGACGAAGTCCCGCACGGTGGGCGGCTGGAGGGGCGGCAGCAGGGTCACGTCCGACAGCGGGACGGCCGCGCCCACGGGGCGGACGCCGACGGCGTCGAGGGATGAGGTGCCGTCCGGCAGGGCCCGGACGACGGCACCCTCCACGACCCCGCAGTGACGGCGCCCCTCGTACTCGTAAGTGGCGATGCGCATGTGTCGGCGCCCCTTACACCGGCGGGGCGACGAAGCAGCCGCGGTCGACGTCGTTGAACGACTCCTTGGCGACCAGCTCGTTCATCGGGTTCGCCGTGCCCCACTGGTCGGTGACCTCGGGCTGGGAGAAGTCGTAGACGTGGGGGTGCCAGGTGTCCTCGTCCAGCTCCTCCAGCTCGGTGGTGTACTCGACGGTGTTGCCGTGCGGGTCGAGGAAGTACGTGAAGGTGTTGTCCCCGGCCATGTGCCGCCCGGGACCCCAGATCTTGCGCGCGCCGGACCGCATCACCCGTCCCGATCCGCGCATGTACTCGTCCAGGCCGCGCATCTCGAAGGAGATGTGGTGCAGGGAGGTGTGCGGGCACTGGGCGATGGCCATGGAGTGGTGCTGGTTGCTGATCCGCATGAAGTGCATGACCTCGCCCATGTGCGGCGAGCTGAGCGTGTCGGAGAGACGGAAGCCGAGGTGGGTCTCGTACCACTCCCGGGTCCTGTTCAGGTCCGGGGAGTTGAGCACCACGTGCGACAGGCGGACCGGGATGGCCTCCTTCTCCTCGATCCGACGGTGCCGGCGCGCCGCCACGTCCGCGGAGACCTCGATGGTGCGGCCGTCGCCGTCGAAGAAGCGGAAGCCGTAACCGCCGCCGGGGGTGTCGAGCTTCCCCGGCTGTGACACCAACCGCACGCCGTGCGCGAGGAGTTGCTCGGCGAGCGTGTCCACGTCGGCCGGGCTGCCCGCGCCGTAGGAGACCAGGTCGAGGCGCTTGTCGTCGGCCTTGCGGAGCCGTACGACGTACTGCTCGGGGCTGCCCTCGGCGGCGAGGAAGGAGATGCCGGAGTCCTCGGCGACCTTGGTCAGGCCCCAGACGCCGGCGTAGAAGTCGAGCTGCTTGTCGTAGTCGGGTACGGCGAGGTCGACGTGGCGCAGATGGGTGAGCAGACGCATGATGTCAGTCCTTCCTCAGGAGTGCGGCGGCGTTGCCGCCTCGTACGGCGTCGAAGTCGGCAGCGGCGAGCCGCGCGGCGCGCAGTGCGCCGACGGGGTCCTCGGTGCCCATGTCGAAGGGGAAGTCGGAGCCGAGCAGCACCCGGTCGGCGCCGGCGACGCGGATCAACTCCCGCAGGACGTGCGGGTCGTGGACGAGGGAGTCGAAGTACAGCCGCTTCAGGTAGCTGCTGGGCAGGTGGGCGCAGCCCGCACCCGCGTCGGAGCGCGCGGACCAGGCGTGGTCGGAGCGGCCGAGGTGTGTCGGCAGATAGCCGCCGCCGTGCGCCGCGATCAGCTTCAGCCCCGGATGGCGGTCCAGGACGCCCGAGAAGATCAGATGGGACAGCGCGACCGCGTTCTCCGTCGGCTGCCCGACGGTGTTGGACAGGTACCACCGGTCCAGACGCTCGTCGAGCGTGCAGCCGAAGGGGTGCAGGAAGAGGATCGCGCCCGTCTCCTCGGCCCGCGCCCAGAAGGGTTCGTACGCCGGGTCCGACAGCTCGCGGCCCGGCGCGTGCGAGGAGATCTCGACTCCCAACAGGCCCAGCCCCATGGCATGTTCGAGGGCGCGCACCGCCAACTCCGGGTGCTGCAGGGGAGCGAGACCGAGGCCGTGGAGCCGGCCGGGGGCCCGGGCGCAGTGCGCGGCCGTCGCCTCGCCCGCGAGCAGGCAGAGCTTCTCGGCCGTCTCCTCGTCCGCCCAGTAGTGGTAGTGCGACGGGGAGGGGCTGACCAGCTGTACGTCCACGCCCTGCGCGTCCATCGCGGCGAGGCGTACGGCGACGTCGGTCAGGGCCGGGACACGCTCGCGCACCATGGGGCCGTTCACGGCGAGTGCGTCCGGGCCGTTGCGCCGGGCGTCCAGTGCCCTCGCCTCGGCGAGACCGGGCAGGTCGGCCACCAGGGCGTCGACCTCGGGGAGCAGGACGTGCGCATGCACGTCGACGGTGGGCGCCGTCACGGCCGCTCCTTCAGGAAGGTCATCGTGCGCCCGATCAGCCCGGCGACGTCGGCGTCGCGCACGCCGTCCAGCTGCCACTGCCCGATCCGCACCGACGCCTCGACCACGGTGCGCACCCGGGGGATGCGGCGATCGTGGTAGGCCTGGAACAGTGCGTCGTCCCACTCCCGGCCGCTGGTCAGCAGCTCGGCGAGCACGGAGGCGTCCTCCAGCGACATGGCCGCGCCCTGCGCGATGGTGGGCGGGCAGCAGTGGGCGGCGTCGCCGACGAGCACGACCCGGCCCCGGTGCCAGGAGCCCTCGACGAGCAGCCGGTCGAACCAGGTGTAGTTGACCTTCTTCGGGTCGGTGATGTGCGCGGTGATCTCCGGCCAGACCCCGCCGTAGGCCTGCGCCAGACGGCGCATCTCGGCGGCATAGGAGGTGGGGTCGATGGCGGAGCGGTCGCGGCATGCCTCGACGACGTAGGCGTAGAGGGTGTTCTCGCTGGTGGGGGTGTAGCCGGCGATATAGGCGGGGCCGCCGTAGGCGAGGTCGGTGCGCGTCACGCTCGCGGGCCGTGGTGCGGCGATACGCCAGATGGCCATGCCGGTCGGCTCGGGTTTCTCGGTGATGCCGATCGCGGCACGGGTGGCGGAGCCCAGGCCGTCGGCGGCGATCACCAGGTCGTAGCGGCCCGCGCCGCCGTCGCTGAAACGCACCGAGACACCGTCGGCGTCCTGTTCCAGGGACTCGGCGGTGGTGCCGAGCCGGATGCGGGCGCCAGAGGCGCGGACCGCGTCGATGAGGATCCGCTGGAGCTGCGGACGCTGCATGCCGAGGGTGGCGGGCAGGTCCTCCCCGCCGGTCTGGATGTCCTCGGCGACGAAGAGAACGGTGCCGTCCGGGGCGGTCACGCCCAAAGAGCCGTACGGGTACCCGGAGGCGGCGATCCGCTCCCACACACCCAGTTGGCGCAGGACCCGCAGGGCATTGCCCTGGAGGGTGATGCCGGAGCCGGTGGTGGCGTTCCAGTCGGGCCTGGCCTCGATCAGGTCGACGGCGATGCCCGCACGGCGGAGCAGGATGGTGACGGCGTTGCCGGCGGCGCCACCGCCGATGACGAGCACGGTGGGGCTGCCCCCGGCCGGCGGCTGGGGAAGAGTGCGGCTGTCGGTCATGTCGGGGGTCCCTCCCGAGGTGGGGCCGCGCGGCGTCGGGCGGCTGGGGTGCGGGGATGTGGAGATGCGGGTGCGCGGGGGTGCGGGGTGTGCGGTTGATCCGCTCCGCATGCGAGCCGGACGATTCCGGCGGATAGTGGGTGGCGGTGGTGTGAGCGGCCACCCGTCAGTGAGCGGACTGACGGGTGGCCAGGGGCCGGACGGTCCGCCGTGGCGGCGGCGAAGAGCGCACCCGGCAGGCCTCAGCGGGCGGGGATACTTGAACCTTGCGGGGGCTACTTGACGGCGATGGGGTTGACGGGGGAGCCCACGGCCCCGGTGATCGGCAGCGGAGCGGCGGTCAGCCAGAACTCGTACACGCCGTCCGCCGCGCAGTCCCCGGCGAGCGCCTCCAGGTCCCACATCTCGCCGATCAGCAGTCCCATGTTGGGGATGACGACCTGGTGCAACGGCTGGAAGGCGTTCTCGAACTCGTTCGGCCGAACCTCGAACCCCCAGGTGTCCGTGGCGATCGCGGCGATCTCGGTACGGTGCAGCCAGCCGGCCGTGGTGAAGGACAGCCCCGGCGCGGCCCCGCCCGCGTAGTCGCCCCAGCCGTCCCGGCGCACCCGGGCCAGCTGCCCGGTCCGGACGACGACGAGGTCACCGCGGCTCACACTCACCCCGTGCGCCTCGGCGGTCGCGGTGAGGTGCTCCTCGGTGACGGCGAACCCGTCGGGCAGCTCGCCGTTCGCGCCGACCACACGGCCCACATCCAGTAGCACGCCCCGCCCGGCGACGTACGGCGCCATGTGCTCGATGCCGGTGACGAGGTCGCCGTCGGAGGTGACGACCTTCTCCGCCGCCCGGCCGTTCCAGGCGTGGCCGTGGTCGAAGATGTGCCCGAGCCCGTCCCACTGCGTGGAGCACTGGAGCGGCATCGCGATCACGTCGTCGGCGCCGCCGATGCCGTGCGGGAAGCCCTGGTTGCCCAGCGCCGCGTCGGTGCCGGTGTCGAGCATCGTGTGTACCGGGTTGGTGCGCCGGCGCCAGCCCTTCTGCGGCCCGTTCATGTCGAACCGCTGCGACAGCGAGAAGCTCACGCCCCGCCGCACCAGCGCGGCACCCTCCCGGCGCTTGGCCGCGTCGAGAAAGTTGAGGGTGCCGAGCACGTCGTCCGCACCCCAGCGCCCCCAGTTGGAGTACGCCTTGGCGGCCTCGGCGATCGCGCCCTCGGGATCGTGCCGGTCCACGCTCATGACGCCGCCTCCCCCACACACCGCGTGCGCTGCACGCCCAGCCCGGTGATCGCCCCCTCCATGACGTCGCCGTCGCGCAGCAGCCGCCCCCAGTGGAGGCCGTTCCCGGCCGGGCTGCCGGTCAGCACCAGGTCACCCGGCAGGAGTCGCGCGGTCTGCGAGATGTACGACACCAGCCGCGCGACGCCGAAGAGCATGTCCTTGGTGGACTCGTCCTGCATGGTGTCGCCGTTGAGCTTGAGGGTGACCCGCAGCTCACCGGGATCGGCGACCGACTCGGCCGGCACGAGCCACGGCCCGAGCGGGGTGAAGCCCGGGGCGTTCTTGCAGCGCAGCCAGTCGGTGCCGATGGCCTTCATGTCCCGGCGGAAGACCGTGGCCCGGTCGGTGAGGTCGTTGGCGATCGTGTACCCGGCGACGTGGTCGAGCGCCTCCTCGACGGACACCCGATAAGCGGGCTTGGCGATTACGGCCGCCAACTCCAGCTCCCAGTCCGGCTGTTCGGCCCACGCGGGCAGGACGACGTCGTCGTACGGACCTGCGACGGTGCTCGGCAGCCCGATGAACACATACGGCAGGTCCTCGGCGGCCCGCCGGTCCATGACCGCGGCGATCTCGGCCCGCGCCTCCTCCACCGTGCGCGGGTCGTCGGGGGAGCGGTGGGCGACCTCCAGGTCAATGACGTGCTGCCGGTAGTTGGCACCGGACTGGAAGATCTGCCGGGGCTCGACGGGTGCGTGCACCCGCAGTCCCTCCAGCGGCTGCCACTCCCCGGCGTCGTCATCGGCCAGGGCGCGCAGCACGGGGAGCGTGTCCTCCCACCGTTCCAGTACGGCACGCAGCTCGGCCGGCGCCGAGTCCAGGGCACGGCCCAGGTCGAGCACCCGGCCCTTGGCCAGCAGACCGGGGAACGGCTCCCCGTCCGGGGCGGAGAACGTGCCGAGCGCGAACGGGCCGACAGGTTGCACAAGTGTTGCCATGAGATGTCCTCCCGCTGGGTTGCGGTCTACTCTGACCCCGATCGGCGGATCACGGAAATCAATCTTGTGAATGTGCCGAATCCACGGCATGGATGGCTCTCGCTCGCTAGGTGGTGCCCGGTGAACCTGTCCCGACTCGACCTCAATCTGGTCGTAGCCCTGCGCGCCCTGCTGGAGGAACGCAACGTCACCCGGGCCGGCGAGCGCATCGGACTGAGCCAGCCGGCGATGAGCGCGGCCCTGTCCCGGCTGCGCCGCCATTTCGACGACGAATTGCTCGCCCGGACCGGCAACGCCTACGAACTGACGCCGCTCGGCGTGGCGTTGCGGGACCGCAGCGCCACCGCCTGCGACCTGCTGGAGCGCGTCTTCGCCAGCCAGGCCGACTTCGACCCGGCCGCCGAGTCACGCGAGTTCACACTGCTCGCCTCCGACTACAGCGCCGCCGTGTTCGGCTCCGCGCTCGCCCGCGCCATCCACCACGAGGCCCCCGGTATCCGGCTCGCCTTCCAGCACCCGGCGCCCTCCGTCGACGAGAACACGGCCGTCCTGCTGAGCACGGTCGACGGACTGCTGATGCCGCACGGTGTCATCGACGGCTTCCCCGCCACCGACCTCTTCCAGGACCGCTGGCTGTGCATGATCGCCGACGACCACCCCGAGGTCGGCGACGCCCTCACCCTCGACCACCTGGCCCGCCTCCCCTGGGCCGTCTACCAGCGCCCCTACGACGCCCCCGCCGCCCGCCAGCTGAGCATGCTCGGCATCAGCCCTCAGGTGGAGGTCTCCGTCCAGACCTTCCAGCTGCTGCCGTACATGGTCGAGGGCACCCGCAGGGTCGCGATGATCCAGGAGCGCCTGGCGCGCAGGGCGGTGCGGTCGGCGGGAGTGCGTGTGCTGCCCTGCCCGTTCGAGGCCGTGCCGGTGCAGGTGGCGTTGTGGTGGCATCCGGTGCATGCGCAGGACGCGGCGCACATCTGGCTGCGGCAGAAGGCGGCGGAGGTGGGGGCGGGGCTGATGGTTGAGGGCAAGGGTTGAGCAACGCCCCGAAGGGGCGGGGGACTGTATCGATGTGCGGCTCCGCCGCGTGGGCCCGACCGGCCACGACGGAGCCGCACTCGCCCGACAATCCGTCGTGGCACGCACCGTGGGTCGTTCGGCAGCTCGACCGGCCGTCAGGCCAACCGCTCCGGCAACGGTCGCGCATCAACCGCCCCCACCCGCCCCGCCCGCCGCCGGGCGGCCGCCCACAGCCCCGCCGCGACCAGCGCCGCAGCCACGCCCAACACACCCACCGCCCCCGCGAGCGAGCCCACCCCCGCCTCCACGGCGAGCAGCACCAGCGGACAGACGAACTCCCCACCGAAGAAGGCCGCCGTCCACAGCCCCGTCCCCCGGCCACGGTCCTCGAACGCCAGCCGGGACATGGCGCTCGTCAACAGGGCAGGCAGCAACATGCCCGTGCCCAGGCAGTTGATCACCGCCCCGGCGACCAGCAGCGGAACGTTCTCCGCCACGAACATCACCCCGAACCCGGCCGCGCAGAGCGCGAACACGGCGGGCAGCATCGGATCGGGGGAGCGCTTCAGACGGGCGAAGACGACGGCCCCGCCCACGGTGGCGGCGCTCGCGATCGCGGTGGCCAGGCCGATGACGCCGGAGTTCGCCACGCCGAGATCGTCGAGCAGATACGCCATCTCCACCGGGACGGTGTAGAAGACCATCGCCCCGAAGAAGGTGAGCGCACAGATGCCCGCCAACTGCCGCCAGGGGAAGGGGCGTCGGGGCGCCGACGAGACGGCGGCTCGGGCGGTGGCCTCGTCGGTGGCCGTGCGGGCCGCCGGGTGGGGCAGGTTGGGCAGGGCGGAGGCCATCAGCGGGGCGAGGATCAGGCTGACGGCGTAGATCCAGAAGGGCACCTTCCAGCCCGCCGCGCCCACGGCGCCGCCGAGCGCGAAGAAGACGGTGGCCGACGCGGAGGCGCACATCGTCTGCAGCGCGAGGTACTTCACGCGCCGGTGCCCGGAGTAGTAGTCGCAGATCAGAGTGGTGCAGCAGGTCATGATGGCGGCCTCGGCGACCCCGACCAGGGCCCGGCCGGCGATGATCGCGCCGAGCGAGTCCAGCCAGAGAGGCGCCGTGCCGAACACGGCGTACAGGACGGTCGTGACGACCAGCAGCCGCTTGCGGCCCAGCCGGTCCACGATCACCCCGGCGAACGGGGCCAGCAGCGCCAGCGACAGTGCCGGGACGGTCAGCGCGAGGGGGACGAGGGCCTTGGCGCCCGGCGTCGAGGCGAAGTGGTCCTGCATCTTGGGCAGCACCGGGGCTATCAGCACGGCCCCCAGGATCGGCAGACAACTGCCCGCCATCAGCAGGGCCACGCGCACCAGATGGGCGGGGCCCGACACAGCGACGGGCGACGGAGCGGCGTCGTCGACCGGGGCGGACGGGGTCGGGGACATGGATCCGGGCATGGCGACTCCAGGGGACGGTGTACGGGAGCGGGCATGCCTTTTACGGGCGCCGACGACGCACGGCATGCTGTGGATCCCCGCACGGCGGATGCGGCGGACGGCCGTACGCCGGCGGCTGGTCCGGACAGCGGCGTGCGGGTAGGGACGACTATGAGCCGTCCGGCTTCCTGTCGCCATCCTCCACGCGATCCGAATCCCGGATCCGGCTCATCCACGCGGTGGATGACCTCCGACCTGCCTGCTCAGGTCACCGCGAGGCGATCACGACGCCGCGGCCGAAGTCCCGCACTCGCCAGACACGTCCGCCCGGCACCTGGCCCCCGCCCCCGTGCCGCGAACAACTCCGCCTTCGCCCCCGACAGTCCGCGCCGACCCCCGAGACGCGGCCCGCGCACCTGGCCCCGGACAGCGTAGTGCCGGGCCCGGACAACCGGGCCCGGCACTACGGCCGACCTGTGCGGTCCCCCGAGGGACCGGGGATCAGCTTCTCCTTGCCGTTGTCACCAGCCGTGCTTCGAGTGCCCGTGGTGGTCTGACTTCTTGGGGTAGTCAGGCTTGGACGGGAGTGAGGGCTTGGACGGCTTCTCGGGGATGGAGGGCTTGGAGGGTAGCTCCGGCTTGGAGGGGAGTGCGGGCTTGTGGGGGATGGAGGGCTTGGCCGGGAGCTCCGGCTTGGAGGGGAGTGCGGGCTTGTGGGGGATGGA
>NZ_FNHV01000034.1 GCF_900103585.1 Streptomyces sp. cf386
CGCTGGACCGGCGTCTGCTGCAGAAGTACGGCAAGGCGACGCCCGAGGCCCTGGTCGAGTCGGCCCTGTGGGAGGCGTCGCTCTTCGAGGAGCACGACTTCCGGGACATCAAGATCTCGGTCAAGCACAATGACCCGGTCGTGATGATCGAGGCGTACCGCCAGCTGGCCGCGCAGTGCGACTACCCCCTCCACCTCGGTGTGACGGAGGCGGGCCCGGCGTTCCAGGGCACGATCAAGTCGGCGGTCGCCTTCGGGGCGCTGCTGGCGCAGGGCATCGGCGACACGATCCGCGTCTCCCTGTCGGCCCCGCCGGTCGAGGAGGTCAAGGTCGGCATCCAGATCCTGGAGTCCCTGAACCTCAGGCAGCGCGGCCTGGAGATCGTCTCCTGCCCGTCCTGCGGCCGTGCCCAGGTCGACGTCTACAAGCTGGCCGACGAGGTCACGGCCGGCCTGGAGGGCATGGAAGTGCCGTTGCGCGTGGCCGTCATGGGATGTGTGGTCAACGGCCCCGGCGAGGCCCGCGAGGCGGACCTCGGCGTCGCCTCCGGCAACGGCAAGGGCCAGATCTTCGTCAAGGGCGAGGTCATCAAGACCGTCCCCGAATCCAAGATCGTCGAGACGCTGATCGAAGAGGCGATGAAGATCGCCGAGCAGATGGAGCAGGACGGGGCCGCATCGGGCGCCCCCGCCGTCACGGGGAAACCGGCAGTGACGGTGAGTTGAACCAAGGCACGGACCGAGAGGGGGCCCGAGCGTGACGATTCTGGAGAGCATCCGGGGACCACGCGACCTGAAGGCGCTGTCCGAGGCGGAACTCGGTGAACTGTCCGACGAGATCAGGGAGTTCCTGGTGCACGCGGTCGCCAGGACCGGCGGACATCTCGGGCCCAACCTGGGGGTGGTGGAACTCTCCATCGCACTCCACCGGGTCTTCGAGTCACCGGTCGACCGCATCGTCTGGGACACCGGTCACCAGAGCTACGTACACAAGCTTCTGACGGGACGTCAGGACTTTTCGAAGCTGCGGGGCAAGGGCGGCCTGTCCGGGTATCCCTCGCGCGAGGAGTCCGAGCACGACATCGTCGAGAACAGCCACGCCTCCACCGCGCTCGGCTGGGCCGACGGGCTCGCCAAGGCCCGTCAGGTGCAGGGGGACAAGGGGCATGTCGTCGCGGTGATCGGCGACGGGGCGCTGACCGGCGGCATGGCCTGGGAGGCGCTCAACAACATCGCGGCGGCCAAGGACCGGCCGCTGATCATCGTCGTCAACGACAACGAGCGGTCGTACGCGCCCACCATCGGGGGCCTCGCCAACCACCTGGCCACCCTGCGCACGACGGACAGCTACGAGAAGGTCCTGGCCTGGGGGAAGGACGTGCTGCTGCGGACCCCGCTCGTGGGCAGCACGATCTACGAGTCCCTGCACGGGGCGAAGAAGGGGTTCAAGGACGCCTTCGCGCCGCAGGGCATGTTCGAGGATCTCGGGCTGAAGTACGTCGGTCCGATCGACGGGCACGACATCGGGGCAGTCGAGTCCGCCCTGCGCAGGGCCAAGCGCTTCCACGGGCCGGTGCTGATCCACTGCCTCACGGAGAAGGGGCGCGGCTACGAACCCGCCCTCGCCCACGAGGAGGACCACTTCCACACCGTCGGCGTGATGGACCCGCTGACCTGCGAGCCGCTCGCCCCCTCGAACGGGCCGTCCTGGACCTCGGTGTTCGGCGACGAGATCGTGCGGATCGGCGAGGAGCGGGAAGACGTCGTGGCGATCACGGCGGCCATGCTGCATCCCGTCGGTCTTGGCAAGTTCGCGGAGCGGTTCCCGGACCGGGTCTGGGACGTCGGAATCGCCGAGCAGCACGCGGCCGTGTCGGCTGCCGGGCTCGCCACGGGCGGGGTGCATCCGGTCGTCGCCATCTACGCCACGTTCCTGAACCGCGCCTTCGACCAGTTGCTGATGGACGTCGCGCTGCACCGCTGCGGAGTGACGTTCGTGCTGGACCGCGCCGGCGTCACGGGCGCCGACGGGGCCTCCCACAACGGCATGTGGGACATGTCGATCCTCCAGGTCGTGCCAGGCCTCAGGATCGCCGCCCCGCGCGACGCGGACCAGCTGCGGGCGCAGCTGCGCGAGGCCGTGGCCGTCGACGACGCGCCGACGCTCGTACGGTTCCCGAAGGAGTCGGTCGGGCCGTCGATCCCGGCGGTCGACCGGGTGGGCGGGCTGGACGTGCTGCACCGGGACGCGGGCGAACCGGACGTCCTGCTGGTCGCCGTCGGCGTGATGGCTCCGGTGTGCCTCCAGGCTGCCGAACTGCTGCAGGCACGCGGCATCAACTGCACCGTCGTCGACCCCCGTTGGGTCAAACCGGTCGACCCCGCGCTCGCGCCCCTCGCCGCACAGCACCGGCTGGTGGCCGTCGTCGAGGACAACAGCCGGTCCTCCGGAGTCGGCGCCGCCGTGGCGCTGGCGCTGGGCGATGCCGAAGTCGACGTGCCCGTACGGCGGTTCGGCATCCCGGAGCAGTTCCTCGCGCACGCCAAGCGGGGCGAGGTGCTGGCCGACATCGGGCTCACGCCCGTGGAGGTCGCCGGACGGATCAGCGCGAGCCTCGCCCTCAAGGAGGCCGAGGTCGTGTCAGTCAAGGAGAAGGCCGAATGACCACGGAGTTCGACCTCGGCAGACTCCTCGCCGAGCGCGGAGCCGAGCGCTACGAGCTGCACAGCAGGTACCTCAACCACCAGCTCCCGCGCATGCTGCACACCATCGGCTTCGACAAGGTCTACGAGCGGGCCGAGGGCGCCTATTTCTGGGACGCCGACGGCGACGACCACCTGGACATGCTCGCCGGATTCGGGGTGATGGGGCTGGGGCGCCACCACCCCGTCGTCCGCAAGGCGCTGCACGACGTCCTCGACGCCTCCCTCGCCGACCTCACCCGCTTCGACTGCCAGCCGCTGCCCGGGCTGCTGGCGGAGAAGCTGCTCGCGCACAGCCCCCACCTGGACCGGGTGTTCTTCGGCAACAGCGGGACGGAGGCGGTGGAGACCGCGCTGAAGTTCGCGCGGTTCGTCACCGGGAGGCCGCGGATCCTGTACTGCGACCACGCCTTCCACGGGCTGACCACGGGCTCCCTGTCCGTGAACGGCGAGTCCGGCTTCCGGGACGGCTTCGCCCCGCTGCTGCCGGACACGGCCGTCCCGCTCGGCGATCTCGACGCCCTGGCAAGGGAGTTGAAGAAGGGGGATGTGGCGGCGCTCATCGTCGAGCCGATCCAGGGCAAGGGGGTGCACGAGGCCCCGCCCGGATATCTGCGGGCCGCCCAGGAACTGCTGCACCGGCACAAGGCGCTGCTCATCGCCGACGAGGTGCAGACGGGTCTTGGCCGGACCGGCGACTTCTACGCCTACCAGCACGAGGACGGTGTCGAGCCGGACCTGGTGTGCGTGGCCAAGGCGCTGTCCGGCGGGTATGTGCCGGTGGGCGCGACCCTCGGCAAGGACTGGATCTTCAAGAAGGTCTACTCGTCGATGGACCGTGTACTGGTCCACTCGGCGAGCTTCGGGTCCAACGCGCAGGCCATGGCGGCCGGGCTGGCCGTGCTGTCCGTCATCGAGAACGAGCAGATCGTCGCGAACGCGAGGGCGACCGGGGAGCAGCTGAAGTCCCGGCTCGCGGCGCTGATCGACAAGTACGAGCTGCTCGCCGACGTCCGCGGCCGGGGCCTCATGGTCGGCATCGAGTTCGGCCGTCCCGACTCACTGAAGCTGCGCAGCCGTTGGGCCATGCTGCAGGCCGCGCGCAAGGGCCTCTTCGCCCAGATGGTCGTCGTACCGCTGCTGCGGCGGCACCGGATCCTCACCCAGGTCTCCGGCGACCACCTGGAGGTGATCAAGCTGATCCCGCCGCTGATCATCGGGGAGCGGGAGGTGGACCGGTTTGTGGACGCCTTCACGGATGTGATGGATGACGCGCACAGTGGCGGCGGGCTGATGTGGGACTTCGGGAAGACACTGATCAAGCAGGCGGTCGCCAACCGGTGAGGGCCGGGTAGCGGGTCCTGGCGCGCCCGCGGTCGTAGCATGCCTGCTTTTGCCTCTGAGGCAAGAAATTTGCCGCAGAGGCAAGGCTGCGGCTGAATGGAGCGCATGAGCTCTCCCGAGACCGAGCCACGGCCGGGGGCCGAACGGCCGCCCATGGCCGAGCCGGAGCCCGATGCCGAGCCGACGGATGGGCCGGCCGAGGCCCTGCCCGTCGTCGCGCCCCAGCTCCGTGCCCTGCGGCGCCGTGCCTCCCTCACCCTGGAGGCCGCGGCGCGTGCCGCAGGGCTGTCGCCCGCCCATCTCTCCCGACTGGAGACCGGGCAGCGCCAGCCCTCGCTGCCGATGCTGCTCGCGCTCGCGCGTATCTACGGTACGACCGTATCCGAGCTGCTCGGCGAGACGGTGGCCGACCGGGACGCCGTCGTGCGGGCCGCGGACATGGAGCCGACCGCGGCGGGCGGTTGGACGTACTGGCAGGCGGGCGCGCCCGGGCGCGGGATGCAGGCCCTGCGCGTCCATGTGCCGTACGGCTCGCAGGGCGACATCGTGCGCGTGCATCCCGGTGAGGAGTGGCTCTACGTCCTCGAAGGGCGGCTGCGGCTGCGGCTCGGGGACACCACGCACCGGCTCGCGCCCGGCGACAGCGCGCACTTCGACTCGCTCACCCCGCACCGCATCGCCGCCCTGGACCGGGGCGGGGTCGAGCTCCTCTTCGTCCACACCCTGCTGCAGAGCCCCACGGCCACCCTGTGCCTGGGCCCCACCCCTGGAGAGATGCCATGAGCGACCTGGAGGAGAAGTTCCCGCGTGCCCTGTGGGTGCGGCTCATCATCTATATCGCGGTGGGGCATGTCTTCGCCGCCTTCATCTACCTGCTGTTCGAGGTGGGCGCGAAGTAGCCGTGGGAAGCCAGGCGGCGGTCCGCGTCAGTCGAGCAGCCGCTCCCGCAGTAGCTCCCGGGCCTCCGGGGCGATCCGCAGCCCCTGCTCCAGGTAGGTGTCGACGCCGCCCCACGTCTCCTCGATCGTCTCGAAGGCCGCCGTCAGATACTCGGCCCGTGCGTCGAACAGGGGGCTGAGCAACTCCATGACCTCGGGGGAGTAGGCCGAGGCGTCGCCGCTGCTGCGGTGCACCTTGTAGCGGCGGTGCTTGGCGTTGGACTCCAGGTAGTCCGCGATGATCGCCTCGCGCTCGACGCCGAGGGCGAGCAGCGTCACGGCGATGGACAGCCCGGCGCGGTCCTTGCCGGCCGCGCAGTGCATCAGTGCGGGGACGCTGTCCTCCACGAGCGCGTGCAGCACCAGGGAGTGCTCGGCGGTGCGCTCCTTGATGATCGTGCGGTACGAGGCGATCATCCGGCCCGCCGCTTTGCCGTCGGCGAGGATCTCCCGCAGCTGGTCGATGTCGCCGTCGCGGACCATCCGCCAGAACTCCGCGCCGTCCGCGGGGTCGCTCAGCGGCAGGTTCACATTGCGCACGCCCGTCAGCTCGACGTCCGGCCCTTCGAGCTTCTGGTCCGCCGCGTTGCGGAAGTCGAAGATCGTGTGCAGGCCCAGGGAGTCGAGGAAGGAGGCGTCCTGCTCGGTCGCGTGCGCGAGATGGCCGCTGCGGAACAGCACTCCGTACCGCACCCGCCGTCCGTCCACGGTCGGCAGGCCGCCCACGTCGCGGAAATTGCGGACTCCGGCCAGCTCGGGCTCGGTCGACGGGATCTGCTGCGTCACGGGGGCTCCTCCCAGTCGGCCCCGCCGGCGCGGCTCGACGGTGCCGCCGACGGGGTGCGCTCTCGACCATACGACATGGATTCCTGGGGCAATGAGTTATCCACAGGCGTTGCATCGGAGGCCCGTGCCCCTTGATGATGTTGGTGCTTGAGTGGACCTGTTCGAATATGTGAGGGCCTGATGCTGGAGATCTCCGACCGCGGACGCACCTGGGTTCTTTCCGGGCCGACCAGCAGTTACGCCCTCCATCTCACGGAGGCCGACGAACTGCTGCACCTTCACTGGGGCCCACGGATCGCGCTAGCCGACGCCGAGGAGCTGGCCGCACGCCCGCTGCCGGAGTACCGGGGCTTCGAGTCGCAGCTCGACGGGCACGAGGAGTACCCGGTCGAGGGCGGCCCCCGCTTCGTCCGGCCGGCCCTGTCCGTGCGCACCGAGGAGGGGCGCGGCACCGAGTGGACCTTCGAGGCGTACGAGTCCGGGGGCGCCGAGGGCGCCCAGGGCGAGGAGCTGCGGCTGCGGTTCCGGGACGGCGGGCTGGCCATCACGCTGCACTACCGGATGCGCGACGACGTCGTGGAGCGCTGGGTGACCCTGGACAACCAGGGGCCCGACCTGGAGCTGCTGCGCGCCGACTCCGCCGCCTGGACCCTGCCCGACCGGGAGGACTGGCGGCTGTCCCAGCTGCACGGACGCTGGGCCGCGGAGTCCCGGCTGACGCGGTCGTCCCTCACCTACGGTGAGAAGGTCATCGGCAGCCGCCGCGGCCACACCGGGCACCCGCTCCTGCCATGGGTCGCGCTCGACACCGACGCCACCGAGGAGCGCGGTGAGGTGTACGGCTGCGCCCTCGCCTGGTCGGGGTCCTGGCGGATCGCGGTGGCCCAGCTGCCGGACGCGCGCGTGCAGATCACCGGTGGGGTCGGGCACGACGACTCGGGTCTGCTGCGGCTGGCGGCGGGGGAGTCGTTCGTGACGCCTGTCTTCGCCGGGTTGTGGAGCGACGGCGGCTTCGGGGGCGCGAGTCGGGCCTGGCACGCCTACCAGCGCGCGTATGTGATCCCGGACGCCGATCGGGACCGGCCCGTGCTCTTCAACTCCTGGGAGGCGACGGAATTCGACATCTCCGAGGAGCAGCAGGGCACCCTCGCGCGGCGGGCCGCGGCGATCGGCGTCGAGCTGTTCGTCGTCGACGACGGCTGGTTCGGGGCGCGCACCAGCGACCGCGCCGGGCTCGGCGACTGGACACCCAACCCGGACCGCTTCCCGTCGGGCCTCAAGCCCCTCGCCGACTACGTGCACGCTCTCGGCATGCAGTTCGGCATCTGGGTCGAGCCGGAAATGGTCAATCCGGACAGCGAGCTGTACCGAGCCCACCCGGACTGGGCGCAGTACCAAACGGGGCGAAAGCGGACGGAATTCCGCAATCAACTCGTACTGAACCTCGCTCGCGACGACGTCCAGGACTATCTCTGGAAGCGGCTGGACGGGCTCCTCTCCAGTGCCCCGATCGACTACGTGAAGTGGGACTTCAACCGCTGCTTCAGTGATGCGGGCTGGCCCGGTGAGCCGTATCCGCAGCGGCTCTGGGTCGACCATGTGCGCGCCTTCTACACTCTGTTGGACCGGCTGCGGGCCGCCCACCCGGGCGTCGCCTTCGAGTCCTGCTCGGGTGGTGGCGGCCGGATCGATCTGGGCGTGCTGAGCCGTACGGACCAGGTGTGGACCTCCGACAACACCGACCCGCTCGACCGGCTCGCCATCCAGGACGGCTTCAGCCAGATCCATCCGGCGCGGGTCATGGCCGCATGGGTGACCGACAGCCCGAACACCCAGCTCAACGGCCGGGTCAGCTCGCTCCGGTTCCGGTTCGTGAGCGCCATGGCAGGGGTGCTCGGCGTCGGCGGTGACCTGACGCAATGGGCCGAGGAGGAGCTTGCCGAGGCGCGGGAATGGGTGGAGCTCTACAAGGAGATCCGGCCCCTCGTGCAGCGCGGGGACCTCTACAGGCTGCGGCCCCCGAGGGGCGGGCTGAGCGCGGTGCAGTACGTGCTCGGCGACGAGACGGTCGTCCTCGCCTGGCTCCAGGCGCAGAGCTACGGCGAGGCCGTGCCGGCGCTGCGGCTGCGTGGACTCGATCCGGCAGCATCGTACGAATGCCGCGAAACGGGCGAAGTTCACCGAGGTGCCGTTTTGCTGCATCACGGACTTCGCGCCGATTTGCGCGGTGACCTCGATGCGACGGTTATCCGCCTGCGTCGCATCTAGGGTTTCTGTCCGAATTGGCGCCTTCATTCCAACTCGCTCTGAAGCAAAGGGAGCTGGAGCGGTGTCACGTGAGGAGCGTCATATTCGTGACCGTGCGTCGCTCGTCATGTTCACGTAATTCACATGCTTTTCAAGGGGTTTTGAGTCGGGCGACGTACCCATAATTCACGCAGGGTCACCGGTAATTCCCACAAGGGATCAACAGGAACGCATTCGGACGGAACCTCTCACTTGTTCCCATGCGTCTTCCTCGCTTACGTTCGCCACCAATCCGGACGGACGCCTAATCCTGCCGCCGACTGGATCCCGCGCAAACTCACCCGTGTACGGCAGGAGCGGGGGACCCACAGGTAGAACCGCCTGTTCCGGTCTCCGGAACGGCTTGGGGTCAAGTCGCGTCCCCACGCGACCGGGCATCTCCAGCCCGCACCCGACAGCTCACCTCGCAGGCGCCGGAGAGGAATTCGCCATGCCCGCGAAGGGTAAGCACCGCCGCCCGAAGTCCCTGCGCTTCACCCGCTCCATAGCCGTCGCCGGAACCGGCGGAGCCGCTCTCGCTCTCCCGCTCATCGGGGCCACCGGCGCCCACGCCGCTCCCGTGCAGTCCGTTTCGGAAAAGGCCGTTCAGACTCTGCCTGCCGCCGACAAGAAGGTGGCCGAGAAGAAGGCCGCCGAGAAGAAGGACGCGGACCGGAAGACGGGTACGCGGACGTATTCGGTGAAGGTCGGTGACTACCTTTCGAAGATCGCGAACGAGCAGAACGTCAGCGGTGGCTGGAAGAAGCTCTACGCCGACAACCGTGAGGCCGTCGGCGAGGACCCGTCGCTGATCCACCCCGGTCTGAAGCTCAGCATCGGTGGCAAGAAGGCCGCGACGAGCGCCCCCAAGTCGCCGTCCGCTTCCTCGCCTTCTTCCTCCTCCTCTGCGCCGTCGAAGTCGTCCGCGGATGCGTCCACGGATTCGTCCGCCTCGAAGTCCTCCGCGTCGACGACGACCAAGGCTGCCCAGAGCGCCGACACCACCAGCGGCTTCAGCGCCCCCCTGTCCACGGCCGCCGTCGGCACCGCGTACAAGGTGGCGGGCAGCATGTGGTCCAGCGGCTACCACACCGGCGTCGACTTCTCCGCCGCGACCGGTACCCCGCTGAAGGCGGTCGGCGCGGGCACCGTCGTCTCCGCCGGCTGGGGCGGCGCGTACGGCAACCAGGTCGTCATTCAGCTCGCCGACGGCTATTACGCCCAGTACGCCCACCTTTCCTCGCTCTCCGTCTCGGCCGGCCAGACCGTGACCGCGGGTCAGCAGATCGGCCTCTCCGGTGCGACCGGCAACGTGACCGGCCCGCACCTGCACTTCGAGATCCGCACCACGCCGGACTACGGCTCGGACGTGGACCCGGTCGCCTACCTCCGCTCCAAGGGCGTCGCCATCGGCTGACCCTCCGCCGACTGCCTCGTCTGACGCACGACCGAAGGCCGGACCCCGATCCCCGGGTCCGGCCTTCGGTGTGTTCGGGTGCGTCTGTTCATGATCGCGACATTGCGATCTTGTGGCAGGCGTGTCCGGAGCGTCGACAGTGCGGGGAGAGTGAGGACACAGTGGTCTCCGTAGCGCTGCAAGCGCTTTCCATGCAGCTTTTCATGGCCTACGGAGGTCCCCGTGCCCGGCGTCGACCGACGCACTGTCAGCAAGGGCAGACACACGTTCCTGACGGCGGTGTTGGTCTCCGGGCTGGTCGCGGGCGGTGTGCAACCCGTCATGGCGTACGGCGACCCGAATCTCGTCAGGCCGGATGACGCACGCTTCATCTACGAGGGCCACTGGGGCCGGAGCTCGGAGGCTGCGACCACGATCAACTCCGGCTCCCGGCTGAGCTTCCGCTTCACCGGCGAGAGGGTCCACGCTCTCTTCGACGTCGCGTCGATCACCGTGCCCGCGCAGATCTACGTCTCGGTCGACGGCGGTCCGAAGCGGCTGTACGCCGTCGACCGGAGCGACCTGGAGATCGCGGCGGAGGGGAGCGGCCCGCACCGGGTGGAGATCTCCGTCAAGGACGTGTTCTCCCGGGTCAACCGGTGGACCCCGCCGCTGGAGACGGGTGTCGTTCTGACCGGCCTGCGACTCGAAGGCAGAGGGCGTCTGCTGCCCCAACCCGCGCGCCAGAAGCGGACCTTGGCCTTCTACGGCGACTCCATCACCCAGGGCGTCATGGCCCTGTGCGAGGTCAACACCTCCGACTGCGCCGACGGTACGGCCGCCTACCCCACCCTCGTCGCCGACGCCCTGCGCGCCTCGCTCACCCAGGTCGGCTTCGGGCGACAGGGCGTGATCCAGACCGGCAACGGCGGAGTGCCGGCCGCGCAGGACGCGTACGGCTGGAACTACGCGGGCTCCAAGGCGGATCCGGACCTCGAGGCCGACGTCATCGTGGTCAACCAGGGCACCAACGACGCGGTGTACGGCTCCGCCGAGTTCCGTGCCGCCTACCGCGCCTACCTCGACAGGCTGCGGTCCGCCGCGCCGCACGCCCGGATTCTCGCGCTGCGCCCCTTCAACGGCACGCACGCCGACGACATCGCCGCCGTGGTCGACGAACTCGCCGACCGGAACGTCGAGTTCGTCGACACCACGGACTGGCTCTCCCTGTCGGGCGGGGACTTCAACGGGACCGTCCACCCCAGCGTCCAGGGCCACCGCAAGGTGGCCGACCGACTGATCGCCCTTCTCGCAAAGGAGCTCTAGTGCACGCCAACCGACAGTTGCACGCCAACCGACGTCGAAGAATCGGCGCCGTCGCCGCGGCGGCCCTGCTGGCCGGGCTGTTCTCCGCGCCCGCCGGTCACGCCGCCGAGCCGCGCCGGACCGTGGAGAACCTCGACCGCGGACTGGTCGCCGTACCGTCCGGCGAGGGCACCTTCCTCAGCTGGCGCCTGCTCGGCACCGAGTACGCGCGGCACGGCAATGCCATCGCCTTCAACGTGTACAAGAACGGGCGCCGACTGAACCGGGCGCCGGTCATCAACTCGACGACGTACCAGGACAACACCCGCGGTACGGGCACCTACACGGTGCGAGCCGTGATCAACGGCCGGGAGAGAAAGGCGAGTTCGTCCGCCCTCGACTTCTCGCGGGGCTACGCCGAGATCCCGCTCACCACCGCCGACGGTTACAGCGTGCAGCACGCCTGGCCCGGCGACCTCGACGGCGACGGACGCTACGAACTCGTCGTAAGCCGCCTCTCCCAGGCCCGAGACAAGCCCGACCTGCTGGAGGCGTACACCCTCACCGGTGAGCGGCTGTGGCGCGTGGACCTCGGACCCGGCTCGTACACCCAGGCGGGCGGCAACGGCGCCAACGACCCCGCGCCCGCCGCGATCAGCGGTTCGACGGCGATCGGCGGATACCGCAACGACGACAACGTCACCGTGTACGACCTCGACAGCGACGGGAAGGCCGAGGTGCTGGTGCACACGGCCGACGGGACGACCTTCGCGGACGGGGCGACGGTCACCGCCTCCTCGCCCGCGAATCAGTTCGTCTCGGTGATCGACGGCGCGACGGGTACCGAGCGCGCCCGGCAGCCCGTCCCCGACGACTTCGTCGCGGACGGCCCCTCCGGCGGTCACTTCGGCATCGCCTATCTCGACGGCCAACACCCGAGCCTGGTCACCAAGTTGGTCACGCGGGTCGGTGCCAAGCGCGGCGCCTTCCGGATCCTCTTGCAGACCTGGGACTTCGACGGCACGGACCTGACCCGCCGTTGGAAGTACGTCGTTCCGTCCGGCAGCGGCGCGACCGGCTTCCACCAGATCCGCACCGTCGACGTCGACCAGGACGGCACGGACGAGATCGCCGACGGCAACTACGTCGTCGGCAGCGACGGCACCCTGCGCTACGTCGTCGACGGCGCCGGACACGGCGACCGCTTCCACATCGCCGACCTCGACCCCGACCGCCCCGGCCTGGAGGGCTTCGCCATCCAGCAGGCGGAGCTCGGCGTCCTACCGAAGTTCCCCTGGTACTACTACGACGCCGACACCGGAGAGCGCCTGGTGACCGGGCAGCATCCGGCGGACTGGGAGAACGACACCGACATCGACGTCGGCCGCGGCAGCACCGGCGACATCGACCCGGACCACCCCGGCTACGAGTACTGGACCTCCACCGCCGACGTCACCGCTCCCGGTGCGGGCGTCTACAACGTCCAGGACGGCAAGGTCTCCACGACCACGCCGAGCGTCAACTTCCGTATCTGGTGGGACGGAGACAAGGCGTCAGAACTTCTCGACTACACGCACGTCGAGAAGTGGAACCCGGCCACCCAGTCCAGCGCGAAGATCTTCAACCCGTCCGGTGTCGTGTCGGGCGCCCGCAACGCCACCCCCTTCTACGGCGACCTCGTCGGCGACTGGCGCGAGGAGATCCTCGCCGAGACCGCCGACCACACCGCCCTGCGCCTCTACACCACCACCGAGCCGACGAAGACGCGCCTCTACACGCTCGCCCAGAACCCCGAGTACCGCCTCGGCTGGACCGTGCGCGGCTATCTGCAGTCGACGTACACCGACTACTACCTCGGCACCGAGACCCGTCGCGTGCCGAAGCCCTCGATCACCCTCCCGGAAGGAGCCGTCTCCCGTGACGACCACGCGTAGAGCCTTCGGAGCCCTCGCCGCCGGCGCCGCTCTGGCCGCCCTCGCCCCCGCGACCACCGCGAGCGCGACGCCCCGCCATCGCCGGCTGATCGCCCACGACGACTTCCGGCACGGGCTCGGTCAGTGGGCCGTCGAACTCGAGAAGGGCGGCAGCGTCACCGCCGTGCGCGGAGTCCTGGAGGTCGACGTGCCCGCGGGTGCGACGATCTGGTTCAAGAAGCGGCTGGAAGGCCCGTACGTCATCGAGTACACGGCCACGCCCATATCGGCGGGCGGCGTCAACGACCGCGTCTCCGACCTCAACAACTTCTGGAACGCCACCGACGTCCGCTCCCCGGACGACCTCTTCGCCACCCAGCGGGGCGGGGCACTGGCCGAGTACGACTACCTCAGAACCTACTACGCCGGCTACGGCGCCAACACGAACACCACGACCCGGCTGCGCCGGTACGTCGGTGAGGCCGGGGTCCGTCCGCTGATCTTCGACTACACCGAGCCGCTGCTCGTGGCGAACGAGCCCAACAGGGTCCGGATCGTCTCCGACGGTCCCACCGTGCGGTGGTGGAACAACGGGCGGCTCGTCTTCGACTACACCGACCCCGAGCCGTACACCGGTGGGCACTTCGCCTTCCGGACCACATGGAGCCATTTCCGGTTCAGCGGCTTCCGGGTGTGGCGGTTGAGCCCACAACACCCCTGATCAGAGGCTTATTCCGGGTTTGGTCAACACTTTAGGAGTGGCTTATCTCACCGCCCGTCAACCCTTCCTTACGGTCGCGTAGGTCACATTCGAAGGTGAATCATGCCGGTGTGGCAGACGATTCGAAGAGTGACAGCAGATCAGAGATCGGGTCGTACGTTGCGGTGGGGGACAGCTTCACCGAGGGCGTCGGCGACCCCGGCCCCGACGGGGCGTTCGTCGGCTGGGCCGACCGGTTCGCGGTACTGCTCGCGGACCGGCGGCCCGAGGGCGACTTCGATTACACCAACCTCGCCGTGCGCGGCAAACTGCTCGACCAGATTGTCGAGGACCAACTTCCGCAGGCCGTCGAACTGGCCCCGGACCTGGTCTCCTTCTGTGCGGGCGGCAACGACATCATCCGGCCCGGCACCGACCCCGACGAGGTGGCCGAGCGCTTCGAGCGGGCGATCACCCGGCTCACCTCAGCGGTCGGCACCGTCATGGTGACGACCGGATGCGACACCCGTGGCGTGCCCGTGCTGAAGCATCTGCGCGGCAAGATCGCCACCTACAACGGTCATGTGCGGGCCATCGCCGACCGGTACGGCTGTCCGGTGCTCGACCTGTGGTCCCTGAAGACCGTCCAGGACCGTCGGGCCTGGGACGGCGACCGGCTCCACCTCTCTCCGGAAGGGCACACGCGCGTGGCGCTGCGCGCGGGCCAGGTCCTCGGCCTGGACATCCCGGCCGACCCGGACCAGCCCTGGCCGCCGCTCCCGCCCCGGGGCACCCTCGAGATCCGCCGGGACGACGTGCACTGGGCGCGTGAGTACCTGGTGCCGTGGATCGGGCGGCGTCTGCGCGGCGAGTCGTCGGGGGACCATGTGACGGCCAAGGGCGCGCTGTCGCCGGACGACATCAAGATGCGGATCGAATCGGTGGCTTGAGGCTCCTGCGCGCCGGCGGTGTGGGTCGTGCCCTGTTCGAGGGGGCGTGGCCCACACGGCTGTCATGAGCGGGACGCGGCCGTCATGAGCGGGATGCGGCTGTCATGAGCGGCAGACCCACCGCTCGGCGCCAGGCGACCTCACCGGGCGGACGCGGTCAACGCCTCCCGCTCCAGCCCCAGTTCCCGGGCGAGCGTCTCGTCCACCCACTCCTGGGCACGCGCGCGTGACACCGCGCCCGGGTACGACGTCAGCTGCACGGCGAGCCCGTCGAGGAGGGCCGTGAGGTGCAGGGCCGTGCCCGCGGGGTCCGGGCACCGGAACTCGTCCGCGGCCACGCCCTCCGCGATGACCTCGGCGATGGCGGCTTTCCAACGCCGGTCGAGGTTCCGTGTGACCTCCTGCAGGGCGGGCTCGCGCAGGGCCGCCGCCCAGCCCTCGATCCACAGCCGCCAGCCCTTGGCCTGGCCGGTCGGCGCGTACCAGCGCACGGCCGCCCGCAGTCGTCGTAGCGCCGTGGTGCGGCGGCCGAGAATCCTGCGCAGACGATCCAGGTCGCCCTCGGCCGCATGGGTGAACGCGGCGGCGACCAGCTTCTCCTTCGTGGCGAAGTGATAGAGCACCAGCGCGTTGCTCACCCCGAGTGCCGAGGCCACGTCGGCGATCCTGACCGCCGCCACGCCCCGCGCCTCTATCTGCTCGACGGCGGCCCGCAGCAACTCCTCACGCCGCTCCGCCACGCTCAACCGCACTCTTGTCACTCCGTCACCCTAAGGCCTGACCGCGGGCCGTTCCCTGGCCGCAGCAGGGCGGAGCCTGCGTCCGCCGGCCGTCACCGGTGCTGGCCGAACCGCTCGGCGATCATCAGCAGCCGGTCCGCCGCGAGGGCGTGTGCGGCGGCGCGGGGCGTCGTGCCCTCGGTCTCGGCGCGGGCCAGGGTGCGGTCGGTCAGGGCGCGCATCGAGCGGCGTGTGTGGGTGAAGGCCTCGTCCGCGTCGGCGCCGATGTCGCCGAAGAGCGTCCACCACCACCAGGCGTTCGTGGCCGAGTTGACCACGACGTCGGGCAGTACGGTGACGCCCCGCGCCGCCAGCAGTTCCTCGGCCTCGGCGCGTACGGGCATATTGGCGGCCTCGGCGATCCAGCGGGCGGTGATCCGTTCCTGGTTCGTGGCGTCGATCGTGTACGACACGGCCGCCGGAACCAGCACCTCCGCCTCGGCCGCCAGCCAGGCGTCGCCCGGCAGTTCACGGTCACCGGGGCGCAGCGCGGCGCGGTCGACCGTGCCGTAGGCGTCCCGTGCCGCGAGCAGGGCCTCGATGTCGAGGCCCGCCGGGTTGGCGATCGTGCCCTTGATGTCGGCGACCGCCACGACCGTGAGCCCTGCGCGCGTGAGGAAGCGCGCCGTCGCGCCGCCCATGGTCCCGAGGCCCTGCACGGCGACGCGGGTCCTCCAGTACGGCACACCGGCCCGGTCCAGGGCCATGAGCACCGACTCGGCCACCCCACAGCCGCCGACCAGCTCGTCCAGCCCGATGCCGTCCACCTGGACCGCGAACGCGTCCGCGAGCCGCCGCCGGGCGCCCGCCTCGTCGTCGAGCAGCGGATACACGGCCTGGATCGACGAGACGAGCCCCGCCTCGGCCGCCGCCCGGTCGACCACGTCCTGGGCGAGACCGAGGTCCTCGCCGGTGGTCCAGAAGCTCTCGATGTACGGCCGCATCGTCTGCAGGTAGCGCACCAGAAGCCCGTACGCCTCCGGATCCCGGGGATCGCAGTCGATGCCGCCCTTGGCGCCGCCCAGGGGGACGTACCGGGACTCGGGGTTGTAGTGCAGGGCTTCCTTCATGCTCATGCCGCGGGCGAGCCCGGCGACCTCGTCCAGCGTGCAGCCCGGCCGCATCCGCAACCCACCGCTGGACACACCGCGTACCAGCCGGTCGACGACCAGGAAGCCCTGGCGGCCGGTGATGTGGTCGGTCCAGGTGAGCGACAGGAGTGGGGTGGTCATGGGGTCTCCGGTGGGGATGGGGGCCGCGTGCCGCCCACGGCTACTGAACGATGGGTCAGTATCGGAGGGAAGACGGGAACATGTCAACGTACTGAGGGGATCTTCAGCGGCGGGCTGTGCCGGGCGGCGTCGGGGCTGTCGGAGGGGCCGACCATAATGGAAGCCTCACCGACTCCACCTGGAGGTACCGTGGCCGGTTTCCGTTTCCCGAGCTCCGGGCTCCGCGCCCTGCGGCCCGAGGCCTTCGGCGTGGATCCGAGCGGTGAGCGCATGGCGCGCATCCGCAGATCGCCGCACTTCAGGAACGGGGTCTTCCAGAACCCCGGGGGCGAGGCCCGGACCCGGCCCTCGGGGTCGATGCTGGAGTTCGCCAAGGTCTTCTTCGACAGGGAAACCCGGCCCCACCGTGTCCCGCAGGGCACCGTGCCGGTGCACCCCACCACGTATGCCGACCTGGCGAAGCCGCCCGTCGGCGGACTGCGCCTGACCTGGCTGGGGCACTCGAGCATCCTCGCGGAGATCGACGGCCACCGCGTGCTGTTCGACCCGGTGTGGGGCGAGCGCTGCTCCCCGTTCCCCTTCGCCGGGCCCAAGCGGCTGCACCCCGTGCCGCTGCCGCTCGCCGAGCTCGGCCCGGTCGACGTGGTCGTGATCTCGCACGACCACTACGACCACCTCGACCTGCCCACGATCAAGGCTCTGGCCGGCACGGACACCCTCTTCGCCGTGCCGCTCGGCGTCGGCGCCCACCTCGAACACTGGGGCGTGTCCGCCGACCGGCTGCGCGAGCTGGACTGGCACGAGGCCACGAAGGTCGGCGGGCTCACCCTGACCGCGACGCCGGCCCGCCACTTCTGCGGCCGTGGTCTGCGCAACACACAGCACGCCCTCTGGGCGTCCTGGGTCGTCGCCTCGGACAAGCACCGGATCTATCACAGCGGTGACACCGGCTACTTCGAGGGCTTCAAGGACATCGGCGCCGACCACGGCCCGTTCGACGCCACGATGATCCAGGTCGGCGCCTACTCGGACTTCTGGCCCGACATCCACATGACGCCGGACGAGGGCGTGCGGGCCCACCTCGACCTCCAGGGCGGCGACCCGGCCGCGGGCGTCATGCTGCCGATCCACTGGGGAACCTTCAACCTCGCACCGCATCCCTGGGCGGAGCCGGGCGAGCGGATGATGCGGGCCACGCACAAGGCCGGGGTCACGATGGCGGCCCCGATCTGCGGCGAGCCCTTCGAGCCGGCCACGGTGGCGCCTGTGACGCCGTGGTGGCGTGACGTGGCCGAGACGCCCGCCGAGGGGTGGCCGGCCTGGCCGCCGGTGGCATCGGGGGCGGACGATACGGCGGTCGTCTAGGAGCTGTCCGGGCGATCATGTGACTGCCCCGTGCCTGGGTCGTTGCGGCGAGCCTGGGGCGGGGCGATCTGACGGATGGCGAGTGGGAACGGTTGCGGCCGTTCCTGCCGGTGAGCAATGGACGTTGTGGCCGGTGGCTCGATCACCGGCAGGTGATCGACGCAATCTTGCACCGGGTGCGGACCGGCGTGCAGTGGCGGGATCTTCCCGAGAAGTACGGCCCCTGGAAGACCGTCCATGAACGCCACCGCCTGTGGTCGGCCGACGGCACGTGGGAGCGTCTGCTGCAGCAGGCCCAGGCCTAGGCCGACGCCGCGGGCGAGATCGACTGGGACATCTCGGTCGACTCCACCATCGTGCGGGCTCATCAGCACGCGGCCGGTGCCCGGACCGGACCGCCGCCGGCGCCCGCGTCAAAGGGAGCCGGAACGCAGAACACCAGGGCGAAACACCGTGGCAGAGCCTGCACACCCGGCTGGTGGAGGTGGTGCGGGAGGTGAGGGCCTGGGCCGCTCGCGGGGAGGATTCACCAGCAAACTCCACCTGAGCGCGGACGGTCGCTGCCGCCCGCTGCCCCTGGTCGTCACGCCAGGGCAGCGGGCGGACTGCACCCAGTTCCAGACGGTGCCGGCGAAGATCCCCGTTCCGCGGGTCGGTCTGGGCCGGCTGCGCACGAAGCCCGACAGCCAGGCCGTCCGCCTGCGCAAGGGCTCACGCGGCGGACGGCCACCCGGCTTCACCGAAGAGCGCTCCAAGAAGCGCAACACCATCGAACGAGCGATCAACAGGCTGAAGCAGTCCCGGGCCGTGGCCACTCGCTATGACAAGCGTGGCTACGCCTTCCTCGGCACCGCCACCACCGTGACTCTGCTCTTCTGGCTTCGGAGTTGAGCCGCTGGCTCACAAAGGGATCGGCCGGTACGCCAGAGCCTGATCGACTACCTCGTCGGCCGAAAGCTCCCGCTCCGGCGGCCAGAAGATCAAGTCGCCGACATAACCGGACGGGCATGCCAGAGCTCTGTCCAGTCTGTCCAGCCAGCCGTCCACCTCGTCGTCCGAGGCGTAGTCCGCGTCCATGATCCGCTGCACGAGCGCGACCGCCTCCGCGCGACCCATCTCCCTGACACTCATCACGCCCCTCCCGTAGAGACCCTAACGGGACGCGTGATCGACCGGACAGCTCCTGGCGATCTCCCGCCACGAGCCGGCCCGGGACGTGTGCCACGGCAAGCGCGGCACCATCCACCAGGTGTACCGGGACGGCGTGGAGGACCAGCTCGGCTCACTCAGCCTGGTCCTGAGCACCATCGTGCTCTGGACGACCGTTACGTCGACGCCGCCGTCGCCCAGCTACCAAGCCGAGGGCCACGCGATCCGCGAGGAGGACATCACCCGGCTCTCCCCTCTCAAGCACCGCAACCCGAACCTGCTCGGCCGCTACAGCTTCACCGCTTCGCCCTCGACCCCGGCCGCCGGCGCCCTGCGCCCGCTGAGCGACGCGGAGGCGCAAGCGCCGGTAGGGGAGCTGATGTCAGGCTGCCTGATATGTCCGACTAAGCCTTGATTGATGCGGCCGACCTGGCGGCCTGCTCGATCTTCGCGCAGTGGGCTGCACGGGCTTCCTCGTCGATCTGCTGCTCGTTTTCGGCGCGCACCCCGGTCCGGCCGTCGAGGCCCTCGCGCAGGATATCGGCGTGCCCGGCATGCCGGATGGACTCGCCGAGTACATGGATCATGACGGCGAACAGGTTCGTGTTGGGATAAGGCTCCGGCCACCACGGCACGTGGCCGGGGGCGTCGAGGGAAAGCTCGTCGATCGTCGTGTCCGAGTGTTCCCACGTGCGCCGGTAGAACCCGATGATCTGATCGCGGGTCTCGTCCTCGGCCGCCCACTGATCGCTGCCGTCGGAGTCCTGCCACCGGCACAGCGATTCCGGGGAAGGGCGGTCGAAGACCTCGCCGAAGTACCTGGCCTCGACGGTGGCCACGTGTTTGACCAGGCCGAGGAGGTTGGTCCCGGTCACCGTCAAAGGCCGGCGGGCGTCGTATTCGGACAAGCCATCGAGTTTCCAGAGAAGCGCCTCGCGGTCCCGCCGCAGTCTCCTGTGCAGGTTGTCCTTCGCGAATTCATCGATCATGCGGCATGAACCTTCCATGGGCTGTTCGTGTTCTCAAGATCCCGTACGTGGCCCGCAACGGCTGGCAGAGCCGAGGCTTAGGACTCCTCACACAATGAGCTAACGGGAATGACTGTCTGTCAGAGAGACGTGGGGTGGGGGTGGGGTGCGTGACGGCTCGCGGCAGACCCGACCTGCGACGGTTACTGCGCAGGAGAACTACACGCATGCTGTTCGGTGCCGTTCTCTGATCCCGTTGAGTAGTTCGGGACGGGGACCGGGGAGGTGGGCGGGTGCCAGGTGAGAATCCAGCCGGCGGTAAGCACCGCCGCGCCGCCTGCCAGGGCGATTGCGCCGCCTGTTCCGATGCCTGCGGCCACCGAGCCGAAGCAGGCCGGCCCGACGCCCTGCAGCGTCATGCTGCCGGAGCCGAGCAGACCGAAGGCCTGGCCCTGACCATCCTTCGGCAGGGCGTCCAGGAACGGCCGTTGCAGGCCGAGACCGTAGGCCAAGCCGAAGCCGCAGAGCAGCAGCAGACAGGACGAGACGCCCACTCCGGGCTCGGTGGCGAAGCCGACCAGCGGCAGTCCCGTCAGCGCAGTCAACGGGACTACCAGTCGCTCCCGGGTGGGTGGCCGTAGCAGTCGACCCACCAGCAGGTCACCGACAAGCATGCCGACCGGCAGACAGCCCATCAGCACTGCGTACCAGCCGGGCGCGAAGTGGCGTCCTCCCGCGTAGGCGACGATCAGACCTTCCGCGCCCGCCACGAACGCGGGCGGTAGCCACTGGGCCAGCATCAGTCGTCGTACCGTGTGTCCGCGCAGCAGCAGGCCGGCACCCTGCAGGCTTGCCCGGACGGCCCCGCCATCGCCCCGTGCGCTGCCGGGTGTGCCGCCGAACTCTCCCAGCTCCAGCCGGGGTAGCCGGATGCGGATAGCGAGCGCGCAGCCGAGGTAGAGGGCGGCGCTTACCGCGAGCGCCCGGTGCGGGCCGAGTACCGCGACGACCGCACCTCCCAGCGCCAGACCGAACAATTGCGCACCAGAGGACGCGATGTTGTTCAGTGAACGGCCCAGTACATAGGCGTCGCCCTTTAGCCACTGCGCGACCAGCCGACTCGACGCGCCGCCGAACACCGGTGTGGCGAGGGCGACCAGCGCCACGACACCGAGGCTTGCCGCGATCGGCATCCGCACCAGGGCGAGCAGCAGGGCGGCGGCGCACTCCAAGGCGTAGCCGCCGGCGATGAGCGCGCGGGGCGGCAGTTGGTCGGCCAGTGAGCCCAGCAGCGAGCCGAACAACTGCGGGAGAAAGCCGATGCCGAAGGCCAGTGCGCTCAACAGCGCGGAGCCGGTGGCCGCGAAGACCAGCACCGAGAACGTGGTGATCCGCAGCGAGCCCGCAGTGATCGCGACGGCGCGGGTCGAGAAGAGCAGCCGGAATCGCGGCTCGGCCAGCACCTCCCGGTAGGTGGCACGGCGGTTGCCCTGCGCGGATTCGGCGGTTGGGGTCATGACGCCGAGCCTCGCCGTGTGCCCACTCCACTCACCAATGATTCGTCGCTGGACGAATCGGAACAGACGTCCGGCGGTAGCATCGCAGGGTGCTCCGCTTCGAAGTCTCCGTCGAGGACCTGCTGCGCAGCCGCTTCGGACTGTCGCCCGCGATGGACCTCTGCTTACTGCTTCGCTCGCTCGCCGGCCCAAACCGGCCGCTGCCGCGAGCCTGGGCGACCCGGCTCCTGCCGGCCTTTGAACGGCTTCGCCGCGAGACCGAACTGGACGCCGCCCTCGCTCTGCACACCCCGCAATCCGGACCGAACTTCGTCGCCCCGCCCCCGCGCGGCCTCAACCAGACCTGGGCAGACGACCTGGCCATGATCCGGGCCACACCGCTGGAAGAGGCCCGCCATGAATTCGCCACCACCGCGACCGGCCCGTCCGCCCATGATCCCCGCGTACGCGCAGTGCTGGACTCCACGGACGCCGTCTCCAGGATCGCCGAGGCGATGGACCAGGCGTGGCACGAGCTGCTCGCCACGGACTGGCCGCAACTGCGAGCGATCTGTGAGCGCGATGTCGTGCACCGGGTGGGTGTGATCGGCGAACACGGATGGGCCACGACCATCGAGAGCCTGCACCCGAGCATCGCCTGGCGCGCCGGCGGTATCGAGATCGGCTTCTTCCCCTCAGTCGGAAACGTCCGCCTCGCCGGCGACGGGCTACTGCTGATCCCTTCGGTCTTCGTCGGGAATATCGCCGCCCACCTGGAAGACCCCTGGCCCAGGACCTTGGTCTATCCTGCCCGCGGCACCGCCGCCCTGTGGGGCGAACAGGCGACCGTCCCCCAACCGGACGCACTGACCGCTCTGGTCGGCCGGGCCCGAGCCCGGCTGCTGTTGGCGCTGGACGCCCCGGCCAGTACCAGCCACCTCGCCCGAAGCCTCGCCATGGCACCCGGCGCGGTGGGAGACCACCTCGCCATCCTGCGAGGCGCGGGGCTGCTCGTCCGCGCCCGGTCCGGACGGTCGGTGCTCTACCGGCGCACCCCGCTCGGCGAGGCGCTGGTCGCCGGTTCGGGCTGAGGGCTCAGATCAGCACCGTTGTTTGAGGCGCCGCCGGCAGATGATTGCGCAGCCGAGGGTGAGGAAGGCCTGGTGGATGTCGGCGCGGATTTCCCAGCGGATACGCAGTCGGCGGAACCAGCGCAGAAGTGCGCAGGCCGCTTCGACGACCCAGCGGTTCTTGCCCAGGCCGCTTCTGTGCCCGGTGCCGCGTCGGGCGATGAGCGTGCGGATGCCCAGCTCACGGACCTGGCAGCGGTAGACGTTGTGGTCGTCACCGCGGTCGGCGTAGAGGACGTCGGGGTGCTGACGGGATCGTCCGCGCTTGCCGCGGATGGGCGGTACGGCTTGGATCAGGATCCCTGGCTCACCTCGTCAGCCGGTGACGCCGTGCTGGAGCTGCTTCTCGGCGCAGAGCAGGTGGCGGCCGCTGACAAGTCGGGTTGGAGCCAGCCGCACATCGGGCAGACAGCTCTCGTCGTAGTGGACGCGGGCACCGGACCTCCTCCACCTGCCGGGTGTGCAGGCTCTGCCACGGTGTTTCGCCCTGGTGTTCTGCGTTCCGGCTCCCTTTGACGCGGGCGCCGGCGGCGGTCCGGTCCGGGCACCGGCCGCGTGCCGATGAGCCCGCACGATGGTGGAGTCGACCGAGATGTCCCAGTCGATCTCGCCCGCGGCGTCGGCCTAGGCCTGGACCTGCTGCAGCAGACGCTCCCACGTGCCGTCGGCCGACCAAAGGCGGTGGCGTTCTCGGCATCCGTCAGATCGCCCCGCCCCATGCTCGCAACAATGACCCAGGCACGGGGCAGTCGCATGATCGCCCGGACAGCTCTAGAGCGCGTCTCCTGTCTGCGGGCTGCCGAGGAGCGGCCCGCAGGCGCGCGCGGGGCACCGTTTCGCGCCCCTGCACGTCCTTGGGCGCGGGGTGTAGGGGAGTGCGTGGGGGCGCGCGTGCGACACGGTGCGCCGCTACAGGCGGTGACGTTCTGGGGATCGGCGCACCGGGCGCGCGCAGTGCTGAAACGTCCCGGCCGGGGCGGTCGGGGATGCGGAAGCGAGGCATCGATCAGGGGCGGGGCACGGAAAGTGCCCCGCCCTTGAAGTTTTCTTCGTGACCACTTCTGACCAGGTCCGATCGTTCCAGTGCTCCATGCGGGCGAACGGTGGAGCTGGTTATCGGTCTGTCGTACGAGGCCTCATACCAGAGCGGGACGCTACCTGCCGGACTTTGTCAACTGCCCACCGCACATGATGCGGAGGCGACTACTGTCAGTGTCCGTCGGGCGACGCGGAGCCGAATTTCCTTCGGCTCTGTCGACCGACATCGCGATGGCGCATGCCCCGGGCCGCGCAGACCGCGCGCAACCCCAAGGCTCCCGACCGACGGACCAGTACGAGGACCCCGATGTCTCAACTCCGCGCCCCGGCCGCACGCGCAGACCGCCGTGAGGGCGGGCGGCACGGGCGCCCGGCTGCCCGCACCGCACCCGCGCTGCCCGAGACCCACATACGGCCCCAACTGCTGCGTCTGGCCGTGCTGCCACCCATCGCGGTGGCGCTCAGCGGCTGCGCGGCCGTGCTGTTCGTCGTGCGCACCACCGGAGCACGGCCGAGCCTCACCCTGTGGGCCGTGCTCACCGGGGCGGTCTCGGTGACCCTCGCAGGCATCCTGATCGCGGCGGTGGCCGCCAACCGCACCGCCAGGTCCGTGAGCGACCGCATCGGCGCCCTGCGCCGCAGCAGCGCGCGCGGCGAGGCCGATCTGCGGGCCCTCGTCGAGACGTTGCGGCGCGGTGACGGCCCGCCGAAGCGCAAGTCGCGCAGCGGTCCGCCCGACGGCGCCGACGACTTCGAACTGCTCGCCGCCGACCTGTCCCGCGCCCACGAAGGCGCCGTCACCGCCGTCGTCCAGGCCTCCCAGCTCTCCAGCCAGGCCGGCAGCGAACAGAAGCTCGAGGTCTTCGTCAATCTCGCCCGGCGCCTTCAGTCACTGGTGCACCGCGAGATCTCGATCCTCGACGAGCTGGAGAACGAGATCGAGGACCCCGATCTGCTCAAGGGCCTCTTCCACGTGGACCACCTCGCCACCCGCATCCGCCGTCACGCCGAGAACCTCGCCGTGCTCGGCGGCGCCGTCTCCCGCCGGCAGTGGAGCAATCCCGTCTCCATGACCGAGGTGCTGCGCTCGGCCATCGCGGAAGTCGAGCAGTACTCGCGGGTCAAGCTCGTGCCTCCGATCGACGGCACCCTGCGCGGACACGCCGTCGCCGACGTCATCCACCTGCTGGCCGAACTCGTCGAGAACGCCACGGTGTTCTCCGCCCCGCACACCCAGGTGCTCCTCCGCGCCAACCTCGTGACCTCCGGTCTCGCCGTCGAGGTCGAGGACCGCGGGCTCGGCATGCCCGTCGCCGAGCAGAACCGTATGAACGCCCTGCTCGACGACCCCGACCAGGTCAACGTCGCCAGCCTGCTGGCGGACGGCCGAATCGGGCTGTTCGTCGTGTCCCAGCTCGCCAAACGGCACGGCATCCATGTGCGGCTCCAGACCAACATCTACGGCGGCGTCCAGGCCGTACTCGTCGTGCCGCAGGGGTTGTTGGGGACGGAACCGGGGGCTGGGGCCCGTGGAGGCTCGGGGCGGGCGCCGGAGCCGCAGGAGCCACAAACAGCGACTGGTACGGCCGTACCGCCGCACTCCTCGTCGCAGGCACGCCCGCAGCAGGCACCGGTGCCGCCTCAGCAGCATCGGCAGCCCATGTCGGCCCCATCGTCCGCATCGGCGGGCGGGCAGCGAGGTGCTGCCGAGGCGTCGCCGGGGACACCTCGGCGACCGCATCCGCAGTCGCAGCCCGGCGTCAGGGGCGCGGCCCCGATGCCCAACGGCACCGGACCGGCGCCGCTACCGATGCGCGGTGCCGGTGACGGGCGGGCCAACCCGGCGGACGCCGTGCCCGGCATCAGGCCCGGTGAGCGTCGGATCGTCGCGGAGAACACGGTCGCACCGCCGACCCCGCGCACCGGCACCGTCCGCGGCACCATGGGCAAGCCCCAACTGCCACGACGCCGGGCCCAGGAACACATCGCGCCCCAACTCCGGGACGCCCCCGCACCGCGCCAGGAATCCGACCACCTCGCCGGGCACGACCCGGGGCTGATGGCGGCGTTCCAGCGGGGCATCGGGCTGGCGGAGACGCAGCAGCACATGGAGACGCAGCAGCACATGGAGGCTGCGCACATGGATGCGGCGGGTGTGGACGCTGGGCATGCGGATGCCGGGCACCTGGACGTCGGGCATACGGATCCCCAGCACATGGGTGGCGGCCATATGGCTGGTGGAGCCACGGAGTTGGGGCGCATGGAACCCGGACGTGGGGGGCCGGGGCGCATGGGCGGCGAGCACATGGATGCGGGGCACATGGGCCTGGGTCACATGGACACTCCGCACACATCGTCGAGCCACGTGACGCACACGGTGTCAGGCCACATGGGCTCGGGCCACGCGACGTCGGGCCACACGTCGTCCGCCCACATGGTCTCGGGCCACATGGACGGACGCCACTGGGACGCAGGCCACATGGACTCGGACCACACCACCGCCACCTCGTCCCCCACCACGCGTCCGGCCACCTTCTCCTACATGACCCCACCACACACGACCTCCGACACCACGTCGCTCACCCCGGAACCGACCCGCCCGGACCCCACACCCCCCGAGTCCACCCGCCTGGAGTCAGCGCGCCCCGCGCCGATCCGGCTGGAGCCGACGAGCCTCGACATGGGTGGCCCAACGCCCCCACGGCTGCGCCCGACCTCCCTGGATGCGCTCCACACAGACGTCACCCCCATGCCCACCAGGCCCCACATGGACGTATCGCCCATGGACCAGGCCCACATGACCGAGACGTACCCCGGGTCCGCGCCCGGCAGCGACCGCACCACCCGGCACGACGGGAGCGCACCAGCCGGATGACCACGCCCCTGACCAGCTCGAAGTCCGCCTGGGAGGCCACCCCCACCCCCAGCGCTCCCGCAGACCTTCGTACCTCAAGGAGTCGATCCATCATGGCGAGCGAAGCGCCGACCGCTCATGTGTCCGATCTCGACTGGCTGATGAGTGGCCTCGTGCAGCGCGTACCGCACACGACCAGTGCGGTGCTCCTCTCCTGCGACGGGCTCGTGAAGTCGGTTCACGGCCTCGACCCGGACAGCGCCGACCACATGGCCGCCCTGGCCTCCGGTCTGTACTCCCTCGGCCGCAGTGCCGGAGTCCGTTTCGGCGACGGCGGAGACGTCCGCCAGGTCGTCGTCGAGCTCGACTCGACCCTGCTGTTCGTGACGACGGCCGGCTCCGGCACCTGCCTCGCCGTCCTGGCCGGCCGGGAGGCCGACGCGGCCGTGCTCGGCTACGAGATGGCGATGCTCGTCAAGAGCGTCCGCCCCTACCTGGTCACCGCACCCCGGCAGCACTCCGTCGAACCCTCGGCGATGAGGCCTTGAACGTGACGGCGGCCGGCGACGGGCCCTGGCTCGACGACGCGGCCGGACGGCTGGTGCGCCCCTTCACGGTCAGCAATGGCCGTACCCGGCCCACCATCGCGCTCGACCTCATGTCGCAGGTGATGGCCACCGGGGCGACCCCCCTCGGCTATCTCGGGCCCGAGCACGAGCAGGCGCTCGACCTGTGCCGCGCCCCCGTCTCGGTCGCCGAGGTCGCGGCCCACCTGAAGCTGCCGGCGGCGGTCACCAAGGTGCTGCTGTCGGACCTCGTCGACGGCGGGGCGCTCACCACCAAGCCCCCCGAGTTCCACCACAACCCGACAGACCGGGCTCTTCTGGAGGCAGTGCTCGATGGACTACGACGACAGCTCTGACCCCTTCCCCACCGCACTGAAGATCTTGGTGGCGGGAGGGTTCGGGGTCGGCAAGACGACCTTCGTGGGCGCGGTGAGCGAGATCGCGCCGCTCAGTACGGAGGAACTGCTCACCACGGTCAGCGCCGCGACCGACAGCCTTGAGGGAGTCGAGAACAAGGTCGAGACGACGGTGGCCATGGACTTCGGCCGCATCACGCTCGATCCGGAACACGTCCTGTACCTGTTCGGCACGCCCGGGCAGGAGCGGTTCTGGTTCATGTGGGACGAGCTCTCCGAGGGCGCCCTCGGAGCGGTCATCCTCGCCGACACCCGGCGGCTGGAGGACTGCTTCGCGGCCGTCGACTTCTTCGAGCAGCGCGGCCTCGGTTTCATCGTCGCGATCAACGACTTCGACGGCGCCTACCGGTACGACCCCGAGGAGGTCAGGGCCGCCATCGACCTCGATCCGGAGATCCCCGTCGTCCGCTGCGACGCCCGGATCTCCAGCTCCGGTGTGCAGACCCTGCTGACCCTCGTACGGCATCTCATCGCCCACACCCCGGCACCCGCGCCCAGCCACGGCGCCCACATGTGACACCCGCACACCCCAGGACGGAGCCGCATATGACCTACGCCCACGGCGACGGAATCCACGCATGAGCTATGGCCCACCTCGCCCAGTCGCCCGCCTGCTGCTCACTCCCGAGGACAAGGAGGCCCCCGCCCGTGCCCGGCGACTGCTCCGACTGGGTCTGGGAGAGCAACCGGACCCGGCCCTCGATGTCTTCGCGGACCATCTCGCCGAGCTCACCGGTGCGCCGTACGCCATGGTCAACTTCGTCGGCGAGAACCGGCAGTTCTTCGCCGGGCTGCATGTGCGGCGGGCCATCAGCCTTCAGCGGGCCGACGACTCCAAGCCGGAGCTGGGCCGCCACATGGAACGCGACCATGGGTTCTGCCCCCATGTGGTCGTCCGGCACAAGGCGCTGGTCCTGGAGGATGTCCGCGACTATCCGCGGTTCGCGGGAAACCCGATCGTCGACGAGTTCGGTATCCGCTCCTATCTGGGCGCTCCGCTCATCGACTCCACGGGGATGGCGCTGGGCACGGTGTGTGTCGTCGACGTGGAGCCACGGCCGTGGGGCAGGGCCGGCCTGGAGACCATCAAGGCGTCGGCCGCGGAACTGGTGGTGCGGCTGGAGCGGCGGGCGGCGGACGGGCTGCCGTTGCTGTGACGGCGGGTAACGTCGGCGCAACTAGCCGACCGGTCTAGTACCTAAGTACACTGGCTTTGTGGGACGAACCAGTGACGCCAAGCAGAAGATCCTCGGTGCCGCCCGCTCGCTGATCGAGAGCCGTGGTTACTCGGCGCTGGGCGTGGCCGAGATCTGCAAGGCCGCCGGGGTGCCGAAGGGGAGCTTCTACTACTTCTTCGAGTCCAAGGAGTCTCTCGCGCTCGCCGTCGTGGACGAGCACTGGGCCGCGCAGCAGCGTGACTGGGTGCGCGTCCTGGGCGGCGAGGCGGAACCCCTGGAGCGGCTGCGGCAGTTGTTCGAGGAGACGGAGGCCGGTCAGCGTGCCGTCCAGGAGGGCTGCGGCACCGTGTCGGGCTGCCTGTTCGGGAACCTCACCCTGGAACTGAGCAACCAGACCGAGGCTGTCCGTAGCCGGCTGCAGGAGATCTTCGACGCGCAGATCGACATGGTTGAGGCGGTCGTCGCCGAGGCCCGCGAGCGTGATGACATCACCGTGACCGACACCCGGGAGGCGGCGCGGGCGGTGGTCGCCCAGCTGGAGGGTCAGGTGATGTTCGCCAAGCTGTACAACAGCACCCAGCGGCTCGGCCCCCTGTGGGACAACTGCCTGGCCCTGCTGGGCGCCCGCTGACCGCCACCTGCTCCTAGAAGCCGCGCCAGACATTGTCGAACGCGGCGTCCTCGATCGCCCTGCGTTGCCGTACGGCCTCCAACTCCATCACCGCGTCACCGACCGCGGCCAGCACGGTCGTGACCGTGTCATCAGTGAGCGCTTCGGTGTCGTCGGCCGGTTCGTCGCCGATCCCGGCGGCGGCAGCCAGGGTGGTGAGGACGGGCTCGCCCGCCGCCCACCGCTCCTCGGCCCGGCGCCGGGCCGCCGAGTAGGCAGGCTCCGTCTGCTCGGTCCGCAACGGATTCCGGCGACCCCGCGGCCGGGTCGTCAGCCCGATCCGCTCCAGGTCGTCGACGTAGGCCGAGGACAACCCGCGGCCCCTGCGCCACAGCCAGTCCTCGACCGACTCGTACGGCTCCTGTCGTACGAGTGCCGCGGCGGCCTCGTCCAACAGACGGTCGTCGGTCGGTGCCTGGGCGTTGGGCACGATGTGGTCGTCGTCGAGGTCGAGGGCCCGAGCCTCGATGAGGTCGAACAGTTCGGCTCCGGCGAGTGCGAGGGACAGTTCGCCCTGCGCGACCGGCTTGTCCGTCGCCACGATCAGGGCGACGATCGCGAGGTCCTGTGCGGTGGTCATGAGCGGCTCCACGTCAGTCGGCCGAGTGCGGGGGCGAGCGCGTCGGAGCCGGCCGCTGCGGGCCGGGCGTCCTCGGTCGATTCTCGCCGCCGGACGGGGGCTTTGTGTCCTACTACGACCATGTGGTGTGGGAAGCCGATCCGCAGGACGGCGGCGGCCACGGCCGCGGTGAGGACCACGAGGGCGGCCAGGAGCAGGGCCTGCTGATAGCCGTGCCGGAGCAGCGGGGCGACGACCAGCGGGCCCAGGATCTGGCCGACGGAGTATCCGGCGGTCAGCAGGGCGACCGAGCGGGGGAATCTCAGATGGGCCCCCGTGGCCAGGGCGATGGTGCTGACGCCAAGGAAGGTGGCGCCGAACAGGACCGCGGAGGCGAGGGCAGCCGCTGTCCCGCCGATCACCGCGGGCAGTGCGATGCCGACCGCCTGGAGCGCCAGCGCGGCGATCAGCAGGTCCGGGCGGGACCAGCGGCGCCCCAGCCGCGCCCACAGCGCCGAGGACGGTACGGCGGCCAGCCCCACGAGCACCCAGGCACCGCTCCCGACCCAGCCGGGGGAGCCCTGACCGATGGTCGCCACCAGGAAGGTCCCGGCGACGATATAGCCGATGCCCTCCAGGGTGTAGCTCGCGAACAGGGCACCGAACCAGCGATGTGTTCGGGCCGCCGGAGCACCGGATCCCGGGGAGCCTGCGGGCGGTGCTTCAGGGCGCAGGTTCCACGAACCGGCCGTGAGCACCGCGGCGAGCGCGGCCGAGGCCCACCAGGCGGCCCGCCAGTCGGCGACGGAACCCAGACCCAGGACCAGCAGGCCGGAAAGCGCGATGCCGGCGCCCACGCCACCGAAGGCCCAGCCGGGCAGGTGCCGTGGGTGTTCCCGCAGGTGGTGGAGGAGGGAACCGGCCGCTACGACGAAGATCAGGGCGCTGGCCACCCCGGCCAGCAGCCGTAGTGCGCCCCACGTGGAGGTGCTGTGAGTGAGGGGCATCGCGGCGAGAGTCCCGGTCAACGCGAGCAGGGAGCCGCGCAGGACGGTACGCGAACGGATCAGCTTGGGGAGCAGGATGCCCGCCAGGGCGCCGAGGAGGTAGCCGACGTAGTTGGCGGTGGTCAGGTTCGCTCCCGTGCCGGCGGACAGGCTCGCCCGAGCGTGCATCAAGGGCAGGATCGGGGTGTAGACGAAGCGTCCGACCCCCATGCCCGCGGCCAGGGCGGCAGCGGCTCGGGCGACATGGGGCCAGGGGGAGGATGTGGTCATCGGGCGCCGTCGGCCCGGCCCGGGTCGTTGGGGTGGGACTCCAGCAGGGTGACGGCGAGGATCATCCACGGGCGCAGCGGCAGCGTGCCGAGCACCTTCTCGTGGAGCTCCTCCTCGTCGGCGGCCCGCCACACGCCGATGCTGCGCAGCTCGCCCACGGGGCGCCACAGCCGCGCCAGACGGCCGTCGGCGGCCAGCTCCGCGGCGCGGACGGCCTCGGCGGCCCGCCGCCGGTCGACCTCGTCCTGGCTGGTGCCCTCGGGAATGGTGGTGGTGATCTCGACCAGGAACTCGCGCATGGCCTCTCTCCGTTCGAACGCCGGCTGCGGTGCTCCGCCCCCGGCTCTGTGCCCTCAGCCTGCGCCCGCCACCAGCGCGAATGCCACGACCGCTGCCCTCGCTGCTGAGAGGCGCAGCCTCCCAGCGCGCGTAGCATGGCGCGCGTGGAGCTGCGTCAACTGCGGTACTTCGTCGCGGTCGCCGAGGAACTCAACTTCGGCCGGGCCGCCGAGCGGCTGCTCATCGCGGGACCCTCGCTCTCCCAGCAGATCAAGGCGCTCGAACGGAACCTGGGCATCCGGCTGTTCGACCGCGACCGCCGCTCGGTCTCCCTCACCCCGGCCGGCGCCGCCCTGCTCCCGCACACCAGGGCTCTGCTGGAGCAGGCCGACGACCTCAAACGCCGGGCCGGCCGGCTGTCGGGAACGGAGTCTGTACGGCTCGGCTACGTCAACTGGCTTCCTCCGGACCTGACTTCGCGTACGGCGGCGGTGGCCCGTGTGCATGTCGACGCGTGGGTCGCGCCCTCGCACACACAGGCCGTCCGGGTCGCCGACGGCAGCCTGGACCTCGCCGTGTGCTGGGTCCGGACCCAGGACCTGAAGCGGCACGGACTGCGGGGCAGACTCATCGGCGCCGACCGGCTCTACGCCGTCGCCATGGGCGCGGATACCAGCGACGTGGCCGCCGGTGACACCGATGTGCTCATCGACGACGACATCACCTCCTGGCAGTCATGGAACGCCTACGCCGAGGAGCTGACCGGGACCACCGGCGCCCGCGCCGTGCGCGGGAGGTGTCGTACGAGAGGTGCCACCGCTCGATCCGGACCTGATCGCGTACCTCGACGGTGGGCAGCGGGCGCCCGAGCCGAGCGCGTGAAGGAAAGCTGTGGCGCCGCTTAAGAAAACCTCGATGGACCAGGACGCCGCCGTACGGCAGATTGCTACGCGATTCCACTCCTCTCCCCGGCTGCGGGCTGCTTCGGCATGCCCATGGCCGGGACTCACCCTCAGGAGCCGTAGCGTTGAAGGCGCTGGTCAAGGAGAAGGCGGAGCCCGGGCTCTGGCTCGTGGACGTCCCGGAACCGTTCGTCGGACCCGGCGACGTACTGATCAAGGTGCTGCGCACCGGCATCTGCGGCACCGACCTGCACATCCGGGCCTGGGACGGCTGGGCGCAGCAGGCGATCCGCACCCCGCTGGTGGTCGGGCACGAGTTCGTCGGCGAGGTCGTGGAGACCGGCCGGGACGTCACCGACATCGCCGTCGGTGACCGGGTCAGTGGCGAGGGCCACCTGGTGTGCGGGAAGTGCCGCAACTGCCTCGCCGGGCGGCGGCACCTGTGCCGGGCCACCATAGGGCTCGGCGTCGGACGCGACGGTGCCTTCGCCGAGTACGTCGCCCTGCCGGCCGCCAATGTGTGGGTGCACCGTGTGCCCGTCGACCTCGACGTCGCCGCGATCTTCGACCCGTTCGGCAACGCCGTGCACACCGCGCTGTCGTTCCCGCTGGTCGGCGAGGACGTCCTGATCACCGGCGCCGGCCCGATCGGCCTGATGGCGGCGGCCGTGGCCCGGCACGCGGGGGCCCGCAACGTCGTGATCACCGATGTGAGCGAGGAGCGGCTGGAGCTGGCCCGCAAGGTGGGCGTGAGTCTCGCGCTGAACGTGTCGCAGTCGAGCATCGCCGACGGGCAGCGCGAACTCGGTCTGCGCGAGGGCTTCGACATCGGTCTGGAGATGTCCGGCCGCGCCGAGGCCATGCGCGACATGATCGCCAACATGACGCACGGCGGCCGGATCGCCATGCTCGGCCTGCCGGCGCAGGAGTTCCCGGTCGACTGGGCCCGCATCGTCACCTCGATGATCACCATCAAGGGCATCTACGGCCGTGAGATGTTCGAGACCTGGTACGCGATGTCCGTGCTGCTGGAAGGCGGCCTCGACCTCGCCCCCGTGATCACCGGCCGGTACGGCTACCGCGACTTCGAGGCGGCGTTCGCCGACGCGGCGAGCGGCCGTGGCGGCAAGGTCATCCTCGACTGGACCGCGTAAGCCACAGGCGGCCGTAACCACCTTTCCGCGCAAGCACCTTTAGGAGCTTCCCTCATGTTCGACTCCGTGCGCGACGACCTGCGCGCCACCCTCGACGAGATCCGCGCCGCCGGCCTGCACAAGCCCGAGCGCGTGATCGACACCCCGCAGTCCGCGACCGTCAATGTCGCGGCCGGTGGCCGTCCCGGCGAGGTCCTCAACTTCTGCGCCAACAACTACCTGGGCCTCGCCGACCACCCCGAGGTGATCGCCGCCGCCCACGAGGCGCTGGACCGCTGGGGCTACGGCATGGCGTCGGTGCGCTTCATCTGCGGGACACAGGAGGTGCACAAGGAACTGGAGGCCAGGCTCTCCGCGTTCCTCGGCCAGGAGGACACGATCCTGTACTCCTCCTGCTTCGACGCCAACGGCGGCGTGTTCGAGACGCTGCTCGGCCCGGAGGACGCGGTGATCTCCGACGCCCTCAACCACGCGTCGATCATCGACGGCATCCGGCTGTCCAAGGCCCGCCGCTTCCGGTACGCCAACCGCGATCTGGCGGACCTGGAACGGCAGTTGAAGGACGCGTCGGACGCCCGGCGTCGACTGATCGTCACGGACGGCGTCTTCTCCATGGACGGCTATGTGGCCCCGCTGCGCGAGATCTGCGACCTCGCCGACCGCTACGACGCCATGGTCATGGTCGACGACTCGCACGCCGTCGGCTTCGTCGGCCCCGGCGGCCGCGGCACCCCCGAGCTGCACGGCGTCATGGACCGCGTCGACATCATCACCGGCACCCTCGGCAAGGCCCTCGGCGGTGCCTCCGGCGGCTACGTCGCCGCCCGCGCCGAGATCGTCGCCCTGCTGCGCCAGCGCTCGCGGCCGTACCTCTTCTCCAACACCCTGGCCCCGGTGATCGCGGCGGCCTCCCTCAAGGTCCTCGACCTGCTGGAGTCCGCGGACGACCTGCGCGTCCGGCTGGCCGAGAACACGGCGCTGTTCCGCCGCCGTATGACCGAGGAGGGCTTCGAGATCCTCCCCGGCGACCACGCCATCGCGCCCGTGATGATCGGCGACGCGGCCAAGGCCGCCCGGCTGGCGGAGCTGCTGCTGGAGCGGGGCGTGTACGTGATCGGCTTCTCGTACCCGGTGGTGCCGCAGGACCAGGCCAGGATCCGCGTCCAGCTGTCCGCCGCGCACTCCACGGACGACGTCAACCGTGCCGTGGACGCCTTCATGGCGGCGCGGGCGGAGCTGGAGGGCTGAGTCGGAGCGCACGGGGCATTTGAGACAATCGATCGCATGATCGAAGCGCGGCGGCTCCACATCCTCCGTGCGGTGGCCGACCACCGTACGGTGACGGCGGCTGCCGCCGCGCTGTATCTGACCCCGTCCGCGGTCTCCCAGCAGCTGGCCGCGCTGGAGCAGGAGACGGGCCACCGGCTGGTCGAGCGCAGCGCCAAGGGCGTACGGCTGACCCCCGCCGGCGAGATCCTGCTCAGCCACACCAACGCGGTCCTGGCCCAGCTGGAGCGGGCGGAGGCGGAGCTCGCGGCCTACAGCTCCGGTGCGGCCGGCACGGTCACCGTCGCCGCCTTCGCGACCGGCATCGCCCAGGTCGTCGCCCCCGCGGTGGCCCGCCTCGCCGAGTCGGCGCCGGGCATCCGCATCCGGGTCCAGGACGCGGAGGGCGACGCGAGCCTGCCGATGGTGCTGGACCGGCAGGTGGACGTGGCGGTCGCCGTCGAGTACCGCGGGGCGCCTCCGGCCGACGACCCGCGCCTGACCCACGTACCGCTGTACGCCGAGCCTTTCGACGCGGTCGTCCCGGTCGCCCACCGCCTGGCCGGCACCGCCGAGATCCCCCTCGCCGACCTGGCCAAGGACCCGTGGATCGGCCCGTACCCCGGCAATCCCTGCCATGACGTGGTGGTCCTGGCCTGCGAGAACGCCGGCTTCCAGCCCCGTCTCGAACATTCCTCGGACGACTTCCGCGCGGTCGTCGCCCTTGCCTCGGCCGACGCGGGGGTGGCGCTGGTGCCGCGCTCGGCGCTGCGCGGCATGGACCTCGCGGGCGTCGTCGTACGACCCGTGGACGGGGTGGCGCCCACACGCCGGGTCTTCGCGGCCGTACGCCGAGGGGCCGAGCAGCATCCGCTGATCCGGCCGGTGCTGGAGGCGCTGGGGCAGGCGGCGGGGGAGTGAGCCTCCCGTAACGCTGCCGTCTCATATTTGGGATAGCTTCCCGAATATGAAACAGACGGCAGGGGGCGGCGAAGCCCCGGACACGGTCGACACCCGCCTCGGAGCCCGCCTGGCCGAGCTGCGGGCCGAACGCGGCTGGTCCCTGGGCGAGTTGGCGGAACACAGCGGTGTGAGCCGCTCGACCCTGTCCCGCGCCGAGCGGGCGGAGATCAGCCCCACCGCCTCGCTGCTGAACCGCCTGTGCCACGTCTACGGCCGGACCATGTCCCAACTGCTCAGCGAGATCGAGTCCGAGCCGGCGCTGCTGGTGCGGGCGGCCGAGCAGCCGGTGTGGGAGGACCGTTCCTCCGGGTTCGTACGGCGATCCGTGTCACCGCCGCACACCGGACTGCGCGGCGAGATCATCGAGGGCCGGCTCGCGGCGGGCGCCGACATCGCGTACGACCGGCCGCCCGTGCCCGGGCTGGAGCAGCACATCTGGGTGCTGGAGGGGGCGCTCGACGTGACGATTCAGGAGGTCGAGCACCGTCTCGGTGCCGGGGACTGTCTGCGGATGCGGGTGTGGGGTCCGACGAGGTTCCGGTGCCCGGGGTCCGAGGCGGTGCGCTACGTACTGGCGGTGGTGCTGCCGTGATCGTGAAGCGACTGGATGAGAGCCAACTGCACGACATGGCAGGCGAGTTGGCCGATCTGTTGGTCGACACCGTGGAGGGAGGTGCCTCCGTCGGGTTCCTCTCCCCGCTCGACCGTACGGCGGCCCTGGCCTGGTGGCAGGAGCGCGTGGCCGCCGTCGCCGCCGGGCAGCTGGCGGTGTGGGCGGCGCGTGAGGGGGAGCGGACGGTCGGCACGGTCGGCCTGGCATTTCCCGACAAGCCCAACAGTCGCCACCGGGCCGAGCTGGTCAAGCTGATGGTGCACCGGGACGCACGCGGGCGGGGCCTCGGCCGCAGGCTCCTCGCGAGCGCGGAGGAGGCCGCGATCGGCGCGGGCGTCACCCTCCTGCACCTGGACACCGAGACCGACAGCCCCGCCGAGGGGCTGTACGGCTCGGCCGGGTGGACCCGGGCCGGGGTGATCCCCGACTTCGCGGCGAGCCCGGCCGGGGTGCTGCGGCCGACGACCCTCTACTACAAGCATCTGGGTGCAACCGCTCTCACCAGGTGATTGTCAGTGGCAGCCGCTACGGTGCCTTGCATGCCGGATGCCGAAGACGTACGCCGTATCGCCCTGTCCCTGCCGGACACGACGGAGAAGATCGCGTGGAGCATGCCCACGTTCCGGGTCGCGGGCAAGATGTTCGCCACGCTGCCGGAGGAGGAGACCTCCATAGCGGTGCGCTGTCCCAAGGAGGAGCGCGACGAACTGGTCCTGGCCGAGCCGACGAAGTTCTGGATCGCCGACCACGAGGCGCAGTTCGCCTGGGTGCGGGTCCGGCTCGGCGCCCTGGAGGACGAGGGCGAACTGCGCGACATCCTGGCCGACTCCTGGCGCCAGGCGGCGCCCACGCGCCTGCTGGACGCGTACCCCGAGTTGGGCCTGCCGGACGGGGAGTGATCATCCGGCCCGCACGGCGAGCGGGATCACCCGCCGGACATAAAGGAGTGCGCGACCACCGACCCGAGTGCGGTATTGTTTCCATGCGCGTTCGGCCGGGGGAAACCCCAGGTCAGACCGCATCGGGACGTGGCGCAGCTTGGTAGCGCACTTGACTGGGGGTCAAGGGGTCGCAGGTTCAAATCCTGTCGTCCCGACTTGCTGAGGAGCAGGTCAGAGGCCGTATCGGAGCATTCCGATACGGCCTTTCGGTTGTTCGGAGCCAGGCCGGATCCGCGCGGCGAGCGGATGCGGACCAGTGGCGACGTCGGTCACAGGGACTCCAGGGCCTCGGGAGCGGTTCGGGTTGTTGCCCACCGCCGGGCCTTCGGGACCCGTCCCGAGCGTGGGGGCGCACCATGCGGGCGTCGGACCCGTTCCGCGACCGGGGGAGACCAGGATGAACGACCGGACGCCCGCTGTACCCGCCATGCCGAACTTCGCACCTGACGACGTCAGGCCACACGACCCGCTGGCCGTCGCCCTGGGCAATGCCTCGCTGCTCGGCGTCGGCTATCTGATGCTGCGGCGGCGCCGGCTCGCCCTCGCCGTCGTGGTCGTGACCGTCGTGCTGGTGTCCCAGGTCGTGTCGACGGCCGACTCTGCGTACGAAGTCGCCGTGCTCGTGTGGTGGGTGGCCGTCATCGGCCACGGGTGGTTCCTGGCGCGCAGCGGCGGGGGCGTGGGCGGAGCCAGGGGCTCGGTGGGTGGTCGGCGTCTGGTCGTGCTCGGCGTCACACTGCCGGTGCTGCTGGCCGTGGGGCTTCTGCGGTTCGACGCCTCCAGGATCGGGCAGAGCGTGGCCGACGCCCGCGAACGCGGCGACTGCACAGGGGTGTTGAGCGCCCAGGACGAGGTGTGGCTCGGGCACCGCATCGCCGACGCGCCGCTGAGCGCCCGCGGCGACGACGTCGTACGGGCATGTGAGCGGCTGCGCATCGCCCGGACCGAGTTGGCGACCGCGCTGACTGGGGACACGGATGCCCTGAAGCATGGCTTCGGCACACTCGCCTCGGTCCTCGCGAAGCCCGGCAACGAGCAGATGGTCGAGACCACTCTCGACGGATTCCTGCGCGGCCTGCCCACGAAGGACTCCTGCGACACGGTCACCGTCACCGACTGGCTGTACGACCGCAAGCGCAGCGACGACGTACTGGACCGGTCCGCGGACACGGCCGAACGGACCGCGCCCGCCGCGCTGATGGGGTGCGGCGACGACCTGATGGCGGACGACAGCTGGGAGCAGGCCCGCACGCACTACCAGCAGCTGCTCGACCGGTACCCCGACGACGACCTCGCGGACCGGGCGCGGAAGGGAGCCAGGCAGGCCACGCTGAGCATCGAGCTGGCCCACGTGCGCAGCCTGCTCACGGAGCGTACCGACGGGCAGCCCGAGTACTGCTCCAGCCCCGCGAAGTACAGCGGTGCCAAGCCCCTCGGCAAGGGCGCGAACCGCGCGCTGTTCTACCCCGACGGCGAGTACGCCATCGACCACTCGGAGAAACTCCCCGGCTCCTGGAAGGCCGATGGCCCCAGCGACGCCGTCCTGGTGGTCTGCATGGGCGAGACGACGTTCGGAAGCTCCGTCGAGACCTGCTCCTACTACAAGAGTGGGTCCTCCGGCGCCGTCTCGAACGTGACCTTCTACAGGATTGCGATCCCGGTGAAGGTGTACGAGTTGCGCACGGGAAAGCTCGTCGCCAACCGCACGATCCAGATCAACGGCACGAGCTGCCCGGGGTCCATCTACACCTCCGCGGACTCGACAAGCGAGTACGTCGTGGAGACCAAGTCCGCTGTGCGGTCCGCCTTCCGGCCGCTCGTCGTCCGGTGAGCCGCGGTCCGGGAGGGCTCCCGGGTGGGGCGAGTGAGCATGGGGGCGGCGACCGCCAGGCGCTGCGGTGACCGGTCCGCAAGCGCGGCCGAGGAAGGAGGCGTTGGTGGCACGGGAGGAACGGGTCATCGCCGGGCGGTACCGGCTGGGTCAGCGGCTGGGCTCCGGCGGCGGGGGAGACGTCTGGCTGGCCGAGGACGAGGAGCTTCGGGTCCGGGTCGCGGTCAAGGAGATCGACGTACCGCGCGAGCCGAAGGGGTCCGGCGACGACTCCGCCGACCGGGGCCGCAAGGAGGCCCTGAAGGCGGCGCAGTTGCGTGAGCACCCGAACGTGATCACGGTGTACGACGTGGTGGAGGACGACGGCCGCCCGTGGATCGTGATGGAGTACCTGCAGGGCACGCGGGACCTGCGCGCCGTGGTGAACGAGCGCGGTTCGCTGCCCAGCGACGAAGTGGCCGGGATCGGGGCGGCCGCCCTCGACGCCCTGTGCGCCGGGCACCGGCTCGGCATCATCCACCGCGACGTGAAGCCGTCCAACATCCTGCTGGCACCGGATCATTCGGGCGCCGCCGACCGCCGGGTCCTGCTCACGGACTACGGCATCTCGCTGTGGCCCCGGGAGACCCGGGTCACCCAGAGCGGCATGGTGGTCGGCACCCCGGGCTTCCTGGCGCCGGAGCGGTTGTCCGGCGGCGAAGCGACGCCCGCGACCGACCTGTTCTCGCTGGGCGTCACGCTCTACTTCGCCGTCGAGGGCACCTCCCCGTTCGAACGGGACACCCTCGACGCCTCCCTCATAGCAGCCCTGACCAGCGAACCCGACGTGCCGCAACAGGCGAGCGATCCGCTGAGCAGCGTGATCATGGGGTTGCTCGCCAAGGACCCGGCGGAGCGCATACAGCCGAAGGGGGCACGCGAACTGCTCGCCGAGGCCATGGGAGCCGGACCTGGACCTTCCGGTACGGCACTTCCCGCGCTCCCCGGGGCCGCCCGGGAGCCGGCCGATTCCGGGGCCGCGACAGGTTCCGGCGACGCGGGCACCGCGACGGAACCTGCCCGTTCCGCGCAGTCCTGGAAGAGGCGCCTGCCCCGCGCCCGGAGCGCGACCGGCGCCGCTCCCCCTTCCTCCGTTCGGCGAACGCCCGTGCTGGTGGCGCTCGCCGCCATACTGGCCGGAGCCGGCGGATTCGCTCTGGGTGCCGCCACCCACCACGACGATCGGGCCGAGGCGAAGGGACCGCAGGCCGTCGGCACGAAGGTGGCCGCGACGCCCTCCCCGACCCCGTCCCCGACCGTGACCCGCAGTGCGTACCCGTACGGCAGACAGGTGGGGTTGCGTGACGGGCTCATGCCGGGGCAGTGCGTCAACGCCGACTGGAAGGACGGCGAGTACAAAGGGCGGCCCGGGGTGAAAGTCGTCAGCTGCTACGACGACGATCCCGAGGGCCAGGTCATCGCCACCGTCGCGGCCGACGACGCCATGCGGGCGTCCGGCGCGGAGTCGGTACGGGACGAGTGCACCCGGCGCACGGCGGACCTGCGCAAGTCCATGGCCGACCCGGTGCTGTACGTCCTGACACCGGAGGCGGGACAGAGCGATCCGCCGGTCTCGGCCTGTCTGGTCTTCCTGAAGCACGCCACCCTCGGCGGCCCGCTCGGCGACTTCCGCAAGTTCGGTGACGAGGTGTACATCACGCAGCAGGGTCCGGGCGACTGCGTCACCTCCGTGGAGGACGAGGGCGGCGAGATCACCGACACCTTGGTGAGCTGCGAGAAGCCGCACCACGAGCAGGTCGTCGGCTGGGCCTGGGCCTCGGGTGACGGCTCGGCGGACAGCGTCGACACCGATGGGCTCTGCGAGGAGAAGTACGGCGTTGACCTGGCCCGTGGCCAAGGGCACGAGATGCGGGGCTGGCGCTCCTCCGACGAGGAGTGGGAGGCCGGATTCCGCTACGTGCTGTGCAGCGTGGGCCGGGAGGACGGCGGGAAACTTCCCGGGGGAACGCTGAAGTCCGCGTACTGAGTCTGCTGCCCCTCGACCCGTTCGGGAGGGGTCCCGCGAGGGAGGCGGAGACTGGTCGGTACGCGCCACCCTGAAGTCCTCGCACCACCGAGCAGTCCACGAACCGAGGAGACCAGCGATGCCCCTCTCCGCCAGCCTTGCGCGTGGTGTCGCGCCCGCCACGCCCGGGACCCTGCACGCCCGCACGGTCACCGGAGAGCTCAGCGCACCGCCCCACCAGGGGCTCACGGTCCGCTTCGGGCGCGGTGAGAAGCCGGAAGTGGACCTGGGGGTCGGCGTGGACGACCTGAGGGTGAGCCGACGGCACGGTGAACTGACGTACCTTCAAGGGCTGTGGTGGCTGCGCAACACCGGGCAGCAGCTCGTCCGGCTGCCCCGCGGCCGGATGATGCACCTCACCACCGAGCCGATCCCGCTCGCCACCGGCTACACCCCGCTGTTCGTGAAGGGCTCCGGCTACCGTGAGCACCTGGTCGAGCTGTATGTGTCGGGCCACGACGACCAGGGGCCGGTGTCGCGACGGCGCGCCGAGACCGTACGACCGGAGACCTGGTCGCTGGACGACGACGAGCGGCTGCTGCTGGTGGTCCTCGGTCAGCGGTACCTGCTGTACGAGGAGGACCCACGCCCTCTGACGTACCGTCAGACGGCCGAGCGGCTCGCCTACCTCCGTCCGGACGCCAAGTGGAACGAGCGCAGGATCGAGTTCCGCATCGAGGCCGTACGCCGTCGGCTGCACGGCACGGGCTTCAAGTACCCACTGTTGCACGACAAGGCCGAGGGCCGACCCGCCGACAACAGTCTGCTGCACAACCTGATCCGGGGGCTCGTGGAGTCGACGACCCTCGTGCCGCCGGACCTGGAGCTGATGGAGGACGAGGACGACTGGCCGGACTCCGGGCTCTGAGGCACAGCTCTGGTGTCAGCGTGCGCGGAGTTCCGCGGCGGCGGAGGCCGCGAGGTCTTCGGCCATGGTGCAGAGCTCGTCCGTCGGCCGGTGCCCGCCGATTTCCAGGCGGACCATCTCGGCGGCGGTCTCGGCGTCCCGGCCGCTGTACCTGCGGTACTCGACGAAGGCCGTACAGGTGTCGCCGTCGTCGTTCGGTTCGATGATCGTGCGGTATCCGCTGAGTTCGACGGCGGTGGCGCCGTCCTCCGCGGACTTGGGCTGGTCGCGGAAGAAACTCACCTCCGCATCCAGCTCGTCCACATCGCTCGACCACTCGCAGCTCCAGTCCGCGACACCGACCTCCGGCACGTCGACCTTGAGGCCCGGAACGACGGAGAGCGCCTTGGCGTCGAGCAGTTCGCAGGCGTTCGCCCAGGCCAGCGACGCGCGCGGGTAGGCCGGTGAACGGCGGCGGAGCTCACCCTGGTTGAGGACCTCGGCCGCGCTCGTGGCGGCCTTCTCGGCGACCGTGCACAGGGTCGCGTTGCCGCCGACCACGGAGCCTTTGCCCATGTTGACGCGGACCCCGACCAGGGTGTCCTCGGTGTCGCCGTCGGACGTCAGCAGCAGGTTGCACTCGTCGCTCTCGGCCTGCTCATCCCGGATGCCGATCCGCCCGACGGTGCGCGAGGGCGTCGATCCCTCGGGTGGCGAGCCCCGGCGCAGGCTGATCGAGACGTCGATCCGGGTCTTGTCGTCGATGCTCACGAGTACGTCGCATCGGTCGAAGTTCCCGTAGTCGACGTCGACCACGACTTTCCCGTCGCTCTTCCCGTCACCGAACTGTTCGAGAGCGGCGGGGTCGGTCAGGGCACACACGTCGGCCGTGTGCGGGTCGCCGATCAGGGCCCGCGGTTCGCCGTCCGAGGCGTCCTCGTCCAAAGTGCTCTGGCCGGGCCTGGGGGTGGCCTTCCCGTCGTCGCCGTAGTCGGGAATGACGGCGAGGCCCAGCGCGAGTACGGCGGTGATGCCGAGCGCGGCGGCGATCAGCGGTCGGCGGCGCGGGCGGCCGGGGACGGTGGGTGCCGGGTCCCTGGGGGGCGTCGGGTCGGACCCGGCGACCTCCTCCAGGAGCCGCTTGACCTCGACGGCGTCGGGGCGTTGCCGGGGGTCGCGTTGGAGCATGGCGGTGAGTACGGGGTACAACGGGCCCACGGCGGCGGCGTCCAGCTCGACGACGCCCTGCTCGGCCTTCCAGTACCGCAGCCGCTCGGCTTCCTCGCCGTCCGTGTCTGTCCCGGCGGGGCCGGCGGCCTCGTCGTCGAGTGCGTCACCGCGCGGCGGCGCGCCGGTGACCAGTGCGTGGAGGGCGGCGGCGAGGCAGAAGACGTCCGAGGCCGGCCGGGGGACGTTGCCCCGGGCCAGTTCGGGGGCGGCGTAGTCCGGTGTGAAGCTGTACGGGCCGTTGACGGTGATGGTCTCGGTGCCGCCGACCCGATAGGCGGCACCGAAGTCCAGTAACTTCGCGGCCCCGTGCCGAGTGACGCCGATGTTGGCGGGCTTGACGTCGCAGTGGACGATGCCGGCCTCGTGCAACGCGGCCAGCGCGTCGGCGAGTTGGGCACCGATGCGGGCCGCCCGCTCGGGGGAGACCGTCGGCTCGCGGTCCAGGCCGCCGCCGAGGACGTACTCCATGACGAACCAGTACGTCTGTGACCCGGCTCCGCCCTTCGGCCCTGCCTCTGCCCTGTCCTTCGACACGGCACCGTCCTGCGCCACGGTCACGACGTCGAACAGGGTCACCACGTGCGGGTGGTCGCGGAACTTGGCCATGGCGCGCGGTTCGCCGAGCAGCCGCCGCACGGCGGTCTCGCTCGCGCTGTCGGTCCGCTCCGGTTTCAGCGCGACGTCCTGGCCCACCACGGTGTCGTGGGCCAGCCACACATCGCCGCCTCGCCCTGTGCCGATGACCTCCTTGAGGACATAGCGGTCGGCGAACTGGTCCCCGGAACGCACGGATCTTCCCCCTCGGTCGAGTCCGGAACGCACACGGCCCTGGGCCGTACGTACAGGTCGAACCTACTGCGTACGGCGGACCGTACGCAGTCTCTACCCAGAGCCTCCATCAGTCGCACTCATGCGCGGAAATAGGGGGATCACGGGCTACGGGACCCCTCCCGCCAGGGGCGCCTACGGTACGCGTCTGTACCGACCGTCAACCCGACAGGAGGAGTCCCTCCATGCCCAGAACGCGGACCCTTGTGCTGGCCGGCATCACCGCGGCCGTCTCGACCGTCACGCTCACGCTGTCCGCCCACGCCGGCGCGGCGACCCCGAACGGACGGCCGGCCGACCGGTGCACGCACCCCGCCGAGGCCCTCGATCTGACGAACTGGAAGCTCACGCTGCCGACCGGTGACGACGAGGACCCCACCGAGATCACCCAACCCGACCTGGCGACCTTCTCCGCCGATCCCTGGTTCCGGGTGGAGACGGACTGCGCCGCCGTCAGATTCCGGGCCGCCGTCAACGGCGTGACGACCGGAGGGTCCAGCTACCCGCGCGCCGAGCTGCGGGAGATGACCGACGACGGCGACGACGAAGCCGAATGGTCCACCACGGACGGCACCCACACCCTCGTGGTCAGGGAGGCGTTCACGGCACTGCCCGAGGAACGGCCGTGGGTGGTCGGCGCGCAGGTGCACGGCGGGGACGACGACGTCACCGTCTTCCGCCTCGAGGACAGCAGCCTCTACATCACCGACGGCGACGAGCGCCATCACCACCTCGTCACCGACGACTACGAGCTGGGCACCGAGTTCGAGGCCAAGTTCGTGGCCGAGGACGGAGAGGTCGACGTGTACTACAACGGCCGGCGGCAGACCACGATCTCCCACGACGGCGACACCAACTACTTCAAGGCGGGCGCCTACACGCAGGCCAACTGCGACAACTCCGAGCCGTGCGACGACGACAACTACGGCGAGGTCCGCATCTCCCGCATCAAGGTCACCCACTCCTGACGGATTCGGGAGGGGTCCCGGCAGGTGCGTGCCACCGTGACGATGACCGAGGGCACGGAAGGGGCGGCCGATGTCGGGGGACACGACGAGCGCGGAGGGGACTCTGCTGACGAGGGGGCAGCGGATCAACTCCGCGCTCGTCGTGGACCGTCGGCTGGGGGAGGGCGCCTTCGCCGAGGTGTACCGGGTACGGCACCACATCCTCGGCTGGCAGGCGCTGAAGCTCTTCAAGCACGTGGCCTCGCTGGAGGCGACGTCCAGGATGTTCGACGAGGCCCGCATCCTCTCCACCCTGGGACACCCCAACATCATCCGGGTGTTCGACGCGGGCACCGTGCAGACGTCCGAGGGCGTGCGCGGCTACATCACCATGGAGTACGTCGCGGGCGGCAGCCTGGAGCGGCTGGTCGCCTCCCACTCCGGGGCGGTACCGGTCGGCGAGGCCGCGGCCGTGCTGCGGCAGGCCGCCGAAGGGCTCGCCGTCGCTCACGAGCGGCAGCACCCCATCGTGCACCGCGATCTGTCGCTGGCCAACGTCCTCATCACCTACGACGAGTCCGGGCTGCGGGTGAAAGTGAGCGACTTCGGCCTGGCCAAGGAGACCGACCCGGGCACCATGGCGGCCAGCGCCCAGGGGACGGTCGCCTATATGCCGCCGGAGGTGCTGCGTCGCGGCACGGGCTACTCGTGCGCGGGGGACGTGTGGGCGCTGGGCACCATCGCGTACTTCCTGCTCACCGACCACTTCCCGTACGACGGCGGCGATCCGGTGCAGTCCTTCTCCTTGGAGAGGTTCAAGCGCCCGCTGCCGCCGCCGAGCACCTTCAACGACGACGTGCGACCGGAACTGGACAGCCTGGTCACGGACATGCTGCGGACCGACCCGGCCGACCGGCCCGCCACGGCCCGCGAGGTCGCCGAACGGGCCGTGTCCCTGCGGCCCCCGCCGGGCGCGCGGCCGGCACGGCCCGGTTCTGCGGCCGTACAGGGGGCGGCCGAGTTGCGCTCCGGCGAGCAGCGGTCGGTCGAGGAGCAGATACGGGCAGCCGTCGAACTCTCCCGTAAGCCGGGCCGACTGGCCGACGCCGCCAACCAGCTGGAAGAGGCAGTAAGCCGCCATCCCCGGCTTCGGGAACGGCACCTGGCCCGGCTGATGACGTGGCGCCGGGGGGTGGTCATGTGAACGGGCCCGACACACAGGCAGCGGACACATGGGCGGCGACCACATGGGCGTCGGCCACATGAGCAACGGACGCACGAGCAACGGGCATACGGGCAGCGGACGTATGGAGAGCGGATGGACAACACGACTGCGGGTGGCCGGATGGGTGAGCCGTCCGCTGTTCGACCCGGCACCGGAAACCTGTCCCGCTTCGCGGACCTGGCCGGGACGCGGCTGTACCGGGACAACGCCTTCGCCGTCACCGGGCTCCCGGTGGACGCGCGAGGACGTGCCGTGCGGCAGCACAGACAACGGCTGGAGGCCCGGCTCGCGGTGCAGGACACCCTGCCCGCGGACCCGGAGTCGCCCCTGGCGGGCGGGCACCGCAGGGACGAGGTCCGGGCCGCCTTCGAGGAGTTCCAGGATCCACGACGACGGCTGGTCGACGAGCTGTTGTGGCGGTGGGGCGAGCCCGGCCCCGACTGCGGCTGCCCTCCGTCCGTGCACGAGGAGCACGACGACGCGGTGCGCTTCCACGCCATGGCGTTGGAAGCGGAGGCCGGAGGCGGTCACACCAGCACGGACGGACGGGACAACCTCTGGCGGGGCGCGGCCGGCGGCTGGGGACTGCTGTTGGAACGCCCCGAGTTCCGGCACCACATAGCCCACCGGATCATGGTGTTGGACGATCCGAGGCTGGGCGAGCACTCGGCGGACGACTTCCTCGCCGCGCTGCCCCGCCTCCTCGTCTCCCCCTTCCGCGAACTCGCCGCCGACCCGGAATTCCGGCCGCGGCTCGCCGGGGTCTGCGCGGGCTGGGCGGAACACGAGGCGTTCGCGGGGCTCTTCGCCGAGCTGTTCGAGGAGACCGTGGAGGAGACGGTCGAGGAGATCTCCGACGGTCTGCTGTCCGCGAAGCGGCACCAGGAGGCCGGACGGTACGGGGATGCCGTTCTGGCCATGCGGAGACAGGTCCTCCCCACCTTCGAACGACTCGGGGACTTCCGGGCGTTCATCTCGGACTGGCGGTACGAGGAGGTCGCGCACATCGTCGCGGTGGGCCTGAACAACCTCGCGGTGGCGCTCGCCGACCACCACCTGTACAAGCGGCCGAGCGCCAAGCAGCGGCAGACGATGGTCGAGCTCACGGAGGCGGCGTACGAGATCGCCCCGGACCGCGACGTGGCGGGCATCGAGGCCAACTGGGACGCCATCCACTCGCAGTTCGGGGAGTACGCCCGCTCCGTCGACGCCGGGGGCATCAGCGACCTGTGGGGCGGCCTGCGACTGAGCTGCTTCCTCGTCTTCCTCGTCATGGTGCTCCCCGCCCTGATCGCGTACTGGGTCAACAGCTGAGTCGCCGGTGCCCCACGAGGACGGCACACCAGAGGACGGCACAAAAGGAGGACAACCATGCACCGCCCGGTGACTCCCCAAGTACGGGACGCGCTACGCCAGTTGAGGCATCCCCCGGAGTTCCGCATCGCCCGCCCGCCGCTTGAGCCGGCCCACGTCGAGTGGGCGGCGGCTTTGCTCGCTGAGGTCGAGGCCGCCGAGGCCCTCGCGGAGCGGGTCCGCACCCCGGAGGGCGCCGGGACCGACGCGTTGCTCGGGGCCGCCGTCGGTATCTGGCGCGCCCTGCGCAAGCTCGACCAGGGAACCGGCCCGCTCTCGGCCGCCGATCTGCGGCAGGTGCGCCGCCAGGTCCACGCGAGCCGCCAGGCGCTCCTCGACGACGGGCTGGAGATCCAGGAGCACGACGGCATGCCGTTCGACTCCGGGCAGTCCCTGGAGGCCCTGGTGTTCCAGGACGAGCCGGGACTGGACCGCGAGACGGTGCTGGAGACCGTACGGCCGTCGGTCTACTTCCGCGGCGAACGCATCCAGATGGGCCAGGTCGTCGTCGGCAGGCCCGCGCCCGAGCAGACGCCCGGCACGTGAACGACCAAGGAGACCACGACCATGCGCGAGACCATCGACTTCGGAATCGACCTCGGCACCACCAACAGCGCCATCGCGGTGGCGGAGGACGACGGCGTACACGTCATCAAGAACAACGACGGCTGGGACTTCACGCCGTCCGCCGTGTGGCTGCCCAAAGAGGGGGTGAGCCATGTCGGCAGGCGGGCCCGGGAGCGCACGGAGAACGATCCGGACAACGCCTACGCCGAGTTCAAGCTGGAGATGGGGGCGGCCGGCGCCAGGCGGCACTTCCAGCGCGCGGGCGTTTCGCTCACCCCCGAGGAGCTCTCCGCCGAGGTGCTCAAGTCCCTGCGCCAGGACGCCGCGTACGAGTACGGGTACCAGCCGGAGGCGGCCGTCATCACCGTCCCGGCCTCCTTCGCGCTCAACCAGAACAACGCCACCAGCACGGCCGCCGCCCTCGCCGGGCTGGGCGAGCACTGCCCGCTGGTGCAGGAGCCGACCGCGGCCGCCATCGCCTACGGCGTGCAGGACGTCTCCGAATCCGCCCACTGGATGGTGTTCGACCTGGGCGGCGGCACCTTCGACGCGGCCCTGATGAGCAAGCGCGACGGCGAGCTGCAGCTCATCCAGCACGCCGGTGACCCCTATCTGGGCGGCAAGCTCATCGACTGGGCCCTGGTCGACGACCTGCTGGTCCCGGCCGTCCGGCGCGACCTGGGCCTGCCGGACTTCGCCCGCAACAACGCGCGCTGGCGCAGGAGCTTCGCCAAGCTCAAGCTGGAGGCCGAGAACGCCAAGATCGCGCTGTCCCGAACGCCCTCGGTGGAGATCTCCGTCGACCTCGACGACGGCGACGGCGGCACCGAGCCCTTCGAGTACGTCCTGACCCGGGGCGCCCTGGACGACCTGGCGCTGCCCTTCTACACCCGCGCCATCCGGCTCTGCCGTGACGCGCTGGCCGAGAGCTCCCTGCGCCCCGACCACATCGACCGGCTGCTCCTGGTGGGCGGCGCGACCCTCAGCCCCGGCCTGCGCGAACTGCTCGCCGACCCGGTCGAAGGCCCCGGCATCCCCCTCGACCACAGCCAGGACCCCACCACCGTGGTCGCGCGCGGCGCCGCCGTGTTCGCCCGGACGATCCGGCTGCCCAGGAAGCCGCAGCAGGCCGCGCCGGGCGAGTTCGCGATCGACCTCCACTATCCGGCGCAGTCCGTCGACACCACCGGCATCCCGGTCTCCGGCAAGGTCAGCAGCGGCAGCGCGGTGGACTGGACGCGGTACACCGTCACCCTGAGCAACCCCGACGGCCGCCCGCCCTTCCGCGGTCCGCGCACCGAACTCGGCGCCGACGGCACCTTCTACACCGAGGTGGCCATCGACGCCGACACCCGGTCCCGCTTCACCGTGGAGCTCACCGACACCGCGGGCACCCGGCGGAACCTGGCCGGGGACACCTTCTCCATCAGCCACGCGGCCGTCGTCCCCGGCGACGCGGTGCTCACCGGCACCCTCGGCATCGGCAAGGCCGACGGCACCTTCGACCCGCTGCTGCGCAAGGGCACCACCCTGCCGGCCCAGGTGACCAAGCCGTACCGGACGACCATCCCGCTGCGCCGTGCCCAGCCGGACGCCGTCATCCGCATCCCGCTGCTGGAGGGCGAGCGCAGGCGCGCCGACCGCAACACCCGGGTCGGGCTGATCGAGATCCGCCCGCGCGACATCCGGATCGACCTGCCCGCCCAGAGCGAGGTCGAGGTGACGTTCGAGATCCAGGCGAGCAACCGGGAGGTCCTCGTCACCGCCGACATCCCGCTGCTGGAGCAGCAGTTCGAGGCGACGATCAACCGCTCCGAGCTGCTGGCGCCCGAACACGCCGAGCTCGTGGACCGCCTGCACGATCTGGAACAGCGGGTACGTCTCCTGCAGGACCAGGCGGAGGACGTGTTCTCGGACCAGGCGCGGGAACAGCTGGAGGACCTCTCGGAGCAGAAGACCCTCCCGCAGCTGCGCAAGGAGGTCGACGCGGCGGCCGTCGACACGGGTGCCGCCGTCACCAGCGAGCGTCGCATCCGCGATGTGGAAGCCCAGCTCGACGACATCGAGCAGGCGATCGAGATCCCCGGGCTGCAGCGCGAGCTGTGGGATCTGCTCAGCTCCTGCGAGGACGTCGTCGAGCAGGTCGGCGGCGGCGCGTCGGACCGCCGGGAGCTGCAGAGCCTGCGCGACCGGGCCGGTTCGCTCGGCGACGACGCCTCTCCGGCGGATCTGCGGCGGCTCATCAAGCGGGCCGGGGACTTCCACGTCGAGTTGCTGCGCCGTACCGACCAGTGGGAGTACGTGGTCTTCCACGCGTTGGTCGAGATGCGCGACGACATGTTCTCCCGCGCACAGGCGGACGCCGCGATCCTGGAGGGTCGCCGTGCCGTCGCCGCGGGGAACCGCCGGGCCCTCGCCGGGGTCAACGAGCGGCTGCGCCGACTGCTGCCGCCGGGGGCCGTGGATGAGGCCGAGCGGCTGTCCGGCGGCATCAACTAGTCGGCGGGGAGAAGGAGTTGAAGGTGCCCACATCCCGAATCCCGACGGGCGTCCCGTCCGGCTCAATCCTGTCCGCCGGCCGGGGCGCGACGGACGGCACGGCGGCGGACGCCACAGAGCCGGGTACTGCTCAGTCCGACGGCGCGGGGTCAGGTCGTACGGTGTCCGCAGGCGTCGGCTCCGGCGGTACGGCGTCCGTAACCGCCTCCCTCCGCGTCGGACTGCTGGTCTCGCGCGCCCGGGCGGCGGCCCGCTCCGGTGACATGGACGGTGCCCTGCGGCTGTTGCACGACGCCGATGATCCCGGCGCCGCAGACCATCCGGACGTCCTCGATCTGCTCGCCCGGGTACACGCCCAGCGCGGAGACCTGGCCCGGGCGGCGGAGTACTGGCGCCGGGTCCAGGAGCAGCGGCCCCAGGATCCGGCCGCGTCGGCCGGACTGGCGAGGATCGACCGGCTCGGCGGCCGCGGCCCACGGGCGGCGCTCGCCCGGCACCGCGCCGGTACGGCCCTGGCCGCCGCGGTCTGTGTGGTGGCCGCGATCACGGCGGGCACGGTCGCCCTCATGGACACCGCGAGCGGTCGGCCGGAGCGGCCGGGCTCCACGCAGGCCGAGTCGGCCGAACAACTGGCCCGGCAGCTCGACGCCGAACGCAGGGCCGAGCAGGCACAGGAGCGGGACCGGGAGGCGGCGCGCCGGGCGGAGGCGGCGGCGGACCTGGCCGCCGCGCTGCGGGCACCGGGAACGGAGCCGGTCGTGCGCGGGGCTTCCGTGGAGGTCGCCTTCGCGGACGGGCTCTTCTCCGAGGGCGCCGAGCTGACGCAGACCGGCGCCGATCGACTCGCCGTTCTCGGTGAGCGTCTGGCGGGTCGGAACGTGCGCGTGGAGATCCACGGCCACACGGCCACCGTCCCCGGCGCTCCGACCAGCGGTGGCTCGGTTCTCTCCCTGTGGCGGGCCCTCATCGCCGCCCGCGAACTGAGTGCCGCCAGTGACAAGCCGCTGACGGACTTCACCACCGCGAGCGCGGATCAGCGCGACGCCCCGTACCCGAGCACGGCGAGGAACCGGACGGTGAGCGTGACGATCACTCCCGAGTAGCCCGCCCCTCAATCGGCGTCCCCGTCGGCAGGCAGCCGGTGCTCGAACCACACCACCTTGCCGGTGCTGACCCTCGTCACCCCCCAGCGCTGGGCCAGCTGGTCGACCAGGAACAGCCCTCGGCCGCCCTCGTCGCTCAGCCGGGCATGGCGCATCCTCGGGACGATCGGGGAGTCGTCCTCGACCTCGCAGCGCAGGACGTCCGTGCGCAGGAGACGCAGGACGATCGGTCGGGAGGCGAAGCGCACGGCGTTGGCGACCATCTCGCTGACCAGGAGTTCGCTGGATTCCGCCAGGTCGTCGAGGTCCCAGTCGTGCAGGGTCCTGCGGGTCAGGCGGCGGGCCTGGCGCGCGTTCTGCGGGCGCGGGGCCAGGTACCAGTACGCGACGGTCTCCGGCAGCAGGCCCTTGAAGCGAGCGGCGAGCAGCGCGACGTCGTCGTCCCGGTCTCCCGGCCCCAGCGTGCCGAGCGCCTGGTCGCAGAGCATTTCCAGCCCCGGAGGCGTGGATTTCGCGGCGGCTTCCCGCAGCCGTGCGCTCAGTCGCTCCACCCCGGTCAGGACGTCCGAGTCGCGGGACTCGACCAGCCCGTCGGTGTACAGCAGCAGCGTCGCGCCGGCCGGCGCGGGCATCTCGGTGGACTCGAATCCACCGCCGCCCACCCCGATCGGCGCCCCGGGCGGCACCTGTACGACCTCCGTGCGGCCGTCGGGATGCAGGAGCACCGGTGGCAGATGGCCGGCGTTGGACACCAGCAGCCGGTGCAGCACGGGGTCGTACATGGCGTACAGGCAGGTCGCCGTGTGCTCGCTGCCCAGGCGCTCCGCCTGTTCGTCGAGGTGGTGCAGGATCTCGTCCGGCGGCAGATCGAGCCCGGCCAGGGTCTGCACGATGGTGCGCAACTGGCCCATGATCGCGGCCGAGGTCATGGAGTGGCCCATCACATCGCCGATGATCAGCGCGACACGGTTGCCGGGCAGCGGGATCGCGTCGTACCAGTCGCCGCCGACCTGCGCGGTCCGCGAGGCCGGCAGATAGCGGCTGGCCAGCAGGACTCCGGCCGGCGCGGGCAGCGACGGCGGGAGCATCGTGCGCTGCAGCGCGTCGGCTACGGACGCCTCGCGCGCGTACAGCACCGCCTTGTCGATGCCCAGCGCGGTGTGTGTGGCGAGCTGGGAGGCGACGAGCAGATCGTCCTCAGAGAAGTCCGGGCGGTCGGGTTCGCGCAGGAGGACGACGCTGCCCATGACCTGGTGGCGGCCGTGCAGCGGGGCGACGATCAGGCGTCGTCCGAGCCCTGGTGCCGGGGAAGCGGTGTCGGTCTCCAGCAGCTCTGACGCGGCGGACGCGGTGTCCGGGGTGTCCGCGAACACTGGACGCCCGGCGTCCAGCAGCTCGGTGAGCGGACCGGCGGCGGAGGGGTGTACGACCTCCGCCGCCCGGACCGGGTCGGGGGCCGGTGCGAGGGGTCCGGAGCCCTGCGTGGCGGGCCGGCGCGGTGCCGCGCGGTCCGTGGTGTGCAGGCGCAGGATGCCGGGGGCGGCGTCCGTCTCGGCGCCGACCGGGAGCGGAGCGTACAGATGGACGAACGCCGTGTCGGCGAAGGCCGGGACGGCCGCCCGGCACAGCTCCTCCAACGTTTCGTCGAGGTTGATGCCGCGGGCGATCTGGCGGGTCGCGGCGTCGAGGTACCGGAGTCGGTCGGTCTGCGGCTCGGCGACGTCCGCACCGGCCGCCTGCCCGCCGGTGCCCCGATCGGCTCCGAGATCCTTCGTCACCCGTGTCCTTCCGTGTGTCGTCAGGTGCGCCGCCTGCAGCGCAGGAAGATCTGTACCTCGGGCGGGACATCCGCGCTCGACGGGGCGTAGGTGTACGACGACTCCTCGACGATCTCGAAGTCCGCAGCCTCGACGACCTCGCGCAGTTCGTCCCCCAGATAGCCGGAGACCCGGATGGTGCTTCCGATGAACGGGATTGAGAAGTCGTCCACGTCCGCCTCCACCATCGACAGCGCGAACAGGCCGCCCGGAGGCAGCAGGTGGTGGACGGTTCGCAGCGTGAGGGGTATCTCGGCGCGCGGCAGCATCAGCAGCGAGAAGAAGGCCGCCACCGCGTCGAAGCGGCCGAGGTCCCGGGGGCCTCCGGGCCGCAGATCCGCGATGTCCGCCTGGTGGAACACTCCGGTGGGCACGTTGTCGCGGGCGAGCGCGACCATTGTCTCCGACAGGTCGACACCGACGACCTGCAATCCCGCCTTCGCCAACTGGAGCGCGGTCGGGATTCCGGTGCCGCACCCCAGGTCCAGCACACGGGCGCCGGCCGGCAGGGACCGGATCAGCCACTCGGCGGACGTGACCTGCCCTTCCTTGTGCGGGAAGGCCTCGTCATAGCGGTCGCCGATGGCGTCGAAGGCCTCGGCCTGGCCGGTGCGGTCGAGCGGCATGCTCTCGTAGCCGAGCTTGTCGCCAGGAGTGCTCACTGGGAATCTCCTTTGAAACCTTATGGGCGATTTTTTCATAGTTACCCAGACCTGGCGGCGAACGGGAACGGGTGACCCACCGTGGCCTGAACGCGGCCACAGTACGGTGCGCGTCGACTCCTTGACCGCCGGTTCGCGCTCAAGGATGCTGTGTTGCGACACGTGAGATGCGTGCCGTAATGAGCAACATCAGACTCAGGTCTCATAGCAGCCGAGGAGTGGCCATGACGCACCAGGTCCGTGCTGTCGTCGCGCAGGGCAAGGGCGCCCCCGTCAGCCTGGAAACGATCATCGTGCCCGACCCCGGCCCGGGTGAGGCGCTGGTGAAGATCGAGGCCTGCGGGGTCTGCCACACCGACCTGCACTATCGGGAGGGCGGCATCAACGACGACTTCCCCTTCCTGCTCGGGCATGAGGCGGCCGGTGTCGTGGAGTCGGTGGGGGAGGGGGTCACCGATGTCGCGCCGGGTGACTTCGTCGTCCTCAACTGGCGTGCGGTGTGCGGTCAGTGCCGTGCCTGTCTGCGCGGGCGCCCCTGGTACTGCTTCAACACGCACAACGCCAAGCAGAAGATGACCCTCGCCTCGACCGGGCAGGAGCTGTCCCCGGCGCTCGGCATCGGCGCGTTCGCGGAGAAGACGCTGGTGGCGGCCGGACAGTGCACCAAGGTGGACCGGGCGGCGTCGGCGGCGGCCGTCGGGCTGCTCGGCTGTGGCGTGATGGCGGGCATCGGCGCCGCCATCAACACGGGCAACGTCGGACGCGGTGACAGCGTGGCCGTCATCGGCTGCGGTGGAGTCGGCGACGCGGCGATCGTCGGGTCGAACCTCGCGGGTGCGGCGAAGATCATCGCGGTCGACATCGACGACCGGAAACTGGCCACGGCCAGGAAGCTGGGCGCGACCCACACCGTCAACTCCAAGGAGAACGACGCCGTCGAGGCGATCCGTGAGCTGACCGGCGGCTTCGGTGCCGATGTGGTGATCGAGGCGGTCGGCCGCCCGGAGACCTACCAGCAGGCCTTCTACGCGCGCGACCTCGCCGGCACCGTCGTCCTCGTCGGCGTACCCACCCCGGAGATGAAGCTAGAACTGCCGCTGCTGGACGTCTTCGGCCGTGGCGGGTCCCTGAAGTCCTCCTGGTACGGCGACTGCCTGCCCTCCCGCGACTTCCCGATGCTCGTCGACCTCTATCTCCAGGGCCGGCTCGACCTGGACGCCTTCGTCACGGAGACCATCGCGCTGGACGAGGTCGAGAAGGCCTTCGAGCGGATGCACGGCGGCGATGTCCTGCGCTCGGTGGTGGTCCTCTGATGGCCGCCCGCATCGAACACCTCGTCACCTCGGGGGCGTTCTCCCTGGACGGCGGCACCTGGGACGTCGACAACAACGTGTGGATCGTCGGCGACGACCACGAGGCGATCGTCGTCGACGCCGCACACGACGCGGTGGCCATCGCCGAGGCGCTCGGTGGGCGCACGCTGCGGGCCATCGTGTGCACCCACGCCCACAACGACCACATCGACGCCGCTCCCGACCTCGCGGCGCGCACGGGTGCCCCGATCCTGCTCCACGCCGACGACCTGCCGCTGTGGAAGCAGACCCACCCCGACCGGGCACCCGACGGCGAGCTGACCGACGGCCAGGTCCTCACGGTCGCCGGTGCCGAACTGACCGTGCTGCACACGCCGGGTCACGCGCCGGGTGCGGTCTGTCTGTACGCGCCGGCCATGGCGGCCCTCTTCAGCGGCGACACGCTGTTCGCGGGCGGGCCGGGGGCGACGGGACGGTCGTACAGCCACTTCCCGACCATCGTGGACTCGATCCGGGACCGGCTGCTGACGCTGCCGGACGAGACCGTCGTGCACACCGGGCACGGGGACACGACCACGATCGCCGCGGAGGCTCCGCACCTCCAGGAGTGGATCGACCGCGGCTTCTGACCGCTGCCGGGGGTCCTCGCAAGGCGCCCGTTCCCGCCTGTTCGCGCAGGTGGAGCGGGCGCTTCGAGCTGCCCGGAGGCCGATCCGCCGAGCCGTCCGAACCGGGCCTTTTGACGCCTTGACAACGGTTCGGAGCGGCCTCCAAACTGGCGTTGCGCTAACCGCAATCCGTTTCGCTATACGCACCGAGGTGTCATGATGATTCCCGCGTGCCGTCTCGCGGATCTCCCGCGAGGTGAGGCCTTCCGGCTCGACATCGACCCGCCGGTCTCGGTGTTCCACACCGACGACGGCGAGATCTTCGCCATCGACGACACCTGCACCCACCAGGACGCCTCGCTCGCCGACGGCTGGCTGGAGGGCTGCGAGGTGGAATGCCCGCTGCATGCCTCGAAGTTCGACCTGCGGACCGGTGCGGTCGACGCCCCGCCGGCCAAGCTCCCGGTCCGGACCCACGAGGTCGTCGTGCAGGACGGCATGATCTATGTCCAGCTGTCCATGGACGCCCCCAACCTGCCGCCGTGCATCGCGGCCCGGCTCGCCGGCGGTCCCGCGTGAGGACGGTCGCCGTGGTCGGCGCCTCGCTGGCCGGTCTGTCGGCGGCGCGGTCGCTGCGGAAGCAGGGTTACGACGGGCGGCTCGTCGTCATCGGGGACGAGTTCCACCGCCCGTACGACCGGCCGCCGCTGTCCAAGGAGTTCCTGGCCGGCACTCTCGGCGAGGCGGACCTCGCGCTGGAGAGCGACGGCGAGGACCTGGACGCGGAGTGGCTGCTCGGCGCCCGCGCCACCGGACTCGACCGCACCGAGCGCGCCGTCCGGCTCGCCGACGGCCGGGAGGTCCGCGCCGACGGCGTCGTCATCGCGACCGGCGCCGCGGCCCGCATGCTGCCGGGCACCGAGGGCCTCGCCGGGGTGCACGCCCTGCGCACCCTGGACGACGCCCGCGCCCTGCGCGACGAACTGGCCGGGGGTGGACGGCTGGTGGTGATCGGCGGCGGATTCATCGGCGCCGAGGTCGCCTCCACCGCCTACGCGCTCGGTCTCGACGTGACGGTCGTCGAGGTGGCCCCGACGCCGCTCGCCGGACCGCTCGGCGCGTCCATGGGTGCCGTCGTCTCCGGCCTCCACACGGACCACGGCGTACGGCTGTTGTGCGGCGTCGGAGTCAAGGGGCTGAGTGGGGAGCGGCGTGTGGACGCCGTCCTGCTGGAGGACGGCCGCAGCATCCCGGCCGACATCGTGGTCGTCGGCGTGGGGGCCCGCCCGTGTGTCGAGTGGCTTCAGGGCTCCGGCGTCGAGCTCGACAACGGCGTCAAATGCGGCGCCGACGGCCGCACCGGCCTGGCCGGTGTGGTCGCGGTCGGCGACTGCGCCAACTGGTACGACCCGCGCACCGGTGCCCACCGCAGGGTCGAGCACTGGACGGGCGCGCGCGAGCGCCCCGACGCCGCCGTCGCAACGCTGCTCGCGGGCGGTGCGGTGGAACCGGGTGTGCCCCGGCCGCCGTACTTCTGGTCCGACCAGTACGGCGTAAAGATCCAGTTCGCGGGGCACGCGGTCGGCGCGGACAGTGTGACGGTCGAGGAGGGCGCCGCGGACGACCGCAATGTCCTGGCCGTCTACCGGCGCGCCGGTCGGCCGGTCGCCGTGCTCGGAATGAACCAGCCGCGGCTGTTCATGCGCTGGCGCAAGCAGCTCGCCGCCGCGACATCTTGACACCGCCCCTACGGCATCCCATGCTGCGGGCTCACATAACGCGCAGCGTTGCGCGATAGGCAACAAAGCGCGCACCCGCGCCATCCCCAACGCCGTCCGGAGTCGTTCTTCCCGGCGCGTGAATGACCCCTCCACGACGTTTCCCGAGGAGTGCACCGTGACCTCGACCAGCCTGCCGGACAGCCTGATCGCCACCCTGCCCGGCTCCTCCTACACGGATCCGGCGATCTTCGCCCAGGAGCAGGAGCGCATATTCGAGACCATGTGGTTCTGTGTCGCGCGCGCCTCCGAACTGGCGAAGCCCGGCGCCTTCCGCACCGTCGACGTGGGCCGCGAGAGCATCCTCGTCACCCGCGCGAGGGACAACAGTGTCCGTGCGTTCTTCAACGTATGCCGACACCGCGGCGCCAAGCTCTGCACAGAGGAGACCGGCGAGGTGAAGCGGGCCTTCCAATGCCCGTACCACGCCTGGACGTACGACCTCAACGGCAAACTCGTCGCCGCGCCCAACCTCACCAAGATGCCCGACGTCGGACGCACCGAGTACGGCCTGGTCGGCGTCGCCGTGCGCGAATGGCTCGGCTATGTCTGGGTCTGCCTCGCGGAGAACCCGCCCTCCTTCGAGGACACGGTCATGGGCGAGATCGTCGACCGCCTGGGCGACGTCGAGTCGATCGAGCGCTACGGCATCGACGACCTCTCGGTCGGCAAACGGATCGTCTACGACGTCAAGGCGAACTGGAAGCTGATCATCGAGAACTTCATGGAGTGCTACCACTGCGCCACCATCCACCCCGAACTGACGGAGGTGCTGCCCGAGTTCGCCGACGGCTACGCCGCCCAGTACTACGTGGGTCACGGCGCGGAGTTCGGCGAGGAGGTCCAGGGCTTCACCGTCGACGGCTCCGAGGGACTGGACCGCATTCCGGGGGTCGCCGAGGACCAGGACCGGCGCTACTACGCGATCACGGTCAGGCCGCAGGTGTTCATCAACCTCGTACCCGACCACGTCATCTTCCACCGGATGTACCCGGTGGCGGTCGACCGGACGATCGTCGAGTGCGACTGGCTCTATCTGCCGCATGTCGTCGAGAGCGGCAAGGACGTCAGCCGGTCCGTGGAGCTGTTCCACCGCGTGAACCAGCAGGACTTCGACGCCTGCGAGCGCACCCAGCCGGGGATGAGCTCAAGGATGTACGCCAAGGGCGGTGTGCTGGTACCCAGTGAGCACCACATCGGTGCCTTCCACGACTGGGTCAACGAGCGCCTGGGGGCGCCGGCGGTCTAGGAGACGACCGCTTCGCCCAGGTAGCCCATGCGGTGGCTGATCTCCTCGGCGCCCTTGAGCAGGATCGGGGAGACCTCGTGCATACGGTCCTCGGTCAGGCGGTACGCGGGCCCGGAGGCGCTCAGTGCCGCGATCACCGTGCCGTCCCGGTCGCGGACCGGCGCGGCCATGGCGTGCAGGCCGATCTCCAGCTCCTCCAGGGTGATCGAGTAGCCGCGCTCCCGGGTCTCGGCTAGGTTCTTCTCGAGCTTGCTCTTGGCCGTGATGGTGTTCTGCGTGACCTTCTTCATCCCGGCTTCGGCCAGCAGCGTGGCGCGGTCCTTGGTCGGCAGATAGGACAGCAGGATCTTGCCGCTCGACGTGGCGTGCAGAGGAGTCAGCTGGCCGACCCAGTTGTGCGCGGTGATGGCACCCGGACCGCGCACCTGGTACAGGTTGATCGCGAAGTGCTCCTGCATGACGGCGATGTTGACGGTCTCACCGAGCTCCTCGGCGAGCCGTTCGCAGACCGGGCGGCCCTGCTGGGTGATGTCGATACGGCCGGTGACCGCGCCGGCCAGACGGACGATGCCGAAGCCGAGCCGGTACTTGCCGCGCTCACCGGCCTGTTCCACCAGGCCGCGCGCCTCCAGGGCGCCCAGCAGGCGGAAGGCGGTGGACTTGTGTACGTCGATTTCGGCCGCTACCTCACTGACGCCCGCCTCGCCACGCTGGGCGAGGATCTCCAGGACGCTGATGGCGCGGTCGACCGACTGCACTCCGCCGGCCTGCGAATTCGACGTTTCTGTGTCAGTGCTGTAGTTGCTCACAGTAAAACTATACGCGTAGTAAACAACACGACGGCAAGTAACGAGCCCGTAATGAAGCCGTTAGAAGTTGCGTCGTTCGCAACCTGGTGCGTATGACGCTACCAGCGCTAGCATGCGTCGCGTATCTACGGCGCGAGCGAGACGAGGCACCATGGCTCCTGTGCAGTACGACTTCGTCATCGTCGGCGGCGGATCGGCCGGCAGTGCGCTGGCGAACAGACTCTCCGCCGACCCGGCCAACCGCGTGCTGGTGCTGGAGGCCGGCCGGCCCGACTACCCGTGGGACGTCTTCATCCATATGCCGGCGGCGTTGACCTATCCCATCGGCAGCCGGTTCTACGACTGGAAGTACGAGTCCGAGCCGGAGCCCCACATGGGCGGCCGGCGCGTCTACCACGCGCGGGGCAAGGTGCTGGGCGGCTCCAGCAGCATCAACGGCATGATCTTCCAGCGCGGCAACCCCATGGACTACGAGCGCTGGGCGGCCGACCCCGGCATGGAGACCTGGGACTACGCCCACTGTCTGCCGTACTTCCGGCGCATGGAGAACTGTCTCGCGGCCGACCCGGACGACGAGTTCCGCGGCCACGACGGCCCCCTCGTCCTGGAGCGCGGCCCGGCGACCAACCCGCTCTTCGGCGCCTTCCTCAAGGCCACCGAGGAGGCGGGCTACGCGCCTACCGACGACGTCAACGGCTACCGGCAGGAAGGTTTCGCCAAGTTCGACCGCAACGTCCACCGCGGACGCCGGCTGTCGGCCTCGAAGGCGTACCTCAAGCCCGTCCGCAAGCGCCCCAACCTCACCGTCAAGACACGCGCCCTGGTCACCCGTGTCCTGTTCGAGGGCAAGAAGGCCGTCGGTGTCGAATACCAGCGCGGCAAGAGCGCCCCGCAGCAGGTCCGCGCCAAGGAGGTCATCCTCTGCGGCGGCGCGATCAACTCCCCGCAGCTGCTGCAGCTCTCCGGCGTCGGCAACGCGGAGGAGCTGCGCGCCCTCGGCATCGACGTCGTGCACGACCTGCCGGGCGTCGGCGAGAACATGCAGGACCACCTCGAGGTCTACATCCAGTACGCCTGCAAGCAGCCCGTCTCCATGCAGCCGTACCTGGCGAAGTGGCGCGCCCCCTTCATCGGCCTGCAGTGGCTGTTCAGGAAGGGCCCGGCCGCGACGAACCACTTCGAGGCCGGCGGCTTCGCCCGCAGCAACGAGGACGTCGACTACCCCAACCTGATGTTCCACTTCCTGCCGATCGCGGTCCGCTACGACGGTTCCGTGCCCGCGGGCGGACACGGCTATCAGGTCCATGTGGGCCCCATGTACTCCGACGCCATCGGCTCCGTGAAGATCAAGAGCAAGGACCCGCGCGAGCACCCGGCCCTGCGCTTCAACTACCTCTCCACCGAGCAGGACCGGCGCGAGTGGGTCGAGGCGATCCGGGTGGCCCGCAAGCTCCTCAACCAGCCCGCACTCGCCCCCTACAACGACGGGGAGGTCTCGCCCGGACCGTCCGTCGAGACGGACGAGGAGATCCTCGCCTGGGTCGCCAAGGACGGCGAGACCGCCCTGCACCCCTCCTGCACCTGCAAGATGGGCACCGACGAGATGTCCGTCGTCGACCCGACCAGCATGCGGGTGCACGGCGTGGAGGGCCTGAGGGTCGTCGACGCGTCGGTGATGCCGTACGTCACCAACGGCAACATCTACGCCCCGGTGATGATGGTCGCCGAGAAGGCCGCCGATCTGATCCTCGGCAAGGAGCCACTGGCGCCGTCGAAGGCCCAGTACTACCGCCTCCGTGACGCCGAGAAGCAGGCCGGGTAGGCCTTGGGCGTCACCGGGCTGAGGGCGCTGCTGGAGCGCGTCCGCTATGAGGTGCTGCCCGCGAAGGCGACCGAGGACAAGGTCCTCGCCCATGTTCCGCGCGATGTCGTCGTCACGGTGACGGCGTCGCCGGTCAAGGGCCTGGAGCCGACCCTCGACCTGGCAGGCCGGCTCGCGGGGCACGGCTATCGCGTCGTCCCGCATGTGCCCGCGCGGCTGCTGCGGGACGACGCGCATCTGAAGGAGGTCGTCGACCGGCTCCGTGAGATGGGCGTGGACGACGTCTTCGTCCCGGCGGGCGACGCCGACCCGCCGGCCGGGGTCTACGACGGGGCGCTGCCGGTGCTGCGCCGGCTGAGCGAGCTGGGCGGGCCCTTCCGTCACGTCGGCATCACCGGCTATCCCGAGAGCCATCCCCTCATCCACGACGACATCACCGTCCAGGCGATGTGGGACAAGCGCGAGCACGCCACGTACCTCGTGAGCAATCTGTGCTTCGATCCGCGGGTGCTGGGGGAGTGGATCGCGCGGATCCGCGGTCGAGAGGTCACGCTGCCCGTGTATATGGGTGTCGCCGGGCCCGTGCAGCGGGCCAAGCTGATGGCGATGGCGACGAAGATCGGCGTGGGGGAGTCGACACGCTTCCTGACGAGGCACCCCTCCTGGTTCCTGCGGTTCGCGACGCCCGGGGGCTACTCGCCCGAGCGACTGCTGACCCGCGTCGAGCAGACGCTCACGGCGCCTTCGGCGGGGGTGGCGGGGTTGCACCTGTTCACGTTCAACCAGATCGCCGAGACGGAGGAGTGGCGCCGCGCGCTGCTGGACCGGCTGGACGGCTGAAGATCGTATACGACAAGGGGCGGGCTGGATCTCCAGCCCGCCCCTCGCGTGGATACCGTCAGCGGAAGACCACCGTACGGTTCCCGTCCACCATCACCCGGCTCTCGCTGTGCCACTTCACCGCGTGGGCGAGTACCTGGGCCTCGACGTCCCGGCCGACCGTGACCAGGTCCGTCGGGTCGAGGGAGTGGTCGACCCTGACCACGTCCTGCTCGATGATCTGGCCCTCGTCCAGGTCCGGCGTCACATAGTGCGCCGTCGCGCCGACGAGCTTCACGCCTCGGGTGTAGGCCTGCTCGTAGGGGCGTGCGCCCTTGAAGCTGGGGAGGAACGAGTGGTGGATGTTGATGGCGCGGCCCTCGAGCTGTTTGCACAGGTCGTCGGAGAGGATCTGCATGTAGCGGGCCAGCACCACCAGGTCGACGTTCAGGTCGCGCACCAGCTCCAGCAGCCGTGCCTCGGCATCCGCCTTGGTGTCCTTGGTGACCGGGATGTGGTGGAAGGGGATGCCGTAGGTCTGGGCGAGTCCTTCGAAGTCGCGGTGGTTGGAGACGATCGCGGGGATCTCGATGTTGAGGGCGCCGGTGCGGCGGCGGAAGAGCAGATCGTTCAGGCAGTGACCGAACTTGGACACCATGATGAGCGTCCGGGTCGGTGTCGACGCCTCGTTCAGGGTCCAGTCGATGCGGTACGCCTCGGCGACCGGACCGAATCGGTAACGCAGAGTTTTCACATCCGCGTCCGGATCCGAGACGTCGAAGTGGACCCTCATGAAGAATCGGCTCTGAAGTCGATCATCGAACTGCTGGCTCTCCAGGATGTTGCCCGAGTTCCTGACGAGGAAGCCGCTCACTGCGTGGACCAGTCCGGCGCTGTCGGGACAGGAGAGGGTGAGGACGAACTCACGGCCAGGTTGCGGTCGAAGGGACATGACGGCCTCCGTCGGTGCGTATTGCACAACAAGGTGAGCGATGCGCAACATGGTCGGCCTCGGTGCCGCTCGCGGTCAAGGGTGGGCGGGCAAGTGCCGGTACGGTCAAATCGTCATCCGCCAACCTCTTGACGTAGCTCTATGGCATTCGTCAGGGTGTTCCACCACAAGCAATTGAATGCACGATGCGCAACGCATTTCGGCTGAAGGGCTTGGCGCGTGGCAGATCTGTATGTGGCTGGGCAATGGCGTGATGCGGTGGCCGGTGGCCGCCGCGAGATCCGCTGTCCCGCTGACGGCACGCTCGCCGTGACCGTCTCCGAAGGGACGCGTTCCGACGCGGAGGCGGCGATCGCCGCGGCCCGCCGCGCCTTCGACGAGGGCCCCTGGCCGCACACCCCCGAGCGGGAGCGCGGCGCCCTGCTGCTGCGTACCGCCGATCTCATCGAGCGCGACGCCAAGGAGTTCGCCCGCGCCGAGTCGCTGGACAGCGGCAAGCGGCTGGTGGAGAGCGAGTACGACATCGCCGACGTCGTCTCCTGTTTCCGCTACTACGGCGGGCTCGGCGGCACCGACGCCGGCCGGGTCATCGACACCGGCCGGGACGACGCGGTGAGCCGCGTGGTCTACGAGCCGATCGGTGTGTGCGGGCTGATCACCCCCTGGAACTACCCGCTGCTGCAGGCCAGCTGGAAGGTCGCCCCGGCCCTCCTGGCCGGCAACACCATCGTCCTGAAGCCCAGTGAGCTCACCCCCTCCACCTCCATCCTGCTGATGAAGGCACTTCAGGAGGCGGGGCTCCCGGCCGGCGCCGCCAACCTCGTCCTGGGCACCGGACCCGAGGTCGGCGCACCGCTCTCCGAGGACCCGGCCGTCGACATGGTCTCCTTCACCGGAGGCCTGGAGACCGGCAAGCGGATCATGGCCACCGCCGCCGCGACGGTGAAAAAGGTGGCGCTGGAGCTCGGCGGCAAGAACCCCAACGTGGTCTTCGCCGACGCCGACTTCGAGACGGCCGTGGACTTCGCCCTCACGGCCGTCTTTCTGCACTCGGGGCAGGTCTGCTCGGCCGGGGCGCGGCTGATCGTCGAGGACTCCCTGCACGATGCCTTCGTCGACGAAGTCGTCCGGCGGGCACGGCAGATCCGGCTCGGCGGGCCCTTCGACCCCGAGGCCGAGACCGGAGCGCTGATCTCCGCCCAGCACCGCGACAAGGTCGAGGCGTATGTCGCCGCGGGCCTCGTCGAGGGCGCCGTACTGCGCTGCGGTGGTGCACGGCCGACCGACCCCGCCCTCGCGAACGGCTACTACTACCCGCCGACCGTCCTCGACGAGTGCCGGCAGGACATGCGCGTCGTGCACGAGGAGTCCTTCGGGCCCGTGCTCACCGTGGAGCGCTTCACCGACGAGGACGATGCCGTACGCATCGCCAACGACACCGAGTACGGACTCGCCGGAGCCGTCTGGACCCAGGACGCGGGCAAGGCCCAGCGGGTCGCCCGGCGGCTGCGGCACGGCACGGTGTGGATCAACGACTACCACCCCTATGTGCCGCAAGCGGAATGGGGTGGCTTCGGGCATTCGGGCGTGGGCCGGGAGCTGGGACCGACCGGCCTGGACGAATACCGAGAGCCCAAGCACATCTGGCAGAACATCCAACCCCGGCCGCAACACTGGTTCCGCGGCTGAACGCCGAAGAGAGGTCGATCGTGACCCCAACGCAGACCGAGGTGCCGCAGCGGCGCGGCACGCCCCAGGATTCGGACGGTACTCCGGTCATATCCGTGCGCCGGCTGTGGAAGGTGTTCGGTCCGAAGGCCGACCAGGTTCCGGAGTCCGAGGAGCTGTGCGGCCTCACCCGCCGCGAGCTCATGGACCGCACCGGCTGCACCGCCGCGGTGCGCGACGTGGACTTCGACGTCCGCAAGGGCGAGGTCTTCGTCGTCATGGGCCTGTCCGGCTCCGGCAAGTCCACGCTGGTGCGCTGTCTCACCCGGCTGATCGAGCCCACCGCCGGTGAGCTCGTCTTCGAGGGCGAGGACATCCGCGCGGCGGACGCCAAGCGCCTGCGCGACCTCAGGCGCAGCAAGTTCTCCATGGTCTTCCAGCACTTCGGGCTGCTGCCGCACCGCCGCGTCGTCGACAACGTGGCCTTCGGCCTGGAGATCCGCGGCATGGGCCGGGCCGAACGCACCAAGCGGGCCATGGAGGTCGTCGAACTGGTCGGCCTCGCCGGCTACGAGAACTCCTACCCCGACCAGCTCTCCGGCGGTATGCAGCAGCGCGTCGGCCTCGCCCGGGCGCTGGCCGGCGACCCGGACGTGCTCTTCTTCGACGAGCCCTTCTCGGCGCTCGACCCGCTGATCCGCCGGGACATGCAGAACGAGGTCATCCGGCTGCACAACGAGGTCGGCAAGACCATGGTGTTCATCACCCACGACCTCTCCGAGGCGCTCAAGCTGGGCGACCGCATCCTCATCATGCGCGACGGCAAGATGGTCCAGTGCGGCACCGGCGACGAACTCGTCGGCGCCCCGGCCGACGACTACGTGCGCGAGTTCGTCAAGGACGTGCCGCGCGGCGATGTGCTCACCCTGCGCTGGATCATGCGTCCGCCGACGCCCGACGACGCCCTGGACGGCCCCGAGCTGGGCCCGGACGTCGTGGTGAAGGAGGCCACCCGCGCGGTCCTCGCGGCCGACAAGCCGGTCAAGGTCGTCGAGAACGGCGAACTGCTCGGCATCGTCGGTGACGAGGAGATCCTCGCGGTGGTCGCCGGGCAGGAAGGCGGCGCGTGATGACCGTCGCCGTGGAGAAACCCGGGCAACCGCAGAAGGCGGACGCCCCGCCCGAGGGGCCCGCGACCGCCACCCGGGAACGCAAGGTGAGCCGCGGCATGGTGGTGGCCGCGATCCTGGTCGGCTGGCTGGTGCTCTTCGCCCTGCTGCGCGGAAAGCAGACCCTCGCCCTGGCGGCGGCGGACCTCACGGACCTGCACCGGTGGTTCAACGACGCCAACGACACGATCGGCGCGAACCGCAACACCAACCCGCTCTTCCTGTACTTCTTCAACGAGATCCGCCTGGTCATCGACACCCTGGTGACCTTCGTCCAGGAGCTGATCTCCCAGCCCTCCGCCGGGCGCCCCGTCCCGCAGATCGGCTGGCTCGGGGTCGTCGGCATCGCGGGATATGTCTCCTGGGCGTTCGGCAACTGGCGGGTCGCCCTGCTGGCCGTGGCCGGCTTCACCTTCATGGGGCTGCAGGGGCTGTGGCAGGAGAGCATGGACACCCTGGCCCTCATCCTCTGCGCGGTCCTGGTGGCGCTGCTGTTCGCCATCCCGCTGGGCGTGTGGGCGGGACTGTCCGACCGGTTCAACCGGATCGTGACGCCCTTCCTGGACTTCATGCAGACGATGCCGACCTTCGTCTACCTCGCCCCGCTGACCCTGTTCTTCCTCATCGGCGGCGCCTCCGCCACCATCGCCACGGTGATCTACGCGGCCCCGCCCGCGATCCGCATCACCGCGCACGCCATCCGCTCCGTACCGAAGACCACCGTCGAGGCGGCCGACTCGCTGGGCGCGACACGGCGGCAGGCGCTGACGAAGGTCCTGCTGCCGATGTCCAAGCGGACCGTGGTGATGGGCGTCAACCAGTCGATCATGGCCGCCCTGGCCATGGTGACCATCGCGGCCCTGATCGACGCGCCCGGCCTCGGCAAGACCGTCGTCCAGGCCCTGCAGTCCCTCGACGTGGGCACGGCCTTCAACGCGGGCCTCGCCATCGTCGTCATGGCGATCGTGCTGGACCGGGTCACCACCGCCGCCAGCGCCCGTGAGGAGGAGGCCCGGCGCTCCGCCGGCCGTCTACTCGCCTGGCGTAAGCAACTGCTGGCCGCGGGCGGCGTCGTCACGGCGGTCCTCGTCTACCTGTCGCACACCTACATCTGGGCGGCGGAGTTCCCCGGCGAGGGTGACATCGGAAGCTCGATCGCGAGCGCGGCGGACACCGCGACCACCTGGGCGCAGGACAACCTCGCGGGCCTCACCAACGCGTTCCGCGACGCCATCACCAACGGCCTGCTCAACCCGTTCCAGGCGCTGCTCACCGACTCCCCGTGGTGGCTCGTCGGCGCCGTCCTGATCGCGCTCGGCGCGGTGCTCGGCGGCCTGCGGGCCGGGGCCACGGCGGCCCTCTGCGTCGGCCTGCTGGTCGGCACGGGGGTGTGGTCGGACGCGATGACGACGCTGGCGTCGACCGTGGTGGCGACGGTGCTGGTCATGGTGCTGGGCATCGTCTTCGGCGTGTGGATGGGACGCAGTCTGCTCGTGGACCGGGTGATGCGGCCCACCCTGGACGCGGCGCAGGTCATGCCACCGTTCGTCTATCTCGTGCCGTTCCTCGCGCTGTTCGGCGCCAGCCGTTTCACGGCCATCGTCGCCGCGATCGTCTATGCGGCGCCCGTCGCCATCAAGATCATCGCGGACGGGGTGCGGGCCGTGCCCGGGACCACCGTCGAGGCGGCCACGTCCGCCGGGTGCAACACCTGGCAGATCATCACCAAGGTTCAACTGCCCATGTCACGCAGTGCGTTGACGCTCGCGACCAACCAGGGTCTGATCTATGTGCTGTCGATGGTCGTGGTGGGTGGCCTGGTGGGAGCGGGCGCCCTCGGCTACGACGTCGTGGCGGGATTCTCGCAGGGGCAGCTGTACGGGAAGGGACTGGCGGCCGGGCTCGCCATCGTCCTTCTCGGCGTCATGTTCGACCGGATCACTCAGGCAGCGGCGCGACGCGCGAGCGCTTAGAAGGAGCACTGACCATGGCAACACAAGTACGACAGTGGAGAGTCGGCGCGGCCGGCCTGGCCGTTCTGGCTCTCACCCTCACCGCCTGCGGCGGTGCGAAGGTCGGTGACGACTCCTCGGGCGCGGACGGCTCGGGCAGCTCCGGCAAGTGCGGCACCTTCAATCTCGCCGTCAACCCGTGGGTGGGCTACGAGGCCAACGCGGCGGTCATCGCGTACGTCGCGGAGCAGGACCTCGGCTGTACGGTCACCAAGAAGGACCTCAAGGAGGAGATCGCCTGGCAGGGCTTCGGCACGGGCGAGGTCGACGCGGTCGTCGAGAACTGGGGGCACGACGACCTGAAGAAGAAGTACATCACCGACCAGAAGACCGCCGTCGATGCCGGGCTGACCGGCAACAAGGGGCTCATCGGCTGGTACGTCCCGCCGTGGCTGGCCAAGGAGCACCCGGACATCACCGACTGGAACAACCTCGACAAGTACGCGGCCGAGTTCAAGACCTCCGAGTCGGGCGGCAAGGGCCAGCTCCTCGACGGTGACCCGTCGTTCGTCACCAACGACGAAGCCCTGGTGAAGAACCTCAAGCTGGACTACAAGGTGGTGTACGCGGGCAGCGAGACCGCACTCATCCAGGCCTTCCGGAAGGCGGAGAAGAACAAGGAATGGGTGATCGGCTACTTCTACGAGCCGCAGTGGTTCATGTCCGAGGTGCCGCTGGTCAAGGTCAAGTTGCCGGAGTACAAGACCGGCTGTGACGCCGACCCGGAGAAGATCGCCTGCGACTACCCCGTCTACGACCTCGACAAGATCGTCAGCGCCAAGTTCGCCAAGTCGGGCAGCCCCGCCTATGACCTCGTCAAGAACTTCACCTGGACGAACGAGGACCAGAACACCGTGGCCAAGTACATCGCGGTGGACAAGATGACGCCGGAGGCGGCGGCGAAGAAGTGGGTCGAGGCCAACCGCGCCAAGGTGGACGCCTGGATCAAGTAGCTCCCCGGTTCCTGGACAGAACACGCCCGGCGGGCGGTGCGCACCGTGCGTACCGCCCGCCGGGCGTCGCCATGTCCGGGGGCGTGCGGGGGCGTGTTCCCGGGGCCGTTTTCCGACGTCACGGACCCCTTGACACCCCCTCCCCGAGGCAGGCACATTGAGTTGCGCAACCTGAACCATGTTGCGCAGACAGCAACTGAACCGGCTGGACTCGATTTCAATCGGAGGTGCGGCGATGGCGGGACCCCGAGTGGTCATCATCGGAGCGGGGGTCGTTGGCGCGGCACTCGCGGACGAGATCTCCGCGCGCGGCTGGACCGAAGTGACCGTGGTCGACCAGGGCCCGCTCCCCGCCACCGGGGGCTCGTCGTCGCACGCCCCGGGCCTGGTCTTCCAGACGAACTCCTCCAAGACCATGACCGAGCTGGCGCGCTACACCGTCGAGAAGTTCTGCTCCCTCGACGTCGACGGCAAGCCCTGCTTCCTCCAGGTCGGCGGCCTCGAAGTCGCGACCACTCCCGAGCGCCTCACGGAACTGCACCGCCGCCACGGCTGGATCACCGCCTGGGGCATCGAGTCCCGGCTGCTGACCCCCGACGAGTGCGTCGAGCGGCACCCGCTGGTCGACCGCGACAGGGTCCTCGGCGGCCTCCTCGTCCCGACCGACGGCCTCGCCAAGGCCGTCCTCGCCGTCGAGGCGCAGATCCGCCGGGCCACCGAGCGCGGCGTGCGCTTCCTGGCCCGCCACGAGGTGCTCGACGTCCTGCGGGCCGACGGCGAGGTAACCGGCGTCCTCACCGACCAGGGCGAGATCCCCGCCGACATCGTCGTGTGCTGCGCCGGCATCTGGGGTCCGAAGATCGCCCGCATGGTCGGCATGAACCTCCCGCTGACCCCGCTGGCCCACCAGCTCGCCTGGACCGGGCCGGTACCGGCCCTCGCCGGCCAGACCGAGGAGGCGGTCCGCCCGATCCTGCGCCACCAGGACGCCGACCTCTACTACCGCGACCGCTTCGACGGCATCGGCATCGGCTACTACGGCCACCGCCCGATGCCCATCACGGCCGACGAGATCCGCTCCTTCGACGAGGACGCCGAGATGCCGTCGGTCCTGAAGTTCACCGAGGAGGACTTCGAGCCCGCCTGGACCGAGACCCAGTCCCTGCTCCCCGCGACGCAGGAGGCCAAGGTCGAGGAGGGCATCAACGGCCTGTTCTCCTTCACCACCGACAACTTCCCGCTGCTCGGCGAGTGCGCGGACGTCAAGGGCTTCTGGGTCGCCGAGGCCGTCTGGGTCACCCACTCCGCGGGCGTCGGCCGGGCCATGGCCGAATGGCTGGTCGACGGCCACTGCTCGTCCTTCGACCTGCACGAGTGCGACGTCAACCGCTTCGAGCCGCACCAGCTGACCCCGGAGTACGTCCTCGCCCGCGACTGCCAGAACTTCGTCGAGGTCTACGACATCCTCCACCCCCTCCAGCCGTCCGGGAAGCCGCGCCCGATCCGCACCAGTCCCTTCCATACCCGTCAGCAGGAGCACGGCGCGTTCTTCCTGGAGGCGAACGGCTGGGAGCGCCCGCAGTGGTACGAGGCCAACGCGGGCCTCGTCGAGGGCCGCAGCATCCCCACGCCGGGCGACTGGGCCGCGCAGTACTGGTCGCCCATCGTCGGCGCCGAGGCGCAGGCCACCCGCGAGACCGTCGCCATGTACGACATGACGGCCCTCAAGCGCCTGGAGGTGGCCGGCCCCGGTGCCGCGGACTTCCTGGAGCGGCTGGTCACCGGCAAGGTCGCCAAGTCCGTCGGCTCGGTGACGTACACGCTGCTGCTCGACCACGACGGTGGCATCCGCAGCGACATCACCGTGGCCCGCCTCGCCCGCGACCTCTTCCAGGTCGGCGCCAACGGCAACCTCGACCTCGACTGGTTCACCCGCCACCTCCCCGCCGACGGCACGGTCCAGGTCCGCGACATCACCCCCGGAACCTGTTGCATCGGCCTGTGGGGCCCGCTGGCCCGCAAGGTCCTGCAGCCGCTGACGGACGAGGACTTCTCCAACGACGGCCTGAAGTACTTCCGCGCCAAGCGCGCCCATATCGGCAGCGTCCCGGTGACGGCGATGCGCCTGTCGTACGTCGGAGAACTCGGCTGGGAGCTGTACACCACCGCCGACCTCGGCCAGAAGCTGTGGGACACCCTGTGGCAGGCGGCGAGGCCCCTCGGCGGCGTCATCGCCGGCCGCGGCGCCTTCAACAGCCTGCGCCTGGAGAAGGGATACCGCTCCTTCGGCACCGACATGACCTACGAGCACGACCCCTACGAGGCGGGCGTCGGCTTCGCCGTCAAGCTCGACAAGGGCGACTTCATCGGTAAGGCGGCGCTGGAGCGGCGTAAAGGCGACGTGCGGCGTCGGCTGAGCTGCCTCACGATCGATGACCCGCGGTCGGTCGTCATGGGCAAGGAGCCGGTGTACGACGGTGACCGTGCGGTCGGTTATGTCACCAGTGCGGCCTATGGCTACACGATCGGCAAGGGGATCGCGTACGCATGGCTGCCGGCGGAGCTTGCGGTCACGGGGACCGCCCTGCACATCGGCTACTTCGACCAGCGTGTCTCGGCCGTGGTGGCTGAGGAGCCGTTGTTCGACCCGACGATGTCCCGTCTTCGTGGCTGAACGATGGGAAGAGATTCCGTCTGTGAAGGAGTACCGTCGGTGACCGCACAACTCCTCGATGGCAAGGCGACCGCCGCCGACATCCGTCGCGAACTGGCCGAGCGCGTGGCCAAGTTGACCGCAACCGGCAGTCGTCCACCCGGACTCGGCACCGTCCTCGTCGGCGACGACCCCGGCAGCCACGCCTACGTCGCCGGCAAGCACCGCGACTGCGCTCAGGTGGGTATCGCCTCCCTGCGTCGCGAGCTGCCCGCCGACGCGACTCAGCGGCAGGTCGAGGACGTCGTCGACGAGCTGAACGCCGATCCGGCCTGCACCGGCTACATCGTGCAGCTGCCGCTCCCGCGGCACCTGGACGCCAATGCCGTCCTGGCGCGCATGGACCCCGCCAAGGACGCCGACGGGCTGCACCCCGTCAACCTCGGCCGACTCGTCCTCGGCGTCGAGGCGCCGCTGCCGTGCACCCCGCGCGGGATCGTCGAACTGCTCCGCCGGTACGACGTGCCGATCGCCGGGGCCCGGGTGTGTGTGATCGGCCGGGGCATCACGGTCGGACGGCCCATCGGACTGCTGCTCACGCGCAGGTCCGAGAACGCCACCGTCACCCTGTGCCACACCGGGACCAAGGGCCTGGCCTGGCATGTCCGCGAGGCGGACATCGTCGTCGCGGCTGCGGGCTCGCCCGGTCTGATCGGCAAGGACATGCTGCGTCCCGGCGCGGCGGTCCTGGACGTCGGCATCACCCGCACCGACCAAGGGCTGGTCGGCGATGTGCACCCGGACGCGAAGCAGGTCGCCGGGTGGGTCGCGCCGATGCCCGGAGGGGTGGGACCCATGACCCGGGCGATGCTCCTCGCGAACGTCGTCGAGGCCGCCGAGAGGAACACGAACGCCGTATGAACCTGTCCCTTCCCGAGGACGGAGCCGTCCGATGAGCCCCCGCACCCCCGGCGCCGAACTCCCCGAACACCCCGACTGGCTGTGGCGCACGCCCGAGCCGAAGCGGTCGTACGACGTGATCGTCGTCGGTGGCGGCGGTCACGGCCTCGCCACCGCCCACTACCTGGCGAAGAACCACGGCATCACCAACGTGGCCGTGCTGGAGAAGGGCTGGCTCGCGGGCGGCAACATGGCCCGCAACACCACGATCATCCGCTCCAACTACCTGTGGGACGAGAGCGCCGGCATCTACGAGCACGCGCTCAAGCTGTGGGAGGGCCTGGCGGAGGAACTCGACTACCCGATCCTCTTCTCCCAGCGCGGCGTGCTGAACCTCGCCCACAGCCTCCAGGACGTCCGCGACAGCGTGCGCCGCGTGGAGGCGAACCGCCTCAACGGCGTGGACGCGGAATGGCTCGACGCGGAGGGGGTCCGGGAGGTCTGCCCGATCGTCAACATCTCACCGGACGTGCGCTATCCGGTCCTGGGCGCCACCTACCAGCCCCGGGCCGGCATCGCCAAGCACGACCACGTCGCCTGGGGCCTGGCCCGCTCCGCCGACGCCGCCGGGATCGACATCATCCAGAACTGCGAGGTCACGGGCCTGGACGTGGTCGGCGGCCGGGTCGTCGGAGTCCAGACGAACCTCGGCCCCATCGGGGCGGGCAAGGTGGCCCTCTGTTCGGCCGGCCACACCTCGGTCCTCGCCGCCATGGCCGGCATCGAACTCCCGCTCCAGAGCCACCCGTTGCAGGCCCTGGTCTCGGAGCTGCTGGAGCCGGTGCACCCGACGGTGGTCATGTCCAACGCGGTCCACGTGTACGTCAGCCAGGCGCACAAGGGCGAGCTGGTGATGGGCGCGGGCATCGACTCGTACAACTCCTACACCCAGCGCGGCGCCTTCCACATCATCGAGGAGCAGATGGCCGCGGCCCTGGAGCTCTTCCCGGTCTTCGCCCGCGCCCACGTCCTGCGCACCTGGGGCGGCATCGTCGACGTCAGCCCCGACGCCTCGCCGATCATCGGCCTCACCCCGGTCGACAACCTCTACCTCAACTGCGGCTGGGGCACCGGCGGGTTCAAGGCCACCCCGGGCGTCGGCTGGGTCTACGCCCACACCATCGCCCACGACACCCCCCACCCCCTCAACGCACCCTTCTCGCTCGACCGTTTCACCACCGGCGCGCTCGTCGACGAGCACGGCGCGGCCGCGGTGGCCCACTAGGACCACTGGACGCTTTGGGAGCCGAACCATGCTGCTCATCCCCTGCCCCTGGTGCGGGCCACGCGACGAGGCCGAATTCCACTACGGAGGTCAGGCCCATGTGCCGTACCCGGAGAACCCGGCAGCCCTGACCGACGAAGAGTGGGCCCGGTACCTGTTCTTCCGCGACAACCCGAAGGGCCCGTTCGCCGAGAGGTGGAGCCATGGGGCGGGTTGCCGCCGCTGGTTCAACGCGGTGCGGGACACGGCGACGAACGAGGTTCTGGCGGTTTATCGGGCGGGGGAGACGCGCCCGGCTTTTACGGAGCTGAAGCAGGCGCCACCTGTTGAGCCGCGTCCGGCACAGCCAGCCCGTCCGGCGTTTGAGGACGAGGCCCTTTCGGGGCCGACGGGGGTCCAGGGGGCAGAGCCCCCTGGCGGGGTCGAAGGGGCGGAGCCCCTGGAGGATGGGACGGGTAGGGGCGGCGGGGGCGCTGCATCCATCAGCGGCTCCGCCGCGGGCCAGCCGTTCCGCCACCCCACCCGAGGCCGAGTGGACCGAGCCACCCCCCTCACCTTCGTCTTCGACGGCACCGAATACCAGGGCTACCGAGGCGACACCCTCGCCTCCGCCCTGCTCGCCAACGGCATCATCGCGGCAGCGACCAGCATCAAACTCGGCCGCCCACGCGGCATCTTCTCCGCCGGCGTCGAGGAGCCCAACGCGGTCGTCCAGATCGAGGCCCCCTTCCCCGAGCCGATGCTCCCCGCGACAACCGTCGAGCTCTACGACGGCCTGGTCGCGACCAGCCTCCCCGGCCAGGGCCGCCTCGCCACCGCCCCCGACCCCGCCCGCTACGACGCCGTACACGCCCACTGCGACCTGCTCATCGTCGGGGCCGGCCCGGCCGGCCTCGCGGCCGCAGCGGCGGCGGCCGACAGCGGTGCCCGCGTCATCCTCGCCGACGACCGGCCGGAACCCGGCGGCAGCCTGCTCGGCACGGGCGAACTCCCCGACTGGGTGGACGAGATCGGCACGCGCCTCGAAGCCGCGCCCGACGTCCGCGTGCTGCGCCGCACCACCGTCTTCGGGTACTACGACGACAACCACCTCCTAGCCGTGGAACGCCGCACCAACCACCTCGGCGCGGACGCCCCGGAAAACGTCTCCCGCGAGCGCGTCTGGCGCATCCGCGCACGTCGGGTCGTTCTCGCCACCGGCGCACACGAACGCTCCCTGGTCTTCGCGGACAACGACCGCCCCGGCGTGATGCTGGCCTCCTCCGCCCGCACCTACGTCAACCGCCACGGTGTGCTGCCCGGCCGCCACGCGGTCGTCTTCACCACCAACGACAGCGCCTACCCCGCGGCACTGGACCTCGCCGCGGCGGGCGTGGACGTAACGGCGATCGTCGACACCCGCCCCGAACCGGGGGAGTGGGCGCAGCGCGCCCGCGCGGCCGGCATCGAGGTGCTGCCCGGGCACGCCGTCACCGGCACGGAGGGCGACGCGCGCGTCACCGCCGTGACGGTCGCCCCGTACGGGGAGTCGGCGGGACAGCGGGAGTTCGCCGCCGATCTGCTGCTTGTCTCCGGCGGCTGGAACCCGGTGGCGCACTTGTTCAGCCAGGCGGGCGGCAAGCTGCGCCATGACGAGGCGCTGGGTTCCTTCGTCCCCGACACCTGCCGTCAGGCGGTCGAGGTCGCGGGCGGCGCCGGCGGCGTGTTCGACCTGGCCGGAGTGCTCGCACAAGGCGCCGCCGCCGGTGCCCGCGCGATCGAGGCCGAGGGGTACACCTCCGAGACGCCCCGCCTCCCCGCCGTGGCCGCCCAGCCGCACACACCGCCCCAGCACGTGTACGTCGTCCCCGGCACGGTCGGCCCCCACCGCTTCGTCGACCTCCAACGCGACGTCACCGTCGACGACCTGGCCCGCGCGACCGGCGCCGGCATGCGCTCCGTCGAGCACACCAAGCGCTACACCACCGCGGGCACCGCCAACGACCAGGGCAAGACCTCCGGTGTCCTGGCCAGCGGCGTCGTGGCCGAACTGCTCGGCGTGGACATCTCGGCGCTCGGCACGACCACGTTCCGCCCGCCCTACATCCCCGTCTCCTTCGCCGCGCTCGCCGGCCGGGACCGGGGCGGGCTGAGCGACCCGATCCGCACGACGGCCCTGCACGAGTGGCATGTCGGGCACGGCGCCCTGTTCGAGAACGTCGGCCAGTGGAAGCGCCCCTGGTACTACCCGCGAGGCGGCGAGGACATGGAGACCGCCGTGCTGCGCGAGTGCGCCGCGGCCCGCGAGGGTGTGGGCTTCATGGACGCCTCCACCCTCGGCAAGATCGACGTCCAGGGCCCGGACGCCGGTGTCTTCCTCGACCTGCTCTACACCAACATGATGAGCACGCTGAAGGTCGGCATGATCCGCTACGGCGTCATGTGCCGCCCGGACGGCATGGTCTTCGACGACGGCACCGTCATCCGACTCGCCCAGGACCGCTTCCTGGTCACCACCACGACCGGCAACGCGGCGACCGTACTGGACTGGATGGAGGAGTGGCTGCAGACGGAGTGGCCCGAGCTGAAGGTCCACTGCACGTCCGTGACCGAGCAGTGGGCCACGGTCGCCCTGGTCGGCCCCCGCTCCCGCGAGGTCCTCGGTTCGCTGGCACCCCAACTGGCCGTATCCAACGACGACTTCCCGTTCATGGCGTGGCGCGAGACGACCGTCGCGGGCATCGAGGCGCGGGTCTGCCGGATCAGTTTCTCCGGCGAACTCGCCTACGAGATCAACGTGTCACCGTGGGAGGCCCTCACCCTGTGGGAGGCGCTGTACGAGGCCGGCGCCCCGTACGGCATCACCCCGTACGGCACCGAGACCATGCACGTCCTGCGGGCCGAGAAGGGCTACCCCATCATCGGCCAGGACACCGACGGCACCGTCACCCCGCAGGACCTCGGCATGAGCTGGGTGGTGTCGAAGAAGAAGCCCGACTTCATCGGCAAGCGCTCCTACGCCCGTGCCGACACCGCCCGCGCCGACCGCAAGCACCTGGTGGGCCTCCTCCCCGACGACCCCGGCGACTTCCTCCCCGAGGGCACCCAGCTGGTCGCCGACAGTGTGCTCCCGGCCCCGCCCGTCCCGATGCTCGGCCACGTCACCTCCAGCTACCGCAGCGCCGCCCTCGGCCGGACGTTCGCGCTCGCCCTGATCAAGGGCGGCCGGGAGCGCATCGGCGAGCGGCTGTACGCCCCCGTCGGCGAGCGGCTGGTCCCGGTGACCGTCGCCGCCCCCGTCCTCTACGACCCCGAGGGAGCCCGTCGCGATGGCTGACACCGCCCTTACCGCCCCGCCCCGCAGCCCCCTGTCGCACGACGCCGGCCGTCTGGCCGCCGCCACCCGCAGTTCCGGGGGTGCGGTCCGGCTGGCCGAACTCCCCTTCCTGGCCCAGGTCGACGTACGGCTCGACGCCAAGGGAGCGGCGGCGGACGCCGTCGGGCTGGCGTTGGGCCTCCAACTGCCCCTCGAACCCAACACCGTAGTCCGCGCGGGGGAGTTGACCGCGCTGTGGCTCGGCCCGGACCAATGGCTGCTGGTGGGCCCGCCCGGCGGCGAGCGGGAGCTGGAGAGCCGGATCCGCACGGCGGCCGGGGACGAGCCCGTCTCCGTCACCGCCGTCTCCGCCCAGCGCACCACCCTCCTCGTCGCGGGCCCCCGAGCCCGTGACCTGCTGGCCCACGGCTGCGCGCTGGACCTGCACCCGCGCGCCTTCGGCCCCGGACGCTGCGCCCAGACCACCCTGGGCCGCACCCAGGTCGTCCTGGTCGCCCGGGACGAGGCCAGGGCCGGATTCTGGGTCCTGGTCCGCTCGTCCTTCGCCGGCTATCTGGCGGACTGGCTGCTGGACGCGGCGACGGAATACGTCTGAACGCCCTGTGCTGTGGGAGTCGCTCAGCGGCTTCCACAGCACAGTCGTCGGTGGGCCCATATCGACGCCGTGTACACGTCCACGGTCGTCGACGCCGAGGTCTCCCAGCCGAAGGACCGGGCGTGCCGGGCGGCCGCCTCGCCCATCCGGGCCGACAGCGCCGGATCGTCGGCGAAGCGGCCCAACGCCCGTGCGTAGTCGGCCGGGTGGTGGCCCGGCACGAGCACCCCGGTCACCTCGCCGCGCACGGCCACCGGAAGACCGCCGACCTCGGCCGCGACGACCGGAGTGCCGCAGGCCTGTGCCTCCAGGGCCACCAGGCCGAAGGACTCGCTGTGGGACGGCATGACCAGGACGGACGCCGCCCGGTACCAGTCCGCGAGCCGGGCCTGATCGACCGGCGGACGGAACAGGACCACGTCGGAGATGCCGAGCCGGGCCGCCAGCTTCTGCAGGCCCTCCGGCTCCGTCAGCCCGGATCCGCTGGGCCCGCCCACCACCGGCACCACCAGCCGCTCGCGCAGCCGGGGCCGCTCTTCCAACAGCCGAGCCACCGCGAGCAGCAGGACGTCCGGTGCCTTCAGCGGCTGGATACGGCCCGCGAACAGCGGTATCAGCGCGTCGGCCGGCAGTCCGAGGCGCGCACGGGCCGCCTGCCGTCCGGCTTCGACTCCCGCGACCCCCTCGACTCCCGCGACCCCCGAGGCTTCCGGGCGGAAGCGGTCCAGGTTCACGCCCGGGTGGACGATGCTGACCCGGGCGGCGTCGGCGGCGTAGTGACGCAGCAACTCGGCGGCCTCGGTACGGGTGTTGGCGATGAGCCGGTCGGCGGCCCGCACGATCCGCACCTCACCGGTCACACGGGCCGCGGGCTCGGGTGTGTCGCCCCTGGCGAGGGAGGCGTTCTTGACCTTGGCCAGGGTGTGCATGGTGTGCACGAGCGGAACGCCCAGCCGAGCTGCGGCCAGCCGGCCGACCTGGCCGGACAGCCAGTAGTGCGAGTGGAGCAGGTCGTGGTGCCCGGGCGGCAGGGAGGCGCACGCCCGCAGCAGTTCGTGCGTGAACGCGCCGAGCCGTGCGGGCAGGTCCTCCTTGGCCAGTCCCTCGTACGGGCCCGCGTCCACGTGTCGTACGAGCACGCCCGGCGCGAGGTCGACGACGGGCGGCAGCGCGGCGGAGGTGGCTCGGGTGAAGATCTCCACCTCGACGCCGGCGGCGGCCAGGCGCTTGGCCAACTCGACGATGTAGACGTTCATCCCGCCCGCGTCCCCGGTGCCGGGCTGGTGCAGCGGCGAGGTGTGCACGCTGAGCATGGCGACACGGCGGGGACGGCTCACCTCGCGAGCCCTTCCCGGACCAGGCGCTGCTCACCGGCGTAGACGTTCATGGATCGGCCGCGCAGGAAGCCGACGAGGGTGAGTCCGGTCTCCGTCGCCAGATCCACCGCGAGGGAGGACGGAGCCGAGACCGCGGCCAGCACCGGGATGCCCGCCATGACCGCCTTCTGCGCCAACTCGAACGACGCCCGCCCGGACACCAGCAGGATGCTCCGGGACAAGGGCAGCTCACCGGACTGCAACGCGCGTCCGATGAGTTTGTCGACGGCGTTGTGCCGGCCCACGTCCTCCCGCAGGTCCAGCAGTTCGCCCTCAGCCGAGAAGAGCCCGGCGGCGTGCAGGCCGCCCGTCCGGTCGAACACGCGCTGAGCGGCGCGCAGTCGGTCGGGGAGGGCGGAGAGCAGTTCCGGGGTGATTCGCACCGGGGGAGTGTCGACGACCGGCCAACGGGCGGTGGTCCGTACGGCATCCAGGCTCGCCTTGCCGCACAGGCCGCAGGAGGAGGTGGTGTACACGTTCCGTTCGAGCGTGATGTCGGGCACGGTCACCCCGGGCGCGAGCCGGACGTCGACGATGTTGTAGGTGTTCGATCCGTCCTCGGTCGCCCCTGCGCAGTAGACGATGCCCGCGAGCTCGTCGGCCCGGCCCAGCACGCCCTCACTCACGAGGAAACCGGCCGCCAACGCGAAGTCGTCACCGGGAGTCCGCATGGTGATGGCCAGCGCTCTGCCGTTGAGCCGGATCTCCAACGGTTCCTCGGCGACCAGGGTGTCCGGCCGCGCCCCGACGGCACCGTCCCGGATCCGCAGCACGCGCCGGCGCTCGGTGACTCGTCCCATGCGGTCGCTCCCCGCTCAGCACTCGATGATGTTGACGGCAAGGCCCCCGCGGGCGGTCTCCTTGTACTTCACGGACATGTCGGCGCCGGTGTCCTTCATGGTCTTGATGACCTTGTCGAGGGAGACGTGGTGCCGGCCATCGCCCCGCAGGGCCATGCGGGCGGCGGTGACGGCCTTGACCGCGGCCATGCCGTTGCGCTCGATGCAGGGGATCTGGACCAGGCCGCCGACGGGGTCGCAGGTGAGGCCGAGGTTGTGTTCCATGCCGATCTC
>NZ_FNHV01000024.1 GCF_900103585.1 Streptomyces sp. cf386
CCACACCGAACCAGCAGGCCAGCACGTCGTGAGTAGTGCCATGGCGCAGACTCACCAACGTGGCCAGCAGCCGGTCGACGAAGACGAGCCTGTGCTTCGCCCCGGCACCTACAGCCCGCTGCCGCGATCGAGCCGTGAGCCGGGCCTGATGCTGCTCGTGCCACAACGGCCCGACCTCGGCGATCAGTTCACCGATCACATCCGACGACAGCCCAGTGATCCGGTACTCCGCCACGATCAACTCACGCGCCCCAGCCCCCACCATGCACAGCTCAACGAGCCACCTGGGGGCTGAGCCACGGCCAACCATGCACGAGGTCGTTAGGCAGGGGCAAGCTCCGTGACCTTGAAGCTGATGATCTGGATGAGTGGTTGGAAGCTGAGGCAGAGGTTCTCGCGACCAAGTCTTTGCAGATGGTGCACTCGATCCTCCGACGGTCGATCAGTCATGCTCAGAGAAGGGGCAGGGCGGTCCGAAACGTCGCTGAGCTGGTCGACGTACCAGAGGGGAGGCCAGGGCGCCCGAGCAAATCCCTCTCCTTGAAGCAGGGTGAGGCGGTCCTTCGCGCAAAGGAAGGCACTTGGATCCACGCCTACGTGGTCCTTTCGCTGCTCGTGGGAGTCAGGCCGGAGGAAGCACGCCCCCTGACCTGGTCGCATGTCCACCTGACACCCTCACGAGGGGAGAAGCCGCACGTGGACGTGTGGCGTTCGGTACGGCGGCATGGCGACACGAAGACTCGGAAGAGCAGGCGCTCGCTGGCCATGCCAAGGCAAACCGTCGTCGTCGTGAAGGAGCACAAGCGTCGCGAGCAGGCCGCGTGCCGCGCGGCCGGCAAGGAGTGGTCCGATGAGCGGCTGCTCTTCCCCACGGAGACCGGTGAGCTCCGGAGCGCCCTGAACGTCCGGCGGAACTTCAGGAGTCTCCTCAAGGAGGCCGGTTTCGAGAATCCGGAGGAGTGGACGTCACGTGAGCTGCGAACCAGCTTCGTGTCGGTGCTGTCGGACCACGGGATCCCGATCGAAGTCATCTCACGTCTCGTTGGACACAATGGCAGTGGAACGACTGAGAGGGTCTACCGGAAGCAGCTGCGCCCTGTCATCTCCGAGGGCGCAGAAGCGATGGATGACATCTTTGGGGACGATGACGACGCGGCTGAAGATGGCTCTCGTGAAGAAGCCTGATTGTGCGGTCATGGCTCCCCATTTGGCTCCTCAAGGCTAGAAGAGTCCCCAAAGGCCAGCCTCTGAACTGCGGAAATGGCGTTCCGAGGGGCCTTTGGCCTCTTACGGTCGCCTTAAGGGAGTGCTCAGGCGGAGATCAGGTAGGTACCGTTCCTGGCATGACCGTTGAGGGGATCCGGCCCGCCGTCGCCGCCGACGTACCGGCAGTCAAAGCCGTCACCGATGCCGCCTACCACCACTACATCGAGCGGATCGGCAGGGTGCCGCAGCCCATGGAGAGGGACCACGCGGCCAACGTGGCCGAGGGGAAGGTGTTCGTCACGGAGGAGCCCGGCACGGGGCGCGTGGTCGGGCTCGTCGTGGTCGAGGCGTACGAGGACCACCTGTACCTCGACAACATCGCCGTCCACCCCGAGGCCCAGGGGCAGGGCGTGGGGCGACGGCTGCTGCACTTCGTGGACGCACACGCGCGTGCGCGGGGCCTGACCGAGGTCAGGCTCTACACGAACGCGCTGATGTGGGAGAACCAGAAGATCTACCCGAAGTACGGGTACGAGGTCGTCGAGCGTCGCGTGGACGGGCCGTACGACCGCATCCACTACCGCAAGCGGCTCACCTGACGCGTCTCCGTTTTTTATGACCGGAAGGGCGTCTCAGCCGTCCGGCCACCAGGTTCGTGCGATGTCCTTGCGGACCTCGGGTCGTCCCGAGGGGCGCTCGTCGGCCTCCTCCCGGACCCGACGGGCATCCGACTTCCGCTTCAGGGGCTTCTGCACGGTCACACGGCGCATGGCTGCCTCCTTCGGGGTCCACCGAATTCCTCGTTCATGTGGAGGTAGACCCTTTCGGGGAGAGTTGCTCATCGCCGCAGGTCCTGTCAGTGGCGGCAGTCACGATTCGACTGTCAGTGGCGGGTGTCACTCTTGGCCCCATGACGAACATGACGAACGGTGAAGGCCCCGTCACCGGGGCGAACACGGACACGGGCACGGACTGGGACGCGGCGGCCGCCTCCTTCGACGACGAGCCGGACCACGGCCTGCGCGACCCCGAGGTAAGCCAGGCCTGGGCCTCCCGGCTGCGGTCCTGGCTGCCCGAGCGTGCGTCCGACCTCCTCGACCTCGGCTGCGGCACCGGCAGCCTGTCGCTCCTCGCGGCCGAGCAGGGACACCGGGTCACGGGGGTGGATCGGTCCCCGGCGATGGTGGACCTCGCCCGCGCCAAGCTCGCCGGGCGTGACGCGGCGTTCCTCGTCGGTGACGCGGCGGTGCCGCCGGTGGGGGAGGAGCGGTTCGACGTCGTGCTCGTACGGCATGTGCTGTGGACGCTGCCCGACCCCGCGCGCGTGCTGCGGCACTGGGCGGGGCTGCTGCGACCCGGCGGAAGGCTGGTGCTGGTCGAGGGCGTGTGGGGGACGATCAGCCCCGTCGGCATTCCGGCGGACCGGCTCACCGGCCTTCTCGCCCCGCTCGTCGGGCACGTGCGCGTGGAGCAGCTGTCGGACGACGACCGGCTGTGGGGGAAGGCCGTGCACGACGAGCGGTATGCCCTGGTGGCGAGGGTCTAGGCCAGCAGTGACTCCAGGCCGCCCTCGACGGTCGCGTACGCCTGCAGTTCGTCAAGGGCCGCCACCGCCGCCGTGGCCGCCTCGGGGTCCGTCTGCGTCAGGCCGCTCTCGGCGAACTCGTCCTCGTCCAGTCGGCGTATGTCCGTGCCGTCGGCGGAGCGCCACAGGTCCAGGTCGAGGTCCTCGACGACCAGCTCGGTGCCGGACAGCGTGGCCGGGCGGGTGATGTCGCAGTACCAGCCCTTGAGGGCGCCCGCTGCGTCGCGGACCTCCTTCACGGCGTACCAGCGGTCGCGCCAGTAGTACTCGGTGAAGACGTCGCCCGGCTCGAAGCGCACGAAGCCGAAGTCGCGGACTCCGGCACCGGACCAGGGGGCGCGAACGGCGATGCGGGTGCCGTCGTCGGTGAGCAGCTCGGCCGCGTAACGGATCTTCGTACGGCCGGACTTGACCAGGACCACGTCCAGCAGGCGGGCCTGGTCAGCCGAGTTCGCGGACATAGCGGACCTCCGTCGCGCAGATCTCGTACCCGAACCACTTGTTGATCGCGAGCATCGGGTCGTTGCCGGTGTCGTTGCCCGTGAACGCCTCCGTGAGACCGGCGGCACGGGCGCGGTGCAGGGAGTCGTTCTTGGCGAGCTTGGCCAGGCCCCGGCCGCGGAAGGCTCGGGCGGTGCCGGTCATGGCGGAGGTGTACCGGGTGCCGCCGTCCGTGCGGGCCAGGCTGAAGGCGGCGGGACGGCCGTCGACGACGGCGACCGAGGTCAGCTCGTGGTTGAGGAGGGGGTGGTTCCAGGTCTCCTCAAGCCAGGCCTCGTAGTCCGTGAACTCGTAGGCGACGTCGCTCGGTTCGTCCGATGCCGTCTCCGCGTCCAGCTCGAACAGCGGGCGCGGATCGTCCGCGAAGTCGGCCGCCGTGCGCAGTTCGACACCTGGGGGCGGGGCCTGGAGCGCGGGCAGCGTGCCGTTCGCCAGGTCCAGGCGGAGGAAGTGCGCCGAGCGGCCCTCGCGGTAGCCGTGCCGTTCGGCGAAGGCGCGGTTGCCCGGTGCGTCGAGGATCCAGGCGAACAGCCTGGTCGCACCCCGCTCGGCCAGGTACTCCTCGGCGGTGCGGACCAGCAGCGTGCCCGCGCCGCGGCGGGTGCGCTCCGGGTGGACGTACACGTTGACGTACCCCTGGCCGGGCTCCGGGCTGTCATGGACGAGCCCGACCTGTGCCGTGCCGATCACCTCGTCGTTCTCCTCCGCGACGAGCGGCCGGTAGTGGGCGTCGGGGTGGATGTGGGTGACGTCGTAGGCGATGGAGTCCGGGGTCACCACGAAGAAAGGGAGGGCGAGGTGGCGGACGCGGGCGAAGCCCTCGACGTCGGCTCGGACCTCGGCACGGAGAGGGCGCACGTTCATAGTCATCACGGCGCACGCTACGGGGGCCGGGCGCGGGGATGCCTCTCATTTTCCGAGGGGTTGCGGGACAATCGCTGCGTGACCTTGAAGATCCACATCGACGACAGTGCCGCGCCGTACGAGCAGGTGCGGGCGCAGATCTCCGAGCAGGCGCGGGCGGGGGTGCTTCCGGTCGGGTACCGGCTGCCGACCGTGCGAGGGCTCGCGGAGTCGCTGGGGCTGGCGGCCAACACGGTCGCCAAGGCCTACCGGGCGCTGGAGAGCGACGGGGTGATCGAGACGCGGGGGCGCAACGGCACGTTCGTGGCCGCCGCCGGCTCGGCCGCGGAGCGTCAGTTGGCCTCGGCCGCGCAGGACTACGCGGGGCGGGCCCGGCGGCTGGGGCTGGACGAGGAGGCGGCGCTCGCCGCTGTGCGGGATGCCCTGCGGGCGGCTTACGGGGAGTAGGGCGTTGTAAGGGCCTGACGGGGGTCTGTTCACAGGCTCCGAGCGCGGGACCGGGGTCAGGAACGCACCAGGTGCTCCGGGGTTCGGGTCGGCCCGAGCCCCGCCGTCTCCGCCGCCCGCGCGAAGGTCATCGCGTCCTCCACCGCCGCCCCCGTCGGATCGTTGTTGAAGTACGCGTAGACGTCCTCGTCGTCGGAGAAGCCGTCCGCGATGCGGTGGGCCCAGGTGTCCAGCGACCGTCGGCCGTAGTGCGGCCAGCGTTGCGCGCGGCCCTCGTGGAAGCGCACGTAGCCCCAGCCGGTGGTGCGCCACAGCGGGGTCACGGGGCGGGACTCGACGTCGGCCCAGCACAGGGCCGCGCCCCGGGACTCCAGGACCTCGCGGACCTCCGGCGTCCACCAGCTGTCGTGTCTGGGTTCGACGGCGATCCGCGTGTGCGGGGGGAAGCACGCCAGGCAGGCGTCCAGCAGTTCGGTGTCCGCCCGCAGGGTGGGCGGCAACTGGAGGAGGACCGGGCCCAGGCGGGCGCCCAGGCCCTCCGCGTGGGTCATCAGGCGGGTCACCGGCTCCTCGGGATCCCGTAGCCGCTTGATGTGGGTCAGGTAGCGGCTCGCCTTCACCGCGACCACGAAGTCCCCCGGCACCCGGTCGCGCCATGCCTCGAAGTTCTCCCGGGTCGGCAGGCGGTAGAAGGCGTTGTTGATCTCGACCGTGGCGAAGTGCGCCGTGTACTCCTCCAGCCACAGCCGCATGGGCACGTCGGCCGGGTACAGCACATCCCGCCAGTCCCTGTACTGCCACCCCGACGTACCCACGAACAGGGTCATACGTCCATCAAAGCACTACAGATACAGCCCCGCGTCCGCCCCGTCCCGCGGATCCGGCACCGACGTCGGGGACGTGCCCCGCTTCAGCGCGTACAGCTCCGCCAGCGTGGCGCCCTCCCGGCCGATGCCCTCCTCGGCCCCCAGCCAGCTCACCGCCTCGCGGCGCGTCAACGGCCCCACCTCGATACGGGCCAGACAGCGGCCGGGGCGGACGACGGCCGGGTGCAGGCGCTCCAGGTCCTCGTTGGTCGTCACGCCGACCAGGACGTTGCGGCCCTGGCCCAGCAGACCGTCGGTCAGGTTCAGCAACCGCGACAGCGCCTGGCCCGCCGTGTGCTTCGCCTCGCCGCGGATCAGCTCGTCGCAGTCCTCCAGGAGCAGCAGCCGCCAGCGGCCCTTGCCCGTCGAGTCCTCCTCGCCGATCGCGATGTCCATCAGATAGCCGACGTCGGAGAACAGCCTCTCCGGGTCCAGTACGCAGTCCACCTGGCACCAGTCCCGCCACGAGCGGGCCAGCGTCCGCAGCGCCGACGTCTTGCCGGTGCCGGGTGGGCCGTGCAGCAGGAGCAGGCGGCCCGCGATGTCCTCCGGGGTCGTCTTCATCAGGCGGTCCATCGCGTCCGCGACCGGCGCGGTGTAGTTGTCCCGCACCTCGTCCCAGGTGCCCGCCGAGATCTGCCGGGTCGTGCGGTGCGGGCCGCGCCTGGGGGAGACGTACCAGAACCCCATGGTCACGTTCTCCGGCTGCGGCTCGGGCTCGTCCGCAGCGCCGTCCGTCGCCTCGCCCAGCACCCGCTCCGCCAGTTCCTCGCTGGTCGCGGTCACCGTGACGTCGGCGCCCCGGTTCCAGCGGGAGATCAGCAGGGTCCAGCCGTCGCCCTCCGCCAGCGTCGCGCTGCGGTCGTCGTCGCGGGCGGCGCGCAGCACACGGGCGCCCGGCGGCAGGAGGGTCGCCCCGGACCGTACCCGGTCGATGTTCACCGCGTGCGAGTACGGCTGCTCGCCCGTCGCGAAGCGGCCGAGGAACAGCGCGTCGACGACGTCGGACGGCGAGTCGCTGTCGTCGACGTTGAGCCGGATCGGCAGAGCGTCGTGTGGGTTCGCAGACATGCGGCCATGATCCGGCACGCGACGCCCCCGTGCACCCGGTTTCCGTGGCACGTCCCGCCAACGGTGCATGTCCGGGGCATCCGTCGTATTCCCTCCGTCTCCCTGCCGTCCCGCCGCCGTATCCCCTCTGTCCTGTTACGAGACTGTGTAGCGCCGAAAGCTGCCCCAGCGACCGGCACCCCCGTTACCGTTGTCCTTGATGGGACGTCATGGGTGGAATTCGGGGGCACGGCGGTGGCGGCTCACCGCGCTGCTCGGTGTGGGCGTGGTGGCTCTGGCCCTGGTGGTGACCCTCCTCAACACGCTTCCGGGCAACGGCGTGAACACCGACGGCACCACACGCGACGGCGACAAGGCGCACGGCACTCCGACCGCCACGCCGGACGCGACGAATCCGGAGGTGGGCTGGGGGTTCACGCACACCCAGCACAGCGCCGACGAGGGCGCCGCGGCGGCCGTGAAGCGCGTCGAGGGGCGGCTCGCGGACGCCGGGGGACTGCCGCAGATCCAGCACATCATGGGCTGGGGCGCCGACAACCCCGAGCCGGTCGAGGGGCGTTACGACTTCGAGGCGATGGACCGCCGGATCGACTTCGTCCGCGCCTCCGGCAGCACCCCGGTCGTCACCCTGTGCTGCGCCCCCGACTGGATGAAGGGCGGGAAGGCCGGCGTCGACAACACCAACTGGAGCCAGGCCGCCCTGGAGACGGCACCCGAGCCCGAGCACTTCGACGACTTCGCCGCGCTCGCGGTCACCGTCGCCAAGCGCTACCCGGACGTACGCCACTTCATCGTCTGGAACGAGTTCAAGGGCTTCTGGAACGACGCCGAGGGCCGCTGGGACTACGAGGGCTACACACGGCTCTACAACCTCGTCTACAAGGCGTTGAAGAAGGTCAACCCGGAGATCATGGTCGGCGGGCCCTACCTCGTGATGGACAGTGTCGACCCGCGCGCGGAGGAAGCCTCGACGGCCCTCAAGGGCTCCTGGGGCGCCATGGATCAGCGCACGATCGACGCCTTCGCGTACTGGAACGAGCACCGGACCGGCGCCGACTTCGTCGTCGTGGACGGCTCCAGCTACACCCGGGACGACGAGCTGCTGCCCGACGAGTTCACGGCCACCGACAAGTTCACGGCGGTGAGCCGGTGGGTGCGCGAGCAGACCGGAGACCTGCCGCTGTGGTGGGCCGAGTACTACGTCGAGCCCGCCGACGGCAACGACGACCGCAAGGGCTGGTCCGAGGCCCGCCGGGTAGCCGTCCAGGCCGCCGGAATGATCGCGCTGGCCAAGGGCGGCGCCTCCTCCGCCTTCTACTGGAACCCGGAGGAGGAGGAGGGCACCGAATGCGCCGGCTGTCTGTGGACGCCGACCGACGGCGCGGGCGGCGGGGAGAAGCTGCCGATGTACGACCTGCTCGCCCGGTTCGGCAAGGAGTTCCGGCCGGGGACCGAGTACACGAAGGTGTCCGTGGACAAGGCCGACGTCCGGGTCCTGGCCACGGACAAGGTGGTCCTGGCCGTGAACACCCTCGACCGGCAGACCAGCGCGAAGATCGACGGCAAGGAGGTCGAGCTGCAGGCGTACGAGGTGAGGTGGCTCAAGCGCTGAGCCACCTCACCTCCCCAGACCCCTACTTGATCGTCAGGAACCGCTGCACCAGCGAGGCCAGCAACACCGCCAGCAGCGGCAGCGAGAACCAGAAGCTGCTCTGCAACCAGCGCAGTTGCCGCACGCTCGGTGCCATCGCCACCCGCACGATCTCGCGCGCCATCAGCAGCACGATCAGCGCCAACGCCGCGAGCCCGCCGACCACCGACCACGGCGTCCAGGTCACCTGCGGCCCGATGGGACCGGGGTCGGCCTTCGGGATCTCGCCCGTCGGCTGCTTGCGCAGCGCGTACATCGTCACGTCGGCGTTGACGAAGACCTTCTTCAGCTCCTGCCGCTTGTCCAGGTTCTGGATCAGCCGCGACTCCCAGGTCGCCGAGTAGCCGACGTCCAGCCGGAGATAGGTCACCTGGCTGCGGTTGATCATCAGATACGAGTTCGGGCCGGCGTCCTTGAGCGCCTTCACCAGCCCCGACACCAGCACCGGGTCGGGCGGCGCCAGCGTGGGCACGTACGCCACCTTCTCCATGTCCTTCGCGCCCCACGGCATCGACGGCGTCACGACATTGACGGGGTCGTCGCTCAGCCACAGCAGCCTGAGGCTCGGATCGTCATGGGCGTACACGTAGTCCATGGCGGCGACCTCGCCGGGCCGCACCCGCTCGAACGGCTCGTTGCCCCAACGGGCCACCAGGAAGCCGCCCATGAGCACCAGGCCCGCCATGAGCGCGGCCAGCGGGGCGAGGCTCACCCGGTCCTTGTCGCGCTCCTTGGCGGTGACGCCGGTGCGCGGGAAGAAGGCGAGTCCGGTGAGCAGGGCCGCGCCGGGCAGGGCGAACATGAAGACGCGCAGCGCCATCTCACCGCCGTACGACTGCATGCCGAAGCCCAGGAACGGCACGAAGGTGAGGACGAGCAGCGAGCGCTCCCGGTAGTGGTGGAAGCGTCGGCGCCACCAGCCCCAGCAGGCGAAGGCCATCACACCGCCGGCCAGCAGCACGCGCGCGTAGAGGACGAGCTTGTGGGTCGAACTGCCGCCCTCGATCCGGCCGGAGACGGACGACGACACATTGCTGCCGACGCCGCCGACACCGCCGAAGAGTTCGTCGAAGTGCCCTGACCAGTACGGCTCCGCCAGGAAGCCGATCCAGACCGTGACCATCACGCCGAACAGGATGGGCAGACCCCGCAGTTCTGACCTGCCGATCAGGACGAGCGCCGTCAGCACGCCCAGCATCACGAACGGCGTGAGCTGGTGGGCCGGGACGCTCGCCGCGAACAGCCCGATCACGACCATCAGCAGTACGGCCCGCTGCCGCCGATCCGTCGGTTCGACCTCGACCTCACCGGGCCGCCGCTTCGTCCAGATCACGCGCGGCGCGCGGAACCAGACCAGCAGGATTGCCGCGAAGACCAGGTACAGCAGATAGGTGAAGCCCTGCGGCGAGAAGTAGTCCTGGCCCACCCAGCCGCTGAGCACGAAGACCCAGATGCCGGTCCACTTGGCGCGCCAGCTCGCCCGCATCGAGCGCACCAGCAGGAACATCGGCACCAGGTAGAGGAGTTGCATGGCCAGCGGCCACCAGCGGATGACCTCGGTGAAGTCGCCGACCCCGCAGGCCTTCGCGACGAAGGCGGCCGCCGCGAAGAATCCGGGCCAGCTCCAGCGCGCGTCCAGGTCGGGCACGGCCGACCCGGTGCGGTCGATGTAGTCGAGGAAGCCGAGGTGCTGCCAGGCCGTCGCGAACCTCGGCTCGGTCTCGATCAGCGCGGGCAGGGCGTGCAGCGACACGACCGTCGCGAGCAGGGTGACCAGCAGCAGCGCCTTGTGCTCGCGCCCCAGCCACAGCAGCGAGGCGAACACCACCGCCAGCAGCGCGGCCCCGACCAGCGTCGGCATCGGCAGCACGGAGACCAGCCCGAGCCCGCCCATCCCGTCCAGGTCGGCTTCGCCGAGCCGCAACGCGGGCACCCAGTACAGCAGCAGCGCGGCGATCAGCAGACAGCCGAGGACCACCCCGAGCCGGGTGGGCAGCAGTCGCTCACGCCAGGTCGGCGCGGGTGCCTGCGGCTGTCGTACGGGATCTTCGGGCATGGGCGGCTCTTCCCGTACGGCTGTCTCCTGCCGTACGACGGCCTCCTCGGGCTCCTCCGGTGCGGCCTCCTCGTCCCGGCCCGCGTCGAAGTCCGCCTCGAACGGGGCGTCCACCTCGGCGGGGCCCATCGAGGCCTCCGAGCCCGGTTCACTCCCCCACTCTCGAATTCGCTCGAGCGGGGGGACCCCCATCTCGACCGGCAGCCCGACCTCCGGCTTGCGGGCCCAGGTCGGCCGGTGTTCCGGGCGTACCGGTGGCGTACCCGTGGGCGGCGTGCCCGGGCCCGGGCGGACGTCCGGCCGGCGTTCCAGGTGGTCGAAGTCGACGTGGACGCCGAGCGCGAGGGTGTCGGTGTCGAGCGCCCAGCCCGGCATGCGCTTGCGCGCCCCCTCGGGTGCCTCGCGCGCCCCCAGGTCGGCGAGGTCACCGTCGGGGGCCGCGTCCTCGGGGACCTCGGCCGAGGTCGCACGCGCCGTCCGGTACAGCTTCGGCGCGGCGATCGTGACGATCACCGCGAGGGAGACGATCTCGGCGACGCCCGCGCCGGTCAGGCCCATGCGGGGGAGCAGCAGCAGCGTCAGACCGAGCACCAGGGCGCACAACAGGCCCTGCAGCCAGGCCAGTCCGGCGGTACGGCTCTGTGCGCGCAGCACCGCGAAGTACGTCTCCATGACGACCCGCAGCAGCGCGCCGACGGCGAACCAGCGCAGCAGCGGGGTCGCCGCGTCCGCGTAACCCTGGCCGAAGACGCCCAGGATCCAGGGCGCCCCGAAGAACAGGATCGCGGCGACCGGCACCATGATCCGCGCCATGCGCCTGAGCGCCGCCCGGGTGTTGGCGGCCAGTCGCCCCGGGTCGTGCGAGCCCTCGACCGTGAGGGAGGCGCCCATGTTGATGGCGAGCAGATTGACCGTGCCGCCGATCGTGGCCGTGATGTAGAAGTACGCGTTGTCCTCGGCGGAGACCTGCGCGGCCACGATCACCGGGATCAGATAGACCACGGCGAGCGAGAACAGCGAGCCGGTGTAGTCGCCCGCCAGGAACCTTCCGATCTCCTTCAGGGACGGCGGACGGCCGTTGTCCTCGGTCGCCTTCACATGGCGCGGCACCAGGCGCCGGAACACCAGCCAGCCCAGCGGCAGCACCGACACCGCGATCGCGGCGACCCACGACACGAACACACCGGCGGTGGGGATCGCCACCGCGAACGCCACCAGCAGACCCAGCTTCACCGCGGAGAACACGGTGTTGCCGACCGGCACCCACACCGCGCTGCGCAGCCCGGTCAGCACGCCGTCCTGGAGCGTGAGCAGGTTCCAGGCGATGACGGCCACGATGAAGAAGAGCCCGCCCGCCGCCCCGTTGAGGAACCGGTACGACGGCCCCCACAGATCCAGCGTCAGCAGGAAGGCGCCGGCGGCCAGCGCCACCACCACACAACTGCCCGCGTACGTCCGGAAGATCAGCCGGCCGCTGTTGCGCCCCGCCACCGGTATGAAGCGGGCCAGCGCGCCCGTCAGCGTCACCGCGGTCAGACCGGCGAGGAACTTCATCGCGGCGATCGCGGCGGAGCCCTGGCCGACCGCGGCCTCGGAGTAGTAGCGGGCCGCGGCCAGCCAGAACCCGAGCCCCAGCACGGCGGAGATGCCCGTGTTGATCATCAGGGCGTAGGCGTTGCGGAACAGCTGACTGCCCCCGGAGGGCCCGCCCAGGCCGGGCAGGCGTAGCCGGCGCCCCGACTGCTGGGGCGCCGTCGCGTCGGTCGATGCGGGCTCGGTCGTGGTCGTCGTGTCAGACACGGGAACGGATGGCCTTCCGGCGGACCTGTCGGGCTCTGCGGACCACGGCGTACCCCTTGGTGAGGGCGCGGTCCCGGGCGAAGGCGCGGGCGACGGCACGGCCCTCGACCATCCGCCCGAACTCCTCGATGCCGGTGGTGCGGCGCACGGTCAGCCGGGTGAGGGCGTACGGCCCCTGCCGGCGTCGCGCGAGGCCGTTGTTGACGGCGAGCGCCTGGGCGTACCCGGTCTCCCGCACCGCCTCGCGCACCCGGCGGCTGGAGTAGCCGTACGGATAGGCGAACGAGGCCGGGACGGTGCCGAGCTGGTCCGAGACGATCTCCTTGCAGAGGATCAGCTCGGAGCGCAGCCTGTCGTCCGTGAGCTGGTCCAGCTGCGGATGCGTGTGGCTGTGGCCGCCGATCTCGACGTCCGCCTCGGCCAGTTCGCGGACCTGGTCCCAGTCGAGCATGGTGTCCAGGCCGCCGCCCATGTCGTGCGGGCCCTTCAGCCAGCCCGTGGAGACGAACACGGTGGCCGCGAAGCCGTGCTTGGCGAGCACGGGCAGGGCGTGCCGGTGCACGCCCTCGTAGCCGTCGTCGAAGGTGATCAGCACGGGCCGCTCCGGCAGCGGCTTGCCGGAGCGCCACCGGGCCGCGAGGTCCGCCGTCCGGACCGGAGTCAGGCCCAGGTCCCCGATCAGCGCCATCTGCTCCGTGAACGCCTCCGGCGCCACCGACAGGTCGCGGGTGGCGTCGCTCGGCGAGGTGGAGACGGCGTGGTACATGAGAATTGGCACGCGCGCGCCGGTCATCTGCGACCCCCTTCGCCGCCCGGTGCCCCCTTGCTGCCCGGTTCGCTGTCGATCCCCGCCACCGAGTACGTGGCGCCGCCCCGGCGTGCCCGGACACTCCCGACCACGTAGCCACCGGCCGCGGTGAACACCCCGGCGACGATCGCGCCCGCCCGCCCCGCACCGCCCGGCCGGGCCAGCAGCGCGTCCCGCAGCCCGCGTGCCACGCCGGCCGGGAGCACCCGGGTGGTGTACCGGCGCTCCGACTCAAGTCCCTTGTCGGCGCCGACACTTCGGGCCACCAGGGCCTTCGACAGGCCCTCGGCGTAGGTGCGCGTGCGGAAGTACCGGAAGTGCTCGCGCGGTCCGGGGACCCGGTGATGGATCACCGCCCGGTCGTCGATCAGCAGGACCGCGTCGGGCCTGGCCCGGGTGAGCCGGATGCACAGCTCCGTCTCCTCGCAGCCCAGCGGCAGCCGGTCGCCGTCGCGCCCGATGCCGCTGGCGAAGCCGCCCGCGAAGTCGAACGCCGTACGCCGGAAGGACGCGTTGCCGCCAAGGACGTTGCGCACCCGGACCCGGCCGCGCGGCAGGCCCCGGTAGGTGCAGCCCACGACCCAGTCGAACTCCTCCGGGAACCAGTCCGGGCGCCTCCCCGACGCCCAGATCGGCTCGGTGCGCCCGCCGACGGCCATGACGCGCGGGTCGGCGTACCCCGCCGCGAAGTGCTTCAGCCAGTCGCGCTCGGCCACGGCGTCGTCGTCGAGGAACGCGATCACCTCGCCGTACGAGGCGGCGATACCGGTGTTGCGGCCGGCGGACAGGCCGCGAGGGCCCGCGTTCGCGAGCACCCGTACATCGGTCGCTTCCTTGTACTCCTTGGTCAGCCGGTCCAGGAGCGCCTCGTTGTGGTCGACGACCAGCAGCGTCTCCAGGGCCGGATACGCCTGCGCCCGCACCGAGGAGACCGCCGCGAGGATGTCCTCCCAGCGGTCCTCGGTGTACACGCAGATCACGACGGAGATGTCGGGACCGCTCAAGACGCCTCTCCCCGGACCGAGGGAACCGAGGGAACCGAACGGACCGACGGCACCGAGTCGAGCATCGGAGAGTGCGCCGCGGCACTGCGGCGGCGCAGGGCACGCCGGTTGGAGCGCTCCCGGAGGATCACCTTGAGCACCCTCAGCCCGTCCCGCACGGCCCGCAGATTGCTGGTGCCGTGGATGCGGAGGTACTCGTGGCTGGGTATCTCCTGCACCTTCAGCCCCGCCTTGACGACCCGGATGTTCATCAGGGTCTCCACCTCGAAGCCGGTGCAGTCGAGGTCGATCTTGTCCAGGCAGTGCCGCCAGAACGCGTTGTATCCGTAGCAGAGATCGGTGTAGCGGGCGCCGAACTTGCGGTTGACGGCCGTGCACAGCGCCCAGTTGCCGAGCTTGCGGATCGGCGTCATGTCGTCGGTGCCGCCGCCGTTGGCGAAGCGGGACCCCTTGGCGAAGTCCGCGCCCGAGACCAGGGCGGAGACATACGACAGGATCTCGTTGCCGTCGGCCGAGCCGTCCGCGTCGACCATCACGATGATGTCGCCGGTGGCCGCTTCGAACCCGGTGATCAGGGCATCCCCCTTGCCCTTGCCGCGCTGCCGCACGACCTTCACATCGGGCCACAGCTCACGGGCCACTTCGACGGTGTCGTCCGTGGAGTTGCCGTCCACCAGGACCACTTCGTGTATCCAGTCCGGCAGTGTCTTGAAGACGTACGGAAGGTTCTCGGCCTCGTTCATGGCCGGGATCACCACGCTCACCGGCGGCGCGATGGCCAGGTGAGTGGAGACGGGCCGGTACTTGCCGACCGGTGACGGATCTTGGTCCGCGACCGCAGGGCGCAGAACAGAACTCATGAGTCAGGTCCCTCTCGTCCGGTGGACCGCCCGCCCCTGGGCGGCCCGGCATTGTGTCCGGTTCGAAAGGGGGGTTCTTCTCACTCACGGCACGGACGACCGACTCTCCGTGCACGTGTGGTGAGCTGGCATATCGGGCCGGCCATCGAAGAAGCGGCAGCCGGTCGCGCGGCACGACTCGGTCAAAAGTGCGGACACCTTCACCGAGCACCCCCCTACCGCGCCCCGCGCCCGAACCGTCGCGGCACTTGAGCCCTCCCCTAGAGCCGCTAGCCGACAGTCCGATGCGAGTGAGATGTACGACGGTATTGATGAATGAGCCTGTATGGCAAGAGCTGGAACGAGCCCTCACGTTTTTGTTGGTTTTGACCGTACTTACGTACGTCCCGAACGGATCTTCCCCATACGTTTCAGGAGCCGGTCAGCCGGTTCGAACAGCTCCGGCCGTGCCTGCACGGTGTTGCGCAGCGCCCGGACCGGGGCACGGCGTGCCCGGTGTCCGAACGCGACCGGGTGACGTCGGGTCACCCATCCCTCGGACACCGTCAGCTCACGTGTCTTCAGGGAGTCCTTGTACTCCTTCTGGCCCCGGCCGAGATCGAGATAGGCGATGCCGTCGGCGGCTGCCGCCTCGGCCATGCGCAGATGCAGGACCAGTCCCGGCGAGTACTTCGAGAAGGCCGGGTCGTAGGCCGGGAACCAGCAGGCCAGCACGCGCTCCGAGCGCAGCCCGAAGTGCGCGGCGATCGGCTTGTCGTTCGTGTACAGCACCGACAGGATCCCCGCGAACGGCTCGAAGCGGGTGTGGAACAGCCGGTCCACCAGCCGGGTGATCCACTCGTGGGCGAACCGGTCGCTGCGTCCGGTCCTGCGGTACTGCGCGGACTTCCAGGCCATCAGCGTGCGCAGGGCGGCCGGATCGCGCTCGTCGTGCACATACCGCACGCCGTCGTGGTCCCGGCCCAGCTTGCGCTCCTTGGCGAGCGTGGACTTGGTGAACTTCGGTGCCTGCGCGCGGAGTTGGGCCAGATACGCGTCGTACCCCTGGTCGACGTCCATGACCGGGGACGGGTAGCTGCCGGACGCCTCCGCCGCGAACGCCGCCTGGCCCTCCACCAGGTGGTCGAACTCCCAGACGGCGAGCCCGCACGCCTTCAGCAACTCCCGGGCGTCCCAGGTGAACCCGGGCCGGTGCACCACCCCCTGGGCGTCCGAGACGCCGAGGCCGATGGCCCGGCCGACACCGGACGCCGTCCGCTGGAACGGGAAGAACGCGGCCGGCTCGCCGCGCTCCCGCACGACCGCGATCCGCACCCCGCGCCGGCAGCGGCCGATCGCGAGGGCGAACTCGGGGGAGAGGAACGGGTTGCCCAGCTCGGGCGAACCCTGGAGATGGGCCTTGGACTGCATCGATGTCCACGCCGCCCGGTCGGCGGAGCCGAGCTCGCCGGGGCGGTACACGCTGATGTCCACGTCAGTCAGTCCGCCTTCGCGTCGTACGGCCGTGCAGCCGCCGCACCAGAACCAGCAGGAGCATGAGGGCGCTGATCGCGGTCACGGCCACGATCCCGCCAGGTATCGACCACCGGTGCACGGCCAGCATGCCCTGGGTCACCAGCATGTTGACGACGACCGCGCCCGCAACCGAGGCGATGACACGGCCGAAGGGTTCCAGCCCGCGCAGCGCGGCGGCGATCGCCCCGGCCGGTGCCGCGAGCAGGAAGAACAGCGTGAAGGGGCCGCGCAGCGGCGAGCCCGAGTCGACGAGCGCGAGGACCGCGCCGATTCCCCCCACAGCCGTCGCGGCACCCGCGAGCAGCGGCGTCAGGTCCCTCCCCGGCCCTGGTCGCGCCCGCTCGGTGTCCTGAGCCTCGGCTCTGGATGAAGCTGTCTTGATACGTAAGGTCTGCATTGGCGACTTTGCCCCCCGAAGCGCCGGATGCCGGGCTTCAATGTGACTCAGCTCTCCGGGGGCCGTCAAGACGTTCCCCCGGAGACGGCGGGCGTCTCCGGGGGAACGGTGGATCACTTCGTGCGGTGCGGTGTTACGGGACGAGCTTCAGGAGCCTGTTGGGGGAACCGCTGCCCGGGCTGGTGACCACGCTGGTGGTGGCACCGGAGGTCAGCGCCGAGGCGACCGCGGCCGGGGTGGCCGAGGTGTGGCTCGCCAGGTAGACCGCGGCCGCGCCCGCGACGTGCGGGGTCGCCATCGACGTACCGGAGATGGTGTTCGTCGCGGTGTCGCTGGTGTACCAGCCGGCCGTGATCGAGGAGCCCGGCGCGAAGATGTCCAGGACCGAGCCGTAGTTGGAGTAGCTGGCGCGGGCGTCCGAGCTGGTGGTGGCGCCGACCGTGATCGCCGTCGAGACGCGGGCGGGGGAGTACGAGGAGGCGTTGGCGCTGCTGTTGCCGGCCGCGACCGCGTAGGTCACACCGCTGGCGATCGAGTTGGCGACCGCCGTGTCCAGCGAGGTGGAGGCGCCGCCGCCGAGCGACATGTTGGCGACCGAGGGACCGGAGTGGTTGTTGGTCACCCAGTCGATGCCCGCGATCACGCCCGCGGTGGTGCCGGAGCCCGAGTTGTCGAGCACGCGCACCGCCACGATCTTCGCCTTCTTGGCGACGCCGTAGGTCGAGCCCGCGATGGTGGTGGCCACGTGGGTGCCGTGGCCGTTGCCGTCGGAGGCGGTGGTGTCGCCGTCGACGGCGTCGTAGCCGTAGGTGGCCCGACCGCTGATCTGCTGGTGCGTGATGCGCACGCCGGTGTCGATGACGTACGCCGTCACGCCGGTGCCCGCGCTGTCCGGGTAGGTGTAGGTGCCGGACAGCGGAAGCGCGGCCTGGTCGATGCGGTCCAGGCCCCAGGGGGCGCTGGTCTGCGTGGTGTCGGCCAGCTGGACGCGCTGGTTCTGCTCGACGGACGCCACGGCCGGGTCGGCCGCGAGTCTCCTGGCCTCGGCCGCGGAGAGGGTGGCGGAGTAGCCGTTCAGCGCCTTGGTGAAGGTCTTCTTCACCGTGCCGCCGTACTCCTCGACGACGTCCTTGCCCGCGGCCGAGGACGCCTTGAGGCCCGCGCTCTTCTTGAGCGTGACGATGTAGCTGTCCTTGATCGCCGTGGCGGAGCCGGCGGCCAGGACCTTGCCCTCGGCCGGGGCGGCCTGGGCGGGGAGTGCGGTGAGTCCGCCGACGAGGGCGGCGGTCGCCAGGCTGGTTATCGCGGCGAACCGGACCTTCTTGCTACGCAGTTGTGCCATTACGAGGGAGTCCTCCTCTAGGCGGCGCGCGCCCTGGTGGGGTGCGCGTCTGTGGGGGGTGCGCGCGTGATCGCGGGCACGACCTCGGAACGTCGCGTTCCCGTTTCCAAAGCCGAGGTAAAGGATCTGTGGTCCTGGCGTGACCGACAAGGGAGTTGACGATCTGTCAACGACCATGTCATGAACACGCAACAAAACCCACAGTGAACCCACAGGGTGAGCGACGCGATGCCCTGAAAATTCTTGGCATGGACACTTCCTGTCAACACGCGTAGTTGGTACGACGGTTATGGCAGAGATCCTGCTATAGGGAGGTTCCATGAGACGTTCCCGACTTTCCGCATACGTCGCCTCACTCCTCCTCGCCGTCGGCACCGCCCTCACCGGGGCCGGTGCCGCGCAGGCCGCCGAAACCGCCGCCACCGGCGGCTATGTGGCCCTCGGCGACTCCTACTCCTCCGGCCTCGGCGCGGGCAGCTACATCGCCTCCAGCGGCGACTGCGCACGCAGCACCAGGGCGTACCCGTACCTGTGGGCCGCCGCGAACTCACCCTCGTCGTTCGACTTCACGGCCTGCTCGGGCGCTCGAACGGGTGATGTGACCGCCGGTCAGCTCGGCCCGCTCAGCTCCACCACCGCACTGGTGTCCATCTCGATCGGCGGCAACGACGCGGGCTTCGCCGACATCATGACGACGTGTGTGCTGCAGGGCGACAGCGCCTGCGTCTCACGCATCAACACCGCCAAGGCGTTCGTCGACTCGACGCTGCCCGGCCGGCTCGACACCGTCTACTCGGCCATCCGCGCCAAGGCACCGTCCGCCCATGTGGTCGTACTCGGCTACCCCCGCTTCTACAAGCTGGGCGCGTCCGGGTGCGTCGGCCTGTCCGAGACCAAGCGAAGGGCGCTCAACGACGCGGCCGACTACATCGACGCCGCGACCGAGAAGCGCGCCCTGGACCACGGCTTCACCTTCGCCGACGTGCGACCCGCCTTCACCGGGCACGAGATCTGCTCCGGCAGCTCGTGGATGCACGCCGTGAACTGGCTCAACATCTCGGAGTCGTACCACCCGACGGCCGCGGGCCAGTCGGGTGGTTATCTGCCGGTACTGGATGCCGCGGCCTGAAACACCTAAGGGCTCGGCGACCCGGTAGGCGTTGGCGAGACCCCGCCCGTCGGGGTCTCCGTCACACAGGTCACCGAGAACGGCACCGAGTTGGACTTAGTCTCCACCGGGTCGCGGACCTCGACGCTGATCTCGTTCTCGAAGGTCCCGCTGTCGTCGTACGTGGTCACGAACGCCCGGTCCTGTTTGCTCCGCCCCCCGCCCTCCGGGAACGACAGGGTCTTCCAGCCCTGGTCCATCACATCGCCGTCCTGCGACACCCAGCGATAGGTGACCTCCGCCGGCAGCCGCCCCACCGTGAACGTCGCCGTGAAGGCGGGCGCCTCGCCGTTCGGCGGTGGACAGGAGCCGGAGTACTCCAGGTTCGAGCCCGTCAATGTCACCTTCACGGACTGCGGGGCCGCGGAGGGCGTGTCACTGCTGCTCGGGCTCGGCGTCGGGCTCTGGCCCCCGCCGGAGGCGTTCTCGTCCTCGGTCTCCGTCGGTGAAGTCCCGCCGCCGGTCTGGCTGGTGGTCTCGTCACCGCCCGCCTTGCCCCCGTTGTCCTCACGGTTGAGCAGGGCATACGTCAGCCCTGCCACGGCCAGTGCGAGGGCGGCGACCCCGGCGATCAGGACGGTCGCGGCGCGGCGGTTGCGGTCGGGGCGGACGGGGGCCGTGGTGGAGGCGGGGGCGCCGGTGACGGGCCGGGTCGAAGCGGGCGGTGGAACGGGGGCTGTCGGGGCCGTCGGGGCGCTCTGCGGTGGTGCCGGGAACGCAGCGACGGTCGGGGTGTACGGGGTCGCCTGCACGGCGTCCGCGCGCAGGGTGCCTCCCGCACCGATGATCCGCAGGTCCTGCTCGGCCCGGTCGGCCGGCAGCCGCTCGGCCGGGTCCTTGCGCAGCAGCCCCTCGATGACCGGGGCGAGCGGACCGGCCCGGTGCGGCGGGGGCAGTTCTTCGTCGACGATCGCGCGCAGAGTGCTGAGCGGGGTGTCCTGGCGGAAGGGGGAGTTGCCCTCCACGGCCGCGTACAGGAGCACGCCGAGCGACCACAGGTCCGACTCCGGGCCGGGTGTGCGGCCCAGCGCCCGCTCCGGGGCCAGGAACTCGGGAGAGCCGATGACCTCGCCGGTCATCGTCAGCGCGGAGCTGCCCTCGACCATGGCGATACCGAAGTCGGTGAGGACGACCCGGCCGTCGTTCGACAGCAGCACGTTGGCCGGTTTCACGTCCCGGTGCAGCACCCCGGCAGCGTGCGCGGCGCGCAGCGCGGACAGCACCTCGGCACCGATGTGCGCGGCGCGCTGCGGGCTCAGCGGGCCCTCGGCGTCCAGCAGCTCGGCCAGCGAGATGCCGCGCACCAGCTCCATCACGATCCAGGGCCGGCCGTCCTGTGTGGCCACGTCGTACACCGTGACGACATTGCGGTTGGCGACCCGCGCCGCCGCCCACGCCTCGCGCTCCAGCCGGGCGTACATCCGCTCGACCTCCGCGGCCGGCAGCCCGTGCGGCGCGCGCACCTCCTTGACGGCGACCTCGCGGTGCAGCAGCTCGTCGCGGGCCCGCCACACGGTTCCCATGCCGCCCTCGCCGAGCGGGGACAGGAGGCGGTAGCGGCCCGCGATCAGACGTTCACTGCCCGGTTCTTCGGACACGGGCGTCCCCCATTCGCATCCGTGCGAAATCTCCACGCCGAGTGATTTCTCCCCAAAAGTAGCTCAGCCGAGTGCGGATGCCGCCCCCTGGAACACCAATCCGGCCCCGATCAGTACGACGAGCACCGCGGATCCCAGTGGTGCGGTCCGGCGGACGAAGACCGTCAGGGGGTGGGCCATCCAGCGGGGCTGCTTGTCCAGCAGCCGCGTCACTCCGGTACCTAGCCTCACGACGGCGAACCCGGCCGCGGCGAGGGTGAGCGCGAGCCCGACGCCGTACGCGACGACGAGCAGCAGCCCGAACCACGCCTTCCCGAGCGCCGCCGCGCCGACGAGCACGACGACCGCGGAGGGACTGGGCACGAGCCCGCCGGCGAAGCCGAGGAGGATCGTGCCGCGGAGGGTGGGGGCGGTGGGGTGGGAGTGGGTGAAGCCGCCGTGGGTGTGGGTGAGGAGGCCGCGAGTGCGAGTGGTGTGGGGGGAGGGGTGGGTGTGCGTTTGGGGGTGGGGGTGGGGGTGGCTGTGGTCGTGCGCATGGCTGTGGTCGTGCGCATGGCTGTGGTCGTGGCCTGGTGCGGGAGTGTGGGTCTCCGTCGCGGAGTGCGTGTGTGCGGCGACCAGGACCGGTTGGCGTTCGTGTGAGTGCTCGTGCTCGTCGTGGTGATCGTGAGGGTGCTCATGCGAGTGGTCGTGATCGTGGTCGTGACTGTGGGGGTGCGGGTGTGTGTGGTTGCGGATGTGCCAGGCCCGGCGTACCAGCGTCGCTCCGGCCAGCGTCACCAGGACGCCGCTCGCGACGCCCAGCCAGGTGATCACCGACGGTGCCGCCGCCGAGCCGGCCGTGACCAGGAGGCCCAGGGCCACCACGCCCAGGGTGTGGGTGACCGTCACCGACGCGGCCAGGGGCATGACGTCCTTGAGGCGGGCCTGGCCGCCGCGTGCCGTCGCGACCGCGGCCATGATGGTCTTGCCGTGCCCCGGGGCGAGCGCGTGCATCGCGCCGAGGAAGATCGCGATCACCAGGGCGAGGGCGGCGAAACCGATGGTGAGGTCCTGGCGGGAGACCAGGCCGTCCAGGGCCCGCGTCCAGCGGTCGGCGCCACGCGGCAGGACGGACGAGGCGGGGGCGTCCTGGTCCGCCTCGGCGAGGGCCTGGCCGCCGGGGCGCACACGCAGGGACGCGGCCTTGGTGTCGGCGGGGGAGGAGAGCAACTCCTCGGGATACTCGGCCAGTTCACGGGAGACCGACTCCTTGGGCACGTCCGAGGCGGTCAGCGTCATACGGTCGCCGCGTGCCGTGATCTCCCGCCAGCCGGGGCCGGCTTCCGCGCCCGCGCCACGGAAGCCGAGGTCGACCGTGGCGCCCTCGGGGAGCGGCGCCGTCAGCCGGCACTCCACCCGGAGCGTGTCGAGCCCCGCCTGACCGGGCCGCACGCGCGCGTGACTGCTGTTCAGCGTCAGCGCGACGGTACGGCCGTCCACGGTGACCTCGCTGCCCTGCGCCGCCTTCTCGCAGCGCTGCCGGGCCCACGCCGTCATGCCCGCCTTCTCGATGTCCGGCCCGGCCTGCGTGGCCGGGATCTCGGCGAGGTCCTCGACATGGTGGACGCGCAGTTCGCCGGGGGCGGCCACGAGGCCGTCGTAGCGGTTGACGGTGAAGTTGCCGAGGGGGTGCGCGCTCGCGGGAGGGGAGGAAAGCAACGCGAGCGCGCAGGCCGCCGTGAGGACGGCGGCGCCGGAGGCGAACAGTCGACGAGGGGTCACTTGCCCGCCTCCAGGTCCTTGAGTGCCGTACGGGCTTCCCGGGCGCCCAACGGCGAGAAGCCGGGGTTCAGCTTCAGCGCGGCCTGCAGATGCTCGCGGGCGTTCTCGGCGTTGCCCGTGGCGCGCTCGATGATGCCGCGGTGGTAGCGGAACGCGGCGTTGCGGTAGCCGGTGGCTGTGGCCTTGCGGGCGTAGGGCAGGGCTTCGTCGTCCTTGCCGTTGACGTGCAGCGCCCAGGCGAGGGCGTCCGCGGTGTGCACGGTCTGCCGGCGGTCCCACTCGGCACGGGCGGCGCGCAGGGCGGACGCCTTGTCGCCGTGGTCGGCGGCCGCGAGGGCCGTGTCGAGGTCGGCGTTGACGCCGTTGGCGCGGGCGAGGGCCGTCCAGGCGTCGACGAGGGCGTACTGGTCGTCGGCCTTCACCTGGTCGCCGGCCGCCTCGTACAGCTCGCCGAGCTCGACGAGCGGGCCGGGGAGCGGGTACCGGGAGACCACGTCCGCCAGGCCCTTCGTCGCCGCGTCCCGGTCGCCGCTCGCCGCCTGCGCGCGGGCGCGGCCTTCGAGGGCGGGGACGTAGTTCTCGTCCGCGGCGAGGGCGCGGGCGTAGTGGGTGAGGGCGCTCTCGTAGTCGCCCTGGTTCCAGGCGAGTTGGCCGAGCTGGGTGGCGACGTACGCGATGTCGCCGGGAGTGACCGCGGACGAGAGCGCCTGGTCGAGTACCCGTTGGGCCGTGCGGACGTCGCCGCGCAGCTCGTGGACGTACGCGTAGCGCGTGAAGACCGGGATGCCCGGGCGGCGGTCGTCGGCGGTGTCGGCGGCCTTGGATGCGTCGGCGTAGCGGCCGAGTTCGACGAGGGCGTCGACGCGGGTGCACAGGGCGCGTTCGCTGTACGGGTTCACCTTCAGGGCCTGGTCGGCGTACTTCAGGGCGTCCTCGAAGTCGTGGCGGGCGGCGGCGAGGGCGGCGCGGCCGGCCAGGGCCTGGTCGTTGTCGCTGTTCAGCGCGAGGGAGCGCTTGAAGGCCCGGTCGGCCTGGGGGTAGCGGGAGGGGTCGCCCTTGGTGCGGGCCTGCTCGACGTAGGCGAGGCCGAGGGTGGCCCAGCCGCTGACGTCCCTCGGCTGGTCGCGGAGGTGGGCCTGCAGGGAGGCGATGCCTGCGTCGAGGTCACCGGTGGCGAGGAGGCCGGGTGAGACGGCGGCGGATGCGGGGGCTACGCCGGTGGACGTGTTGTCGTGTACGGCGCCGAGGGCGAGGGAGCCGGCCGTGAGGCCTATGGCCAGCAGGGCGGCGCAGCCGGCGAGGTGCAGGGCGCGGCTGCGGCGGGCGGCTGCGGCGGTGCGGCGTAGGGCGGCGACGCGCTGTTCCGCGTGTTCCTCGCCCCCGCCGCCCCTACCCGTCCCATCCTCCAGGGGCTCCGCCCCTTCGACCCCGGTCCTGGGGGCTGCCGCCCCCAGACCCCCGCTTCGGCCCTGAAGGGGCCTCGTCCTCAAACTCCCCCAGAGGGGGGACCCCCAGACGGGCTGAAATGCCCTGCGCTTCGCGGCAGTCACCCGTCGCACCGCGGCGACGCGCTCATCGGCCCCTTCCACACCGGCGGCCTCCTCGGGCTCTTCGTTCTCCGGTGCGCTGTCGTTCGTACGCGGGGCCATGCCCTCTCCTCGGCTTTCCAGGAACGGTCGTTGTCGCGTGCGGCGGCGCGGCCCGCGCCGTGGGGGATGAGTACTTCGCGGGCCGCGCCAGTCGGTGGGGAGGGGCTTAGTACGCCCGCTCCCGCATACGGCGCCACCAGGCCAGGCCCGCGCCGATCAGCAGGACTCCGATCGCGCCGGCGCCCGCCGACGCGGCGATCAGGGTCTTGTCGTCGGTGCCGCCGGAGGCGCCGGCAGGCTGGAGCGCGTCGCCGAGCTGGCTGCGGACGTCGGTCTCGCCGTCCGTGCCCTTGGCGAGCGGGCCGCGCGAACCTTCGGTCGGCAGGGCGACGTACGGGAAGGCCTTCTCGAAGTCCTTGTCGTTCTTGTCGACCGCGTCGCCCAAGTCGTTCTTGGCGCCCAGCAGTTCACCCTCGACGACCTGGAGCGAGGCGTCGATCACGTCGTCGGTGAGGCGACGGCCGTTCGGGAAGCCCGCATTGTCGCCGTCGAGGACACCGAGCCGCTTGGGTTCGGCGGCCGGCTCGATCGAGGTGTTCAGGCGCAGCATCTCCGCGGGGCGGACGTGCGGCGGCTGGTTGAGGTCCTTCACGCCCTTGAGGAAGACGTCGACGAGGTCGTTGCGCGGCTCGTCGGGCGCCGGGATCTTGTAGATCGCCTCGATGAGCTTCGGCAGCTCGGGGTTGGTGACGTTCTTCAGGAACTGGGCGTCGTCCCAGGGCGCGGACGCGTTGAACTTGTCCTTGTCCTTGAGCGGGTTGACGACCTCGTTCACCAGCGGGCTGCCCAGGCGCGAGACCTGCTCGAAGTAGCCCTTGGCGTTCTTGCGCTGGGTCGTCGACCAGATGCCGACGATCGGCTGCTCCGCCGACTCGGCGATCATGTGGGTCGGGACCTGCAGGGCTATGGAGTTGACGTTGTAGCCCTTGAGCGTGTCGTTGCCGACCTCGGAGAGGTTTCCGCCGTAGAGGAGGTCGAAGACGCGCAGGTCCAGGAAGAACGGGTCGTCGGCCTGGCCGGCGAACGACGTCGCGTCGCCCGCGAGCTTGTGGACGGCCTGTTCGCGCAGCTTGGCGTAGTCCGGCATGGACGCCTTGCCGACGTTCGAGGGTGCCACCGGTACGTCGTTGGCCACCTTCGTCTTCGACACCAGCTGCTGGTCCTTCAGCTTCAGCAGCTCGATGTCGTACGTCTGCGTGATGTTGAGGTCGGGGTCGTCGAGGCTCTCGACCGGACCGGTGTTGTACAGGAACGTCTTCTTGTTCTTGATGTGCGTGTCGAAGGTGAAGCGGTAGAGCAGCTCGCCCTGCGCGTCACCGTTGTTGTCGATGTGGATGTCGTACTGGGCATCCTCGGCGAACGTGAAGAAGTTCGGACCGCCGGCCGGCTCCTCGAAGGGGATCCAGTTGGCGATGATCGTCGTCGTGTCCGGCTTGTCCGGGCTGACGAACGCGTACACGTCGGTGTTGTCGTACTGCGGTGTCCCCGAGATCAGCGGGGCCTCCCGGTGGCTGGAGGCGAAGGCCGCCCCCGGTGCCAGCGCGGCGACGCCGGCGGCTGCGAGCCCCCCGGCGGCCAGCGCACCACATATGAGGGTCGCGAGGCCCTTGCGTCCCGCACCGCTCCTGGAAATAGGTGTCATGCCGTCCGTCCTCCGTGCCAACTTGCCTGACGAACCCGATTCGGAGCCGTCGCCGAGGTGGATTGGTCGAATCCCAAGCGTTCTTACGGCGGAACTGAAAACTTGTTTCATCGATGGGCGACCCGCGTTTTCGACGAGCTGATCCGTAAACCCATCCGGAGGTGGGTTCGTTGCGAATGCCTCGTGGGACAGGACGGCCGCGCTGCGGCCTGGCTGGAGGGGGAGACGCGTTGGAGGCGGACGAGCTGTTGGTGCTCGTTGCGGGCGGTGACCAGAAGGCGTTCGAGGAGCTGTACGGGCTGGTCTCCGGACCGGTGTACGGGCTGGTGCGGCGCGTGGTGCGCGATCCCGCGCAGTCGGAGGAGGTGGCGCAGGAGGTGCTGCTCGAACTGTGGCGGTCCGCCGCGAAGTTCGACCCCGGCCGGGGCAGCGCCCTGTCCTGGATCCTCACCGTCGCCCACCGCCGCGCCGTCGACCGGGTGCGCAGCGCCCGCGCGGCCGGCGAGCGCGAGCAGCGCGAGGCCCTGCGCGCGAACCACCCGGCCTTCGACCACGTCGCCGAGGAGGTCGAGGCCGGCCTCGAACGCGAGTGGGTGCGCCGCTGCCTGGAACGCCTCACCGCGCTGCAGCGCCAGTCCGTCACCCTCGCCTACTACGAGGGCTACACGTACCGTGAAGTGGCCGAGCGGCTCTCCCTGCCGCTGGGCACGGTCAAGACCCGTATGCGCGACGGACTCACCCAGCTGCGCAAGTGCCTGGGAGGTGTCGCGTGAGCTTCGTCGACCGACTGCTCCGGCGCGAGGACCTGCACTCCCTCGCCGCCCCCTACGCCCTCGACGCCCTGGAACCCGGTGAGCGGCTCCGCTTCGAGAAGCACCTGAAGACCTGTGACAGCTGTGCCGTCGAGGTGCGGGTCCTGTCCGAGGACGCCGCCCGTCTCGCCTGGTCCACGGCCGCCCCGGCGCCGGCCGCGATGCGCGACCGGGTGCTGGCCGCCGTACGGACGACTCCGCAGGAGTCCGCCGGGCGGGAGGCCGGGCGGGAGGCCGGGCGGGAACCGGCACACGCGCGGGCCACCCAGCTGCCGCCGCATGTGTGGGGCACCCGGCCGCCGCCGCGCATCCGTGCGCCCAGGACGCGCCCCTTGCTCGTGCCGTTCGCCACGGCCACGGCCGCCGCGGCCCTCGTCGTCGCCTCCCTCTTCGCCGTCCAGGCCAACCGGACGCAGGATCAGCTGGACGCCCAGCGGGCGCAGGCGAGTGAGATCGCTAACGTTCTCGGGGCACCCGACGCCCGGGCGACCGCCGGCGAGGACGCGAAGGGACGGACGATCGGAGTCGTCGCCTCCGCATCGGAAGGGCGTGCGGTCGTCACTCTGAGCGGATATGGCGAGCCGCCGAGCGGCCGAGTACACCAACTCTGGGAGATGCGCCCCGATGTGCAACCGCGCTCCCTCGGGCTTTTCGAGGGCGACACGCCCTTGGTCGCGTCCGGCCTCGACACCTCGGCGACGTCACTGGCTGTGACCGTCGAGCCGGACGGAGGGTCGCCGCAGCCCACCAGCCAGCCAGTTGTCCAACTCGCCCTGAAATCGGTTGGATTCGGAGAGTAATCACGGACGAGTCGTCAACACCCTTACGGGGAAGGTGAATCCTGTGACCGCGATACACGAGTGCCCCACCGGGGCGATAGGGTTAACCTGCCCGGGCCGGGTGGACTCGTACGGGTGGGGAGTGACATGGATCAGATAACGATGCGCAGCAGGGCCAGGGTCCCTGCGATCACCTGCGGGAGCAGCGCGACCAGTTCGCGCCTCGACCGCCATCTCTCGGTGCTGGCGGGTCCCGCCGTGCCGCAGACGGAGGCGGCCGAAGCGACCTCGCTGATGCGTGAACTGACCACTCGTGACACCACCAGGGCGCGCAGCGACCAGGGTGTGCGGGTGCGCCGCGTCTCGCTCTTCGCTCCACTGCGCCGGCTCCGGCGTTCGCTGTTCGGCGGACGCTGACCGGCACCGGCGTTCCTCGACCGACCATCCGGGCCCGCGTCCGGTAGACCGCACGTCCCGGCGCCGTACCGCGCTGTCGCCGCCGTCATCCCCACGGCGCGCGGCGGCGGCGCGCAGCGCTCCCCGGGCGCGGGCACGTCCCCCGACTTCACCCCACCCCGCTCATCGGCCCCGTCAACGTGCGTAACGGCTTTGCCGTGTACGGACGTTGACGGGGCCGTTGTCGCTGCCCTCAGCGCTCGCCGAGCGCGTACCGGCGTACCGCGAGCGGTACGAACACCGCGAGCAGGACCGCACACCAGGCCAGTGACCCGGCGACCGGGTGGGCGACCGGCCAGGCGGCGCCGTCCGGCACGGGTGCGTTGCCGAAGAGGTCCCGCATGGCCGTGGTGACCGCGCTGATCGGATTCCACTCGGCGAGGGTGCGCAGCCAGCCCGGCAGGCCCTCGGTCGGGATGTACGCGTTGGACAGCAGCGGCAGAAGGAAGGTCGCCCCGCCGAGTTGGCCGGCGGCCTCCTCGTTCCGGGTGAGCAGCCCGAGGAAGATCCCGACCCACGTCGCCGCGAACCGGAACAGCAGCAACAGCCCCAAGGCGCCCGCCGCTTCGAGCGCGGACCCCTCGATCCGCCAGCCCACCGCGAGTCCGACCAGCAGGAACGGCACCGTCCCGGCGGCCGTCACGACCAGGTCGGCGGCCGCCTGTCCCAGCGGTACGGCGGCCCGGCTCATCGGCAGCGTCCGGAAGCGGTCCATCACACCCCGGTGCGTGTCCTGGGCGGCCTGGAACATGCCGGCCATGATCCCGCCGGCTGCGGTCGCCACCAGCAGCCCGGGCACCAGGAAGGACCGGTACTCCGCGCCGGGCATCGCCAGCGCGCTGCCGAAGACGTACCCGAAGAACAGCAGCATGGAGATCGGCATCGTCTGGGTCAGGATCAGCAGCCCCGGGTTGTTCCGGAGCCGCCGCAGCTGCCGGCCCAGCATCGCGCCGCCGTCGTAGGCCAGGGTGCTCATGCCGCACGCTCCTCTTCCCGTTCCTGGGTCAGTCGCAGGAACACATCGTCGAGAGTCGGTGGTTTGAGGCTCACGTCGAGCAACGGCACGCCCGCCGCGTCCAGTTCGCGCACCAGGTGAGGGAGTGTGAGGGTGCCGTCCCGGGTGACCGCGCCGACGGCGCGTCGCTCGTGGTCGAACGACGGCTCCGCACCGGTGAGTTGATCGAGCACGGCCGCCGCCTTCACCATGACGTCGGCGTCGGTGACGACGACCTCGACGTGCGCGCCGATCTGGGCCTTGAACTGGGTCGGCGAACCCGTGTGCGCGACCCGCCCCCGGTCCATCAGGGCGATGCTGTCGGCGAGTTGGTCGGCCTCCTCCAGATACTGCGTGGTCAGCAGCACGGTCGTGCCGTCGGCGGTCAGCTCCCGGACGGCCTCCCAGATCCGGTTGCGGCTGGCGGGGTCCAGGCCGGTCGTGGGCTCGTCGAGGAACAGCACGTCGGGGCGGCGGACGAGACTCGCCGCCAGGTCGAGGCGGCGCCGCATCCCGCCCGAGTACGTGGACGCCGGACGGTCGGCCGCCTCGGTCAGCCCCAGGCGCTCCAGCAGCTCGCCGGCCCGGTCGGCCGGCCCGCGCACCCGGTGCAGCCGGGCGAACAGCCGGAGGTTCTCGCGGCCGGTGAGGTCGCCGTCGACCGAGGCGTACTGGCCGGTGACGCCGATGTGGCGGCGGACGGCCGCCGGGTCCCGGAGCAGGTCGTGCCCCGCGACCCGGGCCGAGCCGGCGTCCGGGCGCAGGAGCGTGGTGAGGAGCCGGATCGCCGTGGTCTTGCCGGCGCCGTTGGGTCCGAGGAGGCCGCAGACGGTGCCCTGCGCGACGGCCAGATCGAGCCCGCGCAGGGCGTGGACCTCGCCGAACCGCTTCTCCAGACCTTCACTAAGTACAGCGTACGTAGAAGTCATGGGTCGACCATAGCGCACTACGTACGCTGTACGTAACTAGGATGGTGGTCGAGGTGATGATCGATGGCGGGCAAGGCGGCCGAACCCGGGGTGATCTGGGCGCGACCCGAGCGGACCGGGCGTGGCCCCAGGCCCGCGTTCACGCGTGCGGACATCGCGGCCGCGGCGGTGCGGATCGCCGACGCGAGCGGGCTGGATGCCGTGTCCATGCGGCATGTCGCGGCCGAACTGGGCTGCGGGACGATGTCGCTGTACAACTACGTCCCCCGCAAGGAGGACCTGTACGAGCTGATGATCGACGCGGTGGGTGCCGAGCACGACATCCGGGAGCCCTCGGGCGACTGGCGCGCCGACATGATCCGCAACGCGCAGGAGACCCGCACCCTCATGCACCGGCACACCTGGGTGCCGCGGCTGATGTCAGGGGTGTACGGCTTCAGCCCCAACACCCTGCGCTATCTGGAGCACTGTCTGGCCTGTCTCGAGCCGCTCGACGTTCCGTACAGCGTGAAGATGGAGCTCGTCGCGCTGCTCAACGGTGTCGTGACGACGTACACCGCGAACGAGATCGCCACCGCCGAGCGCACCCGTGCCATGCCCTGGTCCGAGGAGGAGGAGAACGCGGTCCGCATCGCCTACCTCGGCAGCCAGGTGGCCACCGGCAAGTATCCGCGCCTCGCCGCGGCCTTCATGGAGGGCAGCGGGCCGATCGATCTGGAGGCGGTGTTCCGGCGGGCGCTCGAACGGGTGCTGGACGCCTTCGATCCCGACGCGCGTTAGAGCAGCACGAGTTGCCCCTCGGGCCCCTCCTCGTGGCCGTCCAGCACCGATGCCGGCCTGCGGGTCGGCTCCGGGACCGGCAGGACGCCGGCCTTGTGGAGGTCGGTCGCGGTGATGGTCGACGTCAACTCCTGCTCGAGTGGCTGGAGTTCCGCCAGCAGGGCCAGGACCGTGATCAGTTCCAGCAGCTCCGATGTCCACGTCTGCGGCCAGGTCGCCGGGCGGATCGCCGCCAGGGTGCCCGGCTCGGGCTCCGTGACGCGGGCGGCGAACCACTGCTCCAGGACCTTCACGCCGGCCACCTCGTAGTCCCAGGCCTGTGGCGGGACCGGTGAGATGCGGCCCTCGTCCAGCAGCAGGGTTTCCTCCTCGCGGTCGTACTCGACCGTCAGCGGACGGGAGGGCAGTGGTGCGCGCACGTACGGGCGGCGGCCGCCGGGGAGCTTCGGGCGGTCGCCGTCGCGGCGCATCAGCCACAGGGCGCGCCGGCCCGACTCCACGCCACGGGCCCAGAGTTCGGGGTCGCCGGTCAGCGGGACGGTGAGGTCCGGGCGCACGGCCGCCAGCGTCCAGGCGAGGACGTCCAGCGGCTCGACCGGCCGGTCGAGCCGGTCCCGGAGATGCTCCAGGAGGCCCGGCGCCAGGTTGGGTTCCCCGCCGCCCGGGCGGCGGTGCAGCGGGCGGACGCGGCCCGGGCGGACCAGCGGGAGCAGCGAGGTCGCCAGCAGGGCGGCTTCCGGCGTCTCCACGACGAAGATCTGATGCTCGTCCGCCACCCGCCACAGTTCGGGCCGGGCCGCGTCGATCAGACGGTGGTCGGGGATCAGCCACTGCTCGTCGAAGGGAGCGCACAGGACACGTACCGGCTCGGGGCAGGGGCCCGCAGCGCGGAACAGCTTCTCCGTGCCCGTGGAGTGGCCGGGCAACTGGCCGACCGCCGAGTGCAGGGTGCGGGAGCGCGTCGGCTCCAGCAGGGCCTCCCGGTCCGGGCCCTCGGCCTTCATGAAGGCGTCCCAGCGGGCCTTCAGGGATGTCGCGTCGGGGCCCGTCGGCCACCCCCGGCCGAGCCGCGGCGGTGCGACGGACCACGGCATGAGGTCCGCCAGCAGCGGAGCGTCGTCGTGCGTCACGCTGGGCATCGTACGACCTGTCTACGACACACGGGTCAGGTGGCTTCCAGGGTCACCGTGAAGGAGAAGCGGTCGCCCCGGTAGTGGATGACCGCCGCGTCCAGCACGCGCCCCTGTCCGTCGTACGTCACGCCCGTGTAGTGCAGGATCGGGCTCAGCAGGGGGACTTGGAGCAGTCTCGCCGTCTCCGGGTCGGCCAGCCGCGCTTCCACGGTGTCCGTGATGCGGCTGATGTCCGCCCCGACGGCGTCCCGCAGCACCTTGGTCATCGGCCAGCGGACCAGGTCGTCCAGGTCGATGCGCGCGGCCAGTTCGGGGCGGACGTAGTTGCGCGCGTGGTTGGTGGGCTCGCCGGTCTTCTCGTCGCTGCGCAGGCGGTGGTACGTCGCCACCTCGTCGACGTCCGGGAAGTACTCGGCGAGTTCGGCCGGCACCCGCGCCTTGCCGTGGTCCAGCAGCTCGGTCGCCATGCCGGACTGCTGGGCCACGATCGCGTCCACCGAGCCGAGCAGCCGCACGGGGGCGCCCCGGCGGGCGTCCGGCTCGATGAACGTGCCGCGCCTGCGGTGGCGCGTGATCAGCCCCTCGTCCTCCAGCTCCTTCAGCGCCTGCCGCATGGTCAGCACGCTCACGCCGTAGTGCTCCGCCAACTGCTCCTCGGTGGGCAGCCGCAGCGGGTCCTGCGGGCGGCGGCCCAGTATCGAGGCGCGCAGCGACTGCGACACCTGGTACCAGAGCGGCAGCTTGCGGTTGAGGACGATCGAGTCCGGGGCGAAGGAGGTCACGGGGCCATCCGTACCGGTAGGGGATCTCTACTGCAAGGGGCGGAAGTGCCGCTCCAGGCCCTGCCACACGTCGTCGTAGCGCTGTTGCAGGTGGTCGGCCCCCGCCGCCTGCGGGGTGAGCGTCACCGGCCAGCGGGTCTCGAACATGAAGGCCAGGCCGTCGTCGATCCGCTGCGGCTTCAGCTCGGCGGCGCTCGCCCTGTCGAACGTCTCCCGGTCCGGGCCGTGCGCCGACATCATGTTGTGCAGCGAACCGCCACCGGGCACAAAGCCCTCCGCCTTCGCGTCGTACGCGCCCTCGATCAGGCCCATGTACTCGCTCATCACGTTCCGGTGGAAGTACGGCGGCCGGAAGGTGTCCTCGCCCACCAGCCAGCGCGGGGCGAACACGACGAAGTCGACGCCGGCGAGGCCCGGTGTGTCCGACGGGGACGTCAGCACCGTGAAGATCGAGGGGTCGGGGTGGTCGTAGGAGATGGTGCCGATCACATTGAAACGGCGCAGGTCGTAGACGTACGGCACATGGTTGCCGTGCCAGGCGACCACATCGAGCGGTGAGTGGTCGTAGGTGGCCGTCCAGAGGTTGCCGCAGAACTTGTTCACCACCTCGACCGGGCCCTCGGCCTCCTCGTACGCCGCCACCGGCGCCATGAAGTCCCGGGCGTTCGCGAGGCCGTTGGCGCCGATCGGGCCGAGGTCGGGGAGGTGGAAGGGCGCCCCATAGTTCTCGCACACATAACCGCGAGCGGAAGCATCCAGCAGCTCCACACGGAAGCGCACCCCACGCGGGACCAGCGCCACATGTCCCGGCTCCACATGCAGCAGCCCGAACTCCGTGCGCAGCAGCAGTCCGCCCTGCTCCGGCACGATCAGCAGCTCGCCGTCGGCGTCGCTGAAGACGCGGTCCATCGAGGAGTCGGCGTGGTACAGGTGCACGGCCATACCGGTGCGCTGGGTCGCGTCGCCGTTGCCGCCCAGGGTCCACAGGCCGGCGAGGAAGTCGGTGCCGGGTGCCGGCTCGGGGAGGGGGTTCCAGCGCAGGCGGTTCGGGTCCGGTACCGAGTCCGTGAAGGGGGCCGTACGGATCGCGCCGTTGTCCGTGCGCGTGAACGCCGGGTGGGCGGCCGACGGACGGATGCGGTACAGCCATGAGCGGCGGTTGTGCGCCCGGGGCTCGGTGAACGCCGTACCGCTCAGCTGCTCCGCGTACAGGCCCAGCGGGGCGCGCTGGGGTGAGTTGCGGCCCTCGGGGAGGGCGCCGGGCACCGCCTCCGAGCTGTGCTCGTTGCCGAAACCGGAGAGGTAGGTCAGCCCTTCCGCGGTCTTCCGCGCGTCCCCGCTCATGATCGCTCCTTTGACTCTGATTCCTATGCATCACCGTAGGATTGCGATTTCCTCGACGCAAGAGGTCGGGCCGTCCTCCTCTGGAGGTACGACCTGATCCGGACGTCAACCAGACTTCAGGGGGATCCGGCTGTCGGAAGGGTGTTCTAGTCTCCGGACATGTCATGGACGCGGACCTTTCTCGCCGCGCTCGCGGTCTGTGCCCTGCTGCTGACCGGAACCGCGGGCTGCGGCTCCGGTGCTGCCCGGGAACAGGGGGCGAACGGGGTGTCGCCCTCCCCGGTGGGCAAGGTCCTCGACGACACCGACGACGAGGGGCGGCACTACCGGGAGGTCGGCGAGGGAAATGCCCCCGAGGTCGGCATAGAGGTGCAGCCGGACCCGGGCGTCGACGGCAGCTGGGACGTACGGCTGACCCTGCACGGCTTCCGCCTCTCGCCCGCGGGCGCGCGGTCGCGGGCGGTGGCCGGCCGCGGGCTTGCGTACCTCTTCGTGGACGGCCGGCTCGTCACCCGGCTGCGCACCCCCGAGTACCGCCTCTCCGCCGGCCTCCTCCCGCGCGGCACACACCAGGTCACCGTGCGGCTGTACGCCGACGACGGCACGGTGTGGGCGGTGGACGGCGAGCCCGTCGAGCGCACGGCCGCCCTCACGGCATCGGAGGCGGAGACGGCCGCGACCACGACATCGGCATCGACGTCGAAACCGTCCCCTGCGGCCCTGAGTGCGCCGGGTGCCCGCTCCCGTACCGGGGGGCGAGGTTCACCGGAACGATCCGGAGAGGCATCATGAACCCCGTGCCCCACCCCGCATCGCTTCGCCGGGCGCCCGTGCAGCGGCGCAGTGCCGAACGGCTCACCCGGATCCTCGACGCCTGCGCCGACCTCCTCGACGAGGTCGGCTACGACGACCTGAGCACCCGGGCCGTCGCCCAGCGTGCCGGCGTCCCCATCGGCTCGGTCTACCGCTTCTTCGGCAACAAGCGGCAGATGGCCGACGCCCTCGCCCAACGCAACCTCGAGCGCTACACCGCCCGTGTCACCGAGCGCCTCAAGGGGGCCGGGGACGGAGGCTGGCGCGCGGCCATGGACGTCGTCCTCGACGAGTACCTCGCCATGAAGCGCACCGCGCCCGGCTTCTCCCTCGTCGACTTCGGCAACCAGATCCCGGTCGGCACCCGCAGCGAACCCAACCACCGTGTCGCCGACCGCCTCACCGAACTGCTCTCCGGCTACCTCGAACGCGAGCCGGACGGCGATCTGCGCCGCACCTTCCTCATCGCCGTCGAGACCGCCGACACCCTGGTTCACCTCGCCTTCCGGATGGCACCGAACGGCGACGAGCGGATCATCGAGGAGGCGCGCGAGATGCTGCGGGCGTATCTGGCGCGGGTGCTGGACTGACCGTCCCGTGCCACTGGTCTTCCCGGACCGGCGGTTCGCGAATTTCCGAGCTCACCCCCGGAGAGGACTCCCCACCCTGCATACCGGTCGGTATGCTCGGCATCGAGTCCGCGCGTCATCGCTGCCGCCACCCCGGGAGGACCCGTGTCCCGCACCGCACTGCGTATCTGTCCCCTGTGCGAGGCCACCTGCGGCCTGACCCTCACCATCGAGGGAACCGAGGTCACCGGCGCCCGCGGCGACCGTGACGACGTGTTCAGCAAGGGGTTCATCTGCCCCAAGGGCGCCTCCTTCGGTGCCGTCGACGGCGACCCCGACCGGCTGCGCACACCGCTGGTGCGCAAGGACGGCGAGCTGCGCGAGGCCACCTGGGAGGAGGCCTTCGACGCGGTGGCCGCCGGTATCCGCCCGGTGGTCGAGCGGTACGGGCCGAACTCGGTGGGCATCGTGCTCGGCAACCCGAACGTGCACACCATGGCCGGCGCCCTCTACCCGACGGTCCTGCTCGCCGGACTGCGCACCCGCAGCCTCTTCACCGCGTCCACCGTCGACCAGATGCCCAAGCACGTCTCCAGCGGACTGCTCTACGGCGACGCCAACGCGATCCCCGTCCCCGACCTCGACCACACGGACCACCTGCTGCTGATCGGCGCCAACCCGCTGGAGTCCAACGGCAGCCTGTGCACCGCGCCCGACTTCCCGGGCAAGCTCAAGGCGCTGAAGGCCCGCGGCGGCACCCTCACCGTCATCGACCCGCGCCGCACCCGCACCGCCAAGCTCGCCGACCGGCACCTCGCGATCCGCCCCGGCACCGACGCGCTGCTGCTGGCCGCGATGGCGTACGTCCTGTTCGAGGAAGACCTCGTGGACACGGGCGAGCTGACCCCGCACCTCCAGGGGCTCGATGAACTCCGGGACGCCGTACGGGACTTCACCCCCGAAGCCGTGGCCGCCGCCTGCGACATCGACGCCGGCACCATCCGCACCCTCGCCCGCGAACTCGCCGCCGCGCCGACCGCCGCCGTCTACGCCCGCATCGGCAGCTGCACCGTCCCGCACGGCACCCTCGCCAGCTGGCTGGTCGACGTACTCAACATCCTCACCGGCAACCTCGACCGCCCCGGCGGCGCCCTCTTCCCCCAGGCGGCCACCGACCGGACGCCCCGACCCGCGGGACCCGGCCACGGCTTCGCGCTGGGGCGCTGGCACTCCAGGGTCAGCCGGCACCCGGAAGCCAAGGGCGAGCTGCCGATCTCCGCGCTCGCCGAGGAGATCGACACCGCGACCGAGGAGGGCGAGCCGATCCGGGCCGTCATCGCCGTCGCCGCCAACCCCGTCCTGTCCGTGCCCGACGGCGACCGGCTCGACAAGGCCCTCGACTCGCTCGACTTCATGGTCAGCGTCGATCCGTATCTCAACGAGACCTCGCGCCACGCCCACGTCGTGCTGCCGCCGCCCCCGCCCTCGCAGAGCCCGCACCACGACTTCGCCTTCAACACCCTCGCTGTCCGCAACCAGGTCCGCTACAACCGGCCCGCCGTCCCGCTGGAGCCCGGCCGTATGGCCGAGACGGAGATCCTGGCGCGGCTGATCCTCGCCGCGACCGGGATGCATGGCGCCGATCCTTCGGCCGTCGACGACCTGGTCATCGGGCAGACCCTCGGCAAGGCGGTGAAGGAGCCGCACTCCCCGGTGCACGGCCGTGACCCACAGGAGCTCGCCGCACAGCTCGCCGGTGTCACCGGCCCCGAGCGCCGGCTCGACATGATGCTGCGCCTCGGCCCCTACGGCGACGGTTTCGGCGTACGGCCCGACGGGCTGGGCCTGGACAAGCTGCTCGCGCATCCGCACGGCATCGATCTCGGCCCGCTCCGCTCCCGGCTGCCGCAGCCGCTGAAGACGGCAAGCGGCAAGGTCGAACTGCTGGCGCGGCCGATCGTCGACGATCTGCCGCGCCTGAGGCAGGCCCTGCACGAGCGCCCCGAGGGGCTCGTCCTGGTCGGCCGCCGCCATCTGCGCTCCAACAACAGCTGGATGCACAACGTCCCCGCCCTCACCGGCGGCACCAACCGCTGCACCCTGCACATCCACCCCGAGGACGCCGCCCGGCTCGGCGTGCGGGACGGGGCGCCCGTGCTGGTCAAGGGCGCCGGGGGAGAGGTCACCGCCCCCGCGGAGGTCACCGACGGCGTGCGGCCCGGTGTCGTCAGCCTGCCGCACGGCTGGGGACACGACCGGCCCGGCACCCGGCTGAACCACGCGCTGAAAGAACCCGGCGTCAACGTCAACCAGCTCCTCGACGGCAGCCTGCTCGACCCGCTGTCGGGCAACGCGGTCCTCAACGGCGTACCCGTAAAACTGGCCACCGGATCAGCGCTGTGAGCAGTGCAAAGCTGTGACCAGCAGTTTTGCGCTTATTGCTCGCATGTCAACGTCTTGTTAACGCCGTAGAGCGGGACCTAACGTCATCCCACCGCCGGCCCTGGTGGGTCGTTCAAGGGCGAACGTTAGGTATCCACTCATGCTGACCATCCTTGGCTTCGCCATGATCGCGACCTTCCTGGTCCTGATCATGATGAAGAAGATGTCGCCGATCGCGGCGCTGGTGCTGATCCCGGCACTGTTCTGCGTCTTCGTCGGGAAGGGCGCCAAGCTCGGTGACTACGTCATCGAAGGCGTCACCAGCCTCGCCCCCACCGCGGCGATGCTGATGTTCGCGATCGTCTACTTCGGTGTGATGATCGATGTCGGTCTCTTCGACCCGATCGTGCGCGGGATCCTGAAGTTCGCCAAGGCCGACCCGATGCGGATCGTCGTCGGCACGGCGATCCTCGCCGCGATCGTCTCGCTCGACGGCGACGGCTCGACCACCTTCATGATCACGGTCTCGGCGATGTACCCGCTGTACAAGCGCCTCAAGATGAGCCTGGTCGTGATGACCGGTGTGGCCGCCATGGCCAACGGCGTGATGAACACCCTGCCGTGGGGCGGCCCGACCGCCCGCGCCGCCACCGCGCTCAAGCTCGACGCCAGCGACATCTTCGTCCCGATGATCCCGGCCCTGCTCGTCGGCCTGCTGGGCGTCTTCGTCCTCTCGTACTTCCTGGGTCTGCGTGAGCGCAAGCGCCTGGGTGTGCTGACGCTGGACGAGGTCCTGGTGGAGGAGAAGGTCGAGGAGACCGAGGCGGTTCTCGTGGGCGCCGGCTCCGGTTCCGGCACGTCCGGCACGGACAAGGCCACCGGCGGCGCCGGCTCCGGCACCGACGCGGAGGACGACGACGAGGAGCGCTTCCAGGTCCTCGACCCCAACCGCGCCACCCTGCGCCCCAAGCTCTACTGGTTCAACGCCCTGCTCACGGTCGCCCTGCTCACCTGCATGATCATGGAGTGGCTGCCGATCCCGGTGCTGTTCCTGCTCGGCGCCGCGCTCGCGCTCACCGTGAACTTCCCGCACATCCCGGACCAGAAGGCCCGCCTCGCCGCCCACGCCGACAACGTCCTGAATGTCTCCGGCATGGTCTTCGCCGCCGCCGTCTTCACCGGCGTCCTCCAGGGCACCGGCATGGTGGACCACATGGCCAAGTGGATGGTGGACGTCATCCCCGAGGGCATGGGCCCGCACATGGCCCTGGTCACCGGCATCCTGAGCCTCCCGCTCACCTACTTCATGTCCAACGACGGCTTCTACTTCGGTGTCCTCCCGGTCCTCGCCGAAGCCGGCGCCGCGCACGGCGTCACCCCGCTGGAGATGGCCCGCGCCTCCCTGGTCGGCCAGCCGCTGCACATGTCGAGCCCGCTCGTCCCGGCCGTGTACGTCCTGGTCGGCATGGCCAAGGTGGAGTTCGGCGACCACACCAAGTTCGTGGTGAAGTGGGCGGCGCTCACCTGCCTCATCATCCTCGCGGCCGGGATGCTGTTCGGCATCATCTGATCGTCAAGTACCGCTCCAGGAGGACCCGTTGATAGCGCCCGGTGGGAACCGCGGCTGGCTGCTCCGCCTCGTCATCGCCTTCAGCTTCGCGCAGGGGGCGGTGTCGATGGCCCGGCCCGCCGTCTCCTACCGGGCGCTCGCGTTGGGTGCCGACGAGCGGGCGATCGGTGTGATCGCGGGGGTGTACGCCCTGCTCCCGCTGTTCGCCGCCGTCCCGCTGGGGCGCCGTACCGACCACGGCCGGTGCGCGCCCCTCCTGCCCGTGGGCGTGGTCCTGATATCCGGCGGCTGCGCCATGAGCGGCATCGCGGACTCCCTCTGGGCGATGGCCGTCTGGAGCGGGGTGATGGGCCTCGGTCACCTCTGCTTCGTCATCGGCGCCCAGTCGCTGGTCGCCCGCCAGTCCGCCCCGCACGAACAGGACCGCAACTTCGGCCACTTCACCATCGGCGCCTCCCTCGGCCAGCTGGTCGGCCCGATCGCCGCGGGCGCGCTGATCGGCGGCCGGGACATGGCGGGGACCAGCGCCCTCGCCCTGGTCGTGGCGGGCGCGGGCGGCGCGGTCGCGCTCACCTCGCTGTGGCGCATAGAGAGCCGTACGACGGCCAAGTCCCGCGAGGAACAAGGCGAACGCGTCAAGGTACGGCGCATCCTGCGCGCCCGGGGCGTGCCGGCCGGCATCTTCATCAGCCTCGCCGTGCTGTCCGCGACCGACATCCTCACCGCCTACCTCCCGGTGGTCGGCGAGCACCGGGGCATCGCGCCGTCCGTGATCGGCCTCCTGCTGAGCCTGCGCGCGGCGGCCACCATCGCGTGCCGCCTGGTCCTGACGCCGTTGCTGCGGCTGCTCGGCCGCACCCTGCTGCTGACCGTGACGTGTCTGCTGGCGGCCCTGCTGTGCGCCGGGATCGCGCTGCCGGTGCCGGTGTGGGCGCTGGCCCTGATGCTGGCGGTGCTGGGTTTCTGCCTCGGCGTCGGCCAGCCGCTGTCCATGACGACGGTCGTCCAGGCGGCCCCCGAGGGTGCCCGCTCCACCGCCCTCGCCCTGCGGCTGACCGGCAACCGACTCGGCCAGGTCGCAGCTCCTGCGTCGGCCGGCCTGGTCGCGGGCGTCGCCGGGGTGGCGGCACCGTTCGTGATGCTGGGGGCGTTGCTGCTGCTGTCGGCGGGCGTCGCGGTGCGGACGCCGAAGCGGCCCGAGGGGCCCGGAGCGGCCACGCCGGAGCGGCCCAAGGGCTCGGGATTGCGCCGGACGAGCGATATTTGACGACGCGCCGGAGGTCGTGCGGCGCGTCGTGGTGCACGTGAAGGAGAGTCAGGCGAAAGAACGAATTGTATGAAAATCGTCTGAATCCGAGGAGCGTGTATGCCCACCCTGACACCCTCACGTACCCTCCGCGCCCGTACGGGCGCCACAGTCGTCCTCACCGCCCTCGCCGTGGCGGGTGTGTCGTGGGTGGCGGCACCGACCGCGTCGGCCCAGGGGGAGAACGGCGACATCAGGATCCACCGCGAGGGCGTGCCCTACGGGGTCCCGAAGGACGACCCGGTGGTCTGCCGGTTCTACCTCGACGCCGTCAACTTCGACATCCTCGCGTCGATCGCGTACACCATCACGCCGCGGCCTCCGCTGCCCGCCGGTGCCACCGTCACCGGCGCCATCCAATTGGCAGGCGGTGCCGGTCACACCGAGGTGCTGGGGCTGGCGGACGGGCAGTACACGCTCACCTGGGTCGTGACGGGCATCCCTCCGAAGGAGAAGGTCTTCCGGGTCAGGTGCAATGACGACGACCGGCGGGAAGGCGGCAGGGGGGATGGGGACGGCGGCCCGCGCGGTCAGATCGAGGACAACGGGCGGGGCGGCGAAGGCGGCGACCGTGGCGACCGAGGTGACCGCGGCGAAGAAGGATGGGGCCGCGGCGACGACGACGGCCCGAGAGGCGGTGTGCACGCGGGCGGTGGCGGGCTCGGCGACACCGTGGCCGCGTACGCGCCGGTGGCCGGCGCCGGCCTGGTGGGCCTGGTAGCCGTCGGCGGAACCGTGTACGTCCGCAGGACCCGCCGGCAGCCCCATGGTGCCGCGTAGACGCAGACGCAGGCCCTGGTACCGGACCCGCGCCTACCGCCTCGCCAGGACGGCCGTGCTGACGGCCGTCCTGGTGACGGTGGTGGTCCAGTGCGAGGGACACGGTGACGCGACCGCGCCGACCGGGCCCGACGGCCGGCACGCCGTGGCAGCGGCCGAGCCCACACCTCCGCCCCGCCCGCTGCCGAGGTCCCGGCCGACGTCCGTCCGTATCCCGTCCCTGGGCATCGACGCCCCGGTCATGGGCCTCGGACTCACCGCGGCCCGGGAATTGGAGACGCCGCCGGTCGACGACCCGAACCTCATCGGCTGGTACCGGGGCGGTCCCACACCCGGTGAGCCGGGCGTCGCGATCGCAGTGGGGCACCGCGACACCACGACGGGCTCCGCCGTCTTCGCCGGGCTCGCCTCGGTGAAGCGCGGCAAGAAGATCGAGGCGCGGCGCGAGGACGGCCGTACCGCCGTCTACACGGTGGACCGGGTGAAGGTGTATGACAAGGCGAGCTTCCCCGACAAGGAGGTCTACGGACCGAGCCGGCGCCCGGAACTGCGCGTGCTCACCTGTGGCGGCCTCTTCGACCGGCAGACGGGCTACACCAGCAACGTGGTGGTCTTCGCCCACCTGACCGCGACGAAGTGACCGATGACCGAGACGAACCGACCGACCCCTTCCCCGGCCGGGCACATTCCGTTAACTTCCGTGACTCACAGGCCCCGTACGACCCGCGCGGGGCCCTCGAAACACGGAGCAGCGGCGCTCCGAACAGCCCCCGGGGGCAGCAGTCATGACACGCGCCATCTCCCTGCACGACGTCAGCAAGTCCTACACGCGAGGCGTGCCCGTCGTGGACCGGCTCTCGCTGGACATCGAGCCCGGCGAGTTCCTGGTCCTCCTCGGGCCCTCGGGCTGCGGCAAGTCCACCGTGCTCAGGATGATCGCCGGCCTGGAGGAGATCGACGAGGGCGAACTGCTGCTGGACGGGGAGTGGGCCAACGACCTGCTGCCCGCCGACCGGCAGATGGCGATGGTCTTCCAGAACTTCGCCCTCTACCCGAGCATGACCGGCCGCGACAACATCGGCTTTCCGCTGCGCATCGAGTCGCCCGGCGCGGACCCGCGCCCCCGGGTGGACGCAACCGCCCGCATGCTGGGCATCGAGGACCTCCTCGACCGCTTCCCCGCGCAGCTCTCCGGCGGTGAACGCCAGCGCGTCGCCATGGGCCGGGCCATCGCCCGCCACCCCACCGCGTTCCTGATGGACGAGCCGCTGTCCAACCTCGACGCCAAGCTCCGCAACCACCTGCGCGCCGAAATCTCCGGCCTTACCCGCAAGTTGGGCGTCACCACGGTGTACGTCACCCATGACCAGGCCGAGGCGATGTCGCTCGGCGACCGGGTCGCCGTCCTGCGCGGCGGTGTCCTCCAGCAGGTCGGTACCCCGCGCTCGGTGTACGCCCTGCCCCGCAACGTCTTCGTCGCCGCCTTCATCGGCATTCCCCGCATCAACCTCCTGCGCGGCGTCGTACGCGCCCCGCTGGACGGCGCGATGACCATCAGCCTCGGCAAGCAGTACCTGCGGCTGCCCGAACCCCTCTGCCTGGACCACCAGTTGCTCCGTGTGCAGCAGGGCCGCGAGGTCATCGTGGGCCTGCGCTCGGAGGCGGTCCGGATCTCCCCCACTCTCGACTTCGCTCGACCGGGGGGACCCCCACCGCGCAGCGCGGCCCGCCCCGGCGAGGTGCACATCACCGGACTGGTCGAGCATGTGGAGTTCCAGGGCCACGAGGTCCTCGTCCACTTCAACACCGGCTCCCGTTCCGCCGTAGTCCCCGACCTCGAAGCGCCGCGCCCGGCGGTCCGCCCGTCTAGGCGCCGCCGGGGGAGCCGCCGGGACGGCACGGTCCTGGACCGCCTCAGGGAACGTGCGGGCGCCCTGCGCGCCGGCCCGGTAGTGGCGCTGGACGACCCGGCTGACGCCGGGCTCGATCAGGCGCCGCCCGAGGGCCGCCTTCCCGGCGACCTCATCGTCCGCACCACCCCCGACTTCGAACTCCGGCGCGGCATGCACGTCCCGCTCCTCGTCGACCTCGCCCACCTGTTCGTCTTCGACCAGCACGGCGACCGCATCTGCCCGGCCCCGGCCCGGCTGCCCGATCTGGAGGAGTGAAGTCCGCCGGATATGGCTAGTTATGCGGCCATGACTGTGCACTTCACCCGATCCCGGGCTGTCCTCGCCGCCGTCGGCCTCCTGCTGGCCGTCGGTGCGCCGACCGCGTACGCCACCCTCGACGACGGCACCTCCGCGGTGCCGGCGCGGGGAGAGCCGTACATCGAGACCCAGTTGTTCTTCGGTACCGCGCGCCCGGACGGCGGCCCGGCCGTCACCGACAGGCAGTTCATGGCGTTCGTCGACAAGGAGGTCACGCCGGACTTCCCGGACGGGCTCACGATCCAGTCGGGGCGCGGACAGTGGCGGGACGCGAGCGGGACGATCGAGAAGGAGCGGTCGTACGAGTTGATCCTGCTCTACCCGCGGGGGCAGGCGGAGACCGGTGACCGCAAGATCGAGGAGATCCGCCGCGCCTATGAGAAGGCCTTCGGGCAGGAGGCCGTGGGGAGGGTGGACGACGAGGCGCGCGTCGACTTCTGATGTCATGGGGGCCGGCCGGGCTCATGGGTGTCTGGCGCGGTAAAACTATCGCCGCTAGTTTGTGGGCCGGACAACGGATACGGCAGCCGGTCGACGAGCGGCCCGCCCGGGAGGAAGCGCGATGAAGGCACACGACGGCATGTACATCGACGGCGCCTGGCGCCCCGCGGCGGGCGGGGATGTGATCGAGGTGGTGAACCCGGTCGACGAGCAGGTCATCGGCCGGGTCCCGGCCGGTATCGCCGCCGACGTCGACAGCGCCGTACGGGCCGCCCGTGCCGCCCTCCCGGCCTGGGCCGCGACCCCGCCCGCCGAACGGGCCGCGCGGCTGGCCGCCCTCCGGGACATCCTGGCCGCCCGCAAGGACGAGATCGCCGAGACCGTCACCGCCGAACTCGGCTCGCCGCTGAACTTCTCGCAGGCGGTCCACGCGGGCGTGCCGATCGCGGTCGCGGGCTCGTACGCCGAGCTGGCGGAGACGTACGCCTTCGAGGAGAAGGTCGGCAACTCGACCGTCCACCACGAGCCCATCGGCGTGGTCGGCGCGATCACCCCCTGGAACTACCCCCTCCACCAGATCGTCGCCAAGGCAGCCCCGGCGCTGGCGGCGGGCTGCACGGTCGTACTGAAGCCCGCCGAGGACACACCGCTGGTCGCCCAGCTCTTCGCCGAGGCGGTGCATGAGGCCGGCGTCCCCGCGGGTGTCTTCAACCTGGTCACCGGCCTCGGCCCGGTCGCGGGCCAGGCGCTCGCCGAGCACCCGGGCGTCGACATGGTCTCCTTCACCGGCTCCACCGCCGTCGGCCGGCAGATCGCCGCCGTGGCCGGCGCGGCGATCAAGAAGGTCGCGCTGGAGCTGGGCGGCAAGTCCGCCAACGTCATCCTGCCGAGCGCCGATCTGGCCAAGGCCGTCAACGTCGGCGTCGCCAACGTCATGTCCAACTCCGGGCAGACGTGCAGCGCCTGGACGCGGATGCTGGTGCACCGGGACCAGTACGACGAGGCGGTGGAGCTGGCCGGGGCCGCCGCCGCGAAGTACGGCGCGCGCATCGGACCGGTGGTGAACGCCAAGCAGCAGGTGCGGGTGCGCGGCTACATCGAGAAGGGCGTCGCGGAGGGCGCGCGCCTCGTTGCGGGCGGGCCCGAAGCGCCGCGCGAGCAGGGCTACTTCGTCAGCCCGACCGTCTTCGCCGATGTGACGCCCGAGATGACCATCGCGCAGGAGGAGATCTTCGGCCCGGTCCTGTCGATCCTGAAGTACGAGGACGAGGCCGACGCCCTGCGGATCGCCAACGGCACGGTCTACGGCCTCGCGGGCGCCGTCTGGGCGGGCGAGGAGGCGGAGGCGGTGGCCTTCGCGCGCCGTATGGACACCGGGCAGGTCGACATCAACGGCGGCCGGTTCAACCCGCTCGCCCCCTTCGGCGGGTACAAGCAGTCGGGCGTCGGACGCGAACTCGGCGCGCACGGCCTGACCGAGTACCTCCAGACCAAGTCCCTGCAATTCTGAGGAGCGTATCCGTGGTTCGCGCCGCCGTCCTGCCCGAAGTGGGCGCCCCCCTGGAGATCACGGACATCGAGCTTCCCGACCCCGGCCCCGGCCAGGTCCACGTCCGTCTCGCCGCCGCCGGGGTGTGCCACTCCGACCTGTCCCTGTCCAACGGCACCATGCGGGTGCCGGTCCCCGCGGTCCTCGGCCATGAGGGCGCCGGCACGGTGGTGGCCGTGGGGGAGGGCGTCACCCATGTCGCGCCCGGCGCCGGCGTGGTCCTCAACTGGGCCCCGTCCTGCGGCAGTTGCCATGCCTGCGGGCTCGGCGAGGTCTGGCTGTGCGCCAACGCGCTGAACGGCGCCGCGGACGTCTACGCCCGAACCGCGGCCGGCACCGACCTCCACCCCGGCCTCAACGTCGCCGCGTTCGCCGAGGAGACGGTCGTCTCGGCGGGCTGCGTCCTGCCGCTCCCGGACGGCATCCCGCTCACCGACGCCGCCCTGCTCGGCTGCGCCGTCCTGACCGGCTACGGCGCCGTGCACCACTCGGCGCGGGTCCGGTCGGGCGAGACGGTCGCGGTGTTCGGCGTCGGCGGGGTGGGGCTGGCCGCCCTCCAGTCGGCCCGGATCGCGGGCGCCGCGAAGATCGTCGCGGTCGACGTCTCCCCGGAGAAGGAGGAGCTGGCCCGGGCGGCGGGTGCCACGGACTACGTCGTCGCCTCCGAGAACACCGCCCGCGAGATCCGCGCCCTCACGGGCAAGCAGGGCGTCGACGTGGCCGTCGAGTGCGTCGGCCGCGCGACCACCATCCGCACGGCCTGGGACTCCACCCGCCGCGGCGGCCGGACCACCGTCGTCGGCATCGGCGGCAAGGACCAGCAGGTCACCTTCAACGCCCTGGAGATCTTCCACTGGGGCCGCACCCTCTCCGGCTGCGTCTACGGCAACTCCGACCCGGCCCGCGACCTGCCCGTCCTGGCCGAGCACGTGCGGGCGGGCCGCCTGGACCTGGGCGCGCTGGTGACGGAGCAGATCGGTCTGGAGGGCATCCCGGCGGCGTTCGAGAACATGCTGGCGGGCAAGGGCGGCAGGGCGCTGGTGGTGTTCTAGGGACTCGCCGGACAGGCCCCGGGTCTGTCTGCCGCGCGCCCCGGTCTCCGTGCGAGGCCGGGGCTCCAGGCATGCCCGGAACCCGCTCTCCGTGCCATGTACAGGCAAAACTCCTGCTGTGCAACCCGTTGACGTCCATACCGTCCGGTCAGTACGTTCCCGGAACCCGAGCCACCCCCCGTTCCGTCCCCGCACCCACCGGAGTGTGCACGCATGGACACGGCACCTTCCGCCCAGCCGCTCACCCCTACCGCTACCGCCGTCGGCAACCGCCGCCGTGTCGCCACCGCCGCCGCTCTCGCGTCAGCCGTGGAGTGGTACGACTACTTCGTCTTCGGTATCGCCGCGGCACTGGTCCTCGGCGACCTCTACTTCCCGGCCGGCAGCTCCACCGCCGGTGTGCTCGCTTCCTTCGCCACCTTCGCCGTCGGCTTCCTGGCGCGCCCCCTCGGCGGCATCGTCGCGGGCCAGCTCGGCGACAAGCGCGGCCGCAAGCCGATGCTGGTCCTCGCGCTCACCCTCATGGGCCTCGCCACCACCGGCATCGGCCTGCTCCCGACCTACGACACGATCGGCGTCGCCGCGCCGATCCTGCTGGTCCTCTTCCGCGTGCTGCAGGGCATCGCCGTCGGCGCCCAGTGGGGCGGCGCGATGCTGATGGCCACCGAGTACGCCCCCGAGGGCAAGCGCGGCATCTACGGCAGCTTCGTCCAACTCGGCGTCCCCATCGGCGTGGTGACCGCCAACACGGTGTTCCTGCTGGCCGGCGCGTTCACCACCGACGCCGAGTTCGCGGCCTGGGCCTGGCGTGTGCCGTTCCTCGTCGGCCTGTTCGTCCTCGTGCTCGCCTGGTACATCCACACACGCGTCGAGGAGACCCCCGAATTCCGGGACGCGGAGAAGAAACTGGCCGAGAAGGAGAAGGGCGAGCAGTCATCTCCGCTGCGGACGATCCTGCGCGACCACCTCGGTACGGTGCTCCTCGCCGGCGGCTCCTTCGCCGTGAACACGGCGACCTTCTACATCATCATCACCGGCGTGCTCGACTACACGACCCGCGAACTCGGCATGAAGAAGAGCGCCGTCCTCACGGTCTCGCTCTGCATCAGCCTCACTCAGCTGGTCCTGATCCCGGCCGCCGCCGCGCTCTCCGACAAGGTCGGCCGTATCCGTATCTACGCGATCGGCGCGGCCGGCATCGCGCTGTGGGCCGTACCACTGTTCCTGCTGATCGACACCGGTTCACTGCTGTGGCTGGCCGTCGGCACGTTCGTCGCCAGCTGTTTCCTCAGCATCATGTACGGCCCCCAGGCGGCCCTGTTCGCCGAGCTGTTCACGCCCGAGATGCGCTACACGGGCGCCTCCCTCGGCTACCAGATCGCGGCCGTGCTCGGCGGTGGCCTCGCCCCGTTCATCATGGTGCTGCTGCTGGAGGCCACAGGCACCTCGATGGCGGTCTCGGGCTACATCATCGGCCTCTCGGTGATCGCCCTGCTGTCCATCAAGGTCCTTGCGGACAGGGCGCGTTCACGCTGATTCCCGGGCCTGCTCGGGTTGTGGCGTGGCGGCCACGACCCGGGCGGCCCGCGTCCGCGACCGCGACACGGCGACCCCCGCCAGGCACACCACCCCACCCGCCAGCGTGAGCGGCCCCGGCACCTCGCCCAGCGCCACCCAGGACATCAGCACGACCAGCGCGGGCACCGCGTACGTGGTCGCGCCCATACGGCTGGCGGTCGTCCGGGCCAGGGCGTACGCCCAGGTCGTGAAGGCCAGCGCCAATGAAAAGACGCCCAGATAGACCATGTTGAGCGTGGCGGACAGCGAGGCGTCGGCCACCTCGCCGATCAGCTGCCCGGAGAAGGGCAGACAGAGGACCGCGCCGACCAGGCACCCGAACGTCGTCACCTGGAGCGCGCTCGCGTGGCCGAGCGCCGGCTTCTGCGCCACGGCACCGCCCGCGTACCCGACCGCGGCGAGCAGGCACAGCACCACGCCGAGCACCGAGGACCCGCCCCCGCCCGACATCGACAGCCCCACGGTGACCGCACCGGCGAACGACACCGCCATCCCGGCCAGCAGCCGCGGCGGCATCGGATCACCCAGCACCCGCGCGGCCAGCAGCGCCATGAGGATGGGCCCGATGTTCACCACGAGAGCCGCCGTACCGGCGTCCACCTGCTGCTCGCCCCAGTTCAGCACGACGCTGTAGAAGCCGAACCACAACAGCCCCGATATCCCGATCCCGGGCCAGGCCGCCCGAGGGGGCACCCCCTCCCTCCGAAGGAGGCAGATGACCCCCAGGACCAGGGATCCGACGAGCAGCCGCCCGAGGGCGAGTGCGCCGGGCGAGTACTCGGCCCCCGCGCTGCGAATGGAGACGAAGGCCGAGGCCCACAGCACGACGGTGACGGTGGCGGCAGCGGCGGCGAGGAGCTCGGGACGGCGGGCAGGGGAGTCGTTCATCATGCTCCAGAGGCTAGGAGGGGAGGGTGGGCGAGGGCTCGCGGATTTCGGACGGGAAGGTAGGAGTGCGGGGGCCTGTGAGCGGCGTCTGCTGCAGCCAACCCAAGGGCGCGGGGAACTGCGCGACCAGCCCCCACTGACCCGCACTCGGCACACGACACGACACACCACCCCCTGGGCCGCCCAGCTCACCGCAGTGCCCTCGTCTCGATGGCCAGCAGCTCGAACAGCGCTCGTTCGCCGGTGTCTGTCACCTTTACGGCCCGCTCCGACCCGATCCGCACACACCACCCCACCTCCAGCACATGCCGGCACAGAGCCGCGCCCGCGACACCGGCCAGATGAGGCCGCCGCTCGGTCCAGTCGAGGCAGCCCCGGGCCAGCGGCCGACGCCCGGTGCGATCGAGCCGGATACCCACGGCGCCGAACCAGCCGACCCCCGCATCAGTGAGCGCGAACCCCGTGTCCTGCCGCAACAGCCCGCGCGCGGTCAACGCGTCGGTGACCGCGATGCCGAGCCGCCCGGCGAGATGGTCGTAGCAGGTGCGCCCGCGTGCCATGGCGGACCCCGCGCTGGACTCCCGCAGATTCCGGGGCCGTACGGTGACGCTCGGCGACACCTGCGCGGCCAGGTCCTCCACCAGCTGGGCGACCCGCGCGTCGGCCAGCCGCACATACCGGTGCCGCCCCTGCCGCTCCTCGGTGAGCAGCCCGCCCGCGACGAGCTTGCCCAGGTGCTCGCTCAACGTCGACGCGGCGACCCCGGCGTGCCGCGCCAGCTCACCGGCGGTCCACGCGCGCCCGTCGAGCAGCGCCAGCAGACAGGCGGCCCGGGTCTCGTCGGCGATGAGCGCGGCGAGCCGGGCGAGCTGCGGTGCCTGGGGATCCTTGGAGGCCATGCGTCCCAGCATGCGGCACGGACACTTCGGCGCCCGCCGAAGGATTCCGGCCGGTGCCGGGCCGCTGTCTAGCCGGCCCGCCCGACCTGCTCGTACTGCCGCGCCAACCCGTCCAGCAGTGCCGTCAGCCCCGTCTCGAAGGCCCGCTCGTCGATCTTCTCCTGCTGCTCGGCGAGGAGGTGGGCCTGCCCGAGGTGGGGGTAGTCGGCGGGGTCGTATGCGCTCGCGTCGTCCACGAAGCCGCCGGCGAACGAGCCGAGCGCCGAGCCCATGATGAAGTACCGCATCAGCGCGCCGATGGACGTGGCCTGTGCCGGCGGCCAGCCCGCGGCGACCATCGCGCCGTAGACGGCGTCGGCGAGGCGCAGACCGGCGGGGCGGCGGCCGGGACCCCGGGCGAGCACGGGGACGATGTTCGGGTGGTCACGCAGGGCGGACCGGTAGGAGACCGCCCAGTCGTGCAGAGCGGTCCGCCAGTCCCGGTCGTCCTCGAACATCGACAGATCGACCTGCGCGCTCACCGAGTCGGCGACCGCCTCCAGGATCTCGTCCTTGGTGCGGAAGTGGTTGTAGAGGGACGGCCCGCTCACGCCCAGTTCGGCGGCGAGGCGGCGCGTGGAGACCGCCGACAGGCCCTCCGCGTCCACGAGTTCGCGGGCCGTCTCGATGATCCGGTCGTAGCTGAGGAGGGGCTTGCGCGGTCGGGCCATGGCGCACATAGTAGGGCTGCCGGATGGAAACTAGCAGTGCTAATTTAAATGTACGGCTTTCAATGGACGGCCCTCGGTGGCCATTGCCTGTGGGGTGACTCGGCATGAACCTTGAGCTCAGCGAGGAGCAGACCGCCGTCCGACGGCTCGCCCGGGACTTCGTGGACCGCGAGATCGCCCCGCACGTCGTCGCGTGGGACCGGGCCGAGGAAGTGGACCGGGCGATCGTCAAGAAGCTCGGCGAGGTCGGCTTCCTGGGCCTGACGATCGACGAGGAGTACGGCGGCTCGGGCGGCGACCACCTGGCGTACTGCCTGGTCACCGAGGAGCTGGGCCGGGGCGACTCCTCGGTGCGCGGGATCGTGTCGGTCTCGCTCGGTCTGGTCGCCAAGACGATCGCCGCGTGGGGGAGTGAGGAGCAAAGGCGCCGCTGGCTGCCGGGGCTCGCCGCGGGCGAACTGGTCGGCTGCTTCGGACTCACCGAGCCGGGGACCGGCTCCGACGCGGGCAACCTGGCCACGCGGGCGGTGCGGGACGGCGACGAGTACGTCATCAACGGCACCAAGATGTTCATCACGAACGGCACCTGGGCCGACGTCGTCCTGCTCTTCGCCCGCTCCACCGAGGCACCCGGCCACAAGGGCGTCTCCGCCTTCCTTGTCCCCACCAGCGCCCCCGGCCTGACCCGCCGCACCATCCACGGCAAGCTCGGCCTGCGCGGCCAGGCCACCGCCGAGCTGGTCCTTCAGGACGTACGGGTGCCCGCGTCGGCCATGCTGGGGGAGGAGGGCAAGGGCTTCTCGGTCGCGATGTCGGCCCTGGCCAAGGGGCGGATGTCGGTCGCCGCGGGGTGCGTCGGCATAGCCCAGGCCGCGCTGGACGCGGCCGTCCGATACGCCGGTGAGCGCGAGCAGTTCGGCAAGCCGATCGCCCAACACCAGCTCGTCCAGGAGCTGATCAGCGACATCGCCGTCGACGTGGACGCGGCCCGCCTGCTGACCTGGCGGGTCGCCGACCTGATCGACCGCGGGCTGCCCTTCGCCGTGGAGTCCTCCAAGGCCAAGCTCTTCGCCTCGGAGGCCGCCGTCCGCGCCGCCAACAACGCCCTCCAGGTCTTCGGCGGTTACGGCTACATCGACGAGTACCCGGCGGGCAAGCTGCTGCGCGACGCCCGCGTGATGACCCTCTACGAGGGCACGAGCCAGATCCAGAAGCTGGTCATCGGGCGGGCGTTGACCGGGGTTTCGGCGTTCTGAGTATGTGTCTGAGTATGTCGGCGGATGTGCCCCGCGCCACCATCACCGACCCTGTTCCCCATGAGTGACACACCGGTCAAACAGCAGAGCACAGCGGCGTTCTACGGGCAGGCCGTGGCCTCCTTCGCGGTCGCCATGGCCGCCACCGGCATCGGCATCTACCAGCTGAACGCCAACGCCTGGGTGCGCGGGTTCCTCGCGATCGCCGTTCTCTACCTGGTGACCTCGGCGTTCACCCTCGCCAAGGTCATCCGGGACCGCCAGGAGGCCGGGCAGATCGTCAGCCGGGTCGACCAGGCGCGCCTGGAGAAGCTGCTCGCCGAGCACGACCCCTTCGAGAAGCAGCTCTGAGACCTCGCATGGACATCCCACCTTCCGACCCGCCTCACTAAGCGCTCGCTCAGCATCGGCGGTATGGTGGAGGTTCTGTCAGCGAGAGGGGCGAGTGAGCGATGAGTACGGCGGAGGAGACGGCCGGCGACGAGACGTCGGCGTGGGGTGAGGTCACGCCCGACGCGGCCCGGAGGCTGCTGATCGCCGCCGTGGAGGCCTTCGCCGAGCGTGGCTATCACGCCACGACGACCCGTGACATCGCCGGCCGCGCCGGCATGAGCCCGGCCGCGCTCTACATCCACTACAAGACCAAGGAAGAGCTCCTCCACCGCATCAGCAGGATCGGCCACGAGAAGGCCCTCGACATCCTGCGGACCGCGGCCCGCCGCGAGGGCACCCCCGCCGAGCGGCTCGCCGACGCCGTGAGCTCCTTCGTCCGCTGGCACGCCGGGGGGCGTACGACCGCGCGGGTCGTGCAGTACGAGCTGGACTCGCTCGGTCCGGACGCCCGTGCCGAGATCCTCGCGCTGCGCCGGCAGTGCGACGCCGAGGTGCGCGCGATCATCGAGGACGGCGCGTCGGCCGGCGACTTCGACGTGCTGGACGTGAGGGGTACGACCCTCGCCGTCCTGTCGCTCTGCATCGACGTGGCCCGCTGGTTCAGCGTCGACGGACCCTGGACACCGGACGAGGTCGGCGCGCTGTACGCCGACCTCGTGCTGCGGATGGTGGGGGCGAAGTAGCCCGCTGCCGGCTCAGAGGTAGTAGCGGGACACCGACTCGGCGACACACACCGGCTTGTCGCCGCCCTCGCGCTCCACGGTGAAGGCGACGCTCACCTGCACGCCGCCCGTCACGTCCTCGACGCCGCTGATCGTGGCGGTGGCGCGCAGGCGTGAGCCGACCGGCACCGGGGCGGGGAAACGTACCTTGTTCGTCCCGTAGTTGACGCCCATCTTCACGCCTTCGACCGAGATGAGCTGAGGTCCGAAGAGCGGAAGCAGCGACAGGGTGAGGTAGCCGTGGGCGATGGTGGTCCCGAAGGGGCCCGCGGCGGCCTTCTCGGGGTCGACGTGGATCCACTGGTGATCGCCGGTGGCCTCCGCGAACAGGTCGACCCGCTTCTGGTCGACCTCCAGCCAGTCCGTGTACCCCAGCTGCTCGCCCACCGCCGCCTTCAGGTCGTCGGCGGACGTGAAGATCCTCGGCTCTGCCATGTCTGGGCCTCTCGCGTCGCTGTCATGTCTAAGCAACTGCTTAGCATGCTAAAGCGTGCGGCCCCTGTCAACGGAACGGGGCTGTGACGGGGTAGGTAGGTTTGGGGGGTGCCCCAGATCCCCGAGAAGATCCACGAGCTCACGGTCGGCCAGCTCGCCGCCCGTAGCGGCGCCGCCGTCTCCGCCCTGCACTTCTACGAGTCCAAGGGCTTGATCACCAGCCGCCGCACGTCCGGCAACCAGCGCCGTTACACCCGTGACACCCTTCGCCGGGTCGCCTTCGTCCGGGCGGCGCAACGCGTCGGCATCCCCCTGGCCACGATCCGCGAGGCCCTCGCCGAACTCCCCGAGGAACGCACCCCCACGCATGAGGACTGGGCGCACCTGTCCGAGGCATGGCGCTCGGAACTCGACGAACGCATCAAGCAACTGAACCGCCTCCGCGACCACTTGACCGACTGCATCGGCTGCGGCTGCCTCTCCCTCGACACCTGCGTCCTCTCCAACCCGGACGACGCCTTCGGCGAACGCCAGGCGGGGTCGCGTCTGATGGTGGAACCGGGAGGAGGCCGACAGAAGGGGAGGCCGGGCCGGGCCGGGGGCTAGAGACGGGCGCGGGCACAGTGTGCGTGAGAACGGCACCCGGCCGGCGCCGGGCGAGCGAGACCCTGCCTTCGCGCTCGCCCCGACGCCGGACACCTGCCGACCGGCGGCCCCAAGTCACTCGTACTCGGTTCCACCCTTCCGCGTCAGATAAGCCGGACTCACCGCCTTCGCGATGGCCCGACCCCCGGTCACCGCGCTGTACCGCTCCACAACCGGACGTATCACCACGCCCTCCCGCAGATGCAGCTCCCGCCCCGAGACCGTCTCCCGCCCCGTGGCGACCTCCAGCACCCGCTCGATGTCGAACGCCCCCTCGAACAGCCTCGGCACCAGGGGCAGTTCCCCTTCCAGCACCTCGGCCGGGTCCAGCCACCGCACCTGCCCGTCGATCTCCGCGGACACGTCGAACGCGGCGTACCCCAACGTCGCCCGTCGCCCGTCGGCTCCGTAGTTCAGGTCCTGCACTCCCGCCCCGAACACCTCCCCGAAGATCCCGACCCGCCGCGCCCCGAGCCGCTCGGCGATCCGGGCCGCCGCCTCGGCGACACCGTGCCCCCGCACCGCGCGCCAGTACAGGTTCCGCGGCTCCTCCTTCAGCGCCAGCGACTTCGCCCCGAAGCCCTTGGAGGAGACGTACACCCGCTCCCCGTCGGCGACATACGTCAGCAGGCACGCCGACCCGTGCAGCTTCTCGGTCAGCACCACCGGCTCACCCGGTGTGAAGATGCCCGGATACCGCTGGATGTTCTCGATGTCGACCCACGGCAGCAGGTCCGGAGCCGACTCGACCTCACCCGACATCGTGGGCGGGATCGGCGGCACCCACTTCGTGATCCCGAGCGCCTCGGCGAAGTCGGTGCCCTCCGCGGCCGACCGCACCAGATCCACGTCGGCCAGCGCCTTCGGCCGGCACACGATCCCCTGCGACAGCTCACCCCGCAGCCGCACCGCCTTGACCCGGTCCGCCTTGCTCCCCGCGAGCCGCCCGGTCAGCCCCAGCTCCTCGATCAGCCCGGCCGGCAGCACGGACTGCTCGGGGATGTACACGGCGGCCTCACCGGTGCGGTACGCGCCCTTGGCGACGACGGCCCGATACAGGCCCACCTGGGCCAGTTCCAGGGCGTCGGCGTTGGGATGCTCGTGGACGGTCAGCACTTCGGCGGTGACGCGCAGCGTCGACATCAGGGGCTCCTTCAGGGACTCGGATGACGTTTCATCGCCCCCAACTGTCCGCACGGGAAAGGGCTGGAGCGATCGGATTAGCGGCTGGTATCGTCGCGATCTTCGGCCGGTGGCCCGCCGCCGCGCACGGAGTCCTGACGGGACGACCTCCATGTCCTCGCCCTCCCTCGACGCCGCCCTCGCGGACATCGACACCGTCTTCAACGGCTTCGCCAGCCCCACCGAGACCGGTTGCGAGCGGTGTTTTCTCCCGGAGGAGACGGCGTATCTGCGAACGCCGTACACGCGCGTGCCCGCCGATCTGGTCGGCAGGTTCGTCTTCAAGGTCCCTGGCCACTTCGAGGACCACGCCGCCGTGATGCGGCGCCTTCTGCCGCAGGCCGCGCATGCGATGGCCGAGGGCACACTGGACGGCATCGGCTGGGGGAGCCACGGGTTGAGCCGGGTCGACTGGCGCGCCTGGCCCGCCGAGCAGGCCGCCGCCGTCGAGGCGTTCGTGTACGCCTGGTGGCAGGACGTTCTCACGGCGGCCGAGTCGCCGTACCCCGTGGCCGATGTGTTCGAGGCCTGCGCGATGATCCTCGGAACCATGACGCCGCTGCTCGACCGTTGGGACAGCGGGCCCGTCGCCGACGCCCACCTCGCGAGCTGCGCGGCGACCTGGCTGTACCACCTGGACTCCGATGCCGCGCCGTTCGGCTGGTGGTATCACGCCGACGAGGCCCCCGTCGTCGCCGAACTCCAGTCCTGGCTGACCGCACACGCCCCCGCGCGCCTGCGCGCCCGCAGCGAGCCCGACCTCGCGATCCGCACCGAACTCCTCGCGCTGCCCTACGACGAGCGCTGGGCCCACCCGTACTGGACCAGTCCCTCGGCCACCAACTGAGCGTTGGACACGGCCCGTTCCCCGTCCGGCAGGACCAGCGTGTCCTCCAGGCCGATACGCGTCGCCAACCCCAACCGCCCCGCCAGCCGCAGCACCGGCCACGCGCCCCCGTCCTCCCCGTGCAGCAGCACCGGACGGCCGAACGCCGAGCCCAGGTCGGCCAGGAGAGCACGCGCGGTCTCCTCGGCCGTATCCGCCGAGGGGTCCGTCACCTCCGCCAGCACCCTCAGCACCCTCGGCCCGAGCGGCGAGGCGGCGAACCGTGCCGCGCCGTCCGTGCCGGACCAGATGCCCGCCTCCACGCCGACGCCCCGCTCCAGCAGCCCGGCAGCCACCTGCTCGGCGCCCGGCTCGTGCCAGTTGACGGAGGCGTGGTCGGGGAGGGCCGAGATCGCGGACCAGCTACGAATGCGCTCCACGCGGGCCGCCGTATCCGGTTCCGCCCAGGCGCCCGTGGTCACACCGACCGGGACCGATACCCGGGCCCGTATCGCGTCGAGCACCGGCGCGAGCACACGCGGGGACAGACTGTCCTGTCCGCAAGGGGTCTTCGGGTGGACATGGATGTCCGTGGCACCGGCCGCTACCGCGGCGGCGGCGGACTCGGCCAGGGCCTGCGGCGACAGAGGCACCGCAGCGCCGTCGCCCGCCCCTCGGGGCCCGTTCAGACACACCTGGATCATGTCTCGATGGTGCCAGTCACCACTGACAACGGCGGCTGGGCGGCCTCGAACCCCGCGTCGGCCGTGGTCGGCAAAAGGGGGTGCGGCATCCCCGGCGCACCCCCGTCGTACTAGGCGGACATGAGCAGCCGCCGTTCGCGCCGTGACGCCGCCAGCGCTTCCGGCGTGAGGACCGGACGCGGCACCACGATTCCGCAGTCCGTGCAGACCGGGCCCGACGACGGTTCATGGGCCAGGTCGTACTTCCAGATCAGCCGCTCCCCGCCGCACGCCGGGCACTCCGAACCCGGATCGCGCTCCAGCGCGGAGATCAGTCGGCGCAGCACCTCGGCCAGCGGTTCGTCCGGGTGGACCCGGGGGTCGTCGCACCAGGCGACTCCGAAACCGCCCCAGGTCAGCCGGTGCCAGTCGTCCACACTGCCCGGCCTGCGCAGTCCGTCGTGCTTTTCCCTCTTGCGCCGCTCGGCGAACTCGACCTCATAGGCCAGCCAGACCGAACGCGCCTCTTCCAGCTCGTCCAACGCGGCCACGAGCCGCGCAGGATCGGGGGACCGGTCCTCCGGACCGAATCCCGCCCGGGAGCACAAGTGGTCCCAGGTCGCCCTGTGCCCGTAAGGAGCGAACCGCTCAAGGCACTTACGCAGTGAGTAGCGCCGCAGCGCCAGATCGCACCGCGGATCTCGCACCTGTCTCGCCAGACTCCGGAAACCGGCCATCGCCCTGCACCTCCGTCACACCTGCACCTGTACTTCGGTCACTTCGGCGTCGCCGCACGGACTTCGCGCGACGTTGACGAATAGACGTATCGACAAGCGATTCGGCTCCATCCGATTTCCGATGACCTCCATAGCGAGCCCTGGTGACTCCAAAAAGTGACGCATGTTCATCTTCAATCCCGGGGATACCGCCGGTAACACTCTCGGCCCACCCTCGTCGGTAGGAGCTGCCATGCCACGGCGTATCCCCCGAAACGCCCTGTCCAGACTGAGAACTCCCGGCGGATTCCCCGGGTTCCTGAAGACCGCATCCGTATGCGCGCTGATTGCCGGTCTTTTGTCACCTCTTTCCCAAGCGGTGGCCGCGCCCGAGGCGGCGGCCGAGGTCACGGCCGCGAACGACTACTGCGGGAACCAGTGCTCCGACATCCTGCCGCCGGGCCAGAACGGCAACGCCACCCTCGCCCAGATCCTGGTCAACCAGGCCTTCGGAACCATGCCGGAGCACGCCTCCGACCAGCTGGGCCCCTACGCCAACCTGGCCACCGGCCACTCCGGCCTCACCAATGCGACGATCAACAACTTCTTCAACGACGCCTCGTTCGGCGTTCCCTCCGACCAAGTCGCCTCCACCGTGAATCCCGCCGGACGCGGCGACGTGACGATCGTCCGTGACAAGAAGACGGGTGTGCCGCACATCACCGGTACCACCCGATACGGCACGGAGTTCGGCGCCGGCTATGCGGCGGCCCAGGACCGGCTGTGGCTGATGGACGTCTTCCGGCACGTCGGACGCGGACAGCTGACCTCGTTCGCGGGCGGTGCGGCCTCCAACCAGGGCCTGGAGCAGCAGTTCTGGCGCCACGCGCCGTACACCGAGGCCGATCTGCAGGCACAGATCGACAACGCTGTCGCCAACAACGGCGAGCGCGGGCAGCTGGCCCTCGCCGACGCCAAGGCCTACCTCGACGGCATCAACGCCTACATAGACGCCTCCGACAGCGGCCGCTACTTCCCCGGCGAGTACGTCCTGACGGGCCACAAGGACTCCGTCACCAACGCAGGCACCATCGAGCACTTCAAGATCACCGACCTGGTAGCGCTCGGCTCCGTCATCGGCGCCCTGTTCGGCTCCGGAGGCGGCGGCGAGGTCAACAACGCGATCTCCCTGCTGGCCGCCCAGGAGAAGTACGGCGTGGCCGAGGGCACGAAGTTGTGGGAGTCGTTCCGTGAGCGCAACGACCCCGAGGCGGTCGTCACCGTCCACGACAAGAGCTTCCCTTACGCAGGCAAGCCCGCCGACCCGCAGGGCGAGGCCCTGCCCGACGCCGGTGCGGTGACCGAGGAACAGCTCGTCTACGACCGTACGGGCAGCGCGGCATCGTCGGCCGCGAGCAGCGCCTCGACCACGGCCGCCGAGACCGCCATGACCTCGGCCAAGCGGGGCATGTCCAACGCCCTGGTGGTGGGCGGCGAGCACACCGCGAGCGGCCACCCGGTCGCCGTCTTCGGCCCGCAGACCGGCTACTTCGCGCCCCAGCTCCTCCTGCTCCAGGAGATCCAGGGCCCGGGCATCAGCGCGCGCGGCGCCTCCTTCGCGGGCCTGAGCATGTACGTCGAGCTCGGCCGCGGCCAGGACTACTCGTGGAGCGCCACGACTTCCGGCCAGGACATCATCGACACCTACGCCGTCGAGCTGTGCCAGGACGACTACCACTACCTCCACCGCGGCACCTGCACCGCGATGGAGAAGATCGAGCAGAAGAACGCCTGGAAGCCGACCACCGCCGACAGCACCCCCGAGGGCTCGTACACGATGCGGGTCTGGCGCACGAAGTACGGCCCCGTCACCCACCGCGCGACCGTCGGCGGCAAGAAGGTCGCCTACACCACCCTGCGCTCGTCCTTCATGCACGAGGCCGACTCGATCATCGGCTTCCAGATGCTGAACGACCCCGACTACGTCAAGGGCCCGGCGGACTTCCAGAAGGCGGTGCAGCACATCAACTACACCTTCAACTGGTTCTACGTCGACTCCGAGCACACCGCCTACTACAACAGCGGCGACAACCCGGTCCGGGCGGCCGGCGTCGACGCGGAGTTCCCGGTCTGGGCGCAGTCGGCGTACGAGTGGCGGGGCTGGGACCCGACGACGAACACGGCGCAGTACACCCCGCCGTCCGAGCACCCCAACTCCATCGACCAGGACTACTACATCTCCTGGAACAACAAGCAGGCCCAGGACTACACGACCGCCCCCTGGGGCGACGGCTCGGTCCACCGCGGCAACCTGCTGGAGAACCGGGTGAAGAAGCTGGTCGCCGCGGGCGGCGTGACCCGGGCCGCGCTGGTCAAGGCGATGGCCGACGCGGGCCTGGCCGACCTGCGGGCCGAGGACGTGGTGCCGGACCTGCTCAAGGTCGTGGGCAGCTCCACGGTGACCGACCCGACGGCCGCGGCGGCGGTGAGCAAGCTCCAGACGTGGCTGTCGGCGGGTGCCAAGCGCACCGAGACGTCCGCCGGTTCGAAGACGTACGCCAACGCCGACGCGATCCGCATCCTGGACGCGTGGTGGCCGCTGCTGGTGAAGGCGGAGTTCGAGCCGGGGCTCGGCAGTGAGCTGTACGCCGCGATGGCGAACAACCTGCCCATCGACGAGTCCCCGTCCGCCGCGCACGGCCCGACCGGCTCGCACGCCGGAAGCTCCTTCCAGTACGGCTGGTGGAGCTATGTCGACAAGGACATCCGGTCCGTGCTCGGCGAGTCCGTGCAGGGCCCGCTCGACCGCGAGTACTGCGGTGGCGGCAGCCTCAGCGCCTGCCGGGACATCCTGATCAGCACCCTGAAGGAGGCGGCGGGCAAGACCGCCGCCCAGGTCTACCCCGGCGACGACCAGTGCTCGGCGGGCGACCAGTGGTGTGCCGACTCGATCGTCCAGCGCACCCTGGGCGGCATCAAGCACGGCAAGATCAGCTGGCAGAACCGCCCGACGTATCAGCAGGTCGTGGAGTTCACGTCACATCGGTGACGGGACAGGTGGGGCCTACGGGATATCGCGGATGAACTGGTTGCCGGCGGCGGGTCACTTGATGCGGCCCGCCGCCAGCACCACCTGCGCCAGCTCCCGGTGCACGATGTCGCTGTGCGCCCCCGCCGGTGCCCCGCCCCGCTTGACGACCGTCGCCGCGTCGATGTTCACGCATCCCGAGGTGGGCAGCTTCGCCTTCAGCGCGTCGGCCAGCTTCAGTGACTTCGTCCCCGGCACGGCCTGCACCCCGTCGTGCCCCATCGCACCCCACTTGTCGCCCAGCATCCGGCCGACGTCCAGGGCCGCGATCCCGCGCGCGTCCCCTGCCATGCGGGAGGCCAGCGGATACATCGTGGACAGAGCCGAGTCGTGCCGCGAGTAACAGCACACCAGCGGTCCGTCGATACGGTTGTGCTGGCCCTCCAACACCCCGCCGGCACGGGCGTCGTGCGGCAGCCGGGACGCGAACGCGTAGTGCGAGAAGGCACCTTGGAGCAGCGTCACCGACTTCACCGTGCGCACCCCCTTCGGCAGCCCGCGCAACGCGAAGGACACCAGCCGTGCGCCGAAGCTGTGCCCGACCAGATGCACCCGCACCTCGGGCTCCCGCGCGGCCAGTTGCCCGATCACCCGGCCGAGACCGCGCTCACCGACCGTCCCCGCGCGCCGCTTCATGGCGTAGTACGTCGCCTGCCGCAGCAACTCGTGCGCGCCCTCCCAAGGGTTCGGCAACGAGAAGGAGGCCTCCGCGGACGGGGCTCCGTCGGGGGCACCGTCCGGCGCCCCTTCGGGCGCTTCGAGAAGCGTCAGCGCCCGCGCGAACTCCTCGCACACGGCCGCCACGGATCCCGAGAACATGTCGGGCGAGTCCTGCGGCGCCCCCTCGCGCAGCGTGTCCGCCGCGAACAGCGCCTGCGGCCCCGGCGGCACGACGTCCACCAGCATCCGCACCAGCCGCCCGAACTCCTCCAACTCGGCCTCCTCACGCGGCTGCTGGTCCAACAGCCGCGCGATCTGGTCGATCACGGTCGCCCGCCCCGGGAAGGTCTCCAGCAGGGCGTGCCGCGTGTCCTTGTCGAGGACCGGCCGGCGGGGCATCTCGGCCGCCACGGCCCGCGGAAAGTCGGGGATGGGCTCGTCCGAGAACCGCATCGACGGCCAGACCACGCCCACGTACCCGACCTTCGCCGCCGGGGCGAGCCGCGGGATCGGGGCGAAGAAGCCGTCGTAGAGCCGGGTCGCGCCCGAGCGGTCGCTGTTCCAGCCGTGCGTGAAGACGATCAGATCACGGACGTCGTGCCGCGCCACGCCGGCCAGCAGCCGGTCCCGCCTGCCGGCGTCCGGATCTCCGTCCGCGTCGAAGGTCAGCTCCCAGTAGGGAGTCACGCTCACTGCCGGATCCGCCATGACAGGCCCCCTCGTCCCCCGAAGTGGTGCGATACGGGCGCATCGTCCTGCTACCGGGCGGGAAAGGCCAGATGTCGTCACCCATCAGTGGGGCGCTTATTTGTACAGCAGGTACTCCCCGCGCATCCGCCGGAACGCCGCCAGCTCCTGCTGCCAGCCCGCCACCACCTCGTCGGCGCTCGCACCCGCGTCGATCATCGTGCGCACCTGGGTGGAACCGGTGAGCTTGTCGATCCAGTTGTCGGCGCGCCAGGCGAAGCCGCTCCAGGCCCTCTTGGCGGTCACCAGCAGGGCGATTCCGGTACGGACGGGGTCGTACGCCGCGCGATCGTGGACGTGGACCTGGACGCCGCCGATGGTCTTGCCCTGGAACTTCGAGAACGTGGGCGCGAAGTACGCCTCCCTGAAGTGCACGCCGGACAGGGCGAGTTCGTTCGCCGTCGCCGCCCAGCGTCCGTCGATGTTTTCCGCGCCCAGCAGTTCGAAGGGGCGGGTGGTGCCGCGTCCCTCCGAGAGGTTCGTGCCCTCGAAGAGACAGGTGCCGGAGTACACCAGCGCCGTGTCCGGGGTCGGCATGTTCGGGCTCGGCGGCACCCAGGGCAGGCCCGAGGCGTCGAAGAAGTCGGACCGCCGCCAGCCCGTCATCCGCACGGTCTCCAGCGAGACCGGGGTGGTGAGGAACTCCCCGTTGAACAGCCGCGCCAACTCGGCGACCGTCATGCCGTGCGCCTGCGAGATGGGCTGACGGCCCACGAAGGTCGCGAACTCCTTGTGGAGCACGGGGCCTTGGGCCGCTCGGCCGGTCACCGGGTTCGGGCGGTCGAGGACCACGAAGCGCTTGCCTGCCAGCTGGGCCGCCTCCATGCAGTCGTAGAGGGTCCAGATGTAGGTGTAGAAGCGGGCGCCCGCGTCCTGGATGTCGAAGACGACGGTGTCGACGCCGGAGGTGGTGAAGATGTCGGCGAGGGGGCGGCCGCTCTTGAGGTACGTGTCGTAGACCGGGAGGCCGGTGGCCGGGTCGTCGTAGCGGCCTTCGGAGCCGCCTGCCTGGGCGGTGCCCCGGAAGCCGTGTTCTGGGCCGAAGACGGCCCTCAGGTTCACCCTTTCGTCGGCATGCATGACGTCTACGATGTGGCGGACGTCTCGGGTGACGCCGGTGGGGTTGGTGACGATTCCGACCTTCTGGCCTTCGAGGACCGAGTAGCCGTCGGCTGCGAGCCGCTCGAAGCCGGTGCGCAATTGCCTGTGGCGCTCGGACGCCGACGCTGCCGAAGGGACGGCTGCTGCTGCCGTTGTCGCTGCGAGGAGTGCTCGTCTGGATAGGCGCATGGGGGGCACGGTATTGCTCCCGCAGATTGGGGGGAAGGTGCGGGTGATTCGTGGCTTGTCGCGCCCTGCGGCGGAGCCGCATATAGATGCAGCCCGCGCCCCTTGACGGCGTTGCAGCCGCCCTTCCCAGTCACATACCGACCGGTTAGTCTGGACCTCGCAGGAGAGCCGCAGTCGAAGGAGACCGATGGTGGAAGCCGTTCAGGGTGCCGGAGTCGTCGTTACCGGGGCTGGGGGTGGCATCGGCGCGGCCCTTGCCCGGCGCTTTGCTGCTGAGGGGGCCCGGGTCGTCGTCAACGACCTGGATGCCGGGAAGGCCGAGGCGGTCGCCGGCGAGATCGGCGGCATCGCAGTGCCCGGCGACGCGTCCGCCATCGTCGGCGACGCCCGGGACGCCCTCGGCGGCACCGTCGATGTCTACTGCGCCAACGCGGGCGTCGCCTTCGGCGGGCCGGACCTCGCCGATCTCGCCGATGACAAGGCCTGGTCGCTGTCCTGGGACGTCAACGTCATGGCACACGTGCGTGCCGCCCACGAGCTGCTTCCCCAGTGGCTGGAGCGGGGCAGCGGGCGGTTCGTCTCCACCGTGTCCGCCGCCGGGCTGCTCACCATGATCGGCGCCGCGCCCTACGCGGTCACCAAACACGGGGCGTACGCCTTCGCCGAGTACCTGTCGCTGACGTACCGGCACCGCGGCCTGAAGGTCCACGCCATCTGCCCGCAGGGTGTGCGCACCGACATGCTGGACGCCACCGGCAGCGCGGGGGACCTGGTGCTGAAGCCCACCGCCATCGCGGCGGAGGACGTGGCGGACGCCCTGTTCAAGGGGATGGAGGAGGATCGGTTCCTGATCCTTCCGCACCCCGAGGTCGCCGGGTACTACCAGGCGCGGGCCGCCGAGCCCGACCGCTGGCTGGGCAACATGAACCACCTCCAGCAGAAGTGGGAGGCAAGCCTGTGACCGACACCTCCCGCTACTCCGCCAAGCCCTGGCTGGCCCTGCTCAGCGACGCCCAGCGCGCGCCGATAGCCCCCGCCGACTCCCTCGTGCACGCCCTGCGCCGCGTCGCCGCCGACACCCCGGAGGGCGTCTTCCTCGCCTACTTCGACGGCCGGCTGACCTACCGCGAGGTCGACGAGCTCAGCGACTCCGTCGCCGGGCACCTCGCCGCCCGCGGTCTGGAGCGCGGCGACCGGGTGGCGATCCTGCTGCAGAACTCCCCGCACTTCGTGCTCGCCCTGCTCGGCGCCTGGAAGGCGGGGGCGGTCGTCGTGCCCGTCAACCCGATGTACAAGTCGGGGGAGGTCACCCATGTCCTGCGGGACGGCGAGGTGGCCGCGCTGATCTGTTCCGACCGGGCCTGGGCGTCGTATCTGCGCGAGACGGCGGCCGACTCGCCGGTGCGGATCGTGCTCACCGGGTGCGAGTTGGATTTCCAGACGCGCGACGACGCGCGCGTGCTGTCCTTCGAGCGGCTCCCGCAGGCCGAGGACGCCGACGACCTGGCGGCGGTCGCCCGCGGCGGGCACAAGGCGCCGGAAGGACGCAACCTCGGCCCGTCCGACATCGCGCTGATCAGCTACACCTCGGGCACCAGCGGCACGCCCAAGGGCGCCACCAACACGCACGGCAACATCATGTACAACGCCGAGCGGCAGCGCACCGGGCTGGAGCTGCCCGAGGCGCCCGTCTACTTCGCGCTGGCTCCGCTCTTCCACATCACCGGGATGGTGTGCCAGCTCGGTGCCTGTCTCAACAGCGCGGGCACGCTGGTGCTGGCGTACCGCTTCGAGGCGGGTGTCGTGCTGGACGCGTTCGCCGAGCACGGGCCGCACTACACCGTCGGCCCGTCGACCGCGTTCATGGCGCTGGCCGCCCACCCGGCCGTCACCCGCGACCACTTCGCGTCCTTCCGGATGATCTCCTCCGGCGGCGCCCCGCTGCCGCCCGCCCTGGTGGAGAAGTTCCGGGCCGGCTTCGGGCCGTACATCCGCAACGGCTACGGCCTCACCGAGTGCACCGCCCCCTGCGCCTCCGTCCCGCCCGGCCTGGAGGCCCCCGTCGACCCGGTCTCCGGGACGCTTGCCGTGGGGCTCCCGGGGCCCGAGACGGTCGTACGGATCGTCGACGACCAGGGCGCCGAGGTGCCCTTCGGCGAGCAGGGCGAGATCCTCGTACGGGGGCCGCAGGTCATCCCCGGATACTGGCGGCGGCCCGAGGCCACCGCCGAGACCTTCCCCGACGGCGAGCTGCGCACCGGCGACATCGGCTTCATGGACGCCGAGGGCTGGCTGTACGTCGTCGACCGCAAGAAGGACATGATCAACGCGTCCGGCTTCAAGGTGTGGCCGCGCGAGGTCGAGGACGTGCTCTACACGCACCCGGCGGTGCGCGAGGCGGCCGTCGTGGGGGTGCCCGACGGGTACCGCGGGGAGACCGTCAAGGCGTACATCAGCCTCCGTCCGGGTGCCGAGGCGGACCCCGACGCACTCGCCGCGTACTGCAAGGAGAGACTGGCCGCCTACAAATATCCGCGGCAGGTGGAGGTCCTGCCCGACTTGCCGAAGACGGCTAGTGGGAAGATCCTCCGTCGGGAACTTCGTTCCCGCGCGAACGACGGCTAGACAGCGAGCAACATTCCCGGAAAGGCGGGTGGCGGGACAGTGGCCAGGACGACGGACGGAGACGGTACGCCCGTCCCCCAGCGGCTGCTCGCCGCCGCCACCCGGCTCTTCGCCGAGCAGGGCTACGACCGCACCTCGGTGCAGGAGATCGTGGAGGCGGCCGGCGTCACCAAGGGGGCGCTGTACCACTACTTCGGTTCCAAGGACGACCTTCTGCACGAGGTGTACGCGCGCGTGCTGCGCGTTCAGCAGGAGCGGCTGGACGCCTACGCGGACGCCGACGAGCCCATCGAGAAGCGGCTGCGGGGCGCGGCGGCGGATGTCGTGGTGACGACCATCGATAACCTCGACGACGCGATGATCTTCTTCCGCTCCATGCACCACCTGAGCCCGGAGAAGAACAAGCAGGTGCGCGCCGAGCGCCGGCGCTACCACGAACGCTTCCGTGCGCTCATCGAGGAGGGCCAGGAGTCGGGCGTCTTCTCCAGGGCGACCCCGGCCGACCTGGTGGTGGACTACCACTTCGGGTCCGTCCACCATCTGTCGACCTGGTACCGGCCCGACGGCCCGATGAGCCCCCAGGAGGTCGCCGACCAGCTGGCGGACCTGCTGCTGCGAGCGCTGCGGCCGTAACCACCGCATTCCGGAGCATGGGGCGCGTTCCGGAGCATGAGTAAGGGGCGACCGCATGAGCGGCCGCCCCTTACCTACGTCCCGTTACAGGTACTTCTTCAACTCCCGCCGCGCCAGCGACCGCTGGTGCACCTCGTCCGGCCCGTCGGCGATCATCAGCGTCCGCGCGCTGGCGTACAGCTCGGCCAGCGGGAAGTCCTGGCTGACGCCGCCCGCGCCGTGCAGCTGGATCGCCCGGTCGATGATGTCGACGACGGCACGCGGCGTGGCGATCTTGATGGACTGGATCTCCGTGTGGGCGCCCTTGTTGCCGACGGTGTCCATCAGCCAGGCCGTCTTCAGCACCAGCAGCCGCAGCTGCTCGACCGTCACCCGCGCGTCGGCGATCCAATTGTGGACCACGCCCTGCTGGGCCAGCGCCTTGCCGAACGCCGTACGGGACACGGCCCGGCGGCACATCAGCTCGATCGCCCGCTCGGCCATGCCGATCAGCCGCATGCAGTGGTGGATCCGGCCGGGGCCGAGCCGTGCCTGGGCGATCGCGAACCCGCCGCCCTCCTCACCGATGAGGTGGGACACCGGCACGCGCGCGTGGTCGAAGATCACCTCGGCGTGACCGCCGTGTGAGTGGTCCTCGTAGCCGAACACCTGCATGGCGCGCTTGACGGTCACACCCGGGGTGTCACGAGGCACCAGCACCATGGACTGCTGACGCCGGATGTCCTCGCCGTCCGGGTCCGTCTTGCCCATCACGATGAAGATCTTGCAGTCCGGGTTCATCGCCCCGGAGATGTACCACTTGCGGCCCGTGATGACGTACTCGTCGCCGTCCCGCTCGATCAGCGTGGTGATGTTGGTGGCGTCGGAGGAGGCCACGTCCGGCTCGGTCATCGCGAACGCCGAGCGGATCTCACCGGCCAGCAGCGGCTCCAGCCACTGCTTCTTCTGCTGCTCGTCGGCGAACTGGGCCAGCACCTCCATGTTCCCCGTGTCGGGCGCCGCGCAGTTCGTGGCCGTCGGTGCCAGGTGCGGGGAGCGGCCGGTGATCTCGGCGAGCGGGGCGTACTGGAGGTTGGTGAGCCCGGCGCCGTGCTCGGCGTCCGGGAGGAACAGGTTCCACAGGCCCTGCCTGCGCGCCTCCGCCTTCAGCTCCCCGACCACGGCCGGCGTGTCCCACGGGGACGCCAGCGCGGCCCGCTGCTCCTCCGCGACCGCCTCGGCCGGGTAGACGTACTCGTCCATGAAGGCCAGCAGCTTGCCGCGCAGCTCCTCGGTGCGTGCGTCGAACGCGAAGTCCATGTGCGTCAGCCTTCCTGGATGCCGTCTTGAAGAGTGGTCAGGCCGTGCTCGATGAAGACAGGGACCAGGTCGCCGATGCGGTCGAAGCCGCGGCCGACCGTCTGGCCCAGCGTGTAGCGGTAGTGGATGCCCTCCAGGATCACGGCGAGCTTGAACCAGGCGAACGCCGTGTACCAGGAGACCGCGGAGACGTCGCGTCCCGAGCGTGCGGCGTATCGCTCGATCAGTTCGGTGGGGGCGGGGTGCCCGGCCGCCTCGGCGGTCGTGGAGACCGGGGAGTCCGCCATGCCCAGCGGCATGCTGTACATCACCAGCAGGCCGAGGTCGGTGAGCGGGTCGCCGAGGGTCGACATCTCCCAGTCGAGGATCGCCTTGATCTGGTCGTCGTCGCCGATCAGGACGTTGTCCAGCCGGTAGTCGCCGTGCACGACGGCCGCGGTGGGGGAGGCGGGCAGCCGCCGTCCGAGCGTCGCGTGCAGCTCGTCGATGCCGGCCAGCTCGCGGTTGCGGGAGGCGTCCAACTGCTTCCCCCAGCGCCGCAGTTGCCGGTCCAGGAAGCCCTCGGGGCGGCCGAAGTCCGCGAGCCCCACCTCCGCGGGATCCACCGCGTGCAGCTCGACGAGCGTGTCCACCAGCGACAGCACCGCGTCCCGGGTGCGCGCCGGGCCGAGCGGGGCGAGCTGGTCGGCGGTGCGGTACGGGGTGCCCTCGACGAACTCCATGACGTAGAAGGGCGACCCCAGCACCTCCTCGTCCTCGCACAGCAGCACGGGCCGCGGCACGGGGACGTTCGTCGGATGGAGCGCGCTGATGACCCGGTGCTCGCGCTTCATGTCGTGCGCCGTGGCCAGGACATGGCCGAGCGGGGGCCGCCGTACGACCCACTTCGAGGTGCCGTCGGACACCGCGTAGGTGAGGTTCGACCGTCCGCCCTCGATCAGCCGGCCGGTCAGCGGACCGTGCGCCAGACCGGGCCGCTCGCGCTCGAGCAGGCCGCGCAGCCGGTCGAGATCGAGACCGGGCGGATGGTCGGGGCTCATACATCGCTCCTAATGGCAGGTGAACGAAGGCAGGTGAACGAGACCTGACTCATGATGCCGACCAGTCGGTATGTAGTCCAGTGGGGGAGCCGAACGTGATCGGGGCCACGATAGGCCGACAGCTCCCCGCGCGATGCGTCGGGGAGCTGTCGGTGGTGTCTTCTCGGCCAGTAAGGCTCAATGTCGGCCAATAAAGGCCGGGTGTGACCGGTGTGAATGGTGCGAGTGGTGCGAGCTCAGTGATCGTCCCAGTGGCCGTCGTGCGCGGCGTGCCGGTGGCCGTCGTGGACGTAGTCGACGTGGTCGCCGTGCAGGATGCTCTCGTGCCCGCAGTCGGCTCCGTGCTGATGGGTGTGGCCCTCGTGTGCGACGTGCCCGTCCGTCTCGCACTCGTCCCAGTGGCCCGCGTGCTCACGGTGGAGGTGGCCGTCGTGCGCGTAGTCGGTGTGGTCACCGTGCGGCACCGGGGTGTGCCCGCAGTCGGGGCCGTGGGTGTGCGTGTGGGAGGGGTGTTCCACGTGCAGGGTGGTCATGGTGCTCACCTTCGAAGGTGCGGGTTGTGACGTCGACAGGCTGCCACGCGAACGGCGCATATCAGGTCATTCGGCTTGCGTGGCGCCGTGCCAGCCCGGAGGGTCGGACCCATGAAGGGCATCAGCTACTCACGCTACGGCGGCGCCGATGAGCTCGCATACGGGGATGTGCGCGACCCGCGGGTCGGCCCCGACTCGGTGCTGGTCAAGGTGCGGGCGGCCGCGGTCAACCCGGTCGACTGGAAGTGCCGCGAGGGCTACATGGACCGGCTGCTGGAGCCGGTCTTCCCGGTGATCCCCGGCTGGGACGTCTCCGGCGTCGTGGTCCAACCGGGCGTGTCCGTCACGGAGTTCGGGGTCGGCGACGAGGTCATCGGCTATGTGCGCGAGGACTTCCTCTCCCGCGGCACCTTCGCCGAGTACGTCGCGGCCCCCGTCCGTACCCTCGCGCGCAAGCCCCGCAACCTCACCTGGGAGGAGGCGGCCGGTCTGCCGCTGGTGGGGCTGACGGCGTACCAGGTCCTGACCAAGGTGCTCCAGGTCAAGCGCGACGAGACGGTCCTCGTGCACGCCGCGGCCGGCGGGGTGGGCTCGATCGCCGTCCAGCTCGCCCGGTATCTGGGCGCCCGGGTCATCGGCACGGCGAGCGCACACAACCACGACTTCGTACGCGGCCTCGGCGGGGAGCCGGTCGAGTACGGCGATGGTCTGGTCGAGCGGGTGCGCGGCCTGGCTCCCGAGGGCGTGGACGCGGCGTTCGACACGGTCGGCGGCGAGGCACTGAAGGCCTCGGCCAACCTCCTGGCCCCCGAGGGCCGCCTGGCGTCCATCGCCGACCCGGACGTCTTCGACTACGGCGGCCGCTACTACTTCGTCCGCCCCGACGCCGCCGACCTGCTGCGACTGTCCGAGCTGGCGGAGGAGGGCGTGGTGTCCGTACACGTCTCGGAAACGTTCCCCCTGGAACGCACACCGGACGCCCACCGCCTCAACCAGGAGGGCCGCACCCGGGGCAAGATCGTGGTGACGGTGGACTGGGAGACGGAGGAGGAGGCGGTGGCGCCGGAGGGGTTGTGGCAGGGGGCGGAGTAGGGCGTTCGGGGTGTGAGTGGAGGGGGTGGGCCTTGGGGAGGCGGGTGGTGTGGGCCGGGGGGCCTTCAGCGACCGGGGGTGCGGGGTGGGGTGTTGCTGGTGCCGGGTGGTGAGTGGGCCTCGGGGGGTGTCTTGGGGGCCCGGGAGTGGGGGGGCGGGGCGTACTCGGGGATCGGGTGGTGTGGGCCAGGGGGTTCTCACGGGGCGAGTGGCGAGGGCGGCCGTTCTCGGAGGAGGGCGACGCCGCATATGGCCCGGGCCGGGGTGAGGAGGGTCGTGGCTGTGGCCTGGCGGGGCGAGTGCCGGGGGATTGGTCCACGCGGCGAGGGCGTGGATACGGCACTGGGTGGGGAGTCGTAGAGGATCGGGTGGTGTGGGCCACGGGGTTCTCGCGGGGCAGGTGGCGGGGGCGGCCGTTCTCAGAAGAGGAGGGCGACGCCGCACACGGCCAGGGCCACGGTGACCAGGGCCGTGGCCGTGGCCTGCCGAGAGGGGAGTGCCGGGGGCTCGGCCGTCGCGGCGAGGGCGTGGATGCGGCGGTGGGCCAGGGTCAGGAAGGCCAGCCACAGGCCGAAGCACAGGGCGCAGGCGATCATCCCGGGCACCGAGACCCCGCCGTGCAGTGCGGTCTTCATGGCGAGTACGGCGGCCACGGTGCCGGACAGTGTCGTACGCCGCCACGCCAGACGCGTCCGCTCGGGCTGCAGCCCCGGATCCCGCACCGGCTCCGTGACCGACCCGGCGCTCACCCCTCCCACCCGACGAGCACGACGACGACCATCGCGACGGCCACGACCGCGACCACCAGGCTCAGCACCGCCGGGAACCGCGACACCGGCAGATCCTCGCCCCGGCGCATCGCCCGCTCGCAGCGCACCCAGTGATTGACCGCGCGCAACGAGCACAGCACGCCCGCCGCCAGCAGCGCGAGCGCCAGCCCGACGCGCCAGCCCCAGCGCAGGTCCGGCAGGAACTGGTCCACCGCGAACCCGCCGCCGATGAGCGCGAGCGCGGTACGCAGCCAGGCCAGGAAGGTGCGCTCGTTCGCCAGCGAGAACCGGTAGTCGGGGGTGCCGCCCTCCTGCCGGATCTGCTGAGGTTCGAACCACAGCCGGACGTTTCGTACGAACTCGATCACATGAACGACCCTATCCGGACGGCCGTCAGGGGGCGCTGTCAGTCCCCCCCGGCTACACAGCAGGCAGGTCAGCCGGCCGCCCGGTACGCCCTGAGCCGCTCGTACGCCGCGACCCCGTCCGGCACCCACGCCCACTCCGTCAGCCGCCGCTCCACCTCGGCCTCGGCCAGGAAGTCGTGCCACGCGACCTCCTCCACCTGCGGGCTCACGGGCAGCTCGCAGCGCACCTCGTACACCGCCGACCACCAGGTCTGCCCGGCGCCGTCGTCGTAGAGGAACTTGAAGAGGTACGCCGGGCGGGGCAGCCCGCTCACCCCGAGTTCCTCCTCCGCCTCACGCAGGGCGGCGTCGTCGTACGACTCGCCCGCGCCGACCACTCCGCCGACGAACATGTCGTACCGCGAGGGAAACACCAGCTTGGTGGGCGTGCGGCGGTGCACGAAAAGGCGGCCCTGCGCATCCCGTGCCTCGATGAAGACGCAGCGGTGGCGCAGCCCCTTGGCGTAGGCCTCGCCGCGCGGGGACCGGCCGATGACCCGGTCCTGCTCGTCGACGATGTCGAGGATTTCGTCAGCAGCGCTCATGGGGCCCATCCAAGCAGGGCGGCGCCCGCAACAGTCAGGCGTACCGGTCAGGTGTACCGGTCAGGGCGTCTGCAGAGCCGCCGCCACCCGCCGGAGCTGGGGCACGCCGGACGGCATCGCCGAATGCGTCCCGAGCATGATGATGCCCACCACGATGCCGGCGAGCCCGGCCGCTTCCCACGCCAGCGCGCCCGCGTCGGTGCGGAGCCGGTCGCCGAGGAAGCCCACGCCGCAGGCGATGCCGGCCAGCGGCTGGGCCGCGGTCAGGGCGGGCAGGGACATGCGCAGGGAGGCGGTCTCGAAGGCGCTCTGGACCAGGATCAGCCCGGTGAGGCCGAGCGCCACCACGGCGTACGGCTGCCAGCCGGTGAGGACCTCCATGATGCCGCCCTCGGCGAAACGCTGCCCGGTCATGCGCGTCAGGGCGTCCTGCACGCCGTAGAGGAGACCGGCGGCGGTCGCCAGCAGCGCCGGACCCGAGCTGAGCCGCGAGCGCTTGGCGTAGGTCGTGAGCACCAGGGCCAGTCCGACCATGACGCCGATGATCAGCCAGTGCCGGAGGGGGCTGTCGGTCGCCGTTCCGCCCTGTGGCTGTCCGGCGACGATGAACGCCGTCACGCCGCCCGCGAGCAGCGCGAGGCCCGTCCAGCCCTGGCGGCCCAGCGGCTGCTTGGTCTGGCGGCGGGAGAGTATGAGCGCGAACAGCAGGTTCGTCGCCAGCAGAGGTTCCACCAGGGAGATCTCGCCCTGGCCCAGCGCCATCGCGCCCAGCGCCATGCCGACCACCATCAGACCGATACCGCCCAGCCAGCGCGGCACCTTCATCAGGTCGAGGAGGATCCGCGGGGACAAGAAGTCGCTCAGCGGCGCCTTCTGTGCCGCGTTCTGCTGCAGTACGAAGCCGAAGCCCAGGCAGCATGCAGCGGTGACGGCGAGTATCAGAATCTGAAGCGACACGCTGCGTACCTCGATCATCCTGCCGGGGGGACGGGGTGCGTAAGGACCGACTGTAGCGGCCCAGAGCCCGGCATACGTGGTCTCGTAATCGTGCGGTGCCCGCAGCGACGGCGCCATGACGTACGCCACACAGTCTGAACAATTCCGACATTTCAGTCGTGGCGATTGCCTCAACTGTCACATCAGTAACGGGAGTTGACGCGTGTAACACTGCGACGGCCCTTGACGTGAACCATTGGCTGCGGGTTTGCTGTGCGTGATCACGCGATGACAGTCCACATACTTCCCCCGACAGAACCCAAAACGGTGTCCCCACCTCCGCCACCCCTCGGCCGCGCTCGAAAGCGCGCGGCTCACGCCTTCGACGCGGCCCTCGACGACGCCGAGCTCGCCGCGGCCCGCACCGCTCTCGCCCAGGGCAGATGGCAGACGGCCCGCTCGCTCCTCGCCCGGACCGGCGACGACTGGGACCGCAGAGGGCACCGTGTCACCGTCCTCGCCCAGGAGCCGTACTGCGCCCCCTGGGCCCGTGACTGGCTGCTCGCCGAACCCGACGCCGTCGACGCCGCCGTCCTCCTCGCCCTCGCCCAGGTCCAGCGCGCCCTGCGCGGCAAGGAGAAGCCGGTCCGTGCCCGCGAGTCCTGCCACGCCGCCGCCGAGCTCGCACCCGCCGATCCCACCCCTTGGCTCGGCCTGCTCATGCTGGAGAGCACCCTGGGCGCCGAGGAGGAGGTGCGCCGTCTCTTCGCCGAGGTCCGCGCCCGGCACGCCGACCATCACCACGCCCACCACCTGATGGTCGCCCGGCTCGCCGAGCGCCACCCCGGCGCCGGTCCCGACCCGCTCCACGAGGTCTACGACTTCGCCAACGACGCCGCCGAGCACGCCCCCGCCGACTCCCCGCTCGCCGTCCTCCCGGTCATTGCCCACGCCGAGCGTTACCGCGTCCTCGCGGCGGCCGGACAGCAGCCCCGCGAGGCGGTCGCCTCCGGACACTGGACCGGCCGTCGAGCCCGGCAGGTGATGCGGGACGCCTTCGACTGGTGGCTGGAGTGGGAGCAGGAAGGCCACCCGCGCCGCCTGATCGACCTGAACTTCCTCGCCCACGCCAAGGTCTGCGAGGGCCGCGGCGCCGAGGCGGCGGCCCTGTTCCACCGCATCGGCGAACACGCCACCCCGTCGCCCTGGTCGTACCCCGACCAGGACCCGTACCCCGCCTTCCGCGCGGCCCGCGACACCGCGCTCGGCACGACGTGACGGGACCGACCCGACGTGACGGCACCGACTCGACGAGGCGGCGCCGATCCGACGAGACAGGAGCGATGTGACGCAACCGCGGCCGATGCGGCGTGACGGCGGCGACTCGACGAGGCGGTAGCGGCTCGACGAGACGGCGGCGGCTCGACGAAACAGGAGCGTCGCGACGTGGCGGGCGCCTGGCGCGGCGTGACGCCCCGACCCGACGCAACAGCACCGACGCAAAGGCACCGCCCCGCCCCACCCCACACCCACCACCCCCAACCCGACAAAGGACGGTCTCTCGATGACGACGGGCAGCTCCAGCACGAGCAGAGTCACCGCTGACGGCGGCGGCATCAGTACGTTCAAGGGACAGGACCGCGCTCTGCACGCCGACAGGCTGGGCACGACCGGCCTGCTGCTGTCCGTGCTCGCCGCGACCGCACCTCTGATGGTCGTCGCGGGTGTCATGCCCACGACCTTCGGGGTGATGGGTGTCCTGGGGCAGCCGCTGCTCTTCGTGATCCTCGGCCTCGTCCTCGCCCTCTTCAGCGTCGGGTACGCCGAGATGAGCCGGCACGTCCACAACGCCGGAGCCTTCTACGCGTACATCTCCCGCGGCCTCGGCGGCACGGCCGGCGCCGGCGCCGCCATGGTCGCGCTCGTCGCCTACAACGCGCTCCAGGTCGGCATCTACGGCATCTTCGGCTTCGAGGTCTCCGGTCTGTTCGCCACCTACCTCGACACGGAGCTCGCCTGGTGGATACCGGCGCTGGTGGCCGTGCTCGTCGTCGGCGCCCTCGGCTGGCTGAAGATCGACCTCAACGCGCGCGTGCTCGGCGTCCTGCTGATCATCGAGGTCGCCCTTGTCGTCATCTTCGACGTCGCCGCGATCGCCGACCCCGGCAAGGAGGGCCTGTCCCTGCACGCCTTCAACCCGGACACCCTCACCGGCGCAGGCATCGGCACCGCCCTGTGCTTCTGCGTCGCCGCCTTCCTCGGCTTCGAGCAGGCCCCCGTCTACGCCGAGGAGACCAGCCGCCCGCACGTGCTCGTGCCTCGCGTGATGTATCTGGCCATCGGTGGCATCGCCGTCTTCCTCACGATCAGCTGCTGGGCGTACACCGTCGCCGCCGGCCCCTCGGCGATCGTCGGCACCGCGCAGGAGCAGAGCGCAGGGCTGCTGTTCTTCCTCACCGAGGACCTGCTCGGCACCGGCTTCACCGACGTCCTGCACGTGCTGTTCGTGACCGGCATGTTCGCGGCGATGCTCAGCTTCCACAACGTCGTCGCCCGCTACGCCTTCGCCATGGGCCGCGAGGGCCTGCTGCCCGGCGCCTTCGGCCGCACCAGCGGAGCGAGCGGCGCCCCCGGCACGGGTTCGCTGCTGCAGACCGCGATCTCCCTCGTGGTCGTCGCCGCCTTCGCGCTCGCCGACGACAAGCCGACTGGCGACCCGACCGCACCGGTCCTGCACCTGTTCACCTGGATGGGCAGCCTCGGCGCGCTGGGCGTCGCCGCGCTGATGGCCGCCGCCGCGGTGTCGGTCATCGTCTTCTTCGTCCGCCGCGGGGCCGTCGCCGCCCAGTTCTGGCGGCTGGCCGCCTCCGGGCTCTCCGTCCTCGCGCTGCTCTTCATCGTCGTGTACACCGTCAAGGACTTCGACGTCCTGATCGGCGCCGGCCCGGACTCCTCCCTGAGCTGGGCGCTGCCCGCCGTCATCGCCCTCGCCCTGGCCGTCGGCCTGGCCCAGGGCCTGCTTCTGCGCTCCCGAGCCCCCGAGCGGCACGCCCGCATCGGCCTCGGCAATGAGGCGTTCCAGCTGGAGAAGGCGGCGACGGAGGCGCCGTAGCGGAAGAGCACTTCCCGTGGCCGCTTCCGGGGGCTGCTTCGAGCAGCCGCTTCCAGCAGCCACTTCTTGGCGCCGCTTCTGAGAGCCGCGTAAGAAGTGATTACGGAACCCTGACGAGCACCCGCGATCCCTGGTCCCGGCCGGGTCGCGGGTGTTCGAATGAGAAGGTGAATCCGGAACAGCCCGAAGCCCGGGGCGAGGAGCAGCCCGAGGCGAAGGGCAAACCCATCGGCCGCCGCGTCCTCCTCGGCACCCTCGGCCTCGGCGCCCTCGGCGTGGTCACCGCGCCCACCCTGCAACGCGGCCTGGAGTCCTTCCTCGCGAGCGCCTCCGACAAGGACCCCACCGGCCTGACCGACCTGCTGCCCAACGGCGGCGGCTTCCGCTACTACTCGGTCGCCTCCTCCGTACCCCGCAAGAACGCCACCACCTACGGCCTCAAGGTCGACGGCCTGGTCGACCGCCCCCGGACCTACACCCTGGCCGAACTACGCGCCCTGCCGCAGACCCGGCTGGTGCGTGACGTCCAGTGCGTCACCGGCTGGCGGGTGCCGGACACGCCCTTCGAAGGCGTGCGCCTGTCCCGGCTCCTCGACGCCGCGGGAGTGCGCCAGGAGGCCGGCGCGGTGCGCTTCACCTGCTTCGACGGCACCTACACCGAGAGCCTCACCCTCGACCAGGCCCGCCGCGCGGACGTCCTGGTCGCCCTGCGCATGCAGGACAAGGACCTGAACCACGCCCACGGCGGCCCCGTCCGCCTCTATGTGGCCCCCATGTACTTCTACAAGTCGGCCAAATGGCTCTCCGGCATCACCGTCACCGAGGACGTGAAGCCCGGCTACTGGGGGGAACGGGGCTACGACGTCGACGCCTGGGTCGGCCGCTCGAACGGACGCGACGATGCACCTACGAGTTGACGCTCCCCGCTCGGCCGCCGACGTGCGGCGCTTCGGCCGGGCCACGCGTTGGGTGCACCGTTTGACGGCGGGGCTGATGGGCGTGTGCGTGGTGACGGCGGCCTGCCTCTACATCCCGCAGCTCGCCGAACTCGTCGGTCGCCGCGAGTTGGTGGTCCGGGTCCACGAGTGGGCCGGTCTCGCCCTGCCCGTACCCGTCCTGGCCGGCCTCGCGTCCCGGCTGTTCCGCGCCGACCTGGGCTTCCTCAACCGTTTCGGCCCGCATGACCGCGTCTGGCTGCGCGCCGCCAGGCGCCGCGACAAGCGGCACGCCTCGCGTCCGGCGGGCAAGTTCAACGCCGGGCAGAAGGTCTACGCGGCCTGGATCGCCGGCGCGACGCTGGTGATGCTCGGCACCGGCCTGATGATGTGGTTCACCCATCTCACGCCCCTGGTGTGGCGCACCAGCGCGACCTTCGTCCACGACTGGCTGGCCCTGACCATCGGCATCGTCCTGGCCGGTCACATCGGCATGGCCCTAGGGGATCCGGAGGCCCGCCGGGGCATGCGGACCGGGGTGGTGAGCCGGGAGTGGGCCGAGCGGGAGCACTCCCTGTGGCGCCGGTGACGTGTTTGGCCCCGTGCCCGTGCTCGGCTCCTGCACCACGTCCGGCGCGGTGACCGTGAAGGCGGTCGGCATATGGACCTCGGTGCCGGTGTACCGGAGGGCCACGTCGACGGGGCCCGGCTCCATGACCGGTACGACGACGGACAACACCGGACGACGGCCGACCAGCGTGGGCACCCAGGGGACTTCCTGCCCGCCGATGCTCACCACCCCGTCCCGCACCAGCTCCGCGGGGTCGAAGTACACATCCGCCAGCTCGATCCCGATCGTCTCGCCCGGCCGAGCCTGCCCGTCACCTCCCGTGTCCACCCCCGCGATCCGGTAACCGCAGGCGGCGGTCGTGCCGCTCGACGTCGGCTTCAGCCGGACCGTGGCGCCGGGATGCCGTCGATGGAAGTCGAGCAGCCCGCCCAGGACGGCGTAGGCGGCACGCCCCTTGCAGGTGTCGGCCCGGTCCGCCATCGCGGCATGGTCCCGGACCGCCTGCTGCCAGCTGCCGCCCTCGCCCTGCACGGCCAGACAGGCGGTGGCCAGCCCGCGCAGCAGCGTCCACTCCGCGTCGGCCGGCGTCGAGGGGATCGCGCTCAGGGCGTTGCGGCATTCGGTGGGGGTGCGGAGCAGGTCGTAGACGCTCGACGGGTCGGGAGTGCCGTCGGTGTTCGGTGAGTCGGGGCCGGGCGGGAGCCAGGCGGGGACTTCGAGGAGCTTCTGGCTCATGGTGGGGCTGGGGGAGGAGGGGGTGGGGCGCTCGCCCGGCGGTTCGCCCTGGGACGTACGGGGTGTGCCTATGACCGCGGGCGCGCCGATGTGGCCGTCGGGTGACGGCCGAACCGGAGGAGCGGAGCCGACCGACGGTCCGGGAAGGAGACTCCGGACGCCGTCGGAGGGCCCCGCGGTGACGACGGTGCCCCCGCCGCCCCTGCCGTCCGCCGAACCGCCCCCGTCACTGGTGAAGGCCGCGGCTGCCACCGCCACCGCCCCTACGACGAGCAGCCCCGAGACACGCATCCCGAGGGAAACCGCCATGACGCCCCCCGATGTTCCGGCCCCCGGGCGGCAGCGGCAGCCTCCGGGGGTCCCCTCATCATCGGGCTCGCGGCCCCCTCGGGGAAGCCGCTTCCTGTGATCGGCGGTGCGAGTTCGGGCACACCGGGCTCCGATCCCGCCGAACCGGAATCCCAGTGGATCAGCGGCCGTTCAGCCTCCGAAGTCCAGCAGGACCTTGCAGGACGTGCTCCGGTCCGCCGCGAGTGCGAACGCCGACTCGGCCTCCCGCACCGGAACCACCGCACTGACCAGCCCGTCGAACGACGCCTCGGCGGCGAGCAGTTCCAGCGCGTCGTCGAACTCCGTGTCGAAGCGGAACGCCCCGCGCAGCTCGATCTCCCGGCTCACGACGAGGTTCCCGGCGAACGGGCTCTGCCCCGGCGGCAGCATCCCGAGCTGCACCACGACACCCCCGCGCCGCACGAGCCGCAGACAGGTGTCCAGCCCCGCCGCGACGCCCGACGCCTCGATCGCCACGTCCACCTCGGCAGGCCACCCGGCATCGTCCGGATCGTCGGCCCGTACGAGGGTGTCGGCGCCGGCGATCCGCGCGTACTCCAGGGCCGCCGGCAGCAGGTCCGTCACCGTCACGCGTGCCGCGCCGGCCGCCTTGGCCGCCGCGACCACCAGACACCCGATGGGCCCGGCACCGGTGACGAGGACGTGCTTCCCGGCCACCTCCCCGGCTCGCCGCACCGCGTGCAGCGCGACGGACAGCGGCTCGGCGAGTGCCGCCCGCCGCAGTTCGAGCCCGGCCGGAAGCGCCCTCAACTGCTCTGCGGGGACGGTCACATGGGCCGCGAACCCGCCCTGCACATGCGGGAAGCGGGCGGCGCTGCCGAGGTAGCGGGTGTCCCGGCAGACGTTGCGCCGCCCGTCCGCGCACTCGGGGCACACCCCGCAGGGCGTGGCCGGGTGCACCGCGACAGCCGTACCGGGAGCCGGTCCTGACGCTTCGTCGGCGTGGGAGCCGTAGGAGACGACCGTCCCGACGACCTCGTGCCCGAGCACCATCGGTTCCTTGAGCCGGAAGTCCCCGACCCCGCCGTGCCGCCAGTAGTGCAGGTCGGAGCCGCAGACCCCGCCGTACCGCACGGCCACCAGGGCCTGCCCGGGGCCGGGCGCAGGTACCGCAAGCTCGTCGACCCGCAGGTCGCCCTGACCGTGGATCACACAACCAAGCATCTCCGAAGCCTCCTTCACAGCACGCTCGTCATGCCGCCGTCGACGTACAGCACCTGTCCGCTCACGAAGTCCGCGGCCTCAGAGGCGAGGAACAGCACCCCGCCCACCAGGTCCTCCGTACGGCCCCACCGCCCGGCCGGGGTGCGCCGCCGCACCCACGCGCTGAACTCCTCGTCCTGGACGAGAGGTTGGGTCAGCTCGGTCTCGATGTAGCCGGGACCGAGTCCGTTGACCTGGACGCCGTACGGTCCCCAGTCCGCGCACATGCCCTTGGTGAGCATCTTCAGCGCGCCCTTGGTGGCGGCGTAGGGGGCGATGCCCGGGCGGACCACCTCGCTCTGCAGTGAGCAGATGTTGACGATCTTCCCGTGGCCGCGCTCCGTCATCCGCCGGGCGGCTTCACGACCCACCAGGAACGCGCTGGTGAGGTTGGTGTTCAGGATGCGGTGCCAGTCGGAGTCGGTGAACTCCAGCAGCGGGGCGCGCAGTTGCATGCCCGCGTTGTTGACCAGGATGTCGAGCGGGCCCACCCGCTCCTCGACATCCACGATCCCGGTGGCCACCGAGGGGCCGTCGGTCACGTCGAACACGGCCGTGTGGACCTCGCCGGGCAGCTCGGCGGCGTTCAGTTCGGCGGCGGCCTTGGTGAGCCGTTCGCCGTCGCGTCCGTTGAGGACGACCGTGCAGCCGGCCTCGGCCAGACCGCGGGCGAGCGCGAGGCCGATGCCCCGGCTGGAGCCGGTCACCAGGGCCGTACGGCCGCTGATGTCGAAGAGAGGGTGAGCCGTCATCGTCGTACAACTCCCGTCAGGGTGTGCTAGATCACCAGGGACAACAGCAGGACCAGACCACCGGCGACCACCGAGATGATCGTCTCCATGACGGACCAGGTCTTGATGTTCTGGCCGACGCTGAGGCCGAAGTACTCCTTCACCATCCAGAACCCGGCGTCGTTGACGTGGCTGAAGAACAGCGAGCCGGCGCCGATGGCGAGAACGAGCAGGGCCGCGTGGGTCGTCGACATGTCGGCCGCGAGCGGGGCTACCAGACCGGCCGCCGAGACGGTGGCCACCGTCGCCGAACCCGTGGCGAGCCGGATCGCCACCGCGATCAGCCAGGCCAACAGCAGCGCCGGGATCGACCAGTCCTTGGAGATGTCCAGGACCATCTGCCCCACACCGGTGTCGATCAGCGTCTGCTTGAAGCCGCCGCCCGCACCCACGATCAGCAGGATGCCCGCGATGGGGGCGAGGCTCTTCTCGACGAGCGGCGAGACGCGCTCCTTGCTGAACCCGGCGGGCCTGAGCAGCGTGAAGATGCCCACGAGCACGGAGACGAGCAGCGCGATCAGCGGCGAGCCGATGACATCGAACACGCGCTGCACGGTGTTCTCGGGGTTGTCGATCACGATGTCGACCAGCGCCTTGGAGAGCATCAGGACGACCGGCAGCAGGATGGTGGCCAGCGTGGCGCCGAAGCCGGGACGCTTCTCCAGGTCCTCCGAGACTCGCTGTGGGATCATCCGGTCCGGGGCCGGGACGTCCACCCAGCGGGCGGCGTACCGCGAGAACAGCGGACCGGCGATGATCACCGTAGGTATCGCGACCAGCACGCCGAGCGCCAGCGTGACACCGAGGTTGGCGCCGATCGCGTCGATCGCGACCAGCGGACCGGGGTGCGGCGGGACCAGGCCGTGCATCACGGACAGACCCGCGAGGGCGGGGATGCCGATGCGCATCAGCGAGTAGTTGCCCCGCTTGGCGACCATCAGCACGACCGGGATCAGCAGCACCACGCCGACCTCGAAGAACAGCGGCAGCCCGATCACCGAGGCGATCAGCACCATCGCCCACGGCATCGACCGTCCGCTGGCCTTCGCGAGGATGGTGTCGACGATCTGGTCGGCGCCGCCGGAGTCGGCGAGCATCTTGCCGAGGATCGCGCCGAGCGCGATCAGCACGCCCACGCCGGCCACCGTGGTGCCGAGTCCGGTGGTGAAGCTGACGATGGCCTTGTCGAGCGGCGCCCCGGCGAATGCGCCGAGCGCCAGCGACCCGAGGGTCAGCGACAGGAAGGCGTGGAGCTTGAACTGGGTGATCAGCAGGACGATGACGGCGATGCCCGCCAGGACGGCGATGCCCAGCTGGGCGTGGCCGGCCGAGGTGATGGGCTCGACGGTGTCCGCTGCCAGCATCTCGACGCTGAGTCTGGTCACGGGGGTGTATTCCCTTGCAGATACGGGGGTGGGTGAGGAGTGCGGGGGGTTACGGGGTCGGCTCGGGGAGCGCCGTCAGGGCCGACACGGCCCGGTCGGTGATCTCCTCGGGGTTGCCCGACACGTCCACGACGACTCCGGCCTCGTCCGCCTGGAGCGGCTGGAGCGTGGCGAACTGGGAGTCGAGGAGCGCCGTGGGCATGAAGTGCCCCTGCCGGTGCGACATCCGGTCCTCGATGAGCGAGCGGTCGCCCGCAAGGTGCACGAACACCAGGTCCGGCGCGGCGGCCCGCAGCCGGTCCCGGTACGACCGCTTCAGCGCCGAGCAGCTGACCACCCCGCCGAGCCCGGCCCGCCCGTGCGCCCAGGCGCCGATGGCATCGAGCCAGGGCCACCTGTCCGCGTCGTCGAGCGGGGTACCGGCCGACATCTTGGCGATGTTGGCCGGCGGGTGGAAGTCGTCGCCCTCGGCGTAGGGAACGCCGAGCCGGGTCGCGAGCTGGGGACCGATGGTCGTCTTCCCGGTGCCCGCGACGCCCATGACCACGACGACATGGGGGGTACTCATCGCTGCCTCACTGTCTGCTGTCCTCGTCGACACGTGATGTCGACGCAACTGAAACTCATTAGGTACGACGAATTCAAGAGCCTGTGACGAATAAGTCTGACTTTTTGAGGCCGTGATCCACCCCGTACGCTGAGTACATGACCACTCCGGGCCGGGGTCTGCACGGCCAAGTACTGGAAACCCTCGGCCCCGCGATCACGGCGGGTGAGTACCCGCCGGGCAGCGTCCTGCGCACGGACGAGCTGGCGCAGCGCTTCGAGGTGTCGCGCTCGGTGATGCGCGAGGCCGTTCGCGTCCTGGAGTCCATGCACCTGGTCGAGTCCCGCCGCCGCGTGGGCGTGACGGTCCGCCCCAAGTCCGAGTGGAACGTCTACGACCCCCAGGTCATCCGCTGGCGCCTGGCCGGCGCCGACCGCCCCCAGCAGCTGCGCTCACTCACCGTCCTGCGCTCGGCGATCGAGCCGGCCGCCGCGGGCCTCGCGGCGAAGCACGCCACCGCCGACCAGTGCGCCCGACTCACCGAGTGCGCCCTCGGCATGGTCGCCCACTCACGCGGCCACCAGCTGGAGGGCTATCTCATCCATGACATCGCCTTCCACCGCGCCATCCTGAACGCCTCCGGCAACGAGATGTTCGCCCGCCTGGGAGACGTCGTCGCCGAGGTCCTCGCGGGCCGCACCCACCACGAGGTCATGTTCGAGGACCCCGACCCGGCCGCCGTGACGCTGCACGTCCAGGTCGCGGAGGCGGTCCGCGCGGGCGACGCGGTGCGCGCGGAGCACCTGACCCGCGAGATCACGGTCGGGGCCCTTCAGGAGCTGGACATCCTGGCGCCGTAGACGCCCTGGACCTGCTGCCTACTGGTCGAGAGACCTGCTGCCTACTGGTCGAGGAACTCCCCGTCGACGTACACCCACGCCCCGTCGACCCGCTCGAACCTGCTCCGCTCATGCAGCGAGCCGCCCCGGTAGGAAGCCCGGAAGGTCACGGTCCCCGTGGCATGAAAAGCGGACCCGTCACTCGTGTCCAGGATCTCCAGCCCGGTCCACCGCATCCCCGCATCGAGCTCAAGCCGCCCCGGCCGCGTCCGCGGATGCCAGGTCCGCAGCAGATACGCCACATCACCCTTGACGAAGGCGCTGTACCGCGACCGCATCAGCGCCTCGGCGGTCGGCGCGGCAGCGGAGCCGCCGTGAAAACGGCCGCAGCAGCCGTCGTACGCCTTGGGCAGCCCACAAGGGCAGGAACGCGAGGTCATGCCCGCCATTGTGCTAGCCCGCCGCCCGCGTCTCGGCCCCGGGCAACGGCGGCAGTCCCGCCCCGTACACCCACGCCTCGAACAACTGGTCCACCGGCTCGCTCGTGAAGCGGGACACGTGTGCGGCGAAGGCCTTGGTGGTCACCGTGCCGTTGCGGTGCAGCGGGCCCCAGCCGCGCAGCATGCGGAAGAAGGCGATGTCGCCCAGTGCGCAGCGCACCGCGTGCAGGACCAACCCGCCACGCTCGTACAGCCGGTCGTCGAACATCAACTTGCGCCCGGGATCCGCCAGCCGCAGATCCTGCGGCCGCGACGACAGCAACCGGTGTGCGACAGCCGCGTGTTGCTGAGCCGTACGTCCGCCCGAGCGCTCCGACCACAGCCACTCCGCGTACTTGGCGAACCCCTCGTTCAGCCAGATGTGCCGCCAGTCCGCGATGGACACGCTGTTGCCGAACCACTGGTGCGCCAACTCGTGCGCGATCAGCCGCTCCGAACCCCGCGCCCCGTCCACGTGGTTGGCGCCGAACAGCGACAACCCCTGTGCCTCGACGGGTACATCGAGTTCCTCCTCGGTCACCACGACCGCGTACTCGTCGAACGGGTAGGGCCCGAACAGCTCCTGGAACAGCTCCATCATCTGCGGCTGGCGCGCGAAGTCCCGCGAGAACCGGGGCAGCAGATCCGCCGGGATGTGCCCGTGCTGCGGTACACCGCCCAGACCCGGGTCGCCCAGCAGCACCGTCTGGTACTTGCCGATCGACAGCCCGACCAGATAGCTGGACGTCGGCGCCGACTGCTCGTACACCCAGGTGGTCGTCGAAGCCTTCGTCGTCCGGGTCAGCAGGCGCCCGCCCGCCACGACCGCGTACGCCGACGGTGTGGTGATCGAGATCTGGTACGACGCCTTGTCGGCGGGCCGGTCGTTGCACGGATACCAGGACGGAGCCCCGATCGGCTGGCTCGCCACCAGCGCCCCGTCCTCCAGCTCCTCCCAACCGAGCCCGCCCCACGGGCTGTTCACCGGCTTCGGGTTGCCCGACCAGTGCACCTCGACCGTGAAGGCCGCCCCGGCGCGGACCGGCTTGGCGGGGCGGACGCGCAGCCGCCCACCGCGGTGGGTGTAATGCGGCTGCCGTCCGTCGACCCGAACCCGGCCGATCTTGAAGTCGCCCAGGTTCAGCACGAACTCGGTGAGCGGCGAGCGCCCCGCTATCGCGTTGATCCGGGCCGTCCCCGACAGCCGGTTCGGGCCCGGGCGGTAGTCCAGCGCGAGCTCATACCGGTGCACCCGGTACCGGGAGTCGCCGTGCTCCGGGAAGTACGGGTCCGCGCCCGCCGCCTGCTGAACTGCCACTGCTGTCTGTGCTCCCTGCGCCGTACTGCTGTCACTCCGTGCCGGCCCACCGCTCTCCGGCCCCGAGTGGGCCGTGCTCAGGGACGCCATGCTTCGATCGGATTGCCGAGCCAACGGGTGTCGTCGGGGACGGACTCCGCCGCCATGACGAGCGACGCGGGACCCAGTGTCGTACGGGCCCCGATCGCGCTGCCGGGCAGAACGATCCCGCCAGGACCCAGCGTCGCGCCCTCACGGAGAACCACAGTATCCGTCCGCAAGATCCGGTCGTGGAAGAGGTGCGTCTGGAGCACACACCCCCGGTTCACGGTGGCCGCGTCTTCCAGTGTCACAAGATCGGTCTCCGGCAGCCAGTAGCTCTCCACCCACACGCCCTTGCCGACCCGCGCGCCCAGCCCTCGCAGCCACGCCGTCATCACCGGCGTACCCGGCACCGAACCCGCCAACCATGGCACGGCGAGCACCTCGACGAAGGTGTCGGCCAGCTCGTTGCGCCACACGAAGGAGGACCACAGGGGGTGCTCACCGCTGTGGTGCCGCCCCACGAGTGACCACTTGGCCAGGACGGACACCAGCCCCGCCACGGCCCCCGCAGCGAGCAGCACCAGCCCGGACAGCACCGGCGCCCAGACCCCCAGCGCACACAGCGCCGCCACGGTCAGCACCGCGAGCCCCGCAGAGCAGAACACCGGCACGATCCGGCACAGCTCCACCAGCCCGCGCGCCCACAGCAGCCGGGCCGGCGGATCGTACGTCAGGCTCTGGTCGCCGTCGGCCGCGGCACGCGGCAGCTTCATCGGCGGCAGCCCCAGATACGAGGTGCCCTTCTTGGCCTTCTTCGGCGTCGCCGACAGCACACCCACCAGCCCGCCGTCCGGCACGGTCCGCCCGGGCGCGGTCATCCCCGAGTTCCCGAGGAAGGCCCGCCGCCCGATCTCCGCCCGCCCGATCCGCATCCAGCCACCGCCGAGCTCGTACGGCGCGGTCAGCGTGTCGTCGGCCAGGAACGCGCCCTCGCCGACCGTGGTCAGGCTGGGCAGCGCCAGCACGGTCGACACCTCGGCGCCCTTGCCGATCCGCATCCCGAGCAGCCGCAGCCACACCGGCGTGACCAGCCCGGCGTACAGCGGGAACAGCGTCTCGCGCGAGCGGTCCATCAGCTGGGTGACGGTCCAGGCCTGCCAACCGACGCGGCTGTGCGTGGGGTGCGTGCCCTCGCGCAGGCCGAGGCTCAGCAGCCGTACGGCGATCAGGAGCAGCACGGCATACGCCAGCCCGAAGGCGAGCGTCGCCGGTACGAGGGCCAGCGCGGCCCCCATCAGGGGCGCGTCCGGCGTGTAGAACTCCCGGCCCACCAGGAACGCCGCCGCGCCCGCCAGCACGGGAAGCGCGGTCAGCGCGAAGCCGGTCAGGCCGTACATCACCCGCCAGTACGTCCCGCGGCGCGGCCGCTCCTTCGGCCAGTTGCGCTTGGCCTTGCCGAGCTTGACGGCGGGCGCACCCGCCCAGCGCTGGCCGGTCGGGATCTGCCCGGTGACCGCCGAGCCGGGCGCCACCTCGGCCCGCTTGCCGACCCGGGCGCCCGGGAAGAGCATGCTGCGCGTACCGACGGTCGCGTGCGCGCCCACCTTCACCGCGCCGACCTCCAGCCGGTCTCCGTCCAGCCAGTACCCGGACAGGTCGACCTCGGACTCGACGGCCGCGCCCCGCCCCAGCTTCAGCAGACCGGTGACCGGCGGCAGCGAGTGCAGATCGACGTCCGCCCCCACCTTGGCGCCCAGTGCTCGCGCGTACCGCTCCAGCCATGCCCCGGTCAGCGAGTTCGCCCCGCTGAAGTCGGCGAGCCGCTCGGCCGTCCACAGCTGCAGATGCACGCTGCCCCCGCGCGCGTACCGCCCGGGCTTCACGCCCTTCAGCAGCAGCCGCGCCCCACCGGCGGCCAGCGCGAGCCGCCCCGGCGGACTGAACAGCACGGCGGCCCCGACCGCGAGGAGCCACCAGGGCGCCGTCGGCAGCCACGCGTAGGCGGGCAGCAGATTGCCGAGCGCGGCCAGCGCGACGGTCCAGCGCAGGCCGAGCAGCGTGAACAGCGGAACGAGGAGCAGCAGCTGGATCACCTGCGCGCGCCGGGGCACCGGCGCGACGAACCGTTCGGCCCCGTCGTCCTGCGCGGACTTCTCCAGCAGCCGGGCCAGCTTCCGCAGCACCGGCTGCTGGTAGATGTCCAGCACGGCCGCGCTCGGATAGCGGGTCCGCAGCCGCGTCGTCAGCTGCGCGGCGGCCAGACTGCCGCCGCCGATCGCGAAGAACTCGTCGGAGGCGCTGGTGACGGGGATGCCGAGCACCTCGGTCCACTGCTCGGCCAGCCAGGCCTCGGTGCCGTAGAGCTGCTCGACCGGACCGCCGGTCTCCAGCCCCTTCAGCGGCCAGGGCAGCGCGTTCCGGTCCACCTTGCCCGACGTCCGGGTCGGCAGCTCCTCGACCGGCGCGAGCAGCGGCACGAGCGCGGCGGGCAGCGCGGCCCTCAGCTTCTCGACGGCGACGGCATGGTCCCAGCCGTCCTGGGTGACGACGTACCCGACGAGCAGCTGGTTGCCACTGCGAGCGGTCCGCACGGCGGCAGCCGCACCGGCCACACCGGGCAGCGCCTGCAACGCGGCATCCACCTCACCGAGCTCGATCCGCCTCCCGCCGAGCTTGATCTGCTCGTCGGCCCGCCCGAGGAAGACCAGCCCCTCGGGCTCCGCCTTGACGAGGTCACCACTGCGGTACGCCCGCTCCCAGCCCAGCGACTCCAGCGGCGCGTACTTCTCCGCGTCCTTCTCGGCGTCGAGATACCGCGCGAGCCCCACCCCGCCGATGACGAGCTGCCCGCTGTCGCCCATCGGCACGGGCTCCCCGGCCTCGTCGACGACGGCCAGCTCCCAGCCGTCCAGCGGCAGCCCGATCCGGATCGGCTCCTCACCACTCATCAGCGAGGCACAGGCGACGACGGTCGCCTCGGTCGGCCCGTACGTGTTCCAGACCTCGCGCCCCTCGGTCACCAGCCGCTGCGCCAGCTCGGGCGGGCAGGCCTCACCGCCGAAGATCAGCAGACGTACGTCGTTGAGGGTCTCGGGCTCCCAGAGCGCGGCGAGCGTGGGCACGGTCGACACGACCGTGATCTCCTGCTCGACCAGCCAGGGCCCGAGATCGGCCCCGCTCCTGACCTGCGAGCGCGGCACCGGCACCAGACAGGCGCCGTACCGCCAGGCCAGCCACATCTCCTCGCAGGACGCGTCGAACGCGACCGACAGCCCCGCCATGACCCGGTCGCCGGGCCCGATCGGCTCCTCGGTGAGGAACAGCGCGGCCTCGGCGTCCACGAACGCGGCGGCACTGCGATGAGAGACGGCGACGCCCTTCGGCTTCCCGGTGGAGCCGGAGGTGAAGATGATCCAAGCGTCGTGCTCGATGCCGGGCCGCGCGGCGCGAACCTCGCTGCGGCCGGTGACGGTCAGCTCGTGCTCGGCCCCCACGACGGCCCGGACAGCCGCTTCCCCGAACACCAGCTCGGCCCGCTCGTCCGGGTCCTCGGCGTCGACGGGGACGTAGGCGGCACCGGCCGCGAGCACGGCCAGGATCGCGACGTAGAGGTCATTGGTACCGGACGGCACCCTGACCCCGACCCGGTCGCCGAGCCCGACCCCCGAAGCGGCGAGCGCACGCCGCAGCCTCTCCACCTCGACGGCCAGCGCACGGTAGGTCAGGCACGTCGTGCCGTCGTCCAGTGCGGGCTCGTCGGGATACGACCGCACGGACGCCTCGAAGACGTCGACGAGCGTGCGCGGGGAGGCCGCGGGGCCCCCGGAGAAACGTGCCCTGTCACCGAACTGCTGGTGGATCTCCGCGCTCAGCTCTTCGTCGAGCAGGCCGAGAGCACTGCTCTCGTGTATGGCTGCCATCCGGTCCTCGCGTCTCGATCCCGGAAGCTCCGGGGTGCCGGCGGGCCCGCAGGTCTGCCTGGGGTTGTCCGACCCGGCTCCGTAACAAGCCGGAAATTTTAGTACGACGCTAGGTTCGGCCCCTTCGATACGCCACTCGGAGCAGCCGTTCGGGGCCGCGCCGATGCCGGGAGACAGGCGCTGACCTGGTGATCTTCGTCGGAACGAGACTTCGCCCACATACGGCCGCAGGCCGTGACCTCGTGGTCACGGCCTGCGATATTTCGAGTGTCCGAGGGGGGACTTGAACCCCCACGCCCGATAAAGGGCACTAGCACCTCAAGCTAGCGCGTCTGCCATTCCGCCACCCGGACAAGGTGTCTGTCGTGCGGGGTTTCCCTCGCGGCGACAGGGAAAACATTACCAGGCTTCGGAGGGTGCCCCGATCACCCCCCGCTGTGGCGTGAACGGTGTGTGACGGGGTGCGGTCGGTCTTGGGCGGGGCCGTGCGGAGAGGGAGGATGTGGGGAACCACCAGCAGTGACAGCGCGGGAGGAAGCAGCGTGAGCGAGACGGACACGGCCAGGGGCGTCACCGGCGAGGACGAGGTCGTGGACCTCTGCCGCGAGCTGATCCAGATCGACACCAGCAACTACGGCGACCACTCGGGTCCCGGTGAGCGCAAGGCGGCCGAGTACGTCGCCGAGAAGCTCGCCGAGGTGGGCCTCGACCCGAAGATCTTCGAGCCGCACCCGGGGCGCGCCTCCACCGTGGCGCGGATCGAGGGAGAGGACCCGTCCCGGCCCGCGCTGCTCATCCACGGGCACACCGACGTCGTACCGGCCAACGCCGACGACTGGACCCACCACCCCTTCTCCGGCGAGGTCGCGGACGGGTGTGTGTGGGGGCGCGGGGCCGTCGACATGAAGGACATGGACGCGATGACCCTGGCGGTCGTACGCGACCGGCTGCGCAGCGGGCGCAGGCCGCCGCGGGACATCGTGCTCGCGTTCCTCGCCGACGAGGAGGCAGGCGGCAAGTTCGGCGCCCGGTTCCTGGTCGACAAGCACCCGGACCTCTTCGAGGGCGTCACCGAGGCGATCAGTGAGGTGGGCGGGTTCTCGTTCACGGTGAGCGAGCAGCGGCGGCTCTATCTGATTCAGACGGCCGAGAAGGGCATGCACTGGATGAAGCTGACCGTGGCCGGTACGGCCGGGCACGGGTCGATGATCCACCGCGACAACGCGATCACCGAGCTGTCGGAAGCCGTTGCACGGCTGGGCCGGCACAAGTTCCCGGTGCGGGTCACCAAGACCACCCGGGCCTTCCTCGACGAACTCGGCGACGCGCTCGGCACCGAGCTCGACCCGGAGAACATGGAGGGCACCCTCGCCAAGCTCGGCGGCATCGCCAAGCTCATCGGCGCGACCCTGAGCAACACGGCCAACCCCACGCAGCTCGGCGCGGGCTACAAGGTCAACGTCATCCCGGGTGAGGCCACGGCCCACGTCGACGGCCGGTTCCTGCCCGGCTTCGAGGAGGAGTTCCTCGCAGACCTCGACAAGATCCTCGGGCCGAACGTGCGGCGCGAGGACGTGCACGCCGACAAGGCCGTCGAGACGGACTTCGACGGCTCGCTCGTCGCCGCGATGCAGTCCGCGCTGGTGGCCGAGGACCCGGCGGCCAAGGCGATCCCCTACATGCTCTCCGGCGGGACCGACGCCAAGTCCTTCGACGACCTGGGCATCCGGGGCTTCGGTTTCGCTCCGCTGAAGCTGCCGCCGGAGCTGGACTTCGCGGGCATGTTCCACGGCGTCGACGAGCGGGTACCGGTGGATGGGCTGCAGTTCGGGGTGCGTGTGCTCGACCGGTTCATCGATGCGTCCTGAATTGGGCCACTGAAACGACACTTCGGTGCCACCCCGGTATTCGGCCAGGCGTACAGGACGTGACCGGCGCGAGTGAACACGCTCATCAGGTCGTAGCCCTATTAGTTCCTCCTCGTTACAGGTGATGCGATCAGCTACTTGTGATCGCATTGCCAACAAGGAGGAATAATGATCAAGAAGGTCGTCGCCGCTGCGGCTGCCACTGGTGGCCTGGTTCTCGCGGGCGCGGGCCTCGCCGTCGCCGACTCCGGTGCCCAGGGTGCCGCGGTGCACTCCCCGGGCATCGTGTCCGGCAACGTTGTTCAGGCGCCGATTCACATCCCCGTGAACGTCTGCGGCAACACGATCTCGGTGATCGGGCTGCTGAACCCCGCCTTCGGCAACACCTGCATCAACAAGTGACGTTGTGCCTTGCCCCGTGAAAGGGGCTGAGCCCGTCGGCCCCGGAGCGCACTCCATGCGCACCGGGGCCGACCGGCCTTTCAGCGGCGTCGGGCCATTCCGGTGCCGTTTTTTCGGAACAAGGTCGAAGGCAGGAAATCAGCAATGCGACAGGTCACCCGCAAGGGCCTGCTGACCGTGGCGGCCGCGACCGGCGTCATCGCCGCCGCGGGCGGCACCGCCCACGCCACCGGAGCGGGCGCGAACGGCACCGCCTCCAACTCGCCCGGCGTGCTGTCGGGCAACACGGTGCAGGCGCCGGTGCACGCTCCCGTCAACGTCTGCGGCAACACGGTCAACGTCGTCGGGCTTCTCAACCCGGCGATCGGCAACAGCTGTACCAACCAGGGCGGCGGCCACGGCGACTCCCATGGCGGCGGAGGCGCTTCGACCGACGGGCACACCAGTGACTCGCCCGGCGTCGGCTCCGGCAACCACGTCGAGGCGCCGATCCATGTGCCGGTCAACGTGTGCGGCAACACCGTCGACGTCATCGGCATCGGCAACTCCACCGAGGACAACGACTGCGGCAACAACGGCGGTGGCGGCCACACCCCGCCGGGTGGCGGCCACGAGAACCCGCCGGAGTCGCCGGAGCAGCCGGGCAATCCCGGTAACCCGGGTAACCCCGGAAACCCCGGGGAGCCGGGCAACCCCGGGGAGCCGGGCAACCCGGGCAACCCCGGCAACCCTGGAAGCCCGCAGAACCCGGAAGAGCCGAACCACCCCGGCACGCCGAGCACGCCGCCCGGCGGCGGCTCCTCGAACGGCAACGACACGGGCACCCAGACCGTCACCCAGCCCCAGGGCAAGGCCGAGCTCGCGCAGACCGGCAGTGACCTGCCGCTGGGCCTCACCCTGCCGGTCGGTGCGGGGGCGCTGCTCGCGGGCGCGGTGCTGTACCGCAAGGCGCGGGCCTCGGCGTAGGCCTCGGCCATCCGGCGCGAACGGAGCGGGCCCCGCCTCGGCGGGGCCCGCTCCGTTCTGTGCTTCGCCTCAGCTCACCACGTGGCCCGCACCTGGCGGATGATCCTGCGGCGCAGCCGCACCCTGCGGCTGCCGTCGCGCAGCAGGCTCAGGCGGTCCAACTCCCAGTGTCCGTACTCGGCATGGTCCGTCAGCAGGCGTGTCGCGTCCTTGCGGGAGACCCCGCGCGGTACGTACACGTCGACAAATTCGTATTCCGGCATCGCATCTATTGTGCGGGCTGGGGCTCGGTACGGATAGCGTCTGCACTATGTCTGATGCTGTGCAGCCCACCGCTGCCGAGGTACGCGCCGCCGCCGAGGCGGTCAAGACCGCGCTCGACCGCCACCTGGACGCGGTCGAACGCCGGTCGGGTGAGGACGACCCTGCCGTCTACGAGGCGTTCAACCAGTTGGCAGCGGCCGCCGAGGTCTACGACGAGCTGCTCTACGACCGCTACGACGAGGTCACTCCCTTCGAGATCCCCGGTACGGAGGACGCGCTGCCGCCGTACACGGGCCCCGAGGAACCGAACGCGCTGAGCGTGCTGATCCGCCGGGACTACTCCGTGGCGGAGCCGCAGCGGTTGCTGGCGCAGGCCGAGCGGATCGAGGCGGCGGACGACGAGGGCGCGGAGGCCTCCGGCACGGTGCACGGGGCGTTGGGCGTGCTGTTCGGCGAGTTCGAGCCGGACGAGATCGCCTCCCGGCACAAGGAGTTCGGCCTGGAGGAGGGCGACTCCACGCTCTGGGTGACCGCCGCGGACGAGTCGGCCGAGCCGGGGGAGTGGCTGGAGATGCCCTTCGAGGGGGTCGATCCGCAGCAGGTGGTTTGCCGGTTCGATGTCAGTGCGGTGTTCGACGACGAGGACGACGAACTCGACGACCGCGACGATCTTGACGCCGGGCTGGATGAGGATCTGGAGCCGTTGGACGCGGAGCGCTAGCCGCTGGGCTTGGACGGCTTGTAGGTCGGCGGCGGTCACGGGATCTGTCCGTGACCGCCGCCGTCGTGCTGTGTGGTGCGGTTCCGCCGTGGTGCCTCCGGTATGCGGGCGGCTGCGGGTTGTGTGTGGCTGGTCGCGCCCTCGCGGCGGAGCCGCAAATTGATACAGCCCCGCACCCCTTGAGGTCGGCTGTCCTGCTGTTTCTTCGAGCGGAACCCTTAGTCCGCCGACGGCACCTGCGGTTTGAGTAGGACCGGGAGGCGGGTTGTGCGGGTCTTTGCCGGGATTTCTGTGACCGCTCGGGGGAGGGCCTGTTCTGCGCCGTGGACCACTGAGAGGTGGCGGTCGGCGCGGCTGAAGGCTGTGTAGACCCAGGGGCGGGTGAGGGTCTGGGCCGCGTCGCCGGGGAGGACGACGACGACCGCCGGCCATCGGGCGCCCACCGCCTGGTGTGCGGTCAGGGCCCAGCCGTGGCGTACGGACTGGTCCACCCGCTCCTTCGGTACGACCACGGTCTCGCCCGCGCAGGACAGGTGCAGTCCCTCGGCGTCGGCCGTCACCACCTGGCCCGGCACCGTACGGCCCGGTGCGGGGGAGTAGGCGACGCGGTCACCGGGGTCGAAGCCGCCGAAGCGGCCGAGGCCGGGGTTGAGCCGCTCCTTGAGCGCGGCGTTGAGGGCGCGGGTGCCGGCCGCTCCGCCGTGGCCCGGCGTGATCACCTGGGTCTGCTCGGTGGGGACACCGATCGCGCGCGGCACCGAGTCCGCGACGAGCTGCACGGTGCGGTGCACGGCCTCGCCCGCGTCCCGCACGGGCACGATCACGACCTCCTTGCCGGGGGCCTCGACCTGGTTCAGCTCGCCGATGCCGACACCGGACACCAGCTCGCCCAGCGGCCCGGGATCCGGTCGGCGCGAGGCGAGCTGCGGGCAGATCCGCGCCGCCAGCAGATCGGCGAACACCCGCCCGGGCCCCGCCGACCAGAGCACCGCCGGATCCCCGGCCAGCACCAGCCGGGCCCCGTCCGGCAGCGACTCCGTGAGCAGCGCCGCCGTCTCGACGTCCAACTGCGGCGCGTCGAGCACGACGAGCAGATCGAGGTCGAGCGCACCCTCCACGTCCCGACCGGGCCCTTCGGTGCCGGAGAGCAGACCGGCCACGGTGACGACGCCGGGCACCTCGGGCTGGTCGCCCTCGCTCAGCAGCGCCGAGAAGCGCGCCCGCCCCAGCGGGCTGTGGGTGGCCGCCCAGGCCCGCAGGCCGAGCGTCCGGGCCGTGTGCAGCAGTGCCGCCGGTTCGGCCAAGGACGCCTCGCCGCCGGTGTGGAGGACCAGGCCGTGTGCCGAGACCGCGCGGATCAGGTCGACGGCGGAGCCCGCGGCGGTCGCCGCCCGCTCCCACTCCTCGGCCGAACCGTCCTGCTTGGGCGCTGAGTTGATCAGGCGGGCCAGTCCGTCGGCGAGGCTCTCCTCCGCGAGGGCGTACCGCTCCAGGCCGACGAGGACACGGACCGGCCGTTCCTCGTCCTCCCCCTCGTCGTCGTCCCGCCTGAGCGGGGTGCCGGGCTCGTCCAGAGCGTCCTGGAAGGCGAGGGCCTCGCCCTCGGCCAGGGTGTGCTGTACGGCCGTATCGGCGTCCGGCACACCCCGCTGGACCAGGGCCGCGGTGAGCGTCGGCATCTCCAGGGCCGTGTGCCCGGCCAGGGCCGCCTGTTCCAGCAGCCAGACGGTGACCGCCCGGCCGCGCCGCTCGTCGTCCGGTCCGCACTCCGCTCCGAGCAGGGCCCGCGCGAACCCGTCGGCCTGCTCCGGCCGCACGCCGCCGACGCGCAGCAACTGCCAGGGGTCCGCCCGCAACTGGTCCTCCGCACCCTCGCCGAGCGCTGCAGCGACCTGCGGGGCGAGGGCCTCCGGTGCGCCGCCCTCGGACAGCACACGTCGTACGGACTCGACGGTCTCCGGTGCGGGGGCGGCGGGCGCGTCGGCCGTCACCACGGGCTGTGGCCGGGATACCGGCTCTGGGGCGGGGCGGCGAGGCTGCCCCGGCTCGCTGAAGACGGTGGCAGCGGGCTTCGTGCCGCTCTCCACGGCTCGTACGGCCGCGAGCAGATCGGCGGCCTTCCCGCTGAGCTTGCCCCCGCTGCTGATCGGCCCGTCCTTCTCCGCCTTCCGCCGCGCGATGCGCTCCCGCTCGATCCGCTGAGCGGCGAGCTCCGCTTCGGCCTCGGACGGGGACGCGGTTTTGCCGTCGCCGCCCTCGGCGTCCCGGCTCTCCGTCTCGCCCTCGGCGGCCAGCGCACCCCCGTCCCCGGGCGCTCCGCCCTCCGGCGTGGCCCCCGGCGTCCCCGGCTCGGTTTCCTCCGTGGTCTCCGGCGGCTCCGTGCTCACAGCGTGCTCCAGTCGTGATCGGGATAGCGGTGCACGGGCGCTGACACGTCGTCGAGCGCCCGGCAGATCTCGTCAGGAAGACTAAGGGCCTCCACTGACAATGCCGCCGTGAGCTGCTGTGCGTTGCGTGCGCCTATGACCGGTGCGGCCACGCCGGGCCGGTCGCGGACCCAGGCGAGGGCGACCTGGAGCGGGGTCACGGCCAGCCCGTCGGCCGCCGTCTGCACGGCGTCCACGATGCGGCTCGCCGTGTCGTCGAGGTACGGCGCGACGAAGGGCGCGAGGTGTTCGGAGGCGCCGCGTGAGTCCGGTGGCGTCGCGCCCCGGTACTTGCCGGTCAGCACGCCCCTGCCGAGCGGTGAGGAGGGCAGCAGGCCGATGCCCAGGTCCAGCGCGGCGGGAAGCACCTCGCGCTCGACGCCCCGCTGCAGCAGTGAGTACTCCAGCTGTGTGCTGGCCAGCCGGGTCCGTATGCCCGATGCCGCGAGCTGCCACGTCGCCGCCTTGGCGAGCTGCCAGCCGCAGAAGTTGGAGACGCCCGCATAGCGGGCGCGTCCGCTGCTGACCGCCAGGTCGAGGGCCTGAAGCGTCTCCTCCAGCGGGGTGTACGGGTCGTAGGCGTGGATGTGCCAGACGTCGACGTAGTCCGTGCCGAGCCGGGCCAGCGAGGCGTCCAGAGCGGAGAGCAGATGGCCGCGCGAGCCGTCGAAGCGGCGGTCCGGGTCGGGCACGCTGCCCGCCTTCGTCGAGATGACCAGGTCCCGGCGCGGGACCAGCCCTTCTATGAGCCGGCCGAGCAGATACTCGGCCCCCCCGTCGCCGTACACGTCGGCCGTGTCGACGAGGGTGCCGCCCGCCTCCCAGAACGTCTTCAGGAGGTCCGCGGCGTCGTGCTCGTCGGTGTCCCTTCCCCAGGTGAGGGTGCCGAGCCCGATCCGGGACACGCGCAGGCCGGTGCGGCCGAGATGCCTCTGCTCCATGAACGCCGAGATTACTGGCCAGAACCTGCCGTGTGGGGGCCTGTGGATGACCAGTTTCCAGGACGGTCACCGGTGATGCCGGCGGCCGGAAGCGCGACGCCCGCCACATCGGCCTCCCCGCGGGAGGTCCCCCGCGCTAAGGTCGGCCCCACAAGGGACGTTACTGATCGGTAAGGGGAATCGGCCATGCAGCTCGGGATCAACCTCGGCTACTGGGGTGCCGGAATGGACGCGGACAACCTCGCCGTCGCGCAGGAGGCCGACCGGCTGGGATACGCGGTGTGCTGGGCCGCCGAGGCGTACGGCTCGGACGCGGCCACCGTGCTCTCCTGGGTCGCCGCCCAGACCGAGCGCATCGACGTCGGCTCCGCCATCTTCCAGATCCCGGCCCGCCAGCCGGCGATGACCGCGATGACGGCCGCGACCCTGGACTCGCTGTCCGGCGGTCGCTTCCGGCTCGGCCTCGGCGTCTCCGGGCCGCAGGTCTCCGAGGGCTGGTACGGCGTCAAGTTCGACAAGCCGCTGGCACGCACGCGTGAGTACGTCGAGATCGTACGCAAGGCCATGACGCGCGAGCGGCTGTCGTACGAGGGACAGCACTGGACGCTGCCCCTGCCCGGCGGCCCCGGCAAGCCGATCAAGCTGACCGTGCACCCGGAGCGCGAGCACATCCCGCTGTACATCGCCGCCATCGGGCCGAAGAACCTGGAGCAGACCGGCGAGATCGCCGACGGTGCCCTCGTGATCTTCCCCTCCGCCGAGCACCTGGAGGAGACCACGATCCGGCACCTGCGCGCGGGGCGAGAGAAGGCCGGCAAGACCCTCGACGGGTTCGACGTCTGCCCGACGCTTCCGCTGGCCGTGGGCGAGGACAAGGACGTGACGACGCTCGCCGACACCTTCCGTCCCTACACCGCGCTGTACGTCGGCGGCATGGGCAGCGCCAAGCAGAACTTCTACAACCAGCTGGCGCAGCGCATGGGGTTCGAGGCCGCGGCAGCCGAGGTCCAGGAGAAGTACCTGTCCGGCGACAAGCAAGGAGCCGCGGCCGCCATCCCGCACGAGCTCATCGACCAGACGACGCTGCTGGGCTCCGTGGACCGCATCGCCGACCGGATGAAGGAGTACGCGGCGGCCGGAGTCACCACCCTCAGCCTCGCCCCCGCGGGCTTCACGCTCGACGAGCGGCTCGCCTCGCTCCGGGCCGGCACCGAGGCCCTGGAGCGCGCCGGACTGGCGTAGCACGGGGGGCGGTTCACGGAAGTTCCTGCGGCCGTGGTGGGGGCTCGGGGGTCTTCCCCGCCACGGCCGTCATACAGAACAACGCGCGCGTGCCCGCGCGGTTACGCCCCCGTCGTGACCCCGATGGTCATTCTTTTGGCGGAGTTGTCCGACACAACTGTTGCAGCACCTCTCTCAGCGCATTTGACTCGTTCTTTGCGGAATCCTGCGGAGTCCAGCGGAGTGCGTAGTCCTGCGTCCTGCAGAGAGGTGCCAACGATGCTTTCGGCCAAGAGTCTGTTCCAGGAGATTCTCGACAACGACGAGTCCTTCCGCCTGTTCTGCTCGATCGCGGCCAGCGGCGAGTCCCAGGGCGGCTGGGAGAACGCCCGCATCGCCGCGCTGGTCCCGGAGAGCCAACGCGCTCTCGCACCCAAGATCACCCGGCACGGCGCGGACGAGGACAAGCACGGGCGGATCTTCAACGCCCTGCTGAAGAAGCGCGGTCTCGAACCCGTCCCCGTTCCGCCCGAGACCGACTACACGATGCTGCTGGAGAACCACGGCATCGGCCTCGCCCATGACAAGCTCAAGAGCGACGAGCAGCTCACCGTCCAGGACATCGTCACCTACCTGTCGCACAGCCGGGTCACCGAACAGCGCGCCGCGGAGCAGATGGAGCTGCTGCGCAAGCACTTCGCCGACCACCCCGAGCTCGGCCGCGCCGTCAAGATGATCTCCAACGACGAGGACAACCACCTCGCCTACTGCCACGAGGAACTCCTGCGCTTCGCGGCCCAGGGGCACGGCCGGGCCATCCAGCGGACGCTGCGCGAGTGCGCGCTCGCCGAGATCCGGATCTACCGGGACGTCAGCCTCGCGGTCATGGACCACATGGGCCGCATTCTCGGCTGGCCCCGGCCGAAGGCCGCGGTGCTCGCCGCGGGCATCCACGCCGTGTACGCCTGGGAGCGGTTCGCGGGCTGGCGGCGCATGGTGTCCCTGAAGATGCCGGAACGCCGCGACGCCCTGGGCGGCCCCGCCACCTCGGCGCCCGAGTTCGCCTGACGACTCCGCCACCGGTCCCTGCAATCGGTCCCTACAACCAGCCCCGGCTCTTGAACAGCCGGTACAGCAGCACCTCGACGGCGGCCATGGCCGCGATCAGCAGCGGATAGGACCAGGTCCAGCGCAGCTCCGGCATGTGCTCGAAGTTCATCCCGTAGATCCCCGCGATCATCGTGGGGATCGCGGCCATGGCCGCCCACGCGGAGATCTTCCGCACATCGTCGTTCTGCCGGACGCTCATCTGCGCGAGATGCGCCGCGAGGATGTCGGAGACCAGTCGGTCCAGGCCCTCCACCGCCTCGTTCACGCGCGTGAGGTGGTCGCTCACATCACGGAAGAAGGGCTGCGCCTTCTCGTGCACGAAGGGCACACGCACCCCGAACAGGCCCGTGCCCGCGAGCCGGGTCAGCGGTTGCGCCAGCGGGCCGGTGGCCCTTCGGAACTCCAGGATCTGCCGCTTGAAGGCGTAGATACGGGACGCCGTGTGCCGGGAGCTGCCGCCGGTCGGCGAGAACACCTCCGCCTCCAGCTCCTCCAGGTCGGTGCCCAGTTCGTCGGCCACGTCCACGTAGTGGTCGACCACGGCGTCGGCGATCGTGTACAGCACCGCCGTGGGGCCGTGCCGGAGCATCTCGGGCTCATGCTCCAGCCGGCGCCGCACCGCCCCCAGCGGCGCCTCCTCGCCGTGCCGTACGGTCACCACGAACGAGTCGCCGACGAAGACCATGACCTCGCCGGAGGAGACGATGTCGCTCTTCGGCTCGTATCCGACCGGCTTGAGGACCATGAAGAGCGAGTCGTCGTACACCTCCAGCTTGGGCCGTTGATGCGCCTTCAGGGCATCCTCCACGGCCAGCGGGTGCAGTCCGAACTCCTGGGTGACCCGGTCGAACTCCTTCTCCGTGGGCTCGTACAGGCCGATCCAGACGAACGCGTCGTCCTGGAGACGGCACAGATCCAGGGCGTCGGAGAAGTCGTCGGGCCCCTCGGTCCGCCGCCCGTCCCGGTAGATGCCGCAGTCGACGATCACGGAGCGTATTCTCCCGCCGCCCGGCCCCGAGCGCACCCCGTCGTGCGCCTACGCTGGGCCGCATGCCCACGCTGATCCTGGTCCGGCACGGACGTTCCACCGCCAACACCGAGGGACTGCTCGCCGGGTGGACGCCCGGCGTCGCCCTCGACGAGCGCGGGGCCGCACAGGCCGCCGCACTGCCCGGCCGGCTCGCCGGGCTGCCGATCTCCGAGGTCGTCGCGAGCCCCTTGCAGCGCTGTCAGGAGACGATCCGGCCGCTGCTCGCCGCCCGGCCCGCACTCACCGCGCACACCGACGAGCGGATCGGGGAGTGCCACTACGGCGACTGGTCCGGCCGCAAGCTCGCCGAGCTGGGGGACGAGCCGCTGATGGAGGTCGTCCAGGCCCATCCGTCGGCCGCCGCGTTCCCCGGCGGTGAGTCGATGCGGGCCATGCAGACCCGGGCCGCCGAGGCCGTACGCGAATGGAACGCGCGCGTGGAGCGCGATCACGGCGCGGACGCCGTGTACCTGATGTGCTCGCACGGTGACATCATCAAGTCCCTCGTGGCGGACGCACTGGGTCTTCATCTCGACCTCTTCCAGAGGATTTCCGTAGAACCGTGTTCCATCACCGCGATCCGCTACACACGCCTGAGGCCGTTTCTCGTACGCCTCGGGGACACCGGTGATTTCGCGTCCCTCGCCCCGCGCGAGGAGCCGCCGGCCGGCGATGCGACGGTCGGCGGCGGCGCGGGCGCACCGTGATCGTCGAGCGCAGTAGGGTGAAGCGGTCGAAGTAGCGCCGCCACCACGATTTCGCTGTCGATTTCGCCGTACTCACGATTCCAATGGAGACAGGACGTGTCCCGTCAGGTGTTCCTCTACGACCCCCCGGAACGTTTCGTGGCCGGTACGGTCGGACTGCCCGGACGCCGTACGTTCTTCCTCCAGGCCACCGCAGGCTCCCGGGTGACCAGCGTGGCCCTGGAGAAGACCCAGGTCGCCGCCCTCGCCGAGCGCATGGACGAACTGCTCGACGAGGTGGTCCGGCGCAGTGGCGGCAGCGCTGCCGTCCCCGCCGTGGCGCCCACCGAGATCGCCGACACCGAACCGCTGGACACCCCCATCGAGGAGGAGTTCCGCGTCGGCACCATGGCCCTCGCCTGGGACGGTGACGAGCAGCGCATGATCGTCGAGGCGCAGGCCCTCGTGGAGCTCGACGCGGACTCCGAGGAGGACCTCGCCGAGGCCGAGGAGCGGCTGCTGCAGGACGAGGAGAACGGCCCCCCGATGCTGCGGGTCCGGCTCACCGGCGCGCAGGCGAGGGCCTTCGCCAAGCGCGCCCTGGACGTCGTCAACGCGGGGCGGCCGCCGTGTCCGCTGTGCAGCCTCCCGCTCGACCCGGAAGGACATGTATGTCCGCGCCAGAACGGATACCGCCGCGGAGCGTGACCTCGGTGGAGCTGCTCGCCGAGGGCGAGCTGACCGTGCGCGGCCGCATCCGTGAGGCGTCCAACGCCGTCCTCTTCTGCACGGTCGCGTACGAGGGGCAGGAGGCGTCCTGCGTGTACAAGCCGGTCGCCGGTGAGCGCCCGCTGTGGGACTTTCCCGACGGGACGCTCGCGCAGCGCGAGGTCGCGGCGTACGAGGTCTCCGAGGTGACCGGCTGGGGGCTCGTGCCGCCGACCGTGCTGCGGGACGGGCCGTACGGCGAGGGCATGGTCCAGCTGTGGATCGAGGCGACGCCGGAGGCCGAGCTGCTCGCCCTGGTGGACGGCGAGGAGCCCGAGCCCGGCTGGAAGGCGATCGGTCTCGCCGAGGTCGGCGAGGGGAAGACCGCGCTGCTGGTGCACGCCGACGACGAGCGGCTGCGGCGGCTCGCCGTCCTGGACGCGGTGATCAACAACGCCGACCGCAAGGGCGGGCACCTGCTGCCCGCCGAGGCCGGACGGTTGTACGGCATCGACCACGGCGTCACCTTCAACGTCGAGAACAAGCTCCGGACGTTGCTGTGGGGCTGGGCGGGGGAGCCGCTGACGGCGGAGGCGGTCGAGGCGCTCGGCGCCCTGCGGGAAGGGCTCAAGGAGGGCGGTGAGCTCGCCGTACGCCTGGCCGGACTGATCACCGCCACGGAGGTGGCGGCCACGCGCGCGCGTGTCGAGGCACTGCTGGCGTCCGGGAAGCATCCGGAACCGAGCGGGGAGTGGCCCGCCATTCCCTGGCCGCCCGTCTAGCGGCGCCCTGACGTCCCGCAGCACAATGGCCGGTATCGCGCAAGAAGGCCTTACCGGCCATCCGGCCCGGTCCGGTTCGTGTACGGAACATCCGTCCGGTTACGCTCATGACATGTATGCCTGGCCCGCTTCTGAGGTCCCCGCCCTGCCTGGTCAGGGCCGCGGCCTGAGGATCCACGACACCGCGACCGGCGGTCTGGTCACCCTCGACCCCGGTCCCGTCGCCCGTATCTACGTCTGCGGCATCACGCCGTACGACGCGACCCACATGGGTCACGCGGCGACCTACAACGCGTTCGACCTCGTTCAGCGCGTGTGGCTCGACACCAAGCGGCAGGTCCACTACGTCCAGAACGTGACCGACGTCGACGATCCACTCCTGGAGCGGGCCCAGCGCGACGACATCGACTGGGTCGCCCTCGCCGAGAAGGAGACCGCGCTCTTCCGCGAGGACATGACCGCCCTGCGCATGCTGCCCCCGAAGCACTACATCGGCGCGGTGGAGGCCATACCCGGGATCGTGCCGCTGGTGGAGCGCCTCCGGGACGCCGGCGCCGCGTACGAACTCGACGGGGACATCTACTTCTCCGTCGAGTCCGACCCGAACTTCGGCAAGGTGTCGAACCTCGACGCCGCCGCCATGCGACTGCTGTCCGCCGAGCGCGGCGGCGACCCCGACCGGCCCGGCAAGAAGAACCCGCTCGACCCGATGCTCTGGATGGCCGCACGGCCCGGGGAGCCCAGCTGGGACGGCGGTTCGCTCGGGCGGGGCCGGCCCGGCTGGCACATCGAGTGCGTCGCCATCGCCCTCGACCACCTCGGCATGGGCTTCGACGTCCAGGGCGGCGGCTCCGACCTCGCCTTCCCGCACCACGAGATGGGTGCCTCGCACGCCCAGGTGCTGACCGGCGAGTTCCCCATGGCCAAGGCCTATGTCCACGCCGGCATGGTCGCCCTGCACGGCGAGAAGATGTCCAAGTCCAAGGGGAATCTGGTCTTCGTGTCGCAGTTGCGGCGCGACGGCGTCGACCCCGTCGCCATCCGGCTCGCCCTCCTCGCCCACCACTACCGGGCCGACTGGGAGTGGACCGACCAGGTGCTCCAGGACGCCGTCGCCCGCCTCGACCGCTGGCGTGCCGCGGTGTCCCGGCCCGACGGGCCGCCCGCCGAGGCGCTCGTGGAGGAGATCCGCGTCGCCCTCGGACACGACCTGGACGCCCCGGCCGCGCTAGCCGCGGTCGACCGCTGGGCCGCTGAGCAGGAGGAGCGGGGCGGTACGGACTCGGGTGCCCCCGGCGTCGTGTCGCGCGCGGTGGACGCGCTGCTGGGCGTGGCCCTCTAGCCGGGCGCCGTACACACGAGAGGGGCGCTTCCTCCCCGCGGGTGGAAGCGCCCCATTGTTCATGTGCCCGTTTGGTTCATGTGCCGGTCAGAGCTTGCGGATCTGGATGCTCCGCAGGACCAGCGGCTGGCTGGTGTCCCACACGCCGATGACCTGGTGGCCGAACGCGAAGGCCTCCTGGACCTGGTCGTGGGTCTGCGCGTTCGGGTTGTTGAAGACCCGGAACACGTTGTTGATGCGCAGGAAGATCTGCGACGGCTGGCCCGGCAGCGGCTGCACGATGTCGATGTAGCCGTTGGCGATACCGGCCTGCGGGGCCGCCTGCGGGGCCTGCTGGACGGAGGCCTGCGTGAGCTGCTGCACCAGTTGCAGCACCTGCTGCTCGGCCTGCTGTTGCTGCTGGTCGGCCTGCTGCGGTTGGCCATAGCCCGGCTGCTGGCCGAGCCCCTGGACCTGCTGCTGCCCGAGCTGCTGCAGCAGTTGCTGGAACGGCTGCTGCTGGCCGAGCTGCTGGAGCTGCTCCAGGGAGCCGCCCATGCCGTACGGCTGCTGCTGGCCGTAGCCCTGCTGCTGGCCGTAGCCCTGCTGCTGCCCGAACGGCTGCTGGCCGTACGGCTGCTGCTGTTGGTACGGAGATGTGCTCGGGAACTGCTGGCCAAGCTGTTGTCCCATGTGACTCATCTGCGGGGTGGTGCTCATGCGGGTGTCACCTTCCCTTGATGTGATGGGCTGCGTCAGCCGGTGATCACCAGGCCGACGATCTCGTCGTCCGAGAACCACACTCGGACATCGGGCCGTCCCCCCGCGAAGGCGGTATGGACCGCCTGGCGGATCTCGGGAGACGGATGATTGAGGTTCCGCCAGTCGCCGGCCACGAACAGCCGGAGCCTGGGCGGAAGTTCACGCGGATACGGCAGCAACTCGTCCCAGTACCGCTCGGCCTTGCCCGAACCGACCGCCTGCGGCAGCAGATAGGTGACCGCCGCCTTGATGTCGGGCCGGTTGCCGACCCGCTGGGAGGCCGGCCGGCCGGGCGCGTCCTGCTGCGGCGAGCCCGTCGCCCGCAGCACCGCTCGCGCACGCTCGGGGGACATCGGCTGCTGACCGGCCGCCTTGAGCATGCCCTGCAGCGCGGCCAGCGCGCCGACCACCACCGGGGAGGCGGAGGAGGTCCCCGAGAACGTGTCGGTGTACCAGGCGATCTCCTCGGGCCCGCCCTGCAGATCGCCGGGCTTGTCCCAGAAGCCGCCGGTGGTCGTCACCTCGCGCCCCCAGCCCTGGGCGTCCACGCGGGCGCCGTAGTTGGAGAACGCGAGCCGTGAGCGGTCCGGGCCGTGGTCGCGGCCGTGCGTGCCGGGCGGCGGGGCGCCCGCACCGACCAGGACGGCGCCGGAGGACGGGTTGGACGGGTTGAACGGGTTGCGCCACGACTCGGGGAACCCGTCCGGGCGCCGCTCGTAGACCGCATCGTCGAGCGACTCGGCGCCGTTGCCCGCCGCCGCCACCACGAGGACGCCCTTGGCGGTGGCGTACCGGACGGCGGCGAGGTCGTCCGGCCACCATTCGAGCGCGATGTAACCGCGCTGGTCGTCGCGCTCGGCGTACTCGAACCGGGGCCCCGGGCGGTGGAGTTCGATCAGCAGGATGTCGCCGTGGCCGAGCCGGTCCGCCGCCGCGTGGATCGCGGCCGCCGTGCCGATGCCCTGGAAGGACGCGGCCGCGGTCACCGTCTCCGGCACGATGCCGGTGACGCCGTACTCGTTGCGGTCGCCGCCGATCACACCGATCACGGCGGTGCCGTGGTTGCGCCAGGCCAGGTCGGCAAGCGGGGTGCCGACGACGACGCCGGCCAGCTTGGCGGCCAGATCCTCGTGGCCCAGCTGCCAGGAGCCCTCCACGTCGATCACGGTCACGCCCTGGCCGGCGCCACCGGGCCGCTGCCAGGCCCAGTACGCGTCGACGCCCTCGGGCGCGGGCCGCAGATAGCCCTGCCGGCCGCTGTAGTCGGGCGTGACCGGCGCGCCTTCCTTCAGGCGCCCGTCCTCCCCGACCTGCCCGATCGAGGCCGGCACCGCACCCGGCTTCACATACGCCGAGTCGATCCCCGGCAGCGCGGCGATGCGCGCCCTGAGCTCCTCGGCGCGGCGTTCCCCGCCGCGCACCCGGTAGAACAGCGCGAGGTCGGGCGCGTCGCCGGTGCCGGTGGTCTGCTGGAGTGCGGTCTGCTGGAGTCGCTCCTCGCTGCCGAACAGCGGCTCCAGCACGAGTTGTTCGTCACTGAGGAACATGTTGAGGGCCGAGACGTCCGAGCCCGCCACCGACCTCACGCCCTCGGCCTGGGCACGCAGCCGGGCCTCGGGACGGGCGACGACGATCAGTTCCCGCTCGGCTCCTCGATAGGTGAATCCCGCTCCGTCGGGCCCGGGCCCGGACGCTCCCGGGCCCTGCGCCGGATCTGCCTGGTCGGTCATCGTCTGCCGCTCCCTTCGGTCCTGCGGGTACCAAGTGCGGGTGGTGCGGCGCGCCTTCGTGGGACAACCAAGCACGCGCGGCCCGGTCCGTCCAGGCTTATTTCGCCAAGTCGGTTTTAGGTAAGTTGAATTGGGTACCGTGTGCAATCCGTCCTGAAAGAGATGTCACGCCACAATCGGGCCAGATGCTGTCCAGTCGCTGTCGAGAGGCTGTCCACTGCTGCGGAGGCGGTCGACGTGTGGTGGGGTGGAGGAGACAGTTGACCGTTGGACCAGCCGACGGCCGGTCCCCGTCCGCGGAAGGACGCACAGTGGCCCCCGAACACCGCTCCTTCGCACCTCATCTCACCCGCCGCAGACTCCTCGCGACCGGTGCCGCCACCGCCGGCGCCGTGCTCGCCGGGTCTGCCGGCACCTCCGTCGCGGCGGCCGAAAAGACGCGGCCCGCCGTGATCCACCTGCCCAACGGCTTCCGCCCGGAGGGCATCGCCACCGGCGGCGGACCGTACGCCTACCTCGGCTCGCTCGGCGACGGCTCGATCTACCGCGCCGACCTGCGCACCGGCGAGGGCTCGATCATTTCCACCGGCCCGGGCACGCCCTCGGTGGGCCTCAAACTCGACTACCGGGGACGGCTGTTCGTCGCCGGACGCGGCCAGGGCGCCCGCGTCGTGGACGCCCGCACGGGCGAGATCCTCGCCTCGTACGTCCTCACCACGGCGACCCCGACCTTCGCCAACGACGTGTTCCTGACCCCGCGCACGGCCTGGTTCACGGACTCCTTCCAGCCCGCGCTGTACGCCCTGCCGCTGGGCCGACACGGCGAACTGCCGGACGCGGACGACGTCGTGAAGATCACGCTGAGCGGCGACTGGAGCCAGGTCGCCGGCGAGGTCGTGAACGCCAACGGCATCACGGCCGCCCCCGACGGCTCGGCACTCCTCGTCGTGCAGTCCGGGGTCGGCGGTCTGCACCGCGTGAACCCGCGCACCGGCGTCACCCGGCTCGTCGACCTCGGCGACGCGGCCCCGCTCACCAACGGCGACGGACTGCTGCTGAGCGGGCGCACGCTGTACGTCGTCCAGAACCGGCAGAACGCGATCGACGTGTTCAAACTCGCCGCCGACGGCAGCAGCGGCGTCTTCCAGCGCCGGATCACCGACCCGCTGTTCGACGTGCCGACCACGGCGGCCGCGTACAAGGGCCGCCTCTACCTGCCCAACGCGCGCTTCACGACGACGCCGACGCCGGAGACGACGTACGACATCGTGTCGGTGCCCGCCTGAGGGCAGGGGGACGCCGGAGACGCCAGAGCAGGCAGGGGCGACAGGGACGGCAGAGGCGACGGAGACGGCAGAGGGCGGTGCGTGATCTACGCACCGCCCTCTGCCATCCCACTGCTTGGTCTGCTTGGCCTGCTCAGTCCTCCGACGACTCGTCGTCGTCCGTGGCGCCCGGCCTCGGCGGCTTGGGCGGCTTCGTACGGCCCCCGCCCGGGTTGTCCCGCAGGAAGGGGGCCTCGCCGCCGTCCGTGGCGTGCCCGCCGGCCGTCGGACCGCCGTCCCGGCGCCGCAGATACCGCTCGAACTCGCGGGCGATCGCCTCGCCCGACGCCTCCGGCAGCTCCGCGGTGTCCCGGGCCTCCTCCAGCGTCTGCACGTACTCCGCGACCTCGCTGTCCTCGGCGGCCAACTGGTCCACACCGACCTGCCAGGCGCGCGCGTCCTCGGGCAGCTCGCCCAGCGGGATGCGCACGTCGATCAGGTCCTCCAGGCGGTTGAGCAGGGACAACGTCGCCTTCGGGTTGGGCGGCTGCGAGACGTAGTGCGGTACGGCCGCCCACAGCGACACCGCCGGGACGCCCGCGTGCGTGCACGCCTCCTGGAGGACGCCGACGATGCCCGTCGGGCCCTCGTACTTGGTCTCCTCCAGATCCATGCGGCGGGCCAGGTCCGGGTCGGACGTGGTCCCGCTGATCGGGACCGGACGCGTGTGCGGGGTGTCGCCGAGCAGGGCGCCCAGGATGACCACCAGCTCCACGCCCAGTTCGTGCGCGAAGCCGAGCAGCTCGTTGCAGAACGAGCGCCACCGCATGGACGGTTCGATACCCCGGACCAGAACGAGATCGCGCGGCTTCTCGCCGCCGACGCGGACGACGGACAACCTTGTCGTCGGCCACGTGATCTTGCGCACTCCGTCGTCCATCCACACTGTGGGGCGGTTCACCTGGAAGTCGTAGTAGTCCTCGGCGTCGAGCGCCGCGAACACCTCGCCCTTCCACTCCCTGTCCAGATGCGCGACCGCGGTGGAGGCGGCGTCGCCGGCATCGTTCCAGCCCTCGAACGCGGCCACCATGACCGGGTCGATCAGCTCGGGAACCCCCTCGAGCTCGATCACCCAGTGCCTCCTTCCGACGTGCCCTCGCTTGACCACCCAACCTTACGGCGTGCGGCGGGGGCTCCCGCAGCCCCCTTGCACGGGGGAGTGAACGGATCACTGCCCCGTTCGCTACCCCGAAACACCCCCCTAGAGATCCGATGTCCGACGAATGCCGAGCAGCGGGGCAGGTCGGGCGGTTTCACCCACTCGTGTGGAGGTCCGCGGATCGGCCGCCGGGGGCCCGGTGCGTGCGGAACTGTTCTTCGGGTGAGTGGAGTTGCCCCCAGGTCGCGGGTGCGGCGGGTCGGGATCAAGTATCTGACGCTGCTTGGTGTGGGGATCGTGGGGGCGCTGCTGGTCGCGCCGCATGTCGAGGACCCGGCGACGGTGGTCGCGGCACTGCTGCCGACGCTGGCGGGTGCGTATCTGGCCTGGTGCGCCTATCGGGCGGACCGTCTGGAGGCGGCCGCGGTGACGGATCCGGGGGCCGTGGCCGACCGGCTCGCCGTCGCCGTGCGGCGGCAGTGGGAGGCGGAGACTCAGGCGCGGCGGCTGGCGGATCCTTATCCGTTGCCGGTGGCCTGGCGAGGCGCGGATCCGGATCTGGCCGAGGTCACGGACGGTCTCGCGGGCCGGGACGACGAGATCGGCGCCGTCTTCGGCGGGCGCGTCCCTGATCGGCGGCTGCTGGTCCTGGGTGATCCGGGCTCGGGCAAGACGCTCCTGCTGGTCCGGCTCGTGCTGACGCTCATCGAGGGGCGCGCGCAGGGCGGTCCGGTGCCGGTGCTGTTCCCGCTGGCCTCATGGGATCCGGCCGTGATGGATCTGCGGGGCTGGATGGAGCGCAGGCTGGTGCAGGACCATGCCGAGCTGGGGGTGGCGGCGCCGGGTGAGTACGGGGAGACGACGCTCGCCGGGATGCTGCTGGACCGGCGTCTGGTGCTGCCGGTCCTTGACGGGTTCGACGAACTGCCCGCCGCGACGAACGGGTTGGCGCTCCACCGGATCGCTGAGGCATTGCCGTACGGCTACGGGCTGGTCCTGTCGAGCCGTCCGACGGAGTACCGGGCGGCGCTGCAGCCCCGGACGGGGGTGCCGGCGCGGCTGACGGGGATGGCGGGCATCCGGCTGGAGCCGCTCGGCGCCGGGGATGTCGCCGCGTATCTGCTGCGGGATGCGGGCGGGAGCGGAACTCCGGCTGCCGCGCGGTGGGAGGCGGTGGTGGCGGAGCTGGGCACGGCCGCGCCGGTGGCGGGGGCACTCGGCAGCCCGTTGATGGTGTCGCTGGCGCGGTCCGTGTACAACCCGCGCCCGGGGGAGACAGCGGGGGAGCTTCCGGATCCCGGCGAGCTGCTGCGGTGCGCTACGCGCAGGGCGGTGGAGCGGCATCTACTCGTTAGGTTCGTCGACGCGGCCTACCGGCCGCATCCGCGGCGGCCGTGTCGTTGGTCGGCAGGGGAGGCGCGCGATGCCCTGCGGCTTCTGGCACGGCGGATGGAGCGTGGCGCCGACGGGGCGGCGGAGGTCGCCTGGTGGCAGCTGCACCGCATCGTGCCGGGCGTGTTGCCACGGGTGCTTGCGGGGGTTTTGCTCGGAGCCCTGGCTTGGCTGGTCGAAGGCGTAGCCATGGAGCTGGGGAGCCAGTTCGCCCCCAACCCGCTGTTCATTCCCTACTGGGAAGAGCGGGGCGGCCTCGGAGTCGTGGCGGCCGGTATGTGCGGGGGACTGGTGTGCGCGCTCGGGGCGAGCGTCACGATCTTGCTGTTGTGCTCGGCTGCCACCAACGACCTCTCCCTCGCCTTCGTGGCGAATCGCCTGGCCGATGGTGGCGTGCTGGCGTTGGGCGGCGTCATGCTTGCAGGCTTCGCCCACGGCGCCCGGTCGAATCTGCGTCGGCCGGCCGCTTGGAACCGGCAGACGCTCCTGACGGGTGCCATGGCCGCGGCTCTCTACGTGCTGGCGTTCCACAACGCCTGCGGCACAGCCAACGCACTTGTCTACGGGGTGGCCGCGAGTGTCTTCGGAGCGGACGGCATGATCGCGGATCCCGTCTCTCCCGTCGCCCGGGTCCGGTGGCACTGGAGCAAACGGGGCATCTTCATGGGGCTGTTGGGTGGGATGATGCTCGGCGGCGGCGTTCTGCTCGAGGGCCTGCTGGCCGATGTTCTCTCCGGGGGATCCAGCCGTGAGTACATCGCACCCTCCGAACCTCTCGAAGCGATGTGGGCCGCCGAACAAGTTGCCGCGGTGTACGCGGTTGCGTGCCTGCTCGTGAACGGACTGCGGGCGGTGCCGATCGATCTGGGAACATCGGCCGACGGTCAGGTCCTCCTGGCGAACGACCGTCGAACATTGGGCACCTGCGTTCTCACCGCGGCGCTGCTCGGCACCGCGGTGATCGGTACGCAGGGCTGGTGCGCCAAACTCTTCGGTTCGACGCGTGTATGGGGCGGGGGCACCACTGGCGCGTACCTGTGGCTCTACATCGTCGGCCTGGTCCCCGCTGTGCTCATCGCCGTGGCCATCGGCATCCGCCAGTCCGCCTGGTGCCATTACGCGGTTGCCCGCTGCTGGCTCGCCCTCCGCTGGAAGTTCCCGTACGACCTCTGGGGGTTCCTCGCCGACGCCCACGACCGAGGCATCCTCCGCCGCACCGGCGCCGTCTACCAGTTCCGCCACATCGAGCTCCAGCACCGCCTCGCCGAAGCCGACCGTTAGGTCACAGCGTCGACCGCAACCACTGCTCCACGCTGGCGATATGCACCGTCGCCCAGGACCGCGCCGCCTCCCCGTCCCGGTCCCGCAACGCCTCCAGGATCGCCCGGTGTTCGTGCAGGGTCCGACTGACCGCGTCCTCCTGGGTCAACCCCCGCCAGATCCGCGCCCTTGTCGTCGGCCCCGAGAGCCCGTCGAGGAGCGAGCACAGTACGGAGTTCCCGGAGCTCTGCACGATGCCCCGGTGGAACTCCAGGTCGCAGGCGACGAGTTCCTCCACCGACGGTTCGGTGCCGAGCTTGTCCAACTGGTTGGCCAGCGCGTCCAGTTGCTGCTCGCTGATCCGGGACGCGGCCATCGCGGTGGCGGCGGGCTCCAGGATGCGGCGCACGGCGAGGAACTCCAGCACCGTGTCGTCGCGGTGGAAGTCGACGACGAAACTCAGCGCCTCGAGGAGCAGCTGAGGGTCGAGGCTGGTGACGTAGGTGCCGTCGCCCTGCCGTACGTCCAGGATCCGGATCAGCGACAGGGCCCGCACGGCCTCCCGCAGGGAGTTGCGGGACAGCCCCAGCTCCGCGGCCAGCTCACTCTCCTTGGGGAGCCGGTCGCCGGGGCGCAGCGCGCCGGAGACGATCATGCCCTTGATCTTCTCGATCGCCTCGTCGGTGACAGCCATGGCCCGCCTCCCTGTCGTTCGCGATGTCCCGCACGATGCCGACACGAGGCCGCGCAAGAGACATCCGATGTCTCAGCTCACATTATGGGGCCTGTTCAGAGGAGTGCCTCCAGATCGGCGATCACGGCCGCCTCGTCGAGCGTCGTCAGCACCCGGTCCCGCATCAGAATCCGCCCCTCGACCACCGTGTCCCGCACGTCCGCCGAGTGCGCCGCGTAGGCGAGCGTGGACCACGGTTCGTGCAGCGGGCGCAGGTGCGGTGCGTTCAGGTCGAGCACGATCAGGTCGGCCCGCTTGCCCGCCTCCAGAGAGCCCAGCTGCTCCCCGAGCCCCAGCGCCCGCGCGCCCTCGACCGTCGCCATGCGTACGGCCCGCTCCGCGCCGACCGCCGTGGGGTCGCCGCCCGCCTTGTGCACTAGCGCCGCCTGCCGCACCGCCCCCAGCACGTCCAGGGTGTTGGAGCTGACGGCCCCGTCGGTGCCGAGCCCGACGGTCACCCCGGCGCTCAGCAGCCGCGGCACCGGAGCGATGCCGCAGCCCAGCTTCAGGTTCGACACGGGGCAGTGGGCGACGGACGTGCCGGTGCGGGCCAGCGCCGCGATCTCCGGCCCGGTGAGCTCCACGGCGTGTGCGAGCAGCAGGTCGGGGCCGAGGAGCCCGAGGGAGTCCAGCAGCTCCACCGGGCGCTTGCCCCAGCGCACCTCGACGGTGGCCACCTCGGTCCCGTTCTCGGCGGCGTGGATGTGCAGCAGCGCCCCGAACTCCCGTGCCAGCGCGGCGATCTCGGTGAGCTGGTCGGGGGAGAGGGTGTAGGCGGAGTGCGCGAAGACGACGGGACGGCGGCCGTGCCGGGCCGGGCCGCGCGCCTCCAGGTCCCGGCGGGCCCACGCCAGCCGGTCCTCGTAGGCGAGCTTGTCCGGCGGCTCGGGGACGTCCATGAAGGTGGGCCCGGTCAGCAGCCGCCAGCCCGTCTCGCGGGCCGCCTGCTCGGCCGCCTCGTGGAACCAGTACATGTCCAGCGCCGAGGTCACCCCGGCCCGTACGCTCTCGGCCACCGCCAGCCGCACCGCCGCCGCCACGTTCTTCGGCGTCAGCAGCTCGGCCTCCCACCGCAGCACCCGCTCCAGGAAGCCCTGGAGGGTGACGTCGTCGGCGCGGCCCCGCAGCAACGTCATCGCCAGGTGGGTGTGGGCGTTGATCAGGCCGGGGAGGACCAGGCAACCCGACGCGTCGATGGACTCCCGTGCCGTGAACCGCGTACACAGCTCCTCGGCGGGACCCACGGCGACGATCTCACCCTCGTCGACCGCGACCGCCCCGCCCCGTACGACGGTTCCGGCCTCGTCCACGGTCAGGACATCACCGCCGTGAACCAGCAGATCGATCGGATCGATGCTCACAGCTCGTTCCCCTCCGCCAGCAGCCGCAGCGCCTCCAGCGACACGACGGCGCCCCTCTCGACACCCGCCGCGACGACCTCGCGGTGCGGGTCGTAGGCGCTGGTGCCCGCCTCGTCCACCAGCTCGTCCGCGTTCGCCCCGTCGATCACGAGGACTCCGCCCGCGACCAGCCCCCGCAGCGACGCCGTCACCAGCAGTGCCGACAGCTCCATCTCGATCGCCGCGAGCCCGGCACCGTCGTAGGAGAAGAGCGGGATGAGCCCCGGCTGGAAGGCCGCGCGGGTCCACACGATCCCGCGGTGGTGCGGGGCACCCGCCTCGCGCGCCGCCCGCTGGAGCGCCAGCACCGCCTCCGGCGCGGCGACCGCCGGGTACTCCGGCGGCAGCAGCTGCTGCGTCACGCCGTCGTCCCGTACGGCCGCCTCCGCGATGACGAGGTCGCCGTCGCCGATTCCCGGCCGCATCGCCCCCGCCGTACCGAACCGCAGAATCACCTGTACGCCTGCGTCCGCCAGCTCCTGGAACAGCAGGATCGCGCCCGGCCCGCCGACCCCGTGCGAGGCGACGGTGACCGGCACGCCCTTCCAACTCCCGCTGAAGACACGGTATTCGCGGTGGTACGACACCTCTTCGGCACCGTCCAGCAGCGCGGCGACGGCCGCCGCGCGGGCCGGGTCGCCGACGACGATCGCGTGCGGCGGAAGTCCGGTGCGGGGTATGCGGGTGACGGGCAGCAGGTCCTGGGTCATGAAGCGGCTCCGCAGGGACGGGGGCGGGTGCGATGGCGGCGTGCCGTCGTGAGGAAGAGGGCGCCGAGCGTGACGACGTACGGCGCGGCGTCGGTCGCCTGCTGCGGCAGGCCGAGGCCCTGGAGACGGAAGCCGGCCGCCTCGGCGAGGCCGAACAGCAGGGCGGCGAGCAGGACGCCGAGCGGCAGGGCGCGGCCCAGCATGACCGCGACGACGGCGATCCAGCCCCGGCCCGCGGTCATGTTCTCGGAGAACAACGTGACGTTGCCGAGGGCGAGTTGGGCCCCGGCGAGCCCGCACAGGACACCGGAGACGAGGATGGCGCCGTACTTGTACTTGGCGGGGCTCACGCCCAGCGTCGCCGCCGCGTCCGGCGCCTCGCCGACCCCGCGCAGCCTGAGCCCCCACACATGCCGCGACAGCAGCAGCGCCGCCACCCCGACCGTCGCCCAGGCCAGATAGGCGAGCGGTGTGAAACCGCCGACCAGTGGCAGCCCGGCCAGTGCCGGGTCGTCGAAGGTGCCCTGGACGCCGAAGACCGTACGGAGGAGGAAGCTGGTGAGGCCCACCGCCAGCAGGTTCATGGCGATGCCCAGCACCACCGCGTCCCCGCGCAGTGTCACCGCGCCCACCGCCAGGATCAGCGAGTACGCCGCCGCCGCGAGAGCCGCCGCCAGCACGCCGAGCCACGGGCTGCCGGTGAACCAGCTCGTGGCCACGGCCGTGAAGCAGCCCATCAGCATCATGCCTTCGAGGCCGATGTTGAACACGCCCGCCCGCTCGCACAGGGCCCCGCCCAGCGCGGCCAGCAGGATCGGGGTCAGCGCGCGCAGCGCCGACATCAGGAGATCGGAGTCGAGGAACATCACACCGCCTCCTTACGACGGTTGAACCAGCGGCCGGGGAAACGCAGCCGGGCCGCCAGGAACACGATCACGATCGCCTGGAGGACCTGCGTCAGCTCCCGCGGCACCTCGGTCGTCCGCTCCATCGCGAGCCCGCCGACCTGGAGGACGGCGAAGAAGAACGAGGCGATCAGCGTGCCGAGCGGAGCCGCGGCCGCCAGCAGCGCGGCCGTCAGACCCGTCCAGGTGTAACCGGGCGCGGTCAGCGAGCCGTCCACGAAGCGGTACGGGAAGCTCAACACCCCGATCGCGCCCACCAGTCCGGCGAGTGCGCCCGAGACGGACAGCAACTTCAGGGTCAGGGCGCGGCGTTCGACGCCCGCGTAGGCGGAGAAACGCGCGTTGAGACCCGTCATCCGTATCTCGTACCCGATCGCGGTGCGCCGATCCGTGAACCAGTACGCCGCCGCCGCGAGCACGACGAGCACGAGCCCGACGGTCACCGTCGACTCCCCGAACGCGGGCAGAGCAACGCCGTCGGGCAGTGCGCGGGTCTGCGGGAGGCTGGAGCCCGGTTCCTTGAGCGGATAGCGGGCCAGGTAGGAGGCCAGGGACACCGCCGGGTAGCTCAGCAGCAGGCTGCTGACCAGGAGCGGGACACCGAGGTGGTTCTCGCACAGGGCGGCCAGCACGGCGTACGCGGCGCCCGCTGCCATGCCGGCTAGCAGCGCCAGTACCACGGTGAGCGGCGCGGGCAGCGGGGAGTACAGGCCGGTCACCGCAGCGGTGATGCCGCCCAGCACCAACTGGCCGTCCCCGCCGAGGTTGATGAGCCCGGCGCGCAGCGGGATCGCCAGCGCGAGGGCCATACCGAGCACGCTGGTGCCGGTGGTCAGGGTGGAGCCGATGCCGTCGGCGCCGAGCGCGCCGGTCAGGACCGCCTCGTAGGCCGCGATCGGGTCCGCGCCGGTGCCGACGAGGAAGAGCGCGCCGATGAGGACGCCCGCGAGCACGGAGAAGGTGATGGGGGAGCGCAGGGCTCCCGCTGTGCGATCGAGTCTCATGTCAGTCAGCGGCCTTCACTTGCGCGCGGGTGTCGCCGCCCGCCATTGCCAGCCCCAGCGTCCGTTCGTCCGCCTCGTCCTTGGTGTACGACGCCGCGACCCGGCCCTCGTACATCACCAGCACCCGGTCGGCGAGCCCCCGGATCTCGCTCAGCTCCGCCGAGACGAGCAGCACGGCGTGACCGGCGTCGCGGTAGGCGATCAGCTGGTCGTGGATGTTCTGGATGGCGCCGATGTCGACCCCGCGGGTGGGCTGTTCGACGAGCAGCAGCGGTGCGTCATGGGCGAGTTCGCGGCCGATCAGCAGCTTCTGCAGATTGCCGCCCGACAGCGCGGAGGCGGGCACCTCAGGGGTCGACGTCTTGATGCCGAACCGCTCGACCAGCCTCTTCGCGTGCGCCCGGACGGCCGTCGGCGGCAGCAGTCCTCGGGAGGAGAGGGACGTGCGGTGGTGGCCCATCGCGAGGTTGTCCGCGACCGAGGCCGCGGGCGCCGTACCGACCGCGTGGCGGTCCTCCGGGACGTACGCCAGTCCCTTGGCGCGGCGCTCGGTGGCCGAGGCATGGGTGATGTCCGCGCCCTGGAGCGTGACCCGCCCGGCCGTGGTCGGCCGCAGTCCGGCCAGCGCCTCGACCAGCTCGCTCTGCCCGTTGCCCGCGACGCCCGCGATGCCGACGATCTCCCCGGCGTGCACGGTCAGATCGATGCCGTTCACGGCGTCGGTGGCCAGGCCGGCCACGTCGAGGACCACCTCGCCCGGCGTGCCCGGCGCGTGGATGCGGTCCAGCTCGACCGTCCGGCCGGTCATCGCGGCGGCGATCTCGTCGGCGGAGGTCTCCGCGGTGACCAGGCGGGCGACCACCCGGCCGTCCCGCAGCACGGTCACCCGGTCGCTGCCTTCGAGGACCTCGCGCAGCTTGTGCGTGACAAGGATCACCGTACGGCCCTCGGCGGCCAGCGACTTGAGCACCGCGAACAGGGCGTCCGCCTCGGCCGGCGTGAGCACGGCGGTCGGCTCGTCGAGGATGAGCGTACGGGCGCCCCGGTGCAGCAGCTTGAGGATCTCCACGCGCTGGCGCAGGCCCACCGGAAGGTCCCCGACCCGCGCGTCCGGGTCGACGGACAGCCCGTGCTCCTCGGCGAGTTCACGCACCCGGCGGCGGGCGGCGGCCCGGTCCACCAGACCGAAGCGGCGCGGCTCGGCGGCGTACACGACGTTCTCGGCGACGCTCAGCGAGTCGAACAGCTTGAAGCTCTGGTGGACCATGCCGAGCCCTGCGGCCATCGTGTCGGAGGGGCTGGCGAAGCCGGATTCGACGGTCTGCCCGTCGATCCGGATCGAACCGGCGTCGGCGCGCTCCATGCCGTACAGCACCGACATCAGCGTGGACTTGCCCGCGCCGTTCTCGCCCATCAGCGCGTGGATCTCACCGCGCCGGACGGTCAGGTCGACGGCGTCGTTGGCGAGCGTGCCGGGGAACCGCTTGGTGATTCCCCGGAGCTCGACCGCCACGTCCTCGGGATCAGCTTGCGGCGGGGTCATCGACCGTCAGCTTCCCGGCGACGATCTGGTCGCGCAGCGCCTCGACCTGCTTCAGGACGTCCTTGTGGTCGGCGATCACGCACTTCGACGAGTCCACGCCGTCCTCCAGGCCGGTGAGGCTGATGCCGCCCTCCTTCAGGCCGTACGAGACGGTCGTGCCCGTCTTGCCGTCGAGGACCGCCTCGATGCCCTTCTCCACGGCGACGTCCGTGCGCTTGATCACGTTGTCGACTACCGTGCCGGGTGCCGAGACGCACTGGTTGACGTCGACGCCGTACGCGTACGCGCCCTTGGCCTTCGCCGCCTCGAAGACGCCGTAGTTTCCGGCCGCGGCGGCCGCCATGATCTGGTCGTAGCCCTTGGCGAGCAGGGAGTTCGCCTGTTCCTTGGCGCGGGCCGAGTCGTCGAAGGGGGACTGGCCGCCGACGAAGCGCGTGGACGTCTCCGTCTTGGCGGCGACCTTCTTGGCTCCGGCCGCGAACGGGTCGCTGTAGCGCCGGAACTGGGGCGTGTCGAGGACGTCGACCGCGCCGACCTTGCCCGACTTGCTCAGCAGGCCCGCCTCTGCGCCCGCGAGATAGACGCCCTCGTGCTCGCGGAATACCGCGCAGCTCACGTTCTTGTACGTCTTCGTCGTGCAGGCGTCGACGATCAGGAACTGCTGCTTCGGGTTCTTCTCGGCCTGCTGGGCGACGAGGTCGGCGAACTCGAAGCCGACCAGCACGATGACGTCCGGCTTGGCGTCCACCGCGGCCTGGACGTTCTGCTGCTGGGAGGCCGTGTCCGTGGACTCGTACACCTTCTGCGACCCGTCGTGCTGCTTCGCCGCGTCCTCGACGCCGCTGACGGCGAGCTTCAGGAACTCGTTCTGGCCGACGGCGTCGGGGGTCACGAGCGTGAAGGACTTCCCGCTGCCGCCGCTCGCGCTGTCGGCGCTGTCCTTCTTCGCGGCGGCGTTGCAGGCGGTGGCCGCGGTGACCACGAGCGCGGTGGTGGCGGCGAGTTGCAGGGAACGGCGGAATCTCGAGGGCATCGGGGACCTTCCGGGGGTGCGGCAAGGAGCGCTCGACGGTGAGCGTGGTGACGTGAGGTGGGCGACGGGGGCCGGGGCCGAGGTGGGGGCGGCTCGGCGGCTCAGGGGCGAGTCAGGGTCGACAGCCGTCGCCGGCGCACCGGCCGAAGTCAAGGAAGCGGCGCCTGGTGAGCAGCACTCGTCCTCCCTCGTCTCGACTGATGGGCTGCGGGTGGGTGGACTGTACACCCGACATTCGGACATGCGCCCGACTGTCTCGAACTGTGGTTCTTCAAGGTCATGTACCGTGGCGAGACCCACAGGAACAGCAGGAGTGTCCTTTATGTCCCAGGAGTTGCGTGCCGTCCACTGGACCGGAAACAGCCTTGCGCTGATCGACCAGACCCTGCTTCCGCAGCGCACCGAGACGATGGATGTCCGCGATGTGGACACCCTGGTCGACGCGATCAAGCGCCTCGTCGTGCGCGGCGCGCCGGCGATCGGCGCGGCGGGTGCGTACGGCGTCGCGCTCGCGCTGCTCCAGGGTGAGCGCGAGGGCTGGTCGGCCGACGAGGTGCGCGCTGCCGTGGCCCGCGTCCGTGCGGCCCGGCCCACCGCCGTCAACCTCATGGTGTGCGTGGACCGCGTCATGACCCGCTTCGACGAGGGCCTCGACGCCGTACTGGACGAGGCCGCCGCCGTGCAGCGCGAGGACATCGAGGCCAACCGCGCCATGGGTGCGCACGGCGCTGAGTGGCTGCTCGAACGCGTCGGCGTCGAGCGGCCGTTGCGCATCCTCACCCACTGCAACACCGGCGCGCTCGCCACCGCCGGGTGGGGCACGGCACTCGGCGTCATCCGGGAACTGCACGCGCGGGGCCGCCTGGAGGTCGTGTACGCCGACGAGACGCGCCCGCTGCTCCAGGGCTCCCGCCTGACCGCCTGGGAGCTGGCCCAGGAGGGCATCCCGCACTACGTCCAGGCCGACGGTGCCGCGGCCGGCACCATCCTGCGCGGCGAGGTCGACGCGGCGATCGTCGGCGCCGACCGCATCGCCGCGAACGGCGACACCGCGAACAAGGTCGGCACCGTGGGCGTCGCCCTGGCCTGCGCGGACGCCGGTATCCCGTTCCTGGTGGCGGCGCCCACGACGACCGTCGACCTGGACACGAAGACCGGCGACGACATCCCCATCGAACTCCGGGGCGAGGACGAGGTCCTGGAGTGGGGCGGCATCCGCACGGCTCCGGCCGGGTCGCGCGGCCACAACCCGGCATTCGACGTGACGCCGGGGCGCCTGGTCACGGGCCTCGTCACCGAGCGCGGGGTGCTTCAGGTGTCGGCGGGGGAGCTGCCGGGGGAGCGGCTGCGCTGAGCGTCCGCGACCGCAGAACCCCGACCGCGGCGCCGACCTATACTCCGGACCCATGACCGACGCTGTGACCTCCCCGGACGCGGATCTGGTCGGCGCCCTGAAGGCGCTGGCCAACCCGGTGCGGTTGCAGCTGCTGGTGTGGCTGCGTGAGCCCGAGCGGCACTTCGCGCAATACGAGGCGATCGCGGACCCGGTCGAAGTGGGGGTCTGCGTGAGTCATATCCAGGCCAAGGCCGGGCTGGCCCAGTCGACGGTGTCGGCGTACATGGCCGAACTGCAGCGGGCGGGGCTGGTGCGGGCGACGCGGGTGGGCAAGTGGACCCACTACAAGCGGGACGAGGAACGCATCGCCGAGCTGCTGGCCCAACTCGGGCGGACGCTCTAGGGGTTGGAGCAGGCGCGCACGCGGTCGGCCTGTTGCGTTTCATATCGAGAATCTGCGATATTTCGATGCATGGAGAATCCGGGCATGCGGAAACTGGGCACCTTCGGCATCTACACCTTCGACTTCGAGCACCAGCCGGCCGCTTTGGTGCGTGACTCCGTGCAGGAGCTGGAACAACGGGGATGGCGGGCGGTGTGGTTCCCCGAGGTCGGCGGGCGTGAGGCGCTCACTCAGGCCGGGTATCTGCTCTCCAGTACCGAGCGCCTGCACGTCGTCAACGGCATCGCGCAGATCTGGCAGCGGGAGGCGAGCGCGACCCACGCCGCGAGCGTGCTGCTGGCCGACGCCTACCCGGGACGGCATGTCCTGGGCCTGGGATTCGGCGGCGTACGACGCCCGGGGGTCAAGCCCCTGGCCGCCATGGCCGAGTACCTCGACGAACTGGACACGCTCACCAAGGAGTCACCCAACCCGGCGCCGCAGACCCCGCTCCGCCGCATCCTGGCCGCGTACGGCCCGAAGATGCTCGCCCTGGCCCGGGACCGCTCCGCCGGCGCCCACACCTACCACGTCAACACGGCCCACACCGCCCAGGCGAGGGAGATCCTCGGCCCCGACGCGTTCCTCGGCGTCGAGCACCCGGTGCTCTTCGAGCCGGACCCCGACAAGGCCCGCGCCGTGGCCCGCGAGCACCTGGGCCCCTACCTCAACACCCCGTACAACATCGCCAAGTTCCGCCGTCTCGGCTACTCGGACGACGAGATGGCGCACGGCGGCAGCGACCGGCTCGTGGACGACCTCGTGTTCTGGGGGGACGTGGACGCGGTGGCGGACAAGCTGCGCGCCCACGTCGAGGCGGGCGCCGACCAAGTCGCCGTACAGGTCATCGGGACGGAGCCGGGCGGGTTCCGCGATGCCGCACTGGCGGCGGCTGGGGGAGGCGCTGCTCGGGCGCGGCGGCCCGGACGCGTAGAGCAAAGCCGGCCGCGGTTCGGCCGCGCCCCGAAGGGGCGCGGGGCTGTGTCGATATGCGGCTCCGCCGCGCGGGCGCGACCAGCCACGATGGCGCCGCAGCCGAACGACGGCACATCGCGGCACTTCTGGCGGAGCGCCTAGCGCTGAGCCAGCTCCAACTCCAGCAGCCACTCCACCACTTCGGTGTGGTGCCGGGCCTGGCGTGGGTCGGCGCCCCAGACGTACAGGCCGTGTCCGGCCACGACCACCGCGGGCATACGGGGGTCGCGCGCGGCCTCCAGGCGGTCGCCGAGGACCTTCATGTCCTGGCTGTTGGCGATGACCGGCAGGGTCACCTCCACGTCGTGGGCCGGCTGGCCGACGCCCTTGAGCATCTCCACGTCCTTGAAGACGATGCCGCCGGGCTCGCGGCGCCCCATCGCCACGGACGCGACCGTGTGGACGTGGACCACGGCCCCGGCACCGGTCAGCGCGGCCACGCGCGCGTGCAGTTCCGCCTCGGCGGACGGCTTGCCGCCGTGCACCGCGGCGCCCAGGTCGTCGACCAGCACGACGTCCGCGGGCGTCAGTTCGCCCTTGTCGTGGCCGCTGGCCGTGACCGCGAGCCGCAGCGGGTCGCGGGACAGCACCACGGACAGATTGCCGGAGGTGCCCCGCATCCACCCGAAGGAAGCGAACCGGGCGGACTCGGCGGCCAGCACCGCACCCGCCTTCTCCAGGTCGACTTGGCTGATCTCGGCGGTCACGTGCTGCTCCCGGAGGTGGTGATGGTGATCTCGTCGAACGTCCCCGCCTGCGCGTGGTCGCCGACACCCTGCTCGTAGTACGGCTCCCCGGGCCGCCGGACACCGACCGTCCGCCAGCCCGCCGCGCGGGCCGCGTCCAGCTCGCCGGGGCGGTCGGAGAGGAAGAGGAGACGGGCGGGCGCGATGCCGGTCGACTCCGCGATACGGCGGTACGACTCCGGTTCCTGCTTGGGGCCCGCGTTCTCGGTGTCGTACAGACCCGAGACGAGCGACGTCAGATCGCCCTCCGGGCTGTTGGTGAACCATGCCCGCTGGGCCGCCACCGACCCGGACGAGTAGACGTACAGCCGTACGCCTGCCGTGTGCCACGCCCGCAGACGCGGTACGACGTCGTCGTAGAAGTGCGACACGAGGTCGCCGCGGGCGAAGCCCTCGGACCAGATGATGCCCTGGAGGGTCTTCAGCGGGGTGGCCTTGCGGTCCTCGTCCAGCCAGGCGCCCAAGGCCTTCTCGACCGCCTCCGCGTCGGCTTCCGGATCGCCCGTCAGCTCCCGCACCTGGGCGACCGCCCGCGCCACCTCCGCATCACCGCCGCGCTCGGCCAGCAGCGCGCCGAACCGAGCGCGCGAGTACGGGTACAGCACGTCGACGACGAACCCGGTGGCGCTCGTGGTGCCCTCGATGTCGAGCACCACGGCGTCCACGTCGTACGTCAGGTCCCGCACGCTCACGCGGTCGCCTTGTCGGCCTCGTAGCCGGCCGCGATCGTGTCGTAGTCCGGGAAGCGGGAGGCGATGGTGGAACCGGTGAAGTTGCCGATCCAGCCGTCCTCCTCGTGGAAGAAGCGGATCGCGGTGAAGGACGGGTTCGTGCCCATGTCGAACCAGTGCGTCGTGCCGCGCGGCACGCCCAGCAGGTCGCCCTTCTCGCAGAAGACCGCGTGCACCTCGCCGTTCACGTGGAGGTAGAAGATGCCGGAGCCGGAGACGAAGAAGCGGACCTCGTCATCGTCGTCGTGCGTGTGCTCCTGGAGGAACTTCTCGCGGGCCGCCTTCGCCTTCACCGGGAACTCCGGGTCGTCGCTGGGGTGCAGGCCCAGAACGTCGACGGTGGTGAAGCCCTCCTCGGCGTTGAGCCGGTCGATCTCCGGGCCGTACGCCGCGAACACGGTGTCGCTGTCGGCGTCGAACGGCACGTCCTCGCGGACCGGCCACTGCTCGTAGCGCACGCCCAGCGGCTTCAGGGCCTCGGCGATCTCGGCGGGGTCCGAGGTGCGGCGGGTCACGGTCTCCGGTCCGGACTCGGGCCAGGTCGTCAGCAGGGTCATGGGGCAACTCCTGGAGCTGGAAGGGGGGCCGGGTACCGAGACAAGCACCCGGAGGGGGAGGCGGGAAGGGCGCAGTGGCGGAAGGCTGATCAGCGCCGGTCAGCCACGACACCGCGCGCCGGGACAGCACCGCATGCGGGGCATGCGCATCGCTGTCGCGCGGGGAGTCGTCATCAGGGCCTCACTGTGCCGGTTCGGGGTGCCGGTTCCGTGATCGTAACTCCGTCGAGACTCCGTCGCCGTGTCGACAGGGTGTGACGTAGTCGTTGTCTCACGTGGTGAGAAACCGCTTCCATCGCTTTGACGCGTGGCTGAAATCGTTCCCATGATCTCCGTATGAAGACGCTGCTGCTCGTGCGGCGGCTGTACGTGGACTTGCTCCGGTCGACCACAACCAGCTGTCGCTGACCTCATCCGGAGCCTCACGCGCCCGCCTTTCGCGGGCCGCCCGCCACCGGCCGTGCCTCGGCGCGGGCCGCGACCGGCCGCACCGGCCGCTCGCGCAGCGGTGTCCCCAGCTCCGGGTCGAGCAACTCCCCGCCCTTTCCTCGCACCTGGAGCTCCGTCATGTCCCGTGTCCGCCTGCCCCTTGCCGCGCTCAGCCTGGCCTCCGTCTCCGCCCTCCTCCTCGCGGGCTGCTCCCAGTCCACGGACGCCTCCAAGGACTCCGGCAACACCGCCGCCTCGGCCTCGGCCGCCACCGCCGAGAAGCCCGCACCGTTCAGCAAGGGCACCGTCAAGGTGGCCCTGGTCCGGCAGAGCGGCGCCGGCGACTACTTCGAGCAGTGGGGCAACGGCGCCAAGGCACAGGCCAAGGCCCTCGGGATCGACCTGACGGTGTACGACGCCCAGGCCGACAACGCCAAGCAGGCCACCGACCTGTCCTCGGCCATCAACTCCGGTGCGCAGGCCATCATCATCGACCACGGGTTTCCGGCCACTATCCAGCCCGAGATCGACAAGGCCGTGAAGAAGGGCATCAAGGTCGTCGTCTACGACGTCGAGACCTCCACCAAGGGCGTCGTCAGCACCAAGCAGAACGACGCGAGCATGGCGCAGGCCGTCCTCGACGTGATGGCGAAGCAGGTAGGCAAGGACGCCAAGGTCGGCTACGTCAACGTCGCCGGATACGCCGCCCTCGACAAGCGCGACAGCGTCTGGAAGTCGACGGTCGACGCCCAGGGCTGGAAGCAGGAGTTCAAGGTCGGCAAGGTGACCGACTCCACCGCGACCGACAACGTGCCGCTGGTGTCCGCAGCCCTCACCCAGCACTCCGACGTCGCCGGCATCTTCGCGCCCTACGACGAGCTCGCCAAGGGCACCGTCCTCGCCGTCCAGAACAAGAAGCTCCAGGACAAGGTGAAGGTCTTCGGCGCGGACGTCTCAGGCGCCGACATCCAGAACATGACCGCCGCCGACAGCCCCTGGGTCGCCACGGCCGGCACCGACCCGTCCGCCGTCGGCGCCGCCGTCGTCCGTACGGCCGCCCTGGAGCTGGCCGGTCAACTGAACAAGACCTCCGTCGAGTTCCCGGCCGTCGCCATCACCCAGGACTTCCTGCGCGAGAAGAAGATCGAGAACATGGACCAGCTGCGCGAGGCGCTGCCGGCGCTGAACCTGGCCGACGTCAGCACCGCCGACTGGATCGCGAATGTCGCCCACTGACACCAGCAGTGCTCAGGCGGCCGTCAGTCTGCGGGACGTCGGCAAGTCCTTCGGCGGCAAGACGGTCCTCGCCTCCGTCTCGCTCGACATCGCCCCGGGCAGCGTGGTCGCGCTGCTCGGCGCGAACGGGGCCGGCAAGTCCACGCTGATCAAGATCCTGTCGGGCGTGCACACCGACCACAGCGGGGAGGTGCGCCTCGCCGGGGAGCCCGCCGCTCTCCACTCCCCGCTCGCCGCCCGCCAGTTGGGCATCCAGACGGTGCACCAGCGCATCGGCGAGGGCATCGTCCCCGGCCTCACGGTCGCCGAGAACCTCGTCTTCGAGGAACTGGCACAGCAGCGCGGCAACCCCTTCCTGGGCGGACGCCGCGTGCTCGCCCGCGCCCGCGAGATCCAGGCCGCCCTCGGCCTCGACTGGAGCGACGGGGTGCTGCGCGCCGACGTCACCGAACTCGGCGTGTCCGACCGCCAGTTGCTGATCCTGGCCCGCGCCCTGGCCACCCGCCCCCGGCTGCTGATCCTCGACGAGCCGACGTCGGCGCTGTCGGCTGCCGAGGCGGAGCGGCTCTTCGCGCTCGTCGAGCGGATGCGGGACGACGGCATCGCGGTGCTCTACGTCTCCCACCGCCTCGGCGAGATCGACGCCCTCGCGGACCGGCTGGTCGTCCTGCGGGACGGGCGTCTCACCGAGGACCAGGCCAAGCCCTTCGACTGGGACGCCGCCCTGCGCGCGATGCTCGCCCAGGCGCAGGAGGCGACGGCGGCACGCCCGGTCCGGGAGGGCGGGCAAGGGGAAGCGCGAGCCGAAGCGCAGGGGGATGTCGCCCTGTCGCTGCGCGGCGTGCGGCTCTTCGAGGGCCGGGCACCCCTGGACCTCGACCTGCGCGCCGGTGAAGTCACCGGCGTCGTCGGCCTGCTGGGCGCGGGCAAGACCGAGCTGGCCCGGGGCCTGTTCGGCGCCGAGCCCTTCGCAGCGGGCGCCGTCGAGCTGAACGGCAGGCCCTACGAGCCCCGCCGCCCCGCCGACGCCATCCGGGCCGGCGTGCACCTGGTCCCCGAGGACCGGCACGCCGACGCCCTGGTCCCCGGCTGGTCGCTGGCCCAGAACATCTCGCTGCCGTTCCTGAAGTCGCTGTCCCGGCTCGGGCTCGTCAACACGGCGAGGGAGGACACTCTCGGCCGCGACACCATCGACGCACTCGGCGTGGTCGCCCGCGACGAGCACAGCACCGTGGAGGAGCTGTCCGGCGGCAACCAGCAGAAGGTGGTCGTCGGCCGCTGGCTCGCGCGGCAGCCTCGCGTCCTCGTCCTGGACGAACCCTTCCGGGGTGTGGACATCGGCGCCCGCCGCGACATCGGCCGCCGCGCCCGGGCGCTGGCCGCCGAGGGGGCCGCCGTCCTCGTCCTGTCCGCCGACGTCGACGAGGTGCTGGAGGTCGCCGACCGGGTCGTCGTGCTGGCCGCCGGCGAGGTCCACCTCGACGCGTACGGCGAAGACGCGGAACGCGACCGCGTCATCCAGACCATCTCGGCGTCCGTCTGACGCCGGCCCGCCCCCACGAAGTCCAGGGAAGCACCCCATGACCACCACCCAGAGCACCGAGGTCCCCGCCAAGGCGGCGATCCCGCCCGCGACCTCCACCGCCGTGCGCGTCCAGAACGCCGTCATCAAGTACGGGTTCATCTTCGTCACGGTCGCGCTCTTCCTGTACTTCGCGCTGAGCGAGGGCTCGTTCCGCGAGTCGGCGACCCTCCTCGACACCCTCCGCTACGTCTCCGTCGCCGCCATCCTCGGCCTCGGCGTCACCCTCACCATGGCCGTCGGCGGAATGGACATGTCCGTCGGAGCGGTGGCCGGACTCGGTGTCTCGGTCGCCGCGCACACCATGGTCGTCCTCAACCAGGTCGGCACCGTAGCGATCCTCGCGGTGATCGCGGCGGGCGCGCTGGCCGGCCTGCTGAACGCCTTGCTGATCGTCGTCCTGAGAATCCCCGACATGCTGGCCACCCTCGGCACCATGTTCGTCATCCAGGGCGCCAAGCTCATCCTGGTCGACGGCCAGTCCATCACCCCCGGCATGACGATGTCCGACGGCACCACCGCGCCCGGCAGGTTCACCGACGGCTTCCTGCGCATCGACCGCGGCACCATCCTCGGCATCCCGATCTCCGTCCTGATCTTCGGCGCGCTGACCGTCGTCGCCTGGGTCTTCCTCGCCCGCACCCGCTGGGGCCGCGTCCTGTACGCCATCGGCGCCAACCCCGAGGCCGCCCGCCTGGCCGGCATCCGCGTCGGCGCCTACCGCGCCCTCGCCTACGTCCTCTCCGGCGTCCTCGCCTCGATCGGCGGCCTGATCCTGGCGTCCCGCATCGGTCAGGGCGATGTGTCCGCCGGCACCTCGCAGCTGCTGGAGGCGGTCGCGGTGGCCCTCGTCGGCACGTCCGTCCTGGGCCGGGGCCGCCCGAACGTGTGGGGCACGGCCCTCGGCGCGGTGCTGATCGGCATCATCACCACCGGCCTGACCATCAAGGGCCTGCCCTACTACACCCAGGACGTGGTCGAGGGCGCGGTCCTCATCCTCGCCCTGGTCTTCAGCTTCACCCTGTCCAAGCGCCGTAGCGCATAAGGAAGTTCGAGGAGTTACCGCGATGGGCTACCGCATCCTGGAGACCGACGACATCCCCGGCTACCTGCACGAGCGAGGCCACTGGGCGGACCTGGACGACATCCGGGTGCGCGAGGTGTCGGACGGCAACATGAACCGCGTCTTCCTCGCGTCGTCCGCCGACGGCACCCGCAGCCTCGCCCTCAAGCAGGCCCTGCCGTGGGTCCGCGTCGCCGGGCCGTCCTGGCCGATGAACCCCGACCGCGCCGACGCCGAGGCCCGGGCCTACGAGCAGGTCGCCAAGGTCGCCCCGGACAAGATCCCGGCGATCCACGGCTACGACCCCGAGAACTACGCCCTCGTCATGGAGGACATGTCCGACCTGGAAGTGCTGCGGACCCTGCTGAACGACGGCGCGTCGTACGGCCCCCACACCTCGGCGGGAATCGGCGAGTTCGTCGCCCAGCTCTCCTTCGCCACCAGCGATTTCGGCATGCCGTCGGCCGACCGCAAGGCCCTGATCGCCGCCTCGGTCAGCCCCGAGCTGTGCAAGATCACCGAGGACGTGGTCCTGTCCGAGCCGTATATCGAGCACGAGCACAACCACTGGCACGAGGGCCTGGACGACCTGGCGGCGGAGTTCCGCGCCGACGCCCGCCTCCGCACCGAGGTCGCCGACCTCCGCCACACCTTCATGACCAGCGCCCAGGCCCTCCTCCACGGCGACCTGCACACCGGCAGCGTCATGGTCGGTGAGCGCGAAGACGCCCCCGTGGTCCGGGTCTTCGACCCGGAGTTCTCCTTCGTCGGCCCGATCGGCTACGACCTCGGCCTGTACTGGGCCAACGCGCTGGTGTCGGAGGAGCGGGCGCGTGCCCTGGGGGCGTTGAGCGACCACGGCGACCAGCTCGCACTCTCCTGGGAGGCGTTCGAGACGGAGTTCCGGCGGCTGTGGACGACCCGCGTCGACACCTTCTTCGACGACGCCTACCTCGACCGCTTCCTGCGCCGCGTGTGGACGGAGTCGCTGGGCTTCGCGGGCACGGAGATCGTCCGCCGCATCATCGGCTTCGCCCATCTGACCGACCTGACGACGCTTGAGGACCCGGTGCCGGCGTCCCGGAGGGCGCTGCTGATCGGCCGCGAACTGATCGTCCGCCGGGATGAGTTGAACGCCCCGAACGCTGTAAGGGCGGTAGTGCAGCCAACCTGATAGGGGCGCGGGGAACTGCGCGAGCAACCCCACGCACCCGCAGACGACATACAACCACCGCATACGAAAGGGGCGGCTCCGTCGGCATGGAGCCGCCCCTTCCGGTGGTGGCCGGCCCCGGTGCGGATGGGGCCGCCCTCGTGCGGTCCGGCCCGGTCAGGGGAGTGGCCGAACCCTGCGCCGCGGGAGGCTCATCCGGCGAAAACCTCCCTCGGCGCTTTCGAGGTCACTTCTTGTCGAGCAGGTCCTGGACCTTCGCGCGGACGTCGTCCGAGGCCAGGCCCCGGATCGTCAGCGTCGTACGGCGACGCAGCACGTCGTCCGGCGTCTCGGCCCACTCGTTGTCGCGGGCGTAGACGACCTGGGCCCAGATCTCCGGCGCGTCCGGGTGGACACGCTCGCCCAGCTCCGGGTTCTCGTTGGCGATGCGGGCGATGTCGAAGGCCAGGGAGCCGTAGTGGGTCGCCAGGTGCTTCGCCGTGTCGGCCGCCATGCGCGGGCCCGGCGCCGGGCGGTCGGTGAGCAGCCGGTGGGCGACCGCGCGCGGGTTGGCGATGCCCGGCAGCGGCAGCTTCTTCGGAAGGGAGGAGATGGGCTCGAAGTCGTCGCCGAGCGGGTGGCCCGGCAGCGCCTCCAGCTTCTTCATGATCGTGCGGCCGATGTGCCGGAAGGTCGTCCACTTGCCGCCCGCGACGGACAGCATGCCGCCCGTGCCCTCGGTCACGACCGTCTCGCGCTTGGCCTTCGCGGTGTCGCCGGGGCCGCCCGGCAGCACCCGCAGACCGGCGAAGGCGTACGTGATGAGGTCCCGGTCCAGCTGGTGGTCCCGGATGGAGAACGCGGCCTCGTCGAGTATCTGGGCCGTGTCCTTCTCGGTGACCGAGACGTCCGCCGGGTCGCCCTCGAACTCCTCGTCCGTGGTGCCCAGCAGCAGCATGTCCTCCCAGGGCAGGGCGAACGTGATGCGGTACTTGTCGATCGGGGTCGCGAGCGCGGCCTTCCAGGGCGCGGTCCGCTTCAGGACCAGGTGCGCGCCCTTCGACAGCCGGATCGACGGCGCGGCGTTCGGGTCCTCCATCTTGCGCAGGTGGTCGACCCAGGGACCGGTCGCGTTGAGCACGAGCCGGGCGTTGACCCCGAACTCGTCACCGGACAGGCGGTCCTTGAGGTCCGCGCCGGTCACCCGGCCCTTGGTGAAGCGCAGGCCGGTGACCTCGGCGTGGTTGAGCACGACCGCGCCCGCCTCGACGGCCCCGCGGACCGTCATCAGCGCCATGCGCGCGTCGTTCATCTGGTCGTCGCCGTACACGGCCACGGCCTTGAGGTTGTCGGTGCGCAGCTCCGGCACGTCCTGCGCCGCCTTGGCGGGGGACAGGAGGTGACCGACACCGTCGCCGAAGGCGGACAGCGCGGAGTAGGCGAAGACGCCCGCCCCGAGCTTCGCGGCGCCGTGCGGACCGCCCTTGTACACGGGGAGGTAGAAGGTGAGCGGGTTCGCCAGGTGAGGGGCCACCTGGCGGGAGACCGCACGGCGCTCGAAGTGGTTCTCCGCCACCAGCTTCACCGCGCCGGTCTGCAGGTAGCGCAGACCGCCGTGGAGCAGCTTGGAGGAGGCGGAGGAGGTGGCGCCGGCGAAGTCACCGGCGTCGACCAGAGCCACCCTGAGGCCGGACTGCGCGGCGTGCCAGGCGGTGGAGATGCCCAGGATGCCGCCGCCGATCACGAGAAGGTCGTACGACGCCTTGGCGAGCTGCTCCCGGGTCTCGGCGCGGCTCGGGTTGGAGCCGGAGGCCGGGCGCGTACCGAGGGCAGGCACGGACTGCAGGGTGGTCTGACTGGTCATTTCGGGTTCTTACTCCTCATCAGAGTTCGAGAGCTGGCGACGGCTGTGGTCAGCTCTCGTCGTCCTCGATCCAGCCCATGGTCCGCTCGACGGCCTTGAGCCAGTTCTTGTACTCACGGTCGCGGGTCTCCGCGTCCATGTGGGGGGTCCACTCGGCGGCCCGGCGCCAGTTGGAGCGCAGTTCGTCGGTACCGGACCAGAAGCCGACGGCGAGACCGGCGGCGTAGGCGGCGCCGAGGCAGGTGGTCTCGGCGACCATCGGGCGCACCACGGGTGCGTCCAGGACGTCCGAGAGGGTCTGCATCAGCAGGTTGTTGGAGGTCATGCCGCCGTCGACCTTCAGGGCCACCAGCTCGTCGCCGGAGTCCTTGACCATGGCGTCGGCGATCTCCCGCGTCTGCCACGCGGTCGCCTCCAGGACGGCACGCGCGAGGTGCGCCTTGGTGACGTACCGGGTCAGGCCGGCGATCACGCCGCGGGCGTCGGAGCGCCAGTGCGGGGCGAACAGACCGGAGAAGGCCGGCACGAAGTAGGCGCCGCCGTTGTCCTCGACCGAGAGCGCGAGCGTCTCGATCTCGGCGGCGGTGGAGATCAGGCCCATCTGGTCGCGCATCCACTGCACCAGCGAGCCGGTGACGGCGATCGAGCCCTCCAGGGCGTACACCGTCGGCTGGTCGCCGATCTTGTAGCCGACCGTGGTCAGCAGGCCCGCGTACGAGTTGATGATCTTGTCACCGGTGTTCATCACCATGAAGGTGCCGGTGCCGTACGTCGACTTGACCTCGCCCTCGGAGAAACAGGTCTGGCCGAACAGGGCCGCCTGCTGGTCGCCGAGCGCCGAGGCGACCGGGATGCCGCCGAGCAGGTCGCCCAGCTTGCCGCCGGTGACCTCGCCGTAGACCTCGGCGGAGGACCGGATCTCCGGCAGGATCTGCAGCGGCACGCCGATCGACTCGGCGATCTTGTCGTCCCACTCCATGGTGTGCAGGTTCATCAGCATGGTGCGGGACGCGTTGGTGACGTCGGTGACGTGCTTGCCGCCGTTGGCACCACCGGTCAGGTTCCAGATGACCCAGGTGTCCATGGTGCCGAAGAGGATGTCGCCGGCCTCGGCGCGCTCCTTGAGGCCCTCGACGTTGTCCAGCAGCCAGCGGGCCTTCGGACCGGCGAAGTAGGAGGCCAGCGGCAGACCGGTCTCGCGGCGGAAGCGGTCCTGGCCGACGTTGCGACCGAGCTCCTTGCACAGGGCGTCGGTGCGGGTGTCCTGCCAGACGATGGCGTTGTGGACGGGCTCACCGGTGTTCTTGTCCCACAGCACGGTCGTCTCGCGCTGGTTGGTGATGCCGATGGCCTTGATGTCGTCGCGGGTGATGCCGGCCTTCTGGATGGCTCCGGCGACGACCTCCTGGACGTTGGTCCAGATCTCGTTGGCGTTGTGCTCGACCCAGCCCGGCTTCGGGAAGATCTGCTCGTGCTCCTTCTGGTCGACGGAGACGATGCGTCCGTCGCGGTCGAAGACGATACAGCGGGAAGAGGTCGTGCCCTGGTCGATGGCTGCGATGAAGGGGCCGGCGGTGTGCGCGTCGGTCACTGTGTGCTCCTGGAAGTTCCGGGTTTATGGGGCTTTACGTACGGCGCGTGCTGAGAGTTTCGGTGCTTCTCACTCAAACGGGTGAAGCTCGGTTCTCCTAAGCAAAAGCGACGTTGTAGATGCCTGCAGCGATGGCGCCGCCGATCAGCGGACCGACCACCGGGATCCAGGCGTAGCCCCAGTCGGAGCCGCCCTTGTTGGGCAGGGGCAGAAGGGCGTGCACGATACGCGGACCGAGGTCACGGGCCGGGTTGATCGCATAACCGGTCGGGCCGCCGAGGGACAGACCGATCGAGACGACGACGAGCGCGGTGATCAGGGCGCCCAGGGTGCCCAGGCCCTTGCCACTGTCGTTCAGGCCCTGGGTGAGAACCGCGAGGACCAGCACAACGGTGCCGATGATCTCCGTGGCGAGGTTCTGAACCACGTTCCGGATCTCGGGACCGGTGGAGAAGATGCCCAGGACCGGGCCGGCGCCCTTCTCCTGTGCCTCGACGGCCTTGGCCGCCGTGGCCTGCGCGCCCGGACCGCCGACGATCTCCTTGTCGGTGAGGTGCGCGTGGAACTGGCCGTAGTAGGCGACCCAGACCAGAGCGGCACCGATCATGGCGCCGAGGAACTGTCCGGCGAAGTACGTCGGAACGTTGCTCCAGTCGTTGTCCTTGATCGCGAGAGCGACCGTCACGGCCGGGTTCAGGTGGGCACCGGACAGCGGCGCCGAGGTGTAGACCGCCGTGAGCACTGCGAAGCCCCACCCGAAGGTGATGGCGAGCCAGCCGGCGTTGCGAGCCTTGGAGGCCTTCAGCGTGACGGCGGCGCAGACGCCCCCGCCGAGCAGGATGAGTATGGCGGTACCGATGGTCTCGCCGATGAAGATGTCGGAGCTGGACACCCGCGACTCCTTTGTCCTTCGTCCAGGGAAGCCGAACCCCGGGTCCCACCGGTGGTTCGCGTTGCCCTCGGGGGTGAGGGCGATGACGGTCCTTGGCGTTGTCACACTCTAGCGCGTATTGCCGGTAGGTGTTCGACAATGCCGACCGATGGACGGGAGTCTTGCCCCGGTGTGACGTGCGCGTCAAGAGTCGTGTCGTTGAATGCGCGATCGTTGTCGGATGTGTTGCTTTATCGACATGGCTACGACTTCGCCGACCCATGAAGAAGGCCGGAACGTCCACGACGTCCCGGCAACCGCTTTCGTCCCGTGAGGGCCCTCAGAACCGCCCGGCGCCCAGATCCCGCGACACCGCGCGGGCACAGTCCCGTACCGCCGCGATCAGCTCATGACGCAGCTCGCCGTCCCGGCCCAGCCGCTCCACGGCGCCGGTGATACCGACCGCGCCCACCGGCATGCGGCGCCGGTCGTGGATGGGGGCGGCGACCGAGGCGACGCCCTCCCAGGTCTCCTCGACGTCGGCGGCGTAGCCACGCGCGCGTGTCATGTCGAGGATGTGCTCGAAGGCGTCCAGCTCGCACACGGTCCGGTCCGTGAAGGCCTTGCGGTCGGCCTCGATCGCCTCGCTGTGCGCGACCGGGTCGTACGCCGACAGGACCTTGCCCAGGGCCGTGGAGTGCAGCGGCTGCATGGCCCCGATCTCCAGCACCTGCCGGCTGTCGTCGGGGCGGAAGACGTGGTGGACGATCAGCACGCCCTGCTGGTGCAGGACGCCCAGGTAGACGCTCTCCCCGCTGGAGCGGGCCAGGTCGTCCGTCCACACCAGGGCGCGCGCCCGCAGCTCGTGCACGTCCAGATAGGTGGTGCCCAGGCGCAGCAGCTCGGCGCCCAGTTGGTAGCGCCCTGAGGCGTCGTCCTGCTCGACGAAGCCCTCCTGCTGGAGGGTGCGCAGTATCCCGTGGGCCGTGCCCTTGGCGAGGCCCAGCGAGGAGGCGATGTCCGACAGGCCGAGGCGTCGCTCGCCGCCCGCGAGGAGCCGCAGCATCGCGGCCGCCCGTTCGAGCGACTGGATGTTCCGTGCCATCGCCGTGCTGCCTCCGTCCCCTTCGACCGTCGACCCGCGACGTCGCTGCCGCCGTTCGGCAATGTCGAACACTACCGGTCGATGCCGACCTCCCGCTAATGGTCCGTCGGCATTCGTCCGCTGCTGTTGTGTCACCCGTATCCGGCAGTCGGTCCACCGGACATCCTCGCCCCTCTCCGTCCCGCCTCGTGGACGCCCCTGACCATCCGAGAGCGGTCCCGGCTACCCTGACGGCGTGCGCCCGCTGTGGAAAGTCCCACGAGGGCGCAAAGCCGACAGCCGTCGCACTCCAGGGAGCCCTTACATGGCCTCGTTGCCAACGACCCCTTCCGCCGACAGCCGGACCCGCGCGTCCGCCCTCCGCGAGGCGCTCGCCACCCGTGTGGTGGTCGCCGACGGAGCGATGGGCACCATGCTCCAGGCACAGGAGCCCACACTGGAGGACTTCCAGCAGCTCGAGGGCTGCAACGAGGTCCTGAACGTGACCCGCCCGGACATCGTCCGCTCGGTGCACTCCGCGTACTTCGACGCGGGCGTCGACTGCGTCGAGACGAACACCTTCGGCGCGAACCTCACCGCCCTGGGCGAGTACGACATCCCCGAGCGTGTGCACGAACTGTCCGAGTCCGGCGCCCGTATCGCCCGCGAGACGGCCGATGAGTACGCCGCCCGCGACGGCCGGCAGCGCTGGGTCCTCGGCTCCATCGGCCCGGGCACCAAGCTGCCCACCCTCGGCCACACCACCTTCGGCGCCATCCGCGACGCCTACCAGCAGAACGCCGAGGGCCTGCTGGCCGGCGGCGCCGACGCGCTCCTGGTGGAGACCACCCAGGACCTGCTGCAGACCAAGGCCTCCGTCCTCGCCGCCCGCCGGGCGATGGAAACGGCCGGGTACGACGTCCCGCTGATCGTGTCGGTCACCGTGGAGACGACCGGCACGATGCTGCTCGGCTCGGAGATCGGTGCCGCGCTGACCGCGCTGGAGCCGCTCGGCATCGACATGATCGGCCTGAACTGCGCGACCGGCCCGGCCGAGATGAGCGAGCACCTGCGCTACCTCGCCCGCCACTCCCGCATCCAGCTGTCCTGCATGCCGAACGCGGGCCTGCCGGTGCTGACCAAGGACGGCGCGCACTACCCGCTGACCGCACCGGAGCTGGCCGACGCCCAGGAGAACTTCGTCCGCGAGTACGGCCTCTCCCTGATCGGCGGCTGCTGCGGGACGACCCCCGAACACCTGCGCCAGGTCGTCGACCGTGTCCGCGACCTCACCCCGTCCGAGCGTGATCCGCGTCCGGAGCCGGGTGCGGCCTCGCTCTATCAGACGGTGCCGTTCCGTCAGGACACCGCGTACATGGCGATCGGTGAGCGGACGAACGCGAACGGGTCGAAGAAGTTCCGTGAGGCGATGCTGGAGGCGCGCTGGGACGACTGTGTGGAGATGGCCCGCGACCAGATCCGTGAGGGCGCGCACATGCTGGACCTGTGCGTGGACTACGTCGGCCGCGACGGTGTGGCGGACATGGAGGAGCTGGCGGGGCGTTTCGCGACCGCGTCCACTTTGCCGATCGTGCTGGACTCCACCGAGGTCGACGTCATCCGGGCCGGCCTGGAAAAGCTCGGCGGGCGTGCGGTCATCAACTCGGTGAACTACGAGGACGGAGACGGCCCCGGCTCCCGCTTCGCGCAGGTCACCCGGCTGGCCCAGGAGCACGGCGCGGCGCTGATCGCGCTGACCATCGACGAGGAGGGCCAGGCCCGCACCCCGCAGAAGAAGGTCGAGATCGCGGAGCGGCTCATCGACGACCTCACCGGCACCTGGGGCATCCACGAGTCGGACATCCTCATCGACACCCTGACCTTCACCATCTGCACCGGTCAGGAGGAGTCCCGCGGGGACGGTATCGCCACCATCGAGGCGATCCGCGAGCTCAAGCGCCGCCACCCCGACGTCCAGACCACCCTCG
>NZ_FNHV01000017.1:0-65460 GCF_900103585.1 Streptomyces sp. cf386
CGACGCCGACCTGTCCATCATCCAGGGCCGCAAGGTCGCGGTCATCGGTTACGGCAGCCAGGGCCACGCCCACGCGCTGTCGCTCCGTGACTCGGGTGTCGACGTCCGCGTCGGTCTGCACGAGGGCTCCAAGTCCAAGGCGAAGGCCGAGGAGCAGGGCCTGCGCGTGGTGACCCCGTCGGAGGCCGCCGCCGAGGCCGACGTCATCATGATCCTCGTCCCGGACCCGATCCAGGCCCAGGTCTACGAGGAGCACATCGCCCCGAACCTGAACGACGGCGACGCCCTGTTCTTCGGCCACGGTCTGAACATCCGCTACGGCTTCATCAAGCCCCCGGCCGGCGTCGACGTCTGCATGGTCGCCCCCAAGGGCCCGGGCCACCTGGTCCGCCGCCAGTACGAGGAGGGCCGCGGCGTTCCGTGTATCGCGGCTGTCGAGCAGGACGCCACCGGCAACGCCTTCGCGCTGGCCCTGTCGTACGCCAAGGGCATCGGCGGCACCCGCGCCGGCGTCATCAAGACGACCTTCACCGAGGAGACCGAGACCGACCTGTTCGGTGAGCAGGCCGTCCTCTGCGGTGGTACGGCCGCCCTGGTCAAGGCCGGTTTCGAGACGCTGACCGAGGCCGGCTACCAGCCGGAGATCGCGTACTTCGAGTGCCTGCACGAGCTGAAGCTGATCGTGGACCTCATGTACGAGGGCGGCCTGGAGAAGATGCGCTGGTCGATCTCCGAGACCGCCGAGTGGGGCGACTACGTCACCGGCCCGCGGATCATCACCGACGCCACCAAGGCCGAGATGAAGCAGGTCCTCGCCGAGATCCAGGACGGCACCTTCGCCCAGGCCTGGATGGACGAGTACCACGGCGGTCTGAAGAAGTACAACGAATACAAGAAGCAGGACTCCGAGCACCTGCTGGAGACCACCGGCAAGGAGCTGCGCAAGCTCATGAGCTGGGTGAACGAGGAGGCGTAAGCCTCAGCGGACGGGGCCGGGGCGTGCTGCTCCGGCCCCGTTGTCCAACCCGTCGCATCACGGACGGGTGATCCTTCCACAGAGGCGCAGGACGACTCCCTCGGCGCCACTACACTGCCGTACTACATACGCGTCAGGCCCACAGCGTCGTGCGTCTTCCACGCGGCCAGTACCCTCCACCGCCTGCGGCCGTCGGGACGGCCGTCCGCATTGGACTTGTGAGGACTCACGTGAGCTCGAAACCCGTCGTACTCATCGCTGAAGAGCTGTCGCCCGCGACTGTGGACGCGCTTGGCCCGGACTTCGAGATCCGCCACTGCAACGGAGCTGACCGGGACGAGCTGCTCCCGGCCATCGCCGATGTGGACGCGATCCTGGTCCGTTCCGCCACCAAGGTCGACGCCGAGGCGATCGCCGCCGCGAAGAAGCTGAAGGTCGTCGCACGAGCCGGCGTCGGCCTGGACAACGTCGACGTCTCCGCCGCCACCAAGGCCGGCGTGATGGTCGTCAACGCCCCCACCTCGAACATCGTGACCGCCGCCGAGCTGGCCTGCGGTCTGCTGCTCGCCACCGCCCGCAACATCCCGCAGGCCAACGCCGCGCTGAAGGTCGGCGAGTGGAAGCGCAGCAAGTACACGGGTGTGGAGCTCGCCGAGAAGACCCTCGGTGTGGTCGGCCTCGGCCGCATCGGCGCGCTCGTCGCGCAGCGCATGTCCGCCTTCGGTATGAAGGTCGTCGCGTACGACCCCTATGTGCAGCCCGCGCGCGCCGCGCAGATGGGCGTCAAGGTGCTGTCGCTGGACGAGCTGCTCGAGGTCTCGGACTTCATCACCGTCCACCTGCCCAAGACTCCCGAGACCCTCGGCCTGATCGGCGACGAGGCGCTGCGCAAGGTCAAGCCGAGCGTGCGCATCGTCAACGCCGCGCGCGGCGGGATCGTCGATGAGGAGGCGCTGTACTCGGCGCTCAAGGAGGGCCGCGTCGCCGGCGCCGGTCTGGACGTGTACGCGAAGGAGCCCTGCACGGACTCCCCGCTGTTCGAGTTCGACCAGGTCGTCAGCACCCCGCACCTCGGCGCCTCCACCGACGAGGCGCAGGAGAAGGCCGGTATCGCCGTCGCCCGCTCGGTGCGTCTCGCCCTCGCCGGTGAGCTCGTGCCCGACGCGGTGAACGTCCAGGGCGGTGTCATCGCCGAGGACGTCAAGCCGGGTCTGCCGCTCGCCGAGCGCCTGGGCCGTATCTTCACGGCGCTCGCCGGTGAGGTCGCGGTCCGCCTCGACGTCGAGGTCTACGGCGAGATCACCCAGCACGATGTGAAGGTGCTGGAGCTCAGCGCCCTCAAGGGTGTCTTCGAGGACGTCGTCGACGAGACGGTGTCGTACGTCAACGCCCCGCTGTTCGCCCAGGAGCGTGGCGTCGAGGTGCGGCTGACGACCAGCTCGGAGGCGACCGACCACCGCAACGTCGTCACGGTGCGCGGCACGCTCGGCAACGGCGAGGAGGTGTCGGTGTCCGGCACGCTGGCCGGTCCGAAGCACCTGCAGAAGATCGTCGCGGTCGGCGACTACGACGTGGACCTCGCGCTCGCCGAGCACATGGTCGTCCTGAAGTACGAGGACCGTCCGGGTGTCGTCGGCACGGTCGGTCGCATCTTCGGCGAGGCGGGCATCAACATCGCCGGTATGCAGGTGTCGCGTGCGGTCGCCGGTGGCGAGGCGCTGGCCGTCCTGACCGTGGACGACACGGTCCCCGCCGGGGTGCTGACCGAGGTCGCCGAGGAGATCGGGGCGACGTCGGCCCGTGCGGTGAACCTCGTCTGAGATTGCGGTACCTGGGGGCTGCCGCCCCCAGACTCCCGCTTCGGCCCTGAAGGGGCCTCGTCCTCGAACGCCGGACGGGCTGAGTTGGTCGGCCCGTCCGGCGTTTCGCATGCGCGTACGTTGCCTCAGGCAGCGGCCTTCTCTCGTTCCGGCGTTGCGCATGCCGGCTCCCGCAGCACGACCCGTCGCAGCGTGACCGCCGCCAGCACCGCCGCCCCCGCCAGTAGTACCGCCCCCGCGATCGCCGCGCCCTGCATCCCGCTGGTGAACGCCTCGCGAGCCGCCGTCGCCAGCCCGGGGACATGGTCCGCGACTGCCAGTGCGCCCCCCAGCGTCTCGCGCGCCGCGTCCGGGGCCGATGCCGGGATCTCGTGGCGGTAGATCGCCGTGCCGATCGAGCCGAGCACCGCCATGCCCAGCGCGCCGCCGAACTCTCCGCCGGTCTCCATCAGGGAGGACGCGGCGCCGGCCCGCTCCACCGGGGCGGTGCCCATCGCGAGGTCCATGATCTGGGACATCACCGTGACGCCTCCGACGGCGAGGACCGCGCACGAGGTCAGCACCAGCCACATCGAGTTCGTTCCGGCGAGGGTCAGCAGCGCGAATCCGGCCGCGGCGATCGCGAAGCCCGCCGTGACGACGTAGGCGCGGTTGACGCCCCGCTGCACCAGCTGGGTCGCGATCGGCCCCGCCGCCCCGATCGGCACCGACGGCAGCAGGGCCCACAGGGCCGCCTCCAGCGCGCCCTTGCCGAGCACCGACTGCAGGTACTGCGTGGTGAAGTAGGCCGAGCCCATCACCGCGAACATGCAGAGGAGGTTGAGGGCGACCGAGGGCGCGAAGCCCCGCCCCCGGAACAGGGCCGGGGAGATCATCGGCGCGGCGGTCGTGCGCTGGCGGTGCACGAAGAGGGCCGCGAACAGCAGGCCGACGGTGATCGAGACGACGTAGCGGACGTTCCAGCCCTCGGAGGGGATCTCCTTGAGGCCGTAGATCACGGGGAGCACGGCCGCCATCGACAGCGGGATGCTCAGCAGGTCGAAGCGGCCGGGCGCCGGGTTCTTGGACTCGGGGAGCAGGAGCCGGCCGAGGACCAGCAGGAGCGCCATCGCGGGCAGGTTGACCAGGAAGACCGAGCCCCACCAGAAGAACTCGACGAGCACCCCGCTCATCACCGAGCCGAGCGCGATCCCGGCCGTCATCACGCCGGACCACATGCCGATGGCCTTCGCGCGTTGCCCGGGGTCGGTGAACATCGTGCGGAGCAGGGCCATCGTCGAGGGCATCAGGGTGGCACCGCCGATGCCGAGGACCGCGCGGGCCGCGATCAGCATCTCGGCGCTGTTCGCGTACGCCGCCACCAGTGAGGCGGTGCCGAAGGCGGCGGCGCCGATCAGGAGCAGGCGGCGGTGGCCGATGCGGTCGCCGAGCGAGCCCATCGTCATCAGCAGGCCGGCCAGGACGAAGGCGTAGATGTCGAAGATCCACAGCTGCTGGGTGCCGCTCGGCTCCAGGTCCGCGCTGATCGACGGGATCGCGAAGTAGAGGACCGAGACGTCCATCGAGACCAGCAGCAGCGGAAGCATCAGCACGCCGAGGGCGGTCCATTCGCGGCGGCCGGCGCGGGCGGGCGGGGGTGGGGGCGTGGTGGTGCTCGGCTGGTTGGTTGTCATGGCGGTGAATGTACGCGCGTCTTAAACGCTTGTCTAGAACGAATGTGTAAGACGCTCGTATGGGACATGCGTATGGGACGGTCGTATGGATCGGCGGTAGGGTGGTCGCATGGGACACCGTGAGGATCTGCTCGAGGGCGCCAAGCGCTGCCTGCTCGACAAGGGGTTCGTGCGCACGACGGCGCGGGACATCGTCAAGGAGTCGGGGACCAACCTGGCCTCGATCGGCTACCACTACGGCTCGAAGGACGCGCTGCTCGCGCAGGCGTATGTGTCGCTGGTGGAGGGGATGGGTGACCGCTTCGAGGGTGACGGGGTCACCGGGATCACCGCCGAACCCGGTTCGATCGAACGGTTCCGGGAGGTGTGGTCGAACATCATCGGTACCATGCGCGGGCCCGGCTCCCTGTGGCACCTCAGCATGGAGATCGTCGTCATGGGCGACCAGTTGCCGGAGGTCCGCGACCATCTGGCGGTGGCTCAGCGGGAGGCCGCGCGCGGACTGATTCCGCTGCTCATGGGCGGGCGGGAGGAGGACGTCCCGGATGAGGCGCTGGACACCCTCGGCATGTTCTATGTGACCCTGATGACGGGTCTCATCGCGCAGTGGACGTTCGACCCGAAGACCGCGCCCGACGCAGAGCAGCTCACCGAGGGGCTGCGTCAGGTGCTCGAGGCCGCCACTCGGAAGTGATCCGGCCGTCCCGCATCTCCACCACGCGATCCGCGAAATGCCGTACGACCGCCCGGTCGTGGCAGATGAACAGGTAGCCGAGGCCGAGGTCGTCCTGGAGGTCGGCGAGCAGGTTCAGCACGCCGGCCCGGACGGAGGGGTCGAGGGAGGAGACCGGTTCGTCGAGGATCAGCAGGCGTGGCTCGGAGGCCAACGCGCGGGCGATTCCGGCGCGTTGGCACTGGCCGCCGGAGAGTTCGTGCGGGCGGCGGTCGCCGTACGACGGGTCCAGGCAGACCCGGTCGAGGAGTTCGGCGACCCGGGCGGGACCGTCGGCGGCGTTCCAGCGGCCCTGCGCCCTCAGCGGCTCCGCCACCGCGTCGCGGATGCGGAGGCGGGGGCTCAGTGAACCGTACGGGTCCTGGAAGACGGGCTGCATGCGCGGGCGGACCGGGCGCAGCTCGCGTTCGGTGAGGGTCGTCAACTCCCGTTCCTCGAAACGGACTTCACCGGAGTCCGGGCGGCGCAGCTGAAGGACCGCCAGCGCAGTGGAGGACTTGCCGCAGCCGGAGGGGCCGCTCAGGGCGAGGGTCTCGCCGGCGGCCAGGGCGAACGAGACGTGGTCGACGGCGGTGGTGTCGCCGTAGCGGACCACGAGGTCGCGGACGTCGAGCAGGGCGTCGTCACTCATGCGGGCTGCCCCTCCTGTCTCTGCTCCAGGAACAACTCGGTTGCCGGGTGCGGGAGTTCTGGCCAGTGGTGGCAGGCCACCAGGCGTTCCTCGACCGGCTGCGGTTCCGGTTCGACGGCACGGCAGGGGTCGGTCGCGAGCGGGCAGCGCGGGGCGAAGGCGCAGCCCGGCGGGAGGGCGGCCGGGGCGGGTGGGGTGCCGCGCAGGGCGGGGAGGCGGCGGCCCGGGGGCGCGTGCTGGGGGAGGGAGGCCAGCAGGCCCGCCGTGTAGGGGGCGCGGGGGCGGCCCAGTACCTCGTCCGCCGGGCCGAGTTCGGTGAGGCGACCGGCGTACATGACCAGCACACGGTCGGCGTGATCCCGTACGACGTCCATGTCGTGCGTGACCAGGACGAGCGCCGCGCCCACCGCCTCCCGCTGCTCGGCCAGCACCCGCAGCACCTGGTCGCGGCGCTCCTCGTCCAGGGCGGTGGTGGGTTCGTCGGCGACGACGATGTCCGGTTCGTTGACCGTCGCCATGGCGATGACCGCGCGCTGCCGCATGCCGCCGGAGTACTCGTGCGGATACGCCCGTGCCCTGCGGGCGGCGTCCGGGATGCCGACCCGGTCGAGCGCGGCGACCGCCCGGGCCCGGGCCTCCTTGCGGGAGACGCGGGCCACCGACCGTACGGCGGCGGCGAGTTGGTCGCCCACCGGGTGCACGGGGGAGAGGGCGGACAGGGCGTCCTGCGGGACGAGGGAGATACGGCGGCCGCGGTGGGCCGCGAGGTCCGGCTCGCCGAGCAGCCGCACGGTCCCGCTCGTCGTCGCACCGCGCGGCAGCATGCCCAGCAGCGCCCGGGCCGTGAGGGACTTGCCCGCGCCCGACTCCCCGACGATCGCGAGGGTCTCGCGCGGACGGACGTCGAAGGACATGCCGCGCACGGCCTCGACCCCGTCGAAGGCGATGCGCAGGTCGTTGACGGACAGCAGCGCTTCCTCAGGCTTCAACGGGGGTCTCCTTCCGGGCGACGGGTACGACGGGGGCGGCGCGGTTGGGCCGGCGTGTTCCCCGGCCTTGTGCGGCCGTCGCCCTGGCACCGCCAGGCCTGTCGGCAGGGCCGGTGTGACTGCCTGGGCCGCGCTTGGCGTCGACCCCGTCGAAGGCGATCCGTAGCTCGCGCGTCGACAGCGGCGCCTCGGTCTCGGAGCGGCTCTCAGGCTGCAACGGGGGGCTCCTTCCGGGCGGCGCGGTCGATGGGGGCGGTGCGGTTGGGTCGCCGTGTTCCCCGGCCCTGTACGGCCGCCGCCCCCGTCACCGCCAGCCCCGCCAGCAGGGCCAGCGCCACCGCCGGGGCGAGGGCCGCCCATGGGGCCCGTTCGACGTAGGCGCGGGACTCGTCGAGGAGGAGGCCCCACTCGGGGGCGGGGGGCTGGGCGCCCAGGCCGAGGAAGCCGAGGGAGGCGAGGGCCAGGGCGATGCCGGGCAGGCGAAGCAGGGCGTGGCGGGCGACCGGGGCGGCGACGGACGGCAGGACGTGCCGGGTGAGGATCCAGAACGGGGTCGCGCCCATGGCCCGTTGGGCGGTCAGGAACGCCGACGCCCGTACCTCCTGGACCAGGGCCGCGGCGTGTGCGGACAGCGCCGGCCAGGAGATCAGGGCGACCGCCAGGGCCGCGCCGCCGGTGCCGGGTCCGGCCGCCGCCGCGACCAGGATGCCGACGATCACCGGGGGCAGGGCGTTGGCGATGTCGGCCGCGCCCGCCGCGACGCCGGGCAGGAAGCCCAGCGCGAGCGCGACCAGCAGGCTCAGCGCACAGATGGCGGCGGCCGTGCCGACCGTCGAGGCGGCGCCGTGGCCGAGCCGGGCCAGGACGTCGCGGCCGAGGGCGTCGGTGCCGAGCGGGTGCGCCCAGGAGGGGGCCGTGAGGCGGACGGCCGTGTTCACCGTGTACGGGTCGCGCAGCAGGCCCCAGCCGATGGGCGCGGCGAGGAGTGCGAAGAGGGCCAACGGGATCGCCGGGTGGGTGCGGACCGGGCGTGCCGGGGGCAGTGTCAGGCCGGCGTCACGCAGGGCCGGGCCCAGCAGGCGTCGCCGGGTGAGCGCCGCCAGCGCGCCGGCGATCAGGCCGAGCAGCAGCAACGCCAGGACCGAGCCCTGGAGCAGCGGCAGGTCCTGCGACTTGGCCGCGCCGAGCGCCGTACGGCCGATGCCGGGCACCGCGAACACCATCTCCACCGCGACGGCGCCCCCGGTCAGGCCGACGGCGGCCATCCCGAACTGCGGTACCAGCGGCGGCAGTACGCGGCGCAGGGCGGCCCCCGCGATCCGCGCCCGGCTCACCCCCGCACCCCGCCACAGCTCCACCCACCGCTCGTCGAGCACGGCGGGCAGCGCGTCCGCGACCAGCCGGCCGAGCAGACCGCCCGCCGGGACACCGAGGGCGAGTGCGGGCAGCACCAGATACTCGGGGCCCGCCCAGCCCGCCGTCGGCAGCCATCCCAGCCACACCCCGCACACCAGCAGCGCGACGGTGGCCAGCAGGAACTCGGGGACGGCGGCCAGCATGGCGGCGAACGCCCCGGCCGATCCGCGCCCCCGCACCAGCACCGGCGCCACCAGCGCCGCGGCCAGCACGACCGCCACGCCGAGCGCCGCGCCCATCAGGCCCAGCGACACCTGGAGGCCGGCCACGACGGACGGCAGCACGTCGGTGCCCGACACCCAGGAGGTGCCGAAGTCGCCGCGCAGCAGGTCGGAGGCCCAACTCCCCAGCAGGGAGAGGGGACCGGCGTCCAGGCCGAGGTCCTGGCGGATCGCGGACAGGGCCTCCTCGGTCGGCTCCTGCTCGGCCGACCGGGCGCGCAGCACGGTGAGCGCCGGGTCCCGGTGCGAGAGCCAGGGCAGCAGGCCGACCGTGGCCAGGACGGCGACGAGACAGACGAGGCGGGTCAGGCCGGACGGGCCGACCGACTTCCTTACGGCGACACCGACTTGACGTGGGTGGACTCTCACTTGACGTACGTGTCCATGGTGACGAGTTCACGCTCGCGCGGGTCGTGAGCCGCGTTCACCACACTGTCGGCGTCACCCTGGATCACCCGCTCGTGGAGCATCGGCAGCGCCGCGTCCTGGGCGAGTACGGCCGCCTCGGCCGCGATGACCGCCTTGCGGCGGGCGTCGCCGACCTCGGCGTCGGAGGCCTTCCGCAGGGCCCCGTCCACCTTGTCATCGGCGAACTGCGACAGGTTGAAGGTGCCGTCGGAGGCGAAGTCGCTGTAGAGGTACGCGGCCGGGTCGCCGGAGTCGAGGACGGTGGCGCGGGAGAGGACGAACGCGTCGAACCTGCCCGCCAGGGCGTCGGCCTCGATGTTGGTGTACTCGCGGACGTCCAGTTTCACCTTGAACCCGGCCTTCTGGAGCTGCTGTTGCAGCGTGGCCGCGACCTCGGGCATCTCGGCCCGGTCGGTGTACGTCCCGATGGTGATCGCCTCGCCGTTCGGCCTGCCCGCCTCGGCGGCCCGCGTCACCGGCCCCCGCAGCTCGGCCGCCCACGGCAGCGCGGGGCCGAGCAGCCCCTCGGCGACATCGGCGCGACCCTCGTACACGCCCTGCACGATCGCCTCGGCGTCGATCGCCTCGCGGGCGGCGGCCCGCAGCGAGGCGTCCTTGAAGGCGCCCTTGCCGGTGTTGAGATACAGGGTGTTGGTGCGCGGCATCGGCACCTCGGTGATCAGGTCCTGATCGAGCACCGAGGCCTGCGAGACCGGTATCGCCTCGACGATGTCGGCCTCGCCGCTGCGCAGCGCCGCCGCACGGGCGGTGCCGTCGGGGACGAACGTCACGTCGATGCCCGGGGCCTTGGCCTTGCCGCCCCAGTAGGCGTCGTAGCGGTCGAGGGTGGCGGAGGCGGTGCCGCCCACCTTCGTGAGCTCGAAGGGGCCGGTGCCCGCGCCGACGGGGTTCACGGCCTTGCCCCGGTACGCCTTGGCCGCCAGGACCGACAGCTGCGGGGAGCTGAGCCGCTGCGGGACCAAGGGGTCCTCGGTGGCGGTCGTGACGGTGACGGTGTCGGCGTCCTCGGCCTTCGCGGTCAGGTCGACGCCGTCGAGGATGCGGGGCTTGGGGGAGGCGGTGGCCGCCTTGGTGAGGGAGCGTACGACCGCCTCGGCGTCCAGCTTCGTGCCGTCGTGGAAGGTGACGCCGTCGCGTATCTCGAAGGTCCAGGTGCGGCCGGACTGCTGCCACTTGGTGGCGAGCGAGGGCTTGGCGTCGCCGTCCGCGTCCAGCTTCACCAGGGTCTCGGCCGTCGACCAGCGGGACAGCTTGAACGCGTCGTCGGAGAGAGGGGACAGCCCGGAGCGCGGGGGCTGCATCATCGCGACACGGATGCGTCGGCCGTCCGCCCCCGCGTCCGTGGACGACTCCGCTCCGGCGAAGCAGCCGGTGAGCAGTGCGGAGGCCGCGGTGGCGGCGGTGACGGCACGGATGGCGGTGACGGGGAGCAGACGGCGGGCGGGCAGGCGCACGGAACCCTCCGGGTAAAGGGGTGGTCAAGAGAGCGGTTGCTGTGACCGTAGCATGATGACAATCATTTCCAATAATCAGAGTGTGTCGTTGCGGAGGCCCGCAGGGCGCGGATGATGGATCTCATGCAGCCCGACATGCCGGCGCCCGGCGCCGAGGTGGAGGTACTGATCGTCGGGGGCGGGCCCGTCGGGCTCACCGCCCGGGCGCTGCTCCAACGCTGGGGCGTGCGGGTCCTCTTGGTCGAGAAACATCGGGAGCTGTCTCCGTTCCCCCGCTCCCGGCTGGTCAACGTGCGCTCGATGGAGATCTTCCGTCAGCTCGAACTCGCCGAGCGGATCACCGCCGCCGCGTTCGCGCCGGAGTACGGCCGTATCCGCTTCCGTGACACCCTGCACGCCCCCGACTTCGCCTCGGCGGCGATGATCGGGGTCAACGCGCCGGTGCCCGAGAGCCCCGTGATCGGCGTGGTCACCTCGCAGGACCGGCTGGAGCCCACCCTGCTCGACGCGGCGGACTCTCAGATGCTGTTCGGTGTCGAACTTCTCGACCTGGCCGAAGCGGACGAGCATGTCGAGGCCCGGCTCCTCGACCGCCGGAGCGGTGCGGAGACCCAGGTCCGCGCCCGATACGTACTCGCCGCCGACGGCGCGAACTCCACCGTCCGTGGGCTGTTGGGCATCGACACCACGGGCCCGGGCGCGGTGGGCCGCGTCACCACCGTCGTCTTCGACGCCCCCCTCGACCACTGGTCCGCCAAGCAGCCCGCCGGTGTCTACCTCACCTCACAGGGCTCGTTCCTGCCGCTGTACCCCGAGGGAGGCTGGGCCTGGTTCGTGCCCACCCCCGAGGACACCGAGGGCGCCGACTGGCCGGGCCTTGTCGCGCGCTCCCTCGGCGCCGACGTGGACGTCGACGTGCTGCGGGTGCAGCACTGGGTGGTGAACGCGTTCGTCGCCGCGCGCTTCCGCCACGGTCGGATCCTGCTGGCCGGCGACGCCGCACACGCGATCCCGCCCGCCGGCGGCCTGGGCATGAACGTCGGTGTCGCCGATGTGCACAACCTCTGCTGGAAGCTGGCGGGCGTACTGCGCGGTTGGGCCGGACCGGGCCTGCTGGACACCTACGAGACGGAACGACAACCCGTCGCCCACCGGACCCTCGGCCAGGCCGTGGAGAACTCCAAGCTGCTGTTCCAAGTACAGGACGTGCGCCGCGAGCAGCTACGAGCGGGCGCGGCACGGGCATCGGACCGTATCGAACCGCCGTGGTCGGAGCAGTACTTCGCACAACTCGGCCTCGTGCTCGGCGTCGCCTACCGCTCCGCCGCCGTCCTGACCGACGACGGCGCTCCGGTCGAGCCGTCGGGCACGGGCACGACCTATCTCCCCACGGCGACACCGGGCCACCGGATGCCGCATCTCTGGCTCACGGACGGCCGCTCCACGCTCGACGTCCTCGGCGCATGGTTCACCCTGCTCACCCCGGACCCCACCCACTGGGAGTCCCGCCCCACCGGTCCCTGGCCGCTGCGCGTCGAACCCCTCCCCGACGAGCACGCCGACCTCTGGGGCCTCGGCCCGCACGGAGCCCTGCTCGTCCGCCCCGACGGCCACTCCGCCGCCCGCTGGAGGGACGGCCCACCGGGCGACGCCACGCTGACCGACGCCCTCGCCGCCGTCACCTCCCGCTGATCGAGTCCCGCTGGTCGAGAGGCTCGGCACGGCTACAGCCGCGCCGCCTTCAACGCCATGTGCAGCAGCAGCCGGTCCTCGCCGTCGTCCAGGTCCAGGCCCGTGAGCTGCTCGACGCGGGAGAGGCGGTAGTACAGGGTCTGGCGGTGGATGCCGAGTTCGGCGGCGGTGCGGCCGGCCTGGCCCGCGCAGTCGAGGTAGGCCTCGGCGGTGCGGGCGAGTTCCCGGTGGGCGGGGGAAAGGAGCGGGGCCACCGCTGGGTCGTGCACCGGCTGCGGGGAGAGCGAGGTCAGCAGGCGGTACGGCCCGATGCGCGACCACTCGGCCACCGGGCCGAGCCGGGGTTCCGCCAGCGCCGCGCGCGCCGCGGCCGACGCCTCCTGCCAGACGGTGCTCAGCTCGGCGAGACCGGCGCGGGGTTCGCCGAGGCCGGCCGCCACCTGGGCCCGGCCCTGCGGGAGGGGCCCGGCGGCCGGGCTCTCCTTCAGCAGCCGGGACGCCGCCGCCAGCGCCGCCGTCCGCACCTCGGGCGAGCGCAGCCGTACGAGCACCGCCAGGCTCTGCCCCGTCGCCCCCCACGGGACCGTGCACAGCGCGGTGGCATGCGGCACCGTCCGCACGGACGGGGCGTCGTCGGGGTCGGCCGACGGCCAGGGGGCCACGCAGACCACCGTATGGACGCCGTCCGCGCGTGAGCCGAGCGCCGTGCGCAGCTCGGCGACGGCCATGTCCCCCGGCCAGCCGCGCTCGGCGGTCAGCGCGGCCCGCAGCTCCCGGCTGAGGTCCGCCCCGTGCTGTGCCTCGTCCGCGAGCAGGGCGCCGATGCGGGCGGTCACCTCCATGGCGGCCGTCAACTGCTGGTCGGTCGGGCCCGGCTCGTCCTCCAGGAGCCAGACGTAGCCCAGCACCACACCCCGATGGCGTACGGGGAGACAGATGCGTCCGCGATAGACCCCCGCCTCCGGGGTGGGCGGGATCCGTACCGGGCCGGTGGCGCGCGTGATGCCGAAGCCCTCGAACCAGGTGCGCACGGCCGCCGTCGAGCGGCGGGTCAGGATCGAGCGGGTGCGCACGGGGTCCAGGGCCGACGCGTCGAGCTCGCCCTCGCTGTCGTAGGCACCGAAGGCGATCAGCTCGAAGTCCCGGTTCTCCAGGGTCGCGGGCACGCCCAGCAGCTCCGAGATCTCGTCGACCAGCTCCTGGTAGTCACCCTTGAATTCCGACGTCACTCTGGCATTCTCCCGCATTTCCCAAGGGCCTTCATACATCTGTCTGAGATCTGCGGCACGGATGCGTGACAGCTGTCGATGGCCGACGATCGGAGGGATCCTTAGGTTTCACGGTGGTTCTATCTGCTGGTTTGTGGAGGTGCCCCGTGCTGGGTCCCGTGATTCTTGCCGCGTCGCGCAGCGACCGGATGCGACGCCTGATCTCGGCGGCACCGGTGACCAAGCAGGTCGTCGACCGGTTCATCCCCGGCGAGACCGTCGACGAGATCGTGCCGATCATCGAGGACCTCACCGGCAAGGGCCTGGAGCTGACGATGGACGTCGTCGGCGAGGACATCACCCGCCCCGAACAGGCCACGCTCGCCCGGGACGCCTATCTGCGACTGGTCGACCGGATCAAGGACCTCGGGCTCGGCGAACGCGTCGAGATGTCCGTGAAGCTGTCCATGTTCGGGCAGGCGCTGGAGGGCGGCCACGAACTGGCCCTCGCCAATGTCCGCCCGGTCGTCGAGGCCGCCGCCGCCATCGGTACGACGGTCACGCTCGACGCCGAGGACCACACCACCCTCGACTCGATGTTCGCCATCCACGAGGAACTGCGCCGCGACTTCCCGCAGACCGGCTGCGTCATCCAGGCCTACCTCTTCCGCACCGAGGCCGACGCCCGCCGCCTCGCGGAGAACGGCAGCCGGGTACGGCTCGTCAAGGGCGCCTACAAGGAGCCTGCCGAGGTCGCCTACCAGCAGAAACACGAGATCGACAAGGCGTACGTGCGGATCCTGAAGGTTCTGATGGAGGGCGCCGGGTACCCGATGATCGGGTCCCACGACCCGCGTCTGATCTCCGTCGCCCAGGAGCTCGCGCGACGCGCCGGGCGAAAGCTCGACGAGTACGAGTTCCAGATGCTGTACGGCATCCGCAGCGACGAGCACCTGCGGCTGGCCGCGGAGGGCCACCGCATGCGCGTGTACACCGCCTACGGCACCGACTGGTACGGCTACTTCATGCGCAGGCTCGCTGAGAAGCCGGCCAACCTGCGGTTCTTCGTCCGAAGCATGATCACCAAGGGCTGACCCCGAAACACCGCTCACTAAGGAGTTACGGAAAACATGGACGCTGTGACCCAGGTCCCCACCCCCGTCAACGAGCCGGTGCACGGCTATGCCCCCGGCTCGCCCGAGCGCGCCCGGCTGGAGGTCAAGCTGAAGGAGCTGGCCGAGAACCCGATCGACCTGCCCTGCACCATCGGCGGCGAGCGGCGGATGGGCGGTGGTGAGCGGTTCGACGTCGTGCAGCCGCACAACCACAAGGCCCGCCTCGGCACCTACGGCAACGCCACCCAGCAGGACGCCCAGGACGCCATCGACGCGGCCCTCGCCGCCGCGCCGGCCTGGCGTGCGATGTCCTTCGACGACCGCGCCGCGATCATCCTGCGCGCGGCCGAGCTGCTGTCCGGCCCGTGGCGCGAGACGCTGGCCGCCTCCACCATGCTCGGCCAGTCCAAGACCGCGCAGCAGGCCGAGATCGACACGCCCTGCGAGCTGGTCGACTTCTGGCGCTTCAACGTCAAGTACGCCCGTGACCTGCTCGCCGAGCAGCCCCCGGCGAACTCCCCGGGCGTCTGGAACCGCCTCGACCACCGCCCGCTGGAGGGCTTCGTCTACGCGATCACGCCGTTCAACTTCACGGCGATCGCGGGCAACCTGCCGACGGCTCCGGCTCTCATGGGCAACGTCGTCGTCTGGAAGCCGTCCCCGACGCAGACCCACGCCGCCGTGCTGCTCCTGCAGCTGCTGGAGGAGGCCGGTCTGCCCAAGGGTGTCATCAACCTCGTCACCGGTGACGGCATCGAGGTGTCCAAGGTCGCTCTTGAGCACCGCGACCTCGCCGGCATCCACTTCACCGGCTCGACCAAGACCTTCCAGTACCTGTGGAAGACGGTCGGCAACAACATCGAGAAGTACCGCTCCTACCCGCGCATCGTCGGCGAGACCGGCGGCAAGGACTTCGTCGTCGCCCACCCGAGCGCCGACAAGGCGATTCTGAAGACCGCCCTGACCCGCGGTGCCTTCGAGTACCAGGGCCAGAAGTGTTCCGCGACCTCCCGGGCCTACATCCCGGCGTCGATCTGGAACTCCGGCTTCAAGGAGGAGTTCGCCGCCGAGGTCGACTACATCACCATGGGCGATGTGACGGACCTGGCGAACTTCGTCGGCGCCGTCATCGACGACCGCGCCTTCGCCAAGAACAAGGCCGCCATCGACCGTGCGAAGGCCGACCCGACCTGCACGATCGTCGCGGGCGGCTCCTACGACGACTCGGTCGGCTACTTCGTCCGCCCGACCGTCGTCGAGTGCTCCGACCCGGAGAACGAGGTCTTCACCACCGAGTACTTCGGCCCGTTCCTCGCCGTGCACGTCTACGAGGACGACAAGTACGACGAGATGCTGGAGCAGATGGAGTCGGTGTCCGCCTACGCGCTGACCGGCTCGGTCATCTCGGGCGACCGTGCGGCTGCCGCGTACACGATGGACAAGCTGCGCTACGCGGCCGGCAACTTCTACATCAACGACAAGTCGACCGGCGCCGTCGTCGGCCAGCAGCCCTTCGGCGGCGGCCGTGCCTCCGGCACCAACGACAAGGCCGGTGCCCCGCAGAACCTGATGCGCTGGACGTTGACCCGCGCCATCAAGGAGACGCTGGTCCCGCCGACCGACTACACCTACCCGCACATGGGCTGACGGTCGACAACGTGCTTGAGGGGCCGGGCGGTTCGCCCGGCCCCTCGCCGTCATTCCGGCCCCTACTCGGCGATCTCGGTGCGCTCCCACCACTCGTATACGGGCAGCGCGCCCTCGGGTGTGTCCGTCTGCCGTGAGGTCGGCCTGAAGTGCTCGTATCCCCCGCGGTGCTTGATCTTCACATCCGGGCCGGGGAGCGGGGTCGGGACGATCCGCTCGGCCAGATCGTCCGGGCCGCCCTTGAGAAACACTTTCACCGTGTCGGTCATGACCACACCGTTCCCCTCGCCGTCGCGGTGTGTCCCGTGCCGCGCGGGGGATCGGCGGAGGATCAGCCGAGTGGGCGAGCCTCGAAGCCGCTCGGGCACGGTGCGCAAGTGCAGGTCAGCGGCGTGTGACCCACTCCACCGTCTCAGATAGTAGGAAGTCCGAGTAATTGTGGAGACAGACGCGCCGTCCTCCCTTAGCTTTGTAGAAGCCGAACGTCTCGCTCGATCAAGCGAATGGCGGTCGTGAGCCGGGCCCCGTGCAGGCAACCCCTGCGGCACCGCTCCCCGCCCCTTCCGGCGTCTCGTATCCCCTTTGTGCACCCCCGGATTCGGTGTGTGCACTCCAGGATTCCGAAGGAGTCGATTCCTCATGGCCGAGACGACCGCCCGCCGTCGAGTCCGTCACATCTCCCGTATGACCGAGTCCGACCGCAAGAACGCCGCGGCCGCTCTCCAGCGCGCCCTCGACCGCCGTGACAACGGCGGCTCGACCGGCCACTGAGCCGCACACCAGCCCGTTTCGACAGAGCCGGGAGCCGCACCCGCCGGGGTGCGGCGCGGACTCACGCTCCGCGCCGCACCTCGAAATGGTCGATACGGTCACCGCTCTGCGCCAGCGCCGACACCTTGAGCTTCGCCGCCGAACCGCTCTCCGCCTCCACCTTGAGGAAGGAGAAGCCCCGGTAACGCACCCGCGACCACTCCACGGTCTCCGCCTTCGAGGCCTGCGACTTCGTCCACTCGAAGGTGTCGACGGACTCGCGGTCGCGCACATGCCCCTCGTAGCTCTCCTTCACGCCCGCCGGGAAGCCGTACAGATCCTTGCCGCCGCCGCCCGCGGTGACATACACGGTGCCGTCCCGCGTCGGGTCGGTCGACGCGCCGATCGGCACGCGCCGGCACACCTCGCCGTCCTTGATGGCGTCGGTCCGCTCGTAGACGTGGTTGTGCCCGTTGATCACCAGGTCCACCTGGTGCTTGGCGAACAGCGGCAGCCACTCGTCGCGCACGCCGCCGTCGGAGGCGTGCGACGAGGTCGAGTAGGCGCAGTGGTGGAAGAAGACGACGACGAAGTCGACCGCCGGGTCCGCCCGCAGCGCGGCCAGCCTGTCGTCCAGCCATGCCGTCTGCTTGCCGCCCGTGTAGCCGAGGTTGGCGGGGATCTCGTACGACACGTCGTTGGCGTCCAGCGCCACGAAGCCGACGTTGCCGTACGTGAACGCGTACACGCCCGGTGCCGTGCGCGGGTCGAAGCCGCTCTCCGGCAGGGACCAGCGGGCGAGCTGGCCGCCGTAGCCGTCGGGGGAGTACCACGCCTCCATGTCGTGGTTGCCGGTCGTCACCATCCACGGCACCGACCGTGCGACCTCCTCGTTCTGCTTGAGGAACAGGTCCCAGAAGGCGGGGTCGTAGCCGTCCGACTCCTCGCCCCGGCCCTTGACGTTGGCATAGCAGATGTCGCCCGCGTGGAGATGGAAGGCGGGCTCCTGACGCAGCAGGATGTGGTCGCCCGCGGCCGCGGCCTTGCTGACACCCTGGTCACCGAAGGCGGTGAAGACGAACTTCTCCGGACGGGACGGCGCCGTGCGGAACGACGCGATCGTCGAGCGGTGCGCCGCCGAGGCCGGGTCGAAGCCGTCGTGGCCGACGCCGTAGTAGTACGTGGTGCCCGGGAGCAGGCCGTCCAGGGCCGCGTGCACGTAGTACTGGTCCAGGGCCGCGCGGATGCCCGTGACCTCCGGCGTGTGCAGATCGCGCACCTCGGCCTCGATCTTGCGGCTCAGGTCGTCGGGCCGGGTCCCGATCCGGACATACGGCTTCTTCACCGCGGCCGGGACCTGCCACGAGATCCGCATCTGTGTCCTCGGGTCGGCGCCGAAGGCGAGATGGCGGCCGAACGGGGCGACGGCCGAGCCCGGCACCTTCGTGGCGGAGGACGGGGACGCCGCGGCGGAGGCCTTGGTACCGGACGTGCCCGACTCCGCACCCGCGCAGCCCGTCAACAGCCCACCCGCCACCGCACCCGCGGTCACCAGCGTGCGGCGCCGGGACAGTTTCGTACGCAGGTACTCGTGCTGTTCCGCCATGCTCATACGGCGGGCGAGCTGCGGAGGGATGCCGAAGTCGGGGATGTCCATGGTGGGAAACTTCCCAGCGACGGCCAACACCCGCCCCACATACGGGTGAACGTCAGTCGACACGCAGACGCCGTCCCCCATCAGAGTGTCCGTATCGCGGACACCGCATGTCATCCCATGGGACGAGGAGTAGGGTGCCGACATGTCTCGCAGCCTCAATCTCGCAGTGATTCCGGGTGACGGCATCGGCCAGGAGGTCGTGGCCGAAGGCCTGAAAATCCTCTCCGCCGTCCTTCCGCAGGATGTGAAGCTGGAGACCAAGGAGTACGACTTCGGCGCCCGGCGCTACCACGCCACCGGTGAGACCCTCACCGACGCCGACCTCGACGCCCTGAAGCACCACGACGCCATCCTGCTCGGCGCGATCGGCGACCCGGGCGTCCCCTCCGGCGTCCTGGAGCGCGGCTTCCTGCTCAAGCTCCGCTTCGCCTTCGACCACCACGTCAACCTGCGTCCGTCGAAGCTCCTCCCGGGCGTCGCCACCCCGCTCGCCGGTGAGCCGAGCATCGACTTCGTCGTCGTCCGCGAGGGCACCGAGGGCCCGTACACCGGCAACGGCGGCACCATCCGCAAGGGCACCGAGCACGAGGTCGCCACCGAGGTCTCCGTGAACACGGCCTTCGGTGTCGAGCGCGTGGTCCGTGACGCCTTCGCCCGTGCGCAGGCCCGCCCGCGCAAGAAGCTGGCGCTGATCCACAAGAACAACGTGCTGACCTTCGCGGGTCACCTGTGGACCAACATCTTCAACAAGGTGGCCGAGGAGTTCCCCGAGGTCACCACCGAGTACATGCACGTCGACGCCGCGACCATCTACCTGGTCACCCAGCCCGAGCGCTTCGACGTCATCGTCACCGACAACCTCTTCGGCGACATCATCACCGACCTCGCCGCGGCCGTCTCCGGCGGTATCGGTGTGGCGGCCTCCGGCAACATCAACCCGTCCGGCGACTTCCCGTCCATGTTCGAGCCCGTGCACGGCTCGGCCCCGGACATCGCCGGCCAGGGCAAGGCCGACCCGACCGCCACGGTCCTGTCCGTCGCCCTGCTCCTGCGCCACCTCGGCTACGACGCCGAGGCCGCCCGCATCGACGAGGCGGTCTCCGCCGACCTCGCCGAGCGCGCCGGCAAGCCCGCCCGCAGCACGTCGGAGACCGGCGACGCGCTGGCCGCACGAGTAGCCGGCTGACCTTCCCCCACTGCCTTAAGGGCGTGGGGGGACCCCCAGCCCCTCGAACACCTTTCGAAGCCGCCGGGTCATTCCGCACCCGGCGGCTTCCCCATGTCCGCCGCCGGGTGTCACCATCAACCCTTGGGTCGCGATTTCACGCCGATCAGGCCGATTTCTTCCACGGCTCCCGCTTGCGATAATCGAACGCGGAGCCGCGGAACAAGGGAATGCTCGGACGTCCTAGCACTGGCCACTGGCAGTACTGGCGTGACCGCGGCCCGCCACAACGAAACCGGTGAAGGACATCTACTCATGACGACGCCCACGATCGAGCTCAAGCCCTCCGCCACCCCGCTGGCCGCCACCGAGCGCGAGGCGATACTGGCCAACCCGGGGTTCGGCCGCCACTTCACCGACCACATGGTGACGATCAAGTGGACCGAGGGCCGGGGCTGGCACGACGGCGAGCTCGTGCCGTACGCGCCGCTCTCCCTCGACCCGGCCACCATGGTTCTGCACTACGCGCAGGAGATCTTCGAGGGCCTCAAGGCCTACCGTCAGCCCGACGGGACCGTCGCCTCCTTCCGCCCCGAGAAGAACGCCAAGCGTTTCCAGGCCTCGGCGCGTCGGCTCGGTATGCCGGAACTGCCGGTCGAGACGTTTATCGAGGCGTGCGACGCGCTGGTCACGCAGGACGAGGCCTGGGTTCCCGCGCATGGCGGCGAGGAGTCCCTCTACCTCCGTCCCTTCATGTTCGCGACCGAGGTCGGCCTGGGCGTGAAGCCCGCCAGTGAGTACCTGTTCATCGTCATCGCCTCCCCGGCCGGCGCCTACTTCCCGGGCGGCGTGAAGCCGGTGTCCATCTGGGTCTCCGAGGACCACGTCCGCGCCGTCCCGGGCGGCATGGGCGACGCCAAGACGGGCGGCAACTACGCCGCCTCCCTGCTGGCCCAGGCCGAGGCCGCCGCCGAGGGCTGCGCCCAGGTCTGCTACCTCGACGCGGTCGAGCGCAAGTGGGTCGAGGAGCTCGGCGGCATGAACCTGTACTTCGTGTACGGCGACAAGATCGTCACGCCCTCCCTCACCGGCTCCATCCTGGAGGGCGTCACCCGTGACTCCCTCCTCGCCGTCGCCCGTGACCTCGGCTACGAGGCCGAGGAGGGCCGCGTCTCCGTCGACCAGTGGCAGCGCGACTCCGAGAACGGCACCCTGACCGAGGTCTTCGCCTGCGGTACGGCCGCGGTCATCACGCCGGTCGGCATCGTGAAGCGCACGGGCGCCGAGTGGCGGCAGGGCGACGGGGAGCCCGGCGAGGTCACGCTGAAGCTCCGCCAGGCCCTCCTCGACATCCAGCGGGGCAAGGCCGAGGACAAGCACGGCTGGATGCACAAGCTGGGCTAGTTCTCCGCCGTGACCGTCAGGGCCGCCTCGGACGCCGCGTCCGTGGCGGCCCTCTCGCGCGCTGGAGCCTTCTCCGGCCGGGAAGGGTCACCGATCGTCAGCAGCACGTACGCCACCCCTCCCACCAGCCCCGACAGCAGGAAGCTGCAGTCCACCCCGCCGGTCAGCGACAGCAGCGGTCCCTCGTACGACGGCAGGGAGACGGCCAGCAGACCGACCACCGCGCCCAGGGCCCAGGACGCGGTCGCCGGGATGTGCCAGCCGGCCCGGTACCAGTAGATCCCGCCCCGCGCCCGGCGGTTGAAGACCTGGAGGGCCTCTGCGTCGTACACGCCACGGCACCGCGCGAAGCCGATCAGGGTGATGACCGCCCAGGGAGAGCCGATCGCCGTGAGCAGCAGGACGAAGGACGTCATCGCGTCCTGCGCGGACGAGTAGTAGTGGCCGAGGAACACGCAGGCCGTGGCGATCACCGCGACCGTGTACGTGGCCGTCGCCCGGGACGCGCGCGGCAGGATGGCGTCCAGGTCGAGGCCCATGGAGTAGAGCATCAGACCGGCGTTGCCGACCGAGCCCGCCGAGGCGGCCAGCAGGAGCGGCACCAGATACCAGGCGGGGGACGCGGAGACGAGCGGTCCGGCGTAGTCGAGCGCCGCCCGGGCCGCGTACGCCGTGAAGGTGCCGAAGAGCTGCGGGACGAGCAGGCCCAGGGTCAGGCCGAGCCAGGTCGCGCGCAGAACCGTGCGTGAGGAGTGCCGGGCCGGGGAGATGTAGCGGGTGTAGTCGCCGAGGAGGGTGATGAAGGCGATCGGGCCGGACAGTCCCGCCGCCACCAGCGCCAGCAGCCAGGTCGGCCAGAAGCCGCCCAGCAGATAGCCGCCGGCCTCGGGCAGCGCGGCGGTCGTGAAGTGCGGGGCGTAGGCGATCACGCCGAGGGCCAGCAGGGCCGTCATGCCGATCGCGAGGACGCGGGACAGGGCGAGCAGCACGCGGTAGCCGTAGACCGCTCCGGCGACGGTCGCGGCGGCGAGGAGTGCGTAGACGACGCCGTACGACATGTCGTTCGCCGGCATGCCGACCAGGCGGCCCAGCACGCTCACCATCACGTCGCCGCCGATCCACACCGTCAGCGCGGAGTAGCCCAGCGCCAGCAGCAGGCCGACGACCGAGCCGACCAGGCGGCCCCGGACCCCGAACTGGGCGCCCGAGGAGGTGGACAGGTTCGTCGCCGTGCGCAGGGAGATCAGGGCCAGCGGGGCGGTGAGGGCCGTGCCGGCCAGGGTGCCCAGCACGATCGAGGTGACCGACTCCCACCAGCTCAGGCCGAAGGACGGGGGCAGCCAGCCGAAGACGATCACCCCGAGGCAGAGGTTCGACCCGAGCAGGATCGAGACGAGGTCCCGAGGGCCGCTCGTGCGTTCCTCGTCGGGGATCGTGTCGACTCCGCGCTGTTCCATCGGCATGCTGGTCTCCCTCGTCAGTTAGAGTGGCGTTCAATCTGGAGTGTTCTCGTGCTTGCCGTCAACCCTTCGGGTAAAGCATTCTGGTGTTTAGAGTGATGCTCTAAAGTCGAGGAAGGCAAGGAGGTGCCGCGGCATGAGACTGACCCCCACGGAACGTGACCGGCTGCTGCTCTTCGGGGCCGCCGAACTGGCCCGGGCGCGCAGGGCCCGCGGGCTGCGGCTGAACGTCCCGGAGGCGACCGCGCTCGTCGCGGACGCCGTGTGCGAGGCCGCCCGCGACGGGGCCAGGCTCGCCGAGGCGATCGAGCGCGCCCGGTCCGTGCTCGGGCCGGACGACGTGCTGCCGGGCGTGGCGGACGTCGTCACCGAGGTGCATGTCGAGGCCGTCTTCGACGACGGTTCGCGGCTCGCGGTGGTCAGCGATCCGATCGGTGGGGGTCTGGGCGATCAGGCGCCGGGCGCCCTGCTCCCGGGGCCCCAGTACGCCGAGCCGGAGGCGGTCGTACGGCTGACGGTCGTCAACACCGCCACCGTTCCCGTCTCCGTCACCTCCCACTTCCACTTCTTCGAGGCCAACCCGCGCCTCGACTTCGACCGGGGGGCTGCCTACGGCATGCGGCTCGCCGTGCCCGCCGGGTCCTCCGTGCGGTTCGGGCCGGGGGAGGGCGTCGAGGTCGGGCTCGTGCCCATCGGGGGTGACCGGATCGCCATCGGGTTCGCCGGTCTCGTCGACGGGGCGCTGGACGCGCCGGGGGTGAAGGAAGAGGCCCTGCGCCGGGCCGCCGCCTGCGGATATCTGGGAGCAGACCGATGAGTATCGATCCTTACGCGTACGCCGCCACCCACGGCCCCCGCGCCGGCGACCGCATCCGCCTGGGCGACTCCGGGCTGACGATCCGCGTCGAGTCCGACTCCCAGCGGTACGGCGACGAGTTCCTCGCCGGGTTCGGCAAGACCGCCCGGGACGGGCTGCACCTCAAGGCCGCCGCCGTCCGGGAGACCTGTGACGTCGTCGTCAGCAACGTCGTCGTGATCGACGCGGCGCTGGGGATCCGCAAGGTCTCCATCGGGATCAGGGAAGGCCGGATCTGCTCGGTCGGGCGGGCCGGGAATCCCGACACCCTCGACGGGGTCGACGTCGTCGTCGGCACCGGGACCTCGATCGTGTCCGGCGAGGGGCTCATCGCCACCGCCGGGGCCGTCGACACGCATGTCCATCTGCTGTCGCCGCGCGTCATGGAGGCGTCGCTGGCGTCGGGTGTGACCACGATCATCGGGCAGGAGTTCGGGCCGGTGTGGGGCGTCGGGGTCAACTCGCCGTGGGCGCTGCGGCACGCGTTCAACGCCTTCGACGCCTGGCCGGTCAACATCGGCTTCCTGGGCCGGGGGTCGTCTTCCGACTCCGCTCCTCTCGTCGAGGCGCTGGCCGAGGGCGGGGCGAGCGGCTTCAAGGTGCACGAGGACATGGGCGCCCACACCCGGGCGCTGGACACGGCGTTGCGTGTCGCCGAGGAGCATGACGTCCAAGTCGCCCTGCACAGCGACGGGTTGAACGAGTGCCTCTCCGTCGAGGACACCCTTCGGGTGCTGGAGGGGCGCACCATCCACGCCTTCCACATAGAGGGCTGCGGGGGCGGACACGTCCCGAACGTCCTGAAGATGGCGGGCGTCCCGAACGTCATCGGCTCCTCCACCAACCCCACCCTGCCCTTCGGCCGGGACGCGGTCGCCGAGCACTACGGCATGATCGTCTCCGTCCACGACCTGAAGACCGACCTGCCCGGCGACGCCGCCATGGCCCGCGACCGCATCCGCGCCGGGACCATGGGCGCCGAGGACGTGCTGCACGACCTGGGCGCGATCGGCATCACCTCGTCGGACGCGCAGGGCATGGGGCGGGCCGGAGAGACGGTGCGCCGTACGTTCGCCATGGCCGGGAAGATGAAGGCCGAGTTCGGCGCCCCGGACGACGGCCACGACAACGAGCGCGTCCTGCGCTACATGGCCAAGCTGACCGTCAACCCGGCCATCGCGCACGGCCTCGCGCACGAGGTGGGGTCGCTGGAGGTCGGCAAGCTCGCCGACATCGTGCTGTGGCGGCCGGAGTACTTCGGGGCCAAGCCGCAGCTGGTGCTGAAGTCAGGGTTCCCGGCATACGGGGTGGTCGGTGACCCGGGCGCCGCGACCGACACCTGCGAACCCCTCGTCCTGGGCCCGCAGTTCGGGGCCTACGGCGCCACGCCCGCCGACATCTCGGTCGCCTTCGTCGCGCGGGCCGCCCTCGACCAGGGGGGCGACACCATGCCGACCCGGCGCCGCAGGGTCGCCGTGCGCGGCACGCGCGGCATCGGGCCGGCCGACCTGCGCCTGAACTCCCGTACCGGAGCCGTCGACGTCGACCAGCGCACCGGGCTCGTCACCCTCGACGGCGAGCCGCTGCGCTCCGAGCCGGCCGACTCCGTCTCCCTCAACCGCCTCTACTTCCTGTGAGGATCACCATGTCCGCTGCCGCCGACGGCTTCCGCATGCCCGCCGAGTGGGCTCCGCACGAGCGCACCTGGATGGCGTGGCCGGGGCCGAACACGACCTTCGAGGACCCCGAGGACCTCACGGCCGCCCGCCTGGCCTGGGCGTCGGTCGCCCGGGCCGTGCGCCGCTTCGAACCGGTGACGGTGGTGTGCGGGCCGGGACAGTCCGAGGAGGCCCGGACGCTGCTCGGGCCGGGTGTGGACACCGTCGAACGGGAGCTCGACGACGCGTGGATGCGGGACATCGGGCCCACCTTCCTGACCGACGGCGCCGGTGGACTCGCGGCCGTCGACTGGACGTTCAACGGCTGGGGCGCGCAGGACTGGGCCAGCTGGGAGTACGACGCGAAGATCGCCGCGTATGTCTCCGAACTGGCGGGCTCGACGAGGACGTACGCCTCGAAGCTGGTGAACGAGGGCGGTGCCATCCATGTGGACGGCGAGGGCACGGTTCTGCTGACCGAGACGGTCCAGCTCGGTCCCGAGCGGAACCCGCACTGGAGCCGTGCGGAGGTCGAGGCGGAGATCCACGCGATGCTCGGCACCCGCAAGGCGATCTGGCTGCCGCGTGGCCTCACCGGCGACTATCCCCCGTACGGCTTCGGCACGCTCGGCCATGTCGACATCGTCGCCGCGTTCGCCCGCCCCGGCGTGGTCGTGGCCCATGTGCAGTCGGACCCGGCGCACCCCGACCACGAGGTGACCAAGGAGATCGTCGGCCTGCTGAAGTCGCAGACGGACGCGCGAGGCCGGCGCCTGGAGGTCGTCGAGGTGCCCGCCCCGACCGTCCTGGAGGCCGACGGCCACTGGGCCGACTACTCCTACATCAACCACTACCTCTGCAACGGCGGCGTGGTGCTCTGCGGCTTCGACGACCCGCGCGACGAGCTCGCGGCCGGTATCTTCCGCAAGCTGTTTCCGGGGCGGACGGTGACGTTGGTGGACGCTCGGACGATCTTCGCGGGTGGCGGCGGCATCCACTGCATCACCCAGCAGCAGCCGAGGGTCGTGGTCAGGTAGAACGTACGGGTGAACGTACTGCTCTGCACGGCCTGCGGCCACCGCCTCACCAAGCCGCTTCACCGCCTGTCCGAGGTGCCGCAGCGCCCGGAGTACGACGGTCTTCCGAACCCCGACGGCTCCCGGCACGCCCCGCCCACGGTGCCCGAGGGGGCGTATGTGGTGGACCCGGAGCCGTGCGGAGCGCCGTATGTGCCGGATCCGGACCCCTTGGCCAAGTCCACCCGCCACCAGGACGGCTTCGCTGTCAACGGCGAGATCCTGGTCTCGGCCGGACCGCGTGGAACCCTGCTGGTGAACCCCGAGGACACCCATGGGCGGCTGGCGTACAACCCTGCCTCGCATGAGCCGGGATGCTGCGGCGCGCCCGGACGTGAGGGGCCCAACCAGGTGTGTGGGGAGTGCGGCGCGGTGGTGGGGACCCGCTTCAGCGAGTGCTACGGCCCGTTCGAGACCCACTTCCTGCCCGAGGCCGTCCACGTGGAGGTCGCCGAATGACGCCGGCCCGTCGCCGTACCCCGGCGCCGCCTCGCGACGAGGTCCTCGCCGCCGCCATGCAGATGATCGCCGAGCTCGGCCTGGAGAAGCTCACCATGGCCGCGCTCGGGCGTGAGGTCCAGATGAGCAGCGGGCATCTCCTCTACTACTTCCACTCCAAGGACGAGCTGCTGCTGCGGACCCTGGAGTGGAGCGAGGGCCGGCTGGGCGCCGAGCGGGGCAGGCTGCTGACCCGCACCGCGCCCGCCCGTGAGCGGCTCGACGCGTACGTCGACCTGTACGTCCCCGACGGCCACCGCGACCCGCACTGGACGCTGTGGCTGGAGGTCTGGAACCGCTCGCAGAACGCCGACGACGCCGCCCGCGACCGGCAGGCCGCCATCGAGGGAGCATGGCACCGGGACCTGGTGGCGCTGGTGGCGGAGGGCGTGTCGAGGGGGGAGTTCCGGGCGGTCGACCCGGACCGTTTCGCCGCCCGGCTGCGGGCGCTGCTCGACGGCTTCTCCATCCATGTGGCGATCGGGCTGCGGGGCACGGACCGGACGCAGATCCTGCGCCACGTACGGGAGTTCCTCGACGACAGCCTGCTCGCGGACACCTGAGCACACGTCCAGGTTGTACGCAGTACGTCGGATTGACCCGGTAGCGCGTGATGCGTTTGCCTCTGGGGAGCCCTTGGCGTGGGGACGCCAACGGGGTGTCACCGACCATGACCAACCACGGGGGAACAACCATGCACCGGAACAAGCGAGCCCGCGCGCTCGCCATCGCCCTCGTCGCCGCCACGGCGACGCTGGCCGGGACGGCGGCGAGCGCCGCGCCCAGGGCCCCGCACACCGAGAAGGTGAGCGTGGCCCCGGACGGCACGGACGGCAACGCCGCCTCCGGCGGGCAGAGCCTGAGCGCGAACGGCCGCTACGTGGCCTTCGTCTCCAGCGCCGACAACCTTGTCGCGGGCGACACCAAGGGCAAGGCCGACGCCTTCGTACGTGACGTGCGGACCGGTACCACCCGCCTGGCGAGCACCACCCGGGACGGCGGTCCATGGGACGCCAACGTCCTGGACGTCTCCCTCAGCGCCGACGGCCGGTATCTCGCGTTCACGGCCAACGCCACCTACGACCTCGCCGACAACCACATCTGGATCAAGGACCTCAAGACCGGCGCCGTCCAGCGCGTCGACGACGCCGTCGACACCGGGTACCGGGCCGCAAGCAGCCCGGCGGTCAGCGCCGACGGCCGCTATGTCGCCTTCATCGCCCTGCACACGGACGACGCGGGACCGGCGGGCGACAGGTCGAACCGGGTGTACCGCCTCGACCGTGTCACGGGGAAGACCGTCCGTATCAGCCAGGTCCCCGGCGAGAACGCCTGGAAGTCCGCCGCCGGCCACCCGTCCATCAGCGCGGACGGCAGCCGGGTCGGCTACCAGTTCTTCGTCCCGTACCCCACCCGGGGCGACTGGAGCGACGCCTACGTCCGTGATGTGCCGAGCGGTGACCTGATCCAGCTCGACAAGGCTCCGGACGGCAAGGTGTCCGACGGTCAGACCGAGTTCCCGCAGGTCAGCGCCGACGGCCGGTACGCGGTCTTCAACTCGCTGGACTCCCGGCTGACGCCGAACGACACCAACGGCACCCACAACGTCTTCGTCCGTGACCTGAGGACGGGGGAGCTGTGCCGGCTCGACGCCGCCGACCCGGCCGCCTACACCGCCCACCCGTCGCTCAGCGCCGACAACCGGTACGTCGCCTTCGTCGCCGTCGATCCGAACGACCCGAACCACACCACGCGCGCGTACGTGCGCGACCTGCGGACCGGGCGCACGGTTCTGGCGAACCCCGACACCCAGGGCGGCCCGAGCGACTCCCCGGCATCCTTCCCGGTGATCGACCGGCACGGCCGTACGGTCGCGTTCGCCAGCGGGGCCACCGACCTCGTGCCCGGCGACACCTACGACACCACGCACCTCTACGTCCGCCATCTGCGGTGATCAGCGCAGTGCTCGCATCCTGAGACGGACGGTGAGCACGGGGGTGACTTGTGCCAGACTGCCCCCGTGCTCTCGTTCGCCATGATTATTGGCAGCAGGCGCGCCGGTCCGCAGTGACCGCCACGTACGACCAGGTACGGGCGGACACCGTCGTCCTCGACCCGCGCGCAGACCTCTCGCACCCGCGAGGGGTTTTTCGCTTTTCTGGCCCACCTTCAGCCGGGAGCAAAGCGCGAGGGATCATTGGGGACGGTGGAGCCGGTCATTCCGGTAACGACCGTGATCCGACGGGATCCAACAGCAGGAGCCTTGACACCATGACCGAAACCAGCGAGCTCGACGATTCGTTCCACGTCTTCGATACCACCCTGCGCGACGGCGCGCAGCGGGAGGGCATCAACCTCACCGTCGCGGACAAGCTGGCCATCGCACGGCACCTGGACGACTTCGGCGTGGGCTTCATCGAGGGCGGCTGGCCCGGCGCCAACCCGCGGGACACCGAGTTCTTTGCGCGCGCCCAGCAGGAGATCGACTTCAAGCACGCCCAGCTGGTCGCCTTCGGCGCCACCCGCCGCGCGGGCGCCAAGGCTGCCGAGGATCCACAGGTCAACGCGCTCCTGGCGTCCGGCGCCCCGGTGATCACCCTGGTCGCGAAGTCCCACGACCGGCATGTCGAGCTGGCCCTGCGCACCACGCTGGACGAGAACCTGGAGATGGTCCGCGACACGGTGTCGTACCTCCGCGAACAGGGCCGCCGCGTCTTCGTCGACTGCGAGCACTTCTTCGACGGCTACCGCGCCAACCCCGAGTACGCGAAGTCCGTCGTCCGTACGGCGTCGGAGGCAGGCGCGGACGTCGTCATCCTCTGCGACACCAACGGCGGCATGCTCCCCGCCCAGGTCCAGGCCGTCGTCTCCACGGTCCTCGCCGACACCGGTGCCCGGCTCGGCATCCACGCCCAGGACGACACCGGCTGCGCGGTCGCCAACACCCTCGCGGCCGTCGACGCCGGCGCCACCCACGTGCAGTGCACGGCCAACGGCTACGGCGAGCGGGTCGGCAACGCCAACCTGTTCCCGGTGGTCGCCGCACCGGAACTGAAGTACGGCAAGAAGGTCCTCCCCGACGGCCACCTCCGCGAGATGACGAGGATCTCCCACGCCATCGCCGAGGTCGTCAACCTCACCCCCTCCACGCACCAGCCGTACGTCGGCGTCTCCGCCTTCGCCCACAAGGCCGGCCTGCACGCCTCCGCGATCAAGGTCGACCCGGACCTCTACCAGCACATCGACCCCGAGCTGGTCGGCAACACCATGCGCATGCTGGTCTCCGACATGGCGGGCCGCGCCTCGGTCGAGCTCAAGGGCAAGGAACTCGGCATCGACCTGGGCGGCGACCGCGAGCTGGTCGGCCGGGTGGTCGAGCGGGTCAAGGAGCGCGAGCTCAAGGGCTACACGTACGAGGCCGCGGACGCCTCCTTCGAACTCCTCCTCCGCGCCGAGGTCGAGGGCAAGCCGCTGAAGTACTTCGGCGTCGAGTCCTGGCGCGCGATCGTCGAGGACCGCCCCGACGGCACCCACGCCAACGAGGCCACGGTCAAGCTGTGGGCCAAGAGCGAGCGCATCGTCGCCACGGCCGAGGGCAACGGCCCGGTCAACGCCCTCGACCGCGCGCTCCGGGTGGCGCTGGAGAAGATCTATCCCCAGCTCGCCAAGCTCGAACTCGTCGACTACAAGGTCCGCATCCTGGAGGGCGTGCACGGCACGCAGTCCACGACCCGCGTCCTGATCTCCACGTCCGACGGGGCGGGGGAGTGGTCGACGGTCGGCGTCGCGGAGAACGTGATCGCGGCGTCCTGGCAGGCGTTGGAGGATGCGTACACCTATGGGTTGCTGCGGGCCGGGGTGTCGCCGGCGGAGTAGGCCGGGGGTGGGTCACATCGCCGTGTCGCGCGGCCGGTTCGCGGCCTCGCCGCCCCGGTCGCGCGCGGCCTGGCGGTCCAGGCGGAACAGCCCCGCCGGGCCGGGCCGCTGACCGGCGCCGTGCGCCGTGGACCGGGTCAGTTCCTCGACGCCGTCCGCCAGGTAGCCGATCCAGGCCGCGCTCTCCTCCTCCATGATCTGCTGAGCGTCCCTCCGCAGCCGCTCGATCACCGTGAGCAGCGCGGCCTGTTCCTTGTCGCTGGGCGAATCCGTCGCCTTCAGGAAGGTATGGGCCCACTCGGCCTGGGCCCTCTTCAGGACCTGCTGCAAGGCCATCTCGGTGCGGATGTACCGGGTCCAGGACGCGGAGAAGCCGAAAATCCGGTCGAACAGGATGCAGCCCGCGCCGCCGGCCAGGAAGACGAAACCCCACTCGGGCTGCAGGGTGTTCGGGTCCGCAGCGTGCACTAGCGGGGTGAGGGTGCCGAAAATGCCCAGCAGGGCGGCCAGGGCCCGCAGCGAACGTGACCACAGGGACGGACCCCGGCGTCGGGCGAGGTACCACTCGATCGCCGCGGTCACCTCGCCCTCGGCGTGCCGGAACAGCTCCCACAGCAGATCGGCTCGGGTGCGCGACCGGTCCAGCTCGGTCAGTTCCGACACCGTCATGTCCGCGGCTCTGCGTCTGCCGAGCATGCGCGCCCCCTTGCCCTCTCCTGCGCCGACCGACCGTGCGGCACACGGCGGCAGGAGGCATCGTATGCACGGCCGGGCCATGTGTCGCCTCTCAAGCCGCCGACGGGACAAGGGTGTTGGGCCTGATGGCAGGGTTCTCCGAAGTGGCCGCGCGTAGGATAGGGAGACGCGTTGCCACGGATGCGGGGGTGTTTCGTGCGGATCGTCCACATCAGTGACCTGCACGCAAGGGCGGACTGGGAACCCGACCAGAGCAAGCTCCTCAGGGCCTTCCTGAAGGACGTGCGGGACTTCCATGAACGGACCCCGGTCGATGCGGTGGTCTTCAGTGGTGACCTCGCGTTCAGCGCACGGCCCGACCAGTTCTCCTTCGCCCGCGAGGCTCTGCTCGATCCCCTCCAGGACCTGCTGGGACTCGACCGCGACCGCATGGTCCTCGCGCCCGGAAACCACGATGTCGACATCAGCAGGATCGATCAGTTCCAGGAGAACGGTCTCCTGTCGGGGCTGACCAGCCGGGACGCGGTCAACCAACTCCTCGACGCCAAGAACCTGATGACCTACCTGGACCGGATGGCTCCGTGGCTGGAGTTCGTGGACGACTACTACGCGGACACCGGCGTGGAACGCCTCTCCCCGCTGGTCACGCTGCACCGCTTCACCGCGAGCGGGAGCACGGTCGCCGTGGCGTGTCTCACCTCGGCCTGGAGGGCGACCGGAGAGGGGGACGACGCGGACCGGGCCCATCTCATCGTGGGAGACCGGCAGATGACCCGGGCCGCGGACGAACTCGGCGACGCGGATGTGAAGATCGCCGTGATGCACCATCCGTTGGACTGGCTGGCGGAGTTCGACCGTGGCGACGTACGCAGGGAACTGGGCCGGTTCGACGTCCTGTGCACCGGACACGTCCATGTCGTCGACCCCGTCGGCCTCGCGAGCAAGACGGGCCCCCTCATGCACAGCATGGCCGGTTCGCTCTACCAGTCGCGCGACTACCTCAACGCCTACAGCGTCGTCGACGTCGACCGCACGCACGCCCCGCATGCCTTCACCGTGCACGTGCGCAGCTACTTCGATAGCAGGGACGCCTTCGACGAGGGCCTCAACGTGGTGCCGGGCGGTAGGCAGGTCATCGACTTCGCCGAGCCCGGACGGCCCGTCCCCGCGCCCCCGCCGGAAGAGGAGGTCGTCACCCGCACCGCCGCGGACCTGGCCACGGAGAGGCTCCTGGACGCCGTACGGGAGCGGAGCCTGAACCTGGCCCCGGACCGGTGGCAGATGGACATGGACCGTCTGCTGGTCCCACCGGTCCTGCTGCACCTGCCGGTCGAGCAGTACCTGGCCCTGACGGACCTGGAGGAGGGCAGGATCACCCCCGACGACCTGGCGGCAAGCCTGTCCGAACACCGTCACTTCGTCGTCGTCGGCGACGAGTACTGCGGCCTGACGAGCACCCTGCAGTGGCTGGCCTACACCGCCTACCGGCTGGACACCCAATACGCCCCTGTGGTCATCGACTTCACCGCGGTGGAGAGTGGCGCGAACGGAGTCGACCGGGAGGTGCGCAAACAGCTCGCCCTGGCCGGCATCCCCACCGGGAAGCGGGACGCTCTGCCCCGCCTCGCGCTGGCCGTGGACAACGTCGCCCCGCGGTCCGAGAAGCGGCTGAGGAATCTGCTGAGGTTCATGGCGCAGCACCCTCAGAACATGTACATCCTCGGTTCCCGGACCACCGTCGGCCAACGACTCGGTGATGAGTTGATCCGGGAGGGCTGGACCTGTCGCGTCCGCTACATCGGGCCCTTCGGCCGTCGGGAGCTGCGAGCCCTGGTGCGTCTGCTGCGCCCGGAGGAGAGCGACTCCGACGTGACCGCGATTCTGGACCTGCTCAGCCGCGGCAGACTGCCCCGCACGCCCGCCATGCTGGCCGCCCTGGTCGCCACCGCCGGACAGGGCGACTGGACGGCCGGAGTCAACAACACCGCGATCCTCGAGTCCTACCTCGGACTCCTGCTGGGGCGTGACGACCCGAGCGTCGACCGCCGCTTCGAACTCGACTTCCGGGACCTCCAGGACATCCTGTCCTGCCTGAACGAGCACCTCACCCTGGAGGGCAAGGACGCCCTGCCCCGCATGGAGGCCGAACAGTTCCTGCTGGACTACTTCAAGGGGCTGGGCTGGTCCGAGCCCCCGGGCGCCGTCCTGGACGCGCTCATAGCCAAGCGGATCATCGGCCAGCGCGACGGTCTCATCTACTTCTGCCAGCCCATGGTCCGGCCCCTGCTGGCGGCGTACCGAATGGAGGCCTCCGAAGAACTCCAGTTGCTGGTGAGGGACAACCCCCTCGACTACGCGCAGGTGATCCGGCACACGGCTGCGCTGCGCCGCAACGACGCCACGCTGCTGCGCAGGGTCATGGACGGCTTCCGGGATCTGCGCGAACGGCTCGGGGACGGCGCCAGCGACCCGTTCTCGGTGCTGGCGGCACCGGAGGGCTGGCGGGCGCTCGACGACACGGAGTCGCTGCTGGACGAGCTCTGGCCCCCGGACCTGGCGTACACGCCGCCCGGGCCACCGGCCGAGGTCCAGGGGGAGTTCAACGTGATGCTGGACGAACTGCATGACCAGGCCGACGCCATGCGCACCATGGTCCAGGACAACCGCGAGGGCGGGGGATTCACCCGCTCCGACTTCGAGGTGTTCGTCGAGTGGCTCGACCTCCTCGCCGACGTGCTGCGCAGCAGTGAACTCGTCCGGGATCTGGACCTCAAACGGCAGGCGCTCTGGCTGACCCTGAACGGCTACGGCGTGCGCGCCGCTCTGATGGCTGACGAGTGGAACAGGCAGGGCAGCAGGCAAGGTATCCGGCAGGCTCTCTCGGAGGTTTTGGAGCAGCAGGAGCTGCGAGAGGTCCTCGCGGACGACTCGGAGGTGTCCGAGGACGAGTTCGAGAAGCTCATGGGCAGGATCGAGCTGTTCTCTCCCGTCCTCGCCTCGTACGCGGCACTGTCCCAGGTACTGGCCAGCGGCAAGCTCTCCCGGCTGACGGAAGAGGCCCTCTGCCAGGAAGCCTTCATGGAACAGCCGGGGCAGGCATTGATGGCCGTTCTGCTCATGCGGCGCATGGGCGGCCGGGAGTGGGTCCGACATGCGTCGGCCGTGGTGAAACTGCACGGCGAGCGGGAGGTGATCGGTGAGATCATGCGACTCTTCGCCCTGACCAGCTATGTGCGGACGGACCTCGGCCGGGAGGAACTCGCGTCGTACGAGTCCCTGCTCGTCGACATCGCTGCCCAGCGCAAGGAGCTCCCGACCGAGGGGCCGGCGCCCGCCCGCGACTACCCGCGCAATCAGATGCTCAAGGCGCTGCGCAACCGGCGTCTGCAGTTTCTGCAGCGCGGTGGAGACGGCGATGCCAAGTGGATCGAGGCGCACTGAACGGACACCGACACGAGCGGACCGATCTCTGACGCCCCGCGTGGGAGCCGAGTCGCAGGTGGGACCACAGAGGCGGCCGCCGGGCCGTCCGCCGAGGCCGGCTGTCTGTCGATTCAGCCACCTGGACCGGCGCCTTTGCCCGTCCGATCAGGTAGCGTCGATGGTATGAGGACTCCGCTCTCCCGGGGTCTCATGCGCTTGCTGATCGTGCCGGTCGCCGCGACAGTCGCGGTGCTCACGGCCGGCGCGCCCGGCGCACATGCGGCCACGGACGTTTCCCAGGTCGCCGAGGCACTGCGCGAGGATCCCGTCTACGTGGCCCCCGCCGCCTCGGACCTGCTGTCGTCGGCCGACGCCGAAGCGCTCGCCGACAAGATCAAGGACGCCGACAAGCCGGTCTTCATCGCCGTACTCCCGGCCGATCAGCCGACCCGGAACCTCCTCCTGAACCTCCGTACGGAGACCGGTATCACGGGTCTGTACGGGGTCCGCGTCGGTGACCGCTTCGACGCGGCGGCCGACTCCTCCGTGCTGTCCGAGCAGGCGGTGGACAACCTCGTGACGTCGGTGCAGAACGCCGGTGATCCCAAGGCCCAGCTGAACGACTTCGTCGACTCGGCGCTGCGCAACGTCGGCGGCACGGCACCCGCAAGCTGGAGCGACGGCGGAGACGGCGCGAGCATGGACGTCGGCGGTCTGATCGCCATCGCCACAGTGCTGGCAGCGGGCGGCGCCGGCGCGTACGCGCTGGTCCGGCACACCCGGCGGCGTCACGAGGCGCAGCAGCGGGCGGCGCTGGACAAGCTGCGGGTCGTGGTCGACGAGGACATCACCGCCTTCGGTGAGGAACTGGACCGCCTGGACTTCCACCCGGCCGAGGCCGGCGCCGACGACGCGATGCGCGCGGACTACGAGGGCTCCCTGGACGCCTACGAGCAGGCGAAACGGCTCATGGACGGGGCCCGCAAACCGGAGGACGTCAAGGCGGTCACCCAGGCCCTGGCGGACGGCCGCTTCTCCCTCACCCGGCTGGCCGCCCGCCGGGAGCACCGGCAGCTTCCGGAACGCCGCCCGCCGTGCTTCTTCGACCCACGGCACGGCACGGCGGTGGCCGACGAGACCTGGACCCCACCGGGCGGCGCCGCCCGCGAGGTCCCGGTCTGCGCGGCCGACCGCACCCGCCTGGCCGAGGGCCGTGACCCCGTGATCCGCGAGGTCGACACCGAGCACGGCCGCCGACCGTACTGGGACGCCGGCCCCGCCTACGGCCCCTGGGCTGGCGGCTACTTCGGCGGCGGCATCCTCCCCGGCCTCCTCATCGGCACGATGCTGGGCAGCATGATGGCCGCGCCTGCCTATGCGGCCGACTACGGGGCCGGGTACGGGTACGGCGGCGGCTATGAGGGCGGCGACGTGTCCGGGGCGGACTTCGACACCGGGGACTTCGGGGGCGGGTTCGGCGGTGGGGACTTCGGTGGCGGAGGGTTCGACGGGGGAGGCTTCTGAGGATCCGGCCGCGGCTGGTTGCGAGTCTCCGGCTACAGCCGGACGAGGCGATCGTCCGCGCGTGCGGCAGTGCGCTTGTGCTTCGACGGGGCGTCCCTGTGGCTGCCGGGGCGTACGTGTCCGGGCCGGGCGGCCAGTAGCCCGGCGATCGCCTCCGGCACCACCAGGGCGACCAGGACGGCGAGGGGGATGCGCCAGCCGTCGGTGACGTCGTGCAGGACCCCTATGGCCAGCGGTCCCAGGCCGGCCAGCAGGTAGCCGATCGTCTGCGCCATCCCCGAGAGGGCGGCGGCGGTCTGGGGGCCGTCCGCGCGCAGCCCGAGCAGCGTCATCGCCAGTGGGAAGGCGCTGCCGGTCGCCGCACCGAGCAGGCACACCCACGCCCAGCCGAACGCGGGCGCCAGCAGCAGGCCTGCGAGGGAGAGCAGTTTCGTCGCCGTCACGGCCACCACGAGGAGCCGCTGGCCGCGCATCCGGGCCGCGGCGAGGGGGACGACGAAGCCCAGCGGGATGCCGACGGTCAGCATCACCGACATCATCAGCCCGGCCTGGCCGGGGGTGTAGCCGCGGGCGTCCATGATCTGCGGCAGCCACGCCACCAGCGCGTAGAACATCAGCGACACCAGCCCGAGGAACGCCGACACCCACCAGGCGAGCGCGCAGCGCAGTAAGGATCCGCCCGCCGACGTCGGCGCCGCGGGCGGCGTCCTGCGATGCCTGCCGTCCGCTCCGGGTGCGGCCAGCAGCCCCCACACCCCCGCAGCCAGCACCGCGGGCACCGCCCACACCGCCAGCGCGAACTGCCAGCCGGTCGCGTCGGCCAGCGGCACCGCGGCTCCGGCGGCGAGGGCGCCGGAGACGGCCATGACGGTCATGGTGAGTCCGGTGAACAGACCGATCCGCCGACTGAAGTGGTCCTTGACGAGCGCGGGCAGCAGTACGTTCCCGACGGCGATGCCGGCTCCGGACAGCACCGTTCCCACGAAGAGCGCCGTCGGCCACGGAACCGCCCGCACGGCGGCGCCGAGCGCCAGCACCCAGAGGGCCGCGCACACGGCGGCCTGGGTTCCGAACCGGCGGGCCAGCCGGGGTGCGAGCCAGGCGAAGGCGCCCAGGCACAGCACCGGCAACGTCGCCAGCATGCTGACCTGGGTGCCGGACAGGGCGAGCGCCTGTCGCAGGTCCCCGATGAGCGGCGAGGTCCCCGTGATCGCCGCGCGTAGATTGACGGCCAGCAGGATGAGACCGGTGATGAGCCACAGCCTGGTTGTCATGTGTGTTTCCCCCGTGGACGCGACGGCGGCCCCCTCCTCCGTCCAGGAGAGGGCCGCCGGGCTTTGAGACGTGCTTGTTGTGCTCGGTGTGCTCGGCTGGCTTCGTGCGCGTCGGTCAGATGCTCACGCTGTGGTTCACCGGACACTTCGCCCGGCCGGCGGCGCGGAACGCCACACCGGTCGCCCCGGGGGAGGCGGGCGTGCCGAGCTGCTTCAGGATCTCGTCGGACAGCAGGTCCTCCTTGCCCTTCAGGGCGTCGGCGACCTTGGTGTCCGAGACGAACACCAGCTCCGCGGCGATGTTGTCCTGAACGATCCGCGCCAGGTTGTCCAGCGCCACCCCGATCGGGTCCGACGGTAGCTGCGCCGTGGGGATGTCGATCAGATGGGTGTCCACCTTCTTCTGGTTCATCATCGGCTTGATGATGATCTCCGCCTGGTTCAGCACCGACGTCGTCCAGATCGACAGCACCACCGTGTAGAGGTCGGCCCAGGCGGCCTCGCCGATCTGGGCCCGCCACTCCCGGCACAGGCCCTGCACTCCGGAGATCTGCGCCTCGGCGGCGTACTGCATGTTCACCCGGATCGCCGGATACACGCGCCCCGCGAAGACCTGGAACGAGGCGATGTCGAAGGCGCGGGTGCGGATGGCGTCGGCGATGAACGTCAGCGCCTCGTCGAGGATCTTCGCGCAGGAGTTGTGCAGTGCCTGCGGCAGCTTCGCCGCGGTGAGGTTGTTCTTCGCGGTGGTCAGCTTGTCGGCGAACGCCTGCAGCGGCGTCGTCCAGGCGTCGGTGCCCGGGCCCTTCATCGCCACCATGTCGAGGTCGTGGGCGTCGATCCGGTCGGCGTTGGGCACGCCCGGGACCTTGTCCGACAGGTACTCCGCGACCGTGGAGAAGATCCCCAGCGGCACATGGGCGATGGACTTCGCCAGCTCGAACTCCTCCGCCACCGGGTGCTCGACGAACCGCTTGCCCTCGTGGACGAGGGTGAACGTGCCGCCCTTCGCGTCGTTCTGCACCACGATGACGGGCCCGAGGTTCTTGACCAGGTCGGCCTTGAGCGCCGCGTAGTTGGTGCGCATCGCCGCGTTCACCGCGCGGATGGTGTCCCGGGCGGCGGTTCGGGTGCTCACCTCCTCCGCCGCGGGGGCGGCGTCGAGGAGGGATGTCGTCTCCGGCTGGGCAGCCGTGTAGCCCAGGAACGTCGCGGCGCCTATGCCGCCCGCGCCACCGATGAATTTCCGGCGTGTTGCCATGACTTGCTCTCCGTAACGAATCGGTCGTCAGGTGTTCCCGCCTGGGGGGAAGCGGTGGTGTGGGGGGAACTGACCCGCCGGGAGCCACCAAGGGCCGGGACGCGGGGAGCAGATGCGAGAAGGGGTTCCCTCTCCGGCAGCGTGGGGCTGCGGGGGCGCCGGAGAGGGGGAGTCGCGTGGTGCGTGGCGCGCGCTATGCCAGCGTGGTGTGGCTGGGAACGACGACGCCGTACAGGTCGGCGATCGTCGCCAGCGCGCTCTGGTGGATCTGGTCGGCGGACAGTCCGCCGCCGACCGACGGCAGCGGCCGGGTGGCGCAGGCGTCCGCGACCACGGTGGGCTTGTTCCCGCGCAGGAACGCGCCCTCCGCGGTGAACGTCACGCACATGTGCGTCATGAACCCGGCGATGACCAGGTTCTCGTTGCCCGCCCGGTCGACGAGCTTGCCGAGGTCCGTGTTCACGAAGGCGTTGGGGGCCTTCTTCACCACGGTCCGCTCGCCCTTCGCGGGCTTGACCTTGTCGTGGATGCGGCCGATCGGCCGGCGGATGTCGTACGGGGTGTTCTCCCCGCCGTCGTTGACGATGTGGATGACCGTCCCGCCCGCCTCGCGGGCCGCGCTCAGCAGCTCGGCCGCGGCGTCGAGGGCGGGCTGCCAGCCGTCGAGTTCCATCACACCGCGGGTGTAGGTGTTCTGGTAGTCCACCATGATCAGGGTGGCGGAGGTGAGCGAAGCCGGCTTGTCCGCGAAGCCGTTGAGCTTGCGCAGCGTCGTCGTCCCCGACGTGTCCGCCTCCGCCGCCTGCGCGGGGGAGTCGCCCAGCCGGGTGGCGCCGAACACCGCGGCGCCGCCGACGAGGGCCGCCCCGCCGACCTTCAGGAACCCGCGACGGGACGCGCCGCCCTGCCCCTGCTCCGCCATGTCAGGCCAGCTCCTTCCCGGACGCGACGACGACGCCGTACGCGTCGCCGATGGCCGCCAGCGCACTGCGGTGCAGCTCGTCGGCGGACACGTTCACGATCGACCGGGTGGCACACGCGTCCGCGGGGACCGTGGGCGGGTTGCCGCGCAGGGCCGCGGACGCCGACGTGTACGCGATGCACATGTGGGTCATGAACCCCGCGACGATCACGGTCTCGTTCCCGGCCTCGTCGACGAGCCTGCCGAGGTCGGTCCCGTGGAAGGCGTCGGGGGCCTGCTTGACGACCACGGATTCGCCGTCGATCGGCGCCACGTCGGGGTGGATCCGCCCGATCTCCGTGCGGATGTCGTACGGCGAACCCTCGCCGCCGTCGTGCTGGACATGGATGACCTCGGCTCCGGCCTCGCGGGCACGGGACAGCAGATCCGACGCCGCTTCCAGGGCGGGCTGCCAGCCGTCGAGTTCCATCACACCGCGGGTGTAGGTGTTCTGGTAGTCGACGAGGATCAGCGTCGAGGAGGCGAGGGCCGCGGGGGTTTCGTCGGCACCGCCGAGTTCGCGCAGCGTCTTGCTTGCCACAGGTCTTCTCCAAGGGTGGGGGGACTCGAATGAGTTGTTCAACAGTTTGTTGAACACGTATGCGACGCTATGGCTCGCACCGGGCTGTCGGCAATGACGTGCTATTTGCAGAAACCGACGCCCGAATCCGCAGGCCAAACAGGGGGTTACAGGGTGGGGACCGTCAACCGGTTGATCGTGATCGTGCTGTTCGAGGGCGTCGACCTCCTCGATGTCACCGGCCCGCCGGAGGTGTTCTCCCTCGTCCCGCGCGAGACCGAGGAGCGGGTCGGCTACGAGGTCGTGCTGGCCGCCGAGACCACGGCGCCGGTGACGACGGCGGCCGGTGTGCGGATCCTGCCCGACACCACGTTCCGTGCGGTCGCCGAGCGGGCGATCGACACATTGCTGGTCCCCGGCTCCGTCGAGGTGGACGCCGAGCGCCGTATCCACCCCATCACCGACCCCGCCACGGTGGCCTGGGTGAAGGCGCTGGCCACCCGCACCCGGCGGGTGACGTCGGTGTGCGTCGGTGCGCACATCCTCGCCGCCGCGGGACTCCTCGACGGCAAGCGCGCCACCACGCACTGGTCGACCGCGCAGCGGCTCGCCGCCGACCATCCGGCGGTGCGGGTCGACCCGGACCCGATCTTCATCCGCGAGGAGGGCGAGGTCTGGACCGGCGCGGGGATCAGTGCCTGCCTCGACCTGTCCCTCGCCCTGGTCGCGGAGGACTTCGGCGAGCAGGTCGCGCTGCGCGTCGCCCGCCAGTTGGTGATGTACCTGAAGCGGCCGGGCGGCCAGTCCCAGTTCAGCGTGCCGCTGGAACGGGTGTCACCGACCCGGCGCATCGAGGACCTGCGCCACCACATTCTGAACAACATCGGCCGGCGCCTCACCGTCCCGGACCTGGCCGCGTACGCGCACGTGAGCGACCGCCAGCTCACCCGGATCTTCAAGACCGAACTCGGTACGACCCCGCACGCCTACATCGAGTCGGCCCGGGTCGAGTTGGCCGGCAACCTGCTGGAGACCACCGACGACACGCTGGAACGGGTCGCCTCCGTCTGCGGGTTCGGCACGGTCGACACCCTCATCCGGGCCTTCCGCCGCCGCCATGCCACGACGCCGAGCGAGTACCGGGCGAGGTTCCGCGCGGCCCCGGTCCGGGAGGCGTCCGAAGAAGGCTGAGCGCGACGCGGCCGCAGGCGGCACGGCACGGCACGGGCCCGGCGTCCGAAGACACCGGGCCCGTGATGCTGTCAGATCGGAGAGACGTCCGGATCAGAGAGACGTCCGGATCAGAGAGACAGCCGGATCAGAGAGACGACGCCGCCGACGCGATCGCCGACGCGAACGTCGAGACCTCGGTGTAGACACCCGGCGCGTTCGGCCGGGCGCAGCCTATGCCCCAGCTGACGATGCCGACCTGGATCCAGGCGTTGTTGGCGTCGCGGCGGAACATCGGGCCGCCGGAGTCGCCCTGGCAGGTGTCGACACCGCCGGACGGGAGACCGGCGCAGATCTCCTCGGCGGCGATGAGACCGCTGTAGCCGCTGTAGGAACGGCACTGGGCGTCGCTGACGAACGGCACGTTGGCCTTGAGCATGTAGCGCTGCTGGCTACCGCCCTCGGTGGCCGCGCCCCAGCCGGCCACGGTGAAGGTGCCGGTGTTGTACTGCGTGGTCGTGGCGATCTTCAGCGTCGGCAGGTTGATCGGCTGGGCGAGCTTGATGAGCGCCCAGTCCTTGCCGTTGCCGTTGTAGCCGGGGGCCTGGAGGACCTTGGTGGACCTGACCTGAACCCGGCCGCTGGTGGACTGCAGGTCCACGACTCCGGCGGTGGCCGTGATGCTGGTGTTGTTGCCGGAGCCGCTCACACAGTGCGCGGCGGTGAGCACGATCTGCTGGGTGTAGAGCGCACCGCCACAGCCCATGGAGAGCCGGACCATGAACGGGAACTCGCCCTGCGTGGCCCGGGTTCCGCCGACGACACGCGAGTCGGCGGCCTGCGCGGCCGAGACGGGCTGAAGGCTGACGATCGCGAGGGCGGCGGCGCCGAGGACCGCGCATCTCTTGAACGCGGTGAGGAGCTTCTTCAACGTGATGCCTTCCGTGGGGGGTTGGACATACGAACGTGGAGAGAGCGCTGAAATGTCGGGAGCATGCCAAGCAGGGAAGGCGGGGAGCGCCTCCTCGATGGTCGATGGCATGCGCCGGTCAATTCTGTTGCTGGATTATGTGGATCCTGTGACTGCATGGACAAGGGGTCAATTCCGGCCACGCCCGTTCAGGACAGGGTTCTTCCAGCTCAGGACACGGGCCTCCCGCCCGACCGCTGCCGCGCGTACCGCTCCCCGGCGGTGTGCCACCAGCCGGGCGGCGAGGGGGAGTTGACGACAGCGGTCGGCTGATCGGGATGCAGCCCGAGCCGCCACAGGGCACCGGCGTCCACATGGACCGTGATCCACGCGCGCCAGTGCCCGTCGGCCCCCGGCGCGCACACCCGATCCCAGCGGACCTCGTCCGCGCCGAACGGCATCCAGTCGATGCCGCGTTCACGCAGTCAACCGCGCACGGCGGCCAGGGGCCGGGGAGACCCCTTCTCGAACTCGTACGAGGCGATGGCGACCCAGTCGGAACCGGGTCGGGACGTGACGGTCATACCGACGAGGATGCCCCAGTGCGACTCCCGTCCGCCCCCGGATTTCGCCGCCGGGCCGGACCGCCCGCCACGCCCGCCATGCCCGCCACGCCCGCCACCATCAGAGACAGCGCGACCGACACGGCACTCACCCACAGCGGCGACCGGTACCCGAGCCCAACCCCGATGGCCGTACCGCCGAGCCAAGGCCCGAGCGCCGCGCCCACGTTGAACGCGGCGGTCGCGAAGCCACCGCTCAGCGTGGGCGCGCCGGGAGCCGCGTACAGCACCTGCGAGATGAGCGTGGACCCGACACCGAAGGACAGCGCCCCCTGCACGAAGACGAGCCCGAGCGCCACGGCCGGGGTGCCCGCGCCGAGCGCGAGGGCACCCCACCCGAGGCACAGCGCGCCGCCGCCCACGCCCAGCACCACCCCGGGCCGCCGATCGGCGAACCGCCCCGCGACACCGACCCCCACGAAGGACCCGGCACCGAACAGCGCCAGCACTACGGGCACCCACCCGCTGCCCAGCCCCGTCACCTCCGTGACCAGGGGCGCGAGATAGGTGAACGTACAGAAGGTCGCGCCGTTCACGAGGATGCCGAGGAGCAGCGTGACTTGGAGTCGAGGGCTGCGCAGGGCCCGCAGTTCGCTCCGCAGAGCGGGACGCCCGGAGTCGGTGGCGCCGCGGGGCACGGACCGCGCCACGGCCACCATGGCGGGCGCCGACACCAGGGCCACGGCCCAGAACGCGGAACGCCACCCCCAGAGTTGCCCGAGCAACGCCCCCGCCGGCACGCCGACGACGCAGGCGAGCGTGACCCCGCCCAGCAACGTGGACGTCGCCCGCCCCTTGGCCCGCGGCTCGACCATGTCGACGGCGGCCACGAGGGCGACGGCCAGGAACCCGGCGTTGGCGAGCGCTCCGACCACCCGAGTGGCCAGCAGCACCCCGAAGCTGTCGGTGACCGCCCCGACGACATGCACACAGAGAAAGGCGACGAGAAAGCCCAGCAGCGCACCCCGCCGGGACCAGCGCCGCCCGAGCACGGCCATCAAGGGCGCCCCGACGACCATCCCCACCGCGAAGGCGGAGGTCAGAGCCCCCGCCATCGGCACGGAGACCCTGAGATCCCCGGCGATGTCGGGCACCAGCCCGGCCAGCATGAACTCGGACGTCCCCTGCGCGAACACGGCGACGCCCAGCAGAAAAAGAGCAAACGGCACGAAGAAACCCCGCAACCCGAAGTCGAAGTCGAAAACGGCACGACGAACGGCCGTCCGGCAGCGGTGATGACGCCAGCGGTGATGACGACGGGCAGGCCCGTCAGTCCGACATCACGAACAGCCACCGGAGAGCCGGTGGCCGGAGTCTGGAGGCTTCGGGGCTGGACACGGGGGCAGGCTAACGGGCCCGGCGAGAGCGGTTCCACCCCTTTCTGATCAGGGCACGGTTCCCGATTCGGGGCACGGTTCCCCATCGGGACGCACGAACCGCTATAGGCCAGGTTCTGACCTATATGGCACCTACGGTGTCCCCATGACCCCCTCGGACGGCACAGCCCCCCTCGCCTTCGATTCCGCCCCCGCCCTCGACACCTGGCTGACCACCCACCCCGCCCCCGACCACTCCGATCTCTGGATCAAGGTCGCCAAAAAGGGTTCCGGCATCCCGTCCGTCACCGCCGCCGAGGTCAACGACGTGGCCCTCTGTCACGGCTGGATCACCGGCCAGCGCAAGGGCCTGGACGCCGGGTACTTCCTGCAGAGGATCACCCCGCGACGGCCGGGCAGCCTGTGGTCGATGGTCAATGTGCGGCGCGTCGAGGAGCTGGCGGACGCCGGGCGGATGCGGCCCGCCGGGCTCGCGGAGGTGGATGCCGCGAAGGCGGACGGGCGGTGGGCGGCGGCGTACGAGTCGCAGCGCAACGCATCGGTCCCGGACGAGCTGACCGCGGCGCTGGAGGAGGATCCCGAGGCCAGGGCGGCCTTCGAGGAGCTGGGCAGGACCGAGCGGTACCAGATCATGCTCGGCCTCCTGCGCGCCCGGACCCCGCGCAGCCGGACGGCCCAAGTCGCCGCGATCCTCCGGGAATTGACGAAGCGCCGGTGAGCGGAAGACTCACCGGCGCCGTCGTGGAAGGGGCGCGGACCGCCCCCTCGTGGCGTGCAGGGGTGCGCAGCGTCACGCGTTCCGGATCGCCGAGATGTCGAAGTTCAGCTTGATCTTGTCCGAGATCAGGACCCCACCCGTCTCCAGCGCGGCGTTCCACGTCAGGCCCCACTCCGAGCGCAGGATCTGCGCCTTGCCCTCGAAGCCGACGCGCTCGTTGCCGAACGGGTCCTTCGCGGCGCCGTTGAACTCCAGGTCGATGGTGATCGGCTTGGTGGTGCCGAGGATCGTCAGATCACCGGTGATGCGGTAGTCGTCGTCGCCGACGGCCTCGGCCGCGGTCGAGCGGAACGTCATCGTCGGGAACTCCTCGATCTTGAAGAAGTCCGCGCTCTTGAGGTGGCCGTCGCGGTCGGCGGAGCCGGTGTCGATGCTGTCCATCTTGACGTCGAGGGACGCCGTGGACGCGGACGGGTCGGTGCCGTCCAGGTGCAGCGAGCCGCTGAAGTCGAGGAACTTGCCCTTGACGTTGGTGACCATGGCGTGCCGGACGGTGAAGCCGATGGTGGAGTGGGCCGTGTCGATCGTGTAGTCGCCGGTCAGCGCGGAAAGGTCGGTGTTCGTCATGACGTGCTCCTTCGGAAGGCCTGAAGTTGAATCTTGAACTACATCAACGCAGCCGACCGTAGACCTATTCCGTTCGAGATTCAACATCATCCGCAAAGTGTTGGCGTGACTACGCTGAGGTGGTAGATGCCCGAGCATGACCTCTCAGCGCACAGGGCCCACAAGACCCACCCGCCGAGCCGTCCTCCTCGCGGCGGCGTTCCTGGCCACCACCGCTACCGCCACCCCTGCCGCCTCGGCAGCCCGCGCCGCCCCGGCCGATGCCTACGACACCCTCCGCCACCGCTGGCTCGACATCGCCCTCGGCGCCGGCTACGACCCGACGGCACAGCCGTACGCCGCCCGCCTCGCCGAAACCGGCACCCTCGCCCGCGGCTTCCGGGCCACGATGGCCCCCACCCCCACCTCGCTCTGGCCCGGCCACCCCTACGACCCACCCGCCGGCGTCACCCAGAGCTACGGCCGCCTGTGGACCATGACCCAGGCCTACGTCCAGCCCGGCACCGGCTCCACCGCCGACCCGTCCCTCCTCGCCGACGTCCTGCGCGGCCTCGACCACCTCTCCGCCACCGTCTACAACCCCTCCACCACCCGCTACGGCAACTGGTGGGAATGGCAGATCGGCAGCCCCCGCCTGCTGATGGACATCACGGCCGCCCTCTACGACCACCTCGCCGACGCCCAGCGCGCAGCGGCCTGCGCGGCCGTCGACCACTTCATCCCGGACGCCATGCTCACCGACTACTCCGGCACCTCCACCGGCGCCAACCGCGTCGACCTGTGCCGCAGCGTCGCCCTGCGCGGCATCCTCGGCCGCGCCCCGGCGAAGATAGCGCTCGCCCGTGACGCGCTCTCGCCGGTCTTCCCGTACGTCACGAAGGGCGACGGCCTCTATGCCGACGGCTCCTTCGTCCAGCACACCTGGGTCGCCTACTCCGGCACCTACGGCCAGGTCCTCCTGGACGGCCTCGGCCGTCTCTTCGCCCTGCTCGCCGGATCCGAGTGGGAGGTGACCGACCCGAACCGGCAGATCGTCCTCGACAGCGTCGAGCGTGCCTACGCGCCCCTCATTCACGACGGGTTGATGATGGACAGCGTCAACGGCCGTGCCATCAGCCGGGGTTACCTCAAGAGCGACGACCGACACGTAATGCGCAGCGACCACTACCACGGGCAGGGGATCATCGCCGCGATCGCACTCCTCGCGGGCGGCGCGAGCGCCGCGGAACGGGAGCGCTGGTACGGCCGTATCAAGGGATGGATCGAACGGGACACCGTCACACCGATCTTGACGGCCCGCCAGTTCGACGTCGCCGACCTCGCCCGACTGCACACCGTCGCCGCGTCACCGGTCGCCGCCGCCCCCGAACCCATCGGCCACCACCTCTTCGCCGCGATGGACCGGGCGGTGCACCGTCGCCCGCGCTTCGTCGCGAACATCGCCATGGCGAGCGACCGCATCGCCCACTACGAGTGCGGCAACGGCGAGAACCCGCGCGGCTGGCACACCGGCGCCGGGATGCTCTCCTGGTGGGCGGAGGGGCAGGGGGGCCGACCCGATCAGTACACAGACTGGCACTGGCCCACCGTCGACTGGTACCGGCTCCCCGGTACGACCGTCTCCACGCTCCGCCTCCCCGACAAGGCCGGCGGCGAATGGGGCGAGCCCAAGCCCGATGTGCGGTGGGTCGGCGGCACCACCGACGGCGAGTACGCGGCGATCGGGCAGCACCTGAAAGGGCTGGGGTCGACGCTCCAGGCCCGTAAGTCGTGGTTCTGCGTCGACGACACCGTGATCTGCCTCGGCAGCGGGATCACCTGCGCCGACGGCGCCCCCGTCGAGACCGTCGTCGACAACCGCAACCTGGGGGAGGGCGGCGACCAGGCATTCCTCCGCGGCCCCGGCTGGGCGCACCTGGCGGGCCACGGCGGCTGGGTGGTGCCGTACGGCGAGCTGCGCACCCTGCGCGAGGACCGCACCGGCGCCTGGTCCGACATCAACACCACCAGTACGACGGAGCGCCGCACCCGCCGCTGGCAGACCCTCTGGCTCGACCACGGCACGGACCCCACGGACGCGACCTACGTCTACCTGCTCATGCCCGGCGCCGGCCGGCACGAGGTGGCGGCACGGGCCGCCCAGGGTGCCCACTGGCTGTCGGTCCTCGCCAACGACCGGGCATGTCAGGCGGTCGGCGTCCCCGTCCTGGGGCTGACGGCCGCCAACTTCTGGCAACAGGGCACGGCGGGCCCGCTCACCGCCTCCGCCGGGGCGAGTGTGCTGCTCCGGCGCAGGGGGCGTACCGCTACCCTCTGCGTGAGCGAGCCGCCGCGCACCGGCGAGCCGCTGGAGATCATCTGGGACCGTCCGGTAGGACGGGTCCTGCACGCGGACGACTCGGTCGAGGTCCTCTCCTCCGGCCGCCGACTGAGGGTCCGTGTCACTCCGGGGATGGTATGTGCGAGCCACCGTTGTGAGGTGGCTCTCAGGTGACGGCTTTGTACGACCCCAACAACGCGGACGCCCTCTGAGCAGTCGGAAAGGCTGCACGCCGCCATGGTTCTGTTCAGGGGTACCAGGAAATGGGTCCGGAGACTGTACGGAGTCAACGGCTCGCTTTCCTTGGTGTCCTTCGTAAGGTCGCTACATGACCGTTTTGGAAGAGGCACCGGGTGAGCCGATCGACGCCCGCGGGCGGACCGCCGAGCTGCACGAGATCCGTGCGCAGGCGCTGGCCGGCCCGAGCGAGAAGGCGACCGCGGCGCAGCACGCCAAGGGCAAGCTGACCGCCCGGGAGCGGATCGAGCTGCTCGTGGACCCGGGTTCCTTCCGGGAGGTCGAGCAGCTGCGCCGGCACCGGGCGGTCGGGTTCGGCCTGGAGGCCAAGAAGCCGTACACCGACGGTGTCATCACCGGCTGGGGCACGGTGGAGGGCCGCACGGTCTTCGTTTACGCGCACGACTTCCGGATCTTCGGCGGCGCGCTGGGCGAGGCCCACGCCACGAAGATCCACAAGATCATGGACATGGCCATCGCGGCGGGTGCGCCGCTGGTCTCCCTGAACGACGGCGCGGGCGCCCGTATCCAGGAGGGCGTCTCGGCCCTCGCCGGCTACGGCGGCATCTTCCAGCGCAACACCAAGGCGAGCGGGGTGATCCCGCAGATCAGCGTGATGCTGGGCCCGTGCGCGGGTGGCGCGGCCTACTCGCCCGCCCTGACGGACTTCGTCTTCATGGTCCGCGAGACCTCGCAGATGTTCATCACCGGCCCGGACGTGGTCAAGGCGGTGACGGGCGAGGAGATCACCCAGAACGGCCTGGGCGGCGCCGACGTGCACGCCGAGACCTCCGGCGTCTGCCACTTCGCGTACGACGACGAGGAGACGTGCATCGCCGAGGTGCGCTACCTGCTCTCGATGCTGCCCCAGAACAACCGTGAGAACCCGCCCCGGGTGGAGTCCACGGACGCGCCGGACCGCCGCAGCGAGGTGCTGCTGGACCTGGTCCCGGCCGACGGCAACCGGCCGTACGACATGGCCAAGGTCATCGAGGAGATCGTCGACGACGGCGAGTACCTGGAGGTCCACGAGCGCTGGGCGCGGAACATCATCTGCGCGCTGGCCCGCGTGGACGGCCAGGTGGTGGGCATCGTGGCCAACCAGCCGCAGTCCCTCGCGGGCGTCCTGGACATCGAGGCGTCGGAAAAAGCTGCGCGCTTTGTTCAGATGTGTGACGCTTTCAATATCCCGATCGTCACCTTCCTGGACGTCCCCGGGTTCCTCCCGGGCGTCGACCAGGAGCACGGCGGAATCATCCGGCACGGAGCGAAGCTCCTCTACGCCTACTGCAACGCGACGGTTCCCCGGATCTCCCTGATCCTGCGCAAGGCCTACGGAGGTGCCTACATCGTCATGGACAGCCAGTCCATCGGCGCCGACCTCACCTACGCCTGGCCGACGAACGAGATCGCCGTGATGGGCGCGGAGGGTGCGGCCAACGTCATCTTCCGCCGTCAGATCGCCGAGGCCGAGGACCCCGAGGCCATGCGGGCCCGCATGGTCAAGGAGTACAAGTCCGAACTCATGCACCCGTACTACGCGGCCGAGCGTGGCCTCGTCGACGACGTGATCGACCCCGCGGAGACCCGCGAGGTGCTCGTGAAGTCCCTGGCGATGCTGCACACCAAGCACGCCGACCTGCCGTCCCGCAAGCACGGCAACCCCCCGCAGTAACCCAGCGGATCCTTCGCGGTACCCCCGCGGAAACCTCTCTCACGGAGACTGTGACCTATGAACTCCCCTGACATTCGCGTCGAGAAGGGCCACGCCGAGCCCGAGGAAGTCGCGGCCATCACGGCGATCCTGCTCGCGCGTGCCGCCGCCCAGCCGACCGACGCCGCCCCGGCTCACCGGGGTCGCGCGAAGGCCGGCTGGCGCCGCCTGGAGCGCGAGCCGGGGTTCCGGGCGCCGCACAGCTGGCGCTGAAGGCCGTACGACGCGCAAGGGCCCGCCTCCCAGGGGGAGGCGGGCCCTTCGCTTGTCTCAGTTGGTCCTCAGCCGGCTACGGCGTCTAGGCCGTGGTCCACTTCTCCGGCCCACAGGTCTGGTGGGTGCCCTCGACGATGCACAGGCGGACGGCGAGGTACGTCCCCTCCGCCATGTTGTCCGTGATGTTCGGAGTGCAGTAGCCGGCGCTGTGTCCCCGCGTCGAAGCCATGACCTTCCAGGTCGAGGAGCCGTTGAACTTCCGGCTGACCTCCATGCCCTTGCCGTCGGCGTAGTTGTCGCAGGCCTGGAAGGAATCGCCCGACGCACTGCCGACGGGGTCGGCCCTGAAGTATCCCGACCCGCGCAGGTCACCGTCGCGGATGAGATTCATGTACACGTCGTCTCCAAGCCAGTCCGACCTCCACTCGTCGGCTGCGAAGGCCGGGCTGTTGGTGGCCAGCACCAGACCGAACGAAGCGAAGACGGACAACATCGCGGCCGCCGGTGCGCACGTTCTTCTCACGTGATCCCCTCCTGGGCGAGCACCCTGCCCCCCGGCCGTGGCCCCAACGCTCGTGCCATGAACGGCCGCTGACGAGCCGTAACCATATAAGTGAATGATCTTCTTGGCTAGAGATCGAGGGGCCGCTGAAGACCGGGCAAGACGAGGGGCCCCTCCCGATGGGAGGGGCCCCTCGTGCTGGGGTTCACTCAGCGAAGCCGTGCCATCAGCGCGTGCTCGACCAGCGTGATCAGCGCCGACTTGGCGTCCGCGCGGTGGCGGGCGTCGGTCGTGATGATCGGGGTGTCGGGACCGATCTGCAGGGCCTCGCGCACCTCGTCCGGGTTGTACGGCTGGTTGCCGTCGAAGCCGTTGAGGGCGATCACGAAGGGGAGACCCGAGTTCTCGAAGTAGTCGACCGCGGGGAAGCAGTCGGCGAGGCGGCGGGTGTCCACCAGGACGATCGCGCCGATGGCGCCGCGGACCAGGTCGTCCCACATGAACCAGAAGCGGTCCTGGCCGGGGGTGCCGAACAGGTACAGGATCAGGTCCTGGTCCAGGGTGATACGGCCGAAGTCCATCGCCACCGTGGTGGTGGTCTTGTCCCCGGTGTGGGTGAGGTCGTCGATGCCCGCCGAAGCGGATGTCATCACGGCCTCTGTGCGCAGCGGGTTGATCTCCGAGACGGCGCCGACGAACGTGGTCTTGCCCACGCCGAAGCCGCCCGCCACCACGATCTTCGCGGACGTGGTGGAGCGGGAAGGACCGCCGCTAGAGCTTGCGAAGTCCACTGAGCACCCTTTCGAGCAGTGTCACGTCTGGCTGGCCGCCGGCGTTCTCGTCGCCGCCGGGCTGATGGATGGCGACCAGTCCCGCCTCCGCCAAGTCGGCGACGAGGATCCTGGCCACGCCGAGAGGGATCGTGAGGAGAGCGGAGATCTCCGCCACCGACTTGATCTCCCGGCAGAGGTTGCAGATCCGCTGATGCTCGGGCAGTTGGCCCTGCATCTGGTGCGGCTGCGCGGTGGTGTGCACCAGCGCCTCGATGGCGAGCTGGTAGCGCGGGCGCGTCCGGCCGCCGGTCATGGCGTACGGGCGCACCAGGGGGTTGTTCGACGCCCCGGCGGGCGCCGGCTCAGGGGTGCGTCGCTGCGGCTGCACCGGCTGGATGCGCGGCGCCGGCGGCTGGTCGTACGGCGAGGGCCCGGGGCCCTGCGGTGCGTACGGCTGACGCTGGCTCGGCTGGGAGGGGAAGTTGTACCGGTTCCGGGAACCGTCGCCGTGCCCCTGGGCAGGGCCGTACGACCAATTGCCCGATGACGAACCGTCTGGGGGTGTTGCCACTTTCTCTCCTCCTCCGACTGTGCCTGGCACCCATCATGTGGAGCCGCGTCCCGAAACCTTACGGCCACGGGACGCCAAAACGCACCGACTGTCTGTTAGTTGAGCAGGCTGCCTTGGAGCTCCGCACGCAGATCCGGCGTGAGGACGGTACCGGCACGGTCGACCAGAAGCGCCATCTCGTACCCGATGAGGCCGATGTCCGCCTCGGGATGTGCGAGAACTGCGAGTGAGGAACCGTCGGAGACGGACATGATGAAGAGGAATCCCCGCTCCATCTCCACAACCGTCTGGTTCACGCTGCCGCCCTCGAAGATGCGGGAGGCGCCTGCCGTCAGAGACGTCAGACCGGAGGCGACGGCCGCGAGCTGGTCGGCGCGGTCGCGCGGGAAGCCTTCGGACATCGCCAGAAGGAGTCCGTCGGCGGAGACCACCACCGTGTGCGACACCCCGGGGGTGTTGTCCACGAAGTTGGTGATCAACCAGTTCAGGTTCTGTGCCGCCTGGCTCATCGGGCTCACACTAACGCTCCTGGTTGTAGGTGCTGTCAGGACCGAAGCCCTGGCCGTTCGTTTCGCTGCTTGCGCTGCGTCCCCGCTGGACACCGCGGCGCAGGTTGCTCAGCCTGCCCCGGACGTCCTCGGGAGCGCGGGAGATCTGTGGACCTCCCTGGGGGGTGGTCTCGGCGGCTCCCTCGACCAGGTTGGCCTTGGGTACCCGCCTCGGCAGACCGGAGGAGGTGACCCCGCCTGCCTTGGGCTTCCGGAGCTGCGAGGCCTGCTGCCAGCGCTCGTCGTTGGCCGAGCGCCAGCTGTCGCCGTTGCTCTCCGGGGTGGGGGCCGGCGCTTCCTGCCGTGCGGGCCGTGCGCCGTTGGTGCCGCTCGCGGCAGCACCGCGGCGCGGAAGCCCGGCGTCGGTCAGCGCGTGGGGGGCGGTGGGGGCCGGTCCCGGACGGTCGAAGCCTACGCGGTCGCGCTCGTTCGCGTCATCGGCCTGCGCCGATTCCGTTTCCGGAGCGTACTGGTCCGGGTAGCCGTTGCGGTAGCCGTTCGACTGCGGCCAGTCGTCCTGGTGACGCCGCTGCTCGAAGGCCGTGAAGGTCTCCGGGGCGGACGGGCTCGCGGCTGCGGGCTCCTCGCGCACCGGCTCCGGATACGAGGGCTCGGGGTAGCCGCCGCCCGACGAGAAGGTGTCGTTCCGCGGCTGGCCGCCGTTCGGCGCGAAGTACGGGTCGTCGTACGACCGCTGGGGCTCGTCGTATGCGGCCCGCTGCGGCTCCTCGTACGTCGCCTGCTGCTCCTCGTACGACGTCTGCGACTGCTCCTCGTACGGCGCCTGGCGGTCGTAGCCGCCGGGCTGCTCGGGGAAGCCGCCTCGATCGTCGTAGCCGGGCTGACCGCTGAACTCGTCGTACCCGGGCCCCTCAAGGGCCTCCTGGCCGTGCGTCTGGGCCTCGAGGGCCGCACGGCGCCCCTCGCGCATCAGGGAGCGGCCGACCGGGTCCAGGTCGCGCAGGTCGTCCGGGACCTCGGTGTAGCGGCTGTCGTCGAAGCCCAGCTCGGCCGCCGTACGCATCGGCTGCTGGTTGAAGTTCTCACCCTGGAAGTGCTGCTCCGGGATGATCTGCGAGACGGTGAACTCGTCGACCGGCGCCTGCTGCTCGCCGCCGCCACCGTGGGTGATGGCGTCCGGCAGCATGACCAGCGAGGTGGTGCCGGCCTGCTCGCCGGAGGGGCGGAGCTGGACGCGGATGCCGTGCCGGTCGGACAGCCGGCCGACCACGAAGAGGCCCATGCGCTGGGATATCGCGGCGTCGACGGTCGGCGGGTTGGCCAGCTTGTGGTTGATGTCCGCGAAGTCCTCGGCGGTGAGGCCGATGCCCTTGTCGTGGATCTCGATCATGATCCGACCGTCGGGGAGACGGGTGGCGGTCACGCGAACCTTGGTCTGCGGGGAGGAGAACGTCGTGGCGTTCTCCAGCAGCTCGGCGAGCAGGTGCACGAGGTCGGTCACGGCGCGGCCGTGGATCTCGGCCTCCGGGACGCCGGAGAGCTCGATGCGCTCGTACTGCTCCACCTCGGAGGAGGCGGCGCGCAGGACGTCGACCAGCGGGACCGGCTGGTCCCAGCGGCGGCCGGGCTCCTCGCCGGCGAGGACGAGGAGGTTCTCGCCGTTGCGGCGCATACGGGTCGCGAGGTGGTCCAGGCGGAAGAGGTTCTCCAGCTGGTCCGGGTCGGCCTCGTTGTTCTCCAGGTCGGTGATCAGGGTCAGCTGGCCCTCGATCAGCGACTGGTTGCGGCGCGACAGGTTGGTGAAGATCGCGTTGATGTTGCCCCGCAGCAGGGCCTGCTCGGCGGCCAGTCGGACGGCCTCGCGGTGGACCTGGTCGAAGGCGCGGGCGACCTCGCCGATCTCGTCCCGGGTGTTGATCGGGATGGGCGCGACCCGGGTGTCCACACGGCCGGGGTCGGTGCGCGAGAGCTGGTCGACCAGCATCGGCAGACGCTGCTCGGCGATGCCGAAGGCGGCGTTGCGCAGCTGGCGCATCGAGCGGGACATCTGGCGGGCGACCATGCCGGCCAGGATGAACGCGGCGAGCAGGGCGACCACGACGGCGGCACCGGTGATGAGCGCGTCGCGCTTGGCGTCGTCGGCGATGCCGGCGGCCTCGTTCACCGCGGTGTCGGCCAGGTCGGACTCGATCTGGCGGTAGGCGTTGAACTTGAGGGTGTTCACCGCCCACCAGTTCTCGGCGGTGACGCCCCCCTGGGCGATCTTGGCGCGCTCACCGGCGTCCGTGGACGGCATGGAGGCGATGGCCTTGACCATGTCCTCGGTCTTGGCCGGCGGCCGCACGTAGTCCGGGTTCTTGGCCTCGGCCTCCTTGGCCATGGCCGCGCCCTCGGCCAGGATCTCCTTCTTGGCGTCCTCGAGCTTCTGCGCGTCGGCCTCGGTACCACCGCCGATGTACTCCTCGACGGCGATGCCCTCGAGATAGGCGTACGACGTCAGGGCGACCCGCTGGCTGGCGAAGCTGGTCGCCGACGGGCCGGGCTTGACCAGCAGGTGCATGCCGATGGAGCGCTGCAGCGACAGGGCCGCCTTGGTCAGCTCGATCGCGTAGACCGTACGGCCGTAGGAGGTGATGTTTCCGGTGCCCAGACCGAGCTCGTTGGCGAACTCCGTCAGGGGGTGTGCGACCTCGACGTAGCCCTCTTCGGTCTGCACACCGGTCAGCTTGTTGCCGTAGGCCTGCGCGCGCAGGTCCGTGAGACCCGGCTCGACGTCGCGGAACAGCCTCAGGCGGCGCTCCAGACCGGCCTTCTGCGGCATGTTCTGCGCGGCGGCGTCGAACTCGTCCGCCGCCTTGTCGGTGTTGTTACGGGCCGCGGTGACCGTCTTGTCGTCCTCGCCCTTGCCCTGGAGGAGGGGGGCGGCCGTGGTGTCACGCTCGTTGTAGAGGGCGTCGGCGTAGTTCAGGGAGGCCCGCACCAGACGCGCGGTGTTCTCCGCGTCCTCGGCCTCCTGCCAGGTGTCGATCGAGCTCTTCACCTGGAAGCCGCCCATGACGAGGCCGACCAGCACGGGTATGAGCAGGATCGCGTTCAGCCGGGTCGGCACGCGCCAGTTGCGCGGCGAGAGACGGCCGCCGCTGGACGCCGGCGCGGCCGCTGGTTCGGATCCGGGCACAGGGACAGGCGCCGCTCCGCGCGGCGGCGGGGTGAAGTTGCCCCGGGCCGACGGCTCGGGACTGTTCTTGCTTCGCCTCACTCGACCAACAACCTTCCGGCGGGGTCGGCACCTACGTATGTGCCGTTGTGTCTCAGAGCCCAGTACGCCAGGTAGTACGCAGTACTGCTGAGTACGTCTTTGACTATTGGGCAGTTCTCGCATTCCAGCACGTCGGCCTGCGCTCTTCCAAACAGTGGAAGAGGAGGATTCCGAGTGATGTAAGCCCTAGATAAAACGGTCATAAAGAGCGAGCCCCGTCAAATGACGGGGCGTTCGTACGCGCAGCGACACCGCTTGACCGCGACGAGTGGCCGTACCACCCGATTCCTCTGCCGAAACGTTATGAACAAGGGAGCCGACCGTGTCAAAGGCCACAGTCGGCTCCGGCACATCTACGACAACTGCCGTACGGCGCTTCCTACTTGATCTACCGCAGCCGTGCCATCAGCGCGTGCTCCACCAGCGTGATCAGCGCACTCTTGGCATCGGCCCGGTGTCGGGCGTCCGTGGTGATGATCGGCGCGTCCGGGCCGATCTGCAGCGCCTCGCGCACCTCGTCGGGCGTGTAGGGCTGGTGCCCGTCGAAGCCGTTGAGGGCGATGACGAACGGGAGCCCGCTGTTCTCGAAGTAGTCGACCGCGGGGAAGCAGTCGGCGAGGCGGCGGGTGTCCACCAGGACCACGGCGCCGATGGCACCGCGCACCAGGTCGTCCCACATGAACCAGAAACGGTCCTGGCCCGGCGTACCGAAGAGGTACAGGATCAGATCCTGGTCCAGGGTGATACGACCGAAGTCCATCGCCACCGTGGTGGTGGTCTTGTCCCCGGTGTGCGTGAGGTCGTCGATGCCCGCGCTCGCGGACGTCATCACGGCCTCGGTGCGCAGCGGGTTGATCTCCGAGACCGCGCCGACGAACGTGGTCTTGCCCACGCCGAAGCCACCCGCCACCACGATCTTCGCGGAGGTGGTCGCCCGGCCTGGTTCAGAGCTTGCGAAGTCCACTGAGCACCCTTTCGAGCAGCGTCACGTCCGGAGCGCCACCGTTGTTCTCATCGCCGCCCGGCTGGTGGATGGCCACCAGGCCGGCCTCGGCGAGGTCCGCGACAAGGATCCTGGCCACGCCCAGCGGCATGGACAGCAGCGCGGAGACCTCGGCCACCGACTTCACCTCACGGCACAGGTGGCAGATGCGCTGGTGCTCCGGGAGGAGCCCCATGAGCGCTGCCGGGTCGGCCGTCGTGCTGATCAGCGCCTCGATGGCGAGCTGGTAGCGCGGCCGGGTCCGGCCGCCGGTCATCGCGTACGGACGTACCAGCGGCTGGTCGCCCTCATCCTCGTACGGCTCCGCGTACGGATCATGAGAGGCGGTGGGCGGGGTCATGAATCCTCCGGGCGGGGACAGCAACTCGGTCAGTCAAGCCGTCTGGGTGGGGGCCAGTGCGGGGATTGTGGCGGCCGGACGGTGATTTGGTGAGACGGGTGGATCCGGGGCTGATCAGTGGAGCAGACTGCCTTGGAGCTCGGCGCGCAGGTCGGGCGTGAGCACGGCGCCCGCGCGGTCGACCAGCAGCGCCATCTCATAGCCGACGAGGCCGATGTCGCATTCGGGGTGCGCCAGGACGGCGAGGGACGAGCCGTCCGAGACGGACATGAGGAAGAGGAATCCCCGCTCCATCTCGACGACGGTCTGTGCCACGCTGCCGCCGTCGAAGATCCGGGACGCCCCTGCCGTCAGCGAGGTCAGGCCCGACGCGACGGCCGCCAGCTGGTCGGCACGGTCGCGCGGGAAGCCCTCGGACATCGCCAACAGGAGACCGTCGGCGGACACGACGACGGTGTGGGACACCCCGGGGGTGTTGTCCACGAAGTTGGTGATCAACCAGTTGAGGTTCTGTGCCGCTTGGCTCATCTGGCTCAACTAACGCTCCTGCTGGTGAGTGGGGCTCGGGAAGCTGCCCGTCTGGCCGGTGCCGGCCTGACGACCTTGCGCGATACCCCGACGGAGATTGGTCAGGCGGCCACGTACGTCGTCAGGCGCACGCGAGACCGCCGGACCGCTTTGGTGCTGTTGCTGCTGAGCCGTACCCGGGACGAGGTTCGCCCTGGGCACCCGGCGCGGCAGGCCGGAGGTGGTGACACCGCCCGCGGCCGGCTGCCGGACACGCTCTGCCTGCCGAACGAGGTCGTCGTTCGGCGAGCTGCGCCATGCGGCGTTCGACGCGGGGGGCTGAGAGGGAGCCGCGGGAGCCTGCGGCTGCTGCGGCGCGGAGGCCGGAGCAGAGCCGTTGGCGCCGGGCTGGCGTCCCTGGCCCTGCTGACCCTGCTGGCTGCCGTGGAACCAGTTGGTCTCCAGCGTGTCGTACAGCGGGGTACGACCGTCGCCGGGACCCGTCGCGGGCGGCAGCGCCTCCGGCTCCTGGCGGGCGGGCCGCTGCTGCGGACGCGCCGGGGCCGGGGGCTGCGGGGCACCGTAGCCGGAGTTGCCGCCGTACGTGCCGTTGACCTGGGGCCGCTCGAACTGCCCGGTGGACTCGGGGCTCTGGCGGCCGGGCAGGGCGTGCTGGCCCGTCGAGCTGCCGTCGTACGCCTGCGGTACGGCGAACTGGCCGGTCTGCGAGGAGGTGTTCTGCCCGCCCGGGGCGCCGAAGACGTCGGTGCGGACGAACTGACCCGTGTCCTGCGGTGCGGCCGTACCGGGGCGAGGGAACTCCGGGACCGAGCCCGGGCCGTGGCGGCCGTCGGGGCGCGGGATGGCCGGCATCTCCGAAGTCGCGGCAGGGCCCTGACGGTCGTCGATCCGCGGCATCCGGGATGTCTGTGCGGGGTCCTCGTCGTGCCCACGCGGGGTGTCGAGGGAAGCGCGCGGCACCGGCGGCTGGGCGTTCTCGTCGCTCCAGCTGGGCGTGCGCTGCTGGTTGCCGCCCGGCAGCTCGGCCCGCGCACCACCGCGCGGCGGCAGCTGCGGCCGACGGCCACGACGGCCCTTCTCGGCACCGGCGGGCGGGGGAGCGGACGGCGACGACGCGGGGCCCTGGGGCCGGGACTGGTCCCGACCGGAGCCGCCACGCGAGCCGCCGAAGGGGTCCTGACCCGAACCGAACGGGTCCTGGCCCGAACCGAAGGCGTCCTGACCCGTGCCGAACAGATCCTGACCGGTGCCCGCCGCCTGGAGCCCCTGCGGAGCACCCGGAGCCTGGCCACCGAACCCGGCGCCCGCACCGGCCGGCGGCCGGCCCTGCGAGGGCGCGCCCGGACCCTGAGGTCCGCGCGGGGCACCCGGTCCACCGGGCAGCCCGCCACCGTCCCGACCGGGCAGCGCGGCCCGCGGTCCCTGACCGGCGCCGAGCCGGCCACCGCCGGACGCACCAGCACCGAGCGCACCACCCGGCGCACCCGCGCCGAGGGAGCCGCCACCGGCCTGGGCCTGACGACGGGCGGCAGCAGCACCGGCGGCGGCCTGCGCCGCGGCCGGACCACCGGAGGCACCCGGGCCGCCCTGGCCGGGCTTGCCCGGAGCGGGCTTCTTGCCGCCCTGGGCGACATCGACGGGGAGCATGACCAGCGCGGTCGTACCACCGGAGTCGGAGGGGCGCAGCTGGATGCGGATGCCGTGCCGCTGCGACAGACGACCGACCACGAAGAGGCCCATGCGTCGGGAGACGGAGACGTCCACGGTGGGCGGCGAGGCGAGCCGCTCGTTGATCGCGGCGAGGTCCTCGGGGGAGAGGCCGATGCCGGTGTCGTGGATCTCGATCAGCACACGGCCGTCGGGCAGCGCGTGACCGGTGACCTTGACCTTGGTCTGCGGGGAGGAGAACGAGGTGGCGTTCTCCAGCAGCTCGGCGAGCAGGTGCACGAGGTCGTTGACGACCCGGCCGGCCACTTCGGTGGTCGGCACGGAGGCCAGCTCGATGCGCTCGTACTGCTCCACCTCGGACGCGGCGGCACGGAGCACGTCGACCAGCGGGACCGGGCGGGTCCAGCGGCGGCCGGGCTCTTCACCCGCGAGGACGAGGAGGTTCTCACCGTTACGGCGCATGCGCGTCGCGAGGTGGTCGAGCTTGAAGAGGGAGGACAGCTGGTCCGGGTCGGCCTCGCGGGACTCCAGTTCGGAGATCAGCGAGAGCTGGCGCTGGATCAGACCCTGGGAGCGGCGCGAGAGGTTGGTGAACATCGCGTTGACGTTGCCCCGCAGGAGGGCCTGCTCGGCGGCGAGGCGGACCGCCTCGCGGTGCACGTCGTCGAAGGCCGCGGCCACCTGGCCGATCTCGTCCCGGGAGTGCACACCGACCGACTCGACGGAGGTGTCGACGTCCTGCGGGTCCGACTCGGAGAGCTGCTTGACCAGCTCGGGCAGGCGGTCCTGGGCGACCTTGGTGGCGGTCTCCTCCAGGCGGCGCAGCGAGCGGATCATGGACCGGGCCACGACGAAGGCGCCGACCAGCGAGACACCGAGCACGAGCAGGATCAGCGCACCGGAGATGATCGCCTCGCGCTCCGACTCGTTGCGCAGCTCGCGGGCCTTCTGCTCCATGTCCTCCAGCAGCGTCGTCTCGATGGCGCGCATCTGCTGGATCTTGGTGGTGCTGTCGTCCACCCAGTCCCGGTACGACCGCTTGTCCAGCGACTGCAGGCCGTTCGCGGAGGTCAGGGCCCGGTTGGCGTAGGTGTCGCTGGCCTTGATCGTCGGGTTGTTCTCGCCGATCGGCTTCAGCAGCTCCTCGGCGCCCTCCGCGCCGTAGATGCTCTTGAAGCTGCGGAGCTCGGAGGTCTGGCTCTCCAGCGCCGAGTCGGCGTAGAGCCGGTCGTTCTCCGACAGGTCGCCGTCGGAGGTGCTGTTCGCCGGGAGCGCCGCTGCGAGGACCGCGCGCTGGATGGAGGCGTACTCCTTGGCCGAGGAGAACGCGGCCAGGGCACGGGTGCTCTGGATCATCTCCGGGTTGCTGGTCGCCTCGGCCATGTCCTGCGAGAGGTCGAGCAGGTGGGTGATCACCCGGTGATAGGCCTCCACGGTCTGCGTGGAGTTGCGCTCGGCCTTGTAGGCCACGTTGCGGATCTCGGAGAGCGTGCCCAGTTCCCGGACGAGCTGGACGATGTTGTCGCGGACGCCCCTGAGGTTGCCGTCCTTGCTGCTGTTGTCGATCTCCTCGGACGCCTCGATGAAGCTGTCCCTGGCCCGGTCTGACTTGTCCCGGTAGCCCTTGACCGTGTAGTCGGTCGCCTTGGCGCCGTGCGCGAGCGGACCGGCGGACTGGTCGCGCTCCTCCTGGAGCGCGGCGGCGAGCTCGGTGGCCCGCTTGGTCATGTCCGTCAGCAGCTTCATGTTCTCGAGCTGCTGGATGTCGTCCATGTTGTCGCTGATGCGCAGCGCGCCCAGCGAGGTGGCCGCGACCACGGGGAGCGTCAGCAGCGCCACCAGGCGGGTGGAGATACGCCAGTTGCGCAGGGCTATTCGCGCGCCGGGGCCCGTGGAGCCCTTCGGCGGCTTCTTCGCCGGTGGTGCGGGGGGAGTCGCCGCCCCCGAGGACGCCGACACGGCCGGGCGCCCGGGGCGGTCACCGCCGTCGACCGACGGTGCCGGGCCCGGGTTCTGGGCGTGCTGGGTCGAGGGACCTCGGTCGGTCCCGCCGTGCTCCGGCTCCGCCGAAGCGCTGCCATCCCTCTTGAAACGTCCCTGCACTAGCGTCGCAACCTCTGGACCAGGCGCCCCTCCGCGTGAGCGGACGGACACGGTGTCGGCGTATTGGGGAGCGTCCTGAACACGCTCCCTGATGGTCGTGAGTGACCGGCGCTGGCTCCCCCTTCTCGCCGCCACATGGCGCTCGATGCGCCCCCTGTGCGCCGGCTCGATCCTGCGGCGGTCCGTGGAATTCCAGCACAGTGCAGGATCTCCAACAAGGCCCGTAGGTCGAGCCGTGACATACGTGACGCCACGTGAGGGCGAGATTACCTGCCGTAGAAACTTATCCCACCCATATCGGACGTATGCTCTCGATCCTCTTGCGCGCGGGAGGTGTCCTAGTCGACATGATCAGGAGCGGAATGAGGGCTTCAGGGGGTCAATGTCCGTTTCGTTGGGGTGGATTGCGGGTCTGAATTGCCCGGTTTATCCGTCGACCCGTGAGCAAACTCACATGCAGATCCGGGGGTCCCCATGACTTCCCCGGGGAATCGCATGTTTTAGCCTGACGCTTTACATGGGGGATGTTTCTGCCAACCCGCGCCCGGACGCAGGCCGCCCTGAGCCAGGCCCCGGCGCTCCGTCACGACAGGACTCAGTAGAACCGTGAAGACGACGACGATGTTCCGCACGATAGCCAACCCGCGGCGCACGACGCTGGCGCACCTCGACGACGCCGACGAACTGCAGACCCCGCAGCTGCCGGAGCGCTCCGTCGATCTTCCCACGCAGACCGCGAACCCCAGGCGCACCATCCTCGTGGAGATCCCCGCCACCGCCGCCGCCCAGTAGTACGCGGGCGTACGGCCGATTGTTCAATCCCGTACGACGGCCAGGGCGCCCGCGGCAGTACGACGGCCGGGGCGCCCGCAGTAATGCGCGAGGCGCGCACCCCTCCCCGCGTTAGCCTGGAGCGTCAGACTCCAGCCGGCACAGTAGAGGGGCGCCAGGATCCCGTGCGCATCGCCAGATTCTCCATCGACGGGAACGTCGCCTTCGGCGCGGTCGAGGGCGACAAGCCGGACGAGCTCGTCCTCGACATCATCAAGGGCATCCCGTTCGCGGACTTCGAGCTCTCCGGTACAAAGGTCCCGCTGAGCAAGGTCAGGCTGCTGCCGCCGGTGCTCCCGAACAAGGTCGTGGCCTTCGGCCGCAACTACGCCGAGCACGCCCGCGAACTCGGCAACGAGGTGCCCGACGCCCCGTTCGCCTTCTTCAAGCCGTCCACCGCGGTGATCGGCCCCGGCGACGAGATCCAGTACCCGTCCTTCACCGAGGACCTCCACCACGAGGCCGAACTGGCCGTCGTCATCGGCCGTATGTGCCGCGAGGTCCCGCGCGAGCGCGTCAAGGACGTGATCTTCGGCTTCACCTGCGCCAACGACATCACCGCCCGTGACGTCCAGAAGCGCGAGAAGCAGTGGGCCCGGGCCAAGGGCTTCGACACCTCCTGCCCGCTGGGCCCCTGGGTGGAGACCGACCTGGACGTCCGGACCGCGTCCGACCTGACGATCCAGCTCACGGTCAACGGCGAACAGCGTCAGCTCGGCCGCACCAGCGAGATGATCCACTCCATCGAGGACCTGATCGTCAACATCTCCGAGGCCATGACGCTGCTCCCCGGCGACGTGATCCTCACGGGCACCCCGGCAGGCGTCGGGCCGCTCACCGTCGGCGACGAGGTCGCCGTCACCATCGAAGGCATCGGCACTCTCACCAACAAGGTTGTCAAGCGTGGCTAGCGCACCCGGCTCCCCCGTTCGCGTCCGTTTCTGTCCCTCGCCCACCGGTAACCCCCATGTGGGCCTGGTCCGCACCGCCCTGTTCAACTGGGCGTTCGCCCGGCACCACCAGGGCACCCTGGTCTTCCGCATCGAGGACACCGACGCGGCCCGCGACTCCGAGGAGTCGTACAACCAGCTGCTCGACGCGATGCGCTGGCTGGGCTTCGACTGGGACGAGGGCCCCGAGATCGGCGGCCCGCACGCGCCGTACCGCCAGTCGCAGCGCATGGACCTCTACAAGGACGTCGCGGCCAAGCTCCTGGAAGGCGGTTACGCCTACCGCTGCTACTGCTCCCAGGACGAGCTGGACACCCGCCGCGAGGCCGCCCGCGCCGCCGGCAAGCCGTCCGGCTACGACGGCCACTGCCGCGAGCTGACCGAGGCGCAGGTCGAGGAGTACAAGGCCCAGGGCCGCGAGCCCATCGTCCGCTTCCGGATGCCCGACGAGACGATCACCTTCACGGACCTGGTCCGCGGCGAGCTGACGTTCACGCCGGAGAACGTGCCCGACTACGGCATCGTCCGCGCGAACGGCGCCCCGCTGTACACCCTCGTCAACCCGGTCGACGACGCCCTGATGGAGATCACCCACGTCCTGCGCGGCGAGGACCTGCTCTCCTCGACGCCCCGTCAGATCGCCCTGTACAAGGCGCTGATGGAGCTGGGCATCGCCAAGCAGATCCCCGCCTTCGGGCACCTGCCGTACGTGATGGGCGAGGGCAACAAGAAGCTCTCCAAGCGCGACCCGCAGTCGTCGCTGAACCTCTACCGCGAGCGCGGCTTCGTGCCGGAGGGCCTGCTCAACTACCTCTCCCTCCTCGGTTGGTCGCTCTCCGCCGACCAGGACATCTTCACGACGGACGAGATGGTCGCGGCCTTCGACATCGCGGACGTGCAGCCCAACCCGGCCCGCTTCGACCTGAAGAAGTGCGAGTCGATCAACGGCGACCACATCCGCCTGCTCGAGGTGAAGGACTTCACCGAGCGCTGCGCCCCCTGGCTGACGGCCCCGTTCGCCCCCTGGGCGCCGGAGGACTTCGACGAGGCCAAGTGGCACGCGATCGCCCCGCACGCCCAGACGCGGCTGAAGGTCCTCTCCGAGATCACGGACAACGTCGACTTCCTCTTCCTCACCGAGCCGGTCTTCGACGAGCCGTCCTGGACCAAGGCCATGAAGGAGGGCTCGGACGCCCTCCTGCGCACCGCCCGCGAGAAGCTGGACGCGGCCGACTGGACCTCCCCGGACTCCCTGAAGGAGGCCGTCCTGGCCGCCGGCGAGGCCCACGGCCTCAAGCTCGGCAAGGCCCAGGCCCCGGTCCGCGTAGCCGTCACCGGCCGCACGGTCGGCCTGCCGCTCTTCGAGTCCCTGGAGGTCCTGGGCAAGGAGAAGACCCTGGCCCGGATCGACGCGGCACTGGCGAAGCTGGCCGCATAGCGCGTTCGCATGGGGGCGGCGTCCGGTTCGGGCGCCGCCCTTCGTATGTCCAGGGCGACGCCCAACTGACGGACAGACTCCCACCGTCCGGGTTACCGTCGGATCATGAGCATTCGCGCCGTGGTCTGGGACGTGGACGACACCCTCTTCGACTACACCGGCGCCGACCGCGCCGGAATGCGCCTGCATCTGGAGGCCGAGGGGCTGCTGGCCGCGTACGACAGCGTGGAGCAGGCCATCGCGGGCTGGCGGGAGATCACCGACGCGCAGTGGGCACGGTTCTCGGCGGGCGAGGTGTCCTTCGAGGGGCAGCGCCGGGACCGCGTACGGGTGTTCCTGGGCGAGGAGCTGAGCGACGCCGAGGCCGACGGCTGGTTCCGGCGGTACATCGCGCACTACGAGACCGTCTGGGCCCTCTTCCCGGACGTCCTGCCGGTCCTGGACACCCTGGCCACCAGCCACCGGCACGCGGTGCTGTCCAACTCCAGCATCCATGTCCAGGACCACAAGCTGCGTGTCCTCGGCGTGCACGACCGCTTCGAGGCGATCCTGTGCGCGGCCGAGCTGGGCGTCTCCAAGCCGGAGGCCGGTGCCTTCCACGCCGCCTGCGCCGCTCTGGAGCTCGCCCCGCACGAGGTCGCGTATGTCGGCGATCACCCGGAGATCGACGGACGCGGTGCCGCGGAGGCCGGGCTGCTGTCGGTGTGGATCGACCGTGAGGGCGTGTACACCAGCGCTGATGCCCCCGGCGTACCGCACCGGATCGCCTCCCTCGCCGAACTCCCCGCGCTCCTCGGCGCGGATACCCGTTTTGGAGCCCCGTCCACCTTCAGGTAATGTTCTTCCTGCGCCGCCGGGGAGCGGGCCGAAAGGCCGGAAACCCGGAGGAGCAAACTAGAACAAGATCCCCTCAGGGGCTTGCGTTCCAGTGGCCTATGGTGTAATTGGCAGCACGACTGATTCTGGTTCAGTTAGTCTTGGTTCGAGTCCAGGTAGGCCAGCTCGCAGAGCTCATCTGCAAAGCCCCCGTTGTGTAGCGGCCTAGCACGC
>NZ_FNHV01000017.1:65470-216419 GCF_900103585.1 Streptomyces sp. cf386
GCCCCCGTTGTGTAGCGGCCTAGCACGCCGCCCTCTCAAGGCGGTAGCGCCGGTTCGAATCCGGTCGGGGGTACGAACTGGTCTAAACCACATTGGTCTATGGTGTAATTGGCAGCACGACTGATTCTGGTTCAGTTAGTCTTGGTTCGAGTCCAGGTAGACCAGCTCGGACCTGCGGAAACGCAGAGTCCACGCCCCCGTTGTGTAGCGGCCTAGCACGCCGCCCTCTCAAGGCGGTAGCGCCGGTTCGAATCCGGTCGGGGGTACCACATGAAGGCCCTTCGCTTCGGCGGAGGGCCTTTGTCGTGCCCGGCGCCGGCTACTCGTCGAAGCCGTACCGCCGCGTCGACTCCTCCTCCTGGGCCAGGCGGTGCAGAGCCTGCAGTACCGGCTCGTTGAGGATCGCCCCCAGGATCGCGAACTCGACCCGCTCCGCCGCGGACGGGTGCGTCTCCATGTTGTCCAGGTCGAGGACGGCCGTCCGGTGCATCAACTCGGCGTACGGTGCGAGCAGTTCGGCCCCGAAGCCGTAGCCGAGCCGGCGGAACGCGGCCACCGCCACCACCAGTGAGCGGTACGCGGGGGAGATGCTCGTGAGCTGCTTGGCGTTCTCCCAGCCGAGTTGGTCCAGGAGTGCGGTGACCTCCTGGTGCGCGGCCTGGACGTACTCGTCCTCCTCGTCCGGCTCCGGCACCTGTGGCAGTGCCCACATGGCGGCGCCCAGGCGGATCGCGCGGGGCAGGGAGTCGTCGTCCACATGCCCCAGCACCTCCCTGACCGTCGCCACCGGCACCCGGCCGACCTGGATCATCGCGCGGATCAGCCGCAGCCGGCGCAGATGCTCCTCGTCGTACTCGGCCGTCGTCGTGTTGATCTGGCGGCCGGGCGCCAACAGCCCTTCGCGCAGGTAGTACTTGATCGTCGCGGTGGACACCCCGCTGCGCTCGCTCAGTTCGGCCAGCCGCATCTCTTGCGCCCTTCCTTGGGGAGTGTCACTATCCAAGCACCACTCGAAAGGATAGTGCCGCTATCCGACTGGGGAAACGAGGGCTCGTCATGTTCGCCAAGCCGGTACCGGGTCGCACCACCGCGGACACCGAGGGCGATGTGGTCGTCCTGCTGATCGGTATGCGCATCAACCACTTCTGGGCCGTGCATCACTGGTTCCCGGTCTTCCTGGCCATGCCGCGGATGCTGCGCGAGCTGGGGAAGGCGCCCGAGCGTGGCCTGCTGAGCCATGTCCTGCTGACGGCCAACCCGCGGACGTACTACGTCGTCCAGTACTGGGAGTCCAAGGAGAAGCTGTACGAGTACGCGCAGGCGCCGGACATGTTCCACCGCCGGGCGTGGGCGATCATCAACCGCAAGGAGAAGGCCGGGAAGGCCAAGCAGCACGTCGGGCTGTGGCACGAGACCTATGTCGTGCCCGAGGGGTCGTACGAGTCGATCTACGCCGACATGCCGGCCTTCGGGCTCGCGGCGGCGCACGGTCAGGTGCCGCTGGAGCGGCGGGGGCGTACCGGGAAGGACCGGTTCGCGCACCGTTTGGCGAAGGCGAAGGTGGCCGAAGAAGCCAGGTGACGGGGGATCGGGGGACGGGGAGGGCCTGCCGCGGCGTTGAGGCGGTCCCTCCCCGCTGACGTGTCCCGGAGTCAGCCGGTGCGGCGCAGGGCCTCGGAGAGGCGGGCGGCGGCGTCGATGACCGCCTGGGCGTGCATACGGCCCGGGTGGCGGGTCAGGCGCTCGATGGGGCCGGAGACCGAGACGGCGGCCACCACGCGGTTCGACGGGCCGCGTACCGGTGCGGAGACGGACGCGACGCCCGGCTCGCGCTCGCCGATCGACTGGGCCCAGCCCCGGCGTCGTACGCCCGAGAGCGCGGTGGCCGTGAAGCGGGCGCCCTGCAGGCCCCGGTGCAGGCGCTCCGGCTCCTCCCAGGCCATGAGGATCTGCGCGGAGGAGCCCGCCTTCATCGTGAGCGTCGAGCCGACCGGGACCGTGTCCCGAAGGCCGGACAGGCGTTCCGCCGCGGCGACGCAGATGCGCATGTCGCCCTGGCGGCGGTAGAGCTGAGCGCTCTCGCCGGTGATGTCACGGAGGTGGGTCAGGACCGGGCCCGCCGTGGCGAGGAGACGATCCTCACCGGCCGCCGCGGCCAGTTCCGCAAGCCGAGGGCCGAGAATGAAACGGCCCTGCATGTCGCGCGCCACCATGCGGTGGTGTTCCAGAGCCACGGCCAGCCGGTGGGCCGTGGGTCGTGCCAGTCCGGTGGCCGAGACGAGCCCTGCGAGGGTGGCCGGACCGGACTCCAGGGCGCTCAGGACAAGGGCTGCCTTGTCCAGAACGCCGACGCCGCTACTGTTGTCCATGAAACGATACTCGCGTCTCACTCTGTGAAACGCAAGTTCAATTTTCCGTGGAACGCGCCACTCTGGAAGAACGAAGGCAGAGCGGCCCGCGGACCAGAGCGGGCCTGGCGGCGGACGCCCGGTAGCAGGGGCGCGGGCGGTGGCCGCCTTCTCAAGATCTCTAGTTGGGCCGGTGGACCGTTTGCCGGCCGGAGGGAAAGCGATGGGTAGGACACTCGCGGAGAAGGTCTGGGACGACCACGTCGTCCGGCGCGCCGAGGGCGAGCCCGACCTCCTCTTCATCGATCTGCACCTGCTGCACGAGGTGACCAGCCCGCAGGCCTTCGACGGCCTCCGTAAGAGTGGTCGCCAGGTGCGCCGACTCGACCTGACCATCGCCACCGAGGACCACAACACCCCGACCCTCGACATCGACAAGCCCATCGCGGACCCGGTCTCCCGCGTCCAGCTCGAGACGCTGCGCAAGAACGCCGCCGAGTTCGGCGTGCGGCTGCACCCGCTGGGCGACGTCGAGCAGGGCGTCGTGCACGTCGTCGGCCCGCAGCTGGGGCTGACCCAGCCCGGCATGACCGTGGTCTGCGGCGACTCCCACACCTCCACCCACGGCGCCTTCGGCGGTCTGGCGTTCGGCATCGGCACCTCCCAGGTCGAGCACGTCCTGGCCACCCAGACGCTGCCGCTGGTCCGCCCGAAGACCATGGCCATCACGGTCAACGGTGAGCTGCCCGACGGCGTCACCGCCAAGGACCTGATCCTGGCGATCATCGCCAAGATCGGTACGGGCGGCGGCCAGGGCTATGTCCTGGAGTACCGCGGCTCCGCCATCGAGAAGCTCTCGATGGAGGCCCGGATGACCATCTGCAACATGTCGATCGAGGCCGGCGCCCGCGCGGGCATGATCGCCCCCGACCAGACCACGTTCGACTACCTCGAGGGCCGTCCGCACGCGCCCAAGGGCGAGGACTGGGACGCGGCGGTCGCGTACTGGAAGACGCTGAAGACGGACGAGGACGCCGAGTTCGACGCCGAGGTCGTGATCGAGGCCGCCGAACTGTCGCCGTTCGTCACCTGGGGCACCAACCCGGGCCAGGGCGCACCGCTTTCGGCGGACGTCCCCGACCCGGCTTCGTACGAAGACGCTTCGGAGCGCCTCGCCGCCGAAAAGGCCCTGGAATACATGGGGTTGGAGGCCGGTCAGCCGCTGCGCTCCATCAAGGTGGACACCGTCTTCGTAGGCTCCTGCACCAACGGCCGCATCGAGGACCTGCGCGCCGCCGCCGAGCTCGTCAAGGGCCGCAAAGTCGCCGACGGCGTACGGATGCTGGTCGTGCCGGGCTCCGCGCGGGTGGGTCTGCAGGCCGTTTCCGAGGGTCTGGACGTCGTCTTCAAGGACGCCGGCGCCGAATGGCGGCACGCGGGCTGCTCGATGTGCCTGGGCATGAACCCGGACCAGCTGGCCCCCGGTGAGCGCTCCGCGTCCACCTCCAACCGCAACTTCGAGGGCCGGCAGGGCAAGGGCGGTCGTACGCACCTGGTGTCGCCGCAGGTCGCCGCCGCGACCGCCGTGCTGGGCCACCTGGCCTCGCCCGCCGACCTGTCCGACGCCCCTGTGCCCGCTGGAGTCTGAGAGTCATGGAAGCATTCACCAAGCACACCGGTCGGGCCGTCCCGCTGCGCCGCAGCAACGTCGACACCGACCAGATCATCCCTGCTCACTGGCTCAAGAAGGTGACCCGGGACGGGTTCGAGGACGGGCTGTTCGAGGCCTGGCGCAAGGACTCCGAGTTCGTGCTCAACCGCCCCGAGCGCGAAGGCGCCACGGTGCTGGTCGCCGGTCCCGACTTCGGTACGGGTTCGTCTCGTGAGCACGCCGTGTGGGCGCTGCAGAACTACGGCTTCAAGGCCGTCATCTCCTCGCGCTTCGCGGACATCTTCCGCGGCAACTCGCTCAAGAACGGCCTGCTCACGGTGGTTCTGGAGCAGAAGATCGTGGACGCGCTGCAGGAGCTCACCGAGCAGGACCCGCAGGCCGAGATCACGGTCGACCTCGAGGCTCGCGAGGTGCGCGCCGAGGGCATCACCGCCGCCTTCGAGCTGGACGAGAACTCCCGCTGGCGGCTGCTGAACGGCCTCGACGACATCTCGATCACCCTGCAGAACGAGGACGACATCGCCGCCTACGAGGCGAAGCGGCCCTCGTTCAAGCCGCGCACGCTCCAGGGCTGATCCGAAGCCGCCGCGCAAGGCGACTTTCGGACACCGAAACACCCTCCCAGTACCCCCGATCGGCCCCGATCGGGGGTACTGCCATGTCTGCACCCGAACGGCCCCCGCATGGCCCGGCGCCGACCTCAACTTCCCACGTTACGAAGGGTGTTGCCGGGGTACGCGAGTCCTGTGGTCGCGGCTTCCGCAAGTGCCCGGAAGGCCATTTGAGGCCGGAGTTGCACCCCTGGCAGGCGACAACTCGCCCCAGATGGCACAATCTGTGCATGGAACACGACGGCCAACTCGAGCTCTATGCGGCAGTCGCGGACCAACTGAAGGAAGCGCACACAAGAGTGCGCGCACTGCAAGTCCCGGAGGGCGTACGGATGGCGCTGACCCGGAAGCTGCTGGTCATTACGGCCGCGGCCAAGCACGACGTAGCCGAAGCGACAAGGCGTCTGGAGCGGTTCATCGCGGACCTCGACGCGGGGCGATTCCCCGAAGAGGAACGCTGAACACCTTCGAGACCGTCGAGTCTGTTGCGGCACAAGGGTGATTAGCCCGTTTCGTGTTTGATTTGCGGTATATATCTGCCTAACGTGCGAAAAAGCTTGAACACTTTCGTTCTGGCGATGTCTCCGAAGGGGAAGACGTGAACAAGGCGCAGCTCGTAGAAGCGATTGCCGACAAGATGGGCGGCCGTCAGCAGGCCGCCGAGGCTGTCGACCATGTCCTGGACGCCATCGTCCGCGCGGTCGTCGCGGGTGAGCGGGTCTCGGTCACCGGCTTCGGTTCGTTCGAGAAGGTCGACCGCCCGGCTCGTTACGCCCGTAACCCTCAGACGGGAGAGCGGGTTCGGGTCAAGAAGACCTCCGTTCCGCGCTTCCGTGCGGGTCAGGGCTTCAAGGACCTGGTGAGCGGCTCGAAGAAGCTCCCGCGGGGCGGCGAGGTCGCCGTCAAGAAGGCGCCCAAGGGCAGCCTGACCGGTGGTGCCGCGGCGACGGTCAAGAAGGCCGCCGCGAAGAAGACCACCAAGGCGGCCGCGGCGAAGAAGACGACCGCGAAGAAGACGACGGCGAAGAAGACGACGGCCGCCGCCAAGAAGACCACCGCGAAGAAGACGACGGCGAAGAAGACGACGGCCGCCGCCAAGAAGACCACCGCGGCGAAGAAGGCCACCGCCAAGAAGGCGACGGCCAAGAAGGCCCCGGCGAAGAAGGCGACCGCCAAGAAGGCCCCGGCCAAGAAGTCGACGGCGCGCAAGTCCACTGCCAAGAGGACCACGCGCAGCAGGTAGGACCGCGAAGGGCACTCACGCGCCGGGCCGGACTCCGTGGGGAGTCCGGCCCGCGGCGTGTTCGGGGTTCGGTGCCTCAGAAGGTCTGCAGCGTGATCAGGGTGATGCGCAGGGAGTCGCCCTTGCCCTCGGTCTCGATGCGTACGCGCTGGCCGGGGCGAAGCAGCCGGAGGCCTCCGGCGTTGAACGCGGGGGCGTCGAAGGGGACGGGGGTGCCGTCGTCCAGTAGGACGCTGCCGGAGTGGGTTTCGGCGTCGTAGGTGTACGCGGTGGCCTGCATGGGGGTCAGCCTACGACGGGTTGTGGATGGGGTGCGGCGCCGTTGGGGCTGGTCGCGCAGTTCCCCGCGCCCCTGGCCGTGCGCCCCTTCGGGGCTGCACGGCTATTGGTCCGTGATCAGCAGCCTTGCTGCCATCGCCGCCGTGCGTGGGCCCACGCCCAAGGTCAGGGCCGCGCGTAGATCCTCGCCGGTGTCCACGTCCTGGCGTACGGAGTCCACGTTGTCGAGGTGGAGTTCTGTCGCTCCCGAGAGGCGGTGGCGGGCTCGGGAATCCTCGCCGAATGCGGGAAGCAATTCATATCCGGGGACTGCGGACAGCAGCGTCGTGCCGATTGCTGCCGCGTCCGGGAGGAAAGCTCGGGGGAATTCTGCGGCCGAGTCCAGGACGCGGGCCAATTCCAGGGGGCGTAGGGCGGGGAGATCGGCGTTCAGGGCCGCTACGGGGGTTTCGGGGCGGGACGACCGTACGATCGCCGCGCCGTGTGCGAGTGCCGCGTTCAGGCCGTCGCCCGGCTCGTCGGGGACGATGTGCGCGCCAAGTGCGCCCAGCTCGCGGCCGGCCAGGGCGTCGTCCGTGACGACTGCCACATCCTTCACGGCCGGGCAGGCCAGCGCCGCGGCCACGGTGTCCTGCGCGAAGGCGAGGGCCAGGCCCGGGCGCAGCCCGTCCGCCGCGGTGTCCGCGAGCCTGCTCTTCGCCCGCGCCAAGGGCTTCAGGGGTACGACCAAGGTCCACTGCACCAGCGTTCCGTCCCTCTCTCGTCGCGGTCATTGTCACTCAGCCGTCACCAGGGCCATCTGGCGGTCGCGGTCGCGAGGCGTACCGTGTTCTCGACAGACCGGCGGCCTGGGGCGACACTTGTGCGGCCCCCCGGCCCGATGTCCTTGATCCCTAGAGGAAGGTGCGCGCGTGCCCCGCCGCAGAATCGGCTTCTGGTACCGCTTCGCCGCGGTGCTCTGCAAACCGCCGTTGGTGGTTCTGATCAAGCGGGACTGGCGTGGAATGGAGCACATTCCGGCCGAGGGTGGATTTATCACCGCGGTGAACCACAATTCGCACATCGATCCCTTCGCTTACGCGCACTTTCAGTACAACACCGGCCGGGTTCCGCGATTCCTGGCGAAGAGCGGTCTTTTCAAGAAGGGATTCATCGGCGCCGCGATGCGCGGCACCGGGCAGATCCCCGTCTACCGGGAGACGACGGACGCGCTGAGCGCCTTCCGGGCCGCGATCGACGCCGTGGAGCGCGGCGAGTGCGTCGCGTTCTACCCCGAGGGCACCATCACCCGCGACCCCGACCAGTGGCCCATGACCGGCAAGACCGGTGCCGCCCGGGTCGCCCTGCAGACCAAGTGCCCGGTGATTCCCGTCGCGCAGTGGGGCGCCAACGAACTGCTGCCGCCGTACGCCAAGAAGCTCAACCTCCGTCCGCGCAAGACCCACCGGGTGCTCGCGGGCCCTCCCGTGGACCTCACGCGTTTCTACGACAAGGAGATGTCCCCGGAGCTGCTGAAGGAGGCGACGGAGGTCATCATGGCCGCCATCACCCGCCACCTGGAGGAGATCCGCGGCGAGAAGGCGCCCGAGACGCCGTACGACCCGCGCCAGGAGCGCATCGAGCAGCGGCGCAGGACTGCCGCGCAGACCCAGCGGACGCAAGGGCCGAAGGCCGAGCAGGAAGAAGGGCAGGGCACGTGAGCAAGCCCGTCAAGGCGGCGGTTCTGAGCGCCGGTTCGTGGGGCACCGCCTTCGCCATCGTCCTCGCCGACGCGGGGTGCGAGGTCACCCTGTGGGCCCGTCGCGCCGAGATCGCCGAGGCCATCAACTCGACCCGGACGAACCCCGACTACTTCCCCGGCGTCGAGCTCCCGCAAGGCGTACGGGCGACCACGGACCCCGCGGAGGCCATGGCGGGGGCCGACTTCACGGTGCTGTCCGTTCCCTCCCAGACCCTGCGCGCCAACCTCGCCGAGTGGACCCCGATGCTGGCGCCGGGCACGGTCCTGGTGTCCCTGATGAAGGGCGTCGAACTCGGCACCACCATGCGGATGAGCGAGGTCATCGAGGACGTCGCCAAGGTCGGCCACGACCGCATCGCCGTCGTCACCGGCCCCAACCTCGCCCGCGAGATCGCCGCGCGGATGCCGGCCGCCGCGGTGGTCGCCTGCACCGACGAGGCCGTCGCCCAGCGGCTCCAGGCCGCCTGCCACACGCCGTACTTCCGCCCGTACACCAATACGGACGTGGTGGGTTGCGAACTCGGCGGAGCCGTGAAGAACGTCATCGGCCTCGCCGTCGGCATCGCGGACGGCATGGGCCTCGGCGACAACGCCAAGGGCTCGTTGATCACGCGCGGTCTCGCCGAGACGACCCGGCTCGGGGTCGCGCTGGGCGCCGACCCGCTGACCTTCTCCGGACTCGCGGGCCTGGGCGACCTGGTGGCGACCTGCTCCTCGCCGCTGTCCCGCAACCACACCTTCGGCACCAACCTCGGCAAGGGCATGACGCTCCAGGAGACCATCGCGGTCACCAAGCAGACCGCCGAGGGCGTCAAGTCCTGTGAGTCCGTGCTGGATCTGGCCCGCAGGCACGGCGTCGACATGCCGATCACGGAGACGGTCGTCGGGATCGTGCACGAGGGCAAGCCGCCGGTGGTCGCCCTCAAGGAGCTGATGTCGCGCAGCGCGAAGCCCGAGCGACGCTGAGCGAACGCACCCTCCGGACGCTGACTCGGCCCCTACGGGCGGGTACGCTCAACGCGATATGAGCACCGAGAACCTCCCCCAGAGCCCTGACCAGCAGCCCCGCAAGCCGCGCGTGGCCGTCGTGTTCGGCGGTCGCAGCTCCGAGCACGGGATCTCCATGGTCACCGCCGGCGCCGTACTGCGCGCGATCGACCGGACGAAGTACGACGTCCTGCCGATCGGTATCACGCAGAGTGGCCGTTGGGTGCTCACCGCCGACGAACCGGAACGCATGGCGATCACCGAGCGCCGTACGCCCAACGTCGAGCAGCTGGCCGAGTCGAGCGAGGGCGGCGTCGTGCTCCCCGTCGACCCGGCGAACCGCGAAGTCGTCTACGCCGAACCCGGATCGGTGCCCAAGGCCCTCGGCGAGATCGACGTAGTCTTCCCGGTGCTGCACGGGCCCTACGGCGAGGACGGCACCCTCCAGGGCCTGCTGGAGCTCTCCGGGGTGCCGTATGTGGGTTCGGGTGTGCTCGCCTCGGCCGTCGGCCAGGACAAGGAGTACATGAAGCGGGTGTTCACCTCGTTCGGGCTCAAGGTGGGCCCGTACGTGGTGATCCGGCCGCGTGAGTGGGAGCAGGACGAGTCCGGCGCCCGCAAGAAGATCATCGACCTCGCCGGTGACCACGGCTGGCCGCTCTTCGTGAAGCCCGCGCGCGCGGGTTCGTCGATCGGCATCACCAAGGTCGAGGACCCGGCGGGACTGGACGAGGCGATCGCCGAGGCCCGGCGGCACGACCCGAAGATCCTCGTCGAGGCGGCGCTGCGCGGCCGGGAGATCGAGTGCGGGGTGCTGGAGTTCGAGGACGGGCCGCGCGCCTCCGCGCCGGCCGAGATCCCGCCGCCGGACGCCCACGCGTACTACGACTTCGAGGCCAAGTACATCGACTCCACGCCGGGGATCGTGCCGGCGCCGCTCACGCCGGAGCAGACGGCCGACGTGCAGCGTCTGGCCGTGGACGCCTTCGAGGCGGCCTCCTGCGAGGGCCTGGTGCGGGCGGACTTCTTCCTCACCGAGGACGGGGAGTTCGTGATCAACGAGATCAACACGATGCCCGGCTTCACGCCGATCTCGATGTACCCGCAGATGTGGCAGGCGAGCGGGATCAGCTACCCGGACCTGGTGGACCTGCTGATCCAGGCGGCGTTGCGGCGGTCCACCGGGCTCAGGTGACGGGCGTACCGGACGGACCCGTACCGGACGGACCCGTACCGGACGGACCCGTACCGGACGGACCCGTACCGGTCGGACCCGTACCGGTCGGACCCGTATCGCTCGGCCGCGTACCGCTCAGTTGCTCACCGTCAAGTCGGCGATTCCTTCGGGGATCGCCTTCTTGATGGCCGGGGCCAGGTCGATCAGGGCTCCCGAACTGTCCCGGCCTTCCTCCACGCTGACCTCGACATACGCGCGACGGCTCGCGCTCGTGAACCGGTACCCCCCGCCGTCCTGCTTCTCCATCAGCCACTTGACGCCTTCTACGCCACCGGCGACCGCGTCCGGGTCCCGGCCCTCGGCCACCTTGGGGTCGACCATCTTCGGCGGCCTTGCGACACCGCACCGCAGTATGATCGCCGAGTCCCCCCACCCCGCGGTCAGCGCGGACGCGGGCGAGGGGTCCTCACGGCGCTCACCGTCCACCTTGGCCGGCAGTACCTTGTCGAGGTTCTGACACAGCTTCTCGGCCGTCGTGCCGGGGCTGGGAACCGCCGCCGACGCACTGTCGTCTGCTGATGAGCAGCCCGCGGCGCTGATCAGCAGGACGAGCACGGGCAGCCCGAGGGCAGAAATGCGCCGGTGACGGAAAGAGTTCACCGGCCAACAGTAGACGGGGCTACAGATGGACGACCGGGCAGGTCAGGGTGCGGGTGATGCCGTCCACTTGCTGGACTTTGGCGACCACCATGCGGCCCAGGTCGTCGACTGTGTCGGCCTGGGCGCGCACGATGACGTCGTAGGGTCCCGTCACGTCCTCGGCCTGGATGACTCCAGGGATCTTGCTGATCGTCTCGGCGACGGTCGACGCCTTGCCGACCTCCGTCTGGATCAGGATGTACGCCTGTACCACGGAACCTCCAGGGCGGCCACGAGGATCATGTGGGGAAAAGGAACGCCACGGTATCGCGTCGCCGCTTGCCGCGGGGAGACCTGCGGGGACCGGGGCTTGCGCGCCGGGGTGCAGGCACGACAGAAGTTGACGTACACCTCGACCGTAGCGAGGACCGAAGTGACGCGCGACCGGGTGCGGACAGGGACAGAAGGGGCGTAAGGGCAATGAAGGGCACTGTTGGTGAGCTCGGTGAGTTCGGGCTCATCAGGGAGCTCACCTCCCGTCTCACCACCACCCCGGCGGTCCGGGTCGGCCCCGGCGACGACGCCGCGGTGGTGGCCGCGCCCGACCGCAGGGTGGTCGCGAGCACCGACATCCTGCTGGAGGGACGGCACTTCCGCCGCGACTGGTCCACGGCCTACGACGTCGGCCGCAAGGCCGCCGCGCAGAACCTCGCGGACATCGCCGCCATGGGCGCCGTACCGACCGCGCTGCTGCTCGGCCTTGTCGTGCCGGCCGAACTCCCGGTCACCTGGCCGAGCGAGCTGATGGACGGCCTGCGCGACGAGTGCCAGGTGGCGGGTGCCTCGGTGGTCGGCGGGGACGTCGTACGGGGCGACACGATCATGGTGTCGATCACCGCGCTCGGCGATCTGCGCAACCAGGAGCCCGTGACGCGGGCCGGCGCACAGCCCGGCGACCTCGTCGCCGTGACCGGCTGGCTGGGCTGGTCCGCCGCCGGATACGCCGTGCTCGCCCGGGGTTTCCGCTCACCGCGCGCCTTCGTGGAGGCGCACCGGCGTCCCGAGCCGCCGTATCACGCGGGTCCGGCCGCCGCCGGGCTCGGCGCCACCGCGATGTGCGACGTGAGCGACGGACTGATCGCCGACCTCGGGCACATCGCCGAGGCCAGCAAGGTCCGGATCGACATCCGCTCGGGCGCGATCGACATCCCGACCCAGATGAACGACATCGGGCAGGCCGTCGGCGTCGACCCCATGCAGTGGGTGCTGACCGGGGGAGAGGATCACGCGATCGTGGCGACCTTCCCGCCGGACGTGAAGCTCCCGGCCCGCTGGAAGGTCATCGGCGAGGTCCTCAACCCCTCGGCGCTGCCCCAGGTCACGGTCGACGGGGCGCCGTGGACCAAGAAGGGCGGCTGGGACCACTTCGGCGGGGACATCGAGTCATGATCCCGCGCGTCCTTACGGTGGCGGGCTCCGACTCCGGCGGCGGTGCGGGCATCCAGGCCGACCTGAAGACCATGCTCGCGCTCGGCGTGCACGGCATGAGCGTGATCACCGCGGTCACGGCGCAGAATTCCCTCGGTGTGCAGGGTGCGTGGGAGCTTCCGGTGGAGGCCGTGCGGGCGCAGTACCGCAGTGTCGTCGACGACATCGGCGTCCAGGCGATCAAGACGGGGATGCTCGCGTCGGCGGAACTCGTCGAGACGGTGGCAGAGTTGATCGGGGGCACGGACGCGCCCGCCGTGGTGGACCCGGTGGGGGTCTCCAAGCACGGGGACTCGCTGCTGGCCGCTTCCGCGCTCGACTCGGTACGTACGAAGCTGCTGCCGGTCGCGACCGTGGCGACGCCGAACCTCGACGAGGTGGCGCAACTGACGGGCGTGCGGGTCGAGTCGGAGGAGCAGGTGCGCGAGGCCGCAGCGGCCGTTCTGGCGTACGGGCCGCGGTGGGTGCTGATCAAGGGCGGTCATCTGCCCGGGGACGCCGTGGATCTGCTCACGGACGGCTCGCGGGAGCACTGGCTGCGGGCGCCTCGCTACGACAACCGGCACACGCACGGGACGGGCTGCACGCTCGCCTCCGCGATCGCCTCAGGGCTCGCGAAGGGGCTTCCGGTGCCGGAGGCGGTGGCGGCGGCCAAGGAATACGTCACCGGGGCGATCAGGGCCGGGTTCGCGCTCGGTGCGGGAATCGGGCCGGTGGATCATGGGTGGCGGTTCCGCGAGGGCTCGTAGCCGGGACGTAGTCGCTCAGGAACAGCAAGAAGCCGGTCCACGCGAGGTGGACCGGCTTAGTGCAGCGAACCGGCAGTGGCCGCGCGCTCAGCTGAGCGTCAGCGCGAGACCTTGCCGGCCTTGATGCAAGACGTGCAAGCGTTCACGCGCTTCGGCGTCCCGCCGACCACGGTACGAACGCGCTGGATGTTGGGGTTCCAGCGACGGGACGTACGGCGGTGCGAGTGCGAGATGTTGTTGCCGAAGCCCGGCCCCTTGCCGCAGACGTCGCAGTTGGCAGCCACGGGTCACTCCAAAGACTTCAGATGCACTTACGGATAATCCCGGCTTGCCGGGATCGAGATCTAGGATCAGAGATCTGAGTGGCGTTGCCAGGGGAACGGCCCGATGCGTATCGGGCAACCGGAGCAGCATACAACGACTGCGCCAGCAGTACGAAACTACCATGGCAGCTCAGGGCCCCGCTCCCGGCCCTCTTCCGGCGCACACCGGGCCTGGGTCTACGCTGCGTGCCACGTTCGGCAGCTCAAGGAGGCGCAGGTGGCGCAGGTGCCGCAGACATTCTTCGATGCTCTCGCGGTGCGCACCTGGTGCGGCCTCGCGTTGGAGTCGCTCGGTCGCGCGCGTGAGGAGATCGACGCGATCAACGTCTATCCGGTGGCCGACGGGGACACCGGGACGAACCTCTATCTGACCGTGGAGTCGGCCGTGGCCGCGGTCGAGGCGGTGTTCGCCGGGTACGAGCTGGATGCCGTACGGACGGGCGGCCCCTCGCTGGCCGATGCCGTGCGCGCGATGGCGCACGGGGCCCTCATAGGCGCCCGGGGGAACTCCGGGACGATCCTCGCCCAGCTGCTGCGGGGCATGGCGCAGGTGCTCGCCGCCGACGGTGACTCCGCTCACACCGACGGACAGGGACTGCGGCTGGCGTTGCGGCACGCTGCCGACGCCGCCCGGCTGGCGGTCGCCCACCCCGTCGAGGGCACGGTGCTCTCGGTCGCCTCGGCGGCGGCCGACGCTGCCACCGGGGCGGAGGGGGACTGCGGGACGGTCGCGTGGGCGGCCTACGAGGGGGCGCGGGCGGCTCTCGCGGCGACTCCGGGGCAGCTGGCGGTGCTGGAGCGGGCCGGGGTCGTCGACGCGGGCGGGCGGGGGCTGGTGGCGGTGCTCGCGGCGCTGGTGGAGACGTTCACGGGGGAGGCTCCGCGCGCGGTCGCCGTGGAGGCGGTGGCGGCCGCGGCCGTGGCGCACGAGCCGGGCGGCTCAGCGGGCCCTGGTGATCTCGGTGGCTGTGCCGGCGGGGCCGTGGGCCATGAGTCGGGCGACGGTGGACAGGGTGACCATGGACAGAGCGGGCCCGCCTTCGAGGTGATCTACCTCCTGGAGGCCGACGACGCGGCCGTGGCGCGGCTCCGGGAGCGGCTGGACGCCCTCGGGGACTCGCTCGTCGTGGTCGGCGGTGACGGGCTGTGGAACGTCCACGTGCACGTCGACGACGCCGGGGCGGCCGTGGAAGCCGGCGTCGAGGCCGGGCGGCCGTACCGGATCCGGATCACCCACTTCGGCGTCGGCGACGTGCACACCACCGGGGGCGGACGGCCGCCCCGGGAGCGGGCCCAGCGTGCCGTGGTCGCCGTCGTGCCCGGTGAGGGACTGGACGGGCTGTACCGAGAGGCGGGCGCGACCACCGTCCTCGCGCGCCCCGGGGAGCCGCCCGCGAGCGGGGAACTGGTGGAGGCCGTACGGCGTGCCCACGCGCGCGAGGTCGTGCTGCTGCCCAACGACGCCGAGCTGCGCCACACCGCCGCGGCGGCGGCAGAGCAGGCCCGCACCGAGGGCATCCGCGTCGCGCTGATCCCGACCCGCTCGGCGGTCCAGGGCATCGCGGCGCTGGCCGTGCACGAGCAGGAGCGCCGCTTCGACGAGGACGTCGTGTCGATGACCTCGGCGGCCGGCGCCACCCGCTACGCCGAGGTCGCCGTCGCCGAGCGCCAGTCCTGGACCATGGCCGGCATCTGCCAGGCCGGCGACGTCCTCGGCCTCATCGACGGCGACGTGGCCGTGATCGGCTCGGACGTCACGGACACCGCGGCGACCGTCCTCGACCGCATGCTCGCCGCGGGCGGCGAACTCGTCACCCTCGTCCTCGGCGACGAGGCGCCCGAGGCGATCGCCGAGCACCTGGAGGCACGCGTGCGTGAGTCGTATCTCGCCGTCGACACGGTGGTGTACCGGGGCGGGCGGCAAGGGGCGTTGCTGCTCATCGGCGTGGAGTGAGCGGAGTGGCGTGACCGGGGGCGGAGTGAGCACACGGGTGAGCGCCAGGGGCCCTGCGCCGGGGAGCTGAACACCGAGAAGCTGAACACCGGGAAGCCGGACCCTGAGCGGGCCTACTCCGTGTCGCGCTCCTCCACCACCTGAAGCATCTGCTCGGCCTCCGCCCGCCGCTCCTGCGCCGTCTCGTCGTCCTCGCCGCAGCCGTCGTACGTCGTCAGCACCGCACGCGCGCGTGCCGCCGCCTGTGCCGGACGGCTCAGGTCGGCCTCCAGCCACCCCGCGGCGAGTTCGGCGCCCGTGCGGCTGTGCAGGGCGTCGTCGCCCAGGGCGGCGAACACCGCTACCGCCTGCGTCATTTGGGACAGGGCCGCCTCCAGCGCGGCCCGGATCGACTCGTCCTCGGCGTCCTCGGCGGCGGACCGGGCGAGGAGGTCGCCGAACTGGCGGTGGGTGTGGCCGAGTTCGGCGGTGAGCCGCTGCCGCGCCTCCTCGTCGTCCACGCCGTCCAGTGCCGCCGCGCACTCCGCGACCGCGCTCGCCATCAACTCGGCCGCCGTGTCGCTCCCGCCCTCCGCCCCCTCCACGCGCAACGCCAGCCACGCGCGTGCGCGCAGGGAGCGGACGAGACCGTGCACGTTGCCGAGCGAGCGCCACAGCGCGCCCGCGCGCGCGTAGGCCTGGTCCGCCTCGGCGAGCAGACCCGCGTGGCCGAGCGACTCGGCGGCGAGGTGGGCGAGCGTGGCGTGGTCGTGCTGTTCGGGCCAGTGCCGGGCGATCTCGGCGGCCTGCAACCGGCGTTCGGCCGCCTCGCGGTGCTCCCCGAGCTCGCTCAGACAGTCGCCGAGCCACCACTGCGTCTGGACGACCGCGCCGTCGCCGTGCGTCTCGGCGGTCAGGTCGGGCAGCGCCGACTCCAGCACCTCGGCGGCCTCGGCGAACCGCTCCTGCCGCAGCAGGAACCCGCCGAGCTGCTGTCGTGCCCAGGCGCCCAGGGTGCGGCTCTCGCCCGCCTCGTCGGCCCAGTGCGCCGCCTCCAGGGCGTGTTCGGCGGCCTCCTCGGACAACCCCCGGCCGCCGAGCACCTCGGCCAGCTGGAGGTGCAGCTGGGCCCGCCCCGGGGCCTCCAGATGCTGTCCGCCGTGTTCCAGGGCCGCCCGCAGCGCCCGCTCGGCCTCAGCCGTGTCGCCGAGATGGTGCGCGAGACCCGCCAGCCGCGCCTCGTACTCCACCGCGAACCACGGCAGCCCCGCCCCGACGAACGCCGCCGAGGCCCGCGCGAACAGCTCGGCGGCTCCCTCCACGTCCCCGGTGAGCGCCGCCAGCTCCGCGAGCATCGCCTGCGCCTCGGCGGCCCGCGAGGCGAGCCGTACGTCCCCGCCCTGCCCGTCGACGAGCGCGAGCACTTCACGGGCGGCGGTCTCGGCGTCGGCGACCACGGCTTCCCCCGCACCGTCCTCGGCCGCCTCGTGCACCCGCCGCATCAGAATCCGCGCCCGGGCCATCAGCACGGCCGCGGTCTGACGTACGCCCGTGCCGTCCTCGGCGTACAGCGTGAGGACGCGGTCGTACAGGCCGGCGATCACCGTGAGGGCCTCGGCCACCTCGCCCGTGAGAGCGCGTACGTACGCTCCACGCGCGCGTGCCGCCAGGGCCTCCCCGGGGTCGCCCGCCTGCGCGTACAGCTCGGCGGCCTCGGCGAAGAGGCCGATGCCCTCGGGGCCCAGGTCCATCGCCCGGTGGTCGGCGATCTCCGCGCGGTCGAGGGCGTCCAGCTCGACGCCCTCCGCGGCCCGCGAGACGGCCGCCCAGGCCTCGATCGCGTTCGGCTGCAGGGTGTCCGACAGCCGTCGTGCCTCGGCGATCAGTGCGGGCAGGTCGGACTCCGCGTCCTGCGGCACATCGGCGACGGCCGTCACCGGTACGGACACCGCCGTGGGCCGGGCCGTCGTCCGCACCCCCAACGGCAGCCGCTCCACCAGGGGCCGCTGCTCCATACGCGCGCGTGCCCGCTCGCTGACGTGCGCCGTGCCGTTGCGTTCGTCGAAGCGCGCGGCCAGCGCGAGGGCCTCCTCACGCGCGTGGGCGGCGAGTTCGCGGGCGGTCCAGGTACGGCCCGCCGGACCGGGCACCTGCTGGTCTCCCAGCCCGAGCGCGGTCAGGCGGTTCATGAGCAGGGCCACCACCGCCATGAACTCCAGCTTGCTGCGCGGATGGCCGTCGTCCGTGAAGTACGCCGGCCGCTGCGCGAGCAGTTCCAGGCCACGCGCCTCGTTGCCGGTCAGCGCACAGAACTCCACGTGGTCCGCGTACGCCCCGCGCATGCTCTCCATGGCCCGTACGAGCCGGAAGCCGCGCAGATGGTTGGCGCGGGCCTCGTCCACGCGGCCCAGGCGCAGCAGCGGCGCCAGGGAGGACGCGAGGACCGTGTGCGGCTCGTGGGCGCACATGAACTCGCCCTCCAGGACCGGCCGCCACAGCCGCAGTGCCTCGGCGTCCCGGTCCCGAGCGACCTGCCACCACCCCTGCCCGTGCAGCTCGCACGCGTGGCAGTCGGCCATGGCGTCCCGGTCGGCCGCCAGCCAGGCCGTGTAGGCACGCTCCGCGCGCGGGACGTCACCGACATGCGCGGCCACGCTGAACTCGGCGCTGCGCACGGCCCGTTCGGAGTGCCCGGCGAGCCGGTAGCGGTGCTCCATCTCGCCGAGCCACTTCTCGATCGAGGCGAGCGGGATGTGCGGCTGGTCGAGCATGCCGGACGACATCCACTTGAAGACCCAGTGCAGCGAGTGCGTCTCGTACGCGTCGAAGTCCTCGGGCCGCTCGTCCCACATGCGCAGCAGACGCGCGAAGGGGACGAACATCTTGCCCTTCTCGGAGCTGTAGTTGTAGACCTTCAGCTGGTGTCCGAGCGCCTCGATCACGGCGAGCGGGATGGCCAGCTTCTCGGCCTCGGCGAGCAGCTGCTCCGCGCGCGCGTTGCGGGCGGGACCCTCCGGCTCCTCGGAGTTCTCCGCCATCGCGTGGCGCAGCGAGTCGAAGTCCGCGATCCCGTCGATTCCGCTCATGAGCGCCCCTCCTCGCCGTTCGTGGCCCACTCCAGCAGGCCGATGAAGGCCCGGTTCAGCAGCGCCGAGTCCGCCGGCCTGAGCGGGCGCTGCGCCATCAGCAGCGCCTGCCCGTACAGGGACTCGGTGGCGGTGCCGATCAGCTCCGGATCGCCCAGCGAACTGATCCGCCGGACCAGTGGGTTGAGGTGGTTGAGCACAAGACGCGCGCGTGGCGTGCTGCCGCGCAACGAGCCGAGGATGCCCGCCCACAGGTCGTCGGCCTGCTCCGCGGCCTCCGCGCGCGCCTGCTCGTGCCGGGCCGCCCGGTCGTCGAGATGCAGCGCGGGCACGGACAGCGGATGGAAGGCGCGCAGGACGACGTCACAGCCCAGGGGGTCGAGCTTCGCCCGCGCGGCCGCCAGGAAGCCCGACAGGGCCAGTTCCTCGGCCGGGTCGACGGCGTCCAGATGGGCCGTCACCGTGTCCGCGTCCAGCTCGGCGACGACCGTTCCCGGCCGCACCGACGGCAGCGCCTCGACGAGCTCGCTGTCGTAGGTGTAGCCGCCGTTGATCACCCCGACGCCCTGCGCGGACGCGATCGGCGCGACCTGGCGGTACTCCTCGACGCTCCGCGTGAAGTGCACCACCGGGTGCCGCTGCGCGAACTCCTCCAGGGACAGCCGGCCGTCGGTCGTCTCGAAGGGCAGCCACGGCAGCATCGTGCGCAGCATCTCCTTGTCGTGCCGCGCGAGGGACTTCACGCCCAGGTGGTGCACGGACAGGAAGGCCGCCAGTCGCTCCGGATCACCGCCGGCCAGCCCCGTCAGCCAGGACCGAATCCTTTCGCCGAGCGCCTCCCGTACGGCCGCCAGCGTCTCGTCCTCGTACAGCGACTCGCGCGAGGCCGTGGGCCGCAGGCTGTCCGTGTCGAGCACGCACCGCACGAAGAACGCCCAGTCCGGCAGCAGCTGTTCGGCCCGCTCGGTCAGCAGCATGCCCTTGAGGTGGACGCGATGACCCGCCCGCTGGGCCGGGCTGACCGCCGAGGGAAGGACGTACGCCACGCCCCGGATCCCCGCGAGCGGCACGTTCAGTTCGATCGAGTCCAGCGGGGTGAAGCCGAACAGGTCGTGACAGTGCCGGGCCAGCGCCACCCTGCGGTTGGCGGGGGAGGGGTACGGCCGGTCCCAGGGCGCGGGCAGGTCGGTGACCGCCTCGTCGCCGACCCGGACGTCGTACGGCAGCAGCGAGCCGAAGTCCCGTGCCAGCGCCAGGACCCGGTCCTCGGCCAGCCACTCGGCGGCCCCGGCCCGCGCCACCAGGTGCACGGTGGTGCCCGGTTCGGTGCGGGCGTCGTCCGGCAGCGTCCGCACGGTGTACGAACCGTCGTCCGTCGCCGTCCACTCCACGGGCGGCGCATCCGGCGTACGGGCACTGCGGCTGACCACCCGGATCCGCTCGGCGACAACGAAACAGGCCAGCAGACCGATGCCGAACTGCCCCAGGAAGTCGGACCGGGCCTCCTGAAGCCCCTCGGCACGCTTGGAGCTGCGTCCGATCGTCGCCAGCAGGTTGTGCACGTCCGCCTCGGTGAGCCCGACCCCGGAGTCCTCGACCCGCAGGGCGCCTCCGTCGGCGTACAGCCGCACCTTGGCCGGCGCGCCCGGCTCCTCGGCGCGTCTGGCGGTGATGGCGTCGACGGCGTTCTGCAACAGCTCGCGCAGATAGACCTTCGGACTGGAGTAGAGGTGATGGGAGAGCAGGTCCACCAGACCGCGCAGGTCGACCTGGAACGTATGAGGTGGCTGGGACGGCTGAGGTGCCTGGGATGACTGTGAGGTCTGGGAGTCCATCGTCGCAGCGCCGTTGGGGGGGACTTGGCGACGGCGCGGGGTCGGGCGGTCCCGGTGAGGCGGTGACCGCGAAGGGATGGCCGGAGCGCGCCATCCTAGAGCCGGAACGAACCGTCTGACCAGGGGTTTCCGGGACGTTTACGTTGACGACCGCCGCGACCTCTACGGCATTGTCAGTGCCGTGGTGTGGAATGGATCTCGTGCCCGCACTGGAAGAACCACTGAAGAAAGTGCTCGGCCCTCCCACCGCGAAGGTGATGGCCGAGCACCTCGGCCTGCACACAGTCGGCGACCTCCTGCACCACTACCCGCGCAGATACGAGGAGCGCGGCCAGCTCACCCACCTCGCCGACCTCCCGATGGACGAGCACGTCACGGTGGTCGCCATGGTCGCCGACGCCCGCCTGCACACCTTCGCCTCCGCCAAGGCACCCCGCGGCAAGGGCCAGCGCCTCGAAGTCACGATCACCGACGGCAGTGGCCGCCTCCAACTGGTCTTCTTCGGCCACGGCGTTCACAAGCCCCACAAGGAGCTGCTGCCGGGCACACGCGCGATGTTCGCGGGCAAGGTCTCCGTCTTCAACCGCCGCCTGCAACTGGCCCATCCGGCGTACGAGTTGCTGCGGGGTGCCGACGACCAGGCTGCGGAAACGGTGGAGACCTGGGCAGGCGCCCTGATCCCCCTCTACCCCGCCACGGCCAAACTGGAGTCCTGGAAGATCGGCAAGGCGATCCAGACGGTCCTGCCCAGCGCCCAGGAAGCGATCGACCCCCTCCCGGATTCACTCCGCGAGGGCCGCGGCCTGGTCCCCCTCCCCGAGGCCCTCCTCAAGATCCACCGCCCGCACACCAAGGCGGACATCGAGGACGCCCGCTCCCGACTCAAGTGGGACGAGGCCTTCGTCCTCCAGGTGGCCCTCGCCCGCCGCCGCCACGCCGACGCCCAACTCCCGGCGGTCGCCCGCAAACCCAGCCCCGACGGCCTCCTCACGGCCTTCGACGACCGCCTGCCCTTCACCCTCACCGAGGGCCAGCAGAAGGTCTCGAAGGAGATCTTCGACGACCTGGCGACCGAGCATCCGATGCATCGGCTGCTCCAGGGGGAGGTGGGCAGCGGAAAGACGATGGTGGCGCTGCGCGCCATGCTCGCCGTAGTCGACGCCGGCGGGCAGGCCGCGATGCTCGCGCCCACCGAAGTGCTGGCCCAGCAGCACCACCGCTCCATCGTCGAGATGATGGGCGAGCTGGCCGAGGGCGGGATGCTGGGTGGGGCCGACAAGGCCACCAAGGTCGTGCTGCTCACCGGCTCCATGGGGGCCGCCGGACGCCGCCAGGCGCTGCTCGATCTCGTCACCGGCGAGGCCGGGATCGTGATCGGCACGCACGCGTTGATCGAGGACAAGGTGCAGTTCCACGACCTCGGCCTGGTCGTGGTCGACGAACAGCACCGCTTCGGCGTCGAACAGCGCGACGCCCTGCGCGGCAAGGGCAAGCAGCCACCCCATCTGCTCGTCATGACGGCCACGCCCATCCCGCGCACGGTCGCCATGACCGTCTTCGGTGACCTGGAGACGTCGGTCCTGGACCAGCTCCCGGCCGGGCGCTCCCCGATCGCCAGCCATGTGGTCCCGGCGGCCGACAAGCCCCACTTCCTGGCCCGCGCCTGGGAGCGGGTGCGCGAGGAGGTCGGCAACGGCCATCAGGCGTACGTCGTCTGCCCGCGCATCGGGGACGAGGAAGACGACCCGAAGAAGGCGGGCAAGAAGAAGTCCCCCGAGGACGAGGCCGAGAAGCGTCCGCCGCTCGCCGTCCTCGACGTGGCGGACCAGCTGGCCAAGGGGCCGCTCCAGGGCCTCAAGGTCGAGGTCCTGCACGGCCGTATGCACCCCGATGACAAGGACGCCGTCATGCGCCGCTTCGCCGCCGGCGAGACGGACGTGCTGGTCGCCACGACGGTCATCGAGGTCGGCGTGAACGTCCCGAACGCCACCGCCATGGTGATCATGGACGCCGACCGCTTCGGTGTCTCCCAGCTCCACCAGTTGCGCGGCCGCGTCGGCCGAGGCTCGGCGGCGGGCCTCTGCCTCCTCGTCACCGAGATGCCGGAGGCCAGCGCGGCCCGCCAGCGCCTCAACGCCGTCGCCGCCACCCTCGACGGCTTCGAACTCTCCCGCATCGACCTCGAACAACGCCGCGAGGGCGACGTCCTCGGCCAGGCCCAGTCCGGCGCCCGCACCAGCCTGCGGATGCTGGCGGTCATCGAGGACGAGGAGATCATCGCGGAGGCGAGGGAGGAGGCGGTGGCACTAGTGGCGGCCGATCCGGAATTGGAGCGCCTGCCAGGCCTACGAACGGCTCTGGACGCCCTTTTGGACGACGAAAGGGAGCAGTACCTGGAAAAGGGGTGAGGGATGCCAACCCAGGGGCGCGGGGAACTGCGCGACCAGCCACACTGATACCTAAAGACGCCCACAAACAAGGACCGCAGATGACCCGCGTGATCGCTGGCGCAGCCGGCGGACGCCGCCTGGCCGTCCCGCCAGGGACCGGCACCCGCCCCACCTCCGACCGCGCACGCGAAGGTCTCTTCTCCACCTGGCAGTCCCTTCTCGGCGGCCCCCTCGAAGGCGAACGCGTCCTCGACCTCTACGCCGGCTCGGGCGCCGTAGGCCTGGAGGCCCTCTCCCGCGGCGCAGGCCACACCCTCCTCGTCGAGGCCGACGCCAGAGCCGCCCGCATCGTCCGCGAGAACGTCAAGTCTCTCGGCCTGCCCGGCGCGGAAGTGAGGGCGGGCAAAGCCGAACAGATCATCCAGACCCCGGCACCGACAGAGCCGTACGACATCGTCTTCCTCGACCCCCCTTACGCCGTCACGGACGACGATCTTCGCGAGATTCTGCTCACACTCCGTTCAGGGGGCTGGCTCGCGCCGGAGGCGCTCGTCACCGTGGAGCGCAGCACCAGAGGTGGCGAGTTCGGGTGGCCGGACGGTTTCGAAGGGATCCGGGCCCGTCGCTACGGCGAGGGAACGTTTTGGTACGGTCGCGCCGCCTCTACGTGCGAAGACGCACGATGACCGGACCGGAGAGCGAGGGATCACAAGTGCGCCGCGCCGTCTGTCCCGGGTCGTTCGACCCGATCACCAACGGACACCTCGACATCATTTCTCGTGCCTCCAGGCTGTACGACGAGGTCTACGTCGCAGTCATGATCAACAAGGCCAAGAAGGGCCTGTTCGAGGTCGACGAGCGGATCGACCTGATCCGCGAGGTCACCGCCGAGTACGGGAACGTCCGGGTCGAGGCCTTCCACGGCCTCCTCGTCGACTTCTGCAAGCAGCGCGACATCCCGGCCATCGTCAAGGGCCTGCGCGCGGTCAGCGACTTCGACTACGAGCTGCAGATGGCCCAGATGAACAACGGCCTGTCGGGAGTGGAGACGCTCTTCGTGCCGACCAACCCCACCTACAGCTTCCTGTCCTCCTCTCTGGTCAAGGAAGTGGCGACCTGGGGCGGCGACGTCTCCCACCTCGTGCCGCCGGTCGTGCTCGAGGCCCTGAACAAGCGTCTGCGCAAGGACTGATGGGGCTACAGTCGTCCCGTCCGTCTCCAACACAGCTGTAGAGAGTGGCGAGCACAGGTGGACGTGCAGAAGAAGCTCGACGAGATCGTCGCCTCGGTCTCCGGCGCCCGGTCGATGCCCATGTCGGCCTCGTGCGTGGTCAACCGCGCCGAACTGCTCGCGATGCTCGAACAGGTCCGTGAGGCCCTGCCCGGCTCCCTCGCCCAGGCCCAGGAGCTGATCGGCGGCCGAGAGCAGATGGTCGAGCAGGCCCGCCAGGAGGCGGAGCGGATCATTCAGGGCGCACACGCCGAGCGCGGCTCGCTGATCTCCGACACCGAGGTCGCCCGCCGCTCCCAGGCCGAGGGGGAGCGTCTCCTCGCCGAGGCCCGCAAGGAGGCCGAGGACGTCCGCGCGGAGGCCGACGACTACGTCGACTCCAAGCTCGCCAACTTCGAGGTCGTCCTCACCAAGACCCTCGGTTCCGTCGGCCGCGGCCGGGAGAAGCTCCTCGGCACCGGCCCCGGCACCGACGAGCAGGGCTACGAGGACGAGGACGCCCCCGAGCGCAGCCACGACCCGGAGACCCTGCGCCGCACGGCCGACGAGTACGTCGACGCCAAGCTCGGCGCCTTCGAGGCGGTGCTGGCGAAGACCCTGGAGGCGGTCGGCCGCGGCCGACAGAAGCTGCACGGCCGTATCGCCACCGACGACCTGGGCTCCCTCGCCGACGACGCCACCACCGTCCAGCACTCCAGCGACGCCGACTACCTCGCCGACCTGGCCGCCCTCGCGGAGCGGGACACCCCAGCGGCTCCGGCGGCCCCGGCCGAGCAGCCGGCCGTACCGGCGCAGCCGCAGTACGACCCGCAGGTCGCGCAGCCGGCGTACGGCTACCAGCAGCAGGGCGCGGATCCGTACGGCGGCTACCAGCAGGGCTACGGCGGCCAGCAGGACGCGTACGGCTACCAGCAAGCCGATCCCTACTCCCCCACCTCCGGCTACGCTCCGGCGGGAGGTGCCCCCTTCCAGGGCTACGCCCCCCAGCAGGCCGCCTACGACCCGAACCAGGTCCCGCAGCAGACCGCGCAGGGCGACCAGGGCTACGCCCTCGACGAGACCAGCCTCTTCGACACGAGCATGATCAGCGCGGAGCAGTTGCGGGCCTACGAGCAGGGGCGCGGCCAGTAGGCCACCACCGGATTGGGCCGTGAGCGAAAGGTCCAGTATCCTGGCTCTTCGGTCGCGCGTACGTCCGCGATCAAAGCTGCCCGGGAACACCGCAGGGCAGTGACCCTCTGAGCTCAGCAGATCGAAAGCAGGAATGGCGTGACAGCCCGCCTCGACCACCGCAACCCTCTCGTGTTCGACACACACGAGCTGGGTCGGCGGCCCGGTGCGCTGCAGCGCCTGACTCGCGAGATCGACGCCCCCAAGGACTTCGGTATCCAGGGAGTCGTCGGAGTGCCGGAAGGCGCCCCGGTGGAGCTCGAACTCCGGCTCGAGTCGGTCATGGAAGGGGTGCTTGTCACAGGCACCGCCCGTGCACAGGCCGAGGGGGAGTGCGTAAGGTGTCTGGAGCCGCTTCAGCTCGACGTCGAAGCGGAATTCCAGGAGATGTTCTCGTACCCTGACGCCGACGACCGGGGCCGCGTTCACCACGCGGAACCCGGCGACGACGCCGAGGACGACGAGGACAGGCTCTTTCTCGAGGACGGCATGTTCGACCTCGAACCCGTGCTGCGTGATGCGGTGGTGCTCGCACTGCCGATGCAGCCGGTGTGCCAGGAAGACTGCCAGGGACTGTGCGCCGAGTGCGGCGTGCGTCTCGCGGACGACCCGGACCACCATCATGACGCCGTCGACATCCGTTGGGCGGCACTGCAGGGACTCGCCGGTTCACTCGGAGACGGCGAGAAGGACGAGATGAGCGGCGCCGAACCGGGCGTCGACGAGAAGCAGGAGAAGTAGCCGTGGCTGTTCCGAAGCGGAAGATGTCGCGCAGCAACACGCGCCACCGCCGGTCGCAGTGGAAGGCTGCGGTCCCCACCCTGGTTGCGTGCGAGCGCTGCCACGAGCCCAAGCAGCAGCACATCGCGTGCCCCTCGTGCGGCACCTACAACAAGCGCCAGGTCCTCGAGGTCTGAGCGGCTGGTGAGAGGCACTGTGTCCACGCCTAAGAAGAACGCTGCGGACAACACAGCCTCGTCCCACACGCTGTTGGAAGGGCGGCTCGGGTACAAGCTCGAGTCCGCCCTTCTGGTGCGTGCGCTGACCCACCGTTCCTACGCGTACGAGAACGGCGGTCTGCCGACCAACGAGCGTCTGGAGTTCCTCGGGGACTCCGTCCTCGGCCTCGTGGTCACGGACACGCTGTACCGCACCCACCCCGATCTGCCCGAAGGCCAGCTGGCCAAGCTTCGGGCCGCGGTGGTCAACTCGCGTGCGCTGGCGGAGGTGGGCCGTGGGCTCGACCTGGGTTCCTTCATCCGGCTCGGCCGTGGTGAAGAAGGCACGGGCGGCCGGGACAAGGCGTCCATCCTCGCCGACACCCTGGAAGCGGTGATCGGCGCGGTCTATCTCGACCAGGGACTGGACTCGGCGGCGGAGCTGGTGCACCGCCTGTTCGACCCCTTGATCGAGAAGTCCTCGAACCTCGGAGCCGGCTTGGACTGGAAGACCAGTCTCCAGGAGCTCACTGCGACCGAGGGGCTCGGTGTGCCCGAGTACCTGGTCACGGAGACAGGCCCCGACCACGAGAAGACCTTCACTGCTGCCGCCCGCGTCGGAGGCGTCTCGTACGGCACCGGCACCGGCCGCAGCAAGAAGGAGGCGGAGCAGCAGGCCGCGGAATCCGCGTGGCGGTCCATCCGGGCCGCGGCGGACGAGCGCGCCAAGAAGGCGAAGGCGGCAGCGGATGCCGCCGAGCCCGAGCCCGATGCCGACGCGCCGTCGGCCTCCGCCTGACCGAACAGCGCGATCCGAGCGCCCGCCCCAGCCAGGCCATGGCCACGGGGCGGGCGCTCGGTCCATACCCGACAGGTGTGTACGGGGGATCCCATGCCCGAGTTGCCCGAGGTCGAGGTCGTCAGGCGCGGCTTGGAGCGGTGGGTCGCCCACCGCACCGTCGCCGACGCCGAGGTGCTGCACCCGCGTGCCGTGCGCAGGCATCTCGCCGGGGCGGACGACTTCGCGCACCGCCTCAAGGGCCACCGCGTCGGCACACCGAGCCGCCGCGGCAAGTACCTGTGGCTGCCCCTGGAGGACACGGACCAGTCGATCCTGGCGCACCTCGGCATGAGCGGCCAGCTGCTGGTGCAGCCGCACACCGCGCCCGACGAGAAGCACCTCAGGATCCGGGTGCGGTTCGCGGACGCCGTTGACACCGAGCTGCGCTTCGTCGACCAACGCACCTTCGGCGGCCTGTCGTTGCACGACAACACTCCCGACGGATTGCCCGACGTCATCGCGCACATCGCCCGCGACCCGCTCGACCCGCTCTTCGACGACGAGGCCTTCCACCAGGCCCTGCGCCGCAAGCGCACGACCATCAAACGGGCCCTGCTCGACCAGTCGTTGATCAGCGGCGTCGGCAACATCTATGCGGACGAGGCCCTTTGGCGCGCCCGCCTCCACTACGACCGCCCGACCGCGACCTTCACACGTCCCCGCAGCCTCGAACTCCTGGGCCACGTAAGGGACGTCATGAACGCCGCCCTCGCGGTGGGCGGCACCAGCTTCGACAGCCTCTACGTCAACGTCAACGGCGAGTCGGGCTACTTCGACCGGTCGCTGGACGCGTACGGCCGTGAGGGACTGCCGTGCAAGCGGTGCGGCACGCCGATGCGCCGACGGCCCTGGATGAACCGGTCCAGCTACTTCTGCCCGAAGTGTCAGAGGGTGCCGCGCGTCTCGTCGTAGTGCCGGCGTGCGTCGAGCACGTCGTCCATCTGCCCCTCCACGAAGTGGATGAGGCTCAGCAGCCGCTCGGCGACCCCGCGCCCGAGTGCCGTCAGCTCGTAGTCGACCCGCGGCGGGTTGGTCGGCTGGGCCTCGCGGTGCACCAGGCCGTCCCGCTCCAGGGCGTGCAGCGTCTGGGACAGCATCTTCTCGCTGACGCCGTCGACACGGCGACGCAGTTCGTTGAAGCGCAGCGAGCCCTCGTAGAGGGCGCCGAGCGTGAGCCCGCCCCAGCGGCCCGTGACGTGCTCCAGCGTGCCGCGCGAGGGACAGGCCTTGGCGAACACGTCGTACGGGAGGTCCTGCGCCTCCATGCGCTCCTGCGTGGTGTCCATGGCGCTAGCGTACTCGCAGGCAGCGCTAACCGGGAGGTTGCACTAACCAGAAGTTAGTGCTTTCCTTTCGTCATCGCCAGTGAGCTGCCTATTTCGGGAGTACGTACGTGACCACCCCTGTTGTCTCCATCGCCTACCACTCCGGCTACGGCCACACCGCTGTCATCGCCGAGGCCGTACGCACCGGTGCCGTCGAGGCCGGTGCCGAGGTGCACCTGATCAAGGTGGACGAGATCACCGAGGAGCAGTGGGCCACCCTCGACGGCTCGGACGCCATCGTGTTCGGCTCGCCGACCTACATGGGCACCGCGTCCGGCGCCTTCCACGTCTTCGCGGAGGCCACCTCGAAGCGCTGGGCCGAGCAGGCCTGGACGGACAAGCTGGCCGCGGGCTTCACCAACTCCGCCTCCAAGAGCGGCGACAAGCTGCACACCCTGCAGTTCTTCCAGATCCTGGCCGCCCAGCTCGGCATGCACTGGATCAACCTCGGCCTGCTCCCCGGCTGGAACAACAGCGCGGGTTCCGAGAATGACCTCAACCGCCTCGGCGTCTTCACCGGCGCCGCCGCCCAGACCAACGCCGACCAGGGGCCGGAGGCCGTCCACAAGGCCGACGTCGCGACGGCCGAGCACCTGGGGCGCCGGGTGGCCGAGACGGCGAAGGTGTTCGCGCACGGGCGGGCCGCGGTCGCCGCGTAAGAGCAGGAGTACGACGAGGGGCTCCCACCCGGTCACCGGTTGGGAGCCCCTAGCCGTACGTGGTGCTAGTACCCGAAGTCCTGCGTCCACCAAGGCCCGCCGGAGCCGAAGTGCACGCCGACCCCCAGCGTCTTGAAGTCGCAGTTCAGGATGTTGGCCTTGTGGCCCGGGCTGTTCATCCAGGCCTCCATCACGGCCGCCGCGTCAGCCTGGCCGCGGGCTATGTTCTCGCCGCCGAGGTCGACTATGCCGGCCTGCGCGGCCCGGTCCCAGGGGGAGGCCCCGTCGGGGTCGGTGTGGTCGAAGAAGCCCCGCTCGGCCATGGCCTCGCTGAAGTCCTGGGCCAGATCGGCCAGCGCGCTGTTGGCGGAGACCGCGCTGCAGCCCACCTTCGCGCGCTCCTCGTTGACCAGGCTCAGCACCTCGGCCGCGGCGGCGGACTGCGCGGACACCGCCACCGGGTCGGTGGTCTTCTCCTTCTCCGGCTTCTTCTCCGGCGCCTTCGTGGCCGCACGGGAAGGCGTTTCCTTCGGCTTCTCGCTGGGTGTCGCCGACGGCTTCTTCGACGGGGTCTTCGTCGGCGCTGCCGACGACATCGACGGGGCCGGAGAGCTGGGCCGCTGGACGTCGCGGCTCGTCGAGCCGCCGTCCTCGTGGCTCTCGGCGCTGCCGGAGGTGCCGCCCTGCTCGCTGGGGGAGTTGGTGGGGGTGTCCGCGGCCTGCACCCGGTCCGCGCTGCTGCCCCCGCCGAGCTGGTAGTTGTCGATGCCGGGCACGACGCCCGTGGCGACCGCGACGGTGCCCAGGGCGACCGCGGCGGAGACGCCGAGCAGCCCGGTCTTCACCGGAGCCGCGGCCTTCTTCTTACGGCGACGGTGCGAGCCCCCGGGTCGCCGTGAGCCGGCGTCCGGTGTGAAGCCGCCGCTGTGGAAGACCGCGGTGGCCGGGCCCGCGTCGGAGTCGTTCATGGACGCGGCGTCGCTCGGGAAGGTCGTGGGGCCGGTGATCCGGTCGTAGTCGTCGTCCGAGGCGAAGAGGTAGGCGTCACTCTTCGCGTAGGCCTCGGCGTACGCCTCCGGGTTCAGATAGGGCGCGATGCCCATCGTGGGTCTGTCACTCGCGTACGAGTCCAGGGGGTCGTGGCTCTCCGTATAGGAGCCGTCCGTGTGTGTGACCCCCGTGGCGCGGCCCCTGGCGGCGCGGCCGGCGGCGGAGCGTCGGTGGCGTCCCATGTTCTGGCCTTCCTCGTCCGTGCGGTCTCAACGTCCTCACAGAACTCACTCGATCGTGTGAGTTTCATATGGGATTCATTGGGTGGGGACGGTACCGCATGGCGCCCGGGGAGGAAGTGCCCGGAGAGACATTGGCCCGTTAGGTTGCAGTCATGAGCGAGGATGTACGGCTGGTCGCCTGGGTGCGTGGACGCGTCCAAGGTGTGGGTTTTCGCTGGTTCACGCGGGCCAAGGCCCTCGAGATCGGCGACCTGAGTGGTTTTGCTCTCAATTTGGACGACGGACGCGTCCAGGTGGTCGCGGAGGGCTCGCGGACGGGCTGTGAGGGACTTCTGGACTGGCTTCAGGGCAACGACACGCCCGGGCGGGTGGACGGTGTCACCGAGATCTGGGACACACCTCGCGGGGGTTACGACGGCTTCGCGATCCGCTGAGCCGATTCTGTAAAGCGGGCCTGGCACAAGCGGAGGGATCTGCCACCGGCAACTGCCCCGAGCAGAAAGAAGCAGGTGGTTGCCAATAACCCCCTTGCAGTGGCAGGCTCCGCAGATAAGGATGATCGCCACGCCCCGAGGGGCCCGCAGGAGTCGTCGCACCGCTGCTTTCCGGCCGTGCGCCCCCGGGTTACCCACCGATACGGGGCGTGATCGTGTTGACCGTCAAACTTTTTGGTGAGACGCTGAAAGCCCCGCGCACCTTAGCTGTTTGGCATGGCTGAACGGCAGTACAACTCCAGGCCTGCCAAGCAACCGCGGGTGCGATTCCCTCACGACCCACACCGCTTCGGTCGGTCACTCAGTGTGGAGGACCATCCATCATGGCAAAGGCGCTTCTCGGTTACGTCGGCGGCTCCGACCCTCGACTCCTCGCCGAGATGCGACGGCTCCAGCAGCGTGTCCAGGACCTGGAATCCGAGCTTGGACGGATCCAGGCGGAGAACGACGCGCTGACGGCTGCCGCTTCTCACGACAGGATCATGGAGAGCATCGACGCACACCAGGCGGAGCCTGCGCTCACCTGATCACTGCATCGCTCCACAACAGCACCAGCAGTGGTTGGGCGGCCCGTATCAACCGCTAAGTTCAACCACTAAGTTGTCAAACGGCTGGCCAGTCAGCCGAAAGAAGTTGCAAGGGACGCTTCGGCGTCCCTTCTTTCTTGCCCCCGACTTAATGCCCCGCGCATCCTTTCACCCTCTTTAACGTCTGGTGTGCCCTGCACGTTCACCGGTGAAACCGTGGGTTCATGGAGCGAGACATCCCCGGAAGGTAGAGTCCAGCGGCGTGCACCTCAAGGCCCTGACCCTCCGCGGGTTCAAGTCGTTCGCCTCGGCGACCACACTCCGGTTCGAGCCGGGTATCACGTGTGTCGTCGGACCGAACGGCTCGGGCAAGTCCAATGTCGTGGACGCGCTCAGCTGGGTGATGGGCGAGCAGGGCGCCAAGTCGCTGCGCGGCGGCAAGATGGAGGACGTCATCTTCGCCGGCACCACCGGCCGCCCGCCGCTGGGCCGCGCCGAGGTGTCGCTGACCATCGACAACTCCGACGGGGCGCTGCCCATCGAGTACGCCGAGGTCACCATCACGCGGATCATGTTCCGCAACGGCGGCAGCGAGTACCAGATCAACGGCGACACCTGCCGACTCCTCGACATCCAGGAACTCCTCTCCGACTCCGGCATCGGCCGCGAGATGCACGTCATCGTCGGCCAGGGCCAGCTCGACTCCGTCCTGCACGCCGATCCCATGGGCCGCCGCGCCTTCATCGAAGAGGCCGCCGGCGTCCTCAAGCACCGCAAGCGCAAGGAGAAGGCCCTCAGGAAGCTGGACGCGATGCAGGCCAACCTCGCGCGCGTGCAGGACCTGACGGACGAACTGCGCAGGCAGCTCAAGCCGCTGGGCCGCCAGGCGGCGGTCGCTCGACGGGCCGCCGTCATCCAGGCCGACCTGCGCGACGCCCGGCTCCGTCTCCTCGCCGACGATCTCGTACGGCTCCGGGAGGCGCTCCAGGCCGAGGTCGCCGACGAGGCCGCGCTGAAGGACCGCAAGGAGTCCGCCGAACAGGAGCTGAAGAAGGCCCTGCAGCGAGAGGCGCTCCTGGAGGACGAGGTACGGCAGCTCACGCCGCGCCTCCAGCGGGCCCAGCAGACCTGGTACGAGCTGTCCCAGCTCGCCGAGCGGGTGCGCGGCACGATCTCGCTGGCCGACGCGCGCGTGAAGAGCGCGACGTCCACGCCGCCGGAGGAGCGCCGGGGCCGCGACCCCGAGGACATGGAGCGCGAGGCCGCCCGGATCCGTGAGCAGGAGGCCGAGCTCGAAGCGGCCCTGGAGGCGGCCGAGCGGGCCCTTGAGGACACGGTCGCCCACCGTGCCGAACTGGAACGCGAGCTCGCCCTCGAAGAGCGGCGTCTGAAGGACGTCGCCCGGGCCATCGCCGATCGCCGCGAAGGGCTCGCCCGGCTGAACGGGCAGGTCAACGCGGCGCGCTCGCGGGCAGCCGCCGCCCAGTCCGAGATCGACCGCCTGGCCGCCGCCCGCGACGAGGCCCAGGAGCGCGCCTTCACCGCCCAGGAGGAGTACGAGGCGCTGAAGGCCGAGGTCGACGGCCTGGACGCCGGCGACGCGGAACTCGGCGAGCAGCACGACGCCGCGAAGCGGCAGCTGGGGGAGGCGGAGGCCACCCTCACGGCAGCGCGCGAGGCGGCCACTGCAGCGGAACGGAGGCGCGCGGCGACCCAGGCTCGCCACGAGGCGCTGGCGCTCGGGCTGCGCCGAAAGGACGGCACCGGGATACTGCTCGGCGCCCGCGACCGCCTGACCGGCCTCCTCGGTCCGGCGGCGGAAATGCTGACGGTGACACCCGGCTACGAGGTCGCCCTGGCGGCGGCCTTCGGAGCGGCGGCCGACGCGATCGCGGTGACCTCGCCGGCCGCCGCGGCGGAAGCGATCCGGTTGCTGCGCAAGCAGGACGGCGGCCGAGCCGCACTCCTGCTGGCAGGGGAGCCGGAAGCGCCCCAAAGGGGCGCGGGGCTGTATCAATCTGCGGCTCCGCCACGGGGCGCGACCAGCCACGACGCACCCGCAGACGCCCGACAACAGCACGCGGCAGATTTCGTCCGCGGTCCCTCCGAACTCATGCCCGCCGTACGCCGCCTCCTGCGCGGCATCGTCGTCGTAGGCACCCTTGAGGACGCCGAGGACGTGGTCTACTCCCACCCCGACCTCACCGCCGTAACCGCCGAAGGCGACCTTCTGGGCGCCCACTTCGCGCACGGCGGGTCCGCCGGAGCGCCGAGTCTCCTCGAAGTGCAGGCCTCCGTGGACCAGGCCGCCGCCGAGCTGGAAGAACTGGCCGTGCGGTGCGAGGAGCTGACCGAGGCGCAGCACGCTGCCATCGAGCGGCGTAAGGACTGTGCCGCGCTGGTCGAAGAGCTGGGGGAGCGGCGCAGGGCCGCCGACCGAGAGAAGTCGGCCGTGGCGCAGCAGCTGGGCCGGCTTGCCGGGCAGGCACGGGGGGCGGCAGGCGAAGCGGAGCGTTCCGTCGCCGCCGCGGCGCGGGCGCAGGACGCGCTCGACAAGGCCCTCCAGGAGGTCGAGGAGCTGGCCGAACGGCTCGCCGTCGCCGAGGAGATGCCGGTCGACGAGGAACCCGACACGTCGGTACGGGACCGTCTCGCCGCCGACGGCGCCAACGCGCGCCAGACCGAGATGGAGGCCCGGCTCCAGGTCCGTACCCACGAGGAGCGGGTCAAGGGACTGGCCGGACGGGCCGACTCCCTCGACCGGGCCGCCCGCGCCGAACGCGAGGCTCGCGCGCGTGCCGAACAGCGGCGGGCCCGGCTGCGGCACGAGGCGGCCGTCGCGGAAGCCGTCGCCTCCGGTGCGCGCCAACTCCTCGCGCACGTCGAGGTCTCCCTCGCCCGCGCCGACGAGGAGCGCACCGCCGCCGAGGCGGCCAAGGCCCGGCGCGAGCAGGAACTCACCGTCGCCCGTAACCAGGGCCGCGACCTCAAGGCCGAGCTCGACAAGCTCACCGACTCCGTCCACCGTGGCGAAGTCCTCGGCGCCGAGAAGCGCATGCGGATCGAGCAGTTGGAGACCAAGGCGTTGGAGGAGCTGGGCGTCGAGCCGGCGGGGCTCGTCTCCGAGTACGGCCCCCACCAGCTCGTACCGCCCTCCCCGCCCGCCGAGGGCGAGCAGCTTCCCGACGACCCCGAGCACCCGCGCAACCAGCCCAAGCCGTTCGTCCGGTCCGAGCAGGAGAAGCGGCTCAAGGCCACCGAGCGGGCCTACCAGCAGCTCGGCAAGGTCAACCCGCTCGCGCTGGAGGAGTTCGCCGCGCTGGAGGAACGGCACAAGTTCCTCAGCGAGCAGCTCGAAGACCTGAAGAAGACCCGCGCCGACCTGCTCCAGGTCGTCAAGGAGGTCGACGAGCGCGTCGAGCAGGTCTTCACCGAGGCGTACCGGGACACGGCCCGGGAGTTCGAGGGCGTCTTCAGCCGGTTGTTCCCCGGGGGTGAGGGGCGGCTGATCCTGACCGATCCCGACAACATGCTCACCACGGGTGTGGACGTGGAGGCACGTCCGCCGGGCAAGAAGGTCAAGCGGCTGTCGCTGCTCTCGGGTGGTGAGCGCTCACTCACCGCCGTCGCGATGCTGGTGTCGATCTTCAAGGCCCGGCCGAGCCCGTTCTATGTCATGGACGAGGTCGAGGCCGCCCTCGACGACACCAACCTGCAGCGGCTGATCCGCATCATGCAGGAGCTGCAGGAAGCCTCGCAGCTGATCGTGATCACCCATCAGAAGCGCACGATGGAGGTCGCCGACGCGCTGTACGGCGTCTCCATGCAGGGTGACGGCGTGTCGAAGGTCATCAGCCAGCGGCTTCGCTGACGCCTTCCCGGTCGGTCGGCCGATCGGTCCCTCCAACCACCTTCACCTTCACTTCAAGAAGTGAACACATCTCACCTCGTCGCGTCTCGAAAGTCACAGCACCTCGCCTATTGACTTCGAAACTTGAAGGCATAGTCTCGGCAACGTTGCTTTTACCTTCAGGTATCACTACTTGGAGCGGCTGACCCCCACCCGGCAGCGTTGCCGGTGGCCCGAGGAGTTACACGTGACCAGCACAGCGCAGGCACCCACGTCAGGAGCAAAGGCGGCGCACCCCGAACATCTCGGGCACGTCGTCTTCATCACCGCGGCGGCTGCCATGGGCGGCTTCCTGTTCGGCTATGACAGCTCCGTCATCAACGGAGCCAACGGCGGTATCCAGGCCCGGTTCGACCTCAGCTCCGGCGTCACCGGTACCGTCGCCGCCAGCGCCCTGCTCGGCAGTGCCCTCGGTGCCGCCATCGCCGGCCGCATAGCCGACCGCATCGGCCGGATCCGCGTCATGCAGATCGCGGCGGTGCTGTTCGCCGTGAGCGCCGTCGGTTCCGGACTGCCGTTCGCCGCGTGGGACCTCGCCGCCTGGCGTGTCCTCGGCGGCATCGCCATCGGTATGGCCTCGGTCATCGGCCCCGCCTACATCGCCGAGGTCGCCCCGCCCGCGTACCGAGGCCGGCTCGCCTCGTTCCAGCAAGCGGCCATCGTCATCGGCATCGCCATTTCCCAGCTCGTCAACTGGGCCATCCTCAACATGGCCGACGGCGAGGAGCGCGGGACGGTCGCGGGCCTTGAGGCCTGGCAGTGGATGCTCGGCGTGATGCTCGTACCCGCCGTCGTCTACGGCCTGCTGTCCTTCGCGATCCCCGAGTCGCCGCGCTACCTGATCAGCGTCGGTCGTATCGCCGACGCCAAGAAGGTCCTCGCCGACGTCGAGGGCGGCGCGGACCTGGACGGCCGGGTCACCGAGATCGAGCAGGCCATGAAGAGCGACCACAAGTCGACGTTCAAGGACCTGCTGGGCGGCCGGTTCGGTCTGCTGCCGATCGTGTGGATCGGTATCGGCCTCTCCGTCTTCCAGCAGTTGGTCGGCATCAACGTCATCTTCTACTACTCGAACCTGCTGTGGCAGTCCGTCGGCGTCGACCCGTCGAGCTCGTTCTTCTACTCGTTCGAGACCTCGATCATCAACATCATCGGCACCGTCATCGCGATGATCTTCGTCGACCGCATCGGCCGCAAGCCGCTGGCCCTCATCGGCTCCGTCGGCATGGGCATCTCGCTCGCGGCGGCCGCCTGGGCCTTCTCCTTCCAGAACGGCAACGACCCGCTGCCGACCGCGCAGGGCTACGTGGCCCTCATCGCCGCCAACGCCTTCGTCCTCTTCTTCGCCCTGTCCTGGGGTGTGGTCGTCTGGGTCATGCTCGGCGAGGTCTTCCCGAACAAGATCCGCGCCGCCGCCCTGGGTGTGGCCGCCTCGGCCCAGTGGATCGCCAACTGGGTGATCACGATCACCTTCCCGGACCTGTCGGACTGGAACCTGTCGCTCACCTACGTGATGTACGCGGTGTTCGCCTTCCTCTCCATCCCGTTCATCCTCAAGTTCGTGCCCGAGACCAAGGGCAAGAAGCTGGAGGAGATGGGCTGACCGCCCCTGAACTCGGGGGGAAGGGCCAAGTCCCCGCTGCCCCTCTCCCCGTAAACAGCCGCCGCCCCGGCTCGGCCACTGCCCGAGCCGGGGCGGCGGTGTCGTGTGCGCGGGTCACCCAGCGAGCGCGTGGCCAGAGAGCCGGTCAGCCTTCCAACGCCGGAAGCACCTCCTCCGCGAACAACCGCAGACTCCGCCACCCCTCCTCCACCGGCATCCCGCCCGACAACGGATGCAGCACGTAGTTGTCGAACCCCAGCGCCACGCACTCCTCAGGCGTCACGATCCGGTACACGCCCTCGGCGCGCAGTTCCTCCACCGTCGTGGCCGCCGACTTCACCGCCGAGCGGATGTCCCCGGACTGCCAGGAGGCGTACGTCCGTGCCTCGTGCAGGAAGTGCCGGCCGTGCTCGGCCCAGGCCCGGTCGGGATCCTCGGCCACGTGCAGCAGCGGTGTCTCGGCGGCCGGCATCATGGTCCAGCCCTCGGTGCCGTACTCGACGAGCAGCTCCTTGTAGTACGCCTCCAGCTCCGGCAGATGCGCGCTGGGAAAGAACGGCAGCCCCAGCCGGGCGGCCCGGCGGGCGGCGGCCTTCGAGGAGCCGCCGACCAGGAGCAGGGGGTGCGGGGCGGTGTACGGGCGCGGAGTGATCCGTACCGTACGGCCGCGGTACTCGAACTCCTCGCCGGTCCACGCCTTCAGCAGCGTCTCCAGCAGCTCGTCCTGGAGCCGCCCCCGCTGCTTCCAGTCCACGTCGAACAGGGCGTACTCCTCGGGCCGGTACCCGATCCCGGCGACCGTCACCAGTCGCCCGCCGCTCAGCAGATCCAGTACGGCGATCTCCTCGGCGAGCCGCAGCGGGTCGTGCAGCGGGCCGATGATCGCGGAGACGGTGACCGCGACGCGCCGCGTGGCGCCGAAGACCGCCGCCGCGAAGGTCAACGGTGACGGCAGCCAGTTGTTGTCGACGCCGTGGTGCTCCTCGGTCTGCACGGTGGTGATGCCGTGCTCGTCGGCGTACGCGGCCATCTGTACGGCCGCCTGGTAGCGGGCCGCGAGCGAGGCGGGGGTCGCGTCGGGCTCGACGAGGTTGAAGCGTACGACCGTGACGGGCATGGGGGTCCCCCTTCACCGGGCGGATGTGGAGAGGGACGTTAGCTGACGGTGTGTCAGACATCCAGAGGGGTGTCGCGGCACTCCATGGCCGATACTGGTCGGGTTATGGACATCGTCATCCTTGCTGTAGTCATCGCCGTGGTCGTGCTCGGCGCGCTCGGCGGGCTCATCGTCGGCACCCGGCGCAAGAAGCCGCTGCCTCCGCCGCCCCCGGCCGCCCCCGACATCACCGCCCCTCCGGCCGAGCCGCACGTCGGCGACGAGGCCGAGACACCGCGCGACGAACCGCGCCGGACCATAGAGGAGGTGGACCTCCCGGGCGGCGGAGCATCGACCGCCGTCGAGGAACCGCCCGTCGTCGAAGAGCTCCCGCCGACCGAGATCGAGGTCCCGGAGCCCACCGCCGGTCGCCTGATCCGTCTGCGCGCCCGGCTCTCCCGCTCGCAGAACGCCCTCGGCAAGGGCCTGCTCACGCTCCTGTCGCGCGAGCACCTCGACGAGGACACCTGGGAGGAGATCGAGGACACGCTGCTCACCGCCGACGTCGGCGTGGCCCCCACCCAGGAACTGGTCGACGGCCTGCGCGAACGCGTGAAGGTCCTCGGCACCCGCACCCCCGAGGAACTGCGCGGCCTGCTGCGCGAGGAACTGCTCAAGCTGGTCGGCACCGACTTCGACCGCACGGTCAAGACCGAGCCGGAGGCCAGCAAGCCCGGCATCGTGATGGTCGTCGGCGTCAACGGCACCGGCAAGACCACCACCACCGGAAAGCTCGCCCGCGTCCTCGTGGCCGACGGCCGCAGTGTCGTCCTGGGTGCCGCCGACACCTTCCGTGCCGCAGCCGCCGACCAGCTCCAGACCTGGGGCGAGCGCGTCGGCGCTCACACCGTGCGCGGGCCGGAGGGCGGCGACCCCGCCTCCGTCGCCTTCGACGCGGTGAAGGAGGGCAAGGAGATGGGCTCCGACGTCGTCCTCATCGACACCGCCGGGCGCCTGCACACCAAGACCGGCCTCATGGACGAGCTCGGCAAGGTCAAGCGAGTCGTCGAGAAGCACGCGCCGCTGGACGAGGTGCTGCTGGTGCTGGACGCCACGACCGGGCAGAACGGCCTGGTCCAGGCCCGTGTCTTCGCCGAGGTCGTCGACATCACCGGCATCGTGCTCACCAAGCTGGACGGCACGGCCAAGGGCGGCATCGTCGTCGCGGTGCAGCGCGAGCTGGGCGTGCCGGTGAAGCTGATCGGGCTGGGCGAGGGCTCCGACGATCTGGCGCCGTTCGAGCCGGAGGCGTTCGTTGACGCCCTTATCGGAGAGTGAATCCGGCACCCACGAAAATTCGTATCTGCTCGAAGAAGCGCCCGCCTCCCAAGGTGCAGTTGGGGGACGGGCGCTTCGCTGTGTACGGCTGTGACAGGTGGTGCCTCTTGTTACGCCCGCGACCGATGCGCCACGTAAGCCAGCGTTCCCAGCAGCAGCCGGGCCGCCGGCGGCTTCGTCGCCGTGTCCAGCGCGGGCGGCCGCAGCCAGCGCACCGGACCCAGTCCGCCCCGGTCGGACGGCGGGGCCGTGAGGTGCGTACCCGGGCCGAGGCCGCGCAGGTCGAGGTGGGTCGGGTCGTCCCAGCCCATGCGGTAGAGGAGTTCGGGGAGCTCGGCCGCGGCGCCGGGGGCGACGAAGAAGTGGGCGCGGCCCTCGGGGGTGGCGGTGACCGGCCCGAGGGGGAGACCCATGCGTTCGAGCCGGGTCAGCGCGCGGCTTCCGGCGGGCTCGGCCACCTCGATCACGTCGAACGCCCGCCCGACCGGCAGCATCACCGCGGCGCCCGGAACCTCCGACCACGCCTTGCTCACCTCGTCGAGCGTGGCCCCGGCCGGAACCTCGGGCGCGAAGCCGAGGGGGTGTGCGCCGGGCGCGTCACAGTCGGCGCGGCCGCACGAACAGGCGCCCGCAGCGGCTCGCGCGCCGGGCACCACGTCCCAGCCCCACAGTCCGGTGAACTCGGCGACGGCAGTGCACTCCGAGGAGCGGCCGCGTCGACGCGAGCCGGACCGGATCTCCCGGATGCCGCCGATCGTGAAGCCCATGCCCCCTCCAACGGGTCCAGCGCGCCGGTGGTTACGACGCGGATGCAAGACGTGACCCTGTGTGTTCTTAGGCGGCCCGTTACCCCGTGGCGCCGCTCGATCCACGTAGCGCTCGGAAGTGCCCCGGGTCGCGGACTCGGCAACGCGCGCCCCTGAGTGCTTCGCTCCGCCCACTTCCGGCCGTCCTATGTCAAGTGAATCGCGTGGAGGCCACCGTTAGTTCATTCGAAGGGGTGGCGAATGGTGGCGATTCCGGGATCGCCATGGCTGGAGGCGTGATCGTAGGATTACCGTGAGTGCACGGAACCTCGGGGCACATGCACTCGTGGGTATGCCGGGGGCAAGTCGGCTTTCCGTTCGAAGGGTGAGAACTGCCGGACGGGCGACCGTATTTACCGGCATTCTGATAGGGCTTGGCGCACTCGGTGACAAGTGGTCCAAGGGATGGGGGCGTTCCAGTGAGCGGCAACAGCGGAAGCGGTACGAGTGCTGGTGGCGCATCGCAGGCCGACAAGCGCCCCAACGAGCTGCTCGCGTCCTGGTTCGTGCGCAGCGGCTGGTCGAAGGGCGAACTCGCCCGTCAAGTGAACCGCCGAGCCCGTCAGTTGGGTGCCAACCACATCTCCACCGACACCTCGCGGGTGCGCCGCTGGCTGGACGGCGAGAATCCGCGTGAGCCGATCCCGCGGATCCTGTCCGAGCTGTTCTCCGAGCGGTTCGGCTGTGTCGTCTCCGTCGAGGACCTCGGCCTGCGCGCCGCCCGTCAGTCACCCTCCGTGTCCGGCGTCGACCTGCCCTGGACGGGCCCGCAGACGGTGGCCCTGCTCGGCGAGTTCTCGCGCAGCGACCTGATGCTGGCGCGGCGCGGCTTCCTCGGAACCTCGCTGGCCCTGTCCGCCGGCCCGTCCCTCATCGAACCGATGCAGCGCTGGCTGGTCCCGGCGCCGCCCGCGCCGTACCAGGAGCCCGCGTCCGTCCCGTCGTCACGCGCGCGTGGCCGGCTGTCGAAGCCCGAGCTGGACCTTCTGGAGTCCACCACGGTGATGTTCCGGCAGTGGGACGCCCAGTGCGGCGGCGGACTGCGCCGCAAGGCGGTCGTGGGCCAGCTGCACGAGGTGACCGACCTGCTGCAGGAGCCCCAGCCCGAGGCCACCACCCGCAGGCTCTTCAAGGTCGCCGCCGAACTGGCGGAGCTGGCCGGCTGGATGTCGTACGACGTGGGGCTCCAGCCCACCGCGCAGAAGTACTTCGTCCTCGCGCTGCACGCCGCCAAGGAGGCGGGCGACCGGCCGCTCGGCTCGTACGTCCTCTCCAGCATGAGCCGTCAGATGATCCACCTCGGCCGGCCCGACGACGCTCTGGAGCTGATCCACCTCGCGCAGTACGGCAGCCGGGACTGCGCGAGCCCGCGCACCCAGTCGATGCTGTATGCGATGGAGGCCCGCGCTTACGCCAACATGGGCCAGCCGGGCAAGTGCAAGCGGGCGGTCCGGATGGCCGAGGACACCTTCGGCGAGGCCGACGACTGGGACGAGCCGGACCCCGACTGGATCCGCTTCTTCTCCGAGGCCGAGCTGTACGGCGAGAACTCCCACTCCTACCGCGACCTCGCTTATGTCGCCGGCCGCAGCCCGACGTACGCCTCACTGGCCGAGCCGGTGATGCAGCGGGCCGTGGACCTGTTCGCGAAGGACGGCGAGCACCAGCGGTCGTACGCGCTGAACCTCATCGGCATGGCCACGGTCCATCTGCTGCGGCGCGAGCCCGAGCGCAGCGCGGTCTATGCCGAGCAGGCCATGCAGATCGCCAAGAAGGTGCGCTCCGAGCGCGTCAACACTCGTATTCGAAAGACGGTCGACACGGCCGCTCGTGACTTCGGGGATCTCGCCGAGGTCGTCGACCTCACCGACAAGCTCGCCGTGGAGCTGCCGGAGACCGCGGAGGCGGTCTGACCGACCCGGGCGAACCCCGGAAACCCCAGAACTCCGGCCGCGGCCGGCCCTCCCGAACTGCCCGACTCGGCTCCCCCATGCCAGGTCATCGGAAGGCCGACCGCGGCCGGTCTTTCTTCCCTCTGTGAAGGTTGCGCCACGATAACGATCGTGCAGCCGAACATCTCGGAGTTCATCAACGCGTAACACACAGGGTGCCTTCGTCACGGCGGCGAAACAACGAGGGGCTTCCATCGAAATGGTGCTGCGCCAATCTCATGGCGCATAACCGGCCCACCCCTCAATCCGCTCAGGCTTCGCCCGCACGGGGCCGTACCAATGACGAGGAGACGCCGATGGCCCCAGCCATCATGATGGCGGCAGACAAGGTAGAGCTGTCGCCCGCCAACACAGGTTTCATGCTCATCTGTTCCGCCCTGGTGATGCTCATGACACCGGGCCTGGCCTTCTTCTACGGAGGCATGGTCCGCGTCAAGAGCACCCTGAACATGCTGATGATGAGCTTCATCAGCCTGGGGATCGTCACCATCCTGTGGGTGCTGTATGGCTTCTCCATGGCGTTCGGCACCGACTCCGGCAGCCTTATCGGCTGGAACTCCGACTGGGTCGGCCTCACCGGGGTCGACAAGAGCGAGCTCTGGGGTACGTACAACATCCCGCTTCTCGCTTTCATGGTCTTCCAGCTGATGTTCGCGATCATCACGCCCGCCCTGATCAGCGGTGCTCTCGCGGACCGCGTGAAGTTCTCGGCCTGGGCGCTGTTCATCGCGCTGTGGGCGACGATCGTCTACTTCCCCGTGGCCCACTGGGTCTGGGGCGAGGGCGGCTGGGCCTTCGACATGGGCGTGATCGACTTCGCCGGTGGTACGGCGGTTCACATCAACGCGGGTGCCGCGGCGCTCGGTGTGATCCTCGTCATCGGCAAGCGCGTCGGCTTCAAGAAGGACCCGATGCGTCCGCACAGCCTCCCGCTGGTCATGCTCGGTGCCGGTCTGCTGTGGTTCGGCTGGTTCGGCTTCAACGCCGGTTCGTGGCTCGGTAACGACGACGGCGTCGGCACGCTGATGTTCGTCAACACGCAGGTCGCCACCGCCGCCGCCATGCTCGCCTGGCTCATCTACGAGAAGATCCGCCACGGCGCGTTCACCACGCTGGGCGCCGCCTCCGGCGCGGTCGCCGGTCTGGTCGCCATCACCCCGTCCGGTGGTGCGGTCACCCCGATCGGCGCGATCGCCGTCGGCGCCATCGCCGGTGTCCTGTGCGCCATGGCCGTCGGCCTGAAGTACAAGTTCGGCTACGACGACTCGCTCGACGTCGTCGGTGTTCACCTGGTCGGCGGTGTCGTCGGCTCGGTCCTGATCGGCTTCTTCGCCAGCGGCAAGGGCCAGTCGGACGCGGCGGGTGTCTTCTACGGCGACCACAAGTTCGACCAGCTGTGGAAGCAGCTCGCCGGTGTCGGCGGTGTCCTCGCCTACTCGCTGATCGTCTCCGCGCTGATCGCCTTCGTCCTCCACAAGACCATCGGTATGCGGGTCACCGAGGACGAGGAAGTGGCCGGCATCGACCAGGCCGAGCACGCCGAGACCGCATACGACTTCAGCGGCGCCGGCGGCGGTGCCGTCAAGACGGCCCCCGCGGCCCCGGCCGCAGCCGCTGCGAGCAAGAAGGTGGACGCATGAAGCTCATCACCGCCGTCGTCAAGCCCCACCGGCTCGACGAGATCAAGGAGGCCCTCCAGGCCTTCGGAGTCCACGGACTGACGGTCACCGAGGCGAGCGGCTACGGTCGTCAGCGGGGCCACACCGAGGTCTACCGCGGTGCCGAGTACACCGTCGACCTGGTCCCGAAGATCCGCATCGAGGTCCTGGCCGAGGACGACGACGCCGAGCAGCTGATCGACGTCATCGTCAAGGCCGCCCGCACCGGCAAGATCGGTGACGGCAAGGTCTGGTCCCTCCCGGTCGAGACCGCCGTACGGGTCCGGACCGGCGAGCGCGGTCCCGACGCGCTCTGACAGAAGAAGAACAGGAGCTGCTGGGTGTCGAGTACCAACAGGCGTGACGAAGCAGAAGACTCGGGACCCAGCGGCTACGCGGCGGCCCGGCTGCGCCTCCTCACCGAGGGGGCGCGGTCCGGGCCGCCGCGCCGTTCCGCCCTCGCGGAACTCACCGACGACTGGCTGACCGGCCTGTTCGCCGCCGGTGCCGAAGGGCTGCGCGGCGTCTCCCTGGTCGCCGTCGGCGGCTACGGCCGCGGCGAGCTGTCCCCACGCAGCGACCTGGATCTGCTCCTGCTGCACGACGGCGGCGACAGCAAGGCGGTGGCCGCCCTGGCCGACCGCATCTGGTACCCCGTGTGGGACCTCGGCCTCGCCCTCGACCACTCCGTGCGCACCCCCGCCGAGGCCCGCAAGACGGCCGGCGAGGACCTCAAGGTCCAGCTGGGCCTGCTGGACGCCCGGCACATCGCGGGCGACCTGGGGCTCACGGCCGGACTGCGCACGGCGGTTCTGGCCGACTGGCGCAACCAGGCGCCCAAGCGGCTTCCCGAACTCCAGGAGCTGTCCGCCGAACGCGCCGAGCGCCAGGGCGAGCTGCAGTACCTCCTGGAACCCGATCTGAAGGAGGCGCGCGGCGGTCTGCGGGACGCCACCATCCTGCGCGCCGTCGCCGCCTCCTGGCTGGCCGACGCCCCGCGCGAGGGCCTCGCCGACGCCCGGCGCCGACTGCTCGACGTACGCGACGCGCTGCACCTCACCACCGGCCGGGCGACCGACCGGCTGGCGCTGCAGGAGCAGGACCAGGTCGCCGCCGAGCTCGGGCTGCTGGACGCCGACACGCTGCTGCGGCAGGTGTACGAGGCTGCACGGGTGATCTCGTATGCGAGCGATGTCACCTGGCGTGAAGTGGGGCGCGTGTTGCGATCGCGCGCCGTGCGGCCGCGGCTGCGCGCCATGCTGGGCGGCGGGAAGCCGACCACCGAGCGCTCTCCGCTGGCCGAGGGCGTGGTCGAGCAGGACGGCGAGGTGGTGCTCGCCCGCGCCGCGCGCCCCGAACGCGACCCCGTGCTTCCCCTGCGTGCCGCGGCCGCCGCCGCGCAGGCAGGACTCCCGCTCTCCCTGCACGCCGTCCGGCGCATGGCGGCCACCCTGCGCCCCCTGCCCACGCCCTGGCCCGCCGAGGCGCGCGAGCAGCTCGTGACCCTGCTGGGCTCCGGGCAGCCCACGGTCGACGTGTGGGAGGCCCTGGAGGCCGAAGGGCTGATCACCCGCTTCCTCCCCGACTGGGAGCGGGTGCGCTGCCGCCCGCAGCGCAACGCCGTCCACATCTGGACCGTCGACCGGCACCTCATCGAGACCGCCGTCCGCGCCTCCGAGTTCACCCGCCGCGTCCACCGCCCCGACCTCCTGCTGGTCGCCGCGCTGCTGCACGACATCGGCAAGGGCTGGCCCGGCGACCACTCGGTGGCCGGCGAGATCATCGTCAAGGACGTGGCCGCGCGCATCGGCTTCGACCGCGACGACGTGGCCGTGCTCTCCACCCTCGTTCTCCACCACCTGCTGCTCGTCGAGACGGCGACCCGGCGCGACCTGGAGGACCCGGCCACCGTGCGCTCGGTCGCCGAGGCCGTCGGCTCCCAGGGCACGCTGGAGCTGCTGCACGCCCTGACCGAGGCGGACGCCCTGGCCACCGGCCCGGCCGCCTGGTCGTCGTGGCGCGGCTCCCTCGTCGCCGACCTGGTGAAACGGGTCGCGGCCGTGCTCGCCGGGGACGACCCGGACGAGCCCGAGGCCGCCGCGCCCACCGCCGAGCAGGAACGCCTCGCCATCGAGGCGATCGCGACCGGCAGCCCTGTCCTGGCCCTGCGCGCGCAGACGGAGCCGCCGACGGAGGAGCAGCCCGGCGACCCCGAGCCGCTCGGCGTGGAGCTCCTCATCGCCGTACCGGACCAGCCGGGCGTGCTGCCCGCCGTGGCCGGCGTCCTGGCCATGCACCGCCTGACCGTCCGCACGGCAGAACTGCGCGCCCTGGACCTGCCCGACGGCGTCGACGGCTCCGTCCTGCTGCTGAACTGGCGGGTCGCCGCCGAGTACGGCTCCCTGCCGCAGGCCGCCCGGCTGCGCGCCGACCTCGTACGGGCCCTGGACGGCTCGCTGGACATCGCGGGCCGGCTCGCCGAGCGTGACGCGGCGTATCCGCGCCGCCGGGGCGTCGTGGCGCCGCCGCCGCGGGTGTCGGTCCATCCGGCCGCCTCCCGGCTGGCCACGGTGATCGAGGTCCGGGCCCAGGACGCGCCGGGGCTGCTGTTCCGGATCGGCCGGGCACTGGAGGACGCGGGCGTGCGGATGCGCAGTGCGCATGTCAGCACGCTGGGCGCGAACGCCGTCGACGCGTTCTATGTCACAGGGGCCGAAGGAGCGCCGCTGCCCGGCGAGGAAGCGGCCTCCGTGGCGCGCAAGCTGGAGGAGACGTTGCGGGGCTAGGGCCAGCCCTCGCGGCGCCGAGCTGATCCGAAAGACAGGCCCTACCCCAGGGATCCCGGCAACCTGTGCCGCCGGGATACCCTGGAGGGCGATTCCCAGCTGCCACCGACCCCGAGGACCGCGAGCGCCGTGTTCGATACTCTCTCCGATCGCCTCTCAGCGACTTTCAAGAACCTGCGCGGCAAGGGACGGCTCTCCGAGGCGGACATCGACGCGACAGCGCGCGAGATCCGTATCGCGCTTCTCGAAGCGGACGTGGCCCTGCCGGTCGTCCGGACGTTCATCAAGAACGTCAAGGAGCGTGCCCTCGGCGCCGATGTCTCCAAGGCGCTGAACCCGGCCCAGCAGGTCCTGAAGATCGTCAACGACGAGCTCGTCACGATCCTCGGTGGCGAGACCCGGCGCCTGCGGTTCGCCAAGACGCCGCCGACCGTGATCATGCTGGCGGGTCTGCAGGGTGCCGGTAAGACCACCCTCGCGGGCAAGCTCGGCCGCTGGCTGAAGGAGCAGGGGCACTCGCCGCTGCTGGTCGCCGCCGACCTCCAGCGCCCGAACGCCGTCAACCAGCTCAGCGTCGTCGCCGAGCGCGCCGGTGTGGCCGTCTTCGCGCCGGAGCCGGGCAACGGCGTCGGTGACCCGGTCAAGGTCGCCAAGGACTCCATCGAGCACGCCAAGGCCAAGGTCCACGACATCGTGATCGTGGACACCGCCGGCCGCCTGGGCATCGACCAGGAGATGATGCAGCAGGCCGCCGACATCCGGGACGCGGTCTCGCCGGACGAGATCCTCTTCGTCGTCGACGCGATGATCGGTCAGGACGCGGTCAACACCGCCGAGGCCTTCCGCGACGGCGTCGGCTTCGACGGCGTGGTGCTCTCCAAGCTCGACGGTGACGCCCGCGGTGGTGCCGCCCTGTCGATCCGGCAGATCACCGGCAAGCCGATCATGTTCGCGTCGAACGGCGAGAAGCTCGACGAGTTCGACGCCTTCCACCCGGACCGGATGGCCTCCCGCATCCTCGACATGGGTGACCTGCTCACCCTGATCGAGCAGGCGGAGAAGACGTTCGACCAGGCCGAAGCCCAGAAGATGGCCGAGAAGCTGGCCTCCAAGAAGGGCCAGGACTTCACCCTCGACGACTTCCTGGCCCAGATGGAGCAGGTCAGGAAGATGGGCTCCATCTCCAAGCTGCTCGGCATGCTCCCGGGCATGGGCCAGATCAAGGACCAGATCAACAACCTCGACGAGCGCGACGTCGACCGCACGGCCGCGATCATCAAGTCGATGACGCCGGGCGAGCGCCAGGAACCGACGATCATCAACGGCTCGCGCCGCGCCCGTATCGCCAAGGGTTCCGGTGTCGAGGTCAGCGCGGTCAAGAACCTGGTCGAGCGGTTCTTCGAGGCCCGCAAGATGATGTCCCGCATGGCCCAGGGCGGCGGCATGCCCGGTATGCCGGGGATGCCGGGCATGGGCGGCGGTCCCGGCCGCACGAAGAAGCAGCCCAAGAAGGCCAAGGGCAAGCAGCGCTCCGGCAACCCGATGAAGCGCAGGCAGCAGGAGCTGGAGGAGGCCGAGCGCCGGGCCGCCGCAGCCCAGGGCGGCGGCGCCTTCGGGCTGCCGGGCCAGCAGGCCGGACAGGACTTCGAGCTGCCGGACGAGTTCAAGAAGTTCATGGGCTGAGGTTCAGGAAGTTCCGGGGTGAGCTCCAAGCAGTTTTTGCGCTGAGCCTGTTCCCGTACGTCGCCGAGGGCGCCCTTCTCCAGGAGGGGCGCCCTCTGCGCATGCCGTCGCCCGCTGTCTGCCGTAACGTCCAGATATGAGCAATGCGGCGCCACCACGCAAGGCCCCTGACCAGCCGTGGCGCACCGAGGGCACACCGGACGAGCCGCCCGAGCGGCCCCGCGGCCGGTGGCCTCGTGGCCGATGGTGGGGGCTGCTCCTCACCGGGGTGATCGTGTTCCTGATCGCCTACGTGGGGCTGACCTACCTCGACCGGGGCAACGAGCCGACGATCTCCTACACGGAGTTCAGCAGGCAGGTCGAGGCCGGCAACGTCTCCAAGATCTACTCCAAGGGCGACGCGATCCAGGGCGAGCTCAAGAGCGCCCGGGACAAGCCCGACGGCGAGGGCGAGTACAAGAAGTTCAAGACGCAGCGCCCGGCCTTCGCGGACGACGACCTCTGGCGGGAACTGAGCAGCCGTGAGGTGACGGTGACCGCGGAGCCGGTCGTGCGGGAGCGCGGCGTCCTGTCCAACCTGCTGTTCTCCCTGATCCCGATCGCGTTCCTGGTGGCGGTCTGGGTCTTCTTCGCCCGGCGGATGGGCGGGGGCATGGGCGGCGCAGGCGGCATGCTCAGCCGCAGGGCGCCGCCCAAGCCGGTCGAGCTCCAGCCGGGCAAGGAGCGCACGACGTTCGCCGACGTGGCCGGTATCGACGAGGTCAAGGGCGAACTGGACGACGTCGTCGACTTCCTGGAGCACCCCGACGCCTACCGCAGGATGGGCGCGAAGATGCCGCGCGGCGTACTGCTCGCGGGCTCTCCCGGCACCGGCAAGACCCTGCTGGCGCGTGCGGTGGCGGGCGAGGCGGGCGTGCCGTTCTTCTCCGCCTCCGCGTCCGAGTTCATCGAGATGATCGTCGGCGTCGGAGCGTCGCGTGTCCGGGAGCTGTTCGCCGAGGCCCGCAAGGTGGCACCGTCGATCATCTTCATCGACGAGATCGACACCATCGGACGGATGCGGGGCGGCGGCGCCTCGGTGAGCGGCCACGACGAGCGCGAGCAGACGCTGAACCAAATCCTCACCGAGATGGACGGCTTCTCCGGCTCGGAGGGCGTGATCGTCATCGCGGCGACGAACCGCGCCGACATCCTGGACCCGGCGCTGACCCGGCCCGGCCGCTTCGACCGGGTGGTCAACGTCTCCCCGCCGGATCGCGGCGGACGCGAGGCGATCCTGCGGATCCACACCCGCGAGATCCCGCTCGCCGAGGACGTGGACCTGACCCAGCTGGCCCGCACGACCCCGGGTATGACAGGTGCGGATCTGGCCAATCTCGCCAACGAGGCCGCCCTGCTCGCGGTCAAGCGGGGGCAGGGACAGGTGACCGCATCGGACCTCTCCGAGGCCCTGGAGAAGGTGCAACTCGGCGCCGAGCGCACCCTCGTGATGCCCGAGGAGGACCGCAGGCGCACCGCGTACCACGAGAGCGGACACGCCCTCCTCGGCATGCTGCAGCCGGGCGCCGACCCCGTACGCAAGATCACCATCGTGCCGCGCGGCCGGGCGCTCGGGGTGACGATGTCGACCCCCGAGGTGGAGCGGTACGCGCACTCGGAGGGCTATCTGCGCGGTCGCATCATCGGTGCCCTGGGCGGCATGGCGGCGGAGGAGGTCGTCTACGGAGTCGTCACGACGGGCGCCGAGAACGACCTCGAACAGGTCACCAACATCGCGCGCGGGATGGTCGCCCGCTGGGGCATGAGCGAGCGGCTGGGCCGGCTGTCCGCCCTGCCGAGCGACGCCCAGCAGGCGTACGGGCTCTCGGCCGCCCCGCAGACCCTCGACGTGATCGACGCCGAGATGCGCCGGATCGCCGACGACTGCTACGAGGAGGCGTGCCGCAAACTCCGGGACCACCGGGGGCAGTTGAACGCCCTGGCCGAGGCGCTGCTGGAGAACGAGACGCTGGAGGAGGCCGACGCGTACCGGATCGCCGGGATCACCCGGCTGGCCAAGGACGCGGACGCGTAGCGGAGACGCTCAGGGCACGCTCATTGCACGCGGGCGATCAGGTACCGGAAGACGTTCGGCATCCACACCGTCCCGTCCTGCCGCTGGTGCGGATGCAGCGCTTCCGTCACCTCCTTGTCCACCTGGGCCTGATCGGTCGCGGCGATCGCCGCGTCGAAGAGCCCCGTGGACAGCAGTCCCCGTACGGCGCTGTCGACGTCCGCGTACCCGAAGGGGCAGGCCACCCGCCCCGAACCGTCGGGCCGCAGGCCCGCGCGCTGGGCGACCTCCTCCAGGTCGTCGCGCAGGGCGGGGCGCCAACTGCCCGCGCTGCGCAAGGGATCGGCCAGCTTCGTGGCGACCCGCAGAACGGACGAGGTGGCGCAGCGCTCCGGCGGACCCCAGCCGGCGAGCACCACGGGCGCCCCGCGCTCGGCGAGCGGTGTCGCGGCCGCGAGCGACTCACCGAGCCCCTCGGCGTCGCCCGCGAGGCACCCGATGGGCTCGAACGCGGTCACCAGGGTGTACGGCGGCGCCGCTTCGTCGGCAGCGTCGCGAGGCGAGCCGACGACGAGCCGGGTGTCGGCACGCGCGCGCGTGCCCCACGTCTCGGGCAGCAAACGCTGCCGTGCGAGGGCCAGTCGTTCGGGTGAGGAGGAGTCGACACCGGTGACGGCCGCGCCTCTGGACACCGCGGTCAGAAGGGCGAGCCCGCTGCCGCAGCCGAGGCCCAGCAGCCGGGTGCCGGGGCCCACTTCCAGTCGCTCGTAGACGGCCTCGTAGAGCGGGACCAGCATCCGCTCCTGGATCTCGGACCAGTCACGCGCGCGTGCACACAGGTCCACGCGGGGCGCCGTGCCCGCGTGAGATGGGTGCTGCCGCACGAGCGTAGGTGTCATGTAAAGCGCCCCAATCAACCGAGAGTTGACGACGTGCCGGATTCAGTAGCCCCCGTGACATGCGCTCACGCTCCCCCCGTATGCCAGGAAACTCCGCGCTCGACGCCGCGTCCAGGGGTCGCGGAGCCCGGCTTGTGGGTTCGTTGTGTCCGTGGCGAGAATTCACATTCCGGCAACGTGGGCCCGTACCATCGCGCCATGGCCAAGGCACCCGTACTCACGCCACGGGCGGACGACTTCCCGCGCTGGTACCAGGATCTGATCAACAAGGCCGAGCTGGCAGACAACGGTCCGGTGCGCGGCACCATGGTCATCCGACCGTACGGATACGGGCTGTGGGAGCGGATGCAGGCCGAGATGGACGCCCGGATCAAGGAGACGGGCACGCAGAACGCGTACTTCCCGCTCCTGATCCCCGAGTCGTATCTCGCGCGCGAGGCCGACCACGTCGAGGGCTTCGCGCCGGAGCTCGCGGTCGTCACCCACGGCGGCGGCAAGGAGCTGGAGGAGCCGGCGGTCGTCCGCCCCACCTCCGAGATGATCATCAACGACTACTTCTCGAAGTGGGTGCAGAGCTACCGCGACCTGCCCCTGCTGATCAACCAGTGGGCGAACGTGGTCCGTTGGGAACTCAGGCCGCGCCTCTTCCTGCGTACGAGCGAGTTCCTGTGGCAGGAGGGCCACACCGCGCACGCCACCTACGAGGACGCCCGCGACTTCGCCGCGCACATCCACCGCGAGGTCTACGAGGACTTCATGGTGAACGTCCTCGCGATGGACGTCGTCCCCGGCCGCAAGACCGTCAAGGAGCGCTTCGCCGGCGCCATCAACACCCTCACGCTCGAAGGCATGATGGGCGACGGCAAGGCCCTGCAGATGGCCACCAGCCATGAGCTGGGCCAGAACTTCGCCAAAGCCTTCAACACGCGGTACCTGTCGCAGGAAGGCAAGCAGGAGCTCGTCTGGCAGACCTCCTGGGGCTCCACCACCCGCATGATCGGCGCCCTGGTGATGACTCACGGGGATGACAACGGACTGCGGGTGCCGCCCCGGCTGGCCCAGATCCAGGTCGTCGTCCTCGCCATCAAGGGCGACGAGACGGTTCTGGCCAAGGTCCGCGAAATCGGGGACCGGTTGAAGGCGGTCGGCCTCCGCGTCCATGTCGACGACCGCATCGACACCCCCTTCGGCCGCCGCGCCGTCGACTGGGAGCTCAAGGGCGTGCCGGTCCGCATCGAGGTCGGCCCCCGTGACCTGGAGAACGGCACGGCGATGCTGGCGCGTCGCATCCCCGGCGGCAAGGAACCGGTGGCCGTCGAGTCGCTCGTAGGCCTACTCCCCTCGGTCCTGGAGGAGGACCAGGCGCTGCTGCTGGCCCAGTCCCGGGAGCGTCGCGAGTCCCGCACCGCCGAGGTGTCGACGATCGAGGAGGCCGTCGAGGCCGCCGTCGCCGGCGGTTGGGCGCGCGTCCCGTGGGCGACGCTCGGTGAAGAAGGCGAGGCCAGACTGGCCGAGCACGCCGTGACCGTACGGTGTCTGGTCGCCGAGGACGGGTCGGTGCCGGCCGCCGACGACGCACCCGGTAACGTCGCGGTCGTCGCGCGCGCTTATTGAGATGACGCCCGTGTGGAACGAGAGCGACCGAAACGCCTCTTGCGCATCCGCGGACCACAGCCGCACCCGCGCGTGGACGGGGCGTACGCGGTGGGGCGTACGTCAGGCTACGCACCGGCTTGGTATGAGCTGTGAGGCTTATCCGCAGATCGGCGCACCCGCCCTCGTCGTGGCGCATCATTCGCAACTGACGGGTACGTGCAAATTATTTGGGATGGCCCGGAATCGGAACACAGCGGCACTCCGGCTCGTTGTCATTACGTGAGCACGACACAGACACCACCAGTTCTCGCCGCAGAGCTGGCAGAGGCGTGGGCCGACATTCAGCGGTACCACCCCGAACTGCCGGATCTCGCCGCGCCAGAGTCCCTGATCGGGGAGTCGTCGTCCGCCTGCGGTCACGAGCTCTCCTTTGAACGACTGCTTCATGAGGCAGTCCATGGCATCGCCGCCTCGCGCGGCGTCCGCGACACCTCCCGGGCCGGCCGCTACCACAACCGCAGATTCCTCGCGATCGCCGAGGAGATGGGCCTGGACCATCCCGAGGAGCCGCACCCGAGCAGCGGCTTCTCCCTGGTCACGCTCAACCCCGAGGCCAAGCGCCGCTACCGCCCGACCATCGAACGCCTCCAGCGCGCCCTGAAGGCCCACACCGCGGCGACCTCCGCCGACACGACCAGGACCTTCCGGGGCCCGGCCGCCCGCCACGGCTCCTCCGGAGGAGGTGTCCGCGTCAAGGCGGTGTGCGACTGCGGGCGCAACGTCCGGGTCGTCCCGTCGGTCCTGGCCCAGGCGCCGATCGTCTGCGGCGGCTGCGGCAAGCCGTTCCGGATTCCCGAGGTGGCCGGAGCTGCGTAACGGCGAGGGAGTCCAGTACCGGCATCTCGTGGCTGCCGGTCAGGAACGCATCGCCCTTTGGTTACGTAGGGCGTCGGGGTGCCGCTGTGGTCGGCGGCACCCCGTGGCGCCGGGTTGCGCGACCGACCCTCACGGCACCCCTGTCGCCGGGTGCCGTTCAGCCATGCCCGGCCGCCCTCGCCGCCCCCTCGGCCAAAAGCGATCCGCAGGGTGTGGCACAATGGCTAGCTGTACTCGACAGCCGCACAGGACCCCTCTCTCCTCCGGCTGACGCGTCCATCGGGCACTCGGGTACCGCAACCCCACGCGGCAGTCTCGCCGTGCCCAACCACGTCAAATCCAGGAGAACCCACTCCCGTGGCAGTCAAGATCAAGCTGAAGCGTCTGGGCAAGATCCGTTCGCCTCACTACCGCATCGTCGTCGCCGACTCCCGCACCCGCCGTGACGGCCGTGCGATCGAGGAGATCGGCAAGTACCACCCGACCTACAACCCGTCGGTCATCGAGGTGGACGCCGACCGTGTGGCGTACTGGCTGGGTGTCGGCGCGCAGCCGACCGAGCCCGTGCTCGCCATTCTGAAGAAGACCGGCGACTGGCAGAAGTTCAAGGGCGAGCCCGCCCCGGCTCCGCTGCTCGTTGCCGAGCCGAAGAAGGCGCGCCCGTCGTTCGAGGCCCTCAGCGGCGACGACGAGGGCAAGGGTGAGGCGATCACCCAGAAGAAGAAGGCGGAGAAGAAGGACGAGGCCGCGGCCGAGTCCGAGTCGGCCGAGGCCTGAGCATGCTCGAGGAGGCTCTCGAGCACCTCGTGAAGGGCATCGTCGACAACCCTGACGATGTGCAGGTCGCATCCCGCAACCTGCGTCGCGGGCGTGTGCTGGAGGTCCGGGTCCACCCCGACGACCTCGGCAAGGTGATCGGCCGCAACGGCCGCACCGCACGCGCTCTGCGCACCGTCGTGGGCGCCATCGGCGGTCGCGGTGTCCGCGTCGACCTCGTCGACGTGGACCACGTCCGCTGACGCCGAACGCAGCACCGGCTCGGGCCGGGGAGGGCCACTGGGCCGTCCCCGGCCCGTAGTCGTATGGCCGTCTCGTACGGCGAGTCGTCTGACAGGAGAGCAAGCACAGTGCAGCTGGTAGTCGCACGGATCGGCCGTGCCCACGGCATCAAGGGCGAGGTCACCGTCGAGGTGCGTACCGACGAGCCGGAACTGCGGCTCGCCCCCGGCGCCGTCCTGGCCACCGACCCGGCCGCCATCGGGCCGCTCACCATCGAGACCGGCCGCGTCCACAGCGGCCGTCTCCTCCTGCGCTTCGAGGGCGTGCGCGACCGCACCGGCGCCGAGGCCCTGCGCAACACCCTCCTCATCGCCGAGGTCGACCCGGACGAGCTGCCCGAGGAGGAGGACGAGTACTACGACCACCAGCTGATGGATCTGGACGTGGTCACCGCGGACGGCGTCGAGGTCGGTCGTATCACCGAGATCTCGCACCTGCCCTCCCAGGACCTCTTCATCGTCGAGCGCCCCGACGGCAGCGAGGTCATGATCCCCTTCGTCGAGGAGATCGTCGCCGAGATCGACCTGAAGGAGCAGCGCGCGGTCATCACCCCGCCGCCGGGCCTGATCGACGACCGGGCCGAGGTCGCTTCCTCCCGAGACGCGGAGGCCGAGAGCTGATGCGGCTCGACGTTGTCACGATCTTCCCCGAATACCTGGAGCCCCTGAACGTCTCCCTCGTCGGCAAGGCACGCGCGCGTGGTCAGCTGAACGTGCATGTGCACGACCTGCGGGACTGGACGTACGACCGCCACAACACGGTCGACGACACCCCGTACGGCGGCGGCCCCGGCATGGTCATGAAGACCGAGCCCTGGGCGGACGCGCTGGACTCCGCCCTGGCGGACGGCTACGAGACCGGTTCGTGCGCCCCCGCGCTGATCGTCCCCACGCCCAGCGGCCGCCCCTTCACCCAGGAACTCGCCGTCGAGCTCTCCGAGCAGCCCTGGCTGCTCTTCACCCCGGCCCGCTACGAGGGCATCGACCGCCGAGTCATCGACGAGTACGCGACCCGTATGCCGGTCCACGAGGTGTCCATCGGCGACTACGTCCTCGCCGGCGGCGAGGCGGCCGTACTGGTCATCACGGAGGCCGTGGCACGCCTGCTGCCGGGCGTCCTGGGGAACGCCGAGTCCCACCGGGACGACTCCTTCGCACCCGGCGCCATGGCCAACCTCCTGGAGGGCCCCGTCTACACCAAGCCGCCCGAGTGGCGCGGCCGGGGCATCCCGGACGTGCTGCTCAGCGGCCACCACGGCAAGATCGCCCGCTGGCGCCGCGACGAGGCGCTCAGGCGTACGACGGCCAACCGGCCCGACCTCATCGAGCGCTGCGACCCCAAGGCCTTCGACAAGAAGGACCGCGAGATGCTCTCCATCCTGGGCTGGATGCCCGACCCGGAAGGGGAGGGGTTCGGCCGATTTTGGCGCAGGACCGAGGGCGTGGAAGAATAGGCCGCTGTTGTGCGTCGTCCGGCGTGCGCCCCTGCCACAGGGGGACACGACGCCCGCCCCGACGCGGACAGCATCCTCTTGGAACACCTAGCTCCCGTTGATGACCTGTGGCATCAGCGAAGAAAGCAGACGAAATGTCTCACCTGCTCGACACCGTCGACGCCGCGTCGCTGCGCAGCGACGTCCCGGCCTTCCGCCCGGGCGACACGGTCAACGTCCACGTCCGCGTCATCGAGGGCAACCGCTCCCGTGTGCAGCAGTTCAAGGGCGTTGTGATCCGTCGCCAGGGTGCCGGCGTGCGCGAGACCTTCACGGTCCGCAAGGTCTCCTTCTCCGTCGGCGTCGAGCGCACCTTCCCGGTGCACACCCCGATCGTCGAGAAGATCGAGCTCGTCACCAAGGGTGACGTCCGCCGCGCCAAGCTGTACTACCTGCGCGAGCTCCGCGGCAAGGCGGCGAAGATCAAGGAGAAGCGCGAGAACTGAGCGCTTCAGGGGGCTCGCCCCCGCGGGGTCCAAAGCGGGGCCGGATAACATCTGGCCTCGATGGACACCGAAGCACAGCCGACGGAGCGCGACCGCTCCTCCCGCCCTTACGACTCCGAGGAGACCTCGGACCCGGAGGGGCCGGAGGAACGGTCGCGCTTCGCGTTGGTGTCATGGATCACGCAGTGGCTCCCGGGCGGGCGGATCAGCCTGACGCTGCTGGTCTTCCTGGTGTTCCTGCTGCTGCTCAACACGTTCGTCCTGCAGCCCTTCCAGATTCCCAGCGGATCCATGGAGTCCGGATTGAGGATCGGCGACCGCGTTCTCGTAAATAGGTTGGCGTACCGTTTCGGTGCCGAGCCGCGGCGCGGCGATGTTGTCGTGTTCGACGGAACTGGGTATTTCGGGGATGCGGACTACATCAAACGCGTTGTGGGTGTGGGGGGAGACCACGTGGTCTGCTGTGACAAGGAGGGGAGGATCCAGGTGAACGGCCGGTCGGTCGACGAGTCGACGTTTCTGTACCCCGGCGACAGTCCGTCCACGGTGCGCTTCGACATCGTCGTGCCCGACGGCACCCTGTTCGTCCTCGGAGACCACCGCAGCGAATCCAGCGACTCCCGTGACCGACTGGGCTCGCCCGGCGGGGGCATGATCCCGGTCGACGACGTCATCGGCCGCGCCGACTGGATCGTATGGCCGACCGCGCACTGGACCCGCCTGCACCATTCGGACGCCTACGCGCGCGTGCCCGCAGCAGAGGAGGGCGTGCATGGGTAACCGTGGCAAGCCCCGCGGCGTGCCCAGCAGCCCCGCCGACAATCTGCTGCCCACCGGCGCCCGGCGCGCCGCCAGCCCCACGGGCGGTCGTACGCGCGCGGAGCGGCGCCAGCTCCAGCGCAAGGTCAAACGGCGCCGCAGGCGCTCGGCGATGAAGGAGATACCCCTTCTCGTCGGTGTCGCGGTCCTCATAGCACTCGTCCTGAAGACCTTCCTCGTCCAGGCCTTCGTGATCCCGTCCGGCTCCATGGAGCAGACGATCCAGGTCGGTGACCGCGTCCTGGTCGACAAGCTCACCCCTTGGTTCGGCTCCAAGCCGCAGCGCGGGGACGTCGTCGTCTTCAAGGACCCCGGCGGCTGGCTCCGGGACGAGCAGACGACGGTGAAGAAGGAGGACCCCGTCGTCGTCAAGCAGGTCAAGCAGGCGCTCACGTTCATCGGCCTGCTGCCGTCAGACGACGAGAAGGACCTCATCAAGCGCGTCGTCGGCGTCGGTGGCGACCGCGTCAAGTGCTGTGACACGCAGGGACGGGTCACCGTCAACGGCGTTCCCCTGAACGAGGACTACCTGTATCCCGGCAACGCCCCCTCCGATGCGCGATTCGACATCACCGTCCCGCAGGGACGGCTGTGGGTGATGGGCGACCACCGGGCCGACTCCGCCGACTCCCGCGTCCATCAGGACCAGGGCTACGGCGGCACGGTCTCCGAGGACGAGGTCGTCGGACGGGCCATGTGGATCGCCTGGCCCCTCGGTCACTGGACCTCCTTGGACGAACCGAAAACGTACGCTTCGGTCTCCGACTCGGCGACCGGGTCGACCGCCTCTGCCCAGCTGTCGCATAGGGTTGCTTCCGACGATTCGAACGGAACGATCCAGCTCCCGAGCCCTGCGGAACTCCCGCTCGTTATGGGAGTGGTGGGCCTGCACCGCGCATGGGGCAGGCAGCGGCACAGAGTAAGGAGTTGGCGTGGGGGATGTGGCGGTTGGCGCACGGTCCGGGCACGACGGCGAGGAGCACCGCGGACGCCCCGTGGACGCTGCCGACCTGGCCGCGGACAGCGCCGTGACCTCAGAGAATGACCCCGGAGCGGCCGGCGGCGGCGGAGCTTCGGGCGGGCGACCCCCGACCGACCCCCAGGAGTCGGGCGGGGCTTCCTCCAAGCCGAAGAAGCAGCGCTCCTTCTGGAAGGAGCTGCCCATCCTGATCGGCATCGCGCTCGTCCTCGCGCTGCTGATCAAGACGTTCCTGGTGCAGGCGTTCTCGATCCCCTCCGACTCGATGCAGAACACCCTCCAGCAGGGTGACCGTGTCCTCGTCGACAAGCTCACCCCCTGGTTCGGCTCGGAGCCCGAGCGCGGCGAGGTCGTCGTCTTCCACGACCCCGCCAACTGGCTGGCGGGAGAGCCCACCCCCGACCCGAACGCGCTGCAGACCTTCCTCAGCTGGATCGGCCTGATGCCGTCCGCCGAGGAGAAGGACCTCATCAAGCGCGTCATCGGCGTCGGCGGTGACACGATCGAGTGCGAAGGCACCGGCCCGCTGAAGGTCAACGGCAAGGCGCTGAGCGAGACGGACTACGTCTACGCCGGCAACACGCCGTGCAGCCAGGACGACCAGGGCGGCCAGTTCAAGGTGAAGGTCCCCGAGGGCTACATCTGGGTCATGGGCGACCACCGGCAGAACTCCCGTGACTCGCGCTACAACCAGTCCGACAAGAACCACGGCATGGTTCCCGTCGACGAGGTCGTCGGCCGTGCCATCGTGATCGCCTGGCCGGTCAACCGTTGGGACAACCTGCCGGTCCCGGGCACCTTCGAGCAGAACCTGAGCGCCCGTTCCGCCGCGCTGACGGTCGCACCGCAGGGACTCGCCCTGGCGGGTGCGGTGCCGCTGGTGCTGTGGCGCCGACAGCGGATCAAGGCGGCGCAGACCCGCTGACGCGCGAGGCGCCTCGGGGTGACCGCCCGAGGCGCGGTCCCGGGGTGGGCGAGGAGCTCACCTCCGGGAAGGCTCGGGAAGCTGCTCGGACGGGGCTTCGGCCAACGGCTGGGGAAAGCTTTGCCGAGCGTGTGACCTCGCGCGCTCGGGAGGGGCTGCCCGGTGTCGGTACCGCCGGGTAGGGTGCGGACCCATGGGTGGCGAGAGCACGATACGTACGGCGCCGCGCGACGGTGGCGCGAGCAGGGGCCCGGCGGGCAGCCGGACCGGACAGCGGTTGTCCGGGCTGGCCGTGGCGCTGGGCCTGGTGCTGTTCCTGGGCGGGTTCGCCTGGGGAGCGGTGATCTACCGGCCGTACACCGTGCCCACCAGTTCGATGGTGCCGACGATCGGCACGGGGGACCGGGTGCTGGCTCAGCGGGTCGACGGCGGTGAGGTGCGCCGTGGTGACGTCGTCGTCTTCACCGACAAGACCTGGGTGACCAATGCACCCGTCGTCAAGCGTGTGGTCGCCGTCGGCGGGGACACGGTCGCCTGCTGCACCGACGGCAAGCTGACCGTCAACGGCAAGCAGATCGACGAACCGTATCTCGCCGGGAACGGTCCGGCCGAGATCCGGAACTTCCCGACGGTGACGGTGCCGAAGAACCGGCTCTTCCTGCTCGGTGACGAGCGCAGCGGCTCCCTGGACTCCACGGCCCACCTGACGGACGCCGCGAGCGGAACCGTCGCACGCAGTGCCGTGTCGGCCCGGGTGGACGCCGTCGTATGGCCCATGAACGGCATGCTGCAGCGCCCCACCGGCTTCGAGGAACTCGGCGCACTGTCGGCGGCGGGGCCGCTGCGGACGATCGTCGCGCTGATCGTGGTGGGCGGTGTGCTGGTCATGGCCGGCGGGGCGTACGGTCCGATCGCAGGCAGGCTGGCCAAGCGCCCGGCGCCGCGGACGGAGCCCGCAGGTGCCCGCTGACTCGGTGGGCGTGGGGCCGTACGGCGAGACAGGGGTGGGGGAGGCCTCCTGCGGAGACTCGTACGACGGTGGGCTGCGCAAGGTCGCGCGTGTGGTGCTGCTCGACCCGCAGGACCGCATACTGCTGCTGCACGGCCATGAGCCTGGGGACCCGGCCGACGACTGGTGGTTCACCCCGGGCGGTGGCGTCGAGGGCGACGAGAGTCGTGCGGAAGCCGCGCTGCGGGAACTCGCCGAGGAGACCGGCATTACGGAGGTCGAACTCGGTCCCGTGCTGTGGCGCCGGATGTGCTCCTTCCCGTTCGCGGGCCGCCGCTGGGACCAGGACGAGTGGTACTACCTGGCCCGTACGACGCAGACGGAGACCAGGGCCGTGGCTCTCACCGAGCTGGAGCGGCGCAGTGTCGCCGGAGCGCGCTGGTGGACGTGTCAGGAACTTGCCCGGGCACATGAGACGGTGTATCCGACCAGACTCGCCGAGCTGCTGCGCACACTGCTCGACGAAGGTCCCCCCGCCGGGCCCGTGACCCTTGACCCCGAAATTGTCTAGGTGCTGACGGGACTGGCGCACAATGGTGGGATCGCACGGCTGAAGGGGAACATGCCATGAGCGCCGAGGACCTCGAGAAGTACGAGACCGAGATGGAGCTCAAGCTCTATCGGGAGTACCGCGATGTCGTCGGTCTGTTCAAGTATGTGATCGAGACCGAGCGGCGCTTCTACCTGACCAATGACTACGAGATGCAGGTGCACTCGGTTCAGGGTGAGGTGTTCTTCGAGGTGTCCATGGCGGATGCCTGGGTGTGGGACATGTACCGGCCGGCGCGGTTCGTGAAGCAGGTCCGGGTGCTCACATTCAAGGACGTGAACATCGAGGAGCTGAACAAGAGCGATCTGGAGCTTCCGGGTGGGTGAGCCGCGCTGAGCTTCACCCGCAGGGGTGAGGAAGATATCCACAATCGCGAACTTGTCCACCAAGATCCAATAGCTCGGTGAGCTGCCCTCAATGTTGGCGCCGGAGGTGGTGCCGACATGAGCACGAGCACGAGCACGAGCGGGAACACGCACGGGGGAAACGCGCGCAGCGCGCTGGGCAGGTACGGAGAGACGCTGGCCGTACGGCGGCTGGTCGAGGCCGGGATGACGGTCCTGGAGCGCAACTGGCGCTGCGGCAGGACGGGCGAGATCGACATCGTGGCGCGGGACGGCGACGTCCTGGTCGTCTGCGAGGTCAAGACACGCAGGACGGGTGCCTTCGAGCATCCGATGGCCGCGGTGACTCCGGAGAAGGCCGAACGCCTGCGGGACCTGGCGGAGCACTGGCTGCACGCCCATGGCGGGGCCCCACCGGGCGGCGTGCGCATCGACCTGGTGGGTGTCGTCCTGCCACAGCGCGGTGCCCCCGTGGTCGAGCACGCGCGGGGGGTGGCCTGACATGGGGTTCGCTCGTACATGCTCGGTGGCCCTCGTGGGCGTCGAGGGGGTTGTGGTCGAGGTTCAGGCGGATCTGGAGCCGGGGGTGGCGGCCTTCACCCTGGTGGGACTGCCGGACAAGAGCCTGTCGGAGAGTCGGGACCGAGTGCGGGCGGCCGTGGTGAACTCAGGCGGTGAGTGGCCGCAGAAGAAGCTCACCGTCGGACTCAGCCCGGCATCGGTGCCCAAGGCGGGCAGCGGCTTCGACCTGGCCGTCGCGTGTGCCGTCCTCGGCGCCGCCGAGCGGATCGATCCACGCGTCCTCGCCGACATCGTGATGATCGGAGAACTCGGGCTGGACGGACGGGTACGGCCGGTCCGGGGCATCCTGCCCGCCGTGCTGGCCGCGGCGGACGCCGGCTATGAGCAGGTGGTCGTCCCGGAGTGCGCCGCGGCCGAGGCCTCGCTGGTGCCGGGCGTGTCCGTGCTGGGCGTGCGCAGCCTGCGCCAGCTGATCGCCGTGCTCACCGACGGACCCGTACCCGACGAGGAACCTGACGAGCAGGGCCGCCCGGATCCGCTGCTGGCGGGTCTTCGCGTGCCGGGGACCGGTGCGGCAACGGGAATGCACAGCATGGGCCCCGCCCAGCCCGACCACGGGCACGACCTCGCCGACGTGGTCGGCCAGATCTCGGCGCGTACCGCAGTGGAGGTCTCCGCGGCGGGTGGGCATCACCTGTTCCTGGAGGGACCGCCCGGTGCAGGCAAGACGATGCTCGCCGAGCGACTGCCGGCCATCCTGCCCCGGCTCGGCAGGGAGGAGTCGCTGGAGGTCACGGCGGTGCACTCCGTGGCGGGGCTGCTGCCTCCGGGCAAGCCCCTGATCGACATCGCCCCCTACTGCGCCCCGCATCACTCGGCGACGATGCAGGCGCTGGTCGGCGGGGGCGCCGGCATCGCACGGCCCGGTGCGGTGTCGCTCTCCCACCGTGGCGTCCTCTTCCTGGACGAGACGCCCGAGTTCAACAGCCAGGCCCTCGACGCCCTGAGGCAGCCCCTGGAAGCCGGCCACGTCGTGATCGCGCGCAGTGCGGGTGTGGTGCGCTTCCCGGCGAAGTTCCTGATGGTGCTCGCGGCCAACCCCTGCCCCTGCGGCCGCTTCTCCCAGACCAACGATCTGTGCGAGTGCCCGCCCTCGTCGATCCGCCGCTATCAGGCCCGCCTTTCCGGGCCACTGCTCGACCGAGTCGACCTCCGGGTCGAGGTGGACCGTGTCACCCGCGCCCAGCTGACGGTGCGCGGCGCCCGGGGCGAGTCCACCGCGACGGTTGCCGATCGAGTGCGGGCGGCCCGGGAGCGCGCGATGGCCCGGCTCGCCGGCACCCCGTGGCGGTCCAACAGCGAGATCCCCGGACGCGAGCTGCGCAGCCGCTGGTATGCCGCGGTCGGCGCCATGGACGAGGCCGAACGGAACCTCGAACGCGGCGTACTGACCGCCCGCGGACTCGACCGCGTCCTGCGCGTCGCCTGGACCGTCGCCGACCTCGTCGGCCATGACCGGCCCGACGCGACGGACGTCGCCCTGGCACTGCAACTGCGCACCGGTGTGCCGCGAGGCGTGCCCATGGCCATCGAGGCGCTCACATGAACGGGACGGAGAATCCTGACGACGAACTACTCGATCGGGTCTTTCTCAGTCGGGTCGTCGAGCCCGGGGACGAGGTCGCCGGGCGGTGGGTGCGGGAGTACGGGGTGGGGGATGTCGCGCGGCGGTTGCGGGACGGGGCGGAGGCCTTGCCGGGGGTGAGTTACAAGCGGTGGGACGGGTTGCGGGCCCGGGCGTTACGGGCCGAGCCCGGTCGGGATCTCGCCGTGGCCCGGGAGGCCGGGGTGAGGTTTCTGCGCCCCGGGGACGTCGAGTGGCCGCAGCAGCTCGATGATCTGGGGGACGCCCGGCCCATCGGGTTGTGGGTGCGCGGTCGGGCCAGTCTGCGGATGTGGGCGTTGCGCTCCGTGGCCGTCGTCGGCGCGCGGGCGTGCACCGAGTACGGGGCTCACATGGCGGCCACCCTCGCCGGCGGGCTCGCCGAGCGGGGGTGGGTGGTCGTGTCCGGCGGCGCCTACGTTCTATAGCGTGAAAGCTGTTGTAGTAGGCGTGTGCTTTTACCTGAAGAGAGCGACGTGGCCGCCAACCCCGTTGGCTGGCATGTGTATCGGTACGACCTGGAACGTCCTGCACTGAGCCTTCCTGAGGGCTTATCCCCGTACGCGCCTGATCTGCGTACGTGGATCGAGAGGCTCGGCGGACGTCACGGACAGCGGTTCCTCCTCGGCCCCGACGGGCTTCCTGATCTCAGGGTGAACGCGTTCTTCGCGTCCCCCACCATGCGGAACCTGACGGACCTGACGAACCGGGACTACGCGTACTCCCTGGGTCTGTGGCTGAACTTCCTGCTGGTGCTGGGCCGGGGCTGGTGGGAGGCGACTGAAGACGACGCGACGGAGTTCCAGTTCTGGCGGCTGACCGACCCGGGGAACGATCAGCGGGTGCAGAAGTCGTCGTTCGCCAAGGACGTGGCGGGCTGCAAGAAGTTCTATAAGTGGGTGGGCAGGCGCTACCAGGTCGTCGACCCCTTCGACGAGTTGGAGTACGAGCGGGGCCGGCGGCAGGAGAACGTGAAGTGGCTCGACCCTGCAGCCATCCGTCGCTGGCGTGACCTGGGGCTACGGGGCCGCGGCCTGGACGGCCGTCGGGACTGTCGCTGGCGGGGCCGCAACGACCAGCGCGACGGCGTGTTCGTGGACGGCCTCTACGGCACCGGCCTGCGGCTCACCTCGTGGGGGAGCGTGGTCCTGCCCGAGCTGCCCCGCATGGCCCCGGGCCGGGGCTACTTCACCTGCTCACTGGCCGACGAGTGCGCCAAGGGCGGAAACGGCTACACCTACTGGATGCCCAGGACGGTGGCGGCTGGGGTGAACGCCTACCGCGAAGGCGCTCGCGCCCGCGCGGTTCGGCGGGCCCAGGAGTCGGGTCTCTACGAGGCGGTCCGCGGGATGCGGGTGGCCCGGCTGCCCCGGCGGGGAGGCGGAGTCGAGATCCCGAATGAGTCGGGCGGCATGGTCAGGAAGGCGTGGAATGACGTCCCGCCGCAGGTCAGGAAGCGGTTGTTCATCGAGACGCGGCAGGGTTTGGAGCCGCTGTCGCTGTGGTTGAACGAGGACGGACTGCCGCGCGACGAGCATGGCTGGCACCACACCTTCGAGGCGGCCAATACGCGCATTGAGGATCTTGGTCTGGAGAACTTCTCCTGCACCGCCCACATGCACCGCCATTCCTTTGCCCTGAAGTGGTACTCCGTCGGCAAGCTTCTCTGGAAGCAGCAACTGGGCCACCTGACGGAGGACGAGACCCGGGACTTCCGTGATCAGTTCGGCGATCACTGGCATCTGGTGCAGACCATGCTCGGTCATCTGAGTGTTGAGACGACGAAGGAGGTCTACCTGGGGCCCTTCAGGAATCTCCAGGTCGAGGTGCTGTTGGCTCACGCGGAAGGCTTCCCGGTGGCCCGCTTCATGGCCGACGCCTTCGCGCGACACCCCCGAGTCCGCACGGATCCGCTGGCGGTGACCCGGTGAGCCCCCGCGGCCGGCGGGCGAGCCTGCCCGCGAAAGGGGGGAAGACCGCCCACGGGCTGATGGACGGTCTGGTCGTCCGGTGCTTCGCCGAGGACGGCAGCGCTTCGCGGGACTATCACTTCGACGTGCTCCAGGCGGCCCCGGAACTCCGGCAGGGCCTGGCAGAGGCGTTCGCCCGGCGCACAGCCCCCGGGGCCGGCCTGACGTCCCTGGAATCGACGAACGCGGCCCACCGGGCGGCAGTGCTCTTCAGCCGCTATCTGGCCGGGCTGGCCTGGCCGCCGAGGCAGATGGCCCACCTCGTTCCAGAGCACCTGGAGGGATTCCTCGACGCTCGCAAGGACAAGACCAGGCGAGCCGGAGAAGAACTTGCCGGGCTCAAGCTGCTGCTCAAGCACGCCGAGGGCCTCGACGAGGCCGTGATCGCGAAGCTGAACGAGAGCCACCCCAGGCGGCAGAGGGGCAAAGAGCCGAAGGAGAGCTACAGCCAGAGGGATCTCAAACGCATCGCCGACGCCGCCCGCACCGACCTTCGCGCTGCGGCCTCCCGGATCCGCAAGAACCGCGAGATCCTGCACCGCTTCCGGCAAGGCGAACTGCCCGACCAGGACCGCCGCCTGGAGCTTTTGGACTGGGTCGATCGATTCGGAGACGTTCCCCGAAGGCACTGCACCACCGGCGCCCACGCCGGCCGGGACATCGCGAGGGCCTGGGTCTCCAAACGCGGTTCGGTGGACGACATCGTCTGCCAGCTCCATCTGTCCGGCATGGAGGTCACCGCCGGGATCATCCTGCTGACCGCGATGACGGGCGAGAACAAGAGCGTGATTCTCAAGACCACGGCCGTCCACCACCGGGCCGACGGCCACACCGGCCGGACACCGACCGCGATCCTGGAGACCAAGAAGCCCCGCCGCGGCCGACGGGCCCACATGAATCTCGCGCTGAGCGACCTGCCGGACTGGATCAGCATCCCCTCCGATCCTGAGCAGCTCTCTGCGCGCGACGAACTGCACACGCCGTTCGGGCTCTACGTCTTGCTGCACGAGTTGGCCTCGCGGTCGCGGGAAGTCGCGGGCACCGACCGACTGCTGATCGGCTGGAGCAGTGCCGGCGGCCGCGGGGCAGGCCGGGGACTGAGGCCGCAGGACCCGGACGGCTGGGTCCAGCGTTGGGCCGCCAGACACGACCTGGCCACGGACAAGGTCGACAAGGACGGCAAACCGGTTCAGCTGAACGTCACGCTGGAACTGCTGCGGCTCACCTACCTCGAACTCCACCAGAAGCCAGTCGCCCACACTGAGAAGACGCTGGCCACCGACTACTTGGCCCGCAACCGCGGCAATCTCACCGAATACCGCAAGGTCGTCGCCGCAGCGCTGGCCGGGGAGGTCGACAAGGCCAGAGCCCGTGGCGTGATGGCTGTCCTCACGCGGGCCGACCTGGAACGGGCGGAGACCGACGCGGAGACAGTCGCGGCCGAGTACGGCATCGACGCGACGACCCTCAAACAGATGATCGCGGGTCAGCTGGACACCGTGATGAACGCCTGCGTCGATCACCGCGGCGGCCCGCATGCTCCGGTCGGCGAGCCATGCCGGGCCTCGTTCATGATCTGCCTGGGCTGCCCTTGCGCCCGCGCGCTGCCCCGCCACCTGCCCATCCAGGTGCTGGTCCACGACCGGCTGGCCGACCGGCGGGCCGAGATAACCCCCCTGGAGTGGACTCAGAGGTTCGCGCTGCCGCACACCCAGCTTGCCGACCTGCTGTCCCGGCACGACGAAGCGGACCTCGAAGACGCCCGGGCAGACGTCACCGACACCGACCGTGACCTGGTGGCACGGTTCCTCAGCAGAGAGCTCGATATCCGATGATCGCTACGTCCCCGTTGCCCGTCGATGCGGACGTGGTCCCCGAGGGCACCGAGTGGCCTGGCCCCGACGCACTGGTGCTGCTGCACAGGGACTTGAGGGCCGAGACTGATCTGGGTCGCCTGTCACGCTTCGCAGACGACCGCTGGGACGTCGATCCTGCCGTCTTCGAGGAGCACATCAGCAGCAGAAGCCTGAACTTCGCTCGAATTCCTGCGGCGTTTCGGCAGGACACGAAGCACTACTTCTGGCAGTTGCTGAACCACTCCAGCCCCGGGATCATGCGGCGCGCGAACGGCGGCCGGCCCGCCATCGCCACCATCCTGTCGGCCTTCAGCCCTTTCAAGGCCTTTCTGGTCTGGCTGCGTCGCCACGACGTGACGTCCTTCGATCAGATCACGCCGCAGCTGCTGGATGCCTACCTGATCGCGGTGGACGAGGCGACGATCAGCATGGATCGCAAATACAGGCGGGTGGCCGAAGTACGGCGTCTTTGGTCAACTCGCGGAGTTCTTCCCGCGCGCATGCGGATGCCAGCCACCCCGCCATGGGGCGGGGCGGACTCCCGAGAGCTCTTCGGGCGGATGCGCGCGGAACGGGAGAACCGAACCCCCCGCATCGGTGAACTGACCATGCAGCACCTGCTGATCTGGGCGGTTCGGTTCATCGAGGACTTCGCGCCGGACATCCTGGCCGCACACGCCGAATACCTTGAACTGCACAGTCAGGACATCGAGCACCGGCGGCTCAAAGAGAAGGTCGAACGGTCGCCGCAGGGCGAGCTCCCCAGCCGGATGTCTGCATACCTGGACCAGCTCCGTGAGCATGGCGGGATGCTGCCGGGAAGAGTCGCGGACGACGGCACCCTGGTGATCGACTGGCGGCACGTCGCCAGGATCCTTTCCTGCGCGGACTCCATCCGGAAGCGTTCAAGCGGCCGGATGGCGATCGATTCGGGCATACCCGTCGCTGACGGCGCCTACCTCGACCCGCCCATCACCGGCCGTCTCGACGGTCGGCCCTGGCGGCAGACCCGCATCACCTACCTCGAGGCTCCGAAGCTCGCGCGGTTGCTGAGCACGGCCTGCTTCATCGCCGTCGCCTACCTAAGCGGCGCTCGCCCGGGAGAAGTGCTGAATCTGCACCGCGGCTGCGTCGAATACGACAAGGAAGGCGACCTGTGGTTGATGCGTGGCCTCTTCTTCAAGAACGCCGTCGACTCGGACGGCAACAAACTGCCCGCAGGCGCCCTCCGCCGTGATCCCTGGGTCATCGTCAAGATCGTGGCCCAGGCCGTCAACGTGCTCGAAAAGCTCCACCCACACCCGCTGCTGTTCCCCAGCAAGATCGAGCCCCACCATCGCCGCTCCAGCTCCACCAAGCGCCATGGCAACGCTCGCACCGACTCGTCCATCGCTCTTGACCTTGCCGCGTTCGTCACCTGGGTCAACGACGAGTGCCGACGGCAGGGCCGCACCGACCACATTCCCCCCGAGGACAACCAGCGGCGCCTCGCAGCCTCACGCTTCCGAAGGACACTGGCCTGGTTCATCAGGCGGCGGCCACGCGGACTGGTGGCCGCCTCGATTCAGTACGGGCACGTCCACACCCGCCTCCTCCAGGGCTATGCGGGCTCCTACGAATCCGGATTCCCGGACGAGTACGCATTCGAAGACTGGCTCTACCGCATCGAGATCCTCTCTGAGGACGCCCAGGCCCTCGATGAAGGCGAACACGTCAGCGGCCCCGCCTCCGACGCCTACCGCCACCGCATCCACGCAGCCACCCGGCAGTTCGCCGGGCACGTCCTCACCAGTGACCGTCAAGCCCTGGATCTGCTGGGCAATCCACTCCTTCAGATCCACCACGGCAAGGGCATGACCTGCGTCCTCGATCCCGCCCAGGCCGCCTGCCGCCTCCGCGGAACCATCGACGACCCGCTCGTCACCCCGGACCTCGACGACTGCCGACCCCAGTGCCGCTGCATCGCCCGCACTGACCGGGACATGCAGGAGGTTCGCCAGGACTACCGCGACCTCGTCGACATGACAGACGACCCGCTGGCCCCATCCATCCGGCACGAACGCGAATTACACGAGCTGGAGCGACTGCGGCGCATCATCACCGCACACGAGACGGAGGAGATCGACCGGTGACCATTACCCGACCCGGCGATGCCGACCCGGTCCGCGACGCGATCCTTGCCGCGATGGACCGGCTCCTCGCCGGCACCCCCTTGCGCTCCACCGGCCGTCTCAGCGTCTCCCAGCTCGCGATCGAAGCCGGCGTCAAACGCTGGCACCTCACCCACCAGCACCTCGACCTCAAAGAACTCTTCCAAGCCCGAGTGAAAGCCCAGGACAGTACCCCCGAGGCCTTCAGCAAGAAGCTCAGCGAGCACGAAGCGCTCAAGAAGAAGTACGACGAACTCCGCCAACACTGTGCTGACCTAGAAGAGCGACTGCGTGTCTATGCCGCTGCGGTCAACCTCCTGGCTCTGGAGAACGCTGCCCTCACCGGCCGCGAGCCGGACGCTCACGTGATCCCCCTGCCCCGGGCACAGGCCACCCTCGGGCCGCGTGAACGCCACAACAGATGACACAAAGGTCCTTATGAGACCGACAATCAGCAGACCAACCGGCTGTTGCTCGCTCTTCCTCATCCAGGGCCGCCCTGACCTGAGGAGATCTCTCTCAGATCGGAAGGTCACCAACAGGTAAAAGATGCGAGATAACCTACGGGGTCGACGGAGCCGCTCACCGGGGTGCCCTGGGAGCCGGTGGGGCCACCGTCGCCGTGCTCGCCTGCGGGGTCGACCGACCCTATCCGCGCGGGCACACCCAGCTGATCAACCGGATCGCGGAACAGGGACTCGTCATCGGTGAGCTGCCGCCCGGCGATCACCCGACGCCCAGCAGATTCATCGTGCGGAACCGGGTGATCGCGGCGCTCACGCGAGGCACGGTCGTCGTCGAGGCCGCCCATCGCAGCGGCTCGCTCGTCACCGCGCGGGCGGCACAACGGCTGGGGCGTCACACGATGGGGGTGCCCGGCCCGGCCACGAGCGGGCTCTCCGCAGGTGCGCACGAGCTCCTGCGCGGGGATGCCGTGCTGGTCACCGACGCCGCGGAGGTCGTCGAACTCGTGGGCGACATAGGAGAGCTGGCGCCCGAGCGGCGTGGCCCGGTCCTCCCGCGCGATCTGCTGGAACCGCGGGCACGCAGAGTCCTGGCCGCACTGCCGGGTCGCCGTGCGGCGCGGGCGGACGAGGTGGCGCGCGAGGCGCAGACCACCGAGGACGACGCGATCGCGAGACTGTACGAACTCCGCTCACTTGGTTACGTCGAACGACACGGCGACGGCTGGAAGTTGACACGCCAGGCGATGATGTCCGTTCGGGCCGGTCGGAGTCGATGCTGACCGAGCGTGTTCGGCCGTACGGGGGAACACGGACGCCCTTGTGAATTCCCCCAGTTGGGGTGTTCGGGTGATCACGTAGAGCGATCGCCGTGCCCCGGTGGGGCGTCCAGCGGAACGTATCTGCGTACGGCTTGTGCTCCGCCCTTCGCGCACCGCGACAGCGCAGTCACGCTACGCTCACGAGGATTCCTGCGCAGACCGGCACCTCGACCCCGCAACAGCACCAGACCGACATCAGACCGACATCAGACGACAGCTCACCCAGGCACCCCCCACTTCACGCCCCACTTCACGGCAGAACGGCACTAGGCAACGAATGCCCCAGCACACCTCCGGGTCCGACCGGGCGGCGGTCCCCCCAGCCGCCCGTGACGGTGGCAGCGTGCGGCCGCCCGCACCCTCGACACTCGACGAGCTGTGGCGGTCGTACAAGGCGACGGGGGACGAGCGACTGCGCGAGCAGCTGATCCTGCACTACTCGCCGCTCGTCAAGTACGTGGCGGGCCGGGTGAGCGTCGGTCTGCCGCCCAATGTGGAGCAGGCGGACTTCGTGTCGTCGGGGGTGTTCGGGCTGATCGACGCGATCGAGAAGTTCGACATCGACCGCGAGATCAAGTTCGAGACCTACGCGATCACGCGGATCCGGGGCGCGATGATCGACGAGCTGCGGGCGCTGGACTGGATTCCGCGGTCGGTGCGGCAGAAGGCACGGAACGTGGAGCGGGCGTACGCCACGCTGGAGGCGCGGTTGCGGCGGACGCCGACCGAGGCCGAGGTGGCCGTCGAGATGGGGATCGCGGTGGACGAACTCCACGCGGTCTTCAGTCAGTTGTCGCTGGCGAACGTGGTGGCGCTGGAGGAGCTGCTGCATGTCGGCGGCGAGGGCGGCGACGGGCTGAGCGTCATGGACACGCTGGAGGACACCGCCGCGGACAATCCGGTGGAGGTGGCCGAGGACCGGGAGCTGCGGAGGTTCCTGGCGCGGGCGATCAACACTCTGCCCGAGCGGGAGAAGACCGTGGTGACGCTGTACTACTACGAGGGGCTCACGCTCGCCGAGATCGGAAACGTGCTGGGCGTGACCGAGAGCCGGGTCAGCCAGATCCACACCAAGTCGGTGCTGCAGTTGCGGGCGAAGCTGGCCGGCTTCGGTCGTTGACCTGGCGGGACGTGTGAGGGGATCCGTGGAGAGACTCCCGTCGGCGCTGGCACGTCCGTAGAGTGGTTGACGTGCCAAGGATTCGAGCGGCCTCCGTGGCCGAGCACCGGTCGATGCAGCGAGCCGCCCTGCTGGACGCGGCTCGATCCCTGTTGTCCGAGGGCGGGACGGAGGCGCTGACCTTCCCGGCTCTCGCCGAGCGGACGGGGCTTGCGCGGTCGTCCGTGTACGAGTACTTCCGGTCGCGGGCCGCCGTGGTCGAGGAGCTGTGCGAGGTCGACTTTCCTGTGTGGGCCGCTGAGGTTTCGGCAGCGATGGAGCGGGAGTCCACAGCCGACGGCAAGGTCGAGGCGTATGTGCGGCGGCAGCTCGCGCTGGTGGGGGACCGGCGGCATCGGGCCGTGGTGGCGATCTCCGCGAGTGAGCTGGATGCCGGAGCTCGGGAGAAGATCCGGGCGGCGCACGGTGGGCTCGTCGCGATGATCGTCGAGGCGCTGGGAGAGATGGGGCACGCGGAGCCCCGACTGGCGGCGATGTTGCTGCAGGGTGTCGTGGATGCGGCTGTGCGGCGGATCGAGTTGGGGGCGGCGGAGGAGCCTGCGGCGATCACCGAGGCGGCTGTTTCGATGGCGCTCAGGGGTGTTCGCGGCTGAGGGGCGTTCGGGAGCCCTGTGTGGGCCGGCGTCTGGGCGGGTGTCGTTTGCCCGCGCTTACCGGGTGCCTCTTCCTGAGGGCTGGAGCCGCCCCGGCGGCACGCCTGCCCGCAGCTGCGCGAGCCACCGTCACGAGGGCAACGGAACCCCCAGAACCGGAAGCAACCTCGACGGCCCCTTCCGCAGCAGCGACGGTGGCAGGAGGGACAGCGGATCCAGGTAGGTCTCGCCTCTCAGCAAGCCCCAGTGCACACACGTGCCGGGGCAGTGCGAGCCCGTCGCCTCCACCGTGCCCAGCACCTCTCCTGCCGCCACCTCGGCACCCTTCGCCACCGCCGCCCGCACCGGCTCATACGTCGTCCGCAACGGCGGATCCCCCGTCCCGGTCAGCTCCACCGACACGACGCCCTTGCCCGCGACCCGGCCCGCGAAGGACACCCGCCCCGCCGCCACCGCCCGTACCGGCGCCCCAGCCGGAGCCGCCAGGTCAACGCCGCGGTGGCCGCGGCCGTACGGCGTCGCCGGGGGCTCCCAGCCACGCAGGACCGGGGGGCGTACACCGACGGGCCAGGCGCGGCCCACGGCCGGAACCGGTCCGTCCGTCCCTGTAGGGGCGGTCGGGGAGGCAGGGTCGGGAGCGGCCGGGGAGTCAGCCGTCGGTAACGCTTCGGTCGCGGCGTCGGCCCAGGTCAGTGGGGCCATTACCGAGAGCGTCAGGCCCAGCAGCAACGCCAGGGCACCTCGCACGCATCGCATCTCTCGCATGCCGCCAACCGTCCCGCACACCCGCCGATCATGGCCGGGACCTGTGGATAACTCCCGGGTTGTGGACAGCGACGTCATCCGGCGCCTCGCGGGTCCCGTACACTTCTTTTGGCGATCCGGGTCACCGGGTCGACTTCGCACGCCCCGACACGACCACCGGAAACGGTCCGTGTCAGCGCCCCTCGGTCCTTCGTGGCACGGCGCATGTGGGCGTCAGGCGTGGGAGCCGTCCGGCTTCCGCGGCACAACCGAGAAATTCAAGGAGAACGGCCATGGCCGTCGTCACGATGCGGGAGCTGCTGGAAAGCGGCGTCCACTTCGGTCACCAGACCCGTCGCTGGAACCCGAAGATGAAGCGCTTCATCTTCACCGAGCGCAACGGCATCTACATCATCGACCTGCTCCAGTCGCTGTCGTACATCGACCGCGCCTACGAGTTCGTCAAGGAGACCGTCGCCCACGGCGGCACGGTCATGTTCGTCGGCACGAAGAAGCAGGCGCAGGAGGCCATCGCCGAGCAGGCCACCCGCGTCGGCATGCCCTTCGTCAACCAGCGCTGGCTGGGCGGCATGCTCACCAACTTCTCGACCGTCTACAAGCGTCTGCAGCGCCTCAAGGAGCTCGAGCAGATCGACTTCGAGGACGTCGCTGCTTCCGGTCTGACCAAGAAGGAGCTTCTCGTGCTCTCGCGCGAGAAGGCCAAGCTGGAGAAGACCCTCGGTGGTATCCGCGAGATGCAGAAGGTGCCCAGCGCCGTCTGGATCGTGGACACCAAGAAGGAGCACATCGCGGTCGGTGAGGCCCGGAAGCTCAACATCCCGGTCGTCGCCATCCTCGACACCAACTGCGACCCCGACGAGGTCGACTACAAGATCCCGGGCAACGACGACGCGATCCGCTCCGTCACCCTGCTCACCCGCGTGATCGCCGACGCCGTCGCCGAGGGCCTCATCGCCCGTTCCGGCGTGGCGACGGAGGGCAAGGGCGAGAAGGCCGCGGGCGAGCCGCTCGCCGAGTGGGAGCGCGACCTGCTCGAGGGCGAGAAGAAGGCCGACGAGGCTCCTGCCGCTGCTGAGGCCCCGGCCGCCGCCGAGGCCCCCGTCGAGGCCCCCGCTGAGGCTGCTGCCGAGGCGCCGGCCGCTGAGGCTCCGGCCGCCGAGGGCGAGCAGGCCTGACACTGTCGGTGTGGACGGCGGGAGCAGTGACATGAGGTCCGCTCCCGCCGTTCACCCGTAGGTCGACGGAAGGTCAGCGGCTCCGGCTACTCCAGGGGCCGTAGACCCCGTAGATCTTCGATCTTCCAGACTTCGAGAAAGATTCACAGACTCATGGCGAACTACACCGCCGCTGACGTCAAGAAGCTCCGTGAGCTCACCGGCGCCGGCATGATGGACTGCAAGAAGGCGCTGGACGAGGCCGAGGGCAACGTCGAGAAGGCTGTCGAGGCGCTCCGGATCAAGGGCCAGAAGGGCGTCGCCAAGCGCGAGGGCCGCTCCGCCGAGAACGGCGCCGTGGTCTCCATCATCGCCGACGACAACGCCTCCGGTGTCCTCGTCGAGCTGAAGTGCGAGACCGACTTCGTCGCCAAGGGTGACAAGTTCCAGGCCGTCGCCACCGCGATCGCCGAGCACGTCGCCAAGACCTCCCCGGCCGACCTCGACGCCCTGCTCGCGTCCGAGATCGAGGCCGGCAAGACCGTCCAGGCGTTCGTGGACGAGGCCAACGCCAACCTCGGCGAGAAGATCGTCCTGGACCGCTTCGCGCAGTACGCCGACGGCTTCGTGACCGCGTACATGCACCGCACGATGCCCGACCTGCCCCCGCAGATCGGTGTCCTGGTCGAGCTCGACAAGCCCAACGCCGAGGTCGCCAAGGGCATCGCCCAGCACATCGCCGCCTTCGCGCCGAAGTACCTCTCCAAGGAGGACGTGCCGGCCGAGGTCGTCGAGTCCGAGCGCCGCGTCGCCGAGGAGACCACCCGCGCCGAGGGCAAGCCCGAGGCCGCCCTGCCGAAGATCGTCGAGGGTCGCCTCAACGGCTTCTTCAAGGACGCCACGCTGCTCGGTCAGCCGTACGCGCTCGACAACAAGAAGTCCGTCCAGAAGATCCTGGACGAGGCCGGTGTCACCCTGAAGCGCTTCACGCGCATCAAGGTCGGCATCTGAGTCCGTGCCGCGACCGGCGCCCCGCCCCTATAAGGTCGAGGGCAGTCGTTGGCGGACGCCGTCACCGCGCACGCGCGCGTGACGGACGACAACAGATCTGACGAGGAGGCCATTGCCGCGCATGGGATGCGAAACACACCCCAACCGGCAATGGCCTTCTTCGTATGTGCACCACGTAACAAAGGCGGGATCTCGATGACCACCAAGGCCCAGAAGAGCGACGACGGCAAAGTACGCGGCCGGTTTCTGCTGAAGCTGTCCGGAGAGGCCTTCTCCGGTGGCGGGGGCCTCGGCGTCGACCCGGACGTGGTGCACAAGATCGCCCGCGAGATCGCGGCCGTCGTGCGCGACGGCGCAGAGGTCGCGGTCGTCATCGGCGGCGGCAATTTCTTCCGCGGTGCCGAGCTCCAGCAGCGCGGCATGGACCGGGCCCGCTCCGACTACATGGGCATGCTCGGCACCGTGATGAACTGCCTCGCCCTCCAGGACTTCCTGGAGAAGGAGGGCATCGACAGCCGGGTCCAGACGGCCATCACCATGGGCCAGGTCGCCGAGCCCTACATCCCGCTGCGCGCCGTACGGCACCTGGAGAAGGGCCGTGTGGTCATCTTCGGCGCCGGTATGGGCATGCCGTACTTCTCCACCGACACCACCGCCGCGCAGCGCGCCCTGGAGATCGACGCCGAGGCGCTGCTGATGGGCAAGAACGGTGTCGACGGGGTCTACGACTCCGACCCCAAGACCAACCCCGACGCGGTCAAGTTCGACTCCCTCGGCTACGGCGAGGTCATCACCCGGGACCTCAAGGTCGCCGACGCGACGGCGATCACCCTGTGCCGCGACAACAAGCTCCCGATCCTCGTCTTCGAGCTTCTGGCGGAGGGCAATATCGCCCGCGCCGTCAATGGTGAGAAGATCGGCACGCTTGTGGGTGAGCAGGGCAGTCAGGGCTGACGCCCGAGAACAACCCCGTCCGGGGGACGGACGGGACGGACCCTGACCGGGGGATGGACAATGTCCTGCCGGTCGGGAACCGTGCAGGAAGAAGACGCGACGCAGCCGGCCGCCGCCCCCACCCTGGAACCGCAGCCGGGCCTTTACTCAAGACACGCAGGAGCAAGTGGTGATCGAAGAGACCCTCCTCGAGGCCGAGGAGAAGATGGAGAAGGCCGTCGTGGTCGCCAAGGAGGACTTCGCCGCGATTCGCACCGGTCGTGCGCACCCGGCGATGTTCAACAAGATCGTGGCCGACTACTACGGCGCGCCGACGCCGATCAACCAGCTGGCTTCGTTCTCCGTGCCGGAGCCGCGCATGGCGGTAGTGACCCCGTTCGACAAGACGGCCCTGCGCAACATCGAGCAGGCGATCCGGGACTCCGACCTGGGCGTCAACCCGAGCAACGACGGCAACATCATCCGAGTGGTGTTTCCGGAGCTGACCGAGGAGCGCCGCCGCGACTACATCAAGGTCGCCAAGAGCAAGGCCGAGGACTCGCGCGTTTCCATCCGCTCCGTCCGCCGCAAGGCCAAGGACGCCATCGACAAGCTGATCAAGGACGGCGAGATCGGTGAGGACGAGGGCCGCCGTGCGGAGAAGGAGCTCGACGACACCACGCACAAGTACGTCGCCCAGGTGGACGAGCTCCTGAAGCACAAGGAAGCGGAGCTGCTCGAGGTCTGATGAACGACTCTTCCTGGGGGGCGCCGCCACAAGCCGGGCATGCCGGACACACCGGGCAGGCCGGGTACTGGGGGACCGCCGCCGAGCGTGGACCTGTCCAGGGGGCTGCCCCGGCGGGTCCCGCGTACGATGCGCCTGAGGCGCACCAGACTCGCCCCATGCCCATCGTGCCCGACGGACCCGCTGTACCTCGATACGGCGACGACCAGGATGACGACCGGGGGGCCGCTCGGCTGAGCGGCCCCTTGTTCCGCGAACAGCAGCCGCACGCGCGGCAGTACGACACGCCGCAGGCGCGGCCCTACGAGGCGGCGCCGCAGAATCCGGAGCCCATGCCCGACGCCCCGCAGCCGGCGCCCCAGCCGCAGAAGAAGAGCGCGGGGCGCGACCTGGGTGCGGCCATAGGGGTCGGTGTCGGGCTCGGTGTGGTGATCGTCGCTTCGCTGTTCGTCGTCAAGGCCGTGTTCGTCGGCGTGGTCGCGGTCGCCGTCGTCGTGGGCCTGTGGGAGCTGACCAAGCGGCTCGAGGAGCGCAAGGGCATCAAGGCGCCCCTCGTACCGCTCGCGCTCGGCGGCGCGGCCATGGTGGTCGCCGGATACGTCCGGGGCGCCGAGGGTGCCTGGGTGTCGATGGCGCTGACCGCGCTGGCCGTACTGGTCTGGCGGATGACGGAACCTCCGGAGGGCTACCTCAAGGACGTCACCGCGGGCGTCTTCGCGGCGTTCTATGTGCCGTTCCTGGCGACGTTCGTCGCGATGATGCTCACCGCCGAGGACGGGGCGTTCCGTGTCCTGACCTTCCTGCTCCTGACGGTCGTCAGCGACACCGGCGCTTATGCCGTCGGCTGGCGCTTCGGCAAGCACAAGCTCGCCCCGCGCATCAGCCCCGGCAAGACCCGCGAGGGCCTGCTCGGCGCGGTGAGCTTCGCGATGGTGGCGGGCGCGCTGTGCATGCACTTCCTGATCGACGACGGCACCTGGTGGCAGGGCCTGCTGCTGGGCCTCGCGGTCGCGGCCAGCGCCACGCTGGGCGACCTCGGCGAGTCGATGATCAAGCGGGACCTGGGCATCAAGGACATGGGCACCTTGCTGCCGGGTCATGGTGGGATCATGGACCGGCTGGACTCCCTGTTGCCGACGGCGCCCGTGGTGTGGCTGCTGTTGGTGCTCTTCGTGGGGTCGGGCTGACGGATCGACCAACGCCAAGGAGCCTCCGCTCTTGCAGAGCGGAGGTTCCTTGGTGTGTGGGACGATTCCCGTGTACGACATCGAATCCACTGAAACAAACTCAAAGGCCGTCAAAGGCACTCAAAGGGGACTCGAAGGGGGTCATCATGACCGCCATCCGAGAAGTCATCGACGTCGACTGCACGCCGGACGAGGTCTACGCGTATGTCACCGACCCGTCCCACCTGTCGGAATGGCAGCTGAGCGCCGTATCCGCGGAGCAACTCGACGAGGGGCCCGTCCACGCCGGCTCCCAGGTGCGGGTAACCCGGCGCATCGGCAACCGCCAGATTCCGATGACCGTGCAGTTCGACGAACTCGACCCACCGCACAGCTGGGATCTGCACGGCATCGACGGTCCCGTCAGGCCCCGCACCCACGGTGAGATCGAGCCGCTCGACGACGGGCGCCGCTCCCGCGTGACGATCGACATCGACTTCGAAGGGCACGGCCTCGGCAAGGTCCTGGTGCCCCTCGTCGTACGCCCACAGGTCCGCAAGGAACTGCCGCGCGACGAGCAACTCCTCAAGGACAGGCTGGAGCGCACGACCGACTAGGCGCCTGCACGTCCGGCACCTACGACGCGCAGACGTCCCTGAATTCCTCGGCCGCGGCGTCGATCCTGCCCGCGTCCGGGTGGGTGTCGCCGTGCAGGATGGCCTTGTTGTAGTCCTCGATCGCCCGGTTCAGCTCGTCGACGGCCTTGCCCACCCTGTCGTCGTCCGTCGTGATATCGATGTCCACCTCGTCGATCCGCTTGCCGGTGAGGCCGTCGGCGATCACGTCGGCCATCGCATCGGCCTGGCGCAGGCAGCCCCGCGCCTTGTCGGCGGAGTCGCAGCCGGTGACAAGCCCGGCGGTGAGTACGACGGCGGCCAGGGCGGTGGCGAGGGTGGCGGTACGGCGTCGGCGATCGGCGGCCATGGAACGGCTCCTTCCAGGAGAGCTGCGGTTGCGGCCAACGATTCCGTTTCACGACCGTTCGTCACGAGGGAGTGATCTCCCTGATCCGGGGTGGAGCGGGCTACACCAGTGGAAAGGCTATTCGCTGCCCGAACCACTGGGGTGCCGCTGCCTCATCCCCTGCTCTATTTCGGCAATGCGCGCTCGCACGATCGGGTCCTGCGTCAAGCGAGGCGGAAGCTTGGTCGAGCTGTTGAACTTGGCGCTCAGTAGCTGCTCGCGGGTGAGATGAATGGTTTGCGAGAAGTCCGCATGTCCTACGGTCGCCGAGGTGATGCTGGCGCCCAGCACGATCGCTCGTCCGACCCTGGCTCCGCTCAAGTCCACCTCGTCAAGGAGCGCTTCGCTCAAGTCCGCTTGGTCGAAACTGACGCCGTCCAGATACGCCCCCCGCAGATCGGCCCCGAAAAGCGAAGCCCGCTCCAGGCAGGAATCCGCCAGATTCGCGCCGGCCAGCCTGGCTTTCAGGAGATCGGCTCCACGCAGGTTCGTACGGCTCAAATTCAGGCGGGCCTCCCCTTCGGTGCCCTCCGGGCGGCGCCCGAGAACTGTCAACGCGGCCTGGACGTCTTCTTCCGGAGACGGCCGAGTCTCGTTCGGGTTCGAACCATCAGGAGCCACTGCGATCTGTGAAGCCGAATCCCTGATGAAGGCCGCGAGGACCTCCACGATCGTTGCGTGATCCTTCTCGCTGTCACGCATGATCCGCTCCAGCGAGTAGATGCCCCCGAGACGCTGGGTGAGGCTGCCGGATGACAGAAGTTTGATCGCCTCGACATAGCGTTCTGTGACCTGTCCCTCACGGGTGAGCTCGGCCTGCTCGCGATCCTTCTCGCGCGTGTGCTCGAAAAGCTTCTCGGTGTGCCGATGGCTCTTGTGCGTGTAGTACAGGCCGAGCGCGGCGAGAGCCCCGGCTCCCATGGCGACGAGCATCGTGCGGAAGCCGGTGATGACGACGCCATCGGCAGGCTGGAGATTCCTCGTGCGGAGGTGGGCGCCGTCGATCCACCAAGGGCCGCGCCAGAGGAGCAGCGCGTAGCCCACGATCACGAGGCACAGAACCGCACCCAGGGTGATCCGCTTCGTCTTGGGCTTCATGCGGGCAGCATGGCCCGAGGCGCCGTACCTCAACCGTCAACCGCCGGTACCCAGAGCAGAAGTTGAGGTTCCGGGGAGCGGCGTTGCAGAGAGGGGGCGGAGAAGGGCAAAGGGTGCCTGTGGCTCGTAGCGCGGGTCACCCGATTGGATCTGCGACACTGGTACGGCCATGCCTAAGCCCGGAGAACTCACATTCGTCGCCCCCCGCGGAGCCAAGAAGCCACCGCGGCACCTTGCCGATCTCACGCCCGGTGAGCGCAAGGACGCCGTTGCCGCGATCGGCGAGAAGCCGTTTCGTGCCAAGCAGCTCTCGCAGCACTACTTCGCGCGGTATGCGCACGACCCGGAGCAGTGGACCGACATCCCTGCCGGGTCGCGTGCCAAGCTGCGGGAGGAGCTCCTCCCGGAGCTCATGACCGTCGTACGGCATCTGTCGACCGACCAGGGCGACACGCGCAAGACGCTGTGGCGGCTGTTCGACGGGACGCTCGTCGAGTCGGTGCTGATGCGGTATCCGGACCGGGTGACCATGTGCATCAGCTCGCAGGCGGGGTGCGGGATGAACTGCCCGTTCTGTGCGACCGGGCAGGCGGGTCTGGACCGGAATCTGTCGACCGCCGAGATCGTCCACCAGATCGTGGACGGGATGCGGGCGCTGCGGGACGGCGAAGTGCCTGGTGGGGCGGCTCGGCTCTCCAACATCGTCTTCATGGGCATGGGTGAGCCGCTCGCCAACTACAACCGCGTCGTGGGCGCCATTCGGCGGCTGACCGACCCGGAGCCGGACGGGCTGGGGCTGTCCCAGCGCGGGATCACCGTCTCGACCGTCGGCCTCGTCCCGGCCATCCACCGGTTCGCCGACGAGGGCTTCAAGTGCCGGCTCGCGATCTCGCTGCACGCCCCCGACGACGAGCTGCGTGACACCCTCGTGCCCGTGAACACGCGGTGGAAGGTGCGCGAGGTGCTGGACGCCGGGTTCGAATACGTCGAGAAGTCGGGCCGCCGGCTGTCCATCGAGTACGCGCTCATCCGGGACATCAACGACCAGGCCTGGCGTGGTGACCGGCTCGGGCGGCTGCTCAAGGGCAAGCCCGTGCATGTGAACCTGATCCCGCTGAACCCGACTCCCGGGTCGAAGTGGACCGCCTCCCGGCCCGAGGACGAGAAGGCGTTCGTCGAGGCCATCGCCGCGCACGGTGTGCCGGTGACGATCCGGGACACCCGTGGTCAGGAGATCGACGGGGCCTGCGGTCAGCTGGCGGCCACCGAGCGGTAATCTGGGCGCGTACACCCGTACGTACATCTTCATATTCCGACAGGGGAGCGCCACAGCGCTGAGAGTGCGGCAACCAGGCCCGCAGACCCTCTGAACCTCGCCCAGGTCATTCTGGGTAGGAAGTTCGGTCATCACTCAAGCTGTTGCGCCCTGCCCAGGAGCCGGAAAAGGACTCCTGGGCAGGGCCGCGTCTCTTCCTGGTCCATCCCAGGAGGAATTCAGTGAGCACCACCAGGAAGTGGGCGGCCGTGGCCGTCGGGCTCGGCCTCGTCACGCTGTCCGCGTGCGGATCGTCGTCCGAGGACGAGGGCTCCGGCGGCGGGTCCAAGACCGTCACGCTCGTCAGCCACGATTCTTTCGCCGTCTCGAAGAACGTCCTCGCCGCCTTCGAGAAGCAGTCCGGGTACCAGGTCAAGGTCCTGGAGGACGGCGATGCCGGGCAGGCGGTCAACAAGGCCATCCTCACCAAGGACAACCCGCAGGGCGACGTCTTCTTCGGCGTCGACAACACCCTGCTCTCGCGGGCGCTCGACAACGGACTGTTCGAGTCGTACGAGCCCAAGGGATCCGACCTGATCCTGCCCGAGTACCGCGTCGACCAGGACAAGCACCGGGTCACGCCCATCGACACCGGCGACATCTGCGTCAACTACGACAAGGCGTACTTCAGCGAGCACAAGCTCACCCCGCCCAGCTCGTTCGACGACCTCATCAAGCCCGAGTACAAGAACCTCCTCGTCACGGAGAACGCCTCCACCTCCTCGCCCGGCCTCGGCTTCCTGCTCGGCACCGCCGCGAAGTACGGCGACGACGGCTGGCAGGACTACTGGAAGAAGCTGAAGGCCAACGGCGTCAAGGTCGTCGACGGCTGGGAGCAGGCCTACAACGAGGAGTTCTCCGGCTCCGCAGGCGGCAAGAAGGCCAAGGCGGACCGGCCGCTCGTCGTCTCGTACGCCTCCTCGCCGCCCGCCGAGGTGATCTACGGCGACCCGAAGCCGACGACCGCGCCGACGGGTGTCGCGACCGGTACGTGCTTCCGGCAGGTCGAATACGCGGGCCTGCTCAGCAACGCCAAGAACGCCGAGGGCGGCAAGGCGCTGCTCGACTTCATGCTCACCAAGACGTTCCAGGACGACATGCCGCTCAACATGTTCGTCTACCCGGTGCGCGAGGCCGCCCAGGTCCCGCCGGAGTTCACGAAGTACGGCCCCCAGGCCGAGAACCCCGAGACCATGGACCCGGCGAAGATCGCCGCCAACCGTGACGACTGGGTCAAGTCGTGGACCTCGCTCGTACTGAAGTAGCCCCGGGCAAGGGCCGTACGAACGCCTTCAAGGGCGGCGCGGCGCGGCTCGGCCTCGTCGCCGTGCCCGTCGCGTTCTTCGCGGTCTTCTTCGCCTACCCCGTCGCCGCGATCGTCGCGCGCGGTCTGAAGGTCGACGGGGTTTGGCAGTTCGGGCGTATCGCGGACGTGCTCGGGCAGTCCGACATCCGGCACGTCCTGTGGTTCACCACCTGGCAGGCGCTGGCCTCCACCGTGCTGACCCTGCTGATCGCGTTGCCGGGCGCCTATGTCTTCGCCCGCTTCGACTTCCCCGGCAAGCAGATCCTGCGGGCCGTGGTGACCGTCCCCTTCGTGCTGCCGACGGTCGTCGTGGGTACGGCGTTCCTCGCGCTCGTCGGCCGGGGCGGACTCCTCGACGAGCTGTGGGGCGTACGCCTCGACACCACCGTGTGGGCCATCCTGCTCGCGCACGTCTTCTTCAACTACGCCGTCGTCGTACGGACCGTCGGCGGGCTCTGGTCGCAGCTCGATCCGCGGCAGGAGGAGGCCGCGCGGATGCTGGGGGCGTCGCCGCTGAAGGCCTGGCGTCAGGTCACCCTGCCGGCCCTCGCCCCCGCGGTGGCCGCCGCCGCGCTCATGGTCTTCCTGTTCACCTTCACCTCGTTCGGTGTGGTGCAGATCCTCGGCGGCCCGACCTTCTCGACCCTCGAAGTGGAGATCTACCGGCAGACCTCCGAGATCTTCGACCTGTCCACGGCCGCCGTCCTGACGATCATCCAGTTCCTGGCGGTGGCCGCCATCCTCGCCGTGCACGCCTGGACGGTACGGCGCCGGGAGAGCGCCCTTCGCCTGGTGGACGCGTCGGTGACCGCGAGGCGGCCGCGCGGTGCGGGGCAGTGGGCGCTGCTGGCCGGCGTCCTGGCCGTCATCGTCGTACTCCTGCTGCTGCCGCTGGCCGTGCTGGTGCAGCGCTCGCTGGACGCCCCCGACTTCGGCTACTACCGGGCGTTGACCAGCGCCGAAGGCGGCGTCTTCCTCGTCGCTCCGATCGAGGCGATCGGCAATTCGCTGCAGTATGCCGTCGTCGCCACCCTCATCGCCGTGCTGATCGGCGGTCTGGCCGCGGCGGCGCTGACCCGACGCGACGCGGGCCGGTTCGTGCGCGGCTTCGACGCGCTGCTGATGCTGCCGCTCGGGGTGTCCGCGGTGACGGTCGGGTTCGGGTTCCTGATCGCCCTGGACGAGCCGCCGCTGGACCTGCGCAGCACCTGGATCCTGGTGCCGCTGGCCCAGGCGCTGGTCGGGGTGCCCTTCGTCGTACGGACCATGCTGCCCGTGCTGCGGGCCGTGGACCAGCGGCTGCGCGAGGCCGCCTCGGTGCTGGGGGCGTCGCCCTGGCGGGTCTGGCGTGAGGTGGATCTGCCGATGGTGCGCCGCGCGCTGCTGATCGCGGCCGGGTTCGCCTTCGCGGTGTCGCTCGGGGAGTTCGGGGCGACCGTGTTCATCGCGCGGCCCGACAATCCGACGCTGCCGGTCGCCGTGGCGCGGCTGCTGGGGCGGGCCGGCGAGCTCAACTACGGCCAGGCGATGGCCCTTTCGACGGTGCTGATGGTGGTGTGCGCGGTGGCGTTGCTGGTGTTGGAGCGGCTTCGTACGGATCGGACGGGGGAGTTCTAGATGCTGTTGAGTCTGGCGGGTGCGACCGTACGTTTCGGAGGGCGGGCCGTCCTGGACCGAGTCGACCTCGATGTCGCCGAGCACGAGATCGTGTGCGTGCTCGGGCCGAGCGGCAGCGGCAAGTCGACGCTGCTGCGGGCGGTGGCGGGGCTGCAACCCCTCGATGCGGGGGCGGTGTCGCTCGACCGGCGGGACCAGGCGGGGGTGCCCGCGCACAAGCGGGGCGTCGGCCTGATGTTCCAGGACCATCAGCTGTTCCCGCAGCGGGACGTCGGCGGCAACGTGGCCTTCGGGGCGCGCATGCACGGCGCCTCGAAGGGCGAACAGGCCGAGCGGGTGCGGGAGTTGCTCGATCTGGTCGGACTGCCGGGCGCCGCCCGCCGTGCCGTCGCCTCTCTCTCCGGCGGGGAGCAGCAGCGGGTCGCGCTGGCCCGCGCGCTCGCGCCCCGGCCACGGCTGCTGATGCTGGACGAGCCGCTGGGCCAGCTCGACCGTTCACTGCGGGAGCGGCTCGTCGTCGAACTCCGCGAATTGTTCGGGCGGTTGGGCACCACCGTGCTCGCCGTGACCCACGACCAGGGCGAGGCCTTCGCGCTCGCCGACCGGGTCGTGGTAATGCGGGACGGGCGGATCGCCCAGACCGGGACGCCGCTGGACGTGTGGCAGCGGCCCGTGGACGAGTTCGTGGCGCGCTTCCTCGGGTTCGACAACGTGGTCGAGGGCACGGTCGCCGGGGAGGCCGCCGACACGCCCTGGGGCAAGCTGCCGGTGGGCGAGGGCGCCGCGCAGGGTACCCGGACGCTCCTGGTCCGGCCGGCCGGCGTGCGGCTCGTGGCCCCCGACGCCGGGCTGCGCTGCACGGTCGCGGCGCGGACCTTCAGGGGCACGCATGTCGCCGTGCACCTCCAGCCGGGGGACGCGCCCCGCCTGGAGGCGGCGTGTGCGCTGCGGGACGCGCCGGAGGTCGGTGACGCGGTCGGGGTGGAGTTCGACGCGGCGGAAATTGTCGTGCTCGGCTGATCGCCCGGCCCATAGGGTGCGAGCCATGACGCTGCTCGCACATGATCGCTACTGCGACGAGATCGCCCACCAGGTCCGCCTGTTGAGGGCCGTGGTGACCTCCGGTGCCGACCTGTCGGCCACCGTGCCGACCTGCCCGGACTGGACGCTGGAACAGCTCGTACGGCACACGGGCGGCGCCCTGCGCTGGGTGGAGCTGATGGTGCGGACGCGGGCGCAGGAGGAGATCCCGGAGGAGCAGGTGCCGGGTGCCGAAGGCCCCGAGGGCGAGGGCGACCCCGCCGCCCTGGACGCCTGGCTCGCGGACACCGGCGAGATGCTCGTCGGTGCGCTGCGGGAGGCCGGGCCGGACGCCAAGGTGTGGGGCTGGGCCGGGGTTCTCAACGCGGGGTTCTGGGCCCGCCGTATGACCCACGAGATCACGATCCACCGCGCGGACGCCACGCTCGCCGCGAAGCTGCCCTACGACGTCGCGCCGGACATCGCCGCCGACGCGATCGACGAGTGGCTGGAGATCGTCGAGTGGGCGCAGCGGACGCTGCCGGACGACCCGTCGAGGGAGCTGCAACGCTCGGGGAGTATCCATCTGCACGCGACCGACAACACTCCCGAGCTGAACGCCGAGTGGGTCATCGACCTCACCGGTGACGCCATCGTCTGGCGGCGCGGCCACGAGAAGGCGACGGTCGCCCTGCGCGGCCCCCTCACCGCCGTACTGCTCGCCTTCTACCGTCGACTGCCGCTGGACAGCCCGGAGCTGGAGGTGCTCGGCGAGCGGGAGCTGCTGGAGTTCTGGCTGGAGCGGGCCACCTTCGGCTGACGCCGGCCGGGCAAGGCGAAGGCCCGCCCCCGGTGACGGGGACGGGCCCAAGGGCGTTGCTCTACGGGCGCGTCAGCGGTCGCTGCTCGCCCCGCGGCGGCGCATGCCGAAGAAGACGGCGCCTCCGCCGAGCGCGACCAGACCGATCGCGATGCCGGCGATCAGGCCGGTGTTGGAGTTCGCACCGGTCTCGGCGAGGCCGGAGTCACCGGTCGCCGGGGACGGGACGTTGCTCTCCGTGTCCGCGGGGGCGGTGCTCTCGCTCTCCGAGGGCGTCGGGGTCGGAGTGTCGGTCTCCTCGGCCGGGGTCGAGGGGGTGGCCGACGGCGTCGGGGCGTCGGAGGGAGCGGGCGGCTCCTCCTCCTTCTTGCAGGCCGTGGACGGCGTCGTCAGGTTCGGCTTGATGTCCTCGTCGACGTAGCCGGCGGCCTTGACGTGGACGCGGTACTCCGCGTCCGGCTTCCAGTTCTCGGCGAAGGTGATGGTGACACCCTCGCGCGAGCCCTTGACCACCTGCTCGCCGATCTTCTTCAGGTCGGCGCCGTTGTTCTGCAGGTACACGCTGATGGTCGCCGGGATCCCGCTGGGGTCCACGTCGGTGACCGTGATGACGCCCTTGTCGCCGTCGCACTTGGCTTCGGCGGAGAATTCACTGATGTTGCACGCGAGCGCGTTGCCCGCGAAGCCGAGTGCGAGCGCCGCCGAGGCGGAGGCGACACCCAGAGCGCGCACGGAACGTGCGACAGTACGGCGGTTTATGGACACGTTTGTCCTTACGAGTTGCACCACAGAGGGGGGTTGAAGAGGTTGGCGATGTGTCATCACCGTCCCCAGGAGTCTCACAGGTTTATAAGCGTGACATAAGCAGTGTCAACGTGTATGCAGCCTACGGACGTTGGCTTTGCACTCTTATTAACCACCGAGACGTTTCAACGCCTCCGGTACCTCCTCGATCCGGTCAACCAGGGCGATACGGGACTCCATCGAGCGGTCCCGCGCGAGCGACTGGAGCAGCGGCCAGGTAGGCAGCTTCTCCGTCCAGTGCGCGCGGTCGACCAGGACCATCGGGGTGGGTTCACCGCGCGACTCGTAGTAGTTCGGCGTCGCGTTGTCGAAGATCTCCTGTACGGTGCCGGCGGCGCCCGGCAGGAAGACGACGCCCGCGTTCGAGCGGGCCAGGAGGCCGTCCTCGCGGGTGGCGTTGGCGAAGTACTTGGCGATGTGGGAGGCGAAGGGGTTCGGCGGCTCGTGGCCGTAGAACCAGGTCGGGATGCCCACGGAACGGCCGCCCTTGGGCCAGCGGGTACGCACCTCGAAGGCCGCCGCCGCCCAGTCGGTGATGGAGGGCGTGAACCCCGGCGCCTTCGCCAGGACTTGGAAGGCGTCGGCGAGCATCTCGTCGTCGTACGGGGCGGCGTACGCGCCGAGGTTCGCCGCCTCCATCGCGCCCGGGCCGCCGCCGGTGGCGACCGTGAAACCGGCGCGGGTCAGCTCCCGGCCGAGCCGCGCGGCGCCCGCGTACGCCTCCGTGCCGCGGCGCATCGCGTGGCCGCCCATGACGCCGACCACCCGGGCGCCGGAGAGGAGTTCGTCGAGCGCGTCGGAGACGGAGTCGTCGTGGACCGCGCGGAGCATGGAGGCGTATATGTCGCCGTCCGCCTTGGTCTGCTGGAACCACGCGTACGCGCGGGCGTCGGGCGTGGTCTCGTAGCCGTCCGCCAGGGATGCGAAGAGCTCGTCGGGGGAGTAGACCAGGCCGCGGTACGGGTCGAAGGGCAGGCCCGGGACGGGCGGGAAGACCAGGGCTCCGTCCTTGCCGATCTTCGCGGCGGCTTCCTCGCGCATCGGGCAGCCGAGGAAGACGGCGCCCGCCGTGTCCGTGCCGAGCAGTTCGCGCGTACGGTCCGTCAGATCGACGGCCTGGACCCGGAATCCGGCGAGGCTGCCGCGCGCCGAGACGGTCGCGTCGAACTCCTCGAGCGTCTCGATCTCACGGTCGTTGTGGTGGGCCGCATGGGCGGGCATCGTCTGCACGCGCCCATGCTAGGCACCGTCCGAGGGGGCGCGGGCGTCAGCCCTCGATGGCCGACGGGTCCATCCAGACGACCTCCCAGGTGTGGCCGTCGAGGTCGTCGAACGCGCGGCCGTACATGAAGCCCATGTCCTGGATCTTGGCCGAGGCGGTGCCGCCGGCGGCGACGGCCTTCTCGACCAGGTCGTCGACCTTGTCACGGCTCTCGGCGCTCAGACAGACCAGCACCTCGCTGGTCTTCGTGGCGTCCGCGATCTCCTTGTCGGTGAAGGTCGCGTAGAACGGCCGGGTGAGCAGCATCGCGACGATGGTGTCGCTGATCACGACGGAGGCGGCGTTCTCGTCGCTGAACTGCGGGTTGATCGAGTAACCGAGCTCCGTGAAGAACTTCTTCGAGGCGTCGAGGTCGTTCACGGGCAGGTTCACGAAGATCATCTGCTGGTACGCGGGCGCGGTCATCGGGGTCTCTCCCATCGGGGTGTCTGCTGTTCGGTGGGGTAGACCGGGGTGCTGTGCGGAACTCATCGCCGGGCGGGAGATTTATTTCTCACGAGTTTTTCGGCGACGAGTGCTTGGCGAAGGCCGGTTGGCGAAGGCCCCTTGCCCACGGGCGCTCGACGGCCTCAGCTCGCCAGGGGCAGGGCCGCCAGCTCGGCCACCATCAGGGTGAGCGGGCCGAAGAAGGCCAGCAGGACGCCGATGCGCAGGGCGGCCGCGCTGCGCAGCATCGAGGTGGGGGCGCCGAGGCGGAGCAGCGCGGTCGTCGTGAGGGCGCGGGCCTGCTTGGCCTCCACAGCGGCCGTCAGGAGGGTGGCCACGGTGCAGCCGGTGACCAGGGTGACGCCGACGGTGGTGAGGGGGCCGAAGGCGGAGGTGGCGTCGGGGTCGGAGAGGGTGGCCATGGCGTACGCGCCCGAGGCCGCGGCGCAGACGATGCCGAGGGGGCGGCCGATGCGGACGGCTTCCGCCATGAGCACCCGGCCGGCCAGGAGGCGCAGGGCGCCCGGGCGCACGGCCTGGAGCAGGCGACCGCAGAGGTGGGTGAGGCCGGGGGCCGCCAGGGTGAGGCCCAGGGCGGTGGCCAGCCAGCCGAGCAGGACGCCGGCGGGGCCGGTGGGGAGGGCGGCGGGCATGGCGAGGGTGGTGCCGGTGTCGGTCGCCGCGTGGACCGCGTAGGCCTCCACGGTCAGGCCCGCGGCGATCACCGCGACGCCCCAGGGGAGGCCGGTGGGGGGTTTGCGGGGGGCCGGGATGTGGGTCACCGGGTCCGGCGTTTGCGGGGTGCCGTCCTTCTGCGGGACGAGCACCGCCCCGACGGCACGACTGTTCGCGGACGGCTCGGCGGGATTGCCTTCGCCGTCCTCCGGGGTGCCGTGCGCAGCCGCGCCGCTCCGTCCGCCCTTCCTCAACTGGGCCGCGAGCCTGCTGCCGTACTGCCGTGCCGTGCCCGGTGTGTCCGGGTGCTTCTCCTTCGGGCGCAGGGCGAACGCCACCGTCAGGGAGGCGATCGCCGGTACCGGGGTGAGGAGGGTCAGGGTGGCCGGGAGGGGGAGGGGGGCGTCCGCGGCCAGGAACTCGGCGGCCGCCCCGTCGAAGGGCATCCCGGTGAGGTCGCCCCGCAGGTGGAGGAAGAACAGCAGGGCCACCATCGAGCCGAGCGTGCAGGACAGGGCCGTGGTCGCCGCCGAGACGGCCATCAGGCGGGCCGGGCCCAGGCCGATCGCCGACAGGCCGGGGCGCGGTTTGGTGCCGGGGTCGGTGCGGGCCACCGCCAGCGCGAAGTGGATCGTCGCGGCCAGCGGCGGTAGGCACCAGGCCAGACGGAGCAGCGACGAGCCGGGGGAGTCGGGGTGGGACAGGGCGTAGCCGAGGGCGCACAGCAGCAGGAAGCCCGTGCCCGCCGACGCCGCCGCCACCAGCAGGCGGCGCAGTTGTACGGCGGGTTGGGCGCCGCGGGTCAGACGGAGAGCGAGCACGCGGCCCGGCCTTCCGTCTCCCCCGGCGGGGGCAGGTGCACCGTGTTCACGCGCCGTCCGTCCAGGAGCGTGACCTTGCGGTCGGCGAGGGGCGCCGCGTCCGCGTCGTAGGTGCTCAGGACGACCGTGATGCCGTGTGAGCGGGCCGCCGTCGTCAGGGTGCGCAGGACCTGGGTGCGGTCGCTGCGGTGCAGGGGTGCCGCCGGCTCGTCGGCGAACAGGACCGTGGGCGAGGGGGCCAGAGCCCGGGCGATGCAGACGCGCTGGCGTTCGGCCTGGACCAGCTGATGCGGGCGCTTGCGGGCCACCTCGCCGACGTCCAGGCGCTCCAGCCACTCCAGCGCGGCCGTCTTGGCTCGCCGACGGCTGGTGCCGCGCAGCATCAGGGGGAGGGCGGCGTTCTCCCAGACGTTCAACTCGGGGACGAGTGACGGGGCCGGGTCGACCCAGCTGAAACGGTCGCGGCGGAGCCGTTCGCGGTCCGTCGGGCCCATCTTGTGCACCGGCACGCTGTTGAACCAGACCTCGCCGCGCCGCACCGGGAGCAGGCCGGACAGACACTGCAGGAGGGACGTCTTGCCGCTGCCGCGCGGACCGATGACGGCGAGGACCTCACCCTCCTGGACGCCGAGCGAGACGCCGCCCAGCGCGGGTGAGCCGTCGTTGTAGGTGAAGTGCAGGGCGCGCGCCCAGAGCACGTCGTTGTCCGGCGGGGCCACCATGACGTACACCTCGCTTCTGATCCGTTTCCGTACCCGATCCCCCGTGCGGGGGAACGAAGGCTCGGCCGATCGGTCACAGGCACGCTAGGCAGCCGTCACCCGGACCCCGGACAGCACACGGCCCCGGGCCGCCGTTTCTCACTCGAACGGGCGGCTCCGGGGCCGGTGTTGATCATCCATACGGAAGATCAACTTCCGTATGTCGGCTTCCGCCGGTCGGTGGGGGCGTCAGAGCTTCGTCCACGCCTCCGCCAGCGTCGCGCGCAGGATCTGCTCGATCTCGTCGAACGTCTCCTGGTTGGAGATCAGCGGCGGGGCGAGCTGGACGACCGGGTCACCACGGTCGTCGGCACGGCAGTACAGGCCGTTCTCGTACAGCTTCTTGGAGAGGAAGCCGTACAGGACGCGCTCGGTCTCCTCGTCGTTGAAGGACTCCTTGGTGGCCTTGTCCTTCACCAGCTCGATGCCGTAGAAGAAGCCGTTGCCGCGGACGTCGCCGACGATCGGCAGGTCGTACAGCTTCTCCAGGGTGCCCCGGAACGCGGCCTCGTTGTCGAGGACGTGCTGGTTGAGGCCCTCGCGCTCGAACAGGTCGAGGTTGGCGATGCCGACGGCCGCGGAGACCGGGTGGCCGCCGAAGGTGTAGCCGTGCAGGAAGGTGTTGTCGCCCTTGTAGAAGGGCTCGGCGATGCGGTCCGAGACGATGCAGGCGCCGATCGGGGAGTAGCCCGACGTCATGCCCTTGGCGCAGGTGATCATGTCCGGGACGTAACCGAACTTGTCGCAGGCGAACATCGTGCCGAGGCGGCCGAAGGCGCAGATGACCTCGTCCGACACCAGCAGGACGTCGTACTGGTCGCAGATCTCGCGCACCCGCTGGAAGTAGCCGGGCGGGGGCGGGAAGCAGCCGCCCGCGTTCTGCACCGGCTCCAGGAAGACCGCGGCGACCGTGTCCGGGCCCTCGAAGAGGATCTGCTGCTCGATCTGGTCGGCGGCCCAGCGGCCGAAGGCCTCCGGGTCGTCGCCGTGGATCGGGGCGCGGTAGATGTTGGTGTTCGGGACCTTGTGCGCGCCCGGGACGAGGGGCTCGAACGGCGCCTTCAGGGCGGGCAGACCCGTGATGGACAGGGCGCCCTGCGGGGTGCCGTGGTAGGCGACGGCACGCGAGATCACCTTGTGCTTGGTGGGCTTGCCGACCAGCTTGAAGTACTGCTTGGCGAGCTTCCAGGCGGTCTCCACCGCCTCACCGCCGCCGGTGGTGAAGAAGACCTTGTTGAGGTCGCCCGGCGCGTGGTCCGCGATGCGCTCGGCGAGTTCCACGGCCTTCGGGTGGGCGTAGGACCAGATCGGGAAGAACGCCAGCTCCTGCGCCTGCTTGAAGGCGGTCTCGGCCAGCTCGACCCGGCCGTGCCCGGCCTGGACCACGAACAGGCCGGCGAGACCGTCCAGGTAGCGCTTGCCCTTGTCGTCGTAGATGTAGGTGCCCTCGCCCCGGACGATGGTCGGGACGGGGGCCTTCTCGTACGAGGACATACGCGTGAAGTGCATCCACAGGTGGTCGTACGCGGTCCTGCTGAGGTCCTGAGGGCTGTTGGTGCTCACGGTTATCGGGTCCTCACGGTTATCGGGTTCCCCACATGTAGGTCTGCTTCTTGAGCTTGAGGTAGACGAAACTCTCCGTCGAGCGCACTCCGGGGAGGGCCCGGATGCGTTTGTTGATGACGTCCAGGAGGTGGTCGTCGTCCTCGCAGACGACCTCCACCATCAGGTCGAAGGACCCGGCGGTCATCACCACGTACTCGCATTCGGACATGGCCGTCAACGCGTCGGCCACGGATTCCGCATCGCCCTCGACGCGCACACCGACCATCGCCTGCCGGCGGAAGCCCACGGTGAGCGGGTCCGTGACGGCGACGATCTGCATGACGCCCTGGTCGAGCAGCTTCTGGACGCGCTGGCGCACGGCTGCCTCGGACAGGCCCACGGCCTTGCCGATGGCGGCGTACGGCCGGCGGCCGTCCTCCTGAAGTTGTTCGATGATGGCGAGGGAGACGGCGTCCAACTGGGGACCTCCGCCCTTGGACTCGCGGGAGTCCCTGTGCTCTGCGCTTCGACTGGCCACGACGTCACTGTGCACGACGTCTCGATAGTTCCGCAAGGTCGAGGCAATGAAATTCGTTGTTTACGTGACTGAGACCTGCGGATTTCGCAGAAGTGGTGGCAGTGGGGGTGTTGAAAACGTGGGGCAGCCGATTAGGGTGGGTGTCTCAGAGAGTGGACAGTCACAAGCAGTGAAAACCTGACAGGAGGCCGGCAGTGAGCACCGAGCTGCGTCGTCTGCGCAACTACATCGATGGTGAGTTCCGGGACGCCGCCGACGGACGGACCACCGAGGTGGTCAACCCCGCGACGGGCGAGGCGTACGCGACCGCGCCGCTGTCCGGACAGGCGGACGTCGACGCCGCGATGGAGGCCGCCGCCAGGGCCTTCCCCGCCTGGCGTGACGCGACCCCCGCCGAGCGCCAGAAGGCGCTGCTGAAGATCGCGGACGCCTTCGAGGAGCGCGCCGAGGAGCTGATCGCCGCCGAGGTGGAGAACACCGGCAAGCCGATCGGGCTCACCCGGTCGGAGGAGATCCCGCCGATGGTCGACCAGATCCGCTTCTTCGCCGGTGCGGCGCGGATGCTGGAGGGCCGGTCGGCCGGTGAGTACATGGAGGGGCTGACCTCGATCATCCGCCGTGAGCCGATCGGCGTCTGCGCGCAGGTCGCGCCCTGGAACTACCCGATGATGATGGCCGTGTGGAAGTTCGCGCCGGCCCTCGCGGCGGGCAACACGGTCGTGCTGAAGCCGTCGGACACGACCCCGGCGTCGACCGTTCTGATCGCCGACATCATCGGCTCGGTCCTGCCCAAGGGCGTCTTCAACGTCATCACCGGCGACCGGGACACCGGCCGCCTGATGGTCGAGCACCCGACCCCGGCGATGGCCTCCATCACCGGCTCGGTGCGGGCCGGTATGTCGGTCGCCGAGTCCGCGTCCAAGGACCTCAAGCGGGTTCACCTGGAGCTGGGCGGCAAGGCGCCGGTCGTCGTGTTCGAGGACACCGACATCGCCAAGGCCGTCGAGGACATCTCGGTCGCGGGCTTCTTCAACGCCGGTCAGGACTGTACGGCCGCCTGTCGCGTCCTGGTCCACGAGGCCATCCACGACGAGTTCGTCGCCGCGCTCGCCAAGGCCGCCGCCGACACCAAGACCGGTCAGCCGGACGACGAGGACGTGCTGTTCGGCCCGCTCAACAACCCCAACCAGCTCAAGCAGGTCGAGGGCTTCATCGAGCGGCTGCCGGCGCACGCGCGCGTGGAGGCCGGTGGCAAGCGGGTCGGTGAGAAGGGCTACTTCTTCGCGCCGACCGTGGTCTCCGGCGTCAAGCAGGACGACGAGATCATCCAGAAGGAGGTCTTCGGGCCGGTCATCACCGTGCAGTCCTTCTCGGACGAGGCGCAGGCCGTCGAGTGGGCGAACGGTGTCGAGTACGCGCTCGCTTCGTCGGTGTGGACCAAGGACCACGGGCGGGCGATGCGGATGTCCAAGGCGCTGGACTTCGGGTGCGTGTGGATCAACACGCACATTCCGCTGGTCGCGGAGATGCCGCATGGCGGGTTCAAGAAGTCGGGGTACGGCAAGGACCTTTCGGCGTACGGGTTTGACGACTACACGCGGATCAAGCACGTCATGACGTCGCTGGACGCGTAAGCGGTCGGATTTCGGCTGCGGGTGCGTGGGGGCTGGTCGCGCAGTTCCCCGCGCCCCTTCAGCGGCGTGATCGACAGGGTGTCTGGTGGGGGCCGTTCTGCTCGACGGGGAGTCCATTGCCTGGCCCGGGGCCACGGCGGCATGCTTCCGCAATGGCCCTCCCCTCGATGAACTCCCCGTTCTCCCGTCGGAACCTGTTGCGCGCACTCGGTGGGGGCGTGCTGGTCGGTGGGCTTGCCGGATGTGGTGTGCGGCCCGCGTACGTGTCGCCCGGCGACCGGGCCGCCACCGACGTCTCCGCCACCGACAAGCGGCTGACCTGGGCGAACTGGCCGCTGTACATCGACACCGACGACGAGGACGAGACGCGGCGGCCGACGCTGGAGGTCTTCGAGAAACGCACCGGCATCTCGGTCGAATACGTCGAGGAGATCAACGACAACGACGAGTTCTTCGGCAAGGTCAGCCCGGCCCTGATGAACCATCAGCGCACCGGCCGCGACCTCATCGTCATCAGCGACTGGATGTGCGCCCGGTTCGTACGGCTGGGCTGGGTGCAGGAGATGGACCGGGCGCGGCAGCCGAACGTGACGAAGTACCTGGACCCGCAGCTGCGGTCACCGGCCTTCGATCCCGGACGCGCGTACACGGTGCCGTGGCAGTCCGGCATCACCGGCATCGCGTACAACCACCGCAGGCTGGGCCGCGAGATACGGCACGTCTCCGACCTGTGGGCGAGCGACCTGAAGGGCCGGGTCACGCTGCTCTCCGGCCTGGACGAGGCCTTCGCGCTGCTCATGCAGGGCAACGGCGTCGACATCACCAAGTGGACGGCGGACGACTTCCACACGATCTGCGACCAGGTCGAGAAGCAGGTGCGCGGCGGCCAGATCCGCCGCTTCACCGGCAACGACTACATCAAGGACCTGTCGAGCGGCGATGTCCTGGCCTGCCAGGCGTACTCCGGCGACGTCATCCAACTCCAGGCCGACGACCCCGACATCCGCTTCGTCGTCCCCGAAGAGGGCGCCGAACTCTGGTCGGAGTCCCTGATGATCCCCAACCTGGCCCGCCACAAGGCCAACGCCGAGCGGCTGATCGACTACTACTACGAGCCCGAGGTCGCCGCGGAGCTGGCCGCCTGGGTCAACTACGTCTGCCCGGTCCCGGCCGCCCAGGACGTCCTCGCCTCCGCCAAGGACGAGGAGACCGCCGCCCTGGCCGAGGATCCGCTGATCTTTCCGGACAAGGCGATGCGGGGGCGCCTGGCGATCGCGCGGGACATCACGGCCGGGGAGCGGGTGGGGTTCGCCAAGCGGTGGAACGTGATCGCGGGGTTGTAGGGGTTGTAGGGGTACGGCGGTCACGTCCCGGCAGCGTCGTCCTCCGAGAGCAGTGCGTTCACGCGTTGCAGCAACATCGGTGACACCCACCTCGACCGTGACGGCATGCGCCGCTTCGCCCTCGGAATGGAACAGACCTTTCCCGACTCGCGAAGTGGTCGGCCGCACGCCCCGGCCGAACCGCCGGTCGCGGTCAACGACGACGGACCGCGGAACATGCTGCTCGTACAGAACCTGCGCGACGTGCCGACACCGCACCAGGGCGGGAAGTTGAGCGGACGGCCCTGCGGTTCTGCGTTCTTGATGAAATTTGGTGTGCAGATATGTTGACCCTTGTTCGAGATCGCCTCTACTTTGCGGGAGCCACAGAGCCGCCGGCCTGCACCTGGGGTTGCGCGGACGGAACTACCCAGAAGGGGATGTCGTGCCACGAAAGAACCATCGCCGAACAGCTTGCCTGGGGGCCTTGCTGGCCGGCGCCACGGCATTCGGCGGAGCCCTCACCTCCCCGGCGTCCGCCGCTCCCGCAGCCGCCTCCCGCCATGCCCCGCCGCCGCCCGTCAGCGACTTCCGCGGGGTCAACTGGGCCGACCCGCGCGACAACTACGCCGATGACGCGGTCGTACCCTCGGGCCTGTCCACCTCCGACAGCTACGCCACGACCTACGCCAAGTCCAGGGCGATCATCGGCGGGTTCGCCAAGCTCGGCGCCAACACGGTGCGTCTGCCGGTCAATCCGACGTCCGTGAACGGCCCGTTCTGGAAGTCGTACCGGGGTGCGATCGACGCCGCCACAGCCAGGGGCTTCAAGGTCATCCTGGGCTACTGGGAGGCCGACAACGCCAAGGACGGCAAGATAGACGACCAGGCGTCCTGGGACCGGATGTGGGCGCGGATCACCTCCGCCTACGGGCGTAACTCCAAGGCGTACTTCGAGCCGATGAACGAGCCGTTCGGCTACACCGCCCAGGAGTGGACCGACATCGCCGCGAAGTGGGTGAACACCCACCGGGACGTGCCCCGCGACCGGATCCTCATCAGCGGTTACAAGTACAGCGAGGACGTCAAGCCGGTCTGCGCCGACAGCCGACTCGACGGCACCCGGATCGCCCTGCACAACTACGGCTTCTGGCACACCGACTGGACCAGCGTCGACCAATGGAAGGCGGACTTCAAGGAGCGCATCGGCACCTGCGCCTCGCGCACCATCCTCGACGAGTTCGGCGCGACCATGACCTCCGGCCTGGACTACAACGGCCCGGTCAACGGCTCCAGCGAGGTCGCCTACATCCAGGCCGCGACCGACACCATCCGGGAGTTGGGCCTGGGCTCGGTCTACTGGCCCGGCCTGCGCAACGGTGACACCTACTCCCTCACCACCCTCCAGGGCACCGGCACCCGCCTCAGCCTGACGGTGAACAACCAGAGCGGGCTCGACCGCCTGCACTGGGCCTGGAAGCAGTGACAGCGGCGCGACAGCCGTGACGCCCCGCTAGAGGAACGGCCCCCGCCGATGCACCGCCGTCCGCCCCACCGTCGCCGCCAGCTTGCGCAACCGGCGCCAGTCCATGCGGGGGCCGCGCGGGGGGACTCCGGGGCGTTTGCGGGGGACGCGGACGCGTAGGGCGCCGGGGGTGATGCGGCAGTGGACCGGGGCGGGCAGGACCATGGCCTCGCCGTCGATGCCGGCCTCGATCTCCGCGCGGTCGGCCTCGATGACCACGTCGGGCGCGGTGAGGATGGTGAGGCCGCGCGGCGCGGGGTCGATGATCAGCGCGGCGGCCTCGGCCGCGCTGTCCACCCTGATGCCGAGCACTCCGAGGACGCCGGCGTCGAGGCGGTCGCGGCGGCCGAGTCCGAAGGGATCGTCGGTGCGGTAGGGGTTGTTGCTGACCAGCACGGCGTGCGGGGCGTCGAGCGTCGTGCCCGCCGCGCGTGCGGTCAGCAGCGGGCCCTGCTGGCGGCTGAGCAGGTCGGGCAGCAGCTCCAGGGTGGTGCCGATCTTGTCGTCGCGGTAGGAGGGGCTCTGCACGATGGCCGCGTACGCCCCGAAGGACGCGTTGTTGACGAAGGGGCGGCCGCTCGCGAACCCGAGGTCGACGCGGAGTTCCACGCCGTCGGTGAGCGCGTCGAGGCAGGCGGCGGGGTCGTCGCGGTCGAGGCCGAGGTCCATGGCGAAGTGGTTGCGGGTGCCGGCGCTGATCACCAGGAACGGGATGTCGTACGCGGCGGCGATGGCCGCGACCAGCGCCTGGGTGCCGTCCCCGCCCGCGACACCCAGTAGATCCGCGCCCTGCGCCACGGCCTCGCGGGCCAGGGCGGTGACGTCCTGGTGCTCGTCCGCGTCGAGGAGGATGACATGGGCGCCGAGCTGCTCGGCCCGCTCCTTGAGCGCGAAGCGGACCACCTTGCCGCCGCCCGAGCGCGGGTTCATGATCAGATACGGCCGCTTCGGTGGCGCCGCCTTCCGCTCCCGCATCACCCGCACTCGCGTGCTGCCCGTGCCCCGCAGCGCGTACCGGCCGCTCCACACGGCCAGCGTCCATAGCGCCACGGACACCAGCAGCGCCCAGAAGAGGGTCGCCGCGAACAGGGCGACAAGGGCGGCCGGCACCACCACGGCCAGCACGGCCGCCGCCCAGCGCAGCGGGCCGCGCAGGGTCAGCGTCCACCACACCGCGACCGCGCTGAGGCACAGCCCCGCGGCGCCGGCCACCAGCAGCAGCACACCGCCGACCCCGCCGTAGGCGAGCGGCACGAGCACCGCGAGCCCCGCCGCGGCCAACGCCGTACGCGCCGCCCACCGCTGACCTCGGTAGGCCCGCTCGCTCAAGTCCCAGCTCATGATCTCTCCGTTCGCCGCGGACATCGTAGAGCGGGCGCGTTACGGGCGCGTCCGGCGCGGGCCGCACATCGGCGATCAGGGAGGGGAGCACGGGGAATCTACTTTTGAACATGTTCAACGCTGCCGTACGCTACCCCCATGAGCGACAGAGCCGCCCTGCTCAAGGGCATCCGCGTCTGGCTGGCCCTTTTCGTCGTCTGCCTGGTGCTCAGTGGCGCCACGGCCTTCCCCCTCGTCCACGAACTGCGCTGGACCGAGGACCTGTTGCGCGCCCTGTCCGTGCCGGAGCACCTGCCCGGCCTCATGGACTGGGTCGAGCGCGTCCGGCGCGGGCTCGACACCGCCGACGCCGACTACCCCTTCCTGCTCTACGGCACCGACTGGCTGGCCTTCGCCCACCTCGTCATCGCGGTCGCCTTCTACGGCCCCTACCGCGACCCGGTCCGCAACATCTGGGTCGTCGAGTTCGGGATGATCGCCTGCGCCGGCATCATCCCGCTGGCCCTGATCTGCGGGCCGATCCGCGGCATCCCCTTCTGGTGGTCGGTGATCGACATGTCCTTCGGCGTCTTCGGGGTGATCCCGCTCTACGTCGTACGGAAGAAGATCAAGCGGCTGGAGGCGCTGACCGAGCGGTCGGCACCTCCAGCCGCTGCCGCCGTCGTCAGCGGTTGAACGCCGGGAAGGCGAAGCGTCGGGCGATGGCCTCGCCGTCGCCCCTCGCGTCGGTCGAGTTGACGGAGTAGACGACGGTCCGGGACAGATTGCGGGTCGCCGCGACGACCGTGTGGTAGCCGGGGCGGGATCCCGTCTTGGCCCAGACCGTTTGGCCGTTCAGCTCGAACGGCGTGAACGGCGCGGCCATCGTGGCGTCCACCGCCTTCGGCACCGCGAACATCTCCTTCAGCTGCGGCTCGGGGACGACACGCCCCTCGAACACGCCCACCAGCAGCCGTTCGAGGTCCGCGGTCGTCGAGATCATGTCTCCGGCCGCCCATCGGTCGGACATGTTCCAGTCGGTCACGTCCACCAGCTTTCCGTCGATCCACTCGTAGCCGCGGTTGTGCGGACCGTGGACGCGGGGGTCGGGGCCGTCGGGGAACGACGTGTGCCGCATGCCGAGCGGGCGGAAGATCCGTACGGCCGCCTGGTGGGCGTACGAGTCGCCGGTGACCCTCTCGATCAGCATGGCCAGCACGGTGTAGTGGATGTTGCCGTAGACCTGCCGCTCGCCGGGCGCGTACTCGGGGTCCGGCCCCTTGGCGACGGACGCGGCGACGACTTCGGCCGGGGTCAGGGTCTCGAAGCGGTGCGGGTACATCTCCTCGGTGGTGTCGCCGAGCGACGCCCCCGGCCGCAGTCCGCTGGTGAAGTTCAGCAACTGCCGTACGGTGATGGGCGCGAAGTCCTCGGTGAGCAGGCCGGGCAGGTACTGCTGCACCGTGCCGTCGAGGGAGATCCGCCCCTCGGCGGCGAGTTGCAGCGCGATCGCCGCGGTCACGACCTTCGTCGTCGAACCGGCCCGGAAGCGGGCGTTCTCCAGCGCCGGGGCCCCGGTTCTCAGGTCGCGCACCCCGGCCGACCCGTGCCAGCTCCCCTTGCCGCCGACGCGGATCAGCGCGGCCGTCGCGTCCTTGTCGGGCAGTCCGGCGAGCGCCGCGCACAGGGCCTTGACGTCGGGACCGTCCTCCGGGGCGGTCTCGATCGCCTGCGCGGAGCACGACGATGACGACGCGGGGCGCGCGGAGGCCGTGCCCGCCAGCGGCAGTGCGGTCAGGGTCAGGACCAGCGCGGAGGTGAGGAGGGTGGGAAGCGGGCGTACGTGCATCTGCTGCTCCTGGAGGTGGGTGGGGATGTCCGGTGGAAGTTCCGTGATCATCCTCAGGGCGTTCGGGCCTCCGCCGGATCGTCGGTGAGGAGGGGCTGCGACCCTGGCGAAGCCCGGAGCAAGTGCCGTACAGAACAAGGGTGTTGTCAGGGATCGCCCTTACGGGCGTCGGTCCGGGAGCGGTCTGCGACAGTCCTCGCCACCGGTTGCCGAAAAAGTGTTATCGACCCCCTCTTCACTGCGTCTCCACTCGCGTCCCGTCATCCCCCACACCCGGGAGAACTCCCATGCCCCGCCCGCCCCGGAAGCGGAATGTGACCTCCGACATAGCCAACAGTGCAGGTCAGGCTGAGAAGGTGCGTACGGGCAGCAAATGACCCGGGAGAGGACGTACGTGGACGAGGCAGCCGGCAGGCAGTGGCGCGCCACCATCGCGGCGGCGCAGGCCGGTGACCGGCAGGCGCTGGACGAACTGGTCGAGGGCTGGCTTCCGCTCGTCTACAACGTGGTCGGGCGCGCCCTGAACGGCCACGCCGACGTCGACGACGTCGTCCAGGAGACCATGCTGCGCGCCGTCGACAACCTCGGCTCGCTGCGCGACCCGGACAGCTTCCGCTCCTGGCTCGTCGCCATCGCCATGCGCCAGATACGGGACCGCGCGCGCCGCAGACAGCCCGCCCCCCTCGATGAGTCGGCCGCGCGCGAGGCCACCGACTTCGCCGAACTCACCGTGCTGCGGCTGCAGTTGGAGGGGCAGCGCCGCGAGGTCGCGGAGGCGGTGCGCTGGCTGGACGACGAGGACCGGCAGCTGCTGTCGCTGTGGTGGCTGGAGGTCGCGGGCGAGCTGACCCGGCGTGAACTGGCCGCCGCGGCCGGCATCAGCCGGCAGCACGCCGCGGTCCGCGTCCAGCGGGTGAAGGAACGGCTGGAGACCGCGCGCGGCATCGTCCGGGCCCTGGACGGCGCCTGCCCCGGCCTGCGCGATCTGACCGGCCGCTGGAACGGCCGACCCGACTCGGTCTGGCGCAAGCGACTGGCCCGGCACATCAGGGGCTGCGGCTACTGCGGCGACACCCGCGAGGCCGTCGTACCGGCGGAACGCCTCCTCGTCGGCATCGCCCTCGTCCCGATCCCCGTCGGCTTCACCCTCTCCCTGGCCTTCGGCGGCAAGACGGCGGTCGCGGCGACGGCCACGGCGACCTCCGTCGGCTGGTCCGCCAAGGTGATGGCCGCGATCACCCAGCCCGCCGTCGCGGTGACGGCCGGCGCGACGTTCGTCGCGGGCGGCGCCTACGTCGTCACCCAGACCCCGGACGCCCCGCCCCCGCGTGCGTCCGCCCCGACGGCGGCCAGCACGGCCCGCCCGCCGTCGTCACCCACGCCGTCCGTGTCACCGTCGGCGACGCCCTCACCGTCGCCGTCACAGACGCGCAAGGTCGAGCTGTACGGCACGGTCGTCGACGCCGTCGACCAGGCCCCCGACCCGAACACCGAACCGGCCGCCCTGCCGCGCCGCCCCGAGTCCGGCATCACCAGCACCGGCGGCGCGCACGCCGTGATGAACCACCGCGGCGACAGCGTCACACTCACCGGCCAGGGCTATGTCCTCGTCCGCTGGCAGATCTCGCCGCAGTACCGGTCGGGCAGCCTCGTCATGCCGGCCTGGACCGGCCTGAAGGGCAGGCTCTTCCACGTCGCCTCGGGCGGCGGCCGCCGCATGGACGACCAGGTCAGCAGCACCGACACCTCCGCCACCGGCATGGGCAACTCGACCACCGGCTACGCCGTCCCGCCGTCCGGCACCCAGCAGATGTGGCAGAACGAGTGGTTCTACGTCGACGGCAGCGTCACCCTCGTCCAGAACGAACGCGGCGCCGACTACGGCCTGAGCGTGTTCCCGTCGAACTGGAAGGCCGTGAACGAGGACATCAACTACGGCCCACCCGACGGCGCGACCCGCTACGGCCTCGTCCGCGACACCGGCAAGGACGACACACCTGTTCCGCAGTACGTCACCCGCGCGACCCCCGTGGACGCGGCGACCGTGCCTCAGAAGTCCCGGGTGCAGCGCTCCTGAACGACGACCCGTGCGTGCCTAGGCCTTGTCCGCCTGGGCGGTGCGCAGTCCGAGGAGGACCTCCACGCGGTTCGTCGTGATCGAGTCGACGCCGATGTCCAGCAGGCGACGCATGGAGCGGCGGGTGTCCGGGGTCCAGACGGAGAGCAGGTAGCCGTCGTGGTGGACGCGCTCGGCGAGGGCGTGGTCGACCAGGCCGAAGCGGTAGTTGAGCCAGTGCGGGCGTATCGCGTCCAGCAGCGCGGGGCGCGGCGGCGCCAACGTCGTCCAGGTCAGGGCGATCTCGGCGGCCGGGTCGGCGGCGCGTACGGCGAGCATCTCCCGGGCGCCCGCGCAGTAGTACACGCGGTCCTGCGCCCCGCACTCGCGCACCACGCCCACGATCCGGCGTGCCGCCCGCACATCGGGTGTGCCCGGCAGGTCGAGCATCACCCGGCTCCCGTCGCACACCGCCAACGCCTCCTCCAACGTCGGCACCCCACCCGCCGTCAGCCCGCGCACCTCGGCCGCCGACAGCGCGTTCAGCGGCCGGTCGTGCTCCCAGAGCCGCTTCAGCGTCTCGTCGTGCAACAGCACGGGCACGCCGTCCTTGGCGAGCCGTACGTCGATCTCCACCGCGTCCGTGCCGAGTCGGAGCGCGGAGCGCAGCGAGTCGAGCGTGTTCTCGCGGACGCGGTAGGGGGTGCCGCGGTGGGCGACGGCGGTCACGTTCTGCATGGGCACATTCTGGTGGGAGCGGGGGCCGACGGGGAGGCGGGGAGCGGCGGTGGGCTCAGCGTGCGAGCCAGTCCGCGGTGTATGTGTCGATCTCGGCCGCGATCCGCGCCTTGCCGGGCTCGTCGAGGAAGGACGCGTCCACGGCGTTCTTGGCGAGGCCGGCCAGTCCGCGCTCGTCGAGGTCGAGGAGGCGGGCGGCGACCGCGTACTCGTTGTTGAGGTCGGTGCCGAACATCGGCGGGTCGTCGGAGTTGATGGTGACGACGATCCCGGCCTCCACGAACTCCTTGACCGGGTGCTCCTCGATCGTGCGGACCGCGCGCGTGGCGATGTTGGAGGTCGGGCACACCTCCAGCGGGATCCGGTGCTCGGCGAGGTGCGCCAGCAGCTTCGGGTCCTGTGCCGAGCTCGTGCCGTGCCCGATGCGCTCGGCGCGCAGGTGGGTGAGGGCGTCCCACACCGTCTCCGGGCCGGTGGTCTCACCGGCGTGCGGCACGGAGTGCAGTCCGGCGGCGATCGCCCGGTCGAAGTACGGCTTGAACTGCGGCCTCGGTACGCCGATCTCGGGCCCGCCGAGCCCGAAGGAGACCAGGCCCTCCGGGCGCAGCCGGTCGTCGGTGGCGAGCCGCACGGTCTCCTCGGCGGACTCCAGGCCGGCCTCGCCGGGGATGTCGAAGCACCAGCGCAGCATGGTCCCGAACTCGGCCTCGGCCGCCTTGCGGGCGTCCTCGATCGCGTCCATGAACGCGCCCTCGTCGATGCCGCGGCGGGTCGAGGAGAACGGGGTGATGGTCAGCTCGGCGTAGCGCACCTGCTGCCGGGCCAGGTCACGGGCCACCTCGAACGTCAGCAGCCGTACGTCCTCCGGGGTGCGGACCAGATCCACGACGGACAGGTACACGTCGATGAAGTGGGCGAAGTCCGTGAACGTGAAGTAGTCGGCCAGTGCCTCCGGGTCGGTGGGGACCTTCGAGTCGGGGTGGCGGGCGGCGAGTGCGGCGACGATGCGGGGGGAGGCGGAGCCCACGTGGTGGACGTGCAGTTCGGCCTTGGGCAGTCCGGCGATGAAGGCGTGCAGGTCGCGCGAGGCGCGGGCATCGACGAGATGGTCGGTCAAGGTTCCTCCCCGGGAACGGCGTCCGCGGCCGGGAGTGTGGGCGGCGGGCGGGCGCGTGTGATCGGCTGATCGGTGACTCAGGGATCATCGTAGGCCGGGACCGCTGGGGCTCGGACAGGGCCTTAGCATGACGGGACGTACGACAGAGGGGGGCCCGCGCATGTCCGACGACGTGGAGACGGGGAAGGGGCCGGGGGCGCCGGAGACGCGGGGAACGCCGGAGGTATCGGGGGGATCGGCGGTGCGGGGCGGCGGCAGCGTGGCTGCTGGGGGTTCGGGGGATGCGGGGAATTCGTTGGAGGGGCCGAAGGTGTCGTTCGGGAAGGGCGACGAGAGGCCCTCGACGTCTTTGTCTTTGAACAAGGCAGGGGTTGCGGGGCCGAGTGGTGCGGGGGAGGGCCAGGGCGGTGCCGTGCCGCGTGGTTCCGAGGCACCTCCTGAGCGGGATCCGTGGGCGCCTCCGGCCGAGGAGGCGCGGGCGGCGGATTCCTCCGCGTACGCCGGGCGGCCTGGGCACACTCCCGCCTCGAACGACCCCCAGACCTGGCCCGCTCCGTCCGTGCACGACCGGGAGACGGTTGGGGCGGTGCCGCCCATGGGCGTGCCGTCCGAGCCGCGGGACGCCGTGCCGCCGGGTGCGCCGTGGATGAACCCCTCGGCCGGGGCGGGGCCTGCGACGCCGCCGGGTGGTTCGGTGACGAACCCGTTCGCGCCGCCGGGGCCCACGGCTCCCATGTCCTCCGTACCGCTCGGCCCACCGGTCAATCCCTTCGCGCCTCCGGCCGCCGGGTCCGGCGGCCCCTATGCCGCCCATGGGGAGCATGTGCCCCCGCCGCCCATCGCGCCCGACGGGCCGGGGCGGGTGCCGTACGGCTATCCCGGCGGGCACGGTTACCCGCATCTGCCGGGTCCGGGTCCGGGGCCGGGTGCGGCGGGCTACTACGGGTGGCCCGGTATGCATGCCATGCCGAGCAATGGGATGGGTACGGCCGGGCTGGTGCTCGGGATCATCTCGGCCGTGATCTTCTGCCTGTGGCCGGTGGCGATCGTTGTGGGTGTGCTGGCGGTGATCTTCGGTGGGATCGGTATGGGCAAGGCGCGGCGGGGTGAGGCGACGAACCGGGGGCAGGCACTCGCCGGGGTTATCTGCGGGGCGGCGGGCCTGGTCCTCAGCTTCGTGATGCTGGCGTTCGTGATCGCGACGGCGTAGGCGGTGCTGGGTGTGTCTTCGCCCCCGCCGCCCTTACCCGTCCCATCCCTGGGGGCTGCGCCCCCAGACCCCCGCTATCGGCCCTGAAGGGGCCTCGTCCTCAAACGCCGGAGGGGCTGAACTACTCAGCCCCTCCGGCGTTTGAGGAGCGGGGGTCCAGGGGGCGAAACCCCCTACCCCCGCAACCGCTCCCGCGCCTCCATCAACGCAAACCCCAACAAATTAGGCCCCCGCCACCGCTGAGGATCCCCCGCCCCCTCATCCCCCGCAGCCAGCCCGATCCCCCACACCCGATCCACCGGACTCGCCTCCACCAGCACCCGATCCCCCGTACCCACCAGAAACCCCCGCAGCCCCGCATCCGCACCGAACTTGTGGACCGACCCCTCGACGACGATCCGGAATCGCTCCCGCTCCCACACCCCGTCGTCGAACCCCCGCACCAGCCGCCCGGCCTTCTTCGCCACCGACGGATGCCCGGCGTCCAACACCCGCCGCTCCGCCTCCGCGTCCCCGAACAGCCGCGCCTTCTCGGCCATCATCCAGTGCTCGGCGGTCGCGTACGACACGCCGTCCACCGTGAACGGCGACGGCCACCACTGGCTCAGACAGCTCGCGCCCACCCGGCCGTCGGGCAGCGGCCGGTGCCCCCAGAAGTGCAGATACTTGACCCTCGCCCCCGCGCGGACCTCCCTGACCAGGACATCCCAAGAATCGATCTTCGTCATGCTCCCGAGCATGGCACGCACCACCGACATTCCGTCCCCCGTTTATCCGGCCGACTCGACACCTGGTCGACAGATTCCGTCGCGTAACCAAAAGGCAACAACGGAATCACTTGTTGGAGTCCATCTGCTCTGTCAGGATCGGCACTCAAATCGAGCCCGAGCCACGCCGGCCCCATCACGGGGACACGGAGGAGAGCGACATGCAGAACCCGGGCACCGCCACCCCGGAACGATTCCCGGCCCAGGACCGCTTCGCTGACGGCGCGCAGTACATCGCGGGCCGACCGGCGAAGGGGACCTCCGGTCGTACGCACGCCGTCGTCGACCCCGCCACCGGCGAGGAGGTGTACACCTACGACCTGGCCGGCGTCGATGACGTCGACGCCGCCGTCGCCGCCGCGCGCGAGGCCTTCCCCGCCTGGGCGGCCGCCACCCCCGGCGAGCGCTCCGACGCGCTGCACCGCTTCGCCGCCGTCCTCGCCGACCGCGCCGAGGAATTCGCCCGCGCGGAGTCCCTGCAGTGCGGCAAGCCGCTGAAGCTGACCCGCGAGTTCGACGTCCCGGGGACCATCGACAACACGGCCTTCTTCGCCGGTGCCGCCCGGCACCTTCAGGGGCAGTCCGCGGGGGAGTACTCCGGCGACCACACCTCGTACGTGCGCCGCGAACCCATCGGCGTCGTCGGCTCCATCGCCCCCTGGAACTACCCCCTCCAGATGGCCGCCTGGAAGATCCTCCCGGCGATCGCCGCGGGCAACACGATCGTGCTCAAGCCCGCCGAGCTCACCCCGCTCACCTCACTCCTCTTCGCCCAGGCCGCCACCGATGCCGGGATCCCCGACGGGGTCATCAACATCGTCACCGGGACCGGGAAGGAGGCGGGCGAGCGTCTCGTCGGCCACCCCGACGTGGCCATGACCTCCTTCACCGGCTCCACGGCGGTCGGCAAGCGCGTCGCCGAGATCGCCACCGCGACCGTCAAGCGGATCCACCTGGAGCTGGGCGGCAAGGCGCCCTTCGTCGTCTTCGACGACGCCGACCTCGAAGCCGCCGCCCACGGTGCCGTCGCGGGCTCGCTCATCAACACCGGGCAGGACTGCACGGCCGCCACGCGCGCGTATGTGCAGCGACCGCTGTACGACGCGTTCGTCGAGCGGACGGCGGCCCTGATGGAGAGCGTCCGGCTCGGTGATCCGTTCGCGCCGGGCACCGATCTCGGGCCGCTGATCTCCCACGTCCAGCGGGACCGGGTCGCGGGGTTCGTCGACCGTGCGCGTGCCTACGCGCGCGTGGTGACCGGGGGCGAGGCTCCCCAGGGGGAGCTCAAGAACGGCGCTTACTATCGCCCGACCTTGATCGCCGGCGCCGCGCAGGACAGCGAGATCGTCCAGTCCGAGATCTTCGGCCCGGTACTCGTCGTTCTGCCGTTCGAGAGTGACGATGAGGGAATTCGGCTGGCCAACGACACCCCGTACGGCCTCGCCGCCTCCGCCTGGAGCAGGGACGTCTACCGGGCGAACCGCGCCACCCGCGAGATCAAGGCGGGCTGTGTGTGGGTCAACGACCACATCCCGATCATCAGCGAGATGCCGCACGGCGGCTACAAGGCGTCCGGCTTCGGCAAGGACATGTCCGCGTACTCCTTCGAGGAGTACACCCAGATCAAGCACGTGATGTTCGACAACACCGCGGTCGCCAGAAAGGACTGGCACCGCACCGTCTTCGGGGACCGATAGCCAGATCAGACGGGCACGGCCGGCCGCCCGACCCGCGCCCGGCCGCTCCCCCCTCCCGAAAGGGCAGCAAGCGCATGGAGCAGTACGAGCCCGACCGCCTGTCCCCGGCCCAAGTGGCCGCCATGCGGCGCAGCCTCCGCAACGGCCGGGCCGCCATGACCCGCCGTTCCCTGCTGCGCGCGTCCGCCGGCGGCGCGTTCGCGGTCGGCGGCCTCGGGGCGCTGAGCGCCTGCGGCATCCCCGCGGCGGGCAACACCCAGGGCGGTGTCTCCGCGGAGGACCACTCGGCCGAGGAGAAGGTCGTCAACTTCTCCAACTGGACCGAGTACATCGACGTGGACGACAGCGAGAAGCACCATCCCACGCTCGAACAGTTCAAGAAGCGGACCGGGATCTCGGTCAAGTACACCGAGGACATCAACGACAACGTCGAGTTCTTCGGCAAGATCAAGCCGCAGCTCGCGGCAGGTCAGGACACCGGCCGCGACATCATCGTCCTCACCGACTGGCTCGCGGCCCGCCTGATCCGCCTCGGCTGGGTCCAGAAACTGGACGCGTCCAACCTCCCGCACGCCTACGCCAACCTGTCGGCGCAGTTCCGCGATCCCGACTGGGACCCCGGTCGCGCCTACTCGTACGTCTGGCAGGGCATCTCGACCGTCATCGCCTACAACAAGAAGGCGCTCGACGGCGTCGAGGTCAAGTCGCTCTCCGACCTGCTCGACAACCCCAAGCTCAAGGGGCGGGTCGGCTTCCTGTCGGAGATGCGGGACAGCATAGGCATGACCCTGCTGGACATGGGCAAGGACCCGGCGAGCTTCACCGCCGACGACTTCGACGCGGCGATCGCCCGCGTCCAGAAGGCCGTCGACAAGGGCCAGATCCGCCGCTTCACCGGCAACGACTACACCTCCGACCTGACCAGCGGCGACTTCGCGGCCTGTATCGCCTGGGCCGGTGACGTGGTCCAGCTGAAGGCGGATAGCCCGGACATCGACTTCCTGATCCCGGACAGCGGCTACATCACGTCGACCGACAACCTGCTGATCCCCAACAAGGCCCGTCACAAGACGAACGCCGAGCGGCTCATCGACTTCTACTACGAGCCGAGGCCGGCCGCCGAACTGGCCGCGTACATCAACTACGTGACGCCCGTCGACGGTGTGCAGGCCGAGCTGGAGAAGATCGACAAGGACGCGGCGAACAACCCGCTGATCATCCCCGACAAGGCCATGGCCGCGAAATCCCACCCCTTCCGCTCGCTGAGCTCGAAGGAAGAGACCGAGTTCGAACAGAAGTTCGCGAAGCTGACTGGGGCGTGATCACCGTGACGACGACGAACAAGGCCGACCACGGCGGCGACGTCCGCCTGTCCGGCATCAGCAAGACCTACGGCTCCTTCACCGCCGTACACCCGCTCGACCTGACCGTCCCGCAGGGCTCCTTCTTCGCCCTGCTCGGCGCCTCCGGCTGCGGCAAGACCACCACCCTGCGCATGATCGCCGGCCTGGAGGAGCCCAGCGGCGGCACCGTCCACCTCGGCGAGCAGGACGTGACCGCGCTGCCGCCGTACAAGCGGCCGGTGAACACGGTCTTCCAGTCCTACGCCCTCTTCCCGCACCTCGACATCTTCGAGAACGTCGCCTTTGGCCTCCGCCGCCGCGGCATCAAGTCGGTGAAGAAGCAGGTCGGGGACATGCTCGACCTCGTGCAGCTGGGGGAGCAGGCCCGCAAGAAGCCGCACCAGCTCTCCGGCGGTCAGCAGCAGCGTGTCGCCGTGGCCCGCGCGCTGATCAACCACCCCAAGGTGCTCCTCCTCGACGAGCCCCTCGGCGCCCTCGACCTCAAGCTGCGCCGGCAGATGCAGCTGGAGCTCAAGCGCATCCAGACCGAGGTCGGCATCACCTTCGTCCACGTCACGCACGACCAGGAGGAGGCCATGACGATGGCCGACACGGTCGCCGTGATGAACGCGGGCCGCGTCGAGCAGCTCGGCTCGCCGACCGATCTCTACGAGAACCCGCGCACGACGTTCGTCGCCAACTTCCTCGGCACCTCGAACTTCATCGAGGCCGAGGTCGACTCCAAGAGCGGCGACGAGATCGTGCTGAAGGCGGGCGGCGGCAAGCTCGTCCTGCCCGAGGCCCGGTGCAGCGCGGCCACGACGACCGGCGGCAAGGTGCTGGTCGGAGTCCGCCCCGAGAAGATCTCCCTCACGCATGCCGACGAGGCGGGCGAGATCCCCGAGGGCCGCAACCGCATCACCGGCAGGATCGCGGACTCCTCCTTCATCGGCGTCTCCACGCAGTACGTCATCGACAGCCCGGTCTGCCCCGAGTTCGAGGTCTACGCCCAGAACATCGACCGCGACGACCGGCTCGTGCCCGGCGCCGAGGTCGTCCTGCACTGGAACCCGGCGCACACCTTCGGCCTCGACGCCGCGCAGTCCCTGCTCGCTGGGACGACGGGCTCCGCGGGCATCCAGGAAGAGGCGGCGGTCTGATGGCGACCCTCACCGAGGCGCCTCCGCCTCTCTCCCCGACGGCTCCCGAGAAGAAGCCCCCGCGCAAACGCGGCCGCCTCGTCCCGTACTGGCTCCTGCTCCCCGGCATCCTCTGGCTGCTGATCTTCTTCGCGCTGCCGATGATCTACCAGGCCTCCACGTCCGTGCAGACGGGCTCCCTGGAGGAGGGCTACAAGGTCACCTGGCACTTCGCCACCTACTGGGACGCCCTGTCCGAGTACTACCCGCAGTTCCTGCGCTCCGTGCTCTACGCCGGCTCGGCGACCGTCCTGTGCCTGATCCTCGGCTACCCGCTGGCGTACCTCATCGCCTTCCGCGCGGGCCGCTGGCGGAACCTGATCATGATCCTGGTGATCGCGCCGTTCTTCACCAGCTTCCTGATCCGCACCCTCGCCTGGAAGACGATCCTCGCGGACGGCGGCCCGGTCGTCGGCGCCCTCAACACGCTGCACGTCCTGGACGTCACGAGCTGGCTCGGTATGACCGAGGGCGACCGCGTGCTGGCCACGCCGCTCGCGGTGGTGTGCGGTCTGACGTACAACTTCCTGCCGTTCATGGTCCTGCCGCTCTACACCTCGCTGGAGCGCATCGACCCACGGCTGCACGAGGCGGCGAACGACCTGTACGCCAAGCCGATCACCACCTTCCGCAAGGTCACCTTCCCGCTGTCGATGCCCGGCGTCGTCTCCGGCACACTGCTGACCTTCATCCCGGCGGCCGGCGACTACGTCAACGCGGATCTGCTCGGCTCCACCGACACCCGCATGGTCGGCAACGTCATCCAGACGCAGTTCCTGCGCATTCTGGACTATCCGACGGCCGCAGCTCTTTCCTTCATCCTCATGGCCGCCATCCTCGTCATGGTGACGGTCTACATCCGCAGGTCCGGCACGGAGGATCTGGTTTAAATGGCCTTCGTCAACTGGCTCAAGCGCAATCTCGTCGTGATCGCGGGACTGCTGACGCTCGGATATCTCCTGCTGCCCAACGTCGTCGTGACGGTGTTCTCCTTCAATAATCCGAAGGGGCGCTTCAACTACGAATGGCAGCAGTTCTCCCTGGACGCCTGGAAGGACCCGTGCGGTGTCGCCGACATGTGCGGCTCGCTGTCGGTCAGCCTCCAGATCGCCTTCTGGGCGACCCTCGGCGCCACGCTGCTGGGCACGATGATCGCCTTCGCGCTGGTCCGCTACCGCTTCCGCGCGCGGGGCGCCGTGAACTCGCTGATCTTCCTGCCGATGGCGATGCCCGAGGTCGTGATGGCGGCCTCGCTGCTCACCCTGTTCCTCAACATGGGCGCCCAGCTCGGCTTCTGGACGATCCTCATCGCCCACATCATGTTCTGCCTCAGCTTCGTCGTGACGGCGGTGAAGGCGCGCGTGATGTCGATGGACCCGAGGCTGGAGCAGGCCGCGCAGGATCTGTACGCCGGCCCGTTCCAGACGTTCGTCCGGGTCACCCTGCCGATCGCCGCCCCGGGAATCGCGGCGGGCGCGATGCTCGCCTTCGCCCTCTCTTTCGACGATTTCATCATCACCAATTTCAACGCGGGCTCCACCGTCACCTTCCCGATGTTCGTCTGGGGCTCGGCCCAGCGCGGAACGCCCGTTCAGATCAATGTCATCGGTACGGCCATGTTCGTCATCGCCGTACTGTTCGTCCTGGCCTCCATGGCCATCGGAAACCGCAGAAACAAGCAGAAGGCATAAGCCGAAAGGCGCAAGCCAAAAGGCACAAGCCCGGGGAAAACCCCTGTAGGGAGTTGAAATCATGGCCCCAAGCGCCATGAGTCGTGGCAACAACTGGACGAAATCCCTTTCCGAAGCCCAGCCGGTCCCGTACTGGCTGGAAGACCCCGGCAAGCCCCACCCCGAGCCCGCCCTCACCACCGCCGAGACCTGCGACCTGCTGGTCGTCGGCGGCGGCTACAGCGGACTGTGGACCGCGCTCATCGCGAAGGAGCGCGATCCGCAGCGGGACGTGGTGCTGCTCGAAGGCCGCGAGGTGGGCTGGGCCGCCTCGGGCCGCAACGGCGGCTTCTGTGCCGCCTCCCTCACCCACGGTCTGCCCAACGGGCTCGCCCGCTGGCCGGACGAGATCCAGCGACTCCAGGAGCTGGGCGCCCGCAACCTCGACGAGATCGAGAAGGCGGTCGCCCGCTACTCCCTGGACTGCGACTTCGAGCGCACCGGCGAGATCGACGTCGCCACCGAGACGTACCAGGCGCGGGAACTGCGCGACTGGTACGAGGAGTTGAGCGAGAAGGGTCTCGCCGAGGGCATCGAGTTCCTCGACGCCGACGCGGTGCGGGCACAGGTCGACTCACCGACATTCCAGGGGGGTCTGTACGACCGCCGGGGCGTCGCCATGGTCAACCCGGCCAAGCTGGCATGGGGCCTGAAGCAGGCGTGCCTGGACCTCGGCGTCCGCATCCACGAGCACACCCCCGCCCTCACCCTGAAGCCGTACGGCGCCGGCATGGTCGTACGCACCCCCTACGGCCAGGTCCGCGCCCGCAAGGTCGCCCTCGGCACGAACATCTTCCCGAGCCTGGTCAAGCGGGTCCGCGCCTACACGGTCCCGGTCTACGACTACGCCCTGATGACCGAGCCGCTCACGTTGGAGCAGCTGGCGGCGATCGGCTGGAAGAACAGGCAGGGCCTCGGCGACTCGGCGAACCAGTTCCACTACTTCCGCCTCTCCGCCGACAACCGCATCCTGTGGGGCGGTTACGACGCCATCTACCCGTACGGCGGCCGGGTGCGCGCCGAGTACGACGACCGCCCGGAGACGTACGCCAAGCTCGCCGGGCACTTCTTCACCTGCTTCCCGCAGCTGGAGGGCATCCGCTTCACGCACGCGTGGGGCGGCGCGATCGACACCTGCTCGCGCTTCTCGGCGTTCTACGGCACGGCCCATCAGGGCAGGGTGGCGTACGCGGTGGGCTTCACGGGACTCGGCGTCGGGGCCACCCGGTTCGGCGCGGACGTGATGCTGGACCTGCTGGCGGGGGAGAGCACGGAGCGGACGCGGCTGGAGATGGTCCGCAAGAAGCCGCTGCCCTTCCCGCCCGAGCCCTTCGCCTGGACCGGCATCGCGCTCACCAAGTGGTCGCTGGCCCGCGCCGACGCGCACGGCGGGCGGCGCAACCTGTGGCTGCGGACGATGGACAGGCTGGGCCTCGGCTTCGACAGCTGATGTGACTCAGATCACTATGGATCGGTCACGAGAACCCGCGTAATGCCTGCCGGTGACCTCCCTCTCCCGTGTGACGCGACCGGCGTTCACGAAGAAAAGGGAGGTCACCGTCATGACAGGGGCGAAGTCGGCGGTCGAGTGGCTGACATCCGTTGCTCCGAATCCCGAAGCCTGCCGCTGGGAGTGGGAGCGCAACCCCCTCGGGGTCGCGCTGCTGCCCGCCGGCAAGGCCTGGGACGTACTCATCCTGCCGGGCGAGCTCGGCTACCCGACCCTCGATGTCCTCACCCGCATCCTCGATCAACTCGGCCCGGTCCTGGTCGACTTCGGCGACTCGAGGATGGGCTTCTTCGTCCCGCCCGGCACGGCCGCCCGCTGGCTCGGCACCGGCATCCGTACGGCCGGGGCCGGCACCTGGATCGTCGTCCCGTACCCGGGCCGCGCCGCCGGCGCAGTCCGCTGGCTGGTCCCACCGGACGGCACCGGCACCCTCACCGACCCGGCCCTCCTCGAACTGGCCATGCACGAGGCGGCGGCGGGGCTGGCCACGGACGGGGAGGGCTAGGCCCTGTCGTTTGGATCATGCCGGCGTCGCGGGGTCTGGCACGCGCACCAAACCCCGCTCGGCTTGGCCGGTACGCGCTGTTTCCTGCAGCCGGCCTGATCCAAACGACAGGGCCTAGCCTGCGTGAACCCTTGACAGGCCGGATTGGTCTGGACCAAATTGTGTGCGGCTCCACCCTCCAATTCCCCCATGCCTGGAGGCAGTTGTGGATCGCTTCAGACCGCTCGCTCTCCTGACCGCCGCGGCCCTGACCCTGCCCGGCGTCACCGCACTCTCGTCGGCCGCCCGTGCGGCCGATGTCGACCTGGCCCGAAACGGCGGCTTCGAGGCGGGCCTCGACGGCTGGACCTGCACGGCCGGTACGACCGTCAACTCGCCCGTGCGCAGCGGAAGTTCAGCCCTGCAAGCCACCCCGGCAGGCGGCGACAACGCCCGGTGCGCGCAGACGGTGACCGTGAAACCGGACTCCCAGTACACGCTGTCCGGCTACGTCCGCGGCTCGTACGTCTACCTGGGCGCGAGCGGCACCGGCACCACCGACGTCTCCACCTGGACCCAGTCGGCCCCCGCCTGGCAGCAGCTCACGACGACCTTCCGCACCGGCCCCTCCACCACCAGCGTCACCCTCTACACCCACGGCTGGTACGGCACCGGCGCCTACCACGCCGACGACATCTCCCTGCTCGGCCCGGGCGTGGACGCAGGGCAGCCGCCCGCGGCGCCGACCGGCCTGAAGACGGGGGCGGTCACCTCCTCCAGCGTGGCCCTGACCTGGTCCGCGGTCCCGGGTGCGACGAGCTACGTGGTCTACCGCGACGGCACCAAGGCCCAGACGGTGACCGGCACTTCGGCGACGATCGGCGGACTGTCCCCGTCCACGGCGTACGGCTTCCAGGTCGCCGCGGTGAACGAGGCGGGCGAGTCGGCGAAGTCCGCCACGCTGACGGCCACGACCACCGCCCAGCCGGACGGCGGCGGCACGGACCTCCCGGCCCACGCCCTGGTCGGCTACCTCCACGCCAGCTTCGCCAACGGCTCCGGCTACACCCGCATGGCCGACGTCCCCGACAGCTGGGACGTCATCGACCTGGCCTTCGGCGAACCGACCTCGGTCACCTCCGGCGACATCCGCTTCGACCGCTGCCCCGTCGCCGAGTGCCCGAACGTCGAGTCCGACGCCGACTTCAAGGCGGCGATCAAGGCCAAGCAGGCGGCCGGCAAGAAGGTGCTGATCTCGATCGGCGGCCAGAACGGCCAGGTCCAGCTGACCACCACGGCGGCACGGGACACCTTCGTGACGTCGGTGTCGAAGATCATCGACGAGTACGGCCTCGACGGCCTGGACATCGACTTCGAGGGCCACTCGCTCTCCCTGAACGCAGACGACACCGACTTCAAGAACCCGAAGACCCCGGTGATCGTCAACCTCATCTCGGCCCTGAAGACCCTGAAGGCCAAGTACGGCGACGACTTCGTGCTGACCATGGCCCCGGAGACCTTCTTCGTCCAGCTCGGCTACCAGTACTACGGCACCGGCCAGTGGGGCGGCCAGGACCCGCGGGCGGGGGCGTACCTCCCGGTCATCCACGCCCTGCGCGACGACCTGAGCCTCCTGCACGTCCAGGACTACAACTCGGGCCCGATCATGGGCCTCGACAACCAGTACCACTCCATGGGCGGCGCCGACTTCCACATCGCCATGACCGACATGCTGCTCACCGGCTTCCCGGTCGCGGGCAACGCGAACAACGTCTTCCCGCCCTTGCGCCCCGACCAGGTGGCGATCGGCATGCCCGCCTCCACCAACGCGGGCAACGGCCACGTCCCGCCGGCCGAGGTCACCAAGACCCTCGACTGCCTGACCAAGAAGACCAACTGCGGCTCGTACGCGACCCACGGCACCTGGCCCGCGCTGCGGGGGCTGATGACGTGGTCGATCAACTGGGACCGGTACGGCGGCTGGGAGTTCCAGCGGACGTTCGACGGCTACTTCGGCTGAGGAAGAGCCACAACGAGACCAGGAGCACCGCGCACAGGCACCAACTGGCCATGACATCCAGTGGCCAGTGGTAGCCACGCCGGACCAGCCCGAAGCCGACGGCCGCGTTGACGACGGCGCAGGCGATGACCAGCTCACGGCGGGCGTAGGAGCTGCGGAGCCAGGGGAGGAGGAGAAGGGCCGCGGCTCCGTAGGCGACGGCGGCCGTGGCGGTGTGCCCGGAGGGGTAGTAGCCGGTCCCCGGGGGGACGGCCGGGGTGCCCGGGCGGTCGGTGAGTTCCTTGAGGGGCACGATCAGGGCCGGGACCAGCGCCATCAGGACGGCCGCCGCGGTGGCCGGCAGCCACCAGCGGTCTGTACCAGTGAGGCGGGCACGCCGGGCGACGTAGAGGAGGACCACGGCGAGGACCGGGACCGCCACCTGGACGTTGCCCAGATCGGCGAGGAGTTCGGAGAAGCGGTCCGGGTCGACCAGGGCCCGGCTGGCCCGCTCGTCCACACGCACAAGCGGCCCGTCCGCTACGACCTGCCAGGTGATCAGGGCGAAGAGGAGGGCCGGAAGGCCGAGAAGGAGGAAGAGGGAGGTCGGCCGCCCCGGAACAGGGGGGGTGGTTCCGAGGCGGCCGTCCGGATCGGATGGCCGCGCGCCCCGGGGGGTTTGGGGCGGGCGACTGTCCGATCGGTGAGGAGATCCGGAGCCGGAGGCACCGGTTGTGTGCGCGAGGGCACGACCAGGTCGAAGCTGGGGAGGCCTCGACCCGATGTCACCCAGAGTCCCCTCTGGGCGGGGTGTATCTCTCATCTGGTTAGAACCTACGACAGGGCGAGGGCGTAAGACAGGCGGAATCGCGTCCTGACATCCACCTCGCACACCTTCTTCACACGCTCTGACGGTAGCCGCCCCAGCCCCGGAACCGCGAGCGGTGTCAGGGCTGGGGCGGATGAGGTTCCCGGGGCGGGGACCTATCGCTCACCAGTGGTTTTGTTGTGACCTCAGATGCGTGCGAAGGCCTGCTCGATGATGTCGAGGCCCTCGTTCAGGAGGTCGTCACCGATGACCAGCGGCGGCAGGAAGCGCAACACATTGCCGTAGGTGCCACAGGTCAGGACCAGCAGGCCCTCCTGGTGGCAGGCCTTGGCGAGCGCGGCGGTCGCCTCCGCGTTCGGCTCCTTCGTCGAACGGTCCTTGACCAGCTCGATGGCGATCATCGCGCCGCGGCCGCGGATGTCGCCGATGATGTCGAACTTCTCGGCCATTGCGGTGAGGCGGGCCTTCATGGTCGCCTCGATCGCCTTCGCCCTGGCGTTGAGGTCCAGCTCCTTCATCGTCTCGATGGAGCCCAGCGCACCGGCACACGCGACCGGGTTGCCGCCGTAGGTGCCGCCCAGGCCGCCCGCGTGGGCGGCGTCCATGATCTCGGCGCGACCGGTCACGGCGGCGAGCGGGAGGCCGCCGGCGATGCCCTTCGCGGTGGTGATCAGGTCGGGGACGATGCCCTCGTCCTCGCACGCGAACCACTGACCCGTACGGCAGAACCCGGACTGGATCTCGTCGGCGACGAAGACGATGCCGTTGTCGGAGGCGAACTCGCGGATCGCCGGCAGGAAGCCCTTGGCCGGCTCGATGAAGCCGCCCTCGCCGAGGACCGGCTCGATGATGATCGCGGCGACGTTCTCCGCACCGACCTGCTTGCTGATCTGGTCGATGGCCTGCGCGGCGGCCTCGGGACCCGCGTTCTCGGGACCGGTCGGCCAGCGGTAGCCGTACGCCACCGGAACCCGGTAGACCTCGGGCGCGAACGGACCGAAGCCGTGCTTGTACGGCATGTTCTTCGCGGTCAGCGCCATCGTCAGGTTGGTGCGGCCGTGGTAGCCGTGGTCGAAGACGACGACCGCCTGGCGCTTGGTGTACGACCGTGCGATCTTGACGGCGTTCTCGACGGCCTCGGCGCCGGAGTTGAACAGCGCCGACTTCTTGGCGTGGTCACCCGGCGTCAGCTCGGCCAGCGCCTCGGCGACGGCGACGTAGCCCTCGTACGGCGTGACCATGAAACAGGTGTGGGTGAAGTCGGCGAGCTGCGCGGTGGCCCGGCGTACGACTGCCTCGGCGGACGCGCCGACGGACGTCACGGCGATGCCCGAACCGAAGTCGATGAGCCGGTTCCCGTCGACGTCCTCGATGATGCCGCCGCCCGCGCGCGCGGTGAACACGGGCAGCACGGAGCCCACGCCCTGCGCGACGGCGGCGGTGCGGCGGGCCTGCAGCTCCTGCGACTTCGGGCCGGGGATGGCGGTGACGACGCGGCGCTCCTGAGGAAGTGCGCTCATAAGGGGCTCCCGGGGTTTTACGGACGTTTGTCTTCTCTTTTCTCGCAGGCTAGGGCCGCGGGCGGGGGGTGGGCATGCTCCATGTGGGCGTTGTCAGCGGTTCCGGTTGTCCGTCGTGGACATAGCGGCGTCGGCGTGAAGGATCCGGAAGCGGTCGGGTTCCGCCGGATCCCGGTCGACGACCTGGACGGGCGCCCCGGCCCACTGCCACACGCTGATGCCCGGCGTGCGGGAGAACCGGATCTGCCCGCGGGTGCCTTCGACCGCGACGCGCGGCCAGGACTCGGCCATGCGCGCCCGGTCGGCGCCGTGGGAACGCAGCACCTCGGCGAGGACGGCGACCGTGTCATAGCCCTCGAAAGCGACGAAGGAGGGCGCCTCGGCCAGCCGCTCGCGCAGGGCCGTCTCGACTCGTGCGCCGAGTGGGCTGAGACGCTCGGGCAGGTAGCGCAGGAACGGGATCGCGGCGCCGTCGTCGCCCAGCAGCGTCGCCCATTCGGCGAACTCCGGTTGCCCGGCCGGAGCACCGATCATGATCTCGGCGAGGCGCTGGTCGCCGCGGACGGCCTTGACGATCGGCACGGCCGGCTCCGGGTGGCCGACCAGAAGAAGGAGGGCTGTCGCGTGCCGGTCGACGAGTTCGTCGCACACGGCCGAAGGGGTGAGTGCGCTCATGTCGAGTTCGATGACGGTGCCGCCGCGTGAGGTGACGTAGTCCCGCAGAATGCGGGTGCCAGCAGCCCAGTAGACACTCGGCTGGGTGGCCACGGCGATACGGCTGTGGCCCGCGCCGAGCAGGAAGTCCGCGTAGACCTGCCAGCCGCGGGACTGCGGCGGGGAGAGGCGCGCGACCCATTGCGTCGGCTGTTCGGTGAGCGCGTCGAGGACCGCCGACGAGCAGAGGTACGGCAGGCCGAGGGCGTCGGCCCTGGTGGCAGCGGCGCGGGCGACGACGCTGTGATACTCCCCGGCCAGGGCGGCCACGCCCAGGCGGGCCAGTTCGTCCACGGCCGCCGCGGCCCTCTGTGGATCGGCCGCGGTGTCCCGGACCACCAGTTCAAGTGGTCTCCCGACGATCCCGCCGGTGTCGTTGACTTCGCGAACGGCCAGTTCGAGGCCGGCGAGCAGGTGTTGGCCCGCCTCGACCCAGCCGGGCCGGGTCAGTGGAAGGAGGGCGCCGATCCGGACGGATGATCCGCGTATCTGGGTGGCCATGACGGACATTGCAACCACCGCCCTCGCCGACGGACAACCGATTATTCGCCCCGTCTGCCGCCACCGTCCCTTCCGTCGGCCGTGTAAGCGGTGAACTCCCCAGGCAAGGGCGTTAGATTGACTCGCTGATGGTGGATGGAACCGATGGAACGGCTGGTCAGGGGGCAAGGGCGATGGACAGCGACGGGACGCAGGACGCGCGGGGCACGCATGCGACGCCAGTGCCGCGTCCGGCGATGCCGCCGGAGGTCCCTGCGGTGCCGCCTCGGCCCACGCGGGCACCCGGTGTGCCGGGGCCGGAGGGATCGTTCCTGGCGTGGCTGAGGGCGCCACGACCGGAGGCGCAGCCCGGCGTATGGCGGTTCGGGCATGTGCCGCGGCCGGACGAGGAACCCGAGCAGATCCCGGCGCGGCAGCTGCTGAGCGGGGCGGTGATCGCGTTCCTGGTCGGCTGGCTGGTCTGGTCGCTGCTCTGGAACGGCTACCTCGGCGGCTGGTGGGTGCTGCCCCTGGAGCTCCTCGTCCCGGACTCCTGGCGCCAGAACGGCGACGCCGGAAACGTGATCCTCTGGTACGGCTACTACGCCGTGATCATTTTCGCCATCATGTTCGCCGTCGGCCGCCTGGGCCGTTGGGGCGAGGTCTGGCGCCGCTACGGCCCGTCCGCCTGGCGCCGTGCCGTCCCGGCGCCCGAGCGACCGCCGACCCCCGAGCAGGACCCCGCGTCCTGGCCCGCGCTGCGTGCGGCCGGGGCCTCCGACGCCGCCGAGCGGCTCGCCGGTGACGCCCGCTCCGGGCTGATGCGCGACGTCGACTACGCCCGGATCACCCGTGCCTGGCAGGGCGTGCGCAGCGGGAGCCATGACCTCTCCGCCTTCTCGGGCGCCGTGCTCCGGGACGGCGCCGCCGCCTGTCTGCACCCGTCGGGTGAGCGCGACCTGCCGGCCCGGATCGCCCGGCACGACCTGGTCAGCGGTCAGGTCCGGCTCGGCACGACCGCCGACGACCCGCGCAACCCTTACGCCTATCGCGGCACCGGTCTCGGCCTCGGACCCGACCTGCTCGGCACCTCCTTCCTCGCCGTCGGCCCGGCCGGGTCCGGCAAGACGGGGACCGTGGTGCGGCCGCTCGCCGAGTCGCTGTGCCTGCACGCGCTGGCCGGGCGGGCCGCCGTGGTCGTGGTCGGCGCGGCGGGCGCCGGGCTCGGACCGGAGGACGCGTACGACGTCGTCGTACGGATCGGAAATCCGGAATCCGTCTACGACCTGGACCTGTACGGCGGCAGCGGGGACCCCGACGAGGCCGCGGCCGTGCTCGCCGAGGCGCTCGTCGGTGACCTCGCCGACCCGCATCCGGGCAGCGACAGCCGCCGCTCCACGACCGTGCTGGCCCAGCTCCTCGGGCCGTTCCGGGCGGTGCACGACCGCTTCCCGTCCGTGCCGGAGCTGCGGCAGCTGCTGGACGGCGCGCCCGGGGCGCTCGATGCGCTGCGCACGGCGCTGGAGGGATCCGGGCAGGAGTCGCTCATTCGGGAACTGGACGCGCGGGAACGGCAGTTGGGGCACCCGGGTGACGTGTCGGCCGTGCTCGCGGACCGGGTGGCGTTGCTCGACCGCCCGGCGTTCGCGGGCTTCTTCGACACCTCGGGACAGTCGCGCCCCTTCTCGCTCAAGGCCCTCGACCACCCCGTCCGGGTCCGGATCGACCTGCCCGCGCGCGGGCACGCCGAGGCCTCGCGGATGCTGGCGCGGCTGGTGCTGGCCCAGTTCACGGCGAGTATCGCGGTACGGGAGGACCGGTCGCTGTTCGCCTGTCTGGTGCTGGACGACGCGACGGGTGTCGTCACGCCCGAGGCTGTACGGGGCATCCAGCGGCTGCGATCGGGCAACGCGGGCGCCGTGCTCACGCTGCGCAGCCTGGACGACGCGCCGAGGCCGCTGCGCGGGCCGCTGCTGGGGGCCGCCGGATGCCGCATGGCGCTGGCCGGGGTCACGCCGTGGGACGGGCAGGACTTCGCCGAGGTGTGGGGCAAGGAGTGGACCGAGGCGCGGGACGTCACCGACCGGCAGATCATCGCCGAGACGCCGGCCGGGAAGGCGGTGCACGCGCTGCGGCGGGTGATCACCGGCAAGGCGCCGACCGCGCGGGCGGTGACCGTGCGGCAGGTCGAGCGGGAGCGCTGGTCGGCGTCCGAGCTGGCGCACGGGGTGCCGCCGGGGCACGCGGTGCTGTCGCTCACCAGCGTCCGGGGCGAGCACGCGCCACCGTTGCTGGTGGATCTGCGGGGGTGACCTCGGCGTCCGGGCGTGCGGCCGCGAGCCGACCGTACGGTGAGGCAGAATCGACACAGGTCGTTCATACACGGCGGCCAAAAGATCACAGCGATCACACGGATCACGTCGATTTGAAGGCCTCATGCCCCCCACGCTCGCCTCGCTCGTCCACCACTCCGCGCTCAAGCTGACCGTGCGGGCGGGCGCGGATCGCCTGGACGTACCTGTGCGCTGGGCACACGCCAGCGAGCTCACCGACCCCGTCCCTTATATGGAGGGCGGGGAACTGCTGCTGATCACCGCGCTCAAGCTGGACGCGGAGAACCCCGAGGCGATGCGGCGCTATGTACGGCGCCTGGTGGGCGCCGGTGTGGTCGGGCTCGGCTTCGCGGTCGGCGTCAACTACGAGGACATCCCCGAGGCGCTGGTCGACGCCGCGGCGGAAGAGGACCTTCCGCTGCTGGCGGTGCCGCGCCGCACGCCCTTCCTCGCCATCAGCAAGGCCGTGTCGGCGGCGATCGCGGCGGACCAGTACCGGGCGGTGACGGCGGGGTTCGCGGCGCAACGCGAGCTGACGAAGCAGGCGCTGACCGGCGGGCCGGACGGGCTGCTGACCGCGCTGGCGTCGCAGGTGAACGGCTGGGCGGCGCTGTACGACGCGTCCGGTGCCGTCGTCGCCACGGCGCCCGAGTGGGCGGGGCGGCGGGCGGCCCGGCTCACGGCGGACGTGGAGCGGCTGCGGGAGCGGCCCGCGCCGGCATCGTCCGTGGTGGGCGGGCCGGAGCACGAGGACCGCGTCGAGCTGCACACGCTGGGGACCGGGCGGCGGCCGCGCGCCGCGCTGGCGGTCGGTACGGCGGAGGCACTGGGCACGGCGGAGCGGTACGCCGTGCACTCGGCGATCGCGCTGCTGACGCTGACGACGGAGCGGTCGCGGGCGCTGCACGAGGCCGAGCAGCGGGTGGGGGCGGCGGTGCTGCGCATGCTGCTCGCCGGGGAGCCGGATCATGCGCGGGCCGTGGCGGGGGACCTGTACGGCGAACTGCTGGACGCGCCCTTCCGGGTGATCGTCGCCGAGGCGGCGTCGGTGTCGGCGGCCCGGGTCGTGGACTCGGGCGCGCGGGTGGCGCTCCCCACGACATCCGCCGCACTACTGGTCGCCGCGTCCGAGGCGAACGGCGATCCGCTGGCCGCGCTCACCGAGGTCGTGGAGTCCGCTGCGGCGCGGGCCGGTGAGGCGGTGCTCGTGGTGCCGGAGGGGGAGGGCGAGACGGCGCGGGTGGTGGTGCTCGCCGCGGACGGGGGCGCGTCGGTCGCGGCGTGCGCGGAGTACGCGGCGGCGCTGGAGGCGGCTCGGGCGGGGGCCGCGCCCGAGCGACCCGGCGCCGACGAGGACGAGCTGGTCGTGGGGCTCTCGGCACCGGCCGGACCCATCGCCGCGGCGGCGGCGTACAAGCAGGCCGAGCAGGCCGTGTCCGTGGCCAGGCGACGGGGCCGGGTGTGCGTGGAGCACGAGCAGCTGGCCGCCGGCTCCGTGTTGCCGCTGCTCGCGGACGACGCGGTGAAGGCGTTCGCGGACGGGTTGCTGAGGGCGTTGCACGAGCACGACGCGACCGGGCGGGGGGATCTGGTGGCCTCCCTGCGGGCGTGGCTGTCCCGGCACGGGCAGTGGGATGCGGCGGCAGCGGATCTGGGGGTGCACCGGCATACGTTGCGCTACCGGATGCGGCGGGTGGAGGAGATTCTGGGGCGGTCGCTGGATGACGCGGATGTGCGGATGGAGCTTTGGCTGGCGTTGAAGGCCACGTCGGCGGAGTAGGCGGGGCGAGCGGGCCCGGGCCGCGCGAGGGGCCTGGGCCGCGCAACCTACCCCGCCAAACCGGCGCACCCCTCACCCGCACCACTACACCTCGGACAAACGCCCCTCCGCCCCCGCACCCCTACCGTGGACCCCGAACCTCATGAAGACCCCCAACGCGGAAGGGCCGGGACTCCTATGACTTCCACCCACGCCTTCTGGCTCGCCGGTCGCCAGGCAAGTGGCGAGGACAGCCTCGATGTCACCTCCCCGTGGGACGGGCGGGTCGTCGGCACGGTGAGTGTGCCGACGGACGCGCAGGTCGAGGAGGCCGTGGCCGCCGCGTACGCCGTCCGGGACCAGTTCGCCGCGACGCCGGCCCATGCGCGTGCCGCCGCCCTCGACCACGTCAGCAGGCGGCTCGTCGAGCGGACCGAGGAGATCGCCCGGCTGATCTCCGCCGAGAACGGCAAGCCCATGAAGTGGGCCCGCGGCGAGGTCGGCCGTGCCGTGTCCGTGTTCCGGTTCGCGGCCGAGGAGGCCCGGCGGTTCAACGGCGGCGAGGCCCAGCGGCTCGACACCGACCTCGGCGGTCAGGGGCGGCTCGCCTTCACGCGGCGCTTCCCCAAGGGCGTCGTGCTCGGCATCGCGCCGTTCAACTTCCCGCTGAACCTGTGCGCCCACAAGATCGCCCCGGCCATCGCGGCCGGTGCGCCGATCATCCTGAAGCCCGCCCCGGCCACCCCGCTGTCCGGGCTGGTCATCGGTGAGCTGCTCGCCGAGACCGAGCTGCCCGCCGGTGCCTGGAGCATCCTGCCGGTCGCCAACGACCGGATGCCCGCGCTCGTCCAGGACCCGCGCCTGCCCGTGATCTCCTTCACCGGCTCCGAGACGGTCGGCTACGCGATCATGGACTCGGTGCCGCGCAAGCACTGCACCCTGGAGTTGGGCGGCAACGGCGCGGCGGTCGTGCTCGGCGACTTCGCGAGCGACCAGGACCTCGACTGGGCCGCCACCCGCATCGCCACCTTCTCCAACTACCAGGGCGGCCAGTCCTGCATCTCCGTGCAGCGGGTGATCGCGGACGCGTCCGTGTACGACCGGCTCGTGCCGCGCATCGTCGCGGCCGTCGAGGCCCAGGTCACCGGTGACCCGAGCGACGACGCGACCGACGTCGGGCCGCTGGTCAGCGAGGACGCCGCCAAGCGTGTCGAGACCTGGGTCGACGAGGCCGTCGCCGCGGGCGCCCGTCTCCTCGCCGGCGGCAAGCGCGACGGCGCCTCCTACGCGCCGACCGTCCTCACCGACGTACCGTCCGACGTCACCCTCGCCTGCGAGGAGGTCTTCGGGCCCGTCCTCACCGTGCAGAAGGTCGACGGGGAGGCCGCCGCCTTCGCCGCCGTCAACGAGTCCAAGTACGGCCTCCAGGCAGGCGTGTTCACGCACGACCTGCAGACCGCCTTCCGTGCCCACCGGGCACTGGAGGTCGGTGGCGTCGTCATCGGCGACGTCCCCTCCTACCGTGCCGACCAGATGCCGTACGGCGGCGTCAAGCAGTCCGGCGTGGGGCGTGAGGGCGTGAAGTTCGCGATGGACGACTACACCTACGAGCGGGTGATGGTCCTCACCGGCATCGCTCTCTGAGCGAGCCTCTCTCCACCCCTAGCTAATGGGAACCATTTTCACATAGGATCCCCGAAGGGGCCCGGCACCGATGCCTTCCGGTGCCGGGCCCCTTCTTTGTGCCGGCCTCGTCCGGACCCTCAACCGGAGAAGCCGACATGCGCGAGCCGCAGTGGGCCGCGCAGTCTGACGTGCACGTCACGAACGCCCTCGGCGATGATCTCGGCGCTCAGCGTCGTGTAGTCGTACGGGCTCGCGTCCGATGCCCGGGACGTCAGTACGGCCAGCGCCGGGCCCCCGTCCAGCGAGATCTCGACCACTCCGTCGCCCGCGACCGCCGCCGTCACCTCCGCGACACCGTCCCCGAAGTCGCAGTCCCGGTAGACCAGTTCGGCCGACCTGCCCTGCGCCGCCGTCACCGCGTCGCCCGACGTCTTCGTGCGGTCGACGATCGCGACGCCGCTCTGGTCGTCGAAGTCGGCCGCGCTCAGACCGAGTTGAAGGACATTGCGCGGTGCCGCGGCCTCGCCGTCCAGGAGGACGGTCGTGCGCAGGCGGACGTCCTCACTGGAGGCGCCGGCCAGCAGCTCGTACGGGCCCGCCTCGCGACGCCATCCGCCGCGCGCCACGTCCCAGAAGTCGAAGGCCGACAAGGGGACTTCGAAGGTCAGCTCCCGCTGCTCGCCGGGTTCCAGGCGCACCCGGTCGTGCGCCACCAGTTCACGGCGCGGGCGCGGCACGGTCGGGTCCACGGCGCGGATGTAGAGCTGGGCCACCTCGTCGGCCGTCACGTCACCGGTGTTGGTGACCGTGAAGGAGACCTCCACGGCGTCGTCGCCCACCGTCGTCCTCGGATCGGCGTACGAGAAGGCCGCGTAGGACAGGCCGTGGCCGAACGGGAACAGGGGGGTGCCCTCGAAGTACAGGTAGGTCTGGCGGCTGCCGATCACGTCGTAGTCGAGGAGGTCGGGCAGGTCGGCGTCGTCCGCGTACCAGGTCTGCGGGAGGCGGCCGGCGGGGGAGACGTCGCCGGCCAGGACGCGGGCCAGGGCGGTGCCGGCCGCCTGGCCGCCGTGGGACGTCCAGAGGATCGCCGGGAGGGCGGCCGGGTCGACCGCGTACGGGTACGCCGACACCAGTGCCAGCACCGTGTTGGGGTTGGTGGAGCGGGCCGCGCGCAGCAGGCGCTCCTGGTGGGCGGGGAGGGCGAGGGTCGGGCGGTCCTCGGTCTCGCGGCCGTTGATGTGCGGGTCGTTGCCCGCGACCACCAGGACCACGTCCGCCTCTGACGTGACCCGGGTTACTGCGTCTTCTCCGCTTTCGACGACTATGACCTGGAAGATTTCCGGATTCGCTTCGGCAACCCTGACGCCGTCGGCGGCGACAGAGACGTGGTGACCCGTACCGATGTGCCGAAGGAGGTGTCCGTTCTCGTGCGGTTCCAGGCGGAATGTCTCCTGGACGACCCAGCCTCCGGGCTGGTCGGCGGAGGCGCGGACACGGCCGTCCTCGGCGACGGAGAGGTAGCGGCCGTCGGGGGCGCGCAGGGTCAGCACGCCCTCGCCCCAGTCGACGAGGGCGAACTCGGTGCCGGTCGGGTCGGTGGTCAGCGGGGGCAGGTCCGTGCGGCCCGCCAGGAGCGCCGGGTCCAGGGCGCCCTCGGCGCCGCGCACCTCGTCGGCGGCGTCCGCCTCGGGGACGTGCAGGAAGGTTCCGGCCGAGGTCTTCAGCAGGACGCGGTCCACGCCCTCCGCGAACTCCACGCGCTCCGCGCCGAACCGCTCGTACAGGCCCTCCAGCGGGGTGGAGCGGTGGATGAGCGTGCCGCTGTACCAGTCGAGCTTGCACTCGTCGGCGAGCAGGCCGACCACCGCGAGCCGGGTGTCGGGCGCGAGCGGCAGCAGGCCGCCGCTGTTCTTGAGCAGGACGACCGACTGCTCCGCGGCCTCCTGGGCCAGGGCACGGTGGGCCGGAGTGTCGAAGTCCCCGGTGAGCGCGTGCGGGTCGTACTCCGGGTCGAACTCGCCGAGACGGAAGCGGACCGAGAGCTGGCGACGGACCGCAGCGTCGAGATCCGACTCGGTCAGCAGGCCCTGCTCCAGGGCCCCGCGCACCCGTGCGGTGATCTTCGAGCTGTCGGTGCCATGGTCGGTGAAGCTGTCGACGCCGGCGAGGATCGCTGCGGCCGTCGCTTCCTCGTGGGTGTCGAAGTAGTGCTCGGAGTCGACCAGGTTCGACGGCGCGCCCGCGTCCGAGCAGACCAGCAGATCCTCGTCGGTCCAGGTGCGCAGGTGCTCGCGCAGATACGGCGAGACGTGGTTGGGGCGGCCGTTGACCAGGTTGTACGCCGGCATCACCCCGGCCGTCGCGCCCGCCTCGACCGTCTCGCGGAAGGCGCGCAGGTCGTACTCGTGCAGGACGCGCGGGCGGACCGAGGAGGACGTGACATCGCGGCCCGTCTCGTTGTTGTGGGCCAGCCAGTGCTTGAGGACGGGCGCGGTGCGCCAGTACGTCGGGTGGTCGCCGCGCAGGCCACGGGTGTACGCGACGGCGATGGCCGAGGTGAGCTTCGGGTCCTCCGAGTAGCCCTCCTCGTTACGGCCCCACAAGGGGTGGCGCAGGAGGTTGACGGTGGGGGACCAGACGTTGAGGCCCACGCGGTCGTCGCGGGCGCGCATCGCGCGGGTCTCCTTGGAGACGGCCTCGCCGACGCGTCGTACGAGGTCCGTGTTCCAGGTCGCGCCCAGGCCGACGGCCTGGGGGAAGACGGTCGCCGGGCCCATCCAGGCGACACCGTGCAACGCCTCCTGGCCGGTGCGGAATTCGGCGACACCGAGTCGCTCCACGGCGGGCGCGAACTGGTGCAGGAATCCGATCTTCTCGTCGAGCGTGAGCCGCGACAGAAGGTCGTCGATGCGCTTCGCGAACGGCAGTCGCTGATCGCGGAAAGGCGGCGTAGGCGGCGTTTGTGCGGTCACGTGGGGATCCCCTTGCGGTGGAGCGGCGAGGCGCTTTCGAAGCGCTTCGATGCTCATTCGACCTGGGGGTGGGTGTCAAGACGCCCCGGCGCAACAACTCCGACTCCTGACCGTTATTTCAAGCGGCACATGAGAGCGGTCAGTTCCTCCATACCTCGGAGGAATCCTGGACATGACCCTTGTGCACCCCCATGCCTTCACTTAACCTCGCAGCAACATCGAAGCGCTTCGACTACGAGTTCCGCCCGTTCCAAGGGTGCGCGGCTCTCGGCAATGGTCGGAGGACGCTTCAGCTCAGCCAGTTCCACTCAGACACCGCAGCCGACGGCCCACCGCCGGGTGTCCAGGTGCGCCATGAAGGGTTGACGCAATGACGCCGAACGCCGCCTCCGGACCCAGCCGGAGAAGTTTCCTCGCCTCCACGGCGGTCGCCACCGCAGCGGTGGCCGGTGGGATGCCGCTGCTCTCCGCCTGCGGCGGTTCGGACGGCGGTTCGCGAGAGGGAACCACGTCGGGCAAGGCCGCGGACAAGATGCTCCCGACGTTCGTCGCCAGCACGGTCGCCAAGCCAGACCTTGCGTCGAAGAACGGTTCGGCGTCCGGCTATACCGGCAAGGTCGACCTCGCGGCCCTGACGGCCTCGGTTCCGGAGAAGCTCGGCACCGGCGCCTCCTTCAAGATCATGTCCCCGTTCTGGGGCTCCCCGCCGAAGGCCGGCAACCCCTACTACACGGCACTCGACGCCGCGGCGGGCACCAAGATCACCTGGCAGAACCAGGACGGCAACACCTACGGCCAGAAGCTGGGCGCCGTCCTCGCCTCCAGCTCCATACCCGACATGGTGGTCGTGCCCGGCTGGGAACTGGTCGGCAAGATCGCGAACGCGGTCACCGCGAAGTTCATGGACCTCGGCCCCTACCTGGCGGGCGACAAGGTCAAGAAATACCCGAACCTGGCCGCGATCCCTTCCGACGCCTGGCGCATGGGCATCTTCGGCGGTGCGCTGCGCGGCATTCCGATGCCGGCCGCCACCGCGTCGTTCATCGTGCCCTACTACCGCAAGGACATCTTCGACAAGAAGGGCTACTCCGTACCCAAGTCGCCCGACGAGTTCCTCAGTTGGGCCAAGGAGGCCACCAGCGCCAAGGCCAAGGTGTGGGCCTGCGGCGACATGAACTGGACGGCGTGGAACATCTTCGGTGTCCGTCCCTCCGGGACGCTCGGCTGGAACATCGGTTCCGACGGCAAGCTGATCTACCGTGTCGAGCAGCCCGAGTACCTCGAAGCCCTGGAGTGGACGCGCAAGCTGTTCGACGCGGGCGTCGTCCATCCCGACGACAAGGCGCGCTCGGGCGACGCGGGGAACCGTTTCACCGCCGGCCAGATCCTCGTCTTCAACAACGACATGTCCTCCTGGTACGGGAAGACCGCCGAACAGGCCGCGTCCAACCCGGACTTCCAGATCGAGGGTATGGACATCTTCGGCGCGGACGGTGGCAACCCGAAGCTGACGGCGGCCCAGCCCGCCGGTATCTGGTCGATGATCCGCAAGGGCGCCTCGAAGGCGACGGTCGAAAACGCGTTGGCCGCGGCCGACTTCGCGGCAGCGCCCTATGGCACCAAGGAGCGGATGCTCGTCGACTACGGCGTCGAGGGCACCCACTACAAGGTGAAGGACGGCGTCCCGGTCAAGACCGACCAGGGCAACTCCGAGGTGGTCAACGCCTGGGTGATGCTGGCGGCCCCGGCTCCTTACTTCGCCCACCCCGACTTCCCCGACATCGCCCGCAAGCAGGTCGAGTGGCAGCAGCGGATGGGTGCCTTCATGACGAAGACGTCCACGTACGGCATGAACATCGTCGAGCCGACCCGCTACGCCAACCTCGCCAGCCAGTTCGAGCAGTTGGAGATCGACTACGTACGCGGCCACAAGAAGCTGTCGGACGTGCAGGCCGCCATCTCCACCTGGAAGTCCTCCGGCGGCGACAAGCTGCGCGACTGGTACAAGGAGCTCATCGACAAGAATGGCAGCGGCAACTGATGTCTCTCACGGCCGGGAGCCGGCCTGACGGGGCCCGTCCCCCCGTGGCCGTCGAGGAGCCGACGGCCGCGGTCGCCGCCGCGGAGAAGGAACGGGTGCCGCGCAGGGCGAGCGGGGCGGGCAAGGTTCCCTGGCGGCTCCGGTTGCGCCGGGACCGCACGCTCATCCTGATGACGCTGCCCGTCATCGTTCTGCTCCTGCTTTTCAACTACGTGCCGCTGCTCGGCAACGTCGTCGCCTTCCAGGACTACGACCCGTACGTCTCCAGCAACGGCATCACGGCGATCTTCCACAGCCCCTGGGTGGGCGTGGAGCAGTTCTCGCGGATGATCGACGACCCCCTGTTCTGGGACGCCGCGAAGAACACCATCGTCCTCTTCCTGCTCCAACTGGTGCTGTTCTTCCCGATCCCCATCGCCCTCGCCCTGCTCATCAACAGTGTGATCCGGCCCCGGGTGCGGGCCGTGGCGCAGGCGATCATGTATCTGCCGCACTTCTTCTCCTGGGTCCTCGTGGTCACCGTGTTCCAGCAGGTCTTCGGCGGTGCGGGCATCATCGCGCAGACCCTGGAGGACCACGGGTGGAGCGGCTTCGACCTGATGACCAACGCGGACCTGTTCAAGTACCTGGTCACCGCACAGGCCGTGTGGAAGGACGCCGGCTGGGGGATCATCGTCTTCCTCGCCGCACTGGCCGCCGTCAGCACCGACCTGTACGAGGCCGCCGCCATGGACGGCGCGGGGCGCCGGCGGCGCATGTGGCACGTCACGCTGCCCGCGCTGCGCCCGGTGATCGCGCTGCTGCTGGTCCTGCGGGTGGGCGACGCGCTGAGCGTGGGCTTCGAGCAGTTCCTGCTCCAGCGGGACGCGGTCGGCGTGGGGGCCAGCGAGGTCCTGGACACCTACGTGTGGAACATGGGCATCCAGAACGGCGACTTCAGCTACGCGGCCGCGGTCGGCCTCGTCAAGGGAGCCATCGGAGTGTGTCTCGTCCTGGGCGCGAACAAGTTCGCGCACCTGCTCGGCGAGCAGGGGGTGTACAAGAAATGAGCCTCAACACGCAGCTGATCCGCAGCCTGAAGGCGCCCGCCCGCCCTGTGTGGGAGGAGCCGCCGAGCAAGGCCGGACTCACCGCCAAGAGCGGCCTCCTCGTGCTCTGTTGCCTGGGGGTACTCGGTCCGCTGTGGATCGTGATCGTCACCAGCCTCTCCCCGAAGCCGGTGATCGACCGGGTCGGCGGCCTCGTCGTGATCCCCCAGGGCATCACCTTCGTCAACTACACCGAACTGCTCAGCGGCGGCCAGGTCAGCCGGGCCATCATGGTCTCGGTCGGTGTCACGCTCGTCGGCACGCTGTTCTCGATGACGGTGTCGGTGCTCGCGGCCTACGGCCTGTCCCGCCCGGGCAGTCTGGGCCACCGGTTCTTCCTGATGACCATGATGGCGACGATGTTCTTCGGTGCCGGCCTCATCCCGACGTACCTGCTGGTGCAGTCGCTGGGCCTCACCGACACCTATCTGTCGCTGATCCTGCCGAGCGCGGTCAGCGTCTTCAACATCCTTGTCCTGCGGGCCTTCTTCATGGGGATCTCACCCGAGCTCACCGAGTCCGCCCGCATCGACGGGGCAGGCGACTTTCGGATCCTGCTGACCATCATCATGCCGCTGTCCCGGGCGGTGCTGGCCGTCATCTCGCTGTTCTACGCGGTCGGCTACTGGAGTGCCTGGTTCAACGCCTCCATCTACCTCAGCGACCAGGAGATGATGCCGCTGCAGAACGTGCTCATCCAACTGGTCCAGAAGAACACCGAGGCGCCGACCGGCCTCCAGCAGGCGGTCCGTACCGGGCAGTTGTCCGCGCTGGGGCTGCAGATGGCGGTCATGGTCCTCGCCCTGATCCCCGTCGCGGTCGCCTCCCCCTTCGTCCAGCGGCACTTCAAGAAGGGCATGCTCACCGGAGCCATCAAGGGCTGACGCTCACTTCAGGAGATCTGCGCCGTAGGGCCAACGGTTGTTCGTTGTCTGCGGCTTCGTCATGGCTGGTCGCGCAGTTCCCCGCGCCCCCAGGTAGGTATCCGCACCCCCGTTGCAAGAACGAGGTATGTCCATGCGCACGTCCCGACCCAGCAGACGAACCGTTCTCGCCGGCACCGCAGCCGCCGCCGCGCTCACCACTCTCCCCTCCCTGACAGGGCACGCCTCCGCCGCAGAGCCCACTGCCGCCGCCGGCCACGCATACCGCTGGCGCAACGCCGTCATGGGCGGCACCGGATTCATCACCGGCGTCCTCTTCCACCCGTCCGTGCGCGGCCTCGCCTACGCCCGTACCGACATCGGCGGCGCCTACCGCTGGGACGAACGCGCCGCCCGCTGGACCCCGCTGACCGACCACCTCGGCTGGGACGACTGGAACCTCCTCGGCGTCGAGGCCATCGCCGTCGACCCCGCCCACCCCGATCGCGTCTACCTCGCCCTGGGCACCTACGCCCAGTCCTGGGCCGGCAACGGTGCCGTCCTGCGCTCCGACGACCGTGGCGCCACCTGGACGCGTACCGACCTCACGGTGAAGCTGGGCGGCAACGAGGACGGGCGCGGATGCGGGGAGCGGCTGCTCGTCGATCCGCGGGACAGTGACACCCTGTGGCTGGGGACCCGGCACGACGGGCTGCTCAAGTCGACCGACCGGGGCGCCACTTGGGCCGCCGCGATGGGATTCCCCGGTTCCCCGAGCGCCACCGGGCAGGGCGTCACCCTCCTCGTCGCCGCAGGGCGCAGCCTGTACGTCGGCTGGGGGGACGGTGACGGCACCGCGGGGGCCGCGAACCTGTACCGGACCGCTGACGGCACCACGTGGGAGGCCGTTTTGGGGCAGCCCTCCGGCGCCGCCGCCAAGGTCCCTGTCCGCGCCGCGTACGACCGCCACACCCGTGAGCTGTACGTGACGTACGCCGACGCGCCCGGCCCCAACGGGCAGTCCGACGGCAGCCTGCACAAGCTGTGCACGACGACCGCTATCTGGAAGGACGTCACACCCGTGAAGCCGGGCGGCACCACGGCCGACGGCTCCGCCGACACCTTCGCCTACGGCGGCGTCGCCGTCGACGCCCGGCGTCCCGGCACCGTCGTGGTCTCCACCAACAACCGGTGGGCGGCCGTCGACACCCTGTACCGGAGCACCGACGGGGGCCGGACCTGGGTCTCCCTGAAGGACTCCGCCGTCTTCGACGTGTCCGAGACCCCCTATCTCAACTGGGGCGGGGACAAGCCCAAGTTCGGGTGGTGGGTCCAGGCCGTCGGCCTGGACCCGTACGACTCGCGGCACATCGTCTACGGCACCGGCGCGACCCTCTACGGCACGCGGGACCTGAAGAACTGGGCCCCGCAGATCCGCGGCCTGGAGGAGACGTCCGTGCGCCAGCTGATCTCGCCTCCGGTCGGGCAGGCGCATCTGATCAGCGGCAACGGGGACATCGGCGTGATGTACCACGAGTCGCTCACGGCGTCCCCCTCGCGCGGCATGGCCACGAACCCCGTGTTCGGGTCGGCGACGGGGCTCGCGCAGGCCGCGGCCGAGCCGGCGTACGTCGTCCGCACCGGCTGGGGCGACAACGGCAACGGCGCCTACTCGAACGACGGGGGGCAGACCTGGGCGCCCTTCAAGGCCCAGCCCGACGTCGCCAAGAACGCACCGGGGCCGATCGCCACCAACGCCGACGGCAGCGTGCTGCTCTGGGTCTTCGTGCACTGGGACGGCACGAAGTACCCCGCCTACCGCTCCACGGACAACGGCACCACCTGGTCCGAGGTCTCCTCCTTCCCGAAGGGCGCCACGCCGGTCGCCGACCCGGCCGACCCGACGCTCTTCTACGCGTACGACACCGACACGGGAACGCTACTCGCCAGCACTGACAGTGGCCGTACCTTCACCGCCCGTGCGACCGGACTGCCCAAGGGGGACAGCCAGTTCAAGGTGGTCGCCGCGCCCGGCAGGACCGGTGACCTGTGGCTCTCCGCCAAGTGGAACGGGCTCTACCGGTCCACCGACGGCGGCGCCGCCTTCACCAAGGTCGCCAGCTGCTGGGCCTCGTACACCCTCGGGTTCGGCAAGGCGGCCGACGGGGCGGACTATCCGGCGATCTACCAGGTCGGCTCCACCGAGAGCATCACCGCCGTCTACCGGTCCGACGACGAGGCCAAGACCTGGGTGCGGATCAACGACGACCAGCACCAGTGGGGCTGGACCGGCGAGACGATCACCGGTGACCCGCGCGTGTACGGCCGGGTCTTCCTCGCCACCAACGGGCGCGGCGTGCAGTACGGGGAGCCCGTCTGATGCCGGAGCGACAAGGACCCGCCCTGAGCGACGCCACCCGAGGCCGCCTCCTCTTCGGCGGCGACTACAACCCCGAGCAGTGGCCCGAGGAGACCTGGCACGAGGACGTCCGGCTGATGAAGGACGCCGGGGTCAACTCCGTCACCCTCGGCGTCTTCTCCTGGGCCAAGCTCGAACCCCGGCCCGGTGCACGGGACTTCGGGTGGCTGGACCGGCTGATGGACCTGATGCACGAGAACGGCATCGGTGTCGTCCTCGCCACCCCGACCTCCTCACCGCCGCCGTGGATGGGGCGGCTGCACCCCGAGACGCTTCCGCGTGACGAGGACGGCCGCACCGAGTGGTGGGGCTCCCGGCAGCACTTCTCGCACTCCAGCGCCACCTACCGGCGCTACGCCGCCGCCATCACCGAGGACCTCGCCGCCCGCTACGGCACTCACCCCGCCCTGCGGATGTGGCACATCAACAACGAGTACTGCACCTACGACTGGGGCGACGAGGCCGAGGACGCCTTCCGCGGCTGGCTCCGGGCCAAGTACGGCACGCTCGACACCCTCAACGAGGCCTGGGGGACGGCATTTTGGAGTCAGGGCTACGGCGACTGGTACGAGGTCCTGCCGCCGCGCCGGGCGCACTACATGAAGAACCCCACGCAGGTGCTGGACTTCAAGCGGTTCACGTCCGACGCGCTGCTGGAGTGCTACCTCGCCGAGCGCGACATCGTCGCCCGGCACAGCCCGGACATCCCGGTGACGACCAACTTCATGCCGTTCTATCAGGGGCAGGACGCATGGGTCTGGGTCGAGCAGGAGGACGTCGTCTCGATCGACATCTATCCGGATCCTCGTGATCCGTTCGGCGGGCAGTACGGGGCGCTGATCCATGACATGACGCGGTCGCAGGCCCGCGGCGGTCCCTGGATGGTCATGGAGCAGGCGGCCGGGCCGGTCAACTGGCGCGGGGTCAACCACCCCAAGCCGGCCGGCCTCAACCGCCTCTGGTCCCTCCAGGCCGTGGCCCGCGGCGCCGACGCCGTCTGCTACTTCCAGTGGCGGCAGTCCCGTCAGGGCTCGGAGAAGTTCCACTCCGGGATGGTCAGCCACGCGGGGGAGCGGGGCCGCACCTTCCAGGAGGTCAAGCGGATCGGTGCCGAACTCGCCCTGCTGAGCGAGAAAGTGGCGGACACCCGGGTCGAGGCGGCCGAGGTCGCCGTACTCCTCGACTGGGACGCCTGGTGGGCGAGCCAGCAGGACGGGCGGCTGTCCGGCGAGGTCGACTATCCGCAGGTCGTCCGTGCCTGGCACCGCGCGCTGTGGGAGGCGCACACCGTCGCCGACTTCGCCCGCCCCGAGCAGGACCTGTCCGCCTACAAGCTGGTCGTCGTCCCGCAGCTGTACCTGATGACGGACGCGGCCATCGACAACCTCGTCGCCTACGTGAACCAGGGCGGCACCCTGATCTCCGGCTTCCAGACCGGCGTCGCCGACGAGGACGACCGGGTGCGCGAGGGCGGCATGGACGCCCGCCTGCGCGACCTGTTCGGCATCCGCGTCCTGCACGAGTGGTGGCCGCTCGACGCGGGCGAGAGGACCGACATCGAGGGCTTCCACGGCACCCTCTGGTCCGAGGAGATCGAGGCCGCCGACGACGTGGACGCCGTGATCCCCTACAAGGGCGGCGAGTTGGACGGACTCCCGGCCGTCCTGCGCAAGGGCCGCGCCTGGTACGTCTCCACCCTCCCCGAACCGCACGCCCTGCGCACACTGCTCGCCGACATCGCCGCCGACGCGGGCGCACGACCGACCCTCGCCGGGCTCCCGGCCGGCGTGGAGGCCGTACGCCGGGGCGAGCTGCTGTTCCTGCTCAACCATGGGCGTGACGGCGTCACCGTGCCGCTGCCCGGCCGCCACCGCGACCTGCTGACCGGCGCGAGCGTCACCGACGGGGTGGAGCTGGGGCGGTACGGGGTGGCCGTGCTGGAGGCGGCGCCATGACCGGCCCGGTGCACGGCACCTGGGAACCCGCACCCGCCGCCCGCTGGGAGGACGCCTTCCTGAGCGGGAACGGCCGACACGGCGTCATGGTGTTCGGTGATCCGAACGACGACCAGGTCATCGTCAACCATCACACCCTGGTCCGCCCCAACGGCGCCGAGCACGCCCGTCCGCCCGCCCTCGCCGCCGAACTCCCGTGCCTGCAGGACCGGTTGCTCGGCGGAGACGTCACCGCGGCGGAAGGCTTCACCGACGGGCGAGGGCTGCAATGGGTGCAGCCCTTCCACCCCGCCTTCCGGATCCGGCTGCGCCGCCCCGCCGCCGAGGAGCACGGCGACTACCGGCGCGAGGCCGACTTCACCACCGGCGTGCTCACCGCCCACCGCGCCGGCCGGCGCAGCGAGGTCTTCGTCTCCCGCGCCGACGACGTCGTCGTCCAGTACGTCACCGAACCCGGCCTCACCACCGACGTGACCCTGGACCCCCAACTGCCGGGCGCCCCCCATGGCCTGGCGGTCGGCCACAGCGCCGTCCTCACCCCCGAGGGCGCGCTCGTCACGCTCCGCGTCCGCTACCCCGGCAGCGACCGCGCGTACACGGGCGTCACCCTCGCCGTCGTCACCGGCGGCACCCTCCGCTCCTCCCTGCCCGGCATCCGCGTCGAGGGGGCCCGCTCGCTGCTTCTGCTCACCCGCGTCCGGCGCCACACCGGCGAGGTGGACGCCCTCGCCGAGGCAGCCGCCCTGCGCGCCCTCATCCCAGGCGGCGACGGCGACCACGACGACCCGTACGACCGCCTCCTCGCCCGCCACACCGCCCTGCACCGCCCGGCCTACCTCCGCGCCGGCCTCGACCTCGGCGCCGAGGAAGCCGAACGCGCCCTCCCGGGCTCCGAGTTGGTGAGCCGTCCGAAGAGCCCCGCCCTCCTGGAACGCCTCTTCGCGGCCGGCCGCTACCACCTGCTCTCCGCCTCCGGGATGCTGCCGCCCCGCCTCACCGGCCTGTGGACCGGCGACTGGAACACCGCCTGGTCGGGCGCGTTCACCACCGACGCCAACCTCAACCTCCAGACCGCATCGGCCGCGGCCGCCGCGCTGCCGGAGGTCACCGAGGCACACGCCGCCCTGATCCACGGGCAGTTGGACCACTGGCGCGACAACGCCCGCGCGATCTTCGGCATCCGTGGCGTGGTGGCCCCCGCCCACACCGACGGCGAGTCCGGGCACATCTACCACTTCAGTCGCGAGTACCCGCTGCACCTGTGGACCGCCGGCGCCGACTGGCTCCTCAAGCCCCTCGTCGACCACGACGAGACACGCGGCGACCGCGACCCGCGCACCGCCGCCGCCCTCGCCGAAGTCGCCCGGTTCTACGAGGACTTCCTCACCCGCACCGACGTCGAGGGCAACCTGGTCGTCGTCCCCTCCTACTCGCCCGAGAACCGCCCGGCGAACGCGAGCTGGGGCACGATCAACGCCGCCATGGATCTCTCCGCGGCCCGGCACGCCCTGCTCACGGCCGCCCGGTACCACCCGGAGCACGCCGACCGCTGGCGCACCCTCGCCGACCGCCTCCCCCCGCACCGGATCAACGACGACGGCGCCCTCGCCGAATGGGCCTGGCCCGGTCTGCGGGACTCGTACGACCACCGTCACCTCAGCCACCTCTACGGCGTCTGGCCGCTCGACGAGATCACCCCGTACGACACCCCCGGCCTCGCGGCGGCCGCCCACCGCGCCCTCGAACTGAGGGGCGCCGAGAACGACTCCGCGCACGGCCACCTGCACCACGCCCTGATCGCGGCCCGCCTCAGGGACGGCGGCCGGGTCGCCCACGCCCTCGACCAGGTCCTGGGCGGCGACTTCTTCCACGCCTCCCTGATGAGCGCCCACTACCCGAACCGCGACGTCTACAACGCGGACGCCGCGCACACCCTGCCCGCCGTACTGATCGAGATGCTCGTGCAGTCGACCCCGGACCGGCTGGTCCTGCTGCCCGCGCTGCCGCCCGCCCTCCCGCAGGGCCGGCTCCGGGGCGTACGCACCCGGTTCGGCGCGGAAGTCGATCTGACCTGGACGCCCGAGGGAGCCACAGCAGTCCTGAAGCCGACCCGCTCCCACCGCATCGAACTCCGGACTTCCACCGGCGACGCCCAACCGCTCGACCTCGTCGCCGGAGAAGACCACGTCCTCAGCCTGGGGGCGTGGTAGCACCCCGCAAATCCGCCGCAAATCCCCCCACTCCCCCCCACCCATGGAAAGGGACACCATGGCAAAGAGCGCCCTGCGCAAGATCACCATGGCGGTGCTGGCCCCGGCGATGGCCATCGGCGCCACCGTCGGCCTCGCCTCCGCCCCCGCCTCGGCGGCCGTCTGGAACTCCTGCGACCAGTGGGGCAATACCAGCCTGGGCGGCTACACGCTCTACAACAACATCTGGGGCTCCGGCGCCGGCAGCCAGTGCATCTGGGCCAACTCCGGCACCAACTGGGGTGTCTGGGCCAACCACCCGGGCACCGGCGGCATCAAGTCCTACCCCAACTCCAAGAAGGTGATCAACAAGACGATCGCCTCCCTCGGCTCGCTCACCAGCAGCTACAACGTCTCCGTCCCGTCGTCCGGCGCGTACAACACGTCGTACGACATCTGGGACACCGACTACGACTACGAGATCATGCTCTGGGTCAACTACAACGGAGCCGTCGGCCCGCTCGGCACCTCACAGGGCAACGTCACGGTCGGCGGCCACACCTGGACCGTCTACAAGGGCACCAACGGCGCGAACGAGGTCTTCTCGTTCCTGCGGACCTCCGACTCCAGCTCCGGCAGCGTGGACATCAAGTCCATCCTCGGCTGGATCGCCAACACCAAGGGCTGGATGGCCGGCAGCGAGACCATAGGTGATGTGCAGTTCGGCTACGAGGTCACCTCGTCGTCCGGCGGGCTCGACTTCGTCACCAACAACCTGACGGTCAGCAGCAGCTGAGGTGTCATCGGGGCCGGGGCCGGTCCGTCGCCTGCTCGTCAGGCGCGGTCGACCTCGGCCCGCAGCGCGTTGTAGTCCGCGAACGCCGACTCGACCTCGGCGTGGGTAAGGCCATAGCGGGCCAGGTCGTACCGGTGGGGCCGGGTGCCCTTCGGGCGGGCGACGGCCTCGGGGAGCCGGGCCGCCTCGGCGTCGCTCCAGCGGGCGCCGATGGCGTCGTAGAGCTTCGGAGCCCCCGTGGCCGGCTCCGCGGCGAGCCAGGAGTACGGCGCGTCCACCAGTGCCTCCCGGGGGATGGCGGCGCGGGCCCGCAGACCGCGTTCCATCGCACGGCTCAGCAGACCGAACCAGGTGGCCCCGATGCCGTGCAGGTCCAGGGGGCGGGAGCTGACGGCCATGCCGTGCTCGATCAGGCTGCAGAACGAGGCCACGGCGGTCACCGGGTCGCGGTGGCACCACACGATCGTGGCGTCCGGGAACGCCGTGCGCAGCGCGTCCAGGTTGCCCAGATGCAGCGGGGACTTGAGGATCCAGCGGCGGCGCGGCCGGCCGTACTGAAGGACCTGGAACACCTGCCTGAGATACCGGTAGTCGTCGGTGAAGTCCCGCTCGCAATACCACTGCGCGTACTCGGGGATCAGCGCCTGCGACAGCGGCATCAGGGCGTGGGGGAGGGCGAAGGTGCACTCCTCCGGGCCCTCGGCGGCCATCGGGTGGATGTCGCGGAAGCGCGGCGCGAAGAGGTTGGTGCCCTGGACCATCCGGCGGCCCGCCGTGACCGCCTTGCGACGCTCGCGGGGCGGCAACTTTGGGCCGGGCGCGAGCAGTTCCCAGAGCAGCGGGCTGCGGTGCGCCTCCGCCAGCGACAGCACGGCGTGGGTGACCGTCGTCGCGGTGCGCGGCAGGCCCACCACGAACACCGGCTGCTCGATCGGCTCCCGCTCGATCTCGGGATGCGCGGCGATCAGCCCCCGCACCCGGGCCCGGTTGGCGAGATGCCTGCGCACGAAGACCTGCGCCGACTGCCAGCCCACCGGCGTGAGGTTCTCCGCCTTCGCCCACCAGCCCAGCAGCGCCCGGAAGTCGTCGACGAACTGCCGGTCCCCGTGCGCCTCGCCCGCTTCCACGGCGATCCGGTCGAAGATCCGGTCCGGGTCGCGCCGGGATCCGAAGGCCGGCCGCAGCAGCTGGTTGGCCAGGGCGAGGACGAGCGGAGGCGTGGACACGGAAGGACCCTATCGCGCTCAACTGGCCGTCAGAAAAAGCAAGTTGGACATGTGAGAGGGCGACCGGATGACCTCCATCGTCCGGCCGCCCCCTCGGGGCCTGCCTGACAGACCCTCGACACGGCTACTCCGCTACAGGCAGCCGCGCCCCGTCCCGCAGAAACAGCGGGATGCGGTCCAGCGGGGCGTCGACCGTCACGGTCGTACCGCCCTCGTACGTCTCCCCGGTCCACGCGTCCGTCCAGCTCGCGCCCGCCGGCAGGTACGTCGTGCGGGCCGTCGCGCCCGCCGTCAGCACCGGCGCGACCAGCAGATCGCGGCCGAAGAGATAGGCGTCGTCGACCGGCCAGGCCGCCTGGTCCTCGGGGAACTCCAGGAACAGCGGTCGTAGCACCGGCAGGCCCTCCTCGTGGGCCTCGCGCATCACCTGCAGCACATACGGCTTCAGGCGCTCGCGCAGCCGCAGGTACTTCTCCAGGATCGCGCCGGCCTCCTCGCCGTACGACCACACCTCGTTCGGGCCGCCGGTCATCTCCGGGCCGAGCGGCATGCCCGGGTCGCGGAAGCCGTGCAGGCGCATCAGCGGGGACAGGGCGCCGAACTGGAACCAGCGGACCATCACCTCGCGGTACGCCGGGTCGTCCGGGTCGCCGCCGTGGAAGCCGCCGATGTCGGTGTTCCACCAGGGGATGCCGGACAGCGCGGTGTTGAGACCGGCCGCGATCTGGCGGCGCAGGGTCGGGAAGTCGGTGCCGATGTCGCCGGACCACAGGGCGGCGCCGTAGCGCTGACTGCCCGCCCACGCCGAGCGGTTGAGGGTGATCACCTCGTCCTCGCCGGACGCCTGGAGGCCGTCGTAGAAGGTGCGGGAGTTCTCGGCGGGGTAGCTGTTGCCGACCTCCAGGCCGGGGCCCGTCCAGTAGCGCAGGTTCTCCTGGAAGCCGGGCTTCAGCTCGGGCTCGCAGGCGTCCAGCCAGAAGGCGGTGATGCCGTACGGGTCGAGGTAGTTCTGCTTGACCTTCGACCACAGGAACGCGCGGGCGTCCGGGTTCGTGGCGTCGTAGAACGCCACCTGGACGGTCGAGGCCACCTCCTTGTCGGGCCAGTCGGCGTGCGCCATCGGTCCGTACTGGGTGCCGATGAAGTAGCCGCGCTGCTCCATGACCGGGTGGTTCTCGGAGAGGGGGGACACCGAGGGCCAGACGGAGACGACGAGCTTGATACCGAGCTCGTCCAGTTCACGCACCATCGCCGCCGGGTCCGGCCACTCCTTCGGGTCGAACTTCCACTCGCCGAGGTGCGTCCAGTGGAAGAAGTCGCAGACGATCGCGGAGATCGGCAGGCCCCGGCGCTTGTACTCCCGGGCCACGGCGAGGAGTTCGTCCTGGGTGCGGTAGCGCAGCTTGCACTGCCAGAAGCCCGCCGCCCACTCCGGCAGCATCGGCGTACGGCCCGTCACCGCGCTGTAGCGGCGCTGGCCGTCGGCCGGGGCGCCCGCGGTGATCCAGTAGTCGATCTGGCGGGCGGAGTCGGCGACCCACCGGGTGCCGTTGTGCGCCAGCTCCACGCGGCCGATCGCCGGGTTGTTCCACAGCAGGGTGTAGCCGCGGCTGGAGGACAGCACCGGGATGCCGACCTCGGCGTTGCGCTGGACCAGATCGAGGACCAGGCCCTTCTGGTCGAACCGGCCGTGCTGGTGCTGGCCGAGGCCGTACAGCTTCTCGTCGTCGTAGGCGGCGAAGCGCTGCTCCAGGCGGTGGTAGCCGTTGCCGACGGCCGTGTAGAGGCGCGGGCCGGGCCACCAGAAGTGGGCGCGCTCCTCGGCGAGCACCTCCGTGCCGTCCTCGGTGCGCAGGAAGCGGATCAGGCCCTCGGCGTCGATCTGGACGGTCAGCGCGCCGACGGTCAGCACGCCCAGCCCGTCCTCGATCTTGACGGTCGACTCGGTGGCCGGGGCGGACTCCAGCAGGGCGCCGGGCAGTCCGTCGAGGACCGGCCCGCCGAGCCGGGCCCGCACCCGGACCGCGTCCGGACCCCACGGCTCGACGCGTACGGTCTCCTGGCGGCCACTCCACTCCAGCGCTCCGTCCCGCTCACGGAACGTGCCGACGGTCGGGGACGACTGCGCGAGGCTGACCGCGCCCGGCAGGTGCTGGTTTTCGGCAGGCTGATTCACGGGGTGTGCTCCTCAGGAGGGCAGCGAATGCAGACATGGGGGTGCCCGGCGAGGGCACGGCGGTGAAGCGGTCTGTGGGTGGTGGCGGTGAAACCGACCGTGGTCGTGGCGGAGAAGCGTCAGTGGGTGCTGGACGGCGCCGGGCCCGTACTCGCCCGGATCGTCAACTCGGGTGCGATCAGCAGGACTTCGTCACTCCCGCGCCCGTCGAGCTTGGCGACCAGCTGCGCCACGGCGTGCCGGCCCATCTCCTGCGCGGGGATGGAGACCGACGTCAGCCGCACCGAGGCCTGGGTGGCGACCTGGTCGGGGCAGATGCCGACCACCGAGACGTCCTCGGGCACGGCCCGGCCCTGCTGACGCAGCAGGGCGAGCAGCGGCTCGACCGCCGACTCGTTCTGCACGACGAACCCGGTGGTGCTGGGCCGCTCATCGAGGATGCGGGCGAGGGTGACGGCCATCGCGTCGTACCCGCCCTCGCACGGCCGGTGCAGCAGCCGCATCCCGAGCTCCTGGGAACGCAGCCGGAGTCCGTCGAGCGTGCGCTCGGCGAAGCCGGTGTGCCGTTCGTAGACGGCCGGGGCCTCGCCTATGACAGCGATGTCGCGGTGCCCCAGCATCGCCAGATGCTCCACACACAGCGCGCCGGTCGCCTTGAAGTCGAGATCGACGCAGGTCAGCCCCGAGGTGTCGGCGGGCAGCCCGATCAGCACGGACGGCTGGTCGGTGCCGCGCAGCAGTGGCAGCCGCTCGTCGTCCAGCTGGACGTCCATCAGGATCATCGCGTCGGCGAGCCCGCTGCCGGTGACGCGGCGTACGGCGTCGGGGCCCTCCTCGCCGGTCAGCAGCAGCACGTCGTACCCATGGGTGCGGGCCGTGGTGGCCACCGCTATGGCGATCTCCATCATCACCGGCACATACATGTCGGTGCGCAGCGGGATCATCAGCGCGATGATGTTCGACTTGCTGCTGGCCAGGGCTCGGGCGCCCGCGTTCGGGTGGTAGCCGAGTTCGCGGATGCTCTGCTCGACCCGCTGCCGGGTGGTCGTGGAGATGGACCGCTTGCCACTGAGGACATAGCTCACCGTGCTCGCCGAGACTCCGGCGTGCTGGGCGACCTCGGCGAGGGTGACCATCCAGCTCTCCAAGCTTTGTGAAGCGCTTCGACAGTGCGCGGTGGGTACAGGGGTGGTTGTGAGGGTGGTTCGACACTAGCTCTGGCACGCGTGGGTGTCCATAGGTTGTCGAAGCGCTTCGACAGCTTTTCTCGTACGAGGCTGTCGGCGGCGCGGGGGCAACCTCCCGGCGGGTCGGTGGCCACTGAGAGGGCGTACAGGAACCGTCCCCCGGAAGGACCCCCCGATGCAACACCGCAGACCGCGCCTGTCCAAGAAGCGGAAGACCCTGCTCGCCTCCACGGTCGCCCTCGCGGCCGCCGCGGGAGTCACGGTCGCCCAGGCGGACGAGTCGAGCAAGAAGTGCGCGGCCTTCGACACGATCACCCTCGGCAAGTACTACGTGAACAACAACCTGTGGAACGAGGGGAAGTACACCGGCACCCAGTGCGTCTGGGACAACTCCCGGTCCGGCTCGACGATCTCCTGGGGCACGAGCTACAGCCTCGCCAACAGCAGTACGGGCAAGGACGAGGACGTGAAGTCGTACGCGTCCACCGTGCTCGGCTGGCACTGGGGCTGGAAGGTCGACAAGGCGACGACCGGGCTGCCGATCCGGGTCGGCGACCGCAAGCCCGTCCGAACCACGTGGGACTTCTCTGTCAGCTCCAACCCCGGCACCATGAACGTCGCCTACGACCTGTGGCTGCACACCAAGAACACCGCCGACTGGCAGGACCGGCCCACCGACGAGATCATGATCTGGCTCAACCGCCAGGGCGGCGCCGGCCCGCTCGGCACCAAGTACGGCAGCGTCAGCCTCGGCGGCGCGATGTGGGACCTCTACGAGGGCGACATCGGCTGGAAGGTCCACTCCTTCGTCCGCCGCGCCAACACCACCGAGGCCACGCTCGACCTCGACGACTTCACCCAGGCACTCGTCCGGCGCAATCTGCTGAGCAACGACAAGTTCGTCTCCGGCATCGAGTCCGGCACCGAGGTCTTCAAGGGCACGGGCCGTCTGGACACCAAGGCGTACTCCGTCAACATCGGCTGAACGGCTGCGTGCGGGGTGGTGGGGGCGCCCGTAATCGGGTACATACGATCGGGTAGCACCCGTCGGTAACCAAACGGCCCAAGATCCCGATTCGCGGCGAGGTGAGCCTCATGTCCGCAGCACCCACGAAGCCTACTGTCACTGAGCGTGAGGCACGCCAAGTGGCGGAGGCGGCCCGGCAACAGGAGTGGCGCAAGCCCAGCTTCGCCAAGGAACTGTTCCTCGGCCGCTTCCGCCTCGACCTCATCCACCCCCACCCGATGCCGACCGACGAGGCGGCCCAGCGTGGCGAGGAGTTCCTCGCCAAGCTGCGTGACTTCGTCGAGACGAAGGTCGACGGCGCCCTGATCGAACGCGAGTCCCGGATCCCCGACGACGTGATCGACGGACTCAAGGAACTCGGCGCCTTCGGCATGAAGATCGACACCAAGTACGGCGGGCTCGGCCTCACCCAGGTCTACTACAACAAGGCCCTCACCCTGGCCGGCTCGGCCTCGCCCGCGATCGGCGTGCTGCTGTCGGCCCATCAGTCGATCGGCGTACCGCAGCCGCTCAAGCTGTTCGGCACCCCCGAGCAGAAGGAGCAGTTCCTGCCGCGCTGCGCCCGCACCGACATCAGCGCCTTCCTGCTGACCGAGCCCGACGTCGGCTCCGACCCGGCGCGCCTGGCCACCTCCGCCGTACCGGACGGGGACGACTACGTCCTCGACGGGGTCAAGCTGTGGACGACCAACGGCGTGGTCGCCGACCTTCTCGTCGTGATGGCGCGCGTGCCCAAGTCCGAGGACCACAAGGGCGGCATCACGGCCTTCGTCGTCGAGACGAACTCGCCCGGCATCACGGTCGAGAACCGCAACGCCTTCATGGGCCTGCGCGGCATCGAGAACGGCGTCACCCGCTTCCACCAGGTCCGTGTCCCCGCCGCCAACCGCATCGGCCCCGAGGGCGCCGGCCTGAAGATCGCGCTCACCACGCTGAACACCGGGCGGCTCTCCCTGCCCGCGTCCTGCGTCGCGGCGGGCAAGTGGTGCCTGAAGATCGCCCGCGAGTGGTCGGCGGCGCGCGAGCAGTGGGGCAAGCCGCTCGCCCACCACGAGGCGGTCGGCTCGAAGATCTCCTTCATCGCCGCCACCACCTTCGCCCTGGAGGCCGTCACCGACCTGGCCTCGCAGATGGCGGACGAGGACCGCAACGACATCCGCATCGAAGGCGCCCTCGCCAAGCTGTACGCCTCCGAGATGGCCTGGCTCATCGCCGACGAACTCATCCAGATCCGCGGCGGCCGAGGCTTCGAGACGGCCGACTCGCTCCGGGCGCGCGGCGAGCGCGGCGTCCCCGCCGAGCAGGTTCTGCGCGACCTGCGCATCAACCGCATCTTCGAGGGCTCGACGGAGATCATGCACCTCCTCATCGCCCGCGAGGCCGTCGACGCCCACCTGTCGGTCGCCGGCGACCTCATCGACCCCGACAAGTCCCTCCAGGACAAGGCGAAGGCGGGCGCGAACGCCGGCGTCTTCTACGCCAAGTGGCTGCCGAGGCTGGTCGCCGGCCAAGGCCAACTGCCGTACACGTACGGCGAGTTCAAGCAGGGCGTCGACCTCGCCACGCACCTGCGCTACGTCGAGCGCACCTCCCGCAAGCTGGCCCGCTCCACCTTCTACGGCATGTCCCGCTGGCAGGGCCGCATGGAGACCAAGCAGGGCTTCCTCGGCCGGGTCGTCGACATCGGCGCCGAACTGTTCGCCATGAGCGCGGCCTGTGTGCGCGCCGAGCACCTGCGCGCCCAGGGTGAGCACGGCCGCGAGGCCTACCAGCTCGCCGACGCCTTCTGCCGCCAGTCCCGGCTGCGCGTCGAGGAGCTCTTCGGCCGCCTGTGGTCCAACACCGACGACCTCGACCGCAAGGTCGTCAAGGGCGTGATGGCGGGCACCTACGAGTGGCTGGAGCAGGGCATCGTCGACCCGTCGGACGACGGCGGCGTATGGATCGCGGACGCGACGCCGGGCCCGAGCGAGCGGGAGAACGTGCACCGTCCGATCCGGTGACCGTCACGGTGAGGGGTCACTGCCCGCAGCGACCCCTCACCATCCTGTTACCCGCCGGATGGGGACGCCCTGTCCTTCCCGTCAGCCGTTGCGGCCACAATGGAGGGATGAGCGACAGTCCAGCCCCCCGCGCCCTCGCCGACCCGCATCTCGTCTACGACCCCGTGGCGGGCGACGGCCCCAAGGACGTGGTGATCCTCGGCTCCACCGGCTCGATCGGCACCCAGGCCATCGACCTAGTGCTGCGCAACCCCGACCGGTTCCGGGTCACCGCCCTGTCCGCGAACGGCGGCCGGGTCGCCCTCCTCGCCGAGCAGGCGTACCGGCTGAAGGTGCGGACCGTCGCGGTCGCCCGCGAGGACGTCGTGCCGGCGCTGCGGGAGGCCCTGCGGGCCCAGTACGGCACGGGGGAGCCGCTCCCGGAGATCCTGGCCGGCCCGGAGGCCGCCACCCAGCTCGCGGCGTCCGACTGCCACACCGTGCTGAACGGCATCACCGGCTCCATCGGTCTCGCCCCCACCCTCGCCGCCCTGGAGGCGGGCCGCACCCTGGCGCTCGCCAACAAGGAGTCGCTCATCGTCGGCGGCCCGCTGGTCAAGGCGCTCGCCAAGCCCGGGCAGATCATCCCGGTCGACTCCGAGCACGCGGCCCTGTTCCAGGCGCTGGCGTCCGGCTCGCGCGCGGACGTACGCAAACTCGTGGTCACCGCGTCCGGCGGCCCCTTCCGCGGCCGTACGAAGGCCGAGCTGGCGAACGTGACGGTCGAGGACGCCCTCGCACACCCCACCTGGGCCATGGGCCCGGTCATCACGATCAACTCCGCGACCCTCGTCAACAAGGGTCTGGAGGTCATCGAGGCGCACCTGCTCTACGACATTTCCTTCGACCGCATTGAGGTGGTCGTGCATCCCCAGTCGTATGTTCACTCGATGGTTGAGTTCACGGACGGATCCACGATCGCCCAGGCGACACCCCCCGACATGCGCGGGCCGATCGCCATCGGCCTCGGCTGGCCGGAGCGCGTCCCCGACGCCGCGCCCACCTTCGACTGGAGCAAGGCGTCGACCTGGGAGTTCTTCCCGCTCGACAACGACGCGTTCCCGTCGGTCAACCTGGCGCGCCACGTGGGTGAGCTCGCGGGCACGGCACCAGCGGTGTTCAATGCGGCCAACGAGGAGTGCGTGGAGGCCTTCCGGGCCGGCGCGCTGCCGTTCAACGGGATCATGGAGACCGTGACAAGGGTGGTGGAGGAACACGGAGCCCCGCGCACGGGAACTTCTCTCACCGTCGCGGACGTCCTCGAAGCGGAGACCTGGGCACGCAGTCGGGCCCGGGAACTGGCGGCACACACGGCGGAGGCCCGTGCATGACGACCCTGATGTTCATCCTCGGCATAGTGCTGTTCGCGGTCGGGCTGCTGTTCTCGATCGCATGGCACGAGCTGGGCCACCTGTCCACGGCCAAGCTGTTCGGCATCCGCGTGCCGCAGTACATGGTCGGCTTCGGCCCGACCCTCTGGTCGCGGAAGAAGGGCGATACCGAGTACGGCGTCAAGGCGATCCCGTTCGGCGGCTACATCCGCATGATCGGCATGTTCCCGCCGGGACCGGACGGCCGCCTGGAGGCACGCTCCACATCCCCCTGGCGCGGCATGATCGAGGACGCCCGCTCGGCCGCGTTCGAGGAGCTCAAGCCGGGTGACGAGAGCCGCCTCTTCTACACGCGCAAGCCGTGGAAGCGCGTCATCGTGATGTTCGCCGGCCCCTTCATGAACCTCGTCCTCGCGGTGGCGCTGTTCCTCACCGTGCTGATGGGCTTCGGCATCCAGCAGCAGACCACCACCGTCAGCTCGGTCTCCCAGTGCGTCATCGACCAGAAGGAGAACCGCGACGACTGCAAGGCGTCCGACGAGAGGTCCCCGGCCGCCGCCGCGGGCATGAAGGCCGGCGACAAGATCGTCTCCTTCGGCGGGGTACGCACCGAGGACTGGAACACCCTCTCCGACCTCATCCGCGAGAGCGCCGGCAAGGACGTCCCGATCGTCGTCGACCGCAAGGGCCAGGAAGTGACCCTGCACGCGAAGATCGCCACCAACTGGGTCGTGAAGAAGGACGCCAGCGGGGCGTATGTCAAGGACGACTACGTCCAGGCCGGCTTCCTCGGCTTCAGCGCCGCCACCGGCGTCGTCAAACAGGACTTCGGCGACTCGGTGGTCTGGATGTCCGACCGGGTCGGCGACGCCGTCGATTCCCTCGTGGCCCTGCCCTCCAAGATCCCCGCCCTGTGGGACGCCGCCTTCGGCGACGGCCCGCGCGAACCGGACTCCCCGATGGGCATCGTCGGCGCGGCGAGGGTGAGCGGCGAGATCGCGACCCTCGACATCCCGGCCTCGCAACAGCTGGCCACGTTCGTCTTCCTCCTGGCCGGCTTCAACCTCTCCCTGTTCCTCTTCAACATGCTCCCGTTGCTGCCGCTGGACGGCGGCCATATCGCGGGCGCCCTGTGGGAGTCGCTGCGCCGGAACACGGCGAAGGTGCTGCGCCGCCCGGACCCGGGCCCGTTCGACGTGGCGAAGCTCATGCCGGTGGCGTACGTGGTCGCCGGGATCTTCATCTGCTTCACGCTGCTCGTGCTGGTCGCGGACGTGGTTAACCCAGTCAGAATCTCCTAGTCATACGGAGTTCGAGGCGGCCCGGGATCGTATGTCCCGGGCCGCCTTCCATTGAGTGGGTTTACGGGCCGTGATGTGCTGGGGTGAGGCTCGGTGCCGTAATCTCGAAGCCTGGAGCCCGCTGCTGACGGGACCGGACCTTGATCCACGACTTGGGGTTGCACAGCAGATGACTGCGATTTCTCTCGGCATGCCGTCCGTACCGACCAAGATCGCCGAGCGCCGGAAGAGCCGCCAGATCCAGGTCGGATCCGTGGCGGTCGGCGGGGACGCACCGGTCTCGGTCCAGTCGATGACGACGACGCGTACGTCGGACATCGGTGCCACTCTCCAGCAGATCGCCGAGCTCACGGCGTCCGGCTGCCAGATCGTGCGGGTGGCCTGTCCGACGCAGGACGACGCGGACGCGCTCTCGACGATCGCCCGCAAGTCGCAGATCCCGGTGATCGCGGACATCCACTTCCAGCCGAAGTACGTCTTCGCCGCGATCGAGGCGGGCTGTGCGGCGGTCCGTGTGAACCCCGGCAACATCAAGCAGTTCGACGACAAGGTCAAGGAGATCGCGCGGGCGGCCAAGGACCACGGCACGCCGATCCGGATCGGCGTCAACGCGGGTTCGCTGGACCGGCGTCTGCTGCAGAAGTACGGCAAGGCGACGCCCGAGGCCCTGGTCGAGTCGGCCCTGTGGGAGGCGTCGCTCTTCGAGGAGCACGACTTCCGGGACATCA
>NZ_FNHV01000052.1 GCF_900103585.1 Streptomyces sp. cf386
CCCGAACCCGCGCCGCCGCCCAGTCGTACCGTGCGCCCGCACCTGAAGCAGATCCTGGAGACCCTGCGGCCGAGCCCGGCCTACATCGTCAGCCGCAGCATGGACCTGCTCGCCTGGAACCCTGGCGGCCTCGCCTTGTATGCCGGCCTGGCCGACTGGCCCGCCACACAGCGAAACCTGGCCCGCTACCTGTTCCTGCACCCCGCGGCCCGCGGCCTCTTCCCCGACTGGGACAACCTGGTCCGCGGCTGTGTCGCCCGGCTCCGCGCCGTGGCCGGCACCGCCCCGGACGCCCCCGATCTCACCGACCTGGTGGGCGAACTCCTGCTCAAGAGTCCCGACTTCGCCAAGCTGTGGGAGCGCTACGACGTCGTCGGGCGCAAAAGCATCCAGAAGACCTTCCACCACCCCGAGGTCGGCGTCCTCACCCTCAGCGGCCAGAGCATGCACCTCGAAGGCACCCCCGGCCAACGCCTGGGCGTCTACACCGCCGAACCCGGCAGCCCCGACCATGACGCCATGCTGCTTCTCGACATGACCACACCGCAGCCCGCCGGACATCCCGACACGAACGCGGAGCAGCAACGCCGCACACAGTCCTGACGAAGGATCAGGTCGACGGCGAGGTGGTTTCGTCTGAGGACGAGGCCGGTTCGTGCGGCGTCGGCTGCGAACCGAGCATGTCGAGGAGGACGAGGGCGTCGTAATCGGGGGTGCCCGGCTCGGCGTAGTACGTGAGGAGCCGGTGGCCCGGCGTGCCCTCCAGCTGCATGGACTGGTGGCCGAGGGTGAGATCGCCGACCTCGGGGTGGTGGAACGTCTTGCGGCCGTAGGAGTGGCCCTTGATGTCGTAGCGCTCCCACAGGCGGGCGAACTCCGGGCTGTTCAGCAGGAGTTCACCGGCCAGCCTGGTGAGGTCGGGTGCGTCGGGGTCGGTGCCGGCGAGCGCTCGCAGGCGGGCGACGCAGCCGCGGACCTGGGTGGCCCAGTCGTGGAAGAGGCCGCGGGCGGCAGGGTGCAGGAAGAGATAGCGGGCGATGTTGCGCTGCTTGAGCGGCCACTCCTCGATCCCGGCCAGCAGCCTCAGCCCACCAGGGTTGGCCGCGAGCAGGTCGTTGGTACGGCTGACGATGTAGGCCGGGCTCGGCCGCAGGGTCTCCAGGATCTGCTTCAGGTGCGGGCGCACGGTACGACTGGGCGGCGGCGCGGGTTCGGGAGCGTATCTGGCGGCCCGTGCGGCCAGCTCACGCAGGTGCTGGTGCTCGGCGTCGTCGAGGTGCAGGGCGCGGGCGAGGGAGTCGAGCACTGAGGGACTGGGCCGGGTCTCCTTGCCGCGTTCCAGACGGACGTAGTAGTCGATGCTGATACCCGCCAGCGTGGCCAGCTCCTCGCG
>NZ_FNHV01000009.1:0-153976 GCF_900103585.1 Streptomyces sp. cf386
CGGTGCAGCACGGCCTCGTGGAGGCGGCCCCAGACGCCGGCTCTCGACCAGATCAGGAACCTGCGGTGGGCGGTCGACTTCGATATGCCGAAGCATGGCGGCAGTTGGCGCCAGGCGCAGCCACTGACCAGGACGTAGATGATGGCCGCAAACAGCGTCTCATCAGGCGTGTCCTGCGTTCCGCCGCCCTGCGGCCGCACCTTCGGAGGTGGGATCAGCGGCCTCGCGATCTCCCATAAGCCGTCCGGCACGATCCAACTCCACGTTCCCCGCCCCATACCGGGTCAACGCCCGCCTCACCACGTAGGACACGGTCTAAGGGTCGGGCCGTTCTCGGCTACGGGGCAGGCCCCTTCCGGCTACCGGGCAGGCCGCCCCGACCACCGGGTCAACTCCCGACCACCGAGCCGACCGCCCCGACCACCGGGTCAACCCCCGACCACCGAGCCGACCGCCCCGACCACCGGAACTACCGGACCGCCACCCGCTGCAGCAGCCCCCACGTGAACTCGGCGACCACCTCCCGCCGCACCCCCTCCCCGTCCGGCGCCGTGAACGCCAGCCCCCACCGCGTCGGCGCCGTGCCCTCCAGGGGCCGGGCGGGGGCGAAGGCGCGGGCCGCCTCGTCGACCGTGCAGGACCAGGGGGCGAGGTCGGACAGGGTGCGCAGGGTCGGGCCGGGCGCTCCCGGGGCGCGTACCAGCCACTCGTTCCAGACGGCGCCGTTCGGGGCGAGCAGTACCTCGAAGCGCAGGTCGGGCCAGAGCGGGACCGGCCACAGCCAGGCCTCGCACTCCAGGTCGCCGACCTTGCGGGTGACGACGGACTCGGGCGCGCCCAGCACCGACCGGTACCGGGAGGCGGCCCCGCGTGCGCGCGGCGAGCGGACCATGGCCTGCCATCGCTTGTTCGCCTCGCGCATCTCCGCGAGGGAGACGCCCAGTTGACGGCGGGCGTCGTCCACCAGGTCCGGATTGTGGTCGGCCATGCGGCGCAGCAGCACGAGCTGGAAGTCGCGCGGGGTGAAAGGGCCGACGGGGTTCGTTCCGCCGCTAGCGGGGTGTTTTCCGGGTCCGGAGGGCATGCCGCCCATCGTCGCCGATCGGGCGGCGGCCGTCGGGGAGAAAGAGGACTGAGTTGACGTACCGCGGCCCCCGGAAGGGCAGGATCCGACGCAGCAGGCCCTGGGTGACGACGTACGAGGTCTCCGCCTGGTGGGCCTCCAGCGGGAAGTGGCTCAGGGGCACCCAGTCGCGGCCGGGCAGCACCCAGCCGTCGTAGCCGAGCAGCGACAGATATGTCACCACCGGGCCGATCGGCTGGATGCGGGACTCCAGCTCGATGAACAGGGTGGGCCGGTCGCGCGCCAGGATGCCGGTCGCGCCGCGCAGCACCGCGAGCTCGCTGCCGTCCACGTCGACCTTGACGAACCCGACGTCCTTGAGGCCGAGTTCGTCGAGGGTGACACAGCTGACCGGCAGTGCCGTGGCGTGGATGTCCCGGCGGACCAGGGAGGACACACCCCGGTCGCCCGCGTCGTGCGGCGGCAGCCAGAGCCGGGCCGCACCGGGGCGTTCGGCCGCCGCGGCCTGCACGATCCGGACGTTGGGCGGGGCCGTCGCCGCCAGCAGCCGGGCCAGATGGGGAACCGGCTCCACGGTCACCACCCGGCGTGCCCGTCTCGACAGCCGCCGCGTCCACGGGCCGTACCACCCGCCGACGTCCACGGCCGTCCCGCACCCGGCGGGGCACAGCTCGGGCAGCCGGGCCAGCTCCGGCTCGAAGCGCGGGTACACGGCCCGGGCGACGGCGGCGACCAGGCGGGTGGGCAACAGCGGGGCGATGCTCGCGGTCAGGGTCATGGAGCCATCCGTTTGAGGAGGTCTTCGTGCTCGTCGTCGGAGACCTGCTCCCCGGAGGCCGGCAGCAGCTGCGGGATGCCGTCGACGATCGGGTAGCGGCGGCGCAGGCGCGGGTTGTACAGCGCCTCGGCCGGGGCCGCGGTGTCATCCGGCGCGACGAGGTGCAGCGGGCCCTTGTCGAGCGGGCACGCCAGGATCTGCAGCAGGGGGTCGTCGGGTTTCATGGTGGTGTCAACTCCTTGGCACCGATGGGGGGTTGAGGAGAGGGCGGAGGCTCGGGGCGACGGTCGTGGCGCGGCATCGACAGCAGTACGGCGACGGCGAGCGCCGTACCCGCGACCCGCAGCGCCAGCCGCAGCGGATCCTCGGGCAGCGATTCGCCGAACGACAGCGTGCCGAGCACGGCCGTGTAGAGGGAGGTCACCGTCGTGCACACCGGCACGATCAGCGAGGCCCGGCAGCGCTGCAGCGCAGCCTGCGACATGACCAGCCCGAACGCGCCGGTGAACAGGAGGAGATACGGGTACGGGGAGCGCAGCAGGTCCAGCAGCGCGTCACCGAGCCCACTGGTCGTCAGGTAGCTGGACACCCCTTTGATGGCCAGTGAGCTCACCCCGTACAGCAGCCCCACCGCCACGCCGTACTCCACACCGGTCGTCGGCAGCCGGTGTCGGTGCCGGGTCCTGCGCTCGGCGGAGTTGTACAGCCACACGCCCGCGGCCAGCGACGGCACGCACACCAGCAGGATCAGCGGGTACGGCGCGGCTTGACTGACGGTCTCCGAACCCTCCCGCAGCGACAGCACGACCATCAGCAGGGCGGCGAGGATCGCCCCGAGCGCGTACCGCTCCCGCCCGCTGGTCTCCTCGCCCAGCAGCCGCGCGGAGAGCAGCACGAGCAGCACGAGACCGGAGACGAAGATGCCCTGCGCGGCGGCGATCGGCAGGGTGCGGTAGACGACGAGCTGGGCGCCGAACCCGGCGGCGAGGGCGAGCGAACCGCCGATCCACAGCGGGCTGCCGAGCACCAGCCGCAGCAGCCGTGCGGGTTGCCGGATGCTCACCTGCGGAAGTGCGGTCAGCGCCCGTTTCTCCAGGACGAAACCGAGGCTGTACAGGGTGTTCGCCAGCAGGGCCGCGGCCACTCCCCACCACATGGTCCACCCCCCTAGGTCCGTCGAGCGTGCAGCAGCAGGATCGACGCGAGCGACGGCCGGGCGCAGGCCAGCCGGTCGAGCGGGCGCAGCGGACGCGGTACGCCGTGGAAGGGCGCGCCCGCGAGGCGTACGACGTCGAAACCGGACGCGGCGACGAACTCCCGCAGCGCACGGGCGGTGTAGAGCCGCAGATGCCCCACGACCTCCCGCCCCGGCCGCCCGTGGATCGCCCGCAGACTGACCTCCGAGAACACCGGCTGCACCCCGGCCAGCAGCAGGGCGCGGTTGTACCAGGCGGCCAGGTTCGGGGTGGAGAGCATCAGATGGCCGCCGGGACGCAGCACACGGCGGATCTCGTCCAGCGCGGCGTCCGGGTCGACGAGGTGCTCGATCACCTCGCTGAACAGCACGGCGTCGGCGGACCCGGTCCGGAACGGCAGCCCGCCGCCGGTGAGTTCACCGCGGACGGCGTACGGGATCCGGGTGCGGGCCCGCCGCAGGGCGTCCTGCGACCAGTCGATGCCGACGATGCGGTGGCCGGGGAGGAAGGGGGCTGCGGTGGCCGCGGCGGTTCCGTCGCCGCAGCCGATGTCGAGGATCGTGCCCGTCCGTTCGGCGGACGCCGGCCCCAGGGCCTCGGCGAGCATGCGGGCCTGGCGGCGGCTGCGGGGGGTGCCGGAGGCGACGGGCACGGCGGGGTTCTCGTAGAAGTCGCGTAGTTCGGGGGGCTTCACAGGGGAAGTCGTCACGGGGTCACCTCCGTGGTGTGCAGATAGTGCTCGAAGAGGTCCCTCAGGTGGGCGCCGTCGCCATGGCTGAGCAGGGCCCGCGACCAGCGCAGGGCGAGGTGGAGGCGGCCCGCCGTGGAGGCGGTGGTGACGGTGAGGCCGCGGGGCATCCGTGCGGGCGCCGAGAACCACACGGCGTGCGCGCGGCCGGTCTCCTCGCCGAAGTCCAGGGGGTAAGGGATACGGCCGATGTTGCTGAGGAGGGTGGTCGAGGTCCAGGGCGCGGCGGCTCTGCGCAGGCCGCGGGTGAGGACGGCACGGACGGCGACGGGGGCCCAGGGGGCGGTGAGGAGGGAGGCGCCGTGGCCGAGTTGGGGGCGGGGGAGGGACTTCAGGGCGCGGGTGCGGGTGGCCGTGCGGTGCAGGAGGGCGGGCATGTCGGCGGGGGTGTGTGCCGCCAACTCCCCCGGAGTGAAGGGGACTTCGACCAGTCGGGTGCCGTTGCCGATGGGCATGGTGGCGTCGCGGGGGCGGTCGTCCACGGGCATCGTGATGCGGAGGGGGCGGGGGTGGGCGCCGTGCTCCCTGTTCCAGTGGGCGATGGTCAGGGCCGTGGTCACCATGAGCTGGTCGTTGACCGTGTAGGGGGAGCCCTTGGGGCGGTGGGGGAGGGGGAGTTCGGTGACGAGCATGCCGTTGCCGGGGGAGGGTTCGGGGGCGCCGGGGGCCACACGGGCGGGGGGTGACCAGTTGGAGGGCATTTCCTCGGTGGCGGGCTGGGCCTCGGTCGTGCGCGTGGGCGGTGCGGCGGGGGAGTTGTCCCTGCCGCTGTAGAGCTCGGCGGCGGTGGCCAGGACGCGGAGGCAGGCGGGGCCATCGAGGGCGGTGTGGTTGATGGTGAGGAAGAGGACGGTTCCTTGTGCCGTCCGTGGCTGCGGACTGTCGGCTCCGCGCAGCCGCACACCCACGGCATCGGTCGCCTCGCTCCCCTCGACCGGCCCCGCCCCTTCCACCACCTCCACCCTGATCGGCGGGGACAAGGACAACGGCGGTGCCTGAGTCAGCGCCCGGGTCCGCGCGTCCCGCAACGCGTCCCGCCCCGGCGCCGGAAAGCTCACCACCTCCACATCCGGCTCCGCCGTCAGCTCCCACTCGTACCGCCGCCGGTACCACCGCCCCGGCGCCTCCCGCATGAGGATCCGCGGATGCCGACGCAGGGCCTCCGAGAAGGCCGTACGCAGTCGCCACGCATCCAACGGCCCCGGCAGATGGACCTCGATATGCACCGTCTCCGGCTCCTCCTCCTGGAGGCAGTGCCGGGCGACTTCGTCCACGACGGGGAACGGGACGCGAACCGGCGGCCGAAGCGGACCGTCGGCTCGCGCGGGCTGCTGCAGTGCGGTCATGTGGCCTCGCCCTTCCCGGCGTCGTCGGACCCCGACGCGTCCTCGGGCCCGGTCGCCCGGAACCGCGGCTTACGGGGCGCGATCCGCGCGGTCGGCGGATCCGGCACCGGCCCACCGGGGCCGCGGGCGGAGAGGGTCGGCCCCGAGTCGGGGGGCGGAGTTGTGGGATCGGGGCGCTCGGAGGGCTCGGTCCCCAGCGGACTGCGCCCCCGCTCGCGGTGCGGCAACGGCCGCGTCGGCGCCTCTGGGGTGCCGAAGCCCGGAACCAGGCCGCCTCCGGCGGCCGACGGCAGCACGGCTGTGGCGCCGGGCCCACCCGCTCCTTGGCCCGGGCCGCCCGCTTCTCCGGCCGCCCCTTCCCGCTCCCTCACCCCGACCACACCTGCGAACAGCCCGATCAGCGCGAGCAGTTGAGCCGCCCGGCCGAAAGCGCCCTCTCCTGCCCCCACCGGCTCCCCGGCCCCGACGGCCGCGGCAACCCCCGCGCCCGCGAGGGCCACCAACGCGATCGGTACGAGCAACGTATGCCGTCGCCACGCCACCACCGCCAGCGCCGGCACCAGCAGCGCGAACCACCCGGCGATGAACACCGCGACCACCGTCACGGCCACCGTGCCCAGCCACAGACCGGGCAGCGGCGGAGCGGGCTGCGGCTCGTCGGGGTTCGGGGCGCGACGGCGCCACAGCGCCAGCCCGGCCAGCAGCGCGAGTGCGACCGCGCTGCCGATCAGCCCGCCCTCGTACATCACGGCAGGCTCGTACGACAGCTCGACCGTGCCCCCGGCGCCCGCCGGGATCCGCCAGCCCTGCTGCCAGCCGTCCAGCCGTACCGGCGTCAGTTCCTTGCCGTTCAGCGTGGCGTGCCAGCCGTCGTTGAAGTTCTCGTACGTCGTCAGGTAGCTCGCCGCCCCCGACCCGACGCTCACCGCGCGCCGGTCGCCGAGCCAGTCCCGTATCTCCAGGTCACGCGCCGCTGTCGAGGCGTCGGCGACCGTGCCGCGCGTGAGTGTCACGTCGGTGAGCGTGAGGGGCCCGGCGTCTCCGCCCTCGACCTGGTGGTCACCGGCGGTCAGCTGCACCTCGGCGTCGTCGCGACCGCGCTGACAGAGCGTCACCTCGACGCGGCGCCGCTCCACGAGATCCCGTACGGTCCCCCGCACACTCGTCTCGTACAGCTCCCCGTCCACCGACACCACCGGCCCGTCCCCGCACGGCAGCGAGAACGTCCGGGTGGCCTTCGGCTTCGGGGTCCGGTACTGGTCGAGGGCCGGGAAGTAGGCCTCGGTCAGGCCGACGGGCAGTTGCAGATCCTCGCCCACCATCGGGTTGTAGAGGGTCAGGGGCGCCGTCTGGGTGATCGTGATGTCCAGGCGGTCGGTGGTGATCGGCGGGAAGCGGACGATGCCGTTCTCGTCGACGCCCGCGATCGCCGCGCCGTCCGGGGAGCTGATGTGCACCTCGGTCGGACGGGTGGACAGCCCGCCGGCCGGCGCGAGCACGACCTCCCCCACCGCCTGCTTTCCGGGCCAGCTCAGGTGGATCGTGGGCCGGTCGCCCGCGATCCACGCCGTGGTCAGGTCGCCGTCGGTGAGGTTGCGCGGCGACAGACCGGCCCCCAGCCGTGCCGTGGAGTCGGCGGTCGCGACGATCCGGTTCTGCTGGTCCGGCGCCACCTCGTACAGCAGCTTGTCCAGCTCCTCGCCCGGCACCGGTATCGCGCTCGCCCGGATCTCGTACGTCCCCGCGGTGGACGTCGTGAAGCGCCGGTGCAGGCCCGCCTCCGTGCCCGTCGGGGACAACCCGGTGGGGTCGGCCGTACGGGACAGCGAGACGATCTCGGCGCCGGCGCCCGTCCCCTTGGTGTCGGTGGGCAGCCGCAGCAGCCGGGTCACCTGCACGTCCGGCAGATCGATCTCGGAGAAGCCGGCGCCGGTCAGTCCGGCCCGCCGGGACACGGTGTCCGTGATCGTCAGCTTCATCCAACCGGTCTCGCCCGCAGGCGCCTTGACGGTCTGCGCACTGCCGTCCGGCCGCAGGAAGGAGCTCACCGCCCCCTTCTCCGTCTCCACCCGCACCCGCGTTGGTGCCTCCCGCACACCCTCCTGGGGCAGCGGCGTCACCTTGAACGACGACGGCATGTCGTACGACCCGCCCGCGAACGCGATCCGCAGCCACTCCCCGTCCGGTGACCCCTCCGAGCCCTCGGTCCAGGCCGTGTCCGGGTTGCCGTCGAAGGCGTTCACCGGATCGAACTGCGGCAGATGGAAGAGCCAGCTGCCGTACGACGACGCCGTCACCGACCGCGCCCCGCGCAGCTCGGCCACCGTCTGGTGGTCGAGGCCGCTGGTGGGCAGGATCTGGTGCGGACTCTCGCCCGCGTCCTGGGCGGCGTCGGGCGCATTGCGCTCATCGCGGGTGTACGTGTACGAGGTGTTGGCGTTGATCAGCCCGAACCGCGTGTCCGCGCGCCGCAGCCCGTCACCGACGACCTGCACCGAGGGCGAGCCAAGACCCGGATGGTTGTCGCCGGTCAACACGGTTGCCCGGCCGCGCAGTTCGGACGCCAGCGGCAGCAGCGACTCCGGCCCGCCGGAGACTACGGCCGTGTCGGCGACCGGCTGCAGCCCGGCCTGGTGCGGGCGCGGCACGTCCTCGCCCACCGGCTTGTAGATCTCCACCGCCCGCTGCTGCGGATACAGCCCCTCCACCTGGAGCGGGGTGTCCGGGGCGATCGTCCCGATGGTCGAAGTGGGCCCCAGACCGGTGACCCGCTCGTACCCGGACTGTTCCAGGGTCCGCTTCACCGTGGTCGTGGGGACCTGCCCGATCTGGTCGGGATCGAGGTCGTTGCGGACGACGACGTAGTAGATGCCCGCTCTGCTCAAGTAGTCCGCCAGCCCCGGCACTTGGCCACCACTCACCAGCGCCTGCTCGACGGCGTCCATGGCGCGCCGGTTGCCCGGAGTGCCGAAGGGGACGTAGTCGCGCTGCGCCCAGCGCGAGTCGGCCACGACGTCGAGGGGCTGGTCGATGGTGGAGCCCCAGGTGTAGATGCCGTGCGCGCTCGCCGGGACGACGAGGGCTCGGGCGTCGGGGGAGTACTTCTCCATCCAGTCGGCCGTGGCCTGCCAGTACTTGGGGATCTCCTTGAAGGAACCCGGGTTGAGGATCGAGCCGTTGAGGTACGGCCACATCAGTCCCGGCAGCACCAGCACGGCCGCGATCAGCGCGGCGAACCGCCGCCCCCGCACCGGCCGTGCTCCGCGCACCTCGGCCGCCACGCCCACCAGATGGGCGAGCCCCAGCGCCAGCGCCAGGGCGAGCCCCGTCTGGAACTTGTAGATGTTCCGGAAGGGGACGAGCCCGCCGTCCAGCCAGTCCTGCACGACCCCGTGGAAGGGCGCGCCGAACGTCCCGCCGTACCCGGCGAGCAGGATCAGCGCGACCGTCACCACGGTCAGCACCAGCCACCGCCGCTCCGGCATGTCCCGCCGCGCCAGCCCCGCGAGCCCCAGCCCGGCGGCGAGCGCCGAGCAGACGATCACGACGACGGCCGAGGCGACGGTCCAGCCGGCCGGCAGCCAGGCCTCTCCGAAGTGCAGATAGGCGACCCAGTTCCCGGCCCCGCGCAGGGCCTCGGTCGCCGACATGGTCTCGGTGGTGGTCTGCGAATTCTCCACGTAGGGAAGGAAGTTCTCGCCGTAGGTGCCGAGGAGCAGAAGCGGGATGACCCACCAGGCGGTAGCCAGAATCACCCCGGGCACCCACCACGCGATCAGCTTCCGCTGCCGTGGCCCGGCCGGCCGGGACAGCAGATACAACCCGACGGGTAGCAGCGAGGCCAGCGTGGAGGCGGCGTTGACACCGCCCATGAAGGGGATGATCAACGCCGACCGCAGGGCGGCGACCCGCGCGGCGAACCGCTCATTGGTCAGCGGCAGCAGCACCCACGGCAGAAACGCACCGGGCAGCGCGGCAGCGGACGTAGACCCGACGACGATGGTGAAGACGGGCCACAACGCATAGACGACCGCGGCCACCAGCCGCGACCCGCCGCTCCCCACCCGCAGCCGCTCGGCCAGCCGCAGCGCACCCCAGAAGGCGACCGACACGATCAGCGACAGCCACAACCGCTCCGCCAGCCACACCGGCAGCCGTACGACATCGGCCAGCCAGTAGAACGGCAGCATCGGCCACAGATAGCCCGAGTACTGGTTCTGGATGCCGCCGAAACTGCCCTCGTCCTGCCACAACTGGCCCAGGTCGGCGAGGAACTGGCCGGGATCGACGGTCACGCCCAGCTTGGTGTCGAACGTCTGCCGTCCTGGCTGGACCGCCACCAACAGCACGAACACCACGGCCCAGAACCCCAGCAGCCAGCGCCGCGACCGCGGCCCCTCCGGCGGGCCCGCGGCAGGCACGGAGGTCGGTACGGCTGCCGGGGGAGGAGCCTGGACCGTGGTCGTCGTCATGGTGGACACCGCCTGAGGATGAGGAGGAGGTTCCAGGTGGCGAACTCGCGGATACCGGGCACCTTCACCACGGTCTCCGCGAGGAACGGCCAGTAGCGGGAGCGCGCCGACACGACCTCGACGTCGTCGCGGGCGCGGACCTGCCGCAGGGTGGCGCCGATGTGCACGGCGAAGAGGTTCTCGCCGAGGGTGTGCTTGGCCGCCCGTCCGGTACGGCGCTGGTAGCGGGCACGGGCCCGCTCGGCACCGAGGTAATGCCAGGGCGCCCACTCATGACCGCCCCAGGGGGACAGCCAGTTGGTGAACGACACGTAGATCAGCCCACCGGGCCGGGTCACCCGCGCCAGCTCACTCAGAAACGTCTGCGGATCGGCCACATGCTCCAGCACATTGGAGGAGAAGGTGACGTCGGCGACGCCGTCGCGCAGGGGGAGCAGATAGCCGTCGGCGACGACGGCTCCATCAGGAGGCTTCTCGCCGAGCTCCGCCAGGTCCGGCTCGAAGAGAAAGGCATGCGCCCCCCGCAGCCGAAACTCCTCGGTGAAGTACCCACTCCCGCCACCGACGTCCACGACGGTACGCCCGGCGACGGGCCCGTCGTAGGCCTCGACCTGATCGGCGGCATCACGGGCCAGCAGTGAGTAGCAGGCTTCGGGGTCCTCCTGCTCATGGAGGAAGGCCCGAAAGAGAGCGAGAGACCGCCGAAAGGAGGGGTCCTTGTGAGTTCCGGGTTGGGGCGCTCCCCTCAAGGGGCGCGGGGAACTGCGCGACCAGCCACGAATCACCGGCACTCGCGAGACGACCGAACCATCACGGCGTTTAGGCGTCACGACGCCCCGTCCCGCCGCACGGCCTCTGAAGCAACGGCAAGAAACTGCCGCACCGTCCGATCCCACCGATACCGCGCAGACCGATCCCGCGCAGCCTTCCCCATCAACTCCCGCCGGTGCCCGGACAACGCCAACGCACACCAAGCAGCAGCGAACGAAGACTCTCCCTGCGCCAACACCCCGGTCTCCCCGTCCACGACGGAATCCCGAAGCCCAGGCACATCAAAGCCGATGGTCGGAGTCTCGCGCGTCGCGGCCTCGGTCACCACAAGCCCCCACCCCTCCACGGCAGAGGGATGCATCAGCATCCAGGCCTCGCACAGCAGCCGGTGCTTCTCGGCCTCGGAGACATGCCCGGTGAACTGGACACCAGGACCGGCGAGCTGCTCCAACCGCTGCCGCTCGGGCCCGTCCCCGACGATGACGAGCCGCCCACCGGTAACGGGCCGCACGCGCTCCCACAACCGCAGCAGCAGATCGATCCGCTTGTATTCGACAAGTCGGCCCACGGCCACGAACAGCGGCTCCGGGGAACGCTCGCCGAGCGGCCCCGGCTCCTCCACCCCGTTGTGCACGACACGGATCCGCTCCCGCTCGACGCCGATCCCGCGCAGCGCCTGCGCCGTGGACGGCGACACGGCGACCAGCAGACTCCGCCGCTGCGCCCCGGTCAGCGCCCAGTGCTCCAGTCTTCGGCCGAGCCGAGCGGCAGGCGCCATCGCCCCGCCGAACCGCATCTTCCACAGATCGGTGTGCACATGGTTGACCAGGCACAACGTGGGCCCGCGATGCCAGAGGGGGGCGAAGTACGGCATCCCGTTGCAGACCTCGACCAGCAGATCGCAGTCGCCCACCTGGCGGGCGAAGGCGGATCTGGCGCGCAGATAGTGGCCGTAGGAACCGCCGGCGGACACGACCCGGTAGTCGCGGTAGGCCGCGGGGCCTCCGCACAGGAGGGTGACCTGATGGCCGAGCCGGGTCAGCCCGTCGGCAAGGCGGTCGACCAGCAGCTCGGAGCCGCCGGCGGCCTCGTTGCCCAGGTCACGGTGGGCGAGAAAAACGATTCGGCGCGGATGTGGGGGAAGCGCCGGGGGGTGCTGCGGTGCCAAGGGGAGACTGGCACGCAGCTGGGAAGGCACGTGCTGGGGCATGGGTGCTCCAACTCGTCTCAGGGTGCGGAACTCAGCGTGGGGGTGGGGAGGGTTTGGGTTCCCGTGGGGGGAATCGGAGTTTCGTGGGTCTCTTACGGTCACTTTGCGTGGGGTATGGACAGGCTGTGTCCGGGTGGGGGTGGACAGTTTTCGCCCAGCCGTTCGCCAGGGCTACTCACCGGCGTGACAATTTCCGGCTTTGTTAGAGCTGACGTCACGTCACATCGTGAGCGAGGGCTGGGGCATCTCGACCGTTTCCGGGGAATCCGGCCGCTTACGCCCTCGTACCACCAAAACGCCACCCACCACCGCAAGTGCGAATCCTGCCCCAGCAGTCCCGATGGGCAGCGTCTCGCCCACCATACGCAGCAGCCCGCTGTCCCGTTTCGCCTGCCGCACGGCGTCCTTCTGCGTGGCCGTGGTGAACGCGATCTTCTCGCTGTCCAGCAGCACCACCGCGTCCTTGTCGCCGCCGGGCGCCCGCAGCGTACGGCGCGGACCGGTCTGGGCGTAGATCACCCGGCCGGTGCGCTGGTCCACGACCAGCTTGAACCCGTGGTTGGAGTACCACTCCTCGGCCAGCACCTGCGGCCGGTTCGGCTGGTCGACGATGCTGCCGGGGACGAGCCGGGTGCCGACCTTGCGGGGCGCGACCGTGGCGGTGAACCGGTAGCCGGTGTAGCCCTGGACCTTCTCGGTGCCGTCGTAGCGCATGGTGACTGTCGTGCCGCCGGTGTTGTCCCACCACTGGTAGGAGCGTTTCTGCACGTCGAACGGGAACTTCAGATAGGCCTCGCCCTCGATGTAGGGCGTCTCCTTGCAGCAGTGCACCGGCCTGGTCGTCTTCCGGTCCATCACCCAGCGGTGCGGGGCGAAGTCCAGCGCGTCGTGCGGGTCGGCGGCCGGCAGCGACTTGTCGGTGTCGACGGTGGTGATCACGTCCCAGACGCCGTTGCCGCTGCGCTCACTTTCCGCCACATTGCCGCGCACCCGCTGGGTGACGGTGATTTTCTGGTCCGGCACGGTCTCGATCTTGTCGGTGTCGAAGACGCTGCCGGTGCCTTTGTAAACGGCGGTGGTGTCGATGTCGATGGGGTTCACGGCGGCACGCGGGGTCACGTACCAGGCCAGCATGGGCGCCAGTACCAGCAGAAACGTGCCGATGCCCAGCAGGATCAGCGAGAGAGGTGAGGCTGTACGGCGCATCCGGCACTCCTGGGGTTTGACGCACACTTCGGTGCACGGTCGTTGCCTGGCCGTTCTTGGGCCGGGAACCGTAGGCGCCCCTTGACTGAGTGTCAATGTCTTGACGGTCTTGACGGGGCAGTCACAGCTTGTCGAGACTGGGCCCGACAGGCAGGGGTCGGATCGGACTTGTGACCCGGGGTGGGGACCTCCGGACAGAGAGGCTGACCCTGCGATGTCCAGACTGCTCGCCGCCGCGCTGACCGTCGCGCTCGCCGCCGTACTCGCGGTGGGCGCCGCGCTCGGCGTCGTCGCGCTGCTGGAAGCGACGCCCGACCAGCCCAACACGCCCTTGATCACCTACGAGCAAGCGGGCCAGGGGAGTTGACCGTGGCAGCGATCCGCTCCACGACCTCCCCGGCCGCGCCCGCCCGCTCGGCCTGGCACGACGTACCCCGCTTCCAGGTCCGCCGTTTCGCGGAGCTGGCCATGGCGGACGCCCCGGCCCTCGCCGAGGAGATCCTCAGCGAGATCCGGCGCGAGTACCCGCACCTGCCCGTCGTCCTCGACGAGTCGGGCGAGCCGATGGCCCTGGTCGGCATCCGGCGCGCGATCGAGGTGTTCGTCCAGCACCTGGAGACCTCGGAGGGCCGCCCGAGCGTCCCGCCGGGCGTCTTCCAGGAGTTCGGCCGGGGCGAGGGCCTGGGCGGCCGCTCCCTGGACTCGCTCCAGGCGATCTACCGGATGGGCGTACGGCTGGCCTGGCGCCGTTTCGCCGAGATCGGCCAGCGCGTCGACATTCCGCCGCCCGCGATGTACGAGCTGGTGGACGCGGGATACGAGTATCTGGACGGCCTCGTCGACCAGTCGGTGCGCGGGTACGCCGAGGCGGCGGCACGACAGGCGGGCGAACGGCTGCGCCTGCAACGCCGCCTGATGGAACTCCTGCTGGCCGAACACCACCGGGGCGATCCGGCGGACGCCCTGACGGAGCGGGCGGCCCGGATCGGCTGGTCGTTGCCCGAGAAGGTCGCGGTGGGGGTGCTGCTGCGCCCGGCACGGGAGGCGGTGGCGCCGGCCGTGGGGCAGGGGGTGCTGCTCGACATGGAGTACGAGCAGCCGCGCATGGTCGTCCCCGAACCGGACGCCGCCGGCCGCCCCGAACTGCTGCACCGGGCGCTGACCGGCTGGGCGGGCGCGATCGGCCCCCCGGTCCCGCTCGCCGACGCGGCGAAGTCGCTGCGCTGGGCCGAGGCGGCCGTACGCCTGATGGAACGGCGGCTGCTGCCGGCCGGTGAGGTCCTGTACTGCACCGAGCACACCGAGGCTCTCGTCCTCCTGCAGCCCGAGGAGCTGATCGACGACCTGGCGGTGCGGTGCCTGGCACCCCTGGAGCACTGCGGGCCCACGCACGGGCGGCGGCTCGCCGAGACGTTACTGGCGTGGCTGGAGACCAGGGGAGGGGCGCCGGAGGTGGCGGCCCGCCTGGGGGTTCATCCCCAGACGGTCCGCTATCGGCTGCGGCAGATCCGGGAGTTGTGGGGCGACGAGATGGACGACCCGGACCGGCGGTTCGAGCTGGAACTGGTGTTGCGGGCCCAGCGGTTGAAGGGGGCGCTGGGGGAGCCGCGCCGATAGTGCCGAGGACGGCGCAGGCTCCCGTGCACCCGTGCGGGCCGCCCGGGCGCGAACCTCAGAGGCCGTAACGGCTCTTCAGATGCCGCCAGAAGTCCCGGAACATCCACTTGTCGAACTCGGTGATCTGGGCGGCCGATCCGGCCTTCATGAGGAAGCAGCACTGGCCGGTCGGGGTCCAGTCGTAGAAGTCGTCGAGCCCGAAGGTGTGGCCGACTTCATGCAGATAGATGTGGATGTTCTCCTGCCCCAGGGCCGAGGTGAAGTACTCCTGCCCGACCCGCTGGCCCCAGTCACCGCCGGCCCCGCCCTGGAACCCCTTGGTCAGCCACAGGGACTGGTCGTAGTGGCGGGCGGCACCGCCCGGGCACTTGGAGTAGTTGCCGTCCTGGTGGAAGAAGCGGCCGCAGTCGGGGGCACACTGGGGCGCGTCTTCGCTGTCCAGGACGCCGCTGTAGATGTCGACGGAGTTGTCGGTCCACTGGAGGGTGGAGCGGTTCTTGACCGCCCAGCCGACGATGTTGACGGGCACGTTGGTGTACGGCCAGGCGTTGTGCCCGGCGCCGTTGCTCTTGACCATCGCGGCCATCCACTTCCCGAACTGCTTCTTCAGGGCGGCGTGGATCTGGTCGCGCAGGGCGGCGCTGACCGGCGCGTCGGACTCCCAGCGGACGCAGTAGTTGACGCTGCCCTTGTTGGCCATGACCTGGTCCCAGCCGTAGTTGCGGAAGCCGTAGAGGTCGGGGTAGGTCGACTCGACGTGGTTCCAGACCTCGCCCAGGGGCTGGACGAGGTTGGTCGGCGGGTTCCACTGTTCGGCGGCCTGGGCGGGGGCCGCGGTGACGGCGGGTGCGGCGATCAACGCGACGACGGCGGCGAGTACGGCGCCGAGTCGCGCACAGCGGGTGCGCATGGCGAACTCCCTTGGTGGGGGACGGGACTTCGCCTGTACGTTGCCGCCGGGGCGGTGGAGGTTGCCCGAGGCGGGCTACTTGTGTGTCACGGCGGTGTCCGGGGCACCTGCCCGACGGTGAACCCCTCGCCGTCCTGGAACTCGATCAGCAGCCGGGCGTCCATGAGATGGACCCAGAACTCGGGGCAGCACTCCACCACGGTGTCGGCGTGCGCGGCCAGCAGCCCCGCGTCCAGCGCGACCGAGGGCACCGCGAGGTTTCCCCAGAACACGACCGCCGTCTCGCCCGCAGGCGCGTGCCGGAGCAGCAGCTCGCGCAACTGCGCGCCGTCGAAGGCGGAGGAACGCTCGACCACCTCGGCTCCCCGCCAGTCCAAGCGGGTCGACCCGACGGTGCCGAACCGATTGAGACCCATCGCGGCGACCGCACGGTTCTCGTCGTACGAGAGGACCACCGCCGCCGCCTCGCCGACGGCGTGCACCAAGGCGGCGATCTCCTCCTGCTGTGTGCCGTAGCGGGCTCTCGCGCTCAAGGTGTGTGCCCCATGCGGGCATCCTGCCAGTGCTGCCGAGGAGGGGGTCAGACGGTCTGGCGGGCGGGCTTGGCGGTGCCCGACGCGGTGCGGGCTGCGGCGGAGGCGGCGCGCAGCCGTCGCCCCCGCCGGGTCAGCCCCCAGGGCTTGAGGATCGAGATCACCGTCATGAAGACGTACGCGGACAGCGACACGATCGGCCCGAACAGGACGTCACCGGCATCGGGCAGCGGCCCGCCCGCGGCGACGGCGGCGACCGCGGAGTTCACACCGGGGCGCAGGGCGAAGACGGTGGCGGTGGTCGTGGCCAGGGTCACCCAGAACTTGACGTAGACCCACCGGTGCCGCGCCAGTCCCCACTGCGTGCCCAGGGCCAGCACGAGCCCGCTGACCAGCGTGAGGAACGCGACCGGCAGCAGAAGCCAGTCGGCGAACAGCTTCATGGCCCGTACGGACGCCTCCACGGCCACCGCGGACCCGGTCGAGCCCGCGGTGATCCCGAGCGCGAGCAGCCCGACCGTGAGCCCGAGCCAGCTCGCGGAGGCGACGACGTGGACGACGAGGACGGCCCGGCGGGCGGGACGGCTCAGTTTCTTGGCCGACGCGGCGGAGGGGGTGGCAGATGTGGAAGACATGGAAGACATGGAAGACGTGGAAGCCATGGACCCCACCGTGCCGGGCGGGAAGAACGAGGACGTCTGACAGCGGGAGAAACCCCGTGTACTGCCGTGGGAGTACCCGACGCCCCTCGGGCTGCTCCCGCGCCGACCGACCGCAGAGCACCCCGCTCGCGAACAGAGGAGACCCGATGCGCCGACCGACACCCCACACCGCCCTACGACAGCTGGAGGCGTTCGTCGGAGCGTGGGACATGTGGGCCGCGGGCCGCACCGTCGGCCCCATCCGGACGGAATTCGCCTGGCTGGAGGGCGGCGCCTTCCTCGTCCAGCGCGCGGATGTCACCCCCGAGACCGCCCTCCCCGGCGAGTGGGCCGCGCACGCTCCCTTCCCCACCGTCGCCCTGACCGGCTACGACGACACGGCCGAGGAGTACACGGTCCTGTACGCCGACGGCCGCGGCGTGACCCGCGTCTACCGAGGCAGCCTGACCGACCGCACCTGGCGCCAGTGGCGCTCCGCCCCCGGCTTCCACCAGCGCCTCACCGCCACCGTCAGCCCCGACGGCACCACGATCGAGGGCAGCTGGGAGCAGTCACCCGACGGGGAGCGGTGGACGACGGACTTCGATGTGAGGTTTGTCCGCACTGAGAGGCCGTAAAGCGGAGGGATCTTGTCAGAGAGGCAGCGCAGCCCCATTGCCGGGGCAAACGCACTTTGAGTAGCCTGTGTTCGTTATTCCGATCGGCTGTTGAAATCTCGAACGCAGCCTCACTGACACCCAAGGGAGGGGGCCGGACGTGGGACGCCTCGTACCAGCCGTGACCAGGGCTCTCGACATTCTCGAGCTCTTCCTCGACGGGGACGGCACACTCTCCGCCCCCGACATCGTGCGCAAGCTCCAGCTGCCGCGCACCACCGTGCATGAGCTGGTGACCACTCTCGCCGCCCGGTCGTACATCGTCCAGGTGCCGGGCCAGCCGGGACGGTACCGGCTCGGTGTGCGGCCGTACCAGCTCGGCAGTCGGTATGCCGAGCAGCTCGACCTCGCGGCCGAGGGGCAGCAGGTCGCCCGGTCCGTCGCCGAGACCTGCGACGAGACCGTGCACGTGGCCATCCTCGAAGGCACCGACGTGATCTACATCGCCAAGGTCGACTCGACGCACGCGGTGCGGATGGTCTCCGCCGCCGGGCGTCGGCTGCCCGCGCACTGCACCTCCGTCGGCAAGATGCTGCTGGCCTCCCTTCCCGAGCCCGAGCTCAGCGCGCGTGTCCCCGACGACGCCGAGCTCGTCGCGATGACTCCGAACAGCATCACCGACCCCGGCGCCCTGCGCGAGGCCCTTGCCGGGATTCGGGAGCGAGGGATCGCCGTCGAGAGCCGGGAGTCCAACCCGGATGTGTCGTGCGTGGCGGCTCCGGTGCACGACCGGACCGGCAAGGTCGTCGCCGCGCTCTCCATCTCCGTGCCCATGATCCGCTGGAGCGACGACCGCCGCGTCGAGCTGGAGCAGCTCGCCGCCAAGGGCGCCGCAGAGCTGTCGGAGCGTCTCGGACACCGGAGCGTGGCATGAGGGCGACGGCGTACGAGGTCGCGGTGCGGGCGGAAGCCGAGCTCGGTGAGGGGCCGACCTGGGACGCGGTCAGTGGGCGGCTCCTGTGGATCGACATCCTGGGGTCCCGGGTCCACACCTACGACCCCGTCTCCGGGCGTCGCTCCGTCCGTACGACCCCGCAGCACGTCGGCGCCGTCAAGCCGCGCGTCGGCGGTGGCCTCGTCCTGAACCTCCGGGACGGCGTGGGGCTGCTGGACCCGGACGACAGCTTCCGCTGGCTGCACCGAGAGACCGTTCCCGGCCGCCGCGCCAACGACGCCGCCGTCGCGCCCGACGGCTCCCTGTGGGCCGGCACCATGCGCTACGACGAGGCGCCGGGCGGCGGCACCCTGTCCCGGCTCACCGGTGACGGCTCGGCCGAGGTGATCCTCGACGACGTGGCGGTGAGCAACGGCACCGGCTGGAGCCCGGACGGGCGGCTCATGTACTACATCGACTCGCCCACGCGCCGTGTCGACGTCTTCGACCAGGAGGGCGGGCGGGCCGTGAACCGGCGGCCGTTCGTCACGATCGAGGACGGCGCCGGGTTCCCCGACGGGCTCACCGTCGACGCCGAGGGCTGCGTCTGGGTGGCCCTGTGGGAGGGCTCGGCCGTACGCCGCTACACCCCGGCCGGCGAGCTGGACCGGATCGTCCCCCTCCCGGTGCCCCGCGTCACGGCCTGCGCCTTCGCCGGCCCCGACCTGACCGACCTGTACATCACGACGGCCCGCGTGGGACTGACCTCACCGCCCGCCCTGGCCGGGTCGGTGTTCGTCGTGCCGGGCGCGGGGAAGGGGCTGGCGCAACCGGCGTTCGCCGGCTGACCCGCCTGGGGTGCGGCGGCGGCTCACTGCGGCGCCGCCGCAAGCCTCCACCCAGCCGGCTACCGCACCCCCCCCGACAAACCTCCGCCCCACGGCCTACGGCTACCGCAACCCGCCCGCCTTCATCTCCTCCGCAGTCAACGGCGGCCCGCTCAACGCCGGCTTGAGCGGCCCGGCCAGCGCCGCCAGCAGCACGGACGGGGCCAGCAGCACTTCCGCCCCCCGCTCCAGGGACGTCACATCCGTCACCCGCCGGGCGATCCGCCCGTTCCCGGTGGCCGTGTGCATCAGTCGGCCGACGTACGCGGCCACGAGTCGCTCCCTGAGCGTGGGGCCGTGCTCCGTCGCGCCGGGGTAGAACACGTCCTGGCCTATGGCCATGTCCCAGGCGGCGCCGACCGGGCGGGCCACCGCCCGCTGGACACCGCGCGCCACTCCCGGCGTCGCCCAACCCTGACGGCGCATCATATTCCGTAGGATCAGGGCGCTTTGGGCGGCGACCGCCAGCCCGTGCCCGTACACCGGGTTGAGCGCGGCGAGTGCGTCGCCGAGGACGACGAAGTTCTCCGGCCACGCCGGCATCCGCTCGTAGAAGTACCGGCGGTTGACCGTGCTGCGGGTGACCGACACGTCGGACAGCGGCTCGGCGTTGTCGAGCAGGTCGCCGATCAGCGGGTGCCGCAGCTCCTCGCGGGCGAAGCGGGCGAAGTCGTCGGCGTCGGCGGAGGGTTCGCCGCCGCGGGTGCCGCAGAGGGTGACGATCCAGCGGCCGTCCTCGATGGGCAGCAGGAAGCCCGCCCGGCCGGGCAGCCCGTCGCGCGGGTCGGGCTGCACGTTGACGACCGGGAAGCCGTCCCGGGCCGCCTCGGGGGCGAGGTGGAGCCGACTGGCGTACACCAGCCCGGAGTCGACCTCGCGCTGCTGCGGTGCGGGCAGCCCGAGGTCGGTCAGCCACCGGTGCGCTCCCGACCCGCGGCCGGTGGCGTCGACGACCAGGCCCGCCTCCAGGGTGCGTTCGGCGCCGTCGTGCGTCCGGATCCGTACGCCGGTCACGGCGGCGTCCGTGCCGACCAGCCCCAACGCCTCGGCCCGCTCGACCAGTTCGATCCGCTGGTCGGCGAGGACCTGCGCACGGATCGTCGCGTCCAGCAGATCCCGCCCGGCCAGGATCACATGGTGCGACTCGGGCCAGCGCCGGAACCAGCCCCGCGCCGACAAAGCGACCATGTCCGTGGTGACCGGCAGCCGGTGTGCCCCGGCCCCGCGCAGCGCCTCGGTGATCCCGGGCAGCAGTTCCGCCACGGCCTGCGCCCCGCCCGACCACAGCATGTGGGCGTGCCGGGCCTGCGGCAGGCCCTTGCGGGGAGCGGCTCCCGCCGGCAGGGCGTCGCGTTCGACGACGATGACCCGGTCCACGAACTCGGTCAGGGCGCGGGCCGCGAGCATGCCGGTATGGGATCCCCCGAGGACGACGGCCGTTCTGAGCGACTGTGTCATGTCCCCGGGGGTGTGCTGTTCAGTCATGCGCGAGCTTTCTCTGCCTGGGCGGCCGCGCGGTCGCGTACCGCCTTGATGTCGTCGGGGTGGCGGAGGGCTCGGGACACGGCCTGGATCTCCCGCAGCAGGTACGCGGTGTCCGGGCCGGACGGTGCGGCGGTGCTCTCGGTCTCGGGGGACCGCTTGCGGGTGTCGACGGCGTCCAGGATCGTCACGGCCGCGGCGAGGGCCTCGGCCCGGGCGGGCACGAAACCGAGGGCCAGGGCCGCGTCGTACGACCGGCCGCGCAGGTCCTCGTCCAGGTGCCGGGACACCTGGAGGAGCCCGTCGCGGATGAACGTCTCACGGCGGATCAGGCGCAGCTCGCCGGTGCCGCGCAGGGCGAACGGCTCGCGTCCGCCGGTGACGGACCGCATCAGCAGATAGAGGGGCCGCAGCCGCAGGCGGTGCAGCCGGATCCGCCAGCGCTCGTGCAGGTACTGGCCGGCGTGCGGGATGATGAAGCCCACCGCGACCAGCGAGGCGGAGACGCAGGCGGCCGACGGTGCCAGGTCGGTGCTGAGCCAGTCCAGGTCGTGGCCCAGCCACCGGGCGACGACGGCGGTGAGCTTGGACGCGTCGAAGAGCAGGTTCGTCGCGTAGCCGACACCCAGGAACCTGAGCCCCCAGCGCAGCCAGGCGTCGAGGCCGTCGGTGCGGATCCAGTTCCAGATCAGCCGGGCCGTGATGGTGCAGGCCACGGTGTGCGCGAGGAGGTAGAGCAGGATCATCTCGCGCATGAAGGGCGTGGTCGCGTAGTACGTGTCGAGGTCCCGGAGCCGTTCCACGGGGGCGTCGGCGAGTGCGAAGAGGCCCCACAGGGTGGCCACCACACCGGCGTACACGGAGACGACCCAGCGGGTCGCGCGGCGGGTCGCGGTCGAGTCGTCGGAGAGACCGTTGCGCCAGGCGATGATCAGCAGCAGCCAGGACGCGCAGAGCGCGGTGAGCAGGGAGTACACCCAGGGCGCCGAGATGTTCGGCACGCCGGTGACGCGGTTGGTCCAGGCGATGGTGTTCGGGGCCGCGAAGACGAACACGGCGCAGGCGAACAGCAGCAGTCCGCCGACGGCGCGCAGCAGCGGGTCCCGCCACATCTTGACGATGCTGGGCAGCTTGATCGCCAGGGCGGCGGTCAGGATGACGGTCGGGATCCAGAACGAGATGTACATGTCGCCGAGGAGGGCGGAGGGTTCCTGGGCCGCCTGGGCCGCCTGGGCCGCAAGGCCGGTCATCGCGTCGTCCCCCCGCCGTCGCCCCCGCGATACCCCATCGAACGCTGCACGGGCCCGAGCGGCACGTCCGGCCCCGTCCCCGACAGCAACGGCCGGAAGGCGGCGGCCAGTCGGTGCCCGAAGTCGTCGGCCTCGGCCTCGTCCCGCTGCCGGGAGCCGTCGCGGGCGGCCACCGCGAGGGCGATGTCCTTCCACCCGGGCCGGTCGGCGAGGGCGTGCACGGCCGCCGTACCGGAGGTGTGGTCATGACCGTGCCCGGCGTGCAGATGCCACAACTCGTGGCCGAGGATGACCAGTTGCTGCACCGCCTCGGCCCGTTCCTCGACGATGACCAGGTCGAAGTCCTGGAACTCCACCCACAGCCCGGTCACTTCGATCTCGTCGGGGAACCGCTCGAAGCGCAGCTCGACGGGCCGCCCGCCGCGTCGTGCGCTCATCTCCGCGCACAGCGCGTGGCACACCTCGCGTACGTCGGCCGGGGGATGAGGTCTGGCACGTACGGCCGCGCTCAGCTCGGAAGCCAGGTCGCGCATGGTCGAGGCGCGGTGAGAGCGCCGCGACCGCAGCATGGAAGCGACCCGGGCCGCCCATGTGCGCGCGCCCGCGATGTCCATCGCACCCCCTGTTCCTCCGCCGCTCGGCGGGCCGTTCGAGCGTACGCGGCCCGACGTGCCCGCGTCATGCGATACGGCGACCGTTGTTCAACCGGTAACCAGCACTGCTGCTCTCGGAGCCCGCGCCTGTCTCGTCCGTCTCCCTTCCCTCCCGCCACCCACTCGGAATTCGTGCACAAGGCATTGACTAGAAAGCGCTTGCCGCCTACGGTCCCGTTCGAAGTTACGTGCAAAATTCGATATCTCGAACAGTTAGGGCAGGGAATGGGACAACCTGGCCTCAACCGCAGGCAACTTCTGGCCACCGCGGGCGGGTTGACGGTGGCCGGCAGCTTCGGCTTCGCCGCACTCGGCACCGGTGCCGACGCGCTCGCCTCCAGCGCCGGCACCCGGGTGCGGTACTGGAACCTCTTCAGCGGCGGCGACGGCTCCAACATGATCGCGATGCTGGACGCCTTCCGTAAGGCGAACCCCGGCATCGACGTGAAGGACTCGACCCTGCAGTGGGGCAATCCCTTCTACACCAAGCTCGCCATGGCCGCCGCGGGCAACCGCGCCCCGGACCTCGGCGTCATGCACCTCGGCCGCGTCACCGGCTTCTCGCCCGGCCGGCTCCTGGACCCCTGGGACGTGGACCTGCTCGCCAAGTACGGCGTACGGGAGACGGACTTCAACCCCGCGCTGTGGAAGCGTGCCGTCATCGACGGCAAGCTCTACGCCCTCCCGCTCGACATCCACGTCCAGCTCTGCTTCTACCGCAAGGACGTGCTGAAGAAGGCGGGCCTGCTCGGCGCCGACGGCCGGATCGTGCCCGTGACGTCGGCCGACGAGTGGTTCGACGTGCTCAAGGAGGCCAAGAAGGCCACCAGGAAGGGCCTGCAGACCATCGGCCTGTGGATCAACGACCAGAACTTCCAGTGGTGGTTCTTCGTCGCCTTCTACACCCAGCTCGGCGGCACCTGGTTCAACGCCGCCCACACCGAGGTCACCTTCGACACCGACAAGGCCGTCCAGGTCCTTGAGTTCCTGCGCCGCCACGTCAGCGACGGATACGCCGACCCGGGCCTGGGCTCCGTCGGCGCCGAACAGTTCCTCAACGGCGCACCCTTCGCCTGGGAGGGCAACTGGTCGGTGCCGGTCTACTCGGGCGCGAAGCTCGACTACGGCGCCACCCCGCTACCGCCCGTCTTCGGTAGCCAGGCCACCCACGCCGAGTCGCACGCCTTCGTCCTGCCGCACCAGTCCGACCGCGGCGGCGCCACCAACGAGGCGGCCCACCGACTCGCCGCCTACGTCGTCCGGCACGCCCAGCAGTGGGCGGCAGGCGGCCACATCCCCGCGTACACACCGACCCTGTCCACGGCGGCGTACAAGAAGCTGAACCCGCAGAGCGAGTACGCCTCCGCCATGGACCACCAGGCCACCGAGCCGAAGGTGTGGTTCGCGGGCTCCACCGGAATCCTCGCCCAGCGCATCGGCCCGATCGTCGTCTCCTCGACGGTGGGCTCGGCGGGGCCGGAGGCCGCCGCCGGCCGTATGAAGAGCGCGCTCACCCAGCTGCTCGCCATGAAGAACCCCATGGACGGCAGAACAGCCGCGCAAGGAGGTACGGCAGCATGATGGCGACCAGCGCTCAGGCCGGCGCTCAGACCGTCGTCGCACCGGCGCGCACCCGGACCGCCGCGATCGGTGCCACCCTCCGCCGAGGACAGGGCTTCCAGCACGGCGGCTGGTTCGTCGCCCCGTTCCTCGCCCTGTTCGCGCTCTTCGTGATCTGGCCGCTGCTGCGCGGCGTCTACCTCAGCTTCACGGACGCCAACATCACCGGCGACGGCGAGAGCTTCATCGGCCTCGACAACTACCGCGAGGCCCTGAACGACCCCCTGATGTGGGATGCGCTCGGCCACAGCGCGTACTTCACGCTCCTGGTCGTGCCCTGCATCACGGTCCTGGCCTTCCTTCTCGCGATGCTCGCCCACCACATCGAGCGCGGCAAATGGCTGTGGCGCCTGTGCTTCTTCGCCCCCTTCCTGCTCCCCTCCACCGTCGCCGGCAACCTCTGGCAGTGGCTGTTCAACCCCGGCACGGGAATGATCAACCACGTCTTCGGCATCGAGACGCCCTGGCTGACGGACAAGTCGTACGCGATGCTCGCCATCGTCATCACCACCCTGTGGTGGACGGTCGGCTTCAGCTTCCTGCTCTACCTCGCCGCGCTCCAGTCCATCCCCGACCACCTCTACGAGGCCGCCAAGCTCGACGGCGCCAACGCCTGGCACCGCATGGTCCACATCACCCTGCCGATGCTGCGCAACATCACGGGCCTCGTCATCGCGCTCCAGATCCTGGCCTCGCTCCAGGTCTTCGACCAGGCGGTCGTGATGATGGACTTCAGCCCCGGCCCGGAGAACTCGACCCGCACCTTCGTCCAGTACACCCTCGAAGAGGGCTTCACCAGTTACCGCGTGGGCTACGCCTCCGCGATCTCCATCATCTTCTTCGTGATCATCGCGGCCGTCGCCCTCGCCCGTATGTGGCTGCTGCGCAACCGTGAGGAGGGCGCACGATGACGACCGCCAGAGCATGGACGCCCAGCCAGATCATCCTGACCCTCCTCGCCACGGCCGTCTCGGTCGTCTTCCTCGCGCCCTTCGCCTGGGGCCTGTTCACCTCGCTCAAGTCCGAGACCGAGGCGGTGGAGGTGCCTCCGCACTGGCTGCCCGAGGACTGGACGGGCCAGGCGTGGACGGCCCTGTTCGAGACCGGCAACATCACGAACTGGTTCGTGAACTCGCTGGTCGTGTCCGTATGCGTGACGTCCGTCGTCCTGCTGGTGAGCGCGCTGGCCGGATACGGCTTCGCCCGCACCGAGTTCCGCGGCAAGAGCGTCCTGATGGGCGTGGTGATGGCGGGCCTGATGATCTCCCCGGCGGTCCTGGGGGTCCCCCTCTTCACCACCGTCCAGCAGATGGGGATGGTCGACACCTACTGGGGCATGATCCTGCCGCAGTGCGCGCCCGCCGCGATGGTCTACATCCTCTACAAGTTCTTCCAGGGCATCCCGCGCGAACTGGAGGAGGCCGCGTTCATCGACGGCGCCGGCCGCTGGCGCGTCTTCTTCACCATCGTCGTCCCGCTCGCCCGCCCCTCCCTCGCCGCGGTCGGCATCTTCACCTTCATCGCCTCGTGGAACAACTTCCTCTGGCCCTACATGGTGACCAACAACCCCGACCTGATGACCATGCCGAACGGCATCGCGACCGTCATGAACTCCTACGGCATCCAGTGGGCCCAGCTCATGGCCGGCGGCCTGATGGCGGGCCTGCCCCTGATCGTCGTCTTCGTCTTCTTCCAGCGGCAGATCGTGGCGGGCGTCGCCCACACGGGTTTGGCCGGTCAGTAACCACACTGAGGAGAGCCCGAGTTGAAGCGCCTCATTCTTCAGGGTGGAGATGTAGGCCAACCTGGCATTGGTGGCCCGTCGAGGCGTGGCGCCACGGCTACAGTCGCCATGTCCGACAACGTGGTTGTTGGACATGGCGCCGGGTGGGCGGGAAGTCAGGCCTGTGGAGGCCCGCGTAAGACCACACGAAAGACGTGGCAGGGGTCGTTGAAGCAGGAACCCGTGGATGCGCCACGAAGTGGTGCAGGCCGAAATCGTCAGCTCCCGGGCGGGCGAGGACGCCAATGGCTCTACTACGCGGCCGCCGTCTCCTCCTGGGGTACCAGCCAGGAGGCGATCGGCGTCGCCACCTCCCCGTCCAGCCTCCCCGGCACCTGGACGGACCACGGCAAGGTGTTCGCGTCGGAGACGACCGACACCTGGAACGCCATCGACCCCGCGCTCATCCAGGCCGACGGCAGGCTCTGGATGTCCTTCGGCTCGTACTGGACGGGCATCCGCATGGTCGAACTGAACCCGAGAACGGGCAAGGCGCTGGAGAAAGCCCCGGTCCATCACCTTGCGACCCGCCCGGACGCCCCGTACGCGGTCGAGGGCCCGTACATCGTCAAGCACGGCCGCCACTACTACCTCTTCGCGTCGTACGACGCCTGCTGCGCGGGCGTGAACTCGACGTACAAGATCAGGGTGGGCAGATCGACGTCGGTGACCGGCCCGTACGCGGACAGCGAGGGCAAGCCGATGCTGGAGGGCGGGGAGACCTGCTTCTGGCAGGCCACGGCCGGTACATCGGCACGGGCGGCCAGTCGGTGTTCCGGGCGAAGGGCCAGGACTGGCTGGCCTGTCACTACTACGACGCGGAGGACGAGGGCACGCCCAAGCTGGGCCTGAACAAACTGAACTGGCAAAGAGACGGCTGGCCATACGTCCCTTAGGGGCGCGGGGAACTGCGCGACCAGCCCCCCCCAAGCCCGCAGCCGCCGACGAAACAAGAACCACCCCTCTGGAAAGGCGACCATGCACAACACGGCCCGCTTCACCCTCGACCCCGCCTTCACCATCGGCGAAGTCAACCCCCGCCTCTTCGGCAGCTTCGTAGAACACCTCGGCCGCTGCGTCTACACCGGCATCTTCGAACCCGACCACCCCACAGCCGACGAGAAAGGCCTGCGGCAGGACGTCCTGAACCTGGTCCGCGAACTCGGCGTGACAGCCATCCGCTACCCCGGCGGCAACTTCGTCTCGGGCTACAAGTGGGAGGACTCGGTAGGCCCCGCGGAGGACCGCCCCCGCCGCCTCGACCTCGCCTGGCACTCGACGGAGTCCAACCGCTTCGGCCTCTCCGAGTACATCGACTTCCTCCGCAAGGTCGGCCCCCAGGCCGAGCCCATGATGGCCATCAACCTCGGCACCCGAGGCGTGGCGGAAGCGCTCGAACTCCAGGAATACGCCAACCACGCCGAAGGCACGGCCCTCTCCGACCTCCGTGTCTCCCACGGAGACAAGGACCCCTTCGGCATCAAGCTCTGGTGCCTCGGCAACGAGATGGACGGCCCCTGGCAGACCGGCCACAAGACGGCCGAGGAGTACGGCCGTATCGCCGCCGAGACGGCCCGCGCGATGCGCCAGATGGACCCGAAGGTCGAACTGGTCGCCTGTGGCTCCTCCAGCCAGTCCATGCCGACCTTCGCCGAGTGGGAGGCGACGGTCCTCAAGGAGACGTACGACCTCGTCGACTACGTGTCTCTCCACGCCTACTACTGGCCGGAGGACGGTGACATCGACTCCTTCCTCGCCTCGGCCGTCGACATGGAGTCCTTCATCGAGAACGTGGTCGCGACCGCGGACCACGTGGGCGCCCGGCTGAAGTCGAAGAAGAAGATCAACCTCTCCTTCGACGAGTGGAACGTCTGGTACCTGCCGGAGTGGGAGGCGCACGCCAAGACGCTGGAGGACTGGCCGGAGGCGCCGCGCCTGCTGGAGGACAACTACAGCCTCACCGACGCCGTCGTCTTCGGCTCGCTCCTCATCGCCCTCCTCCGGCACGCCGACCGCGTCACCGTCGCCTGCCTCGCGCAGCTCGTCAACGTCATCGCCCCGATCATGACCGAGCCGGGCGGCCCGGCCTGGCGGCAGACGACGTTCTTCCCCTTCGCGCAGGCGTCCCAGTACGGCCGCGGCGAGGTCCTGGACGTCCGGGTGGACTCCCCGACGTACGAGACGAAGAAGTACGGCGAGGCCGATCTGCTGCACGCCACGGCCGTGCGTGCCGAGGACGGCACGGTCACCGTCTTCGCGGTCAACCGCAGCCGTACCGAGGCCCTCCCGCTCGAAGTCGCCCTGAGCGGGCTGGACCTGACGGAGGTCGTCGAGCACAGCGCTCTCGCGGACGCCGACCCGGACGCGCGGAACACCCTCGACGACCCCGAGCGCGTCACCCCGCACCCGGTCGAGGGCACGGCGCTGAAGGACGGCCGCCTCACCGCCGTACTGGAACCGCTGTCCTGGAATGTGATCCGGCTGGGCTGAGGGGTTCTGGATCAGAGACGCGCTTGTCTGAGACGCGCTTGTCTGAGACGCGCATCCCTGAGACGCGCGTCTCTGTATTCGGACACTCTCAGCCCGCCCTCAGTTTGATGCCCTAGAGTCCGGTCCCGTCCAGCCATCCCTACCAACCCGGTAGGAAACCTCGGAAAGACGGGACCGGCCGCATGCGCACGCTGATACTGCTCGCCCTCGCGGGCCTGGGAGCCCAGCTCGTGGACGGCAGCCTCGGTATGGCCTACGGCGTCACGTCGACGACGCTGCTGCTGGCCATGGGCACCAACCCGGCCGCCGCCTCGGCCACGGTGCACCTCGCCGAGATCGGTACGACGCTGATGTCGGGCGCCTCGCACTGGCGGTTCGGGAACGTCGACTGGAAGGTGGTCGGGAAGATCGGCGTGCCGGGCGCGATCGGTTCCTTCCTCGGCGCGACCGTCCTGTCGAAGCTGTCGACCGACGTGGCCGCACCGCTGATGTCCCTGATCCTGCTGGGCCTCGGTGTGTACGTCATGTCCCGGTTCACCTTCCGCGGCCTGCCCAAGGACCGGATGGGCCTGCCCCTGCGGCGCCGCTTCCTGACCCCGCTCGGCCTGGTCGCCGGCTTCCTCGACGCGACCGGCGGCGGGGGCTGGGGGCCCGTCGGTACGCCCGCCCTGCTCGCCTCCGGGCGGATGGAGCCGCGCAAGGTCATCGGCTCGATCGACACCAGCGAGTTCCTGGTCGCGGTCGCCGCGAGCCTCGGTTTCCTCTTCTCGCTGGGCTCGCAGGGCATCGACTTCACGTGGGTCGCCGCCTTCCTCCTCGGCGGGCTGGTCGCCGCGCCGATCGCCGCGTGGCTGGTGCGCATCCTGCCGCCGCGGGTCCTGGGCTCGGCGGTCGGCGGCGTCATCCTCGTCACCAACGTCCGCACGCTGCTGAAGAGCGACTGGATCGCGGCGTCGGGGGCCACGTCCGCCGTGGTGTACGTCGCCCTGTACGCGCTGTGGGCCGCCGCCCTGACGTACTCGATCCGCGCCCACCTGAAGGAGGGGAAGGCGGCCGGGACCGAGTCCGCCGAGGAGCGGCAGCCCGTCAGCACCTGACCGATCGATCCGGGGGCTTGACCGATCGGTGTCAGTCGGTGCTGACGCCCACTGTCAAGGTCGCCTTGTAGCCGTCCGAGACGCTGTCGCCGAGCGCGGTCAGGGTCAGCAGGCCGGAGGACGCGCCGCCGTCGTCGTAGATGCCGTCGTCCTCCAGCAGGGTCTCGCGGGTCGTGTTCGCCGTATACGGCGAGGTCGCCTGGATCTCGGTGTTGATGTCCTGGTCGAAGAAGAGCTGCCCGGTGTGAATGATCTCGCCGCCTGTGTACGAGTCGTCGGTGAGCGTCACGTCCGTGTGCACCCGCATATGGACGTGGACCGCGCGTGAGACGTAGTGCCCCGGCCAGATGGACGTGATGCTGCACTGGCCGCTGTCGTCGGTCATCTGACCGCCGCGCAGGAACGTGCCGTTGTCCTCCTCCTCGTGGCCGTTGCCGCCGACGAAGCCGGAGTACTCTCCGAGGTGGTCGCAGTGCCAGATCTCCAGCAGGGCGCCTCCGAGCGGTGCGCAGTCGTTGGAGACGTCGACGACGGTGAAGGTGTACTGGACCTCGAAGCCCTCCTTGTCCTCCCGGATGTCCTCGCGTACGAGGGCACCTTCGAGGGAGTACGGACCCTCGGTGACCTCGGCGTTGAGGACGCAGACGCCGTCCGTGGCGGAGGTGGAGGCCTCCGTCGCGGCGGTGGTCGACGTGCCGCTCTCCGAGGTCGCGGTGTCGGCCGACGCGAGGCCGGCGACCGCCAGGCCGCCCACCGCTGCGACGGCGCCGCCGCCGATCAGGACGCGCCGACGCCGGACGCCCGGGTCCCTGCGGTGCCGGCTCGGTTGTTGCTCACTGTGTTCCGAGTGGTGCTCTGTGTTTCCCGTCATGTGAAGGAAATTAGGGGCCTATCTGAGGAACGGCTTAATGTGCGGCTGTGAATGACCTGGGGATGGATCCCTCAACTCGGTTGTAAATGGCTGGAGTTCACCCTGGCCGACCCTCATGGGGCTCCCTACGATTCCAACGCCTCCGACCTTCACAGAAACCTCACTCTTTCTTCAAAGATTCAACGAGGCGAGGCCGAACGGATCGAGGCACAGCCACCCCCCAACCCCAGGGAGAGATCCATGGCACGTGGACTCCTGAGATTCCTGCTGAGCGGCGGCGCGCTGGCCGCTCTGCTCACCGCGGCATTGCCCGCGCAGGCGGCTCCGTCCCCGTCCGGCGCGTTCGACGACCCGCCGCCGGACAAGATCGTCATCAAGGTCGCCACGGTGAACGGCTCCGGCTGCCCGCAGGGCACCACGGCGGTCGCCGTCTCGGAGGACAACACCGCCTTCACGGTCACCTACAGCGACTACCTCGCCCAGGTCGGCGGCAACTCCGACCCCACGGCGTTCCGCAAGAACTGCCAGCTCAGCCTGATCGTGCACGTCCCTGGCGGCTTCACCTACGCCATCGCCAGCGCCGACTACCGCGGCTTCGCCGCCCTCCAGCCCGGATCGAGCGCCATCCAGCGAGCCTCGTACTACTTCCAGGGCTCCCCGAACACGCAGTTCCGCAACCACCCCTTCAGCGGCCCCCTCAACGACAACTGGCAGGCCACCGACGAGACCGACTGGGCCCAACTGGTCTGGGCGCCCTGCGGGGTTCAGCGCAACTTCAACATCAACACCGAGCTGCGGGTCAACGCCGGCACGTCCTCGCCGGACAAGGTCAGCTTCATGACGATGGACTCGACGGACGGGGACATCAGCACGATCTACCACATCGCGTGGAAGGAGTGCCCGGGCAAGTAGCCCCTCCGCGCGGGGCGCATGCGTCGCGGGGCGCATGCGTCGGGCCGCGCCCGCTGGATGGCAGCGGGCGCGGCCTGTCTTGGCGCTCGTCGGCGTTGGATCTGTCCGGTGTCAGATCAGTTCTCCACCCCTCAGTTCTCCACCCCCAGCGTCAGCGTCCCCGCGTAGCCGGCGGACGGTGAACTGCCCAGCGCGGTGAGCGTGAGCAGGCCGGACGCGGCGCCTCCATCGTCGTAGATCGAGTCCTGGGCGAGGGTGGTGCGGGTGACCGTGTTGGCCGAGTACGGCGACAGCGCGGCGACCCGCGTCGTGATCGCCTCGTCGAAGAAGAGCTGCCCGGTGTGGAGTTCCTGACCGCCCTCGAAGGAGCCGTCGTCGGTCAGGGTGACGTCCGTGTGCACCTTGATGTGGATGTGGATGCAACGGCCTCTGTACCACCCCGGGTAGACGGTGGTGATCTTGGCAACGCCGTTGGAGCCGGTGAGGACGCCGCCGCGCAGGAAGGTGCCGTTGTCGGGTTCGTCGTGGCCGTTGTTGCCGACGAAGCCGGAGTACTCGCCGAGGGCGTCGGCGTGCCAGATCTCGACGAGGGCGTTGCCGAGGGGAGCGCAGGTGTCGTCGTCGACGACGGTGAGGGTCAGCTCCAGCGGGAAGCCCGTCTTGTCCTCGCTGATGTCGGCGCGGACGAGCTGTCCGTCGAGGTAGTAGGGACCTTCGGTCATCTCCTTCGTGAGCGTGCAGACGGCCGCGGCGGCGACGGTGGCCGTGTCGGCCGCCTCGGCTGTGGGGGCTTCAGGCGCGGCGGCGGCGACGGCGAGGGTGGCGGCCGTGGCGCCGGTGGCGATCAGTACGGTGCGGCGCCTGATCGGGGTGGGGGTTGCCTGTGCTGTGCCTTCTGAAGTGTCTGTCATGGACACGGCACCGTAGGGAGGGATGCTGTTGATGGGCTGTCAGTTGGGCAAAGTGAGCATCCGTCAAGTTACTTGTTGGTCAGGGAGGTTGGTGGGCAGTGGGTGCGCGACCAGTACGCAGCTGTGCGACCCTCTTGATGGCATCTGTCTGAAAGGCTGGTCATGACCCCAGGCATGGTTGTCGGCATGGTCGTCGGCTTGGTTCTCGGCGACGTCTCCTCGCGCGCTTCGACGCGGGAGCCGTAGCCCCACCTGCCCTGACATGCGTGCCCGTGCCGCAGCACGGGCCGTTCGGCCTGCTCCTCGTCGAAGTGCTCTTCGTGCCCCCGCACGTTCGATCCCGAGGAGTACATGTGTCCACGGTGTCCACCATCCACTGGACCGAGACGAACACCCCCCGTTCCGCCCACTGGCATTCCGAGAGCGCAACGCCGCCTCCCGGCCGGGTCATCGGCGCGGACGACCGTATGAAGGCCGACACCGCCTACCGTCTGGTCTGCGAAGGCACCGCCTTGCTGTGGCGGGGCGACTTCCACAACGCACGTCAACTGCTGCGAGCGATGGGCCGCCGCATCGACCGGAAGCCTCCTCGGCCAGGCGACAGCCCGGCGGACTCCTTCCGCCTGCATCGCCGGGCCCGCGGCCACCGGGCCCGAGTGCTGGGCAGGCTCCTCGTTCTGCTGGAGGACAACTACGGCCTGAACCTGCGCAGAGCCCCCGATGTGCGCCAGGCGTGCACCGAGGCATACGGTCCGCCGTCCGGACCGATGGCTGTCTCGCTCACGGAACTGCTGGGCGTGACCGGAGCGCATCAGTGGCGATCGAAGGGCGTGGAGGTACCGGCCCTCGACGCTCGCCTGCACCCGCACTACGGAGTGTTCTCCCCGGTCAGGGGCGAATACGTCGACCTCGTCGCACACGCACCACTCCCCGCGCCCGCAGGCCGACACGCAGGTCGCCGCCGCACCGCGTTCGACCTCGGAACGGGGACGGGGGTGCTCGCAGCCGTCCTGGCCCGCCGGGGGATCGACCACATCGTGGCCACCGACATCAGCCCGCGTGCCCTGGTCTGCGCACGCGACAACGTCCGCCGACTGAGCCTCACCGGACGCATCGACATCGTGGGTCCCGGCCTCTTCCCGGACGGGCGCGCGGACCTCGTCGTCTGCAACCCGCCCTGGATTCCGGCCCGGCCCACCTCCGCCGTGGAGCAAGGCGTCTACGACTCGGGCGGCAGCATGCTCCGCACCTTCCTGGACGGACTCACCGCCCATCTCGAACCGGGAGGTGAAGGATGGCTCATCCTGTCGGACCTGGCCGAGCACCTCGGACTCCGGACGCGCGGCGAACTGCTGGCCGGCATCGAAGCGGCGGGCCTGCGCGTGGTGGACAGAATCGACACCAGGCCGCGGCACCCACGAGCGAGGGACACCGCTGATCCCCTGCACGCCGCCCGTGCCGCGGAGGTCACGTCACTTTGGCGTCTCACCGGCAACTGACGGTCGGCGTCGGCTGTCACGGGGTCGGGTTGGGCTCGGTGAATGCTCGTCGACTGTGCACGAGCAGCTCGCGCACCGCGGGGTTGTGCGTGCTCTTCCAGATCAGAGCGAGCAATGCCGGTGTTTCGATGTCCTCGATGGTGCGGGCCGTGAGCCGGTCGCCGTAGCTTGCGGCCATCGAGGTGCTGAGGATGGCGACGCCGAGCCCGCGGGCGGCGAGGTCGGCAATGGCGTCCGCGGCACTGGCTTGCAGGGCGATCGAGGGTTGGAGGCTCTGTGCGGTGCAGGCGAGGTCGAATACCGTGCGCAGGCCGGTGCCGGGGGGCATGCACACGATTGGGTGGGTGGCCAGGTCGCCCAGAGTGACCCGCCGCTGTTTCGCCAAGGGGTGTCCGGCCGGAACTGCTGCGACGAGCCGCTCGCTGATGATTGTCAGCGCCTCCAGCCCGTCGGGGGTGGCGGTTGCGGTCCCGACGAGAGCCAGGTCGATGGTGCCTGCGCGCACCCGCTCGACGAGCAGGTCGGAGTTGTCCTCCAGCAGTGAGATCTCAACACCGGGATGCGCCCGGTGGAACGCGGCGAGGGCGTCGAAGAGGGATGTGACGGTGCAGCCGATGACCATGCCGACCGTGAGCCGGCCCCGGATCAGGTCGGTCACCTCACCCACTGCCTGGCCGACCGCCCCGGCTGCGGCGAGTGCGGCGCGCGCGTGTTCGAGCGCGGCCTTTCCTGCAAGGGTCAGGGTGGCGGTGCGCGCCGACCGGTCGAACAGCTCGGTACCGAGTTCCCGTTCCAACTGGCGGATCTGAGCGCTGACGCCGGACTGGCTGATGTGCACCCGCTCTGCCGCCCGGGTGAAGTTCCGCTCTTCGGCGACCGCGACGAAGTATTCCAGCTGCCTGAGCTCCATAACTGTGGATTCTAGCTTCCAGTAATTCCATCTGTTGGACTTCTGGTCAGGGGGTGACCACGCTGGGAGGTACCGGAGCCCGACGCCAGGAGGAACCCCATGCCGGAGTACGAGAAGGCCATGCGGCCCGAGGACATCACCCGCCTGTTCGTCGAGCGATCCAACGCCGGTGACGCGGCCGGGGTCGCCGCGCTCTACGAAGAGGAGGCGGTGATGGCCTATCCCCCCGGCGAGTTGACGGTGGGGCGGGAAGCGATCCGTGCGCTGTGGGGGAAGGTGCTGACCAACCGTCCCCGCTTCGAGCCGGAACAACCGCTGCCGACGCTGATCAGCGGCGATACCGCCCTGACCTCGACCCCGCCGAAGGACGGGGCCGGCGCCCGGGCGCAGGTCGTCCGGCGTCAGCCTGACGGAAGTTGGCTGCGTCTGCTCGACCAGCCCGAGTTCGTCCTGCCCACGCGCTGACTTCCTCGGTTCTGCGGGTAGCACCTCATGCCCATCATGCCCCTCCGCAAGCGTCGTCTCGGCCTCGGTCTGGCCGCCCTCGTCGGCACCGCCGCCATGCTGGCGATTCCCACGTCCGCGCAGGCGGCCGGGGACCCGGCCACCTGGTCGTGCGACCCGTCCGAGTTCTGCATCTACCACGACGCCCAGGGCGGCGGCGCGCACTACGCGCTGTCGGACGGCGCGTCCAACCTGGGGGCGCTGGCGGGCGGTCTCAACGACCATGTGTGGTCGGTGAAGAACATCTCCGGCGACGACTGGTGTTTGTACCGGGACGCCGACTACGAGAACGAGATCCAGGTGATCCTGGACGGCCAGGCCCTGGACCTTGCCTCACCCGTCCGGGACCAGGCGAGCTCCGTCGAGGAGTGCTGAGAGCCCACCTGAGCGCCCACTGGAGTGCGCTTTGAGCGCCCCGTCGCACATGGTCGTGCGGCGGGGCGTCCGCTGTGCGCCTGCGGGCGACCCCGTGACTTCTGAGGATGGCAAGAGGCCAGGAACGCCGCAGCATGTGAGTGCAGACCGAACGGGGATGACTCACATGGCGGTACGCATTCACTTCACCGACGCAGACCTTGCCCAGATCAGGCTGGCACAGGCGTCCGATCCCATGTGGGAGGCGCTGCTCAGCATGCACATGCTCAGACCGACACCGGGGCGGCCGTCTTCGGCGGCTGGCGGCGCAGACTACGCTGCGAACTGCCAGTAAACGTACGCCCGTTGCTCCGACTCGCACCACCCGTCGGCTACCGGGATTCATTCGCAGTGCTCCGGCGTTCACGCCGGGGGTGAAGCGAATCAGATGGGTGCGACGCGGTGCGTCGCGGTGTCGTTCCGGCGGAGCCGGTCGTACTTCTGCTGGCGCAAGCCGACGCTGCTGAGGGATCCGGCGCTGCCGTGCGTAGTGGTCTACCCGATGACGCACGAGACGATGCTGAGCGGCGGCGCGTCCGGGCTCCGCTCCTTGAACGCCCTCCTCGGACGTACCCGCGCCCGGATCCTCGAACTCGTCGCTGCTGCATTCGGTTACGCCGTTGGGGCTGGCCCTGCTGGACGGACGTGCGTGAGGAACTCCGTCCAGGTGGTGGGGGAGAGGGTGAGGTGGGGGCCCGCAGTGCGGTGCTTGGAGTCGCGGACGTGGATGGTGTGGGGGCAGGTGGCGACCTCTACGCAGTCGCCGTCGCCGCCACTGCTGTAGCTGGACTTGCGCCAGGAGAGGGCGACTTCGACACAGTCGCCGTCACCGCTACTGCTGTAGCTCGACTTGAACCACGCCAGTTCGCTGGTGCTCATAGCTCTCCTCGCATCCGCTGCAACAGGCTCACGGAGTCTTCAGGGGTGAGAGCCTGTGAACGCATACTGACATACCGCCTCTGGAGGACGCTGACCTCTTTCGGGTCGGATACGAGCAGCCCGCCTCGCTGCCCCTCGCAGTAGGCGAACCACTTGTTCTCCGGGGTCTCCAGGAGCTGCATCGGGCCGTCGAGCCCCGAGTGCGTCTCCCGTACCGTCGGCATGATCTGAATCTCGACGTTCCGCAGTTCGGCGATCTCCAGCACGTGGTCGATGAGCTCCCGCGTGACTTCCACGCCGCCCGTGCGTCGCCGGAACAGGTGCTCCTCCAGGACGAAGGCGAACGCAGTGTTCGGCCGTTCCCGCAACAGCTCCTGCCGTTCCGCCCGCGCGAGCCACTGTGCCTCGATCTGCTCGTCGCTCAACGGCGGCAACTGAGTCGTGAACAGGGTCCGAGCGTACGCCTCCGTCTGCAACAACCCCGGAATCAACCGGCATTCGTACGTGTACAGCGTGATCGCCGTGGCCTCCAGCAGTGCCCACCGCCGAAACCACGCCGCCAACCCCGGCTGCCGAGCCAGATGCTTGGCCGCGTTCCGTACTGCACCCGTATTCCCCAGCGCCGCCTCCGTCCGCTCCGCGAACTTCGGATCCGGCATCCGTCGCCCCTGCTCGATCGATGCCACGGTGTGTTTGGAGAGCCCCACCAGGTTCCCGAACTCCTCCCGGCTCAGCCCCGCATGCTCCCGCAGAGCCTGGACGACCGCCCCGAACGTCCGCAGACTGTCCGAAGACTCCGGCTCGCCACCCGTACCCGTACCCACCGCACCATCGACCACAGTCGGCCACCTCCCGCGCACATGGTCACGGTCGGTCACGCGTACCGTCCAGTCCGTAACCGCGTACGCTCGCGCAGCGTACGCGCCGCTCACCTGGTGAACTGCCTCCCGCAGCCGCCAGATTGGGCCCATGCCCGCACCTCACACCCCCCAACCCCCGCTCACCGTACGTACGTTCACCCAGCGCCTCAGCGCCACCCCGCGCGGCGCCCGCCTCGCCCTGACCCAACTCCACGCCTGGGGCATCCCGCACGGCAGCAGAGCCTCCGGTGCCGTCGCCGTGATCGTCGCCGAGCTGGCCGCCAATGCCGTCACCCACGGCCGCGTCCCCGGACGGGACTTCGAGCTGCGCCTGTCGCTCCCGACCGGCAGCATCCGTATCGAGGTCAGCGACACCCGTGCCGAGACCTGGCCGCCGAAACCCGGGGACGTACGACCTTCGTGCCCCCTGGACGAACACGGCCGAGGCCTCGTCCTCGTCGAGGCGTTGGCCGACCGGTGGGAGGTGGTGGACCGGGAGACGGCGCCCGGGAAGACCCTCCGTGCCGAGGTGGACCTGCCGGGGTGGCTGTCGCTCAACGGCGCCGGCCCACCGGCTTAGGGCCAGAGCCCGTCCAGCTGCAAGCGCACGGCGTACAGCCCCTCGGGACTTCCGACGACGAGCAGCCCCTCGGGTGTCAGGGCGAGCGCGCCGCAGGGGTGCAGCAGCGGCAGGACGCGCATCCGGCCGGAGAACACATGCCACAGGTGGATCTCCGCGTCGCTCCACGCGACGGCCAGCACCGGACCGACGGAGGTGTCGGCCGCCGCGAGCGCCGTGGCCAGGGACCCGCGCTGCTCCACGGGGACCGGCATGGGATCGCCCGAGGTCTCCCACAGCCGTACCGAGCCGTCGAGCGCCGCGCTGAAGGTGAGCGTTAGGTCGTCGGCGGCGATATGGAGGCAGGCGGCGGCGGTGACCGGCCGCTCGTGCACGCGGCAGGAGTGCGGGGTGTCCTGATACTCGCTCAGAGACCAGGTGTGGAGGCTGCCGCCTTGGTCACCGACGATCGCGTACGGGCTCCGCGGGCCGCCGCTGCCGAGTGCGGTGACCTGGGATCCGTTGTCGGCGAGGGCGGCCGAACCATGGTGCTCCGCGATCTGGTCGAGCATGAACCCGGCGATGGGATCGTCCTCGGGTGCGAGCGGCAGCAGCGCACCGGTCTGGTCGAGCAGCAGCATCGCGCGGGCGTCGCGTGGAGCGACGGAGACGGGGCGGGCGGAGGGCGGTGAGTCGGTCGCTGCGGCCGCGGCTGGGGCTGCGGTGCCGGTGTCCATGTCGTACGTCCGGATCCGCCCTGTGACGTCGGCCGTCAGCAGGTGTCGTTCGTCGTCGCCCGGCGCCGGTGCCAGCGCGGCGACCGGGAGATCGGGCCGGGCCCACACCGCGGACCACCAGTGGCGTTGGGCGAGGGGGCGCAGGAACTCGGCCAGGGTCGCGTCCGTACCCACGGCGGCGGCGTGCAGCAGGGCGGCGCGCTCGGCGCTGTCGGCGTGATGCGCCGTCAGCTCGGGGGCGGCGCGCTGCCATACCTCGCGGAGGCGACCGGGGGCCGGGATGCGCGCGTCGGCGAGCACGGCCGTGAGCGCGGTGGCCGAGCCGTGCACCAGGAAACCGGGGTCGGCCAACAGGCCTCGTACGGCGGCTCCTTCGTCGTCGGCGTCGGCTCGCAGGGCCGCGTCGAGGATGTGGCGGTGGACGGGGGCGGGCGCATGGGACCAGTCGGGCCGGCCGTCGGGTGTGCGCGGGACGGTCGCGGCAAGCTCCACGAACGAGCGCTTCGCGGGGCTGCCATGGCCGCTGCCGCCCAGGTCGATGATCTCGGCACCGTCTGCCTGGTCTGCGGGCAGCAGCCCGGAGTCGCCGATCTCCACGGCAGCGCGCAGGTGGGGGAGTTCCAGCAAGGGCTCCAGCAACTCGGCGACCAGGGTCGCCGGTGCCGCCGTCGGCAGATCCGCGGGGCCCGCCCCGGACCGGTGCAGATCGGCCACGAGCAGCAGCAACGGCCGCTCGTCCCGGCTCACCCGGTCCAGCAGACGCGCGGGGGAGAGGGGGCCGTAGCCGAGCTGGCGTCCGAGTTCCCAGGCGCAGGTCTGGGCGGTGAGTCCCTCGGTCAGGAGGGTGGCGTGGACGGTGGGACGGACGGTGGGGTGGGCACTGGCATGGACGGTCGTCCGCGACTGCCCGGCCGCCCCGTCCCCGGACCCGGCGAGGAACCAGGCGAGCAGATGGCTCTTGCCGCTGCCCTCGGCACCCCGCACCAGCAACAGCCGGGACCTGGCCCCGTTGTCGTCGGCCGCCCAGGCGAGCAGCTGCTGTCCGAAGGCCCGCTTGTCGTCGTCGAGCGGCGGCCAGCCGGCCATGTCCGGTATGGCGGTATCTACGGTCATGGTGAGCTGCTCCCCTCTTCTCGCGTCCCGGGTGTCCTACTGCGGCGGCTGCTCGGCCGCCTCACGCAGCAGCCGGATGCCCTCGGCACGGGAGTCGGCCGTCTCGCCGTAGGGGAAGTTGTGCGTGAGCTGCGCCTCGGGGAAGACCTGCCCGAGCCACAGCGAGCAATAGTGGCCGGGCATGAAGCAGGCCTCCAACTCGGTGTGGATCCGCAGTACTTGCTCCGGCGCGACACCCGCGGCCCGCAACCGGGCCCACAGCCGCTCCTCCGGGTGGACGCCGATGTCGCCGGCCTGCGTGACGATCTGCTTCTCGCCCTGCCCGTCGACGATCTCGAACGCGGTGAACCACTCCGCACTCGCGGTGTCCCTGATGTCGTCGAGAACCAGGGGCCACCAGTTCTCGCGCCCCTCGAACGCCCGCGGGTCGATGCCCCGCAACCGTTCCTCCAACTCGGCGTACGCGGCGGCGGCCTCCCGCGGCTGATCGGTGCCGACGATCACGGCGAGGGCCCGGTCGAGCGCGGCGAGCGACTCGGCGAACGCCTCCGGAGCCGCGTTCACGAACCTCAACTCCTCGTTCCAGTCGAGGAGTACGGCGTGCACGACGCCCTCGGGGTCGGCACAGATCTCGAACCCCCGGTCGAAGCCGAGCCGCGCCCACTGCAGGCACTCCTCCCGCACGACCGTACGCCCGACGGACTCCGCGAACTCCTGCAGCAGTACAGCGTCGTCGTGGGCGGTGGCGAAGTACGGCCCGACCTGGACGGGCACGGAGACCTCCGCCAGGCGCCGCACACTCGGGACCGCACCGGCCGCATCACCAACAGCCTCCTCCCGGAACTGCCGGACGCTGCCTGCGGGGACTGTCATGGGTAACTCCGCCTAACCAATGGACTCGTACACGTTCGAGAGAACAACATCCCACGCGGGCATGCGAGGCGCGTCCTCGGCCTCCCAGTCGAACCCCTCCGACCAGGCGGGCTCCACGCCCTCGAAGGGCAGCGGGTCGACCTGGGCCATCCTCTCCCGCAGGGACATCGCCACGCCCTCCGAGTCGGGGATCTCGTCCGACACGGTGAAGTCATAGTTGGGGCGCTCGACTTCGAGCAGGTAGATGAAATAGACGAAGGAGTCGAGACTCTGGTTCAGCGGATGTGCCCCGTACTCGCCGTCCGGTAAGCAGTACACCATCCCGGACACGGGGTCCAGGGCCACACAGTCGTAGAAGATCGACCCGATGACGAGCCAGTTCTCCCAGCCGTTCGGCATGTTCTCGTAGTCGGAGGAGTAGCGAAGCTCCGCACATCGGCGAAACCGGTTGGGGGTCTCTCCCTCGAAGAGCGCTCCATCAACCAGGAAAAAGGAAGCCCGGTCGTCCGGCAGGCCGACGCCCATCAGGATCGCGCGGGCCGACTCGTGGAGGCAGGCGGGGATGCCTTCCTCCTTCACTCTGACGATTCTCCTGGGTGGAAAGACCGATTCCAACATTGAGCGGTTGACAAGCCGATGCATTACCTGTCCATTAACTTCGTGTGGCGGGCCATCGCGTCTTGGGATAGGCGACATACTCAAGAATGTTGTGCCAGCGGGAATGGCTCACTCCCAGAGCCTCCGGATCGATCGCGCTCATTTGGTAGATCTGGAACTCGTCCCCCGGAAGGCAGTAAACGACACCCGTGACTCCGTCCAGGGCGATGTCGTCATAGGGGATCATCCCGAGAAGAAGCCAATCCGATGTGGCGCAGGAAGTGCGAGCTCAGTCCGTGCTGGATTTTCGCCACCACAGGCTCGGGAAACATGAGGAGTTCATCCAGGCGGAATTCGGTCTCCACCGTTTTCCGGTCGATGGGAGGTGTCAACTGCCCGGCCATTACGAGCTCACCCGATCGACTCGTGGACTTCGTGGAGGACGCGCTCCCAGGTCGGCATGGGTGGCGCATCGTCGGCCCACCAGTCGAACGTTTCCGACCAGGCGGGCTCCACCCCTTCGAAGGGAGCGGGATCGGCCTGGATCATCAGCTCTCGCAGATGTACCGCAGCACCGTCGGAGTTGGAAACGTCGCCCGAGACGTCGTAGTCGTAGTTGGGGCGTTCCACTTCCAAGAGGTAGAGGAAGTAAGCGAGAGTGTCGAGGCTCTGGTTCAGTACGCGTACTTCTGGGTGGCCGTCCGGCAGGCAGTAGAGCGTTCCGGAGGCGGGGTCCAGAACCACGGCGTCGGACAGGATCTCTCCAAGGATGATCAAGTTTTCCGCACCCTCCGGAAGGTTCTCGAAAGGGGTGAGGTCGATTTCCCGGCCCAGCCTCAAACCGTCGGGTGACTCGCTTTCGATGAACCCGACGTCGATGAGAAACCAGGCACTCCGGACCCTGGGGAGCCCGATCCCGGTCAGGAAAGACTTTGTGGCCCCCTGGAGGTTCGAGGGCAGCCTGTCATCGCTCGCTCTCATGAGCCGCATTGAGGGGAATGCTGATTCCATCATCGTGCGGTCGACGAGCCTGGGCACCTTAGTAAAGCGACTCGTAGACATTGTGCAGAACGCGATCCCAGGTAGGCATGTGCGGCGCATCATCGGCTTCCCAGTCGAACGCCTCCGACCAGCCGGGTTCTACCCCCTCGAAGGAAACCGGATCAATGCGGATCATACTTTCGCGAAGATGCGCAGCGACACCCTCCGAGTCGGGAATTTCCTCAGATACCGCGAAATCATAATTCGGGCGTTCGGTCTCAAGTAGGTACAGGAAATAGGCGAAAGAGTCGAGGCTCTGGTTGAGCATGTATACCGTTATGTCATTGTCTGGCAAGCAGTACACTGCCCCGGATGCGGGATCCAGAATCACGCCGTCGTAGGGAACCTCCCCGAGAATTATCCAGTCAGCACCCTCCTTCGGCATGTTCTTGTAGCGTGAGAGGTGGTTGATTTCCCGACACAGCCGTGGTCCGTTAGGTGATTTTTCTTCAACCAGTCCCGGATCCATCATGAACCAGGAGTTCCTCAGGCGCGGGAGACCAACCTCTGTGAGGAACCAGCGGGCGGACTCATGAAGTCCGGAAGGGAGCTTGTCTGCCTTGAGTCGGACAATCTTTTCCGGAGGGAACACGGATTCCATCATCGCGCGGTCGACGAGTCGAGACATGCTTACTCTCTTGTCTGCTTGGCCAGGTTTTCCTGCGACCTTACAGAGTAGCCGAGCGTGTGGCGTACGGTCAATTGTGGCTCCGCTTCTTCGGGTTGAGGCCGTTGAGGTATTGCTCCATCTGTGCGTTCCCTTGTTTCTTCGAATCTTCAGTCGCGCCATATTCAACGGTATGGGAAACTTGCACGCTGTCCGGAAGGTGATGTGACATCCATGCGCTGCAGTCCCTGGCGCCACTCCCTGTTGTGCATGGTTCTCGCTCGGTATAGAGCTCAGTCATTCTGTCGGTTGCGCCAGCATCTAGAAAAGGTATCCCCACCTGTCGCTCTGAATGCTGACCGGGAAACTTACTGCGCCCGACAAGGATGAATCCGTCCTGATCGCCTAGTTGTCCATATCTCGCTGCAGCATAGTTCCGACTGCTGAATTTTCCTTTTCGATACTGTCCATAGTCCCTGTTGGCCTGCCGTGCCAACTGCGTGGCCTGTGACAGATCGGTGCTTCCGAATTCGACCTGCTGTGACGGCTTCTTATGCCGAACTTCCGGCAGTGCATAATTGACTGCCTTCCTGTCCTCGACGAATCCTTCACTGTCGAGCCGGAGTGGGCCAAGCCGTGCCCGGTCCTCGTCGGTCAGATCCTGGTGTCCTGCAGAGGTGAGGCGCGTAACCCTGCCCTCGTCGTCGACGTGGAAGACAGGGGTGTTCCCATGTGACGTCTTGCTGATGCTCTGCAACTCGGTCGCGATGTCGTCGTCGTTGGACCGATGGCGCTTGGCCATCTTGCTCAAGCCGCCGGTCATGTTCTCGTCGAGGTGCTTGGCGGACCGCTTGACGCCCTTTTCGATGCCGTCGATGACCTGGTCCAGCATCGCGTTGGCGGCGTCGGCGATCGGGTCCTTGCCCTTGGTGCGGCCGTGCGAGGACTTGGCCCGGGACAGCTTGCCGCCCGCGCCGTCGCGGATCTTGCCGCCCGCGCCCTTGAGTTGGCTGCCGACGCGGTCGTAGGAGGCGAGGTCCATGCTGAACTGGCCTCCACCTCCCCCTCCGCCCAGATCGCCCATGCCGCCACTGGGACCGTTCGCACTGGCCAGCTGCATCGCCCCGCCCGACTTGGCGGCGTCGACGCCCTCGCTCAGGCCCTCCTTGCCCGCCTTCGCGGTCTGGCTCAGGTCGACGCCGTTCTGCACGCCGAGGGCGTTGCCGCCCAACTGGACCACCAGGTCTCCGGCCATCGATCCGAGAGCCTCGTAGACGGGGCCCATCGCGACTTCGATCACCCGTGAGGCGACCTCCTCGCAGACCTCCTGGAAGATGCGTTTGACCGCGATTCGCGTGACTTGGGTTCCGGCCAGGCCGCCCAGCGTCGACAGCCCCAGGGTGACCGGGGCCGCGGCGATCGCCGCCGCGATCTCGGCCGCGAGGATGCCCAGTTGCGCGATGGCAGCGAGCTTGGCGCCCTCGATCAGGACGGCCACCCCGTCGAGCGCGGTCGCCGCCAGTCGGCCTCCCTCGGCGAGGTTGGACAGGTGAACGTCCTTGACCTTGCTCCAGTGGCGTTCGAGGGCCTGTACGGCCAGGCCCTCGTTGGTTCCGATCAGGTCGGCGATCGCCGCGTGGGCGTCGGCGGCGCCGTCATCGATGTCGTCGGCGAACTCCCGCATGGCCTTGGCCATTTCGCGGTAGTCGTCCTCGTCGACGTTCGGCCAGTTGACGCCTATCAGATCAAGGGCCTCGTCCAGATAGCTCGGAAGAGTGACACCCACAAGAACCCCCGTTCGAAACCTACTTGAGGGAACGTAACTTCGAACGGCCAGTACCAGCAAGCTCGTTCAGGAGCTCTGGGCTTGTTCTGTGACATGGGTAATGCAGGGCAACCCGTGTGCGGCGCGGCTGTTGCTGTGTGGGCCATTGACGCGCAAGTGATTCGATTCTACGTTCCCGTCCGAAGTGACGATCGTTGTTCGGTATACGGAACAGGAGCGTCCCCCATGAGCCGCACGAGCCCCATGAGCCGTACTAGCCGCACGAGTTCCACGATCCGCAATCGCACCGCACTCCTCGCCCTCCCCGCCGCCGTCCTCCTCGCCCTCATCCCGTCCTCGGCGTCGGCCTACCCCAACCCCGGCCGGGTCACCGGCTCCGTCGTCACGCACGACCCGTCGATGATCCGCACCTCGTCCGGGCAGTACCTGCTCTACGCCACCGGCGGCGGCATCGCCAACAAGACGTCGTCCGACCGCACCGCCTTCAGCGCGGGCGCCGACGCCTTCTCCTCCCGGCCCAGTTGGTGGCGGACGTACTCCTCCGTCCCGGAGGCCTGGGCGCCGGACATCTCGTACCAAGGCGGCAAGTACCTGATGTACTACTCCGTCTCGTCCTTCGGCTCCAACACGTCCGCCATCGGCCTCGCCACCTCTACCACCGGCCAGCCGGGAAGCTGGACCGATCAGGGCACGGTCTACACCTCCAGCTCCTCCAGCGACTACAACGCCATCGACCCGAACCTCTTCGTCGACGGCGACGGCAAGTGGTGGCTGTCCTTCGGCAGTTGGTGGACCGGCATCAAGATGATCCAGGTCAACCCCGCCACGGGGAAGCAGCTGTCGTCCAACACCACGCGGTACTCGCTCGCCTCCCGCCCGACCGGCACCAAGGCCGTCGAAGCCCCCTTCATCGTCAAGCGGGGCAGCTACTACTACCTCTTCGCCTCCTACGACACCTGCTGCGCCGGCACCAGCAGCACCTACAAGGTGAAGGTCGGCCGCGCCACCAGCATCACCGGGCCGTACGTCGACAAGAACGGCGTCTCGATGATGAACAACGGCGGGACGCCCGTCCTGGAGTCGCACGGCAGCGTCATCGGCCCCGGCGGCCAGTCGATCACGAACGACGTCGACGGGGACCTGATCGTCTACCACTACTACGACGGCAACGACAACGGCACGCCCAAGCTGGGCATCAACCTACTGAACTGGAGCACCGGATGGCCCGTCGCCTACTGACCCTGCTGGCGGCCCTGCTGCTGGCCCTGTCGCTCGGGCAGCCGTCCGCGAGCGCCGCCTCCTTCGCCAACCCGATCAAGGCACAGAAGGGGGCCGACCCCTGGATCTCGTACCACAACGGCAACTACTACCTGGTGACGACGAGTTGGACCGACGTCATCACCATCCGCAAGTCCACCACCCTCGCCGGCCTCGCCACCGCGCCCAGCGTCCAGGTGTGGAAGGGCGACGCGGCCTCGCGGTGCTGCAACATCTGGGCCCCGGAACTCCACTTCATCAACGGCCGCTGGTACCTGTACTACGTCGCCGGCCAGAACGTCTCCGACTACATCCCGACGCAGCGCACGCACGTCCTGGAGAGCGCCGGATCCGACCCGATGGGGCCGTACACCTACCGGAACCAGCTCAACTCCGCCTGGATGCTGGACCCGACGGTCGCCACCATCAACGGCCAGCTTTACCTGTTCGGCAGTGCGAGCGGCGGCGGCACGCAGAACCTCGTCGCGGCCCGGATGTCCAACCCCTACACCCTCGCCAGCGGCTTCTCCACCGTCTCCACGCCGACCTACGACTGGGAGCGCAACGGCACGGTCAACGAGGGCCCGGAGATCCTCCAGCGCGGCGGGCGGACCTTCCTCATCTACTCGGGCAGCGGCTGCTGGACACCCGACTACAAGCTGGGGCAGCTGACGCTCACGGGGGCCGATCCGCTGTCCGCCTCCTCCTGGACCAAGAAGTCCACCCCGGTCTTCCAGCGCAACGACTCCGCCGGCGTCTACGGCCCCGGCCACAACGGGTTCTTCACGTCCCCCGACGGCACCGAGAACTGGATCGTCTACCACGCCAACGACAGCGCCAGCGACGGCTGCGACAACGGGCGTACGGCGCGGGCGCAGAAGTTCACCTGGAACTCCGACGGTACGCCCGACTTCGGTACGCCGGTCCGGCTCGGGGCGAGCGCGGCCGGCCCGTCGGGTGAGCCGTCGGCCGCCGCGACGACGTACACCATCACCAACCGCAACAGCGGCAAGTGCCTTGACGTGGCCGGGAGTTCGAGTGCCGACGGGGCCAATGTCCAGCAGTGGACGTGCAGCGGCGGCGCCAACCAGAAGTGGCGGATCGAGGACCAGGGAGACGACACCAGTCGCCTCGTCAACGTCGCCACCGGCAAGGTCCTCGACACCGAGAACTGCTCCTCCGCCGACGGCGCCGACCTGCGCCAGTGGTCCTGGCTGAACAACACCTGCCAGCGCTTCCGCTTCATCGCCACGGACAGCGACTACGTCCAGATCGTCAACCAGGCCACCGGCAAGGTGGCCGACGTGGCGAACTGCGGAACGGCGGACGGGGCGGACGTACGCCAGTGGAGCTGGCTGGGCAACACCTGCCAACAGTGGCGCCTCAACCCGGCTTAGAGATCGTCTCAACTGGCTTCGAGATCTGCCGCAGCGGCTTGTCACCCTGAAAAGGTGCAGGTACGCCGGGCGGCGGATGGGCGAGAGACTCGGGCTGCGCTCACGGAGGCGGGCACAGGCGCATTCGTTTCAAAACGCTCCTGTGCCGTCTTCGGGCCGCTGCCCCGACTCTCGCCATCTCACCCAAGGAAGACCATGAACTTCATCAAGGCTCGCACGTCCGCCGGTTTCGCCCTGGCTGCCGCTCTGGGGCTGGCCGGCTCCGTGCTGGTCCTGGCGGAGGCTCCCGCTGCGAACGCCGCCTGCGCGCCGAAGTACAAGACCCTCACCGACACGGGCGTCAAGGCCGTGTTCAGGTACGGCTGCGGTGACGTCAAGGGTTACGTGGAAGACACCAAGAAGGACGGGAGGGACGCCCGGGTCCAGTTCTCCACCTATGGCGGCACTCAGTCGAAGGTGACCGTCGCCAGCGGCAAGGGTGACCAGACGGATTTCGACCTCGACGGTTCCTGGGTCGAAGGCTGCGTGTGGCGCTACGGCTTTGGCGTCGGTTCCACCCCGAACTGCGACAATCTCTAGTATCCACCCGGACGCCCGCCTGATATGCGGCTCCGCCGCGTGGGCACGACCAGCCACAACCCAGGGCGCTACCCCACCTGCCCCATCCCCGCCGCATTCGGCCAGCTCTGACTGTTGGGCCACCCGGTCGCCGGGGCGGGAGTCAGGCCCGGACCCGTCGTACCCCGAACCTGCGCGGCCGTGAGCCCACCCCGAGCCGGTACCCCCGGCGGGGTGGGTCCGGGCATCGCCGCCGCAGCGGGCGCCACCGGCGACGGGAACGGCATCGGCGCGGGCGCGGCAGGCGCGGGGGCCGGCATCGCGGCCGCCGGGGCCACCGGAGCGGGGGCGGGCATCACCGGAGCCGGGGCGGGCATCACCGGAGCCGGGGCAGGCATCACCGGAGCCGGCGCTGGCATGGGCATGCCGGTCGTCTGCATCGCCGCCGCCTGCTGAGCCACCCCCGGCATCCCCGCGCCGTTGGTGGAGCCGACCAGCCGGTCCACGGCCGCCGTACCCGAGCTGTAGTTGGTCCCTGTACCCAGCTCGGGTACGGCGGCTCCCCTCCTGGTCCCGTAGAGCACCTGTTCCAGGCCGGACACCAGGCGACGCACGTCCACCTGGGGGCGCACCACGAGTCGCAGGAAGCGGCTGGACGAACCGATCTTGTTGCCGCACTCGCGGACCAGGATCCGGTGCTCGGTGAGCAGCCGGTCACGGACCACGGTGCCCTCGGCGCCCACGGGGAGGCGCACGAAGAGGAAGTTGCCCTGGGACGGGTACACCGTCAGACCGGGCAGCGCGGAGAGCTGGCTGGCCATGTCGAGGCGGTCCCGGCGCACTTGGTGGAGGCTCTGCGCGTACTCGGCGCCGTGGTTCTTGAGCATGAACACCACGTGCTCGGCGAAGGCGTTGAGGTTCCACTTCGGCAGCATGGAGCGGACCATGCCCGCGAGCGCCGGGTTGGCGACCAGGTAGCCGAAGCGGATGCCGTGCAGGCCGAAGTTCTTGCCGAGGGAGCGGAGGACTATGACGTTCGGCCGCAGCATGGCCTCCTGGACGACCGACGGCTCCTGCTCGGCGTCGGCGAACTCCAGGAAGGACTCGTCGATGATGACGAGGTCCAGGTCGGCCATCGCGTCCATGAACTGCACGAGCGCGTGCTTGTGCAGGTAGCCGCCGTCGGGGTTGTTCGGGTTGCAGATGACGGCCACCCGGGTGCCCCTGGCCCGGATGAACTCGGCGTACTGGGCGAGGTCCAGGGCGAAGCCGCTGGACTCCTGGAGCGGGAACATGTCGACCCGCTTGCCGGTCTCCATCGGCTGGTCGGTCCAGCGGCCGAACGTGGGGACGGGGATGGCGAGGGACTCCCGGACCATCAGATGGTCGATCCAGGTGATCAGCTCCGTGGAGCCGTTGCCCATCGCCACGCACTGCGGCGGAAGCTGGAGCAGACTGCACAGCTCGGACGTGATCGTGTCGGCGCTGCTCGGGTAGTACGTGATGATGTCCCGCAGCCGGGCCCCCATGTCTGCGAACATCTCCGGCGTCGGGAAGTACGGGTTGCAGGGAATACAGAAGTCGACCGGACCGGCTCCGTCGCCGCCCTCCCGCGTCAACGCCGCCATCGACGGGCTGTGTGCCGCGGTGCTGCGGAACAGCGAGGTGACGTTGTCGGCCATGGAACCTCCGTATGAGGGCGGGCCCGGCGGGGATGACCGGGCCCGTCGTCTTGGGTGGCCCGCGCGGGGGAGCACGGGCCGCCCTTACATACGGAGGCTGGGGTGGCGCTGTTCAACCACTGAGAAATCGGTAAGAACTTGTGTGCCACCTGTGAAGAACCGCCAGAGGAGACTTCTCGGGCCTCAGCGGCTGAACGAGTGCACCGTCGTCGAACGGTACGTCTGCCCGGGTCGCAGCAGCGTCGACGGGAACGCCGGCTTGTTCGGCGAGTCCGGGAAGTGCTGCGTCTCCAGGCACAGAGCGTCGCCCTGCCGGTAGGTGCGGCCGGACGGGCCGACGAGGGTGCCGTCGAGGAAGTTGCCGGAGTAGAACTGCAGGCCCGGCTCGGTGGTCGCCATCCGCAGGGTGCGGCCGGAGGACGGGTCCTTCAGGGTCGCGATCCACTCGGGGCGCGGCGAGATGCCCTTGTCGAGCACCCAGTTGTGGTCGATGCCCTTGCCGTACAGCAGCTGCTGGTTGGCCTCGCGCAGGTCCTCGCCGATCGCCTTGGTGCGGCGGAAGTCGAAGGGGGTGCCCGCGACGGGGGCCGGCTCACCGGTGGGGATGAGGCCCGAGTCGACGGGGGTGTAGCGGGACGCGGCGATCTTCAGCTCGTGGTTCTCGATCGTGCCGCTGCCCTCGCCGGCGAGGTTCCAGTACACGTGGCTGGTGAGGTTGACGACCGTGGCCTTGTCGGTGGTGGCCTCGTAGTCGATGCGCCAGTCGCCGTGCCGGGTGAGGGTGTACGTCACCTTCACCTTGAGCGTGCCCGGGTAGCCCATCTCGCCGTCGACGGACGTGTAGTACAGGTACAGGCCGACGTCCGAGCCCTTGGTGAACGGCTCGATGTCCCACACGTGCTTGTCGAAGCCCTTGGCGCCGCCGTGCAGGCTGTGCACGCCGTCGTTGACGTTGACCTGGTAGGCCTTGCCGTCGATGCTGAACTGGCCCTTGCCGATGCGGTTCCCGTACCGGCCGATCAGGGCGCCGAAGTACGGGCTCTTGGCGACGTAGTCCTCGATGTTGTCGAAGCCCAGGGAGACGTTGGCGAGCCGGCCGCGGCGGTCCGGGATCTCCAGCGACTGCACGATGCCGCCGTAGGAGAGGACCTTCATCCGCGTGCCGCCGTTGGCCAGCGACCAGCTGTAGACCTTCGTGCCGTCGGCGAGGGTGCCGAAGAGCGACTTCACCGGCTTGTTGCCTCCCGTGCCGTGTGCGGTGCCGATGGTCGCGGCGGTGATCCCCGCCGCCGCGGCTCCGGCCATGACCGTACGTCTGCTCGTGTCCATGTGCGGCTCCACTTCTTCGGGAAGCTGCTGAAACTCTGAGTAGTGCGAGAACTGCTGGGGACTGCCGGGAAAGAACCGGGCCCCGCCGTTCTGGCGGGGCCCTGGGGCCCCGCCGTCCTGACGGGGCCTGCTCGGCCTTACGAACCGACCTTGCGCTTGTTCCATACGTCGAACCCGACCGCCGCCAGCAGCACCAGGCCCTTGATGACCTGCTGCCAGTCGGTGCCGATGCCGACGAGGTTCATACCGTTGTTCAGCACGCCCAGGACCAGGCCACCGATGATCGCGCCGAGGACCGTGCCGACGCCGCCGCTCATCGACGCGCCGCCGATGAACGAGGCCGCGATGGCCTCCAGCTCGAAGTTGAGGCCGGCCTTGGGAGAGGCCGCGTTGAAGCGGGCGGCGAAGACCAGACCCGCCAGGGCCGCGAGCATGCCCATGTTCAGGAAGACCAGGAAGGTGACCTTCTTGTCCTTCACACCCGACAGCTTGGCCGCGGGCAGGTTGCCGCCGATGGCGTAGATGTGGCGGCCGATGATCGCGTTGCGCATGACATAGCCGAAGCCGACCAGCAGCACGCCCAGGATGAGCAGCACGATCGGGGCGCCCTTGTAGCTGGCCAGCAGCATCGTCAGCGTGAGGATGGCGGCGCCGAGCGCGACCAGCTTCAGCAGGAACAGGTTGAAGGGCGGGACGTCGAGGGAGAACTCCTGCTGCCGGCGGCGGTCACGGAACTCCTGGAAGACCACGAACGCGATCATCGCGAAGCCCAGCAACAGGGTGAGGTTGTGGTAGTTGGTGTTCGGGCCGACCTCGGGCAGGAAGCCGTTGGCGACCTTCTGCAGCCCCTCCGGGAACGGGCCGAGGGTCTGGCCCTCCAGGAAGATCTCCGTCAGACCGCGGAAGATCAGCATGCCCGCGAGGGTCACGATGAAGGAGGGTATGCCGCCGTACGCGATGAAGAACCCTTGCGCGGCACCCGCGAGGGCGCCCATCGCGAGGCAGAGGATCACGGCGAGTGGCCATGGCATGTCGTTCTTGACCATGAACACGGCCGCCATCGAGCCGACGAACGCCGTCAACGAGCCGACGGACAGGTCGATGTGGCCCGCGATGATGACCAGCATCATGCCGATCGCGAGGATCAGGATGTAGCTGTTCTGCAGCACCAGGTTGGAGACGTTGCGCGGCAGCAGCAGGTCGCCGTCGGTCCACACGGCGAACAGCACCACGATCAGGCCGAGGGCGATCAACATGCCGTACTGCCGCATGTTGCGGCGCATACCGTCCAGCACCAGCTGGAGCAGACCGTCGCCCGCGGCCCCTCCGCTCTTCCCCGGCGGCGCGGGGGCCGGGGTCTTGGCGGTCACATCCGTGCTCATCGGGATACCTCTTTGTCCTTTGTCATCTGACGCATCAGCGATTCCTGCGAGGCCTCGGCCCGCGAGAACTCACCGGTCAGCCGCCCCGCGGCCATCGTGTAGATGCGGTCACACATGCCGAGCAGCTCGGGCAGCTCGGAGGAGATGAAGACGACCGCCTTGCCCTGGGCGGCCAGCTGGTCGATGACCGTGTAGATCTCGTACTTGGCGCCGACGTCGATACCGCGCGTGGGTTCGTCCAGGATCAGCACGTCCGGGCCCGCGAAGATCCACTTGCTGAGGACGACCTTCTGCTGGTTGCCGCCGGACAGCTTGCCCACCGGCTCGAAGACGGTCGGTGCCTTGATGTTCATGGACTTGCGGAAGCCCTCGGCGACCTGCCGCTCCCCGTGCTCGTCGACCACGCCCCGCTTGGCGACCTTGCCCAGCGCACTGAGCGAGATGTTGCGGTTGATGGTGTCGATGAGGTTGAGGCCGTAGTGCTTGCGGTCCTCGGTGACGTACGCGATGCCGTGCTTGACCGCCTCGGGGACGGACTTCGTACGGATCTCCGTGCCGTCCTTGAGGACCGTGCCGCCCGCGTACCGGCCGTAGGTGCGCCCGAAGACGTTCATCGCGAGTTCCGTGCGGCCGGCGCCCATCAGGCCCGCGATGCCGACGATCTCCCCGCGCCGCACGGACAGCGACACATCGTCGACCACCTTGCGCTGCTGGTCGATCGGGTGGTGCACGGTCCAGTTGCGGATCTCCAGCGCGGGGGCCGCGCCCTTCTCCGCCTCGTGCGGGGTGCGGTCCGGGAAGCGGTGCTCCAGGTCCCGGCCGACCATGCCGCTGATGATCCGGTCCTCGGTGGTCTCCGCGGCCTTCACATCGAGGGTCTCGATGGTCTGGCCGTCGCGGAGGATCGTCACCGAGTCGGCGACCTTGCGGATCTCGTTGAGCTTGTGGGAGATGATGATCGAGGTGATGCCCTGCTTCTTCAACTCCAGGATCAGATCCAGGAGTTTGTCGCTGTCCTCGTCGTTCAGGGCCGCGGTCGGCTCATCCAGGATGAGCAGCTTCACCTTCTTCGACAGCGCCTTCGCGATCTCCACGAGCTGCTGCTTGCCCACGCCGATGTCGGCGACGCGGGTGTCCGGGTGGTCGGACAGGCCGACCCGGCGCAGCAGTTCGGTGGCGTGCCGCAGGGTCTCCCGCCAGTCGATGAACCCGCCCTTGGCGTGCTCGTTGCCGAGGAAGATGTTCTCCGCGAGGGAGAGGTAGGGCGACAGCGCCAGTTCCTGGTGGATGATGACGATGCCGCGGTGCTCGCTCGCCCGGATGTCCTTGAACTCGCAGACATCGCCCTCGAAGAGGATGTCCCCCTCGTAGGTGCCGTGCGGGTGGACGCCGGAGAGGACCTTCATCAGGGTCGACTTACCGGCGCCGTTCTCCCCGCAGATGGCGTGGACCTCGCCCTGCTGGACGGTCAGTGTGACGTCCGACAGCGCCTTGACGCCGGGAAAGGTCTTGACGATCGAGCGCATTTCCAGGACGGGTCCCGCCATGGTCGTGCCTTCCAATCAGAGTGGGCCGGCGGTTACTTGAGGTCGCTTTCCTTGATGTAACCGGAGTCGACCACCGTCTCCTTGTAGTTGGTCTTGTCGACGCTGACCGGCGTGAGCAGGTAGGCGGGGACGACCTTGGAGCCGTTGTCGTAGGTCTTGGTGTCGTTGACCTCGGGCTTCTTCTTGTTGAGCACCGCGTCGACCATGTTCGAGGCCACCTTGGCGAGCTCACGGGTGTCCTTGTAGACGGTCATCGACTGCTCGTCGGCGATGATCGACTTCACCGAGGCGACCTCGGCGTCCTGGCCGGTGACGATCGGCAGCGGCTTGCTCTTGGAGCCGTAGTCGTCCGACTTCAGCGCCGAGAGGATGCCGATGGAGATGCCGTCGTACGGCGAGAGGACCGCGTCGACCCGGCCCGAGCGGTACTTCGAGGTCAGGATGTCGTCCATGCGCTTCTGGGCGGTGCCGCCGTCCCAGCGCAGGGTGGTGACCTGGTTCAGCGCGGTCTGGCCGGACTTGACGACGAGCTGCTTCTTGTCGATGTAGGGCTGCAGGACGTTCATCGCGCCCTGGAAGAAGTAGCGCGTGTTGTTGTCGTCGTTGGAGCCGGCGAACAGCTCGATGTTGAACGGGCCCTTCTTGGAGCCGTCCTTCAGGCCGAGCTTCTCGACGATGTAGCTGCCCTGGAGCTCGCCGACCTTCTCGTTGTCGAACGACGCGTAGTAGTCGACGTTCTCGGTGCCGAGGATGAGGCGGTCGTAGGAGATCACCGGGATGTTCGCGTCGGCGGCCTGCTGGAGCACGTTGTTCATCGACTTGTTGTCGATGGCCGCGACGATCAGCGCCTTCACGCCCTGCGTGATCAGGTTCTCGATCTGACCGACCTGCTGGTCCGGGTCGTCCTCGCCGTAGACCAGCTTGGTCTTGTAGCCCTTGGACTCCAGATCCGCGACGACGTTCTTGCCGTCGGCGATCCAGCGCTCCGAGGACTTGGTCGGCATCGCGATGCCGATGGTCGCGCCTTCGGCGCTGCCCGAGTCGTCCTTGGAGCCGCCCTCGCCGCTCTGGCCACAGGCGGACAGGGTCAGGGCGAGCGAGGCGGCGGAGGCTATGGCGGCGAGTGCGGCTCTGCGAGTACGCATGGTCATCATCCTTGATGTGTGTGAGCAGGGCTCGGTCGGGCGGTGCGAAGACGCTTCGAGTGCTGAACGGAGAACTGCAAGGGTGTGTGGGATTGTGTTCGACTGCGTCTTCTTCTGTGAAGGGGGTTTGTCCGGAACGTTATGCGGGAGTTTCGAATCGCTTCAGCGTTCCGGGCAGCCGTGAACCGAGGGGCGCCATGTCGCCGTCAGCTCCGTGCCGTGCGAGCAGGTCCAGGGCCAGCCGGCCGCGCCGTACGCGTTCCCGGGCGGTGGCCAGCGTCAGGTCCCGCATGTGATGTCCGTAGGGATAGATGCCGGGGGCCTTGGAGAGCCCGAACTTCAGATAGAGCGGTGCGCCGCGCCGGATCAGCTCGGCGACCTCGTACATCCGGATATAGCCGCCGAGGTCGTCGGGGGCCTCGATGTACATGTCCATGGGGGCGGCGGAGACCCGCCGTATCTCGGTGAGGTGATCGAGCGTCAGATCGCTCGGCACGTTGATCGAGTCGCCGCCGAGGTTCTCGTACACGGCGTACGCGGCCGGGTTGACCGGGCCGATCAGCGCGCTCACCTTGAGGGTCGTGTCGGCCGGGATGATCCCGGCGGTCCGCGCCCGGTGCAGCGTCCACAGCACGCCCTCGTCGGCGACGAGCAGGCACTTCACGCCCAACTCCGTCGCCCGTACGGCGTCCTCGACGCAGCCGGCGACGGCGTCGTGGCCGCGTGCGCGCAGACCGGCCCCCCGCGAGTCGGTGCGCGTGGAGCCGCCGATGTCCCAGGTGCCGCGCGGGCCGGTGAACAGGCAGAGCTCGATGTCACGTTCGTTCGTCGCGTCGACCATCTCGGTGATCTCGGCGTCGGTCAGCATCCACACACCGCTGCCCTGGCTGATCCGGTGGATCGGCACGTCGAGTCGCGAGGCTTCCTTCAGAATGACGGCCAGCGCTTCGGGACCCTCGCACGAGGGGATCTCGGTGCGCCATCTGCCGCCGCCCGGGAAGGTGTGGGGCGAGGCGTCGGCGGGGGAGAGGTCGGGCGCGCCCAGGCCGAGGGCGGCGAGCGCCTGCTCGCCGGGTCGACGGGCTGCGGAAGCGTCGGTCACAAGCTGTCCTTCGTGTTCGATATGTCGGACGAGGTTCGCGGCTCAGGCTGTGCGGGGCTTTGGGTGTACGCCGGCACGGGGACCGTCAGGTTGCCCCCGTGCCGGCGTACGGCTGAGGGGGTCACTCAGGGGCGAAGGAGGACCTTGCCCACCTTCGGATCACCGGACCCGACGAGCTCGATCGCCTGCGGGAACTCCGCTAGCGGAAGCTCGTGCGTGACCAGCGGAAGCGGATCGAGCAGCCCGGCCCCGAAGACGCGCACCGTGTGCGCCCAGGCGTCCGGCGGCGCCCCGAAGACGGTGTGCACCTCCAGCTGCCGTACGACGAGATCGGTCGGGTCGAGACCCTGCGCACCCGACGCCGGGATCCCGGTGAGGACCAGTCGCCCACCGCGCCTCAGTAGCGAGGCGGAGGTGCGCGCGGCGTCCGCGGACCCGGCCGTCTCGATGACGACGTCGAAGTCGTCGGGGAGCAGCTGGTCCTTGGTACGGAAGTCGGTCGCGCCGTACTGCCGCGACAGCGCCTCGCGGTCGCCCCGGGTGCCGACGACGAGCAGCTCGGCCGGCGAGCCCGCCTTCAAGAACTGAACGGCGAACATCCCGAGTGTCCCGGTGCCCACCACCGCCACCCGCTCGCCCGGCAGCGCGTTCGCCTTGATCGCGGCGGCGGCGATACAGGCGGCCGGCTCCAGCAGGGCGGCGGCGGTGAGGTCGGCGTCGTCCGGCAGGGCGTGCAGCAGCCGGGCCGGGAGCGTGAGCGTGGCGGCCATGGCGCCGGGCTGGGTGAACCCGGTCTCCTCGTAGCCCGCGCTGCACAGCGTGGTCTCACCGGCGTGGCAGCGGTCGCAGACCTGGCAGTTGCGGAAGCCCTCGCCGACGACCTTGCGGCCGACGAGCGCCTGAGGCACACCGGCGCCGACCGCCTGCACGGTCCCGGACCACTCATGGCCCGGCGTCAGCGGGTAACGGACGTACCCCTCCGGCCGGTTGCCCTGGTACACCTCGCGGTCACTGCCGCAGATGCCGACGGCGTGGACGCGCACCAGCGCCTCACCGGCCTCCGGCTCACGCGGCGTGTGCTCGGTGAGCCGGTGCTCGCCGGGCGCCTCGATGACGACGGCGGTGCTCACTGCTCGGTGCCCTTCGGCTTGCGCTGCTCCCAGCCGTCGGCCCACAGGTCGAACCGGGCCTGCTGCTGCGGGAACTCCGCGGCGGCGTCGACGTCCAGCTCCACACCGAGACCGGGCTCGTGGGAGAGGTGGAAGCAGCCGTCCTCGGGGTTCACCTGGGGGGCGCCCTTGATGACCTTCTTGATCTCCGCGTCCGCGAAGTCGTTGAAGTGCTCAAGGATCTTGAAGTTGGGGGCGGTGAAGCCGACCTGCAGGGAGGCGGCGGTCAGCACGGGCCCGCCCACGTTGTGGGGCGCGACCAGCACGTAGTGCGTCTCGGCGGTGGCGGCCAGCTTACGGGTCTCCCAGATACCGCCGATGTGGCCGACGTCCGGCTGGATGATGTCCACGGCCTGGCTCTCGAAGAGCTCCCGGAACTCGATGCGATCGTGGATGCGCTCACCCGTGGCGACCGGCATGTCGACCTTGGCGGCAACCTTCTCCAGCGCCTTCAGGTTCTCCGGCGGCACCGGCTCCTCCAGCCATGCGGGCTTGAACGGTGCCAGCTCCTTGGCCAGGCGGACGGCGGTGGCGGGGGAGAAGCGGCCGTGCATCTCCAGCATCAGCTCGGCGTCCGGGCCGATGGCGTCGCGCACGGCCTCGATCAGGGAGACCGCGTAGAGGCTCTGCTCGTGGTCGAGCTCGAAGTGGCCCGTCCCGAACGGGTCGATCTTGAGCGCCCGGTAACCGCGCTCCATGACCCCCTGGGCCGCCTTGTGGTACGCCTCGGGTGTCCGTTCGGTGGTGTACCAGCCGTTGGCGTACGCCTTGACCTTGTCGGTGACCTTGCCGCCGAGGAGCTGCCAGACGGGCACCCCGAGGGCCTTGCCCTTGATGTCCCAGCAGGCCATCTCGATCACGGCGATTCCGGACATCACGATCTCGCCGGCCCGGCCGTAGTCGCCGTACTTCATCCGCTTGACGAGATCCTCGACAGCGAACGGGTCGGAGCCGAGAATGTGATTGGTCTTCGCCTCGTGCAGATAGCCGAGCAGTGCGTCGGTGTGGCCCAGCATGCGGGTCTCGCCGACGCCGGTGAGTCCCTCGTCGGTGTGCACCTGGACGTAGGTCAGGTTCCGCCACGGCGTTCCGACCACGTGTGTGCTGATTCCCGTGATGCGCACGGTACTCCCTGTCCTCTTCGGTCTGTTCGAAATATCGGCACTCGTTCGAAATGCTGGTCGCGACAGTAGGGACGACCACATGCGAGTGTCAATGGGTCTACAAACAACGGTTTCGATGCGGCGGTGCAGGCGGCGGCGAGGCGGATGCGACGGGGTGTGCCGCGAGGGCCGCAGGGCTCTTCGAGGGCGTGTACATGCCTCCCTGGCGGGTACTCGGATCGCTCCTGACCAGGTAAAACGCCCTCGGTCCCGCAACCTGTGCCGCCCGTCGCGTTATTCAACCGTGACGACTTCTCTGACGCAGCCCTCTTGACCGGCGCGAATTGTTAGCGCTCACAATACGTCCGCATTCACCAGTCGACCCCGACGGCATGCAAGGAGGTATGAGCGTCGTGTCAGCAGTGCTTCAACTCGCCTTCCCGCCCCGTGCCGTTGGCCCTTCCGGAACACCGGCATGACGCCGTCGGCGCCGAACCATCGGCCGTCGGCGCAGGTCTTATCGGCAGACGACCGCCAAGGAGGTGCGGCTGTGACCCGCTCGCAGCTTCGGCCGCCCACCATGGCCGATGTGGCACGCCAGGCCGGTGTGTCCCACCAGACCGTGTCCCGCGTGCTGGGGGACCACCCCAATGTGCGGGACGAGACACGGGCCAAGGTGTTGCGCGCGATCGAGGAGATGGGCTACCGCCGCAACTTCTCCGCACGGGCCCTGGCGACCCGGCGCACCCGGACCCTGGGTGTGGTCGCCTCCAACGCCACGCTCTACGGTCCGGCCAGTACGTTGTTCGCGCTGGAGGAGGCGGCGCGTGCCGAGGGCTATCTGGTCTCGACGGTCAGTCTGCGCAGGCTGACGGTGGAGACGTTGTCCGAGGCGATGGACCGCCTCAGTGAGGGCGGGGTGGAGGGGGTCATCGCCATCGCCCCGCAGCGGTCGGCGGTCGAGGCCCTCGCCAAACTCCGCCACCCGTTCCCGGTGGTGGCTGTGAGCACCGGCTCGGGCGCCGGGGTCCCCAGTGTCAACGTGGACCAGAATCTGGGCGCACGGCTGGCCACCAGCCATCTGCTCGCCGCAGGTCACCGCAAGGTCTGGCATCTCGCCGGGCCCGAGGACTGGCAGGAGGCGGCGGACCGGGTCGACGGCTGGCGGGCGACCCTCGAAGAGGTGGACGTGGAACCACCGATGCTGCTGCGGGGGGACTGGAGCCCGCTGTCGGGCTACCGGGCCGGCCAGGAACTGGCCGGCTGGGTGGGACGTGGCCTGACCGCAGTCTTCGTGGCCAACGACCAGATGGCACTGGGCGTGTTGCGGGCGCTGCGTGAGGCGGGCGTGCGTACGCCCCAGGATGTCGCGGTGGTCGGCTTCGACGACATTCCGGAGTCGGAGTTCTTCGCCCCGCCGCTCACCACCGTCCGGCAGGACTTCGCGACGGTGGGCAAGCGGAGCATCGCCCTGCTGCTGGACCTGATCGAGGGCCGTGCCCCCTCCGGGACGTCCCAGGTCTCCATCGAACCCCAACTCGTCGTCCGCGCAAGCACGTTCCCGTACCTTCCTCAGCCGGGAGCCGCTCCCGGCTGACGCCGCACCACCTGGTCGCTTTTCGCCCTTCGGGCAAGCGTGACCGATATTTCGAACAATGATCGGCAGGCTGGACGCTGTGCAGCCGGTCCCCACGAGTACCCAACGAGTACCAGCGGTCCATCCCCGGGCCGGCTCTTCAAAGGAGAAGACATGCTCAACAGACGGAACTTCCTCACCGCGGCGGTTGGTGTGGCGGCCACGGCCGGTCTGGCGGCCTGCGCCAAGGAGGACGGCTCCTCCGCCGGCTCCTCCTCGGGCGGCAGCAAGACGATCACCCTCGGCTTCTCCCAGGTCGGCTCCGAGAGCGGCTGGCGCACCGCCAACACCGACTCGGTGAAGTCGGCCGCCAAGGAGGCGGGCTACAAGCTCCAGTTCTCCGACGCGCAGCAGAAGCAGGAGAACCAGATCTCCGCGATACGCAGCTTCATCGCGCAGAAGGTGGATGTCATCGCCTTCTCGCCGGTGGTCGTCACCGGCTGGGACGCCGTGCTCAAGGAGGCCCAGGCGGCGAAGATCCCGGTCGTCCTGACCGACCGGTCCGTGGAGAGCGACGAGTCCCTGTTCGTCGCCCTGGTCGGCTCTGACTTCACCGACGAGGGCCGCCGCGCCGCCAAGATCCTGGAGAAGGTCCTGGAGAAGGCCGGCCACAAGGGCAAGGTGAAGATCGCCCAGCTGGAGGGCACCACCGGTGCCGCCCCCGCGATCGAGCGCGCCAAGGGCTTCAAGGAGGTCATGGACGCGGAGCACAAGGACGACTGGGAGATCGTCGTCAGCCAGACCGGTGACTTCACCCGCGCCGGCGGCAAGCAGGTCATGGCGGCCTTCCTGCAGTCCAACCCGGACATCGACGTGCTGTTCGCGCACAACGACGACATGGGCCTCGGCGCCATCCAGGCCATCGAGGCGGCCGGCAAGAAGCCCGGCAAGGACATCCTCATCGTCACGGTCGACGGCGTGAAGGACGGCTTCATCGCCATGTCCGAAGGCAAGATCAACGCCATCGTCGAGTGCAACCCGCTGCTCGGCCCCCAGCTGATGGAGGTCGTGAAGACGGTCCACGACGGCGGCAAGGTCGAGCGCTGGATCAAGACCGAGGAGAGCGACTTCATGCAGGACCAGGCCAAGGACGCGCTCCCCACCCGTAAGTACTGACCGACCGCACCCACCGGCAGGGAGCCTCCGGCCGACCGTCGACCATCCGGTCCCGGGAGGCTCCCTGCGGGCCTGAACCCATTTCAAGAGGAGCGCTGCCATGGCAGAGCCGCGGCCCGTCCTGGAGATGACGGGCATTGTCAAAGAGTTTCCGGGGGTACGGGCTCTGTCGGGCGTCGACTTCCGGCTCTTCCCCGGCGAGATCCACGCCCTCATGGGCGAGAACGGAGCCGGGAAGTCCACCCTCATCAAGGTGCTGACCGGGGTCTACTCCCTGGATGGCGGCACCATCACCCTCGACGGCAAGTCCGTGCGGTTCGGCAGCCCGCTGCAGGCGCAGCACGCCGGCATCAGCACGGTCTACCAGGAGGTCAACCTCTGCCCCAACCTCTCGGTGGCGGAGAACATCTTCATCGGCCGTGAACCCACCCGCGCGGGCCGCATCCAGTGGAAGCAACTGCGCAAGGACGCCGCGAAGATGGTCGACCGGCTCGGCCTCGACATCGACGTGACGGCGCCACTGTCCTCGTATCCGCTGGCCGTGCAGCAACTGGTCGCGATCGTACGGTCGGTGGGCCACGGCGACAGCGACGGCGAGGGCTCCGGCACCAAGGTGCTCGTCCTGGACGAGCCCACCTCCAGCCTCGACCGCGACGAGGTCCTCGAACTCTTCCGCCTGATGCGGCGGCTGCGGGACGAGGGCGTCGCGATCCTCTTCGTGTCGCACTTCCTCGACCAGATCTACGAGATCTGCGACCGCATGACCGTGCTGCGCAACGGCACCCTGGTCGGCGAGCACATGGTGGCCGACCTCGACCAGGTCGGGCTGATCGAGCTGATGATCGGCAAGGCCCTGGACCAGCTGGAGGAGCTGCACGAGCACCAGCTGCGCTCCGACGTCGGCGAGACGCTCGTCCAGGCCGAGGGCCTCGGCCGCACCGGCGGTATCGCCCCCTTCGACCTGGAGATCAAGAAGGGCGAGGTGCTCGGCCTCGCCGGACTGCTCGGCTCGGGCCGCACCGAACTGGCCCGGCTGCTGTTCGGCGCCGACCAGCCCGACAGCGGCAAGGTGACCGTCGCAGGCAAGCAGGTCTCGATGAGCGCCCCCAACGACGCCATCGGCGCCGGTGTCGCGTTCTGCTCGGAGAACCGCAAGACCGAGGGCCTCGTCCCCGATCTCACGGTGCGCGAGAACATCATCCTCGCCCTCCAGGCGTCCCGCGGCTGGACCCGGCCCATCCCGGCCTCCCAGCGCGACGAACTCGTCGCCAAGTACATCAAGGCCCTCGACATCCGCCCTGCCAACCCCGAGGCCCGCGTGGGCCAGTTGAGCGGAGGCAACCAGCAGAAGGTGCTGCTCGCCCGCTGGCTGATCACCCAGCCGAAGCTGCTGATCCTCGACGAGCCCACGCGCGGCATCGACGTCGGCGCCAAGGCCGAGATCCAGAAGCTCGTGGTCTCCCTGTCCGAGGACGGCATGTCCGTGCTGTACATCGCGGCCGAACTGGAGGAGGTGCTCCGGCTCAGCCACACCATCGGAGTGCTGCGCGACCGCAAGCTCGTGGCACAGCTGACCAACGGGCCGGAGATCACCACCAGCAAGATCCTGGAGACCATCGCGAGCGGAGAGCACCAGTGAGTACCCCGGCAGAGACCACCCCCTCCCGCTGGCGAGCACTGACGCACCACCACCTGTTCTGGCCGGTCGCGGTCCTGATCGCCCTGCTGCTCGTCAACGTCCCCTTCACACCCGACTTCTTCGCGATCCGGATGGCGGACGGCCACCTCTACGGCAGCCTCGTCTCGATCGTGCTGTTCGGCTCGCCGCTGATCCTGGTGGCGGTCGGCATGACCCTGGTCATCGCCACCGGCGGCATCGACCTCTCCGTCGGCGCCGTGGTCGCCATCACCGGCGCCCTGACCTGTTCGTACATCAGCGACCAGGCCGACCAGAACGCGCTGGCCGGGGTGTTCCTGGCCATGGGCATCGGCCTGGTGGCCGCGGTCGTCTGCGGCCTGTGGAACGGCTTCCTGGTGGCCCGCATGGGCATCCAGCCCATCATCGCGACCCTCATCATCATGGTCGCCGGACGCGGTGTCGCCCAGCTGATCACCGACGGCCAGATCATCACCATCAACAGCGAGCCGTACAAGCTCATCGGCGGCGGCTACTGGCTGACCCTGCCCTTCTCCATCTTCGTGGTGGCCGCCGTCGTGGCCGTCACCATCGCCCTGACCCGCCGCACGGCGCTCGGCCTGCTCGTCGAGTCGGTCGGCGGCAACGCCGAGGCCAGCCGCCTGGTCGGCATCCGCTCCCGGCGCATCAAGATCATGGTGTACATGTTCTGCGCCCTGTGCGCGGGCATCGCCGGCCTGATGATCAGCTCCAACACCTCGGCCGCGGACGGCAACAACGCCGGCCTGTGGATAGAGCTGGACGCGATCCTCGCGGTCGTCATCGGCGGCACCTCGCTGCTCGGCGGCCGGTTCTCCATCGGCGGCACCGTGATCGGCGCCCTCGTCATCCAGACCCTGACCACCACGATCTACACCATCGGCGTGCCCACCCAGACCAACCTGGTCTTCAAGGCCGTCGTCGTCATCGTCGTCTGCCTGCTGCAGTCCCCGAAGTTCCGGGCCAAGGTCTTCGGCGCGAAGGGACGCGCCCGGACCACCGCCCCGGCGGAGCCCGCCACCCCGGCCGACGCCGCCCCGAAGATGGAGGTGTCGCGATGAGCGCGACCACCAAGACCCGTACGGCAGCGGAAGGCCGTACGCCGTCCACGCCGGCACGGGCGTCCACGGCCGCGCGCCTGCTCGGCGACCGGCGGCTGCCCGTCCTGGTCACGGCCGGCCTGTTCCTCGCGATGTACATCGGCGGTCTCAGCCGCTACCAGAACTACGGTTTCGGCGAACCGCAGGTCTTCCTCAACCTGTTCATCGACAACGGCTATCTGCTGGTCGCCGCCGTCGGCGCCACCTTTGTCATCATGTCCGGCGGCATCGACCTGTCCGTCGGCTCGCTGATCGGCTTCACCACCATGTTCACGGCGTGGCTGGTGGAGCGTCAGGGACTGCCGCTGATGCTGGTCATCCCGCTCGCCCTGGGCGTGGGCGCGTTCGGCGGCTTCCTCATGGGCTATGTGATCCACAACTTCGAGATCCAGCCGTTCATCGTGACCCTCGCCGGCCTCTTCCTCTTCCGGGGCCTCTGCCTGGTCATCAGCAAGGAGTCCATCTCCATCGGCGACTCCACGGTGAGCAGCATGGCCCAGACCCGGGTGTCGCTCGGACTGGGGGAGCTGTCGATCGGTGCCGTCGTCGCCCTGGTCGTCCTCGCCGCCGCCTTCTACATACTCCACTACACGCGCTTCGGCCGCCGCGTGTACGCCATCGGTGGCAACGAGCAGTCGGCGCTGCTGATGGGGCTTCCGCTGGGCGGCACGAAGATCGCCGTGTACACGGTGAGCGGCTTCTGCTCAGCGCTGGCCGGCCTGCTGTTCATGCTGTACATCCAGTCCGGTGACCCGCTGCACGCCGTCGGCATGGAACTCGACGCGATCGCCGCGGTCGTCATCGGCGGCACGTTGCTGACAGGCGGCTCCGGTTACGTCCTGGGCACCCTGTTCGGCGTCCTCGTGCTGGGCCTGATCAAGAGCATCATCCAGTTCGAGGGCACGCTCAGCTCCTGGTGGACGAAGATCGCCACGGGTGTGCTGCTGTGCGCGTTCATCCTGATCCAGCGGGCGATGACGACGCGCAAGCAAACATAGGCCGGACCTGGGCACTTGGTCCGACGTGGCCCGTCGCACGGCGTACGTGCGACGGGCCGCGTGACGTTGCCGTACGGACCGGGCGCGGAGGATCGCGCCGAATGGTCGGGCTTGACCCCCACCGACCAAACTGGAAAGGCAAGTTCCGCACACAACTTTCACAGCAGCCGCTAGGAAAGGTGTGCGTCGGTTCCTTAGTCTTCCCGCGTCATGGACTACTGCCACCCGTGCCGACGGCACCTGAATGGCGCCCTCGCCTGCCCCGGGTGCGGCGTCACGGTCGAACAGCTACGCGTGCACGCGGGTGCGGGCGACGCGTATCCACAGATGCCGCCCATGGCCCAGCAGATACCCGCCCAGACCTACGCGGGGCAGTACGACGGGCACTACGACGGGCAGTACGACGGGCAGTACGGGGGTGCCGCGTACGGAGGTGGCGGTGCCTACGCAGGTGGCGAGTACGGCGGCGGTGACTACGGCGGTCCTCTGTACCGGGACGAGTACGCCGCCCCCGAGGTGGAGTACCGGGACGACGCGGGCGCCCAGGACGGCCACGACGACGCGCGCGACGGCCAGGACGACGGCCCGCGTGGGCGCGACGACGAGCGTGCTGACGACCGCGATGGCGACCGCGATGGCGACCGTGATGGCGACGACTGGGACGACGACGAGTCCGAGGGTGGAGTCAGCCGTCGCGATCGCAAGGCCGCCGCCCATCGGCGCCGCCGTCGCCGGGCCCTGCTGGTCGCCGCGGGGTTCGTCCTGGCCGCGGGCGGTCTGAGCCTCGCGGAGCTCGGCCTGGACGCGCCGGGCAGCAGCCCGAAGCCGGCGGCTGCCGGGGACGAGTCCGCGGAGGGCGCGGCGTCGGAGGAGGTGTCCGCGTCTCCGGACGCGACGGACGGGACGACGCGGACGGACGGGGAATCGCCGTCACCGGATCCGTCCAAGTCTCCCTCGGCTTCGAAGTCGCCGAAGGACAAGGGCGACAAGAAGGACGAGGACAAGACCCCCGACAAGGACTCCCAGTCGGCGACGGCGGGCGGCGGCGGTTCCGGTTCGTCCACCTCGGCGCCCACGGCCACGTCCGATCCGGAGACCCAGGAGCCGACGGCGGACCCGACCACGGCGGACCCGACCCCGGACCCGTCGCCGTCGGAGACCTGTGACCGGTTCCTCTGGTGGTGCACCTGATCCGTTCGCCTGATCCGTTCGCCTTCGCGAATCTTAAGGTGCGTGACGGCTTGCGGGACGGGTGCGGGGGAACGCCAGCCGGCCGAGGCTCCGCCAGTCCATCCGCGGCTTCTCCCCGGGCACTCCCGGCCGCTCACGCGGCACCCGCACGCGCAGCGCGCCGGGCGAGATACGGCAGGTGACCGGCGTGGGCAGCAGGAGGGCCTCGCCGTCGACGCCGACCGGGATGTCGGGGGCGCCGGAGTCGACCACCACCTCGGTCCCGGTCAGCAAGGTGAGCCCGCGCGCCTGCCGGCCCCGCAGCAGCCCGGCCGCCTGAGCCGCGTTGTCGACCTTGACGCCGGCGACGCCGAGCACCCCGGAGTCCAGCCGCGGGCGTCGGCCGAGTCCGGCGGCGTCGCCCAGCTGATAGGCGTTGTTGCTGATCAGGACCCCTTGGGGAGCGTCCATGACCACATCGCCCGCGCGGACGGTCAGGCGTGGCCCGACCTGATGGGGCAGCAGGTCCGGGAGCTCCCGGAGGATGGTGTGCACCTTGTCGTCGCGGTAGGCGGGGCTCTGCACGACCGCCGCGTACACACCGAAGGACGCGTTGTTGACGAAGACGCGCTCACCGATGAGGCCCAGGTCGATGCGGAGTTCGACCCCGTCGGTGAGGGCGTCCAGGCAGGTCGACGGGTCGGCCCGGTCGAGGCCGAGGTCCATGGCGAAGTGGTTGCGGGTGCCGGCGGAGATCACCACGAACGGCAGACCGTGCCGCGCCGCCACACCCGCCACCAGCGCCTGCGTGCCGTCGCCCCCGGCGACCCCCAGCAGATCCGCGCCGCGCGCCACGGCCCCTCGCGCGAGCTCGGCGACGTCCTGAGGGTGAGCCGGATCGAGTACGGCGACCTCGGCGCCCAGAGCGCGGGCCTTGGCCACGAGGTCGTACCTGCCGACCTTTCCGCCCCCTGAGCGCGGGTTCATGATCAGGAACGGTGCGGCGGGCGGCGGGCTCGGGTGCTCCCGGGGGCCGGCCCGCCCGGCGTCCGCGGCGAGGGCGGCCCGCCCGATCAGCATCGCCGCGAGCCACAGCGCGAGGGCGGACAGCGCGGCCCACAGCAGGCCCACCGCCGCATAGTTCAGCAGCACCGCGAGCGGCAGCAGCACGGCGAGTGCCGCGGCCAGCGCACGGGCCAGGCCGCGTCGGGAGAGGGCCCACCACAGCGCGGCCGCGGTGGCGACGAGCCCGGCCAGGCCGACGGCCAGCAGCCCGAGGCTCCTGACCCCGGCGGCCGCCAGCAGCAGGGCGATCGCGCCCGCCGCGACCAGGAGTGCCAGGCGCGCCACCCACCGCTGTGCCGCCGCATCGGGACGATCGGCCGTGCCGGACGTCCGTGCGGGCATCCGCGTACCGCCCACGGGGGCATCCCACCGCCCGGACCCCGGCCCCACATCACCTGTCACGGGTGATCCGGTCCGGGCGCCCGGCTTGAGAGCCTGTGAACAACCCCCCGCCTGCGCTCCGGCGCCTGGCGATCGCACGCTCCCTCACGCTCGAACGACCTCGCGCGGGGGACCATGACGCCGCAGCGCCCGCCCTTCGGGCGGACGACGGGGGTTTGTTCACAGGCTCTGACACTGCAGGGCAAGGAGGTCCGGGCATGGCCACGATGCACGACGGTCCGAGTTTCCCGACGCAGGACGGTTCGTTCTCCGCGACGAGCGGCGGCCCGCTCTCCCCGGCCGAGCGCGCGGCACTCGGCAAGGAGGCACGCGCGCGCATGCCGCGTTCCGCCCACGCCGGCTACGAACCCGACGAGAAACGGCCGGACCCCGTCGACATCATCGACCGGCAGTCCGCCAACCGCGTCCCCGAGCTGGTCCCCGTCCGCTACGGCCGGATGCTCGAATCGCCGTTCCGCTTCTACCGGGGAGCCGCGGCGATCATGGCGTCCGACCTCGGCGCCGGAATGCACACCGGGCTGTACGCCCAGCTGTGCGGCGACGCGCACCTGCTGAACTTCCGGCTCCTCGCCTCCCCGGAGCGCCATCTCGTCTTCGATATCAACGACTTCGACGAGACCCTGCCGGGCCCCTTCGAGTGGGACGTCAAGCGGCTCGCCGCGAGCCTGGTGATCGCCGGCCGGGCCAACGGGTTCCCGACGAAGCGGTGCGACGCCGTCGTTCTCGCCGGAGTGCAGGGCTACCGCGAGCGCATGCACGAGTTCGCCGGGCTGCGCACCCTCGACGTCTGGTACGCGCGGGACGACCTGGACCAGCTCGAGGGGCTGCTGCCCGAGCGGCCGGGCAAGGAGGACCGGGAGCGGGTCTCCCGGGCTGCGGCGAAGGCCCGCACCCGCACCAGCCTCCAGGCGGCCGCAAAGCTGACCCGGGTGGTGGACGGCGTCCACCGGATCATCTCGGATCCCCCCTTGATCACCCCCCTCACCGAACTGTTGCCCGGCACGGAGGGCGAGGAACTGGCACAGACCCTGCGGGAACTGATCTCCGGCTACTCCGACACCCTGACGTCGGAGCGGCGGCACCTGCTGAACCGCTTCCACGTGGCCGACATGGCGCGCAAGGTCGTCGGGGTCGGCAGCGTCGGCACCCGTTGCTGGATCGTGCTGCTGATCGGCCGCGACAGCGAGGACCCGCTCCTGCTGCAGGCCAAGGAGGCAGGCGACTCGGTCCTCGCCCCCTATTGCGGCGCCAGCGAGTTCGAGAACCAGGGCGAGCGGGTGGTGACCGGGCAACGGCTCATGCAGGCCGCCAGCGACATCTTCCTCGGCTGGAAGCACGCCACGGGCATCGACGGCCGCGAACGCGACTTCTACGTACGGCAGTTGCGGGACTGGAAGGGCATCGCCCGCCCCGAGACCATGGACGCTGGCGCAATGGGGTTGTTCGCCCGGCTGTGCGGCGCCTCACTGGCCCGGGCCCACGCCCGCTCGGGCGACCCGATCGCCATCGCCTCCTACCTCGGCCGCGGCGACAGCTTCGACCGGGCCCTGGTGGAGTTCGCCCAGGCCTACGCCGACCAGAACGAACGCGACCACCAGGCACTCACCGACGCGGTGGCCGGGGGACGTGTCACCGCGCGGACCGACCTGACGGCGTGACCCGGGGCCCTTCCGGCACGGACGCCCCCTCCCGCAGCCCGCGCCCACCGGCGGCGGCCGAGGCACGCGCGTACCAGCGGCCGTAGCGCTGGGCGAACGCCACGGCCGAGAGACCCTCCAGCAGGATGCTGAGGGCGACGGTGACGGCGACCACCCGGCCCAGCGTCTCGGTTCCCGGCACGTGTTCCTCGGCCACGAGCAGCGCCAGGACGATGGAGGCGAGACCCCGCGGCCCGAACCAGCCGATGTACGCCACCGTCGGCCACCGTAGGCCGCTCCCCGCCAGGGCAATGGCCACCGGGAGCATCCGCACGACCGTCAGGCTGAGCCCGGCGTACAGGACGATCTCCCAGGTCAGGTGCCGCAGCGCCGGGCCGAGCAGCACCGCCCCGAAGACCATCAGGCTGATCGACGCCAGCAGCGAGCCGAGGTTCTCGGCGAACTCGGGCGTGCGGTCCGGGCCCTGCGGCCTGCCGACGGGCTGGTGGTGCCGCACGGCGTGCCCGAAGGCGAACCCGGCGACCCAGGCCGCGATGAAGCCGCTGCCGTCGGTGACGACGGCCAGTTCGTACGCCGATACGGCGACCCCGAGCACGTACACCTGCCCCCAGTCCCGGGCGACCCAGCCGCGCGTCCGAGCCGCCCGCAGCAGCCGCCCGCCGAGGTCGCCGGCCAGCAGGCCCAGGGCGGTGCTGAGAAGCAGGGAGCGCCAGAAGGCACCCGCGATGCCTTCCTGCGCGTAGGACGTGCCGGGGACGCCGGCGGCGAAGACGATGAAGAACGGCAGGATCAGGCCGTCGTTCAGACCGCTCTCCACGTTGAGACCGTGGCGGACGAGCGGCGGTACGGACGGCTCGGACACGGCCGTCTTGCCCACGGCGGCGTCGGTCGGCGCGAGGATCGCACCCACCAGGGCCAGCTCCCACACGGTCAGCCCGGGCAGCAGCGGCCACGCCAGCAGCCAGCCCGCGGCGATGCAGAGCGGGAGGCCGATGCCGAGCAGCCGGCCGGCCAGGAAACCGCCCGCGACCAGGTCGGTACGCCGGACGGCCATGGCATCGGTGAACAGGACCAGGGTCAGGGCGGCCTCCATCAGAGCCGTGACCGGGGCGGCGAAGTGCTCGATGTCCACGACGCCGAGGACGGCGGGACCGATGAGCAGGCCGCTCCCCGTGAACACGATCGCCGACGTGGCCGGCGTGCCCGACAGCCGACGCGATCCGAGGGCGTAGGCGGCGGTGACACCAGCCACCGCCAGCCCCGCCCAGGCACCACCGCTCATCGCGTCGACCTCCTCGGGCCCTGGTGCCCAAGCCCCTGTGCTTCATGGCAGCAGGGCGGCACCCGGCGCGTCCTCACCCTTCGAGGGTGACGACGGGCGCGGCCGTCGTGGATCAGGCTCGTTGGTGTACGGCTGCGCGCCGCAGCCCGGTGAGGAAAGGAGGCCGGCCATGGCCACCAGCGCTCGTCCCCAGCAGCGAACGGGGACGGAGGCCGCCGCAAGCGGCCTGACGCTGTTCGCCGGAGTGATGCTGTTCATCTCCGGGATCCTCGACGTCTTCCGGGGAATCATGGCGATCGCCGAGGACGACGTGTACGTCTCCACCCCCAACTACGTCTTCAAGTTCGACCTGACCAGCTGGGGCTGGATCCACCTACTGTTCGGGGCCGTCGCCGTGGTCGTCAGCTTCGGTCTGTTCGCGGCGAAGCCATGGGCGAGGGTCGTCGGCGTCGGCATCGCGGCCCTGCTGATCATCGCCAACTTCCTGTCCATCCCGTACTACCCGGTCTGGTCGCTCACGCTGATCGCGCTGTACGCGTTCATCATCTGGGCACTGTGCGTGGTGAAGCGGGATCCACTCGGCTAGGGCGCGGCCGGGCCGAGACGTCTGGTGCCACCCGTGAGGGGTGATGCCCGACGGAACGGCCCGGCGCACGGTGAAGGCCTCGGGATCCCACCAGCCGGCGGAGGCGACCATGGATTACCCGCTGCTCGACGTCTTCCTCACCATGCTCTGGTTCTTCCTGTGGGTCATGTGGTTCATGCTGCTGGTCCGCGTGGTCGTGGACGTCTTCCGTGACGACGCGCTCAGCGGCTGGGGGAAGGCGGGCTGGACTCTGATGGTGTGCGCGCTGCCGTTCCTCGGTGTCTTCGTCTACCTGGTCGCCCGTGGGCGCGGCATGGGCGAGCGCGAGCTGCGCCACGCCCGGGACCGCGAGCGGGCGTTCCGCGCCTATGTCCAGGAGACCGCCGCACCGGCCTCGAAGCCGCCGGGCGCCAAGGCGGACGAGCTGGGCAAGCTGGCCACGCTGCACGACAAGGGCGCCATCACCGACGGCGAGTACGAGCGGGCCAAGTCCAAGGTGCTGGCCGGCTGACCCGGCCCGCCGTCAGGGCGCGTCCTCGGCCGGTGCCGAGGGCGCGCCCCTCGCGTCCGGTGCCCGCGGCAGCAGTTCCGCGGCGACGAGGCCGGCGACGCCGACGACGCCCAGGGTGATCAGCGCGACGGCGTAGGCGCCGCGGGTGAGTCCGGAGACGAGGATCGTGCCCGCGATCGCCGTACCGAAGGACGAGCCGAGGTTGGACACGCTGCGGGACAGGCCGGAGATCTCGCCCTGCTGCTCCTCGGGGAAGCTCGACTGGACGACGTTGACCGACGGGGTGAGCATCACGCCCAGGCCGAGCCCGATCAGCAGGAGCCCGTCAGGATCGCCGTGTCCGACAGGTACAGCTGGCGGACCGTCAGCCCCTCGCTCGCCGGGAGATCCACGGCGAGCCGGCAGTGGCCGCCGCGCTCGCTGTCCAGCAGCGAGGCGAAGACACTGGGCGCGTCGAAGCGCGGCGTACACCACCAGTCGACCGTTCCGGCGGACGAGATCAGCGCCGCGGTCTGCAGGTCGCCGACCATTCCGTGCTCGGCGATGGGCGGATAACGGTCCACGGCGCGCCTCCCTCCACCGGGTACGCCGAAGCGCCCCTGAAACGGGTCACCTGCATCGTTCGGGAGCGCCCGCGAGAGGGCTTCACCCCCGACAGGTGAGCCCCTCGCCAGCGGGCTTACGGCCGGCCCGGCCGGGAGGTCCGCGCCCCGGACGGCGCCACCCCACCCGCTCCGGGTGATGCCCTCCGCGCCCGGCAGGCGCAGCGTGGACACATCAGGCTACGAGTACCGTCGTGGCGCCACGGCGGCCGGCATGTGGAGGCAACAGTGGACGACTATCCGCTGCTCAACGCGTTCCTGACCATGCTCTGGTTCTTCCTGTGGGTCCTGTGGTTCGTGATGCTGTTCCGAGTCTTCGGCGACATCTTCCGGGACCACGAGCTGAGCGGATGGGCCAAGGCGGGCTGGACGGTCTTCGTCTGTGTGCTGCCGTTCCTCGGCATCTTCGTCTACCTCATCGCCCGGGGCCGCGGCATGGGCGAACGCGACGTACGCCAGATGCAGCGGCAGGAGGAGCAGTTCCGCTCCTACGTCCAGGAAGCGGCGGCCGGGGCGCCGGCGACCGGGCCGACCCACGTGGACGAGCTGACGAAGCTCGCCGGGCTGCACGACCACGGAGACATCACCGACGCCGAGTACGAGCGGGCCAAGGCGAAGGTGCTCGCGGGGTGAGTCGTACGACGCCTGCGACCGCCGGCTCACTCCGGGAGCCGGCGGAACTCCACGATGTGCAGGCCCAGCGACTGGAACCGAATCAACAGGCCGTACAGATGCGCCTCGTCGTTGACCTGGCCGTACAGCACGGTCTGATGAGGGACGACGAAGCTGTCCAACTCGGGGAACGCCGTGGTCAGCTCGTTCGACATCTGCCCGTCGACGCGGATCTCGTAGAGCATGTCCCCATGCTGGGGGGCCGGGGGGATCGGTGGCATCACCCGGGCGAGGTGACAGGCCCGGGTCCGTGTGGACGGGCTCGGAGCAGCCCGGCTCGCGTCAGAGCAGCCCTAGTTCGCGGGCCCGGCGGACCGCCTCGCCGCGCCGGGTGGCGGCGAGCTTGCGGTAGATGCTCTTGAGGTGGGTCTTCACCGTGTTGACCGACAGATGCAGATCGGCGGCGATCTCCTCGGTCGACATGAGCTGGGCCAACCGCTCCAGGACGTCCAGCTCCCGCGCGCTGAGCGGCTCCGGGGGCGGGCTCGCGAGGTCCTCCCGATGCTCCCGCCGCCGCCCGTCGACAGGCCGCCGCGCGAGGGTGTCGGTCAGCCAGGCGTGCTCCCGGGCGAGCGCGGGCCGCTGGAGCAGCAGCCGTCCGACCCACGGCCCGGCCTCCAGGAACGGCCGCCGCAGGTGATGCGGGCGGGCGGCGGCCAGGGCCTTCAGGAGCAGGCTCTGGGCGGCGCCGGAGTCGCCCAGCGCGTCGACGGCCTGCGCGCGGGTGAGCAGGGCCCACACGTCGATGACCGGTCCCCGGTTGTGGTGGTCGGGGAGTGCGTCGAGGATCCGCAGCGCCCGCTCGCCCTCGCCCGCGGCCACCCGCGCCCGGGCCTCGGCCACCATGCTCTCCGGGCCGTGCGCCGGCTGTTCCTCGAAGACCTGCACCGCGGCCCGCGGATCGCCGTCGGCCAACTGCGCCGTGGCCGTGGCCATGGCGATGCGGTCGCTCACCCAGGGGGAGGGCTCGGCGGAGCCCAGGGTCTGCTCCGCCATGTCGTCCAGGGCGAGGAGCGCCGACCGCGAGTCCCCGCGCGCGCAGAGCAGCCGGGAGCGCAGGATCGCCAGCTCCACGGCCAGGATGGGATCGCGCGAGGCGGCGGAGGTGCCGGCCGCCAGGTCGAGATGGCCGCGCGCATCCCCCAGGTCGTCGCGGTCGATCGCCACGGCGGCCAGCACCAGCTGGGCCATCCCGGTCCGGTCGGACGCCGACAGCCCCGAGTGCTCCGCCTCCGCGATCGCGTCCCGGGCGTGCGACTCGGCCCGGCCGGGACGGCCGTGCAGGAAGTCGATCAGTGCCAGCCGGCTGAGCGCCTCATGCCGGGGGAAGGCCGTCGAGGGGCCCTGGGCGGCCCGGACGGCGGCGGACAGCGTGGAGCGGGCGGCGTCGAAGCGGCCCGCCCACAACTGGGCCGAGCCGAGGTCGGTGAGCATGAGGGCCGTCAGCTCCGGACACCGCTCCAGCCGGTCAGCGGGCAGGGAGCGCTCCGCCTCCACCGCGGCCCGCGCCGCCGTCTCCGCCATGTCCGCCGAGCCCGCCACCCGGGCGGCCAGCACCCGCAGCACCGCACAGCTCAGCCGCACCGCCGCCGCGTCGCCGCCCGGCAGGTGTTCCTCCGCACGCCGCAGATAGATCACACCCCGGCCCACGTCGTGGCGGGCCAGTTCCCGTGCCGCGCGCACCAGGTCGGGGGCGGGCCCGGACGCTTCCGGCGCCATCCTGGCGAAGAGGCCGTCCAGCCGCTCGGCGGCCAGCCCCGTCAGCAGCCGGCCGATCGCCAGATGGTCGATGAACTCGGCGGCGGCCAGCTCCCAGTCGCCCGCGTCCGCCGCGTGCGGCAGGGCCTCGTCGAGCAGGCCCGCCCGGATCAGCCACTTGGCGGCCGTACGGTGCAGCTCGGGTTCCAGGCCGGGGTGGCGGACGCCCAGGTGCACCCGCAGGATCTCGGCGAAGAGCGGGTGCAGCCGGTACCACGAGTGCCCGATGGGCTCCACGAACGCGTTCGCCCGCTGCAACTCCTCCAGGATCGGCTCCGCGTCGTCCCGCCCGGTGAGGGCGTTGGCCAGATCGGGGTGCGTCTCCTCCAGGATGCTGGTGCGCAGCAGCAGGTCCTGGGTCTCGGCGGGGTGGGCGCGCAGCACCTCGCCCAGCAGGAAGTCGGCCACCGTGCTGTGCCCGGGCTCGAACTCCTTCAGGAAGCTCTCCGGATCACCGGCCCGCTGCGCCGCCAGGGTGCACAGCCGCAGCCCCGCCGCCCAGCCCCCGGTGCGGTCGGTCAGCACCCGCGCGGCCTCGGCCGAGAGCGGCAGCGCGTGCCGGTCGACCAGGGCCGCCGTCTCCTCGGCGCGGAAGGCCAGGTCGTCGGCGCGGATGTCGACCAGTTCTCCGGCGGCCCGATAGCGGTGCAGCGGAAGCAGCGGCTCGGTACGGCTGATGATCACCAGGCGCAGTCCCTCGCCGGCGTGACGCAGCACGAACTGGAGCCCGTCGGCCACCTCGGCACAGCCGGCCACCCGATCGAACTCGTCCAGCACGAGGACCACCCGGGAGTCCCGCCCGTTCAGCCAGGCCGCGAGCCGGGCCAGCAGCGAGTGGTCCACCTCGCCGGGGTGGGCCGGGCTGCCGATGGACTCGGGAAGGTCGACGCCGTGGTGCCGGAAGGCATGCAGCACGTAGGCCCAGAAGACACCGGGCGCGCTGTCCTCCGGCTCCACCGTCAGCCAGGCGACGTCCCCCGGCGCGCAGGCCGCGATCCAGTCGGCGACCAGCAGCGTCTTGCCCGCCCCGGCGGGGCCGTTGACCAGCGTCAGGGGACTGCGCGCACCCTCCGTGAGCTGCTCGACGAGCCGCTCCCGGCGCACGAACGTCGCGGGGACCGTCGGCACGGTGAGCCGTGCGGCGAGCACCGGATCGCCATTCGGGGCCAACGCCGTCACGCTGGGATCGCCATGGCCCTCTCCGACGGAGTACGACATCACACCCATCACAGACCTTATGGATGCCCGAGTATGGGGGTCCGGGGCTTAGCCCCCGGGAAAGCGCAGCACACCCACGCTCCGATCCTCGCCTCGGACCAGGGAGCCCGCAAGTGACGCTTCAGCCGTCAGACAGGACCCTTGTCCACGCCCAGCATCCGCCGCAGCAGATCCCGCAGCGCCTGCCGTTCCTCCTCGGACAGCTCCGCGAGGGGCTCCCGGGCGAACCGCAGGGAGTTCCGCAGGCTGCGGGCCACCTGCCGGCCCTCCTCGGTGGCCGCCGCCAGCTTCACCCGCCGGTCCGCCGGGTCCGGGCGGCGCTCCACCAGGCCCCGGGACTCCAGCCGGTCCACGATGCCGGTCACGTTCGACGGCTCGCACCGCAGCTGCTGCGCCAGCTTCCGCATCGGCAGCGGCTCCAGCGACAGCAGGCTCAGCAGCCGGGCCTGCGCGCCGGTGAGGGCGTGTTCGGCGGCGGCCTCGTCGTACTCCTCGTGGTAGCGGGCCACGACCGAGCCGATGAGGTCGACGACCTCAAGGGTCAGCTCATCGGGGCGGTGGGTCTTCTCTGGAGTGGCCATGCTCTCAGGGTAACCCCGTTACTTGACATCATGAAATATTCAGGAGCATGGTTGTTTCAGGTACTGAAGTAAAAACACGCTGCGAAGCGTGAACCCGCGAAGCATGAACCGGAAAGGCGCACCCCCCATGAGCAACCGCGAATGGCACCTCCTCTCCCGCCCCGTCGGCTGGCCCAAGGACGAGGACTTCGCCCTGGTCGAGGCCGAGATGCCGACGCCCGGCGAGGGCCAGGTGCTCGTACGGAACAAGTACCTCTCCGTCGACCCGTACATGCGCGGACGCATGTCGGCGGCCAAGTCCTACGTCGCCCCCTTCGAGCTCGGCAAGGTCATGCAGGGCGGCGCGGTGGGTGAGGTCGTGGCCTCCAATGCCGAGGGCATCGCGGTCGGCGACCACGTCCTGCACTTCTTCGGCTGGCGCGAGTTCGCCGCGGTGGACGCGAAGACCGCCGTCAAGGTCGACCCGGAGGCGGCGCCGCTCTCCACGTACCTCGGCGTCCTCGGTATGACCGGCCTCACCGCCTATGCCGGCCTCCTGCGCACCGCCTCCTTCAAGGAGGGCGACTCGGTCTTCGTGTCCGGCGCCGCGGGTGCCGTCGGCAGCCAGGTGGGCCAGATCGCCAAGCTCAAGGGCGCCTCCCGGGTCATCGGCTCCGCCGGGTCCGACGAGAAGGTCAAGCTCCTGGTGGAGGAGTACGGCTTCGACGCCGCGTTCAACTACAAGAACGGCTCGGTGAACGAGCAGCTGCGCGAGGCCGCCCCCGACGGCATCGACGTCTACTTCGACAACGTCGGCGGCGACCACCTGGAGGCCGCCATCGGGCAGCTCAACCTCCATGGCCGGATCGCCATCTGCGGCATGATCTCGGTCTACAACAACACCGAGCCCGCCCCCGGCCCGAAGAACCTCGCCCGCCTCATCGCGACCCGCGGCCGCATCGAGGGCCTCCTCGTCGGCGACCACTACGACCTCCAGCCCCAGTTCGTCCAGGAGGTCGGCCCCTGGGTCGCCTCGGGGCAGCTCAAGTACCGCGAGACGGTCGTGGAGGGCATCGAGAACAACCTGGAGGCGTTCCTCGGGGTTCTGCGCGGCGACAACACCGGAAAGATGATCGTCAAGCTCTGACGTCCTCGACCGGTCTTCTCCCGGTCTTCTACGGCTTTCCGGTATGCGGTAACTTCTTTCCGAAACCGTCGTCGATCGTGGGCGCGAGTCGCGGCGGACCGAGGAGGAGAAGACACCGCATGTCCATCCAGCAGACCGACGTCCTCTACACGGCCGTAGCCACCGCCGACAACGGCCGCGACGGCCGGGTGGCCACCGACGACGGCAAGCTCGACGTCGTCGTCAACCCGCCCAAGGAGATGGGCGGCAGCGGCGCCGGCACCAACCCGGAGCAGCTGTTCGCGGCCGGCTACAGCGCCTGCTTCCAGGGCGCCCTGGGCGTGGTCGCCCGCCAGGAGCAGGCCGACATCTCCGGCTCGACGGTGACCGCGAAGGTCGGCATCGGCAAGAACGACGACGGTTTCGGGATCATCGTGGAGATCTCGGCGACCATCCCGAACGTCGACACCGAGACCGCACGGGACCTGCTTGAGAAGGCCCACCAGGTCTGCCCGTACTCGAAGGCGACGCGCGGCAACATCAGCGTGACGCTGGTCTGACACCGCTCGTTGTGTAGGACGGAGGCCGCACCCCTGGACGTGGGGTGCGGCCTCTGTGCTGCACGCTCTCTCAGCTCTCAGCTCTCAGCTCTCAGCTCTCAGCTGGCCAGCGCCGCCCGATGCGCCGCCCTCACCAGCCGTTCGTTCTCCGGGGCCGCCCCGCCGGGGAAGGAGCAGCGGCGGCGGGTGTAGCCGTAGGCCAGGCCGCTGCGGGGGTCCGCGAAGGCCTGGGAGCCGCCTGCTCCGCTGTGGCCGAAGGCGCCGGCGCCCAGGAACGGGTACACGTAGTCGGAGACCGCCTGGAAGCCGAGGCCGAAGGACTTGTGCGTGCGGGCCACCAGGTCGTAGCCGGTCGAGTGGATCTGGCCGACCTCGGCGATGGTGTCCGGTTTCAGGAGCGGCGGGCGGCCGTCCACTTCACTGATGGTCGCCGCGTACATTCCGGCCAGCCCGCGCGCCGCCGCGACCCCGCCCGCCGACGCGGGCCCCTTCGCGCGCACCGCGCGGGAGTTGGGGTAGTCCGCCAGCTCGCCCGGATTCGGCACATGGATGTTGAACGCGATCGACGCCAGGGTGTGCGGACCCGTCGGCTCCGAGTCCAGCACGGCCTGCTGCTCCGGTGTCGGGGCCATCGGCTGCACCGGGCGGAAGCGGGGCTCCAGTTCCTCGGGGAGGCCGAGGTGGAAGTCGAGGCCGTACGGCGCCCGCACCCGCTCCTCGTACACCTCCTGGAGCCTGCGCCCGGTAGCCCGTCGTACGACCTCGCCGGTGAGCGCGCCGATGGTGAACGCGTGGTAGCCGTAGGCCGTGCCGGGGCGCCAGAACGGCCGCTGGTCCGCGAGCCGCTCGGCGACGGCCTGGTCGTCGGCCAGCTCGTCCCCGGTGAACCCGGCGTCGACGCCGACCAGCCCCGCACGGTGCGCGAGAAGGTCGCGCAGCGTCAGGGCGCCCTTGCCCTCGACCCCGAACTCCGGCCAGTAGTACGTCACTTTGCGGTCCAGCTCCAGCGTGCCCTCCTGCACGAGGAGCGCGACCACGAGGTGAGCGGCGCCCTTGGTGGAGGAGAACACGCCGTAGAGGGAGTCGGCCTCGCAGCCGTCACCGGTCCACAGGTCGACGACCTTGCGGCCGTGCACGTAGGCGCACAACTGCCCCTCGTAGTCGGGGAGTTCCCGCCCCACGAACGCGGCGAACTCCTCGCGCACCGCCTCGAAGCCGTCCGCGACGGTGCCGTGGATCCCTTGCGTCATCCGCTCTCCTCAATCTGAGCCGCTTGCGAGTGCCATGGTGAACAATGCCCGCCCCACCTGCGCGAATTCCCCCTTCGGGTGGTCCCGGAAGAGTGGTTCGGTGCCGAAGAGCACCGCGCGCGGGCCGCTGACCACCGAGGCCTGCCCCGCCGCGTCCGCGGGACCGCCGGAGCCGTCTGCCGAGGGCCGCCAGTGCCCGGAGACCAGCGGGTTCCCGGTCGCGTACGACTGCTCCACCCGGACCTTCGGGCCGAGATCCGTGAACCACACGGGCGCGTACACGAAGCCGTGGTCCGGGGCGCCGGACATCAGATCGCTGCGAGAGTTCACGACCCGCACCACACCGTTGGCGTCCCCGTTGCCCTCGACCGGCTTCGCGGCCAGCAGGTCGGTCGCCGAGCTGAGCCCGGCACCTGTGGCACCACGACCGACCAGACCATGCCGGTCGAGGAAGGCGTCGAGGGCGGTACGGGCGCCGGGGGTCAGGTCGCCGTGATCGAGCCCCGTCGACACGAACAGCACGTCCACCGACGACCAGTCGAACCCGGCGTTCAGCACGTCCGTCGAGACCGGCGTGACCTCGAAGTTCATCTCCCGCAGCGCGAACAGCTCACCCGAGGTGACGGCGGCGGCGACGCGGGTGCGGTGCAGCGGGGCGGTCCCGGTGAGCTTCGTGGCGTGGAAGGCGACGTCGTACGTACGGGCGGCCTCCGCGGCCTGGCGCCGCGCCGAGCCCGGCACGATCGCGCTGCCGTCGGCGGCGCGGCGCGCCTCGACGCCCTTGCGCAGCAGGGAGTTGAGGGCGGCGATCTCGTTCGGGTCGTCGAGCCGCAGCCGCAGATCACCGCGCGCGGCGACGTAGGCCACGGAAGCCGCCGCACGGACGGGACGCAGCACGCCGTACGGCAGACCCGGCAGCGTTCCGACGGACGCGCCCCACAGCCTGCCGAGGCTCCAGCCCGAGATGTCGTACATCACCGAGACCTTGTCGCTGATGTCCCGCCCGTCCGCGAGGAGCACGTTCGCGAGCCCGCGCTTGGGCTGGCGCATGTCGACGACGTACGCGCCCTTGGCGTACGTCTTCCCGCCGAGCCGGAAGGCGTGTGCCGCGCGGCTGACCCGTACGTCATTGGCGAGGAGATGGTCGACGAGGCGGGCGGCGGCGGTGGCGGAGCGCTGGGCGCCGGTGCCGGTTCCCGTGTCGGCCGGGATGACGTACGCGCGGGGGAAGCGGGTCGTGTAGACGTCCTCGGGGCCGATGCCGGGCACGCCCGGGACGGTCTCCTCGGACACGGGCACCTGCGCGGCGCCCGCCGCACCCCGCCGGAAGACCTCGATCTGGTCGGCGACCAGTGAGGTGCGCTTCGCCTGCACGAAGTCGAGGGTGGCGCGCAGGGCGGCCCCGGCGACGTCCACGTTGATCGCGGACCGGCGGCGCAGCTCGGCGGTCGGCAGGGTGTCGTACTCCTCGTTGTTCACCGCCAGCGGGATCTCCACCGTGTGCGCGGCGACCGTGCCGTGGAAGGCCGCGTACTGCGGGGTGAAGATCGGTGGCCAGTCGTCCCAGCCCTCCTCCTGGTCCCGGAACGGGATCTGCGCGGGCTCGACGCCGTCCTTGGCGGGTGTGTAGCCCAGGCCGTTGACGGCGGCCTCCATGCCGAGGGCGTTGGCGTAGGTGTTCTTCAGGAAGAGGTCGTACTCGTAGTTCTCGCCGTGCGGGGGAGTGGTGGGCTCGATCAGGGTGCCGTTGACATAGCCGTGCAGGTCGAGCATGACGGCCGGCTGCTTGTCGATCTGGATCTGGCGCATCGCGCGCACCTCGGGCTGCGAGGCGGTCACGAAGTCCCGGTTCATGTCGAAGCCGTTGGCGTTGGTACGCGTTCCGGCGATACGGCCGTCCGGATTGGCGGTGATGTTGAAGTAGAGACGGCTGTGGGCGAGCAGATCGCGCGTCTTGCCGTCATCGGCCTTGGCGAGCCGCTCGATGAGCTTGAGGGAGGCGTCGGTGCCCTCCCACTCGTTGCCGTGGATGTTGTTGTTGAAGAAGACCGGGGCTTTGTAGGTCTTCTTGATCTCCGGGGACTTGGCGGCGAGGGCGGGAGCGCTCTCGATCAGCTCGCGCATCCGCGCCTGGGCACGGGTCTGGCGGGCCGTCTCCGGGGCGGTGACGGTGACGAGGTAGAGCCGGTGCCCGCCGGCCGAGCGGCCCGCGACCTCGACGCTCACCCGGTCGCCGAGGGCCTGGAGGGCGTTCAGCTTCGGCGCGATGGCGTGGTACGGGGTGAGGCCGAGCTTGAGGGACTTGTCGGCCGGGTTCTCCGGGTCCGGGGTGAGGACCTGGCGGCGGGGGTAGCCGCGGCTGTCGTCGGCGATCGCCTCGGAGGCGGCACCGGCGCCGGTCAGGGCCCGCTGGGCGGCGCTGGGAGGCGTCCGCGCCGCGTCCCGGTCGAGTGCGGCCTCGCGGTGCGGGGGTTCGGGGTCGGCGACGGCGACGGCGGTGTGCGGGGTGAGGAGCAGGGAGCCGGCCGTGGCGAGGGCGAGGGTGGCGATCAGAACGGGCCTTGCAGGAACGGGTCTCGCAGGAACGGTTCTCGTGGTGCGCACGCGTACCTCCTTCTGAGCTTCCAAAGATCGGTACGGCGAGGTCTACCTGTTCGACTCAACGGCAACAAGAGGGAGTTGGCGCCACGGATGCCCCGGACGGCCCATATGGGGGCATCCGGAGGCGGCATGCTGTGAGTGGCACAGGCGGCGGCAGGACGAACGGCTCAACGACGAGGAGAGCCCCATGCCCACGATCCCCACGCTCCCCAGCAGGGACGACGTACTCCGCATGGCACGCAGCACGACCGACATCACCGGCCAACTCCTGGACACGGCCGGGAACATCACCCGTATCGCGATCAACACCTTCGACCCCAGAGACGGTTCCGGCGCCGAGGTCCTGCGCGTGCTGCGGCAGACCACCGCCGAACTGGCCGAGGCGAGCGCGTCGCCGCAGGCCCAGGAGGCGTTCTACCGCATCGTCGAGACCCTCACCCGCCTCGGCACCAGCGGCGCGCCCCTCGCGGTCCACCCGGTGAGCGAACCGGCGCACGCCCTGCTCACGGCGTTGGGCGACAGCCTGCTGCCGGTGCTGGACGCGGTGGAGCCGGCGGTAGAGGAGTTCGCGGCGGCGCTCGGCGAGTTGGTCGAGGCGACCTCGCCCCTCCTCCCGGCGACGGCGGGAGTGGCGGCGGGCGCGCTGCTGGCCCTGACCCCGCTCCTCCGTTCCGCGGCGGAGGTACTGCACGAGTCGTCCCCGGAACTGCGCCGCATGGCCGAGGCGTTGACCGCCGCGCTGGCCCCGCTGATGCCGCTCCAGGTGGCGCTGGCGGAACGCGCGGCCGTCGCCGGCGCGAACATCGTCCGGGCGACCCTCCCGCCCCTCGCCGACCTCACGGAGGCAGCGGCGGCGACCACGAAAGCGGCCCGCCCGTTCCTGATCGCCGGTGAGGAGTTCCTGGTGTCCGGGCTGGAACGCCTGCAGCCCCTCCTGCTGACCGGGGCGTCGCGCGCGGGGCGGGTGGCGCGGGAGGTGGCGGTACGGGTGTCGGCGGCGGTGAGCCCGGCCGCCGAGCAGGGGGTGGTGGTGGCGGTCACTCCCGCGTGAGGGCTGTGAGCTCGCCCGAGCTGCGGTGACCGGTCCCCGAAACGACCGTGACTCCTGTGTGACACGCCCCGACTAGAGTTCCCTCATGCGCGATCTTGGTGCCGGTTTCAGATATCTCCTCAAGGGCCAGCGATGGGTGGCCCGGCACGGCAAGCAGTACGGCTTCGGGCTGATCCCGGGCCTGATCACCCTGGTGCTCTACGCGGCCGCGCTGGTCGCGCTCGCGCTCTGGGGCCAGGACTTCGTGGCCTGGACGACGCCGTTCGCCGACGACTGGTCGAGCCCCTGGCAGGGCCTGTTCCGTGGCTTCCTCACGGCCGTCCTGTTCGTCCTGGGCCTGCTCCTCTCGGTCGTCACCTTCACCGCCGTGACGCTCCTGATCGGCCAGCCCTTCTACGAGAACCTCTCCGAGAAGGTCGACCGGGACGTCTCCCCCGACGGCACGGCCCCCGAGTCCGGCCTGCCGCTCTGGCGCGAGCTGTGGATCTCGGGCCGCGACAGCCTGCGCATCGTGCTGCGCGCCGCCGTCTGGGGCGTGCTGCTCTTCGCCCTCGGCTTCATCCCGGTCGTCGGCCAGACGGTCGTACCGGTCGTCGGCGTCATCGTCACCGGCTTCTTCCTCACCGAGGAACTCACGGCGGTCGCCCTCCAACGCCGCCGAGTGGAAGCCCGCGACCGCCTCACCCTCCTCCGCTCCCGAAAGACCCTGATCTGGGGCTTCGGCACGCCTCTCGCGGCGGCCTTCCTGGTGCCGTTCGTGGCGGTGTTCCTGATGCCGGGGGCGGTGGCGGGGGCGACGCTGATGGCGCGGGAGCTGATGGGGGAGGAGACGGAGGAGGAGCAGAACGGGCATTCGCTTCCAGGCAGTTTCAGCCCGTCCGGCGTTTGAGGACGAGGCCCCTTCAGGGCCGAAGCGGGGGTCCGGGGACGGCAGCCCCCGGGGACGGGACGGGTAGGGGGCGGCGGGGGCGAAAACCCTCGACGCCCGCCCCCCCGCACCTACGAACCCGACGCCGCACCCACCGCGGTAGCCACAATCGCCCGCACCTGCGCCACGATGTCCACCCGGTTCCGCACGAACTCCGGATCCGTTACCACCCCCGTCGCCGGATCCGTGTTCCCCGCCCCGAACTGCAGCACCGGCGTGTGCACATGCCCACCCGGCAGCGTGTCGTGCAGCCCCAGCCGGTCCCGCAACAGCGTCGCTCGGTAGGCGATCTCATTGGACAGGTAGTTCCCACCGCCCCCGGCCCGCGCGACGGACCCCGCCGTCGGCCCGTCCGGCCGAACGACCGCGTCCGTCCCGCCCGCCGGAATCTCGGTCACGCTGGTGTTGTCGTACACGGGGAATCGCCCGGTGTTCGCGGCGACGATCGACGCGTACGGCAGCGTCGTCGACGTCCACTGCGGCTGCGAGGCCGGATCGGTGACCGGGACGGTCTCGGTGCGCGAGAGGTTCTCGTTGTCGGGGAACCCACCCCGCCAGGCACCGTTGGTCCGCTCGATGTCGAACCTCCCGACCCGCCCCTGGCTGACGGTCGTGAACAGATCGATCTGCTTCAGATACGGCCGCAGCGTCCGCTCCACCGTCCCTCCCCCAGTGCCGAAAGCCTGGGAGGTGCCCCCAGCGAAGTCCTGCCACCGCACGGGGAACACGGCGGTCTCCACCCGCGCAGGCCCGTCCGCCGTCTCGATCACCGTGCCGTCGAGGGCGAGCGCGGTGGCCCCGGAGGGGTTGGAGATACGGATGTCCCGGTCGAGGGTGAAGGGATCGAACCCGGTGACGAGGACCCGCTTGAGCGCTTTGCTCCCCTTGGTTCCCTCAATCCGTTCGCCGCCGTACGGGTACCGAATATCGCCCTGCCCACGCGAGCCCCGCTCCAACGCATCCAGCAGCGCGCGCCGCTGACCGTCACTCAACCCGAACCCCGGCTCCCACGTACGCACCTCCCGCGTCATCGACAACCGCGCCCAGTACAACGGCCGATCGTCGTCCCGGCTCAGATCACCGCCCGCCGGGCCCCGCCCCTGTACCCGGTCGACGGCCCGCCGCCACAGCGCCGACCCCTCGCGTACGACGACGCGGCGGGCCTGCGCGTACGAGCGCGCGGCGCCGAGGTCACGGGCGAACTCAGCTGTGGCGGCGTCGAATCCGGAGCGGCGCAGGATCTCCTGCGGGACCGCCTTGTCGAGGCGCTGTTCCTCGACGGTCGGCGCGGGCGCCGTCTCGGCGGCGGCCGCCCCGGTCGTCGGGGCCGAGAAACCGGCCAGCAGGGCGAGGCCGAGGACGCCGATCCGAACGCGTATGGAATTCAAGGGAGTTCCGGTCCTTCCGTCACGGTGGGGGGTGAGGCAGTGCGTGCGTGGTGCGGGACGCGGGAAGTATCGCGTGGCGGGAGTGGTCTACGCCATGGTGCGGGAAATCTCCCTCACCGCTCCCCGCAAGGCGTCCACGAACGCTTCCCCCGCCGATGTCAACGACCGCCCCCGCACCGCCGCCGCGTAGACGGCCCGCGCCGGGCCGCCCTCGTCCAGCACGGGAAGCAGGGCCACATCCGGGCGCACGGACGCGGCGGCCAGCGCCGGCACCAGGGCGACGCCGAGGCCTGCGGCCACATACCCCTGCTTCGCGGTCCACTCACCGACGACATGCGCGACACGCGCCCGGAAGCCCTGCCGCAGGGCGGCGTCGAGGAGGGTGCCCTCGGGGCGGGAGCTGCCGGATACCCAGTCCTCGTCGGCGAGTTGACCCAGCCGTACGGGTCCTGCGCGGCCCACGAGGGGGTGCGCGGCCGGCACGGCGACGTACAGGGACTCGTCGAGGAGGTGGTGGAGTTCGTATGCCTCCAGCGGGGCGCGGCCCGTGGTCGAGACGACCGCCAGGTCGAGGTGGCCGGCGGTGAGGCGTTCCAGGAGCACCGGCGTGAAGCCTTCCTCGCGGGTCACATGGACGCGGGGGTGCCGGGCCCGGAAGGCGGCCAGCGCCTGCGGCACCAGCCCCGCGTCGGCCGTGGCGAAGGCCCCGAACCGCAGCCGCCCGCCGGTGATCTCGCGCAGCGCGGCCAGCTCGCGCACGGCCCCGCCCAGCGACTCGGCGACGGTCTCGGCGTACGGCACGAGAACCTGCCCGGCCTCGGTGAGCCGCACTCCCCGTGGCAGCCGGTCGAACAGCGGGCCGCCGCCCAACGCCCCCTCCAGTGAGGAGATCTGACGCGACACGGCGGACTGGGTCCATCCGAGGGTCCGAGCGGCGCCGGTGAAGGAGCCGGACCGTGCGACCTCCAGGAAAGCCCTCAGCCACACGGTGGACACCTCGGGAAACTCATGCTGATTCGGCATGACAGCCATGCTGGACATTCGCTTGTCGCATCTCAAGCCCACGCCTAGCGTCGACGGCATGGAGACCACCATCGACAACCCGCCGTCCGCGCCCCAGCCCCTCAGCCCGTACTACTCCCAGGTCGCCCGCGTCGAACACGCCGACGGCGGCGCCCTGTTGTTCCTCTCCGGGCAGATCGCCGAGGGTGCCACCGTCGCCGAGCAGACCCGCGGCATCTTCGAGACGATCGCCGCCCTGTTGGGGGCCCACGGGGCCGGCCTCGCGGACGTCATCAACATCCGCACCTGTCTCACCGACATCGGCACGCTGCACGAATACGGCACCGTACGGCGGCAGTTCCTCACGGGCACCCCGCCCACCAGCATGACCTTCGAGGTGCCGAGGCTGTTCCGGCCGGAGGCCCTGGTGGAGGTCGAGGTCGTCGCCGCCGTCAGTCCCGATCCGTCGGCTCCTCGCCCAACAGCCTGAGGAAGTCCCGGAACGCCCCCGGCATGTCCACCGACTCGGGGTCCAGGAGCCACTGGTACTGGAGCCCGTCCATCACGGCCACCAGCAGGGGAGCGGTGCGCTCGGGTGTGAGCCCGTTCGGGAGCCGGTCGCCGTACTCGGCGCGCAGGACCTCCGCCATGCTCGCCCGCACGCGCGTGTACCGCTCGGTGAAGTACGCGCGCGCCGGATGCCCCTCCGTCACGCTCTCGCCGAGCAGCGCCGAGAAGGTCTGGATGATCGCGGGCCGCATCGCGTTGTACTCGACGAGTGAGGCGAGCAGGTCGACCCGCCACCGGGTGTCGGGCACGGCGTCCCACTGGTCCCGCTCCTGGAGCACGGCGACGAGCAGCGCGCCCTTGGTCGGGAAGTAGTGCAGCAGCCCCTGCTGGGTGAGCCCGACCCGTTCCGCGACCGCGCCCAGGCTCGCCCCCCGGTAACCGCGCTCGGCGATCACCTCCAGTGCCGCCCGGACGATCTCGGCGCGGCGCTCCTCGCTCCTGACCCTCGCGTTCATGGCGTCACCGTACGACATCGCCGTACACGCAATATAACAGCAAGGTAACGAAACCTACCGGCCTACAGGTACCCGATGCAGGATGGAGCCAACGCCCGGACTCAACGAGGAGGCACCGCGATGGCGGGAACCCGCACCCAGGCCGACGCAGCACGCGAGGCGGTCGTCGAGGCCGCGCTCGCCCGGCTCGACCTCGACGCGAAGGCGCGGCTGCTCTCCGGGCAGGACACCTGGACCCTGCCCGCGCTCCCCGAGATCGGCCTGCCCTCCCTCGTCATGTCCGACGGCCCGATCGGCGTCCGGGGTGTCCACTGGACCGCCGACGACCCGTCCGTCGCGCTGCCCTCACCCACCGCCCTCGCCGCCACCTGGGACCCCGAACTCGCCTGCAGGGCAGGGGTGTTGCTCGCCCAGGAGGCCCGCCGCAAGGGCGTCCATGTGCTCCTCGCCCCGACGGTCAATCTGCATCGCTCCCCGCTCGGCGGCCGGCACTTCGAGGCGTACAGCGAGGACCCGTATCTGACGGGGGTGATCGGCGCGGGCTATGTGAACGGCGTCCAGTCCGGCGGCGTCGGCACCACCGTCAAGCACTTCGTCGCCAACGACGCCGAGACCGAGCGCTTCACCGTGAACAACACCGTGAGCGAACGCGCCCTGCGCGAGCTGTACCTGGCGCCCTTCGAGATCATCGTCGAGAACGCCCACCCCTGGGGCATCATGACCGCCTACAACACGGTCAACGGCACGACGATGACCGAGCACCACTACCTCGTGAACGAGGTCCTGCGCGGCGAGTGGGGCTTCGACGGCTACAACGTCTCCGACTGGACGGCCGCCCGCAACACCGTCGCCGCCATCGAGGGCGGCCTCGACGTCGCCATGCCCGGCCCGCGGACCGTCTACGGCGAACCCCTCGCCCAGGCCGTCCGCGACGGCGAGGTCGACGAGGCCAAGGTCGACGAGGCCGTACGCAATGTGCTCCGGCTGGCCGCCCGCGTCGGCATCCTGCGCGGCGCCGAACCGGTCGTCACCGAGCTGCCCGCGGCCGTCGACGGCACCGCGCTGGCCCGCGAGATCGCCCGCCGCTCCTTCGTCCTGGTCCGCAACCAGGGCGCCCTGCCGCTACGGCCGAACGGCACGGTCGCCCTCATCGGCGCCGCCGCCCGCGACGCCCGCGTCCTCGGCGGCGGCTCCGCGACCGTCTTCCCCGACCGGATCGTCTCCCCGCTGGACGGCCTCACCGCCGCCCTCCCCGAGGGCACCGTCACCTACGCCGTCGGCGCCGACCCGAACACCGAACTCGGCGTCGCCGACAAGGGCTTCGAGCTGCGCGCCTTCTGCCGGGACGCGGAGGGGAAGGTCATCGGCATCGGCTCCGCTCCCAACGGCCACATCCAGTGGATGGGTGACGACCTCCCCGACGGCGTCACCCACGAGGCACTCCACACCGTCGAGCTGACCGGCACCTTCACCCCGCGCGACACCGGCCCGCACACCTTCGGCATCAAGGGCATCGGCGCGTTCCAGCTCACGATCGACGGCACGACGTACTACGACGACGTCCAGCGCCCCGCCAAGGACGACCCCTTCGCCGCCTTCTTCGGCGCCCCCGTACCCCGCGCCCAGCCCGAGCTCACCGCCGGTGAACCCGTCGACGTGTCCCTCACCCTCGTCGTCGAGTTCCCCGCGGACACCCCGATGAAGGTGGTCGGCTTCACGCTCGCCCACCAGGAGCCGCAGCGCGACGCCGACGAGCTGATCGCCGAGGCCGTCGAGGCCGCCCGCCACGCCGACACGGCCGTCGTCGTGGTCGCCACCACCGACCGCGTCGAGTCGGAGGGCTTCGACCGCACGGACCTCACGCTGCCCGGCCGCCAGGACGACCTGGTCCGCGCCGTCGCCGCCGTCAACCCGAACACCGTCGTGGTCGTCAACTCCGGCTCCCCGGTGGAGCTGCCCTGGCGCGAGGACGTCGCCGCCGTGCTGCTCAGCTGGTTCCCCGGCCAGGAGGGCGGCGCGGCCCTGGCGGACATCCTCACGGGCGCGCAGGAACCGGGCGGCCGGCTGCCCACCACCTGGGGCTCTCTGGCCGACGCCCCGGTCAGCCAGGTCGTCCCGTCCGCCGGTGAACTCCCTTACACCGAGGGCGTCTTCATCGGCTACCGCGCCTGGGAGAAGGCGGGCCACCTCCCCTCGTACCCCTTCGGGCACGGCCTCGGCTACACCGACTGGACGTACGAGTCGGTCGAGGCCGAGGGCACGACGGTCACGGTCCGCGTCCGCAACTCCGGCGAGCGTGCGGGGCGGGAGGTCGTGCAGGTCTATGTCGCGCCGGCCGACACCGACAGCGATGCCGACCGTCCGGTGCGGTGGCTGGCCGGATTCGCGGGGGTGGCGGCGGGGGCGGGGGAGACCGTCGAGGCGGTGGTCGAGCTTCCGCGCCGGGCCTTCGAGACCTGGGACGACAAGACCAATTCGTGGACTTTTGTGAAGGGTTCGTACGAGATCCAGGTGGGGCGCTCGATCACCGACCGTCGAGTGGCCGCGACGATTAACGTCTGACGCGGGAGAAGTACCCCAGGAACAGTCCCGGTCCGGGTCCTGACGCCCGGACCGGGACTTGTGCCCCTCACCCAGGGCCTGTCCGGCGGATCAGGCCCTAGCGGGCGGCGAAGCCGTACACCGTCTCCGAACGGAACACCTCACCCGGCCGCAGCACCGTGGTCGGGAACTCCGGGCGGTTCGGGGAGTCCGGGAAGTGCTGTGTCTCCAGCGCGATCCCGTCGCCCGGGGCGAACGGCTCGGTCAGATGGTCGGCGGTGTAGAGCTGGAGGCCGGGCTCGGTGGTCGCCACCGTCAGCGCCCGCCCGGTCGACGGGTCGTACAGCTCGGCGACCTGCTCCGGGCTCCCCGTCACTCCCTTGTCGAGCACGAAGTTGTGGTCGTACCCCGCGCCCACCTTGCGGGCCTCCCGGAAGTCGAAGCGGGTGCCCGCGACCTCGTCCAGGGAGCCGGTCGGAATGAGATCCGCGTCGACCGGGGTGAACCGGGAGGCGGCCAGCCGCAGTTCATGACCGCTCGCGTTGCCGGACCCCGCCCCGGCGAGGTTGAAGTAGCCGTGGTTGGTCAGGTTCACCACGGTCGGCGCGTCCGTCACCGCCTCGTAGGCGATCCCGAGCGCGCCGTCGGGCGACAGGGTGTAGGTCGCCGACACCTCCAGCCTCCCGGGGAAGCCCTCCTCGCCGTGCGGGCTGACCCGGCTGAGGCGCACCCCGTGCTCGACCGGCGTCACCTCCCACACCCGCTTGTCGAAGCCGTGCACGCCGCCGTGCAGGGAGCTCGGCGGGTTGTTGGGTTCGAGGGCGTGCGTCACCTCGTCCAGCGGGAAGCGACCGTCCGCGATCCGGTTGGCGTACCGCCCGATGAGGGCGCCGAGATAGGGCCCCGGGTGGGAGAGGTAACCGTCCAGGTCGGCGAAGCCCAGGACCACGTTCGCCGTACGCCCGTCCCGGTCCGGCACCTCCAGCGACTGCACGATCCCGCCGTACGACAGCACCCGTACCCGCACGCCCGCGCGCTCCAGGGTCCAGCGGTGGACCTCGGTGCCGTCGGAAAGTGTGCCGAAGTGTTCGCTCATGAGCGAAACACTAGTTCGTGACGGTCCGGTAGGCGATCTCGGCCAGCCGCGCCTGGCCGTCCACACTCGGGTGGAACCAGTCCCACTGGCTCAGTTGCCCGGCGCCGAAGCGGAACTCGTACACCGCGCCGTCGTCGAACCGACACCGGCGGTCCTTCGCGCAGACCTCCTCCAACACCTTGTTGTACGCCTCGACCCGCTCCTGCACCGACGCGCGCCGCTGGTTCGCCGTCGTGGTGAGGGAGTCGGGGTCACTGAGCATCGACGGGCAGATGCCGAGCTTCCACACCTGCTTGCTCAGCGGGTTCGTACGGCCCTGCTCCCACAGCCGCTTCAGATCCGGCACGCTCGCCACGTACACCTGCGTCTTCGGCTGGGCGTCCCGCAGGGTGCTCATGGCGTCCTCGAACTGGGTCCGGAAGTCGGCCACCGAGGTCATCGCGTCGGCCGTGTCCCGGCAGGCGTCGTTGGCCCCCGCCATCACCGCCACCAACTCGGGCTTGTGCGTCACCGCCCGCGCCATCTGCCGGGCCACGTCGGCCATCCGCGCCCCGGTCACCGCGTAGTTCCAGCTCCGCTCCGCCGCTTTCGCCTTGCCCAGCAGCCGTACGGCCAGACTGTCGACCTGCGCACTACTGCCCGTCGCCCACGAGACCTCGGGGCAGTCCGACAGGACCGTACAGGCGTCGAAACCGGTCGTGATGGAGTCGCCCACGGCCGCGATCGAGGCCGGGCTGCGGTCCCACGTCGGGGTCGGCTTCGGCGACGGCCGCGCGCTTCGCGCCTCGGTGCCGGACGGGGCCGGGGAGTTGCCGCCGACGGCGTCACAACCGGCGACGCCCAGCACGGCCCCCGCGGTCACGGCGGCGAAGACGGCGCGCGCGACGTGCCGGCGCTTCCGCATACCTGGTCCATCCCCTCGTCTGCCCCGTCATGGTGTCCGGTCATGACTTCCCGTCATGCTTTCCAACCCATAACAACGCACAAGGGTTCCCACCCGGCTCATGCAACGGCTCACACCCGTACAAGCGTCCTGCCGGGTGAATGGCGAACGTTTGGCGGCATCGGGAGCGACGGTACGTCACACTCCTTGCGCCGCCGCACGGTAGCCTCGCCATCAAACGTGGCTGCCCGGCCACGATCGTCCGCCAGTTCGCAAGATGTCCGCTCTGCCCGGAGGTACCGGTGACGACACGTGGGGTTCTGTACGTGCACTCCGCGCCGCGCGCGCTGTGCCCGCACGTCGAATGGGCCGTCGCCGGTGTCCTCGGCACGCGCGTCAACCTCGACTGGATCCGGCAGCCGGCCGCGCCCGGCACCTGGCGCTCGGAGTTCAGCTGGCAGGGCGAGGTCGGCACGGCCTCCAAACTGGCGTCGGCCCTGCGCGGCTGGCACTTGCTGCGCTTCGAGGTCACGGCCGAGCCCTGCCCCACAGCCGAGGGCGAGCGCTACAGCTGCACACCCGACCTGGGCATCTTCCACGCGGTGACGGGCATCCACGGCGACATCCTGATCCCCGAGGACCGGTTGAGGGCGGCCCTGGCCCGCTCGCAGCGCGGCGAGACCGACCTGGAGGCGGAGATCGCCAAGCTGCTGGGGAAGCCGTGGGACGACGAGTTGGAGCCGTTCCGGTACGCGGGTGAGGGAGCGCCGGTGCGCTGGTTGCACCAAGTCGTGTGATGTCGGCTCAGTATGCGTGAAGGGCCCCCACCGGCTGGTGGGGGCCCTTCACGTCGTACGACTGGAGAAGCGGTCTTCTCAGATGGTGCGGAACGCCAGCACCACGTTGTGCCCGCCGAACCCGAACGAGTCGTTCAGCGCGGCGATCCGGCCGTCGACCGGCAGCTTCCGTGCCTCACCGCGGACGACGTCGGCGTTGGCCTCGGCCTCCGGGTCGAGGTTCTCGACGTTGATGGTCGGCGGAGCCACCCGGTGGTACAGCGCGAGCACCGTCGCCACCGTCTCGACGCCACCGGCACCACCCAGCAGATGCCCGGTCATCGACTTGGTCGCGGACACCGCCATGTGATCGGCATCGTCGCCGAACACCTTCCGCAGCGCCTTCAACTCGGCGATGTCACCGGCCGGCGTCGACGTGGCGTGCGCGTTGACGTGCACGATCTCCGCCGGGTCGAGGTCGTTGCGGTCCAGCAGGTTCTGCAGGGCCTGCGAGATGCCGCGGCCCTCGGGCTCCGGCTGCACGATGTCGTGGGCGTCGGCGGAGATGCCCTGCCCGACGGCCTCGGCGTACACGCGCGCACCGCGCTTCGCGGCGTGCTCGGCGGACTCCAGGACGACGACACCGGCGCCCTCGCCGAGCACGAAGCCGTCGCGGGCGACGTCGTAGGGACGCGACGCGCCCTGCGGGTCGTCGTTGTTCTTGGACATCGCCATCATGTTGCCGAACGCGGCGATCGGCAGCGGGTGGATCGCCGCCTCCGTGCCACCCGCGACGACGATGTCGGCGCGGCCGGTGCGGATCATCTCGATGGCGTAGCCGATGGCCTCGGCGCCCGACGCGCACGCGGAGACCGGCGTGTGCACGCCCGCACGGGCGCCCACGGCCAGACCCACGTTGGCGGAGGGGCTGTTCGGCATCAGCATGGGGACGGTGTGCGGGGAGACGCGGCGGACGCCCTTCTCCTTGAGCACGTCGTACTGGTCGAGCAGCGTCGTCACGCCACCGATGCCGGAGGCGATGACCGCTCCGAGGCGGTCGGGGTCGACGGTCGGGTCCTCGCCGGCCTTGGCCTCGAACCCGGCGTCCGCCCATGCCTCCTTGGCCGCGATCAGCGCGAACTGCGCCGAGCGGTCCAGTCGGCGGGCCTGCGGCCGCGGGATGACCTCGGTCGGCTCCACGGCGACCGGCGCGGCGATACGGACCGCCTGCTCGGCGGCCCACTCCTGCTCCAGGGGCTTGACGCCGGACTTGCCGGCGATCAGGCCCTCCCAGGTAGAGGCTGCGTCGCCACCCAGCGGTGTGGTTGCGCCGATACCGGTGACGACCACGGTGCGATTGGTCGGGCTCACGGGAATTCTTTCTCCAACGGATACGAGGATTCAGCGGCGCCACCGCCGGGTGGCGGGGCAGACGGCCTCAGGCCTGATCGGAAGATCAGCCCTGGTGCTTGAGGATGTAGTCGGTCGCGTCGCCCACGGTCTTGAGGTTCTTGACGTCCTCGTCGGGGATCTTGACGTCGAAGCGCTCCTCGGCGGCGACGACGACCTCGACCATGGACAGCGAGTCGACGTCCAGGTCGTCGGTGAAGGACTTGTCCGACTGGACGTCCTCAACCGGGATGCCGGCGATCTCGTTCACGATGTCGGCGAGACCGGCGACGATCTCTTCCTGAGTGGCGGCCATGTTGGCGCTCCTTCGTAGTTGTTCAGGGTTGTTCAGAGAGTTTTGGCGCGCCCGCCGCGGCAGCGGCAGGTGGTGCGTTTCCGTACCGGTTCGCATGATCCGGCACGGAGTGCCTAGGGGAGAGTAACGACCGTCGCGGCGTATACGAGACCCGCCCCGAATCCGATGACTAGTGCGGTGTCGCCGCTCTTCGCCTCGCCGGTCGCCAGGAGCCGCTCCATCGCGAGCGGGATCGAGGCGGCCGAGGTGTTGCCGGTGGTGCGCACGTCGCGGGCGACCGTGACGTGCTCCGGCAGCTTGAGTGTCTTCACCATCGAGTCGATGATCCGCTCGTTGGCCTGGTGCGGAATGAAGACGTCCAGTTCGTCCGGGGTGATCCCGGCCGCGTCCAGCGCCTGCTGGGCGACCTTCGCCATCTCGAACACGGCCCAGCGGAACACCGCCTGGCCCTCCTGCGTGATCGCGGGGAACTTGACGTTGCCCTCGCTGTCCAGCGGGAGTTCGGCGACGTTGCCGATCCGGAACTCGTTCCAGGGCACCGTCTGCTTGATCGTCTCGGACTTGTCGCCCTCGGAGCCCCACACGGTCGGGCCGATGTGCGGCTCCTGGGAGGGGCCGACCACGACCGCGCCGGCGCCGTCGCCGAACAGGAAGGCCGTCGCCCGGTCCTCCAGGTCGGTGAGGTCGCTGAGCCGCTCCACGCCGATGACGAGGACGTACTCGGCGGAGCCCTCGACGATCATGCCCTTGGCGAGGGTCAGACCGTAGCCGAAGCCCGCGCAGCCGGCCGAGATGTCGAAGGCGGCGGCCTTGTTCGTGCCGAGCTTGTCGGCGATCTCGGTGGCGACGGCCGGGGTCTGCTTGAAGTGCGAGACGGTCGAGACGATCACGCCGCCGATCTGCTCGGCGGAGATCCCGGCGTCGGCGATCGCCTTGCCGGACGCCTCGACGGACATCGCGGCGACGGTCTCCTCGTCGTTCGCCCAGTGCCGTGTCTCGATGCCGGAGCGCGAACGGATCCACTCGTCGGACGAGTCGATCTTCTCCAGGATCACCTCGTTGGGCACGACCCGGGTCGGGCGGTAGCCGCCGACGCCGAGGATGCGCGCGTACGGGGCGCCCTTGCTGGGCTTCAGCTTCGGCATGCTCTCGGGCTCCTTGTCAGGCACTGTGCTCTGCGATGAGCTCGCGAGCCGCGTCCAGGTCGTCGGGGGTCTTCAGCGCCAGGGTCTTCACGCCCGGCAGCGCACGCTTGGCCAGACCGGTCAGCGTGCCGCCCGGGCACACCTCGATCAGGGCCGTGACGCCGAGCTCCTTGAAGGTCTCCATGCACAGGTCCCAGCGGACCGGGTTGGCGACCTGCCCGATGAGGCGCTGAAGCACCTCGGTGCCGGTGGCGACCGCAGAGCCGTCCTTGTTGGAGACGTAGGTCAGCTTCGGGTCGGCGGGGGCGAGCCCCTCGGCGGCCTCGGCCAGCTTGTCGACGGCGGGGCCCATGTGGAGCGTGTGGAAGGCACCCGCCACCTTCAGCGGGACGACCTTGCGCACGCCCTCGGGCTTGTCCTCGTTCAGTGCGGCGAGCTGCTCCATCGTGCCCGCGGCGACGATCTGGCCGGCGCCGTTGATGTTCGCCGGGGTCAGGCCGAGCTTCTCCAGGTGCGCGACGCTCACCTCGGGGTCGCCGCCGAGCAGCGCCGACATGCCGGTCTCGGTGATCGCGGCGGCCTCGGCCATGGCCAGGCCACGGGCGCGCACCAGCCGGACGGTCTCCTCGTCGGGGAGCACCCCGGCGAGCGCGGCGGCGGTCAGCTCACCGACGCTGTGCCCCGCGATGGCGCCGACCTTGCGCGGCAGCTCGGCGGGGTCGGCGAACAGCGTGTACGCGGAGGCGAGTCCGGCGGCCACCAGCAGCGGCTGCGCCACCGCGGTGTCGCGGATCTCCTCCGCGTCGCCCTCGGTGCCGTAACGGACGAGGTCGAGCTGCACGGCGTCGGACCATGCCTCCAGGGCACCGCGGACACCGGGGAGTTCGAGCCAGGGGGTCAGGAAGCCGGGCGTCTGGGCGCCCTGGCCGGGAGCGACGAGTACGAGCACTCTCACACTCTCTCTTGGGGACGGCCGACGCCGCCCGTGGGGACAAGGACGAAGAACACGAGGGGGTTTTGTGGGCCCCCGACAAAAGCCTAGAGCTGGAGATCGCCGTCGACCAGACGCCCCAGGATCAGCGCGATGCGCAGAGTGAACGCGGAGCGTACATCGGACGGCGACCAGCCGGTGACGTCAGTCACACGTCGAAGCCGGTAGCGCACGGTGTTGGGATGCACGAAGAGCATCCGCGCCGCGCCCTCCAGACTGCTCGCCTGCTCCAGATAGACGGAGAGCGTCTCCAGAAGAGCCGACCCGGCCTCCTCCAGCGGTCTGTAGATCTCCTCCACCAACTGCTCGCGCGCGCTCGGATCGCCCGCGATGGCGCGTTCCGGCAGCAGATCGTCGGCGAGCACCGGCCGCGGGGCGTCCTGCCAGGCGGTACACGCCTTCAGCCCGGCCGCCGCGGCCTGCGCGGACCGGGTGGCGGCCAGCAGATCGGGTACGACGGGCCCCGCGACGACCGGCCCGGCGGCGTACGGCCCGATCAGCGACTTGGCCACGGCGATCGGATTGTCGCTGCCGCCCGCGATGACGACGAGCCGGTCCCCGAGCACCCCGGTGAGCACCTGGAGCTTGGCGTGCCGGGCGGCCCGCCGGATGGCCTCGACGGTCAGCTCGCTGTCCCCGTCGGGCGCGGTCCCGAGCACCACGCACACATGCTCGGGCGAGTTCCACCCGAGGGCGGCGGCCCGTGACACGGCCCCCTCGTCGGCCTCGCCGCTGAGCACGGCGTTGACGACGAGCGACTCCAGACGCGCGTCCCAGGCACCGCGTGCCTCGGCGGCCTGGGCGTAGACCTGGGCGGTGGCGAAGGCGATCTCCCGGGCGTAGACGAGCAGCGCCTCCCGCAGCACGCTCTCGTCACCGGGCGCCGCCACCTCGTCGATGGCCGACTCCATGACCTCGATGGTCGTCCGGACCATCTCGACGGTCTGCCGCAGGGTGATGGCCCGGGTCAGCTCGCGCGGAGCCGTCCCGAAGACGTCGGTGGAGATGGCCTGTGGCGCGTCCGGATGCCGGAACCACTCGGTGAAGGCGGCGATACCGGCCTGGGCGACGAGACCGATCCAGGAACGGTTCTCCGGGGGCATGGCCCGGTACCACGGCAGTGTCTCGTCCATCCGCGCGATGGCCTGCGCGGCGAGAGAACCGGAGGACTTCTCGAGCCGCTTCAGGGTCGCGGCATGCGCGTGGACGTCGTGCACGGAGGCTGGGGACTTACTGGCTTCGGGTTCGGGCACGGGGACAAGACTGCCTTATCCGGACGCGAGCGCGTGCCAGAGGGGTCGCAGGTGAGCTCCCCGACAGGTCCAGGACAAGCCCCCCGATGGGTCTACGGTGGTGCCCGTGATGGACGTACGGCGCGCCGCGGAGCGCTACCCCGGAGGGGACGAGGCAGCGGGCATCGCGTCACGCCACGCCTTCTCCTTCGGCCCGCACTACGACCCCGACAACCTCCGCTTCGGCGCGATGATCGCCTGCAACGAGGAGCGGCTCGCCCCGGGCGCCGGCTTCGACGAGCACCCGCACAGCCACACCGAGATCGTCACATGGGTGGTCGAGGGCGAGCTGACCCACCGCGACTCCACAGGCCACGAGACCCGGGTCCGCCCCGGGGACGTCCAGCGGCTCAGCTCGGCGGGCGGAGTACGGCACGTGGAGCGCAACGACGCCGGCACACCGCTGACCTTCGTGCAGACCTGGCTGGCCCCGCTGTCGCCGGGCGGCGACCCGTCGTACGAGATCGTCCACGGCATCGCGGACTCGACGCCGTACGCCGTCCCGGAGGCGGGCGCGATGCTCCACGTACGGCGGCTGGGGGCGGGGGAGCGGACGGCGGTGCCGGACGCGGCGTATGTGTACGTCCATGTCGTGCGCGGTGAAGTGCGCCTGGACGGCGAGGAGTTGGCGGCCGGTGACGCGGCGCGTGTCACGGACGCCAAGGACGTGGAGGCGGTGGCGGTGAGCGCCGCGGAACTGCTGGTCTGGGAGCTGGCCGGATAGGCGTGGGGCGCGAGATGCCGGAGTGGTACACGAGGCGTCCAATGGAGGGGACGAACACTCGCTCGGCAGAGAAGAGCCGAGGCCATGGCCGACCGTGCAGCCACAGGGGGACCGGGTAAAGCCCGGAAGGGGGGACTGCGAGGACTCGGCGAGTGGTGCGCCCATCACTTCGTGATCGTGATCGTCGTCTGGCTGGTGGCCCTGGGCGCGTTGCAGACGCTGAACCATTTCCACGGCGGGGCGTACTCCGACGACTTCGCCCTGTCCGACGTGCAGTCCGAAGAGGGCCTGGACGTCCTGAAGCAGCACGATCCGCAGGCCGGGGGTTACAGCAGCCAGATCGTCCTGCACGACGACAAGTCGCTGACCTCGCTCGGCTCGCAGATCTCGACCACCGTCGCCGACCTGCAGAAACTGCCGCACGTCCTGACCGCGCTGAACCCGCTGGAGGCCACCTCCTCGAAGGTCGGGCCGCTCTCCGCGGACGGGAAGACGGCCTACATCACCATCCGTTTCAACGAGCAGCCCTCCTTCCTCGGCGACAGCTACCTCCATGGGGTCGACAACGCCGTACAGCCGCTGAGAGCCGCCGGCGCCGAGGTCGAGTACGGCGGATCGCTCGGCGAGCTGGCCCGGCCCGCGGCCAACGACCGGGTGAGCGAGCTGATCGGGTTCGCGGTCGCCATCGTCGTCCTGCTCATCGGCTTCGGCAGTGTGATCGCCGCCGGACTGCCGCTGGTCACCGCGCTGGTCGGGGTGGTCGGCGGCCTCGCCTGCCTCGGGCTGCTCGCCCTCGCGTTCACCTTCGCCACGGTCTCGCCCACCCTCGCCACGATGATCGGCCTCGGCGTCGGCATCGACTACGCGCTCTTCCTGATCACCCGGCACCGGCAGAACCTCATGGACGGCGCCGACCCGGTGCGCGCCGCCGGCCACGCCAACGCCACCAGCGGACGCGCGGTGCTCGTGTCCGGTACGACGGTGATCGTCGCCCTCATGGGCCTGTGGGTGTCCGGCGTGAGCTTCATCGGCAAACTCGGCGTCGCCGCGGCCGTCACGGTCGTCTCGGCGGTCCTGGGCGCGCTGACGCTGGTGCCCGCCATGCTGGGGCTGGTCGGCCGCACCATCGACCGCTGGCACGTGCGCAGGCCCGTCGCCGAGACCGAGGCCGGGGGTGACACGTCCCAGGGCACCTGGCACCGCTACGCCCAGCGCGTGGAGCTCCATCCGTTGCGGTACCTGACCGCGGGCGTGGTCACCGTCGCGGTGCTGGCCATCCCGCTCTTCTCGATCCAGCTGGGCCACATCGGCGACGGCGCCGACCCCACGTCCTTCACCGACCGACGCGCCTACGACCTGATGACCGACGCGTTCGGCGCCGGGTCCAACGGGCCCCTCACCATCGTCGTCGACCAGACCTCCGTACCGGACTCGCAACGCTCCGACCTGGCCTCGAAGACCCAGAAGGCCCTCGACGACGAGTCCGGGACCTCCTTCGTCAGCCCGCTGAGGCCGACGCAGGACGGGGACGTCCTGGTCGGCACGGTCTACTCGGCGGTGTCCCCGCAGAACATGGACACCACCGACCTGACGAACCGGCTCGTCGACCACACCCTCCCCGACGCGGCCTCCGGCACCGACGCCAAGGGCTACGTCACCGGGACGACGGCCGCGCAGGTCGACTTCCGCGACATCGTCGCGCAGCGGCTGCCGGTGATCATCGCCGTCGTGGTCGGCCTCGCCTTCCTGATCGTCCTCGCGGTCTTCCGCGGCCTGCTCGTCGCCCTGAAGGCGGCCGTCCTCAACGTCCTGTCGATCGCGGCCTCGTACGGCGTCGTCGTCGCCGTCTTCCAGTGGGGCTGGGGCGGGCCCGCGCTGGGCGTCCACGGCAAGGTGCCCATCGAGAGCTATGTGCCGATGATGATGTTCGCCATCATCTTCGGGCTGAGCATGGACTACGAGATCTTCCTGCTGTCCCGGGTGCACGAGGCGTGGCTGCGCACCGGGGACGCGAAGGGCGCGGTCGCGCACGCGCTGGAGATCACCGCGCGCGTGATCACCTGCGCGGCGCTGATCATGGTGAGCGTCTTCGCGGCCTTCATCATCAGCGACAACATCGTGGTCAAGATGCTGGGCCTGGGCCTCGCCGTCAGCGTGCTCATCGACGCCACCGTGGTCCGGCTGCTCATGGTGCCCGCCGTGATGACCCTGCTGGGCCGGCACGCCTGGTGGACGCCCCGATGGCTGGACAGGATCCTGCCGCACATCGACACGGAGGGAACGGGCGAGAAACTCGGCGCCCTCCCGGAGCCCGGGTCGGCCCGGCAGCGCAGCTGACCGCGCCTACCGCCCGACCTCGGCGAGCACCGCGTCCGTGAACGGCGGCCACACCTCGACCGCCCACGGCCCGAAGGCCCGGTCCGTCAGCGCGACACAGGCCGCGCCCGCCGCCGGGTCGATCCACAGGAACGTACCCGACTGCCCGAAGTGCCCGAACGTGCGCGGCGAGGACGCCGAACCCGTCCAGTGCGGCGACTTTCCGTCACGGATCTCGAAGCCGAGCCCCCAGTCGTTGGGGTTCTGGTGCCCGTACCCCGGCAGCACGCCCTTCGTCCCCGGGTACTGCACGGTCATCGCCTCGGCGACCGTTCGCGGGTCCAGCAGCCGCGGCGCCTGCACCTCCGCCGCGAACCGCAGCAGATCCTCGACCGTGGACACCCCGTCCTTCGCCGGGGAGCCCTCCAACGACGTGGCCGTCATCCCCAGCGGCTCCAGCACCGCCTGCCGCAGATACTCAGCGAACGGAATGTCCGTGGCCTTGGCCACATGGTCCCCGAGCTGCTCGAACCCGGCGTTGGAGTACAGCCGCCGCTCCCCGGGCGGGGCCGTCACCCGGTGCTCGTCGAAGGCCAGCCCCGAGGTGTGCGCGAGCAGATGCCGCACGGTCGCCCCCTGAGGCCCGGCCGCCTCGTCGAGCTCGACCGCGCCCTCCTCGTAGGCGACGAGCACGGCGTACGCGGCCAGCGGCTTGGTGACCGAGGCGAGGGGGAAGCGGTGCGCGACGGGGCCGTGGGTCCCGAGGACCGTCCCGTCGGCCCGCACCACACCCGCCGCGGCGGTGGGAACCGGCCAGTTCTCGATCAACGCGAGGCTCTGCAAGGACATGCCTGTGAGCCTAAGCCGCTCACAGATACAGCCGCATCAGAGGGTCCCTGTTATCCCGCGTGAAGGCCGGCGAGGTGTACAGCGGGCGGTTCGGGAGCGCCCTCAAGGGGCGCGGGGAACTGCGCGACCAGCCACGATGGTGCCGCCCAGCTTCCCTCTCAGCGCCGGAAGGGACTCCGCGTGCCACTCCGTGGAGCCGTCGCCACCGGGCAGCGAGTCGATCATCACCTGACGCAGACGCGGCACTTCCTCCGCGTCCTCGGGCGTGGCACGTCGTACAAGACTCATACGGCGCACGCTCACCACGGCGATCACGCCACGTCCCCCGCTTTTCTTACCGTTTCCGCTTGCTTGGAGCGCACTCCAAGGCCATAGCGTTGAGCACATGACGGTGATGGAGACCACGAGTACCAGGACCGACAGCTGCGCCGCCCCGCCCCACCCGCACCGGCGCCCGGAAGGCCAGGACAGCTACACGATCAGCGAGGTCGTCGCCTTCACCGGTCTGACGGCCCACACCCTGCGCTGGTACGAGCGGATCGGCCTCATGCCGCACGTCGACCGCTCGCACACCGGCCAGCGCCGCTACTGCAACCGCGACTTGGACTGGCTCGACCTCGTGGGCAAGCTGCGGCTGACCGGCATGCCGGTCGCCGACATGGTCCGGTACGCGGAGCTGGTGCGCGAGGGCGACCACACCTTCGGCGAGCGGTTCGAACTCCTCGAAGAGACCCGCCGCGACGTCCTCGCCCGGATCGCCGAGCTGCAGGACACGCTGGCCGTGCTCGACCGGAAGATCAGTTTCTACGCGGACGCGGGGCGTCTGTACGAGCAGGACAAGACATACCAGCAAGAGAAGACGGAGCAGGCCGGATGACGGACAGCAGCAGGATCGCGACCGCACGACTCGGCGCGCAGGGCCCCGAGGTGGGCGTGCAGGGCCTCGGCTGCATGGGCATGAGCTTCGCGTACGGTCCCACGGACGCGGACGCGTCCAGGGCGACCCTGGAACGCGCACTGGAGCTCGGCGTCACCCTCTACGACACGGCGGACGCCTACGGCGCGGGCGAGAACGAGAAGTTCCTCTCCCCCTTCTTCAAGGCGCACCGCGACGAGGTCGTCATCGCCACGAAGTTCGCCCTGGCGATCCACCCGGACGACCCGACGAAGCGGATCATCCGCAATGACGCGCCCTACATAAGGCAGTGCGTCGAGGCCAGCCTGAAGCGCCTGGACGTCGACGCGATCGACCTCTACTACATGCACCGCCGCGACGTGAACGTCCCCATCGAGGAGACCGTCGGCGTCATGGCCGAGCTGGTCCGCGAGGGCAAGGTCAAGCACCTGGGCCTCAGCGAGGTGACGGCCGGCGAACTGCGGGACGCGCACGCCGTGCACCCCATCGCGGCCGTCCAGTCCGAGTGGTCGCTCTTCAGCCGCGACATCGAGGCGAACGTGGTCCCGGCGGCCCGCGAACTGGACGTGACCCTGGTGCCGTACTCCCCGCTGGGCCGCGGCTTCCTCACCGGTTCCTTCGCCAAGGCCGAGGACCTGACCACGGACGACTTCCGCCGCCAACAGCCCCGCTTCACGGGCGAGAACGCGGCAGCGAACGGCGCCCTGCTGGACCCGATCCGCACGGTCGCCGAGTCCCACGACGCCTCCCTGGGCCAGATCGCCCTGGCCTGGGTCCAGCAGCAGGCAGCCGTACACAACCTCCCGGTCATCCCGATCCCGGGCACCCGCAAGCCGACGCGGGTGGAGGAGAACGCGGGGGCGACACGGATCGAACTGACGCAGGAGGACCTGGCCCTGCTGGAGCCGATCGCATCGAAGGTGGCAGGCGACAGGTACACGGACATGCGGTTCACTTCTGCCGGACGGGAGTAGATGCCGCCGACAACGGAACCGCCCCCGGCAGACGGGTAGTCCTAAAGCTCCGCCAACAACTCGGCCTTCTTCACCGAGAACTCCTCATCCGTCACCAACCCAGCCTGATGAAGTTCCCCCAGGTGACGAATCCGCTCGGCGATATCGGCAGGATCCCGGCGCGGCGCAGCCGCGGCCGGGACAGCCGCCGGTGTCGCCGAGCGCTCCCGAACCGCCGCCAACACAGCGGCAGCGAACGGCAACGACTCATGCACCGGCCCATACCCCAGCCCGAACACCACAGTCGCCGGATCCTGATCCGCCTGCGCCGCCTGCCCGTCGCCCGCGTCCCGTCGCAACAGCCGTAGATGCCCCTCGAACACCTCCGGCGAGCGCCACTCGACCCCACTCAGCTCCGTCACCGAAAAGCTCTGGTCCCCGGCCTTCCACTTCGCCGAGGACGCCCCCGTCCAGAACCACCGGAACCGAACGATGCTCCCGTCGAAGGACGCCTTCCCGTCATACGCCTTGAACTGCAACGGCACCTCGGGCGCACCCACGAGAAACTCCTCGGCCGCCCCGGACTCCGCCAACTGCGCCCGCAATTCGTCGGCGTAGTACTCGGCCAGCGTCTCGCGCTCGGCCGGCAGCACCAGCCGATACGGATCCCCGCCCTCCTTCAGCTGCCCGGCCGCCGCCTCCATCAACGGATCGGCGCCCGCCCGCATCTCGATGCGCAGCGCGACGGTCCCGCGCTTGCCGGGCGTCAGGGTCACCCCGGCGATCGCGTCGAGGGGAACACGTCGTTCGCCCAGGGCCTGAAAGAGCTTGGGTGTTCGAATCCCCCGTTCGTAACGGATGAGCACGGAGTCGGACTCGAACTCCCAGGCGGCATGAAATCCGGCCAGTACGTCACCCATGCGGCTCATCGTATGCGGCACGCGCTCCTCCGTCGCCACCCCGCGCAGACCGCAGTTCCTGCGCTTCTACGCGCGTCCGGCCGACGCCGTGTCGGACAAACCCGCCCGACAGGCTTCGGCATTGTCAGCACACCGCACCGACTCGTACGCGCCAACCCCGATCTCGGCGAAGTTCGCGATGCTGTCCGTGCCCGGCTCGAAATAGCCGCCGTGCCCCTTCGCCTCCCGCGCCGACAGCACCCGCGCCCCGAACACCGCAGACACCGGGTCCTCCCCGTGTCCCAGACCGCCGACCTCGAGATACGGCACGTCCTGGACCCAGTCGTCCGCGTCCCGCATCGCCCACACCTGCGCGGACGTGCGCAACTGAGAGGCGTTCTCGACCCGCATGCCGGGGCTTCCGGCCACCGCTATGTCGGCCACCCGCGCCGGCAGCGAGCGCGCGGCCACGCCGCACAGCACCGAGCCGTAGCTGTGGCAGAACAGGGAGACGGGCGAGGCGCCGGGCAGCCCCCGCACCAGCGCGTTCAGACGTACGGCCCCGGACGCGGCCCGCATCGCCGTCGCCGAGTCGATGCCGAGGCCGTCCGGCGCGGTGTAGTCGGCCCAGGCGATCACGGCCGTACGCGTCGAAGGGCTCGCCGTGCGCTCGGCCGCGTACAGGGACTCCGCCATGCCGACGGGGGCCGAGTACTTGCGGCTGGTGCGCTGGAAGGTCAGCAGGTTGGTGTCGACGCCGGGGACCACGACCGAGATCCGCTCGGCCTTCGTCAGATCGCCGAACACCTCCGCGGCCCGCCCGGAACCCTCCGGGTCGAAGGCGAGGATGTGCCGGTCCGCCTGCATCATCGCCTCGAAGCGATGCATACGGCGGCCCGCCTCGCGCTGTCCGTCGGGCGTGAGCCCGCTGTCGTGCATGCGTTTGCGCTCGACCTTGCGCGCCTCGTCCAGCGCGATGCGGTTGGCGCGGTAGCGCAGCTCGACGGGGGCGCCGTTCATGTTGCCGACCGCGAGCGGGTAGCGGACGGCGAGGGTGCCGCGCTGCTGGCCGGTGAGCGAGGCGAAGAAACGGGCGAGCCGGGCGGGGGAGGAGTCCGCGGCCGGCAGCCGGTGTCCGGCGATGCTGCCGTGCTCCCAGGCGCTGAGCGAGGCCTGGAGCGGCGGGGTGCTCCGGTGGTTGCGCAGGGCGGTCCAGCCGGTGGTCGCCAGCATCACGAACACCACGGCCAGCGCGAGCAGTGCGCGCCAGACGTTCAGTTGCGGGGACGTGTCGAAGGAAGTCACTGGGAGGACACACTAGGAGAACGACAGGGTCTCGCGTTAACCAAGTGACAGGTATCACGTTTCGATCACGGCGGTGCGAACGCGCCCATGACCTCAGCGTGTTCGCCAGCTCTCGCTGAGTGCGGGGCCCACCTGTTCGAGATGCGAGACGGTCAGTGCCCGCATGGCGTCGAGGCTGAAGTCCTCGCCCGCGCTCCACTGACGCTCCGTCAGTCGCATCACCCCGCCGAACACGGCCACCGCCAGCCGGGGCCGCGGATCGGCGTCGACGTCGACGCCCTCGCGCTCGGCGAGGATGTGCGCGATCGCCTCCTCGATCTCCACCGAGTGCCGCAGATGGGCGGCGAGCAGGACCGGCGTCGACTCGATGACCTGGTACATCCGCAGATACAGCCCGATCGGTACGACGGCCTCGACCACCTCGTTGAGCGTGTCCCAGCCCTCCAACACGGCCTGTCGCAGCGCCTCCATCGGAGGCTCGTGCGACGGGCGCTCGCGCACCGCCTCCAGGAAGTGCGCGACCGTGATCCCCTGCACCGCGAGGGCGGCCTCCTCCTTGCCGGCGAAGTAGCGGAAGAAGGTGCGCTGTGACACGTCGACGGCCTCGGCGATGTCGTCGACGGTGGTGTTCTCGTAGCCCTGGGTGGTGAACAGCTCCAGCGCGGTGCGCAGCAGTGCGTCCCGAGTGCGCTGCTTCTTGCGTTCGCGCAGTGTTTCCATGGGTGTCAGTTACCGACTTGTGAATTGGTTTGTCAATTGTCAGTGGCTGTCATTAGCCTCGAACGCATGACTAGTCAGACCACCATCGAAACGACGGGGTCGGGGGGCAAGGCACCAGCAGCTCCGTCGGACGCGGCGCCGGCCAAGGGGCTGCGCGGGCACCCTTGGTTCACCCTGATCACCGTCGCAGTGGGGGTCATGATGGTGGCCCTCGACGGCACCATCGTGGCCATTGCCAACCCGGCCATCCAGAAGGACCTCGGCGCCACCTTCGCCGAGGTGCAGTGGATCACCAACGGCTACTTCCTCGCCCTCGCGGTCTCCCTGATCACCGCCGGCAAGCTCGGCGACCGGTTCGGGCACCGCCAGACCTTCCTGATCGGCGTGGTCGGCTTCGCCGCCGCCTCCGGTGCGATCGGGCTGTCCAGCAGCATCGGCGCGGTCGTTGTCTTCCGTGTCTTCCAGGGCCTGTTCGGCGCGCTGCTGATGCCGGCCGCGCTCGGCCTGCTGCGGGCCACCTTCCCGGCCGAGAAGCTCAACATGGCCATCGGCATCTGGGGCATGGTCATCGGCGCGTCCACCGCGGGCGGTCCGATCCTCGGCGGTGTCCTCGTCGAGCACGTCAACTGGCAGTCGGTGTTCTTCATCAACGTGCCGGTCGGCATCCTCGCCGTCGTCCTCGGCGTCCTGATCCTGCTCGACCACCGCGCGGAGAACGCCCCGCGCTCCTTCGACGTCCTGGGCATCGGCCTCCTCTCGGCCGCGATGTTCTGCCTCGTCTGGGCCCTGATCAAGGCCCCGGAGTGGGGCTGGGGCTCCGGCCAGACGTGGCTGTTCATAGCCGGGTCGGTGCTGGGCTTCGTGCTCTTCGCCTTCTGGGAGACGAAGGTGAAGGAGCCGCTGATCCCGCTGGCGCTGTTCCGCTCGGTCCCGCTGTCGGCGGGCGTCGTCCTGATGGTCCTGATGGCCATCGCGTTCATGGGCGGCCTGTTCTTCGTGACGTTCTACCTCCAGAACGTCCATGGCATGAGCCCGATCGACGCGGGTCTGCACCTCCTGCCCCTGACCGGCATGATGATCGTCGGCTCCCCGCTCGCGGGCGCGATGATCACCAAGCTGGGCCCGCGGATCCCGCTGGCGGGCGGTATGGCGGCCACCGCGATCGCCATGTACGGCATGTCCACGCTGGAGACGGACACCGGCAGCGGCATCATGTCGCTCTGGTTCGCCCTGCTCGGCCTCGGCCTCGCGCCGGTCATGGTCGGCGCCACGGAGGTCATCGTCGGTAACGCGCCCATGGAGCTGTCCGGCGTGGCCGGCGGTCTCCAGCAGGCCGCGATGCAGATCGGCGGCAGCCTCGGTACGGCCGTCCTGGGCGCCGTGATGGCCTCCAAGGTCGACAGCGACCTCGCCGGCAACTGGACCTCCGCGGGGCTTCCGCCGCTGACGGCGGCCCAAGAGGCGCAGGCCTCCGAGGCGGTCCAGGTGGGCGTGGCCCCCTTGGCTCCGGGCACCCCGGACGCCATCGCCGCGAAGATCACGGACGTCGCGCACGACACGTTCATCTCGGGCATGAGCCTGGCGTCGCTGGTCGCGGCGGGGGTGGCGGTCGTGGCGGTGTTCGTGGCCTTCCTCACGAAGCGGGGGGAGAACGCGGAGGCGGGAGCGGGCGCGGCGCACATCTAGCCCGCGGATGGCCTGCGGCTGGCTGGGTCGGTGCGGCTGCGCCGTAGGGGCCCAGACCGGCTGCGGACTGCGGGGCGTGGGGTGGCTGGTCGCGCAGTTCCCCGCGCCCCTAGGGGCGTTGCAGCTGCCGTAGCTGCGGGCATTCGTGCCGCTGGGGCGGCGCCCGTCCCAAAGAAGGCGGCACCCCGCCAGCGCGGGTGAGCGACTCACCCCCGCCCAGGCCCAACGCCCGGTACCCCTCTAACGCACCTTCTCCTCGCCCACCTGCCCCGGCACCGCCGCCCCCGACAGCGAAGCGACCTCGGCCCGCAGCGCCCGGACCTCCTCCGTCAGTACTCGTATCGCCTCCGTCTGGCGGCGTTCCTCCACGTCGTCCATCTCGAAGCGCGCTATGAACCAGGCGGCGATGTTCGCGGTCACCACACCCAGCAGCGCGATCCCCGACAGCATCAGCCCCACCGCGAGCATCCGCCCCACGCCCGTGGTCGGCGCATGATCGCCGTAGCCAACCGTCGTCATCGTCGTGAACGACCACCACACCGCGTCACCCAGCGTCTTGATGTTCCCGTTCGGCGAGTCCCGCTCGACGGACAGCACCGCCAGCGACCCGAACATCAACAGCCCGACCACCGACCCGGCGACATACGTGGTGAGCCGCACCTGCGACGCCATCCGGGCACGCTGCCCGACGAGCAGCAGCGTGGACACGAGCCGCAGCAGCCGTAGCGGCTGGACCAGCGGCAGCACCACCGCGCACAGGTCGAGCCAGTGACCGCGTACGAACTCCACGCGCCGCTCGGCGAGGGCGAGCCGGACGACGTAGTCCAGCGCGAACGCGCCCCACACCACCCACTCCACGGCGAGGCACGCGGACACCACCTCACGGCTCGCGTCCGGGTCGACGATCGGCACGGCATAGGCCACGGCGAACCCCAGAGCCATGCCGAACAGCGGCCGCTGGGTATGCCGTTCCCAACGGACTTGTGCGGGAGCTTCCTTCATGGGCGCATCGTAGGAAATGTGAAGGGGCGGTGTATCCCGCAGGTCACCCACGGGCACACCACCCCATCGAGCCGTTGACGCCGGCCGAACCTACGCGTCGCCGCCCGCGGCGCCCGGGTCCGCCGCCGAAACGTCCAGCAGCTGGTAGCGGTCGATCGCCTGCTTCAGCGCCGACCGGTCCACCTTCCCCTCCTTCGCCAGCTCCGTCAGCACCGCCACCACGATCGACTGCGCGTCGATGTGGAAGAAGCGGCGAGCCGCCCCGCGGGTGTCGGCGAAGCCGAAACCGTCCGCGCCCAGCGACTGGTACGTCCCCGGCACCCAGCGGGCGATCTGGTCCGGCACCGACCGCATCCAGTCGGAGACGGCCACGAACGGCCCCTCGGCGCCGCTCAGTTTGCGCGTCACCCACGGCACGCGCTGCTCCTCCTCGGGATGCAGCAGGTTGTGCCGCTCGCACTCGACGGCCTCGCGCCGCAGCTCGTTCCAGGAGGTCGCCGACCAGACGCCGGCCTTGACGTTCCACTCCTCGGCGAGGATCCTCTGCGCCTCGACCGCCCAGGGGACCGCCACACCGGACGCGATGATCTGCGCCGGGATGGACCCCGCCGTGCCCTCACCGAGGCGGTGGACGCCCTTGAGGATGCCCTCGACGTCGACGTCCTCCGGCTCGGCCGGGTGCTGGATGGGCTCGTTGTAGACGGTGAGGTAGTAGAAGACGTCCTCGCCGTGCGGGTGTTCGGCCGAACCGCCGTACATCCGGCGCAGACCGTCCTGCACGATGTGCGCGATCTCGTACGAGTACGCCGGGTCGTAGGCGACACAGCCCGGGTTCGTCGAGGCGAGCAGCTGCGAGTGGCCGTCCGCGTGCTGGAGGCCCTCACCGGTCAGCGTCGTCCGGCCGGCGGTCGCGCCCAGCACGAAACCGCGCGCCAGCTGGTCCGCCATCTGCCAGAACTGGTCGCCGGTGCGCTGGAACCCGAACATCGAGTAGAAGACGTAGACGGGGATCAGCGGCTCGCCGTGGGTGGCGTACGCCGAACCCGCCGCGATCAGCGAGGCCGTACAGCCCGCCTCAGAGATGCCGTCGTGCAGCATCTGGCCCTGCGGCGACTCCTTGTAGGCGAGCAGCAGATCGCGGTCGACCGCCTCGTACTGCTGGCCGAGCGGGTTGTAGATCTTCGCGCTCGGGAAGAACGAGTCCATGCCGAACGTGCGGTACTCGTCCGGCGCGATCAGGACGAACCGCCTGCCGATCTCCTTGTCCCGCATGAGGTCCTTGAGGAGGCGGACAAAGGCCATGGTCGTCGCGATCGACTGGTGGCCCGAGCCCTTCTTCACGGACGCATACGTCTTGTCGTCCGGCAGCGCCAGCGGCTTGGAGCGCACGACACGCGTCGGGACGTAACCGCCGAGCCCCTTGCGGCGGTCGTGCATGTACTGGAGCTCCTCGGACTTCCGCCCGGGGTGGTAGTACGGCGGGAGCCCGCTGTCCAGGTCCTTGTCGGCGATCGGCAGGTGCAGCCGGTCGCGGAAGCGCTTGAGGTCGTCGACCGTCAGCTTCTTCATCTGGTGCGTGGCGTTGCGGCCCTCGAAGTTGGGGCCGAGCGTCCAGCCCTTGATCGTCTTGGCGAGGATCACCGTCGGCTGGCCCTTGTGGGCGCGGGCGGCCGAGTAGGCGGCGTAGATCTTGCGGTGGTCGTGACCGCCGCGGCCCAGGTGCAGGATCTGGTCGTCGGTCATGCCCTCGACCATGGCGCGCAGCCGCTGGTCGTCGCCGAAGAAGTGGTCGCGGATGTAGGCGCCGGTCTCGGTGGCGTACGTCTGGAACTGGCCGTCCGGCGTGGTGTTCATCCGGTTGACCAGGATGCCGTCGCGGTCCTGCGCGAGCAGCGGGTCCCAGGTGCGGTCCCAGATCAGCTTGATGACGTTCCAGCCGGCGCCCCGGAAGATCGACTCCAGCTCCTGGATGACCTTGCCGTTGCCGCGCACCGGGCCGTCCAGGCGCTGAAGGTTGCAGTTCACGACGAAGGTGAGGTTGTCCAGGCCCTCGCGCGCGGCGATGGACAGCTGCCCGAGCGACTCCGGCTCGTCCATCTCGCCGTCGCCCAGGAACGCCCACACATGCGACTTGGAGGTGTCCGCGATACCGCGCGCCTCCATGTAGCGGTTCATCCGCGCCTGGTAGATCGCGCCGATCGGGCCGAGGCCCATCGACACGGTCGGGAACTCCCAGAAGTCCGGCATCAGCCGCGGGTGCGGGTAGCTGGACAGCCCGTACGGCGCCTTCGACTTCTCCTGCCGGAAGGCGTCGAGGTTCTCCTCGTTCAGCCGGTCCAGCAGGTACGCGCGCGCGTAGATGCCCGGGGAGGCGTGGCCCTGGAAGAAGACCTGGTCGCCGCCGTCGCCCTCGTCCTTGCCGCGGAAGAAGTGGTTGAAGCCCACGTCGTAGAGTGAGGCGGAGGAGGCGAACGTGGCGATGTGGCCGCCGACGCCGATACCCGGGCGCTGCGCCCTCGACACCATGACCGCGGCGTTCCACCGGGTCGCGTTGAGGATCTTGCGCTCGATCTCCTCGTTGCCCGGGAAGAAGGGCTCGCTCTTGGTGGGGATCGTGTTGACGTAGTCCGTGCTGCGCATCTCGGGCACGGCCACACGCTTCTCGCGGGCCCGCTCGATCAGCCGAAGCATCAGGTAGCGGGCCCGCTCCCGGCCGCGCTCGTCCACGGCGGCGTCGAGGGAGTCGAGCCACTCCTGGGTTTCCTCGGGATCGAAGTCAGGAACCTGACTCGGAAGGCCGCCAATGATGATCGGGTTGCGATCGGATCCGGAAGCCACGCTGTTCCTTACCTGTCAGAGGGCTGTGTTTCTGGGGATTCTCAGTGCCTGCACCGCTCCCCATCGTGTACCTAGGGGGGCCAAACGTCATCTCTACTGTGGGGTAACAGGGGGCTTTGCAAACGGCTGACTGCCCACGCATGGTTCCCAAACGCACAAAGGGGGCAGATTGGTGTGGTGTGCGTCACCTTGAGACGATGATGGTGTGCCTGAAGTTGCGGTGACACGTTCCGGAACGTCACCGTTTCGGCGGTCTGAACGGCCGGGTACTTGCGCGATCCGTCCCGCCCGTGTGGACTACGGCCAATGCTTCGCGCACGCGCGTGGCTGAGTTATTCCCAAGACATGATCAGGAGGCAACCCGTGAGCGCGACCGCGGACCACGCGGAGGAGCGGACGAGCCCTGCCGTCAGGCTGGGGTTCCAGCCCGAGCAGGTGGTCCAGGAGATCGGCTACGACGACGACGTAGACCAGGAACTCCGCCAGTCCATCGAGGAAGTCGTCGGCAGCGAGCTCGTGGACGAGGACTACGACGACGTTGCCGATGCCGTGGTGCTGTGGTTCCGCGACGAGGACGGCGACCTGACGGATGCGCTGGTGGACGCCACCACGTACATCGAAGAGGGTGGCTCGATCCTGCTTCTCACGCCGAAGACCGGCCGTGACGGCTACGTGGAGCCCAGCGACATCTCGGAAGCCGCGACCACGGCGGGTCTGTCGGCGTCCAAGAGTGTCAGCGTCGGCAAGGACTGGAGCGGCAGCCGGCTGGTGACGCCCAAGGCAGCCAAGTCCAAGAAGTAACCGGTGACGGTGCCGGGCCGGGCCGACAAGCCCGGCCCGGCCTCCTGCACGGGCCGCGGTGGTCGCTGCATAGGGTGGGTTGCACCCGAACAGCCCCCACCGAAGGGACATCCACGCGATGGCGATCCAGGTCGGCGACAAGGCCCCCGACTTCGAGCTCAAGGACAACCACGGTGCGACCGTGAAGCTCTCCGACTTCCGTGGTTCCAAGAACGTCGTCCTGCTCTTCTACCCCTTCGCCTTCACCGGTGTGTGCACGGGCGAGCTGTGCGAGGTGCGCGACAACCTGCCGCAGTTCGCCGACCGCGACACGCAGGTGCTGGCCGTCTCCAACGACTCCATCCACACCCTGCGCGTCTTCGCCGAGCAGGAGGGCCTGGAGTACCCGCTGCTCAGCGACTTCTGGCCGCACGGCGAGGTCAGCCGCGCCTACGGCGTCTTCGCCGAGGACAAGGGCTGCGCGGTGCGCGGCACCTTCGTCATCGACAAGGAGGGCGTCGTGCGGTGGACGGTCGAGAACGCGCTCCCGGACGCCCGTGACCTCAGTGAGTACGTCAAGGCACTCGACGCCCTCTGATCCCGGCCTGATCCCGACACCCTGTGATTCTTCGGTATCAAGGCCTGCGACCTACGGGAACCCGTCACTAGGATCGAGTCGTTGATCCCATATCAAACGCACGGCGGGGCTCCCCGCCCCTGGAAACCAATGGAGGACTCGTGGGAGTCAGCCTCAGCAAGGGCGGCAACGTATCACTGAGCAAGGAGGCGCCCGGTCTCACCGCGGTCATCGTCGGTCTGGGGTGGGACATCCGCACCACGACCGGCACCGACTTCGACCTGGACGCCAGCGCGCTGCTGCTGAACCCGGAGGGCAAGGTCGGCAGCGACGCGAACTTCGTCTTCTTCAACAACCTCAAGAGCGCCGACGGCTCGGTCGAGCACACCGGCGACAACCTCACCGGTGAGGGCGAGGGTGACGACGAGCAGATCAAGATCAACCTCGCGGGCGTCCCGACCGACGTCGAGAAGATCGTCTTCCCGGTCTCGATCTACGACGCCGAGAACCGCCAGCAGTCCTTCGGCCAGGTGCGCAACGCGTTCATCCGCGTCGTGAACCAGGCCGGCGGCGCCGAGATCGCGCGCTACGACCTCAGCGAGGACGCGTCCACCGAGACCGCGATGGTCTTCGGCGAGCTGTACCGGCACGGCGCGGAGTGGAAGTTCCGCGCCATCGGCCAGGGCTACGCCTCGGGCCTGCGCGGCATCGCCCAGGACTTCGGTGTGAACGTCTGAGGTCCCTCGACCCAGGCGTGAAGGTCCAGGACACCACTGGCTGAGTCCGGCGCCGTACCGTTTGGGTGCGGCGCCGGATGCGCAGGACAACAAAAGAAGCACCACCAGGGGAGGACCAGCATCATGGGCGTCACGCTCGCCAAAGGGGGCAATGTCTCCCTGTCCAAGGCCGCGCCGAACCTCACTCAGGTGATGATCGGGCTCGGCTGGGACGCACGCTCCACCACCGGAGCCGACTTCGACCTCGACGCCAGCGCCCTGATGTGCAACAGCGGACGGGTCCTGGGCGATGAGTGGTTCGTCTTCTACAACCAGCTCAAGAGCCCGGACGGCTCGGTGGAGCACACCGGGGACAACCTCACCGGCGAGGGCGACGGCGACGACGAGTCGCTCCTGATCGACCTCTCCAAGGTGCCGGCGCACTGCGACAAGATCGTCTTCCCGGTCTCCATCCACATGGCCGACGAGCGCGGCCAGACCTTCGGCCAGGTCTCCAACGCGTTCATCCGCGTGGTGAACCAGGCCGACGGCCAGGAACTCGCCCGCTACGACCTGAGCGAGGACGCCTCCACCGAGACCGCCATGATCTTCGGCGAGGTCTACCGCTACCAGGGAGAATGGAAGTTCCGAGCGGTGGGACAGGGATACGCGTCGGGCCTCCGGGGCATCGCACTGGACTTCGGGGTCAACGTCTCATAACGCGATATGAGCAAAAGCCGGGGCCCGGTGGGGTGCGAAGGGGAGCCGACTAGACTTCGGCTTCAAAAGTTCGTAAAGCCGAGTGCGGCGCGGGGGAGCCCCGTACACACAGGATTGGGTAGCCAGTGGTTCTGAAAACCTTCGGTTGGTCGTTCGCGGTCACCGCGCTCGGCCTGGTTGCAGCGGTCCTCTTCGGGGGGTGGACCGCCCTCGGTATCGTGGCGATCCTCTCTGTCCTCGAGATCTCGCTGTCCTTCGACAACGCGGTGGTCAACGCCGGAATCCTGAAGAAGATGAATGCCTTCTGGCAGAAGATCTTCCTCACCATCGGCATCCTGATCGCCGTGTTCGGTATGCGACTGGTCTTCCCCGTCGTGATCGTCGCGATCAGCGCCGGCCTCGGGCCGATCGAGGCGGTCAACCTCGCGCTCAACGACAAGGACCAGTACCAGCAGCTCGTCACCGACGCCCACCCGGCGATCGCCGCGTTCGGCGGTATGTTCCTGCTGATGATCTTCCTGGACTTCATCTTCGAGGACCGGGACATCAAGTGGCTGGGCTGGCTGGAGCGCCCGCTGGCCAAGCTCGGCAAGATCGACATGCTGTCGGTCTGCATCGCGCTGATCGTTCTGCTGATCTCGGCGCTGACCTTCGCGACCAACGCCCACCAGCACGGCGGCGCGCACGTCGACAAGGCGGAGACGGTTCTGCTCTCCGGTATCGGCGGCCTGATCACGTACATGATCGTGGGTGGTCTCTCCGGCTACTTCGAGGACAAGCTCGAAGAGGAGGAGGAACGCGAGCACGAGGCGGAGGAAGAGGCCGTGCGGGCCGGTAAGCCCCGCTCGGCGGTCGCCCTGGCCGGCAAGGCCGCGTTCTTCATGTTCCTCTACCTCGAGGTCCTGGACGCGTCCTTCTCCTTCGACGGCGTGATCGGCGCCTTCGCCATCACCAACGACATCGTCCTGATGGCGCTGGGTCTCGGTATCGGTGCGATGTACGTCCGGTCGCTCACCGTGTACCTGGTGCGTCAGGGCACCCTCGACGAGTACGTCTACCTGGAGCACGGCGCCCACTACGCGATCGGTGCGCTCGCCATGATCCTGCTGGTCACCATCCAGTACGAGATCCCCGAGCTCATCACCGGCTCGATCGGTGTGATCCTGATCGGCTGGTCCTTCTGGTCCTCGGTCCGCCGCAACCGCGCGCTCGCGGCCGCGGCGGGAAAAGCGGAGACCTCGGACGAGAAGACTGAGGTCTCGTCCGGGGTATGACACACCTGCGGGTGAGGAACGCTCTGTGCGGGGCGGCCGGTGCTCCGGCCGCCCCGCCGGTTTTTCCAGGTGACCGCGGTTCTTTCGTGGTGAACGCGGTTCTTTCGTGGGACGTGGGGGCGGAATGGGCTTCTTGGACGGACTCTGGCGGGGCCGGGCGGCCGAGTTCGACTCGGGCAGCGCGTCGTCGAACTCGATCGAGCTGACGAAGCGGCACGACCGGGTCTCGCTCACCAAGCAGGGTGCGGCGACCGGCCATCTCCGGGTCAACCTGGCCTGGCGTATGCGGACGTCGGACATCGGGGGCTCGCAGCGGGAGAGTCTGCTGCGCCACCCCTTCAAGGCGCTCAGGCCGCCGGAGGTGCTCGGGCACAGCCAGAGCATGGTCAACGTGGACCTCGACCTCGGGTGCCTGTACGAGCTGGCCGACGGGACGAAGGGGGTCGTCCAGCCGCTCGGCGGGTTCCTCGGGGACGTCAACGCGCCGCCGTATGTGAAGCTCAGCGGGGACGACCGGTTCGGGTCGGCGTCAGGGGAGACGATGTACGTCAACCTTGATCATCGGGAGGCCATCAAGCGGCTGCTGGTCTTTGTGTACATCTATGACCAGACGCCGGCGTTCGACCGTACGCATGCGATCGTCACGCTGTATCCGAGCAATGGGCCCCGGATCGAGATAGGTCTCGATGAGCGACATCCGCAGGCTCGGTCCTGTGCGGTGGTGATGATCGAGAACGTGAAGGGGGAGCTCTGGGTGCGGCGTGAGGTGAAGTTCGTCTACGGGTTCCAGGCCGAGTTGGATCGGTTGTTCGGGTGGGGGTTGCAGTGGGGCCGCGGATACAAGACCAAGGCGGAGAAGTAGTCGCCCAGGAGCTCGGGCCGTGTGTAGTTGCGCGGCTGCGGGTCGTCTGTGGCTGGTCGCGCAGTTCCCCGCGCTCCTTGAGGGGCGCTGCCGTCACCGTCCGATGAATTGTGGCCCTTGGGGAGGCAGGCGGAATCCCTCGTGGTGGGGGACCGTCACCGGGGGCGGGTAGCCGTAGCCCGACTGGGCCGTGGCCGGCTGGCTGGTCGGCTGGGGGTAGCCGTAGGCCGGCTGGGTCGGCGGGGGCTGCTGGGGGTAGCCGTAGGCCGCCTGGGGCGGGACCGTGGTCGTCGGCTGCTCGGGGGGCAGCGGCTGGGAGACCTCGGGTGCCGGGGCGAGGCCGTCCAGGGTGTCCGACTCGTCCACCGAGATGCCGAAGTCCACGGCCAGGCCCCTGAGGCCGTCCGAGTAGCCCTCGCCCAGGGCGCGGAACTTCCAGCCCTCGCCGCGGCGGTACAGCTCGCCGCAGATCAGGGCGGTCTCCTGGCCCGTCTCCGGCTTGATGTCGAAGTACGCCAGCGGATCGGCGTCGGCGACCGTCGCGTCGTACAGCAGGATGCGCAGATCCCGTACGCGGTCGAAGGCGACGCCGTCCGCCGAAGCGACCAGCAGAATCTGGCCGACGCCGGACTCGACACCGGTGAGATCTGTCTGGATGGTGTCGGTGAGGCCCTCGGCGAGCCGCTTCTTGCCGAGTCGCCAGACCTTCCCGGAGGGGTGTCGGGGCTGGTTGTAGAAGACGAAGTCCTCGTCGGAGCGCACACGACCTTCGGGGCCGAGGAGTAGAGCCGAGGCGTCGACATCCGGGACCCCCTGCCCGGGCGTCCAGCGCAGCACGGCGCGTACCGTCGTGGCTTCGAGCGGGACGTTCGACCCCTTCAACATCGCGTGCGTCATGCCGACAATCCTGCCCTCTCCGTCCTGCTCACGACAACGCGGGGGTACGACCGGCCGTGCGCGGGCGTGTTTGTCCGCGTTACCAGAAATTCATGCCCGTCGGGAACCCCTGACATGGGTATCTACGTACTATTACCGGCCACCTATGAACGGATCACAGGGGCCACTGAGCCAGCACGGGGGAGTTCTATGCGTCATTTCGGGCACATCGCCCCAGAGGTGCGACAGCGCCTCTTCCACCAGGAGCCGTGCGAGTTCTCCGCCGACTCCCCGGCCCGGCTGCTCGCCGCGGCCCTGGGCGCCACGCTCTATAGTCCGGCCACCCGGCCGCGGCTCGCCGACGACATCGTCAAGCAGGCGAATAACGGCGTGGTTTCGATGGTGCTGTGCCTGGAGGACTCCATCGGTGATGAGGACGTGGCGGCGGGCGAGGAGAACCTCGTCCGGCAGTTCACGGATCTCGCGGGGCGAGCGGACACGGCACTGCCGCTGCTCTTCGTCCGGGTGCGCACGCCCGAGCAGATCCCCGACCTCGTCCGGCGTCTGGGCCCGGCCGTGCGGCTGCTGTCCGGGTTCGTGTTCCCCAAGTTCACCGAGGAACGCGGCATCCCCTTCCTCGAGGCCCTGGCCGCCGCCGAGGCCGCCGGCGGACAGAGGCTGTTCGGCATGCCCGTGCTGGAGACGCCCGAGCTCATGTACCGGGAGTCCCGCGTGGACGCCCTGGAGGGCATCGCCCGCGCCATCGACAAGTACCGGGACCGGGTGCTCGCGCTGCGACTCGGTGTCACCGACTTCTGCTCCGCGTACGGATTGCGGCGCGCGCCCGACATGACCGCCTACGACGTCCAGATCGTCGCCTCCGTGATCGCCGACGTGGTGAACATGCTGGGGCGGGCCGACGGCACCGGGTACACGGTGACCGGACCGGTGTGGGAGTACTTCCGCGTCCCCGAGCGCATGTTCAAGCCGATGCTGCGGACCAGCCCGTTCCTGGAGGGACAGGCCGTGGAGCTGCGCGAGAAACTGATTGAGCACGCGATGGACGGATTGCTGCGGGAGATCTCCCTCGACCACGCCAACGGCCTGCTGGGCAAGACCTGCATCCACCCCTCCCATGTGCCGGCGGTGCACGCGCTGTCCGTCGTCAGTCACGAGGAGTACAGCGACGCCGTCGACATCCTGCGGCCGGAGCGCGGCGGCGGGGGCGTGCTGAGATCGGCGTACACCAACAAGATGAACGAGGTGAAGCCGCACCGAGCCTGGGCCGAGCGCACCATGTTGCGCGCGGAGGTCTTCGGAGTCGCGCGCGAGGACGTCAGCTTCGTGGATCTGCTGGCCGCCGGAATCCCCGGCTGAACCACCTCTATCCAAGGGACGCATGAACAACGCAGTGAACAACGGGGTCTGGTCCGGCAGCTGGGTCGCCGAGCGGCTCGGAGTCCAGCTCGTGGGCGACGACGAGCTCACGGAGATGCTGGGGCTCGCCCTGCGCCGTAACCCCAAGCGGGCGCATCTGCTGGTCTCCAACGTGCTCGGCAAGCACGTACCGCAGTCACCGTCCGTGGTGTACGGCGCCGGCCTCGCCCTCGGCCGCCGGGTGCGGGATCTTCTCGGCGCGGAGGAGGCGGGCGCCGCGGTCGTCCTCGGCTACGCGGAGACGGCGACCGGGCTCGGCCACTCCGTCGCCGACGGCATCGGCCTCGCCCCGTACCTGCACTCCACCCGGCGCCCGGTCGCCGGTGTCGCCCGCGCGGGCGGCTTCGAGGAGTCCCACTCGCACGCCACGTCCCACCTGCTGCTGCCGGAGGACCCGGCGCTGCTGGTCGGGGACGGGCCGCTGGTGCTGGTCGACGACGAGTTCTCCACGGGGAACACGGTGCTCAACACCGTGCGCGATCTTCATGAGCGGTATCCGCGGCGGCGGTACGTCGTGGTGGCGCTGGTGGACATGCGGTCGGCGGCCGACGCCGGGCGGCTGGAGGAGTTCGCGCGGGAGATCGGTGCGCGGGTGGATCTGGTGGCGGCGGCTTCGGGGACCGTACGGCTGCCCGAGGGGGTGTTGGAGAAGGGGCAGGCGTTGGTGGCGCGGTACGAGGAGGAGAGTGCCGCGGAAGGCGGTTCGTCGTCTGCGGGTTCGTCGTGGCCGGTCGCGCAGTTCCCCGCGCCCCTTGAGGGCGAGGCAGATGCCGCGAGTCTTGAAGGCGACGGTCGGACCACCCCCCTAGGGGCGCGGGGCTGTGTTCAATCTGCGGCTACTGCCGCGTGGGCGCGACCAGCCCCCACCGACTCGCAGTCGGCAGACGAGCGCACCCACCCCCACATCACCCGCGTAGACCTGCGCTGGCCCCAGGGCCTCCCTGACGGAGGTCGCCACGGCTTCACCCCGCAGCACCGCACCCGCCTCGAACGCGCCCTCCCCGCCATGACCGCCCGCCTGGCAGAGGCCCTCCCCGCCGACGCGCACCGGGTGCTCACACTCGGCTTCGAGGAGCTGATGTACACCCCGCTCAGGCTCGCCCGCGAGCTGGAGCAGGTCGCCGACGTCGAGGTCCGCTACTCGACCACCACCCGCTCACCCGTCCTCGCGGTCGACGACCCCGGCTACGCGATACGCACCCGCCTCGTCTTCCCGGCCCACGACGACCCGTCCGACGGCCCCGGCGAGCGCTACGCCTACAACGTCGCGGGCGCCGGATTCGACGCCGTCATAGCCGTCGTCGACTCGGTCGCCGACACCCCCGAACTGCACGCCCCCGACGGCCTGTTGGCCCAGCTGGCGGCCCACGCCCCGGTCCTGCTGGCGGTCGTACCGTCGTACGTCCCCGGCCCCCTGGCCATCCCCGAAAGGCACTCCATGCTGCCCGAGCCCCTCCGCGGCCCCGCCTTCTCCTCGTATGCCCCAGAAGAGGTCGGCTGGCTGCTCCAGGACCTCTCGGACGTGACCCTGGAGGCGCCGACCGAGGAACGCGAGGAGGCCATCCAGAGCGGCGGCGCGCACTACGCGGAGTCGCTGCCGGTGGAGTACCAGCCGAGCGAGCAGTACCAGGCGCTGTTCCACACCGCGCTGGAGGAGTCGGCGGCACGGCTGGCGCAGGCGGTCGGCGCGGTCACGGAGATCGTGCTCGCCGAGCGCTCGCCGCGCCCCGTCCTCGTCTCCCTCGCCCGCGCCGGCACCCCCGTCGGCGTCCTCATGCGCCGCTGGGCCCAGTTCCGCCACGGCCTCGAACTCCCGCACTACGCCGTGTCCATCGTGCGCGGCCGCGGCATCGACGCCAACGCGCTGCGCTGGCTGGCCGAGCACCACGACCCGCGGGACATCGTCTTCGTCGACGGCTGGACCGGCAAGGGCGCCATCAGCCGCGAACTGACCGCTGCGATACGGGAGTTCGAGGCGTCCGACGGCATCACCGGCTTCGACCCGGAGATCGCCGTACTGGCCGACCCGGGCTCGTGCGTGCGGACGTACGGCACCCGCGACGACTACCTCATCCCTTCCGCGTGCCTCAACTCCACGGTCTCCGGCCTGATCTCACGCACCGTCCTGCGCGCCGACCTGGTCGGCCCGAACGACTACCACGGCGCGAAGTTCTACCGCGAGCTCGCCGGCGTCGACGTCTCCGTGGCCTTCCTCGACGCCGTGGCGGCCCGCTTCCCGGAGGTCCTCGACGCGGTCGACGCGACCGCCAAGGAACTGCTGTCCGGCGACCGCGAGCCGACCTGGGAGGGCTGGGCCGCCGTCGAGCGCATCAGCGAGGAGTACGGCATCCACGACGTCAACCTCGTCAAGCCGGGCGTCGGCGAGACCACGCGCGTGCTGCTGCGCCGGGTGCCGTGGAAGATCCTGGCGCGGGCCGGGGCCGGCGCCGACCTTGACCATGTCCGACTGCTGGCCGAACAGAGAGGGGTACCGGTGGAAGACGTGGCGGAACTGCCGTACACCTGCGTGGGGTTGATCCACCCCAAATACACGCGGGGCGCGACGGGCGCCGACGGCAAGGCGGTGAACGTCTGATGCCGGTGCTGGTGGCGAGCGACCTCGACCGTACGCTGATCTACTCCGCCGCGGCCCTCGCGCTGACCATGCCGGACGCGCGGGCGCCCAGGCTGCTGTGCGTGGAGGTGCACGAGAGCAAGCCGCTGTCGTATCTGACCGAGACGGCGGCCCAGCTGCTGACCGACCTCGGCGACGCGGCGGTCTTCGTGCCGACGACGACCCGGACCCGTAAGCAGTACCAGCGCATCAACCTGCCGGGCCCCGAGCCCAAGTACGCGATCTGCGCCAACGGCGGCCATCTGCTGGTCGACGGCGTCTCCGACCCCGACTGGAACGCACACGTCCAGGCCCGGCTGGCCGAACAGTGCGCGCCGCTGGAGGAGGTCCGGGACCACCTGATGGCCTCCGCCGACCCGCTGTGGGTGCGCAAGCACCGGATCGCCGAGGACCTCTTCGCCTACCTCGTCGTCGAGCGCGAGCTGCTGCCCGAGGAGTGGGTGAAGGAGCTCGCGGTGTGGGCGGAGAACCGCGGCTGGACGGTGTCGCTCCAGGGCCGCAAGATCTACGCCGTCCCGAAGCCGCTCACCAAGAGCGCCGCCATGCACGAGGTCGCCCGGCGCACGGGCGCGGACCTGACGCTGGCTGCCGGGGACTCCCTGCTCGACGCCGACCTGCTGCTGGCCGCCGACAAGGGCTGGCGGCCGGGGCACGGTGAGCTGGCGGACGCCGAGTGGACGGCTCCGGCGATCAGCGCGTTGCCGGAGCGGGGAGTGCTGGCCGGAGAGCGGATCCTCAGGGAGTTCTTGAAGGCAACGCGCACGACAACGCCGTAAGGGGCGCGGGGCTGTATCAATATGCGGCTTCGCCGCGTGGGCGCGACCAGCCACGAAGCACCCGCAGCCGACAACGCACCGGCCTACCTAGCCGCAGCAGCCCCCACCACAACACCCACCGCCCCCGCCGCCGGCAGGCCTCGGCGCCGCGGGGGCGCTGGCCGTACCGCCCACGGCAACCGTCGACAGAAGCTTCACCGTGTCCTCATGCCCCGCAGGGCACGAGGCGGGATCGGACGACTCCGCCATCGGACGGCTCAGTTCGAACGTGTCGCCGCAGCTGCGGCAGCGGTACTCGTAGCGAGGCATGAGCACAGGTTAGCCGTCAGTGGGCGGAGCCCCCACGCTCCTCGCGGATCTGCGCGACGACCCGGGCCACCGTCTGCCGTACCGCCTCCATCTCGGTCAGGAAGTGCCAGTAGTCCGGGTGGCGGCCCTCCAGCGTGCCGATCGCCCGCTCCAGCCGGGCGACCGAGTCGTCCAGCGGGCGTGCGTGCCGGGGATCGGGCGTGTTCCGGCCCGCCATGGCGAGGCGCTGGGCGTCCCGTATCGCGAAACGGGTCCGGTCGATCTCCTGCTGCGGGTCCTTCTGCACGGCGTTCAGCCGACGCAGCCGGTCCCCGGCGGCGGACACCGACTCGTCGGTGCTGTTCAGCAGCGCACGGACCGTCGACAGCAGCGCGGTGGCGTCGGGCCAGCGCTGGTCGTCGCGCGCGGCCTGGGCCTCCTTCAGCTTCAGCTCCGCCTGCCGTACGTTCTCCCCGGCACCGTCCGGTACGTTCTGCAGGTCCTGCCAGCAGGCCGCCGCGAACCGCCGCCGCAGCTCGCTCAGCACCGGCTCGACCTGCCCGGCACGGGTGGTGAGCGCCTGTGCGCGCGTCCGTAGCGAGACCAGCCGGTGGTCGATCTCGGCCGCCCGCTCCGGCAGCCGCTCGGCCTCCACCCGGACCGCCTCGGCCTCCCGCGCGACCCGCTCGGCACGCTCCAGCGTCTGCGGGACGCCATGCTGTCCGGCGCCCTGGTTCAGCTTGGTCAGCTCCGGGGCGAGGGCGGCGAGCCGGGCCGCTAGGTCGTCCGCCTTCAGCCCCGATGCCCGTACGGCATCGAGGGCGTTCGAAGCGGCGAGCAGGCCCTGGCGGGCGCGCTCGACGGCCGGGGCGAGGCGGGCCAGCTGGGTCTCGGCCTTGCCGAGCAGCGGCCCGAGCCCGTCCGCGAACCGGTCCAGCTCACGCTTGACGTTGTCCAGCTGGTCCTTGGCGCCGGTCAGCTCGGTACGCGCGCGTGCGGCGACCGAGGCCTCCAGGTCGTCACGGTCGAGGTCGTGGGCGTCGACAGCCTGGATGTACTGGTGACTGACCTCGTCGATACGCCGCCCGAGCGCCTCGAAGTCGGTGAGCGCACGGCGGGCGGCGGGGGTGTCGTCGACGGCCGCGATCGTCTCGATCGAGATCCGCAGGTCCCGCTGGGCGGTGTCCAGCTCGTAGAAGGCGGCCGCCGCGGCGTCCTTCGCGGCCTGCGCCTCGGCCCGCTGACTCTCGGACCGCCCACCGAACCACCGCCGGGTACCGCCACCGGCGAAGGCGGCGGGGAGGGTGAGGGCGGCGACGAGCGGGAGGGCGACGACCAGGATGAGGGTGTCCCGGAGGACGTGACGGGAGCCGGGAGGAGACTGACGGACGGCCTGAGGCGCAGGCTCGCCTGCGGCCGGACGCGCGGGCTGACGTACGGACCGGCGATCGGGCTGCTGGACCTCCCGCGCGGGACGGCGCCGGCGCTGGCCTTGCGCGCGCGGCACTGACGGCGAGTACGGCTGCGGAGGTGTCGCCGTCACATCCCTCTCCCGTGCTGTCATTCACCCTGCCCGGTGTCATTCTCCCACCGGTTTAGGACGAACACACGGGCCGGTTAGTTCGCGGTTCGCACCGTGACTTTTCCGTCGTCGGTGCGGGCGGAGACCACATGGGGGCTCGTCTTGTCGCGGGGCACGGACACATCCACCGAACCGTCCCCGGTCTCGGTCGTCACGGCGTACCTGGCGTGCGGCAGCTCGATCGTCAGGGAGCCGTCGCCACTGCGGGTCTCCACCAGGTCCGGCACGGCGCCGAGTTCGAGCCGCACCGAACCGTCAGCGGTCTTCGCCCTCACCTCCCGCGAGGAGACATCGGAGACCCGCACGGAACCATCACCCGTCTCCAGATCCAGCGGACCGCTGGAGTCGGTGACATGCACGGACCCGTCCCCCGTGTGAATGCTCAGCGCATCCCGGAACCCACGCGCCCGCACGCTCCCGTCCCCGTCCTCGACCTTCACGGTGACCCCGCGCGGCACCTCGATGCGGTGCTTGGTCGAGCAGTCGGCGATCACGCCCGAGCACTTCTCCCGCAGCACCAGCCGGTCGTCCTCCATCGCCCACGTCACTTTGGGATCCGAACCGACCGCGACCGACCCCTGGAACCACCGGGTGACCTCGATCGCGCCCGCCTTGTTCCCCTCGGCGGCGACGATCTCCAGCGCCGAGTCGTCGGAGTCGACGGTCAGAGTCCGCCCCTCCAGCGCGAAGGACCGCTGCTCAGGATCCGTGTCCTCCGAGGCAGAGGCCCCACAGCCGGCCACCCCGGCAACGAGCACCCCGATGACTCCGGCAACGGCGACAGCGCGGCCGGGAAGGGTACGGGCCATGATGATCTCCCCCCTGGGACTTTCCTGGGACCGACCCCTGCGGCCCAGGACTTCGATGGTCCTTCGACCGTACGGACCCCGGGCCCGCCGCGGGATCCGGGCCACTCCCGGATCCGAGGTGGGGATAACCCCAGGAGTTCCCGGACTTCCCGGACCGTCCCCGATACGGGTTTGCGGGACATGGCCCCTGGCAAGGTAGGCTGTCGACTCATTCTCGGGTGCGTAGCTCAGGGGTAGAGCGCCTGCCTTACAAGCAGGATGTCGGCGGTTCGAAACCGTCCGCGCCCACCACAGCAGAGGACCCCGCCGTTCGCGGTCGGGGTCCTCTGCGTTTTCAGTCCCCTTCCGGCATCGGTGCCTCGTGGGCGTGCTTCAGCTTCGTGCGGGCGTCGACGCGGTCCGCGCCGGCCATCTCCGCCCAGAAGCGGTGGCCGCTGACGAAGACCGCGAGTTCGTGTTCGCGTCGGCGGAGCTTCTCCACCTCGGCCTGTTCGTCCTCCGTCCAGCCGGGGGAGGCGGGGCGCTCGACCTTGCGCCAGCCGTTGTCGTCGCTGAATCCGTCCAGGGGCGCGACCGACCAGGGCAGCCGCCTCAGCAGGGCCGACAGCTCGGCCCGGACCTGATGCAGCTCCTCCTGGCCGGCGAGGAGGTCACTCGGGAAGTCATAGGGCGTAGCCACGCCGCAATGCTACGCCTGTTCGAATTTGAGTTGCGAGCGCCTTTGGGTGGTTCATGCGAACGGGTGTGTGGGTTGTCCTGTGTCAACGAACCTTGCTCATGTGCCATCGAACGTTGACGGACGCGGGTTCGTGCCATCGAAGTTCGATCACGCCTGGCCAGGGGCTAAGGGGCGGCCCGGAAGCGATCCCCTGGCAGGCACCGCCCCCTTCGGAGCCGCCGTAGGGGGCTGGCGGAAAGCGTCGGTGACCGATCAGGCTCCATGGTGCTGGTACGGCTGCCGTGCCTGCCCGTACGCCTCACAGCCGGGAGTGCCTGCGGCTTGTGCCTGCGACTGCTCGGCCCACTCCTTCGGCACCTCCTGCTCCACGCCGCAGAACGTGCACTGAATCGCAAATTTCGTCGAGATGGGGAACAGCGGCACGAAGAACAGCGTGAACTTGGTGACGTACTTCCTGACCGTATGCGCGGCAGGGTTGCCGCAGTGACGGCACGTCAGCATGAGTATCGCGAGCTGGTACAGGTATGTCGTGGTGCCGAAGATGATCATAAGTGGAGTCCTTGAAAGTGGGGTGGAGGAGGCTGGGGTGAGGCGGCGGGTGTCCGCTCTCTGTGCCGTGTGGTGATTCCATTACGCCCTGGTTGGGGGTCTGGGTCATGGCCCGGAATCTCGTGGCTTGACAAAGCAGTGACGAAGACCGGCGCAGGCCGTTCGGGGCCGGGTGACCGGAGCGGTTGCGGTGTGGGGCAGCCACAGTCCTCGGCGGGTGGCGCCGGATGCCGGTCACACCACTGTCTGCGTCAACGAACCTTGATCATGGGCCGTCGAATTTTGACGGACGCGAGTTCGCCATCGAAGTTTGATCACGCCTGGTGAGGGGCTGGGCAAGGAGGACGCGACGCCGGAGGGCGGCCTCCCGGGTTGACGGGCCGGCCGCCGGGCCCGACGTCCGTGCGGGCGCCTGATCCCCTGTGACCAGGGGGTATGCCGATTAATCTTCGATGGCACGCGACCAAGGTTCGGTGGCACAGGACAGTGGGTGTTGGGTGTTGTCCCGTGCCCATAAGTTCGGCTGCATGACTGACGACTGCTTCGGGCATCCACGACTCGCCGCGCTCTACGATCCGCTCGACCCCGACCGCAGTGATCTCGATGCCTACCTCCGGATGGCGGAGGAGTTCGGGGCGCATCGAGTTCTGGACATCGGCTGCGGCACAGGGGTGTTCGCACTTCTCCTGGCCGACCGCGGGGTCGACGTCGTCGGCATCGATCCCGCCCGGGCCTCCCTCGACGTCGCCCGGGCCAAGCCGGGTGGTGAGCGAGTGCGCTGGATCTGCGGTGACGCGACAGCGATCCCGCCCCTGAAGGTCGACTTGGCGACGATGACAGCGAATGCCGCCCAGGCCATTGTTGATCCGGACACCTGGCAGAAGACGCTGAGGGGAGCCTACGAGGCACTACGGCCCGGCGGGCATCTGGTCTTCGAGACCCGTGATCCGGCCGGGCGCGCCTGGGAGGAGTGGACCCGCGAGAACTCCTACCGTGTGACGGAGATCCCGGGCGTCGGCTCCGTCGAGAGCTGGGTCCAGCTGATCGAGGTGAGCCGGCCCCTGGTGACCTTCCGCTGGACTTACGTCTTCGCGGCGGACGGACAGGTGCTGACGTCGGATTCGACGCTGCGCTTCCGGGAGCGTGAAGAGGTCGAGGCGGACCTGGTCGCCCATGGCTACATCGTGCAAGACGTGCGCGATGCGCCTGACCGGCCAGGCAGAGAGTTCGTCTTCCTCGCGCGACGCCCCTGATCCCCGGTGATCCACCCCGCTCATCGGCTACGAGTCGTGGCTCGACTGCTCACCGGGCCTTACTCCCGCATTCCACGGCGGCCGGAAGCGCCCGTCCCAGGCGGGCGAGCGGGGACAGGGCCATCAGTACCGGGGACAGCAACATGCCGGCGGCCGTCACCAGGAAGCTGGTGCGCAACCCCCACTCCTCCGCGAGGAAGCCGCCGAGGAGTGAGCCGAGTGGGGTCAGTCCCATGCCGACAAAGGTGATCGTCGCGGCCGCGCGCGCCTGCATCCCGTCCGGAGTGACCGCCTGCCGGACGGCCATGACCGTGACATTGACCAACTGGCCGCCGATGCCGAACACGAAGTTGACCGCAAGGAGCACGGGAATCGTCAGCGCCGGGGAGCCGTGCAGCGCGGCCACGCACAAGTACGCGCCGTCGCCGAGTGCCGCCGCGGACACGAGTACGGCGCCGTAGCCGAACCGGCCCGGCAGGCGGGCGGCCAGCATCGAGCCCAGGAGTGCGCCCGGGCCCGTCGCCGCGAGCGACAGTCCGACGGCGGTGGCCGACACGTGCAGTTCCCGCGGCAGGAAGAGCAGGTAGACGGTCATCGTGGCCGCGAAGAAGAACTGGAAGGCGGCCGAGGCGAGGCACACGGTCCGCAGCGAGGTGTCGCCGGCGACGAAACGGAGGCCCTCATGGATCCGCCGCCATATGCGCGGGGGACGTTCCGAGCGCTCCGGGATTGGTTCGGTTCGGCGGATCCGGCGGATGGACAGGAACGACAGCGCGAAGAACAGTGCGCTGGAGGCGGCGGCGATCGGCGCCGACAGCAGTGACACCAACGCACCGCCGAGGGCGGGACCGCCGATCTGCGCCGCGGACCGGCTGCCCTCGAGCGCGCTGTTGCCCCGGCCATGTCCATGGCCTGGTCACCCGTCAGCAACGTCTACGCGGCGACCGCACAGGAGCCCGCCGAACTCCACGAGCAGCGTCGCACCTTGCTCCGCGAGAGCGTTCGCCGAGCCGTGGCAGCCCACTGAGGCCGATGTCGGCCGACTCTTGGAATGGCGGTGCTGGAGTGGTGGCTGCCTGCGCCGGGGATGTTGGGGGGATATCCCCCCTTCCGATCCTGGGGTGCGTCGGATCGTGGCCGGCCGGGGGCGAATCTAGCGTTCAGGCATGACCTCGACTCTGCGAAGGCGCCTCGCGTTGGCACTTGGTGTCGCTACGCTGCTCGCCGCCGACGTGGCCACAGCCGCCGCCGCCACTGCCGTCGGCCGGTCCGCCGGCCCCTCCTCCGTGGAGCAGTTGCGCCAGGACACCGAGGCGATCCACGCCCTCGGTGTCAGCGGTGTGCAGGCCCGCGTGATCGCGCCTGACGGTCGGCAGTCGGTCGCCACCAGCGGTACCGCCGACCTGAACACGGGCCGCCCGGTCCGTTCCGACGGCTCCTTTCGCATGGCCAGCACGTCGAAGACGTTGGTCGCCACCGTGGTCCTCCAACTGGAGGCCGAGGGGAGGCTGTCCCTGGACGACACGGTCGACCACTGGTTGCCGGGAGTGGTGCGGGGGAACGGCAACGACGGCAGCCGGATCACGATCCGCCAACTGCTCCAGCACACCAGCGGCATCCACGACGACCTGCCCGGGTACACCACGCCGGAGGAGTACTACCAGCAGCGCTACGACGTCCACGAACCCGAGCAGTTGGTTGCCCGCGCCATGGCCCACGCGCCGGACTTCCCGCCCGGCGAGGGCTGGGCTTACTCCAACACCGGCTACGTCGTACTCGGCATGATCATCCAGAAGTCCACCGGTCAGCCCGCCCACCGGGAGATCGAAGACCGCATCCTGCGCCCGCTCGGCCTCGACCGGACCCGGTGGACGGGCACCTCGCCCACCCTGCCCCGGCCGCACGCCCGGGCCTACCAGTTCTTCGGCCCCGGTTCCCGGGTGGACGTCACCGACCAGATACCGGTGGACTACGAGAACCTTGCGTGGGTCACGACCACGCGGGACGAGAACCGCTTCTTCCGTGCGCTGCTCGCGGGCCGCCTGCTGCCGGCGCGGCAACTGGCCGAGATGAAGCAGACCGTCCCCGTGAGCGCGGAGCTCCAACAGATGTGGCCCGGCGGTCGATACGGGCTCGGCCTGGTCGAACGCCCCCTGAGATGCGGCGGAACCTACTGGAGCCACGAGGGCGGGGACGGCGGCTACATCACCCTCAACGGCGTCACCGACGACGGCCGCCGCAGCGCCGTGGTCTCCATGTCCGAGGCGCGAGGCGACACCCCGGAGCACATCCTGGCTCAGGAGAACGCGGCCAGTGCCCTGATCGACCACGCGCTGTGCGGCGCGGACCCCGGCACTTCGTGAGCGGAGGCGTCGTCGGCGGCATGGTCTGGCGCATGTTGGCGGATCGGGCGGTGCCTCAGGCAAGCTCTCGTGCATGGTCTCGGTATTGCAGAATGTGGCGATCGACTGTGCGGATGCCTACAAGCTGGCTCGGTTCTGGAGTGAGGTGCTCGGTTGTCCGCTGCACCATGAGGACAAGCCAGGTGATCCGGAGACCGAGGTGATGTTGCCGGAGGGCCCGCTGCTGCACTTCAACCAGGTGCCGGAACCGAAGACGACCAAGAACAGGCTTCATCTGTGCCTGCGTCCGAAGACGACGCGTGAGGCGGAGGTCGAGCGGCTGCTGAACCTCGGAGCCACCCTCGTCGACGATCGCCGGGAACCCGATGGGGCCGGCTGGGCTGTCCTCGCGGACCCCGAGGGCAATGAGTTCTGTGTCCTCCGCAGTGCGGCCGAGCGCGCGGCGATGTCGTCCTGAGGGGCGCACGCGCAACGGCCGGATGCTCTGCGGTAGTTCGTCGCGGCCGTGCGTTGACGGCCGCGACGAGGATGGCCGCGACGAGGATGGTCGCTTCGTATCCGCCGCGAGCTGGTGGCCAGTGCTAGTGGGCGGTCTCCCCCAACTCGCGTACCAGGCGGGCCGTTACCGGCGCGGGCACCCCGTGTCGGTCCGCCGCGCGTAGCAACGCGCCGCCGATGGCGTCCAGTTCGAGGGGGCGGCCCGCCTCGGCGTCCCGTTGCATCGAGGACTTCGTGCTCGGCGGGAAGGCGTCGTAGCGGGCGAGGGCCTGGGCGGGGTCGGCGGGGCCGCCGGAGGCGTGGCTGATGGCCGCCGTTTCCTCGATCAGGGCGGTCAACTCCTCGCGGTGGCGGGTGCGTACGTCGCCGAGGGGGAGGGCGTGGCGGGTGGTGAGCAGGGCGAACGGGGCCAGGAAGGACATCTTCGCCCAGAGGGCCGCCGTCTCGTCGGGGAGGACCCGGGTGGTGGGGCCGGCCGCGGCCAGGGCCTGGGTGAGGGTGTCCAGGCGGTCGCGGGGGGCCGTGTCGCCGGTGAGGTCGATCTCGGCGAAGGGGCTGGCGTGCTCGATCTCCCCGGGGGCCAGGCGGGTCGACTCCGCGCGGATGACGGCGGGGGCGACGCGGTGGGGGCCGTATCGGGCGCGGAGGGCCTGCGGGTGTTCCACGCCGTTGAGGAAAGGTACGACCATGGCGTCGTCGCCCAGCGCGGTGGGCGGGACGCGGGTCAGGGCCGTGTCGAGGGCGGTGGCCTTGACCGTGACCAGGCAGGCGTCGACCGTTTCGCGGAGCTCGGTGTCGGCCTCGACCTCGGCCGTGAAGTCGCCGAACAGGCCGCTGCGGACGCGGATTCCGCCCGTACGCAGGGTCTTTGCGGTCTCGTCGCCGGCCAGGCAGATGACGCGGTGGCCGGACCTGGACAGCAGCGCGGCGAGCAGGCCCCCGATGCCGCCCGGGCCCAGTACCGCCACGGTGAGTCGGCCGTCCGCCGCCGTACCGTTCGCTGTCATGCCGGTAGTGGTCTCGCTGTTCGTCGTTTCGCCGTTCGCCGTCATGCGATTCCTCTCGTCGGTCGGCCCCTCAGTGGTGGCCGCCTCTGAGGTGATCATGGCAGGCGGACCCCATCCAGGGGGAGACTGGACGCATGTGCCGCAGTATCAAGACGCTTCGTCCGCCCGTGTTGCCCGAAGAGGCGACAGAGGAAGAGATCCGGGCCGCCGCCCTCCAGTACGTGCGCAAGGTCTCCGGCTTCCGGGCCCCGGCCGCACACAACCGCGAGGTCTTCGACCACGCCGTCGACGTGATCGCGCAGGCCACGGCCGATCTGCTCGACGGGCTGGAGGTGCGGGGGGCCGGGGTGGCGCGCAAGGCCGGGTAGCGCAGGGATGTGCGAGCGCTCCGCGGGGAGAGCCGACGGGTGGCCCGTCCCGGAGGGTGGTGCAGGGCTGCTCGTCTCCCCCGAGGATGGCGCGTGGTCCGCCCGCCCCTAGGCGGCTCAGGCTTGCCCGCTCCCCGAGGTGGTGCGTGGTCCGCTCGCCCCTCCCACAGCCGACTCGTGTCCCATCGGCCTCTCAGGTGGCCCGAGGCCCGCCGCCCCCATGGCTGGGGCGCAGCCCACCCCCGGCTGGCTCGCGCCCCGTCAACAGCCGGCCCGCGCCCTACCCCACAGCCGACCTGTGTCCGGTCGGCCTGTCAGGTGGCTCGACGTCCGCTGCCCCCACGGTCGGCGCGCAGCTCGCCCGCCTACAGCCGACCCGTGCCTCACCCACAGCCGACCCGCGCCCCGCCCACTCCGTAGGCGGCCCGACGTCCGCAGTCCCAACGGTCGGCGCGCAGCCCGCCGTAGCGGTCCGTGCCCCCCCCACTCACGCCGGCTCGCGTCCAGCCGGCCTCTCAAATGGCCTGAGGCTCGCCGATCCCACGGCCGGCGTGCAGCCCGCCTGCAGATGGTCCGTGTCTCACCCACAGCCGACCTGCGCCCCGCCGGCCTCTCAGATGGCCCGACATTCCACCGACCCCGCAGCTGGCGCGCAGCCCGCCCACCTACAGCTGACCCGCGCCTCACCCTCAGCCGATGCGCGCCCGCCGACCCCTCAGGTGGCCCGAGGCCCGCCGATCCCACGGATCGCGCGCAGCCCGCTCATCCCCAGCAGACCCGCGCCCACCCACCCCTAAGCCGGAGCCCGCCGCATCAAATACGTCGCCACCGCCCCCGCCCCGAACAGCGCCGCCACCGACACCCCCGTCGCCAGCCACGTCGCGCCCAGCCACTGGGCGCCGAAGTAGCCGAGGGCCACGCTGTAGGTCGCCCAGGTGAGGCCGGCCAGGGCGGACCAGGGGAGGAAGTCTCGGGTGCTGCGGTGGGTGGCGCCGGCGCCCAGGGAGACGACTGAGCGGCCTGCGGGGGCGAAGCGGGCCAGGATCACCAGGGCGCCGCCGCCTCGGGACAGGGCCGTGCCGAGACGTTCCTGCGCTGCTGTCAGGCGGCGGGAGCGGGCGATCGCGCGGTCGAGTCGGGCGCCGCCGCGGCGGGCCAGGCGGTAGGCGACGAGGTCGCCGAGGACGGAGGCCGTCGCGGCGCAGAGCGTGAGGGCCAGGATGTCCGGGACTTCTCCGGGGACCCTTCCGGTCGCGGCTCCCGAGCCCGCGGCAGCCGCCGTCGCCGCCATGATCACCAGAAGGCCGCTGGGCAGGACCGGTACGAACACGTCCAGCAGGACCGACAGTCCCACGACCACATAGATCCATGGGCTCGCCGTAAGCGAACCCACGTCCTCGAATCCATCGAGCACCGCAACTCCCCGTTAACCCCCGTGGCCAGACCGTGCCGCGACGTCGTGGGGGGAGCGGCAGGGGCGGCCTATGACAGCCATACAGCGTACGCCGGGGGTGTGACAGGAGGTTCATCGGGGGCTCGTGTGATCGGCACAGCATGTTCACCCGGCTGCCCCCGAACGGCCAAGGACACCCAAGGACACCCGAGGACAGCCGAGGACAGCCGAGTGCAGCCCATGACCGTCAAAGGGAACGGCGCCCGCCCCGCGTCAGTCTCGCGGGAACGGGCGCCGTCGTATGCCCTCATGCAAAGCCCTCTTGCAGGGCCCGTCGCTCGGCCGGACGCCGCAGCCGTCAGGCCGCCACCGGCGTCTGGTCCGTCGCCGTGCTGCGCTGTGCGCCGGAGCGCTTGGTGAACAGTCGGTCCAGGCCGAGCGCGCCGGAGCCGGTGAAGATCAGCAGGAACATGGCCCAGCAGTACATGGCGGCGCCTTCGCCGCTGTTCTCGATGGGCCACAGCCCCTGGGGCTGGTGGACCTTGAAGTACGCGTAGGCCATGGCGCCGGAGGATATGAACGCCGCGGCACGGGTGCCGAGGCCGAGCAGGACCAGGCTGCCGCCGACGAGTTCGATCACGGCGGCGTACCAGCCGGGCCAGGCGCCGGTCTCCGGGGTCTCGCCGCCGAAGGTGCCGAAGAGCGAGTTGGCGCCGTGGCAGGCGAAGAGCAGGCCGACGACGATACGGAACAGGCCGATGGCATACGGCTGGGCGCTGTTAAGGCGTCCGGTCATGTGGGGGACTCCCTCGGTCTGACTAGTGAACCGTTTCCTGTGAGGACACGGTGTGGGGACGGATACTGATCGGTAGCCCCACGTTAGGCAAGCCTAATCAATACTTGCAAGTTCAACATTTGGCCAGAGTTCGACCTCGTATTCCCCATCTGCCCCGGCGGCACCTGCACGTAGCGCCGCCCGCGCCACCGCATCCGCGTCCGAAAGAGTGACCGAATCCACACCCGGTCGCGCCCCCGCCGCCGTCACCCAGTGCACACCCTCCGTGGGCACCCCGAACGCGAACCGCCTAGGGTGCGCCCGGCCTTGACGGTCGATCAGACGGTACGGGCGCTGTGTTACGTCCAGCCCTCCGGTCTCGTAACCGTCGACGGTGTGCGGCCGGCACTGCCCGGTCTTCAACAGTCGGGCCAGCAGGTCGTCGGCGCTGCGCCGCAGGTCGGGCTCCGGCAGACGCGCCTCGACGAGCGCCGTCACCCGGACCGCCGAGCCCGGCACCTCGGGGGAGTGCGCCACCCAGGCCCCGTCCTCCTCCCGCACCTCCAGCCGTGGCCCGAGCACCTCCACCACGCCCGCCTCCATCAACGCCACCAGCTCCTCCACGCGCCGGCGCGGCGGGCCGATGGAGAGGAAGGCGTTGAGCGGGGTGTACCAGCGGTCCAGGTGATCCCGGCGGGAGGCGCCGGTGAGGCCGCCGTGGTCGACGATGAGCCGCAGTTCGTTGCGCAGGTCGCGCAGCACGTCGAGGGCCGACTTCAGCGGGCCGTCCACATTGCCCCGGGCGGCCTGCGCGGCGTCCTCGCGCAGATACGCCCGCAGCCAGTCGCTCCACTGCCCGGGGTCCGCGAAGCCGCCTCCCGTATACGGCCGGGAGACCCGGTCCCAGCTCCAGCGCTCGTCCTCCGCCACACCGAACTCGTCGAGCAGACAGGCCTCTTGGGGGTGGCGGTGCGGGACGGCGAGGAAGCGCTCGGTGAAGTCCGACCGCCGCCGGGCCTCCGGTATCAGCGCCGTGTAGTACACCGTCTCCACCTCCTTCGCCACCAGCGGCCATATCTCCGCGAGGAAGTCCGGTGCCTCGCCCGAGTCCGCGCGCTTGCGGAATCCGGCGATCACCTCGGAGGTCAGGACGAGCGGGAGATGGCGGCCGTACGGCCCCTTCGCGTTGTCGCCGCGCGCCTGGTACGGGATGCCGCGCCGCGAACCGGCGTACAGGCGGGGCTCGTTACCGGAGGGGACGTAGCGCAGTCCCGTCAGCCCCTCGGGGGCGGGCACGAAGACGCCGCCGCGGCCCGTCGTCAACAGGGCCATGTGGTCGAAGAAGTTGAGGCCCAGGCCCCGTAGCAGCAGCGGTTCGCCCGGGGATATGGAGGAGAGGTCGACGTCGGCCGGGTTCGCGGGCGGCACATGGTGCAGACCGTGCCGTTCGGCGTACGCGGCGACGTGGCGCTGGGTCGTGTCGGCGGCCGTCGGCAGATGCCCCTGGGCGAGGACCACGGCGGACAGCCCGGGCAGGGTGCGGCCGTCGTCGAGGGTGAGGACCTGGCGGCCGTCGGGCGCGTCGTCGAGCCGTATCGCGCGGGCCGCGTACGTCTCGATGCGGAGCGCGGGCGGCGCCTCGCGCACGACCTTCGCGAACACCCACTCCAGGTACCGGCCGTAGTGGGCGCGCGTCGGATACTCGTCCGGACCGAGCGCCCCGGCCGCCCAGTCGTAGAGGCTCGGGCCCGACCGGATCGGACCCGAGCAGTCCACGCTGTCGTCGGTGAACAGCGTGACCTGCGAGGACACGGTGTTCATCAGCAGCTCCGCCGACTGCGCGGTCCGCCACACACGCCCGGGTCCGGGCGGCGCCGGGTCGATCACATGGACCGTGAGGCGTGCCCCGGGCGGGAGCAGTTCGGGAGTGGAGGCGCAGAGGCGCTCCAGGACACTGGTGCCGCGGGGGCCGGCGCCGACCAGGGCGATGGAGACCGTGGGGGACTCCGGGGTCGGTGCGGAGGTCGGTGCAGTCAAAGGGGTGACTCCCGGGCGTGTGGGGCGCATTGGAGCGAACCGCCGGCCGGATGGAAGCGGACGGTCCGGCTCATCATGCCGTCGGGAGCGGGGCGAACCGAGCCCGGGGGTCGGTGACTGTGGGATGCATCACGTGCATCACGTGCATCACCGGTCACGGTGGTCACAAGCGGTCGGAACGGGCGGAATGCGGGGCGAGTTCGCCTGAGAGCTCGGGCTATCGGTTCGATGGCGGCCGCAGGTTGTGGAGGGTTGCTCGCGCAGTTCCCCGCGCCCCTGGGTGGGCTGCGGCACAGCCAACCTCAAGGGGCGCGGGGAACTGCGCGACCAGCCACACACGACCCGCAGTCGCCATCGAACCGGCGGCCCCGAGCTCTCAGGCGGTTCCCCGTCCGCCCCTACGGAGCCAACTCGGTCTCCACCACCGTCCGCAGCCGTGCCCCCGCCCCTCGCACCGCCCGTGCCTGCTCCAGCCGCAGCCGTGCCGAACGGCCGCGCAGGGTCAGGGTCATGAGCTGGTTGCCGAACCAGGGCCCGCCCGTCCGGCGCCAGTCGATCGGCGGCTGCGGACAGGCACCGTGCCCGGCGAACCGGCGGCCCAGCCAGCGGCCCGCCCCGCTCCAGCCGAACCGGAAGCCGAGCCGTATCACCAGGGGTATGGCGTTGTGGACCGGTGAGCAGGTCAGTTGGAAGACGCGGGCGTCGGGCCCCTCGCCCTTCGGCCAGGCCGGCTCGGCCACGTACGCGTGATGCACGTCCCCCGACAGCACGCACACCGTCGCCGGCGCCTCGGCCCCCGACCCCGTCTCGGTGATCAGGTCCGCCAGCGCGTCGAAGGACGGCGGGAACGCCGCCCAGTGCTCCAGATCGGCCCGCCGCCGCAGATCCTCCCCGAATCGCGCCCAGCGCTCCCCGCGCTCGCCCCGGCACAGCGCGGCGCTCCACGCCTCGGCGTCGTGCACCAGATGGGGCAGCAGCCAGGGCAGGGACGTACCGATGAGGAGGTGGTCGTACGAACCGCGCGCGTCGAGCGCCTGCTCGCGCAGCCACCGGGCCTCGCCGGGGTTGAGCATGGAGCGCGCGCCCTCGTCGAGCACCCGCGCGGCCCGCGTGTCCACCATCAGCAGCCGGACCCGGCCGAAGTCGCGCCGGTAGCTCCAGCGCACGGAGGCCGGGTCGGCGTCCGCCTCGCAGGCGAAGGAACGCAGGACGTCGGTGCCGTCGGGCGTCTCGCGTACGGCGGCGTAGAGCGGATCGGCGGCCAGTTCGTCCGGCGCGAGATTCCCCAGGTGCTGGTGCACCCAGTACGACATCAGGCCGCCCAGCAGCCGCTCCCGCCACCACGAGGTCTCCCGCATGTCGGCGAGCCAGGCGGCGGAGGTGTTCCAGTCGTCGATGACGTCGTGGTCGTCGAAGATCATGCAGCTCGGCACGGTCGACAGCAGCCAGCGCACCTCGGGGTCGAGCCAGGACTCGTCATAGAGGCGGGTGTACTCCTCGTAGTCCGCGACCTCGTTGCCCGGCGGGTCGCTCAGATCGCGCCGGGCGGCCAGCCAGCGCCGGGTCGCCTTGGAGGTCTCGTCGGCGTACACCTGGTCACCCAGCAGCACCAGTACGTCCGGCCGCTCACCTTCCGGGTCGGCCGCGATCCGGGCGGCCAGCGTGTCCAGGGCGTCCGGCCCGACCGGGTCCTGCTCCCCGGCAGGCGGCGCGGCCCAGCGGCAGGAGCCGAAGGCGAGGCGGACGGTCTCGTCGGTGGCGGGCGTGCGGATGACGGAGGGCGGGAACGGGGAGCCGGGAAGCGGCCACACGCGTGCGCCGTCGAGGAGGACCTCGTACGACTGCGAGGTCCCCGGAATCAGGCCGGTCACCGGGATCAGGGCGTAGTGATGGCCCGCGATCTGGAAGGTGTGGGACTCGCCGTGGGCGCCGTCCGAGCCGCGCACCTCGGCCGTGCACGGACGGCTCGCCTCGACCCAGACGGTCGCGGACGAGCCGTCGGCGTACCTCAGCAGTGGTCCAAGCCGCAGTTCGGCCACGTGATCGCCCTCCTCCGTCGCCCCGTACGGTACGGAACGACGGAGGGGAACGGGGAGGTTCCGCAGATCACGTTTTGCCGAACTCCGGCGGTACCGGGTCAGTGATCCGGCGGTACCGCGTCAGCGCTTCGTCAGCAGCTCGCGAGGTAGTTCGTGAGGGCGGACTTCTCGGCGGAATCGACCGAGAGGTCGTAGTAGTACTTCACCTGCACCCAGGCGCGGACGTAGGTGCAGCGGTACGAGCTGACCGACGGCATCCAGGTGGCCGGGTCCTGGTCGCCCTTGGCCTGGTTGACGTTGTCCGTGACGGCGATGAGCTGCGGGCGGGTCAGGTCGTTGGCGAAGGACTGGCGGCGGGCGGTGGTCCAGCTGTCCGCGCCGGAGTCCCAGGCCTCGGCCAGCGGGACCAGGTGGTCGATGTCGACGTCGGAGGCGGCGGTCCAGGTGGCGCCGTCGTAGACGGAGTACCAGCTGCCGCTGGTGGCGGCGCAGGCGGAGTCCTGGACGACGTTCGTGCCGTCGCGCTTGAGGACGACCTCGCGGGTGTTGCAGGTGCCGGACTGGGTGATCCAGTGCGGGAAGAGGTCGCGGTCGTAGCCGGTGCGGTCCTCGGTGGCCACGGTGAGCGAGGCGAGGTAGGTGCGGGCGGTGGCGGCGCTGACGGGCGTGGGGAGCGCGGCGGAGGCGGTCGGGCCGTTGAAAAGTCCGACAGAGGCGATGACGCCGGTCAGCGCCGCGAGTATGCTGACGCGTCGACGCGCGTAGAACTTCGACATGCGAACTCCCTTGGGAGGTGGGGGTGTTGGCGAGCGGGCGAAGGAATGCTCGCGACGCCGTGTTGCGGGGAGGTGTGCGTCGGGTAAGAAGTTAGTGACGCGTGCATGACATAACAAGGTTTACGGCGAAACGATCTCGTATGATGGTGCGTGCAGAAGGGGAGTAGCTCTTCGCCGGACCGTCGACATACTGCTCAGCTCGTCTGAGCCGGCGCCCGGAGGCGGACCTCGGTCACGGGGTCGGCCAGCGAGACCTTCGGCAAGCAGTGCACGCCCGTGCCCTACGGCACGGGTGCCACGTGTGCTGCCGTGCCGAGGTGTCGTAGCGCAGTGACAATTCTCTCGGCGGGGCAGCCCCGACCGATTGAGGAACCTTGATCAGCTTCACCGTGACGGCGGTCGTCTTCGGCGTCGTCTTCCTCGCCGAACTGCCCGACAAGACCGCGCTCGCCGGGCTCGTCCTCGGCACGCGCTATCGCGCCTCGTACGTCTTCGCCGGCGTCGCCGCCGCCTTCGCGGTGCATGTCGCGCTGGCCGTGGCGGCCGGCAGCGTGCTGACCCTGTTGCCGCAGCAGATCGTGCAGGCGCTCACCGGCGTGCTCTTCCTGGGTGGCGCGGCCGTGCTGCTCATGAAGAAGGACGAGGACGAGGACGAGATCCGCAAGCCGGAGAACCAGTCCTTCTGGAAGGTGTCCGGGGCCGGCTTCATGCTCATCCTGGTCGCCGAGTTCGGGGACCTCACGCAGATCATGACGGCGAACCTCGCGGCCCGGTACGACGATCCGCTGTCGGTCGGCCTCGGTGCGGTGCTGGCGCTGTGGGCCGTGGCGGCGATCGGGATCGTCGGCGGGAAGGCGCTGATGCGGCGGGTGCCGTTGAAGCTGATCACCAAGGTGGCGGCGTTGGTGATGCTGGCGCTGGGTGCGTGGAGTCTGTGGGAGGCGATCGTCGGCTGAGCCGGCGGTGGCTGCCGGGGCGGCGGTGGATGAGTCGCTGTCGAGCTGAACTGTCGGTGAACGGTTTCTGGAGGCGGTGGCGTAACGGGGATCTGTTTTGTACCGTGGAGGAACAAAGTGGCTCCCGCCCGTTTTCCCTGACCGGCGGGCGGGACCACCTTGTCTCTCCGGGGGCCACCCTGTACCCCCGGGCCCCTCGCCTTGGAGCTGCCGATGCCCACTGTCCTCACCGCCCGGGCCCTCCTTCTCGACATGGACGGCACGCTCGTCAACTCGGACGCCGTCGTGGAACGCATCTGGCGTCGCTGGGCCGACCGGCACGGGCTGGACCAGGACGAGGTGATGAAGGTCGTGCACGGGCGGCAGGGGCACGCCTCGATGGCGCTGCTGCTGCCCGACCGGCCGATGGAGCAGAACCACGCCGACAACGCGCGCATGCTCGCCGAGGAGACGGCGGATGTGGCGGGCGTGGTGCCGATTCCAGGGGCGCCGGACTTTCTGGCGTCGTTGCGGGGGTTGCCGCATGCGCTGGTGACGTCGGCGGACGTCCCGCTGGCCACTGCGCGGATGGCTGCCGCCGGGCTGGGGATGCCGGAGGTGCGGGTCACCGCGGAGTCGGTGGGGGCCAGTAAGCCTGATCCGGAGGGGTTCTTGAAGGGGGCGGCCGAGCTGGGGGTCGTGCCGGGGGAGTGTGTGGTGTTCGAGGACTCCGCGGCGGGGATCCAGGCGGGGCGCTCCGCGGGGATGCGGGTGGTGGGGGTTGGGCCGCGGGCCGGGTTCCATGAGCCGGATGTGGTGGTCGCGGATCTGCGGGAGGTGCGGGTCGAGGCTGTGGGGGACGGGTCGATGCGGGTGTATGTCGGCTGAGTTCGCCTAAGAGCTCGGGGCGATCGGTTCGATGGCGGCTGCGGGTCGCGTGTGGCTGGTCGCGCAGTTCCCCGCGCCCATGGGTGGGCTGCGGCGCAGCCAACCTCAAGGGGCGCGGGGAACTGCGCAAGCAACCCTCCGCTACCCGCAGCCGCCATCGAACCGGCAGCCCCGTCTGCTCAGGCCGTCGTCTCCGACTCCAGCATCTCCCTCGTCGCCAGGTCGTACACCCCGTACTCCTCCTCCGGCTCGACCCCCCGCGCCCACTGGTACCTGGTGACCGCGTCCTCCACGCCCTCGTTGTAGTTGCCCCTGGCCTCCCTCGTGTAGAGGCCGAGTTGGGTCAGGCGGAGTTCGAGTTCCGTGACCTCGGGGCCCCGGTCGCCGCGGCGCAGGGTCGGGGGTGTGGGCTCTCGCGCGGCGGCGGATTCCTCCTGGGAGGCGCTGGCCGCCGGTGTCGAGGGGGTCGTCGTCGGTTCTGTCGAGCGGGACGGGCTGGGGGACGCGCTCGTCCTCGACGGCGACGGGGGCGCGCTCTCCGTGGGGGACGCGGACACGGAGGGCGGTGCCGCCTGTGTCGACGGTCCGGCCGGTGACGGCTCCTGCGACGCCTCGCTCGTCGACGGGGCCGGGATGCTGGCCCGTACCTCGTCCGGGAGTGCCGTGTCCCGCGTCGGCTTCTCGTAGGTGAGCATCCCGCTCGCCAAGCCGGCCGCCGTCACTACGGCCACCAGTGCCCCGCCCACGCCGAGCAGTGCCGTACGGCGGTGCCGGCGGACCCCGCGCGGGACGGCGTCGCCGTCCTCCTCGCCGTCGGCCTCGTCGGCGTAGGGCGCCGCAGGCCTTGTCGCGTCCGGCTCGAACAGGCTCAGGTCCTGGGCGCTCGGTGCCGACGTCGGTTCGACAGCGGGCGGTACGGGCCGGAGCGGCATCGTTTCGTCTGCGCCGCCCTCCAGTTCCACGTATGGACGTATCCGCAGCGGATCGAAATCCTCCGCCGCGGCCGCCTCCGCCGTACGGGCGTCTCGCAGGGCCTCGGACGCGCGGGGGCCGCAGCCGCACGACGGGGTGTTGTCGGCCGCTCTCGGTACCCCGCACTCCGGGCATCGGCGGCCCTTCGGGTGCCCCGGGTCGTCCGGACCCTTCGCTCCCGCTGTTCCCCTCGGCTCGCTCACGTGTTCGCCCCTCCCCTCGCGAACTCCCCAGATTATGCAGACCTTCCTCACACGTCTCCGGAAGCCCCCGGAACCACATATTCCAAAGGGACTCGACAGGCCATAACGGGGCGAAGCGATCACGATGGGAGTGCCTAGGAGGTGCAACGACGGTCTCGGGAGGTCTTCATGGGCGGGGATGCGCACGGTATGACGGGAAATGTGCGTGACGCGCAGCCCCCGAGACGGGGGGCCGGGACGCACGAGAACGTGCCCGGCAACGTCCTCGTCTCCATCGGCGCGCTGCTTCTCGGCATGCTGCTCGCTGCCCTCGATCAGACCATCGTGTCGACCGCGCTGCCGACGATCGTCAGCGACCTCGGTGGACTGGAGCATCTGTCGTGGGTCGTGACCGCGTATCTGCTGGCGTCCACCGCCGCGACTCCGCTGTGGGGCAAGCTCGGTGACCAGTACGGGCGCAAGCGGCTCTTCCAGATCGCGATCGTGATCTTCCTCGTAGGGTCCGCGCTGTGCGGCATGGCGCAGGACATGGCCCAGCTCATCGCGTTCCGGGCCGTTCAGGGGCTTGGGGGCGGCGGGCTCATGGTGCTGTCCATGGCGATCGTCGGGGACATCGTGCCGCCGCGGGAACGGGGGCGGTATCAGGGGCTGTTCGGTGCGGTGTTCGGGGCCAGCAGCGTGCTGGGGCCGTTGCTGGGCGGGGTGTTCACCGAGCATCTGAGCTGGCGGTGGGTGTTCTACGTCAATCTGCCCGTCGGGGTCGTGGCGCTTGTCGTCATCGCCGGTGTGCTGCGGATTCCGCACAAGTCGACGCGGCATGTCATCGACTACCTCGGTACGTTCCTCATCGCGTCCGTCGCGACCTGTCTGGTGCTGGTGGCGTCACTCGGAGGGACCACGTGGGGCTGGGCGTCGGTGCAGACCGTCGGGCTGGCGCTGCTCGGGGTCGTGCTCGCCGTCGCGTTCGTGGCCGTGGAGCGGGCGGCTGCCGAACCCGTTCTGCCGCTGAAGCTGTTCCGTGTGCGGACGTTCGTGCTGTCCGCGGTCATCAGCTTCATCGTCGGGTTCGCGATGTTCGGCGCGATGACCTATCTGCCGACGTTTCTGCAGGTCGTGCAGGGGGTCAGTCCGACGATGTCCGGGGTGCACATGCTGCCGATGGTCGTCGGCATGCTGCTGGCGTCCACGGCGTCCGGGCAGATCGTCAGCCGTACCGGGCGGTGGAAGGTGTTCCCGATCGCCGGGACCGGGGTCACCGTGCTGGGGCTGCTGCTGCTTCACCAGCTCGACATGGACAGCTCCACCGGTGCGATGAGCGTGTACTTCTTCGTGTTCGGGCTGGGGCTCGGGCTGGTCATGCAGGTGCTCGTACTGATCGTGCAGAACGCCGTCTCGTACGAGGATCTCGGCGTCGCCACCTCCGGGGCGACGTTCTTCCGGTCCATCGGGGCCTCGTTCGGCGTCGCCATCTTCGGCACGGTCTTCGCGAGCCGGCTCGACGACAAGCTCGGGGAGGCGTTTGAGGGGGTTCGGCTTCCGTCCGGGGTCACGCTGGAGGGGCTGGAGGCCGATCCGCGGGACATCGCGGAGCTGCCGGCGGCGCTGCGGTCGAGTGCGTTGCAGGCGTACGCCTCCTCGATCACCGACGTGTTCCTGTACGCCGCGCCCGTCGCGCTCGTCGGCTTCGTGCTGGCCTGGTTCCTGAGGGAGGACAAGCTGCGGGGGTCCGTGACGGCACCCGATGTCACCGAGACGCTGGCCAGCAATCCCGTCGAGCGGTCGTCGTACGACGAGGTGTGCCGGGCGTTGTCGGTGCTCGGGACGCGGGAGGGGCGGCGGGAGGTGTACCGGGAGATCACCGAGCGGGCCGGGTACGACCTGTTGCCGGCGGCCAGTTGGCTGCTGCTGCGGATGAAGAAGTACGGCTGGGTGGAGCCGGCGGTGCTGGCGGAGCGCAGCGCCGTGCCGCTGAACGTCGTCCTCGATGCGGCGCGGCAGGTGGAGGGGCGGGGGCTGGCCTCGCGCGAGGGGCTCGATCTTGTGCTGACCGAGCTGGGGCAGGAGGTCGCGGAGCGGTTGGCCCGGGTGCGGGAGGAGTCGTTGGCCGAGTTGCTGGGGGACTGGTGGGGGCCGGATCGGCCTACCGATCTGATTCAGCTGGTGAAGGAGTTGAACGCGGAGTTGTGCGGGTCCGACCGGGAGCAGCCGGGTGCCTCCGGCGGTTGAGCGGGGGGTGCCTGCGGCGGCCCGTGCGGGTTCGGTGGGGGTGCGCAGTGCATGCCTGCGGCGGCCTGTGCGGGTTTGGTGGGGGATTGCGTAGCGCCTGCTCTCGGTGGGTGGGTCGGGGCCGCGTCGGGGGGGTCCGTCCTCGGACCGGCGGTCACGTTAGGCCTGGAGGTGCCGCGTGTTGACGCCGGCCACTGCGGGCGGACACCCCCCGACGCGTCCCCTTGCCGCCGTACGCGGCTGCCGCGCCGCGGGGGTACCCGCGATCCTGTGGTGCAGCAGTTGCCTGGCCTGCGGGCAGTCGTGCGCGGGGGGTGTCAGTGCAGTTGCTTGGTGAACCAGTGTTCGGCGTAGAGGCCGTCGTTGTGCGGGGGCGTCTCCTCGTAGCCGAGGTGCGTGTACAGGGCGCGGGCCTCTACCAGGTCGTGTCGGGTGTCGAGGATCACGCGGGTGGCGCCGAGGGCGCGGGCCGAGTCCTCCGCCGCCCGTACCAGGATCCCGCCGCCGCCCTTGCCGCGCATCGACTCGTGGACGAACACGCGCGTGAGCTCGGCGGTGTCCGCGGCCAGCAGTCTGATGCCGGCGGAACCGGCCGGCTCGCCCGCGTGGCGCGCGACGAGCAACTGGCCCTTGGGCGGGGTGAGTTCGGTACCGGTGCGGGCGGCGATCTCGCGTTCCAGTTCAGCCGGGTCGGTGCGGTGCCCCTTGTGGAGGAGGTAGTAGCGGTCGCTGACCTCCGTGTAGTACGCCCGCCAGAGCGCGGCGGCAACGGGGGAGTCGGGGGGTTCCGGGGCGACGGTCCAGGTCATGGCCGTCATTCTCGGCGGGGGAGGCGGTGGGCCTGCAAGCGAATATGGGCCCTGCTGAGCCGGCTGCCCGGTCGGGCACGCGAGGCGCGTGCCCGACCGGGCATTCCCTCGGCTAGAGGTACGGGCGCGTGATCAGCTCGATCGCATGGCCGGCGGGGTCCTTGAAGTACACCCCTCGGCCGCCGTGTTCGTCGTTGATCTCGCCGGGGCGACTCATCTGCGGGTCGGCCCAGTGCACGATGCCGCGATCGCACAGGCGGCGATACGCGCGATCGAACAGCTCGTCGTCGAGCAGGAACGCGTAGTGCTGCATCTGGATCTCCACCGGCGGCTCGGCGAACTGGAGCAGCACGCCGTCGGTGAGCTGGATGTTGGTGAACGGGCCCCAGGACGGCGCCTCCGGGACCTCCAACAGCTCTCGGAAGAACCGGGCCGACTCGTTGCGGTCCTTGGCGGCGATGATGGTGTGGTTGAACGTGGCTGTCATTCGGTTGATACCTCATGGGTGTTCGGCATGGAAATGGACTCGGGACTCGGACTCGCGGGGGTGGAGGGGGCGAGTGCCGGGTGCCGGGAGGTCCACGTGCCGAACTGAGGGGGTGCCTTCTTCGCACCCACCGTGCGATCAGACCACCACCGGGTAGCCGATCCGTGCATGGCGTAGCGCCGATCCGGTGTTCACGTCGGTGACCCTACTTGACCCGACCGGCCGCGACAACGGAAAGAGCGGCCAGGCCAACTGCGCCTGCTTCAGGGTGCGTTACCCACTTGGGTCGACTCACCGGCCCCCTCCGGACGCCCCTGACCCGTCCGCCGCCCGGGGCCCCTCCCGACGTTCCCGCCACTCCCGTACGACCTCCTCCACGTCGTACGGCTTCCTGCCCAGCGGCGGGCCGGGTGGGGGCTTCAGGAGCATGTCGCGGATCTTGACGTTGACGTCTGTGATGATCTTGCGGACCATCCGTTCCGTCGGGGCCGCGTGCGCCGCCGCCAAGGCGTCCTCCGCCTCCTTGCGCAGGGCCAGGGCCGGGGGCAGGACGGACAGGCCCTCGCGGGCCATCTTGCGCTTGACCCACCACAGTTCGTCGTACGGGGATTCCAGGTCGTTCGGCAGGGGTTTGCCCTTGCCGGGCAGTCTGTCGAAGTCGCCGCGCGCCTGCGCGTCGTGGATCTGCTTGTCGACCCAGGACTCGAACGGGACACCGGGGGGCTTTCGCTCGGTCATGAGTTCATTGTGCCGGACGCGATGGTGCCGGGCGATTTATCATGCGGGCGCGGCCAAACGGCCGCTGTACAAGGATGTTTCAGGAGGGGCGCCAGTGCTCGAACTCACCATGGCCGCCGTGTCCGCGGCGGACGAGGGTGCCACGGCCGGCATGCTCATGGCCGACGCGCCCAGCGAGCCGGGCGCCGTGCTGCGGGTGGGCCGCGACAAGTCGGTGTGCCGGCTGTCGACGCCGGACGACTGGCTGTTCATCTCCCGTGTCCACCTGGAGTTCCTGTGCGGCCCCGACGGCAGTTGGCAGGTCACCTGGCTGCGCGGCTCACAGCCCGACCCGTCCTCCGAGGTGCGGCTGACCGTGGGGGAGTACGCCCAGCCGATCGTGTACGGCGGGACGGTGCCGCTGCCGAGGGGCGGCAGCGGCGAGATCATCGTCCATGACCGCACCGCGCCGCGCAGCGTCAACGTCGGCTTCTATCACGAGGCTTGAGCCGCCCCCCCCCCGCGACGCCTGTGCCGCCCTCTACGTCCCCTACAGCACCCGCGCCAGCGCGAAGCCGTCGTAGCCCTTGCTGCCCACCGTCTGGACCGCTGTGCCGGTCAGCCTCGGGTGGCTGCTGATCAGTTCGATCGCGGCGCGGGTGCCCTGGACGTCCGGTGCGGTGCTGTCGGGGTCGGTGACCCGGCCGCCGCGCACCACGTTGTCCAAGACGATCAGGCTGCCGGTGCGGGTGAGCCGCAGGGCCCACTCGATGTAGTGCGGGTTGTTGGCCTTGTCGGCGTCGATGAAGACCAGGTCGAAGGGGGCCGGGTTCTCGTCGGCCAGCTTGGGCAGCGACTCCAGGGCCGGGCCGATCCGCACCTCGACGATCTTGTCCAGGCCCGCCCGCGCGAGGTTGCGGGTGGCGACCTCGGCGTGCTTGGGGTCGTACTCCAGCGAGATCAGGCGGCCGTCCGCGGGCAGGGCGCGGCCCAGCCAGATGGTGCTGTAGCCGGCGAGTGTGCCGATCTCCAGGATGTTCCGGGCGCCCTGGATCTCGGCGAGGAGCTGGAGGAGCTTGCCTTGGGGTGCGGAGACGCTGATCATCGGGATGTCCGCCGCCTCGCTGTCGCGCAGGGCCGCCTGGAGGATGTCGTCGTCGGGTGAGAGGTGGGCGGAGAAGTACTCGTCGACGTCGTTCCAGAGCTGCGACTCGCTCATCGCCTTGCCTTTCGTATGGGTAGTTAGGTGCCCTAACTACCCCGGTTCCCGGTCCGCGATACCAGGATGGTCGATTCCGGCGGTCGGCGCAGGCGGCTGGGGGGTCGCGGGCGGGGTCGGGGTCAGGGGCGGCGGTGACTGAGGCCGCCGGGAGCGGCGTACGGCCGACGCGGTCGCCGTCGCCACCGCCAGGGCCAGCCCGCCGGTCACCGTCAGCAGCCATGCCGGGATCCCGGCCACGGTGCGCAGCCGGTTCTCGTAGATCACCTGCTGGAAGGGGGCGTCGGACGGTGCCCGGCGCAGCACGTGGTCGCCGGAGATGCGCTCGGGACGCGGGAACTCCTGGCCGATCGCGGTGAGGAACGGGGTGCCCGCCGCCAGGTCGGCCAAGGGGCCGGTCTTCGCCTTCACCCGTCCGGCGTAGGTGACGCGAGGGCGTTCGCCGCCGATCCGCGACGCCGGTTCCATGCGGTGCTCGGCCAGGACGTACAGGCCGAGGGACTGGGGGGTGTCGGCGAGGCGGGACAGGCGCATCGGGTAGACCGGCTCGTCGGCCTTGAAGGTGAGGTGGAGGGGGGCGAGGGTGCCGGTGAGGGGGGCGCCCGCGGTCTGCGGGGTCAGCTTCACGGCGACGTACTCCCAGCGCTTTAGGACGTACGGGCGCAGGGCGCCGTCCAGCCGGGGCGGGAGCGCGAAGCCGTTGCTGTCGAGCCAGTCGTCCAGGGCGCCGGGGTCGGTGGCCGTCAGCCGGGCCACGTCGAAGGGGCCGAGGCGCTGTCGGCCGACGACGCCGACCGGAGGGCGCTCGTCGGCCCAGGGCGGGGGTGGGCCGGCGGCCGTGCCATCGCCGGTCAGCAGGGGCCAGTCGCCGTCCTGGGGCCAGAAGTGGCGGCGCTCGCGGTGCACGGGGGCCGTGACGTCGTGCAGTTCGTCGAAGAGTTCGGGGTCGCCGAGGCGGACCGTCGCCCGCCGCGGCACCGGCATGATCCACGCGGCCCGCTCGGCGTCCCCGCCGACGGTCAGCTGCATCACGACCTGCTCCCGCTCACCGTCCCACCGCACGACGGACTCCTCGCGGCCGACCGTCATCCGTCGTGTGTCGCCGGGCACCATGGCCCCGCAGCCGCACGCCCAGGCGGGTGCCGCGAGCTGGCCGAGCTGGAGGGCGAGGAGCGTCAGGGCGACGGTGAGGGCGCGACCGCGCGGGCGCCGCCCGACCCGGTTCCGCAGTAAGTCCGCCATCGCGCGCAGCCCCTCCATCCCCACCATTCCCGCCAGTCCCTCCAGCGCCTCGGCGCCAGGGCTTCAGACGGTACGGCGGATGATCCGGTTCCGGGGGCCGCGTTCCGCGATGTGATCGATTCCGCCCCGAGGGGCGGCCACTCACGAGAGGTTCACCAGAGGCGAGCCAACCGCCCCCGAACTATCGTCAACCGGACAACCGGACAAAGGGAGAGCGGACGTCAGGTGAAGCGAGGGTTGCCTGCGTCTCTCCCCAGGGGGTGCGAGCCCCATAGGGTTCGTAGGGTTCGCAGAGATTCCTGGCGCATATGCCGTGTGGGACTACGCGGGGCTGGAGGCCGGCGAGGCGTGGCGAAGGCGGAGCACGGTGGGCAACCGGCGGAGGCGCTCGGTGGAGCGACGGCCGTCGGTACGGTCCAGGCACGCGTGCGTGTGGCGCGGCTCGGCATGTGGCTGGTCGCCGCGATCCTCGCCGTACGCCAACTGGCCGTCGTCCTCAGTACCCCGAGCGGGGAGCGGCTGACGGATCTGGAGACCTGGGTCGGTCCGGACGGCGTCCTGCATGTGAAGGGTTCGCTGTACGACTCGACACAGTTCACCGGGACGCCGTTCGGCGGGCTCGTCCTCAAGCCGCTGACCCGCTCCGCCGAGCAGACGCTCGGCTGGGGCTGGACCTTCGGCACGCTGCTGCTCGTCGTCGCCCTCGGCCTGATCGCCGCCCGCGCCCTGCCCCAGCCGGTCAGCCGACGTACCTCGCTACTCGCCGCGCCCGTCGCGATCAGCCTGCTCATGCTGTCGCTGCCGGTGCGCAACACGCTCTACCTCGGCCAGACCAGCATCATCCCGGTCCTGCTGGTCCTGCTCGGCTGCTTCGCCGTGCGCGGCGAGCGCGCCAGCGGTGTGCTCATCGGCCTCGCGGCGGCGCTCCAGCCGACATTGCTGCTGTTCACCCCGCTGCTGTGGCTCACCGGCCGCCGCCGGGCCGCGCTCTCGACGGGGGCCACGTTCGCCGGGTGCACGGTGCTAGCGGTGGCCGCGATGCCGCACGACTCGTACACCTACTGGGTCCACCACCTGGCCGGCGTCGGCCTCGGCGGGCGTGCCGACGACCTCGCCAACCAGTCCCTGCACGGCGCCCTGCTCCGGCTCGGGCTGACCGGCCCGCTGGAGATCGCCCTCTTCCTGCTGCTGGGCGGCGCGGTCGCTTTCCTCGCGCTGCGCCGCGCCGTGCGCTATGCCCATGACGGACAGCTCCTGCTCGCCGTCGCGATCACCGGCTGTGCGGCGATCGTCGTGTCGCCCACCGCCTGGCAGCACCAGCTGCTGTGGGTGCTGCTCGCGGTCGTCGGCCAGGTCGGCAGACGGGCCAACGACCGGTACGTATGGCCGGTCGCCGTCATCCTGGTGATGACGCTGCCGGCGAAGATGATGGTGCCGGACAAGGTGCTCCTGCACCCCCTGCGCGCCGACCTCGTCCTCCTCGCCGCGCTCGCCACGGCGGCCGTCGTGCCGTTCCTGTCGCGCACCTCGCCGTACTGGCAGACGCCGATCCCGACCCGGTACGCGGACCGGGTCCCGGCCCGTTTCCGGCACATCCCCCTGGTGCCGTTCCTGCGCCGGGTGATCAGCCGCCCGAACCTGTTCTTCGAGCTGCTGCTGATCCGGATCACCTACTACGCCTACGCCCAGATCCGGCTGGCGGCGGCCGGCGGCGCCAACTCGGCCGGACGGGCCACCGCGGAGCAGCACGGCGAGGAGATCCACTCCGTCGAACGCGCCCTGCGCATCGACATCGAGTCCTGGGCCAACCACGCGGTGGTGCAGGTCGACTGGCTGCGGAACTTCTTCGACTTCTACTACGAGTCGTTCCACTTCGGCGTCCCACTCGCCATACTCGGCGTCCTCTACTGGCGCCGCCCCGTCGACTACCGCTGGGCCCGCACCGCGATCGGCTTCGCCACCGTCTTCGCCCTGATCGGCTTCTGGCTCTACCCGCTCGCCCCGCCCCGCCTGATGCCCGGCCTCGGCTTCATCGACACGGTCCACGGCCCGCAGGACTTCACCCGGCCCGACTACGGCACGCTCACCGAACTCACCAACCAGTACGCGGCGATGCCGTCCCTGCACTTCGGCTGGTCCCTGTGGTGCGGCCTGGTGATCGTCATCCTCGCCCCCAGATGGTGGATGAAGGCCCTGGGCCTGCTGCACCCGCTGTTCACGGTCAGCGCGATCGTCGTCACCGGCAACCACTGGGTGCTGGACGCGGTCGGCGGCGCGCTGGTCGTGGGCGCGGGCTTCGGAGTGACGTACCTGTTCCAGGGGCCGCGCGCCAAGGCGGTGACGGCCCGGGCAGAGAGGGTCAGCAGCCGGTCCCCGGCCCCGGTGAAGGACCGTACTCCGAGCTGATCCGGTAATCGCCGGGCGCGGCGACGGCGAGCTGAGTGAACTCCCCCTTCGGAGCGAGGCACCCACCGCCGTCCACGTGCAGCCACGGCGAATGGGCGATGCGCACGGTGGCGATCCCCGGCCGTGACATCCGTATGACGACGTCGGCGCTGGACGTCGACACGACGCTCGCGGGCCCGGACACCAGCGGCACCGCGTCCCGCACCCGGAACACCCGCCAGTGCGCGTCCTGCCAGACGGGCTCCAGCCACTCGGGCCGGTGATCGCGTACGAGCCGGGCCTCGTCCTTGGCGTACCCGTCGGGCTTGCCCAGGGGCAGCACGACGAAGCCCACGGCCCAGCGGTCCAGCCATTCCCGGTACGTCGCCGCGGAGAACGACCCGTCGTAGAACAGCCGGGCCCGCTCCATGTCGAGCTGCCGGTTCCAGCCGCGGGCCATGTTGACGTGCGGGGCGAGCCCGCTGGCCTCGCGGTGGTTGCGGGCCGGGACGACCTCGACGCGGGCGCGGTCGGCGCCGAGACGGTCGAGGGCGCGGACCACTCCGTGGGTCTCGGCGGCCCAGGCCGGCACCTTCGTGGAGACATACAGATCGTCGCCGGTCTTCTTGACGACCCAGCCGCAGGAGAAGACCAGCGCGAAGACGAGCAGTTTCCGGCGGAACCCGGCGAGAGCGGGCCGGGCCAGCAGGACGGCCAGCAGCGCGGCGGGCGCGAACAGCTCGGCGAAGCGCTCGACGTTCGTGCCGATGGGGGAGGCGATGAGATACGTCAGGACGGTCCCGGCCGCGTAGACGACACCGCTCCAGCGGGCGACGCGCCAGGTGCGCGGGGCGAGGAAGGTGACGGTGAGACCGAGGAGGGCGGGCGGCCAGATACGGTCCGCGAACATCAGCTGCTCGCCCTTGAAGGGGAACAGGAGGGTGGTCGCGCCGACGGTGACCGCGGGCGGGACGAGCAGGGTGAGGGCGCGGACGTAGTCCCGGGTGAGGAGATAGGCGGCCCCCACGACCGCCACGAACAGCCCTGCCACGGGGCTGGCCATGGTCGCCAGCGCGGCGCAGACGGCGGCCAGGACGACCCGTCGCTGCCGGATGAGCAGCAGACAGGCGCCGAGCCCGAAGGCGACGCCGAGCGCGAAGGTGGTGCGGCCGGAGGCCACGTTGCACCACAGCGCGAGGGACGCGAGGAGCGCCGGGCCGAGGGGCCTGCGGAGCCCGTCGACCCGGGTGATCAGGACGGCCGCCAGCCAGGAGGCCACGATCCCGGACACCACGGTGACCGCGCGGACGCCGAGGCCGGCCATCAAATACGGGGAGATCAGGCTGTAGTTGGCGGTGTGCGTGCCGCCGTACCAGAACAGGTTGTACGCCGAGTCACCGTGCCGCGTCGCGAAACCGGCCCAGGCGTACTGGGCGGCCAGGTCGCCGCCGCCGGTGGCGAGGAAGGCCCACCAGATGCCGTAGAGGGGGAGCATGGGCAGGGTTGCGAGCAGCGGCACCCGGTGACGGGTCCAGACCGTGCGCAGCATGCGCTTGGGGTGCTGGGCCGGGGGTGCCGGCTCAGTGGGTCTCGCGCGGGTGAGCTGTTCGGCTTGGGCCACGTGATCGTAGACGCGGAACGGGGGGAAAGCGTTCACTGGCGCGTGAAGATGGCTACGTCGCTACCGAAGGCGCAGGCCAGGCGGCCGGTGTCGTCGAGGAGTACCGCTTGGGAGACCCCGGGGACGTGGAGGGTGTCGACGGGAGTGCAGTTCTCCAGGTCCCAGATCCGGACCGTGTCGTCGATGGAGCAGGTGACGGCGACCGGGCGGCCGTCCAGAGTCCCGCATCTCACCGATTGCGCAGGTCTGCTGTGGCCCGGCATCGGCGGGCCGAGGAGGCGGCCCGTCGCGAGGTCCCGCACCTGTACCGTGGCGTCCCTGCCGCAGGTCACCATGGCGGGGCGGCCACCGATGTCGGCGCACGCGATGGCCACGGCACTGTGCCGGATCCCGGCGATCGAGCGGCGATCGGCCAGGTCCCAGAACTGTGTCACCCCCTCACCCGAGGTGATCGCGATCAGGCGACCGGCCGTGACGGTGGAGGCCATCGCCCGGCGCGCTCCTACGGCGGACGGGAGGGGCGGGTACAGAGCCTTCCCGGTTGCGAGGTCCCAAGTCCACAAGCTGTCGTCCTGCGCGCTGCCGATGACGACCGGGCGGCCGTCCAGGACGTCGCACGTCACGCTGGTCAGGCGCTCACTGGGGCCGGTGAGGTGGGCATGCGTGACCTGACATTCCAGATCCCAGGCCCGCACCGTACCGTCCCAGGAGGCGGTGACGGCGATGGACCGACCGCGCAGCATGGTGCAGGCCACGGACCGCACGTCATGCCAGTGCCCCTTCATGGAGTCACCGATGGGCGAGCCGGTGTGCGCATCCCAGATCCGGACCGTCTGGTCGTGGGAGCCGGTGACGAAGACCGGCCGTCCGTTCAACTCACCGACGTCCATGGCAGAGACCCGCCGAATGTGGCCGGTCACGGGTCGGCCCAAGGGCCGTGAGACGGACAGGTCCCAGACCCGGACGCCGTTGAACGAACCGCACACCGCGACCGGTCGCCCGGCCAGCGACGTGCATGCCAACGACATGAGGGCATCACCGTCGTTCCCGAAGCTTCCCACCCGTCGGCGGGCCTTCAGATCCCAGACGGTCAGCCACCGGTCCAGTGAACTGACGACGGCGACGGGACGGCCCTCCAACTGCGTGCACGCCACATGGTGCACATGCGCGTCGCGCGACTCGAACGTGGCCAGACGCCGACGTGTCTCCAGATTCCAGACGTGCACCTTCCTTCCCTGCGCCAGTGCAACGACAACCGGGTGACCGTCCAGCTCCGTAGTCGCCAACGCCGTCACGTAGATTCGCTCGGCGCCCTCCAGCTCACCCCGGTCCAGACCGCTCGCCAGGTCCCACACGCGTACCCGTGCGTTCGTGGTGCCCGTGACGGCGACCGGGCCGTCAGGTGTCATGGCAACCGTCAGCGCACTCACCCGGCCGCCGACGTCGATCGGCGCGCCCACCGGCTCACTGGTGGCCAGATCCCAGACCCGCAGTGTCTCCGAGCCTGTGACGGCGACCGGGCGGCCGTTCAGTGTCGTGCACGCCACCGCGTCCACC
>NZ_FNHV01000009.1:154051-424316 GCF_900103585.1 Streptomyces sp. cf386
CGGGCGGCCGTTCAGTGTCGTGCACGCCACCGCGTCCACCCTCTTGGTGTGGCCGGTCATGGGCCTCCCAAGGGGTTGGCCGGTGGCCAGATCCCAGGCCCGGAGGCTCATGTCCACCGTCCCGGTGACGACGACTTCGCGGCCGTCGACGACCGTGCAGGCCGCCGCCACAACCCCCTTGGCCGGGCCCGTGAAGGCGTTGAGCAGATTGCCGGCCAGCAGCGAACCGGATGCGGCGACCGGCCTCCACGTCCGCTCGGCCACCCCGCTGCCGAACGCCTTCACCAGGGACGGTTCGTTGTAGCGAGCGGCGTCGAGGGCGAGGATCCCGCGACGGCCAACGGCGTCAAGGTGGCGATGGGCCTGGATGGACGCCCGATACACGGCGGCGTGCAACCGAGCGGCGTCGCTCTGGACCTTCAGCAGGAGCAGCACCAGCGTGTCCGCGTCGGCGTGCACGAGGTACTCGGGCTCGGTGACCAGTCCGTCCAGCAGCCCCGCATGATCGGCATGAACCGCAAGATGCCGCAGCGCATAGGGATGCGCCCGCCCCCAGTCAGGCGACCCGTCGATCCGATACGGCACGGTCCGCCGCAGCCCGATGGTGAAGGCACGGTGCGCCGCCCCGGAGTCCCTCCCCATCCGCAGATACTCGGCCATCGCCTCGTGGTACAGCCGATACACCGACCGCCCGTCCTCGACGGCCTCCACCACATACGCGCCCGCGTCCCGCCGCAACCGGTTCAGATCCTCATTGGTGTACCGCCGCCCCGACAACTCCGAGGCGAGCGGCGCCCAGATGTCCTCCCACGGCAACCCCTGCCCCTCGGCGTACGCCAACGGCCGCAGCAGGTCGAGGATGCGCTCGGCGCCGTCGCCTCCGTCGCCGAAGCGCTGGTGCAGGTCGCGGTGCATGGCGTCGGCGGCGGCGCTCGGGAGTGACCTGCGCCAGACGGGGTCCCCGGGGTCGGGCAGCGCGGGTGTCGCGGCGAGCGTGCCGGCGGTGATGCGGGCGACGAGGAAGGAGTGGCCCGCTGCTGAGGCGACCGCCCGAGCGACCCCCAGCCGTAGATCGTTCTCGCATTCCAGGTACGGCGACTCGGGGTGCGCGTCGATCAAGTTGCGGACGGCGTAGGCCAGTACGGCCTGCGGATCGGCGTATCGAGGGGAGTCGAGGTCGACATGGTCGTCCCGCTCCAGGCCCAGCGGGGCCAGGAGATGGGGCCGGGTGCCCAGCAGCAACCTCAGGCGACCGCCGGCCAGTTCCATCAGCGGGCGCAACACCTGGCCGCACAGCGCGGAGGGCGTCACCGCCTCGTCCAGACCGTCGATCAGGATCACCCGGGGCCGGTCCGGCTCAGCCCCGGTGTTGAGGTGGTTCAGCAGGTCCGCCACCGTCTCCACCGGCGGCAGCCGCAGCGCCGCCGCCAGTGCCCGTACCACCTGCTGGTCGGTGAGGTTCTGGGCGTACACCGCCGTACGGATCGCCTGCGCGGGCGGCAGCAGTTCCGCGCTCAGCCCCAGGCTCCACAACGGCACCGTCCGCCGGTACTCCGGGTCGCTCACCGCGGCCAGCAGTCCCAGCACCGCCGTCTTGCCCGATCCGGGGTCGCCCGTGACCACCAACGCGGGCCGATCGTCGGGCAGTTCACCGAGCCACGCGGTGATGTCCCGCAACGCCCGATGCCGCCCCGAGAACCACCACCCCACCCGATCCTCGTCCCGGTGCCCCATCGCTCGCCGCAGCAAGCGCGTCCGGAACTCCACGTCCCGCCGCTTGTCCTGCTCGTCCCACTCCGCCGCCCGTTGAAGGGCCATGTCGGTGTGGGACAGCTCGTTGCTGTGCTTGGCGTTGGGGAGGAAGGGCGGGATCTCGCCGGTGAGGCCGATGATCTCCCAGCCGATGTGCTGGAAGTCGGGGCGTTTGGGGTTGTTGCGGGTGGCTTCGACGACCGCACCGAGAGACAGCAGCGGGGGTGTGTACCCGGCCGTGGCCAGGCTGGTCACCGCCTCCGTCAGCAACTCGGGGAAGGCGCCCGTCTGGGCCAGCTCGTTCGGCTGCGCGGACGTGATGACCGCGAGTGCCGTGTCCTTCTCACGCCAGTTGTTCTTCAACTTGGCCATGGTGGACAGCAGTTCATTGCCGCCCTGCCCCGAGAAGCAGGTGTCCAGCATCAGCAGCAGCCGCCGTACCTTCGTCCCGGCGAGGATCTTCCGGGCCAGGGTGCTGGGCTGCAGGGCGTCGTACAGGTCGTCGGGGTTGGTGTCCGAGGTGAGGAGTACGTACTCGTCGTTGTCGAGGAGTTCGCCGTGCCCGGCGATGTAGACCGCCAGGATGTCGTCGGGGCGCCGTTCCGGTGAGCGGCAGAACTCCCTCAGCTCGCGGAGCAGTTGACCCTGTGTCGGGTTCGCGCCCAGGTCGGAGACGTGCTCGTACCCGAGCCTGCCCGTGAACAGCTCCACCATCCCGCGGCGCGCCTCGACCAGGCCCGGACGGTCCCACTCCGGTGCGTGGGGGTAATGGCTGACGGCGGTCGCGATCAGGAACCGCCGTGGGTCGCTCCCGCTCACGTCAGCCCCTCCGCCACCGCCTCGCCGGTCTCCTTCGCCGTGAGGTAGAGGGTGGCGTCGTGGGCGTGCGAGCCGTTGTGGACGACCTTCCCGGCCACCCCCGTACCGAAGAACAGGGACAGGTCCTTCACCGCCGCCACCACATCGCCCTCGTCGACCACGTTCGTCCACGCCGACGTGCCCGGCCAGCCGCCCGGTTCGGGCCGGAGCCGGTCGAGCACCATCCGCATCCCCAGCGGCGAGCCCAGCGTCACCAGCGCCCGCACCTGGTGGTCGGGCCGCGCGCACAGCGCCTCGTATGCCACGACCGAGCCCAGCGAGTGCGCGACGACTACCCGGGTGTCGGGCCCGATCGCCTCCTCCACGCGGGCGCGGGCCGCCGCCCGCAGGCTGTCGTCCGTCAGATAGCGCCGCACCTGCTTCAGATCGAAGACCAGGGCCCGCAGGGACACATCGGCGAAGAAGCGGGAGTGCTGGAGCACCCGCAGCGCCGTCTGCACCGCCCTCGGCGAACGTGCCAGCGTGTCCGTCGCGCCGGGCGGCGGCACGGCGGGATCGGTGCGGGCGCACTCCGCCCACCACTCCAGCAGCAGTTCGGTCTCGAAGCCCTCGTCGACGTCGTCCGGCCTGAACATCGGGTCTCCGACGGCGAGGGTGTGGCCCGGGGGTCGGAACAGGTCGCCGTAGAAGGCCACCCGGAAATCACCCGGACCGAGCGGCGGGCTTCCCGCCCGGTCGAGGCCGTCGGCGAGTGCCGGCTCCCAGTCCTTCAGCAGGGTGTTGCCGCCCAGCCGTTGCTTGCCCACGCCGTGCACACCGACGATTCGCGCCATCGCCCCGTTCCCCCGAGTCTCGTACGTCTCCTCACTTTAGACAGGGGGGATGGACGGCAGGGCGGACAACGACCAAGCCGTTCTCGCGCGTTGGAGCGTGGACCGGGCCAGCGTGTCGGCCGTGCCGATCTCGCGCTGGGCTCTGGCGAGGGCGGAGAAGGAGCCGGGGTCGAGGCGATCGGACACCTCGGTGAAGCGTTCCGGGGTGAGAGCGTCCGTGAAGATCTTCTGCACCGTGTCCAGGTGGTAGGCGCGGTTGGCCAGCGTCGCGCCCATCCGGGCACGGTCACCGGTCGTTCCGGCCTCCTGGTGGATCAGGTCTCCCAGTTCGCCGAGTCGGTCGTCGGCGACCACGTCCCGGCGGAAGAGCTGCGCGAGCTCGGCATGCTCCTCCGGGCCGCCGGCGGCGTTGGCGATGCGGTCGACCTCGCGGGTCACCAGCCAGACGGCCATCTCGGTGAGTGAGCGGGACTGGTCCGGCGTCACGTACGCGATGGCCGCGCGGGCCGTCCGCAGGAGGTCGCGCGGCATGCCGCCGGACAGGCAGTAGAACAGGGCCGCGAAGGGCACCGGCAGCCTCGTCACGCGGCGGCCCAGCAGGAGCTCGGCTCTCTTCTGATCGAGGGGCTCGACCCGGACGACCTCGTCGATCGCGCTGTCGAAGGCGTCCCGTCGGCCGACCGGCGCCAACTCGGCGTCCCGCAGCGCCTCGTCGGAGACCGACAGCACGAACAGGCAGTTGGGTACGTCGAACACGGCCTTGAGCTCGTTCAGGAAGGTGCGTGCGGCGGCGGCCGGCTCGATGCGGTCGAGTTCGTCGATGCCGATCACCAGGCGCCGGGCCGGCTTCTTCCCGCGCAGCTCCAGGGCGGTCCGGCTGAGGAACCCCTTCAGGGCGTCCACGATCTCGGGATAGGTCTGCGGCTGCTCGGCGAGCGCCGTCGCCCTCTTCGCCGACAGATTCCAGCTTCGCCATCCGGCGCTGAGAGCCGCCTCGTCCGACTGGGTCTGCAGGTACCGGATCGAGCGCTTGTGCCGCTCGGCCTCCTGTGCCGTGTCCAGACCTTCCCTGATCACGAGGTCGCACAGCTTGTAGAAGAGATGGAGCATGAACTCGCGCCGGTCGAAGAGGACCGGGACCGGCTCGCGCGCACGAGGCTGGCCAAGAGCGTGCACGACGTGGGCTGGTCGGCGTTCGTCACCATGCTGGAATACAAGGCCGCCCGGTACGGCCGCACCCTGGTCAAGGCCGGTCGGTTCGAGCCGACCAGCCAGGTCTGCTCGGCCTGTGGGGCCAAGGACGGCCCCAAACCCCTCGATGTCCGCGAGTGGATCTGCACCGCCTGCGGGACGGTCCACGACCGGGACCACAACGCCGCGATCAACATCAAAAGGGCCGCCGGACTGGCGGCATCAGCCTGTGGAGCGCCGGTAAGACCAGAATCCGTTCTGGCACAGCGCGACGAAACAGGAAGCCTCGGATTCCCGACCAAACCCTGTGCCGCGTAGCGGCACAGGGACGATCGAGAAGGCCAGAATCCTCGGGCTTCAGCCCGAGGAGCAAGTCAAAGCCGCTGAATGATCGTGCCGGTGGCCAACCCGCCCCCCGCACACATCGTCACCAGCGCGAACTCCTTGTCCGCCCGCTCCAGTTCATGAAGAGCGGTCGTGATCAGCCGGGCCCCGGTGGCCCCCACCGGGTGCCCGAGCGCGATCCCGCCGCCGTTCACATTCACCTTCTCCAGGTCCTGCTCGAAGACCTGCGCCCAGCTCAACACCACGGACGCGAACGCCTCGTTGATCTCGACGAGGTCGATGTCCTTCAGCGACATCCCGGCCTTCCCCAGCACCGCCTTCGTCGCGTCGATCGGCCCGTCCAGGTGGAAGTGCGGGTCGGCCCCCACCAGCGCCTGCGCGACGATCCGCGCCCGCGGCCGCAGCTTCAGCGCCCGCGCCATCCGCTTCGACGCCCACATGATCGCCGCCGCCCCGTCGCTGATCTGCGACGAGTTGCCCGCCGTATGAACGGCCGTCGGCATGACGGGCTTCAGCCCCGCCAGCGCCTCCATGGACGTGTCGCGCAGCCCCTCGTCCTTGTCGACGAGCCGCCACATGCCCTGCCCGGCGCGCTGCTCCTCCTCGGTCGTCGGGACCTGGACGGCGAACGTCTCCCGCTTGAACCGTTCCTCGGCCCAGGCGGCGGCGGCCCGTTCCTGCGAAAGCAGGCCGAGTGAGTCGACGTTCTCCCGCGTCAGCCCACGATGGCGGGCGATGCGCTCGGCCGCCTCGAACTGATTGGGCAGGTCGACGTTCCATTCGTCCGGGAACGGCTTCCCGGGCCCGTGCTTGGACCCCGATCCCAGCGGCACCCGGGACATCGCCTCGACGCCACAGCTGATCCCGACGTCGATGACGCCGGCCGCGACCATGTTGGCGGTCATGTGCGAGGCCTGCTGCGAGGAGCCGCACTGGCAGTCGACGGTCGTCGCGGCCGTCTCGTACGGCAGGCCCATGGTGAGCCAGGCCGTGCGCGCGGGGTTCATGGACTGCTCGCCGGCGTGGGTCACCGTGCCGCCGACGATCTGCTCGACGCAGTCGGCGGGGATGCCGGTGCGGCCCAGGAGTTCGCGGTAGGTCTCGCCCAGGAGGTAGGCGGGGTGGAGGTTGGCGAGCGCGCCGCCGCGCTTGCCGATCGGGGTGCGTACGGCTTCGACGATCACGGGTTCGGCAGCCATGGGTGCGGGTCCTCTCCGAGGTCTGCGGAACTAGTACGCGTTCTAGTTCTGTATGCAGTTTGCTGACGAACGTTCAGTGGCCGCAAGGCCTGTGCAGGCAATTGGGGACTCCATGGCTATTGCCTGTTGTAGAACCCGTTACTACCGTCACTGCAAATCCCGTAGCTGATGGACCGTCAGGAGCTGCCCATGCCCTGTCCCGCGCTTCCCGACGGGTTCGACTTCACCGACCCCGATGTGCTGCACCACCGCGTACCCCTCCCGGAGTTCGCCGAGCTGCGCCGGGCCGAACCGGTCCGCTGGATCCCCCAGTCGGGCAACGTGGCCGGGTTCCAGGACGAGGGCTACTGGGCGGTGACCCGGCACGCGGACGTCAAGTACGTGTCGACGCACCCGGAGTTGTACTCGTCCACCCTCAACACCGCGATCATCCGCTTCAACGAGCACATCGAGCGCGACGCGATCGACGCGCAGCGGCTGATCCTGCTGAACATGGACCCGCCCGAACACACCCGGGTCCGCCAGATCGTCCAGCGCGTGTTCACGCCGCGCGCCATCCGCGCCCTGGAGGAACGCCTGCGGAATCGGGCGCTGAACATCGCCGCGAACGCCCGCGAACACCCCGGCCCCTTCGACTTCGTCACCGAGGTCGCCTGCGAACTGCCCCTCCAGGCCATCGCCGAGCTGATCGGCATCCCGCAGGACGACCGGGCCAAGATCTTCGACTGGTCCAACAAGATGATCTCGTACGACGATCCCGAGTACGCCATCACCGAGGAGGTCGGCCAGGAGTCGGCCACCGAGCTCATCTCCTACGCGATGAACATGGCGGCGGATCGGAAGGAATGTCCCGCGAAGGACATCGTCACGACGCTGGTCGCGGCGGAGGACGAGGGGAATCTCCGCTCCGACGAGTTCGGGTTCTTCGTGCTGATGCTGGCCGTCGCCGGCAACGAGACCACCCGCAACGCCATCACCCACGGCATGCACGCCTTCCTCACCCACCCCGAGCAGTGGGAGCTGTACAAGAGGGAGCGGCCCGCGACGGCGGCCGAGGAGATCGTCCGCTGGGCGACCCCGGTGGTGTCCTTCCAGCGCACGGCGACACAGGACACGGAGCTGGGCGGCAAGCAGATCAAGAAGGGCGACCGGGTCGGCATCTTCTACGCCTCCGCCAACCACGACCCCGAGGTCTTCGAGAACCCCGACGCCTTCGACATCACCCGCGACCCCAACCCCCACCTCGGCTTCGGCGGAGGCGGCCCGCACTACTGCCTGGGCAAGTCCCTGGCGGTCCTGGAGATCGACCTCATCTTCAACGCGGTGGCCGACGCCCTGCCCGACCTGCGGCTGGCCGGCGACCCACGCCGCCTGCGCTCCGCGTGGATCAACGGCGTGAAGGAACTGCAGGTCAGCGCCGGCTGACCCGTCCCGAGGGAGGCAGGAGCACCCCCTGTCCCTACGCCCCGCCCCTGCCTCCCCCCTAGACGGCCGGACACGGCGAAGGCGGCGGCCCCGGGGATCGGGGGCCGCCGCCTTCGGTTCTGTCTGGCGAGGTCGGCTCAGTGCCAGTGGCTCAGTGCCGGTGGCTCAGTACCAGTTGTTGGCCTGCCAGAAGTCCCAGGCGCCACACGGGCTGCCGTAGCGCTCGTTCATGTAGTCCAGGCCCCACTCGATCTGGGTGGCCGGGTTGGTCTTCCAGTCGGAACCGGCGGAGGCCATCTTGTTGCCCGGGAGGGCCTGGACGAGGCCGTAGGCGCCGGACGAGGCGTTGGTGGCGTTGGGGTTCCAGTCGCTCTCGTGGTCGACGATGTTCGAGAAGCACTGGTACTGGGCCGAGTCCGAGATCATCTTCTTCGCGATCGCCTGCGCCGAAGAGGTCGAGGTCGCGGCCTGCGCGGGGGCGGCGGCGAACAGCGTGCCGGCCGTGGCGGCGGCCAGAGCGGCACCGGCGATGGCCTTCTTCGGGGCGGCGATGCGGCGGAGGAGAGAAACAGCGGACACGGTGAGCCTTTCGTCGGGGACAGTCCGTCGCAGACATGCCGGAACCACGCGATGCGAGGCGGTGGCATGCCGCGGCGCCGCGGCCCAGGTGGGCACGTCGGCGCCGTGCGACGTCATCCAGACAAGCAGGCCGGGAGGGGGTCCGCAATGAGCCCTTTTGCTAGTTGTGGTCGTATGTGGGAGGAAGGTCGTTTGTGTGATCTGGCTCTCAATGTGCAGGTCAGCGGCCGAATTGGCATGCGCATGGCGTCCGCTTTGTCCGACTAAGGAGGATCGTAGGTGATGTGGGTCATGTGGGGTGCTTCACCGGGTACGTAACCGTCCGCTGATGCTGTCTCACCCTGCGGGAGCGTCGAATGTGACCGGGCTCTCGAAGGCGGCGCGACGGGTGGCGCGGCGCAGGGCCCTGAGGATCACCGGGCCGAGGATCAGGGTCAGGACGACGGTCGTGACCGCCCGGCCCAGGTCCCAGCCCAGAGAGGTGGCCAGGCAGAACGCGAGGAAGCGGGCCAGGTTGGCGGCCACCGGGGAATCCGCGTCGAAGGCTAGGTGCGAGGCCACCTCGTCCATGAAGGGCCAGCCCGCCAGATTCGTGGCGGTGCCGTAGGCGAGAGCGGCCGGGATGCCGTACGCGCACAGGAGCAGGATCTCCCCCCGCCCGCGCAGCCGGTCCCGGCCCGGTAGCAGCCCGGCCCCCATGGTGAACCAGCCCATCGCCAGCATCTGGAACGGCATCCAAGGACCGACCCCGCCCGTGAGCAGCGCCGACGCGAACATCGTGACCGAGCCGAGCACGAAACCGAAGCCGGGGCCGAGGACGCGGCCGCTCAGGACCATGAGGAAGAACATCGGTTCCAGACCGGCGGTGCCGGCGCCGATCGGGCGCAGGGCGGCCCCCGTCGCGCTCAGCACACCGAGCATCGCGACCGCCTTCGGCCCGAGACCCGACTCGGAGATCGTCGCCGCGACGACCGCGACCAGCAGCACCAGCAGGCAGGCGAAGAACCAGGGGGCGTCCTGGCTGTGGGCGACCACCGCCGACTCGGGCGGCGCGAAGAAGGGCCAGCACAGGGCGGCCAGGCCGACCGCGCTGACCAGGGCGAGGGCGGCGATGGAGCGGGGGCCCAGGTGGATGACTCGGGCCTGGCGGGTGGCTCGGGCCGGTCGCGTGGCGTGGTCGGTCATGCCAGGGCCTCCCGCACCTCGGTGACCGTGAGCCACTTCTGCGGGGCCAGGATCTTCGCCACCTGCGGGGCGAAGGACGGTGAGGCGACCACTACGTCCGCCGCCGGGCCGTCCGCGATCACCTCGCCGTCGGCGAGCAGCACGACCCGGTGGGCCAGTTCCGCGGCCAGCTCCACGTCGTGCGTGGCCAGGACGATGGCGTGTCCTTCCGCGGCCAGTCCGCGCAGGACCGTGAGCAGGCGGGACTTCGCCGCGTAGTCGAGGCCGCGGGTCGGTTCGTCCAGGAGCAGGAGGGGCGGGCGGGCGGTCAGGACCACGGCCAGCGCGAGCGTCAGGCGCTGGCCCTCGGAGAGGTCGCGGGGGTGGGTGTCGTCGGGGATGTCCGGGAGGAGCTCGGAGACCAGGGCGCGGCAGGTGCCGGGGGCTGCGCCCGCGTCGGCGTCGGCGGCCGTGCACTCGCCGGCGACCGTGTCGGCGTAGAGGAGGTCTCGGGGTTCCTGAGGGACTAGGCCTACGTGGCGGATCAGGTCGCGGGGTGGGGTGCGGTGGGGTACGGCTCCGCCGACGGTGACCTCGCCGGAGGAGGGTTTGAGCAGGCCGACCAGGGTGTTGAGGAGGGTGGACTTTCCGGCGCCGTTGCGGCCCATGAGGGCGATGGTTTCGCCGGGGGTGACGGTGAGGTCTATGCGGTGGAGGGCGCGGATGTGGTTTCGGCGGGTGACGGTGAGGGCGCGTGCGCCTACCAGCTCGGGGGGTGTGGATGGGGGGCGGGTGCGGGTTCGTTGTGGCTGGTCGCGCAGTTCCCCGCGCCCCTGAAGGGCGATGTTGTCCCGTTCCTCAAGTTGTTGCCGTAGGGGCGCAGCCCTGCGCCGTGCGTCTCGCACCGTCAGTGGCAGTGGGGACCAGCCAGCCATGCGGCCCAGGGCCACCACCGGCGGGTGCACCGGGGATACGGCCATCACCTCCGCCGGAGTGCCGAGGATCGGGGGCACTCCTGGGGACGGCAGGAGGGCGATCTGGTCGGCGTACTGGATGACCCGCTCCAGACGGTGTTCGGCCATCAGGACTGTCGTGCCCAGGTCGTGGACCAGGCGTTGGAGGACCGCCAGGACCTCTTCCGCGGCGGCCGGGTCCAGGGCCGAGGTCGGTTCGTCGAGGATCAGGACGCTGGGGTGAGGGGTGAGGACCGAGCCGATCGCGACGCGCTGCTGCTGGCCGCCGGAGAGGGTGGAGATGGGGCGGTCGCGGAGGTCGGTGAGGCCGAGGAGGTCGAGGGTCTCCTCGACGCGGCGGCGCATCACGTCGGGGGCGATGCCCAACGACTCCATGCCGTACGCGAGTTCGTCCTCGACGGTGTCGGTGACGAAGTGGGAGAGGGGGTCCTGGCCGACCGTGCCCACCACGTCGGCGAGTTCGCGCGGCTTGTGGGTGCGGGTGTCGCGGCCGGCCACCGTGACGCGGCCGCGCAGGGTGCCGCCGGTGAAGTGCGGGACGAGGCCGCTCACCGCGCCCAGGATCGTGGACTTGCCGACGCCCGACGGGCCGACGAGGAGGACCAGCTCGCCTTCCGGGACCTCGAAGTCCACGCCCTGGACGGTGGGTTCGGTGGCGCCGTCGTACGTCACGGAGACGTTCTCGAAGCGGATCACGACGGCTCCTTGGGGGCGGGACTGCGGGGTGTGGGACTGCGGGGTGCGGGGCTGATGAAGGCGGGGAGCAGGCCCAGGAGGACGGCCGCCGCCGGCCACAGGGGGAGGGTGGGGGCGACGAGGGGGATCACACCGGGGTGCAGGGCCGCCGGGTCGCGGGTCGCGGCGAGGGTCAGCAGGGCGGCGACCGCCGCGCCGGAACCGGTGACCAGCCAGGCGCGGGCGTCCCAGCGGTCGGGGCGGTAGCGGGTGCGCGGGGTGCGGCGACCGCCCAGGCGCAGGCCGGCCAGGGCGGCGGCGAGTCCGGCGAGCAGGACCGGCAGTCCGTAGGTGCCGCCCTCCGCCGTCAGCAGTCCGTACGTTCCCGCGCAGACGCCGAGCAGGCCGCCGAGGGTGAGCGCGTTGGTCGTACGGCGGACTCGGGGCGGGACGTCGGCGGTACGGCCGTAACCGCGGGCGTCCATCGCGGCGGCCAGGGCGACCGAGCGCTCCAACGCGCCCTCCAGGACCGGGAGTCCGACGTGCAGCAGGCCGCGGATGCCGGTGTCGGGTCGGCCGCGCAGACGGCGGGCGGCACGCATCCGCTGGACGTCCGCGATGAGGTTGGGGGCGTAGGTGAGGGCCACGACCACCGCGACGCCCATCTCGTACAGGGCACCGGGGAGGGACTTGAGGAGACGGGTGGGGTTGGCCAGGGAGTTCGCGGCGCCCACGCAGATGAGGAGGGTGGCCAGTTTGAGGCCCTCGTAGAACGCCTTGACCAGGGTCTCGGCGGTGACCTTGCCGCCCAGGCGGATGCCCTGCGCCCAGTCGGGGAGCGGGACCTCGGGGAGGGTGACGAGCACATGGGTGCCGGGGAGGGGGGAGCCGAAGACCACCGCGAAGACGAGGCGGATGAGGAGGACGGCCAGGGCGAGTTTGACGAAGGCGGAGTAGGAGCGGGCCCAGGGGGCGTTGGGGCGGCAGGTCGCCACCACGTAGGCGGAGGTCGCTATGAGGAGGGCGAGGAGGAGGGGGTTGGTGGTGCGGGTGGCCGCCGTGCCCAGGGCCAGGGCCCAGAGCCACCAGGCGCCGGGGTGGAGCGGGGGCCCTGCCATCACGCCCGCCGCCGTCGTGCCTGCCAGATCGCCGCGGCTCCCAGGACGGCCACTACGGCGACGCCCGCGAGGAGACCCAGCGACGGGCCGCCGTCCGACGCGTCGTCCTTCACGGCGGCCGTCTCCCGCGTGGCCGTCGGTTCGTCCGCCTTCGGTTCCTTCGGGCCCGACACCTGCTCCCCGCAGCCCGACTCCGGATACCCGGTGATCGCGCACAACAGGGCGTTCGTGTCGTAGCGCAGGGGCTTGGCCACCGAGGCCAGGGCCTCTGCCGTGGTCGCGTCGGCGGCGACGCGGGCGCAGGCCGTGCGGCGGGCCGGGGGCGTCTCGCCGGACGGGGCGTCGGCCGTCGTACCGAAGTCGATGACCAGCGCCACCCGCTTCTTGCCGTCCTGCGCGGGCGTTCTCGCGCAGATCACCTGGAACACGGCGGCACCCCTCGGGCGGGCCGCGTCCTTGGAGTCCTCGCTCACCGCGAAGCGGAAGCCCTGGACGTCGCCGTCGGACGGGCGGGCGGTGGAGGGGCCCTGGGTGGCGTAGGTCCAGGTGTCGCCGTCGCGGTCCCAGAAGGACCAGTAGCGGTAGCCGGTCGCCTGGGCGGCCTGGGCCGCGCCGGTCAGGACGACCAGCGCGGCACAGAGCAGAGCGAGGGCGCGGCGGATCACGGTTGCCGGTTCTTCTTGCGGGCGCTGATCAGGAAGCCGATGCCGATGCCCCCGACCAGGCCGACGCCGATGATCCACCACAGGCTGACGCCCTTGTCGTTGTCCTTCTCGTTCTGCTTCTCCTGCGAGGCCTTCGCCGACTCCGACTCCGCCGTGCGCGGCGCCGGGCCCTGCGCGTTGAGCTGCTTGACCAGGTCCGTGCCGCCGAAGGCACGCGGGTCGGTGCCCGTCGCCTCGGCGGCGAGGATCAGCTGGGCGTAGGCGGCGGGGCCGCTCTGGGCGGCCCACTGCGCGGCGTTCTTCTCCAGCCAGCCCAGGGGCTTCTGGGCCGCGGCCGCACCGGCCTCGGCGGCGAGCGCGACGACCGCGTCCGCCGTGTTGCCGTAGTCGGGCTGGTCCTCGGCGCCGGCGAGGGCGGACTTCAGATAGCCGTCCTTCTCGACCGCCTTCGCCAGGTAAGCGGCACCGTTGGCACCGGCCTGCTCCGCGGTGAGGTCGGCGGCGCCCGCGCAGGCGACGTCCTTCTTCTCGCCGGCCTTCACCGACAGCATGCCCGTGCCCAGCGTGCCGACGACCGCCGCCGCCGTCGCGTCCGCGTTGGCCGCGAGCTTGCCCTTCTTGTCCGGCTGGTAGGCGAAGGCACCGCCGTCCGCGCACGGCAGGGCGAGCTTCACCAGGGCGTCCGAGGGCGACTTGCCGTCCTTGCGGACCTCGGCGGGGTCGCCGCCGGCGGCGTCGAGCGCGCCGATCACGACGGACGTCGAGTTGGCGTCGCTGGCCCCGCCGGGCGTGTAGCCCCAGCCGCCGTCCTTGTTCTGCACGGACTTCAGCCAGGTGACCGCCTTGCCGATCTCCTTCTCGTGCCCGCCGACCGCGGCCAGGCCCTGGACGGCGGCGGCCGTGCTGTTGGTGTCGACCATGGTCTTCGCGTCGCACGCCTTGCCGGCGTCGGCGCGGAACGCCGCGAACGCCCCGTCGGCGCACTGCTGCCCGGCCAGCCAGTCGATCGCCTTGACGGCGGGCTGTATGCCCACCCGGCTCTGCGCGATCAGCGCGAGGGACTGGCGCCAGACGCCGTCGTACGTCGGGTCGCCGGTGCCGTACAGCCCGGCGGGGAGCGCGACGGACGGTGACGCGGACGGGGTGTGGTCGACGGCGATGGCGGGCGTGGCACCGGCCGTGCCGATCACGGTGACTGCGGCCAGGGCCGCGGCGCTGCGGCGGACGTACATGATCGGCGGATGCCCTTCCCTAAGGGGAACCGGGCAGCACAGGGGGGACCCCGGGCGGCTCGACTCCGTATACCTCGACGGTGCCGTGCACCGGCCGGTTGCCGGGGCACGTGAGCCGGTCACGAATCCGTACGGGGCGATCCGGCTCACCGGCGTTCGACGACCGGTTCACGGTTGCGGGTCAGCGCCGGATTTGCACCGGCTTCCCCCTGTACGGGTGTGATGACGACGCCGTCACTCTACCCGCCCGTAACTCTGACGCTGAGGGCCGGCTGTGCGGGCGGTAGCTTCGGGTCATGACCAGGCCATGACTATGGGGGAGCAGGGCGTGGAGAAGGTGACGGGGAGACTGCTCGGGTCGGGGCGTACCGCCGACGTGTACGAGATCGACGAGGCGTGGGTGCTGCGCCGGGACCGGGAGGGGTACGGGGACGCGCTCGCCAAGGGGGCGGTGATGGCGCACGTGCGCGAGCACGGCTATCCGGCGCCCCGGGTGCGGCTCGCCGACTCCTCGCGGACCGAGTTGGTGATGCAGCGGCTGTCGGGGCCGACGATGCTGGGGGCGCTGACCGAGGGGACGATGGGCGCGGACGAGGCGGGCGGCATCCTCGCCCGGCTGCTGCGGCAACTGCACGGTGTGCCCGCGCGCGGAGCGCAGGGCGGCCGTGTCCTGCACCTCGACCTGCATCCGGACAACGTCGTCCTCACGCCCGACGGCCCCTACGTGATCGACTGGGACAACGCGGAGGAAGGCGACCCCGGCCTCGACTGGGCCTCCTCAGCGGTGATCCTCGCGCAGGTCGCCGTTGGGGACGAGGCACTCGCCGAACCCGCCCGCGCGCTCCTGGCCGGTCTGCTCGCCGACCCGTCCGGCCTCACAGGGAACGGCCTCGCGGAGGCGCTGCGCCGCCGTGCGGCGAATCCGACGATGAATCGGCGGGAGGTCGAAGTGCTGGGCGAGGCGGCGGAGTTGGTCCGGTCGTTCAAGGCCTAGGCGGGTGCGGGGTCGGTCCGGCGAAGGCCAGATGGAGGACCCGGGCGGACAGGAGCCAGGTGCCGTCCGGCGACTTGTGGAACGCGTCCTCGTAGGAGCCCACCTGGACCGGAGGTCCCGGCGGCACCGGGCCGCCCTCGTGGCCGTCGACTCGGTACGTCGTGAAGTACGAGGTCGCCGTCGCCGTGTCCGGGGAGGTCGCCGTGACCAGGACGTTGGACATCAGGCGGCGGGAGAGCCGGTCGGCGGGGCGGGAGCCGAAGTACTGGCGGAGGGCGTCCCGGCCCTTGACCAACCGTTCGCCCTCCGGCCAGGCCCAGCTGCCGTCCTCGGTGAACAGCTCGGCGACGGAGGCCGGTTCACCCAGGTCGAGGCGGTGGACGAAGTCGATGATGATGCGCTCGCAGGCGCGTTCGGCGAGCAACCGGTCCAAAGGATCCATGGCGTTCATGACGATCTTTATACGGCCACGTACGCCACCGGCTCGCTCCCCGCCACCGCCTCCGCCCGCCCCAGCTTCACCAGCCGCCGTAGATGGGCCTCCGCCTCCGCGATCGCGATGTTCCGTGACGGGTACGGGATTTGGTCCCAGGGGCGGTTCCACTCCATGCGCTCGGCGAGTTGCCAGGGGGTGAGGGGCTCGGCGAGGAGGGTGAGGAGGTCGGTGAGGCGGGACTCGTGGTGGTGCAGCAACTGCCGTACGCGGGCGGGTGCGTCGGTGAACGCGTGCTGGTGGGCCGGGAGGATCTCGGCGGGGGCCAGGCGGCCGACGCGTTCCAGGGAGGCGAGGTAGTCGCCGAGCGGGTCGGTGACGGTCGTGTCCTCGGGGTCCTCGTACAGACCGATGTGCGGGGTGATCCCGGGAAGCAGATGGTCGCCGGAGAACAGGCGTCCGTGGCCCGGGAGTTGTGCGGGGTGCTCTTCCTCCAGGTGCAGGCAGACATGGCCGGGCGTGTGGCCCGGGGTCCAGATCGCGCGCAGGCGGCGGCCGGGGAGGTCGAGGAGTTCGCCGGGGACGATCTCGCGGTCGGGCTGGGCGGGGGCGAAGCCGGGCAGGGTGCTCGGGCGGCGGGCGGTGCGCAGGGGGGACACATGGGCGTCGGGGGCGCCGGCCGCGGTGAGCTTGGCCGCCATGTAGGAGAACCAGCGCTCGGGGTGGGTCGCACGGGTGCGCCGTACGATCGCCGCGTCCGCCGCGTGCATCGCGATCCAGGCGCCGGAGGCCTCGCGCACCTTGGCGGACAGGCCGTGGTGGTCGGGGTGGTGATGGGTGATCACGACCCCGTGGACCTCGGCGGGCGCGGTGCCGCAGGCCGTGAGGCCCTCGGCGAGGGTGTCCCAGGAGGCCGGGTCGTCCCAGCCGGTGTCGACGAGCACCGGGCCCCGGTCGGTGTCGACGACGTACACGAGGGTGTGGCCGAGTGGGTTGTCAGGGATGGGGACCTGGATGGACCGGACGCCGCCGCCGTGGTCGTACACCTGCGCCATGGGCACCCCAATCGCCGCGACACGTTCCGGCCGACCGAGTCACTATAACTAGAACAGGTTCCGATGGGAGCCCGAGTCACCTGCTTGTCGGGTCATTCGGGTTCGGCGTTCCGTATGCGCTCCGGGGTCCAGTACTCCCTGATCTCCTCCGGGCTCTTCGTCTCCCGGTGCACGGACACTCCGTTGCTGTTCTTCACGTCGCCCCACGTCGACGCCATCCACACGGCACCGCCGACGGCCACCGCCATGGCCGTGCCGAACACCGCCCAGTCGCGCCCGCGCGCCGCCATCCCGTGCCCCCTCCCCGTCATGGCCAGCGTAGAGGCGAGGTGTGTGCGGTCCGTGGACTCCTCCGGGTGGAACTGGTATCAGTTCCGTGTATCTGATGGATCGTCAGAGTCGCGCTCAGGGGAGGCGGTCGGCCATGACCGAGCTCGTGGAACACGGACAGCTGTTCATCGGCGGGGAGTTGACCGACCCCTTGGGCAGGGACGTCATCGAGGTGATCTCGCCGCACACCGAAGAGGTCGTCGGACGCGTGCCGCACGCCTCGCCGGCCGACGTCGACCGGGCGGTCGCGGTGGCGCGGAAGGCGTTCGACGAGGGGCCCTGGCCGCGGATGACCCTCGACGAACGGATCGAGGTCGTCTCACGGATCAAGGACGGAATCGCCGTACGGCACGAGGAGATCGCCCGCGTGATCTCCTCCGAGAACGGCTCCCCGTACTCCTGGAGCGTCCTCGCGCAGGCACTCGGCGCGATGATGGTGTGGGACGCGGCGATCACGGTCGCGCGGAACTTCACGTACGAGGAGCAGCGCGACGGCGTGCTGGGCAAGATCCTCGTGCGGCGCGAGCCGGTCGGGGTGGTGGCCGCCGTAGCGCCCTGGAACGTCCCGCAGTTCGTCGCCGCCGCCAAGCTCGCGCCCGCGCTGCTCACCGGGTGCACGGTGGTCCTCAAGCCGTCGCCGGAGTCCCCGCTCGACGCCTACCTCCTCGCCGAGATCGCGAGGGACGCCGGGCTGCCGGAGGGCGTGCTGTCCATCCTCCCGGCGGACCGCGAGGTGAGCGAGTACCTGGTCGGGCACCCGAGGATCGACAAGGTCTCCTTCACGGGGTCGGTGGCGGCGGGCAAGCGCGTCATGGAGGTCGCCGCCCGCAATCTCACCCGCGTGACGCTGGAGTTGGGCGGCAAGTCGGCGGCCGTCGTCCTGCCGGACGCGGACGTCGAGGCGACCGTCGCCGGTGTCGTCCCGGCGGCCTGGATGAACAACGGCCAGGCCTGCGTGGCCCAGACCCGGATCCTGCTCCCGCGCTCCCGCTACGACGAGTTCGCCGAGGCCTTCGCCGCCGCGGCCGGCGCCCTGGTGGTCGGCGACCCGCTGGACCCGGCGACCCAGGTGGGCCCGCTGGTGGCGGAGCGGCAGCAGCGCAGGAACCTCGACTACATCCGCATCGGCCAGGAGGAGGGCGCGAAGATCCTGACCGGCGGCGGGCGTCCGGCTGGCCTGGAGAAGGGCTGGTACGTCGAGCCGACCCTCTTCGGGGACGTCGACAACTCCATGCGGATCGCGCGCGAGGAGATCTTCGGCCCGGTGATCTGCCTCCTCCCGTACGGCGACGAGTCCGAGGCCGTGAAGATCGCGAACGACTCCGACTACGGCCTCAGCGGCAGCGTCTGGACGGCGGACACGGCGCACGGCATCGAGATCGCCCGCCAGGTCCGCACCGGCACGTACTCGGTGAACACCTTCAGCCTGGACATGCTGGGCCCGTTCGGCGGCTACAAGAACTCCGGTCTGGGGCGGGAGTTCGGGCCCGAGGGCTTCGGCGAGTATCTGGAGCACAAGATGATCCACCTGCCCGCCGGCTGGGAGGCGTAGGGATGGGCGACCGCTGGCACGTCGAGGTCGACCGGTCGGTGTGCATCGGCTCGGCGCAGTGCGTCCACCACGCCCCCGACGGCTTCCGCCTCGACACCGGCCGCCAGTCCCATCCTGCCGACCCGGAGACCGACGCGAACGAGAGCATCCTGGCCGCGGCGGAGAGCTGCCCGGTGGAGGCGATCGTGATCACGCTGCTGGGGAGCGGGGAGCCGGTGTTCCCGCCGGAGGAGTAATCCGGAGGAGTGGCCCGAGGAGTAAGTAATTACTCCAGAAAAATCCGTTTTGGGGGGTTCATTTCCGGGCGGATGTTCTATTCTGGAAGTCGGCCTACGGGACGAGTGAGGGAGTCCGAACCGGAGTAGCCGACTCTGGCGAGAAGCAGACGGTTTCCGCTGGGGCCGACATCGACGGTCCGGGCTGAGAGGCCGGAAGGCAGCAGTCAGGCCGGAAGGCGACCCCCGGAACCTGATCCGGACCATACCGGCGAAGGGAACCCGTCTCGTAGGTCCTTTCTGTGCCCTACGAGGCCCGAGGCCCTACTCGCGCCCCTCCGGGTTCGTCAGGTCGATCAACCGGCACACCGTCTCGATGTCGATCTTCACCTGGGCGATGGAGGCGCGGCCCGACAGCCAGGTGATCAGCGCCGAGTGCCAGGTGTGCTCGATCACCCGAACGGCGGAGAGCTGCTCGGGCGTCGGATTCTCCAGGCCCATCGCGTCCAGGATGATCACCGTGGTCTGCCGGGAGACCTGGTCGACCTCGGGGGAGACGCTGCGGTCGGCGAAGGTCAGGGCGCGGACCATGGCGTCGGCCAGGTGGGGTTCGCGCTGCAGGGCACGGAAGGCGCGCATCAGGGTCTCCGCGACCCGCTCCGCCGCCGTCTCCCCCTGCGGCGGCTTCTTCCGCAGCGTGCCGTGCATGTGCTCCAGCTGGTCCTGCATCGTGGCCACCAGCAGATGCACCTTGGACGGGAAGTAGCGGTACAGCGTGCCCAGCGCCACCTGCGAGGACTCCGCGACCTCCCGCATCTGCACGGCGTCGAAACCGCCCCGGCTGGCGAGCTGCGCACTGGCGTGCAGGATGCGTCGGCGACGGGCCTCCTGCCGCTCGGTGAGAGGCGGTGAGGCGGGGCTCGCGCTACTGGCTTCCGCAGGCATGGATCCCGTTCCGTGACAGTCGGTGAGGGTGAGTGACCGGACAGAGCATGCCAGGGTGTCGGTCGTGGCGTGAATCACCTGATCCATCGCTCACAGCGGCGCTACCTGCCGGTAGATTCAGAGCCTCTTGAACGATCAAGTCTGAAACTTGTTCTAGATTAGCGTCCCGGCGTAATCTCGCGGGACAGAGCAGGGAGAAGGGGGTCCGGAGTGACCGCTGAGGCCAGGGAGGCCGGGTCCCCGGAGGGCCTTGCCGCCGACGGCGAGCGACCGCTCGGCATCGCGCTTCTCACCTATAAAGGGAACCCGTTCTGCGGCGGTCAGGGTGTCTACGTACGGCACCTCTCGCGCGAGCTGGCCCGCCTCGGCCATCGCGTCGAGGTCATCGGCTCCCAGCCCTACCCCGTCCTCGACGAGGGCGCGGATTACGCCGACCGCCTCACCCTCACCGAACTCCCCAGCCTCGACCTCTACCGCCAGCCCGACCCCTTCCGCACCCCGGGGCGCGACGAGTACCGCGACTGGATCGACGCGCTCGAAGTGGGGACGATGTGGACGGGCGGCTTCCCCGAGCCGCTGACCTTCTCGCTCCGCGCCCGCCGCCATCTGCGCGCCCGGCGCGGCGAGTTCGACGTAGTGCACGACAACCAGACCCTCGGCTACGGCCTGTTGGGCGACGTCGGCGCCCCCCTCGTCACCACCATCCACCACCCCATCACCGTCGACCGCCAACTGGAGCTGGACGCGGCGCAGGGCTGGCAGCGCCGGATGTCGGTCCGCCGCTGGTACGCGTTCACACGGATGCAGAAGCGCGTCGCGCGCCGGCTGCCGTCGGTGCTGACCGTGTCGGGCACCTCCCGCGCCGAGATCGTCGACCACCTCGGCGTCCGGCAGGACCGTATCCACGTGGTCCACATCGGCGCGGACACGGACCTTTTCTCGCCGGATCCGTCGGTACCGCGGATACCGGGCCGCATCGTCACGACGTCCAGCGCCGACGTCCCGCTGAAGGGCCTGGTCTTCCTCGTCGAGGCGCTCGCCAAGGTCCGCACCGAGCACCCCGACGCCCATCTCGTCGTCGTCGGCAAGCGGCCCGAGGAGGGCCCGGTCGCGCAGACCATCGAGCGGTACGGCCTCGAAGGCGCCGTCGAGTTCGTCAAGGGCATCTCCGACGCCGAACTCGTCGACCTCGTGCGCTCGGCACAGGTGGCGTGCGTACCGTCGCTCTACGAAGGCTTCTCCCTGCCGGCCGCCGAGGCCATGGCCACCGGGACGCCGCTCGTCGCCACGACCGGCGGGGCGATTCCCGAGGTCGCCGGCCGGGACGGCGAGACGTGCCTGGCGGTGCCGCCCGGCGACGCGGGGGCGCTGGCCGCCGGCCTGAACCGGCTGCTGGGGGACGAGGAGTTGCGGGCACGGCTCGGTTCCGCGGGACGCGAGCGCGTGCTGCGGCACTTCACCTGGGCCCGCGCCGCCGAGGGCACCGTGGCCCGCTACCGCGAGGCGATGGACATGGCGCGCAGCTCCGCCGCTCCGGCCGCCGATCGCTCCGCGCCCCAGACCCCCAGCCGCTCCGCGGCCCCCGCAGGGGCTGCACCCACCGTCGTTGAAGGCGCCAACTCCGAAAGCAGGGCCACGTGCTGACCGTCGACTTCTCCCGGTTCCCGCTCGCCCCGGGCGACCGTGTCCTGGACCTCGGCTGCGGTGCCGGACGGCACGCGTTCGAGTGCTACCGGCGCGGTGCCCAGGTCGTGGCGCTGGACCAGAACGGTGAGGAGATCCGCGAGGTCGCCAAGTGGTTCGCGGCGATGAAGGAGGCGGGCGAGGCCCCCGAGGGCGCGACCGCCACGGCGATGGAGGGCGACGCGCTCGCCCTCCCCTTCCCGGACGAGTCCTTCGACGTCGTGATCATCTCCGAGGTGATGGAGCACATCCCGGACGACAAGGGCGTACTCGCCGAGATGGTCCGGGTGCTCAGGCCCGGCGGCCGTATCGCCATCACCGTCCCGCGCTACGGCCCCGAGAAGGTCTGCTGGACGCTCTCCGACGCCTACCACGAGGTCGAGGGCGGCCACATCCGCATCTACAAAGCGGACGAGCTGCTGGCGAAGATCCGCGAGGCGGGCCTGAAGCCGTACGGCACCCACCACGCGCACGCTCTCCACTCCCCGTACTGGTGGCTGAAGTGCGCGTTCGGCGTCGACAACGACAAGGCGCTGCCGGTACGGGCGTACCACAAGCTGCTGGTCTGGGACATCATGAAGAAACCGCTGGCCACCCGGGTCGCCGAACAGGCGCTGAACCCGCTGATCGGCAAGAGCTTCGTGGCGTACGCGACCAAGCCGCACCTTCCGGCGGTGGACGCCCGGTGACCACTCCCCGGACAGAACACCTCGTCCTGCCCGGGGTCCTCACCGCCGAGCAGGCTGCCGCGACCGTGGCGGGGATCCTCGCCGTGCAGCGGGAGGACGGGGCGATCCCGTGGTTCCGCGGGCACCACCTCGACCCGTGGGACCACGTCGAGGCGGCGATGGCGCTGGACGCGGCCGGTGAGCACGCCGCCGCCGAGCGGGCGTACACCTGGCTGGCGACGCACCAGAACGACGACGGCTCCTGGTACGCCGCCTACGCGGACGGGGCCTTCGACGACGTCACCGACACCGGCCGCGAGACCAACTTCGTCGCCTACATCGCCGTAGGCGTCTGGCACCACTACCTCTCCACCGGCGACGACACGTTCCTGGACCGCATGTGGCCGTCCGTCTACGCCGCGATCGAGTTCGTCCTGAAGCTCCAGCAGCCGGGCGGGCAGATCGGCTGGCGGCGCGACGACGACGGGACACCGACGGCGGACGCCCTGCTGACGGGTTCCTCCTCGATCCACCACGCGCTGCGGTGCGCGCTGGCCATCGCCGAGCAGCGGGAAGAGGCGCAGCCGGACTGGGAGTTGGCGGCGGGGGCGTTGCGGCATGCGATCCGCCGGCACCCGGAGCGGTTCCTGGACAAGGACCGCTACTCCATGGACTGGTACTACCCGGTGCTGGGCGGGGCGTTGACCGGCGCGGAGGCCAAGTCCCGTATGGAGGAGGGCTGGGAGCGGTTCGTCGTTCCCGGGCTCGGGGTGCGGTGTGTCGTGCCGAATCCGTGGGTGACGGGGGGCGAGTCCGCGGAACTCGCCCTGGCTCTCTGGGCGATGGGCGAGTCCGATCGGGCGCTGGAGATCCTGCAGTCGATCCAGCATCTGCGGGACGCGGAGAGCGGGCTCTACTGGACGGGGTACGTCTTCGAGGACGACGCGATCTGGCCGCGGGAGCTGACCACTTGGACGGCGGGGTCGTTGGTGTTGGCCGTTGCCGCGCTGGGTGGGGATGAGGCGACGTGTGCGGTGTTCGGTGGGGATCGCCTGCCGGCTGGGCTGGACCCGGACTGTTGCGCCTGAGAGCTCGGGTGGTTCCGTTGCATGGCGGGTGCGGGTTCCGTTGTGGCCGGTCGCGCAGTTCCCCGCGCCCCTAGGTGGGCTTCAGTGGCGGTGTACTCGATTGGCGATCGCATGGCCGATGAACAAGTACACCACCGCCGCCAGGCCGTACCCGGCGACCACTCGCGCCCACTCCTCGTCGAACGTGAACAGGTCGTGGGACCAACCCGCCAGCCAGCGGGCCGCGTCGTGGACGAACTGGACGAAGTCGTTCGCTCGGTTGGCGTCCAGTAGGTACATCAGGATCCACAGGCCCAGGATGACGGCCATGACATCGGCGATGATCGCTATGACCGTGCCGGCCTGATTGGCGCCGTTGCGATATTGAGGGGACATGCCCTCCCGGGTAGCCCGGTCGGCGTGGCTCAAACCGGGTGGCCTGAGCCCCAACGGGTTGCTGCGTTCAACTGGCCTTCCCGGTACGGTCATTCGCCCGTCAACATGGTCACCGGCGATCCTCTGAGGGACCTACGTCTCGGTCTCCGGCCTCTTCACGGTCCGCAGAGACGGCGAGGACGTCGTCCTGCCGCCCGCTACGGCAGTGGCGAGCCGCGCCCACAGATGAAGATCACCCGCGAGGGGGCCTGGGTCCGCGAGGAGGAGTTCCGCGTCGACAGCTTCTCGGTGGAGGAGGAGTTCCCGGCGACGTGCCTGGGCAGGGTGCGCACCTGGAACGGCACGACGGGCGAGCTGACGCTGGACCCGATCTCGGTCTTCCAGTGAATATGAGCCGGGACGCTACGAGTTGAGCTCGGAAAGCACACGCAGGGTGTGCGGATCGGGCGAGAGGACCAGCAGATCCGTCACCGGCCCCTTCCGCCACAACTCCAGCCGCTCGGCGATGCGTTCACGCGGCCCGACGAGGGAGATCTCGTCGGCGAAGGCGTCGGGAACGGCGAGCACGGCCTCGTCCCGACGCCCGTCCAGGAACAGCCGCTGAATCCGGCGGGCTTCTTCCTCGTACCCCATGCGCGCCATGAGATCGGCGTGGAAGTTGCGGGCGGCGTGGCCCATACCGCCGATGTAGAAGCCGAGCATGACCTTGACGGGGAGAAGCCCTTCCGCCACGTCATCGCAGACCTGGACACGCGCCATGGGGGCGACGAGGAAGTCCTCGGGAAGTTCACGGACCACCTCCCCGTACACCTCCGGCCTGCTCGGCGACCAGTACAACGGCAGCCACCCGTCGGCGATCCGCGTCGTCTGGGCGACGTTCTTCGGTCCCTCTGCGCCGAGGAGGACGGGAAGGTCGGGACGCAGGGGATGGGTGATCGACTTCAGGGCCTTGCCGATGCCGGTGGCGTCCGGGCCGTGATACGGGTGGGAGTGAAACCGCCCGTCGAGCTCCACGGGCGCCTCGCGCCTGAGCACTTGCCGTACGACATCGACGTACTCCCGCGTCGCGGTCAGCGGCGACTTCGGGAACGGCCGCCCGTACCACCCCTCCACCACCTGCGGCCCCGACAGCCCGAGCCCCAGCATCATGCGGCCGCCGGAGAGGTGGTCGAGGGTGAGGGCGTGCATGGCGGTGGTGGTGGGGGAGCGGGCGGCCATCTGGGCAACGGCCGTACCCAGCTTGATCCTTGAGGTCCGCGCGGCGATCCAGGTGAGCGGTGTGAAGGCATCGGACCCCCAGGACTCGGCGGTCCACACGGAGTCATAGCCGAGCCGCTCGGCCTCCTGGGCGAGGGGAAGGTGGTCCGCGGAGGGGCCGCGCCCCCAGTAGCCGAGTGCGAGCCCGAGCCGCATACGCCTGCCTCCTTCTGACGGCATGTCAGGTGGATCGGTCGGAGGGCGACTGTACGACAACGGCCCCTCACCGGGAAGGGTGAGGGGCCGTAGTACGGCTTCGGTTGCTCAGCCGCGCTGGATGCCCGAGGTGTCCTGGAGGACACCACGCCGACCGTCCTGCGTCTGCGCGACCAGGGCCGGGCCGCGTTGCTCGACGGCCAGGTACCAGGTGCCCGGCGCGAGTTCGGCGATCGGGGACGGCGAGCCGTCCTCCGCGAACAGCGGACGCGGCACGGGCACGGCGAACCAGAACGGCGAGAAGTCCCCGGCGGGCGCCTGCGGCTGAGGCTGCCCCGGCTGCGGCTGCCCACCGAAGGGCTGCCCCGGCTGCGGCTGCCCACCGTACGGCTGCTGCGGCTGCTGCGCACCCGGGTAGCCGTAACCACCCTGCGGCTGACCGCCGTAGGGCTGCGGGGCGGCGGGGCGGGGGGCCGGGATGAGGGCGGCCTGGAGGGCGGGGACGAGGGGGGTGGCGATGGCGGCGCCGGCCATGACCAGGGTGGCGACGAAGGAGAGGATCATGCCGATGCCCGGGTCGGGGCCGGTGCCAGAGCTCTCGCCGATGTTGTCGGCGCCGCCCGCCATGTCGAAGATGTTGCCGAGCGCGCTCCAGGCGGCGAAGACCGTGAAGGCGATGCCGAACTGGCCGAGGTCCAGACCGGCGACCTTGGGCACCTGCGGCAGGCCGCGGGCAACGACGACGAGTGCGGCGCCGATCACTCCGGCCAGGATGACGCTGAGCACGACCGGCCCGCTTCCCCAGAGATTCGGGAGGTCGGCGCTGTCAGGAACTCCGTCGATCGAGTAGAGATCGAGGAACGACGCGATCAACAGCAACACCGCTGCTCCGATCACCACGCCGTCGCCTCGAGTGAGGGAGCGGATATTCACTTCAGGTCCTTCGTCAGTCGTCTCGTCATCGGCATCGCTGGAGGCGTCGCTGTCACCATGTCGCCCTCAGGCCCCGGTGTGAAGCGCGGGGGTGGCCCCTCATCGTAGGGACGACCCTATCTTCCGACCGGCGAGGGTGTCCGCCGGGATCAGCCCGCTGATCACTACCCGCGCAGGAAACTCACGATTCCCTCAGAGATCCCTCGCGCCGCCTTCTGCCGCCAAGCGCCGCTGGTGAGCTGTGCCGCGTCCTTGCTATCGCGCATGTTGCCGCACTCGATGAACACCTTGGGAACCGTTGACAGATTGAGACCGCCGAGGTCCTCGCGTGTGACCAGGCCGGTGCCATTGCCGACGTAGTTGGAGGGGGCGCTGCCCGTGACGCGGACGAAGGAGCCCGCGATGCGCTCGCCGAGGTCGCGGGAGGGGGTGACGATCGGGGCGGTGTTCGCGGCGCCCTTGGACACCTTGCCCGGGAGGATGACGTGGAAGCCGCGTTGGCCGGTGGCCGCGCCGTCCGCGTGGATGGAGACGACGGCGTCGGCGTGCGCCTTGTTGCCGATCTGTGCTCGTTCGTCGACGCACGGGCCCCACGGCCGGTCGCCGTCCTGCGTGAACTTCACCGTGGCGCCCTGCTTCTGCAGCAGCGTGCGCAGGCGGTGGGCGACGTCGAGGGTGAACTTCGCCTCGGTGTAGCCGTCGTTGGTGGATGTCCCCGTGGTGTCGCACTCCTTCCAGTTGGTGCCGATGTCGACCTTGCGGTTGATCTCGGCCGTGTGCTGGAAGTTGCCCGGGTTGTGGCCCGGGTCGATGACGACGACCTTGCCCTTGAGGGGGCCGGACGACGCGGGCGCCGAAGTGGAATCGGCCGTGGGCGTCGGCCCCGGGGGCTTGTCGTCGTTCGTCGCGGAGATGGTCGGCGGTGTCTCCGACGGCCGTACGGCCGCGTTGCCCGACGCGCCTGTGTTGCCGGAGTCACCCATCGCCTCGTACAGCACCCAGCCGAGCAGCGCGCCCGGTACGAGGGCGGCGGCCACGACGGTCAGGGCGCGGCGGTGCGGGCGGCGGGGGTGGGGAGGTTCGAAATCCGGGCCTACGTACGACACGCCTGACACCTTACGGGCCGACCCGGCGCTCCGCGTGAAGGCGCGATCGAGCACGGCAGGTCGGCCGCAGGATCAGATCCCCGTCCCAGTCCCCGTCCGCTTCAGCACCCGCAGCGACTCCGTCACCGACACCTCCGCGAACGCCCCGGACTCCAGCGCCCGTAGATACACCCGGTACGGCGCCTGGCCGGTGAACTCGTCCACCGGGTCCGGGAACACGTCGTGGATGACGAGCAGTCCGCCCTCGGCGACATGCGGGGCCCAGCCCTCGTAGTCGGCGTTCGCGTGCTCGTCGGTGTGGCCGCCGTCGATGAAGACGAGGCCGAGGGGAGTGCCCCAGACCTTCGCCACCTGCGGGGAGCGGCCGACGAGGGCGACCACGTGCTCCTCCAGGCCGGCCTTGCGCAGCGTGCGGCGGAACGTCGGCAGCGTGTCCATCAGGCCGATCTCGGGGTCGACCGTCTCCGGGTCGTGGTAGTCCCAGCCGGGCTGCTGCTCCTCGCTGCCGCGGTGGTGGTCGACCGTGAGGGCCGTCACTCCGGCCGCGCGGGCCGCGTCGGCCAGGAGGATCGTCGAACGGCCGCAGTACGTGCCGACCTCCAGGAGCGGCAGGCCGAGCCGGCCTGCTTCGACGGCCGCCGCGTAGAGCGCGAGCCCCTCGCCCACGGGCATGAAGCCCTTCGCCGCCTCGAACGCGGCCAGGATCTCGGGTTGGGGGGCCTGGGCGGCCATGCGGGTCCCTTTCGGTCGTACGAGCGCTACGAGTGTTTCGAGCGTCTGGGCGCCACCCATCGTGCACCACACCCCCCGTCACCTGGGCGACGGGGGGTGTGAGCAGCCGGGAGTCGGGTGTCGGCGTCAGGCGGTGACCGTCTCCGTCGGCAGCGCCAGGTCCACGTCCACCGCGCTGTCGTCGCCCGCGTGCGTCGCCGACGAGGCGAGCGGGGCGTGGCCGTCGGCGCGGGCGGCCAGGACGTAGGCGCCCTGGGCGGGGACCGTGAGGGCGTAGGTGCCGTCCTCCGCGGAGAGGGTCGCGCCCGCCTGGCGGCCCCGGCGGTCGATCAGGGTCACCTTGGCGCGGGCGACCGGCGTGCCCTCGGCGTCCAGGACACGGCCGCGGAAGCCGCGCAGGGCCTCCTCGGCGCGCTCCAGGTTGGCGTCCTCCTCGCTGCTGGCGCGCAGCTGCGGGTGGGCGGCGGCCGGGCGCTGCTTCGGGAGGAAGAGGGCCAGCAGGAGGCCTACGGCGACGGCGGCGGTCGCGATCAGGAAGGAGACCCGGAAGCCGTGCATCGTCGGGATCTCGACGCCGTTCACGGTGTTCGCGGTGTTGGCCAGCACCATGCCGATGACGGCGCTCGACACGGACGTACCGATGGAACGCATCAGCGTGTTGAGGCCGTTCGCCGCGCCCGTCTCGGAGGCCGGGACCGCGCCGATGATCAGTGCGGGGAGAGAGGAGTAGGCCAGGCCTATGCCGGCGCCCAGGACGACCGCGATGACGAGGCTCTGCCAGGGGGCGCTCATCAGGCCGAGGCCGGCGCCGTAGCCGATCGCGATGATCAGCATGCCGAGGATGAGGGTGACCTTGGGGCCGTACTTCGCGGAGAGGCGGGCGTAGACCGGTGCGGTGAACATCATCGTCAGGCCCAGCGGGGCCACCAGCAGACCCGCGACGACCATCGACTGGCCGAGGCCGTAGCCGGTCTCCTTCGGCAGCTGGAGGAGCTGGGGGAGGACGAGCGAGACGACGTAGAACGAGACCCCGACCATGATCGACGCGAGGTTCGTGAAGAGGACCGCCGGTCGGGCCGTGGTGCGCAGGTCGACGAGGGGGGCCTTGGTGCGCAGCTCGTAGACGCCCCAGAGGAGGAGGACGGCGGCCGACGCGGCGAACATGCCGAGGGTGGTGCCGGAGGTCCAGCCCCAGTCGCTGCCCTTGGTGATCGGGAGGAGGAAGAGGACGAGTCCGGCGGACAGGCCGAGCGCGCCGAGCAGGTCGAAGGTGCCCTCCGCGCGGACCTTGGACTCCGGTACGACGAGGAGGGTGAGGGCGATGGAGAGGACGCCGAGGCCGGCGGCGCCGTAGAAGAGGGCGTGCCAGTTCGCGTGCTGGGCGACCAGGGCCGCGGCGGGCAGCGCGAGCCCGCCGCCGACGCCGATGGAGGAGCTCATCAGGGCCATCGCCGAGCCGAGCCGCTCGCGGGGCAGCATGTCGCGCATCAGGCCGATGCCGAGGGGGATCGCGCCCATCGCGAAGCCCTGGAGGGTACGGCCGACGATCATGGGGAGCAGGGTGCTGGTGAGCGCGCTGATCAGCGCGCCGACCACCATCACCGACAGGCTGGCTATCAGCAGCCGCCGCTTGCCGTAGAGGTCACCGAGGCGGCCCATGATCGGGGTGGCGACGGCACCCGAGAGCAGGGTGGAGGTCAGGACCCAGGTGGCGTTGCTGGGCGCGGTGTCCAGCAGCTGCGGCAGGTCCTTGATGACCGGGACGAGCAGGGTCTGCATTACCGCGACAACGATGCCCGCGAAGGCGAGGACCGGGACGAGGGCGCCGGATACGCCGTTGGCCGCTCTGCCGGTGGGCTGTTCGTTCGTCGTTTGTGTCATGTGGGGGATCAACCCGGTGTGCCTGGGCAACTATTCCGATGCTTTGGCCAGCTAACGATTTTTTGACCTTCTCTTGGGGAACAGGCCTAGGACTTTCGGGGAACGGTCCTAGACCGAATTCCTGATGCCAGGAGCGTCCGTCGTTGAGAGCATGACATCCATGCTCGAAGCCGCCGGTGTCACCCGCGCCTCCCGCCGTTCCGCGCCGCCCACCTGGCTGGTGCTGGCCCTCGCGTGCGCCGGGCAGTTCCTGGTCGTGCTCGACGTGTCCGTCGTGAATGTCGCGCTGCCATCGATGCGGGCCGATCTGGGGCTGAGCGCGCAGGGGTTGCAGTGGGCGGTGAACGCCTACGCGATCGCCTTCGCCGGCTTCATGCTGCTCGGTGGGCGGGCCGGGGACCTCTACGGCCGTAAGCGGATGTTCCTCGTCGGGCTCGGCCTGTTCACCCTGGCCTCGCTGGCCGGCGGGCTGGCCCAGCAGGACTGGCAGCTGCTGGTGGCGCGGGCCGTGCAGGGGCTGGGCGCGGCCGTGCTGGCGCCCTCGACGCTGACGATTCTGACGGCGGCGGTGCCGGAGGGGGCGGCGCGGGCCCGGGCGATAGGGACGTGGACCGCCGTCGGCGCGGGCGGTGGCGCGGCGGGCGGGCTCGTCGGCGGGGTGCTGGTGGACGTGCTGTCCTGGCGCTGGGTGCTGCTGATCAACGTGCCGGTGGGGGCGGTGGTGCTGGCCGCTGCGGTGCGCTGGCTGGTGGAGAGCCGCACCGGGGACAGACAGCGGCTGGACCTGCTGGGTGCGGTGCTGGTGACGGCCGGTCTCGCGACCTTGGCCTACGGCATCTCGCAGACGGAGGCCTCGGGCTGGACGGCGCCCGCCACGGTCGTACCCCTGCTCGCCGGTCCCGCTCTGATCGGCGCCTTCCTCCTCGTGGAGTCGCGTACGGCGGCTCCGCTGATGCCGCTGGGGCTGCTCCGGCTGCGGGCGGTGGCGTCGGCGAACGTGGCGATGTTCCTGTCCGGGTCGGCGATGTTCTGCATGTGGTTCTTCATGACGCTGTACGTGCAGAACGTCCTCGGCTACACCCCGCTGGAGGCCGGCCTGGCGCTGGTGCCGAGTTCGCTGGCCGTGGTCGTCGGCTCCAAGCTGGCGCCGCGGCTGATGCGGACGGTCGGCGCGCGCAACGTGGCGGTGCTGGGCACGGTCGTGGCGGCCGTCGGCTTCGGCTGGCAGTCGACGCTGAGCGTGACGGGCGGGTATGTGACCTCGATCATGGTGCCGGGCATCCTGATGATGCTGGGCGCGGGTCTGGGGGCGACGCCTCTCGCGGCGCTGGCGACGTCCGGGGCGCGGCCGGGTGACGCCGGGCTGGTGTCGGGGCTGGTCAACACCTCGCGCACGATGGGGGGTTCGCTGGGGCTCGCGGTCATGTCGACGATCGCGGCGGCGCGTTCGGAGGGGACTGAGGGGTACGCGTTGGTGTTCCGTACGTCGGCGGCGGTGCTGCTGGCGGGGGCGGTGCTGATGCTGCTGTGGCTGCCGAGAAAAACCTCTGCCTCCTGAGGCAACGATCTGGGCGGTCCATGGACTCCTTTGAATATCAAGGAGGTGCCCATGGGGGATCGCAAGGCGGCTCGGGACACGGAGTTCCAGAGCTTTGTCATCGGCCGCTGGCCGCGGCTGATGCGGACGGCATTTCTCCTCACGGGGGAGCAGCACGCCGCGGAGGACCTGGTCCAGTCGACGCTCGAACAGGTCTACGTGGCCTGGCGCAGAGTCGGCTCGGCCGACGACCCGGAGGCCTATGTACGGCGCGTGATGATCAACGCGCACGCACGCAAACACCGCCGACGGCTCAGGGAGTTCCTGGCGCCGAAGGACGACTCCGGCCTGGCGCGCGAGGTGGCGGACACCGAGGACCGCATCGGCCGGGCCGAGGACCGCAGCTCCCTGCTGTCGGCCCTCGCCCAACTGCCGCCGCGACAGCGGGAGGCGGTGGTGCTGCGGTACTGGGAGGACCTGACCGAGACACAGACGGCGGAGGCGATGGGCTGCTCCGTCGGCGCGGTGAAGAGCAATGCGGCCAAGGGGATCGCGAAACTCCGCGCCATACCGGGACTGGCCGAGATGGTGACGCAGGGAGGGCGGGGCTGATGAGCGCGGACCGGGAGACGAACCACGGCATGACCAGCCATGACAGGACCAGCCGTGACATGACCAGCCATGACAGGACCAGCCACGACATGACCGGTCACGACATGACCCACACGGACGTCGCGTTCCTGCTGGCCGACGCCGCGGACGAGGTCGAGATCGGCATAGCCCCCTACGACGCGGTGATTCGGGGCGGCCGCCGCCGCAAGGCCCGTCGCTGGGCGGTGGCCACGGCGACGGCCCTGGTGCTGGTCGGCTCGGCGGGGACACTGGCGGTGGCGGGGCTGCCGGGCGGGAGCGAGGGCCGGGGTGCGCAGGTGGCGACACAGGCGCCGACCCCGTCCGTGCAGAACGTGTACACGCCGGAGCGGACCATGCTCGCGACCGGCACCGACGGCAACCAGGAATGGTGGGTCACCCTCGACGTGTGGCCGGCGCCTCGCGACGCGGGTGAGGCACAGGCCCAGTGGGAGGCCCTGGGCGCGTACGGGAGCCTGCCGGTGGACAAGGCCTCGGACCTGATCGGCAAGAGCGCGTACTTCGTGAGCCGGACGTACGGCGACGGCGACACGGCGGTCACCATGTTCGACGTCTTCAACGAGAACAGCCCCGACTCGGGCAAGGACCTCCAGTCCGCCGCGATCCCTCTGGACCCGGCCGACAGCGGCCCCAACCGCCTCGTCATCGGCCAGGTCGCCCCGACGGCCAAAGAGGTCACCTGCACCTGGAAGAACGGCATGCGGACCACGCTCCACACGACCCCTGACAACGAGACCCTCGACACCGACGTCCCGGCGATCCGTCCGGCGGCCAAGTCTCCGGTCAACTGGTTCGTGTGCGTGGCGCCGGAAGGGACGGAGTACAAGTCGGTGGGGGTGACGAAGTAGGGGGCAGGTGAACCGTCACTGAGGCCGCGGCTACAGCCACCCCTGCCGCTGGGCCTCCCGCAGCGCCGCCGTCTGCTCGCTGGTGCCGGTCTTGGCGACGGCGTAGGAGAGGCACTCGCGGACCGTCGGCTCGGGGAGGTGGAGCTGGGCGGCGACGTCGGTGATCGTCGCGCCGTCCGCCGAGGCCCTGAGGACATCGCGCTCCTGAGCGGTGAGCGGGTTGGGCTCGGCGTCGAGGGCGGTGACGGCGGGTGCGGTCGCGTCGAGGGCGGTGGCGTCGTGTGCGGTGGTGTCAAGGGCGGTGAGGTCGTGCGAGGTCGCGCCGAGGCCGGTGGCGTCGTGTGCGGTGGCGGCAAGGGCAGGGTCGATGACCGTCTCGCCGGTCAGGACTCGGCGGATCGCGGTCGCCAGCTCCTCCATGGGGGCGTCCTTCACCAGGAAACCGGCGGCGCCCGCGGCCATGGCCCGATGGAGGTGGCCGGGGCGGCCGTGGGTGGTCAGGAGCAGGACCCGGCAGTCCGGCGCCTGGTCGCGCAGCTCGGCAGCGATGTCGAGGCCGCTGCGGCCCGGGAGTTCGACGTCGAGGAGGGCGACGTCCGGCCGGTACGTGAGGGCGGCGTCCACGATCGCCTCCCCGGCCGACACCTGCGCCACGACCGTGAGGTCCGGCTCCATCCCGAGCAGTAAGGCGAGCGCCCCGCGCGTCATGCCCGGGTCCTCGGCGAGCAGGACCCTGATGGACTTCGCGGGCCGGTGGTCCCGGGGCATTTCGTTCACAGGGCCAGCGTATGGGGAAAGGGCCTGGTGAGAGCCGGGGTGACGCGACCTGGGGAACTGGAGCGGTTTGAGACCGACGTACTGACCGGCCGTCCTGGCCGGCCAGGAGGAGGGCGACGTGGTCCGGTACTCGGAAGTCTTCCCGGTGCTTCGGTCGCGCGGGCTGAGCGTCGAGCGGACTACGGAAGTACTCGACCACGTCGGCGTGTCCTCGATGACCGGCCGTCATCGTTCGAGCTGTGGCTGGAGTCCGAGCTCGACGGGCTCGCCACCGGGATCGCCCTCGATGGCGGACCGGGCCCGGCTGCTGCACGGCCACGGCCCCCGTTCCCTGGCCCGCCATGCGGCGATGGTCTGGGAACTACCTCAACCGGATCCGAGAAGCTGCATGGACCCCAGCTCGAAGAAGCCCCCGCTCATGGCCCCGACCCGCCCCACCTCGCTGAGGTCTTCGGCCTCAGCGAGAGGACCGCGATCCGATGCGCGAACTCGGCGCGGGCACTGCTGGAACAGGCAGCCGAGCACTCAACATCCCGCTCGGGAAAAGAGCTTGGTCCGGGCCTGTGGAGCCTTGAAGAATGACGACCATGCAGATTCGACAGGCGTGGCCCGATGACGCTTCAGCAGTAGCCGGCGTCTACGTGCGCTCCTGGCAGGCGGCCTTTGCCGGTCTCGTTCCGCAGCACTACCTCGATGCCATGGACCCGAGCCGTGAAGAGTCCGACTGGAAGACACGCATCGAGGCGACACAGTGGCCGACTTCGGGAGTGCTGGTGGCCGAGACCGAGGTGGGGGTCGTCGGGTTCGCAGGTTTCAGCCCGTCTCAGGAGACGCCCGCCGTCGCCGAAATCGGCACGCTCTACGCGATGCCGGAGGCGTGGGGCACGGGGATCGGAAAACAGTTGATGCTGGCCACGCTGACCACCCTCGGACTGGCCGACTACACGCAAGCCACCTTGTGGGTACTGGAAGACAATGAACGCGCCCGGCGCTTCTACGAGGCCGCCGGTTGGCGTGCAGATGGCGCGGCCGTGGAAGACACCACTGGCGGAGCCGCTCTGAACAAGTTGCGCTACCGCCGTCCTCTTGGCCAGCCCGCTCACGATCTTGTGCGTCCGGAGAGCCGGGAATCGGCGTGATCGCGAGTTGGACGGGTCCGCGCCCGCTACCCGTTCGGCTCCGGCCGGGATTCCGGGCCGGAGCGTCAGCCGCCGGCCAGGGTGCGGCCGAGGAGGGGGAGCAGGCGGTCCCAGTGGCGCTGCAGCCCGGAGGCGTTGAAGGCGTCGGTGTCGGACATCGTGAAGCCGTGGACGGTGCCGGGGTAGATCTCGGAGGTGTGGTCGACACTTGCGGCGTCCAGGGCTTGGTTGAGTTCGCCGAGGGCCTCGGGCGTCATGTCGCCTTCGGCGTGGCCGAGGTGGACTTGGGCGGTGATCTTGGTGAGGAGACGGTGCAGGCCTTCGGGCCCGTCGGCGGCCACAGGGCCGTGGAACGCGGCGACGGCGGCCACCTGGCCGGGGTGGGCCGCGGCGGTGCGCATCGCCAGGAGGCCGCCTATGCAGTAGCCGGTCACCGCGACCGGTCCGGCGCCGACCTCGGGCCGGGCGGTGAGGAACCTGAGGTAGGCGTCGGCGTCGCTCAGGGAACGTTCGGCGGTGTGCGCCTCGATCAAGGGCATCAGCTGGGCGAAGACCGCGTGCCGGGCGTCTTCTCCGATGTTCTCGGGGAGTTCGATCACCGGTGCCGGGCCGTGCCGGTAGAGGAAGTTGGGGACGAGCACGTAGTACCCGTGCCCGGCCAGTTCGCAGGCCATCTCCCGCAGTACGGGCCGGATACCGAAGCCGTCCGCATACATGAGCACCCCTGGGTGCGGCTCGTCGTGGTCGGGGAAGGCGGCGAAAGCGTCGGCCCGGCCGTCCGGGGTGGGGATCTGCAGTTCCTTGATGGGCAAGAGCTTCCTTCCGTGGAGTTCACTCGAAGAACGTTCGTCGCACTAACGTTTCGGCGCGAGTGAACGTATATCGTTAGTCGGACTAACGCAACGGGCAGGGTGAGCGCCATGATCAGAGACGAAGTCGCGGACATGCCCGACGGTGGCACGCCCAGGACGCCCGACAGGCTGCGTCGACGGGCGAGCCGACTGCTGTCGCAGCTGACCATGCGGTCGGACCGGCTGATCGGCGAGGGGCTGGCCCGGGCCGACGCCCGCCGGTGGCACTACGCGGTGCTCGCCTCGCTGGAGGAGTACGGGCCGGGCAGTCAGGCGGAGCTGAGCGGGCGGTCCGGGATCTACCGCAGCGACATGGTCGGCGTGCTCAATGAACTGGCCGAGCGTGACCTCGTCGAGCGTGCGCCGGACCCCGGTGACCGGCGCCGCAACATCATCACGATCTCCCCCCAGGGGCGCCGCCGGCTGCGCCGCCTCGACAAGGTCCTGGACGACCTCCACGACGAACTGCTCGCACCGCTGAGTCCGGCCGAACGCGACGAGCTCGTACGGTTGCTCACCCGCCTGCTGGACCACCACACCCGAACCTCCTGAGCGTCGAGGGGCAGGACACCCCCAACCCGGCGAACCCCATCTGATGCGGCGTCAGGAGTCTTCACAACTGCGGTGCCCTCGGCTATACAGAGGTCGCCGGACTGGAACGCGTTCTAGAACGGCCCGTGACGACCTCGGTGCGGCCGACGGTGCGGACGGCCGTACCGAGGTCTTGCCCCATCTCTCTGCCGCCCGACCTGCCTGCCCGCCCGATCTGTCTGCCGCCCGACCTGCCGGTGACTCGACCTGCCACATGCCCCGACCTGCCAAATGCCCCGATCCCCTGGATGTCCCGTTCCGCCGGATGCCCCGTTCTGTCAGGAGCCCCATGCCCATCGACGCCGCCAAGGCCGTAGCCGCCGAACCCCGGACCGGTGAGATCTCCTGGACCCCGAAGGACGTGCAGCTCTACCACCTCGGCATCGGCGCGGGCGCCCGCCCGGACATCCCCGCCCCGGCCACCGACCCCGACGAGCTGCGCTACACCCTGGAGTCCCGGCTGCACGTCCTGCCCAGCTTCGTCACCGTCGCAGGCGCCGGCTCGCCCGGTGTGATCAGCAGCCTGTCGATGCCCGGTGTCGAGGTCGACCTCGCCCGCGTCCTGCACGGCGGGCAGTCGCTCACCGTCCACCGCCCGGTGCCCGTCGCCGGTACCGCCACCGCGACCGGCCGTATCGCCGCCGTCTACGACAAGGGCAAGGCGGCCGTCCTCGTCATGCGCACCGAGGTCGCCGACGCCGACGGCCCGTTGTGGACCAACGACGCGCAGATCTTCGTACGGGGAGAGGGGGGATGGGGCGGCGACCGCGGCCCCTCCGCACGCCTCGAACCACCGGTCGGCGATCCCGACAAGGTCGTCGAGCGGCCCGTCCGTGCGGACCAGGCCCTCCTCTACCGCCTCTCCGGCGACCTCAACCCCCTGCACGCCGACCCGGAGTTCGCCAAGATCGCCGGATTCGAGCGGCCCATCCTGCACGGGCTGTGTACCTACGGGATCACGCTCAAGGCGGTCGTCGACACGCTGCTCGGCGGGGACGTGACCCGGGTGCGGTCGTACGTCACACGGTTCGCCGGGGTCGTGTTCCCGGGGGAGACCCTGCGGATCCGCATGTGGCGGCAGGAGAGCCGGGTGCGGGTGGAGGTGGGCGCCGTGGAGCGGGACGACGCGTCCGTCCTCGCCGACACGATCGTCGAACACGGCTGAGCCCTATGCGGCATCGAATACGCCTGAGCCCGGCACGGCCCCGCACCACCCCGCACGCCCTACGCCCGTCCTCCTGAGAGGAGCCGCACCATGCGAGCAGCCGTACTGCACGAGATCGGCCAGGACAAGCTGGAGGTCCTCGATGACGTCGAGGCGGTGGGCTTCGGGCCCGGCCGGGTGCGGATCCGGGTGCGGGCCACCGGGCTGTGCCACTCCGACCTGTCCGCGATGGGCGGGGTGCTCCCGCAGCCGGCGCCCTTCGTGCCGGGCCACGAGGGGGCCGGCGAGATCCTCGAAGTCGGCGAAGGCGTACGTCACTTGAAGCCCGGCGACCGTGTCGTCGTCTGCTGGCTCCCCGCCTGCGGCGCCTGTCCCGCCTGCAAGCGCGGCCAGACCCAGCTGTGCCTGGCCGGGTTCATGAACGCCGGCACCCCCAACTTCAAGCGCCCCGGCGGTGACGTCTTCGGCTTCGCGGGCACCGGCACCTTCGCCGAGGAGGTCGTCGTCGACGCCGGCTGTGCGGTGCCGATCCCCGACGACGTCCCCTTCGACATAGCCGCCCTCATCGGCTGCGGGGTCACCACCGGACTCGGTGCCGCCCTCAACACCGCCGACGTGGAGGCGGGTTCGTCGGTCGCCGTCATCGGCTGCGGGGGCGTCGGTATCTCGGCGATCCAGGGCGCCCGGCTCAAGGGGGCGGCGGAGATAGTCGCCGTCGACCCGGTCGCCTCGCGCCGCGAGTCCGCGCTCAAGTTCGGTGCCACCAGGGCCATTTCCCCGGACGAGCTGGCCGACGCCAAGCAGCAGGTCACCGCCGGCGAGGGCTTCGACTACGTCTTCGAGGTCGTCGGCAAGTCCGCCACCGCCCGGACGGCGTACGAGAACACCCGGCGCGGCGGCAGCCTCGTCATCGTGGGCGCGGGTGCCCTGGACGACTTCCTCCAGCTCAGCATGTTCGAGCTGTTCTTCGACGAGAAGCGGATCCTGCCGTCCATGTACGGCGGCGGGGACGTCCTGAGCTCCTACGAGCGGACGATCGCGCTCTGGCGCGCCGGTCGGATCGACCTGGCGGGCCTGATCACCCACCGAGTGCCGCTCGCCGACATCAACGAGGCCCTGGACCAGATGCGCACGGGGACGGCACTGCGTACCTGCATCGAGATCTGACGCCACCGGCTGCGAAAGGACGAGGATGTCACTGCCACTTGAGGGTCTGTCCGCCGTCGTCACCGGCGCCGGGCGCGGTCTAGGCCGGGCCGAGGCACTGGAGTTGGCCCGGCTCGGCGCGGCCGTCGTCGTCAACGACTACGGCCGGCCCGGCCGCGACGGCTCCGGTGAGGCCTCCGCCGGGCCCGCCGAGGAGGTGGCCGCCGAGATCCGCGCGGGGGGCGGCCGGGCGCTGGCGCACACCGGGGACGTCGCCGACTTCCCACAGGCCCGCGCCCTGGTCGAGCTGGCGATCGGCGAGTTCGGCAAGCTGGACATCCTCGTCAACAACGCGGGCATTCTGCGCGACCGCATGGTCTTCTCCATGGCGGAGGAGGAGTGGGACTCGGTCATCCGGGTCCACCTCAAGGGCCACTTCAACACCACCCGCTTCGCCGCCGCACACTGGCGCGAGCGGTCGAAGGCGGCGGGCGGGCCGGTGTACGGGCGGATCGTGAACACCTCGTCGGAGGCGTTCCTCGCCGGATCCGCCGGACAGCCCAACTACGCGGCGGCGAAAGGCGGGATCGTCGGGCTCACCACCTCCACGGCCCTCGCGCTCGCCAAGTACGGAGTGACCGCGAACGCCATCTGCCCACGCGCCCGGACCCGTATGACCGAGGACGTCTTCGCGGGCCTCGAACGGCCGGACGAAGGGCTCGATCCGCTCGCGCCCGAGCATGTCGCCCCCCTCGTCGGCTACTTGGCCGCACCGGCCGCCGCCGGGATCAACGGCCAGCTGCTCGTCGTGCACGGCGGCATGGTGGCGATCGTCGAACGGCCCCGGGTGGCGGCCAAGTTCGACAGCAAGCAGGAGACGTTCACCTACGACGAGCTGGACGCGCTGCTCACCCCGCACTACGCGGCGCTGCCGACGGGGGAGACGTTCGGGGCGGTGGAAGTCCTGGGGCTGAAGCGCGGGTAGCACCCCGCGGCACCCCCCGGGCATTCCCCGGCCCCCCCGCACGGGAACGGCCCCGCTCCTCAAAGAGGAACAGGGCCGTATGCCGTTGCTCGCGCGCGGCGTCAGGCCGCCGTCTCGTTCTCCTCGGCCGGCTTGCGGTGACGGCCGCGGGGGGCCGCCTCGCTGTCGTGGACCGAGACCTGGCCTCGATGCCTGCCGTGACCGGAGACCTTCTGAACGTCGTGAACGTCGGCCGGCCCCGGCTGGGTCGTGCTGGCGTTGCTCATCGGAAAACTCACCCCGTCAACATGATCTTTCTTACAGCCGGGCGAGTTTAACCGGCCGACCACGGGCCGAATCCAGACGGCCACGCCAACCGCCACTACTTCGTTACAAGACCGCCCAACGGAGCTTGCTGCAAAGGCACAGGACGCGGTGCGACGGGATCCGGAACCTCCGTCACGGGAGCCGGATCATCCGTGGGCGATGGCTCCGGTCCGACGTCCGCTCCCGCCGATGTCGCCTCCTCGGGGGCCTCCTCCGGGGGCATCCCCACCCCCACCCGAGCCACCCCACACCTCACCTGCTCTGTGGCATACGGCAGTTGCAGCGCCCCGTCCCGCGTCCACCACCCGGCCCCCACCAACCACCCTTCGGGCGCCGCAAGATGACGTACCCGCCGCTCGGCGGGCCGCCACACCCCCACCCAACTCCCGACCGGCCCGTCGACGCGCAGCGCCACCCCGCAGCTCTCCGGCATCAGCACCTGCCCCGGCTGGATCGCGAACGGCGTCACCGTGCACTCGGCCGACCGCAGGCACTCCGGGAAGCGCACCGGCAGCGTGCTGCCCAGCACTCCCCAGCCCAACCGTTCCTGCCCGGGGGAGGGCGCGTCGGAGCGGATCAGCAGCAGCCCGCTGTCCGGGTCGGCGAGCAGCAGCCGGTCGTCGCTGGCGTCCGTGATCTGCAGCAGCGGCGACACCTCGCCGCCCCGCCCGAGGTCGACCACGACGGCCTTCGTACGGCCCCCGGACTCCCGGTCGAGCGCCAGTATCCGCCCGTCCCGGTCCAACCACACCCCGCCCGAGCAGCGCCCCGGGACCTCCGCGACCTGCTCGGGCCCGAAGGCACCCCCCGCCACCAGCCACACCGCGCTGGAACGCCGGCCCACCGCGAGGGCGTACGCCTTGTCACCGCCCGGCGCGGGCGGCAGCATCCGCAGCCGGGCCCCCTCGCCCTCCGGGCACTGGACGGCGCCCAGCAGCAGCTCACCCGTGCCGGGCCCGGTCGGGTACAGCAGCGAGAACACATGCCGCCCGTCGGTGGGGCGGCGGATGAGGACCCGCCCGTCGCCCATGGGCTGCACCTCGGTGCCGGGCTCCTCCGGCTGGTGGGCGGGCAGCGGCACGGCGTAGGGCTCGGGGCCGTCCAGGGTCCAGCGCTCCGGGAACCAGCAGTCGCCGTCCAGGGCGAGACGGGCGGCGTAGGAACCGTCCGCCGTGATGGCGCATTCCGCCCGAGGCGCGTCGCCGTCCTCGTGCTCCGCCGCGGGCTCGATCGCACAGGCCGTCATGGTCCGGTCACCTCCGGTCACGAAGCTAGTTTTCGCACGCACAGGCGTGGGATCGGGAGCTTTCCCTTCACACAAAGGGGTGGCCGAGGAACGATTCGCCTGAGGAAACGGGGGCGGTTGTGCTGGGCGGAGCGGCGGCGGGCCGGGGTGGCCGGAGGGGAGCGGGGGAGGGGCGGATCCACCGGCTCCGGCACCGGTACAGCCGTACGGACCAGCCAGGTAGCCTGTCCTTCGTGCCCCGTCTGTCAGAAGTCATCACCGCGCTGGAGAACCTCTGGCCCGCCGAGCGGGCCGAGTCCTGGGACGCGGTCGGCACCGTCGTGGGCGACCCCGACCAGGAGGTCTCCCGGGTCCTGTTCGCCGTCGACCCGGTCCAGGAGATCGTGGACGAGGCGGTGAAGCTGGACGCCGACCTGCTGGTCACCCACCACCCGCTCTATCTGCGCGGTACGACGACGGTCGCGGCGACGCACTTCAAGGGCCGGGTCGTGCACACCCTCATCAAGAACGACATCGCGCTGCACGTCGCGCACACCAACGCCGACACGGCGGACCCGGGAGTCAGCGACGCGCTGGCCGGTGCGCTGGACCTGCGTGTCGTACGGCCGCTGGTGCCCGACCCGACCGACCCGGACGGCCGCCGGGGCCTGGGCCGTATCTGCGAGCTCGACCACCCGCTCACCGTCCGCGAACTCGCCGCCCGGGCCGCCGAGCGCCTCCCCGCCACCGCGCAGGGCATCCGCGTGGCCGGCGACCCCGAGGCGACGGTCCGCACGATCGCCGTGAGCGGCGGCTCCGGCGACAGCCTCTTCGCCCAGGTGCGGGCGGCCGGCGTCGACGCCTTCCTCACCGCGGACCTCCGCCACCACCCCGTCTCGGAGGCCGTGGCCCAAAGTCCTCTCGCGCTGCTCGACGCGGCGCACTGGGCCACCGAATGGCCCTGGTGCGAGCTGGCCGCCGCCCAGCTCGACGAGATCTCCGACCGCCACGGATGGGACCTGCGGGTCCACGTCTCGAAGACGGTCACCGACCCCTGGACGGCCCACGCGGCGTCCAACCCGACCACTAGCACCACGGGAGCCCCCAACTGAACGCCGCGCCGGCCGACCAGATCCGACTTCTCGACGTCCAGGCCCTCGACGTCCGCCTCCAGCAGCTCGCGCACAAGCGGAAGTCCCTGCCCGAGCACGCCGAGATCGAGTCGCTGAGCAAGGACCACACCCAGCTGCGCGACCTGCTCGTCGCCGCGCAGACCGAGGAGAGCGACACCGCCCGCGAGCAGACCAAGGCCGAGCAGGACGTGGACCAGGTGCGCCAGCGCGCCGCCCGCGACCAGCAGCGCCTGGACTCCGGTGCCATCACCTCCCCGAAGGACCTGGAGAACCTCCAGCACGAGATCGCCTCCCTCGCCAAGCGGCAGGGCGACCTGGAGGACATCGTCCTGGAGGTCATGGAGCGCCGTGAGTCCGCGCAGGAGCGGGTCGCCGAGCTGACCGAGCGGGTTGGTGCCGTCCAGGGGAAGGTCGACGATGCGACCGCCCGCCGGGACGCCGCGTTCGAGGAGATCGACGGCGAGGTGGCGACGGTCACCAAGGAGCGCGAGGTCATGGCCGGGTCGGTCCCCGCCGACCTGCTGGGGCTCTACGAGAAGCTGCGTGTGCAGCAGGGCGGCATCGGTGCGGCCAAGCTGTACCAGCGCACCTGCCAGGGCTGCCGCCAGGAGCTCGCCATCACCGAGCTGAGCGAGGTCCGCTCGGCCGCGCCGGACACGGTCCTGCGGTGCGAGAACTGCCGCCGCATCCTGGTGCGTACGGCCGAGTCCGGCCTCTAGGAGCCATGGCCGTGCGGGAGTTCATCGTCGAGGCCGACGGCGGGTCACGGGGCAACCCGGGGCCCGCGGGCTACGGATCGGTCGTGCTGGACGCGGCGACGGGGGAGACCCTCGTGGAGGCCGCGGAGTACATCGGCGTCGCCACGAACAACGTCGCCGAGTACCGCGGCCTGCTGGCCGGCCTGCGCGCGGCGCGTGAACTGGACCCGTCCGCCACGGTCCACGTCCGCATGGACTCCAAGCTCGTCATCGAGCAGATGTCGGGCCGCTGGAAGATCAAGCACCCGGACATGAAGCCGCTGGCGTTCGAGGCGGCGCGGATTCTGCCGCCCACGCAGGTGACGTACGAATGGATCCCCCGGGAGCAGAACAAGCACGCGGACCGGCTGGCCAACGAGGCGATGGATGCCGGGAAGCGGGGGGAACAGTGGTCGGCGGCGGCTTCCACGGCGGAGCTGGCGGCGGCCGACGCCAGGGCGGCGCGGGCCGCGAAGACCGCCGCTGAGCCCGATCCGTCGGGCCCGCCCGGAGACGCCGCTGCGGGCGCGTCGCGAGCGCGTGCGGCACTGCGTGGAGCGGCGGAGTCCCCCGGCGGCGGAGCCGCGAAGGCCGACGCCGATGTCAGGGCCGCCCGTACCGTGGCCGCGCCCTCGGCCGGCTGGGCTCCCGCCGACATGGGGGCGCCGGCCACCTTCGTGCTGCTGCGGCACGGGGAGACGCCCCTCACCCCCCAGAAGCGGTTCTCCGGCAGTGGCGGTACCGATCCGTCCCTCTCCGACGTCGGCCGGGAACAGGCCGAGCGCGTCGGTGCGGCCCTTGCCCGGCGCGGCACCATCCAGGCCGTTGTCGCCTCGCCGCTCACCCGTACCCGGGAGACCGCCGGTATCGTCGCCGCCCACCTCGGCCTCGACGTGAGCATCGACGACGGCCTGCGCGAGACCGACTTCGGCGCCTGGGAGGGGCTCACCTTCGGCGAGGTCCGCGAGCGCTACCCGGACGACCTCAACACCTGGCTCGCCGACCCGGAGGCCCGCCCCACCGGCGACGGCGAGAGCTTCGCCGCGACGGCCACCCGTATCGCCGCCACCCGGGACAAGCTGATCGCGGCCCACACCGGCCGCACGGTCCTCCTCGTCACGCACGTCACCCCGATCAAGACGTTCGTACGCCTCGCCCTGGGCGCCCCGCCCGAGTCCCTGTTCCGCATGGAACTCTCGGCGGCCTCCCTCTCGGCGGTGGCGTACTACGCCGACGGCAACGCGAGCGTACGGCTCTTCAACGACACGTCACACCTGCGCGCCTGAGCCGTCCCGCAGCCCCGCGGCCTCCCGGGCCAGCCGCTCGACCCGGGACCAGTCCCGCGCGGCGATCGCATCCGCCGGAAGCATCCAAGTGCCGCCCACACAGCGGACGTTGGGCAGGGACAGATACTCCGGTGCGTTGCCCGGCCCGATGCCCCCCGTAGGGCAGAACCGCGCCTGCGGCAACGGCCCGGCGAGCGACTTCAGATACGCCGTACCGCCCGCGGCCTGCGCCGGGAAGAACTTCATCTCGGTCACGCCCCGCTCCAGCAGCCCCACGACCTCCGACGTGGTCGACACCCCCGGCAGGAACGGCACCCCGGACACCCGCATCGCCTCCAGCAGTACGTCCGTCCAGCCCGGGCTGACCAGGAACCGCGCCCCGGCCGTCACGGACGCCGTCACCTGCTCCGGCGTGATGACCGTGCCGGCGCCCACCACGGCCTCGGGCACCTCGGCGGCGATCGCCCGGATCGCGTCCAGAGCCGCCGGCGTCCGCAGCGTCACCTCGATCGCGGGGAGCCCGCCGGTGACAAGCGCCCGCGCCAGCGGTACGGCGTCGGAGACATCCTCGATGACGACGACGGGCACGACGGGCGCGAGATCCAGCACGGAGGCGGGCAGCGGAGAGGTCATGGCCTCATCCTGCCGTGCGGTGAACAGCATGCGCAAAGGTCGTTGCGCATGCTGCAATACGCCGTCGGTGGAGCGTCAGTGGATCTCCGCCACCAGCACATCCAGCGTCCACGCCTTCCCGGCCTTCGCGGGCGCCTCCACCTCCACCTCGTACCCGAGGTCCCGCAGCGCCTCCACCAGCTCGGCCGGGCCCTTCGGCGCGATCCCCGCGGTCAGCAGACTCCGTACGATCCGCCCCTTCGTCGCCTTGTTGAAGTGGCTGACGACCTTCCGGGTCGGCGCGTGCAGCACCCGTACCGACGCCGTCCGCCCGGCCACCTCGCCCTTCGGCTTCCACGCCGCCGTATACGCCGACGACCGCAGATCCAGCACCAGACCGTCCCCGGCCGCCTCGGGCAGCACCTCGGCCATCGGCGCCCGCCAGTGCGTGCCGAGCGCCCCGAGGCCGGGGAGCTTGACGCCCATCGAGCAGCGGTAGGAGGGGATGCGGTCGTTGACGCGCACCGCACCCCACAGCCCCGAGAAGACGAGCAGCGACCTGGCCGCCCGCTTCTTCGCCGCGGCGTCCAGCGACGCCAGGTCGAGGGCGTCGTACAGCACGCCCGTGTAGATCTCCCCGGCCGGCCGCGCGCCCGCCGTCCGCAGCTCGGCGTTCTTGGCGACCTCGCCCCGCAGCCCCTCGCTCAGCCCGAGCACCTCGCGCGCCTTGTCCTCGTCGCCCACGCACAGCTCGACGAGCTCGTCGAGGACGGCCGCACGGGCGTCGTTCAGCCCCGGCAGCGACAGCGGCTCCAGCTTCAGCGGGGCGCCACGGCCGGAGGATGCCTTTCCTTCGGAGGGCGGCAGCAGGACAAGCACGGGTGATCTCCTTCGGTTGCGCTCTGCGACAGCGTACGGCGTGCCACTGAACGGCCCCGGTCCTACGCTCGTTGCATGCCCCGCCGCCACATCCGCGTGACCGGCGCCCCCGAGGCCCCCCTCCGGGCGGCCCTCACCGCGCTGCGTACCGAACTCGGCGTCTCCGGCACCTTCCCGGCCGCAGTGCTCGCCGAGGCCGAGCGGACCGCGAAGGCTCCCGCGCTCCCGTCGTACGACGCCACCGGCATCCCCTTCTTCACCCTCGACCCGCCGACTTCCCTCGACCTCGACCAGGCGCTGCACCTGTCCCGCCAGGGCACCGGCTACCGCGTCCGGTACGCCATCGCCGACGTCGCCGCCTTCGTCGTACCGTCGGGCGCGCTCGACGACGAGGCGCACCGGCGGGTGACCACCCTCTACTTCCCCGACGAGCGGATCCCGCTCCACCCCGAGCTGCTGAGCGAGGGCGCGGCGAGCCTGCTCCCGGGCCAGGACCGGCCGGCGGTCCTGTGGACGATCGACCTCGACACCGAGGGCCGTACGTCCGCCGTCGACGTCCGCCGTGCGCTGGTCCGCAGCCGGGCCAAGCTGGACTACGCGGGGGTGCAGGGGGAGATCGACGGGGGGACCGCCGAGGAGCCGCTCGCCCTGCTCAAGGAGATCGGAGAGCTGCGGGAGGCGCTGGAGGTGGAGCGCGGCGGGATCTCGCTCAGCATCCCTGAGCAGGAGATTGTCGAGCGCGACGGCACGTACCGACTCACCTATCGGGCGCCGCACCCAGCCGACGGCTGGAACGCCCAACTCTCCCTGCTGACCGGCATGGCCGCCGCCGACCTGATGCTGGCCCACGGCACCGGCATCCTGCGCACCCTCCCCGCCGCCCCCGACGGCGCGGTCGGCCGCCTCCGCCGTACCGCGCACGCCCTGCAGATCGACTGGCCGCACCACGTCTCGTATGCCGCACTGGTCCGCGCCCTCGACCCGCACCGCCCCGACCATGCGGCCTTCCTCCAGGAGTGCACGACCCTGCTGCGCGGCGCCGGCTACACGGTCTTCCGGGACGGAGCCGTGCCGCCCATCACCACGCACTCCGCCGTGGCCGCCCCCTACGCCCACTGCACGGCACCGCTGCGCCGCCTCGCCGACCGGTATGTGTCTGAGATCTGCCTCGCGGCGGCGGCCGGGCAACCGGCGCCCGACTGGGTGGGGGCCGCCCTCGACGCGCTGCCCGCCCGGATGGCCGAGGGCACGCGGCGCGCGGGCACGGTCGAGCGGGAGTGCGTCGACATCGTGGAGGCGGCGCTGCTGAAGGACCGCGTAGGGGAGGAGTTCGACGGCTGGGTGGTGGAGGTGGACGAGCGTCAACCCGCCGTAGGGGTGGTGCAGTTGGAGTCCCCGGCGGTCATCGGCCGGATCGAGGGCACGGACGCGCTGCCGCTGGGGGAGCGGATCAGGGTCCGTCTCACACAAGCGGATCCGGCTGCGGCGAAGGTGCGGTTCGAGCCTGCTTGATCGCTTTGCTTGCCGTGATCGCTTGTACGAGGTCGGTGGCGTCGTCGGCGTGGAGCCGCACGAGCCGGATGTCCCGCCGACGGCCCAGGAAGGTGAAGTGGGCGACGGGCTCGGTGAGTTCGAGCGTCACGGTCGTCTGCGCGCCGATGGCGAGGTTGAGCTCACCGTCGGCCCGCTCATGGGTGGTGCGCAACTCGCGCCGCACGTGCGCGATCTTCTCCAGCGGTATGCGCAGATCGACGTGTGCGGCACGCCGGACGCGCAGGGAACCGGCGTCGAGTACGTGGGGCCGTACGACGGAGGCGGCGTGCATCCCGATGATGATCAGGAGGGTGTACAGGTCCAGCATGAACCACGCCCGTTGTACGACCGGATGGTTCCGCAGCAGCACGGACATCATGATCGACTCGATCACGATCACGAATCCGAATCCCAGCATCATCGTGCCCTGCCCACGCGCGTACCCGAAGGCGGTGCCGCCACCGAGCCCGTGCCGGCGCCGGGCGGCCCACAGCCAGAGACTGACGACGAGCCGCAGCTCGTGCCGGACAAGGACGAGCGCGGTGCGCATCACGGTCCATCCCCTTCCATGAGCAGCTGCAAGGTGCGGCGGATCGCCTCCGCCTGTGCCGGGGCGAAGTCGGCGTAGAAGGCGCGCAGGAAGCTGTTGTCGGGGTCGACGTCCACCGGCGCCGGGAGCAGGTCCGGGGGCAGACAGTCGGCGAGGGCGCGGGCCGCCTCGTCGACACGCGGGTCGGTAGGGTCGGCTTCGGCGAGTGCGTCGAGCAGGCCGTAGGCGGCGAGAGCCCGCTCTTTCCCGCCCGGCCGGGCGAGCGCGTCGCCCAGCGCGTTCATGAGCTGCTCCCGGCCCTCGGGACCCGCCGTCGTCTCGATCAGCGCGAGCATCTCGCGGTCCTTGGCGGCCATGGGGGACTCGGAAAGATGACCCATGTCCCGGAAGAGAGCGGCCAGTTCGGGCGAGACGGGCCCCTCGGCGGGCAGCCCGCCCTCCGACTCCAGCAACGCCCGCAGCCGCGCCCGCCGCTCCTGGATCGCCGCCTCCTGCCGCGCGAGATCCTCGTCCAGCTCGCCGAGCACCTCCACGAGATCCTTCCCGGCATCCTCGGCCAGCACGTCCCGCACCTCCGCGAGCCCCAGCCCCAACTCGGTCAGCCGCCGGATCCGCGCCAGCACGACGGCATGCCGCAACGTGTACTCCCGGTACCCGTTCGGCCGCCGCTCCGGCTCGGGCAGCAGCCCCTGATGGTGGTAGTGCCGCACCGTGCGCGTGGTGACGCCGACGGCGGCGGCGAGTTCTCCGATCCGCATGGGATCAGTAGAAACGTTGACGTTGCGGCAGGGTCAAGCGAAGGCCTCCGGCGGCATCAAAAGCGGGCGTTCAGGTGTTGACTGTGTACGGGAAAGGGGGGCGACATGGGTGAACAGGCACTGTGGACCAGGGCGCGGCTCGGCAGCGGCGGCCCGCCCGTCGATCTGCTCACCGCCCGCTTCGCGCGACACGAATACGCCCCCCACGCGCACGAGGAATTCACCGTCGGCGTCACGGTCGGCGGCCTGGAGGTCATCGCCTACCGAGGTGGACGCATCACGTCCGGCCCCGGCTCCATCGTCGTCCTCGAACCCGGCGAGATGCACACCGGCGGCCCGGCGACCCCCGCCGGCTACGCCTACCGCGCCCTCTACGCCGAGCCCTCCCTCCTGACCGACGGCACCCTCGGCCCCGCCCTCCCGCACTTCCGCGAACCCGTGCTCGACGACCCCGCCCTGACCGCCGCCCTGCGCCGCGCACACACCGAACTCTCCGCCTGCCCCGACCCGCTGGAGGCCGAGTCCCGCCTCCCCTGGCTCCTCACGGCCCTGGCCCGCCGCCACTCCACGGCCCGCGCGGCGAACGACCTGGTCCCCGGCGCCGACCACATCGCGCACACCGTCCGCGACCGCCTCGCCGACGAGCTCACCGCCCCGCCCTCCCTCGCGGCCCTGGCCGCCGACCTCGGCCTGTCCCGCTACCAGCTCCTGCGCGCCTTCCGCACAACGATGGGCATACCGCCGTACGCCTGGCTGTCCCAGCACCGGGTGATCCGGGCGCGCGGCCTGCTGGAGTCCGGCCTGCGACCGGCCGAGGTCGCCGCCCTGGTGGGCTTCGCGGACCAGGCACACCTCACTCGCTGGTTCCGGCGGGTGCTGGGGGTGACGCCGGCGGTGTACCGCAACAGCGTTCAAGACCCGAGGGCCTGACCCGGCCGAAACTCGCCGTATGACTGCACGCGGCTGGTTTCTGTTCGCCCTGATGAGCGTGGTCTGGGGCATCCCGTATCTGATGATCAAGGTGGCGGTGGAGACGGTCTCCCCGACGGTGGTGGTGTTCACGCGATGCGCCCTGGCCGCCGCACTGCTGCTCCCGTTCGCGATCCGGCAGGGCGGCCTGCCCCGGACGATACGACGCCACTGGCGCCCGATGCTGGCCTTCGCCTGCATCGAGATCATCGGCCCCTGGTGGACCCTGACCGACGCCGAGCGCCACCTCTCCAGCTCCACGGCCGGCCTCCTGATCGCGGGCGTCCCGATAGCCGCCGTCGCCCTGGCCCGCTTCTTCGGCAACGCGGAGCAACTCGGGACCCGGCGCCTGACCGGCCTGGTCCTCGGCCTGGCCGGCGTGGCGACCCTCACGGTCCCGCACCTGACGGGCGGCGACGCCCGCTCACTGGCGGAGGTGCTGCTGACGGTGCTGGGCTACGCGACGGCCCCGCTGATAGCGGCGAGGTGGCTGCGAGACGTACCGTCCCTCCACCTCACGGCGGCCTGCCTGACCCTGGCGGCGCTGGTGTACGCCCCTGCGGCAGCGCTGACCCGACCGTCCTCGATGCCATCGACCGAGGTCCTGACAGCACTGGCCGGCCTGGGCGTGATCTGCACCGCGGTCGCCTTCGTGGCCTTCCTGGAGCTGATCAAGGAGGTGGGACCGACGCGGGCGACGGTCTTCACCTACGTCAACCCGGCGGTCGCGGTGGCGGCGGGGGCCCTGTTCCTGGACGAGCCCCTGACGGTGGGGGTTCTGGCCGCGTTCGCCCTGATCCTCGCCGGATCGGTTCTGGCGACGGCAGCCCCCCGCAGGCCGGTAACATGGTCCACACGGCAGACGAGCCGGGCGGGCGGCCGCGTGGAGTCCCTTCAGGGGCTTCCCGAGGAACGTCCGGGCTCCACAGGGCAGGGTGATGGCTAACGGCCACCCGGGGTGACCCGCGGGACAGTGCCACAGAAAGCAGACCGCCCAGCGCTTCGGCGCTGGGTAAGGGTGAAACGGTGGTGTAAGAGACCACCAGTGCCCAGGGCGACCTGGGCAGCTAGGTAAACCCCACCCGGAGCAAGGTCAAAAGGGAGTCTCTTCCAGGGAAAGGAAGGAGCCTCCTGCGCGGACGCTTGAGGGCTGCTCGCCCGAGTCCGCGGGTAGACCGCACGAGATCGGTGGCAACGCCGGTCCTAGATGGATGGCCGTCGCCCAGGGCTTCGCGAGGAGCTCTGGGAACAGAACCCGGCGTACAGCCCGACTCGTCTGCCGCTCCACATATCCACAGGTCAGAGGTCATGCTCCCTGGATGAAAAAGCGCCCGAGGGCGCATTTTGACCGTGCCGGTGAGTGACGATGTGGGATGGCGCTCGCTCTACATGGAGCATGCAGTCGAAGTCGGTCTGTCGACTCATCGGCGGGTACCGGCAGAGGAGTCCAGACCCAAGCGCGACGCGTGCTGCCGCCGATGCGACCACCCGTATGACAGTCAATACCGCCAGGTACCCTCAAACACATCGTCAACGCGGCCCGACGGGCTTCCGCTCCACCTCGTGGAGTCTCGAAGGACATGCCCCCACCCGCACGAGTCTTTTCGTGCTGCCCGGGGGAAGTCCTTGCTGTTCCGCGCGTCTGCGAAAACGGTCGCCGCCATGGCGCTCGACAGTTCGCTCTATCTCCACCTCACCGATCAGTTCACCCACATGCACGGCTACCGGCCCAACCCTTCGGAGGCGCGGTCCTGGGAGCGGAGCGTCCCCGCGTTGGCCAGCGCGCTCAACGACGCGGGACTCGGTGACGTGGAGGTCATGCTTGAGTACGCACTCCCGATGAACAGCAAGCGAGCCGATGCGGTTCTCGCCGGGATTCACCCGCGCACGGGCGCCCCCTCCTATGTCGTGGTGGAGCTCAAACAGTGGAGCAATGTCGTCCCGGACGAGGACGACCCGGTTCTCTGCCACGTCGCTTCCTATACTCAGCCGGTCCTTAACCCCATCGAGCAGGTGCGCCGTTACTGCGAGTACCTCGTCCACTTCAACGGTGCGGTCGCCGACCACCCTGAGAGGGTCGGGGGAGTGGCTTTCCTGCATAACGCAACCGAGTTCGACGTGGGTGCACTGCGCGAGATCGAGTCCGACCAGTGGGGCCAGCTGTTCGCGGGCGACACCCGTGGTGGGTTCATCGACTGCGTTCGTGCCCGGCTGAGCCCTGAGCATTCCGGCGCCGCAGCCGCTGACGCGCTGCTCGCGGGCAAGACGGTTCCCTCGAAGCAGCTGATGGCGGTCGCAGCGCAGGAAGTCCGCGAGAGGGAGCAGTTCGTGCTCCTCGACGAACAGCAGGTCGCATACCGCAAGGTCCTCAACGCGGTACGCAAGGCCCGGGAGTCCGACCATAAGGAGGTCGTGGTCATCACCGGTGGTCCTGGCACGGGCAAGAGCGTCATCGCGCTCTCCCTGCTCGGCGAGTTGTACCGGCGAGGCATCCCGGCTCTGCACGCGACCGGGTCCCAGTCCTTCACCAAGACGATGCGCAAGGTCGCGGGTGCCAGGAAGCGCGAAGTGCAGGATCTCTTCAAGTACTTCAACAGCTTCATGACGACGGAGAAGAACAGCCTCGACGTCCTGGTCTGCGATGAGGCCCACCGCATCCGTGAGACATCGGCCAACCGGTACACGCCGGCCGCGCGCCGAACCGGCAAGCAGCAAATCGACGAACTGATAGACGTGGCCCAAGTGCCCGTCTTCCTGCTCGACGAGCACCAGGTCGTGCGCCCCGGTGAGATGGGCACGGTGGAAGACATTCGAGCCGCAGCGGCACGTAGGGGGCTGAACTGCCCCGTCGTAAGGCTCGAAAGCCAGTTCCGCTGTGGCGGGAGCGATGCTTACCTGCGCTGGGTGGTGCGGCTTCTGGGCCTGGAGCCCGGCGGCCCGGTGGTGTGGGACCCGGATGACCGCATGCAACTCCTGTTGGCCGAGAGCCCGGAGGAGATGGAAAGCTTCCTGGACGGCCGCCGCGGCCAGCGCTACAGCGCTCGCATGTCCGCCGGCTACTGCTGGCCGTGGTCCCCGGAACCCAAGCCGGGACAGCCCCTTCCGGCCGACGTGAGGATCGGCGACTGGGCGCGCCCCTGGAACCTGCGCGGCGACCGCTCTGTCTCCGGGGCACCGCCGTCCGCCTTGTGGGCCACGGACCCGGCGGGCTTCGGTCAGATTGGTTGTGTCTACACCGCCCAGGGCTTCGAGTACGACTGGTCCGGCGTCATCATCGGCCCCGACCTGGTGTGGCGCGGCGACCGATGGGTGACGGACCGTACCGCGTCCAGGGATCCGGTGTTCAAGCGCTCCACACCGGACGCCGATGTGGATCGCCTGATCCGCAACACGTACAAGGTGCTGCTGACCCGCGGAATGGTCGGCACGGTCGTCTACTCCACGGATCGGGAGACGCAGGAGAAACTACGAGAACTGGTGGGCGCCGGGCGGCGTGTGGCTGTCACGGCGTGAACGACCGGCCTGAGCTCGCAGCTTTTTCGCCAACTTGCTGCTGACATGCCATGAGTCGGCGGGAGGAGCGCGCCTGAGCTGCCGCGCTCCCTAAGATCACCCGTACCAATTGCGGCCCGACGGGCTTCCTCTACGCGAGGACACGCCCCCACCCGCACGAGTCACTCGTGCCCTGGGGGAACCACTTCGTGTCCATGCTCCTGCTGAGGCTGTCTGCGCAGGACCTGCTCGCTCTGAACTCAAGGCGGCGGATGGTGCCGCATCTCGCCGCCAGATACAGGTACTTCCGCGGGCGCGATGTGTCCGATACAGAACGGGAGGCATGGGCCGAGAGCCTGGTCGAGTTGGCGGAAAACCTGGTTGAGGCGGAGCGGGGCAACGTCGAGATGGTCGTCGAGTGCGCGGCGACGGTCGAAGAACCGAACAAGGGGGAGCCGCCCCTCATCGACGTCGTGCTCGTGGGCCGACACCCGGAGACGCGTCTGCCGTCGTTTCAACTCGTCGAGCTGAAGCGATGGTCAATGGTGACGCAGGTGGAAGCCGCCACCGCTGAGCTCGTGAGTGTGCCGGGATACAAGAAGCCCAAGAAGCACCCTGCGTTGCAACTCAGGAACACATACCAATTGTTCACTGGAGACCAGGGACCCCTGCGTGGCGTCACGGTCGAATGCGGCGGATTCGCGTACCTGCACAATGCCACCGATGACTCGGTTCGGCCGCTCCTCGATACGTTGGCGCCGACTGGATCCTATGAGCGTGTGTATACCCGCGACAGCCGTGGCCTGCTCCTTGTGGACCTGCGTCGGCATTTCGCGGAGGACGGCGCGGCTTCCGAGGCCGAGCAACTCCTGCGGTTCATGAACCTGCGCAACACGCCGCTTCTCGACGCGATGATCAGATCCCGCGGAGAGGACACGGTGTTCACCTTGCGCGGGCAGCAGAAGAGAGTGGCGGCGAGTGTTCTGCAACGAGCCGCCCTGGTTCTCGGTAATCCCGATCAGCCCGCTCCGCCGCCGGACGACGGACGAGCCGTGTTCATCGTGACGGGTGGTGCAGGTACCGGAAAGAGCGCGGTGGGTCTACAGCTCAGGGCCGATTTCGAGGCAGCCGGACAAACGGTGAAGTACGCCAGCGGCAGTCGTGCCTTCAACGGGGCGCTCCAGGAGCAGGTGGGCTACACCGACAAGGAGTTCAGGAAGAGGTTTGCCTACTTCAGCCACTTCGTGACACCTCCGGACCCTCCCTTGGACGTTCTCATCTGCGACGAGGCGCATCGCTTGAGAGAGCGAACCATTGACATGTACCGCCGAGAGGAGAAGTCGGGCAAGCAGCCGCAGGTGGACGATCTGCTCGATGCCTCCCGCCTCACGGTGTTCTTTCTCGATGAGAGCCAGTCCGTGCGACCCAAGGAAGTCGGAACGGTGAGCCTGATCGAGGCAGCCGCAAGAGCGCGGGGGATCACTCCACTGCGCTATGCGCTCAGGGAGGAATGGCGCTGTGGGGGCAGCGATGCCTACATCCGCTGGGTGCGGGCTGTCCTCGACATCGAGGCAGGAACCACCGAGTGGACCCCCGACGGTTTGATGCATGTCGAGGTGGCCGAGAGCCCAGAGGAACTCGAGTACATCATCAGGACCGAGGCGGAGGCGGGGGCGACGGCTCGCATGGTGGCCGGCTTCTGCTGGCCGTGGACCGAGCCAGTGGGAAAGGGGAAGGCCGCGCGCCTGGAGGCAGACGTGCGGATCGGTGACTGGCACCGACCGTGGAACGCCAAAGGCGACTCCTTCCGAGAGAACGGAGCGGTGCCCCCGTCCACGAAGTGGTCAGTGCATCCGTATGGCATCAACCAGATCGGCTGCGTCTACACGGCTCAGGGCCTTGAGTGGGACTGGTGCGGGGTGATCCTCGGCGAGGACATGGTGAGACGCGGCGACCGCTGGGTCTACCGCAAGGGGCAGTGGTGTGAGGACCCGGAAAACAAGGTCAAACGTGTCAAAGTGCCCGGTTCGTTCGACATGAAGCTCCGTGAGGGGACGGGAAGTGAGGAAGAAAAAGAGGAGGAGTTCGCGCGATGCGTCCGGCACGCTTACCACGTGCTCATGACCAGGGCGAGCCGGGCGACGGTGCTGTACTCCACGGATGAGGAGACACAGGCGTACCTCAAGAGCTGCGTGGGTGACGTGCAGATACACGGCCTGCGGCCCACGTGGGAAAACCTCCCTGCCGAGGCACGGATACCACATCTCCCCAGCCCGAAGAGGAAGGGCAATGACACCCCTCCCGGGCAGGAGCTGCTTTTCTGAATGATCCTCGCTGTAGGGCTGAAGCCAGACAGGCTGAAGAGTGGCGGGCTCGCCGGGCCCGCCACATGCCTGCCTCAGATGAGGTGGCGCGCTGCCACCGCCAGTGCCTCCCACACGAGGTTGGAGATCACGCTCGCGGCGGCGCCGGCCAGGATCTCGCGGATCCAGGGACGACGCGCAGGCTTGTACTCGACCGGTTCCATAAAGGCCCACTCCATGGTGTGAGTTCGGAATGGTAGGACCGCCCTACCGGGCATCCGCCCCATCCGTCACTCACGGCCAGTGGACTGGACCGTGGACTCCGCCTCGTACCCTCCGGGAAGGTGCGCAGCAGTAAAAGCCTATCCCACGGGGCGCGTCCCTGATTGGGCCAATAACCTGGCAGCTGGCTGGAGTTAGAGCCCGAGATCGGCCCAGACGGTCTTCCTCACAAGTAGTGGGATCGGACGTTGTCTTCGACAGCCGCCGCCTGCCCGTCCACCTTGGGAGCAAGACGAACGGATACTGCCTGTCAGTGGGGCGCGGTAAGGTCGACCAGGAATTTTGGCCCGAAAGGGCGTGAGGAGACAGCGGAGGTCGGACGGTGACGGCAGGAGGCTCGCGGCCGGTGCCCAAGCCGGGACCGCCGCGTCCGGCGCAGCAGTGGTTCCAGGACCGCCACTCCCCGTACCCCTGGGAGCAGGACGCTCTCGACCATGTACGCCGCCTGATGCCGGCCGCCGAGCCGTATCGGGCCTGGGCCACGTTCTCCTTCACCGCGCAGTCGGGCCGTATCAACGAGTGCGACCTCCTGATCGCGGTACCCGCCGGCCTTTACCTGGTCGAGATCAAGAGCCATCCAGGGCGCCTGGAGAACAACGGATCCACCTGGAACTTCCGAGGCTCCGACCGCACCCGGACGATCAACAACCCGCTGCACTTCAACGATGCCAAGTCGAAGGACCTCAAGAGCAGACTCCTGTGGGCGGCCCGCAAGCTGGGCATCCCCGAGCGCTCCGTGCCACGTGTGGAACCGGCGATCTTCCTCTCGGCTCCGGACCTCGAGAGCCATCTCGACGACGTCCAGAAGGTCAAGGTCTACGGTCGTGACGACCGCCCCACCGGCCTGAAGCGCATCTGGCAGGACTTCCTCGGCCTGCCGCCCGACCGCCCCGACCGCCGCATCACGCCCGACTTCTCCCGGAATACGCTGCCGCGTCTGCTGAAGGCCATCGGTGTCCAGCAGTCCACGGCCCATCTCAGGTTCGGCGACGCCTGGAAGCTGCAGCCGCACCCCCTGGACCGCGGGCAGTCCTGGGAGGACCGCCTGGCCACGCGCGACGACGGCCTCGTCCAGGAGGAGGGCCGCGTCCGCATCTACCTGGTCGGCCATATGGCCACGGAGGCCGCGAAGAAGTCGACCGATCGCGCGGCTCGCCGCGAGTACCAGGTCCTGCAGGGCATCACGCACCGCGGCATCGTCGAGGCCGTCGAGATCCGCGAGCACCAGGGCGGACCCGCGATCCTCTTCCGTCACCGGCACACGGACCTGCGCCTCGACCAGTACCTGGCCACCTATGGGGGCAAGCTCACCCCCGAGATCCGCCTCGACCTCGTACGACAGCTCGCCGAAGCCGTCCGTTACGCGCACAACCGCGCCCTCTACCACCGGGCCCTGGCGGCCAGTTCCGTCTACGTCTCCTTCCGGTCCGACGGAACGCGCCCCGAATTGCGCATCACCGACTGGCAGACCGCGGCCCGCGACTTCGACAGCAACGCCACCTTTTTCCGCTCCATCGGCGGCTCGGCACTCGACGCCGCTCTGATCGAGGACGCGGCCCGCCTCTATCTCGCCCCCGAGACCGACCAGCCGTACGCCGATCCGGCAGACCTGGACATGTTCGGGCTCGGCGCGGTCGCGTACCTGATCCTCACCGGTCAGCCTCCCGCCACTCAGCGCAGCGCGCTGAGCGAGCGGCTGCGCACCGACTCCGGGCTGCATCTGTACGCCGTCGCCGACGGTTTCTCGGACGTCCTCGACGACCTGGTCTTCAAGGCCACTCGCTCCGACGTTACCGAACGCCTCGGCTCCGCCGAGGAGTTCCTCGACCTGCTGGACAAGGCGGAGCGCGCCAGCGTGCTGCCCGAGGCGCCCACGGCCGTCGGCGTCGACCCGCTGGAGGCACTGCCCGGCCAGTCGCTCGACGCGGAATGGTCCGTACGCCGCGTTCTCGGCACCGGCGCCACGGCCCGCGCCCTTCTCGTGGAGCGCGTGGTCGAGGACGAGGACGGCCGCACACAGATCGACGAGCGAGTCTTCAAGGTCGCTCTGGACGAGCAGAAGGCCGAACGGCTGCGTGCCGAGGCGGGCGTCCTCAAGGAGGTCGGGGGCGGCGCGGTCGTACAACTGCGGGGGGAAGGGCTGCGCGAGATCGGCGGACGCACTGTCCTGCAGCTCGAGTACGCCGGTGAGCAGTCCCTGGGTGCCCGGCTGCGCGGCAAGGGCAAGCTGACCTACCACGAGCTGGAGCGCTTCGGCGACGATCTGTTCAGGGCGCTCGACCAGCTGGCCGCCAACGGAGTCCTGCACCGCGACCTGAAGCCCGACAACTTCGGCATCCACCACAGCAAGGACCGGATCTGGCGTCTGAAGCTGTTCGACTTCTCCCTCGCCGACGCCTCCGAGCGTGACATCAAGGCGGGCACGCGCGGCTACCTCGACCCCTTCCTCGGCTCCCTGCGGCGGCCGTACTACGACGACCACGCCGAGCGGTACGCGGCGGCCGTCACCCTGCACGAGATGGCCGGCGGTGAGCGCCCCATGTGGGGCGACGGACAGCTGGACCCGCTCACCAACGAGTCCGCCGAACTGTACGTCGCCTCCGAGCTGTTCGAGCCGGCCCTCAGGGACGGCCTCACGTCCTTCTTCCGGCGGGCGCTGCACCGCGACACCGAGCACCGCTTCGACACGCTGCGGCAGATGCACGACGAGTGGCGCGAGGTGTTCCGGGCGGCCGACGCGACCAAGCCGGCCACCACCCCGGCCACGGTCGGCGCCCAGGCCGAGGACGCGGAGGAGGCCCGTGACGCCGCCGCCGAGGCCGCGGACGCCGAGACCCTGCTGGACGCCGCAGGCCTGTCGCCCCGGGCCGTGTCCGTCGCGCACGGGCTGGGCGCCACCAAGGTGGGAGAGCTGCTCAACGTCCAGCCGTACGCGATCTCGAAGGCGCGGGGCGCGGGTGCGCTCGTACGCAAGGAACTCAACCGGCGCCGCAAGCAGTGGGCGATCGCCCTGCGGCAGCCCACCGGGGCCGACGTCCGACCCGCGGTACCGGCCGCGCGCGCGGCCGGTGACCCCGAGCCGGACGGATCGCTGCTCCTGTCGATAGACGACATGGCCGCCAGGCTCACCCCCGAACCCGGTCGCAAGGGTTCCCACCGTGCGCCGGTGGTCCGGCTCACGCTCGGTCTGCCGCCCGAGGAGGGCGGGCTGTCGCCGTTGGGCCCCTGGCCGGTCCAGGCCCGCATCGCCGACCACCTCAAGATCAAGCAGCCGCCGGTCTCCCGTCACCACCGCATCGAGATCAAGCAGTGGGCCGAGACGGACTGGTTGCGACGGGTGCGCGAAGAGCTGGTCGAGATCGTCACGGCGGCCGGGCGGGTCATGACCGCGCAGGAGGCGGCCGCCGAGCTGCGCGTCCGGCACGGCGCGGGCGACGACACCCCCGAGCGTACGCTCGCGAGGGCGCTGGCCGTGGTACGGGCCGCCACTGAGGCCGAGCTGTGGGACGGCGAGGGCGTGGAACAGCACGAGCCGCGCCTGGCTGTGCACCGACGAGGCGACACCGTACTGATCGCCGCGGAGTCGTTGCCCGGGACCGACGACCCGAGCCCCCGTGAACTGGCCGACTATGCAGCCGAGTTGGGGTCGGTGGCGGAGCGACTGGCACGTGAGGAGCCATTGCCGGGACGAGCCGCGGTGGTCCGGGACCTGCGCGCGGTGCCCGCCCCGGAGGGCTTCGCCCCGCTCGCGGACACCCGGCTGGTCGACCTCGCAGCCGCCGTCGCCGTGGGGACCGAGGTCACTCCGCGCCTGGAGCTGTACCCCCGTGACCTCAGCCTGGACCGCGCCCTGCGCATTTCGCAGGCAGGGGCGGGAGTACGACGGGACCGTGGCATCACCGTCGCTGAGCTGCTGGCGCGGCTGCGCGCGCGCTTCCCCGTGCTCGACGCGCTCTCCACAGAGCGCGAGCCGACGTACGTCGAGCTGGAGGACCCGCTCAGGGAGGCCCGCTTCGAGCTCCAGTACGACACCAAGCTGGAGCGGTTCTTCCCGCCGGCCCTGGAGACGGCCGGCCAGTGGACGTCCACCGGGACGGGCACCAGTTACGTGTCGCCCGGCCATGGCATCCCGGCGGTCGCGGAGGTGGACGGGGATCCGCACGCCGCCACCCGTGCCAGGCTCGCTTCCCGCGTTCAGCGTGGCGGGTTCCTCGCGCTGACCGTGAAGGGCAGCCGGCTGCCGGGTGCCGCCGGGGCGGTGGCCGCGGCGTTCCCCGTCGAACCGGTCGACCTGGGGCGGGAGTTCCTTGCCGAGTTCCGCGCGCTGGCGGCGGAGAAGGGGCAGGACTGGGAGAAGGTCCTGCGTGCCGACGCGGGCTCCGCGCCGGGGCAGATCAAGCGGGGTCTGGCTTCGTTCGTCCGCGCGGTCTGGGTACGTCTGGAGGCGGCCCTGCTGGAGCGGGCCTCGGCACCTCGCACGGTCCTCTTCCTGCATGATGCGGGGCTGCTCGCCCGGTACTGGGACGAAGGCGGCCACGACCTTCTGGTCCGGCTGCAGACGGCGGCCCGCCGACCGGCCGACGACCCGCACGGGCTGTGGCTGCTGTGCCCCGTGGACACGCGGACGCAGGTCCCGCACCTGGACGGGCGGACGGTCGAGGTGATCGGCGGCGACGGGGAACGGGCGTACCTTGACGGCGACTTCCTGACGGCGGTGGCTGCGGCGGCCTGAGCGCTCCGCTGGAAGTACCGCTTGGAAGCGCCGCGGTGTGCCGTCGGTCGTCTGTGGCGCCGTCGTCGCCGGTCGCTCAGTTCCCCGCGCCCCTTCGGGGCGCTCTCCGCCGCCTTCAAGGCCGCACGCCGGGATCTGCCTGTGGTCAGTGTGCGCGCCGGGAGACGCCCCCCTTGCGGCCGATGCCGAAGGCCAGGCGGTAGACGTCGGGGATGTCGACCGCGTAGTCGCGCAGGTCGGTGGCGCCCGCCGCTCGCCGTGTCATCACGCCGAGCCTCTCCAACTCGTCAATCAGCTCACGGTGGTTGTCGACATCCTCCGGGCCGCTGCCCTGCGAGCCGTTCGCCAGGACCTCGCGCAGCTTCGCGGAGAGGGAGGCGTCCCGCCAGTAGGCGAGGACCACGGACGGCTGCATCGGAACCTGGCCGCCCCGCAGTTGCTCGACGGCGACCGCCGCCCAGCGGATGTCCTCCGTGATCTCGTCCACGCGGATCTGGGAGGCGGTACTCACGGACGCGCGGATGGCGTCGTAGTGAAGGGCGTATTCGTGTTCGGGGTGCCGGTCCCGGCTGATGGTCGCCGCTGTGGAGACCGCCTGGAGGAGGGTGCGTGGACTCACCTGGCCCCTGCCGTCCTGCAGGTGGTTGGGAAGCCAGGTGTACGTGTGGCCGCGGCGGTGGCTCGGACCCATGTACGGGCCGGCCATCGTGACGAACAGATCGTGCTGGCGTTTCGGGGTGGCGATGACGTCGACGGGGGCGATGCACCGGCCTTCGCCCTCGCTGCGCCAACTGCCGGTCCACGAACGGAACTTCTCCGCCTCGGGGCTCGGGTGGTTGCCCAACTGGTGGTAGAGGAGGCCGTACAGGTTCTCCGTGGTCCAGGTCAGGTCGGTGGCGTTGGCGCCGAGTTTGGAGGCGTCGGGGAAGTGTTTGGGCGCGCTCTCGTACATGTCCGGGCGGACGAAGATCTTCGCCCGGATGGCGCTGGTGCTCATACGGAGATCCAGCGCCACCTCGAAGAGGCCGGACACCAGCTGGTCGACGACCGGCCTTTCGTTGTGGAGGTGCTCCAGGGCATCGAAGATCAGCAGGCGGGTGCGGCCGCTCTTGCGGGCCTCCTGGTCGATCGTCCACAGGGCGCGTTCGTAGGACTCCATGTGCTCGGCGACCCAGCGGACCCGCTTGTCCCAGCCTTCGATGCGCAGGATCTCCGGGGCCCCGAGTCCGGTCAGGACCACGGCTGACCAGAGGTGCCGGGGCTTGACGCCGTCCTCCACGAGTTTGCTGATGACGTTCTTGCTGGGGTGGTGCAGATTGGGCTCGCCGCCTGTCGCGTGGCCCGTGGCGACCGTCATCCGTTGCAGCCGGGGCATCATGTACGAGGCTGCGGCGATCTCGCGCATGCTGTCGTCGCTGAGGACCTTGGTCCACACGGTCTTGCCTGAACCGCGTGCGCCGCGCACCACCGTCACGTCGGGGTCCAGCGCACGCCGGTGGCTCGACGGCGTGAACAGCCGCGTGACGTCGGGGCTCACGGTGTCGGCGTCGAAGGCGCTGCCGGGGGCGGTGGCGAGCAGCGTCCGGTACTCGTCGGTGGACAGTGGGTCCCGGTCCGTCATGACAGCTCCTCGCTGGGGAAGACGAGTTGGTAGACCTCGTCGAGGAACCTCTTGTACGCGGCCTCCACGAAGGGCAGTTCGGGCCAGTCGCGGTCCTGGAGCGGGTCGAGGCCGATCAGGTCGTGGCTGAAGAGGATCGGGATGGGCGAGTGCGGGGCCTGGTCGTCCTCCAGGGCCGGGTGGTACGCGTCGAGGTCCGCGCCCTCCGCGTCGTCGTAGAGCGTGTCGGCGAACATCTTCTGGGCGTTGTCGCGGAGCTTGTGCAGGCGCTGTATGTCCCCGGCGGACCGGAACATGGCGGCCACGATCCGGAGTCGTTCGCGCAGGTCGACGGCCCGGTCCGGGCGCTGCTTCCACTGGGAGAACAGCATGCCGTAGCCGTACCAGGTGGACGGGTTGTCGACGGTGAAGAGCAGGGACAGCCCGCTGAGCTGGGTGAGGGTGACGGCGGCGATGTCGTGAATGCCGGCGCGGCTGTCGAGCAGGACGACGTCCGGCTGCCGAGAGACCGCGGCCACCTGCGCCTCGCAGGCGGCGATGGCCTCCTCCAGCCGTACACAGAACGGCTTGGGTGTGCCGCCCGGTTCGGCGGCCGGAAGGTCGCTGTAGATGCGGTTCAGCTTTGCGAGGTAGTCGTAGTCGTCGCGGGGGCGGCCTCCGGCGGGGGCCAGCCAGATCTCGCCGTTGCCCTGGGTGGGAGTGAAGAACGAGCTCTGGGTGACGAGATCCAGCTCGTCCGCGTTGCCGACGCCGGCTTCGACCAGGTGGTCGACGATGCCGTGCTCGGGCAGTTCGTCGAGGCCATGCAGGAGCGTGGAGACTCCCGGGGACTCCAGGTCGAGGTCGACGACGAGGACGCAGTGGCCCTTGTCGGCAAGGTGCCGGGCAAGGACGGCGGTGGCGGTGGAGCGCCCGACGCCGCCTTTGAAGCCGTACAGGGCGACGCGCCGCTCTCGCACCTCGGGCTGCGGTGAAGCGCCTGGTGCGGCTTCCCGGGCCCAGTCGGCGCCCACGACGGTCCGTTCGAGTACGGCGACCCTGCCTCGGTGGCCTGGCTCGCCCTCGTCCTGCACGATGAGTTCGCGGGAGCCGAAGAACATCTCCGGTGCGAACATCGTGGACGCGGCCTGGACGGGTTGGGGGCCTGCGAAGGCCTGGGTGTCGCTTCGGAACGCCGCTGCGAGCGATTCCAGCTCCTCGGCGGACAGTGGCTCGGACTCGTCGTCAATCAGGAGCGACGCACGCCCGAACAGGTCGCGTACGAGGACGGTGTCCCGGCCGGTTTCGGCGGCCCGGTGGGCGTGGCCCAGGGCGGCGTGCCACGCGGCGTCGAATCGGGTCGGGTTCATGGGGCGGGCGCCTGCTTTTCCACTTCGGCTCTGGCTTTGGCTTGGCTTCGGCTGCGTTTGTGCTTTGTGCTACTTCGCCTGTTGGTAGGCGGCGATCACGGTACGGGCCGCGGTGAGGTGACGTTTCACGCGCTGATCCGATATCTGGCTGCTGTCACGGTAGCGGTGGGCCACGTCCCACTCGTCGGCGGATTCCCGGAAGGGGTTCTGCTGGGGGATCTGCGCGAGGACGGTGGCACCGCGGTGGCCATTGGCGAGTAGGAGGAGCTGGTCCCAGACGTGGGGGAGGTGACCGTGTTCGGAGGCCTTCCTCGCCTTCTCGATCTGGGTCTTGCTCGGCGCCGCCGGGTTGTTCCTGATCGCAGGGCTGTAAGGGATCCCGAGCGGGGTGTCCTGTTTGGAACCGAAGAAGTCGAGGAGCATCGCCTTGATGACGCACTCCGCCGCGATTCCGGCCAGGTGGTCGGCGGGGCCGAAGAGCGGGGGTGACTTGGCGAGTTGCGTTGCCGCGTCGTAGTGGCCGCGGCCCACCTCCAAGAAGGAGTGTTGGTGGGCGGGTACGGGTGCGGGTGTCGGCGTAGGTGCTCCGGGTGCCGGGGCTGCGGGTGTGGTCGAGGCCGCCGGGACCGGAGGAGGTGTCTGAGCCGTCACGGTGATCACCTTAGCGGCGTGATCATGGCAGATGAGAGTACTTTGCCATGACTCCTGCGGGATCTGTTTCGGTCGACGGTGCTGGCAGGATTGGGACGCGAAACCGTGTAGCGATGTGCGGTGGGTGACGTGGTGCTGCGAGAGGGATGCGAAGAGTGACGGTCACGGGCCAGGGTGAGCGGGCGGGGCTGGATCAGGCGGCGCTGCTGAAGGATCTGCGGCGGCAGGTCGTCGTCCTGGAGGACGATCTGCGTGCGCGCAGTGAGTCCGAGGAGGAGTACCGCGTCCGGCTGGAGTCCGAGTACCGGCGGGCCCGGGAGGCGCAGCGTACGGCGGCGACGTATGGGGCTTGGCGGGACGAGCGGGTGACTCAGGCTGCCGTGGCTTGGGTGCTGGCCTGTGTCTTCGTACGGTTCTGTGAGGATCACGGGCTGATCGAGGCGCCGTTCATCGCCGGGCCCGGGGAGCGGTTGGTCGAGGCGGAGGAGCGGCATGAGGTGCACTTCCGTGAGCATCCCGACCACAACGACCGGGACTGGCTGCTTGCGGCGTTCGAGCATCTTGCGGAGGCCCATGAGACCGTGGCCGGTCTCTTCGACCGCGCGCACAACCCGCTGTGGGAGCTGATGCCGAGCTATGAGGCCGCGACGGAGTTGTTGCGGTTCTGGCGGCGGTGGGACGCGGACGGGCGGATCGTTTACGACTTCTCGTATCTGGACTGGGATACGCGGTTCCTCGGTGACCTGTATCAGGACCTGAGTGACCATGCCCGGAAGACGTACGCGCTGTTGCAGACGCCGGAGTTCGTCGAGGAGTTCATCCTCGATCTGACGCTGGAGCCGGCCATCGAGGAGTTCGGGCTGGATCCCGTGGCGGAGGGGCCAGGGGGCGTCGAGCGGCGGGGGCTGCGGACGATCGACCCCGCGTGCGGGTCCGGGCACTTCCTGCTCGGGATCTTCGAACGGCTCGTGGAGAAGTGGCGGGAGGCGGAGCCCGGTGCGGATGAGTGGTCGGTGGTGCGGAGGGCTCTGGAGTCCGTCCACGGGTGCGACAAGAATCCGTTTGCGGTGAGTATCGCTCGGTTCCGGTTGTTGGTTGTGGCTATGCGGGCTGCGGGGGCTGAGCGGTTGGCGCTCGCGCCGGTGTTTCCCATCAATGTGGCGGTGGGGGACTCGTTGCTGCATGGGCGGGATGCGGCGGGTATTCAGACGGATTTGGGGACGTTGTTTGCGGAGGTGGAGGGGGGTGGCTCTGAGGGGGGAAGCGCCTTTGTTTATTCTACGGAGGATGTGGGGGAGTTCGCTGGGCAAGTGGATTTGCTGGGGCGGGGGTCGTATCACGTTGTGGTGGGAAATCCGCCGTATATTACGGTGAAGGATAAGCAAGAAAATGAAAACTATAGGGGTGCGTACGATGCTTCCGCAGGGAAGTATGCCTTGTCGGTGCCATTTGCGCAGAGGCTCTTTGAGCTGGCGTTGAGGGGAGTGGGTGGCAGCAGGGGTGGCGGAGGTTTCGTCGGCCAGATCACCGCCAACTCTTTCATGAAACGGGAGTTTGGTAAGAAGCTCATCGATATCGTCTTCCGTGATCGGGTCGAGCTGTCACATGTGATCGACACGTCGGGAGCATTCATTCCTGGGCATGGAACGCCGACCGTGATTCTGGTGGGGCGCAACCGGGTGCCGCGTCCTGAGCGCACGGTGCGGGCAGTTCTGGGGGTTAGAGGAGAGCCATCACAGCCCGATGTTCCGGCGGAGGCGGCTGTCTGGCGGGCGATTGTTGAGCAGGTGGATAGGCCTGGCAGTGAGTCCCAATGGGTGTCAGTGGAGGACACTCCGGCCCGCAATTTTTCTTCGCATCCTTGGTCGGTGAGCGGCGGCGGCGCGGGTTCACTTCTGGAACGCCTTGAGGAGGCGACGGTGGGGAAGCTCGGCGCCATCGCGGACTCTGCAGGTATCAGCTCCGTGACAGGCGAGGATGATCTATTTTTGCTTCCTGCGGGCGGTGCTGCGGGACGCTTGGCGGTAGCGCAGACGCGGCCAATGATTACCGGCGATGTGACCCGAGACTTCATGGCGCGGAGCGAGGTGGAGGCGATCTGGGTTTACGGGGACGACTTTGAGACTCTCCCTCTGGAAAGCATCGGCACCACTGCACGAATTCTCTCGGTCTACCGAGCAGCTATCTCTCATCGGCGACGTTTTGGTGTGCCGATGTTGGAACGTGGCATGTCTTGGTATGAGTGGCAAGAGCTATACCCGAGCAAACTGCGGACACCGCTGTCGATCGCGTTTGCCTTCGTGGCGACACACAACCACTTTGTACTGGACCGGGGCGGAAAGGTATTTAATCGATCTGCGCCTGTAATCAAGCTTCCTGCAGAGGCGAGCGAGGAGAAGTACCTCGAACTCTTGGGCTTGCTGAACTCGTCGACCGCTTGCTTCTGGCTGAAGCAAGTGAGTCACGACAAGGGCAGCCAGTCCGGCACTGGTGGATTCATGCACGATGAGTGGGAGCGATTTTATGAGTTCACCAGTACCAAGCTTCAAGAGTTCCCAATTCCTGATCGGTTGCCGCTGGTCACGGGGCGGCTATTGGATTCTCGTGCTCAGAGAGTGATCCAGTTTGACGCATCGACTGTTTGTGAGTCAGGGCTGCCGACACGTACCGTCCTCGATAGTGCTCGCGCCAAGTACACAGACCTTCGTCAGCAGATGATTGCTCTTCAAGAGGAGTTGGACTGGCAGGTGTATGGCCTGTACGGTCTGTTGTCTGCCCATGACGCAGTGCGGACAGCCGTCACGTCTCCCGAGCAGGTCGATATCCCCCAGGTGCAGCTCGGGGAGAGGGCTTTCGAGATCGTGTTGGCTAGGCAGGTGGCAAGTGGTGACGCAGAAACCGTGTGGTTTGACAGACACGGATCGGCCCTCGTCACCGAGATTCCAGAACGTTGGCCCCGCTGGTACCGAGACATCGTGCAAGCCCGTATCGACATCATTGAGGCTCGCAAGGACATTGGCCTCATCGAACGGCCGGAGTGTAAGCGACGGTGGTTCGTCGAACCTTGGGAGAAGAAAGAGAAGGACGCTCTGCGTACCTGGTTGCTGGACCAGTGTGAGAATCCGACGCTGTGGTTCACTCTCCGCGAGGGGGTGAAGCAACCTCGTACGCTCACCGTCAACCAGCTTGCGGATCTGTTGAGTTCCGATGCCGACTTCACTGCTGTTGCCGCACTGTACGCCAGGGATCACCTAAAGAAGCCGGACCTGCCAATTGGGCAGGTGCTGGCTGACGTTGTCGCCGATGAGCATGTGCCGTACCTCGCTGCCATGCGGTACAGGGACGCGGGGCTGCGTAAGCGTGAGCAGTGGGAGGGAGTCTGGGAGCGGCAGCGACAGGAGGACCGGACTGGACAGCGGCTCGATATCCCCGTCCCACCAAAGTACTCATCCGCAGACTTCCTGAAGACGTCCTATTGGTCCAACCGCGGCAGGCTCGACGTACCCAAGGAGCGGTTCATCTCCTATCTGGAGGCCGGGCCCGAGGCGGACCCGACCACACTGCTCGGGTGGGCCGGGTGGGATCACAAGGATCAGGCTCAGGCGCTCATCAACCTCATCGAGGACCGTACGGAGCAGAGCGGTTGGCACACCGAGCGGCTCACCCCGCTGATCGCTGGGTTGCATGAGGTCATGCCCTGGGTGCGGCAGTGGCACGGTGAGTACGACGCCGAGTGGGAGTCCGTGCCGGCGGAGGACTGCGATGCCTTCCTGGACGAGCAGATGGGCAAGCACCGGCTCAGCGCGGCGGATCTCAAGGCATGGCGGCCGGTGAAGCGCGCGCGAGGGCGGAAGGCCGCCGTCTCGAAGAAGGCGAGCGCCCCGGAGCAGCCCGCCCTCGACGTCGAGTAGGCGGAACGTGGCGGTGGGGCTGGCGGGGTTCAGAACTCGGCCAGCCCCACGGGCGTTGGGCGGGTGTCAGACTTGGGCGTCTGCTGCGTACGCGACGAAGGTCGACCACGTGGTGCGGGAGAGGGCGAGCTGGCCGCCCTCCTTGTCCTTGGAGTCCCGGACGTGGACGGCTTCAGGGCAGTCAGCGACTTCGACGCAGTTGTCGCCCTCGCTACCGCTATAGCTGCTCTTGAACCACGCCGGTTCCGTAGTGCTCATAGCGCTCCTCGCATGTGTTCCAGCAGGCTCACCGTGGCCCTGCAATCGAGGGCCTGCGCACGCAGCTTGCCATAGCGCTGGAGCAGGACGCTCACGTCCTTCGATGCCGTGATCAGGGTGCTGGAACGCTGACCCTCGGTGTAGCCGATCCACTGGTTGTCAGGAGTCTCTGCCAGGTACATCTGGCCGTCAACGCCCGCGTGGTCCTCCTGCCGCAGTGGCATGAGCTGGATCTCCACGTTGCGCAGCTTCCCGACCTCCAGGAGGTGCTCGATGAGGGCCTTTGTGACGCTCGCTCCACCCACCCGCCGTTCCAACAGCGCCTGTTCGATGACGAAGCTGAAGGCCGTGTTCGGCTTCTGCGTCAGGAGTTGCTGTCGCTCAAGTCGTGCCGCAGTCTCGCGTTCCACTTGCTCCTCGGTCACCGGCGGCAACCTTCGATCAAAGATCGCCCGGATGTAAGCCTCCGGCTGCAACAACCCAGGAACTGCCCGGCACTCATACGCATAAAGTGAGATCGCCTCCTCCTCGATCCCCGCCCACTGCACGAACCACGAAGCCAGCCCCTGCCTCCGCGTCAGATGCCGTGCCGCCGCCTTGAGCACCCTCGGCGCCTGTAGAACCGCCCCGGTCCGCTCGATGAACCTCACCGACGGAAACCGTTTCCCCTGCTCCAGCTTGGCCACCGCATGTACGGAGTACCGCACCTGCGGAGCGAACTCCTCCTGCGTCAGGCCCGCTTCCTCCCGCAGCGCTTTCAGGACCGCGCCGAAGCTCTTGAGGCCGTCCGACACTTCCGGTTCACTGCTCGCGACGCCGTCCAACACGCCCGGCCCACCTCCCACGTACCCCACCGGGACATCAACCCACCCATGGTTACGGGGCGTCACCCACCCTGTCCACTCAGTGAACCCACCCAGCCGCGGCTGTACCAGCGTCGTGTCTGTTGAACCGCTCTCCCTCCCACAACGCTGGACCGCATGACCGCACCTCAGGCCCAACCGGCCGTCACCGTACGTGTGTTCTTCCAGAGGCTGAGCGCGACCCGGCGCGGCGCCCGCCTCGCCCGCCACCTCGCCACGCACCAACTCGACGCCTGGGGCATCCCGTTCGGCTCGGACCTCTCCGACACCGCCGCCCTCGTCGTCGCCGAGCTGGCGTCCAATGCCGTACTCCACGCCCGCGTACCCGGCCGCGACTTCGCCCTCCGCCTTGAACACCGTACGGACGCGCTCCGAATCGAGGTCGCCGACGCCCGAGGTGACCGCCCCCTCGCCGCACAGCCACCCGCGACCGCCACCACGGACGCAACCACCGATCAAGACCACGGCCGTGGCCTCGTCATCGTCGGCGCCCTCGCCTCCCGTTGGGGCGTCACCGACCGCCAAGGGCCCGGCAAGGCGGTCTGGGCCGAGATCGACCTCCTCGACAGCGCCCCGAGTATCCGTCATGGCATCGGAACCGCCGGAGGGGTCGGCCGCTGCCAATAGTGCAGCACCGGAGGATGCGCGACCTCCTCCCCGAGATCGGAGGTCAGCAGGTGATGCCGGGCAACCGCGTCGTCGACGATCTGCCGCCACCACTCCAGCCTGTCCGGGCCCGCGTCGGCCGAGATCAACTCATCGTGCAGCGCGTACAGCTCACACGTGTTGTGCCACTGCGACTCGCGTACGCCGGCGTTGCTCTCGCTGAAGCGGGACAACTCGGCGCCCTCGCACACCGCGCACCCACACGTCCACGGATCGACGCGCGCGAACCAGTTCTGCAGCACCTCCACCCGGTGGTACTTCAGCAGGTCGCGGACGAGCACCACCGGATACGGCCGCCAGCCCCGGCCCTTGCGGCGCGGGTCCATGCCGTGACGGAGCATGGCGGTGACCCCCACCGCCGTGCCCAGGGCGCCGTGCGCCAGAGCGTCGAAGGCGGCCAGGTCCGTGCGCCACAGCAGCAGCCGCGGGCACGACCGGCACAACACGCGCAGGCCCTCGGCCACCCCCACCCGCTCCAGCGGGTCCTTGTAGTGCTGCATGATCAACGCCACGGGGTGCCGACTGTCCCGTACCGCCTCCACCAGATGCAACAGTGACTCGTCCCGCAGCCAGCGGTAGCTGCACGGCAGCAGAACGACCGTGTCCGTTCGCTCCAGCAGGTTGGCCTGGTTGATCACGGCACGCAGCACGCGCGCGTCGGCGTCCTCGTCCGGCGGCGGTATGAAACAGGTCGGGGTCACCGCGAACGCCGCTTTGTTGGCCAGCTGGCCGTTCAGGACCTCCTCCAGGCCGGAGTGGTCCAGCGCGTGCCAGCCGTCGGACGCCTGATAGCCGAAGGGGCGGTCGGCGGTCGCGACCCGGTGTTCGTGGCCGCCGTAGTCGACGGCCACGACGGTGTCCGGGTAGCTGTTGCGTATGTTCCGGCACCTCGCGGCGGCATCGGCACCCGTGAGAAGCAGGCCCCCGGTGTGGCCGTCGATGTGCGGCAGCAGGCCGATCGCCGACCTGTCGTTCACCATGATCAGTAACCTGTCGCGCAGTAAGCCCTCGATCCCGGTGCTCCCCATGTGGTCCCCCTCGCGGTCATCAAGCACGCTGGCATGTCCCGCTGGTCACGAGTGTCAGAGCCGGTTGAAAAGGAGCACAAGACGGTCGTATGCGGGCTTAAGTGGTTCTCGGCCAGGCTGTCGACGGGCCTACACCCAGGTGAAAGTCACGGAGAGATGCTCACTGGTCGCTTTGCGTGAGAGATTCGTGCGCTCGAGTCGCTCAACGTGACACCAGCGTCACGCAACTTGCGTCTGGCCTGGGCACAAGGCATGGCAAGACTGGCAAGATTGGATGTCGCGCGTGAGATCGGGGAGATCGGCGCGCCCCGACTGCTGCCGAGTGAGGGAACGAGAGCCGGATGCCCACCAGCGAACTCTTCCTGCGGGATGTCATCGACATCAAGGAAGACGTCCATGCCGGCGATTTCAAGGTCGAGCTGTCCGGCGGGTTCACGGAAACCGATGCCCGCGTCGCGGAGTACGTGGTCACCGAGCAGCTGCAGGGGGCCTTCCGGAGCGCGCTCGGGCTGGTCGGGGCGGCGGTCAGGTCGGGGAACTCGCACGCTGCCTATCTGCATGGTTCGTTCGGTGCCGGTAAGAGCCACTTCCTGACCGTGCTGCATGCCGTGCTGAACAACAGCGCTGCGGCCCGCTCCAAGCCGCGGCTGCAGGAGGTCATTGCCGAGCACGACGACTGGCTGCGCGACAGCAAGTTCCTCATGGTGCCCTACCACCTCGTGGGCTCCACCGACCTGGACTCGGCCATCCTCGGCGGCTACGTCCACGCCGTGCGCTCCCTCGACGGGAACAAGCCGACCCCCGCCGTCTACCGGGCCGACTCCGCGCTCACGGACGCACGTAGGCAGCGGGAGTTCCTCGCCGACGATGCCAAGTTCGTGCAGTGGCTCGGGGACGGGGCCACCGTGGTGACCCCGGGCGGCGGTGCCGTCGGCGCGGACGGCGATGACGACGACCTCGACATGCTGGACGCGGACGACGCCGCCCCGGCCGCCGGGAGCTGGACCTCCGCCGACCTGGACCGTGCCTTCGAGGCGCCCGCCGGGGACCCGTACCGCGAGGCGCTCGTGTCCGCCCTGCTCTCCGGGCCCATGGCGGCGTACGCGCAAGGAGCCCGCGGCGACAAGGACGCCTTCGTGCCGCTGGAGAACGGGCTGTCGGTCATCTCCCGGCACGCCAAGTCCCTCGGCTACGACGGCATCGTGCTCTTCCTCGACGAGCTGATCCTCTGGCTCCAGGCGCACATGGGCGAGCAGGACTTCGTGCGCGACCAGGTGCAGCGGCTGGTCAAGCTGATCGAGTCCGGCGACACCGACCGGCCCGTACCGATCGTGTCCTTCATCTCGCGTCAGCGCGACCTGTCGCAGCTCATCGGCTCCGACGTGGCGGGCGCCGAGGTGCAGAACCTGGAACAGCAGATCGAGTATCTCGCCGGACGCATCGACGTCGTCAATCTGGAGGACAGCAACCTCGTCGAGATCATCAAGCGCCGTGTGCTGGAACCGAAGCCAGGGATGGAATCGGCCCGCGACGAGGCCTTCACGCTCGTCGAGTCGTCCAAGGACGAGGTCCGGCAGGTGCTGCTCGACGCCCACGGGCGGACCGAGGCCAGCTGGGACGACTTCCGCACCCTGTACCCGCTCTCGCCCGCGCTGCTCAACGTCCTCGTAGACCTCTCCGGAGCGCTCCAGCGCGAACGCACCGGTCTCAAGCTCGTCCAGGAACTGCTGCGGCGCCGACGCGACGACCTGAGGATGGGGGAGCTGATCCCGCTCGGCGATCTGTGGGACGTCATAGCGTCGGGCACCGGCGAGGCGTTCACCGCCAAGCTGCGCCGCGAGTCCGAGATCGCGCACCGCTTCCACGCGCGCGTACGGGCGCATCTGCTGGAGAAGTACGGGTCCGTCGACGATCCGCGCTACCGGCGGGACGACCGGCTCGTCAAAACGCTGCTGCTCGCCGCGCTCGCCCCCAACGTCCCGGCTCTGGCACGGCTGACCGGTGGGCGGCTCGCCGCCCTCAACCACGGCACGATCAGGGCCCGGGTGGGGTCGGCCGGATCGATCGCGGTGAAGGCGCTGCGAGACCTCCAGGCCCAGGGTTTCGGGGAGCTGAGGAGCGAGGGCGACGCCGACCCGGTGTTCCATCTGCACCTGTCCGACCTGGACGTCGAGCCGCTGCTCGAAGAGGTCCAGGGGGTCGCTGACAAGGGCGGACACCGGCGGCAGTGGGTCAAGGACCAGCTGTGGGCGGCCTTCGGCATCAAGGACACACAGGCGTTCGTGTGCGAGCGCGAGATCGTCTGGCGGGGCACCAAGCGGACCGCCGAGTTCGTCTTCGGGAACGTGCGGGATCCCCATCTGCCCGACGAGCAGTTCGAACCGCAGACGGACGGCAACATCCGTTTCGTACTGGACTATCCCTTCGACGAGCCGCAGCGCTCGCCCATCGAGGACGTCCACCGGATCGAGGCCCTGAAGCGGTCGGGACGGACCGGGAACACCATCGTCTGGCTGCCCGACTTCTTCTCCGAGCAGCGGGCCCGGCAGCTCGGACGACTCCTGAAGATCAACTATCTGCTGGAGCGCGACCGACTCGACGACGTCACCGCCACCCGCCCGACCGAGGAACGGATCCAGATCCGCCACCAGCTCAAGGCGCAGAGCGACAATCTCACCACTCAACTCTCCGCCGTACTGGAGCAGTTGTACGGGATCAGTAAGGCGGAGGCCGCGAACGTCGGAGCCGAGGTCCCGGCGGACCAGCACGTGTGGTCGCTGCGGCCCGGCTTCACGCGGCAGAAGCCCGAGCCCGGAATCGGCTTCGAGAAGAACCTCTACGCCCTCGCGGACGAGATGTTCGCCGTGCTCTACCCGAAACACCCCGACTTCGACCCCGCCCTCACCCGCAAGCCGGTCACCCTGCGCGAGCTGAAGACGGCGCTCGAATGGATCGGCCGGGCCATGGAGAGCGGCGAGCGACGCATCGTCGTCGACAGCCACCAGCTGGCCATGGTGAAGAAGATCGTGCACCCGCTGGGACTGGGCGAGGTGTACGACGGTCCGCTGAACGTCAGCCGTGAGTGGCGGCTGCGGATCAACCAGAAGGCCGCCGACGCGCACGCCGGGACGGACCTGTCCGTCGAGGACATCCGCAGGTGGATCGGCCAGCTCGGGTTCACCGGCCTGGAGAAGAACGTCAGCAACCTGATCATCGCCACCTACGCACTGCTCGACGACCGGACGTGGGTGTACCAGACCTCACCGCTGCGGCAGGCGCCGGAGCTGGACAAGATCGGTCCCGGCTACGGACTGCGCGCCGTCGAGAAGCCGACCGACGAGGAGTTCGCGACCGCGCGTGAACGGGCCGGAAGGATCTTCGGGGTTCACGTACCGCCCGCGCTCATCGCACTGAACGTCGCCAAACTCGCCACCGGCGTGAAGGAAGTGGCCGAGAGGCATCGCGATGCCGTGAGCGGGGTCCGGTCCGTGCTGCAGAAGCGGGCCGGGGAACTGGGGCTGCAGGGCCCCCAGGGGGCGGACGCCCCGCGGATGAGGTCCATGAAGGCCGCGGCGGACCTCGTGGCCCGGCTCGGGCGCACCGACGACGCGGCCCTGGTGGTGCGCGAGCTCGCGTCGGTGGCGTACGACGTGACCGACCAGGAGATCGGGGCAGCCCTCAAGCAGGCCCCCGAGGTGCTGGCCGCGCTCGACGACACCAACTGGAAGCTGCTGGGCAGCGTGCGCGGCTTCACCGGCCGGGACGACGGGGTGGGCGACCGGGCCGCACGGTTGATCCAGGTCATCGAGGAGACCGCGAACGACCACGAGCAGGCCCGCTCGCTCGTCCCCGTACTCGAACAGCTCCAGGACCGGGCGCTGGCCCTCGTCAACGAAGTCGCACGCCTCGCGCAGGTCGCCCAGCCCGTGCCACCTCAGCCGCAACAACCACAGCCGACCGCCGACGACATCAGCTTCACGGAACACGGGAAGCCGGTGATCCCGTCGGTGCCCGTCGTGCCGGAGGACACGCCGCAGCAGGTCGACGGTGGCGGGCGGCCGGTCGAGGTACCCGCTCACGCCGTACGCCCGGGGGCTCCGCATGTCGTCGAGCCCACTCGGCTCGAAGCGTCCCTCGCCGCCACGGTCGCCGACGTGGAGGAGGAGATCAGGTCGTACCTCGCCACCCATCCGGGCACCCGCATCCAGGTCACCTGGCGCCCCGTGCCCACCGGCGACCAGGAGCAGGAGACCGGACGCTGATGGGCGCCGCCCTGCCCCAGGTGGGCCGCCGCACCATCGAGGCCCTGCTCGCCACGCACGCCTCCGGGCTCAAAGAGCGGCGTCTCGTCCTGGTGCACGGGCGCTACACGGCCGGCGCGCCCGAGGAGTTCACCGTGCGGACGGGGGAGGAGACGAGGCGCGTCCGCGTCAGCCACCAGGCGTCCGTCCTGGGCATCCTCGAGGAGTGGACGAAGCACCGGGACAAGGCTGCCGGTGCGGACCTGCTCGTCGTCACCACCGGCGTCGACGACGGTCAGATCGGCTGGGACCTGCGCGGGCAGGCGGTACGGCGGCAGACGCTCACGGTGGAGAACGCCGAAATCGTCATGCAGCGCTTCGGAGCGGCCGGACTCGATCCGCGCATGTACGACGAAGGATGGCTGCTGGAGGCGCTGCTCGACGCCGAGCCGTCCCGGGGGTGGACACGCGCGGGCTCCGTCCTGACGCGGGACGCGGCGCTGCGCGCGCTGGTCGTGGCCCGGCTCGGGCTGGGCGACGGCGACGACGGGGCGGCCCCGGCTGCGGGGACAGTCGTCGATCTGGACGCCTTGCTCACCTGGTCCCGTACACCTGCGGGGCCCCTGCGCTTCGCTGAGTTGGACCAGACCGAACGGGATGAGCTGAAGAAGTGGCTCGGTGAGACCACGGGCCCGGCGGCACCGGTCCTGATGTCCCTGGCCGAGACCGGGCGCGGACCGGACGCGATGCCGCTCGGTCTGCTGGGAGCCGTCCTGCGCGACCAGGCCGCGAGCCCGGACGTGGTGCTCGCCGTGGGCGGGCTGTTCGGCCAGGTGATGCCGCGCCGGACCGAACTGCAGTCCTTCACCGAGGCCGTCGAGGGCGCCCTCATCCGCTGGATCGGGGAGGCCCGGCACAACGCCGACGCACTGGAGCGGGTCTCCGCCGTCCTCAAGCGCGCCGACGAGCTCGCCGAGGACGCCGGACTCACCACGGCTCTCGAATCCAACCGCTTCCTGCCGTCCAGCTTCACGGCCCAGCTGCGGCACGTGACGGCAGCGGCCCGTACCTCCCCCGAAGCGGGGGAAGCGGCCCTGTCCGAGCTGAACGCGCACATGCTGGCCCGGCTGAACACGGACCGCGTCGGCGTGGCCGAGATGGCCGTACGCATCGCCCGCTGGCTGTCCCTTCCGCGGCCCTCGGTGGCGTCGGTGGCGGCCGGAGTACGGGACCAGGCAGGGGACTGGGGCTGGGCGGACCGGGCGCTCGCCGTTCTGTGGGCCGGCGACCCCGAGGGTGACGCCGCCGTGGGCGAGGACCTTCGCGCGCTGTACGACGCGGCCCGAGAGCGGCGCGAGTGGCTGGACGAGGAGTTCGCCCGGCGGCTCGCCTCCTGGGTACCGAACGCCACCGCGCTCCACCCCGGCGGCTGCCTGGTCGTCGAGAACGTACTGGCCGAAGCCGTCAGGCCGCTGGTCGGCGATACGGCTCCGCTCGTTCTGGTCTTGGACGGCATGAGCTCTGCCGTCGCCGCCCAACTGGGCGAGGAGGTCGAGCGCGAGGGCTGGACCGAGGCCGTGCCCAGCAAGGCGGGCTCGGAAGAAGAGCCGCGGCGGATGGCCGCGGTCTCCATGCTCCCCTCGGTCACCGAGGTCAGTCGTGCGTCCCTGCTCACCGGAACAGCGGTCAAGGGCGGGCAGACGAAGGAGAGTTCGGGCTTCGCCGCCTTCTGGAAGCAGCGGCGTCTCGACGGGCTGCTCTTCCACAAGGCCGGGATAGAGGGAGGAGCGGGAAGGTTCCTCTCCGAGGAGATCATGGCCGCGCTCGCCTCGGATGCGGTCGTCGGCGTCGTACTGAACACCATCGACGACGCCCTCGACAAGGGCCAGCAGGGGCGGCGCACCCAGTGGAGCCTGGGTGACGTCACCTACCTGCGAGAACTGCTGTCGGCGGCCAAGGGGTACGGGCGCCCGGTCGTGCTCGTCGCGGACCACGGGCATGTGCTGGAGAGGGGCGCCAGCCAAGGACCTGGGGGTGACGAGAGCGCGGGGCCCGGCTCGGCCCGATGGCGTACCGGCGCGGCGAAGGACGGCGAGGTCCAGCTGTCGGGGCCGCGCGTCCTGGAAGGCGGCGGCAGCATCGTCGCGCCCTGGCGGGAGGACATCCGCTACACCGGCCGCCGGGCCGGGTACCACGGCGGAGCCGCGCTCGCGGAGGTCACGGTGCCGCTGCTCGTCCTGGTGCCCGACCGCGACCTGGTGCCGAAGGGGTGGGAGGCCCTGCCCCGGGAGCAGGCCGTCCCTGGGTGGTGGGCCCCCTACAAGGGCGGGCGGCCCGAGGCCGTGGCAGCGCAGGAGCCACCACGCAAACCGAAGCGGGGCAAGCCGAAGGAGCAGCACGCGGGCGAAGGACTCTTCGCCGCTGCCGACGTCGTAGTGCCGGCCGCGGACGGAGCCGCCCCTGCCACCCTGGGCGAGCGGGTGGTCGCCAGCGAGGTGTACGAGGCGCAGAAGGAGTACGTCCGCAAGGCTCCCGAGAGCAAGGTCGTGGCGGCCGTCATCGACGCGCTGGCCGGGGCGGGCGGCACCATGTCGCCGGCCGCGCTCGCTGGCGCCATCTCGGCGACCGGGCGGGTGCGGCGCAACATCGACGGGTTCATCGCCACCGTGCAGCGGCTGCTCAACATCGAGGGCTACCCGGTCCTCGGCTTCATCGACGCCGGGCACACGGTGAAACTCGATGTGACCCTGCTGCGCGACCAGTTCTTCCCGAAGGAGCCGACGTGACGCCGATGACGCCGTCGCCCGACGTGAGCGCGGTCCGGCGGCGGGAGGTCGTCGACGCACTGCGCCGGGGCACCGTGCCGCACTCCGGGCTCGACCTCTTCGCGGTCGGCCTCGACCGGTTCACCGGCGCCCTCGACGAGGACGTGGCCACGGTGGCGCGGGGCGGGGCCGCCTTCCACGCCATCCGCGGCGAGTACGGATCCGGCAAGACCTTCTTCGCACGCTGGCTCGCCGAGCGGGCCAAGCGCGCCGGGCTCGCCACGGCCGAGGTGCAGATCTCCGAGACGGAGACACCTCTGCACCGGCTGGAGACGGTGTACCGCCGGCTCACCGAGCGGCTGTCCACGGCGACCCACCAGCCCAGTGCGCTGCGCGCGATCGTCGACTCCTGGTTCTACACATTGGAGGAGGAGGTCCTCGACAACGGGGACGTGGACGAGGACGACGAGGTGGCGCTGGCAGCGGCCGTCGACGTACTGATGGAGCGTCGGCTTGCCGATGTGGCCCGCACCACGCCGGCGTTCGCCGCGGCGCTGCGCGGGTACCGGCGCGCGGTCGCGGCCGACGACGCGGCGACCGCCGAAGCCCTCATCGCCTGGCTCGGCGGTCAGAAGTCCGTCGCGGCGTCTGCCCGTAGGGCCGCCGGAGTCCGGGGAGACCTCGACCACTTCGCGGCCCTCGGCTTCCTGCAGGGACTGCTCACGGTGCTGCGTGACTGCGGCCATCCCGGCCTGCTGGTCGTCCTCGACGAGATCGAGACTCTCCAGCGGGTACGTGGTGATGTGCGGGAGAAGGGGCTCAACGCTCTACGGCAGCTTCTCGACGAGATTGACGCGGGGCGCTTTCCCGGGCTGTTTCTCGTCATCACCGGGACCCCGGCATTCTTCGACGGTCAGCAGGGAGTGCAGCGGCTTCCGCCGCTGGCGCAGCGGCTGGCGACCGACTTCAGCACCGACCCGCGATTCGACTCTCCGCGAGCGGTCCAACTGCGGCTTGCGGGCTTCGACTTGGAGCGGCTCGGCGAGTTGGGCAGGCGGGTGCGCGACCTGTACGCGGGTGCTGCCCGGTATCCGCAGCGAGTCGAGCAGCAGGTGGACGACGCTTATCTCATGGAACTCGCCACTGCCGTCACCGGCGGACTCGGGGGCAAGGTCGGGGTAGCGCCCCGCGTCTTCCTGCGCAAGCTCGTCGCCGATGTGTTGGACCGGGTGGACGAGTTCGAGGACTTCGATCCGCGCAAGCACTACGCGCTCACCATCGCGGACGGCGAGCTGACCGAAGTGGAACGCAACGCGGCGGCCGCACGCGCGGACGACATCGACCTGGAGATGCCGTGAGCGGCATCGACGATCTCGAACCCGCGCTGGTCCACCACATCGTCAACACGCTCGGCTGGCCCGGACTGCGCCCTCTGCAGGAGGAGGCCATCGGGCCGCTGCTCGCGGGCGACGACGCGATCCTTCTGGCACCCACCGCCGGAGGGAAGACAGAGGCCGCTTCGTTTCCGCTGCTGTCGAAGATGGTGCAGCGGAAGTGGTCAGGGACGTCCGTCCTCTACGTGTGTCCGCTCAAGGCGCTGCTGAACAACCTGCTGCCCCGGCTGGAGACGTACAGCTCGTGGCTCGGACGCACGGCCGCCCTGTGGCACGGGGACGTCACCTCCGGCGCGCGGAAGCGGATCCTGGCCGCGCGGCCCGACATCCTGCTCACCACGCCGGAGTCGCTGGAGGCGATGCTGGTGAGCGCGAACGTCGATCACACGTCCTTCTTCTCCGGACTGCGCACCGTGGTCGTCGACGAGGTGCACGCCTTCGCCGGGGACGACCGGGGCTGGCATCTGCTCGCGGTCCTGGAGCGGCTGCAGCGCGTCGTCGGACGCCCCGTCCAGCGCGTCGGGCTGTCCGCCACGGTCGGTAACCCTGAGGAGCTGTTGCTGTGGCTGCAGGGATCCGGAGCGGGGAAGCAGCCGTCCGTGGTGGTGGCACCGCATCTGGCCGATCCGCAGCCGGAGACACAGGGAGCGATGTCGCCGCCCCTGGCGGACATCGAGCTCGACTATGTGGGTTCCGTCGACAACGCGGCCACCGTGATCGCGGCCCTGCACCGCGGCGAGAAACGGCTCGTCTTCTGCGAGTCCCGTCGGCTCGTCGAGGAGCTGGGCGAGAAGCTGCGAGCAAAGGGCGTGACGACCTTCCTCTCGCACGCCTCCCTTTCGGTCGACGAACGCCGTCGCGCGGAACAGGCATTCGCCGAGGCCCGCGACTGTGTCATCGTCTCCACGAGTACCCTCGAACTCGGCATCGACGTCGGGGATCTGGACCGGGTCATCCAGATCGACGCCCCGCTCACCGTCGCCTCCTTCCTGCAACGGCTCGGCCGCACCGGACGCAGGCCCGGGACGTCACGCAACTGCCTGTTCCTCGCGCTGGACCGCGATGGACTCCTCGGCGCCGCGGCCCTTCTCCTGCAGTGGTCGCGCGGCTGGGTGGAGCCTGTCGTGGCCCCGCCGGAGCCGCGGCACATCGTGGCCCAACAGCTTCTCGCGCTGTGCCTGCAGGAACCGCAGGTCGGGGACCGTCTCTGGCAGGAGTGGTGGAATGGCCTCGGCCCGTTCGGCCAGTCCGCCGAGCCGATCGTCCGGCACCTGGTCGACAACGGCTACCTGAACCAGGACGGCGGACTCCTGTTCATCGGCCCCGAGGCGGAACGGCGCTTCGGGCACCGGCACTTCATGAACCTCACGGCGGTCTTCACCGCGCCTCCCCAGTTCACCGTGCTGCAAGGCCGCCGGGAGATCGGCAGGACCGATCCGAGCCTTCTCACCGAACGGATCGACGGACCAAGGCGGTTGCTCCTGGCCGGGCGGAGCTGGCAGGTCACGTACATCGACTGGAAGCGCAAGCGGTGCTTCGTCGAACCCGTCGACGGCGGCGGCAGAGCAAAGTGGAGCGGTGCCGGGCTCGACTTCGGCATCTCCTTCGAACTCACCCGCGCAGTACGAGAAGTGCTCCTCGGGGCTAACCCGCCGGTGGACCTCACGGCGCGTGCGGAGAAGTACCTGGCCGAAGCACGGGAGCACTTCATGGAAGAGGTGCACCCCGGAGGCACGGTGATCACCCGCGGTTCCGGAGGATACGTGAGGTGGTGGACATGGGCCGGCCATCGGGCGAACGCCACACTCTCGGCGACGCTCGCTGAGGTCGCCGTACCTGCCCAGCAGATCAACGACTGCTGGATCCGGCTGCGTGAGGACCTCAGCCCGGACGCCTGGAAACAGGTTTCGGTCGCCGCCTCGGACCATCTGTGCCTGCCGGAGGTCGACGAGCGGGCGGTCAAAGGACTGAAGTTCGCGGATGCACTGCCGCCGAGGCTCGCCGAATCGACGCTGGCAAGGCGGCTGGCGGACCTGGAGTCGGTAGCGCGAGTGCTGTCTGAACCCGTGCGGTTCGTTGCACGGCCATGATGAGTGCTTGGGTCAAGCCAGGAGTTGCGTCAGGGCGTGAGTCTTCGGGCAAACAGGCTTTGAGCGAGCCTCACGCGAGTCGGCCGATTCCGCCTCCGGTTGAGGGCCGCTGCAGACTGCCGCTTACCTCCCAACGTCGTGCTGCTGCAGCTCCAGGCACCTCAGCCATTGAACAAGAGCCGCCCTTGCCATCCGCAGCGAATCCTCTGCAAACCACTCGTCCGCGAAGCCGGTCCTCGCCGTCCGCCGTACGACGACGACCAGATATTTGGCCACAGCCGTGAGGCGTTCCCTGTGCGCCACTGCCAGGAGACCGTCGTGCTCCGCGTCGGCCCCGTACGTGGATGGCACCCCGCGCGGCTCGGTCTCGCGAGGCCGGGACACGTCGGCCGGCGACGAGCCGACCTCAACGGCCGCCTCCCGGCCCACAATCCGATTCAGCAGGCGTAGTGACGCCAACGACTGCAGCACCTCGCCGACGATCGCTTCGAGATCCGCCAGGTCTGCTGCTACCTCTTCCCCGGCTTCCTGGGTGAGTGGTTGCCCCAGGCGTTCCCCGGCAGCCTCGCCGTGTGCACCAGCTTCATCGATCACGCAGTAGTGGCGTTCAGCCCGGCGAATGCCGCTCCATCGCGGCGATCGAGGCTCTCAGCATCCCCGCCGTATCCTCGCCGAAGACGAAGATTGCGCAACACCAGGCGATGACCATGACCAGGGCCCAGCAGTTGATCGTGGCCCGAACTGTACGCCGACGAGGGCCTGCACTCTGCTCAGTGAGGGTTTGGACGCTGCGGACCGACTGCCCCAGAAGCGACACAGCTCTGCTGGACGGTTTGGTGCCGGGGCAGGGACTTGCTGGTGCCGGGGGCCCCTATGCCTTTGGTCAAGGGGTAGTCGGGGTTGGTGGTTGGTAGAAGGTGCCGTCGCGGAGCATCGCGAAGAGCACGTCCGCTCGGCGTCGGGCAAGGCAGAGGATCAGCGGTCTGTAAGTGCCTTCGGAGTTGGTGACACCCCCCCGGGCCATGCACTCGACAAGGGGAGGTAGTAATGCCAACTCCGAAGGCCGGTAACCCCGTTGCGGGGCTACGAAGACGGTAATGGGGGGCGGGGCGCATCAGCGCTTGCGTAGCCGTCAAAGTAGCCACACTGGTGGACATTACGCCCTGCGACGGCTCTCCCCGGCGTATAGCCTGACTCGTCTGCCGCACAGGACCCCTGGTCAGCGAACATGCTGGGCAGGGGCGCTTTTTGTGAAATCGGGGGCTAGGTTAGACCCCGCTCCGCACCGGTTCAAACGGGGTCGCGTGGCTACGTACGTAGCCACGAGAGTAGCCATGGGGCGTGGGGGCGGAGATTGGTGGCGACCCGACTGCGGCTACTGCTACGTCTTCACTCCCCTGAGCAGCGTGGCGAAAGCCGCCCGCCCGCATGAGCATGGAGGTCGCCCGAGCGGCCGGGAGAAGAATCCGCCAGCATGCGGCGGCGCACCAGCCGCGGACGGTGGATCCGGCACGTTCAGAGGTCGCTGAGCCAGCACGGCTGGGAACCGCGGGCATCGGCGCCGTCACCCCCACAGCTCGGCGACCCGCATCGCGATGTCGCAACGCGCGTTGACCGAGCCAAACACGACCTGTTCGATTCCCCGCCACTGGCTTCCGCCCTGCTCGTGGAGGACGGCCGGGGTGACATCGTCGGCATGGCCGCCTACTCGCTTCTCTGGCGGGCCGCAGGTTCCTCTCACTCTCTCTTCCTCAGGGAGCTCTACGTCGGGACCCCCTTCGTAGGCAGGGAGTCGGCAAGGCACTGATGAGGAAGCTCCGCGGCATCGCCGACGAGTGGCTGGGATGCAGTCGCTTGGAGTGGATGGCCGACCGTGAGAACGAGGGGCCCGATTGTCTTCCGAGAACTCGGCTTCGCTGAGTTCGGCGGGAAGATCGTCTACCGGTAGACGGGAACCGGCGCATTCCATTTCGGCCTGCCACGCGCCTGCCGGTCGGGAGACGGAGGCGTCACCTCGAGGTGGTGATGAGGTCGTCGAGTACCTGCTCCAACAGGCTGTTGTCGCCGAGGAAACTCTTCACCGAGGCGTCCTCGTTGCGCTGGGGGTCGATGCCCGACCAGTTCAGGTCGTATCCCGCGTCTGCGCTGAGCTGGGCCAAGAACGCCCGCTGGGCACGGCCGTTGCCCTCGCGGAACGGGTGGAGAACGTTCATGTCGCCGTACAGCGCGGCGAGTTGGATGACGAATTCCTGCCGAGGGAGATCCCTCAGATGGCCGGATGAGGCGAGATGGCCGAAGATCTCTCCGGCATAGGGCACCAGGTTTCTCGCCGGGCAGAACGGCGTGCGCTTGGCGATGTTCACAGTGCGTAACTCGCCTGCCCACGGGTAGATGTCGCCGAAGACCGCGGCATGGAACGCCTGCAGATGGCCGAGGTCGTACGCGCCGGGCAGGGGGCGTACGGCGAGCATGACGAAGCGAGCCCGGGTGATGTCCGCCTCCGCTGCCGCTAGCAGCTGATGGGAGGTGATGCCGAGCTTGTTGCGTAGCACGCCGTTGGGCATGGAGTACGGATCGTTCACCCGGCCCGCTGCTCCGAAGTCTGTCGGTGGCGGGCGATCGCGCGGGCGACAAGGGTGTCCACGTCGAGGTCGCCCTTGACGTACGCCTCGGTGTCGCGGTCGGAGGCGTCGGAGGCGTGAAGCCGCTCGGCCTCGATGGAGCCGGTGGCCGAGGCGACAGCTGCACGTCGTGCCGCTCGGCCGCTCAGCGCCTCGAAGGCCTCGACGGACAGGAGGACGCCTTGGGGTTTGCGGTGGGCGCCGATCAGGACCGGGTGCGCATCCGCGCCGGACTCCGACAGGTCAGTCAGGATCCGCGACAGTCGCGCGCGCGCGTCGCTGACGGTCACGACCTCAGGGATCTCCATGCTGTCACCGTACCCATATAGAGGCCTGATTCTGTACAGATTCTAGTACGGATTCCGGTGAGTGTCCCGCCTCGGGTGGCCTTGGAGGTATCCCCAACCCTGTCCCGGAGGCTGCCACCAGCGAGACTGCGACGTCCTCGCCGATGTCGGCGGGGTTGAACCGGACCACCGGTACATCGCGCCGGTTGAGTTCGGTGATCTCCATGTCGGCGGTGATGCCGTCCGCCTCGGTTTCCACCAGAACCGGCCTCTCCGAGAACGACGAAGCCCCCGTCCGGACCGCTCTGGCGCGGGGCGCCTCCTTGCATAGCCATCAAGGTAGCCACGGAAACGCCCTCCCTGCACGTTTGTGCAGGTCATAGCGTTGCGGTGATTCTCCCCGGCGTACAGCCCGACTCGACTGCCGCTCTCCGTCGCCCGGCGCGTCCCGTGTCCCGTCACACGCCCAGCCGTCAGTCGATAAGTCCGGCCCGCTCGCAAGCGGCCCGGATCCCCGGTGTGCAGATCTGGTCGACGGTGTACACACCGTCCTTGATGACCGTGTCCTTGATGTTGTCGACGGTGACAGGGACGGGATCGAGCAGGACGGCGGGGATGTCCTTGGTGGTGGCCGTGTCGACGCTGGTCTTGGCGATGGCGTCGACATTTCCGCCGCGGCCCAGGGCGACGGCCATCTCCGCGGCGGTGTCGGCCTCGGCCTTGAAGGGCTTGTAGACGCTCATGTACTGCTCGCCCAGGAGGATGCGCCGCACGGCCTCCAGGTCGGCGTCCTGGCCGGTCACGGGAGGCAATGGCTCGATGCGGGCGGCTCTGAGGGCGGAGATCACGCCGGCGGCGAGGCCGTCGTTCGCGGCGTAGACGCCGTCGATGCCGTCGGCGCCCAGGGCGGCGATGGCGCGGACCATGTCGGCGTGGGCGATCTCCTGGCTCCAGCCCGGGACGTCGTACGACCTGCCGATCCCGACCTTGCCCTGGAGGGCGGACATCGCGCCTCTCTTGAAGGAGACATTGGTCGGGGAGGTCTGGGGACCGTTCATCATCACGATCTGCCCGCCGTCCGCCTTGTCGCCCATGGCCTTCAGGAGCGCCTCGCCCTGGAGTCTCCCGACCCGTTCGTTGTCGAAGGAGACGTGGGCCGAGATCGGGCCCTCGACGAGGCCGTCGTAGGCGATGACCGGAACGCCCGCGTCGTGCGCCCGCTCGACCGAGGAGCGCAGCGACCGGAAGTTGACGGCGCTGAGGATCAGGACCTTGACGTCCTTGCTGAGCAAGGTCTCCACCTGCTGTTTCTGGGCGGCCACATCGCCCTGGGCGTTGGCGTACTCCAGCGCGCAGCCCGCGCACAGCTCCTTGACCCTCCGCTCGATCAGGGGCTTGTCGAACGTCTCCCAGCGCGTCTGGATGTTCTGACTGAGCAGCAGCCCGACCGTGAATCCACCCTCGCCGGAGGCAGCCCCACCCGGGCCGGGCTCCCCGGAGCCGCCACAGGCGGCCAGGCACACGACCAGCGACAATGCGGAGGCTGCGACCGCCGTACGGCCCCGACACCCACTCACACGGGGACCTCCCTGACTCGCCGAGGCACCCCCGGCCGCCCCCCGCCGGCCACTCTCTGCCAGCATAGGGCGGACACTTCGACCCGGCAGACCCGATGGGGCCGTCGGACCAGGGAAGGGCGCCGGACATGCCCTCTCAGGGACCTTCAGAGCGCGTCCACCGCACTCACCTTCCAGCCGTCGTCGGTGTCGGTCATCGTCATCCGCACCCGGTTCAGATCCACCCGAGCCCCCGAAACCTGCGTGCTCTCAGTGACCTGGTTGACGAAGAGCAGCACCACGACCCTGTCCGGCGAGGCGGAGACGACGGAGGCTGCCGGGGCTCCGGTCGTGGGAGCGGCGACCGTGGCCTTGACGACCCCGTGGTACTTCTCGGCCGTCGGGCCGACCACGGTCTTCGTCGTCTTGCCGTACTCGTCGCGGAAGTCGCCGGTCAGGTGGGTGCGGGCGCGGGTGAAGTCGCGGTCCAGGTGGCGGTAGTCGTACGACAGGACGGCCGGTGCCGCCTTCTGCGCGGCTGCGACGGCCTCGGCGCGGGCGCTCTCCGTCTGGCGTGCGTCGCGGTACTGCCATCCCAACAGTGCGGCTGCCACCAGGCCGGCCACCAGAAGGACACCGAGCACCGCGAGGAACAGTCGGTGCCGACGGGGCCGTAGCCCGTCCTCTGGCGGCGTGTCCTCCTCGAACGACTCCAGCGACGGCTCCGGCGGGTCCTCCCAGCCGTCCTTCGGGGCCTCGATGAGCACCGTGCGTCCGGCGACCGTGGCCTCCGGGACTGGCTCGTGGTGGCCGCGTTCCGCTCGCTTGGCCGCTGCCCTGGCCGCTGCCGTCATCTTGCGCCGGGTGGTCGTGCCGGGGGCGCGGCCGGTCGTCGTCTTCGCCATGGTCGTGCTCCTCACTCGTGCGTCCTCAACTTGCCGGTCAGCCGACGAACTCGACATCCGACGTCAGCCAGCGGCCATCCCGCCGCACCAGGTCCAGCTGCAGGCGATACGTGCGTGCCTCCCCCTGCGGCACCGACGTGTTCGTCACCTTGCTGTCGGCCACCACCAGCACGCGGGCCGAGTTGTCGTCGGAGCGGACGATGCCCGCCTCCAGGACCTGGCCCTCCGATACGGACTTGTTCGTGGCCACGAGCTGTGTCAGCTGCTCCGTCTGGGCCGCGAACTGTTTCTTGAAGGCGCCGGTCGCGCCTGCCAGGACGTTGGCGCTGTCGCGGTCGTAGTGGCGGTAGTCGAGCGACGTGAAGTTCAGTGCTGACTGGCGGGCCGTGGCCAGGATGTCCTGGCGGCGTTGGTCCGCCTCGCGTTGCGTGTGGAGGCCGAGGATCAGCCAGATCGTCAGGGCGGTGACTGCGGCCGTCGCCGTCGTCAGCGCCACCGGCAGTGCCTTGCCCATACCGTTCAGTGCCTTTCTCATGCCATCGGGCCAACCAGCAGCCATTGCCACGACTCCTTTCCGAACACGGCCCGCTGGCCGCCCGTCGTACCGATCCGCACGTCCCGTCCGTCCGGGCCGGTCGTGGTGCCGGTCTCCGGGTCGTACGGAGTGACGTACGGCGCGTTCTGCGCCCCCCGCACCGACGACTCGCTGCCCCGCGGCAGCGTGCAGCGGGCGCCCGTGTTCGCCTCGCGCGTGCTCGTGTCCGCGGGGTCGCGGCGTGCCGTGCCGTAGCCCTGGGTGCAGGCCGGGGGATCGTCGGCGTTGACCACCAGGCCGAAATGCGTGGTGCCGTCGCCGGGGACGACCGTGTAGCTGCCCGCCACCATCACCGGGAAGGTGACCAGCGCCTGTTCCACGCCGGGCAGGCGGGCCAGCGTCACCTGGCCGCCGCTGATCAGGTTGGCCAGCAGGACCGAGAGTCTCGGCGATACCGACTTCAGCAGCGCGTTCACCTCCTGCGCCGCCGGTCTCGCGTTGCCGATCAGCCTGCGCAGGTCCCCGTCGCTCGCCTTCAACTGGGCTGTCAGGGCTGCCAGATCGCGCGAGAACGACTTGATCGACGAGCCCTGGTCCGCCTGGGTCTTGAGGACCTTCCTCGAGTCCTCGATCAGCGCGATCGTCTCCGGGAGTGCCTCCGACGCCGACTCGATCAGCTCGTTGCCCGAGTTCACCAGGCGGCTGAGGCTCGGGCCCGTTCCCGCGAACGCCTTGTCCAGCTCGTCCACGGTGACTTGCAGGTCCTCCTTGCCGACCGAGTTCACCAGGCGGTCCAGGCTGAGGACCAGGTCCGTCGTCGGCAGCGGCACGCGTGTGCTCGTGCGCGGGATCGTGCTGCCGTCGAGCAGATACGGGCCGTGGGACGTGCGGGGTTGGAGGTCCACGTACTGCTCGCCCACCGCCGAGCGGTTCGCCACCACCGCCAGCGCGTCCGCAGGGATGCTCGGTGTCCCGTCCTGGATGTCCAGGGCCACGGACACGCCGCCGCTGCCCGTCAGGTGCAGCGCGCCCACCTTCCCCACCGGCACCCCGCGGTACGTCACCTCGGCGCCGGGGAAGATGCCCCCGGAGTCCGCGAAGTCCGCCCGTACCGTGTAGCCGCGGTCCAGGGCTTCGTCCACCAAGCCCGTGTACTCGGCGCCCACGTATGACACCCCTACGGCGGTGATGGTCGCGAAGGCGAGGAGCTGGGCCTTGACCGTGCGTGTGATCACGGCTGGACTCCCTTCAGCATCAGCTCGGCCAGGTCGAGATCGATGCCCTCGGGCCAGTCGCCCCCGGTGCGGTAGCCACTGCCGTAGCCGGCCGTGCACACCGGCGGGCACAGCAGGTCACCGCCGCCCCCGGACGGCGCCGAGGGGGAGGAGGACGGCACGCCCGGCAGGGCGGTGGGTGTGGGTACGCCCGGCACCTCCGGGAGATCCGGTACGTCCGGCAGGTCAGGGGTCTCGGGCAGCTCGGGGCCCTGGGTGTCCCCGTCGTCGTCCCGGTCGCCGCCCGGCTCGTCCGTCAGGTTGCCGTAGATCCCCGCCAGGTCCAGGTCCGCCGTGATGTGCAGGTTGACGTAGTCCCCCTTGATGGCGTCCACCGCGTTGCGTGGGAACGGGTAGGTCGTCAGCAGTTCGAGGGAGTTGGGCAGGTCGTCGCCAGCCTTGTTCAGCTGCCGCAGAATCGGCCGCAGCGCCCTGAGGTTGGCGACCGTGTCCTCGTGCGAGGCGTTGATGACCCTGGTGCCCGTCCTGCCGAGCTTCGACAGGGCCGTCAGCATTCTTGTCAGGTCGCGCCGCTGGTCCGCCAGCACCTTCAGCGCCGGTGGCATCGCGTCCACCGCCTCGGCGATGGTCTTCTTTTCCTTGCCGAGGCGCTTGGACAGCCGGTCCACGGCCTCCAGGGCCCGGACGATGTCCTTCTTCTGCTCGTCCAGGCCGCCCAGGAAGACATTCAGCTCCTTGAGCAGGGACTTCACCCGGTTCTCCCGGCCCTCCAGCGCCTTGTTCAGCTCCACGGTGATCGTCTTGAGCTGGGCCACCCCGCCGCCGTTGAGCAGGGCCGACAGCGCGGACAACACCTCCTCGATCTCCGGGTTGCGGCCGCTGCGGGACAGCGGGATCACATCGCCGTCGGCGAGACGGCCGACCGGTTCCGCCCCCATCGGCTTCGACAGCGCCACGTATTTCTCGCCCAGCATGCTGGTCTGGCGTAGCTCCGCTATCGCGTTGGCCGGCAGCTTCACCGAGTCGGCCACACGGAGGTGCACGCGTGCGTGCCAGCCGTCCAGTTCCACCTTCTCGACCGCGCCGACCGTCACGTGGTTGACCTTCACCGCCGACTGCGGCACCAGGTCGAGGACGTCACGGAACTCGACGGTGACGTGGTACGCCTTGCCGTCCGAGGCGGCGCCGCCGGGCAGTCGGACGTCGTACCAGCCGTTGAAGTCGCAGGCGGAGAGGAGCAGTGTTCCTGCCGCCGCCCAGGCGACCGCCCCGCCCTTGCGCAGAGCCCTCATGCGCTCGCCCCCAGGATTCCGCCGAGCGTGCGATCGACCGTGCCCGTGACCGCCGCGCCGCCGCCATGCGGCACTTCCGGCAGGGAGTCGAAGAGCTCCCGCAGCTCGCCGCAGTCCGGGTTCTCGCCGCCCTCGTCCCCCGTCGTCCTGAGCACCGAGCACAGCAGTGCCGCCGGATCCTGCGCCTGGTCGGCGTTGTTGCGGGTGTCGAGGGTGCCGGCCGACGGGTTGTACGCGTTGTTGAGGTTCGACATGCCGGTCGGGGCCACCTCCAACAGCTCTTCCAGCGCCGCCCGTTGGGTGACGAGCACCTTGGTCACCTTGCTGAGCCCCTCCACGTTCGCGGTCAGCGACTTCCTGTTCCTCTTCACGAAGTCGGACACGTCGCCGAGCGCCGCCCCGAGGTTCTTCAGTGCCGCCGCCAAGTCCTCGCGCTCGGCGGCGAGTTGGCCCGCGACCTTCGCGAGGCTGCTGTTGAAGGACCGCACGCTCTTGTCGTCGGCCGCCAGCGCCGCCGTGAACACCTGGAGGTTGCGGATCGTGCCGAACAGGTCCGTGCGGCCGTCGGAGAGGGTCGCGACCGCCTGCGAGAGGTCCTCGACCGTCTGGTGGAGGTTCTCGCCCTGGCCGTCCAGGTTGTCGGCGCTCACCCCGAGCAGCCGGGACAGGGCGCCGTCCTTGTTGGCGCCCTCGGGGCCCAGCGCCTCGGCCGTGGTGTGGAGGCTGTCGAAGACACGGTCCAGTTCGACGGGTACGGCCGTACGCGACTCGGGGATCTCGTCCCCGTCCCGCAGCACCGGACCGTCGCCCCGGTACACCGGCAGCAGCTGCACGTAACGGTCGCTGACCACCGAGGAGTTGATGATGGCCGCCTGCGCGGACGCCGGTACCTTGCGGTCCGCGTCGTACTCCAGCTCCACCCGCACCCGGCCGCCCTCCGGCGTGATCGTCCTGACCTCGCCGATGCGGACGCCGAGGACGCGGACGTCCGAGCCCGGGTAGATGCCGACCGTGCGCGGGAAGTACGCCGTGACACGGACCGGCTCGGGGCGCGGCCACAGGACGTAGGCGAGCGCGGCGACCAGGGACAGTGCGGTGAGCAGGGCCAGCCGCTTTCTCAGCCTGACAGGGATCCTCACTGTGCCCCTCCCGTCCGCGGCGCCACCGGAGCGGCGACCAGGTTCTGCACGTAGGAGTCGAACCAGCGGCCGTTGCCGAGGGTGTTGGTGAAGAGCCGGACGTAGGGCGCCATGAGCTTGATGCTCCGGTCCAGGCTCGACTGGTTCCGTTCCAGCATGTCCACCACGCGGTTCAGGCCCTCCAGTGCGGGCCCGATCTCCTTGTCGTTGTCCTGGACCAGGCCGGAGAGCTGGATGCCGAGCGCGGCGGAGCTCTTCAGCAGGTTGTGGATCGCCTCCCGCCGCCTGCTGATCTCCCGGAACAGCTTGTCGCCGTCCTTGACCAGGGCGGTGAAGTCCGCCGAGCGGTCGGCCAGGACGCCCGTCACGCCGTTCGCGTGGTCGAGCAGCTCGCGCAGCGCCTTGTCGCGGGAGGCCACCGTGCGGGAGATCTGCGACAGGCCCTTGATGGACGCCCGTACCTCCGAAGGGGAGTCCTCGAAGGTGGTGGAGATGGTGTCCAGGGCCTTCGCCACGCGGTCGGTGTCGATCTCCTCCGCTGTCGTGGTGAGGTCGCTGAAAGCCTGTACGACGTCGTACGCGGGGACGGTGCGCCTCAGCGGTATCTCGCTGCCGGGTGCCAACTGGCCCCGGCCCTCGGGGTGCAGGGCGAGGTACTTCGCGCCGAGGATCGTCTTGACCCGGATCGACGCCCCGGTCTCGGTGCCGAAGCCCGGCTCACCCTTGATCCTGAAGGTGACCTTGACGTGGTCGCCGTCCAGGTCGACCTCCTTGACCTTGCCGACCTTGACCCCGGCGATCCGCACCTCGTCGCCCGGCTTGAGACCGCCCGCCTCCGCGAAGGCCGCGCTGTACGTCTCGCCGCCGCCGATGACCGGCAGCCGGTCGGCGTTGAACGCGGCCACGGCCAGCAGCGCGAGGATCGTGAGGCCGATCGCGCCGATGACGACGGGGTTGCGGTCGCGGAAGGGGCCGAGGTGCGGGCGGCGGAGCCGAATCCTCGGCAGCTTCGGCGGCTCGACGCGCACCTTGATCATCGGCCGCGGGCGGCTCGGGCGCGGCTTCCGGCGCGGCAGGAGCCGTACCTTCGGCAGACGTGTCCTCGGCAGGCTCGGCAGGCTCGGCAGTTTCGGCGGCTCGACGCGCACCTTGAACAGCGGCTCCGGACGGGTTTTACGGCTCATGCCCCGCACCTCGCCCTCGCCACGTGCAGGTCTGGCGTGAGCACCTGCTTCGTCTTCGGCAGCACGATCCGGCCGTCGAAGTCGCAGAGGTAGAAGTTGAACCACGAGCCGTAGGACGCCGTTCCCGTCAGCTCGTTCAGCTTGTTCGGCAGCCGCTTCAGCACGCCCTCCACCGTCTTCTCGTTGTCGTTCAGCGTTCCGGTGAGTTCGGTCAGCTCGGCGATGTCGTCCCGCAGCGGTGGACGCGCGTCCTTCAACAGCCCTGAGGTGGCCTCCGTCAGGTCGCCGATGCTCACCAGCGAGCGGCCGATGGGCTTGCGGTCGGCGGACAGGCCCGAGATCACCCGGCGCAGCTGCTCGATCAGGCCGGAGAAGCGGGTGCCCCGGTCGTCCAGCGTCTCCAGCACGGTGTTCAGGTTGTCGATCACCGAGCCGATCAGCTGGTCGCGGCCGGCCAGTGTCGAGGTGAGCGACGCCGTGTGCACGAGCAGGCTGTTGACGGTGCCGCCCTCGCCCTGGAGTGTCTTGATGATCTCGGTGGCGAGCTGGTTGACGTCCTTCGGGCTGAGCGCGGCGAACAGCGGCTTGAAGCCGTTCAGCAACGCGTTGAGGTCCAACGCCGGCTGGGTGCGCGACAGCGGGATGGTCGCGCCCGGCCGCAACGGGCGGCTGCCGTCGCCCGTGCCCTCGGTCAGCGCGACGTAGCGCTGCCCGACCAGGTTGCGGTACCGGATGACGGCGCCCGTGCCGGTGAGCAGTGGCCGGTCCTCGCTGACCGTGAAGGTGACCTCGGCCAGCGTCCGGTCCTTGATCCGGATGCCCTCGACCTCGCCGACCCGCACCCCGGCCACCCGGATGTCGTCGCCCTCCTCCAGGCCGGTGACGTCGCTGAAGACCGCGCGGTAGCGATCCTCCGGGGTGAAGGAGATGTTCACGATGGTGGCGGCGAGCAGGGCCGTCGCCAGGATGGTCACCAGCGCGAAGACGCTGAACTTGATGAGGGGAACGGCGGTCTGCCGTGCGCCTGCGGTTCTCATGCGACGGTCACCGCCGTCCCGCGCGCCATCGGCCCGAACAGCAGCGTCGCGACCGGCGGCACCTCGTCGGCGGGCACGCCCAGGACCGGGGCCACGAGCGAGCCGACGGCCCGCTGCTCGGCCCGGGTGGCGGACACGCCGAGCGGGCCGCCCGAGGACGAACTCGGCTTCTTGGAACCGTCGTTGAGGTGGGCGCCCGGTGCCGGCACCCGAGGGTGCGACAGACCGTGACAGTTCGGCCCCGACCGCTCGCCGTAACGTGGCTCCTCGCCCGGTTCGTACGCCCCTTGCGGCCGTACGACCTCCAGCGTGATGTGCATCTTCCCGCCCCGGAACGCCTCCTCCGAGGCCTTCTCCTGCCGGACCAGTCCGGCCAGCAGGCACGGGTACTCGGGGGAGTAGCGGGCGAACAGCTCCAGGGTCGGGCGGGAGACCTGGCCGAGGGTGATCAGCCGGCCGCCGTTCGCGTCGAGGAAGTCCTGCGCCGTGCCCGCGACGGTCGCCGTGGTCTTCAGCGCCGCCGCCAGCCGGTCCTTCTGGTCGACGATCGTGCGGCTCGTGGTGACGGTGTTGCGCAGGATCTCCATCAGGTCGGGTGCCGCGTCGCCGTACGTCTCGGCCACCTCGGCGAAGCGGGCGATGTTCTCGGTGAGGGACGGCAGATGGGGGTTGAGGCGGCTCAGGTAGGCCTCCAGGCGTGTGAGGTTGTCGCCGATGCGGTCGCCGCGGCCGTCGAGGGCGGTGGCGATGGCGGAGAGCGTGGCGTTGAGCTTGCCGGGCTGGACGGTGCGCAGCAGGGGCAGCAGGTCGTTCATCAGCTGCTGTACCTCGATGCCGACGCGGGTGCGGTCCTGGGTGATGACGTCACCGGCGCGGATCGGGCGGGCCGACGAGGAGCCGGCGCCGGCGGGCGGCACCAGGTCGACGTACTTCTCGCCGAACAGCGTCTTGGGCAGCAGCCGCGCGTGCACGTCGGACGGGATGTACGCGACGTGCTCCGGCTTGAGCGCGATGTCCAGCCGCGCCTTCGTCCCGTCGGCGTGCACCTCGCGCACCTCGCCGACCAGCAGCCCGCGCAGCTTCACGTCGGCGCGCGGGTCGAGCTGGTTGCCGAGGCTGTCGGCCTCCAGCGTGATCCGCACGACCGGCGTGAACGCCTGCCGGTAGACGGCGACCGACAGGGACAGCAGCAGGGCGAGCACGGCGAGGAAGACGATGCCGTACAGCCGTAGTCTCAGCACTCTCATACGCGCCCTCATCCGGCGGCTCACCCCGCGATCCGTACGGTCGTGTTGGCGCCCCAGATCGCGAGCGACAGGAAGAAGTCCAGGACGTTGATCGCCACGATCGACGTCCGCACCGCACGGCCCACGGCCACGCCGACCCCCGCCGGGCCGCCGCTCGCGTAGTAGCCGTAGAAGCAGTGGACGAGGATGATCAGGACGGCGAAGACGAGCACTTTCCCGAAGGACCACAGCACGTCCACCGGGGGCAGGTACTGCTGGAAGTAGTGGTCGTAGGTGCCGGCCGACTGCCCGTAGTAGCCGGTGGTGATGGTGCGGGCGGCCAGGTACGAGGACAGCAGGCCGATCACGTACAGCGGGATGACCGCGACGAACCCGGCGATCATCCTCGTCGTCACCAGGAACGGCAGCGAGGGCACGCCCATCACTTCGAGCGCGTCGGTCTCCTCGCTGATCCGCATCGCGCCCAGCTGGGCCGTGAACCCGGCGCCGACGGTCGCCGACAGCGCGAGCCCGGCCACCAGCGGGGCGATCTCCCGGGTGTTGAAGTACGCCGAGAGGAAGGCGACGAAGTTGGAGGTGCCGAGCTGGTTGAGGGCCGCGTAGCCCTGGAGGCCCACCTCCGTGCCGGTGAAGAAGGACAGGAAGGCGATCACGCCGACCGTGCCGCCGACGACGGCCAGGGCTCCGCGCCCGAAGCTCACCTCGGCGAGCAGCCGCAGGATCTCCTTCTTGTAGCGGCGCAGGGTGCGGCCGGTCCATGCCAACGAGCGGCCGTAGAAGGAGAGTTGGGTGCCCAGCGCTTCGAGGGAGCGCAGGGGGCGGTCGAGCAGTCTCATCGGCTAACCCCTCTGCGGGACGACCTGGAAGTACACCGCGGTCATCACGAAGTTCGTCACGAACAGCAACATGAAGGTGATCACCACCGACTGGTTCACCGCGTCGCCCACGCCCTTCGGGCCGCCCTTCGCGGTGAGCCCTTTGTACGAGGCGACGATCGCCGCGATCGCGCCGAAGACGAGCGCCTTGATCTCGGCCGCCCACAGGTCGGAGAGCTGGGCGAGGGTGGTGAAGGAGGCGAGGTAGGCGCCCGGAGTGCCGTTCTGCAGGACGACGTTGAAGAAATAGCCGCCCGCCACGCCGACCACCGACACCAGGCCGTTGAGCAGCACCGCCACCAGCATCGACGCCAGCACGCGCGGGACGACGAGGCGGTGGATGGGGTCGATGCCCAGCACCTGCATCGCGTCGATCTCGTCCCGTATCTTCCGGGCGCCCAGGTCCGCGCAGATCGCGGTGCCGCCGGCGCCCGCGATCAGCAGCGCGGTGACGATCGGCGAGGCCTCGCGCAGCACGGCCAGCACGGAGGCGGCGCCCGAGAAGGACTGGGCGCCCAACTGCCGTGTCAGGCTGCCGATCTGGAGGGCGATGACCGCTCCGAAGGGGATGGAGACAAGGGCCGTCGGCAGGATGGTGACACTCGCGACGAACCACGCCTGCTGAATGAACTCCCTTGCCTGGAACGGCCGTCGGGGGATCGTCCGGACGACGTCCAGCGCCATCGCGAACAGGCTCCCCGAGTGCCGCAGCGCTCCGACCGGTGACGGACTCATGCGCTCGCCCCCGCCTTCTGGCGCAGCGCGGCCTCGCGCCGGGCGATCGCCTCCCAGCGTGGTGGCCGCGGGATGCCCGGCCCCGGCAGCAGGCGGGGAGGAAGAGCCTGGCTGCCGGGAGACCGTGTGCCCTTGTCGGCGTCGCCGAGGGCGGCCAGCTCCTGCTCGACCTGGGCCGCGTCCTTCTCCTCCGCCATGCCGATCGGTCCCTGCATCCGGCCGTTCAGGAACTGCCGTACGACCGGCTCGTCACTCGTCAGCAGCTCCTCGCGGGGCCCGAACATCACCAGTTCGCGGCGGAACAGCAGCCCGATGTTGTCCGGGACCTGGCGGGCCGAGGCGATGTCGTGCGTGACGATCAGGAAGGTCGCGTCGATCTGGGCGTTCAGGTCGACGATGAGCTGGTTGAGGTAGGCGACGCGGACCGGGTCGAGGCCCGAGTCGGGTTCGTCGAAGAGGATGATCTCGGGGTCGAGCACCAGGGCCCGGGCCAGTCCCGCCCGCTTCCGCATCCCGCCGGAGATCTCGCCGGGCAGCTTCCCCTCGGCGCCGATCAGCCCGACCATGTCCATCTTCTCCAGCACGATGCGCCGGATCTCGCTCTCGGACTTACGGGTGTGCTCGCGCAGCGGGAAGGCGATGTTGTCGTACAGGTTCATCGAGCCGAACAGCGCACCGTCCTGGAACAGCACGCCGAAGAGCTTCCGCACCTCGTAGAGGTCGTGCTCCCGGAGCTTGGTGATGTCCCGGCCGGCGACCTTCACCGACCCCCGCTCCGGCTTCAGCAGTCCGACGAGCGTCTTGAGGAACACCGACTTGCCCGTGCCCGAGGGGCCGAGCATGACCGAGACCTCCCCGGCGGGCAGCGTCAGCGAGACGTCCTGCCAGATGACCTGGTGACCGAAGGACTTGGTCAGCCCTTCCACACAGATCTCGACACCCATCCGGTCCACCCTTCAGCCCGCGGAGCAGCTCTGACATCTGCTCTACGGGGAGGGGCGGGGCGTCCGTCGCTCGCGTTGCGGATTTTTTCCGGGCGGGTTTCCGGTCGATGGTTTCGTGATGATTTACGGCCGTATGTCCGGCGGTTGTATGTCCGGAGCCTGCTACGGCAGTGGGGTCGCCATGGGCGCGGGGAGCGAGGCGGACGGTACGGCGGTGGAGGCGTCCGGGATCGCCGGGGGTGCCGTGTCCGTCGGAACGGCGGAGGACGTGACCGGCAGGCCGGGGAGCTCGGGCAGCTCCGGGACGTCGGGCACCTGGGGGACCTCCGGCGCGGACAACACCGGCAGCGGGGACACGGAGACCTCCGGGACGTCCGGCAGCGACGGCACGGTGAGCGGCAGGGACGATTCGCCCGCCGGGGACTCGGCTGCTCTCCGTTCGGCCGACGTGACTGTGGGCTTGTTCCCCTGAGGTGTACGTCCTTCGCCACCACCGTCCGGCCGCACCGCCTCCGGACCCGGCGAGGCGACGGCGGGCCGAGGCGCCGTACCGCCCCCGCCGCCACTGCCGTCGAGGGCGTACGGCAGCACGAACCCCGCAACCGCCAGGGTCGCCGCAGTCGAGGCCACCGCCAAGGCCGGGCCCTTGCCGGCCGGCCTCGGCCGCCCCCACCCGATCAGGAACAGCACGCACCCGAGCGTCGCGGCGAGCGACTGCCGCAGCGTCCGCCGGGCCCGGGCGAGCAGTGACTCGACGGTCCGGTAGCTCAGCCCCATCCGGACGGCGACCTGGCCGACGTCCAGGTCCTCCGACTTCAGCCGCAGCGCCTCGGCCTGCCGCGCGGGCAGCTCACCACTGCGCACCGCCAGCCACTTCGCCTCGGCCCGGTCGCAGACCGCCTCCTCGACGGGCACCGGCCCGGGGGCGATGAGGGTAGGGCTCGTGCGCACCTGTGCCTCACGGTTCACCTGCCGGTAGCGGTCGACGCAGATCCGCATCGTGACCGTCGTCAGCCACGCGGCGAGCCGTTCGTCGTCCAGGTCCGGCCGCTCGGCGGCGCGCAGCATCGCCTCGTGCACCGCGTCCTCGGCGTCCTCCGCGCTCACCGACCTGCGCCGGGCCACCTTGAGCAGCTGCTCGCGGTGGCTCCACATGAGCTGCCAACGGTCGTCGTCGGCGTCCATCTCCGCAGGCGCCGCGGGTGTCTGTGTGCTCATGTCCGCAGGCATGTCCGTCGCCATGAGGGCCCCTTCGCTCTCACCCCACCGGTCTCGTGCCGTCCGGCGGGGGGCGACATTACCGCCGAGTATCGGCGGTTGTGGAGGGGGAGGCGGGCATCGATTCCACGCCGTTACTGGTCAGCGGGGCGCCGCCGGACAGCAGGTCGTCGCCGGGGAGCTCGATGTCCGGGGCGGGGAGGGGGAGTTGTGGAATCCCGGTCTCCTCGGGGGCGGTGGCGGGACGGGACGTGGCGGGGGACGGAGAAGCGGGAGCCGGCGGAGTGCGGGACGGGGTGGTGCTCGGACGGGCGGTGGGGGTCGGTGCGGCCTCGTCCGGCTTGCCCGGTGAGGGCGACGGCTCGGGGCGTACCGACGAACCGGCGGAGCCGTCCGGCACCACCCGGTGCCCGTCGAGGAAGTACGTGTACCAGGCCCGGACCGTGCGCAGATAGGCAGCCGAGTGGTTGTAGCCGAGGATCGCCCGGTCCAGCTCGGCCGGGACGGACAGATCCCTTCCGCCCGCGCACAGGTAGCGTCCGGCGGCGAGAGCCGCGTCGAAGACGTTGTTCGGATCCGTACGCCCGTCGCCGTTGCCGTCCGCGCCCCAGCGGGCCCAGGTCGACGGGATGAACTGCATGGGCCCCACCGCGCGGTCGTACGTCATGTCCCCGTCGTGGGCGCCGCCGTCGGTGTCCCGGATCAGCGCGTAGGCCACGCCGTCCAGCCGTGGCCCGAGGATCGGCGTCACGGTCGTACCGTCCGACGCCACCCGGCCGCCCCGCGCCTGCCCGGACTCCACCTGCCCGATCGCCGCGAGCAACTGCCACCGCAGCCGACAGCCGGGCGCCTCGCGCGAGAGGCGCGCCTCCGCCCGCCGGTACGCGGCGAACACGCTTGCCGGAAGCGCGGCGCCGACCTCCGCTGGTGCCTTGTCGCCGTGGGGCTGTCCGGTTCGCAGGGGTGGCAGTTCGGTGCGGTACGGGGTGTCGCCGGAGACGCTCGGTCCGTGCTCGGTGGGTGTCTGCCCCGGTACCGGCGCCGAGGCCCGTGCCGGGGCCGCCCCCGGCGCCTGTGACGCGGTCAGCGCGACCATCGCCGCGATCGCGGCCGCCGTACCTCTGACGGTTCTGACTCCGTGCCCTGCCACGTGCTGTTCCCCTCCCCGCAGACTGCTGTCGTCTGCTCTACGGGGCAGGGCGGCCGGTCCGTCGCGCGGTTTGTGCGCGTGCCGCTACGGCGAATTCCGCACCCCGCTCAACGTCTCCTCCGCCCGCTGGTCCACGAGGTGCGTCACCAGATGCTGCGCCGCCCCGAACAGCACCGCCCAGCCGAGGATCTGTGCGGAACTGTCGAGGTTGCTCAGACCCGGGACGAAGGCCGCCTTGATGAGCACGATTCCGGCCAGCGCGGACAGCGCGCCCATCGGGAACTTCAGTACCGCCGCGGCGAGCGGGAGGCGGAACTGATAGGGATGCGCGTTGCTCTCGTGGAGGCGGCGGACCGCGGTGACCACGGTCAGGGCCGCGCCGATGAGGCCCGCGCACTCGACGGTCAGAACGTCGAGGCGGTCCGAGTAGTCGCTGGTGATGACGTCCGTGGGGGCGGCGGTCTTGAGCGCCGGGGGTGGGCCCAGGTACGGGACCCGGTGCTCGCCGGTGGGGCACACCACACGATTGCCGGGCGGCTGGGGGCGGAAGCACAGGTCCACGGACGCCTTGTCGAAGTACCCCCACAGCGCGAGCACGATGACGCCTAGGGTCGCCGCTCCCGTGAAGATCCACAGCAGGTCCGCCATGACACGCACCCGCCGGTACTTGCCGCCCAGCGAGGCGTAGGCGAACGCGAGCGCCCGGACCAGGGTGGTGCGGTCCTGGTCCGTGAGGGGCGCCTCGCCGGAGTCGACCTTCTCGGCGAGGTCCTCCACGGCCTGCCGCTGCGGACTGCCCTCCGAAAGGTGCCGTCGCACCATGCCCCGGATCTCGGGGGTTCTCGCCCGGAGCTCGTCGTCGGAGGCGAGGGAGAGGAGGTCGGCCTCGGCGGCCCGGACGTTCGACCAGACGCGTTCCAGAGTGCCGGACCTCGGCCGGAACCTCGTCGCGCTCAGACACGCCTCCTCGGCCTCCCGGAGATGCTGTCTCGCCCCGTCGAGCACCACCCTGCGCCGATCGCCGTCGTCCCCCGCGACACGGCACTCCTCTTTCGCCAGCTGGGTTCGGAGTCGGGAGATCACGGTCAGCGGCAGTTCTCGCCAGGACGCGAGATTGTTCCTCTGCCCCGTGGACATCCGGGCCTCCGTGACTTCCCTCGCGGAAGTCCAGTACGACACGACCGCGGCCCGTACGGCGAGGTGACTGCTCCCCACGGGTGACGGCGACGGCCCGGGCCCGCCCGGGCCGTCCACCCCCGCGCGTCACCGTTCCGGACCCTTCCTGGAGGCCGGACCTCCGGGCTTCCTCTATTCAGGAGGTATGCAGGAGAGACCACCCCGGAGCGCTGGAGGCACGGCGTGGACAACAACCCCAGACTCCCCCTCGTCTACGTCCGCGGCTTCGCCGGCGGCACCCGCGGTATCGACAAGGCCGTCGACGACCCCTTCTACGGCTTCAACGAGGGCTCCACCCACATCCGCGTCGGCGCCCGCAACCAGCCCTACTTCCACCAGTTCGAGAGCCCGCTGCTGCGCCTGCTGCGCGAGGAGGGCTACGAACTGCTCGTGAAGGGGGACCAGGCGGCCTATCTCGCCGAGCACACGGAGATTCCCGCCAACACCGTCTGGATCCACCGCTTCTACGACCGCTCGGCGACCACCTGGGGCGGCAGCGCCCAGGAGTACCGGCTGGAGAACGCCGCCGCCGACCTGCTCGACCTCGTCGACCGGCTCCGCGAGAAGACCGGCGCGCCCGCCGTGAACCTGGTGGCTCACTCCATGGGCGGCCTGATCTGCCGGTGTCTGCTGCAGAAGGTCCTGCCGGACCGGGGGCGCGGCGCGGACTGTGTCGCGAAGCTGTTCACCTACGGCACCCCGCACGGCGGTATCACCTTCGACCTCGGGGGCGGGCTGTTCGAGCGGGTCCGGGACAAGCTCGGCATCCAGGGCGCGGACATCTTCGGACCCCGGCGGATGTACGAGTACCTCACTCCGCAGGCCGAGCTGGACCCGGACGGCCCGCCCCGGGGCTGGGACGCCCGGGAGATGCCCCAGGGGCCGGGGACGCTGCCCGTCGAACGGGTCTTCTGCCTGGTCGGCACCGACCCGGCCGACTACGACGTCGCCCTCGGTCTGTCCGCGGCGGCCGTCGGACCGCACAGCGACGGGCTCGTGCAGATCGAGCGGGCGTATGTGCCGGGGGCGCAGCGCGCCTTCGTGCACCGCAGTCACAGCGGGCGCTACGGCATGGTCAACTCCGAGGAGGGCTACCAGAACCTGCGGCGGTTCCTCTTCGGGGACACCCGGATCGAGGCCTCGCTGGTCGACTACCGGCTGCCCGGCGACGACGACCTCGTGTGGCAGGGCGATGTGCGGCTGTCGGTGCGCGGGCTGCCCGTGGTGATGCACGAGCGACTCGCCGCCCACTGGTGTCCGATCCAGCTCGACCCGCCCGCCGAAGGGCAGCAGGGGGCGCCGGTCACGCTGGCCACCACCTTTCTCAACAGCGGTCTGCGACAGGCGACCGACGAACCCATGCGGTTCATCCTCGAACTGCGGCTCATCTCGCTGCGCGAGCGGCGCGGCATCCTCAGCCTCGGCGACCACCTGGAGCAGACCGCCGACTTCGCCGACACCCTCGTCATCGACGTCGGCACACCGCAGGCCGGCCCCGGCATCTGGGCCACCTGGAACTCGGAGATCGAGGGCGCCATCCGCGACCACCGCGTCGCCGGAACGCCCCGCGTCGACGAGGACCCCGCCCCCGGCCGCTGGGTCGCCCACATCGCACTGCCCGCCACCGCCGCACCGCTCCTCGGCGGCGACGCGCGGATCCGGCTCGTCGCCACGCCCTGGACATGAGGCGGTGAGGGACCTCATCTGCGGTTACTTGCCTCAGGCAACCCGCAGGTAAGGTGGCCGTATGCCGAAGCCGCCGTCTCCCGACGCGGTGCCGGATGTTCTGCTCGTCGTCGGCGATCCCCGTACGTCCGAGCCGCTCTCCGCGATGCTGGAGCTCGCCGGCTACCGGACCGCCACGGTGGACCGCGCGACCGAGGCCGACGACCTGCTCACCGAGCGCCGGTTCGATCTGGTCATCCTCGATGTGACGTTGGCGGACACCGAAACGCTCAAGCACAGCCGCCGGCTTCTCGCCGCCGACCGCCCGGCCGTCCTGTTGCTCACCGGAGCCGGCGAGTTCCTCGGCAGTCTTCCCGGCGGCAGCCCGTCCGGAGGCGGCGCGGTGGCCCGTCCGGTCAAGGTCGCCGATGTCCTGGCCCGGGCACGGCAGTTGGTACGGAGCGGTGAGCCGGTGGCCGCGTGGGACGGCGCGCTGCGCTACGGCGACCTCGTACTGGACGACGCCACCCGCCGGGCCCGCCGCGGCGAGCGCACCATCGAGCTCACGCCCGCCGAATACCGCCTGCTGCGCTGCCTGCTGGTCAACGCCGAACGCGTGCTCTCCAAGGAGCAGATCGGGCGGCACGTCTGGGACGACCCGCCGACCGACGGCGCCGTCGAGCGGCTTGTCTCCCGGCTGCGTCGCAAGGTGAACGGGGAGCAAGCGGCGCTGATCCACACGCGCAGGGGCTTCGGCTACTGGCTGGGCAGTTCCGCACAACCGTAAGGGACGTGTGTCCTGGCTCACACCGATCGCGTGTCCGGGATATGTCTGGGAGCTGTCAGCCCACTTCGCTTCACTGGTCTCGACTTCCCCTGTCCCGGCCCTCCCCACGGCCGGCCCCACGACCGAGGAGAGCACGCCCGTGCCCGAGCCGCAGCCCCTGAACCAGGACCTGGACCTGGACCTGGACTTCGACCCCGAAGCCCTGCGCGCCAAATACCGCGCCGAGCGCGACCGCCGCATCCGCCCCGACGGCGGCGCACAGTACCGGCACCCCACTGGCGAGTTCGGCGCGTACGACGAAGACCCCCACGCCGACCCGGAGTTCACCCGCGCGCCCCTGCACGACCGCGTCGAGGCCGTGGTCGTCGGCGGCGGGTTCGGCGGGCTGCTGGCCGGGGCGCGGCTGCGGCAGGCGGGGGTGCAGGAGATCCGGGTCGTCGAGAAGGGCGCGGACTTCGGCGGCACCTGGTACTGGAACCGGTACCCGGGCATCCACTGCGACATCGAGTCGTACATCTACCTCCCGCTGCTCGAAGAGCTCGGCTACGTCCCGAAGTGGAAGTACGCCCCCGGCGAGGAGATCCACGAGCACGCGCGGGCCATCGCCCGCCACTTCGGCCTCTACGACCAGGCCTGCTTCCAGACCCAGGTCACCGAACTGCGCTGGGACGACGAGCAGTCGGAGTGGGAGGTCGCCACCGACCGCGGCGACCGCATCCGCGCCCGCTACGTCGTCGTCTCCAGCGGCACCCTCAGCCAGGCCAAACTCCCCGGCATCCCCGGCATCGAGACCTTCCGCGGGCACACCTTCCACACCAGCCGCTGGGACTACGACTACACCGGCGGCGACGCGACCGGCGGCCTCACCGGCCTCGCCGACAAGCGTGTCGCCCTGATCGGCACCGGCGCCACCGCCATCCAGGTCGTACCGCACCTCGGGGCCGACGCAGCGCAGGTGTACGTCTTCCAGCGCACCCCGTCCTCCGTCGACGTGCGCGGCAACCGGCCGACCGATCCGCAGTGGGCCGAGTCGCTGGAGCCGGGCTGGCAGCGGCGCCGTATGGAGAACTTCCTGAAGATCGTCACCGGCGTCCGGGCGGACGAGGAGGATCTGGTGAACGACGCCTGGACGTCCAGCGCCCGGCTCCAGGAGAAGCTCATCCCGACCAACGCCTACGCGGACGTCCCGGCCGAGGAGCGCGAACTCGCCTACGAGATCGCCGACTTCCAGAAGATGAACGAGCTGCGCTCCCGTGTCGAAACGGTCGTCGAGGACCCGGAGACCGCCGAGAAGCTCAAGCCCTGGTACCGCTACATGTGCAAGCGGCCCACGTTCAGCGACCAGTACCTCCAGACCTTCAACCGGCCCAACGTCACCCTCGTCGACACCGCCGACACGCACGGCGTCGAGCGGATCACCGAGAACGCCGTCGTGGTGGGCGGGACGGAATACGAGGTCGACTGCGTCATCTTCGCCACCGGCTTCGACGTCGGCAGGTCGGGCGTCCTGTCCGGCAAGCTCCCCGTGTACGGGCGGGGCGGCGCCGGTCTGCTGGAGACCTGGATGACCGAGGGCCTCAAGACGCTGCACGGCTTCACCACCCGCGGCTTCCCCAACTTCTTCCAGCTCGGCCCGATGCAGAACGCCTCCGCCGTCAACTACGTCCACATCCTCGACGAACAGGCCACGCATGTCGCGGAGGTCGTCGCGGAGGCCCGCAAGCGCGAGGCCCGGTACGTCGAGCCGACCGCCGAGGCGCAGGACGCCTGGGTGGCGACGGTCCGTCAGAAGGCGCCCGACCTCTACAAGTTCCAGGCCGAGTGCACGCCCGGGTACTACAACAACGAGGGCAGCCCGAGGGAGCGCAGCGAGTCGTACGGCGACGGACCGGTCGCCTTCCACGAGCTGCTGCGGCGCTGGCGTGCGGAGGGCGGCATGCGTGAGGTTCTGACCGAGAGCGAGGGGTGAGAGGCGTGACGGGCGTGACGAGCACAGAACCGAGCAGGTACGACGCGACCGGCAAGCGGCACGCCACCAGCGCCCGTTGGGCCGTCGAGCGACTCAACCCGCCCAGCCGGCTGTGGGGCTCCAACGGCGTCGCCTTCGGGCCGGACGGGCGGCTGTACGTCGCCCAGTTCCTCGCCGGTCAGATCAGCGCCGTCGACCCGGCCACCGGGGACGTCGAGGTCGTCGTACCGATGGACAGTCCCGTGCAGTCGCCGGACGACCTCGCCTTCGGCGCGGACGGCTCGATGTACATCGCCGACCTGGTGCCGGGCCGGGTGTGGCGGCGCAGCCCGCAGGGGACGTACACGCTCGTCTCCGGCGATGTCGACAACCCCAACGGCATCACCTGCGTGGGCGACCGGCTGTTCGTGAACGAGATGAAGCCGGACGGCCGGCTGATGGAGCTCTTCCCCGACGGCGGCGACCCCGTGGTCCTCACCCAGGGGCTCGCCCTCGGCAACGCGATGCAGCTCGGGCCGGACGGCCACCTGTACTACCCGCACATGATGAGCGGCGCGAACCCCCTGCTCACCGGCCAGGTCTGGCGGATCCCGCCGGACGGGGGCGCGCCCGAGGTGGTCGCGGACGACGTCCATCAGCCGGTCGCCGTGCGGTTCGACCAGGGCGGGGTGCTGCATGTGCTCTCCCGCGGCCCCGAGGGCATCGTCACCCGAATCGACCTGCACTGCAGCGGTTCGCGGACCCTGGTCACCAGCGGGGTCGTCGGGCTGGACAACGCGGCCTTCGACGCCGAGAACCGCATGTTCGTCTCCAGCTACTCCAGCGGCGGCGTCACCGAGATGCACCCCGACGGGCGCACCCGCGAGATCGTGCCGCGCGGACTCGACGGACCGTACGGCGTGACCATCGACCTCGGCGGCCAGGTGTACGCCGCCGACCACTACCGTCTCGCGCGCCCCGACCCCTCGCCGGAGGGCGGCGTCACCACCCACTCCCTGCTGCACTTCTCGCACGGCATCGTGGCCGCCGGCGAACTCCTCCACATCACCTCGCAGTTCGGGCAGGTCCAGACGTACGACCCTGAGTCCGGGACCACGCGGGACCGGGCCGGCGGACTGCGGCGCCCCCTCGGCATCACGGTCGCGCCGGACGGCTCGCTCGTCGTCGCCGAGTCGGACGCGGGGCGGGTGGTGGCCGTCGACGAGAACGACGCCGTCAGCGTCCTCGCGGACGGGCTCGACCGGCCCGTGGACGTGGCCTTCGACGCGGAGGGGCGTTGTTACGTCAGCGACGAGGGGGCCGGCGTCCTCTTGAGGGTCGAGGCGGACGGGGCGGCGACGGTCGTCATGGACGGGCTCGACGCGCCCCAGGGCCTCGCGGTCCTCGGCGACGAGCTGTTCACGGTGGAGACCGGGCCGCGCAGACTCCGGGCCGTGTCCCTGACGACGGGGGAGACGCGCACCGACGCGGAGGACCTGCCGGTCGGGCCGCCGCCGGGGGTGGTTCCGCGGGCGGAACCGGCTCTCTTCGCCAACGGGATGCCGGGGATGGCGCGTCGGTTCGCGGGGTTGGCGGTGGGGACGGACGGTTCGTTGCTGTTGTCGGCGAACGGGGAGGGGACGGTACTGCGGCTGACGGTCAGGACGCCGGACCCAGCGAACGCTCCGTCACCCGCTCCAGATGCCGATGGAAGACCTCCTGAGTGTCGGGCGTCAGCGTCCGCAGGGCGACCAGTGCGGTGATGACGACATCGCACAGCTCGCCCTGCACGTCCTCCCACGTGTGGGTGACCCCCTTGCGCGGGTTCTGACCGGTCGCGCCGATCACCGCCTCGGCGACCTCGCCGACCTCCTCCGACAGCTTCAGCATGCGCAGCAGCATGCCCTCCCTGCCGCCGATCGGCTGGTCCGTGTCGAGCCAGGTCCACAGGTCGTCGATGGCTGCCCAGAGGTCGGTCGAGGTCGCGGGAGGGGTGGCCTGATCAGTCATGCGGGCAGCTTGGCACAGCGCCGTCCGCCCTCGCGGAGGGGAAGAGACCTCTACTCCTCGAACAGGGCCTCCTGCCCCTCGATCCCGGCCGCGCCCTCCCCCTTCTCCGGCCTGTCCAGCCTCCGGTTCCGCGCCCCCACCACCAGCGCCGTCACCGTGGCCGTCGCCGCGAGTGCCGTGGGGACCATCCAGCCGCGGTCGACGACATGGCCGAGAGCGTGGTCGAGGGAGAGCCGGCCCGGGCCCGCGATCGCGAGACCGGTCGCGGCGAGGGCGAGGGTGGCCGCGTACTCGTAGCCGCCGCCCTGGTTGAAGAAGCCGTTCGGGGCGTGCACCGCGGACGCCCCCGCCATCGCCCCGGCCGCCGCCGCGCCCGCCGCGGGCGTCGCCAGCCCCAGCGCCAGCAGCGTGCCGCCACCGGTCTCCGCGAGGCCCGCCGCCGTCGCGCTCGCCTTGCCCGGCCGGTAGCCGACCGACTCCATGAACTGGCCGGTCCCATGGATGCCGTGCCCGCCGAACCAGCCGAACAGCTTCTGGGTGCCGTGCGCGGCCAGCACCCCGCCGGCACCCAGCCGGAGCAACAGCAGACCCAGATCACGTCGATCGAAAGCACGCACAGCACCCAAAGCGACTCCCGGAACAGTCAGCAGGAACGGATCCCCTCCCGCGTATCCACCGTCGCACCCACGGCACCCACCCGGCCCGCCCTCGCCGCCGTTCGGGTGGCGGGTCGGCGGGGGCGGTGTGAGGCTGACCCGTATGACGATTCAGACGTCCAAACTCAGCGACCCGGCCGTCCGCGCCTTCGTCACCGCCGTCAACGCCCATGACCGCGAGGGCTTCCTGAGCATCCTCGCGCCCGGCGCGACCATGGCGGACGACGGCACCGACCGCGACCTCGCCGACTGGATCGACCGGGAGATCTTCACCTCCCACGGTCATATGGAGGTCGACAACGAGTCGAACCGCGGCCGCGACCTCATCGCCTCCTACCGCAATGACACCTGGGGCGAGATGCGCACCCGGTGGCACTTCGAGATCGAGGACGACGGCAGGATCTCGCGGTTCGAGACCGGGCAGGCGTAGCCGGTCAACAGGAAGCCGTCGCGGGCAAGCCGCCCCTCAGGGGCTTGCCTTCGTGTGCGCTCCAACCCCTACCGTCCCACCCCATGGAGACCAAGAGGACTTTGGGACGGACCGGCATCGAGGTAAGCGCTCTCGGCTTCGGCTGCTGGGCCATCGGCGGTGAGTGGCAGTCCGGCGACGGGCAGCCCCTGGGGTGGGGCAAGGTGGACGACGAGGAGTCGGTACGGGCCGTCCGCCGCGCCCTCGACCTGGGCGTCACCTTCTTCGACACCGCGGACACCTACGGCGCCGGCCACAGTGAGCGGGTCCTCGGCCGCGCCCTGGGCAAGCGTCGCGCCGAGGTCGTCGTCGCGACCAAGTGGGGCAACGTCTTCGACGAGGAGACCCGCACCCTCACCGGTGCCGATGACTCGGTGGAGTACGCCCGCCGCGCGCTGACCGCCTCGCTCAAGCGGCTGGACACCGACTACATCGACCTCTACCAACTGCACCTCTCCGACGCCGACCCGGAGCGCGCGGCCGAACTCCGCGACGTCTGCGGGGAGTTCGTGCGCGAGGGGCTCGTCCGCGCCTACGCGTGGAGCACCGACGACCCGGCCCGCGCCGCCGTCTTCGCGCGAGGGGAGCACTGTGCGGCCGTACAGCACATGGCCAATGTGCTCCAGGACGCGCCGGAGATGTTCGCGCTGTGCGAGGGGCTGGAGCTGGCCAGTATCAACCGCAGCCCGCTGGCGATGGGGCTGCTGACCGGCAAGCGCCGGAGCGGTGAGGCGCTGGAGGCCGGGGACATCCGCAACCGGCCGCCGCAGTGGCTGCAGGGGTTCGCGGACGGGTCCGGCGCCGACCCGGAGTGGGTGGCCCGCGTCGACGCGCTGAAGGACGTCCTCACCAGCGACGGCCGTACGCTCGGTCAGGGCGCCCTCGCCTGGCTGTGGGCCCGCAGCCCGCGCACCGTGCCGATCCCGGGGTTCCGTTCCGTCGCCCAGGCCGAGCAGAACGCGGGTGCGCTGGCGAAGGGGCCGCTCACCGGCGAGCAGATGGGCGAGGTGGATCGGATCCTCGGTCGCTGAGTATCGCCACGCGCCGCCTACGACTTACGCGGCAGCCGTTCCACGCACCGGTGCGCACCTCGCGGTCCCACGCGAAGTCCACCCCCACCCGGTGATCGTGGAACGGCTGCCGCCTCCCCCCTCGGAGTGGCCTGCGGAAGCCTTGTGCTCCATATGTGAAGCTCTGGTGCAGGGCGCGTTGAGCATATGCCGCTCACCGGCCGCGATGCAGCGGAACTTCATATTCCGGTTGTGCAAGTTGTGGAGGTGGTGAGCGGGGCTCAGGAATTTCAGCCGCGCCCCACGTACGGCATCGCCGTCGCCAGCACCGTCGCGAACTGCACGTTCGCCTCCAAGGGCAGCTCCGCCATGTGCCGCACGGTCCGCGCCACGTCGGCCACGTCCATCACCGGCTCGGGTACCACGGAACCGTTGGCCTGGAGAGCGCCCGCCTCCATTCGCACGGTCATGTCGGTCGCCGCGTTGCCGATGTCGATCTGGCCGACGGCGATGTCGTACGGCCGCCCGTCCAGCGACAGCGACTTGGTCAGGCCGGTCAGCGCGTGCTTGGTCGCCGTGTAGGCCACCGAGTGCGGACGGGGTGTGTGCGCGGAGATCGAGCCGTTGTTGATGATGCGGCCGCCCCGCGGGTCCTGCTCCTTCATCTGCCGGTACGCCGCCTGCGCGCACAGGAACGCCCCGTTGAGGTTGGTGTCCACCACGTGCCGCCAGGCGTCGTACGACAGCTCCTCGACCGGCACCCCGCCGGGACCGAACGTGCCCGCGTTGTTGAACAGCAGGTCCACCCGCCCGAACCGCTCCACGGTGGCGGCGAACAGCGCGGCCACGTCCTCCTGCCGTGACACGTCCGTCCGTACGGTGAGCGATGCGCTGTCGGGCACCAGCCCCGCCGTCTCCTCCAGCGTCTCGACGCGCCGCCCGGCCAGCGCCACCGACCAGCCCGCGCGCAGCAGTTCCACCGCGACCGCGCGTCCGATGCCGGAGCCCGCGCCGGTCACCACGGCGATCCTCGGGCCCGTGATCCTCGCGTCCGTTTGCCTCTCGTTCATGGGCCCGCAGCGTACGGGAGGGTCCGCCATTCGGAACTCATCTGTCTGCCATCCGGGTGTTGTGTACGCGCCAAGCGAGTGTCGTCCCCGGCCACTCCAATGCCTCGTGCATCCATCAGTCAGGGGAGGACCGGATGACCATCGCAACAGACCTGCCCCAGCACGCCCCCGAACTGCGCGCCGCAGCCCGGCACATCGGGCGCCGCCGTTTCCTGACCCTCACCGGCGCGGCAGCGGCGCTCGCCTTCGCCGTGAACCTGCCGGCCGCGGGCGCGGCGAGCGCCGCCCGGCTCGACGCCCGCAAGATCACCGCCAACCCCTTCACCCTCGGCGTCGCCTCCGGCGACCCACTGCCCGGCTCCGTCGTCCTGTGGACCCGGCTCGCGCCCGTCCCGTATCAGCCGGACGGCGGACTGCCCGCCGAACGCGTCACCGTCGACTGGGAGCTGGCGCACGACGAGCAGTTCAGCCGCGTCGCCAGACGCGGCACCGCCACCGCGCACCCCGAGTTCCACCACACGGTCCACGTCGAGGTCGACCAGCTCGACGCGGACCGCGTCTACTACTACCGCTTCCGCACCGGCACCTGGATCAGCGAGACGGGCCGCACCCGCACCGCGCCCCTCGCCACCAGCGAGGTGGGCTCCCTCACCCTCGCCGCCGTCTCCTGCCAGGCGTACGCCGACGGCTACTTCACGCCGTACCGCCATCTCGCCCAGGACGACGTGGACGTCGTCTTCCACCTGGGCGACTACCTGTACGAGTACGCGGTCAACTCCGTCGGCGGGTACCGCAACTACACCGACCGCACGCTCCCCGCGCTCTTCAACCGCGAGACGATGACCCTGGAGGACTACCGCCTGCGCTACGCCCTCTTCAAGACCGACCCCGACCTCAGGGCCGCGCACGCCGCGCACCCCTTCGTCGTCACCTGGGACGACCACGAGACCGAGAACAACTACGCCGGCGACATCCCGGAGAACAGCGTCCCGCCGGAGGAGTTCCTGCTGCGCCGCGCCTCCGCCTATCGCGCCTACTGGGAGAACCAGCCGCTGCGCAGCCCCCAGCAGCCCACCGGCCCCGACATGCGGCTCTACCGGCGCCTGCAATGGGGCCGGCTCGCCCAGTTCGACGTGCTGGACACCCGGCAGTACCGCTCCAACCAGGCGTACGGCGACGGCTCCCAGATCCCCGGCCCGGACGTCGACGACCCGGCGCGCACGATGACCGGCGCGACACAGGAGCGGTGGCTGCTCGACGGATGGCGCTCGTCGAGCGCGCTGTGGAACGTCGTACCGCAGCAGGTCACCTTCGCCCAGCGCAACTTCGACCTCACCTCGCCGTCGAGGGTGTCGATGGACGCCTGGGACGGCTACCGCGCCTCCCGGCGCCGGGTGCTGGACGGGGCCAAGGCCGCCGGGATCGAGAACCTGATGGTGCTCACCGGTGACGTCCACGTCGGCTACGGCTTCGACATCAAGGACGACTTCGACGACCCCGACTCCGACACGCTCGGCACGGAGATCGTGGCCACGTCGATCGCGAGCGGCCGGGACGGCGTCGACAAGCCCGCCAACTGGGACACGTACATGCAGGCCAACCCGCACATGAAGTTCTACAACGGGCGGCGCGGATACGTGACCGTCGCGCTGGGAGAAGAGCGGGCACGGGCCGACTTCAAGACCGTGCCGTACGTGACCACGCCCGGGGCGCCGATCGCGACGGCCGCGTCCTTCGTCACGGAGGTGGGGGAGCCGGGGCTCACGCCGGTGTGAGCGCGGGCGCGCGGTCCTCTTCGGGGGCCTCGCCCGGGTAGCGGACGCCGACGCGGTCCCGGATCGCGTCGAGCGTCCGCATCACGGCCAGCGTGCCGTCGAGCGGCACCAGCGGGGACTCGGTCTCCCCGGCGCGCACGGCCCGCATCACCTCGGCGGCCTCGTGCCGCAGGCTGCCCCGTGGCCCGTCCGCCGGGTCGGCCGTGAACTCCTCGGGGTCACGGCCGTCGCGGTGCAGCACGAAACGGTCCGGGAAGAAGAAGCCGTTCGGTACGTCGATACGGCCGCCCGAGCCGGTCACGGACGCCGAGGTGGCCGTACCGCCGACGATCGAGCAGTGCAGCGAGGCGAGCGCGCCGCTCTCCCAGGACAGCAGGGCTCCCGTCTGGAGGTCGACGCCCTCCGCGGACAGCGCCGCGCGCGCCGTGACGTCCGACGGCTCCCCGAGCAGCAGCTGGGCGAAGGAGACCGGGTACACACCGAGGTCCAGCAGCGCGCCGCCGCCCTGGGCCGGGTCGCGCAGGCGGTGCGCCGGCGGGAAGGGGCCGGCCAGCCCGAAGTCGGCCTGGACATGGCGCACTTCGCCGATCGCGCCGTCGTCCACGAGCGCCTTGAGCCGCCGGATCAGCGGGTTGCAGTACATCCACATGGCTTCCATCAGGAAGCTGCCCCGCGCACCGGCCAGGGCGACCAGCTCCTCGGCCTCCCGCGCGTTGATCGTGAACGCCTTCTCGCACAGCACGTTCCGCCCGGCCTCCAGACACAGCCCCGCGGCCGTGCGGTGTGCCGAGTGCGGGGTGGCTACGTACACGACATCGATGTCGCCGTCCTCGGCGAGCGCGTTCCAGTCGCCGTACGCCCGCGGAATCCCGAAACGCTCGGCGAACGCGTCCGCGGTGGCCTGGCTCCGCGAGGCCACCGCGACCACGTCGGCGTCGGGCATGTCGACCAGATCGGCCGTGAACGCGGCCGCGATCCCGCCGGTCGCCAGGATCCCCCACCGCACGCTCTGCTCGGCCATCGCGGCCCCGCCCCTCGATCGTGTGACCATCGGCACTCTGTACGAGCTGAGAGCATAGAGGGCGGATCACGAGGAGAGGGAGGGGCGCATGGGTGACCCTGGGGGGCCGATACCGGACGTATCGCACGCGGAGAGATCGACCTCCGAGAAAACGACGGCCCCGGCGAAACAACCGCCCACCCGCTCCCTCCGCCGCACCGGCTTCCTCGTCACCTTCATCCTCGGCGGACTGACGGCCACGCCCCCGCTGGCGATGGACATGTACCTCCCGGCGCTCCCCGAGGTCACCGGGTCCCTGCACGCCCCCGCCGCGACCGTCCAGCTCACGCTCACCGCCTGCCTGGCCGGCATGGCGTTCGGGCAGCTGGTGGTCGGCCCGATGAGCGACCGATGGGGCCGCAGGCGTCCGCTGCTGGCAGGCCTGGCGGTGTATGTGCTGGCCACGGCGCTCTGCGCGCTCGCGCCCACCGTCCAGGCCCTGATCGCCTTCCGGCTGGCGCAGGGCCTCGCGGGTGCGGCGGCGATCGTGATCGCGCGGGCGGTCGTACGCGATCTCTACGACGGCCTGGCGATGGCCCGCTTCTTCTCCACCCTCATGCTGATCTCCGGGGTCGCCCCCATCGTGGCGCCGCTCATCGGCGGACAGGTCCTGCAAGTGACGGACTGGCGGGGCGTGTTCGTCGTGCTCACGGCCGTCGGGGCGCTGCTGGCGGGGCTCGTCTGGTGGAAGCTCCCCGAGACCCTCCCGGCGGACGACCGGCACGGCGGCGGGGTCGGCACCGCCCTGCGCGCGATGCGCGGCCTGCTCGCCGACGGGGCCTTCGCCGGGTACACGCTGGCCGGCGGGTTCGCCTTCGCCGCGCTGTTCGCGTACATAGCGGCGTCGCCGTTCGTGATCCAGGAGATCTACGGGGCCTCGCCGCAGACCTTCAGCCTGCTGTTCGGGATCAACTCGGTCGGGCTGGTGGTGGTCGGCCAGATCAACGGCAAGGTGCTGGTGGGGCGGGTCAGCCTGGACCGGGTGCTCGGGGCGGGCCTGGCGATCGTCATCCTCGCCGCGACGGCGCTGCTGCTGATGTCCCTGGGCGTGTTCGGCGAGGTCGGACTGCTCCCCGTGGCCGCGGCCCTCTTCGTCCTGATGTCCGCGATGGGCATCACCCTCCCCAACACCCAGGCCCTCGCCCTCCTGCGCACCAAGCACGCCGCGGGCTCCGCGTCCGCGCTCCTCGGCACGTCCTCCTTCCTCATCGGCGCGATCGCCTCGCCCCTCGTGGGCGTCGCCGGTGAGGACACCGCCGTCCCGATGGCCGTCGTCCAACTGGCCGCAGCACTGGTGGCGCTGGCCTGCTTCATGGGAATGTGCCGTCCTTGGAACAGACGTGCGGATGGACATGCGGGTGCGGAGGGAGCAGAGAGCTGAGCGCGCCGAGACTGCGCGGGGACACGCCGGAAAGGGCCGGACTCGACCCCGAGGAGATCCGTCATCTCGTCCGCGAGGTCCACGACCTCACCACCGGCTCTCGCCCCTGGGCGGCCGGCGCGGTGCTGGCCGTCGGGCGGGGGCCCTGCCTCGCCGTCGAGGAGGCGGCGGGCTGGGCCGTGCGGTACGCCTCCTACGACGAGGAGAAGGACGTCGGGGTGGAGCTGCCGCCCGACTCCCGCGTCCCGATGACCACGGACACCCCCTTCGACCTGGCCTCCCTCACGAAACTCTTCACCTCGGTGGCCGCGGTGCAGCAGATCGAGCGGGGCACGCTCGGCATCGACGCGCGGGTCGGGGCGTATCTGCCGGACTTCCGTGCGGCGGCCCGGCACGACGTCACGGTGCGGCAGCTGCTCACGCACACTTCGGGGCTGCGGCCCGAACTGCCGCTGTACGACTGCGCTGACGACGCGGAGCGGCTGGAGCTGCTGCGGGCGGAACCGCCGATCGGGGTGCCCGGCACGTACTGCTACTCGGACCTCAACTTCCTCCTGCTCCAGCACGTACTGGAACGCATCACCGGCCGCACGCTCGACGTCCTCGTCCACGACGGCATCACCCGCCCCCTCGGCATGGCCGCGACCCGCTTCGGCCCGTGCCCCGGCGCGGCGGCGACCGAGGACCAGCGGCGGCCGTGGGCCAAGGCGGAACGCGGGATGCTGCGGGGTGTCGTGCACGACGAGAACGCGTGGGCGCTGGGTGGGGTGGCGGGGCACGCGGGCCTGTTCTCGACCGCCCGGGACCTGGCGGTCTTCTGCCGCGCACTGCTGTCGGGCGGCGCGTACGGGCCCGCCCGCATCCTCGGCCCGGACTTCGTGGAGCTGCTGCTGACCGCGCCCGGGCTGGGGTTCGGGGTCGATCAGCCGTGGTTCATGGGGGAGTTGGCGGGGCGAGGGGCGGCGGGGCACACCGGCTTCACCGGGACGTCGTTGGTGGTGGATCCGGCGACGGACACGTTTGTGGTGCTGCTGGCGAATACGGTGCATCCGCGGCGGCGGGGGGCTGCGAGCGAAGCGAGATGGGGGTCCCCCCGGACGGAGTCTGGGGGAGGGCCGCGGGCGGCGGTGGGGACGCGGGTGGCGCGGGCGGTTCGGGGGTTGTAGGGGTGCGGGCCGTGTTGTCTTTCGCCCCCGCCGCCCCTACCCGTCCCATCCCCAGGGGCTGTTTTCAGCCCGTCCGGCGTTCGAGGACGAGGCCCCTTCAGGGCCGAAGCGGGGGTCTGGGGGCGCAGCCCCCAGTGAGGGGACGGGTAGGGGCGGCGGGGGCGAGAAAAGCCTCGCCCACCCCCACGCCGCGCGCCCTCGTAGAATCGCCGAGTGAACGCCCCCGTCCCCCCTCCCGCCGAGACCCTGCGCCACAGCCTCGCCACCCTCCTCGACGGCCTCCCGCCCCGCCAGGCCACCCAGGCCGTCGACCGGCTGATCGCCACCTACCGGGGCGGCGCCACCCCCACCCACACCCCGATCCTCCGCGACCGCGCAGACGTGGCCGCCTACGCCGCCTACCGCATGCCCGCCACCTTCGAGGCGGTCCACGCCGCACTGGAGGCGTTCGCACAGGCCGTCCCGGACTGGACCCCGACCAGCCACACCGACGTCGGCGGCGGAACCGGCGCAGCGACCTGGGCCGTCACAGCCGCCTGGCCCGGCGAGCGCAGCGTCACCGTGCTGGACTGGGCCGAGCCCGCCCTCGCGATCGGCCGGGAGATCGCCGCCGCCAACCCCGCGCTGAAGAACGCCCGTTGGCAGCGAGCCCGCATCGGCACGGCCCTTACCCTGGACCCCACCGACCTCGTCACGGTCTCCTACGTCCTCAACGAACTCACCGCCCCCGACCGCACCACCCTCCTCGACACGGTCGCCTCCGCCGCCCAGTCGGTCGTGATCGTCGAACCCGGCACCCCGGACGGCTACACCCGCGTCATCGAGGCCCGGGACCGCCTCGTCACCGCCGGTTTCCACGTCGCCGCCCCCTGCCCGCACAGCGCCGCCTGCCCCATCGCCCCCGGCACGGACTGGTGCCACTTCTCGGCAAGGGTCAGCCGCTCCTCGCTCCACCGCCAGATCAAGGGCGGCTCCCTCGCCTACGAGGACGAGAAGTTCGCGTACGTCGCCGCCACCCGCCTCCCGGTCACCCCGGCCCCCGCCCGCGTCGTACGCAAACCCCAGATCCGCAAGGGCCAGGTCCTCCTCGACCTGTGCGAAACCGAGCCCGCCCTGCGCCGCACGACTGTCACCAAACGCCACGGCGACCTCTACAAGGCGGCCCGCGACGCGGACTGGGGCGACGCCTGGCCGCCGGCCGAGTGAAGAGGGGCGCGGTCGGTGGCCGGGTGAAGAGGGGCGTGGTCGGTCACGACGACTCGTCGGGCGCCCCCTCTCCCTGTTTCTCCTGGAACTTCCGCAGCAGTTCCCGTTTCTGCGCCGCGGGGTCCGTACCGCCGCCGATCCGGCTGCCCTGACCACCCCCGCGCAGCGCCTTGCGGCCGAGGTTCCGCCGCGCGCCGCCGACTCCGAGCATGTTTCCGCCGCCTCGGGCCATGGTGAGGCTCCTTTCGTCATCCACATCCATCACTCAACGAGACGTATCGTCTCGATCACCCGATCAGGGTCCAGCGAGACGCTCCGTCTTGTCAACCTGATAAATTCAAGCCATGGCAGCCCAGAAGTCCGCGCAGAATTCCCCCGGGAAAATCGATCACCCCGCCCCCAACACCACCCGCCGCAGCGAGAAGTCCCGCCGCGCCATCTACGACGCCGCCCTCGCCCTCGTCGTCGAGGTCGGCTACCCCAGGACGACCATCGAGGGCATCGCCGCCCGCGCCGGCGTCGGCAAGCAGACGATCTACCGCTGGTGGTCGTCGAAGGCCGAGGTGCTGATGGAGGCGTTCCTCGATCTCGGGGAGCAGTCCGTGCGGGACTCGGGCCTTGAGCCGTACGCCATCCCGGACACCGGAGACCTCGCCGCCGACCTGAAGGCCGTACTGCGCGCCACCGTCGACGAGCTGAAGGACCCCCGCTTCGAGGCCCCGTCCCGCGCCCTCGCCGCCGAGGGCGTGGTCAACGAGCAGCTCGGCCGGGAGTTCGTGACCAAGCTCCTCGAACCCTCGCTCCAGCTCTACGTCGACCGGCTGCGCTCGGCGCAGGAGGCCGGGGACGTGCGCCCGGAGATCGACCCGCGCATCGCCCTCGAACTCTTCGTCTCGCCCCTCGCCCAGCGCTGGCTGCAGTACACGGGCCCGATCTCGTACGAGTACACGGACACCCTCGTCGACTACGCCCTGCACGGCCTTGCACCGCGCACCCGGTAGGGCCGTAAGTCTGTAAGTCCGGGCGCACACGGCAAGGGCCGTAAATCCCGCCAAAGCAGCCCATTATCCCTGATCGCAGGGGAGTGCACACCTCGCCCCACCTGGCCCGGTTGTCCGCTACGGCCCCCCGAGGCGCACGATGATGGGACCATAGGGCATGCTGTTCCGCACGACAGCGAGGCGAGGCGATAGATGAGCGCGGAGTTGGGCGGCAGGGCCGGCCTACAGGGCAAACTCACCCAATGGCTGCGCGGACGCCGCCCGAAGGACACCGCCGACGACGGTGGCAGGGAGGCCCTGCTGCTGGCCGCCGCCGCCGTCGGACTGCCCCTCGCGCCCGCCGCGCACCCGGCCGGCTACCGCTGTTCCTGTGATCGGATCGGCTGTCCCACCCCGGCCCGGCACCCGGTGTCCTTCGCCTGGCAGACGCAGTCCACCACCGATCGAGGACAGATCGAGCGGTGGGCCCGGCATCAGCCGCAGGCCAACTTCATCACCGCGACCGGCATGGTGCACGACGTGCTCGACGTGCCGATCGAGGCCGGGCGCGAGGCGCTGGAGCGGCTGCTCGCCTCCGGTATCGAGGTCGGCCCGGTCGCCGAGAGCGACGACGGCCGCATGCTCCTGTTCACCCTCACCCGCGGCACCCCCGAGGACGAGGACGAGTGGTGGCCCTGCGAGCTGGACTGCCACCCCGAGACCATGGACGAGCACCCGGGACTGCGCTGGCACTGCCGCGGGTCCTACGTCCTCGTACCGCCCGCCCAACTGCCCGGCGAGGGCCAGACCGTGCACTGGGTGCGCGGCCTCGAACACCCGCTGCCCGACCCGCTGAGCCTGCTGGAAGTCCTCACCGACGCCTGCTCCCGCTACGTCGGCGAGGAGCCCGACCACGTCTCCGCGGCCTGGCCCCTCCGCCGCTGAGCCGTAGGGCCTGGCGGTGGCGCCGCTACTCGCCCTTCGCCGACGTCAGACCCTGGGTCCGGCCGATGACCTCGACCTTCCCGGAGCCCTTCGGATCCAGCGCCAGTTCGTTGGAGATGATCTCCATCGTGAGCGACTGCTTGATCTCGCCCTTCGTCAGGGCCTCCACGGCCTTGCCGGGCGAGGGGACCGAGGTGCCGGCGTAGGCCGTCCGCTTCTCGTAGTAGCGCGTGGTGAAGAACACCAGCGCGCCGCCGTCCGTGGTGCGCAGCGCCAGCGGGGCGTAGTCGCCGCTGGTGAGCGGCTCGTCGATGAACTGGCTGACCAGGCCCGGCCGCTTGGCGGCCTTCGTCCGGTCGGCACGCCACTCGCTGGTGTGGCGGCCGTCCGCGAAGGCGTTCCCGCCGTCCTTGAGATAGCCCGCGTACTCCTTGCTCAAGTCCACGGGCGGCATGGCCAGTTCGGTCGAGTTCGCGGGGACGGCCTCGGCCCAGCCGTCCTTGTCCGTCTTGAACTTCGGCATGTCGTCGGGGGCCACCAGCGTCAGATACGCCGCCTCCCACGGCTCGTCCAGACCGCCCCGGGTGAACACGAAGATCCAGCGCGCGGTGCCGAACTTGTTGCCGGCCGCGTCGGCCATGAACCAGCGTGGCCAGCCCGCCTTCTTCGGGATCGTGATCTTGACGTCCGACAGCTTCAGCGGAGTGTGCGCCGCGTTGCCGCCGGGGCTGACCGCCTTGCCCGCCGTCAGCCGGGCCCCGTCGATGTCGCCCAGGGCGCCGGTGACGTAGTCGGCGTCGAGGGAGCTGTCGTACGCCTTGTCCGCCTTGTTGTACGCGGAAGTGAACTCTTCGAGCGCCTTGGTGGCCTCCGCCTTGGTGGCCGAGGGGAGGATCTCCCGCTCCCCGTGGACGACCACGCATCCGCTCGCCGTCAACGACAAAGCGGTCAGCGAGGCTGCAATCAGTGCGCTCCGGTCAAGCCTGCGGAGCCTTTGAGGGCCGCGTTCCCTGCTCATCAGGTCCCTTCACCTTCCCCTTCCCGGAGGCGAACCCTACCGGTGCGAGGAACAGCGTGAGTGTCGGGACCAGGTACAGCAGCCACACCGTGACCTGGAGGACGGTCGGATCGGGCTGGAAGTTGAAGATTCCCTTCAGCAGGGTGCCGTACCAACTCGACGGATCGACGGTGTCGCTGATGTCGAACGCCTTGTCGCTCAGGCCCGGCAGCCACCGCGCCTCCTGCAGGTCGTGGAAGCCGTACGCCAGCACGCCCGCCGCCACGACCACCAGCATGCCGCCGGTCCAGGTGAAGAACTTCGCGAGGTTGATGCGCACGGCGCCGCGATAGAACAGCCAGCCCAGGACGATCGCCGTGGCGATGCCGAGGGCGGCGCCGATCATCGGGCGCGGGCTGCCGTCGCCGGCCGCGCGCACCGACGCCCAGACGAACAGGGCCGTCTCCAGACCCTCCCGGCCGACCGCCAGGAACGCGGTCGCGACCAGCGCGCCCGTGCCCATCCGCAGGGCCTCGTCCAGCTTGCCGTGCAGCTCGGCCTTCAGATGCCGGGCGGTGCGCCGCATCCAGAACACCATCCACGTCACCAGGCCCACCGCGAGCAGCGACAGAGAACCGCCGAGCGCCTCCTGCGCCTCGAACGTCAGCTCCTGCGAGCCGAATTCGAGCGCGCAGCCGAAGCCGAGCGCGAGGAGGACCGCGACGCCGATGCCGATCCAGATGGGCTTGAGGGCGTCCCGGCGATCCGTCTTCACCAGGTAGGCGATGAGGATGCAGACGACCAGGCTCGCCTCCAGGCCCTCGCGCAGGCCGATCAGGTAGTTGGAGAACATCAGCCCTCACGCCTCCTTGCCGAACAGGGTGCTGCCCCACCAGTCGTCCTTGTCGCGGACGCCGGGCGGGATCGCGAACAGCGCCGAACCCACGTGCTGGATGTACTCGTTGAGCGAGTCGAGCGCCAGATTGCGCTGGATGCGGATGAACCCGGTGCGCGGGTCCCGCTGGTAGGCCAGGAAGAACAGGCCCGCGTCCAGCCGGCCCAGCCCGTCGGTGCCGTCGGTGAAGGAGTAGCCGCGGCGCAGGATCGTCGCCCCGTGGTTGGAGTCGGGGTGCGCGAGCCGGACGTGCGCGTCGGGCAGCATCGCCTTCAGGAACGGCTCGTCGCGCTCCTTGGCCTTGCCGACCGGGGCGCCCTCGCCCTTGTCCCGGCCGATGATGTCCTCCTGCTCCTGCAGGGAGGTGCGGTCCCAGGTCTCGATGTGCATACGGATGCGGCGGGCGACGAGGTAGGAGCCGCCGTTCAGCCACGCCGGACCGTCCTGCTCGTCCACCCACACGAACTTCTTCAGCCGGTCCGCCTCCGTGCCCGCGATGTTGCGGGTGCCGTCCTTGAACCCCATGAGGTTGCGGGGAGTCTGCTCCTCCGGCGTTGTCGACGAGGTCTTCCCGAAGCCCAGTTGGGACCACTTGATGACGACCTTGCCGAAGCCGATGCGGGCCAGGTTGCGGATGGCGTGCACCGCGACCTGCGGATCGTCCGCGCAGGCCTGGACGCACAGGTCGCCGCCGCTGCGGTTCCGGTCCAGGTTGTCCCCGGCGAACTTCGGCAGCTCGGCGAGGGCTTCGGGGCGGGCGTCCGCGATGCCGAACGCCTCGCCGTACTTCTCGAAGAGCGACGGCCCGAAGCCGATCGTCAGCGTCAGCCGCGACGGCTTCAGCCCCAGCGCCTCACCGGTGTCGTCCGGCGGCGCCTCGGCCAGACCGCCGTACGCACCCTCGCCTACCGCCTGCCCGGCGGTCATCCGGCGTGCGGCTTCCGTCCAGTCCTTCAGCATCCGCACGAACTCGGCGCGGTCGTCGGTCTTCACGTCGAACGCGGCGAAGTGCAGCCGGTCCTGCACCGGCGTGGCGATGCCCGCCTGCCGGTCGCCGTGGAAGTCGATCGCGGCGCCCGCGTCGGCGCCCGCCGGAGCCACGTCGTCGCCGGTGCGGCTCATCGCCACGGCACCGCCGGCCGCGACGGCACCGAGCGCGAGCCCGGCACCACCCCAGCCGATCAGCGCACGCCGGGACGGAGTCGGAGAGATCTCGGTCATGAGGGCGTCCGCCTTACTTCACGACGACGGCGGCGGCGAGCTTGGACAGCGGCTCCGCGAGCGCGTTGACGCCGTCCGACAGCTCCTTGCGGTCGGCCTCGCCGACCTTGTCGTACGAGGTGAAGTCGTACGACGCCTTGTCCGCCCGGTACTTGTCGAGCAGCGTGTTCAGCGCGCCGAACTGCGTGTCGAGCTCGGTGACCAACTCCGGCTCGTTCTCCTTCGCGACCGCCTTCAGCAGCTCGTACGCCTTCTGGGCGCCCTCGACGTTGGCCTTGAAGTCGACCAGGTCGGTGTGCGAGTAGCGCTCCTCCTCGCCGGTGACCTTGCCGGTGGCGACCTCGTCGAGGAGCTCCTTGGCGCCGTTGGCCATGGAGGTCGGGGTGATCTCGGCCTTGCCGACCCGCTTCTGCCAGTCCTTCAGATCGGTGATCAGCTGGTCGGCGAGTTCCGAGTCGCGGTCGGTGAGCTTCTTGTCCTGCCAGAGCGAGCGCTCCAGACGGTGCCAGCCCGTCCAGTCCTTCTCCGGGTCCTGACCCTCCCCCAGGCCGTCCTCGCGGACGTCGACCTTAGGGTCGATGTCGCCGAAGGACTCGGCCACCGGCTCGGTGCGCTCCCAGCCGATGCGGGAGGGGGCGTAGGCCTTCTTCGCGGCCTCGATGTCGCCGTCCTTGACGGCCTTGGCGAACGCCTCAGCCTTCGGCAGTGTCTCGTCGGCCTGCGCCTGCGCGTACTCGCGGTAGGCGGCGACGGCGCTGTCCAGCCGCGGATCCCGCTGGGCGACCGTGCCCTTGCCGGTGGCCTTGACGGTCTGCCGGATGCCGTCGCCCTTCATGCCGGGCTTGCAGGCGATCGTGTAATCGCCCGCCTTCACCTCGGCGGTGACGGTCTGCTTGGTGCCGGGGCCTATGTTTTCGCGCTCGGTGACGATGCGGTCGTCCGGGAAGAGGATGTAGACCTCGGTGACCTTGGACCCCTTGTTCTCGATGGCGAGTTCGACGTGCCCGGCCGGGAACTCCTTCTTCGACACCTCGCACTTGTCGTCGGTCGCGGTCACGTTGACGACCCGGTCGCTGCCCGCCGAACTGCCCTTCTCGGTGCACCCCGTGACGGCGGTCAGGGCCGCCACGGCGGCGAGGGCGGTGGTGACGGGACGTCTGACGGCGCGCATAAGGGCTCCAGAAGGTGAGGCTCGCCTAACGAAGATAAGGATTACCTAAGTGGCCAAAAACGATCCCATAGGGAAGTCAAAGGAACGTCAAAGGTTTGGCGTGGGTCAGCGGAGTGCGTCAGGGGAGTGGTTCAGCGGCGTGGGGTCACCAGCAACTCCCCGGTCCGCGGATGCGCAAGCACCTCCACCGGCTGGTCATACACCTCCGAGAGCAGCCGCTCGGAGAACACCTCGGCGGGCGGCCCGTCGGCCGCGACCCGCCCGGCGCGCAGGATCGCGACCCGGTGCGCGTAGGCCGCCGCGAGCCCCAGGTCGTGGAGTACGACGACCACCGCGTCCCCGGCCCGCGCCCGCTCCCGGCACAGCCGCAGCACCAGCTCCTGATGCCTGAGGTCCAGGGCCGCCGTCGGTTCGTCGAGCAGCAGCAGCGGGGCGCGTTGGGCCAGCACCCGGGCGAGCGCGACCCGGGCCCGCTCACCGCCGCTGAGCGCGGAGAACGGCCGTACGGCGAAGGCGGCCACCTCGGTGACGGCCATGGCCTCGGCGACGGCCGCGTCGTCGTCCTCCATCCCGAGCGCGGCCCAGGGCGCACGGCCCATCCGGACGACCTCCTCGACCGTGAAGGGGAAGGAGAGGGCCGCCGACTGCGGTAGCACGGCGCGACGGAGGGCCAGCTCGGGCGCGGGCCAGTCGGCCGCCGGCCGACCGTGGATCCGTACGCCCCCCTCGGCGGCCGGGAGATCGGCGGCCAGCGCGCTCAACAGGGTCGACTTTCCGGCACCGTTGGGCCCGACGAGGGCGAGCACTTCGCCGGCCCGGACGGTCACGGAGACGCCCGTCAGCACGTCACGGGCACCGAGACGAACGTGCAGCGACTCGGCGGTGGCGAGGATGTCGCCGGGTTCGGCGGGGGAGGGGGGAGTGGGGCGAGGGCGGAGCAGTCTCACGGAGGGGGTCCTTGTCGAGAAGGGGACTGGAGAACCTGAGGGGCGCGGGGCTGTGTTGATTTGCGGCTACCGCCGCGTGGGCGCGACCAGCCCCCACTCACCCGCAGCCGACACACGACCTCCTAGGCCCACCCCCCTTGTCGCCGCCGAGTCCGACGCAACAGCCAGAAGAAGAACGGACTACCAAGAAGCGCGGTCAGAACGCCGAGCGGCAACTCCGCCGGCGCCGCAACGGTCCGCGCAGCGAGATCCGCCGCCAGCAACACCACCGCCCCACCCAACGCACTCCCCGGAATGAGAAACCGATGCCCCGGCCCCGCGGCCATGCGCAGCAGATGAGGCACGACAAGCCCGATGAACCCGATGACCCCGGAAACACTCACCGCGGCCGCCGTCAGCAGCGCGACGACCAGGATCAACGCAACCCGCATCCGCTCCACGTCCACCCCCAGATGCCGCGCGGCCCGGTCGCCCAGCGCGAGCAGGTCCAGGCGACGCGCGTACAGCGGCGCCACCACCAGCCCCACGGCCGCGCACGGCAGGACCGCCGTCACCTTGGGCCAGGTGGACTGGGCGAGGGAGCCGAGCTGCCAGAAGGTGATCTGGTTCACCGCGGCGGTGTCCGCGAGGAAGATGAACAGACCGATGAGCGCCCCGGCGAAGGCGTTGACCGCGATGCCCATGAGGATCAGGGTCACGACCTCCGTACGGCCGCCCGAGCGGGACATCGCGTACACCAGCAGCACGGTGCCGAGCCCGGCGACGAACGCCATCGCGGGCAGGGTCCAGTTGCCGAGGAAGGTCAGCCCGAGCGAGATCGCGGCGACCGCCCCGACCGCCGCGCCCAGGGAGACGCCGATGGTGGCCGGTTCGGCCAGCGGATTGCCGAACACCCCCTGCATCAACGCTCCGGCACACCCCAGCGAGGCCCCGATGAGCAGCGCGAGCACGATCCGCGGGAAGCGGACGTTCCACAGCACCGACTCGGCGACCCGGTCCAACTCGCCGCCGCCCAGCCCGACTTTGTGCGTCACGGACGCGAGCACGTCCCCGACCGGGATCGGATAGGCGCCGATCCCGGCGGCCACCGGGACCAGGACGAGGAGGGCGACGCTCATACCGACGGTCAGCAACCAGGCGGTGGTGTGCCGGCTGCGGGCCGGGGTTTCGGCCACGGCCTCGGGTGCGGCCTTCTCCAGTACGGTCATGCCGAGTCGCCCTTCTTGTACAGCTGCGCCACGACCGACCTCAGTACCTGGTCGGTGCGCGGCCCGTAGCTCAGCAGCGCGCCGTCCTCGATCGAGACGACCCGGCGGTCCGCCCCGGCGGGTGTCTGGGCGACCCCCGGGATCTCCACCAGCCCGTCGACGCCGCCCACGGACTCAAGCCCCTTGGTCATCACGAGAATCGCGTCCGGCGCCGCCTTCACCAGGGCCTCGCTGGTGATGGCGGTGAAGTCCTTCTCCAGCCCCGACTCTGCCGCTGCGTCGACCCCTCCGGCCGCCTCGATGAGGGGAGTGGCGCCGGAGCCCTTGCCGCCGATGAGGTAGACGGAGGCGGAGCCGCGCAGATGGGGGAAGGCGACCCGCGGTCGGTCGTCGCGGGACGGAACTTCCTTGCGTACGGCGGCGATCCGGGCCTGCGACCGCTCGGTCAGCCGCTTCCCCGCCGACGGTACGCCGAGCGCGTCGGCGACGGCCTGGATGCGCGGGCCGACGTCGTCGAGGCCCTGCGCGGGGTCGAGTACGAGGACCGGGATGCCGGCGGCGCGGATCTGGTCGATGGCCTCCGCGGGGCCGGTCGTCTTCTCGGCGAGCACCAGGTCGGGCCTGAGCGACAGCACGCTCTCCGCGGAGACGTCATGGCCCCGGGTGACCACGGGCAGCTTCGCCGCCTGCTCGAAGGTGGCGGTGATGTCGCGGGCGACGACGCGATCGCCGAGCCCGAGCGTGAACACGATCTCGCTGAGGCTGCCGGAGAGGGGGACGAGGCGCTCCGCCTGCTCCACCGTCACATCCGTGCCGTCGGCCGACGGCACGGTGACCGGGAGCTTCGGCGTCGGCGTGCCGCCGAGGGGCTCGACCCGGTTGGCGGTCGCCGCCGCGGCGGTCGTCTTCTTCGCGGGGGCCGCCGCCGTGGAGCCCCCGCAGGCCGTCGCCGTCGTGAGGGCGAGCACCGCCAGCAGTGCGCCCGTCAGTCGTGCGCGCATGGGTCTGGGTCGCACGGTGGGCCGTCCTCTCCGCGCCCGTCTGACGTGCGCTCTTTGGTTGTCGGTTGGTTGTCGGCCTGGTCTCGGTCCGGTGGTCGTCAACCGTGGCCGCTTCCCTGCCTACCGCCGGAACCAGTCGTACCTTAGGTTAGCCTTACCTTGCCTGGATGGAGTCGGTTCGAGACTGGCGGGATCTTGTCCATGCCTCGGAGGTCAACCATGTCCCCCGGGGGGGGCGGACCGTGCAGGGCGGCCGGCTCGACTGGGGCCTCAAGTCCTCCTTCCAGAGCTACGTCACCGGGCCCATCGCGAAGGGGAGTTACTCGCTGACGAGCGGCGCGGCCACCGTCGGCACGGGCAGCTTCCGCTTCCACTCGGCGACGGGGACGTACGACGGCGACACCGGCGCCTTCGCCGCGTCCTTCTCCGGCGGGGTCCACTTCGTCGGCCACAAGACGGACGCCGGCACCTACCAGCTCGACCTCACCATCAGTCACCCCACCGTGCGCGCCTCGGGCTCCACCGGAACGCTCCACGTGGACGTCACCAGCAAGGCGAAGGGCACCGGGACGGTCACGACGTCCTCACAGGTGCCCTTCGCCTCCCTCTCCCTCGGCGGGATCGACATGCGGGGCGGCGGGAGCGCGGTGGTCCTGAACAACCTGCCCGCCACGCTCACCGCCGAGGGCGCGAAGTCCTTCGCCGGGTACTGCACCGCCGGCACCGAACTCGGCCCGGTGGACCTGTCGGTGGCCCTGACGGCGGACGCGGAACTGCCGGGCGACGGGGGGCACGACGGGCGGCTCGTTCGGGGGTACGACAGGCGGCTCCTCCGGCACGACGGGTTCGACCACCGGCGGCACGGGCTCGGCGACGGGCGGGGTCACGGGTGGCCTGGCCGGCACGGGTTCGGACGTACCGGTGGCTGCGCTGGGGACGGCGGCCGCGGTGACGGTGGCGGCCGGGGCGGGTGTGGTGTTCGCGATGCGCAGGCGGCGTACGGAGGCGTAAGACTGTCCCGATGAACAGGGGGTACAGGGAACTTCTGGGGCCGGGACGGCTGGTACTGAACATACGGGGCTGTCCCGGCCCACCGACGTTGCGCTTCGAGACGGCGGAGCAGGGGCTGCTGCTGAGGCAGGGGGAACGGCCGTTGCTGCTCGGCCGTACGCAGGACAAGGGTTGCTGCAAGGACCTGGCGATGCACCGCCTCGACGGCTTCCGCTCACCCCTCCCGCATCTGCGCTCCGACGCGATGCGCGAGGGGACCGACTGGACGCACCAGTACGCGCGTTGGCTGGAGGAGACAGCAGACGGCCCCCTGCACGACGGTCGCTGGCACATCACCCGGCGAGCGTCATTCGCACCGGGCATCTGGACCGAGGACTTCGTCCGGGACTGGCCGGGCGGGAGCCTGGAGCTGTACTGCGGGGGCGGCTGGCACGGAGTCCTGCCCCTGCGCAGCCTCTCCCCGCCCGACGCCCCGCGAGTGAAGGCGTACCGCAAGCACGCCCGGGACGGCACGCTCGCGCCCGTGCTCCTGTGGTGGGTGACGTTCCTCGACGGGTGGCTGATCCTGGACGGCCACGACCGCGCCATGGCCGCGCTGGCGGAGGGGGCGGAGCCGGTGTGCGTGGAGCTCAAGCCAGTGGCGGACGAGGAGCGCTGGCGGGCGACGGCCGACGAGATCACGACGGCGCACGGGCAGCACATGGCGCGTCTGGACTCCTGCGCGCCCCATCCGAACCTCATGCATCAACGAGCCGCACTGGAACGTGGCTACGCCGACGTCATCGCATCCCTTCCGTACGACACCGCACACACTGCCTCCTGGGCCCTCCCCGGCGGAGCCGCCGCCTGGGACGACCTCGCCGCCCGCGCGATGTTTCAATTCCCCCGTGACTGACTACGACGTCCTCCGCGTCTTCTGCGGCCCCAAGGGCGGATACGGCAACGAACTCGGCGTCGTCCGCGAGGGCTCCGTCATGCCCGAGCGGGCGGACCGGCAGGCGTTCGCCGGGAAGCTCGGCTTCAGTGAGACCGTTTTCGTGGACGACCCCGAGCGCGGGGTCATCGACATCTACACGCCCTCCCTGCGACTCCCCTTCGCCGGATACCCCTGCGTCGGCACGGCCTGGCTCCTCGACGTGCCCGAGCTGGTGACGCCCGCCGGCGTGGTGGGCACGCGGCTGGACGGGGAGTTCAGCTGGATCGAGGCGCGGGCGGAGTGGGCCCCGCCGCGCACCCTGCGCCAGTACGCGACGGCCGCCGAGGTCGACGACCTGGAGGTGCCGCCACCCGGTGAATGGCTGTACGCCTGGGCCTGGGAGGACGAGGCCGCCGGACGTGTCCGGGTCCGCGGCTTCCCCGGCCGCGGTGACGGCATCGACGAGGACGAGGCGACCGGCGCCGCGGCCATCCAGCTCACCCACCAGCTGGGCCGGGCGCTCAACATCACCCAGGGCGCCGGCTCCCAGCTGCTCACCGCACCCCAGCCCGGCGACTGGGTCGAACTCGGCGGCCGGGTGGTCCTGGAGCGCTGAGAGCCTCCGAACGGACTCTGAGCCTCAGGCGCTCAGCGGAAATTCCTCGCCCAACGCCCTGAACACCGCGGTGTTCAGGGCGAACGCCTTCTTGCACTCCGCCACGATCCGCTGCTTCTCCAGATCGTCCACCCGGACCGCGTCCAGCAGTTCGCGGTAACCCCGCTTGAAGGCGGCCGGGTTGGAGATCTCCTCGAAGACATAGAAGCGGACGCCGTCGCCCTTGCGCGCGAAGCCCCACGTCTTCTCCGCCTTGTCGCGGATGATCTGGCCGCCGGAGAGGTCGCCGAGGTAGCGGGTGTAGTGGTGGGCGATGTAGCCGGCCGGCCAGTCGCCGGCGCACTCCCGTACCCGGTCCGCATAGGCCTGGGTGGCGGGCAGGGCGGACAGGCCTGAGCGCCAGTTCGAACCCCGCAGATGTGCAAGGTCCCGCTCCAGCGACGCCAGCCGGAACAGCTCCGGCTGGATGAACGGACCCGCCGCCGGGTCCGACGCCAGCCGCTCGGTGCCGGTCTCCAGCGCCTCGTACACGAACCACAGCTGCTCGGTGTAGCGCGCGTACGCGTCGACGCCGAGCCGTCCGCCGAGCAGGTCGCTCATGAACGTCGAGGTCTCGGCCTCCACGTGCTGTTCATGGGACGCGGTGCGGATGAGTGTCGAGAAGGACTCCATAGGGCACATCCTCTAAGGTAAGGCTTACCTAAGTCAATAGCTTGCCGACACCCTGTCGGTAAAAGGGTACAAGAGAAAGCCCGCCCTGGCAGGGCGGGCTTTTCAATCGGTGTGACCGATGGTCGGTGGTCGGTGGTCGGTGGTCAGGGGAGCGTCAGGATCTCCGTCCCCGTCTCCGTCACCACCAGCGTGTGCTCGAACTGAGCCGTCCGCCTCCGGTCCTTCGTGACGACCGTCCAGTTGTCGTCCCACATGTCGTACTCGTGCGTCCCGAGCGTCAGCATCGGCTCGATCGTGAAGGTCATGCCGGGCTGGATGACCGTCGTCGCGTGCGGGCTGTCGTAGTGCGGGATGATCAGGCCCGAGTGGAACGACGAGTTGATGCCGTGACCGGTGAAGTCGCGGACCACCCCGTAGCCGAAGCGCTTGGCGTACGACTCGATCACCCGGCCGATGACGTTGATCTGGCGGCCCGGCTTGACCGCCTTGATCGCACGCGCCAACGACTCCCGCGTCCGCTCCACCAGCAGGCGGCTCTCCTCGTCGACGTCGCCCACCAGGTACGTCGCGTTGTTGTCGCCGTGCACTCCGCCGATGTACGCCGTCACATCGAGGTTGATGATGTCGCCGTCGCGCAGCACCGTGGAGTCCGGGATGCCGTGGCAGATCACCTCGTTGACGCTGGTGCACAGCGACTTGGGGAAGCCGCGGTAGCCGAGCGTCGAGGGGTAGGCGCCGTGGTCGCACATGTAGTCGTGCGCCACCTTGTCCAGCTCGTCCGTCGTCACGCCGGGCGCGATCAGCTTCGCCGCCTCGGCCATCGCCCGCGCGGCGATACGGCCGGCGACACGCATCGCCTCGACGGTTTCCGGGGTCTGCACCTCCGGACCGGTGTACGGCGTCGGCGCGGGCTTGCCGACGTACTCGGGGCGGCGGATGTTTCCGGGCACGGAACGGGTGGGGGACAGGTCCCCTGGGACGAGCAGCGACTGGCCAGACATGCAGGCGAGTCTAACCAGCGGGCATGGGGGAACATGTCGGTGGTGAGAGGAGCCGGTCATGGCCTTGTTCAAGAAGCGCACGGTCGGGAAGCCCGGGGAGTGGTACTACTGCCTCGTGCACAAGAAGGTCGAGGAGGGGCCGGAGTGCCCGGCCAAGGACCGTTTCGGGCCGTACGCCACCCGCCAGGAGGCCCAGCAGGCGATGGACCTCGCCCGGGAGCGCAACCTGGAGTGGGAGAACGACCCCAGGTGGCACGACGCCCCGACGGGCCCGGCGGACGACAACTGATCAACTCTCCGTAGCCGTCGGCACCGGTGTGGCTGCCGCCGCCCGCTGCTCCCGCAGCCGTACCGCGTGCTGGTTCGTGCGCGCGTCGTACGACATCAGCTTCGGCAGGCACAGCGTCAGCAGCCCCACCGCGCCCACGCACAGCAGCCCGCCCGACCAGATCGACGTCCGCACGCCCCTCCAGGCGGCCATCCCGCCCACATAGGTCTGGCCGAGCTGCGGGCCGACCGAGTACGACAGCAGCTCGATCCCGGCGAGCCGGCCGCGTAGCTCGTCCGGGATCGTCTGGTTCCACATCACCCCGCGGAAGATGCCGCTCACCATGTCGGCGGCGCCGCCGAGGGTCAGGAACAGCAGCACCAGCCATACGTCGCGTGAGACGCCGGCGGCCGCGATCGCCGCGCCCCACAGTGCCGCCGACAGGACGACCAGGCGACCGTGCCGGTGCACCCGTGACGTCCAGCCGCTGGTCAGGCTCACCAGCATCGCGCCGGCCGGGATGGCCGAGTACATCAGGCCGAGGGACCAGGGGGCGTTCAACTCGTCGGCGAGGAACGGCAGTACGGCGAGCGGCATCGCGAACAGCATCGCCGCGATGTCGATGACGTAGGTGCCGAGGAGTTCCTTGCGGCTCCAGGCGTAGCGGGCGCCCTCGGCGATGGCCTTGAGGGACGGCTTCGCGGCGGCGTGGGAGGCGGGGGAGGGGGCGATACCGAGCGCGAGGAGGACCGAGGCCACGAACGTCAGGAGGTCGGCGCCGTACGCCCAGCCGAGCCCCGCGTACGCGACGACCACGCCGGCCAGGGCCGGGCCCGCCACGCCGCCGACCTGCCAGCGCAGCGCGTTGAGGGAGGCGGCGGCCGGGAGGTGCTCGTGGGCCACGATCCGGGGCCACAGGGCGTCCAGGGCGGGGCGCTGGACCGAGACGAGCGCGGAGGACAGGGCGGCGACGGCGTACAGCGGCCAGACGGCGGGGCTCGGCATGAGCGCGTTGACCAGCAGCGCCGCGCTCAGCACCGCCTGCCCGGCCTCCGTCCACAGGATCAGCTTCCGCTTGTCGAGCGCGTCGGCGAGCGCGCCCCCGTACAGCCCGAACGCGATCAACGGCACCAGTTCCACGGCCCCGATCGCCCCGACCGCCGCCGCGGACCCGGTGAGTTCCTTGATCTGCACGGGCAGCGCGACGAAGGTCAGAAAGCTGCCGAAGGAGGAGATCAGCCCGGCCAGCCACAGCTTCCGGAAGTCGGCGGAGGCCCGCCAGGGAGTGAGGTCGGGGAGTACGGAGGCCACGAGGGGCCATGCTCGGGTGGTGCGGTGCCGTAGGCAACCGGTTTTGCGGCGAGGAGGGGTGGGCCGGTCACCAGCGTGCGGGCGGCGGTGCCGTCAGCGACTCCGCCAGGCGGGACAGACGGTCGCGGAAGCGTCGGCGCCCCCTCCCGGAGGGCACCGCGTTCTCGCCGGCCGCCGCGCTCACCAGGTGCTGCACGGTGTCCAGGTCCAGCTCGGAACCCTCGGGCACGGCCAGCGTCTCGTGTGCCATGGCCGTCAGGTCCCCCTCGTCGGCGCCGAGCGCCAGCACGGTCGCCCCGGCCCGTCGGGCGTCGTGCACCCGTTCCAGCAGTGGCGCCCCGGTCCCTCCTCCTGGCGACACCACCAGCAGCGTCTCCCCGCGCCGCGCCGCCGCCAACCGCCCGAGGCCGACCGCCAGATGCGCCGGATCCGAGGCGCGCGCGTCATGCCGTACGAGAGTCGGGGCCAGCTCCGGCGTCCCCGACCACGCGGCCTCGTCCACCAGATGGGCCGCCAGATGCCACGGCTCGTACTCCGGCGTGCCGACCAGCAGCAGCCCGCCGCCGTGCGCCACCGCCGACGCCCGCAGCGCGCCCGCGAAGCGCCGCGTCTGACCCAGCCACTCGGTCCCGGCGAGCACTTCGCGCAGCAACGCGACACGTACGGCGTCCATGCGCCCGCATCCTGCCGCAACCGACCACTTGTGACCCGGAGTTCACCACGAATTCGCCCGGCATGGGGAGGCACAGGGCCCGGTGGTCATGTGGAGGAGTACGAACCGATGTCCGAGACCAGCATTCCCTTCCGCGCGGGCCAGGGGGGATATGCCTCCTTCCGTATCCCGGCGGTCGTCGTCAGCCATGAGGGCACGCTGCTCGCCTTTTGTGAGGGGCGGGTCGAGTCCGCCGCCGACCACGGGCAGATCGACATCGTGCTGAAGCGGTCGACGGACGGCGGCCGCACCTGGGGCCCTCTCCGTGTGGCCGCCGACAACAACTGGCACCTCGCCGGCAACCCCGCCCCCGTCGTCCTCGACACCGGCCGCATCCTGCTCGTCTACATCCGTAACCACGCCACCGCCACCGAGGCCGCCATCCTGCGCGGCGAGGTGAGCGACGCCGACGGCCGCCGGATCTGGGTGCGGTACAGCGACGACGACGGGGTCACCTGGTCCAGCTCGAGGGAGATCACCGCGCAGGTGAAGCGGGCGGGGTGGCGGTGGTACGCCACCACGCCGGGGCACGCGATCCAGCTGAGCACCGGCCGGGTCGTCGTCCCCGCCAACCACACGATCCCGCCCACCGGCGACGACATCGGCACGGAGGCCAGGTACAACAGCGGCCACTGTCTGCTCAGCGACGACCGGGGCGCCACCTGGCGCATCGGCTACGTCGACGAGAACACCGACGGCTACATCAACGTCAACGAGTCCACCGCCGCCGAACTCCCGGACGGCCGCGTCTACTTCAACACCCGCAACGACTCCCCGTCCCCGGGCAACCGCGCCGACGCGTACTCCGCGGACGGCGGCCAGACGCTGGTCAAGCCCTTCCGCCCGCAGGCCGGTCTCGTCGCCCCCATCTGCGAGGGCAGCGTGCTCCAGCTCCGCGACCCCGACGTCCTGCTCTTCTCCGGCCCCGCCGACCCCACCGCCGCCCGCGCCCTGATGACGATCCGTGCCTCCACCGACGGCGGCGTCACCTGGCGGCCCGCCTACACGGCGGACGGGCTGCCCGCCGCGTACTCGGATCTCGTACGGATCGACGCCGACACGGTCGGACTCCTCTACGAGACCGGCGACTTCGGCCCCTACGAGAACATCACCTTCCGGCGGGTGCCCGTGAGCAGCCTCACCTGAGCCGACGGGGCGGGCGGGGCGGACGTAAAGTCGGCCCATGACCTCTACCGACAGTGCACAGCAGCCCACCGACGCCCCCGCCAAGGCCCCGGCCAAGGACCCCTGGGATCTCCCTGACGTCTCCGGGCTCGTCGTCGGCGTGCTCGGCGGGACCGGGCCGCAGGGCAAGGGCCTCGCCTACCGGCTCGCCCGGGCCGGCCAGAAGGTGATCATCGGCTCGCGGGCCGCCGAGCGTGCCCAGGCCGCCGCCGACGAGCTCGGGCACGGTGTCGAGGGCGCCGACAACGCCGAGTGCGCGCGGCGCAGCGACATCGTGATCGTCGCCGTGCCGTGGGAGGGGCACGGCAAGACGCTGGAGTCCCTGCGCGAGGAGCTGGCCGGCAAGCTGGTCGTCGACTGCGTCAACCCGCTCGGCTTCGACAAGAAGGGCGCCTACGCGCTCAAGCCGGAGGAGGGCAGCGCCGCCGAGCAGGCCGCCGTCCTGCTGCCGGACTCGCGGGTGACGGCCGCCTTCCACCATCTGTCGGCGGTGCTGCTGCAGGACCCGGAGATCGCCGAGATCGACACCGATGTGATGGTCCTCGGCGAGGAGCGGGCGGACGTCGAGATCGTCCAGGCGCTGGCCGGCCGTATCCCGGGCATGCGCGGCATCTTCTCGGGGCGGCTGCGCAACGCCCACCAGGTGGAGTCGCTGGTCGCGAACCTGATCTCGGTGAACCGGCGGTACAAGGCACACGCGGGGCTCCGCGTCACGGACGTCTGAGGCGATGGGGGACACTGGTCGGGTAGCAGTGTCCCCCGAAGGAGCCGACCGACATGCCCCGCCTTGGTGTCTATGCCCTGATCGTCTGTGTGCTGGCCGTGGCCGCGGCCGTGGTCTCCTTCGTGCAGGGCAGCTGGCTCGGCATCGTGTGGGTGCTGCTGGCGGGGCTGTCGTCGAACATGACCTGGTACTACGTCAAGACCGGCAGGGACGCCCGGCGGGACTCCGTCACCGGCTGATCGAGGCACGAGTCGATCGAGGTCATGAGCCGACCGTGCAGAACTCGTTCGTGTCCCGCCAGAAGCGGAACAGGTCGTAGCCGCAGTACGTCTCCAGGTCGCTGATCCCGAGGCCGCGCAGCGCGGCGTCGACCATGTCGAAGAACGCGCCGTTGATCGACGGCACCCACAGCAGCGCGAACACGAACAGCAGGCCGAACGGGGCGAACGGCTCCACCTGCCGCTTGATGCTCTGCGACAGCCAGGGCTCGATGACGCCGTAGCCGTCCAGACCCGGGACCGGCAGGAAGTTCAGGATCGCGGCCGTCACCTGGAGCAGGGCGAGGAAGGCGAGCGCGAAGCGGAAGTGCGCCGGGACACCGTCCAGCGCGTCCAGCCAGAACGGCGCGGTGCACACCACGGCGAAGAGGACGTTGGTCAGCGGGCCCGCCGCCGAGATCAGACTGTGCCGCCAGCGGCCCCGGATCCGGCCGCGCTCGATGAAGACGGCACCGCCGGGAAGTCCGATACCGCCCATGATCACGAAGACGACCGGCAGCACGATGCTGAGCAGCGCGTGGGTGTACTTCAGCGGGTTGAGCGTGAGATAGCCCTTCGCACCGACCGAGATGTCACCGCTGTGCAGGGCGGTACGCGCGTGTGCGTACTCGTGCAGACACAGGGACACGATCCAGGCGGCGGTCACGAACAGGAACACGGCCAGCCCGGGCTGCTCGGCGAACCCGGTCCAGGTGGCCCAGCCGGTCACCGCCGTGACGGCCAGGATGCCCACGAAGACGGGGCTGATCCGCCGGTCGCTCCGGCGGGTGAGGGCGGTGGTCATGGGGCTCCCTGGACTCTCGTGCATGGGCGGGGACCGCTTGGGGACTGCCCGACCGTACCGGGCGTACGGGGAAAACGTCTCGCGGTGGGACGTTGGTTCCGGGGAGGGTGGGGGCATGGGGCTTTGGCATGTGTTCTACGCGGACTGGCAGATGGGGTGCTGCGGTACGCCGTTCAAGGTGGGCGACGAGGTGAGCTGGCCGCTGCTCCTGAGCGACGCCGACGGCGAACTGGGCGGCGGCTGGCACGACCAGCTCACCAGGATCGCCGGTGCGGTGGAGGACCTGCCGGGGGACGAGGGCGCGGTGCGGGTCCTGCGGGAGGAGAGCGGGCTCGTGGTCGCGCTGCACGAGGATCCGGTCGACGTCGTCGCCGAGGAGGAGCTGGGTGAGGTGCGGCCGGGGGACCGGCTCCGACACGTCGGCCTCCTCACGGCCGAGTTCCACGGGGACCCCGACCTGCCCGAGACACGGGGCCGGGTGCGGGCGATCCAGGTGCTGCGGCAGGGCTGGGCCGAGACGGCGCCGGGTTCGCACACGCGCGAGCCGGTCGCCGGGGATCGGTCGCTGCGGTCGGTGTGGGAGTGCCCGAAGTGGTTCGCGGACGCCGACGCGGGCGTGATCGTGACCCTGGAGGTACCGGGCACGGACTCCTGGCTGTCCCACGCGGTGCGCGAGGCCCGGGGCATCCCGCACACGACACCGGGCAGGGACGTGACCGGCCTGCCGCCGGCCGCCCTCGCGGAGCTGCTGGAGACCCTGAGCACCGTCCGCGAACCGGACTGAGAGTCGCCGTACACCCCTCGCGCGCCGCGCCACACAACCCTGTGACTGTCCCCGACCCGACCAGAGACAATGGACCCCGTGCGCTATCGCATCCTCGGCACCACCCAGGCTCTCCGCCCCGACGGCACCCCTGTTCCCGTGGGCGGTGCGCGGCTGCGTGCCCTGCTGACCGTGCTGGCGTTGCGGGGCGGCCGTACCGTGGCCGCGACTCTGCTGGTCGACGAGGTGTGGGACGGCGATCCGCCCGCCGACGCGCCGGGCGCGCTGCAGGCGCTCGTCGGCCGGCTGCGGCGGGCGCTCGGCGCGGACGCGGTGCTCTCGACCGAGGGCGGGTACCGTCTCGCCGCCGCGCCCGACGACATCGACCTGCACCGCTTCGAGCGCCTCGCCGGCGAGGGCACGCGCGCGCTGGCCGACGGTGACCCCGCCAAGGCCGTCGTCGTCCTCGACGACGCCCTCGCCCTGTGGCACGGCCCCGCCCTCGCCGACCTCCCCGACCGCGTAGCCGACGCGGCCCGCCAGGAAACCCTGCGCCTCGACGCCCTGCGCGCCCGCCACACCGCCGCCCTGGCCCTCGGCCACGCCGAGCAGTCCCTGCCCGAGCTGACCGCCCTGTGCGACACCCACCCCCTCGACGAGCCCCTCCAGTCCCTGCGCCTGCGCGCCCTGCGCGACGCGGGCCGCACGGCTGAGGCGCTGGCCGCCTACGAGGACGTACGACGACTCCTGGCGGACCGGCTGGGTTCCGACCCGGGGCCCGAACTGCGGGCGCTGCACGGGGAGTTGCTCCGGCCCGGGGCGGGTGCGGGCACGTCCCGCAGGGCGACCGACCCCGCCGTTCCCCCCGCCGTTCCCTCCGCCACCGGCCTCGCCCCTCGCACGACCCCCGCCGCCGACCTGCCCGGCACCCTTCACCCCACAGACCCCGCCCCCCTCCGACCCGCCGGCAACCTCCGGGCCCGTCTCACCTCCTTCGTCGGCCGGGAAGCGGACATCGATGCCATCCGCGGCGACCTGGCCACCGCCCGCCTGGTGACCCTGCTGGGCCCCGGCGGCGCCGGTAAGACACGGCTTTCGCAGGAGGCCGCCGAGCGGGTGCGGGGCGCCGCCCCGGACGGGGTGTGGCTGGCCGAGCTCGCGCCGGTCGACGATCCGCAGGCCGTGCCGGAGGCCGTGCTCACCGCCGTCGGCGCCCGGGAGACCGTGCTGTACGGCGCCGGGGCCGAGGCCATGCGGGCCGGGTCGGACCGGCACGACGACCCCGTCGAGCGGCTCGCCGAGCACTGCGGCAGGCGCCGGATGCTGCTGATCCTCGACAACTGCGAGCACGTCGTCGAGGCCGCCGCCCGCCTCGTGGAGGAGCTGCTGGAGCGTTGCCCGGCGCTGACGGTGCTGGCCACGAGCCGTGAACCCCTCGGCGTACCGGGCGAGTTGCTGCGCCCGGTCGACCCGCTGCCCGAGCCGGTCGCGCTGCGGCTGCTCGCCGACCGGGGAGCCGCCGCCAGGCCGGGGTTCCGGATCGACGACGACCCCGCGGCGAGCGCCGAGATCTGCCGGCGCCTCGACGGCCTGCCCCTCGCCATCGAACTCGCGGCCGCCCGGCTCCGCATGCTGACGCCACGCCAGATCGCCGACCGGCTCGACGACCGCTTCTGCCTGCTCACCTCCGGCAGCCGTACCGTCCTGCCCCGCCAGCAGACCCTGCGCGCGGTCGTCGACTGGTCCTGGGAGCTGCTGGACGAGGACGAACGGGACGTGCTGCGCGGGCTGTCCGTGTTCGCCGGCGGCTGCGATCTCGCCGCCGCCGAGGCCGTGTGCGGATCCGGCGCGCTTCAGGCGCTCGGCTCGCTCGTCGACAAGTCCCTCGTGGTGGCGGCCCCTTCGGGGGACGGCGAGATGCGCTACCGGCTGCTGGAGACCGTCGCCGAGTACGCCGCCGAACGGCTCGACGAGACCGGCCGGCGGGCGGAGGCCGAACGCGCGCATCTGACGTACTACCGCGAACTCGCCCGCACCACCGAACCGTTGCTGCGCGGCTCCCGCCAACGCGCCGCCATCCAGCGGCTGGAGCGCGAGAGCGAGAACATCCGCGCCGCCCTGCACCACGCCGTCGCCGTACGCGACGAGCAGGAGGCGATGTGCCTGGTGCTGTCGATGGCCTGGCACTGGCAGATGCGCGACCAGCGCATCCTCGCCCGCAACTGGTGCCGGGAGGTCCAGGACCTGGGCCCCGACCCCTTCGCCGAGCCCGTCCGGCCCGCCGTCCCGCTGTGGGAGCGCTGCACGGCGACCCCGCCGCCCTGGACCGGCGAGCTGCTCGCGGAGGCCCGGCGGGGTGTCCACCTGGTCCATCTGGCCTGCATGGACACGGAGTTGGACCGCTGGCAGACCCCCGAGGGCGGGCGGAAGCTGCGCGCCATCGCCCAGACGTACCGGCCCGGACTCCCGCAGGGCTGCCGGTTCCCCGGCTCCCTCTGGTTCTACGCCGTCCTGCTCACCGGCGACCTGGCACGGGTGCGGACGATCATCGATTCCGCCGTCGACACCTGCCGGGGTGTGCCCGGATACGAGTGGGACCTGGCCGCCAGTCTGCAGATGCGGGCCAACCTGCTCGCCAACCGCACCGAGTGGGAGGGCGACGCGACCGCCGACGCCGACGAGGCGCTGGCGATCTACCGCCGCCTCGGCGATCTCTGGGGCACCGCGGAGGCGCTCGCCGCACGAGCCGAGGGGCATGAGCGTCGGGGCGACTACCGCGAGGCCGCCGTCGACTACGAGGCGGCGATCGAACGTGCCGAAGGTCTCGGCGCCCGCGCTCAGGTGGGCGTGCTCGCCGCCCGGCTCGGCAGCGTCCTCATCGAGTCGGGCGAGGCCGAGCGGGGCGAGAGCCTGCTGCGCGAGGTCGTCGACCAGGCGAGCGGCCCGAACGACCATTCGATGCCGTTCGCCCGGCTGGTCCTGGCCGGCTGGCTCAGTCTGACCGGTCGGATCCCCGAGGCGCGCCGGCAGATCCGGCTGCTGCGCGAGCAGTTCAGGATCGCCCACTTCATCATCTTCGACGCCTTCATCCTCGGTATGGAGGCCTGGCTGGACGCGGCCGACGGCCGCTACCAGGAGTCCCTGGAGACGATCAAGATCGCCCTGGACCGTGCCGAGGACCCGCTGTCCGAGGCCATCGCCCCGCAGATGCGCTCCGCGTATCTCACCACCGCCGCGTTCGCCCTTGCCCGGGTCGACGGCGGCGGCCGGGCCCGCGACGCAGCCCGCTGTCTCGGTGCCGCCGACGCGCTGTCGCCGAGCCGGCACGTCTCGTCGCTCCAGGAGCGTGAGGTGTACGACCGGGCGGTGGAGCGCTCGCGCCAGTTGCTCGGCGACGCGGCGTACCAGGCGGCGTACGCGGAGGGCGGCGGCCTCTCCTCCCGGGAGGCCGCCGCCCTCGTGTGACCCGCCGTCGGAGAACGTCAGCTCTTCGTGCGGAACTTGTGGATCGCGACCGGCGCCATCACCGCCGTGATCGCCACCGACCAGCCGAGCGTCACCCACAGGTCGTGCGCGACGGGCCCGCCCACCATCAACCCGCGCGCGGCGTCCGCGAGCGTGGACAGCGGGTTGTAGTCGGTGAAGCCCTGCAGCCAGCCCGGCATCGAGGTCGTCGGCGCGAAGATCGACGAGCCGAACTGGAGCGGGAACAGCACCAGGAAGCCCATGGCCTGCACGGACTGCGCGTTCTTCAGGATCACGCCCAGGGTGAGGAACACCCACATGATCGACGAGGCGAACGCCGTGGACAGGGCCACGGTCGCGAACAGCCCGGGCCAGCTGTTGATCTCGAACCCGACCGCGACGGCGACGACCATCAGCACGGCGGTCGCGAACAGCATCCGCAGCAGCTCGACGGAGATCTTCGCGAAGAGCACCGAGCCCCGCCCGATCGGCAGGGACCGGAACCGGTCCATGACACCGGAGTTGAAGTCCTGGCTGAACCCGGTGCCGACACCCTGCGAGAGCGTCATGCTCATCATCGCGATCATGCCCGGGATGACGTACTGCACATACTGGTCCTGCCCGCCGCCCAGCGCCTGCCCGATCGAGCCGCCGAAGACGAACACGAACAGCAGCGTGAAGATGACCGGCATCAACAGCGCGTCGGCCATCGACTCCGGGTCCTGGCGGATCCACAGCAGATTGCGGCGGACGAGGGCGCCCGTGTGCCGCAGATGCCCGCGCAGCGAAATGCGGGCGTCGTCGGTTGCGGCGACGGGGGTCGCGGCTGCGGTGGTGGTGGCGCTCATACGGCGACCTCCTCGCGGTCGTCGGTGGGCACGGCGTCCTGCGGGGCACTGGCACGGTGGCCGGTGAGGGACAGGAACACCTCGTCCAGGCTGGGCAGTTCGGTGCTGATGGAGGCGAGCGTGACGCCGCGCGCGGTAATCGCGCCGACGATCGCGGTGAGCTGCTCGTCGCTGAGGATCGGGACGAGCAGGGTGCCGGTCTCGGTGTCCACGGTGGTGGTGGCGAGCCCGGTGATGCCGAGCTCGTCCAGGTATCCGGCGAGGGGCCGCAGCTGCAGGGCATCGGTCGGCCGGACGCGCAGGGTCCGCCCGCCGACCTTGGCCTTGAGCTCCTCGATCTCGCCGCCCGCGATGACCTTGCCCCGGTCGACGACCGTCAGCTCGGAGGCGAGCTGCTCGGCCTCCTCCATGTACTGGGTGGTCAGCAGCACCGTCACCCCGTCCCCGACCATGGCCTTGACCTCGGCCCACACCTCGTTGCGGGTGCGGGGGTCGAGACCCGTGGTCGGCTCGTCGAGGAACAGCACCGAGGGCCGCCCGATCATGGAGGCGGCCAGGTCGAGCCGGCGCCGCATACCGCCGGAGTAGGTGCTGGCCGGCCGCTTGGCCGCCTCGGTCAGCGAGAACCGCTCCAGCAGCTCGTCGGCACGCGCGCGTGCGTCCTTGCGGGGCAGGTCCAGCAGCCGTCCGATGAGGTACAGGTTCTCCCACCCGGGGAGCTTCTCGTCGACCGAGGCGTACTGCCCGGTCAGCCCGATCACCCTGCGCAGCTGCCGGGGCTGGCGTACGACGTCGTAGCCGGCGACGGTGGCCTGCCCCGCGTCCGGCGCCAGCAGCGTGGACAGGATCCGCACGAGGGTGGTCTTCCCGGCGCCGTTCGGCCCGAGCACGCCCATGACGGTGCCCTCCCGCACCGTGAGATCAACACCGTCCAGAGCCTTGGTCTCGCCGTAGTGCTTGACCAACCCCCGCACGGACACGGCGCTGCTCACGCCGTCGGGGTTCATGTCGATTCGCGTCATGTCGACGACGGTCTCAGGGACCACCGACAAACGACCGACAGATCACCGACATGGCCTACAGCCCACCGACAAAGGGGCGCCCGGTGATCACCGGGCGCCCCCTCGGGTTGTTGTGGAACGCGCGGAGCTCAGTACTGAACCGTCTCCGCCTGCTGCGGAACATGCCCCGCGACCACCCGCTCCCGCCCGGCCCGCGGAGCGGCCACCCGGCGCCGGTCCACCGCGTACGCGGCCCCGGCGACCGCCAGCCCGAGCACGGCCAGCGCGGCCCCGGCGAGCGCCGGAGACGTCACGCCGAACCCGGCGGCGAGGGCCAGGCCGCCGATCCAGGCGCCGCCCGCGTTGGCGAGGTTGAAGGCGGCCTGGTTGGCGGAGGAGGCCAGGGACGGGGCCGAGGAGGCCTTCTCCATCACCATCAGGTTGAGCGGGGAGCCGGTCACGAACGCCGCCATGCCGAGCAGGGTCACCGCCAGGGCCGCGCTCCACGCCGTGGACATCAGGAGCGGGAACAGCGCCAGGACGGCGGCCAGCGAGAGCAGGCCCCCGAACAAGGTCCCCCGCATCGCGTGGTCCGCCAGCCGGCCGCCCAGCAGGTTGCCGATGGTGGCGCCCACGCCGAACAGCGCCAGCAGCAGCGTCACGCTGGCGTCGGCGTACCCGGCGGCGTCGGTCAGCATCGGCGTGACGTAGCTGTACGCGGCGAAGAGCGCGCCGAAGCCCGCGACCGTCGTACCGAGGGCCAGCCACACCGGCAGGGACTTCAGCGCGGCCAGCTCGCCCCGCAGCCCGGCGGAGGGCGCCGGCACCCGGTCGTGCGGGATCAGCAGTGCGAGCGAGGCGATCGCGGCCAGGCCGATCGTGCTGACGCCCAGGAAGGTCGCCCGCCATCCCAGGTGCTGGCCCATGAGCGTGGCGACCGGCACGCCGGCGACGTTCGCGACGGTCAGTCCGAGGAACATCAGGGACACCGACCGGGCCTTGCGCTCCGGCGCGACCATGCTGGTGGCGACCACCGCGCCGACGCCGAAGAAGGCGCCGTGCGGCAGGCCGCTCACGAAGCGGGCCACGAGCAGCCAGGAGTTGTCCGGCGCGAAGGCCGACGCCGCGTTGCCCGCCACGAACAGCGCCATCAGCGCGATCAGGACCGTACGGCGGGGCATCCGCGCCGTCACGGCCGCCAGCAGCGGGGCGCCGATGACGACACCGAGGGCATAGGCCGAGACCAGATGCCCGGCGCTGGGGATGGATATGTGCAGGTCGTTCGCGACTTCGGGCAGGAGGCCCATCATCACGAACTCGGTGGTACCGATGCCGAAGGCGCCGACGGCGAGGGCGAGCAGGGCCAGGGGCATGAAAGCAGCCGTGCCTTTCCGGGGAGAGAGCGGAGTTCCGTACGAAGTTTATGTTCAGCTTCGGAACAAAGACGCTCGGCCCCGGTATTCCCTCTGGTTACGAGGACGTGTCGACCTTCACACGGGCGGCCACCGGAAGGTGGTCGCTCCCCGTCTCCGGCAGCGTCCACGAGCTCTCCGGCTCGACGCCCTTCACCATGATCTGGTCGATCCGCGCCATCGGGAACGACGCCGGCCAGCTGAACCCGAACCCGCTGCCCGAGGCGCCCTGCGTGGAGCGCATCTGGGCGGTGACGGCCCGCAGCGCGCGGTCGTTCATCGTGCCGTTCAGGTCGCCGAGCAGGACCACCCTCTCCAGCGGCTCGTCGGCGATGGCCTCGCCCAGCGCGTTGGCGCTCTTGTCGCGCTGCCGGGCGGTGAACCCGGCCTCCATCTTCACCCGCACCGACGGCAGATGGGCGACGTACACCGCGACCTGCCCGGACGGCGCGCTCACCACGGCCCGCATGGCCCGGGTCCAGCCCAGCTTGATGTCGACGGCCTTGACGCCGGTCAGCGGGTACTTGCTCCACAGCCCGACGGTGCCCTGCACCGAGTGGTACTTGTACGTCGACGCCAGCGCCTTCTGGTACGTCGGGACCGCCGTGGTCGTCAGCTCCTCCAGGGCGACCACGTCCGCGCCGGACGCGGCCACGTCCCGGGCCGTGCCGGCCGGATCGGGGTTGTCGGCGTTGACGTTGTGTGTGGCCACCGTGAGGTCACCGCCCGGGCCGGTCCGGTCCACGAGGAGGCCGCCGAAGAGGTTCAGCCACACGATCGCCGGGAGCAGCACGGCGATGAGCGCGGTCGCGGACTTCCGTACCAGGGCCAGCAGGATCAGCACCGGAATGAGCAGCCCCAGCCAGGGCAGGAACGTCTCGGTGAGGCTGCCGAGGTTGCCCACGGCGTTCGGGATGTGCGCGTGCAGCAGCATCACCAGGGCGAGGATCACCGCGAGGGCGGCCAGCACGATGCCGCGCCGCCAGATGCGCCGGTCGCCGCGCCAGCCCGCCACGAAACGGCTCTTCATCAAGCGGTTCATCAGGCGTCGTAGCCCGGATTCCCGGCGTTCGGGCCCCGAGCCGCCGTTGTCCGTCTCCGTCACGTACGCCTGCTGCGCCATACCGTCGCCTCACTACCTGCCGTGCACACCGTCGTCCCCACGCGCCCACAAGAAACCCTAGGGGATGATCGGCTCCGTTCTGCCGCACTCATGACGGCCGTACGGGGGCGAGGACGTACAAGTCGCCTGCAGGAGTTCCGGTCTCGGCGGGAGAAAGCGCGGTCTGTGACGTAACGCGCACATGCGATCTACGGAGTGCGCGAACTTACGGAGTCGGCGAACTGACGGGCCGTAGACCGTCGAGCACGGCGTCGACCATCTGCTCCGCCAGCCCTTCCGGAAGGTCGGCGTCCGGGCGCATGACGGCACGTACCAGCATCGGGCCGAAGATCATGTCGTTCATCACGTCGACGTCGATGTCCGTGCGCAGTTCGCCGTTCTGCTGCCCCCGGCGCAGGATCGCGTGCTGCTTCCTGCGCCGTGGCTCGACGACGGTCGCGTGATAGGCGTCCCAGATCTTCGGGCTGCTCTTCATCTGGGCGATGACGTTGTGCAGCAGCACCGACGAACGGGTCATCAGGCCGCGTCGGCGCAACTGCTCCATGAGCGCCACGAGATCCTCGCGCACCGAGGTGCCGGGCAGTTCGGGGTCCGGGGGTTCGGCGGCGCGCACGACGTCGACGAAGAGCTCCTCCTTGCCGCTCCAGCGGCGGTAGATGGTGGCCTTGCCGACGCCGGCGGTCCGGGCGATCCGCTCGATGGACAGCTCCGCGAGCGGCACGCCGTCCTCCAGCAGCTTGAGGATGCCCTCCATGATGGACCGCTCCACGGCCTCGCTGCGGGGGCGACCCCTGACGGGGCCGTCCTGCCGGGGGTGGCTGTCGGCGAGGCTCACTCGAATTCGGTCCTTTCCATGGGCTGTGCTGATTCTCCCTGGTGCACGGCGGCTGCGGTGCAGGAGGCGCCGGCCCGGCGCGTTTCCTACTCCGCTGCCGCCAACTCCCGCGGTGCCTCACCCTCCTGAGGCGCCGTCGGCCGCCCCGGCAGGAACAGCGCCACGACCACCGCGCCGAGCACCGCGACGCCCGCTCCCCACAACGCCGTGACGTGCATGGAGTGCAGGAAGGCGTCGTGGGCCGGGCCGACGAGGGCCTCGCCGCGCTGCCCGAGCCGGTCGGCGACGCCGAGCGTGGCCTCGATGGACTCGCCCGCCGTGTGCCGCAGGCCCTCCGGCAGCACCGTGAGCCGGTCCTCGATGCCGCCCCGGTAGGTGGCCGACATGACCGAGCCCAGGACGGCGATGCCGAGGGCGCCGCCGACCTGCCGGAAGGTGTTGCTGAGGGCGGAGGCGGAGCCGGCCTTCTCGCGGGGCAGGGCCTGCATGATGACGACGCTGAGCGGCGTCATGATGTGCGCCATCGCGGCGCCCATCAGGAAGAACACGACCTCCAGGACCCAGATCGGCGTGTCCGCCTCGAACGTGGCGAAAGCGGTCAGCGTGGCGGCGATGAGCAGCATGGCGCCGGTGGTCGTGGCCCGGTTGCCGAACCGGTCGACCAGGAGCCGGGCGCGCGGCGCGAAGATCATCTGCGCGGCGGCGAGCGGCAGCATCAGCAGACCGGTCTCCAGGGGCGAGTAGCCGCGCACGCTCTGGGTGTAGAAGACCGAGAAGAAGGTCACGCCCATGAGGGCGAAGAAGACCAGCGCGATGACGCCGATCGCGGCCGAGAAGACCTTGTTCCTGAAGTACGTGACGTCGACGGACGGATGGTCGCTGCGCTTCTCGAACACGACGAAGCCGACGAGGACGGCGAGCCCGGCCCCGATCGTCGCGAGCACCGTCGGATCGGTGAAGTCGGCGAGCTGGCCGCCCTTGATGATGCCGTAGACCAGCAGGACCAGGCCGACCACGGACAGCACGACCCCGACGGGATCGATGCGCCCGGGGTTCGGGTCGCGCGAGTCCGGGACCAGCCACACCATCAGCGCGACCGCGATCAGCACGATCGGCACGTTGATGAGGAAGACCGAGCCCCACCAGAAGTGGTCGAGGAGGAGGCCGCCGGTGATGGGCCCGATGGCGATGGCGAGCCCGACGCCGCCCGCCCAGATGCCGATGGCCTTGGGCTGCTCGTCCCGCTCGAAGACGTTCATCAGGACGGCGAGCGTGGCCGGCATGACGAAGGCGGCGCCGAGGCCCATCACCGCACGGAAAGCGATGAGCTCGCCCGGCGAACCGGAGAACGCGGCGAGCGCGGAGCCGATGCCGAACACCGCGAGCCCGCCGAGCAGCACCTTCTTGCGGCCGAGCCGGTCGCCGAGGAGACCGGCGCTGAACAGCAGACCGGCGAAGACGAGCGTGTAGGAGTTGATCGCCCACTCCAGCTCGCTCTGGGTGGCGCCGAGGCCCGTCGGCGCCGGGGTCGAGATCGTCTTGATCGCGACGTTCAGGATCGAGTTGTCGAGGACGACGATCAGCAGGCTGAGCATCAGCACACCGAGGATCGCCCAGCGGCGCCGGTGCACGGCTTCCGGTATCCGGGGGCCGGTGTCAGGGACGGGAGAAGTCATGCCGTCGAGCGTAGAACCTTTTCGATACGGCACCGTCTCGTATCGTAAATTTTTACCGAGCTCTTACGTGGGGGCGAGGAAGCGGCGGAGGCGGGGCGGAACTCACACAGGGGGGCCTGGTTCTCCCTGACACGAAGTGCCACCATGGAGGGGATCCGGGGACGCCGTCAGGGCGCCTCGAGATGACATGAAGGAGCCGTTGCCATGACGCAGCTTTCGGCTGCCCAGACGCCTCAGGCGAAGACCTCCGACGGCAGCAAGGCGCTGTACGGGGGGAAGGGCACCCGCCGCATCACCGTTCGGGACATCGCGCTCGCCAAGGAGCGGGGCGAGAAGTGGCCCATGCTCACCGCCTACGACGCGATGACCGCGTCCGTCTTCGACGAGGCCGGCATCCCGGTCATGCTCGTCGGCGACTCCGCGGGCAACTGTCACCTCGGGTACGACACCACCGTGCCCGTCACGCTCGACGAGATGACCATGCTCTCGGCGGCCGTCGTACGCGGCACGTCCCGCGCCATGATCGTCGGCGACCTGCCGTTCGGCTCCTACCAGGAGGGCCCGGTGCAGGCGCTGCGCTCGGCGACCCGGATGGTCAAGGAGGCCGGGGTCGGCGCGGTCAAGCTGGAGGGCGGCGAGCGGTCGTACGACCAGATCCGGCTGCTGGTCGAGTCCGGCATCCCGGTGATGGCCCACATCGGCCTGACCCCGCAGTCCGTCAACGCCATGGGCTACCGCGTCCAGGGCCGCGGCGAGGAGGCGGCCGCACAGCTGCTGCGGGACGCCAAGGCGGTCCAGGACGCGGGCGCGTTCGCGGTCGTCCTGGAGCTGGTGCCGGCGGAGCTGGCGGCCGAGGTCACGCGCACGCTGCACATCCCGACGGTCGGCATCGGCGCCGGTTCCGAGACCGACGCGCAGGTCCTGGTCTGGACGGACATGCTGGGCCTGACCGGCGGCCGCGTCCCCAAGTTCGTCAAGCAGTACGCCAACCTGCGCGAGGTCATGGGCAACGCGGCGAAGGCCTTCGCGGAGGACGTGATCGGCGGAACGTTCCCGCTGGAGGAGCACTCCGTCCACTGAGCCCTCCCGGGCACCCACCCCTGAACCACTGCGGCACCAAAGCGCCCCGCCGATCTTCCCCCGTCGGCGGGGCGCCCCGTTTTCCGAAGGTGCGGGTCAGCGGCGGTACGACTCCACGTAACCGCCCGCGGGCGTCCCCACGCCGGTCACGTCGTCGTAGCCCTTCACCGCGCTCAGCGAGCTGTCCTTGCCGAGGGTCCGTACGGATGTGCTCAGTCCGCCCGTCGCGTCGTAGCCGTTGACGAAGTCGAGGCGGGCGACCGCGAGGCCGGAGCCCGTCGGGTTGTCGGTGACGTCGTGGTACGCCTTCGAGCCGTACCGCGCGTAGATCGCCGGGTTGGCGAAGCCGAGCGGCTTCCCGCCCCGCGCCTCCTGGGCCAGCGCCTGGACGGCCGCGATCACCGGCGCGGCGAGCGAGGTGCCGCCGATGCGGTACTCGTCGTACGCCTGCGTGGTGCCGTCCGGCAGGGTCTGCGTCTGCCCCACCAGGAACCCGGTGTTCGGGTCGGCGATCGCCGCGATGTCCGGGACGACGCGGTTGCCGTCGGCACTGTTGGCCTTGGCCAGCGCGTCCGGCACGACGCCCTTCTGCCAGTACGGCTCGGCGACCGTCTTGCTGGTGCCGCCGCCCGCGCCCGAGGTGAACGCGCCGGGGAAGTCGGTCCAGCTCTTGCCGTCGGCCGACAGCACCGCCTTCTCGGTGCCCCAGCCGGTCTCCCACAGGTACTTGTCGCCCTTGCCGACCGCCAGCGACGTACCGCCGACCGCCGTCACCCAGGCCGAACTCGCCGGGATATCGACCTGCTTGGTGCCGCTGCTCGCGACCTCGTCGCCGTCGTCGCCGGAGGAGTAGTAGAAGCCGATGCCCTCGACCGCGCCGAACTGGAAGACCTGGTCGTAGGCGGCCGCGAGGTCCGGCGTCTGGGCGGCCTCGGTCTCGCCCCAGGAGTTGGAGACGAGGTCGGCCAGGTGGTTGTCGACGATCTTGCTGAGGGAGTCCAGCAGATCCTCGTCGTAGCAGGACGCGGCGCCCACGTAGGTGACCTGCGTGCCGGGCGCGACCGCGTGCACGGCCTCGACGTCGAGGGTCTCCTCGCCGTACCAGCCGGCGGCCCCGCACTCCTCGGTCCGCGTGTACTTCGCCGGCAGGACCTGGCGCAACTGGCCGGTCTTCCAGGTCGCGTCGCCGTTGCGCTTGGCGTAGGTGGCCGCGTCGAAGGCGATCGTCGGGGAGGCGTACGCGTCGGTGATGGCGATACGCACGCCCTTGCCGGTGCGCTTGCCCGCGCCGTACGCGGCGCGCAGCTGCTTGCCGGTGTAGCCCTTGACGGCGTACGGGATCTTCGTGCCGTACGCGTCCGGCAGCGTGGCCGCCACGTTCGAGCCGTGGTACGTCGAGAACGGCCCGGCGTTGCGGAACACCGTCTCCGGCGGCGGGAGTCGGTCCTGGTGGCTCGCCAGGTGCGGGGCGTTGTCCAGGCCCGTGACGGTCAGCACGGCGCCCTGGACGGCGTCCGGCACCGAGGCGGTCGTCGTGGGCGCGCGGTAGGTCTTCGCGCCCTTGGTGTAGTTGTGCAGCTGGGTGCCGAACGCCTTCTCCGCGGCGGCCACATCGCCGGTGACGGCGACATAGTGCTGCGTCACGTCCGTGACCTTCAGGCCCGACGCCGTCAACCAGCTCTTCACGGCGGCCACTTGGGCCTTGGTCGCACCGAAGCGGGCCTGCGTCTGCTTGGCACTCAGGTATTTGCCGTACGAGGCCGAGCCCGGGTCGGACACGGCCTTCGCGTAGGCGGCGAGGCCGGTCGCGTCCCGGCCCGCGAGGTAGACGCGTACGGCGACCTTGGCGCCGTCCGAGGCCGCTCCCCGGTCGGCCTTGGCCGTGGCCCACGCGGGCTTGGTGCCGGCGAGCCCGTCCCGGCCCGGGTTGTCCGCGGCGTGCGCGGGTATGCCGAGCGCCAGCGCGCCGGTGAGCAGAGGCAGTGTCGCCGCCAGGCTCACTCCGGCGCGCAGCGCGGCGCGGTGAGATCTCATGGAACCCCCTGTGCGGTTCGTGTGCGCGAGTGGATCACTCGACGGTGGCCACTCTCGCGATGAACCGTTCATGCCAGGGGAATGCGAGGGCCAAGAAGCACCCAATTAACCTAATGACAAGGCCATTTGAGGTCAGGGCCGCGGCTAAGGGTGACGATTGCGGCCGAGGGCTACGACCGCGCCTTCGCCCCGCTCCTTCAACATGTCCGCCATCAGGTCGATCTCCGCCTTCTGGCCGTTCACCATGGTCTGCGCGAGCCTCTTCTCCACGCCGACCGCGCATTTGTCCACACAGCCCTTGGCCATGTGGATGCCGCCCTTGTGATGGGCCGTCATCAACTGGAGAAAGAAGATCTCGGCCTGCTTGCCGCTGAGGCCCTCCAGCTTCTTCATCTCCGTGTTGGTCGCCATGCCCGGCATCAGCGCGCCGTCCTCGCCGGCGGGCATGTCGCCCATGCCCATCCAGGTCATCGGTGCCTTGGACGACACCTTCGGCAGCTTCCACAGATCCAGCCAGCCCAGCAGCATGCCGCGCTGGTTGGCCTGCGTCTGGGCGATGTCGTACGCGAGCCGCCGTACCTCCTCGTCCTTCGTACGGTCGCGCACGATGTACGACATCTCCACGGCCTGCTGATGGTGCACCGCCATGTCCCGCGCGAACCCGGCGTCCGCCGAGTCGGCGCTCGGGGTGTTGCCCGCGCCGCCGTCCCCGTCCTCGGCGACCGCGTAGGTGATCGCGCCGGCCGCGACGAGCACTGCCGCCGCGGTCCCGGCGATCCAACCGATGTGCTGCCTCACTCCGACAGACCGCCCGTGCACGGCGCGCCCGGCTCGGGCGTCTGCTCGCCCTGGACGTACTTCTCGAAGAACTTGCCGACGTTCGGGTCGCTCGCGCTCGTCACCGTGCGCTGGTGCCCCCACGCGCTGAGCATGATCGGGTCCTTCTGGCTGTCGTCCGGGCTCATCAGCGTGAACGGGGTCTGCTTGACCTTCGTCGCCAGCGCCTCGACATCGGCCTTGGCGGCCTTGCCGTTGTACGTCACCCACACCGCGCCGTGCTCCAGCGAGTGCACGGCGTTCTCGTTCGCCAGTTCCTTGGTGTAGACGTCGCCGTTGCAGTTCATCCAGGCCTTGTGGTGGTTGCCGCCGACCGGGGGCTCCATCGGGTACGACACGCTCTCGGTGACGTGGGTACTCGACAGCGTCTTGTTCCAGGTCTTCACGCCGTCCTTGCCGGTGACGAACTTCCCCGGAGTCTTGTCGGCCTCGTCCTTCTTGTCGGCCTGCGACTGGACGAGAACGACACCGCCGACGACGAGACCGACGACGACCACCACGCTGGCCCCGATGGTGAGAATGCGGTTGCGCCGCTCACGGGCCTGCTCGGCGCGCCGCATCTCCTCTATTCGCGCCTTGCGCGCGGCGCTGCTCTTGTTCTTGGCGGAGCCCATGAGGGGTGCCCTTCTGGGAGGCGTGGGACGGACGGGTCCGCTGATCGTAATGGGGGAGACGGGGCCTCTCGTAGGGCGGTCGCAGGAATGGCCAGGAGTTTCCGGGTCGAACGGATGACCACTACCCTGCGAGGGAGGCCATCCGGCCATTACGGATATCGGTCCGAGCAGGCAAGATGGGCGTAGGAGCAGTACACCGGCCATATGCGAGGCGTTCAGGCCCGGGTCGCCCGGGCGATCAAGGTCGGCAACGCGCATGAAATGCGGCTGTGGTGTGATGCTCAGGTGCCCGACCGCCTCCCGCGGTACCGGAGACAGGCGGCCTGACCAGCAAGGATGGGGAAGCGGAAGATGGACAAGCAGCAGGAGTTCGTGCTCCGGACGTTGGAGGAGCGCGACATCCGGTTCGTACGGCTGTGGTTCACGGACGTTCTGGGCTTCCTCAAGTCCGTGGCCGTGGCCCCCGCCGAGCTGGAGCAGGCCTTCGACGAGGGCATCGGCTTCGACGGCTCGGCCATCGAGGGCTTCGCCCGCGTATACGAGTCCGACATGATCGCCAAGCCGGACCCGTCGACGTTCCAGATCCTGCCGTGGCGCGCCGAGGCCCCCGGCACGGCCCGGATGTTCTGCGACATCCTCATGCCGGACGGCTCCCCGTCCTTCGCGGACCCGCGCTACGTGCTCAAGCGCGCCCTGGCCCGCGCCTCCGACCTGGGCTTCACCTTCTACACCCACCCCGAGATCGAGTTCTTCCTGCTGAAGGACAAGCCCGTCGACGGCTCCGTGCCGACCCCCGCCGACAACTCCGGCTACTTCGACCACACCCCGCAGAACATCGGCATGGACTTCCGCCGCCAGGCGATCACCATGCTGGAGTCGATGGGCATCTCGGTCGAGTTCTCCCACCACGAGGGCGCGCCGGGCCAGCAGGAGATCGACCTGCGCTACGCCGACGCGCTGTCCACGGCGGACAACATCATGACGTTCCGCCTGGTCATGAAGCAGGTGGCGCTGGAGCAGGGCGTCCAGGCGACCTTCATGCCGAAGCCGTTCTCCGAGCACCCGGGCAGCGGTATGCACACGCACCTGTCGTTGTTCGAGGGCGACAGGAACGCCTTCTACGAGTCGGGCTCGGAGTACCAGCTCTCCAAGGTCGGCCGCTCCTTCATCGCGGGCCTGCTGAAGCACGCCGCGGAGATCGCCGCGGTCACCAACCAGTGGGTCAACTCCTACAAGCGCATCTGGGGCGGCTCCGAGCGCACCGCGGGCGCCGGCGGCGAGGCCCCGTCGTACATCTGCTGGGGCCACAACAACCGCTCGGCCCTGGTCCGCGTCCCGATGTACAAGCCCGGCAAGACGGGCTCCGCACGCGTCGAGGTCCGCTCGCTGGACTCGGGCGCGAACCCGTACCTCGCGTACGCGATGCTCCTGGCCGCCGGCCTCAAGGGCATCGAGGAGGGCTACGAGCTCCCGCCCGGCGCCGAGGACGACGTGTGGGCGCTGTCGGATGCCGAGCGTCGTGCGATGGGCATCGAGCCGCTGCCGCAGAACCTGGGCGAGGCGCTGACGCTGATGGAGCGCAGTGACCTGGTCGCCGAGACGCTGGGCGAGCACGTGTTCGACTTCTTCCTGCGGAACAAGCGGCACGAGTGGCACGAGTACCGGTCCGAGGTGACCGCGTTCGAGTTGCGGAAGAATCTGCCGGTTCTTTAGTGCGCCTGATCGCCGTGGGGGCGCGGGTTGCGTCGCGGCTTGCCCGCCGGTGGGGGCTTGTCGCGCCCACGCGGCGGAGCCGCACATCGGCACAGCCCCGCGCCCCTAAAAGCGGTTGGCTAGCTTGCCGCCTGCTTTGAGAGCAGCTCGTGCAAGGGCTCCGTCACCCTGCGCCGGTACTCCTGGATCGACCAACCGTTGCCGTCCGGGTCCTTGAAGTACATGAACGTCGCGCCGTCGTCGGGGGCGTACTGGACCGGCTCGGACACCTCCAGGCCTCGTTCCACCAGTTCCGCGCGGGCCGCCTTGATGTCCGACACGCACAGTTGCAGGCCCTGGTAGGAGCCGGGCTTGGGTACGGTTTCGCCCTTGGTCATGTCCCAGATGCTGTCGCCGAGGGCGATCGAGCAACCGGAGCCCGGAGGCGTGAGCTGGACGATGCGCATGCCCGGCATGACCTCCTGGTCGATGTCGACGTGGAAACCGACCTTGTCCCGGTAGAAGTCGCGGGCCCGGTCGATGTCGCTCACGGGCAGCGGGATCACTTCGAGGGTGAAGTCCATTGCTAGTCCTCCATGATGAATCGCCAGCGGGTCTGGCTGAACGGCTCCCCCTTACCGAAGCCGAAAACCGTGCGTGGCGCCACCGAAAAGACATAGGCATGTCCGGAGCCGTGCCGGAAGCAGGCGTCGGCCACCTCGAAGTGCCAGAAACTGCCGTACTTCGCCTCCCACCCGGCGGCCAGTTCGCGTAGCCGCGTCTCGTCGGTGATCCGGACCGCCTCGCCCTCGACCACGAGGTCGTAACCCTTGTCCCAGGTGTTCGTGCCCGTCGTCAGGACGACCTGCGGGTTCAGCGCCAGGTTCCGCGCCTTGCGCTCCTCCGGGCCGGTGCAGAAGTGCAGAGCGCCGGCCGACCAGACCGTCGGCAGCGGGGTGACGTGCGGCCGCCCGTCCGGCCGTACCGTCGAGATCCAGAACAGCTCGGCCTCGGACAGCAGCTTCTCGGCCTGGGGCCACGGGATCGCCGTCGCCGTCTCGTCGCTGTAGCGCGCATCCAGCCGGGTCTGTGGTTGCTTGGCGGTCATCGGACGTCCTCCTGACATGTCGCTTCACAAGGCTGACCGTGCGGGGCTTCGAAATTCATCGGCGCCGCTGTCGGACACTGCGGTTAGGCTCGACCGCGTACGACCTTGATCGGGCGCGTACGACCCCGATCGGACGGGAGACCGAGCATGACGGCGCCGGGGCGCAGGAGCAGTACTTTCACGCGGCTGCTGCGGCACGGATTCACCGACCCGTCGGCCGCCGACCGGCTGCTGGAGACCCCCGAACTCGCGCCGATCAAGAACGACCCGGTGCTGCTGGAGGCCCTGGGCGCCACCGCCGACCCCGATCTCGCCCTGCACGGTCTCGTCCGGCTGCTCGAAGCACAGCCCGGCCACTCCGCCCAGCAGGAACTGCTGGACACGGTGATAGCGGCCAAGCCCCTGCGCGACCGGCTGCTCGGCGTGCTCGGCGCCTCCTCCGCGCTCGCCGACCACCTCGCCAGGCACGCCGGCGACTGGCAGGCGCTGGTCATGTACGAGCCGCGGGACCTGCACCCGGAGGTGGAGGAGTTCGAACGCGGGCTCGCCGAGGCCACGGACCCCGTGTCCCTGCGCGTCGGCTACCGGCGCTGTCTGCTGTCCATCGCCGCCCGCGACGTGTGCGGCACCGCCGACGTGGCCCAGACCGCCGCCGAGCTCGCCGACCTCGCCACCGCGACCCTGCGCGCCGCCCTCGCCATCGCCCGCGCCGCCGCGCCCGAGGACGCCGCACAGTGCCGGCTCGCGGTGATCGCGATGGGCAAGTGCGGAGGCCATGAACTCAATTACGTCTCCGACGTCGACGTCATCTTCGTCGGCGAGACCACCAACGGCGCCGACGAGGGCAAGGCGCTGCGGTCCGCCACCAAGCTCGCCTCGCACATGATGCGGATCTGCTCCGAGACCACCGTCGAGGGGTCCATCTGGCCCGTGGACGCCAACCTGCGGCCCGAGGGCCGGAACGGTCCGCTGGTGCGGACCCTCAGCAGCCACCTCGCCTACTACCAGCGCTGGGCCAAGACCTGGGAGTTCCAGGCGCTGCTCAAGGCACGCCCGGTCGCGGGCGACATCGAGCTGGGCGAGGAGTACGTGGCCGCGCTGGAGCCGCTGGTCTGGAAGGCCGCCGAGCGGGACAACTTCGTCGCCGACGTGCAGAAGATGCGCCGCCGGGTCGTCGAGAACATCCCCGTCACCGAGGTGGACCGCCAGCTCAAGCTCGGCCCGGGCGGACTCAGGGACGTCGAATTCGCCGTACAGCTCCTGCAGTTGGTGCACGGGCGGCATGACGCCTCCCTGCGCAGCGGCACCACACTGGACGCGCTGCAGGCGCTCGCGGCGGGTGGCTACGTCGGGCGCGCCGACGCCGCCCAACTCGACGACGCCTACCGCTTCCTGCGCTCCATGGAGCACCGCATCCAGCTCTACCGGCTGCGCCGCACCCACCTGGTGCCCGAGGACGACGACGACCTGCGCCGCATCGGCCGCTCGCTCGGTCTGCGCGCCGACCCGGTCGTCGAGCTGAACCGCGAGTGGAGACGGCACGCGAGTGTCGTACGGCGCCTGCACGAAAAGCTCTTCTACCGCCCGCTGCTCGACGCGGTCGCCCAACTCGCCCCCGGCGAGGCCCGGTTGAGCGCGGGGGCGGCACGCGAGCGGCTGGTCGCGCTCGGGTACGCCGATCCGGCCGCCGCGCTCCGGCATCTGGAGGCGCTGGCCTCCGGCGTCAGCCGCAAGGCGGCGATCCAACGCACCCTGCTGCCGGTCCTGTTGGGCTGGTTCGCGGACTCCGCCGACCCGGACGCGGGCCTGCTGAACTTCCGCAAGGTGTCGGACGCGCTCGGCAAGACCCCTTGGTATCTGCGGCTGTTGCGGGACGAGGGCGCCGCCGCCGAGAACCTCGCCCGTGTGCTGTCGGCCGGCCGCCTCGCCCCCGACCTGCTGATGCGGGCGCCGGAGGCGGTGGCCCTGCTCGGCGACGGCGACGGCGGCACCGGTCTGGAGCCGCGCTCGCGCAGCCATCTGGAGCAGGAGATCCTCGCCGCGGTGGGCCGGGCGGACGGCGCCACGCAGGCGGTCACGGCGGCCCGTGGCGTGCGTCGGCGGGAACTGTTCCGTACGGCCGCCGCCGACATCGTCGACTCCTACGGCACCGAGACGAAGCCGGCCGAGGCGGATCAGGGTGCGCTGGTGGACCGTGTCGGGGCCGCGGTGTCGGACCTGACGGCGGCGACGCTCGCGGGCACGCTGCGTGCGGTGGTGCGGGACGGCTGGGGTGACACGCTGCCCACCCGGTTCGCGATCATCGGCATGGGGCGGTTCGGCGGGCACGAACTGGGCTACGGCAGTGACGCCGATGTCGTGTTCGTGCACGAGCCGCGGGACGGGGTCGACGAGCACGAGGCCTCGGCCGCGGCGAACCGGGTGGTCTCGGAGATGAGCCGGCTGCTGCAGATCTCGAGCGCGGATCCGGTGCTGCTGATCGACGCGGATCTGCGCCCGGAGGGCAAGTCGGGGCCGCTGGTGCGCACGCTGAACTCGTACGAGGCGTACTACCGCCGGTGGTCCCTGGTGTGGGAGTCACAGGCGCTGCTGCGGGCCGAGGCGGTGGCCGGCGACGAGGATCTGGGGCGGCGTTTCATCGACCTGATCGATCCGCTCCGGTATCCCGCCGAGGGGCTGGGGGAGGACGCCGTACGGGAGATCCGTCGGCTGAAGGCCCGTATGGAGTCCGAGCGGCTCCCTCGCGGCGCCGACCCCAAGCTGCACACCAAGCTCGGGCCCGGCGGCCTCTCCGACGTCGAGTGGACGGTTCAGCTGCTGCAGCTCCAGCACGGGTGGGCGGAACCGGGGCTGCGGACGACGCGCACGCGGGAGGCACTTGCCGCGGCGTGTGCGGCCGGGCTGCTGCCGGCCGAGGAGGCGGCGATTCTGGACGAGGCGTGGGTGTTGGCCACGCGGGTGCGCAACGCGGTGATGCTGGTGCGGGGGCGGGCCGGGGACACCTTCCCGTCGGACAGCCGTGAGCTGGCGGCGGTGGGGCGGTATCTGGGGTACGAGCCGGGGCATGTGGGGGACATGCTCGACGCGTATCGGCGTACGGCGCGTCGGGCGCGGGCCGTGGTGGAGGAGTTGTTCTACGGCGCGTGATGCCTCCGGCGGTGGGGCCGGGATGCCTGCGGCGGCCTGCGCGGCTGCGTGGGGGTGCGGGTTTGTGCCTGCGGCGGCGTGTGCCGCTGCGTGGGGGTGCGCGTAGCGCCTACGCGTGGGTCGTGGGTCGGGGCCGCGCCGGGGGGTGTCCGTCCTCGGTCGGGCGGCTCGGTTCGTCGGAAGCGTCCTCGGCGTTGACGCCCGCCGCTGCGGGCGGACACTCCCCGGCACGTCCCCTGCCCGCCGTGGGCGGGTGCGGGTGCTTGCGGGGGTGCCGCGGCAGGGTGTGCGGGAACGCTCCGTACCACAGGCGTGCCACCGTGTAGCCGAAGGCCAGGCAGACGAGGCCGCCGACCGCGTCCAGCCAGAAGTGGTTGGCCGTTGCGACGATCACCACCAGGGTGGCGGTCGGGTACAGCAGGCCCAGGACGCGAACCCAGGGGATTCGCGCCAGGGCGAAGATCGTCAGGCCGCTCCAGACGGACCAGCCGATGTGCATGGACGGCATGGCCGCGTACTGGTTCGACATGTTCTTCAGGTCGCCGGAGGCCATCGAGCCCCAGGTGTCATGGACCAGGACCGTGTCGATGAAGCCGCCGTTGGTCATCAACCGCGGGGGAGCGAGCGGGTACAGGTAGTAACCGACCAGGGCCACGCCGGTCGTCGCGAAGAGGACCAGGCGGGTCGCCGCGTAGCGGCCGGGGTGGCTGCGGTAGAGCCAGACCAGGACGCCGATGGTGACGATGAAGTGCAGGGTCGCGTAGTAGTAGTTCATGCCGACGATGAGCCAAGTCACCGAGTTCACGGCGTGGTTGATCGACTCCTCGACGGCGATGCCGAGATGGTGTTCCAGCTGCCAGAGCCAGTCGGCGTTGCGCAGCGCCTCGGCCTTCTGCTCCGGAACCGCGTTGCGGATCAGTGAGTAGGTCCAGTAACTCACCGCGATCAGCAGGATCTCGAACCAGAGGCGGGGTCGGCGAGGGGTGCGCAGACGCAGCAGGGGGCTTTGCCCCGTCTTGTCCGCGACGGGGTTCCGAACGGCCGCTTCGCGGCCTTCCAGTGTCGTCACCGTCGTGTCACCCATGGGCACAGAGTCTGCCAGATAAGCCTTCCCCGACCGATCATCCCTCGGGTGGGTCAAGGACGCACGTTCTACGACGGGCGTACACCCCGTTCTCCTACCAACGCAGGGCAGGATGCCGGGATTCTCCGCCTTGGGGAGGAGTTAGGAGTGGTTCCTGTTCCCGGGCGCCGAAGCCGTCGAACCGCGCACCACCAGCTCCGGCATGAACACGAACTCGCTGTGGGGGGCCGGGGTCCCGCCGATCTCCTCCAGCAACGTGCGCACCGCCGCCTGTCCCATCGCCGGAACCGGTTTGCGGACCGTGGTGAGGGGCGGGTCGGTGAAGGCGATCAGGGGGGAGTCGTCGAAGCCGACCACCGAGACGTCCTTCGGGACCCCGAGGCCGCGTTGCCGTGCCGCCCTTATCGCGCCCAGCGCCATCATGTCGCTGGCGCAGACGATCGCGGTGCAGTCGCGGTCGATCAGGGCCGTGGCCGCCGCCTGGCCGCCCTCCAGCGTGTACAGGGAGTGCTGGATCAGCTCGGTCTCTATGACGTCCGTCGGCAGGTTCAGCTGATCCTGTATCGCGCGGACGAAGCCCTCGATCTTGCGCTGGACCGGGACGAAGCGCTTGGGGCCCAGTGCCAGACCGATGCGGGTGTGGCCCAGGGAGGCGAGGTGCGTGACCGCGAGCGTCATCGCGGCGCGGTCGTCGGGGGAGATGAACGGTGCCTGGACCTTGGGGGAGAAGCCGTCGACCAGGACGAAGGGGACGCCCTGGGCGCGCAGCCGCTCGTAGCGCTGCATGTCGGCGGTGGTGTCGGCGTGGAGTCCGGAGACGTAGATGATGCCGGCGACGCCGCGGTCGACGAGCATCTCGGTCAGCTCGTCCTCCGTCGAACCGCCCGGGGTCTGGGTGGCCAGCACCGGGGTGTAGCCCTGGCGCGTGAGCGCCTGGCCGATGACCTGGGCCAGGGCCGGGAATATCGGGTTCTCCAGCTCCGGGGTGATCAGGCCCACCAGGCCCTCGCTGCGCTGCCGCAGCCGTACCGGGCGTTCATAGCCGAGCACGTCGAGTGCGGCCAGCACGGACTGGCGAGTGGTGGCGGCGACGCCCGGCTTGCCGTTGAGGACGCGGCTGACGGTCGCTTCGCTCACCCCCGCCTGAGCAGCGATGTCGGCAAGCCGTGTGGTCACGGCACTGGACTGTACCGGCCGTATGTCGCCTTGCACACCAATCGGACGCCGTGGGCGACCTGTTGGCCGTCCCCGCCCGGGCTGCTGCGTCATCGCACTCCCTCGTGAAAATGATGGCAAGAGCTTGCAGAGTCTTGCACAACCCCGCCCTGTACCGCTCCACCCCTGTAAAGAAGCGTCTCACGGCGGTCGCCGAGAGGTCACGCACGGGTAACTTTGACGTTCTCTTGCACTTTTTTTCTGCAAGGTCTTTCGTCGAGCTTTCAACGCTGTTACGTTCACGTCGCCCGGCGGCGGCAACGGCGCAGTCGGAAAGACGGCAGGGAAAGGCAGACGGGGCCGCCCCTGCAGCACACGGGCTTTCACCCTCAAGGAGATCTCATGCGGCGTGGCATAGCGGCCACCGCGCTGGTGGCGTCCCTCGCCCTCGCGGCGACGGCCTGCGGCGGAAGTGACAGCGGCGACAGTGCCGACGGGCCGGTCACCATCACCTGGTGGGACACCTCCAACGCCACCAACGAGGCGCCGACGTACCAGGCCCTGGTCAAGGAGTTCGAGGCCGCCAACAAGGACGTCAAGGTCAAGTACGTCAACGTCCCCTTCGACCAGGCGCAGAACAAGTTCGACACGGCCGCCGGCTCCAAGGGTGCCCCGGACGTCCTGCGCTCCGAGGTCGGCTGGACCCCCGCCTTCGCCAAGAAGGGCTTCTTCGCGCCGCTCGACGGCACCGAGGCCCTCGCCGACGAGAGCAAGTTCCAGCCCAGCCTGATCGAGCAGGCCAAGTACGAGGGCAAGGTCTACGGCGTTCCGTTCACCACGGACACCCTCGCCTTCGTCTACAACAAGGACCTGTTCAAGAAGGCCGGCGTCGAGGCCCCCAAGACCTGGGACGACCTGAAGAAGGCCGCCGCCAAGATCAAGGACAAGACCGGCGTCGACGGCTACTGGGGCTCCACCCAGGCCTACTACGCCCAGACGTTCCTCTACGGCGAGGGCACCGACACCGTCGACGCCGACGCCAAGAAGATCACCGTCGCGGGCGCCGAGGCCAAGAAGGGCTACGGCACCTGGCTGAGCCTCTTCGACGGCAAGGGCCTGCACAAGGCCGACACCACCGCCGACGCCTACGCCCACATCCAGGAGGCGTTCGTCAACGGCAAGGTCGCCGCGATCATGCAGGGCCCGTGGGAGATCACCAACTTCTACAAGGGCTCGGCGTTCAAGGACAAGGACAACCTCGGCATCGCCACCGTCCCGGCCGGCTCCGCCGGCAAGGCGGGCGCCCCGACCGGCGGCCACAACCTCTCCGTGTACGCCGGCTCCGACGAGGCGCACCAGAAGGCCGCGATGAAGTTCGTGAACTTCATGACGTCGCAGAAGGCGCAGGAGACGATCGCGCTCAAGAACTCCACACTGCCGACCCGCGACGACGCCTACACCGCCGAGGTCAAGGCCGACCCGGGCATCGCCGGCTACCAGACCGTCCTCGCCTCCGCCCAGCCGCGCCCGGCCCTGCCCGAGTACAGCTCCCTGTGGGGCCCGGTGGACACCGAGCTGCTGAAGATCGCCGGCGACAAGGAGTCCCTGGACAAGGGGCTGAGCACCGCCGAGACCGCGATCGCCAAGCTGGTCCCGGACTTCAGCAAGTGACCCCGAGTGGCCGTCGGATCCTCCTGATCATGGGGGGAAGGATCCGGCGGCCACCGGCCTGCGCGCCGTACACCCCTCGGGCCGTACAGCCGTACACCCTCGATCTGTCGATCTCCACGAAGGTTGTCGAACCATGACAGTCGCCATCGACCGCGCGACCGGCAAGCGCCGCGGTGACCGCGCGCCGCGCCCCGGACTGGGCCGGCGCCTGAAGCACGGCTACCAGAAGCACTGGTACGCCTACGCGATGATCGCCCCAGTCGTGATCGTCCTCGGCGTCCTCGTGCTGTATCCGCTGGTGTACGGCTTCTATCTCACCCTCACCGACGCCAACAGCCTCAACAGCGCCCGCACGATCGGCGTCAACGAGATCGAGGCGACGTACAAGTTCATCGGACTCGACAACTACGCCGACATCCTGTGGGGCGAGACGGCCTACGACCGCTTCTGGTCGCACTTCATCTGGACGATCTTCTGGACGGCGGCCTGCGTCACCCTCCACTACACGATCGGCCTGGGCCTCGCCCTGCTGCTCAACCAGAAGCTGCGCGGGCGCACCCTGTACCGGCTGATCCTGATCCTGCCGTGGGCCGTGCCGACCTTCGTCACCGTGTTCGGCTGGCGGTTCATGCTCGCCGACGGCGGCATCATCAACTCGTTCCTGGAGACGCTCCACCTGCCGACACCGCTGTGGCTGGAGGACACCTTCTGGCAGCGGTTCGCCGCGATCATGGTCAACACCTGGTGCGGTGTGCCGTTCATGATGCTCTCGCTGCTCGGCGGACTGCAGTCCATCGACTCCTCGCTGTACGAGGCCTCCGAGATGGACGGCGCCAGCAGGTGGCAGCAGTTCCGCTACGTCACCCTGCCGGGCCTGCGGTCCGTCAGCTCCACCGTCGTACTCCTCGGCATCATCTGGACCTTCAACCAGTTCGCCATCATCTTCCTGCTGTTCGGCGACACCGCGCCCGACGCCCAGATCCTGGTCACCTGGGCCTACTACCTCGGCTTCGGACAGCAGCCGCGCGACTTCGCGCAGTCCGCGGCCTACGGCATCCTGCTGCTGGCCATCCTGATCGTCTTCACCTCCTTCTACCGCCGCTGGCTGAACCGCAATGACCCGCAGCTCGCGATCTGAGGCAGGAGTCCCCATGAGTACGACCACTGTTGAGAACCCAGTGAACAAGCAGGACTCCGTGACCACTGCCCCTCGCCGCAAGGTGCGCGGCCGCGGCGAGAACAGCCGCGCCACGTCCCTCGTCTCCCACGGCATCCTCATCGTGGCCAGCCTGATCGCGCTGTTCCCCGTGGCCTGGCTGCTCTTCCTGTCCCTCGGACCGGACAAGGACGACTACCTCCACCCCGGCGGCATCTGGGGGAAGATGACGCTGGACAACTACACGTACGTCCTGCAGGAGACGAAGTTCTTCGACTGGCTGGGCAGCACGCTCATCGTCACGCTGGGCACCACGCTGATCGGCGTCGTCATCGCCGCGACCACCGGCTACGCGGTCTCGCGGATGCGCTTTCCGGGCTACAAGAAGTTCATGTGGGTGCTGTTGGTGACCCAGATGTTCCCGGTGGCCGTCCTCATGGTGCCGATGTACCAGATCCTGTCCGAGCTCCAGCTCATCGACAACTACTTCGGTCTCATCCTCGTCTACTGCTCGACGACCGTGCCGTACTGCGCCTGGCTGATGAAGGGCTACTTCGACACGATCCCGTTCGAGATCGACGAGGCGGGACGCGTCGACGGGCTGAGCCCCTTCGGCACGTTCGGGCGACTGATCCTGCCGCTCGCCAAGCCGGGCCTGGCGGTCGCCGCGTTCTACAGCTTCCTCACGGCCTTCGGCGAGGTCGCGTTCGCGTCGACGTTCATGCTGTCCGACACCAAGTACACGTTCGCGGTCGGTCTGCAGACCTTCGTCAGTGAGCACGACGCTCAGCGCAACCTCATGGCCGCGACGGCGGTGCTGATCGCCATACCCGTCTCCGCGTTCTTCTACTTCGTGCAGAAGAACCTGGTGACCGGACTGACGGCGGGCGGCACCAAGGGCTGAGTGCCCCGAGGACGACAAGCTCCCGTGCGCCTCGTCGCGCGGGTGGCGGCCGCGGTGTCCATCCGACCCCGCTGTCACCGCGGCCGCCTCACAGCCGTGCGCCGAAGAACCCCGGACTTCCGCAAAACGCCGAAAACCTGCAAGCCGCACCATTCATACGTGACCCGAATCCAGTTACGCATCAAGGACGCCATGAGCCAGCACTCCGCCGACCAGGCCCCGACCCCCACCTCCGCAGCGGCCGTCGCCACCGTCGCCAAGCGCCGTGACTGGTGGCGGGACGCGGTGATCTACCAGGTGTATCCGCGCAGCTTCGCCGACAGCAACGGCGACGGCATGGGCGACCTGGAAGGCGTACGCTCCCGCCTCCCGTATCTGCGCGACCTCGGCGTGGACGCCGTGTGGCTCAGCCCCTTCTACGCCTCGCCGCAGGCCGACGCCGGCTACGACGTCGCCGACTACCGGGCCGTCGACCCGATGTTCGGCAACCTGCTCGACGCGGACGCGCTGATCCGCGACGCCCACGAGCTGGGGCTGAGGATCATCGTCGACCTGGTGCCCAACCACTCCTCGGACCAGCACGAGTGGTTCAAGCGGGCGCTCGCGGACGGCCCCGGCTCCCCGCTCCGGGACCGCTACCACTTCCGCCCCGGCAAGGGCGAGAACGGCGAACTCCCGCCCAACGACTGGGAGTCCATCTTCGGCGGACCGGCCTGGACCCGGGTGACCGAGCCCGACGGCACCCCCGGTGAGTGGTACCTGCACCTCTTCGCCCCCGAGCAGCCGGACTTCAACTGGGAGCACCCGGCGGTGGGAGACGAGTTCCGCTCGATTCTCCGGTTCTGGCTGGACATGGGCGTCGACGGCTTCCGTATCGACGTCGCGCACGGCCTGGTGAAGGCCGAGGGGCTGCCGGACCTGGGCGACCACGATCAGCTCAAGCTGCTGGGCAACGATGTCATGCCGTTCTTCGACCAGGACGGTGTGCACGAGGTGTACCGCCAGTGGCGCGTCATCCTCGACGAGTACTCGGGCGAGCGGATCTTCGTCGCGGAAGCCTGGACGCCGACCGTCGAACGCACGGCGAACTACGTCCGTCCCGACGAGCTGCACCAGGCCTTCAACTTCCAGTACCTGTCGACGGAATGGGACGCGGACGAGCTCCGCAAGGTCGTCGACCGCACTCTGGACGCGATGCGCCCGGTCGGCGCCCCGGCCACCTGGGTCCTCTCCAACCACGACGTCACCCGCCACGCCACCCGCTTCGCCAACCCGCCCGGCCTCGGCACCCAGATCCGCACCGCCGGAGACCGGGAACTCGGCCTGCGCCGGGCTCGCGCGGCGACGCTGCTGATGCTGGCCCTGCCCGGCTCGGCGTACGTCTACCAGGGCGAGGAACTCGGCCTCCCGGACGTCGTCGACCTGCCCGACGAGGTGCGCCAGGACCCGGCGTACTTCCGCGGCGCCGGCCAGGACGGCTTCCGCGACGGCTGCCGGGTGCCGATCCCGTGGACGCGCGAGGGATCGTCGTACGGATTCGGCAGCGGGGGCAGCTGGCTGCCGCAGCCGGCGAGCTGGGCCGAGCTGAGCGTCGAGGCGCAGACCGGCGTCGCCGGCTCGACCCTGGAGCTGTACCGCGCCGCCCTCGCCGCCCGCCGCGAGCAGCCCGACCTCGGTGCGGGCGACGCGGTGGAGTGGCTCCGGGCACCCGAGGGCGTCCTGGCCTTCCGCCGCGGCGAGTTCGTGTGCGTCGCCAACACCACCGGCGAGTCGGTGACGCTCCCGGCGTACGGCCGGGTGCTGCTCACCAGCGGCGAGATCACCGAGGCGGACGGCGAGACGAAGGTCCCGTCGGACACGACGGTGTGGTGGACGACGGCCTGACGGCCATCGAGCACGTCCTGTGGCCCACCACCGCCTGAGCGGGGTGGGCCACAGGTCGTTGAGGAGGTCGGCTACTTCCAGGTGTCGGTCGAGGTGTAGCCGCTCGACGTTCCCGTCGTGTAGGAGCGGTTCGTACCCGATTCCCAGGTCACGTTCCCTGAGCTGTCCTTCTTCACGTACTTGTACTCGAAGGCCGTGCTCTTCGGCACGATCACCGGCTTGCTCCACGTCGGGTACGACGCCGAGGAGAGCGGGATCGCGTCGGCCGGGTTCCAGGAGCCGAGGGAGGCGATCGAGCCCACGAGGTAGACGTTGGTGCCCCAGTCGGTCGTGGCGTTGACGTTGAAGGTCACGTCGGTGGCGCCCGCGTTCGCCACGTTCCAGGAGTTGTTGAGCCCGACCGCCGAAGTCGTCGTGGTCGCGGAGCGGTTGGCGTTGGACTCCCAGGTGACGTTCCCCGAGCTGTCCTTCTTCACATACTTGTACTCGAACGACGTGTTGACCGGCACGCTCACCGTCCCCGACCAGATCGGGTAACCCGTCGACGACAGCTTCACCGCCTTCGCCGTGTCCCAGCCGCCCAGCGCCGCGATCGAACCGACCACGTACACGTCCTGGCCGGACGTCGTCGCCGCGTACTCGTTGAACGTCGCCGTCACCGTCGAGGCGCCGTCGTCCGGCTCCTCGCAGGCTGTGTCGCAGGGCGTGAACTCGCCGTCGTAGAAGGCGATCGCGCTCTTCGCGGGGAGGGTGAGGGTGGCACTCCCGCCCGACACCGTCACCGTCGTCGCGCCGTTGTCGACGACATTCGCGTACGAGCCGTCGGCCATCCCGGTCGCGAAGGTGTACGTCGCCGGGGACGAGCCGTTGTTGATCGCGACGTAGCCCGCCGTGCCCCGCCCGAAGCCGATGACGCTCGACGACTTCGTCGACCAGTTGGTCACCGCCTCCGAACCCACCGCGTTGTGCCACTTCACCATGCCGGTGACGGCGGTGTCCCGCTGGAGGCAGTACCAGCCGCTCGAACAGTTCGTGTCCGTCACGAAGCCGCTGGAGTTCGGCGGGGCCTGGTCCGACGAGGAGAACTCGAAGCCCGAGTACACCGTCGGGGTCGACCACTTGTAGGCGAGCTGGAAGATGTTGGCGAGCCGGTAGGTGTCGCCGTCCTTGTAGCTCATGTGCAGGCCGTTGCGCTCGGTGTCGTGGTTGGTCACGAAGGACACCGAGTTGGCGGCGGGCAGGACCCCGGAGGACGGCAGCGACTCCAGGTCGCTCACATTGCCCTGGAACGCCGACTTCACCTTGGAGGCGTAGCCGAAGTCCAGGACATCGCCCGCGGAGTAGTAGTCGGAGGCGGCCGGGGTCGAGCCCGGATACACCTCCTGGAAGATGTACGGCTCCGCACCCGCCGTCGTGTTGTCCAGCTTTGACCGGATCGCGTTGAGGTCGGCCACAGGCATGTGCTTGGCCGCGTCGACACGGAAGCCGTCGACGCCCAGGGCGATCTGCTTGTTCAGGAACGCCGCGATGCCCGAGCGGACGTCGTCGTCCTCCGTCTCCAGGTCGGGCAGGCCGAGCAGTTCGCAGTTCTGGATCTCCGTGAGGTTCGACCAGTCGTCGATGATCAGGTCGGAGTCCGCGCACTCGGCGGACGTGTGGTAGTCGTCCGGGTCCCAGTCGGGGGTGTCGTACTTGTTGGTGAGCGTCGTGCCGTTGTAGCCGGTGCCGGTCTGGGCGGCGGTGTGGTTGATCACAGCGTCGGTGTATACCTTCACGCCCGCGTCATGGCAGGCGTCCACCATCGAGGCGAACTGGGCCGCCGTACCGAAGCGGCCGTTCAGGTCGTACGAGTAGGGCTGGTAGACGTCCCACCAGTAGTAGTTGGTCTGCTTCAAGGACTCGGCCGGCGGAGCGACCCACACCGCGCCGTAGCCGTTCGGGCCGAGCACGTCCGTGCACTCGGCGGCGACCGAGTCCCAGTTGTAGGACCACAGGTTGGCGATGACATCGCCGGAGGTCGTGGCGTCCGCGTGAGCGGGCGCGGTGGGCAGGGCGACGGCTCCGGCCAGGGCGAGTGCGCCCGCCGCCGTGGCGGTCAGGGTGCGGCGGAGGGCCCCAGGGGGACGGGGTCTGATGGTCATGTGCGGCTCCTTCACCGGTGTTCGGGATGTCGATCAGCGGTCAGGGATTCAACAACTGGTGAGCGTGGGGGAGTTGAGAAGGCCACGTCAAGGTTGCGGATGAAAGTACTTGCTATGACTTTCAACTCTCTTGCTGTAAACCTTTCGTGGCGGTACGGTCGCGCCGGTGCCCGGCAACGAAGCCGCGCCGCGGCGCAGGGGGGACCCGACTGAGCCGCCTTCGCAAGGAGTTCGCCCGTGATATCGAGATGGAATGCGCCCCCGAGGCGCCGTACCGCGACCGCCGCCCTCACCGCGTTCGCCGCAGCCGCCGCGGCGGTCGTCATGGCCCCCGGCGACACCGCCTCCGCCTCCCCGCCCGGCAGCAAGGACGTCACCGCGGTGATGTTCGAGTGGAACTTCGCCTCGGTCGCCAAGGAGTGCACCAACACCCTCGGCCCCTCCGGCTACGGCTATGTCCAGGTCTCCCCGCCCCAGGAGCACATCCAGGGCGCGCAGTGGTGGACCTCGTACCAGCCGGTGAGCTACAAGATCGCCGGCCGTCTCGGTGACGCCACCGCCTTCCAGAACATGGTGAACACCTGCCACAACGCGGGCGTGAAGGTCGTCGTCGACACCGTCATCAACCACATGTCCGCAGGCAGCGGCACCGGCACCGGCGGCTCGTCGTACACGAAGTACGACTACCCCGGCCTGTACTCCTCGGCCGACATGAACGACTGCACGGCGACCATCAGCGACTACACCAACCGCACCAACGTCCAGAACTGCGAACTCGTCGGCCTCGCCGACCTGGACACCGGCGAGGAGTACGTCCGCGCCACCATCGCCGGCTATATGAACACCCTGCTCGGCTACGGCGTCGACGGCTTCCGCATCGACGCGGCCAAGCACATGCCGGCGGCCGACCTGGCCAACATCAAGTCGCGCCTGACGAACCCCTCCGTCTACTGGAAGCAGGAGGCCATCTACGGCAGCGGCGAGGCCGTCCAGCCCACCGAGTACACGGGCAACGGCGACGTCCAGGAGTTCCGCTACGCCTACGACCTCAAGCGCGTCTTCAACAACGAGAACCTCGCCTACCTGAAGAACTACGGCGAGGGCTGGGGCTACATGAGCAGCGGCGTCTCCGGTGTCTTCGTCGACAACCACGACACCGAGCGCAATGGCAGCACGTTGAACTACAAGGACGGGGCGAACTACACCCTCGCCAACGTCTTCATGCTCGCCTACCCGTACGGCGCCCCGGACATCAACTCCGGCTACGAGTGGTCCGACTCGGACGCCGGCCCGCCGAACGGCGGCTCGGTGGCCGCCTGCTGGCAGGACGGCTGGAAGTGCCAGCACGCCTGGCCGGAGATCATCCGCATGGTCGCCTTCCGCAACGCCACCCGCGGCGAGTCGGTCACCAACTGGTGGGACAACGGCGCCGACGCCATCGCCTTCGGCCGGGGCGGCAAGGGCTACGTCGCCATCAACCACGAGTCGAGCAGCCTGAGCCGCACCTACCAGACGTCCCTGGCGGCGGGCACGTACTGCAACGTGCAGAACAACACGACGGTGACGGTGAACTCCAGCGGCCAGTTCACGGCCACCCTGGGCGCCAACACCGCGCTGGCGATCTACGCCGGCAAGTCGAGCTGTTGAGCGGCCACCGCCGCTGACCTCCCCCGCGTGACCGCGCATGGTGCGACCGACCATGCGCGGTACGCGTGGGGTTGACGTGTCCCGGTCACACCCCTACCTTCCGCCTCAGGTAGTAATGGGAGCGCTCCCACGATTGGCGGAATCATGATACGCAGACTCCGGAAGTGGACGGTGACCTCGTTATCCGTCCTCCTGACCGCCGCCGGGATCACCACGGTCGGTACCCCGAACGCCTGGGCCGCCACCACGGCGACCATCAACGGCTCCACCACCCATCAACCCATCGACGGCTTCGGCTTCTCCGAGCACTTCGGACGGGCCGCCATCATGAACGGCTCGCAGGGCCTGTCGGCCCCGAAGCAGCGCGAGATCCTCGATCTGCTGCTCAACCGCACCACCGGCGCCGGCCTGAGCATCCTGCGCCTCGGCATCGACTCCGGCATCCAGCCCACCGACCCCGGCGGCCCGAACGCGACCCCCAAGTACGTCTGGGACGGCGTCGACAAGGGCCAGGTCTGGCTGGCCAAGCAGGCCAAGGCGTACGGCGTGAACCGCTTCTACGCCGACGCCTGGACGGCACCCGGGTATATGAAGACCAACGGCACGGATGCCAACGGCGGCACCCTGTGCGGGCTCTCGGGTGCCACCTGCGCGAGCGGCGACTGGCGCAGGGCGTACGCCGACTACCTGGTCCAGTACGCCAAGTTCTACGGCCAGGAGGGCATCGGCATCACCGACCTCGGGTTCACCAACGAGCCCGACTGGACGGCGACGTACGACTCCATGCGGCTCACTCCCGCCCAGGCCGTCGAGTTCACCAAGGTCTTAGGCCCGGTCGCGAACGCGGGCGGATACAAGGTGGCCTGCTGCGACTCCTTCGGCTGGAATCAGCAGAAGAACTACACCAGCGCGATCGAGGCCGACGCGACGGCCCGCGGTCACGTCGCCACCCACACCGGACACACGTACGCCAGTCCCGTCGACGGACCCCTGCCCACCCGGAAACGCACCTGGATGTCGGAGTGGTCGCCCGACGGCACCACCTGGAACGAGAACTGGGACGACGGCAGCGGCTACGACGGCCTCACCGTCGCCTCCGCGATCCACGACGCCCTCACCAAGGGCAACACCAGCGGCTATGTGTACTGGTACGGCGCGTCGACCGGCGCCACCCGCGGCCTGATCCAGATGAACGGCGACGGCTACCGCGTCTCCAAGCGCCTGTGGGCCATGGCCAACTACAGCCGCTTCATCCGGCCGGGGGCCACCCGCATCGGCGCCACCACCCCCGACACCGACCTCAAGCTGTCGGCGTTCCGCAACACCGACGGCACGCTGACCGTCGTCGCGCTCAACGCGGGCACCGGCGCCCAGCAGGTGGCGTACAGCCTCCAGAACACCGGGATCACCGACGGGACGGCGACCCCGTACCTGACCAACGGCTCGAACAGCATGGCCCAGCAGTCCGCCGTCGCCGTCGCCGGAGGCTCGCTGACCGCGACGGTTCCGGCCCGCTCGCTGGTCACGTACACCATCAAGGCGGCCACGTCGTCCGAGCGGCTCGCCGCCCTCCCCGGCAGCTTCCAGTGGAGGTCGAGCGGGGCGCTGATCGCCCCGAAGTCGGACGCGACCCACAGCCTCGCCGCGATCAAGGATCCGTCGGTCGTGTACCACAACGGGCGTTGGCATGTGTTCGCCAGCACGGCGAGCACCAGCGGCGCGTACAACATGGTCTATCTGAACTTCACCGACTGGTCGCAGGCCGCCGCCGCGCAACACCACTATCTGGACCAGACGGCCATCGGCGCCGGGTACAAGGCGGCGCCGCAGGTGTTCTGGTTCGCGCCGCAAAAGCTCTGGTACCTCGTCTTCCAGACCGGGGACAACGCCGCGTACTCGACCACCACCACCATCGCCGACCCGAAGTCGTGGAGCGCGCCGAAGAAGTTCTACGCGAACGGCATGCCGCAGATCATCAAGGACAACATCGGCAACGGTTACTGGGTCGACTTCTGGAACGTCTGCGACTCCGCCAAGTGCTACTTGTTCTCCTCCGACGACAACGGGCATCTCTACCGCTCCGAGACCACGGTCGCCAACTTCCCGAACGGTTTCACCAACACCGTCATCGCGCTGCAGGACCCCAACAAGTACCGCCTCTGGGAGGCCGCGAACGTCTACCGGCTCAAGGACTCGGGCGGCTATCTGCTGGTCGTCGAGGCGATCGGCGGCAACGGCAAGCGGTACTTCCGGTCCTGGACGTCGAACAGCATCGCCGGCGCCTGGACCCCGCTCGCCGACACCGAGGCCAACCCCTTCGCGCGGTCCACCAACGTCGCCTTCGACGGCACCCCCTGGACCCAGGACATCAGCCACGGCGAGATGGTCCGCGACGGCGTCGACCAGACCCTCACCATCAACCCCTGCCGTATGCAGTACCTCTACCAGGGCATGGACCCGGCCGCCTCGGGCCCCTACAACACCCTGCCCTGGCGCCTGGGCCTGCTCACGCAGACCAACTCGCCCTGCTGACAGTCCCCCTGAAAGTTCTTGCCGATGCTTTCAAGCCTCTTGCTGTAATCCTTACGGCGGCGATACGTTTCGCGCGGGGTCGGACCCATGAGAGCCGTAATCGCAAGGAGCCCATCTGTGAGAGCGAGATGGCCGTCGCCGTCGAGGCGCCGAACCACCCATGCCGGACGGGTCGCCGCGGTCACCGTGACCGCGTTGGCCGCAGCGCTCGTCCAGCCCCTCGCGGCGCGGGCGGACACCCCGCCTCCGCCGCCGTCCGACGCGAAGCTCGCCGCCGAGCCCGCCCGGCACGACGCCACCCGCGAGCAGTTCTACTTCGTCCTGCCGGACCGTTTCGCCAACGGCGACACGGGCAACGACAAGGGCGGCCTCACCGGCTCCCGCCTCGCCACCGGCTACGACCCCACCGACAAGGGCTTCTACCAGGGCGGCGATCTCAAGGGTCTGACCAAGAAGCTCGACTACATCAAGGGCCTCGGCACCACCGCCATCTGGATGGCCCCGATCTTCAAGAACCAGCCCGTGCAGGGGACGGGAAGCAACGCCTCCGCCGCCTACCACGGCTACTGGATCACCGATTTCACCCAGGTCGACCCGCACTTCGGGACGAACAAGGACCTTCAGACCCTCATATCCAAGGCCCACGCCAAGGGCATGAAGGTCTTCTTCGACGTCATCACGAACCACACGGCGGATGTCGTCGACTATGAGGAGAAGTCGTACGACTACCTCTCCAAGGGCGCGTTCCCGTACCTGACGAAGAACGGCGAGCCCTTCGACGACTCCGACTACGCGGACGGGAAGTCCCCGTTCCCCGCGGTCGGCACCGAGTCCTTCCCCCGCACGCCGACCGTCCCCGCCGCGAAGAAGAACGTCAAGGTCCCGTCGTGGCTCAACGACCCGACGATGTACCACAACCGCGGCGACTCCACCTTCGCCGGTGAGAGCTCCGAACAGGGCGACTTCTCCGGACTCGACGACCTGTGGACCGAGCGTCCCGAGGTCGTCACCGGCATGGAGAAGATCTACCAGCGGTGGGTGCGGGACTTCGACATCGACGGCTTCCGGATCGACACCGTGAAGCACGTCAACATGGAGTTCTGGACCCAGTGGGCCACGGCGCTGGACGCCTACGCGGCCAAGCGGGGCCGCGACGACTTCTTCATGTTCGGCGAGGTGTACTCCGCCGACACGAACATCACTTCGCCGTACGTCACCCAGGGCCGCCTCGACGCCACGCTCGACTTCCCCTTCCAGGAAGCGGCGCGGCAGTACGCCTCCCAGGGCGGCAGCGCGCAGAAGCTCGCGGGCGTCTTCGGCGACGACTACAAGTACACGACCGACAAGGCCAACGCCTACGAGCAGGTCACCTTCCTCGGCAACCACGACATGGGCCGCATCGGGTCCTTCCTGAACCAGGACAACCCGAAGGCGACCGACGCCGAACTCCTCGCCAAGGACAAGCTCGCCAACGAGCTGATGTTCCTCAGCCGTGGCAACCCGGTCGTCTATTACGGCGACGAGCAGGGCTTCACCGGCGCCGGCGGCGACAAGGACGCCCGCCAGACCCTGTTCGCCTCGAAGACGGCCGACTACCTCGACGACGACCAGATCGGCACCGACCGCACCCACGCGAGCGACGCCTACGACACGAGCGCCCCGCTGTACAAGCAGATCGCAGCCCTCTCCAAGCTCCGCAAGGCCAACCCGGCCCTCACCGACGGCGTCCAGACCGAGCGCTACGCGGCCGACGGCGCCGGCGTCTACGCCTTCTCCCGCACCGACGCCAAGACGGGCACCGAGTACGTCGTCGCCTTCAACAACGCCGGTGAGGCGAAGTCGGCGACCTTCGCGACCGGCTCGGCCGGCATGGCGTTCAAGGGGATCCACGGCAGCGACGCCTCGCTGAAGAGCGACGCCGACAAGAGGATCACCGTCACCGTCCCGGCCGGCTCCTCGATCGTCCTCAAGGCGGCAGGCAAGCCCGCCAAGCCCGCCACCGAGCCGACGATCACCCTGAAGGCCCCGGCCGCCGGAGCCACCGGCACGGTCGAGATCGGCGCCGACGTCGACGGCGGACAGCTCAACCGGGTCGTCTTCGCCGCGCAGGTCGGCGGCGGCAAGTGGAAGACGCTGGGCTCCGCCGACCACGCCCCGTACAAGGTCACGCAGGTCGTCGGAAAGGACGTACCGGCCGCAACCGCCTTGCGCTACAAGGCAGTTGTGATCGACTCGGCGGGACGTACGGCGAGCACCACCGCCGAGTCCACCACCGGCACCCCGCCCGCCCCCGAGATCCCCAGCGCGGCCTCCCGCGACTACGCGGTCGTCCACTACAAGCGCACCGACGGCGACTACGCGAACTGGGGCCTGTACGCCTGGGGCGACCTCGCCGAGGGCGAGTCCACCGAGTGGCCGGCCAGCCACCCGTTCGTCGGCCGGGACGCCTACGGCGCCTTCGCCTACGTCAAGCTGAAGGAAGGCGCCTCGAACGTCGGCTTCCTCGTCATCGACAAGGACGGCAACAAGGACGTCTCCGCCGACCGCACGATCGACCTCGCCAAGACCGGCGAGATCTGGATCGAGCAGGGCAAGGAGGCCGTACAGACCACCCGGCCCGACTACCCGGCGCAGGACAAGACCAAGGCGGTCGTCCACTACAACCGCGCCGACGGGAACTACGACGGCTGGGGCCTGCACGTCTGGACGGGTGCCGCCAACCCCACCGAGTGGTCGAACCCCGTGAAGCCGGTCAAGACTGATACCTATGGTGCGGTCTTCGAGGTACCGCTCACCGACGGTGCCACCAGCCTCAGCTACATCCTCCACAAGGGCGACGAGAAGGACCTGCCCACGGACCAGTCGCTCGACCTCACCGCCAACGGTCACGAGGTGTGGCTGTTGAGCGGCCAGGAGAAGTACCTGCTCCCGCAGCCGGCCGGCTCCGCGGCGGCCCTCGACCTGACCACCTCCAAGGCGGTCTGGATCGACCGGGACACGGTCGCGTGGAACGGCACCGAGAGGGCCGCCTCCACCCAGCTGCTGTACAGCCGGGACGGCTCCATCGCGGTGAAGGACGGCGCGCTGACCAGCGACGACGAGCGTTGGCTGCGCCTGTCCAAGACCACCCTCACCGACCCCCAGAAGGCGAAGTTCCCGCACCTGAAGGAGTACACCGCCTGGTCCGTCGACCCGCGCGACCGCGACCGGGTCCGCGAGGCCCTGCGCGGCCAGCTCGTCGCCTCCCAGCGCGCCGCGAACGGTGCCGTGCTCGCGGCGACCGGCGTCCAGATCGCCGGCGTACTCGACGATCTCCACCCGGGCGCGACGAAGGCCGACCTCGGACCGACCTTCGACAAGAGCGGCCGTCCGACGCTGGCCGTCTGGGCGCCCACGGCCCAGTCGGTCAAGCTGGAGATCGGCGACTCCACGGTTGCCATGAAGCGGCAGGACAGCACGGGTGTCTGGTCCGTCATCGGCCCCAAGTCCTGGAAGAACAAGGCGTACCGGTACGTCGTCAAGGTCTGGGCGCCCAGCGTCCGCAAGATCGTCACCAACAAGGTCACCGACCCGTACTCGGTCGCGCTCACCGCGAACTCCGAGCGCAGCCTGGTCGTCGACCTGGGCGACAGGTCCCTGGCGCCGAGCGGCTGGTCCTCGTACCGCAAGCCCAAGGCCGTACCGCTGAAGGACGCCCAGATCCAGGAGCTGCACATCCGCGACTTCTCGGTCGAGGACAGGACGGCCAAGAACCCGGGCACCTACCTCGCCTTCACCGACAAGGCCAGCGACGGCTCCAAGCACCTGCGGGAGCTGGCGAAGGCGGGTACGTCGTACGTCCACCTGCTGCCGGCCTTCGACATCGCCACCATCCCTGAGAAGAAGTCCGAGCAGGCCACCGTCGACTGCGACCTGGCCTCCTTCCCGGCCGACTCCGACAAGCAGCAGGAGTGCGTGGCGAAGATCGCCGCGAAGGACGCGTACAACTGGGGCTACGACCCCTACCACTACACGGTCCCCGAGGGCTCGTACGCCACCGACCCGGACGGCACCGGCCGTACCGTCGAGTTCCGCAAGATGGTCAAGGCCCTCAACGACGACGGCCTGCGCGTCGTCATGGACGTCGTCTACAACCACACGACATCGAGCGGCCAGGCGGACACCAGCGTCCTCGACAAGGTCGTGCCCGGCTACTACCAGCGGCTCCTGGCCGACGGTTCGGTCGCCAACAGCACCTGCTGCTCCAACACGGCGCCCGAGAACGCCATGATGGGCAAGCTGGTCGTCGACTCGATCGTCACCTGGGCCAAGGAGTACAAGGTCGACGGCTTCCGCTTCGACCTGATGGGCCACCACCCGAAGGCGAACATCCTGGCGGTCAGGAAGGCTCTGGACGCGCTGACCCTCGCCAAGGACGGCGTCGACGGCAAGAAGATCATCCTGTACGGCGAGGGCTGGAACTTCGGCGAGATCGCCGACGACGCCCGCTTCGTGCAGGCCACGCAGAAGAACATGGCCGGCACCGGCATCGCGACCTTCTCCGACCGGGCGCGGGACGCCGTACGCGGCGGCGGGCCCTTCGACGAGGACCCCGGCGTCCAGGGCTTCGCGTCCGGGCTCTACACCGACCCCAACCCCGCTGCGGACAACGGCACTTCGGAGGAGCAGAAGGCCCGGCTGCTGCACTACCAGGACCTGATCAAGGTCGGTCTGTCCGGCAACCTCGCCGCCTATCGCTTCACCGACACCAGCGGCAAGGAGGTCAAGGGCTCCGAGGTCGACTACAACGGTGCCCCCGCCGGGTACGCGGACGCGCCGGGCGACGCCCTCGCCTACGCCGACGCGCACGACAACGAGTCGCTGTTCGACGCCCTCGCGTTCAAGCTGCCGTCCTCCACCAGTGCGGCCGACCGGGCCCGTATGCAGGTCCTCGCCATGGCCACGGCCACCCTCTCGCAGGGCCCGGCGCTCTCCCAGGCCGGCACCGACCTGCTGCGCTCCAAGTCGCTTGACCGCAACTCCTACGACAGCGGCGACTGGTTCAACGCCATCCACTGGAACTGCGCCGACGGCAACGGCTTCGGACGCGGACTGCCGATGGCGGCCGACAATGCCTCGAAGTGGCCGTTCGCCAAGCCCCTGTTGGGCTCGGTGAAGGTCGGGTGCGAGCAGATCGAGGGCACCTCGGCCGCGTACCGGGATCTGTTGAAGATCCGTTCGACGGAGTCGGCGTTCTCCCTCGCCACGGCCGACCAGGTGCAGTCGAAGCTCTCCTTCCCGCTGTCGGGCAAGGACGAGACGCCCGGCGTGATCACCATGCGGCTCGGTGACCTGGTCGTCGTCTTCAACGCGACGCCCGGGAAGCAGGAGCAGCGCGTCGACGCCCTGGCCGGAGACGGCTACCGGCTGCATCCGGTGCAGGCCTCGGGCGCGGATCCTATCGTCAAGTCCGCGTCCTTCGACGGGAAAACGGGCACGTTCGCCGTTCCGGGGCGTACTGTCGCCGTCTTCTCACGGGCTCTCTGATACGGCACTAGCTTGAGTGGGGCGGACCCGATCAGCGGGTCCGCCCCACTCGTGCGTATGCGTATTCGGGGGCAGGCGACCATGGACGGTTGACGATGGACGGTTACGACAAGCAGTCGGGTACGACCGTGATGGTCGTCGACGACGTCTCGGCCAGCCGCTATGCCATGGGCGCCGTGCTGCGCCGCGCGGGCCACGACGTCGTACCGGTGGCGAGCGCGGGCGAGGCGCTGAGCGAGCTCGATGTGCGGCTGCGCGCGGGCGCCCTGCCCGATGTGGCCCTCGTCGACGTCGGGCTGCCCGACATGAACGGCTTCGAGCTGTGCCGCCGGGTCAAGTCCCGGCCGTCCACGGCCGCGCTGCCCGTCGTCCACTTCTCCGCGATGGCCCTGGAGCCGGTGGACCGGTGCCGGGGTCTCGACGCGGGCGCCGACGCCTACCTGACCGTGCCGGCCGAGCCGAGCGAGATCCAGGCCGTCGTCCGGGCCGCCGTCCGTGGGGCGCGTCGAGGTGCCGCCGCCGAGACGGTCGCGCACCGGCTGACGGTGCTGTCCGAGGCGATCGTGGCCGTCCAGACCGCGCGCTGCCTGGGGGAGCTGGCCGACGCCGCCGCAGCGGGCGCGGCCCGGCTCGTCGGCGCGCCCGCCGTCGTGTTCGTCATCGGCCCGGACGGCGAAACGCATTGCGGCACCTCGCGCAGCCGCCTCGCGCTGCCCGACGCCAGCGCCCAGGAGGCGGCGGCACGGCTGATCACGCGGATCGGGGAGGGCTGGGGCGGGCGGACCGGCGTGCACAGCACCGTCGTCCCCGCGCCGCTGTGGCCCGCGGGCTTCTTCCAGCCCGGCGTCAACGAGGACGCCCGCCTGGTGCTGGCATCGGCCCAGGAGGGCCGAGCCCAGGTGTGCATCGCAACACCGGCATGTGCGGCGTCCCCAAGGGGCGCGGGGAACTGCGCGACCAGCCACAACGAACCCGCAGACGACCGACGACCTAGCGAGGCACTTCCCCTCGCGGCACTCCCCGCAGAGCGCCTCGCCCAGGCAACCGCCCTCGCCGCCGAGCCGCTGCTGATGTACCAGGCGGAGCGGGACATCGCCCTCACCCTCCAGCACAGCTTCCTGCCCCAGCCGCACCGGCTGCCCCATCTGCCGGGCGTCGACCTCGTCGTGCGGTACGTGCCCGCGTCCCGGCAGGCCGAGATCGGCGGGGACTTCTACGCCGCCCTGCGTACGGAGGAGGGGGTGCTCACCGTGGTCGGGGATGTCGTCGGGCACTCGCTGGAGGCGGCCACCGTCATGGTCGAGATGCGGCACGCGCTGCGCGCCCACTGTGTCGAGGAGAGCGACCCGAGGGCGCTGGCCGAACGGCTCGACCGGATGCTGCAGCACTACCACCCCGACGTCACCGCCACGGTCTGCCTGGCCCTGGTCGACCCCGGGACCGGGCGGGTCAGGATCGCCAACGCGGGCCACATCCCGCCGCTGATCGTGGGGGAGGAGGGCAAGGCCGAGTACGTCCCGGTGGACGGGCCGCTGCTGGGGCTCGCCCTGGACCGGCCCACGCCGAGCGAGCTGGTCATGGCCCCGCAGGACCGTCTCCTCATGGTCACCGACGGCCTCATCGAGACCCGCGGGATCGACCTCGCCACCTCCATGGAGCAACTGCGCACCGCCGCCGCCGACGCGCCGGCCGGCCTCGACCCGCTGTGCGACACGCTGCTGGGCTGCTTCGGGCGGGACCGGGAGGACGACATCGCGATGCTGGCGCTGAGGTTAGGGTGAGCGCTGCTGACGTAGAACAGGAGTGCTCATGCCGCAGATCACCGTCGACCACTCGAAGACGATCTCCTTCGACCGGGAGGCGTTCGCCCGGGACCTGCACACCGCGGTCGTCGAGATCGCGGCGGCCAAGCCGGAGGCGTGCAAGACGCAGTTCCGGGCCGGCCAGTTCACGGCCTTCGGCTACGAGGACCCCGAGGAGCAGGGCCACGCGGTCGTCCACGTCACGCTCGGACTGCTCGCCGGCCGCACCGACGAGACCAAGGCCAAGCTGACCGAGGCGGTTCTGGAGCTGCTGCGCAAGCACATCGAGGACGACGGGACCGTGCTGCACGGCTCCGCCGAGGTGCGCGACCTCGACCCGTCATACCGCAAGTTCGAGCGCTAGAGACTGCCCCCGCTGGCTTCAGGACGCCAGCGAGATCAGTCGGGCGACCAGGTCGCTGAACGGACCGTCGGCCGGCTCGTTCTTCAGCATGCGGCGCAGCAGCGCGCCCATCTCCTCGTCGTGGGCGGCGCTGACGGCGGCCAGCGCGGCGAAGTCGTGCACGAGCTGGACCTCCAGCTCGGCGCGCGGGATGCGCCGACCGTCCAGCCAGATCAGTGCCGTCGACTCGGCGAGCGAGATCCAGGAGCGGATGACCAGCTCCAGGCGCGCGGGTGGGTTCTCCACGTCCAGATGCGAAAGGATTTGGACATACGCGGCCTGCCGTACGGAGTCGATGAGCGCGTTGGTCGCCGTCGACCCGACGGCCGGGCCGCCCCGCATCAACGCCGAGAACCCGGGCCCGTGCTCGTCGACGAAGTCGAAGAAGCGCCGCATCACCCGCAGCAGCCGCGCCCCCAGCGGCCCTTCGTGGGCCTCCACGAACCGGTCCGCCAGTTCCTCCGAGGCTCGCTTCAACGCGGCCTCGTACAGGCTGAGTTTGCCGGGGAAGTAGTGATAGACGAGCGGCCGGGAGATGCCCGCGGCCGCGGCTATCTCGTCGATGGAGACATCGTCCGGCGAGCGCTGGCTGAACAGCTCGAGGGCGACGCCGATCAACTGCTGGCGCCGCTCGTCGACTCCCATTCTTCGCCGTACCCCGGTACTCATACGAACACCTTACCGATCGATTCCGGCCCCGAACGGACCGGACCGATCATGGGCGTTCACATGTCCAGTACGAGTCGATCACCCCGGGCCCGCGACACACAGATCAGCATCGAATCGGCCCGCTCCCCGTCCGTGAGCAGTTCGTCCCGGTGGTCCACCTCGCCCTCCAGCACCCGCTGTTGGCAGGTCCCGCAGAAGCCCTGCTCGCAGGAGTACAGGGTGTCGGGCAACTCGGCGCGGACGGCGGCCAGTACGGTCGAGTCGGCGGGGACGGTCAACGTCCGCCCGCTGCGCCGCAGTTCGACCTCGAAGGCATCGCCTCCCGAGGTGCGGGGCGTGAACCGCTCCAGGTGGACCCGCGGGAACCGCTCCTCCATGGCCGCCATCAGCCCCTCCGGACCGCAGCAGTAGACGGCGGCACCCTCGGGCGCACCGGCGAGGAGCGCGTCGAGGTCGGGCAGCCCCTCCACGACGGTCACACGGTCCCGGCCGAGCTTCTCGACGTCCTCCACGAACGGCATGGACGCCCGATCGCGTCCGCAGTACACCAGCCTCCACTCGACCTCGTCGGGCAAGGCCCGCAGCATCGGCAGGACCGGGGTGATCCCGATGCCGCCCACGACGAAGACGTACGACTCGGCCTCGACGAGCGGGAAACGGTTCCGCGGGCCTCGCACCTCCAGCTCCATCCCCTCCCGGACCTGCTCGTGCACCTCGCGCGAGCCGCCCCGCCCGTCCGGGACCAGCCGGGTCGCCACGGTGTAGGACGAGGTGTCCTCGGGGTCCCCGCACAGCGAGTACTGCCGCACCAGCCCCGACGGCAGCACGAGGTCGAGATGCGCGCCGGGCTCCCAGCGCGGCAACTCCCGCCCTTCCAGCCGTAGTCGGACGACCCCTTCGGCGACCTCCTCGCGCGAGGTCACCAGCAGACGCAGCGCCCGTGACCTGGGGCGCCCGGAGACCGGCTCCTCCAGGGCGGGCATCGGCCACAGCGGCGAGGTCCGAATACGGCGCCGCATCGCCCGCCGGGCGAGCAGGGCGGCACCGGCGACCACGGCGACGGTCCGGAGCTTCGGCATCAGGCGGCACCCTTCGCGGACTTCTCGGCGGTCTCGGCGGCCAGCGCGGCGGGGGAGGAGGCCAGGTAGGCGACGGCCTGTTCGGTGGAGCCTTCCTGCGAGGGGTGGTAAGTACGGCTCAGATACCGGGGGATGGACCTGAGCATGTCCCCGGTCGCGGGGAGCGTGCCGCGCCTGCCCCGGACGTAGAAGTCCTTGAACGTCGCCTTGCCCTCCACGAGCGTCGGATCGTTCTCCATGAAGAACCGCGCCCCGCGCTGCCACAGGAAGACGAGGGCCGTGAACGCGGTCGCCCAGGTCCGCACGCGCCGCCGGTAGCCCCCGTCGACGTGCATGAACAGCTCGAAGGCGACGGACCGGTGCTCGACCTCCTCGGCGCCGTGCCAGCGCAGCAGGTCCAGCATGGTCGGATCGGCCCCGCGCCGGTCCAGCTCCTCGGCGTTGAGCACCCAGTTGCCCAGGAAGGCGGTGTAGTGCTCGATGGCCGCGATGATCGCCACCCGCTCCATCAGCCACCAGCGGCGCGGCCGACCCGGCGGCAGGGTGCGGTCGCCGAGCAACTTCTCGAAGAGCCAGTCCACCTGGGCGGTGTACGGCGTCGGGTCCAGCCCCTGTTCCCGCAGGTGCGGCAGCACCTCGTTGTGGGCCTGCGAGTGCATCGCCTCCTGCCCGATGAACCCGATGACGTCCGCGCGCAGCCGCTCGTCGCGGATGTACGGCAGCACCTGCTTGTACACATGCACGAACCACCGCTCACCGGCCGGCAGGAGCAGATGCAGCACGTTGATGGTGTGCGTCGTGAAGGGATCCCCGGGCACCCAGTGCAACGGGGTGTCGTCCCAGGAGAAGGACACCTTGCGGGCCTTGAGGGGCACCCGGTCCTGCGTATTGGACATGGCGTCAATGTACTGACGGGTAGGTCCCGGGTGAACCCCTGTGCACGGGCTTATTTACGCGAGTGTCAGCAACGGCGCTCCCGCCGCGGCCGAGCTCACCCCAGCCCGCTGATCGAACGCCCGCTCTCCAGCGTGCCCTTCAACTCGGCCCGCGCACCCTGCGCGGCCCGCACGGTCAGCAGGCTGCCCCGGGACGAGCCGTGGACACCTCCCGTGGCCTCGATCGACTCCGTGTCGCGCGTGCCCGCCGCCAGCAGATACCAGTCGCCCGTCCGCGCCTTCCACAGCACCCCGGCCAGCACATGGGGATCCCGCGCCCCGCACGCCGCCACGTTCTGGCCCTTCGCCACCACCGCCGCGTGGGTCGCCCCCGGCGTCCGGAACTGGGCCAGCACCCGCTCGCCGCCACCCCGCCAGGTCTCGGCACGCGTGCACAGCCATTCCGCCGAACCGGTCCCGTCCGGCAGCGCCTGCCGGGCGTACGCCCAGGCGTTGACCGTACGCACGCCTGCCGAGCGCAGCGCGCCCAGCCAGCAGGAGTACGGCGCCCAGGTGCGCAGCGCCCCCGCACCGGTCGCCTCCTTCACCGCCCCGGGACGGCCGGCGGTGAGGCGGGCCGGCACCAGCTCCGCGAGGTCCGTCAGCAGCCGGGTGCCGGTGCTGTCGGTCAGCTGCAGGGCGTTCCACGAGGTACAGGTGCCGGACTGCTGGGCGCCGGGGCTCGCCATCGGCGAGGTGACGCCCTCGGTCACGGTGAGGTCCATCGCCCCGGCACGCGACTTCAGCAGATCCCGCTCGGCCGCCTTCTTCACCCAGGGCGCCAGCAGATAACGGACGTTGCCGTCGGCCCGGCTCAGCACCACCGCGCTCGCCTCCGTCCTGCCCGCGCCGTCGACCCGGGAGAAGTCCAGGGCGGCGCCGGCCGTGCCGTCCCTCGGCTCGGCGTAGCGGGCGATGCGCAGACCGTCGTAGAGGATCACCACGCGGGCGTTGTCGACGGTCCCCGCGTACAGCAGGTGCGGTGCGCCGGGCGGGCCGCCCGCCGGGGTGCCCGGGGTCGCCGAGACCTGGACCGTCTCGCCGGGGCGGGCCCACACGGCGAGGGCGCGGCGCAGCAGGGCCGAGTCGCCGGCGAGGTCGCCGCGCGCCGGCCACACGGAGAAGTCGATGCGCGCGGAGGACTGCCAGGCCAGCGCGGGGACCCTGGTCAGCTGGGCCGGGTCGAGGGCGGCCTCGGCCGCCGGGTTCTGCGCGTACGAGGGTGCGGCGGGACCCTCCGGGCCCCAGCTCTCGCCGGGCAGGCCGAGCAGCGCCCCCGACACCAGGAGGGCGGCAGCGGCGGCGAGCGCGGCCTTCATGTGCTGCCTGCGCCGCATCAGGTCGGTGGGCCGGGCCTGGAGCGAGCAGGGGTCGAACTCGGGGGAGTCGAGCAGCGCGTACTGCGCGGGAACGGCATCGGCCTCCTCCAGCGCCTCGTCCACGTAGTCGACACCGGCCGCGTCCAGCACCTCGCACACATCGTCGTCCGTGAGCTTCTCCAGGCCGCGCAGGACGTAGGCCGCCCGCGCCGGGCCGGACAGCGCCGACAGCCGCTGGTCCAGGGCGAGTTCGTCGGCGCCGCCCGACCGGGGGAAGAGGCGCAGGCCCCAGATCTGGGGCAGCAGGGGCGGCAGTTGGGAGCGCTTGGGCCAGGCCAGTCGCTTCAGGGGCCGGTCCGCCTCCAGCGCCGTACGCAGGACGCGGAGTCGCAGGAGGGCGTACCCGGGGTCGCCCTCGCGGCCGGTCGACTGGGCCGGGATCACGGGCGTCGCCGTCGCCCGGCCCCGGGGCAGCGCGCGCTGGGTGAGGGAGTGCGCGGTCACCACGCGCCGGTTGCGGCCGAGGCTCGGCGGCAGCACCAGGTAGGCGAGCCGGACGAGACGCGGGTAGTGCTCGACGAGCGCGGCCTCGGCCCGCTCGACGTCGACGACCGGGTCGTTCGAGGCGGGGGCGGGGCGCGGGGCGACATCCTGTGACTGCACGTTCAGCAGAACGAGCGAATCGTCGGTTGGTCACCGGCACCCGGTCGGCCCCGCCGCGTTTCAGGGCCGGCGCGGAGCCGGCTCAAGGAGGGCTCAGTCCCCGGGCTCCACCAGTTCACGGGCGTAGTTCGCCATCGAGCGCTGGTAGCGCGGCAGATGGGGCGCGAGGGCGCCCAGGGCGAGGGAGAGGCCCTCGCGGTCCCGCCCGAGGCTGGACAGACACAGGGCGAGTGTCGCGCGTACCGCGTCGTCCAGTTCGTCGGACGGGGCGTCCAGTTCGGGCGTCAGCAGCTTGACGCCCTCTTCCGCCTGTCCGATGTTCCTGAGCGAGCTGGACAGCTGGATCCTGGCCCGCCGTCCCTTGTAGCCGGTCAGTCCTCGGGCGAGCGCCTCCCGGTACAGCGGGACCGCGTTGTCCGAGTGCCCCGTCGAGTCCCAGGCACAGGCCTGCTCGAAGGGGCCCAGCGGGCTGTCGTCGGGCAGCTCGGCGACGAGTGTGTCGATCACGGCGCGGAAGTCGCCGGCACGCTCCTCGGTGTAGTCGTCGAAGGTCGCCCATGCGCCGGCCATGCGGTCTTCCCAGTCCTGGTCCACGGCGTCACTCTCGCACGGGTGGCCGAACACCGGCAGCGGTATTTTGAGCGCTCCGCGGGCATTTTGAGCGCTCCGCGCACGGGAGCCGTATCCACGGGGAGGCCCCTGAGGGAGGAAGACATGAAGGTGACCCGACCGATGCTCGCGGCAGCCGGCGCCGTGGCGGTGTTCGCGCTGGCCGGCTGTGGGTCCGGCGGCGACGACGAGGCCGCCGTGCCCGAGACCGCCACCGGCAGCCTGGAGCACCTGGCCGCCGAGGTGAAGTGCAAGCCGAACATGCAGACGGACGCCGACGAGATCCGGCAGGCCCTCTGCAAGAACACCGCCGGCAAGTTCGTCCTCGCCACCTTCGCCACCGACCGCGGCCAGGCCGAGTGGCTCAGCGGCGCGAAGGACTACGGCGGCTACTACCTCGTCGGCCGCAAGTGGGTCGCCGTCGGCCAGGAGAAGACGGTCACCACGCTGCAGACGACGCTCGGCGGGACCATGGAGGAAGGGTCCGCGCACATGAACCCGGGTGGCAGCCACAACAACAGCGGCAGTCACCACGGCTGAAGTTCGCTGGAGACCGTTCGCCGAAGTCCGGGGGCATACGAAAGCCGGCGGTGGGAAATCCCACCGCCGGCTTCCTAGTGGTTCAGGACTACTGGCAGTCCTGCCCGCTGTTGATGCACTGGACCATCTCGTTCATCGTGTTCTCGTCGAAGAAGTTGATGAAGTCGTTGTGGTCGGTGATCGCCTTGTGCAGCTGGTCCGGGAAGGAGTCGACCGCGAAGGCGTTCTGGACCTGTCCGTTCTGGATCTGCGGGGCCTGAACGTCGTAGACCAGGCGGACCTGGAGCTGGGGGATCGCCTGGAAACCGTTGGCGCAGGTGCCGTCGCCCTGGACGAACGCCACGTGCGTGCGGTGGTTGGCGCTGTCGATGTTCTGACCGTCCCAGCAGCTCTGGAAGTTGGACGTCCGCACCACGGAGCTGCCCTCGGGGCAGATCGGGAGCTTGTCGTGCAGCTGGACCTGGTCCTCGAAGCCGGTGCAGCTCCAGTTGGCGTTGGCGTTGGCGTTGCCGTTGACGAAGGACTTGGCGTCACCGGTGATGATGCGCAGGGCCTGCGGCATCGCGACGACCTCGCTCGTCTTGTTGCCGACGAACTTCAGCTGTGCCTCACTGGCCTCGACGATCGTGCCGACGTTGCCGTCCTGACCGCCACCCGGGGCATCCGCGTCGATGTCGTTCTGACCGTCCTGCACCCGCAGCACGGGCCAGAAGTACGACGACCTGTCACCCTGGTTCTGGCAGGTGGTGTCGCCGTTCGCCAGGTCCTGGTCGCTCGCGAAAGCGTTGTTGGCCTGGTTGCCGACGTAGTCGTGCTGGTGCTGCGCACCGTTGCTGACACCGGGAGCGACGATCACGTTGTCCGAGTTGCGGTTCTCGTTCTCGTTGGTGCCGCAGTTCGTGGTGAAGCTGCCGGTCGAACCGCTGTCCCCGTTCGCGGGGAGGCCGTTCGCGCCGACGCCCAGCTGGGCGTTGGCCTGGACCTGCGTGATGTCCACGAAGTCGTCGGCCGACGGGCCGTTGCCGGCCTGACCACCGTTGCCGCCCTGGTCCTGTCCGCCGCCGTCCTGTCCGCCCTGGTCCTGACCGTCGTTGTTCTGGTCCTGACCGTCGTTGTCGTTCTGGTCCTGGCCGTCCTGGTTCTGGTCCTCGCCCTGCTGGCCGTCGTTGGTCTCAGGCTGCTCGGCCGGGACGCCCTGGCACTGGGCGAGCTGGTCGAGGTTCTGAGGTCGCTGGCCCCCGGCCCGGTTGATGTTGATGCCGATCCGGTCGAGCGTGGCCACGCGCTTGGACTTCAGCGGGCCGAGGATGGCGTTGTTGACGTAGTTGGCGTCCCCCGCCTGGGCCTGCCGCGTCTCGGCGAGACGCTTGTAGGCATCCGTGACCTGCCTGTCCAGCAGCGCCAGCTCCTTGGCGACGCCCCTGCGCGCGCTCCGCGGCACCTTCGTCAGCTTCTGGCCGACATCAGGGCAGTTGATCGTCGCGACCTGGGCGTTCGCGGACTTCGTCTGGTTCCACCCAGAGTTGTCCTCGTGCGCCGAAGCATAGAAGTTGGCCCATACAAGCCCGCCCCCACCGAGCGCTAGGGCCGCCGATGCGGCTATGGCCTTGGTGGCCAGCGGCGTACGGCGTTTTCGAATGTTGCGTCCCATGGAACTCCTCTGACTTCCTTTTTCGGGGCATCGAGGCGCCCGACAGGAGTGAAGCGGCTCCCTTTGATACGGAGGGCGTCCCAGGGGTGTTCAGCCGTCCCGGAAATTGTTGAGAGATTCGTGAGAACGCTCTGTGCTCAACCGCCTCTGAAATACCAGGAGTTGTTGATCCCGTACGGCGGGTGAATGGCGGGTCCGGTTTTACCGGCCGTGGTCGAGATACGCGAGAACCGCCAGCACGCGACGGTTGTCGTCGTCCGACACCTCCAGGCCCAGTTTGGCGAAAATGTTGGCGGTGTGCTTGGCGATGGCCCGTTCCGTGACGACGAGCCGGTCGGCGATCGCCGCGTTCGTCCGCCCCTGCGCCATCAGCTCCAGCACCTCCGTCTCGCGGGGCGTGAGCCGGGCCAGCGGCCGGTCGTCGGCCGCGCGCCGGGTCAGCAACTGCTGGATCACCTGCGGGTCCATCGCGGTCCCGCCCGCCGCGACGCGTCGTACGGCGTCCACGAACTGTTCCGCGTCGAACACCCGGTCCTTCAGCAGATACCCCACCCCGCCGCTGCCGTCGGCGAGCAACTCCCGCGCGTACAGCTGCTCCACGTGCTGCGAGAGGACCAGCACCGGCAGCCCGGGCTTCTCCCTGCGGGCCTCCAGCGCGCACTGCAGCCCCTCGTCGGTGTGGGTCGGCGGCAGGCGTACGTCGACGACGGCGACGTCCGGCTCCAGCTCGGCCAGCGCCCGCGCCAGCTCGGGGCCGGTCTCGACGGCCGCCGCGATCTCGAAGTCGTAGGCCTGAAGGAGCCGGACGAGTCCGTCGCGCAGCAGGAACAGGTCTTCGGCTAGGACAACGCGCAAGGAATCTCCATGGTGACCATGGTGGGGCCGCCCGCGGGAGAGCTGACGGCCAGGACGCCGTCGAATGTACCCAGTCGCCGCTCGACTCCGGCGAGCCCCGAACCTGCCCCGATCACCGCGCCGCCCTTGCCGTTGTCGGTGACGGTGATGCGCAGCATGCCGTTGTCCCCCCGTTCCGCCGTGTGGTGCAGATCGATCCAGATCCGGTCGGCGCCCGCGTGCTTCACGGCGTTGGTGAGCACCTCGCTGACCGCGAAGTACGCCGCCGATTCCACGGGCGCCTCCGCCCGCCCGGGCAGCTCCACGTTCACCTCGGTCGCGATCGGCAGCCGCAGCGCCAACGCCCTTACGGCGTCGCCCAGTCCGCGCTCGGCGAGCACGGGCGGATGGATGCCGCGCACCAGGTCGCGCAGCTCGGCGAGCGCGTCGGCGGAGGACTGGCGGGCCTGCGCGACGAGTTGCCTGGCCTTCGCCGGGTCCTTTTCGAGCAGCATCTCGATGGTGCCGAGGTCCATGCCCATGGCCACCAGCCGCGCCTGCGCCCCGTCGTGCAGATCGCGTTCGATCCGGCGCAGTTCGGCGGCGGAGGTGTCGACGGCGTCCCGCCGGGTCTCGGTCAACACCCTTACTCGCTCGGCGAGTTGCCCCTGGTTGGAGCCGAGGACGGCGCGGGTGAGCCGGAAGTGGGCCCGCAGCAGGGGAGCGGTGTAGAAGTGGGCGACGAAGAGAAGCGCGAGGCCCAGGGCGCCGGCGCCGAGCGCGGACGCCTGCCCGGTGACCGGCACGAAGCCGTACCAGTACGTGCCGCCCCCGACGTCCGTGAAGACCCGCCACAGCCCGGCCGCGATGGCGAACCCCTCCAGCGGATAGAAGAGCAGTACGGCCGGCAGCAGAGCGGTGAGGAACCCCGCCGTCATGTCGACGGGCAGCCACCTCAGGTCCCGCCAGGTCGCCGGGTCGCGCAGCATCCCGAAGGTGCGGGTCCACGGATTGGCGCCCTTCGGCATCGGCCGGTACGCCGGCGGTATCCGCACCCCGCCCCACTCGGCCGCGAGCACCCGCCGCCAGTCCGCGAACGCCCGTACCCCCGTCAGCACCCACGGCGTCGTGACGATGCCGACGCCGATGGGGATGAGCGCGATGGACACGAGGGAGAGCACGAGGCAGAGGACGGAGCCCGGCAGCGTGATCAGGGCCAGAGCCAGCCCCCGTACGGCCGCAAGTCCCATGCCCCGCGCCCTCGTTCGCCCGTCGCCGCCGGTGCCGCTCTTCGTGTCGATGGTCATGGCGTCAGTCTGGCCGAGGCCAGGACAGGGGTCACGGGGCCGAGGCCCCGGATCAGGAGGTGGTGCCAGGTACACCCCCGCCGGCGCCGGTGTCGCCCGCGAGGACCTTCGCCTCCACCTCCGGATCGAGACCCTTGATGGTCCGGTCCGCCCGCATCGGCGCCGTACCCCCGATGTCCCCCAGCCAGCGCCAGGTGTCGGCGACGGTCTCCTCGACGGGACGGCAGCGCAGCCCGGTCGCGACGGCTCTGGACACGTCCGCGCTGTGCAGGGCGTCGTGCATGTCACTGCCCGGCGGCACCCACACCGGCAGCTGAGTCCACGGCTCGATGCCCGCGTCCAGGATCACCTCGGGCTCGGTCCAGCGGAGTTCGGCGGTGCCGCCGACGGTCGCCACACAGGCGTCGAGGAACGTGCCCATGGTGGCGTGCCCCTGAGGTGACATCAGGTTGTACGGCCCGCTCAGCTCCTGCTCCACCGCGCCCAGGGTCCACTCCGCGAGATCGCGGACGTCCACGTACTGGAGCGGCAGGTCCCGTGGCCCCGGCGCCAGCACAGGCCCGCCCCGTTCGATCCGCGTCAGCCACCACGGCAGCCGGCCGACGTTCTCGTACCGCCCGATGAGCAGCCCCGACCGAACCAGCACGGAGCGGTCCGCGCCGAACTCCTCGACGGCGGCCAGCTCGCCGCCCCGCTTGTCCCGCGCGTAGTCGGTCTGCTCCGCACCGGCCTCGCCCTCGACGACGGGTGCGTCCTCGGTGTACCCGGCGGGTGGGGCCCACGCGTACACCGAGCAGCTCGACACGTAGACATACCGCCCGGCGCGGCCCCGCAGCAGCCGCGCCGCGTCCCGGACCGCACGTGGCGCCGCCGACCAGGTGTCGACCACGGCATCCCACTCGCCCTCCGCCTGCGCGAGGGCGGCGAGCCCATCGGGCGCGGTGCGGTCACCATGCAGCGACCGCACCCCGGCCGGAGGGGCGTGCCGGCCCCGGTGGAACACGGTCACGTCCCAGCCGCGCCCGAGGGCCGCCTCCACGACGGCCCGCCCCGCGAAGTCCGTACCACCCAGCATCAGAAGTCTCATGACGCCGACTCTGCACGGTAAGGGCGCGGGACGGAACAGGACTCTGCCGTCAGCAGAAGGACCGCGGGGGAGCGGGCGGGTGGGTCAGCGCCCGGCCGGCGGGGCGTACTGGTACCCCACCCGGCGCACGGTCCGGATGGTGTCGCGGTGCTCGGCGCCCAGCTTGCGGCGCAGCCGGGCGATATGGACGTCGACGGTACGGCCGTCGCCCACATGCCCGTACCCCCACACCGTGGTGACCAGCTGGTCGCGGGTGTGCACCCGGTGGGGGTTGGCCACCAGATGGGCGAGCAGCTCGAACTCCAGGTAGGTGAGGTCGAGTTCACGCCCGTCGACCGCGGCGGCGCGCCGCACGGTGTCCACGGTGACGAGCGGGTCGCCGTCGGAGTCACGGACCGGCGGGACCGGTGCGACCGGCGGGTGCTGGTCGGCCGGGACGAGCACCAGATAGCCGATCATCGGCGGCTGTCCCGGCAGCGTGGGCAGGGAGTGCTGGGGAGCGGGCAGCCAGGTGGCACCCGGCGGCAGGAGGTCCGCGACGTCGATCACCTCGTCCCGGTCCACGGCGCGCAGATGATGCCGTGAGCCGTTCGGGGCGGGGGAGTTGAGCGTGGGGGCGGAGGACAAAGAACGAGTGGTCGCCATGAGAGGTCAGCTCTTTCGCGCGAGAGGTCCGTTGGGAGACGTACGTCGTTTCGCGCTGGCCGAAGGCCGAGAGGTTACGGCTTTACAGGGCCCGCGCGTTCACCGCGCGGCAACACACCCGGTCGAAGTCGTGGTGCTGACGGGAAGGCCAGAAGGGCTCGAGGTCATGGCGACCTGTCGCGGAGTACTTCTGGTAGCTGGCCATGCCTCCATTGAAGCAGACACCTTCCATGCTCAGGACCCTCCTCTCACCACTTGGACGATTCCTTGACGTGAAACGGACCCGGTCCGCTCCTGGTGGAACCCCTGCACAACGAAAGGGGGGCGCCCACCGACCTGGCGGGCGCCCCCCTCAAGCAACTACCGGGTGGCTCAGACCTGGCCGGCCTTCTCCAGCGCCGAGCAGCAGGTGTCGACGATCAGACGCGTCACGACGTACGGGTCGACGTTGGCGTTCGGACGGCGGTCCTCGATGTAGCCCTTGCCGTCCTGCTCGACCTGCCACGGGATACGGACCGAGGCGCCACGGTTGGAGACACCGTAGGAGTACTCGTTCCACGGGGCGGTCTCGTGCAGACCGGTCAGACGGTCGTCGATGCCGGCGCCGTAGTTCTTGACGTGGTCGAGCGGCTTGGAGCCCTCACCGAGCGACTCGCACGCGGTGATGATCGCGTCGTAGCCCTCGCGCATCGCCTTGGTGGAGAAGTTGGTGTGCGCGCCGGCGCCGTTCCAGTCGCCCTTCACCGGCTTCGGGTCCAGCGTCGCGGAGATGCCGAAGTCCTCGGCGGTGCGGTAGAGCAGCCAGCGGGCGACCCACATGTGGTCGGAGACCTCCAGCGGGGAGACCGGGCCGACCTGGAACTCCCACTGACCGGGCATGACCTCGGCGTTGATGCCGGAGATGGCGAGACCGGCCGCCAGACAGTTGTCCAGGTGGGCCTCGACGACCTCACGGCCGAAGATCTCGTCGGCGCCGACACCGCAGTAGTAGCCGCCCTGCGGGGCCGGGAAGCCGCCCTTGGGGAAGCCGAGCGGGTAGCCGTCCTGGAAGAAGGTGTACTCCTGCTCGATGCCGAAGATCGGCTCCTGGGCGGCGAACTTCTCGGCGACCTCGGTGAGCGCGGCACGGGTGTTGGACTCGTGCGGCGTCAGGTCGATGTTGAGGACCTCGCACAGGACGAGGATGTCGTCGCCACCGCGGATCGGGTCGGGGCAGGTGAAGACCGGCTTGAGGACACGGTCCGAGGAGTGGCCCTCGGCCTGGTTCGTGGAGGACCCGTCGAAGCCCCAGATCGGCAGCGCGTCCAGACCGGCGGGCTCACCCGCGATGATCTTCGTCTTGGAACGCAGCTTGGCCGTCGGCTCGGTGCCGTCGATCCAGATGTACTCAGCCTTGAAGGTCACGGGCCACATCCTTCGGGGGTGGGTCTAGGCGCACTTGCGGGTGCTGCGGCGCTGCGGCACTGGGGCGCCGCTCTTGATGCCCGCGAGCCTGTCAACAGGCGATTTCCCGCCCGTTGCTCGAATGTGAACCCCGTGTTACCTGGTGGTGGTGTGGCGCGACTCACGCTGTGAGCGGCCGTACAAAGTCGATACGGCGACATCCGGCACGCCCGGGGAGGATGGCCGGGCCGCTCGTATGCGATGGGAATGAGAACTGCGCACCCGCCCGTGGCGGCAAGGTGCGCGCGATGGCGCGTACCACCGCTTCATCCGAGGGCGCGCGGCCCATGCCGCGCGCTTGCCGCGTCGGCTGCGGAAATCGCTGTCCGGTTGCCGGAGCACGGTGATAGATGGCCGGAGTGGAAAAGGCTCTGGAGTTCCCCGTTCTGCTGCGGCTGAGAGACGAACGCTCGGTCGCGTTCGGGGCAGCGGTCGCGTCCGCGCCCAGCCTCGACGTGCAGGTGCCGACCTGCCCCGAGTGGACGCTCTTCGATCTGGTGCAGCATCTGGGCGCGGGGCGCCGCAAGTGGGCCGCCATCGTCGCCGCAGGGCCTGCCGACGCTCCCCCGGCCAAGTCCGCATGGGGCGGCCCGGCTGCGCCTCGGGAGCGAGAGGCCCTGCTGGGCTGGTGGGCCGCATCGGCGCAGCAGCTGGTGGACGCACTGCGGGAGTCCGGCCCGGATCGCGGCTGCTGGACGTGGTGGGATACGTCGCAGTCGCCGCAGACCGCCGGTGCCGCCGCTCGGCACCAGCTCCAGGAGATCGCGTTGCACACCTACGACGCCCAGATCGCCGTGCGTGCCCGCAACCGCTGCCGGACGAGGTGGCACTCGACGGTGTCGAGGAGTTCCTGTCCACCTGCTGTGCAACGACGAGCGCCTGGCCGCACGAGCCTGCTGCCGTCGATTACCACGCCACCGAGGGCCGCTCCTGGCGCCCGGCGCTCTCCGCCGACGGCGCACGGACCGCCCGCCTCCCCGAACCCGGCACAACGCCCGCCACCGCTGCCGGCGCCTCCCTCCGGGGCGCGGCCGGTGAGCTGGTGCTGGCCCTGTACGGCCGCATTCCGGTGGGCTCCCTGAAGGTCGACGGCGACCGGCGTCTCTTCGACCAACTCCTGGCCTGGGATCCGGATGAGTAGGACGTGACGCCATGCCACCTTGCCCAGCCCGGAGCCCAGCAGCGGCATGAGCTGAGTGACGTCGTGCAGTCGTCCAGGTCCAGCGGGTCGGCGCGGCGCAACTCGCACCGCAGGGCGACGTGCAGACGGGCCGGACGCCGGCCTCGGTCCAGTCCCGCAGCCGCCTGCAACGCACCCGCAGGCGCTACGCGAACCCCCACCGAACCCGCACAGGCCGCCGCAGGCACGCCGGCTCAACCGCCGGAGGCACACGCACGCGGGCCCTACCGCTCGTGGCCGCGAGCAGCAGGACCCATGACACGTACGGCGTGGCTACCCGCGCGTCACCCCACCTTCTCGATCACCGCTCGGCGGATCAGGAACTTCCCGGCCTCACGGACCTGCTCGAAGGCCGCGTTGTTGAGCAGCACACAGCTGCCGGACACCGAAGTGACCTCCACCGTCGTGGACTTGTTGTTGTCCAGGTTGGTGACCTTCAGCTTCGTACCGGCCGGGAACTGGTTGCTGGACGCCGCCGGCGCACCGCCCTCGCCGGACAGCGTGACGGTCGAGCCGTTGCAGACCTGCTCCCCCGAGGCCGCGGCACCGCCTCCGGCGTCCCCCTCGCCCGCAGCGTCCCCGGCGTTACCGGCGTCCCCCGCATTTCCGGCGTCCCCCGCGTTACCGGCCTCTCCAGCGTTGCCGGCGTTACCGGCGTCGCCCGCATTCCCCGCGGGAGCGCTCGCCTGGGAGTCCTGAGCCGACTCCCCAGCGACACACCCGGACGCTTCCTGCTGGACCTTGATCTGCGCGATGACGGCCTCACGGTTGGCGATCCGCGCCGCGGACTGCGCATCCGGATTGGCCTTCTGGCCCTCGATGAACCGCTGATTGTTGCCGAGCGCGGTGGCGAGCCCCTGGCAGACACTCGACTCCGCGGCGGACTTGACCGTCGGTGTCTGCGAGGCGTTCGAGGTGCTCGCCATGACGAAGGCGCCACCTCCCGCCACCGTCGCCGCACTCACCAGCAGCGCGATCTTCTTCTTCGTACTGACAGTTCGCCTACGCGACATGCGCGCCTCCTGAGAGGTAGGGGAGCGTACGCCGCTATGTACGAGATACCGAACGAAGTTACTCAGCGGTTACAGGAGTCACCGAAGTAACGTACGTCACAGCCGAGTCGAGGGCTTCAGCCCTTGCGGGACAGGGCGTCCTGGACGGCCTCATCGGTGCGCGCCACCACGGCCGTACCGTCCTCCGCGGTGATGATCGGCCGCTGGATCAGCTTCGGATGCTCGGCCAGCGCCTTCACCCACCGCTCCCGCGAACTCACGTCCCGGGCCCACTCCTTGACCCCGAGCTCCTTGGCGGCGGCTTCCTGGGTCCGGGTGATGTCCCAGGGCTCAAGTCCGAGCTGGTCCAGTACGTCCCGGATCTCGTCCTCGGTCGGAACGTCCTCCAGATAGCGGCGGACGGTGTAGTCGGCCCCCTCGGCGTCGAGCAGGCTGATGGCGCTACGGCACTTCGAACAGGCCGGATTGATCCAGATCTCCATGAGGTCCACGGTATCCCGGCGGCGTCTGTTCGAATTTTCTGTCGCCTCACGCGCATCGTGCGAGCCCTGTGTGACACCGTGACAGTTTCGTTGCTGACCTGGGGATTTCCCGAACTTCCGGGGCCTCCTGATTGTCAGTGGTGGGCAGTAAACTGGAGGCAGTGTTCGAGAGCGTCACCGGGGAACCCGGCCGGCGCTCGACCGCGACAGGAGGATGCCTGTGCCCGCTGCCGCACTGAAGCAGAAGCCGACCAGCAAGCCGTTGCCCACCCAGTCCACCGCGAAGCACCCGGTCCTGCTCGACCTGCCGTACGCGCCCATCGAGAAGCGGGTGCTGCCGCCGGGCCGTCCGCGCGAGTGGTACATCACCCACAACCGCCGTCTCAAGGCCATGCGCCTCGCGATAGCGCTGCTCGACTCGGGCGTCTACATGCCGAACCAGGCCCGCAACGACACGATCCGAAGCGCCGCGGAGATGATCGGCGTTCATCCGCCGTCGGACACGACGTGCCACATGGTGCGGGCGCTGATGCGGTACGCGCGTTAACTGTGGCGCCGGGTGCGGTCTCCTTTGGGCGGCACCCGGCGTTGTCGTTGCCGTGGACTGGGGGCTGCCGCCCCCCCCAGACCCCCGCTTCGGACCTGAAGGGGCCTCGTCCTCAAACTCCCCCAGAGGGGGCACCCCCAACGGGCCGAGATGCCCGGATGGCGTCAGCAAGTGCCCCCACGATGCCCCCTACCCCGCCAACTCCCGCTCCAACGGCGTCCGAAACCGAGGCGTCACCCGAGCCACACCGACCCCCGCCTCCGCCGGGCCCACCCACCCCCGCAACCGTTCCGCCTCCACCCCGACCGCCGCCTCCACCGCACGCCGCTCCACACCCCCCAGCTCCTCCAGCAACCGCCAGACGATCTCCCCGTCCCCCCGCTGGGCCCACCCGCCCACCACGCGCCCGTTCCACCACACCGTCGGCCCCACATTGCCGCTGCGGTCGAACAGGGACGGCCACAGCTCCGGCGCCAAGTACCACTCCCGCCGCTGCCACCCCATCGCCGTCGGGTCGAGCCCGGGCAGCAGCGCCGCCCACGGCTCGGCGGGCCCGGCCACCGGACCGACGTCGCCGTCGACGACGTAGCCCGTCCCCTCGTCCAGGGACACGGCCTGCGCCTTGATCGCCGCAAGGGCACGGCGGACCTCCGTCACCCGCCACCCGGTCCACCACTTCAGGTCGGCCTCCGTCGCCGGTCCGCACACCGCGAGCCAGCGTCGTAGCAGCTCCGACTGCGCCTGGGCCACGTCCAGTTCGGGATGTGCGGGTGCCGGCGCCCACCGGAACTGCGAGGACGTCCAGGAGCCCAGGGGGCGCCCGCGCACCACCTTGCCCTCGACGCCGAGCACCCGCAGGAGCCGGGTCGAGACGGTGTGCACGCCCTCGTAGCTCTTCCCGGCCGCGTACGCGAACTGCTCGCGCAACCGCGGCTCGTCCTCGGCGAGTTCGGCCGCCGTCGCCTGCCCGCGCCGTGCCAGCGCGGCCAGCGCCGACTCCTCGACCTCCGCCAGCCACGCGGCGTCCGGCGCCCCCGCCTTCGCCATGTCCTTGACCAGCGAGGCCCGCTCCCGGGCGGCGACCGCGAGGCCGGTGGAGGCGTGCACGACGGCGGTCAGCTCGGTGGGGAACACGAACACGGTGTGCCGCATGCCGTGCATCCGGACCAGCGCCCGGTCCTCGTACAACGCCCGCTCGGTCCGGGCGACGGTCTTCGCGGGCTCCGCCAGCCGCGCGCCCACGGCCAGGTACACGGTCGCCGGATCGGAGCCGTGCAGCGCGACCAGCGACTCGGCGACCTCGGCCGGGCTCGCCGCCCGGGCCGCCCCGGCCAGCCGATGCCGCATCCCCAGCCGAGCCCGCCGCTCGGCCACCCCGATGTACCGCAACCCGTCACCCATCCCGGCCTCCACCCGTCATGCGGTCACCTCGTCCCTCACCGCATCCTCCCGGACGCCACTGACAACGGCCCTGACAACGGTCCGCCACCGAGACGGCCACGGCCACCGGCCGGTTCACCCGATCGCCGTACCCGGCATGCGCATGCTCCTCGTCCCGCCTTCACTGCGATCAGAGGGTGGCGGCCCGCGTGAGCGGGCGTGGCAGCGGGAGGCGCGATGGACAGCCAGGGCACGGACGGCATACGACAGCCACCCCACGGACGGTCCGCGACCCCCACCGCACGGGGCGGCCGGACCCGGAACCGCACCTCGTGACCGCCCCCGGCACCCCCGCCACCCCCGCCGACCGAGCCCTCCGCGGCAAGGCCGCCCGCAAACGCCTCCCCCGCTCCGCGCACGGCGCCCGGTTGCCCTCCGTCGACCGCCCCGACCCCGTCGCCGTACTGGAACGCCAGGGCCGCGACCGGCTGCCGGAGCTGCTGCCGATCAGGTACGGCCGGATGGCGGCGTCCCCCTTCTCCTTCCTGCGCGGCGCCGCCGCCGTGATGGCCGCCGATCTCGCCGCCGCCCCGCACACCGGCCTCACCGTGCAGCTGTGCGGCGACGCCCATCTGCTCAACTTCGGCCTGTACGCCTCCCCGGAACGCGCCCTCCTCTTCGACCTCAACGACTTCGACGAGACGTACTGCGGCCCGTTCGAGTGGGACGTCAAACGGCTCGCCGCCTCGGTCGCCGTGGCCGCCCGCGAGAACGGCCACCCGGAAGTCAGGGTCCGGCGTGCGACCCGGGAGGCCGTGGCCGCGTACCGCGTCGCCATCCGTCAGCTGGCCCGGCTCGGCGAGCTCGACGTCTGGTACACGCGCATCGACGCCGACGAGCTGCTGCCCCTGGTCCGCACCGCCCGTGACCGCCGCCGCGTCGAGGCCACCCTCGGCCGCGCCCGTCGCCGCACCAGCCTGCAGGCCTACGGCAAGCTCACCGACGTGGTCGACGGGCGCCGCCGGATCATCCACGACCCGCCGCTCATCGAACCCGCGGGCAACTCCGACATGGCCTTCCTGCGCAAGATCTTCAGCGACTACCGCTCGACCCTCTCCGAGGAGCGCCGCCGCCTCCTGGACCGCTACCGCTTCGTCGACGCCGCCCACAAGGTCGTCGGCGTCGGCAGCGTCGGACTGCGCTGCTTCATCGTGCTGCTCGCCGGGCGGGACGCCGACGACCCGCTGTTCCTGCAGATCAAGGAGGCGCGGCAGTCCGTACTGGAGGAGCATCTGCCGAGTGGGCCGTACGTCCATCACGGCCATCGCGTCGTCGCGGGCCAGCGTGTGCTGCAGGCCGCCGGCGACATCTTCCTCGGCTGGATGTCGGGGCCGCAGGGCCGCGCCTTCTACTGGCGTCAGCTGCGCGACATGAAGGCCTCCGCGGACGTCGCCGGGATGAGCCCCGACGACCTCCGGTCCTACGCCCGCCTGTGCGGCACCGCCCTCGCCCGCGCCCACGCACGCTCCGGCGACCGTATCGCCATCGCGGGCTACCTCGGCAACGCCGACACCTTCGACCACGCGGTCACCGACTTCGCGCTCTCCTACGCCGACCAGACCGCCGCCGACCACGCGACGCTGGGCGCCGCCGTCGAGGCCGGGCTGATCAGGGCCACGCCCGGGATCTGACCGGCGTCCGGCGCGGACGACACCGGCCGAACTGCCGTACCGGGAAAAGAAGATGCACGCCGGGTGACCGGATCCCTACCCTGGACATGCGTAACGGAGCTGCTCACGCCGCTTTCCGCAGGGCGGGGGTCACCCCGCGGACTCGGGGCTACTCTCTACGCACCGACGGACGGCCGCCCCTCCCCAGCGCCCCGTCGGGACATCGATCACCGCTCCAGGTCCAGCACCAGATCCAGAACCAGCACCAGATCCAACCCACGCTCACGGAGGCCCGTGATGGGCACCATCGTCATGTCCGGGACTGTCGTCCTGGTGATCTTAGGATTCGGAAACCACAACTACTGGCTGGCTGCCGTCGCCGTGCTCTTCCTGTACCTGCGGTACGGGCGGGACGCCTCCGCGCCGAGCGGGGGAGCCGGAGGAGCCGGGGGAGGGTCCTCGTCGGGAGGATCCATGCCCTCGGACTACCGGGCGTACCGCGACCGCCGTGACATGCAGGCCAAGTGGGAGCGCCGCTACCGCCGCGATCGCCCGCTTGAGTCCCGTCGTCAGGAGCGGGAGAAGAGCAGCTGAGACCAGCTCTGGTGGTAGCCCGCGGGGGCGCCCACGGTCACAGGCCGGGGGCGCCCCACACCGGGAACCAGCGGTTCAGGTCCTGCTCGATCCGCAGGTCGTTCGCGAGGGCCGCCTTCACCCGCAGCTCCAGCGGGTTGTCGCGGCGTTCCGCCGTGCCGGGCAGGGGCGCGAAGGGATAGAAGGCGCCGCGCTTGTAGAGATAGACGAGGGCGAGCCGCCTGCCCTGGCGCTCGTCCTCGAACCCTGCAAGCGAGCACAGCAACTGCGGTCCGAAGCCGTTGACCTCCATCGCGCTGTTCACCGCGTGCAGGTCGTTGACCAGCTCCGGCAGCTGGTCGGGGGTGCGGCGGGAGACCAGCCACGAGTAGCCGTAACGGTCCCGGGCCAGCTCCACCGGCCCTCCGTCGCGCTCGGCGTCCGCGTCGAGCAGCGCCTGGACCTCGCGGTGGGTCTGCTCGAAGGCCGCGCCCTCGACCGCGGCGAAGCACACCGCCCCGTTCCCGGTCGGCCGGAACCCGGCCGCCGCCTCCAGCGTCACCGCCGCCGACGGCAGCCCGAAGAGCTGGTCGAGATCGGGCGCGACCGGTTTCGTCCGGCCGAGCAGAATGTCCAGCAGCCCCATGCTCACACCCCTCCGGGAGCCGCGGTCTCGCCCAACTCGGCGGAGATCCGCCCCAGTTGTTCGAGCCGCTGCTCCAGGCTCGGGTGGGTCGAGAAGAACTGCCCGATGCTGGGCCCGCGGCCCAGCGCCGGGGTGAAGTAGAAGGCGTTGAAGGCCTGGGCCGTACGCAGGTCCTTGGTCGGGATCCGGGCGATGTCGCCGGAGACCTTGGTGAGCGCGGACGCCAGCACCGAGGGCCGCCCGGTGAGCAGCGCCGCGGCCCGGTCGGCGGCCAGTTCCCGGTACCGGGACAGGGCCCGGATCAGCAGGAAGCTGATCGCGTACACGGCCGCCGACACCCCCATCACGGCGGCGAAGATCACGGCGGTGTTCTGGTCCCGGCGCCCGCCGCCGAAGATCTGCGAGTAGAAGGCGAAACGCACGATCAGCCCCGCGATCACACCTAGGAACGAGGCGACCGTGATCACGGCGACGTCCTTGTGCGCCACATGCGACAGCTCGTGCGCGAGCACCCCCTCCAGCTCGTCCGGCTCCAGCCGGCGCAGCAGCCCCGTGGTCACACAGACCACGGCATGATCGGGATTGCGCCCGGTGGCGAACGCGTTCGGCATCTCCATGTCCGACACGGCGACGACGGGCCCCGGCATATCGGCGATGGCACACAGCCGGTCGACGACCCCGTGCAGCTCGGGATACTCCTCCCGCTCCACGACCCGCCCCCGCATCGCGAACAGCGCGACCCGGTCCGAGAACCAGTACTGCGCCCCCAGCAGCCCCGCCGCCACGACCACGACGAGCACCCAGGACTTCAGCAGCACGATCAACGCGGCCACGAAGGCCACGTACAACAACCCGAGCAGAAACAGAGTGATCCCCATCCGGGCGGTCAACCGCCGATCACTCCGGAACCGGCTCTGCATCTCGCATCACCCCGCGCGCACTCAGGCACTCGTCCCACTGCCCAGTGTGCACCCGGCGTTGCCATGAACGGGTCGCGATCGGCCCTAGGACCAGCAAAGGCCCCAGGCCCGGCGGACGCCTAGTAGGCCCCGCGGAAGTTGATGTAGCCCAGCAACACGATCACCGCGGCGACGCAGCCGAGCACGACCACCGTCGACACCCACCCCGACCGGCGCTGCCGCCGTGCCACATGATCCGGCTCGGCCCGGAACGGCACCGGACCGGGCGGGCTCTCCTTCCAGCGCGCGGCGAGCATGCGGGCCCGCGCCGAGGGCTCCTTGTGCTCGGCGTTGTCCGCCCACTTGATGTCGAATTCGCGCTCGCCGTCGTCCTGTTCGGACATCCCCGTTGACCCTTCTCGAACAGCAGTGCTCCTACTTTACGACGGCGCGCTCGCCTCGGGGGAGGAAGTCCGTGAAGCCCGGGAGGCCGCCGTCAGCCCGCGTCCGGCTCGTTCGCAGGCCCCTCCGTACCGCCGTCCAGCTCCCGCCGTACCCGGCGCCAGGCCCGGATGATCCGGGGCAGCCTGCCGAGTACGTCGTCGATCTGCGCCAGCAGCAGCGTGACGCACCCGAACGCGGCCAGGACGGCCAGCGTGATCTCGCCCCATCTCACGACGGACCCCCACCCTCACTGGTCGAGCAGGCCACGGGCGGCCAGCCAGTCGAGGGTGGCCACGCCCAGCCGGTCCGGCGCCTCGAGCAGCGCGGCCTCCACGGCCGCCAGGTCGGTCAGCGCCTCGGGCGCATCCGACCGGTCCAGCGGAGCGAGCCGCTCCATCGCCGTGCGCACGGTGTCGGGCCAGCCCGGCATGCCGAACTGGTGGGGTGCCCGGGACGCGGCCGAAAGAGCCCGGTGCAGCAGTGCCGCGCGCCAGCCCTGCTCCCGTATCACCTCCGTCGTGAACCAGACCCGGTCGTCGACGTGCCGGCCGACTTCGGCCACGGACGCGGACGCGGACACCGCGCGCAGGGTGAAGGGCGAGCCGCCGGCCCACGGAAGATCCGGGTCCGAGGCGATGGCCACGAACGCGAGCAGTTCCTCGGGCCCGTCGTCCCGCGCCGCCAGCAGAGCGGCACGCGCCCAGCGGTACAGATCGACGCCCTGCGCGAAGATCTCCCCGTCGCTCGGCCCGTCGTCGGCCGCGTGGATCCCGTCCAGGGGCCCCTCGCGCCAGGCGTCAGCAACCAGACCGACCGCCGCCGCGCTCACCAGGACGTCCGTGTCGTCCGCGTCGATACCGAAGTGCGCGAGGACGGCGGGGGCCCCTTCCTCGATGCCCGGAAGCGGTGTGCGCTTCTCCTCCGTCCCGGTGCCCTCCAGGAGAGCCGTGAGACGAGGGGACGGGGGTTCGGGCTCCGGCCGCTCCAACCTGACCCCGTGCCGCAGCAGATCCTCGAAGACCTCGTCCGGCCCGCAGTCGATGTGGGTGGTGTCATGGCGTCCCGAGCAGTCCTCGGGGCATTCGAACTCCTCGCACATCTCGGGTTCCGCTGGCTGAGCCTCGTTGATCAGGTGATAGGTGAGCCGGTCGGCCACCGCCTCCCGCGCCGTGATCATGGCCAGGTCGAGCCGGAACCGCTCCTCCTTCAGCTCGGTGGCGTCGTCGGCAGCGGCGGCGGGCGGCTCGGGCGCGTCCGGGATCCAGGTGTACGCCGACTCCAGCGAGACCAGCAGCCAGGCGACCTGAAGCGGCTCCGTCCGGTCGCCGTCGGCCAGTTCGGCCACGGCCTCCGCGGCCTGCCGCACACGGTCGAGCCGGGCGAGATGCCGTTCCCGCGCCGGCCGCCAGTCCGCCGCTTCCGTCAGGGCCTGCTCGGCGTCCCGGACCAGCGCGGCATCGCGGGCCCGTCGCGCCCGGGTGACCAGCCGATGCAGACAGGGACGGCAGCCGAAGAGCCCCGACTCGGGTGTCGGGCCGAGCGCCACCGGCAACCGATCCTCGAAGGGCCGGTCGCACAGACAGCAGTCCACGGCTCCCACGTGCCGGGACGTGGGGACGGAGGGCAGCGCGGACCGGATCAGGGCATGGGCGTACTCGGGGATGTGCATGGACGGGCAACTCCTCGAAGGGCGGCGCCGGTTCCTTCACGGCGCTGGCTCCATGCTCCGGGCACCCGGCGAGGGCTTGTCGTCGTCTGGCGCCTGTGACCGGGAAGTTGGCGCAATCTGACACGGGGCCACCTGCCTGCGACTTCTACACTCTTGGCACTATCTGACGGTTCGCCCGAACCGTCGTCCGCAAGGCCGAGAGGAACCGCCCTTCCGTGACCGACACCGTCCTCCCACCGAATGAAGCCCATCGGGAGCTGGTACACGCGCTGGAGGAACTCCACCGGGCGGCGGGCAGCCCGGGCATGCGGAAGGTGAGCGCGCTGATCGCCGAGGGCGATCATCCGGCTGTCGTCAGCCATGAGGGGGTTCGTACGACCCTCAAGGGACTGACCGTCCCGCGCTGGGAGACCGTGCAGTCGATCGTGGCGGTGCTGGCCGCCGCCTGCGTCAACCCGCCCCGGGACCCGACGGCCGAGGTGGCACGGTTCCTGCCCCTGTGGCGCGCGGTGCGGGAGGGAGAACCCGGCGGCATGAAGACGGCCCGGGAACTGGCCCTCTCACAGGGCTGGGGCAGCGACGACGGGCAGTGGGACGCCGAGTCGTTCCTGGCCATGATGATCAACCCGTTCAACGCCATCCAGATCGACCCCTCCCTGGCCGTGCCGCACGAGCCGCAGATCTCGGAGGACCAGTGGGTGCAGGCCGGTGTCCGCCTCATCGAGGAGTACGGCGCCGAAACCGCCCTGCGTGCCCTGCTGCGCACCCTGAAGGGCGACTACCTCGGCGCCGACGAAGGCAGCCCCTTCGGCTACCGGTTCCCGGACCAGGAGGCGGTCGAGATGCACACCGCCTTCCGTTACGGCTGCGACCGCATCCTCCAGCGCCTCGAGGTGGAACCGAACCTCCTGCAGCGTTCGGTCAGCGCCATGCACGCCGACCGGACCATGGACCGCGAGGACCGCATCGAGATGCTGCGCGCGGAGTCGGACGCCTCGCTGATGCGGGAGGTCATGACCGCGACCCCGGAGACCTGGCACGAGCTGTCGGAGGAGGCCCACCACCAGATCTTCGGCTATCTCATCAAGTCGATCGGCCCGGTGGGCAGATTCGGGCTGCCGCCGGACCAGCGGTTCCGCATCGTCTGGCGCGTCCCCGAGCCGCCCGAGGACTAGGGCGTATTCCACGGCGAAGGCCGCCACCCCGGTGCGGGACGGCGGCCTTCTGTGCGGAATCCGCGGATCACACGTCGAAGTAGAGCTCGAACTCGTGCGGGTGCGGACGCAGCTGCAGCGGCGCGATCTCGTTCGTGCGCTTGAAGTCGATCCACGTCTCGATCAGGTCCGGCGTGAAGACGTCGCCCTGGAGGAGGAACTCGTGGTCGGCCTCGAGGGAGTCGAGGACGGCCGGGAGGGAGGTCGGGACCTGCGCGACGCCCGCGTGCTCCTCGGGAGCCAGCTCGTAGAGGTCCTTGTCGATCGGCTCGGCCGGCTCGATCTTGTTCTTGATGCCGTCCAGGCCCGCGAGCAGCAGGGCCGAGAAGGCCAGGTACGGGTTGCCGGAGGAGTCGGGCGCGCGGAACTCGACGCGCTTGGCCTTCGGGTTGGAGCCCGTGATCGGGATACGCATCGCGGCGGAGCGGTTGCGCTGCGAGTACACCAGGTTGATCGGGGCCTCGAAGCCCGGCACCAGGCGGTGGTACGAGTTCACCGTCGGGTTGGTGAAGGCGAGCAGCGACGGGGCGTGCTTGAGGATGCCGCCGATGTAGTAGCGGGCGGTGTCCGACAGGCCCGCGTAACCGGCCTCGTCGTAGAAGAGCGGGGAGCCGCCCGTCCACAGCGACTGGTGCACGTGCATGCCCGAGCCGTTGTCACCGAAGATCGGCTTCGGCATGAAGGTCGCGGTCTTGCCGTTGCGCCAGGCGACGTTCTTCACGATGTACTTGAAGAGCTGAAGGTCGTCGGCGGCGGCGAGCAGCGTGTTGAACTTGTAGTTGATCTCGGCCTGGCCGGCGGTGCCCACCTCATGGTGCTGGCGCTCGACCTTCAGACCGGCGCGGTCCAGCTCCAGGGAGATCTCGGCACGCAGGTCGGCGAAGTGGTCGACCGGCGGGACCGGGAAGTAACCGCCCTTGTAGCGGACCTTGTAACCACGGTTGTCCTCGAGGGCACCGGTGTTCCAGGCGCCGGCCTCGGAGTCGATGTGGTAGAAGGACTCGTTCGACGTGGTGGCGAAACGCACACTGTCGAAGACGTAGAACTCGGCCTCCGGACCGAAGTACGCGGTGTCCGCGATACCGGTCGACGCGAGGTAGGCCTCGGCCTTCTTCGCCACGTTGCGCGGGTCACGGGAGTACTGCTCGCCCGTGATCGGGTCGTGGATGAAGAAGTTGATGTTGAGGGTCTTGTCCCGGCGGAAGGGGTCCACCCGGGCCGTCGACAGGTCGGCACGGAGAGCCATGTCGGACTCGTGAATCGCCTGGAAACCACGGATCGACGATCCGTCGAAGGCGAGCTCCTCGTCCGGGTCGAACGCCTCGACGGGCACCGTGAAGTGCTGCATGACGCCCGGCAGGTCGCAGAACCTGACGTCGACGAACTTGACGTCCTCGTCCGCGATGAACTTCTTGGCCTCGTCGGCGTTCTGGAACATCCAGCTCCTCCTACTCCCGACCCGTCGTGCCGGGGTGGTAGTTCGTTCGTGCGGCCAGTGCGGTGGCACACGCTGTCTTCGACCCTAGGGACGGGTGATTTCTCGGGCGTGACCCATTTGTTTCGCACACGTTAACCGGACATCCCGCACCCCACCCCACCTGTCCACATCGCAAAACGGGCACAGTACCGTGGACGCGTGGACAAGAGGCAAGCAATCGGATCCTGGCTCTCGGGCCCCCGCGCCGCCGCCGAGGAAGCCGGTGTCGACTTCGGATACAGGGGTCAGCAACTCGGCCTTCCCGAGGAGGGGCCGGGCTCCATCGCCCGGCCGGGACGACGGCTCGGGGCGCTCGCCGTCGACTGGGGTTTCTGCCTCTTGATCGCATACGGTCTGATCACCGACGGCTACGGCCAGGCGACCGGAAACTGGGCCCTGCTCGTCTTCTTCCTGATGAGCGCCCTGACGGTCGGCACCATCGGCTTCACTCCGGGTAAGCGCCTCTTCGGTCTGCGCGTGGTCGTCCTGGAGACCGGCACCGTCAACCCGCTGCGCGCCCTGCTGCGCACCGCCCTGCTGTGTGTCGCGATCCCCGCCCTGATCTGGGACCGCGACGGCCGCGGCCTGCACGACCGGCTGGCGGGGACCGTGGAGGTGCGCATCTAGTACGCGTACGACCAACGCGTCCGGCACTCGTAGGACGAACGCGCCCAGCACTCGTACGACGAAGGGGGCGCCCGGAATGATCCGGGCGCCCCCTTTCTCGTACGAGGAGGAGATCAGCGAGCCTTCGGCCCGCCCTTCGGCAGCTTCATGCCCTTCGGCATGGGCCCCTTCGGCAACGGCATGTTGCTCATCAGGTCGCCCATGGCCTTGAGCCGGTCGTTGGTGGCGGTCACCTGGGGGCCGGTCAGTACGCGCGGGAGCTTCAGCATGGTGGTCCGCAGCTTCTTCAGCCCGACCTGGCCCTCGCCCGTGCCCACGATCAGGTCGTGCACCGGCACGTCCGCGACGATGCGGTTCATCTTCTTCTTCTCGGCGGCCAGCAGGCTCTTCACCCGGTTCGGGTTGCCCTCCGCGACCAGCACGATGCCGGCCTTGCCGACGGCCCGGTGGACCACGTCCTGGCTGCGGTTCATCGACACCGCGGGCGTCGTCGTCCAGCCTCGGCCGATGTTGTCCAGCACGGCCGCGGCTGCGCCCGGCTGGCCCTCCATCTGCCCGAAGGCGGCCCGCTCGGCCCGGCGCCCGAACACGATCGCCGTCGCGAGGAAGGCCAGGAGCAGGCCCAGGATGCCGAGATAGATGGGGTGACCGATCAAGAAACCGATCGCGAGGAAGACACCGAAGGTGACGATTCCGACAGCCGCGAGTACAAGACCGATCTTCTTGTCGGCCCTGCGGGTCATCTTGTAGGTCAGAGCGATCTGCTTGAGTCGCCCGGGGTTCGCAGCGTCCGCTGCCGTGTCCTTCCTCGCCATGCCACGCAGTCTACGTGGCCTCGGGAGCGCCGACGACGGCAGTGTCCAAGGGGGGCGTGGAAGGGGAGGGGTCAGGGGTGGACGGAGGTGGCCTGGTCCAGGACGCGCTGCGCCTCGACCCGGTCCTTGGCGCGACGGCGGTCCTCCAGTACGGACGTCCAGGCGTTGCGACGGGCGGTGCGCTGGCCGCTGCTCATCAGCAGTGACTCGACGGCACGGAGTGCAGTGGTGAACGACGGAATGGCGGTGGCGCGAACCGGCGCGGCCTGCATGGTGGAGGTCCCCCCTCGGGATCGGCGGCTTTGGTGAGTGGTGCACGGGGTGTACAACCAGGGTCACTGATTGGTGTTACCAGGGCGTGACCGACCGGTCAAACACCAATGAAGCCTTAATGCGCCGCCCGAAAAGCTTGACGCGGCCCTGATAACCCCCCTATCTGCGGGGACGTCCAGGACCGCGTCAATCGGCTGCTACCGAAGGGTAGTTGCTTGTGCGCAGGTTCACACGCTTCGCGTGGCACTCCGTGCCATCAGACCGCCTGCGAGGCGACGTAGGCACCACGCTTCTCGACGGCCATCTGGTACAGCCGTCCGGCGCGGTACGAGGAGCGCACCAGCGGCCCGGACATGACGCCGGAGAAGCCGATCTGGTCGGCCTCGTCCTTCAGCTCCACGAACTCCTGCGGCTTGACCCAGCGCTCCACGGGGTGGTGGCGGACGCTCGGGCGCAGGTACTGCGTAATCGTGACCAGCTCGCAGCCCGCGTCGTGCAGCTGCTTGAGCGCCTCGCTGACCTCCTCGCGGGTCTCGCCCATGCCGAGGATCAGGTTGGACTTGGTCACCAGGCCGAAGTCGCGGGCCTCGGTGATGACCTTCAGGGAGCGCTCGTAGCGGAAGCCGGGGCGGATGCGCTTGAAGATCCGCGGCACCGTCTCGACGTTGTGCGCGAAGACCTCGGGGCGGGACTCGAAGACCTGCTGGAGCAGCTCCGGGACGGCGTTGAAGTCGGGCGCGAGCAGCTCGACCTTGGTGTGGCCGCCCTCGCGGCCGGCGGTCTGCTGGTGGATCTGGCGCACGGTCTCGGCGTACAGCCAGGCGCCGCCGTCCTCCAGGTCGTCGCGGGCGACGCCGGTGATGGTGGCGTAGTTCAGGTCCATGGTGACCACGGACTCGCCGACGCGGCGCGGCTCGTCGCGGTCGAGCGCCTCGGGCTTGCCGGTGTCGATCTGGCAGAAGTCGCAGCGCCGGGTGCACTGGTCGCCGCCGATGAGGAAGGTCGCCTCGCGGTCTTCCCAGCACTCGTAGATGTTGGGGCAGCCGGCTTCCTGGCAGACCGTGTGCAGGCCCTCGCTCTTCACGAGACTCTGCATCTTGGTGTACTCGGGACCCATTTTCGCCCGGGTCTTGATCCACTCGGGCTTGCGCTCGATGGGGGTCTGGGCGTTCCTGACCTCCAGGCGCAGCATCTTGCGTCCGTCCGGTGAGACTGCGGACACGTCGGCTCCCTGTGCTTCGATTCGTCGGCGTACACCAGGGTACGCCCGTGTTTACTGAGCCCTGCGGTCAGGCCAACCCTGTAGCCGCAGGACCCATTCCCGGCCTCAGGCGGTCGCCGGCTCGATCTCCCGCGGCTTCAGCTCCGCGTTCTCCAGTACGTCCCTCAAGTGCCGCTCGATGACCGGCAGCACCTCGTCGATCGTGACGTCCCGGCCGAGCTCGGCGGCCAGGGAGGCGACGCCCGCGTCCCGGATGCCGCACGGGATGATGCGGTCGAACCACTTCATGTCGGGGTTCACGTTGAACGAGAAGCCGTGCATGGTGACGCCCTTGGCCACGCGGATGCCGATCTGGGCGATCTTGCGGTCCTCGCGACGCTGGCCCGCGTTGGAGGGCGCGTACTCGGGGCCGTTCAGGCGCGGGTCGAACTCCTCGTCGGTGAGCCGCGGGTCGAAGTCCAGCGCGAGGCCGCCGAGCGCCGGACGCTCCTCGACCGGGTCGCCCAGCACCCACACCCCGCTGCGCCCCTCGACCCGGGTGGTCTCCAGGCCGAACTCCGCGCACATGCGGATCAGGGCCTCCTCCAGGCGCCGTACGTGCGCCACGACGTCCACGGGGCGCGGGAGCTTCTGGATCGGGTAGCCGACCAGCTGGCCGGGGCCGTGCCAGGTGATCTTGCCGCCGCGGTCCACGTCGATGACCGGCGTGCCGTCCAGGGGCCGCTCGTTGTCCGCCGTGCGCCGGCCCGCCGTGTAGACCGGGGGGTGTTCGAGCAGCAGGACCGTGTCGGGGATCTCGTCCTCGAATCGCGCCGCGTGTACCCGGCGCTGCTCGTCCCACGCCTCCTGGTACTCGACGGCGTCCGTACCGAATCCCACACGGACGAACCGCAACTCACTCACGGCAAGCGCCTCCCTCGAAGTGCCCTGGCAGCTCGTAAGGCACAAAGCGTGCCTACGCCACTGTACGACCGGCTCGTTCGGGTGATGCCCCTCGGTCCGCGTCAGCCCAGTAGGGCAATCCTCACACGATCGGATGAATAGGCGGCGAAATGTGCGATCGACTGCTTACTCTCCGCTACATTCGCGCCGTTCGAGAGGCCAAAAGGGCTGCTCACCGGCAATCCGGGCACTCAGCCGCCGTATGGCTTTGCGAGGCCCGAAAGGCAGGAGACCGCACCGCAGATGACGGAACGACCCGCGCAGCGCACTCCCAACCGACAGCTCGCCGCGCTCATCGCAGAAGCGGGATTCTCCAACGCGGGTCTCGCCCGCCGAGTGGACCAGCTCGGCCTCGAACACGGGCTTGATCTCAGATACGACAAGACATCGGTCACCCGCTGGCTGCGCGGACAGCAGCCGCGCGGAACGACCCCGGCCCTCATCGCCGAGGTCTTCACCCGGCGCCTGGGGCGCCGGCTCACCGCCCAGGACCTCGGCCTCGACGCCTGCGCGCCGGTGTACGCGGGGCTGGAGTTCGCCGCGACCCCCGAGGAGGCCGTCGACATCATCAGCGGCCTGTGGCGCAAGGACTCCGGCAGCCATGCCGAGCTCCGCAAGATCGCCTTCACCCCGGCCGGCCTCGTCGTGCCCAGCCGGGACTGGCTGATCGGCCGCGCCGACGAGAGGGTCGCCCGCGGCGAGCCGCTCACCCGCATCCCGGCCCAGGGCCGCCCGACCGTGCCCCGTCAGCGCAGCCAGGCCGAACGCGGGCCCGGGCAGAAGGTCACCGGCGGCGACATCGCCGCGCTGCGCTCGGTCGGCGAGCTGTTCCGCTCCCTCGACGACAAGTACGGCGGCGGCCACGCCCGGCAGGCCCTCGTGCGCTACCTGGAGCACGAGTGCGAGCCGATGCTGCGCGGCACGTACGGCGAGCAGACCGGCCGCCAGCTGTTCGCCGCCGCCGCGGACCTGACCCGGCTCGCGGGCTGGACGTCGTACGACATCGCGGCGCACGGTCTCGCCCAGCGCTACTTCGTCCAGTCGCTGCGCCTCGCGCAGGCGGCCGGTGATCGGGCGTACGGCTCCTACGTCCTGGTCACCATGAGCCGCCAGGCCGTCTACCTCGGGCACGGCCGCGAGGCCGTCCAGCTCGCGCGGGTGGCCCAGCAGGGCGTGGGGACCAGCGCGCCGCCGGTTGTGCAGGCCCTGCTGCACGCGTGCGAGGCGCGCGGACACGGCGTACTGGGCGAGGTGCGCGCCTGTACGGCCTCCCTCGTGCGGGCCGAGCGCGCCCTCGAAGCGGCGCGCCCCGCCGACGATGTGCCGTACTGGGCACGGTTCTTCGACGAGGCGCAGCTCGCCGACGAGTTCGGGCACTGCCACCGGGATCTGCAGCAGTTTCGCGCGGCGGCTCAGCATGCGGAGCGGTCGTTGCAGCTGCGTGCGCCTGCGTATGCCCGCAGCCGGCTGTTCTGCCGCGTCGTCCTTGCCTCCGCGCGCCTGGGTCTTGGTGAGCTCGATCAGGCCTGTGCGCTCGGTGCCGAAGCCGCGGGTCAGGCTGCGGAGATGCGGTCGGTGCGGGCGATCGAGTACGTCAAGGACTTCGAGCGGAGGTTGGAGCCGTATCGGGATGCGGCGCCGGTGCGGGGTTATCGGGACAAGGTGGCGGCGTTGGGGTAGGTGGTCTCGTCGTAGCTCCGACCGGGGTGGGTCCTGCGCGGCTTGGTGGGGGCTTGTCGCGCAGTTCCCCGCGCCCCTTTCGGGGCGCGGCTGTCGGGGGCGTTCTCAAGCCGCCGTCCTCAACGGCTCCGCCCGGTGCAGTGAGCCCGCCGCCGTCAGGTCCGTCAGGATCGCCGACGCGGCGCGGTGGGCCGAGTGGAGGGCGCCCTGGACCGTGCTGGTGTCCCGGTGGTCGCCGCACACGTACAGGCCGGCCAGCAGGCGTACCGGGCGGCGCAGGTCGTGCGGTGGGCGCATCGCCGGGACGGCCTCGGGGGTGTGGTGCACGGCGAGCGTCTCCCAGCGCGTGGTGGAGGTGCCGTAGAGGCGGGACAGGTGCATCCGTACGGATGTGTCGATGTCGGGCGGAGGTGTGCCCAGGACCGTCGAGGAGATCAGGGCCCGGCCCGCGGGTGCGCGGCTCGGGTCGATCTGGCTGATCACCGCCGTGTGCGCGACCGGACCGCCCCGGTCGGCGTCGAGCAGGAGCGAGGCGCCGGTCGCGGGCGGTTCGTCGGTCGTGTGGTGGACGACCGTCACCGGGTGGAAGTCCGGTACGCGCAGGCCCGGCAGCAGCTCGGCGGCGGTCCGCGCGTCCGTCGCCAGCAACACGGCCCGGCACCGTATCTCGCCGTGCTCCGCCGTGGTCACCGAGGTCGTGGCGACCGACGTGACCCGCACGCCGGTGTGCACGGTGCCCGCCGGAAGGGCCCGCGCCAGCAGCTCCGGGAGCGCCTCGGCGCCGCCCTCGGGCACGCACAGTCGTCCGCTCGCGAAGGCGCGCAGCGCGAGGTCCGCGCACCGGCTGGACGTCGTCAGCTCCGGGTCGCACAGCAGCGCGGCGAGCAGCGGCCGCAGGAAGCCGTCGATCGTCCGCGCGGGGAGGCCCCGCTCGGCGAGGGCCTGCGCGGCCGCCGACTCGGGGCGGGCCAGCAGCCGTTCGACGGGCGCGGAGGCGAGGCGGGCGAGCGCGGCGCCGAGCCGGGCCTGGTCGACGGCGGTACCCAGCGGGGCGCTCGCGCGCACCCTCGGCAGGGTCGTCTGCCCCGGAACGCCCCGCACGGACGTCGACCGAGGGGCGCTCGCCAGGGCGCGCACCGCATGGAGTGCGCCCCTCGCGCGCCTCGTGCTCATCGAGCTCGGTACGGCGCCCGCGCGGTGTCGTCGTCCGTCGCTGTGCAGCAGTACACCGGGCGCGAAGGGGCGCAGTGCGAGTGCGTCGAGCCCTGGTGTCAGGCGAAGTTCGGGATACGAGGTCGACAGGAGCTGGCCGATCCGGTCGAGCCGGAACCCGTCGATCTTCTCGGTCGACATTCGGCCGCCCGCGTAGGGGGTGGCCTCCAGGACCGCGGTCGTTACTCCTGCGCTGGTCAGTCGATGCGCCGCGGAGAGTCCGGCGACCCCGGCTCCCACGATGACGACGTCCGCCTGGTACGCGGGCTCAAGCACGTGCCCCTCCTCGAGGTTGCGCGGCCGGTGGAGACGTCATGCCCCCAACGGGCTCTGGAGATACCCGAGTTCGGGACGAGGTTAGGGCCGTGATCGGTCGGGAACAGTCGCGCATCGACAGAGCACGGTCGCACAGCGGTCGCATACGGACACGGAGTGGAGCCTTCCTTTGCTCGGCCCCGGATTGCCCTTTACTCGGCCGCCGCCCGGATCGCCCCCTCGATCTCCGGGAACGCGAAGGTGAACCCGGACTCCAACAGCCTTGTGGGCAGCACCCGTTGGCTGCCGAGCACGTCCCCGGCCATCTCGCCGAGCACGGTCCGCAATACCGGCGCCGGAACCGCGAAGAGCGTCGGCCGGTGCAGCACCCGCCCCATCGCCGCGGTGATCTCACGGTTCGTCAGCGGATACGGGGCGGTCACATTGAACGGGCCCGACAGGTCGTCCCGGTCGATCAGATGCCGGATGGCGGCCACCTCGTCGTGCAGCGAGACGAAGGACCAGTACTGCCGCCCGTTCCCCATCCGCCCGCCGAGGCCCGCCTTGAACAGCGGGAACAGCCGCCCCCAGGCCCCGCCCTCGCGGGCCACCACCAGCCCCGTGCGAGTGAACACCGTCCGTACGCCCGCCTCCCGCGCGGGCGTCGCGGCGCCCTCCCAGTCGACCACCAGCGAGGGCAGGAAGCCCTCCCCGGGCGGGGCGCTCTCGTCGACGGCCCGCTCGCCGGTCTCGCCGTAGTAGCCGATCGCGCTGCCGTTGACGAAGACCCGCGGCCGTTCCGCGGGCCGCAGCGACGCCATGGCCTTTGCGAGCGCCGTCGTGCCCAGCACCCGGCCGCGCCGCAGCTTCGCCTTGTACGCCTCCGTCCAGCGGCGCGAACCCACGTTGGCCCCGGCCAGATTGACGACCGCGTCGCACCCGGCGAGCCCCGCCGCGTCCACGGACCCGGCCTCCGGATCCCACTGCACCTCGTCCTTGGACCCGGGCGCACGGCGCACCAGCCGCACCACCTCGTGCCCGTCGGCACGCAGGGACTTCACGAGGGCGCCGCCGATGAGGCCGGAGGATCCGGCGACGGCGATTCTTGAATGTTCCATAAACCTCATCCTGCCTCTGACCACATAAGACCCCGGTCGGGTTTCGGTGCCCGGGATTTAGGGTGGCGCCCATGCCGCAGCTCTACCAGTCGCCGTACATACGCATCGCCCTTCCGGACGACGAGGAGGAGCTGTCCGTCCTCGACCGCCGCACATGGTCGTACCTGCACGCGGTCGTGCCGCAGCCGCGGGCGCCCTACCCGCCGTTCTTCGACGAGCGCCACGCCCCCGACGACCATCTGGTCGCCGAGCTCGACCGCCGCATCGTCGGCTTCGTCCGTCTGGGCTTCCCCACTCCGCTCGCGTCCAGCGCGCATGTGCGGCAGATCCAGGGGCTCGCCGTCGCCGACGAGGTGCGCGGCCGGGGCATCGGGCGGGCCCTGATCCGCACGGCCGTCGAGGAGGCGCGACGCAGGGGCGCGCGGCGGATCACCCTGCGCGTCCTGGGCCACAACACGCCGGCGCGCAAGCTGTACGAGTCCGAGGGGTTCGTGGTGGAGGGCGTGCTGCCGGAGGAGTTCTTCCTGGGCGGTCAGTACGTGGACGACGTGATCATGGGACAGGGGCTCTGATCGCTCACCGCGGGGGGAGGGGGGGACGTCGGGACGCGGCGTCAGGACGAGACGAGATCCCCTGTGTCCACGGGCGCCGTCGCCTTGGCCGCGCGCTTCGCGTCGGCGGCGACCTCGGCGGCCGTCAGGACGTAGCCGGTCTCGTCGTCGGACGTGGAGCGGGCGAAGACGACACCGAACACCTTGCCGTCGGTGGTCAGCAGCGGACCGCCGGAGTTGCCGGGGCGGACGGTGGAGCGGATCGAGTAGATCTCGCGGGTGACGGTGTCGTCGTTGTAGATGTTCTGGCCGGTCGCGCGCACGCGGTTCGCGACCGTCGCCGCCTGGAGGTTCAGGTCGCCGTCCTCCGGGTAGCCCGCGACGACGGCCGAGTCGCCGCGGTCGGCGTCGTCGTCGAACCGCAGGACGGGGGCGCGCAGGTCGGGCACGTACAGCACGGCCACGTCCCGCTCCGGATCGAAGAGCACCACCCGTGACTCGTACGACCTCCCGACGCCTCCGATCCGGACGCCGGGCTCGTCGATGCCGGCCACCACGTGGGCGTTGGTCATCACGTGCTGCGGGGCGTAGACGAAGCCGCTTCCCTCGCGGCCCTGGGTGCCCGAGACGCCCTCGATCTTGACGGTGCTGCGCTTGGCGGCGTCCGTCGCGGCCGAGGTGACGCTGTCGCCGGTGGGCTTGGCGACCTCGGCCGTCGACTCGTTCTCGAACGGGTTGAAGACCTGCGGGAAGCCCGCCTCGGTGAGCGCGGAGGTGGCCCGGGAGAACCAGGCCGGGGTGGTGTCCGGCATCGCGTCCTGCACGGTGCCGAGCAGCCGGGAGTCCCGGATCGCCGAGGTGAGCAGCGGGGAGGAGGACGCGGCGAGGACGCTCGCCGCCACCCACGACACGATCAGTACGGCCACCGAGTTGGCCACCGCCCCGCCGACCCCGTCGGCCACCCTGAGCGGTCCTTGGTCCAGCTCCCGGCGCAGCCGCAGCGCCAGCCGCCCCGCCAGCTCGTGCACCACCACGGCCGGGACCAGCACCGTGAGCACCGCCGTGACCGTCGCCTGGGTCGTACCCGGTGTGACCAGGTCCATCATCCACGGCAGGATCCATACGCCGATCACCGCGCCGCCGACGAAGCCGGCCAGCGAGACGCAGCCGGCGACCAGTCCGCGCCGGTAGCCGGATGCCGCGTAGGCCAGGATGACCAGCAACAGCAGGATGTCGAGCAGGTCCACGGAGCCGCCTTTCTCTCGGACCCCTTAGTACGCGCGGGATGCGCCCGTTGATCAGCACACGCACGCGTGCCGCCCGGAACCGGCCACGCTGCGTGCACCTGGAGAAACGCCCCGGACCAGGACGATGGTTCCACCGGGTGGCACACCACACATCGCGGGCGGACGGGATCCGTCGGACAGTAAGACCATGCGTGCCTTCCGACGGGTCACCCGACGGGTCTTCAGGAGAACGCGGGGGAGACGAAGACCACGTGCCGTGCGAATGCCTTGGGCTGCGCGGATATGGGGGGTGACGGGGGCGGAGGGGTGTGCGCCGGGGGCGACCGGGGCGAGTGGTGGTGCGGCGGGGGTGGACGGGGCTGCGTGCTGGGTGAGCGGGAGGCGGGGGGAGGGAGCTGCGCGGCCATCGGGGGGTGAGGTCGAGGTTGAGGGGGTGTGGGGGGCCGCGATGAGGTCGGGCGCGGGGTGTCTGGGGGAGGCTGCGCTTGGGCAGGGCGTGGAGCAGGGTGAGGCTGCGTGTGGGGCGGGTGGGGTGCCAGACGGGCGTGGCGCGGGCGTGGAGCAGGGGGAGGAGACGGCGCTTGGGCGGGGCGCGGAGCAGGGTGAGGAGGCTGTGCGCGGGTCGGGCGCGGGGCGCGTAGAGGGGGCGGCGAGTGAGGAGGGGGCGGCGCGGGCGGCGAAGGGCTCGGAAGCGCTGCGGCCCTGGAGCGGGCAACCTCGAGCGCGGCTTCAACCCCCTGCCGATCAGCGTTTCCGAAAGCGGCCGCGGCCCTCCTCCGTCGGCGGGCATCGCAGAACCCGGCTGCAACCCGCCGCTCGGCACCCTCGTCCTGGGGCGCTGCCGTTGGCCGGCCGGCGCTTCCGATCGCGGCCTGAGACTCCCGTCGGCCAGCTCTTCCGGTCCCGGTTCCAGACTCCCGCCGGCCCTCGCTTTCGATCCGGGCCCGAGCCTCCCGTGGGCGGTCGCCTCCGAGCCTGGCCGCGGACCCTTACCGGCCACCGCCTCCGTTCACGCCTCCAGCCCTCCACAGGCCGCCCCATCCCCGCCGCCCTCCTCGTGCTCCTCGGCTGTCTCCCCGGTCTCGCAGCCCTCCTCGCGTTGGTGCTGTGTGCGAGCGGGGTGGAGCGTACGGTCGCTGCGGGCGGGCAGGGGGCGGTCGTGGTGCGGCAGGCCGCCTCGCATCAGGCGCCCCGGCCGGACATCGTGCCGAGGACGGCCTGGCTGGACGAGGACACCCGGCATGCGCAGCCGCCCCCGCGCTACGACGACGGCGTCGTCGCCGTCTTCGTCCATCACACCGACTCGCCCAACGGCTACGACTGCGCCGACGCGCCCCGCATCATCCGCTACCTCTATGCCGGCCAGACCGGCTCCCGGCACTGGGACGACATCGGCTACAACTTCCTCGTCGACCGCTGCGGCACGATCTACGAGGGCCGCGCGGGCGGCGTCGACCGTGCCGTCACCGGCGCCCACACCCAGGGCTTCAACCACCGCACCACCGGCATCGCCGCACTCGGCACCTTCACGGCCGGTGTCGCCGTGCCGAAGGCGATGACCGAGGCGATCGCCGCGCTGGCCGCGTGGAAGCTGGGGCTGTCCGACACGGACCCGCGCGCGAAGGTCCGCCTGACCTCCAGCAACAGCCTCAGCCGCTACGCCTCCGGCAGCACCGCCACGCTCCCCGCCCTCGCCGGCCACGACGACGGCTACATGACCAGCTGCCCGGGCGCCGCCCTCACCGCCCGCCTCCCCGAGATCAGACAACTGGCGGCACATCTCCAGGGCAGAAACACGGTGGTGGCGCAACGGCCATGAGCCCGGCCCCTCATCACCTACGCCCGAGATAAACCCCCAACGCCCGCTGCAACACCTTCCCCTGGCTCCCCACCGGCAGCTCCCACTCCCCGAGGTACTCCACCGCCCGGCCACCCGTGCCCGTCTTGAAGCGGAGTCGGCCGAGCAGGCGGTCCTCGGTGAGGGAGGGGGTGATGGAGCGCAGGTCGTAGGTCTCGGTGCCCGCCGCTCGGGCGTCGAGCAGCATGCGCCACAACAGTGCGCTGCTGGGACGCAGTTGGCGTCCCCGGCGGCCGGACGCGGCGTACGAGTGCCAGGCGCGGGAGCCGACGTTGATCATGAGGGCCGCGGAGAGCACCTCGCCGTCGTACTCGGCGAGATAGAGCCGCAGCCGGTCGTCGTCCTCGGCGTTCAGGGCCTGCCACATGCGTCCGAAGTAGTCCAGTGGGCGGGCCTTGAAGCCGTCGTGGGCGGCGGTCGCGGTGTACAGGCGGTGGAACTCGGGCAGGTCGGCGGCCGAGCCCCAGGAGACCCGGACGCCCGACGCCTCGGCCGTCCGCAGGGACTGCTCCCAGTGCGGGGCGAGGGCGCCGCGCAGATCGTCCACCGAGCGCCCCGCCAACGGGATCTCACAGCCGTACCGCGGCTGGCCGAGGCCGAAACCGCTCCCGTCGTCCTCCGCGCACCGCCGCCACCCGAGCCGGCGCAGCCGTTCCGCGACGTCGAGCGCGTAGCCGTCGATGCCGGCCGTCGGCAGATCGTGGAGGTGGCGTACGTCGGGGTCGGCGATGCCCGCGGCCACGGTGTCGGCGTCCCAGTGCCGTACGACGAGGGGCGGCCCGATCCGGACCGCGAACGCGCCGATCCGCTTCAGGTGGGCGACGAGCGGGTCCAGCCACCGCTCCAGACGCGGAGCGCGCCAGTCGATCGCGGGTCCGTCGGGGAGGTAGGCGAGATAGCGCCGGGTCCCGGGGAGCGGCCGGTACAGCACCAGCGCCGTCGCGATCATCTCCTCGCCGTCGAACCAGCCGACGCTCTCCGGCAGCCAGCCGGGCTTCACGTCGCCCCACTCGGGGATCTGGAGATGGCTCGCGTCGGGATTCCGCCGCAGATCGGCGAGGTGTTCCGCGCGCGGTATCTCCCGCACGAACAGGCTGGTCATGGGCAGGGTGCTCCTGGTCGGGGCGGCCACCGTAATCCGGGGATCACCGGATCGGTCAAGAGTTCACGGGTGAACGGAGGCCGACGGACACCAGAACTCCGCGCGTGCGCGCCCGCCCTCACAGGTTTCTCGTAGCCGACTCAAGGATCGCGCCGAGGCGGCCTTCCTATCGTCATGCACACGCACTGACCGGAGGTGGGGATCATGAGCAGCAGTGGTGACAACAACAGCGGCAGGGGCACCAGCAGCGCGCGCGTCTGGACGGTGGTCTGCGCGGTCGCGACCGTCGTCCTGGGCCCGGCCGCCGTCACGGCGTCCGCGCTCGACCAGGCCAACCAGGCGCCGATGTACCACGCGGTGAAGGCCGAGCAGACCCAGGCGTACATCCCGTCGGAATCGACCCGCAGGCGTGCCGCCGTGGCCTGAGGAGCAGCCCTTCAGGTCGGGGAGTCAGTCCTTGAACCGCTCCCACAGCCTGGGCAACCGCTCCGCCAGCGCCCGCTCGTTCTCGAAGTCGACCGGCGTGCCCACCGGTTCCGGGGGCGCGGGCTCGATGCCGAGGTCGGGGGCGACGGTGCCGGTGAGCTGTTCGTAGGCCTCGTCGGCCGCGTAGCCGAGTTCCTCGGCGTCGCCGTCGAACTCCTCGTCGAAGTCGTCCAGCAGGTCGGCCAGCGAGTCGGGGTCGTGCACAGCGCCCTCGTACACCTCGCGGCCCTGGCCGATCAGCCAGCACCGGAAGAAGTCGAACGCGTCGTCACTGGCCCCGTCCAGCAGGACCCAGGCGGCGGCCCAGAGGTCCCAGGTGTACGCGCGGTTGTAGCGGGCCTCGAAGTGACGGGCGAAGTCCAGGATCATCTCCGGGTCCAGCGCCAGGAGCCGGTCCACCAGCAGGTCGGCCTGCTCCTCGGGGTCGCCCTCGGCGGCCTCCCTGGTTCCGTCGATCAGCTCCCAGAACTCCGTCTCGTCCATCACGGGTCCAGCATCGGCCCTGGGCGGGTGGGGCGCACGTGGAGTGGGGCGGATTGTTATACCGGATTGTCATGGCCGCACGGATACCGGATGGGCATGGCCGCACGGCCCGTGTGCGGCCCCGCATGGCGGGCATACGGCTCGGCCCACGCCGTATGCCTGCGCGTCACGTGCGATACAGCTCGGCCAGCCGTATCGCATCGCTCGCGAAACGCGCCCTCAGCGCCTCCGGCGCCAGCACCTCGACCTCGGGCCCGAGCATCGCCAGCTGGGAGTGGGCGACCTCCTCCGACTCCACCGGCAGGGTCAGCGTCACCCACCCGTCCCCGTCCGGCGCACCGGCCGCCTCCAGCGCCTCCCGCGCGGACTGCGGATCGAGGGCGTACGGCAATCTGCGCGCACCGCCCGGCGACACCCGCACCACGACCTCGCCCCGCAGGATGGACCGCGCGAACTGCTCCGCCCGCTCGTCCCAGAAACCCGGCAGATCGAACTCCTCGTCCCGCTCGAACCGCTCGTCACCGGCGTCCACGGCGGTGAACCGGTCGATCCGGTACACCCGGTACGAGCCGTGCCCGGCCACGCGGGCGCACACGTACCAGACCCCCGCCTTCAGCACGAGCCCGTACGGCTCCAGCTCCCGCTGGACCTCGCCCTCCCCGCGCCGGTACCGGGCCACGATCCGCCGGTCGTCCCACACCGCTTCCGCGACGGTCGGCAGCAGCTCGGGGGTCTTCGGTTCCTTGAACCAGTTCGGGGCGTCCAGATGGAACCGCTGGGCGGCCGTACGGGACGCGTCGCGCAGGGAGGGCATGAGGGCCGCCGACACCTTCAGCCGGGCGGCGGAGGCGGCGTCCTCCAGCCCCATCTCCCGCAGCGCACCCGGAACACCGCTGAGGAACAACGCCTCGGCCTCACTCCGCCCGAGCCCCGTGAGTCTGGTCCGATACCCCCCGATGAGCCGGTACCCGCCGGCCCGCCCCCGATCCGCGTACACCGGCACCCCGGCCTCCGACAGCGCCTGCGCGTCCCGCGTCACCGTCCGCTCGGACACCTCCAGCTCGCGCGCGAGTTCGGCGGCGGTCATGGAGGGCTGGGACTGGAGCAACAGCACCATCTTGATCAGCCGGGCAGCACGCATACGGCCATCATGCCGGGGCCCACTGACAACGCCATCGACAACGATGAAGGGGTACGGCGGTCGCCGTACCCCTTCACCGAGCGTTCACCGAGCGTCGGCTGTTACAGCCCGTACTTCTCCCGGGCTTCCTTCACCGCCGTCGCCTTGACCTCGCCCCGCCTCGCGAGCTGGGCCAGGGCCGCGACGACGATCGACTCGGCGTCGACCCCGAAGTGGCGGCGGGCCGCCTCGCGGGTGTCGGAGAGGCCGAAGCCGTCGGCGCCGAGGGAGGAGTAGTCCTGCTCGACCCACTGCGCGATCTGGTCGGGAACCTGGCGCATGTAGTCGGAGACCGCCAGCACCGGGCCCTCGGCACCCTGGAGCGCCTGACGGACGTACGGCACCCGCTCCTCGCCCCGCAGCAGCGCGGCGTCCGCCTCCAGGGCGTCCCGGCGCAGCTCCGTCCAGGACGTCGCCGACCAGACGTCGGCCGCCACGCCCCACTCCTCGGCGAGCAGCTTCTGCGCCTGAAGAGCCCAGTGGATCGCCGTGCCGGAGCTCAGCAGCTGGATGCGCGGGGCGTTCGCCGCCGGGGACAGGTCCGCCGACTCCGCCGTGTTGAAGCGGTACAGGCCCTTGACGATGCCCTCGTCGATACCGAGGCCGGCCGGCTTCGCGGGCTGCGGCATCGGCTCGTTGTAGACGGTGAGGTAGTAGAAGACGTTCGGGTCCTCACCCGGCGCCGCCTCGCCGTACATACGGCGCAGGCCGTCGCGCACGATCGTCGCGACCTCGTAGGCGAACGCCGGGTCGTACGTCAGCGCCGCCGGGTTCGTCGCCGCGATCACCGGCGAGTGACCGTCCGCGTGCTGCAGGCCCTCGCCCGTCAGCGTCGTACGGCCGGCCGTCGCGCCCACGAGGAAGCCGCGGCCGAGCTGGTCGCCGAGCTGCCACATCTGGTCGGCCGTGCGCTGCCAGCCGAACATCGAGTAGAAGATGTAGAACGGGATCATCGCTTCGCCGTGCGTGGAGTACGCGGTGGACGCGGCGATGAAGTCGGCCATCGAACCGGCCTCGGTGATCCCCTCGTTGAGGATCTGGCCGTTCTTGGCCTCCTTGTAGTACATGAGCTGGTCGCGGTCGACGGGCTCGTACGTCTGGCCCTTGGGGGAGTAGATCCCGAGGGACGGGAACAGCGACTCCATACCGAAGGTGCGCGCCTCGTCCGGCACGATCGGCACCCAGCGCTTGCCCGTCTCCTTGTCGCGGACCAGGTCCTTGATGAGGCGGACGAAGGCCATGGTGGTGGCCACGTTCTGCGTGCCGGAGCCCTTGTCGAAGGAGGCGAAGGCCTTCTCGGCGGGGGCGGGCAGCGGGGCGAGCGCGTGCGTACGGCGGGCCGGGGCCGGGCCGCCGAGGGCCGCGCGGCGCTCCTGGAGGTAGCGGACCTCGGGGGAGTCGGCGCCGGGGTGGCCGTAGGGGACGACCCCGTCGACGAACTGGCTGTCCGAGATCGGCAGCTCCAGCAGGTCGCGCATGTTCTTGAACTCGTCCACCGAGAGCTTCTTCATCTGGTGGTTGGCGTTCTTGGACGCGAAGCCCTCGCCGAGCGTGAAGCCCTTGACCGTCTGGGCCAGGATGACCGTCGGAGCGCCCTTGAACTCCAGGGCCGCCTTGTAGGCCGCGAACACCTTGCGGGCCTCGTGGCCACCGCGCGACAGGTGGAAGCACTCCAGGATCTTGTCGTCGCTCAGCAGCTTCGCCATCTCGACGAGCGCCGGGTCCTTGCCGAAGAAGTCCTGGCGGATGTAGGCGGCGTCGCGGGTCTGGTACGTCTGCACCTGCGCGTCGGGTACCTCGCGCAGGCGGCGTACGAGCGCGCCGGTGGTGTCGAGCTGGAACAGCTCGTCCCAGGCCGTACCCCACAGCGTCTTGACGACGTTCCAGCCGGCGCCGCGGAACTGGGCCTCCAGCTCCTGCACGATCTTGAAGTTGGCGCGGACCGGGCCGTCGAGGCGCTGCAGGTTGCAGTTGATGACGAAGGTCAGGTTGTCCAGGCCCTCGCGGGAGGCCAGGGCGAGGGCCGCCGTGGACTCCGGCTCGTCCATCTCGCCGTCGCCGAGGAAGGCCCACACGTGGGACGCGGAGACGTCCTTGATGCCGCGGTTGGTGAGATAGCGGTTGAAGCGGGCCTGGTAGATGGCCGACAGCGGGCCGAGGCCCATCGACACCGTCGGGAACTCCCACAGCCAGGGCAGACGGCGCGGGTGCGGGTACGACGGGAGGCCGTTGCCGCCGGATTCCTGGCGGAAGTTGTCGAGGTGCTGCTCGTTCAGCCGGCCGTCGAGGAAGGCGCGGGCGTAGATGCCGGGGGAGGCGTGGCCCTGGATGTAGAGCTGGTCGCCGGAGCCGTCCCGCTCCTTGCCCTGGAAGAAGTGGTTGAAGCCGGTCTCGTAGAGCCAGGCCGCGGAGGCGAAGGTGGCGATGTGGCCGCCGACGCCGTATTTGCTGCCCCGGCTCACCATCGCGGCCGCGTTCCAGCGGTTCCACGCGGTGATACGGGCTTCCATCGCCTCGTCACCGGGCACGGACGGCTCGGCGGCGGTCGGGATGGTGTTGACGTAGTCGGTCTCGAGGAGCTTGGGCAGCGCGATGCCGGTGCCCTCGGCTCGCTCCAGCGTGCGTCGCATCAGGTATGCGGCGCGGTGCGGACCGGCCGCCTTGGCGACCGCGTCCAGTGAGGCCTGCCATTCGGCGGTCTCCTCCGGATCCCGGTCGGGGAGCTGGTCGAGCGCGCTCGGCTGGATGGCGTTGGGGTCGGTCATGTCGCCGCCTTCCTCAGTCGAAGGGGGTTCCCTCATCGGTAAGGGTTCGGGGGTGCCCTTGGTCTTTGGCAGGACAGGGCGGAGACCTCGGTGGAGGTCCGTCGGCGACAATAACTCGCTGATCGATGATCGATCAAAGGGTTGAGGACGAAAACCTCTTGATCACGAGAAAGTAGGCACGCGGTGCCTTTCGGGCAGGCACCGGGTGCCGCGTTTTCGAGCGGTTTTCGCAGGTGGGGATACGTATGAGCGGGGTGGCGCTCAGGGCGTGCGCGGTCGCGCTCAGGGCTCGTGCCGGGGGGCGCAGCCGAGCACGTGGGCCTTGACGATCTCGGCGATCCGCGGGTCCCGGCGCTGGAACGCGGCCACCAGCTCCTGGTGCTCCTCGGCGTACGACTGCTGCACGGTCCCCAGCCAACGGATGGACAGGGCCGTGAACACCTCGATGCCCAGGCCCTCCCAGGTGTGCAGCAGCACGGAGTTGCCCGCCGCGCGGACCATCTCGCGGTGGAAGGCGACCGTGTGCCGTACCTGGGCCGTGCCGTCGGACGAGCGGTCGGCCTCGTACAGGGCCGCGACGTGGGGCTCCAGGGCCGAGCAGTCCTCCGCGAGGCGGTCGGCCGCGAGTTCCGCCGCGATGGCCTCCAGGCCGGCTCGGACCGGGTAGCTCTCCTCCAGGTCGGCGGCCGTCAGACTCCGTACCCGTACGCCCTTGTTGGGCGCCGACTCGATCAGCCGCAGCGACTCAAGCTCGCGCAGGGCCTCGCGTACGGGGGTCTGGCTGACCTCCAGCTCCGTCGCGATCCGCCGCTCTACGATTCGCTCGCCCGGCTGCCAGCGACCGCTGATGATCCCCTCCAGGATGTGCTCGCGGATCTGTTCGCGCAGCGAGTGGATGACGGGGGCGGTCATGAGGGCTCCTTAGGGCGCGTTGACGTTTAGACAATACGGCCGTTGCGCTCCGTGGGGGTGGCGCTTGAGGGCGCTTTAGTGCAGGTGAGACGAGACTTACACGCCGTGGGTGGAGCGGGGCGCCCAGGGGCTCGGTTCGGATTGTCGTCGTGCGGCTGCGCGTCGTGTGTGGCTGGTCGCGCAGTTCCCCGCGCCCCTGAGGGGGTTGCAGGCGGCCCCTGCTGCATAAGCGACGCCCCGTCCGGAGAAGCTCCGGACGGGGCGCCGTACTACCCGACAGGGGAGATCAGAGGCCGAGCTCGACCTCGAACTCGCCCGCCTCCAGGATCGCCTTGACCGCCGTCAGGTAACGGGCCGCGTCGGCGCCGTCGACCAGGCGGTGGTCGTAGGAGAGGGTCAGGTACGTCATGTCGCGGACGCCGATGACCGTGCCCTCCTCCGTCTCGATGACGGCCGGGCGCTTGACCGTGGCGCCGATGCCGAGGATCGCGACCTGGCCCGGCGGCACGATGATCGTGTCGAAGAGCGCGCCGCGCGAACCGGTGTTGGAGATGGTGAAGGTCGCGCCGGACAGCTCGTCGGGCGTGATCTTGTTGGCGCGGACCTTGCCCGCCAGGTCGGCCGTGGCCTTGGCGATGCCGGCGATGTTGAGGTCGCCCGCGTGCTTGATGACCGGGGTCATCAGGCCCTTCTCCGAGTCCACCGCGATACCGATGTTCTCGGTGTCGAAGTAGGTGATCGTGCCCTCGGCCTCGTTGATCTTGGCGTTGATGGGCGCGTGCGCCTTCAGCGCCTGGGCCGCGGCCTTGACGAAGAACGGCATCGGGGAGAGCTTGACGCCCTCGCGAGCCGCGAAGGAGTCCTTCGCCCGGGCGCGCAGCTTCATCAGACGCGTGACGTCGACCTCGACGACCGACGACAGCTGCGCCTGCTCGTGCAGCGCCTTGACCATGTTGTCGCCGATGACCTTGCGGATGCGCGGCATCTTGACGGTCTGGCCGCGGAGGGGGGAGACCTCCAGGGACGGCGCCTTCTTGGCAGCGGCGGCAGCCGGCGCGGCAGCGGCCGGAGCCGGAGCAGCGGCGGCGGCCTTCGCGGCCTCGGCGGCGGCGATGACGTCCTGCTTGCGGATACGGCCGCCGACGCCGGTGCCCTTGACGGTGGCCAGGTCGACGCCGTTCTCGGCGGCGAGCTTGCGCACCAGCGGGGTGACGTAGGCGCCCTCGTCGGTCGCGCCGACGGCGGCCGGAGCGGCCGGAGCCGGGGTGACCGGGGCCGGAGCCGGAGCCGGAGCCGCCGGGGCGACCGGAGCCGGGGCGGCAGCGGCGGGCGCGGCCGGCGCGGCGGGGGCGGGAGCCGGAGCGGCCGGAGCCGCGGGGGCAGCCGGAGCCGGGGCAGCGGCGGCGGGGGCCGGAGCAGCCGGGGCCGGGGCGGCCGCCGGAGCGGCACCCGCGACGCCGATGACGGCCAGCTTGGCGCCGACCTCGGCCGTCTCGTCCTCGCCGACCACGATCTCCAGCAGCGTGCCGGAGGCGGGCGCGGGGATCTCGGTGTCGACCTTGTCCGTCGACACCTCCAGCAGCGGCTCGTCGGCCTCGACGCTGTCACCGACCGACTTCAGCCAGCGGGTGACGGTGCCCTCGGTGACGGACTCGCCGAGGGCGGGCAGGACCACGTCCGTGCCCTCGGCGGCACCGGCCGGAGCGGCGGCGGGGGCCTCGGCGGCGGGCGCCGGGGCGGCGGGGGCCTCGGCCACGGGGGCCGGAGCGGGCTCGGCGGCCGGGGCCGGAGCCTCGGCGGCGGCGGGCGCCGGGGCAGCCGCGGGGGCACCGGTCCCGTCGTCGATCACGGCCAGCTCGGCGCCGACCTCGACCGTCTCGTCCTCGGCGACCTTGATGGAGGCCAGGACGCCGGCGGCGGGGGAGGGGATCTCGGTGTCGACCTTGTCGGTGGAGACCTCGAGCAGCGGCTCGTCGGCCTCGACGCGCTCACCCTCGGCCTTCAGCCAGCGGGTGACAGTGCCCTCGGTGACGCTCTCGCCGAGCGCCGGAAGGGTTACGGAAACCGCCATGGTTTCGGTTGCTCCTTACGAATTGCGGAAGTCTGAAGTCGTCGCTTCGTCGACCGAGGGTCAGTCGTGCGAGTGGAGCGGCTTGCCCGCCAGGGCCAGGTGGGCCTCGCCGAGCGCCTCGTTCTGCGTCGGGTGGGCGTGGATGAGCTGGGCGACCTCGGCCGGCAGGGCCTCCCAGTTGTAGATCAGCTGGGCCTCGCCGACCTGCTCGCCCATGCGGTCGCCGACCATGTGGACGCCGACCACGGCACCGTCCTTGACCTGGACGAGCTTGATCTCGCCCGCGGTGTTCAGGATCTTGCTCTTGCCGTTGCCCGCGAGGTTGTACTTCAGAGCGACGACCTTGTCCGCGCCGTAGATCTCCTTGGCCTTGGCCTCGGTGATACCGACGGAGGCGACCTCGGGGTGGCAGTACGTCACCCGCGGGACACCGTCGTAGTCGATCGGAACGGTCTTCAGACCGGCCAGACGCTCCGCAACCAGGATGCCCTCGGCGAAGCCGACGTGCGCGAGCTGGAGGGTCGGGACGAGGTCACCGACGGCGGAGATGGTCGGCACGTTGGTGCGCATGTACTCGTCGACCAGGACGTAGCCGCGGTCCATGGCGACGCCCTGCTCCTCGTAGCCGAGACCGGCGGAGACCGGGCCGCGGCCGACGGCGACCAGCAGGACCTCGGCCTCGAACTCCTTGCCGTCGGCGAGGGTGACCTTGACGCCGTCGGCGGTGTACTCGGCCTTGGAGAAGAAGGTGCCCAGGTTGAACTTGATGCCGCGCTTGCGGAACGCGCGCTCAAGAAGCTTGGAGGAGTTCTCGTCCTCGACCGGGACGAGGTGCTTCAGGCCCTCGATGACGGTGACGTCGGAGCCGAAGGACTTCCACGCCGAGGCGAACTCGACGCCGATGACGCCGCCGCCCAGGATGATCGCGGACTTGGGCACGCGGTCCAGGACGAGGGCGTGGTCCGAGGAGATGATCCGGTTGCCGTCGATCTCCAGGCCCGGCAGCGACTTCGGCACGGAGCCGGTCGCGAGGAGCACGTGGCGGCCCTGGATGCGCCGGCCGTTCACGTCGACCGAGGTCGGGGAGGACAGGCGGCCCTCACCCTCGATGTACGTCACCTTGCGGGAGGCGACGAGACCCTGCAGGCCCTTGTACAGGCCGGAGATCACGCCGTCCTTGTACTTGTGGACCCCGGCGATGTCGATGCCCTCGAAGGTGGCCTTCACGCCGAACTGCTCGCTCTCGCGAGCCTGGTCGGCGATCTCGCCCGCGTGCAGCAGGGCCTTGGTGGGGATGCAACCCCGGTGCAGGCAGGTGCCGCCGACCTTGTCCTTCTCGATCAGGGCGACGTCCAGGCCCAGCTGCGCCCCGCGCAGGGCCGCGGCGTAACCGCCACTACCACCGCCGAGGATCACTAGGTCGAAAACGGTGCTGGCGTCGTTCGCCACGTCACGTCCTCCATGCATGTGCGCCGTGCGCCGGTCGTCGATGACCGACAGGCGGCTGGTGTCCGGCCGCTCTTTCTTCGGCCCTGTGGTGGGGCCCTGTCCTGCCGAGCCCCATCTTCGCACTTGTCCACACCGAACGAGACGCCGGGCCGGTGTGTGAGACGTCCCACGTTCAGTTGAGCGGACGGACGAGGGGCATGAACGAGCGCATGAAATAAGGGGGCTCCGCCCTACCCGCGCGCGGAGCCCCCTGTTGTTCAGAGTTTGTTCAGAGCAAGCTCACCCGAGGTCGCCGGCCGCCGTGAGTTCAGCGAGCCGGACCAGCGTCCGCACCGCGCTCCCCGTGCCACCCTTCGGCGTGTATCCGAAGGGCCCGCCCTCGTTGTACGCGGGACCGGCAATGTCCAGGTGTGCCCAGGTGACGCCCTCGCCCACGAACTCGCGCAGGAAGAGACCGGCGACCAGCCCGCCGCCCATCCGCTCACCCATGTTGGCGATGTCGGCGGTGGGCGAGTCCATCCCCTTGCGCAGGTGCTCCGGCAGCGGCATCGGCCAGGACGCCTCCCCGACCTCCTCGGCCGCCTCCACGATCGCGGAGCGGAACGCGTCGTCGTTGGCCATCACACCGAAGGTGCGGTTGCCCAGCGCCAGCACCATCGCGCCGGTGAGCGTCGCGACGTCGACGATCGCGTCCGGCGTCTCCTGTGACGCCGCCCACAGCGCGTCGGCCAGCACCAGCCGGCCCTCGGCGTCGGTGTTGAGCACCTCGACGGTCTTGCCGCTGTACATGCGCAGCACGTCACCGGGGCGGGTGGCGGTGCCCGACGGCATGTTCTCGGCGAGCGCCAGCCAGCCGGTGACGTTCACCCGCAGCCCGAGCCGCGCGGCGGCGACCACGGCGGCGAACACGGCGGCGGCACCGCTCATGTCGCACTTCATCGTCTCGTTGTGCCCGGCCGGCTTCAGCGAGATGCCGCCCGAGTCGTAGGTGATGCCCTTGCCGACGAAGGCGAGGTGCTTGTCCGCCTTGGAGGTCGTGTACGACAGCTTCACCAGCCGCGGGCCCGCCGCCGACCCGGAGCCGACGCCCAGGATGCCGCCGTAGCCGCCCTTGGTCAGTGCCTTCTCGTCGAGCACCTGCACCTTGATGCCGTGCTCCTTGGCCGCCGCCGTGGCGACCGCCGCGAACGACTCCGGGTTGAGGTCGTTCGGCGGCATGTTGATCAGGTCGCGGGCGCGGTTGAGCTCCTCGGAGACTGCGATGGCGCGCTCGATCGCCGCCTTGTGCTCCTTGTCGCGCGGCTTCCCGCCGAGCAGCGCGGCCTCGGCGAGCGGGGCCTTGCCGTTCTTCTTGGCCTTCTCGTCCTTGCCGTTCGCCTTGTACACGTCGAAGGCGTACGCCCCGAGCAGCACGCCCTCGGCGACGGCGCCGACGTCACCGGCGTCGCCCAGCGGCAGCGCGAAAGCGGCCTTCTTGGAGCCGGCGAGGGCGCGGGCGGCAGCGCCGGCGGCCCTGCGCAGCGCCTCCCCCTCGTACGCCCCGTCCTTGGAGTCCTCGGGCTCCGCTCCCAGGCCCACCGCCACCACGAGCGGGGCCTTGAAACCGGCGGGCGCGGGGAGCTTCGTCACCTCGCCCTCGGATCCGGAGGCACCGAGGGTCTCCAGGACGCCGGCGAGCTTGCCGTCGTACGCCTTGTCCACGGCCTCGGCGCCCGGTGCGACGACCAGGTTCCCGGACCTGGATGCCGTGCCCTTGGCGACACCGATCACGATCGCGTCGGCCCGCAGGCCGGGCGCCGCGGCGGTGCTGAGAGTGAGAGCAGTCACGGTGGTGAATTCTCGCTTCCGATGTGAAGTTGCATGGCCGAATGGTGTGGGTCGACCGGGCCCGACGGCCGACCCTAGTTCCGACCTACGGGTGCGGTATCAGCGGGGCCTTCCCCGGTGCGGCGAACACTCGGGATGAGCCTACGCTCGTGTGAGCGTTCGCTCATTCCTACGGGCGTTCACCTGTCGGTGGCGTCGTGGTCATTTCTTGATCCTCGGCCTCGGTGAGCTGAGTCACACTCGTCTGGTTCCGGTGAGCGATCGGCTTGCCGCTTTGCATGATTTCCACGGATCCTCCGCCGATTTGTCACACGTGGTCGCAAGGGGATCTTCTGGGGGGAGAGGGACGATCAATGGCGCAGAGCGCGCGCAGATGGAGAAACCGCAGAAACGGCGTGGCCGCCTTGACGGCCGCGAGTCTGCTGACCCTGGGCCTGGCGGCGGCCCCGAGTGCCGTGGCCGCCGAGGTGCCGCGCATCGATCTCAAGGTGCTGGTCGTGGACAACGGCGACAGTCCCGTCGGGGCCATCACCGCCCAGCTGAAGAGCACCGGCATCCCGTACACCACCGTCGACCTGAACGACGCGAACCGCCCGACCATCACGGAGGCGTTCCTCAGCGACACGGTGAACGGCAGGCCGCGGGCCAAGTACCAGGGCGTCGTGCTGCCCAACGAGGCCCCCTTCGGCGCGGGTTCGGCGGAACAGACCGCGCTGGAGAGCTACGAGCGGACCTACGGCATTCCGCAGGTCGACGCCTACACCTGGGCCCACCCGGGCGTCGGACTCGACTACACCAGCTCGGGCGGCTGGGCCGGCACTCTCGACGGGCGTGAGGCGTCCGTCACCGCCGAGGGCAGGGCGGGGTACTTCGGCTATCTCGACGGCGCCTTCACCTTCGAGGACAACGACGCCTCCGTACAGGAGAGTTACGGCTACGTCGCCCGGCCCCGCGCGGGCTTCACCAGCTATGTCGACCTTCCCGTGCCCGCCGGCTCCGGGCGCGGCAGCCTGATCGGCGAGTACAACCACGACGGGCGCCGCGAACTGGTGGTGACCTTCGCGTACAACCAGTACCAGCAGCAGTTCCGGGTACTCGCCCGTGGCGTCGTCGAATGGCTGACGCAGGGCGTGCATGTGGGGCAGGCACGCAACTATTTCGCGGTGCATGTCGACGACGTCTTCGCGCCCGACAGCCGCTGGGACACCGAGCGCAACTGCACCCCCGGTGACTTCGACTGCGTGGGCGGTGACGGCGAGGGGACCACACCGATCCGGATGACCGCCGAGGACGCGGTGTACGCCGCCCAGTGGCAGCGCGAGCACGGGTTCAAGCTGGACATGGTCTACAACGCCGGCTCCGGCGAGGAGTGGAAGAGCGAGAACGGCGGCACCGACGCCCTCACCGACCGACTGCTCGCGGACAAGGCGCAGTACCGCTGGGTCAACCACACCTACACGCACCCCTTCCTCGGCTGTGTGCAGGACACCTCGACCGTGCCGTGGAGCTGCGCCAAGAACGCCGCCGGCTCGACGCAGTACATGAGCCGCTCGGACATCTCGGCGCAGATCCGCGACAACTACAACTGGGGCCTCACCAAGGGCCTCCCGCTCGACCGCACGGAGCTCGTGACCGGTGAGCACTCGGGTCTGAGGACCCTGCCCCAGCAGCCCGCCGACAACCCCAACCTGGCCGGCGCCCTCGCCGACAACGGCGTCACCTGGATCGCCGCGGACAACTCCCGTGAGCCCGACCAGCGTTCGGCCGGCGCCGCGCTGACCGTGCCCCGGTACCCGATGAACGTGTACTACAACACGGGTACCGAGGAGGAGATGGCCGACGAGTACAACTGGATCTACACCTCCGCGGCCGACGGCGGCAGCGGCATCTGCGAGACCAACCCCGCCTCCACCTGCCTCGACGACCCGCTGGACCTCGCCACCGGCTACGACTCCCACATCGTCCCGCAGGAGGCCCGCACCGCCCTCGGGCACGCGATCGGCAACGACCCGCGCCCGCACTACGCGCACCAGTCCAACCTGGCCGAGGACCGGACGCTGTACCCGGTCCTGGACAAGGTGCTCGCCGACTACCAGGCGCTCTTCGCCGACAACACCCCGGTGGAGAACCTCGCGCAGAGTGCCATCGGCACCGAGCTGAAGCGCCGCGCCGCCTGGCAGACCGCTCTCGCACGCGGCTCCGTCACGGCGTACCGCGTCGGTGGCACGGTCACCGTCAACGCCCCGTCCGGGACGCAGATCCCGGTGACCGCACCTGAAGGGACCACCAAGCAACTCCTCATCGGCACCACCGCGTTCGGGACGCCGTACGCGGGAGAGCGCTCGGCCTGGACCACGCCGGGACTGCTGCAGACCGCTCTCAAGCTGAATCTGCCGTCGTAGCGCAGCGCAAGTCACCAGCGCACCCCGGCGCCTGACCGACCATCTGCCGGGGTGCGCTCCGAGACGCCGCACCGTCTTTGTTCCACAGGGGGGAACTCGCATGATGCGCACGGGCCGTCATGTCACCATGCTCACCGAAGGCACCTATCCGCACGTCCACGGCGGGGTCAGCACCTGGTGCGACCAGCTCGTCAAGGGCATGCCGGAGGTCGACTTCCACATCGTGTCGCTCACCGGAACCGGCCGCGAACCCGTGACCTGGGAGCTGCCGCCGAACGTCTACCGGCACACCTCGGTACCCACCTGGGGCCCGCGTCCGGGGCGCAAACGAGCGCCGTACGGCCGGGCCCGCCGTCGTTTCACCGACTCCTACGAGCGTTTCCTGCTCTCCTTCCTGGACCCCGAGGCGCACTGCGACTTCGGCGACGCCCTGGACGAACTGGCCGAACTCGCCCGCGACGGACGCCTGTCGGCGGCCCTGCGCACGGAATCCGCGCTGCGGTCGCTGATGTGGATATGGACGATGCCGCATCTGCCGACGGCGGCCGCCCGCCCCACCGTGCACGACGCCCTGACCGCCACCGACCTGCTGGAACACGCCCTGCGCCCCCTCGGGATCCGCATCCCCGAGGACTCCGTCGCCCACGCCGTCAGCAGCGGCCTCGCGACCCTCCCGGCCCTCGCCGCCCGCAGGCTGGACGGCGTGCCCTTCCTCCTCACCGAGCACGGCATCTATCTGCGCGAGCGCTACCTCGGCTACCGCAGCGACGCCCAGCGCTGGCCCGTGAAGGCGTTCATGCTCGGCTTCTACCGTGAACTGAACTCCCACGGCTACCGCACGGCCGACCTGGTCACCCCCTGCAACCAGTACAACCGCCGCTGGGAGGAGCGCGGCGGCGCCGACGCCGACAAGATCCGCACGGTCTACAACGGCGTCGACCCGCACGCCTTCCCGCACGCCGGACCCGAGCCCGAGATCCCCACCCTCACCTGGTGCGGGCGCGTCGACCCCATCAAGGACCTGGAGACCCTGCTGCGGGCCTACGCCATGGTCCGCGCCGAACTCCCGGAAACCCGCCTGCGGTTGTTCGGCCCCGTCCCGCCCGGCGGCGAGGCCTACCGCACCAAGCTGGAGAAGCTCGCCGCCGAACTCGGCGTGACCGACGGCCTGACCTTCGAGGGCCGCATCAGCGAGGTCTGGCGCGCCTACGCGGCCGGGCACCTGGTGATGCTGTCGTCCATCTCCGAGGGCTTCCCGTTCTCCATCATCGAGGCCATGTCCTGCGGCCGCACGACGGTCTCGACGGACGTCGGCGGAGTGCGCGAGGCCGTCGGCGACACGGGACTCGTCGTCCCGCCGCGCGAGCCGGAGAAGATGGCCGCCGCCGCCCTCACCCTGCTCCGTGACGACGAACGGCGTCAGGAATTGGGCGAGTTGTCCCGCCAGCGGGTGATCGACCGGTTCACGCTGCGCCGTTCCGTGGACAATTTCCGGACGATTTACCAGGAGCTCGCGGGCAGCACCGAGGTGTACGAGCCCACGCTCGAAACGGTCACCGACTGGACCCTCGAACTGCGCGACCCCTGGTACGAGAAGGTCGCCACGGACGGGACCGGCTGGTGAGCGGAAGCATCTGGATGCCGCCCGGCTCCCGCCCCGACACCCTGCCCGCCATCCCGCGCCAGCGCATCAAGCCCAGCTGGGCTCAGCCCGACCCCCTCGACGAACTCGCCGAACGCCTCGACGACTTCATAGCCGCCGCCGTCCACCCCGACGAGATCGCCGCGCTCCTGGAGTCCGACGGACTGTCGGACGACCAGATACGCGAGCGCTACGGCGTCAAGAACTCCTTCGCGCTCGCCGAGGAGCTGTACGAGCGGGTCGAGCGCCGCTACCCCGAACCGGACGGCCCGGTCCACGACCCCTGGCAGGTGGGCCTGCTCGGCTGCCTCCTCAGGGGCGTCGTCTTCGCCCTCCCCGGCCTCGGCTACGTCCTCGGCGGCCCCCTCCTCGCCGGCCCGCACGACGACTTCGGCCTCCCCGCGGGCACGGTCCCGCTGCTGGCCGGCGCCCTGGTCGGCTGGACCTGGAACCAGGGCCTCGCGCACCGGGCGTACTCCTGGCTCGGGCTGGGCGACCGGGATGCGGCGCGCCGGTCGCTGCTGCTCGGCGCGCCGGCGGGCGCGTTGCTCGGCTCCCTGGTCGCGTTGGCCGTCGCGGGCGCCGCCCAGCCGGTCGCCGTCGCCTTCGCAGCCGGGCAGTCCGTCTACCTGGGCGCGGCCACCGCCCTCCTGGTGATGAGCCGCGAACGGGCCCTGCTGGCCGCGTTGTTGCCGATGGCGGCGGGAGGGGTGCTGGCGCTGGTCCATCCGGTGCCGGACGCGGCGAGACTGATCCTGTTGCTGGGTTCGCTGACGGTGGTGGCGCTTCTCGGCCTACGTGAGGTCGCGCCCCTGAAGGGGCGCGGGACTGTACTGAATGTGGGCCCCCGTCTCTCCGCATCCCTCCCGTACGCCCTGTTCGGCCTGGCCACCGGCGTCCTCGTCCTCTACACGGCCCTGGGCGACTTCCTCACCGGCGAGCAGCGCAGCGCCATCGCCGCCCCGGCCGCAGTGGCCCTCACCCTCAGCATGGGCCCCGCCGAATGGCTGCTGTACCGCTTCCGCAGCGGCAGCCTGGCGGGCCTGCGCTCCAGCAGCACACCGAGGGCGTTCTGGCGGACCACGGTGCTCACCGTCCTGAAGTGCCTCTCCGGCTACCTGCTCGCCCTCCTCGTGCTCAGCCTCGCCACCTCGGCCCTGTGGCCGCACGCCCCCGGCATCGCAGGCGTCCGCCTCGCCGGACTGCTCCTGCTGGGCGTGGTCCTGTGGACGGGCCTGCTGCTCCAGTCCTTCGGCGCGGTGCTCAGCGCGGCGGCGATCTGCTGTGCGGCGGCGCTCGCCCAGTCGGTGGCCCTGGTGACGCACGCGGGCAGCCCGCACTGGATCGGCCTGATCGTCCACGGGACGGCGGCGGTGGCCCAGGCCACCCTCGTCTGCGCCCTGTTGGGGAGAGTGACCGCCCACCGATGAATGACCGCACACCGATGAGAGATCTGCTGATCCCGTACTACGAGCACCCGTCCGTCCGCCCCGCCGAATGGGACGCGATCATCGCGGCGGCGCCCCGCCTCTGCGGCGTCGTAGTGAACCCGGCCAGCGGCCCCGGCGAAACGCCCGACCAGGCGTTCGCCGAGGTCGCGGCCCGGCTCCGGGAAGCGGACGTGCGGGTGCTCGGCTACGCCGACACCGACTACGGTCGCAGGCCGACCGCCGACGTCGTACGCGACCTCGTGCGGCACCGCGACTGGTACGGCGCGGACGGCGTCTTCCTCGACCAAGTCGCCGCGGGCCGCGAGGAGTTCCCGTACTACCAGCGGCTCGCGACGGCGGCCTGGGGCGCCGGCTACGGCACGCTCACCCTGAACCACGGCACGACACCGCACCCCTCGTACGCCAGGATCGCCGACGTCCTGGTCACCTTCGAGGGCACCTGGGCGACGTACACCCGCCTCGGCCCGCAGCAGTGGCGGGGCGGCGGGGGAGTGCGGCTGTGCCATCTGGTGTACGGCGTCCCGCCCGACGTCGATCTCACGGAGCCGGCGCGCGATCGCGGGGCCACGGTGCACTGCGCGGTGCCGGGGATCGGCGATCACCCGTGGGGGACCTTGCCGCACGCACTGGCGCCGACCGGTTGAGATACGGCCGCGTCAGCCCAGCGACAGCACCACGAGCGCGGTCGTCGCCGCCGTCTCCGCGAGGCCGCCGAAGACGTCGCCCGTGATGCCGCCGAAGCGGCGGGTGCAGTGGCGTAGGAGGAGTTCGGCGGCGGCGAGTGCGGCGAGGACCGCGAGGGCGGTGCGGGCGATGTCGTACGTCCCGAGCAGCGCGCCCGCTGTGGCGGCGACGACGGTCACGGCCAGGGCGACGGCCACCGCGCCCCGTAGCGGGACGACTCCGGCCACCGCGGCGCCCAGCCCCTCCGGCCGCGCGGCGGGCACGCCGGTGCGCGCGGCGAGGGTGAGGGCGAGGCGGGCGGCGACGGCCGAGACGACGGTGGCGAGGGCGCCCCGGGCCCACGAGTCGTCGTAGAGCCGGGCGAGTGCGGCCACCTGCGCGAGCAGCACGAACACGAGCGTGATGACGCCGAACGGCCCGATGTCCGACTGCTTCATGATCCGCAGCGCGTCCTCGGCGGGCTTGCCACTGCCGAGCCCGTCCGCGGTGTCGGCGAGCCCGTCGAGATGCAGCCCCCGGGTCAGTACGGCGGGGACGGCGGCGCCCGCGACGGCGGCGAGGAGGGGACCGGCGCCGAGGAAGAGGAGCAGGAGCGCGACGAGGGCGGCGCCGCAACCGAGGACCACCCCGACCAGTGGCGCGCACAGCATCCCGCCACGCGCCGTCTCCCGGTCCCAGCGGCTCACCTGGACGGGCAGCACGCTCAGGGTGCCGAAGGCGAAGCGGAGGCCGTGGAGCGAGGGCGGGGTCATGGACACGTCCGCAGACTAGCCCGGACGTCGTTCCCGCCGGGCAGGCCGTCCCCGTCCCGGACACACTGAAGCCATGGGTGACTGGTGGCAGCGCAACATCATCGAACCGGGAAAACTCCCGCTGCTCCTGGCCCTGACCGCGTTCGTGGTCACCTTCGCCGTCACCCGCGTCATCACCCGCCTCATCCGCGCGGGCAAGGGCCCCTTCCGCAACATCAAGAGCGGCACCGTCCACATCCACCACGTGGTCCCCGGAGTCGTCCTGACGGTCATCGGCGGTTTCTGCGCGGTCGCCGGAGGCCAACGCGGCTTCGGTTCGGCCATGGCCGCCGTGGTCTTCGGGATCGGCGCCGGTCTGGTCATGGACGAGTTCGCGCTGATCCTGCACCTGGACGACGTCTACTGGACCGAGGACGGCCGCAAGAGCGTCGAGGTGGTCGTGCTCACCGCGGCCCTGGTCGGCCTGCTCCTCCTGGGCTTCGCCCCCTTCGGGGTCAACGACCTGAACGACGACGAGATGCAGAACCGCGGGACGGTGATCAGCACGATCGCCGGGAACTTCCTGCTCGCCCTGATCGCCCTGGCCAAGGGCAAGGCCAGGATCGCGCTCTTCGGGGTGATCGTCCCCTTCATCGCCCTGTTCGGCGCCATCCGCCTGGCCCGTCCCACCTCCCCCTGGGCGAAGCGCTTCTACGGCCGCCGCCCGCGCGCCCGCGCCAAGGCCCAACTGCGCGCCTACCACCACGACCGGCGCTGGGCGGGCCCCAGCCGCAAACTTCAGGACTGGATCGGCGGCGCACCCGACGCGGAGCCGCCCCGGGCCCTGGAACACCGCTGACGCCACGCGCTCCCCGCGCACAGCGCCAGCGCCGCCACGATCGCCGCCAGGTGCTCCTTCCCGGCGAGGTTCTCCTTCAGTGCCACCTCGACCACCATCGCCACGATCACCACCCCGGCCGTGACATACGCGCCGTACCGCCACCCGAGGAACACCGCCAGCCCCACCACGGCCGCCGACGGTCCCGTGTCCACGACCCGCGCGTCCGAGGCGGGCAGCCCGATCGGGTGGTCCGGGCCGAGCGCGATGCCCACGCGCGCGTACAGGCTGCCGGCGAGGGTGGCGACGTACGCGACGACGAGGGTCCGCCACCACCCCAGACACATCTCGGCGATCCCGAACACGATCAGTATCTGCGCGAGCGCACCCCACACCGGCAGGTCGAGGGCGGGCACAAACAGCGACAACGGCGTCCGCAGGAGAGCCGGCCAGAGGGGATCCTCGGCCCGGACACCCCCGAGGTTCTGGACGACCCGATACCCCCAGGACTGGTTCTGCACGACGTGCATGACCCCGGTCAGACACACGGCCCCGAAAGTCATCGGAACGGCCCACCACCGCCGCGCCACCCACGCCCCCCGCACGGCGAGGTACAGCGACCCCCACTCGGCGCGGGCCAAGCGGGCGAGGGTGCTCATAAGGGGATTATCTGCGCGGAGGGGACGGACTGCGCGTCACCTCCGGTCGGTCTCCGATCTACTCGGTCTCCGACTGCTCCACCGGCTCGTCGTCCCCCACCGGCTCGTCGTCCCCCGCCGTCTCCGACTCCTTCGGCTTCTCCGGCAGCTCCGCGGCCAGCGCCGCCGCGGCCTGGACCATCGGCAGGGCCAGCAGGCCGCCGGCCCCCTCGCCGACCTTCACGCCCTGGTCGAGCAGGGGTTCCAGGGCCATGCGGTCCAGTGCCTTCGCCTGCCCCGGCTCCCCGCTGTTGTGCGCGGCCAGCCACCAGTCCGGCGCCCGGAACGCGATCCGCTGGCCCACCAGCGCACAGGCGGCGACCACGACGCCGTCCAGCACGACGGGCATCTTGCGCACCGCGCTCTGCAGCAGGAACCCCGTGATCGCGGCGAGGTCGGCTCCGCCCACCGTCGCGAGCAGCTGCAGCTGGTCCCCGAGCACGGGGCGTGCCCGGCGCAGCGCGTCCCGGATCGCCGCGCACTTGCGCATCCACGCGAGGTCGTCGATGGCCAGCCCGCCCCGCCCGGTGACCACGGAGGCGTCGGTCCCGCACAGCGCCGCGACCAGCACCCCGGCCGCGGTCGTCCCGCCGACGCTCACATCGCCGAGCACCACCAGATCCGTACCGGAGTCGGCCTCCTCGTCGGCCACCGCCACCCCGGCCCGGAAGGCGGCCTCCGCCTCCTCCAGGGTGACCGCGTCCTCGACGTCGATACGACCGCTGCCGCGCCGCACCCGATGCCGTACGACCGCCTCCGGCAGTGACTCGGGGTCGCAGTCCAGCGCCATGTCGACGACCCGCACCGGAACCCCGAGCCGCCGCGCGAGCACGGACACGGGCCGGCCGCCCTCGAGGATCTCCCGCACCAACTCCCCGGCGCCGCCAGCCGGTCGCGCCGAGACACCCAGCTCGGCGACGCCGTGGTCCCCGGCGAACAGGACGACCCGCGGCCGGTCGATCGGCCGCACCGGCACGGCCGACTGCGCCGCCGACAGCCACTCACCCAGTTCGTCGAGGCGGCCCAGCGCCCCGGGCGGCACGATCTGACGCTCACGGCGCGCCTCGGCGTCACGGCGTACCCCACCGTCGGGGCGCTCGATCAGATCAGTGAAGTCGTCGAGATTAAGCGAGCTCATTCGCCGAACAGTACCGGCACCGGTCGAACAGAACGGCGCCACATGGCCCCCAGGGGCTCCGCCACGTCACCGCCACATCCGCGCGACGTCGTTGCACCCAAGATCGCCATCCCATACGTTCCGTTTTGCAGTGGATTGTCGGGGCATGCTCGCAGCACCATTCCGCCGTACGCCCGCCGTACGCCCCCCGCCGTACGCTCTAGCGCCCGGGAGCCGCCATGACCGCGACCGCATCCTCCGAACGACGCCGTGCAGGCTGCGCGTTCACCCTCGCCGCATGCCGGGACCACACCTACGCCCCCCGGTTCCTGAGACTCGTACGGCAGGCCTCGCCCCGGCACCTGAGAGCCGCGGCCCGTGCGGTGCTTCCCTTCGCCGAGCCGGAGAGCTGGCTGGACGTGGGTACGGGGGACGCCCGCTTTCCGGAGGCGGCGAAGGACGTCCTTCCCTACACCGCGTTCGACGGCCTGGACCCGACCCACCGAGTCCTGCACGCGCGCGTGGCCGAGCGGATCGAGGAGGCCCACGTAGGGCAGCTGACGGACCCTCGGATCACGGCGCGTCTGCGCACCCGCTACGACGTCGTCAGCATGCTCCGCCACCTGGAGCACACCCCGGACCCCCGCGCGGAACTCCGTGCCGCCCTCGCGGTCCTGCGCCCGGGCGGCCATCTCGTCCTCGAACTCCCCAACCCGCGCAGCGCGTTCGCCCTGCTGTTCGGCGCGGCGTGGATCCCGCAGAGCCCGCACGGACACCTGCATCTGCTGCCTGTGCGCACGCTCCACGAGGAACTGCGGTCCCTGGGCTGCACGATCGTGGCGACGGACCGCCGCACCTCGCACATCCCGTACGACCTCGGGGCCACGATCGCCCTGGTGCTGAATCTCCTCCTGGGCCCGGTACTGGCAGTGCTGGGCGCGCCCCTGGTGGCCGCCGCCTGGGTGATCGACCTGGTCCTGGCCCCCGTGCTCCGCCGCACCCCCCTGTCGAACGGGTACCGAGTCGTCGCCCGCAAGGAGCCGATCACCCAGAGGGCACCGGCCGCACCGGCAGCACGCACCGCACCGTCAGGACCGACGGCACCCGCATCCCCTCCGGCCTGAAGTCCTAGCCGCGCAGCACCAGCGCCTGCCCCGCCACCACCAGCACGACCTGCTCGCACTCCCCGGCGAACGCCGCGTTCAGCCGCCCCAGCTCGTCCCGGTACCGGCGCCCCGACGCCGTCGCCGGCACGATCCCCGACCCCACCTCGTTGGACACGGCGACCACGGTCCGCCGCGTGGCCCGCACCGCGTCCGTCAACTCCCGCACCCGTTCCCGCAGTGCCCGCTCCCCGCCCTCGGCCCACACGGCGTCGTCCCACGCTCCGACGGAGTCCATGACATCCGTCAGCCACAGGGACAGACAGTCGATCAGCAACGGCGCCCCGTCCTCCGCCAGCAGCGGCACCAGGTCGCAGGTCTCGGCCGTACGCCACGACCCCGGCCGCCGCTCCCGGTGCACGGCGACCCGCTCCGCCCACTCGGTGTCCCCGCCCCGGGTACCGCCGGTCGCCACGTACAGCACGTCCGGAAAGGCCTCCAGCCGCCGCTCCGCCTCCACCGACTTCCCGGACCGGGCACCGCCCACCACCAGGGTCCGCCGCGGCACATCGGGCACGTCCTCGTACGCCCCCACCACCAGCGTCGCCCCGTCCGGCACCGCCCGCGCCCCAGCTGCGGCCAGCCGCCTCCGCAACTCGGCGCCCGGCGGAACGTCATGGTCCAGATGGACGGCGATGACATCCGTCGTCGGCCCGACCGCGCCCACCGCCCGCAGCTTGGCCAGGGCGTCCGGCCGCCCCACGACATCGGCGACGACCATGTCGTACATCCCGACGGCCCCCTCCTCAAGCCCGGCCGGCGCACCCCCCGGCGGCAGATACAGCAGCCGCTGCCCGTCCGGCCCGGTCACCGCGTACCCCGTGCCCGGCGAGTCCATCGCCACCGCCCGCACCCGATGCCCCGTCAGCAGCGCCAACTCCCGCCAGTCCGGCACCCGCCCGGGCTGCGGCAGTCCCGCGGGCACCTCGACGGCGGGCCCGTTGTGCGGATGCGACAGCAACACCTGCCGAACGCCCGCCAGCGAACGCCCCGCCCGAGCCGCCGCGAACGCCGCCCCGGGCGTCAGATCGAGCAACAGCGCCCCGTCCACGAGCAAGGCGGTCGCCGCCCGCGCGTCATCACCGAGCGCGCCCGCACAGGCCGCACACGAACAGTCGGGGCGGGGGAGTCCCGCGGGGGCACCGGTGCCGAGGAGAGTCAGTTCCACGGAGCCGATTTTCGCCTGTCTGCGCAGGTCTCGCGCATCCGACTAGGCTGCGGGCAGGAGCCGGACGTCGATCCGGCTCCTGTTCTGCACGTGCTGACACCTTGGAGGCCTACATGGCGGCATGGACGTGGCGGTTCGAGAAGGCCGACGGGGCTGAGGTCCAGCCCGCGGTGCAGCCCGAGGAGTTCACCACCCAGGGCGACGCCGAGTCCTGGGTCGGGGAGCACTGGAAGGCGCTTCAGGAGGGCGGCGCGGACCAGGTGCGGCTGTTCGAGGACACCACGGAGATCTACGGCCCGATGAGCCTGCACGCCGAGGCGTGAGAGGGGCGGGGGCGAGGGCCGTACTCCCTCGCTCCCGCCGCTGCTCAATGTTGGCTCGCCTGTCGCGCATCGCGCCCGAGGACAGCGACCGCGACGGCCGGCCGCAGGGCACGGGAACGGCGAGCATCCATGCCCCGTACGGACAACCGGCTCAGCCGCGCACTCCGCACAGATGCAGCAGCGCCGCGACGCTCCGATACGGATCCGTCTTCCCGGCCCGTTCCTCGACCGCCACCAACGTCTCCAGGTCCGCCGGGATCTCCGCCTCGTCGGCCGCCGTGTCGGTGAACACCCGCACGCCGTACCAGGCATGCAGCGGCGCCCCGATGCCCGCGAGCGTCGCCGTCAGCTCCGCGAGCCGGTCGGCGCGGACGTCGAGGCCGAGCCGGTTGCGATAGGCGGTCGTGTCGAAGGCGGCCAGCGCCCCGGCCCAGTCCCCGGCCAGCCCCGGCCGCATGGCCAGCGCGTCGCCGTTGCGCACGAGCAGCGACAGCAGCCCGCCCGGGGCGAGCATCCGGGCCAGTCCGGCCAGCAGCGGATCGGGCTCCTCGATGTACATCAGCACGCCGTGGCACAGCACGACGTCGAAGCTGCCCGGCAGAAAGTGGACGCCCGTGTCCCGTCCGTCCCCCTGGACGATACGGACCCGCTCCCGGATCCCCTCGGGCTCGCCGGCCAGCTCCTCGCGGGCCGTCGCGATCATCTTCGGGTCCTGCTCGACACCGGTCACCTGGTGCCCGGCGCGGGCCAGGCGCAGCGCCTGGGTGCCCTGGCCCATCCCCACGTCGAGCACCCGCAGCCGCTGCCCGACCGGAAACCGCCCGGCTATCTGCTCGTCGAGCTGCCGGGCCACCAGCTCCTGTCGTACGACATCTCGCAGCCCGCCCAGCTTGGTCAGCCAGGCGTCGGCCGCACCCCCGGAGAACGCGGCTGTGCTCAGGGTCGCTCTCCGCGCTTGACCTGCGGCTTCGGCAGCCGGAGCCGGCGCATCTGGAGGGAGCGCATCAGCGCGTAGGCGACGGCGCCGCGCTTGTTGTCGTCGGCGAAGCGCTCGGCCAGCCGCTTCTTCAGTCGGACGCCGGTGACGATCGAGTCGAGCACGATCAGCACGATCACGATGAGCCACAGCAGCAGCGCGATGTTCTGCAGCGCCGGGACCTGGACCATGCTCAGCACGAGGATGACCACGGCCATCGGGAGGAAGAACTCCGCGATGTTGAAGCGCGAGTCGATGAAGTCGCGCGCGAACTTGCGGACCGGACCCTTGTCACGGGCCGGCAGATACCGCTCGTCGCCCCCGGCCAGCGCCTGGCGCTGCTTCTCCAGGGCGGCACGGCGGTCCTCGCGCTGGCGCTTGGCGGCCTCCTTGCGCGTCGTCGGCGTGTTGGCGACGCTGCGGCGCTGGGTCTGGGCCTCACTGCGCTTGGGCGTGGGGCGGCCCTTCGGGGCCTCGGGGTGACGGGTCTGAGTGGAGTCGGTCACCGGCGCCTTGTCGGCGGCCTGGGCCTTCTCATCCTTGGCACGGCTACGGAACACAAAACCCAAGGGTACGGGGTGCCAGGGGTTGGACCCCAGCCCGGTGGGGAACGATCCGGCAACACCAGTCGTCGTAGGGGGACAGAGGGGACGTTGCAGACGGTTCGTTCGGCGGCCACGGGGGAGGCACTCGGGCGGCACCGGTTGGACACCCATGAGGCCACCCGGGAGTCACCTACTCCTTACGCCGGAGCGGGAGCGTCAGCAGTCGTCCTTGGGGATGAGCGCATCAGTCCCCGAACAGTGCGGTAATGGATGCAGGGCCCGTACTGTGGGTTCTGTCGCAGGTGCTGGAGTGGAGTCCGTCAGAAGGGGGCGCGCGAAGCCCATGAGCGGTGTCATGAAGCGTATGGGGATGATCTTCCGCGCGAAGGCGAACAAGGCCCTTGACCGGGCCGAGGACCCGCGCGAGACCCTCGATTACTCGTACCAGAAGCAGCTGGAGCTGCTCCAGAAGGTCCGCCGCGGAGTGGCCGACGTGGCCACGTCCCGCAAGCGCCTGGAGCTCCAGCTCAACCAGCTCCAGTCGCAGTCGTCCAAGCTGGAGGACCAGGGCCGCAAGGCGCTCGCGCTGGGCCGTGAGGACCTGGCCCGCGAGGCGCTGTCGCGCCGCGCCGCCCTCCAGCAGCAGGTGACGGACCTGGAGACCCAGCACGCGACGCTGCAGGGCGAGGAGGAGAAGCTCACCCTCGCGGCTCAGCGCCTGCAGGCCAAGGTCGACGCCTTCCGCACCAAGAAGGAGACGATCAAGGCCACGTACACCGCGGCCCAGGCCCAGACCCGGATCGGCGAGGCGTTCTCCGGCATCTCCGAGGAGATGGGCGACGTCGGCCTGGCCATTCAGCGGGCCGAGGACAAGACGGCACAGCTCCAGGCCCGCGCCGGCGCCATCGACGAACTGCTCGCCTCCGGCGCCCTTGACGACCAGTCCGGCATGCACAAGGACGACATCCAGGCCGAGCTGGACCGGCTCTCCGGTGGTACGGATGTAGAGCTGGAACTGCAGCGCATGAAGGCGGAGCTGGCGGGCGGTTCCTCGTCGCAGCAGGCGATCGAGGGCGGCACCGGCCAGGCGCAGTCCCAGCAGCAGCCGCAGGACACCCCGCGCTTCGACAAGCAGTAGCCGACGGCCGGGGCCCACGCCTAGGAGGGCGCGATGGGCGACATGATCGTCCGGATCATGGGCGAGGGGCAGGTGAAGCTGTCCGACAGCCACCTGCCCGAGCTGAACAAGCTCGACGACGAGCTCCTGGCGGAAATGGAGAACGGCGACGGCCCCGGCTTCCGCCGCACCCTGGCAGCCCTCCTCTCCAAGGTCCGCGATCTGGGCGAGCCCCTGCCCGACGACTCCCTGGAACCGTCGGAACTGATCCTGCCGTCGCCGGACGCGACGTTGGAGGATGTTCGGGAGCTGCTGAGCGACGACGGTTTGATCCCGGGGTGAGTACTTCCAGGCGTCGGCCCGCGTATTTCAGCCCGTCCGGCGTTTCACGCAATGCCAGGAACCTCCAGGCAGCCCCCGTTCCAAGCCCCGCAGGGACGCCGTACCGTAATCAAGCGTGAGCATCCTCGAACGGACCCGTCGGCATCTGAAAGCGCATCCCATGGCGCTGGACGCGGCCCTGGCCGTCGGCGTCCTCGCCTGCATGGTGGCCGGATCGTTCGTGGACCCGCACGAGAAGACCGACGTCACCTGGGGCCTGCGCACCCCGGACGCGCTGAGCCTCGTCCTCATCGTCCTCGGCGCCGCGGCCCTCGTCTTCCGCCGCCGGGCCCCGATGACGGTCCTCGCCCTCACCGGCACCGTCTCCCTCGTCGAGTCCGTCACCGGTGACCCCCGCGCCCCCGTCGCCATGTCCGCGGTCATCGCCCTCTACACCGTCGCCTCGACCACCGACCGCCCCACCACCTGGCGCGTCGGCCTGCTCACCATGACCGTCCTGACCGGCTCCGCCATGCTTGCCGGCCCGCTGCCCTGGTACGCCCAGGAGAACCTCGCCATCTTCGCCTGGACCGGTATCGGCGCCACCGCCGGCGACGCCGTCCGCAGCCGCCGCGCCGTCGTCGCCACCATCCGCGAGCGTGCCGAACGGGCCGAGCGCACCCGCGAGGAGGAGGCCCGTCGCCGCGTCGCCGAGGAGCGCCTCCGTATCGCCCGCGACCTGCATGACGTCGTCGCCCACCACATCGCCCTCGTCAACGTCCAGGCCGGTGTCGCCGCCCACGTCATGGACAAGCGCCCCGACCAGGCCAAGGAAGCCCTCGCCCACGTACGCGAAGCCAGCCGCTCCGCGCTCAACGAACTCCGCGCCACCGTCGGCCTGCTCCGCCAGTCCGGCGACCCCGAGGCCCCCACCGAACCCGCCCCCGGCCTCAACCGCCTCGACGAACTCGCCGGCACCTTCCGCAGCGCGGGCCTCCAGGTCGAGGTCGCCCGCGCCGACCAGGGCAGCACCCTCCCCGCCGCCGTCGACCTGGCCGCGTACCGCGTCATCCAGGAGGCCCTCACCAACGTGCAGAAGCACGCAGGACCGGACGCCAAGGCCGAGGTCAGCGTGGTCCGGGTGGGCCCGAACATCGAGATCACCGTCCTGGACGACGGCGCCGGCGAGGACGACACCCCCGACAGCGGCGGCCACGGCCTGCTCGGCATGCGCGAGCGCGTCACCGCCCTGCGCGGCACCCTCACCACCGGCCCCCGCTACGGAGGCGGCTTCCGCGTCCATGCGATCCTGCCGGTCAAGAGCCGTACGCGCGCGGCGGAGGACGCCGTATGACGAAGCCGCGGAACTCGTCGTGACGAAGCCGCGGAGCTCATCATGACGAAGCCGCGGAACTCTCGCGCACCCCGCGGAAGTTGTCGTATTACGAAGCCGAAGCCGAAGCCGAAGCCGAAGCCGAAGCCGAAGCCGCCCACCTCGTGCCCCGCAGAGGACCTGCCATGACCATCCGCGTCCTGCTCGCCGACGACCAGGCCCTCCTCCGCAGCGCCTTCCGGGTGCTCGTCGACTCCGAGCCCGACATGGAGGTCGTCGGCGAGGCGTCGGACGGGGCGGAGGCGGTGCGGCTGGCCAAGGAGGAGCGGGCGGACGTCGTGCTGATGGACATCCGGATGCCCGGCACCGACGGCCTCGCCGCCACCCGCATGATCAGCGCCGACCCGACCCTCGCCCACGTCCGCGTCGTCATCCTGACCACCTTCGAGGTCGACGATTACGTCGTGCAGTCGCTGCGCGCCGGCGCCTCCGGCTTCCTCGGCAAGGGCTCCGAACCCGACGAACTCCTCAGCGCCATCCGCGTCGCGGCCGGCGGGGAGGCCCTGCTCTCCCCGGCCGCCACCAAGGGCCTGATCGCCCGCTTCCTCGCCCAGGGCAACGGCGCGGACGACTACCGCGACCCGGCCCGTGCCGAGCGGCTCGACGCCCTCACCGTCCGCGAGCGCGAGGTCCTGGTCCAGGTCGCCGGCGGGCACTCCAACGACGAGATCGCCGAGCGTCTCGAGGTCAGCCCGCTGACCGTGAAGACGCACGTCAACCGGGCCATGTCCAAGCTCGGCGCCCGCGACCGGGCCCAGCTAGTGGTGATCGCGTACGAGTCCGGGCTGGTACGTCCAAGGGTGGAGTGACCCCGACCCGGGCGTACTGCGCCCGGAGTATGCGCCGCATAAGGAACGGGACCTGCGGCCTACGAAACCGGGCTCCCCGATGGCTCAGTGTGTAGGGGCGGGCGCTCATTTGTTCATGCGCTTCTGTCATGCACAGGCGTCCGCTGCGACTTTTGCCGCTTCTGCCGCTCACAGAAGAGAGACCCTGACACATGTCCTGGCTGTCCCGATTCAGCCTCGCCCAACGTGCCCTGATAGGCCTGATGTCGATCATCGCGATCGCCTTCGGCGCGATCGCGATACCCCAGCTCAAGCAGCAGCTGCTGCCCTCCATCGAACTGCCGATGGTGTCCGTGCTCGCGCCGTACCAGGGCGCGTCGCCGGACGTGGTCGAGAAGCAGGTCGTCGAGCCGATCGAGGACAGCCTCGAAGCCGTCGACGGCATCACCGGCGTCACCTCCACCGCGAGCGAGGGCAACGCCGTGATCATGGCGTCCTTCGACTACGGCCCCGACACCCAGCAGCTCGTCGCCGACGTCCAGCAGGCCGTCAACCGGGCCCGCGTCCAGCTGCCCGACGACGTGGACCCGCAGGTCATCGCCGGTTCCACGGACGACATCCCGACCGTCGTCCTCGCCGTCACCTCCGGCAAGGACCAGCAGGCCCTGGCCGACCGGCTCGACCGGACCGTCGTGCCGGACCTGAAGGACATCGACGGCGTCGGCCAGGTCACCGTCGACGGCGTACGGGACCTCCAGGTCACCGTCACGCCCGACGACGCCAAGCTGGCGAAGGCGGGCCTGACCTCGGCAGCCCTCTCCCAGGCCCTGCAGGCGGGCGGCGCCACCGTCCCGGCGGGCTCCTTCGACGAGGGCGGCGACAACCGCACGGTCCAGGTGGGCGGCGGCTTCACGTCGATCCAGCAGATCAAGGACCTGATGGTCACCGGTGGCGAGGGCGCTTCCGGCTCCGGCTCCGCGAAGCCGGTCCGCCTCGGTGCCGTGGCCACCGTCGAGCAGGAGCAGGCGGCGGCCGACTCCATCACGCGCACCGACGGCAAGCCGTCCCTCGCGGTCGCGGTCACCATGGACCGCGACGGCAGCGCGGTCGCCATCTCGGACGCCGTCGAGGGCAAGCTCGCGGAGATGCGCAAGGACCTCGGCTCGGACGCCACGGTCACCGTGGTCAGCGACCAGGGCCCGGCGGTGAAGAAGTCCATCGACGGTCTGACGACGGAGGGCGCGCTCGGCCTGCTCTTCGCGGTCCTGATCATCCTGGTCTTCCTGGCGTCGATCCGCTCGACGCTGGTGACGGCGGTGAGCATTCCGCTGTCCGTCGTCCTGGCCCTGATCGTCCTGTGGACCAGGGACCTCTCCCTGAACATGCTGACGCTCGGCGCGCTCACCATCGCCATCGGCCGGGTCGTCGACGACTCGATCGTGGTCCTGGAGAACATCAAGCGGCACCTCGGCTACGGCGAGGAGCGCGAGGACGCCATCATCAAGGCGGTCCGTGAGGTCGCCGGAGCGGTCACCTCCTCCACCCTCACCACGGTCGCCGTGTTCCTGCCGATCGGCCTGGTCGGCGGCATGGTGGGCGAGCTGTTCGGCTCGTTCAGCCTGACGGTCACGGCGGCGCTGCTGGCGTCTCTGCTGGTGTCGCTGACGGTCGTACCGGTCCTGTCGTACTGGTTCCTGCGGGCGCCGAAGGGCACGCCCGAGGACGCGGACGAGGCCCGCCGCAAGGCCGAGGAGAAGGAGGCGAAGAGCAGGCTCCAGCGCTTCTACGTCCCCGTCCTGCGGTTCGCGACGCGTCGCCGTCTGACGAGCGTGGCGATCGCGGTCGTGGTGCTGGTCGGCACGTTCGGCATGGCGCCGCTGTTGAAGACGAACTTCTTCGACCAGGGCGAGCAGGAAGTCCTCACCGTCAAGCAGGAGTTGAAGCCCGGCACCAGCCTGGCGGCGACCGACGAGCAGGCGAAGAAGGTCGAGCGGCTGCTCGCCGACACCAAGGGCGTCAAGGACTACCAGGTCACCATCGGCTCGTCCGGCTTCATGGCGGCCTTCGGCGGCGGCACCGACACCAACCAGGCGTCGTACCAGGTGATGCTGGAGGACTCGGCGTCGTACGAGGACGTACAGGACCGTATCGAGAAGGGCCTGGCCGGCCTGGAGGGCGTCGGTACGACGACCATCGCGGCCGGTGACGGCTTCGGCGCCCAGGACCTGAGCGTGGTCGTGAAGGCGGCCGACGGGGAGGTGCTGCGCAAGGCGGCGGAGCAGGTGCGGGAAGCCGTGGCGGGCCTGGACGACGTCACCGACGTCACCAGCGACCTGTCCCAGAGCGTGCCGCGCGTCTCGGTCAAGGCCAACGACAAGGCGGCCGCGGCCGGCTTCAACGACCAGACCCTCGGTCTGGCGGTGGCCCAGGCGGTCCGCGGCAACACCGCGGCCCAGGCGACCCTCGACGACACCGAGCGGGACGTCGTCATCAAGTCGGCCAAGCCGGCGAAGACCCTGAAGCAGCTTCAGAACCTGCGCCTGGGCCCGGTGAAGCTGGGTGACATCGCGGACGTGAAGCTGGTGGACGGCCCCGTCTCGATGACCCGGATCGACGGCCAGCGCGCCGCCACGATCTCGGCGAAGCCGACCGGTGACAACACCGGCGCGGTCAGCGCGGATCTCCAGTCCAAGATCAACGGCCTGACCCTCCCGGCCGGCGCCACGGCCGCGATCGGCGGCGTCTCCGAGGACCAGGACGAGGCGTTCGCCAACCTGGGCCTGGCGATGCTGGCGGCGATCGCGATCGTCTTCATGCTGCTGGTCGCGACCTTCCGCTCCCTGGTCCAGCCCCTGATCCTGCTGGTCTCCATCCCGTTCGCGGCGACGGGCGCGATCGGCCTGTTGATCGCCACGGGCACCCCGATGGGCGTCCCCGCGATGATCGGCATGCTGATGCTGATCGGCATCGTGGTGACGAACGCGATCGTGCTGATCGACTTGATCAACCAGTACCGGAAGCAGGGGTACGGGGTTGTGGAGGCGGTGATCGAGGGTGGCCGTCACCGGCTGCGCCCGATCCTGATGACGGCCCTGGCGACGATCTTCGCGCTGCTTCCGATGGCCCTGGGCGTCACCGGCGAGGGCGGCTTCATCGCCCAGCCGCTGGCGGTGGTGGTGATCGGCGGCCTGATCACGTCGACGATGCTGACGCTGCTGCTCGTTCCTACGCTGTACGCGATGGTGGAGCTTCGTAAGGAGCGGCGGGCTGAGAAGAGGGCGGCTAAGCGGGCGAAGAAGGCGGGCCTTCCGGGTGAGTCTTCTGAGCCGACGTCGGCTTCGGATGAGCCGGAGACTGCGGGGGTCTGACCTTCGGCCTTGCTCAGAACAACAGCCCGTCCCAGGAGAAGACCTGGGACGGGCTGGTTCGTTACTTGGCTCAGTCCTTGAGGGCCGCGACGAAAGCGGTCCAGGAGGCAGCCGTGACGACAAGGGCGGGGCCGTTGGGGGTCTTGCTGTCGCGCACGGGGACCACGGCGGCGAAGTCCTCGGTGACTTCGACGCAATTGCCCCCGTTGGCGTTGCTGTAGCTGCTCCGGCGCCACCGGGCAGAGTTCAGCTCGAGGGTGTGCTGCATGGCTTGTAGTCCTTCATCGCGTCTCGGATCAGCTCCGCCGAGGCTGCCGGTGGGAGGGCGTTGGCGCGGAGGATCTCGTATCGCCGTCGCCACTTCTTCGCCAAGTCCCGGTCCTCGTAGAGGTGACCGACCTCGATGCCCTCTTCGTAGGCCACGGTAGAGCCGTTGGGAAGGGTCAGCAGGGTCAGCGCGCCGCCCATCAAGTAATGCGCACCGGCGTTGAAGGGCAACACCTGGACCTTGCTGTCTGGAGTATCCACCTGTTCGAGCAGCCGGGCCAGTTGTTTGTACGTGCATTCCCGGCTGCCCATCTGCCGCCGGAGCACGGACTCGTCAATGATCGCCCAGTACAGGGGCGGCTCGGTCGAGCGCAGCCGATCTTGCCGGGAAATGCGGGCGTTGACGAGTTCCTCCACCTTCTCCCGGGGGAGTTCTTCCTGGAGGCCGAGCTGCGCGCTGGCGTACTCCTTGGTCTGCAACAGCCCTGGGATGACCTGCGGTTCGTAGTTCTCGATGACTTCCGCCCGCGACTCGAAGCCCATGAACCTCTGATACTGGTCGGGATGCGCCTCCCGCTTGGCCAGCTCGTACAGCCCATGGAAGTGCTCGTCCGTCCCGAACGCGGCGTCCAGTCGGCCCGGCAGGTCCGGCGGCGGCATCAGCTCCGCCGTCTCGATGCGCGCGAGTGTGCTCTTGCTGGAGTTCACGATGCCCGCGAGCTGCACCAGCGAGAGCCTCGCGCCCTCGCGGTGGCGGCGCTGCTCGGCGCCGAAGTAGTGACGGGCGGACAGGTACGGGGTCAGGGCCTGCGGCTTGAACGTCATCGGTCTCGCCTTTCTGTCGTCGGTTGCCGTCGTCCCCATCCCAAGGTCGGGACGGGGCAGTCCTGTTGAGCGACCTACCGGAGCGCAACGATGGAAGCACACAAGGTAACCATCGGTGTTCAAGCCCGCTACAGGGACTGGTTCGAAGGGAGCGACAGAAGATGATGCGCGATGGAATGGGCACCCCATTGCGACTACTGCCCTGGACCACACCGGACGGCCGCCCGTGCTATCTCAGCGCGGACCACGCCGAGAGCCGTCTGTCCCGTATGGCGGACGAGTTGGAGGCGGAACTCCTCGGCTCGGCCGAGTACGTCCTGGACGCGGCCAAGTCACTGCTCGACGAACCGAGCGCGGGGAGGCGGGAGTTGCGCTTCGCGGGCGTACGGCTGGCCGAAGCGCTGGGGGATGCGTTGCGGATCGCGGAGAGCAGGGGCGCGCGATTGCGGGAGCCATGAGAATGATGACGTGAGGACTGAAGAGGGCACCCCAGTTATCGAACGGCTTCTGCTCGTCGAGAGTCGTGCCGACGAGAGTGCTCTCGCTGCTTTTGGGCAAGGGCTTCCCGCATGCTCCGCGAACGAGGAAGCCCTCTTCCTGTCCTACAACTATGCAGACGTGGCGGTGGGTAGAAGCTTCGATTGCTGCTTCCGTCGCTCTGATAAGAGCGATGTCGCCTGGGTGACGACGACCGTCGTGGCGGTCACCCAGCAGTTTGGAGTCGTGTGGGACGTGATCCCTCACGGTTGGAAGACGTTGGCAGTGTTGAGGTTCGAGCCTGAGATCCCCGCGCTGATCCGTGACCTTCCGGAGGCTGCTCGATGGTTCGACCAGCGTATCTCCGTCTACGTCTCGGACAGCGACGCTTGGCAAGCGCGAGCCACGATTGGGCAGCGCAACATCAGTTGACAACTGGAAGGAGGGTGGTGTCGGTGCACACCGTGCCCTGGGTGCACGTCGTTCCGGGAGCAGGGCGCCGTGCCTGTCGATCTACTGCTTCCCATGACTGGTAGGGCGTACGTAGCGCGTCTCAACGGCCGGCAGATGCACGACACGGACGCCGTCTTCCAGCAGTTCTACGACGGGCTGAACCTGCCCAATTACTTCGGGTGGAACTGGGACGCCCTCTCCGACTGTCTGCGCGATCTGAAGTGGCTGCCCGTGGACCATTACATTCTGATCGTCGAGGCCGCGGATGAGGCACTGCCGGGCGATGCCGCTGGGCGCCAAATGCTCTTCAGGACCCTTCTGCGGGCAGGACAGCGATGGTCCGGCACACAGCAGCCCGTGGGCATCGACTTCGGCAGGCTCGTGGTTGTCATGTCCTGCGACGCAACATCTGTCCCGGACCTTCAGGAACAGCTGCGATCGTGCTGGGAAGACACGGTCCCGTCATAGAAGGGCTGCATCTCGCGGACCAGAAGATCATGCCCGCGACGTGGAGTCCGGTCAGTGGGAGTGTGCGGCTGGGGGATGCGTTGCGGATCGCGGAGAGCAGGGGCGCGCGATTTCCGGGGGAGTCGCCGTACGGCACCACCGGCCTTACCGGAAGGGGATGTTGAGCCAGGGGCTGCCGGGGTCGGACATGAGGATTCGACGGACGGCGACCATGTCCTGGTACCAGCTGCCGAACTTGTCGTTGTCGAAGTGCAGGCAGCGGCCGAGGATGAAGCCGGCGGAGAAGTCCTGCCAGTGCTCAGGCCCCAGCGCGCCATGCAGGAGGCTCGGCCGAGGTCCCAGGCGTCGGCGGAGGTGAGGTACTCGCCCTCGCTGAGGATGCCGTGGCGCGCATGCGGGCCTCGTAGCGGGCGATGAGACGCTGGACGCCCTTAATGTGCCACTCGGTTTCAGCTGGGGACGGAGGCGGCGGTCCTGGTGACGCCGTCAGAGGTGATCACGGTCTCGCCTTCCGCCCGCCGGCGCAGGACGCGTGCGGCGGCCTCGCGCCAATAGCCGGTCTCGACGTAGCCGCCGAAGTCGCGGGCGATGGCGCGGCGCACCCCGAGGGCGAACTCCCAGACCGGGTTGGCGCCGTCGGTGGCCAGCAGGGCGGCTGCTGCGCCTGCCACTCCTGGTGGCTTGTGATGCCCCACGATCTGCGCAGCATCTGACGCTCGGCGGGATAGCCCTGGCCGTGGTAGGCCATGGCATTCCAGGGAAGGTCCTGGTGGACGATGAGGTGGGCGCCGCAGGCCAGCCCGTGGGCCACTGGGCCGTGCAGTGGCCGCCCACCACCCGCAGGATCCGCAGCGTTGGCTGGGCCGAGGGGCCGCCAGTTCGCTCGGTGTACTGGGCCCAGGCGGCGGAGTGGGGCGGCGCGGAGGGCAGGAACGCCTCGCACGGGCTGCAGGGATTGACGACGATCATCGGCGGATCGGCGGGTTGCCAGACCTCAGCGAACCAAGCGAGGACATCCCAGTCGAACACGCGATGCGGCTCGGGTACCGGAAGCATGCCCTCGGTGTATATCGCCCATCTCCTCCCACCGGCCACACGCGGGTCGACGTCGAGGATGGGACAGATGTCACCCCGCTTGCCGTCGACCTTGACCCGGTCTATCGCGAAGTACAGCCGATTGCGCGCGAGCGCGTCGAAGTACGCCGCCCAGTCCTCACGCGACTTGGCCTCGAACAACGCCTACTCGACTTCCGTCGGAGGGGTCCAGGCAGGCGGGGTGGTACGGCCGAAGCTTGCGGGCGGCGGACCGAACGACATAGTTCACCCATCGATCTTTCACGCGTAGAAACGCGTTAGCGGTACCAGTCTTCACCGTCACTCCCCAGGGCACTGCGCAGGAAGTGCTCAAAGGAGGGTGAGATCCAGTTCCGGCTGTCTGTTTCGTGATCCCAGACGAACACGTCATCCCGTTCCGGAATTCGGATAAAGGCGAACTGATCCCCGCCTCCGTTATCACCGAAGAAGAGGAGCGGGTCGAAGGGCATGTAGAGGGACTGGAACTCCTCATTGTTGCGGAGCGAGGTGTTCTCGGTCAGGATTTTCTCGGCTGACCAGACGACTTCCGTTCCGTAAGCGGCATTGACTCCGTCGGTCTCGGCGAGGAGCGATCGGAGTGGCGATGGAATTGCCTGCCCAAGTCTTTCTTCGATGAGTGAAAGGGTTTCTTCGGGCGCCGGAGGGCGTAGCTCTACGCTCGAGAATCCAAGGGCAAGTTCACGCCACATGTGCGTGATCCTTTCGATTTGGTTTGATTACCTGATGCGCGGGTTGAACCAGTGGCCGAGCATATCATCGACGCGTGTGACGTGGTCGAGTACTTCCTGGCGCGTCGGGTTGGGATGTGTTCTGTAGAAGCCATTCCATGCCACGCGTATCTCGCTCAAATGCACGCGACTGTTGATATCTCCCTTTGGTATCCCTCGAAGATTTTCCAGGGAGTGGATCTCGTCAGCTGAGAACAGGCCGGGATAGCGCTTGAGGACTTGCTGTTCGATGGCATGATGGACAACTACGTTTCCTTCGAGGTCTGGGTTGGCATTGAAGAATGTCCTCTTGTAGTTGTGGTCAGTTGTGCTGCCGACAGACGCCTCGTTCCGAACAGGTACATCTTGGCCGAGAATCGTTTCGTTTCTCGCCGCTGCATTTTTCTCCGCGTCTTTGCACGGTGTGAGGCCACAGGGGTCGGTCCAAGCCAGGGGGTTGTGGACGTAGGTGGTGGGGTTGGGCGCGGGGGCGAGGCCGAGGGGATCGGGAGTGAGGTATCGGGCGGTTTCGGGGTCGTAGTGGCGGAAGTAGTTGTAGTGGAGGCCGGTTTCGGGGTCGTGGTACTGGCCGGGGAAGCGGAGGGGGGTGTGGGCGGTGGCGGTGCGGTTCCAGGTAGTGGTGCCCCAGATGGTGGTGTGGGTGCGCCACGCGATGTGGCTGTGTTCGTCGACAAGTTCGGTGGGAGTGCCGATGAGGTCGGTGACGATCGCGTAGAAGCGCTGATCGACTTCGTCACTGGTTAGGTGTTTGTGTTCGGTCTGGGCCAACGGGCGTATGCCTAGGTGGTCCCAGGTGAGGGTGATGGTCGGCTGGTCGCTGCTGGAGGCGTGCGTGGACTGCTCGCACAGAGTCGTGCCGTCCCAGGTGAAGTCCACCTGCTCCGCGACGGTTTCGCCGTCGGTGGCGATGCGTTGCTTAGCGATCCGGCGGCCCAGAGGGTCGTAGCGGTAGCGCCAGGTGGTGCCGTCGGGTGTGATCACGGACGTCAGGCGGTCTTCGGCATCCCAGGTGTAGCGCCAGGTGTCCGGCTTCCGCGACAGGCGGGACTTTTGTCGCAGGGTGATTCGGCCGGCTTCATCGTGTTCGTAGCGGACGTTGCCTGCGCGGGTGATGCGGGTGCCGGTGTAGGCGCGGTCGCCGGTCGATTCCTGGCCAGGCATGGAGTCCGGCCAGGTGGCGTGGGTCTGGTTGCCCGCCGCGTCGTATGCGTAGGACTCCGTCCAGTTCGTGGCGTGGACGGTGGTGACGCGGCCAGTGGCGTCGAGGTCGAAGCGGCGGGTGCCGTTCAGGTGGTCGTCGATGGCGGTCAGGTTGCCGTCGGCGCGGTAGGTGTAGGCGCGGTGCTGGAGGCGTTGGTTGGCAGGGCCGGTGAGTTCTTGCTTTGTCAGGCGGCCCAGGGGGTCGAAGGCGCTCGTGAGGGTCAGAGTTTCGCCGATGTGGCGGGTCACTTCGCGGCCCGCGGCGTCGTGGGTGAACGTGAGGGTGCGGCCGCAGGTGGTCAGTTCTGTGCGGTTGCCTGCCGTGTCGTAGGTCCAGGTGCTGGTCGCGCCGGTCGGTGTCGTGCGGCCGTTGCGGCGGCCAAGGACGTCGTACCCAAAGGTGAGCGTGCGGCCGTTGACCGTCTCGGACAGTAGGTGGCCCATCTCGTCGCGCTGCAACGTCAGGACCGCGTCCGGGCTCGACGCCTGGGCCAGGCCGCCCGTCAGGCCGTACGCGTACGTTGTGACCGCCCCGGCTGCGTCCTTCCTTATGATGCGGCCCAGGACGTCCCTGTCGAAGCGGATCGTTTGGCCGGTGGCGGTGGTGCTGGCGGTCAGCTGGCCGGCTGGGTCGTGTTCGTACGTCAGGCTGCGGTTGTCGAAGTCCGTCTCCGCGATCAGGCGTCCGGCCGCATCGTATTCGTAACTCCAGGTCAGGCCCTGTGGGTTGGTGACCTTCGTCAGGTGCAGTTCGGTGTCGTGGTCGAACTCGTAGCGGACGCCGTCCGGGCCGGTGCGGGCGGCCAGCAGGTCGAAGTGGGTGTATTCGTAGCGGGAGACGGCACCCATGGCGTCGGTATGGCTGGTGCGGTTGCCCTCGCCGTCGTATGTCCACGACTCCGTCGTGCCGTCTGCGGCTGTGCGGCGGGACGGGCGGCCCTCCACCGTCCACTCCAGGCGGGTCACAGCGCCCATGGGGTCGGTGATGGTGATCGGGCGGCCGAAGGCGTCGCGTTCGTAGCGGGTCACGGCGCCCAGCGGGTCCGTGATCTCCAGGGGCAGGCCCGCGGTGTTGCAGCGGATTGTCGTGGTCGCGTCTGTCGCGTCCGTGACCGCTGCCAGGTGGCCGTGATCGTCGTACGTGAAGCTGGTCGTGGTCCCGGACGCGTCGGTTACGGCCGTGCGGTTACCGAACTCGTCGAACTCCTGGGTGGTATGCGTGCCGTCCGGGCCTGCGATGGAGACGGGCAGACCCTGGCCGTTGTAGCCGATGCTGGTATAGCGGCCGTCGGGGCGGACGGCCATCACCATGCGGCCCGCCTTGTCGTACGCGTAGCTCAGCGTCCGGCCGAGCGGGTCGGTGACCGTCAGCGGACGGTCGTAGCGGTCGTAGGTGGTGTGGGTCGTCGCTCTGTCGGGGCCGGTCTCGGCGATCACTTGCAGGTCGCTGTTGACCTGGTAGCTCGTGCTGTGGCCCAGGGAGTTGGTCGCGGTGATGGTGCGGTGGCCGGTGGCCGGGTCGATGTCGCCGTAGGCGAAGGTGTTGCGCAGGTGGCCCGCGTCGCCGGTCTGGGAGGTGCAGCGGCCCTCGTCGTCGTAGACGTAGTGGTAGGACGAGTCGTTCGTGTCGGTCCAGGCGGTGATCAGGCCGGCGGGGTCGTTGGTGAAGCGGGTCGGGATGCCCGAGGAATTCGTGACCGCTGCCAGGTGGCCGTGCTCGTCGTAGCCGAAGCGGACCAGCTCGACGTCGCTGCCATCGGCTGCGGCCCCGGCCAGGCGGAGGGCGGTTATTCGCTCCCCGGTCGTCTCGATGGTGAGGTGGTAGCCCGCCGAGTGCACGATCGCCGTGGGGGCGCCCTGGTGGTTGTACTCGAAGGTGAGCCACTGGCCGCAGCGGTCGGTGATCTGTTCCAGCAGGGCGATGCCGTTGCCGTCGCCGCCCGGGGCCGCGAAGTGCCAGGTGCGGCCGGTGGCGGGGTCGGTGACGGTGTAGTCGCCGTAGGCGTCGATCGTCAGCGGGTTGGGGGCTCCGGCCAGGGGCAGGGTCGGTACGCCGGGGGCGGGGTGTGGGTAGGCCAGGAGCGAGCCGTCCTCGTGGATGCAGATGACGCCCTCGGCGTCGATCTCCAGGCGCTGGTCGGCGGTGGAGGTCCACTTCGGGCCGAACCAGCGGCCCGCCTCGTACGACGACTCGAACTGCCGGGAGAAGACCAGCGGCAGTCTGGCGGGCAACGTCACGTCGGTGGCCGGCAGCGACATCCGGCCGGTGGCCATGTCGATCGGGTCGCCGCCGAACACCTTGCACCACAGCCGCCTGGCGGTGTCGCTGATCGATTTGGTCACAGCATTGCGCGCCCCCGACTTGGCCGCGCCCTCGGCCGCCCCACGCGCCGCCCCACGCGCCATGCCGCCCGCGCCTTTGCCGCCGATCAGGTTCGAGGCCAGGTACCCCATCGCGTCGCCCGGATCGCTGCTCCAGCCGCTGCCGATGATGGCCCTGGGCAGCCGTTCAGGATGGGCGGCGGTGCCCACCAGGCCGGCCAGCAGCATGTTGGAGTTCTTCGCGTACTCGCCGGGGTGGGTGATGTTGTACGGGTCATACGGGTTGACCATGCGGACCATTTGCACGACGTCCGTGACGCCCTTGACGAAACCGCCCACGACGTGGGCCTGGTTCAGCGTGGTACTCACCACGGCGTCCACGACGTCGGACTTCAGCCGGTCCGTGAACTCCGGCTTCGGCGGAGCCGCCTCCAACGCGTCGGCCACCTTGCGCTGCGCCTCGCGGGCGGCGTCGGTGCGCTGACGGCGCGCCTCGGCCAGGCTCTCCTCCGCCTCGCGCCGGCCCGCCACACCCGGATCGGTGAAAGCGCCCGGCTCGGTCGGTTTCGGGCCCGCCTCGTGTCCCGCCGACACCGCCGCGTTGTACTGGTCGGCGGCCTCGTTGTACGTCTTCACCCGAGCGTTGTGCGCGTCAGTCGCCCGCCGGCTGTCCTCCTGCGCGCGGCGGTAGGCGTCGATCGCCGCCTGCGCCTGCTGCTGCGCCCAGCGAACGGTGTCCGCGTACGTCTCCAGCGCCCCGGCCGCCGCCTCGCAGGCATCGGCCGCCGTCAGCCACTGCCTTGGATGCATGTCGAACTTCTCGCGGAAGGCGTCCGCGGCCTTGCCCTGCCAGCCGTCACCGCCCAGCGAACGCATGCCCTGGCCGACGTTCTCGAACGCCTTGGAGAAGTCACGCAGATGCTTCGCCCGCGCCTGCAACGCCTGAACGCTGCCATGGACCAGTTCCCTGGGATCCTCGCTCTCCCCCAGCCCGCGCTCGGCGACATCGCCGCCCAGCCGGTTACTCACCCCCTCACCGAAGTCGCGCACACCCTCGGCCGCACTGTCCGCGCCGACCGCCGACAAGCCGTCCGCCGCCTTGTCCGCCGTCCAGTCGACAGCCTCGCCGACGTTCTGCGTCACACCGTCGACAGCACTGTCCAGACTGTCTCCGAGGCTGTTGACCACATCCCCGAAGCCCATCAGCGCTCACCTTCCCCGGACTTAGAAGACTCCGCGGCCTGCGAAGGGCCGATCCGCTGCCATTCCGTCCGCGGATCGGACGCCGCGCCCGGGATCACCGTCGATGTCCGCACGTCCTCGGCCGCCTGCCCCCAGGCCTGCCGGGCCGCCTCCTCGCCCTCCCGCTTCGACTCCTCGCTGAAGTCCGCGTTCATGACGTGGGATACGGGGTTGTCCTCCAACGTCTGCGACCAGGAACGCTGCTCGACCTCCTCCGGCGTCAGGCCCGGGTTGCCCGCCGTCGCCGTCCACACCCTCTTCAGGGTGTTCGAGGCGTACTGCTCCTGCTCGTGATACAGCCCCGCCGACAGATCCAGCCGACCCGCGAACTCATTGGCGTCCCGCACCAGCGAGTACACCCCCCAGCCCCACCGCTCGCAGAACTCGGCGAAAACCTGACGCAGCGCCCCGTCTCCCACCTCCAGACCCGCCAACTCCAGGTCGTCGAAGCCGCGGCCCTGACCCGCCTCGATATCGAAGCCCAACTCCTGTAGCTCACCGATCGCCTGGTTGATGCCCCGGGTGATCCGCTCCAGCGCCTCCGGATCGACCTGGTAGCCATCACCGCCGCTCACGCGCCCACCCCTTCCGCATACGTCCCTTCCGCACCCACAGCCGGAGTCGTATCCGAAGCCGCCGCATCCACAGCCACCGCGTCCGGAACGATCCCCTTCACCGGAGGCAGCACCATGCCCGCCGGCCCGCCCGCGTCCACCGCGACCCCGACCGGCCCGCCCGACCTCGCCACCCTCGGAACCACCTGATCCAGCAACCGCGCCCCATGAACCGGCATCCCCTCGGGCACCGCCTCACCACGCGCCCGGGCAAACCGCTCCAACGCCGCCTCATCCGTGAACGCAAAGAGCCAACGGACACCGTCCGCCTCAACCGACAGCAGCGAACCGTCCACCACCGGCACCAGCACCTCACTGCGCCGGAACTCCCCTACAACCGCACGCAGATCGCCCTGCCCGCTCTCCGCCAGATCCGCCAGCCGCGTCCGCAGCCTCAAGGTGTCGGCGCTCACGTCAGCCCCCGTCGAAAACTTCACCACACATCGCACAAGCGAACGATCATGCTAGTCCGCCGAGATCAGATGAATCCAGGAGAGCGCCGGCCTCCGCGTTTCGGCCAGGGACGGACCTGGTGCCCCAAGCGCCGCCGCCCGGCCGCCGCCGTCACCGCCGGTTACGTATTCTGTGCCCTCGAACTGCTCCACGGCGAAAGGGGATTCGGGCGTGCCGCTGCGCAAGGACGACCCGAAGTCGGTCGGCGGGTACAAACTGCTCGACCGGCTCGGGGCCGGTGGCATGGGTGCCGTCTATCGGGGCAGGTCGCGTTCCGGCCGTGAGGTCGCCGTCAAGGTCGTGCATGCCCAGTACGCCGAAGACCCCGTCTTCCGTGCCAGGTTCCGGCAGGAAATCGAGGCCGTCCGCAAGGTGAGCGGTGTCTTCACCGCGCCGGTGGTGGACGCCGATCCGGAGGCGGAACGGCCCTGGATGGCCACGCAGTACGTGGCGGGGCGTTCGCTCGCCGACCGGATCCGTGACCGGGGCGGGCTGCGCGACGGCGAACTGCGGCAGCTGGCACTGGGGTTGGTGGAGGCACTGCGGGACATCCACCGGGCCGGAGTGGTGCACCGGGACCTCAAGCCGGCCAACGTGCTGATGGCCGAGGACGGCCCCCGTGTCATCGACTTCGGTATCTCCCGCGCGGCCGAGAACCACAACACCCTGACCGAGACCGGCCAGATGATCGGCACCCCGCCGTTCATGTCCCCCGAGCAGCTCACCGACGCACGGACGGTCGGCCCGGCCTCCGACATCTTCTCGCTCGGCGCGCTGCTGGTGTACGCCACGACCGGCAGGGGCCCGTTCGACACCGACAGCCCTTATCTGACCGCGTACCGGGTGGTTCACTACGAGCCCGTGCTGGACGGCATCGGACAGCCGCTCCGGGGAATCCTGGAGCGCTGCCTGAGCAAGGAGGCCGCGGACCGCCCCGGACTCGACGAACTGGCAGGGGAGTTCGCCGACGGCCTGCCGGAGGCCGACCCGGGCGACATGCCGACGGTGACGCTGCGCGGCGACCACCCGGTGGTGGCGCGGACCCGCCCCGACGCCGTGGCCGACCCGGCCTCGACCACCTGGTCCGGCCGTCGGCGTCGCCGTATCCGTCCCCTGCTGGCCGTGACCGGCACAGTGGGCGCGCTGGCCCTGGGGCTGCTCGGGTACATACGGTTCGGGCCGGGATTCGCGGACAGCCCCCAGGAGGGGACCGCTGCCCCGACCGCGACCACCCGGTGGAGGACCCTGCCCGGCGACTGGGAACCCTGGCAGACGACCCTGTCCGAGACGGCACCGCTGGGCGCGAAGAAGGCGCTGGGAACGGACGACGGCTCGGTGGCCGGCGAGCCGACGTGCCTGATGAACGGCAGCGGCGTCTACTGCGCGGGCGAGGGCATCCTCCCGGTGCGCCTGGACGCCCGGACCGGCAAGACCCTCTGGCGCGCCGAGGCCCCACGGGGCGGCGACGAGATCGGGTCGTACAACTCCGCGCTGCTCGGCGTCCACAGTGGCACGGTCGTCCTGCGCCAGTCCGTCTTCAACGCCGCCCGCGGAACCGATGTGGCCGAGGTGCTGGGGATCGACGCCGGGACCGGCGAACAGCTGTGGACGCACCGGGTGAACGACGAGAACCTCGACATGGCCATCTCCGACGGCCTCGTCATCACGTCCGGCGACAACGGTACGACCGTGACGGCTCGGTCCCCGCGTACCGGCGCGGAGCGCTGGACCGCGCAGATGCCCAAGGGTCACTACTGCTCATTCGTGAAGGGCGGCACCGACGTGTACGCCCAGTGCATCTCGACCTCGGGGACGAGCGAGACCTCGATGATCCTGGTGCTGGACCCGGCCGACGGCTCGGCGCGGACGCTGAAGGCCCCGGCCCAGAGCGGCATCCTCGGATTCCTCGACGGGCGGCTGGCCATGATGCAGGCGCCCGAGGAGGAGGGGCCGTCCGGTGAGATCCTGCCGTACGACCGGGTCCTTCTGGTGGACCCGGACACCGGCACCCGCACCACGGTGAAACTGGCGGAGAGCTTCGACGGTGAACCGGTGCTGTCGTCCGGCACACTCTGGTTCGTCTCGCCCGGCGGCGTGGTGAGAGCCGTTTCCCCCCGTACCGGCAAACTGCTGTGGGAGACCCGGACCAGCCTGGAAGGACCAGGTGCGGCCAGCTACGACGCGCAGACGCGCACCCTGTACCTGGCCAGCATCAGCGGCCGCGTGGCCGCCCTCGACGGGCGCGAGGGCACCTCGCTGTGGGAGACGCTGCCGCGCACGGAGCGGTCGGACAGCGCGCCGGTCGGGCCCGGGGTCCTGCTGCACGAGGGCTCGGTGATCGTCGCCACCTCGGACGGCACCGTCTTCGCCCTCGACCCCGCCGACCCCGAGCGGAAACCGGCCTCGGGGTGACGGCGGGGCGGGGCGAGGGTTACGTACGGCAGGGACGAGGGTTACGGCAGGGCGAGGCCTACGGCAGCGCCAGCATCCGCTCCAGCGCCAGCTTCGCGAACGCCTCGGTCTCCTTGTCGACCTCGATGCGGTTGACGAGCTTGCCCTCCGCCAGCGACTCCAGCGTCCAGACCAGGTGGGGCAGGTCGATGCGGTTCATCGTCGAGCAGAAGCAGACCGTCTTGTCGAGGAAGACGATCTCCTTGCCCTCGGGCGCGAAACGGTTCGCCAGCCGGCGGACCAGGTTCAGTTCCGTGCCGATGGCCCACTTGGAGCCGGCCGGAGCCGCCTCAAGGGCCTTGATGATGTACTCCGTCGAACCGACGTAGTCCGCCGCCGCCACGACCTCGTGCTTGCACTCGGGGTGCACGAGCACGTTGACCCCGGGGATCCGGGCGCGCACGTCCTCCACCGAGTCAACGCTGAAGCGGCCGTGCACCGAGCAGTGGCCGCGCCACAGGATCATCTTCGCGGCGCGCAGCTCGTCGGCGGTCAGCCCGCCGTTCGGCTTGTGCGGGTTGTAGACGACACAGTCCTCCAGGGACATGCCCATGTCCCGGACGGCGGTGTTGCGCCCGAGGTGCTGGTCGGGGAGGAACAGGACCTTGGTCGAATGGGGCTCCCCCTGCTCGAAGGCCCAGTCCAGCGCACGCTTGGCGTTCGACGAGGTGCAGATCGTGCCGCCGTGCTTGCCCGTGAACGCCTTGATGTCCGCGGAGGAGTTCATGTACGAGACGGGGACGACCTGCTCGGCTATCCCGGCCTCGGTCAGCACGTCCCAGCACTCCGCCACCTGCTCGGCCGTCGCCATGTCGGCCATCGAGCAGCCGGCGGCGAGGTCGGGGAGGACGACCTTCTGGTCGTCGGAGGTCAGGATGTCCGCCGACTCGGCCATGAAGTGCACACCGCAGAACACGATGTACTCGGCCTCCGGGCAGGCGGCCGCGTCCCGGGCCAGCTTGAAGGAGTCGCCGGTCACGTCCGCGAACTGGATGACCTCGTCGCGCTGGTAGTGGTGGCCGAGCACGAAGACCTTGCTGCCGAGCTTCTCCTTGGCCGCGCGGGCGCGCTCGACCAGGTCCGGGTCGGACGGCGAGGGCAGATCGCCGGGACACTCGACGCCGCGCTCGCTCCTCGGGTCGGCCTCACGGCCGAGGAGCAGCAGGGCGAGGGGCGTCGGCTGTACGTCGAGCTCCTGGGTCTGGGCGGTGGTCACGACACGCACCCTTTCTGTTCTGCGGCTCGCCGGGGCCGGAGTATCCGGACCGGCGGGTCATTCGGGACACCTTCATCGACTTCTCGTCGATTTGACGCTATCTATCATAACCGGTTCACGTCACTTTGACGACGGCCATCGTGTCGATGTGACGTGAATCCCGGCGAGGTGCCCTCAGGAGGCATGGAGGGGGCCTGGAGGTGGCCTGAAGAGGGCCCGCACTCCCGAATCAGGCATTTTCCGCTCCACGCGCCGTGTGCGAGCATGAAGAAGGACCGAAAGACAAGCGCCCGGCCCGGAATGAATCCGCGGCCCCGACGGTTGCAACCGTCGGCAAGCAGTCTCCGTACAACCCGGGAGAGATGTAGATGTCCGTATCGGACGAGACCAGCACCGTCACCGACGGCATCATCCTGTCCGACGCCGCCGCGGCGAAGGTCAAGGCCCTGCTCGACCAGGAAGGCCGTGACGACCTGGCCCTGCGCGTCGCCGTTCAGCCGGGTGGCTGCTCCGGCCTGCGCTACCAGCTCTTCTTCGACGAGCGGTCCCTCGACGGCGACGTGGTCAAGGACTTCGGCGGCGTCAAGGTCGTCACCGACCGCATGAGCGCCCCGTACCTGGGCGGCGCCTCCATCGACTTCGTCGACACCATCGAGAAGCAGGGCTTCACGATCGACAACCCGAACGCGACGGGCTCCTGCGCCTGCGGCGACTCCTTCAGCTGAGCCCGGCCGACCCGGCGACCGCCCACGTGGCTGACCGCCGATCCGGCTGACATACGAGAAAGCGGCGACCCCCTCCGACGGGGCCGCCGCTTTCCCGTATCCGCAGGCCCTACCGGGCCCCGGACGTCTCCGGCACGCCCGCCCCCGGCTTCTCCTTCGGGAGCGCCTGGCCGTCCGTGCCCACGACCTTGCGGTCACCGAGCGGCTTGTCCAGCTGCACGGTCTTGTGGAACACCTTGGCGATCAGGATGCAGACCTTCTCCGGCTGCGACGTCTCGGTCACCCGGACCGTCACCTCGTCGCCGCTCTCGCTCGCCGTCACCTTGTAGTCGGCGCACACGCCGCCGGTGAAGGCCACGGTCAGCTCCCTGCCGTCGACCGTATAGCCGTCCACCGTCACGTTCCGTGTGACCGGCGCGGAGGTCGGCTCGTCCTTCGGGTCGGTCGGCCGCGGGGTCGGCTGCCCGGTCGGCTCCTCGGACGGCGTGGCCGAGGCCAGGAACTTCGGGTCGATCGCCGGATACGTGACGGTGAAGCTGTCCTGCGCACCGGGCGCCTTCACCTGGAACAGCCAGGACGGCACCAGCGCCTGCCGCGCGTCCACATAGTGCGCGGCCAGCCCGAACACGGCCTTCTCGACCGTGACGGTGTCCTTCGACGGCGTCCCCGCCGACGCCTCCGCACCGCAGGGCGCCTCAAGCCGGTCCTTCAGCGGTACGGGGCTGGCGCAGCCGCCGATGCCCATGCGGCCGTCGGTCCCCGGCGCCGCGTTCATCAGCCCGAGCGTCTTCTCGGCGCTGAGCACGGGATACGTGTCCGACTTCGACGGCGCCTTCAACTGGCCGCTTCCGCCGACCACTTCACCCTGGGCGTTCACGGTCACCCCGGTGGTCCAGCCGTACGTGGGCAGCCCGCCGACCACAGGATCGGCGTTCACCACCCGCTGGGTGCCCATCAACTGGCCGGCGTCGCGCTTCGCGTCATCCTGACCCACCGCCTTGAGGATCGGCGCGGCGGCCTTCTTCGCGGCCTCCTCGCCGACCGGGTCGGCGGCCGACTCGGTGGAACCCTTCTGGCACTTGGTGGTGCTCTGGCAGTTGTCGGTGCCCGGCGCGTACCGGTAGAACGTCCAGGTCCCCGGCGCCTGCTTGTTCACCTGCAGACTGGGCCCCGCCCCGTCCGTCGCCCCGACCCGCCAGGTCTGCCCCTGCGCCACCGGCGTCCCGTCCATGCCGAGCGCCTTGGCCAGCCGGGCCACCTCGTCAGCACCGACCACGCCCCCCGCCCGGTACACCGGCGCCGAGCCGGGCCCGTCGGCGAGCTCCCCGTCGGCCTTGTAGGTGACGCCGTACGGGTTGGGCTCCCCGGGCGCGATGCCGCCGGTGTCGCTCCCGGTGTCGCCTCCGGTGTAGCCGTCGAGCTGGAGCGGCGGGGGAGTGTCGCCGGGCGCCGCCGACGTCGTACCGCCGTCCGAACCGCCGGACGCGTTGGCGGCGAGGTAGGCGCCACCGCCTCCGACGAGCAGTACGGCGGCGGCGACGGAGGCGATGATCGCGGGGGAGCGACGCCGGGCGCCGTCCTGGGTGTCCTCGGACCCGTCGGCCGGGGAGGGGGCGGTGCCGGGGCGCTCGGCGGTGGGGGTGGGGGCGGCGGGAGCATCCGCAGCCGACGAGGCCGGGACCGAGGCCTCCTCCGAGGCCTTCTCCGGGGCGTCCTCCTCCGAACCGTCCTGGCCCGCCGCGGCCTCGGCCGCCTCGCTCTCGGCTCCGAGCCCCTCGGTACCGACGGCGTCCTTCTCCTCCCGGACGCCCTGCTCCTCGGCGGAGCCGTCGGCGCCCGTGTCGTCGTTCTCGGGTCGCTCGGTGTTCACCGCATCGCTCCTTCGGCTGCGCACATGTCCCATAACCCTGACCAGGCCCTGTCAAATAGGTCGGTCTGTCGGGTCGTATCCCGCATCCCCTTTACGGGGGACAGCGATGGGACGCAGCGGGGGAGCGCACGGTTCCCTGAAGGCGCCGATTCGGGTCGCCGAGATTCGACCGGTCGGCGCAGCGCGATCAGTCGCCGTAGTCCGACATCGCGTCCACCAGTCGCGCCGACTTCGACGGCACGGTCACCCCGTGGATGAGTGACGGGGAGACCGGAAGGGAATGGACGCGGTCGGGGGCGGCCCAGTGGGGAGCCATCCGCGCGCAGTCACCGAGGAGCGACGCCAGGTCGACCTCCGGGTCGGCCGGAACGGGGGCATGGACCTCGAATTTCGTCATAGCGGCACCGTAGGCACGCCGGAGCCCGCGAAGAAAGATCTACTATCAGGTAGTTTTGACTGCTTCAGTGTCCCGGTCACGCACGGTAGCGTGGAATGTCAATCCCACCTCCCCGCAGGAGACTCCAGCCGTGCGCATCGCAGTCACCGGCTCCATCGCCACCGACCACCTCATGACCTTCCCCGGCCGCTTCGCCGACCAGTTCGTCGCGGACCAGCTGCACACGGTCTCGCTCTCCTTCCTGGTCGACAACCTGGACGTACGCCGGGGCGGCGTAGGCGCGAACATCGCCTTCGGCATGGGCCAGCTGGGCACGAACCCGATCCTGGTCGGCGCCGCGGGCTCCGACTTCGACGAGTACCGGGCCTGGCTGGACCGGCACGGTGTCGACACCGGCTCGGTCCGCATCTCCGAGACCCTGCACACCGCCCGCTTCGTCTGCACCACCGACGCCGACCACAACCAGATCGGCTCCTTCTACACCGGTGCGATGAGCGAGGCCCGCCTGATTGAGCTGAAGACCGTCGCGGACCGCGTCGGCGGCCTCGACCTGGTCCTCATCGGCGCCGACGACCCCGAGGGCATGCTCCGCCACACCGAGGAGTGCCGCTCCCGCGCGATCCCGTTCGCCGCCGACTTCTCCCAGCAGATCGCCCGAATGAACGGCGACGAGATCCGGATACTGCTGGACGGCGCGACGTACCTCTTCTCGAACGAGTACGAGAAGGGGCTCATCGAGTCCAAGACGGGCTGGTCGGACGAGGAGATCCTGTCCAAGGTCGGCCACCGCGTCACCACCCTCGGCTCGCGGGGCGTACGCATCGAGCGGCAGGGCGAGGACCCGATCGAGGTCGGCTGCGCCGAGGAGGAGCGCAAGGCCGATCCCACGGGTGTCGGCGACGCCTTCCGCGCGGGGTTCCTGTCGGGGCTGGCGTGGGGTGTGTCCCTGGAGCGGGCCGCGCAGGTCGGCTGCATGCTGGCGACTCTCGTCATCGAGACGGTGGGTACGCAGGAGTACCAGCTGCGGCGGGTGCACTTCATGGACCGGTTCACCAAGGCGTACGGGCATGAGGCCGGCGAGGAGGTTCGGGCCCACCTTGGCTGAGGCCGGGTGCGACCAATCGGCTGCCTCAGCGGGTTCGTTGTCGGCTGTGGGGGCGTGGGGGCTGGTCGCACAGTTCCCCGCGCCCCTGAGGTGGGTCAGCTCACCCGGCGCACCATGTACGCCGTCCCTCGCTCCGCCGGCTCCTCGCCCACGTACTCCTGCCCCCGCATCTCGCACCACGCCGGGATGTCCAGCCGGGCCGCCTCGTCGTCCGACAGGACCCGCACCAGCCCGCCCACCGGCACATCCCCGATGACCTTCGCCAGCTCGATGACCGGGATCGGGCAGCGCTTGCCGAGGGAGTCCACGACCAGGACGTCGTCCCGTACGACCGTCTCGGCGACCGGAGCCCCCAGCTTCTCCCGCACCGCGGTCACCGCCCCGGGCAGCACCTCCAGGAACCGCTCGACATCCTCCGCCGCCGTCCCGAACGGCAGGGACACCCGCACGTTCCCCTCGCTCAGCACACCCATCGCCTTCAGTACATGGCTGGGCGTCAGCGTGCTGCTCGTGCAGGACGAACCGGAGGAGACCGAGAACCCGGCACGGTCCAGTTCGTGCAGCAGGGCCTCTCCGTCGACATAGAGACAGGAGAAGGTGACGATGCCGGGTAGCCGTCGCACCGGATCGCCGACCACCTCCACATCCGGCACCAGCTCCGGCACCCGCGCCCGGATCCGCTCCGTCAGCTCCCGCAGCCGTACCGCCTCTTGGGCCGCCTCCGCCTGTACGGCCCGCAGCGAGGCCGCCGCGGCGACGATCGCCGGGATGTTCTCGAACCCGGCCGCCCGCCCCGACTCCCGCTCGTCAGCAGGCCCTTGCGCCGCGAACCGCACGCCTTTGCGTACGACGAGCAGCCCGACCCCCGACGGACCGCCCCATTTATGCGCGCTCCCGGCCAACACCGACCAGGCGCCCTCGACACGTCCCCAACCCAACGACTGCGCCGCGTCCACCAGCAAGGGCACCCCCGCCTCCTGGCACACCGCGGCCACCTCCGCCACCGGCTGCTCGGTCCCCACCTCGTGGTTGGCCGACTGCAGACAGGCGAGCGCGCTGTCCGGCCGGAAGGCCTCCGCGTAAGCCTGAACACCCACCGCCCCCGCCCGGTCCACCGCCACCTGAGTGACCGTCCCCCCGGCACCCTCGTGCGCGTCAGCCGCATGGAGCACAGAGGAGTGTTCGACCGCAGACACGATCAGGTGGCGTCCGACGCGCCGCCGCCCCGCCAACACCCCGGCGACACCCGAATGGACGGCCCGAGTACCGGACGGCGTGAACACCAGCTCGTCCGGCCGACACCCCACTGCGTCAGCGGCCGCCTCCCGAGCCGCATCCAGCAACAACCGCGCCCGCCTCCCTTCCCGATACAGGCGTGCCGGATCGGCCCACCCCTCATCAAGGGAGGCTTGCAGAGCCTGCCGAGCAACAGGATGAAGAGGAGCACTGGAAGCAGCGTCAAAGTAGCCCACACAGCAACGCTAAACGCCCCTTCACTGCAACGCCGCAAAGGGGCGCGGGGCTGTGACATTTGCGGCTCCGCCGCGGGGCGCGACCAGCCACAAACAGCCCGCACCCGCCAAACCAGCGAACCACCCCACCCCATAGGCACCCCTCCCCGCGAACCCTCGGAGAGCGTCGGCTAGGGTTTGGTCCGCATAAACATCCAAACCCCTGCCCGTCGCAGGGCGGCGACCGACCAGCGAGAAGGCCAGGCCGCAGCCATACCGCGCGGGCGAGACTCTCGGGAAGGCGCTACGTGAGTCCCAACGGCTCCGACCGCTCGCCGCGGCGCCCGATGCGGCGGAAGCTGCTGCAGGCAATGACCGCGGGCCTGGTCCTGGCGACAGCCACCGGTTGCTCGTACAACTGGGAAGACTTCCCCCGCCTTGGTATGCCCACCCCGACCACAGAAGAGGCTCCGCGGATCCTCTCCCTGTGGCAGGGCTCCTGGGCTGCCGCGCTCGCTACCGGCGTGCTGGTGTGGGGCCTGATCCTGTGGAGCACCATCTTCCACCGGCGTAGCCGCACCAAGGTCGAGGTCCCTCCGCAGACCCGGTACAACATGCCCATCGAGGCGCTGTACACCGTGGTCCCGCTCATCATCGTCTCGGTGCTCTTCTACTTCACGGCCCGCGACGAAACGAAGCTCCTCAGCCTCAAGGACAAGCCCGACGTCACCATCAACGTCGTGGGCTTCCAGTGGAGCTGGGGCTTCAACTACGTCGAGCCTGTCGAGGGTTCCACGGGCAACGCGAAGACCGACAAGAACCTGGCCGCCATTCCGGACCGGTTCAAGGAGGACTTCCCGGCGAACGCCGGCGGTGTCTACGACGTCGGCACGCCGGGCACCCGGAACCCGCAGACGGGCAACCCGGGCCCCACGCTGTGGCTGCCCAAGGGCAAGACGGTCCGCTTCGTCCTCACCTCGCGTGACGTCATCCACTCCTTCTGGGTGGTGCCGTTCCTGATGAAGCAGGACGTCATCCCGGGCCACACCAACGCCTTCGAGGTGACCCCCAACAAGGAGGGCACCTTCCTGGGCAAGTGCGCCGAGCTCTGCGGCGTCGACCACTCCCGGATGCTGTTCAACGTGAAGGTCGTCTCCCCCGAGCGCTACGAGCAGCACCTCAAGGACCTCGCCAAGAAGGGGCAGACCGGTTACGTTCCCGCCGGCATCGCGCAGACGAGCCACGAGAAGAACCGGGAGACGACAAACCTGTGAGCATCCTCAACGAACCCCAGGGTGCCGCCGCAGCTGAGGACTCGTACGAGAACGAGCTGCCGGTCAGGCGCAGGCAACCCGGCAACGTCGTGGTCAAGTGGCTCACCACCACCGACCACAAGACGATCGGAACGCTGTACCTCGTCACGTCGTTCGCGTTCTTCGTGATCGGCGGCGTGATGGCGCTGCTCATGCGCGCCGAGCTCGCCCGGCCCGGTCTGCAGATCATGTCGAACGAGCAGTTCAACCAGGCGTTCACGATGCACGGCACGATCATGCTGCTGATGTTCGCGACGCCGCTGTTCGCCGGCTTCACGAACTGGATCATGCCGCTGCAGATCGGCGCGCCGGACGTGGCGTTCCCGCGGCTGAACATGTTCGCCTACTGGCTGTACCTGTTCGGCTCGCTCATCGCGGTCGGTGGCTTCCTCACCCCG
>NZ_FNHV01000007.1:0-144337 GCF_900103585.1 Streptomyces sp. cf386
CGAACTGGATCATGCCGCTGCAGATCGGCGCGCCGGACGTGGCGTTCCCGCGGCTGAACATGTTCGCCTACTGGCTGTACCTGTTCGGCTCGCTCATCGCGGTCGGTGGCTTCCTCACCCCGCAAGGTGCGGCCGACTTCGGCTGGTTCGCCTACTCCCCGCTGTCGGACGCGGTCCGCTCGCCGGGCATCGGCGCCGACATGTGGATCATGGGTCTGGCCTTCTCCGGCTTCGGCACCATCCTCGGCGCGGTCAACTTCATCACCACGATCATCTGCATGCGCGCCCCCGGCATGACCATGTTCCGCATGCCGATCTTCGTGTGGAACGTGCTGCTCACCGCGGTCCTGGTCCTGCTCGCCTTCCCCGTCCTCGCGGCCGCGCTGTTCGCGCTGGAGGCGGATCGCAAGTTCGGAGCGCACATCTTCGACGCGGCCAACGGCGGAGCCTTGCTCTGGCAACACCTCTTCTGGTTCTTCGGGCATCCAGAGGTGTACATCATCGCGCTGCCGTTCTTCGGCATCATTTCCGAGGTCATCCCGGTCTTCTCCCGTAAGCCGATGTTCGGCTACATGGGTCTGGTCGCGGCGACCATCGCGATCGCGGGTCTGTCCGTGACGGTGTGGGCGCACCACATGTACGTCACCGGCGGTGTGCTGTTGCCGTTCTTCGCCTTCATGACGTTCCTCATCGCCGTACCGACAGGCGTGAAGTTCTTCAACTGGATCGGCACCATGTGGAAGGGCTCGTTGTCCTTCGAGACACCGATGCTCTGGGCGACCGGCTTCCTGATCACCTTCACCTTCGGTGGTCTGACGGGTGTCATCCTGGCCTCGCCGCCGATGGACTTCCACGTCTCCGACTCGTACTTCGTGGTGGCGCACTTCCACTACGTCGTCTTCGGCACCGTCGTCTTCGCGATGTTCTCCGGCTTCCACTTCTGGTGGCCGAAGATGACCGGCAAGATGCTCGACGAGCGCCTCGGCAAGATGACCTTCTGGACGCTGTTCGTCGGCTTCCACGGCACCTTCCTCGTCCAGCACTGGCTGGGCGCCGAGGGCATGCCGCGTCGTTACGCCGACTACCTCGCGGCCGACGGTTTCACCGCCCTGAACACGATCTCGACGATCAGCTCGTTCGTGCTCGGCGCGTCGCTGCTGCCCTTCTTCTACAACGTGTGGAAGACGGCCAAGTACGGCAAGCCGGTCGGCGTCGACGACCCGTGGGGCTACGGCCGCTCGCTGGAGTGGGCCACGTCCTGCCCGCCGCCGCGCCACAACTTCCTCACCCTGCCGCGGATCCGTTCCGAATCCCCGGCGTTCGACCTGCACCACCCTGAGATCGCCGCCCTCGACCAGCTCGAGAACGCACCTCACGGTGACAAGGCTCTGGCTGGTGGCAAGGAGGCCGGCAAGTGAAGGTTCAGGGCAAGATGTTCATCTGGCTGAGCGTCTTCATCCTCGCCATGGCGGTCGTCTATGGCGTGTGGTCGAAGGAGCCGGCCGGCACGACGGCCCTCTTCCTGGCCTTCGGTCTGTCCATCATGATCGGCTTCTACCTGGGCTTCACCGCCCGGCGGGTCGACACGGGTGCGCAGGACAACAAGGAAGCGGACGTCGCGGACGACGCCGGCGAGGTCGGGTTCTTCAGCCCGCACAGCTGGCAGCCGCTCTCCCTCGCGATCGGTGGCGCCTTCGCCTTCCTGGCGATCGCCATCGGCTGGTGGCTGTTGTACTTCTCGGCGCCGCTGATCATGATCGGCCTCTGGGGCTGGGTCTTCGAGTACTACCGCGGTGAGAACCGCACCCAGTAGCACGAACCGAGCTCATCGGGAGCCCGGACACTCCGTCAGGAGCGTCCGGGCTCCCGCTTTTGCAGCAATCGAAATCACCCGTACGTGTCACCCGGCGCGCCGCCACTGACGCCGCTTCCTAGCGTGAAGCCATGAGCAACAGAGCACAGCGCGAGAAGACCGTCATAGGCTGCACGCTCCTGCTGATAGCACTCGGTGCGAGTGCCGCCGCCTGCAGCAGTGACGGCAACCCGCTGGCCGCCGAGCCCTACGATGCGGCCGACCAGATCGCCTTCAACGGCCCCTCGGGCGACGGCAAGAAGGCCGACCCCGACAAGCCCCTGGAAGTCACCGCAGAGGACTCCGACGGCCGTATCACGGACGTCACCGCCAGGGACGCCGCAGGACGCTACGTAGCGGGCGAACTCTCTGCCGACGGCACTCGCTGGCACAGCACCTCTCCGCTGGCCGCCAACGCCCGCTACACGGTGCGGGTGAGCACCGAGGACGAGGACGGCGCCCCCGGCCGCAAGGTCCTCACCTTCGACACCAGCCGGCCGACCACCCAGAAGCATCTGATGGTGGAGTTCGGCCCGAAGGCGGGCACCTACGGCGTGGGGCAGCCCATCACGGCCGCACTGAACCAGCCCGTCAAGGACAAGAAGCAGCGCGCCATAGTCGAGCGGGCCCTGAAGGTCGACTCCACGCCCGCCGTGGAGGGCACCTGGCACTGGGTGGACGACAAGGAACTCCACTACCGCCCCAAGGAGTACTGGCCCACCGGCGCCACGATCCAGGCCCGCAGCAACCTCGAAGGCGTCAAGATCGGCGACCGAATATGGGGCGGCAAGGTCAAGCCCCTGCGAATAACCATCGGCGACCAGGTCATAGCCGTCACGGACGCCGCATCGCACCAGCTGACGCTCTACCGGAACGGCGAGGCCGTCAGGTCGATGCCCGTCACCACCGGCAAGCCGGGCTTCGCGACCCGCAACGGCGTCAAGGTCGTACTGGCCAAGGAGTACTTCGTACGCATGCGCGGCACGAGCATAGGGATAGCGGAGGGCTCCTCGGAGTCGTACGACCTACCCGTCTACTACGCCACCCGCGTGACCTGGAGCGGCGAGTACGTCCACGCGGCCCCCTGGTCGGTCGGCTCCCAGGGTTACGCCAACGTCAGCCACGGCTGCACGGGCATGAGCACCGCCAACGCCTCATGGTTCTTCGACAACGTCCGCGAGGGCGACATCGTCAAGGTCATCAACTCGGGCGGCAACACCATGGAGCCATTCGGCAACGGCTTCGGCGACTGGAACCTGCCGTGGAGCAACTGGCGCAACGGCAGCGCCCTGGTGGCCGGCATCCCGGAGGGCCCGAGCCCGTCGGAACGGGCGAGACTGAGGCCCCAGAGCATTTGAGAGGGCAGCGGGGCAACGCCCTCAGGAGCGCGGGGAACTGCGCGACCAGCCCCAGCCGGACCCGCAGTCGCCCCACAACCCTCAGAACCCGAGTTCTCAGGCGCTCTGAAGCCGCTTCGTCCGCAACAGGGAAGCCAGCGCCCCCGCGAACTCCACCGGCTCCACAGGCAACGTCACCGCCGCCTCGGCCCGACTCCACGTGGCCAGCCACGCATCCTGCGGCCGCCCGATGAGCAACAGCACCGGCGGGCAGTTGAACACCTCGTCCTTGATCTGCCGACAGACCCCCATGCCCCCCATGGGCACCGCCTCGCCATCCAGGACACAGACGTCGATCCCGCCCTTGTCCAGCGCCTTGATGACGGCGGCGGGCGTAGCGCACTCCACGAACCTGACCAAGGGCACGTCGGGAGCCGGTCGCCGGCCGGAGGCAACCCGCACCTGCTCCCGGGTGTTGGAGTCGTCGCTGTAGACCAGCACCGTGGCGGTCGGCTGCATTGTTCCTCCGTGACGTCAGCGTCGTAAGGACAGGCCCGTTGGGCCGGATGCTACTCCCTTGAACACCACGTCAACACCGGTACGAACACCCAAGACACTCCGAACGGCACCCCCCGGAGTGAGGGCGGGATAAGCGACCGACATAATGTCGGTCGTGGCGACAGCAACGACAGTAGACAAGGGTCACGCGCACCCGTCGGTCAATCGACCGAACCTCACCAGCGTCGGAACCATCATCTGGTTGAGTTCCGAGCTGATGTTCTTCGCGGCCCTCTTCGCGATGTACTTCACCCTTCGATCGGTGACGGGGCCCGATTTCTGGCATGAGAAGGCCGCGGCCCTGAACTTCCCGTTCTCGGCGACGAACACCACGATCCTGGTGCTCTCCTCGCTCACCTGCCAGCTCGGCGTCTTCGCCGCCGAGCGCGGTGACGTCAAGAAGCTCCGGGGCTGGTTCATCGTCACCTTCATCATGGGTGCGATCTTCATCGGCGGTCAGGTGTACGAGTACACCGAGCTGGTCAAGCACGAGGGCCTCTCGCTCTCGTCCGACCCGTACGGCTCGGTCTTCTACCTGACCACCGGCTTCCACGGCCTGCACGTGACGGGCGGTCTCATCGCCTTCCTGCTGGTCCTCGGCCGCACGTACATGGCCAAGAGGTTCACGCACGAGCAGGCGACCGCCGCGATCGTCGTGTCCTACTACTGGCACTTCGTCGATGTCGTCTGGATCGGCCTCTTCGCCACGATCTACATGATCAAGTAGTCGGGCTCGATCCCGCGCGCGTTCCACAACGCACTTTCCAGAAGCATCGACGCAGAAGATCCTGACACCGGGGTAATCCGTGAAAAAGCTCTCCGCACGACGACGCCATCCGCTGGCGGCGGTCGTCGTCCTACTCCTCGCGCTGGCGTGCACGGGGGGGCTGTACGCCGTGTTCGCGCCCGCGGACAAGGCGCAGGCCGAGGAAACCGCCCAGTCCCTCACCATCGAAGAGGGCAAGAAGCTCTACGCCGTCGGCTGCGCCAGCTGCCACGGAACCGGCGGTCAGGGCACCTCCGACGGTCCTAGCCTGGTGGGCGTCGGCGCCGCCGCCGTAGACTTCCAGGTCTCGACGGGACGTATGCCTGCCGCCACCTCCCAGGGCGCCCAGGTCCCCGCCAAGAAGAACATCTACTCCCAGGCCGAGATCGACCAGCTCGCGGCGTACATCGCCTCGCTGGGCGCCGGCCCGAACGTCCCGTCCGAGGAGCAGTACGGCCCCGAGGGCGCGGACATCGCCAAGGGCGGCGAGCTCTTCCGCAACAACTGCGCCCAGTGCCACAACTTCACCGGCAAGGGCGGCGCGCTGACCAAGGGCAAGTACGCGCCGAGCCTTGAGGGCGTCGACCCGAAGCACATCTACGAGGCCATGCAGACCGGCCCGCAGAACATGCCTTCGTTCCCCGACACCACCCTGTCGGAGCAGAACAAGAAGGACATCATCGCGTACCTGCACGCGGTCAACAGCGATGAGACGGTGAATCCGGGTGGTCTGGAGCTGGGCGGCCTCGGGCCGGTCACCGAGGGCCTCTTCTCCTGGATCTTCGGTCTCGGCGCACTGATCGCTGTCGCCGTCTGGGTCGCCGCTCGGACCGCAAAGGCCAGGAAGTCATGAGTAGCCAAGACATTCCAGAAGAGAACCTGCCCGCTGAGCGGGACGCCAGCGTCGCGGTAGCGGACGAGAAGAACCCCTTCGCCGACCCCGGCCTGCCGCCCCACGAGCACCGGATCCAGGACATCGACGAGCGGGCCGCCAAGCGGTCCGAGCGCACGGTCGCCCTGCTGTTCACGGTGTCGATGCTGGCCACCGTCGGCTTCATCGCCTCGTACGTCACGATCCCGCACGACAAGTCGATCTTCGTCTTCCCGATCGGGCACCTCAACGCGCTGAACTTCGCGCTGGGGCTGACCCTCGGTGCGGCGCTGTTCTGCATCGGCGCGGGCGCGGTCCACTGGGCCCGCACTCTGATGTCCGACGAGGAAGTCGCGGACGACCGGCACGCGATCGCGGCTGAGCCCGAGGTCAAGGCCAAGGTCATGGCCGACTTCAAGCAGGGCGCCAAGGAGTCCGCGCTGGGTCGCCGCAAGCTGATCCGCAACACCATGTTCGGCGCGCTGGCCCTGTTCCCGCTCTCCGGTGTCGTCCTGCTGCGTGACCTCGGTCCGCTGCCCGGCACCAAGCTCCGCCACACTCTGTGGTCCAAGGGCAAGCTGCTCGTCAACATGAACACCAACGAGCCGCTGCGTCCCTCGGACGTCGCGGTCGGCTCCCTCACCTTCGCCAAGCCGGAGGGCCTGGAGGAGCACGACCACGACTTCCAGAACGAGATCGCCAAGGCCGCCCTGATGATCGTCCGGCTCCAGCCCGACGACATCAAGGACAAGCAGGAGCTCGACTGGTCCTACCAGGGGATCGTCGCGTACTCGAAGATCTGCACCCACGTCGGTTGCCCGATCTCCCTGTACGAGCAGCAGACGCACCACGTGCTCTGCCCCTGCCACCAGTCCACCTTCGACCTCTCCGACGGTGCCCGAGTGATCTTCGGCCCCGCCGGCCACGCCCTGCCGCAGCTGCGCATCGGCGTGAACGACGAGGGCTACCTCGAGGCGCTCGGCGACTTCGAAGAGCCCGTCGGTCCTGCATTCTGGGAGCGCGGATGAGCACTACAGAGACCACCGAGTCCCGCGCACGCGGGAAGGCACCGGCCGGCGAGCGCGTCGCCGACTGGGCCGACGGCCGGCTGGGGATCTACTCCCTGGCCAAGGCCAACATGCGCAAGATCTTCCCCGACCACTGGTCGTTCATGTTGGGTGAGGTCTGCCTCTACAGCTTCATCATCATCATCCTCACGGGTGTGTATCTGACGCTGTTCTTCCACCCGTCGATGAACGAGGTGGAGTACCACGGCAGCTACGTCCCGCTGCAGGGTCAGCTCATGTCGGAGGCGTTCAGCTCGACGCTGCACATCTCCTTCGACGTCCGCGGTGGTCTGCTCATCCGGCAGATCCACCACTGGGCGGCGCTGATCTTCCTCGCCGGCATGTTCGTGCACATGATGCGCGTGTTCTTCACGGGCGCGTTCCGCAAGCCGCGAGAGATCAACTGGCTGTTCGGCTTCCTGCTGTTCGTCCTGGGCATGTTCACCGGTTTCACCGGCTACTCGCTCCCGGACGACCTGCTCTCCGGCACCGGTGTGCGCTTCACCGAGGGCGCGATCCTGTCCATGCCGATCGTCGGCACGTACATCTCGTTCTTCCTCTTCGGCGGCGAGTTCCCGGGCGTCGACTTCGTTGCCCGCTTCTACTCGATCCACATCCTGCTGCTGCCGGGCATCATGCTCGGTCTGGTGGTCGGCCATCTGATCCTGGTCTTCTACCACAAGCACACGCAGTTCTCGGGCCCCGGAAAGAACAACAAGAACGTCGTCGGCATGCCGCTGCTGCCGGTCTACATGGCCAAGGCCGGAGGCTTCTTCTTCCTGGTCTTCGGTGTCATCGCGGTCATCGCGGCGGTCGCGCAGATCAACCCGATCTGGGCCATGGGTCCCTACCGTCCGGACATGGTGTCCACGGGCGCCCAGCCCGACTGGTACATGGGCTTCGCCGAGGGTCTGGTCCGCTACATGCCGGGCTGGGAAGTCAACTTCTGGGGTCACACGCTCGTCCTGGGCGTGTTCATCCCGCTGGTTCTCTTCGGTCTGGTGCTGGGCGCGATCGCGGTCTACCCGTTCATCGAGTCCTGGGTCACCGGCGACAAGCGCGAGCACCACATCCTGGACCGCCCGCGCAACGCCCCGACGCGTACCGCGTTCGGTGTCGCCTGGATCACGGTGTACATGATCGGCCTGGTCGGCGGTGGCAACGACCTGTGGGCCACCCACTTCCACCTGTCGATCAACGCGGTCACCTGGTTCGTCCGGATCGGGTTCTTCGCCGGACCGGTCATCGCGTTCATCGTCACCAAGCGGATCTGCCTGGGCCTGCAGCGCCGGGACAAGGACAAGGTGCTGCACGGCCGCGAGTCGGGCATCATCAAGCGCCTGCCGCACGGTGAGTTCATCGAGGTGCACGAGCCGCTCAGCCAGGACGCGCTGCACACCCTCACCGCGCACGAGCAGTACCAGCCGCTGGAGATCGGCCCGACGGTCGACGAGAACGGCGTCGAGCGCAAGGTGAAGGGCTCCGAGAAGCTGCGCGCCAAGCTCAGCGAGTCGTACTTCGGCGAGGACGGCCAGATCCCCAAGCCGACGGTCGAGGAGTACAAGGAGATCACGAGCGGCCACGGCCACCACTGATCGCTGCGTTTCGCCACGCCACGGCTGAGGGCCCCATCCGGTTGAACGGGTGGGGCCCTCGGCCGTGCCGGGGTGAGGGCTCCGTCCGGTCTTCGGACGGGGCCCTTCTCCGGGTCCCGGGGCTGGATAGGGTGGACCTGTTGAGACTCTCGTCCCGCAGTGCGGGACGCCTGACCCTGGAGCGGCTTATGAGCGCTGTGACCCCCGCTGGAGGCGACACCGCGGCGGCCCGCTCCTGGCCCGAGGTGCTGAGTGCCCTGCTCGGCGGACGGGACCTGAGCGCCGCCGACACGGCATGGGCGATGGACCGCTTCATGAGCGGCGAGGCCTCGGACGCCCAGATCGCCGGCTTCATGGTGGCGCTGCGGGCCAAGGGCGAGACGGTCGAGGAGATCAACGGTCTCGTCGAGGCGATGTACGCCCACGCCCAGCCGCTGGACATTCCCGGACCGGCCGTCGACATCGTCGGCACCGGTGGTGACCGGGCCAAGACGGTCAACATCTCCACGATGTCCGCCATCGTGATCGCGGGCGCCGGGGCGAAGGTCGTCAAGCACGGCAACCGGGCGTCGTCCTCGGCGAGCGGCTCGTCCGACGTGCTGGAGAAGCTCGGCATCAACCTCGACCTGTCGCCGGAGGGCGTGGCGCGGGTCGTGGACGAGGCCGGTATCACCTTCTGCTTCGCGGCCAAGTTCCACCCCTCGATGCGGTTCGTCGGTGGCGTACGGCGGGACCTGGGGATTCCGACCTCGTTCAACCTCCTCGGCCCGCTGACCAACCCCGCCCGCGTCACCTCCTCGGCCGTCGGCTGCTTCGACACCCGGATGGCGGGCCTCATCGCCGGCGTACTGGCCGAGCGCGGCTCGTCCGCGCTGGTGTTCCGCGGCGACGACGGTCTCGACGAGCTGACGACGACGGCCACTTCGCGTGTGTGGGTCGTCCGGGACGGCAAGGTGACCGAGGAGGGCTTCGACCCGCGCGACGTCGGCATCGACCTCGTGCCGGTGGAGGCCCTGAGGGGCGCGGACGCCTCGTACAACGCCGAGGTCGCGCGACGGCTGCTGGAGGGCGAGACGGGGCCTGTACGGGACGCCGTACTGCTCAACTCGGCTGCGGCGCTGGTGGCGTTGGAGCCGACGGGCGCTCCGCTCACCGAGCAGATCCGGCTCGGCATGGCGAGGGCGGCGGAGTCGATCGACTCGGGGACGGCGAAGCGGACGCTGGAGCGTTGGGTGGCGGCCAGCAACGCCTGAGGTCCACATGATGTGACGCAAGGCGCAGTCCGGAATCTGGACTGCGCCTTGCGTGCTGAAGATCGTGTGGCAGGATATTGGACCAGGTCATGAGTGACAGTCATGAGGCCCCGGCCGACTGTCCGGCAACCCTCCGTCCGTGGCGGGGTGCCCCGGGTGAAGACCAGGCCGTAGGCAGCGAGGTCTACGGCAAGCGCGGGCCCCTCTCGAAACCAGGGGTCCTGGTCGTTCGAGGGAGTCTTCCGTGAGCAAGCGAATGCGATAGGGCTGCTGAGCCCCGCCTCCGCGCACCCTTTTCTCTTTTCCTGCATGCCTTCAATCGGCATGTCTCTCACGGGAGTTCCCCCATGTCTGTCTCCACCGCTGCCGCCGCCCGGACCATTTGCGCCCCGCTGCCCGTTCTGGGTCGAGATGTCACCGTGCCGCTCGTCACCGGCGGCGAGGTCACCTACGCCGCGCTCGACTACGCCGCCAGCGCCCCGGCCCTGCAGCGCGTCTGGGACGACGTCGCCGCCTACGCGCCGTACTACGGCAGCGTCCACCGCGGCGCCGGTTACCTTTCCCAGCTCTCCACCGACCTCTTCGAGAACGCCCGCCGGACGGTCGCCGAGTTCCTCGACTGCCGGGACGGCGACCAGATCGTCTTCACCCGGTCCACCACCGACTCGCTCAACCTGCTCGCCGCCGCCCTCCCGGCCGACTGCCAGGTCTTCGTCTTCGAGACCGAGCACCACGCCTCGCTGCTGCCCTGGCGGGACGCCCGCGTCACCTACCTCAACGCGCCCCGCACCCCCCGCCAGGCCGTCGAGACCCTGGAGCGTGCCCTCGCCGACCGCGACCCCTACGGCCCGGCCCTGGTCTGCGTCACCGGCGCCTCGAACGTCACCGGCGAGCTGTGGCCGGTCCGCGAGCTGGCCGCCGCCGCCCACGCGCACGGCGCCCGGATCGTCCTCGACGCCGCCCAGCTGGCCCCCCACCACCCGGTCTCCGTGCGCGACCTCGACGTCGACTGGGTCGCCTTCTCCGGGCACAAGCTGTACGCCCCCTTCGGCTCGGGCGTCCTGGCCGGGCGCGCCGACTGGCTGCGCGAGGCGGAGCCGTACCTCGCGGGCGGCGGTGCCAGCCGCAAGGTCAGCCGGCGGGAGGACGGGGGAGTGGACGTCGAGTGGCACGAGAGCGCCGCACGGCACGAGGCCGGGTCGCCCAACGTCATCGGCGCCTACTCCATCGCCTCGGCCTGCAAGGCGCTCACCGAGGCCGGGTTCGACAACCTGGTCGCCCGTGAGGAGTACCTGATCGAGAAGGTGCGGGCGGGGCTCGCCGAGGTTCCCGAGGTGCGGATCCTCTCCCTCTTCGGTGACGACGCCCCGCGCGTCGGTGTCATCTCCTTCGTCGTCGAGGGCTGGAACAGCTCCCACTTCGCCGCCGCGCTCTCCGCCGAGTACGGCATCGGGGTGCGGGACGGGCTGTTCTGCGCCCACCCCCTCGTCCGGACCCTGCTGGGCAGCGACCCGCAGACGCAGGGCGAGTGCGGCGCCCCTGAGGCCGCTCCCGGCGAGAAGTCCCTCAACGCCATCCGGGTGAGCTTCGGGGCCGGTACGCCGGACGAGCACGTCGAGCGGTTCGTGGGCGCCGTGAAGGAGCTCGTCCAGGTCGGCGCGCAGTGGAACTACCGCACGGAGGACGGTCGTTGCGTCCCGGACACCTCCGCGTGAGCCGGTAGCCGGGCGCCCAGCAGGATCATCCGCAGGGCGCGCTCGGTCGCGTCCGTGAGGAGTTCGGAGGCCCGCACCAGGGCCTCCGCCAGGGCCATCGGCGCCGGCAGGATCCCGCTGAACGCGTCCACGCCCGGCACCTCGTGCGCGCCCTCGCCGAGCGTGCCCGCCAGCACGAGCACCGGGCGGCCGTACAGCTTGGCCCGGCGGGCCACCTCGGCCGGGACCTTGCCCCTGGGCGTCTGGTGGTCCAGGGCGCCCTCGGCGGTGACGACCAGGTCGGCGCGGGCGAGGCGGGCGTCCAGGTCGAGGTGGTCCAGCAGCACGTCGAAGCGGGGGAGGAGCCGGGCGCCCAGGGCGGCGAGGCCCGCGCCCAGACCGCCGGAGGCACCCGTGCCGTCGCCGTGGCGCAGGTCGGTGCGGGTGACGGCGAGATCGCGGGTGAGGACGTCGGCCCAGTTCTCCAGGCCCGCCGACAGGTGCTCGACCTGAGCGGGCGTCGCCCCCTTCTGCGGGCCGAAGACACGGGCCACGCCGCGCTCGCCGCACAGCACGTTGTACGGATTGCAGGCGACGAGCAGCTCCACGTCCCGCAGCCTCGGGTCCAGGCCGGACGGGTCGATCCGGGCGAGGCGCGTCAACTCGCCTCCGCCGTGCGGGAGTTCAAAGCCGTCGACGTCCAGCAGTCGGGCGCCGAGGGCCTGGAGCGCGCCGGCGCCCCCGTCGGACGTACCCGAATCGCCGCAGCCGATCAGGATGCGCCGTACGCCCGTGTCGAGCGCGGCGCCGATGAGTTCGCCGACGCCGTACGTCGTCGTCGCACCCGGGTCGCGCAGGGAGCGGGGGACGAGGGACAGCCCGGCCACCGCGGCCATCTCCACGACCGCCGTGTCCTGGGAGCCCAGCAGGGCGAAGTGCGTGCCGATCCGTTCGCCGACCGGGCCCGTGGCGGGCAGCGCGACGAGGCGTCCGCCGGTCGCGGCGGCGAGGGCCGCTGCGGTGCCCTCGCCGCCGTCCACCAGGGGGATCAGGTCGAGCACGGCGTCCGGGAGTACCCGGCGGACGCCGTCCGCGATGGCGTCGGCGGCGGCCTGGGCGGACAGGGACTCCTTGAAGCCGCTGGGGGCTACGACGACTCGGGTCAGCATCAGATCTCCTGGGTAGGTCGGGTGAAGTCGCTGCGCTGCGGCAATGCCCCAAGGGGCACGGTGCTGTGATCGGTCAGCGGGTCATGGGTACGCCGAGCAGCGGCCACACCGCGACGGCGAACAGCAGGACGAGGGCGGCGGTCAGCGGGGCCAGGACGGCGGACAGGCGGAGCAGGTCGCGCGGGGTGTAGGTGGGCGTTCCGGGGAGGTCGGAGAAGAGGGTGACCGGCTTGGCGGAGGCCGGGAGGGTGTGGCAGAAGCCGGCCGCCGCGGTGGACGCCAGTGCGGCGGCGACCGGGTTGACGCCGGCGCCGACGGCAGCCGCGACCACCAGCGGGACCAGGACCGACGAGCGGGCCGAGCGGGACTGCAGAATCAGGTGGGCCGCTGTGCTGATCACGATCACCACGGCCAGGAACAGCAGCGGGCTGACGCCCGCGGGGAGCCCGTCGACCAGCCATTTCGCCGCTCCCGAGTCGGCGAGTGCGACGCCCATCGCCATCGTTGCGGCCATGAACAGCAGCAGCGACCAGGGGACCGTCTTCAGCGCGTCCTTCAGGTGCACTGTGCCGAGGGCCGGGGAGGCCGCCACCACCGCGCCGATCAGCGCCACCACAGCGGGCGGCACCCGGTGCAGCGGCTCGCTGCACCACAGCACGACGACCGTGCCGAGCAGCAGCGCGCAGCGCTTCTCGGCCTGCGACCAGGGGCCGGTGACCGGATGGTCGCTGTGCTCCTGGATCTGCTCGGCGGTGATGTGCACCGGGCCCTTGCGGTCAGCGCGCCGGGTGGCCGTCAGCAGGACGGCCTCGGCGGCCAGGTGGGACGACGCCACGGCCAGCGGCAGGCCGAGCAGCAGCCACTCGGTGAAGCCGATCCGGTCGCCGGTGGCCTGCCACAGCACCGACACGGTGATCAGATGCGCGCCCGCCCCGATCAGGGTCGCCACCGCCGACAGCAGGATCACGGTCGGGAACAGCAGCGCCAGCATCACGACGAGCCGTTTCCGGTCGGCCAGGACCTTGGCCAGCGCGAGGAACACCGGCAGCGCGAGGGCGGCCCGCCCCGAGGTGGCCGGCACCGCGAACGCCGTGACGACCAGGGCGGCCGTGGTCAGGTGCACGAGCTGGCGTACGGTGCGCGCCCCGCCGACCAGGAACGCCGCCGCCCGCCCCGCGAGCCCGGTCCGGGTCACCGCGGCCGCCAGCACGAAGGCGCAGATCAGCAGCCACACCGTGGAGTCGCCGAGGGTGCCGAAGAGGGTGTCGCTGCTGATCACCCCGGTCACCGTCAGGGCCAGTCCGGCGCCCAGCGCGATGTAGGTGTCGTCGACCGGAGTGGCGACCCAGGCGCAGGTCGCCAGGGCGAAGACGGCGAGGGTGAGACGGGCGTCGGCGCCGAGGCCCGGGAAGTTGCCGGGCACCGCGAGCAGTGCGCACAGGGAGAGCGCCGCGCAGAGGGCCGCGCCCAGACGGAGGTTCAGGGTCACGTCATCGAGGGTTCACCCGGGGGGTGAGCCTTCGATGAGCCGTACATGAAGGAGACTTCACGCGGGCGGAAGGGGACTTCAGGCGGACAGGCGGTACCCCACGCCGCGCACCGTCTCGACCCGCTCGGCACCGAGCTTCTTGCGCAGTGCCCGTACATACACGTCCACGATGTTGGAGCCGGGGTCGAAGTCGTAGCCCCACACGTGCGACAGGATCTGCTCGCGGGAGAGTACCTGCCCCGGATGCCTCAGGAACAGCTCCAGCAGCACGAACTCACGGGCCGTCAGGTCCACAGTCCGCTCGTCGGCCCGCGCCCGCCGGGTGCGCAGGTCCAGGGTGAGCGAGCCGGACCGCAGCACCGTCACCTCGGGCGCCCGGGCCGCCGTACGCAGGCGGAGCCGTACCCGGGCGAGCAGCTCCTCGAAGCGGAACGGCTTGGTCATCCAGTCGTCGGCGCCGCCCTCCAGACCGGCCACCGTGTCCCGTACGGAGTCCCGGGCGGTCAGCACGATCACCGGGACCGTCACCCGTGCCTCGCGCAGCTCGCGCAGCACGGTGAAGCCGTCCCGGCCGGGCAGGCCGATGTCCAGGACGACCAGGTCGAAGCCGCCGGTGAGGGCGTACTCGTAGGCCGCGTCGCCGTCGCCTACGACGGTCGTGGTGAAGCCGCCTGCGCGCAGGCCCTTCTCGACGAAGGACGCGATGCGTTCCTCGTCCTCGACGATCAGAATGCGGTTCACGGGCGCACCTCTTCGTTCACGCTCATGCACGGGCCTCTTCCAGGGTCAGTACGAAGGTGGCGCCGCCGCCCTCGGTGTCGCGCAGCCCGATCCGGCCGCCGTGGGCCTCCGCGATCGCCCGGACGATCGACAGGCCGAGCCCCGCGCCGGAGCCCCGGGCGCCGCGGCGGGACGTGCCGCGCCGGAACCGTTCGAAGATCACCTCGGCGTCCTGCGGCTGGACACCGCACCCGGAGTCGGCGACGTACAGCTCGACACCCGGCCCGTCGGCGCGGGAGCCGATCCGGACGGTCTGCCCGGGCGCGGTGTGCTGCACGGCGTTCTGGGCGAGCTGGACCATCGCCTGGGTGATCCGCTGCGGGTCCAGCTCGGCCTCGATGTCAGCGACCTCGGCGAGCTGCCAGTCGCGCTCGCCGAGGGTGCGGGCCTTGACGTAGACGTCGGCGGTGAGCTCGGCCAGCTGGACCGGCTCCGGGGTGACGAAGTCGGGGCGCTCGGACTTGGCGAGCAGCAGCAGGTCCTCGACGATGCGGCTCATCCGGTCCAGCTCGTCGGTGACCAGCCGTATGGTCTCCTCGCGCTCGGCCGGATCGTCGCCCATCAGCTCCAGATGGCCGCGCACGATCGTGATCGGCGTGCGCAGCTCGTGGCCCGCGTCGTCGACGAACTGGCGCTGGGCGGCGAAGGCGCGCTCCAGCCGGTCGAGCATGGCGTTGAAGGTCTCCGCCAGCGCGGCGATGTCGTCGCGTCCGTGCACCGGGATGCGGCGGGTGAGGTCCTGCTCGGTGAGCTGCGCCGCCGCTGTGCGGACCAGGCGTACGGGCTTGAGGATGCGCCCGGAGACCGCCCAGCCGATGCCGGTCATCATCAGCAGGGCGACCCCGGAGATGGCCAGCAGGATCCGGAACTCATCGTTCACGGCGGCCTGTTCGCGCCCTGGGTGGAAGGCGACCACGAACGCGGCCTCCGTCTCGCCGCCGGCCCGGGCGACGGCCACCTTCGCCCAGCGGATCTCGCCCGACGCGCGCTGCAGCGTGCCCGTGGAGTCGGCGGAGTCGAAGATACGGCGACGGGCGTCGGCGTCCTTGTGCAGGGGCAGGGCGACGGGGATGTCGCGCGGCTGGATGATCTGCGCCGGGGTGTGGCCCGGCCGGCCCACCAGGCCGATCAGCTCCTCGTCCGGGTCGGCGTACTGCCGTACCAGGAACTCCCGCAGCAGCCGCGACGGATCCGTGAACGGACGGCCGGTCTCGGGGTCGACACCCCGCTCCTCGAAGTTGGCGAACTCCCCGGCCTCCTGCGCGAGCAGCCCGTTCACCCGGTGGTCGACGTCCCGCAGCAGGATCGAGCGCGTGGTCGTCGCCACCGACACGAGTCCCACGGCCATCACCAGCAGCAGCCAGAGCAGGATGCGGACCCGGGCGGAGATACGACGGCGCACAGGCTCAGCCGTCGTCCCCGGGTTCGCCACGGTCGTCGTCTCCGGTCTCCCGGTCGGGGGCGTCGTCATCGTCGTCACTCGCGGGGCTGTCGGTCACGGGGGGCCGGGACACGACCTCGTCGCTCGGCGTCGGTGCGGGCCGGGTGGGCGTCGGCGTGGGGGAGCCGCTCTCCAGCTCCACCTTGGCCGGGACCTTGGGAGACTCCGGACTGTCGGTGAGGGCGAAGCTGGTCGCGGCGATGCCGAGCGGAATCGCCACTACGGCGGCCAGGGCCGCGATCCGATGCGAGAAGACCATGCGTCCGAGCCTGCCGCGGCCGCCCGGTCGTGAGGATGAGCCCAGGATGAAGAACTCTTCATCCTGGGGCACCGCTCAGTTGTCCAGGCCGATGGCGAACGCGGCCTCGATGTCGTGCTGGGAGTACGTACGGAACGCCACATGGGTGTCCGTCGCCTCGACGCCGGGGATCTTGCTGATCCGGCCGGGGATGACCTCGGCGAGATCCTCGTGCTGCTTCACCCGCACCATGGCGATCAGGTCGTACGTACCGGTGACCGAGAACACCTCGGTGACGCTCTCCAGCGAAGCGATCCGCTCCGCGATCTCGGGGATCCGGTCCACGCTGGTCTTGATGAGGACGATCGCGGTGATCACGGTTGGTTCTCTCCCTCGGGGGCCGGAGCTGGGACGGGCTTCACTCTAGTAGGACGTCCGAAGCGGGCCCACGCGAAGCCGAAGCCCAGTCCGAAGCCCACCAGGTGCGCCAGGTACGCCACCCCCGGCCCCTGGTCCGCCCGCCCCGCCGCCACCCACTGCAGGGCCACCCAGAAGGGCAGCACCACCCAGGCCGGGAAGCGCAGCGGCAGGAAGAGCAGGAACGGGAGCAGGCTTGTCACGCGCGCCCCGGGGAAGAGGAACAGGAACGCGCCGAGGACGGCCGAGATCGCCCCGGACGCGCCGACCAGGGACTGGGTGGAGTCGTCGTTGGCGGCCGCGTAGCCCAGCAGGGCCAGGTAGCCGCAGCCGAGGTAGAAGAGCGTGAACTGGACGCGGCCCATCCGATCCTCGGTCATCGCGCCGAAGACGTAGAGGAAGAGCATGTTGCCGAGCAGGTGCACCCAGCTGCCGTGCACGAAGAGGGCCGTGGCAGGAGTGAGGGCGGCCCGGGGCGTCCCCTTGAACAGCTCCGCGGGGACCACGCCCCAGCGGTGGAAATAGGCCCGCTGCGCGGCGAGCAGCCCCTCGCCGGAGCCGTACGTCGGATTGAGCCCCGCGGCCGGGCCGATCAGGAAGAGCAGCGAGCACAGGGCGATCAGCCCGTACGTCACCGGCGCCGGCGACCGCCGGGCCGATCGGCCCGCCCTGCCGAACCGCGTCCCGAAATGCGCCACGCTCCAGTCGCCGATCATGAACACAGAGCATGACGTAACGGGACGCAGCCGCACAGACCGCCTCGCCGCCCGAGACGGACAGGCGGTGAGTACCCGCCAGGCCGTAGGGTTACGAGCCACACGCACCGGGGAGTCCCGAAGCGTCACTGACAATAGAAGACCTAGAAGGAAAAGAGCACGGTCACGATGACGGTTCCCCTGCCGACCGACACGACGCGGTGGCGCTGCACCCTCTGCGGCAACCTCACGCGCTTCGACGTGACGCGCTCGTCCAAGGTCGTGGAGTACATCCACCTCGATCTGGCCGGTGCGCCGAAGGTCGAGGAGCGCGAGGTGCTCAGTGAGACGATCGAGTCGGTGCGCTGCCGCTGGTGCAACGCCGTGGACAAGGTGGAACTCGTGGACAGGCCGGGCGCCGACTCCTGACGGGAGCGCGGCCCCGCACAGGCAATTGGGGTGTTGACGGATGGTGGAGACACAAGGCGGGGGGCCGGGCGACGGCGCCGCTGAGGTGCTCGACCGTCCGCTGCCCGACGGTGTACGGCGCAAGGTCGTACAGATCGTGTCCGACGGCTTCGGCGGGCTGACCGTCGGCGAACTGCCCGCGCAGCTGCGGCAGTACGCCAGGTTCGCCCCGAACCGCCGGGCCAAGTTCGCCGGCAACGCGATGGCCGCGGCGCTGGAGACCGATCCGCTGTTCCGGCAGCGCATCGGGGAGAAGTTCAGAGAGGCCCAGCCGGAGCTCTCCGGCGCTCTCGACACCGGCTCGGCGCCTGCGGCCGCGGACCCGCTCGACGTGGCGGCCGCGGCCTATGTTCTGCGGCCCACCGGCTGGGTCAAGCTGGTCACCGCGGCCGGCGAGGAGGCCCAGCGGGCCGACGCCGAGCGCGCCGACGAGGAGAGCCGCGCCGAGCTGGAGCGGCTGCGCGAGGAACTCGCCCACGCCCGCGAGCACACCCGGCAGGAGACGGAGCGGCTGCGCACCGAGCTGGACGCGGCGAAGAAGGAAGCCGAATCGCTTCACCGAAAACTGCGCTCCGCCCTCAGTGACGTCAAGCGCGGCGAGGCCGCCCTGCGCAAGATCCAGGGCGAGATCGAGACCGTGCGCTCCGAGGGGCACACCCAGGTCTCCGCGGCCGAGAGCGAGACCCGGCGGCTCAAGGCGCGGCTCGGGGAGGCCGAGGCCGCCCTGGAGGCCACACGCCGGGCGGCACGCGAGGGACGCAGCGTCGAGGACATGCGCGTACGGCTGCTGCTCGACACCCTGCTGGACGCCACCCAAGGGCTGCGCCGGGAGCTGGCGTTGCCGCCGGTGTCCGTGCGGCCCGCCGAGACCGTGGACGCGGTCGAACCGGGACGAATGACCCCGAAGGACATCGCCGCCCGGGCCCTGTCCGAGAACGACCCCGCGATCCTCGACCAGCTCCTCGCCCTGCCGCAGGCGCACTTGGTCGTCGACGGCTACAACGTCACCAAGACCGGCTATCCCCAGATGCCGCTGGAGAAGCAGCGGTTGAGGCTCCTCGGCCAGCTCTCGCAGCTCGCCGCCCAAACCGGGGCAGAAGTGACCTGTGTCTTCGACGGGGCCGAACTTGCCGCACCGGTGCTGCTGGCGCCGCCGCGCGGGGTGCGGGTGCTGTTCTCCAAGCCGGGCGTGACCGCCGACGAGTTGATCCGCCAGCTGGTGCGCGCCGAGCCTCCGGGCCGTCCGGTCATCGTCGCCTCGACCGACCGCGAGGTCGCCGACGGGGTGGCCCGGGCCGGAGCGCGTCCGGTGGCTTCTGTGGTGCTTCTCAAGCGACTGTCCTGAAAGCGCCAACGTACTGGCGCAATGCCCGAATTGGCCGGGCTGTCACGCAACGTAGCGTCAAGCGCGCGTTACCGCATGTGAGTTGTGTGTAAAGAATGATGGGTGTGACGAGATTTTTCGTGTGAGGATTTGATCTGATCACAAGAGGGTCACTAGGGTCTGGCGTCGAACCTCCGAGCGGGTGATCACTCACAAGAAGGGTTTCACCTCAGTGGCGTCCCACCGTCGACCCAAGCAGCCGAGCCGAGCACGCGTGACCGTGCTGACCACCGCGGCGGCTGCTGCCGTGGCCATCAGTTCGCAGGCCGCCAACGCGGCCCCCAGCGAGAAGCCGAGCAAGGACGAGGTCAAGGCCAAGGTCGACGCGCTCTACGAGCAGGCCGAGCAGGCCACCGAGAAGTTCAACGGCGCCAAGGAGAAGCAGGAGAAGCTCCAGAAGGAGATCTCCACGATCCAGGACAACGTCGCCCGCGGCCAGGAAGAGCTCAACGAGCTGCGCGACGCGATGGGCCTGGCCGCCGCCGCCCAGTACCGCACGGGCAGCATCGACTCCTCCCTCCAGCTGTTCCTGTCGTCGAACCCGGACGACTACCTGGACAAGGCGTCCACCGCCGACCAGCTCAGCGCCCAGCAGGTCGACTCGCTGAAGAAGATCCAGGAGAAGCAGCGCGAGCTCTCCCAGCAGCGCGCCGAGGCCGCCGACAAGCTCAAGGACCTCGCCTCCACCCGCACCGAGCTGGGCAAGAAGAAGAAGGAAGTCCAGGGCAAGCTCGCCGAGGCGCAGAAGCTGCTCAACACCCTGACGGCCGCCGAGAAGGCCGCCATGGCCGCCGAGGAGGCCCGCGCCAGCCGCTCCGCCGCGGACCGCGTGGACCTCGGCAACGTCGGCTCCGCCTCCGGCCGGGCCCAGGCCGCCTTCCAGGCCGCCCAGAGCCAGATCGGCAAGCCGTACGTCTACGGCGCCACCGGCACCGCCTCCTACGACTGCTCGGGCCTCACCTCCTGGGCCTACGCCCAGGCCGGCGTCTCCATCCCGCGCACCTCGCAGGCCCAGGCCAACGCCGGCACCCGGATCTACTCGCAGAGCCAGCTCAAGGTCGGTGACCTGGTCATCTTCTACGGCGACCTGCACCACGTCGGTTTCTATGCGGGCAACGGCCAGATCCTGCACGCCCCGCGCAGCGGCACGGTCGTGCGCTACGAGTCGATCAACAACATGCCGTTCCAGTTCGGCGTCCGGATCTGACCCCGGCCGTACGCCTCCAAGATCAACACGACGTGCCGCCCGAACGAGCGAATCACGACGACACTCGCTGACCCCGCGCCCCGCCGATGACCTGCGTCAGAGGCGGGGCGTCACTGTGTGTGCCCGCGGAGGTCGTTGGTCGCCGCCCCGACACGGAGCTACTGTCTGCCGCGTTTCCCCCGCAGCCGGGGGAACGGTCCTTGTCCGCGAGCGGAAGGAGAGCGGCTTCCCGTGGGGTCCCATCGCCGTCTTGCATCGTCCGGGTTCGACCGGGGCGCCGGTACAGCGCTCTGCGTCATGTCAGCAGCCGCCACGGCCCTCGGGGTCGTACCCGCCACGGCCACGCCGCACGACGACACCCGGGCCAAGGTGGACCGCCTCTACGAGGAGGCCGAGAAGGCCACCGAGGCCTACAACAAGGCCGACGAGCGCGCCGACGGGCTTCGCGACCAGGTGAGCCGGGCACAGGACCGGATCGCCCGGAAGCAGGAGAGCATCAACTCCATGCGGGACGCCCTCGGTTCGCTGGCCGGCGCCCAGTACCGGTCCGGCGGCATCGACCCCTCCCTGGCCCTGCTGCTCTCCGACGATCCGGCCGACTACCTCGACAGGGCCGCCCGGATCGCCCGGATCAGCGCCCACCAGGCCGGCCAGCTGGAGGAACTCCAGGACGCCATGCGCGTCCTCGCCCAGGAGCGCGCCGAGGCGGGGAAGAAACTCATCGACCTGGACAAGAGCCGCAAGGCCGTCGCCGCCCACAAGCGGACCGTCGAGCGCAAACTCGCCCAGGCCCGCAGGCTCCTCAACACGCTCACGGCGAGCGACCGCGCCGCCTACGACCGCGCCACCCGTTCAAGCCGCGACGTCATGCCCGACTTCTTCGGCGGCGGCGCGCCCTCGGGCCGTGCCGCAGCCGCCCTGGCCGCCGCCCACTCCGCCGTGGGCAAGCCGTACGTCTGGGGCGCCAACGGCCCCTCCGGGTTCGACTGTTCGGGCCTGATCCAGTGGTCGTACGCCCAGGCCGGCGTCGCCATGCCGCGCACCTCGCAGGGCCAGCGGTACGCCGGACGGCAGGTCTCGCTCGCCGAGGCCCGGCCCGGCGACGTGGTCACCTACCGCTCAGACGCCAGCCATGTCGGGATGTACGTCGGCAACGGCCAGGTGATCCACGCGCCCTACCCCGGCGCACCCGTGCGCTACGACCCGGTCGGCATGATGCCGGGGGCGACGGTCACCAGGGTCTGACGCGGGTCTGACCTCCGCGCCCGCGCCGCCGTACGATCGGGAAGTGGCCGGTCGAAGGCGGGCGTCGGGAACGCGAGTCGTCGTGGCGCTCTGTCTGCTGTTCGTCTCCCTGATGGGCTGCGGCGGACGGTCCGCCACCGACAGCGCGCGGGCCGACGTGCAGCGCCTCCTCGACGGGCGGGCGGCGGCGGTCCTCGACCGCGACCGGGCGGCTTTCCTGCGCACGGGCGCCCAGGACTGGTTCGGCAACGTGCGAGCCCTGCCCCTCGCAGACTGGTCGTACCGCCTGACCCGGCTGCACCGCACCGGCGACACCGCCACCGCCGAGGCCGAACTGCGCTACCGCGTCCGGGGCTACGACCGCGCCCCGGTCAGCGCCGGCCGCACGCTCAGCCTGAGCCTGGACGCGGGGGGCCGCTGGTACGTCGAGGCCGAGCGGCCCGCGAAGGGCTCCGCCGAGCAGCTGTGGGACCAGGGCGCGGTGAGCGTCGTACGGGGTGAGCACAGCCTCGTCATGGGCGTGGGGCAGTCCGCCGAGGCGCTGCGGCAGTACGCGGAGCTGGCGGACGGCGCGGTACCGGCCGTGTCGCAGGCGTGGGGCACGGACTGGCCCGGGCAGATCGTGGTCCTGGTACCGGCCTCGCTAGGCGACATGGCGGGGCTCCTAGGCTCGCCCGAATCCTCCTACCGCGGGATCGCCGCGGTCACCACCGGCGAGACCGGCGCCCCGGCGAACGCGCCCGCGGACCGGATCATCGTCAACCCCGACGCGTACGGCGTGCTCGGCGCCACCGGCAAGCAGGTCGTCCTCACCCACGAGACCACCCATGTCGCCACCCGCGCCCACACCACCGCCGCCACCCCGCTGTGGCTCTCCGAGGGCTACGCCGACCGGGTCGGCTATCTCGGCAGCGGACGCTCCCCGTCCCAGGCCGCGCCCGAACTGTGGCGTGCGGTGACCGAGGGCCGGGTACCGGAGGCACTCCCCGCCGACGCGGACTTCGGCTTCACCGGCGACTCGGGCAAGCTGGCGCGGGCCTACGAGAGCGGGTGGCTGGCCTGCCGGTTGATCGCGGAGCGCTGGGGCGAGGTCAGACTCGTCGAGTTCTACCGGGCCGTGGGCGCGCACGAGGGACGGGCAGGGGCGGTCGAGGGGGCGCTGAAGGACGTACTCGGGACGTCGCTGGAGGAGTTCACCGCCGCGTGGCGGGCGTATCTGCGGGCTCAGCTCGGCTGATCGAGCTGCGCGATGGCCTCCGTGAGCCACGCGCGTTCCGCCTCCCCGGTGGCCCGGGCGACCCGCAGCATGCCTTGCCGGAACAGATCGCCGGCCTCCTCCAGCCGTACCGGCTCGCCGCCCTCGTAGAAGAAGCTCGTGGGCGCGGTGAGGAACTCCAGCCTGCGGCGTGCTTCATCGCGCTCGGCGGGGTCTTCGAGGGGAGCGGGGGAGCGCCGGTGCTGCTGCGGGTGACCCTGCTCGGTACGGCCGTACAGCTGCCGCTCGCCTTCGGGCTGTCCGGCCTCGGCCTGCCCGGCGCGTGCCTGGCGCTGGCGCTCGCCATGGCGGCGCAGTGCGCGGCGGTGCCGGTGCTGCTGCGGCGGGTCCGGCGTCAGGAGGGCGGGGACGTCTCCTTGGTGCGGGTGGCCTGAGGCGGCACGCGGAGCGGGGCGGTCCGGGTGACGGTCGAGCGCCAGAGCACGCGGGCCGCGAGGAGCGTGGCGAGGACCAGCAGGCCGTTGCGGAGGAACAGCAGGGTGACACCGCGGGCGTCGCTGGCGACGACGTTCGCGAACCAGACCGGGAACTCCAGGACCGTCACGAAGCACGCCGCCAGGACCAGGACGACGGGGAACCCCATCCGGCTGTCGCGGAAGCACAGGCACACGGCCGCCAGGCCCACCAGCCACACCATGTACTGCGGGCTGATCACCCGGCTGGTCGTCACGAACATCAGCACCGCCACGAAGGCCGCGTCCGCGAGCGTGTGCGCGTGGAACCGCCGCGCCCGCAGCCGCCACAGCAGCAGCCACCCGAAGGCGAGCCCGCTGAGGGCGAGGGCGGCCGTGCTGACGACGTCGACGTACGGGCCGAGGAACTCCACCGAGCCGTAGTTCAGCAGCACCTGGCCGTCCCAGCCGTACTGCCGGGCCACATGGAAGACCAGCGAGCCCAGCGACTCCACCTCGGTGCCCCGGTCGCGCTGGAAGGTCAGGAAGGCGAAGGCGCCGGGCATGGCGAGGGCGAACACCGCCGCGAGGGCGCCGGCGGTCAGCGCGGCCCAGCCCCAGGCGAGGCGCCTGCGGGCCGCGACCAGCAGCAGCACCGGCCACACCTTCAGCATCGCCCCGAGCGCCGTCAGCGCGCCCATCAGCCGGGGATGGCGGGCACCCGCGAGCAGCGCGGCCACGGCGACGGCGGTGACCATGACGTCGTAGCGCGCGTACACGGTCGGTCCGAGCAGCGGTACGCCCAGCACCCACACCCAGGCCCCGCGCAGCGTCCGGCCCGGGCGCGGGCCCGCGTACAGCAGGAGCAGCAGCGCGGCCAGGTCGGCGGCGAAGGCGAGGACGAAGAAGGCCGACGGGTAGTCCAGCCAGAACACCAGCGCGGGGGAGAGGATCGCGAGGGCCGCGGCGGGCGGGTACTGCCAGGTGACGTCGTCCAGCGGGAAGGTCCCGGTGCGCAGCACCTCGTACCAGCCCTGGTAGATCACCGACACGTCGCTGGTGACATCGGGACCCGGGAAGAGGTACACCTTGAACACGAAGAGCAGCAGGATCACCCTGGTCAGGGCCCAGATCCCCAGAAGCCACGCCAGGGGCCGCCACGTGCCCTTCGTCTCCACCGGATCCCCTGCCGTTCCCTGCCGTTCGATTCCCGCCTTGAGGGGAACATGATGTCCCCTCCGGCTGTGAGCGGGCCATAAGCGTGGCCGAGCCCCGGCTGTGAACGGCGGCTTCGGTCGTGAACGGCGGCTTCGGTAAGGTCGGCGGCGATGCACAAGACCCTGATCGTGACCAACGACTTCCCGCCCCGCCCCGGCGGCATCCAGGCGTTCCTGCACAACATGGCGCTGCGGCTCGACCCGGAGCAGCTGGTCGTCTACGCCTCCACCTGGAAGCGGAGCCGCGAAGGCATCGAGGCCACGGCCGCCTTCGACGCGGAGCAGCCCTTCACGGTCGTACGGGACCGTACGACGATGCTGCTGCCGACGCCCGGGGCGACCCGGCGGGCGGCCGGCCTGCTGCGCGAGCACGGGTGCACGTCGGTGTGGTTCGGCGCGGCGGCACCGCTCGGCCTGATGGCGCCGGCGCTGCGGAAGGCGGGCGCACAGCGGCTGGTGGCCACGACCCACGGTCATGAGGCGGGCTGGGCCCAGTTGCCCGCCGCCCGGCAGTTGCTGGGCCGGATCGGGGAGTCGACCGACACGATCACCTACCTCGGCGAGTACACGCGCTCGCGCATCGCGACCGCGCTGACGCCTCGGGCGGCCTCGCGGATGGTCCAACTGCCGCCGGGAGTGGACGAGAAGACCTTCCATCCGGGCTCGGGCGGCGACGAGATCCGGGCCCGGCTCGGCCTGACCGACCGCCCGGTGGTGGTCTGCGTCTCCCGACTGGTGCGGCGCAAGGGGCAGGACACCCTGATCCTCGCCATGCCCCGCATCCTGGCCACCGAGCCGGAGGCCGTGCTGCTGATCGTCGGCGGCGGCCCCTACGAGAAGGACCTGCGACGGCTGGCGCACGAGACGGGCGTCGCCGACTCGGTCCGCTTCACGGGCCCGGTGCCCTGGTCCGAACTCCCCGCCCACTACGGCGCCGGCGACGTCTTCGCGATGCCGTGCCGGACGCGAAGGGGCGGCCTGGACGTGGAGGGCCTGGGCATCGTCTACCTGGAGGCTTCGGCAACGGGACTGCCGGTGGTCGCGGGCGACTCGGGCGGGGCGCCGGACGCCGTGCTGGACGGCGAGACGGGCTGGGTGGTGAGGGGCGGCTCCCCGGAGGAGGCGGCCGACCGCATCGTCACGCTCCTGGGAGACGCCGAACTCCGCCGGCGGATGGGGGAGCGGGGCAGGGAGTGGGTCGAGGAGAGGTGGCGCTGGGACCTGCTGGCGGAGAGGCTGCAAACGCTGCTGTAGGGCTTTTGGGGGCGCGGGGAAAGGGCCTTCAAGGCGCGGGGAACTGCGCGACCAGCCACAAACAGCTCGCAGCCGCCGCTATAGAACATGTGGCACCCCACTAGGCGGAACGAAATATTCCGCACATGCTGCGCACATGACATCAAACCTGATGCAGCGTCAGCTGACAAGACGTCAGATCCTCGGAATGGCGGCACTACAGACCGCCGCCACCCTCGGCTTCACCCGCATCGCCCTCCAGTCCGCCCAAGCCGCCGAGCCCGACGCAGTCGAATCCGCCCCGGCGATAGTCGTCGGCTCCGGCTACGGCGCCGCCGTGGCCGCCCTCCGCCTCGGCCAGGCCGGCATCCGCACCCTCGTCCTCGAAATGGGCCGCCTCTGGAACACCCCCGGCCCCGACGGCAAGATCTTCTGCTCCACCAGCGCCCCCGACCACCGCTCCATGTGGTTCCGCACCCGCACCGAGGCCCCGCTCGCCACCTTCCTGTGGCTGGACGTGGTCAACAAGGACATCAGCGCCTACCCCGGAGTCCTGGACCGCGTCCACTACGACCACATGTCCGTGTACGTGGGCCGAGGCGTCGGCGGCGGCTCCCTGGTCAACGGCGGCATGGCCGTCACCCCGCTCCAGTCCTACTTCGCCGAGCAGTTCCCCACCGTGGACACCGCGGAGATGTACGGCACGTACTTCCCGCGCGCCCGCTCCATGCTGGGCGTCAACACCATCGACCCCGCGTGGTTCGAGTCGACCGACTGGTACCGCTTCACCCGGATCTCCCGCAAACACGCGACCAACACCGGCCTCAAGACCACCTTCGTACCCAACGTCTACGACTTCGGGTACATGCAGCGCGAGGCGGCTGGCACGGCGACCAAGTCGGCGCTCGCCGGTGAGGTCATCTACGGCAACAACCACGGCAAGCGCACCCTCGACAAGACGTATCTGGCCTCCGCGCTCGGCACCGGGAACGTCACCATCCACACCCAGGAGAAGGTGAGGTCGATCAGCAGGGCGGCCGACGGGACGTACCTCCTGACCGTCGACCGGATCGACGACACCGGCACCGTCGTGGAGACCAAGGAGTACGGCTGTACGTACCTCTTCCTCGGCGGCGGCAGCATCGGCACCACCGAACTCCTCGTCCGCGCCCGCGAGTCGGGCACGCTGCCCGCCCTGGACACGAACGTCGGCACCGGGTGGGGGACCAACGGCAACGTGATGCTCGGCCGGGCCAACCACCTCTGGGACACGGTCGGGGCGAACCAGTCGACCATGCCGGTCATGGGCATCGACGACTGGGCCAACGCCGCCAACCCGGTCTTCGCCGAGATCGCGCCCCTGCCGACGGGACTGGAGCACTGGGTCAGCCTCTATCTGGCGATCACCAAGAACCCGTCGCGGGCGTCGTTCTCGTACGACAGCGGCACGGGAGCGGTGAAACTCGGCTGGAGTGCCGCCCAGAGCGCGGTGTCGGTGAGCATGGCCAAGAAGCTGTTCGACCGGATCAACTCGGCGAACGCCACGATCTACCGGTACGACCTGTTCGGCTCGGCCAGCAAGGTGTTCGCCGACGACTTCACCTACCACCCGCTGGGCGGCTGTGTGCTGGGGAAGGCGACCGACAACTACGGGAGGGTCAAGGGGTATGCGAAGCTCTACGTCACCGACGGCTCGCTCGTGCCCGGATCGATCGGCGTGAACCCGTTCGTGACGATCACCGCGCTCGCCGAACGCACGATGGCGCGGGTCCTCGTGGAGGACACCGCGCCATAACCGTCGTACGAGTGGAAGCCTCGTACCAGTGACTACTTCTGGTAGATCGCCTCGATCTCGTCGGCGTAGTCCTTCGCCACGACGTTGCGCTTGAGCTTCAGCGACGGCGTCAGATGGCCCGACTCCTCCGTGAACTGGGAGGGCAGAATGCGGAACTTCCGCACCGATTCCGCCTTCGACACCGCGGCGTTGCCGTCGTCGATCGCGGCCTGGATGGCCGCGTTCAGGTCGGCGTCCGCGCTCAGCGACGCCGCGGTGGAGCCCGCGGGCTTGCCGTGCTCGGCGGCCCAGCGGCCCAGGAACTCCTCGTCGACGGTGACCAGCGCGCCCACGAACGGGCGCCCGTCGCCGACCACCATGCACTCCGCGACCAGCGCGTGCGCGCGGATACGGTCCTCGATCACGGCCGGGGCGACGTTCTTGCCGCCCGCGGTGACGATGATCTCCTTCTTGCGGCCGGTGATCCTGAGGTAGCCGTCCTCGTCCAGGGTGCCGATGTCGCCGGTGTGGAACCAGCCGTCGGCCAGCGCCTCCTCGGTCGCGCCCGGGTTGTTCCAGTACTCCTTGAACAGGTGCTCGCCGTGCAGCAGCACCTCGCCGTCGTCCGCGATCCGCACGACCGAGCCCGGCAGCGGCTGGCCGACCGTGCCGATCTTCTGGCGGTCCCAGGGGTTGAAGGCGGTGGCGGCACAGGACTCGGTCAGGCCGTAGCCCTCCAGGACCGTGAAGCCGATGCCGCGGAAGAAGTGCCCGAGCCGCTCGCCCAGCGGGGCGCCGCCGGAGATGGCGTACTCGCCCTTGCCGCCGAGCACCGCGCGCAGCTTGCTGTAGACGAGCTTGTCGAAGACCTTGTGCTTGATCTTCAGGCCGACGGCCGGGCCGGACGGGGTGTCCAGCGCCTTGCTGTAGGCGATCGCGGTGTCCGCGGCCTTGTCGAAGATCTTTCCCTTGCCGTCCGCCTGGGCCTTGGCGCGGGCCGAGTTGTAGACCTTCTCGAAGACGCGCGGCACGCCCAGGATCAGCGTCGGGCGGAAGGCGGCGAGCTCGTCGGTGAGGTCCTTGATGTCCGGGACCGTGCCCAGCCTGATCGGCGCCATCATCGGCGCGATCTGCACCAGCCGGCCGAAGACGTGCGCGAGGGGCAGGAAGAGCAGTACGGAGCACTCGCCGGTGCGGAACAGCGGGCGCAGCCGCTCCACGATGTTGCCGCACTCCGCGAAGAAGCTGCGGTGGGTGAGCACACAGCCCTTGGGGCGGCCGGTGGTGCCGGAGGTGTACACGATGGTCGCCGGGTCGTCGGCCTTCGCCTGCGAGCTGCGCTCCTCGACCGTGGCGTCGCTGATGTCCTGCCCGAGCCGCCCCAGCTCCTCCACGCCCCCGGCGTCGATCTGCCAGACGTGCTTGAGGGCGGGCAGCCGGTCGCGCACCGACTCGACGGCGGCCGTGTGGTTGTCCAGCTCCGTGATCATGGCGGTCGCGCCCGAGTCGCTGAGGATCCACTGCACCTGCTCCGGCGAGCTGGTCTCGTACACCGGCACGGTGACCGCGCCCGCCGACCAGATCGCGAAGTCGAGCAGGGTCCACTCGTAGCGGGTGCGGGACATCAGGCCCACGCGGTCGCCGGGCTGGACCCCGGAGGCGATGAGCCCCTTCGCGGCCGCGCGCACCTCGGCGAGGAAAGCGGTGGCCGTCACGTCCTGCCAGGCACCGCCCACCTTGCGGGCGATGACGGCGACGTCAGGGTGCTGCGCGGCGTTTCTGCGGACGATGTCGGTCAGATTGCCGTCCGCAGGGACCTCGTACAAAGCCGGAAGGCTGAACTCGCGCAAGACTGCTGCTCCTCATAGGGCGCCGGCGCCACGACGTTGTGTGATGCGACGGTGCGGTCCAAGGCTCGGGCAGGTGCTCTGGGATTCACAAGTTGAAATCCAGAGCACGACTGGACCGACCGGACGTTACCCGCCGGTATGGCTTCTTCGACAGGGGGTCCCGGCGAGATGTTCGCTGCGTCACACGGATTGGTGTTTCTGCTTGTATTCCTGCGCGCACAGTAGTCGAGCGGTCTGACGACTGGCCAGTAACCATCGTTCCGCCCGGCACTGTTCACGTATGCCGCACACGCCTACCCTTGATCGTCATGGCACCGACATCGACGGGAAACCGCAGGACACGCGTCCATGTGGTCAGCGACGTGCACGGCAACGCCCGCGACCTGGCCAGGGCCGGCGAGGGCGCGGACGCCCTGATCTGTCTGGGCGACCTGGTGCTGTTCCTGGACTACGCCGACCACTCGCGCGGCATCTTCCCCGACCTGTTCGGGGTGGAGAACGCCCACCGCATCGTGGAGCTGCGCACCGCCCGGCGCTTCGAGGAGGCGCGGGAGCTCGGGACGCGGCTGTGGGCCGGGATCGGCGGGGACCGGCGTGCGGTGATCGAGAAGGCGGTCCGCAAGCAGTACGCCGAGATGTTCGCGGCGTTCCCGACACCGACGTACGCCACCTACGGCAATGTCGACATGCCGCCTCTGTGGCCGGAGTACGCCGGGTCCGGTACGACGGTGCTGGACGGCGAGCGGGTGGAGATCGGCGGGTGGGTCTTCGGCTTCGTGGGCGGCGGCCTGCGGACCCCGATGCGGACCCCCTATGAGATCAGCGACGAGGAGTACGCCGCGAAGATCGAGGCCGTGGGCGAGGTGGACGTGCTGTGCACGCACATTCCGCCGGAGGTCCCGGAGTTGGTGTACGACACGGTGGCGCGGCGCTTCGAACGGGGGAGCCGGGCGCTGCTGGAGGCGATTCGCCGCACTCGCCCCCGCTACTCCCTTTTCGGCCATGTGCATCAGCCGCTGGTCCGGCGCATGCGGATCGGGGCGACGGAGTGCGTGAACGTGGGGCATTTCGCCGGGTCGGGGAAGCCGTGGGCGCTGGAATGGTGAGCGATTTCCGGCACCGGGGGCGCTTTCCGGCGTGGGGTGCAGGTGGGGGTGAAGTCGGCTGGTCGGACGCGCGGTAGCCTTCACGCTGCACACGCGTGCGCACCACCACTTCATACCGGCCCGCATCTGGAGGAGCCACAGCGATGGCGGAACACACCAGCTCGAGCATCACGATCGAGGCGGCACCGGCCGATGTCATGGGGGTGATCGCCGACTTCGCCCGCTACCCGGACTGGACCGGCGAGGTGAAGGAGGCGGAGGTCCTCCAGACCGACGACCAGGGCCGCGCCGAGCAGGTCCGCCTCGTCATGGACGCCGGCGCGATCAAGGACGACCAGGTCCTCGGGTACACCTGGACCGGCGAGAACGAGGTGTCCTGGACGCTGGTGAAGTCCCAGATGCTGCGGTCGCTCGACGGCTCGTACATCCTGAAGCCGGCGGGGGCGGGCTCGACCGAGGTCACCTACCAGCTGACGGTCGACGTCAAGATCCCGATGCTGGGGATGATCAAGCGCAAGGCCGAGAAGGTCATCATCGACCGGGCGTTGGCGGGGCTGAAGAAGCGGGTGGAGTCGGGCGGGAAGTAGCGACCGGCGCAGTCTGCGGCGAGGGGTACTCCTCGAACGTGGCTGTTCTCTGCCTCGGCTACGGTTCACCCCCATGCGCACGATCCTGATCACGGGCCCCGGTGGCAGCGGCCGTACGACCATCGCCGCCGCCACCGCGCTCGCCGCCGCCCGCGAGGGCAGCCGCACCCTCGTCCTCAGCGCCGACCGCACCGACACCCTGGGCGCGGCACTCGGCGTGACCACGGGCGCGACCCCGGTCCGGGTGACCGACACCCTCACCGCCTGGCGCCCCGACGCCGCCACCGGCTTCCGCGACGACCTCGCCGCCTTCCAGGACCGCGCCACCTCCGCCCTCGACCTCCTCGGCGCGTCCCGGCTCGACCCGGAAGAGGTCACCCCCCTGCCCGGCGCCGAGGAACTCGCGCTGCTCCGCGCCCTCCGGGACGCGGCGCTCGCCGAGGCCCATGACCTCCTCGTCGTCGACCTGCCGGCCACCCCGCACGCCCTCGCCCTGCTCTCGCTCCCGGAGGAGCTGCGCCGCTATCTGCGCCGACTGCTCCCGCCCGAGCGGCAGGCGGCCCGTGCCCTGCGGCCGATGCTGGGCCGGCTGGCCGGCGTGCCGATGCCCGCGGAGTGGCTGTACGAGACCACCGCCCGCTGGGATGTCGAGCTCGCCGCCGTGGAGGCCGTCATCGCCGACCGCGACACCGTCGTACGGCTGGTCGCCGAACCCGGTCCGGGCGGCGCCGACGCCGTGCACGCCGCCGGCCTCGCCCTCGCCCTGCGCGGCCTGCGCCCCGACGCGCTGATCGCCAACCGGGTCCTGCCGGAGACGGAGGCGCCGGCGGGCAGCTGGCTCGCCGGGCCGGTCGCCCAGCAGCGCAAGATCCTTGAGGAGTGGCGGGTGGAGTGCCACCAGGTCCACGACATCGCTCACCTCGGGCGGGACCCCCGTGGCATCGACGACCTCGCGGCCCTCGCCGTGCCCGCCGCCGAAGGCTCTTCCTCCACCGTCGAGTGGTCCGTCACCGACCGGCTCGCCGACGACGGTGTGCTCGTCTGGCACATCCCGCTGCCCGGCGCCGTACGGGACGAACTCGACCTCGTCCGGCGCGGCGACGAACTCGTCGTCACAGCGGGACAGTTCCGGCGTATCGTGCCTCTGCCGTCCGCCCTGCGCCGCTGCGCGGTGGACGGGGCCGCGCTGCGGGACGGCGAGCTGCGGATCCGGTTCGCGCCGGACCCGGATCTCTGGCCGCGGGCACGGTGAAGCAGGTACGGCCGTTCGGGTAACGTCGTAGAGACGAACCGTAGTCAGGAGTCCGTCATGAGCGAAGAGCTCCCCCCGTCCGACGCCGATGATCGCGAGGCCGTCGACGAGGTACGGGCGACCGACGCCGACGCCTGGGCGACGGCGTGCGCCGAGGACCTCGCAGCGGAGAAGGCCCGCCGTCGTGCCGAGCACGGCGCGCCTCCGGGCTCGGCCGCCGAGGAACTGCGCAAGCTCGTCGACGCCGTCGCGGACAAGCTGTCCACCCTCCAGTCCCCGCTGCTCGGCGCGGTCGCCGGACCCGCCGCCCAGCAGGTCGTCAAGCAGGTCGTGGAGCAGGCCAAGGCCGCCGTCGAGCCCGTCATCGAGCGCAACCCCGACGTTTTCGACCACCTGGCCGCCGCCGGCAACGAACTCCTCGCCGCGTACCGCTCCGCGGTCCAGAACCAGGAACGGCGCTGGACGAGCGGTACCGACGACTCCACCGAACTGGACGAGCTCGACGACGACAAGCGAGACCCGGGCGAGGGCACCGGCCCCGGTCAGCGCATCGACTTGGACTGACCGAGCCCTCGGGTACGGTTGGCCGTAGCGGGGCTCGACCGAACTGAGGGATTCATGGGACTCACCATCGGCGTCGACATCGGCGGTACCAAGATCGCGGCCGGTGTGGTCGACGAGGAAGGCAACATCCTCTCGACCCACAAGGTGCCGACCCCGGGCACGCCCGACGGGATCGTGGACGCCATCGCCTCCGCGGTGGAGGGCGCGCGCGCCGGGCACGAGATCGTCGGCGTGGGCATCGGCGCGGCCGGTTACGTCAACCGTCAGCGCTCGGAGGTCTACTTCGCCCCCAATATCGACTGGCGCAACGAGCCGCTGAAGCAGAAGGTCGAGGCCCGCGTCGGCCTCCCCGTCGTCGTCGAGAACGACGCCAACGCGGCCGCCTGGGGCGAGTACAAGTTCGGCGCGGGCAAGGGCCACCGCAACGTCATCTGCATCACCCTCGGTACCGGCCTCGGCGGCGGCATCATCATCGGCAACAAGCTGCGCCGCGGGCACTACGGCGTCGCCGCCGAGTTCGGCCACATCCGCATGGTGCCGGACGGGCTGCTGTGCGGCTGCGGATCGCAGGGCTGCTGGGAGCAGTACGCCTCCGGGCGTGCCCTCGTCAGATACGCCAAGCAGCGCGCCAACGCCACCCCCGAGAACGCCGAGATCCTGCTCGACATGGGCGACGGCACCCCCGAGGGCATCGAGGGCAAGCACATCTCCATGGCCGCGCGCCAGGGCGACCCGGTCGCCGTCGACTCCTACCGCGAACTCGCCCGCTGGGCCGGCGCCGGCCTCGCCGACCTCGCCTCCCTCTTCGACCCGTCCGCCTTCATCGTCGGCGGCGGCCTCTCCGACGAGGGCGAACTGGTCCTCGACCCGATCCGCAAGTCCTACAAGCGCTGGCTGGTAGGCGGCAACTGGCGCCCCGTGGCGGACGTCATCGCGGCCCAGCTGGGCAACAAGGCGGGCCTGGTGGGCGCGGCGGACCTGGCGCGGGAGCCGGATCCGATCATGTGACGCCTGCTTCCGAAGCTGCGGCCACTGTGCCCACTCAGGGGCGCGGGGAACTGCGCGACCAGCCACGACGAACCGGCAGTCGCACACGCTCCCCGCGCCCCGAGCTTTTGGGCGCCCCACCCTGCTCCCGGCGTAAATTGACCCGCATGCCGACGCCCCCACTGCTGCCCAACTCCGCCACCGAACCCGACGGTTCCGCAGTCATCCGCGTCCTCAGCTACAACATCCGCTCGATGCGCGACGACACCGACGCCCTCGCCCGGGTGATCAGCGCCTGCGCCCCCGACCTGGTCCTCATCCAGGAAGCCCCCCGCTTCTTCCGCTGGCGCAAGAAGCTCGCCCGCCTGGCCCGCGCGGCGAACCTCGTCGTCCTCACCGGCGGCGCCACCACCACGGGCCCCGCGATCCTGTGCGACCTGAGGGCCACCGTGGAGCGAACGGAGGACATCCTCCTCCCGCTCACGCCCGGACTCCACAGGCGCGGCTTCGCCACGGCGGTGGTCCGCTTCGGCGGCGCCCGCCTCGGCGTGCTCTGCTGTCACCTCTCCCTGCAGACGGACGAGCGCTACGCACAGGGCGGCATGCTCCTGGACCGCCTCGCCGGCCTGGGCGTGGACCATGCGATCGCCGGCGGCGACCTCAACGACCGCCCCACCGGCCGCACCTTCCGCCGCCTCGCCGACAGCCTCCAGGACTGCTGGGCCACCACCCCCTGGGGCGGTGAGTACAGCTCGACCCCGCTCGACCCCCACCAGCGCATCGACGCGATCTTCGCCACCAAGGGCATCGAGGTACTCGGCTGCGGCGTCCCCGTCGGCCACCCCGGTGTGACGCAGACAGACCTGAGGGCGGCCACGGACCACCTTCCGGTCCTGGCCGCCCTCAGAATTCCCGCGCTCTAGACGACCGCACCCCGCCCGGGATCGTCGTCGTCATCGTCGTCCGTCTTCATCCGCATCACCAGCGTGGCGAACCCGCCCAGGAACCCGCCGATGCCCAGCGTGGCCAGCCACCACGTCATCTCCCAGCCGAACAGGACGGCGAGCAGCAGCAGGATCGGCCCGCCGATCACCGCGAGCCAGGCGAACTTCGCGGTCGCGTCGGCGGCGGGCAGCGGCGGCGGCTCGGGCGGTACGAAGTGGCCCTCGTCGTCGGTGTCGAAGTCGTCGTCGGTCGGCTCGGGCGCGCTGTAGTCACGCGGTCCGCCGCCGACGCCGGGCGCGAAGGAGACGGAGCTGCCGAGCGGCCTGGGCGGCGCGTCCTCCCTGGACTCCCCGCCCTTGTCGCCCTGCTCGTCCGCCCCGTCCTTGGTGCCCTTGGACCGGTCGTCCGCCCTGTCGTCCGAGTCGTCATTCGCGTCGGACTCCAGCAGCGCCAGGTCCTCCACCGACTTGAACGGCTTCGCGCCCGGCGGGTCCGGCGGCTCCTGGCCGTATCCGGACACGATGGCGGCCCAGGCGGCGTCCTCGTCGAACGGGACGTGCTGCTCTTCCGGCTCGCGATCGTCGCGGTCCTCGCGCCTCTCACGGTCGGAGTCGTGCTCAGCCACGTGCGGTCGTCCCTTCCTTGCCCACGCCGATTGCGAGCCGGCCGATGAAGCCGAGGCTCTCCTCGAAGATCCGGTCCGCGTCATGGTCCAACGTCGCGACATGGAAGCTCTGTTCCAGCACGACCTCCGATACGTCCGTGGACGACACCCTGCTCAGGATCCGGCCCGAGTCCGCCGCCGGCACGATGTGGTCCTGGGCGCTGCGCAGAAGCAGCAGCGGCTGGGTGACCTGCGGCAACTCGCCGTCGACCAGGCGGAAGAAGGTCCGCAGGGAGTGGGCCGCGTGCAACGGCACCCGGTCGTACCCGATCTCGGCGCCGCCTTCCTTCGCTATGTCACTGGCGATCCCCTTCGTCGTACGGACGAAGTGGCGGGACACCGGAAGGGTGTACGCCGACAGGCCGTGCACCTTGTTCGCCGGGTTGACGACGACCACGCCGGCGACGTCCTCCCCGTGCTTCGCGGCGAGCCGCAGCGCGAGGGCGCCGCCCATCGACAGACCGGCCACGAAGACCCGCTCGCAGCGGTCGCGCAGGGTGCGCAGGGCCCGGTCCACCTCGGCGTACCAGTCCTGCCAGCCGGTGAGCGCCATGTCCTCCCAGCGCGTGCCGTGCCCCGGCAGCAGGGGCAGCGAGACGGTGAGCCCGTGCTCGGCGAGATGCTCCGCCCAGGGGCGCAGCGACTGGGGAGAACCGGTGAAGCCATGGCAGAGGAGGACCCCGACCTCCCCGCCCTCGAAGCGGTACGGCTCGGCTCCAGGAAGGACCGGCACCTTACGGTCTCCTGTTCGTGAGAGGGACGGTGTGCTTCACCGTACGCGACCGTACTGACACCGACCAGGGCCGTCGGACTCTTTGACAGTGCTCCGGGTTAAGGTCTGATCGACAGACACAGGAGGCACTCGGTTGTTGTACGGCGCGATGAAGGTGACCATCGGGGGACCGTTGAAGGTCGCCTTCAGGCCTTGGGTGGAAGGCCTGGAGAACATTCCCACCGAGGGCCCTGCGATCCTCGCGAGCAACCATCTGTCCTTCTCCGACTCGTTCTTCCTGCCCGCGGTCCTCGACCGCAAGGTCACCTTCATCGCGAAGGCCGAGTACTTCACCACCCCGGGAGTCAAGGGCCGGCTGACGGCCGCGTTCTTCAAGGGTGTCGGCCAGCTGCCCGTGGACCGCTCCGGCGCGCGCGGGGCGGGGGAGGCGGCGATCAAGAGCGGCATAGAGGTCCTTGAGCGCGGCGAGCTGTTCGGCATCTACCCGGAGGGCACCCGCTCGCCCGACGGCCGCCTCTACCGGGGCAAGCCCGGCGGCCTCGCGCGCGTGGCGCTCGCCACCGGCGCGCCGGTCATCCCGGTCGCCATGATCGACACGGAGAAGATCCAGCCGCCCGGAAAGGTCATGCCGAAGCTGATGCGCCCGGGCATCCGGATCGGCGAGCCCCTGGACTTCAGCCGGTACCAGGGCATGGAGCACGACCGGTTCGTGCTCCGCGCGGTGACCGACGAGGTCATGTACGAGATCATGAAGCTCTCCGGCCAGGAGTACGTCGACATCTACGCGACCGCCGCCAAGCGGCAGATCGCGGACGCGGCGAAGGCCGAGAAGGAACAAGCGCGCAAGAAGAAGGAACAGCCCGAATAGAGTCGGCCGCAGCAGGGTCGAGGGGGCAAAGGGGTGGGGGCAAGTGGCCGAGCGTGAGCGGGTCATGAGGATGTCGGTCGAGCAGCCGTTGTGGCGTGCGCTCACCGGCTACCGGGTGCTGACCCTGGTGTACGCGATCGGGCTGTTCATCAGCGCGTATGACGAGGTGGCCCGGCCCTGGGTGGCCATCGCCTACTTCGCCGTACTGACCGTCTGGACGCTGGCCACCCTGCCCAGGGTCGCGAACGCCGCGAACTGCACCCGGCGCTTCCTCGCCGTGGACCTCACCATCGCCCTGGCCGGCATCCTGCTCACCCGGCTCGCCGAGACGCCCGCGCGGATCGACGCCGGGGCCCCGACCCTGCCGTCGATCTGGACCGCGGGCGCCGTGCTGGCGTTCGCCATCAAGGGCGGCTGGCGCTGGGCCGCCTTCGCCTCGACGCTGGTCGCCGCCGCCAACCTGATCCACCGCTCCGGTGTGCCGACCCGTGACACCGTCCACATGGTGCTCCTCGTCTGGATCGCCTCCATCGCCATCGGCTACGTCGTCGAGGTCGCCCGCGCCTCCGAGCGCACCCTCGCCCGCGCCCTGGAGATCGAGGCGGCCACGCGTGAGCGGGAGAGGCTCGCCCGGGACATCCACGACAGCGTGCTCCAGGTGCTGGCGATGGTGCAGCGGCGCGGCGCCGTCATCGGCGGCGAGGCGGCCGAGCTGGGCCGCATGGCCGGCGAGCAGGAGGTGGCGCTGCGCACCCTGGTCTCGGGCGGGTTGGTGCCCGTGCCGCGGGTGTCCGAGGACGCCGCGCACGGGGCGGTCGTACGGACCGTGGAAGTGCCGGACGACTCCACCGGTCCCGTCGATCTCCGCGCGCTGCTCGCCCCGTACGCCGGCGCCATGGTGAACCTCGCCGAACCCGGCGCTCCGGTGCCGCTGGCGCCGGCCGCGGCGCGGGAGCTGGCCGCCGCCGTCGGGGCCGCCCTGGACAACGTCCGTAAGCACGCGGGGGAGCACGCGCGCGCGTGGATCCTCGTCGAGGACGAGCCCGACGAGGTGATCGTCACCGTGCGGGACGACGGACCCGGCATCCCCGAGGGCCGGCTCGCGCAGGCCGAGGGCGAGGGGCGGCTCGGGGTCGCCCTGTCGATCCGGGGGCGACTGCGGGACCTCGGCGGCAGCGCCGAGCTGATCTCGGTGCCGGGGCAGGGCACCGAAGTGGAACTGAAAGTACCGAAGGACAGCAGCGCTTCACGGGGGAAGGCGGAGCAGCGATGACGGACACCGCGAACGGAACGGACGGCAGGCCGGGCACGATCAAGGTCATGGTGGTCGACGACCACCCCATGTGGCGCGACGCGGTCGCCCGCGACCTGGCCGAGTCCGGCTTCGACGTGGTCGCCACCGCGGGCGACGGCGACCAGGCCGTACGCCGGGCCAAGGCCGCCGCCCCCGACGTCCTCGTGCTCGACCTCAACCTGCCCGCCAAGCCCGGTGTCCAGGTCTGCAAGGAGCTCGTCGGCCACAACCCGGCGCTGCGCGTCCTCGTCCTGTCCGCCAGCGGCGAGCACGCCGACGTCCTGGAGGCCGTGAAGTCCGGCGCCACCGGCTATCTGCTGAAGTCGGCGTCCACGGAGGAACTGCTGGACGCGGTGCGCCGTACCGCCGTCGGCGACCCGGTGTTCACGCCGGGCCTGGCCGGACTGGTCCTCGGTGAGTACCGCCGCCTCGCCTCCGAGCCCACGCCCGCCGCCTCCGACGCCGACCAGCCGGGGGCCCCGCAGCTCACCGAGCGCGAGACCGAGGTGCTGCGGCTCGTCGCCAAGGGCCTGAGCTACAAGCAGATCGCCGAGCGCCTGGTCATCTCCCACCGCACGGTCCAGAACCACGTCCAGAACACCCTCGGCAAGCTTCAGCTGCACAACCGCGTGGAGTTGGTGCGGTACGCGATAGAGCGGGGTCTCGACGACGAGTGACTCGCGCCCTCGGCGACGAGTGATCGTCGGCCGTTTGCTTGACGGCGCGTAAACCAAACACCCGCCGGTTCACCGGAATTGCCGTACCGACCCATCCCGCTGTGACCTGGATCACCATTAGCGTGGCCTCACCAGGCAACCGCGGCGAAGGGACATTTCCATGCGGGTCGGAGTACTGACCGGAGGCGGCGACTGCCCCGGTCTCAACGCCGTCATCCGGGCCGTCGTCCGCAAGGGCGTGCAGGAGTACGGCTATGACTTCGTCGGCTTCCGGGACGGCTGGCGAGGTCCGCTCGAGAACGACACCATCCGTCTCGACATCCCCGCCGTGCGCGGCATCCTGCCCCGCGGCGGCACCATCCTCGGCTCCTCGCGCACCAACCCCCTGAAGCAGGAGAACGGCATCCGCCGGATCAAGGAGAACCTCGCCAAGCAGGAGGTGGAGGCGCTCATCGCCATCGGCGGCGAGGACACCCTCGGCGTCGCCACCCGACTGTCCGACGAGTACGGCGTGCCCTGCGTCGGCGTACCGAAGACGATCGACAACGACCTGTCCGCCACCGACTACACCTTCGGCTTCGACACCGCCGTCGGCATCGCGACGGAGGCCATCGACCGGCTGCACACCACCGCCGAGTCCCATATGCGCGTCCTGGTCTGCGAGGTGATGGGCCGTCACGCCGGCTGGATCGCCATCCACTCCGGGCTGGCCGGCGGCGCCAACGTCATCCTCATCCCCGAGCAGCGCTTCGACGTCGACAAGGTCTGCGCCTGGATCACCTCGCGCTTCAAGGCGTCGTACGCCCCGATCGTGGTCGTCGCCGAGGGTGCCATGCCGCAGGACGGCGACATGGTGCTGAAGGACGAGTCGCTGGACTCCTTCGGGCACGTCCGGTTGTCCGGGGTCGGCGAATGGCTGGCCAAGGAGATCGAGAAGCGCACGGGCAAGGAAGCCCGTACGACGGTCCTCGGGCACATCCAGCGCGGCGGCACCCCCAGCGCCTTCGACCGCTGGCTCGCCACCCGTTTCGGGCTGCACGCCATCGAGGCCGTCCGCGACCGCGACTTCGGCAAGATGGTCGCCCTGCGCGGCACGGACATCGTCCGCGTCCCGATCGCGGACGCCACGGCCAAGCTGAAGACGGTGGATCCGAAGCTGTACGAGGAGGTCGGCGTCTTCTTCGGCTGACCGCATCAGAAGGCTGCCCCACGGGGTTGTGGGCCGTATATTCGGCCCACAACCCCACCAAAAGGGAGCGGCCTTGGAGATCCTGGCCTTCGGCGTGCAGGCGGACGAGAAGCCCCTGATCGAGCGCGCCTTCCAGGGCCACCACGAGGTCCGCTGCCTGGACGTCTTCCTCAACGAGGACACCGCCCTGATCGCCACCGGCTACGAGGTCGTCTGCACCAGCGTCAACTGCGACCTCGGCCGGCGCGTCCTGCAGACCCTCGCGGCCGGCGGCACCCGGATGGTCGCCCAGCGCTCCACCGGCTTCAACAACATCGACCTCTTGGTCGCCGAGCGCCTCGCCATGACGGTCGCCCGGGTCTCGTACTACTCGCCCCACTCCGTGGCCGAGTTCGCCTGGACCCTCGCCATGGCGGTCAACCGCCGGATCGTCCGCGCCTCCACGCGCACGCGTGACTTCGACTTCCGCCTCGACGGCCTGATGGGCCGCGACATGCACGGCCGCACCGCGGGCATCCTCGGCACCGGAAAGATCGGCGAGGCCTTCACCCGCATCGCCCACGGCTTCGGCATGAACCTGCTCGGCTGGGACGTCGCCGAGAACCCCGCCTGCCTGCAGCTCGGCATGCGCTACGTCCCCAAGGACCAGCTCCTCGCCGAGTCCGACCTGGTCAGCCTGCACGTCCCCCTGATGCCGGAGACGCGCCGGCTCATCGACGCGGACGCCCTGAGGACGATGAAGGACGACGCGATCCTCATCAACTCCAGCCGCGGCGGCCTCATCGACACCGCGGCCCTGGTCGCCGAGCTGCGCGACGGCCGTTTCACGGGGGTCGGCCTCGACGTGTACGAGGCGGAGGCGGGCCTGTTCTTCCTCGACAAGTCCCTCGAGGCCGTCGGGGACGACACCCTGGCCCGCCTCGTCACCTTCCCGAACGTCCTGGTCACGTCCCACCAGGCGTACTACACCGAGGACGCCGTCGGCCAGATCATCGAGACCACGCTGGAGAACGTCCTCGACTACAGGGCGGGCCGCCGCTCCGAGAACGTGCTGGTGCCGCGCAGCTGACCCACCAGTTCGCGTACGACGGCGGCGCCGTTCAGCGTCAGGACCGACTCGGGGTGGAACTGCACACCGGCGAAGCCCGGGCCGCGTACGGCATGGACCTCCCCGTTGCCGGCCCGGCTGACCTCGACGCCGTGCTCGGCCAGCTCCGCGTACGCCTCGTCGTCGCAGCGCGCCACGAAGCTGTTGTAGAAGCCGACGGTCTCCGGCCGCCCGAACAGGTCGATCGTCGTCTGCGCGCCCTGGTAGGGCACTTCCTTCCGTACGATCTGCAGCCCCAGCTCGGCCGCGATCAGCTCGTGCCCGAGGCAGACGCCGAGGACACCGTGCCGGTTGTTCCTGATCACCTCGGCGGTGAGGTCGCGCAGGAGCAGCATCTTCGGGTCGGCGAGATCGACAGGGTCACCCGGCCCGGGGCCGAGCACGACCGGCCCCTCGTGCGCCCTCACCGCCTCCCGCAGCCCGGGTTCGGCGTAGCCTTGGACGGTCACCTCCAGGCCGCTCGACCGCAGGACGTGCGCCAGCATCGCCGTGAAGGTGTCCTCCCCGTCGACGACCAGGGCGTGTCCGGTCAGTTCCGCGGACCGCTCCTGCATCCGCAGCCAGAACGGGGCCAGCGACGCCCGGCGCCCGTCGAGCGCGGCACGCACGCGTGGATCGTCGGCGAGATGCACGCGCGCGTGCTCCCCACGCGGCCGGGACGGACGTACGCCCAGGGCCGCCAGCACTCCCGCCGCCTTCGCGTGGGTCTCCGCGACCTCGCTCTCGGGGTCCGATCCGCGCACGAGGGTGGCGCCGACCGGCACCCGCAGCCGGCCGTCCGCGTCGATGTCGGCGGTGCGGATGAGGATGGGGGAGTCGAGGGTCTGGGCCCCGACGGAACCTTCCCGCCCGCCGCCCGCGTACCGGCCGAGCAGCGCCAGCGCCCCCGCGTAGTAGCCGCGCCCGCCGACCTCGTGCCGCTCGATCACCCGGCAGGCGTTCTGCACGGGCGAGCCGGTGACGGTGGCCGCGAACATGGTCTCCTTCAGAACCTCCCGCACATCCAGCGAGGACTTCCCGCGCAGCTCGTACTCGGTGTGCGCGAGGTGCGCCATCTCCTTGAGCCGGGGTCCGACGACCACCCCGCCCATGTCACCGACGGTGCACATCATCTTGAGCTCCTCGTCGACGACCATCGACAGCTCCTCGATCTCCTTGCCGTCGGCGAGGAAGTCGAGCAGGTGCTCGGGCGTCGGCCCTTCGGCGGGGTAGCGGTACGTCCCGCTGATCGGGTTCATGATCACGGTCCCGCCGGACATCCGCACATGCACCTCGGGGCTCGCCCCGACCAGCGTCCGCTCCCCGGTGTGCACGACGAAGGTCCAGTACGCGCCCCGCTCGCCCACCAGCAGCCGCCGGAACAGACTCAGGGCATCGGCCCGTCCGAACCCGGGGATCTCACCCTCGTACGTCCGCCGGATCACGAAGTTCGCGCCCTCGCCCCGCCCGATCTCGTCCCGCAGCACCCGCCCGACGATCTCCGCGTACTCCTCGTCGCCGACGTCGAAGCCACCGCCCTCGACGCGCACATCGTGGGACGGGAGCTGCTCAAGGGCTACGGCCAGCGGGATGCCGTACGACTCCTCGGGGGTGAGCACCGACAGGGGCGTGCCGTCGTCGCGGACGTCGAAGCCGCGCTCGCGGATCTGGCGGAAGGGGACGAGCGCGAGGCCCTCGTCGGGGAGGTCGGCGAGACGGTCGTAGGTGGCGACCGGTCCGATGAGGACCTCGACCGTGTCGTGGTCGTGTCCCGGGGTGCGGCGGCGCAGCAGGGCGAACGGACGGGGATCGTCCAGCAAGCCGAGCAGGTTCATGGGTCCGTGCTCCTTCTCCGTGGATCAGTGGATGCGGCGGAGAGGAACGGCCCGGAAAACACCGAAGGCCGCCCCTCGGGCGGCCTTCGCGAAGTCTTGCGTACGCGCAGTCAGTGGGCCGCCGGATGAGCGGTCCACCACCAGTTCTGGGTCGAGTGCGCGAACATGCGAGGCACCCTACCCCATGTCCGAGTCGTGTACCTCGTGTCTCAATTGCTGGGCATGGGGCAGGACGCCCGACACGACCCCGTAATGTTGAGGCGTGACCGTGAACGCTAAGACCAGCACGAGTGCTGGCAACACCTGGCGAGACCTGCCCGCGGCGCAGCAGCCCGAGTACCCCGACACCGAGGCTCTGCGCGCAGTCGTTGCGGAGCTGGAGTCGTATCCGCCGCTCGTCTTCGCGGGCGAGTGCGACCAGCTGCGCGCCCGGATGGCGGCCGTCGCCAAGGGAGAGGCGTTCCTCCTCCAAGGCGGCGACTGCGCCGAAGCCTTCGACGCGGTGTCCGCGGACCAGATCCGCAACAAGCTCAAGACCCTGCTCCAGATGGGCGCCGTGCTGACGTACGCCGCCTCGGTGCCGGTCGTGAAGGTCGGCCGCATCGCCGGCCAGTACTCCAAGCCGCGCTCCAAGGGCACCGAGACCCGTGACGGCGTCACGCTGCCCACCTACCGCGGCGACTCGGTCAACGGCTTCGACTTCAACGAGGCCGCCCGCGTCCCGGACCCCGAGCGCCTGAAGCGGATGTACAACGCCTCCGCCTCCACGCTCAACCTGGTGCGCGCCTTCACCACCGGCGGTTACGCCGACCTGCGCCAGGTGCACGCCTGGAACCAGGACTTCGTGAAGTCGTCCCCCTCCGGCCAGCGCTACGAGCAACTCGCCCGTGAGATCGACAACGCGCTGAACTTCATGCACGCCTGCGGGGCCGACCCGGAGGAGTTCAAGACGGTCGAGTTCTACTCCTCGCACGAGGCGCTGCTGCTCGACTACGAGTCCGCGCTGACCAGGGTCGACTCCCGCACGGGGCGGCTGTACGACGTCTCCGCGCACATGGTGTGGATCGGTGAGCGCACCCGGCAGCTGGACCACGCGCACATCGAGTTCGCCTCGAAGATCCGCAACCCGATCGGCATCAAGCTCGGCCCGACGACGACGGCCGAGGACGCGCTTCAGTACATCGAGCGCCTGGACCCGGAGCGCGAGCCGGGCCGGCTGACCTTCATCGTCCGCATGGGCGCGGACAAGGTCCGCGACAAGCTCCCCGAGCTGGTCGAGAAGGTCACCGCCTCCGGTGCCACGGTCGCCTGGGTGACCGACCCGATGCACGGCAACACCTTCGAGGCGGCCTCCGGCCACAAGACCCGTCGCTTCGACGACGTGCTCGACGAGGTCAAGGGCTTCTTCGAGGTCCACAAGGCCCTCGGCACCCACCCGGGCGGCATCCACGTGGAGCTCACCGGTGACGACGTCACCGAGTGCGTGGGCGGCGGCGACGAGATCTTCGTCGACGACCTGCACCAGCGCTACGAGACGGCCTGCGACCCGCGGCTCAACCGCAGCCAGTCGCTTGACCTGGCCTTCCTCGTCGCGGAGATGTACAGGGACCAGTAGCCGGTTCGGTTGTTACCGGCATGTGTAGTGGGGCGCGGATCACATACGATCCGCGCCCCACTCCACTTTTACGGTTCCTGTGTGACGGGTAAGGTTAGGTTAGCCTCACCGATCAAGGGGATGGCACATCGATCCCGCCGGGAGGTGAACCGCGTGTACGTCTGCAGTTGCTTCGGCATCACCGAGCAGCAGGTCAAGAAGCACGCGGAGGACGGTGCCTGCACCCCCCGCCAGATAGCTTCGGCCTGCAAGGCAGGCACGGACTGCGGGTCGTGTGTACGCCGTATCCAGGCGCTCCTGGGCAGGGGTGCCTGCCCGCGCCGGGAGCTGGCCGACCGGGGTCAGCCCTTGCTCGCCGATCTTGAGGACGCCGCCTAGCTCGGCTGCTCGATCTGCTGCGCGATGTAGAGCGCCTCACCGAGCTTGTCGATCAGCTCCAGCTGCGTGTCCAGGTAGTCGATGTGGTGCTCCTCGTCCTCGAGGATCGACTCGAAGAGGTTCGCGGACGTGATGTCGCCCTTGGTGCGCATCACCTCGATACCGCGCTTGAGGCGGTCGATCGCCTCGACCTCGACCTGCCGGTCGGCCTGGAACATCTCGGTGACCGTCTGGCCGACCCGCACGTGGAACAGCCGCTGGTAGTTGGGCAGGCCGTCCAGCATGAGGATGCGCTCGGTGAGCTTGTCCGCGTGCTTCATCTCATCGATGGACTCTTCACGCGTGTACTTGGCGAGCTTGGTCCAGCCTTTGTTGTCCTGGATCCGGTAGTGCAGCCAGTACTGGTTGATCGCGGTGAGCTCGCCGGTCAGCTGCTCGTTCAGGAATTCGAGGACCTCGGGGTCGCCCTGCATCGCAGAGGCTCCTTCCAAGCGGGGGAACTGGCAGGTTGCGCCGCATGATTGCACCGGTGACAAAGATCGTCCAGTAAGTCTTCACTTAGTAAGTAAGTGCATGCTTAGACAGTTTGCGGCGAATTGAGGGAGGTGGGGTCAGGTGCACTGCTTCGGGTCTGTCAGGATGGAGTCATGGGTCAGCCGGAGGAGCGCGAAAGTGGAGCAGCAGCACACTCCGAGCTTCCGCCGGGACAGCGAATTCAGCGTGGCTGGCCGGTCACGCACTACGGCCCCGTCCCGAAGTTCCGGCCCGAACGCTGGGAGTTCAGGGTGTTCGGGGCCACCGCCGACGGCGAGAAGCACTGCTGGACCCACGAGGAGTTCGCGGCCCTGCCGTACACCACCGTCGTCGCCGATCTGCACTGCGTCACAAAGTTCAGCATGCTCGGTGCGGAGTGGGGCGGCATCCCGGCCCGCACGATCCTGGAGATCGCCCCACCCGCCCCTGCCGTCACTCACGTGATGGTGTGGGCGGAATACGGCTTCAGCTCCAACCTCCGCCTCGCCGACTTCGCCTCCGAGCGCACGATTTTCGCCACCCACAAGGACGGCGAACTGCTCACGGCGGAGCACGGTTTCCCCCTCCGTCTGGTCGTCCCCCATCTGTACGCCTGGAAGGGGCCCAAGTGGGTCCGCGGCGTGGAGTACATGACCGCCGATCGCCGTGGCTTCTGGGAGGAGCGCGGCTATCACAACATCGGTGACCCGTGGACGGAGCAGCGTTACTCGTATCAGGAAGAGCCCGGGGACGGGCCCGAGCTCTGACTCCTGGCTTCTTCTATCGGGCTGGACAAGGTCCGGAATTCACTGGTGGTACTGGTGCACCACAGCGTGCCCCTTGCCCCGGCCGATCATCCACTTGTTGACCGGCGTCGTCAGGACGAAGGCGACGGCGAGTGCGATGGCCAGCACCCACCAGAACAGCGGGTCGGTGAGCTCGGTGTCCATGGCGCCCGGCCACAGCACGATCACGCCGTTGTCGACCAGTTCCATCACGGCGATCGACAGGGTGTCCGCGGCCAGCGCCACCTTGAGCGCGGCGCGCAGACCGAGGCCCGCCTTCAGGACTCCGCGCAGGGTGAGCGCGTAACCGAAGAAGAAGGCCAGGATGATCGCCAGGACCAGTGTCGGCACGGCGCTCCAGCCGAGCGCGGTGCCGATCACCATGCCCAGCACCTCGCCGATGGCGCAGCCGGTGAGGCAGTGCAGGGTGGCCCGGACGGCCATCGACCAGCTGCTGGTCGCGGCCACCGCGTGGTGCTGGGTGTGTGCCGCGTGCGCTTCGTGCTCCATGACTGCCCCCAATGCCGGGTTGCGGTTCCTGCGTCGAGCAAGAACCGTATACCCCCCAGGGGTATTCCTGGTCCGGCTATGCGTCCCGAAGTTTTTTCAGCCGCTCGACGTCCGCCGCGTGCCCCTCCTTCCCGCCCGGCGTCTCGATGATCAGCGGGACGCCCTCCGTGGCCGGGTGGGTCATCAGCGCCCGGAACGGGTCCTCGCCGATGTGACCTGTGCCGATGTTCTCGTGCCGGTCCTTGTGGGCGCCGACGACGTCCTTGGAGTCATTGGCGTGGATCAGCTTCAGCCGGCCCTCGCCGACGGTGTCCACCAGCAGGTCGAGCGTCTGGTGCATACCGGACGGGCCGGTCAGGTCGTGGCCGGCGGCGAAGATGTGGCAGGTGTCCAGGCAGACGCCCAGTTTGGGATGCGCGTCCAGCGCCTCGAAGTACGGCCCGAAGTCCCAGGTCCGTGAACAGAGGGAGGCCCCCTGGCCGGCCGTCGACTCCAGCAGCAGGTACGGGTCGTCGTCGTGCGTCAACTCGTCGAGCAGCGGCAGCAGGTACTCCCGTACCTGCTTCAGGGCGACCGAGCGCTCTCGGCCGCCGGTCGCGCTGCCCGTGTGGACGACGACGCCGAGCGCGCCGATCTCCCGCCCGCGGCGCAGCGAGTGCCGCAGCGACTCCACCGACTTCTCGACGGTCGCCTCGGTGTGCGAGCCGAAGTTGATCAGGTACGGCGCGTGCACATACGCCGGGATCGACTCGGCCTCGCACACCGCGCGGAACTCCTCGTCCTGGCGCGGGTTCCCGGCGGGCGTGGCCCAGCCGCGGGGGTTGGCGACGAAGACCTGGACCGTCTCGGCCTTGAGGTCATGGGCGTAGGTGAGCCCGACGGAGCTGAGGCCGCCGGCCACGGGGACGTGGCCGCCGACGGGGTTGCGGGAGGGGCCCGTGAGGGCGGTGCCGGACTGCTGACTTCTCACCCGTTCAGGGTGTCATGCGGTCCGGACCGCCCGGTCACCGGATGGTGATGGTGATCGTCGACCCCTTGGGTGCCGTCTCGCCGCCGTCCACGGACTGCTTCTTGACCGTGTCGCCGAACAGCCCGAGCAGACCGCGGTCCTCGTCGACCTGGAAGCCGGCGGCCTCCAGCTCGGCCTTGGCGTCGTCGACGCTGTCGCCGACGACGTCCGGGACCTCGATCATTTCCGGGCCCTTGGACAGCGTCAGCGTCACCGTGTCGCCCTCGGCGGCCTGGCCGCCGTCGGCCGGTGACTGTCGGGCGACCTGGCCCGCGTCGAACTCGGAGTTGACCCGCGCGGAGGCGACCTTCACCTTCAGGCCGGCCTCCTGCAGCTCGGCCCGCGCGTCCGCCAGGCTCCCGCCGGTGACGTCCGGGATCTCCACCGGGCTGCCCTTGCTGACGGTGAGCGCGACCGCGGCGCCGGAGCGGACCTTGGTACCGATCTTGGGATCGGTGGAGATCACGAAGCCCCGGGGGACGTCGTCGCTGAACGTCTCTGTCTTCATGCCCGGCTGGAGCCCGCTGTCCTTCAGTACGGACCGTGCCTTGTCCAACTTGTAGCCCTGCAGGTCGGGCACCTTCACCGTCTCCGGTCCCTGCGAGATGACCAGCGTCACGGAGTCGTTGTGTCGTATGCGGGCGCCCGTCGCCGGATCCGTGCTGATGACGGTGCCCCGCTCGACGGTGTCGCTGTAGGCGCGCTCGACCTTTCCGACGTCGAGTCCGGCGTCCTCCAGCCGCTCCTTTGCCTGTGCCTCGGTCTTGGAGAGCAGCGGCGGGACCTCGGTGAACTGGCCGGAGTTGATGTACCAGATGCCGACACCGAGGCCCAGGGCCAGCAGGACGGCGGCGACGATGACGAGTGGGCCGCGCGGCGCACGCGAGGTCCGTGACCGGCGCCCGGGCGGCGGCGGAGGCGGCGTCTGCAGCCGACTGGTCCGGTTGAAGACGGCCTCGCGATCCGGCTCGTCCTCGTTCACGGGCAGCGGCCGCTGGATGTTGAGCGCGCGAGGGATCACGCTCGTACGGTCGTCGGCGTTGCTGTGCTCCGCCGTGAGCGCCTGCGGCGGCACCGCGTCCAACTGCTCCGGGCTCAGCGCGGCCCGCACCTCGCGGGCCTGCGCGAGCAGCGCCACGGCGTCGTGCGGGCGGATGTCCGGGGTGCGCGCGGTGGCCGACGCGACCAGCTCGTCGAGCTCGTACGCCAGCCCCGGCGCGATCGCCGAGGGCGGAGGGACGTCTTCGTGCAGATGCTTGTAGAGCACCACGGCGGGGGAGTCCCCGTCGTGCGGCTTGTCGCCGGTGAGCATCTCGTAGAAGACGACACCGCACGCGTACACGTCGACCCGGGCGTCGGCGGCGCCGGGCTGCTCGATCTGCTCGGGCGCGAGATAGGAGACGGTGCCGAGCACGGCACCGGTGGTGCTGGTCACGGTGTCGACGGACCGCACGAGCCCGAAGTCGGCGACCTTGACCCGCCCGTCATCCCCTATGAGGACGTTCTCGGGCTTCATGTCCCGGTGCACGAACCCGGCGCGGTGCGCGGCGCCGAGGGCGGCGAGCACCGGCTCCAGGATGTCCAGGGCGGCCCGGGGCTGGAGCGCCCCGCGCTCGCGCAGGACGTCACGCAGGGTGCAGCCCGCGACGTACTCCATGGCGAGATAGACGTACGACCCGTCGGTGCCCTGGTCGAAGACCTGCACGACGTTGGGGTGCGCGAGCCGGGCGACGGACTTCGCCTCGCGAATGAACCGCTCGACGAACACCCCGTCGACCGCCAGTGCGGGATGCATCACCTTGAGCGCGAGGACGCGGTCGAGGCGGGTGTCCACGGCCCGGTAGACCGTGGCCATCCCGCCGACCGCGATCCGCGCGTCCACGCGATACCGGCCGTCGAGCAGCTGCCCGACCAGAGGGTCCTGAAGGGTCGTATCCACGCAGGCGAGTGTACGAGCCGTCACTGACACACCCGCCGTTCCGGCCGGGATCGGGGCGGGACTGAAGCTGACCTGTGACGGACGCCTCACCGCTCGAAGGTGTTCATCGAACGTGCGTTCAAAATGCGGGTCGTTCGGGGTCCAGCCTCGCCAGGCCCTCCGCGGGAGACGACGCCTCCGCGAAATGCCGCCGAGGAATCCGCCCCGCCCGGTACGCCAACCGCCCGGCCTCCACCGCATGCCGCATCGCGTCGGCCATCAGCACCGGCTCCTGCGCCCGCGTCACGGCCGAGGCGAGCATCACACCGGCGCAGCCCAGCTCCATCGCGAGCGCCGCGTCCGACGCCGTACCGGCCCCCGCGTCCAGGATCACGGGCACGCGCGCGTGCTCCACGATCAGCTGGAAGTTGTGGGGGTTGCGGATGCCGAGCCCCGAGCCGATCGGCGACCCCAGCGGCATGATCGCCGCACAGCCGACATCCTCCAGCTTCCGCGCCAGCACCGGGTCGTCGTTCGTGTACGGCAGCACGGTGAACCCGTCGTCCACCAGCGTCTCCGCCGCGTCCAGCAGCTCGATCGGGTCCGGCAGAAGGGTCCGCTCGTCGGCGATGACCTCCAGCTTGATCAGATCCGTACCGAGCGCCTCGCGCGCGAGGCGGGCCGTCAGCACGGCCTCTCCCGCCGTGAAGCACCCGGCCGTGTTCGGCAGCACCCGGATCCCGAGCTTCTCCAGCACGGACAGTACGGACCCGTGCACCGACGGGTTCACCCGCCGCATCGCGACCGTCGTCAGCTCCGTCCCGGACGTCACCAGCGCCCGTTCCAGAACCTCCAGGCTGGGCGCTCCGCCCGTGCCCATGATCAGGCGGGACGTGAAGGACGTACCGTCGATGACAAAGGGATCGTCGGCCATGGTTCAGCCTCCTTGGACGGCGGTGAGGACCTCGACGCGATCCCCTTCGGAGAGGGACGTCGACGCCCACTGCGCGCGCGGGACGACGGTTTCGTTGAGGGCGGCGGCCACTCCGGAGGGCGCCGCGCTGAGGGACTTCACGAGCGTGTCGAGAGCCGTGCCCGGCTCGATCTGCCGACGCTCGCCGTTGACCGAGATGGTGACCGGAGTGTTCATGCGAGCTGCTCCGTGAGGGCCGCGGCGCCGAACCGCCTGGGCGTGAACGGGCGGGCCTCGTCCGGCAGTTCACCGGTGGCAAGCGCATGTGCCATGGCGTCCCCGGTGACCGGTGTCAGCAGCACGCCGTTGCGGTAGTGCCCGGTGGCCAGCAGCAGTCCCGCCAGCTCGGTCGGGCCGAGCAGCGGCGCGTTGTCGGGAGAGCCGGGGCGCAGACCGGCCCGCGTCTCGGTGAGCGGCAGCTCCGTGATGCCGGGCACCAACTCGTGCGCGTCGCGCAGCAGCTCGTACACCCCGCCCGCGGTCACCGTCGTGTCCCAGCCCAGCTCCTCGCTCGTCGCCCCGACGACCAGCTCCCCGCTCTCGCGCGGCACCAGATACACCTGGCTGCCGCGCACCACGGCCCGCACGGTCCGGCTCAGGAACGGCGCGTACCGCTTCGGTACGGTCAGCCGCAGCACCTGCCCCTTCACCGGGCGCACGGGAGGCAGTACGGCGTCCGGGACCCCGGGCAGCCGGCCGCTGAGGCTGCCGGCCGCGAGGACCACCTGGCCCGCGCCCAGCGCGGTGCCGTCGGAAGTGGTGACACCCGCGGCCCGCTCCCGTACGACGTCGAGGCGCTCGGCCCAGGCCCGGTGGAAGACCACGCCGGCCCGCTCGCACGCGACCACCAGTGCCGCAGCCAGCCGTCGCGGGTCGATCTGGTGGTCGCCGTCCACCCTGAGCCCCCCGCGCACGCCCGGCGCGAGCATCGGCTCCAGGCGCCGGCAGTCACGCCCCGACAGCCACTCGGACTCCAGGCCCGACTGCCGCTGCAAGGTGTGCAGTTCCCGCAGATGGGCGCGGTCGTCGGAGTCCAGCGCGACGGCGAGCGTGCCGCAGCGGCGGTAGCCGAGGTCGTGGCCCGTGAGGTCGGTGAGCTCGGCCGCGAAGTCCGGGTAACGGCGGGCCGAGGCGAGGTTCAGGCCCAGCAGGGTCTGCTCGCCGTAGTGCAGTTCCGTGACGGCGGCCAGCATTCCGGCGGCCACCTGGGCGGCGCCGCCGCCCGGCTCGGGGTCCACGACGGTCGTCGTGAACCCGCGCTGTGCGGCCCGCCACGCCGTGACCAGGCCGATGATTCCGCCCCCGATGACAAGGACGTCTGACGTTCGCGTACGCGACATGGGCGTCCAGCCCCTCCCTTCGCCGGCATGACCCGGATCAGGTTCGTACGGTCGGAGGCCGCCAGCCTCCCTCTCAGCCCGGTGCGTCCGGGCTCCCGCGAGTGCTTTACGTTGGCCACCCTAGCCCGCCGCCGTATGCCTCAGTAAGGGAGCCTCGCCCCATGGCCCGCTCGCTCGACGGTCTCGTCATCGCCCCCGTCGCGGACCAAGCCCCAGGTCAGGTGGGTACCCGCACCCGGTTCACGTACCACGAGAAGGACGGCGAGATCTGGGCCGAGTACGCGGGCGGAGACGTCGTACGCGGGCATCTCGTGGGCACCAGGGACGGCGACCGGCTGGACTTCCGGTACGTGCAGCTGAAGCGGGACGGGACGACGTCGTCGGGGCACTGTGTGTCGACCGTGGCCGATCTGCCCGACGGGCGGGTGCGGCTGGAGGAGACCTGGGAGTGGGAGTCGCAGGCGGGCAGCGGCACCAGCGTGGTGGAGCAGGTCCCGGAGGGGGTTGGGGAGTAGGTCCCGGAGGGGGTTGTGGAGCAGGTCACTGAGCACGACTCCTGACTGACGAATTGTCAGTTGTCTATGGTGATCAGGTGAGCGAGCAGACGACGCAGTCGCAGCGCAGGGTGGTCGTCGCGGGCGCCGGCATGGCCGGTGTCCAGACGGCGGTCGCCCTTCGGGAACAGGGCTTCACGGGCCCGGTCACGCTGATCGGCGCCGAACCCCACCAGCCGTACGACCGGCCGCCCCTGTCCAAGGCAGTGCTGCTCGGCAAGTCCGAGGGCTCCGCCTTCGACGTCGACTTCGAGGCGCTCGGCATCGAGCTCCGGCTGGGGCGCGAGGTGCTGGGCGTGCGCCCGGCCGACCACGAACTGGACACCGAGGGCGGGTCCGTCCCGTACGACGTCCTCGTGCTCGCCACCGGCGCGGAGCCGATCCGGCTGCCGGGCGCCGAGGGCGTGCCCGGCGTGCATCTGCTGCGCACCCTGGACGACGCCGAGCGGCTGCGGCCGGTGCTCGCACGGCAGCACGCCATCGTGGTCGTCGGCGCGGGCTGGATCGGCGCGGAGTTCGCCACGGCCGCGCGCGAGGCGGGCTGCGCGGTGACGGTCGTGGAGGCCGCCGACCGGCCGCTCGCGGGTGCGCTGCCCGCGGAGGTGGCAGCCCCGATGACCTCCTGGTACGCGGACAGCGGGACCGTGCTGCGTACGCACGCGCGCGTGGAGCGCGTCGAGCCCGGCGCGGTGATCCTCGACGACGGCTCGCTCCTGCCCGCGGACGCCGTCGTCGTCGGGATCGGGGCCCGGCCCGCCACGGCCTGGCTGGCAGGCTCGGGCATCGAGCTCGGCGCGCACGGCGACGTCGTGGCCGACGACCACCTGCGCACCTCCGTGCCCGACGTCTACGCGGTCGGCGACTGCGCCTCCTTCCCTTCGGGAAGGTATGGCGAGCGCCTGCTGGTCCACCACTGGGACAACGCCCTCCAGGGCCCGCGCACGGTCGCCGCGAACATCCTCGGCGAGACCGCCGCGGTCTACGACCCGGTCCCGTACTTCTGGTCCGAGCAGTTCGGCCGCTTCGTCCAGTACGCCGGCCACCACGCCTCCGCCGACACGACCCTGTGGCGCGGCGACCCGTCGGGCCCGGCGTGGACGGTCTGCTGGCTGAAGGACGACAGGCTGGTCGCCCTGCTGGCGGTGGGCCGGCCGAGGGACCTGGCGCAGGGGCGGCGGCTGATCGAGGCGGGCACGCCGATGGACCCGGAGCTGCTGGCGGACCCGGCGCGGCCGATGAAGGCGGCGGTGGCGTAGCGGCGGCGTATCGGAGGTGTCGTACGGACCGGCCTGACTTCCGACTGTCAGTGGCAGATGGCAGGCTTGTTTCCGTGACCGAGATTGACGCAAAGATCGATGCTCTCGTCCCCGCCTGGCTCACCCTCCCCGACATCGCAGAGATGCTGGACGTCGAGGTGACGCGTGTGCGGCAGCTGGTCAAGGAGGGCCAGCTCATCGCCGTACGCCGTGGTGAGAACCGAGCGCTGCACGTCCCTGCCGCCTTCATCGACGGGGACAAGGTCGTGAAGGGCCTGTCCGGGACCCTGACGCTCCTGCGGGACGACGGCTTCACGGACGAAGAGATGCTGGAGTGGCTCTTCACCCCCGACGACAGCCTGCCCGGCACCCCCGCGCAGGCGCTCAGTGAGAATCGCGGCACGGAGGTGAAGCGTCGCGCCCAGGCGCTTGCCGTCTGATCTGAACAAACCGCATCTGAACACCGTTCGGCGTATGGGCCGGGACCCGCTCCGGCGGGCCACGGCCGCGGTTGACCGCGGCCGCCCGGCCCATACGCCCATCGATATATCGATACGACGGCTCCGTCGTCCGGAGCCGGTCAGGGCCCGTCCAGGCCCCGTCCGGCCGCCCCGTCCGGCAGCGGTTCCGGCCCTGCCCGCGCGCCCGGCTGCGGCTACCGTGCCACCGTCCGGCACGAGCCGGTGCCACCCGACCACAGAGGGAACCGCATGTCCGACACCGCCGCCGCAGCCACCGCCCGCACCCAGCTCGCCGACGCGCGGCTCTACCTCTGCACCGACGCCCGTAAGCGGCAGGGCGACCTCGCGGAGTTCCTGGACGCCGTCCTGGCCGGCGGTGTGGACATCGTGCAACTGCGTGACAAGGGCATGGAGGCGGCCGAGGAACTGGAGCACCTGGAGGTCTTCGCCGAGGCCTGTGCCCGGCACGGCAAGCTCTTCTCGGTCAACGACCGCGCCGACGTGGCCCACGCCGCAGGCGCCGACGTCCTGCACCTCGGCCAGGGCGACCTCCCGGTCCCCGCCGCCCGCGCGATCCTCGGGGACGACGTCCTCATCGGCCGCTCCACGCACGCCGAGTCCGAGGCCGACGCGGCCGCCGTCCAGGAGGGTGTCGACTACTTCTGCACCGGCCCCTGCTGGCCCACCCCCACCAAGCCCGGCCGCCACGCCCCCGGCCTCGACCTGGTCCGCCACACGGCAGCCCTCGGCACCGACCGCCCCTGGTTCGCCATCGGCGGCATCGACTTCGCCAACCTCGACCAGGTGCTGGACGCCGGTGCCCGTCGTGTCGTCGTCGTACGGGCGATCACGGAGGCGGACGACCCGGGCGCGGCGGCGACGGAGTTCGCGAAGCGACTGCGGCAGATTTAGGGGGCCGACGCGGCCGCGGCAGATGTAGGGGCCGACGGTGGCGTCTCAGATTCAGTCCCGTTGCGTCTCAGCCAGTGGTCGGTCCGGCCGCGATCCATGGTCGCAGGGCTGTGCTCGACCTGCTGCAGGGCTCATCCGTGGCCGCTGTTGTCCAAGGGGTGGACAACACTCCCGACAAATCGGGCAAATTTGCGGTTCCTGGTTGGGGGACCGGGGACCCCTGGCTAACCTGCGGGTATGGCCCTCGGCACCGCATCCATCAGGTCGGACCACGCTCGTACCGTGCGCGAGATGCTCGCGACCGGCAAGACGACGTATTCCTTCGAGTTCTACGCGCCCAAGACCCCGAAGGGCGAGCGGAACCTGTGGAACGCGCTGCGCCGGGTCGAGGCCGTCGGACCCGACTTCGTCTCCGTGACCTACGGTGCGGGCGGTTCCACCCGCGCGGGCACGGTCAAGGCGACCGAGGCGATCGCCTCGGACACCACGCTCACGCCGATCGCCCATCTCACGGCCGTCGATCACTCGGTGGCCGACCTGCGCAACATCATCGGCCAGTACGCCGACGCCGGGATCCGCAACATGCTGGCCCTGCGCGGCGACCCGCCCGGCGACCCGCTGGGCGACTGGGTGCCGCACCCCAGCGGACTCGCCTACGCCGCCGAACTCGTCGAACTGATCAAGGCGTCCGGAGATTTCTGCGTGGGCGTCGCGGCCTTCCCCGCCATGCACCCGCGCTCCGCCGACTGGGACACGGACGTCCGTCACTTCGTCGACAAATGCCGGGCCGGCGCGGACTACGCGATCACCCAGATGTTCTTCGAACCGGAGGACTACCTGCGGCTGCGCGACCGCGTGTCGGCCGCCGGCTGTGACACCCCGATCATCCCCGAGATCATGCCGATCGCCAGCGCACGGACCCTGGAGCGGATCCCGTCCCTCACCAACGCCGCCTTCCCGGCCGCCCTGAAAGAGCGGATCCTCACAGCCAAGGACGATCCGGCGGCTGTACGCTCGATCGGGATCGAGTTCGCCACGGAGTTCTGCGCGCGGCTGCTGGCCGAGGGAGTGCCAGGACTGCACTTCATTACGCTCAACAACTCCACGGCGACACTGGAAATCTACGAGAACCTGGGCCTGCACCACCCACCGCAGGCCTAGACCGGCCGTCCTGACATACGTCACACTGCGTAGGCGGCCACTGGGAGAGGGGCGTACATGGGCTGGACGGTCCTCTACATCGCGTTCGGCATCGTCGCGCTGTGGCTGCTGGGCGAGGTGCTGCTGCAGTACAAGGCACGGCTGCGCTGGCGGCTGCTCGCCTTCGTCGGCTTCCTCGGCGTCGTGGTCGGGGTGCTGATCCCGTCCGTCGTCGTCATCGGTCTGGGCGCCGCCGCGTTCGCGGTCGGCCAGACCTACGTCACGCTGTCGTTCCGCCGCGGCTTCTCGGCCGGCTGGGCGGTCTCCGCCCCGGCCCTGGGCCCGCTGGCCGCCGCCAAGCGCCGTCGTGGCGAGCCCGAGCGCCAGGAGCCGACCCTGGAGGTCTCCGACCTCGAGGCGAGCGAGGCCGGCTTCGGGGGCGGCGACGGTGCGTACGGTTCCGACGGCACCAAGTACGGCCAGGAAAGCGTCGGTTACGGCCATGACGAGTACGACCGCGACGACGTCTTCACGCCCTCGCGCCAGGCCCGGCCCACGGCCGCGGAGACGACCTCGGTCTACGAGCCGCAGCCCATGCCGGAGGACACCGGCTCGTACGGCATATACAGCGACACCGCCTACGCCGCCGCCAACCAGAACTACGCCGCCGCGGGCCAGCCCCAGGACCAGTACGCGACGGCCGACCAGAGCTATTCGTACGACGGCTACTCCGGCTACGACCAGCAGCAGTACGGGTACGACGCGACCGGGCAGCAGCAGTACGCCGCCTACTCCGACCCGTACATCGGCACCCAGACCTACGACGGCACGTCGTACGACGCCTACGGCCAGCAGCAGTACGACCAGCAGGCCTACGGCCAGGACCAGTACGCCACCGGCACCTACGGCCAGACTCCGCCCGGCGGCGTCTGGGTCCCGCAACAGCGCACCGACGAGGCGTACGGCGGCGAACTCCCGCCGGAGCAGCAGTACCCGTACCAGGGCAACGGCCAGCAGCAGGGCCAGGGGCAGGGGTACGACGAGCAGTACCGTTTCTGACGCCTGACGCCTGACGCCTGACGCCTGACGCCTGACGCCTGACGCCTGAAACCGGAAGGCCTACGCGGGTATCACCACGAGCACCGCGACGTCACTGCGAGCCCCTGAACTCCGGCCCCTCCACGATCAGCCCTGCCACCAGCGCGCCCGACATACCGGCGTGAGCGAGGCCGCCGCCGGGGTGGGACCAGCCGCCGACCGTGAACAGGCCCGGTATCCGTGTGCTGTTGGACGGGTGCAGGAGGGTCCCGTGAGCCGCGGCCAGCGCGGGGGCGGGCACACCGCCGCCCTCGGCCCCCGTCTCCCGCTGGGTGTCCACGGGCGTACGGACCTCGCGCCACAGTGTCCGCTCGCGCAGTCCAGGTACCGCTCGCTCCGCGACGGTGACCATCCGGTCCGCGAAGGCGTCGGCGGCGCCGGGCGCGGTCCAGTCGTACAGGGTCTGTGACGGCACAGTGGCCGTGAGTACCAAGGACTCGTGCGCGTCGTCGGGGCGCAGGGCCGGGTCGTCCGGCCGGTCGATCCGGACCGTCGGCTGCGCGGGCGGCTCTCCGACTCCGAAGGCGTCCGACTCGGCCTGGCGGTCCGGGGCGTGCACCACCGTACGGTGCTCGGCGCCCGTCTCTCGTGCCCCGCGCAGCGCCAGGCAGACCACGACGCGGCCCCGGGACATGCCCTCGGCGCTAGGTTCGACCTCCTCCGCCCGGTACAGCTCACGGCCGGGCACCAGGTCGCTCAGTCGCCACGGTCCGCCCCCGACGACCGTGTCCGCCTCCGCCACCGTCCCGTCGGCCAGTTCCACGCCCGTCGCCCGGCCGTCCTTCTCCACGACCCCGGTGACCTCCGCACCGAAGTGGAACTCGACCTTGCGGGCCACGCACCGCTCGTACACCGCCCGCGCCAACTCCCGTATGCCGCCCCGCACATACCAGGTCCCGAAGGCGTGCTCCAGGTACGGCAGCACGGCGGCGCTCGCCGGGGTCACGGACGGGTCCAGGCCGTAGGCGAGGGCGTGGCTCTCCAGCAGGGCGATGAGCCGGGGGTCGCGCAGTTCCCAGGCGCCGACCTCGGCGAGTGTGCCCGCCCGGCGGGTGCGCAGGAGCCGCTTGTGGGGGACCGACGGATAGGGCTCGCGCTCGGCCAGCACCTGCCAGTTCGGCCACAGGGGCTCCTCCAGCAGCGGCCTGCGTGTCCGGTCCCAGGCCTCGCGGGCGCGGACCAGGAAGTCGCCCCAGCGGTCGCCGGTGCCGGCACCCAGCGCCTCGTCCAGAGCGGCCACCACACCCGCGCGCGAGGCGTTCGGCAGGGACACCTCGGTGCCGTCCGCGAAGACGTGCCGAGCGGACGGGTCGACCTGGACCAGCTCGACGCACGCCTCCAGCGGCTCCTTGCCGGTCTTGATGAACAGATCGCGGTACACGGCGGGGAGCGGGAGCAGCCCCGGTCCCGTGTCGAAGCCGAAGCCGTCGCGCTCGAAGCGGCGCACCGCTCCGCCGTACGTCTCCGTACGCTCGTACACCGCCACCCGGTGGCCCGCGACGGCGAGCCGGGCAGCGGCCGCCATCGCGCCCATCCCGGCGCCGATCACCACAATCCTTGCCATGTCAGGGACTTTATCGGCCGCCACTGACAACGGCCCGCGGGCCTCGGGCGGGAGCTCAGCCGGGCCGCTGTCCCACCGGCTGCGCGAGCCGTTTCTCCTCGCGTCGCTGGGCCCTGCGCCGCAGGAAGCGACGGATCCGCGAGGCAAGGAAGAGCAGCAGGAGCAGCCCGGCGAGCAACAGGCCGCCCGCGACCACGGCAGCGCCCACGGGGTGGAAGATCGCGAAGGTGATGATCGCGGCGACCCCGAGGTCCTCGGCGATGCTCACCACGATGTTGCTGAACGGCTCGGGCGAGGTGTTGACCGCCATCCGCGTCCCGGCCTTGATCAGGTGGCTCACCAGGGCGGTGGACCCGCCGACCGCGCCCGCCGCCAGCTCGGGCAGCGACCCGCTCTGCCCGGCGAGCAGCGCCGCGACGACCGCGCCGGAGACCGGCCGGATCACGGTGTGCACCGCGTCCCAGGCCGAGTCCACGTACGGGATCTTGTCGGCGACGGCCTCGCACAGGAACAGCACGCCGGCGGCTATCAGGACATCGGGCCGTTGCAGGGCCTCGGGCACGTCGTCGCTCATGCCCGTGGCGCCGAAGACGCCGAGCAGCAGCACCACGGCGTACGCGTTGACGCCGCTGGCCCAGCCGCTCGTGAAGACCAAAGGGAGTATCGACACGGGGGCGATCGTAACCAGTCGGCAACGGACGGTCCTGGGCCTGAGTGCGCAGGTCTGAGTACGCGTACCTAGTCGGTGAGTTGAGTACGCGCGCGGATGGGGCCCGACCTGCGTGAACGAGAGAGTGGAGGCACGGAGAAGGGGATCGGCTCCGCACCGGCGACACGGGGCGCCGGAACGGAGCGACCCCGGATCCGCTCCTTCCGCCGACCAGGCGTCGGCGGGAGCGAGACCGGGGGACCCGGGGGAACGACCGAACGGGGGTCCAACGGGGGACACACGGGGGAGTACGGGGAAAACGGGGGAGCAGGAGAAAGCGCCGGTTCGAGAGTGGCCCGCGGGGGACGCGGCCACTGCGGACCGGCGCTTTCGCCTGTGCGCACCGGCCGCCTCAGCGGCAGCCGCTCACCCGGCCCTGCAGCAGCCGGGACAGCGCCGCGTGCACGTCGTCCAGGGAGCGCTCCGGCTGGAAGGACTTCCAGTCCAGGGCCGCCACCAGGACCATGCCCACCAGGGCCGAGGCGGTCAGCTGGACGTCGATCTCCTCGCTGAACTCGCCCTTCTCCACGCCCTCGCGCAGCACGCCCTCGACGACCGCCACGGCCTGCTGCCGGACCACCATCAGCGTGGACTGCCAGGCCCGGTTCGTACGCCACAGCTCGGCGACGTACAGCTGGGTGAAGGACGGGTAGCGGTCGATGAAGACCAGCCCCGCGCGGACCATCGCGTCCAGGGCGTCCACTTTGCTGCCGCCCTCCCGTTCGGTCTGCTCGGCCGCCTCCCGCAGGGAGGCGGTGAGGAGTTCGACTCCGTGCCGCAGCAGCTCCTCGAAGAGGACGGACTTGCTCGCGAAGTTGTAGTAGACCGTGCCCTTCGCCACCCCGGCCCGTTCGGCGATCTCGTCCACCGTGGTGGCGGAGAAGCCCTGCTCGGCGATGAGCGTGACGGCCGCCTCGTAGAGCTTCTGCCGGGTGGCCTCACGGCGCGTGCTGCCGCCCGACGCGGCGTTGCTGCTGTCCATGGCCACGATTGTCCCGCGCGCGGTCACAGGCTCAGCTCCGGGTGCAGCCGGTCGAGCGTCCAGACCTGCCGGCGACGGGCCGACAGCGCGGTCAGCGCGACGGCGCCCGCCGTGAAGGCCACGAGCACCACGCACGCGTGCCACACCGGAACCAGACCGCCGCCCGTGATGAGCCTCCTGAGCGCCTCCACGACGTAGCTCATCGGCAGGAAGGGGTGCAGCGCGTTGAAGAAGCCCGGGCTGGTCTGCACGGGGTAGGTGCCGCCCGCCGACGTCAACTGCAGCATCAGCAGGGCCAGTACGAGGATCCGGCCCGCCGCCCCGAAGCGTGCGTTCAGCCACTGCACGATCGCCGCGAAGCACGCCGTCACCAGGAACAGGAAGCCCACGGTCCCGGCCGCCCGTGCCATCTCCAGCCCGACCGCCCAGTGCAGCACCGACATCAGTGCGACTGTCTGCAGCACCCCGATCGCCACCACGGGCAGCCAGCCGGCCAGCGCGATCCGCCACGCCGAGGCGCCCGCGGCGAGCGCGCGCCGGTTCATCGGCGTGATCAGCATGTACGCCACCATCGCGCCCACCCACAGGGACAGCGGGATGAAGTACGGCGCGAAACCTGTGCCGTAGTTGGGCGCCTTGTGCATGTCCCGGGAGACGAGCTGAACCGGGTCGGCCATGACCTCGGTGCGCTGGTCGCGAGCCTGCCTGTCGTAGTCGGGGATCTGCTTCGCGCCGTCGTGGAGCCCGTCGGAGAGCTTCCCGGAGCCGTCGACGAGCTGGTAGATGCCGCCGTTCAGGTCGTAGGCGCCCGTCTTCAACTCGCCCACGCCGGAGTCCAGATCCACCGCGCCGGTCCTGGCCGTGCCGATCCCCGAGTGCAGCGCCTTGGCGCCCTCGGCGACCTTGGTGGCCCCGTCGTTCAGCTGGTTGATCCTGCTGACGGCGTCGTCGAGATCCTCGGAGAGACGGGGCGCGCGGTCGGCGAGCGCCTGGGACTGCTTCTGGAGGGTCGCGAGGTGCTTGTCGAGCTTCTTGAGATCGCCGTTCTGGTCGGCGATCAGTGTGTTGAGGTCGTCGGCGATCGTCGCCACGTCCGCGGCCGACTGCTTCGCCTTCTTCAGGTCGGAGCAGGCCGGGTCGGGCAGTACGGCGTCCTCACAGCGCGCCTGGTAGATGGCGTCCAGGACGTCGGAGGCCGTATGGGCGCCCCTGGCGGCGCCCGGAGCCCGCTCCACGAGGTCGTCGAGGTTGTTCCGGATCGCCGCCGACGTGTCGGCGACCAACTGCGCGGTGTCCCCGATGGTCTTCTCGTTGTCCGCCAGGAACGGACCGATCTTCCGGTCGATGCCGTTGACCCTGTCGGCCAGCGTCTGCGTGCCGGCCGCGACCTGCCTGGAGCCGTCCGCCAGGTCGCCCGCGCCCTTGTTGAGCCTCTGCAGGCCCGTCGACAGCTCGCCGCTGCCCTCCTTGGCGTCCTTCAGCCCGTCGGCGAGGTCCTTGGAGCCCTTCTCCGCCTTGCCGATGCCGCCTTCGAGCTGATCGGCGCCGTCGGCGGCCTTCACCGTCGCGCCGTGGATGTCGGAGAACGACACGAAGATCCGGTCCAGGAACGACCGCGACGCCTTGGTGGAGGCCGCCTCGCGCACCTCACTGAAGACCGTCCGCGAGATCTGCCCGACGATGTAGTTGTTCGCGTCGTTCGTACGCACCTGAAGGGCGCCCGTCTCCGGCGCATCGCCCGCGCTGGAAGCGATCCGCTCACTGAAGTCGGCCGGCATGCTCAGCGACAGGTAGTAGGTGCCGTTCTCGACGCCCTTCTCGGCTTCGGCGGCAGTCACCTCGTGCCAGTCGAAGACATCGCTCTCATGCAGCCCTTCGGTGATGTCGTCGCCGGCCGTGAGCTTCTTCCCCTCGACGGCCGCCCCCTTGTCGTCGTTCACGAGTGCCACGGGGATACGGTCGAGACGGCCGTACGGGTCCCAGAACGACCACAGATACAGGGCGCCGTAGAGCAGGGGCAGCACCAGCAGCGCGACCAGAGCCGCACGCGGCAGCTTCCCCCGGCCGAAGCGCCGGAGCTCAAGCGCGGCCAGCCTCGGCGAGCGCATCGGCGGCCTCCTTTCCGTCCCTTGTGTTTGTGGACACCTCGACCGTGCCGTCGGGGGCCTCGCTGCACACCGCCACGACCGTGGTCCCGGCCTCGGTGATCGACCTCAACAGCGCCCAGACCTCGGCCCGTTCGGCATCCGAGAGCTTGAGGTCGGTGTCGTCGACGCCGAGCAGGCGCGGGCGTCCGATCAGGGCCAGCGCGATGGACAGCCGCAGCGCCTCCAGACGCTCCAGATCGCGTACGGCCGTCCTGGCGCCCTTGGGCAGCGTCTCCAGGTCGAGGCCGGCAGCCGTCAGCGCGGTGTCGATCCGCGCCCGCTGCTCGCTCTTCCGTTCGGCCCGCGGCCGCAGCAGCCCGCGCAGCGAGTCGCCGAACCGCCGCTGCAGCAGCGCCCGTTCGTGGAGGTGCTCGGCGACGGTCAGGGCCGGCTCCAGGTCGGTCACACCCGGGACATGGGCCAGGGCGCTCACGCGCCGTACCGCCGCCATGCGCTTGGGCAGCACGGTCCCGCCCACATCGGCGGTGCCCTCGGTGGACTTCATCCGCCCGGTGAGCGCCAGCAGCAGGCACGTGCGGCCACTGCCGGACGGCCCTTCGATCGTGATCAGTGAGCCGGGCCCGGCTTCGAAGGAGACCCCGCGGAACGCCCATCCGCGGGGCCCTTCGAGCCCGAGGCCCAGGGCCGTGACGCCGACTCCGGTCACGGTTCCCCCCATCCCTGCCCCCTCATTTGAACTGACTGGTCAGTGCAAAAACTATCCCGAACTCTCGATCGAAGCAAAAGCGCAGGTCGGAACGGATTGTCAGTGGCATACCTCACGATGGGCACATACGGCATCCCGTATCGGGCATGCCGTCACACAGGCGACAGGAGGTTCGTCATGGCCAGCTACCACGCAGCCGCCGCCCGTCGGCGCCGCGCCACCGGTCCTGCCCCCTCACTGACCGGCCCGGCGAGCGATGTGCACCCCGTGCTCCGCCGGGCCACGGCCCCACCCGCCGCCCTCGACCTGCTCGCCCAGGCCCGTGCCGGACTGGACGAGGCCGCCGTTCTGGAAACGCCGAACGAGCGCTATGCCACGGCCCATCTCGCCGCCCTGCGCACCGCAGCCGCCGTACTCGCCGCCCGAGGGCGTCCGGAGCCTGTGACCAGGCGCCGGGCCCGCATCAGGAGCGCCTGGGAAGTGCTCCCTGAGATAGCGCCCGAACTCACCGAATGGAGCGCGCTGTTCGCCTCCGGCGCCCGGCGCCGCGCCCGGGCCGAGGCGGGTATCCACGGCGCGGCCAGCCGCCGGGACGCCGACGACCTGATACGCGACGTGGCGATGTTCCTGCGCCTCGTCGAACGGATGCTGGTGCTCCAGCCGGTCCTCCCGCAGCCACGAGCGGACGCGGACGGGGAGAAGGTGGAGGAGGAGGGCGGTTCGCGACGTGGGCGGGAGGACATGCCGGATGCGGGGTGACAGGGGGCGATCCGCGGGCGGGAGGTCATGCCGGGCGGGGGTTCACAGGGGGCGGCGATGTGCGGGAGTTCTGGGCAGCACGCCTGAGCGAACCGAGGTCATCGGTCCCGTCGTCCGCCAGGCGGGACAGGCCGCGTTGCGGGACACCGTGCGGGCCGGGTGGGTCGCCGTAGGCAATAGGGTGGAGAGCGCCTGAAGCCCTCCCGCTTCCGTGACCCGGGCGCCGGGGAGGCAGCCCGTTCGCTCCGCCGTGCAAGTGGCGGCGCCGTGCCGAGGAGTCAACTGCCGTGTCGGACCCGATGCGCCCGCCCGTCTCCCATCACCACCCGCAAACGGCGTCGCTGCGCTCCGACCCTTCCCGTCCCCGCGCCTCCCTCCGTACCGCCGTGGTCTGGGAGGTCCTCCAGGACGCCCTGGACCGCCGGGTCAAGGCCACGGGGCGTCAGGCGCTGGACGTCCTCGACACCGGCGGCGGCAGCGGCAAGTTCGCCGTGCCGCTCGCCCGCCTCGGCCACCGCGTCACCGTCGTCGACCCCAGCCCGAACGCGCTCTTCGCGCTGGAGCGGCGGGCCGCCGAGGCCGACGTCGCCGACCGGGTGCAGGGCGTCCAGGGTGACGCCCACGGCCTCTTCGACGTGGTCGAGCGTGGCGGGTACGACGTCGTGCTGTGCCATGGCGTCCTGGAGTACGTCGACGACCCCGCCGAGGGCGTCCGCAACGCGGTCGCCGCCCTGCGTGCCGAGGGTGTGCTCAGCCTGCTCGCCGCCGGTCTGGGCGGTGCGGTGCTGGCACGGGCTCTCGCGGGTCACTTCAAGGAGGCCAAGCAGGCCCTGGAGGACCCGGACGGCCGCTGGGGGCAGGGTGACCCGGTGCCGCGCCGGTTCACCGCCGAGCAGCTCACCGCGCTGGTCGAGGGCGCCGGCCTCCGGGTCGGCGCGGTGCACGGGGTGCGGGTCTTCGCCGACCTGGTCCCGGGAGTGCTGGTGGACACCGAGCCCGGGGCGCTGGAGGCGCTGCTGAAGCTGGAGGAGGCGGCGGCCGAGCTGCCCGCCTTCCACTCGGTGGCCACGCAGCTCCATGTGCTCGGCGAGACGCGGGAGACCGCGGGGGCCTGAGCCGCCCACGGTGAGCGGACCGCAGGTGTGCGCTTGATCAGGGACTTGGCTGCACATGGAGTACGCCACAGGCCCCCCGATCGGGCGCTCGTCGCCGTATGATCGAGGGAGACCGTTCCGGCATGACGGATCGGCTGCTGGGGAATGAAGATCTCAGTGAGCCGGGATGTCCATGCCGGAGCCCGGTTGGCCAATTGGCGTAGAGGGGCGGGTTTCACGGGGGCGATTCCCTGCCTATCCTGAAGGGACCCCCCGGGTCGCCCCGGCGACTGCACGATGAGGAGGACTCCGTGCCGCTCTCGGAGCACGAGCAGCGAATGCTCGAGCAAATGGAGCGAGCGCTGTACGCCGAAGATCCCAAGTTCGCGACAGCGCTTGAGGGAAGCGGGCTGCGCACGTACACCCGGCGACGGGTCTACCAGGCGGTCGCGGGCTTCCTCGTGGGTATCGCGCTCCTCATGGCTGGAATGGTCGCCAAGCAGGTCTGGCTCAGTGTGGTGGGCTTCCTCGTCATGCTGGGCTGCGCGGTTCTCGCTGTGACCGGTTGGCGCAAGGCCCCCAAGCCGGGCGAGCAGCCCGCCTCCGGTGGCCAGCAGGCCCGGCGTCAGCCACGTCAGAAGCGCTCCATGATGGACCGCATCGAAGAACGTTGGCAGCGCCGCCGAGACGAACAGGGCGGGCACTAGCTCTACGAGCAGCTCCTGGACATACGCAGGGGGTGACCACCGGACGGGTGGCCACCCCCTGATGTATGCCCGCCCTCGGACTGCCCCGGGTGGTGGCCGTTCCGAACGAACGGACTCGGCCAGTTCCTCCGCCTGGGCCGGGCGAGTGGGCCGTGCCCATGGCCAGGGCACACATCGCATGTGCCCTGGCGTCCGGCAGCATGCAGGAGCGCAGGAGCTACTGCCGTCCAGCGCCCGCCCTCAAGCCGCTCGCCCGCAGCGAGCCCTCACCCCCGCTGACCCGGCGTCGACGGCCTTCGCCACGTCGGTCGGGCAGCGGCGGCACGCCGCTTCACGTTGAGCCACCGGTCCGACAGGGCCCAGACCACCCGCACGCTGGAGCGTGGGGCCAGCCGGGCGCGCAGGTTCGTCGTCCAGCCGGCCTTGGACTCGAGGCTGGACAGCACACGGCGGACGTCCTCCGCGAGGCCCGCCACAGGTCGGGGAACGGGGGCGTAGAGGACCTGCTCCACCGCGTCGGCGACTCGATGGACCGAGGCCGCGGCCGATGGGTCGAGATGGCCCAGTCGGACGATGCGGGCGGCGCTCTTACGGGGAGTCTGGGAGTCGTCCGGTGGGATGCCGAAGTCCCAGGCGGTGTCCGTCAGTTCCTGCCAGACCGCCAGCGTGTGCGGCGCTATGTCCGCCTCCGCGCGGCCATGCCCTCCCAGCCGCACCGCCCGTGTGCGCAACCGCCACAGCATCGGCGCCAACGGGATCAGCAGTACCGTCGCCCCACCCAGCACCCACGCGAGAAGGACGTACCACTTCGGGCCGTCACCGCCGACGGCCACCGCCGCCTCCGGGGACTCGCTCGCGCACAGCTCCGGGTTCTGACCGGCGCAGCTCTCGCTCGTCGACGGCGAGGCGGAGGGCCCGGTGCTGGCCGACTGCGAGGGCCGTGTCACGTCCGGCAGCGTGGAGCCGGGCGTGTCCGACACCGTGTACGACGGAACCGAGCCACGAGTCGGCGTCGGCTCGAAGCGGGTCCAGCCCACGCCCTCGAAGTACAGCTCGGGCCAGGCGTGCGCGTCCTTCAGCCCCACCGAGACCGAGTTGCCGCCCTGCGGGGTTCCGGGCGCGAAGCCCACCGCGACCCGGGCCGGTATATCCAGCGAGCGGGCCATCGCGGCCATCGCGAAGGAGAAGTGGACGCAGAAGCCCTCCTTGTCCTTCAGGAAGCGGGCGATCGCCTGCCGGCCGCTGCCCACCTTGACGTTGGTGTCGTACTGGAAGCCGCCCGTCACCGCGAAGTACTCCTGCAGCTTGACCGCCTGCTCGTAGTGGCTGGTCGCGCCTTCGGTGACTTTGCGGGCGGTCTTGGCGACCACCGCGGGCAGTGAGTCGGGCAGCTCGGTGAACTCGCGCTTGAGCGCGGCGGGCGGCTCCCCGGCGTTCGCGAGCTGGTCCGCCGTCGGCTGCACATCGAGGCTGCGCACGGTGTACGTCACCCCGCGCGTGGTCTGGCGGCGGTCACCGACGACCGTCATGCCCAGCGGCTCGTAGCGCCAGTTGCCGTTGATGTCCACGCCGCTCGGCGGATACGGCATCGGCAGCCAGTTCTGGGCGTACCAGTCCGCGGCCGAGATCGTCGTCTCGATCTCCGCGCGCCGGACGTCGGGGCCGAGGCCGATGGGCGTGGGGAACTCGCCCGGCACGGACTGGATGCTGCGCTTCGACGGCTGCCAGGTGGTGCCGTCGAAGTCGTCCAGGGAGACGATGCGCAGGTACAGGCTGGAGACGTCGTCCGTGTTGGTCTTCAGGGACAGGACCTGGCGGTCCTCGTCCACGTTCAGGCTGTCGCGCAGCGACACCAGGGGGTTCACCGCGGATATCGTGCCGCCGCTCCCGCTGCCCGAGCCCACGCCTGCCCCGGCCGCGTCCAGCAGGCCGCCGTTCATGGTGGGCAGGGCGAGCGGCACCACCAGGGCGATGCCCAGCGCGACCATGCCGATGCGCCGTCCGGTGCGGACCGGCGCCACCGCGTCGCTCGGCTCCCCGCCCGGCATCTGGGGCGGCCCGCCGAAGACCCGGCCCCACTGGGAGAGCCGGTCGCGTCCCTCGGCCAGCAGCAGCATCAGATAGCCCGCGGCGGCGACCAGGAACCACAGCCAGTCCCCGGCGCCGTCGGACAGCCCCGCGGCCACGGAGTACAGCGCCAGCAGGGGCAGCCCGGCCGGGGCCGCGCTGCGGAAGGTCGCCGCGAGGGTGTCGACCGCGAGGCCGATGATCAGGACACCGCCGATGAGCATCAGCCGGATGCCGTCGGACAGCGGCGCCGGGATCGAGTACCGGCTGACGTCGTCCGCGCCGGTCCGCAACAGGTCGGCGAAGTGACTGAAGGCCTCCGGGCCGGGAATCACTCCGAGGATCGCCTGCTGGTTGGCGAAGGTCAGGGTCAGCAGCATCAGCGCGACGAGGGCCTGCGCCGCCACCGTCAGGGGCCGGGCCAGCGGCACTCTCCGGGTCGCCATGCCGACGCCGGTCTGGATCGCCAGCAGGAAGGTCGCCTGGATGAGCCAACTGACCGGGGAGACCAGCGGCAGCAGGGCGCACGACGCCAGCAAAGTGGCCACCGCGGCGCTCAGCGCCATCCGTGTCCGCCCGCTCATGCCGGTCCCCCCTCGCTCCGAGCGCCGCTTGTCGCGGCGGCGTCCGTACGCGCTCGGTCCGCCTGGCGCCACAGCTCGTTCAGCGAAGCGCCCCGCGGCACGCTCAGGGCCGTCCAGCCCGCCTCCCGCAGCATCCGCAGCCGCTCCTCGCCCCTGTCCAACGCGCCGGGCACATCGGTCGGTTCCCGCACCCAGGCCCCGCTGTCCAGCACGAAGGCCACCGCGCCCCCGCTGCGCTGCGGCATCTTCGCGGCCACCGCCGCCTGCTCCTCGTCGAGGTCGCCGAAGAAGGCGACCAGCAGCCCCTCGTTGCCGCCGCGCAGCAGGTCGTACGCCCGCGACAGGCCCGTACCGTCGGAATGGTCGATCACCGCGAGGGTGTCCATCATCAGCCCGGCCGCGTCCGCCGACTCCTGGCTGGCGCCCGCGAACCCGTCGGCGCCCTCGCCGGGCACCGAGTTGCCGGTGTCGGTCAACAGCCGTACGGAGAAGCCCCGCTCCAGCATGTGGACCAGCACGGACGCCGTGCCCGAGACGGCCCACTCGAAGGCCGAGTCGGGGCCAGCGCCCCGGAAGGCCGGGCCGCGGGTGTCCAGCAGCACCGTGCAGCGGGAGCGCTGCGGCTGCTCCTCGCGGCGCACCATCAGCTCGCCGTAGCGTGCGGTGGAGCGCCAGTGCACGCGGCGCAGGTCGTCGCCGTAGCGGTACCCGCGCGGGATCACGTCGTCCTCGCCGGCCAGCGCGAGCGAGCGCTGCCGACCGTCGCCGTACCCCTTCGCCTCCCCGCTGAAGCGGACCGGCGGCAGCGGCTCCACGCGCGGGATGACCGTCAGGGTGTCGTACGTCGAGAAGGACCGGGTCAGCTCGCACATGCCGAACGGGTCGCTCAGGCGCAGCTGGAGCGGGCCCAGCGGATAGCGGCCGCGCAGGTCGGAGCGGACCCGGTAGGACACCTCACGGCGGCCGCCCGGCTCCACCCGGTCCAGCACGAAGCGGGGGCGCGGCCCGAGGACGTACGGCACCCGGTCCTGGAGCATCAGCAGGCCCGTGGGCAGCCGGGAGACGTTGTCCATCCGCAGATGGACGCGGGCCTCGCTGCCCGCGGGCACGCGCGCGGGGGAGAGCCGGCGGCTGCCCGCGACCCGGTAGCGGGTGCGGTACAGCACGGTCGCGCAGACCAGCGGCAGCACGGCGAGCAGCAGCCCGACGCGCAGCAGGTCGCTCTGGCCGAGGACGTAGGAGCAGATCGCGGCCGCGATGCCGGCGGCCAGGAAGGAGCGGCCGCGCGTGGTCAGACCGGCCAGTGCCGTTCGGATCCCGCTCTTCTCGCCGCGGTCCGCCTCGGCCTGGCCGGTACTGCCGGAGGTCATCCCAGCCTCCGCGGTGGCTGCTGGCCGTACCCCGGAGTGCCGCGGCCCAGACCGCCGAAGCCGCTCTGCTGCTGGGGCGCGGCGGGCACCGGCGTGCGCTGCAGGATCTCCTGGACGACCTGCTCGGACGTCCGGCGGTTCAGCTGGGCCTGCGCGGTGGGCAGCAGACGGTGGGCCAGGACGGCCACGGCGAGGGCCTGCACGTCGTCCGGCAGCGCGTACTCCCGGCCGCTGAGGGCCGCGGACGCCTTCGCCGCGCGCAGCAGGTGCAGCGTCGCGCGCGGGGACGCACCGAGTCTGAGGTCGGGGTGGGTGCGCGTGGCGGCGACCAGGTCCACCGCGTACCGGCGGACGGGCTCGGCGACGTGCACGCCGCGCACCGCGTCGATCAGCTTCACGATGTCGTGCGCGTGCGCCACCGGCTGCATGTCCTCCAGCGGCGAGGCGCCGCCGTGCACGTCCAGCATCTGCAGCTCGGCCTCGACGCTGGGGTAGCCGACGGAGACACGGGCCATGAAGCGGTCGCGCTGGGCCTCGGGCAGCGGGTAGGTGCCCTCCATCTCGACCGGGTTCTGCGTGGCCACCACCATGAAGGGGCTCGGCAGCTCGTAGGTCGTCCCGTCGATCGTGACCTGGCGCTCCTCCATGGACTCCAGGAGCGCGGACTGCGTCTTCGGCGACGCGCGGTTGATCTCGTCACCGATCACGATCTGGGCGAAGATCGCGCCGGGCTTGAACTCGAAGTCCTTGCGCTGCTGGTCCCAGATGGACACGCCGGTGATGTCGGACGGCAGCAGGTCCGGCGTGAACTGGATACGCCGTACCGAACAGTCGATGGACCGTGCCAGCGCCTTCGCCAGCATCGTCTTGCCCACGCCGGGAACATCCTCGATCAGAAGATGTCCCTCGGCGAGCAGTACGGTCAGCGAAAGCCGTACGACCTCGGGCTTGCCCTCGATCACTCCTTCCACCGAACTGCGGACACGCTCCACAGTGGCGGTCAGATCAGTGAGGCTCGCTCGATCGTCATAGGTCGTCACCCGGCCCTCCTCGGCCCGTTCTTTCCGGGCCGACGCTCTACGACGCGGACCGGCCCTCCCCTGGAACACGGACACCACGCGTGAAACGTTCCGCGTGTTGCCACACCCGCATTCTTGCTGCCGTTACCGATTCGTGTCACTCGCCTGTGGACAACTGTCTGCGATATGTCGGGCTTACGGCCTTTTGGGCACGCCCCAACCTGAATTGACAGCGAAACGACAGGTGCGGCGGGTGGTCACGCGGGGTCGATCTCCCGCAGCAGACCCGTCTTCACGTCGAAGACGAAGCCCCGCACGTCGTTGGTGTGCAGCAGGAACGGCGAGGTGCGCACACGCTGCATCGACTGCCGTACGTCCTGGTCGACGTCCCGGAAGGCCTCCACCGCCCAGGCGGGACGCTGGCCGACCTCCATCTCCAGGTCGGTGCGGAAGTCCTCGGTGATCGCCTCCAGGCCGCAGCCGGTGTGGTGGATCAGGACGATGCTGCGGGTGCCCAGCTTGCGCTGGCTGATGGTGAGCGAGCGGATCACGTCGTCGGTGACGACGCCGCCCGCGTTGCGGATCGTGTGGCAGTCGCCGAGATCCAGGCCGAGCGCCGCGTGCAGGTCGAGACGGGCGTCCATGCAGGCGACGACGGCGACGTGCAGCACGGGGCGGGCGTCCATGCCGGGGTCGGTGAAGGCGGCTGCGTAGCGCTCGTTCGCCTCGACGAGACGGTCCGTGACCGTGCCGCGGTGGGCTATCGCACTCTCCGGACCAGCGGGAACCGATGCAGAAGTCGTCATACCCATGACGGTACTGGTCACGCCCGAACCGGTCCCGTTGTGAGAGGGGACAAAGAACGCCATCAGGCCTTGTTGTGAGCTAACCCACAGGGGTGGCGTGAGTGCGCCCATACGAGCGATTTCGCGCACCTCGCGGCTTCGTCCGAACCCGAATCGGCGACGCGCAGGCCGGTTGATTGACCGCGCGACACGGTGGACTAAAGTGACGCGAAGCGGGAGGGGCGGCTCTCCCTGCTGGACTGTTTTTCCCGGAGACCCCGGCGATTTTCCGGAGATCTCCCCGCGTGCGCGGCGCGTACGTACGGCTCGGCCTCCTCCCGCTCCCGGTCGGCTGACGCTCTCGGCGCCGGCAGGCCTCCCCTTCACGAGCGGGCGGGGACCCGGCGGTGCGTACGGCCTGCCGGATCTGAGAGGGCCCCTTGAGCCAGAGTCGACATGTCCCGGTGATGCTCCAGCGGTGCCTGGACCTGTTGGCCCCCGCCCTTGAGCGGCCCGGAGCGGTGGTCGTCGACTGCACGCTCGGGCTCGGCGGCCACAGCGAGGCGCTCCTTCGGCAGTTCCCCGAGGCCCGGCTCGTCGCCCTCGACCGGGACAAGGAGGCCCTGCGCCTGTCCGGCGAGCGGCTCGCGCCCTACGGCGAGCGCGCCAACCTCGTGCACGCCGTCTACGACGAACTCCCGGACGTCCTGGAAAGGCTCGGCATCGCGCGCGTGCAGGGCGTCCTGTTCGACCTCGGCGTCTCCTCCATGCAACTCGACGAGGCCGACCGCGGCTTCGCCTACGCCCAGGACGCCCCCCTCGACATGCGCATGGACCAGACGACCGGCGTCAGCGCCGCCGAGGTCCTCAACACCTACCCGGCCGGTGAGCTGGTCCGGATCCTGCGCGCGTACGGCGAGGAGAAGCAGGCCAAGCGGATCGTGGGCGCGATCGTGCGCGAGCGGGAGAAGGAGCCGTTCAGCAACAGCGCGCGGCTCGTCGAGCTGATCCGGGACGCGCTGCCGCAGGCCGCCAAGCGCACTGGCGGCAATCCGGCCAAGCGCACCTTCCAGGCGCTGCGCATCGAGGTCAACGGCGAGCTCTCCGTCCTGGAGCGGGCGATCCCGGCCGCCGTTCAGGCCCTCGACGTCGGCGGGCGGATCGCCGTCCTGTCGTACCACTCGCTGGAGGACCGGCTGGTCAAGCAGGTGTTCGCGGCCGGCGCCGCCAACACCGCCCCGCCCGGGCTGCCCGTCGTCCCCGAGCGCTACCAGCCCCGGCTCAAGCTGCTGACGCGCGGTGCCGAACTTCCCACCGAGGAAGAGGTCGCCGAGAACCGGCGCGCGGCACCTGCGCGCCTGCGCGGCGCCGAGCGCATCAGGGAGTCCATCGAATGAGGGGCGTGAGGCAGGGGCGGGCGTCCGGGTCCAGGATCCAAACCGACGAGTTCAGGATTCAAACCGATGAGTTGGAGAACCGGACCCGGGGGAGCGTGAGTGAGTAGGAAACCCGAACTGAGGGGGCGTGCCGCCCGGCTGGCGCGCCTCATTCCCGCAGGGCGCGCGCGGGCCGCCCGCACCCCCTTCGTCCTCCTGGTCGTCCTCCTCCTCGGCGGCGGCCTCATCGGGCTCCTCGTGCTGAACTCCGCCCTCAGCGAAGGCGCGTTCAGGCTCGACGACCTGAAGAAGGAGACGAAGGCCCTCACCGACGAGGAGCAGTCCCTCCAGCGGGACATCGACGCCTACTCCGCCCCCGACGCCCTCCAGCGCCGCGCCAACGAACTCGGCATGGTCCCCGGCGGCGACCCCGCCTTCCTCGACCCCGACGGCACGGTGAAGGGCTTCCCCAGCCCAGCGCCCGCCGGCCGGACCTCCGCGTACATGCCCCTCGTCCTGGCCCCCGAGCCCCTCGTCAGCGAGCCCACGGTGGCGCCGACGACCGGCGCGACGCCCGTCCCCGGGGTCACTCCCGTCACGCCTCAGTACGCGTCCCCCGAGGCTCCGCCCGCCACGCCGCAGTACGCGCCGCCGGCCCAGCAGTCCAACCCGTTCGGCCAGTCCACCCAGTTGTCCGCGTATCCGACCCCCGGCAGGTGACGGAAGTGTCCGACAGGGAAGCGCCGCGCCGTCGCGTGCCCGGACCCGCGAAGCCCGCCCGTTCCGGCGGCGCCCAGCGACGCCCGGGTTCCGGCTCCCGCCCCGCCCGCCGCCCGGCACCGCCCCGCGCCGGGGCCGTCCGCCTCATCCGGCTCGGCAGCCCTCGCCCCCGGCTGCGCATGGTCAGCCTGGCCCTGACCCTCGTCCTGCTCGCCTTCGTCGTACGGCTGCTGCAGGTGCAGGGCGTCGACGCGAGCACCTACGCCGCCAAGGCCGAGAAGAACCGGTACGTCGGCTACACCCTGGCCGCCGTGCGCGGGGGCATCACCGACCGCAACGGCGTGGCGCTGGCGACCAGCGTGGACGCGTACGACATCACGGCCGACCCCACCCTGTTCAGCCGCGAGCAGCTGAAGATCGACGACGGCCCCGAGCAGGCGGCCGCCCTCCTCGCGCCGATCCTCAACCAGGACCAGGCCGCGATCGTCAAAAAGCTCCGGCCGGCGAACAAGAACCTGCGCTACACCCTGCTGGCGAGCCGGCAGACCCCGCAGGTCTGGAAGCAGATCAAGGATCTGAAGACCGCGCTGGCCACCAAGTCCGAGAGCGACAAGAGCACCGTCAACGTCCTCGCGGGCGTCCTCTCGGTCGCGAGCAGCAAGCGCGTGTACCCGAACGGCGACCTCGCCGCCGGGATACTGGGCTGGGTCAACTCCGACGGCAAGGGCGGCGGCGGCGTCGAGCAGCAGCTGAACAAGGAGCTGGAGGGCAAGGACGGCGAGATCCGCTACGCCCAGTCCGGCGGCCGCCAGGTGCCCACCGTCGGCTCCACCGAGACACCCGCCGTGCCCGGCAGCGACGTCGAGCTCACCATCGACCGCGACATCCAGTGGGCCGCGCAGAACGCGATCAGCCAGCAGGTGGCGAAGTCCAAGGCCGACCGCGGCTATGTGATCGTCCAGGACACCACCACCGGCGAGATCCTCGCGATGGCCAACGCGCCCGGCTTCGACCCGAACGACCTCTCCGAGGCCAGCGCCGCGAACCTGGGCAACGCGGCGGTCCAGGACGCCTACGAGCCCGGCTCCACCGCGAAGGTCATCTCGATGGCCGCCGTACTGGAGGAGGAGGTGGCCGCGCCCGGCACGCATGTCGTCGTGCCCAACCGGCTGCACCGGGGCGACCGGCTCTTCAAGGACGACATCGACCACCCGACCTGGTACCTGACGCTCAACGGCGTGCTCGCCAAGTCCAGCAACATCGGCACCATCCTGGCCACCGGCCAGCTGGGCAAGACGCAGAAGCAGTCCAACCAGGTCCTCTACAACTACCTGCGCAAGTTCGGCTTCGGCAGTTACACCGGGCTCGGCTACCCGGGCGAGACTCCGGGGATCCTCGCCGCCCCGGGCACCTGGTCGACCTCGCAGCAGTACACGATTCCTTTCGGCCAGGGCGTGTCCATCAACGCGATGCAGGCGGCCTCCGTCTACTCGACGATCGCCAACGGCGGCGTCCGCGTCGATCCCAAGCTCGTGCGTGGCACCACCGGACCCGACGGGCAGTTCACCGCCGCCTCCAAGCCCAAGAAGACCAGGGTCATCAGCGAGAAGACGGCGAAGACCCTCGCCCAGATGCTGGAGTCGGTCGTGGACGACAAGGAGGGCACCGGCACCAAGGCGCGCATCCCCGGCTACCGGGTCGCGGGCAAGACGGGTACGGCGAACCGCGTGGATCCGGCCACCGGCAGGTACCGCGGCTACACGTCGTCGTTCGCCGGCTTCGCGCCCGCCGACAAGCCCCGTGTCACGGTTTACTGCGCGATCCAGAACGCCACCGCGGGCAACTACTTCGGCGGCCAGATCTGTGGGCCCATCTACAAGAAGGTCATGGAGTTCGCGCTGAAGACCCTCCAGGTCCCGCCGACCGGGGCCAAACCGGCGAAGCTCCCGGTCGCCTACAACTGACCCCCTGATCAGCACCGAGCAGCCAGGAACCACCTCGTGACAACGATCACTCCCGACTCCGGAAACCAGGGCGCCCCAAGGCCCTCACTTCGCTCCCAGGCGGGTGCGCCGGGTACGCTCACCGCCGTGCCACACGCTGATCAGTCCCAAACCACCCAGAAGGGGCATCCCGTGACGTATCCGGGACCGCCCAGGCCGGCGCAGGTCTCCGCCACACCCCTCGCGGAACTTGCCGATCAGCTGGGTGTCCCCGCACCGGAACAGGCGAAGGCCGCCGAGGTCACGGGCATCACCCATGACTCGCGCGCCGTCCGCCCCGGCGACCTGTACGCCGCCCTCCCGGGCGCCCGCCTGCACGGCGCCGACTTCGTCACCCAGGCCGCCGGCCTCGGCGCGGCGGCCGTGCTGACCGACCCGACCGGCGCCGAGCGCGCCGCCGCGACCGGTCTCCCGGTCCTGGTCGTCGAGGATCCGCGCGGCCGGATGGGCGAACTCGCGGCCACGATCTACGGCCACCCCGGCCACGAGCTGCTGCAGATCGGCATCACCGGCACCTCCGGCAAGACCACCACCGCGTACCTCGTCGAGGGCGGCCTCAAGAGCGCTCGTACCACCGGCCTCATCGGCACCGTCGAGATGCGCGTCGGCGACGAGCGCATCAAGTCCGAGCGCACCACCCCGGAGGCCACCGACCTCCAGGCCCTGTTCGCCGTCATGCGCGAACGCGGCGTCGAGGCGGTCGCCATGGAGGTCTCCAGCCACGCGCTGGTCCTCGGCCGTGTCGACGGCTGTGTCTTCGACATCGCCGCCTTCACCAACCTCAGCCCGGAACACATGGAGTTCCACTCCGACATGGAGGACTACTTCCGGGCCAAGGCGCAGCTGTTCACGCCGAAACGCAGCAAACTCGGCGTGGTCAACGTCGACGACGAGTACGGCCGCCGCCTCGCCAAGGAGGCCACCGTCCCGGTCGTCACCTACTCCGCCGAGGGGCACCCCGACGCCGACTGGCGCGCCGAGGACGTCGAGGTCGGGCAGCTGGACTCCACGTTCACCGTCATCGGCCCCAAGGGCGAGCGGATCAGCGCCAAGTCCCCGCTGCCGGGCCCCTTCAACGTGGCGAACACCCTCGCCGCCATCACCGCCCTGGCCGCCGCCGGCCTCGACGCCCAGGCGGCCGCCGACGGCATCGCCGCCGTGCCGGGCGTGCCGGGCCGCCTGGAGCGCGTGGACGCCGGGCAGCCGTATCTCGCGGTCGTGGACTACGCCCACAAGACCGACGCCGTCGAATCGGTGCTCAAGGCCCTCCGCAAGGTCACCGAGGGCCGCCTGCACGTCGTGCTCGGCTGCGGCGGGGACCGTGACGTCACCAAGCGCGTGCCGATGGGCGCCGCCGCGGCCCGGTTCGCCGACACCGCCGTACTGACCTCCGACAACCCCCGCTCCGAGGACCCCCTCGCGATTCTCGCAACCATGCTCCAGGGCGCGGCGTCCGTGCCAGTACACGAGCGTGGCGAGGTCCAGGTCTTCGAGGACCGGGCCGCCGCGATCGCCGCAGCCGTCGCCCGCGCCGAGCCCGGCGACACCGTGCTGGTCGCGGGCAAGGGGCATGAGCAGGGCCAGGACATCGCCGGAGTGGTCCGTCCCTTCGACGACCGCCAGGTGCTTCGCGAAGCTATCCAGAAGACCCAGGGATGAACTTGTGATCGCCCTCTCTCTCGCCGAGATCGCAGAAGTCGTCGGCGGGCAGACGCACGACATACCGGATCCGGCCGTCCAGGTCACCGGACCCGTCGTCCGGGACTCCCGTGAAGTGGAGCCCGGCACTCTCTTCGCCGCCTTCGTCGGCGAGCGCGTGGACGGCCACGACTACGCGGCCGCGGTGGTCGAAGCGGGCGCCGTCGCCGTCCTGGCGTCCCGCCCCGTCGGCGTACCCGCCATCGTCGTGGCCGACGTCCAGAAGGCCCTCGGCGCCCTCGCCCGTCATGTCGTACGACGGCTCGGCGCGACCCTCGTCGCCCTGACCGGCTCGGCGGGCAAGACCAGCACCAAGGACCTGATCGCCCAGGTGCTCCAGCGCAAGGCGCCCACCGTGTGGACGCCGGGCTCGCTCAACAACGAGATCGGGCTGCCGCTCACCGCCCTCAGCGCCACCGAGGAGACCAGGTTCCTGGTCCTGGAGATGGGCGCCCGCGGCATCGGCCACATCCGCTACCTCGCCGATCTGACGCCCCCGAAGATCGGCCTCGTGCTCAACGTCGGCACCGCCCACATCGGCGAGTTCGGCGGCCGCGAGCAGATCGCGCAGGCCAAGGGCGAGCTCGTCGAGAGTCTGCCGTCGGCCGAGGACGACGGCGCCGCGATCCTCAACGCCGACGATCCCCTCGTACGGGCCATGGCGTCCCGTACGAAGGCGAAGGTGATCCTTTTCGGAGAGTCAGGCGAAGCGGACGTACGCGCCGAGAACGTGAGACTCACGGACAGCGGACAGCCTGCTTTCACTCTCCACACACCCTCCGGTGCAAGCGATGTGACCATGCGCCTGTACGGTGAGCACCACGTGTCGAACGCGCTCGCCGCGGCCGCCGTCGCCCATGAGCTGGGCATGTCCGCAGACGAGATCGCCACCGCGCTCTCCGAGGCGGGCTCCCTCTCCCGCTGGCGTATGGAGGTCACCGAGCGCCCGGACGGCGTGACAGTCGTCAACGACGCCTACAACGCGAACCCCGAGTCCATGCGGGCCGCTCTGCGTGCTCTTGCGGCCATGGGCAAGGGGCGTCGCACGTGGGCGGTGCTCGGCAAGATGGCCGAGCTCGGGGACGAGGCGCTCGCCGAGCACGACGCGGTCGGACGGCTCGCCGTCCGGCTCAATGTCGGCAAGCTCGTCGCGGTCGGGGGCAGGGAAGCGTCCTGGCTGCAACTGGGCGCATATAACGAGGGTTCGTGGGGTGAGGAGTCGGTGCACGTGTCCGACGCACAGGCGGCGGTCGACCTGTTGCGCAGCGAGTTGCGCCCGGGGGACGTCGTGCTCGTGAAGGCGTCCCGTTCGGTCGGTCTGGAGAGCATCGCCGAGGCGCTGCTCGCGGGCGGCACCGAGGGTGAGGTTGCCGCCCGATGATGAATCAGATCCTGTTCTCAGGAGTCATTGGCCTCTTCCTGACCCTGATCGGCACTCCGCTGCTGATCAAGCTGCTGGCCCGCAAGGGCTACGGCCAGTACATCCGGGACGACGGCCCGCGTGAGCACCACGCCAAGCGCGGTACGCCGACCATGGGTGGTATCGCCTTCATCCTGGCGACGATCGCCGCGTACTTCCTGTCCAAGCTGATCACCGGCAAGCCGCCGACGTTCTCCGGTGTCCTGGTGCTCGGCCTGATGGCCGGCATGGGTCTGGTCGGCTTCCTGGACGACTACATCAAGATCGTCAAGCGTCGTTCGCTGGGTCTGCGGGCCAAGGCCAAGATGGCCGGCCAGCTCTTCGGCGGTATCGCCTTCGCGGTGCTCTCGCTTCAGTTCGCGGACAACCGCGGAAACACCCCGGCCTCCACCAAGCTCTCCTTCGTGCAGGACTTCGGCTGGTCCATCGGCCCGGTGCTGTTCGTCATCTGGGCGCTGTTCATGATCCTCGCCATGTCGAACGGCGTGAACCTGACGGACGGTCTGGACGGCCTCGCCACCGGCGCCTCCGTGCTGGTCTTCGGCGCGTACACGTTCATCGGCGTCTGGCAGTTCCAGGAGTCCTGCGCCAACGCCCAGACGCTCGCCAACCCGGGCGCCTGTTACGAGGTGCGAGATCCACTCGACCTCGCCGTCGTCTCCTCCGCGCTGATGGGCGCCTGCCTCGGCTTCCTGTGGTGGAACACGTCGCCCGCCAAGATCTTCATGGGCGACACCGGTTCGCTGGCCCTCGGCGGCGCGCTCGCGGGTCTGGCGATCTGCTCCCGCACCGAGTTCCTGCTCGCCATCCTCGGCGGCCTGTTCGTCCTGATCACCATGTCGGTGGTCATCCAGGTCGGCTCCTTCCGGCTCACCGGGAAGCGGGTCTTCCGGATGGCGCCACTCCAGCACCACTTCGAACTCAAAGGCTGGTCAGAAGTACTCGTCGTGGTCCGCTTCTGGATCATTCAGGGCATCTGTGTGATCGTCGGACTGGGCCTCTTCTACGCGGGATGGGCAGCGGACAAGTGACCGACTGGCAGGGGAAGAACGTCACCGTCGCGGGACTCGGCGTCTCCGGGATCCCGGCGGCCAAGGTGCTGCACGGCCTCGGCGCGAAGATCACCGTCGTCAACGACGGCGACGACGCACGCGCGCGTGCCCAGGCCGCCGAACTGGAGGCGCTCGGCATCACCGTCCGCCTCGGCGACGGAGCCACCCTGCCCGAAGGCACCGAACTGATCGTCACCGCGCCCGGCTGGAAGCCGGACAAGCCGCTGTTCGCGGCGGCTCACGAAGCGGGCGTCGAGGTCTGGGGCGACGTGGAGCTGGCCTGGCGGCTGCGCGGCCCCGAAGCCGCCCCCTGGCTCGCGGTCACCGGCACCAACGGCAAGACCACGACTGTCCAGATGCTCGCCGCCATCCTCAAGGCGGCGGGCCTGCGCACGGCTGCCGTCGGCAACATCGGCGTCTCGCTCCTCGACGCGGTGCTCGGCGAGGAGCAGTACGACGTGCTGGCCGTGGAGTTGTCCAGCTACCAGCTCCACTGGGCGCCCTCCGTGCGCGCCCACTCCGCCGCCGTCCTCAACCTCGCCCCCGACCACCTCGACTGGCACGGCTCCATGGAGGCGTACGCGCGCGACAAGGGCCGTATCTACGAGGGCAACCGCGTCGCCTGCGTCTACAACGTCGCCGACAAGGCCACCGAGGACCTGGTGCGCGAGGCCGACGTCGAGGAGGGCTGCCGGGCCATCGGCTTCACCCTCGGCACCCCGGGCCCGTCCCAACTCGGCGTCGTCGAGGGCATCCTGGTCGACCGCGCCTTCGTCGAGGACCGGCAGAAGAACGCCCAGGAGCTCGCCGAGGTCGCCGACGTCAACCCGCCTGCCCCGCACAACATCGCCAACGCGCTCGCCGCGGCGGCCCTCGCCCGGGCCTACGGGGTGCCCCCCAAGGCCGTACGGGACGGGCTGCGGGCCTTCACCCCGGACGCCCACCGCATCGCGCATGTGGCGGACGTGGCCGGGGTCGCGTACGTCGACGACTCCAAGGCGACCAACACCCACGCGGCGGAGGCCTCGTTGGCGGCCTACGAGTCCATCGTGTGGATCGCGGGCGGACTCGCCAAGGGCGCCGTCTTCGAGGAGCTGGTCGCCAAGTCGGCGCAGCGGCTTCGCGCAGCCGTGCTCATCGGCGCCGATCGTGGCCTGATCCGTGAAGCCCTCGCGCGACACGCGCCGGAAGTACCCGTCGTCGACCTCGACCGGACCGACACTGGGGCGATGCTCGCGGCAGTCCAGGAGGCGCAGCGGCTCGCACAGCCCGGCGACACCGTGCTCCTTGCCCCGGCCTGTGCCTCGATGGACATGTTCGCCAACTACAACCAGCGCGGTGACGTGTTCGCGGAAGCGGTTCGCGAACTCGGCGCGAGCGCCTGACGCCGGGTCTCGGCCACTGCGGGTTGCTTCGGGACCCTTGGAGGGACGCGTGACTCGGATGTGGCCGGCCAGTATGTACGCGCACGGCGAGGCGGTGGGCGCCGATGCCCGATAGCCGTACGGGACGCCCTCCCGTGCAGCGGGCCGTCCGGCGCCGCCCTGCACCTTCACAGCCACCGCCCGACAACCCGGTACGACGGCTGTACACGCGCGTGCACAGAGCGTGGGACCGGCCGCTGACCGCGTACTACCTCATCCTCGGCGGCAGTCTGCTGATCACCGTGCTCGGTCTGGTGATGGTCTACTCGGCCTCCCAGATCACCGCGCTGCAGATGTCGCTGCCGGGGTCGTACTTCTTCCGCAAGCAGCTCCTGGCCGCGGCGATCGGCACCGGGCTGCTGCTCGCCGCCTCCCGGATGCCCGTGAAGCTGCACCGTGCGCTCGCCTATCCGATCCTCGCCGGTGCCGTCTTCCTGATGGCGCTGGTGCAGGTGCCCGGGATAGGAGTCGCGGTCAACGGCAACCAGAACTGGATCGCCCTCGGTGGCTCCTTCCAGATCCAGCCCAGCGAGTTCGGCAAGCTCGCGCTGGTGCTGTGGGGCGCCGACCTGATCGCCCGCAAGCAGGACAAGAAGCTGCTGACGCAGTGGAAGCACATGCTGGTGCCGCTCGTGCCGGTCGCCTTCATGCTGCTCGGACTGATCATGCTCGGCGGCGACATGGGCACCGCGATCATCCTGTCGGCGATCCTCTTCGGCCTGCTGTGGCTCGCGGGAGCGCCGACCCGGCTGTTCGTGGGGGTGCTGTCCGTCGCGGGCGTGATCGGCCTGCTCCTGATCAAGAGCAGTGCGAACCGGATGGCCCGCCTGCAGTGCCTGGGCGCCACCGAACCGCGCAGCGGGACCATCGACTGCTGGCAGGCCGTGCACGGCATCTACGCGCTCGCTTCCGGCGGAATTTTCGGTTCCGGACTGGGCGCGAGTGTGGAGAAATGGGGTCAACTCCCCGAAGCCCACACTGACTTCATCTTCGCCGTCACCGGTGAGGAACTGGGCCTGGCGGGGACGCTGTCGGTGCTCGCTCTCTTCGCGGCTCTAGGCTATGCGGGTATCCGCGTGGCCGGACGCACGGAGGACCCCTTCGTGAGGTACGCCGCGGGAGGCGTGACCACCTGGATCACCGCGCAAGCCGTGATCAACATCGGTGCGGTGCTCGGTCTGCTGCCGATCGCAGGCGTCCCCCTCCCGCTGTTCTCCTACGGGGGATCCGCCCTGCTGCCGACCATGTTCGCCATCGGGCTGCTGATCGCCTTCGCACGCGACGAGCCCGCTGCGCGGGCAGCGCTTTCCCTGCGGCAACCCCGCTTTGGTAGAAAGCGTGCGGGAGGCTCCGGTTCCGGCCGGGAGCCTCGGAGATGGAACACGATGCGACGGCGTGCCTCGGCGGCGCGTTCGTCCGGAGAGCGGTGAATTTCGGTGCATGTCGTACTCGCCGGTGGGGGGACCGCCGGCCACATCGAGCCCGCGCTCGCCCTCGCGGACGCCCTGCGCAGGCAGGACCCGACCGTGGGGATCACGGCCCTGGGCACGGAGCGTGGCCTGGAGACCAAACTCGTTCCGCAGCGGGGCTACGAGCTCGCGCTCATCCCCGCCGTACCGCTGCCCCGTAAGCCCACGCCCGAGCTGATCACCGTCCCGGGCCGACTGCGCGGCACGATCAAGGCGACCGAGCAGATCCTGGAGCGCACCAAGGCGGACGCCGTCGTCGGCTTCGGCGGCTATGTCGCCCTGCCCGGCTACCTCGCCGCCAAGCGCCTCGGGGTGCCGATCATCATCCACGAGGCCAACGCCCGCCCGGGCCTCGCCAACAAGATCGGTTCGCGGTACGCCGCCCAGGTCGCCGTCTCCACTCCCGACAGCAAGCTGCGCAACTCCCGCTACATCGGCATCCCGCTGCGCCGGACCATCGCCACTCTCGACCGGGCCGCCGTCCGCCCCGAGGCTCGCGCCGCGTTCGGGCTCGACCCGAACCTGCCGACGCTGCTGGTCTCCGGCGGCTCGCAGGGCGCCCGTCGCCTCAACGAGGTCGTCCAGCAGGTCGCGCCCTGGCTCCAGCAGGCCGGTATCCAGATCCTGCACGCGGTCGGCCCGAAGAACGAATTGCCGCATGTGCAGCAGATGCCGGGAATGCCCCCCTACATCCCGGTAAGTTACCTTGATCGTATGGACCTCGCGTACGCCGCGGCCGACCTGATGCTCTGCCGCGCGGGCGCGATGACCGTCGCCGAACTCTCCGCCGTCGGACTCCCGGCCGCCTATGTCCCGCTGCCCATCGGCAACGGCGAACAGCGGCTCAACGCCCAGCCGGTGGTCAAGGCCGGCGGCGGGCTGCTGGTCGACGACGCGGAACTCACGCCCGAGTGGGTGCAGCAGAACGTTCTGCCCGTGCTCGCCGACCCGCACCGGCTGTACGAGATGTCCCGCGCGGCAAGCGAGTTCGGCCGCCGGGACGCCGACGACCTGCTCGTCGGCATGGTGTACGAGGCGATCGCCTCGTACCGCCGCCAGTGACCGTGTGACGGAGGGCAGGGAGCGTGGCCGGACCGGCGACCGCTGAGCGCGGTGAACGTAAGCAGGAGTCGTCCGACCCGCCCCTCGCCCGGCGGCGGTTGAGGCTCCCGCGCCCTCGTACGATCATCATCCTTGCCGTGCTGCTGGCACTCCTCGGTGCGGGCTCGGTCTGGGCGTTGTACGGCTCCCAATGGCTGCGCGTCGAGCGCGTATCCGTCTCCGGGACCCGGGTCCTGACGCCCGCACAGGTCCTCGAAGCCGCCGACGTCCCCGTCGGGGCGCCGCTGATTTCCGTCGACAGCGGTGCGATTGAGGCGCGACTGCGCCGGAAATTGCCCCGAATTGACGAGGTTGACGTGGTCCGTGCCTGGCCGCATGGAATCAGCCTGAAAGTGGCGGAGCGTACTCCGGTTCTGATTGTCGAAAAGGGTGGAAACTTTGTCGAAGTGGACGATGAAGGTGTCCGTTTCGCCACGGTTTCCGAGCCGCCGAAAGGCGTTCCCGCACTCGAATTGACGGTGTCCCGGTCGGGCTCCGCCGTCGCGAGCCTGCGCCGCTTCGGCGAGGACCGTCTGGTGCGAGAGGCGGTGCGGGTCGCCCGCGCCATTCCGGCCGCCGTCGCGCGCTCCACCAAGGTCGTCAAAGTCCGTTCATACGACGACATCTCGCTGGAGTTGGGCGACGGCCGGACCGTCGCCTGGGGGAGTGGCGAGAAGGGCGCGGCGAAGGCTCGTACACTCACCGCTCTCATGAAAGCCTCGCCGGACGCGCGGTACTTCGACGTCAGCGTTCCCACCGCCCCTGCGTCAGCGGGGAGTTGACGCACATCTGCGCAGGCCAGCACCCTGGTTGGGCAGCGACATGGCTGATCACATAGGGTGAAAAGAAAAACGGGAGGTTCGGCGTGTTCGTTGAACGTGCGCCACTTGTCGACTTAGTGTCCTGTTCAGAAGACTTCATGGAACAGACACACTGGTAACCCTAAACTTCAGGGTTAGGGTTCGGGTCGGCGCTACGGACCGTCCCATTCGGCATCAGTCGCCGGTTCGCGAAAGCCCAGAGCTTCCCGCACCGGACGACCCGTAACTCGAGGCGAGAGGCCTTCGACGTGGCAGCACCGCAGAACTACCTCGCAGTCATCAAAGTCATCGGTGTCGGCGGCGGTGGTGTCAATGCCATCAACCGGATGATCGAGGTCGGTCTCAAGGGCGTCGAGTTCATCGCCATCAACACTGACGCGCAAGCTCTGTTGATGAGCGACGCCGACGTCAAGCTCGACGTCGGCCGCGAACTCACCCGCGGACTCGGCGCCGGAGCCAACCCGGCCGTGGGCCGCAAGGCCGCCGAGGACCACCGTGAGGAGATCGAGGAGGTCCTCAAGGGGGCCGACATGGTCTTCGTGACGGCCGGTGAAGGCGGCGGCACCGGCACCGGCGGCGCGCCGGTCGTGGCCAACATCGCCCGCTCCCTGGGTGCCCTCACCATCGGCGTGGTCACGCGGCCGTTCACCTTCGAGGGACGGCGCCGCGCCAACCAGGCCGAGGACGGCATCGCTGAACTCCGTGAAGAGGTCGACACCCTCATCGTCATCCCGAACGACCGGCTGCTGTCCATCTCGGACCGCCAGGTCTCGGTGCTCGACGCCTTCAAGTCTGCCGACCAGGTCCTCCTCTCCGGTGTCCAGGGCATCACCGACCTCATCACCACCCCTGGCCTCATCAACCTCGACTTCGCCGACGTCAAGTCGGTCATGTCCGAGGCCGGTTCGGCCCTCATGGGCATCGGCTCGGCCCGCGGCGACGACCGCGCGGTGGCCGCGGCCGAGATGGCGATCTCCTCGCCGCTGCTGGAGGCGTCCATCGACGGCGCCCGCGGTGTGCTGCTCTCCATCTCCGGCGGCTCGGACCTCGGCCTGTTCGAGATCAACGAGGCCGCCCAGCTGGTCAGCGAGGCCGCCCACCCCGAGGCCAACATCATCTTCGGCGCGGTCATCGACGACGCCCTCGGCGACGAGGTCCGGGTCACCGTGATCGCCGCCGGCTTCGACGGGGGCCAGCCGCCGGCCCGCCGGGACAACGTCCTCGGCTCGACGTCGTCCTCGGCCCGCCGCGACGAGCCCACTCCGGTACGGCAGACCGAGAGCCGCCCGTCGTTCGGCTCGCTCGGCAGCGTCACGCCGAAGGAGGAGCCCGAGCCCGCTCCCGAGCCGGTGGCCGAGATTCCGGTCGCCCCGCCGGTCCCGCCGTCGCGGACCTACGCCGACAGCGCGGCGGAGGAACTGGACGTCCCGGACTTCCTTAAGTGATCCTTCAGACGTGATAGGACAGCGCGACACCGTGAGCGGCGCGCACTTCGCCTTCACCGACCGGTGGGGCGGGGTGAGCGCCGCTCCGTATGAGGAGCTCAACCTCGGCGGGGCGGTCGGCGACGACGTCGACGCCGTAGCGAAGAATCGCGAACTCGCCGCCAAGTCGCTCGGGCTGGATCCGGGTGAGGTCGTGTGGATGAACCAGGTACACGGGACGGACGTCGCCGTGGTCCACGGACCGTGGCGTGATCGTCCGGTGCCCGATGTCGACGCGATCGTCACGGCCCGGCGGGGTCTGGCCCTCGCCGTCCTCACCGCCGACTGCGTGCCGGTCCTGCTGGCCGACCCGGTCGCCGGGATCGCCGCCGCGGCCCATGCGGGGCGGCCCGGGATGGTCGCCGGGGTCGTCCCGGCCACGCTACGCGCGATGATCGAACTGGGTGCCGACCCCGCCCGGATCGTCGCCCGCACCGGCCCCGCCGTCTGCGGCCGGTGCTACGAGGTGCCGGAGGCGATGCGGGCCGAGGTGGCAGCCGTGGAGCCGACGGCGCACACCGAGACGAGTTGGGGCACTCCCTCGGTGGACGTGGCCGCCGGAGTGCAGGCGCAGCTCGCGCGACTCGGCGTGCGCGACCGGGAGCAGTCGCCGGTGTGCACCCGTGAGTCGGGCGACCACTTCTCGTACCGCCGCGACCGCACCACGGGGCGACTCGCGGGATATGTCTGGTTGGACTGAGGGAGCATGACGGACCGTAAGGGTGAACTCGCCGCAAACCTGGCGAAGGTGGAGGCGCGCATCGCTGCCGCCTGCGCCGCCGCCGGGCGTAAGCGCGAGGAGGTGACGCTCATCGTGGTCACCAAGACCTATCCCGCGAGCGATGTGCGGATCCTGTCGGAACTCGGTGTGCGCCACGTCGCCGAGAACCGCGATCAGGACGCGGCACCCAAAGCTGCCGAATGCTCGGATCTGCCCCTTGAGTGGCATTTTGTCGGCCAGCTGCAGACCAACAAGGTGCGATCCGTGGTCGGTTACGCGGATCTCGTGCAGTCCGTCGATCGTTCCAGGCTCGTGACGGCGATGTCCAAGGAAGCCGTACGGCAGGAGCGCGAGGTGGGCTGTCTCGTCCAGGTGGCGCTGGATGCGGGAGAGAACCTGAGAGGCGAGAGAGGTGGCGTGGCGCCGGGTGGAATCGACGAGTTGGCGGATCTTGTCGCGAAGGCTCCCGGGCTGCGACTGGCCGGACTCATGACCGTCGCTCCGCTCACCGGGGAGTACGCGGGGCGCCAACAGGCGGCGTTCGAGCGGTTGATGGATTTGTCGACCGACCTGCGCCGGGCTCATCCGACTGCGAACATGGTGTCGGCAGGGATGAGTGCGGATCTCGAAGAGGCGGTGGCGGCCGGTGCGACACATGTGCGCGTCGGCACTGCGGTACTCGGAGTCCGCCCCAGGCTCGGGTAACGTCGCCAGGAAGTCGGACCACAGCAGAAAATATGGTCAATGTCGCCGAAAGGCGAGCGTAACGACCGCGTGGATCGCGGGCACTTGGCAGTCGCCGATCCACCACAGAGCGGAGGACTCAGAGCATGGCCGGCGCGATGCGCAAGATGGCGGTCTACCTCGGCCTCGTGGAGGACGACGGGTACGACGGCCGGGGGTTCGACCCCGATGACGACTTCGAGCCCGAACTGGACCCGGAGCCCGAGCGGGACCACCGACGGCACGAGCCGTCACTCCAGTCACACAGTGCACATCAGTCCCAAAGGGACGAAGAGGTGCGAATCGTCCAGCCACCCGCGCCGCGTGAACCGGTGGCCCGGTCGACTTCGCTACCCGCGGAATCCAGCCGCCCGGCGCGCATCGCGCCCGTGGCATCCATCACACAAGAACGCGCAAGCCTGGAGAAGAACGCACCGGTGATCATGCCCAAGGTCGTGTCGGAACGAGAGCCGTACCGGATCACCACACTTCACCCCCGGACCTACAACGAGGCCCGTACCATCGGGGAACACTTCCGTGAAGGCACCCCGGTGATCATGAACTTGACTGAGATGGACGACACAGACGCGAAGCGACTTGTCGACTTTGCGGCCGGTTTGGTGTTTGGTCTTCACGGCAGCATCGAGCGGGTGACGCAGAAGGTGTTCCTGTTGTCGCCTGCTAACGTCGATGTCACGGCGGAGGACAAGGCCCGCATCGCAGAGGGCGGGTTCTTCAACCAGAGCTGAGACGCACCACCGGACAGAAACGCACGGAACAGGGAACAGGGGAGAGGGAAGCACCAGTCATGAGCGTGGTCCTGCAGGTTCTCTACATCGCGCTGATGGTCTTCCTCATCGTGCTCATCTTCCGGTTGGTCATGGACTACGTCTTCCAGTTCGCCCGCTCATGGCAACCCGGCAAGGCGATGGTGGTCGTTCTGGAGGCCACCTACACTGTCACTGATCCACCGCTGAAGCTTTTGCGGCGGGTTATCCCGCCGCTGCGTCTCGGGGGCGTGGCGCTCGACCTGTCCTTCTTCGTACTGATGATCATCGTCTACATCCTGATCACGCTCGTGCGGAGCGCGATGTGAACGATGTGACAGATACGGTCTTGCCGACTGCCGACGACAACGTTGAGGTGAAGAGATGCCGTTGACCCCCGAGGACGTGCGGAACAAGCAGTTCACGACCGTCCGCCTCCGAGAAGGCTATGACGAGGACGAGGTCGATGCCTTCCTCGATGAGGTCGAAGCCGAACTGACGCGCCTGCTCCGCGAGAACGAGGACCTGCGCGCCAAGCTGGCCGCGGCCACGCGCGCTGCTGCCCAGAACCAGCAGAACATGCGCAAGCCTCCGGAACCGCCACAGGATCAGCAGGGCGGTATGCCTCAGCAGGGCGGGATGCCTCAGCAGGGTGGTATGCCCCAGCAGGGCATGCGCGGTCCCGGGGCTCCCGTACCCGCCGGGATATCGGGCCCGCCGCAGCAGCAGATGGGTGGCCCCATGGGTGGTCCGCCCCAGCTGCCGAGCGGTGCCCCGCAGCTGCCCGCCGGTCCCGGCGGTCAGGGTGGCCCTCAGGGGCCCGGTCCGATGGGCCAGGGTCCGGGGCCGATGGGCCAGCCCCCCATGCAGCAGATGGGCGGCCCGATGGGCGGTCCTATGGGTGGCCCGATGGGCGGTCCCGGTCAGGGCGGCCCCGGCGGCGACAGCGCCGCACGCGTTCTGTCGCTCGCGCAGCAGACCGCCGACCAGGCGATCGCCGAGGCCCGTTCCGAGGCCAACAAGATCGTCGGCGAGGCGCGTTCGCGTGCCGAGGGTCTCGAGCGGGACGCCCGTGCCAAGGCTGACGCCCTGGAGCGGGACGCGCAGGAGAAGCACCGCGTCGCGATGGGCTCCCTGGAGTCCGCCCGCGCCACGCTGGAGCGCAAGGTCGAGGACCTGCGCGGCTTCGAGCGCGAGTACCGCACGCGGCTGAAGTCCTACCTCGAGTCCCAGCTGCGCCAGCTGGAGACCCAGGCGGACGACTCGCTCGCCCCGCCGCGCACCCCGGCCACGGCATCCCTCCCGCCGTCCCCGGCGCCTTCCATGGCACCGGCCGGCGCGAGCGCCCCGTCGTACGGCGGCAACCAGACGATGGGCGGCGCCCCGTCTCCGGCTGCTCCGTCCTACGGCGGTCAGCAGCAGATGTCCCCGGCGATGACCCAGCCGATGGCACCGGTCCGGCCGCAGGGCCCGGGCCCCATGGGCCAGGCCCCGTCGCCGATGCGCGGGTTCCTCATCGACGAGGACGACAACTGACGGTTGGTAGTACGCCGTAGGCGTCGGCAGCGTTCAGGGCGGGGCCCCGGATTTCGATCCGGGGCCCCGCCCTTTTGCTACGCGTGTTCACGGAGCTTGCGGTCTTTGTTCGGGGTTGGGTGCGGTGTCCTACGTACGCAATGCCGAAGGCCCGGGACCACCAAGATTCTTTGGTGGTCCCGGGCCTTCGGTCGTGCGGCTGAGCCTCGCTACTGCTTGCGCAGGCGGAACGTCAGAGTCAGGCCCTCGTCCGTGAACGGGGAGCCGTATGTGTCGTCCGCCTCGCCCTGGGCGAAGTCCGTTGCCAGAACCTCGTCGGCGATGAGCTCGGCGTGCTCGCTCAGGGCCGCGATCGTCGCCGGGTCCGTCGCCGTCCAGCGCAGGGCGATACGGTCGGCCACGTCCAGGCCGCTGTTCTTGCGGGCCTCCTGGATCAGGCGGATCGCGTCACGGGCCAGGCCCGCGCGGCGCAGCTCCTCCGTGATCTCCAAGTCCAGGGCGACCGTCGCGCCGGAGTCGGACGCCACCGACCAACCCTCGCGCGGGGTCTCCGTGATGATCACCTCGTCCGGAGCCAGGGTGACCGTCTCGCCGTCGACCTCCACCGACGCCGTGCCCTCCCGCAGGGCCAGCGACAGGGCGGCGGCGTCCGCGTTCGCGACGGCCTTCGCCACATCCTGGACGCGCTTGCCGAACCGCTTGCCCAGGGCGCGGAAGTTGGCCTTGGCGGTGGTGTCGACCAGGCTGCCGCCCACCTCGGAGAGGGACGCCAGCGACGAGACGTTCAGCTCCTCGGTGATCTGCGTGTGCAGCTCGGGGCCGAGGGCCTCGAAGCCCGCGACCGCCACGAGAGCACGGGACAGCGGCTGGCGGGTCTTCACACCCGACTCCGCGCGCGTGGCGCGGCCCAGCTCGACCAGGCGGCGGACCAGGACCATCTGCTTCGACAGCTCGGGGTCGATCGCCGACAGGTCGGCCTCCGGCCAGGAGGAGAGGTGGACCGACTCCGGGGCGCCGGGGGTGACCGGGACGATCAGGTCCTGCCAGACCCGCTCGGTGATGAACGGGGTCAGCGGGGCCATCAGCTTGGTGACCGTCTCGACGACCTCGTGCAGGGTGCGCAGCGCTGCCTTGTCGCCCTGCCAGAAGCGGCGACGGGAGCGGCGGACGTACCAGTTGGACAGGTCGTCGACGAACGCCGACAGGAGCTTGCCGGCGCGCTGGGTGTCGTACGCCTCCAGGGACTGGGTCATCTGGTCGACCAGCGCGTGCAGTTCGGACAGCAGCCAGCGGTCCAGGACCGGGCGGTCGGCCGGGGCCGGGTCGGCAGCGGACGGCGCCCAGTTGGACGTACGGGCGTACAGGGCCTGGAAGGCGACCGTGTTCCAGTACGTCAGGAGCGTCTTGCGGACGACCTCCTGGATCGTGCCGTGGCCCACGCGGCGTGCCGCCCACGGGGAGCCGCCTGCCGCCATGAACCAGCGCACCGCGTCCGCGCCGTGCTGGTCCATCAGCGGGATCGGCTGCAGGATGTTGCCCAGGTGCTTGGACATCTTGCGGCCGTCCTCGGCGAGGATGTGGCCGAGGCAGACGACGTTCTCGTACGACGACTTGTCGAAGACGAGCGTGCCGACGGCCATCAGCGTGTAGAACCAGCCCCGGGTCTGGTCGATGGCCTCGCTGATGAACTGCGCCGGGTAGCGGCTCTCGAACAGCTCCTTGTTCTTGTACGGGTAGCCCCACTGTGCGAACGGCATCGAACCCGAGTCGTACCAGGCGTCGATGACCTCCGGCACGCGCGTGGCCGCCTTGCCGCAGCCGTCCTTCGGGCAGGCGAAGGTGACGTCGTCGATGAACGGGCGGTGCGGGTCAAGCTCGGACTGGTCGGTGCCGGTCAGCTCGGTGAGCTCCGCGCGGGAGCCGACACAGGTGAGGTGGTCGTCCTCACAGCGCCAGATCGGCAGCGGGGTGCCCCAGTAGCGGTTGCGGGACAGTGCCCAGTCGATGTTGTTGTTCAGCCAGTCGCCGTACCGGCCGTGCTTGACCGTGTCCGGGAACCAGTTGGTCTTCTCGTTCTCCTGGAGGAGACGGTCCTTGACGGCGGTGGTGCGGATGTACCAGGACGGCTGCGCGTAGTAGAGCAGCGCGGTGTGGCAGCGCCAGCAGTGTGGGTAGCTGTGCTCGTACGGGATGTGCCGGAAGAGCAGGCCGCGCTGCTGGAGGTCTTCGGTGAGCTTTTCGTCCGCCTTCTTGAAGAAGACGCCGCCGACCAGGGGGACGTCCTCGTCGAAGGTGCCGTCCGGGCGGACGGGGTTCACGACGGGCAGGCCGTACGCGCGGCAGACCTTGAGGTCGTCCTCACCGAAGGCGGGGGACTGGTGGACCAGACCCGTGCCGTCCTCGGTGGTGACGTACTCGGCGTTGACCACGTAGTGGGCCGGAGCGGGGAACTCGACCAGCTCGAAGGGGCGCTGATACGTCCAGCGCTCCATCTCGGCGCCGGTGAAGGACTGGCCGGTGGTCTCCCAGCCCTCGCCGAGGGCCTTCGCGACCAGCGGCTCGGCGACGACGAGCTTCTCCTCGCCGTCGGTCGCGACGACGTAGGTGACCTCGGGGTGCGCGGCCACGGCCGTGTTGGAGACGAGGGTCCAGGGCGTGGTCGTCCACACGAGGAGCGCGGCCTCGCCGGCGAGCGGGCCCGAGGTGAGCGGGAAACGGACGTACACCGAGGGGTCGACGACCGTCTCGTAGCCCTGCGCCAGCTCGTGGTCGGACAGGCCGGTGCCGCAGCGCGGGCACCAGGGGGCGACGCGGTGGTCCTGGACCAGCAGGCCCTTGTTGAAGATCTCCTTGAGCGACCACCAGACGGACTCGATGTACTCGGGTTCCATCGTGACGTAGGCGTCGTCGAGGTCGACCCAGTAGCCCATGCGCGTTGTCAGGTCGGAGAAGGCGTCGGTGTGGCGGAGCACGGACTCGCGGCACTTGGCGTTGAACTCGGCGATGCCGAACGCCTCGATGTCCTTCTTGCCGCTGAAGCCGAGCTCCTTCTCCACGGCCAGCTCGACCGGGAGGCCGTGGCAGTCCCAGCCGGCCTTGCGGGCCACGTGGTAGCCGCGCATGGTGCGGAACCGGGGGAAGACGTCCTTGAAGACGCGGGCCTCGATGTGGTGGGCGCCGGGCATGCCGTTGGCGGTGGGCGGGCCCTCGTAGAACACCCACTCCGGGCGGCCCTCGGACTGCTCCAGGCTCTTGGCGAAGATCTTCTGCTCGCGCCAGAAGTCGAGCACGGCGTGCTCGAGGGCGGGCAGGTCGACCTGGGCGGGCACCTGGCGGTACGTCGGCGTTGTCATCAGCGAGCTTCCTCCGGCGGACTTGCTGCCTTCCGTCCGGAGGGACGAGAGCCGTGTCTTTCCGTACGCCGGTTTCGGCGCGCTCCCGCGGTACCACCCTCCTTGGCCCTCCGACGCGGGGTATGCGCCGATGAGCCCCCTCATTGGGGTCGCGATGCCGGTTCTACTCGCCTTCGAGAGGCTTTCTTCCGGCGGCTCCGGGGTGATCTTCACGTCGCGCTCGCCCCCGGGCTTCCACCGTCCCCGGGTCGCTCTGGGCTGCGTACGCCGCTACTCGTCCCCATCCATGCTTTTCGCTCCGCCCAGTGTACGGCGCCGCGCGGACAGCGGCCGACCGGATTTCCGGGCCGTGGGGGTGGGGACTCGGTTCAGGCCGGGCTGACCCGAATGGCGCGGTACGTGTGTTCGGAATCTGGGACGTTCGGCTCGGCGGCATACCCGGCGGGGAGCTGGGCACAACGCATGCAGGTCGGCCGCGCGACATGTGCGAGGCGGGCGAATCGGGCGGTGTGCCCCGTTGCCGCGGGACTCAAGTCGATTTATCGTCCCAGCACGATTCGCGAGCAAGATCACAATATGTGAAGGGGCCGCGGCATGGTGGCGAAGAAGACCGCCGTAGAGCAGTCGGCGTCGAGCAGATCCACACATGCGGATGCGGCCGACGGTGCGGCCAAGAACGTGGGTGGGAAGAAGGCTGCGCAGGGGGGTACCGCGGGGGCGGGGGCGCGGGGTGGGAAGTCGGTGAAGTCGGTGAAGTCGGCCGCGAAAGGGGCTGCGAAGTCCGGCGGGAAAGCGGTGGGGAGGAAGGCGGAGGCTCCTGAGGCGGTCGGTAAGAAGGCTGCCGCGTCGAAGATCGCCGCCAAGGAGGGCGCCGTCGAGAAGGCGGCGGCGAAGAAGGTGACCGCTTCCCAGAGCGCTGCTGCGAAGAAGGTGGTCGAGGGGGAGGGGGCGGGGCAGAAGGCGGCCGAGAAAGCCGTCTCCAGGGGGAGCGCCGGCAAGGGAACGGCGGCCGATCAGGGCGTCGGGAAGAAGGCAGTCGCGACGGTCGCGGGGAAGGCAGGTGCCGGGAAGGAGGCGGCCACGAAGGCGGCCGGGAGGGCGGGCGCCGGGAAAGAGACGGCCGGTAAGAGGGCCTCCGGTGGGCAGGGCGCCGGTGTGGTGGCGGGCGCTGTGGAAGGGGCTGTGGTGGAAGAAGCCGTCGTGGAAGCGGGCGCTGTCGAGAAGGGCACCTCAGGGAGGAGTGCCCCCAAGAAGAGCGCGGCCAAGAAAGACGCGGTCAAGAAGAGCGCCTCCGGCAAGAGGGCGGTCAAGGGGAGCGCGGGTGCGCAGGGAGCGGCCGGGAAGCGCGCGGTCGCCGAGAGCAGGGTCAAGAAGGTCGGCGCGGCGCAGGCCGCGGAGCAGACGGGAGCCACGACGGTGGTTGCGAAGAAGACTCCTGGCACGGCCGCGGCGGCGAAGACCGCCGTTCCCAAGGCACGCCTCGCCGCGGTGGTGGAGCCCGGCGAGCTCGCGGTGCGCCCCGGTGAGGACCCCTGGACCACGGAGGAGGTCGAGGAGGCGCGGGCCGAGCTGATGGCCGAGGTGATGCGGCTGCGTGAGGAGATCACGTCGTCCGAGCAGTCCCTCGTCGGCCTGATGCGGGACTCCGGGGACGGCGCGGGCGACGACCAGGCCGACACCGGCGCGAAGAACATCACGCGCGAGCACGAGCTGGCGCTCGCCGCCAACGCGCGCGAGATGCTCGAACAGACCGAGCGTGCCCTGGAGCGGCTCGACGCCGGCACGTACGGCCTGTGCGAGAACTGCGGCAACCCGATCGGCAAGGCACGGATGCAGGCCTTCCCGCGCGCGACCCTCTGCGTCGAGTGCAAGCAGAAGCAGGAACGCCGGTACTGACCGGTAGGCGGGTGCCCCTGGACGTGCCGTACTCTCGTGCTCAGTCAGGTACCTAGGTTGAGGGACTCACGTGGCAGAGGCGGAGCGCATCATCGGTACGCCGGATACCCCAGAGGCGGCGGGAGCCGAGTCGGAGCGGTCCGACGCGGACGCGAAGGCTGACGCGTCGCAGTCCGGCACGGCCGAGCGGCCCCGGGGCAAGCGCCGGATCGCCGTGCTGTTCGGAGTCGCCGCGTTCGCGTACGCCCTTGACCTGATCAGCAAGATGATCGTGGTAGCCAAGCTGGAGCATCACCCGCCGATCGAGATCATCGGGGACTGGCTGAAGTTCGAGGCGATCCGCAACGCGGGCGCGGCCTTCGGCTTCGGCGAGGCCTTCACCGTGATCTTCACGGTGATCGCGGCGGCCGTGATCGTGGTGATCGCCCGGCTCGCCCGCAAGCTGTACAGCCTGCCCTGGGCGATCGCGCTCGGCATGCTGCTCGGCGGTGCGCTCGGCAACCTCACCGACCGGATCTTCCGCTCACCGGGCGTCTTCGAGGGCGCGGTCGTGGACTTCATCGCGCCCAAGCACTTCGCCGTGTTCAACCTGGCCGACTCGGCGATCGTGTGCGGCGGCATCCTGATCGTGCTGCTGTCGTTCAAGGGGCTGGACCCGGACGGGACCGTCCACAAGGACTGAGCCCGCGAGGCCGCCCGAGGTTATCCACAGGCTCCGTACGGGGGTGTCTCACCCGTCCGGCATACTCGTCGGGTGAGCACGATTCCCGAGATCCGTACCCTGCCCGTGCCCGACGGCCTGGAGGGCGAGCGCGTCGACGCCGCCATCTCCCGCATGTTCGGCTTCTCCCGTACGAAGGCGGCGGAGCTCGCCGCCGCGGGGAAGGTCACGGTCGACGGGTCGGTGGTCGGGAAGTCCGAGCGGGTGCACGGCGGGGCCTGGCTCGAGGTCGAGATGCCGCAGGCGCCCGCGCCGGTGCAGATCGTCGCCGAGCCGGTCGAGGGCATGGAGATCGTCCACGACGACGATGACGTGGTGGTGATCGTCAAGCCGGTCGGCGTCGCCGCACACCCCAGTCCCGGTTGGACCGGGCCGACCGTCATCGGCGGGCTGGCCGCGGCCGGCTACCGGATCTCCACCTCCGGTGCCGCCGAGCGCCAGGGCATCGTGCACCGGCTCGACGTGGGCACGTCGGGGCTGATGGCCGTCGCCAAGTCCGAGTACGCGTACACGTCGCTGAAGCGCCAGTTCAAGGAGCGCACGGTCGACAAGCGGTACCACACCCTCGTCCAGGGCCACCCCGACCCGACCAGCGGCACCATCGACGCGCCTATCGGCCGCCACCCCAACCACGACTACAAGTGGGCTGTCACGGCCGAGGGCAAGCCGTCCGTCACGCACTACGACCTCATCGAGGCGTTCCGCGCGGCCTCGCTGCTCGACGTGAAACTGGAGACCGGCCGCACCCACCAGATCCGCGTCCACATGGCGGCCCATCGCCACCCCTGTGTCGGCGACCTCACCTACGGCGCCGACCCGACCCTCGCCAAGCGGCTCCGCCTGACCCGCCAGTGGCTGCACGCCGTCCGGCTCGGCTTCGAGCACCCCGGGGACGGGCAGTGGGTGGAGTTCGAGAGCGGCTACCCGGCCGACCTGCAGAAGGCTCTGGACCAGGTCCGTGAGGAGACGTGGGCATGAGCTCTCCGGCGGCCGTCCCGTCGTATGCCGTCCGCGTCGCCGAGGAGCCGGCCGACCGCGAGGCCTGTTTCGCGGTGCGCAAGGAGGTCTTCGTCGGGGAGCAGGGGGTTCCCGAGGACATCGAGTACGACGCCTACGACGCCACCGCCGTGCATGTGCTGGCGATCCGGGAGGACGGCGTGCCGCTCGGGACCGGTCGGCTGCTGTACGGCGAGGCGGCCTCGGCGAAGGTCGACGGTGATCCGTCGGTGGGGTCGCTGGGGCGGCTCGCGGTGACGCAGGCGGCGCGTGGGCTCGGTGTCGGGGCGGCCCTGGTGCGGGCCATCGAGGAGGCGGCACGCGCGCGTGGGCTCGCGGCCGTGGATCTGCACGCGCAGACGCACGCGCTGGGGTTCTACGAGCGGCTGGGGTACGTGGCCTACGGGCCGGAGTTCCCTGACGCGGGGATACCGCACCGGGCGATGCGGCGCGCTCTGTAGCCGAGGAGCCCGTAAGCGCTGGTGAGGATGGTGCCGTGGCAGGCTTGAGGTCTGCCTTGTGGACGCCGATCTCACCGGAGCGCTGACCGTGGATCAGTTGGCCCTGCTTTTCGCGCTGTTGGTCGGGGCCCTGGTGAGTGTCCCGCTGGGGGACCGGTTCGGGGTGCCCGCGCCGGTGTTGATGACCCTGCTCGGGGTCGTGCTCGCGTTGCTCGAGTTCGTGCCGAACGTCGAGATTCCACCCGATCTGATCCTGCCGCTGTTGTTGCCGCCGCTGCTCTATGCCGCGGTGCGGCGGACCTCTTGGCGGCAGTTCGCGGCGAATGTGCGGCCCATCTTTCTGCTGGCCGTGGCGCTGGTGTTCGTCACGACGGTGTGCGTGGCCGCGGTCGCCCACGCGATCGTGCCGGGGCTGCCGCTCGCCGCCGCCGTTGCGCTGGGCGCGCTCGTCGCGCCGCCCGATCCGGTGGCGGCGACCGCCGTCGCAGGGCAGCTCGGGCTGCCGAGGCGGCTGGTGTCGATCCTGGAGGGCGAGGGGCTCTTCAACGACGTGACGGCCATCGTGCTCTACCACGTGGCGATCGCCGCCGCCGTGAGCGGCACGTTCTCCCCGTGGGGCGCCGGACTCGATCTGGTGCTCTCCGCCGTGGTGGCGCTGGCCGTCGGGCTCACCCTCGGCTGGGGCGCCAACAAGCTGATGGATCTGCTGGGGGACCCGACCCTGCAGATCGGGCTCACGCTGCTCGTGCCGTACGCCTCCTACGTGCTGGCCGAGGAGCTCCACGGTTCCGGCGTGCTCGCCGTACTCGTCACCGCCCTGTTCCTCGCCGAGTACGCCACCGACGCCGACGACGTGATGACCCGGCTCGCCGGGCACACCTTCTGGGACATCGTCGACACTCTGGTCACCGGCGTCGCCTTCGGGCTGATCGGGCTGGAACTGCACAACGCGGTGCGGACGGCGTCCGGGCGGTGGGGCGAGATGCTCGGCTGGGCGGCCCTGGTGGTCGGCGTCGTCGTACTCGTGCGGCTGCTGTACCTGCTGCCGGCCACCTGGCTCACCAAGCGGCTGCACGCGAAACGGGACTACGACGAGGAGATCCCGATGAGCTGGCGCGAGACCGTCGTGATGTGGTGGTCGGGGATGCGCGGCGTCGCCTCGGTCGCCCTGGCGCTGGCCGTGCCGCTGGAGACGGACTCGGGCGCCCCCTTTCCCGACCGGGACGAGATCGTGTTCATCGCGTTCGGGGTGATCATGGCGACCCTCGTGCTGCAGGGCCTGACCCTGCCGTGGCTGGTGAAGCGGCTCGGGGTGCGGGCCGACAGCGAGCGGGAGAAGGAGTTCGAGAAGCAGCTGGCGGTGCGGGCGGCCAAGGCGGCCAAGCGCAGGCTCAGGGAGATCGAGGCCGTCGAGGACCTGCCGGAGGAGCTGTCCGAGCAGATGCTGCGGCGGGCGTTCGAGATCGGGGTGCGGATCAGCCCGGACATGGGGGAGGAGGAGCGCCGGGAGGCGCATCAGCAGCGGGTGCGGCGGCTGAAGCGGGTGCGGCGGATCCAGGGCGAGCTGCTGAGTGCGGCGCGGCACGAGGTGCTGGCGGCGCGCAGTGAGCCGGGGGCCGATCCGGAGGTGGTGGACCGGGTGCTGCGGCATCTCGACGTACGCAGTCTGCGGTGATCTTCATGGCAGTCGTGTGAACGGACGCGGCATGTCCCGCGTCCCTTTGTACGCTCGGATCATGGCTCGCAACGTTGTCATCAGTGGTGGCGGTACGGGAATCGGGCTCGCGGTGGCCCAGCTGTTCGCGGCGGACGGCGATCGGCTGCTGCTGCTCGGGCGGCGCGCCGAGGTGCTGGAGCGGGCCGGTGTGCCCGGGGCCCTCACCTACGCGGCGGACCTGAGCAAGCCGCGCGGTGTGCGGGGCGTGGAGCGGTTCGTGGCGTCGGAGTTCGGCACCGTGGACGTACTGATCCACAGTGCCGGAGGCAGCGGCTATCTGGAGCCGAAGGTGGACAGCGACGAGCCCCTCGACGTCGTCCTGCACAACTGGACCCTCAACTTCGGGCTCAACACCCTGACCGCCGCCCTGCTCACCGAGGCCCTGAAGGACCGGCTCGCCGACCCCGGCGGGCGGGTGCTGTTCGTCAGCTCCATCGCCGCCTTCCGGGGATCCGGCAGCGGGGCGTACGCGGCGTCCAAGGCCGCGCTGCATCCGTACGCCCATGATCTGGCCCGGCAGTTGGGGCCGCGCGGGATCACCGTGAACGTGGTCGCGCCCGGGTATGTCGAGGACACCGAGTTCTTCGGCGACACGATGGACGGCGGGCGGCGCGAGCAGCTCGTCGCGGAGACCTCGACCGGGCGGGCAGCTTCGCCCGGGGACGTCGCCGCGACCCTGCACTGGCTGGCCTCCCATGTCGCGGGGCACATCACCTCGCAGATCCTCCAGGTCAACGGCGGGGCCGAGCGCGGTCACTGAGCCGCTCAGGGCCGCTCCGGACGCGCCGTCGGCTGGTGGTCGTGCTGGTGGGTGCGGCGGGCCGGGACGCGGCCGGGGACGGCGCCGGGCACGGGAAAGCCGGGTGGCAGGGCCGCGTCCGTCGCGTTCACGCGTGGCAGCGCGTACGGGTGCTCGGCGGCCAGCCAGCGGATCAGCTGCTCGCGCACCGCGACCCGCACCGTCCACAGGTCGTCCGCGTCCTTCGCCGTGACCAGGGCCCGCACCTCCATGGTGCTGGGTGTGGAGTCGGTGACGACCAGACCGTAGTCGCGGCCGTCCCACGCCGGGCACGCGCGCAGGATGTCGCGGAGCTGCTCGCGCATCGCCTCCATGGGCGCCGAGTGGTCGACGTGGAGGAAGACGGTGCCGGTCATCTGGGCGCCGCCGCGCGACCAGTTCTCGAAGGCCTTCGAGGTGAAGTACGACACCGGCATCGTGATCCGGCGCTCGTCCCAGGTCCGCACGGTCAGGAACGTCAGGGTGATCTCCTCGACGGTGCCCCACTCGCCGTCCACCACGACCGTGTCCCCCAGGCGCACCATGTCCCCGAAGGCGATCTGGAACCCGGCGAACATGTTGCTCAGCGTGGACTGGGCGGCGACACCGGCCACGATGCCGAGGATGCCGGCCGAGGCCAGCAGCGAGGCGCCGGCCGCGCGGAACGCCGGGAACGTCAGCAGCATCGCCGCCACCGCCACGACGCCGACGACCGCCGCCACCACCCGCATGATCAACGTCACCTGGGTGCGCACCCGCCGGACCCGGGCCGGATCGCGGTGGACACGGGCGTAGCGGGTGTACGTCGTCTCCACGACCGCCGCCGCGATCCGGATCGCCAGCCAGGCCGCCGCTCCGATCAGCACCAGCGTCAGCATCCGGCCGACGGCGACCCGCTGTTCCAGCAGCAGCCCGGCCTCGTCGTACGCCCCTCTGAGCAGGGCCGCGCACAGCACGAGCTGGTAGGGGACGCGGGCGCGGCGCAGCTGACCCCACAGGGGTGTCTCGGTGTGCCGTTCGTCGGCCTTGCGCATCAGACGGTCGGTGGCCCACCCGATGATCAGGGTGAGCAGGACCGAGCCGCCGATGACGATCAGCGGGCGGAGTATGTTCTCCATTCCCCGAACGTAACCACCCGAGGGGGGTCCTGAACATGTGCGTCCATGAGGCGGTGGTCACGGCGTTGTCGGACCCGGCTGGCACCATGGCCTCATGAACATCATGCTCTTCCACTCGACCTATGGCCTCAGGCCCGCGGTGCGCCAGGCAGCGGACCGGCTGCGTGCCGCCGGACACGAGGTGTGGACGCCGGACCTCTTCGAGGGGCGTACGTTCGAGACCGTCGAGGAGGGCATGGAGTTCAACGACGGGATCGGCAAGGACGAGCTGCTGAAGCGGGCCGTGCTCGCTGCCGCGCCCTACTCGGAGCGGGGGCTGGTCTACGCCGGATTCTCGCTCGGTGCCTCCGTCGCCCAGACCCTCGCGCTCGGCGACGACAAGGCGCGCGGGCTGCTGCTTCTGCACGGCACGTCGGACATCGCGCCGAACGCCTCGGTGGACGATCTGCCGGTGCAACTGCATGTCGCCGAGCCGGACCCGTTCGAGACGGACGACTGGCTGAGCGCCTGGTATCTGCAGCTGGGCAGAGCGGGCGCCGATGTGGAGGTGTACAGATACACGGGCGCCGGCCACCTCTACACCGACCCCGACCTGCCGGACTACGACGAGGAGGCCGCCGAGGCCACCTGGCGGGTGGCACTCGGCTTCCTCGAGACCCTGTAAGGCTTCGAGACACCGCGGGAGCCGTCAGACGGGGTCGTACGTCCGCTCCACCTTCTGCGTGCCGCTGCGGGTGCGGTACGAACGGGCCCACGACGCGGTCGCGTTCTGCTTCGTCTTGTCGGAGAGGACGTAGTAGTCCATCTGCGCGCGGTCGGCCGTGATGTCCAGGACGCCGTAGCCGTGGCGGTCGGTGTCGACCCAGTGGACGTGCCGGTTGGCGGCCTTGATGATCGGCGAGGCGAGTGCGGAGACCGTGCCCTCGGGGACCTTGACGATGTCGTCGAGGTTGTCGGAGGTGACCGAGGTGACGACGAACTCCGTGGCGGCGGAGGCGGACAGCGGGTAGGTACCGGCGTCCACCGGCACGTCGTTGGCCCACGCCATGTGGATGTCGCCGGTCAGGAACACGGTGTTGCGGATCGCGTTCGAGCGCAGATGGGCCAGCAGTTCCCGGCGGTCGTCGGTGTAGCCGTCCCACTGGTCGGGGTTGAGGGCGAGCCCCTCCTGCGGCAGGCCCAGCAGCTTGGCGAGCGGCTTGAGCAGGTCGGCGGTGAGGGAGCCGATCGCGAACGGCGAGATCATCACCGAGTTGCCGACCAGCCGCCAGGTGGTGTCGGAGGACTTCAACCCCGCCTTCAGCCAGTCCAGTTGGGCCCGGCCGGTGAGCGTGCGGTCCGGGTCGTCGACCTCGCCGTTGCCGACGGACACCTGCTGCGAGCGGAAGGAACGCAGGTCGAGCAGGGAGAGGTCGGCGAGCTTGCCGAAGCGCAGCCGGCGGTAGGTGGTGCCGGCGATCGCCGGGCGCACCGGCATCCACTCGAAGTAGGCCTGCTTGGCGGCGGCCTGGCGGGCGGCCCAGGTGCCCTCCGCGCCCTCGGTGTGGTTCTCGGCGCCGCCCGACCAGGCGTCGTTGGCGATCTCGTGGTCGTCCCAGATCGCGATGACGGGCGCCTTCGCGTGCAGGGCCTGCAGATCCGGGTCCGTCTTGTACTTGCCGTGCCGGACGCGGTAGTCGGCGAGCGTGAGGATCTCGTGGGTGGGCGTGGTCTGCCGTACGACGGTGCCGCGCGTGCCGTACTCGCCGGTGCCGTACTCGTAGATGTAGTCGCCCAGGTGCAGCCAGGCGTCCAGGTCGCTGCGGGCCGCGAGGTGGCGGTACGCGGAGAAGTAGCCGCCCTCCCAGTTGGCGCAGGAGGCCACGCCGAAGCGGAGGCCCGCGACGGACGCGTTCGCCGCCGGCGCGGTGCGGGTACGCGCCACCGGGGAGTCCGTGCCGCCCGCCGAGAAACGGAACCAGTAGTCGGTGGCCGGCTCCAGGCCCCGTATGTCCGCCTTGACGGTGTGGTCGGAGGCGGCGGTCGCGGTGGTCGAGCCTTTGGCGACGACGGTCGTCAGCGCCTTGTCCCGGGCGACGATCCAGCTGACCTCGGTGTCCGGGCCGAGCCCGGAGCCGGGGGTCGCCACGGGGGTGGGCGTCACCCGGGTCCACAGCAGGATGCCGTCGGGCAGCGGGTCGCCGGAGGCGACGCCGTGCAGGAAGGCGGGGGCCGCGTCGGCGGCGCCGGCGGGCAGGGCGGCGGCCAGTGGGCCGGCCAGAACAGCCGTCGCCGCCGCGGCCTTGACGACCGTACGGCGGCGAGGGGTAAGGGAGTTGTGCTGCTCGGATGATCTGTATCGACTGGTCACAGACGATCAGGTTACTGATCGGTATGAACAAGAGCGGGCGAACCCGTGAAAGTTCGCCCGCTCTTCATTCGGAGGTTATGCGTCCAGTTGGCGTCAGCCCTTGAGGGCCGCGGTCACCGCCGAGGTGAACTCCTCCGCCGTCCACGGCTGGTTGGGGCCGGAGGTCTGCAGCTGCTTGCCGTCCATGACGAAGCTCGGCGTGCCCGTCACCCCGTCCTTGTTGGTGTCGAAGGTCTTCGACATGGCCAGCGCCCAGGCGTCGTACGTGCCCTTCTTCACCGCGTTCTCGAACTTGGTGTTGTTCTTCAGGGCGGGGACGGAGTTCGCGATCTCGATGAGGTAGTCGTCGTCCTTGAACTTGTCGTCCGACTCCTCCGGGTGGTACTTCGCCGAGTAGAGCGCGGTCTTGTACTCCATGAACGCCTCCGGGCTCACGTTCAGCGCGGCGCCCATGGCGCTCATCGCGTTCTTGGAGCCCTCGGCGTTGGCGCCGATCTTGCCTTCCTTCAGCTGGTCGCCGTCGAGGAACGTGCCGCCGATGAACTGGATCTTGTACTTGCCGGCCTCGACGTCCTTGTCGACGACCGAACCGGCGGCCTGCTCGAACGACGCGCAGACCGGGCAGCGCGGGTCCTCGTACACCTTGAGGGTCTTCTTGGCGCTGTCCTTGCCGATGACGACGGTCGTGCCGTTCGTGCCCGTGGTGTTGGCCGGGGTGACGACCTTGTCGTCCTTCACCGCCTCCCAGTAACTGGGCTTGCTGGCCTGGACGACGGCGTAGCCGATGCCGCCCGCCGCGGCCAGGACGCCGACGATCGAGCAGGCGACGACGACCTGCCGCTTGACCTTCGCCCGCTTCGCCTCGCGCTCGCGCTCGGCGCGCAGCCGCTCGCGGGCCGCCGACTTCGCCGCCTGGGTGTTCCGCTTGCTCATCTTGGTGATCTCCATGGGGACGCGCACACATCGTGTGCGGATACGTAGGGGTGGACTGTGCTGCTCAGATGCCGTTCACGCGAAGGCGAGGGCGGGCGAGCACGGTGGTCCACGTCGTCCCAGGGAGTGCACGAGGAGGCGGCTGCGGGCGCCGGCCGTCCGGCGGGCGGGGCGCGGTAGGCGGCGGACCGGCGCGGTCCGGCGCACCGTCACCGCGGCGACCGCCAGCAGCAGCGGGCGGAACGTCGTCGCCGTCACCGCGCGCAGCAGCTGGGCCAGGGCCCGCTCGCCGCGCCGCAGCCAGGCGGCGGCGAGGAGGCCGACGCCGATGTGCGCGCCGAGCAGGAGCCAGGGCGTCGCCGGGTCGGCCTGGGTGGTGAGCAGGGTAGCCAGATGGCGGGTGTCGGTGCCCGTCATGCCGGCCAGGGGCGTGCCCACGGCGGTGTTGTCGCCGCACAGGACGTCGAAGCCGACGGACCGCAGGGGGCCCGTGACCGGGCCGCCCGCCCGGCCGTAACAGACGTGCTGGCCGGCGGTGAGGATCGTGTCGGCGGCCAGTTCCAGCGGGATCAGCAGGACCGCGATCCGCCCGTAGGTCCGCTCGCGGCCGGCCAGGGCGTATGCGAGCACGAACACGGCCGCCGCCAGCAGGGCCACCGTGTTCAGCGGCAGCGGCGCCCGGGACAGCAGCACATGCGACGCGGTGCTGAGCGTCACGACAAGTGACGTGAACAGCGCCGCGCGTACGGCTCGCAGGTGGGTCCCGGATATGTCCATAGCGGAGAAGAGTGTGGCACGTGGTCCTGTAAGAGACCCTTAAAGGGTGCCTGTGAGCGACCGTGGAGCGCCGGTGCGCGGCCGTTCCGTCACAGACCCGGAATGCGGCCGTTGCGGAACAGGTCCACGAAGATCTGGTGGTCGGCACGCGCGCGTGCGCCGTAGTCGTGCGCGAAGTCGACCAGGAGCTCCGCGAAGCCGACGCCCCCGTCGGAGTCCGCCGCGATCGCCGCGTCGATGGCCCGCTCGGTGGAGAACGGCACCAGGGACTCGCCGGAGGTGTCGTCCGCCGCCGCGTGCATCGTGGCCGTGGCCCGGCCGAGGTCGGCGACGACCGCAGCGATCTCCTCCGGGTCGTCTATGTCGCTCCAGTCCAGGTCCACGGCGTACGGCGAGACCTCGGCGACCAGCTGGCCCGCGCCGTCCAGCTCGGTCCAGCCCAGCCACGGGTCGGCGTTCGCCTGGAGGGCGCGCTGGGAGATCACCGTGCGGTGGCCCTCGTGCTGGAAGTAGTCGCGCAGCGCCTGGTCCGTGATGTGCCGGGAGACGGCCGGGGTCTGGGCCTGCTTGATGTAGATCACGACGTCGTTCTCCAGGGCGTCGGTGTGGCCCTCCAGGAGGATGTTGTACGACGGCAGGCCGGCCGATCCGATGCCGATGCCGCGGCGGCCGACCACGTCCTTCACCCGGTACGAGTCCGGGCGGTCCAGGGAGGCGTCCGGCAGCGTCTCCAGGTAGCCGTCGAAGGCCGCGAGCACCTTGTAGCGGGTGGCCGCGTCCAGCTCGATGGAGCCGCCGCCCGGGGCGAAGCGGCGCTCGAAGTCACGGATCTCGGTCATCGAGTCCAGCAGCCCGAAGCGGGTCAGCGCGCGGGCGTCCCGCAGGGCGTCCAGGAGCGAGCCCTGCGCGGTGTCCAGCGTGAACGGCGGCACCTCGTCGCTCTTGGCGCCGGTCGCCAGCGCGTGGATGCGCTCGCGGTACGCGCCCGCGTAGATCCGCACCAGCTCGCTGATCTGCTCGTCGCCCAGCGCCTTGGCGTAGCCGATGAGGGCGATGGAGGCGGCGAAGCGCTTGAGGTCCCAGGTGAAGGGGCCGACGTACGCCTCGTCGAAGTCGTTGACGTTGAAGATCAGCCGGCCGTTGGCGTCCATGTACGTGCCGAAGTTCTCCGCGTGCAGGTCGCCGTGGATCCACACGCGCGAGGTGCGCTCGTCCAGGTAGGGCCCGCTGTATATCTTCCCGCCGCCCCGAGCGGCGTTCTCGGCGTCGAGGTCGTGGTAGAAGAGGCACGCCGTGCCGCGGTAGAACGCGAACGCCGAGGCCGCCATCTTCCGGAACTTCACGCGGAACGCGGCCGGGTCGGCGGCCAGGAGCTCGCCGAAGGCGGTGTCGAAGACGGCGAGGATCTCGTCGCCGCGCTGCTCGTCGTTGAGCTGGGGGACCGACATCGCTGGGTGCCTCCTGGTGCATGAACCTGTACGACAGCGTTTCTGTCGTCTCCAACGGGTGAGAGCCGACGAAAGTGCCCGGCGGTCCTCGCTGTGAAGGTACGCGGGGCAGCCCGCCGAGTGTCAGTGCCGAGGCATAGACTTCGACGCTGTCCCCCGAACTGTCCGCCAGCCTGTTGCCAAGCGTTTTCCCTGGAGGCCACGCCGTGTCAAAGCCGCCGTTCACGCACCTGCACGTCCACACCCAGTATTCGCTGCTGGACGGTGCCGCGCGGCTGAAGGACATGTTCAACGCGTGCAACGAGATGGGCATGACCCATATCGCCATGTCGGACCACGGCAACCTCCACGGGGCGTACGACTTCTTCCATACCGCGAAGAAGGCCGGAGTCACCCCGATCATCGGCATCGAGGCGTACGTCGCCCCCGAGTCCCGGCGGAACAAGCGCAAGATCCAGTGGGGCCAGCCGCACCAGAAGCGCGACGACGTCTCCGGTTCCGGTGGTTACACCCACAAGACGATGTGGGCCGTGAACAAGACGGGTCTGCACAACCTCTTCCGGCTCTCCTCGGACGCGTACGCCGAGGGATGGCTGCAGAAGTGGCCCCGGATGGACAAGGAGACCATCTCCCAGTGGTCGGAGGGCATCGTCGCCTCCACCGGCTGCCCCTCCGGTGAGCTCCAGACCCGCCTGCGCCTCGGCCAGTACGACGAGGCCCTCAAGGCGGCGGCCGACTACCAGGACATCTTCGGCAAGGACCGCTACTTCCTGGAGTTGATGGACCACGGCATCGACATCGAGCACCGGGTCCGCGACGGCCTCCTGGAGATCGGCAAGAAGCTCGGCATCCCGCCCCTGGTCACCAACGACTCGCACTACACGTACGCGCACGAGGCGACCGCTCACGACGCCCTGCTGTGCATCCAGACCGGCAAGAACCTCTCCGACCCGGACCGCTTCAGGTTCGACGGCACGGGCTACTACCTGAAGTCCACGGACGAGATGTACGCCATCGACTCCTCGGACGCCTGGCAGGAGGGCTGCGCCAACACGCTCCTGGTCGCCGAGATGGTCGACACCGACGGCATGTTCGAGAAGCGCGACCTCATGCCCAAGTTCGACATCCCCGAAGAGGGCTACACCAACGTCACCTGGTTCAAGGAGGAAGTGCGGCGCGGCATGCACCGCCGCTTCCCGAACGGGATCCCGGAGGACCGCCAGAAGCAGGCGGACTACGAGATGGACATCATCATCCAGATGGGGTTCCCGGGGTACTTCCTCGTCGTCGCCGACTTCATCATGTGGGCCAAGAACAACGGCATCGCGGTCGGCCCCGGCCGAGGCTCCGCGGCCGGCTCGATCGTCGCCTACGCCATGGGCATCACCGACCTCGACCCGATCGAGCACGGACTGATCTTCGAGCGGTTCCTCAACCCCGAGCGCGTCTCCATGCCCGACGTCGACATCGACTTCGACGAGCGCAGGCGCGTCGAGGTCATCAGGTACGTGACCGAGAAGTACGGCGCCGACAAGGTCGCCATGATCGGCACCTACGGCAAGATCAAGGCCAAGAACGCGATCAAGGACTCCGCGCGCGTGCTGGGCTACCCGTACGCGATGGGCGACCGCCTCACCAAGGCCATGCCCGCAGACGTCCTCGGTAAGGGCATCGACCTCGACGGCATCACCAACCCCTCGCACCCGCGCTACAACGAGGCGGGCGAGATCCGCGGGATGTACGAGAACGAGCCGGACGTCAAGAAGGTCATCGACACCGCCAAGGGCGTCGAGGGCCTGGTCCGGCAGATGGGCGTGCACGCCGCCGGCGTGATCATGTCCAGCGAGCCGATCATCGAGCACGCCCCGATCTGGGTGCGGCACACGGACGGCGTGACGATCACGCAGTGGGACTACCCGCAGTGCGAGTCCCTCGGCCTGATCAAGATGGACTTCCTGGGCCTGCGCAACCTCACCATCATGGACGACGCCGTGAAGATGGTGCGGTCCAACAAGGGCATCGATCTGGAGATGCTCTCGCTCCCCCTGGACGACCCGAAGACCTTCGAACTGCTCTGCCGCGGTGACACGCTCGGCGTGTTCCAGTTCGACGGCGGCCCGATGCGCTCGCTGCTGCGCCAGATGCAGCCCGACAACTTCGAGGACATCTCCGCCGTTTCGGCCCTGTACCGGCCGGGCCCGATGGGCATGAACTCGCACACGAACTACGCCGAGCGCAAGAACGGCCGGCAGGAGATCACGCCGATCCACCCGGAGCTCGAAGAGCCTCTGAAGGAGACGCTCGGTCTGACCTACGGCCTCATCGTGTACCAGGAGCAGGTGCAGAAGGCCGCCCAGATCGTCGCCGGGTACTCGCTCGGCGAGGCCGACATCCTGCGCCGCGTGATGGGCAAGAAGAAGCCCGAGGAACTGGCGAAGAACTTCACCATCTTCCAGGAGGGCGCCCGCAAGAACGGCTTCAGCGACCAGGCGATCCAGGCCCTCTGGGACGTCCTGGTCCCCTTCGCCGGATACGCGTTCAACAAGGCGCACTCCTCGGCGTACGGCCTGGTCACCTACTGGACCGCCTACCTCAAGGCGAACTACCCGGCCGAGTACATGGCGGCGCTGCTCACGTCCGTCAAGGACGACAAGGACAAGTCGGCCGTCTACCTCAACGAGTGCCGCCGCATGGGCATCCGGGTGCTCCCGCCGAACGTCAACGAGTCGGTGCACAACTTCGCCGCCCAGGGCGACGACGTGATCCTCTTCGGCCTGGAGGCCGTGCGCAACGTCGGTACGAACGTGGTCGAGTCGATCATCAAGAGCCGTAAGGCCAAGGGCAAGTACGGCTCCTTCCCCGACTATCTCGACAAGATCGACGCGGCCGCCTGCAACAAGCGCACCACCGAGTCGCTGATCAAGGCGGGCGCGTTCGACACCCTGGGCCACACCCGCAAGGGCCTCACCGCGCAGTACGAGCCGATGATCGACAACGTGGTCGCGGTCAAGCGCAAGGAGGCCGAGGGCCAGTTCGACCTCTTCGGCGGCATGGGCGAGGAGGAGAGCGACGAACCCGGCTTCGGACTCGACGTGCAGTTCACCGACGAGGAGTGGGAGAAGACCTATCTGCTCGCCCAGGAGCGGGAGATGCTCGGTCTGTACGTCTCCGACCACCCGCTCTTCGGCCTGGAGCACGTGCTGACCGACAAGGCCGACGCGGGCATCGCCCAGCTCACCGGCGGTGAGCACGCGGACGGTGCCGTGGTGACCATCGGCGGCATCATCTCGGGCCTCCAGCGCAAGATGACCAAGCAGGGCAACGCCTGGGCGATCGCCACGGTCGAGGACCTCGCCGGCTCCATCGAGTGCATGTTCTTCCCGGCGACGTACCAGCTCGTCTCGACCCAACTCGTCGAGGACGCCGTGGTGTTCGTCAAGGGCCGCCTCGACAAACGCGAGGACGTCCCGCGGCTGGTCGCGATGGAGCTCCAGGTCCCCGACCTGTCGAACGCCGGCACCAACGCGCCGGTGATCCTCACCATCCCGGCCACCCGGGTCACCCCGCCGATGGTCAGCCGCCTCGGCGAGATCCTCAGCCACCACAGGGGCGAGAGCGAGGTCCGTATCAAGCTCCAGGGCCCGACCAAGACCACGGTGCTGCGCCTCGACCGGCACCGGGTGAAGCCGGACCCGGCGCTCTTCGGTGACCTGAAGGTACTGCTCGGGCCGTCCTGCCTGGCGGGCTGACCCACCCGGTACAGCGCGAGAGGGGCGCACCCCGTGCGGGGTGCGCCCCTCTTCATGTGCCTGGGTCTCAACAACCCGATATGCAGATGTCAGTTGTGACCGAAGCGCTTCTGCCGGCCCTTGCGGGCCATGTCGCCCGGGGTCACCTGCGTGGCGCGCTGCTCGGCCTGCGTCTCCATCGAAGACTGCTGGGCCTGCTGCTGACCACGCTCGGACTGCGGCTGCTTTCGGTCCTGCTTCTTGTTCTTGGCCATGGTGATGCCTCCTGTGGGGGATCTAGGGGCCAGGGCCGCGACCAGATTCACATAGGCTGATAAAGAACGCATTTCGGATAATTACCGTGTGTGACAGCGGTTGTCGGGGCGTGAGGACTGGCGCGTCGCGGCGGCGATGCCCCGAAACGCCACGCCGAAGATCGAGTTCGCCCCGTTAACCCCCGCGCGGTCGGGCAGACTCGAAGGAAGCCTGAAGCAAACCTCCCGGGAAGAGGGTGAGTCGTGTGGACCGCTGCATCGTCCTGGTGGACGCCGGGTATCTGCTGGGGGCCGCCGCCAGCCTGCTCGCCGGGGAACCCTCCCGGTCCCGGATCACCGTCGACCACGCCGCCCTCATCCAGGGGTTGCGCGAACGCGCCGAGTCCGACACCCAGCAGCCTCTGCTGCGCATCTACTGGTTCGACGGCGCCCCTGACCGCGTTCCCCAGCCCGAGCACCGCCGACTGCGGGTGATGCCCCGGGTCACCGTCCGGCTCGGCGCCCTGACCCGCAGCGACGGCCGCTGGGCGCAGAAGGGCGTGGATGCCGCGATGCACGCCGAGCTCACCGAGCTGGCCCGCAACCGCGCCTGCTCGGATGTGGTGCTGGTGACCGGAGACGGCGATCTGCTGCCGGGCATGATGGCCGCCAAGGAACACGGCGTCGCCGTACATCTGTGGGCCGTGCAGGCCGCCGACGGTGACTACAACCAGTCCGAGGACCTGGTCGCCGAGGCCGACGAACGGCGCGTGCTCGACCGTACGTGGATCACCAAGGCCGTACGCGCCAAGGAGCTCACCGGCGTGTGCGCGCCGCCGCCCGTGCCCCGGCCCGAGATCGCCGCGATCCTGTCCGCCCCGCTGCCGGACTCCGCGCTCGGCGCGCGGACCGAGCGGCCCGCCGAGGAGGGCGAGCACGCCCCTGCGGTCGCCGCTTCGGAGAACGGCACGCAGGACCGGGTGCCGGCTCCCAAGGGCGTGCCCACGCCGAAGGACCTCGCCGCCCTGCGCGCGCCCGGCGTGCAGCCGGCCCAGCACCCCGCGAGCGCGACGCTGCGCTGGTCCTCCGACAAGGGGTGGGTCGACCGGCCCGGCGTCGCCGCCGAGTCGCCCGAGGCCTCCCAGATGCCGACGCTGGCGCAGCTGACCACGGCGGAGCAGCGGTGGGCCGACCGGGAGGAGGACATCACGACGGTCGGCGGCGATCCGTACGAGGTCGGGCAGGTGTTCGCGCGACGGTGGATGGGGCGGCTGGGGGACCAGGGCAATCTGCAGCGGCTGTCCGGGATGTATCCGCGGATTCCGCATCGGATCGACGGGGAGCTGCTCAGGTACGCGGCTCGGTTCGGGTTGCTCGCGCACAAGGACGATCAGATCGACGAGCATGATCGGTACGCGATCCGGGCCGGGTTCTGGCGCGAGATCGATGTGCGGACGGCGGCGGAGCATGCGCCTGCCGGCGAGTGAGCCGACGGAGACCGTGGGGCACGGGGGATTCGTGGTCACCGGTTGAATCGGCCTCACCGGTTGAATCGGCAGATTTATGATCACCGGCGGATTTATCGGTACGGCGAGTTTTGTGGTCGCGAGCTGGCGGTTTGTGCCGAGTGGCCGACCCGAGGACGGACCTGAGGTCCGGACCCCGTAGTCTCGTCCCTTGTGAGTACGCGCGTGGGACAGGCACTTCGGCACAGTGGGGATGTCGTGTGTGCCGTGCGCGGGCTGACCAAGACCTATCCGGCCGTGCGCGGGCGGCGCGGTACGCCGGGGACACCCGAGGTGCGGGCCACCGACGACGTACGGCTGGACATCCGGGGCGGCGAGATCTTCGGGCTGCTCGGCCCGAACGGCGCCGGCAAGACGACTCTCGTACGACAGCTCACCGGGCTGATGCGGCCCGATCGCGGCAGCGTGGAGATCCTCGGGCACGACATCGTGCGGCACCCGGAGCGGGCCGCGCGCATCCTCGCCTACCTCGGGCAGGAGTCGACCGCCCTCGACGATCTGACCGTGTCGCTCGCCGCCGAGACGACCGGGCGGCTGCGCGGGCTGGAGGTACGGCAGGCGCGGGCCGAGCGGGACGCCGTACTCGACGAGCTGGGCCTCGGGCCGCTGGCCGGGCGGCCGATCAAGAAGCTGTCCGGCGGGCAGCGCCGCCTTGCCTGCTTCGCCGCCGCGCTGGTGGGGGAGCGGCCGTTGCTCGTGCTCGACGAGCCGACCACCGCGATGGACCCGGTGGCGCGGCGCGCCGTGTGGTCGGCCGTGGACCGGCGGCGGGCCGAGCTCGGTACGACCGTCGTGCTCGTCACCCACAACGTCATCGAGGCCGAGACCGTGCTCGACCGGGTCGCGGTGCTGGACCGGGGCCGCGTGATCGCCTGCGACACGCCGTCCGGGCTCAAGGAGCGGGTCGCGGGCGAGGTACGGGTCGAGCTGCTGTGGCGGGAACGGGCGCCGCTGGATGTGCCCGAGGTCGCCGCGCTGCAGGACCGGGTCGTGGAGTCCGGGCGTCGCTGGACGCTGCGGCTCGCCCCCGAGGAGGCCCGCGCGGTCGTCGCCACCGTCACCGGCGGGGCCGCGTTCGCCGCGCTGGACGACTTCACGCTCGCCACGCCCAGCCTGGAGGACGTGTATCTGGCGCTGGGCGGGGCCGCGCAGCAAGGGCTGGTGAAGGCTTGAGCACGCAGCCCGCCGTATCCGTATCCGTTTCCGTATCGGTGTCCGTACCCGTGCGGAACAGGGCCACCTCCCCAGTGAACCCCCGTGTGAAAGGGAGCAGCGCCACGTGAGTGTCGTACCCGCCGAGGTTCTGCCGGGCAGCGCCCTGGCCGTGGACGAGACGGCCGCTCCGGCCGTTGCCGAGCTCGGGCCGCGTGCGCGGCTGTGGCCGGCGCTGTGCGCCGTGTACCGGGCGCAGCTGTCCCGGGCGCGGGTCGCGCGTATTCCGCTGCTGTTCGTGGCGACCTTCCAGTCGATCGGGATCATGATCCTGATGCGCGGGGTCGTGGACGGCGGGGCCGAGGCGCAGGCCGTGGTGGCCGGGTCGGCGGTGCTCGTGGTCGCCTTCGTCGCGCTGAATCTGCTCGCGCAGTACTTCGGGCAGCTGCGGGCGAGCGGCGGGCTCGACCACTACGCCACGCTGCCGGTGCCGCCGGCCGCCGTGGTGCTCGGGGCGGCGGGGGCGTACGCCTCCTTCACCGTGCCGGGGACCGTGGTGACCGCCGTCTTCGGGTGCGTGCTGTTCGGGCTGCCGATCGCGCATCTGTGGGTGCTCGTCGCGGTGATCCCGCTCGCCGGGGCCGCGCTCGCCGGGCTGGGAGCGGCGCTCGGACTGCTCGCGCCGCGGCCCGAACTGGCCACGCTGCTCGGGCAGTTGGGAATGTCCGCGGCGCTGCTGCTGGGTGTGCTGCCGGCCGACCGGATGCCGGAGGTCGTGCGGTTCGCGCGGGATCTGCTGCCTTCGACGTACGGCGTGGAGGCATTCGCGCGGACCTTCGGGCCGCACCCCGACTGGGCGTTCGTGCTCGGTGACCTCGCCGTGTGCGGGGTCGTCGGCGTCGTCTCGCTGGCCGTCGCCACCTGGGCCTACCGCCGGGCGGCCGTCCGGTGACGCGCCGCACAGGACGGCCTGGCACGATGGCAGAGTGACCGCTCCGCTGACTCCACCACCGCCGCCGCGTGACCAGTCCCCGAACAGCGCGTGGCAGCCGCCTGCTGCCGGGCAGGCCGCGTCCGCGCCGCATGCGCCTCATGACGCCGGGTACGGTGCTCCGTCCGGCTTGTACGGACCTCAGGGTCCGCACGGCATGTACGGCGTCCAAGGCTCGTACGAACAGGACGGTCCCGGGATGAAGACCGAAGTGCGAGAGGCTGCCGTGGTCGCGCTGGTGGTGGCGCTCAGTGGGGCGCTGCTCGGGGTGCTGTGGTGGTGGCTGGCGCCGAGTGTGCCGCTGGTCGGGGAGGTCCTCGACAAGAACTGGGTCGTCTACTTCAAGGACACCGAAGGGGAGCAGGCCGCGGGGGTGGACGGAACGTTCACTCTGCTTGCGCTCGCGTTCGGGCTGGTCAGTGCGGTTGTCGTCTTCCTCATACGGCGGCGTGGGGGTGTGCCGTTGGTGGTGGGGCTGGCGGTCGGTGCGTTTCTCGGGTCCTTGCTGGCCTGGAAGGTCGGGGTGTGGCTCGGGCCCTCGCAGGATGTGATCGCCCATGCGAAGGAAGTGGGCAAGGGGGTCACCTTCTCGGCGCCGGTGAAGCTGGGGGCCAAGGGGGCGTGGCTGGTGTGGCCGTTGGCCGCGCTGGTGGTGCATCTGGGGCTGACGGCGATGTTCGGGCCTCGGGATGCGGATCCGTATCAGGAGCAGTTGGGGGCGCGGCCGGATCAGGGGCCGTATGGGGCGCCGCCGGTGTAAGGCGTTCGGTGGGTGGTTGCCGCCGGGTGATTTCGCCCCCGCCGCCCCTACCCGTCCCATCCTCCAGGGGCTCTGCCCCTTCGACCCCGGGCGCCTTCCTGGGGGCTCCGCCCCCAGACCCCCATTTCGGCCCTGAAGGGGCCTCGTCCTCAAACGCCGGACGGGCTGAAGTGCCCGGACCGGCGTCGAGGGGGCCTCCTAGGGCGTGCTGGTCGTCATGCCGGGCGGCGTCCGTGGTTCGAGCGGCCCTTCTTGATGCGCCACTTGCGTTTCCGCGTTTTCTTCGACATGTCTCTCGTGTTTAACCGAGGAGACCGGGGGCGTCGAGGGGTCACGCACGGCCGATGGGGGCCAGGGTCGCGTTCGTGAGGTGGGTGAGGGCCTCGGGGGCGAGTTCGACCTCCAGGCCGCGGCGGCCCGCCGAGACGCAGATCGTGGGGTGGGCGGTGGCCGAGGCGTCCAGGACCGTCGGGAGTTTCTTGCGCTGGCCCAGGGGGGAGATGCCGCCGCGGACGTAGCCGGTGGTGCGTTCCGCCAGGGCCGGGTCGGCCATGGCCGCGCGCTTGCCGCCGACCGCCGACGCCAGGGCCTTGAGGTCCAGCTGACCGGCCACCGGGACCACCGCCACCGTCAGGGTGCCGTCCACGTCCGCCACCAGCGTCTTGAAGACCCGGTCCGGTGACACGCCCATCGCCTCGGCCGCCTCCTCGCCGTAGGAGGGGTGGGAGGGGTCGTGGTCGTAGGCGTGGACCGTGTACTCGACGCCCGCGGACGTGAGGGCGACCGTCGCGGGGGTGCCGCCCGGCTGTTGCTGGTTCTTCTTCGACTTCTTCGCCATGGTGGCCGGTTCCCCAGAGGTCGTGCGTCAGTGCCTGCGTGTGTCAGTTGAGGCTCGTCGGGCCGCGCGTCAGGTCCGACGCCGGCAGCGATGGCAGGGTACGGATGATCGACGTCTCGGCGCGAAGGAGTTTCAGTTCGTCGCGCAGGCGGGACGCGATGTCCGGGGACTGGAGCAGGCGTTGCTTCGTCGGGGTGTCCAGCATCATCGCGGCGGCCACCAGGTAGGAGACCACCGACGGCTGGTCCGGGAGTTCGGTCGCCGTGGACAGGGAGCGTTCGCGGGCGCCCGCCAGGCGCTTCTGGTACTGGCGGAAGGCGCGGAGTACTCCCTCCGCGAGCGCCCCCGCCTCGTCCCCCGGCTCCTCGGGCAGTTCCTCCAGCTCCGCCGTCAGGAACGGGCCCGACGCGTCGACCGAGAGCAGACGCACGCGCGTCGTCCCCGTCGCCAGCACCTCGAACGTGCCGTCGGCCCGCTCCCGGATCGTCGCCGCGTCCGCCACACAGCCCACCCCGTGGAACGCCTTGACCGGGTCCGGGCCGAAGCCCGCGGTGGGGCCGCGGTCGGGGAGGGCCGTCGGGTCGGGCATACCGGGGGAGCTCGGGGCCACCTCGTGGCCGTCGCGGATCGCCACGACGGCGAAACGGCGCGGTTCCTCCTCGGGGGTCTTCAGCAGCTCGCGCATCATGGCGCGGTAGCGCTCCTCGAAGACGTTCAGAGGGAGTACGAGGCCCGGGAACAGCACCGAGTTCAGGGGAAAGAGCGGAAGGCGGACGGTCACGGCGCCAAAGCCTAGTGGTCGCCGGAGTGAACGCGTCCGCCGCGCCCACTCCGTGGATCACCGGCGCGCGCCGGGGAGGCCGTGGCAGCCGCCTGCGCGCGGATCTCGTCCCGCACCTCCAGGAACCGGCCCAGCGGATCGTCCGAGAACCGGCTCCACGGAAAGGACGTGGCGTACGGGCCGATCAGCCGCAGCTGCTCCAGGGCGTCCTCCCAGCGGTCCAGCCGTGCCAGGACGTACGTCAGCTTGTTGCGCATCCCGGCCGGCCACAGGTCGGCCGCCGGGAACCGCGCGGAGAGCGCGACGGCCCGGTCCGCCGCCGCCTCCAGCCGCTCGGGCGGCACGCCCGGACCGCAGCCGTCGGTCAGGTAGGCGAAGGCCGCCCGGGTCGGCAGCGCCTGGACGAGGGAGTCGGCCGGGGCGTCCTGGGCGGCCCGGTCGGCGAAGTCGAAGCACTCCCGGTGCGAGCCGTGCCAGGACGAGGCCAGATAGCGCAGGGCCGCCACATGGCAGCCGTAGTGGAGCGGGGCGCGGCGCAGTGCCGCCTCCCACAGTTCCCCGAAGTAGGTGTGCCCGGCGCGTGAGCCGCGCGCGTGGTCCAGGGCGATCCGCCACGGCACCGGGTCGCGATCGTCGGCGCGCGCGGCGGCCGTGATCAGCGGGCTCACCCCGCGCAGCAGCTCGGCCCGCGCCGGTGACCGCCAGGCGTGGTCCACCGCGAGCTGGGCCTTGACCAGCAGCGCGTCCGGGTCGTGCGGGGCGGCCGCGCACCAGGCCCACAGCCACTCCGACCGCGAGCGCGCGAAGGCCGCCAGCCGCAGCACATACCCGTCGCGGTGCTCCCACCGCGCCCCCAGCCGCGTGGCGGCGAGCAGCTCGGCGGCAGGCTCGTAGGCGCCCCGCCCGGCCGCCACCAGCGCGGGACCCAGGTGGTCGTCGGGCGCGTCGAGGAGCACCTCGGCGTCGGCGGGGAGACCGCCGGCGGGGTGTTCGACGGTCCTGGGCGTCCGGGACGCGCGGCCGAACGGGAGCAGCAGAGCCATGGTGTCGACCATTGAAAGACCGCTGGTCTCGCTCGCGCCAGAGGGAACGGGCAACCCGTGGAAAGTTGTACGCGGATGGGTCAAGAACCGGTAAAGGTCAACGGTTCAACAACTGTCGGACATGCACACGTTCCGCTCAGGAACCTCACTGACCTCACCAAACACTGCCGTGTCAGCTCCGCCGCAGCAACCGCGTCGCCCCCGCCGCCACCGTCGTCGCCAGGATCCAGCCCAGCAGGATCATCGCGGCGGCCAGCCACTGCCAAGCCCCGCTGAGCTGCCAGAACCCGACCTGGCCCAGGTCGATGACCGGCAGCAGCAGATCGAGGGCGAACAGCGCAGGGTTCCAGGCCGGATGCTCGCCGCCCTTGAGTGGCGGCGGTGGGTCCGCGTAGGTGAAGGCCACCGAACTCGCTGCCCAGAGCACCGCCATCCACACGGCGGCCCGGCCCGGCCGATAGCCGTAGGCGACCATCCAGTCCTGCGCGTAACCCACGAGCTTGGCCGCCGCCGGCAGCGTCTCGCGGCGCCGGCGCTGCTTGGCGAGCAGCACCTCGCGCGCGTCCTCGTCCTCACCGCCGGCCCGCAGGACGGAAGCCAGCCGTTCGTACGGCTCCGGGTTGTACTCGGCGGTCGCGGCGGAGACCCACTCCAGCCGCCGCTCCAGCGGGAACGGACCGCGCGGCACGAGGTTCTCGTAGCTGAAGCCGCCCATGTGCAGCAGACCGGGCCCGGGCCACGCGTCCGCTCGGTCCATCAGGTTGACGACCCGCGCACCCGACAGCACCACCCCGCCGCGTTCCGGCCCCTCCCCGAGGAAGCGCAGCTCGGGCGTCTGGATGCGGCGCAGCGACAGCTCCTGCTCGTCGGTGAACGTGAACCGGGCCCGCTCCAGGTCCACCGCGTCGCCGAACCGCCCGTCGTCCAGCCGCACCCCGCCCTGGCACTCGAACCGCTGGATACGCGTCCCGCGCGCGGGCGTACGGCCGCTCAGCAGCGGACTGCCGACGCCCGCCGGGGTCAGATACAGGGTGCGCCCGACGGTCAGCTGGGGCGCGTTCAGCGCGAGCCGCGTGTACGGGTTGACCAGCCGCGCGCCCCGCAGGCTGAGCGACACGCCGATGGTGGCGCCGCGCAGGCTCAGCTCGCCGTGCGACTCCAGCATCTCGGCCTGGAGGTCCTGGCCGACGCTGATGCCGTCCGCCGCGATCGACCGGCCGCTGCGGTCGCGGTAGACGATGGCCTGGTTGAGCAGCAGATCCGTGCCTATGTGGGCGTCGGTGAGCCGTACGCCGTTGTGGAAGCGGCAGCGCGGCAGATGCAGATCGCCCTCGGTGTGCACCCGGGCGGCCTCCAGGCGCGGCACCGCGCAGTCCACCAGCCGTACGGTCGTGAAGCGGGCCTCCGGCAGCCGGACCTCCCGGTCGAAACGGCAGCCGCGCAGCTCGACGTACGGCACCACCGTGCCGCCCGCCAGGTCCATCGCGTCGCTGATCCGCACGCCGACCAGCTTCAGCGAGGACACCCGGCCCGCGAGGGCGGGCGGTCCGTCCAGCAGCAGCCAGCAGACGATACGCGCGCGTACGGTCCGCTCCTCGCCCCAGGGATGCCCGCCGTGCGGATCGTCGACGACCGTGTCGCCGCTGCTCAGGTCGTACACGCTGCCGTTGCGGAAGGCCTGCCACATGCCGAGTTCGGCGGCGGTCAGGTCGTCCGGCAGGTCGTCCGGCAGGTCCCCGTCACGGAGGCCGGAACCTTCGGTCACGTCTTTTCCATCCCCCTCAGCTACTGGCGGGTTTAGTACAACTGTTCATGCCCGCTGAGTTACGCCCCGAACGCTAGACGTGAAGGTGATCTTCCAGGTTCCCGAGGAGTTCTGTTCCACCCAGTGATACGCGCGCACGACGCCGAACCCGGGTCTGAGAGAATTGAGCCCGTGATCTCCCGAATCGATCTGCGCGGCGACGCCCTCCCCGAGGGCCCCGCCCTGCGCGACCTGCTGCCCCGAGCCGACTTCGACGTCTCGGCCGCCCTGGAGAAGGTGCGTCCGATCTGCGAGGCCGTGCATCATCGGGGCGACGCGGCGCTGATCGACTTCGCGGAGAAGTTCGACGGCGTCAGGCTCGACCAGGTGCGGGTGCCCGCCGAGGCCCTCGGCAAGGCCCTCGCGGAACTCGACCCGGCCGTGCGCGCGGCCCTGGAGGAGTCCATCCGCCGCGCCCGTCTCGTCCACCGCGAGCAGCGCCGTACGACGCACACGACCCAGGTCGTGCCGGGCGGTTCCGTGACCGAGAAGTGGGTGCCGGTCGACCGCGTCGGGCTGTACGCGCCCGGCGGCAGGTCCGTCTACCCGTCCTCCGTGATCATGAACGTGGTGCCCGCCCAGGAGGCCGGCGTCGAGTCGATCGCGCTCGCCTCCCCCGCGCAGGCCGAGTTCGGTGGCCTCCCGCACCCGACGATCCTCGCCGCGTGCGCGCTGCTCGGCGTCGACGAGGTGTACGCGGCCGGCGGCGCCACGGCCGTCGCGATGTTCGCGTACGGCACCGAGTCCTGCCCGCCCGCCGACATGGTCACCGGCCCCGGCAACATCTGGGTCGCCGCCGCCAAGCGCTACTTCACCGGCAAGATCGGCATCGACGCCGAGGCGGGCCCGACCGAGATCGCCGTCCTGGCCGACGCCACCGCCGACCCGGTGCACGTCGCCTCCGACCTGATCAGCCAGGCCGAGCACGACCCGCTCGCCGCCGCCGTCCTCGTCACCGACTCCGTGGAGCTCGCGGACGCGGTGGAGAAGGAGCTGGAGCCGCAGGTCGCGGCCACCAAGCACATCGACGACCGGATCGTCCCGGCACTCAAGGGCAGGCAGTCCGCGATCGTGCTGGTCGACGGTGTCGACGAGGGCCTCAGGGTCGTCGACGCGTACGGCGCCGAGCACCTGGAGATCCAGACGGCCGACGCGGCCGCCGTGGCCGACCGGGTACGCAACGCCGGCGCGATCTTCATCGGGCCCTGGGCGCCGGTCTCGCTCGGCGACTACGCCGCCGGCTCCAACCACGTGCTGCCCACCGGTGGCTGCGCCTGCCACTCCTCGGGCCTGTCGGTCCAGTCCTTCCTGCGCGGCATCCACATCGTCGACTACACGAAGGACGCGCTGGCGGACGTAGCGCATCACGTGGTCACGCTGGCGGAGGCGGAAGACCTGCCGGCGCACGGCGCGGCGATCAAGGCTCGTTTTGGCGGAGCCGAACAGTGGACACGTGGTTGGAAGGTTCCAGAAGGCAAGTGACAGGCATCGACGATCTCCCCGTACGGGACGAGCTGCGCGGCAAGTCCCCCTACGGCGCGCCCCAGTTGGACGTCCCGGTACGGCTGAACACCAACGAGAACCCCTACCCGCTGCCCGAGCCCCTGGTCGAGCGGATCGCCGAGCGCGTCCGTGAGGCGGCCCGGAACCTCAACCGCTACCCGGACCGGGACGCGGTCGAGCTGCGCACCCAGCTCGCCAAGTACCTGACGGACACGTCCGGCCACGAGGTGGGCCTCGCCAACGTCTGGGCGGCCAACGGCTCCAACGAGGTCATCCAGCAGCTGCTGCAGACCTTCGGCGGACCGGGCCGTACGGCCATCGGTTTCGAGCCGTCGTACTCGATGCACGGCCTCATCTCGCGCGGCACCGGCACGGGCTGGATCTCCGGTCCTCGGGGCGAGGACTTCACGATCGACCTCGCGGCCGCCGAGAAGGCCATCGCCGAGAACCGGCCCGACGTCGTGTTCATCACCACGCCCAACAACCCGACGGGTAACGCGGTTCCGCCCGAGACCGTCCTCGCGCTGTACGAGGCCGCGCAGGCCGCCAAGCCCTCGATGGTCGTGGTCGACGAGGCCTACATCGAGTTCAGCCACGGCGACTCGCTGCTGCCGCTGCTCGAAGGTCGGCCGAATCTCGTCGTCTCCCGGACGATGTCGAAGGCCTTCGGCGCGGCCGGCCTGCGCCTCGGCTATCTCGCCGCGCACCCGGCGGTGGTGGACGCCGTCCAGCTGGTACGGCTGCCGTACCACCTGTCGGCCGTCACCCAGGCGACCGCCCTGGCCGCCCTGGAGCACACCGACACGCTGCTGAAGTACGTCGAGCAGCTGAAGTCGGAGCGGGACCGGCTGGTGAGCGAGCTGCGTGCGGTCGGCTACGACGTCGTCGAGTCCGACGCGAACTTCGTGCAGTTCGGCAGGTTCGAGGACTCGCACACGGCCTGGCAGAAGATCCTTGACCGGGGAGTCCTCGTCCGGGACAACGGCATCCCGGGATGGCTGCGGGTGTCCGCCGGAACCCCCGAAGAGAACGACGCGTTCCTCGACGCGGTACGTGCACTGAAGAAGGAGCAGACCACATGAACCGCGTAGGCCGCATAGAGCGGGTGACGAAGGAGACCTCGGTCCTCGTCGAGATCGATCTCGACGGGTCCGGGAAGGTCGATGTGTCGACAGGTGTCGGCTTCTACGACCACATGCTCGACCAGCTCGGCCGGCACGGTCTGTTCGACCTGACCGTGAAGACCGAGGGCGACCTGCACATCGACTCCCACCACACCATCGAGGACACCGCCCTCGCGCTGGGCGCCGCCTTCAAGCAGGCCCTCGGCGACAAGGTGGGGATCTACCGCTTCGGCAACTGCACGGTCCCGCTGGACGAGTCCCTCGCCCAGGTCACCGTCGACCTCTCAGGCCGCCCGTACCTCGTGCACACCGAGCCCGAGAACATGGCGCCGATGATCGGCGAGTACGACACGACGATGACCCGGCACATCCTGGAGTCCTTCGTCGCCCAGGCCCAGGTCGCGCTGCACGTGCACGTGCCGTACGGGCGCAACGCCCACCACATCGTGGAGTGCCAGTTCAAGGCGCTGGCGCGGGCCCTGCGGTACGCCTCCGAGCGCGACCCGCGCGCGGCCGGCATCCTCCCCTCGACGAAGGGCGCCCTGTGACCGGCCTCTCGACCCTGCTGATCGTCGTCGGCCTCTTCCTGGCCGGCGGCATCTACTCCTTCGTCAAGCAGCAGATGCCGAAAAGCCTCATCGTGTTGCTGTCGATAGGCGCCGCGATGTGTCTGGTCGCGGGCGTCCTGAGGCTGGAGGTGTGGAATTGACCGACTCGAAGAAGGTCGTGGTCTTCGACTACGGCTTCGGCAACGTCCGTTCCGCCGAACGCGCCCTCGCGCGCGCGGGTGCCGACGTCGAGATCACCCGTGACTTCGACAAGGCCATGAACGCCGACGGCCTGCTGGTGCCGGGCGTCGGCGCCTTCGCCGCCTGCATGCAGGGCCTGAAGGAGGCACGCGGCGACTGGATCGTCGAGCGGCGGCTGTCCGGCGGGCGCCCCGTGATGGGCATCTGCGTCGGCATGCAGATCCTGTTCGCGCGCGGCATCGAGCACGGCGTCGAGACCGAGGGGCTCGGCGAGTGGCCGGGCTCGGTCGAGCCGTTGCAGGCCGACATCGTGCCGCACATGGGCTGGAACACCGTGGACGTGGCGGCCGGCTCCCAGCTGTTCGCCGGCCTGGACGCGGACGCGCGCTTCTACTTCGTGCACTCCTACGCCGTCCACGACTGGAGCCTGGAGACCGAGAACCCGGTGATGACCGCACCGCTGGTCACCTGGTCGACGCACGGCAAGCCCTTCGTGGCCGCCGTGGAGAACGGCGCCCTGTGGGCCACCCAGTTCCACCCCGAGAAGTCCGGCGATGCCGGAGCGCAGCTGCTCACCAACTGGATCGGAACCCTGTAGAGACATGGCCAAGCTCGAACTCCTCCCCGCCGTCGACGTCCGTGACGGCCAGGCCGTCCGCCTCGTGCACGGCGAGTCCGGCACCGAGACGTCCTACGGCTCCCCGCTGGAGGCCGCCCTGGCGTGGCAGCGCTCCGGCGCCGAGTGGCTGCACCTGGTCGACCTCGACGCGGCCTTCGGCACCGGCGACAACCGCGAGCTGATCGCCGAGGTCGCGGGCGCGATGGACATCAAGGTGGAGCTGTCCGGCGGTATCCGCGACGACGCCTCCCTGGCCGCCGCGCTCGCCACCGGCTGCACGCGCGTGAACCTCGGTACGGCCGCCCTGGAGACCCCCGAGTGGGTCGCCAAGGTCATCGCCGAGCACGGCGACAAGATCGCGGTGGGCCTGGACGTACGAGGCACCACGCTCCGCGGTCGCGGCTGGACCCGGGACGGCGGCGACCTCTACGAGACGCTGGAGCGCCTCAACAGCGAGGGCTGCGCCCGCTACGTCGTCACCGACATCGCCAAGGACGGCACGCTCCAGGGCCCGAACCTGGAGCTGCTGAAGAACGTCTGCGCGGCGACGGACCGCCCGGTCGTCGCCTCCGGCGGCGTGTCGTCGCTGGACGACCTGCGGGCCATCGCCGATCTGGTGCCCCTCGGTGTCGAGGGCTCCATCGTCGGCAAGGCCCTGTACGCGAAGGCGTTCACCCTGGAAGAGGCCTTGGAGGCGGTAGCCGAGTGAGCGACGTACGACGCGTCACGACAGGCGCTCCCTGGGAAGACGCCTTCGGCTACTCCCGGGCGGTCGAACTGCCGAACGGCCTCGTGCTGGTCTCCGGCTGCACGTCCATAGTGGACGGTCAGATCGCCGGAGGCGGTCCGTACGAGCAGACGGTCAACGCCTTCAACGTCGCGTTCGCGGCGTTGGAGCAGTTGCGCCTCGGCCGCGACGATGTCGTACGTACGCGCATGTACATCACTCATGCCCGGGACGTGGACGAGGTCGGACGCGCTCACAAGGACCTGTTCGACTCCGTCCGGCCCGCCACATCCATGATCATCGTCTCCGGCTTCGTGGACCCCAGCCTGGTCGTCGAGGTCGAGGTGGAGGCGTACCGAGAGGCACCCGAGTCATGACCCTGGCCGTACGAGTCATCCCCTGCCTGGACGTCGACAACGGCCGGGTCGTCAAGGGCGTCAACTTCCAGAACCTGCGCGACGCGGGCGACCCCGTCGAGATGGCGAAGGTGTACGACGCCGAGGGCGCCGACGAGCTGACGTTCCTGGACATCACCGCCTCGTCGGGCAACCGCGAGACGACGTACGACGTGGTGCGCCGCACCGCCGAGCAGGTGTTCATCCCGCTGACGGTCGGCGGCGGTGTCCGCACGGCCGAGGACGTGGACAAGCTGCTGCGCGCGGGCGCCGACAAGGTGGGCGTCAACACCGCCGCCATCGCCCGCCCCGACCTGATCCGCGAGATCGCCGAGCGGTTCGGGCGGCAGGTGCTCGTGCTGTCGGTGGACGCGCGGCGCACGGCGGGCGGGTCCTTCGAGGTGACCACGCACGGCGGTCGCAAGGGCACCGGCATCGACGCCGTCGAGTGGGCGCACCGCGCCGCCGAGCTGGGCGCGGGCGAGATCCTGCTCAACTCGATGGACGCGGACGGCACGAAGGACGGCTACGACCTGGAGATGATCCAGGCCGTGCGCAAGCACGTGACGGTTCCGGTGATCGCGTCCGGCGGTGCCGGCAAGCTCGCCGACTTCGCGCCGGCCGTCGGGGCGGGGGCGGACGCGGTGCTCGCCGCGTCGGTGTTCCACTTCGGGGATCTGCGGATCGGCGAGGTGAAGGACGCGTTGCGGGGAGCCGGGCACCCCGTCCGTTGACACTGGGCTGAGCCCCGGTCGCCCTGGAGGCGGCCGGGGCTTTCTCATGGAGAGACGCGAAAGAGAAGTTGCGCAAAATCTGTTGTGCAATTTTTCTTTCGTATCTACGGTGAGGGCATGACAGGCAAGGAAAGAGACCGCCGGATCACGGACCTGGGCACCCTCAAGGCGCTCGCCCATCCGCTGCGGATGAACCTTCTCCGCGGGCTGACGATCGCCCGGGTCGCCACCGCCTCACAGCTCGCCGAGCAGGTCGACGAGGCGGTCTCCCTGGTCAGCTACCACCTGCGCAAGCTCGCCGAGCACGGGCTCATCGAGGAGGCCGAGCCGCAGAGCGCGGACGGTCGTGAGCGCTGGTGGCGGCCCGCCTCGGACGGCGTGCGCATCCGCGAGGAGGACTTCCGCGACGCCCCCGAGAAGGCGGCCGCGCACACGGCGGCGAGCCGGCTCTTCGCCGAACAGCGCACCGAGATGTACCGGCGCTGGCTCGACCAGCGCGCCCACTGGGGCCCCGAGTGGAACCGGGCCGCCGAGTCCTCCGAGTCCCACCTGCGCCTCACTGCGGACGAACTGACCGAGCTGAACAAAGAGTTGCTGGCCCTCCTGCGCCGGTACGACGCGCAGGGACAGGCCGCTGAGGCCGCCGGCGACATCGAGGGCCGCGAGAGCGTCGCGGTGCACACGTACGCCTTCCCGTTCCGGACCTGAGAGGACCGACGTGCCGTCGACGCAGACCGGCTCCGTGCCCACCGCCGTGGCGGAGCGCGCCGCCCACCGTGACCCCAACGTGCTGCGCTGGCTCGGGGCCTACGCCTCGTCGGCCGTTGGCGACAACGTGTACTACCTCGCCCTGTCCTGGACCGCCGTCCAGGCCGGAACGCCCGCCCAGGCGGGTCTGGTGACGGCGCTCAGCGCGGTACCGCGGGCCGTGCTGATGTTGGTCGGGGGAGTCGTCGCCGACCGCTTCGGCCCGCGCAGGGTGCTGATCGGCAGCGACGCGGTGCGGTGCGCGGCGGTCCTCGCGGTCGCCGGACTGCTGCTCGTGGGCCGCCCGGGCCTGTGGCCGCTGGCCGCGCTGGCCCTGCTCTTCGGGGCCGTCGACGCCGTCATGATGCCCGCCCTGGGCGCGCTGCCGAGCCGGATCACCGGGCGCGGACAGCTCGCCCGGGTGCATGGTATGCGCGGACTCGCCGTCCGGCTGGCCAACGTCGTCGGGGCCCCGCTCGGCGGCCTCGGCGTCGCCCTCGGGGGCACCGCGGCGGCGTTCGGTCTGGCCGGGCTGCTGTTCGCGGCCTCCCTGCCGCTCCTGATCGCCCTGCGGGTGGGACGGCAGCCCGCGGACGACACACGCGCGCGTGGCAGCGCCTGGAGCGATCTGACCGGCGGCCTGCGCTACATACGCGGCCACCGCGTCCTGCTGCCGCTGATCGTCGTCATCGCGCTCAGCGACCTCGGTTTCGTCGGCCCGCTCAACGTCGGCCTGGCCCTGCTCGCCGACGAACGCGGCTGGGGCGCCGGGGGCGTCGGATGGGTGCTCGCCGGGTTCGGCACGGGCGCGGGAGCTGCCTCGCTGCTGCTCACCGCCCGGGGCCACGTCCCGCGCGCGGGACTCGTGCTGTCCGTGTCCGGCGTGACCAGCGCGGTCGCGATCGGTGCCCTGGCCTTCGTGCCGCACCTCGCGGTCGCCGCTGCCGTGGCCCTGTCCATCGGGCTCATCTCCGGGCTGAACGGCGTCCTGTGCGGGGCGCTCCTGCAGGCCGAGTCCGACCGGGCCTACGTCGGCCGGGTCACGTCCGTGTCGACGTTCTTCAGCCTCGGTGTCGCCCCGCTCACCTTCCCCCTGACCGGCGCCGCGATCGGCCTGTGGGGCACCGGCCCCGTCTTCGTCGCCAGCGCGGCCGTCTGCGGGCTCGCCGGAGTGGTCGGCCTGTGCGCACGGAATCTGCGCCGGGCCGAACTGCCCCGCTGAGCCCCAGGTTGCCGGCCGATCCTCAGATCCCGAGCTGCTTCCCCTCGTGCAGCTTGGCGATCGCGTCCTTCTCGCCGTCCAGCTCGACCTTGGCGGCGCTCTGCCGGCCGTAGGCGAACAGCAGCAGCTCCGAGGGCTCGCCGGTCACCGTGACGACCGGCGTGCCCCGGTGGGCGACCGCCGTCTGGCCGTCGGGGCGGCGCAGCACCAGACCCGTCGGGGCGCTGCGGCCCACCAGACGCGCGGAGCGCTCCAGACGGGACCACAGGGCGTCCTGGAAGACCGGGTCGAGTTCGCGCGTCGTCCAGTCCGGCTGGGCACGGCGGACGTCCTCGGTGTGGACGTAGAACTCGATCGTGTTCGACGCCTCGTCGATCTGCTTGAGCTGGAAGGGCGAGAAACGCGGCGGGCCGGTGCGGATGAGCTGGATCAGCTCCTCGTACGGCTTCGCCGCGAACTCCTCCATCGCCTTGTCCAGCCGCGAGGAGAGCTGCTTCACCAGCAGGCCGGCGGCAGCGTCGGGGCGACGCTCGCGCACCACCACGTGCGCGGCGAGATCACGGGTCTGCCAGCCCTCGCAGAGGGTGGGGGCGTCGGGGCCCTCGGCCTCCAAGAGGTCGGCGAGGAGAAGTCGTTCACGCTGGGCGAAGGTCGACATGGAGTCAGCCTACGACCACCCCTCGGGTCCGCCCACCCGTCACCCGACCACCACCCCTCAACGAGGTGCCGGCGCGCCGCCCCTATCCATCCAGTGGACACCGGCCCGTCACTGTCAGTGGCAGGCGGCACAATGGCATGCATGACCACCAGCACGCCCCGTCAGCCCAGCCGGCTGGACCCCGAGGTCGCCGCGCGCCTCAAGCGCAGCGCGGACGGACTCCTGCCCGCCATCGCCCAGCAGTACGACACCGGAGAGGTGCTGATGCTCGGCTGGATGGACGACGAGGCGCTGCATCGCACGCTCACCACCGGCCGCTGCACCTACTGGTCGCGCAGCCGCCGGGAGTACTGGGTCAAGGGCGACACCTCCGGCCACTTCCAGTGGGTCAAGTCCGTCGCCCTCGACTGCGACGCCGACACCCTGCTCGTCAAGGTCGACCAGGTCGGCGCCGCCTGCCACACGGGCGCGCGCACCTGCTTCGACGAGGATGTGCTGCTCAAGGACGCCGATTCCGGCGTACCGGCAGTGGATCAGTAAGGTCAGCCGCCATGGACCTAGAGACGTTCCGCAAGCTGGCCACCGACCGCCGCGTCATTCCGGTCACCCGCAAGCTCCTCGCCGACGGCGACACCCCGGTCGCCCTCTACCGCAAGCTTGCCGCCGAGCGCCCCGGCACGTTCCTGCTGGAGTCCGCGGAGAACGGCCGCTCCTGGTCCCGCTACTCCTTCGTGGGCGTCCGATCCGCGGCCACCCTCACCGAGCGCGACGGACAGGCCCACTGGCTCGGCACCCCGCCCGTCGGCGTCCCCACCGAGGGCGACCCGCTCGCCGCCCTGCGCGCCACCATCGAGGCCCTGCACACCCCGCGCGACCTCGCCCACGACCTGGGCCTGCCGCCCTTCACCGGCGGCATGGTCGGCTACCTCGGCTACGACATCGTGCGCCGCCTGGAGAAGATCGGCCCCGGCGAGCGGGACGACCTCAAGCTCCCCGAGCTGACCATGCTGCTCACCAGTGACCTCGCCGTCATGGACCACTGGGAGGGCTCCGTCCTGCTGATCGCCAACGCGATCAACCACAACGACCTCGACACCGGCGTCGACGAGTCCTACGCCGACGCGGTCGCCCGCCTGGACGCCATGGAGGCCGACCTCTCGCGCCCGGTCGCCCAGCCCCCGGCCGTGCTGCCGCCCTCGGAGCTCCCGGAGTACACCGCCCTGTGGGGCGGCGAGGACTTCCAGGAGGCCGTCGAGGACATCAAGGAGCGCATCCGGGCCGGCGAGGCCTTCCAGGTCGTCCCCTCCCAGCGCTTCGAAACGCCGTGCACGGCAAGCGCGTTGGACGTCTACCGGGTGCTGCGGGCGACGAACCCCTCCCCGTACATGTACCTGTTCCGCTTCGACGGCTTCGACGTCGCCGGCTCCTCGCCGGAAGCCCTGGTGAAGGTCGAGGACGGGCAGGCGATGGTCCACCCCATCGCCGGAACCCGGTGGCGCGGGGCCACCCCGCAGGAGGACCAGGCCCTCGCCGACGAACTGCTCGCCGACCCGAAGGAACGCGCCGAGCACCTCATGCTGGTCGACCTGGGCCGCAACGACCTGGGGCGGGTCTGCGAGCCGGGTTCCGTCGAGGTCGTCGACTTCATGTCCATCGAGCGGTACTCGCACGTGATGCACATCGTCTCGACCGTGACCGGACGGGTCGCACCCGGCCGCACGGCCTTCGACGTCCTGACCGCCTGCTTCCCGGCCGGCACGCTCTCCGGCGCCCCCAAGCCCCGGGCGATGCAGATCATCGACGAACTCGAGCCGTCCAGGCGGGGGTTGTACGGCGGCTGCGTCGGCTACCTCGACTTCGCGGGCGACTCCGACACGGCCATCGCGATCCGTACGGCCCTGCTGCGGGACGGAACGGCGTACGTCCAGGCCGGCGCGGGCATCGTCGCCGACTCGGACCCCGTCGCCGAGGACACCGAGTGCCGGAACAAGGCGGCTGCCGTCCTGCGTGCGGTGCACACGGCGAACCGGCTCATGTGACCGCCGGGTACCGGTTCAAATGCCCCGGGGTGAACCCGGGTGGCCCCTATCACCCCAACCCCGGGTGACTGTTCGCTCGGGGTTCGGGTGATAGTGGAGTACGTGACTGCTGTTCCTCACCCCCGTTCCGAAGCCCCCGGTTCCGCCCGGGCCGGCCGTATGAGCCTCGCCATCGCCCTGCTGTGCGGTGCCCTCGGCGCGGCCGTCGCGCTGCTCTCGACCCGGCAGCACTGGTCGGAGGGCACCGTGACGGTGGCCGGCGGCCCGTTCCCGTTGATCGCCAAGGGCAGCGACGTCACGGGCGTCCCCGCGGCCCTGGCGATAGTGGGGCTCGCCGCCCTCGTCGCCGTCTTCGCCGTCCGCCGGGCCGGCCGCTTCATGGTCGCCGCCCTGCTCGCGCTCTCCGGCGCCGGCACCGTCGCGGCGGCCCTGCTCGGCGCCTCCGACAGTTCCGCGCTCGACGAGAAGGCCGCGCAGGCCTCCGGCGACACCTCGGCCACCGTCCAGGCCCTCACCCACACCGCCTGGCCGTACGTCGCGGCCGTCGGCGGCGTCCTGATCCTGCTCGCCGGACTCCTGGCCCTGCGCTACGGCCGCCTGTGGCCCGGCATGTCCGGCCGCTACGAGCGCGGCGGCGCACCCCGCCAGCGCCGCAAGGCCCCGGCCACCGACCCCGACCGGCCCGAGGAACTCTGGAAGGCCCTGGACCGCGGCGAGGACCCGACCGGGGCGTAGCCCGGGCCGCCGCGTCGTGACCCCCCGATCACCGCACGCGCACGCGTGCGGGACAATGACAGCGAGCGACCGGCTCACCCACGTACAACACGTACACAGCAACGAGGAGCAAGCAATGGCGGGCAGCAGCCACGGTCACACCCCGGCCGCCTGGACCGGTGTCACGATCGCCTTCATCGGTTTCTGCGTCTCGGGCGCCTTCATGGTGATGGCCCAGCCCGCGGGCTTCTGGGTCGGCCTGGCCGTCGTGGTCCTCGGCGGCGTCGTCGGCTGGATCATGAGCTCGATGGGCATGGGCCAGCCCAAGGACGCTCACAAGGCGCTGCTCATGTCGCAGGAGGCCGAGACGGCGAGCGCCAAGGGCTGAGACCCGTACGACTTCGCTGAGGGGCGACCCGGCGCCGATGGGTGCCAGGGGACGCCCCTCACGCGTGTGCGGGGGCACAATGCATGACGTGAACGCCGACAGCCCCGACAGCCCGAAGGTGCCCCGGCCCGGCGCCGACACGGTGGTGCGCCGACTGGCCGTACCGGCGGGGGTGCTCGCGGCCGTCGCCGGGGCCTTCGCATACGTGGGAGCCGTGGACCCGAACGAACCCGGCCACTACCCCGCCTGTCCACTCCTCCAGGTCACCGGGCTCTACTGCCCCGGCTGCGGCGGCCTGCGCAGCGCGCATGCCGTCGTCCACGGGGACTTCGCGGCGGCGCTCCAGGACAACGCGATCGCTGTCGTCGGCTACGCGCTCTTCGCCGTGGTGTGGACCGTCTGGGTGGTCCGGGCGGCGCGCGGGCGACCGCTCGCGCTCGATCTCTCGCCGGCGCGTCTGTGGGCGGTGGGGGCGTTGCTGCTGGTCTTCACCGTTGTCCGGAACCTGCCGTTCGGTGGCTGGCTGCATCCTTGATCAACTGGGGAACGTCCAGGTAGTGGGACCGGCGTCAACCGGATGTGAGGCCTACGCCCTCCTCCGGATACCATCGCAGTGACCATAGGTTTTCGTACCGCTTTCATAACCAACCGTCTGGAAGGGGGCCGCTCGCGTGAGTGTGCTCGACGAGATCATCGACGGAGTCCGTGCCGACCTCGCGGAGCGGCAGGCGCGCGTCAGCCTCGACGAGCTCAAGGAGCGCGCGGCGAAGGCTCCGGCTGCCAAGGACGGGGTCGCCGCCCTCAGGGGCGAAGGCGTCAAGGTCATCTGCGAGGTCAAGCGCTCCAGCCCCTCCAAGGGCGCGCTGGCCGCGATCGCCGACCCGGCCGGGCTCGCCGCGGACTACGAGGCGGGCGGCGCGGCCGTCATCTCCGTCCTCACCGAACAGCGCCGATTCGGCGGCTCGCTGGCCGACCTGGAGGCGGTCCGCGCGCGCGTGGACATCCCGGTCCTGCGCAAGGACTTCATCGTCACGTCGTACCAGCTCTGGGAGGCCCGCGCGTACGGCGCCGACCTCGTGCTGCTGATCGTCGCGGCCCTCGACCAGCCCGCGCTGGAGTCCCTCATCGAGCGCGCGGTGTCCATCGGCCTGACCCCCCTGGTCGAGGTGCACGACGAGGACGAGGTCGAGCGTGCCGTGGACGCGGGCGCCAAGGTCATCGGCGTCAACGCCCGCAACCTCAAGACCCTCGAGGTCGACCGCGGCACCTTCGAGCGCGTCGCCCCCGAGATCCCCGACCACATCGTCAAGATCGCCGAGTCCGGCGTCCGCGGCCCCCACGACCTCATCGCCTACGCCAACGCCGGCGCCGACGCGGTCCTGGTCGGCGAGTCCCTGGTGACGGGGAAGGACCCGAAGGCGGCGGTCTCCGACCTGGTCGCGGCCGGCGAGCACCCCGCATTGCGGCACGGCCGCAGCTGATCACCCGATAGAGTTGCCCCGATGACGCTCACGACGACGACCACGGACAGGTACGCCCGCCTCGCGCGCGGCTGCCGCCCCCGTGGCTGCCGCGCGCCCGCACGCAGGGTGCACGGCCGTCGAGTGCGATACGTCATCGGTGACGAACCCGGACAGGTCAACGGCCGTCGATGGCAGCGCGCCCCTTAGGGGCGCGGGGAACTGCGCGAGCAACCACACACGGCCCGCAGCCAAGCGATTACCCCCCGCCCCACGGCGAATAGTGTCTTTTTCACGCACTCACCGTGAGGTATCCGCATGCCCAGCGAGTTCTTCATCCCAGACCCGGAGGGTCAAATCCCCAGCGCCGAAGGCTACTTCGGCGCGTTCGGCGGCAAGTTCATCCCGGAGGCCCTCGTCGCCGCCGTGGACGAGGTGGCCGTCGAGTACGACAAGGCCAAGCACGACCCGGAGTTCGCCCGCGAGCTCGACGACCTCCTGGTCAACTACACCGGCCGCCCCAGCTCCCTCACCGAGGTGCCGAGGTTCGCCGAACACGCCGGCGGCGCACGGATCTTCCTGAAGCGGGAAGACCTCAACCACACCGGCTCCCACAAGATCAACAACGTCCTCGGCCAGGCCCTGCTCACCAGGCGCATGGGCAAGACCCGGGTGATCGCCGAGACCGGCGCCGGTCAGCACGGCGTGGCGACGGCGACGGCCTGCGCACTCTTCGGCCTCGAGTGCACGATCTACATGGGCGAGATCGACACCCAGCGCCAGGCCCTCAACGTGGCCCGCATGCGCATGCTCGGCGCCGAGGTCATCGCCGTGAAGTCGGGATCGCGCACCCTCAAGGACGCCATCAACGAGGCGTTCCGCGACTGGGTCGCCAACGTCGACCACACCCACTACCTCTTCGGTACGGTCGCGGGCCCGCACCCCTTCCCCGCCATGGTCCGCGACTTCCACCGCGTGATCGGAGTCGAGGCCCGCCGGCAGCTCCTGGAGCGCGCCGGACGCCTCCCCGACGCGGCCGTCGCCTGCGTCGGCGGCGGCTCCAACGCCATCGGCCTCTTCCACGCCTTCATCCCCGACACGGACGTACGCCTCATCGGCTGCGAGCCCGCCGGGCACGGTGTGGAGACCGGCGAGCACGCGGCGACCCTCACCGCCGGTGAGCCCGGCATCCTGCACGGCTCCCGCTCCTACGTCCTCCAGGACGAGGAGGGCCAGATCACCGAGCCGTACTCGATCTCGGCCGGGCTGGACTACCCGGGCATCGGCCCCGAGCACTCCTACCTCAAGGACAGCGGTCGCGGCGAGTACCGCGCGGTCACCGACGACGCGGCGATGCAGGCGCTGCGCCTGCTGTCCCGCACCGAGGGGATCATCCCGGCGATCGAGAGCGCACACGCCCTCGCGGGCGCCCTGGAGGTCGGCAAGGAGCTCGGCAAGGACGGGCTGATCGTCGTCAACCTGTCCGGCCGCGGCGACAAGGACATGGACACGGCCGCTCGTTACTTCGGCCTCTACGACACCGACGCCGAGGTCGCCGCCGACGCCAATGGCGGTGCCGCCGAGATTCAGGGGGACGCCAAGTGAGCGGGAACATCCAGCTGTTGACGGACACCCTGCGCGCCGCCAAGGCCGAGGGACGCTCCGCACTCATCGCCTACCTCCCGGCCGGCTTCCCGACCGTGGACGGCGGCATCGAGGCGATCAAGGCCGTGCTCGACGGGGGCGCGGACATCGTGGAGGTGGGTCTGCCGCACAGCGACCCCGTCCTCGACGGTCCCGTCATCCAGACCGCCGACGACATCGCCCTGCGCGGCGGCGTCAAGATCGCCGACGTCATGCGCACGGTCCGCGAGGCCCACGAGGCCACCGGGAAGCCGGTCCTCGTCATGACGTACTGGAACCCCATCGACCGCTACGGCGTCGAGCGCTTCACCGCCGAGCTGGCGGAAGCGGGCGGCGCGGGCTGCATCCTGCCCGACCTGCCCGTCCAGGAGTCGGCTCTCTGGAGGGAGCACGCCGAGAAGCACGGGCTCGCGACGGTCTTCGTCGTGGCGCCCAGCAGCAAGGCCGAGCGGCTCGCGCAGATCACCGAGGCGGGCAGCGGGTTCGTCTACGCCGCCTCGCTGATGGGCGTCACGGGCACCCGTGAGTCCGTGGGCGCGCAGGCCCAGGATCTGGTCGAGCGCACCCGGGGCACCGGCACCGAACTGGCCGTCTGTGTCGGTCTCGGCGTCTCCAACGCCAAGCAGGCCGCCGAGGTCGCCGGCTTCGCCGACGGCGTGATCGTCGGCTCGGCGTTCGTGAAGCGGATGCTGGACGCGCCGGACGACGCGGCCGGTATCGAGGCCGTGCGCGCGCTCGCCGGAGACTTGGCGAAGGGCGTGCGCGGGCAGGCGTAGAAGGACCCCGCAGAAGTAGGAAGAAGGGCCTTCCGTACGAGTCGCTCGAACGGGTGGACCTGGGGCCGGGGAGGCGCGCTGCGCCTCCCCGGTTCGTTCTGCGGGTGTGAGCGAAAAGAATCGTGAGGGTAAGCGGACCGCCCGTGAGCGGCTGGCGGTCGAGCGCGAGAAGCAGAAGGCCGCCGACAAGCGGCGCCGTGCCCTGATCGTCGGCGCGAGCGTCGTCTGCGTGCTGGGACTCGCGGCGGTGGTCGGAGTCGTCGCGGCGAACGCCGGCAAGGACGACAGCAGTGACGCGGGGCCGGTGGTGGGACCCTCGGGCGCGCAGGGCAAGGACGGCCTCGCGATCCCGGTCGGCGAGGAGGACGCCAAGTCGACGCTCACGGTCTGGGAGGACTTCCGCTGCCCGGCCTGCAAGTCCTTCGAGGACGCTTACAGATCGACGATCCACGAGCTGACGGACGCCGGGAAGCTCAAGGTCGAGTACCACCTGGCGACGATCATCGACGGCAACATGGGCGGCACCGGCTCCCGCAACGCGGCCAACGCCGCGGCCTGCGCCCAGGACGCCGGGAAGTTCGTGCCGTACCACGACGTGCTGTACCAGAACCAGCCGCCGGAGGTCGACGACGCCTTCGCGAAGAACAGCAAGCTCTTCGAGCTCGCGGCCAAGGTCAAGGGCCTGGACACGCCCGCCTTCCGCAAGTGCGTCGAGGACGGCACGCACAACAACTGGGTCGAGAAGTCCAACAACGCGTTCAAGGAAGGCGGTTTCAGCGGTACGCCGACGGTGCTGCTGAACGGCAAGAACATCTACCAGGACCAGACGATGACACCGGCCAAGCTGAAGCAGATGGTCGAGGAGGCCGCCAAGGGATGAGCGACGCGGGCGGGGCCTGCTCGGGGCGCCGCCTGTTATGGACCCGTAGCCGGGCCGCCTGCCATCGGCCCCGCCCGGCAAGGTAGCGTCGACCCTGCCATGGAACTTGCCTACATTCCCAGCCCGTCGCGCGGGGTGATCCACCTCGGCCCCATTCCGCTGCGCGGCTACGCCTTCTGCATCATCATCGGTGTCTTCGTAGCCGTCTGGCTCGGCAACAAACGCTGGATCGCCCGGGGCGGGCGGACCGGCACGGTGGCCGACATCGCAGTCTGGGCCGTGCCGTTCGGCCTGGTCGGCGGCCGGCTCTACCACGTGATCACGGACTACCAGCTGTACTTCAGCGAGGGCCGTGACTGGGTGGACGCCTTCAAGATCTGGGAGGGCGGCCTCGGCATCTGGGGCGCCATCGCGCTCGGCGCGGTGGGTGCCTGGATCGGCTGCCGGCGCCGGGGCATCCCGCTGCCGGCCTACGCCGACGCCATCGCCCCCGGCATCGCCCTCGCGCAGGCGATCGGGCGCTGGGGCAACTGGTTCAACCAGGAGCTGTACGGAAAGCCGACGGATCTTCCGTGGGCCCTGGAGATCACGTCCTCGACGGACGGCAGGGTGCCCGGCACGTACCACCCGACGTTCCTGTACGAGTCGCTGTGGTGCATCGGTGTCGCACTGCTGGTGATCTGGGCCGACCGCCGCTTCAAGCTGGGTCACGGGCGGGCGTTCGCGCTGTACGTCGCCGCGTACTGTGCGGGTCGGTTCTGGATCGAGTACATGCGGGTGGACGACGCCCACCACATTCTCGGCCTGCGGCTGAACGACTGGACCGCGTTGATCGTGTTCCTGCTCGCGGTGACGTACATCGTGGTGTCGGCGAAGAAGCGGCCGGGCCGCGAAGAGGTCGTCGAGCCGGGTGCGGCGCAGGGATCCGACGGTGAGGCCGGGGACGGTGCCGACACCGACGCCGACGAGAAGAAGGCCGAGACGGACTCACCGGGTACCGAGAACTCCTCGGGCACTGAGGACGCCTCGGGCGCCGAGGAGAACGAAGACGCGAAAGAAGCGGTGAGCGACGAGGCCGAGTCGGCGAAGAAGAGCTGACGGTCGGTCGTACGTCGACGAGGGCGCCCGGGTCTGCCGGGCGCCCTCGTCGCGTCTCAGGCCCGGCGGGCCAGGGACAGGGTTCGCTGTGCCGTCGCCACCACCGCCGCGTCGATGAAGCTGCCGTCCGGGAGGGCCTGGGCGCCTTGATTCGCCGCCGCGGCCTTGATGATCGTCTCCGCCTGTTCCAGTTCCGCCTCCGTGGGGAGGTAGGCACGTTCGATCACGGGCAGCTGCCGGGGGTGGATGGCCGCGCGGCCCAGGAAGCCAAGGGTGCGGCCGTGGGCGCAGGACGCCGCCAGGCCTTCCAGGTCACGGATGTCCGGGTGGATGGACTGGGCCGGCGGGGGCAGGCCCGCCGCACGTGCGGCCACGATGACGCGGGACCGGGGCCAGTCGAGGCCCGCGTCGCCCCGTACGCCCAGGTCGGCGCGTAGGTCCGCCTCGCCCAGGGAGATGCCGTGCAGGGAGGGGTGAGCTGAGGCGATCGCGTGCGCGCGCTCGATGCCCAGGGCCGATTCCAGGAGGGCGTGCAGCGGGGGCGCGCCCGGGTCGGTGGGCGGTGTGGTCTGGGCGAGGTGGATGATCTGCTCGGCGGAGATCACCTTCGGGAGGCGGAGGCCGGCCAGGCCGGGGAGAGCGGCCAGTGTCTGAAGGTCCTTCGCCGCCGGTGGGGTGCCCAGGGCGTTCACGCGGACGTGGACCGGTACCGGGTGCTCCGGATCGGAGAGCAGGTCGGCCGTGGCCGCCCGGGCGTAGTCCTTGCGGTCCGGGGCGACCGCGTCCTCCAGGTCGACGATGACGATGTCGGCGCCGGACGTCAGCGCCTTGGCCACCACACGGGGGCGGTCGCCGGGGGCGTACAGCCAGGTCAGGGGGTACGGGACGGTCCTTGCCGGGCTCGTCACAGGGCGCCCTCCGCATGCAGGGCCGCCAGCTCGGCGGGGGTCAGACCCAGGTCGGTGAGGACCTCGTCGGTGTCGGCGCCGTGCGGGCGGCCCGCCCAGCGGATCGCGCCGGGAGTGGCGGAGAGACGGAAGAGGACGTTCTGCATGCGCAGGGGCCCGAGTTCGGGGTCGGCGACGGTGGTGATCGTGTCGAGGGCCATGTACTGGGGGTCCGTCATCACGTCGCGCACGTCCTGGATCGGGGCCACCGCGGCCTCCGCCTTCTCGAAGGCCGCGAGGACGTCGGCGCGGGTGTGACGGGCGATCCAGTCGCCGACCGCACGGTCGAGGACGTCGGCGTGCCGGGCCCGGTCGGCGCCCGTGGCGAACCATGGTTCGTCGATCAGCTCGGGGCGTCCCACCAGGTGCATCACGCGCTCGGCGATCGACTGGGCCGAGGTGGAGACGGCGACCCAGGACCCGTCTGCCGTGCGGTAGGTGTTGCGCGGGGCGTTGTTCGCGGAGCGGTTGCCAGTGCGTTCCTGGACGTAGCCGAGCTGGTCGTACCAGGTCGGCTGAGGGCCGAGGGCCAGCAGCATCGGTTCGATGAGGGCCATGTCGACGACCTGGCCCTCGCCGGTGCGCTCGCGGGCGGCCAGTGCCGTCAGCACCGCGTACGCGGTCGCGAGGCCCGCGATCGAGTCGGCCAGGCCGAACGGCGGAAGCGTCGGGGGCGCGTCCGGTTCGCCGGTGAGCGCGGCGAAGCCGCTCATCGCCTCGGCGAGGGTGCCGAAGCCGGGACGGTGGGCGGAGGGGCCGAACTGGCCGAAGCCGGTGACGCGGGTCAGGATGAGGCGGGAGTTGGCGGCGGAGAGCTCCGGCCAGCCGAGGTCCCATTTCTCCAGGGTGCCCGGGCGGAAGTTCTCGATCACGACGTCCGCGGTCGCGGCCAGGCGCAGGAGGGTGGCGCGGCCACCCGGCTTGGAGAGGTTCAGGGTGATCGTGCGCTTGTTGCGGCCGAGGACCTTCCACCACAGGCCCACGCCGTCCTTCGACGGGCCGTGGCCGCGGGAGGGATCCGGTTTGGCGGGGTGCTCGACCTTGACGACCTCCGCACCGAAGTCGCCGAGCATCGTGGCGGCGAGGGGGCCGGCGAAGAGGGTGGCGAGGTCGAGGACGCGCAGGCCGGCCAAGGGGGCGGTGGCCGCGCGGGTGGTGGCCTCGGTCATGACGCGTACCGGGCCTCGATCTCGGGGCGGTACGGCATCGACACCGTGGCGCCCGCCCGCTGGACCGAAAGCGCCGCCGCTGCCGCGGCCCACGCCAGCGCGTCCGGCATCGGGCGCCCCTCGCCGAGGGCCACCGCGAGGGCGCCGACGAACGTGTCCCCGGCGCCGGTGGTGTCGACCGCGGTGACCTTCGGGGCCGGAACCGTCACGGGATCGGCGCCGCGGGTGGCGTACAGACTGCCGGCCGCGCCCAGGGTGACGACGACCTCGGGCACCCGGTCGAGCAGGGCGGTGGCGGCCTCGCGCGGGTCGGTGCGGCCGGTGAGGGTGGTGGCCTCGTGCTCGTTGGGGACCAACAGGTCGACGGCGGTGAGGAGTTCGGCCGGCAGTGGTCGGGCTGGGGACGGGGTGAGGATCGTACGGACGTCGTGGCGGCGGGCCGCCTGCGCGCCGGCGACGACCGCGGGCAGCGGGATCTCCAGTTGGAGCAGCAGCGTGTCGGCGGAGGCGATGACGCCTTCGTCGCCGGGGCTCAGGTGGTCGAGCGTGCCGTTCGCGCCGGGGACCACGACGATCGCGTTGCCGCCCTCGTCGTCCACGACGATGTGCGCGGTGCCGGAGGGGCCCTCGACCGTGCGGAGGTCGTCGGTGTCCACGCCGGAGTGTTCGAGGGTGGAGCGCAGATGGGTGCCGTAGGCGTCGTTGCCGACGGCACCGATCATCAGGACGTCGCCGCCCGCGCGGGCCGCCGCGATCGCCTGGTTGGCGCCCTTGCCGCCGGGGATCGTACGGAACTCCCGTCCCGTCACGGTCTCGCCGCGCTGCGGTGCCTTTTCGACATAGGTGACGAGGTCCATGTTCGTGCTGCCGAGCACGACGATGTCGGTCATGGGCGAGTGGCCTCCAAGTGGGCGAGTCCGTGCGGTGGTTCGTGCGGGAGTCCGTGGGTGAGTTCGTGCGTGAGCTGGGCCAGGGCGTCGAAGCCGGTGCCGTTGAAGTCCGCGACGGAGGTGGCGAGGCGGTTCTTCAGGGGGGCCGTCCAGCGGTCGGGGAGGGCGGAGGGGGTGCCGGTGAGGAGGGCGGCGATACTGCCGGCGGTCGCGCCGTTGGAGTCGGTGTCCCAACCTCCCGACACGGCACGGCAGATGGAGCCGGTGAAGTCGCCGTTCGCGTGGGTGAGTGCGGCGGCGATGAGGGCGGTGTTGGGGATGGCGTGGACCCAGTGGTGGGTGTGCGCGTGGGTGGCGTGGAGCGTGTCGACGACCGTGTCGAAGTCTTCGTGCGCGTGGGCCAGTTGGACGGCGTCGCGGATCGCCTGGGCCAGGCGGGAGTTCGGGGGGATCACGGTCAGGCCGGTGCGCAGGCAGGTGTGGATGTCGGCGGTGCCGGTCGCCGCCCGTGCGATGACCGCCGCCGTGAACATCGCCGCGTAGACGCCGTTGGCGGTGTGGGTGAGGGTGGCGTCGCGGTGGGCCTGTTCGGCCGCGGCGGACGGGTCGCCGGGGTTGGTCCAGCCGTGGACGTCCGCGCGGATGAGGGCGCCGATCCATTCGCGGAAGGGGTTGCGGTGGCGGGCCGTGTGCGGGGGCTCGATGCCGAGCAGGAGGTTGCGGTGGGCGATGCGCTCGGCCGTGAAGGTGCGGCCGGCGGGGAGTTCGTCGAGCCAGAGGCGGGCTACGTCCGTGGTGGTGAAGGCTTTGCCGTGGCGTTGGAGCAGGAGGAGGTTGAGGAGGGGGTAGTTGAGGTCGTCGTCCTCGGGCATGCCGTCGATGTTCTCGGCGAGGGAGGTCGTTGCCGAGCGGCGGTTCCAGGGGTAGGCCGAGGTGAGTTCCGCGGGGACGCCCTTGGCGGTGAAGTACGTGGTGAGGGGCCAGTTGCCGGTGGAGCGCGCCAGTTGGCGGATGGCTTCGAGGGGGAGCTTCTCCACGGGCTTGCCGAGGAGACAGCCGACCGCCCGGCCCAGCCAGGCGGCTTCGAGGCAGGGCTGCGAGGGTGGCGTCGTGGGGGCGCCGGCATCGGACGGCCAGTTCGGGCACAGGGACTTGATCTGCCTCAGGTCCGTCGGCTCTTCGTCCTTCAACCTGCTCGGCAGGTCGGCCAGTTCGTCCAGCAGGTCCTCGGCCAGCGTCCGCAGGTATCGCGACGTCGGCTCCGGTGACGCCCCTGCGCGCAAGGGTGCTTCCAGCCCGCCGGCCGCCCTCCAGCGCGCCGCGATCCTCGACGGCTCCCGGCCGTCCAGTGCCGCCTGCCGGAGTTCATGGCCCAGGAGGTCCTCCGGCTGGACCCAGGTCAGTCGGAGCATCCTCGGCCCTCCAGTGCGGTGAACGCCTCCTCGTGGGACCGGCGTAGTTGTACGTCGCGGGCGTGGACCTCCCTCGCGACCTCCGTCAGGGTGCGGGGTGGTTCCCAGAGGTCGAGGCGGCTGGCGTCCGCGACCGCCTTCGACCAGTCCTCCGGGGGCGGTGAGCCCAGGGCGCCGGCGAGGGCGCCGGCCATCGTCGCGATCGAGTCGCAGTCCCGGCCGTAGTTCACCGCGCCCAGCACCGCCTGCCGGTAGTCGCCGTTCGCGACCAGCAACATGCCCAGGGCGACGGGGAGTTCCTCGATCGCGTGCAGGCGGGAGGGGCGGCGGGCGCCGAGGGAGGGCTGTCGGTAGTCGGGGCCGACCGTGTCGTACGGGGTGATCGCCTTGCGGAGGGGGACCAGGGCCGATTCGAAGTCCGTGTGGGTGCTCGCCGCTTCGCAGACCTTCTCGATCGCCGCCCTCGTGCCGTCCTTCGCCAGGGACAGACAGGTCGAGACGATCGCGTCCGGTGTCGCCCCCGGGGTGCACGCCGCTGCCACCGCCGCCGCGAAGACACCCGCCGCCTCGCGGCCGTACGACGACTGGTGGGCGCCCGCGAGGTCCAGCGCCTCGGCGTACGCGGCCCTCGGGTTCGCCGCGTTGACCAGGCCGACCGGGGCCATGTACATCGCCGCACCGCAGTTGACGATGTTGCCGACGCCGGCTTCCCGTGGGTCGACGTGGCCGTAGTGGAGGCGGGCCACCAGCCACTTCTCCGCCAGGAAGACGCGGTGCAGGGGGAGGGCCTCCGACTCCAGTTCCGGGATCCAGCGCGGGTTCGTCATCAGGTCCGGGACCAGGTGGTCGGCGATGGCGTACGCGTCGAGGTGGTCGCGGACCGTCGCGTAGACGCGGACCAGCGCGTGCGTCATCAAGGTGTCGTCGGTGACGTGCCCGTCGCCCTTGTGGTACGGCGCGATGGGGCGGGCCGTGCGCCAGGCGTCGCCGTTCCAGGGGCCGACGATGCCGTGGACCCGGCCGCCGTGGCGTTCGAGGATCTGGTCGGGGGAGTAGCCCTCCACCGGGCCGCCGAGGGCGTCGCCGACCGCCGCGCCGACCAGGGCGCCGGTGATCCGCTCGTCGAGACGCGGACCACCGGTTTCTCGCGGGCCACTGGTTTCTTGTGCTTTGGGCGTCATGCCCCGAATCATCCTCCTGGTCGGGCCGGTTGTGTGGCTTCCAGGAGTTCGGCGAGTTCCACCAGGTCGGTGCCGGTGAGGCGGGGGAGTACGCAGCCGGAGAGGGTGCGGCAGGTGTCGCGCCAGGACGCCGGGATCGACGTACCGCCGCCCAGTGCGCCGGTCAGTGCGCCGGCCAGGGCCGGTGCCGAGTCGGCGACGCGGGAGAGGCAGGCGGCTGCGGGGACCGCTTCGGCGATACGGCCGTCTGCCGCGACCGCGAGGGCGAGGGCCACCGGGACCGTTTCGGCGGCGGCGATGCCGTAGCTGTAGACGTGGTCGACGATTTGGTGTTCGAGGAGGGGGATGAGCGCGAAGGCGCTGTCGGCGGCCCGGGCGAGCTTGAGGGCGTGGCGGGCGTTGCGGCCGATCTCCGTCTCCTCGGGGAGTTCGGCGAGTGCGGCTGTCACGCAGGTCTCGGTGTTCGCGCCGGTCAGCGCCAGGGCGAGGGCCGCCGCCATCGCTCGGGCGCCGTGTACGCCGTCGCCGTCCTGGGTGTAGCGGGCGTCGAACTCGGCGAGGTCGGCGGCGCGGTGGGGGTCGCCGGGGTGGGCCACGGCGAGGACGCAGGCGCGGACGCAGGCGGCGTCGTCGAAGTAGTGCGGGTTGTCGTGGCCGGTGGCGGGTGGGCGCAGGCCGGTGGCGAGGTTGCCGAGGCCGGCGCGGACGGAGATGCGGGCGCGTAGGGGGAGGATGGCCGACTCGACTTCTGGGGCGCGGTCGGCTGCGGCGGCGACCTCGCTGGCGACGGCGTTCCAGGTGAGGTCGATGGCCGCTCGGGTGCGGCGTTCTCGGCTGAGGTCGCCGAGGGCGGTGTCGTCGCCGGCGCGGAGGACTGCCTCGGCTGCGAACGCCGCCCATTCCGCGTCGTCGGAGGGGCCGAGGCGGAGGGGTTCGGGGGGTTGGTTGAGCGCGATGGGGACGGGGAGGGTGGTCGTCGCGTTGTGTTCGGCGAAGGTGTCGAGTTCGCGGGTGAGGCGGCGGGTCCATTCGGGCATGCGGGCGGCTCGGTGGCGGGCTGCGGGCCAGCCGGCGGCGTCGCCTGCGGCTAGGCCCAGGAGGAGGCCGAGGATGCGGGTGCCGGTTTGAGGGTGCGCCGCCGTGTCGGCCTCGGCTTCGCCTTCGGCCGAGTGTTTCCCACCCGCACCACCCGTACAACTCTCGTCGTCGGGTGCGGGTGGCCCCGGTGGGGGGTGCTCGCCGTCGGCGGCTGCGGGTTCGGCTGGGGTCGTCCCGGCCACGAGGTCTTCCGGGGGCGTCCCGGGCACAAGCTCCTCCGAGGCCGTCCCGCCCTCGACCTCCGCCGCCGTCCCCGCCCCGATCGCGTCGTCCGTCGGCCGCGCCCCGTCGTCCCAGGGGCTGGGCGGCGTCACGGTCGGGCCTCCGGCTCGTCGTCGGTGATGAGGGTGAGGGAGTGAAGTGCGGGAGCCTCCTGCCTCACCGGCACCTCGCCCGGTGCGGGAGCCTTCTGCCTCACCGGCACCTCGCCCGGTGCGGGAGCCTTCTGCCT
>NZ_FNHV01000007.1:144372-164546 GCF_900103585.1 Streptomyces sp. cf386
GCGGGAGCCTTCTGCCTTACCGGCACCTCGCCCGGCGCGGGAGCCTCCTGCCTTACCGGCACCTCGCCCGGTGCGGGAGCCTCCTGTCTTACCGGCACCTCACTCGGTGCGCATCCCCCCGCTCCCCACTTCCCGCCTTCCCCGGGCGTCAGCAGCTCCGCCACGTCCAGCACGTGATGTCCGGCCATCGACGGCAGACAGCTCCCCCGAGCCGGGCCGATCGCCGCCGCCCACTCCGTCGGGATCGCAGATTCTCCCTGCGTCGCGCCCGCCAGCGCCCCCGCCACCGCCGCCGTCGTGTCCGCGTCGCGGCCCATGTTCACCGCCGTCAGCACCGCCTGGACGAAGTCGCCGTCCGCCGCCGCGTACGCCCCGAAGGCCAGGGCGACCGCTTCGGGGGCCAGGTCGGTCCAGGGGTAGCCGCCGATGACGACCGCGGAGCGGACCGCGCGTTCGCCTCGGTGGGCCACCGCGACGGCGCGGCGCAGGGAGCGGGCCGTCCAGGAGTCGTCCGGGACCACGGCGAGGGCTGAGGCCACGACCGCGATCGTCGGTGCGCCCGCCATCGCCGCCGCCACGCCCGCCGCCACCGCCTGGCCGCCGTAGATTCCCTCGCCGTCATGGCTCACCGAGCCGTCGATCGCCACCAGACGGGCCGCCTCCGCCGGGCGGCCCGCCGCGAAGACGCCGAAGGGAGCCGCCCGCATGGCGAGGCCGTCGCTCCAGGCGTGGCGGTGCTGGGCGGAGATGGGGGCGGCCAGGCCCCGGCGGAGGTTCTCCAGGGTGCCGCGTTCGCTGAAGCCCGCGCCTCGGAAGGGGCCCTCCGCCCGGTCCGCGATCCACTCGTGCCAGGCCGTCTCGACATGGGCCGGGGTGAGGGCCGAGCCGTGGCGGGCGAGGAGGAGGCCCGAGAAGATCGCGTACTCGGTGTCGTCCGTGCCGGAGGGGTTGTCGGTGACGAAGCCCGTGACGCGGCCCCAGCGGGCGCGGATCTCGGAGGGCTTCATGTTCTCCGCCGGGGCGCCCAGCGCGTCGCCGACCGCCAGGCCGAGCAGGGCGCCGCGGGCCCGTTCGCGGAGTTCGGCGGCTTCCCCGGGCGCCGGAACCGAGGGGATGCAGGCGATCGATGCCATACGCGGCCTTCCTCCGGGGGCTCCGCCCAGGGCGCGGAGCCCTTTGCGGATATGTCCCACCGTCGGCGGTTGACCCGAGCCTCGGAAGCCTCAGTGTCACCCGGTCGACATTTGTGCGGTCACCTACACGAATGAGCGTTCTAGGGGAAAACCGCAGGTTAGCCCAGCCTTTCCTTGCTGGTGGAGAGGAATTTCCGGGCGTAGATTTGGCGTTGTCGAAGACTGGAACTTGTCTAAAGACAGCCTTGCCTGAGTTTCTTGCCCGGGCTGTCTTGCCGCCTGAGCTTTCTGGGGGACCCCATGGCCATCATCGAGATCGAAGCACCGCTGCACGAGGCGCACCGTGACAACCACACGCACCGGGATGTGAATGGAGGGTGGCTGCGGCCCGCCGTGTTCGGGGCGATGGACGGCCTCGTCTCCAACCTCGCCCTGATGACCGGTGTCGCGGGCGGGGCGGTCAGTCACCAGACCGTCGTGCTGAGCGGGCTCGCCGGGCTTGCCGCCGGCGCCTTCTCCATGGCCGCCGGTGAGTACACCTCCGTCGCCTCGCAGCGTGAGCTCGTCGAGGCCGAGCTGGATGTCGAGCGCCGAGAGCTGAGAAAGCACCCGGAGGATGAAGAGGCCGAGCTCGCGGCTCTCTACGTGACCCGGGGCGTCGAGCCGAAGCTCGCGCGGGCCGTGGCCGCACAGCTCTCCCGTGATCCCGAGCTGGCTCTGGAGATACACGCCCGGGAAGAGCTCGGCATCGACCCCGGTGACCTGCCGTCGCCGCCTGTCGCGGCCGTCTCGTCCTTCGGGTCGTTCGCGCTGGGCGCCCTGCTGCCGGTGTTGCCGTATCTGCTCGGCGCCACCAGGCTGTGGCCTGCCGTGCTCCTCGCGCTCTTCGGACTGTTCCTGTGTGGTGCCGTTGTGGCCAAGGTGACGGCGCGAACCTGGTGGTTCAGCGGGCTTCGACAGCTCGCGCTCGGTGGTGCCGCGGCCGGTGTGACGTACGCCCTGGGCAGCCTGTTCGGAATCGCCGTAGGATAGCTCGGCTGGAACTTATGCGTTGGGCCGCATAAGTAGCCGTTACTCGCTGGTTTCGGATGCATGACCACCGGGCATGAGCCGTAAGCGCTGAGGGCAATGACGCCCGGAGCGCACTCGCGGGGTGGGCGACGACGCCCTCCTCGCCGTCGGGCCCGCGGATTCCGATCTGATCGATCTTGTTCCGCCGGGTCCCCACATATCTTTCGCCGCCCTGTGCGGTACCTCGCCGTGACCCATGGCGTCCGCATGTTGGAACGGAGTATCCCGGTTCCCGAGAACCGCTCCATCATGTAACCTGCACGAAATTTTGCACTCACGCAGAGGGCCAACGTCGTCCCTCGGCAATCTGCATATGCCACATGACGACGACGGGAGAGCCGATGCGTACGCCGCGCCAGCCGTCCCAGCACTCCGCGAATGGCCAGAACTGGTCGTTCATGGATGCTCGCCCTGCTGCGCAGGGTATGTACGACCCCCGCAACGAACGCGACGCGTGCGGCGTCGGTTTCGTCGCCACCCTCACCGGCGAGGCGTCCCACACCCTGGTCGAACAGGCCCTTACGGTCCTGCGCAACCTTGAGCACCGCGGTGCCACCGGCTCTGAGCCCGACTCCGGCGACGGTGCCGGAATCCTCTCTCAGGTGCCCGACGCGTTCTTCCGCGAGGTGGCCGAATTCGAACTGCCCGCGGCCGGTGCGTACGCCGTCGGTATCGCCTTCCTGCCGGAGGACGGGACGGCCGAGGCCGTCTCACAGATCGAGACGATCGCCGGTCAGGAGGGCCTGACGGTCCTCGGCTGGCGTGAGGTTCCGGTCGCTCCCGAGCTGCTGGGTGCCACCGCCCGTTCGACGATGCCGGCCTTCCGGCAGATCTTCGTCGCCGACGGCTCGGCCGCGTCCGTCACGGGCATCGCGCTCGACCGCAAGGCCTTCGTGCTGCGCAAGCGCGCCGAGCGTGAGGTCGGTGTCTACTTCCCGTCGCTCTCCGCCCGGACCATCGTCTACAAGGGCATGCTGACCACGGGCCAGCTGGAGCCCTTCTTCCCGGACCTGTCCGACCGCCGGTTCGCCTCCGCGATCGCGCTCGTGCACTCCCGGTTCTCCACGAACACCTTCCCGTCGTGGCCCCTCGCGCACCCGTACCGCTTCGTCGCGCACAACGGTGAGATCAACACCGTCAAGGGCAACCGCAACTGGATGGTCGCCCGCGAGTCGCAGCTCGTCTCCGACCTCTTCGGAGACCGGAACCTCGACCGCGTCTTCCCGGTGTGTACGCCGGACGCCTCCGACTCGGCGTCCTTCGACGAGGTGCTGGAGCTGCTCCACCTCGGCGGCCGCTCCCTGCCGCACTCCGTACTGATGATGATCCCGGAGGCGTGGGAGAACCACGACTCCATGGACCCGGCCCGGCGCGCCTTCTACCAGTTCCACTCCACGATGATGGAGCCCTGGGACGGCCCGGCCTGTGTCACCTTCACCGACGGCACCCAGGTCGGCGCCGTGCTCGACCGCAACGGTCTGCGCCCCGGCCGCTACTGGGTCACCGACGACGGCCTCGTCGTCCTCGGCTCCGAGGTCGGCGTCCTCGACATCGACCCGTCCAAGGTCGTCCGCAAGGGCCGGCTGCAGCCCGGCCGGATGTTCCTCGTCGACACCGTCGAGCACCGCATCATCGAGGACGACGAGATCAAGGCCCAGCTCGCGGCGGAGAAGCCGTACGCCGAGTGGCTGGAAGCCGGCGAGATCGAGCTGACCGACCTGCCCGAGCGCGAGCACATCGTGCACACGCACGCCTCGGTCACCCGCCGCCAGCAGACCTTCGGTTACACCGAGGAGGAGCTGCGGATCATCCTCGCGCCGATGGCCAAGACCGGCGGTGAGCCGCTCGGCTCCATGGGCACCGACTCGCCCATCGCCGCGCTGAGCGAGCGCCCGCGCCTGCTCTTCGACTACTTCACCCAGCTGTTCGCGCAGGTCACCAACCCGCCGCTGGACGCGATCCGCGAGGAGCTCGTGACCTCGCTGCACTCGTCCCTCGGCCCGCAGGGCAACCTGCTGGACCCGACCGCCGCGTCCTGCCGCAGCGTCACGCTGCCGTTCCCGGTGATCGACAACGACGAGCTGGCCAAGCTCATCCACATCAACGCCGACGGCGACATGCCCGGCTTCAAGGCCGCGACCCTCTCCGGCCTGTACCGGGTGCACGGCGGAGGTGACGCCCTCGCCGCGCGCATCGAGGAGATCTGCTCCGAGGCCGACGCCGCCATCGACAACGGCGCCCGGCTGATCGTCCTGTCGGACCGCCACTCCGACGCCGAGCACGCGCCGATCCCGTCGCTGCTGCTCACCGCGGCCGTCCACCACCACCTCATCCGCACCAAGCAGCGCACCCACGTGGGCCTGCTGGTCGAGGCCGGCGACGTCCGCGAGGTCCACCACGTCGCGCTGCTCATCGGCTACGGCGCCGCCGCGGTCAACCCGTACCTGGCGATGGAGTCCGTCGAGGACCTGGTCCGCGCCGGCACCTTCCTGTCGGACATCGAGGCCGAGCAGGCCATCCGCAACCTGATCTACGCCCTCGGCAAGGGCGTTCTGAAGGTCATGTCCAAGATGGGCATCTCCACGGTCGCCTCCTACCGCGGCGCCCAGGTCTTCGAGGCCGTCGGTCTCGACGACGCCTTCGTCGAGAAGTACTTCAACGGCACCGCCACCAAGATCGGCGGCGTCGGCATCGACGTCATCGCCAAGGAGGTCGCCGCCCGCCACGCCAAGGGGTACCCCGCCTCCGGCATCGCTCCGGCGCACCGCGCCCTGGAGATAGGCGGCGAGTACCAGTGGCGTCGCGAGGGCGAGCCGCACCTGTTCGACCCGGAGACGATCTTCCGCCTCCAGCACTCCACGCGCACCGGTCGCTACGACATCTTCAAGAAGTACACGGAGCGCGTGAACGAGCAGTCCGAGCGGCTGATGACGCTCCGCGGGCTCTTCGGCTTCAAGTCCGGTGTCGACGGCCGCTCGCCGATCTCCATCGACGAGGTCGAGCCGGCCAGCGAGATCGTCAAGCGCTTCTCCACGGGCGCCATGTCGTACGGCTCCATCTCCAAGGAGGCGCACGAGACCCTCGCCATCGCCATGAACCAGCTGGGCGGCAAGTCCAACACCGGTGAGGGCGGCGAGGACCCGGACCGTCTGTACGACCCGGCGCGCCGGTCGTCCATCAAGCAGGTCGCGTCCGGCCGCTTCGGTGTCACGTCCGAGTACCTGGTCAACGCCGACGACATCCAGATCAAGATGGCCCAGGGCGCCAAGCCCGGTGAGGGCGGTCAGCTGCCCGGCCACAAGGTCTACCCGTGGGTCGCCAAGACGCGTCACTCGACGCCGGGCGTGGGCCTGATCTCCCCGCCGCCGCACCACGACATCTACTCCATCGAGGACCTGGCCCAGCTGATCCACGACCTCAAGAACGCGAACCCGCAGGCGCGGATTCACGTCAAGCTGGTCTCCGAGGTCGGCGTCGGCACGGTCGCCGCGGGTGTGTCCAAGGCGCACGCGGACGTGGTCCTGATCTCCGGCCACGACGGCGGTACGGGTGCCTCCCCGCTCACCTCGCTGAAGCACGCCGGTGGCCCCTGGGAGCTCGGTCTCGCCGAGACCCAGCAGACCCTGCTGCTCAACGGCCTGCGCGACCGCATCGTCGTGCAGACCGACGGCCAGCTGAAGACCGGCCGTGACGTCGTCATCGCGGCGCTGCTCGGCGCCGAGGAGTTCGGTTTCGCGACCGCGCCGCTCGTCGTCTCCGGCTGCATCATGATGCGCGTCTGCCACCTGGACACCTGCCCGGTCGGCATCGCCACCCAGAACCCGACCCTCAGGGACCGGTTCTCCGGCAAGGCCGAGTACGTCGTCAACTTCTTCCAGTACATCGCCGAAGAGGTCCGCGAGATCCTCGCCGAGCTGGGCTTCCGCTCCATCGAGGAGGCCGTCGGCCACGCCGAGGCGCTGGACGTCGCGCGTGCCGTCGACCACTGGAAGGCACAGGGCCTGGACCTGGAGCCGCTGTTCCACGTGCCCGAGCTGCCCGAGGGCGCGGTGCGCCACCAGATCGTCGAGCAGGACCACGGCCTGGCGAAGGCGCTCGACAACGAGCTCATCAAGCTCGCCGCCGACGCCCTGGCCGCGGACTCCGCGATCGACGCCCAGCCGGTGCGGGCCCAGATCAAGGTCCGCAACATCAACCGCACGGTCGGCACCATGCTCGGCCACGAGGTGACCAAGAAGTTCGGTGGCGCGGGTCTGCCCGACGACACCATCGACATCACCTTCACCGGTTCCGCGGGCCAGTCCTTCGGCGCCTTCCTCCCGCGCGGTGTCACGCTGCGCCTGGAGGGCGACGCCAACGACTACGTCGGCAAGGGCCTCTCCGGCGGCCGGGTGATCGTGCGTCCCGACCGGGCCGCCGACCACCTTGCCGAGTTCTCGACGATCGCGGGCAACACCATCGCGTACGGCGCGACCGGCGGCGAGCTGTTCCTGCGCGGTCGTACGGGCGAGCGGTTCTGTGTCCGCAACTCCGGTGCGACGGTCGTCTCCGAGGGCGTGGGCGACCACGGCTGCGAGTACATGACCGGCGGTCACGCGGTGGTCCTCGGCGAGACGGGACGTAACTTCGCGGCCGGTATGTCCGGCGGTATCGCGTACGTCATCGACCTCGACCGCGACAACGTCAACGTCGGCAACGTCAGCGCCGTCGAGGCCCTCGACGACACCGACAAGCAGTGGCTGCACGACGTGGTCCGCCGGCACCAGGAGGAGACCGGCTCCACGGTCGCCGAGAAGCTGCTCGCCGAGTGGGACACCGCCGTCGACCGCTTCAGCAAGATCATCCCCAGCACCTACAAGGCAGTGCTCGCCGCCAAGGACGCCGCCGAGCGAGCCGGTCTGTCCGAGACCGAGATCACCGAGAAGATGATGGAGGCGGCGATCAATGGCTGACCCGAAGGGCTTTCTGAACCACGGCCGTGAGGTCGCCAAGTCCCGCCCGGTCGACGTGCGTCTGAAGGACTGGAACGAGGTCTACGTCCCCGGCTCCCTGCTGCCGATCATCAGCAAGCAGGCCAGCCGCTGCATGGACTGCGGCATCCCGTTCTGCCACAACGGCTGTCCGCTCGGGAACCTCATCCCCGAGTGGAACGACTACGCCTACCGCGAGGACTGGTCGGCGGCGTCGGAGCGCCTGCACGCGACCAACAACTTCCCGGAGTTCACCGGTCGCCTCTGCCCGGCGCCCTGCGAGTCGGCCTGCGTGCTCGGCATCAACCAGCCGGCCGTCACGATCAAGAACGTCGAGGTCTCGATCATCGACAAGGCGTGGGACGCGGGCACCGTCGCCCCGCAGGCCCCGGAGCGCCTGTCCGGCAAGACCGTCGCGGTCATCGGCTCGGGCCCGGCCGGTCTGGCCGCCGCCCAGCAGCTGACCCGGGCCGGTCACACGGTCGCCGTCTACGAGCGCGCGGACCGCATCGGAGGCCTTCTCCGGTACGGCATCCCCGAGTTCAAGATGGAGAAGCGGCACATCAACCGCCGTATCGAGCAGATGCGCGCGGAGGGCACCCGCTTCCGTACCGGCATCGAGATCGGCAAGGACCTCAAGGCGACCGACCTGAAGAAGCGGTACGACTCGGTCGTCATCGCCGCCGGTGCCACGACCGCCCGTGACCTCCCGGTCCCCGGCCGTGAGCTCAAGGGCATCTACCAGGCCATGGAGTACCTGCCGCTGGCCAACAAGGTCCAGGAGGGCGACTACGTCACCGCCCCGATCTCGGCCGAGGGCAAGCACGTCGTGGTCATCGGCGGTGGCGACACCGGCGCCGACTGCGTGGGCACCGCCCACCGTCAGGGCGCGGCGTCCGTGACGCAGTTGGAGATCATGCCCCGCCCGAACGACGAGCGGAACGCGGTCTCCCAGCCGTGGCCGACCTTCCCGATGCTGTACAAGGTCACGTCGGCGCACGAGGAGGGCGGCGAGCGGGTCTACTCCGTCTCCACCACCCACTTCGAGGGCGACGAGGACGGCAACGTCCAGTGGCTGCACCTCAGCGAGGTCGAGTTCATCGACGGCAAGCTGACCTCGAAGCCGGGCACGGAGCGCAAGATCCCCGCCCAGCTGGTCACCCTCGCCATGGGCTTCACCGGCACCGACCGCGAGAACGGCCTGGTCGAGCAGTTCGGCCTGGACCTCGACGAGCGTGGCAACATCGCCCGCGACGCCGACTTCCAGACCAACGTCCCGGGCGTCTTCGTCGCCGGTGACGCGGGCCGCGGCCAGTCGCTCATCGTGTGGGCCATCGCGGAGGGCCGCTCGGCCGCCCGCGGCTGCGACCGGTTCCTGACCGGCGCCAGCGAGCTGCCGGCACCGATCCGGCCGACGGACCGCTCGCTGATGGTCTGACGGCACCACAGGTGACCTGACGGTCACTCACATACGTCCCGTACAAAGGCGTACGGAACACAGACGACGCCTGCCCCTTGTCCCCGACCGGACGAACGGGCAGGCGTCGCCGCTTTCTCAGATGGCTCGCAGGCGCACGGTCACCGGGGCCGGTTCATCCGGCACCGGCAGCGACTGAACGGTCAGCGCGTCCCCGCTCTCCACGACGCCGCTGCCGGACCGGTCGAGATGCGCGTCCACCACGACCCGCTGCCCCTCGGTCCAGTCGGCCGACAGCTCGAAGGGCACGGCGCGGGTGCCCTCCCCGTCGTACGAGATGTCCTGAGCCGTCGCGGTGAGTTCGTACGAGGGCGCGTCGGCCACTGTCACGTCGAGCACCCGCACCCGTAGCACCGCCTGATCGAAGGCGCCGAGATCGGGGGTGAGGAGCACCCGCCCGGAGACAGTGGCCATGTCACGCTCGTCCGCTAGGAGTTGAGCACGGCGTACCGTGCCTCGATGTCGACCGGCCCGCCGGTGAGGTTGCGGATCTCGATGAAGTACTTGATCAGGTTGCTCGCCTGACGGTCCACCTGGATCTTCCACTCAACCTGGGCGTTGCCGTCAACCATCGGCCATGTCGGTACGACCGTCCAGTCGACCCGCCAGGCCTCCGGCCAGCTGTGCGTGAACCACCGGCGGCTGGTGTTCGCCGGTACCTGTCCGCGGAACTGCACTCCCAGAATCACGACTCTCCCCCCTTCGGGGCCTCGGGAGCGGCCCCGGCGTCCTGCAGACTCTCCATGGCCGGTGCGCCCACGACGCCCCCGCCGTCCTGTGCCGCACCCAGCGGCGCATAGGCGGCGCCGGCGAACTCGGGTCCGCCGATGCCGCTTCCGGTCCCGGTGACGGGCACTCCCGCCGACGCGCCCAGCGCTCCACTGAGGTCCGGCGCCGGACCCGCGTCGACCGCGTCGGCCCAGCCCGCGGGCGTGGACTCGCCCGGCATTCCGATCGGTTGCATGGTTCCCCCTGTTCCTCGGACCCGTCAGGTCGCGTTGGCGCCCCAGCCGAGTACGTCGTAGCGGGCCTGGATGTCGACCGGACCACTGGTCAGATTGCGGATGTTGAGGAAGTACTTGAGCAGTCCACCTGACTGCCGGGTCACCTGGACCCATGACTCGATCTGCGCGGGCCCGTCCACCACGGGTGCGGTCGGTACGACCGTCCAGTGGACGTACCAGTGCGCGGGCCAGCTGTGGGTGAACCAGCGCCCGACCTGCCCGGCCGCGACCCGGCCGGTGAACTGCACACCGGAGAAGCGGGCCGGTGACTCCAGGTTGGCGTACATCGTGCGTACGGCGAGACAGTCGCCGGGGCTGAGCCCCGCTCGCTGGCCGATCTCGACGTTCTGCCGGGGCACGATGGTGTCCTGGCTGTTGCTGGAGAACGCCCAGCGCGGATAGTGCATGATCGAGTGGTAGTCGTACGCGCCGACGTCGTCGCCGTCGGTGATGTGCTGGTTGAAGTTGTGGGCCATGCCCTGCTGGATGTTGGCCCAGTGGATGGTGACGAACTGGTCCCGGTCCTCGCGGCTCTGCTCGTGCCAGAGCCCGACCGCGTGCCCGATCTCATGGATCGCGGCGCCGAGTTCGCAGCCCTGGCCCAGCGTGATCTGCTGGACGTTGCCCCGCCGGCCCACGGCCGAACTGCAGCCGCCGCCGGGGACGAACCGGATGAAGTCCGGGTGCTGCGCCGCGTTCTGGGCCGTGCGCTGCACGAAGCGGATGCGGGTGTTGCGCTGCCAGTGGTCGATGGCACCGGTCACCCGGGCCTGGTCTGGCAGGTTCGGGTCGATCTCGTACGGCACGAGACCGTTCACCCAGCGGAACTGCGTGCCGGGCAGGATGACCCCGTTCTCCTCCAGCGCCACCGCGTGCTCGGCGGCGACCTGCTTGGACTCGATCAGGTCGAGGACGATGTCGCCCTCGAACACGGGCTGCCCGTCGACCTCGGTGTACTGCACCGCCTTCGGCCCCTTGCCCGCCAGCTGGACGAGGCCCGCCTGCACCTCCGGTCCGACTTGGTAGGGCCCGAACCCCGAACCGGCGGAGGCCGGTTCGGCCGTGTCGGTTGCCATGGCGTCCCCCTTGATTGACGTTGTTCCCCCTTGGGGTGATTAACGTCGATGAGGCGCTATCTTTCGTCAATGGGGGGCGAAGGCGGCTTTTGTCTCGTACGTCTGACCCAGGGCGACCGGGGCCCCTTGGGCTAGGGCACCCTGTACGTCTCCCCGTACACCTGCCACTCCAGCGGCGTGCCCAGCCGGAGGTTGCCGTTGTCCAGGAACCGCCGCTGGGCCGTGTCGATGCGGGTGGTGTCGGTGTCCGGCCGCTTCTCCCGCATGGCCGCCCGGCGTACGTCGAGGAAGACGTCCAGGTACGCCTTCTCCGAGCCGCCCTCGGACGGGGAGTCCGCCTTGCGCAGGGCTCGTTCGCGCAGGACGAAGAAGCCGTCCTCGTCGATGCCGGCGCCGTGGAAGACCATCGCGTCGTAGTAGACGAACTGGCCCAGCGTGCCGAGGCCGTCGAGCTTGGCGAGGCGGACCGCCGGGTCGAAGTAGACGCGGTCGCGTTCGGCGTCCTGGGCCTCGCGGAACGCCGCCACCCGGGCCTCCGCCTTCCAGGCCCGGGTGAAACCGGGGTCCAGGCCCTCGTGGGAGTCCGTGCCGTCGACCTCGCGCAGGGCGGGGAGATAGCGGGCGAGCCCGTTGTCCGGGTGGTCCTCGGTGTAGTTCTCGACCAGGGCGAGCAGGTCATGGGTGCCGGTGCAGAAGCCGATGATGCCGGCCGTGTAGCCCTGGCCGTCGCCGAGGTCCTCGATGTAGCCGTAGGTGCGGCGCCAGTCGATGGTGGAGCTCTCGGCGCTGGACACGAGCTGCTGGGCCAGCTGCTTCTTCGCCGGAGCGGCCAGGCCCGGCGGCAGATCCGCGATCAGCTCGTCGTCCTCCGCGCGGTCCTGCTCGGCACGGCTCTTGGCCTCCTGAAGGGCCGCCTGCTGCGCGGACGCGACGGTGGACTCCGCCGGACTCTCCGCGGAGTCCGAGGGGATCAGGAAGTAGACGACCGCCGCGACGGCGACGGGGACGGCCGCGAAGAGCAGGACTCCGATACGTCTCACTGGGCCACCCCTCCACCCGTCAGCTCCGCGACCTTGGCGACCGCGGCCACCGCCAGCAGCACCAGCACGCACACGCAGGCGGCCGACTGGATCAGGGCCTGGCGGGGCCCGCGCGGGGCGTACGCGTAGGCGAACGTGACCGCGGCGCCCGTCAGCAGTCCGCCGAGGTGGCCCTGCCAGGAGGTGAGGCTCGCGGAGAGCAGCAGCCACAGCAGCAGGAACGCCATGAAGCGGTTGACGGAGCGCATGTCGGCGCCGACGCGGCGGGCGAGGACGTAGTACGCGGCCCCGAGACCGAAGATCGCGCCCGACGCGCCGACCGACTCCACGTGCGGGTCGGTGAGCAGCAGCTCGAACACCGAACCGCCCAGCGTCGCCAACAGGTAGAGCGCGAGGTACCGGACCCGGCCGAGCATGGGTTCCACGACCCGGCCGAGCTGCCACAGCGCGAGCATGTTCATCACGATGTGCAGCACCCCGAAGGTGCCCTCGGTCGGCGCCGAGTGGAGGAAACCGCTGGTCAGCAGCCGGTCCCACTGTCCGGCGACCACGCCCTCGGCGTGGAAGTCCGACGGGTACCCGGGCCCGTAGACGTAGTAGCCGTCCGGCCCGACCAGCCGGGCGCCGAGCATCGCGAACCGGTCCAGGATCTCCGGGCGCACCACCTCGGCCAGATAGGCGAGGACGTTGAGCCCGATGAGTACGGAGGTCACGAGCGGCGTCGCGGCGATCCGCCCACCGACGACCGTCCGGGCCTGCCGCACCGACCGCGCCCCTTCCTTCACGCACTCCACGCACTGGTGGCCGACGGAGGCCTCCCGCATGCAGTCCGGGCAGATGTACCGGTCGCAGCGGGTGCAGCGGACGTGGGACTCGACCTTGGGGTGGCGATAGCAGGTCGTGACGGTGGGCTCAGCGGACGGGGACTGGGCGGACTCGGGCTCCACAGCCGGCTCCTTGAAGGGGACTGGACGAACGGTGAGCCGGTGGGGGCGGCGGCGAACAAAATAGCGAACACCTGTGGACGGAGGGAGGGGCGGGGCCGGTGGTGTCGTAATCTCGGCAGCCAGTGGGAGGCACGAGGGGGGAGACCGTATGGCCGCGATCAGTCTCAGCAAGGTCGAGGAGGCCGCGCCCGCGCTGGTCAGCCTGTACAAGAGCGCCGGGGTGGCGCTGCGGGGGCACGGGCTGGACGGGGTGCGGGCCGCGGTCTACCTGGTCGTCGACTACTCCGGGTCGATGAAGCCGTACTACAAGGACGGCAGCGTGCAGGCGCTCGCCGACCGGGTGCTCGGGCTGTCGGCGCACTTCGACGACGACGGCACCGTCCCGGTGGTGTTCTTCTCGACCGACGTCGACGCCGAGACCGAGATCGCGCTGACCGACCACCAGGGGCGCATCGACCGGATCGTGGCCGGCCTCGGGCACATGGGCAAGACCAGCTACCACCTGGCCATGGACGCCGTCATCGACCACTACCTCGACAGCGGGTCGACGGACCCCGCCCTGGTCGTCTTCCAGACCGACGGCGGCCCCATCAACAAGCTCGCCGCGGAACGGTATCTGTGCAAGGCGGCCGGGCTCCCGCTGTTCTGGCAGTTCATCGGCTTCGGGGACCCGAACAGCAAGCAGTTCGACTATTTGCGCAAGCTCGACGAGCTGTCCGTCCCGGACAAGCGGGTCGTCGACAACGCAGGCTTCTTCCACGCCGGTGCGGAGCCACGGAAGGTGTCCGACGCCGAGCTGTACGACCGGCTCGTCGGCGAGTTCCCCCAGTGGCTGGCGGCGGCGCGGGCGCAGGGGATCGTACGGGGGTAGCGGTGAAAGATCGTCGGCCCGGAGGGCCGGCGGCACTCCCTCACTCGGTTGCTTGCCCCGTTGGCTTGGGTGGTATGGCCGTGTAACCCTGTGGTTGATCCGACGGGGAGGCGACGGCGTATGGACGGCGCACGATCGGGGAACGAGGAAGCGGCGGAACGGCGGTCCGCCCCGCCCGGGAAGGGCGAGAAGGTCGCCGACTGGGCCGACGGACGGCTCGGGATCTACGCGCTGGCCAAGGCCAATATGCGCAAGGTCTTTCCGGACCACTGGTCCTTCATGCTGGGCGAGGTCTGCCTCTACAGCTTTCTCGTCCTGATCCTCACCGGCGTCTATCTCACCCTGTTCTTCGACCCGAGCACCAGCGAGGTCGTCTACAACGGCACCTACGAGCCCCTCAACGGCGTCCTGATGACCAGGGCCTACGAGTCCACGCTCGACATCAGCTTCGACGTGCGCGGCGGGCTGCTCATCCGGCAGATCCACCACTGGGCGGCGCTGGTCTTCGTCACCGGGATGCTCGTGCACATGATGCGGATCTTCTTCACCGGCGCCTTCCGCAAGCCGCGCGAGATCAACTGGGTGTTCGGCTGGAGCCTGCTGATGCTCGGCATCATCACCGGCCTGACCGGCTACTCCCTCCCCGACGACCTGCTCTCCGGCACCGGCCTGCGGTTCGCCCACGGCGCGATCCTGTCGATCCCGATCGTGGGGACGTACGTGGCGTTCTTCCTCTTCGGCGGGGAGTTCCCCGGAGAGGACTTCATCGCGCGGCTGTATCCGATCCATATCCTGCTGCTGCCCGGGATCATGCTCGGCCTGGTGGTCGCCCATCTGATCCTGGTCTTCTATCACAAGCACACCCAGTACCCGGGCCCCGGCCGCGACCAGAAGTCGGTCGTCGGGATGCCCTTCCTGCCGGTGTACATGGCCAAGGCGGGCGGCTTCTTCTTCCTGGTCTTCGGCGTGCTGGCGATCATGGGCGGCATAGCCAGCATCAACCCCGTGTGGGCGTTCGGGCCCTATCGCCCGGACCTGGTGACCACCGGCGCTCAGCCCGACTGGTATCTGGGCTTCTCCGAAGGCCTGATCCGGGTGATGCCGGGATGGGAGATCAACGCCTGGGGCCACACCCTGGAACCGGGCGTCTTCATCCCCTTCTCCCTCTTCCCGCTGATCCTGCTCGCGCTCGGCGTCTATCCCTTCATCGAGGCATGGATCACCGGTGACAAACGGGAGCACCACATCCTCGACCGGCCGCGCAACATGCCCGTGCGCACCGGCCTCGGCGCGGCCTGGCTGAGCCTGTACACGGTGCTGCTGATCGGCGGCGGCAACGACATCGTGGCCACGCATCTGCATCTGTCCATCAACCTGATCACGTGGTTCGTGCGGGTCGCGGTCTTCGTCGTGCCGATCGTCACCTACATGGCGACCAAGCGCATCTGCCTCGGGCTACAGCGCCGGGACCGGGCCAAGGTGCTGCACGGCAGGGAGACGGGCACCATCAAACGGCTTCCGCAGGGCGAGTTCATCGAGGTCCACGCGCCCCTCTCCCAGGGGCAGCTGTTCACCCTCACCCAGCACGAACAGGATCCGCCGTACGAGGTCGGTCCGCTCGTCGACGCGAACGGCGTCCGGCGCCGGGTCTCCCCGGCCCAGCGGGTGCGGGCCAGGATGGCGCGGGCGATGTTCGGGCCGCGGTCGCGGATCACCAAGCCCACGGCGGAGGAGTACCGCGAGATCACCAGCGGCGATCACCACTGAGACGGTCTGTGCCGACGCCCAGCGGCAGCACTGAGCAGCTCGGCCCGGCAGACGTCCGGGCTGCCCCAGGCGGTGCGCAGGGCGCGGGCCTTGGTCAGCCAGAGCGACAGGTCGTACTCCGCCGTGTAACCGATCGCGCCGTGCAACTGCAGTGCGGTCCGGGCGGTGGCGTAGGCGGCCTCGCACGCCGTGACCTTGGCGGCGGCGACGTCGGCGGGGTCCATGGTGAGCGCGGCGCCGAGGACCAGCGGCCGGGCGAACTCCAGGCCGATCTTTGCGTCGGCCAGGCGATGCTTCACGGCCTGGAACGAGCCTATGGGGGCGCCGAACTGGGTCCGCTGCTTGACGTGGGCGACCGTTCTGTCGAGCAGCGCGAGGCCCACACCGAGGGCCTGGGCGGCGGTGGTCAGACGGGCGTGGGCGAGGGCGTGCGCGGTGGGCGGATCGGGGCTGAGGAGTTCACCGCCGGGGTCGAGAGGGGTGAGACGGCGGGCCGGGTCCAGGGAAGGGCGCACGGGACCGTGGCCGGGGGAGAGGTACAGGCCGTGGGGTGTGAGCGCGAGGTGGGTGGTGGCCGCGTCGCCGTCGAGGGCGTACGGCGCCTCCCACGCCAGCGTCGCCATCGCCTCGCCCGTCGCCAGCGCCGGCAGAAGCCGCTTGGCCGGGCCGGGGTCCGGCAGACCGGCGAGGAGTGCCGCGGCGGTGACCGTCTCCACGAGTGGCCCCGGCACCGCATGCCGCCCCAACTCGACGAAGGCGACGGCGAGTTCGACGGGCCGGGGGCCCAGCCCTTCGTACGCCTCCGGAACCGCCAGCCCGAACACGCCCGCCTCGGCGATCCGGGACCACAGCGCACGGCCCCGCGCGTGTTCGCCCCGACTCCACTCCCGTACGGCCGACGGTGTGTCCGCCGCCGTCAGCATCGCGTCCAGCGAGTCGGCGAAGGCCCGCTGCTCGGCGTCGAGGAGGAACCGCATCAGCGTCGCCCCTTCGGCAGGCCGAGCAGACGCTCGGCGATGATGTCGCGCTGGATCTCGTTCGTGCCCGCGTAGATGGGGCCGGCGAGGGCGAAGACATAGCGCTCGGACCAGTCCGTGTCGGCCAACTCGCCCTCGGCGCCCAGGAGATCCAGAGCCGTCTCGTGCAGCGCGATGTCGTACTCCGACCAGAACACCTTGTTCAGGCTGGACTCCGCGCCGATCGACTCGCCGTCGAGGAAACGGGAAGCGGCGGCGTAGGTGAACAGCTGATAGGCCCGGGCTCCGATCAGGGCGTCGGCCACGCGGTCGCGTGTGCTCTCCGGGCTGCCCTGGGCGTGCCAGAGGTGCAGCAGGCGACCGGCGCTTGCGAGGAACCGACCCGGGGAGCGCAGCATCAGTCCGCGTTCGTTGCCCGCCGCCGACATCGCGATCCGCCAGCCCTGGCCCGGCTCGCCGATCACGTCCTCGTCCGGCACGAACACCTCGTCCAGGAACAGCTCGGCGAAGGCGGGCTTGCCGTCGAGGCGGGCGATGGGCCGGACCGTGACGCCCGGGGCGCGCAGGTCGAACATCAGGTAGGTCAGGCCCTGGTGGGGTTTCGGGGCGTCCGGGTCGGTGCGGAACAGGCCGAACGCGCGGTCGGCGAAGGCGGCGCGTGAGGACCAGGTCTTCTGGCCGGACAGCAGCCAGCCGCCGTCCGTGCGAACGGCCCTCGACCTCAGCGAGGCCAGATCCGACCCCGCCTCCGGCTCCGACCACGCCTGCGCCCAGATCACCTCGCCGGTGGCCATGGAGGGCAGCACGCGCGCGCGTTGCTCTTGGGTGCCGTACTCGAAGAGGGTCGGGGCGAGAAGGCTGACACCGTTCTGGTTGACGCGGCCCGGTGCGCCCGCCGTCCAGTACTCCTCCTCGAACAGCAGCCACCGCACGAGCGTCGCGTCCCGGCCGCCGTACGCCGTCGGCCAGTTCACCACCGACCAGCGGCCGGCGGCGAGTTCGGCCTCCCAGGTTCGGTGTGCCGCGAAGCCCGCCTCGGTCTCCAGGGAGGGAAGCGGGTCGGGCGGAACATGCGCACACAGCCAGGCGCGCGCCTCGGCGCGGAACGCCTCGTCGGCGGCGGAGTGGGTGAGGTCCACGGCCGATCTCCCTCCCTGCGAGCTGCCTACGAGCTGCCTATGAGTCTTCCCTAACAAGTGTTTGGTAGGTTAGCGTGCTGCTATGACAAACGTCGAGGTGCCGACGTACGTTCCCGGGCACGGACTGCTCCGTGGACGCACGGCCGTCATCACCGCGGCGGCCGGCGCGGGCATCGGCGGGGCGACCGCGCGCCGCTTCCTCGAAGAGGGGGCGCGTGTGCTGATCAGCGATGCCCATGCGCGGCGGCTGAAGGAGTACGAGGCCGAGCTGGCCGGGGAGTTCGGCGCGGCGTCGGTGACCGCGCTGCCCTGCGACGTGACCGACGAGACGCAGGTGCGGGCGCTGTTCGACGCGGCCGTACGGGAGCACGGGCGGCTGGACGTCGTCGTCAACAACGCCGGCCTCGGCGGGACTTCCGCCCTGGTCGACATGACCGACGAGCAGTGGTCCCGCGTACTCGACGTGACCTTGAACGGCACATTCCGGTGCGTGCGGGCGGCCCTGCGGCTGTTCCGCGCGGACGGACGTGGCGGCGTGATCGTCAACAACTCCTCCGTCGTCGGCTGGCGCGCCCAGGCCGGCCAGGCGCACTACGCGGCCGCCAAGGCGGGTGTGATGGCGCTGACCCGGTGCGCGGCGATCGAGGCGGCCGGGTACGGGGTGCGGGTCAACGCGGTGTCACCGAGCCTCGCCATGCATCCGCACCTCGTGAAGGTGACCTCGCCCGAGTTGTTGGAGGAGTTGACGGAACGCGAGGCCTATGGGCGGTACGCCGAGCCCTGGGAGGTGGCCAACGTGATCGTCTTCCTTGCCTCCGGCTACTCGTCGTACATGACAGGAGAGGTCGTCTCCGTGAGCAGCCAGCACCCCTAGGACGACAATGGATCCGTGCCGACCAAGAAGAAGCCCCAGGTGACCGCCGCAGCCGCCAGGCGGCGCGAACTCCTCGACACCGCCGCCGAGGTCTTCGCCGAGCAGGGCTACAACGCCACGACCGTACGCAAGATCGCGGACCACGCGGGCATGCTCGCGGGCAGTCTCTACTACCACTTCGACTCCAAGGAGTCGATGCTGGAGGAGATCCTGCGGAGCTTCCTCGACGAGCTCTGGGGCGGTTACGACGCCGTCCTGGGCGCCGAGCTGGGGCCCCGCGAGACCCTCGAAGCCCTGGTCACCGAGTCGTTCCGGGAGATCGACCGGCACCGCGCCGCCGTCGCGATCTACCAGAAGGAGAACAAGCAGCTGGTGGCGCAGGAACGGTTCGCGTTCCTCGCCGAGTCGCAGCTCAGGTTCGAGAAGGCGTGGCTGTCCACGCTGGAGCGCGGGGTCGCGGCCGGGGTGTTCCGCTCCGACCTCGACGTCCGGCTCACCTACCGGTTCGTGCGGGACACGGTGTGGGTCGCCGCGTCCTGGTACCGGCCCGGCGGACAGCACAGCCCGGAGGAGATCGCCCGGCAGTACCTGTCGATGGTGCTGGACGGGATCGCCGTACGCACGTAATCGCCGTACGCACGTAACCCAATGGGGAGTCTGGGGAGTCGCCATGGCCGAGGCCTACATCGTCGAAGCGGTCCGTACGCCCGTCGGGCGGCGCGGAGGAGGGCTCAGCGGGGTCCATCCGGCCGACCTGGGCGCGCATGTCCTCAAGGAACTCGTCTCGCGCGCGGGTATGGACCCGGCCGCCGTCGAGGACGTCGTCTTCGGGTGTCTGGACGCCGTGGGGCCGCAGGCCGGGGACATCGCGCGGACCTGCTGGCTGGCGGCCGGGCTGCCCGAGGAGGTGCCGGGCGTGACCGTCGACCGGCAGTGCGGGTCCTCGCAGCAGGCCGTGCACTTCGCGGCGCAGGGCGTGCTGTCCGGCACCCAGGACCTGGTGGTCGCGGGCGGCGTACAGAACATGTCGATGATCCCCATCGCCTTCGCCACCCGACAGGCCGCCGAGCCGCTGGGGCTGACGGCGGGGCCTTTCGCGGGCAGCGAGGGCTGGCGGGCGCGGTACGGAGAGAAGCCCGTCAACCAGTTCGTCGGCGCCGAGATGATCGCGGCCAAGTGGGGGATCAGTCGGCAGGACCAGGAGGAGTTCGCGCTGCGTTCGCACCGGCGGGCGCTGCGGGCGATCGACGAAGGGCGCTTCGAGCGGGAGGTCGTGCCCTTCGGGCCGGTCACCGTCGACGAGGGGCCGCGCCGGGACACCTCGCTGGAGAAGATGGCCGGGCTGAAGCCGGTCGTCGACGGCGGCACGATCACCGCCGCCTGTTCCTCGCAGGTCTCCGACGGCGCGGCGGCGATGTTGCTGGCCTCGGAGCGGGCCGTGCGCGAGCATGGGCTCACGCCCCGGGCCCGGGTGCACCATCTCTCGGTGCGTGGTGAGGATCCCATCCGCATGCTCACCGCCCCGATCCCCGCCACCGCCCACGCCCTGAAGAAGACCGGCCTGTCCATCGCGGACATCGACCTCGTCGAGATCAACGAGGCCTTCGCGCCGGTCGTCCTGGCCTGGCTGAAGGAGACCGGCGCGGATCCGGACAAGGTCAACGTCAACGGCGGGGCGATCGCTCTCGGGCATCCCCTGGGAGCGACCGGCGTGAAGCTGATGACGACCCTGTTGCACGAACTGGAGCGCACCGGGGGCCGGTTCGGGCTGCAGACGATGTGCGAGGGCGGGGGACAGGCGAACGTGACGATCATCGAGAGGCTGTGA
>NZ_FNHV01000007.1:164626-517356 GCF_900103585.1 Streptomyces sp. cf386
CGATGTGCGAGGGCGGGGGACAGGCGAACGTGACGATCATCGAGAGGCTGTGAAGGCCGTCAGCCGGTGAGGCGCTGTCGTACCTCGTCCGCCTCCTTCATGATCCGCTCCACCAGCTCCGCGCACGACGGCAGGTCGTCGATCACCCCGGCGACCTGCCCGGACGCCATCACCCCCAGATCCGTACGGCCGTCCACCATGGACGCCTTCAGCAGCATCGGCGTGTTCGCGGCGAGCAGGACCTGGCTCCAGGTCAGGTCCTTGCCGTGCTTGAGGGCGCGGCCGTCCTGGAGCATCTGGCGCCATCTCGTGCCGGACAGCTTCCGGTAGCCCGCCGCCCTGCGCACCGCTTGGAGGAGAGCCCGCGCGCGGCCGGAGTGCTCCAGGGCGTCGACCAGTTCCGTACGCAGCATCCGGTGCGGCAGCCCGTCGACGGCCCGCGTGACGGTGACGTCCCGGACCGTCGCCGCCAGATACCGCGCCTTCACCGCGTCCGGCACCGTCGAGTCCGACGTCAGCAGGAACCGGGTGCCCATCGCGACCCCCGCCGCCCCGTAGGCCAGCGCCGCGACCAGCCCACGCCCGTCGAAGAAACCGCCCGCCGCCACGACCGGTATGTCCACGGCGTCGACCACCTGCGGCAGCAGCACCGTCGTCGCCACCTCACCGGTGTGCCCGCCGCCCTCCCCGCCCTGCACGATCACCGCGTCCGCGCCCCACGCCGCGACCTTCTCGGCGTGCCGTCGGGCACCGATCGAGGGGATGACGACCACGCCCGCGTCCTTGAGCTCGGCGATCAGCTCACGGGAGGGCGCGAGGGCGAAGGAGGCGACCCGCACACCCTCGTCGATCATGACGTGGACCCGGTCGCCGGCGTCCGAGGCGTCCGCCCGCAGGTTCACCCCGAACGGCGCGTCCGTACGGGACTTGACCTCGCGTATCGCCTCCCGCAGCCGGTCGACGGTCATCGTCGCGGAGGCCAGGATGCCGAGCGCCCCCGCGTTCGCCGTCGCCGAGACCAGCCGTGGGCCCGCCACCCAGCCCATCCCCGTCTGCACGATCGGGTGGCGGACCCCGACCAGCCGGGTCAGCGGTGTCTCCCTCACGCCCCGACCTCCCTGGCGCGGGTGTTCTCCGGATCGATCACCTCGCGGATGAGCCGCAGCTCCTCTGCGGTGGGTTCGCGGGTCGGCGGCACGTCGTCCGGGACGGCCAGGTCGAAGGAGGTCGCCTCCCTGACCTGCTCCGGTGTGACGCCCGGGTGAAGCGAGGCGAGCCGCATCGAGTGGTCGGGCGTGGCGAAGTCGAAGACACCGAGGTCGGAGACGACGCGCGGGACGCGGTGGAAGCGGGCCGTGTCCGGATGCGCGGCCGCGTGGTCGTAGCCGACGCCGCACACCAGGTCGACCTTCTCGACGAAGACCCGCCGGGAGTGCCTCGGGACCCAGTAACTGGTCGGATTGTTGAGGGTGTTGACGGGCGCGCCCCGCACCCCGAGCAGCTGCCGTTTCGGCCGCTCCCAGTCGCCGATGCACGAGATGTTCTGGTTCCCGAAGCGGTCGATCTGGCTCGCGCCCATCATCACGTGCCGTCGGCCACTGGTGACCAGGGCCAGATGCTGCCGGTACGGCAGCCAGCCCTCGGCCGTCCCGTCCGGGCGGACGAGTGTCGCCTCGCCGTCGGTCAGCAGCAGGTCGGGTGCGAAGGTGAGCCGGGCCAGCCGGGCCCCCACGGACGGGATCAGACCCATCGGGCTCGCCAGGATCTCCCCGGCGTCGCGCCAGGCCTCGGCGCAGGCGATCACGCAGTACTCGGCGCGGGTGGGTGGGAGAAGAGGTGTGCGGGTGGGTGGGACAAGAGGCCCACGGGTGGACTCCGTCATGACCCCTCCCTGACCGCCGCCTGGTACGCCTGCTCGTCCCCGCCGAGGAACCGCGCCGCGAACTCCGGCCACGGCGTGGTCGCGTACGTCTTCTGGAAGGCCTCGTCACGGCCGTAGTCGGGTGCGCAGGAGGTGAAGTGCGCTCCGTTCGGGGCCTCGACGACCCCCGTCACCGTGTGCCGCTTGATCAGCAGTGACTGCGGGGCCGCCTCCTTCAGCAACTCGGCCGTGTCGACGATCCGTTCGCACGACAGGTACGCCGTGTCCGCGGCCTCGCAGAACAGGTCGTCGAAATAGGGATCGGGTCCCAGATACTGTCCGTTGCCCAGCCGGTCGGCGCGGTTGACGTGCACCAGGGCCGCGTCGAGACGCAGCGCGGGCATGGCCACGAACGTCTCCCCGTCGTCGTACGGCGAAGTCACCGTCCGCAGACCGGGGTTGACCCGCATGACGTCCGAACCGATCCCGGCCCGCACGGGCAGGAAGGGCAGCCGGTTGGCGGCGGCGTGCAGTCCCCACATGAACATCGCCTCGTCGATCTCCATGAGCTCGAAGGCGCCGCGTTCCCGGGCCGCGCGGTAGTGCGGTTCCAGCGGGATCGAGTCGAGGGTGACGAAGGCCGTGACCAGCTTGCGGACCCGTCCGGCGGCGGCGAGCATGCCGACGTCGGGGCCGCCGTACGAGACGACTGTGAGGTCGGTGATGTCGGACCGGAGCAATGCCCTGACCAGGGCCATCGGCTTGCGGCGCGAGCCCCAGCCGCCGATGCCCAGGGTCATGCCACTGTGCAGCCGGGCCACGACCTCGTCCGCGGTCGTCGTCTTGTCGCTCATTCAGCCACCGTCCCTTCCGAACGAGTCACTCCGAACGTGTCACGAACCCGGTCGGCCACCCCGCTGAGGCCCGCCTCGAAGGTGAAGCCCTGCTCGAAGCGGTAGCTGCGGCGCACGTCGACCGGGTCGATGCCGTTGATCGCGGCCTTGGCGAGGCGCAGCAGCTGTCCGTCCTTGGCGGCGATCTCGCGGGCCAGCTCCAGTGCGGCGGCGCGCAGTTCCGTGCGCGGCACGACCCGCCACACCGAACCGTGCGTGTGCAGCTCGGCGGCCGTCGCCGTGCGCGAGGTGAAGTACAGCGCGCGCATCAGATGCTGGGGGACCAGCCGGGCCAGATGCGTGGCCGCGCCCAGCGCTCCGCGGTCCAGCTCGGGCAGCCCGAAGGTGGCGTCCTCGCTCGCCACGATCGCGTCCGCGTTGCCCACCAGACCGATACCGCCGCCCAGACAGAAGCCCTGCACGGCCGCGACGACGGGCACCTCGCAGTCGTACACAGCGGCGAACGCGTCCGCGCAGGCGTGGTTGGCGCCGATCAGCGCGCTGTGCCCGTCCCGCTGTATCTCCTTGATGTCCACGCCCGCGTTGAAGCCGCGCCCCTCGGCGGTGATGACGACACACCGGACCCCCGGGTCCCGGCCCGCCGCCCGCACCGCGTCGGCCAGCGCGAACCAGCCCTCCACCGGCAGGGCGTTGACCGGTGGGAAGTCGACCGTGACGACGGCGATCCCATCTTTTTCGAACCCCTTTTCCGGGGACGAGGTGGAGACACCCATGGCCGCATCAGCTACCTTTCCACCAAACGTTTGTTAGGTGAAGTTCTCAGGGTGAAGGGTAGCCGCGGATGAGGCTGGACGGGAAGGTCGTGGTCGTCACGGGCGGCACGCGCGGTGTCGGTGCCGGGATAACGCGGGCCTTCGCCGAGGCCGGCGCGGAGGTCGTGGTCTGTGCGCGCAGGCCACCCGAAGTTCCGTGCGCGGACGCCGAGTTCAGGCCGCTCGACCTCCGTGACCCGGAAGCCGTACGGGCCTTCTTCGCGGCCCTGCCCCGGCTGGATGTGTTGGTCAACAACGCGGGTGGCACACCGTACCGACGGTTGACGGACGCGGATGCCGAGCGGCACGCGTGCGTGATCGAGCTGAACCTCGTCGCGCCGATGACGGCGTCCCTGGCCGCCTACGAGCAGCTGAGGCGGGTGCGGGGCTCGGTGGTGATGGTCGGCAGTGTCAGCGGTGGCCGTCCGTCGCCCGGGTCGGCGGCGTACGGGGCGGCGAAGGCCGGGCTGGAGAACCTGGCCCGGTCGATGGCGGTGGAGTGGGCGCCGGAGGTGCGGGTCAACACGCTGGTCGTGGGCATGGTGCGCACCGAGCGGTCGGACCTGCACTACGGGGGCGAGGACGGCATCGCGGCCGTCTCCCGCACCGTCCCGCTCGGCCGCCTCGCCGAACCGTCCGACGTCGGCACGGCAGCCGTCTTCCTCGCCTCCGACGCCGCCACCTACATCAGCGGGGCGAGCCTGCTCGTGCACGGTGGGGGCGAGCGGCCCGCGTTCCTGGACGCCGCAACGGTCAACAAGGAGGCATGAGATGAGCCGGATCTGTGCGGGGCGGGTCGTCGTGGTCACCGGCGGGGGGCGGGGGCTGGGGCGTGCGCACGCGCTCGCGTTCGCGGCGGAGGGGGCGAAGGTCGTCGTCAACGACCTCGGGGTCGGGTTGGACGGCTCGGACCGGGGGGCGGCTGCGGACGGCCCCGCCCGACAAGTGGTCGAGGAGATTCGCGCGGCGGGCGGTGAGGCGGTTGCGCACAGTGGTGACGTGGCGACGAGCGCCGGGGCGGCATCCCTGGTGGCCGCCGCGTTGCAGACGTACGGTCGCCTCGACACGCTCGTCAACAACGCCGGCTTCCTGCGTGACCGGATGCTGGTCAACCTCGACGAGGACGACTGGGACGCCGTCGTACGCGTCCACCTCAAGGGTCACTTCCTCCCGCTGAAGCACGCCGCCGCGCACTGGCGGGCGGAGGCGAAGGCGGGTCGGACCCCGGGTGCCAGGGTCGTCAACACGAGCAGCGGGGCGGGTCTGCTGGGCTCACTCGGCCAGGGCAACTACAGCGCCGCGAAGGGCGGAATCCTCGCCCTGACGCTGGTCGCGGCAGCCGAGCTGTCCCGCTACGGCGTGCAGGTCAACGCGATCGCCCCGGCGGCGCGCACGCGGATGACGGAACGTACCTTCGCGGCTTCCATGGCGGCTCCCGACGCCGGCTTCGACGCCATGGCCCCCGAGAACGTCTCACCGTTGGTCGTCTGGCTGGGCTCGGCGGCGAGCGAGGGCGTGACGGGGAGGGTGTTCGAGGTGGAGGGCGGGCGGATCACGGTGATGGAGGGGTGGAGGGCGGGGCCGAGCGTGGACAAGGGGGCGCGGTGGGTGCCGGAGGAGGTGGGGGAGGTGGCGTTGAAGTTGGTGGGGGAGGCGGGGGTGCAGGGGGTGGTGTACGGCGCGTGAGGAGCGGGGGTCCAGGGGGCGGAGCCCCCTGGCGGGGTCGAAGGGGCAGAGCCCCTGGGGATGGGACGGGTAGGGGCGGCGGGGGCGAGGAAAGTCCCTTACGTGTCGCACTCCAACACCGTCCGGCACAACCCACACCGCGCCCGAACCCGCCCCCGCACCGGCACCCGAATCCGCTGCTGACACGTAGGACAGGGAAACGACACCCGCAACGGCCCCCGCCCATCCGGCGTGAACGCGTACGGCACCCCCGGCCGCGCCCCGGCACCGTGGTGGTCCTGGGCATGCCGCCGGTCCCGGGCATACCGCCGCCGCCCCGCCCACCCGGCCGCCGTCAGCGGCGGCTGCTCCTCGTCCCGCCGCGCCTCCGCCATGCCCTTCCCGTACGCCGCGTACGCCTGCGGACTGGTGAACCACACCGACGGATCCTCGGCGAAGAGCAGCGCCCGCTTGGCGAGCACGTACCCGAACTCCTCCGGCGTCAGATACCCCAGCTTCTGCGAGGACGCCGCGTCCTCCCGGTACGCGTCGAGGAGCAGCCAGCCCGCGCCCAGATACGTCGTCGCCGTGTCCGTGAGGATCTCGTTGTCCCGCGTGCCCGGGAAGGACAGACCGAGGCGGTGCAGATACACATGCATCACCTCGTGGGCCAGCGCGGCCCCGATGTCCCGGCGATGGGTGCGGAACCGGTCGTTCAGCTCGACGAAGTACTCGGGCCCGGCCGCGAGTTCCACGTTCGCCGCGTGGCTCATCTCCCGGAAGCTCACGATCAGCCGGGCGTCCGGAAGGTGGTAGTGCCGCACCAGCTCGCGGGCCACCCGCTGCGCGCCCATATAGAGGTCGTCCGTGTCGGAGAACGCTACGTCGACCGGCGCCACGCTGGCCGCGAAGGTCTGGACGGTGTCGTACGACAGCCGCCGGTAGAGCGCGGTGATGGAGGCCCGCACCGTCTCCAGATGTGGGAAGCCGTGCTGAACCGGTCCGCCGTTCGCCACGCCCGTACCCCCAAGACGCCTTGAACCCGATTCCACTCTACGGGGAGGAGAGGGGATTTTCCCTGGCGAGGTTCCACCGCCGGGGCGTGAGATCCGTCCTTGCCAGGCATGCCACCTGATCTTCATACTGCGGGCCGCTCAACACGCCATGAAAGGACGTATGTTGACCTCCAGCTCGCCGAAGAGAAGCGGCATGACCCTGGCCAAGAGAGCGGCAGCGGTCGGTGCCGTCACCCTCGCGGTCGCCTCCCTCCAGCCCCTCAGCGCGAACGCCGCGTCCACCCGCGTCGTCGGTGGAACGCCCGCCGCGCAGAACGAGTTCCCGTTCATGGTCCATCTCTCCATGGGCTGCGGCGGGGCGCTCTACAAGAAGGACGTCGTCCTGACCGCCGCCCACTGCATGGACGGCTCCGGCAACAACACCAGCATCACCGTCACCGCGGGTGTCAACGACCTCGACTCCTCCGCCGCGATCAAGGTGAAGTCGACGAAGGTGAAGGTGGCCCCGGGCTACAACGGCACCGGCAAGGACTGGGCGCTGATCAAGCTCGCCCGGCCCATCGACAAGCCGACGCTGAAGATCGCCACCACGGACCGCTACAACCGCGGCATGTTCACGATCGCCGGTTGGGGCGACACCGAGGAGGGAGCCGGCACGGGCACGACCAAGCTCCGCAAGGCCACGGTTCCCTTCGTCGCCGACCGCATCTGCAAGCGCCACTACGGGAACCGGCTGGTGTCGAAGGAGGAACTGTGCGCCGGCTGGCAGAGCGGCGGCATCGACACCTGCCAGGGCGACTCCGGCGGCCCCATGTTCCGCAAGGACGACGCCAACAAGTGGATCCAGGTGGGCATAGTCAGCTGGGGCGACGGCTGCGCCCGCGCCGGCGTGCCCGGCGTCTACACGGAGGTCAGCACCTTCGCGAAGGACATAGCCCGGGCGGCGAACGCGCTCTAGGCGGTCGCCGCACCAGCAGTACGTCAGACGGCCCGGAGCACCGGGGCACCCGCTTCGGCGGACCCCGGCCGGGCCGTCTCGTCCAGCTCCAGCACCCACACCTCGTTGCCGCCCTCCCGCAGCACGGGCCCCGGGACGTACAGCGAGTGCTGCGGGCCCGCGGACCAGTAACGGCCGAGAGGGAAGCCGTTGATCCAGACGAACCCGCGGGTCAGGCCCGGCAGCTCCAGACGGGCGTCACCGGCGCCCCGCACCGTGACGGTGCCCCGGTAAAGCCCGGGGGCACCGTCCTCGGGCAGCTCCCGGGACGGCACCGCCCGCACCCTCTCGACGTCGTCCAGCGCCTCCAGTCGCAGCCCCCGCGCACGTACGTCGTGCAGATACTGCCGCTCGTGCAGCACGCCCCCGGTGATCCCCTTGGGCTCGCCCAGCCGCGGCCCGTAGTTGACCCGCCCCAGGGACTCCACCCACAGCTCCACGCGCGCGTACCCGGCCACGGGCTCCTTGAGGCTCGCGTCGTCCTCGGTGAGCACCCCGGCCCGCTCCCCGTCGACGTACACCACGGCGAGGTCCCGCAGCCCGCGCACGGTCAGCGGATACGGCTGCCTCGGTCCCGGCACCGTCACCTCGTACCGCACCAGTCCCCGCTCGACGCCCAGTTCCTCGAAGGCGGGCGGGACGGGACCGGACGTCTCCGGGCCGCCCAGTGTCTCCAGTACGTCGCCCAGGGGCGCCCAGTCGGTCAGGGTCACCTCGGCCGACGCGCCCAACGGCGCCGGTGCGGGCGGGACTTCGGGCAGGGGGCCGTCGGCGTAGGCGGAGAGGACCTCGCGGAAGGCCCAGAACTTCTCCGTGGGGCGGCCGTGCTCGTCGACGGGGGCGTCGTAGTCGTACGACGTCACGTCGGGCTCCAGCGGGCCGTCGTGCAGCGCGCCGCCGCCCCGGTTGGCGCCCGCCCAGCCCGCGAAGTTCGTGCCGCCGTGCGCCATGTACAGGTTCACCGAGGCCCCGCACTCCAGGATCTCCCGCAGGGCCGCCGCCGCGTCCCCGGGATCCCGTACGACGTGCTCGCCGCCCCAGTGGTCGAACCAGCCGCACCAGAACTCCATGCACATCAGCGGGCCTTCGGGACGGTGCCGGCGCAGCGTCTCGAAGGCCACGCGCGCGTGCGAGCCGAAGTTGACGGTGGCCAGGACACCGGGGACCGAGCCGCCGGTGAGCATGTGGTCCTCGGGGCCGTCCGAGGTGAACAGCGGGACCGTGACGCCGTGCTCCCGCAGCAGGTCGGCCAGGCGGCGCAGGTACTCCGCGTCCGAGCCGTAGCTGCCGTACTCGTTCTCGACCTGCACCATGATCACCGGCCCGCCGCGGTCGATCTGCCGGTGCACGATCTCGGGCAGGAGGCGTCCGAACCAGCTCGCCACGTGTGCCATATAGCGCTCGTCACGGGTACGCGCGCGTGCGCCCACCTCGGCCGTCAGCCAGTACGGCAGCCCGCCGTTCTCCCATTCGGCGCAGATGTACGGCCCCGGCCGCACGATCGCCCACAGCCCCGCCTCCCGGGCCGCGTCCAGGAACCGGCCGAGCGCCCCCACGTCCCGGCCGCGGCCCGGCGCCGGCTCGTGGAGGTTCCACGGCACATACGTCTCCACGCAGTTGAGGCCCATCGCCCGCAGCATCGCCAGCCGGTGCCCCCACTGCGCCTCGTGCACCCGGAAGTAGTGCAGCGCGCCGGACAGCAGCCGCACCGGCCGCCCGTCCAGCAGGAAATCCGTGTCCCCCACCGTGAACTCACTCATGGCCCCACCCTCACCTCTGGCGCAGGTCAGGGTCCATGGACAAAGATCGGCGCTGCTTGGACCGAGGGGACCGAGGGGACCGAGGAGAGGGGAGGTGCGCGCATGTACCACACCTGGATGCGGTTCTTCACGCCCGGACCCGCCCACCACCGGCTCGGCCTCGTCTGCCTCGGCGTCGGCCTCCAGTACGGCCCCCTGCCCACCGTCGGCCCGCGCACCCTCGACCACCACGTGGCCGTCGTGATCAACGCGGGCGGCGGCTGGTACGAGAGCCCCGACGGCCGCCGTACGACCGTCACCGCGCCCGCGCTGCTGTGGCTGACCCCCGGCGTCCCGCACCACTACGCGCCCGACCCCGGCACCGGCTGGGACGAGGGCTTCGTCGACTTCGCCGGGCCCGCCACCGCGACGTACACCGAACTCGGCTACATCGAGCCCGACCGCCCCGTCGTGCCCCTGTCCGACGCCGCCGGCCCCCGCGCCGTCATCGGCCGCATCGCCCGCGCCGCCCGCCGCGACAACCCGCTCCTGGAGGTGGAGACCGGCGCCGCGGTCCACGAACTCCTCGTCGCCCTGCGCCGCGCCCGCGCCGATCTCGCGCCCGACGGCGAGGCGGTCCTCAAGGCCCTCGCCCGCGACGCCTGCCTGCCGCTGACCGTCGCCGACCACGCCGCCCGGCACGGCACGACCCTCGCCGAACTGCGCACCGCCGTGCGGCGCGGCGCCGGCTGCAGCCCCAAGGACTATCTGCTCGGCATCCGCCTGGGCCGCGCCAAGGAACTCCTCGCCGCCACCGAGCTGCCCGTCGCCGCAGTCGCCCGCCGCGTCGGCTACGACGACCCCGCCTACTTCTCCCGCCTGTTCACCCGCCGCGTCGGCATGGCCCCCGTCCGCTTCCGCGCCCAGCAGGGCCGCACCGTCCCCGGCGGCTGGAGCAACCAGGTGCCCGACCCCGACGACCCACCCGTGATCGAACGAACGACCACGTGAAAGGGCCCCGTAGGCTGAACCCCCATGACCACCAGCAACCCGTCTACCGGCGACGTCGACCCCACCGTCCGTGAGGAGCTCGCCCGGCTGCGCGAGAGCATCGACAACATCGACGCCGCCGTCGTCCACATGCTCGCCGAGCGCTTCAAGTGCACCCAGCAGGTGGGCCACCTCAAGGCCAAGCACCAGCTTCCGCCGGCCGACCCCGCCCGCGAGGCGCGGCAGATCGCCCGGCTGCGCACCCTCGCCGAGAACGCCAAGCTCGACCCCGCGTTCGCCGAGAAGTTCCTGAACTTCATCATCGCCGAAGTGATCAGGCACCACGAGAGCATCGCCGAGGACACGATCAACGGCGCCGCGCCCACGGCGAAGTGACCCCGGGCCCGGTCGCGCGGTCGCGCCCGCCCCGCGCGCGCGGGCGACGCGAAAGTGACGGCGGGAGCCGGACAGGCCCTCCCGGGGGAGTGACACGGCGGCCCGTGCCGGGCATGCTGCGCTGTGCACCGCATGTCAGCTGACAGGCACTCCCCGTCAGCGCTCCGGACATACCCTGGCTGTCCACGTGGGAGGGACGTCGGGCCATGCCGTCGGATGCCAAGATCCTCATCGTCGACGACCACGAGGAAACGCTGTACGCGCTGGAGAGCGCCCTGGCCCCGCTGGGCTACCGGCTCGCCCGCGCCACCAGCGGTGACGAAGCCCTCAAGCAGGTGCTCCGCGGCCAGGTCGGCCTGCTGCTCCTGGACGTCCGGATGCCCGGCGTCAGCGGCCTGGACGTGGTGCGCTACATGCGACGGGTGGAACAGACCCAGCACATACCGGTCGTCCTGCTCACGGGCTTCGGCGCGGACCAGGAGCTGATGTCCGCCGCCTTCCGGCTCCGCGTCGCCGACCTGGTCCTGAAGCCCGTCGACCCGTGGACGCTGCGCACCAAGGTCCGCTATCTGTACGACTCCTACCAGCGCCATCGCGCGCTGGAACAGGAGGTCCGCGAGTTACGCGCCCTCGTCAAGGACGACCCCGGGGCCCGGGAACCCGGACCGCGCCCCGCCCTGCCGCACCGCGACACCCGCGTCCCGCCGCAGCGCGACAGCCCGGCGACGACACCGACCACGGACTGGAACTGATCCCCACCACGGACCGGACATAACGCCCTTACCGATCCACCCCTGTGCCTTGTCAGCGGCATCAGGCAGCATGTCGTTCATGTCCGTACTGACGCGCGACGAAGCGCAGACCCGTGCCCAGCTCCTCGACGTCCACCGCTACGCGATCGAACTCGACCTGAACACCGGGGACGAGACCTTCGACTCCCGCACGGTCATCCGGTTCACCACGCGCGCGGACCAAGCGGACACGGACACCTTCGTCGAGATCAAGCCGGCCGAACTGCGCTCCGTCACCCTCGACGGACACCCCCTGGACCCGGAGACCCTGGACGAGAACCGGCTGCCCCTGAAGAACCTCACCGCCGGCGAGCACGAACTGCGCGTCGACGCGGCCATGCGCTACTCCCGCACCGGCGAGGGCATGCACCGCTTCACCGACCCCGTCGACGGCGAGACGTACCTCTACACGCAGTTGTGCATGGACGACGCCCAGCGCGTCTTCGCCGCCTTCGACCAGCCCGATCTCAAGGCCGTCTTCTCCTTCACCGTCACCGCACCCGCCGAGTGGACCGTCCTCGGTAACGGCATCGCCACCCAGGAGGGCGCGGGCCGCTGGACGATCGCCGACACCCCGCCGATCTCCACCTACCTCGCCGCGATCGCCGCCGGCCCCTACCACTCGATCCGCACCGAACACCGCGGCCTGCCCTTCGCCCTGCACTGCCGCCGCTCCCTCGCCCCGTTCCTGGACGCCGACGCCGACGAACTCCTCGACGTCACCCGGGCCTGCTTCGACCGCTACCACGAGAAGTTCGAGGAGCCCTACCCCTTCGACTCCTACGACCAGGCGTTCGTCCCCGAGTTCAACGCCGGCGCCATGGAGAACCCCGGACTCGTCACCTTCCGCGACGAGTTCGTCTACCGCTCCGCCGTCACCGACACCGAGCGCCAGACCCGCGCCATGGTCATCGCGCACGAGATGGCCCACATGTGGTTCGGCGACCTCGTCACCCTGCGCTGGTGGGACGACATCTGGCTGAACGAGTCCTTCGCCGAGTACATGGGCTACCAGACCTGCGCCGAGGCCACCCGCTTCACCGACATCTGGACCGACTTCGGCGTCGCCCGCAAGGCCTGGGGCTACGACGCCGACCAGCGCCCCTCCACCCACCCCGTCGCCCCCGAGTCCGTCAACGACACGGCCGAGGCCCAGCTCAACTTCGACGGCATCTCCTACGCCAAGGGCGCCTCCGCGCTGCGCCAACTGGTCGCCTGGCTCGGCGAGAAGGACTTCCTCGCCGGCATCAACATCCACTTCGCCCGGCACAAGTTCGCCAACGCCACCCTCGCCGACTTCATCGACTCCCTCGCCGCCGCCACCGAACGCGACGTCCACGCCTGGGCCGACGCCTGGCTGCGCACCACCGGCGTCGACACCCTCACCCCGGCCGTCGCCCCCGGCGAGAACGGCACGTACAGCCTCACCGTCGACCGCGCCGGCAGCCGCCCGCACCGCATCGCCGTCGGCCTGTACGACCTCGACCTCGGCGACAACGAGGGCCACCTGGTCCTGCGCGAACGCCTCGACCTCGACATCCCGCACCCGGACCCGCAGCCCATCGGCAAGCGCCCGGCCCTGCTGCTGCTCAACGACGGCGACCTGACCTACGCCAAGGTCCGCTTCGACCCCGAGTCCTTCGAGACCCTCCGGGGGCGCCTCGCCGGCCTGCCCGAACCGCTCACCCGCGCGGTCGTCTGGAACGCCCTGCGCGACGCCGTCCGCGACGGCGAACTGGCCGCCACCGCCTACCTGGAGGCCGCCCGCGCCCACCTGCCGCACGAGACCGAACTCGCCGTCGTCCAGGGCGTCCTCGCCTTCGCCGCCGCCCAGGTCGCCGACCGCTACCTCACACCCGAGGAGCGCCCCGCCGGCCTGGCCACGCTCTCCGCGCTGTGCCGCGACCTCATCCGGCGCACCGAGGACGGCGACAACCCCGGTCTGCGGCTGATCGCCGTACGGCACTTCATCGACGTCGCCGCCCACCCCGACACGATCGCCGCCTGGCTCGCCGACGGCACCGTGCCGGGCGGACCCGAACTCGACCCCGAGTTGCGCTGGCGCGTCCTGGGCCGCCTGGCCGTCCTCGGCGCCGTCGACGAGGCCGCCATCGCCGCCGAGCTGGAGCGCGACCCGAGCGCCACCGGCCAGGAGGGCGCCGCCCGCTGCCGGGCCGCCCTGCCCGACGAGGAGGCCAAGGCGAGGGCCTGGGACGCCATGTTCGCCACCGACGCCGGCACCGATCTGTCCAACTACCTCTTCACCGCCACCGCCCAGGGCTTCTGGCAGCCCGAACAGGCCGACCTCCTACGGAGTTACGTCCCCCGCTACTACAAGGACGCGGTAGCCCTCGCCGCCCGCCGCGGCCCCGCCATCGCCGACTCCGCCGGCCGCTACGCCTTCCCCGCGTACGCCGTCGACGCCGACGCCCTGCGACTGGGCGAGGAGTGCCTGCGCGACGGCGAGCCGATCCCGGCGCTACGACGCAGGCTGGCCGACCAACTCGACGACCTGGCACGGGCGTTGCGGGTGCGGGAGGGGTAGGGGGCGGGCCCGTACGACGTAGAGGGCGGGCCTGTACGACGTAGGGGGCGGGGCCCGTACGACGTAGGGGGCTGGTCCGTGCGACGTAGACGGCAGGTGCGTACTACGTAGGGGGGCGCTGCTTCCGATGGCGGAGGCCCCTCTACTCCGCAACCGTCGGTACGCCACCCGACACGCTTCCTCCGCGCGCAAGTACCCCCTTTCGGGTTCCGATCGTTGGGCTTTTCGGGCGTGACCACGCATCCGGGTACAAGCTGGGATCCCCTCTTGCCCAGCGCCCGGGAGGTCACGATGAGCACGCCGTCGTCGCTCGCGTCAGGCCCTGAAGGCCCCGACGCCCTACGGCCGTTGCTCGACACCGTGCTCGACGCGCTGAGCGAGGGCGCCCGCGCGCGCGGGGGGCCACTGCCCTCGGGCGGCCCGGACGCCGTCGCCGCGCGCGTGCGGGCCGCGATCGGGGACGTACTGCCGCAGACGGGCGACCCGAATGCCCTCCACGACGTCGTCCGGGCGCTCGCGGAGGCCGCCGCCGACCCCTCGGACCCCTTCTGCGCCGCCCACCTCCACTGCCCGCCCCTCGCCCTCGCCACCGCCGCCGACCTCGCCGCCTCCGCCCTCAACCCCTCGCTGGACTCGTGGGACCAGGCGCCCGGGGCATCGGAGTTGGAGGGATTGGTGACGGGGGCGCTGGCGGCGGAGGTCTTCGGAGCCGCCGCCTCCCGAGCCGCCCCACCCCGGCACGCCCCCTCCGCCCTGATCACCACCGGCGGCACCGAATCCAACCAACTCGCGCTTCTCCTCGCCCGGGAGGCGCACGGCACCGGAGTCCGGCTCGTGCACGGGGCGAACGCCCATCACTCGCTGCCCCGCGCCGCCTGGCTGCTGGGGCTGCCCGAACCCATCGTCGTACCCGCCCCGGCCGGGACCCTCGACCCCGCCGCCCTCGACGCGGCGATGACCCAACTGCCGGGTCCGCGCGGCTCCTTCGTGGTCGCCGCCACCGCCGGCACCACCGACGCCGGGCTCATCGACCCCCTCCCGGAGATCGCCGCCCTGTGCGCGGCCCACGGCGCCCGGCTGCACGTCGACGCCGCCTACGGCGGAGCCCTCCTCTTCAGCGACATGTACCGCGACCGGCTCACCGGTCTCGACGCCGCCGACTCCGTCACCCTCGACCTGCACAAGCTCGGCTGGCAGCCGGTCGCCGCAGGTCTCCTCGCCGTCCGGAACCCGCGCGACCTCACCGTGCTCCACCACCGCGCCGACTACCTCAACGCCGAGGACGACACCGAAGCGGGCCTGCCCGACCTGCTCGGACGCTCCCTGCGCACCAGCCGCCGGCCCGACGTCCTCAAGATCGCCGTCACCCTGAAGGCCCTCGGCCGCACCGGCCTCGGCCGACTCGTCGACCAGGTCTGCGACCGCGCCCGCGCGTTCGCCGCCCTCGTCCACGACCACCCCGGGTTCGAGCTCTACGCCCTGCCCACCATCAGCACGGTCCTGTTCCGGCCCGCACACGCCGACGACGACGCCGTCGCCGCCGTACGCCGAAGGCTCCTCACCGACGGCCGCGCCGTCCTCGGCCGGGCCCGGATAGAGGGGCGCCTGTGGCTCAAGGCCACGCACCTCAACCCCCACACGCGCCCCGACGACCTGGCCGCCCTCCTGAAACTGGTGGAAGGAAACACCCCCGGATGACCCCCCAGCCGAACCCCCACACCGCCCCCGGGCACGCCGACCTCCTGGCCGCCCCCGGTCACGCGGGCTCCCACGCCGCCCTCAGTGACTCCGGCCCCCACGGCGGCCCTCACCCGGGCGGCCACACCAGCCACGAGGACAGCCACACCAGCCCTCATACCGGCCCCCGCACGAACCCTGACCCGAGATTGCACTCCGGCCCTCACCCGACCCCTCAGCCAGGCCCCGACCCCGAGCCCGACCCCGACACCCCCCGCGACCTCGTCGGCATCGGCATCGGCCCCTTCAACCTCTCCCTCGCCGCGCTCGCCCACCCCCTCGCCGAGCTCGACGCCGTCTTCTACGAGCGGCGCACCGCCTTCTCCTGGCACCCCGGTCTGCTCATCGACGGTGCGCGCATCCAAGTGCCGTTTCTCGCCGATCTGGTGACGCTCGTAGACCCCGCCAGCCCCTGGTCCTTCCTGAACTACCTCAAGGCCCGCGACCGGCTCTTCCCCTTCTACTTCGCCGAGCGCTTCCACATCCAGCGGGCCGAGTACGACGCCTACTGCCGCTGGGTCTGCGAGAACCTCCCCGGACTGAGCTTCGGCCACCAGGTCGACGCCGTCCGCTTCAATCCCGAACGCGATGTCTTCGAGGTCGACTTCACCCAGCTCGGCCCGGACGGGGAGGCCGAGGCACTCGGCCGCACGTACGCCAGGAACATCGTCCTGGGCATCGGCACCGAGCCGTACGTCCCCGACCCGCTCAGGCCCCTCGTCGAGGCGCCGGCCGTCCCCGTCATCCACGCCGCCGACTACATGAACCACCGCGACACCCTGCTCGCCGCCGAGCACGTCACCGTCATCGGGTCGGGACAGTCCGGCGCCGAGGTCTTCCTGGACCTGCTGAGGCGCCGTCCCGCGGGGCGCGAGGGGCTGCACTGGCTCGGCCGTACGGCCGCCTTCGCGCCCATGGAGTACTCCAAGCTCGGCCTGGAGCACTTCACCCCCGACTACACCCGCTACTTCCACGCCCTCGCCGAACCGGTCCGCGACAAGCTCGTCGCCTCACAGTGGCAGCTCCACAAGGGCATCGACGCCGACACACTCGCCGCGATCCATGACGAGCTCTACCGCCGCACCCTGCACGGCGGCTGGCCCGAGGTCGTCCTCACCCCCGGCGTCCGGGTCCGCACCGGCGGCCGTGTCGCCACCACCAAGGTCGAACTCCACCTGGAGCACGTCCACCAGAACACCCGCTCACGCCTGACCACCGACGCGGTCGTCCTGGCCACCGGCTACCGCGAACGCCCCTTCGACTGCCTCCTGGCCGGCCTCGACCCCTACCTGCGCCGCGACAGCCAGGAACGCCCCCGCATCGACGACCAGCATCGCCTGGTCATGGACCCGCACGTCACCGGCTCCGGCTGCAACGTCTACGTCCAGAACGCCGAACGCCACACCCACGGCATCGGCACCCCCGACCTCGGCCTCGCGGCCTGGCGCAGCGCGGGCATCCTCAACGCCGTCACCGGCAAGGAGACCTACCCCCTCCCCACCCGTACGGCCTTCACCACCTTCGGCCTGCAACAGCAGGAGCCCCAGATCCCCCGCGCCCGTCAGCCGAAGGCGCTGACACCGCTCATGGACGGGATCTGAGGCTCCCCAGAAGACCAACTCCGGGTCTAGAACACCGGCGTTCCGTTCCGCGTGAGCTTCCAGCCAACCGACGCGAAGTCCTTCGGGTCCAGCACACCCTTCGCGGTCACCCACTCCGCGATCCGGGTGCGGATCTCCGTCGACTCCGCCCACAGCTCCTGAGCCGACGCGACATGCGGGAACGCGCCGCCGCCGTTGGCCCGGTAGTTGTTCACCGCGAACACGAACTTCTGGGCGTCGTCCAGCGCGGCACCGTTGTAGGACAGGTTCTTGATCCGCGAACCGGCCGCCTGGGTGATGTCGATCTCGTACGACAGCCCCGACACGTAGTCGTAGTTGTAGTCCGGGCGGTTGTTCGCGTTGGTCAGCTTCTCCACGTCGACGGCCGCGTCGGCGGCGGTCTGCACGAAGTACTCCGCCGAGTACTCCAGGTACGCCTTGAGCTGCGCGCCCGTCATCAGCTTCGCGACCAGCGTGTTGTCGTACACGTACAGGCTCGACAGATCCCGGATCGTCACGTTGCCGGCCGGGATCTCCGAGGTCCGGGAGAAGGGGGAGGCCTGGGAGATGACGGGCAGCGAGGCGTACTCCGTGCCCGCCAGCGCCGCCCTGGCCACGTCCTCCTGGACCTTGGTGATCAGGTCGATGATCGGGGCGTCCTTGTAGCGGGCCTCGACGGTCGTCAGCTTCTCGGTCGCGGTACCGACGACCTGGTTGACGTACTCCACGACGATGTCGTGGTCGTCCTTGAGCAGCTTGGTGATCTTCTGGTCGTCGGCGACCGTCTTCGAGTCACGCACCGTCGCCTTCACCGACTCGACCGTCCAGCGGCCCTTCGCGAAGACCAGCTCGAAGTCGAACAGCGTCAGTCGCTGCGCGTAGCACAGCGGCTCCGACAGCACGACCGTCTTGCCCGTCTTCTCGTTCGTGACCAGCAGCTCCGCGATCTCCGTGTGCGCGTGCCCGACGAGGATCGCGTCGATGCCCGGCACCTGCTGGGCCACCAGCGCCGCCGAGTTCTCGATGTACGGCAGCTGGTCACCGTACGACGACGTGCCCGACGAACCGGAGTGCGCCGACACGATGACGACGTCCGCACCCATCGAGCGCAGCTTCGGCACCCACTTCGCGGCCTGCTCCTCCAGACCCGGGAACACCATCTTGCCCTCGACGTACGCCTTGTCCCAGATCGCGATACCCGGGTTGGTCAGACCGAGCACCGCGACCTTCACCGGCGGGGCGCCCGGCACGCAGAACTTCTTGATGAAGTACGGCGGGAAGGCGGGCTTCAGCGTCTTCGCGTCCAGCGCGTTCGCACCCAGCAGCGGGAAGTCGCACTGCTCCTCGAACTTGCGCAGCGTCTCGATGCCGTAGTTGAACTCGTGGTTGCCGAGGGCCACCGCGTCGTACCCGATCGCGTTCATCGCCGCCGCCATCGGGTGGATCGGACCACCCTTGGCGGTGATCGGGTCGACCTTCGCGTAGTAGTACGTCAGCGGGGTGCCCTGGATCGTGTCGCCCGCGTCGATGAGCAGCGTGTTGCGGCGGCCCTTCTCCGCGCGGACCTGGTCCACCAGCGTCGAGACGCGCGCCAGACCCTTCGCGTTGCCCTTGGCGTCCGCGTACTCGGCGTCCTTGAAGTAGTCCCAGTTGAAGATGTTGCCGTGCAGGTCGGTGGTGCCCATCACGGTCAGCGCGTAGCGCTTCGCCGGCCGGGAGCCCTTCGCCGTCTCCGCGGCCTGGGCCGCCGGGGCGGCCGCCGCAGAGGCCAATGCCACCCCCGCTCCGGTCACGGCGGACTTCTTCAGGAACTTCCGGCGGTCCAACGGCATGAGTGCTTCTCCTGGGGGGAAGGTCAACAACGCGCGTAGATTCTGCCCGTCCACAGACCGTCCGCAGATTCTGACGCGCGTAGATTCTGACCTGGGCATGGCGAGCGGCAACAGACCCCGCAGGTTTCGATCTGATGACCGAAGCTGTGAACTCCCGGGCCCCTAACACGCCAAGCGGTGACAGAGTGGGGCGTATGACCAGCCCTTCATCGGACGACCCGCAGCCCGCCGTCCCCTACGGCACCCCCGACGCCCCCCGCATCGCCGTCCGCGGCGAGGCCCACCTGGAGGTCGACCCGGAGATCGCCCGGATCGGCGTCACGGTCGCCTCCCGCGGCAAGGACCGGCGTGCCGCCCTCGACGACCTCACCCGCCGCAACACCTCCGTCCTCGACCTCATCAAGACCTACGGCGACGCGGTCGAGCGACTGGAGACCGGCGCCTTCTCCATCAGCCCCGAGCTCAAGGACAAGGGCCGCGGCGAACGCGTCCACGCCTACCACGGCCGCGTCCACATCACCGCCGTACTGACCGACTTCACAGCGCTCGGCGAACTCACCACGCGGCTGGCCGACTTGGAGCTGACCCGGGTGGACGGCCCCTGGTGGGCCCTGCGACCCGACTCGCCGGCCCACCGGGAGGCGAGGCAGCAGGCGGTACGGGAAGCGGTGCAGCGCGCGCGGGAGTACGCGGAAGCGCTGGGGAGCTCACTGGACGCGCTGGTGGAACTCGCCGACATCGGCGCGGAGAACGCCCCCTATCCGCAGACCCGCGGCGGCCGTATGCGCTCCATGGCCTACGGCGCCGCGGAGGACACCGCGGCGGCCCCCCTCGATCTCGAACCCGAGCGGCAGCAGGTCTACGCCCAAGTGAACGCGCGATTCACCATGACGCCGCCGCAACTGTGAGCGACCCCGACCTGTGAACAACCCCGACCCTATGAATAACCCCGGCGGGGCGATTCGAACGCTCATCGGAGCGCCCCGCCGCCCAATTCAACACTTGTCAATAGCCCTTCACGCAAAGGTTGTTGAGTAGTCATGCCGGACCAATTCTCTACCCGCCGGTAAGTCATAGAGTCGAAACATGCGCCGAGCAAAAATCGTCTGCACCCTGGGCCCCGCCACCGACTCGTACGACCAGATAAAGGCACTGGTCGACGCCGGAATGGACGTCGCCCGATTCAACCTCAGCCACGGCAGCTACGCCGATCACGAGGAGCGCTACCAGCGCGTGCGGAAGGCCTCCGACGAGACCGGCCGCAGCGTCGGCGTGCTCGCCGACCTTCAAGGCCCGAAGATCCGCCTCGGCCGCTTCACCGAAGGACCCGTACTCCTTGAACGCGGTGACACCTTCACCATCACCGTGGAGGAGGGCGCGGAGGGCGACCGCCAGCAGTGCGGGACCACGTACTCCGGCCTCGCCGACGACGTCACCCCCGGTGAGCGCATCCTCGTCGACGACGGCAAGGTGTGCCTGGAGGTCACCTCCGTCGACGGCCCGCGCGTCCACACGACGGTCGTCGAAGGCGGCATGGTCTCCGACAACAAAGGACTCAACCTCCCGGGCGTCGCGGTGTCCGTCCCCGCTCTCTCGGAGAAGGACGAGGCCGACCTGCGCTGGGCCCTGAGCGCGGGTTTCGACGTCATCGCACTGTCCTTCGTACGCTCCGGCCGCGACATCGAGGACGTCCACCGCATCATGGACGAGGAGGGCCGCCGCCTCCCGGTGATCGCCAAGGTGGAGAAGCCGCAGGCCGTCGATGCGATCGACGACATCGTCGCCGCCTTCGACGGCATCATGGTCGCCCGCGGCGACCTGGGCGTGGAGATGCCACTGGAGCAGGTCCCGATCGTCCAGAAGCGCGCCATCAAGCTGGCCAAGCGCAACGCCAAGCCGGTGATCGTCGCCACCCAGATGCTCGACTCCATGATCGACAACTCGCGGCCCACCCGCGCCGAAGCCAGCGACGTGGCGAACGCCGTCATCGACGGCACCGACGCCGTGATGCTGTCCGGCGAGACCAGTGTCGGCAAGTACCCCATCGCGACGGTCCGGACGATGGCGAAGATCGTCGAGGCGGCCGAGGAGGACATCCTCGCCAAGGGCCTCCCGCCCCTGACGGAACGCAACAAGCCCCGCACCCAGGCAGGCGCGGTGGCCCGCGCGGCAGCCGAGATCGGCGACTTCCTCGGCGCCAAGTTCCTGGTCGCCTTCACCCAGTCCGGCGACACCGCCCGCCGCCTGTCCCGCTACCGCTCCCCGATCCCACTGCTGGCGTTCACGCCGGAGCCGGCGACGCGTTCGCAGCTGAATCTGACGTGGGGGGTGGAGACGTTCCTCGGCCCGCACGTGGAGTCGACGGATGCGATGGTCGACCAGGTGGATGAGCTGTTGCTGAAGTACGGCCGCTGCCAGAAGGGCGACACGGTGGTCATCACGGCGGGCTCGCCTCCCGGGGTGTCGGGCTCGACGAACCTGGTGCGGGTGCATCACATCGGGGAGGACGACAGTCCGAAGTAGTCGGCGGAAGGCCCCTCTTCAGCTTTGAGGAGGGGCCCTTTTGCTGTGTGGGGTCAGTGCTTGGGGCCTACGTGGGCGTCCATGAGGGCTACGGAGGCTTTGCGGGCGATGGAGATGTTGCGGTCGTTCGCTTGTTTCCACTGGACCCCTACGGCGCCCAGTGTCGCGGTGAAGAGTCGGATGATGTCGCCCGACAGGTTGGTGAAGAAGTAGCGCGGATACTCGTAGCGCTTCTGCTCACCCGCGACGAGGCGGGTCGTCCAGTTCGTGATACGGCAGCCGTCGGAGTGGATGAGGCCTCGGATGAACTCCCAAGGGTGCGCATCGACGATCTCCTGCTGCCAGGGTTCGAGGGTGATGGCGCGCTCGTGCTTCCTGCCGGGGCCGTGCTGGGGGAAGAGGGCGGGCCAATGCCGGGAGTAGCTGGTCACCATCGCGTATCCCTGCTTCTGAAGGGCGTAGACGCCGATACCGGGACGGACCTTCGTGATGGCCTCGTGGCACTGTCGGAGCAGGCCCGGCCATGCATCGGCGCACGCGATTCGGAGGTAGAAGCCGGTGCCGCGGGTATGCGCACTGATGCAGCCGTCGCCCAGGTAGAGGCCTAACAGGTAGGCGTACGCGCAATTGTCAGCGGGTGGCCCAGGGTCCGGAACCGCCATGCGGGGCAGGGGTTCAAGGCGGTGCTGCCAGGAGCGGATTGCGGCACGTGAAATACACGTCTCTCGGCTCACTGAATTCAGGCTGCGGCCCTGGGAGACGAGCGTGAGTGCCCGCTTGCGAGTGCTGACGTCGTACATGTGGCCACTCTGTGAGAGTGATCGCGACGGCGCGCAGCAAAAAGCGGATGTTCACGAGAACGTGGACATCCGCTTGTGTGTGGTGACCTTGGAATCGAAGGAAAAGTGCCCCGGGTCGGACTCGAACCGACACTGTATGGGTTTTGAATCCATTGCCTGCTGCCAATTGGGCTACCGGGGCCCGTGAATCGAAGGTTTACCTCGACCCGCTGCCCGTCCACCATACCGTAGCTAGGTAGGCTCTTGGGAGCAGCACCCCTGCCCCTGAACGAGGAGCCCCCGTGACCGCCCCCGAGTCGCCCCAGCCCGTAGACGCGCCCGACGACGACAAGTCGCACGTGCCTCCGCTGACGACCCGTGTCGTCATTGCCGAGGACGAGGCGCTGATCCGGCTCGATCTCAAAGAGATGCTCGAAGAAGAGGGGTACACCGTCGTCGGTGAGGCCGGTGATGGTGAGCAGGCCGTCGAGCTCGCCCGCGAGCACCGGCCCGACCTTGTCATCCTCGACGTCAAGATGCCGAAGCTGGACGGTATTTCGGCGGCCGAGAAGATCGCCGAGGAGAGCATCGCGCCCGTGCTGATGCTGACGGCGTTCTCGCAGCGCGATCTCGTCGAGCGGGCTCGGGACGCCGGGGCCATGGCGTACCTGGTCAAGCCGTTCAGCAAGAGCGACGTCGTGCCGGCGATCGAGATGGCCGTCTCGCGGTTCACGGAGTTGAAGGAGTTGGAGAAGGAGGTCGCCGACCTCACCCTCCGGCTGGAGACGCGCAAGCTGGTCGACCGGGCCAAGTCGATTCTTCAGACTCAGTACGGGCTGACGGAGCCGGCTGCGTTCCGCTGGATCCAGAAGACGTCGATGGACCGCCGGATGTCCATGCAGCAGGTCGCCGAGGCCGTCATCCAGGACGCCGAGGAGAAGAAGGCCGCCAAGGGCTGACGTACTTGAGCAAGCGGACGACTGAGGCCCGTGCCCCTTACCGGGGGGCACGGGCCTCACTCATGTGGGCGGTCAGTCCTCGCCCAGGTACGCCTTCCGTACCGACTCGTCGTGCAGGAGGTCCTGCCCGGAGCCGGAGAGGACGATCTTGCCGACCTCCATGACGTGGCCGTGGTCGGCCAGGGAGAGCGCGGCCTGGGCGTTCTGCTCGATGAGCAGGATGGTGGTGCCCTGGGACTTGAGCTCCTGGATGGTCGCCATGATCTTCTGCATCATGATCGGGGAGAGGCCCATGCTGGGCTCGTCGAGCATGAGCAGTTTCGGTCGGGACATCAGCGCCCTGCCCATGGCGAGCATCTGCTGCTCACCGCCGGAGAGGGTGCCCGCGGCCTGCTTGCGGCGCTCTCCGAGGATGGGGAAGAGGTCGTAGGCGCGCTGGATGTCCTTCTCGATGCCCTCCTTGTCGGTGCGCAGGAACGCGCCGAGGCGGAGGTTGTCCTCGATCGTCATGCGGGGGAAGATGTGCCGCCCCTCGGGGGAGTGGGCGAGCCCCAGCGCGACGACCTTGTGGGCGGGGATCTTCTTCAGCGACTTGCCCTCGAACCGGATGTCGCCGGAGAGCGGCTGGAGGAGGCCCGACAGGGTCCGCAGGGTGGTGGTCTTCCCGGCGCCGTTGGTGCCGATGAGGGTGACGACCTCGCCCGCGTTCACCTTGAACGAGATGCCTTTGACGGCCTCGATCTTGCCGTAAGCGACCCTGAGGTCCTCGACCTCGAGCAGTGCGGTCACTTGTCGTCCCCTTCCGTGCTGCTCTGCGCATCGGCCTCCGCAGCCTCGACTTCGGCGACCTCTGCCTCGCCCGGTGCGCCCTCGAAGGGCGTGCCCAGGTAGGCGGCGATGACGCGTTCGTCGGCCTGGACGACCTCGGCGGGGCCCTCGACGATCTTCTCGCCCTGGACCAGCACGGCGACCCGGTCGCAGAGGTTCATGATGAACCGGATGTCGTGCTCGATGACGAGGACGGCGATGCCCTTGTCCCGGATGGCGAAGATGAGCTCTTCGGCCGCCCGGGTCTCCTGCGGGTTCATACCGGCGGTCGGTTCGTCGAGGAGGAGCAGGCCGGGCTCGCTCGCGAGTGCCCGGGCGATCTCCAGCTTGCGCTGCTCGCCGTAGGGCAGGTTGCGGGCGAGGTGGTCGGCCTTGGCGGCGAGGCCGGTGAACTCCAGGAGTTCCATGGCCCGGGCCCGTGACTCCTCTTCGGCCTTCTTGAAGCCGGGCAGGCGCAGGAGGGCCGACCAGAGGCCTTCCTTGGTCCGGGTGTGCCGTCCGACCAGCACGTTTTCCAGAACGGTCATGTTGGCGAAGAGCCGGATGTTCTGGAAGGTACGGGCGATGCCGGCCTGGGTGACCAGGTGCGGCTTGGGCGGCAGGACGGTGCCTTTGTAGGCGACCTTGCCCTCGGTCGGGATGTACAGGCCGGTGAGGCAGTTGAAGAAGGTCGTCTTGCCGGCGCCGTTGGGGCCGATGAGGCCGACGATCTCGCCGCTGTTCACGGTGAGGCTCACGTCGCGTACGGCGGTCAGACCGCCGAAGCGCATCGTGACTCCGCTCGCGTCGAGCACCGTCGTGGCGGTGGCTGCTGTCGTGGTGGTGGTCATGGCGGTCACGCCCCTGCCTTCGCGACGCCGGTCGCGCCTTCGGGCAATGGCTTGTCCTCCGGTACGTCGAGCTGTCCGGTCTCGTGGAATTCGAGCTGCTTCCTGCGGTCGGCGACCAGGCCCTCGGGGCGGAAGCGCATCAGCAGCATCAGCGCGATGCCGAAGAGGAGCAACTGGTACTCCGCCATGAACTGGAGCTTGGCCGGGATCAGGTAGAGCAGCGCGGCGCCGATCAGCGGGCCGCTGATGGTGCCCATGCCGCCGAGGATGACGGCGGCGAGCAGGAAGGCCGAGTTCGGCGGTACGGAGCCGGCGAACTGGTACTGCTCGGGCGTGACGCTGTAGGACACGTGCGCCTGGACGGTGCCGGCGAGGCCGGCGAGGGCGGCGCCGAGCGCGAAGGCGAGGAGCTTCAGGCGGAAGCCGTTGATGCCCATCGCGGTGGCGGCGGTCTCGTCCTCGCGGATGGCGACCCAGGCGCGGCCGATGCGGGATTCCGCCGAGCGGCGGAAGACCAGGACGACGATGGCCGTGCACAGCAGCATCAGCAGGTAGTAGTTGCCGGAGCGGGTGAGCTCCGTGCCCAGGACGTCGTGCGGCAGTCCGAGGTTGAACCCGAAGATCTCCAGGTCGGGGATGTTGGGGATGCCGTTGGAGCCGTTGGTGACGTCCGGTCCGCTGTTGCCGTTCAGGTTGTTCATGGTGATGCGGAAGATCTCACCGAAGCCGAGCGTCACGATGGCGAGGTAGTCGCCGCGCAGTCGCAGGGTCGGGGCACCGATCACCACGCCGAAGATCAGCGAGGCGGCGGCGCCGGTGAGGACGGCCGCCCAGAACGGGAATTCGACGCCGATGCTCGACTGGGGGGAGCCGGAGACCAGGGCGGCGGCGTAGGCGCCGACGCCGAGGAAGGCGACGTATCCGAGGTCGAGGAGGCCGGCGAGGCCGACGACGACGTTGAGGCCCAGGGCGACCGTGGCGAAGATCAGGATGTTCGCGCCGATGAGGGCGAACTGGTCGTTGGTCTGGGTGAACGGGAAGCACATTGCGGCGACGAAGGCCGCTGCCATGGCGACGTTGCGGTGCTTGGCGGTGAGTGCCGAGAGCCGCTTGAGGAGGCCTGCGCGGGTCACGGCGGTGAAGCCGAAGGCCGTGACGATCAGGAAGCCGATGAACAGCTCGGAGTATTCGGTGCCGATGCCGTACGCGAAGACGTACAGGCCGACGCCGAAGCCCGCGGCGATGATCAGGATCTCCACCCAGGAGGGCAGTTCCTTGGCCCGGGTGGGCTCGGGGGCGGTGAGTGAGTGGCGGATCCGGCCCCAGAGGTTGGGGGTCGGGTCGCCCGCGCCGTAGGGCTGGTCGACCGGGAGGCCCAGGGCGCCGATCACGGCGATGAGCGCGCCGATGCCGGAGACCCAGGCGCCGGGCTCCAGGTTGACGAGGCCGCCGAGCTCCTGGCTGATCGCGCCGATGGAGTAGCCCGTGGTGCCGAACACGCCGAGGGCGGCGAGCAGGACGGGGCTGTTCTTGCCGCCGGGGGTGAGCCAGCGCAGGCCTCGGATGCCGTAGCCGGAGAGGGCGAACAGCAGGGTCAGCACGGAGCCGACGAGGGTGAGGACCTGCAGGCCGCCGGGGTAGCCGGTGACGGTGAGGTTGCCCGGGAACTCCTCGGTCCAGGTCCAGGCGAGGAAGGTGCCTATGAGGGCGACGGCGGAGCCGGCGACGGTCAGCCCGCGGGCCGCGGCGTGCGGCAGCGGGATGATCGGGGTGGCTTCCGCGGTGGACACCTTGGTGGTGTCGGTGGTCTTGTCCATGGGGGTGTCGGTGGTCATGGGTATCACGCCCGATCCGCGACGCGTTCGCCGAGCAGGCCCTGTGGCCTGAACAGGAGGACGAGGATGAGCAGCGCGAACGCCCATACGTCCTTCCAGGCGCCGCCGCCGAAGAGTTCCATGCCGGGGATGTCGCCGACGTAGCCGGTGGCGAGGGACTCGGCGACGCCGAGGACGATGCCGCCGAGCATGGCGCCGTAGATGTTGCCGATGCCGCCGAGCACGGCGGCGGTGAAGGCCTTGAGGCCCATCAGGAAGCCCATGCGGAAGCCGACCTGGCCGTTTTTGAGGCCGTAGGCGACCGCGGCGATGGCGGCGAACGCGGCACCGATGGCGAACGCCATGACGATGATGCGGTCGGTGTTGATGCCCATCAGCTTGGCCGTGTCGGGGTCCTGGGCGGTGGCCTGCATACCGCGGCCGGAGCGCGTCTTGGTGACGAAGATGCCGAGGGCGAACATGCACAGCGGGGCGGCGATCAGGACGAAGAGGTCGCCGCGCTGGATGTTGGCGCCCAGGACGTCGATGGGGCCGCCTTCGAACTGCGGGAAGGGCTGGTCCTTCTTCGCGTCGGGGTACCACATCCACACGGCCTGCTGGAGGACGATGGAGAGGCCGATGGCGGTGATGAGGGGTGCCAGCCGTGGCGCGGTGCGCAGTGGCCGGTAGGCGAAGCGTTCCGCCGCGGTGGCGACGGCGACCGAGACGATGACGCCGGCGAGGATCATGAGGGGGATCGCGGCGCCGAGGGCGAAGCCTTCGGGGAGTACCAACCAGACGGTCAGGGCGCCGAAGCCCCCGACCATGAATATCTCGCCGTGGGCGAAGTTGATGAGCTGGACGATGCCGTAGACCATCGTGTAGCCGATCGCGATGAGTCCGTACATCGCGCCGAGGATGAGTCCATTGGCCAGCTGTTGCGGCAGTTCGTTCACCGCAGGGCCTCCGTGGAGTGGTTCGGATATGGCGCCGCGCGGGAGCGCTGGTGGGCGTCTCCCGCGCGGCCTGGATCAATGTGTGATGGGGGAGGTTTCTTTACTCGTCCTCTGCTCAGCCCAGCTTGGGTTCGCCGCTGAACTCCGGCGTCCACGCGTTGCTCTTGACCTTGTACGCGGTCATCGTGTGGTTGGTGGTGTCACCGAACTCGTCGAAGGAGATGGCGCCGGTGACGCCGTCGAACTTGACCTTCGCCATGGCGTCCAGGACCGCCTTGCGGCCGTCGGACGGGACCTTGCCGTCGTTGCCCTCGACCGCCAGCTTGACGGCCTCGATGATGGCCCAGGTGGCGTCGTAGGTGAGGCCGCCGTAGGCCTCGTAGGCGTCCTCGTAGCCGGCCGCCTCGTAGTTCTTGATGAACGTCTGGGCGGAGTCGAGCTTCTCGACGGGCTCGCCCACGGACGTGGCGAGGTCGCCCTCGGCCTTCTTGTTCAGCTTCGGGAACTCGCCGGAGTAGATGCCGTCGCCGCCCATGAGCGGGATGCTCTGGCCGCTGTCCTTGAGCTGCTGGCTCAGCGGGGCGGCCGCCGGGTACTCGCCGCCGTAGTACAGGGCCTCGGCGCCGGTCTTCTTGATCTTGGCGACCACGGCGTTGAAGTCACGGTCGTCGGGGTTGATGTGGTCGCTGCCGACGATCTGGCCGCCGAACTTGGTGAAGTTCGCCTTGAAGGACGCGGCGAGGCCGGCGCCGTAGGTCTTCTGGTCGTCGATCAGGTAGACCTTCTTGAGCTTCGCCTGGTTGTACAGGTAGTCGGCGGCGAAGGCGCCCTGGATCTCGTCCGTGGTGGCGGTGCGGAAGAACGTCTTGAACTGGCGGACCGAGTCGCCGGTCTTCCAGCCGTCGCCCTGGGTCAGCTCCGTACCCGTGTTGGCGGGGGAGACCTGGGTCAGGCCGGCGTCGCTGAACGGCTTCTGCATCTGCTGCGACACGCTGGAGTTCAGCGGGCCGACGACGCCGAGGACGTCCTTGTTGCTGATGAACTTCTGGGCGTTCTGCTGGCCGACGGACGGCTGCGCCTGGTCGTCGAGAGCCTCGATCTTGAACTCGACGCCCTTGACGAACTCCTGCTTGTTGGCCGTCTTGGCGGCCAGGTCGGCGGAGTTCTTGATGCCGAGGCCGAGGGCCGACAGGTCGCCGGTCAGCGGGGCGTCGACACCGATCACAACCGTGGTCTTGTCGCCGTTGCTGCTGCCGCCGTCGTCGTCACGCGACCCACAAGCCGTGAGTGTCAGCGATCCCGCCGCGAGTGCGGCGGTTATGGCGATGATCGAACGTTGACGCACGAATCAGGTCCTTTCCCTGGCACGGCGGGTCCCCCACGGAACGCGCCGAGTCGAGCGCTGGGTCGAAGTGACTTCGAATCCGATGGCGCGGTGACTGGCCGTGACTCTAAGCGTGTGTGGGGAACATGGAGGAGGCCCTGACCAAGGCTGTGACGCTCTTGTTATGACATCGGGTAATGCAGAGCGGTACTCGGTGGGGGGAAGAGTGGATTTCCGGCCGATTCGCCCTGTCCACATAGTGAGAACTCGCAGCGTTCGCGCGTAGCGTCTTCACGAGTGTTCACGGGTTTTGGTGATTACCTCGATTGTTGCCGAAGGCTACCTGAGGGCTTCTGTGGGATTGTGGGGAGGGGGCTCGGTGGGGAAGATCCGTGGGCCTGTATTGCAGCTGTATTACGCAGAGTTACAGCCGGGAAAGGTGCTCGGTGTTCTCCGGCCCTTTTCGTGTATGGGGCACGAATGCGGAAATGTGGAATGCCTCGGTCAGCCCCATGGCCCTCCGGTCGGCTCGCCGTTTCGGTACCGCTCCTCGCACAACTCGCGCGCCCGGCGGTCGATCAGCCGGTCGGCCGCGGACGCGTCCGCGTGCCGGCGTTCCGCGCGGGCGGCGTCCACGACCTTGCGGAGGATCTCGTACTGGCCGTCGGACAGGCCCATCGACTGGTAGTCGCCGTAGGTGTCGCCGGTCAGTGCCCGGCGGGACCAGTATCCGATGATGCGCGTGCACAGCCGCGCGGGCGGAGTCGCCGACGGGGAGGGCGAGTTGGCGCTCGCCCGGGTCTCGCCCGCTCCGTCCCGAGCGCCCGACCGGCCGCCGCAGCCGGCCGCCAGACCGGCGGTCAGTAGCGCCAGTCCGAGCAAGGCCACCGTCCGGCGCGCTCCTCCCGTCGTCATGTCTCGACGGTATGCGGCCGGGCGCTCGGGTTCAACGGCAAGAAAACGTAAGGGTGTTGGTTGTCACGGAAGTGTCGTCAAGGCGTCGGCGTCCGTTCGCCGCGCACCGCGAGGCGCAGGCGTCACTTCGCCGCGCGGAGACGCTCCTCGTCGCTCGGGTTCACGTCCCGCAGCATGCAGGTCAGCCGCGCGCTGCACACGCGCCGACCCTGCTCGTCGCTGATCACGATCTCGTACGTCGCCGTCGAGCGCCCCTGGTGCAGCGGCGTGGCCACGCCGGTGACGAGGCCGGAGCGGGCGCCGCGGTGGTGGGTGCAGTTGAGGTCGACACCGACCGCGATCTTGGAGCTGCCGGCGTGCAGCATCGACCCCACCGACCCGAGCGTCTCGGCGAGCACCGCGGAGGCGCCGCCGTGCAGCAGTCCGTACGGCTGGGTGTTCCCCTCGACCGGCATGGTCCCGACGACCCGCTCGGCGGACGCTTCCACTATCTGGACACCCATGCGCGTGCCGAGGTGCCCGGCGGAGAACAGGGCCGGCAGGTCGACGCCGAGCGCGGCGTACTCGTCGATGACCTCCTGCGGGAACTTCACATGCTGCTGCTCGCCCATGGGTCCGGCTCCGTTCGTGGTGCTCAGTCGGTGAGGGTCGACTGAGCAAACGCTCAGTCGGTGCCCGATTGTTCCAGACGTACGACGACGGACTTGCTGGCCGGGGTGTTGCTGGTGTCCGCGGTGGCGTCCAGCGGGACCAGGACGTTGGTCTCCGGGTAGTACGCGGCCGCGCAGCCCCGGGCCGTCGGATAGTGCACGACCCGGAAGCCGGGCGCCCGCCGCTCGATCCCGTCCTTCCACTCACTCACGAGGTCGACGTACGAGCCGTCGGCGATGTCGAGCCTTGCTGCGTCCTCGGGGTTGATCATGACGACCCGGCGGCCGTTCTTGATCCCTCGGTAGCGGTCGTCGAGGCCGTAGATCGTGGTGTTGTACTGGTCGTGCGAGCGCAGGGTCTGCAGCAGCAGCCGCCCCTCGGGCACCGTCGGGTACTCGACCGGGGCCGCCGTGAAGTTGGCCTTGCCCGTCGCCGTCGGGAAGCGGCGCTCGTCGCGCGGGGCGTGGGGGAGTGTGAAGCCGCCGGGGTGGGCCACGCGCGCGTTGAAGTCCTCGAAGCCGGGGATCACGCGGGCGATACGGTCCCGGATCGTCCCGTAGTCCTTCTCGAACTCCTCCCAGGGCGTCAGGCTGCCCTCGCCCAGCACGCGGCGTGCCAGACGGCAGACGATCGCCGGTTCCGACAGCAGATGCGTGCTCGCGGGCTCCAGGCGCCCCCGGGAGGCGTGCACCATGCTCATGGAGTCCTCGACCGTCACGAACTGCTCGCCGCTGCCCTGGAGGTCGCGCTCGGTGCGGCCGAGCGTCGGCAGGATCAGGGCACGCGCACCGGTGACGGCATGGCTGCGGTTGAGCTTCGTCGACACATGCACGGTGAGCCGTGCGCGCCGCATGGCCGCCTCGGTGACGTCCGTGTCGGGCGTGGCGGAGACGAAGTTGCCGCCCATCGCGAAGAAGACCTTGGCCTCGCCGTCGCGCAGCGCGCGGATGGCCCGGACGACGTCGTAGCCGTGCTCACGCGGGGGCGCGAAGCCGAACTCCTTCTCCAAGGCGTCCAGGAACGCCGGGGCCGGCCTCTCGAAGATGCCCATCGTGCGGTCGCCCTGCACGTTCGAGTGACCGCGCACCGGGCACACGCCCGCGCCCGGGCGGCCGATGTCTCCGCGCAGCAGAAGGAAGTTGACGACCTCGCGGATGGTCGGCACGGAGTGCTTGTGCTGGGTGAGGCCCATGGCCCAGCAGACGATGGTGCGCCGCGAGGCGAGGATCATCGCCATGGCCTTGTCGATGTCCGCGCGCGTGAGGCCGGTCGCGGTGAGCGTCTCGTCCCAGTCGGCGGCGCGGGCGGCCTCGACGAACTCCTCGTAGCCGTGGGTGTGGTCGCGGACGAACTCCTCGTCGACCGCTCCCTCCGTCTCGAGGATCAGCTTGTTGAGGAGGCGGAAGAGTGCCTGGTCGCCGCCGATGCGGATCTGCAGGAACAGGTCGGTGAGCGCGGCTCCCTTGAACATGCCGTGCGGGGTCTGCGGGTTCTTGAACCGCTCCAGGCCCGCCTCGGGCAGCGGGTTGACGCTGATGATCTTCGCGCCGTTGGCCTTGGCCTTCTCCAGGGCGGAGAGCATGCGCGGGTGGTTCGTGCCCGGGTTCTGACCGGCGACGATGATCAGGTCGGCCTTGTAGAGGTCCTCCAGCAGGACGCTGCCCTTGCCGATGCCGATGGTCTCGTTCAGCGCCGACCCCGACGACTCGTGGCACATGTTCGAGCAGTCGGGCAGGTTGTTGGTGCCGAGCTCGCGCGCGAAGAGCTGGTAGAGGAACGCGGCCTCGTTGCTGGTGCGGCCGGAGGTGTAGAAGACGGCCTCGTCGGGGGAGCCGAGGGCGGTGATCTCCTCGCCGATGATGTCGAAGGCGCGCTCCCAGGTGACGGGCTCGTAGTGCGTGCCCCCCTCGGGGAGGAACATGGGATGCGTCAGCCGCCCCTGCTGTCCCAGCCAGTAACCGCTCCTGTTCGCGAGGTCGGCGACGGGGTGCGCGGCGAAGAACTCCGGGGTGACGCGGCGCAGGGTCGCCTCCTCGGCCACCGCCTTCGCGCCGTTCTCACAGAACTCCGCCTTGTGCCGGTGGTCCGGCTCCGGCCAGGCACACCCCGGGCAGTCGAAGCCGTCCTTCTGGTTGACGCTCAGCAGGGTCAGCATGGTCCGCTTCACGCCCATCTGCTGCTGTGCGATGCGCAGGGTGTGACCGATGGCCGGCAGCCCGGCAGCCGCGTGCTGCGGCTCGGCGACCTGCGGCGCGTCCTGAACCGGATCACCCTTGGGCGGCTTGGTGGCCATCGCGCACTCCCCATTCATGTACACGTGTGAGGTACATCTCCGATCCTCGCACGCGAGACCGATAACGGGGGCAGGGGGCCCGGCCCCCGCACTCCCCATCCATGTCCTCCATGAACCCCCTCCGCGAACCGGTATCGCGAACCCCCTCCGCGCCCCTCTTCCCGGGGCCGCACCTCCCGGGGGGAACCGACTGTCAGTGGGGCGTGGCAGGATCGGGGGCGTGGCAGAGACAGCATCGAAGCAGACCGACAAGAACCCCGGCGGCAGCCGGCCGCGCCTGATGCTCATGGACGGGCACTCGCTGGCCTACCGTGCGTTCTTCGCGCTGCCCGCGGAGAACTTCACGACCGCGACGGGCCAGCCGACGAACGCGATCTACGGCTTCGCGTCGATGCTGGCCAACACCATTCGCGACGAGGCGCCCACCCACTTCGCCGTGGCGTTCGACGTGTCCCGCAAGACCTGGCGCTCCGCGGAGTTCACGGAGTACAAGGCGAACCGCTCCAAGACCCCGGACGAGTTCAAGGGCCAGGTCGAGCTGATCGGCGAGCTGCTGGACGCGATGCACGTCTCGCGGTTCGCGGTCGACGGTTTCGAGGCCGACGACGTGATCGCCACGCTGGCCACCCAGGCCGAGGCCGAGGGTTTCGAGGTGCTGATCGTCACCGGCGACCGCGACTCCTTCCAGCTGGTCAGCGAGCACACCACGGTGCTGTACCCGACCAAGGGCGTCTCCGAGCTGACCCGCTTCACCCCGGAGAAGGTTCTCGAGAAGTACGGATTGACGCCCGCCCAGTACCCCGACTTCGCGGCCCTGCGCGGCGACCCGTCCGACAACCTGCCGGGCATCCCGGGCGTCGGTGAGAAGACGGCCGCGAAGTGGATCAACCAGTTCGGCTCGTTCGCGGAGCTGGTCGAGCGCGTCGAGGAGGTCAAGGGCAAGGCCGGCCAGAACCTCCGCGACCACCTGGAGGCCGTCAAGCTCAACCGCCGGCTGACCGAGCTGGAGCGAGCCGTCGAGCTGCCCAAGACCGTCACCGACCTCGCACGCGCGCCCTATGACCGCAAGGCCGTCGCGATGATCCTGGACACCCTGGAGATCCGTAACCCGTCCCTGCGCGAGCGGCTCTTCGGCGTCGACCCCGGAGCCGAGGAGGCCGAGACCACCCCGGTCACCACCGAGGGCGTGGAACTGGACGGCACGGTGCTCGGCACCGGCGAGCTGGCCCCCTGGCTGGCCGAGCGCGGCGCCGAGGCCCTCGGCGTGGTCACCGTCGACACCTGGGCGCTCGGCACCGGCTCGGTCGCCGAGGTCGCCCTGGCCGCGGCCGACGGTGCGGCGGGCTGGTTCGACCCGTCGCAGCTGGACGAGGCCGACGAGAAGGCGTTCGCGGCCTGGCTGGCCGACGCCGACAAGCCGAAGGTCTTCCACAACGCCAAGGGCGCGATGCGGGTCTTCGCCGAGCACGGCTGGAGCATCGAGGGCGTCCGCATGGACACCGCGCTCGCCGCCTACCTGGTCAAGCCGGGCCGCCGCTCCTTCGACCTGGACGCGCTGTCCCTGGAGTACCTCCACCGCGAGCTGGCCCCGGCCGCCGCGGCCGACGGTCAGCTGGCCTTCGGCGCGGACGACGGCGCCGAGGCCGAGGCGCTGATGATCCAGGCCCGCGCGGTCCTGGACCTGGGCGAAGCCTTCGAGAACCGCCTGGCGGAGGTCGGCGCGGCGGACCTGCTGCGGGACATGGAGCTGCCGACGTCCGCCCTGCTGGCCCGCATGGAGCGGCACGGCATCGCGGCGGACCGGGCCCACCTGGAGGCCATGGAGCAGATGTTCGCGGGCGCCGTGCAGCAGGCCGTGAAGGAGGCGCACGCGGCGGCCGGGCACGAGTTCAACCTGGGCTCGCCCAAGCAGCTCCAGGAGGTCCTCTTCGGCGAACTCGCCCTGCCCAAGACGAAGAAGACGAAGACGGGCTACACGACGGACGCCGACGCCCTGGCCTGGCTCGCCGGCCAGACCGACAACGAGTTGCCGGTCATCATGCTCCGCCACCGCGAGCAGGCGAAGCTGCGCGTCACCGTCGAGGGCCTGATCAAGACGATCGCGACGGACGGCCGTATCCACACGACGTTCAACCAGACGGTCGCGGCGACCGGCCGCCTCTCGTCGACGGACCCGAACCTCCAGAACATCCCCGTCCGCACCGACGAGGGCCGGGCCATCCGCCGGGGCTTCGTGGTCGGCGAGGGCTTCGAGTCCCTGATGACCGCGGACTACAGCCAGATCGAACTGCGCGTGATGGCCCACCTCTCCGAGGACGAGGGCCTGATCGAGGCGTTCACCTCCGGCGAGGACCTGCACACCACGGCAGCCTCGCAGGTGTTCGCGGTGGAACCCGCCGCCGTGGACGCGGAGATGCGCCGCAAGATCAAGGCGATGTCGTACGGCCTGGCCTACGGGCTCTCCGCCTTCGGCCTCTCCCAGCAGCTGAACATCGACGCGGGCGAGGCCCGCGCCCTCATGGACGCCTACTTCGAGCGCTTCGGCGGCGTACGGGACTACCTGCGCCGCGCCGTCGACGAGGCACGGGCGACGGGCTACACGGCGACACTCTTCGGCCGCCGCCGCTACCTCCCCGACCTCAACAGCGACAACCGCCAGCGCCGCGAGGCCGCCGAGCGCATGGCCCTCAACGCCCCCATCCAGGGCACGGCGGCGGACATCGTCAAGATCGCCATGCTCAACGTCGACCGCGCCCTGCGCGAGCAGAACCTCACCTCCCGCATGCTCCTCCAGGTCCACGACGAAATCGTCCTGGAAATCGCCCCCGGCGAACGCGAGGCCGCGGAGGCCCTGGTCCGCCGAGAAATGTCCGACGCGGTCCACCTCACCGTCCCCCTGGGCGTCTCGGTGGGCGCGGGCCCGGACTGGGAGTCGGCGGCGCACTAGCCTCCGGCGGTAGAGCCACATCCCGATGCCGGGCCGGATTCCCAACCGGCCCGGCATTTCGGTGGGCCTACAGGGAGCGGAACTGCGACGCCCTGAAGGGGCGTGGGGAACTGCGCGACCAGCCACAACGAACCCGCAGCCCCAAGAATCACCGCAACCAGGCAGACGCTCAGGTAGTCAGCCACAACGAACCCGCAGCCCCGAAACCCACCGCAACCTCGGCACCCGCAGGGCCCCTGCCGAACCCCCGGAGGGACCCGTCACTCACGTGGCCCCCGCAAAAGCGCCCCCACCCCCGCCGCCCGTAAGGATGCGGGCATGGGTATACGCACGCTCAACCGCCGGACGACCCCGGCACCGGCGAACGCGAACACCGAAGGCGACGCCCCTCTCGCAGCGCAGCCATCAACCCCACCCTTCGCCCCCGGGGCAGGCTCCGCCCGCATCCCCACGGACCTGGTGACCACCCTGCGGCTCACGGCCACCACCGTCCGCCGCCGGGCCGCCCGCAGCGCACCGGGCTGGGCCGAGCTGACCCGCAGCTACCTGGCCCTGGCCCGCACCTGGCTCCCACGATCCCGCCCCGTCCGCACCGTCACCGTGTTCGTGGCGACCGCCGGCGCCCTCACCGAGCCGCAGGACGGCTCGACTCCCGACCGGCGCCATCCACATCCGCACCGTCACCCCCACCACCAGGGCCCCGGACCGGACGCCACACCCTGACCCCCACGCCGTACAGCAGCAACCCCAGCACGAGCCCCGCGCCCGCCCCGAAGCACAGCGTCGGAATCAGCTCCCAGTACGCGGCGGTCGACCCCCAGTACTCCCACCAGCGCACCGCCCGCTGCACCGCCGCCACCGCGGCGATCCCGCCGATCACCGCACCGGCCGACCACCGGTCCCGTACCGACAGGACCGGAACCCCGACCGGCGAGGCCGCGGGAGTCCGCCGTAGCGCCACGACCACGAACGCGGCGATGACGGCCGCGGCGACCGCCGAACCGCCGTACTGCAGATACCAGTACAGCGGCGACCCCGCGATCTGCTCGCCCAGGACGGGAAACAGCCGCATCCCCCAGCGGTCGAGATGCGTGAACGCGTCCCACACGACATGCGTCAGCGAGCCGAGCACGGCCGAGACGTACCAGCGCACCGCCAGTGAAGGACGTACGCGCGCGCGTGGCGCCCCGCAGCGCAGCAGCGTGGCCACCCGGACCTGGCGTCGCGCCGGCAGCAGCGCCACCAGCGGCTCGCGCAGCAGAAGCCACAGGCCCACCAGCGCCCAGGCGAGCACCACGTCGACGGTGAACACGCCCGCGAACGAGTGCGTGACATCGCCGAACTCCATCGCCTCGGGCAGGACACTCGCCGCGTAATAGGTCATGTCGGGAGAGAAGGAACCCGCCACCATGACGGCCGGTACCAGAATGCTTCGGCCGGTTCCGTCGGTGCGCACGGCGGGCAGTACGGCCGCCGCATGGCTGAGCGTGAACGGCAACGGGGCTCCTTGTGCGGGGTGTTGAGGGGCCCGGTCGGCCCCGGTGATCGGACAAGCCAGTATGGACAAGCCAGTATGAGGGACATCCGACGGAGAGCCCGGACGTGGCCAACCGGTAAATATCGGGCACCAACGGGTGCCCCTGCAAAGGAAGTTGTCGTAGGGTCGCCTGGGTCACCGTGCCGGGGGAACGCGGCCGAACAGATGAACAGCGAGGGAATGTGTGCCGCGAGGGCAACTGTCGCGGCAAGTCGATCGTCACTACAGGGGCGAGCGCGACACGGCGAGCCCGACAGACAGAGGCGGGCGCTCGGGCGTCCACGGGAGGGGTCCATTTCATGGCGGCGCAATTCGGCAGGCTCCGCAAGGGCGCGGTGAACACCACGGTCGCCGCGGTCGTGGTCGCGGCACTGGCCGCGTCCCAGGCTCCGGGAGTGACGACCGACGACGCCGGCAGAAGAGTCACCACCGGAACCCAGCCCTCCGCGGACACCCCGGCCGAGGACAGCGCGACCGGCAACTCGCCGTACTACACCGACCTGCCGCCGCTCAACAGCCCCAGCCCCTCGCCGACCACCAGCACCCCCGTCACCCCGGGCGCCAGTGAGGCGGGCATCCCCGCGACCGTCCTCGACGCCTACAAGAAGGCCGAGACCGCGCTCCAGGAGGCCAAGCCGGGCTGCAACCTGCAGTGGCAGCTCCTCGCCGCGATCGGCAAGGTCGAGTCCGGCCAGGCCCGCGGCGGCCGTGTGGACGCGAACGGCAACACGCTCTCCCCGATCCTCGGCCCGCAGCTCAACGGCAACGGCTTCGCGAACATCAGCGACACCGACAACGGCGCCTACGACGGGGACAGCTCCTACGACCGCGCCGTAGGCCCCATGCAGTTCATCCCCTCCACCTGGGCATGGGCCGGCCGCGACGGCAACGGCGACGGCGAGAGCAACCCCAACAACATCTACGACGCCGCGCTCGCCGCCGGCCACTACCTCTGCCGCTACGGCTGGGACCTGTCCACCCAGGGCGACCTCGACCGCGCGATCCTCAGCTACAACAACTCGCAGGACTACCTCAACCTCGTCCTGTCGTGGCTGGAGTACTACCGCAAGGGCACCCACGAGATCCCGGACGGCACCGGCACCCTCCCGTCCGACCGCAGCGACGACACGGCGGGCGCGAGCCCGACGCCGACGACGCCCAGCACGCCGACGACCCCGTCGGCCCCTTCGTCACCGAGCAGCCCCAAGCCCGGTGACAACGGCGGCTCCACGAGCCCCGAGCCGACTCCGCCGAGCACGCCCCCGCCCGGCACGACGCCTCCCGCCCCCACTCCCACCGACATGGTGGACCACCTGGAGGACGCGGGCACCGCCAAGCTCACCGCGATGGCGGGCGACACGTTCACCGAGAAGGTCAGCGCGCGGGCCGAGACCGACGCCGGCAAGGGCATCGCGAAGGTCCGGATCCGCTTCACCATCATCGGCGCGACCGACGCCACCTTCAGCACCGGCGAGAAGTACGCCACGACCCTCACCGGCAGCACCGGCGAGGCGGTGGCGCCCGCGCTGAAGGCGGGTGAGAACACGGGCGAGTTCGTCGTCCGCGCCACCGTCGTCGGCCGCACGATCGCCGGCCTCGACTACACGGCCACGGTCACCGAGCGCGCCGCCGACACCCTGACCCGCACCAGCGACACCGCGCTGACCTGCACCCCGGGCGGCGAGTTCGCCGACCAGGTCGAGGTGAAGGCGACCTACAAGGACGCCGTCGCGGACAAGGTCGCGGCCACCGTCACCCTCATCAAGTCGGCGGACGACCCGGCCGAGAACGACAAGGGCCCCTACTTCAAGGACGCCGACGGCAAGACCGTACGCACCCTGACCGGCCTGACCACCGACGACAAGGGCCTGCTCAAGCTGCCCAAGCTGTACGCCGACGACACCACCGGCACGTTCCTGCTCCGCATCAACACCGCGGGCGGCGCGACGCTGACCGTCGAGCTGAAGGTGGCGGCGGCCGAGACGTCGCCCAGTCCGACCCCGTCGGATTCGGCGTCGGCGAGCCCGAGCGCATAGCCGCCGCGCAATCAGCCCCAGGGCGCCCTTCCGTTACGGCGGACAGGGCGCCCTTTGTTCATATGCGCAACGTGTTCTCATCTCGCCCGCCCGTTGCTACGGTGCCGAACCTGACGACGTATCAGATGTGTTCGTCCGTGTCAGCTCCGGGATTCCGGGAGGCCCCCTTGCGCGCCCTGATCGCCGCCGCGACCGGTCTCGTCGTCGCGCTCGCCCTGGTCCTCGCGATCACGGCCATGGGCGCACCGACCGGCAAGACGTCCCCGAAACCGCTGCTCACGACGGTGCCCGCACACCCGTGACCGCCCGTCCGGGAGGGAGGCCGAGATGCGCCGCAAGGCCGGCCTGATCCTGCTCGCCCTCGCCGTGTTCTTCGCGGCGCTGTCTCCACTGCTGCGCTGGTACGCCTTCCCGCGCCTGGCCAAGATCCCGGCCGGCCAGTACCAGGACATGGTCCTGGAGGCGAAGGACGCGACCCTCCTCGACTACGGCACGATGAAGGCCCGTAAGGTCCCCAAGGTCACCATCGTGCAGACGCTCAAGGGCAACGTCGAAGCCTCGGAGAAGATCGAGAAGACGGCGGGCAAGGACGTGGTGGTCTGGGACGGCCTCTCCTACGTCGTCGGCCCCGACGGCAAGATGGTCTCCAGGATCCCCGAGCGCTACATCTTCGACGCGCACACCCAGGAACCCGTCCACGCCACCGGCGAGTCGGTCGACGGCGACCCGGTGAAGCGGCAGGGCATCGAGTTCAAGTGGCCCTTCCTGACGGAGAAACGGGACTACGAGTACTTCGACGCCCAGACCCGCACCAGCGCCCCCATCCACTACAAGGGCACCCAGGACTTCCGCGGCGTCGAGGTCTACTACTTCGAGCAGACCGTCCCGTGGACCAAGGTCAGGTTCCCCAAGACGATGCCGGTCGAGGGCATCACACCGGAGTCGGTCGCCAAGACCGGCACCACCCGCTGGTACACGACCGTCCGCAAGTTCTGGGTCGAACCCCTCACCGGCGCCCCCGTCTACGGCGAGGAGATCCACAAGGAGGAGCTGCGCGGCGGCACCCTCCTCGGCGACCGCGACAAGGTGACGGCGTTCGCGGGCCACGTGAAGATGCGCGAGGACTACATCGATTACACGGTGGACCTGGTCAAGTCCAACCGCACCCTCGTCCTGTTGATGACGTCGTATCTGCCCTGGGGTTTCCTGACCCTGGGCGTGCTGCTCCTCGCCCTGTCCCTCTACCTGGAGGCACGCGGGCGCCGCCCGGCCCCCTCCGAGGCGACGCAGCCCGAACCGGTCAACGCCTGAGCTCCGTAGCCGAGTTGTACGATCCTGAGCACAACTGCTCGGGGAGGGGCATGGCCGCCATCGTTATCGTGCACGGCATCGGCAAGCAGTACCTCGGGCCCCACGCCCTGCACACCGCCGTCGCGCCGGCCCTGCGGGACGGCGTCCGCCTCGCCGACGGACCGGCCCTCGTCGACGACGACGTCGAGACCGCCTTCTACGGTCACCTGTTCCGGCCGCCCGCGGGTCGGACCACCAAGGGCGAGTCGTTACCGGGCTCACGCGAACCACTCGACGCCTACGAACGCGAACTGCTGCTCGCCTGGTGGACCGAGGCGGCACGGCTCGAACCGGAGCGTGTCCCGCCGCCAACAGCCGCCCGCCTGACCAAGGCACCCACTCCGTACACCCTGCAGCGCGCGCTGCACGCGCTGACCCGCAGCCGGTTCCTCGCCAGGGCCGGGGACCGCTTTCTGCTGGGGGTCCTGCGGCAGGTGCGCCGCTACCTCACCGAACCGGACCTGCGGGCCCGGATCCAGGAGACCGTCGCCGCGGCCATCCGCCCCGACACCAGAGTCCTGGTGGGCCATTCACTCGGCTCCGTCATCGCCTACGAGGCACTTGCCGCGCACTCCGGCAGTCCGGTGCCGACGCTGGTCACGATCGGCTCACCGCTCGGCATCCCGCACCTCGTATTCGACCGGCTGATCCCACCACCCGTGCGGGGACGCGGTCAGTGGCCGACTGACGTCGACCACTGGACCAACCTCTGCGACCGACGTGACGTCGTCGCGCTCGCCAAGAGCCTTGGGCCCCTCTTCGATGACGGCGACCGGCGGATCAACGACGTCCTCGTCGACAACGGCTGGCAGTGCCATGCCCTCGAACACCACCTCACCGCGGTCGAGACGGGAGCCGCGATCACCGCCGGACTCGCACTGCCGGACAGCCGCCGATGAGTGTCCGTGACCAGACCGCGCCGCCACGCGGGGCCGGCGGCGATCCCCGATCGACGTATGCGGCCGGAGAGCCGACGGTGGTCCGCCGACTCGTGGTGGTCGGCGGCACCTCCTGCTACGACCTCCAGGACCACTTGCCCGGCGTGTCCGGCGACCTCGACACCGTCTCCGAGGTCTTCCAGCAACTCGGGTACACCGAGGATCACCGCCTCCATGACTCCGGAACCGAGTCCTTCCGCCGGGGACTGTCCGACTGGGCCGCAGCCGAGGCGCGCACGGACGACGCGCTGGTTCTCTACTACACCGGCCACGGCGACCGCGACCACAGCCGGCACTACGTGTTGTGCCGTGACAGCGACCCCTCTCGGCTCGGTGGCACCGCCCTCGCCACGGAGGATCTCGTCCGCATCGTCACCGAGAGCGGCGTCGAACGGCTCCTGCTCATAGTCGACACCTGCTACGCCGGACAGGGCGGCGTGGACGCGGCCCGCACCGTGGCCGAGGAACTCGGGGCCGCGCTCACCGTCACCCGCGCCGCCGACGAGGGCCGTCTGACCGCCTTCTCCGTCATCGCCGCGGCACGCTCCGGGGAGGCCGCCGAGGACGGCGCGTTCGCCCGGGCGCTGCGGGCGGCCGTGGACGACCTCACCCTCGGCGGCCATCGCCAGCGCAAGCTGTACCTCGAAGAGGTCGTTGACCGCGTCAATGACGTCCTCGCCGCCGACGGCCCCTTCCAGCATGCCGCCTGGGGCACGCTGCCCAGTGGCGAGGGGTTCCCCTTCTTCCCCAACCCGCGCTACGCCCCCGACACTCCCGCCGGTATCGACCTCGACGAACAGCGCACCTGGAACAGCCGTGAAGGGCGCCGCCGCCGCAGCGAACTCCTGAGCCACTTCGACCCTCGGGGCCGCGGCGCGGACGCGCTCGGAGGCAAGGGCTCCTACTTCGTCGGCCGAGTCAAGGCATGCTCCGAACTCGCCGCCTGGCTGACCGTCACCGACGCCGACGGCCGCCGGTCCGTGGTGGTGACCGGCAGTGGCGGTGTCGGCAAGTCCGCGCTGCTCGGCCGCCTCGTCCTCGACGCCCGCGCCGACGGAGCCCCGCTCACCGCCATCCACGCCCGGCACAAGTCCCTGGAGGAGATCACCTCAGGCATGGCGGACGCCGCCGGTTTCGCCCCGGGGCACCCGGCGACACAGCACCCGGACCGGCTCGTGGAAGCCCTCTCCGCACGCCGGACCCCGCTGCACATCGTCGTCGACGCGCTCGACGAGGCGGGCACGGCCAGCATCACCGACGCCGAGCCGGAACGCATCGCCGCACAGCTCCTGCGGCCCCTCTCCGAACTCCCTTGCGTCCACCTCCTGATCGGCACACGCCCCCGCGCCGTCCCCGCCCTCGGCTCCGGCTTCCACCGGCTTGACCTGGATGACCCCCAGTGGATGCAGCCCGGCGACATCCGCGCATTCGCTGCCCAACTCCTGCTTGCCCCGGACGGACCCGGCAGCACCAGCCCCTACCGGCAGCAGACGGCGGACCCGGTGGCCCGAGCGATCGAAGCCCGCGCCTCCGGTAACTACCTGGTGGCCCGGCTCGCCGCCCGGCCGGTCGCCCAACGACCCCGCACCCTCGACACCACCGCCCCCGGCTGGCAGGACCAGCTGCCCGAACTCATCACCGAGGCATCCCGGCCCGCGGGACCGGCCTTCCGCTGGGCGCTGCGGCAGCAGTTCGAGGACCAGGAGCTGCGCGGGCGCCGCCTGCTCACGGCGCTTGCCCTCGCCGAGGGCACCGGGCTGCCCGCCGGTGCCGCTTGGTGCGCCATCGCCACCGCGCTCACCGGCGACCCGGTGGGCCCGCGCGACCTGGACTGGATCCTGCGCATGGGCGGCTCCCACATCGTGGAGGACGTGGACGTGCACGGCCGCTCCGTCTACCGCCTCTACCACGAGACGTTCGCCGACGAACTGCGCGACGACCTCACCGCAGACCTGCTGCGAAGCGTCGCCCGAGCCCTGACCGGCCTCGTCGCGCCGAGACCCGACGGATCCGGCCCCGACTGGGCGGCCGCCGACCCCTACCTGCGTGAGCACCTGTCGACCCACGCCGCGGCCGGCGGCATACTCGACGACCTGGTGACGGACCCGCTGTTCCTCGCCGCCGCCGAGCCAACCGCGCTGCGCCGCACGCTGCCCGGCCTGCGGCAGCCGCGGGCCCGTGCCGTCCGCGACAGCTACGACCGCATCGCCCCGCACCTCGCGGCGGATACCGACGTCGGCGCCAGGGCCGCGCTGCTGCGGCTGACGGCCCTGGAGATGGGGGACCGCCAGCTGGCGGACGCGACGTCGGTACGGGTCCCGGACCAGCCGTGGACGGCGGAGTGGGCGCACGTGCCGAGCCCGCCATACCCGTACCGCTCACTGGGGCGGTTTCCGTCGGGAGCCGCGCCGCAGGCCCTGGTCGAGTGCGACGGACGGTGGGTCCTCCTGCTGGGCGAGGAACGACGCATCACCTGCTGGGATACCGAGACATGCGAGCCGCTCGGCGAACTCCCGGAACTGGCAGACCAGAAGTGGTGGTCGTCGCCGTACATCGAGGAAGTGTCGACCTGCCCCGGCGGCTGGGCTCTCCTCAAGGTCTCGGGCGGCCCGCTGAACCGCCTCCAGGTCTGGGACGTCGCCCGGCGCCGACCCTGGGGCACCAAGGTCGGAGTGAATGCCAAGGGCGTCGCCCTCGTGGCGTACGACGACACTCTGGTCGCCGGAGCGGTCGACCACGACGGCCACGTCCGCCTCTTCGATATGCGGACCGGGCACCAACTGTGCCATTTGACGCCCCGTCGTCGGGGACCCGGGCTGACTCTGGACTCCCGTCTCGTCATGGGAGCCCACGACGACACGATCACCGTCGCCGCAGTGCACGGCGGGTTCGGGGCCGACGACGTTGTGAGGGTGCATCGCTGGACGGTGGCACCCCGCGACGCCTGGCGAACACTGGACGGTACGAGTCGGCGGCTGCGCGGGCGCACCCTGCGGGACGTCCTCCTCCACGAGAGCGACGTGGTCGTCGCCACCTCGGACCTGCGACTGGCGTCCGATCGGACACGCACGGACACGGTCACGGACCACGGCGCCGGGATCGAGGAATGGATCTGCGTGTCAGGAGGCCAAGGTGCGATGGACGGCGGTGACTTCCTGCTGCCGACGGGGAACGGCCTGATCCGCATGACCGTTCACATGAACGGTGTCGAGGCGGTCGACGCCACTGGGCGCCGCAGGACTCTCCTGCATGCCGACCTGCCCGGCATGCCCCGGATGGCGGCCGTGGTCACCGCGCCCGACGAGGTCCTGCTGGCCACGGGCGAGTTCCTGGAATCGGGCGTGTCGTTGTGGACCGTCCCGCTCGGCGGCACCCGGGCCGCGGACGCTGAACCCCACCGGTTCTCCGTCCTTTTCGGCACTCGGCTGAGCCAGGGGCGGGTGGCCGGGCAGGAGGTGCTGGCCCTCTCCGACGGCGCAGGTCTGCGCTGCCTGGACACGGCGACCGGACGCCTCGTGGCCCGTGAGGGCAAGAGACGCTGTCGCACGGCCTGGGGTGCGCCCGGCCAGCCCTTGCTGGTCGCCGGCACCCACGAGGGCTATCCCGGTCTGCGCCCGCTCCGGGTGCTCGGCCGGCCCCGACGACACCTGGTGCTCCGGGGCGTGCCACCAGGCGATCTTCGATGGCTTCAGCCGGTGATCTGGCAGGGCTGCGCTGCCGTACTCGGCGTCTTCGGCGACCGGGTCGCTGTGTGGTCCGAGGCCGGACAACGTCTGTGCGAGGTGTCGCTGTCGGCCGAGCCATGGGCCGTGGCCTGCCGCGTGGTCGCCGACCGCCTCTACGTCGCCTTCTACGCTCACGACCATGGTTTCAGGGTGATCGAACTGCCCGAGGGGCGTACGGTCTGCCGCCTGCCGGAGGGCGAAGACGAGCGCATCAACGTCTCCCTCGACCATCACCGCCAGCCGGGTGCCATCGCGCTCGACGAGTGGGACGGGAAACCCGTCGTCGGATTCGTGAGCCTCGGTCGCGGCATCAAGATCTACGACGTCCTCTCCGGCGCTGAAGTCTGGTCGTCCGGGGAGAAGGACACCCACTCGTCCCTGTACCTGCACCACATGGGCGACCGGCGAGTGGCCGTCACCGTCGACTACCGCGACACCCTCCGGATTGTGGACATCGACGGTGGCAGCGAGGTCGTACGCGTCCCCATGGGAGCCAGGATCCAGAGCGTGATCCCGCTCCCGGACCTGCGCGTCGCCGTCCTGACCACGACCGGCCTCTACACACTCCGCTTCCCGGGATTCAGTCCCGACGCAGCCGCGCCGTCGTGTGCCGAGTCGGCTCCGCCGCCGCCGGATCCTCCGGCCACGGATGTTTCGGATAGCGGCCGCGCAGCTCCGCACGCACTGCGCGGTAGCCGTCCCTCCAGAAAGAGGCGAGGTCGGCGGTGACGGCGGCGGGGCGTCCGGCGGGGGAGAGCAGATGGACGAGAAGGGGCACACCGGCCAGCGAAGGGGACCGGTCCAGCCCGAACATCTCCTGCAACTTCACGGCGAGAACGGGCTGCTCGGGGTTGCCGTAGTCGATCCGGATTCTGGACCCACTCGGTACGGCGATCCGCTCCGGGGCCAGCTCGTCCAGCCGCCCGGCGTCCCCCGAAGCCCACGGCAGCAGCCGGGCGAGCGCCTCCCCGGCATCGATCCGTGCCAGGTCGGCCCGCCGCCGGGCTCGGCTCAGCTCGGGCTCCAGCCACTCGTCCACGCGCGCGTGGAGCGCGTCGTCGGAAACGTCGGGCCAGGGCTCGCCGAGGTGCAGCCGCAGAAAGGCGAGCCGCTGCCGCAGTACGCCGGCGTCGGGGGACCAGCGCAACAGGCCGAACCCTTCCTGCCGTAGCCCTTCCAGGAGCGCGTTGCGTACGAGTTCCGGGTCGGCGTCCGTCAACGGCCGCACCGCGAGCTCGATGGCCCCGAGCCGTTCGACCCGCCGGGCGACGACGTCCCCGTCGGCCCAGTGCACCTCCTGGCGCTCGGAGTGCAGCGAGGCCGCCGCCGACCGGGCCGTGTCCTCGTCCACCACGGCGGCGAGCTGCACGCGCGCGTGTCCCTTGCCGACGGGGCGGTCCGCGACGGCCACGGCGATCCACGGGGCACCGCGCAGGGGGCTGCCGTCACCGAGTTCCGCGCGGGTGCCGGAGGCCATGAGGTAGGAACCGCCGTCGGCCTTGGCGACGCGCTCGGGGAAGGCGAGGGCGGCGACGAGGCCCACCGTGCGGTCGTCCGCGCCGCCGGCCGGCGCCTTCTCGCCGCTCGCCCGCAGCCGTCGCACCTCCGCACGCCACCGCCCCGCATAGGCGTCACCGCCGCGCCGAGCCGCCCGCAGAGCGGCGGCCAGGTCGTCCCCGTACTCCCTCGGGGCCTCCTCACTCAGCAGCGCGACCGCCTCGGCACCCGCACCGGAGGTGTCCAGCAGCGCCCGCCCCAACCGGGGATGCAACCCCAGCCGGGCCAGCGCGGTGCCCCGCGTCGTGGCCCGCCCGTCGGCGTCCACCGCCCCGATGGCCGTCAGCACGCTCCTCGCCGCCGCCATCGCCCCACTCGGCGGCGGATCCAGCAGTGCCAGCCCGGTTGCCTCCGGATCGCCCCAGCAGGCCGCCTGCAGCGCGAACGCCGTCAGGTCGGCCACCTTGATCTCCGGCGACGGGAAACGCGGCAGGCGTGCGTCCTCTGCCTCCGCCCAGCAGCGGTACACGGCGCCCGGCGCCTCACGCCCGGCCCGCCCCGCCCGCTGCCGCCCGGCCGCCTGCGAGGCCCGCACCGTCGTCAGTGCGCTCAGCCCGCGCGCGTGGTCGACGCGAGGCTCCCGGGCCAGCCCGGAGTCGACGACGACCCGCACTCCGGGAACCGTCAGCGACGACTCGGCCACGGACGTCGCCAGCACCACCCGGCGCCGCTCCGCACCCGCCAGCACCGAGTCCTGCACGGCCGCCGGCGCCCGCCCGTGCACCTGGAGCACGTCGACGTCGCCCAGGTCCCCCAACTGCCCGGCCACCCGTGCGATCTCGCCGACCCCCGGCAGGAAACACAGCACGTCCCCCGCCCGCTCGGCCAGTGCCCGCCGTACCGTCGACGCCACGTGCGTCAGCAGCGCCGGGTCGACCCGCATGCCGTGCGGCGGCCGTACGGGGCGTGTGGGCGGCGCCCACACCACCTCCACGGGGTGCGAGGCGCCCTCCGCCGCGACCACCGGAGCGTCGCCCAGCAGCCGTGCCCACCCCTGCGCGTCCGTCGTCGCCGACGCGGCCAGCAGCCGCAGCTCCGGCCGCAGGGTCTGCCGTACGTCCCACAGGAAGGCCGCCACCGTGTCCGCGTCCAGATGCCGCTCGTGGCACTCGTCGAGGATCACGACGTCCACGCCCGCGAGCTCCTGGTCACGCTGCAACCGCTGGAGCAGCACGCCGGTCGTGACGACCTCCACGCGCGCGCGGCGTCCGACGACGCGTTCCCCGCGCACGGTGTACCCGACGCTCTCGCCGACCTTCTCGCCCAGCAGCCACGCCATCCGCCGCGCCGCGGCCCGGGCCGCGATCCGCCGGGGCTCGGCGACGACGACCCGCCGCGCCGTTCCCTCGCCGAGCAGCCCCGCCAGCGCCAGCGGCACCAGAGTCGTCTTGCCGGTGCCGGGCGGGGCCACCAGCACGGCCGTGCCGTGGCCCTCCAGGGCGTCGTTCAGGCCGGGCAGGGCGCCGCGTACGGGCAGCGCGTCCAGGGCGTCGTAACGGATCACGCACTCAGTCTCGTACGCACACGAAGATCGCCGACCCCGGGATCAGGTTCCCGCGCAGCGGCGACCAACCGCCCCACTCCGAGGTGTTCCAGGCCGGCCACTCCGGCTCCACCAGGTCCACCAGCCGCAGGCCCGCCGCCACGACGTCCCGGACGCGGTCGCCGAGCGTCCGGTGATGCTCGACGTAGACCGCCCGGCCCTCGTCGTCCTGCTCGACGTACGGCGTGCGGTCGAAGTAGGAGGCGGAGACGCTCAGCCCCTCCGGGCCAGGCTCGTCGGGGAAGGCCCAGCGGATGGGGTGGGTCACGGAGAAGACGAAGCGTCCGCCCGGCCGCAGCACCCGCCGCACCTCGCGCAGCACCAGCACCGGGTCGGCGACGAACGGCAGCGCGCCGTACGCCGAACACGCCAGGTCGAAGGAGGCGTCGGCGAAGGGGAGGGCGCCCGCGTCGGCGCAGACCAGCGGAAACGCGCCGCCGATGCGCAGGGCGTGCTGGAGCTGGCGGTGGGAGATGTCCAGGGCGACCGGGTGGGCGCCCTGCGCGGCCAGCCAGCGCGAGCACTGGGCCGCACCGGCGCCGATCTCCAGGACCTGCTTGCCCTTGAGGTCCTCCGGCGGGCCGAGCAGCTCGGCCTCCACCTCGTCCAGACCCTCGGGGCCCCATACGAAACGGTCGTCGCCGAGGAACGTGCCGTGCTCGATCTGGTACTCGTCCGCGTTGCGGTCCCACCAGCCCCGGTTGGCGCGGGAACTCTCCGCGACACCGGCCGTACGGCGGGTGGCCTCCGGCTCGAAGGAGTCATCGGCGGACGCGATCTCGGGCGATACGGGCTCTTGGATGATCGGCTCCCTCGTCGTACTCTTCCGTCACCTGAATGGCGCGGCCTCCTCCGGCGGTGTCACACGAGGGGCGCCCCAAGGCCTCCGTGGCCTCCAGGGACAGGACTTGTGCCGGGAATGCGGCGATCCGCCCCGGGTGTGCGGCTTCGCGCATTGACCCTGTCCGGCTGCCCCCGTATGCTACAAGTTGCGCTGCGGGCCTGCGCACCTCAGACGTAGCAGGCTGCGCTCGCATCTGTCGTATGTCCCCTCGGTTTTCGAGGTGCCACCGGTCTTTTGGCTGGTGTGGCGCTTCCTTGGCTGTCCGGCTTCTTCAGAGCGATACGGGCTCCCGGCGTAGCAGTACCTACGACTTCAATGTCCGTACCGGAGCCCTTTCCCACATGACGAGCAGCACCGAGACCACCGCCACCACCCCGCAGGTTGCGGTCAACGACATCGGTAACGAGGAAGCCTTCCTCGCCGCTATCGACGAGACGATCAAGTACTTCAACGATGGCGACATCGTCGACGGCGTCATCGTCAAGGTTGACCGGGACGAGGTTCTCCTCGACATCGGTTACAAGACCGAAGGTGTCATCCCGAGCCGCGAGCTCTCGATCAAGCACGACGTCGACCCGAACGAGGTCGTCGCCGTCGGTGACGAGATCGAAGCCCTTGTTCTCCAGAAGGAGGACAAGGAAGGCCGCCTGATCCTCTCGAAGAAGCGTGCCCAGTACGAGCGCGCCTGGGGCACCATCGAGAAGATCAAGGAAGAGGACGGCATCGTCACCGGTACCGTCATCGAGGTCGTCAAGGGTGGTCTCATCCTCGACATCGGCCTCCGTGGCTTCCTCCCGGCCTCCCTGGTCGAGATGCGCCGCGTTCGCGACCTCCAGCCCTACGTGGGCAAGGAGCTCGAGGCCAAGATCATCGAGCTGGACAAGAACCGCAACAACGTGGTCCTGTCCCGCCGTGCCTGGCTGGAGCAGACCCAGTCCGAGGTCCGCCAGACGTTCCTCACCACCCTCCAGAAGGGTCAGGTCCGTTCCGGCGTCGTCTCCTCGATCGTCAACTTCGGTGCCTTCGTGGACCTGGGTGGCGTCGACGGTCTGGTCCACGTCTCCGAGCTCTCCTGGAAGCACATCGACCACCCCTCCGAGGTTGTCGAGGTCGGCCAGGAAGTCACCGTCGAGGTTCTCGACGTCGACATGGACCGCGAGCGTGTCTCCCTGTCGCTGAAGGCGACCCAGGAAGACCCGTGGCAGCAGTTCGCCCGCACCCACCAGATCGGCCAGGTCGTGCCCGGCAAGGTCACGAAGCTGGTTCCGTTCGGTGCGTTCGTCCGCGTGGACGAGGGCATCGAGGGTCTGGTCCACATCTCCGAGCTGGCCGAGCGCCACGTGGAGATCCCGGAGCAGGTCGTCCAGGTCAACGACGAGATCTTCGTCAAGGTCATCGACATCGACCTCGAGCGTCGCCGGATCTCGCTGTCCCTGAAGCAGGCCAACGAGGCCTTCGGTGCCGACCCGGCCACGGTCGAGTTCGACCCGACGCTGTACGGCATGGCCGCGTCGTACGACGACCAGGGCAACTACATCTACCCCGAGGGCTTCGACCCCGAGACCAACGACTGGCTCGAGGGCTTCGAGTCCCAGCGTGAGGTGTGGGAGAACCAGTACGCCGAGGCGCAGCAGCGCTTCGAGCAGCACCAGCAGCAGGTCATCAAGTCCCGCGAGGCCGACGCTGCGGCTGCGGCCGAGGGCGGCGACGCGGCGGGTGCGGCTCCGGCCGCGTCCGGTGGCGGTTCGTACTCCTCCGAGGGCCCGGACAACTCCGGCGCGCTGGCCTCGGACGAGGCGCTTGCCGCTCTGCGCGAGAAGCTGGCTGGCGGCCAGAGCTGAACGCTGCCGCTGAGGCTTAGCCGGTAACTGAGGGGCCGTACCTTTTGAGGTGCGGCCCCTCAGTGTTGCCCTGGAGCGGGTTGCGTTTTGGCGTGCCGCCGGTGGGGGCTTGTCGCGCAGTTCCCCGCGCCCCTGAAGAAAGGGGCGTTGTCCATCTCGCGTGATCATGGAGCCCTCCTTCGGGAATGCCCACGGCTGTAAGGGCGTTGTGACTTACGGACACGAGGAGGAGCGGTCACAGTGCTTGATCCGCAGGGTTTGTACGCATGGGAGCCGAAGGGGCTGGCCGTCGTCGACATGGCGCTGGCCCAGGAGTCGGCCGGTCTGGTCATGCTCTACCACTTCGACGGATACATCGACGCGGGCGAGACCGGCGACCAACTCGTCGACGGACTGCTCGACTCGCTGCCCCACCAGGTCGTCGCCCGCTTCGACCACGACCGGCTGGTGGACTACCGCGCCCGCCGCCCGCTGCTGACGTTCAAGCGCGACCGCTGGAGCGAATACGAGGACCCCGCCATCGAGGTGCGGCTCGTGCAGGACGCCACCGGGGCGCCCTTCCTGGTGCTGTCCGGGCCCGAGCCGGACGTGGAGTGGGAGCGCTTCGCCGCGGCCGTCCGGCAGATCGTGGAGCGGCTCGGCGTACGGCTGTCGGTGAACTTCCACGGCATCCCCATGGGCGTCCCGCACACCCGCCCGGTCGGCCTCACCCCGCACGGCAACCGCACCGACCTGGTCCCGGGCCACAGCAGCCCCTTCGATGAGGCGCAGGTGCCCGGCAGCGCCGAGTCTCTGGTCGAGTACCGGCTGATGGAGGCCGGGCACGACGTCCTGGGCATCGCCGCGCATGTCCCGCACTACATCGCCCGCTCCTCCTACCCGGACGCGGCGCTGACCGTCCTGGAGGCGCTCACCGCGGCCACCGGGCTCGTCCTGCCCGGCATCGCGCACTCCCTGCGCACGGAGGCCCACCGCACGCAGAACGAGATCGACCGCCAGATCCGCGAGGGCGACGACGAGCTCACCAACCTCGTCGAGGGCCTGGAGCACCAGTACGACGCCGTCGCCGGCGCCGAGAGCCGCGGCAACATGCTCGCCGAGCCGGTGGACATCCCGTCGGCGGACGAGATCGGGCGCGAGTTCGAGCGGTTCCTGGCCGAGCGGGAAGGCGACAACTGACGGCCGACCGGGCCTGCCGGGTGTTGATGTCAGCGGCAGGCCCTAAGCTGCGGCTCATGTTGAAGGTGGGCCTGACCGGCGGCATCGGTGCCGGCAAGAGCGAGGTGTCGCGGCTGCTCGTCGAGTGCGGGGCCGTGCTGATCGACGCGGACCGTATCGCGCGCGAGGTCGTCGCGCCCGGCACTCCCGGTCTCGCCGCCGTCGTCGAGGCCTTCGGCGAGGACGTGCTCGCCGAGGACAGGAGCCTGGACCGGCCCAAGCTGGGCTCGATCGTCTTCGCCGACCCGGACCGGCTCGCCGTACTGAACTCGATCGTGCATCCCCTCGTCGGCGCCCGCTCCCGCGAGCTCGAAGAGGCCGCCGCCGAGGACGCCGTCGTCATCCACGACGTCCCGCTGCTCACGGAGAACGGCCTCGCGCCGTTCTACGACGTCGTGGTCGTCGTCGACGCGAGTCCCGAGACCCAGCTCGACCGGCTCGTCCGGCTGCGCGGCATGACGGAGGACGACGCACGCGCGCGTATGGCCGCGCAGGCGACACGCGAGAAGCGGGTGGAGATCGCGGACATCGTCATCGACAACGACGTACCGCTGGACGTGCTTCAGCGGCGGGTGAAGGACGTGTGGGACGAGCTCGTGCGCCGGGCCCACGGGGCACAGGAGAGCCGGTAGCCCCGGTCGTCCCAGGAATAGGGGCACGTCGTTCGCGCGTTGAACTCCTCCAGTGAGGGAAGGACTTTGCCGTGCCCGAGACCAGCGGATCGACCGGACGTACTCCGGAGACGCATGTCATCGACTTCCGCGCCGCAGAGCAACTGCTCGGCGCGCGGGACCCGCGGGGTGCGGTGAAACTGCTCGACCAAGTCATCGCCGCGCACCCGGAGAACACCGCCGCCCGGCTGCTGCGCGCGCGTGCCTTCTTCGCCGCCGCCCAACTGCGGCCCGCCGAGCTGGAGTTCACGATCGTCCTGGAGCGCGAGCCGGACAACGCGTTCGCGCACTTCGCGCTCGCCCGCACCTATGAGCGCCAGGGAAGGGACGACCAGGCCAAGCGACACTTCCGGCTGGCCGCCGCGCTCGATCCGAACCCGCAGTACCTCAAGGCGGCACGGTTCGACGCGTGAGCGGCGACGGCGACCGACCGGACGGCGACCGACCGGGGGTGACGGTTCTCCGGTGCGGCTAGGGGTAGCGGTTGTGTGGTGGCGGTGGCCGGTACGGGCGGTCCTCGGGCGGGCGGTACGGCGGTATGTCGCGGCCGGGCTGGTAGTGCGGGCCCTGGCGGATGTGTCTGAGGACCATGGCCATGTCGATCGTGATCACCAGCCACAGCACCCCGCAGGCCACCGCCCAGCCGGGGCGGCCCACGAGCGCGAACGCGACGGTGCCGAAGATCGCCCAGACCCCGCCCCACACGCACAGCCAGAAGCGGGCCCGCAGTGCACTGCGCGCTGTCGTAGGCTCACTGCCCGTACGCATCGGGATCACCACTCCTCCTTGAAACGTACTCCTCGTTCTCCTCGCAGGGGGCTTCGTGCTGCCGCGCACCGATGAACTGGCCGAAGTGCTGCTCGACCTCGGCATACCCCACGAGGACATCAACGACCTCGTACGGATGCGCCGACGGGTGACGGACGACCCGGAGCTGCGCCAGTTCCTGGAACGGTCCGTCGACGAGCTCGTCCGGGGCATGGGCGAGGTCGGCGGCCCCGTCGACCTGCCCGACCTCGACTGGGCCTCGGGCCCTCTGCAGCGTTGCTTCCCGGTGTACGTCTTCGTCGCCGCGCTGCCCGCCACGCGCGCGTACCACCGCGAGTGCGGCATCCCGTCCGACGTCTCCCGGCGCACCCTCGCCGATCTGGGGCGGAACATGGCCGTGCACCGGCGGCGGTACGGGCGGGCGGGAGTGCAGGCTCCGTGGTGGCTCATCCATCACTTCCGGGGCGAGCTGTACCAGTTGGGGCGGTTGCAGTTCGAGCGGTCGCGGCTCGGGGAGCGGACGGCGGCCGGGCTCGATGTGGGTCCGGGCTCGCCCTGCCTGAACCTGCACATCCCCGACTTCCACGGGCCGCTGACGCCGGCCGCCGTCGAGCGGTCCCTGGCGCTGGCCCGGGAGTTCTTCCCGCTGCACTTTCCCGAGGAGTGCTACCGGGTGGTGACCTGCCACTCCTGGCTGCTGGACACGCAGCTCAGGAAGTACCTGCCCGAGGACTCCAACATCGTCCGGTTCCAGGAACGCTTCCGCATCGCCCGCGCCGAGACGGAGCAGGCCGACACCGAGCCGGTCCAATTCGTCTTCGGCGACCCGGAGTTGCCGGTCGAGGGCCTGCCGCGCAGGACGGCGGTGGAGCGGGCCGTCGGGGATCATCTGCGGGCGGGCGGTCACTGGTACGTCGGGCACGGGTGGTTGCCGTTCGGCGGCACCGGCTGACATTCGTTCGTGATTCCGTTCGTACGGCGATGAGTTCCGCAGCGAGCTCCGGTCTACCTCTGTGACAGCACCGCGGACCACTTCACACAGGAGACCCCGATGTCCGAAGCCGCCGTCCCCGGCACACCCGCCTCCGCCGACTCCGTCGTCGCCGAGTCCGCGACCGCCCGCGGCCGCCGGGCCCGTATCGCCCTGCGTGGCCTGCAGGTTCTGCTCGCGCTCTTCATGGGCATCGCGAGCGCCCTGCCCAAGCTGATCGCGCACTCCTCGGCCGTCGAGCCGTTCGCCGAGATCGGCTGGGGCAGCGTGGGCATGTACACCATCGGCGCCCTCGAACTGGCCGGAGCGATCGCCCTGTTGATCCCGGTGCTGCAGTCCCTGGCGGCCATGGCGTTCATCGCCCTGATGGTGGGCGCGTTCGTCGTCCAGATCGCCGTCTTCGACGGGCAGTACGCCGCGACACCGCTCATCCTGATGGTGCCGTTCGCCCTTATCGCCTGGGCACGGCGCAGCTCCAACGCGGATCTGCTGCGGCTGGTACGACGACGCGCATGACCCGACGGCACGGTTGGCGTCCGGCTCGGCCCTTCTCGGCCTGCCGGACGCCACCGACGTATGTCACCGTCCGTGCGGCCCTTCCGCTCCGCCGCCCGTGAGCCCGCGCAGTCGTTCCATCTCGCGGCGGTCCCGCTTGGTCGGCCGGCCCGTGCCGCGGTCGCGGATACCGGCCGGGGCGACGGCCTCGCGCGGCGGGGGAGGGGGCGAGTTGTCGACGTAGCACTGGACCGCCACCGGGGCGCCGACCCGCTTGCGGATGAGCCGCTTGACCACGACGATCCGTTCCCGGTTCTCCTGGCGCAGGCGCACCTCGTCGCCGATGCGCAGGGAGTGGGAGGGCTTCACGTTCTGGCCGTTCACGCGGACGTGGCCGCCCTTGCAGGCGGTGGCGCCCATGGAGCGGGTCTTGACCAGGCGTACGGCCCAGATCCAGCTGTCGATCCGCACGCTCTCGCCGTGCTGCGGAGCGGCGGCCTCGGCGGCTGCCACGGCTGCGGCCTCGGCGGCTGCGGTCTTCGGGTCGATCGGGTCGACGGCCTGCTCGGCCGTCCCCGCGTCCTGCCGCTGTCCCTCGACCGCGCTGCCGGTCGTCGCCTCGTCATCCTCGGAAGCCATGCCTCGACCTTAGTCCCCGTGGGGAAGTTCCTGTACGGAAGTCCCTTTGCGGAAGTCCTCCACGGAGCCGATGCGGCCGTACGGTGGAGCTGTGGACGCCCTCGCTGATCTCGACCTCCGGATCGCGGGCTGCCGAGCCTGCCCTCGGCTGGTCGACTGGCGTGAAGAGGTGGCCCGTACCCGGCGCGCCGCCTTCGCCGACCAGACGTACTGGGGACGGCCGGTCCCGGGCTTCGGTCCGCCGGACGCCCGACTGCTGATCGTCGGGCTCGCCCCGGCCGCGCATGGGGGCAACCGCACCGGCCGGATGTTCACCGGGGACCGCTCAGGGGACGTGTTGTATCAGGCGCTGTACGACGTGGGTCTCGCCTCGCAGCCCACGTCGGTCGCGGTCGGTGACGGGCTGGAGCTGTACGGCGTCCGCGTCACGGCACCCGTGCACTGCGCCCCGCCCGCCAACAAACCCACCCCGGGGGAGCGGGAGACCTGTCGGCCCTGGCTGGTGCGGGAGTTGCGGCTGCTGCGGCCGACGCTGCGGGCGGTCGTCGCGCTGGGCGCCTTCGGCTGGCAGGCGACGCTGCCCGCGCTGGCCGAGGCGGGGTGGGGGGTGCCGCGGCCGAGGCCTGCGTTCGGGCATGGGGTGCGGGTCGGGCTGGACGGGCTCGGCGGTCACGGCGGGCTCGATGGTCATGGCGGTCATGGCGGTCATGGCGGCCTCGGTCGGCTCGAACTCTTCGGGTGCTTTCACGTCAGTCAGCGCAACACCTTCACCGGCAAGCTCACGCCCGCGATGCTGACCGAGGTGTTGAGCGAGGCGGCCGAGGCGGCCGGGCTGAAATGAGGGGGCGGGGCGGTCGTACGGACGTTACGGTGCCCGGATGGCTGTCATTCACCACACCACGCTCAAGCCGACCAAGCTGGAACTGCTCACGTCCTGGCTGCCCACCCGCCCCTGGTACGAGGGCGGTGCGGGCGAACCGGAGTTGACCAAGGCCGGTGGCTTCCGGCTGGACGATCCGGAGGGCGAGGTGGGAATCGAGTTCATGGTGGTCACCGATGCCTCCGGAGCCGGTCCGGCCGCCTACCTGGTGCCGCTCACCTATCGCGGCGCACCCCTCGACGGCGCGGAGCACGCCCTCGTCGGCACCATGGAGCACGGTGTGCTCGGGCAGCGCTGGGTCTACGACGGCTGCCACGACCCGGTGCTGGTCGCCCAGTTGCTGGCCCTGATCGAGGGGCGGGTCCAGGCCCAGGCACAGAGCCTCACCGACACGCCCGACCAGGAGGTCGGCCGCTCCTACACCGGTGACGGGCTCCCTTCCGCCGCCTTCGTCCGCACGGCGACCGACGATCGCGACGGCACCGAGGTCCCCCTCCCGGACGGCACGGCCCTTCGCCTCCACCGGGTCCTGCGCCCCGCCGCCCCGGACGCGCCGGCTCTCCCTCCCCAGGGTGCGATCGGCCATGTCGCCGGTGCCTGGGGCAGGCCGGACGGCAGTCGTGCCCAGGCCGTGTTCGCCGTCCTGGGTATCGGTTCTCGGGCCTAGTCGGGTTCTGGTTCTCGGGCGCAGGAGGCGCCCGAGAACCTATTCGGCCGTGTCCTCCCCGAACAACTGCCGTACCGTCGACCGGTAGTTGGTCCGGACGTGCGCGAGGGCGTGGGCGCGGGCGCGGGCCGGGTCGCCGGAGGCGATCGCCTCGTACAACTCCCGGTGTTCCACCAGGAGTTGTGGCCATTCCTCGTTGCGTCGGGTCATCCAGCGCAGGCGGCCCGCGACCGGTTCCAGGGCTTCGAGCAGCAGGCTGTTGCCCGCCATGGCCACGATGCGGTCGTGCAGCCGGCTGTTGATGTCCGTGATCGTTTCGGCGTCCCCCGCCTCGGTGGCGGTGGCCGCCTGGTCGAGGAGCCGCTCGGCCTCGGCCAGGTCCTCCGGCGTGGCACGGGATGCGGCGAGTCCCGCCGCGTACACCTCCAGCGCCTCGCGCAGCTCGAAGAGCTCCTTGACGTCGTTCGGGGTCAGCCGTCGTACGACCGTACGGCGTGGCGTCTCGAAGTGGACGAACCCCTCCGCGACCAGCGCGCGGATCGCCTCGCGGACCGGTACGCGGGAGACGCCGAAGCGGTCGGCCAGCTCCCGCTCGACCAGTCGGTCGCCGGGGCGGAGGCCGCCCGAGATGATCTCCTGCCGCAAGGTCGCCAGGACACGCTCACGGACGGCGCCGAGGGGTTCGATCTTCGTCGGGGAGCTCATGGGGTCATCTTCCTCATGGAGCCATCTTCGCCGACCCGCGGGGTGTTTTACGGAGCGTTAACAAAGAGGACATCGGTCAGAACGCTTGACGGGGAGACCATGACCGCAGTTTGGTATACCAAACGGCTGCAGTCCTCCACTCCGTCCCCTTCCTGGAGGCCCCGTGTCACTCGCCGACCGTGCCGAAGCCACCGGCACAGCAGCGTTCGTTCCCGATCCCCGGCTCACCAACGAAGACCTCGCCCCCGCGGGCAAGCGCAACTGGAAGGTCTTCGACCTCTTCGCCATGTGGATGTCCGACGTCCACAACCTCGGCAACTACACGTTCGCGGCCGGTCTGCTGGTCCTCGGCATGAACGTGTGGCAGGTGTTCACGTCCTTGCTCGTCGGCTTCGTGATCATCTACATCGGCATGAACTGGATGGGCAGGATCGGCCAGCGCCACGGCGTCCCGTTCCCGGTCGTCAGCCGCATCAGCTTCGGCGTCTGGGGCGCCAACATCCCGGCGCTGATCAGGGCCGTCATCGCCATCATGTGGTACGGCATCCAGACCTACCTGGCCTCTGTCGCCGTCAACATCATGCTGCTGGCCGCCTGGCCTGGACTGGAGTCCTGGACGCACAGTTCCTTCCTGGGCCTGGATGCGCTCGGCTGGGTGTCGTTCCTGTCCCTGTGGCTGCTCCAGGCGTTGATCATCAGCCAGGGCATGGAGTCGGTGCGGAAGTTCCAGGACTTCTGCGGCCCGGCGATCTGGCTGGTGATGATCGCGCTGGCGGTGTGGATCCTCGCCAAGGCGGGCTGGACGATCTCGCTCACCGACACCCCGCACCCGGTGTCCGTCGGCGAGCAGTGGCGGCAGTGGTTCGGCGCGATCGGCCTGATCCTCGCCACGTACGGCACGTTGATGCTCAACTTCTGCGACTTCTCGCGCTTCGCGCCCGACTACCGGACGGTCCGCAAGGGCAACTTCTGGGGCCTGCCCATCAACTCGACGGCATTCGTGGTCGTCTCGGTGATCGTCACGGCCGGTTCGCTGGAGGTGTTCGGCGAGGCCATCACCGACCCGGCGGAGCTGGTGGCCAAGGTCGGCAACACCTGGGTCCTGGTCATCGGGGCGCTGACCTTCGCCATCGCCACCATGGGCGTCAACATCGTCGCCAACTTCGTCTCACCGGCGTACGACCTGGCCAACGTCTGGCCGCAGAAGATCACCTTCAAGGTCGGCGGCATGATCAGCACGGTGGCCGCGCTGGTGGTCACGCCGTGGAACCTCTTCTCGAACCCGACGGTCGTCAACTACTTCCTCGGCGGTCTCGGCGCCTTCCTCGGCCCGCTGTTCGGCGTGATCATGGTCGACTACTACCTGGTCAAGCGCGGCCGCGTGGACGTGAACGAACTGTTCGACGCCACCCCCGGTTCCCGCTACTACTACCGCAAGGGCGTCAACCCCAAGGCGCTGTGGGCGTTCCTGCCGGCGGCGGGGGTCGCGGCGGTGCTGGCGTTGGTGAAGACGTTCAGCGATGTGGCGCCGTACTCATGGTTCATCGGTACGGCGATGGCGGCGGGGCTGTACCTGGTGCTGTGCCGCGGTGAGCGCGCCGCGTCCGGCACCACGGCGGCCGACACCGCGCCCGGCACCGACTCCGCCACCGGTTCCGTGACGCAGGAGGTCTGAAAACGTGCGGATCGTCGTCACCAACTGCAACACCACGCAGGAGATGACCGAGGAGATCGTACGAGGTGCCCGGGCCGCCGCAGGCCCGGGCACCACCGTGCTCGGGCTGACCCCCACGTGGGGACCCGAGTCGGCGGAGGGCTGGCTCGACAGCTACCTCTCGGCGGCGGCGGTCATGGACGCGCTGCGAACGTACGAGGGTCCCGCGTACGACGCCGTGGTCATGGCCGGTTTCGGGGAGCACGGGCGGGAGGGCGTCCGGGAGCTGGTGGATGTGCCGGTCGTCGACATCACGGAGGCGGCGGCGCATCTGGCCTGTCTGCTGGGGCGGCGGTACGGGGTCGTGACCACGCTGGAACGGTCGTGCGGGCAGATCGAGGACAGCCTGGAGACGGCCGGGGTGGGGCGGAACTGCGTCGCCGTGATCGGTACCGGGCTCGGGGTGCTGGAGCTGGAGTCCGGCGAACGCACGGAATCCGCGTTCTTGGCGGCAGCCGAACGGGCGCGGGACGCGGGTGCCGAGGTTCTGGTGCTGGGGTGTGCCGGGATGACCGGGTTGCAGCGGGCGGTGGGGGAGAAGCTGGGGGTTCCGGTGGTCGACGGGGTGGCGGCGGCCGTCAAACTCGCCGAGTCGCTGGTGGGGTTGGGGCTGACGACGAGCCGGGTCGGGGGGTATGCGAAGCCGTTGGTGAAGCGGCGGGTGTGGGGGGCGTCTTAGACGGCATTTGATTTGGTGAGTGGGTGCGACGACTCGTCGGCCGGTAGGAAGCCGCGGGTGGGGGTCAACGGCTGGTGGAGTAGGCCAAGTTCGATGCACAGGTCGGCGACCTTTCCGGGGCCTTGGACCCGACTCTCTGCCTGGGCTGCCTACCCCGGGCCCGCGGGTGCGCGGACCACAGGGGACGCCCCGTAGGACATCCGCCCGATCTTTGTGCCTGTGAACGGGAACTGCTCGGCTGTCGGTGCCGTCACATACGATGATCACTGCCTCGCGGGACGCTCCGGCTGCCTGCGGGCGGGAGCGATTTCGTCAGGGGGGCGGGCACAGGCGTGTCCGCGGCGCCGTCGGCAGGCGCCGGAGCAACGGGGGAAAGACCGGTGAGGAAGCGTGCGTTCGCGTTCGCGTTCGTGAGCAGTGCCCTGGCCGCGCTGATAGCCGTCACGGCCGGCTGTGCGGTCGAGGAGACACCTCGGCGGCCTGACGCGGCGTCTGCCGGGATACGGCCTCTGACCGACGTGGAGCAGTTGCGGATCTCGGACGCCCAGCAGCGGCTGATCCGGGACTGCATGACCCGCCAGGGGTTCGAGTTCCGGGAGGCCGAGCGGCTGAGCCTGGAGGAGAGCCGCACGCTCGGCTATGTGCAGGACGACATCGACTGGGCCCGCAAGCACGGGTACGGCAGCCGGATTCAGGCCAAGGAGGACCGGGCCCGTCGGGCCAACCCCAATCTGGCCTATCGTGCGTCGCTGACGCCTCAGCGGCGGGCTGCCTACGACAAGGCCTTGGACGGCGGGCTCGAAGCGCCCATGATCTCGGCCGACCTGCCCGGCGGCGGAACCATCCGCAAGAAGGTCGGGGGATGCGCTGCCGAGTCCGAGCGGCGGCTCTACGGCGATCTGGAGGCCTGGTTCCGCGCCGACAAGGTCGCCGCCAATCTCAGGCCGCTCTACGTGCCCCAGGTCCTGCGTGACAAGAAGTTCAAAGCGGCGCTGAAGGCATGGGCCCAGTGCATGAAGCGGGCCGGGCACTCCTACGCCGATCCGCCCGCGGCACGGCGTGCCGCTGCCCTGCTGCCGACGGCGGGGACGTCGCCCGACGAGGCGTTCGAGACCGAGCGGGAGCTCGCCACGGACGACGCCACGTGCGCGCGTGCCACGTCCCTGAAGGCCGTCGGCGCCGAGCGGGAGCGGTTCTACGTGGACAGGCTGCGCGACCGCTACGGAGAGGCGCTCGACACGAGCCGCCGTATCCAGCACGAGGCGTTCGCCCGCGCCGCAAAGCTGGTCGGGCCCCGGGCCTGACCACCACAGACCTTCCACGGCTGACCGGCCTGGAAGCAGCGTGTACATGATGCATGTACATGACAAGCACATCAAACGGGAGAGAATCATGCGCAAGAAGCTGACCACCGCCGTGGTGACACTGGGCCTGACGGCCCTGGGCTTCACGATCCCCACGACCGCCCAGGCGGCCTCCGGCTGCAACGCCAAGTGGCCCGGCCGCGACGGTTACGTCCGCGCCTGGGACGGCTACGACTGCCAGGGCGAGCTGCTCGGGGCGTCCGTCGGCAACGACTGGAGCTGGGGCGACGTCGAAGGCGACTTCCAGGAGCAGGACTACAACCGCGCCTCGTCCGTCATGAACAGCGGCTTCATCGGCGGCAAGGACGTCGTGGCCTTCCACTGGATCGCCGGCATGAACAGCGAATACGCCTGCCTGTCGCCGAACGAGTTCTTCGTCGACAACCTCTCCCGCAACAAGTTCACCAACGGCGAGAGCATGGACAACTCGATCGGCTCTCACCGCTGGGTGACCGCCTCCGAGTGCGGGGCGGGCACCTGGATGAGCTGACCCCTAAAGGACGCGGACGGCCCGCCGGCACCTCCGGCCGGCGCGCCGGCCGCGCTGCGGCGCCGTCCGTGTCCTTGAGCTGTCGGTATGGTCCCGGCATAGACTCGCCGGTCATCATGGCGATGGGGCCCACTGCCCTAAGGCCGCGAAGGAGCCGCTGGCACCACCCGCTGGAACAGCTCCCACAGCTCCCCCAGCTCATCCGGCACCAGACGCTCAACAGGACTGGACCGGGGCTGCCCCGGGGGTCACCGGACGCGCATGGGCTCCCTCGGGAGCGACCGCACGGGTCCGGGACCGGCTCAGGTCTGTTCAGGGTGGACCGGACGCCAGTCGAAGCGCACGTCCGGCTCGCGCTCCTCGTTGCCGCTGCCGTCCGTGTGCTCGACGGCGACGAAGCCGTGTCGCTCGTAGAAGCGGTGGGCCGGCTTGTTGACCTGGAAGGTCCACAAGGTCAGGCCGTCTGGTCTGCGCCGCTTGGCGAGGTCGACCAAGCGGTCGCCGATGCCGCGGCCACGCCAGTCGGGGGCGAGGTAGAGCTGGGAGAGCTGGTCACCGTCGAGCACCATGAGGCCGACGACGCCGTCGGCGGCCTCGGCCACCCAGGTCTCCCGCAACGGCACCACCACCTCCCGGAAATACGTCCGCACCTCGTCGTCCGAGTGCGGCCGAACGACCGTCGGCAGCGCGGCGGCGAACGACCGCAGCCAGACGTCGGCGGCGGCACCGGCGTCGGTGGCGAGGGCGCGGCGGAGCGCGATGGGGGTCACGGCCGAGCCACCTCCTCCTGCCCCTCGGGAACGACGGCAGTGGCCGTGATCTCCACCAACTGCCCCGTGTATCCGAGGCAGGCGACCCCGAGCAGCGTCGACGACTGAGGGCCGATGCTCAGCCCGGACGTCTCGACGACCTCCCAGACGGCGGACAACACAGCCGTCTCACTGCTCACCACATAGACGTCGGTCGACAGAACGTGGGCCAAATCGCTGCCCACCGCCCGCAGTTGCTCCTCCAGGTTGGCGATCACCTGCTCGGCCTGCCGTACCGGGTCCCCCTCTCCCACGAGGTTCCCGTCGGCGTCGAGGGGCACGGACCCGGCGAGGAAGGCGAGCTTCGTGCCGGCCTCGACGACGGAGGCGTGGGAGTAGGTGGGGGGCGGGAAGAGGGCGGGGGAGGTGACGCGGCGGATCATGCGGGCTCCTGAGCGGTACGGCGGTATGCCGGTACGACGCTGATATGGGGGCGAGGTCGGTGCGGTGGCGAGGGGCGACGGTCAATCCGCCGATCATGCGCGCCCGCACCGCCGCTCGCATCCGAATTTCCCCGAGCCCGTCGCCGTACGGCCGAAAGGCCCTTTGGTGCAACGGATGCGGCCGTGCGACGGCCCGTCGGCGGCGGCCCCCCACCCGGACAGGTCATCCCGGCGACGACCCGTACCCCCGCTCACGCAGCCGGCGTTCGCACTCCCGCGCAAGGTCCGGATACGCCTGGGCGATGGCCGCGTAGATCCGGCGGCGCAGCAGTTCCTCGGCTGCCGCGCGGCCGGTGCGTCCGTACAACTCGTCGAGGATCTCGTCGCAGCGGGTCAGTCGATGTCGCAGATAGTCCACTTTCCAGCGGTCGAGCGCGCCGGGCTCGGCCCGCTCGACGGTGGCGGGCACCGCGACATGTCCCCGGCGCCACAGCGCCCGCTCCTCGTTTCGGCGGCTGCGGTGCTCGACCGCCAGCGCCGTGAGCCGGTCCGGGGCCAGTCGCGGCACCTCGATGGGTTCCGCAGCGATCCGCGTCAGCACCTCCCTCCGCCTGCGCAGAGCTGCCGCCCGTGCGGCGGCCGACCTGCGCGCGGCAGCGGCCGAGGCGCCTCGGAACTCCTCGCTGTGCTCGGCGGCCTCGACGCGCTCGATGCCGTAGAGGCGGGTCTGCGGGGCGGGGCGGAAGTGCGGGTGGGGGCGCAACAGATCGGGATCGCCCAGGAGTTGGCGAATCATCGCGGGAGTCCACCCCCTGGCCCGCAGTCCGGCTGCGGAGAGGTGGGTGCGGGTGGGCTGCTGGTGCTCTCGGCTCTGCTCCCTGCCCCGCTCCTCGCTCTGCTCTCCGCCCTGCTTCTCACTCCGATCCGTCGGAGTCTTCTCGTGCGTCGTCATCACTGCTTCCCCCGTTGTCGTAACACTGAGTGACGACTTCATTCATAACGTGCGCCACTGACAACGCGACGAAGAGCAGGGATCGAGCGGGTGGAGCGGGACTTGGTGGCCGGTCGGGCGGGAGCGCAGGACAATGGTGGGTGAAGGTGGGTGAACACGAGACTTGCCGGTTGGGTGATGCGCCTGTGGGGCGCCGGTGGCGTGTTGGCCGGTGATGTGCGGATGGGGGCATGCGATGGGTGCCGGACTGATCGGGGCGCAGATCGCGGGCTACCAGGTGGAGTGCGAGCTGGGTCGCGGCGGAATGGCCGTGGTGTACCGGGCCCGGGATCTGCGGCTGGAACGTACGGTGGCGCTGAAGTTGCTGACCCCGGACATGGTCCACAACGACACCTTCCGCCGTCGTTTCGCGCACGAGCAGCGGGTGGCCGCGGCGCTCGACCATCCGCACGTCGTGCCGATCTTCGAGGCCGGTGAGGCGGACGGTGTCCTGTACATCGCCATGCGCTATGTCCCCGGGCTGGATCTGCGGGCCCTGCTCGACCGGGACGGCCCCCTGCCGGTCGACACCGCACTGCGCATCGCCGCGCAGGTGGCGTCCGCCCTCGACGCGGCCCATGAGCACGATCTGGTGCACCGGGATGTCAAGCCCGGCAATGTGCTGATGGGCCGGGGTACGGACAGTGACCACCCCGAGCACGTCTATCTCACGGATTTCGGGCTGACGAAGAAGTCGCTGTCGCTGACCGGCTTCACGTCCGTGGGGGAGTTCGTCGGCACGCTCGACTATGTGGCACCGGAGCAGGTCGCGGGCCGTCCGGTGGACGGCAGGTGCGATCTGTACAGCCTCGCCTGCGTCGTCTACGAAACCCTCGCGGGCGGGCCGCCCTTCCAGCGGGACGACAGCATGGAACTGCTGTGGGCCCACCAATACGATCAGCCGCCCGCCTTGAGCGAGCGGCGGCCGGGTACTCCGTCGGCGATGGACGCGGTCGTGGACCGGGCCCTGGCCAAGGTTCCCGAGGACCGTTACGACTCCTGCCTGGAATTCGTGGCGGCGTTGCGCGCCGCGGCGCAGGGTGCCCGGCCGGCCGCCCATGCGCCGCCCCAGGGGGACCGGACTGCTGGGCCGCCTCCTGATCCGCCCCCGTGGGCCCGGCCGGTCTTTGCCCGGGGGCTCGGTCGCTGAGCGGGGACCTGTGGCGTTCGTGGGCTGATTGAGGGTGCGGGCCCTGCGCGGCGACGGCAGCGGGTTTTGTAGCGGGTGATCCAGCAGAAGACGGCGCCGGGCGGCAGGTTCGGGCGCTGTCGAAGCGGCGGGCGCCGCGCGGTGTCTCGCGTTTGAGGGCGACGCCGAACAAGTCGCCGAGGGCATGGCCCGCCCGCGTGTCGGCCGCTCTCCCTCGGCTGCCACACTCCCAACCTGTTTGATACGCCGCACGATCGGGGGCGAACAGGCCTTTGCCGCAGGGCAGTTCACCCTCAAGTGCGACCGGACGCGCCCGTCGTCTGCTCCTCCGCTCGCGCCTGCGCGGGTCGCCCGATCCGTCCGGCCGAAGGCGCCTCGCCCACCGCCTCCGTGCGGTACCCGGCGGCTTCGGGTCTGTCAAGTCCCGAGCCCTCGGAACATGACCCGACGGGACGAATGGCGCCTACTGGAAGTGCAAGGCAGGCCTCACCGGAACTAACCGGAAGAAACGAGGCATCGCGGCACAGGTCAGTGCCTTTCACTTCAGGAGGAACCATGAACTTTACGACCCGCACTCGCAAGGACGCCCGTCCCAAGCGTCGGTTCGGCGTAGCCACACTGGTGGCGTCGGCCGTGGTCGTCACCGGAGGCGTCATCCTGCCCGCCACCGCCGCAACGGCGGCCCCGATGTCCCCGACGTCGGCGGCGGCCATAGCGACCCAGCATGGTCACGGTCACGGTCACGGTCACGGTCACGGGCACGGTCATGGGCATGGCCACGGTCACGGGCATGGTCACGGGCATGGTCACGGTCACGGTCACGGGCATGGCCACGGTCACGGGCACCGCTGAGGCCCCAGCTGAGGAAGCCCGGTCGAGGAACAGGCCCCCTAGGGCGCGTGCGGCGAGAACGGGAGGCGGTGGTGACGCCGTCCCCCGCTCTTGCCGACGGAACCGAATTGCGGGCACGACGCCCACTGCGACGGGGTGAGAGCCAGCGCGGCATTCCCCCCGTCTCCTTTTGCACCTCCCCCGAATCCGACCCTCCCCGAAAAGATCCGGCACTCATGTCCACACGGCTCTGGCGGCGATGCCTCGCCCAGACGGCACACCCCCGCACGATCGCCCCCAGGGCGGCCCGCACACCCACGCCACACCATGCGGCGCCCACGCCCCGCCGATCGCCGCACGGCCTGGGCCTTGGCCTCCCGGACAGGTGGGCTGGTTCGATCGCTCGTTCAGAAAGCGGGGCGTTGCGGCCCACCGGGCGGCGCCGACGAGGCGCTGCGAGGATGCCACCGGCTGTCCGGCAGCCCCGCGAGCGGGCGCCGCCCTCCTGGTCGACTACCTCGGTATGCCGCGGGTGCGCTGCGCCCGCGGCACACTCATGCCCGCGGCATACTCGTGCTCGTCGTCGGCCGCACGACAGCGCGTACCCGACGGGTGGGCGCCATGCGGTGTGAACTCCTCACCCGCAGACGGGGCCGTATGCCAGGCTCCCCGGCGCCCGGGAACGCGGTGCCTTTCAGTCCGGGGTGAGGAACTGTTCGGCCCAGACGGTCTTGCCGATCGCCTCGTGGCGGGTGCCCCAGCGCTGGGCGAGCTGGGCGACCAGGAGCAGGCCGCGTCCTCCCTCGTCGAAGATCCGGGCGCGGCGCAGGTGCGGGGCGGTGCTGCTGGAGTCGAAGACCTCGCAGATGAGGGTGTGGCCATCGTGGATCAGGCGCAGCCGGACGGGCTCGTGGCCGTAGCGCAGGGCGTTGGTGACCAGTTCGCTGACCACGAGTTCGGTGACGAACCCGGCCTCCTCCAGATGCCAGGCGGCCAGCTGGTCGGTGGCCAGCCTGCGGGCCTCGGCGACGACCGTGGGATCGAAGGACAGTTCCCAGGTGGCGACCCGGTCGGCGCCGAGACTGCGGGTGCGGGCGACGAGCAGGGCGATGTCGTCGTCCGGCGGGTGGGTCAGCATGGCGGCGAGGAGCCGGTCGCAGACGGTGTCCGGCGCCGAGGCGGGGCGGGCGAGGGTGGCGAACATCTTGTCCAGGGCCTCGTCGATGTCATGGTCGCGTACTTCGAGCAGGCCATCGGTGTACAGGGCGATCAGGCTGCCCTCGGCCAACTCGGTCTCGACGGTCTCGAAGGGCAGGCCGCCGAGGCCCAGGGGCGGTCCGGGCGGGACGTCGAGGAAGCGCACCGTGCCGTCGGGGCCGACCACGGCGGGTGGGGGGTGGCCGGCCCGTGCCAGTGTCAGGCGTCGCGAGATGGGGTCGTAGACGCCGTACAGGCAGGTGGTGCCGATGCCCGCGGCGCCCTGCGCGGACTCCTGGGGCCCGGCCTCCTCGGCGGACAGATGCACCACGAGATCGTCGAGGTGGGTCAGCAGTTCATCAGGCGGCATGTCGACGTCGGCCAGGGTGCGTACCGCGGTGCGCACCCGGCCCATGGTCGCCGACGCACGGATGCCATGACCGACCACATCGCCCACCACCAGCGCCACCCGGGAGCCCGACAGCGGGATCACGTCGAACCAGTCGCCGCCCACCCCGGCCCGGCCACCGGCCGGCAGATAACGGGTGGCGACGTCCAGGGCCTGCTGATCGGACAACGTCTGCGGTAGCAGACTGCGCTGCAGGGTCACGGTGGTGGTGTGCGCCCGACCGCGGTGCCGGGCTCGGTGGATCCCCTCGGCCGCCGTGCCCGCGAGCTGCTCGCCCAGCCACACATCGTCCGTGTCGAAGGGCTCGCGGCGCCGGTGTCGGCCCAGCAGCATCACACCGAGTACGCCGCCCTCGGTGCGCAGCGGCACCACCATCACCGAATGCACCCCCGCGCGGCCGATCCAGGCGGCCTGAGGGTCCTCGTCCGCCCACCGGGCGAGGGCCGGCTCGGCCACCCCGTACACGGCCGCCCGCCCCTCGGTCAGGCACCGGGTCACCGGCGAGACGGCCGGGTAGCGGACTGACTCACCTACCGTGACCGGAACGCCGGCGTCCCCGACGACGGAGCGCACCGCGACACGGCTCAAGCGCACCCGCCCCGCCGACCCGGGCGGTACGACAGCGCCCGCCCCGCCGCCGTACCAGAAGTCGTCCAGCACTTCGACGGCGGCGAAGTCGGCCACAGCGGGCACCGCGACCTCGGCCAGTTCCTGCGCCGTGCGTTCGGCGTCGTCGGTGGTGCCGATGCGAGCCTGGTCCTGAAGCAGCATCCGCTGCCGGGCCGGAAACGCCCCCGTCGTGGGGGGCGCCACCAGACACACCCCGCGCAGCCGGCCGTCCGCGTCCTTCAGTGGAGCCAGTGACGCCGACCAGGCGCCCTCCGCACCCACACCGCCCGGGCCGATCAGATCCGCGACATGCTGCACCCCGCCCCCCTCCACCACGAGCCGCATCCCCGCCTCGGCCCGATCACTCGACGGATGCGGCGCAAGCTCCGCCAGCCTCCACCCGCGCATCTCCTCCTCGCTCAGCGACAGCGCCCCTTCCAGTACGGCGTTCGCCGCCACCAGCCGCAGCTCCAGATCAAAGACCCCGACGGCGCAGGGCAACTGGCGAAGCACCCACTCCCCGAACACTCCACCGCCGGGCAGCACCTCCGCCGGCATCGACGACGGTCCGTCGGCCGCCCTCGCCACCACCAGCCACTCGGTCGCCGCGCCCCCGGATGCCCGGCGGTGCGCCAGCAGCCGTTGGTTCAGGCGCCGACCGTCCCGATGCCGCAACACCGCCGTACCGCTCCACCCCCGACGCCCGGCCACGACCCGCTGCGCACTCTCCCCGACATCACCGGCCAGCAGTCGCGCCGCCGGATGCCCCACCACCTCCGCCGGTCCGTAGCCCAGGAGCCGCCCGGCCTCCTCGCTCCACCCCGTCACGATGCCCCGCTCATCCACCGTGGCCGTGCACGCCGGCTGAGACACGGCACCCGTCCGTGCCCGCTCGCCGGAAGGGGAGGAAGGTTGCGCCATCACCGCTCCTCTGGCCGTTCAGGTACCTGCGGCACCCCTAACCAGCGTGCTGCTGAAGCGTGCGGACCACCAACCGGAAACCCTCATTCCCACGGCCGGTCCCGGCCGGACCAGGCCTGACAGTTGGCGAACACTTGGGCGGAACTTTGCCTGTGACACGCCTGTGACAACGGGCGGACGCGGCGATGACGTTCTCCAGACATCGTCTTTACAAGGGACAAACAGCAGCAATAAGACATTCTCTTCTGCTTTCAAGGGTGCGAGCGGAGACGACCGAGCCGACCGCCGGAGAACACCCCCATGAACCTCATCGCCACCCCCGCCGAAGCCGCCACTCCCACCGAAGCGGACACTCCCACCGAAGCCGCCACGCTCGCCCCCCGCGAACGGGAGACCCTGCGCCACATCGCCGCAGGCCAGACCTACGGCCAAGCGGCCCGCGACATGGGGCTCTCCCGGCACACCGTCGACGCCTACCTCCGCCGCATCCGTGCCAAGTTCCAGGTCAACACCACCGCGGAACTCACCCGCCTCGCCATCGCCCTCGGCCTGTGAACCGCGATCGCGTCGAGGACGAGCGGCGATTGCGTTCATAAAGAACGTGGCCCTGCCACGCATCGTCACATCCTCGAAATACGGCCGTTCCATCCCCTCCAAGACCTCGACCTACCGTGGGCAGCACAACCCACCGCCCGGCCACCGTCGCCCGAAGGCGCCCGCCCCGCCCTCGTCCCGACAGGAGCCCTGTGACCCGCCCCGCGGCCCCGACGTTCACCCTTCCGCCCTGGCTGGCCCACGCACTGCGCGCCCAGCGCGGCCCGGTCCCCTGGAGCGCGGTCACCCGAGGGGCACTCGCCGCCGGGCCGCTCCTCCTCGCCGCGGTCCTCGTCGACCGCGTCTCCCTCGGTGTCGTCGCCGCCATCGCCGCCATGCTCGCCGGCATCAACGACCGCCCCGGCAGCCGCCGCGCCTCCGTCAAGCGGCTGGGGGTACCCGCGCTCGCCGGGGCATGCGGGATGTTCGTCGGGACGTACACCGGGGACCACCTCGGGGCCCTACCGCTCACCCTTCTCCTGACCGGCCTCGGGCTCTTCGCCGGTGGCATCAGCGCCGTCGGACCGGTGGCCTCCGGTGCCGGTACCCAGCTTCTCGTCGCCGCCGCCATCGGGGCCGGGATGCCGTTGCCCGAGAGCGGCTGGCAGCGGGTGCTCGCCTATCTCGCCGGTGCCGTCTGGCTGCTCGCGTTGCGGCTCGCGCTTCCCACCCCCGGCTCACTCGCCGGGGACTTCCGGTTCGACGGCGAGCGGGACGCGGTCGCGGGGGTGTACGACGCCGTCGCCGAGCTGCTCGACGCCGTGGGCACCGACCGCGCCATCGCCCGCCGCGTCGCGCTCACCGCCGCCCTCGACCACGCACAGGACGCCCTCACCGGACCCCGGCTGCGGCGGTACGCCTCCTCCTCCGCCGAGCGGCGGCTGCACGCGCAGTACGCCGCCGCGCTGCCGCTCGCCGAGGCCGCCACCGCGCTCGCCTGGGCCGGGGAGGCCCTGTCGGCCCGCGCTTCCGAGGGCCCCCGGCGCCTCGCCGTCGCCGTACGCGACAACACGCACACCGGCCCGCTCCCCGCCCCGTCCCGTTCCGCGCCCGCGCTGCGCGCCCTCGACGACGCCCTGCTGCATGCCGCCGAGGCCTTCGACCGCAGCAAGGGCACCAGCGACCTGCACACCCGGCGCCGTACGCCAAAGGACCTCCTCCGGTCGGTGTTCGGGGCCGGCGGACGGGAGTACGGGCTGCGCGTCGCCCTCTGCTTCGGGGCGAGCGCCGGCATCGCCCAGGCCCTGCACCACGCCCGGTGGTACGGGGAGCACGAGCACTGGTACTGGCTCCCCGCCACCGCCGTCTTCCTCGTCAAGCCCGACCTCGGTCCCCTCGCGTCCAGGGTGCTGTGCCGGGCCGCGGGCACCGTGCTGGGAGCCCTCCTTTTCGCCGGGTTCGCGGCCGTGCTGCCGCGGTCGGAAGGGCTCATCGCGCTCGTGGCGCTCAGCGGCGCCCTCATCCCCGTGGCCACCCGTCACTTCGCCGCCCAGACCGCCGTCGTGACCGTCCTCGTGCTCGCCCTGGTGATGGTCGGCGGCGAACCGCAAGCCTCCGTCAGCCGGATCGGGGAGACGCTGCTGGCCTGCGCGATCGTCCTGGTCGTGGGGCATCTGCCGATGCCGGGGCAGCGGGGCGGGGGCGTACGGGCGCGACTCGCCGCGGCGAGCCGGGCCGCGCATGCCTACCTCGCGCATGTGCTGAGCGAGGGCGAGGGCGAGGCCGGTGCCGGTGCCCGTGTAGGGACGGATGCCGATTCCGATGCCGACCATGACAGGTACGACGACCACGCCCCTCAGGGTCACCCGGCCGCCTCCGCCGACCGCGCCCTCCGCTGGACCCTCCGCCGTGAGGCCTACCGTGCGCTCGCCGAGGCCCGTACCGCCATCGCCCTCGCCTCCGCCGAACTGCCCGCGCTCGCCCGGCACGCGGAGGGCGCTCACGAACTCGCCGACGCTCTGGAGAGGCTCGTCGACACGACCACCGCATGCGCCGTCCACCTCGACGACACCGGTCGGCTCACGCCCCACCACACCCAGCGCCTCGCCGAACTCCTCGACGAACTGGCGACAGGACGGCAGCGCATGGGGCTGCACCAGCCGGAGCTGCCCGTCGCCGTGTGAGGCCGCCCCCTCAGCCCGCCGCCCAGCCCCCTGAGTCCCCTACGTCCCTTCAGCCCCCGACCCGCACCCAGACCGGCGCATGATCCGACCCCGCCGCACCCCGCCGCTCCTGCGGATCCGCCCCCACCGACGGCAGCTCCGGCGAACCGGCCCCCGGCAGCCCCGTGCCCGCCGCCGTCACCCGGTGGATCAGGCGATGGCTGCACAGGATGTGGTCGATCAGCTCATGCCGCCCGGAGTTGACACGCGAGAAGCGCCGGTCGGCCGGGATCAGGGGTGCCACGTTCCACAGGCGGCCCAGGTCGCCCTTGTCCTTGACCTTGAAGCCCGGGGTGCCGATCTCCGAGCCGGGCGGGCCCAGCAGGATCTGGGTCGTCGCCGCCTGTACCTCGTCGTTCAGGTCGCCCAGTACCGCGACGTCCCGCTCGCGTCCGTCACCGGCCAGCAGTACGTCGGCCAGCGCGCGCAGCGCCGTGGCCTCGGCCGCCCGCCGGTAGAGGGCGTACGCCCCGTAGCGTGCCCGTTCGCCCTCGTCCCGGGGCTGGAAGCGGTCGCCGGGGTAGGACAGCAGCTTCGACTTGAGGTGGGCGACCGCCACCCGTACCGGTCCGGCCGCCGTCTCCGTCTCGACCGAGAGGAAGCCCCGCCCCGACCGCGCCACCGTTTCGCCGTCGTCGCCCACCTGCACCGGGCCCAGCTTCGCCGGGAACGCGTCCGTGTCGTGCAGGACCCTGAGCTCCGTACGGCTGAGGAAACCGACCCGGATGCCCCGGCCGTCCGGATGCTCGGAGAGCGCGACGTGCCAGTCGCCGCCCAGCATCCCGACCAGGTCCCGCAGCGCCTCCGGTTCCCCGACCTCCTGGACGCCGAGCAGCGCAGGGTCGAGCTCGGCCACGACCGCCGCCAGCGCGGCGAGCTTCGTCTCGTACGCGGCCTTGTCCTGGGGGCCGAACTCGCCGCCGGGCCGGTACAGGTTCTCCAGGTTCCAGGTGCCGAGGAGCATGCCGGGCCTCTTTCCGCGAGCCGTGGTGGTGAGGCCAGCGTGCTCGGCCGGGCCGCCTCGCGACAGAGCGGTGACGGGATGCGCGGTTCGGCTCACGCGGCGCGACCACACCGTCGTACGTTGGCGTAATGAGTGACTCTCGCGCCGATCTCGTCATCACCGGATGCACCGTCCTCGTGCACGACGATCAAGAGCGCATCGGGTTCGAGGAGAACGCGACGATCGTCGTACGAGACGGAGTCATCGAGTCCGTCACCACCGGCCCGGCGAAAACCGAAGCCGGGACCCAAGCCGAGACCGAAGTCGAAGCCGGACAACGCATTGACGCGGGCGGACAGGTGGCCCTCCCGGGGCTCGTCAACTGCCACACCCACGCCCCCATGGTCGCCCTGCGCGGGGTCGCCGAGGACCTGCCGACCGAGGAGTGGTTCAACGACGTCGTCTGGCCCGTCGAGTCCAACCTCACGGAGAAGGACGTGGAGTTGGGCGCCCGGCTCGCCTGCGCCGAGATGATCCGCGGCGGCGTCACCTGCTTCGCCGACCACTACTTCTCGATGGATGCCGTCGCAGCCGTTGTGGCGGAGTGCGGGATGCGGGCACACCTCGGGGAGGCCTACTTCTCCTCCCAGGGTCCTCAAGGGCGGGAGAAATCAGTGGAGTTCGCGCTACGGCAGCGCGGCGCCGCCGACGGCCGTATCACCACCGCCCTCGCCCCGCACGCCCCCTACACCGTCGACGACGCCGACCTCGCCGCCACCGCCGAACTCGCCCGCGAGCACGGCCTCCCCGTCCACCTCCACGCCTCCGAGAACCGCGACCAGGCCGAGACCAGCCTCGCCCGCCACGGCGTCACCCCCATCGAAGTCCTCGCCCGCACCGGAATCCTCGACACCGACGTCCTCATCGCGCACGCCACGGGCATCCTCGACCGCGACCTGCCTGTGCTCCGCGACGTCACCGGCCGCGTCGCCGTCGCCACCGCGCCCCGCGGCTACCTCAAGTTCGCCTGGCCCACCACCACACCCGTACGCGCCCTGCACGACCTCGGCATCCCCGTCGGCCTCGCCACCGACGGCGCCGCCTCCAACAACTCCCTCGACGTATGGGAGTCGATGGCCCTCACCGCCCTCATCCAGAAGTCGACCACCGGCGACCCCCGCTGGCTGACATCCCGTCAGGCCCTGCACCACGCCACACTCCAGAGCGCCCGCGCGGTAGGACTCGGGGAGACGGTCGGCAGCATCGCCCCCGGCCGCCGCGCCGACATCATCCTGGTCGACCTCACCGGCCCGCACACCCAGCCCGTCCACGACCTCGCCGCCACCCTCGTGCACAGCGCCCGCTCCTCCGACGTCCGCACGACGATCGTCGACGGGCGGGTCCTGATGCGCGACCGGGAGCTGTTGACGATCGATGTGCCGACGGTGGTACGGGAGTTGGGGGAGCGCATGCCGGCTCTGCTCGATCGGAGTCATGGCAAGCGGGTCCAGGAATACAACACCTGAAATCCGGTCGCTCCGACCGCCTTCGGGCAGGGAGTCGTGGACGTCGTCGGCCAACTCGCCCAGGGCGTGACGCAGTCGGGCAGCCCGTGATCTCCCGGCACTAGGCTGATCCGCATGGATCCCGCCGACGGCCTCCTCGACCACCCCCACGACGTGTACCGGCGCCTTCGGGACACCGCCCCGGTGCACCGGATCGCCGGCACGGACGGCAATCCCGCCTGGCTCGTCACCCGGTACGAGGACGTGCGTGAGGCCCTCACCGATGCACGGCTCTCCGTGGACAAGAGGCATGCGAAGGAGGGCAACTACACGGGCTTCGCCCTGCCGCCGGCCCTCGACGCCAACCTCCTCAACATGGAACCGCCCGACCACACCCGCATCCGCCGACTGGTCGTCCGCGCCTTCACCCCGCGCCGTGTCGAACAACTCCGTACGCCGATCAGGCAGACCGCCGACCGCCTCCTCGACGAGCTCGGCCCGCACGGCACCGCGGACCTGATCGCCGCCTACGCGGCGCCTTTGCCGATCACCGTCATCTGCGACCTCCTCGGCATCCCTGACCGGCACCGGCATGACTTCCGGGCCTGGACCGACACGCTCGTCGCGCCCGACCCCGCCCGTCCGCAGGCGGCGAAAGGCGCGGTCGCGGCGATGCTCGGCTTCTTCACCGAGCTCCTGGCGGACAAGCGCGCGGAGCCCGCCGACGATCTGCTCTCCGACCTCATCGCGGTCCGCGACACCGACGGCGACCGGCTCGGCGAGGACGAGTTGATGTCCCTCGCCTTCCTCATCCTGTTCGCCGGGTACGAGAACACCGTGCAGCTCATCGGCAACGCCGTGCTCGCGCTGCTCGGCCATCCGGAGCAGCTCGCCGCCCTGCGCGCCGATCCCTCCCGAATCCCGCAAGCCGTCGAGGAGTTCGCCCGCTACGACGGCCCCGCCCTGCTCGCCATCCGCCGCTTCCCGACCGAGGACGTCACCATCGGAGGGGTCACCGTCCCGGCCGGCGACACCGTCCTGCTCTCCCTCTCCGCCGCCAACCGCGACCCGGCCCGCTTCCCCGCCCCCGACCGCCTCGACCTGGCCCGCGACGCCTCCGGGCACCTCGCCCTCGGGCACGGCATCCACTACTGCCTCGGCGCCCCGCTGGCCCGCGCCGAGACGGAGATCGCCCTGGTCGCGCTGCTCGAACGGTTCCCGGAACTCGCCCTGGTCGAAGGCGACCCGCGGTGGCGTCGCTCGCTGCGCGCGCGTGGCCTGCTCGCGCTGCCGGTGACGTACGCCGAAAAAATCTCCTGAAGTTCTCCGGGCGCGGCGATGAGTTCCGCCCTTCCCGCCGGTCACCACCCGGAAGGGACCGTTGCACAGGAGGGGCGCCCATGTCGCTTCCGGAGATCGTCTCGCGCGCGCAGTGGCGTGCGGCGCGCGCAGAACTGCTGGTCAAGGAGAAGGCGGTCACGCGCGCGCGTGACGCGCTGGGCGCCGAGCGGCGCAGACTGCCCATGGTCGAGGTCGAGGAGGAGTACGTCTTCGAGGGCGGCGACGGCAAGGCCACGCTGCTCGACCTCTTCGAGGGGCGGCACCAACTCGTCGTCTACCACTTCATGTTCGCCCCCGAATGGGACGCCGGCTGCCGCAGCTGCTCGGGGTTCCTGGACCAGATCGGGCATCTGGCGCACCTCAAGGCACGCGGCACGACGCTGGTCGCCGTCTCCCGGGCGCCGTACCCGAAGATCCTGCCGTTCAAGGCGCGCATGGGGTGGACGGTGCCCTGGTACTCGTCCTGCGGCAGCGACTTCAACCACGACTTCGAGGCGACCCTGGAGCACGAGGGCGAGGTGGTGGAGCGGCCCGGCGTCAGCTGCTTCCTGCGGGACCGGGACCGTGTCTTCCACACCTACTCGACGTATGAGCGCGGCCTGGACGGGCTGGGCTCGACCACCGGCTTCCTGGACCTCACCGCGCTGGGCCGGCAGGAGGAGTGGGAGGAGCCCAAGGGGCGCGCGTCGGCTCTTGGGGCGCCTGCGGGCAGCGAGCGCGTCCGATATCACGACGAGTACGAGGATTGACACATGGCGTAACATTTGATCATCGAGAGTGAGCAGATGCTCACACATCGCGGTGAACGAGTGTCAACTACGTCTCAGTCCCGTCACCGGGCGAGGCGTTTCACCTCCGACAGGCGTTAACTCCTACAAGTACGACGCTTATCGGAGGTCAGGATGGTGAACGGGCGAACAGTGCTCGAACGCTTCCCTGCGGGCGGTCCGCGTGGATCGTGGCCGGCGGAGGAGTTCGCACACGCGCGGCGGATGGAAGGTCTGGCGGCCGAGGTCGTGATGGACCTCGCGACGGACGCGTTCCTGGTGATCATCCCCGGCGAGGTCGTGGCTGACGCCGCCGCGTGAGACGAGAGCGGGTTCGGCTTCCCGCCGAGCCCCCGTGCTGATCAGCCCGCCTCAGGGGCGGGCACCCGCGTCGTGAACTGCTCCGCCTGGAGCGAGTACAGCTCCGCGTAGACACCGCCGGTGGCCAGCAGCTCGTCCGGGGTCCCGGACTCCACCAGCCTGCCCTGGTCGAGGACGTGCACCAGATCGGCATGGCGTACGGACGCCAGCCGGTGCGTGATGAGGACGACCGTCTGGCCCGCGGAGGCCAAGGCGCGGATCTTGTCGAAGACCTCCAGCTCGGCCCGTGCGTCCAGCGCCGCCGTGGGTTCGTCCACGATCAGGATGTGGCCGCGCCGGTACGCCGCCCGAGCGATCCCGAGCCGCTGCCACTGCCCGCCGGACAGCTCGTGCCCGCCGCTGAACTGGCGGGCCAGCAGGGTGTCCAGGCCGCGTGGCAGATCGGCCACCACGTCCTCGGCCCCGGCCTCGGCGAGCGAGGCGCTCAGACGTTCCTCGGTGAGGGGTGCGGAGGAGCGGCCGACGGCGACATTGACCTTGGCCGTGAACGGCCAGCGTTTGAAGTCCTGGGCCACCATCGCGATGCGCTCGGCGAGTTGGTGCCGGTCGGCCGTGGCCGCGTCGACGCCGTCCCAGAGGATGCGGCCCCGGTCCGGGGTGTACAGGCCGGCCAGCAGCTTGACCAGGGTGGTCTTGCCGGAGCCGTTCTCACCGACCAGCGCGACGATCCGGCCGAGGGGGAGGGTGAGCGTGACGTCGTCGAGGGCGGGCCGGGCGGATTCACCGGGGTAGCCGAAGCTGACGTTCTCGAACCGGATCTCCTGCGGATCCTCGGGCAGCGGCACCCCGCCGACCGGAATCGCCCGCTCGGCCGCCTCGATGTACAGCCGCTGCAGATCGCCCACGAAGAGGGCCTCCTCATGGAGCGCGTTGACCTCCAGGACGAGGCTGTCGAGGCTCGACGAGCCGGTGCGGATGGCGATGACGGCCGTACCCGCCACGGAGAGCGCCATCGCACCGGCGAGCAGCAGTCCACCGAGGGTCGCGTACGTCGCGACGGTCGCGAGCCCCGTCCACGCCGCGGCGATGAGCCCCGTACGCGCCGCCAGCCGCGCCAGCCGGGCCTGCTCCGCCTCCGCCGTCTCCGACATCGCCCGGTAGTGGCGCAGGAGGAAGGGCCCGACCCCATGGACCCGGATCTCGGGTGCCGCGGCGGGCTCCGTCAGCAGCCCGCTGATCAGGTGGCCGGCGCGAGAGTGCTGCACCCAGGTGTGGAAGGACTCGTAGCGGCGCCGGGCGTTGGTCAGGGCGCTCCAGGCGCTGGGCAGGGTCATGGTGGCGAGGAGCGGCAGCAGGGCGGGGTGCAGCACGGCGAGCACTCCCGCCGCGGCGATCAGCGAGATACCCGCGTTCACGACACGCGCGCTGTACGCGATCATGCGGCGGGCGGAGGAGGCGCCGTACTGCGCGGTGTCCAGCAGCTTGTGGAAGGCGTGGTCCTCGATCGCGGCCAGCTCCACGGCGGCGGCCCGCTCCAGATACAGCTCGGTCGCCACGCGCTCCACCTTGGGTTCCAGGCGGCCGGTGGCGTACGTCGACGCGGCCCGCAGCAGCGTCGAGACGAGCATGACGACGGCCATGGCGACCAGCGCGGGAACGGCACCCCGTAACCGCTCCTCGAGCGCCCCGCCCCCGATCAGCCGCCCCAGCACACTGTTGACGGCGAGCAGCCCGACCGCCTGACCCAGCCCTCGCCCCACCTCGGCCACCAGCACGGTCCGCGCGGCCCGCCGATCGGCCTGCCAGGCCAGCCGGAAACTGGACGCCAACAGCGACGGCAACCGCGTCACCATGGCCCGGAAGGTCAGCTCCAAGAAGGCGTCCCGATGCTGATTCCACCCCATGTCGTACCGCAGAGGCCCCCCGAACAACAGCCGCTCCGACTCGGAAACCCCGCCCTCGACACCATCCTTCTTCTTCCCCACCGCCCAGCCTCCCCCGACTGTCGCTCGTGACGGAGGGCCACTATGGCGGGGTGGGCGGGTTCGGGGGAGGGCGCGAGTGGGGGTGGGGGGTGCGCGCGGGCGTACGCCGTGGAGGAGGGGGCGGTTGGTGACGCGAGTACGGCCACCTTCAGACGCCGGTCCAGGCTTTCAGCCCGTCCGGCGTTTGAGGACGAGGCCCCTTAAGGGCAGCCTCACGCAGACAGTTGCCGCGACCAGGTAGGCGTAGTCCCCGTCACCCGGCACAACGCCAGATACAGCGGAATCGGCGGCGTATACGGCACCGTCCCGGCCGCCCGACGGATCAGCCGAGGCGCGTCCATGGCCATCGCCCCCGTCACGTACCGCACCGACGCCGGCCACTCCAAGGCGTAGTCGGAGTCCGCCGGCACCATCCACCACCAGTGCGTCTCGTCGGCGTACACACACCCCACACGAGGCAGTAGAGGCAGCACGAGAGGCCCGAAGCGGGCGGGCACCGCGACCGCGTCACAGCCCAAGGGCGCCGTCATCCCGTCGGGAACCGACAGCCGCCGAGGACCGGCGTCAGCGGTACGCACGCTGCGACGGAGCCGCACCAGCGTGTCCAGGCTCAGCACCTGACCCCCGCCGGACGCACCGCTCACAGCCATCCGAACCCCGTCCCCCCGCCGCCGAACCGCGCCTGCGCCTCGTCGTCACCGGAACCGTCGGACGGCCCCGGCTTGGGACGGGATCCCCAGCCGAGGTCGTTGCGGGGCTCGGTGTCACCGAGGGAGGTGCCGCTGCGCGGTAGGTCCACCCAGACCACCAGCCCGGACCCCTGCTCCTGAGCCCCCCATGCATGGCAGAGGGCGTCGACGAGGAGCAGTCCCCTCCCGTGCTCCTCCTCGGGCCGCGCCGCCAGCGGATGCGGCTCACCCGGAGCGCAGCCCTCGTCGCGCACGGCTATGCGCACGAGCTCGGCTCCGTCGTTCAGCTCGCAGACGATGTGCTCGCTGGCGGTGTGCACGATCGCGTTGGTGACCAGCTCCGACACGACGAGAGCCGCCGTGTCGCAGGTGTCCTCGCACACCGACCAGCCGTTCAGCCGCGCCCTGGTCAGGCGTCTGGCCTGCGCGGGAGAACCCGGATGCGCGGCCAGTTCGAAGCGGAACCGGCGCTCGGCAGGGGCGCCCCGCTGGGGCCCGATTGCCGGGGCGGCGCCGAGGCCGTGGGGGGCCGCGACGGCGTCTGTTCCTAAGGGCGGGGACGGAATCACGCTTGCCACTATCTCCCCGCCGTGAACACTTGGCAAGTGTCACTCTGAAAAATGCAGAGTGCTGTGTGACTCTCTGGAAGGCCGTGGCACACTGCTCGCAACAGCATGTCGAACGGCGCCAGTTGGGATCACCGAAGATCCACCGCGATCTTCGAAAAGGTCTTCGAATGGCGCCGTCGGCCTGTCAGGATCCAGGCATCCTGTCAGGATTGAGTCGTTCTGCCGGGAACGTGCAGAAGTAAGCGGAAACATGCAGGAATAAGCAGGAACCAGCGAGAACCAGCATGGACAAGTAGGAATAAGCGGGAACAAGCGGGAACAAGTCGGTCTGTTCGGGATTCATCGTGGAGGTGGAGCGTGAGCGAGCCGCGGTCCGCGCCGACGGTCGGTCAGGTCGTCCTCGGTCGGCGCCTGCTGGATCTGAGGGAACGTGCCGGCCTCAAGCGCGAGGAGGCCGCGCGCATCCTCCGCGTCGCCCCCGCCACGGTCCGCCGTATGGAGACGGCCGAGGTCGCGCTCAAGATCCCGTACCTGCAGCTGCTTCTGAAGGCCTACGGCATCGCCGACGGCGAGGCCGAGGCCTATGTGCAACTGGCCGAGGAGGCCAACAAGCCCGGCTGGTGGCAGCGGTTCCACGACATCCTGCCCGGCTGGTTCTCGATGTACGTCAGCCTGGAAGGCGCCGCGAGCCTCATCCGGTCGTACGAACCCCACTTCGTGCCCGGCCTGCTGCAGACCGACGACTACGCGCGCGGGGTGCTCGAATCGGGCGCCATCGGCCAGACCAGCCCCGACGACACCGAGCGCCATGTCGCCCTGCGCATGCAACGCCAGCAACTGCTCACCCGTGAGGACGCGCCCCGGCTGTGGGTCGTGATGGACGAGACCGTGCTGCGCCGTCGGGTCGGCGGTCCGGAGGTGATGCGTGCCCAGATCGACAGGCTGCTCGAGGCCACGAAGCTGCCCAACGTGACCCTGCAGGTGGCGCCGTTCGCGAACGGGCCGCACCCCGGCACGTACGGGCCCTTCGTGCTGTTCCGATTCGCCGTGCCCGAACTTCCGGACATGGTCTACAGCGAGTACCTGACCGGCGCCGTCTACCTCGACGCGCGCACCGAAGTGGCGACCCACCTCGAGGTCATGGACCGCATGGCGGCGCAGGCCGCTACGGCACATCGTACGAAGGAGATCCTCCGGGATCTCCGCAAGGAGCTGTGAATGGATCGCATCAAACCGCGCATACGCGTCTACAACGGCATGCCCGCGCGGGACTTGGGCAGCGAAGGCTGGCACAAGCCGTGGAGCGGCGGCAACGGGGGCAACTGTCTGGAGGCGATGAAGCTCGCCGACGGCCGGATCGCCGTCCGTCAGTCCACCGACCCGGACGGGCCGGCCCTCATCTACACGACGGACGAGATGACTGCGTTCATCGAGGGTGCCAAGGCGGGGGAGGCGGACTTCCTCCTTTCCTGAGCCACTTGCGTGCCACTCGTGTCCTGAGCCACTTGCGTGCCACTCGTACAACTTCCTTGAATTGGTGCTTACTTGATAATCCATTGCGTCTTACGGAGTGCCTCATGACCGAGATCGACACCAGCAAGCCCCACCCCGCGCGGATGTACGACTGGTATCTCGGCGGCAAGGACAACTACCCCGTCGACGAGGCCATGGGGCAGCAGATGCTCGCTCTCGACCCGCGCGTCCCGGTGATGGCGCGGGTCAACCGCGCGTTCATGCATCGCGCCACCCGCTGGCTCGCCAAGAACGGCGTACGCCAGTTCCTGGACATCGGCACCGGGATCCCGACCGAGCCGAACCTCCATCAGATCGCCCAGGTAGTCGCCGCCGACGCACGCATCGTCTACTGCGACAACGACCCCATCGTGCTGGCCCACGCGGCGGCCCTGCTGCGCGGCACGGAGGAAGGGGTGACGGAGTACCTCCAGGCCGACGTCCGCGACCCCGACGCCATCATCGAAGGCGCCAAGCAGGTCCTGGACTTCGGCCGGCCGGTGGCCCTCTCCCTCGTCGCGCTGCTGCACTTCGTCCCCGACGAGGACGGCGCGCACGAACTGGTCCGCCGACTGCTGTCCGAACTCCCCTCCGGCAGCTACCTGGTGATGACCCACGCGAGCGCCGACTTCACCCCGGAGGAGTCGAAGGCGGCGACCGAGAAGCTCAAGGCGGCCGGCGTCACGCTCGCCCTGCGCTCCCGCGAAGAGTTCACCCGCTTCTTCGACGGCCTCGAACTCGTCGAGCCCGGCGTGGAGGTGCCCCACCGCTGGCACCCCGAGCTGGGGGAGCCGGTGCCCGGGCAGGACGACGGTGTCATTCCCGGGTACGGGGCGGTGGCGCGCAAGCCGTAGCGGGGGTGGGGCCTCAGCCCTGGCGGAGTGGGGCGCCCGTCCTGGCGGGGTGGGGCGTCAGTCCTGGAGGGGCGGGCGGGGCGGGGCCTTGGCCGTGACTTCGCGCCTTACAGCACCTGCTCCGCCCCCGGCGGCAGCACCCCGCACAGCGTCTCCAGCGCTGCCCCGAACGCATGCTCCGGAGGCGTCGCGAAGCCGACGACGAGGCCGTCACGGACCGGCATGTCCGTCTCCGTGGCCTCCGGGTGCCGGAACCCGGCGAGGCCGTCGAGGGCGATGCCCTGCCAGGTGGCCGCCTTGACCGTCGAGCGCTCGGTGCCGGCCGGCAGCCGCAGCACCGCATGCAGTCCGGCGGCGACGCCCGTGACCTCGATGTGCGGCGCGTGCTCGGCGAGCGCCGCGACGAGGCGGTCCCGGCGGCTCCGGTACCGCTGCCGCATGCGCCGTACATGACGGTCGTACGCCCCGGAGACGATGAAGTCGGCAAGGCTCAGCTGGTCGAGGACGCTCGCCCACGCCTCGCGCTCGCCCTTGGCCACGAGCACGTCGTCGACGTACCGCTCCGGCAGCACCATCCACCCGAGCCGCACGGCCGGCGAGAGGCTCTTGCTGACCGAGCCGATGAAGATCACCCGCTCGGGATCGAGGCCCTGGACGGCGCCGACGGGTTTGCGGTCGTAGCGGAACTCGCCGTCGTAGTCGTCCTCCAGAATCACGCTCCCACGCGCGCGTGCCCAGTCGATGACGGCGGCACGTCGCTCGGGGCCCAGCGGACCGCCGGTAGGGAACTGGTGCGCGGGCGTGAGCAGCACGGCCCGCTCGCGCACCAGCCGGTCGACTCGCGCGCCGTCCTCGTCGAGGGGGAGCGGTACGGTCCGTACGCCCGCGGCGGCGAGGAGTTCCCGGTGGAAACCGAGCCCGTACCCCTCGACGGCCAGCGGCCCGCGCAGCACGCCACGACTTACGCTCCGGCTGCCGCTTCCGCCTTTGCCCGTGTCCTGGCCGAACAGCAGCCGCAGGGCGTGTGCGAAACCGGAGCAGATCACGATGCGGCCCGGCTCGGTGCGCACACCACGCGCGCGTGCCAGGTACTCGGTGAGCGCCTCCCGCAGTTCGACGCGTCCGGCGGGATCCCCGGGCCCGAAGGCCTCGTTCGGCGCCTGCTGGAGGGCCCGCCGATAGGAGGCCAGCCAGGCCGCACGCGGGAACGCCGACGCGTCCGGGGTGCCCTGCCGCAGATCGTGCCGAGGCCCACGCGCGCGTGGCGGCGTCCGGCGTGTCCTACGGGCCACCCGCTCGGCGGGCCGCAGAGGCTCGGCACGCTCGGCCACCCTCGTCCCCGCCCCCTGCCGGGCGGTGAGCCAGCCCTCGGCGACCAGCTCCGCGTACGCGTCCGCCACCGTGTTGCGGGCGACCCCGAGGTCGGCGGCGAGCGAGCGATACGGCGGCAGCCGGGTGCCGGGCGCGAGCCGCCCGCTGCGCACGGCCTCGCGCAGGGCACGCGTCAGCGCGGCGCGACGCCCACCCGGTCCGGACAACTCCAGATGAAGGTCCGCGCCGATCCGCTCCGCGGAGTTGACCCACGATTTCACCACGGAGAATTGACCCACGATCTCGCCATGGAAATGAACCCTACAGCCGGTCTTTCCGGCCCATAGATTTGGGGACATGACGACGCACACGATCGACACCACGACCGCCGGTACGGCTGCCACCCCGGCCGCTACCCCGGCCGCTACCCCTGCCGCCATCGCCGCCGCTGAGGCCGCGCGGACCCGACTGGACTTCGCGAAGGCCGCCCCGAAGGTCTTCCGCGCCATCATCGGCTTCGACGCCGCCGCCCGGGAGGGCCTCGACCCGACCCTGGTCGAACTGATCCAGATCCGCGCCTCGCACCTCAACCACTGCGCCTACTGCCTCCACATGCACACCAACGACGCCCGCAAGGCCGGCGAGAGCGAGGACCGGCTGCACATGGTCGCCGTCTGGCGCGAGGCCCGCCACTTCTTCACCGAGAAGGAACAGGCGGCCCTGGCTCTGACAGAAGCGGTGACTCTGGTGTCCGACGGACGGGTCCCCGACGAGGTCTACGCACAGGCCGCGGCCCACTTCGACGACGGGGAGCTGGCTCACGTCCTGGCCCTGATCATGACGATCAACACCTGGAACAGGGTGGCGTTGGCCACGGGGAAGGTGGCGGGGACGGACGAACGGCGGTAGCGGAGCGCCTACTTCCGCCGCCTGGTTGCGGCGCGTGCTTCCGCCGCTTACTTGCGGCGCCTGCTTCCGGCGCCTGCTTCCGGCGCATGGTTCCGGCGCATGGTTCTGTCGCCTGGCTGTGGCGCCGCCTCAAACGGTCATCGGCCGGTCGTACGGCGAGATCGGCGCCGGCAGCCTGGAACTCCCCGTCAGATAGCGGTCGACGGCCGCCGCCACAGCCCGCCCCTCGGCGATCGCCCACACGATGAGCGACTGCCCCCGGGCGGCATCCCCCGCGGCGAACACGCCAGGGGTGTTCGTCGCGAACCCGGCATCCCGCGCGATCGTGCCGCGAGGCTCCAGCTCCAGCCCCAACTGGTCGATCAGCCCGTCCTCCAGGTCGGGCCCGGAGAAGCCGAGGGCGAGCAGTACGAGGTCGGCCGGCAGCGTCTGCCCGGTGCCCGGCATCGGGCGGCGCCGCGCATCCACCTCCACCAGGTGCAGCGACCGCACGTGACCGTCGGCGTCACCCGTGAAGCGGAGCGTGGACGCCGCGAACAACCGCGCGTCCGCGTCCGCAGCCGGCGCCGTCTCCAGCTCGCCGGCCTCCTCGTGCGCGGCCGACAGCCGGTAGATCTTCGGGTACGTCGGCCAGGGCTCGGCGTCCTCGTCCCGCTCGGCGCCCGGCTGGGCGTAGATGTCCAGCTGTGTCACGGACGCGGCGCCCTCCCGCACAGCCGTGCCCAGACAGTCGGCCCCGGTGTCCCCGCCGCCGACGATGACGACGTGCTTCCCGGCGGCGGACATCGGGGAGGTCTCCAGATCCCCCTCGCGCACCCGGTTGGACAGCGGCAGATACTGCATCGCCTGCTCGATACCGCTCAACTCCCGCCCGGGAACGTGCAGTTCACGCCAAGCAGTGGCACCGGTGGCGATCACCACGGCGTCGTAGCGCGAGCGCAACTCGGCGGCTCCGACGTCCCGCCCGACCGCCGTCGACGTACGGAACCTGGTCCCCTCGGCCCGCATCTGCTCGATCCGCCGCTCCAGATGGTGCTTCTCCATTTTGAACTCGGGGATGCCGTACCGCATCAGCCCGCCGATCCGGTCGTCCTTCTCGTACACGGCGACCGTGTGCCCCGCCCGGGTCAACTGCTGCGCCGCCGCGAGCCCGGTGGGCCCCGACCCGATCACCGCGACCGTCCGGCCGGACAGCCGATCCGGCGGCCGTGGCGGAGCGAACCCCTCCTGCCAGGCCCGGTCGGCGATCGCGCACTCGACGTTCTTGATGGTGACGGCCGGCTGATTGATCGCCAGCACGCACCCGGCCTCGCAGGGAGCCGGACACAAGCGCCCGGTGAACTCGGGGAAGTTGTTGGTCGCGTGCAGCCGGTCCGCCGCCGCCCGCCAGTCCTCCCGCGACACCAGGTCGTTCCACTCGGGGATCAGATTGCCCAGCGGACAGGCCTCGTGGCAGAAGGGTATGCCGCAGTCCATGCAACGATCGGCCTGCTTGCTGATGATCGGCAGCAGCGCCCCGGGGACGTACACCTCGTCCCAGTCCTGGACCCGCTCCTCGACGGGCCGACGCGGCCAGTCCTGGCGGGGGGTGGTCATGAAACCCTTGGGATCGGCCATGGCCGTCTTCCTCATGTGCGCGTGTGACGTGATGTGCGCGTGTGACGTGTGGGAGCCGTGCGTCATCGGGCGGCACTCTTCAGCCACTCCTCCGGCACTCTCCCGGCAACGATACGTCTCACCGGCCACGTGCGCAGGGTGGGGGACAGCGCTTTCTCCCACCCCATGCGGGAGGCGGGGGTCAGCTCAGGGCCAGGGCGTACGCCACCGTCGCGGCGGCCGAGGCGACCATGCGGACGTGGTTCCACGCCGTCCACTCGCGCACGTACGTCGGCCAGTAGGCGGCCGCCTCAGGGGCACCCGCGTCGAGCTTGAGCAGCGCGTCGTTGCGGGGCACGTTCGCCACCATGGTCACTCCGAACGTGCCGAACAGATACAGCCCACTGCCCAGCAGCAGCTCCACCAACCCCTCGTCCGGCCAGAGCACGAACGTCACCACCGCGATCACCGCGCACAGCACCGCCGTCCCGAGGAACACCAGCATGAACGCCGGCGCCAACGCCGTCACATTGATCGCCTTCATCGCGGCGACCCCCTGCGCCGGCGGCAGCGTGGCGAGCCCACGCATCACGAAGGTCGAGAAAGCACAGAAGACCCCGGCCACGAGGCCGGTCCCGACCACACCGATCACGACGAGTACGAAGTACGGCCCATCAATCATGTCAACGTCAACTCCCGCATCCTGCCGAGATCATTCCCGACCCTGCCCAACTGTCACCTCAAGTGAAATCCTGTACGAGAACGGTCACCATGGCCGAGCGACGCGAGCGCATACGTGAGCGTCCATCGGGGCGATGTCCGGGGGGTGCTGTGCTTTGAGGGCGGCATCGTGGGTGGGGGTGGGGGTGGCTGGGGGCCTGGCGGGGTCTGTCCGCTGCCCCCTCCCTCCCCCTCCCCCCTCCCCGCCCTCCTCCGCGCCCGCCCTCCCTCCCGTCGGCGTCCGCTGTTGCGGAGTCGGTCGGCTGCGGGGGATCACCGTCAGCCGACCCCTGACACCTCCCCTCGCCACGCCCGCAATGTCGTCTCCACCGCCGCCGCGATCCGCCGCCGGGCCTCGTGCCGTGGCAACCCGCTCATCAGCAGCTGGTCGTACCGCGTGTCCAGATGCCGCACGGACGCCACGACCGCCGACGTCACCGCCCCCTCGGACAACGCCCGCCCCGCCGCGCTCCGCCCCACCCGTCCACTTCCCCGCATCGACGCATGTGCGGCGATATCCCGCGCCCGGTCCAACGGACACCCCGGGAACAGCCGCCGTATCTCCGCCGCGAACGCCTCCGCGAACCGAACGTCCTCCCGCGCCCGCCGCCGGGCGTCCCGCACCCGGCGCCGCCGTCGAGCCTCCACGTCCGCCAGACACCGCTGCTCGGCCCGGGCGAGCCCCGCCTCCTCGACGAGTAGTCCCTGCCGCTCATAACGGCTCCGGCGCCGGTTGAACCGCACGACCACCGCCGACAGCGCACTCTCCTCCCGCGACCGACGCGTCAGAGCCGTGTCGCCGCGCGGCAGGAACACCAGATGCCCGAGATCGGCACAGTCGAGACAACGCGGCGTCCCGTCCTCCAGCACGAGCATCTGCAACGGCCCCGCATGACACTCCGCACAGTGCCGCCGCTTGAGGGGCTGAATCACCAGAAGGCCGGTACGGGGCGGGGGAGTTGCGAGCGGTGCCATACCGGGTTCATTCCCCTCGGGGCGGGTCCGGGGAACTCCCCGGCGGGGGCCGGAAACTGCCTGACCGGGCGCGGTACGGGTGCGCCGGGCGAGGTGTGTGGCGTGTTGCGGTCGAGCTCGGACGCCCACCCCATCCCGCGCTCGTACCCGACTGGGCCCGTTCCGCCTGGCGCCGACCTCTGCGCATCGCGAGTGGCGGATGGTGGATCGGATCGCAGACCGATGATCCCGCCCCAGATCGATGATCCCGCCCCTGACTCCGACCTCGCCCCCGGCCCGCACGCGTCTGGACTCCGAAGCCGCGCGGCCCGCGACCGCGGAGCACCCCGCACTCCGCAGCCCCACCATCATCCCGACCGCCCCCTGTCGCATCATGGGCTCTGTGCGACTCGAAGCGATCACCTGGGACCGGCTCGGCGACCTGCTGGCCGAGCGGCTGCTCGACCTGAAGCCGGCCGACGGCAGCCCTTGGCCGCGCATCGCCATCGACGGCGCCCCGGCGGCCCGCCCCGGAGACCTCGCCGAGCGGGTCGGCGAGGCGCTGCGTGCACGAGGCCGCCCCTCGTTCACCGTCGGCACGGAGGGTTTCCTGCGCCCCGCCTCGGTTCGGCTGGAGTACGGCCACCAGGACGTGGATGCCTATTACGACGGCTGGTTCGACACCAGCGCCCTGTGGCGCGAGGTCTTCGGCCCTCTCGAACCCGACGGTGACGGCCGTGTCCTGCCCGACCTGTGGGACCCGGTGACCGATCGGGCCACCCGCAGCCCCTACGTCCAACTCCCGCCCGGCGGTGTCCTGTTGCTGCATGGTCCCCTCCTTCTGCGTCACTGGTTTCCCTTCGACCTGACCGTCCATGTCCTCCTCTCACCCGGCGCCCTGCGCCGCCGTACCCCCGAGGCCGAGCACTGGACCCTCCCCGCCTTCGAGCGCTACGACCACGAGACCGACCCGGCCGGCACCGCAGATGTCCTGGTGCGCGCCGACGACCCGCGACATCCGGCGTGGAACGGCTGAGCCGGATCCGGCAAACCGCTTTTGCATGCACATGCATTTAACTATTCTGCTGTCATGGCGACCTCCACGAGTGATCCGATTCCCTTCGACGACTCCGTTCTCTCCCTGCTCGACGGCAAGAACTTCGCCGGCGTGGCCACCCTCGGCCCCGACGGCGCCCCGCAGAACTCGGTGGTCTGGATCAAACGCGAAGGCGACACCGTGCTCTTCTCCTCCGTCGACACCCGCCAGAAAGTGCGCAACCTCCGCCGCGACCCCCGCGTCAGCATCTCGGTCTACGACCTCGCCAACCCCTACAACTCCGTCGAGATCCGCGGCACCGCCGAGATCCACCCGGACGAGGCCAAGCGGCTCCCGTTCGAGCTCTCGCACAAATACCTCGGCATCGATCCGCCCGCCGAGAAGGACGACGAGACTCGCGTGATCATCCGTGTCGTACCGCGGAAGATCGTGCGCTTCTCGGCCTGATCGGCGGGCGTCCGCGCGCCGGTGGCCGTTACCGCACGGTTCCAGGTGCATGCACTGGACGGCACGGCGAGAATGAGGGCGCCGGGACTAGCGGTGCTTCCCGCGCCGCGCCGGCCGTCCGGCATCGGGAGGTACTCCAATGACCACTGCCGGAGACATCATGCACCGAGGCGCCCAGTGGATCCCCGCCCACGAGACCCTGGACCGCGCCGCCCAGCTGATGCGTGAGCTGGGCGTCGGAGCTCTGCCCATCAGCGACGAGAACGAACGGCTCTGCGGCATCCTCACCGACCGTGACATCGTCATCGGCTGCGTGGCCATGGGGCACGACCCGAGCAAGATCACCGCCGGTGAGATGGCCCAGGGCACCCCGCGCTGGATCGATGCGACCGCCGACATCACCGACGTGCTCCGGGAGATGAAGGAGCACCAGATCCGCCGGCTACCCGTCATCGACAACAAGCGCTTGGTCGGCATGATCAGCGAGGCCGATCTGGCACGGCACCTGCCGGAGGGCGAGATCGCCCACTGGGCCGAGAGCGTCTATGCCATGTCCGCGACGCCGAGGACGCGCTGACACGGCGAGCGCCCCACCCTCACTTCCTGTGCCGTCCTCGCCCGGCCGATCGTTGCCGGACGAGGACGCACCGGAGTCGGCCGGGGTCGGCCGGAGGAGGCGTCAGAGCCATCCGTTGCGCCGGAAGCCGCGGTACAGGACCACGCACGCGACGGATATCACGGCGAGGACCAGCGGGTAGCCGAACGTCCAGCGCAACTCCGGCATGTAGTCGAAGTTCATTCCGTACACCCCGCACACCATCGTCGGCACGGCGATGATCGCGGCCCAGGCCGTGATCTTCCGCATGTCCTCGTTCTGCGCGACGGTGACCTGTGCCAGGTGCGCCTGCAGGATCGAGTTCAGCAGTTCGTCGAAGGCGGCTATCTGCTCCTTGGCCCGCAGCAGATGGTCGGACACGTCGCGGAAGTAGGCCTGTATCTCCGGCTCGACCACCCGGATTTGCACCGTGGCCAGATCCTCCAGCGGACGGCTCAGCGGAACCACGGCCCGCTTCAGCTCCAGGAGTTCCCGCTTGAGCTGGTAGATCCGCCCGGGGTCGGCCCGCGCGCCGTTCTCCGCGAACACATCCGTCTCGACCTCGTCGATGTCCTCCTGCACCGAGTCGGTGACGCTCAGATAGTCGTCGACCACGTGGTCCGCGATCGCGTGCAGTACCGCCGCCGGTCCCTTGGCGAGCTGTTCGGGGTTCGACTCCAACTCCTCGCGCAACGGTCCCAGTGAGCCGTGCCGCCCGTGTCGCACCGTGATCACGAAGTCCTGGCCGACGAACACCATGATCTCGCCGGTGTTCACGACCTCGCTCGTGGCCGTGAGCTTCTCGTGTTCGACGTAGCAGACCGTCTTGAACACGGCGAACAGCGTCTCGTCGTAGCGCTCCAGCTTCGGTCGCTGATGGGCTTCCACGGCATCCTCGACCGCCAGGGGATGCAGGGCGAACAGCTCGGCGATGCCCGCGAACTCCTGATCCGTCGGTTCATGGAGGCCCAGCCATACGAATCCGCCCCCGCGTTTGCGTACCCGCTGCACGACGTCGACCAGATCGCCGTTCTCCTGGACCCGCACGCCGTCCCGGTACGTCACGCAGTTCACCACGGAGGAGCCCAGCGGGGACCTGGCGGGGTGGCTGAGGTCGACACGGGGGCGCCGTCGAGCCAGCCGTGCCACCTTGCGGAGGCTGCCGACCTTGTCGAGGCCCGTCACCTTCCGCAGATTCCCTGCCATGGACATCTGGATCTCCTTGCGTGGATCCTCGCGCCGCGCTTTCTGCGCCCTGGCCGCCAGTTTGCCAGTTGGGGGTGAGCTGCGGGTAAGCCTGTGGGAATGGAAGATTCCGCTTTGTTCCCGCCTGTGGATGAAGGGACTTCGCCCAGGTCGACGTAAGGAATGGGCGTGACGGGGCGTGAAATGACCGGAGTGGGAGGGGGCGGACTGAATTCGGAAGCATCCCGCCGAGCGTCGACCACTCCGGGCAAACAGTATAAATGGGACGATCTCTGCATGATGCGAACCGATGGGTATCTCCTCGACAACCGGCAGGCCGAGGCGGGCGAGAACCGCGACGCACTGGGCCCTCTCTTCGATTCCACGACGTTCCGCCACCTCGAAGGGTTCGGCATCGGACCCGGCTGGCGCTGCTGGGAGGTGGGCGCCGACGGCACGTCGGTGGTCTCCTGGCTGGCCAAGAAGGTCGGCCCGACCGGAAAGGTGGTCGCGACCGACCTCGACACCGCACCGCTCGCCCCGGCCGCGCGCCCGCCGGTCGAGGTCCGTGTGCACGACGTGGCCGCCGAGGAACCGCCGGGGGAGGAGTTCGATCTGGTGCACGCACGGGCGGTCCTCGCTCATGTACCGGACCGGGAACGGGCGTTGCGATCGATGATCAAGTCCCTGCGCCCGGGCGGCCGGCTCCTGGTCGAGGACACCGACCCCGTCCTGCAGCCCCTGCTCTGCCCCGACGAGTACGGCCCCGAACAGCAACTGGCCAATCGCCTACGAGACGGCGTCCGCGCCTTCCTCACCGAGCGCGGCGCCGACCTCTCCTTCGGCCGCAGACTCCCGCGCCTGCTCCGCGCGGCCGGACTGCGCCGGGTGGCGGCCGATGCGTACTTCCCGATCGCCTCGCCCGCCTGCGCCGCCCTGGAGTCCGCCACCATCAGCGAGATCCGCGACCAACTCGTCACCGCGGGCGTCGCCACCGACCAGGACATCGACCACCACCTCGCCAACATCACCACCGGCGGCATTGACCTGGCCGCGACCCCGATGATCTCGGCGTGGGGGCGCAAAGTGTAGATCGCAAGGCGTAGACAGTGGACAGGGGGCAAGGGGCACGCAGGGCGTAGGCGGCCTGCCGTATGAACGGGACTGGGCGGCCCACTGTAGGACTCGGGCCTATGCAGTCCGCTCTACGGGCGGTCGTCACTCGACCGCGGCGGCCTCCCGCCCACCCGCTCCACCGCCAGTGCTCCCGCCCGGCACCCCTCCCGAGCCGCGTCTTCCGGTCCGGCGCCGGAGAGAAGCGCCGCGAGGAAGGCGCCGGTGAAGGCGTCGCCCGCACCCGTCGTGTCCCTCGGTGCCGCCGGCGCGGCGGGGACATGGGCGCCCACGGCACCCGAGCGGGCGACCAGGGCGCCGTCCGCGCCCTGCTTCGCCACCACCAGCGGGACATGGCGGCTCAACTTGGCCGCCGCGTCCGCCCCATCGGGCAGCCCCGTGAGCAGGCACGCCTCGTCACGGCTCGGCAGCAGGACGTCCACGCCCTCCACCAGTGCGAGGAAACGGTCGACGCCGAGCGCCACGAGGAACCCCGCCGACGCAGGATCCAGGCTCACCGGCACGCCACGCGCGCGTGCCGACTCCAGAGCCACCGCAACGAGCGCCCGACCCGGCTCGGAGAAGAGCAGGTAGCCCGAGAGGTGCAGCCGGGCGACACCGTCGAGCACCGCATCCGACCAGTCGGCGGGTTCGAGGCGCAAGGCCGCGCCGCTGTCGGTGAGGAACGTGCGCTCGGCGGCGGCGCCGGTGTCGACCAGACAGATGACCGTCCCGGTCGGCGCCTGCGGATCCACGACGAGACAGGGCCGTACTCCGCTCGCGGCCAGCTCGCGCTCGTGCCATGCGGCCGTATCCGCTCCGACCCGCCCCAGCAACCGCACGTCCGCACAGCCCCAATACGCGGCCCAGCAGGCCACGTTGGCGCCCGCGCCGCCCGGCACCGTCCGGATGGCCGCCACCGTGTCCGTACCCGAGGCCAGCGGCCCCCGGTGTCGGGCGATCACGTCCGTCACCACGTCCCCGACCACCAGCAGCGCGCCGTCGAGGGTGTCGTTGCCATCCGGTCCGCTCCCCGAACCGTGAGGCGCTGTCCCGCCGTAGTCGGCCCGTCCGTTCCCCGAACTGTCCGGCGCTGTCCCGCCGTTGCCGTGCTTGTGCGTGGCTGCCTCGTTCCCCGGCCCGCGACCGCCCGTCTCACTCCCGGTTCCGCGTGGCCCAGTCCTGGCCCCGTGCCGCTCGCGCCCCGTCCCGGTCACGTGCCCTCACGCTCCGGCCCAGGCCGCCGCGATCCGCCCCGCCAGCCGTACGTTGCCGCGCACCGCCGCGAGATTGGCGCTCAGCGAGGCACCGTCCGTGTGCCGCACCAAGTAGTCCAAGAGGAACGGAGTGACCGCCTGACCGATGACACCCTGCTCCTCGCACGCGTGCAGCGCGTCGGCGAGCACACGCGCGTGCAGTTCGGGATCCAGCTGCTCCTCCTCCGGCACCGGGTTGGCGACGATCAGCGTGGACTCGGGCCCGTCCAGGGCGTCCTGAGCGCGCATCACCTCGGCCACCTCCTGCGGCGACCGAAGCGTCCAGTCCACCGGATGCCCCGAGTCGGAGAGGTAGAAGCCGGGGAAGCTCTCCGTGCGATAGCCGGCCACAGCGACCCCCAGGGTCTCCAGCCGCTGCAGGGTCGCCGGGACATCCAGGATCGACTTCACGCCGGCACACACCACCGTGATTCTCGTCCGTGCCAGGAGCCCCAGGTCGGCCGACTCGTCCTGGGTCACCGTCCACTCACGGTGCACGCCGCCCAGCCCACCCGTCGCGAACACCCGTACGCCGGCGAGGGCCGCCAGCAGAGCAGTCGCCGACACGGTGGTCGCCCCGCTCGCCCCCGAGGCCACCGCGAGCGGCAGGTCACGGTGGCCCAGCTTGCGGATCCCGTCCTCGTTCGCGATCCGCTCCAGCTGTTCCTTGTCCAGCCCGACATGGGGACGACCGTCCAGCACGGCGATCGTCGCGGGAACGGCACCCTCCCGCCGTACGACGTCCTCCAGCTCCAGCGCCACCTGCAGGTTGCGCGGGCGCGGCAGCCCGTGCGCGATGATCGTGGACTCCAGGGCCACCACGGGTCGACGCGCGTCGATCGCCTCTCGCACCTCTTCGGACACCACAAGCACCACGCGCCTGCCTCCTGTCTGTCGGTCTTCCCTCATCTCTGGCGGTCGGCGCACCGGGTCAAACCCTTGCGACCTGTGGGAGACGACACCAGCCTGGGTACATGACGGACAACACCGCACGTCTCGACCATGTCGTCCTCTGGGTGCGTGACCCGGTGGCGTCGGCCGACTTCTACGAAAAGGCGGTCGGCATGGAGCCGGTCAGGCTCTCCGAGTACTCCGCGGGGGCGGTCCCGTTCCCCTCCGTGCGCCTCAACGAGGAGACCATCCTCGACCTCATGCCGCGCACCATGGCGAAGCGCATGACGATGCTGCCCGGCGCCGCCGACAGCTCCGGCCACCCGGTCAACCACGTCTGCCTGGCCCTGCCCCACGACGACTTCGCCGCCCTGCGAGCACGCCTGGAGGAACGCGGCGCGCCGGTGTCGGACATCTCCCACGACTCCTTCGGCGCCCGCGGCAAGGCCAAGCGCAGCTTCTACTTCCGCGACCCCGACGGCAACGTCTTCGAGGCGCGGCACTACGAGTAGCAACGAGCAGCAAGCAGGGGAGGGGGTCACACGGGTGTGGCCCCCTTTGGAGATGTCAGGCCCTCTGGAGACGCCAGACCGGCTCAGCGACGTCAGACCAGCCGTACGCCGTCCAGCGCCCCATGCGGATTCAGCACGTACTTGCGGCTTGCGCCCTGGTTGAACTCGGCGTAGATCCACTGCCCTGTTTCCGCTCATGCGTGATCGCCGTCCCTTCGGCTCCGGGTCCTCCAGATGCCAGTCGGATGCCAGCGGCTGTGCGCATGACCGAGTCTGCTACCGAGGCCCTTTCCCGGCGGGTCTTCGCGTGCGTACGGCGAGGGCTCGGCTCGGAGCCGAAGCGTGGGCCCAATGGCCGCGCCGGACGCCGGGCAGCGGCCGGGCTGACTCCTCTGCTGATGCCGATGCCTCTGTGGGTGCCACGTCACGCGGGCGCGATCACGTGGCTCGGCGGCTGACCCGAGAGGGACAGCCGGGCCCGTGACCTCAACCGTCCACGGAGACGTCCCGCGCCCGCTGCCTGCCCCGCGTGAACAGCGCAAACGCAGCCAGGGGGACAAGAAGGCACGCGGCGGTGAAGTTCAGCCAGGCGTAGCTCGCCCGAGCGACCACGAGTCCGGCGACCGCTCCGCCGACGCCGGCGGAGGCGTTCATGATGAGGTCCGACAGCCCCTGAGCGGCGGCCCGCGCGGGCTGCGGCACGGAGTCCGTGAGCAGCGCGGAACCGGAGACGAGCCCAGCCGACCAGCCGAGCCCCAGCACGAAGAGCCCGACGGCTGTCTGCTCGTGGCTGCCGCCCGCCGTACCGGCGAGGAACGCCGCGCATGCCAGCAGCCCCACGGAGAGCCCGATCCCGGACAACCGCCCCAGCCGGTCCGACAGCCGCCCCATGAGCGGCGCGAACGCGTACATGCCCGCGATGTGCCCGCTGATGACCAGCCCGATCAGATCGATGCCCGCCCCGTGGTGCGCGAGGTCGACCGGCGTCATCGACATCACCGAGACCATCGCCGTGTGCGCCACGGCGACCGTCACCACCGCGAGCCGGGCCCGCGGCGAGGCGGCGACAGCGGTCAGCCCGGCGCGCAGCGAACGGCCCGCGGGCGACTGTTCGTCGGCCGGTGCGAGTGCCCGCGCCGTCAGCAGCGGGTCCGGTCGTAGCAGTACTGCCACGACGGCCGCGGATATCAGGAAGATCCCGGCCGCCCACAGGAACGGACCGGCCGCCGCGGGTATCCCGAGGCCCGTGACGCTCCGACCCGCGGGCGCGGCGATGTTCGGACCGAGGACCGCGCCTATGGTCGTCGCCCACACGACGAGTGAGATGGCCCGTGCCCTCCGCTCGGGCTCGGCCAGATCGGCGGCGGCGAACCGCGCCTGCAAGTTCGCCGACGAGGCCGCGCCGAACGCGGCCATCCCGCACAGCAACAGCGGAAAGCTCCCGACACTGGCCGCGACCACCGTGACACCGGCGCCCACAGCCCCGATGAGATAGGCCAGCACCAGCCCCGGACGGCGCCCGCGTGCGGTCATCAGGGCAGCCAGTGGCATCGACAGCACGGCCGTACCGGTGACGGTCGCGGTGGGCGCGAGCCCGGACAAGGACTCGGTGCCGCTGACCTCCGTGGCCAGCACGGCCGCGAGCGCGATTCCGGTGGCCACGCCCAGCCCGCCCAGGATCTGGGTCGTGATCAGCACCGCCGTTGTGCGGCGCCGCAGGGCCGGCAGCCGGTCGGGCGTGACAGCCGCGATGACCTGCCGCTCGACGGCGGTCACGACGCGCACCCGGCCGTACGGCGCACCGGATCGGCCGACAGCGGTGAGTACACCGGACTGGCCGCGTGCAGGTGGGTGATAGATGTCGCCACAGCCGCAGTCTCCCCCTCCCAACCTCTGAAGCCCCAGAGAGCCCTCAGAACAGCGGCTCCGGCAGTACCCCCTCCAGCGCCAGCAGCTTCCGCTTGGTCTCCAGGCCGCCCCCGAACCCGCCGATGCCGCCGTCGCTCTCCACGACCCGGTGACAGGGCACCACCACGGGCAGCGGATTGGCACCCATCGCCATCCCCACCGCCTGTGCGGCACCCGGCTGTCCGACCCGCCCGGCCAGATCGCCGTACCCGACAACCGTGCCGTAGGGGACCCCGGAGGCCAGCTCGCGCAGCACCTCCCGGTTGAAGCCGGAGATGAGCGACCAGTCCAGCGGCAGCTCGAAGTCGCGCCGCGTACCCGCGAAGTATTCCTCCACCTGACGTATCGCCTCGGCCAGCACCTGAGAGCCGGGTGCCTCGACCGGCTCGCTGCCCAGCCGGGACGCCAGTCCGTCGAGTGCCTTCTCGCGCACCCTCTCCGTGGCGTGGAAGACGACGCTGACCAGGCCGTCGCGGGTCGCGGTCAGCATCAGTGGACCGATGTCCGTACCGACGACGGCCCACACGACCTGCTGCTCGTACTGCCCATGGCTGTCCATGCGCCCACCGTAGGCCCCACCACTGACAACGCCCCGGGAGCGGACGCCGGCTCCTGCGCGGGGCTCGGGTCCTCGGACACGGCGTCCCTCACCACGTCGGGAGTGTTGGTGATGATGCCGTCGACGCCGTACCCCGCGACCAGCCGGGCGGTGTCCGCGTCGTTCACGGTCCAGGTGAAGACCTCCAGCGGCCTGCCGTGCGGTCCGGTGAACGCGTGGACGGAGGCGACGTAGCCCTTGGAGATGGAGCTGTACGAGGGGTTGATCTGGTCGGCGAAGGTCGCGTACCCGGCGAGGTCCGCCGCGGGCGGCGTCCCCAGGAAGCCGGTCTTGACGGCGGGCTCCAGCTCGTGGACGGTCCGCACACTGTCGGCGCTGAAGCTCTGCACGATCAAACGGCTCGCGAGGTGGTGCGGATCAAGCCAACCCGCGTCGTCCAGCACGCGGAGGGTCTGCCGCTCGATGCCCGGGTACAGATCGGGGTTCTTGATCTCCAGGAGCAGCTTCTGGTGGTGCAGCTCCAGGCGGTCCGTGAACTGCTCCAGGGTCGGCACACGCGCGCCCGCGTGTGCGGGGCCGAACCAGCTGCCCGCGTCCAGGCGAGCGATCTCGGCGGCGGTGAAGTCCTTCACCTTCCAGGGCGCCCGGTCGGGAAAGACCTGCTCCACGTCGGTCGTGCGCTTCAGGTTGTCGTCGTGGAGGACGACCAGCTCGCCGTCCTTGGTGCGCTGTACGTCGTTCTCGACCCAGCTGATGCCCAGTTCGGCGGCCTTGTCGACGGCGGCCAGCGTGTTCTCGGGCGCGTAGGCGGAGGCCCCCCGGTGGGCGATGACCGTGGGCGGCTCGGCGTCCGCCCGGGCATGGGAGGCGGGGAGCAGAAGAGCGGCGGTTCCCAGGAGCGCGGTCGTCGTGGCGGCTACAGCGCGCGCGTGCATGCGTACTCCTCGCGTCGAACGATCACGGACAGCTCAACTGTGACAGCAGACGGTCAACGGCGAGGGAGTACAGAATGGCCACAGATTGAATGGAGTTGCCCGGGCCCGCTCACCTCTGCCGCACAACTGGGGCAAGCCCGTGTTTCTTTGCCGGAAAATCGTTCGACCATTGCGGTGGGAGTTACTCTCTGCCTCAACCCTGACCGCTCGGGCGGTCGTGGGAGGGGGCGCATTTCACGGAGTTCCGGGACGTAAGTGGGCGGGAAGGGCAGCTGCGTATGCAGGGCACGATCGACGGATTCAGCTATGGACTCGTCACACCGCTGGTGGCCTATCTCATGGCTTGCCTGGGCGGTGCTCTCGGACTGCGCTGCACCACCAGATCGATGCTCGTTTCGCAGTCCTGGCGCCCGGGCTGGCTCGCGCTGGGATCGGCGGCCATCGGCTCCGGGATATGGACCATGCACTTCGTCGCGATGATGGGGTTCACGGTCGAGGGGACGCCCGTCCATTACGACAAACCGATGACATTCGCGAGCCTTGCCGTCGCCATCGTCATGGTGGGCGTCGGGATCTTCATCGTCGGTTACAAGGGGGCCAGCGGAACGGCCCTGTTCACCGGCGGAACGATCACCGGCCTGGGCATAGCCTCGATGCATTACCTGGGTATGGCCGGGATGCAACTGAACGGCAGGTTGGAGTACAACACCTTCACCGTCTCCGCCTCCGTGGTGATAGCGATGGTGGCGGCCACCGCCGCCCTGTGGGCCGCCGGACAGGTCAGAGGGTTCCTGTGGAGCGTGGGCGCGAGCCTCGTCATGGGTCTCGCCGTCAGCGGCATGCACTACACGGGTATGGCCGCCCTCAGCGTCCATCTCCACCGCACGGAATCTCTCCCCTCGGGCGACTCGCCGGCCTCCCTGCTCGCGCCGATGCTGGTCGGCCCGCTCGCCTTCCTCCTCCTCGCGGGCGCCGTCGTACTGTTCGACCCGAAGATGGTCATGGGCAAACCCACCGGGGCCCCCGTGGAGCACAAGCCGGGTGTCCCGGCCCACGCCACCGTCCCGCACCCGCCCCGCCGTCCGCCGCTGCGGCCCCGCCGCACCCAGGGGCACCGAGGCTCCCGAACCCCGCAGAACCACTGATCGGACCGCGTTGTCAGTGGCGGGTCGTACGGTGGGTTCATGCGGCCCGTTTCCAGCATCGAACGCACGGTGGCGCCCTTCGAGGTCGTCAGTCCCTACCAGCCCAGCGGCGACCAGCCGCAGGCCATCGCCGAGCTCGCCCGGCGCATCGAGTCCGGCGAGAAGGACGTCGTCCTGCTCGGCGCGACCGGCACAGGCAAGTCCGCCACCACCGCGTGGATGATCGAGAAGCTCCAGCGCCCCACCCTGGTGATGGCGCCGAACAAGACGCTGGCCGCCCAGCTGGCGAACGAATTCCGCGAGCTGTTGCCGAACAACGCCGTCGAGTACTTCGTCTCGTACTACGACTACTACCAGCCCGAGGCCTACGTCCCGCAGTCGGACACCTACATCGAGAAGGACTCCTCGATCAACGAGGAGGTCGAGCGCCTGCGCCACTCCGCGACCAATTCGCTGCTCACCCGCCGTGACGTGGTCGTGGTCGCCTCGGTCTCCTGCATCTACGGCCTCGGTACGCCGCAGGAGTACGTGGACCGCATGGTCCCCCTCAAGGTCGGCGAGGAGATCGACCGGGACCAACTGCTGCGCCGCTTCGTGGACATCCAGTACACGCGCAACGACCTGGCCTTCACCCGCGGCACCTTCCGGGTACGTGGCGACACCATCGAGATCTTCCCGGTCTACGAGGAGCTCGCCGTCCGCATCGAGATGTTCGGCGACGAGATCGAGGCCCTGTCCACACTCCACCCGCTCACCGGCGAGATCATCAGCGACGACGAACAGCTGTACGTCTTCCCGGCCTCCCACTACGTCGCGGGCCCCGAGCGCATGGAGCGGGCCGTCAACGACATCGAGAAGGAGCTGGGGGAGCGTCTCGCCGAACTGGAGAAACAGGGCAAGCTCCTGGAGGCCCAGCGGCTGCGGATGCGTACGACGTACGACCTCGAGATGCTCCGCCAGATCGGCAGCTGCTCCGGCGTCGAGAACTACTCGATGCACTTCGACGGCCGCGAGCCCGGCTCCCCGCCGAACACCCTGCTGGACTACTTCCCGGACGACTTCCTGCTCGTCATCGACGAGTCGCATGTCACGGTCCCGCAGATCGGCGCCATGTACGAGGGCGACGCCTCCCGCAAGCGCACCCTCGTCGATCACGGCTTCCGCCTGCCCTCCGCCCTCGACAACCGTCCTCTGAAGTGGGAGGAGTTCCAGGGACGCATCGGGCAGACCGTCTACCTCTCGGCGACCCCCGGCAACTACGAGCTCTCCCGCGGGGACGGCCAGGTCGAGCAGATCATCCGCCCCACCGGCCTCGTCGACCCGGAAGTCGTCGTCAAGCCCACCGAGGGCCAGATCGACGACCTGGTGCACGAGATCAGGGAGCGCGTCGAGAAGGACGAGCGCGTCCTGGTCACCACCCTCACCAAGAAGATGGCCGAGGACCTCACGGCCTACTTCCTGGAGCTCGGCATCCAGGTGCGCTACCTGCACAGCGACGTCGACACCCTGCGCCGTGTCGAGCTGCTGCGGGAGCTGCGCGCCGGTGAGTTCGACGTCCTCGTCGGCATCAACCTCCTGCGTGAGGGCCTCGACCTCCCCGAGGTGTCCCTGGTGGCGATCCTCGACGCCGACAAGGAGGGCTTCCTGCGCTCCGGCACCTCCCTCATCCAGACCATCGGCCGCGCGGCGCGCAATGTCTCCGGCCAGGTCCACATGTACGCCGACAAGATCACCCCGGCGATGGAGAAGGCCATCGACGAGACCAACCGCCGCCGGGAGAAGCAGGTCGCGTACAACAAGGCGAACGGCATCGACCCCCAGCCGCTGCGGAAGAAGATCAACGACATCGTCGCGCAGATCGCCCGCGAGGGCGTCGACACCGAGCAGCTGCTCGGCACGGGCTACCGCGCGAAGAAGGACGGCCGGGGCACCAAGGCCCCTGTGCCCTCACTCGGTGACAAGGCGGCCAAGGGAGCGAAGGCGGCCAAGCCCGCCAAGGGCAAGACAAAGGAGACGGTGCCGACCGACCGGCCGGCGGCCGATCTCGCCGAGCAGATCGAGGAGTTGACGGAGCGTATGCGCGCCGCCGCCGCGGATCTGCAGTTCGAGATCGCGGCCCGACTGCGTGACGAGGTGTCCGAGATGAAGAAGGAACTGCGCCAGATGAAGGAGGCGGGCCTGGCCTGACGGGCCATGGGCGCCGGTCCCCAGCCCGGGAGCGGCGCCCCCGAACGGCCGTCGTGGGCCTGCCGAGCACGCGCTGTGTTGCAAGACCGACACAAAGTGCGGACCGGGGTACGGCACTGTCAGTGCCCCTGCGTAGGGTTCTGGTCATCCGCGGAGCCCGCGGGCAACAGGGGACAGCTCGAGAGGGGAATCAGCACGTGTCCGTCAACATGACCAAGGGTCAGGCCATCAGTCTGCAGAAGAACGACGGCGGCAGCCTGACCGCGGTGCGCATGGGTCTCGGCTGGCAGGCGGCTCCCCGGCGCGGCCTGTTCGGCTCGCGGACACGGGAGGTCGACCTCGACGCCTCCGCCGTCCTGTTCGCGGACAAGCAGCCGGTCGACGTCGTCTTCTTCCGCCACCTGGTGAGCGACGACGGCTCGGTGCGCCACACCGGTGACAACCTCGTCGGCGGTGTCGGCCAGGGCGGCGACGACGAGGCGATCCTCGTCGACCTCGCGCGCATCCCGGTCCACATCGACCAGATCGTCTTCACGGTGAACTCCTTCACGGGCCAGACCTTCCAGGAGGTGCAGAACGCGTTCTGCCGCCTGGTCGACGAGACCAACGGCGAGGAGCTCGCCCGCTACACCCTCGCGGGCGGCGGTTCCTACACGGCCCAGATCATGGCGAAGGTGCACCGCTCGGGCCCGGGCTGGGCGATGACGGCCCTCGGCACCCCGGCCAACGGCCGCACCTTCCAGGACCTGATGCCGGCGATCCTGCCGCACCTGTAAGAGCTGCCAGGCGGCCCGGCGGGCGGCACACGACACGACACAAGCGACACAGGGGGACGAAGGCATGACGGCCGAGCTGGTGCGAGGGCAGAACCACCCGCTCTCCCAGGCCCGTCTGGAGATCCGGGTCTCGGCCGGCACGCCGATCGTGGCCGGAGCCACGCTCGGCGACGAGCAGGGCAGGATCCACGGCGTCGAATGGGTGGCCCACCCCGGCGCCCCCACCCTGCCCGGCCTCGAGGTCTCCCGGCAGGCGGCGGCCGACCACCGCCTCGCGGTGGACCTGGACGCCATGCCGGAGGCCGTCCACCGGGTCAGTGTGCTGCTCGCCCTGCCGACCGGGGTGGGCGGCCCGACCCGGTTCGGCGCCATCGCAACCCCCTTCGTCGCGGTCACCGGCCTCGACGGCACCGAGGTCGCCAGCTACACCATCACCGGTCTGGAGGCCGAGTCAGCCGTCGTCGCCCTGGAGCTCTACCGCCGCCAGGGCGCCTGGAAGGTGCGCGCGATCGGCCAGGGCTACGCCGGCGGCCTCGCCGACCTCCTCACGGACCAGGGCCTGACCCAGGCCCACCAACTCGCCGGCGGCATCAACGAAGCCGTGGCCCAGGGCATGGCGCGCTCGGTGCCGGCGCCACCGCGGACCGACGGCGACCGCTCCCGGCAGACGGCCGCACCGGCGCTCGGCCCGGACCAGGGCGGCCCCGCACCGCAGGGTGCCCCCGGACCCGTACCACCGCAGCCGACGTCGCCGTACGGCACCCAGACACCGGGCGGGCCCGGCCAGTCGGCGGCGCAGCCGGATTCGTACGACATCCAGGCGCCCGGCGTAGCGGGCCAGTCCGCGCCGCAGCCGCCGTATCAGGGCGGAACCGGCGCCACCGATCCCGCCGAGCCGTCCGCGCCCACATCCGGCGGCCCGATCGACTACAGCCACCCGCGCCGCCAGAACGCGGCTCCGCCGCCGCCCCCGCCGACCGGACCCCCGGCCCAGCCCGGGCAACCCGCGCAGCCCGTCGCGGGTGACGCCACCGGCTGGTCCATGGACGAGCGGCTCTACAACCAGGTGTGGGGCATGTTCGAGGACCTGGCCCGGACGACCTCCGCCTACCGCAGCGCGGTCGACTTCGCCGAATCGCGCATGGAGAAGGAGCTCGACCAGGTCCTGTCGGACCCGCGCAGCCGGATCGGCGGACAGGGCGATGCCGCACGCGAGGCGGCCCAGGCCAAGCACGCGCAACTCGTCAACCAGGCCAGGGCGACGCTCGACCGGGACATCGTGCAGCTCACCGCCGAGGCCGAGGTCGTCGAACCCGCGCTGCCGCCCGCCTACGCGCGCTGGGACAACCCCGTCTGGCACGGCTACCGCGTACCGATGGAGATCCCCATGGCCCTGCGCCTGGGCGACCTCCACCTGCCTGAGAGCGCACAGTTGCGCATCCCGATGCTGGTCCGACTGCCGCTGGAGCGCGGTCTGTGGATCGACAGCGGGCGCGGCGGATCACTCGATGGTTCGTTCACTGACTCCCACGATCTGCGGCGCCTCGCCATGGAGACGGCGGTGGCGCACGCTGCCCGGCTGCTCGCCGTCTATCCGGCGGGCGAGTTCACGGTGCATGTCATAGATCCGGCGGGTTCGGGCGCCCAGCCGCTGGCACCGCTGGTGCAGACCGGTGTGCTCGCGGCCCCGCCCGCGTTGGGCGCGGCGGGCGTCGCGGAGGTCCTGGCGCGGCTCACGCAGCGCGTCGATCTGGTGCAGATGGCGGTGCGCGGTGGTGCGCCCGACTCCCTGCCGCCCGGTTTCGACACCTCCGAGCAGCTGCTGATCGTCAACGACTTCCCGCACGGCTTCGACGACCGGGCAGTGAACCAGCTGCGCTACCTGGCGGACGAGGGTCCGGCCGTCGGCGTCCACCTGATGATGGTCGCGGACCGCGAGGAGGCGGCCGGCTACGGCCCGTTGCTCGACCCGTTGTGGCGTTCGCTTTTGCGACTGACGCCCGTTCCGGACGATCACCTCGCCGACCCGTGGGTGGGCCACGCCTGGACCTACGAGCCCTCACTCGTGCCGCTCGGCAGCCAGGTGCTTCAGCAGGTGCTCACGCAGGTCGCCGCAGCTCGCGCCAAGTACCAGTAAAGCGCCCCTGACCAGCACACTTGGCGTTTATTTTGCCAATCGCTTTACCTTTCCTTGGTGATTGGGGTACTGTTCATTGCACGGAGGGGAGTACTCCCTGTCTGTTGTCTGCTGCGACGTACCCGTCAATACGGATCCGGCCAGATCCCGGGGCGTCGGCCCATAGTGGGTGGAAGAGACCTCCGGCGCGCGACGACGCTGACATTTGCCGTTACGTACTGCCGGAGGCGCAGTGGATGTTTCCCCGACCCTATGGGTCCTGACCATCGTGGGCCTTGCCGCCCTTATCGCGGTCGATTTTTTCATCGGCCGCAAGCCGCATGACGTGTCGATCAAGGAAGCCGGGATCTGGACCGTCGTCTGGATCGTCCTGGCGGGCCTCTTCGGGCTCGGCCTGATGATCTTCGGCGGTGGACAGGCAGGCGGCGAGTTCTTCGCGGGCTTCATCACCGAGAAGTCACTGAGTGTCGACAACCTCTTCGTCTTCGTCCTGATCATGGCGAAGTTCGCGGTGCCGTCCCAATACCAGCAGCGGGTGCTGCTGGTCGGTGTCCTCATAGCCCTGGTGCTGCGGGCCATTTTCATCGCAGCGGGTGCCGCGATCCTCGCCAGCTTCGCCTGGGTGTTCTACATCTTCGGTGCCTTCCTGATCTGGACCGCCTGGAAGCTCATCCAGGAGGCCCGGGCCAGCGAGGAGGACGAGGAGTGGGAGGAGAACAAGCTGCTCAAGGCCGCCGAGCGCAGGTTCGGTGTCGCCGACCGCTACCACGGCACCAAGCTGTGGATCCGGGAGAACGGCAAGCGGGTCATGACCCCGATGCTGGTCGTGATGCTGGCGATCGGTACCACTGACGTGCTGTTCGCGCTGGACTCCATCCCGGCGATCTTCGGTCTGACGCAGGACCCGTACATCGTGTTCACGGCCAACGCCTTCGCGCTGATGGGTCTGCGGCAGCTGTACTTCCTCATCGGTGGCCTGCTGAAGAAGCTGGTCCACCTCAGCTACGGTCTGTCGATCATCCTGGGCTTCATCGGTGTGAAGCTGGTGCTGCACGCGCTGCACGAGTCCGGCGTCCACGTCCCCGAGATCAGCATTCCGGTCTCGCTCGGCGTGATCTGCGCGGTCCTGATCGTCACCACGATCACCAGCCTGAGGGCTTCGAAGAAGCAGGCGGCGGCCGAGGCGGCACAGGAGCGGAGCGAAGGCACTCCGAAGGACAGCATCGACGTCTGACCAAGTCGGACGTAGGAACAACCAACACCGGGAGTGGTGCCCAGCGAATCGCCGAGCACCGCTCCTGGTGCTTTGTTGTCCGCGGGGTTTCCTCGACCGGCGACCAAGTCTCGCGGAGCAGACGGCCGCGCTGTGCAGCAGGGCGCCGTCCTTCACGGACTGCGACGTACAGGAGACGACCGATTTCGCGTAGCGACATACGACCCACAGGAACCCCGCACCCCGAGGGCACGGGGCCACCCGACACCCACCCGGACCGGAATGCGAACCCCCAAGCCCTCTGCGACGATCGCTCCATGATCGATCGGCTCAGGCCGCTCACGACCCGGTGGACGTCCTTCGTGCCGGTGCTCGCGGTCGTCCTGCTGGTCTTCACCTGGGGACGGGACCTGCCCGGCTGGGTCGTCGCCCTGGCGACGCTCGTCCTCGCGGGGGCCGTCCTGGCCGCCGTGCACCACGCCGAAGTGATCGCCCACAGAGTCGGTGAACCCTTCGGCTCCCTGGTCCTCGCCGTCGCTGTCACGATCATCGAGGTCGCCCTGATCGTGACCCTGATGGCGGACGGCGGCGACAAGAGCTCCACCCTCGCCCGGGACACCGTCTTCGCAGCCGTGATGATCACCTGCAACGGCATCGTCGGCCTCTGCCTGCTGGTCGCCTCGCTGCGACACCGTACGGCGGTGTTCAACCCCGAGGGCACCGGAGCCGCGCTCGCGACGGTCGCCACCCTGGCCACGCTCAGCCTGGTGCTGCCGACGTTCACGACGAGCAAGCCCGGGCCGGAGTTCTCCACCGTCCAGCTGACGTTCGCGGCGCTCTCCTCGTTGATCCTCTACGGCCTGTTCGTGGCGACCCAGACCGTGCGGCACCGCGACTACTTCCTGCCCATCACCCGGCAGGGCCAAGTGATCACTGTGGACGACCACGCCACCGCGCCCTCCGCCCGCACCGCCTTGATCAGCCTGGGGCTGCTGTGCCTGGCCCTGATCGGCGTGGTCGGCCTGGCCAAGGGCGTGTCGCCCACCATCGAGTCCGGCGTGGCGGCCGCCGACCTGCCTCACGCCGTCGTCGGCGTGATCATCGCCCTGCTGGTGCTGCTCCCCGAGACGATCGCCGCGCTGCGCTCCGCCCGCCGTGACCGTGTGCAGACCAGCCTGAACCTCGCGCTCGGCTCGGCGATGGCCAGCATCGGCCTGACCATCCCCGCCGTCGCCCTGGCCTCCATCTGGCTCTCCGGCCCCCTCGTCCTCGGCCTCGGCCCCACTCACATGGTGCTGCTCGCCCTGACGGTGGTGGTGAGCGCGCTGACGGTGGTGCCGGGCCGGGCGACGCCGCTCCAGGGCGGCGTCCACCTGGTGCTGTTCGCGGCGTATCTGGAGCTCGCGCTCAATCCGTAGCCGCCGTCGCTTCTGGAGCGCGCGCCCAAGTCGTGGCCGCCGTCTTTCCTGTGTGCAGTGAAGCCCGTCACCCGGTGGCGGGCTTCACTGCCTCAGCGGTTGCCGGACGCGTCTCCGGCAGCAGTGCGAAGCACCCCAGGCTGAGCAGTGCGATCCCCGTCAGATACGCCCCCACACCCCAGGGCACCCGGCCGCCCTGCTCGGCGAGCGCGGTCGCCGCGATCGGCGTGAGTGCGCCCCCGAGAACGCCACCGAGGTTGTAGCCCACCGCGGCGCCGGTGCAGCGCACCCGGGGCTCGTACAACTCCGGCAGATACGCGGCGATCACGGCGAACATCGTGATGAACGCGAGCATCGCCCCGAGGAAGCCCAGGAACATCAGCAACGGCTCGCCCGTGGCGAGGAGCGCGACCATCGGGAACATCCAGAGGGCGGCGGCAGTGCATCCGATCAGGGTCAGGGGCCGCCGCCCGTACCGGTCGCCGAGCACCGCCGCCACCGGTGTGAGCGAGCCCTTCACCAGGACCACGGCCATGATGCAGGTCAGCATGACGCTGCGGTCCACTCCGAGTCGCTCCGTGGCGTAGGCGAGGGACCAGGTGGTCACGGCGTAGAAGATCGCGTATCCGATGGCGAGCGCCCCGGCCGTCAGCAGCACCAGCCGCCAGTGGTCGCGCACGACCTCGGCGAGCGGCACGCGCGCGTGGTCGTCGATTTCGAGGAACCGGGGACTCTCGGTGAGCGACGACCGCAGCCACAGCCCCACCACGGCCAGCACGCCGGCCGCCCAGAAGGGCACCCGCCATCCCCACGCGGCGAACTGCGCCTCGGTCAGCGTCGCCGACAGCGCCAGCACCACCCCATTGGCGAGCAGGAAGCCGACCGCGGGCCCGACCTGCGGGAAGCTGGACCACAGACCGCGTCGCTCGACCGGCGCGTGCTCCACGGTCAGCAGTACGGCACCACCCCACTCGCCGCCGAGGCCGAGCCCCTGCAGAAAGCGCAGCACGAGCAGCAGCAGGGGAGCGAACACACCGATCGTGTCGTACGTCGGTACGCAGCCGACCGCGACCGTGGAGGCACCGGTCAGCAGCAGCGAGGCGACGAGGACCGGCCGACGTCCGTGCCGGTCGCCGATGTGCCCGAACAGCACCGACCCCAGTGGCCGGGCCACAAAGCCCACGCCGAACGTCACGAAGGCGGCCAGGGTCCCCGCGACCGGCGAGAACGTCGGGAAGAACAGTGGGCCCAGGACCAGCGCCGCAGCGGTGCCGTAGACGAAGAAGTCGTAGAACTCGATGGCTGTCCCGGCGAGCGAGGCAGTCGCGAGCCGCAGCATGGAGGGAGTCTTAACGGTGCGTACATCTTGCATGCTGCGTCAACTACCCACGGTGACCACGGGTTACGGGGGCGTACGGGCGCGCGGGGCTTCGTCAGTAGGTGACGGTGATGCGCCGGGCCGGCCCGTCGACGCGGACGATTCCGCCGTAGGGGATGACGAGTTGCGGGTCGGTGTGGCCGAAGTCCACGTCGAAGACGATCGGGGTGTTGGGGGCATACGCACGCATGGCCCGTAGCACGGCCTCACGTTGCTCGGCTGCGTAACTAGCGGCAACCTCCGGGCTGTTGGGACGCTCGAAGGACCAGGTCTTCGCCCGGCCCATGAGCAGGCCCGAGAAGCGCTGGAGCAGCCCGCGCTCGCCCATGTTCCGGAGGGTCCGGAAGACCTCGTTGGCGTTCGGCATCTCCTCCGAGGTCTCCAGCAGCAGTACTCCACCGTCGTACTCCGAGAGGTCACGCGCGATCTCCCGGTCGGCCATCAGCAGCCAGCCGACGATCTCCAGACAGCCGCCCCAGGTGCGGCCCTCCACCACCCGGTCGGCGTTCACCCAGGTCCATCCGCCGCCGGGCCTCGTCTCCGGCTCCGCGTCGAAGGTCGCCGGGTCGGCCCAGTCGCGGTCGATGTCGTTCCAGCGCTCGGCGGGCCGGAGTTCGTACTCACCGGAGGTGAACAGTGCGGCCCGCAGTGATTCGGCGGTCAACGGTTCCATGGCGACGGATCGGCCCAGCGCAGTCATCACGGTCGCTCCGTGATACCCGACGATCCCCGAGTTACGCAGATACATGAGCAGGTTCGTGTTGTCACTCATCCCGAAGAACGGCTTCGGGTTCGCCCGGATCAACTCGCGGTCCAGCAGCGGCAGCACGGTGATCTGGTCGTCGCCGCCGATGGACGCGATGACCGCCTTGATTCCGGGGTCGGCGAACGCGGCGTGGATGTCGTCGGCCCGCTCCTGCGGGGTCGAGCCCATCTTGCGGGTCGCCGGGTACTCGACCGGTTCGAGCTCGTAGTCCTTGCGCAGCCGCTCCAGGCCCAGTTCAAAGGGGCGCGGGAACAGGCCGGGCAGGCCCGCGCCGGGGGAGATGACGGCGATGCGGTCGCCGGGGGAGGGCTTGGGAGGGTACGAGATCATGGTCATGACTGGAGGGTAGGACCCGCGGCCTGGGCCTTGCACCGTGATAAACCGGGGTCTGAGCAGCGGTGGTCGACGGACCGCCCGACCCCGAACGGACCGGAGGAACCGTGCCCCGCACCCTGGCCAACGCCCCGATCATGATTCTCAACGGCCCCAACCTGAACCTGCTCGGCCAGCGCCAGCCGGAGATCTACGGCTCCGAGACCCTGGCCGATGTCGAGGCCCTGTGCGCGAAGGCGGCGGCCGCGCACGGCGGCACGATCGACTTCCGGCAGTCCAACCACGAGGGTGAGTTGGTCGACTGGATCCACGAGGCACGGCTGAACCACTGCGGGATCGTGATCAACCCCGGCGCCTATTCGCACACGTCGGTTGCGATTCTGGACGCACTCAACACCTGTGACGGACTGCCCGTGTTGGAGGTCCACATCTCAAACATCCACAAGCGCGAGTCGTTCCGGCACCACTCGTACGTCTCCCTGCGCGCCGACGGCGTCATCGCGGGGTGCGGTGTGCAGGGATACGCCTTCGGGGTGGAGCGGATCGCGGCGCTTGCGGGCGCTGGGCAGTCGGACACCTGACCTGGACGGGCGGGGCGGGCGGCCACAAGACGTAGGCGGCGGTGCGGATGTGTAAGGACCGCCCCGCCACTGCGAGCGGTCCTTACAGCCGCCCCGCCTCCACGATCCGCCGCAGGAAGCGCTGAGTGCGCTCCTGCTGCGGATCGCCGAAGATCTGCTCGGCCGTGCCGCGCTCCAGCACCACGCCTCCGTCCAGAAAGCAAACCTGGTCGGCGACCTCGCGCGCGAACCCCATCTCATGGGTGGCCAGCACCATGGTCATCCCGTCCCCCTTCAAGTCGCGGACGACGGTGAGGACTTCGCCCACGAGCTCCGGGTCGAGCGCGGCGGTGACCTCGTCGAGCAGCAGCAGTCGGGGTCGTACGGCGATCGCGCGCACGATCGCGACGCGCTGCTGCTGGCCGCCGCTCAGCCGATCCGGGTACTCGCCGGCCTTCTCGGCCAACCCGAGCCGCTCCAGCAGCTCACGCGCGCGTGCCTCGGCCTCCGTGCGGGACACGCCGTGCACACGGCGTGGGGCGAGAGTGATGTTCTCCAGGACCGTCATGTGCGGGAAGAGGTTGTACGCCTGGAACACCACGCCGATACGGCGCCGTACGGCGTCCTGGTCGACGCGCGGATCGGTGATCTCCTCGCCGTCCAGCCAGATAGCGCCGTCGTCGATGTCCTCCAGGAGGTTCGCGCACCGCAGCAGCGTCGACTTGCCGGAGCCGGAGGCACCGATCAGCGCGGTCACCGTGTGCGGGGCGACCTCCAGGTCGATGTCCCGCAGCACGACCGAGCCGCCGAAGGTCTTGCGGACGGACTCCATGCGCAGCACAGGTGCGTCGCTCACAGGGCTCCTCCTTGGGCGCGCCGACGGTCCATCCGGGCCGTCACCCAGTCCGTGAAGCGGGTCATCGGGATGGTCAGCGCCACGAAGACCAAGCCGGCGACGATGTACGGCGTGTAGTTGAGGCTGCGTCCCACGACGATGTCCGCGGCGCGTACGGCGTCCACCGCGCCGCCGATCGACACCAGGCCGGTGTCCTTCTGCAGTGACACCAGGTCGTTCAGCAAAGGCGGCACCTGCCGGCGCACCGCCTGGGGCAGGACGACGTGCCGCAGCGCCTGCCGGTTGGTGAGGCCGAGGGAGCGGGCCGCGGCGCGCTGCGAGGGGTGCACGGACTCGATGCCCGCGCGGAACACTTCGGCGACGTACGCCGAATACGTCAGCGTCAGCGCCGTACCGCCCAGCAGCACCGGATCGACGGTCACGCCCTGCAGCCGCAGCGCGGGGACGCCGAGGACGACGATCATGAGGTTGACGATGAGCGGTAGGCCCCGGAAGAAGTCCGTGTACGCCGCCGCCAGCGCGCGCAGAGGGAAGAACACCGGGCCGCGCAGCGTGCGCGCGACGGCGATGAGCATGCCGAGAACCAGCACGGCCACGCCGCAGATCAGCAGCAGCCGGACATTGAGCCAGAGCCCTTCGAGGACCTTGGGAAACGCCTCGCGCGCGTACTCCCAGCTGAAGAACGTCTCCTTGGTGCGTGGCCAGCCCGGTGCGTTGACCACGACCAGGTAGAGAACGACGCCGGTGACCAGGGTGGAGAGGGCGGCGATCGCCGTGGCGCGGCGGGCGCGGGCGCGCTTGTAGCGCTCGCGGTCGAGACGTCGCTGGGAGGGGACGTAGTCGTCGCCACCCGCTCCGGACATGTCACCGTTGTCGTCGGCGCCCCCGTGGCCGGACTCCTGCTTCGTGACCGTCACTTGAGTACCGGGGCGTCGACTGCGTCCGACAGCCACTGCTGCTCGAGCTTGGCCAGGGTGCCGTTCTCGCGCAGGGTGTCCACGGCGTCAGTCACGCACGCGGTGAGCGCGCTGCCCTTGTCGAGCACGAGCCCGAACTGCTCCGGCGTACCGCCCTGGTTCTCGAACTGGCCGACGATGGTCGCGTCCGTCACCTCGGCCGCGGTGATGTAGAAGGCGGTCGGCAGGTCGACGACGATGGCGTCGACCTGACCGTTCTTCAGCGCGGACTTGGCCTGGTCGTTCTTGGCGTACGCGGCGGCCTCCTGGGTCGGCTTCACCACGTCGTCGATGTAACTGAGGCTGGTGGTGCCGACCTGGGCGCCCAGCTTGAGACCCTTCAGGTCCGCGACGCTCTGGGCCTTGGCCGCCTTGCTGTCCTTCAGCGCGATGACGGCCTGGCGGACGTCGTAGTAGCCGGACGAGAAGTCCACGGCCTTTTTGCGCTCGTCACTGATGGACACCTGGTTGATGTCGAAGTCGAAGGTCTTCTCGCCGGGCGCGAAGGCCTTGTTGAACGGCACGCTCTGCCAGACGACGGCACTCTTGTCGTAGCCGAGCTGCTTCGCCACCGCGTAGGCGACCGCCGACTCGAAGCCCTCACCATTGGCGGGCTTGTCGTCCTTGAACCAGGGCTCGTACGCCGGCTCGTCGGTGGCGATCGTCAGCTTGCCGGAGGTCTGGGTGGCCAACTTGCCCTTGGCGCAGGTGTGCCCGGCCGACCCCGACGGCGTGTCGGCGGCCTTGCCGTCCGGCTGCGGAGCACAGCCGAGGGCGGTGGCGAGGAGGGCTGTCGTTGCGACGGCGACGGCGCGGCGCAGCGCGCGAGGGGCAGGGTGCATGGCGGGAGATTGACAGTACACCGTCGCTTTTGTCGAGGTCACGACGGTGAATGTCCGCATAGTGGGAACGGGTGTTGCGTTCCTGTGAATTGTCCCCTCGGCAGTCGCCGGGGCCGCCGGCCGAGGGCGGGGATTTAGACCGGCGGCCCGTACCGCTCAGGAGCCGTCATCCTGTGCGGGGCTGCTTCCAGTTGACTGCGCAACAACGTCCGCCGGGAGCGCGCGCATGACACCGGCTCGTGTGAATGGTTCACACGGGGCGCGTACGCGGGGCGCGCACTCACCAGCCGCGCGCGTGCCACTCCGGCAGATGGGGCCGTTCCGCGCCCAGCGTCGTGTCGTTGCCGTGGCCCGGGTAGACCCAGGTCTCGTCCGGCAGTACGCCGAAGATCTTCGTCTCGACGTCGTGGATCAGGCTGGCGAACGCCTCTGGATCCTTACGGGTGTTGCCCACACCGCCCGGGAACAGGCAGTCCCCGGTGAACACATGGGGATGCCCGTGCGGGTCGTCGTAGACGAGGGCGATCGAGCCCGGCGTGTGCCCGACCAGGTGGCGCGCGGTGAGCTCCACGCGCCCCACCTGGATGATGTCGCCGTCATCGACCAGGACGTCGGTCGACACAGGGATGCCCTCGGCGTCGTCGCGTCCGGCATAGGTGCGCGCGCCGGTCCCCTCGACGACCGCGGCGAGCGCCTGCCAGTGGTCGCCGTGCTGGTGCGTGGTGACGACGGACGCGATGCCGTCGTCACCGATCATGCCGAGCAGCGTGTCCGCCTCGTTGGCGGCGTCGATCAGCAGCTGCTCGTCCGTGGCCCGGCAGCGCAGCAGATAGGCGTTGTTGTCCATCGGGCCGACCGCGATCTTGGTGATCATCAGGTCCTTGAGCTCGTGCACGTCGGCGGGGCCGCCGACCGTCACCTGTCCGCTGTAGGTCATGTCGGCAGCCTATAGCCGCACAGGGGGCGCTGGGCCGTCAGGCGTTACAGCGGGGGAAGCGGCGGCAGCGTGCCGCCCTCCGTGCTGAGGGCGGCCCCGTCGCGGCGGCCGGCGAGCCAGCCGAGCAGGTCGGGTGCGGACCCTTGGACGGTGACCTCGGCAGCGCCCGCCTCCCGGCCCGTGTTCCACGCGCGCGTGCCGTCCGAGAGGCGAGTCGGCGGCACATCGGGGTGCCCGGTGAACCGCTCCGCGAGGAAGTCGATCTCCCGCTCCACGAACTCAGTCGGCAGGTCCTCCAGCTCGTACCCGATCCCGAGATCCACATGGTGCAGTTCCACCTCCACCCACCGCCGGAACGGCACCCGGGCCGCCGCGTCGGTGACGCCGTTGCGCAGCTCCACCGTGCGCGACCAGTCCGCGGGAGCCACTCCCGTGTCCTGGAAGCGGGCCGCGCTCTCGCGCACGTCTGTGAGCTGGACCTCGAGGAGGCGCGGGGCGTCGCGGTCGATGTCGGCGTCCCGGGCGGTGGCGGAGACGTACATGGGGCGCCCTTCGAGGACGTTCACGAGGGCGTCCGCGTTGCGGGCGAGATGGGCGAGGACGTGGCCGCGGCTCCAGCCGGGGAGCCGTGACGGCTCGGCCACCGATGCGTTGTCCAGCTTGGCCGCTGCGGTGAGCAGCCGATCGGTCGCTTCACGTACAGACACCAGGTCACGAGCGTGATCAATCATGGTGCTGACACTAGCCCCGCCACACCTTTGGGTGAAGGTGGTGAACGAGTGCCGTAAATCGAATGCGCGTGCTATAGGGTCGGTCGTGGCGTCGGGCATGCTGGATGGCCCGGGATTGTTCTCGCATACGGGAATCCGACCGGCGTTGTCAGTGGCTCCCCCTAGTCTGAGAAATCACGGGGGCCTAGTCCGAGAAAGCACGGGGGCCTCGCCCCCCTGTCACTTCTCTCAAGAAAGGTGCGGACCGGCGTGGCCGACCGTCTCATCGTCCGTGGCGCGCGCGAGCACAACCTGAAGAATGTCTCGCTCGACCTGCCGCGCGACTCGCTCATCGTCTTCACGGGCCTGTCGGGGTCGGGCAAGTCCTCGCTGGCCTTCGACACCATCTTCGCCGAGGGGCAGCGCCGCTACGTGGAGTCGCTGTCATCGTACGCCCGGCAGTTCCTCGGCCAGATGGACAAGCCGGATGTCGACTTCATCGAGGGTCTGTCCCCGGCGGTCTCCATCGACCAGAAGTCGACGTCGCGCAACCCGCGCTCGACGGTCGGCACCATCACCGAGGTCTACGACTACCTGCGTCTGCTCTTCGCGCGCATCGGCAAGCCGCACTGCCCCGAGTGCGGCCGCCCCATCTCGCGCCAGTCGCCGCAGGCCATCGTCGACAAGGTCCTGGAGCTGCCGGAGGGGAGCCGCTTCCAGGTGCTGTCGCCGCTCGTGCGCGAGCGCAAGGGCGAGTTCGTCGACCTCTTCGCCGATCTCCAGACCAAGGGCTACTCCCGCGCGCGGGTGGACGGCGAGACGATCCAGCTGTCCAACCCGCCCACGCTGAAGAAGCAGGAGAAGCACACCATCGAGGTGGTCGTCGACCGCCTCACGGTCAAGGACTCGGCCAAGCGTCGCCTCACCGACTCCGTGGAGACCGCCCTCGGCCTGTCCGGCGGCATGGTCGTGCTCGACTTCGTCGACCTCCCCCAGGGCGACCCGGAGCGCGAGCGCATGTACTCGGAGCACCTGTACTGCCCGTACGACGACCTCTCCTTCGAGGAGCTGGAGCCGCGCTCCTTCTCCTTCAACTCGCCCTTCGGCGCCTGCCCCGAGTGCACCGGTATCGGCACGCGCATGGAGGTCGACCCCGAGCTGATCGTCCCGGACGAGGACAAGTCCCTCGACGAGGGCGCCATCCACCCCTGGTCGCACGGCCACACCAAGGACTACTTCGGCCGCCTGATCGGAGCCCTCGCGGAGGCGCTGGGATTCCGTACGGACATTCCCTTCGCGGGTCTGCCGCAGCGCGCCAGGAAGGCCCTGCTCCACGGTCACAAGACGCAGATCGAGGTCCGGTACCGCAACCGGTACGGCCGTGAGCGTGTGTACACGACGCCCTTCGAAGGCGCCGTCCCCTTCGTCAAGCGCCGGCACAGCGAGGCCGAGAGCGACGCCAGCCGCGAGCGCTTCGAGGGGTACATGCGCGAGGTGCCCTGCCCCACCTGTGAGGGCACGCGACTGAAGCCGATCGTCCTCGCGGTCACGATCATGGAGAAGTCGATCGCCGAGGTCTCCGCGATGTCCATCAGCGACTGCGCGGAGTTCCTGGGCGAGCTGAAGCTCAACGCCCGCGACAAGAAGATCGCCGAGCGCGTGCTGAAGGAGGTCAACGAGCGGCTGCGGTTCCTGGTCGACGTCGGCCTCGACTACCTCTCGCTCAACCGCGCGGCGGGCACACTCTCCGGCGGCGAGGCCCAGCGCATCCGCCTGGCCACCCAGATCGGCTCCGGCCTGGTCGGCGTGCTCTACGTCCTCGACGAGCCGTCCATCGGCCTGCACCAGCGTGACAACCACCGGCTGATCGAGACCCTGGTCCGGCTGCGCGACATGGGCAACACGCTCATCGTCGTCGAGCACGACGAGGACACCATCAAGACCGCCGACTGGGTCGTCGACATCGGCCCCGGCGCCGGTGAGCACGGCGGCAAGGTCGTGCACAGCGGCTCCCTGAAGGAGCTGCTCGCCAACGCCGAGTCGCAGACCGGGCAGTACCTGTCCGGCAAGAAGGCGATCCCGCTGCCCGACATCCGCCGCCCGCAGGACCCGTCCCGTCGGCTCACAGTGCACGGCGCCCGCGAGAACAACCTCCAGGACATCGACGTGTCCTTCCCGCTGGGCGTGTTCACCGCGGTCACCGGTGTGTCCGGCTCCGGCAAGTCGACGCTGGTCAACGACATCCTTTACACGCACCTGGCGCGCGAGCTCAACGGCGCGCGCAACGTCCCCGGGCGGCACACGCGCGTGGACGGCGACGACCTCGTCGACAAGGTCGTGCATGTCGACCAGTCGCCCATCGGCCGCACCCCGCGCTCGAACCCGGCGACGTACACCGGCGTCTTCGACCACATCCGCAAGCTGTTCGCCGAGACCACCGAGGCGAAGGTCCGCGGCTACATGCCGGGCCGGTTCTCCTTCAACGTCAAGGGCGGCCGCTGCGAGAACTGCGCGGGCGACGGCACCATCAAGATCGAGATGAACTTCCTCCCGGACGTGTACGTCCCGTGCGAGGTCTGCCACGGCGCCCGGTACAACCGGGAGACCCTGGAGGTCCACTACAAGGGCAAGTCCATCTCCGAGGTCCTGAACATGCCGATCGAAGAGGCCATGGACTTCTTCGAGGCCGTTCCGGCGATCAACCGCCACCTCAAGACGCTGAACGACGTCGGCCTCGGCTACGTCCGCCTCGGCCAGTCCGCCACCACCCTGTCCGGCGGCGAGGCCCAGCGGGTGAAGCTCGCCAGCGAGCTGCAGAAGCGCTCCACCGGCCGCACGGTCTACGTCCTCGACGAGCCGACCACCGGTCTGCACTTCGAGGACATCAGCAAGTTGCTGAAGGTCCTCGCCGGTCTGGTCGACAAGGGCAACACGGTCATCGTCATCGAGCACAACCTCGACGTGATCAAGACCGCGGACTGGGTCGTGGACATGGGTCCCGAGGGCGGCGCCGGCGGTGGCCTCGTCATCGCCGAGGGCACGCCCGAGGAGATCGCCGCGGTCCCGGCCAGCCACACCGGCAAGTTCCTGCGCGAGATCCTCGGTGCCGACCGGATCAGCGACGCGTCCTCGGTGAAGGCCCCACGCAAGACCGCGGCCAAGAAGACGGTGGCGGCAGGAGCGACGGCGAGGAAGACCGCGACAGCCAAGACCACGAAGGCGGCCGCGACCACGAAGACGACCGGGACCACGAAGGCGGCCAACAACAAGGCCACCGACAAGGCGGCCGGGGCCACGAAGAAGGCGGCGCCCGCCAAGAAGACCACCCGGGCCCGCAAGGCCTGAAGCGTGCGGGCAACGGGCCCGAACAAATCCTGAGAAGTGCGGCGCCCCGCGGGAACTCCCCGCGGGGCGCCGTCCGTTGCACGGTCAGCCGCCCGATCCAGGTGGTCGTGACGGACCTTGACTCCTCAACAGTGGAATGGAAAGGGAACGCCTCCTAGAAGTCCCTCAGTTCGGAGGCGTACGGCGGCTCAGCGCCCGCCCGGGAGCAGGTGATCGCGGCAGCCCGCGCCGCGAACCGCAACAGCCGTGTCCAGCCGTCGGCGCCCAGTCCCACGAGCGCCTCGGCGGACAGGGCATCCTGGGCGGCCAGGCCGTGCAACAGGGCCGCGTTCACGGTGTCGCCCGCACCGATCGTGTCCACGACGTCGACCCCCTCACCCGGTACGGAGTGCACCCCGCCGTCCCGCGTGAACGCTGTCAGCCCGTCACCGCCCTGAGTGATCACGACGGCCGCAGGCCCCGCGGCCAGCCACTCGCGCGGCGTGCCACCCAGCCACAGCGCGTCCTCCTCGGAGAGCTTGAGCAACGACACCGACGGCAGCCAGCTCTTGAACCGCGCCCGGTAGCCGTCCGGGTCGGGGATGAGCCCGGCCCGGATGTTCGGGTCGAGCGCGGTGAACACCCCTTGCTCGGCCGCGCTTCGCATCAGCTCCTCATAGGCGCTCGCCCCCGGTTCCAGGACGAGCGAGCAGGTGCCGAAGGAGACCGCGCGGGTCCGCGCGGGTAGCTCCGCCGGTGCTGTGAAGAGCCGGTCGGCCGTGCCATCGACATAGAAGGAATAGGCGGCCGAGCCGTTCGCGTCGATGGTGGCGACCGCGAGTGTGGTCGGCTCGGTCCCGCGCTGCACGGCCGACACGTCCACCCCGGTCTCCCGCAACCCGCCGAGCAGGGCCTCCCCGAACGCGTCGTAGGAGGTGCGGGAGCAGAAGGCCGTGGGGGAGCCGAGCCGGCCCAGGGCCACGGCGGTGTTGTAGGGGCCGCCGCCGAGCGCCGGCTTCAGGCTCGCGAGGGCGCCCGTGCCCTGCGGTACCAGGTCGATCAGGGCCTCACCGGCGACGACGATCACGAGACGGTTCCTTTCACGGACGTCAGGGGCTGTTCGGGACTGTCGGATGTCAGGGGCCTGGCGGTGCCCTCGGGTTTCCCGGACCCCTGTGGCTGCTCGGGGCAACCGCATGAGGTGCGGTGTACGAAGGTGCAGGGGAGACGCAGCGTCCGGGCGGGTCGGTCCGGCGAGGCGAGACGGTCCAGCAGCACACGGACCGCCTCGGCGCCGATGTCCTTGCTGGGCTGGGCTATCGCGGTGAGCCGGGGCGAGAACAGGTCGGCCCAGGCGAAATCGTCGACGCAACACAGCGCGATGTCGTCGGGCACGGACAGACTCCGGTCGCGCAGGGCACGCAGGGCGCCGATCGTCATCGCGTTGTTGGCGGTGACGAGCGCGGTGGGCGGTGCGCCCAGCGACAGCAGTGCGCCGGTGGCCTGTTCGGCGCCGGCCGACTCGGAGTTGCCGTGCACCACGAGGCGTTCGTCGTAGGCGAGCCCGGCGGTTGCGAGTCCGTCCCGGTATCCGGTGAGTCGCTCGTCGGTGGTGCTGAGTCCGGGCAGGCCCGCGATCAGGGCGATCCGCCGGTGGCCGAGTCCGGCGAGATGCGTGACCAGCCGGGCCACGGGTTCGGCGCTGTCGGCGCAGACCTGGTCGAAGCGCGGCGAGCCGCCCGCCGGGTTGTCGACCACCCGGTCCAGGAGGACGGTCGGCACCTTGTGGCGCCCGAGGTAGGCGATCAGTTCGCGCGGGTCGGCGGAAGGCGCGACGATCATGCCGTCCACCCGGCGTTCGTGCAAAAGCTGGACGACCTTGCGTTCATGCACCGGATCGTCGTGCGGGTCGGCGATCAGCAGGCTGTAGCCGTGTTGCAGGGCTGCCGCCTCGACACCCTGGAGTATCTCCGTGAAGTACGGGTTGCTGATCGCCGACACCGCGAGCCCTATGGACCGGGTGCGGGAAGTCACCAGGGAACGGGCGAGGGTGTTGGGCGTGTAGCCGAGTTCGTCCATGGCGTCCAGCACCGCCTGGCGGGTGTGGGGCAGCACCGGCCGGGTGCCGTTCAGCACATGCGAGACGGTCGCCACGGACACGCCGGCGCTCCGCGCGACGTCGGCCATGGTTGCCATCTGATCCCCTCCCGGTTCCGCCTGTGCCGCGCCCCTCCCCGGGCCGCCGCGGGTCTTCTGGCCGGGAACGTATCCCATTCGGAGCCAGACGTAAACGCTTGCGCAATCGTTTACGTACCGTCCTGGGCTGCCAAGGGAGCGTCAAGCCGTGCCGAATCGGCCTGTACCGGAATCAGGCCGTACCGGCAGCAGACGGAACCGGAATCAGGCCGACCGAAATTCAGGCCGTACCGGAATCAGAAGATGGCGGCCGGCCGGGCCGACGGCAGCGGGGAGCGGCGCCTCACTCCCAGTCCCACCCGATGCCCACGATCCCCGTCCGCACCCGTGGCTCGACAAGGTGGACGGAACGGTGCAGGCCGCTGAGGGCCAGTCCTTGGCGGCCGCTGCGGGGCGCTGCAGCCGAGTGCTGGGCGAAGCGGTGGCAGCGGACGGGGAGGGCGTTCTCCGCGAACTGGACCTGTAGGGCGTACTGGCCGCCCGAGAGAGGGAAGCCGCGGGCGTACTCCCGGGACACATCGGCGGTGCTGTCCTCGACGCCGTAGCGGAAGAGGTAGGTGTCGCCGGCCCGTAGACGCGTCCCGAAGAGCAGCTCGGCCACGAGGATTCCCGTGTCGTGGTGCCAACGAACCCTTCCCGTGCGGCAGTTCTCCATGGCCTGCACCCTCATGTGCTCCGGCATGCACCCCGGGTCGCCGTGGTGGACGGCCACGAAGCGGTCCACCCCGTCCTTGTGGGCGCGCACGATGTGGTGCGACTCGCGGCCCGCCAGCTCACGGCGCGCCCCGATCCGTACCCGCTCGTGGTGCGCGAGGGTGTGCACGCCGCAGTCGACCGGACAGTCCAGCTCGGTCAGCAGCTGTTCCAGGACGCCCGAGGCCTCCACCAGGGAGCGGTAGGAGCGTGCCGCGGGGCGCTGGAGGGCGGAGTGGTCGTCGGCCTCGGCGAGCAGCCGGATCAGGGACTCCTCCGGCAGCTGGAGTATCTCCTCCAAGGCCCGCACCGCACGCAGTGACTCCGGGCGCTGGGGTCGGCGCGCGCCCTGCTGCCAGTAGCTCAGGCTGGTGACGCCGACCTTCACGCCACGACGGGAGAGATGGTGCTGCACGCGCTGCAGCGGCAGTCCCCGGGCGGCTATCGCGGCACGCAGGGCGACATGGAAGGGGCCGCCTCGCAGGGCCGTGTCCAGTTCCGCGGTGGCGACGGCAGGGATGTCCGCGTGCTGAGTGGCGTGCGGCATGCAGGGGCCTTTCTGTGGTTGTTCACAACGGTTGGTCGGACCGTTCGCGCGGCTCGTCGGGGCCACCCCGTCGGCACGGCAGGGGTCTTCACATCCGTACGCCGTCGTCCACGGCCCCGAGTTCCCCCGCATTGAAGCGTGTTGACCAAGTCCCGACAACACCTGATGCCCAACCGTGGCGCTGTCTGACCGAGTCGCGATGCCGCCCCGCACGGCACTGACTCAAGTCGACGTGTCCGTCCCGGTGGTGCCCCCGTCGCCCAGCACCTCCCGGATGGCTCGTGCCGAGAGAGCCGATTTGTGCAGGAAACCGTGGGCCGGACTGATGGCGACGAGTTCCTCGAAGTCCTCCAGGGAATGCGTGGAGATCAGGATGATCACGCAGGAGACCCTGCGGGCCAGCTCCACCACCAGGTCGAAACCGCTCTCGCCGTCGAGATCGACGTCCGCGCACGTGGTGCACCTAGAGGCCGTGATTCACGGCGAGTGCCTGGAGCTGGTGGTCCGCGACGACGGCACCGGCGGCGCCGAGCCGGGCCGCGGGTCCGGGCTGATCGGCCTCGTCGACCGGATCGAGGCGATCGGGGGCAAGCTGGATATCACCAGCCGTCCGGGTGAGGGCACGACGATGGACGTTCGGCTGCCGCTCAGCGGGCCCACGGCGGAGGGATGACGACCGGGGGAGTCCACGGCCACGAACGCGGTGCCTGCCGCCGACCGGGCAGGCCGGCGAACGACCGCCCGAGGCGTACGCCGGGGAGTTGTCCAGGTAGGGCAGACCTGGACGCGGTGACGTTGCGTACGCTCCGGGCGGTCCTGCCGGACGGAGAGGCAACCGTCGGGTTCCAGAGGCGGTGGACTCCGCCGTACCGTGCCGTCTTCTGCGCCGTGGTGGGACAGGCGGGTGACGCCGCCGGGCTGCTGGAACTGGTCGCGGGCGAGCGCCCCGACCTCGCGATCGTCGACATCAGGATGCCGCCCGACCACTCCGTCGAAGGCATCGAGGCGGCCCGCACGATCCGTGAGCGCCATCCCTCCGTCGGCATCCTCGTCCTGTCGGCGTTCGTCGAGGTCGAGGACGCCCTGGAGCTGCTGGCGGGCGGCCGCAAGGTCGGCCATCTGCTCAAGAGCCGGGTCACCGTCGTGGACGAGTTCATCGAGGCGCTGGACCGGATCCTCAGGGGCGGCTCGGTCGTGGACCCCTCGCTGGTGCAGGAGCTGTTCTCCGCCCAGCGCAGCGACGATCCGCTCGCCCACCTGAACGCCCGCGAGCGCGAGGTGGCAAACTCCGCCTCCCGGAGGACAGCGACGATCACTGCCGTGTCCTGGCCGTTCTGACGTTCCTGGAGTCCCGCTGACCGCGGCAGGGGGTTGTCCACAGCCTCACCGGACTGTCACCGCTCGCCAGTAGGGTGTGAGACATGGCCGATCCCTCCAGCTACCGCCCCAAGCCGGGACAGATCCCGGACTCTCCCGGGGTGTACAGGTTCCGTGACGAGCACCGCCGGGTGATCTACGTCGGAAAGGCGAAAAGCCTGCGCCAGCGCCTGGCGAACTACTTCCAGGACCTGGCGGGCCTGCACCCGCGCACCCGCACGATGGTCACCACGGCCGCGTCCGTGGAGTGGACCGTGGTGTCCACGGAGGTCGAGGCCCTGCAGCTGGAGTACTCCTGGATCAAGGAGTACGACCCCCGCTTCAACGTCAAGTACCGCGACGACAAGAGCTACCCGTATCTCGCGGTGACGATGAACGAGGAGTTCCCGCGCGTGCAGGTGATGCGCGGTCACAAGAAGAAGAGCGTCAGGTATTTCGGGCCGTACGCGCACGCGTGGGCGATCCGCGACACCGTGGACCTCCTCCTGCGCGTCTTCCCCGTGCGGACCTGCTCGGCCGGCGTCTTCAAGAACGCCCACCGCACCGGCCGCCCCTGTCTGCTCGGCTACATCGGCAAGTGCTCCGCCCCCTGCGTGGATCGTGTCTCCGCCGAGGAGCACCGTGAACTGGCCGAGGAGTTCTGCGACTTCATGACCGGCCGCACGGCCACCTATCTGCGCCGCCTGGAGAAGCAGATGATGGAGGCGGCCGAGGAGATGGAGTACGAGCGGGCCGCCCGCCTGCGCGACGACATCGAGGCTCTGAAGAAGGCCATGGAGAAGAACGCGGTCGTGCTCGCCGACGCGACCGACGCCGACCTCATCGCGGTCGCCGAGGACGAGCTCGAGGCGGCCGTGCAGATCTTCCATGTGCGCGGCGGCCGGGTGCGAGGCCAGCGCGGCTGGGTCACCGACAAGGTCGAGGAGATCACCACCGGCGCCCTCGTCGAGCACGCCCTCCAGCAGCTCTACGGCGAGGAGACCGGGGACGCCGTCCCCAAGGAGGTCCTCGTCCCCGCCCTGCCCGACCCGGTGGAGCCGGTGCAGGAGTGGCTGACCGGGCGGCGCGGCTTGAACGTCTCGTTGCGCATCCCCCAGCGTGGCGACAAGCGTGCCCTCATGGAGACCGTCGAGCGCAACGCGCAGCAGGCGCTCGTCCTGCACAAGACCAAGCGCGCCTCCGACCTGACCACGCGCTCGCGCGCCCTGGAGGAGATCGCCGACGCCCTTGACCTGGACAGCGCCCCGCTCCGGATCGAGTGCTACGACATCTCGCACCTCCAGGGCGACGACGTCGTGGCGTCCATGGTCGTCTTCGAGGACGGGCTGCAGCGCAAGAGCGAGTACCGCCGCTTCCAGATCAAGGGCTTCGAGGGCCAGGACGACGTCCGCTCCATGCACGAGGTGATCACCCGCCGCTTCAGGCGCTACCTCGCCGAGAAGGAGAAGACGGGCGAGTGGGCCGACGGCGAGAACACCCTCGCCTCCTCCGCCGACGACAGCTTCCCGACCTCCTCCGACTCCCTGACGGGCGCCGCCTCGGACCCCCTCGTCGACACCACCTCCGCCCCCCTCGCCAACGGCCTCAAGGACGACGACGGCCGTCCCAAGCGCTTCGCCTACCCTCCGCAGCTCGTCGTCGTCGACGGCGGCCAGCCGCAGGTCGCGGCCGCCCAGCGGGCCCTGGACGAGCTGGGCATCGACGACATCGCCGTCTGCGGCCTCGCCAAGCGCCTGGAGGAGGTCTGGCTGCCCGGCGACGACGACCCGGTCGTCCTGCCCCGCACCAGCGAGGGCCTCTATCTGCTCCAGCGCGTCCGGGACGAGGCCCACCGCTTCGCGATCACCTACCAGCGCACCAAGCGCGCCAAGCGTTTCCGGTCGAGCCCGCTGGACGACGTCCCCGGCCTCGGCGAAACCCGCAAGCAGGCGCTGATCAAGCACTTCGGTTCGGTGAAGAAGCTACGATCCGCGACAATTGATCAGATCTGCGAGGTTCCGGGCATAGGTCGCAAAACGGCCGAGACGATCGCCGCGGCCCTAGCCCAGGCGGCCCCGGCCGCACCCGCCGTGAACACGGCGACTGGAGAGATCATGGAAGACGAGGAATCCGAAACGACGGCGGAGACCTCGGGGGAGCCCGTGTCCGCGGGCGCCCCGGACGAACGACGGGGGCAGGAGAGATGAGCGAGCACCACACACAGCCCACGGGCGAGCGAGATCAGCAAGCCCAGGAAACACACAAGAAAACCGGCGAGGATCTCACCCAGCAGGACGCACTCCAGAAAGACGGAGCACAGGTGAGCACAGGTAACGACTCAGCCGGGGTCCCCGAGGCGGCCATCCCCGAGCTGGTGATCATCTCCGGTATGTCCGGGGCGGGCCGCTCGACGGCCGCCAAGTGTCTGGAGGACCTCGGCTGGTTCGTCGTCGACAACCTGCCGCCCGCGCTGATCCCCACCATGGTGGAGCTCGGTGCCCGGTCCCAGGGCAACGTGGCGCGGATCGCGGTGGTCGTCGACGTCCGCGGCCGGCGATTCTTCGACAACCTCCGCGAGTCCCTCTCCGACCTCGACACCCGAGGCGTGACGCGCAGAGTCGTCTTCCTGGAGTCCTCCGACGACGCCCTGGTGCGCCGCTTCGAGTCGGTGCGCCGCCCGCATCCCCTCCAGGGCGACGGCCGTATCGTCGACGGCATCGCCGCCGAGCGCCAGCTGCTGCGCGAGCTGCGCGGTGACGCCGACCTGGTGATCGACACCTCCAGCCTGAACGTGCACGAGCTGCGGGCCAAGATGGACGCCCAGTTCGCCGGCGAGGAGGAGCCCGAGCTGCGGGCCACCGTCATGTCCTTCGGCTTCAAGTACGGCCTTCCGGTCGATGCCGACCTGGTCGTGGACATGCGCTTCCTGCCCAACCCGCACTGGGTCCCGGAGCTGCGCCCCTTCACCGGCCTGAACGAGGAGGTCTCGGCGTATGTCTTCAACCAGCCCGGCGCGAAGGAGTTCATCGACCGCTACTCCGAGCTGCTGCAGCTGATCGCGGCCGGTTACCGTCGTGAGGGCAAGCGGTACGTGACGATCGCGGTCGGCTGCACCGGTGGCAAGCACCGCTCGGTCGCCACGTCCGAGAAGCTCGCGGCACGCCTTGCCTCCCAGGGCGTGGAGACGGTGGTCGTACACCGGGACATGGGACGGGAATGACGGGACGTACACCGCGGCTGAGCAGGCTGCGTCGCGCGGTGCCAGAGTCGCGCGCCGGGCGGCCCGTCGAGGCCCGCGGCGCCAAGCCGCGCCGCCGGGGCACCCAGCCCAAGGTCGTCGCTCTCGGCGGCGGCATGGGCCTGTCCGCCTCGCTCGCCGCACTGCGCCGGATCACCGGCGACCTCACCGCCGTGGTCACGGTGGCCGACGACGGCGGCTCCAGCGGGCGCCTGCGCGACGAGCTGGGTGTGCTGCCGCCCGGTGACCTGCGCAAGGCGCTGGCTGCGCTGTGCGGCGACGACGACTGGGGTCAGACCTGGGCCCGCGTCATCCAGCACCGCTTCCACTCCAAGGGCGACCTGCACGACCACGCGGTCGGCAACCTGCTGATCGTCGCCCTGTGGGAGCAGCTCGGCGACCACGTCCAGGCGCTCGACCTGGTCGGCAAGCTGCTCGGCGCGCACGGGCGGGTGCTGCCCATGTCCGCCGTACCGCTGGAGCTGCAGGCCCTGGTCAAGGGACACGACCCGGACCGGCCGGAGGACGTCGACACCGTCCGAGGCCAGGCCAACGTGGCCCTCACCCCGGGCGAAGTGCAGTCGGTGCACGTCGTGCCGCACGACCCGCCCGCCGTCCCGGAGGCCGTCGCCGCCGTTCGGGACGCGGACTGGGTGGTGCTCGGCCCGGGCTCCTGGTTCTCCTCGGTCATCCCGCACCTGCTCGTGCCCGAGCTCCTGGACGCCCTCACCGAGACGAAGGCGCGCCGGGTACTCTCGCTGAACCTCGCGCCGCAGCCCGGAGAAACCGAGGGCTTCTCCCCGCAGCGTCATTTGGAGGTTTTGGGACGACACGCCCCTAAACTCGCCCTGGACGTGGTGTTGGCCGACGAGGCCGCCGTGCCCGACCGCGATGTGCTCACCGAGGCCGCCAAGCGGCTCGGTGCCGCGGTCGAGCTGGCCCCGGTGGCCTGGACGGACGGGACGCCCCGGCACGACCCGGAGCTCCTCGCCGCCGCGTACGACCGTATTTTTCGGATGCATGGAAGGATCGGCCCATGGCGATGACGGCAGCGGTGAAGGATGAGATCTCCCGGCTCCCCGTCACCCGGACCTGCTGCAGGAAGGCGGAGGTCTCCGCCATTCTGCGGTTCGCCGGCGGCCTCCACCTGGTGAGCGGGCGCATTGTGATCGAGGCGGAGCTGGACACCGCGATGGCGGCGCGCCGGCTCAAGCGGGACATTCTGGAGATCTTCGGCCACAGCTCCGAACTGATCGTGATGGCGCCGGGCGGGCTGCGCCGCGGTTCGCGCTACGTCGTGCGGGTGGTCGCGGGCGGTGACCAGCTGGCCCGCCAGACCGGCCTCGTCGACGGGCGGGGCCGTCCGATCCGCGGTCTGCCCCCGCAGGTGGTCTCCGGGGCCACCTGCGACGCCGAGGCCGCCTGGCGCGGTGCCTTCCTGGCGCACGGCTCGCTCACCGAGCCCGGCCGCTCGTCCTCCCTGGAGGTAACCTGCCCGGGCCCCGAGGCCGCGCTCGCCCTGGTCGGCGCCGCCCGTCGGCTGTCGATCGCCGCCAAGGCGCGCGAGGTGCGCGGCGTGGACCGCGTGGTCGTCCGGGACGGCGACGCGATCGGTGCCCTGCTGACCCGGCTCGGAGCCCATGAGTCCGTGCTCGCCTGGGAAGAGCGCCGGATGCGCCGCGAGGTCCGCGCCACCGCGAACCGGCTCGCCAACTTCGACGACGCCAACCTCCGCCGTTCCGCGCGTGCGGCCGTCGCCGCCGGGGCGAGAGTCCAGCGTGCCCTGGAGATCCTCGCCGAGGAGGTCCCCGAGCACCTCGCTGCCGCCGGGCGCCTGCGCATGGAGCACAAGCAGGCCTCCCTGGAGGAGTTGGGCGCGCTCGCCGACCCGCCGCTGACGAAGGACGCCGTGGCCGGCCGTATCCGCCGTCTGCTGGCCATGGCCGACAAGCGGGCCCAGGACCTCGGTATCCCGGGCACGGAGGCCAACCTCTCCGAGGAACTGGCGGACAACCTCGCGGGTTGACCTGAAAGATCGTCAACATGCCGGTGCCGACGTTCACTTGGGACGTCGGCACCGGTATTTGTCTGTCTTTGCGGCACTCTTGACTGGACCGTGAAATGGCATGAGCCTGGCAGCCATTCGTCACTGTGGCGAAAGACTGCTAGGGGGGTTCATGAGACCCAGAGCGAGATCGATCCTCGCTGCCGGTGCGCTCCTGATAGGCGGAGCGAGCATCGCACCCATCGCCCAGGCACAACCGGGAAGTTCGCCGGAAACCGACCCGAACGAAGTCAAGGTCTTCCGCGCCGAGGTCACCAAGAAGCAGGTACCCCTGCTGCTGGCGGCCGGTCAGGACGGCCACGAACTCAGTGAGCAGGCGCCCGCGAAGGGCACGGCCACGGTCGAGGTCTACCTCACCGACGACCAGGCCAAGAAGCTTCAGAAGCAGGGCGTCGAACTCACCGAGCACGAGCTCTCGGCCAAGGCCGAGGCCCGTACGGAGAAGGCCGCGGAGGGCGTGTACCGCCCGTACAGCGGGAGTGGGGGGCTCAAGGAGGAGATCGTCCGGACCGGGCAGGAGAACCCCGGCCTCACCAAGGTCGTCTCCATCGGCAAGACGATCAACGGCCAGGACATCCTGGCGCTCAAGCTCACCAAGAACGCCAAGAAGACGAAGGACGGGGCCAAGCCCTCCACCCTCTACGTCTCCAACCAGCACGCGCGTGAGTGGATCACGCCGGAGATGACCCGGCGGCTGATGCACTACTACCTGGACAACTACAAGACGGACCGGCGGGTCAAGAAGATCGTCGACTCGACCGAGCTGTGGTTCGTCCTCTCGGCCAACCCCGACGGCTACGACTACACGTTCCAGGACACCAGCACCCGCCTGTGGCGCAAGAACCTGCGGGACATCAACGGCGACGGTGCCATCAGCACCGGCGACGGCGTCGACCTCAACCGCAACTTCACCTACAAGTGGGGCTACGACGACGAGGGTTCGTCCCCCAACCCCACCAGCGAGACCTACCGCGGCGCGTCCCCGGCCTCCGAGCCCGAGACCAAGGCGCTGGACGCCTTCGAGCGCCGTATCGGCTTCGACTACGGCATCAACTACCACTCCGCCGCCGAACTCATCCTCTACGGCGTCGGCTGGCAGGTGGCCACGAACACTCCGGACGACGTCCTCTACAAGGCCCTCGCCGGCACGCCGGACAATCCCGCGATCCCCGGCTACCACCCGCAGGTCTCCTCGGAGCTGTACACCACCAACGGTGAGGCGGACGGCCACGCGTCGAACGTCAACGGCATAGCGATGTTCACGCCCGAGATGTCGACCTGCCAGACCGCGTCGAACATCGACCCGAACGACCAGTGGAACGCGGCCGACTGCCAGTCGGGCTTCAACTTCCCGGACGACGAGAAGCTGATCCAGCAGGAGTTCGCCAAGAACGTCCCGTTCGCGCTCTCCGTCGCCGAGTCCGCCGCCAAGCCCGACCAGCCGAAGTCCTCGGTCGGCCTGAGCGCCGCCGACTTCACCCCGGCGCCCTTCACCACGTCGTACTCGCGCGGCGCGGACCAGGAGGTCTCGGCCGTCGCACGGAAGTCCGTGCGCGACAAGGAGCTCAAGTACCGCGTCAACGGCGGCCGTACGGAGGACATGGCGCTCAAGGCCTGGAAGGGCGGCGAGACATACGGCGGTGAGGACAACCTCCACTTCGACGAGTACCGCGCCAAGGTCGCCGACGGCGATCCGGGCGACAAGGTCGAGGTGTGGTTCACCGGCGAGACGAGGAGCGGAAAGAAGGTCTCCAGCGAGCACTTCACGTACACCGTGGCCGAGCGGCCGCGCGCGGACGTCCTCGTGGTCGCCGAGGAAGGCGCCACCGCCACGCACGCGCAGAAGTACGTCGACGCGCTCAAGGCCAACGGCCGCAAGGCGATCGTCTGGGACGTCGCCACGCAGGGAGCGCCCGACGCGCTCGGCGTGCTGGGCCACTTCGACACCGTCGTCCACTACACCGGCGCGAAGGTCCCGGGCAACGCCACCCAACTCCAGTTGCGCGCCTACCTCAACGAGGGCGGCAAGCTGATGGAGGCGGGCGAGGAGGCCGGCGGCAACGTCGACCTCGGCGGCGGCACCCTCTCCAACGACTTCAGCCAGTACTACCTGGGCGCCTACACCCGTACGTCGACCCCCGGGGCCACCGGATTCACCGGCTCCGGCAGCCTCGACGGCTTCACCGGAGCGCTCGGCGAGGCCACCGGCAACCCGCTCGACAAGGCCGGGACCTACAGCGTCACGTCGGACGAGCTGGCCGCAGACAAGTACCCGCAGTTCGCCAGTGCGGGCGCGGGCCAGTTCGCCGGGACCGTCAACCCGTACGGGCCGTACGCGGGTTCCTACATGGCGGCCGCCGTGCACACCGACGACGCCTACAAGCGGCTGACCAGGACCGTCGATCTCTCGGGAGTGAGCGCGGCGGACAAGCCGACGCTGCGCACCCAACTGCTGTGGGACGTCGAGCCCGGCTACGACAACGTCCTCATCGAGGCCCACACCACGGGTGCCGACGACTGGACGACGCTCCCCGAGGCGGGCGGCGCCACCAGCGCCACCGTGCCTGCGGACTGCGAGGCGGGGTTCTACGTGGGTGAGCACCCCTGGCTGGCCCACTACCTCACCGTGGCCGCCGGCGGCTGCACCGCCACCGGCAGCAGCGGTGCGTGGAACGCCCTCACCGGCGCCTCCGACGGCTGGCAGCAGGTTGCCTTCGACCTGAGCGCATACGCCGGCAAGTCGGTCGAGGTCTCGATCAGTTATGTCAGCGACCCGGCCTTCGCCGGTCGCGGTGTGCTCGCCGACGAGACCTCGCTCGTCGTCGGAGGTACGGCGACCGAGACCGAGGGCTTCGAGACGTCGCTCGGCGCCTGGAGCGTGACCGGACCGCCCGCGGGCAGCCCGGCCGTGCTCAAGGACTGGGCGCGCACCGGAGCGCTGTTCCAGACCTATGGAGCGGTCACCACGGACGACACCGTGCTCCTGGGCTTCGGCCTGGAACACGTCACCGCGGCGGCCGACCGTAAGGCGCTCATCGGAAAGGCCCTCGCCTCACTTGATCAGTGACACGCCGAGGTCAACAGTGCACGACGCGCCGTGACCAAAACGAGTGATCCAGGCTTCAAAGCAGGGCGGTCCGTACCCCTACTGGCGGGTACGGGCCGCCGTGCCGTGTATGGGACATCTGGATGTCACCACGGCGGCTTCAGAGAGGTAGGGTCGTAGGCGGTCGGGGACATCCCAAATAGAGCTCGCCGGCACCGCATGGCCGGCGTACCAACGAGGAGATCGGTTCGTGACGATCCGCGTAGGCATCAACGGCTTCGGTCGTATCGGTCGCAACTACTTCCGCGCGCTGCTGGAGCAGGGCGCTGACATCGAGATCGTGGCTGTCAACGACCTGGGTGACACCGCGACCACGGCTCACCTGCTGAAGTACGACACCATCCTCGGCCGCCTCAAGGCCGAGGTGTCGCACACCGCCGACACGATCACCGTCGACGGGCACACCATCAAAGTCCTGTCCGAGCGCAACCCCGCCGACATCCCGTGGGGCGAGCTGGGCGTCGACATCGTCATCGAGTCGACGGGCATCTTCACGAAGAAGGCCGACGCCGCGAAGCACCTCGCCGGCGGCGCCAAGAAGGTCCTCATCTCGGCTCCGGCCAAGGACGAGGACATCACCATCGTGATGGGCGTCAACCAGGACAAGTACGACCCGGCGAACCACCACGTCATCTCCAACGCCTCCTGCACCACCAACTGTGTGGCGCCGATGGCCAAGGTCCTCGACGAGAACTTCGGCATCGTCAAGGGTCTGATGACGACGGTCCACGCGTACACCAACGACCAGCGCATCCTGGACTTCCCGCACTCGGACCTGCGTCGCGCCCGCGCCGCCGCCGAGAACATCATCCCGACCACGACCGGCGCCGCCAAGGCCACCGCCCTGGTCCTCCCGCAGCTCAAGGGCAAGCTGGACGGCATCGCCATGCGCGTCCCGGTCCCGACCGGTTCGGCCACCGACCTGGTCGTCACGCTGCAGCGCGAGGTCACCAAGGACGAGGTCAACGCCGCGTTCAAGAAGGCCTCCGAGGACGGCGACCTGGCGGGCTACCTGGCCTACACCGAGGACGCGATCGTCTCCTCGGACATCGTCAGCGACCCGGCCTCCTGCACCTTCGACTCCTCCCTGACCATGGTCCAGGAGGGCAACTCGGTGAAGATCCTCGGCTGGTACGACAACGAGTGGGGCTACTCCAACCGCCTCGTCGACCTCACGGTCTTCGTCGGCAACCAGCTCTGATATCCAGAGCAGGCACCTTGATGTGAGTGCAGGGCTCGGGCGGCGCAGGGACGCGTCGCCCGAGCCCTGACTCACGTGCAGATCAGACCTGTTGGATCACGAGCGTTTCCGAGCGATCACGAGCCCTTCTCAGGAGTCCCCTTCATGAAGACGATCGACGAACTTCTCTCCGAAGGCGTCGCCGGCAAGCGGGTCTTCGTCCGCGCCGACCTGAACGTGCCGCTGGACGGCACCACCATCACCGACGACGGCCGTATCCGCGCCGTGCTGCCCACCGTCAAGGCGCTGGCCGAGGCGGGCGCGCGCGTCGTCGTCGCCTCGCACCTGGGCCGCCCCAAGGGCGCTCCGGACCCGGTGTTCTCCCTCGCGCCCGCCGCCGCGCGCCTGGGTGAACTCCTCGGCGCCGATGTCGCGTTCGCGACCGACACGGTCGGCGAGTCCGCCACGTCCACGGTCGCGGGCCTCTCCGACGGCCAGGTCGCGGTGGTCGAGAACCTGCGCTTCAACGCCGGTGAGACGAGCAAGGACGACGCCGAGCGCGGCGCCTTCGCCGACCGGCTCGCCGCCCTCGTCGATGTCTACGTCGGTGACGGCTTCGGCGCGGTGCACCGCAAGCACGCCTCGGTGTACGACCTCCCGGCGCGCCTGCCGCACTACGCCGGTCACCTCATCGCCAACGAGGTCGGCGTCCTGAAGAAGCTCACCGAGGACGTGAAGCGGCCGTACGTGGTCGCGCTCGGTGGCGCCAAGGTCTCCGACAAGCTCGCCGTGATCGACCAGCTGCTCGGCAAGGCCGACCGCCTCCTCATCGGCGGCGGCATGGCGTACACCTTCCTCAAGGCCAAGGGCCACGAGGTCGGCATCTCCCTCCTCCAGGAGGACCAGATCCCGGCCGTGCAGGAGTACATCGAGCGCGCGGAGAAGACCGGCGTCGAGCTCGTCCTGCCGGTCGACGTCCTGGTCTCCACCGAGTTCCCGGACCTGAAGACCAAGGCCCCGGCCAACCCCACGACCGTCGCCGCGGACGCCATCCCGGCCGACCAGGAGGGCCTGGACATCGGTCCGGAGACCCGCAAGCTGTACGCCTCGAAGCTCGCCGACGCCGGCACCGTCTTCTGGAACGGCCCCATGGGCGTCTTCGAGCACCCCGACTACGCCGAGGGCACCAAGGCGGTCGCCCAGGCCCTCATCGAATCCCCGGGCTTCACCGTGGTCGGCGGCGGCGACTCCGCCGCGGCCGTCCGCACCCTGGGCTTCGACGAGACTGCATTCGGCCACATCTCGACCGGTGGCGGCGCCTCCCTCGAATACCTCGAGGGCAAGACGCTCCCCGGCCTCGCCGCACTGGAGGACTGACTCTTTATGAGCACGCGCACGCCGCTGATGGCGGGCAACTGGAAGATGAACCTCAACCACCTCGAGGCCATCGCCCACGTCCAGAAGCTCGCCTTCGCCCTGGCCGACAAGGACTACGAGGCCGTCGAGGTCGCCGTCCTGCCGCCCTTCACCGACCTGCGCTCCGTGCAGACCCTGGTCGACGGCGACAAGCTGAAGATCAAGTACGGCGCCCAGGACATCTCGGCACAGGACTCCGGCGCCTACACCGGCGAGATCTCCGGCCCGATGCTGGCCAAGCTGAAGTGCACGTACGTGGCGATCGGCCACTCCGAGCGCCGCCAGTACCACGCCGAGACCGACGAGATCGTCAACGCCAAGGTCAAGGCCGCCTACAAGCACGGCCTCACCCCGATCCTGTGCGTCGGTGAGGAGCTGGAGGTCCGCGAGGCGGGCAACCACGTCTCCCACACCCTCGCCCAGGTCGAGGGCGGTCTGAAGGACCTCTCGGCGGAGCAGGCCGAGACCATCGTCGTCGCCTACGAGCCCGTCTGGGCCATCGGCACCGGCAAGGTCTGCGGCGCCGAGGACGCCCAGGAGGTCTGCGCCGCCATCCGCGGCAAGATCGCCGAGCTGTACTCGCAGGACCTGGCCGACAAGGTCCGCATCCAGTACGGCGGCTCCGTGAAGTCCGGCAATGTCGCCGAGATCATGGCGCAGGCCGACATCGACGGCGCCCTGGTCGGGGGCGCGTCCCTGGACGCCGACGAGTTCGTCAAGATCGTGCGGTTCCGCGACCAGTGAGTATGCGGTAACGGCGATTCGTCGTACCCTTGCGGGGGTCGGGGCTTGGAATGTGAGCATGAGGCTCACAGAATGAGCTTCGACCCCCGTCGTTATCCGAATCCGAGGAAGTTGGTCCAGCCGTGGTTCTGGGGTTCTCCATCGCCCTGATCGTCTTCAGCCTGCTGCTGATGCTGCTGGTGCTGATGCACAAGGGGAAGGGCGGCGGTCTCTCCGACATGTTCGGTGGCGGCATGCAGTCGTCCGTCGGCGGCTCCTCGGTCGCCGAGCGCAACCTCGACCGGATCACCGTGGTGGTCGGTCTGCTCTGGTTCGCGTGCATTGTCGTGCTCGGCATCATGATGAAGGTCAACAACTGACCGGCACGCACAATCCGCACGTATGGCCCCATGTTCGGTACGCGCAGCTGAGCGCGGCCTATCATGGGGCTTGCGTCTTGGTGTAGGGGCTATGTAACTCCAATCACTGGACGCGCGTTGGGCCTTACGTAGACTGAGGCGCTCGCAGCGAAGCGAAACGCCGACTCGCTTTGCGGCACCATCACGCAGGGAGTTACGACCGTGGCAAGTGGCAACGCGATCCGAGGAAGCCGGGTCGGGGCGGGGCCGATGGGCGAGGCCGAGCGGGGCGAGTCCGCGCCCCGGCTGCGCATCTCCTTCTGGTGCTCCAACGGGCATGAGACCCAGCCCAGCTTCGCCAGCGACGCGCAGGTCCCCGAAACCTGGGACTGCCCGCGCTGCGGCTTTCCCGCCGGGCAGGACCGGGACAACCCGCCGGACCCGCCGCGCACCGAGCCCTACAAGACGCATCTGGCGTATGTACGGGAACGGCGCAGCGACGCCGACGGCGAGGCGATCCTCGCCGAGGCACTCGCCAAACTGCGGGGCGAGATCTAGGAATTGAGGACCGGCCGGGTGCCTGCGGGCACCTGGCCGGACCTGTTTGACGCACCGGCGCCGAGCCGCTCGCGGACCGATTGTCAGTGGTGCCCTCTACGGTTTGTGTATCGATCTTCTGCATCGATGGACCGCGAGGGGGAGTTGTGGCGACGGCTGAGGCGGCGGGGGTGGGCGCGCCCGCGTGGCGTGGGGGATTCGGGCGGTTGTGGACCGCTGCCGTGGTCTCGCGCTTCGGAGACGCGCTGCGTACGACCGCGCTGCCGCTGCTCGCCGTGCAGCTCACGGACGATCCCCTGATCATCGCCTCGGTCACCGCCTGCGGCTATCTGCCCTGGCTGCTCTTCGGACTGCTCGGCGGGGCCGTGGTGGACCGGGTGGACCAGCGGCGCGCGATGTGGTCGGTCGATCTGGTACGAGGGCTGCTCGTCGCCGGATTCGCGCTCGCCGTCGGACTCGGACACGCGTCGATCCCTCTGCTGCTGGTCCTCGCCTTCTCACTGACGACACTCCAGACACTGTTCGACAACGCGTCCACCGCGCTGCTCCCGTCCCTGGTGCAGCGCGAAGCCCTGGGCAGCGCCAACGCCCGGCTGATGACGGGCCAGCAACTCGCGGGCAGCCTGCTGGCCGGCCCGGTCGTGCCGCTGCTGCTCGCGACCGGGGCAGCCATGCCGTTCCTGGCCGACGCGGGCACCTATCTGCTGGCCGCTGCTCTGGTGGCGTCCCTGCGGATACGGCCGTCCGAGCGGGGGCCACGCCCGGCGGGCAGCACACTGCGGGCCGAGATCCGGGACGGGCTGCGCACCCTCTGGGGAGACCGGGCGCTGCGGGCGGCCTGTGTGGCCACAGTGCTGTGCAACATCGGCATGGGTGCCCTGATCGCCACGCTGGTGCTGCATGTGACGCACTGGCTGCACGGGGGCCACGCCGCGTACGCGGCGGCGATGACGGCGTACGCGGCCGGCAGCCTGGCCGGCGGTTTCGTGGCCCAGCGGATCGCGCGCAGGACCGGTCGGCTGGGGGCGCTGCTGCTGGCGGGAACCGTCCAGACGTTGTCGCTGCTGCTCACGGGGGCCGTGCGCCACCTGGCCGGCCTCCTGGTGGGGATGGCGCTGCTGGGCGCCATGGGCATGGTGTGGAACGTCAATCAGGTCACGCTCATGCAGCAGCGCAGCCCCGAGTCCATGGTGGGCCGCATCGCCTCGGCCTTCCGTACGGCCTCGACATCCGGTGCCCCGATCGGTGCCCTGCTCGGCGGTGCCGTGGCCGGGGCGTTCGGGCTCAACGGGCCCGCCCTGCTGGCGGCCGTGCTCTTCGCCCTCGCCGTCACCTCGTTGATACCGGCGCGCAAGGCGGACGTACCTGTTGTTGCGCCGGACGACGACGCCATGACGGGTCACGCCTCGCGCTGATCAATTAGGTTGGAACAGCTGGGACAGGCACGAAAGAAGGCTGAAGTCGGACATGAACGCAGACGGCCGTACCAGGCTCAACCGGACGCCCGAGTGGACCGCGCTGGCCAAGCACCGTGAGGAGCTGGGCGAGGTGGGGCTGCGGGAGCTGTTCGCCGCCGACCCGGGCCGCGGTGCGGGGTACACGCTGCAGGTCGGCGACCTGCACATCGACTACTCCAAGCACCTGGTCACCGATGAGACGCTGCGGCTGCTGCGCGAGCTGGCCGCCGCCACCGACGTGTTCGGGTTGCGGGACGCCATGTTCCGCGGCGAGAAGATCAACACCACCGAGGACCGCGCCGTGCTGCACACCGCGCTGCGGGCGTCGCGTGACGCGGTGATCGAGGTCGACGGGGAGAACGTCGTCCCGGGAGTGCACGCCGTACTCGACAAGATGGCCGACTTCGCCGAGCGGGTCCGCTCCGGCGCCTGGACCGGCCACACCGGCAAGCGCATCAGGAACATCGTCAACGTCGGCATCGGCGGCTCCGACCTCGGCCCGGCGATGGCGTACGAGGTGCTGCGCAGCTACACGGACCGCGACCTCACCGTCCGCTTCGTGTCGAACGTCGACGGCGCCGACCTGCACGAGGCGACCCGTGACCTGGACGCCGCCGAGACACTGTTCGTCATCGCGTCCAAGACCTTCACCACGATCGAGACGATCAGCAACGCCAAGTCCGCGCGCAACTGGCTGCTGGGTGAGCTGAAGGCAGGGCCGGAGGCCGTCGCGAAGCACTTCGTGGCCCTGTCGACGAACGCCGAGAAGGTCGCTGACTTCGGGATCGACACGGCGAACATGTTCGAGTTCTGGGACTGGGTCGGTGGGCGCTACTCGTACGACTCGGCCATCGGGCTGTCGTTGATGATCGCCATCGGGACCGACCGGTTCCGCGAGATGCTCGACGGCTTCCGGATCGTCGACGAGCACTTCCGCACCGCGCCCGCCGAGGCCAACGTGCCGCTGCTGCTTGGCCTGTTGGGCATCTGGTACGGCAACTTCCAGGACGCCCAGTCGCACGCGGTGCTGCCGTACAGCCACTACCTGTCGAAGTTCACGGCGTATCTCCAGCAGCTGGACATGGAGTCCAACGGCAAGTACGTCGGCCGCGACGGGCGGGAGGTCGACTGGCAGACCGGGCCGATCGTGTGGGGCACTCCGGGCACCAATGGACAGCACGCGTACTACCAGCTGATCCACCAGGGCACCAAGCTGATCCCGGCGGACTTCATCGGCTTCGCCGAGCCGGTCGCCGAGATGAGCGACGAACTCAAGGCACAGCACGACCTGTTGATGGCGAACTTCTTCGCCCAGACGCAGGCGCTGGCGTTCGGCAAGACGCCTCAGGAGGTGCGTGCTGAAGGGGTGCCGGAGGAGCTGGTGAGCCACAAGACGTTCAAGGGCAATCACCCGACGACCACGATCCTCGCCCGCGAGCTGACCCCGTCGGTGCTCGGGCAGCTGATCGCGCTGTACGAGCACAAGGTGTTCGTGCAGGGCGCGGTGTGGAACATCGACTCCTTCGACCAGTGGGGCGTCGAACTCGGCAAGGTCCTCGCCAAGCGGGTCGAGCCCGCGCTGACCGAGGGCGCCCAGGTGCCGGGGCTGGACGCGTCGACTCAGGCGCTCGTCGCCAAGTACCGGGAGCTGCGCGGACGGCAGTGACCGGGGACGCGGAGAGCGGGCGGCATCCGGTCGTCCGCTTCCCGTAGACTCCCTCGTCGATCATGAACACGATCACTCGGGGGAGTGTGAAGTGACGAATCCACAAGGGAGTTGGACCGGGGGGCGCGCTGAACGCCCGGTCGTTCCTGAAGCCCCATCATGTGGCGCGGGCGATGTTCCATCCGGTCTGGATCCCGGAGTCGCTGGACCCTTCGGTGGACGCGTTGAAGAAGGCCCGCGTCATCGCGGGCGCGGTCGCGGCATTCGGTGTCTACACCTTCGTCGAGGGCGGCTTCGCCTTCGACGAGATGCTGGACAACGCGGCCACCGCCTGTGTCGTCCTGCTGTTCATCACACCGCTCGCGGTCGGCGTGATGCTCTACCTGTGGCGGCGCTCCGGCGCCGGTACGGTGGGGCAGTTGCGGGAGCCGCTGGTCAGGTCGCTGAAGTTGCTGCTGCTGTTCATCGGTTCGGCGTTCCTGACGGTGATGCTCTTCCGGGTCGGGGATGTGTTCGGGATCCTCGGGAAGATGCTGTTCAGCCTTGTGGGGCTGTGGATGGGCTTCTTCGTGATCGCCGGTGCCTACCGGATCTCGGGGAACTTCTTCGGCACCGCTGCGACGCACCGTTGTCTGCCGCCGCTGCTCGCCACGGTGACGACATGGCTCATGGCCATCCCGGATCTCATCACGGGTGACCTGCACGGACTCGGCCTCGCCCTGGGCGTCTTCTTCATCCTGGGCGCCCCGGTGACGGTCACCGGGATCGCGCTGCTGGAGATGAGGCGGCTGGAGCAGCGGTACGGCATCCGGCTGGCGGCACACCCGGCCACCCTGCCGTCACCATCACCGGCACCGTCCCCGTCACTAACACCGCAGCCACCGTCGTACGCCCCGAACGGCTTCGTACCGCCGCAGGGCAACCCCTACGCGCCGGGCCCCGGAACCCGTACGCCGCGCAGCCGCCGTACAGCCCACCGCAGCCGCCCCACGGCGCAGGCCCTTACGGCGGCTGACCGTCCGAAACGCGCCGAGCCCGCCGGTCAGGCAACCGCGCTCAGCGTGTCCGCGAGTCGGTGGCGGGCCGCGCGGGAGGCGGGGACGGTGGCGAGGGCGGCTGCGCCGGTGACCGCTGCGGTGCCGAAGAGCAGGAGGAGAGCGAGGGACGGGCCCTGGGCGATTCCGGCGCCGATGCCGCTCGATCTGCCCTGGGCGTCGATCAGCCAGTGGGCGAGGGGTGTGCCCAGGGCGGTGCCGATGACGACGGCGGCCAGGGCGGTGCAAGTCGTGGAGGTGACGGTGATCGCGGTGATCTGGCGTGGGGAGAGGCCGATGGCCTTGAGGGCCAGCAGGTCGCGTTCGCTCTCGCGGACGGTGCCGCCGATCGCCGTCAGCAGTTCGATGAGGCCGATGAGGGCCAGGATGGCGATCAGGCCCACGACCACGCCGCGCAGGGGGGAGAGGCCGTCGGCGGGGTTCGGGACGGCGTGGACGTCCAGGCGTCCTTGACCGGTGGTGGCCAGGCGGTCGGCGACCTGCTGAGGGTCCGCGCCGGGGCTGAGCCGGAGCTCGTAGAGGGTGGGGCCGAGAGCGGAATCGTTCTCGCGGAGGGTGTCGAGGGAGGTGGAGATGACCCGGCCGGCGTTCTCCGGCTCGATGCCGCGGCCGACGATGTGCAGGATCTGCGGCTGGTCGCCGACGGTCATCCGAACCCAGTCGCCGACCTGCACGTCCAGCAGGTCGAGCAGCCCCTGCCCGGCCACCGCCTCGTCGCGGCTCTGCGGTGCGCGGCCCTCGGCCAGGGCGTACGGGTAGGGGTCCTGGTGGGTGCCGAGGCCGCGCAGGGCGATGGTGGCCGTCTGCCCCGGGACCAGGGCGGCCACCTCGACGCCCGGGTAGGCGGCGGCGACCTGTGGATCGCGTTCCAGCAGCGCGCGGGCGTCCGGGTCGGCCAGGCCGGAGTCGGCGCGGGCGGTGAGGGCGGTCGGCAGGCCGATCTGGTCGGGCCTGCTGTCGAAGCGCTCGATGGTGGTCCACGCGCTCATCGCCACCACGATCAGCAGCAGGGGCAGCGCCAGCCGGGCGACCGTGGCCAGCGACCGCAGGCGGCGCGTGAAGGCCCGGTGCCAGCCCAGCACCAGCGCGGGCGGCAGCCGCAGTCCGAGCGCCTGCCGGGCCGCACCGGAGAGCCGCCCGCCGAGCGGAGCCGCGGGCCGTGGCACCGGAACCGGGGGCACCCGCCCCGCGCGCCATGCCGCGAGCCCGGTGGTCGCGGAGATGAACAGCACCGCGACCACCGGCACCACGAACAGCGCCACGGTGTGCCCGGGCAGCCCCTGCCACACCCCGACCGCGTCCCCGAGCCGCCCCGGGATCCGGCTGCCGAGGGCCTGGATGAGCGATGCCGCGGCCACTGCACCGAGCAGCGCGTAGGCCAGGTGCTGGAGCAGGAAGACGCGCACCACCTGACCCGGGGTGAAGCCGATCGCCTTCAGCACCGAGATGTCCCGCAGATGGCCGCGGATACGGGTGCCGATCGCGCCGTGCACGGCGAGTCCGGCCGCGACCAGCGCGCCCAGCCCGAACAGCCCCAGCACCTGCCCGAGCAGCCGGTTGTCGCCCTGCGCCTCGGAGCGCGCCTGCTGCCAGGTGGAGACCTCGCCGACCGCGCCCGCGCCCAGCACGGTCACGGCGCGCTGGACGGCGTAGTCCGTGTCGTCGGGGTCCGTCAGGCGCAGCCCGATCACCTGGCCGCCCGGGTCGGGCACGGCGGACGGCTGCGCCCAGACGAGCCCCGGCTGCTCGCCCGCCCGGTAGCGCGGCTCGGCGCTGTCGGCGATGCCGAGGACGGTCAAGGTCCGAGGCGAGCCGGTGCCGGCACGGCTGTCGGCGCTGGTGCCGGCACGGCTGTCGGCGCTGGTGCCTGCCCCGCTGTCGGTGCCGGTACCGGACCCGCTGCCGGGCAGCGTGAGGGTGTCGCCGGGTGTCGCCAGGAGGGCTCGGGCCAGGCGGCTCTCCAGGACGACGCCGTCGGGGTTCGCGGGGTCCAGCCAGCGGCCGGAGGCGAGGAGCGGGCGGTCGACGGAGGGGCGTTCGGGCGTGCCGCGCAGTTCGACGGAGGCGCGGGTGCCGCGGGCGGCGAGGGTGGTGTCGGCGGTGGGGTAGGGGCCGGCGACGGACTCGACACCGTCGAGCTCGGCCAGCTTCCCGGTGTCGGCGGAGGAGCCGGTGTGCAGCCAGACGTGTGCACCGTGCGCCTGGGTGAAGACGCGCTGCCAGGGGTTGGTGGCGTAACCGAAGAGCGCCGTGGCCAGCAACAGCGACACGACGATCCCGGCCGTGGCCAGCACGAGGAACAGCGCCTCGCCGCGGTGCGTCCGCAGATCGGAGTGCGCCCAGCGCAGAATGGCTCGCATGGGCCTCAGCCCCTCGGCCCGGACACCGGACAGTGGTCGTACATCCGCATGTCAGTCCCTGAGCTCCAGCACACCCGAGATCCCGGCCCGGCGCGGAGGTGTGCCGCCGTCCAGTTCGGCGTCGTCGGCTATCCGGCCGTCGAAGAAGCTGATCACCCGGTCCGCGGCGCTCGCCAGGCGGGCGTCATGGGTGACGAGCACGATCGTCTGGCCGCGCTGGTGGAAGCGGGACAGCAGCCGCATCACCTCACGCGTGCCCTTGCTGTCCAGGCTCCCCGCGGGCTCGTCGGCCAGCAGCAGCGGGGGACGGTTGACCAGGGCCCGGGCCAGCGCGACCCGCTGCTGCTCGCCGCCGGACAGTTCGCCCGGCATGCTCCGCTCCTTGCCCGCGAGACCCAGCTCGGCCAGCAGTTCCGTCCGCTCGGCGCGGGCCCGCTTCGGCGGGACGCCGGCCAGCAGCGCGGGCAGCTCGACGTTGTCGGCGACGGAGAGGTCGGAGACCAGGTTGAAGAACTGGAAGACGATCCCGATGCGCTTCCTGCGCTCCACCGCCCAGCGGGCCTCACGCCACGCGTCGGCGCACTCGCCGTCCAGCCAGATGCTGCCGCTGTCGGGCCGCTGCAACCCGCCGAGCAGATGCAGCAAGGTCGACTTTCCGGCACCGGACGGACCGGTGACGGCCACGAACTCGCCCTGCCGGACGGAAAGATCGACCCCCCGCACGGCATGCGCCGGGGCGCCCTCGCCGTAATGCGTCTTGACCAGGCTCTCGGCCCGCAGCACAGGGCTTTCGGCCCGCTGCCCCGGGTTCTCGGCGCCGGGCACAGGGCTCTCGGCGGGCAGCACGGGAGTGGAATCGTCGCTCACTCCAACTCCTCCAGCTCTTCCTGGCACCGCTCAAGCCAGTCGAGGTCGGCCTGCAGATGCAGCATCGCGCCCTCTATCAGCAGGTGGGCGATGCGGTTGTCCCGGTCTTCGGCGGCGGCCAGTTTCGACAGTTGACGCATGGTGTTCAGGTACTGGCGCCGCTGTCTGTTGATGAGGGCGACCTGGTCGGCGAGGCCGCTCTGCGGGGCGAGCGCCAGCTTCATGAAGAACTCGTCCCGCACCCGCGGCTCGTCCTCGGGCTCCTCGAACCAGGCGCGCAGCGCCTCCCGCCCGGCGTCGGTGAGGTGGTAGACCTTTTTGTTGGGCCGGCTGGACTGCTCGACATCCTCGCCCTCGATCAGCCCTTGCTTCTCGAGACGGCCGAGGGTCACATAGATCTGGCCGACGTTCGGCTGAGGGTACGCGGAGCCCAGCGTCTGCTCAAGGTCCTGCTTCAGCTCGTAGCCGTGTGCCGGGCCGCGCGCCAGCAGGGCCAGGAGGGGCAGCCGCACTCGTGCTCTCCTCCTAGCATCTGGGTAATGTGCCGCGAGGCCTAGTATCGCGCATACCTAACAGGTATACATGGCCTCTGACCCAGGGCGAAGACGACCGGGGCCGGTGTGCAAGGAGGAACCTATGCGGTGGATCCATGCCGCCGGTAGGGGCCTTCTCGTTCTGGTCGTGGTCATGACCGGCTACGTCACCGCCGGCGGCCACGCCGACGAGGGCGCCGGAAGCGGCCGAGGGCCCCTGACCCTCGCCACCGCCGGTGACCTCACCGGCTATCTCGGCCCCCTCCTGGAGGGCTGGAACCGCACCCACCCCGACGAGAAGGTCACCCTCGTCGAGCTGCCGGACTCCGCCGACGAGACCCGCGCGCAGATGATCACCGACCTGCGCGACGGTGGCGACGGCGGCGGACGCTTCGACATGCTCAATATCGACGTCAGCTGGACCTCGGAGTTCGCGGCGCACGGCTGGATCCGCCCGCTGGCGCGCGAGCGCTTCCCGCTGGACACCTTCCTGCCACCGGTCGTGGACACGGCGACCTACGACGACCGGCTGTACGCGGTCCCGTACGTCACCAACGCCGGCCTCCTCCTCTATCGCAAGGACATCCTCGCCAAGGAGGGCGTCGACCCACCCAGAACCTGGGCCGAACTCGAACGCGCCGCGAAAACCATCGCGCCCAAGTACGGGCTCGACGGCTATGCGGGTCAGTTCCTGCCGTATGAGGGCCTCACCGTCAACGCCGCCGAGGCGGTCTACTCGGCGGGCGGCTCGATCCTGGGCGACGAGGGCGAGCGCGTCACCGTCGACTCGACGGGTGCCCGCGCGGGCATCGACTTCCTCTCCCGCGGCGTACGCGAGGGCTGGATCCCGAAGCGGGCACTCACCTACAAGGAGGAGGAGTCCAAGCAGGCCTTCCAGGACGGGCGCCTGCTGTTCCTCCGCAATTGGCCGTACGCCTATGTCGTCGCGTCGGCCAAGGGCTCGCCGGTCGCCGGGAAGATCGGCGCCGTACCGCTGCCGGGGCCGGACGGGCCCGGGACGAGTGTCCTGGGCGGCTCCAACCTCGCCGTCAGCACCCACGCCCGGCACCCCGACTCGGCCGCCCGCCTGATCGCGTACCTGACCACCGAGCGCGTCCAGCGCCAGGTTCTCGCGCGCGGGGCGCTGCCGCCCGTACGGGCCGACCTCTACGAAGATCCCGAGCTGGTGCGGGAGTTCCCGTATCTGCCGACCCTGCGCGAGAGCGTGCTCACGGCTGCGCCGCGCCCCAAGAGTCCGCGCTACGACCAGGTGAGCCTGGTGGTGCAGGCGGTCGTGCGCGACGCGATGACCGGGCGGGAGACGCCGGAGGCGGCGGTGCGGCGGCTGGCGCGGGAGCTGGCGGCCGTCTCCAGTCGATAGTTCGGCCCGTTCGCTAGTTACTTGTTAAGTAACGGGGACGTCTCATCTGGCAGGCCAGTGCCCCTATAAGTCCGTATTTGGCGCTGTGACTCGGCAGTAGCCTGTGTTCCTTTCATTGACATCTCCGCGACACGCCTACCTAACATGCATACATGTTGAGTAAGTACCACTGGTGGCGCGACGCGGTGATCTACCAGGTGTATGTCCGCAGCTTCCTGGACAGCACCGGAGACGGCATCGGCGATCTGGCCGGAGTCCGCGCCGGACTGCCGTACCTGAAGAAGCTCGGTGTCGACGGCATCTGGCTGAGCCCGTTCTATCCCTCGCCGCAGCACGACCACGGCTACGACGTCGCCGACTACTGCGACGTGGACCGCCTCTTCGGCGACCTCGCCGAGTTCGACCTGCTGGTCGCGGCGGCCCGGCGGCTCGGCATCAAGGTGCTGCTCGACATCGTCCCCAACCACTGCTCCAGCGAGCACGCGTGGTTCGAGGAGGCGCTGAACGCCGAACCCGGCAGCGCCGCCCGCGCCCGCTTCCACTTCGCCGACGGCCGTGGCGTCGACGGCGACGAGCCGCCCAACAACTGGCACTCCATGTTCGGAGGCCCGGCCTGGAGCAGGGTGACCGAGGAGGACGGGCGGGCCGGCCAGTGGTACCTGCACATGTTCGCGCCCGAGCAGCCCGACTGGAACTGGCGCAACCCCGAGATCGGCGCCGAGTTCGACCGCATCCTGCGCTTCTGGCTGGACCGGGGCATCGACGGCTTCCGTATCGACGTGGCCGCCGGCCTCTACAAGCACCCTGAGCTCCCGGACTCGGACGACCCGGAGGCCGACGCCCGCACCCGCGACTCGGTCAACCCGCTCGCCTGGAACCAGCCCGAGGTGCACCGGGTGTGGCGCCAGTGGCGTTCCATATGCGAGGAGTACACCGCCCGCGACGGCCGCGAGCGCCTCCTCGTCGGCGAGGTGTCCGTCCCGACCGCCCGCGAGCACGCCCTCTACGTCCGCTCCGACGAACTCCACCAGGCCTTCTTCTTCGACCTGCTCAGCGCCCCCTGGGAGGCCGACGCCTTCCGCAAGGTCATCTCCGAGGCCATGCAGGACATCGCCGGCACCGGCTCGACGGTCACCTGGGTCCTCAACAACCACGACCAGGTCCGCACCGTCACCCGCTACGGCGAACCCGCCACCGAGGGCAGCGGCCTCGGCGCCGCCCGTGCCCGCGCCGCCGCACTGCTGATGCTGGCGCTGCCCGGAGCCGCGTACATCTACCAGGGCGAGGAGCTGGGTCTGCCCGAGGTCGTCGATCTGCCCGACGACGTGCTCACGGACCCGATCTTCCGCCGTACCGGCAGCCGGGCCCGCATCCGCGACGGCTGCCGGGTGCCGCTGCCGTGGTCGGGTCAGGCGTCGCCGTTCGGCTTCACCTCCGGCGCGGAGAGCGCCAAGCCGTGGCTGCCGCAGCCGGAGTACTTCGCCGAGTACGCCACCGACCGCGCCCTCGCCGACACCCGCTCCTTCTGGCACCTGTACCGCGACGGTCTCCAACTGCGCGCCGCACTGCCCCAGTTGGGCGAGGGCACCCTGCGCTGGCTGGACAGCCCGCCCGGCGTCCTGGCCTTCGTGCGCGGGGACGGCCTCGTCTGCGCCGTCAACTTCGGTACGGCGCCCACGCCCGCGCCGGTCTCCGGTACGCCGCTGCTGTCGAGCGGCCCCTGCCCGGCCGGGGTGCTGCCCGGCTCCACTGCGGCCTGGTGGATGAGCGACGGGACCGAGTCCTCGGCCCTCTGAACCCTCCGCGGGCGACCCGGTCCGCTGAGCCTCCGCCAGTGATCCCGGCCCTCTGAACCCCCGTCAGTTTCCCCATTCTCGAAGGGACATCAACGATGATGCGACGACGTACCACCCTGCTCACCGGCTGTACCGCTCTCGTCCTGGCACTCGGCGCGACCGCCTGTGGCGGCGGGCCGGTCTCCGCGGGCGGCGGCGACAAGGCGCTCAGCGGTCAGACGATCACCGTGGCCGGTGTCTGGACCGGCACCGAACAGAAGAACTTCCAGAAGGTGCTGGACGCCTTCACCGAGAAGACCGGCGCCAAGACCCAGTTCGTGTCCACCGGGGACAACGTCTCCACCGTCGTCGGCAGCAAGATCGAGGGCGGCAACGCCCCCGACGTGGTGATGGTCCCGCAGGTCGGTGTCCTGAAGCAGTTCGCGCAGAACGACTGGCTGAAGCCGCTGTCCGGCACGGCCCAGAAGTCCGTGGACGCGGGCTTCGCACCCGTGTGGAAGGACTACGGCAGCGTCGACGGCAACCTCTACGGGCTCTACTTCAAGGCCGCCCACAAGTCGACCGTCTGGTACAGCCCCGACGCCCTCGCCCAGGCCGGCGTCGAGCCGCCGAAGTCGTACGACGACATGCTGAAGGCAGGACAGACCGTCTCCGACTCGGGCCTCGCCGCCTTCTCGGTCGCCGGACAGGACGGCTGGACGCTCACCGACTGGTTCGAGAACGTCTACCTCTCCCAGGCGGGACCCGAGAAGTACGACGCCCTCGCCGCGCACAAGCTGAAGTGGACCGACGCGTCCGTGGTCGAGGCGCTCACCACCCTCGGCAAGCTGTTCAAGGACAAGCAGCTGATAGCGGGCGGCCAGAAGGGGGCCCTCAACACCGACTTCCCGGGCTCGGTGGAGAAGGTGTTCGGGCCGAAGCCCGAGGCGGGCATGGTCTACGAGGGCGACTTCGTCGCGGGCGTCGCCAAGGACCAGTTCGGCAAGGCGATCGGCGAGGACGCGAACTTCTTCCCGTTCCCCGCGGTCGGCGGTGGCAAGGCGCCGGTGGTCAGCGGTGGTGACGCGGCCGTCGTCCTGAAGGACGGCAAGAACCAGAAGGCCGGCATGGCGCTCCTCGAGTACCTGGCGACGCCGGAGGCAGCGGCGGTGTGGGCCGAGGCGGGCGGCTTCCTGTCCCCGAACAAGAACGTCGACCTCGCGTCGTACGGCGACGACGTCACCCGTGCGACCGCCAAGTCCCTTGTCGCGGCGGGTGATTCGGTCCGCTTCGACATGTCCGACCAGGCCCCCGCGGCATTCGGTGGCACCAAGGGCGCGGGCGAGTGGAAGCTCCTGCAGGACTTCCTGCGCGACCCGTCGGACCCGAAGGGGACCGCGGCGAAGCTGGAGGCCGCGGCGGCCAAGGCGTACGAGAGCCAGGGCTGACCTGACATGACCGCCACTCTCGTGAAAGAGGCGAGCCGGGGGGCCGCCGCGGGCGCCGGAAAGGAACGCGCCCGGCGCTCGCGGCGGCGCGGCCGGATCATCGCCCTGCTCTTCGTCTTCCCCGCGCTGCTCCTGCTGGGCGCCCTGGTCGTCTACCCCGTCCTCTTCTCCGTCGGACGCAGCTTCTTCGACGCCTCCGGCACCCGCTTCGTGGGCGGCGAGAACTACGCCGAGATGTTCCGCGACCCGGCCACGCTCAAAGCCATCCGAAACACCACGATCTGGGTCGTCGTGGCCCCGGCCCTGCTCACCGGCCTCGGCCTGATCCTGGCCGTACTGGTGGAGAAGGTCCGCTGGGCCACCGCCTTCAAGCTGCTGCTGTTCATGCCGATGGCCGTGTCCTTCCTCGCGGCCGGCATCATCTTCCGGCTCGCGTACGACGAGGACCCCGACAAGGGCGTACTGAACGCCGCCGTGGTCTCCGTGCACGACGCCTTCCAGGGCACGTCGACGTACCCGACCGCCCGGTCGCGCGACGGGCAGGGGCTGACGAAGGCCGCGGACGGCTCGTACCGCACGAGTGCGAGCGCGTCGCCGGGCGAGGCGGTGACGCTGGGCCTGGTCGGGGTGCTGCCCGCGGATCTCCCGGAGGACGCTCGGCCGGCGTATGCCGCGGCGGAGCGGAAGGCGGCACCGGGCGAACTGAGCGGCGTCGTGTACCTCGACTTCACGCCCGGTGGGGGAGGGGAGCAGGGCAAGGTCGACCGGCGGGAGAGCGGGCTGCCGGAGATGACGGTCGAGGCGGTGCGGGCCGGGGAGGCGGTCGCCTCGACGACCACGGCGGCCGACGGTTCGTTCCGCTTCGAGGGGTTGGACGACGGCTCCTACACGGTGAAACTGCCGGCGTCGAACTTCGCCGCCCCCTACGAGGGCATCTCGTGGCTCGGGCCCACGCTCGTCACGCCCGCGATCATCGGGGCGTACCTGTGGATCTGGACGGGCTTCGCGATGGTCCTGATCGGCGCCGGCCTCTCGGCCCTTCCCCGGGACGCGCTGGAGGCGGCCCGGATGGACGGCGCGAACGAGTGGCAGATCTTCCGGCGGATCACGGTGCCGCTGCTGGCGCCGGTGCTGACGGTGGTCTTCGTGACCCTGGTGATCAACGTGATGAAGGTCTTCGACCTCGTCTACATCATCGCGCCCGGGCCGGTGCAGGAGGACGCGACCGTGCTCGCGACGCAGATGTGGCTGGTGTCGTTCGGCGGCGGCAACAACCAAGGGCTGGGCAGCGCGTTGGGTGTGCTCCTGCTGCTGCTCGTCATCCCGGCCATGGTCTTCAACGTCCGTCGTTTCCGAGGGAGTCAGCGATGAACGCGGTCAGGCGCGGCCTGGGTAACGGGGTCGTCCAGGCGATTCTGGTGGTGATCGGGCTGGTGTGGCTGACGCCGCTCGCCGGTCTGTTCCTGTCGTCCCTGCGGTCCGCCGAGGACACGGCGACGGGCGGCTGGTGGACCGTGTTCAGCAGTCCCGGCCAGCTGTCCTTCGACAACTACTCGGCGCTGCTGGCGAACGCCGGGATCAGCCAGGCCTTCTGGAACACCGTGCTGATCTCGGTGCCGGCGACCGTGCTGGTCGTGGTCATCGCCGCGCTCGCCGGGTACGCCTTCGCGTGGCTGGACTTCCCCGGGCGTGAGGCGATCTTCCTGGTCGTGGTGGCGCTGCTCGTGGTGCCCGTGCAGATCGGACTTCTCCCGGTCGCCAAACTCTTCGGCCAGCTGGGACTGTTCGGCACGATTCCGGGTGTCGTCCTGTTCCATGTGGCGTACGGGCTGCCGTTCGCGGTGTTCCTGCTGCGCAACTACTTCGCCGAGATGCCGAAGGAGATGCTGGAGGCGGCACGGATGGACGGGGGCAGTGAGTGGCGGATCTTCACGCGGCTGGTGCTTCCGGTGGGGCGGCCGGCGATCGCCTCGCTCGCCATCTTCCAGTTCCTGTGGGTGTGGAACGACATGCTGGTGGCGCTGCTGTTCGCCGACAGTGCGTCGCAGCCGCTGACCGTTGAACTCCAGTCGCAGATACGGCAGTTCGGGAGCAACATCGATGTGCTGGCGCCGGGGGCGTTCGTGTCGCTGGTGGTGCCGGTGGTCGTGTTCTTCGCGTTTCAGCGGCACTTTGTGCAGGGGGTGATGGCGGGGTCGGTGAAGTAGGGGTTTTCGCCCCCGCCGCCCCTACCCGTCCCATCCTCCAGGGGGTGCCGCCCCTTCGACCCCGGTCCTGGGGGCTGCCGCCCCCAGACCCCCGCTATCGGCCCTTAAGGGGCCTTGTCCTCAAACGCCGGACGGGCTGAAATGCCCGGACCGGCGTTGAAAGGTGGCGGTCTCGAAATCCAGCCCGTCCAAAATCCAGCCCCTCCGGCGTTTGAGGAGCGGGGCTCCAGGGGGCGGAGCCCCTGGGGATGGGACGGGTAGGGGCGGCGGGGGCGAGAAAATGCCCCCGCCGCCCCCTCACTCACGGCGAAGCAGGCGGATACATGGACCGCGGCAACTGAGACGCCGCCGCCGAGTCCAGCAGCCACAATGTCCTGGAACGCCCATACGCCCCCGCTGCCGGCGCCTGGATCTCGCCCGCACCCGACAGGGCGATCGCCGCCGCCTGGGCCTTGTCCTCGCCCGCCGCCAGCAGCCACACCTCACGTGCCGCCCGGATCGCGGGGAGCGTGAGGGTGACGCGGGTCGGTGGGGGCTTCGGGGCGCCGTGGACTCCGACGACCGTGCGCTGGGTCTCCCGTACCGCGGGGTGTTCCGGGAACAGGGAGGCGACGTGGGTGTCGGGGCCCACGCCCAGCATCAGGACGTCGAACGTGGGGACCGCACCGTGGTTCTCCGGGCCGGCCGCCCTGGCCAGTTCGTCCGCGTAGGAGGCGGCCACGGCCTCCACGTCCGCGCCGAACGGGCCGTCCGAGGCGGGCATGGCGTGCACCCGCTTCGGATCCAGCGGCACCGCGTCCAGCAGGGCCTCGCGGGCCTGCGTGACGTTGCGCTCGGGGTCGCCCTCGGGGAGGAAACGCTCGTCGCCCCACCACAGGTCGAGGCGGCCCCAGTCGATGGCGTCCCGCGCGGGGGCGGCCGCCAGCGCGGCCAGCAGGCCGTTGCCGTTGCGACCGCCCGTGAGGACCACCGATGCCGAGCCCCGGGACGCCTGGGCATCCACGATCTTCGTGATCAGCCGGGCCGCCGCGGCCTGCGCCATCAGATCCTTGTCGTGGTGCACGACCAGCTGCGGAGTGCTCACTTCGCCGCCGCCTTCTTCACCGGTTCCGGCGCTGTCACTTCCTGCGCCGCCGTTTCCTTCCCGGGTGCTTTCGCAGCGATCTGGGCGGGCCCTCCGGCCGGTTCTCCTTTGGCCGGCCCTTCCGCCTCCGCGGGCGACTCCTCGGCCTTGGCCACGGCAGCCTCGGCCAAGGCCACGGCCTGCACGGCCTTGGCCACGGCGGCCTCGGCGGCCTCGGCGGCGCCCCCGCCCCGAACCGCCGCAGCCGGCACCGAGTTCAGCCGCTCCACCCCGAACCGCAGCGCCGACGCGTAGGTGTCGTCCGGGTCGAGCCGCCGCAGCTCCTCCGCGATCAGCTCGGCCGTCTCGCGCCGCTTCAGCGCCACCGCGCGGTCCGGCTGGCCCTGGATGGAGAGGGTCGCCAGGGAGCCGTCCGCCCGGTCGAGCACTATCGGGCCGCAGTCGGTGTTCATACGGACCGCCGTCAGACCGGGGCCCGACGACAGCGACCGCTTCACGGGGACGTCCAGCCGGTCCGCGAGCCACATCGCCAGCAGCTCACAGCTCGGGTTGAACTCCTCGCCCTCCACCTCGACGGCCTGCACCTCGCAGACCACCTGGTCCAGGGCCGCCGCCAGCATCGAACGCCACGGCGTGATCCGGGTCCAGGACAGGTCGGTGTCGCCCGGCGTGTAGGCGTCGGCGCGGGACGACAGCTCCCGCACCGGCTGCTCCGAGGCGTACGTGTCCGTCACCCGGCGCTGGGCCAGCGCGCCCAGCGGGTCCTTCGCCGGGTCGAGCGGCGCGTTCACCGGCCACCAGACGACGACGGGGGCGTCCGGCAGCAGCAGCGGCAGGACCACCGACTGCGCGTGGTCGGACACCTCGCCGTACAGCCGCAGGATCACCGTCTCGCCGGAGCCCGCGTCCGCGCCCACCCGCACCTCGGCGTCCAGCCGGGACTGCGTACGGTCGCGGGGCGAGCGGGAGACGCGCTTGATGACGACGAGCGTGCGCGAGGGGTGCTCGTGCGAGGCGTCGTTCGCCGCCTTGAGGGCGTCGTACGCGTTCTCCTCGTCCGTGACGATGACCAGCGTGAGCACCATGCCGACGGCCGGTGTGCCGATGGCCCGCCGCCCCTGCACCAGCGCCTTGTTGATCTTGCTGGCAGTGGTGTCCGTGAGGTCTATCTTCATGGCCGGCGCCAGCTCCGTCCGTCTCGCTCGAGCATTTCGTCCGCCTCGACGGGGCCCCAGGTACCGGACGGGTACTGGGCGGGCCTGCCGTGCGTGTCCCAGTACTCCTCGATCGGGTCGAGGATCTTCCAGGACAGCTCGACCTCCTCGGTGCGCGGGAAGAGGTTGGAGTCGCCGAGCAGGACGTCGAGGATCAGTCGCTCGTACGCCTCGGGCGAGGACTCCGTGAAGGACTCGCCGTAGGCGAAGTCCATCGACACGTCCCGGATCTCCATCGACGTGCCCGGCACCTTGGAGCCGAAGCGGACCGTGACGCCCTCGTCGGGCTGGACGCGGATGACGATCGCGTTCTGGCCCAGTTCCTCGGTGGCCGTCGTGTCGAAGGGGGAGTGCGGGGCGCGCTGGAAGACCACCGCGATCTCGGTGACCCGGCGGCCCAGCCGCTTGCCGGTGCGCAGATAGAAGGGGACGCCCGCCCAGCGGCGGTTGTCGATCCCCAGCTTGATCGCGGCGTAGGTGTCGGTCTTCGACCTGGCGTCGGTGCCCTCCTCCTGGAGGTACCCGACCGCCTTCTCGCCGCCCTGCCAGCCGGCCGCGTACTGCGCGAACACGGTGTCCCGGCCCAGCTCCTTCGGCAGCCGTACGGCGCCCAGGACCTTGGTCTTCTCCGCCGCCAGCGCGTCCGCGTCGAAGGACGCAGGCTCCTCCATGGCCGTCAGGGCCATGAGCTGGAGCAGGTGGTTCTGGATGACGTCACGGGCGGCGCCGATGCCGTCGTAGTAGCCGGCCCGGCCGCCGATGCCGATGTCCTCGGCCATGGTGATCTGCACATGGTCGACGAAGGACCGGTTCCAGATCGGCTCGAACATCGTGTTGGCGAACCGCAGCGCCAGGATGTTCTGGACGGTCTCCTTGCCCAGGTAGTGGTCGATACGGAAGACCTGGTCCGGGGCGAAGACCTCGTGGACGACCTTGTTGAGCTCCTCGGCCGACTTCAGGTCGTGGCCGAAGGGCTTCTCGATGACCGCACGGCGCCAGGAGCCGCTCGTCTGATCGGCGAGGCCGTGCTTCTTCAGCTGCTGGATGACCACCGGGAAGGAACGCGGCGGCACCGACAGGTAGAAGGCGAAGTTGCCGCCCGTGCCCTGTGCCTTGTCCAGCTCCTCGATGGTGCCGCGCAGCCGCTCGAAGGCATCGTCGTCGTCGAAGGTGCCCTGCACGAAGCGCATGCCCTGGATGAGCTGCTGCCAGACCTCCTCGCGGAAGGGGGTGCGGGCGTGCTCCTTGACCGCGTCGTGGACCTCCTGTGCGAAGTCCTCGTGGGCCCACTCGCGGCGGGCGAAGCCGACCAGCGAGAAGCCCGGCGGCAGCAGACCCCGGTTGGCGAGGTCGTACACGGCGGGCATCAGCTTTTTACGTGACAAATCGCCCGTAACGCCGAAGATCACCAGGCCCGACGGCCCCGCGATACGCGGGAGCCGTCGGTCGGCGGCGTCACGAAGCGGGTTCGCTTCAGTGACGTTGAAGGGTGGCAAGGGATCAGCCCTCCGAGGGGGCGAGGCGCTCGAGTACCGCCTCGGTCGACTTGAGCAGGTCGTTCCAGGACGCCTCGAACTTCTCGACGCCCTCGTCCTCCAGCAGCTGCACCACGTCGTCGTACGAGATACCGAGCTTCTCGACGGCGTCCAGGTCGGCACGGGCCTGGGCGTAGGTGCCGGCGATGGTGTTGCCGGTGATCTCGCCCTTCTCCTCCGTGGCCTGGAGGGTGGCCTCGGGCATGGTGTTGACCGTGTTCGGCGCCACCAGGTCGTCGACGTAGAGGGTCGGCTTGTAGGCCGGGTCCTTCACGCCGGTCGACGCCCACAGCGGACGCTGCTTGTTGGCGCCCGCGTTCTCCAGCACGCTCCAGCGGTCCGAGGAGAAGACCTCCTCGTACGCCTGGTAGGCGAGGCGCGCGTTGGCCACGCCCGCCTTGCCGCGCGCGGCCTTGGCCTCGTCGGTGCCGAGGGCGTCGATGCGCTTGTCGATCTCGGTGTCCACGCGGGACACGAAGAAGGACGCCACCGAGCGGATGAGCGACAGGTCGAGCCCGCGCTCCTTCGCCTTCTCCAGGCCCGCGAGGTAGGCGTTCATGACCTCGCGGTAGCGCTCCAGCGAGAAGATCAGCGTGACGTTGACGCTGATGCCGAGGCCGACGACCTCGGTGATCGCCGGGAGACCCGCCTTGGTGGCCGGGATCTTGATCAGGGTGTTCGGACGGTCGACCAGCCAGGCCAGCTGCTTGGCCTCGGCGACGGTCGCACGCGTGTTGTGCGCGAGCCGCGGGTCGACCTCGATGGAGACCCGGCCGTCCTGGCCGCCGGTGGCGTCGAAGACCGGGCGCAGGATGTCGGCGGCGTCCCGGACGTCCGCCGTGGTGATCATGCGGATCGCCTCTTCGACCGTCACCTTGCGGGCGGCGAGGTCGGCGACCTGCTGCTCGTAGCCGTCACCGCCGCTGATCGCCTTCTGGAAGATCGACGGGTTGGTCGTGACACCCACGACGTGCTGCTGGTCGATCAGCTCGGCGAGGTTGCCGGACGTGATGCGCTGGCGCGACAGGTCGTCCAGCCAGATCGCGACGCCCTCCTCGGAGAGGCGCTTCAGTGCGTCTGTCATGGAAAATCAAACTCCTACGTCTCGTATATCAGCGTCAGCGCTGGGCTGCGGCGAGGGATTCCCGCGCTACGGCGGCCACGTTCTCGGCAGTGAAGCCGTACTCGCGGAAAAGGACCTTGCCGTCGGCCGAAGCACCGAAGTGCTCCAGGGAAACGATGCGACCCGCGTCCCCGACGTACTTGTGCCAGGTCAGACCGATACCGGCCTCGACAGCGACCCGCGCCTTGACGGCCGGCGGAAGGACGCTGTCCCGGTACCCCTGGTCCTGCTCCTCGAACCACTCCACGGACGGCATGGACACGACCCGCGTCGGCACTCCGCCGGCCTGGAGCTGCTCGCGTGCCTCGACGGCGACGTGCACCTCGGAACCGGTCGCGATGAGGACGACCTCGGGCTCGCCACCCTCGGCCTCGAACAGCACGTAACCGCCGCGCGCGGCGTCGTCGTTGGCCTCGTACGTCGGCACACCCTGACGGGTCAGCGCGAGCCCGTGCGGGGCACCCTTGCCGAACTCCTTCGTGTAGCGCTTGAGAATCTCACGCCAGGCGATCGCGGTCTCGTTGGCGTCCGCCGGGCGGACGACGTTGAGGCCGGGGATGGCGCGCAGGGACGCGAGGTGCTCGATCGGCTGGTGGGTGGGGCCGTCCTCACCCAGACCGATGGAGTCGTGGGTCCATACGTACGTCACCGGCAGGTGCATCAGCGCCGACAGACGGACGGCGTTGCGCATGTAGTCGGAGAAGACGAGGAACGTACCCCCGTAGATACGGGTGTTGCCGTGCAGCGCGATGCCGTTCATCTCCGCGGCCATGGAGTGCTCGCGGATGCCGAAGTGGATCGTGCGGCCGTACGGGTTCGCCTCCGGCAGCGGGTTGTCCGCCGGGAGGAACGACGACGTCTTGTCGATCGTCGTGTTGTTGGAGCCGGCCAGGTCGGCCGAGCCGCCCCACAGCTCCGGGACGACCGCACCGAGCGCCTGCAGCACCTTGCCGGACGCGGCACGGGTGGCGACACCCTTGCCGGGCTCGAAGACCGGGAGCTTCTCCTCCCAGCCGGTGGGCAGCTCGCCCTGGCTGATCCGGTCGAACTCCGCGGCGCGCTCGGGGTTCTTGTCACGCCAGAGCTGGAAGGACTTCTCCCACTCCGCCTTCGCGTCGGCGCCCCGCTCCAGTGCCTTGCGGGTGTGGGTGATGACCGCGTCGGTGACCTCGAAGGACTGCTCCGGGTCGAAGCCGAGGACGCGCTTGGTGGCCGCGACCTCGTCGTCGCCGAGCGCCGAGCCGTGGGCCGCCTCGGTGTTCTGCGCGTTCGGTGCCGGCCAGGCGATGATCGAGCGCATGGCGATGAAGGACGGCTTGTCCGTCACCTGCTTCGCGGCCTCGATCGCGTTGTAGATGGCGTGCGGGTCGAGGTCGCCGTCCGGCTTCGGGGCGATGCGCTGCACGTGCCAGCCGTACGCCTCGTACCGCTTGACGACGTCCTCGGAGACCGCCGTCTCGGTGTCGCCCTCGATCGAGATGTGGTTGTCGTCCCACAGCAGCACGAGGTTGCCGAGCTTCTGGTGGCCGGCCAGCGACGACGCCTCGGCCGAGATGCCCTCCTGGAGGCAGCCGTCACCGGCGATGGCGTAGACGAAGTGGTCGAAGGGGGAGGTGCCCTCGGCGGCCTCCGGGTCGAACAGACCGCGCTCGTAACGGGCGGCCATCGCCATGCCGACGGCGTTGGCGACACCCTGGCCCAGCGGGCCGGTCGTCGTCTCGACGCCCGTGGTGTGGCCGTACTCCGGGTGACCGGGGGTCTTCGAACCCCACGTCCGGAACGCCTTCAGGTCGTCCAGCTCCAGGCCGAAGCCGGCCAGGTACAGCTGGGTGTAGAGGGTCAGGGACGAATGGCCGGCGGACAGCACGAAGCGGTCGCGCCCGACCCAGTCGGCGTCCGCCGGGTCGTGCCGCATCACCTTCTGGAAGAGGGTGTAGGCGGCAGGCGCCAGGCTCATCGCCGTACCCGGATGGCCGTTACCGACCTTCTGTACGGCGTCCGCGGCCAGGACACGGGCGGTGTCTACGGCCCGCTGGTCCAATTCGGTCCACTCGAGGTCTGTGGTGGTCGGCTTGGTGCTCACCCTGGGTCAGGGCTCCTCTCCACATGTCGGTTGCCGGTGTCACGGGCACACACGCCCACCGGCTGCCGGCGTACTCGGCGTCGGCCGGCCGTTGTCGAGCCTACCCCCGGAAGTACGTGCGTTTTTTCGAGTCATTCCAGACTGCCGGGAGTCGCCGGGATGTGCCTCCCGACTAGGTAGTTCCGCGTTCGGCAAGTGAATACGCAGGCGCTCATCCGGGTGCTCAATCGAGCCGTGGCGCGCCCGTCGGAAGGCCCCCTTCAACACGACCCCACCCCCGCGAATGTCCGGGTCTGGGCAACGTCTACAGTGGCGTGGTACGCGCGAGCCTTTACCGGTACTTCACACGGGGAGGCTTGCTGGGATGTCTCTGTCAGGGGTGTGCGTGACGGCCGTTGAATCCCGTCCAGCGGGGATTATCGGGACGAGCCAGAGCCCGAGCCGGCGGCCGATCGGGGCCCGGGTCAAGGCGTTCGTGGCGTTGACCAAGCCGCGGATCATCGAGCTGCTGCTGATCACCACCGTTCCGGTGATGTTCCTGGCCGAGCAGGGTGTGCCGGACCTCGGTCTGGTGCTGCTCACCTGCGTCGGCGGCTACCTCTCCGCCGGTGGCGCCAACGCGCTGAACATGTACATCGACCGCGACATCGACGCGCTCATGGACCGCACGTCGCAGCGCCCGCTGGTCACCGGGATGGTCAGCCCGCGCGAGTGCCTGGCCTTCGGCATCACGCTGGCGGTCGTCTCGACGCTGCTGTTCGGCCTCACCGTCAATTGGCTGAGCGCCTGGCTCTCCCTCGGAGCGCTCCTCTTCTACGTCGTCGTCTACACGATGATCCTCAAGCGGCGTACCTCGCAGAACATCGTGTGGGGCGGCATCGCGGGCTGTATGCCGGTGCTGATCGGCTGGACGGCCGTCACGAACTCCCTCGCCTGGGCGCCGCTCATCCTCTTCATGGTGATCTTCTTCTGGACGCCGCCGCACTATTGGCCGCTGTCCATGAAGGTGAAGGAGGACTACGCGCGCGTGGGCGTGCCGATGCTCCCGGTCATGGCCTCCAACAAGGTCGTCGCCAAGCAGATCGTCATCTACAGCTGGGTGATGGTCGCGGTCTCGCTCCTGCTCACGCCGCTCGGCTACACGGGCTGGTTCTACACCACGGTCGCCCTCGGCGCGGGCGGCTGGTGGCTGTGGGAGGCGCACGCGCTGCAGAACCGCGCGAAGGCGGAGGTGACGGGCGTGAAGCTGAAGGAGATGCGCCTGTTCCACTGGTCGATCACCTATGTGTCGCTGCTGTTCGTGGCGGTGGCGGTGGACCCCTTCCTGAGGTAGGGGACCCCTTCCTGAGGCAGGGGTGCTGAGGCACGGGTCACGCACCCCGCCCGTCGCCATTCGATCTACTCGTCGGTAGCATCCTGGTCATGGCAGACAAGGTGGCCAAGCTGGCCAAGCAGATCAACACCTTCGCGAAGTCCCATGGCGGCGCCGAGGCCCAGGTCGCATACATCGGACAGCGCGGCGCCCGAATCGTGCTCGTCGGGGACGACGGCGGCTGGGGCGACCTGGTGGCACCGTCGTACGAGATCGCCGAGCAGGCGGTGGAGAAGGCCGGGGTCACGCGCCACGAGGCGTTCGACGGCGAGTTCGCGGCAAAGGTCACGACGGGCCCGTACGAGTGGAAGCGGATGGCCGGCATCCAGATCGGCGGCTGAACAGCCCACCCCTTTCGCAACACCAAGTCACCGGTTCACCCGTTAGGACGTGTAGCAAGCGCAGTCCACCGACGGGGAGCCCGGATGTTCGACACGCCATCCCTCGTGGACCAGTACTGCCACGGCGTACTGCGCACGGAACTGGGCCTCGGCACCTTCGAGGCCCAGTTGGCCCGCACAGAAGGTCCACCGGCCCCCGGCACCACGCTCTTCGACACCCAGACCGGCTTCGCCGTACGCCGCTGGTGCCCCCCACTGCTCGGCCTCGAACCGCACTGCCCACCCGCCCGCTACCTGGCCAGGCGCCGTGAACTCGGCGTCATGGAGGCGGGCCGGCGTCTTCTGCGCGGCAGTGGCATCACGACGTATCTGATCGACACCGGCTTGCCCGGCGACCTCACCGGCCCCACCGAGCTGGCCTCCGCCGCCTCCGCCGAGACCCATGAGATCGTGCGCCTCGAACTGCTCGCGGAACAGGTCGCCGACACCTCCGGCACCGTCGAGTCCTTCCTCGCCAACCTCGCCGAATCGGTGCACGGCGCGGCGGCGAGCGCCGTGGCCTTCACCTCCGTCGCCGGAGTACGGCACGGACTCGCGCTCGCGCCCGAGCCGCCGGGGCCGGGAGAGGTACGGGGCGCGGCGGGCCGCTGGCTGGCGGGTCGCAGGGTGGGCGGGGAGCTGACCGACCCGGTGCTGCTACGGCACCTGCTGTGGATCGCGGTGGCGTCGGGACTGCCGCTCCAACTGCACGCGGGGCTGGGGGAGCCCGGCGTACGCATCGACCGCACGGACCCGGCGCTGCTCACCGACTTCGTCCGCGCCACGGCGGGCCTCGGCACCGATCTGGTCCTGTTGCACGGCTACCCGTACCACCGGCACGCCGCCCACCTGGCCGGTGTCTTCCCCCATGTCTACGCCGACTCCGGAGCCGCCCTCATCCGCACGGGCGCCCGCGCGGCCACGATCCTCGCCGAGATCCTGGAGTTGGCCCCCTTCGGCAAGATCCTCTTCTCCAGCGGGGCACAGGGCCTGCCCGAACTGCACGTGGTGGGCGCGGGACTCTTCCGCGAGGCCCTCGGCAGGGTGCTCGGCGGCTGGGTCGCCGAGGGGGCGTGGTCGCTGGCGGACGCGCAGCGGGTGGCGGCGATGGTGGCGGCGGGGAACGCGAAACGGGTGTACGGGCTGGGGTGAGCCGTACAGACTGGGCGGATGCCGACCGCCGCCTTACTCGACCGGTTTCTCACGGAGCTCGCCCCTCTCGCTCCCGTCGCCGTGTGGGCGCACGGCTCGCTCGCCGGGGGCGACTACCAGGAGGGGCGCAGCGACCTCGACCTGATCGCCGTACTGGACGGCCCGCTCACGCCCCGTACCGTCTGGCGGCTGGCGAAGCTCCACGCCCGGCTGCGGGCCGAGCCGCTCGCCGTGCAGCTGCACTGCACCTACCTGACGCCCGACACGGCGGACGACCCCGGCCGGCGCCATCTCACCTGGGCGCACGAGGAGTTGTTCAAACGGCCGGTGACCCCGGTGACCCGACGCGAGTTGCACTCCTTCGGACGGGTGCTGCACGGGAAGGCGCCCGGCGGCCTGCTGCCGCCGGTTTCGGACCGGGAGCTCGGCGACTTCGTCGTGCGCGACCAGCGGGACTTCTGGCGGCCGGCCGTCGACAACGCGCACCTGTGGACGCGGGACGTCTGGGTCGACCTGGGGCTGATCACCTTCGCCCGGGCAGGCATCACCCTGCGCGACGGCCGCCTGATCTCCAAGCGCGAGGCCCTGGACCTGCTGCCCGGTCTCGGGGTGTCCGCAGAGGTGGTCGAGGACATCCGCCGACGCCGCTACGGCGACGCCGACGCGCCGCCGGGCGAGGAGTGGGCGGCGCGCAGGGCCGGGCTGACGCGGGCCTACCTGAGGTCGGCGATCGACGAGCTGGTGACGGCGTACGGCTGACTCACGCGCGCGTGCCGACCGTCGCCTCGGTCGCCGGAGCCGGGATGCCGATCTCGTCGAGCGGCCGTTCCCGCAGGGACAGCAGCACCCGCAGTACCGCGATCCAGGTCACGGCCGAGCCGAACATGTGCAGGCCGACCAGGATCTCCGGCAGGTCCGTGAAGTACTGGACGTAGCCGATGACACCCTGGGCGAGGAGGATCAGGAACAGGTCGCGGGTGCGGTTCAGGGGGTTCTTCGGGGCGTCGACCGCCTTGAGGACGAACCACAGGGCGAATGTCAGCGTGACCACGATCCAGGCCAGCACGGCGTGCAGCTTGGTGACGGTCTCCCAGTCGACCGGCATCCGCTCGACCTCGCTGGAGTCGCCCGCGTGCGGGCCCGCGCCGGTGACCACCGTGCCGACCAGGATCAGCAGCACCGAGGCCCCGACCAGGACCCACACCAGCTGCTGCACCGCCTTGCCGATCAGGGGACGCGGCACCCCGTCACCCTCCCGGGTGCGCTGCCACATCACCGTCGCGACCGCGATGAGCGCGGACGTCGCCACGAAGTGGGCCGCGACCGTGTACGGGTTGAGACCGACCAGGACGACGATGCCGCCGAGCACCGCGTTGCTCATGACGATCCAGAACTGCGCCCAGCCCAGGCGGGTCAGACCGCGCCGGTACGGCTTCGTGGAGCGGGCCGCGATGATCGCCCAGCCGACGGCGGCGCACAGCACGTAGGTGAGCATGCGGTTGCCGAACTCGATGGCGCCGTGCAGGCCCATCTCGCTGGTGGCGGTGAGCGAGTCGTCGGTGCACTTGGGCCAGGTCGGGCAGCCGAGCCCGGAACCGGTGAGGCGGACCGCACCGCCGGTGACCACGATGAGCACCGACATCACGAGCGCGGCGAGGGCCGCCCGTTGGACCGTCCTCGGGGTGGGGGTCCAGCGTGCGGCGATGAAGGCGAGGGGGTTGCGCACGGCCGCTACGGCGTCGGCGCGGGTCAGCTTTGGCACGCGCCCTATCGTAGGCGGCCGCTTGTGCACGCTTTCACGAGGGTCCGCACCGGGGCTCCGGCTGCCCTACTCCCAGCGGAAGAACTTCCCCGCCGCCGCCAGCCCCACGACCGCCCACACGGCCAGAATTCCCAGGTCGCCCCACGGCATCCCGGCCCCGTGCTGGAGCACGTCCCGCAGTCCGTCGGAGAGCGCCGAGATGGGCAGCAGGCCGAGGACGTCCTGGGCGGCGTCCGGGAACTTGTCCAGCGGCACGATCACCCCGCCGCCCACGAGCAGCAGCAGGAAGACCAGGTTGGCCGCGGCCAGGGTGGCCTCGGCCTTGAGCGTGCCCGCCATCAGCAGGCCGAGCCCGGAGAAGGCCGCCGTGCCGAGGACGAGGAGGAGCAGCACGGCCAGGGGGCTGCCCTGCGGCGACCAGCCCAGCGCGAAGGCGATCACCGTCAGCAAGGCGATCTGCAGGATCTCGGTGACCAGCACCGACGCCGTCTTCGCCGTCATCAGGCCCCAGCGGGGCAGCGGTGAGGAGGCCAGCCGCTTCAGCACGCCGTAGCGGCGCTCGAAGCCCGTGGCGATGGCCTGCCCCGTGAACGCCGTCGACATCACGGCGAGCGCGAGGATGCCGGGGGCGAGGAAGTCGACGGCCTTGCCGGCGCCCGTGTCGACGATGTCCACCGAGCCGAACAGGACCAGCAGCAGGGTGGGGATCACGACGGTCAGGAGCAACTGCTCGCCGTTCCGGAGCAGCATCTTCGTCTCGAGAGCCGCCTGGGCCGCGATCATGCGGAGGAGAGGGGCGGCGCCCGGCTTGGGGGTGTACACACCCGTATCGACGGTCGTCACGAGCGCAGCTCCTTGCCGGTCAGCTCCAAGAAAACGTCCTCCAGGGTGTGCCGCTCCACCGAGATCTTCTCCGGCATCACCCCGTGCTGCGCACACCACGACGTCACCGTCGCGAGCAGCTGTGGGTCGACCTTGCCGCCGACCCGGTACGAGCCCGGCGTCAGCTCCGCGGCCGTGCAGTCGGCGGGCAGGGCCTTCAGCAGGGACCCGACGTCGAGGCCGGGGCGGCCGGTGAAGCGCAGGGTGTTCTCGGCGCCGCCGCGGCACAGCTCCTCGGGGGAGCCCTGGGCGATGACCCGGCCCGCGTCGATGATGGCGACATCGTCGGCGAGCTGCTCGGCCTCGTCCATGTAGTGGGTCGTGAGGATCACGGAGACGCCGTCGGTGCGCAGGTCCCGGATCAGGTCCCAGGTGGCCCGGCGGGCCTGCGGGTCGAGCCCGGCCGTCGGCTCGTCCAGGAACACCAGCTCAGGGCGGCCGACCACGGCCATGGCGAGCGCGAGCCGCTGCTGCTGGCCGCCGGAGAGGCGGCGGTAGGTGGTCCGGCCGCAGCTGCCCAGCCCGAGCCGCTCGATGAGGCCGTCGACGTCCAGGGGATGCGCGTGCAGCTTGGCGACATGGCGCAGCATCTCGTCGGCCCGCGCGCCCGAGTAGACGCCGCCGGACTGCAGCATCACGCCGATGCGCGGCCGCAGCTCGCCGGACTGCCGTATCGGGTCGAGGCCCAGGACGCGCACCGTGCCGGAGTCCGGCTTCCGGTATCCCTCGCAGGTCTCGACCGTCGTCGTCTTGCCCGCGCCGTTGGGTCCGAGCACGGCGGTCACACCTGCCCGGGCCACCAGGTCGAGGCCGTTCACCGCGGTCTTCGTGCCGTACCGCTTCACCAGGGCCTGGACCTGGACCACGGGCTCAGTTCGCATGGCTCCAGAGTCTAGGTAGGCCCTCGGTCCCCCGAACGGCCGGGTTCGCATCTGTTCATGGGTGAGGGTTCAGATCTCCTCCTCGCGGGACCGGTGCACGGCCAGCCACCGCTGCGCGTACGCCACCGCGTCGGCCAGCGCAAACAGCCGTGCGTCGGCCGCGCCCACCTTGCCGCGGACGACGGGACGGTCCCGCTCGAAGTCGTGGCCGAGCTCGTCGAACCGGTCCGAGGTGATCGACACCTCGGTGACCACCTCCCAGCCCGTGGGCCCCGGCCGCCCCACCTTCACCAGCGGCGACGGGATCCGGTACTCGGCGAGGTGGAAGCTGGTGCACGTGTCGTAGCCGGCGCCGAGCAGCAGCACGCGCGCGTGGAGTGCCTCCAGCCGGGCGAGCGGGCTGCGCTCGCCGAGGCGGCAGTCGGGGGCGTGCCCCTCGGTTATGTGCGCCGCGCGCGGACCGAGGGCGGCGAAGGAGGTCTGCGGATGCGCACTGCGCCGGGCATCCGGCCAGGTCCGTACGGTCTCCGGGATCACGCCGACCCCGCGCGTGGGCGTGACGAGGGGGTCGTACGCGGGCATGGTCGCCCGGATCGTGTCCCACCACTCCTCGGGCACCGGTGGATTGCTCCAGACCGCCGGATCCGAGAGGTCGCCGGTCTGGGTGGGAACCACGAGCGTCCCGTCGGGGCCGAGGGCGTCGAGCAGTCCCTGGACGACCGCGACGGCTCCTCCGCAGACCCAGCCGAGGGCGCTGAGCGAGGAGTGCACGAGGAGGGTTTCACCGGTTTGGACGCCTAGCTCGCGCAGTTGTGCGGCGAGGGTGTCCCAAGTGACAAGAGGGCCGGTCGGAGGGGGTGTGGGCATGGTTCGGGAGTGTCCCGGAGGGGGCCGGGCGATGCCACCGAATTGATCGATCAAAGATCGTTTCCGCAGGTCAGATTAGGTATACCTAAGTGACGCAGGGCACCGTCGAGGGGCCCGGACGTGGCTTGCCTGGCCTTGAGGAATTACGCAACAATGGCGTTGTGAAAAACGTCGGCGAGGCCAGGGAGACCCGCATGGGAACCCCTCAGGAGGAGCTCGCGACCGGAGAGCGCTCGACGCGCAACCGGGTCGCGCGGTCCATCCTGGACCACGGGCCGTCGACCGTCGCCGAGCTGGCCGGCCGGCTGGGACTGACCCAGGCCGCCGTACGCAGGCATCTGGACGCGCTGGCCGCGGACGATGTCGTGGAGGCTCGCGAGCAGCGCGTGTACGGCACGCGCACGCGTGGCCGTCCCGCCAAGGTCTTCGCGCTCACCGACTGCGGCCGCGACGCCTTCGATCAGTCGTACGACATGCTCGCCGTGGACGCCCTGAAGTGGATCGCCGAGCGCGGGGGCGGGAGCGAGGCGGTCGCCGCCTTCGCCCGAGCCCGGATCGCCGCCCAGGCGAGCGCCTACCGCAAGGCGATCGAGGCCGTCAGCCCGGATGAGCGCACCGAAGCCCTGGCCAAGGCCCTGAGCGCAGACGGGTACGCTGCAACGGCGCGCAGCGCACCCCTCCCCCAAAAAGGCGAGCAGCTCTGCCAGCACCACTGCCCGGTCGCCCATGTCGCGGAGCAGTTCCCGCAGCTGTGCGAGGCGGAGACGGAGATCTTCGCCGAGCTGCTCGGAACGCACGTCCAGCGACTGGCGACGATCGCGCACGGCGACGGCGTCTGCACGACGTTCATCCCGAAGATTTCCCACACCACCCATAACGCACCTGCAAGCACGGCCGGGAGGAACCCCGCATGACTCTCCCCATCGAGGAGACTGCCCACCCTGAGCTCGAGGGTCTGGGCAAGTACGAATACGGCTGGGCGGACTCCGACGAGGCCGGCGCCTCTGCCAAGCGCGGTCTGAGCGAGGACGTCGTCCGTGACATCTCCGCGAAGAAGAGCGAGCCGGACTGGATGACCAAGCTCCGCCTCAAGGGTCTGCGGCTGTTCGACAAGAAGCCCATGCCGAACTGGGGCTCGGACCTCTCGGGCATCGACTTCGACAACATCAAGTACTTCGTGCGTTCCACGGAGAAGCAGGCGGAGTCCTGGGAGGACCTGCCCGAGGACATCAAGAACACCTACGACAAGCTGGGCATCCCGGAGGCGGAGAAGCAGCGCCTCGTCGCCGGTGTCGCCGCCCAGTACGAGTCCGAGGTCGTCTACCACCAGATCCGCGAGGACCTGGAGGAGCAGGGCGTCATCTTCCTGGACACCGACACGGCTCTGAAGGAGCACCCGGAGCTCTTCAAGGAGTACTTCGGCACCGTCATCCCGGTCGGTGACAACAAGTTCGCGTCGCTGAACACCGCCGTGTGGTCGGGCGGCTCCTTCATCTACGTGCCGAAGGGCGTGCACGTCGAGATCCCGCTCCAGGCCTACTTCCGCATCAACACGGAGAACATGGGCCAGTTCGAGCGGACCCTGATCATCGTCGACGAGGGTGCCTACGTGCACTACGTCGAGGGTTGTACGGCCCCGATCTACAAGTCGGACTCGCTGCACTCCGCGGTCGTCGAGATCATCGTCAAGAAGAACGCCCGCTGCCGCTACACGACCATCCAGAACTGGTCGAACAACGTCTACAACCTGGTCACCAAGCGCGCCGTCGCCTACGAGGGCGCGACCATGGAGTGGATCGACGGCAACATCGGCTCCAAGGTGACGATGAAGTACCCGGCCGTCTACCTGATGGGCGAGCACGCCAAGGGCGAGACCCTGTCCATCGCCTTCGCGGGCGAGGGGCAGCACCAGGACGCCGGCTCCAAGATGGTCCACATGGCGCCGAACACCTCCTCCAACATCGTGTCGAAGTCCGTGGCGCGTGGTGGCGGCCGTACCTCGTACCGCGGTCTGGTCGAGATCGGCGAGGGCGCCCACGGCTCGAAGTCCAACGTGCTGTGCGACGCGCTGCTCGTCGACACCATCTCCCGCTCCGACACGTACCCCTACGTGGACGTCCGCGAGGACGACGTGTCCATGGGCCACGAGGCGACCGTCTCCAAGGTCTCCGAGGACCAGCTCTTCTACCTGATGAGCCGTGGTCTGAGCGAGTTCGAGGCGATGGCGATGATCGTGCGCGGCTTCGTCGAGCCGATCGCCAAGGAGCTGCCCATGGAGTACGCCCTTGAGCTCAACCGGCTGATCGAGCTGCAGATGGAAGGCGCGGTCGGTTAAGACCGGTCCTTCGGTAAGCAGCTAGCGAAATCTGACGTAGGAAAGAGAGCAGACCGACAGCCATGGCTGAGGCTCAGAACATCCCCGTGGGCTCCACCACCGCGGGCCAGATCGCGGTGGCCGCCGAGTCGACCGTCGCCACGCGCATGAGCGCGCCCCCGTCCTTCGACGTGGCGGACTTCCCGGTGCCGCACGGCCGCGAGGAGGAGTGGCGGTTCACCCCGCTGGAGCGCCTGCGCGGGCTGCACGACGGCACCGCCGTGGCGACCGGCGACGGCCTCCAGGTCACCGTCGAGGCCCCCGAGGGCGTCACCGTCGAGACCGTCGGCCGCGACGACGCGCGCCTCGGCAAGGCGGGCACGCCCGTGGACCGCGTCGCCGCCCAGGCCTACTCGGCGTTCGAGAAGGCCGGTGTCGTCACCGTCCCCAAGGAGACGGTCCTCACCGAGCCGATCCGGATCGCCGTGCACGGCGAGGGCGGGGTCGCCTACGGCCACCAGGTCGTGGAGCTCGGAGCCTTCGCCGAGGCCGTCGTCGTCATCGACCACACCGGTGACGCGGTGCTCGCCGCCAACGTCGACTACATCCTGGGCGACGGCGCCAAGCTCACCGTCGTCTCCGTCCAGGACTGGGACGACAAGGCCGTGCACGTGGGCCAGCACAACGCGCTGATCGGCCGGGACGCCACCTTCAAGTCGTTCGTGGTCACGTTCGGCGGCGACCTCGTACGCCTCCACCCGCGCGTCGCCTACGCCGGCACCGGTGGCGAGGCCGAGCTGTTCGGCCTCTACTTCACCGACGCGGGCCAGCACCAGGAGCACCGCCTCCTGGTCGACCACAACACCCCGCACTGCAAGTCCAACGTGGCCTACAAGGGCGCGCTCCAGGGCGACAACGCCCACGCGGTGTGGATCGGCGACGTCCTCATCGAGGCCAAGGCCGAGGGCACGGACACCTACGAGATGAACCGCAACCTGGTTCTGACCGACGGCGCCCGTGTCGACTCCGTGCCGAACCTGGAGATCGAGACCGGCGAGATCGTCGGCGCCGGCCACGCCTCGGCGACCGGCCGCTTCGACGACGAGCAGCTCTTCTACCTGATGGCCCGCGGCATCCCGGCCGACGAGGCCCGTCGCCTGGTCGTGCGCGGCTTCTTCGCCGAGCTGGTCCAGCAGATCGGCGTCGACGACATCGAAGAGCGCCTCCTCGTGAAGATCGACGAGGAGCTGGAGGCCACGGTCTGATGGCTTTCGTACGCGCCTGTGGGCTGAGCGAGCTGGAGGAGGACACCCCGAAGCGGGTGGAACTCGACGGCACGCCGGTCTCGGTCGTGCAGACCGAGGGGGAGGTGTTCGCCATCCACGACATCTGCTCGCACGCGAACGTCTCGCTCTCCGAGGGCGAGGTGGAGGACTGCCAGATCGAGTGCTGGCTGCACGGCTCCGCGTTCGACCTCCGCACCGGCAAGCCGTCCGGCCTACCCGCGACGCGCCCCGTCCCCGTTTACCCCGTAAAGATCGAAGGGGACGACGTTCTCGTCTCCCTCACCCAGGAGTCCTGAGGCACCCATGGCAACGCTTGAAATCCGAGACCTGCACGTCACCGTCGAGGCCGACAACGCCACGAAGGAGATCCTCAAGGGCGTCGACCTCACCGTGAAGCAGGGCGAGACGCACGCCATCATGGGCCCCAACGGCTCGGGCAAGTCGACCCTCGCCTACTCCCTCGCGGGTCACCCGAAGTACACGATCACCGGCGGCACCGTCACCCTCGACGGCGAGGACGTCCTGGAGATGTCCGTCGACGAGCGCGCCCGCGCCGGCCTGTTCCTGGCGATGCAGTACCCGGTCGAGGTCCCCGGCGTCTCGGTCTCCAACTTCCTGCGCACCTCCGCCACCGCGATCCGCGGCGAGGCCCCCAAGCTGCGCACCTGGGTGAAGGAGGTCAAGGAGGCCATGGAGCGCCTCAACATGGACCCGTCCTTCGCCGAGCGCAACGTCAACGAGGGCTTCTCCGGCGGTGAGAAGAAGCGCCACGAGATCCTTCAGCTGGAGCTGCTCAAGCCGAAGGTCGCCATCCTCGACGAGACCGACTCCGGCCTGGACGTCGACGCCCTGCGCGTCGTCTCCGAGGGCGTGAACCGGGTCCGCGAGACCGGCGAGGTCGGCACGCTGCTGATCACCCACTACACGCGCATCCTGCGCTACATCAAGCCCGACTACGTCCACGTCTTCTCCGCCGGCCGCATCGTCGAGTCCGGCGGCGCCGAGCTCGCCGACAAGCTGGAGAACGAGGGCTACGAGGCATACACGAAGGGTGGCGCATCCGCGTGACACAGCTGCCGGGCCTCCTCGACACCGAGGCGCTCCGCAAGGACTTCCCGATCCTGGACCGCGTCGTCCACGACGGCAAGAAGCTCGTGTACCTGGACAACGCGGCGACCTCGCAGACGCCGCGCCAGGTGCTCGACGTGCTCTCCGAGTACTACGAGCAGCACAACGCCAACGTCCACCGTGGCGTGCACGTCCTCGCCGAGGAGGCCACGGCGCTGTACGAGGGCGCGCGCGACAAGGTCGCGGAGTTCATCAACGCGCCTTCGCGTGACGAGGTGATCTTCACGAAGAACGCCTCCGAGTCGCTCAACCTCGTGGCGAACATGCTCGGCTGGGCCGACGAGCCCTACCGGGTGGACCACGAGACCGAGATCGTCATCACGGAGATGGAGCACCACTCCAACATCGTGCCGTGGCAGCTGCTCGCGCAGCGCACGGGCGCGAAGCTGAAGTGGTTCGGTCTCACCGACGACGGCCGCCTCGACCTGTCCAACATCGACGAGATCATCACCGAGAAGACGAAGATCGTCTCCTTCGTGCTGGTGTCGAACATCCTGGGCACGATCAACCCGGTCGAGGCGATAGTGCGCCGCGCGCAGGAAGTCGGCGCGCTGGTCTGCATCGACGCCTCGCAGGCCGCGCCGCACATGCCGATGGACGTGCAGTCCCTCCAGGCCGACTTCGTGGCCTTCACCGGCCACAAGATGTGCGGCCCGACCGGCATCGGCGTCCTCTGGGGCCGCCAGGAGCTGCTGGAGGACCTGCCTCCGTTCCTCGGCGGCGGCGAGATGATCGAGACGGTGTCGATGCACTCGTCGACGTACGCTCCCGCCCCGCACAAGTTCGAGGCGGGCACGCCCCCGATCTCCCAGGCGATCGGTCTGGGCGCGGCGATCGACTACCTCAACTCGATCGGCATGGACAAGATCCTCGCCCATGAGCACGCGCTCACCGAGTACGCGGTGAAGCGCCTGGCGGAGGTCCCCGACCTGCGGATCATCGGCCCGACCACGGCCGAGGACCGCGGCGCCGCGATCTCCTTCACGCTCGGCGACATCCACCCGCACGATGTGGGCCAGGTCCTCGACGAGCAGGGCATCGCGGTCCGGGTGGGCCACCACTGCGCCCGCCCCGTGTGCCTGCGGTACGGAATTCCTGCGACCACGCGAGCGTCGTTCTATCTGTACTCCACGCCGGCCGAGATCGATGCTCTGGTGGACGGCCTGGAGCACGTCCGGAACTTCTTCGGCTGACGGGACGAGCGATCGCATGAAGCTGGATTCGATGTACCAGGAAGTCATCCTGGACCACTACAAGCACCCGCACGGGCGGGGCTTGCGGGATGGCGACGCCGAGGTGCACCACGTGAACCCGACGTGCGGCGACGAGATCACCCTCCGTGTGAAGTACGACGGCACGACGATCGAGGACGTCTCGTACGAGGGCCAGGGCTGTTCCATCAGCCAGGCGAGCGCGTCCGTACTGAACGACCTCCTCGTCGGCAAGGACCTCTCCGACGCGCAGAAGATCCAGGAGACCTTCCTGGAGCTGATGCAGTCCAAGGGGAAGATCGAGCCCGACGACGCGATGGAGGAGGTGCTGGAGGACGCGGTCGCGTTCGCCGGCGTCTCCAAGTACCCGGCCCGGGTCAAGTGCGCCCTCCTCAGCTGGATGGCGTGGAAGGACGCGACGGCCCAGGCCCTGGGCGGAGCCGACGCCGAAAGGAAGACGGCATGAGCGAGACCGTTGAGATGAAGCCGGCCTCGGAGGAAGAGGTCCGTGAGGCGCTGTACGACGTCGTCGACCCCGAGCTGGGTATCGACGTCGTCAACCTCGGTCTGATCTACGGGATCCACATCGACGACGCGAACATCGCGACGCTCGACATGACCCTGACCTCGGCGGCCTGCCCCCTGACGGACGTCATCGAGGACCAGGCCAAGTCCGCCACGGACGGCCTCGTCAGCGAGCTGCGCATCAACTGGGTCTGGATGCCGCCGTGGGGCCCGGACAAGATCACGGACGACGGCCGCGAGCAGCTTCGGGCGCTCGGGTTCAACGTCTGAGATCACCTGAGCACACGAAAAGCGGCGGCACCCGGCAGGGGCCGCCGCTTTCGTGTGCTCAGGCCAGTCCGCCGACCAGCCGGAACGCCGAGTCGGCCTGGTACTGGGAGCCGTACTCGAAGCGTTCGAGGCGGATCACGAAGTTGCGGTGGCGCAGGAAGTAGCCCGGGTAGTTCACCGACTCCAGCATGGCGGCGCCGGAGTGGAACGAGGAGCCGCGGGAACAGAAGGTGGCGTCTTGGGCGAAGAGGGCCGAGCCGTCGTTGCGTTCGGCGCGCAGGACGAAGTTGCGGTGGCGCAGGTACGTGCCGTCGTGCGTGGCGAAGGAGGAACAGGAGCTGTTCGCCAGGCCCTTGACCTGCTTGAAGGTCGAGTCCTCGCGGGACTCCGAGCCGCGGACCGGGTCCAGCTTCACGTAGCCGTCGCTCACATGCCAGTAACGGTCCGGGTAGTTGACCGAACGGACGGATCGCCAGGTGGTGGCCGGGGGCTTCGGAGCGGCCGTCGGTGAACTGCCCTCGTGGGACGGCGACTTGGACGGCTTCGGCGCGGGTTTCGGTGTGCCGGCGTGCTGTTGGCCGGGCGCCCTGGTCCCCGGGCGCACTGTCGACAGGCCGCTCTTGCCCTTCGGGGGAGTCGTCCCCGACGGGGTGGCGAAGGAGATCAGGCCGGGGGCCGAAGTGTCCTCGGCAGAGGGCGACGCCGAGGACGACCGGTCGTCAGATGCCCTTTCCGATACGGCGATCGCGGTGGCACAGGCGACGATCGTCGCCACCGCCATCCCGCCCGCCAGCCACAGACGGCGCGTCCCCGGTGCCCGGGAGGTGTCCGGGGCCCAGCCGTTCTCCCAAGGTTGGTCCTGGGGCGGCCGGGACTTGTTTTCTGGCATGCGCTGTTCCCCCCAGCGGCGTCATGGGGCGACGACCGCGGCTGCGAAGGCCCGGTATGTGAACGGTGAACAACAGTAGTGGAACCAGTGGTCCCGGAGCAGCCCTTTGGAAACAGCCGTATCCACATCAACGGGCCGGCGCCCTGTGAAGGTCGGGGCTCTGCACGGCACTTCGCCGGCGGGGTGCGCGGAGCAGGGCATCATGGCCGGGCAGCACCGAAGATCACGCACCGTCAGGAGCCCTCGGATCATGGTCCACCGCGTCCCTCAATCCCTCCGCCGAACCCTCATGGCCACGGCGCTGTGCGGTGTGCTCGCCGTGGCCGCGGGCGGATGTACGACGTCGTCCGAGAGCGAGGGGGACGACCCCCAGGGGGTGGAACTGCCCGAGCCGGGGGTCGCCTTCGACTACCAGATCGGCGGGTCCTACCCGCCGCCCGCCGGTGTGCGCGCCGTCTCCCGCGACCGCACCGCCGAACCGGCGCCGGGCGTGTACAGCATCTGCTACGTCAACGCCTTCCAGGCCCAGCCGGATGCCGAGGGCTGGTGGGAGGACCGCCATCCCGACCTGCTGCTCCGTGACGCCGACGGCACGCCCGTCGTCGACCAGGACTGGGACGAGGCGCTCTTGGACATCTCGACGGACGCCAAGCGCGAACGGCTCGCCGGGATCGTGGGGAAGTGGATCGACTCCTGCGCCGAGTCCGGATTCCAGGCGGTCGAGGCCGACAACCTCGACTCCAACGAGCGGTCCGAGGGGCTCCTGACCGCCGACGACAACCTGGCCTTCGGCGAGCTGCTCGCCACGCGGGCGCACGCCGCCGGTCTGGCGATCGGCCAGAAGAACGCCGCCGACCTGGCCCAGCAGGGACGCCGCCTCGGCTTCGACTTCGCGGTCGCCGAGGAGTGCGGACAGTACGACGAGTGCGGCGCCTACGCGGACGCCTATGACGACCGGGTCTTCGTCATCGAGTACCGCGCGGACGGCCTCAAGGCGGCCTGCGCCGACTGGGGCGACCGGCTGTCGGTGGTCCTGCGCGACCTGGACGTCGCACCGGCGGGGGAGGGCGGATACCGCCGCCGCACCTGCTGAACCGAACCGGCCCGGCGCCGCTTTGTGTACGGTCGTACGCAACGTTGTGTACGCTTGTACACATGGGATACCTGCTGCTCGCCGGAGCCATAGCGGCCGAGGTGGCCGCCACAACCGCCATGAAGTACAGCGACGGCTTCAGCCGGATGTGGCCGTCGCTGCTGACCGCTCTCGGATACGTCGTCTCCTTCGCCTTGCTGGCCCAGACGCTGAGGACCGTCGCCGTGGGCACGGCCTACGCGATCTGGGCCGGGGTCGGCACCGCGGCGATCGCCACCATCGGGATCCTGTTCCTGGGGGAGGGCATGACGGTCGCCAAGGCCGCGGGCATCGCGCTGATCATCGTCGGCGTGGTGGTGCTCAACCTGGGAGGCGCGCACTGATGGCCCGGCGCTACGACCCCGAGCGACGTCAGCGGATCATCGACGCGGCGATCCGGGTCGTAGGGGAGAAGGGCATCGCGGGGCTGAGCCACCGCGCCGTCGCCGCCGAGGCGGACGTGCCGCTCGGCTCCACGACGTACCACTTCAAGACCCTCGACGATCTGCTGGTCGCCGCCCTGCGCCAGGCCAACGAGGGCTTCGCCAAGGTGGTCGTCTCGCGCGGCGGCCTTGAGGACCCGGAGACCGACCTGGCCACCGAGCTCGCGGGCTTGATGGGCGAGTGGCTCGCCGGGGACCGCACGGGCGTGGAGTTGGAGTGCGAGCTCTACCTCGCCGCCCTGCGCCGCCCCGCCCTGCGCCCCGTCGCCGACGAGTGGGCGCGCGATCTCGCCGACCGGCTCTCCCGCCGTACGGACGCGGTCACGGCGCGGGCGCTGGTGGCGTTGCTGGACGGGATCTGTCTTCAGGTGCTGCTCACGGAGGCGCCGTACGACGAGGAGTACGCGCGCGACGTGCTGCGCCGCGTGATTCCGTGACGGGAAGGCCGCCGACGGCCCGCACCCTGAGACGCCCCCGCCACCGGTTGGCCCGCGCGGCCCCCCGCCGGTTAGGTTGCCCTCATGACCGACACGACTGCTCCCCGCACCACCGGCGCCGTGGCCGCCGGCCTCGCCACGATCGCCGCCGACGGCACCGTTCTCGACACCTGGTTCCCCGCGCCCGAGCTCGTCGCCGAGCCTGGCCCCTCCGGCAGCGAGCGGCTGTCCGCCGACCGCGCCGTGGAGCTGCTCGGCGAAGGCGCCGCCAAGGCGATCGGTCCGGACGCCCGCCGGGGCGTCGAGGTCGTCGCGGTCCGCACGGTCATCGCCTCGATCGACGACAAGCCGATCGACGCCCACGACGTCTACCTGCGCCTGCACCTGCTCTCCCACCGCCTGGTCCAGCCGCACGGCCTGAGCCTGGAGGGCCAGTTCGGCTTCCTCGCCAACGTCGCCTGGACCTCCCTCGGCCCGGTCGCCGTCGACGACGTCGAGAAGGTCCGGCTGAACGCCCGCGCCGAGGGTCTGCACCTCCAGGTGACCTCGATCGACAAGTTCCCGCGCATGACCGACTACGTCGCCCCGAAGGGCGTCCGCATCGCTGACGCCGACCGGGTCCGCCTGGGCGCCCACCTCGCCGCGGGCACCACCGTCATGCACGAAGGCTTCGTCAACTTCAACGCCGGCACTCTCGGCACCTCCATGGTCGAGGGCCGTATCTCTGCGGGCGTCGTCGTCGGCGACGGCTCCGACATCGGCGGCGGCGCATCCACGATGGGCACGCTGTCCGGCGGCGGCAACGTGATCATCACCATCGGCGAGCGTTGCCTGGTCGGCGCCGAGGCGGGCGTCGGCATCGCGCTCGGCGACGAGTGCGTCGTCGAGGCCGGCCTGTACGTCACCGCGGGCACCCGCGTCACCATGCCCGACGGCCAGATCGTCAAGGCCCGCGAGCTCTCCGGCGCCTCCAACATCCTCTTCCGCCGCAACTCGGTCACCGGCACCGTCGAGGCCCGCCCGAACAACGCGGTCTGGGGCGGCCTGAACGACATCCTGCACAGCCACAACTGATCATGGGCGGCCGGGACCTGCGGCTGCCTGGTCGATCAACGTCCTGACCTGACGCCGATCTACTGATCGGCCTTTCCGCTGACCGGCGGGACACACGAAGCCCACGGCTCTGACCAGCTCAGATGCCGTGGGCTTCGGTTGTTGGTGGCCGGCGTCGGAATGCCGAGGCAGTGGCGTCGTGCCACGCTGAAATCAGGGGGGCGAGTCAGCCCAGGATGCTCGGCTGACCGAATGGCTCCGCGACCCGAGGAGGCCGACATGGCCCGTGAGGCCCCCCAACCCACATCGGTCAACGCCGGCCCGCACCCCTGGCATGGGCCCACGTCCGGTACCACCGTCTTCGCGGCAGTGCTGATGATCTTCGGTGGAGCAATGGCGATACTCGAGGGGATCGCGGCCCTTGCCAAGGACGACCTTTTCGTCGCGACACGTCACTACGTGTTCGAGTTCAGCCTGACGGGCTGGGGCTGGGTCCACCTCATTCTGGGAATCCTTCTCGTCTTTGCAGGGTGCGCCGTGCTCAACGGAGCGCTGTGGGGGCGCTTCTTCGGCGTGTTCGTGGCCGGGCTGGGCGCGCTCGCCAACTTCCTGTGGGTGCCGTACTACCCCCTGTGGGCCCTGACGCTGGTCGCCGTCAACATCTTCATCGTCTGGGCGCTGTGCACGGGTATGCACAGAGAGGCCGACGACGGCCAGAGGGCCTGACCACGCCGTCAGTCCCACGGCACCGCGCTCACGTACGGGTTACTCGTCGTGACCTCCGGGCGGTCCAGGCAGATGAACGGGTGGACGCAGTTTCCGATCACCTGCCGAACCGACGAAACGAGGGCCGAAGGCTGATGACGGGTCGAGTGAACACGAGCGAGCGGACCAGGACCGTGCTGCGCCTGGTGGTCGGGGTGCTGGCCGCGGGGGCGGCGTGCTGGCTGCCGGCCGGGGCCGCGCACGCCGACGAGACCAACACGGGCTCGCACAACGGCCCCCGCATCGGGCTGGTCAACGTGGGGCAGGTCGACGACCCGATGGAAGATGTGCTGGAGCACTTCCTGCTCTTCGGTGACGGGTACAAGTGGGGCTGATCGCGCACAGCGCGCTGTGAGCCGGGCCGGGGCCCGTACCGCACAAAGGGGCGGTACGGGCCCCGCCGTATGCGCGGATTTCTTTTCTGTGCGTCGGCATAGCGGCAGCACGCCGCACGCGTCACAAGGGGTAGGAGAGGCGGGCACCGGGTCCGCCCGGGGGAAGAGAAGGTGACGATGGATGCCCAAGCGCAGGAGAGCTTCAGGGAGTTCGTGGCGAACCGGTCGTCCACGCTGCTGAAGACGGCGGTGCTGCTGACCGGCGGCGATCGGCACGCCGCGGAGGACCTCCTGCAGAACGCGCTGATCAAGGCGGCCGGCCGCTGGCGCCGCATCGACGAGCCGGAGGCCTACGTGCGCCAGATCCTGTACCGGCAGCAGATCAGCCGCTGGCGGCTGAAGTGGCCCGGCCGCGAGCTGACCGTCGCCGAGCCGCCCGAGACCGGCGCGGACCCGGACGCCGCCCCCGCCGCCGAGCTACGGCTGCTGATGCGCGGCGCGCTGGCCCGGCTGACCGACCGGCAGCGCACCGTGCTGGTGCTGCGCTACTTCGAGGACCTGCCGGAGGCCGACGTGGCCCGCATCCTCGGCTGCTCTGTCGGCACCGTACGGTCCACCACCCACCGCTCGCTCGCCCGGCTGCGCGCCCTCGCGCCCGAGTTGGCCGCCCTGGGCCCGGCCGACGCCGAGACTCGGCCGTCCCGTGACTTCTCGCCCGTGGAGGTGCGTCCGTGAACGTCGAGGAACTCGTACGGGACTCCCTGCGGGAGCTGGCCGGCGAACAGACGTCGGCGAGGCCCGGGTTCGCCGACCGGGTGCTGGCGGTCCGCCGTCGCCGACGGGCCCGTCGGCTCGCCTCCGTCGCCGCGGCCACCGTCGCCGTGGTCGGTGTCGCGGTGGCGGTGCCGCTGCTGGACTCCGGGAAGAACGACGTGCGGCCCGCGGACGTCGTACAGAAGAGCGACGTCACGGCGCATCCGGACCAGTCGCCGCCGCGCGAGCTGATCTCCGCCGGGAGCACGGTGCTGGCCGCGTACTACGTACCCAAGGTCGTCAAGCACTCCGACGACTCGGCCGAACGCGTTCGCGACTACTGGCTGCCGGACCACAAGACGGGCCGGTACGTGAAGACCACCAAGTGGTCCTACGTCGCCGTCGCCCCGGGCCTTAAGATCGCCGCCGTGCTGGAGCGGAACCTGCCCACCTCGCGGATCGGCCTGCTCGATCTGGACACCGGCAAGATCGACCGGTGGATCCTGGTCGACCACAAGGTCGCCGGAGTCTCGTTCTCGCGCGACGGACTCAAGCTGGTCGCGACGACCTACGGCGAGAACCCCGACGAGCTGATCAAGATGGAGGGGTCCGACGGCTGGGACCAGAAGCAGCCGTCGAGCCGCACCGGCTTCTACGTCCTCGACGTGGTCTCCGGCAAGGGCTCCTGGAGCGAGGTGAAGCTCGACAACGACTCCAACGACCCCATGGGCGGCTTCCTCAACGCCCGCCAGGACTTCGCGCTCAGCCCCGACGGCAGGCACGTCTGGGCCGGGAACCCCATGGGCGACATCGGCAAGCAGTTCTACGACCTCACGGGCGCCGAGGTCGCCGTACCGGAGGACCAGAAGTACCTGGACTGGTTCGTCGACGCGGGGCAGTCGCCCAGCGGCAAGTTCGTCGCCGGTTCCTTCGCGGGCAAGAAGTGGAAGACGTCCTCCTGGGTCTTCGACGCCCGCACCGGCAAGAAGACCGAGGTGCGCGGGCAGCAGCTGCTCGCCTGGGTCGGCGACACGAAGCTGATCGCCTGGGACATGGCGCCGAACGGCAAGAACGAGTTCCACCAACGGCTCGTGCTGGTCACCCTCGGCAGCGACAAGACCGTCCCCCTCAGCGGCTTCCGCATGGGCAATGACGGGGACGCCGGGCGCTGGGAGCCCGTCTTCGCCGAGCGCTGATCAGTCGGTGACGAACTCCTCGTACGCCGCCAGCAGCCCGTCGACCGCATCCCGGTCGGCGGGCCGCAGCGGGGCGCGGACCGGGCCCGCGGGCAGGCCGAGCTCATTGAGCAGCGCCTTCGCGGTGACCGTGCCGGGCAGGCCCGCCGCCATCATCAACTCGATGAGCGGCGTGGCACGTTGTTGGAGGCGGGCGGACACGGGGGTGTCGCCCGCCTCGAACGCGTCGAGGACCGCGCGGAGCCGGTCCGGTACGACGTTCGCGACCGTGCTGATGTAGCCGGCGCCGCCCACCGCGTACAGCGCGAGATTGTGCTCGTCGCAGCCCGCGTAGTAAGCCAACCCGGTGCGCCCGATGACCTTTTGGGCGCCGAGGAAGTCGTAGGAACAGTCCTTGACCGCGACGATCCGGGGGTGCTCGGCGAGCCGGATCAGCGTCTCCGGCTCGATACGGGTGCCGGTGCGGCCCGGGATGTCGTACAGCGCGACCGGCAGTCCCGACGCGTCCGCGACGGTCCGGAAGTGCTCCTCCAGCGCGTCCTGCGGAGGCCTGCTGTAGTACGGGCTGACCACCAACACGCCGTCCGCGCCCGCCTTTTCGGCCTCCAGCGCGAGCTCCACCGTGTGCCGTGTGTCGAAGGTGCCGATCCCGGTCACGATCGACGCCCGGTCGCCCACCGCCTCCCGCACCGCCGCGACGAGGGTCGCCTTCTCGGCATCGCTCGTGGTCGGTGACTCGCCCGTCGTACCGGAGAGCACCAGGCCGTCGCAGCCCTGGGAGACCAGACGGTCGGCGAGCCGCTGGGCCCCGTCGAGATCGAGCCCGCCGTCCGCGGAGAAGGGAGTGATCATCGCGCACAGGGCGCGGCCGAACGGCGGGGCGCCGGAAGCGGGTGTCGTCATGGAACGAGTCTCGGCAGACCGACAGTGAAGCTCCACTTAATTCTGCTACGAGGTATGCGTAAGCATTGCTGCGACGAGGTCCGCCGGGCCCTCTGCCCAATTCGCCCGCCATGGGCCACCATGGCCAGGACGGTCACCGCCATCGGCCCATGGAGGCGTCATGAAGCTCGGAAAGGCACTGGCCACCGGAGTCGCGGAGGAGCAGCCGCAGGCCCACGACGAAGAGCTCGAACTCCCCGACGCGGCCGAGGAACTGAAGGCCCCCGAAGAGGTCCCGGCCGCCCGATGAGGCTGCGGCTTCCGGAGGAACGCCCGACGGAGCCGCCGACCGGATACAAGATCGCCCACCCGATGCTGTCCCAGGACGGCACCCGGGCCGGGTTCACCGGTGTGTCGCTGGGCGGCGCGCTGCCGTACGGAGTCCTGGCCGACGCGTCCTGCGTCTACGGCCTGCGACACCGTGCGCCGAGCCGCCGCTGCGACTGCGGCTTCCACTGCGTGCACGACCGTACGACGGCCGAGGCGCTGCTGTGCACGGCCGAGCACCGGGCTGCCGTCCTGCTCGAAGTCACCGTGCTGGGCCGGTACATCCGCTTCGAGCGCGGCTTCCGCTACGCCCGTCAGCGGGTGCGCACCGCCACGGTCGGAGCGTGCGCCTGCGGTACGGTCGCCGCCGCCCTGGCGGACGCAGGCTGGGGCCGCTCCGGCTGGCGGGCGCTCGCCCCCTCCTGCGCGGGCTGCCTGCATGGCCGTACGTCCGTCTCGCTCGCGGGGTTCGCCCGGCTGGCGGGGGAGCGGCTGCGGGTGGTGGCCGGCCGGGGGGCGTCCGTGGCGATGGCCGGCCTCGGTCCGGCCGACGATCTCGGGGTCCCCGAACTCGCCGCAGAGGCCGCGCTGTTGCAGGCCCGCCTCGACTGGTTCCAGGCCCAGCTTGCCCGGCTGGGCGAGCGCGGGCCGGGCGAAGGCGGACGGCGGGGATAGCGGGGGCCGGTCCGGGTACCCGGTGTTTCGAACCGGGAGCAGGCGTGCGCCTGACCGGGGAGCGAACGAGAACAGGCGAGAACACCCGAGGCACAGGAAGGGCACATCGATGACGGACAGGAGGACGGGGGCGGAAGGGACCGCGGGGGAGCCGGGCGGCGAGAGGGCCAAGGGCCGTGCCGCGAAAGGCGGCGGAGCCAAGGGGCCCGACGAGCTGCGGCGGCAGGTCGAGGAGACGCGGAGCGGACCCGGCGACACCGCGGCGGACCTCGCGGGGAAGGCGGATGTGAAGGGCCGAGCCATGACCCGCACCGCTGACCTCATGGACAAGGCCGGTGCCATGACCGTGCAACTGCGGAGCAGCGTGGGTCAGGCCGGGCATGTGGTGCACGACCGGGCGACGCAGGCCGGGCACGCCGTTCAAGATCGGGCGACGCATGCGGGCCATGTGGTGCAGGACCGGGCGACACAGGCCGGGCACGCCGTCCAGGACCGGGCGACGCATGCGGGCCACGCCGTGCAGGACCGGGCGACCCGGACCGGACACACCGTCCAGGACAAGGCGACGCGCGCGGGTCACGCCGCGGAGGGCGCCATGCCGGGCCCCGTCCGCACCGTCGTCCAGGCCGGCCTACGGCACCCGACGCCGGTGCTGATCGCCGGGGCGGCGGTGGGAGCGGTGGTCGCGGCCGGGATGCTGCGGCGACGACGCCACGGGCACCGCTGAGACACCGGACGCCGAGCCGGACAACGAGCCGGACAACGACGCACACGGGCAGGACGGCGTGGGACCGGTCACCGGTCCCACGCCGTCCCGCCGTCTCGCCGTGTAATTCCGCGCCTGGCGAACCCCCACCCTCCAGGGACCACTTGACCTCAAGTTCGGTTGAGGTCGAAAGGTGATCGACGTACCCATCGACCACCGATTCCCGGAGGCCTCCATGACCCGTCGCACCCACACCCACCCCGACCTCGCCCATCCCGAGATCGGCGCCCCTTTCTTCAGCACCTGGCGCGTGGGCACCCCTTTGCGGCAGCGCCAGACCGTCGACGCGATCGCCACAACCTGGCAGCGCCGCCCCTGGCCCGCCGACAGCCTCCTCGGCTACCACGTCTACACCGGCCACGACGCCTCCACCCTCCTGCACTACTCGCAGTGGAGGAGCGAGGCGGCCTTCGAGGCGTTCACCAAGACGCACCGGCAGGAGCGCGTCGACGAGATCGACACCGCCGTACCGGGCATCGAGCGCCTGCGGCTCGGCCGGTACCGCCACTACCGGAGCCTCAGCCGGCCGGACGACACACGCGTCCCCGGCTGCATCGTGATCGTCGACATCGAGTTCGAGGGCCCCGATGCCGACCGGCAGCGCGCCTGGGTCGACGCCGTCGTCGAAGCGCTGGAGGCCGAACCGAACCCCAACGCCGGCGGCATCGCCGCCCACTTCCACCGGAGCACCGACGGCACCCGCGTCCTCAACTACGCCGAGTGGGAGAGCGCCCAGGCCCATATCGAGGCCCTCGCCGCCCCGGGCGACGGCATCGGCTCGGCGACGGAGCTGTGGCACCGCGTGCAGACCTGGCCGGGGCTGAAGGGCAGCACGGTCAGTCGGTACGACCACGCTCTGGGCCTCGTCCCCAGCTGAACCAACGGCACGGGCACCGCCTCGCCTCCGACGCTCCAAAACTCGAACCACGCTCCGAAGACTCGAATCGTCTGGACAAAAAAAGTTTTCGGTGAAACGGTGGACGCATGCTGGACGTCACCGTGATCGAGGACCCCGAGGCCGCAGCCGTCTCCCTGGACCCCATAAGGGCCCGGCTGCTCGCCGAGCTGGCGGCCGGCCCCGCGTCGGCCGCCATGCTGGCCGGCCGGGTCGGCCTGCCCCGGCAGAAGGTGAACTACCACCTCAAGGCGCTGGAGCGGCACGGACTGGTCGAGCTGGCCGGCGAGCGCCGCAAGGGGAACGTCACCGAGCGGCTGATGCGGGCGACCGCAGCGTCGTACGTGATCTCGCCGCTCGCGCTCGCCTCCGTGCAGCCGGACCCGGACCGCTTCCGCGACCAGCTCTCCGCCCGCTGGCTGCTCGCGCTCGGCGCCCGGCTCGTCCGGGACGTCGGCTCGCTGATCACCGGCGCGACGAAGGCCAACAAGCGGCTGGCGACCTACGCGCTGGACGGCGAGGTCCGCTTCGCCTCGGCCGCCGAACGGGCCGCCTTCATCCAGGAGTTGACGGCCGGCGTGAGCGCGCTGATCCGCAAGTACGACGCGCCCGGCGCCGAGGGCGGCCGGGATCACCGGATCGTCGTGGCCGTACATCCCACGCTCAAGCCCACGCTCAAGCCCACGCTCAAGCCCACGGTCGATGACCAGCCCACCCCAGAACCGGACGAGTAATACTCAGGAGCCCACCATGTCCAAGGAATTCGAGATCGCCCGCGAGTTCGAGGTCGATGCCACGCCCGAGGAGGTGTGGCAGGCGGTGACCGCCGGTACCGGCGGCTGGCTGTGGCCGATGGAGGCACCCGAGCCCCGTGAGGGCGGCAAGGGCCCCTTCGGATCGAAGGTCACCGTCTGGGACCCGCCGCACCACTACACCAACCGCGTCGAGGACGTCGAGGGCATCTCCGAGCAGACCCTCAACCAGCTCGACTACACCGTCGAGCCGCGCGACGAGGGCCGCCGCGCCTGGGTGCGGTACGTGCACAGCGGCATCTTCGTCGACGACTGGGACAACCAGTACGACGGAGCCAACCGGCACACCGAGTTCTACCTGCACACCCTGCGCGAGTACCTCACCCGCTTCCGGGGCCGTCCGCTCACCGCCTTCGCCACCTTCGACGGGCCCGAGGCGTCCAAGGCGTCCGACGCGTTCGTCACCGTGGGCCGTGCGCTCGGGCTCACCGACGACACGGCGGAAGGCGCGCGGGTGCGGGTGAGCGGCCCGGAGGGCCAGGCCTTCGACGCCGTCGTCGACTTCCGGAACCCCTACTTCCTCGGTCTGCGCACGGACGACGCGCTGATCCGCTTCTTCGGCCGCAACCACTGGGGCTACATGGTCGGCATGTCCGTGCACGACTTCGCGCCGGGCGCCGACGCCAAGGCGGACGAGGAGACGTGGAAGGGCTGGCTGAACGGGGTGTTCAGCCAGCCCTGAGACCAGGCGAGAGCTACGGGCGGAACCGCAGGATCTGCGGGTCGTGGTCGCTGATCTGGTCGTTGAACTCCGAGTTGATGTGCACGCTGTCGTACTCGAAGTCGCAGGAGCGCTGGATCGACGGGCTGATCAGGATCTGGTCCAGCGTCTGGGCGTTGCCCTGGTAGACGTACGAGTAACGCTCGCTCTTCGGCAGCGACTTGATCGCCGACCACAGCGCGCCGCCGTCCTCCAGCCGCTCGGCGGTGCCGGAGAACTCGAAGTCGTTGATGTCTCCGAGCGTGACGACGTCCGCGTTCTTCTGGGTGGCCAGGATGTCCTTGACGAAGGCGTTCACCGCGGTCGCCTGGAGGTGGCGCTGCGTCTCCGAGCTGCGGACCGGCGGCTGGTACTGCGCGTGCAGCGCCTGGTCGCCGCCCTTGGAGGCGAAGTGGTTGGCGATCACGAAGACCGTACGGCCGCGGAAGACGAACTCACCGGCCAGCGGCTTGCGGCTGTTCGTCCAGGCCGCGTTGGCCGGGTCGATCCGGCCGGGGGAGACCGTCAGCGCCGCCTTGCCCTGCACCTTGGTCACGCCGACAGCGGTCGTGGCGTCGCCGCCCGCGCGGTCCGTGAAGGAGACCCGCTCCGGGTTGAACAGGAAGACCTGACGGATGTTGCCGCCCGGCTCGCCGCCGTCGGCCTTGTCGACCGGGTCGATGGAGCGCCAGTCGTACGCCGGGCCGCCCGCGGCGACGATCGCGTCGACCAGCTTCTGCATCGTCTGGTCGGCGGCGACCGTACCGTCGTTCTTCGCGCCGTTGTTGTCCTGGATCTCCTCCAGGGACACGACGTCGGGCGACTGGAGGTTGTTCACGATCGCGGACGCGTGCTCGGCGAAGGTGGCGTCGGACGGGTCGAGGTTCTCGACGTTGTACGTCGCGACCGCCAGCTCGCCGCGCCCCTGCTTCCGCGTCGTCTCCCGCTTCAGGCCACCGCTCTTGAGCGTGCCCAGCTCGCTCGCGACCAGGGTGTAGCCGCCGAACTGGGTGTAGTCCAGCGGACCCGTGGTGGCGCCGGCGAGCGTGTCGCCGACGTTCGCCTTGGGGAAGTCGGCGGCCGCGCCGAGCGACTGGATCTGCAGGCGGCCGGTGTTCTGCGACTCGTAGGAGCCGTAGACCGTACCGCCACGGCGGCTCGCGTGCTCGCGCGGCTTCACCGTGACCCACAGCTCGTTGAAGGAGTCGGTGCCGGTGACCACCCGGGTGTCGGCGACCCGGACGTTCATGTGCTCCAGGGACTCGTAGTAGTCCAGGGCGTACGCCGAGGGCTTGAGTGTCAGGCCGTTGACCGAGCCGTTCGCGGCGGTGTCGCCGGCGGGGGCGTACGTGGCCGGCACGGACTTCGCGGAGATGACCACGGCGGCCGGAACGGCGTTGCCGCTGGAGACGACGGTGAACGTCGGCTTGGTGATCTCGGTGATCGACTGGTTGCCGGTGGCGGCGCCGCCCGGGACGTACTCCTGGATCGTGCCCGACACCGTGACCGCGTCGCCGACGGCGACGCCCGTCGGCGTGGAGTTGGTGTAGACGAAGATGGCCTCGCTGGTGGCCGGGTCGGCGTCCGCCTGCGGATCCTGGATCCAGAAGCCTCTGGACGAGCCGTAGGTGCGCACGCCGGTGACGATTCCGGCCACATCCGCGACCTGCTTGCCGGCGTACGGGGATATTCGGGTGCTGCCCTGAATGTCATGGATGCGCACGGAGTCGGCGTGCGCGGGCGCGGTCAGCGCGATGGTGGACGCCGCGGAACAGACGGCGGCGACGGTGAGCGCGGCGAGACGCGCGGACTTCTTGCTCGGCAACGGGATCCCTCCGGGGACAAACGTGGGTGCCGGGACGAGGGTGGAACCTGAGGTGAAGCGTGGAACGTGGGGTCACGACCGGTGGGGCGGTGGCAACGCGCGTAGAAAATACAGTGAACAGATGTCCGCCAGATTTCTACGCGCGTAATCTCCTGCCTGGTCACGCCACTTGTCAAGGTTTCGGCCATGTACGCCCCCTGTCGGGGAGATGAACCGGGCGGCATGGGTGGAAATCCGTCTAGGCTGAGCGGTTGAGCCGTGATGTGTAGCGGCTGAGCCGTGTTGCGTCGGGATGCGTGGTGATGCGTCGTGATGCCTCCCGATGCTTCGTGATGCATACGGCCATGTAGAGCGCCCTAGGAGAACCAGCCGATGTCAGACAGCTCCCGCTCCCCCCTGCCGCCGGTGCGGCTGCACCCCGAAGCGGAGCTGGCGCGGGACGCGCTGTCCACGCCGTTGCTCTCCCGGGCCGCGCGGCTGGCCCACTGGGCCGGGCCCGACACCCAGGTCGACGCCGGCGGCGGGCTCGTCGACGAGCAACTGCCCGCGGCCGCCGAGGTCCTCGGGCTGAGCGGGGACGACGCCGCCGCGTACGCCAGTGAGGCCTGGCGGGTGGCCGTCGACACCGGACTCGTCGAGATCGTCGACGAGGAGGGGGGTACCGTCGCGGCCGGCGCCGACCTGGCCGTGCTGACCGGCGGTTCACCGCAGGACGTGCTCGGCGTCTGGCTCGGCGCGCTGGAGACGGTGCTCGCGGACGCGAGCGTGCCCGACCTCGACGACCTGGTCGACGCCATGGACGGGGGCGGCGAGGTCGACCTCTCCTCGCTGGACTGGGACCCGGAGGCCGAGGCGGAGTTCCTCGACGGCGTGCTCGGCAACCTGTATCTGCTGACGGTCAGTGAGGACGGCCCGGGCGACGCGCCCGTACCGCTGCCCGCCCTCGCCGCGTCGATGATCGTGCCCAGCGACATGGGCGAGCCCACGAACGACGTGCTGGAGCAGGTGTCCGACGCGATGATGCGCCTCGACGACCAGTTCCGGCTGCTGGAGCCGGTCGGGCTGGTGGAGTACCAGCCGGTGGACGAGGCGCTGATGGCGGACGCCGAGGCCGCCGCCGAGGATCCGTCCGGCGCCGTCGACGACACCGACGTGTCGCGCTACGGCATGGTGCGGCTGACCCCGCTCGGCCGGTACGGGCTGCGGGCCCGACTGCTGGAGGCCGGGTTCGAGGCGCCCGCGGTCGGTGACCTCGCCGACAAGGGCGCCGACGCCCTGCTCGACGGGACGGCCACCTACCCGCCCGCCGCCGCACACGCCGAGACCGAGCAGTGGCTGGCCACCCGGCCCGAACCCCTCGCCGCGGCACGGGAGTTGCTGGCCGCGGCGCGTGGCCTGGACACCGGGGCGCCCCTGCGACGGCTGCGCTGCCAGCAGGCCCTGTCCCTGGTGGGCGCGGAGGCCGAGCCGGCGCTGCGGGAGGTCCTCGACGATCCGGAGCTGGGCGGGCTGGCCCGGGTCTGGCTGAGCGAGGCGGGGTTCGGCGACGTTCCCGCGCCGTCGCAGGACCTGGTGTTCTGGCTGACCGTCGACACGGTGGCCGCGCAGCTGGCGGCCGAGGGCAACTCCGACGAGCTGAGGGAGCTGGTGCAGGGGTTGGCCGCGCAGCACAGCGGGTTCTTCGCGGCGGCCTGGCGGGTGGATCATCCGGCGACCGCGGATGTGCTGGAGGCGATGGGGCGGTTGCATCCGGACAAGAAGATCGCGAAGGAAGCGCGGAAGGCTGCCTTCAAGGCGCGGTCGCAGCAGGGGGGTTGAGCTAGTTCCGCGGGTGCGGGTGGAGTGTGGCTGGTCGCGCCCACGCGGCGGAGCCGCATATTCGGCACAGGCCCGCGCCCCTAGGGGGTTGCACGCGCCCGGCGTTCTTTCTTGGAAGCGTGCGCCCTGAGGATGCCTGGTGTTCAACCGGTGTTCAGGCATGGGCGGGACCGTTGCGCCGTCTCGAAGTCCGCCACCCTCCACGGCACACCCACTGTCACAGGAGACACCATGTCGCTCACCCGCAGGGACTTCGCAAGGAACTCCGCGATCACCGGGGCCGGTGTCGCGCTGGCGGGCAGCGCCGGCGTCCTCGGCACCGCACCGAACGCGCTCGCGTCCACGGACACCGAGATCGCGAGCGACAAGTCCGCGGACGCTCACGGTGGCGGGGCCGGTGTCGGCTACGGACCGCTGATCCCGGACCCCAAGGGCATCCTCGCGCTGCCCGCCGGGTTCAAGTACCGCGTCATCACCTACAGCGGGAAGACGAAGCTGGAGTCGGGCGAGTTCACGCCCTCCAACCACGACGGCACGGCCACCTTCGACGGCCCGCGCGGCACCACCCTCCTCGTCAACAACCACGAGCTGAAGGGCCCGCGCGCCAACTGGAAGTACCCCGTCCCGCTGACCGAGGGCCTCGTCTACGACCCGGCCGCGTCCGGCGGCTGCACCGTCGTCGAGGTCCGCCCCGACGGACAGGTCGCCGAGTGGGTCGGCATCGCCGGTACCTCCACCAACTGCGCGGGCGGCAGCACCCCCTGGGGCACCTGGCTCACCTGCGAGGAGAACTCCGACAGAGCCGGCACCAACGGCATGACCAAGGACCACGGCTATGTCTTCGAGGTCGACCCGAGCGACCGCCGGGCCAACAAGAACCCCAAGCCCCTGAAGTTCTTCGGCCGCTACGACCACGAGGCCGTCGTCATCGACCCCAAGCGCGGCCACGCCTACCTCACCGAGGACGCCGCCGACCCCAACGGACTGCTCTTCCGCTGGACCCCGCCGAAGGGCTTCGAGTACGGCCGCGGCAAGTTCCGCAAGCTGGCCGACGACGCCGGCGTCCTGCAGGCCCCCAAGTGCTTCGACTCCGGCGGCAAGTTCGTCGACGACCTGTCCCGCGCCACGAAGATCGGCACGGTCTACGGCGTCGACTGGGTGGACGCCCCCGACCGCGACGCGAAGACCACGCCCGTGCGCAAGCAGTTCGCCGCCGGCGAGATCACCCGCGCCCGCAAGCTGGAGGGCATGTGGTGGGGCGACGGCGGCACCTACATCGTCTCCTCGTACGCCCGTGACGAAAGCCCTGTGCAGCACGACGGACAGGTCTGGTTCTACGACCCCAAGCGCCGCACCCTGACCCTGAAGGTCCTCCTCGGCGTCAACCCCGACCCGAGCAAGGACGGCGCCTTCGACGGCCCCGACAACATCACCGTCTCCCCGTACGGCGGCCTCGTCATCGCCGAGGACGGCGAGGGCATCCAGCACCTCTTCGGCGCCACCGACAGCGGCCGCACCTACCCCATCGCCCGCAACGACCTGAACATCGGCACCGCCCAGGAGCCGGAGTACAGCGAGTTCACCGGCGTCACCTTCTCGTGCGACGGCCGGACGCTGTACGCCAACATTCAGACGCCGGGGATCATGCTGGCGATCACGGGGCCCTGGAAGCGGCAGCGGCGTTAGAACACCGGTTCACTCGTGCGAGTGGGGCCGTTCGATTCGACGGACGGCCCTTGGGGCTGGACATACGGTTCACGCATGTCCAAGTTGGGTGAGCATTGCGGCATGCCGGTGAAGAGGAAGAGCAGGCGCTTCTGCAGCAACCGGTGCAGCCTCGCGGGGACCGCCGCGCAGCGGGCCGGGGCCCGGCGCAGGCCGAAGCCGGTTTGCCCTCGGTGCGGAGAGCCGGTCCTGACCAGGGGTGCGGTCCATTGCGGTCGGACCTGCGCCAACGTGACCCGTCGGCAGGAGGCGGAGGAACGCCGTGGGGAACCCGCGCCGTGCCGCCGGTGCGGATCGACGGAGCGTCGCCTCCGCTGCGACGGGCCGTACTGCTCGTGGGCATGCTTCAACGAGGACCGCTACGAACGAACGGGCACCTTCGCGCGATGGCTTGCCGCGTGGCAGGTGGGCGAGGTCAGTGGGACCAGGGAGGACGGCAGCCCGGACTGGCGGGTGCGCCAAGGCCTGGTTCTGCTCAGAGGACAGCGCTGTGAGAAGTGCGGCTGGGCCGAGGTCAACCCTGTGTCGGGCCGCGTGCCCTTGCACGTCGACCACGTCGAGGGAGACCGCACGAAGAACCGTCCGCAGGACGTCCGTCTGCTGTGCCCGAACTGCCACGCGCTGACGCCCAACTACCAGCACCTGAACAACCCGAGGGTGCAACCTGTGCGTCAGAAGCAGAGCCGCCGATACCAGGAGGTCTGGCTCGTCGAACGCACGGCATAGCGGTCGCTCACCCAAGCCCGTCAAGCGCGGTGTCGCCGACGCCGTACGGCGTCTCTACAGCGGCAAGTCGCTGCTGAAGTACGACACCGCGTCCAAGGGCTACCGCTTCGGCGATGTCCTCAACCTGGTGCACGCGGCCCCGGACCCGGACAAGCCGTGGCAGGGCGAGCTGTTCCAGTACGCCCTCGACCGTCGGCACAACCCGGACACGGCGCTGCCGCCCGCGTCGAACCGCACCCTGGTCGCGCACCGCGAGCTGATGGCGCTGCCCGTCGAGGCACGGCGTGCGGTGGTCACGTCGGACGGCGGTGCCGAGTGGCTCGCGGCGGCCGGGATGACATGGGAGGCGCTGGCGGGCTGGCTGCAGGGGCCGATGGACAAGGAAGCCTGGGAGGCAGTGATTCCGTCGATGGGTGCGATGGCGCTCGTACGGAACCTGCGGAACTTCGACCAGGCCGGTGTCTCGGACGAGGTGGCGGCCCAGGTCGCCGCGCGGATCAGCGACCCGGCTCAGGTGGCGCGGTCGCGGCAGTTCCCCTTCCGGTACCTCGCCGCGTACCCGCACGCGCCCTCGCTGCGCTGGGCGTACCCGCTGGAGCAGGCGCTCGGTCACTCGCCGGCCAACGTGCCCGCGCTGCCCGGCCGGACGCTGGTGCTCGTCGATCGTTCGGGTTCGATGTTCTGGTCGCGGCTGTCCGACTGCTCGGAGCTCAACCGGGCCGACGCGGCGGCGATCTTCGGCACGGCGCTCGCGCTGCGGGCGGCGGACGCGGACCTCGTGCAGTTCGGCACGGACAGCCGCGAGATCTCCTTCCGCCGTGGCGAGTCGATGCCGAAGGTCCTGGAGCGCTTCGCGGACCTCGGCGGCACGAACACCACCGAGGCCGTGCGCCGGCACTACCGCGAGCACGACCGGGTGCTGATCGTCACCGACGAGCAGCACGCGCCCAGCCATCACGGCGACCCGACCGGGCAGGTCCCGGCCGACGTGCCGGTCTACACGTGGAACCTCGCCGGGTACCGGGCGGGCCACGGCCCGTCGGGCAAGGCGAACCGGCACACCTTCGGAGGGCTCTCGGACGCGGCCTTCCGGATGGTTCCGCTGCTCGAGAGCGCTCGGGACGCCGATTGGCCGTGGGCTGCCTGAGTTCCTGAGTCCCTGAGCGTGGCCCGCACCTTCACGGGGGGTGCGGGCCACACCCTTGTCCGGACCCAAATTGACATCTAACATTTCAGTTCATGGAGGCCATACGCCCCGTCGGCCGCACCCTGCTCAGGGACCGCGCCTACGAAGCCATCAGGGACGCCATCGTGGCCGGGGAGATCGAGCCTGGCGCGGTGGTGCGCGATGCCGATCTCGCCGAGCGGCTCGGGCTGTCCCGGGCACCGGTGCGGGAGGCGTTCTCGCGGCTCGTGGACGAGGGGCTGCTGGAGAGCAAGCCGCAGAGCTACACACGGGTGACCCCGGTCGTGGCCGCCGACGTACGGGACGCCGCCGCAGTGGTCGGCGCCATGCACGAGCTCGTGACGCGCGTCGCCGTGCCCCGGCTGATGGCCGCGGACGTGGAGATCATGCGCGCCGCCAACGAGCGCTTCGCCGCCGCCGTCACCGCGGGCGAGGTGGACCTCGCCCTGCGGGCGGACGACGAACTGCACGACGTCCTGGTGCGGGTGAGCGGCAACCACGCGGCCGCCGCCACCGTCGCCCGCTATACCCCGCTCATCCGCCGCCTGGAGCGCCGGCGCTTCGGCGAGGGCGGTACCTGCCGTTCGGCCGGGCTGCACGAGCGGTTGATCGAGGCGTGCGCCGCCGGGGAGGCGGACGCCGCAGTGCGTGTCACGGCGGAGATCTGGCGCACCCTCGCCGACCTGGCCGACTTCGACTGATGGCCATGCCGACTGATGCCGATACCGACTGATTCCTCTATCGACTGACGCAGACACCGATCGACGCCGTGCCCCTGGAGGTGCCCCATGTCCCCTTCGCCGACCCTCTCCTCGTACGAGCGTTACCCCCTCCTCTTCGGCCCGTCGCCGGTCCACCCCCTTGAGCGCCTGACCGCCCACCTCGGCGGCGCCTCGCTCTGGGCCAAGCGCGAGGACTGCAACTCCGGGATCGCGTACGGCGGCAACAAGACCCGCAAGCTGGAGTACCTGGTCGCCGACGCGCTCGCGCAGGGCTGCGACACGCTCGTCTCGATCGGCGGTGTGCAGTCCAACCACACCCGCCAGGTCGCTGCCGTGGCCGCCCGCGCCGGCCTCAAGTGCGTGCTGGTCCAGGAGAGCTGGGTGGACTGGCCCGACTCCGTCTACGACAAGGTCGGCAACATCCTCGTCAGTCGCCTTGCCGGAGCCGACGTACGCCTGGTGCGCGCCGGGTTCGGGATCGGCTTCAAGGAGAGCTGGGAGCAGGCGCTGCGGGAGGTGGAGGAGTCGGGCGGCAAGCCGTACGCCATTCCGGCCGGCGCCTCCGACCACCCGCTCGGCGGGCTGGGGTTCGCCGGGTGGGCGTATGAAGTCGCCGAGCAGGAGCGGGAGTCGGGCGTCTTCTTCGACACGGTCGTCGTCTGCTCCGTGACCGGCTCCACCCAGGCGGGCATGGTCGCCGGGTTCGCGACCCTTGAGGAGGCCGGCGGGCGTCCGCGCCGCGTTCTCGGCATCGACGCCTCGGCCAAGCCTGCCACCACGCGTGAGCAGATCGCCCGGATCGCTCACCGCACAGGCCAACTCATCGGCGTCAAGCGTGAGTTGACCGAGGCCGACGTCGAGCTGGACGACCGCTATCACGCCAGCACCTACGGCATCCCGGACGAGGCGACCCTGGAGGCGATGCGCCTCGCCGCGCGGACCGAGGGCATGGTCACCGACCCCGTCTACGAGGGGAAGTCGATGGCCGGAATGATCGACCTGGTCCAGCGTGGAGAGATCGGCCGGGACTCCACCGTGCTCTACGCCCATCTGGGTGGGCAGCCGGCGCTGAACGCCTACAGCGCGCTGTTCTAGGCGGTCCGGCGCTCTCGATCTGCGAGGGCCGGGGGCTCGGCCTGCGGGGCTCGCGGGCTTCGACCCGAGAGGCTCGCGACTTGGGCGTGCCGGGCTGGGCGGCCTCGGCGGGCCGAGCTCGGGCCACCGTCGTCGTACCGGGCCCTGCCCTGGCGTCCACCTGGCCGGATACAGTGCACAGCGTGTTGGCGGACGATCAGCAGCAGGAGCCGAGTGTCGACCGGACCGACGGCCCCCGCCGCCGGGCCACGATCCACGACGTCGCCCAACTGGCCGGAGTGTCGCGCCAGACGGTCTCCCGCGCGGTGAACGACAAGGGCGAGATCGACCCGGGGACGAAAGAGCGCGTCCTTGAGGCGGCGCGGCTGCTGGACTACCGGCCGAGCCGGTTCGCGCGCGGCCTGGTCCGGAAGGGGACGGTGACCGCGGGTCTGGTGATCCCGGATCTGATGAACCCCTTCTTCCCGGAGGTGGCCGCCGGGGTGCTGGAGGCCGCCGAGCGGCGCGGCTGGCAGGTGGTCGTGTGGGACACGCGCACCGACGAGGCCCGGGAGCGGGAGGCGCTCGACGTGCTCTCCCACCAGGCGGACGCGGTCGTCGGCTACTTCAAGAACCCGGATGACGTGCTGGCCCGGCACCTCGGTGGCGTACCGCTGGTGCTGCTGGAGCGCGGCCCTCAGCAGACCCGGTTCGCGGCCGTCGGCATCGACGCCGCGGCCGGTCTCGCACAGGGCCTGGCCCATCTGGTCCGTGCGGGGCACCGCCGTATCGGCATGCTGGACGGCGTGCACGGTCCCGCTCCCAGACGGCAGGCCTTCCTCGCTGAGGCCCGGCGGCACGGCCTGCCCGTCGACGACGGCTGGATCGCCATGTGCCCCGAGCACAGCGTGGCGGGCGGCGAGGCGGGCATGGAGCTGCTGCTGGACGCGCGGCCCGAGATCACCGCGGTGTTCGGCTTCAACGATCTGATCGCGGTCGGCGCGATGCGTGCCGCCCGGCGCCGTGGCCGGAAGGTGCCGGGCGATCTGGCCGTCCTGGGCTTCGACGGGCTGTCGCTCGGGGAGCTGGTCGACCCGGCCCTCACCACCCTGCACATCGACAAACGGCAGCTGGGACGGCTGGCCGTGGAGCAGGTGGCGCGGCTGCGGGCGGGGGAGGAGCCGATGAGCGGCGCCGACGCCTGGGTGGTTCCCGAGCTGGTGGTGCGGGCCTCCGCCTGAGGCGCCAAGCCTGTAGGGGCGGGCCACATGGGCCGTCAACACATAGGGCGTGCACGTCCCTTGACACTGGTTTTCGGACGCCTCGATACTCGACGGCAACGTTCACGTGAACGTTCACGGACTCCAAATCTCCCCACATCGATCTCCCCGGCGATTTCCCCAGCGATCTCCCCACAGCGCGATGCCGAGCCCGGGACGAAGGGTCGACATCGTTGTCATCCGCACATCCCGAAAGTGAGTGCGCGCCCATGGAACACCGAACGATGTCCCGCAGACGTTTCCTGGGGGCCTCCCTGGGCGGCGCGGGCGTCACCCTGCTCGGCCTGTCGGGCTGCGGAGCCGCCGGTGGATCGGCCTCCGCGGGCTCCGATCACCTCAGCCTCTGGTACTGGAAGGGCGCGCTGAGCGACAAGCTGCTCGCCACCGCCAAGCGCGGCGTCCCCGGTGTGCCGGGGCTGAAGGTGCAGGGCTCGCAGATACCGGACGGCGACATCGACTCGAAGGTGCGCACCAGCCTCGCCGCGCGCGCCTACGTACCGGACATCACGGTCGCCAACTCCGACAACCTCGCCACGTTCTTCCCCGACGAGTACGAGTTCCTGGACCTCAGGACGCTCGGCGCGGAATCGGTCCGGGGCAAGTACCTCGACTGGAAGTGGAAGAGCTGCTTCACCCCGTCGGGCCGGATGATCGGCTTCCCTCTCGACGCCGGTCCCACCGCGCTCTACTACCGCCGGGACCTCTTCCGGAAGGCCGGACTGGCCCATGAACCGGAGGACGTCGCCGAAGAGGTCCCCACCTGGGAGAAGTTCATCGCCGCCGGGAAGACGCTACGGGCGAAGGGTCCCGGCAAGCCGTACCTGGTGAGCAACATCGGCAACGTCTTCCAGCAGGTTCTGCTGCAGAGCCCCAAGCAGTTCGTGGACGCGGAGAACCGTTTCATCGGCGACCAGCGCCATGTCCGACGCGCCTGGGACCTCTCCGTGGAGCTCCTCCAGCAGCAGCTCAGCGCCCGGATCACGGACGGGACACCCGACTTCAACGCGGCCATGAGCGGCGGCCGGGTCGCCACGATGACCACGGCCGTGTGGGCCATCAACGGCCTGAAGGACTCCGCGCCGAAGACCTCCGGGACCTGGCGACTGACCACCCTGCCGGACGGCCCGGCCAACTACGGCGGCTCGTACCTGACCCTGACCCGCTACTGCCGGGACCCCGAGGCGGGCTTCGCCTTCCTGACATGGCTGCTCAGCCCGGCGAACCAGCTCAGGAGCTACCAGGAGATGTCCCTGTTCCCCACCACTCCGGCCTCCTACGCCGACCCCGCGATGCACAAGCCCGACCCCTTCTTCGGCGGCCAGCAGCCCATCGACGTCTTCGGCCCGGCCGCCCAGAAGGCCCCGGTCGTCTACTTCAGCCCGTACGAGGAGACCGCCAACACCCCGTTCTTCCAGGAGCTGACCAACGTGGAAATGCTCGGCAAGAACCCCGACAGGGCCTGGCGGGACGCGGTGAACACCGCCGAGACCACGCTGTCCCGGGTGGGGGTGAGCTGACATGGCCACGGTTCTCGACCCGGCGGGAGCGCCGACGGCCGACGAGCGGCGGGCTGCCCGCCGTACCCCGTCCAACCGCCCGGGCGGACGCAGACGTCACATCCCGCCCCTCCTCGCCATCTCCCCGTTCTACGTGCTGTTCGCCGTCTTCGGCACCTTCCCGGTGCTCTACTCCCTCTACCTGTCCTTCCAGGACTGGGACGGCATCGGCGACATGCGCTTCGTCGGCCTCCAGCAGTACGGCTGGCTGCTGAAGGACTCGGTGTTCTGGCACTCGGTGCTCAACACCTTCGAAATCTGGTTCCTGTCCACGGTGCCGATGCTGTTCCTCGCCCTGGTGCTCGCGTTCCTGCTGCACTCGCAGGTCCGCTTCAGCGGCGCCATGCGGGTGGCCTACTTCATCCCCAACGTCACCTCGATGGTCGCCATGACCGTCGTCTTCGGGTCGGTCTTCGCCCAGGCGGGCCTCGCCAACTCGGCGCTGCGGGCGATCGGGATGGACGGAATCGGCTGGCTGTCCTCCGAGTGGGGCATCAAGTCGTCCGTCTCCCTCATGATCATCTGGCGGTGGGTCGGCTACAACGCCCTGATCTTCCTGGCGGGCCTCCAGGCCATCCCCACCGAGCACTTCGAGGCCGCCCGTGTCGACGGCGCGAACAGCTGGCAGACCCTCTTCCGGGTCGTACTGCCGCAGTTGCGGCCGGTGGGCCTCTTCGCCGCCGTCACCTCCACCATCAACGGCCTGCAGATCTTCACCGAATCCCAGGTGCTCTTCCAGTCGACCGATGTCGGAACGACGGGCGGACCGGGCCAGGAGGGCATGACCATCGTGCTCTATCTCTGGCAGAAGGCCTTCAAGGAGCACCAGTTCGGCTATGGGGCAGCGATGGGCTGGCTCCTCTTCGCGATCACCGCCGTCTTCACGATCATCAACTGGCGGTTGGTCTCCGGCTCCGACCGCGACGACCGCCGACCCGGCCTCGCCGGTCTGCTGCGACGCAGGGGGGCCCGCAATGGCCGCTGACCACGACAGGGCCACCGGCAGCGCGGGCCTCGCCATCGGCTCCGGCAGCAGACTCACCCGGATCGCCGTCCGCGTGACGCTGCTGCTCGGGGTGCTGATCTCGCTGTTCCCCTTCTACTGGCTGGTGGTGATGGCCTCCGGCACCACCGAGGACATCTACGCCTACCCGCCCAAGCTCGTGCCGGGCCCGCACCTCATGGACAACATGGGGCGGGTGCTGGACACCATCGACTTCTTCGGCTCCCTCTGGAACACGATCGCCGTGGCCGTGCTCGGCACCGCGCTGGTGCTGTTCTTCGACTCGCTGGCCGCGTTTGCCTTCGCCAAGTACGAGTTCCCGGGCAAGAAGTTCCTCTTCGGCATGCTTCTGGTGACGTACATGATCCCCGCCCAGCTGTCGTTGGTGCCGCAGTTCGTCACCATGGCCGAGTTCGGCTGGGCCGGTTCGCTGAAGGCGCTGGTCATCCCGGGGGCGGCGAACGCCTTCGGCATCTTCTGGATGCGCCAGTACGCCCAGAACTCGCTGCCGGACGAGCTGTTGGACGCGGGGCGGATCGACGGCGCGGGCTTCTTCCGCCTCTACTGGCAGGTCGCGCTGCCGCTGTTCCGGCCGGCCCTCGCCTTCCTCGGCATCTTCACGTTCATCGGCCTGTGGAACGACTACATCTGGCCGCTGGTCGTCATGATCAACCCGGAGAAGGTCACCCTCCAGGTCGCCCTGGCGAACCTCAACACCCTGTACAACTCCGACTACGCGCTCGTGATGGCCGGAGCGCTGATGAGTGTCGTCCCGCTGATCATTGTGTTCCTGCTGGGGGCGCGGCACTTCCTCCGGGATCTGGCGGCGGGGGCGACGAAGATGTGACGGGACAGAGCGGCGAGAAGATGTGACGGGAACAGAGCGGCGACCGGAACGGTGTCTCCGCTTCCGGTCGCGCCGGGCGCCCCCTGCGGCGGGGGCGCCCTGGACGTCGTACGACGGCCTGCTGCCTGCTGCCTGCTGCCTGCTGCCTGCTGCCTGCTGCTTGCTGTCTGTGCCTGTGTCTGTCCTGTGCCTGGTGCCTAGAGCGCCTGGGCCGCCGGCTTCACCATCCCCCGCACCGTGCGGGACTTCACGAAGTCGCCGATGGCCGTCATCTCCCACTCGCCGGAGAACTGCCTGATCATCTTGGCCATCATCACGCCCGTCTGCGGCTCGGCGCTGGTCAGGTCGAAGCGGACGAGTTCCTCGCCGGTCGCGGCGTCGAGGAGGCGGCAGTAGGCCTTGGCTACCTCGGTGAACTTCTGGCCGGAGAAGGAGTTGACGGTGAAGACCAGTCCGGTGACCTCCTGAGGCAGCCGCCCGAGGTCGACGGTGATGACCTCGTCGTCCCCGCCGCCCTCACCCGTGAGGTTGTCGCCGGAGTGGCGGATCGCGCCCTGCACGATCTGGAGCTTGCCGAAGTAGCAGCTGTCGATGTGGTTGCGCTGCGGGCCGTAGGCGATGACCGAGGCGTCCAGGTCGATGTCCTTGCCGCGGTACGCCGGCTCCCAGCCGAGGCCCATCTTGACCTGGGAGAGCAGGGGGCGGCCGCCCTTCATCAGGGAGACCGTCTGGTTCTTCTGGAGGCTGACGCGGCCCTTGTCGAGGTTGATCTTGCCGGCGCCGGGCGCGGGGGCGGCGGGCTGGGCGGGGGGTGCGGGCGGAGCCGCGGGCGTGGAGATGGGCGGGGCCGGCGGGGTGGCCGGGGGCTGCATGGTGGGCTGGGGCGGGGCCACGGGGGCGGCGGCCGGGGCGGGGGCCGGTTCCTCGACCGTGACGCCGAAGTCGGTGGCGATGCCGGCCAGGCCGTTGGCGTAGCCCTGGCCCACCGCGCGGGCCTTCCACGCGCCGTTGCGCAGGTAGACCTCGACGATCACCAGTGCCGTCTCGGTGCCGAGCTGAGGGGGAGTGAAGGTGGCCAGGACGCTGTTGTCATCGGCGTTGCGGATGGTGGCCGTCGGTTCGATGCCCTGGAAGGTCTGGCCGGCGGCGTCCGGGCTGGCGGTGACCACGATCTTCTCGATGCCGGGGGGAACGGCCGCGGTGTCGACGATGATCGCGTCGGGGCTGGTGCCGCCGCCCGAGCGGTACGTCACACCCGGGCCCTGGGGTTGGTTGTAGAAGATGAAGTCGTCGTCGGAGCGCACCTTGCCGTCGGCGGTGAGCAGCAGGCCCGATACGTCGAGCCGCACCGGTGCGGCGACGTCCACCGTCACGCGCGCGGCGGAGAGAGGGATGTTCGAGCCGGGGGTCATAGCTGTCATGCCCGGTGAACGAGCGGGAGCGATTTACCGTTCCCTTACCCGCGACCGTTCGGGTCAGCGGCGGTTACGGGGGTGATTGCGGGCCGTGCGCTCGTTGCCGTGCTTGTAGTGTCCGGTCCAGCGGGCCATGACCAGCTGCGGGTCGGACGTCTCGACTTCGGCGAGGAACTGGGCGGCGCGGGGGCCGTGGAGGGTGGTGGCGGGGCGGCCGTGGTGGGTGATGTGGACGGTGCCGCTTGCGTGTTGCTGGTAGGTGAATCCGTGGGGTCTGGGCATGTTCGGGATCGTAGGTGGAGGGGGCGGTAGCCCCCAACGGTTTTCCCGAGCGCACTGAGGGAGCGGCCGTGTTCACCTACTGAGAACTCGTAGCACGATCTTGTTGAGGTTCCCTGGTCGGGCGTGACCGGCGTGACGATTCGGCTGTTCGCGATGTCGCTACGCTGGGGCCGTGATGATCATGGGGATATCGCCGACTGCTTCGGAAGCCTGGACCATGAGGTGCTGCTCTCGATACTCGGCGAGAAAATCCACGACAACCGCTTCCTTCGGCTGGTGCGCAACATGATGACGGCCGGATACGTGGAGGACTGGAAATGGGGAGCCACGCTCTCCGGAGCGCCGCAAGGCGGAGTGAATTCCCCGATCCTGTCCAACATCTACCTGCACAAGCTGGACGAGTACGCCGAGAAGGTTCTCATTCCGGAACACACCCGAGGGGAACGCCGGGCTCGCAACCTGGAATACCTCATGGTGGCCAATGTGCTGGCAAGGGCACGCCGGCGCGGTGACAGGGCTGAGGCCCGGCGACTGCGTCAGCAGATGCACGGTCTGCCGAGCTCTGATCCGAACGATCCGGAGTTTAGGCGGCTGCGCTATGTCCGTTACGCCGATGACCACTTACTCGGGTTCACCGGGCCGAAGGCCAAGGCCGAGGAAATCAAACGGCGTCTGTCCGAGTTCCTCCGTGATGAACTCAAGCTGGAACTCTCCCAGGAGAAGATGCTGGTCACCCATGCCAGAACCCAGGCGGCACGGTTCCTCGGCTACGAGATCACTACTCAGCAGAACAGCAGCAAGGTTACCCGAGGCCGTCGAGCGGTCAACGGTCAGATCGCGCTGCGTGTCCCACTGGATGTGATCAAGGCCAAATGTTCCTCGTATCTCGATCTGTCAATCGCCGCTGCGGCCCTCTCCCTGGAGCGGCAACGCTGAAAGACCTCATTCACCGAGATCGGATACGCGAGGGGCGCAGTAAGGCGGTCATCGTGGTCGGCCTGGAGCTGCCGCCGACCATGTACGACCTCAACGAAGCGTTGAGGCCTTGACCTGATCCCGAAGCCCCCGGTCCATCCAGCGTCTGTGGCGCGGCTGAACCGGGGGTCCAAGGGGGGCGGAACCCTTTCAAGGGCGGGAAGGGTAGGGGCGGCGGGGGCGAGCCCTCTACGGCACCACCACGATCTTCCGCCCCACCCCGGAAGCGAACTGCCCCAGAGCCTCCGGATACCGCTCCAGCGGGATCCGGTCGCTGATGAACACGTCAGGATCCAGCACCCCGTTCGCGAACAACTCCGCCGCCCGCTCGAAGCTGTGCAGGACGGCCATGGAGCCCGTGATCGTGATCTCCTGGTTGTAGATGCGGTACGGGTCGATCGTCACGCGCGTCGAGTAGTCCGCGACGCCGAACTGCAGGAACGTGCCCGCCTTGGCCACCCGGTCCAGGCCGTCCTGGATCGCCGCCGCGTTGCCCGTGGCGTCGACGACCAGGTCCCAGCCCTGCGGCCGGTCCAGTTCGTCCGGGTTCGCGGCGGAGGCCGAGACGCCGAGGCGGCGTGCGGTCTCCAGGCGGGACGGATTCACGTCCACCATGTCCACGCTGGCCGCCCCCGTCCGCTTCGCCAGCTCCAGCATCATCAGGCCCATCGTGCCCGAGCCGTAGATCAGGACGTGGGCGCCTAGGCGGGATTGGAGGACGTCGTAGCCGCGGACCGCGCAGGAGAGGGGTTCGACCAGTGCCGCGTCTTGGGTGCGGACGTGCCCGGGGAGCTTCACACAGTTCGCCACTGGTGCCACCGCGTACTGCGCCGCGCCCCCCGCCGTCGTCACGCCGATCGCAGCCCAGCGTTCGCAGAGGTTGTTGTGGCCGGTACGGCAGTAGCGGCACTCGTAGCAGTACAACGACGGGTCGACCGCGACCCGGTCGCCCACCGACACCTCCGTGACCTGGGTGCCGACCCCGACCACCTCGCCCGCGAACTCGTGCCCGGGCACGATCGGCAGCTTGGGTGCGAACTCGCCTTGGAGGATGTGCAGATCCGTGCCGCACAGGCCGCAGGCCGCGACCTCGACGACGACCTCGCGCGGGCCCGGCGTCGGGTCGGGGACCTCGGCGACGACGGCCTTGCCCACGGACTCGATGACGGCGGCCTTCATTTCACGGCTCCCAACGACAGGCCCTGGACCAGCTTGTCCTGGGCGGCGAACCCCGCGGCGAGCACCGGCAGGGAGATGACGAGCGACGCGGCGCACACCTTCGCCAGGAACAGGCCCTGGCTGGTGATGAAGCCGGTCAGGAAGACGGGGGCGGTTTCCGCCACCACGCCGGTCAGTACTCGGGCGAACATCAGCTCGTTCCAGCTGAAGATGAAGCAGATAAGGGCTGTTGCCGCGATGCCGGGGAGGGCGATGGGGGCCACCACGCGCCCCAGGATCGTCGGCAGTTTCGCGCCGTCGATCTGCGCCGCCTCGATGATCGCGGCCGGCACCTCGGAGAGGAAGGACTGCATCATCCACACCGCGATCGGCAGGTTCATCGACGTGTAGAGGATGACCAGTGCCCAGACGTTGTCGAGCAGACCGGTGTTCTTCGCGAACAGGTAGATCGGCAGCAGACCCGCCACCAGCGGCAGCATCTTGGTGGACAGGAAGAAGAACATGACGTCGGTCCACTTCTTTACCGGCCGTATGGACAGCGCGTACGCGGCCGGCAGTGCGAGGACCAGTGTCAGAAGCGTCGAGACGACCGACGCCGTCATCGAGTTGATCAGTGCGGGCCAGGGGCTGGCGCCCCCGCTCACGCCGAAGAACTCGCGGTAGCTGTCAAGGGTGAGCGAGGCGGCAAGGGAGGGTGGGTTGGTCGCCGCGTCCGCCTCGGAGTGGAAGGAGGTCAGGGCCATCCAGAGGATGGGCAGCACGAACAAGATGCCGGCCAGCCATGCGACGACTCCCAGGGCGGCACCCTGGAACCGGCCGCGGGACCCCGGCTGCCGTGCGGCGGTGGTGGTGATCGTGGCCATCAGCGGGACACCTCCGCACGGAACAGGGACGACACGACGCGCAGGGCGAAGGTCGCGAGGATGAGCGAGCCGATGACGACGATGACGCCGGCCGCCGAGGCGAGGCCGTTCTCGTGTGCCTGGTAGAAGGTCTGGTAGATGGTGTACGGCAGGTTCGCGGTGCCCAGGCCGCCGGAGGTGATGGTGTACACCGCGTCGAAGTTCTGCACGATGTAGATCGAGCCGAGCAGCACGCTCAGTTCGAGGTAGCGGCGCATGTGCGGCAGCGTGATGTGGACGAACACCTGCCAGTCGTTGGCGCCGTCCATGCGGGCCGCCTCGAGCAGTTGGGAGTCGCGGCTCTGCAGTCCGGCGAGCAGGATCAGCGTCATGAACGGCGTCCACTGCCAGATCAGTGAGGCCTCGACCGCCACCAGCGGCATCTCGGAGATCCAGTCCGGCTGGGCCGCCCCGTCCCCTCCGATCCAGTTCAGGATGCCGTTGAAGAGGCCGTACTCAGGGTTGAACAGCACGTGCTTCCACAGCAGCGCTGCCGCGACCGGCACCAGCAGGAAGGGGGCGATGAGCATCGTGCGCACGGCGGCCCGGCCCCGGAACTTCCGGTCGAGCAGCAGCGCCAGCGCCATGCCGAGCACCAGGCTGACGAGGACGACCGTGGCGGTCAGCAGGACGGTCGTCCACACCGACTCGCGCAGTTCGGGTGTGCTCAGCACCTCCGAGTAGTTGGCGAGACCGGCGAAGTGGCGGTCGTCCGGGTACAGCGCGTTCCAGTCGAAGAACGAGATCAACAGGGTGGCCACGAAGGGCAGCTGCGTCACGAGGATCATGAAGATCAGCGCGGGCAGCAGGGGGGCCCGGGTGGCCCACGCGCGCATACGGTTCGGCGGCCGGGTCGCCGGCCGCACGGGGGCGGCGGCGACTCGGGTGGGGGGAGTGGTCACGCTCATGATCCCTCGTACTTCTTCCCTACGGCCTCGGCCAGCTCCTGGGACTTCTTCAGCGCGCTGTCCACGGACTGGCGGCCTGCGATGGCGGAGCTGATCTCCTGGGAGACCTTGGTGCCCAGGTCGGTGAATTCGGGGATGCCGACGAACTGGATGCCGGGCGCGGGCCGGGGCTGCACGCCCGGGTCCTCGGGCTTGGCGCCCGCGATGGCGTCCCGGGTGACGTCGGCGAAGGCGCCCGCTTCCTTGCGGTACTCGGGGATGTCGTAGGTCGACGCGCGCTTGCCGGCGGGCACGTTGGCCCAGCCGTTCGTCTCGCCGACGAGCTTCTCGTAGTCCTTGCCGGAGGCCCAGGAGATGAACTTCCAGGCGTTCTCGGCGTTCTTGGACGCCTTCTGGATGCCCCACGCCCAGGTGTAGAGCCAGCCGGAGCTCTCGGTCTTCTCGACCGGGGCCGGGACATACCCGATCTTGCCCTTGACCGGGGAGCCGCTCGCCTCCAGGGAGCCGGCGCCGGCCGTGGCGTCGTACCACATCGCCGTCTTGCCCTGGGTCATGTTGTTCAGGCACTCGGCGTAGCCGGACTGCGCGGCACCGGCCTCACCGTGCTCGCGGACAAGGTCGACGTAGAACTGCGTGGCCTCCTTGAACTCCTTGGAGTCCAGCTGCGCCTTCCAGTCCTTGTCGAACCAGGTGCCGCCGTAGGTGTTGACGACCGTGGTCAGCGGTGCCATCACCTCGCCCCAGCCGGGCAGGCCGCGCAGGCAGATGCCCTTCATGCCGGACTCGGCGCCGTCCACCTTGGCGGCGATGTCGGCGACCTGCTTCCAGGTGGGCTTCGCGGGCATGGTCAGGCCGGCCTTCTCGATGACGTCCTTGCGGTACATCAAGAAGGAGGACTCGCCGTAGAAGGGCTCGCCGTAGAGCTGGCCGTCCTCGGCGGTGAGGGCCTGCGTCATCGGCTTGAGGATGTCGTCCTGGTCGAAGGCGGTGTCGCTCTTGACGTAGGAGTCCAGGGAGTGGAGCCAGCCGTTCTTGGCGTAGATCGGGATCTCGTAGTTGCTCAGGGTGGCGACGTCGTACTGGCCCGCCTGGTTGGCGAAGTCCTGGCTGATCTTGTCCCGGACATCGTTCTCCGGCAGGACGGTGAAGTTCACCTTGATGCCGGTGTCCTTGGTGAAGTTGTCGGCGGTGAGCTTCTGGAGCTCCACCATCTGCGGGTTGTTCACCATCAGGACGTTGATGGAGTCGCCACCGGCGGATCCGGATCCACCGGCGCCCGAACAGGCGGCGAGTGAAGTGATCAGCGTCCCTACGGCTGCCACGGCAAGGGAGGCGCGTGGCGCGCGTCGGCTCTGGGTTCGCATGAAGTACTCCTGGGCATTTATGTGCAAAGGGGACTTTTGTTGGGGTGGTTGTGCCGTGCGAGGTGGGGCGGTTGGATGGCCGGCCTTTCGGGCGGGGTGTGTGGGGTGCGGCTCGGGTGTCAGACGCGGATGACCTGTGGCCCCAGCAGTGAGTAGCGGTGGGCCTCGGCCGCGGGAAGCAGTGTGCTCGTCACGATCGCCTCCAGGGCGCCGATCTCTGCGAAGCGGCAGAAGCTGACGGCCCCGAACTTCGTGTGGGCGCCCGCGAACACCGTGCGCCGCGCGGAACGGATCGCCTGTGCCTTGACCTCGCTGACGGCCGGGTCGGGGGTGGTGAGGCCGTGTTCGCGGGAGATGCCGTTGGCGCCGATGAACGCCAGGTCGATGACGAAACCGGCGAGCATCTTCGTGGTCCAGTGGTCGACCGTCGCCAGCGTGCCGGAGCGGACCCGGCCGCCGAGCAGCAGGACCGAGATGCCCTCGGCCTCGGCGAGCGTGCCCGCGATCGGCAGGGAGGCGGTGACCACGGTGAGCGGCCGGCCCCGGGGCAGGGCCTCGGCGATGAGCTGAGGGGTGAAGCCCTCGTCGACGAAGACCGTCTCGGCGTCCCCGAGGAGCTCGGCCGCCGCGGCGGCGATCCGGCGCTTTTCGGGAACGTGGCTGGTGGCGCGGAACGAGAGCGTCGTCTCGAAGCCGGCGCTCTCCACGGGGTAGGCGCCGCCGTGGGTGCGGCGGAGCAGCCCGTGCTCCTCCAGGACGCGCAGGTCCCGGCGCACGGTCTCCTTGGCCACGCCCAGCTCGACGGCGAGCGCGGTGACGTCGACCGAGCCGGTGGCACGCGCGGCCTGCACGATCTCGCGCTGGCGTTCCTCGGCGGTCCTCGCCGTGTTGGCCGTCGTCATCGTCGACACCCGCTTCCGTGCTGTGGTGCTCGGCTTGATCGCCTGGGGGGCGTCAAGCCGGAGTTGCCCGTTCGGGCCCGGTGGGGCCCATGAGGGAAGTTCTACAGCGGAGGTGCGAGGGTGAACAGGCCTGTTGTCGATCCGATACTGCCCGTTTCTGCCCGTTTGGCGCTGTGGGTGCCCGCCTCGGACCTGCGTGGCCGTGAGGGTGGGCGTGAGATCGGGCAGCTCTGATGCCCGAATGGGGGAGCGGACGGGCCCGTTCGGTGCCCGCCCGCTCCCGCGAACGCCTGGTTTCCGCCGTGTTTCGGTCGGATCAGTAGGGTCCGATCAGTACGGCCAGATCGGCGGGTCGCTCACGAAGTGGCCGCCCAGGTAGGCGTGCGCGATGTCGTCCGGGTCGAGCTCGCCCTGTTCGGCGACGATCTTCTCGGCGTACGGCTCGGAGTCGTCCTGGGGCTCGTAGCCGAGGGCGCGGGCGGTGGTCAGGTCCCACCACAGGCGGGTGTTCGCCGAGGAGCCGTAGACGACGGTGTGCTCGACGTTCTCGGCGGTCAGGGCTGCGTGGAAGAGGCGGGCGCCGTCGGCGGGGCTCATCCACACCGAGAGCATGCGGACGCTGGTCGGCTCGGGGAAGCAGGAACCGATGCGTACGGACACCGTCTCCAGGCCGTGCTTGTCCCAGTAGAACTGCGCGAGGTCCTCGCCGAAGGACTTGGACAGGCCGTAGAAGGTGTCGGGGCGGCGCGGGGTGTCGATGGGGATCAGCGCGCTCGCGTCATGGGGTGCGGCGCCCTCGGGGCGGGGCGTGAAGCCCACCGCGTGGTTGGAGGAGGCGAAGACGATGCGGCTCACGCCCTCCTCGCGGGCGGCCTCGTACAGGTGGTAGGTGCCCTCGATGTTCGCCCGGAGGATCTTCTCGAACGGGGCTTCCAGGGAGATGCCCGCGAGGTGGATGATCGCGTCGACGCCCCGCACGGCCTCGCGCACGGCCTCCTTGTCGGCGAGGTCGGCGACGATCGCGTCCGGCGCGTCCTCGACGGTGCGCAGATCGAGCAGTCGCAGCTCGTAGCCGTACGCCGGGAGCAGGTCCCGCATCAGGGTGCCGAGCCCGCCGGCGGCGCCGGTGAGCAGAACGGTGCGGGGTGCGGGCATCCTCGGGTCTCCTTGGGGGCGTCGGCCGCCTGTGTGCACGGTATTCACATTCATGGACTAGTTAAGGATCACCACCCTTCCTCGTCAAGGGTGGTGCAGGTTGTGTTCATAACCGTAAACTCTGATCAGAAACCTGCACCCTGTACCTCCGTCTCGTTCCAACCGCCTCGTTCCAGGGAGAGCCCGTGACGCCTGCCCCCCTTGCCGCTCGTCTCGGCATCCCCAGCGGGCCGCTGTTCTTCCCCGTCACCGCCTACGGCCCCGACGGCTCGGTCGACCTCGACACGTACCGCACCCATGTGCGCCGGGGCGTCGAGGCCGGGGCCGCCGCCGTGTTCGCGTGCTGCGGCACCGGGGAGTTCCACGCGCTCGCTCCCGAGGAGTACGAGGCGTGCGTGCGGGCGGCCGTCGAGGCGGCGGACGGACGCGTGCCGGTCGTCGCGGGCGCCGGATACGGCACCGCCCTCGCCGTGCGGTACGCCCGGCTCGCCGAGGGCGCCGGCGCGCACGGGCTGCTCGCCCTGCCGCCGTACCTCGTCGTCGCCGGACAGGAGGGGCTGCTGCGGCACTACCGGGAGATCGCCGCCGCGACCGTGCTCCCCGTCATCGTCTACCAGCGCGACAACGCCGTGTTCACCCCGGACACCGTCGTCGAACTGGCTCGCACGGACGGGATCATCGGGCTCAAGGACGGCCTCGGCGACCTGGACCTCATGCAGCGGATCGTCAGCGCCGTACGCACCGAGGTCCCCGGCGACTTCCTCTACTTCAACGGCCTGCCGACCGCCGAACAGACCCAGCTCGCCTACCGTGCGATCGGCGTCCCGCTCTACTCCTCCGCCGTGTTCTGCTTCGCCCCGGAGATCGCCCTCGCCTTCTACCGGGCGCTGGAAGCGGGCGACGACACGACCGTCGACCGCCTCCTGGACGGCTTCTACCGTCCGTTCGTCGAACTGCGCGCCCAGGGCCGCGGATACGCCGTCGCCCTCGTCAAGGCGGGCGTACGGCTGCGCGGGCTGGACGTGGGGGAAGTGCGGCCCCCGCTGCACGAGCCGAGCGAGGATCATGTCAAGCAACTCGCCCAGGTGATCGAGCGCGGCTACGCGCTGCTGGAGAAGCACCCTGAGAAGGACCCGGAGGAGACCAAGTGAAGGCGTCGACATTCGTCTACCCCTGGGACGTCAACGGGGACCCGGAGGCACCCGGGAGGATCGCCGCCCTCGGCGTCCAGCAGGTGACGCTCGCCGCCGCCTACCACTCCACCCGCGCCCTCACCCCCCGCCACCCGCGCCACCGCATCGTCACCGCCGAACACGCGGCCGCGCTCTACCCGACGGACGACCGCTGGGCGGGCCGGGAGCTGCGCCCGTACCCGGCGGGGGACTGGGCGCCCGGCGACGCGTACGGCGAGGCGGCCACCGCACTCGCGAGCGCGGGCCTGGAGGTCCACACCTGGGTGGTCCTCGCGCACAACTCCCGACTCGGCGCCGAGCATCCGGCCACCTCGGTCGTCAACGCCTACGGCGACCGCTACCCCTGGGCGCCCTGCATCGCACAGCCCGCCACGCGCGCGTACCTCGTCGACCTGGCCGCCGAGGCAGCCGTACGCCCCGGGGCGCGTGGCACCGAGCTGGAGTCCCTCGGCTGGTACGGCCTCCAGCACCTGCACGCCCACGACAAGACGGCCGGGGTCCCGCTCGGGGACGCCGGAATGTACCTGATGGCGCTCTGCTTCTGCCCCACCTGCCGGGAGGGATACGGCGCCCAGGGCCTGGACGCCGATGCGCTCGCCGCCGCCGTGCGGGACGCGCTGGAGCCGCTGTGGCAAGGCGCGCCGGACGGCGATGGCTGGGCCGGGGTCGAGAAGCTGCTCGGCTCTCAGATGGCAGCGGCCACGCGCGCGTGGCGCGACGAAACCGCCCGCACGCTCCAGGAGGCGGCGGTCGCCGCCGTGCGGGAGGCCGCCCCCGTCGGCTTCCAGGTGCTGCTCCACGCCGACCCGGTGACCTACCACGTCGGTGCGAACCCGGGCGTCGACCCCGTGCACATCCTGTCCGTCGCGGACGGCGTGGTCGTGCCCTGCGCGGGCGGCCCCGGTCTGCTGACCCCCTTCGCCGAGCAGGGCCGCGAGGACGCCGTCATCGCCGCCAACTTCGGTGTGGTCTCGGGGATGGGCGGCAGCCCGGGCACGCTGGCGTCGGACGCGGCACGCGCGCGTGAGCTGGGCGCTACGGAGATCCGGCTCTATCACGCGGGGTTGGCGTCGGACGGCGACCTGGGGGCGGTGCGGGCGGAGCTCGCCGGGCTGTGAAGCAGCGGTAGGGCGGCCGCCGGCCATGCGAGGCCGAGCACGGCCAACAGCAGCCGTACGTCGGCCAGTTCGACCAGGGCCGCCCCCGCCGCCAGCCCGATGACGTTCGGCGTGAAGACGAGTGTGTTCGCCGTGGCGGCCGTACGGCCGAGCAGCGCGAGCGGCGTCTCGCGCTGTACGGCGGTGAGCGCGGCGATCAGCACGCAGGGCAGGCCCGCGCCGATCGCCGCGCTGCAGACCAGGGCCACCGGGTCGGACGGGATCGCCCTCAGCCCCGCGCCGACGGCCGTCAGAGCGATGCCGTACGCGGCGAAACGGCGTTCGCCGAGGCGGCGCAGGGCCCGGCCGGAGAGCAGCCCGACGGCCACCGAACCGGCACCCTGGACGGCGTACAGCACACCGGCGTACGCGGGAGGGTGCCCGAGGCCGTCGACGACGGCGTAGATCATCGCCCCGCTGAGCCCGGCGAACAGCATGGTGGCGCCGCCGGCGAGGACGAGCGGGCGCAGCCGGGGGTGCGACCACAGATGGCGGGCGCCCTCGGCGGTCTGCGCCCGCCAGCCGCCGCTCGGCGGCCCGGGCCTGCTCTCGCGGACCCGGAGAGCGGCGTACAGGCCGGTCGCCACCACGAACGTCAGGGCGTCGAGCAGGGCGACGCTCGCTCCGCCGTACGCCGCGTAGACGCCCGCGCCGGCCAGCGGGGCGAGGAGTTTCATGCCCTCGGTGGCCGTCATGCGCAGCCCGTTGAAGTCGCCGAGGAGGGGTGCGGGGATCGCGCCGGCCACGAGGGCGGACTCGGCCGCGTCGTGCACGACGCCCGCCGCGCCGTAGACGAAGAGGACCGCGAACAGGAGCCAGAGGCGGTCCGGGGAGTCGACCGTGAGGAGGGTGAGCAGAAGGGCGGCCAGAAGGAGGTTCGCGCAGATCAGCAGCGGTTTGCGGCGGGTGCGGTCGGCGAGTGTGCCGAGCAGCGGGCCGGCCAGGGTGGGTGCCCACAGGGCGAGCATGCACAGTGCGGCCAGGCCGTCGGACCCGGTGAGGTCCTTGACCCACACGCCGGACGCCAGCCACAGCGCCGATGTGCCGAAGGCGGAGATCACGACTCCGGTGAGACAGAGGCGGGCGTTGCGGTCGCGCAGGACGGTCGATGTCGTCGTCATGCCGGGCCATCGTGGTTCTAAGGCGGGCTGGTGCGGATCGGGAAGGTGCCCTAGAGCAAGGTGAACACTCGGCCAACTACCCGTGCGCGACCGCGATTTGATCGTGACGCGAGCCCGTTCCATGATGTAACCTTCAAGCAAAGAAATAGTAAAGTCAGAAGAAGGAGGCGATCATGTTCGAACTGCGCAAGGAAGCGGAGATGAGGCTGCACTCGGAGAAGATGGCCCGGGAACTCGCTCTGAAGAACCTTCTGCAGAGGCAGCGCGCGGCAAACGGCGAGGCGGACGAGAAGCCCGCGCTTCAGCCTGAGGGTGAGCGACCCTGAACCCGTAGGAGCGCCCGGCGGGAATCCGTCGGAAGCTGTCGGCAATGCCTCTGGGGCGGGTGGGGCACCGGTCCTAGCGTCGGGACCATGGCTTACGTGCTCCCCGCCCTCATCGGGCTTGTCTATGTCCTCCTCATGTGCCTGGTGCGCGAGCCGCACCGGCGCCGCCTCAACGCCGTCATGGTGGCGGGGGCGGGCGCCGCCTATCTGAGCGGCGGAGGACTCGGTGGCTGGGAGTTCGCGTTCACCGCGCTCGCCACATACGTCGCCTACCGGGGCCTGGACTCGTGGGCCTTCATCGGGATCGGGTGGCTGCTGCACACCGCGTGGGACGTCGTGCACCATCTCAAGGGCAACCCGATCGTCCCGTTCTCCCACGACTCCTCGCTGGGCTGCGCGATCTGCGACCCGGTGATCGCCCTGTGGTGCCTGGGCGGCGGCAGGACGCCGCGCGAGCTGGTCCGGGCGGTGCGCGCCAAGCGGGCTGAGCGCATCGGGCCCGGTGAGCCCGCCGAAGTCGCGGAGCCCGCATTGCGATGAGTTTCCGGGCTTGGGACGGTCCACCCTTCACGACGCCCGCAGCCGTGAGGAGCAGCCGATGACCGCCGACCCGACCCTCGACCTCGGCCCCCAGACCCGTACCGTCGCCCGAATCGCCGCCGCGGTGACCGACGAGCAGCTCGCGGACGCGACCCCGTGCCCGGACTACGCGGTACGCAACATGCTGGGCCACCTGATCCATCTGGCCGCCGCCTTCCGCGACGCCGCCCACAAGGACCTGGGTGCCACGACCGACACCAGCCCGACCGACGCCGTCCCGGACATCGGCCCCGGCTGGCGTGAGGAGCTGCCCAAGGTCCTCGACGAACTCGCCGAGGCCTGGCGCGCCCCGGCCGCCTGGACCGGCATGACGCGAGCCGGCGGCGTGGACCTCCCCGGCGCGGTCGCCGGTGCGGTCGCCGTCGACGAACTCGTCATCCACGGCTGGGACCTGGCCCACGCGACCGCCCAGCCGTACGCCCCCGACCCGGCCGCGCTGCAGGCGTGCCACGACTTCCTGCTGGCCGCCGCCGACGATGCCGACCGGGGTGACATCTTCGGCCCGGTCGTCGCGGTGTCCGACGCCGCGCCGCTGCTCGACCGGGCGGTGGGGTTGAGCGGGCGGGATCCGGGGTGGCGGCGGCCGTAGAAGCACACAGGGGCACTCCCCGGCTGTCCCTGCACATACGCTCCCCTCCATGTCCCTCACCCTCACCGTCCTCGGCACCGCCTCCCCGCATCCGCAGCCCGACCGCCCGTGCTCGGGGTATCTGGTGCGCGATGAGGACGTCGCCGTATGGGTGGACGCGGGGCCCGGGAGCTTCGCGGAGTTGCAGCGGCACACCGATGCGGCGCGGCTCGACGCCATCTGGATCTCGCATCTGCATGCCGACCACAGTGCCGATCTGCTCGCGGCGTTCTACGGGTTGGCGTACGGAGGGCTCGATCCCGCCGCGCCCCTTCCTGTGTACGCCCCACAGGGCTGCGCCGAGCGTCTCGCGGGGTTCTTCGGGCGGTCCGACACCAGCTTCCTGCGCGGTGTCTTCGACGTGCGGACGCTGCGCGACGGACACCGCGTCCGGCACGGCGACGACCTGCTGCTCACCTCACGTGCAGTCGTGCACGACGTCGAGGCGTACGGGCTGAGGGTCGAGAGCGGTGGGCGGGTTCTCGCGTACTCCGGGGACAGCGGTCCATGCCCGGCGCTCACCGAACTCGCCCGCGACGCCGACCTATTCCTGTGCGAAGCCGACATCGATGAACATCGCGATGGTGAACAGGTGCATCTGACGCCCGAGGACGCGGGAATCGCCGCCCGCCGGGCGGGCGTACGGGAACTCGTCGTCACGCATGTCGGGCCCACGCTCACACCGGAGTCGGCCACCTCCCGCGCCGCCGCGGCCTTCGGTGGGCCCACCGCCACCGCGCGAGAAGGGCATGTCCTGCGCGTCTGACCGGCAATCAGCAACCCCAACTTCCTTTGTCAGAAGCATTGACGAAACATGCGCACCCTCCTACCTTCATCGCGTCGTACTTCGTACGTCATATATGAGACGCGATATGTGAGATCCCATACGCGAGACCCCTCGTCCCGCGAAGATCCGAGAGGCGCGCATGACCTCTGTGCCCACGCCGATCCCCTCCCGCACGCAGTACGTGCTGGAGGAGATCAAACGCCGCATCCTGACCGGGCAGTTGACGCCCGGTCAGGCGCTGGTCGAGACCGAGCTCGCCGCCCAGTTCGGGGTGTCGAAGACCCCGGTGCGCGAGGCGCTCAAGACGTTGGCCGGGACCGGGCTGGTCGTGATGAGCCAGTACAAGGGCGTCACGGTGCGGATGGTGGACGCGGACATGGCGCGTGAGGTCTACGACGTGCGGTTGCTGCTGGAGCCCCAGGCGCTCAAGCGGGCCGTGCGCCGCGGGGCTTCGCTCGATGCCGCCCGGGACGCGCTGACCCGGGCCGACGCCGCTGCCGACACCGCCGAACGGTCGCTCGCCAACCGGGAGTTCCACCGCGCCCTCTACCTGCCGTGCGGCAACCCGCTGCTCGGCCGGATGCTCGACGAGGTCCGCGACCAGGCCGCCCTCGTCTCCGCCGTCGCCTGGGCGGCCTCGCCCTCCTGGGAGCGGGAGGCCGGCGAGCACCGGGAGATCCTGCGGCTCGCGCTCGACGGGGACGCCGACGGCGCCGCGCGCGCCCTGTACGCCCACATCGCGTCGTTCGTGCAACGGGCCTTCCCCGACGCGGAGGTCGAGGCCCAGGGAGAGGACGGTCCGGCATGACAACGACGTTCGAGACCCAGCGGACGGCCCTGGCCGACGTGGTGGCGATCCCGGTGACCCCGTTCACCGAGGACGGACACGTCGACCAGGACGCCCACCGGGCCCTGCTGCGTCGTCTCCTCGACGGGGGGATCAGGACCCTGACCCCGAACGGGAACACCGGCGAGTTCTACGCCCTCACTCCCGAAGAGCGCCGCCTCGTCACCGAGTTGACCGTCGACGAGGCCGGCGACCGCGGCGCCGCCATCCTCGTCGGCGTCGGGCACGACGTACCGACCGCCGTCGCCTCCGCCAGGCACGCCCGTGAGCTCGGCGCCCAGATGGTCATGGTCCACCAGCCCGTCCACCCGTACGTCTCGCAGAACGGCTGGGTCGACTACCACCGCGCCATCGCCGTGGCCGTCCCCGAGCTCGGCGTCGTGCCGTACATCCGCAACGCCCAGCTCGTCGGCGCCCGCCTCGCCGAACTCGCCGACGACTGCCCGAACGTCATCGGCGTGAAGTACGCCGTCCCGGACGCCGCCAAGTTCGCCGCCTTCGCCCGCGACGCCGGGCTGGAGCGCTTCGTCTGGGTCGCCGGGCTCGCCGAGCCGTACGCGCCCTCGTACTTCTCCGCGGGTGCCACCGGATTCACCTCGGGGCTCGTGAACGTCGCCCCCGCCGTCTCCATGAACATGATCGAAGCGCTTCGATCCGGGGACTACCCGGGCGCGATGAAGGTCTGGGAGCAGATCCGCCGCTTCGAGGAGCTGCGTGCCGCCAACGGCTCCGCCAACAACGTCACCGTCGTCAAGGAGGCCCTCGCCTCCCTCGGCCTGTGCCGCCGGGATGTCCGTCCGCCGAGCCGGCACCTGCCCGAGGACGAGCGCGCCGAGGTCGCCGCGATAGCCGCCGGGTGGTCGATATGACCGGCAGAAAGCGCCCCGAGGAACTCAGAAGCCATCAGTGGTACGGCACCGAGGGCCAGCTGCGCACCTGGTCGCACAACGCCCGCATGCGTCAGCTGGGATACGAGGCGGAGGAGTACCGGGGCCGTCCGGTGATCGCCGTCCTCAACACCTGGTCCGACATCAACCCCTGCCACGTCCATCTGCGCGAGCGCGCCGAGGCCGTCAAGCGGGGAGTGTGGCAGGCCGGGGGCTTCCCGCTCGAATTCCCGGTCGCCACGGTCTCGGAGACGTACCAGAAGCCGACCCCGATGCTCTACCGCAACCTGCTCGCGATGGAGACGGAGGAGCTGCTGCGGTCGTACCCGATCGACGCGGCGGTGCTGCTCGGGGGCTGCGACAAGTCGACGCCGGCCCTGCTCATGGGTGCCGCCTCGGCCGATGTGCCGTCGCTCTTCGTCCCTGCGGGGCCGATGCTGCCGGGGCACTGGCGCGGCGAGACCCTCGGGTCCGGTACCGACATGTGGAAGTACTGGGACGAGCACCGCGCGGGCAACCTGACGGACTGCGAACTCCGAGAACTGCAGGGCGGGTTGGCGCGTTCGCCCGGTCACTGTATGACCATGGGGACCGCGTCCACGATGACCGCGGCGGCGGAAGCACTGGGCATGACGCTGCCGGGCGCCTCCTCGATCCCGGCCGTCGACTCCGGGCACGAGCGGATGGCCGCCGCCTCCGGGCGCCGCGCCGTGGAGCTCGCGTGGACCGGGCTCAAGCCGTCCGAGATCCTCACCCGCGAGGCCTTCGAGGACGCCGTCACCACGGTGCTCGGGCTCGGCGGCTCCACCAACGCCGTGATCCACCTCATCGCGATGGCGGGCCGCGCCGGGCTGGGGCTCACCCTCGACGACTTCGACCGCATCGCCCGTACCGTCCCGGTGCTGGCGAACGTGCGGCCAGGCGGACAGACGTACCTCATGGAGGACTTCTACTTCGCCGGCGGTCTGCCCGCCTTCCTCTCGCGGATCACCGACCTGCTCCACCTGGACCGGCCGACCGTGGGCGGCACGCTGCGGGAGCAGCTCGAAGGTGCCGTCGTCCACAACGACGACGTCATCCGCACCCGCGAGAACCCGGTCGCCGCCGAGGGGGGAGTCGCCGTCCTGCGCGGCAACCTCTGCCCGGGCGGCGCGGTCATCAAGCACATCTCGGCCGAGCAGCACCTGCTCAAGCACACGGGCCGTGCGGTCGTCTTCGACGACTACAAGACGATGCAGCGGACCATCAACGACCCGTCGCTGAACATCACCGCCGACAGTGTGCTGGTGCTGCGCAACGCCGGGCCCAAGGGCGGTCCGGGCATGCCCGAGTACGGCATGCTGCCGATCCCCGACCACCTGCTGAAGCAGGGCGTACGGGACATGGTGCGGATCTCCGACGCCCGGATGAGCGGCACGAGTTACGGCGCGTGTGTGCTGCACGTGGCGCCGGAGTCGTACATCGGCGGACCGCTTGCCCTCGTGCGGACCGGGGACACCATCACCCTCGACGTCGAGACGCGGATTCTTCAACTCAACGTGGACGACGATGAGTTGGAGCGCCGCCGGGCCGAGTGGACACCGCCGGCCGCACGGTACGAGCGCGGCTACGGCGCGCTCTACAACGAGCAGATCACGCAGGCCGACACCGGCTGCGACTTCGAGTTCCTGGCCCGGTCCGGCAAGGTCACCGACCCGTACGCGGGCTGACCGGCAGTACGCCATCGCACAGCTCTGCACAGCGAGAAAGCGCTTCCCGAACGACGTACGCACACCCGCACGACGCACGCACGACGTACAAGAACGGAGACCAGTCATGGCCCAAGCCGCAGCCGTGGCGAAACCGCCCGCGCCACCCCGGCGACGCCGTGCCTCCGCCACGCCGCGCAGGCTCCCCTATCTGCTGATCGCCCCCGCCGCCCTGCTCATGCTGGGCTTCATCGCCTACCCGGTGATCAGCGTCTTCTACTACAGCTTGCAGGAGTACAACCCCACCAAGCCGTGGCGGAACGGCTTCGCGGGCTTCGACAACTTCGTCCACGCCTTCACCGACGACCCGCTGTTCTGGGACACGCTGGTCTTCAGCGCCAAGTGGGTGTTCGTCGAGGTCGGACTCCAGTTGCTGTTCGGGCTCGCGCTCGCGCTGATCGTCAACCAGACGTTCGTGGGGCGGGCCATGGGCCGTGCGCTCGTCTTCTCCCCGTGGGCCGTCTCCGGTGTGCTCACCTCGGCGATCTGGGTGCTGCTCTACAACTCCCAGACGGGCATCACCCGTTACCTCGCCGACGTCGGCATCGGCTCCTACGGCACCAGCTGGCTGTCGGACACCTCCACGGTGTTCCCGGCGGCGATCGTCGCCGATCTGTGGCGCGGTGTGCCGTTCTTCGCGATCCTCATCCTCGCCGACCTCCAGTCCGTCTCCAAGGACCTGTACGAGGCCGCCGAGGTCGACGGGGCCAGCCGGATCAAGCAGTTCTGGCACATCACGCTGCCCCACCTCAAGGACGCCATCGTCCTGTCCACGCTGCTGCGCGCGGTGTGGGAGTTCAACAACGTCGACCTGCTCTACACGCTGACGGGCGGCGGCCCGGCGGGAGTCACCACGACCCTCCCGCTCTACATCGCCAACACCAGCGTCGACGCACACAACTTCGGCTACGCGTCCGCCCTGACCACGGTCGCGTTCGTGATCCTGCTCTTCTGCTCGATGGTCTATCTGCGGCTGAGCAAGTTCGGAGGGGAGGACAAGTGAGCGTGAAGGAAGCCACCAAGGCCGCGCCCGCGCCCGTGCGGGCCGCCCCCGAACCGCCCCGCCCGAGGAAGAAGCACCGCGCCTATGACGAGGTCCCGCGCTGGCAGATCTACCTCCCGCTGTCGATCTACCTCGTCTTCACCCTGATCCCGTTCTACTGGATCCTGCTGTTCTCCCTGCGCCCGGCCGGCTCGACCTCGCTCGTGCCCTGGCCGGTGACCTTCGACCACTTCGAGAAGGTCTGGACGGAGCGGAGCTTCGGCACCTACTTCCAGAACAGCGTGCTCGTCGGCGTCGTCACCCTGCTGATGACGACCCTGGTCGCGCTGGCCGGCGGCTACGCCCTCGCGCGCTTCAACTTCAAGGTCAAGCGGGCGTTCATGCTCGCCCTGCTCTGCTCCCAGTTCGTGCCGGGCGCGCTGCTCCTGGTGCCGCTGTTCGAGATCTTCGCCGAGCTGCAGATGATCAACTCGCTGGGCAGCGTCATCATCGCGGAGACGGTGTTCCAACTGCCGCTGTCGATCATCCTGATCAGCAACTTCATCAAGAACGTTCCGTACTCCCTGGAGGAGGCGGCCTGGGTCGACGGCTGCAACCGGTTCACGGCCTTCAGGATCATCGTGCTGCCGCTGCTGCGGCCCGGTCTGATCGCCGTCGGTTCCTTCGCCTTCGTGCACTCCTGGAACCACTTCCTGTTCGCCCTGATGTTCCTCAACAACCAGGAGAAGCAGACCATCCCGGTCGGCCTCAACACCCTGATGGGCGCGGACAGCGTCGACCTGGGCGCGCTCGCCGCGGGCGGCATCATCGCGGCCGTACCCGTCGTGATCGTCTTCGCCTTCATCCAGAAGTGGCTGATCACGGGCTTCAGTGCGGGGGCGGTGAAGGGATGAGACTCCGTCCGACGACTGGCAGGAGACTCCGTCAGACAGCAGCACTGACCACGCTGTTGGGGCTGCTCTGCGTCCCCGCCCACGCCGACGACACCCACGACGTCGGCCGCGACACCCTCGCCCCGAACGACGGCTGGGCGGCGGCCGACGGTGGTACCACGGGGGGTTCCACCGCCGACGACGCCCACGTCTTCACCGTACGCAACCGCAGTGAGCTGGTCCGCGCCCTCGACGGTGGCAGCGCCACCCCGAAGATCATCAGGGTCGCCGGCACCATCGACGCCAACACCGACGACGACGGCGATCACCTGGACTGCGCCGACTACGCCACCGACGGCTACGGCACCAAGAGGTACCTGGCCGCCTACGACCCCCGCACCTGGGGCTCCGCCAAGCCGAGCGGCCCGCAGGAGGAGGCCCGCCAGGCCTCGGCGGCGAGGCAGGCCGAGCGGATCGAGCTGGCCGTCGGCTCCAACACCACCCTCGTCGGGCTCGGCGACAGCGCCGTGCTCAAGGGTGCCAGCCTCCAGCTCAAGGACGCGCACAACGTCATCGTCCGCAACCTCGAACTCCGCGACGCCTACGACTGCTTCCCGGTGTGGCAGCCCAACACAGGCGGCCTCGGCGACTGGAAGACGGCGTACGACAACATATGGCTGCGCGGCGCCACACATGTGTGGATCGACCATGTGACCCTCAGCGACAAGGGCCACCCGGACGAGCAGGAGCCCACGTACTTCGGCCGCAACTACCTCCGCCACGACGGCCTGCTGGACATCACCAACGCCTCCGACATGGTCACCGTCTCCTGGAGCCGGTTCGCCGACCACGACAAGGCGATCCTCATCGGCAACGGCGACACGGCGACCGGCGACCGGGGCAGGCTCCGGGTCACCCTGCACCACAACGAGTTCGCGTCCGTCGTCCAGCGCGCGCCCCGTGTCCGCTTCGGGCAGGTGCACCTCTACAACAACCGGTACGTCGTCCCGGCCGACGCCCACGACTACCGCTACTCGATCGGCGTGTCGACCGAGTCGGCCATCCACGCGGAGAACAACGCCTTCCACACCCCGGGCCACATAGAGGTCGCCGACCTGGTCAAGAGCTGGAACGGCACCGCCCTCCACCAGTCCGGCACCCTCTTCAACGGCTTCCCGGTCGACCTGCTCGCCATCTACAACGCCTACAACTCCGGCAGCGAGCGCGATCTCACGGCCGACGTCGGCTGGACACCTACCCTGCACACAAAGATCGACAGCGCCGAGGCGGCCGACCGAGCGGTCGCACGCGGCGCGGGCGCAGGGAGGATCCCATGAGCACTGCCCTACCCATCGTGCTGGCCGGCGCACGCGGCCACGGCCGCTGGCACCTCGACAACATCCGCCGGCTCCAGGACAAGGGGATCGTGCGGCTGGCGGGGATCTGCGAGCTGACCCCGCTGAGCGAGGAGGAGCTTCCCGAGGGGCTCGTCCTGCCCTCCGGTGCGCCCGCACAGTCCGCCGACTTCGGTGCCCTCCTCGACTCCACCGGCGCGAAGATCGCGGTGATCTGCACGCCGATCCCGACCCACACCGACCTGGCGCTCACGGCCGCGCGCAGGGGTGTGCACCTCCTGCTGGAGAAGCCGCCCGCCCCGTCGTACGCCGAGTTCCGGCGCATGGCCGACGGGGTCGCCGAGGCCGGGGTCGCCTGCCAGATCGGGTTCCAGTCGCTGGGCTCGCACGCGGTGCCGGCCATCCGGACCCTCATGGCCGAGGGCGCGATCGGCGAGATCGTCGGTATCGGCGGGGCCGGTGCCTGGGCGCGTCCGGAGGCGTACTACCGGCGGGCCCCGTGGGCGGGCAGGCGCAGGCTGAACGGCGTCGACGTCATCGACGGGGTGCTCACCAACCCGCTCGCGCACGCGGTCGCCACTGCGCTCGCTCTGGGTGGCACCGTGCTGGCCGAGGACGTCACCGGCATCGAGACCGAACTGCTGCGCGCCAACGACATCGAGTCCGACGACACCTCCTGCGTCCGCGTCACCACCGCACAGGGCCGCCCGGTCGTCGTCGGCGCGACCCTGTGCGCCGAGGACCCCGACGAGCCGTACGTCGTCGTCCACGGCGAACAGGGCCGGATCACCTTCTGGTACAAGCAGGACCGCGTCCTGCTCCAGCGCGCGAACCGTGGCCCCGAGGAGTTCGGCGCGGGCCGCACCGACCTGCTGGAGAACCTCGTCGAGCACCTCACCGACGGCACGGACCTGCTGGTCACACCCGATGCGACCGGCGCCTTCATGATGGTCGTTGAAGCGATTCGACTCGCCCCCGACCCGGCCCCGCTGCCCGCCGAGGCCTGGCAGCTGCTCCCCGACGAGCAGCGCCGGGTCGTGCCCGGCATCGACGGCCTGGTCGCGGCCGCCGCCGACACCCTCGCCCTCTACTCCGAGCTGGGCGCCCCCTGGGTGCCCCCGGCACGAACGAATGAGGTGAGCACCTGATGCCCCCCCACGACACCCCGGTGCTGCGCGTCGCGGGCCGGCCGGTCGGCCGGTACGTCACCCGGCCCGAAATCCCGGCCCGGCTCTCCCCGCGCCCGTATCTGCACCCCGTCACCACCCTGGCCGGCACGGCGGTCACCGAGCTCAGCCCGGCCGACCACACACACCACCTCGGCGTCGGTGTCGCCGTCCCCGACGTCGAGGGGTCCAACTTCTGGGGCGGCCGCACCTACGTCCGCGACCAGGGCCCGACCGAACTGGACAACCACGGCGCCCAGCGGCACACCGCATTCCAACTGCGCGACCCCGACGGCTTCGTCGAGGAACTGCGCTGGATGGCCTCCGGGGCCGAGCTGCTGCGCGAGCGCCGTACCGTCGCGGCCACCGAACTCACCGGTGTCGCCTGGGCGTTGGACTTCACCTTCTCCCTCACCAATACGACCGCGAACGCGCTGTCGATCGGCAGCCCGGCCACCAACGGGCGGCCCGGCGCGGCGTACGGCGGCTTCTTCTGGCGGGCTCGCAAGGAGCAGGAGCCCCCGCAGGTGTTCACCGTCGACCGCGAGGGCGAGGCGGCCGTCCACGGCACCCGCGCCGACTGGGTCGCCCTCGCGGGCGGCACCTGGACGCTCGTCTTCGCCGGGGCCACCGAGGAGACCCGGCAGGACCCGTGGTTCGTGCGCGCCGAGGAGTATCCGGGCGTCGGGTCCTCGCTGGCCTCCCAGGAGCGGCTGGCGATCTTGCCGGGCGAGACCGTCGTACGGCGGATCGTCACCGTCGTCGCCGATGGACGGCTTCCGCGTATCGAGGTGGCGGCTCTGGTCCGCAAGGCGGTGAGCCAGTGACGACCGGCACCTACACCAACCCCGTCCTGAACGCCGACTGGTCCGACCCGGACGTCGTCCGCGTCGGCGACGACTTCTACCTCACCGCCTCCAGCTTCGGCCGCGCCCCGGGCCTGCCCCTGCTGCACTCCCGCGACCTGGTCAACTGGACCCTGGTCGGCCACGCCGTCGACCACCCGGAACCGGCGGAGCAGTTCGCCGCCCCCCGCCACGACCGCGGAGTCTGGGCCCCGTCCCTGCGCCACCACGACGACCGCTTCTGGATCTTCTGGGGCGACCCCGACCAGGGCATCTTCCAGGTCAACGCCCCCGAGATACGCGGCCCCTGGACCCGCCCGCACCTGGTCAAGGAGGGCAAGGGGCTGATCGACCCCTGCCCCCTCTGGGACGACGAGACCGGCGAGGCCTACCTCGTGCACGCCTGGGCCAAGTCCCGCTCCGGCGTCAAGAACCGCCTCACCGGCCACCGTATGCACCCCGACGGCACCGAACTCCTCGACGAGGGCAAGCTGATCGTCGACGGCGACCGGATCCCCGGCTGGTTCACCCTCGAAGGACCCAAGCTCTACAAGCACGACGGCTGGTTCTGGATCCTCGCGCCCGCCGGGGGAGTGGAGACCGGCTGGCAGGGCGCCTTCCGGTCGCGTGAGTTCTTCGGGCCGTACGAGGAGAGGATCGTCCTCGAACAGAAGGACACCGACGTCAACGGACCGCACCAGGGCGGCTGGGTGCGCACCCCGTCCGGTGAGGACTGGTTCCTGCACTTCCAGCAGCGCGGCGCGTACGGCCGGGTCGTCCACCTGCAGCCGATGAGCTGGGGCGCCGACGGCTGGCCGGTGCTCGGCGACGACGGCGCCCCCGTCGCCGTGCACCGCACCCCCGACCTGCCGCCGCAGCCGCCCGCCGCGCCCGCCACCGACGACGACTTCCCCGGCGGACGCTTCGGCCGCCAGTGGTCGTGGACGGCCACCCCGCAGGACGGCTGGGCCACCCAGCACTCCGGCGACGGCCTGAAACTGGCCTGCGTCCGCTCGGCCGACGCCCACGACCTGCGTAAACTCCCGAACATCCTCACCCAGCGACTGCCGGGCACACCCTGCGCCGTCGAGGTCGAACTGCGGCTGGACAGCGTGGAGCCGGGGGCGCGGGCGGGGCTCGCGGTGCTCGGGGACGCGTTCGGCTGGATCGGGCTCCAGCGGGGCACGGACGGGGCGGTGCATGTCGTGCACCGGTTCGCGGAAGCCGTCGCGGAGGGGGAACGGGACGCCGAGCACGCGCGGCTCGCGCCGGAGGGGCGGGTGCGGCTGCGGATCGAGATCGGGGCGGGGGCGCGCTGCCGGTTCTTCTACGACATCGGCGATGGCCTGCGTCCGTCCGGCCCCGTCTTCGCCGCCACCCCCTGGCGCTGGGTCGGTGCCCTGCTCGGCCTGTTCGCCCTCGCGCCCGCCGGAACCGGACACGCCGGCGCGGCAACCTTCTCGCACTTCAGGATCGACCCCCTGTAACGCACCTGACCCGTAAGCCTGTTGGGAGCCGCAATGACGCAGCACCTTGATAGCAAGCGCTTGCACAGACCGGGGCACGGCAAGGTCCTGGCGGCCGTGCTCGGCCTGGTCGCCGCGCTGAGCCTCGGCGCGATCGGGGAGGCGAAGGCCGTGAGTCCGACGGCGACCTCGGCTTCCGCCGATCGCTGGACGGACCGGCCCCACGGCTTCGCTTCCCTCGCAGGGGGCACCACCGGCGGGGCGGGCGGCAAGGTCGTGACGGTCACGGACCAGGCCTCACTCGTCAAGTACGCGGCGGCCGAGGAGCCGTACATCATCCGTGTCTCGGGCGCGATCGACGTCGAATCCTTCGGCTCGGACATCGTGGTGGGGTCGAACAAGACCCTCCTCGGCGTCGGCGACACCGGCGAGATCGTGCACGGCGAGCTGCACCTCAACCCCGGCACGAGCAACGTCATCATCCGCAACCTGACGATCCGCGACTCGTACGTCGAGGGCGACTGGGACGGCAAGACCACCGACTTCGACGCGATCCAGATGGACACCGTCGACCACGTCTGGATCGACCACAACCGCTTCACGCACATGGGCGACGGACTGCTCGACATCCGCAAGGACAGCCAGTACATCACCGTCTCCTACAACCAGTTCAGCAACCACAACAAGGCGTTCGGGATCGGCTGGACGACCAACGTCCAGACGCAGATCACCGTCGACCACAACTGGTTCACGGGCACCAAGCAGCGCAATCCGTCCGCCGACAACTGCGCCTACGCGCACCTCTACAACAACTACCTGTCGGCACAGGTGGCCGACGGCGACCCGACGTGGACGTACGGGAACTGGTCGCGCGGCAAGACGCGGATGGTCATCGAGAACAGTTACTACGACGGGGTCCAGCATCCCTATCAGGCCGATGCGACGGCCGAGTTGGTGGAGCACGGGTCGATCCTGAACAACGTCAGCGGACGGCAGGACGAGTGGGGTGCCGCCTTCGATCCGCGGGAGTTCTACGACTACCGACTGGACCCGGCGGCGGCCGTTCCGGCGCTGGTGACGCGGTTCTCCGGGCCGCAGAAGCGGATCGGGGACTCGGTGACGCTGCGCGTGCCCGGGGAGTACCCGACGGTGCAGGCCGCCGTGGACGCCGTGCCCGATGGGAACGCCGGGCGGGTCACGATCGCCGTGGCGCCCGGGACGTATCGCGAGAAGGTGTTCATCCCCGCGAGCAAGCCGAACATCGTGCTGGAGGGGAAGGGGCGGACTCGGTCCGACACCGTCATCGTCTTCGACACGCCCGCCGCGTACGGGGGTTCGACGGGAAGCGCGACCGTCAGGATCGCCGCGCACGATGTCACCGCCCGCAACCTCACCTTCAGCAACGACTTCGACGAGGCCGCGCACGAGCTGAACGGTGAGCAGGCGCTGGCGATGAAGACGACCGGTGACCGGATCGTCTTCGAGAACACCGCCTTCCTGGGCAACCAGGACACGCTGATGACCGACAGTCCCAAGCTGGACGTGATCAGCCGGGTCTATGTCCGGGACTCGTACATCGAGGGTGACGTCGACTTCGTCTACGGGCGGGCGACGACCGTCATCGAGCGGTCGCTGATCCGTGCGCTGAGCCGGGGTTCCAGTAGCAACAACGGGTATGTGACGGCCGCTTCGACCTGGACCGGCAATCCGTACGGCTTCCTGATCACCCGGTCCAGGATCGTCAGCGACGCGCCCGACGGGACCTACCACCTTGGGCGGCCCTGGCATCCGGGCGGGGAACCGGCGGCGGTTGCGCAGGTGCTGATCCGGGAGACCGAGCTGCCGGCGGCGGTGAAGGCCGCGCCGTGGACCGACATGAGCGGGTTCCCGTGGCAGGACGCACGGTTCGCGGAGTACCGGAACCACGGGCCGGGGGCCGCCGTGACCGCGGACCGGCCGCAGATGGGCGACGACGAGGCGCGTACCCACACCGTCGCCGACTACCTGAAGGGTGCTGACGGCTGGAAGCCGTACGCGCACCACTGACCCCCCACAACTTCATATCTCCGTCTGATCCAGAAGAGAGAGCCGACCAATGAAGATCAGCAATCGCAGGAGCAGAGGCGGGCGCCGCACGTCGGCCGCCGTCGCCCTGAGCGCCGTGCTCGCCCTGACCGCCACCGCCTGCGGTGACGACGGCAGCGGCACGGGCGGCGACAAGGGCGCCGAGGGCAGCGGCAAGGGGAAGATCGTCTTCTGGGACAACAACGGCGGTGTCCGCACCGACATCTGGAAGGAGATCATCGCCGACTTCGAGAAGGCGAACCCCGACATCAAGGTCGAGTACGTCGGGATCCCGTCCACCGACTACCAGTCCAAGGTCGACACCGCCCTCCAGGGCGGCGGCCTGCCGGACGTCGGCGGTGTCGGCGCGGCGATGCTCGCCGGGTTCGCCGCGCAGAACGCGCTGGAGCCGCTGGACGACCGGCTCGCCAAGTCCTCCCTGAACGGCAAGCTCAACGAGGACATGGTCGCTTCGCTGAAGGCCGCGGGCGGTGGTGACGGCAAGCTGTACTCGGTGCCGACCTCCGCGAACAACGGTGTGCTGTACTACCGCACCGACCTGTTCAAGAAGGCCGGGCTGGACGAGCCGACGACCTGGGACAAGTTCTACGAGGCCGCGGAGAAACTGACCGACGCCGGGAAGAACGAGTTCGGGTACACCATCCGTGGCGGTTCCGGGTCCATCGCGCAGGCGCTGGACGCGATGTACGGGCAGTCCGGGATCACGTCCTTCTGGGACTCCAGTGGTGAGAAGACGACCGTCAACGACCCGAAGAACGTGGCCGCGCTGGAGAAGTACGCGGCCCTGTACAAGAAGGTCACTCCGGCCGCCGACCTCAACAACGACTTCACCAAGATGGTCGCGCAGTGGGATTCCGGCACGATCGGAATGCTGAACCACAATCTGGGGTCGTACCAGGACCATGTGAAGGCGCTGGGTACGGACAAGTTCCGGGGGATTCCGCAGCCGGTCGGCTCCGCCGGTAAGCGGGTTCAGGTGTCCAACCCCGTTGATGGGATGGGGCTGTTCAAGAGTTCCAAGAACAAGGAGGCCGCCTGGAAGTTCATCGAGTTCGCCACGTCGCAGGCGGAGAACTCGAAGTTCAACGAGGCGGCCGGGCAGGTGCCTTCGAACAACGACGCCGCCAAGGATGCGTGGATTTCGAAGGCCGAGCCTACGAAGCTGGCTGCGGCTGCCTTGACCGACGGGTCGACCACCATCGTGCAGCTGCCGTACTACCTGCCTGACTGGAACACCATCTCCAAGGCTGACAATGAGCCGGGGTTCCAGAAGGTGTTGAACGGGGACCTGAGTGCGAAGGAGTTTCTGGACACGGTGGCCGGTCAGCTGAATGAGGCTCAGGCCGAGTGGACGGAACGGAACGGCTAAGAGCTCGTTTGCTTTCTGTGCGTGGCCGGCTGCGGGTTGTGTGTGGCCGGTCGCGCAGTTCCCCGCGCCCCTGGGGGTTGCACTCCCCGCGCCTGAAAGGGACCCTTTGTGTCTCTCACCCGTAGACAGGTCACCGTGGCGGCGCTGGCCGCCGTTCCGCTCGGTGCCGCGGCCGCCGGTACCGCCCAGGCAACTCCGCGCCATCGCACTCTCTACATCGCCGGTGATTCCACCGCCGCTCAGAAGTACGCCGACGCCGCGCCCGAGACCGGGTGGGGCATGGCGCTCCCCTTCTTTCTGCACAAGGACCGGCTCGTTTCCAATCACGCTGTGAACGGGCGCAGTTCAAAGAGCTTTTTCGATGAAGGGCGGTTGGATGTCATTCTTGCCGCCATCCGGCCCGGCGACTTCCTGCTGATCCAGTTCGCGCACAACGACGAGAAGGCCACCGATCCCGCTCGGTACACCGAGCCCTGGACGACGTATCAGGACTATCTGCGGCTGTACATCGACGGCGTGCGGGCCCGGGGTGCGCGGCCGGTGCTGGCCACGGCTGTCGAGCGGCGGCGGTTCGACGCCGACGGGAATGCCCTGCCGACCCATGGCGACTATCCGGCGGCGATGCGTGCGCTCGCGCAGGAGGAGCGCGTGGCGTTGCTCGACGTCCAGGCGCTGTCGCTCGCGCTGTGGCAGCGGCTCGGGGTCGAGGAGACGAAGAAGTACTTCAACTGGACCGCCACCGAGCAGGACAACACGCACTTCAACCCGCCCGGCGCGATCGCCGTGGCGCGTCTCGTGGCGCGGGAATTGCTGCGTACGCGGGTGCTCGGCCCGCAGGACGTGCGTCGGCTCGGCGAGGAGATCCCGGAGTCCTGGATCACCTGGCCGGAAGCCTCTGCCGCTTAGACCAACCCGCCGCTCAACCACCCACCGGATCGCAGAGATCGCAGAAGAGAGAGCCGCACAATGAACGCACAGATATGGCATGGGCATGCCACAAAGATCTCCGCCAAGAGGGCCGCTGTTCTGATCGGCTGCACCGCGCTCGTCCTCGGGCTCACCGGCACCGGAGCGGAGGCCGGGCCCCGTGACCTCGGCCGTCAGGTTCTCGGCGCGGGTGACGGCTGGGGCTCGGAAGGGGCGGGGACGACCGGTGGGTCGGCCGCCGACGCCGAGCACGTCTACACCGTCACCACCTGGGCCGAGTTCAAGGCCGCGTTGAAGGCCGGCGGTGACGCGCCGAAGATCATCAAGGTCGACGGCATGATCGACGCCGTCTCCGAGGGCTGCGAGGCCTTCGTCACCGGCGGCTACGACCTCCAGCAGTACCTGAAGGACTACGACCCGGCCGTCTGGGGCAACGACGAGGTCGCCAGCGGCCCGCAGGAGGACGCCCGGGTCGCCTCCGCCGCCAACCAGGACACGGAGATCAAGGCCAACGTCCCCAGCAACACCACCATCGTCGGCGTCGGCAGGAACTCCGGCATCCTCGGCGGGAGCCTGCAGATCAAGGGCGTCTCGAACGTCATCATGCGCAACCTCACCATCGAGGCCCCGCTCGACTGCTTCCCCAAGTGGGACCCGACCGACGACAACAAGACCGGCAACTGGAACTCCGAGTACGACGCCGTCGTCGTCTACGGCACCGACCATGTGTGGCTCGACCACAACACGTTCACCGACGGCCGCTACCCCGACAGCGAGCGGCCGGTCTACTTCGGCAAGAGGTTCCAGCAGCACGACGGGCTGACGGACATCGTGCGCGGCTCCAACTACGTGACCGTGTCCTGGAATCGCTACCAGGACCACGACAAGAACATGCTGATCGGCAACGGCGACGGGCTCGCCTCCACCGACGGCGGCAAGCTCAAGGTCACCATGCACCACAACCGCTTCGACGGGATCCTCCAGCGCTCCCCGCGCGTGCGGTTCGGGCAGGTCGACGTCTACAACAACCAGTACGTGGTGACCGAGGAGCAGAAGGACGACTACTACGTCTTCGGTGTCGGCATCTCCTCGCAGCTCCACGCCACCGACAACGCGATCTCGCTGCCGGCGGGCGCGAGCGTCGGCAAGGTGCTGAAGAAGTGGAACGAGTCCCCGCTGACCGCCGAGAACAACTACGTCAACGGCAAGCTGACGGATCTCATCGCCGTCCACAACGCCGAGATCCCGGCGGAGACCCTCCAGTCCGGTGCCGGGTGGACACCGACCCTCCGGACCAAGGTCGACAACCCCAAGGCCGTGCCGGGGATCGTCAACCGCTGCGCGGGCGCCGGCCGTCTGGGCTGACGCACTCAACGGGGGAGGGGCGCACGGCAGGCCCTGGCGCCCCTCCCCGGCAACCCCCCCAGCACGAGCCGCCCCGCGAAGGAGCACCCGCATGCCCTCGCCCCACCTCCGACTTCCCCTGTCCAGAAGGGGATTCCTCACCGCGAGCGCCGGCACCGCGCTCGCCCTCGCGCCGTTCCCCGCGCGAGCCGCCGCCCGCCCCTGCCCCTTCGGCCGGTACGGTTCACCGGCCGCCCGCCTGACCCCGCAGACCCGCTACGTCGACCAGTCAGGCCAGGGCGACTTCACCACCGTCCAGGCCGCCGTGACCGCAGCGACCGGCAGCGGCTGGACGCTGGTCATCGCGCCGGGGACGTACCGCGAGACGGTCGCCGTCGACGTCACCCGTACGGAGATGACCTGGCTCGGCGCCGGCGGGGACCCGCGCGACGTCGTCATCGTCTACGACAACGCGGCCGGTACCCCCAAGCCCGGCGGCGGCACCTACGGCACCACCGGCTCCGCCACCACCCTCGTCCAGGCCGACGGTTTCACCGCCCGCGACCTCACCTTCGCCAACGACTGGCTGCGTGCCGACCACCCCGGCATCAGCGGCACCCAGGCCGTCGCCATCAAGGTGCAGGGCGACCGGTCCGCGTTCCACCACTGCCGGTTCCTCGGCCACCAGGACACCCTGTACGCCGACTCCATGGCCCTCGGCGTCTTCGCCCGTCAGTACTTCGCGCACTGCTACGCGGAGGGCGACGTCGACTTCGTCTTCGGGCGGGCCACGGCCGTGTACGAGCACTGCCACTTCCGGACCCTGACCCGGACCGATCTGTCGTCGGCTCCGTACGGCTTCGTCTTCGCACCCTCGACGGCAGGTTCCAACCCGCGCGGGTACCTGGTGACCCGGAGCCGTATCACCAGCGAGGCCCCGGACGCGTACTACAAGCTGGCCCGCCCCTGGGTGCCCAGTTCCGACCCCACCGCCCACCCGTCGCTCACCGTCCGCGACACCCACCTCGGCCCCGGCATCGACGCGGTCGCGCCGTACACCAACATGTCGGAGTCCTTCCCCTGGCAGGAGCAGCGGTTCGCCGAGTACCGCAACACCGGGCCGGGCGCGAAGATCACCGTCCCGGAGAACCGGCCCCAACTCACCGCCGTGCAGGCCGAGTCGGCGACTCGTGAGGCCTACCTCGGCGACTGGACGCCGTGGAAGGGGGGTCGCTGAGATGCGCAGGCGGACTCTTCTGGCCGGGATGGCTGGGATCGCCGGGATCTCCGGGGGACTGGTCGCGGCCGGGTCCCCCGCCTTCGCCGGTGGTGCCGGCCGCCGGGTGCTGCACGTTCGGCCCGGTGACTCCGTGCAGGCGGCCGTGGACGCGGTGGACGGGCCCGGCCGGACGGTCGTCGTGCATCCGGGGACGTATCGCGAGGTGGTGAAAGTCCCCGCGGAGAAGGCCGAGTTGACGCTGCGCGGCGCGACCGGGAACCCGCGTGACGTCGTCATCGTGTACGACAACGCGAACGGCACCCAGAAGCCGGACGGTTCCGGCACGTACGGCACCGCGGGCTCCGCCACCTTCACCTCGGCCGCCCCCGGCCTCACCGTCCGTGACCTGACCCTCGCCAACGACTGGCTGCGTGCCGACCACCCCGACATCACCGGCACCCAGGCGGTGGCGGCGTATGTCACCGGCGACCGGTCGTCCTTCGGACACGTCCGCTTCCTGGCCCACCAGGACACCCTCTTCGTCGACACGACCGCGCTCGACGTCTTCGACCGGCAGTACTTCCGGCACTGCTCCATCGAGGGCGACGTCGACTTCGTCTTCGGGCGGGCGACAGCCGTCTTCGAGGAGTGCCATTTCCGCACGTTGGGACGGGACGTGGACTTCCTCCCCAAGGGCATGGTCTTCGCTCCGGCCACCGCCCGTGCCAACCCGTACGGCATCCTCGCCGTCCGCTCCCGCATCACGTCCGGCGCCGAGGACGGGGCGTACAAGCTGGCCCGGCCCTGGGTGCCGTCGTACGAGACGACCGCCTGGCCGTCGCTCGTCGTGCGGGACACCCGGATCGGGCCGGGGATCGACGCGGTGGCGCCGTACACCAACATGCGGGAGCAGTACCCCTGGCAGACCATGCGGTTCCGGGAGCACCGCAACAGCGGGCCGGGTGCGGTGATCACGGTTCCGGAGAACCGGCCTCAACTCGGCGCCGCTGACGCGCGGTTGCACACGAGGAGCGCGTATCTCGGGGACTGGCGGCCATATGCGTAGGGTGGCCGCACTCCTCGTCTGCGCGGGCCTGCTGTGGCCCGCTCCCGCCGCCTCGGCGGCCTCCGCCCGGGAACCCGTCGGCTGGGCCGCCACCGGCCCCGGCACCACCGGCGGCGCGGGCGGCTCGACCTGGACGGTGCGCACCCGCGCAGAGCTCAAGGAGGCCCTCGGCAACCGCGGCGACCCGACCGCACCCAAGGTGATCCGGGTCGTCGGCGACATCAACGGGCATGAGGCGGACGACGGTTCGCTGCTCGGCGAGCAGGACTACGCGCCCGGATACGACCTCGCCAAGTACATGTCCTGCTTCGGCGAGGACGGCGCCGAGTGGTCCGACACCCGCTACGACCACTGCAAGCAGCAGCGCCAGCTCCGCCAGGCCGGGTCGGCGAAGGAGAAGGCGCAGATCCAGCTGACCGTGCCGAGCAACACCACGCTCGTCGGTGCCGGGGACGACGCACGGCTCCTCGGGGTGTTCCTGACGGTCAACACCGGCACGAACATCGTCGTACGGAACCTCCACCTCGAAGCGCCCGTCGATCACTTCACCACCTGGTCGCCGGGCGACGGGACGCGGGGAAGCTGGAACGCCCGCTTCGACGCGCTGACCGTGATCACCGGCAGAAACATCTGGATCGACCACTGCACCTTCACCGACGGCCGCTTCCCCGACCTCGAGGCACCCCTCGGCTTCCACGGCGAGCGCGTCGGGCGGCACGACGGGCTGCTGGACATCGAGGACGGCTCCGACTTCATCACCGTCTCCGACAGCCGTTTCACCGACCACGACAAGGCGATCCTCGTCGGGTCCGGCGACGGGCGCGGGGACCGCGACCGGGGCCACCTGAAGGTGACGTTCCTGCGGAACCTCTTCACCGACATCGCGCAGCGCGCCCCACGCGTCCGCTTCGGGCAGGTGCACGTCGTCAACAACGTGCACCGCGGACGGGCCGACGGCACCGTCTACGCCCTCGGCGTCGGCGTGGAGTCCGCGATCTTCTCCGAGCGCAATGTGTTCCGGTACCGGCAGGGGGCCGCCGACCTCGCCGTCGCGGACTACGGCGGCGACCGCTTCCACGACACCGGCTCCTGGTTCAACGGCCGCCCCGCGCACCTGAACGCGGTCGCGAGCGGTCTGGGTCTGTCCGGCGATGTCGGCTGGGACCCGGCCGAGGTCTACGACTACCGGACCTTCATGTCTGTTTCGGCGATCGAGGAGTACGTCGTCCGCCACGCCGGTACCGGGAGGCCGTATGAGCGGCCATGACGCCGTGGGACGCCGGGCTTTCGTGGTCGGGGCCGGGGCGGCGGCGCTGTTCGCCGGGGGAGCGGTGAGCGGGGCGGAGGCGGCCGTGGTGGAGGGTCCGCTGCCCGATTTCCACCCCGCCCTCAAGGACGGGCTCACCTTCCCGCTCGCCTGGGGACGGTCGCCGATCCGCGACTTCCGCGCCTGGCGCCGAGCCGCCCGCGCCGAGGTCGAGGAGCACCTCCTCGTCGCACGCGAGGACAGGACGCCGTACGCACCCGAATTCGCCGAAGGACCCCAAGGAGACGGATACGGAAGGGAGTTGGTGACCCTCGCCCTCACCCCGTACGAACGCGTCCGCGGCGCCCTGCTCACCCCGCACGGCACCGGCCCCTTCCCCGCCGTCCTGCTGCTCCACGACCACGGTGCCAAGTTCGACATCGGGAAGGAGAAGCTGGTCCGCCCCTGGTACGACGACACGCGGCTCGCCTCGGCGCAAGCCTGGTCGGACAAGTACTTCAGCGGACGCTTCGTCGGCGACGAACTCGCCCGGCGCGGCTACGTCGTCCTCTGCCTGGACGCCCTCGGCTGGGCCGACCGCGGCCCGCTCGCCTACGACCAGCAACAGGCCCTCGCCTCCAACTTCTACAACCTCGGCTCCTCGCTCGCCGGACTCATGGCCCGTGAGGACGCCCGCGCCGCCGGATTCCTGGCGGGCCTCGGCCGCGTGGACGCCCGCCGGGTCGCGGCCGTCGGGTTCTCCATGGGCGCCTACCGCGCCTGGCAGACGGCCGCGCTCAGCGACGACATCGCCGCCGCGGTGAGCGTCGGCTGGATGACCGGCCTGAAGGAAATGATGGTGCCCGGCAACAACACCCTGCGCGGGCAGTCGTCGTACTACATGCTCCACCCCGGGCTCGCCCGACATCTCGACTTCCCCGACGTGGCGAGCATCGCCGCCCCCAGGCCGATGCTCTTCCTGAACGGCGGCCTCGACCCGCTGTTCCCCGCCGACGGCGTCCGCGTGGCCCACACCAAGCTGCGCGCTGTCTGGCGGTCCTGCCACGCCGAGGAGCGGCTGCGCCTGAAGACCTGGCCGGACCTCGGCCATGTCTTCACCGCGCCCATGCAGGACGAGGCCTACGACTGGCTCGGCTCCGTCCTGTGAACCGTCCCCCCCCCACCCGCACGAGAGAGGAACCGCTCCCCATGTCTCGTCGTCGCATCGCTCTCACCGCCCTGGCGGCCCTGCCCCTGGGCACCGGTCTGGCCGTCCTCCCCACCCAGGCCCAGGCCGCGACCGTGGTCGTCAGCAACTCGACCGACCTGTCCAACGCCCTCAAGAACGCCACCGCCGGCACCGTCATCCAGGTCCGAGGCGGCACCTACTACCCGACGGCCACGCTCCAGTCCACGGCCAACGGCACGTCCTCGGCGCCGATCACGCTCACCCCGTACGGCTCGGAGACCGTGAAGATCGACGGCTCGTCGCTCCCCGACGGCGACTGGATCTTCAAGCTCACCGCCGACTACTGGAACGTCTCGGGCATCACCTTCCAGAACTCCCCGGACAGCGCGGTCGTCTGCCAGTCCTGCACCGGCACCAACTGGAACAACATCAAGACCATCAACGGCGGCGACTCGGGCTTCACGCTCACCGGGGACGGCACCGTCAACAACACGGTCCGCAACATCGACTCCTACGGCCACTACGACGCCGCGGGCCACGGCGAGAACGCCGACGGCATCGCCGTGAAGTTCGGCTCCGGCACCGGCAACCTCATCACCGGGGCCCGCCTCTACAACAACTCCGACGACGGCCTGGACTTCTGGTCCTTCTCCTCGCCCGTCACCGTCGAGCACACCTGGGCCATGGGCAACGGCAAGAACCGCTGGTCAGACTCCGCGTTCGCGGGCGACGGCAACGGCTACAAGCTGGGCGGCGACGGCGAGACCGTGGCCCACGTCATCAACAACTCCGCCGCCTGGGACAACGCCGGCAACGGCTTCACCGAGAACAGCAACAAGGGCGCCATCGTCATCAACCGCACCACCGCCTACGCCAACGCCAAGTGGGGCTACTACTTCGCCACCGGCGCGGCCCGCCTCGGCAAGAACCTGGCGGTGAGCAACGGCGGCGGCCAGGTGAACAAGGGCTCGTCGGTGGTCTCGGCCGGGAACAACTGGGACTCCGGGATATCGACTCCCGCGTTCCGGTCGACGGATGCGTCGAGTACGTACAACGCGCGCAGTTCCAGTGGCACTCTGCCGGCGACGACCTTTCTGACGACGGGGAGTTCGACCATCGGGGCGACGATGGACTGAGCTGTCGGTGACGGACGGAAGCGGGCCGGAGGATCACGTCCTGCGGCCCGCTTCCGTCGTGTACGGCCCGTCAGTCCCGGCGGATCAGTTCGGGGTCGATGCGGCGGCCTACCAGGGGGAGGGTGCCGACGATCGCGATGGCGAGGACGCCGAGGGAGGAGGCCAGCAGCACGGGTACACCCGCGCCGTCCCAGAAGATCTCGCCGCCGCCCGTGACCAGGTAGGCGGTCTCGGCCAGCTTGCCCGAGACCAGGGCCAGCAGCAGGCCGATCGCGAGCGGCAGGACGACCTGCAGGCACTGCACCGTGCGCAAGGTGCCGGCCCGGGCTCCGATGAGAGCGAGGGCGGTGACCTGGGACCGGCGTTCCACGGCCCGGTCGGTGACCGACACGAGGAACGCGGCGACGCCGATGACCAGACCCATCACCATGCCCAGCACGAGGAGCGTCTTGATCACCGTGAGCTGCTGCAGGGCCTCGACGTTGACGCCCGTCGGATCCACGTCGGCCGTCGGCGCGATCGCCCCGATCTCGTCCAGGACCGCGCGTACCGTCGCCGGGTCGGAGGAGGAGGCGAGGACGAGCGTGGCGGACGCCGGGACGGCGCCGGGCGGCAGCTTGCCGGGTGGCACGAGGATGCCGGTGCCCGGCAGGTTCGTCACCCCCTGACCCGCGAACAACACGGTGTCCTTCGGCACCGGGATGCGCAGGGTCATGCGCTTGCCGTCCTTCTTCAGTGTGTAGGTGGAGGCCTTGAAGGGCTCGTCCCCGGTGTTCGGGTCCGACAAGCGCATCACCTCGCCGTCCACACAGCCCTCTACCCGCCGGGTCAGCGCGGCGAGCTGGGCGCAGGTGGCGACCAGGGCGGTGGCCTGGTCGTCGTCGGTGTCGCTCTGGAGATCATTGTCGAAGTCCATGACGACGGCAGCCACGTCCACGCCGGGAATCTCGCGCAGCCGCTGCTGCTGGTCCCGGTTCAACTGGGACAGCTGCAAGCCGTATTCCTGGGTCGGCGAGGAGCTGCGCGAGACCTGGCTCAGCTCGACCAGGACTCCCTGCGCGAGGGACGCCGAGAACACCAGCAGCACCAGGCCGGTGACCACACGCATCGCGCTGCCGGGCTCGACCTCGTTGCGCCGCATCGCCAGGTTGAGGGCGAGGTTCCCGGAGCGCGCGAGCCGCTTGGCCAGGAGGTACGACAGCAGCGGCAGCGTCAGGACCAGACCGAGCCCGGTCAGCAGCACACCGGCCGGCACCAGCAGGGCGTTGATGCCGGTGCTGCTCGCGGGATGGTCGGTCAGGCCGGTGGCGCTGAAGCCGACGACGATTCCCAGGCCGGTGGCGAGCAGCAGCCCGCCCCAAACGCGCGGCGCCCTGGGGGCGGCGACCCGACGGGTGGCGAGCGGGTTCCGGGCCGCCGCCCGGGCGCTCGCCCGGCCGACGAACCAGGCAAGCAACGGGCACCCGAGCAGGCAGATGGCCATCGTCTGCCCCGAGACCGCACCGTCGGCGGCGTACCACTTCAGGCCGGGCAGGCCCGTCCTGGCGACGATCTGGTTGAGCAGCCAGAACTCCGCGAGACCGAGGGCCGCACCGAGCAGGGCCGCCACGACGGTCTCGGCGGCGTTGACCCGCTGGGTGCCCTTGGCACTGAGGCCGAGCAGCCGCAGCGCCGCGAGCCGCCGGTTGCGGCTGGCGGCGGACAGCTTGGCGCACACCGACAGGAAGACGGCGAGTGGCAGCAGGACCAGGGTGGCCAGGGTGAAGCGGAGGATCTCCAAGGTGGAGGGGTCGACGGCCCAGGTGGGCGGGTACTCGCTGCCGAAGCTCTTCAACGCCCGGGCACCGTCGCCGAGTTGGGCACGGGTGGTGCCGACGTAGGCGTACAGCTCGTCGGGGTCGGTCAGACCGGCCGCGCCGATCAGACCCTTCTCCGTGCCGGGCAGCAGGCCCTTGAGGCCGGGCTCGCGCTGGAGCTGGTCGTGCAGGGCGGGGGAGACGTACACCTCGCCCGGGCCGGGCAGCTTGCTCAGGCCGGGCGGCGGCGCGGGCGTGTCCTGTGTACCCAAGGCGATGAAGACCCGACCGAACGGCCTGGAGCCGTGCGGGTCCCGGAACTCCTGCACCAGGCTCCGCTGACCGGTCGGCTCACCGGCGTAGACCCGGGGGTCACGGGTGGCGGTCCGCCCGTCATGGGCATCGAGGATCGTCGGGATCGTGAGGACGAGGGCGAGACAGCACACACCGAGTGACCCGCCCAGGGTCATCAGCACAAAGCGGGCGCGGTTGCCTCGGCCGGATCCGAACAGCAGCCGCAGGCCGAGCAGGAACTCCCTCATCCCGCCGCTCCCACGGGGGCGAGCACGCCGTCGGCCATCGTGTAGCGGCTGTCGGCCTGCGCGGCCACCGTCTGATCGTGGGTCACCAGAAGCACGGCGGTGCCCTGCGAGCGGGCCAGGTCCAGGAACTCCTTCAGAACGGTATCGGCGTTGGCACTGTCGAGTGCGCCGGTCGGCTCGTCCGCGAACACGACAGCGGGCTTGTGCACCAGGGCCCGGGCAACGGCGACGCGCTGGTTCTGCCCGCCGGACACCTGGGAGGGCCGCCGCTCACGCAGATCGGCGATCCCCAGCCGGTCGAGCACCTCTTCGGCGGCCTTGAGCGCAGGCCGCTTGCGCTGGCCGGCGAGCCGCAGCGGCAGGGCGGTGTTCTCCTCGATGGTCAGCTCGGGCAGCAACTCGCCGTACTGGAAGACGAACCCGAACCGCTCCCGGCGAAGGGCGCTGATCTCCTCGTCGTCCAGGTCGGTGTAGGCCTGCCCCTCGAAACTGATCCGACCCCGCGACGGAGGCAGCACCCCCGCCAGGCAGTAGAGCAGCGAGGACTTGCCGGAACCGCTCGCCCCGGTGATCGCCGCGACCTCGCCTCGGGCAAGCGCGAGGTGGGCGTCACGCACGGCCGGTGTGGAGCCGTAGGAGAACTCGATGCCGCTCGCGGAAAGGATGTGTGATGTGTCTGACGTACTGGTACTGATCGTGTCCCCCGGGAGCCGGAGGGCCCCGGCGGTCAGACCGGGGCCCAAGGGTGTGCTGTGACTGGACGGTTCAAGTCGTCCAGTCTGGCCTAGCGGCTGTAGTGCTTCGTCCCCGAGCAGTTGTCGGGGCGCAGCGAGCCCCGGTCACGGCGGGCCCGTACCCAGACGTCATCGGTGTGCAGCGCGGCACCGTCGTAGACCAGCTTGTCCAGCGAGACGGTCTTCTTCTGCTTGCCGTTGAAGCGGTTCCAGTCGTAGCCCTCGACCTTGACCTGCATGTAGACGTTGTGCCCGTCGTTGGGGCTGGCGTCCTTGAACTTGCCCTTCCAGTCGAAGGCCCCGTGGTTCGTGTGCGCGGGCTCGAACTTGGTTTTCCTCCCGTTTTTCCCGACGTCAAACCTTGATCATCGGGCGCTGGGAACGTTGACACGCTGAGATCGCAAGTTGATTGGGATTTTGATCAAGCTGGATTCATCCGCGCGTTCATTTGCGGATGCCGTGCACATCCTTTACAGACACCGCCCGAACGGGAGGGAACCCGAGCCCCCGTTTTCGCATCCCGTCGGGCACCCGAGGGCTCACCGCCGCACAGGCCTGATCCCCTCCAACGTAGGCACCACCGCCTCGATCGCCCCGTCCGCCGCGAACGTCATGCGGTCGACGGTCGTCTCCCGGTGCATGCCGTCACCCCCCGGCTTCCCGGGCCCGTTCAGGGCGAACCGGTGATAGACGATGTACCAGTCGTCCGTGCCGGGCGTGTTCACCACCGAGTGGTGGCCGGTGGCGAGGATGCCGTACTCGGGGCGCTTCTGCAGGATCGTGCCGCGCTTGGTCCACGGGCCGAGCGGGGACGGGCCGGTCGCGTACGCCACGTGGTAGTTCTCGCTGCGGGTGTCGTCCTCGGACCACATGAAGTAGTAGGTGCCCTGACGCTTGATCACGAAGGAGCCCTCGCGGAAGTTGTCGGGCGTGATGTCCCGCACCTTCGACGCGTCGAACGACACCATGTCGTCGTTGAACGGGACGACGTAGCCGTGACCATTGCCCCAGTACAGGTACGACGTCCCGTCGTCGTCCGTGAAGACGGCCGGGTCGATCATCTGGCCCTTCAGTGAACCGCCCTTGGCGACCAGCGGCTTGCCCAGCGCGTCCTTGAAGGGGCCGGCGGGGGAGTCCGCCACCGCCACGCCGATCTGCTGCTCGGCGCAGAAGTAGAAGTAGTACTTGCCGTCGCGCTCGGCGATCGCCGGGGCCCAGGCGTACTTGTCCGCCCACGACACGTCCGGCCCGAGGTCGAGGATGACGCCGTGGTCCTTCCAGTGGACCAGGTCCTTCGACGAGTACGCCTTGAACCGTGTGCCGCTCCAGCCCTGGAAGCCGTCCGTCGTCGGGTAGATCCAGTACTCGCCGTTCAGGTAGTGCACGTCCGGGTCGGCGTTGAGGCCGGGCAGGACCGGGCTTCCGGTCCGGACCGCCTCGACCGTCCAGGTGCGCTTCGCGCCGTCCGCCGCCGTCACGGTGTACTTCTGCGGCTTGCGGAAGTCGCGCCGGGTGCCCGAGCGCGGCGTGATCGTCGCGCCCTCACCGACCCACAGCTTCGGTGCCAGGCGCGCCAGGTCGGCGTCCGGCCGCATCGGCAGGACGACCTTCGAGGCGCTCTCGGTGACGATCGCGTACCCCTTCTGGTCCGTCACCGTCGCGTCCATCACCGAGGCGGCGCTCGCGGGATACGCGGCCAGCAGCCGGTCGTACTCCGCCTGCGTCACCGGGATCACCGTGCCGTGCCGGGGACTTGCGGGCAGTTGGTAGTTCTGCGACGGCGTCCACTTGCCCGAGTCGAGGTCGGTCGTCTCGAAGGGGACGTAGCCGCGGCCGCCGTACTCGTCTATGAACAGGTACCACTTCTCCTCGGCGTTCGACTTGAACACCGTCGGGCCCTCGCCACGCTCCATCGCACCGCTGCCGATGCAGTCGGCCACGAAGTCGTACGACGTGTCCGTCAGGCTCGTCGACTTCTCCGCGGTGATGAACTTCGAGCAGGGACTGGAGGAGCCGGGGTCCCGTTCGTCCTTGGTGTAGCGGTAGTAGGTGCCCTTGTGCTGCACGACCGTCGAGTCGATGACCGAGTAGCCGGGGTCGTCCCAGACCTTCGGCTCGCTGAAGGTGCGGAAGTCCTTGGTGGTCGCATACAGCATCTTGTTGTACGTCGATCCGGTGTGGTCGGGGTCGTCGGCCGCGTAGAGCTTCGACGCCCAGAAGACGACGAACTCGCCGAGGGTGTCGTCCCAGTAGGCCTCCGGCGCCCAGGTGTTGCCCGCGTTGTCGGGGGAGACCTTCACCTGGCGCTGGTCGGTCCAGTGGACCAGGTCGGTGGACTCCCACACCATGATCGACTTGCTGCCGTGCCGCTGGACCTGGTCCCAACTGCCGCTGCTGTTCTGGTACATCCGCAGGTCGGTGGCGATCATGTAGAACTTGTCGCCCTCGGGGGAGCGGATCACGAACGGGTCGCGCAGGCCCTTCTCGCCGATCGTGGAGGACAGGACCGGCTTCCCGGCGTTCAGCTCACGCCAGTGCAGCGGGTCGTTGCCGCGGCTGAGGGCGTAGCGGATCTGCTCGCCGTCGGCGGTGCCCTCGCCGGTGAAGTAGGCGAAGAGGTAGCCGGCGTACCGGGGTTGCTTCACGGGTGGTGCTCCTGACTGGGCGGTGCTGGGCGGGGCGGTGAGGAGAGCGAGCAGCAGCGAGAGACAGGCGACGAGGAGGGTGCGTGGACGCATATCGCTCCTTGTGGGGGTGTGGGGGTGTGGGGGTATGGGGGTTTCTGTTGGTCGGTGTGCGCGCCCTCGGAGTGTTGCCAGAGGGAAACAGCACGTCAATCGGTGAGTGCGGGATGAGGAGCAGCGAAAGTTTCGGTCGATTTCGCTGAGGTGCGGCAACCTCTGCACGGCGCGGCGACCACTGCAGGGCATCTCTCGTCCCCCAGGAAAGGAACGCCCCGTGCGTTTGAGCACCGGTCGCCACCGCAGGACACGCACCCTCTCGATCGCCGCCGCGGTGGCCGTCTCCGCGGGGGCGGGCGGCGTCTACCTCGGCCTCTCCGGCGGCGGTGCCGAGGCCGCCTCGACGACGGTCACCGTGGCCGGCACCGCCCAGCTGGAGTCGGCCGTCAAGAACGCCGTCGCCGGTACGACCATCCAGCTGCGCGCCGGTACCTACCAGCCGACCGCCACCCTCAAGTCCACGGCGAACGGCACGAGTTCGGCACGGATCACGCTGCAGGCGTACGGCAGCGAGAAGGTGAGGATCGACGGCTCCAAGCTGCCCGACGGGTCCTGGCTGGCCGGGATCTACGGCGACTACTGGACCGTGCAGAACCTCACCTTCCAGAACTCCCCGGCCCAGGGCTTCGTCGCCACGTCGTCCGTGGGCGGCGTCTTCAAGAACCTCGTCACCGCGAACAACGGCGACTCCGGGTTCACCCTGCGTGGGGACGGCACGACCGGCAACCTCGTGCAGAACCTGGACAGTTACGGCAACTACGACCCGGCCGGGCACGGCCAGAACGCCGACGGGATCGCCATCAAGTTCGGCTCCGGGGCGGGGAACAAGGTCACCGGGGCCCGCCTCTACAACAACTCCGACGACGGCATCGACCTCTGGCAGTTCTCCTCGCCGGTCACCATCGAGCACACCTGGGCCTTCGGCAACGGCAAGAACCGCTGGGGCGACTCGGCCTTCGAGGGCAACGGCAACGGGTTCAAGCTGGGCGGCGGGGGCGCCTCGGTGGCTCATGTGGTCAACAACAACGCGGCCTGGGACAACACGCTGCACGGCTTCACGGAGAACTCCAACACCGGGGCGATCGTCCTCAACCGCAACACCGCGTACTCCAACGCCGAGACCGGGTTCTACTTCGCCACCGGCAAGGCGCGACTGGCCCGCAATCTCGCGGTCGGAAACAAGAAGGGGCTGTCCAAGCTGGGTTCGTCGACCGTGTCGGCGGCCAACAACTGGGACAGCGGCGTGGCGACCCCGTCCTTCAAGGCCACGGACGCCACTACGGCTTACGGCGCCCGCAAGGCGGACGGCTCGTTGCCGGCGACCACCTTCCTCACCACCGGCTCGACCACGATCGGTTCGACGATGAATTGAGAGTCACTAGAACTGTGAGCCGGTAGAACCGAGAACCCCCCAACAGAACGCCCCGCCGGTCGTCACCGGCGGGGCGTTCTTCTGCTGACCGAGGGGGGCTCAGGCCAGCAGGTCCAGGAGGTGGCCGTCGGCCACGCACTGCTCAATACTCACGCGCTCACGCACTGCTCGCTCACTACTACAGACGTCGATCGTGAACCTGTGGTTGTCCCCCTTGTGGGAACCTCTGGTGAGGGAACGCGTCGAGGGTTGTGTGGGAGCCGTGGGGGCGGCCGTGACTCACTGGTACGCGATGTCGGACGAGGAGAACTTGCAGGAGGTCCCGTCCGGTCCGGTGCCGAGCTCCTTCGGCTCCTTGCCGCTGCTGTTGCCCTCGAAGCGGGTGCAGGTCTTGACCTTCTTGCCGCCGTCGCCGTGGATGCGGATCTTGCGCAGCGCCGCCGTGTCGCCGTAGTTGGAGTTGATGCCGACGATCGACTTGCCGGGCGCGGTGACGTCCACGTCGTTGATGATGATCGTGCGCTTGTACTGCGTGGAGCAGTTGCCGCAGGAGCGCACCAGCTTGCCGAAGTTCTCCACCTGGAACTTGGAGACGACGAGCTTGCCCGCGCCGTTGAACTGGAGCGCCTTGTCGTCGGCGTTCCTGGCGCCGCCGCCGTACACCGTGTACACCGCCGAGGACGACTTGCCCTTGAAGGTGGCGGCGTCCTCGCCGACGTCCAGCCACCAGACGTTCTGCAGGGTGCAGGAGCCCATGCAGTGGACGCCGTCCGCGGCCGGGCTGCCGATGACGACGTTCTTCAGGACCGCGCCGTCGGCCAGCTCGAAGATCGGGTCCTGGCCCTCCTCCTGGCCGCTGCCGCCCAGGTCGCCGGTGCCGTAGAACTTCGCCATCCTGCCGTCGTACGTGCCCGACACCGGGATCGACTTCGACACCGGCTTGCTGCCGTTGGGTGTCGGCCAGGACGCGGCGGCACCGGCGGTGGACATGAGCGTCGTGGTGACGATCGCCGCACCGGTGATGCCGAGAGCGGAGGCTCCGGCGATCAGCGCCCGTCGCTTCGTGACCTTGCGGCGGTGGCTGACGCGCTGTTCGGCTCGTGCTGTCATTACCCGATTCCTTGCCTGGGGGATCGTTGCGACTCTTGGTCGCCCCCGGGTGAAGGATGGGTTGCCGCGTGCTCGGGATTCTTTTACGAATCCCCTTCATCTGTAGTGGAGTTGTCGTCGTGGCCCGCGAAGTCGCCTGCCACGGACAGCTGTTCACCGCCCGCCGTGGCCGTCATGGCATAGCTGTCACGCTGCGCGTCCCGGCCGCCGCGCTCATGGTCGTACTGCCCGGCGAACACCCACTCGCCCGCGCGGACCGTACGGCCCTCCTTGAGCACCCAGGTGTAGACGAGGAAGCCGTCCTTCTCCTCGACCGTGAGCGCGAAGTCGTCCTCGGGCAGTGAGCGCCAGGCGCCGGTGGAGGTGACCCCGCCGGTCTGGGCGACCTTCAACCGGACGGTGAGCGCGGTGAGTTGCTCGCTCGTCTTGAGGGTCAGATTGCTCTGCGCCCAGAAGTCGTTGCTGTGCGGATCCACCGAGCCGTCCGACCACAGCGGGCCGTCCCCCTCGCCCTTGGCGGCGGGCGGATCGACCGGGGTGGTGGGCTGCGCCGGGGGTTTCGTGGTCTCGCGGGAGTCCGGGCTGTCCTCGGGGGTCGGGTCGGCCGGCGGGGCCGGTGGGACCGGGGCGCGGCTCGTGGCGTCCGGGGACGGGGCGGGCGTCGGCGACGTGGCCACCGTCTGCTGGGGGGTGTCGTCCTTCACGGCGGACGCCACCGCGTAACCGCCGACCGCGAGGACACCGGCCACCGCGGCCGTCGCGGTCACGACCCGGAACCAGCCGTAGGCCGGCGGCAGGGTCACCCGGTGGTCGCGGCGGGGCTGCCCGGAGGGGTCCGCCATGCCCCGCTCGACACGGGCCAGGATCCGCTCGCGGTTGGGCTGGTGCGTCTCGGCCGCCTCGTGCAGCCGGGCGCGCAGTTCGTCGTGCACGTCCCGCCGCATCATCGGTTCCTTCCTCCGGCGTTCCCGGTGCGGGCCATCGCCGCCGCGTGCACCCTGAGCGGAGCTCCCTGGGTGCCGAGCAAGCGTTGCAGCTCGGCCATCCCCTTCGAGGTCTGGCTCTTCACCGTACCGACCGAGATGCCCAGAGCGAGCGCGGTGTCCTTCTCCGAGAGGTCGAAGGCGTGCCGCAGCACCACACAGGCGCGTTTGCGGAACGGAAGTCTACGCAATGCCTCCTGGACGTCGACGACGCCCGCCACGTCCGGGTTCTCGGTCTTCTCCTCGCGCTGCGACCAGAACAGCGCGATCCGCCGCCGCTCCCGGACCGCGCTGCGGATCCTGGTACGGGCCAGGTTGGCCACCACCCCGCGCGCGTACGCCACCGGATGGTCGGCCGCGCGGACCCGGTCCCAGCGGTGCCACAGGGCCAGCAGCGCGTCCGCCGCCAGATCGTCGGCGGCGTCCGCCTCGCCCGTCAGCAGATGGGCCAGGCGCGACAGTTCGGCGTAGTGACGGTCGAAGAAGGCGTGGAACTCCACGGAGGCGGCGTCGTCGACGACCGTGCCCACGGGCGACCCCTCCTGCCTGTGCGTGCGTGTGTGTCATGTGAATGACATGTGATCTTCCGGAGATCATCCGGATGAGATGCGGAAGCGTAGCAGTGATGGCGCGAGCGGTTCGTACGAGGCTTCGAACGGCGTATGGCAGGCCGTACGGTGAGCAGCCCTGATTCCGTAACACGGGGAAAACCTGAAACGCGTTCAACGCGGGAACAATCCAGCCAGCATCCGCACACCGATCCGTCAGGCACCAAGGAGCGAGAGCCATGTCCGAATCCCAGAAGGTGGCCGACCGGCCAAGTGCCACGCCACCAGGCGTGAACAGCGTCGACCGGTTCTTCAAGATCTCCGACCGGGGATCCACCTTCGCCCGTGAGATACGCGGCGGCCTCGCCACGTTCTTCACGATGGCCTACATCCTTGTCCTGAATCCCATCATCCTGGGCAGCGCGAAGGACAAGTTCGGCCACCAGTTGGATGCCGTCCAACTCACCACCGCCACCGCCCTGGTGGCCGCGGTCATGACGATCATCATGGGCGTCGGCGGCAACCTCCCGCTCGCCCTCGCCGCGGGCCTCGGCCTGAACGCCGTCGTCGCCTTCCAGATCGCCCCGCTGATGTCCTGGGACGACGCGATGGGTCTGGTCGTCCTCGAAGGCCTGCTGATCTGCGTGCTCGTGGTCACCGGGCTGCGCGAGGCCGTCATGCACGCCATCCCGCAACCGCTCAAGCAGGCGATCAGCGTGGGCATCGGCCTGTTCATCGCCTTCATCGGCTTCGTCGACGCCGGGTTCGTCAGCCGCATCCCGGACGCTGCGAACACCACCGTGCCGGTTCAGCTGGGCGGCACCGGCACGCTCACCGGGTGGCCGATCCTGGTCTTCTGTCTCGGAGTTCTGCTGACGATCGCCCTGCTCGCGCGCAAGGTGAAGGGCGCGATCCTGATCAGCATCGTGACCATGACGGTCCTCGCGATGATCATCAACTCGATCGCCGACATCAAGGTCTGGGGCCTGACCACGCCGGCGTGGCCCGACAAGGTGGTCGACACCCCCGACTTCGGACTCATCGGCGACTTCAGCCTGTTCGGCGCGTTCGGCCAGACCACCGCCATCACCGTCGTCCTGCTGATCTTCACGCTGGTCCTGTCCGACTTCTTCGACACCATGGGCACGGTCGTCGGCGTAAGCGCCGAGGCCGGTCTCCTCGACGAGCAGGGCAAGGTGCCGAACCTCGGGCGGGTGCTGCTGATCGACGGCGCCGCGGCGGCGGCCGGTGGTGCGGCGTCCTCTTCCTCCGCCACCTCCTACATCGAGTCGGCGGCGGGCGTCGGCGAGGGCGCGCGTACGGGCTTCTCCAACCTGGTCACCGGTGGTCTGTTCGGACTTGCCCTGTTCCTGACCCCGCTGCTCACCATCGTCCCGCTGCAGGCGGCGGCGCCCGCGCTCGTCGCCGTCGGGTTCCTGATGATGACCCAGGTCAAGCACATCGACTGGGACAAGTACGAGATCGCCATCCCGGCGTTCCTGACCATCGCCGTCATGCCGTTCACGTACTCGATAACCAATGGCATCGGGGCCGGGTTCGTCGCCTACGTCGTGATCAAGACGGTGCTGGGGAAGGCGAAGGAGGTCCACTGGCTGATGTGGGGGACCTCGGTGCTGTTCCTGGTGTACTTCGCCATCAACCCGATCGAGCAGATCCTGGGCGTCAAGTGAACTAGCTCTTGAGTGCCGCCTCCATCACCTTCTTGGCCACGGGGGCGGCCAGCCCGTTACCGCTGACCTCCGACCGCGCCGCGTCCGACTGCTCCACGACCACCGCCACGGCGACCTCCTTGCCGTCGGCCTTCCCGTACGACGTGAACCAGGCGTACGGCGTCTTGCTGTTCTTCTCGCCGTGCTGGGCCGTGCCCGTCTTGCCGCCCACCGTCGCGCCCGAGATCTGGGCGTTCGTGCCGGTGCCCTCCTCGACGACCGTCTGCATCGCCGACTGGAGCTGCTCCGCGGTGTCCGAGCTGACGATCTCCTTCGTGCCGGCCCGGTCGTCGTAGTTCTCCAACACATCCCCACCGCTGTCGGTGATGCGGGACACCATGTGCGGCGAAACCAGCTTGCCGTCGTTGGCTATGGCCGCCGACACCATGGCCATCTGCAGCGGGGTGGCCGTGACGTCGAACTGGCCGATGCCCGACAGGGCCGTCTGCGCCTTGTCCATGTCCGAGGGGTACACGCTGGTGTACGCCCGCACCGGCACGTCCTGCTCCTCGTCGTTGAAGCCGAACTTCTCGGCCATCGCCCTGACCTTGTCCTGGCCCAGGTCGACGGCCATCTTCCCGAAGACGTTGTTGCACGAGTACTGCAGGGCCACCCGGATCGAGGCGTCCTCACAGGGGGCGGACGGGTTCTCGTTCGTCAGGTCGCTGCTCGACTGCGGCAGGTCGTACGGGTTCGGACTGTCCGTCTTGTCGTCCACCGACGAGTACAGCCCGTCCTCCAGCGCGGCCGCCGCGACGACCAGCTTGAACGTCGAACCCGGCGGCAGCGGCTGGCGCAGCGCGCGGTTCGTCATCGGCTTGTCGGCGTCCTTGGTCAGCTCCTTCCAGGCGTCCGAGTCGCCCGTGGTGATCCGCGACGGGTCGTACGACGGAGTGGAGGCGACCGCCAGGATCTTCCCGGTGGTGGAGTCGATCGCGACGGCGGCGCCCTTCTTGTCGCCGAGCGCGTCGTACGCCGCCTTCTGCACATCCGGGTCGATCGTCGTGATCACGTTGCCCGGGTCGGACCGCTTGTTGGTGACCGTGTCGAGCACGCTCTTCAGGCGGGTGTCGGTTCCGTCGAGCAGATCCTGGTAGACGCCCTCCAGCTGGGTGGCGCCGTATGCCTGCGAGCTGTACCCGGTCACCGCCGCGTAGAGCGAGCCGTCCGTGTACGTCCGCTTGTACGCGAGGTCGCCGCTCTTCGTCCGCGCCGAGCCGGTGATCGCCTCGCCGCCCACGACGATGTTGCCGAGCGGCTCGCTGTACAGCGCGATCGTGTTCCGCCGGTTGTGCTTGTCGTCCGCGAGGGCCTGGCCTTCGTAGAACTGCACCCAGGTCGCCCTGACCAGCAGAGCGAACACCAGCAGCAGCGTGAAGACGGACACCCGCCTGATCGTCTTGTTCATCCCACTCGACAAGACGAGCGGGATGAGGGCAATCGTTCCCTTGCGCCCCGTTTTCTCATCGAGCGTTCATGAAGCCCGCCTCGTACGCGGCGATCACGGCCTGGGTGCGGTCCCGGGTGCCCGTCTTCGCCAGAACCGCCGCCACGTGCGACTTCACGGTGGCCGGACCGACCTCCATCCGCCGCGCGATCTCCGCGTTGGTCAGGCCCTGTGCCATCAGCCGCAGCACATCGCTCTCGCGGCCCGTGAGCCGCGCCACCCAGGGCGGAGGCGTGGGGCACGCGCGCGCGTGCTCGGCCGCGAGGCCGCGTACGGCCGACGGGAACAGCAGGGTGTCGGTGTGCGAGACCAGCCGTACGGCCTGGACGAGCACGTCGGCCTCCGCCCGCTTCAGCAGGAACCCGGCGGCCCCGGCGCGCAGGGCGTCGTACACATAGGAGTCGTTCTCGAAGGTCGTGACGACCACGATCCGAGGCGGGTCGGTGAGCGTGGCGAGGATCTGCTCGGTGGCGCGGATGCCGTCGATCTCGGGCATCCGGACGTCCATGAGGACCACGTCGGGCCGCAGCTCCCGCACGACGGACACGGCCTCGGCGCCGGTCGCCGCCTCCCCGACCACCTCCAGGTCCGGCTCGGCGGAGAGGATGGCGCGCAGGGCGGTGCGCACCATGCGCTCGTCGTCGGCGAGGACGATCCGGATGGTCGGGCGGGGCGTCATGCGGGTCCTTTCATGGGCGGTCGGGGGTCCTTTCACGGGCGGTCGACGCGTCCCTCTCACGGGCAGTCGACAGGTCCCCTCATCGGCAGCCGCACGTACAGCCGCCACGTCCCCTGCTCGGCGCCGGCCACCGTCGTCCCGCCCAGCAGCCGCGCCCGGTCGGCGATGCCGCGCAGGCCGTGCCCGCCGCCGGGGCGGCACTCTCGGGCGCAGTCCACGGGATTCTCGACGGTGATCCCCAGGTGCCCGTCGGCCACCTCGATCCGCAGCAGCACGGTCACCCCGGCACCGGCGTGCTTGAGGGCGTTGCTCAGCCCCTCCTGCACGATCCGGTAGGCCTCGCGGGAGAGGACGGGCGGCAGGGCCTCGCCGTCGGCGGTGACCTTGGCCGTCACCCGCAGTCCGGCCGCGCGCGTGCGACGCAGCAGGCCGGCCAGGTCGGTGGCGAGGGTGGGCGCCGGGGCCGTACCGGGTGTGTTGCCCTCCCTCAACACGCCCAGGACGGCGTCGAGTTCGCCGACCGAGCGCCGGGTCGTGTCCTCGATCGCGGCGAGGGCCTCACGGACGAACTCCGGGTCGCTGTCCAGGACCCGGCGGGCCGCGCTCGCCTGGAGGGTCACGGCGCTGAGGGCGTGGCCGACGGAGTCGTGCAGCTCGCGCGCGAGCCGGTTGCGCACGGCGAGGTCGGCGGCGCGCGCCTCGGCCGCCGCGAGCCGGTCCTCCGGCGTGGGCCCGAGCAGCGCGGGCGCCCAGCGGGCGAGGAGCGTGCCGGAGACGGCCGCGCAGCCGGCGAGCGCCACCATGGTCGCCACGCCCGCGACCGGCGCGAGCGCCAACACCCAGGTGTGGTCGAGGGCTTCGGGCAGCCCGACGAGTTCGGCGCCGCCCAGCCGGACCAGCAGCGGCAGCGCGACGAGGAAACCGGCGAACGGCGGCACCGCCAGCGACATCCCGGAGATGATCCCGCCGAACCCGAGATGCAGCGTGAACCAGGCCGCCGCCCGCCCCTTCGCCGCCCGCGACCGGGCCGGCCCGTGGGCGAGCAGGCCGGAGTCCACCCCGCACAGCGACCGCACCGCACCCGCCTCCAGGGACCTGGTCAGCGGGAACAGGACGGCGGTGATCGTGGCGAGGGGCAACCCGACGGCGAAGGAGAGGAGTTGCAGGGGCAGGTCGTTGAAGACGTACCGGGAGTCGGTGGCGGGGCCGACGACGAGCTGGCCGACGAAGACGTACGGCATGGCGAGCGCACCGCCGAGGATCAGATGGATCCAGCGCCGGCGCGCCCGCCGCCCGAACAGGAGTCGCGCGAACCTGCTCACGCCGTACGGGACTTCCGGCTCGCGGCGCGCTCCGCGAGGAAGTGGACGCCGAGGCTGGCGACGAGGATGCCGACGATCATCTGGCCAGCGTAGGTGAGGCTCAGCACCGGTGTCGGGCCGTCGGCCATGTCCGTGAGCGGGGCCAGCGACAGCCAGGCCGCCCAGCAGACCGTCGCTGCCGAGCCCACCCAGGCGAGGGCGAGGGGCAGCCGGACGGGCAGGGTCCGGCCGCGCCGGAAGGCGAGGAGGAGACCGCCGGTGACGGCCATGGCGAGGAACACGGCGGACAGGGCCTCCATGACGTAGAAGCCGCTGGTGCGGTCGGCGAGGTGGGCCTCGTCGAGCCCGGCGGTGCCACCGCCCGCCCACAGCACATGGACGATGAGCGGCGGCAGCGCGCAGCCGGCAGCCGCCACGGCGACGGCACGCTGGGCCGCCCCGATGATGCCGACCGGAAGCTCCCAGACCCGCCCCTCCCACAACCGTCCCCAGCGGTCACGGGCGTAGAGCACGAGCAGGGCGCCGAGGGTGAGCCCCTGCACGATGAACCCGGTGTAGACGACCCCGAAGACCCAGGCGTCGAGGAACGGTTCACCACCGGCGGCGGTGGTGTTCGCGGGCCCGCCGAGCGCGTCGACGGCGACCTGGAGCGGAAACCCGGCCATGATCGGCGCGAGCAGCCCGGTGGCCACCCACGCGGGGAGGGCGAGCAGCCACGCGGGCACCCGCAGCCCCCACGGCCGGGTCAGCACCAGCGCGAGCACGATCACGGCCGCGTCCATGAGCACCGTGACACTGTTGGCGACGGCCACGCTCGCCCGGTGCTCCAGCAGGGAGCTGCCGTCCGGGATGCCGATCCGACTCCCCGCGATCCAGGCGGCCTTGAGCGAGAGATACGGCGCACAGGAGACGATGGCGACGGCTCTCAGGGCGCGACGGGGCCGGCTGAGACCGACGGCGTGCTCGGTCTCTGGGGCGGGAGCGAGTGTCTGCGTCATGCGTCCACGCTCCCGCGAGGGCCCGGGCGGGCACCTCCTTCGCGCCGATGATCCGTCTCCGCCGGACGGGGGAGAGCCCCTCGGCCCAGCCCTCCCGGTCAGCCCTCCAGATGCAGCACGAACTCGTCGATCTCCTCGCCCCGCGCGTTCGCGAAGCCCCTGGCCCGCGCGGTCACCCGGAACCCGCACTTGGCCAGCACCCGCAGCGAGCCCTCGTTGTCCGCAGCCGCCCGTGCGTACAGCGGGCGTTCGGGGACCTCGGCGAGCAGCCCCCGCAGCGCGGCCGTGGCGACACCCCGGCCCCAGTACGCGCGGTCGACCCAGTAGGTCACCTCCCGCTCGCCCGGCTGCCCGTAGACGGCCGCGCTGCCCACCACGTCACCGTCGGCCAGGATCGTGCGCAGGACGTCCGGCGAGGACCGGATCCGTTCCCAGTGGGCGTCGAAGGCGTCCCGGTCCGCCGGGTCCTTGGGGGTGAAGGCCGCCATGCGCAGGGCCTCCGGGTCGTTCATCTGCCGGTAGAAGACGGGCAGATCGCTGTCGTGAACCGCGCGCAGTTGCACATCCATGGAGTCAGAGCCTACGAGTGGCCAGCGTCAGCCGGTCACGCGCGTCGAACAGCGCGTCCTTCACCATCTGCTCGTGGGCGGGGGTCAGCCGCGCCACCGGTACGGAGCAGCTGATCGCGTCGCGTGCCGGGGTGCGATAGGGGATCGCCACGCCGAAGCAGCGCAGTCCCAGCGTGTTCTCCTCGCGGTCCACGGCGAAGCCCTGCTCGCGGACCAGGTGCAGTTCCTCGATGAGCTTCTCGCGGTCGGTGATCGTGTTCTCGGTCAGCGCGGGGAGGGTCTCCGGGAGCAGCTTGCGGACCTGCTCGTCCGTGTAGGTGCTCAGCAGCGCCTTGCCGAGGGACGTCGAGTGCGCGGGCAGCCGGCGGCCGACCCGGGTGAAGGGGCGCAGGTAGTGCTGGGACTGGCGGGTGGCGAGGTAGACGACGTTCGTGCCGTCCAGACGCGCCAGGTGGATCGTCTCGGTGGTGTCGTCCGAGAGGCGGTCCAGCGTCGGGCGGGCCGCCGCGACCACCTCGTCGCCGTCGATGTACGACGTGCCGACCAGCAGCGCCCGGACGCCGATGCCGTACCGCGTGCCCGTCGCGTCCGTCTCCACCCAGCCCAGCTCGACGAGCGTGCGCAGCAACATGTAGAGACTGGACTTGGGGTATCCGACGGCCTCCTGGACCGACGCGAGGGAGTGCATGCCGGGGCGTCCGGCGAAGTATTCGAGCAGTTCAACCGTCCGTACCGCGGACTTGACCTGCGCCCCGCCGCCCGTCTCGCCAGCCGACATCGCCCTTGACCCCTTCGTTCGACGGGAAATAGTCTCCGACAGCATATTCATCATCAGAGACAGCGTTCAGTATATCGAACGACCCTGGTGGATGACCCCGTACTGCGGCAATACATGTGGAGGGACCCGCGGTGGCAGCAGCACCAGTCTGGAGTGTCGACCCCCGAACCGGGAAGCAGCGTGAACAGGTTGCGGTGGAGGCCACAGCCCAGGAGGTGGACGCCGCCGTCCGCGCCGCGCACGACGCGCGCGGCTCCCTCGCCGACCGCACGGTCCGCGCGGCCTTCCTGCGCACCGCCGCGGACCGCCTCCAGGGCGCCAAGGACCAGCTCGTCGAGGCCGCCGACGCCGAGACCGCGCTCGGCCCGGTCCGCCTCACCGGCGAACTCGCCCGCACCTGCTACCAGCTGAGGGCCTTCGCGGACATCGTCGACGAGGGCGCCTTCCTGGACGTCGTCATCAACCACCCCGACGACACCGCCACCCCGCCGATCCCGGACCTGCGCCGCTACAAGGTCTCCCTCGGCGTCGTCGCCGTCTACTCGGCCTCCAACTTCCCCTTCGCCTTCTCCGTCGCCGGCGGCGACACCGCGAGCGCGCTGGGCGCGGGATCCCCCGTCGTGGTCAAGGCCCACCCCGACCACCCGGCGCTGTCGGAGCTGGTCGCCAAGGTGCTGCGTACGGCCGCCGCCGAGCACGGCATTCCCGAGGGCGTGATCGGGCTCGTGCACGGCTTCGAGGCCGGCATCGAGCTGATCAAGCACCCGCTGGTCGCCGCGGCGGGCTTCACCGGTTCGGTACGAGGCGGTCGAGCCCTCTTCGACGCGGCCGCGGCGCGTCCGGTGCCGATCCCCTTCCACGGTGAGCTGGGGTCGCTGAACCCGGTCGTGATCACCGAGGCCGCCGCGACCGAGCGCGGCGAGGCGATCGGTACGGGTCTTGCCGGGTCCATGACGCTGGGCGTCGGACAGTTCTGCGTGAAGCCGGGCCTCGTGCTGGTGCCGTCCGGCGCCGCGGGCGACGGCCTGGTCAAGTCCCTCACGGACGCCGTCAGCGACACGGACGCCGGTGTCCTCCTCGACCACCGCATGCGCGATAACTTCGTCGCCGGGGTCGCCGAGCGCGCCGAACTGCCGGACGTGGAGTCGCCGGTGACGCCGGGCGCGGGCGGCGAGCACACGGTCAGCGCCGGATTCCTCTCGGTCGCGGCCGACAAGCTCACCAGCGAGGGCGCATACGACCTGCTCCTGGAGGAGTGCTTCGGCCCGGTGACGGTGGTGGCCCGCTACGACGACGACGCGCAGGCCCGCGCCGTGCTGTCCCGGCTGCCCGGCAACCTCACGGCGACGGTTCACCTCTCGGCGGGTGAGGCGGCCGGTGAGGGGCGCGGGGCGGAGATCCTCGCGGAGCTGACGCCGCTGGCCGGCCGTGTGCTGGTGAACGGGTGGCCGACGGGTGTCGCCGTCGCACCGGCCCAGCATCACGGTGGTCCGTACCCGGCGACGACCTCGACGTCCACCTCCGTGGGCGGTACGGCGATCGAGCGCTGGATGAGGCCGGTCGCCTACCAGGGCGCCCCCGAGGCACTGCTTCCGCCGGAGCTGCGCGACGACAACCCGCTGGGGCTGCCCCGCAGGTTCAACGGCCGGCTGGAGCGCTGACCTCGGTCAACCCCGGTTCGGCTCCAGGCCCGCGTCCCGGGCCAGCAGGGCCGCCTGGACCCTGTTCTCGCAGTCGAGCTTGGTCAGGATGCGGCTGACGTACGTCTTCACCGTGGCCTCGCTCATATGCAGCCGGGCGCCCGCGTCCGCGTTGGACAGGCCCTCGCCCAGGAGGGCCAGTACCTCGCGTTCGCGGGCGGTCAGGTCGGCGAGACGGCGGCGGGCCTGGTCGCCGCGCGCGGTGGCGGCGGGGGAGGCGAGGGTGTCCACGACGTGCCGGGTGGCGGCCGGGGAGAGATAGGCGTTGCCGGCCGCCGCCGCACGGACCGCGTGGATCAGTTCCTGCGGCGCGGAGTCCTTCAGCAGGAAGCCCGCGCCGCCGTGGCCGAGCGCCCGCAGCACGTTGTCGCGTTCGCCGAACGTGGTCAGGATCAGCACGCGCACATCCGGCGCGGCCCGGCCCAGCTCGGCCAGGGCGGTCAGCCCGTCCATCACCGGCATCTGGATGTCCAGCAGGGCCACGTCGACCGCGGTGCTCCGGGCGGTCTCCACCGCCGCCCGGCCGTCCGCCGCCTCGGCGACGACGTCGATGTCGTCGGCCGAGGTGAGGATCATCCTGATGCCGGCCCTGATGAGCGGCTCGTCGTCGGCGACGAGGACCCGGATCACACGGCCTCCTGCGCGGTGTCGGTGCGCCAAACGGATGGCGAAGCCCCGCCATCATGCCCGATCCGGTCACCAGTGCGACCCGGTTGTCGCCGTTCAGAGTTCGTCCTTGTAGGACTCCTTCGCGACCAGCTTCCCGTCGCGGAAGCAGAACCGGTAGACGATGTCGTCGTCGATGTCCAGGTAGTGACGGCACGTCGCGCCCTCGGGCAGCGGCGGGCCGTGCTTCTCCTGGCCCTCGGTGAGCAGGGAACTGCCCTCCGGAAGCTTGGCCTTCACGTCCTTCTCGGCGTCGCCGACCTTCGCGGACTTGTACACGCTCGCCGATATGGTGCCGCTCTCCATCTCGTCGAACAGCGCCGTCAGCCCCCAGGCCCCGAGGGCGAGAACGCCCACGACGAGGACGACGGAGGTGACGACACAGCCGAGGGCGACCTTCTTCTTGCTTCTCATGATGGCGGCGAACTCCCTTTGCGGATCGGAACGGCCGAAGACCGCTCCACCGTCGCCCGCCGCGCCTTCGTCGATCTGCCCCCGAAAGTCGTCGTCCGGGGCGACGGAGGTCGCGCCCTCGGGGCGGGGCACGGGCTCGCCGTCGCCGTAGGGCAGCACACCCGCGAGACGGAAACCGCCGTCGGGGGTGGGCCCGGCGTGCACCATGCCGCCGACCAGCCGGGCCCTCTCCCGCAGTCCCGCCAGGCCCTGGCCGCCGCTCACCGCGGGCGGGGCCGAAGGGGCCGAGGCGGGCACGGGCCCGTTGGCCACCTCGACGACCAGGCTGTCCGGTTCGTAGCGCAGGGCCACGGTGATCGGGGCGCCCGGCGCGTGCTTGTGCGCGTTGGTCAGGGCCTCCTGGGCGATGCGGTACGCCGCGTGGTCGGCGGCGGGCGCGAGGGGCCGTACGGTGCCGGAGCGGTGCAGCTCAACGGCCGCGCCCGCGGCCCGCGACGACTCGACGAGGCCGTCGACGGCGGCTGCCACCCGGGCCGTCGGAGGCTCGGCGCCGGTCGCCCGGGGCCGCTGCCCGGCGGGCACCTCGGCATCGTCCCGCAGGATGCCCACCGCCTCGCGCAGCTCTTGCATCGCGGTCCTGGATGCCTCCCGGAGGATGCCCACCCCTTGCCGATGCCGGTCGCCCAGTTCCGGGTCCACCTCCAGCGCCCCGGCGTGCACGGCGATCAGGGCGAGCTGGTGGCCGAGGCTGTCGTGCATGTCCTGGGCGATGCGCTGCCGTTCGAGGAGGCGGGCCTGGTGCGCCACCATCGCCTGCTCGCGCACCAGTTGGGCGTTGTGCCGGCGCAGGGTGTCGAGCAGCCGGTGGCGCTGGGCGCGGTAGCGGGAGGCGAGACCGGGCACGACGGCCAGGGTCAGGAACGAGCCCGCGGCCAGGGCGGCCGTCGCGAGCAGTGACAGCCCGTCCTCTTCGGCGGACGCCATCCAGACGGCGAAGAGGTTGTGGAGCACGAGGCCGACGGCGTACGCGGCCAGCGCCCGCCCGGGGCGCATGATGCGGCTGCCCGCCGACCAGCTCGCGTAGATCAGCAGCAGCGCCGAGCCGGCCATCGCCCCGGCCAGGGCCGACGCGACGAGCAGCACCGTCGCCGGCAGCGAGCGGCGCACCAGTGACAGTACGGCGACGGCCAGGGCCACGGCGACGCTCCGCGCCCCGAATCCGGCCGCACCGTCGCCGAGGCCCGCCGCCCCGGCGAGCACGAGGGCGAGCACGACCTCCCCGACGATCCGCTTGCGGGGCCATGGGGAGGCGGCGACGAGCCGGGAGCGGAGCGGCCGGTCGGTACGGGATATCAGTGCTGCGTCCACGCGCAGACGATAGACAGCCGCCCCCGGCCGCCCGCATCCGCCCTTCGGCGCACCCGCGAACGACGAAAGTGAACACCCGGTCCCCGCCGCAACCGTCATCTTTGGTCGCTGCGGACGGCGACTTACGGAGACTGCCCCGGGCCGGGTCACGCGGCGAGGATGGATCCGCCGGACAACGGGGCCGGCGGCAGAGACCACCGGCACAGAGACCACCGGCACAGAGACCAGCGGCACGGGGAGCGGAACAGTGGACAGTGCGCGACCGCAGGCGAACGAGCGCTTCAGCATCCGGCAGAAGACCACCCTCATGATCAACCGCTACGTGGTGACCGAGACCCTGCCGGACGGCTCCGACGGCAGGGTCGTCGCCTTCGCCGAGCAGAAGCGGATGACGCTCAAGGAGCAGATGACCTTCTACACCGACGAGTCCAAGGACCACGTCCTGTTCACCGCCAAGGCCCGCCAGGTCCTCGACGCAGGCGCCGCCTACGACGTGCGGGACGCGATGGACAGCCCGATCGGTACCTTCCGCAAGAAGTTCGCCGCCTCCCTGCTGCGCTCGACGTGGGAACTCGACCAGCCGGATGCGGTCGAGGCGGTCGGGCGTGAGCGCAACCGGCTGGTGGCCGTGGTGCGCCGGTTCTGGGAGCTGCTGCCGCTCGACCTCGTGCCGTTCGTGTGGCCGTACCACTTCGACTTCACCTCGGGCGACAAGCCCGTGATGAGCGTCGACAAGAAGATCGGGCTGCGCGACCGCTATCTGCTCGACGTGACCTCACCCGATCTCGACCTGCGCCTCGCCATCGCCCAGGCCGTGGCCCTGGACGCTTTCCAGTCCCGCTGACGGGATCACCCCGGGGACGCCCGGCGACGCCCGGGCCCTGTAAGAATCCCCTCATGGACCTGGAACTCCCCGAACTGCCCTTCCCGCTCCGCACCTACGGCCCCGACGGCCACTGGTCCTACGAGGACGGCTTCCTCTCCGGATGGGCCGGACCCCGGCAGGACCGTTTCGTCCCGCCCACCGGTGAGGCCGTCGACCCCGCCTCCGACGCGCCCCGTCTGCTCGGCTCGCCCGAGGGCGACTTCCAGCTCATCGCCCGGGTCACCGTCGGCTTCGCCGCCGCCTTCGACGCCGGGGTGCTCTACGTCCATGTCGGCGAGCGGGCCTGGGCCAAGCTCTGCCTGGAGTACTCCCCGGATGTGCCGACCGTGTGCACGGTGGTCACGCGAGGTCACTCCGACGACGCCAACTCCTTCACCGTGGAGGGCAGTTCGGTCTGGCTGCGGCTGAGCCGGACCGGGCGGGCCTTCGCCTTCCACGCCTCCCGGGACGGTGAGCGCTGGACCTTCGTCCGGCTGTTCACGCTGGGGGAGGAGAAGGAGGCGGACGCCGCCCTGGTCGGCTTCATGACGCAGTCGCCGATGGGGGAGGGATGCGTCGTGACGTACGACCACCTGGAGTTCAGGCCGAACTGGCCGAAGGACCTGCGAGACGGCAGCTGAGCGCGAACGTCACCGTGAGCAGGGCCGCGCTGATGACCAGGCTCAGCCGCATTCCCTCGACGAACCCGTCGGAGACCAGCGCCCCGAAGACGGCGATGCCCAGACCGCCGGACACCTGGCGTGCCGCGTTGAGCACACCGGCCGCCAGGCCCGCCCGCTCGGCCGGCACGGCGTCCATCATCGCCGCGGTGAGCGGCGGCACCGTCAGCGCGCAGCCCAGGGCCATGGGGACGAGGAGCACGGCCACCAGGGACGAGGGCGTGCCGGCGTCGACGTAGAGCAGCAGGAGCAGTCCTACGACGGCCAGGGCCTGCCCCACCAGCATCGGCAGCCGGGGACCGTATCGGCCGGCGAGCTTGCCCGCCACGACGTTCGTCACCGCGATCAGCCCGGTCATGGGAAGGAACAGCAGCCCGGCGTACAGCGCCGAACGGCCCTGCACCTGCTGGAAGAAGAGCGAGAAGACGAACACCAGGCTGTAGAAGGCGACGCTGATCGCCGCTCCGGCCGCGACCGTCGCGGTCACCGTCCGGTTCCGGAAGAGGTCGAGGGGGACGACCGGATGCGCTCCGCGCGCCTCGATCCGCAGGAACGCCACGGCCGCCACGACGGCCACCGCCAGCGCCGCCCAGCCCGCCGTCCCGCCTTCGATCACCGCGAACGCCAGAGCCGTGAGCGCCACCACCGCGGTCACCTGGCCCGGCAGGTCCAGCGGCGCAGGACGGCGCTCCGAGCGCGGGGCCCGGATCAGCAGGGCCAGGATCACCATGCCGATCGGCACGTTGACGAAGAAGATCCCCCGCCAGTCCCAGGCCGTCGTCAGCGCGCCGCCCGCCACCGGACCGAGCGCCACGGCGACCGAACCGCCCGCCGCCCACAGCGCCACCGCCCGGGCCCGCCGGGCCGGATCGGCGTACGCCTGCCGCACCAGGGCGAGGGACGCCGGCAGTACGGCAGCCGCCGCCACGCCCTGCACCACCCGCGCACCGATCAGCGTCGGCAGGTTCGGCGCCAGTCCGCAGGCCACGGAGGCGAGCGTGAACACGACGGTGCCGAGGGCGTAGGCGCGGCTCGCCCCCGCCCGGTCCGCGAACGCCCCGGTGGACAGCATCAGCGCGGCGAAGGCCAGCGTGTAGGCGTCCACCACCCACTGCAGGCCGGACATGCCGCCGTCGAGGGAGTCGCCGATCGCGGGCAGCGCCACGTTCACCACGGAGGCGTCGAGGCAGATCAGCGCGAAGCCGAGGAGGGCGGCGGTCAGCGTGAGCGCGGGGGAGGGCCTCGTGGGCTCCAACGCGCGCTCGGAGGCGGCAAGTTCGGCCGCCTGGCGGGTGAGGTTCGTTGACATGACTCCATGCTGCGGATCTCCGTCGTCGTACAGTAGTGGCCGGAATGCCATGCACCCGGAGGTTCTGGCCATGACCCAGCCGTTCACGCCGCACCGCATCGCCGTCATCGCGCCGTCGCCGGTGTCGATGTTCAACCTCGCCATCCCGGAGATGCTCTTCGGCAAGGTCGTCAGCGACGGGCGGCCCGGGTACGAGGTGGTGGTCTGCGCGGCCGAGCCGGGGCCCGTGCCCACCTCCGGCGGCCTCGACCTGTACGTACGGCACGGCCTCGACGCGGTGCGGGACGCCGACACGGTGATCGTGGCGGGCACCGGGGCGCCGTACGAACCGGAGGCGCGGATCGTGGCCGCCGTCAAGGAGGCGGCGGACGCCGGCAAGCGCATCGCGTCGCTGTGTACCGGCGCCTTCCAGCTGGCCGAGGCGGGCCTGCTCCAGGGCCGCAAGGCCACCACCTACTGGGCGCACGCCGCGGAACTGCGCAGGCGGTACCCGCAGATCGACCTGTGCGGGGACGTGCTGTACGTGCAGGACGGCCCGTATCTGACCGCGTCCGGCTACGCCGCCGGCATCGATCTGTGCCTGCACGTCATCCGCACCGACTACGGCGCCGCCGTCGCCAACGAGGTCGCCCGCGGCGCCCTCGTCGCACCCGTACGGCCCGGCGGCCAGACCCAGTTCACCCAGACCCCGCTGCCGCCCGAGCGCGGCACCGCCTGCGCCGACACCCGCGGCTGGGCCATGCGCAACCTCGACAAGCCGCTCACCCTCACCGACCTGGCCCGGCACGCCGGTGTCAGCGTCCGCACGCTCACCCGGCGCTTCCACGCCGAGAGCGGGGTGAGCCCGCTGCAGTGGCTGCTCCACCAGCGCATCGAGCGCGCCAAGGAGCTGCTGGAGACCACCGCCCTGCCCATGGACCAGGTGGCCCGCGCCTGCGGTCTGGGCACGGCCGACTCGCTGCGGGGGCATCTGGTGCGCCGTACGGGGCTGACGCCGAGCGCCTATCGGGCGCAGTTCAGCCGGCTCGGAACCGCGAGCGCAACCGGAACCGGAGCCGTCGGGGTCACGTCCTCCGTTGCATGATCAGTGACCGAGTGACCACAAGTCGCGTGATTCGCACCGTTCTGTCCGCCGAGGTCGAGGACGTCGTCGCACTGCACACCCGCGCCCGGGCGACCTACTACCCCGACGGGCTCCCGCAGGACGGCACCGACTGGCTCGCCGCCTGGCAGAGCGCCATCGCGCGCCCGGACGGGCATGTGCTGTGCGTCGTCGAGGAGGGCCGCATCATCGGCCTGGCCTCGTTCCGCACCCCGGAGGGCGCCCCCGCCGACGCGGTCAAGCTGTTCCAGTTCCACGTCGACCCCGACCACTGGCGCGGTGGCGTCGGCACCGCCCTGCACACGGCATGCGTCGAGGAGTGGCTGGCCGACGGCAAGCGGACGGCCGTCCTCGACGTGCACGTCGACAACCGGCGCGCCCAGGCCTTCTACGCCCGCCAGGGCTGGATCCCGGACCCGGAGAAGCCGCCCGCGGAGGGCGACCACCACCTGAACCTCTGCTTCTCCGTCACCCGGGAATGAACCCTCCTGGTTGAACGTTCACGTTCTAAGCGGAGGGAGTCTCCGTAGCCGTACGACCGGAGAGAGCCACAGACATGCGCGTCGAGATCTGGAGCGACATCGCCTGCCCCTGGTGCTACGTGGGCAAGGCCCGCTTCGAGAAGGCGCTTCAGGCCTTCCCGCACCGCGAGCAGGTCGAGGTGGTGCACCGCTCGTTCGAGCTGGACCCCGGGCGTGCCAAGGGCGACATCCAGCCCGTGATCACCATGCTCACCAAGAAGTACGGCATGAGCGCGGCGCAGGCCCGGGCCGGTGAGGAGAACCTCGGTGCGCAGGCCGCCGCGGAGGGGCTCGCGTACCGCACCGAGGGCCGGGACCACGGCAACACCTTCGACATGCACCGGCTGCTGCACCTCGCCAAGGAGCAGGGCAGGCAGGACGAGTTGATCCAGATCCTCTACCGGGCGAACTTCGCCGAGGAGCGGTCCGTGTTCTCGGAAGGCGACGAGCGGCTCGTGGAGCTGGCCGTCGCCGCCGGCCTCGACGCCGACGACGTCCGCAAGGTCCTCGCCGACCCGGACGCCTACGCCGACGACGTCCGCGCCGACGAGCGCGAGGCCGCCCAGCTCGGCGCGAACGGCGTGCCGTTCTTCGTCCTCGACCGCAAGTTCGGCGTCTCCGGCGCGCAGCCCGCCGAGGTCTTCGAACAGGCGCTGACGCAGGCCTGGGGCGAGCGGTCGCCGCTGACGCTCATCGACCAGGGTGACGCGGACGCGTGCGGTCCGGACGGCTGCGCGGTGCCGCAGCACTGAGCGAACCCGCAGGTCGGGGCCGATCCATAAGCGTTGCTTAGCGAAACCACGTAAAGAATCGCAATGGACTGATAGGTGCTCAGGGCCCAGAGTGGTGCCATGGAGACCTTCGAGAGCCTCGTCCGTGCCGAGTTCGCCCCGAAGAACGTCTATCTCAACACCGCGAGCAACGGGCTGCTCCCGGCCCGCACCGTCGACGCCCTGCACCGGGCCGTGCGGATGCGGGCCGAGGGCACCCCGCTGGGCCCGCTGTACGAGGACGTGGAGATCGTGCGCGCCTCCTTCGCCCGGCTGTCCGGCGTGCCGGTGGAGCGGGTCGCGACCGGGGCCTCGGTCGCCGAGTACGGCGGGCTGATCGCCGCCTCGCTGCCCGCCGGCGCCGAAGTCCTCACCGCCGAGGCCGACTTCTCCTCCCTCGTGAACCCCTTCCACATGCGCGGCGACCTCAAGGTCCGCGCCGTCCCGCTGGAGCGCCTCGCCGAGTCGGTCCGCCCGGGCACCGCGCTGGTCGCGGTCAGCGCCGCGCAGTCCGCCGACGGCCGGGTCGCCGACCTGCCCGCGGTGCGCGCCGCCGCCCTGGAGCACGGGGCGCGCACCTACGTCGACGCCTCCCAGTCGGCCGGCTGGCTGCCGCTGGAGGCCGACCGGTACGACTTCCTCGCCGCCGTCGGCTTCAAGTGGCTCCTGGGCCCGCACGGGGTCGCGTTCTGCGTCGTCCCGGAGGACTTCGGCGGGCTGTCGCCGCTGCTCGCCGGCTGGGTCGCCGGGGAGCTCCCCTGGGACAGCTGCTACGGCCCCGTCGAGGATCTCGCCCGCTCCGCCCGGCGCTTCGACATCAGCCCGGCCCTCTTCACCTACGCCGGACTGCGCACCTCGCTGGAGCTGGTCGAGGAACTCGGCGTGGCCGCCATCCGGGCCCACGACCTCGCCCTCGCCGACCGCTTCCGCACGGGACTGGCCGCCCTCGGCCACGAACCGGTGCCCTCGCCCGGCTCGGCGATCGTGTCCGTGCCCGGCCTCGGCACCCGCCAGCCCGAGCTGAGCGCCGCCGGAATCGAGGTCTCCAACCGCGCGGGCAATCTGCGCGCGGCCTTCCACCTCTACAACACCGTCGAGGATGTCGATCGGCTGCTGGACGTCCTCTCTGCCTGAACCACTGGCGCGGGCCCGCCCGGGACGCTAGGAAGGGCACCAGGGGTGGTGGTAGCGGTGGAGTCCACGGGCGACACGTCCGTCCGGTCGCCTGCCGACGCGCAGGTGCACCGGCGGCTGGTGTACGGCGACGAGTCCGCGCTGGCCGAGGTGTACGCGGCGTACGGCGGGCTGGTGCGGCGGGTCGCCGTGCGGGTGACCCGCTCGCCGGGCGCCGCCGAGGACGTGGCGCAGGAGGTCTTCGCCCAGCTGTGGAGCAGGCCGTACGCCTTCGACCCGCACCGCGGCTCGCTGCGCACCTGGCTGTCCGTGCTCGCCCACCGGCGGGCCGTGGACTGGGTCCGCAGCGAGGCCCGGCACCGCAAGGACGCCGGAGCCGACGACTCCACGCTCCAGGCCATCCCCGACACCGGCCCCGGCCCCGACGAGACGGTCGTCGACCGGGAACGCTCCCTCCTGCTGCACACCGCCCTCGCCGAACTCCCGCAGCCGCAACGGGAGGTCGTGCACCTCGCCTACTTCGCCGGCCGCACCTACCGGCAGGCGGCCGTCGAGCTGGGGATCCCCGAGGGCACGGCCAAGACCCGGCTGCGCACCGCCCTGCGCTCCTTGGCGGAAACTTTGGCCGACCCGCCGGACCCGGCGCTCGAAAGGGGCGCATGATGGCGAGAGGGGTACCCGCGCGGAAAGCGGCACCGGGAGGAGGCACGCGATGACCGACGATCACGAGGCGGTACGTGACCTGCTGGCCGCCTGGGCCTTCGGCGCCCTGGACCAGGCCGAGGAGGAGACGCTCACGGCGCACCTGGCCGACTGCGAGAGCTGCGCGGCGGAGGCGGCACGGCTGCGGGAGACGGTACGGCTGCTGGACGGGCCGCCGCCGGAGGCTCCCGCGCGGTCGGCCGACGGGGCGCTCTCCCTCGCCCTGCGCAGCCGCCCGGCCGCCGCCCGGGTCGCCGGGCACGCCGCGCCCTACGCCGCCGCCGTCGCCGGACTGAAGTCGCTGCTGCCCGAACTGGCGGGCCACTGGGCCATGCCGGTCGTGCACGACTGGGACGCGCACGCCACCGTCGCCCACCTCCTCGCCGCCGACGAGCACCTGGCCGCCCGGCTCGGCATCGACTCCCGCGTGCCGCCCTCGCGGATCGAGGAGGGGACGCCCTGGGAGGAGGCCTGGGACCGCCGTACCGCCGACGTCATCGCGCACGAGCACGGCCGTACGCCCGAGGAGACCGTGGCCGACTGGACCGCGCAGGCGGACGAACTGCTCGCCACACCCGAGGCCCTCGATCCCCAACTCGCGGCCCGGGCCGAGACGTTGATGGGACTGCGGCTGCCCGTCGCCGACCACTTCGTCGTGCGCGCCTTCGAGACGTGGATCCACACCGACGACATCGGCCGCGCCCTCGGCCTCCCCGTCCCACCGCCGCCGCAGGAGCACCTGGATCAGCTGGTCCGCCTCGCCGTGCGCGTCCTCGGTCTGGCCCTGGGAACCGACGCGCCCCCGGTGCTGTTCGCGGTCACCGGGGGCGAGGAGTGGGTGCTGGGTTCCGCGGACGAGCCCGTACGGGCCGAACTCGTCCTGGAACCGGTCGACTTCTGCCTGCTGGTCGGCGGGCGGTACACGCCTCGGACGGTACCGAGGGGTGCCACGGGCGACGCGGCCGCCGTACGGAACGTACTGGAGCGGGCCGCGTCGCTGGCGTGGCTGTGAGGGTCACTTCACCGGGGTGAAGTCCCTCGCGCCGATGAACTCGGGCCGCCGTACGGGAGCCGCGAAGGGCTCGACGGCCGCGTTCTCCACGCTGTTGAACACGATGAAGACGTTGCTGCGCGGGAACGGGGTGATGTTGTCCCCGGAACCGTGCATGCAGTTGCAGTCGAACCAGGTCGCCGAACCGGCCCGGCCCGTGAAGAGCTTGATGCCGTACTCGCTCGCCATGGCGGTCAGCGCCTCGTCGGACGGCGTGCCCGCGTCCTGCATCTGCAGGGACTTCTTGTAGTTGTCCTTCGGCGTGGCGCCCGCACAGCCGAGGAACGTACGGTGCGAGCCGGGCATGATCATGAGCCCGCCGTTGGTGTCGTAGTTCTCGGTCAGCGCGATCGAGACGGACACCGTCCGCATGTTCGGCAGACCGTCCTCGGCGTGCCAGGTCTCGAAGTCGGAGTGCCAGTAGAAGCCGCTGGCCCCGAAACCCGGCTTGACGTTGATCCGCGACTGGTGGACGTAGACGTCCGAGCCGAGGATCTGCCGGGCCCGGCCGACGACCCGCTCGTCGCGCACCAGGGCGGCGAACACCTCACTGATCTTGTGCACTTCGAAGACGGACCGGATCTCCTTGGACTTCGGCTCGATGATCGAGCGCTCGTCCGCACGGATCCCCGGATCGGTGACCAGCCGCTCCAGCTCCTGGTGGTAGACCGCGACCTCGTCCTCGGTGATGAGCTGGTCGATGGCGAGGAAGCCGTCGCGCTCGAAGGACTGCAGGTCGGTGGTCGCGATCGGGCCGGCGGTGTCGGGGGAGCCCCACACGACGGGGTCCTTGCGCGGGGTCGACACCTCGGTGGCGGCTCGGCTCGGGTAGAGATCGGTGACGCTTCCGGTCATGGCGGTGGCCATGGGTCTCTCACACCTCCTCGGGCTCGGTGAGCAGCGGGTAGACGCCGTTCTCGTCGTGGTCCTCCCGGCCGGTCACGGGCGGGTTGAAGACACAGATGCAGCGGAAGTCCTCCTTGATCCGCAGCGTGTGCCTCTCGTGCCCGTCCAGGAGGTACATGGTCCCGGGCGTGATCACATGCATACGCCCGGTCTCGTGGTCGGTCAGCTCGGCCTCGCCCTCCACACAGACGACGGCCTCGATGTGGTTCGCGTACCACATCGACGTCTCCGTACCCGCGTACAGGATCGTCTCGTGCAGGGAGAAGCCGACCCTCTCCTTGGCGAGGACGATGCGTTTGCTCTCCCAGGTGCCGGACGCCGACTTCACGTGCCGGTCGGTGCCTTCAATCTCCTTGAACGAACGCACGATCACGGTGCTGCGATGCCTCCTAGGTGGTGGTGTTCTGGTGTTCTCGACCGCTCAGGCGGTCTCGCGGACGGCGCGGGCGAGGACGCTGAGGCCCTCGTCCAGCTCGTCCGGGGTGATGGTGAGAGCGGGCAGCAGCTTGACGACCTCGCTCTCCGGGCCGGACGTCTCGATGAGCAGCCCGAGTTCGAAGGCCCGCTGGGCGATCCGGCCGGCCCGCTGCTTGTCGTGGAACTCCATGCCCCACACCAGGCCGCGGCCCCGGTACTCCTTCACGTCGGCGGGGTTCTCCTCGCAGATCGCGATCAGCCCCTGCTCGACCTGCTCGCCGCGCGCCCGGGTCTGCTTCTCCATCGCGTTGCCGTCGGCCCAGTACATCTCCAGGGCGGCGGTCGCGGTGACGAAGGCGGGGTTGTTGCCGCGGAAGGTGCCGTTGTGCTCGCCCGGCTCCCAGATGTCCAGCTCGGGCTTGAACAGGCACAGCGACATGGGCAGTCCGTAGCCGCTGATGGACTTGGACACGGTGACGATGTCCGGCGTGATCCCGGCCTCCTCGAAGGAGAAGAAGGCGCCGGTCCGACCACACCCCATCTGGATGTCGTCGACGATGAGCAGCATGTCCTGCCGCTCGCACAGTTCGGCGAGCGCACGCAGCCACTCCGGGCGGGCGACGTTGATGCCGCCCTCGCCCTGCACGGTCTCCACGATCACGGCGGCCGGCTTGTTGAGCCCGGAGCCCTGGTCCTCCAGGAGCCGCTCGAACCACAGGAAGTCCTCGACCGTGCCGTCGAAGTAGTTGTCGAACGGCATGGGCGTGCCGTGCACGAGCGGGATGCCGGCGCCGGCGCGCTTGAAGGCGTTGCCGGTCACGGCCAGGGAGCCGAGGGACATCCCGTGGAAGGCGTTGGTGAAGGACACGATGGCCTCGCGCCCCTTCACCTTCCGGGCCAGCTTCAGCGCCGACTCCACGGCGTTCGTCCCCGTGGGCCCGGGGAACATGACCTTGTACGGCAGATCGCGCGGCCGCAGCACCAGGTCCTGGAAGGTCTGCAGGAAGGCCCGCTTGGCGCTGGTGGACATGTCGAGCCCGTGCGTGACGCCGTCCCGCTCCAGGTAGTCGATCAACGCTCGTTTGAGGACGGGGTTGTTGTGCCCGTAGTTCAGCGAACCGGCGCCGGCGAAGAAGTCCAGATACTCGTGGCCGTCCTCGTCGTACATGCGGCTGCCGCGCGCGCGGTCGAAGACGGTGGGCCAGCCGCGGCAGTAGCTGCGCACCTCGGACTCGAGGGTCTCGAAGACGCTGAGGTCGGGCTGGGTGATGGTCACGACGAATCGCTCCTCGTTTGCGTGGGGGGAGGTCAGAGGGAGAGGGGACCGATGCGGTACAGGACCTCGGGGTCGTGCGGTCCGTCCGGGAACACGCTCGTGGGGAAGAGCACCTCGCGCTCCAGGGCGGCGCCGTGCCGCTCCGCGAAGGAGCCGAACAGCCGCTCGGAGGCGGTGTTGCCGGGGGTGATGGTGGTCTCGACGCCGGTGATGCCGTACTCGCCGCCGACCCGTGCGACGAGCCCGTCGAGCAGCGCGGCGGCGAGGCCGCGGCCGCGATAGGCGTCGTCCACGGCCACCTGCCAGACGAGCAGGGTGTGCGGACGCTCGGGCCGTACGTACCCGGTGACGAACCCGACCGGCTCCCCGCGCTCGTCGCGGGCGACGGCCGACGTGCCGGCGAAGTCCCGGCACCACAGCAGATAGCTGTACGACGAGTTGAGGTCGAGGGCCTTGGAGTCTCTGGCAATCCGCCACAGCGCGGCCCCGTCGGCCACCGCCGGACGGTCGATTTGCAGGTCTGCTTGTGCGGCAGTCATGCGAATTGAATTTACCGAGGGAAATTCGAAATTGCATGGCCGGAAGGGGTTACGCGTGCGGACTGGGTGTGTTATCACGCGGGCGTGAGGAGTGCCGCTTCAGGGGAGCGAAACGCCCCTTTTGGTACCTTAATACCAGGCAAAACGGGCGCGATGTGGAACGCGTCACAGCCGTGTAACTCTCACGAGATCTGCCCGAATTCCTCCGGTTGGCGTTCGCGGAATCTTTGCGTTTAGGTCTGGAAAAAGCGGGCAGAAGAGGATGGGAAGCTGCCCTCGAAAATCTCCAGGAATTACGCGGAATTCACGCCCCAATAACGCCGTCGATGTGCTCACGCAGAATGTCGGCGTGGCCGTTGTGCCGCGCGTACTCCTCGATCATGTGAAGGAACACCCACCGCAGACTGACCTCGACCCCGGCCATCGGCTCGTCCCCGATCCGCCCCACACTCTCCAGCGACCGCCCGGCACACACCTCCCGCCCCCGCGCGATCTCCCGCCGCCAGACGGAGAGTGCCTCGTCGATCCCACGCCGGGGATGCAGGGCGTACCCGGTCTCCTCCTCGAACACCGGCGGTACGTCCAGCCCGCCCATCACCCGCTGGAACCAGTTCCGCTCACACTCGGCCAGGTGCTGCACGAGCCCGAGCAGCGTCAGCTGCGACGGCTCGGCGGAGGCGAGCCGCACCTGCGAGTCGTCCAGTCCCGCGCACTTCAGCTCCAGGGTGGCGCGATGGAAGTCGAGCCAGCTTTCGAGCATGGGGAGTTCGGGCCCGGTGGTGAACGGGATGGGTCTGCCGTCGGGGAGGGCCTGAGGGGTCTCGGTAGCCATCCGGGAAGCATGGCCCAATCGGCCCGTCCGGGGTTTGAGGACGAGGCCGTTCAGGCCGAAAGCAGGGGTCCGGGGGCGGCAGCCCTCAGGGACGGGACGGGTAGGGGCGGAGGAGGCGAAGGAAGTCAGGCCTCGGCCCGACGACTACCGCCAGGCTTCGTCCGCCGCCCGCAGAGAACCCTCCACATCCACGGCCAGCCCCTTCTCCGCCAGCGCAGCGCCCAGCGCCGCCAGGCTCCCCCGCACAGCCCCCACCGTCGCATCCGCCCCGTAGTGATTGACGCGAATCATCTCCTTGGCCAACGCACCCCCGCCCGCGGCCAGCGGCAGCCCCGGCTCCGACTCCAGCGCCCGAGCAACCACCTCCGACGCCACCACCCCGGCGGGCGCCCTCAACGTCGTCGCGACCGGCGCCGCCTCCCGGACGTCGTACACATACGGTTCCAAGCCCCCGCCCAACGCCACCGCCCCGGCCCGAGTGGACAGCGCGGCGACCCGGTGACGGGCCATCACCGCCTCCAGTCCATCCCCCTCGATCCGCTCGACGCACGCCTCCAGCGCCAGCATCTCCAACTGCGCGGGCGCATGCAGCAGCGCCGCGCGCCCGCCGTCGATCCACCGCTCCTTCCAGTCCAGCAGCGACAGATACGACCGCCGCGGCGCCCCGGGATTCGCGGCCATCCGCGCCCACGCCCGCTCGCTCACCGACACCGCCGACACTCCGGCCGGCCCGCCCATCGCCTTTTGCGCCCCGATCACGCACAGGTCCACGCCCCACGCGTCCGGCAGCACCGGCTCGGCCCCGATCGACGCCACCGCGTCCAGGTAGAACAGCGCCCCGTGCGCCCGCACGACCTCACCGATCTCGGCGACGGGGTTGGTGTTGCCGGTGGCCGCCTCCGCGTGCACCAGGGACACGAAGTCGATCTCGGGGTGCTCGGCGAGGGCATCCCGGATCTGGTCCGCCGTGACCGCCGTATGGAAGGGCACCGCCAGATCGATCACGGTCGCGCCGCAGTCCCGCAGCCAGTTCCCGAAGGTCTGCCCGTACGGACCGGTGATCACGTTCAGCGCGGTCGTGCCGGGCCCGGCCGTTCCCCGGATCGCCCCCTCCAGCGGCAGCAGCGCCTCGCCCTGCATGATCACGACGTCCTGCTCGGTCCCGAGCAGCCGCGCCACCCGGTCCTCGATGGCGGCGAATCGGGCGGCGCTCAGCGGGGCCAGGTCCAGGAAGGGATGGGTCACGACAGGGCTCTCTTCGCTCTCTTCGCTCCGGGGTAGACGATCACGAGAGTAACCGGCCGCTTCGCCGCCCCTTCACGATCCCGACTTCTTAGGTCGAACGGCCCCTATACCATCGGTTTGGTTTGAGGATCTCAAACTTCTCCTTATAATCGGAACCCATAGTTCCCTCACAGGAGGCTCCCCGTGAAGACGACCTTCGGGCGCCGGGCCCGCATTCTGGCCGCCACCACCGCGACGGCCGGGCTGGTGCTCGTGGCCGGCTGCTCCTCCGACGGCGACGGCGGCGGTGGTACCAAGACCGCGGCCGGCGGCGTCGAAGTCGTCAAGGCGGGCCAGCTCACCACCTGCACCCACCTGCCGTACCCGCCCTTCCAGTCGGAGATCGACGGCAAGGTGCAGGGCTTCGACGTCTCCCTCATCGACCTGGTCGCGGACGACCTGGGCGTGAAGCAGTCGATCCTCGACACGCCCTTCGAGAACTTCAAGACGGGCGCCTTCCTCAACTCCGGCGAGTGCGACCTCGCCGCCGCCGGCATGACCATCACCGACGAGCGCAAGAAGAACGTCGACTTCTCGGACCCGTACTTCGAGGCCACCCAGGCCGTCCTGGTCGACAAGAAGAGCGGCATCTCCTCCTTCGCCGACCTCAAGGGCAAGAAGGTCGGTGCCCAGGCACAGACCACCGGCGAGGACTACGCCAAGAGCAAGGGCCTGGACCCGGTCTCCTTCGAGTCCTCCGACGCCGTCATCAACGGCCTGCGCTCCGGTCAGGTCGAGGCGGTCGTCATCGACTACCCGGTCGTCCAGGGCTGGCTGAAGGACAAGGCCAACGCGGACGCCTTCGAGGTCGCCGAGCAGGTCAACACCGGTGAGCAGTACGGCTTCACGGTGAAGAAGGGCAACACCAAGCTCCTCGCCGCCATCAACAAGGCGCTCAAGGAGGCCAAGGCCGACGGCACGTACAAGAAGCTGTACGAGCAGTGGATCGGCCCCTACGACGAGTCCGCCGCCACCGCCTCGCCCGCCGCCTCCTGACCCATGGCCGACACAGACGTACGACTCCAGCCGAAGCAGCCCAGGAAGAAGGGCCTGACCAGGCGCCAGAAGCGCAGCCTGTCGCGCGGTATCCAGTACGTCGTCTTCGTCGCGGCCGTGATCGCCTTCGCGGTCGCGGCCGACTGGGGGCGCCTGAAGAACCAGTTCGCGCAAGGGGACATCGCCAAGGAGATGTTCCCCGACGTCATCACGCTGGCGCTGAAGAACACCGTGCTGTACACCCTGTCCGGCTTCGCCGTCGGACTGGTGCTCGGCATGGTGATCGCGCTGATGCGGCTGTCGTCCGTGGGGCCGTACCGCTGGCTCGCCGGCGTGTACATCGAGATCTTCCGCGGCCTGCCCGCCCTGCTGATCTTCATCTTCATCGGCGTCGCCGTGCCGCTGGCCTTCCCGGGCACGGAGATCCCGGGCGGCACCTACGGCAAGGTCGCGCTCGCGCTCGGCCTGGTCGCGGCGGCGTACATGGCGGAGACGATCCGCGCGGGCATCCAGGCGGTGCCCAAGGGGCAGATGGAGGCGGCGCGTTCGCTCGGCTTCTCGCCCGCCCGTGCCATGATCTCGATCATCATCCCGCAGGCGTTCCGGATCATCCTCCCGCCGCTGACCAACGAACTCGTCCTGCTCTTCAAGGACTCCTCGCTGGTGCTGTTCCTCGGCGTGACGCTGGAGGAGCGCGAACTGTCCAAGTTCGGTCGTGACCTGGCCAGCCAGACCGCCAACTCCACGCCGATCCTGGTCGCGGGCCTGTGCTATCTGCTGGTCACGATCCCGCTCGGCTTCGTCGTACGCCGTATGGAGGCGAAAGCCCAGGAGGCCGTGAAGTGACAGAGAAGACCCTTGGCTCCCGACCGGAGATCGAAGTACGCGGCCTGCACAAGTCCTTCGGTGACAACGAGGTGCTGCGCGGCATCGACCTGGAGATCAAGCAGGGCGAGGTCGTCTGCGTCATCGGCCCGTCCGGCTCGGGCAAGTCGACGCTGCTGCGCTGTGTGAACCTGCTCGAAGAGCCCAGCGAGGGCCAGGTCTTCGTCGGCGGCACCGAGCTCACCGACCCGGACGTCGACATCGACGCCGTACGCCGTCGTATCGGCATGGTCTTCCAGCAGTTCAACCTGTTCCCGCACGTCACGGTGACCGAGAACCTCACGCTGCCGCAGCGCCGGGTGCTCAGGCGCGACAAGGCGATGGCCGCGAAGGTGGCGGCCGAGAACCTGGAGCGGGTCGGCCTGTCCGAGAAGGCGTCGGCGTACCCGGCCTCCCTCTCCGGCGGCCAGCAGCAGCGCGTCGCCATCGCGCGGGCACTCGCCATGGGCCCCGACGTGATGCTGTTCGACGAGCCGACGTCGGCGCTGGACCCCGAGCTGGTGGGGGACGTCCTCGCCGTCATGCGCATGCTCGCCGACGAGGGCATGACGATGATGGTCGTCACCCACGAGATGACCTTCGCGCGCGAGGTCGCCGACCGGGTCGTCTTCATGGACGGCGGAGTGATCGTCGAGGACGGCGCCCCCGACCAGGTCATCGGCAACCCGCAGCACGAACGCACCCGCCACTTCCTGTCGCGGCTCCTGGACCCGGCGATGGCCGAGGTGGAGGAGGAGACCTCGGACCAGGTGGGCAAGAGCGACTAGTGGCTCACTAAGGTGCAGACATGAGCGATGGCGCTGTGCTGCACGTGAAGGGCCGGATCCTCGTCGGGCCGGACGACGTCCGGGACGAGCTGTGGGTCGTCGACGGCCGGATCTCGTACGACCGTCCCGGCGACGCCCGCGACGTACGGACCGTCGAGGGCTGGGCCCTGCCCGGCCTCGTCGACGCGCACTGCCACGTGGGCCTCGGCGCGCACGGTCCCGTCGACGACGACGTGGCGGAGAAGCAGGCCCTGACCGACCGCGAGGCGGGCACCCTGCTTATCCGCGACGCCGGCTCGCCCTCCGACACCCGCTGGGTCGACGACCGCGAGGACCTGCCGAAGATCATCAGGGCCGGCCGGCACATCGCCCGCACCCGCCGCTACATCCGCGGCTACGCCCACGAGATCGAGCCGGAGGACCTGGTCGCGTACGTCGCCCAGGAGGCCCGGCGCGGCGACGGCTGGGTCAAGCTGGTCGGCGACTGGATCGACCGCGACCTCGGGGACCTCGCGCCCACCTGGCCGCGCGAGGCGGTCGAGGCGGGCATCGCGGAGGCCCACCGGCTGGGCGCCCGCGTCACCGCGCACTGCTTCGCGGAGGACTCCCTCCAAGACCTGGTCGAGGCGGGCATCGACTGCATCGAACACGCCACGGGCCTGACCGAGGACCTGATCCCGCTGTTCGCCGAGCGCGGGGTGGCGATCGTCCCCACCCTCGTGAACATCGCGACCTTCCCTAACCTGGCCGACGGCGGCGAGGCCAGGTTCCCCCGCTGGTCGGCCCATATGCGCCGCCTCCACGAACGCCGCTACGACACGGTCCGCTCCGCCTATGACGCCGGCATCCCGGTCTTCGTCGGCACCGACGCGGGCGGTCATCTGCCGCACGGCCTGGTGGCGGCCGAGGTGGCGGAACTGGTCACCGCGGGCATCCCGGCGATCGACGCCCTCGCCGCGACGACCTGGGCGGCGCGGGCGTGGCTCGGCCGACCGGTGCTGGAGGAGGGGGCTGCGGCCGACCTGGTGGTGTACGAGTCCGACCCGCGGGCAGACGTACGGGTGTTGGCGGCGCCGCGACGGGTCGTGCTGAACGGAAATGTCGTGAGTTGAGCCGGCCGCCCGGCCTGTGACTGTCACTGTGACTGTGGAGAACGTGCGTGCCCCGTGGTTCGAAAACCTGCACGGGAAACACACGTAGGGGTGAACTCCCGTCAGGGTGCTGACCAGGCATCCCGCATGCGCGATTCTTGCCGGGTCCCGAGCAAGTCTCCTCCGAGGGGTCCCCACCTTGAACGGCAAGAACTTCCGTATACCCGCACGCCGTCTCGCCACCGTCGCGACGGCCACCGCCCTGGCCGCCGGTCCCGCGGTCCTGGCCGCGGCGGGCCCCGCGCACGCGACCGGCGACGAGGGGCGCGCGAGCGCCGTCGTCCTGCGCACGGGGCTCGACGTCTCCCTGCTCAACAAGACCGTGAACGTCCCGCTCGCGGTCTCCCTGAACGAGGTCGAGGCGCCCCAGAGCGCCGAGAAGTCCACGCTGACGGCCCAGTTGAACGGCGTCGACGGCGGTAAGCCGTTCAGCGTGCTGAGCGCCGAGGTCGCCTCGTCGAAGGCGACGGTCGAGGGCGGCAAGGCCGAGGGCTACACCAACCTCGCCCACGCCAAGGTCCATGTCCCGGGCCTGGCGCTGCTGTCGCTCATCGAGGTCGGCCAGGTCACCTCCAAGGCCACCTGCGAGGCCGGCAAGAAGCCGACCGCCTCCTCCAACCTGCTCGGCGACGTCACCGTCCTCGGCAAGAAGGTCACGCTGACCGCCGGTGGCACCACGAACGTCGAGGTGCCGGGCGTGGGCGAGGTGCGGGTGGACTACTCCAAGACGGAGACCGAGTCGCGTACGGCCGCCGCCACGGCCCTCGAACTCAAGGTCGCCGTCAACCCGTTGAAGCTGAACGTCGCCGAGGTCGAGGGCACCCTGACCCTGGCGAAGGCGGCCTGCGAGACGCCGGCCGCGTCGGAGCAGGCGGCCGACCCGAGCGCCGACCCGAGCGCCGAGCCCGGCACGGACCCGGCCGGTGGCGTGAAGCCGCAGGGCGAGTCCGCCGACGACGGCCTCGCCGAGACCGGCGGCAACTCCATGACGCCGTACATCGCGGGCGGTGCGGTCGCGCTGCTCGTCGCGGGCGGGGGAGCGGTGGCGTTCGCGCGCCGGCGCACCAACTGACGGAAGCGCAGACGGAAGCGCTTTCACTCGTGGCCCAGGTCAGCTACCGGGATTCATCGCAGTGATCCGGCCTTCAGGCCGGGAGGAAGCGAATCTGATGATGAGGACGCGGAGTTGGCGAGGGCGTTCGGGTGCGCCCGGGTGGTGTTCAACGACGCGGTCCGCGCCCGTGAGGACGCCCGCCGGGCTGGGCAGCCGTTCCCGACGGCCGGAGAGCTGTCCCGGAGGCTGATCACCGAAGCGAAGCAGACGGCGGCACGCTCGTGGCTGGGCGAGGTGTCCGCCGTCGTCCTCCAGCAGTCCCTGCGGGATGCCGAGACCGCGTACCGCAACTTCTTCGCCTCTCTCGGGGGCACCCGCAAGGGCCCGAAGCTGGGTGCCCCCGGTTCAAGTCCCGCAAGGACACCCGGCAGTCGGTCCGGTGCACCGCCAACGCTCGCTGGAACGTCACCGGTAGCGGCCGTCTGAACCTGCCGAAGATCGGCGCGGTGAAGGTGAAGTGGTCCCGCGCACTGCCCGCCACCCCCACTTCCGTCACCGTCGTCAAGGACGCGGCAGGCGGCATCGAGACGGTGAGTGTGGTGCACGGGCCGTGGGAGGTGCGGGTGCATCGCGTCGACGGACCGGGAGGCGGCGTGGTGGTGCGGGAGGGGGGTTGGGCCGTTGCCGATGACGCCGGGCAGCCGGAGGTCCGTACCGGGCCGGGCCGGGCTCTGGCCCGCCGTACCGATGGACTGACCAGCGCGATCGTTGGCCTGTACGGGTGGAGCGGTACCGAGGGCGTGGTGGTGCGCGCCGTCGACACCAATGCCGTCGGCCGGCACTCGGCGACGCCCGTTCTCGAACTGGCCGAGGGGGCCGGGCTGTTGGTGACCCTTGTCGTCCTGACCGCCGACCCCGCCGTCCCGCTCACGGGCGCGAGCGCGACGGTCGCCGCCGACGGCGCCGTGGAGATCCGCTTCCCGGACGGGACCCCGGAGCGCGTACCCCCGCTCAGCGCCCCGCGGCCGTCATCGCCCGCTCCAGCGCCCGGAGGAAGGAGCTGATCGTCTTCCGGTCCCGCACGGCCAGCCGCAGCCACTCCTCGCCAAGACCGGGGAAGGTGTCCCCGCGCCGGACCGCGAACCCGAGCTCGCGCAGGTGTCGTCGTACGGCGGCCGCCCGCGGCAGTCGTACGAGGACGAAGGAGCTCTCGGCGGGTTCGACGACCCGGAGTCCGGCCGAGGCGAACTCGCCGAGACCGGCGACGAGATGGGCCCGGTCGGCGGCGATGCGGTGGGCCGCGTGGGCCGCCTCCGCCAGGGCCGGAGGAGACACGCAGGCCTGTGCGGCGGCGAGCGCGGGCGTGGAGACCGGCCACAGGGGCTGGGCGCGCTCCAGGTCGGCGATGGTCTCCGGGGCGGCCAGGAGGTAGCCGATGCGCAGGCCGGCCAGCCCCCAGGTCTTGGTCAGGCTGCGGAGCACCACGAGCCCCGGCACGTCCGTCCGCCCGGCCAGCGCCTCCCGCTCACCCGGCACCGCGTCCATGAACGCCTCGTCCACCACCAACGTCCGCCCGGAACGGGCGAGTTCGGCGATGGACGCGGCCGGGTGCAGCACCGATGTCGGGTTCGTGGGGTTGCCGATCACCACCAGATCGGCCTCCTCGGGGACGGCCGCCGGGTCGAGCCGGAAGCCGTCCTCCTCCCGCAGCAGCACCCGGTCGACGGTGTGACCGGCGTCGCGGAGCGCGGCCTCCGGCTCCGTGAACTGCGGGTGCACGACCACGGGCCGGGCCACCTTCAGCGCGCGGGCCAGCAGTACGAACGCCTCCGCCGCCCCCGCCGTCAGCAGGACCCGCTCCACCGGCAGCCCGTGCCGCGCCGCCACCACCGCCCGCGCGGCCCGCCCGTCCGGGTAGGCCGCGAGAGAGCCCAGCGACTCGGCGATCCGCTCCCGCAGCCACGTGGGCGGAGTGTCCGCACGGACGTTCACGGCGAGGTCGACGAGCGCCGCGCCGTCGTCACGGACCTCGGCGTCGCCGTGGTGACGGAGGTCGTGCGCTTCAGAGTGCATGGGAGGAGGTGTCCTGAGGGTGAGGTGCGGGTGAGTGGTGCTGATCGTGCTGACCGTCTTGGTGGCCGTCGTCGTCCTGGCGGCCGTCGTGCAGGGCGGCCTCGTAGCGCTCCCGCACCAGGTCCAGCAGCTCCGGTTCCGGACCGATGACGTCCGCCGCGCGCACGTCGATCTCCGGGTGCGCGGCCGCCCAGCCCTCCGCCTGCTGCCATGCCCGCTCCGGCAGGGCGCCGGTGAACAGGAAGTAGGGAAGCACCACGATCCGCTTCGCCCCCAGCCTCACACACCGGTCGAGACCGCTCGGCACGTCCGGCGCGGCCAGCGACACGAACGCCGTCTCCACGCCCGCGTACCCGCGCCCCTCCCAGAGCAACCGCGCGGCCCGGTGCACCTCGGCGTTGGCCTCCGGATCGGTCGACCCGCGCCCGACCAGCAGCACGGTCACATCGGCGCGGTCCCCGGGCCTGCGCCCCTCGGTGCCGAGCGCGGTGTCCAGCCGGCGTTCGAGCACCGACAGCAGCGACGGGTGCGGGCCGAGGGGGCGGCCGTAGGCGATCGAGACCCCGGGATGCCGCTCCTGCCACTGCTGCCGACGGGCGGGCGCGGCCGGGATGTCGGACACCAGCGTCAGCGGAACGGCGACGAAACGGCGTACCCCTCGCTCCACCGACTCGGCGACGGCCTCGTCCAGCAGCGGCGAGGCGGGCTCGGTGAAGCCGCCCGCGACGGGGAGATCGGGGTGGCGGCGCCCCAACTCCCGTACGAAGTCGCGGAACGCCTCGGCTCCGGCATCGTCCTGGGTGTGAGGACCGGCGATGAGCAGGGCGGGCGGCGGGATGGTCAAAATCGCTCCTCGGCGTACGAAAGGGTGGTGCGGTGGTGCGGTGGGGCGTCGAGCACACGACGGTCCACGGTCATGACCGCCATCATCTCGACCGTCGTCGGGTCGACGGCGCCCGGTGTCGTGAGCCGACCGGACTCGTCCGGCCGCGACGCGTTCCGCACGACACCGACCGGCCCGCCCCGCCCACGCCCCGGACGCCGTACGACGGCACAGGTCGCCCTCGCCGGCTGCCCGTCGGCGGGCGCCGACTTCCGCTTGGGTACGAGGAGTTCGCCACCGCGAGCGAGAGCGGCTGCCTCGGCGACGGAAGGGGTACCGACGGTGGCGCGGGGCGCGTCGGAGGGGGTGGGGACCTCGACGGAGGCCAACTCCTCGGCGGAGTAGGTGATCAGGGGGACGCCGAGGCGTGCGGCGGCTTCGACGATGCCGGGTTCGTCGGCCTTGGCGTCGACGGTGGCGAGCTCGGCGAGGGACTCCGGGAAATCCGGGACATCCGGAAAATCCGGGAACTCGGGGGACTGCGGGGACTCGGGGGAGCGGCGGGCATCGCCGAGCGCGCCCTCGATCAGGGTGAGGATCTCCTCGACGGGGACGCCCCTGGAGGCGCCGACCCCGACGACGAGGGACGGCGGACGCGGGATGCCCTCGACATCCGTCACGGGGTGGCTCCCGCAGCACACGCCGCCACGAACCGACGGGCCGCATCCGGCTGCCCCGCCCAGTGCGTGTGCAGGTAACTCGCATGCACCCCCTGCTGCACGAACCCCTCGACCCGCCGCACAGGCGTCCGCACCCCCCAGGCCGCCGCCACCCCCGCCCCGGGCTCGACAACGGTCCGATGGAACTCGTGCGCCCGCATCCGGGTCCCCACCCCCGCGAGCACACTGTCGCTCACGGCGACGGCGTCCCGGTACCCGAGGGTGAGCCGCTCGCTCATCCGGGCGGTGGCATCCAGCACCCCGCACATCGGCTTCCCGTCGAGTTCCCGGCAGAGATACAGCAGCCCCGCACACTCGGCGGCAACGGGAGCACCGCTCAGCGCGAAGTCACCGATGGCCTTGCGCAGGGGTTCGTTGGCGGCCAACTCGGCGGCGTACACCTCGGGAAAGCCGCCTCCGATGACCAACCCCCGTGTGCCCTCGGGCAGTTGTTCATCCCGAAGGGGATCGAAGGTGACGACGTCGGCGCCGGCGGCGGAGAGAAGCTCGGAGTGCTCAGCGTAGGAGAACGTGAACGCTGGTCCACCGGCAACCGCAACCACCAGCCCACGCGGCTGATCGGTGTTCTTTTCAGCCCGTCCGGCGTCTGAGGACGAGGCCCCTTCAGGGCCGACGGGGGTCCAGGGGGCGGAGCCCCTGGAGGACGGGACGGGTAGGGGCGGCGGGGGCGAAGAACCCAGCACCTCAGCCGCATCCCACCCCGCACAGGACAACGCCCCCGCACTCCGCGCCAGCGAAGCCAGCGCCTCCAGATCACACCCCGCACCCACCTGCGCGGCCATCGCCGCCACCGCGTCCACGGCCTCCCCCCGCCGCTCCGCGACCGGCACCAACCCCAGATGCCGCGAGGGCGTATCCACCCGCGCAACCCGCCGCAACACCCCCAGCACCGGCACCCCGGTCGACTCCAACGCCTCCCGCAGCAACTCCTCATGCCGATCCGACGCGACCTTGTTCAGGATCACGCCCCCGACCCGCACCTCCGGATCCCAGGACACGAACCCATGCACCACCGCCGCAACGGACCGGGACTGCGACGACGCGTCGACGACCAGCACCACCGGCGCCCGCAGCAACTTCGCCACATGCGCGGTGGACGCCAGCTCACCCTGCCCCGCGACCCCGTCGTACAGCCCCATGACCCCTTCGACGACGGCGATGTCACACCCACGCGCCCCGTGCAGGAACAACGGCCCGACCAGCTCGGGCCCGCACAGATACGCGTCGAGATTCCGCCCCACCCGCCCCGTCGCGAGCGCGTGATACCCGGGATCGATGTAGTCCGGCCCCACCTTGTGCCCGGACACGGCAAGCCCCCGCGCGGCGAACGCGGCCATCAACCCCGTGGCGACGGTGGTCTTGCCACTGCCCGAGGCGGGCGCGGCGATGACCAACCGGGGTACGGCTGTCACCACTCGATGCCTCTCTGGCCCTTCTGACCGGCGTCCATCGGGTGCTTCACCTTGGACATGTCGGTCACGAGGTCCGCGAAGTCGACGAGCTTCTCGGGCGCGTTCCGCCCGGTGATGACGACATGCTGCGTACCGGGCCGGTCCCGCAGCACGGAGACGACCTCATCGGTGTCGATCCACCCCCAGCGCAGGGGATAGGCGAACTCGTCCAGCACGTACAGCCGGTACGTCTCGGCCGCCAGGTCCCGCTTGACCTGCTCCCAGCCCTCCCGGGCCTTCTCCTCGTTGTCCATCTGACCGTCGCGCTGCACCCACGACCAGCCCTCGCCCATCTTGTGCCAGTCGACGGACCCGCCCTCACCACTGGCACCCAGCACCCGCAGCGCGTTCTCCTCGCCGACCTTCCACTTGGCCGACTTGACGAACTGGAACACCCCGATCGGCCACCCCTGGTTCCAGGCCCGCAGCGCGAGCCCGAACGCGGCCGTCGACTTGCCCTTGCCCACGCCCGTGTGCACCAGCACCAGCGGCCGGTTACGGCGCTGACGCGTCGTCAGCCCGTCCTCCGGCACCACACTCGGCTGTCCCTGAGGCATTACGCGGCCCTCCTCGAAGTCCCCTGCACATCCCTGACCAACCCGGCGATCGAGTCCGCCCGCAACTCGTCCAGCGTCACCGCCGTACCTCCCAGCTCACCCGCGAGCCGCCCCGCGAGCCCCAGCCGTACGTGCCCCGACTCGCAGTCGACGACCACGGACGCCAGGCCCTCCGCAGCGAACAACCGGGCCGCCCGCCCCGCGAGCGCGACGGGTTCGGCCCCACCGGTGGCCCGCCCGTCGGTCACCAGCACGACGAGCGGCCGTCGAGCCGGGTCCCTCAGCCGCTCCACCCGCAGTACCTCATGCGCCTTCAGCAGCCCGGCCGCGAGCGGCGTACGCCCACCGGTCGGCAGCGACTCCAGCCGGACCGCGGCCGCGTCCACCGACGAGGTCGGCGGCAGCGCCACCTCGGCGGCCGTCCCCCGGAACGTCACCAGCCCCACCTTGTCCCGCCGCTGGTACGCGTCCAGCAGCAACGACAGCACGGCGCCCTTCACGGCACCCATCCGCTGCCGGGCCGCCATCGACCCGGAGGCGTCCACGACGAACAGCACGAGATTGCCCTCGCGCCCCTCCCGGACGGCCTGCCGCAGATCGTCCCGGCGCATCACCAGCCCCGGCCCGGAGCGCCCCCGGGTCCGCTGGTGCGGCGCGGCCGCCTGCACGGTGGCCGCCAGATGCAGCTTGGTCAGCGACCCCCGGGGCCGCCGCGCCCCCGTCGTACGCCCGTGCTCGGTCCGCGCCCGCGAACGCCGCCCGGCGGCACCCTCACCGATCCCCGGCACGCTCAGCACCTTGGTACGGAAGGGCTCCGACGCCCGTACGGGAGTCTGCTCCCGGGCCCCGGAAGGCTGCGGCTGTCCGTTCTCGCCGGCCTCGGGAAGCGCACCGGAGTCACCGCCCTGCGGCCCGTCGGACTCGGACGGCGGCTGCCCGCCCCCGCCGTCTCCGCCCCCGCCTCCGTCGGGTCCGTCCAGGTCGGGATCCGGTTCCGGGTCGTCGTCCTCGGTGGGCTCGAACTCCTGGAGGGTCTCGTCGAGTTTGTCCTCGTCGAGTCCCGGCGCGTCGAAGGGGTTGCGTCGGCGCCGGTGCGGCAGCGCGAGCAGCGCCGCCTGCCGCACGTCCTCGGAGAGCACATCCGTCCGCCCGGCCCACGCGGCCAGCGCGGTGGCCGTGCGCGCCATCACGATGTCGGCACGCATCCCGTCCACCTCGAAGGCGGCGCAGGTCGCCGCGATCTGCCGCAGCGCGCCGTCACCGAGCCGCACCGACGGCAGCAACTCCCGTGCGGACACGATGCGTTCACGTACGTCGGCCTCGTCGCCCGCCCAACGGGCCGCGAAGCCGTCCGGATCGTCGTCGTACGCGAGCCGCCGCCGTACGACCTCCACCCGCTGGTCCGGCTCCCGCGAGGCGGCGACCTCGACGGTGAGCCCGAACCGGTCGAGCAACTGCGGCCGCAGCTCGCCCTCTTCGGGGTTCATGGTCCCGACGAGGAGGAAACGGGCGGCGTGCCGGACCGAGACACCCTCGCGTTCGACGTACGACGCACCCATCGCGGCCGCGTCCAGCAGCAGGTCGACGAGGTGGTCGTGGAGCAGGTTGACCTCGTCGACGTACAGGACCCCGCGGTGGGCGTCGGCGAGGAGACCCGGCTCGAACGCCTTGACGCCCTCGGCCAGGGCGCGCTCGATGTCCAGCGCGCCCACCAGCCGGTCCTCGGAGGCGCCGACGGGGAGTTCGACCATGCGGGCGGGGCGCTGTGTGCCGGCGCCGGCCTCGTGCGGCCCGTCCGGGCACGCGGGGTCGGGTGCGGCCGGGGCGCACGAGAAACGGCACCCGGGGACGACCGGGACCTCGGGCATCAGGGCCGACAGCGCCCGTACGGCCGTCGACTTGGCCGTGCCCTTCTCGCCGCGCACCAGCACGCCGCCCACCGCGGGCGACACGGCGTTCAGCAGCAGTGCGAGCCGCAGGTCGTCCTGGCCGACGACGGCCGTGAACGGAAAGGGGGTACTCACTTTGCGTTGCCCTCCAACTCGCCTTCAAGCTCCGGATAGGTGGTGCGTGGCCGCCCGATGTCGTACTCGGCACCGAACGCAGTGCTCATGTGGGGGCTCCCGGTGGCACGAAGGGCAGCCCGCGCGGTGCGCCCGACTCGATGAGCCGCCAGAGCGCGTCCGTGTCCGCGTGCTGTTCGATCAGATCGCCGAGCCGGTCGAGCTGCTCCTCGCGCAGCGCGGCGAACGACGTGTCCGGCGCCGGCACGAACCGACGGCCGGCGGCGGTCGCCACCTCGCGCAGGAAGGCCCGCCGGAACCCGTCCGACTCCAGCGAGCCGTGCCAGTGCGTGCCCCAGGTCTGCCCGACCCGGCAGCCGTCCAGGAAGGATTCCCCGCCCTCTATTTGGGCGACCCCATGATGGATCTCGTACCCCTCGACGGGCTCCCCGAGAGCCTCGCCCACCGGCCGCGTGAGGGTCTTCTCGCGGGCGAACCGGACGCGGACGGGCAGGACACCGAGCCCTTCGACATGCCCGCGTCGGCTCTCGACCTCGTCCTCGATGTGCTCGCCGAGGATTTGGAAGCCACCGCAGACGCCGAGGACGGGCCGCGCTTCGGCGACCCTGCGCCGGATGGCCTCCGCGAGCCCGCGCTCCCGCAGCCACTCCAGGGCACGGACCGTCCCCCGGGTGCCGGGGATCACCACCAGATCCGCGTCGGCCAGTTCCTCCGGCCGGTCCACGAACCGCACGACGACGCCCGGTTCGGCGGCGAGGGCGTCCACGTCGGTGAAGTTGGACATCAGGGGGATCGCGCAGACGGCGACCCGCAGCACGTCCTCGCCGACGGGCGGGGCGACGTTGGATTCCCGGACGGTCCCGCGCAGGGAGACCCGCAGCCCGTCTTCTTCGTCGATCCCGAGCCCGTGCTGGAAGGGCAGAACGCCGTATGTGTGCCGCCCGGTGAGCCCGTGGAGCATGTCGAGGCCGGGTTCGAGGAGCGACACGTCCCCCCGGAACTTGTTCACCAGGAACCCGGCGACGAGTGCCTGGTCCTCCGGGGAGAGGAGGGCGACGGTCCCGAAGAAGGAGGCGAAGACGCCGCCACGGTCGATGTCACCCACCACCAGCACAGGCAGCCCGGCATTCCGGGCGATCCCCATGTTCACGATGTCGGTCCGCCGCAGATTGATCTCGGCCGGACTGCCGGCCCCCTCGCAGATCACCGCGTCATAAGTGCCCCGCAGGTCGGCGAGACACTCCAGCACGGTCCCGAGCAGCTTCTGCTGCCGCCCCCCGTGATACCCGCGCGCACTGAGCTCACCGATCGGCTTCCCGAGCAGCACGACCTGACTGCTCTGCTCCCCACCCGGCTTGAGCAGCACGGGATTCATCAGCGCGGTCGGCTCGACGCGACAGGCCTGTGCCTGCATGGCCTGAGCCCGCCCGATCTCGGCGCCTTCCCTCGTCACGAACGAATTGAGGGACATGTTCTGCGCCTTGAACGGCGCGACCTTGACCCCCTGCCGCACCAGCCACCGGCAGATCCCGGCGGTGACGACGCTCTTGCCGGCGTCGGAGGTCGTGCCGGCGACGAGCAGTCCACCCCCCGTCATGACGTACGCCCCTTCACTATGCGGCGCGCGGCGACACAGACGCCGAGCGCCAGCCAACTGACGCGCTTCGACAGCCGCACGGCCCGCTCGATGTCGTGGACGGCGACGGTCCGCCCCGCCCCGTTGAGCACGGGCCGGTGCTCGACCCGCCCGCCGTAGGACAGGGTCCCGCCCAGCCGTACGCCCAGCGCCCCCGCGAACGAGGCCTCCACGGGCCCGGCGTTGGGGCTCGGATGCCGGTCGGCGTCGGCACGCCAGGCCCGTACCGCCCCTCGGGGCTCGCCCCCGGCGACGGTGGCGAGGACGGCGGTCAGCCGCGCCCCCGTCCACCCGGCCACATCGTCGAGCCGGGCCGAAGCCCATCCGTACCGCCGATACCGGGACGACTTGTGCCCCACCATGGCGTCCAGCGTGTTGACGGCCCGGAACCCGAGCAGCCCCGGCACTCCGCCGACGGCGCCCCACACGAGCGCCCCCACCACGGCGTCGGAGGTGTTCTCGGCGACGGACTCGACGACGGCCCGCGCGATCCCGTCGGCGTCGAGGGCCTGCGGATCCCGCCCGCACAGATGCGGCAGCCGGTCCCGGGCCCCCTCGACGTCCCCCGCCTCCAGCGCCCGCCCGATGACCCGGGCCTCACGCGCGAGCGACGTCCCGCCGACAACGGCCCAGGTGGCGGCGGCGGTCAGCGCGACGGAGACGGTACGGGACGGACGTACGGCCCGCTGCGCCACGGCCCCGAGCGCCACGGCACCGCCCGCACACACGGCGGTGTGCAGCGCGCCCCACCCGCGGTGGTCCCGCCACAACACCTTCTCCACGGCCCCGGCGGCCCGCCCGAACGCGGCGACCGGATGCCCGCGACGCGGATCGCCGAGCAGCAGATCACCGAGAAGTCCGGCGGCGGCGCCGTACGCGAAGACGCGGTCGGCACGCATCGGGGTCAGCCGACCGTCGGTTCAGACAAGGGTCTGACGCTGCAAGTCGATCGGCAGGCGAGCATGGCGTTATGTCCTCACTCAGGGTGTCCACGCCCTGGTTCGACGAGACCGACGGCGAGAGTTCCTGGCTCCCGGGGCTATCTACCCCGGTGACAGTGGCGGGACCGCGCCGGATTCACACCGGCTTCCTCTTCTGCCGCCGTATATGGCTCCGGCAGTCCACCACGGGGTTGGAAAGGGCGTCAACTTGCGGTTGACCTGCGGTGGGGGAGTGTGCAGAACCCCACACCGCTACCACGCCGACGTTGCCCCGGTGTCCGACTTCAGAGGCGATTCCCCTGTGCGGGGTGGCCTTCCGGGACCCGCTTGCGACCGGGCCCCAGAGCCCTCTGGAATACCGCGTACAGGGAGAAAACGCGCGAGAGGACAAGCCAGTTGGCGTATGTGGTCAAGAAGGCGCCGCACGGCGTCACCGTCTTCCGCCCGGGACACCCGGCATGACCGGCAGCTTCCCGGAAGCCCTCGGTCCAGCGGTGGCCCGGCTGCGGGCGCCGGACGGCACGACCGTCGGTACCGGCTTCCTGCTCGCTCCCGGCACCGTTGCCACCTGCGCCCATGTCGTGGCGGACGCCCTGAACAGCGACGCACGGGATGAGACAGCCCCCACCCGGCCGGTCACCGTGGAGTTCCCGCTGCAGCGTGGATCCGCCGCGTACGAGGCGTCGGTGTCGGCCTGGTGCCCGGTGGCAGCCGACGGCACCGGCGACATCGCGCTGTTGCGGCTCCCGGAAACGGAGCCCGAACCGGGCGACGTCCCCATCCACTCCGCGATGCCGGGCGCGTCTCCCGTCCCCCTTGCCGGAGTCGGCGACGTCTGGGACCACCGCTTCCGCATCCTCGGCTTCCCCGCCACCGCCGAACACGGAGCCTGGATCGGCGGACGGCTGCGCGGCGCGGTCGGGCAGGGCTGGATCTCGATGGAAGCCGACGGCACCGCGTATCGCATCACCCCCGGCTGCAGCGGAGCGCCGGTCTGGGACGAGGAGACCGGTGCCGTCGTCGGGATGACGGTCGCCACCGACCGCGGTCCCACCTCGGTCACCGCCTACCTCATCCCCGCGGAGGCACTCCTCGCCCTCCAGCCGGGCCGGCGCCGCTGCCCGTACCGCGGACTCGATGCGTTCCGTGAGGAGGACACCGAGTACTTCTTCGGCCGTGAGGAGGAGACGGAACGACTGCTCGACGCGGTGGACCGGCACGTCGTCGTGCCGGTGGTCGGACCGTCCGGCAGCGGCAAGACCTCGCTCGTACGCGCCGGGGTTCTGCCGCGTCTGCGAGCCCGAGGCCACACCGTGTCGGAGATCCGGCCCCTGCCCGGCACCCGCGCCTCGCTCACCCTGGCACGGGCCCTGAACTCCGTCCTGGAACCCGGCCTTGGCGCGGCCGAGCACGAGCGTGCCGCCCTGGCCCTCGCGGACCTGCTCGACACCGAGGACGGTCCGAGCCCTGCGGACCTCGGTCTGCGCCTGCTCGACCATTGCGGCCCGAGCGGCCACGTGCTCTTCCTCAACCAGTTGGAGGAGACCGTCGCTGCCGAACCGGTCACCGCCCGCGCGCTGCTGAGCCTCGTGGTGTCGCTGGTGTCGGCCCCGGCGGACGGCAAACGACTGCGCGTCCTGGCCACACTCCGCTCGGCCTCCCTGGACGAATTGGTGGAACCTGCCACCGCCCGGGTCCTCAGCGACTGTGCCCAGGTCGTGGCGCCCCTGGGCCGAACCGGACTCCTGCGCGCCATCGAAGGCCCGGCGGGCGGCGTCCCCGGCCTCACCCTCGAACCCGGTCTCGCGGAACGCATCGTCGACGACGCGGAAGACGAGCCGGGGCACCTCCCCATGGTGGAGTTCGCCCTGACCGAACTCTGGTCCCACGAGAAGGGCATCCGCCTCACCCACGCCGGCTACGAGGCCCTCGGTGGCGTCGCCGGAGCGCTGTCCGCCCACGCCGAGCAGCGGGTCGGCGAGGTCATCACCGCGCACGGCGAAGCCACGGTCCGCCGCCTGTTCACCCAACTCGCCCGCCCCGACGACGCGGGCGGCTTCACCCGCAAGCCGGTACGTCTCGCGCCCCTGCCCCCCGATCTGCGGGCAGCCGCCGAGGCCCTGGCCACCCGCACGCGCTTCGTCCGCATCACCCACGGCCCCGATGACGACCCCATCGTCGACCTTGCCCACGAGGAACTGGTCCGGTCCTGGGGCCGGCTGAGGAAGTGGCTGGAGGCGTCCCGGGACTTCCGGGCGTGGCAGGAGCGGCTGTTGCAGGCGCTGGCGCACTGGAGGGAGACGGGGGGTGAGTCGGGGGCGCTGCTGCGGGGGACGATGTTGGCTACGTCCGTGGAGAGCCTGGGGGATCCGGATCGCCGAGCGGACATCACACCGGCGGAGCGTGACTATGTGCAGCTCAGCCGCCGGCATCAGCAACGGGGCCTGCGGCGGTGGCGGCTGGCGACAGCGGTGATGGTCGTGCTGGCGCTGGTGGTGGGCTGTCTGGCGGTCGTGACCTGGCGAGGGGAGCTGGCCCTTGAGGAACGTGCGCGGGTCACGGCGTCCCGGCGACTGGTGGAGGACGCTGCCCGGCTGGCCGTGACCGATCCGGGCACGGCCGCGCGGCTTTCGGTGGCCGCATGGCACAACGCGCCCGGCAAGGAGGCCCGGCAGGCGCTGCTTCAGGCTTATCTCGGCGGCTTGTCGGTGGTCTCCGGGTATCCGGGGCAGAGGGCCGAGCCCATCCGGAGCATCGACGTCACCCCGGACGGCTCGACAGCCGTGACCACGTCAGCCGACCGGGACGGTGGCGCGCACGCCCGGGTGTGGACGGGGCTGAGCGACGGGCGGGCGAGCTCGTGGCCGGTACCGGGGCTGACGGGCGGAGAAGCCCCTGTACGCGCCGAGTTCAGCGATGACGGCGGGCTGCTGGCCATCGTGTCCGCCGACGGGTCGGTCCACTGTTACGACGTACGCACTCACCGACACCTGTGGACCGGTCACCAGCCTGTACTGGGGACCGGGCGCATGGGCCACACGGCGGCGCTCGACTTCTCGGACAGCGGTCGGCTGCTGCTCCGCCTCGTCGCCGACGATCTCGCCGAGTCAGGGGCGGCGCGCAGCTCGCACGTCCAGGTCTGGCACAGCCGTACGGGAAAGCCTCGGAAGGCGTCGCAGCAGGGGCTGCCGAGCGGTCGGGAGGCGAACGACGCCGCGCTGGTCGCGGAGGGCCGGGACGTGGTCTATCTCAGTCGGTACTTCGGCGGCGGGGAAGCACGGGTGCAGAACCTGGTGACCGGCGGGAACCCGCGCCCGGTCGAGGACGCCGAATGGCTCTCCCACCGGGGCGCCGGGGTCGTCACGGACCGGGGGTACGGGTGGCATCGGCTGACGCGGCTGACGGGCTCCGGTGGTGCCACAGGGCCGCGGTTCCTGGCAGTCGAACCGGAGGGTTCGGACCTCACCGGCCGCTATGCGCTGGTGCGGAACGGCACCCAGGTGAGCCCGTACGAGGTGGTCGACGTGGAGACCGGTAGCCGGTACCGCGTGCCGGGCTTCGTCCGGCGCGCCACCGGCGAGGAGCAGCCCGTCGGTGTCCTCCCGGGCGAGAAGGCCGGGGCTGCGCCGCGCCTCATGGTGGCCTCCGGGTCGGATCTGCTGGTGCTCAGGACGCGGGAGGAGCGCAGCATGCCGTTGCCGGACCCCAGGCCTGGTTTAAAGAGCGTAGAAGGCGACTCGTACGCGAGTAGCCCGGGAGGCGAGTACCGCGCGCACGTCCAGAACGCCGACAGCAACGACGGCATGACTATGACACTGGTCGTGGCTCGCCGGGGCGAGGAAAGCCGAGCTGAACCGGTGACGCTCAAGGAATTCAAAGGGGAGGCACCCCAGGCTTTCTTCACCACGGACGGCGACCACTTGGTCGTCTGGGCCCATGACGTCGACTGGGACCACCACAAGGTCGCCATCGTGGATCCGGACAGCCCGCAGGACATGCAGGTGTGGCCTTTTCCGGGCACCGTCGCGGTCCTTCCCCTCCAGGGCAGCGAGGTGGCCGTCCTGGCGGACCGTGGCCTGGTCCGGTACGACGTCGCGTCCGGCGAGGAAACGGTCCTGGACGAACATCCCTGCGGAGAGCTGGGACAACCGTGCCGTGGGCTCGCCGTCCGTCCCGGACCCCGTGACGAGGTGGCGGTCGGTCACAGCAGCGGCGAACTGGTCATCTGGAACACAGAGACCGGGCGGGCACGCAGAGAAACCGGCATCACGGTGGCGGACACAGGGGGGTCTGCGGGAAGTCTGGCATTCGATCCGCGAGGCCGGACGGTCGCCACCCCACTGGACGCCAGAACCATCCAGCGATGGGACGCGGAGACCGGCGAGCGCGTGGGACCGGCCGTCGAGACGGACGACCGGCTGTCAGCGGTGACGCTGGCCGACGACGGGAGTCTCCTCCTAGCCGCCATCGACGGCGGCCTGTCCCTGTGGCGACCTGGGGACCGCGAGCCCTATGTCACGTTCCCTTTCAGTTACGTCCCGGACGGCATCCACCTGACGGCCGGCCATGTCACCTTCCACGACGGCAACTCCGAGCTGAGCATCCCCCTGAACCCCGAGGCCTGGCACAAGGCCCTGTGCCGTCACTGGACCCCCTACACCCGGGAGGAGAGCGCCATCCTCGACGGCGCCGGAGCGGTGAAGGACTCGCCGTGCCCGTAGGCCGGGAAACGCCAACCGGGCGGGGCAAGGACCGCAGTCCCCACGCCCGCCCGGTACGTCGTGCCGTTGCGTCAGGCCACGATCAGATAGATCCCGTACGCCACGGCCGCCGCACACGCCGCGAAGCATGCGTACGCGCCGGTGACCGCGAGCGCGGCCGACCCGCCCTGAGCCGTGGCCTTCTCCTGGCGGGACAGGCCCGCGATGCCGAGGGTGAACAGGCCCACCAGGGCCACCGTGACCACGAGGCTGACGCCGAAGACGGAGCCGAGGGCCGCCCAGTCGATCTTCATGCTTCTACTTCCTTGGGTAACTGAGGAGGAGTGACCGGGAGGAGGTCAGACGGAGGCCTTCGAGGGCGCCGGCTCGGTGGCCGGGGCCGGCACGGTGGCCGACAGGTCCTCGGTCGCGGTGCCGGCCGGGGGCGGGGTCACGGCGGCGATGGCGGTGGTGACCACGCCGGCCGGCTCGTCGGTCTCGTTGACGTTCGTGTGGTCGACGACCTCGCGGCGGGAGATCTTCCAGATCGCGGCGCTGGAGGTGATCAGGAAGATCGCGACGAGGGCGGTGCCCCAGGAACCGAAGCCGGTCACGTACTCCGCGAGCGCGCCGACCAGGGCGGCGGCCGGGAGGGTGAGGCCCCAGGCGACGAACATGCGGGTGGCCGTCGACCAGCGGACCACGCCGCCCTTGCGGCCGAGGCCCGCGCCCATCACCGCGCCGGAGACGGAGTGCGTGGTGGAGAGGGAGAAGCCGAGGTGGGAGGAGGCCAGGATGACCGTCGCGGCGCTGGTCTGGGCGGCGAAGCCCTGCTGCGGCTGAAGGTCGGTCAGGCCCTTGCCCATCGTGCGGATGATGCGCCAGCCGCCGAGGTAGGTGCCGAGCGCGATGGCCAGACCCGCGGAGAGGATGACCCACATGGGCGGGTCGGAGTCGGGGGCGACGGCGCCGCCGGCGACCAGGGCGAGGGTGATGATGCCCATCGTCTTCTGCGCGTCGTTGGTGCCGTGGGCGAGGGAGACCAGGCCGGCGGAGGCGATCTGGCCGGCGCGGTAGCCCTTCGCGGAGGCCTGGCCGTCGGCCTTCTTGCCGAGGGAGTACGTCAGGCGCGTGGCGAGGAGCGCGGCGATGCCCGCTACCAGCGGAGCGGCGATCGCCGGGATCAGCACCTTGGTGACGAGCGCGTCGCCGTGGACCGCGCCGACGCCGGCCGAGGCGATGGTGGCGCCGATCAGACCGCCCATCAGGGCGTGCGAGGAGCTGGACGGCAGTCCGACCAGCCAGGTCAGCAGGTTCCAGAGGATCGCGCCGACCAGCGCGGCGAATATGACTTCGGGCCGGATGCCGGTCTCGTCGACGAGACCTTTGGAGATCGTGTTGGCGACCTCCACGGAGAGGAAGGCGCCGACAAGGTTCAGCACGGCGGACATGGCCACCGCGACCTTGGGCTTGAGCGCACCGGTCGAGATGGTGGTGGCCATCGCGTTGGCGGTGTCGTGGAAACCGTTCGTGAAATCGAACGCAAGTGCGGTTACGACCACAATCGCGAGGATCAGCGAGAAGTTTTCCATTTACCCAGGCAATCGTTCGAGGTCATTGGCTGGACGAACGTAGGTAACCTGAGTGAACGAAAGGTGAACTGAGGGGGGCCGCACGGTGTCTGTAGGAGGGGGTTGATGTCCCCGGCATCCCCCGGAGGGGGCGTTGCCTCCCCGTCGATCACCGCACGGCCCGGGCGCCGCAAGGGCTAGTAGCCTCGGGCAAACTTCCTGAGCTGGGTCATGGACCCGTTGAAGAGATTTTGGTCACCCGGCAGGCTGCCGCCGTTGTCGTACTGCCAGAAGGTCCAGAACTGCCATCCGGCCGGCATCGCCCCCGCGCTGGAGGAGTTGTAACGGGCTATCCACAGCGCGTGATTCGAGGCGAAGGCGCGACTGGCGCCGGTGCAGGTGTTCCACCAGTGGGTGGTCGTGTAGATCACCGGGCGACGGCCGGTGAGCCGCTTCACCTCGTTGCTGAAGGACTGGATCCAGTTGACCATCTTGGCCTTGCTCAGTCCGTAGCACTTGTGCTTGCTGTACGGGTTGTACTCGATGTCGAGTGCGGGCGGCAGAGTCCAGCCGTCCGACCTCCAGCCGCCGCCGTTGCGTACGAAGTGCTGCGCCTGGGTCTTGCCCGCGGACTTGTTCGGCAGCGCGAAGTGGTACGCGCCGCGGATGAGGCCCGCGTTGCGGGAGCCGTTGTACTGCTGGTTGAAGTACGGGTTGCGGTAGGTGTGGGACTCGGTCGCCTTGACGTAGACGAACCTCGCGCCCTTCGCCTTCGAGCTCTGCCAGTTGACGTTCTTCTGGTGGGAAGAGACGTCGTGGCCCTTGGGTTTGGCGGCTGCCACCGCCGGGATCTCGGCGAGGGCGGTTCCACCGAGGGTGAGAGCTGTCACGTATGCCGCTATGAGGCGGGAGCGGTGACGGGACGGTTTGTGATCACGGGCCATATTTCCCCCCGGAATGGCGACGTGCACGACAAATCCCCCAGAGAGTATTGGAAGATCGTTGAAAGCCGATCGATCTCAGGCCAAGCCCGAGGGAGGGGAGTTTGTCCCCGTATGTGATCTTCCGGACGCTGGTCTTCCGCCCTAAAGTGCCCCGGCTCGTCGATGACTTGAGGCCACGCCGCGGTGGCGCCTGGCAGGATCGCCGCATGGCTGAGGAGCGGCGGGACCGGCGGGGCGTTGGGGACGCGCGGGATGCGCGGGAGGGCGCACAGGAAGTGGGGGAGTCGTGGGGCAGGAGTGCGCGCCCTGAGGAGTCGGAGGCCTGGGAGACCCTCGTGGCGACGGCGCGGCGGACCGTGTCCGACGGGCTGGTCGTCGGGACGTCCGGGAACGTGTCGGTGCGCGTCGGCGACACGGTGCTGGTCACGCCGTCGGGAGTGCCGTACGACCGGCTGACGCCGGAGGCTGTGACCGGGGTCGATCTGGGTGGCAGGCAGGTGCTGGGGGCGCTGGTGCCGACGAGTGAGCTGCCCATGCACCTGGCCGTCTACCGGGCCACGGACGCCGGTGCCGTCGTGCACACCCACGCGGTCCACGCGACGGCCGTCTCGACGCTGGTTCCCGAGCTCCCGCTGATCCACTACATGGCCGGCGCCCTCGGCGGGCCCGTCCGGGTCGCCCCGTACGCGACGTACGGCACCCAGGAGTTGGCCGAGAACATGCTCCGAGCACTCACCGACCGCACCGCCTGCCTCCTCCGGAACCACGGCACGATGAGCTACGGCGCCACCCTGGACCAGGCCTACGACCGTACGGCCCAGCTGGAGTGGATGTGCCGTCTGTGGCTCACGGCGTCCTCGGTGCCGGGGCTTACGCCGACGTTGTTGTCGGAGGGGGAGGTGGCTGAGGCGGGGGAGCGGTTGCGGGGGTACGGGCAGCGGGGGTGACGGGTGCCTCCGGCGGTTGGAGGTGGGATGGGTGCGGCGGGGGCAGCACCAGCGCCGGGGCACTGGAAACGGGCGGTACGTGAGTACGTGGCTCACTCCACGTCGTCCTCCCACTGGCCGGTCCCCGGGTCCGCCCGGACACTGGTGTTGTGCGCACTGTCAAAGCGACGGCCGCTGCCGTCACCGTGGCTCTGGCCGCCGGCGCCGCGAGCGTCGCGGCCGGGCGGTTCGCCAGTGGTGCCGCGCTGACGGCTCCTGCCGGGCGGCCCCTGCCCACCGAACCCCGGCTCACCGTGCACGCCACGGCCGCCGGCCAGATCGCGCTCACCCGCGACCTCGCATCGCTGCGCCCCGGCACGTACGGGTTGTCCGGCGACGGCTCGCACGCGGTCGTCGGACCCGTGCTCGCCTCGGCGAACCACTCCGCCGACACCGTCGTACGCCGCCTGGAACGCGTCACCCACGGCACCCTCCGACCCGGCGACAGCGTCTGGCTCACCCCGAACGTGTACGTCGGCAACCCGAGCGCCGCCCTCGGCCTCGATCACGCCGACGTCGACGTTCCCGGTGAACTCGGAGCCCTGCCCGCCTGGTTCGTCCCCGGCACGCGGGACACCTGGGTCATCGCGGTGCACGGCCTCGGCACCACCCGCGAACACGCCATGAACGTCATGCGGTTCCTCAGTGGCCGGCACTTCCCGGTCCTCGCCCTCGCCTACCGCGGCGACCTCGGCGCACCCCGCCCGCCGGACGGCCTGAACCACCTCGGCGAGACCGAGTGGCGCGACCTGGACGCGGCGATGAGGTACGCCGTGCGGTACGGCGCCGAACAGTTCGTCCTGCTCGGCTGGTCCACCGGCGCGACGATGGCGCTGCGCGCGGCCGCGCAGTCGGGGCTGCGTGACCGTGTCTCCGGGCTCGTCCTGGACTCCCCGGTGCTCAGCTGGGAGACCACGCTGCGCGCCCTTGCCAAGGCCCGCCACACGCCGAGCGCGCTGCTGCCGCTCGCGGTCCGCGCGGCACAGGGCCGCACAGGCCTGGACACCGACCGCGTCACCGGCAACGGCGCCCCCGACCGCCTCACGGTGCCGACCCTCATCTTCCACGGCCCCGGCGACCGGGTGGCCCCCTGGACGCTCTCCCGCCGGCTGGCCGACGCCCATCCCAACCTGGTGGCCCTCCACACGGTCCAGAACGCCCCCCACGCCGCCATGTGGAACGCCGACCCCGAGTTCTACGAAGAGGCTCTGCGCCGTTTCATGACGCCGCTCATGTGACGCCGCCCGTCCGCGTGCCGGCCTCTCGCACGGTCGCCCGCGACCGGTCCCACAGGTTCCGTTTAACCCCGTACCACTGGCCTGTTATAGGTCCCTCACCGCCCGCAGGGCCCTGTGCGTTGGCCATCCCCGTCGCCCCTCGTGACATTCCGTTTGGGTTTTCGGACCGTCAACCGGAAGACTGCACCCGTGACGTCCCGTATCCCGCGCGACTCCAGGCTTCGACTCGTCCGCCCGCGACCCCTGGCCGCCGCCCCCCGAGCCGTGAACCAGCGACGCCCACGGCGCCCCGTACCCCGCCCTCCGGAAGGCACACCGGCCCGGTCCGAGCTGGCCAGAATGGCTCGCTCCGGTCTGGCCACCGCGGCCCGCGTCGCCCACTGGGCCGACGCCGCCCTGCGCCCCGGCCGTGACGGTGCCGGCTCCGACGGCAAGGGCACCCTCTCCGACGCGACCGCCGAACGGGCGGCGAGCGACCTGGGCCTGACCGTGGCTCAGGTGCGTGCCGACTGGGACACCGCGCGGCTCGCCGGTCTCGTGGAGGTGCACGGCGACAACGCCCGGCCCGGCTGGCGGCTGCGCGCCTGGGACCGGGACGACAGTGCCGTCCTGCGCGGCTGGGTCGCCCTCTTCGACGCCTGGTCGCTCGCCTATCCGGAGCCCAGCGACCGTGAGCCCGCCGCCGTCGCCGAGGTCGTCTCGGCCATGCCGCAGGTGCTCTCCTTTCTCCAACTGTCCGCCGGGCCCGTCCCCGTCGAGCAGCTGCTGGACCTGCTGGAGCAGCGCGTCACCGAACTGCGCACCGAGAGATGCGAGATCCCCTACGGGCCGCAGCCCGAGCCGGTCGCCGACCCCGCGGCCGCCGCGGACACGCCTCTCGCCCCGCTCCTCGACTGGGCCCTGCACGCCCTCGCCTCCGTCGGCGCCCTCACCTACGGCGACGGACAGGCCACCCTCACTCCGCTCGGCAGCTGGGCGGTCTGGGTCAAGCTGGAGCAGATCTGCGTCGCCGCGCAGAGCCCCGCCGGGAACATCGAGCAGGGCGCCGAGGACATGCTCCGCGGCTGCGCCCAGCTCCGCCCGAACGCCGCCCGCGACGAATACCGCGCCTGGCTCGCCGCCCGCCCCGTCGGCAGCGCCGTCACCGAACTCCTCGGCGCCGCCCGCGGCGACGACGCCCTGCTGCGCGGCCTCGCCTTCGAGGCGCTGCGCGTCGTCGGCGCCCCCGCCGAGCCCGACGTCCGCGCCGTCCACGACGAGCCGACCCTGCGGCCGTACGCCCTCCTCTGGCTCGCCGAGCACGACGGGGTGGACCCCGAGGACGCCCACGAGGTGCTCACCCGGGAAGAGGCCACCTGGCTGTGGGTCGACACCGCCGCCGCCGTCGCCGACCACGGCGAGGCCCCCATGCTCGTACGGCACCTGGAGTCCGCTCTCCAGCCGACCGTCCCCGCGCTCCTCGACGAGGTGCGTGCCGTCGGTCACCCCCGCACCGTGCAGGTCCTGGTCGCGCTCGCCGCCGCGCACCCCGACCCCGCCCTCGCGAAGGCCGTGCGCCGCGCCGCCTTCCAGGTGCACACCGGGGGGAGCTGAGCCGGACCGGCGCTCAGCCCTCTATCGCGGGGGAGTAGGTGCCGAAGCTCCACACATTGCCCTCGATGTCCCGGGCCATGTAGTCCCGCGAACCGTAATCCTGGTCCGTCGGGGGCATCAGGATCTCCGCGCCGTGCTGTACGGCCCGCCGGTGGTGTGCGTCGACGTCGTCCACGACGACGTACACGCCGGTCGGGCCCGCGTCCTTCATCAGCTTGTCGTAGGCGCTGCCGGTGCCTGTCGAGCCGAGCATCACCGCGCCGTTGCCCTGTACCAGCTCGGCGTGCGCGATCTTGCCGTCCTCGGTCTCGTACACCGCCAGCTCCGTGAACCCGAGGGCCTCCGTGAGCTGCTTGATCGCGGCCTTCGCGTCCGCGTAGTGCAGCGTCGGGTAGATGCTCGGACGCCCACCGCTCGTACCTGCCATGCCGATCACCTCTTCCGGAATCTCGACGCGCTGCCAGTCTCGCAGCGCCCACTGACAACGGCCTGCCGACGCGACATACATGATCGAACACATGGACCCAGAAAAAGTGCTTGCACGGCACCGTTAGACTTGGCCCATGGCCTGTCTCCTCGCGCATTAGACGGCGGGAACGTCCTCAGCCGCCCATCCCGCCACCTATCCCTGCCCTGGAGTCTGTCCGTGATCTCCGCCTCCGGTATCGAGCTGCGCGCCGGTGCGCGCGTCCTCATCGAGTCCGCGACCTTCCGCGTAGCCAAGGGCGACCGCATCGGCCTCGTCGGCCGCAACGGCGCCGGCAAGACCACCCTCACCAAGTGCCTGGCCGGCGAGGGCATCCCCGCCGGCGGCAACATCACCCGCTCCGGCGAGGTCGGCTACCTCCCGCAGGACCCCCGCACCGGCGACCTCGACGTCCTCGCCCGCGACCGCGTCCTCTCCGCGCGCGGGCTCGACGCACTGATCCGCAAGATGCGCGAGAACGAACAGCGCATCGCCAACGGCCAGGGCGCGACCCGCGAGAAGGCCCTGAGGCAGTACGAGCGCCAGGAGACCGAGTTCCTCACCAAGGGCGGGTACGCCGCCGAGGCCGAGGCCGCCACCATCGCCGCCGCGCTGAACCTCCCCGACCGGGTGCTCGGCCAGCCGCTGCACACCCTCTCCGGCGGTCAGCGGCGCCGTATCGAGCTGGCCCGCATCCTGTTCTCCGACGCGGACACCCTGCTGCTCGACGAGCCGACCAACCACCTCGACGCCGACTCGATCGTCTGGCTGCGGGACTACCTCAAGACCTACCGCGGTGGGTTCATCGTGATCTCCCACGATGTGGACCTGGTCGAGACGGTCGTCAACAAGGTGTTCTACCTGGACGCCAACCGCGCCCAGATCGACGTCTACAACATGGGCTGGAAGCTCTACCAGCAGCAGCGCGAGGCCGACGAGAAGCGCCGCAAGCGCGAGCGGCAGAACGCCGAGAAGAAGGCCGCCGCGCTGCACTCGCAGGCCGACAAGATGCGCGCCAAGGCCACCAAGACCGTCGCCGCGCAGAACATGGCCAAGCGCGCCGACCGGCTGCTCGCCGGACTCGAGGCGGTGCGCCAGAGCGACAAGGTCGCCAAGCTGCGCTTCCCCGAGCCCGCCCCCTGCGGCAAGACCCCGCTCACCGCCGAGGGCCTGTCGAAGTCCTACGGCTCGCTGGAGATCTTCACCGACGTCGACCTGGCCATCGACAAGGGATCGAGGGTGGTCATCCTCGGGCTCAACGGCGCCGGCAAGACCACCCTGCTCCGCCTCCTCGGCGGCGTCGAGACGCCCGACACCGGCGAGGTGATCGAGGGCCACGGCCTCAAGCTCGGGTACTACGCCCAGGAGCACGAGACCCTCGACCCCGAGCGCACGGTGCTGGAGAACATGCGCTCCGCGGCCCCCGACATGGATCTCGTCGAGGTCCGCAAGGTGCTCGGCTCGTTCCTGTTCTCCGGCGACGACGTCGACAAGCCGGCCGGTGTCCTCTCCGGTGGTGAGAAGACCCGTCTCGCCCTCGCCACCCTCGTGGTGTCGTCGGCGAACGTCCTGCTGCTCGACGAGCCCACCAACAACCTCGACCCGGCCAGCCGCGAGGAGATCCTCGGCGCGCTGCGCACCTACAAGGGCGCGGTCGTGCTCGTCACCCACGACGAGGGCGCCGTCGAGGCGCTGCAGCCGGAACGGATCATTCTGCTGCCGGACGGCGTCGAGGACCTGTGGGGCGCCGACTACGCGGATCTCGTCGCCCTGGCTTGATCGAATGCGTGATCACCGGCGTATGGATCATTCGGCCCATCGGTGATCCATCATCTGTGTGAGATCTCCTCGTACCGAGGTGTGTACTACATCAATTTCACGGCCGAGTCCTTTATCGACAAGGGCTCGGCCGTCTCGCGTCTCTGACCTGGAACTTCTCGAAATAACTCGTTCGGCCGTACGGACGCCAGACTGCGGAATTCCAGATTCCGCTTGTGGGGATGTGCTCCTGTCGTCAAAACCATGTCTCACGGACCTTGCCGAATGGGTGGCCATGAAGGCCCGGAGGGGTGATCATGAGGAGACCAGAGCGCACTTCCCATGAGGAGGCACGGGTGGCCGAGACTCTGAAGAAGGGCAGCCGGGTAACCGGCGCCGCGCGCGACAAGCTCGCGGCAGACCTGAAGAAGAAGTACGACTCCGGTGCGAGCATTCGGGCACTGGCCGAGGAAACCGGCCGCTCGTATGGCTTCGTACACCGGATGCTCAGCGAATCGGGCGTCACGCTTCGTGGGCGTGGCGGGGCGACGCGGGGCAAGAAGGCCGCATCGTCCTGAGCCCGGGCGGCCCATCGGCTTCGATGGTGGCCACCCGGTCGGTCGGCTGACTGACCGGGTGGTTACTGTGCAGTCACTTAGTGGGTGCCCTCCGGGCATCCCGTGATGACCGCACGCATCGGAGGCACCCTATGGCTTCTCCCGACCAGGACCTCGCTCCCCTGCTCGACAAGAACGGCGTACGGCTCACCGTCGACGGCGCGATCGCGACGGTGACGCTGACCAACCCGGCCAAGCGCAACGCGCAGAGCCCCGCCCTGTGGCGGACGCTCGGCGAGGCCGGGCGGGCGCTGCCGGGCAGCGTGCGGGTGGTCGTGCTGCGCGGTGAGGGCAAGTCCTTCTCCGCCGGGCTCGACCGGCAGATGTTCACGCCCGACGGGATCGAGGGCGAGCCCTCCTTCATCGAACTCGCGCGTAGCAGCGACGGCGAACTCGACGCTGCCATCGCCGAGTTCCAGGAGGGCTTCACCTGGTGGCGGCGCAACGACATCGTGTCGATCGCCGCCGTGCAGGGGCATGCCATCGGGGCGGGCTTCCAGCTCGCGCTCGCCTGTGACGTGCGCGTCGTCGCCGACGACGTGCAGTTCGCCATGCGTGAGACCAGCCTCGGGCTGGTGCCGGACCTGACGGGTACGCACCCGCTGGTCGGGCTGGTCGGATACGGCCGCGCGCTGGAGATCTGCGTCACGGGTCGGTTCGTGCTGGCCGAGGAGGCTGTGAGCAGCGGCCTGGCCAACCTCGCGGTGCCCTCCGAGCAGCTCGACGACGCCGTACGGGATCTGGCGGGGGCCATCGTGGCCGCGCCGCGGGATGCCGTGATCGAGACCAAGGCGCTGCTTCGTGGTGCCGTGGATCGGACGTACGACGAGCAGCGCGGTGCCGAGCGGGCCGCGCAGGCACGACGGCTGCGGGACCTGGCCGGCCTCGGCGAGTGACCTGTGCGACGAGTCATGAGCTGATCAGCCGACGGCCGTGATCAGCACGGCCACCGTCGGGCGATCGGTCAGCGCCTCTCCCACCCACTCGCGGACCTCCCGGGCCACTTCCACGGCCCGGCGGTCTTGGCTCACCGCGAGCTCCACGCGCACATGCCGGTGCGGCAGGGCGGCCTCGTCCTGCCGTTCCTCGATGTGCACCGCATGGCCCAGCCCGCCCAGGGCGCCCGTCAGCTGAGTCACCCCCGGGACCATCAGGGCCGCGGTGGCGACGCGTTCCTCGTCGGGGCTCCCGGGCGCTGCGGCGCGCGGCGGCTCGGGCTGCCGTACGGGAGCGGGTTCGGCGTCCTCGTCGAGCAGGGCCGTCACCCGTAGGTCCACCTCGGTCACCGTCAGGCCGAGGAGGTCCGTCGCCGCTGCGGCCAGCAGACCGCGCAACCGCTCCGCTGTCGTCGGCAGCGGCTCGGTCGCCGTCGCCACGAAATCCGCCGTCACCCGGAGCGGGCCCGGCGACAGGGCGCTCGGCGGGGGAGGGACGGCGGCCTCGTGCGTGTCCTCCGGGTCGGTGTGCCCGATCCGGAGCGCGTCCAGCCGTACCCCTCGCATGTCCTCGACCGCGCGCCGCAGCACTGCCTCGGCCGCCCGCTCGGAGATCCACGCGCCGTCGTGCGCGGCGCCCAGGGGCAGCAGCCTGCCGAGCCCGAGCTGATGCCGGACTGCTTGGGTCCATCGGTCCGCGGTGGTCATGCCTCCAGCCTGCCGCATCCCTGGCGCGCGAACGCGTAACCATGCTTACGGTGGTCAAGGGACGACGACCGAAGGGGACGAACGGCCATGACTGAGATGACGGAGCAGAACCGGGGGACGGAGGGCGAGACCCCCATCACCCGGAAGACGCAGGTGACCAAGCGCGGTGGCGGAGACCCCGGCGCCCGGGGCCGGACGAGCATCGCGGACGGCGTCGTGGAGAAGATCGCCGGGATGGCCGCACGCGATGTGGACGGCGTGCACGCCATGGGCAGCGGACTGTCGCGGACCTTCGGGGCCGTGCGCGACCGGGTGCCGGGCGGGGCGAAGTCGGTGAGTCGGGGGGTGAAGGTCGAGGTCGGTGAGGTACAGGCCGCGCTCGACCTGGAGATCGTCGTCGAGTACGGCGTCTCGATCGGCGACGTGGCCCGGGACGTGCGCGAGAACGTGATCACCGCCGTCGAGCGGATGACCGGCCTCGAAGTCGTCGAGGTCAACATCGCGGTGAGTGATGTGAAGCTTCCGGAGGAAGAGGAAGAGGAACCGGAGCGCCGGATCCAGTGATGCGCCGGCGACCGGACAACGCAGCGACGGGGAGTCGCTGAGAAGCTGAGGAGCGCATCATGAGCATGGCCGTGGTCGGCATGATCGCCGGCATGGCACTGGGCTTCGCCGGGTATTTCGGCGGATTCGGCGCCTTCTTGCTGGTGGCCGCCCTGGGTGCCGTCGGTTTTATCGCCGGACGGTTCCTGGAGGGCGAGTACGAGTTCGGTGACTTCTTCCGGCGCCGTGACGAACGGCGGAGGTGACGTCCGTGAGCGGCGGGGCCGCGGAGCTCCGCAGACCGCCGGCCACCGTCCCGGCCGGTGAGCGCGGGGCGACGCGGATCGCCGACCGGGTCGTCGTGAAGATCGCCTCACAGGCCGCACGTGAGGCGGTGGGGGAACTGGCCGAGGGCGCCGCCCGGCCGCAGGCCGTCGTCGTCGTGGCCCACGAGACCGCCCGGGTCCGGGTCCACGTCGAACTCGACTACCCCACCGACATCGGTGCCCGGTGCGCTGCCGTGCGTCGGCATGTCGCCGAGCGGGTAGGCGCGTTGGTGGGCATGGAGGTGCCGGAGGTCGCCGTGCATGTGGAGCGGCTGCATCCGGGGTCCGTGCAGGGCACGGCACAGGGGAGGACGCGATGAGCGAGTCCCAGGGCTCCGAGGGCACCACACAACGACTGCCGGTCATGGAGAAGGCGACCGGACCCGACACCCTCGACCAGTCGGCGTCGGCGGCGGACTACGAGCCCCCGCCCGCAGCCGACGGCGAGGGCGGCAAGGACGGCCGCTTCTGGTCGGCACGTCGCATCCCGGCCGCGATCATGGCGCTCCTGCTCTTCCTCGTCGCCGGCTTCTTCCTGTACGACATCGCCTCCGTGCGCGCCGACCGGCCCGCCATGCACTGGCGCCGGGAACTGGCCGACCAGCTCGCCGAACGCCCTCTCGACGACATCTGGGTGCTCGTCGGCGCGGGCGTCGCCGCAGTCCTCGGCCTCTGGCTGCTCGTCCTGGCGACCACACCCGGCCTGCGGTCCGTCCTGCCGATGCGGCGCACCCACCCCGACGTCCGCGCCGGACTCCACCGCGACCTGGCCGCGCTCGTCCTGCGCGACCGGGCGATGGAGGTCTCCGGCGTCCAGTCGGTACGGGTACGGATGCGCCGGTCCCGGGCCGATGTCCGCGCCGTCTCGCACTTCCGCGAACTGGACGACGTACGCGCCGACCTGGATGCCACGCTCGCCGACGCGATCAGGGGCCTGGGCCTGTCCCGGCCGCCCGCGCTGTCGGTGCGGGTACGGCGGCTCGGACGGAAGGGGTGAGGACCGTGCTCAGGGTGGTCAACCGGGTGCTGATCGGGCTCGTCGGGCTGGTGCTGCTCGTGATCGGCGGGTCCGTACTGGCCGTGGGACTCGGGCTGGAACCCCCGTCCTGGTGGATCCACGACGACCGGCACGACGTCCTGCTCAGCGACGCCGAGCGGACCCGCTGGCGGGACGACGCCTGGTGGTGGCCGGCGGTCATCGCCGTACTGGCCGTCCTGGTCCTGCTCGCCCTGTGGTGGCTGACCGCGAACCTGCGCCGGCGCCGTCTCGCCGAGGTCCTGGTCGACACCGGCGACGGCGCGGGCGCCCTGCTGCGGGGCCGGGCCCTGGAGAACGTACTGGCGAGCGAGGCGGCGGGCCTGGAGGGCGTGCAGCGGGCCCAGGCCCAGCTGACGGGCAGACGCAGCGCTCCCGAGGCCCGCGTACGCCTCCTGCTGGAACCGCACGTGGACCCCGGGACGGCACTGAACGACCTCACCGGCCATGCCCTGGCCCATGCCCGCAATTCAGCGGGCTTGGCGGAATTGCCGACGGAGGTTCGACTCAAGGGTGTCAAACACCGTGCGGAAAGGGTCAGTTAGAAGGGCAACGGTCAGTTAGAACCCGTGTCGCATGCCGCCGTCCACCGGCAGCATGATCCCCGTCAAATAGGAAGCCGCCGGAGACAGCAAAAACGCGGCCGCGCGTCCGAATTCCTCCGGTGCCCCGTACCGCCGCAGCGGAATACGTGCCTCGTGCGCGGCCCGCGTGGCCTCCGGGTCCGCGGACATTCCGTCCAGCTCCCGCACCCGGTCCGTGTCGATGCGCGCCGGAAGCAACCCGACGACCCGAATGCCCCGCGGCCCCAATTCGTCCGCGAGGGACTTGGCGAACCCGGCGAGCCCCGGCCGCAGTCCGTTGGAAATGGTCAGCCCCGGAATCGGCTCGTGCACCGACCCCGACAGCACGAACCCGATGACGCCTCCCGTCTCCAGTTCGGCCGCCGCGGCCCGCGCCAGCCGCACCGCGCCCAGGAACACCGACTCGAACGCCGACTGCCACTGCTCGTCCGTGTTGTCGGCGACAAATCCCGGAGCCGGTCCGCCGACGCTGATGAAAATGCCGTCGAATCCGCCGAAGGCGTCCCGCGCGACAGCGATGAGCCGCCCGGCCGCCTCCGGATCGGCGTTGTCGACGGCCACCCCGACGGCGTTCGGCCCCAGCTCGGTCGCGGCCGCGGCGACCCGCTCCTCGTCCCGGCCGGTCAGGACGACCTTCGCCCCGTCGGCCACCAGTTCACGCGCGGCGGCGTTGCCCAGGCCACGGGTGGCCCCCGTGACGACGTACACCCGGTCCTTCAGTCCAAGATCCATGTTCCTATCCTGCCCGGTCGCCCCCGAACAGGGCGAGAGCGGTGTTCACCAGGCCGATGTGGCTGAAGGCCTGCGGGAAGTTGCCGAGCTGGTGGCCGGCCACGGGGTCGTACTCCTCGGACAGCAGGCCCACGTCGTTGGCGAGGTGCACCAGACGGTCGAACAGCTCATGCGCCTCCTGCGTACGTCCTGTCATGTGCAGCGCCTCCGCGAGCCAGAACGAGCAGGCCAGGAAGGTGCCCTCACCGCCGGGGAGTCCGTCGACGGGCGTCTCCTGGCTGTAGCGGCGCAGAAAGCCGTCATGGCTGAGCTCGGCGCGGATCGCGTCGATGGTGCCGATGACGCGCGGGTCGTCGGGCGGCAGGAAGCCGACGCGCGGGATGAGCAGCAGGGCGGCGTCGAGTTCACGGGAGCCGTAGTACTGCGTGAAGGTGTTCCGCTCGGCGTCGTACCCCTTCTCGCACACCTCGCGGTGCACCTCGTCGCGGAACTCCCGCCAGCCGGCGAGGTCGCCCTCCAGCGACGGGTTCTCCTCCAGCGTGCGCACCGCCCGGTCCGCGGCCACCCACACCATCACCTTCGAGTGCACGAAGTGCCGGCGCCCGCCCCGCACCTCCCACAGCCCCTCGTCGGGCTGCCTCCACTGCGAGCTCAGCCAGTCGATGAGGGCGGCCTGGATCGCCCAGATGTGCGGCTTGCTGGGCAGTCCCGCGTCCCGGGCCAGCGCCAGGGTGTCCATGACCTCGCCGTACACGTCCAACTGGAGCTGTTCCACGGCCTGGTTGCCGATGCGTACGGGGGCGGAGCCGGCGAAGCCGGACAGCCACGGCACCTCGAACTCGGGCAGCCGCCGCTCGCCTGCCAGGCCGTACATGATCCGCAGGTCCGCCGGGTCACCGGCGACCGCGCGCAGCAGCCAGTCGCGCCAGGCCTCCGCCTCCGCCCGGTAGCCCGCCGACAGGCCCACGTTCAGGGTGAGGGTGGAGTCGCGCAGCCAGCAGTAGCGGTAGTCCCAGTTGCGGACGCCGCCGATCTCCTCGGGGAGCGAGGTGGTGGGGGCGGCGACGATGCCGCCGGTCGGGCGGTAGGTGAGGGCCTTCAGGGTGATCAGGGAGCGGATGACGGCGTCGCGGTACGGACCGGCGTAGTGGCAGTGCCCCACCCACTTCTGCCAGTCGCGGATGCTGACGCGCAACGCCTTGTACGGGTCGACGAGCGGCGGGCGCGGCTCGTGCGAGGGGTGCCAGGTGAGGACGAACGCGACCTGCTCGCCGGCCTCGACCGTGAACTCCGAGTGCGTACCGAAGTCCTCGCCCCAGGTGTGCACCGCGGGTTCGCTACGCAGCCAGACCGAGTCCGGTCCGGCGACGGCCACCCGGTGGCCGCGGGACTTGCGCACCCAGGGGACGATCGCCCCGTAGTCGAACCGGAGCCGCAGGGTGCTGCGCACCGTGACCCGGCCGCCCAGTCCCTCCACGATGCGTACGAGGTCGGGGGCACGGTCACGTTGGGGCATCAGGTCGGTGACGCGGATCGCCCCCTCGGCCGTCTCCCACTCGGTGTCCAGCACCAAGGTGTCCGGGCGGTACGCGCGGCGGGTGCAGAGCCCCTTCGCATGCTTGGGGGCGATGCGCCAGTGGCCGTTGTCCTTGCCACCGAGAAGCTTGGCGAAACAGGCGGCCGAATCGAAGCGGGGCAGACACAGCCAGTCGACGGATCCGTCCCTGCCGACCAGGGCGGCCGTCTGCTCGTCACCGATGAGGGCGTAGTCCTCGATGCGCGGGTGCACGCAAGTGCGGGTTCCCCAAGGGGTGGTGGGCCAATCAGGGTGGGGCCGGGGGAGTGATACGGGAGGGTGGTGACGGGGAGCGGCGTCAGGGGTGGGGCCCGGTGAGTTGCCCGCTCGCCGCGGAGCCGGTGTCCGAGAAGATGACGCCGGGATCCGTCGGGGCCTGGTTGAGGACCCACAGGCCGATCAGGGTGGCCAGGGCGAACACGACCGCGATGAGGACGGCGAGGACGAGTCGGCGTCGGCGTTCCCGGCGCAGCCACTCGCCGCGTGCCGTGCGGTAGGCGTCGGGCGCCGCCTGCACCCCGTCGGCGAGAGCGGAGAGCGCCTCGCGCAGCTCCCGCTCCGTGCGGTCCGGACCGGTGCCCCGCGACGGAGTCACATCTCGATACGTCATCGCCGGGCCTCCATCGCCTGGGTCAGGGCGGCGAGGCCGCGTGCCGTATGGGTTTTGACGGAGCCGCAGGAGATCCCCATCGCCGCGGCGATCTCGCTCTCCTTCAGCCCGAGCCAGTGCCGCAGCACCAGCGCCTCGCGCTGCCGGGCGGGCAGCTGCTGGAGCGCGTCGATCAGCACACGCTGGTCGTCGTGCAGCAGCGCGGTGCTCTCGGCGGAGGCGACGACCTCGACCTGCTCCGGCTTCTCGACGTGCTTGCGGGCCACTTGGAGGTGCCGTATCCGCATCCGCGTCAGATTGCACACCGTGGAGCGCAGATACGCCTCCGCCGCCTCGGCGTCCCGCAGCCGCCGCCACTTCCGGTAGATCTGGTAGTAGGCCTCGGCGACCACGTTCTCCGGGTCGTCGGCGCCGAGCAGGACGGCGAGGCGCAGCATCGAGGAGTAGTGCAGCTCGAACAGACGGGCCAGACCGGCCTCGCGCTCCAGGTCGGCCGGGTCGCTCACCGCGGGGGCGAGGGGCACGGCGGGTACCGCAGCAGTACCGGCCTCGTGTCTCAGGTGCTGTCTCACGGGTTGTTCGCTCCCGTCTCGGGGCGCCGCCTGACGCTCAGGCGTGACGGCAGGTCGGTCAGATCGGCGCCGCGCGGGACGCCGAGGCGTTCGAGCACCGCGGTCCCGGCCACGGCGACGGTCAGATTGAGCAGCAGCGCGGCGAGCCCGGCGTAGACCTCCGGCCCGCTGCCGAGCGGCACGACCGACGAGAACCCTTCCTGTACGACCATGAAGGTCCCCGCCACCATGCCCACGCCCCACCCGGCGAGCAGCGCCCGCGGATGCAGCCGCCCGGTGAACAGGCCCACCGCGACGGCCGGGAAGATCTGCAGGATCCACACCCCGCCGAGCAGCTGGAGGTTGATGGCGTCCTGGTCGCGCAGCCCGAACACGAACGCCACCGCGCCCACCTTCGCGGTGAGCGACACCGCCTTGGCGATCCGCACCTGCCGCTTGGGCGTGGCCGTCGGATGGACGTACTCGACATACACATTGCGTACGAAGCTCGTGGCGGCGGCGATCGACATCACCGCCGCCGGGACCATCGCCCCCACGGTGATCGCACCGAACACCAGCCCGGCCAGCGGCGCCGGCATCAGCCGGTCGACCAGCATCGGTACGGCCGCCTCGGCGCCGCCCGCCGGGGCGCGCACGCCCGTCGCGAGGGCCGCGATGCCGAGGAAGCCGAAGAGGGCGAGCAGCGCGGTCCAGGCGGGCAGCGCGACGGACACCTTGCGCAGGGTCCGCGGGCCGTCGGCGGCGAAACCGGCGGTGAGCACGTGCGGGTACATCAGCAGGGCGAGCGCGGAGCCGAGGGCGAGGGTGGCGTAGGCGGGCTGCTGCTCGGGGGTGAGGAGCAGCGCCGGTCCGCCGAGGCGCTCGGCCGCACCGTCGAAGACGGCACCGGGGCCGCCGAGCCGGGCCAGCACCAGCCAGGTCACCGCGGTCAGCGAGACGAAGACGGCCACGGCCTTGAGCGCGGAGATGACGGTCGGGGCGCGCAGCCCGTGCCGGTAGGTGGCGACGGCCAGCCCCGCGAACAGGGCCACCATCACCAGATCACCGGCCGCGCCCCGCGGATACACGCCCCCGGCCGCCAGCACCGCCCTGATGCCGAGCAGCTGCAGCGCGAGATACGGCATCGTCGCGAGGATTCCGGTCAGCGCGACCACCAGGGCGAGCGGCGCCGACCCGTACCGGCCGCGCACGAAGTCGGCCGCGGTGACGTAGCCGTGCCGACGGGCGACGGACCACAGGCGGCTCAGCAGCACGAAGGCGATCGGGCAGACGATCACCGTGTACGGCACCGCGAAGAAGGCGGGCGCGCCGTTGCCGTACGCCAGCCCCGGTATGGCGGCGAAGGTGTACGCGGTGAAGATCGTGCCGCCGAGCAGCAGCCAGGTCCACACCGGGCCGAGACTGCGGTCGGCCAGCGCCCAGCCCTCCAGCGACGGCAGACGGTCGCTCGGGCTCAGGCGCCGCGCGGTGACGGCGAGCAGCGACGCTCCGCCGATCACGGCGAGAAACGTCGCGGTCATGGCGCCGTCGGCCATGGGTCACCGTCCTTGGTGTGTGCCCTCGCGCCTAAGTTGCGCGAACGCCCGGAACGGAGGACAGGGAACCGGCGGGAAATTTCCCCGAAATTCGCTGTCAACCGGTCTCCGGGGGTGGGCAACTCTTGCACAGACCGACAGCGAGCGGGAGAGGAGCGCAGGTCATGGCACGGACCGGTCATCACCGGCTACGGCGCGTCGCGATCGCCGTACTGCTCCTCGCGCCCGCCGCAGGACTGCTGTGGGTTCCGCTGTACGCCGGTGCGGATCCGCGGCTGGCGGGGACGCCGTTCTTCTACTGGTACCAGCTCGCCTGGGTGCCGGGGTGCGGCCTCTGCCTGCTCGCGGCGTACGCGCTGACGGACCGACGTCGACATCGGCATCCGCGTCGAGATCGACATCGGCATCGCTGAGCCGCACTTCCCCTTCTGCCGCACACCCGCTTCGCCCACCTGTTGAGTTCGCTTCGCCCACCTGTTGAGTTCAGGAGCCGCCATGCCTACGTCAGCCATGCCCGAATCCGGTCGTGAGGCGCCGGAAAAATCCCGGATGTCGCCAAAGTCGGTCGCACTCTGGATCGCCGTCGCCCTTGTCGGCGCCCTCGGCTGGGCCGTGCTCGCCCTGTCCCGGGGTGAGGAGATCTCGGCCGTCTGGCTGGTCGTGGCGGCGCTCGGCTCGTACGCGATCGCCTACCGCTTCTACTCGCGGTTCATCGCCCGGCGGGTCCTGCGGGTCGACGACACCCGTGCCACCCCGGCCGAGCGGCTGGAGGACGGCGTCGACTACCACCCCACCGACAAGCGGGTGCTGTTCGGCCACCACTTCGCGGCGATCGCCGGCGCCGGCCCGCTGGTCGGCCCGGTGCTGGCAGCGCAGATGGGCTATCTGCCGGGCACGGTCTGGATCATCGCGGGCGTGATCTTCGCCGGCGCCGTGCAGGACATGATCGTTCTGTTCCTCTCGATGCGCCGGGACGGCAAGAGCCTGGGACAGATGGCCCGCGACGAGATCGGCAAGGTGGGCGGTGCCGCCGCGCTGATCGGCGTCTTCGCCATCATGATCATCCTGCTTGCGGTGCTCGCGATGGTCGTCGTCAACGCGCTGGCCGAGTCCGCGTGGGGCACCTTCTCGGTCACCATGACCATCCCCATCGCCCTCTTCATGGGCTTCTACCTGCGCTATCTGCGCCCGGGCCAGGTCGTGGAGACCAGCTTCATCGGGGTGGCCCTGCTGCTGCTCGCCATCCTCGGCGGCGGCTGGATCCAGGACTCCTCGCTCGCCCAGTACTTCGTCTGGAGCCCGGAGACCCTGGTCTTCTGCCTGGTCGGCTACGGCTTCGTCGCCTCCGTGCTGCCGGTGTGGATGCTGCTGGCGCCGCGCGACTACCTCTCCACCTTCATGAAGGTCGGCACCATCGCCCTGATGGCCGTCGGCGTGGTGATCGCCGCCCCGACCCTGAAGACCGAGTCGGTGACGGAGTTCGCCTCGACCGGCGCCGGACCGGTGTTCGCCGGGTCGCTGTTCCCGTTCCTGTTCATCACCATCGCCTGCGGCGCCCTGTCCGGCTTCCACGCCCTGGTCTCCTCCGGCACCACGCCGAAGCTGATCCAGAAGGAGTCCCAGGTCCGGATGATCGGCTACGGCTCCATGCTCACGGAGTCCTTCGTCGCCGTCATGGCCCTGATCGCCGCGTGCGTGCTCGAACCGGGCCTCTTCTACGCCATGAACTCCCCGGCCGCGCTGCTCGGCCCGACCGTGGACAGCGCCGCCGAGGCGGTGAAGAACCTAGGCTTCACCATCACCCCGGACCAGCTCACCGCGGCGGCCAAGGCCGTCGAGGAGGAGACGCTGGTGGGCCGCTCCGGTGGCGCGCCCACCCTGGCCGTGGGCATGTCGGAGATCTTCGCGGGGGTGTTCGGCGGGGCCGGAATGAAGGCCTTCTGGTACCACTTCGCGATCATGTTCGAGGCCCTGTTCATCCTCACCACCGTGGACGCGGGCACGCGCGTGGGCCGCTTCATGCTCCAGGACATGCTGGGCAACGTCTGGAAGCCGATCGGCCGGGTCACCTGGAAGCCGGGCATCTGGATCACCAGCGCCCTGGTCGTGGGCGCCTGGGGATACTTCCTCTACGCCGGTGTCACCGACCCCCTCGGCGGCATCAAGCAGCTGTTCCCGCTGTTCGGCATCGCCAACCAGCTGCTGGCCGCGGTCGCCCTGGCCGTCACCACCACCGTGCTGATCAAGTCCGGCAAGCTGCGCTGGGCCTGGGTCACCGGCATCCCGCTGGCCTGGGACGTGGCCGTCACCTTCACCGCGGGCTGGCAGAAGATCTTCTCGGACAACCCGGCGATCGGCTTCTTCGCTCTGCGGGACAAGTACGCGCAGGCCATCGAGGACGGTCAGCTACTGCCGGGCGCCACGAACATGGACGACATGCACACCATCGTGCTCAACAACACGGTGGACGGCGTGATCATGGCGATCTTCCTGCTGCTGGTCCTCACGGTCCTGGTCAACTGCGCGGTCGTGTGCGTCCGCGCCATCCGGGCCGGGGAGCCCCTGCCGACCACCGAGGCGCCGTACGTCGAGTCCCGCATCGATGTGCCGGAGCGGTCCGAAGAGCCGCTGGTGGGGACGCGCTCATGAGCCCCGTGCGGAAGGTGCTGGGGGCGCTGCGCTGGTACGCCCGCGAGCTGACCGGCGAGGCGGAGTACGACCGCTACTGCGACCGGCACCGCCGCCATCACCCCCACGCCCCTGTACCGACCCGCCGGGAGTACGAGGTACTGCGCACCCTGCACCGGGAGGAGCACCCGCAGAGCCGCTGCTGCTGACACGGCACGCCCCGCGTCCCTAGGTACGTGCACTGCATCCACCCAGGGGCGCGGGGAACTGCGCGAGCAACCACGAACAACCCGCACCCACCCCCGAAGCAGACCCTTCACGGCGAGACACACACCCAGATGCTGAGACGCCGACCATCCCTCCTGATCCGCCCCGAACTCGACGACGCCCCCCTGCACAGAACCCTGCGCGAACTCCGCCCCACCCAACAGCTCCACGGCCTCGGAGCAGGCCGCACCAGCCCTGCATGGGACCCCGTCGCCGAACTGCTGCACGCCACCGGACGCGACTGGGACCGCCGAGCCCACCGCGTCTCCGTCCTCGCCCGGCGCCTGCCGCCCGCGGTCTCCGAGCGATGGGCCGCCGACCGGCCCGACGACGGTGACGCCCTGGTCCTGCGCGCCTTCGTCCAGTCGGCCCGCGCCGCCGCCGAGGGACCCTCCGCGGTCCGCCGGGCCGAGCAGACGTGTCTGCGTGCCGCCGCGGCCTGCCCGGAGGATCCGACGCCCTGGCTGGCGCTGCTGTCCCTGATGCACTCCAGTGCCGTGCCGGTGCAGGACGCGGTGCCGGTGTGGACCCAGGCCGTCAACCGCGCGCCCTGGCATCGGGCGGCCTACCACCTGCTGCTGCGGTACCTGTCCCCGCGCGGGCACGGCGCGGTCCCCGACATGATGGACTTCGCCTGGCAGGTCGCCTTCCAGGCGCCGCACGGATCCCCGGTCGCCCTGCTGCCGGTCGTGGCCCGCGTGGAACTCGTCGCCCACCGTCAGGAGCGGACTGGTCTCGACGCGCTCGGCGCGAACGGTCACTGGAACGAACCCAGGGCGGCGAGGGAGATCGACACGGCCCTCTCGCGCTGGTTCCACACCGCCGCAGCACCGCACGCCGAAGCCGTCGTCGACCTCAACGTCCTCGCCTTCGCCCTGACCCGAGCCCACCGCCCGGCCGAGGCGGGCCCCGTCTTCCAGCGCATCGGCCGCCACATGACCCGCCACCCGTGGGATCTGCTGCCCGAGCCGGAACGCACCTTCCGCTACTGGCAGGACCAGCTGAACGGCCGCCGGAAGTGACGGTGTGTGCGGCCGCCTGAAGCGACCGTGGCGATGCGTGGTGTGCGCCGCCGCTCGGGACTACACCGGGGTCGGCGCCGTCTCCGCCTCCTCCGGAGCAGCGGCCGCGTCCGCCTGCTCACGGGCCTCACGGCGGGCCAGGATCAGCCAGCCGACGGGGACGCCCGCCGCGAACAGCCACCACTGGATGGCGTACGCGTAGTTCAGCGGAGCGTTCTCGTTGCCGGGCTTGCCGATCAGCTCGGGCGTGTCCCCCTTCGGCTCGGGCGCCGACTGCACGATGTACCCGCCGAGCACCTGGGCGCCGAGGCGCCGCGCCTCCTGCTCGCTGTTGATCAGCATGACCTGCCGGTCGGGCAGGCCCTTGAGGTTCTTGATGCCGCTCGCCTCGGTCGTCTCGTCGGGCATCAGCCGCCCGGTGACAGTGACCTGGCCGCTCGGCGGTGCGGGGATCTTGGGGAACGCCGTCTGGGTCGGCCCGTCCGCCGGGATCCAGCCCCGGTTGACCAGCAGCACCTTGCCGTCCGTCAGGACGAAGGGGGTGAGGACGTGGAAGCCGACCTCTTCGTCGGCGTTGACACGGCGCCTGACGACGACTTCGTGCTCGGTGTCGAAGCGGCCCACCGCGCTCACGCTGCGGTACCGCTCCTTGGTGGTGACGGTGTGCCCCGGGGAGGTCAGCTTCTCGGCGGGCTCAGGCTTCGCGCCGAGCGCGTCGGCGACCAGCTGGTTGCGGGCGGAGCGCTCCTCGTAGCGGTGCATCTGCCAGATGCCCAGCCTGATCATCGTGGGGATGAGGAGCAGGGCGACCAGCGTGAGGATCACCCACTGCCGGGACAACAGGAAGCGGTACACCCCACGACCGTACAACTCGGTCGTGGGGTGCTTTCAGGCGGGTACGGGTCCTGGCCGGTCACACCTTGTCGACGATCCCCACCTTCCCCTCCTCGCGGGCGCAGTGGGCGCCGCAGTACCAGTGGCCCTCGACCTCGACGCCCTGCCCGATGATCTGGACGCGGCAGTGTTCGCAGACCGGGGCCATGCGGTGGATCGCACAGGAGAAGCAGTCGAAGACGTGCACCGCGCCCTGCGCGTGCACCTCGAAGCTCATGCCGTAGTCGTTTCCGCATACTTCACATGTCGCCATGCGCCACAGGGTGAGCCGTCACCGCGGCCCGGGCGAGACGGCTCCGGGCGAGTCGCGCGGCAATCACCCGTCCGTACGGTCACTGCTCCGACGCAGGTTCCACATCCCTGAGGAGCTGTCCGAAGGCGGCCTCGTCGACCACCGGCGTCCCGTACTGCCGGGCCTTGACCACCTTCGAGGTGCCCGCGTCGGGGTCGTTCGTGACGAGCAGGCTGGTCAGCCGGGACAGGCTCGTCGACACATGCAGTCCGGCCTCGATCGCGCGGTCCTCCAGCAGGTCGCGCTCGACCGAGGTGTCTCCGGAGAAGGCGATCCGCATGCCCTGCTTGAGCCTTTTGCCCTCTTCGTAGCGGCCTGGATTGGGATGGGGGCAGGCGGGCCGTTTCCGGGACGGACGCCAACTGGTCGGCCGATAGCTGCCGTAGCCGCCGCTGGAGCCGCCCCCTGCCTGCTGTCCGATCCGGGGCGCGGCGGTGTCCCGCCACTCGGTCAGCGGCCGGCACTCCTGCAACGGCAGCCGCCTGCCACCCGCCGCCGCGGCCCGCAGGCTCGGCCGGAACGCCTCCGCCAGCACGCGCGCGTCGTCCAGCGCGTGGTGCGCGCGCTGCTGTACGACGCCGAAGTGTGCCGCCAGTGACTCCAGCTTGTGGTTGGGCAGCGGCAGGCCCAGCTCCTTGGACAGGGCGATGGTGCACAGCCGCTGCCGTACCGGTGCCTCGCGCTCCGCGCGCGCGTACTCCCGCGCGATCATCTGCCAGTCGAAGACGGCGTTGTGCGCGACGAGCACCCGGCCGTCGAGGCGGGCCGAGAACTCCTCGGCGATGTCCTGGAACAGGGGGGCGCCCTCCAGCGCCTCGCTCGTCAGACCGTGGATCCACACCGGGCCGGGGTCGCGCTCCGGGTTGACCAGCGTGTACCAGTGGTCCTCGACCTCGCCGAGCGCGTCCAGCCGGTAGACGGCCGCGGAGATTATCCGGTCGTCCCGGGCCAGGCCGGTGGTCTCCACGTCAACGACCGCGTATCCCTGCGGATACGCGGCCGGCCACGCTGTGGGGGCGGACGCTGCGGTCGTCAGGTCTTCGAGCATGGTCACTGAGGATACGGGCCGGGACTGACAGTCCTGACCGTCAGGTGCCTTGCCGGGTCCGCCTGTTCGAGCGCGGCGAACGCACGCGCGTCAACCGGTCGGCGGACATGCCGTGTTGCCGCACGCCGGTGACCCCGCCGGCCCCGGTGCCCGACCGGGAGCGTCGGTACGTCCCGGATGTCCCCCTCGGTGCGATCCTCCGTATGTGACCGAACCAACGCATGACGAGGCCCACGGCGGCGCGCTGGGCGAGCGGCTGAACTGGCTGCGGGCGGCCGTCCTCGGGGCGAACGACGGAATCGTGTCGACCGCGGGACTCGTCGTCGGCGTGGCCGGCGCGACGGACGACCGCTCGGCACTGGTCACGGCCGGGCTGGCCGGGCTGCTCGCCGGGTCGATGTCGATGGCGGCGGGGGAGTACGTCTCGGTCTCCACGCAGCGTGACGCGGAGAAGGCCGCGTTGGCCGTGGAGAAGCGGGAGTTGCAGGAGCGGCCGGAGGAGGAGTTGGCGGAACTGGCGGAGCTGCTGGAGCGGCGCGGGCTGTCCCGGGGAGTCGCCATGGAGGCGGCCGTCCAGCTGACGGAACGGGACGCGCTGAAGGCGCACGCGCGCGTGGAGCTCGGTATCGACCCGGACGAGCTGACCAACCCGTGGCACGCGGCGTGGGCGAGTTTCCTGGCGTTCACGGCGGGGGCGCTGCTGCCGCTCCTCGCGATGGTGCTGCCGCCGGCGGACCGGCGGCTGCCGGTGACCGTCGTCTCCGTCCTGGCCGCCCTCGCCCTGACCGGCTGGAGCAGCGCCCGCCTGGGCGCCGCCGCCCCGGCCCGCGCGGTCCTGCGCAATGTGGCGGGCGGCGCGCTGGCCATGGGGGTCACCTACGCGGCGGGGTCCCTGCTGGACGTGGCGGGGGTGTAGCGCCGACGGACGCGAGGGGCGAGCGCACCGCGCCGAACGTTTCCGGTCATCAACCGAGGCCGCGGAGAAGGCGGCTGAGCACGTGACCGGCTCACCAGCGGATCGGCACCGGCAGCGCCGTCAGCAGCCCCGACAGCGCGACGACCACGCCCAGGGCGACGACCTCCGCGCGCGCGGGAGCGCAGGCGCTCAGCGGGTCGGCCGCCCGGCGCAGCCGGATCCGTGCCCAGAGCGCGAGCGCGGCCACGGCCGCCACCAGGATCACCTTGGCCAGCAGCGCCCGCCCGTACGCCGTGTCCGTCAACTGCTCCAGGACCGTGTCCGACGGCATCCGGCGCAGCGAACTCCACACCCCCGTCGCCGTGATGGCGGCGAGCAGTACGGCCGCCACGCGCGCGTAGAGGCCCAGCAGCGCCGCGCCCGCCTCGACGGCGCCCCATCCGCGCAGGGTCCGCAGCGCATACAGCAGCCCGCCGACCCAGAGCGACGCGCACACGAGGTGCACCAGTGTCAGGCCGGAGCCGAGCAGCGGGCTGTGCTCGGTCGTGGGGTGCGCGCGCAGCGCCTCGGCGACCACGACCGCGGCCAGCGGCCAGATCTGGGTGGCCGGCCGACGCGAGAGCGCGCACAGCCCGGCCACCGCGAAGGCGTTGACCTCCAGCAGCGCGAGCTTGCCGTCCCGCGAGGCGTAGAGGCCGCCGATGTCGAGGTCGGCGGGGCTGTCCGGCACGAGGTTGCCCGAGGACACGACCGAGGCGAGGGCAAGGGCGGCGACAAAACCGGCGGCGGCCGCGTACGGCGCCCAACTGCGGGGCATGGCCTCGGTCGCGCCGGGCACCGAACGGGCCAGTCGGCGCACGAACAGCTCACCCACCGGGACGCACAGCGCCGCGAACAGCGCCGTGCGCAGCAGCGCGATCCCACCGGTGCCGGGCGCGGCGGCCTCACCGGTGCCGTGCAGCGCGGCCGACGGCCCGAGCAGCGGGATCAGCGCCGCCAGCCCCACCAGGACGAGAACGGCGACGGCGGGGCCGACGCCGGGGCGCGGTCTCGGCGCATTCCCGTCGGACAGGCCGGGGGAGGGTCTGGTCAATGTCACCTTAAGATCATCACAAAACAACACAGATTCGGGCAAGCACCGGTAAACAAGTGGTGGTGTGGCATTCCGTCCAGGGGGACGCCCAGGGATACGGCTCGGGCGGCCCTCCTGCTCAAGCCGACGCGAGGCCCTCCAGCCCTCAGCCGCCCCAACCCGCCGTCTCCGCGCCCCAAACCCCCGGCGGCCGTGCCCAGTCGACTGGACCGCCTGTGAACGACACCGGTGACAGGGCGTACCGCAGCCGCCCGAGCGCGCTGTCCCGCTCGGCGAGCCAGGCATCGGGCGCCTCGTAGGTCACGTCCCCCTCCGGGCCAGGCCGGCTCCCGTTCGTCAGCCACCACGCCGTGCGCGCCAGCGCCAGCCGTACGCACCGGCCGTACCCCTGCTCCCGCCGCTCGGTCAGTGCCCGCAGTACGGCCGCCGCCAGCAGATACCCCGTCCCGTGGTCGAGGGCCTGCGCGGGCAGTGCGCCGGGCCGTTCGGCCGGTCCGTCGCTCGCGGCCCCCTCGATCGCGGCGATACCGGTGGCGACCTGCACCAGGCTGTCGAAGCCGCGCCGCTCGCGCCACGGCCCGTACGCCCCCCATGCCGACAGCTGAGCCACGATCAGGCCGGGCCGCCGCTCGGCCAGTTCCTGTGCCGACAGCCCGAACCGGTCGAGGGCGCCAGGCCGGTAGCCGGTGACGACGACGTCCGCCGTCGCGAGCAGTTCCTCGAAGGTGCGGCGATCGGCCGCCAGATCCAGCGTCGCCGAGCGCTTCCCGAAGCCCGTGTCGGCGTGCTGGTCCGTCAGTTCCGGCAGCTGCGGCGGGTCCAGACGCAGGACGTCCGCGCCGAGCAGGGCGAGCGTGCGCGTGGCGACGGGACCCGCGATGACCCGCGTCAGGTCCAGGACGCGTACTCCGGCGGCGGGCAGCAGGGGAGTGCCGTCCAGAGGCGGGAGCACGCGCGCGCGTGCCGTGTCGAGCCGTGCGCTCTCGACGAGCGGCCGTCGGGCCACTGCTGCCGCCTGCTCGTGCGCCGCCCACTCCTTGGGTTGACGTAGTGCCACGGCCAGGCCGCCGGCCGCGTACACGGACTCCTCGACCTCGTGCGAGGACCGCTCGGCGAGCACCGAGGCCACGGCGTCCGGATCGTCTCCCGTCACGCCCAGCGCGGCCAGCAGCCGGGACCGGTGGTGCGGATAGTTCGCATGCGTGCGCACCCAGCCGTCCGCCGTCCGCCAGAACCGGGACAGCGGCGCGAAGGTGACCGGTGCGCGCCCGTCGACCAGCAGATGCCGTTCACTCACGAACGCCGTGGCGATCGCCCCGTCGTCCAACCGCACCTCGGGCACCTCGGCGAGCCCGGCCCGCCGCGCCCCCAGCTCGGCCGCTGCCAACGCGCACGCGCCCACGCACGCGCGCGCCAACTCCCGTACGGGAAGGCGCGCCTGAAGCGCGCCCTCCCGCACCACCGTCGACACCCGCGGAAGAAGGGCGGGGTCGCCGCCCACCGCGGACCAAGCAGTACTGATGTCAGTCATGACTGCACTATGCAGTGTTGACTCGATCAATATGTCGACTGGATTGCCGCCGGGCTACCGGGCGACATGGACCGATCCGGTCAGTCAACCGCGTCCAGTGCGTCGACGATGCCGAACCCGTAGAAGCCGTTGAACAGCTCGCCGCCCTCGCAGACCGCGTCCTGCTTGCCGTCGCCGTCCTGGTCGTACGACTCGGGGCAGCCCGGGTTGTCCGCCTGGATCTTCAGCAGCCCCTGCAGCTGGGCCGGAGTCGCCTTCGGGTACCGCGACTTCAGCAGCGCGGCCACGCCCGCCGCGTGCGGGGAGGCCATCGACGTGCCCTGCAGCCAGCCGTACTCGCCGTTCGGCATGGTGGACAGGATGCGGCCGTTCGCCGACGGGGTGTCCGTCGGGATCTGGAACTTCCGGTCACCGCCCGGCGCCGCGACGTCGACGACGCGGTAACCGTAGGACGAGTAGTACGACTTGACGTTCTGCACGCCCGTCGCGCTCACCGTGACCACGCCCGGCAACTGGGTCGGCACGTCGAAGCACTCGTGCGGGTCGATCGTGCGGGGGACCGGCTTGGAGTCGTCGGGGCTGCTCTCGTCCACGATCGAGTCGGCGTCCATGTCGTGGTTGGAGTTGCCCGCCGAGGCCAGGTGCAGCGTGCCCTTCTTCTGGGCGTACAGCTGGGCCCGGTTGACCGAGTCGACGATGGCCTTCTGGTCGGGGTCGTCCATGCAGTTGTACAGCCACGGGTCGACGTAATAGCTGTTGTTCGTGATCTCCACGCCGTGGTCGGCGGCGAACACGAAGGCGCAGACGACGCTCTCCGGGTAGAAGAGACCGTTCTTCGGGTCGCTCACCTTGATGCCCGACACCTTCACGCCGGGCGCGACACCCGCGACGCCGATGCCGTTGCGGGCCGCGGCGATCTCACCCGCGACGTGCGTGCCGTGGTAGTCCTCGGCGGTGTACGGGCGCCAGGCGCCCTCGCCGGTGTCGGCGACACCGCCGGCGCAGTTCGCCGACTGGGACGCGGAGAAGTTCGGGGCCAGGTCCGGGTGGGTGTCGTCGACGCCGGTGTCGATGACGGCGACGGTGACCTTCGAACTGCCCGGGTTGATCCGGGCGGCCTTGTCGGCACCGATCGCCCGCAGGTCCCACTGGTCGGCCTCGAGGGGCTCGCTGACCTCTGCCGCGGCGGACGCGCGCGCGATCTTCGAGGCCTGTCCCTTCGTCAACGGCTGGGCGGGGCCCTCGTCCGTCGCCCCGGCGGGGGCCAGGGCCGCCGTACGCGTCGCGCCCGCCGACTGCACGCCGCGTACCGCGCGTATCGCCTTGGCGAAGTCGGGGTTCGCCGAGTGGACGACGATCACGCCGATCTTCTCGTACGCGATCACGACGGTGCCGCCGGTCGCGGCGATCGCCTTCTTGACCGACTCGATCGTGCGATGGTCCGGGCGGGTGTTGACGACATACGCCAGGGTGGTCGCGTCCGCGGCCCGCACGCCGGGCTCCGCCAACGGTGCGGCGGAGGCCGCCGTCGGCAGGAAGCCGAGCGGGGCGGTCAGCGACAGGGCGAGGGTTGCGGCGAGGCCGAGACGGCGTCTGGACCGCAGATGAAGCATGGGTTCTCCACATCATCCGGAACGGAAACCTGCCCGGGGCGCGGGTGCTGCCCGGGCAGGTACATGACGAGTCGTGCTGGAGCGAAGCTAACCCCGAACCTCCTGGCCAGCAATCACTCACCCGGGCGACTTCGGAAAGTGACCTTCGGAGTTGAACCGGTCCACGCGTGGCGCCGTGACCTTGGGAAGGGGGCGCGAGCAGGATCGAGCCTCTGTCGGATCACGTGCCGTGGCCCTAACATCACCACCCGGCTCACGTGATCCACATCACCACTAAGAACAGAGCCGCCATGTCCGCACCCAAGTCGTCCCCACCCCCCGACCCGTCCCCGTCCACCGTCGCAACAGCGCCCGCAACGCGAGGAGACTCCGTGGCTACCGACGCACCGCCCCCCTCGAAAGAGACACACAAACTCCCCTCCACCGAGGAGTTCACCGAGGTGCAGCAGAGTGCGGAGTTCGGTGAACTGCGCCGCTCCTACCGCTCCTTCGCCTTTCCGCTGACCGTCGCCTTCATCGTCTGGTACCTGCTGTACGTCCTGCTCTCCAACTACGCGGGCGACTTCATGGGCACCAAGCTGTTCGGCAACATCAACGTCGCGTTCGTCTTCGGTATCGCCCAGTTCGTCACCACGTTCCTCATCGCCTGGTGGTACGCACGGCACGCAGGTGCCAAGCTCGACCCCAAGGCCGAGGCCATCAAGACCCGTATGGAGGGCGGCGCATGAGCCCCGCGATGACCCATGTGCAGCTTGCCGCCAACGAGGCCAGCGAGCACCGGCCGCTGATCATCACCCTGTTCGCGTGCTTCGTGGTCGCGACCCTCTTCATCACCGTCTGGGCGGGCCGCCAGACCAAGGACGCCGCCGACTTCTACGCGGGCGGCCGGTCGTTCAGCGCCTTCCAGAACGGCCTCGCCGTCTCCGGCGACTACATGTCCGCCGCGTCCTTCCTCGGCATCGCGGGCGCCATCGCCCTCTTCGGATACGACGGCTTCCTGTACTCCATCGGATTCCTGGTCGCCTGGCTGGTCGCCCTGCTCCTGGTGGCCGAGCCGCTCAGGAACTCCGGCCGCTACACGATGGGTGACGTCCTCGCCTACCGCATGCGCCAGCGCCCGGTCCGTACGGCGGCCGGCACCTCCACGATCGTCGTGTCGATCTTCTACCTGCTGGCCCAGATGGCGGGTGCGGGCGTCCTTGTCTCGCTGCTGCTCGGCATCACCACCGACGCCGGCAAGATCCTGATCGTCGCCCTCGTCGGCGTCCTGATGATCGTGTACGTCTCCATCGGCGGCATGAAGGGCACCACCTGGGTCCAGATGGTCAAGGCCGTGCTGCTGATCGGTGGCACAATCCTGATTACGTTCCTGGTGCTGCTGAAGTTCAACTTCAACATCTCCGATCTGCTCGGCAAGGCCGCCGAGAACAGCGGCAAGGGCGCCGCCTTCCTGGAGCCCGGCCTCCAGTACGGCGCGACCGGCACCTCCAAGCTGGACTTCATCTCCCTCGGCATCGCCCTGGTCCTCGGCACCGCCGGCCTGCCGCACATCCTGATCCGCTTCTACACGGTGCCCAACGCCAAGGCCGCCCGTAAGTCCGTGAACTGGGCCATCGGTATCATCGGCGGCTTCTACCTGATGACCATCGCCCTCGGCTTCGGCGCCGCCGCGCTGATCTCCCAGGAAGAGATCATCGCGTCCAACCCGTCCGGCAACACGGCCGCACCACTGCTCGCCCTGCATCTCGGCGGCGTGGATTCGGCGTGGGGTGCGATCCTGCTCGCCACCATCTCGGCGGTGGCCTTCGCGACCATCCTCGCCGTCGTCGCCGGACTGACCCTGGCCTCGTCCTCGTCGTTCGCCCACGACATCTACGCGAACGTGATCAGGAAGGGCGAAGCCACCGAGAAGGAGGAGGTCAGGGCGGCCCGCCTCGCCACCATCGGCATCGGCGCCGTCTCCATCCTCCTCGGCGCCCTCGCCCGCGACCTCAACGTCGCCGGCCTGGTCGCCCTGGCCTTCGCGGTCGCGGCCTCCGCCAACCTGCCGACGATCCTCTACAGCCTGTTCTGGAAGCGGTTCACCACCCAGGGCGCGCTGTGGTCGATCTACGGCGGTCTCATCGTCGCCGTCGGCCTGGTGCTGTTCTCGCCCGTCGTCTCCGGCGACCCCAAGGCGATGTTCCCCGACGTCGACTTCGCCTGGTTCCCGCTGAAGAACCCGGGCATCATCTCCATCCCGTTCGGCTTCTTCATGGGCTGGCTCGGCACGGTCCTGTCCAAGGAAGAGCCCGACGCCGGCAAGTACGCCGAGCTGGAGGTCCGGTCCCTGACCGGCACCGGAGCCCACTGAGCACGTCCCCTGCGCGGCCGCGTCGTAGATCTCTACGACACGGCCGCGTCGTACGTCGTGGGATCGGGCCGGTGTCGCTGTCAGCGCGGTCACGTAGGCTCGCAGGTGACGGAAGTTGAATCTGGTCGTGACGAGGGAGGGGGCCCACGTGCTCATCGACACCTACGGCCGAGTGGCCACCGACCTGAGGGTTTCGCTGACGGACCGCTGCAACCTGCGGTGCACCTACTGCATGCCCGAGGAGGGCCTGCAGTGGCTGGCCAAGCCCGACCTGCTCACGGACGACGAGATCGTCCGCCTGATCGACATAGCCGTCACCACCCTGGGCATCGAAGAGGTCCGCTTCACCGGCGGTGAGCCCCTGCTGCGCCCCGGGCTGGTCGGCATAGTCGAGCGCGTCGCCGCGCTGACCCCCCGCCCCCAGATGTCCCTGACGACGAACGGCATCGGCCTCAAGCGCACGGCGGCCGCCCTGAAGGCGGCGGGCCTCGACCGGGTCAACGTCTCCCTGGACACCCTGCGCCCCGACGTCTTCAAGGCCCTCACCCGCCGCGACCGCCACAAGGACGTCATCGAGGGCCTGTACGCCGCCCGCGACGCGGGCCTGACCCCGGTCAAGGTCAACACGGTCCTGATGCCGGGCCTGAACGGCGACGAGGCCCCCGACCTCCTCGCCTGGGCCGTGGAGCACGACTACGAACTGCGCTTCATCGAGCAGATGCCCCTGGACGCCCAGCACGGCTGGAAGCGCGACGGCATGATCACGGCCGGCGACATCCTGACATCCCTGCGCACCCGCTTCGAGCTGACCCCCGAGGGCGAGGAGAAGCGCGGCTCGGCCCCGGCGGAGCGCTGGCTGGTCGACGGCGGCCCTCATGTCGTCGGCGTCATCGCCTCCGTCACCCGCCCGTTCTGCTCGGCCTGCGACCGCACCCGCCTGACGGCCGACGGCCAGGTCCGCACCTGCCTGTTCGCCCAGGAGGAGACGGACCTGCGAGCGGCACTGCGCTCCGGCGCCCCCGACGAGGAGATCGCCCGCATCTGGCGCCTGGCGATGTGGGGCAAGAAGGCGGGCGCGGGCTTGGACGACCCGAGCTTCGTCCAGCCGGACAGGCCGATGTCCGCTATCGGCGGCTAGCTGGGACGCCCCTAAAGGGGAGCGGGGAACTGCGCGAGCAACCACAACGAAGCCGCACCCGCCATGCAACCGAGGTCACCCCGGGCAGATGGCGTTCCCTCAATCCTGCCGCGCTTCCCACTCTTCGAGCAGCACAACGTCCTTCAAGAACCCCCGCACCCCAAGAAACTGCGACAAATGCTCGCGATGCTCCTCACAGGCGAGCCACGTCTTCCGCCGCTCCGGCGTATGAATCTTCGGGTTGTTCCAAGCCAGCACCCACACGGCGTCAGCACGGCAGCCCTTGGCAGAACAGATCGCGTCACTCACTGATTCGTCTCACACGGATTCGTCGCACAAAAAAGGCGACGCCGAGCAGCCACGGGGGGAGCTGCCCGGCGTCGGTCCATCGCTCCGACGGGGGATGCGGAGCGTCCACGAAGTATGTCACGGGTAACCCGTCCCCCGGCACCGGAACAACACTATTGATCTGAGCTTTTCCTGAGCTTGGCGCGGAGCCGACCCCCCCTGACTTCCGGAGGAAACCGCTCCGCAGTGTCACGCCCCGTCGCGCGGTTTGCTTTGTGCGCCCGGCGCGGAGTCGTCCGCCACATCTTCCGGGACGGATTCCGCAGAACCGTCATTCGTCCGCGGCGGCGCGATCATCGGCCGCATCGGCGCGCTCACGAACGTCGACGGCAGACCCGGCGCATTCTCACGCCCCGCGTTGGCGATCACCACCGCGATGTACGGCAGGACCGCCCCGAGCACCAACGCCACGATCGCGACGTGCCGTTCGACGTTCCACAGCGAGGCAGCGAGGATCACCGACACCGTACGGACCGACATCGAGATGATGTACCGGCGCTGCCGGGCGCGCACATCGTCGTGGAGGCCCGCCCGGGCCCCGGTGATCCGGAACACCTGGGCGTTGTCGCCGGCATGCAGCTTCCGCATCAGATTCCACCATCCGCCCGCATCGGACTCTCCCCAGTGCCCGTACCCGTCCGCCCCCGGTCGGGGACCCGGGCCAGGACACCTTCCACGGTACGCCCCGCCTGCGCCGCCTACGAGACCGGGGCCCCTGCCACCTGGGGCAACGCCGTCAGTCGTCACGCGTACGGCGGTACCCGGCATGCGGCGTACCGGCGCCGGACCAAGACTGGCCGGGAGGCTCACCCCGAGCCGTAGGAGGAGGCAGCGATGGGCTGGTTGTGGGCGATCATCGTCGGATTTGTGCTGGGTCTGCTCGCGAAGGCGATCATCCCGGGCAAGCAGCACAGCCCCCTCTGGCTGACCACCATCTTCGGCATTCTCGGCGCCGTCGTCGGCAACGCCGTCGCCCGGGGCTTCGGCGTGGAGGAGACCAGCGGCATCGACTGGAGCCGGCACATCTTCCAGATCATCGCCGCGGTGATCATCGTGTACCTGGGCGACATGCTGTACATGGCGACGCTGGGCAAGCGCAAGCAGCAACGCACCTGACCTTCGGAACACGCCCAAGGGGCGGCCCCCCTCGGGGAAGCCGCCCCTTGGGCGTGCATACGTTTCTACAGGGGCCCTCTCCTGTACGGCCCCGCAGCTCCGTCAGGCGCCGGTGACCTCGACCGCCGCCAGGTTCTTCTTCCCCCGCCGCAGCACCAGCCACCGCCCGTGCAGCAGGTCCTCCTTCGCGGGCACCGCGTCCTCGCCGGCGACCTTGACGTTGTTCACGTAGGCGCCGCCCTCCTTCACGGTGCGCCGCGCCGCGGACTTGCTGGCCACCAGGCCGACCTCGGCGAAGAGGTCGACGACCTGGCCGAGCTGCTCGACCTGGATGTGCGGCACCTCGGAGAGGGCCGCCGCCAGCGTCCGGTCGTCCAGCTCCGTCAGCTCGCCCTGGCCGAAGAGGGCCTTCGACGCGGCGATCACGGCGGCCGTCTGGTCGGCGCCGTGCACCAGCGTCGTCAGCTCCTCGGCCAGCGCACGCTGCGCGGCACGGGCCTGCGGACGCTCCTCGGTCTGCTTCTCCAACTCCTCCAGCTCCGCACGGGACTTGAAGGACAGGATGCGCATGTAGGTGGAGATGTCCCGGTCGTCCGCGTTCAGCCAGAACTGGTAGAACGCGTACGGCGTCGTCATCTCCGGGTCGAGCCAGATGGCGCCGCCCTCGGTCTTGCCGAACTTGGTGCCGTCCGACTTGGTCATCAGCGGCGTCGCCAGAGCGTGCACATGGGCGTGCGGCTCCAGTCGGTGGATCAGGTCCAGGCCCGCGGTGAGGTTGCCCCACTGGTCGCTGCCGCCCTGCTGGAGCGTGCAGCCGTGCCGCCGGTACAGCTCCAGGAAGTCCATGCCCTGGAGCAGCTGGTAGCTGAACTCCGTGTAGCTGATGCCCTCTTCGGATTGCAGTCGACGGGCGACCGAGTCCTTGGTCAGCATCTTGTTGACACGGAAGTGCTTGCCGATGTCCCGCAGGAACTCGATGGCCGACAGGCCGGCCGTCCAGTCCAGGTTGTTCACCATCACCGCGGCGTTCTCGCCCTCGAAGGACAGGAACGGCTCGATCTGCGCGCGCAGGCGGTTCACCCAGTTCGCGACCGTCTCCGGGTCGTTCAGCGTGCGCTCGGCCGTCGGGCGGGGGTCGCCGATCTGGCCGGTCGCGCCGCCCACCAGCGCCAGCGGGCGCAGGCCCGCCTGCTGGAGGCGGCGCATGGTGAGGACCTGCACCAGGTGGCCGACGTGCAGGCTGGCCGCGGTCGGGTCGAAACCGCAATAGAACGTGACGGGACCGTCCGCGAGCGCCTTGCGCAATGCGTCCTCGTCAGTGGACAGGGCGATCACGCCACGCCACTTCAGCTCGTCGACGATGTCCGTCACGGTTCTCGTGTCTCCTCGATGATCTTCGGGCAGTCGGGTGACAACCGACTGCGAACGCCTACGAGGTTATACGCCCTGACTGACAGAGCTCATGTTGAAATCGGGGATGCGCAGCGCGGGCATCGCCGCCCTGGTGAACCAGTCGCTCCACTCCCTGGGCAGGGTCTTCTCCGTGCGCCCCGCCTCCGTCGCCCGCCCCAGCAGCCCCACCGGCGACTCGTTGAACCGGAAGTTGTTGACCTCGCCGGTCACCTCACCGTTCTCGACGAGGTACACCCCGTCCCGGGTCAGGCCGGTGAGCAGCAGCGTTGCCGGGTCGACCTCGCGGATGTACCACAGGCAGGTCAGCAGCAGGCCGCGTTCGGTGTTCGCGACCATCTCCTCGAGCGACACGTCCTGGCCGCCGTCCAGGATCAGGTTGTCGATGCCCGGCGCCACCGGCAGACCGGTCAGCCCCGCGCTGTGGCGGCTGGTCGTGAGGTGCTTCAGGTCGCCCTCGCGCATCCACTCCGTGGTCGCGAGCGGCAGCCCGTTGTCGAACACCGACTGGTCGCCCCCGGAGGAGTGCGCGATCACGAAGGGCGCGGACTCCAGCCCCGGCTCGTTCGGGTCACTGCGCAGCGTGAGCGGCAGCTCGGTCAGCTTCTCGCCCACGCGCGTCTTGCCGCCGGGCTTGGAGAACACCGTCCGGCCCTCGGCCGCGTCCCGCCCCGACGCCGACCACAGCTGGTAGATCAGCAGGTCGGCCACGGCGGTCGGCGGCAGCAGCGTCTCGTACCGGCCCGCCGGCAGCTCAAGGCGCCGCTCGGCCCAGCCGAGGCGCACGGCCAGCTCCGCGTCCAGCGCCGTAGGATCCACGTCCTTGAAGTCCCGGGTGGAGCGTCCCGCCCACGCCGAGCGGGTACGGTCCGGCGACTTGGCGTTCAGCTCCAGCGTCCCGTTGGGCTGGTCGTGCCGCAGCCGGAGCCCCGTGGACGTGCCCACGTACGTCGACACCAGCTCATGGTTCGCGAAGCCGTACAGCTCCCGCCCGCCCGCACGCGCGCGTGCGAACGCCTCACCGAGCGCCGGTGCGAAGTCGGCGAACACGGTGGACGACGTCTCGCCCGGAGCGTCCGTGAAGTCCGGCGACGCCGGTACGCCCGTCACCAGCGGCTGCGCGTCCTCGGCGGGCCCGGCACCGCGCGCGGCGGCCTCGGCGGCGCGCACCAGCGGCTCCAGCTCCTCCACGGTCACGGCGGACCGCGACACGACGCCGGAGGCCGTGCCCTCCTTGCCGTCTACGGTCGCGACGACGGTGAGCGTCCGCCCGCGCGTGACGCCGTTCGTGGTGAGCGCGTTGCCCGCCCAGCGCAGGTTGGCGGTGGACTGCTCGTCGGCGATGACGACACACCCGTCGGCCTGCGACAGCTCCAGGGCCCGCTCGACGATCTCGTGCGGCTTGTTGGTACGGGCGCTCATCGACCGGCCTCCTGCGTGGTGTTCAGAATGTTGACTCCCTTGAAGAGGGCCGACGGGCAGCCGTGCGAGACCGCCGCGACCTGCCCCGGCTGCGCCTTGCCGCAGTTGAAGGCACCACCCAGGACGTAGGTCTGCGGCCCGCCCACCGCGGCCATGGACCCCCAGAAGTCGGTGGTCGTGGCCTGATAGGCGACGTCCCGCAGCTGCCCGGTGATCCGCCCGTTCTCGATCCTGAAGAACCGCTGCCCGGTAAATTGAAAGTTGTAGCGCTGCATGTCGATCGACCAGGACCGGTCGCCGACGACGTAGATCCCGCGGTCGACGCTCCCGATCAGATCCTCGGTGGACATCCCGGCCGGGTCCGGCTGAAGCGACACATTGGCCATGCGCTGCACCGGCACATGCCCGGGCGAGTCGGCGAACGCGCACCCGTTGGACCGCTCGAACCCGGTCAGCTTCGCGATCCGCCGGTCCAGCTGGTAGCCGACGAGCGTGCCGTCCTTCACCAGGTCCCAGGACTGGCCCGCGACGCCCTCGTCGTCGTATCCGATGGTCGCGAGGCCGTGCTCGGCGGTGCGGTCACCGGTGACGTTCATCAGGTCGGAGCCGTACCGGAGCTTGCCGAGCTGGTCGAAGGTGGCGAAGGAGGTGCCCGCGTAGGCGGCCTCGTAGCCGAGGGCGCGGTCCAGTTCGGTGGCGTGGCCGATGGACTCGTGGATGGTCAGCCACAGGTTGGAGGGGTCGACGACGAGGTCGTACGGACCCGCCTCGACGCTCGGCGCCCGCATCTTCTCAGCGAGCAGCTCGGGGATGCGGGCCAGCTCGTCGTCCCAGTCCCAGCCGGTGCCGGTCAGGTACTCCCAGCCGCGTCCGACGGGCGGCGCGATGGTGCGCATGGAGTCGAACTCGCCGCTCGACTCGTCGACCGACACGGCGGTCAGCTGCGGGTGCAGCCGTACCCGCTGCTGGGTGGTCACGGTCCCGGCGGTGTCGGCGTAGAACTTGTTCTCGTGGACGGTGAGCAGCGAGGCGTCGACATGATTGACCCCGTCCGCCGCCAGCAGCCGCCCGCTCCACTCCGCCAGCAGGCCCGACTTCTCCTCGTCGGGCACGGTGAACGGATCGATCTCGTACGACGAGATCCATGTCTTGTCGGTGTGCACGGGCTCGTCGGCGAGCTCCACCCGCTCGTCCGACCCGGCGGCCTTGATCACCTGGGCGGACAGCTTCGCCATCGCCACCGCCTGCGACGCGACCTTGGCGGCGGCGTCCAGCGTCAGATCCACCCCGGAGGCGAACCCCCAGGTCCCGCCATGCACGACCCGCACCGCGTACCCGAGGTCGGTGGTGTCCGACGACCCGGCGAGCCTGGCGTCCCGCAGGCGCCAGGATGCGCTGCGCACCCGCTCGAACCGGAAATCAGCGTGCTCGGCACCCAGCGCACGCGCGCGTGCCAGCGCCGCGTCGGCCAGCGCGCGTAGCGGAAGCGCCGTAAAGGCTTCGTCGATCGTATGAGGCACGGAGGTCTCCCTGCTGTCGTGGCCTGTCGGCACCGATCATGTCGCGCGGGCGGGGCCATGGACCACACGTTTCCGGCTGGAGTCCGCATCTTTCTGTAGGGACCCGACAGTGACACCCGTACGCCACTGTCGGTGCCCGAATGTCCCAGGACGGGACCGGCCCGATAGGTTTTCGGAGAAGCCGCCTGTCATCCAGCTGTTCGGGCGGGTGTGTCAAGACCCCTATCGAAAGGGTGATCCGTTGAGCCGCTCGGTTCTCGTCACCGGAGGCAACCGGGGCATCGGCCTCGCCATCGCCCGCGCTTTCGCCGACGCCGGCGACAAGGTCGCGATCACATACCGCTCGGGTGAGCCGCCGGCCGGCTTCCTGGCCGTCAAGTGCGACATCACCGACACCGAGCAGGTGGAGCAGGCCTACAAGGAGATCGAGGCCGAACACGGCCCGGTCGAGGTGCTGATCGCCAACGCCGGCGTCACCAAGGACCAGCTCCTGATGCGCATGTCCGAGGAGGACTTCACCTCGGTCATCGACACCAACCTCACCGGCACCTTCCGTGTGGTCAAGCGCGCCAACCGAGGCATGCTGCGGGCCAAGAAGGGCCGCGTGGTGCTGATCTCGTCCGTCGTCGGGCTGTTCGGCGGTCCCGGCCAGGCCAACTACGCCGCCTCCAAGGCCGGCCTGGTCGGCTTCGCGCGCTCCCTCGCCCGTGAGCTGGGCTCGCGCAACATCACCTTCAACGTCGTCGCGCCCGGCTTCGTCGACACCGACATGACCAAGGTGCTCACCGACGAGCAGCGTGAGGGCATCGTGAAGCAGGTGCCGCTCGGTCGTTACGCGCAGCCGGAGGAGATCGCCGCGACGGTGCGGTTCCTCGCCTCGGACGACGCCTCGTACATCACTGGAGCCGTCATCCCCGTTGACGGCGGACTGGGAATGGGTCACTGATCACCATGAGCGGAATTCTCGAGGGCAAGCGCGTCCTGATCACCGGTGTGCTGATGGAGTCCTCCATCGCCTTCCACGCCGCCAAGCTGGCCCAGGAGCAGGGTGCCGAGATCATCCTGACCGCCTTCCCGCGGCCCACGCTGACCGAGCGCATCGCCAAGAAGCTCCCCAAGCCCACCAAGGTCATCGAGCTCGACGTCACCAACGACGAGCACCTCGGGCGCCTTGCCGACGTCGTCGGTGAGGAGCTCGGCGGCCTCGACGGCGTGGTGCACTCCATCGGCTTCGCGCCGCAGGACGCGCTCGGCGGCAACTTCCTCAACACGCCGTTCGAGTCGGTCGCCACGGCCATGCACGTCTCGGCGTACTCCCTGAAGTCGCTGACCATGGCCTGCCTGCCGCTGATGCAGAACGGCGGCTCCGTCGTCGGCCTCACCTTCGACGCGCAGTACGCCTGGCCGCAGTACGACTGGATGGGCCCCGCCAAGGCCGCCCTGGAGGCGACCAGCCGCTACATGGCGCGTGACCTGGGCAAGCAGAACATCCGCTGCAACCTCGTCTCGGCCGGCCCGATCGGCTCCATGGCCGCCAAGTCCATCCCGGGCTTCGCCGAGCTGGCCTCCGTGTGGGACGACCGTGCCCCGCTGGAGTGGGACCTGAAGGACCCGGAGCCGGCCGGCCGCGGCATCGTCGCCCTGCTGAGCGACTGGTTCCCGAAGACCACCGGCGAGATCATCCACGTGGACGGCGGCCTGCACGCCATCGGCGCCTGATCTCTTCGTACGTCGTCGACGCCCCGTTTCCCGCAGTGCGCGGGGAGCGGGGCGTCACCCGTTCGGCCCAGTCGGCCGGGCGGGGGAGACCCGCGACCGCGCACTCTGGAGTACGCGTTCACTACGCGAGCCCCTCCCCCTTACGGCCGAGGAGGTCCCCTTGTGCGCTTGTCCCGCCGCCTGGCCTCAACGACCGTCGCCGTCGCTCTCGTCCTGCCGCTGCCGTACGAGGCGATCGCCCACGCGCGCGTGCATGCCGCCGCACCGGAGCCGGAGGAGCCGTTCGGCTCCGAGTGCCGGATCCGCGTCACCGGCTCCCAGGTGACCGCGTACTGCCACAACCCGTACCCGGAGACCGACCGGGTGAGCCTGCACGTCGAGTGCGCCCGCTGGTGGGACCTCGACAGCGACGGCTCCTCGGTGGACGCCGAACCGGCGCAGACCGTGCGGCTGACCGCACGCTGCTGGAAAGAGGTCGGCTCGGTGTGGGTCAGTCACCTGCGGGAGAGCTGAAGCGCCCCGGACGGCACAGGAACGGATAGCTCGCCGCCTCCGCCGCGGCAGCCGCCGCGTCGCCCGAGCGGATCGCGTCGACCAGCCGCCCGTGGTCCATGTGCGTCTCCGGCGTCAGCTCCTCGCCCACGTCCTCGCGCAGCCAGTCCCGCAGCACCTCGCCGAGGTCCGCGTACATCGCGGTCATGACGTCGTTGTGGGAGGCCGCCACCACGGCCAGATGGAAGGTCGCGTCGGCCGCCACGAACGCCTCCGCGTCACCCGACGCCCAGGCCTCCTCGCGCCGCACCAGCAGCGCGTCCAGCTGCTTGAGGTCCTTCTCCGTGCGCCGCTCGGCGGCCAGCTTCGCGGCTGCCGACTCCAGCGTGGACCGCAGCTCGGCGATGTGCCGGGGGTCGGCGTCGGCGAAACGGCGGTGCATCACGCCGGCCAGCTCGCTGGTCGCCACCACATAGGTGCCGGAGCCCTGGCGGATGTCCAGCAGGCCGTTGTGCGCGAGCGCGCGGACCGCCTCGCGGACGGTGTTGCGGGCCACACCGAGCTGTTCGACCAGCTCGGGCTCCGTCGGGATACGGGAGCCGACCGGCCATTCGCCCGAGGTGATCTGGTTCCGCAAGGCCGCGATGACCTGCTCGGACAGCGCCGAGCGGCGGGGGTGGCTCAGGGGCATGGCACACCTTCGCACGGGAGGGCCGGGACCGGGCGGCCCGGGGGTGGACAACCAATCATCCCATGATTCTATGATGGTGGACATGGTGAGCGAGCAGACCCGGATGACGACGTCGACATCCATACGCACTTCGGAGGCCGGCGAGCCCCAGACGGCCTCCACACGCACGTGGACGACACGGCTGCTCGTCCTCGGCATCGTGCTGTCCGCGCTGAACCTCCGCCCCGCCATCACCAGCCTCGGTGCCCTCCTCGAAGAGGTCCGCGACGGGCTCGGCATGAGCGGCAGCGTGGCCGGAGTGCTCACCTCCGTGCCCCCGCTCTGTTTCGCCCTCTTCGGCGTCATGGCCCCACGGCTCGCCCGCCGCTTCGGCCCCGGCGCGGTGGTGTGCGGCGGCATGGTCGCCATCGCCGCCGGACTGCTGCTGCGCCCCTACGCGGGCAGCACGGCCGGCTTCCTGGCCGCCAGCGCCCTCGCCCTCATGGGCATCGCCGTCAGCAACATCCTGATGCCGGTCATCGTCAAGCGCTGGTTCCCGGACCGGGTCGGCTCCATGACCGGCCTGTACTCGATGGCCCTCGCCCTCGGCACCGCGTCCGCGGCCGCGGTGACGGTGCCCATGACCGAGGTGATGGGCGGCAGTTGGCAGACCGGCCTCGCGGTGTGGGCGGGCCTGGCCGCGGCGGCCGTACTACCGTGGATACCGTTCGTGCGGCAGCGGGGCGCGGGGCCGGCCGACCCGGTGGCGGCGAGGCAGGAGCACGCGCGCGTGGAGCAGCCCGGGCTGCGGATCACCAGGAGCCGTACCGCCTGGGCGCTGGCCGTCTTCTTCGGGCTCCAGGCCACCGCCGCCTACATCACGATGGGCTGGATGGCGCAGATCTTCCGGGACGCCGGTGTGCCCGCGTCCACGGCCGGGCTGCTGCTCGCCGTCACGATGGTGATGGGCGTGCCCCTGGCCTTCGTCATCCCGCGCCTGGCCACCCGGCTGCCGCACCAGGGCCCGATCGCCATCGCGCTCGGTGTCTGCGGACTCGCGGGCTACGCCGGCCTGTACTTCGCGCCGGCCGCCGGCGCCTGGGCCTGGGCGCTGCTGCTCGGCGTCTCCAACTGCTCCTTCCCGCTGGCCCTCACGATGGTCGGGATGCGGGCCAGGACCGGCGCGGGCGTCGCCCAGCTGTCCGCCTTCGCGCAGAGCACCGGCTATCTGCTCTCCATCCCGGGCCCGCTCCTGGTGGGCGTGCTCTACCAGCACAGCGGCGGCTGGGGGCTGCCCCTCGCGCTCATGACCGGCCTGATGATCCCGCAGATGCTGGTGGGCGTCCTCGCGGGACGGAACCGCACGGTGGAGGACGAGGCGGCCCGGCCCTAGGCCTCACCCCGGCGCAGTCGGCGCGGGCGGAGGGTGCGAGACTTGCCGTATGCCAGTGCTCGACCCGAACCCCCGGAACGGCCAGAAGAAGATGCTGCTCGTCTTCGGCGCGTTCTTCGCCATCTTCGTGATCATCGGCATCGTCGCGACGATCGCCTCTCCCTGACGCCACTCTCCCTGACGCCACTCTCCTCGACGCACGCCTCCCTGACACAGGCCGTCATGCCGATGGTGGGGCTAGCACCACCATCCCCTAGGGGGTAAGTGTCAGGGTCAACTGGGTGGATCACCGGATGGGTTGTGGGCCGGAGGTTCCGTAGTTTCGAAGTGTGACCGCGAGAGGCGGACACGGACCACTCGGAACCTGCGGAGGCATCATGTCGGCCCGTACGCACACCCCGGCCCACCCGGCGTCCACGGGCCGTGCCGACATCCGGCTGCCCTGGTGGGCCCTCGCCCTGCCGACGCTCGCCTTCATCACGCTGCTGACGCTGATACTCAACCCGTCCGACGCGCAGGCGGCGACCGCCGAGCCCGCGATCACCCAGCTCTTCGAGCGCATACAGCAGCTGATCATGCGCTGAGCACGGCCGAAGCGGCACGTCAACTACCTGCGCCCCATGGCCTGTTTCATGCGAAGCTGGGACTCATGAGCGTCGCAGAACCCCGCAGGATTGTCCTCTTCCGGCATGCGAAAGCCGACTGGCCACAGGTGACCGACCACGAGCGGCCGCTCGCAGATCGGGGCCGAATGGACGCGGCAGAGGCCGGACGCAGGCTGACCGACACCGCCATCCCCTTCGATCTGGCCCTGTGCTCCACCGCGACCCGGACCCGCGAGACCTGGAAGCTCGCCGTCCACGAGTTCCCGCACCGGCCGAAAACGGTCTACGAAGAGCGGATCTACGAGGCCTCGCCCGGCGAGCTGATCGCCGTGCTCAACGAAACACCCGACGACGCGCAGAACATCGTGCTGATCGGCCACAACCCGGGCGTACAGGGCCTCGCCGAGATCCTGTCCGGCACGGCCGAGGGCGACGCCCGCGACCGGATGAGCCGCCGCGGCTTCCCGGCCGCGGCCTTCGCCGTGCTCTCCTTCAGCGGCACCTGGAAGACGCTGGAGCCCGGGGTGGCCACGCTGGTCGACTACTGGGCCCCGTCGGAGTGACCGACCCACGCGAAGGGGCCCGGCACCGCCTGGTGCCGGGCCCCTGTGCATGCAAGGCCCCAGGTGCGTGCGTGCTGTCAGGCCCGGATCAGCACCGTGCGGTACATCAGCCTCATCAGTCCTCTTCGTGCATGTCCGCGGCCTCGACCTCTTCGCGGGTGACGCCCAGCAGATAAAGGACCGTGTCCAGGAACGGCACGTTCACGGCCGTGTGCGCGGCCTCCCGCACCACCGGCTTGGCGTTGAAGGCGACGCCCAGGCCGGCCGCGTTGAGCATGTCCAGATCGTTGGCACCGTCACCGATCGCCACCGTCTGGGACAGCGGCACACCCGCCTCGGCGGCGAATCGGCGCAGCAGGCGTGCCTTGCCCGCCCGGTCCACGATCTCGCCGGTGACCTTGCCCGTCAGCTTCCCGTCGACGATCTCCAGCGTGTTCGCCTGGGCGAAGTCCAGCCCGAGCCGCTCCTTGAGATCATCGGTGACCTGGGTGAACCCGCCCGAGACGACACCCACTTGGAAGCCGAGCCGCTTCAGCGTACGGATGAGCGTGCGCGCGCCCGGCGTCAGCCGCACCTCGCTGCGCACCTTCTCCACCACCGAGGCGTCCAGCCCCTCCAGCAGCGCGACGCGTGCGTGCAGCGACTGCTCGAAGTCCAGCTCCCCGCGCATCGCGGCAGCCGTCACCTCGGCCACCTTGTCCTCGCAGCCGGCGTGCGCGGCGAAGAGCTCGATCACCTCGTCCTGGATGAGCGTGGAGTCCACGTCCATGACGACCAGGCGCTGCGCGCGCCGATGCAGACCCGCCGCGACGACCGCGATGTCGACACCCAGTGCCGCCGCGTCGGTCACCAGGGCGGTGCGCAGCGGCTCGGTCTCCACGCCGGACACCGCGAACTCCACCGCTGTCACCGGGTACTTGGCGAGCCGGAAGATACGGTCGATGTTGCCGCCCGACTTGGTGATCTTGGCGGCGATCGCGGCGGTCGCCTCGGCGGTGAGCGGGTGCCCGAGCACGGTCACGAGGGACCGTCCGAGCCCACGGGGCCGGTTGTCACCGCGGCCGGAGATGATCTCCGCCTGCATCTTCATCGACTCCGCCCAACTGTGGACGGTTGCCCGCAGATCACCCTCCATCCCCGCGGGAGGCGGCGTCACGAGCGCGCACAGTGTGATCCGGCCACGGGTGACGACCTGCTCGATGTCGACCACGTCGACGGAGTAGGCGGCCAGAGTGTCGAAGAGTCCGGCCGTGATACCAGGCCTGTCCTTCCCGAAGATCTTGACGAGAAGAGTGGGGATGTCGGAGGTCTGCGAAGCGCTCATGGTGCCTCCACCGTATCCGGCACTCAGTGCCTGGCGCCCCTGAGGTCCGTCTAGCGGACACGGAACAGTGGGTGTCGCTCGGATGGCGCGAGTCTTACATGCGGGCCACGGGCGTGCCAGTGCCTGTGATTCGGCACAGGGGTGCCTGTGAGGTTGGGGCGGGGCGTGCCGGAGCTTCGAGGCGTATGGCCGCTGTGCCTGAGGGCTCGCGCGAGGGTGCGACCACCCCCAAGCGTGCTTGCCCTCTCCGCGCAGAGGCGAGTACTCCCCGTCGGCGCAGCACGCGGGAGGCGGGTACCTCTTGCCCGCGCAGCACGCGGCCGCAGCGCGTTCCCCGGTACGGACTACGGGCGTCCCTTGGGCTTCCCCGGCGGCGGGGGAGGAGGCGGCGGTGGCGGAGGCGGCGGAGGCGGCGGTCCCTCGCTCCCTCCGGACGACGACCGGTTCCCACGCCGCCGAGGAGGCCGGGGCTGCCTCGGGGGCGGTTCGAACGGCCGGGCGACCGTGGGCGCGCCGTACATGTCGTCGCCGGTGGGGGGCGGCGGGTCACTGGACGCCCGGTCACCGGACTGCGGGTCACCGGGCCGCTGTGCATCGTCACGCCCCGCCCGCGCGTTGCGCCCTGGCCCTGCACCGCGCGCCCAGTCCACGTCGCCTTCCGGCCCCGTGTGCTGTCCCGCCTCGCTGCCGTGCCCTCGCCCTGTGCTTTGTCCTGGCCCTGTGCCGTATTCCGGCCTTGCGTCATATCCCGGCCCTGTGCTCTGTCCAGGCCCCGAGCCGTATCCAGGCCCCGAGCCCTGCCCCCGCCCTGCGCCTTGTCCCCAGCCTGCGTCGCGCCCGAGGCCTGGGCCACGCCCCGACCCTGCGTCGCGCCCCGAACCCTCGTAACGCCCCCAGCTGGCGTCACCTGCCGACCTCGCATCCGGTCCGCGTGCCTCGTCGGACCACGAGGCACGCTCAGCAGGCGGGGCCGCGCCCGGAGGTCGTGCGTCCTCCGGTTCGCGCAGTTCCTCCGGCATGCGCAGGTACGGATTCGTCGCCGGGTTCGGTGGCCGGTACGGCGTGCCGGGCGTGTACGGCCCCGACCGGCTCCCGTACGGCAGAGCTCCCGGACCCTCCGTCGCCGTGGCCCCGGCACCCGGCGTTCCCGCCACTCCCGCCGTACCCGCCGTACCCGCCCCCGCACCCCCAGCCACGCTCAGAGCCAGCGGCGCCGCCCGCTGCCCCGCCGCCCCGCTCGCCCGGGCCAGCAGCGCACCCACGGCACCCGCCGCCGCGCCCCAGGCCGCCCCGAGAAGCAGCGCCATGCCGAGGTTCCCCCGCAGCTCCACCCCGGCGCCGAACGCGTCGAAGCCCAGCACCGACAGCGAGGCGTCCACGGACACTTCCGTCAGCCACGCGAGCAACGGCAGCGTCAACGCCGTCGCGATCCCGAGCCGCAGCGCACACCGCCCGGCGAATCCGAGGGGCCCCGGATCCCGTACGCCCCCGACGCCCGGCCCTCCAGAGGTGCCGGCTCCCGATGGCCGTACGACAACCGAATCCGGCCCTCCGACGGCCCCCGACCCCGATGCCCGCACCTCCCAAGAGCCACCCGTGCCACCCACCGGCCCGGAACCCGAAGCAGTCCCCGCACCGGAAGCCATCCCCGCACCTGAAGCCATTCCGCCTCGCGAGCCCCACCCCCCGCCAGACCCGCCGACCCCGACCCCGCCCCCGGTCTCAATCCCGGCGGCCCAGCCCGCGACCCCCACAGGCGTCCGCACCGCGGTCAGCACCCCCGCGAGCAGCATCATCAGCCCCGCCGCCACCCCCAGCAGCCACACGCGCCCGTCCAGCTCCGCCAGCCTGCTCAGGGTCACGGACTGGTCGCCGCCGCTGTTCAGCAGGTCGTCCAGGGGATCCGGGAGCAGGCCGGCCAGAACTCCTGTCGCCTTGCCGTCGAACGGGACGAACAGGCCGATCGGGATGCCGAGCCACACGCCGTTCGGGGCGCCGAGCAGGGCGGCGCCCGCGATGCGCTTGGGGTGGGCGTCGCCGATCGCCGCGATCGCCGCAGCCGCGAACCCGGCCGCGACCGCCACCAGCAGCACCGTGACGAGGGCGGACGCGGCGGGCCGTACGACGCGGTGCACGGCCTCCCAGCCGCGCGGCAGCGGGGTGCGGCGCGAGGCCAGCAGGGCGATCAGCAGGATGCCGACGGACCAGCCCAGGCCGCCCAGCAGGGTCGGCGCCGTGTCCACCGTGAAGCCGACCGCCGCCTTCGCGTCGATGAGGTCGCCGATCTGGTCGGGCAGCAGCCCACCTATGTCCCCGATGTCGCCCACCCCGGGGATCTCGACACCGCCGTCCCCGCCCGTGCCCGGCAGGTCGTCGAGCCCCAGCGAGCTCCCGTCGATCGTGATGACGTCGTGCCCCGCCCACGCGAGCCCGCCCAGTGTCGCCACGAACAGCGCGACCACCGCGCCCGCGCGCGCGAGAAGTTCGGCCGGCGCGATCACAACACCCGCGCCCCGCAAGGACCGTAAGAAGAACCACGACAGCAGCACCGCGCCGACCAGGCTCACACCCAGTGGCGTGATCTCGATGGCGGTCGTCGCCTCCGCGCCCGTCAATCCGAAAGCGGACACATCACCGGACGGCGTGACGGAACCACCCGCCCCAAGGGCCACCACCGCCGCGGTCATCGGGCCCAGAGAGGCGGCCTTGTCCGCCTCCAGCAGATGCAGACCGAGCGCCGCCGTGCCGGCCATCCCGATCAACGCCCAGCTCACCGAGGCGATCGCGGACAGCAGGATGTCCCCCCACGGCAGCCTCGTGCCGTGCCTCGCGCTCTCGACGTTCGTGGACGCGCTCATGGCAGACCCCCCGATCCGCGGCGCGGCCGGCTCGCCGCGCATGTCCCCCTCGCGTGGATTACCACTCTCCGGGCTGGTTTCAACCCCGTCAACGGAACCAGTCGAAGCACGCGCGCGTGGTCTTCATAAGGCCCGACTTTCAGTCAGGGGGCGGAGCCTGAAATAGTTCCCGACGATGTTCGACATCCCTAGACTCCCTGTGTTGGGGGTAACTCGGGGGACTACTCAGTGGGGCGTGGAGTGCCGGAACTCGTACTGGAATTGAATGGACGGACCTGGACGCTCGACCCGTCCAGGTCCTATGCACTCGGACGCGATCCGCAGGGCGACATCGTGTTCGACGACGCCAGGGTGTCCTGGCGGCACGCCACGATCAGCTGGAGCGGCCGTAGTTGGGTCATCGAGGACCACGGCAGCACCAACGGCACGTTCGTGCAGGGCCAGCGGATCCATCAGCTGGAGATCGGCGCAGGCTCGGCCGTACAGCTGGGCAACGCGACCGACGGACCTCGCCTGAACCTCTCCGGCAGCGCGGACGCCGTCGCCCCACCGCAGGCCCAGCCACAGCAGCAGCCGTACGCCGCGCAGGGCGCGCAGGCCGGCTGGGCCCAGCCGGCACCCGCTCAGCAGATCCCGCAGCAGCAGGCGCCGGCCCAGCAGGTCCCGCAGCAGCAGGCACCGCAGGCCGGATGGCAGCAGCCGCAGCAGGCCGCCGCGCACATTCCGGCGCAGCACGGTCCCGGTGGTGGCGCGGGGGCGCCGCCGGTCTACGGCGACCGGAGCCCCACCACGTTCCACCAGTTCTCCATCGGCCGTGTCATGCGTATCGGCCGTGCCCTGGAGAACGAGCTGGTCGTCTCCGACCTCCAGGTCTCCCGGCACCACGCCGAGTTCCACACGACGCCCGACGGCCGTATGGAGATCCGCGACCTCGGCTCGCACAACGGCACCTACGTCAACGGCCAGCCGATCCCCAAGGGCGGCTCGGCGATGCTCGGCCCCACCGACATCGTGGGCGTCGGCCACTCCACGTTCCGCATCGTTGGCGACCGCCTCGAGGAGTTCGTCGACACAGGTGAGGTCTCCTTCTCCGCCCGCCATCTGACCGTCACGGTCGACGGCGGCAAGCAGATCCTCAAGGACGTCTCCTTCGGCGTCCCGGAGAAGTCCCTCGTCGCGGTCATCGGCCCGTCCGGTTCCGGCAAGTCCACCCTGCTCAAGGCGCTCACCGGCTACCGCCCCGCCAACCAGGGCGATGTCCTCTACGACAACCGGAACCTCTACAAGCAGTTCGCCGAGCTGCGCCAGCGCATCGGTCTGGTCCCGCAGGACGACATCCTGCACAAGGAGCTGACCGTCAAGAAGGCCCTGAAGTACGCGGCCAAGCTCCGCTTCCCGGCCGACACCACGGCCGCGGAGCGCGAGGCCCGTATCGACGAGGTGCTGCGCGAGCTGAAGCTGGACATCCACAAGGAGAAGAAGGTCACCTCCCTCTCCGGCGGCCAGCGCAAGCGTGTCTCGGTCGCCCTGGAGCTGCTCACCAAGCCGTCGCTGATCTTCCTCGACGAGCCCACCTCGGGCCTCGACCCGGGCATGGACCGCGACGTCATGCAGCTGCTGCGCGGTCTCGCCGACGACGGCCGTACGGTCCTCGTGGTCACCCACTCCGTGGCCGAGCTGGCGCTGTGCGACAAGCTCCTGGTGATGGCGCCGGGCGGCGCGGTCGCCTACTTCGGCCCGCCCGAGGAGGCGCTGAACTTCTTCGGCTACGACACCTGGGCCGACGTCTTCTCCGCCTTCGAGAACTACCGCGACTACGACTGGGCGGGACGCTGGAAGGGCTCGCAGCACTACCAGATCTACGCCGCGGACATCGACGCGATTGCCCCGCAGTCCGTACAGATGCCGCCGATGCAGGCGATGAAGCCGCCGAAGCCGCAGGGCTGGATGTCGCAGTTCCTGACCCTGGTGCGTCGCTATGTCTCGGTGATCGCCTCCGACAAGGGCTTCCTGGCCCTGATGGTGATCCTGCCGGCCGTCCTCGGCGCGGTGAGCCTGCTCATCGACGCGGACAAGGACCTGCTGGTCAACACAGAGGTGAACCCGAAGACCGGCCTGCCCGTCCCGAACGGCACGGCCACGACCGTCCTGCTGATCCTCGCGGTGGGCGCCTGCTTCGCCGGTGCCGCCAACTCCGTACGTGAGCTGATCAAGGAACGGGTCATCTACGAGCGGGAACGCGCGACCGGCCTGTCCCGGTCCGCGTATCTGATGTCCAAGGTCTTCGTGCTCGGCTTCATCACCGTGTTGCAGGGCCTGCTGGTCGGCGTCATCGGCTTCTCCAGCCGCACGATCCCCGACGAGGGCCTGGTCCTCGGCAACCTGACGCTTCTGGAGCTGTCGCTGCCGATCATGGCGCTGGGCTTCACCTCGATGATGTTCGGCCTGATCATCTCGGCGCTGGTGAAGACGGCCGAGAAGACGATGCCGCTGCTGGTCATGTTCGCGATCATCCAGGTCGTCTTCACCGGCTGCCTGTTCGCCCTGAACGGCTCGATCGGCGTCAACCAGTTCTCGTTCCTGATGCCGTCGCGCTGGGCGGTCGCCGCCGCGGGCGCCACGCTGGACTTCAACAGGATCAGCCCGCCCGCCAAGGGCGAGAGCAACGACCCGCTGTGGGAGCACACCGTCGGGGCCTGGAGCATGGACATGCTCGCCGTGATCGCCCTCGGCGTGATCTGCGGCTTCTTCGTGGCCCGCTTCCTGCGCCGCCACGAGCCCGAGGTCATGCGGAACTGATCGCTGTCGTACGGCTCTGATCGCTTTCTTGCGACGCCCGAAGGGCGGCACCCCGTCAGGAGGGTGCCGCCCTTCGGCGTATGCGAGTGGAGGCCTGCGCCTACCTCACTCAGTACGCGCTGTTGACGTTGTCGATCGAGCCGTACCGGTCGGCCGCGTAGTTGGCGGCGGCGGTGAGGTTGGCGACCGGGTCGTACTGGCTGAAGGCCGTGCCCGGGACGTGGTAGGCGTCGAAGGTCGGCTTGATGACCTGCAGCAGACCGATCGACGGGACGCCGTTCTGGGCGTTGATGTCCCAGTTGTTGATGGCGTTCGGGTTGCCCGAGGACTCCCGCATGGTGTTGCGGTACAGGCCGTCGTAGGTGCCCGGGATCTTGTGCTTCTTCATGATGTCCAGGGCCTCACGGATCCAGCCGTCGAGGTTGTTGGCGTAACTCTTGGCGGCGACCGGCTGGACCTGTATGCGCTTGGCGGACCGGCTCGCGGCCTCCTTGGCCTGGCGCGCAGCCTCGGCCTTCTTTGCGGCGGCAGCTTCGGCGGCCCGGTGCTTGGCGGCAGCCTCCGCGGCCCGGTGCTTGGCGGCAGCCACGGCGGCCCGGTGCTTGGCGGCAGCCACGGCGGCCTTGTGCTTGGCCGACATCTCCTCGGCCTTCACCTTGTCGCCGGCCAGCTGGTCGGTGACGCTGCCCTTGACGTCCTTGATCTGCTCATTGCTGTAGGCCACCTGGCCCGTGGAGAGCTCGGCCGTGGTCGTCTGGGCGTTGCCGGGGACGGCGGAGAAGGCGAGGGCGGCGGCGCCGAGCGTGGCGACACCCGCGATCGCGATCTTGTGCCGCTGGGTCAGCGCACGAATAGGACCGCGGTTCTTGGTGTTCTTGAGCATGGCAGATTGACCTCTTCGAATAGCGCGGAGGTCGCTCGCTGTCCGGCGGGGGACACGGGTGCTTCCGGCACAAACGCCGCGGGGAGAACCCACGGCGTTGAGCGACGAGAGCAATTCTTAGCGGCCGCAAAATTGCGTGGCAAAGGTGTGACGTACGATCCTCGATAGTGGAGCCGGGAAGGGCAAAATAGGACAGACGGGACCGTCTGTGCCGTTCAAATAGGACGCCCCTACCTACTACGGACTTTCGTACGTGACGTGCGCCCTATGTGCGGGCTCACATCGGCCACGTAACGGTCTCACCGGCAGTTGCTGAAGCAACGCTCTGAGTGAGGGTTCTCCGTCGGGAGGATGAGATGCACGTCGCCGAACTCGTGCCAGAGGTAGAGCCCCCGCAGCGCCTCCTCGTAGCTGCGGTCGACAGCGGCCCGCCCGGCGACCGCCTCCAGCATCAGCAGATGCGAGGCCTCCGGCTCGTGCAGCCCGGTCAGCAGCCCGTCCACCACCCGCACCCCGCGCTCCGGCGTGACGACGAGGTCCGTCCACCCTTCACACGCGCGTACGACCCCGTCGGCGTCCGCCGCCGACTCCACGGCCCGCACGGCCGTCGTCCCGACCGCGACGACCCTCCCGCCACCGGCCTGCACCGCGTTGATCAGCCGGGCCGACGCCTCCGGCACCGCGAACCGCTCCGGATACGGCGGCTCGTGCGCCTCGGCCGAGGCCACCCCGGTATGCAGCGTGATCGGCGCGAACCCAACCCCCCGGCTCACCAGCTCCGTCACCATCCGCACCGTGAAGGGCCGCGCCGCACTCGGCATCTCGGCGCTGCCCGTCCCGTCGGCCGACGGCAGGGCGAACACCGTCTGGTAAGCGGACGGCGGCTGGTCCCGCTCCGTGTAGGAGTAGCGGATCGGTCGCCCGTGCTCACGCATCAGGGCAAGGACCCCGGCGCCCCCTGCCCGCTCCGAGGCCCCTTCGGGCCCGGCCACCCGCGCCCACCACAGCCGCTCGCTCCCCGCGCTCAGCGGTTCCTCCAGCACCAGCCGCATCCCACCCGGCACCCGCACCTCAGTCCCCGCGGGCGCCCCCGCACGCGCGCGCGTGGTGCCCCGCTCATCGGGATCCCGCAGCTCGACCGCCCAGCGCCCGTCGTCCCCGCGCGTGGAGAAGTGCACCACCACGCGCGCGTGCCCGATCCACCCGTCCACAGCGGCGGCCAGCGTCTCCGACGTGTTGACGACCAGCAGATCCCCGGCCCGCAGCAGCCGCGGCAGCTCGCCGAACGCGTGGTGCGACACCTGGGTGCCACGCGACACGAGCAGCCGTACGGCATCCCGGTCCAGGCCGGCCCCCCGCTGCTCGGCCGGCACCCGGGCCGACAACTCCTCCGGCACCCTCACCGCCAGCGTCATCGCCGCCCCTCCAGCAGAGACGGCGCCCCGTAGCGCCCGCTCGCCGGACGCTCGTCCAGCAACCGCAGGAAAGCGGGCACCACACTGGCCGGCGCAGGCCGCGGATCGTCGTCGTCCGGGACGGCCGCCGCGTACAGGTCCGTGGCCATGTCCCCGGGGTCGACCGCCCAGACCCGCAACCCGGGCTCCTCCGCACCGAGCACCGCCGAAAGATGGTCCAGCGCGGCCTTCGACGCCCCGTACCCGCCCCACGTCTCGTACGCCTCGGAGGCGGCGTCCGAGCTGACCGTGATCACCGTGCCCGCTCCGGACGCCCGCAGCAGCGGCAGCGCCTCCTGAACGAGCGCCAGCGCGGCGATCACGTTCACCTCCAGCGCCCTGCGCAGCCCCTGCAGCGGCAGCTCGTCCAGCCGTACCAGCGGCTCGGCGCCCAGCGCGCTGGCGTTGCTCACCAGCAGATCGACGCCGCCCAGCCGCCACCCGGCCGCCACCAGCTCGGACCGGTGCCCGGCGTCCGTGACGTCCCCCGGCACGGCCATCACACGCGTGCCGTACGTCTGGAGCCCGGCCGCCGTCTCCTGGAGGACCTCCGCGGTCCTGGCGTCGAGGACCAGGTCCCAGCCCCGCGCGGCCAGCGCCTCGGCGAGCGCCCGCCCCAGTCCCTTCGAGGCCCCCGTGATGATCGCTACCGGCATGACAACCGTCCCCTCGTCCCAGCCCGCCTCCGATCGGCGGTGCCCTCAACGTAGGAACCGGCACGCCCGCCCGCGTCGGACGCGGGCCGCAAAACCGCAGGGCCCTTCGTCCTACGCCGCCGATCCCGGGACCACAGCCCTAGGTCCCCGGCCCCACCCGGTGGCCACCACAGGTCCGATCCGACTGTCACACCCCGCCGGTACCGTGAGGGCATGAGTCAAGGCCCCAGGTCCGGTCTGGCCGCGGTGAGCTCCGCGCTGCTGGCCATGAGCAGGCATCTAGAGGTGCGCGACGTCCTCAAGACGATCGTCGCCTCGGCCCGCGAACTGCTCGACGCGCAGTACGCCGCGCTCGGCGTACCGGACGACCACGGCGGATTCGCCCAGTTCGTGGTCGACGGGGTCAGCGACCAGCAGTGGAAGGCCATCGGCCCGCTGCCCCGCCAGCACGGCATCCTCGCCGCGATGCTCCAGGAGGCCAAGGTCGAGCGCCTCGCGGACGTCCGCAGGGACCCCCGCTTCGAGGGCTGGCCGTCGGCCCACCCCGACATGTCCGACTTCCTGGGCCTGCCGATCCGCGACGGCGACGAGGTCATCGGCGCCTTGTTCCTGGCGAACAAGAACTGCCCGAAACCGGAAGGCAGTTGTGGCTTCACCGAGGAGGACGAGGAACTCCTCTCCATCCTCGCCCAGCACGCCGCGATCGCCCTCACCAACGCCCGCCTCTACGAGCGCAGCCGCGAACTGACGATCGTCGAGGAACGCTCGCGCCTCGCCCACGAACTGCACGACGCGGTCAGCCAGAAGCTGTTCTCCCTGCGTCTGACGGCCCAGGCTGCCGCCGCCCTGATCGACCGCGACCCGTCCCGCGCCAAGGGCGAGTTGCACCAGGTGGCCGCACTCGCCGCCGAGGCCGCCGACGAACTGCGGGCCGCCGTCGTCGAGTTGCGCCCCGCAGCCCTCGACGAGGACGGCCTCGTCGCCACCCTGCGCACCCAGATCCAGGTCCTCGACCGCGCCCACACCGCGCGCGTGACCTTCGCCGGCCGCGGTGTGAAGGCCCTGCCCGCCGCCCAGGAGGAGGCCGTGCTCCGCGTCGCCCAGGAGGCCCTGCACAACGCCTTGCGGCACTCCGGAGCCGAGCACGTCGACGTGACGCTGGACCGGCGCGGCAGCGGAGCCGTCCTGCGCGTCACGGACGACGGCAGCGGCTTCGACCCGACGGCGATACGCCGAGCCGGACGCCACCTCGGCCTGGTCTCCATGCGGGACCGGGCGAGCGGGGTCGGCGGCACGCTGACCGTGGAATCGGCGCCCGGCAAGGGCACCACGATCGAGATGGAGGCCCCCGGTGGCTGACGCAATCAAGGTGCTGCTCGTCGACGACCACCAGGTGGTCCGCCGGGGCCTGCGCACCTTCCTCGAAGTGCAGGACGACATCGAGGTCGTGGGCGAGGCCGCCGACGGCGCCGAGGGAGTGGCCCGCGCCCAGGAACTGAAGCCGGACATCGTCCTCATGGACGTCAAGATGCCGGGGATGGACGGCGTCGAGGCCCTGCGCAAGCTCCGCGAACTCGACAACCCCGCGCGCGTGCTGATCGTCACCAGCTTCACCGAACAGCGCACGGTGATCCCGGCCCTGCGCGCGGGCGCCGCCGGTTACGTCTACAAGGACGTGGACCCCGACGCTCTCGCCGGCGCCATCCGCTCCGTCCACGCCGGGCACATCCTGCTTCAACCCGAGGTCGCGGGCGCCCTGTTGTCCCAGGAGGAGGCCAACTCGGGGCAGGGGAGAGCGGGCTCGCTGACGGAGCGGGAGCGCGAGGTACTCGGCCTGATCGCGGACGGCCGCTCGAACCGCGAGATAGCCAGAGCCCTGGTCCTGTCGGAGAAGACCGTCAAGACCCACGTCTCGAACATCCTGATGAAGCTCGACCTGGCGGACCGCACCCAGGCCGCGCTGTGGGCCGTACGCCATGGCGTGACCGGCTGAAACGCTCTCCGCAGGAGGTCACGGACGGCAATTCGGAGGGTCCCGCTCCGGACTGAGATTCATACCGTCGTGGGAATGTCCCCCAGATGGCGCATCCTCCGCCGATCTCCGGCGTTCTCCAGTGCGTGCTGCGGCGACTGCCGCGGCAACCGCAAGGAGGGCTTAGAAGTGAAGAACCTGAAGAAGGCAGCGGCCGTGACGATGGTGGCGGGTGGCCTGCTGGCCGCCGGTGCCGGAATGGCCTCCGCCACCGACGGCGCGCACGCCGACGGCAAGGCCGTGGGCTCCCCGGGCATCGTCTCGGGCAACCTCGTCCAGGCCCCGGTTCACGTCCCGGTCAACGTCTCGGGCAACAGCGTGAACGTCGTCGGCATCCTGAACCCCGCCTTCGGCAACCTGGCCGTCAACAAGTGACGCCGACCCGAAGCGAGCAGTGACCTCCGGCCTCCCGGGTACCCCGGGAGGCCGGTCTGTGTTCGACGAACGCCACGGGGTTCGACGAAGGCAGGGGGCTTCTTCAGCGCCGTCCCGGCATTTCAGCCCGTCCGGCGTTTGAGTACGAGGCCCCTTCAGGGCCGATACGGGAGTCTGGGGGCAGAGCCCCCGGCCACGGTCACACCAACGCCGATCACCGGACGACCGACCCTCACCGAACCCCCCGCTCCCGCTCCTCCACAACGGAGTTGTACGCAGCCACCTGCGCCCGCCGAGCCACCCGCTCCACCGGCCGCAACGCCTCCGCCCGAGCCCCCATCTCAGCGGAGCTCACCGCACCCCCGTGCCCGTTCTCATACGCCAGCGAGACGAGCAACCCCACCCGCTGCGCCAGCTCCAGCACCCGCACCGCCCGCGGCGGATACCCCGGAGCCAACACCTCCCGCCCCCGCTCGGCCCGCGCCCGATACGCATCGATCGCCGCCTCCGCCACCGGCCCCGACCCGGCGACATCCAACCGCGACAACACCTCGGTCGCGTCCCGCAGGGCCTCCGCCAGCTCCCGCTCGGCCTCACCCAGCGACGGCACATCCGCAGGCGGCGCTTCCCGCACGGCCAGGCAGTGCCAGACGACCTCGACATGGACATCACCGTCGGGCCCGGCCTCGTACACCTCCGGCACCAACCCGAACGCGGCGCCGTGACAGATCACGGCTTCCTCGGCATCCATCGCCCGAGCGTTGAACTCCGGCGGACCGCTCAACCCCAGCGGATGCCCGGGCGCGGGCAGCGCGATCCGCAGCCCGCTCACCCCGAGCGCCCGCAGCCGCCCCAGCGCCAGCGTGAGTCCGACGGGCGCCGACTCTCCCGGCAGCCCTTCCACCCGGTGCACGGCATCGTCCCCGACGATCTCGAGCACAGCGTCATCCGGAGAGACAAGTCCGGCCAAAAGGGCATTTCCCCAAGCCGCAAGACGTCCTGAACGTGGTTCCGAGAGCATGCCCCCACCCTAAGGACCGGACCGATGGAATGAAGGTGCGGACCGGTGGCGTAGATTTCCTTGAGGGCTGCGCCCACAGGCGCACGCGACCACCGAGACGCCGAGACGCCGACACCGGTCACACTGCAAGGGGAGACAACGCGCTCATGAGCGATGTTCTGGAGCTTCAGGACGTATCCGTGGTCCGTGAGGGCCGGGCTCTGGTGGACCAGGTCTCCTGGTCGGTCAAGGAGGGCGAGCGCTGGGTCATCCTCGGCCCCAACGGCGCCGGCAAGACCACCGTTCTGAACCTCGCCTCCAGCTACCTCTACCCCAGCAAGGGCACCGTCTCCATTCTCGGCGAGACCCTCGGCAAGCCCGGCACCGACGTCTTCGAGCTGCGCCCGCGCATCGGGACGGCCGGCGTCGCCATGATCGACAAGCTGCCCAAGCGCCAGACCGTCCTCCAGACGGTGCTGACCGCCGCGTACGGCATGACCGCCGGCTGGCACGAGGACTACGACGAGATCGACGAGCAGCGCGCCCGCGCCTTCCTCGACCGCCTCGGCATGAGCGACTACCTGGACCGAAAGTTCGGCACGCTCTCCGAAGGCGAGCGCAAGCGCACCCTCATCGCCCGCGCCCTGATGACCGACCCCGAGCTGCTCCTCCTCGACGAGCCCGCCGCCGGCCTCGACCTCGGCGGCCGCGAGGACCTCGTACGCCGTCTCGGCCGCCTCGCCCGCGACCCGATCGCCCCGTCGATGCTCATGGTCACCCACCACGTCGAGGAGATCGCCCCCGGCTTCACCCACGTCCTGATGATCCGTCAGGGCAAGGTCCTCGCCGCCGGCCCGCTGGAGCTCGAACTCACCTCCCGCAACCTCTCCCTCTGCTTCGGCCTCCCCCTCGTCGTCGAACAGGTCGGCGACCGCTGGACCGCACAGGGCCTCCCTCTGTCCTGACCGCGCCCTTCACCCCGCGAACCCTCGGCGAAACCCCGGTAAGAAGGCCCTTCAAACTGATCGGCGCCCTGTCCGCGACAGGGCCCGCGGTCATACCATGACCATGTGGAAATCGACGCGTGGGTTTGGTGGTTGATCGGCGCGGCAGCGCTCGGCATCGGGCTCGTGATCACCGCGATGCCCGAACTCGGCATGCTGGCTGTGGGCGCCGTCGCGGCCGCGGTGGTCGCCGGCATCTTCGGTGGTGATGCCGTCGTCCAGGTCGTGGCCTTCGTCGTCATCTCGACCGCACTCATCGCCGTCGTACGGCCCATCGCGAACCGACATCGCGCACAGCGGCCCCAACTCGCCACCGGCATCGAGGCGTTGAAGGGCAAACAGGCCGTCGTACTGGAGCGCGTCGACGCCTCAGGTGGCCGGATCAAGCTCGCCGGAGAGGTCTGGTCGGCACGTTCCCTCGACACCGACCGCGCCTACGAAGTAGGCCAGGAAGTGGACGTCGTGGACATCGAGGGCGCCACGGCGATCGTCATGTGACCTCGCACGACGTAAGTGGCGCGAACGCGCCACGGGCCACGCGACGGTCTGTCAGACTCGACCAGCAAGATCTTCAACAAACATAAGATCTGCCGAAGTTGCCGCAGCGGAGAAGGGATACGGGGAAACGACGATGGAACCGGTCATCATCGTCTTGATCATTCTGGTGGTGTTGGTCTTCATCGCCCTGATCAAGACGATCCAGGTCATCCCACAGGCGAGTGCGGCCATCGTCGAACGCTTCGGCCGTTACACGCGGACACTCAACGCGGGCCTCAACATCGTGGTCCCGTTCATCGACACCATCCGCAACCGCATCGACCTGCGCGAACAGGTCGTACCGTTCCCGCCGCAGCCGGTGATCACCCAGGACAACCTGGTCGTGAACATCGACACGGTCATCTACTACCAGGTGACCGACGCCCGCGCCGCCACCTACGAAGTGGCCAGCTACATCCAGGCGATCGAGCAGCTGACGGTCACCACGCTCCGCAACATCATCGGCGGCATGGACCTCGAGCGCACCCTGACCTCCCGCGAGGAGATCAACGCGGCCCTGCGCGGCGTCCTCGACGAGGCGACGGGCAAGTGGGGAATCCGGGTCAACCGAGTCGAACTGAAGGCGATCGAACCCCCCACCTCCATCCAGGACTCGATGGAGAAGCAGATGCGCGCCGACCGAGACAAGCGCGCCGCGATCCTCACCGCCGAAGGTACGCGCCAGGCAGCCATCCTCACCGCGGAGGGCGAGAAGCAGTCCCAGATCCTCCGCGCCGAGGGTGAGGCCAAGGCCGCCGCCCTGCGAGCCGAGGGCGAGGCTCAAGCAGTCCGAACGGTCTTCGAGGCGATCCACGCCGGCGACCCGGACCAGAAGCTCCTCTCCTACCAGTACCTCCAGATGCTCCCCAAGATCGCCGAAGGCGACGCCAACAAGCTCTGGATCGTCCCCAGCGAAATCGGCGACGCCCTCAAGGGCCTCTCCGGCGCGATGGGCAACCTGGGCGGCCTGGGCGGCGGCAACGGGTCGTCCGGCAACAGCGGTTCAGGCGCGGAACGCCGAGAGAAGCCGTCGATCGACTGACGCCAAGTCGGCCGTACGACAAAGGGGCCCGCCTTCTGAGGAAGGCGGGCCCCAAAGGCTTTCAGGGGCGCGGGGAACTGCGCGACAAGCCATAACGCACCCGCAGCCAACGAACAACTCCAGGTCCCACGGCGATTAGTTCACGCCGCGTCCAGAGCCAGCCAATCCGGCAGCGCAGCAAACTCGTCCGCCCCCAGCGCCAGCAACATCGCATCGGCAGGCGTCGGCTCGAACGGCTCCCGCAGCAGCGGCATACCCGCCTGCTCAGGCGTCCGGTCAGCCTTCCGATGGTTGTCCTCCGCACACGAGGCGACCGTATTCAGCCACGTGTCCTGCCCACCCCGCGACCGCGGCACCACATGGTCCACCGTCGTGGCCCTGCGACCGCAGTACGCGCACCTGTGCCGGTCCCGCACCAGCACACCCCGCCTCGACCACGGAGCTTGTCTTCGGAACGGCACCCGTACGTACCTGCACAGCCTGATCACCCGGGGCGCGGGTATGTCGACCTCGGCTCCCCGCATACGCAGTTCGGGGTGGGCCTGCTCGACGACGGCCTTGTCCTGGAGCACCAGAACGACGGCTCGATTCAACGTCACCGTCGACAGCGGCTCGAAGCTCGCGTTCAGTACCAGCGTGTCCCGCATGACCAGCCCACCTCCCGTGTGCACCTGCCCACCCCCTGGCGGACTGGGATCAACTCTGGCCGGGCACGCCGAGATGGACAACGAAATAAAAAATGCCCGCCCCCGATCACTTCCATGACCAGGGGCGGGCAAACGTTCCATGAACGTCAGGCTTCGGCGGGCGCCTCGTACTCACCGATCACATGGGCGCGCGCGAGGGCGTGGAACCGCAGGTTGAAGCCGACGACGGCCGGGCTGGCGTCCGAGTCCGGACCGAGTTTCTCCTGGTCCACGGCGTACACCGTGAACACATAGCGGTGCGGCCCGTCCCCGGGAGGCGGCGCGGCACCACCGAAGTCCTTCGACCCATAGTCGTTCCGCGCCTGTACGGCACCCTCCGGCAATCCCTCGAACTTGCCGCTGCCCGCCCCCGCCGGCAGCTCGGTCACCGAGGCCGGGATGTCGAAGACGACCCAGTGCCAGAACCCGCTGCCCGTAGGGGCGTCCGGGTCGTAGCAGGTCACGGCGAAGCTCTTGGTCTCGGCCGGGAAGCCCTCCCAGCGCAGCTGCGGCGAGGTGTTGCCGACCGCGTAGACCTGAGCGTCCCTGAGGGTCCCGCCGTGCTCGACGTCCTCGCTCGCGACCGTGAAGGACGGCACGGGCGGATGGAAGTCGTGCGGCAGCGGCCGCCTCTTCAGCTCGGTCACGTCGATACCTCCTGATGGAACAGTGGAATCCGTAGTTCCGAGCCTAGAACCAGTTGCGCTTGCTGCCGACCTCGGACAGCCACTGGTTGAGATACGCCGCCCAGTCGGTCCCCTGGAAGTCGTTCAGCCCGACCTGGAACGACCGGAAGGTGTCGCTGCCCTCGCTGAACAGCCCCGGCTTCTTGTCCATTTCGAGGACGACGTCCATCGCGTTCTCGTCCGCGACGAAGCTCAACTCGACCTGGTTGATGCCACGGTACTGCTGCGGCGGGAAGAACTCGATCTCCTGGTAGAACGGCAGCTTCTGCCGCGTACCGCGGATGTGGCCGCGCTCCATGTCCGCGTTCTTGAAGCGGAAGCCCAGCTGGATGAAGGCGTCGAGGATGGCCTTCTGCGCGGGCAGCGGGTGCACGTTGATCGGGTCCAGGTCGGTGGAGTCCACGGCCCGCGCGATCGCCAGCTCCGTCGTCACACCGATGTTCATGCCACGCAGGGGCTGACCGTCGATCGTCGTGACCGGCGTCTCCCACGGGATGTCCAGCCCGAAGGGCACCGCGTGCACGCCCCCGGCCTGAAGCTCGAAGGCACCACCGAGCGACAGCTTGGTGAACTCGATGTCCTGCTTGTACTCCGAGTCCTGCCCCTCGACCTCGACGCGCGCCTGCAGGCCCACCGACAGGCCCTCGACGTTCTGGTTCACGGACCCGCCCTGAATCCGCACCTCACCCTGGACGACACCGCCCGGGACGACGTTGACCTCCGTCAGCACCGTCTCGACCGAAGCACCGCCGGCCCCCAGGCTCGCGAGCAGCTTCTTGAACGCCATGACTCTCCTCTTCTCAGAGTGGATCCCTGATCCCTACAAACGCGATCCGGCCGTGGCCGGTTCCGCGTCCTCACCCTGGCAAGGCGAGCGCCCCCTGACCACCCCGTTGCGACCACCCGTCTGCACTACCCTCGGACGGCATGATCGTGGCCCCCGACCGTACGCCCCTCCCCAGGGACTTCTTCGACCGGCCCGTCCTGGAGGTCGCCCCCGACCTCCTGGGCCGCATCCTCGTACGAACCACACCGGACGGTCCGATCGCCCTCCGTCTCACGGAGGTCGAGGCCTACGACGGCCCGAACGACCCCGGCTCCCACGCCTATCGCGGCCGCACTCCCCGCAATGACGTGATGTTCGGTCCCCCCGGACACGTCTACGTCTACTTCACCTACGGCATGTGGCACTGCATGAACCTGGTGTGCGGCCCCGACGGCCAGGCATGCGCGGTCCTGCTGCGCGCCGGCGAGATCGTTGAGGGCGCCGAACTCGCCCGCCAACGTCGACTCTCGGCCCGCAACGACAAGGAACTGGCCAAAGGCCCGGCCCGCCTCGCCACCGCCCTGAACGTGGACCGTGCCCTGGACGGCACGGACGCCTGCGCCTCCGGCGAGACACCGCTGAGGATCCTTGCCGGCACCCCGATCGGCTGCGACCAGGTACGCAACGGCCCACGCACCGGCGTGGCGGGCGACGGCGGCAACGGCGACATCCACCCCTGGCGCTTCTGGATCGCCAACGACCCCACGGTGAGCCCCTATCGGGCCCATGTCCCGAAGCGCCGCTCAAGTTGACGCGCCTTGGCGAGGCGCGTAACGTAGCCCGAGCCGCTGAACCGGGTACTGCGTAGTCAGCAGCCGGAGCGGCCAACCCACTACTTACGAACACCCTCAACGGGGTCGATTTCGGCGTGTCTGCATGCCCGAATTCGAATCCGCAAGGCCCGATTATGAATCGGGCGGGGGAATCGGTTAACGTAGTGAATGTCGAAAGGCCGACGGGTGAAAGCCCAGAGCTTCACGACATCCCGCCGACCAGGGAATCGGATCGAGAAAGGATCTGATAGAGTCGGAACCGCCGGAAAGGGAAACGCGAAAGCGGAGACCTGGAAAGCACCGAGGAAATCGGATCAGAAAAAGATCTGATAGAGTCGGAAACGCAAGAACGAAGGGAAGCGCCCGGAGGAAAGCCCGAGAGGGTGAGTACAAAGGAAGCGTCCGTTCCTTGAGAACTCAACAGCGTGCCAAAAATCAACGCCAGATTAGTTGATACCCCGTCTCCGGCCGGATCACCGGTTGGGACGAGGTTCCTTTGAAGAAAACACAGCGAGGACGCTGTGAACGGCCGGGCTTATTCCGCCTGGCTGTTCCGCTCTCGTGATGTGTCGTCCCGATTACGGGAAAACATTCACGGAGAGTTTGATCCTGGCTCAGGACGAACGCTGGCGGCGTGCTTAACACATGCAAGT
>NZ_FNHV01000048.1 GCF_900103585.1 Streptomyces sp. cf386
CTGGTCACTCGGGTGGACGCAGGGGATGTGGCGGCGGGTGATCTGGATGAGGTGGCGGGTCGTGCGGCGCGTGAGGCGGTTCGGCGGCTGGATCCGGCGGCCGGTGTGATGGTGCGGGTGGTGTGGGTGGATGCCGGTCCGGATCGTGTGGGCCGGTTGGTGTTGGTGGTGCATCACCTGGTGGTGGACGGCGTCTCATGGCGGATCCTCCTGCCGGACCTTCAGTCCGCCTGCGAGGCCGTAGCCACCGGTGGCACGCCACAACTCGCCCCCGTGGCAACGTCGTTCAAGAAGTGGGCCGACCTCCTGACCGACCAGGCCACGTCGGCCACCCGAGTCGCAGAGTCGGAGACCTGGGGCGAACTGTCGCGCGTGCCGCAAGTCCTCCTGACAGAAAGGGAGTTGGACCAAAGCATCGACACGGCCGGGACCATGACGCACCGGTCCTGGACCGTCCCGGCGCGGGACGCGGCCCAGTTGGTGAACGCGGCACCCTCGCTCTTCCACTGCGGCGTGCACGAGGTGCTGCTCGCCGCGCTCGCGGGTGCGGTGGCCCGATGGCGGCCGGAAACTGCGAACGGCCTGCTCGTCGACGTCGAGGGGCATGGCCGCGAACCTGTCGCCGGTACGGATCTGTCGCGCACCGTCGGCTGGTTCACGAGCAGCCACCCGGTACGCCTTGCGGCCAACGGCGTGGACCTGGAAGAGGTCCTGCAGGGTGGTCCGGCGGTCGGCGAACTGCTGAAGGCCGTCAAGGAACAGGTGCGGACCGCGCCCGGCGGCGACGGTCTGGGCTACGGACTGCTGCGGTACCTCAACCCGCAGACGAGCCCCGTCCTGGCCGAACTGCCCGCCGCACAGATCGGCTTCAACTACCTGGGCCGTTTCACCACAGGCGGCGACCGGCAGTCGGCCACCGCCGTGGAGGCCTGGCAGCTGACCGGCCAGACCGCGATCGGCGGCTCGATCCCACCGCAGACGCCCGCCCTGCACACCCTCGAAGCCGCCGCGACCGTCCAGGACCACCCCGACGGCCCGGAGCTGACCGTCACCCTCAGCTGGCCCGGCGGTCTGCTCGACGAGGCGGCGGCGCGGGAGCTGGGCCAGCTATGGGTGGCCATCCTCAGCGCGCTGGCCGCGCACACGGTCGGCCCCGCCGCCGGCGGCCACACCCCGTCCGACTTCCCCCTCGTCCGCCTCACCGGGCACGGCGTGGCGGAACTGGAAGCCCGGGTGCCCGACCTGGCCGACGTCTGGCCACTGTCGCCGCTGCACGAAGGCATGCTCTTCCACGCGGCCTACGACGACGAGGGGCCGGACGTCTACCAGACGCAGCGTCTGCTGGCCCTCGACGGCCCACTCGACACGGCACGTCTGCGCGCGGCCTGGGAGGCGGTACTCGCCCGGCACCCGGCACTGCGGGCCGGGTTCCACGAGCAGGACTCCGGCGAGGCGGTCCAGGTCGTCGCGCGGAACGTGGAACTCCCGTGGCACGAGGCCGACCTCTCCGGACTTCCGGAGTCCGAGGCACTGGCGGAGGCCGAGCGGCTGGCCCGGAGCGACCTGGCGCGGCGCTTCGACCTGACGAAGCCGCCCCTGCTGCGCCTGCTGCTGGTCCGCCTGGGCGACAACCGGCACCGGCTCGCCATCACCTGCCACCACATCCTGCTGGACGGCTGGTCGATGCCGATCGTCCTCAACGAGGTGTCGGCCGTCTACGCGGACGGCCGTGACGCCCCGACCCTGAAGCGAGTGGCTTCCTACCGGGACTACCTGGTGTGGCTCGGCCGTCAGGACAAGGAGGCCGCGCGCGCCGCCTGGCAGAAGGAACTGGCCGGCGCGGACGAGCCGACCCTGGTCGCGCCCGCCTCCTCCCCTGCCCCCGCGGGCAGTTCGGCCACGACATCGGACGTCGTCTGGGAGGAGTGGTCCCTGGAACGGACCGCGGAGCTCACCGAGTGGGCGCGCTCGCGGGGCCTGACGGTGAACACGGTGGTGCAGGGCGCCTGGGCGCTGGTGCTGGCGCGCCTCGCGGGCCGTACGGATGTCGTCTTCGGCGGCACCGTGGCGGGACGGCCTGCCGAACTGCCGGACGTCGAGTCGATGGTGGGCCTGTTCATCAACACCCTCCCCGTGCGCGTACGACTCGACGCCGACCAGCCGGTGGCGCGGATGCTCACCGAGCTCCAGGAACGGCAGGCCGCACTGATCGCCCATCAACACCTCGGTCTGCCCGGCATCCAGCAACTCGCCGGTCCCGGCGCGACGTTCGACACGATGCTGATGTTCGAGAACTACCCGCGCGGATCCGTCGCGCTCTCCGGTTCCGACCGTCCGGCCGACGAAGTGACGATCACCCGCCTGCACACCGTGGCCGGCACGCACTACCCGCTGGCATTGGGCGTCGTCCCCACCGACCGGCTCCGCGTGGTGATGACCTACCGACCGGACCTCTTCGACCGGGAGCAGGCCGGCCTGATCGCCCGGCGCGTGGTGGGGGTGCTGGACGAGATGCTGCGGAACCCGCTCGCGCCGGTGGGCCGGGTGGGTGTGCTGGGTGGGGCGGAGCGTGCGGCCGTGCTCGGCGGATCGAGTGCGGCGGCGAGTGGGCTCCTGAACGGTTCGGTACCGGAGCTGATCGCCGAGCGGGTGCGGGAGTCGGAGGGGGCGATCGCGCTCGTGGAGGGTGATCGGTCGCTGTCGTACGGGGAGTTGTGGGCCGCCTCGGGTCGTGTCGCGTCGTATCTCGCGGGCGCAGGTGTGCGGCGTGGTGATCGGGTCGCGGTGGTGATGGAGCGGTCCGTCGAGGTTGTGGCGGTGCTCCTGGGGGTGTGGCGTGCGGGGGCGGCGTATGTCCCTGTGGACGCGGGGTCTCCGGTTGAGCGGGTGGCGTTGGTGTTGGCGGATTGCGCTCCGGCGGTGGTGGTGTGTGCGGAGGCGACGCGTGCGGTGGTGCCGGAGGGTGCCGGCGTGCGGGTCGTCGTGGTGGACGAGCCCGCCACTGCGGCCGAGGTGGCCGGGAGCGCCGACGGGTACCGGCTGCCGCCGATCGCTGCCGCTGATGTGGCGTATGTGATGTACACGTCCGGGTCGACAGGCGTGCCGAAGGGCGTGGCGGTGCCACACGGCAGTGCGGCCGCGCTGGTCGGTGAGCGTGAGTGGCACGTGAGTCCCGACGACACGGTGCTCATGTATGCGCCGCACGCCTTCGACGCGTCCATGTACGAGGTGTGGGTGCCGTTGGCTGCCGGCGGGCGCGTGGTGATTGCCGAGCCCGGCATCCTCGACGGCCGGCGGATGCAGGCGTACGTGGCCGACGGAGTGACGGCCGCCTTCGTCACGGCGGGCCTGTTCCGGGCCCTGGCCGAGGAGGCACCGGAGTGCTTCGCGGGCCTGCGCGAGGTGCTGAGCGGCGGTGACGTGGTGCCGGCCGCGTCGGCGGCCCGGGTGCGGGAGGCCTGCCCGGGCCTGGCGGTCCGCAACTGCTACGGGCCGACCGAGGTGACCATGTGCGTGACCTGGCACCAGGTGCGGCCCGACGAGCCGTTGGGTTCCGTGCTGCCCATCGGCGGGCCCATGCCGGGCCGCCGTACCTACGTACTGGACGCGTTCCTGCACCCGGTGCCGCCGGGCGTGACCGGTGAGCTCTACGCGGGCGGTGAGGGTCTGGCGCTGGGGTATTGGGGGCAGGCGGGTCTGTCGGCGGAGCGGTTTGTGGCGTGTCCGTTCGTGCCGGGTGAGCGGATGTACCGGACCGGTGACCTGGTGCGGTGGACCGATGAGGGCTCTCTTGTCTTTGTCGGGCGTGCGGATGCGCAGGTGAAGATCCGTGGGTTCCGGGTGGAGTTGGGTGAGGTGGAGGCGGCGCTCGCGGCGCATCTGTCGGTGGCCCAGGCGGTGGTGACGGCGCGGGCCGATCACACGGGAGAGCTCCGCCTCACCGGATACGTCATCCCCGGCGGGCCGGACGGTGTGGAGGCCGACGACGTGCGCGCGTACGCCGCCACCCGGCTGCCCGACTACATGGTCCCCACCGCCGTCCTCGCGCTCGACGCCTTCCCCGTGACCAGGAACGGCAAGCTCGACCGGGCGGCCCTGCCCGCACCCGAAGTCGCCGAGAGGAACACCGGACGCGAGCCGGAGACGGAGGCGGAGGCGATCCTCTGCCGGTTGGTCGCCGAGTTGCTGGGGCTGGAGCGGGTCGGCGTCGACGACAACTTCTTCGAGCTGGGCGGCGACTCGATCATGTCGATGCAGCTCGTGGCACGCGCCCGGCGTGCAGGCCTGGCGCTGAAGGTGCAGGACGTCTTCGCCCAGGCGACCCCGGCGGCGCTTGCCGCGGTGGCGGGGACGGCGAGCGATGACGACGCCGTTGCGGCCGAGGTCGACGCTGGTGTGGGTGTGGTGCCGTGGACGCCGGTGATGCGGGCGTTGGGGGAGCACGCTGCGGCGCCGGAGTTCGCGCA
>NZ_FNHV01000013.1 GCF_900103585.1 Streptomyces sp. cf386
CGGGGTGAGGAAGCCACCGACCGCGATGAGCGAGCCGAACAGGTACAGCCAGTAGGCGAACATGTTCAGCCGCGGGAACGCCACGTCCGGCGCGCCGATCTGCAGCGGCATGATCCAGTTCGCGAAGCCGGCGAACAGCGGCGTCGCGAACATCAGCAGCATGATCGTGCCGTGCATCGTGAACGCCTGGTTGAACTGCTCGTTCGACATGATCTGCAGACCGGGCCGGGCGAGCTCGGCGCGCATGAACAGCGCCATCACACCGCCGATGCAGAAGAACGCGAACGACGTGACCAGATAGAGCGTGCCGATCGTCTTGTGATCCGTGGTGGTCAGCCACTGGACCGCCTTGATGTCATTGATCCTCTTCACGCCCCGCCTGTGTCCGCGCGGCCTCCGGACGTCACACTCTGAGGAGGCGACAAGAATCACGGAAACGGGTGTGACGATCCGGCGAGTGCCGGACACGAACGGAACATGAGCAACGACGAGATCTTCGCCGCTGCCTATCGCGAGCACTACTGGGCGGTCAGCCGCTACGTCGCGCGGCGACTGGACGGGCGTACGAGTGAGGTCGAGGAAGTGGTGGCGGAGGTGTTCACCGTCGCCTGGCGGCGTCGGGACGACCTCCCGGCCACCCCGCTGCCCTGGCTGTACGGCGTGGCACGCAACTGCCTGGCGAACGCGGTGCGCGGCTTCGGACGCCGTCGGAGGCTGGTCGACCGCATGGGCAACGACGACGCCGCGCACGGCCGGCACATCGTGGAAAGCCCGGACGCGGAGGCGCCCGGATCCTGGGTGCACGAGGCACTGTCCCGGCTCTCCCCGGCCGACCAGGAGGTGCTGCGGCTGACGGCCTGGGAGGAACTCGGCGTCGAGGAACTGGCCATCGCACTCGGCTGCGGCACACGGGCCGCGTCGATGCGGCTGCACCGCGCCCGGCGCCGACTGAGAGCCGAGATCGACCGAGTGTGTCCCGCGACCGCACCCAAGGAACGAAACCATGGCTGACGAACTCGAACTGCTGCGCCGGGCCAACCCGGTACCGGTCGACGGCCCCCACTTCGGCGAGGGCCCGCTGGACCACAACGCCGAGCGCCACCTCGACCGGCTGATGCGGCAGCGGACGCCGCGCCGCCCGCGGCCGGCCTGGGGCCTGGCCGCCACGGCCGTCGTCGCCGCGCTCGTGTCGGCTCTGCTGTTCACCGGCCAGACGACCGCCCCGGCGGTGGCCGCGCCCCGCCCGCTGCTCGTGCAGGCCGACTCCACCCCCGTATCCCTGAAAACCCTGGCCGAACGGGCGCAGGCGGCCGCGGCCGACGGTTCGCCGAAGCTGCGCAAGGGCACGCACGTGCAGTCGTGGAGCATCGGCATGAGCGACAACAAGCCGCCGATCACGGTTCCCGAGGAGCGCATCGTGCGCTGGAACGCCGACGACAGTCACACGGAGATCGTCGTGGCGACCGACCCGCTCCACCCGGGCCGGCCGGTCCTCGGCGAGGAAGGGAAACTCGTGGAGGACGGCCATGTCCTCAGCGAGCAGACCTACCCGCCCAGTTGGAGTGACGCCCCGCCGCAGTCGCCGCCTCCGACCGACGTCGCGCGCCTGCGCGCCTACCTTCAGGAGGCCGCGTACAGCAAGACTCCGCTGAACACCCGCGAGCTCCTCGACGCCGTCGAGTCCCTGCTCGGCACCTGGACCCTCGGCGCCCGCGAGTCGGCGACGGTGGCGCGGCTCCTTGCGGAGACGGAGGGGCTTCGGCCGCTCGGGCAGGTCACGGACCGGCTCGGACGGCGTGGACTGGCGTACATGTACGACCGGCCCGGTGCCCGCAAGATGCTGATCATGGACCCGGCCACCGGCGCCGTACTCGGGCTGGAGACCACCTTCTCGAAGGCGGACCCGCAGTACGGCGTCAAGGCCGGCGACGTGATGTCGTACAGCGCCTGGATGCGCTGATCACGCCCCGAGCTGCCGGGCGGCGGTGCCCACGGTCTGCTCCAGCAGCGTGGCGATCGTCATCGGACCGACGCCGCCCGGCACCGGCGTGATGAGCGAGGCCCGCTCGACGGCCGAGCCGAAGTCGACGTCGCCGACGTTTCCGGGGTGGTACCCGGCGTCGATCACCACGGCGCCGGGCTTGAGGTCCTGCCCCTTGATCAGCCGAGGCCGCCCCACGGCCGCGACGACGATGCCCGCCTCCCGCACGGCCGCCGGCAGATCCGCTGTACGGGAGTGGCAGTACGTCACCGTCGCGTCCCGTGCGAGCAGCAGCATGCCGGCCGGCTTGCCGAGGATCGCGCTGCGGCCGGCGACCACGGCACGCCGGCCCGCCGGGTCGACGTCGTACTCGTCGAGCAGCCGCACGATCCCGCCGGGCGTGCAGGACACGAATCCCGGGAGCCCGAAGCTCATCGTGGCGTGGGATCGGCCGACAAGTCACCCAGGGTGCCGACCAGTTGCCCGGAGGTGGTGTCGGCGGGCAGCGGCACATGGCGGGACGTGATCCCGGCCTTGCGGCACCGGTTCTGCTTCATCCGGACGTACGTGACGGACGCGGGATCCTCGCCGACCAGTACGGTCGCGAGACAGGGTGCGGTCCGGTGCGTTCGGTGAGGTCGGCCGCGCGTTCGGCGGTCTCCTCGACGATGCGCCACCTCAGCGCCAGCCATCGCCCATGGCCACCCTGACCGAGGTTGTTCGAGTCGACGGAGACGGTTCGGGGCTCGGCCCCGGAGAAATCCGGGCGACGGTCCCGGGTGCCCCCTGTTACCGTCGCTTGCATGAAGGTCATCAGGCATACCCACGCCGCAGCCGCGCGAGCGACCAGCTCCCCGGCTGCCGACGCCTGATCCCACTCCTCCCGGCGGCCGGAAACGGACCGTCGGTGTGTGCCTTCCCTTCGTGGCTGAAGCTGTCCCGCGGTTCTTTCCGGTCCCCACGACCCGAAGGAACCCCGCGATGAACACCGAGCAGATCGTCCGCACCTTCACCGACTTCTTCCGTGAACGCGGACACGAGCAGGTCACCGGCAGCACCCTCCTGCCGCCGCCCTCCGACCCGGTGCTGTTCACCACCTCGGGCATGCACCCGCTCACCCCCTACCTGGAAGGCCGCCGCCCGCATCCACAGGGGCGGCGCCTGGTCAACGTCCAGCGCTGTCTGCGCACCAGTGACCTCGACGAGGTCGGCGATCCGACCCATCTGACGATGTTCGAGATGCTCGGCTCCTGGTCCTTGGGCGACTACGGCCATTCACAGAGCCTGCGTTGGGGCTACGAGCTGCTGCGCGACGGCTTCGGTGTCCCGCCGGAGCGGATGCACGTCACCGTCTTCGGGGGCGACGACGAGGTCGGCCCCGACACCGAATCGCTCGACACCTGGCGGGAGTTGGGGCTGCCCGTCGAGCCGACCCGGGACGAGAACTGGTGGTCCCACGGACCCGTCGGCCTCTGCGGCCCCGATTCGGAGATCTTCCTGTGGACCGGCGACCCGGGCACCCCACCGCAGGGCACCCCCACCACCGACCCCAGGTGGGTCGAGGTCTGGAACCACGTGAGCATGCGCTACCGGCGGCTCGACGACGGCGGCCTCCAGCCCCTCCAACAGCCCAGTGTCGACACGGGTATGGGACTGGAGCGACTCGTGACGGTTCTGCAGGGCCACGACTCCGTGTACGACAGCGACCTGTTCGAGCCCTGGACGAGGCTGCTTCCGCCGCTGTGGAATCTGGACGGACCGTCGACCCGCCTCGTCTGTGACCACCTGCGGTCCGGCATCGTCGTCATCGGCGACGGCGTACGGCCCTCCAACACCGGACGCGGCTACGTCCTGCGTCGGCTGATCCGCCGTGCCCTCACCACTCTGTGGCGCGACGACCCCTCGCGCACCCTCTCCGACCTGCCCGAGGAGGTCCTGAGCCACACGCTGGACCACTTCCGCCAGTCCTGCGGAACAGGTCCGGTGCGCGAGGTACTGCTGGACGAGGAACGGCGGTTCGGCAGGCTCCTGGAGCGAGGGCGTCGGGTGCTCGGCAGGCCGGAGTTCGAGGGCCCGTTGAGCGACGACGACTACCGCTACCTCCATGACACCCACGGACTGCCGCGCGACCTCGTCACGACGCTGAGGACTCCCTGACCATGGAGAAGGTCCAGGTCGGCCGACAGCTGATCTGGACCTTCGACCGGCTCCCTTCCCGCTCGTGCCGTACCTCGACTACTCGTCCCACGCCTCGATCAAGATCTGGCGGGAAATCTTGCCGTCGCGCAGCGTGATCATCGACTCGGACAGGACACGCACCCCGTCCGCGTACTCGCAGGACTCGCTGTAGGCGGCGCGGTCCCCCTGGATGACGCATCCCTCCAGCTTGTGCGTCATGTCGCGGCTGTAGACGTCGCCGAGCATCGCGGCGATCTCGTTACGGCCGTGCAGCACCTTGGGGTGGCTGGGCTGGGCGTTGCGGTTCACGACGCGCAGCTCCGCGTCGTCCGCGTACAGGGAAAGAAGAGTGTCCGGGGTCTGTCCTTCTATGCCCCGGCGCAGTGTTTCGGTATCGAACGTGGGGAATGCTGCGGTGCCCATGGTGACCTCCTCCGAGGCCCGCGGCATGACGAGGGACGGCTGCGAGGGCCTCTCCTCCGAGACTCCTCCGCCCCGCCGGACTCGGCAAGCGCGCCCGGAGCGCGCTGGGCCTGACGGGTGAGCCCCGGGGGGCGGCCGTGTCCGGCGGCGGGCCGCCCGCGTTGCTGAAAGCATGATCTCAACACGACGTATCGCAGCCGCCGTTGGTCTGGCCGTCGGCATCACCGGGCTCGCCGCTCCGCTCGCGAACGCGCACCCCGTGGACACCCGCAACGCCGGCACCCCGCTGAACCCGATCACCACGCTCGACTCGCTCGCCACGACCGGCATCCCCGCCCAGCACCAGAACCGCGTCCCGCGGGTCTCCCAGCAGCTGGGCCACCTCGACCGCATCAACGCCCTGAACCCCGCGCAACTGGGCCACCTCCGCTAGGTCGCCGACACACTGAAAGGGCCGCCCGGATCGTGCCGGGCGGCCCTTCGTGTGTGCCGAGAGTGAGGTGACCGCTACTCGGCGGTGTCGGCCGGTGCCGACAGGAAGTGGAAGCCCGGCCTGGGATGCATCAGGAAGTCGTGGTGGGAGATGTTCCACGCATAGGCACCCGCCATTGAGAACAGCACCCGGTCGCCGGCCCGGAGCCCGGCCGCGGGCACCCTGCGGGCCAGCACGTCCTTCGGTGTGCACAGCTGACCGGCCAGCGTGATCCGGTCGCCGTCCGCCGCGGGCCGTGGCCAGGGGTGGGGCCAGGCGTCGACCGGCAGCACGGAACAGGGCTGGTCGTGGCCCTTCGTCGCCGGGGTTCGCAGATGGTGTGTGCCGCCCCGCACGACGGCGAACTCCTCGCCGTGGCTGTGCTTCACGTCCAGTACCTCGGTGGCGTACCAGCCGCAGTACGCCGTGAGCGCCCGGCCCGGCTCGATGCGCAGGGTCAGCCCCGGGTGCGCCTCGGTCAGGCGGGCGAGCCCGCGGCCGTACGCGCCCCAGTCGAAGCGGCGCTGCGGTTCGCCGTAGTCGACGTGCATACCGCCGCCGACGTTCACCTCGGCGAGGGGGACACCCAGGCCATTGGCCCAGGACACGATCGACTCCGCCACCGCGACCTGCTCGGCCGCCTCCAACCCGCTGGCCAAGTGGGCGTGGATGCCGCGCAGTTCGAGCTGCGGATACGTCCCGTCCGTGAGGGCGCGCACGAGCTCTACGGCCTGTGCCGGATCCGTCCCGAACGGCGTCGGACGACCCCCCATCGCCAGCGAGCTGCCCGCCAACGACCCGTCGGCCACCGGCAGGTTGACCCGCGGCAGCACCGCCACCCGCCGACCGGGCGCGTGCGCACGCGCCAACTCGGCCAGCATGCGCAGCTCGTACGCGCTCTCCACGTGGAAGCGTTCGACCCCCGTCTCCAGCGCGGCCGTCACCTCGTCCGGCGTCTTGCCGGGACCGCCGAAGGCGAGCGGGCGGCCCGGCACCGCCTTGGCGACGTGGGCGAGTTCGCCGCCCGAGGAGACCTCGTACCCGTCGACGTACGGGCCCAGCGCCGCGAGGATCTCCGGCTCCGGGTTGGCCTTCGCGGCGTAGTACAACTCGACCCGCTCGGGCAACGCGTCCCGCACGGCGGCGGCGTGGCCCTGCAGGGCGGCCAAGTCGTAGAGGTACGCGGGGAGGTCGGTGGCCGGCAGGGACAGAGCCCGGTCGCGGACCACGGGTGTCGGCTCGGTCATCGGGTACCCCCGGTCGTGTCACGCGGGGCGGTGGCCCTCGTCGCGTCGCCCAGGACGTCCTCGGCGAGCGGGGACGGCAGCCGGACGTAGCCGGCCTCGCGGTCGGCCTTGCGCTCCCAGCGGGTGAGCAGGTTGGCCTTGGCGGGCAGCGGCACGCCGGCCAGCAGGGCCGCCATGCGCGGCGGGCAGCCGAACTTCTCGGCGTACGCGTCGAGCGTGGCCCGCACCCGTGCCCAGAGCGCGGCCTCCGCCCCCGGGTGCAGGTCGGCGAGGGCGGCGAGCAGCTCGGCGACATGGTTGACCAGCAGGCAGTAGATGACGCGGTCCCAGCCGCGCTGGGCGTCGTACGTCATCGGGGCGGCGACCTCGGGCGGCAGCGCGGCGAGCGTGTCCGCGTGGTGGTCGGGGACCAGCTTGGTGCCCTCCAGGTCGCGGAAGAGGACCTGGGCGGGCCGGCCGTCGCCGTCGACGCAGATCAGGACGTTCTGGAGATGGGGTTCGAGCACCAGGCCGTGGTCGAAGTACGCGGCGAGGACGGGTGGCAGGAGGAGGTCGAGATACGCCGACCACCAGTCGAGGGCCGCCCGCTCGTCGGCGCCGTCGAGGAGTCGTGAGATGTGCGCGGCGCCGGTGGGGTACTCGTCGGCTACTGAGGCAGCCAGCAGGGGAGTGGTGCCCGGCGCGAGTCGCTGCGGCAGGCCCTCGCGGACGATGACGCCGAAGCCCTCGAACAGTGCGCGGTCCGGCGTCCCGTCCGGGCCGGGGAGCGCGAGGGTGCGGTAGGCGGGCTCGCGGAGGACCGCGCTGCCGGGGAAGCGGTCGGCCAGGTCGGCGAGGGCCGGGGCCAGGACGCGGGTGAGGGCGACGGCTCCCGAGAGCTCGTAACTGCTGTTCTTGCGCAGGCAGTTGGTGATCCGCACATTCAGGCTGAACTTCAGGAAGCTCTCGCCGTCGTACAGGGTGCGTACCGACGCGGTCGCGGCGAAGGGCTGCCCGCCGGGGCCGAGGTCGACCACGTCGCCGCGGTCGAGGGCGGCGCGGAGCAATGGGTGCCCGCTCAGCGTCTCGTACTGCCAGGGGTGGGCGGGCAGCAGGCGGTAGCCCTCCGGGACGTCCGTGCGCTGCCGGTCCAGCGGGGCGACGGCCGAGGCGTCGGCGTACTCCTCGGCGATCAGGTCGGCGCGCACGGCGAGGTGCCGCAGCGGGAAGGAGGCCCCGACCTCCGGGGCGTAGGCGGACCAGGCGCGCGGATCGCCGGTGCGGGCCTTGGGCGTGGGGTGGAAGCGGTGGCCGAAGAGGAGGGACTGCTCGGAGGCGAGGTAGGCGGAGAGCCGGTTGTCAGAGGAGGAGTACGAGGCGGAGGCCGAGGGACCTCGCGTGGTGGCCAGCGTGGTCGCCACGGCCTCGTGGCTGGAAGCGATCTGCTCCAGGAACTCCTCGTTGCGCACGCCCGTACGCAGCGCCAGCTCGTCGTGCGTGTACTCCGCGAGGCGCCGCCAGTCCACCTCGGTCCAGTCGCCGTCGCGCTGTTCGCTCACCGGGCCGGTGAACCGGTGCGCGCCGAGCAGTGAGGTACGGCGCAGGGCGACCCGCAGCAGCACCCCGCGGCGGGGCAGGCGCAGCAGCAGACGGCCGTCGGTGACCACGGTCTGGTGCTCGGGGCCGGACACCTCGCGCAGCAGACAGTTGAGGAGGGTGTGGGCCACTGCCTCGTCGGCGGTGGGCAGGTGGGTGCGGGCGACAGGGTTACCGCCCTGCTCAAGCGGAGTCGAGAGCTTGGGGGCGCTGCCGAGCGAGTCGGTCAGGGAGGGCATCAGCTGCTCCGGCGGGTGCGGTGGTTCGGTGAGGGGAGGAGACGGGGGAGAAGCGTGGCGAGGACGGTGAGGGCGGCAGCGGCGCCGCCGATCAGCACGGGTGCGGCCGGTCCGAAGCGGGCAGTGCCCGCCGCGGCGGCCAGACCGGCGGCGACCGCGCCGGCCTTGGAGAAGAACTCGAGCGCTCCGAACATGCCGCCCGGCGCACGGCCCTTGGCGCAGTCGGCCGCCAGCACCGACAGACTCACCAGACCGAGGGTGAGCCCCGCGCCCAGCAGCAGTCGTACGGCGATCAGCGAGGTCAGCGAACCGGCGACCCCGTGCCCGGCGAGCCCGAGCGCGATACAGGCGAAGCCGAGCGCGATCCCGGCCAGCGGACGGTCCCGGAACACGGCGTGCACCGCCAGCGCCGACACCAGATAGACCAGGTGGGGCAGGGCGAAGAGCACACCGGACAGCCCCGGTGAGGTCCCCGGTATTCGGTCCTCGACGAGCGCGATCAGGTAGGGGAAGGAGATGACCGTGGAGAAGACGAAGGCGAACTCCAGGGCGTACAGCGCCTTCAGCGAGACCAGCGGAGCCGCCTCGTCCACCGTCTCCGGCCTGCTCTGCGTCTGCTCGACGGGCTCCGGCTCGGGCAGCGCGGCGAGCAGCAGGGCGGCCGTCAACGGCAGTACGGCGAGCAGCGCGTACTGCCGGTGCGGGGACAGCCAGCCCGACAGCGAACCGACCACGATCGGGGCGACGACCAGGGCCGCCCGCGCGCTCCCCTGCATCAGGGTGAGCGCCTTGGAGAGCGCGGGGCCCTCCAGCGCGGCGCCCAGGTAGCCGTTGGACGCGGCGAACGTGCCGCCCAGGATGCCCTGCAGCACCAGAGCCACCGTGAAGGTCGCCATCGAGTCCGCCCAGCCCGCGAGCAGGAAGGACACCGCGAGCCCCAACTGGGCGCGCAGCAGCAGCCGTTTACGGCCGAACCGGTCCGCGAGCCGCCCCCACAGCGGGGCGCCGAGCGCGCCGAACACGGTCGGCACGATGTAGAGCACGCCCGCCCAGCGGGCCTGGTGGTCGCCCAGCTCCGGCAGGATCTGGGTGAGATACGGCGGCAGCCCGAGCGCCGCGAACGACGCCACGAAGTAGCAGCCGGCCACCGCCTGCACATGTCCGCGCCCGAAGCCGGATCGCGGCAGGCGCAGAGCCTGCGCGCTCATGCCGGACCACCGCCGGGCAGCAGATAGTTGGGGCCGGTCGTGTAGTGCTTGTTGATGTCGGCGGCGCCCGAGCGCTCCTTGGACAGCAGCGTCCCGGCCGTCACCATCGCCTTCACCGGCAGCGACGGCGCGTCCAGTACGCGGGCGCGCAGGACGGCACCGGCGTCGCCGCCGAGCCGGTCCACGGCCTCCGTCAGCCGGGTGCGTACGAGATCCAGCAGCGCCTCGCGATGCTGGGGCAGCCCGAACGCGTAGGACCCCGCACACAGATGGACGGTGATGGTCGCGAACACGTCGGCCACGGGCGCGTCGTCCGTACCGAAGATCCGCGCGTCGTCGAAGTCCCAGGGCCCGGGGAGTACGGCGTTCAGCCGCTCGGAGTTGATGCGCGGCCCGTCGTTGTCCTTGAACAGCAGCCGCAACCCGCCGCCCGGCCGCAGCACCACCGAGACGTTCTGCTGGTGCGACTCCAGCGCGATGCCGTACCCGAACAGCGTGGTCTGCCAGTCGAACAGCAGCGTCAGGAGGGCGTCCAGCAGGGCGAGCGGATCGCCGCCGTAGAAGCGGTCGGCGAGGTGATCGACGACCGGCCGTCCGTCGGGTGCCTCCGCGAGGAGGGCCGCCAGCGGAACCACCGTCGAGTCGTCGAGCCCGGCAGGGTAGCGGCGGCACAGGACCGCCAGCAGCTCATGACCGGCATGTGCGTACGTCGTCTCGTCCGCGTGCAGGATCGTGTCCCGGAAACGGGGCTCACGGGCGATCACCGCCTCCAGCAGCCGCTGCCCCACCGCGCCGTCGACCAGCGTGCCGGGCTTGACGGTCCGCTTGTTGCGCAGGCCCAACGTGGCTGTCGCCAGCGGGAGTTTGAGGTGCAGCGACGGATCCGCGACCGTGGCGACGGTGCGCATCGACAGGGTCGGGACGACATCGAGGTGGGCACGGTCGGCGAGCACCGCGCCGTCCGGGAGGCGCGCGTCCGACAGGGCTTCGACGGTCAACGGGTGTACGGGCAGGGCGAAATGAGTCTCCTGCACCTCGGGCAGACCGAGCGTCGTCGGCGTGGGCCAGCTGCCGGGGAGCGCGCCGGTCTGGGTGACCGCCTCCCGGGGGAGGGCGATCCACCGCAGCGCGAAACGAGGGTGGAACTCCGGGGCATACGCGCGCAGTTGCTCCTCCGACAGCCCGGAGCGCCCGCGCGCGGTCGGGTAGACGGGATGGTCGAGGCGGGCGGCGAGCGTGTCGTACACCAGACTTCCGCCGACGCCGGCCCCGGGTTCGAGCCGCGCCAGCACCTCCGTCCGCGTCGCCGCGTGCAGCCGTGTCGTGGCCAGCGTCTGCCGGCACTCCTCGGCGAAGGCGTCGAAGCCGCCCCGGTCGACGGGCTCGGCGAGTTCACGCAGGGCGCCGAGCACGGCGTCGTACGACGTCAGCTCGGCGCCGTCCGCCTCGCGCATCAGGAGCGGCAGCCGGGCGGCGTACGCGCACTGGTAGCCGTCCTCCTCGACGGGCAGCAGCAGGGCGTCGCCCTCGGGTGTGGGAAGCCTCAGCCAGTCACCGTCCGCCCAGTGCAGGAGTGCGCCGCGCGTGCGCAGCCCGACCACGTCCTCGCGCAGCAGGGCGCTCAGCACGCGGGTGAGCAGTTCCGCCTCACAGGTGTCCGGCGTGGTCGGGGCGGTCGCGGCGGTCACGGCTGGATCTCCCAGTGCCGCTCGGCCAGGAAGTCCGCCACCGCCCGGTCGACCGTCGGCTGATCCGTGCCGGTGGCCCGCAGGACGCCGAGGTAGTCCCGGTTGGTCATGTACAGCTCGTGCCGCTCGCCGACCGAGCGCAGCGGACGGTACGTCAGACGCACACCGTCTACGTCGAGGTCTGTGGCCTCGGGGGCGCCCACCAGGACACCGGCCCGGTCGGCGCACGGGTACTCCAGGCGGGCCGCGCCGTCGCGGCGGGCGCCCAGGCCGGCCGGGAGCGGCTCGCCGAGGTGGGTGCGCAGGATGTGCTCGAAGAGCGGGATGCCGAGCAGCCGGGCCAGCAGCAGGTCGCACTGGTCCCCGATGGCCCGGTAGTTGACCTCGATGACACGCGCCCGCCCCTCGTGCACCACGAACTCGGTGTGACAGGCACCGAACCCGACACCCAGCGCGTCCAGTTGCGCCAGGACCTGCGCGACGACCGGCTCGGGGTGGGCGGGGACGAAGGTGAGGCGTTCCTCGATGAAGTACGGCGGTGGCGACAGCTCGGTGTGGAAGCCGCCCAGCACATGGCGGGTGTGCCCGTCGCCGAGGGTCTCCAGGGTGAACAGGTCGCCGGGGAGGTACTCCTCGACGACCAGGACGGTGCCCGGGCGGCGGTCGAGGATCGCCTTGGTGTGCGTCACCAACTCCTCCGGGCCGTGGACGAGGACGACGTCCTCGCTGGCCACGCCCTCGCGCGGCTTGACCACACAGGGGTACGGCGTGTCGTCGGGAGCGACCGGTTCGGTCAGCTCTGCCGACCGGACCGTGTCGAGGCCGGCCGAGGCGAGGCGGCGGCGCATCTCGGCCTTGTCCTTGCAGCGCAGGGTGGCCCGCCAGTCCTTGCCGGGGAGGTCGAAGTAGGCGGCGGCCAGGGCGGCCTGGGTCTGGAGGTGGTCGCTGTTGGTGAAGACGGCGTCGGGGCGGTGGTGCGTGGAGATCCGGGTGATCACGGCCCGGTGGTCACGGACGTCGCACTCCAGGACCTCGATCTCCGGGTAGGCGCGGCGGTGGGCGTCGGGCTGGTCGGTGAGGACGGTGACGTCCAGGCCGAGACGGGCGGCGGCGGGCAGAAAGCCCTCGGTGACGGAGTCGGTCGGGTTGAGGGCGAGCAGGTACAGGCGCATGGCAGAGCAACAACTTCCGCTAGCGGGTGGGGGGTTGGGGCGGGCCACGCGTCGAAGAGGCGTGGCCCGCCCCGGAACAGCGGTGGTTACTTCGCCGGGAGCCCGACGCCGGTTGCCTTCGCCACGTCCTTGAGCATCTCCTCGGCGGCCTGAACGCCGATGCCGGACATCCAGGTCTCGTCCGGGACCTCGAAGACCTTGCCGTCCTTGACGGCCGGGAGGCTCTTCCACACCGGGTTGGAGACGACCTGCGCCTTCTGCGTCTTGTCCTCGGCGTCGGCGGCGGTCACGAAGATCAGGTCGGCGTCGGCTTGGTCGATCTCCTCGGGGCTGACGTCCTTCATCGTGACCTCGGGGTCGCTGGAGACCTGCGACTTCGGGCGCTGGAATCCGATGTCGTCCAGGACGACACCGCTGTAGGAGTTGGACTGGTACAGACGGGTCGGACCGGCGATGAAGCGGACCACGGACGCGGTCGGCATGGTGCCGCCGTCCTTCTTCTTGATGGCCGCGCCGAGCGCCTTGGCCTGCGTCTCGTAATCCTTCAGCTTGGCCGCGGCCTCCTTCTCCAGGCCCAGCGCCTCGGCGTGGACCTTGAGGTTCTCCTTCCAGACACCGCCGGTGGTCTCGGTGAACACGGTCGGGGCGATCGCGCTGAGCTTGTCGTAGACCTTCTCGTGGCGGACCTTGGAGGACAGGATCAGGTCGGGCTTGAGAGAGGCGATCTTCTCCAGGTTCGGCTCCAGGAGCGGGCCGACGTCGACGGTGTCCTTCAACTCACCGTCCAGGTACGTCGGGAACCCGCCCGAAGTCTTGAAGTGCGGGGCGACCGCGCCGACCGGGTCGATGCCGAGCAGGGTGACGTCGTCCAGCTCACCGGTGTCGAGGACGACGACCCGCTTCGGCTGGGACGGGATCTTGACGTCGCCCATCACGGTCTTCAGGGTGCGGGGGAAGGCGGCCGACGAGGCGCCGGAGGCCTTCGCCGTGTCGGCCTCGTCGGAGGAGCTGTCGCTGCCGCAGGCGGCCAGCACGGCCGTACCGAGCAGGACGGAGAGCAGCACGGCGAGGAGCCGGCCGATTCCGCGCAGGGGAGAGCGCATGAGCATGGGGACTTTCTGTTAGTGGTTGATCAGCCGGACACGGCCGAGTGCCGTACCGCGCTGCTCTTGGGGACGACCAGCGGGGTGCCGGTCTCGGGGTCGGGAATCACCCGGCAGTCCACGTCGAACACGGACTTGACCAGCTCCGCGTCGAGGACGTCGGCCGGGGCGCCGGCGGCGGCGAGGCGGCCGTCCTTGAGGACCACCATGTGGTCCGCGTAGCGGGCGGCCTGTCCGAGGTCGTGCAGGACCATCACCACGGTGCGGCCCGCCTCGGCGTGCAGGGCGGCGACCAGGTCGAGGACGTCGAGCTGGTGCCGGAGGTCGAGGAAGGTGGTGGGCTCGTCGAGCAGCAGCAACTCGGTGTCCTGCGCCAACGCCAGCGCGATCCAGGCCCGTTGCCGCTGCCCGCCGGAGAGCCGGTCCACGGGTTGGTCGCGCAGGGCCGTCGTGCCGGTGCGCTCCAGGGCCTCCTCGACGGCCTTCTGGTCGGCGGCGGACCAGGGGCTCAGCAGCCGCTGATGCGGGTACCGCCCGAGACGGACGAGCGCTTCGACGGTGATCGCCTCCGGGGTGACCGGCTGCTGCGGCAGCAGGCCCATGCGCAGGGCCAGCGTCCGCGCGGACATCCGGTGGATGTCGGAGCCGTCGAGCGTGACGGTGCCGGCGGCCGGGGCGAGCAGTCGGCTCAGGCCTCGCAACAGGGTCGACTTCCCACAGGCGTTGGGGCCGACGATGGCGGTGACGGCACCGCCGGGCAGCGTCAGATCGAGGCCGCCGACCACCAGTCGGTCGCCGTAGCGCAGGTCGAGGCCCTGGGTGGAGAGCTGGTTGGCGGTGGCGGGCATCTGCGGCTCCTGGGGGCCGGTGGGGGACAGGTGCGAGGCCTGGGGGCCGGTGGTGGGGCGGTGGGGTTCCTGTAGGCCGGCGGTGCGCTCGTCCGGGGCGCCTGTCATGTGCGGCTCCTCTGGACGGGCGAGCTCTGGCGGAGCATCAGCACCAGCAGCCAGGGCGCTCCGAGCGTGGCGGTGACCGCGCCGACCGGCAGGCCCTCGATCGGCAGCAGGTGCTGTACGACCAGGTCGGAGGCGAGCAGTAGGACGGCACCGGTGAGTCCGGCGAGGGCCAGGGAGGCGGCGGTCGGCGGCCCGGTGACGAACCGCACGATGTGCGGCACGGCGAGCGCGACGAACGTCACCGGGCCGGCCAGCGCGGCGGCCAGCGACGCCAGCCCGACGGCGACGACGAGCAGTTGGAGGCGTGCGCGGGAGGTGCGCAGACCGAGCGCGCCCGCCGAGTCGTCCCCGAGGTCGAGGACGGCCAACTGACGGTTCATCACCAGTGCGGCGGCGAGCACCAGCACCATGGCGCCGCCCGCACCCCACACCTCCGCCCAGGTCCGCCCGTACACCGAGCCGGTGACCCACTGGAGCGCGGAGCCGGCGAGCTCGGCCGGGAAGCGCACGATCATCAGATTCACCGCGGCGGCGAGAGCGGCCTGCACGGCGAGCCCGGTGAGCACCAGCCGGGTGACCGCGAGGCCCGAGCCCCAGGCGAACACGCCCAGCAGCAGCGCCGCGAGCAGCCCGCCGCCGAGGGCACCGACCGGGATCAGCGACTGCGACGCCCCGGCGGCGATCAAGGCCACCGCGCCCAGCGAGGCGCCGCCCGTGATGCCCATGACGTCCGGGGAGGCCAGCGGATTGCGGAACAGCCGCTGCAGCACACAGCCGGCCGCGCCGAGCCCGGCACCGGCGACGATCGCCGCCACCGACCGCGGCGCCCGGAACTGCTGCACCACCAGCACGTCCCCGGGATCCCCGAAGCCGACCAGCGCGCGCAGGGCGTTGCCGGCGGGCATCGGGATCTCACCCGTCGTCAGGGAGACGGTGAGCAGGGCGAAGAGGGCGAGGAGACCGGCGACGGCGAACACCAGCACACGGCGCCGGACCCGGGCACGGGCCATGGACTTCGACCAGACGGGGACGGTCGTGACGCTCGTCGAACCACCCTTGGCGGTGCTCATCGAGCCACCTTTCGTGGTGCTGTTCATCGGGCCGCCCTTCGCGCCAGCAGCGCCAGCAGCGGCGCGCCGAGGAACGCGGTGACGATGCCGACCTCCAGCTCCGAGGGGCGGATGACCATCCGGCCGAGCACGTCGGCCGCGAGCAGCAGCAGCGGACCCGCGATCAGGCAGCCGGGCACCAGCAGCCGGTGGTCGCCGCCCAGCAGCGGCCGTACGAGATGGGGTGCGGCGAGCCCGATGAAGGCGACCGGACCGGCCACCGCCACCGCCGACCCGGCGAGCAGGACGACCGCGATGCCGCCGGCCAGCCGGATCCGGGCCACCGGAACACCGAGCGCCTGGGCCGAATCGTCGCCCAGGGCAAGGGCGTTGAGGGCGGGGGAGACGGCCAGCGCGACCACCAGGCCGAGCAGCAGGGTCGGCAGCACCGGCCACAGGACGTCGAGGGTGCGGCCGGAGAGCGACCCGGCCAGCCAGAAGCGGGCCTCGTCCAGGGTGCGCTGGTTCATCAGCATCACCGCCGACGTCCAGGACAGCAGCACCAGTTGGAGGACGGTGCCGCCCAACGCCAGTCGTACGGCGTCGATGTCCCCGGCGCGACGGGCCAGGGCCTGTGCGAACAGGGCGGCGCCGGCCGCCCCGGCGAACGCGAACCACACGTACTGGGCGGGGCTGTTGAGCTTCAGCGCGAAGATGGCGACGACGACCGCGAACCCCGCGCCCGCGTTGATGCCGAGCGTTGTCGGTGAGGCGAGCGGATTGCGGGTGATGCCCTGCGCGACGGCCCCGGCGACCCCGAGCGCGGCCCCGACCGCCAGGCCGATGACGGTACGCGGCAGCCGCAGCCCGGTCACCACGAGCGCGTCCCGTCCGTGGGCGTCGCCGAACAGGGCGTCGGCCACCGTGGACAGGGGCACCGAACGGGCGCCGAGGGCGAGGCTCAGGGCGGTGCAGAGGGCGAGGGCGGTGATGCCGGTGAGGAAGAGCGGAATGTGCCTCAGGGCACGGAAGGGCACACCTGTGGGGGGTGCGCCCTGTTGGGTCGCAGTCACAAGCCGTGAGATTAGGTTAGCCTTGCTTTAGATTTCAACTGCTGTGTGATCTCTGTGACGTTCGCAATAGAAGATCGCGTTCGGGGTGTGATCATGCAGTTGTGCAGCGGTGACGTGTGTAAGGTAAGCCTTACCTCACTGGTATTTGCAAATCCCGCACTGGAGCACCGATGTCCCTGGCCCTGACGCCCCCGCCGACCGGTGCCCTGCCGCAGCGCACGCTCGGTGACGGCTACCGCCGGCTGGCCGACCTCTGTGACGTCCTGTCCGTACGGGTCGCGGAGCCGGGATCGGACGCCGGGCGGACGGGCGTGACGGCGGCCGAGTTGGCGTCCGAACCGGCCGTCCTGGAGGCGTTCGTCGATGCCGAGGCGGCCCGCATCCAGGATCGCTACACGGTCGCCCCGCGCCGCGACGTGGCCGCCTCGCGCGCCCTGCACGACTACGCGTGGTCGGTCGCCCTGCTCATGAGTGGACCCTGGTACCTGGAGCAGCGGGTGCCGCGTATCCGGCCCGAGGATCTACGCCTGGACCTCGCCTCGGCCATGTTCACCCTCACCCCCGGGACCGACTTCGCCTGCCTCCCCGACGACTCGACGGCCGAACTTCCCGGCGCACTGACGGTCCCTCACGAAGAGGCGTTGCGCACAGAGTTGAGGAGGGCGGTCGCCGACCACATGGCGCCGCTCCTGGCAGCCATCGGCCCTCTCGTACGGCGTGGCCCCCGCGCCCTGTGGGGCATGGTCTCCGACGACCTCGTCTCCGGCATCTGGTACCTGGGCCGGATCCTCGGCCGCGAGGGCGACGCGGTAAGGGCGGCCACCGAACTGCTGCCGAGTGGCGTCGCCCCGTACCCCGGCGGCGCCGACTTCCGCTACCTGACAACCCGTGACGGACGACAGCACCCGACCCGCACCCGCGCGGGCTGCTGCATGTACTACACGATCCGCCCGGACGAGGCGTGCGCCACCTGCCCCCGTACCTGCGACGCGGAGCGGCTGCGCAGGCTGGAGGGCTGAGCCGCCTCCGGTACGGGAGTTGACGTCACCCGGCGGTCGCCAGGAACTGCGTCGCCGCCAGCTCCGCGTAGAGCGGGTCCTCCGCGACGAGTTCGCGATGCGTGCCCACCGCGCGCACCCGGCCGGCGTCCATCACCACGATCCGATCGGCCATCGTCACCGTCGACAGCCGGTGCGCGACGACCAGCACCGTGGTCGTACGTGCGACATCGGCGACGGTGTCGCGCAGCGCCGCCTCGTTCACCGCGTCCAACTGCGAGGTCGCCTCGTCGAGCAGCAGCAGCCGGGGTCGGCGCAGCAGGGCGCGGGCGATGGCGACGCGCTGCCGCTCCCCGCCGGACAGCTTGGTGCCGCGGTGTCCGACGAGCGTGTCGAGGCCGCCGGGCAGCCGGGAGACCAGGCCGTCGAGGCGGGTGGTCTTCAGTACGCGTGTGAGGGCGTCGTCGTCCGCGTCGGGATTGCCGAGCAGCAGGTTGTCCCGCAGCGAACCCGACAGGACCGGGGCGTCCTGCTCCACATAGCCGATGGCGGACCGCAGTTGGGGCAACTCCCAGTCCGCCAGATCCCGCCCGTCGACGGTGATGGTCCCGGCCTCGGGGTCGTAGAACCGCTCGATGAGCGAGAAGACGGTGGTCTTGCCCGCGCCGGACGGGCCGACGAACGCCGTCATGCCCTGCGCGGGCACCGCGAATGTCACCCCGTGGTGGACGTACGGCAGGTCGTCGGCGTAGCGGAAGCGGACGTCCTCGAAGGCCAGTGCCGCGGGTTCCGCCTCGGCGGCGGGCAACGGCGCGGGCGCTGCGGGCGGTTCGGCGGGCAGCCGCAGCGCCTCCTGGATCCGGGCGAGCGCCGCCGAACCCGTCTGGTACTGGGTGATCGCGCCGACGACCTGCTGGATCGGCGACATCAGATAGAAGACGTACAGCAGAAAGGCGACCAGGGTGCCGACGTCCGTCGCCCCGGTCGCCACCCGCGCCCCGCCCACGGCGAGCACCGTGATGAACGCGATCTGCATGGCGAGCCCGGCCGTGTTGCCCGCCGCGGCCGACCACTTGGCGGCCCGCACGCTCTGCCGCCACGACTCCTCGGCGGCCTCGTGCAGGGTCCGTTCCTCCCGGTGCTCGGCCCCGGACGCCTTCACCGTGCGCAGCGCGCCGAGTATCCGCTCCAGCGAGGCCCCCATCACACCGACCGCGTCCTGAGCCTGCCGGCTGGCCCGGTTGATGCGCGGCACGATCACGCCGAGGATCGTGCCGGCGCCCAGGATCACGGCGAGCGTGACCAGCAGCAGCACCGGGTCCACCAGACCCATCATCGCCACGGTCGCCACCAGCGTGAGCCCGCCCGTGCCGAGTCCGACGAGGGAGTCGGTGGTGACCTCGCGCAGCAACGTCGTGTCCGAGGTGATGCGGGCCATCAGATCGCCCGGCTCACTGCGGTCCACGGCGGTGATGCGCAGCCGCAGCAGATACGACGACAGGGCGCGCCGCGCGCCGAGCACCACCGACTCGGCGGTGCGCCGCAGCACGTACGAGCCCAGCGCGCCCAGCGCCGCGTTGGCCACGACCAGCCCGGACATGATCAGCAACGCCCCGGTGATGGCCCGGTCGTGGGACAGGTCGTCGATCAACTCCCGTGCCACCAGCGGAAGGAGAAGCCCCGTGGCCCCCGTGACCAGGGACAGTACGGCGCCCACCAGCAGGGCCCATCGGTGCGGCCGTACATAGCTGAGGAGCAGCCGCCACGTGGGCTGGTCGGTCGCTGTCCGGTCGGTGCTCACGGCGCTCCTTCGGAGTGGGACGGAGCGTTCAGGCTACGTCGGCACCACCCCGCGGGGCTCCTCGGTTTCCCTGCCTGCCAACCGGGCCGGTACCTCATCCGCCGACGCGCAGACGAGCAGCCGCTCCAGATCACCGGGACGCAGGAAGCCCTCGTCGCGCGCGTGCGTCAGGAAGGACAGCAGCGGACGGTAGAAACCGGAGGGGTCGAGGAGCAGACACGGCTTGCGGTGAAGGCCCAACTGCGCCCACGACAGCACCTCGAACAGTTCCTCGGCCGTGCCCAGACCGCCCGGCAGCGCCACGAAGGCGTTGCCCAGCTCGGCCATCCGCGCCTTCCGCTCGTGCATGTCCGCGACGACTTCCAGCTCGGTGAGCCCGGCGTGGGTGATCTCGTACGGCAGCAGCACCCGTGGTACGACCCCGGTCACCGCGCCCCCGGCCGCCAGCGCCGCGTCCGCGACCGCGCCCATGAGACCGGTGCGGGCACCGCCGTAGACGAGTCGAAGGCCCGCGCCGGCCAGGGCCCGCCCGAGTGCGGCGGCGGTGCGCAGATGGCCGGGGAGGCGGCCGGGCGAGGCGCCGCAGAAGACCGTCACGGCCGCCACGGTGGTGGCAGCAGTGCCCGTGGTCACGCCCACAGCCCGTACCCCCTGGTCAGGATGTGGTGCGGGTCGTACCGGTCCTTGGCGCGGACGAGTTCGGGCCAGTCCGAGCCGAAGTGGGAGCGCCAGTCGGAGGGCGTCATCGGCAGCGCGGCGACCGGGTGGAGGACCCCGCCGACGGTCCTGGCCCGCTCGTACAGCGCCCGGTTGGCCGCCACCAGGCGACGTACGACGTCCGGCCGGTCGGGTGGTGCCGTGCGCATCAGGGAGAGCAGGCACAGGAGTTCGCCGGCGGGCCTGCGCAGCAGCGGGGCGTGCAGGGTCCGGCCGGTCAAGGGGCGGAGTTGGACCGTGCCGCAGGTGCGCAGGCCGCGCTGGGCGTCCTCGCCCAGCAGGGCCGGGACGAAGGAGGCCACGGCCTCCTCGGGGAGCAGCAGCGTGAGCCACGGGTGCGGGCGGTCCCACTCGCCTGTGGCGCGCAGGAGACGCTCGTCGCGGTCGAGGCGGTGCAGGTACTCCGCGTACGACAGGTCGGCGATCTCCTCGGTGTCGCGGTCGTGGTCCAGGTCGCCGATCAACAGCTCGTCGTCGGCAGGCGGTTGACGGAAGCACGGTTGGTCGGCGTACGGCGCCACCGCCTCGATCATGTACTGCCAGCCGCCGCCGAGCGCCGGACGCGCCTGCCCCGTGACATGGCTGAAGCGGGCGTCGCGGGCCAGTCGCCGCTGGTCGGTGACGTAGGTGCCGGGGGAATCGTGGTAAAGGCGGTAACGGCGCACATGGGTCGGGGCGGGCACCAGGGCGAGGGTGGCGCCGACGATGAGCGCGCACTGGCCGAGCCCCGCCGGGACGGCACGGAACAGTTCCGGATGCCGGTCGGGCGAGCAGGTCAGATGCTCGCCGGAGCCCGTGACGACCTCCACCTCCCGCACCTGGTCGGCGACCAGACCGTGCCGGTGGCTGGAGCCGCCGAAGCCGCCGGTGCTCAGCACCCCGCCGACACTGCCGCCGAGGTGGTCGGGCAGCACCGGGGGCGTGAGTCCCTCGGCGAGCGCGGACCGTACGACATCGCGCCACGACGCGCCGGCCCCGGCGGTCAGCGTCCGCTCCCGCGGTGCGCAGCGCACCTCGTTCAGTGCGGCCGTGTCGACGACGTAGCCGCCGTGCGCCTGCCCCTGTCCGTACAGCGCCTGTCCGCCGCCGCGGGCGGCGACTGGCAACCCGTGCGGACCGGCGAAGCAGAGGAGTTCCTGTACGGCGGCGGCGGACGGCGCGGTGACGACGCCGAGCGGACGCGAGTCGACGATGTGGCCGAAATCGACGGCCGCCTCCTTCACATCCGGAGTTGCATTCATGCTGCACGCTCCAGCACGCCGAGGCCGAAATCCGATTCCGTCAGCAGGCCTTCGAAGATTTCTCCGAACACCCGATACTGGAGGGAACCGTGCTCCGCGTGCCGTTCGGCGATGAGCTCGGCGATACGGTTCAGGACACGCTCGGGGATGTCCTGTTCGCCGATGCTCTCCACGTCGAGTGAGTATTTCGCGCAGCATTCGAGGACGGCCTCGAATCCGTTCACGGAGGCCGCGAGCAACCGTCGGCGGGGATCGCACCAGAGCGTGGCCAGTTCCTGGAGGAGGCCGGGGCCGCAGGCGCCGGGCGTGAGCATCTCGTGGGCCCGGCGGGTCAGGTTGGCGAGGTACTCGTCGCGGGCCGGCAGGGGGAGGAGACGGACCGTCAGCCGCCAGGTCAGGTCCGCCCGGCGCTCGCACAGCTCCCGCAGCAGCGAGATCGAGCCACCCTCGACGATCACGAGCGGGTGCCCGGAGGCGAGCCGCTCCACCAGCGCGATCAGCGCGTCCGTCGCCTCGGCCGCGGGCAGGTCGCCGTCGGCGAAGGTCCGGTCGCCGAGCCAGTGCCGGGACACGCCCGGTACGTCGGCCCCGGCGCGGGCGCTGGTGGTCGCCAGGTCGGTGAAGCACTGCAGACGGTCCGCGACGACGATCGGGGCGCCGGTCGCCCGGGCCAGCCCGGTGGCCGCCGCGCTCTTGCCGACCCCGGTCGGCCCCGCGATCAGATGGACGGACGGCCGATCCACGGGAGGTGTTTCCTTTTCGGCCATGGCGGGACTCCCCTTCCGCTCGGTGTGCCGGAAAGAACGACTTTCAAGCTACGCACCCGAGCCGCACGTGCTCACCCAGAGGTGCGCCCGGATCAGGCAAAGAGACGACCATATTCCTGTGGTCCTGTTAAAGCTTCAATCATGTGGCGATGGAGCGGGTAACTCCGGGCAATCAATGCCCTTGTGAGGGAGCGTCAGAAGGTTTCTTGACGAATTCCTGACGTGCCGTAATGAACCCGCTCCCAGGAGGATCCCCGATGAACGCCGACATGCTGCTGGCCGCAGCCGAAGCCCTTCCCGACCCCCGTGGTCACGCGCCCGCGGCACCCGGCGCCGTCCTCGTCGGGTACGGCGCGGTCGAGGAGCTGGCCCGGTTCGCCACCGACCCCGGCTGGACCGTGCACGCCCCCGGCCACCCCGTCGAGGTGCGCCGCGCGATCGAGCACGCCGTACGCCGCGGCGAACGGGCGTATGTGCACCTGTCCGGCATGTCCAACGCCGAACCGCGCGGCGTGACCGAGGGCTTCGAGCTGGTCCGTGAAGGGCTCGACGGAGTCGTCGCCGCGGTCGGCGCCACCCTCGACCCCGTCCTGCGTGCCACGGCCGGGCTCGACCTGACCGTGCTCTACGCGGTCACCGTCCGGCCCTTCGACGAGGTCGGTCTGCGTACGGCCGTCCTGGCCGCCGACCATGCCGACGTGGTGCTCGTCGAGCCCGGGCAACCGGGTCTGTCGGCCCGGTACGTCGCCGAGACGCTCGTCCACGTACCGCACCGGCTGCTCGCCCTGGGCGGCGCGGACGGTCTGGACGAGGCCGCCCTCGCCCGGGCAATCCGGGGCTTCCTCAGGTGACCGCGGGCCGCCCCCGCTGAGCCAGGGCGGCGAGGGTCGCCTCCAGGTCGGCGGGGCGCGGGCGGTTGTACGGCAGTTTCGACAGCAGTGCGGCCATGCCGCAGGTGTCGGTGACGGCCGAGAACACCAGGCCGCCCGCGACCCCTGCGGAGAGCAACTGCCAGGCCGGGTGCAGGAGTCCGAGGGCGAGACCGGCCAGGACGACCGTGCCCGCGGTGAAGCGGACCTGGCGCTCCATGGCCCACGTGGCGCGGGTGCCCGACGCCGGCCGGCGCAGTTCGTGCCCGCGCCCGGCCCAGCCCTGGGTGCCGCCCGTCAGGGTCAGCGCCCGTATGCCGTGCCCGGCGAGGACGCGGCACGCGTTCTCCGAGCGGGCGCCGGACGCGCAGACGACCAGCAGCTCGCCGGGAAGGCGCCGGAGCGCGGGCAGGGCTGCGTCGAGCCGGTCCAAGGGGAGGTTGAGGGCCTCGGGCAGATGCCCGGCGGCGTACTCGCCCGGCGTGCGCACGTCGATGACGGTCAGGTCGGGCAGTCGGGTGCGGGCCTCGTCGGGCGTGATGGTGAGGGGGTTGAGCTGCGGGTTCACGGGAAGTGAGATCCTTTCGGGGGAGGAGGTAACATACCCCCAAGGGTATGTAGAGGAGTGATCGTGGAGCTGCAGTTCGAGGGCGATGACCTCAAGTCGGTGCTGAACCGGCTGCGCCGGGCACAGGGGCAGATCTCCGGAGTGATCAAGATGATCGAGGAGGGCCGCGACTGTGAGGACGTCGTCACTCAGCTCGCCGCCGCCTCCCGGGCCCTGGACCGGGCCGGCTTCGCGATCATCGCGACCGGGTTGCAGCAGTGCCTCACCGACGCCGCCAAGGGCGAGCAGGGCGGCGAGACGACGGAGCAGATGAAGGCGCGGCTGGAGAAACTGTTCCTGTCGCTGGCGTAGCCGTCACGGGCACAGGCGTCATACGACGGCGTCGGCCAGCATGAACAGGGCCACCGCCAGCAGCACGTAGGCGAAGATCCGCCGCAGTGTGCCTCCGGAGACCTTCCCGGCGAGCCGCTTGCCGTCCCAGGCGCCGAGCACCGCGGCCGCGGCGAACGGCGCGACGGCGGCCCAGTCGACGGGTTCGGCCGATCCCGCCCGGGCCGCCAGCGCGACCAGTGAGTTGACGGTGATCACCAGCAGGCTCGTGCCCACGGCGGCCCGCATGCGCAGCCCCACCACGTTCACCAGCGCCGGTACGGCGAGGAAGCCGCCGCCCACCCCGAGCACCCCGGTCACCGCACCGAGCCCCGCGCCGGCCTGAGCGACCCGGCCGGCACGCACCGGCACGTCGTCGTGCCGTACCGCGGTCGACGGCCGGAGCATGCGCAGCGCGGCGACAGCGGCGACCAGCGCGAACGCCCCGGTGAGCAGCCCGCCGGGCAGCCGCCCGGAGACCGCCCCGCCGACCGCCGCGGGCACCAGGCCCGCCGCAGCGAAGAGCGCCCCGGCACGCCAGCGCACGGTGCCGTCGCGGGCATGCGTGCCCAGCGCGGTGACGGAGGTGACGGCGACGACGACCAGACTCGCGGTGGCCGCCGCGGCCGGAGTGAAGCCCAGCAGATACATCAACGCGGGCACGGCCAGCACACTGCCCCCACCTCCCAACGCCCCGAGCGCGAGCCCGGTGACGGCACCGGCGAGCAGACCGAGAACCAGGACGCTCACCGGGTCCGGCCGCAGTTGCCCGTCCCCGGCTCGGCCACCACGGGAAGCCCTGCCTCGACCCAGGCCCCCATGCCACCGATGACGTCCACGGCATCGGTGCCGCGCGCCGCGAGCAGCGCCGTGGCCTCCCGGGAGCGCTTCCCCGAGCGGCAGATCGCGACGACCGGGCGGCCCTGCGCGGCGGGCGGAAGCAGCTCACCGGAGGTCAGGGCCGACAGCGGCGCGAGGACCGCGCCCGGCGCATGTCCCGTGGCCCATTCGTCGGGCTCGCGCACATCCACGAGGACGGCGTCCGCGCCCGCCCGCTCAAGAGCCTCGTCCGGGGTGATGCGGGCCATGGGGAGCCCGGCGCCGCGCGCCGCCGCGAACCCGTCGTCGACGGCGACGACGTCGCGTCCCGCCGCGTCGAGCAGCGAGGCGGCGATGGCGGCGCGCATACCGCCGGCGCAGTGCACCCACACCGTGCCGTCGGGTATCTCAGTGAAACGGTCGCGCAGCCGGTGCAGCGGAATGTGCACCGAGCCCCTGATGTGACCGGCCTCGCGCTCGGCATCGCGCCGTACGTCCAGGACCACCACGTCGTCCTGCGTGGCCAGGTCGGCGAAGGAGCCGCGAGCGAAGGAGCGCGGCCGCTCGCCCTGCCGGGTCCAGTCGGCGGGGGAGCCGGTCGCCGCGGAGGTCGGCCGGTCGATGCCGACCCGGACGAGTTCCCGCTGGGCATCGGCCAGTTGGGCCGGGCTCTCGGCGAGCAGCGTGACCGGCTTGCCCCACGGCAGCAGCCAGGCCAGATACGTGGCGAGCTGCCCCTCCGCCTCGAAGTTGAGCGACCCGGCGACATGCCCCTCGGCGAACGCGACCCGGTTGCGCAGATCCACCACCCACTCCCCGGCGGCCAGCCGCGCCGCGATCTCCTCGGCGTCGGCCGTGCGCGGCGGGGTCAGGTCCACCGGCGCCGGACCGGCCGCGTTCGCCGGACCCATGTGCGCGTAGTACGCCGGGACGTCGTCCAGCCCGGCGAGCAGGTCCGCGACGAACGCGTCCACGTCCTTCACCAGGGCGTCGTTGACGGCACGCTCCCGCCCGATGGTCGTCGCGGTCCCGTCGGCCCCCTGCGCGGCGGAGCAGAAGCTGCCGAAGCCGTGCGTCGGCAGCACCGCCGTCTCGTCCGGCAACTCGGCGGCCAGCCGGTGCGCGGAGTCGTACTGCGCCCGCGCCAGCCGCCCCGTCAGCCGCGGCTCGACGAGGTCGGGCCGTCCCACCGTGCCGATCAGCAGCGAACCGCCGGTGAAGACGGCCACCGCGCGCCCGGACTCCTCCAGCACGTACGAGGTGTGGTGCGGGGTGTGCCCGGGAGTGGCCAGGGCGCGCAGCACCAGGCCGTCCGCGATGTCCGTACGGTCCCCGTCGGCGACCGGCACCCGGTCGTACCCGACCCGCGCCGCGGCCGGCACCAGGTACGCGGCGCCGGTGATCCGGGCCAGCTCCAGTCCGCCGGTCACGTAGTCGTTGTGGACATGGGTCTCGGCGACATGGGTGATACGCACGCCCCGCCGAGCGGCGGCCGCGATCACCCGGTCGATGTCCCTGGGCGGATCGACCACCACGGCGCAGTGCGCACCGCCCGCCAGATAGCTGCGGTTGCCGAGTCCCGGCACCTCGATGGTGTCGACGAAGTACACGGCAGTACTCCTCTCCTCGCGAAACCCCGGATGGATTACCCCCGGGGGTATGCGACCACGATAGCAAAGGTACCCCCGGGGGTATTTTTCGACGTGGCTGGAAGCTGACCTGAAGGGCTTCCCCGCGTGCCTTTACCGATCAGTCACAACTAGGGTCGACAGTGGACGGAGAGCCGCTTAGGGAAGGTGAAGCACCATGGCGCAGGAAGTACGCGGCGTGATCGCGGCCGGCAAGGACGAGCCGGTGCGGGTGGAGGCGATCGTGGTGCCCGATCCGGGTCCGGGCGAGGCCGTCGTACGGATCCAGGCCTGCGGGGTCTGTCACACCGACCTGCACTACAAGCAGGGCGGCATCAGCGACGACTTCCCCTTCCTGCTGGGGCACGAGGCGGCCGGCGTGGTGGAGTCGGTCGGCGACGGCGTCACGGACGTCGAACCCGGTGACTTCGTGATCCTCAACTGGCGTGCGGTGTGCGGGAACTGTCGCGCCTGTCTGCGCGGTCGCCCCTGGTACTGCTTCAACACGCACAACGCCACACAGAAGATGACCCTCGCCGCCACCGGCCAGGAGCTCTCCCCGGCGCTCGGCATCGGCGCCTTCGCCGAGAAGACGCTCGTCGCGGCGGGACAGTGCACCAAGGTCGACCCCTCGGTCGCCCCGGCGGTGGCCGGACTGCTGGGCTGCGGGGTGATGGCCGGGATCGGCGCCGCCATCAACACCGGCAACGTGGGCCGCGGCGACTCGGTCGCCGTCATCGGCTGCGGCGGGGTCGGCGACGCGGCGATCGCCGGGTCGAACCTGGCCGGCGCCGCGAAGATCATCGCCGTGGACATCGACGACCGGAAGCTGGAGAAGGCTCGCTCGATGGGCGCCACCCACACGGTCAACTCCCGTGACGCCGACCCGGTCGAGGCCATCCGCGAGCTGACCGGCGGTTTCGGCGCCGACATCGTGATCGAGGCGGTCGGCCGCCCCGAGACGTACAAGCAGGCATTCTACGCCCGCGACCTGGCCGGCACGGTCGTCCTGGTCGGCGTACCGACCCCGGAGATGAAACTCGAACTGCCCCTGCTGGACGTCTTCGGCCGCGGCGGCGCGCTGAAGTCCTCCTGGTACGGCGACTGCCTGCCCTCCCGTGACTTCCCCATGCTGATCGATCTGCATCTGCAAGGCCGCCTGGACCTGGGGGCGTTCGTCACCGAGACGATCGAACTCACCGACGTGGAGAAGGCCTTCGAGCGCATGCACCACGGCGACGTCCTGCGCTCGGTGGTGATGCTCTGATGGCCGCCCGCATCGAACGCCTCGTCACCTCGGGCCAGTTCAGCCTCGACGGCGGCACCTGGGACGTCGACAACAACGTGTGGCTCGTCGGCGACGACGACGAGGTGATCGTCATCGACGCCGCCCACGACGCCGACGCCATCGCCGAGGCCGTCGGCGACCGGCGCCTCACCGCGATCGTGTGCACCCACGCCCACAATGACCACATCGGTGCCGCGCCCGCCCTGGCCGACCGCACCGGCGCCACGATCTGGCTCCACCCCGACGACCTGCCGCTGTGGAAGCAGACCCATCCGGACCGCGACCCCGACTCCCATCTCCTGGACGGGCAGATCATCGAGGCCGCCGGCGCCGACCTGACCGTCCTGCACACCCCGGGCCACGCGCCGGGCGCGGTGTGCCTGCACGACCCGGGCCTGGGCGTCGTCTTCACCGGAGACACCCTCTTCCAGGGCGGCCCCGGCGCCACCGGCCGCTCCTACTCCCACTTCCCGACGATCGTCGACTCGATCCGCACCCGCCTGCTCACGCTCCCGCCCGAGACCAAGGTGCTCACGGGCCATGGCGACGCGACCACGATTGGCGCGGAGGCGCCGCACCTCCAGGAGTGGCTTGACCGGGGCCACTGAGGCCCGAGAACGCATGGGTGGAGGCGGTACGCGACCCATGACGCCCTCGACGCGAAGCTGCGCCCGGCCGGGTGACCCTGCCGCAAAAGCCGACACCCGTCCGTAAAAGACGACAGAAGATGTCCGGCTTACCCGGCACCCTCAAGAGCGACAGCGCTCGCAGAGGGTCGGGAGGCCGGACATGTCACAGCCGTTGAAGGACAAGGTCGCACTGGTCGCCGGGGCGACACGGGGAGCCGGACGCGGCATCGCCGTGGAGCTCGGGGCCGCCGGCGCCATCGTCTACGTGACCGGACGCAGCACACGCGGCCGGCGCTCGGAGTACGACCGCCCCGAGACGATCGAGGACACCGCCGACCTGGTCACAGAAGCGGGCGGCACCGGCATCGCCGTACCCACCGACCACCTCGACCCGACGCAGGTCCGCGCCCTCGTGGACCGCATCGCGGACGAGCAGGGCCGCCTCGACGTCCTGGTCAACGACGTCTGGGGCGGCGAGAAGCTCTTCGCCTGGGACAGCCCGGTCTGGGAGCACGACCTCGACAAGGGGCTCAGGTTGCTCCGGCTCGCCGTCGAGACGCACGCGATCACCAGCCACCACGCCCTGCCCCTCCTCCTGCGCCACCCCGGCGGACTGGTCGTCGAGATGACCGACGGCACCGCGGAGTACAACCGCGACCACTACCGGAGCTCCTTCTTCTACGACCTGGCCAAGGCGTCCGTCCTGCGCATGGCCTTCTCCCTCGGCCATGAACTCGGACCACGCGGCGCCACCGCCGTCGCGCTGACCCCGGGCTGGCTGCGCTCGGAGATGATGCTCGACGCCTTCGGAGTGCGGGAGGACAACTGGCGCGACGCCCTCGACCGCGTCCCGCACTTCGCCATCTCCGAGACCCCGCGCTATGTCGGCCGTGCCGTCGCCGCCCTCGCCGCCGACCCCGACGTGGCCCGCTGGAACGGCGAGTCCCTCTCGGGCGGGCAGCTCGCCCAGGTCTACGGCTTCACCGACCTCGACGGCAGCCGCCCCGACGCCTGGCGGTACCTGGTCGAGGTCCAGGACGCGGGGAAGCCGGCGGACACGACCGGTTACCGCTGAGGCGACACCGGGTCCGCTTCGAGGATCGGCCAGCGCGCGGAGTGGCCCGGCGGGAGGCCGAGGTCCTCCCGCACCGCCGTGTAGTAGCCCTCCCGCCCGGCGCGCTGCCGCTCCAGCAGCGCCTGCCAGGCCTCCCGGTCCCGACCGCCGTCGCGGAGGAACCGTTCCATCTCCATCGCCGTCGTGACCCACGCCCGCGCCTTCTCCACCACGGCGACGCTACCCAGCATGATCAGCGCCTCACCTGACGGGTCCCGCTCGTCGTTCGCCTCGGCCAGCAACGGCTGGGCCGCATCGAGGGTGAGGGGATGAGGGTGCGTTCCGATGCGGCGTTCGGCGGCGACCCGGTAAGCGACCGTGACCGCCTTCTTCACCGACCGCGCGTAGTCGCCGTACACGGCGAGCCGCCGCTCCTCCCAACGCGCCGCCTGCTCCCGCCGGAACCTCGCCTGGTCGCCCCGCACGACCACGACATACGAACCGAGCGCGCCGATCACGACGCCTATGAGCGCGGGGAGTTGCTGAATGAACACGGACATGGGCGCACGCTACCTGCCCGGATGATCGTTCCGGCACTACGGTGCGGTCCATGACGGACACAACGACGGACACAACGCGCTTCGCCGGGTACGGAGTTCTGATCACCGGAGCGGCCCGCGGCATCGGCGCCGCCACCGCTCGCCGGTTCGCCCAGGAAGGGGCGCGCGTCCTGGTGACCGACCGGGACGGACCCGAGGCCGAGGCAACCGCGTCGAAGCTGCGGAACCCGGGCCTCACGGTGGAGGCGCTGGCCTGCGACGTCGCCGACCGAGCCTCCGTCGAGGCGGCCGTCGCCCACGCGGTCGAGGCCTTCGGCTCGCTCGACGTCCTCGTCAACAGCGCGGCCTCCTGCACGCCCGACACCCCGCTCTTCGAGGACGGCCCGGACGAGGCCTGGGCCCGCGACCTCGACATCACCCTGACCGGCCCCTACCGCTGCTGCCGCGCAGCCCTCCCCCACCTCGCCGCCACCGGCCGCGGGGCCGTCGTGAACATCGGCTCCGTCAACGGCCTCCAGGACTTCGGCAACCACGGCTACAGCGCCGCCAAGGCCGGCCTCGGCTCCCTCACCCGCACCCTCGCCGGCCACGCGGCCGCCCGCGGAGTCCGCGTCAACCTGGTCGTGCCGGGCACGGTGCGCACCTCCGCCTGGGAGGGACGGGACGCGGACCTCGACGCGGTCCGCGCGCTGTACCCCCTGGGCCGGGTCGGCGAACCCGAGGACATCGCCGCGGCGGTCGCCTTCCTGGCGTCCCGCGACGCGGCCTGGATCACCGGCACCACCCTCACCGTCGACGGCGGTCTCACCGCGGTCAACACCGGGTTCCAGGCAGCGGTCCGGCGCCGGGACGACACCTGAGGCGCTCGGATCACCCGGCCCGCTGAGTGAGCCACGCCACATCCCGTGCGCTCCCGCCTGGCGAGTTCCGCGTCCTTGCGCCTGGCCAAATTTCACCGTTTGGTCACAGCCCGGCCCGGACCACAACCGACACCCCCGCACGCGGGTCTACCAGGCAGAAGTCCACAGGAACACGCAAGGGAGAGGCCCGGCCATGGGGGACATACGCAGACGGCGCGCCATCGCACTCGGCATCACCGGCGGACTCGTCGCACCGCTCACGCTCACGCTCGCCGCCGCTCCGGCGCAGGCGGCCCCGAGCTGCACGACCCAGACCGGCCCGTATCAGAAGCAGGTCGAGAAGTTCCTCGGCCGGCCGGTCGACGGCAAGCAGTCCGCCACCGACTGCAAGGCCATCCAGGCCTTCCAGACCAAGCACGGCATCTCCCCGAACGCCGGCTACGCGGGTCCTGTCACCTGGGGCGTGATGGACCTCATGAACAAGCAGAAGGCCGTCGGCAACAAGCCCAACAAGGACGGCAAGTGCCCCGTCAACAAGGGCCGCATCGCCTGCGTGAACCTCACGCTCCAGCTGAGCTGGATCCAGGACGGTGACAAACTGGTCTACGGCCCCGTACCGGTCCGCACCGGCCGCAACGGCTACGAGACACGCACCGGTCTGAAGAAGATCTACTGGCGCAACATCGACCACGTGTCGAGCATCTACAACGTGCCCATGCCCTACGCCCAGTTCTTCGACGGCGGCCAGGCCTTCCACTCGGTCGGCGTCAGCATGTGGAACCCGCCCGGCTCGCACGGCTGCGTCAACATGACCAAGACCAACGCCAAGAAGTACTGGTCGCTGCTGAAGAACGGCGACGACGTCTATGTGTACGGCCGCAAGCCGGGCACCTGAGTCAGGACAGGCACCCGGCTCGCGAGTCGAGGTCGGGGAAACGTCACGCCTCGGGCGCGTCCCCGAAGTCCGGGATCTCCAGCCTGATCCCGCCCTGTCGCGCCGACTCGTGCGCGACGATGCCCGGCAGGGTGTAGCGGGCCGCCACCCACGCGTTCACGGACGGCAGGGTGCGGGTGTTGACCGCGGTCACGAAGTCGTCGACCAGGAAGTGGTGGCTGCCCTCGTGACCGTTGTGCAGGTTGTCGAACTCCCGCGGCAGCCGCGCCCGGTCGTGCACCGGCGCCGAACCCGAGGTGAAGGCGGCCCGCAGATCCGGCGCGATGTGCTGGAGTGACGGATCGTCAGGGGCCATGGTGGGCTTGGGCTCCAGCAGCTCGCTGATGTCCTTGACGCCCTTCTTGTCCTGCCACAGGGCCACGGTGGCGAGCTGCTCCATGCTCGCCTCGGTGCCGAAGAAACGGAAACGCGACTCCCGTATGTGGGACGGGTATCCGACCCGCCGGAACTCGTTCGTACGGAACGAGCCGCCGCCCGCGACCTCGAACAGCGCGGTCGCGTTGGACACGTCGTTGCCGAACTGGCTGACGTCCTTGTCGAAGACGCCGTCGCCCCGGTCGTCCACCACTCCGATCGCCGACACGCTCACCGCGTGCGTCTGCCAGGCCCCCAGCACGCCGCCCACGGCGTGCGTCGGGTAGAGCAGTGGGGGATAGCTGGCGGTGGCCTTCCAGTTCTCGCCGCCGCTGTACTGGTACGCCTCGTAGAACCCCAGGTCCATGTCGTGGACGTAGTCGCCCTCGGCGTAGAAGATCCGCCCGAAGGCGCCCTGGGCGATCTGGTTGCGGGCGTGCACCGTCGCCGGGTTGTACTGACTGGTCTCGCCCATCATGTACGTCAGGCCGGTCGCCTTGACCGCGTCGATGATCGCCGCGATCTCCTCCGCGGTGATCGCCATGGGCACCGCGGAGTAGACGTGCTTGCCGGCGTTCAGGCCCTGGAGCACCAGCGGGCCGTGCGTCCAGCGCTGGGTGAAGAGGGCGACCGCGTCGACGGCCTTTGACTCCAGCATGGCCTCGTACGAGGGGAAGGTGCCGGTCAGCCCTTCGGCGGCGGCGAGTTGCCCGGCTCGTTCGGGGAGGAGGTCGGTGACGTAGACGTCGGTGACGCCGGGATGGGCCAGGAACAGTTTCGCGAACTGGCCCGAGAACTGCCCGGCGCCGACGATGCCGAGGGAGAACGTCATGGAGTGGATGCCTTTCACTGGCCGAGGATGAGGTTGATCTGGTCGTTGGTGCTGGTCAGGCCGCTCACCGGGGCGTCGTTGGCGAAGACGTCCTGCATCGCGGGGCGCATCAGGGAGTACACGTCCGCCGCGTAGTCGGTGATCGGGAAGGAGAAGGTGGCGGAGTCTTTCTTGTCGGTGACGGGCTCGGTGAAGGCAGACACGTCGATGCCCTTCTTCTGGTACGCCGCCACCGCCGCCTGGGTGCCGTCCGGGGTGGCGGGGAAGACGATGCCGTAGCCGCCGACGGTCTTCTGGCACTCGTCGGAGGCCAGGTACCGCACCCATTTCTTCGCGCCCTCCTTGTTGCGGGCGTTCTTGGTGACGGAGTCGGCGAGGCCGTTCATCATGGTGGCCCGCTTGCCGGTCGGGCCGATCGGCGTGGGTGCGGTGCCGACATCGAGGCCCTTGGTGCCGTAGTACGTGGAGATCATCCAGGCGCCGTCGAAGGCGGTCGCCGCCTTGCCGGAGGCGAGCTGGGCGCTGGCCGGGTTGGCGCCGTCGGTGTAGTCGGTGAAGGGCGCGAGGTAGCCCTTCTTCGCCAGGCCGAAGTACCAGTCGACCACCGACTGGAAGGTCTCGCTGTCGTACTGGTACTCGGTGCCCCAGCGTGCCTTGTCCGTGTAGTGCCAGCCCGCCGAGCCGGTGAACGGGCTCCACGTGGTCTGGCCGTCGCCGTCACCGGCGCCGGCGGTGGCCAGCCCGTAGACCTTGACGTTGTTCCTGTCGAAGCCCTTCTCGTCGCCGCGCGTGCCGTTCTTGTCGACGGTCAGGTGCGCGATGGTCTTCTCGAAGGTGCCGCCGTCCTTCGGGTTCCAGGAGAGGCCGCCGAGTTCGTCGGCGGTGAGCCCGGCCTCCTTGACCAGCTTCTGGTTGTAGAAGAGGGCGACGGTGTCCCAGTCCTTGGGCGCTCCGTAGCGGTGGCCGTCCTGGCCCTTCCAGTTGGCGGCCAGCCCTGCCTGGTAGGCGGAGTCGTCGAGGCCCAGGTCGTCCAGCGGCTCCAGCACGTTCAGGTCGGCGAACTGCCCGAACCTCTGGATGTGGTCGGTGAAGACGTCCGGCTCGGTGCCCGCGATGAAGCTCGCGGTGAGCTTGGTCCAGTAGTCGGCCCAGCCCATCTGGCTGATCTTCACCTTCAAGCCCGGGTTCTCCTTCTCGAAGCCCTTCGCACAGGCCTGGTACGCGGGCAGCTGGTTGGCGTCCCACAGCCAGTACGTCACGGTGTTCTTGCCCGCTGACACGGAGTCGCCCTGAGCGCAGCCGGTCACCAGGGACAGCGCGAGGGCCCCGGCCAGTGCGGCGACCGTACGCATGTGAATTCGCATCCCTGTCCCCTTACTTGATCCCGGTGAAGCTGATGGAACTGACGATGCGGCGTGCGAAGACGGCGAAGAGCGCGAGCATCGGGAGAGCGGCGATGAGTGTGGCCGCCATCAGGCCGGACCAGTCGTAGCCGGACTGCGGGGTCTGTGCCCGGAACATGGCCAGCGCCACGGTGAGCACCCGCGAACTGTCGCTGTACGACACCATCAACGGCCAGAAGTAGTCGTTCCAGGAGGTGATGTACGTCAGCACGCCCAGGGTGATCACGGGAGTCGACGCCATCGGCAGCATCACCCGGAAGAAGACGCGGATCTTCCCGGCGCCGTCCAGCAGGGCCGCCTCCTCGACCTCCCGGGGCACGTTCATGAAGAACTGCCTCAGGAAGAACACCGCGAACGGCGTCATGAACATCGTGGGCAGGGCGATGCCCAACAGGTTGTCGATGAGGCCGAGTTGCTTGATGAGCACGAAGTTCGGCAGCAACGTGAAGATCGTGGGCACCATCAGACCGGCCAGGAACAGCCCGAACACCTTGTCCCGGCCGCGCCACCGCAGCCGGGCGAAGGCGTAGGCGGCCATGGCGGAGAAGAAGATCTGGCAGCCGGTGATCAGGGTCGACACGACGACCGAATTGATCAGGTAGCGCCAGAACTTGAGCCCGCCGCCCGCACCTCCCTGGGCGATCGCCTCCTCGGTGGACTGCAGGCCCAGCGCCCGCTCGAAGCCACCGCTGGTCAGGTCGACGGGCAGCGGGTCGCCGGGGTGGGCCGCCAGCGCGGTGTTGGTGGACAGCGCGGTGCGCAGGATCCAGTAGAACGGCAGCAGGGTGACGAGCACGATCGCGGCCATCACCGCCCAGGCCACGATCCGCCCCAGGGAAGGGCGGCGCCTGACGGGTCGTACGCGGGTCTGTGTCGTCGGAGCGGTCACAGTAGCCATGCCGGGGTCTCCCTTCTTCTCAGCCGAGGTCGGTCTGGCCGGCCCGGGTGATCCGGTACTGGATGACGGTGATGGCGCTGAGCACCACCAGCAGGGCGACGGACATGGCGGACGCGTAGCCGAACTGGAAGCGGCCGAAGGCGGCGCCGTAGATGTAGTACTGCAGGACGTTGGTGGCGTTCGCGGGACCGCCCGCGGTCGTCACGGCGACCGTGTCGAACACCTGGAACGAACCGATCACCGTCATGATCAGAACGACCGCCAGGACAGGCCGCAGCAACGGCATGGTGATCCGCCAGAACATCCGCCACTCGCTCGCGCCGTCCACCTTCGCGGCTTCGTACATGTCGTTCGGGATCGCCTGGAGGCCCGCGAACAGCAGCAACGCGGTGTATCCCACGTGGCGCCACACGTTGATCAGGGCGATCGTCGGGATCGCCCAGGTCTCGTCGGCCAGGAACGGTATGCGGTCGACCCCGACCGCCGCGATGATCTCGTTGCCGATGCCGAGCTGGGTGTCCAGGATCCAGAGCCAGACGATGCCGGCGACGACGTTCGACATCAGATACGGCGTGAGCACGATCCCGCGCAGCACCGCCGACTGTGTCAGCCGCTGCAGCAGCACCGCGATGGCGAGAGCCGCCGTCGTCTGCACCCCGATGTTGATGACCACGTACTCGACGGTGACCGTCAGCGAGTCCCAGAAGATCGGGTCGTTGACCATCCGCACGTAGTTGTCCAGGCCCACCCACTCCGCCGGTGTGAGCAGGTTGAAGCGGGTGAAGCTCAGGTAGACGCCCCGCAGCGTCGGCCAGAGCAGGAAGACGGCGAAGCCCAGCAGTGCCGGGGCGAGGAACACCGCGGCGAGCCGCCCGTCACCCTGGTTCTCGCGGGACCCTGCCCGCCGTGTCCTCGACTTGGTCCCCGCCCCCGCGGCGTCGGCCAGTGGCAGACGCGACGGTGGACTGCTTGAGGCGATGGTCATCGGGAGACTCCCTCGTCTACGGCGGCTCGTCCTCGGCCATTTACTTTTGTCGCGGAAGAATCCAGCCGTCAAGGTGTGCGCGAACATCTTTTCCCGGACGCGATGGCCGCCCTAGACTGGCCTGGTTGCTTTTGCTGAGAAAAAAATCATGAGGGAAAGAATCCTGTGGGAGCCTGACGACCATGACCGCAGTAGCCGCCAGCTGGCTTCCTCTCAGTCCCGGTGAGCGCTCGGTGGCCATCGAGGTGCTCCTGGGCGGCCCCGTGTCGCGCACCGAACTCGCCAGGCGGCTCAACCTGTCCGCGGGCAGCCTCACCCGGCTGACCAAACCGCTGATCGAGTCGGGCCTCCTCGTCGAAGTCCCCGAGGCGGGCGCCCCCGCGGAGGTGCGTCAGGGCCGCCCGTCCCAGCCGCTGGACGTCGTCGCCGAATCCCGCTCCTTCATCGGCTTCAAGATCACCGAGGACATGGTCTACGGCGTAGTGACCACCCTCCGGAGCGAGATCGTCGCCCGCTACGACCGCCCGCTCGCCACCCACGACCCCGCCGAAGTCGTGGACCTGCTGGGGGAGATGACCGAGGAACTCGCCGGCAGCCACCCCCGGCTCGCGGGTATCGGCATCGGCGTGGGCGGTCTCGTCGAGGACCGTGCCGTGGTCGGGGAGTCCCCCTTCCTGAACTGGAGCGACGTCCCGCTCGCCGAGCTGGTCGAGGAGCGTACGGGGCTGCCGGTCGTCGTGGAGAACGACGTGGCCGCCCTCGTCGAGGCCGAGACCTGGTTCGGGGCCGGGCGTGGCCTGGACCGCTTCGTCGTTCTGACCATCGGTGCCGGCATCGGCTACGGCCTGGTCCTGGGCGGCAAGCGGGTGCCGTACGCCGAGGAGGACCGCGGTTTCGGGCGGCACTGGATCGTGCACCCCAACGGCCCGCTCACGCCGGACGGCGCGCGGGGCAGCGCGGTCTCACTGCTGACCATCCCCAACATCCGCTACCAGGTACAGGCCGCCACCGGCCGTGACCGGACGTACGAGGAGATCCTGGAGCTCGCCGCGGCGGGTGAGGCGATGCCCGCCCGGGTCATCGAAGAGGCGGCCCGTGCGCTCGGCACGCTGGTCGCCCAGATCGGCAACTTCGTGCTGCCGCAGAAGATCCTGCTCGCCGGAGAGGGGGTGGGGCTCATGGATGTCGCAGGCAAGACTGTGACGGAGACCATTCGCGCCCAGCGGCATCCGCTCGCGGCACCGATCGACCTGGAGACGAAGGTGTCCGACTTTCACGACTGGGCGCGGGGCGCCGCCGTACTGGCGATCCAGGTGCTGGTGCTGGGGGCTGCGGACGCCTGAACTCGGCGATGTGCGTGGACAGATGCGCGTGATCAGTAACACGGTCCGTTATGTCCGCATTGTGCGAGCTTGCTCACAGCGCCTTCACCTCTCGAGCCGTATGCTTCACAGCATGTCCACCACTGTTGAAATCGCCTCCGATCGATCGGCTGACGAGGTCAACGAGGAGATCCGGGCGCTGTGGCGCCGGTCGGGCGGGACACTGAGCGTCGAGCAGCGCGAGGAGTATCAGCGCCTGGTCCTGGAGTGGGCCGCAGCGGCCCCGCCGTCGGAGAAGGCGGCCTGAGCACTCGCCTCAGCCCAGCCCGAGCACCCTCCTCGACACGCCTCGGCACTCATCGCGGCACCCTCACCGGGCACCCCTGACACCAGGGGTGCCTTTCTCGTGCCGCCGATGTCAGCCCCACGTCGCCGAGTAGTAGCGCCGGTACCTCTTGCGGTCCTGTTCCGCCCGGATGAACCGGGTCGCCACCAGCGCGACCAGGCTGCCCGCGACGACCAGCAGACCGGGACCGACGTTCTTCGGGTCCGCGAGGCGGGACAGCAGGGTCGAGGCGTCCGTCCCGTTCACCGAGGCCGAGGAGCCGGGCGACGCGTCACCGGGCGAGATCGCACTCTGCGTCGCCGAAGCGGACGGCGCCGGTGAGGCACCCTGCCCCGACCCGTTCTGCGCCGCCACAAGCAGCTTGACGTTGAGCGCGGCCAGCGCCTTGGTCACCGGCTGGAAGAACGTCGTCCCGCCCGCGTTGCAGTCGCCGCTGCCGCCCGACGTCACGCCCAGCGCGACCCCCTCGGAGAACATCGGCCCGCCGCTGTCCCCGGGTTCGGCGCACACGTTCGTCTCGATCAGCCCCGTGACCGTCCCCTCGGGGTAGTTGACCGTGGCGTTGAGCGCCGTCACCTCGCCGTCGCGCAACCCGCTCGTGCTGCCGCTGCGGAACACCCGCTGTCCGACGGCGGGATCGGCCGCGCCGGTGATCCGCACCCCCTTGCCGTCACCGATGGACACGACATCGGCCCCGGACCCCGCGTCCCCGCCGGTGTACTCCACCAGGGAGAAGTCACCACCGGGGAAGTTCTGCTGGACCGTCTCCCCGATCTGCTGACTGCCCCGGTTGTCCGCGAACCACACCGAACCGTTCGGCCCGCAGTGCCCGGCCGTGAGGATGAAGTCGCGCTGTCCGTCGGTGACATTGAAGCCGGCCGAGCAGCGCCCGGCGGTCGACAACAGCGGCAGCGCGCCGTTGAGCCGCGCCGTGAAGGTGCCCTCGGTGCGCTCCATGCGGACGAAGCCCCCGATGTCCTCGGCGACCTGAGTCATCCGGGACCAGTCGGTGGCGGAGACGGTGCTGTCGCCCCGTACGACCACCTGGTTGGAGCGGTAGTCCATGACCCACGCCGTGCCGGTCACGCGGGGAGCCGAACGCAACGTCGACGTCGCCGATTTCAGCTCGTCCATGCTGCGGTCGACCATCTTCGCCTCGGCACCGGCCTTGCGTACCTCGGCGGCCGCCTCCTCGTCGGTGACCGCGACGACCGGCTTCCCGTCGGCACCGAGCCAACTGCCCGCCGTACGGGACGTGCCCAGCCGTGAGACGAGATCGCTGCCGGTGCCGGCGGCCGAAGCCGCGTATGTGCGGGGGACGGCGGAGGCGTCCGGTGGTTCGCTCGCCACGGCGCGTGTGACCATCGTTCCTCCGAGGAGGAGTCCGCCGACCGCCGCCAGCCGTGTCACTCGCCGGACGAGACGTCGTCGTGCGTGCCTCATGCAGGGCTCCCGAACCAGTACAGCGCGGCGTCAACGCCGCGGGGCCCTCCCGTAGTTGAGCACCCTCTCTCCATACGTGGCCCGGCCCGCCCGTGTTCACCGCACGGGTGATCGTTCTTGTGCCCGCGTCCGCCCGAGCAGTTCCCAGCTGCGCTCATCGCCCCATATGGACGCCGGATCCACGTACGGGCGCAGCAGCGCGGTGAGCTCCGGATCGCCGTGTCCGTTCAGCTCGTCGGAGGCGATCTTGCGGGCGATCCCCGCGAGGAAGTCGGCGAGTTGCACCCGCGGATCGAGCACCGAGTGCACCAGCCGCAGCCCGCCGAACCCGACACCGGCCCGCCGGGCCGTTTCCTCGATCCAGGCGATGCGTTCGGGCGTCAGCATGTTCTGCCGGTCGTGGACGAGCCGCACCGACCGGCCACCGGCACTCCAGAGCGCGGCCGTATTCACGATGGCGGGCAGCAGGGGATTGAGGACGGGAATGAGGGTCGGTCCGTCGAGCAGCCGCGCCCGATAGGAATCGGCGCTTGGCCGGGACGCCGCGAGTCGGTCCAGTGTTTCGGCCATGTCCGTACGGCAGTCCGCGCGCCGCAGCGCCTGCACCGTGCGGAAGAAGACATCGACGGGCTCTTGGGGCTCACCGTCGTTCCTGACCCGCAGCAACTGATTGGCCGCCGTCAGGAATTCCCGCCAGAGCTCCTCGCCGAAATCCCGTCGGCCCGCCCGGTACAGGCCGAGCGCCTCGGTGCCGTCGCCGAGCAGCAGGTCGACGGCCCGGTCCACGACGAAGTACGCCTTCTCGATCAGGTGCACCTGGGCGTTCCCATGGATGGGCCCCGCGGGCGCGAGCAGCCATTCCAGTACCGCCCGGTGTTTCTCCCGCAGCAGATGGTTCGCCTTGTACTCCGACGCGGGCGAGCGAATCCGGTCCCGGACCTCCTGCACATATGCGGCGGCGGAATCCACGGGCAGCCGCACACTGCCGTGCGCGAACACATCGGTGTTCCCGCCGGTGAGATTCTCACCGTCCGACCCCGACTCGTCGCAGGCCACTTCGAGGAATCCGCGGGCCGTCACCGCCCACGCCCCGTTCTCGCCGTTCCCGGCCACCGCACAGCCCCCTATCTTGTGCCCCATGACCAGGATCCCGCACGAGACCTCCGGAGAACCAAATCCTTTTCGCGCCCTGACCCTCGATCGCCTCCGATGTCGTACGAGCATGAAGTGGCGGACCTACCCCGACGACGTGCTGCCGCTGTGGGTGGCCGAGATGGACGTGCCGCTCGCCGAACCGATCGTCCGCGCGGTCACCGACGCCCTCGCCCTCGGCGACACCGGGTATCCGGCGGGCACCGGCTACGCCGAGGCGCTCGCCGCCTTCGCGGACAAGCGGTGGGGCTGGGACGGGCTCGCCGTGGAGCGGACGGCGATCGTGCCCGACGTGATGCTCGGCGTGGTGGAAATGCTCAAGCTGGTCACCGGGCCGGGCGATCCGGTCGTGGTGAACTCACCCGTGTATCCGCCGTTCTACCAGTTCGTCGAGCACATGGACCGGCAGGTGGTGGAGGCCCCGCTGGGCGCGGACCTGCGCATCGATCTCGACACGCTGGACGAGACGTTCCGGCGGGCGGTCACGGGCACCCGGCGCGCCGCCTTCCTCCTCTGCAGCCCCCACAACCCGACCGGCACCGTGCACACCGCGGAGGAACTGTCCGCCGTGGCCGCCCTCGCCGACCGCCACGGCGTGCGTGTCGTCGCCGACGAGATCCACGCCCCGCTCACCGCCGAGGGCGTCGAGTTCGTGCCGTACCTCAGCGTCCCGGGCGGCGAGGACGGGCTGTCGCTGATGTCGGCGTCGAAGGCCTGGAACCTCGCCGGGCTCAAGGCGGCCCTGGCCATCGCCGGCCCCGCTGCCGCCGCCGACCTGGCCCGCCTCCCCGAGGAGGTCAGCCATGGCCCGAGCCACCTCGGCGTCATCGCCCACACCGCCGCCCTGCGCGACGGCACGGCCTGGCTCGACGCGCTCCTGACCGGCCTCGACGACAACCGACGCCTGCTCGCGAACCTCCTGGCCGAACACCTCCCGACGATCACCTACCGCCCCGGTGAGGCCACCTACCTCGCCTGGCTCGACTGCCACGCCCTCGACGAGGACCCGGCGGACGTCTTCCTGCGCCGCGGCCGGGTCGCCCTGAACTCCGGGCTCCCCTTCGGCACCGGCGGAGCCGGGCACGTACGGCTCAATCTGGCGACGTCGCCCGAGCTGATCGCGGAGGGGGTACGGCGGATGGCGGCGGCGCTCGGCTGACAGGGCGGGGATCGGGGAGGCGCGGGTGGGCGGCGATCGGCACGGCGTGCGTGGGCCCGTGACCGACACGGCCCGGGTGCCGCAGCGGCCGGCGTCGCCGCGGAGGGGCGACGGTCGGAGCGGCCCACCCGCTGCCTACACTTCCGGCCATGGACGACACGTCGCTGGAGCAGCTCGGAGCGGGCAAGTACCTGCTCATCACCAGCTACCGCAAGAACGGCACCGGTGTGCCCACGCCGGTCTGGGTGGTTCGGGACGGGGACGCGCTGGGCGTGTGGACGGTCGCCGACTCCTGGAAGGTCAAGCGCATCCGGGCCCGCGCCGATGTGCTCGTCGGTCCCTGTGACCTGCGCGGCAGGCCCACCGGTGAGTCGGTCCCGGCCACCGCCGAGATCTGCGACGAGGCGACCGTCGCCCGGTACCGCAAGCTCATCGCCCGCAAGTACGGGATCACCGGCCGCCTGACGCTCCTCGGCAGCCGACTGCGCCGTGGTGCGCACGGCACAGTCGGCGTGAGGATCACGCTGACGCCCTGACCGGGTAAGTCGTGGGCGTCAGGTGGCCGGTCAGGCGGCGTCCACGACCGTGCCCGTCAGCACCGGCGCGCCGGGCAGCGGTTCGCCGGAGTCGTCGGCCATCTGGAAGCGCACCGACTCGGCCTGCTCGGCCACTCCGTCCTTCAGTGTCGGCACCAACAGCTCCGTGGTCTTTTCCCCCGCGTCGACGGACGCCCACAGAGAGAGCCCCACCTTGGACAACGGGCGTTCCGGATCGGGGGACTCACCGGAGTTCTCCAGGAGCCAGCGCGGGTCGACGTCCTTCGTCGACAGCTCCTGACCGTCGGTGACCGGCAGCAGGGCGAACGACCCGCCGATCTCCACGTCGGCCACCGCGGACAGGGACACCCGCCACTTCAGCGCCTGCCCCTCGGCCACCCGGTCCGCGACCGGGGTCACGGAGATCGAGGGCATCGGGTCGTCGTTCTCCGCGGTCACCCCGCCCCGGTGGGCGCCCACCACGGAGGTGCGGACCGCCTTCACGAACACGTCGTGCGCCAGCTCGTAGCCGTAGCGGGTGTTGCCCTCGACCTTCACCGGTACGTCGATGTCGTGCGCACCGGGCCGGAGCGTCACCAGCCGGTCGGTGACCTTGCCCGTGACCGGGTCGGCGACGAACAGCCGTACCTGCCCGCTGCCCTGCCCCGAGACCCGCACCGGCACCCGATAGGTCCGGACGCCCGAGTCCCCTTCCTTGACGGTCAGTCGTCCGATGTCGACCCGGGGCAGCAGGGCCTCCCGCACGACCGGCGTGCCCGGCTGCCAGGCCCAGGCGTCCATCAGCCAGGCCCGTCCGGACCTCGTGCGCGGCGTCAGCTCCAAGGACTTGATGTGCTTGAGGTCGAGCGCCGCCGCGTCGTCGGCCCCGAGCGGCACGCGCACCTCACGCGCCCAGTACGAGGATGTCCGGTCCGACCCCGGCAGCCCGTCGACCTTGACCCGGCCGAGGGTCCGGTGCCGTCCGGCGGTGTCGGTGACGGATACGTCGAGCTGCGTGCCGGTGGTGTTGGGCGGCACGATCACGCGCAGCGCGAGCGCCTTGGCGCCCGCGAGGGACACCGGACGCTCGGGTCGGATCCGCGCGGCGGACCCCGCAGCCGACCAGTTCAGCGCGACCGCGCGGCGGCCGGGCTCACGGTCGGTCTCCCACCGCGCGAAGTGCGGTGAGCCCCCGGCCGTCTCCGACGAGAGGCAGGCCTTGGCCGCGGCGGGATCCACCGCCGAGCACAGCCGGGCACCGCTCACGGTGAGCTTGCCGTCCGGCAGGAAGCCGGCGCCGCGCTTCGCGCCCACCGCGTGGGTGAGGACGTGCGCGGGACCGGCCGAGGGGGCGCGTCGGCCCGAACCGTCGAGCAGCGGGCGTACCCGGTCGTCCCCGGCGACGAACAGCCGTGCCGCCGCCGCGATGTAGGTCGCGCCGGCCTTGTGCTGCTGGTCGGCGGTCAGCCGGGTGCGGGTGCCGGGGGAGCAGACCGGGTCGGGCTGCTCCTCGTCGTGCCAGAAGTCGTCGTCGGCGGGCGCCACGGCCTGCCCCGGCGTCCACTCGCTGTTGAAGTAGTTGTGGTTGGCGCCCACCATGTACACGGCACTGTGCAGCGCGCTGCCACGGCTCACCCCGCGGGTGCCGTCGACGTACACCTCGCCCTGCAGGTCGGACACATCGCCGTCACAGCCCGGCAGGATCGTCATCGACGGCACGTCCGGGACCGGGTTCTGGCCGAAGATCGTCGGGCCGATGAGCACGGTGCCGCGAATGCGCCAGCGCACCTGGCCGTGATAGCCGTCCTGGGCCGCCGGCGGCGGGTAAAGGCTGTCCATCGCGGCCCGGTTGACGCCCTCGCCGCCGCGCGAGTGCCCCACGAGCAGCACTCGGGACAGATCGGCCCTGGGCGTCTTGCGTACGGCCGCGGGTGCTGTGGTCGGGTGGGCGGACCAGTCGGCCCAGCGGGCGAGATGCTGCCGTACGAGCGAGGAGCGGGCCTGCGCGCCGCCGTCCTCGGCCTGCCAGTCCTGGCCGTTGATGCCGTTGGCGGAGATCGATACGGTCACGTAGCCCTGGGAGGCGAGGAGGCGCTGGTCGCGCAGATATCCCCGGTGGCTCGGCACCGGCTTGGAGCCGGCGGCGCAGGGCCAGTCGCCGGTGATGTCGCCCTGCGGTGTGTAGCAGGTGAAGTGGCGTCCGTGCAGGAACAGCGCGAGCGGACGGCGGCCGTCCGCGTTCTTCGGCGCCACGACCACGGCCCGCATCTCGACCGGCTCGGCGAATCCCGGCAGCCGTACCGGGGCGAGGTCGTACTCGCCCGTGACGGTCCGGTAGGCGCCCGGCTTGCCGGGATCGACCTGGTTCGCCGGCAGCTGCTTCGGGACGGTCACCGCCGAGCGTGCGCCGGAGGTGGTGTCGGGTGCGTCCAACCGGCGTCCGGCGGCGCGTACTTCAAGGTCCCGCACGGAGTCCAGGCGGACCCCGTCGAGGCCGAGCCGGAACGTGCGCCCGTCCTTCCCGGGGGCGGGACGGCCGAGCAGTCGGTCGCCGGCGTAGAACTCGACCCGGGCGTCCCCCATGGGTACGCGTTCGTCGGACCGCCACACCAGCTTCCGCGCGGTGCCCTCGCCGGTGATGCTCCAGTCGGCCGGCAAGCCGTCACCGTCGTCCGCCGAGTGCGCAGGCGGCCGTACGGCGGACGCCGGTTGAGCCTGAGCCCACCCTGGCGACGCCCCCACCACCGCGAGTAACGCCACCGCAGTGACCCCTATTCGCCGGGCACGGATCACGTGCCCCTCCTTCCGCTCGCCCCGGGACTGCCCCGGTGCCCTCACTCGGAGAGGACGGCGGAAGGTGCTTGTGCGTTGCCTGTGAAGGGAGTTGGCGGAGTGGGGAGTTGGCTCCAGGAGGTCGGCCGGCGGCCGGGGACCTCAGGCGGTCCGGAACGGGCGGCTCAGGTCCAGGCCCGGTACGGCTCGTCGACCAACTGGAACACCGGCTCGCCCCGGACCGGGTCCTTCGCCGTGGACAGCCGGACGCGGTCCCCGCTGTGGATGCCGATGGGCGGGCCCATGACCCGGCCGCGTACGACGAACCCCTCGGCCATCTCGACGAGCGACACATTGCGCGCGGCGGGGGTGTTGCGGTGCACCACGGTGGAGTGGCGGACCGTCCCCACCCCCTCGCTGCGCTCCGTACGCAGGTCACTGCCCTGACAGACCGGGCACAGCAGCCGGTGGTACATGGCGGTGCCGCACCAGGTGCAGCGCTGGAAGAGCACGGCCTCCGTGTCCGGGGCCGCGGGTTCGAGGAGGCCGGCTCCGAAGCCGACGGTCTGACGAGCAACGCTGCCTGAGTGGTGGTACACGCTGGTCAACTCCCTGCGCTCGGCCGGAATCCCACGTGCGCGGGTCATCCGTGCACGCACGTGCCCGGCTCACCGTGCCACCGTGCACAGCCGCAGCGTATGGCACTGAGTGCCAGACGTAAAGGCACTGCGTACCCTGAATCTGGGCCGGGACCTGGATCAGTCGCGTCCGAGCGTGGTCTCGATCTCCTGCACGACCCGCCACAGGGGGGCGCCGCGCCGGGACACCACGACCACCACGTCGTCGGGCTGCTCGTCGACGGCGGGGCCCGGGGCGGGGGTGACGCCGAACGCGGACTGCACATAACCCAGCGCGTGGTCCACTGCGGCGCTAGAGTCGCCCTGCCCGTCCGACCGCAGCCACGAGCGCAGCGCGTTGTTGTGTGCCGCGACGACGGCGGCGGCGATCACGTCGGCCTGCAGGGTCCCGTCGCGCCGGACGGCGAAGCGCTCGCGCAGATACTGGGCCAGAGCGCGCTCGTAGCGCCACACCACGGACAGCTCGTACGCGCGCAGCCCCGGCACCTTCTTGGTCAGCCGGTAGCGCTGCACCGAGAAGGCCGGGTTCTCCGCGTACATGCGCAGTACCAGCCGGGCCGCGTCGCACACCCGCCGCACCGGCTCGTGCTCCTCGCCGCTGGTGGCGAGGAAGGCGGTCATGTCGGCCAGGCACCGCTCGTGGTCGGGGAAGACCACGTCCTCCTTGGACGGGAAGTACCGGAAGAACGAGCGCCGCCCGACGCCGGCCAGCGCCACGATGTCGTCGACCGTCGTCTGCTCGTAGCCCCGCTCCGTGAACAGCTGGAACGCCGCCGCGACCAGGGCCTCCCGCATCGGGGGCTTCGTTGCCGCGGCCTCCGCCTTCTCGCCGCGGCCGGGCGCCGCGCTGCTGGAGCTCATGGACGGGAACGTAGCACCCGAGCAGCGCCGATGGCACTCAGTGCTGTGCAGGCAGGGAACTGAGTGCTCCCGCATGGCGGGCGCGGTCCGGAATCTTCCGACGTTTGTTCGGCGAGCGGCGGTCTGCCTACGATCGCCTGCCGCCGTCGCCGAGGAGTCCCGCATGCCGTCCGCCCGACCCCGTCTCCTGTACGTCACCGACCTGGCCTACCAGGCACGCGGGCGCCGCTACTGCGACGAGGACATCTTCCTCACCTCGCGTCTGCGGGAGGACTTCGACCTCGCCCTCTGCCACCCCCGGGACGCGCTCTCGCTCATGGATGCCTTCGACGGGGTCGTCGTCCGCAACAGTGGTCCGGTGCTGAGCTACCAGGACGCCTACGACGAGTTCCGCCGACGCGCGGTCGCCGACGGGACGCGGGTGTACAACCCGCTCTCCGGGCTTGCGGACATGGCGGGCAAGCAGTACCTGCTCGACCTGACCACCGCGGGATACCCGGTCATCCCCACCGTGGACCGCGCCGAGGACCTGCGCTCGCTGCCCGAGGCCGATCGGTACGTCGTCAAGCCCAAACTCGGCGCCGACTCCATAGGGTTGCGGATCGTGCCCGCCGAGGGGCTGCGCGATCTGCTCGCCGGCGACGTACGGGACGTCCTGGTCCAGCCGTGCGTCGACTTCGCCTACGAGGTCTCCTTCTACTTCGTCGACCACGACTTCCAGTACGCCCTGTACGCGCCGCACGCCGACCGGCGCTGGCAGCTGGAGCGCTACGAACCCACCGACGCGGACCTGGAGTTCGCCCGGCGCTTCATCGAGTGGAACGTCATCGACCACGGCATTCAGCGAGTCGACGCCTGTCGTGCGCCGGGCGGCGAGCTCCTGCTGGTCGAACTGGAGGACCTCAACCCCTATCTGTCCCTGGACGCCTTGGACGACAGGGGGCGGGACGCCTTCGTCGCCGCGGTGAAGGCCTCCCTGGACCGTTTCCTCGCCGCGCCCGCCTGACCGGGCCAGGGTGCTCACCGAGCGCGCTGAACCGGCGGGACGCCAACCCCGTATCACTCCCCGGGGATTGGCGTAGCCCCGTGCTGACGGGGACGGAAGGAGAGCGGCGTGCCCACACGGCCCGACCCCGAGGAGCCGGACGACGGTCCGGCCCTGGAACCGATCCACGTCCTGCGCCCACGCCGCACCGACGCCCTCGCGGAGTTGTTCAGGGAGTGGGAGGAGGACAACAGGCGCTACGAGTCCGTGGCCGTGCCCGGCTCCCTGCCCGGTACCGAGGACGCGACACAGGAGCTGCCGGCCGTCGCCGAGGACACGCGCATCGCACCGCGCGGTGGCGCCCACCCCGGCAATGCCTCCGGCCCCGGGTTTCGCCGCACCGCCGTCGCGGTCGCCGTCACCGCTGCCGCGGTCATCGGATTCGGCGGTGCTCTCCTGCTTCCCGGCGATGGTGACGGCGACGGCGACGACACGGCGGCCCGGAATCCGGCTCCGTCCGCGACAGCCTCCGCCTCCGCCTCCGCCGAGCCCACTGCGCCCGCGCTGGGCGGTCCCGGCGCGGGCGAGGCCGGTGACCCCGACTGCACCGCGTCCTTCCGGACCGTCAACAGCTGGCAGGGCGGCTTCCAGGGCGAGGTGACGGTGACCAACGCGCCCGCCTCCTCGGCCTCCGGCTGGACCGCGACGCTCGTACCGCCCGACGGCACCCGTCTGACCCAGGTCTGGGACGGCACGCTCGCCACGACCCAGGACGGCAGGGTGACGGTCACCAACGCGTCCTGGAACGGCGCCCTGGCGCCCGGCGCGAGCGTCACCTTCGGCTTCGTCGCCGCCGCCTCGGACACCACCGGCCAGCCGTCGGCGACGGTCACCTGCGCGGCGACGGCCGACGGCTCCTGACGCGGTGTCGGGTGTGCACGACGGCTCAGCGCCCGTGGTCGATCAGGGCCTGGGACACCGCGCGCACACTGCGGGCGATGTGCTGCAGCTGCATGACCTCCGCCGCGTACATCTTGATGGTGTGCTCGATGACCGACTCGGGCATGCCGAGCGCGGGGAGGTCGGCCCGTGCGGTCTGCAGGGCGGTGCGCGCGACCCGGATCTCGTTCTGGACCTGGATCTGCGCATGCCGGGCGAGCAGCACGGGATGGCGGATCAGCGCCGGATAGCTGGCGTAGCGGGCCGGCACCAGCTCGCGCAGCCACTTGGCCGCGGAGCGCTCCCAGTCGTAGGAACCGGGGGTCTTGACCTGGCACGGCCAGTCAGAGCTGATGCGCGTGGTCGTCAGGGGCATGGTCATCGCTTCCGGGTGTGCGGGCGTCGTATGGGGTGTCACCGACGGGGTCGGGGCGGCCCCGGCCTAGGGGATGACCGGGGCCGCCGCCACGGGCGCTCGCGCAGGCGATGCCCGACCGAACAGCCCGGGCGCCGACGCGGGTAGGAGACGGCGGCTTCGGCTGTTCGTGGAGGAGCCCGGAAGGCAGCCGGCATGCGCACGACGGATGGGGTGACGTGCGCATGAGCGGACCGGCTGCTTTCGGCGGGCGGATGGTGCGTGTGAAGTATTTATATATGCCGTCTGCTTTGCAAGGAGTATGAAAACATTCATGCGTGATTTGAAATGGATGAGCCCACTGTGTTCCGGTTTGCCCGGGGGGATCAGTCCCGCAGGAAGAACTGGTGCTCGTCCGAGATGTGCTCGTACTCCTCCAGCCGTGCCTGCGTCCGCTCCGGGTCGGCGTCGGTCATGGCCTGCAGCAGCGCGGCGGCCATCACGCCGGGCGCGGCGTAGGAGTCGAAGACCAGGCGGGAGCCGGTGCCGGTGGCGAAGACGATGTCGGCCGTGTCGGCCACCGGCCCGAGCGCCAGGTCGGTGACCAGGGCGACCTTGAGCCCGGCGCTGCGCGCGACCCGGACGGCGGTGAGCGTCTCCTGGGCGTGCCGCGGCATGGAGAACGCCAGCACCCAGGTGCCGCCGGCCTCGCGCGACTGGAGCAGCGCGTCGTAGGCGACGCTGCCGCCCCGCGTCACCAGTCGCACATCCGGGTGGATACGGCGCGCGGCGTAGGCGAAGTACTCGGCGAGAGACGCCGAGATGCGCAGCCCGAGGATGGTCAGCGGGGTCGACCGCGACAGCTTGCGGCCGATGTCGATCACCTCGTCGGGGTCGGCGAAGTCGCGCCGCAGGTTCTCCAGGTTCTCGATCTCGGCGTCCACCGCGGCCTGCAGTTCGTTGGCGCCGTTCTCCTCGGCCGCCGCCGGGCCCCCGGCGAGAGTGCCCAGCGCGATCGACTGGAGCTTCTCCCGTAGCGCGGGGTAACCGCTGAAGCCGACCGCCGCGGCGAACCGCGTCACCGAGGGCTGGCTCACGCCGACCCGCTCCGCCAGATCGGTGATCGAAAGGAACGCCGCCTCGGTGATGTGCTCGATCAGATACTGGGCGATGCGCCGCTGCCCGGGCGACAGCCTCGGCTGGTCGAAAAGCGTCCTGAGCTGGGAAGTCGGGGATGCCTCGACCTCCGGAGCCGTCCTTCCCGAGGTGATCGCGGATGCCTGCGCGCGTGCCTGCTGGGACGATGGCACCGGTGCGTGTCCTTTGTCTCCCACAGTGCCTCAACATAGCTCACACAATGTGGCGACCCTGGGCGCTGGAGAGGCGCGACGCTCACCGGCGATAGATCGTGATCGAATGGCCGACCGTGTCGATCGGGCGACTGCTGTCGATCAGTTCGGCCAGCCGCCCCGTCGCCTTGGCCACCGAGGAGTCCGACACGACCAGCAGCCCGCGCACTTCACCGGCCGGCACCTTGCGCGGATCGGCGGCGCGGATGCCGTAGGCGGACGGCACCCCACTGCCCTTGTACACGAGCCAGATCCGCTCGTCCCGGTACCGCTCGCGCAGCCGGTCGGCCAGCCGGCCGAGGTCCTGGCCCCAGTCCACGTTGGAGTCGTGCAACCGCAGATGGGTCTTCGCCGGACCGCCGAACGCCTCGTTGGAGTACGGCAGATAGTAGGGGTACGTCCGCAGCGAGCTGACCGCGACGAACAGCACCAGCACCCCCACCGCGACCGGCACCCACCGCCGTCGCACCGCGAGCACACAGCCTCCCGCCACCGCCAGGAACATCGGCACGAACACGGCGTACCGCGTGCCGAAGTCCCGCGACCCGAGCATCGCCGCGGCCAACAGCACGGCCGTGGGCGCCAGCAGATACGGAGCCACCGGCCGCAGCCGCCGTACCGCCACCGACGCGACCGCCCCGGCCGCCCACAGGGCGAGCAGGCCGAGCGGTGTCTTCACCAGGAGCGCGGCCGGCAGGTAGTACCAGAGGGAGCCCGTGTAGAGCCGGCCGAACAGAAAGCCCTGCCACGGGTAGTTCTCGAAGGCGAACTGGACCCGCATCCCGTCCCGGTACGCCTCCGGGAACGGCAGCAACTCGACCGCCGCCGACCGCAGTCCGTGCACGACGGGTATCGGCTGCTCCGGCGCCCAGCGCAGCCGCGGATCGACGACGAGATACGAGGCCCATACGACGGCGACGGCGGCCAGCGCCACGACACCGGCGCCCGCGACCGCGTGCACCAGCGCCCTGCGGCGGGGCTCGGCCGGCGGCCTCGCACACCACACGGACAGGGCCGTGAGGGCCAGCAGCACCGGGACCGCCGCCAGCATGCTCATCTTCGTCGCCAGCGCCGCCCCGAGCGCCACGCCGGCCAGCGGCACATGGAGCCGGGGCCGGCGACGGGCCCGCCACAGCAGCCAGACCGACGTCAGCACGAACCCGGCCGCCGGAACGTCCAGCGTGGCGAGCGAGCCGTGCGCGATGACGTCGGGGGAGAAGGCGTACAGCCCGAGGGCCGCCAAACCCCCCACCGAACCGGCGAGTTCACAGGTGAAGGCGAAGACGACCAACCCGAACAGAAGCGTCAGAACGATCACCGGGACGCGGGCGAACAGCATCAGCCGCCCCGGGTCGTTCCCGGACTCGTACAGCAGATGTCGCCCCAACTGGCCCTGATCGCCGGTGAAGGAGCGATCGACATGCGGATCGGCCAGTGCCACTCCGACGCCGATGACCAGCTTTCCCAGCGGCGGATGCTCGGGATTGTGGCGCAGCCGCTGCTCGTGCAGATACTCGGCCGCCGTGCCCACGTACACGGGCTCGTCGATCGTCGGTGTCTGCTGCACGGCCGTCGTCAGCATCGCGACGGCCATCTGGCCGAGCAGCACGACCACGAGGAGGGGCACGAGCCGGCGCTTGCCCCACTTCCGGCGAGGCCGGGCGTCGGGCGCGCCGGATGCGTCGGGCACGTCGTCGCGTGCCGGCTGTGCCGGGGCCGAGTGCTGTTCGAGCGCCATCATCCGCTCCGCGGCGCCGCCGACCCCGCGGCGGCGGGTGCTGAGGGAGAGCCGGCTCATGGGCCTACTCTGCATCAGCACCCGCCGGGGGAGGGCGTTACCGCTTGAGGAGTCGTACCGACAGACCTTCCGTCGTGTAGACGGGTACGGCCCGCAGCGTGTCGGAGTTCAGCTCCACACGGTCGAACTGGCCGCGCAGGCGCTGCGCCTCGATGACCGGGACAGTGGTCCCGGCGACCGGCGGGCGCTCCGCGTCGAGGCGCAGCGACAGCACGCTGCCCCGGCCCAGCACCACCCGGCCGGACACCTCCAGCGCCGGACCGTGGTTCTTGCGCAGCAGCAGCTCAAGGGTCGCGTCGCCCTCCTGGACGTACGCACCGCGCACCCGCAGCACCTTGTCCGCACGGAGCGTGCCGCCCACCACCCGCACATCGCCCTGCCCGAGAGCGTTGGCCGACCCGGCGACCAGCACGCCGCCCTCGACCACCGTGCCGCCGTGGTAGCGGTTGTGCCCCGTCAGCGTGAGCGTGCCGGTGCCGCGCTTGGTCAGACCGCCGTCGCCGTCGATGTCGTTGCGCCAGGCGTCCGCCGCGCCGAAGCCCCCGGCCGCCGCGTCCAGCGTGACCGTCACGTCGGAGTCGAAGGCGCCGTAACCGTCCGCCGCGGTGAACAGGTCGAGCCGCCCCCACTGCTCGAACCCGTCCAGCAGGACGTACCCGGCGGGCAGCGCGGTCGTGCGCAGCACCTCACGGCGCTGGGCCGCGGTCAGGTACGGCTGCCGCGTCTCCAGCAGCACCTCCGCGCCCTTCGGCACGGCCAGGGCCTCGTCGCGACCGCGCCGGGTGAGCACGTACGTCAGCTTGGGCTTGACCGTGCGGGCGTTGGCGTCCCGGTCGGCGTACGGGTCGGTGTCGGCGGAGGCCGAGTGGGCGTAGGCGTACAGCGTGTCGGCCGTCGTGCCGGTCCGCTCCTCGAAGTATGCAAGGGCCTGGGCGCGGGCAGCGGCCTTGAGTTCGGCGTTCGCCGGGTCGGTGAGGGCGGCGGCGGCCAGGGCCGTAGCCATGATGCGACCGCCGAGGACGTCGACGGTGGAGTGCATGCCCGCCACGATGCGGGTGTGGCTGAGCTCGAAGGCGCGGGTCACCAGCTCCTGGAACCGCTCGGGCACGGCGTAGGCGTACGCCAGTGCGGCCAGGTGCAGGGCGTTGGTGTGCCCGCTGGGGAAGCCGCCGTCCTCGGCCGGGGTCTCGCCGCGCTGGCGGAGCAGCTGCGGGGCGACGACCACCTCCGACTCGTAGACGGGGAAGCCGAACTCGTCCTTCTTGCCGGTGTCGACGACCTCGCTGTCCTCGTTCATCCGCCACGGACGCGGGTACTGGAAGGCGAACTTGGCCGGGTTGCCGGAGGCGAAGGGGCCGCGCACGGTGTCGACCAGCTTGGCCACCTTGCCCAGCTCCGAGTCGTACGAACCGGCGCCGATCGCGGAACCGGTCGGCGCGTCGGCGGGCAGGGCGTCGCTGATCTTCCCGGCGGGGGTGCCGTCCGGCGCGCTGGTGATCGAAGTGACCGCCTTGGCGCCCGACTTGTACAGGTCGGCCAGCGGACCCAGTCCGGCGATCACCGAGTAGCTCTGGTGCTGCCGGTCGATGATGAACGATTCCTTCGCCTGGGCGTCCGTGCGCGCGGCGGTGATCCGAACGCTGTAGCGCACGTTGGCGCGCAGCACCTCGGGCATGAGCGGCGTGCCGGTGTTCCAGGCGCCGCCGGTCTTCCACACCTTCGCGAAGCCGCCGAGGACGCGGATCACCGCGTTGGTCTCGGGCGTCAGGTTCGTCAGGACGTTGGTCTTGTAGTCGTCCACGAACGCGGCGGCGGCCGCGGCGGCCTTCGCGTCCGCCGCGGCCAGCCAGCTGACGAGGGTGGGCGCGGCCATGACGCCGGCGGTGGCTCCCAGGGAGGTCTTGAGGAACCCCCTTCGCCGCATGGTGCGTTCGGTGAGCGGTGCGGGGGAGTACTGCCCAGCGGATGACGGCATGGGTGTGGCCTCTCTTGAGTTCTGCGGCCGTGCGGCCGGGAGGTCGTACGAGCGAAGATCTACGGGCGAGTCATGGCGGAGCGGAGGAGAGTCGGCGACCGGAACGTGTCACAGAAGTGAACGGGCCATCGCCACCGCGCCCTCGACCGGCGGTGCCCGCAGGGGTCGCGGCCGGGCCGTCGGCACACTCTCCTCCAGCGCCGACACGAAGGCGTCGTACAGCGAGGACTGGGCGAGGACGGTACTGCCCGCGACCACGACGTCGTCGACCACCACCCCACGGGTGGCGAGGCGTTCGACGAGCGCGGCCAGGGCGCGGCCCGCGTCGGCGATCACGGTGCGGGCGAGCGGGGAGCCGGCCTCGGCGGCGGCGAACACGGCCGGGGCGTGCCGGCCCCACTCGGCGGAGGCCGCAGTGACAGACTCCAACGCGGCGCCGAGCGCGGGTACTTCGGGGACGTCGAAGGCGGCCAGCAGACCGAGCGCCAGCGCGTCGGGCTCCTCGCCGCGGTCGTGCGCGGCCCAGACGGCACGGACGGCCTCGCGGACGAGACCGGCGGCGCCGCCCTCGTCGCCGAGCAGCGCGCCCCAGCCGCCGACCTGGACCGGTGTGCCGTCGGGGAAGCGGCCCACGGCGACGGAGCCGGTGCCGGCGACCAGGCCGACACCCTTGTCCAGGCCCGCTGCGGGCACGAGCAGTTCGGCGTCGCCCACGACCAGCGCGGGCGCGTCGAAGTGCAGTTGGAGTGCGGTACGGATCTGTGCGCACTGACGCGCGGTCTCGCAGGCGTGCCCGCCGACGGCCAGCGCGGACGGGCGCGTGCCCTTGGGAAGGGCCTCAGCGAGCAGTGTGGCCAGCCAGCCCGCGGCGGCCACCGGATCGTACGGCCGCCAGCCGCTGCTGGGACGGACGTGATCGGCCATGACGGTGTCGCCGGTGAGCGCGCGGAGATGCGTCTTGGTGCCGCCCACGTCGATGCCGACCATCAGAGGGCCAGACAAAGGGGTGACCTGCACGGATCCTCTTTCGTCGGTGCGCTGTGTGCTGCGACGGCGGGCGAACCGTGCCGGAGGGCAAGACAGGTGAAGAGCCGGAGAAGCCCCGGGACGGGCCTCTGGACGGACCACGGCAGGCGAGTACCGTGACGTTCGTTAGGAAGTTAACTAACGAAGTACAGTGCGTGTCAATAGGCGTCGCGCAGCCGGCTTCCCGGGCCTTTCGCCCGGGGTGGGAACGCGTGCCGCCAGGGCAACCCATCGCCGCCTTCCGCCGAGTCGATCGGCCCGGGAGAGCAGCCTGTCACCTGGGGGAACTGTGGAACACGACGTGGTAAGAGCCCCCCGTCTGACCGAGAGCGCGAGCCATGTATTCGCCGTGCTGGCACAGGCCGGCACCGCGACCCGGCCGCAGCTCGCCAGCCTTGCGCGGCTGTCCAAACCGACGGTCTCCTCCGCCGTCGCCGAACTGGAGGGCGTCCAGCTGGCCGCCCACTCCGGCACCGCCTCCAGCGGCACGGGCCGCAACGCGGCCGTCTACCGCCTCGGCCCGGCCGCCGGTGCCGTGCTCGCCGTCGACCTCGGTCCCGCGCTCACCCGGGTCCGCGGCTGCGCCCTGGACGGCACCCTGCTCGCCGAGGCCACCGGACCCCGGGCCGAGGCGGCCGACGTGGTGCGCGACGCGCTCGGCGCGCTGCCCGCCGACGCCCCGCTGCGCACCATCGTCGTGGCCGTCGGTGACGTCACCGCCCGGGCCGAGGAGGGCTCCGGCATGCGCCCGGCGACCGCCAAGGCGGGGCCCGTCTTCGACGCGGTGGCCGTCGCGCTGCCGCCCGGAGTCCCCGTCCATCTGGAGAACAACGTCAACTGCGCCGCGCTCGCGGAACTGCACGAGGGCGCGGCGCGCGGCCGTCACACCTTCGGCTATCTGCGGATCGGCGTCGGTATCGGTCTCGGCATCGTCGTAGGAGGCCAGGTGCTGGCCGGTGCGAACGGAGCCGCCGGAGAGCTCGCCCGGCTGCCCTACCCCTGGGACGACGACCTGGAGCCCCGCCACGAGGCCCTGGAGGAGTACATCGGGGCCCGTTCCCTGCTGCGCCGGGCCGCCGAGGCATGGCCGGATGGCGACGGCGTCGGCCCCCGTACGGCAGAGCGGCTCTTCGCGCTGGCCGCACAGGGCAGTGCCCCGGCCCGTGCCGTCGTCGCCCGGCATGCCGTGGACGTGGGCCGGCTGGCCGCCGCCGTGACCGCCGTACTGGACCCCGGACTGCTCGTGCTGGGCGGCAGCACCGGGGCGTTTCCGCAGCTCCTGCCCGGTGTGCGGGCCGAGCTGGAGCGGCTCAGCTGGCCGACCGAGGTGGTCAGCAGCCAGGTCGGTGATCTCGGCACCGTGGTCGGCGCGGCCCGCCTCGCGGTCGCCAGAGGAGTCCAAACCGTGACCGAGGCGGCGCGGACGAAGGATTGACGGTTTCGGACTCGGTCTGCCAATGTCCGGACAAGCGCTTTCTAAGTCGGCCGGGACGCCGGCTTGGGGCGAACATCCCGCCCGTACTCGACGTACGGCAACCGCACGAGGGCGTGCCCGTGCGGTGACGGCCAGGACGGCCGGGGATCTCGCCCCGCGTGGACGACGCGGCCGGGCGAGGCCGCCCCTTCCGGAAAGCGAATTTTCCTGCAAAATGCACCCGTGCCGCGTCGGTCGGCGCCGTGCTCCGTCCCCTGCGACGAAAAAGGGATCGAAGATGACCAATGTAGGTGTGCGGCGCTCCCGCCGACTCGGCCGCGGCGCCATAGGCCGCCTGGTTCCCCTCGCTGCCGTGGCCACGGCAGGTGCCCTACTGCTCTCCGCCTGCGGAGGAGGGTCCGAATCGGGCGGGACCTCCAAGTCGCTGACGTTCTGGATCTCCACGGTGCCGGGGCAGGACGCGGGCTGGAAGAAGATGGTGGCGCAGTACGAGAAGGAAACCGGCGTCAAGGTCAAGCTCGTCAACATCCCCTACGACGGCTACACGACGAAGCTGCGCAACTCGGCGCAGGCGAACTCGCTGCCCGACGTGGCGGCCGTGCCGGCGCTGGACCCGATCTGGTCGAACAAGCTGATCGACCTCAGCGACATCGCCAACAACAAGACGAACAAGATCAACGCCAACTTCGTCGCCAAGGACTCGTCCGGGAAGGTGCTGTCCATCCCCTCGGACGTCACCGCGTCCGGCATGTTCATCAACAAGTCGCTCTTCGAGAAGGCCGGCGTCGACTACCCGACCTCGCCCGACAAGACCTGGACCTGGACCGAGTTCATCAAGGCGGCCGACAAGGTCCGGGAGAAGACCGACGCCAAGTACTCCCTGACCTTCGACCAGTCGCCGTCCCGGCTGCGCGCCATGGTGTACGAGATGGGCGGGAAGTACGTCCACGCCGACGACTCCGGCAAGTTCTCGGTGGACGCGGCGACCAAGAAGGCCGTGAAGTACTTCGTCGGACTGAACGACGACAAGACCATGCCGAAGTCGGTGTGGACCAGCGGCGCCGACCCGTCGGCCATGTTCCAGAGCGGTGACGTCGTCGCCTACTGGTCCGGCGTGTGGCAGGTTGCCGCCTACGCGGAGAGCATCACGAAGTTCGAGTGGGCGAGCGTCCCGACTCCCGCCCAGCCGGTGCAGGCCAGCGACGTCAACAGCGGCGGCATGACGGTGGGCTTCAACAACAACGCCGACGCGGCCACCGCAGCGAAGAAGTTCCTGTCCTGGCTGTACGAGCCGGCCCACTACCAGGCGCTGTGTGAGGCGTCCGGGTTCCTGCCGGTCGAGACCGGTCTGACCCCGAAGTATCCGTTCAAGTCCGAGGCGGCGCAGGCGGCGTTCAAGCTGTACAACGAGTCGATCCCGCTCTACGACCCGATCTCCGGCTACTTCAACAGCGCGCAGACGAACTGGGTGCTGAAGGGCAAGAGCCTCGCCGACGACCCGACCAAGGCGGAGCTCGGCAAGGCGATCAACGGCGAGCAGTCGGCCGACAAGGCCCTGCAGAACATTGTGGACGGCTACAACCAGCAGGTCGGCGGCTGAGCGTAGGCCGGGGCCAGGGCGGCGAGGTCGAGACACCGCCGCCCTGGCCCCGGACCCCACGTGATGCCGGGCTCATGGCCTGAGCCCACAGGAACCCAATCCACCAGCACGGAGTCAGGAAGATGACAAAACGAGCCTCGGACGTGTCCGTGAGCCCGCCCAGGAGACGAAGCAAGTACACCGTCGCGCCGCTCGTCCTCATCGCGGCCAATGTCGTGCTCTTCGCGCTGTTCTTCCTCTGGCCGGCGGTGATCGGGCTCGTCTACTCCTTCACGAACTACACGGGCGTGGGCGCGTTCCAGTTCGTCGGACTGGACAACTACAGCAACCTGTTCGGGGACTCCGCCTTCTACGACGCGATGACCCGCACGCTGCTGTACACCGTGCTCTTCGTACCGCTGAACTTCGTGCTCTCGCTGCTCATCGCCAACGTGCTGGTGAGCAAGCACGCCAAGGGCGTGTCGGTCGCCCGCATCTTCTTCTTCATCCCGTGGCTGCTGTCGCCCATCGTCGTGGGTGTCCTGTGGCGGTGGCTGTTCGGTGAGAACTTCGGGCTGGTCAACTACCTCATCGAGAAGTTCGGCGGAAGCGCCGTTCCCTGGCAGTCGAACGCGGACCTGTCGCTGATCGTGGTGGTGGTGGCGGCGTCCTGGGCCTGGACGGGCTTCTCGATGCTGCTGTTCATCGCGGCGATCAAGAACGTACCGACGTCGTACTACGAGGCGGCCGCGCTCGACGGCGCCGGTCCGTGGCGCCAGTTCATCAGCATCACCCTGCCGAGCATCGCGCCGACTTCCTTCATCGTCATCCTGCTCAACACGATCCACGGCATGAAGGAGTATCCGCTGTTCGCCTCCCTCAACAACGGCGGACCCGGAACGTCGAACAACCTGCTCGTCCAGTACATCTACCAGACCGGCTTCAAATCGGGCCAGATCGGCTACGCGAGCGCCGCGTCGTTCGTGCTCATGCTCATCCTGATGGTCGTCGCGATCATCCAGATGATGGTCAACCGGCGGGTGGAGAACCGATGACAACCACAGACATGCCACGCAAGGTCGACGCCGAGCCCGGACGGGCTGTTCCCAAGAAGAGGCGCAGCAGCGCGGCCAGTGGTGGGTTTCGGCGCGCGGTGCCCGCGACGACACTCCTGTGGGTCCTGGCGGCCCTCTACGGGGTGCCGGTGCTGTGGTTCGTCCTCAGCTCCTTCAAACCGGCGGGAGACCTGTTCTCCCTTCCGTTGACGCTGTTCCCGCACAACCCCACCGTGTCGGGTTACGAGGCGGCGTGGGACAGCGCCAACTTCTCCCAGTACTTCATCAACACGACCATCGTGTGTGTGATCGCGACGATCCTCACGGTGGGAGTCAGCTGCTGCACGGGGTACGCGCTGGCCAAGTACGACAACAAGTGGCTCAAGGTCTTCTTCGTCGGCATTCTGGCCACCACGATGCTGCCGTCCGAGGTCATGCTCGCCCCGCAGTTCCTGGTGGTCCGCGACCTCGGCCTCTACAACTCGCTCGCCGGCATCATCCTCCCGGCCGTGCTCACCGCGACCGGATGCTTCATGTTCCGCCAGTTCTTCCTGACGGTCCCCGACGAGCTCATCGAGGCCGCCCGCATCGACGGCGCGCGTGAGCTGTCGATCTTCCTGCGGATCATGGTGCCGATCTCCCGGCCCATCATGCTGACGCTCGCCATCCTGTCGTTCCAGTGGCGGTGGAACGACTACATCTGGCCGCTGCTGATGCTCAACGACCCCGAGAAGTTCACCGTGCAGATCGGCATCCAGAGCCTCGTCGGGGCGCAGAACATCAACTGGTCGGTGCTGCTCGGGGGATCGGTCATCTCCATGGTTCCACTGATCGTCGTCTTCCTGGTGTTCCAGCGTTACGTCATGAACGCCGACATCAATGCCGGACTGAAGGACTGACCTTGCCCCACCCGCTCGACCACGAGTTCGTCCGCTCGGCGGCGCGCGCCGCCGACCTGACGGCCGCCCCCCTGGCGGCCGACCCGGACGTGGAACCCGCCGGCGTGCCGCACCGTGGTCTGGCGCGGCGGGTGAAAACCCTGACAGCCGCATACCGTTCCCCGGACTCGGCACTGCACGGCAGCGGACAGGCGGTCGCCGCCGCGATGACCCACCTCCGCGCCCTGCGGGCCGTGCAGACGCCCTCCGGTCTCTTCGCGGGCGGAGACAACGTCCAGTCACCGCCCGACTCCGCGTTCACCGTCAACGACGTGTGCGACGCGTACGTCCTCGCCGCCGACGCGGGACCGGAACTGGGCGAGGTGACGGCCGTGCTCGCCGAGATCGCCGGCGCCGCCACCGCCAGTCTCCTGACCGGCGGGGTGCACACCCCGAACCACCGCTGGGAGCTGAGCGCGGCGCTCGCCCGTCTGCACCGGTCGTTCCCCGACGACCGGCTGCTCGACCGCGTCGAGGAGTGGCTCGCCGAGGGCGTCGACATCGACACGGAGGGCCTGTACTCGGAACGCAGTGCCGTCTACGCGTCCCTCGTGACCAACCCGTCGCTGCTGTTGCTGGCCGAGGTGCTCGGGCGTACCGACCTGCTGGACGCCGTCGAACGCAACCTCGCCACGACACTGGACCTGATCAGGCCGGACGGCACGGTGGAGACCCTCCACTCGCGCCGCCAGGACCAGAAGCTTTCGTTCCCGCTGTGGCCCTACCTGCCGCACTACCGGCTGCTCGCGATCCGCACCGGCCGGGGCGACTTCGCCCGCGCGGCCCGCCTGGCGGCCGCCGACGGCATCGACGACCCCGACCTGCTCGCCCAGACCCTCCTCACCCCGGATCTGTGCCGCGCCCTGCCGGCCCCGGACGCGGAGAAGCTCCCGCGCGACCGGTACCTCCCCACCGCACGCCTCGCCGCACACGTCTCGGCCACCGCGCACACCGTGGTGTACGGCGGCTCCGACGTGCCCGAGCACCGGCGCATCCGCTCGGGCCTCGCCTGCAACCCCACCTTCCTGCGCCTGTTCGCCGGTGCCGCCGTCCTCGACGCGGTCCGCCTCTCGCGGGTGTTCTTCGACCTGGGCCCGTTCCGTGCCGCCGGCATGGAACAGCTCGCCGACAACCGGTACCGGCTCACCCAAACCCTCACAACCGCCTACTACCAGCCGCTCCCGAAGGACCGGAGGCGCGACGACGGCGCCTACCGCCTGGTGGACGAGGGCCGCTTCTCCGCGGCGATGGCCTTCCCCGACCGCCCTCAGGACGAGGTCTCCCACACGACCCGGGTCGAGGTCGACCTGCGGGAGGACGGGGCCGACCTGCGGATCGACATCAGCGGCCCGTCGGTGCCCTGGGCCCTCGAACTGACCTTCCGGCCGGGCGGCGAGCCGCAGGGCGCCGTACCGCTCGGCGACGGACGCTGGTGCCTGACGACCGAGCCGATGACCTACCGCGCCGGCGACGACGAGATCCGCGTCGAGGCCGGCGTCGAGACGGGCGAACCGCTCGCCGGACCGGACCGGAGCGACGTACTGCGCTACGACCCGGGGCAGGACCACACCGTGGCCGGCGGCACCGACGCGACGACCGGGAACCGCGTCTACCTCGGTGGGCACGGACCGCAGACACTGACCCTCACACTGCGCGCCACATCTCAGGCATGAAGGGCTGATCTCCCTTGCACCTCCCACGCCAGCTCGGGCCGCTGCACGACCTGCCGGACACTCCGGAGGCGTACGACGCCGTGCTCGCCGACGTCACCGAGCAGGCCCTCGCGCGCCTCACGCCCGAGGGCAACCTAGAACACCCCGACTGCGTCGACGACATCGGCGACACCTCGCTCGGCATCACCTCCCTGCTCGCGCTCAACTGGCAGCGCGGCAAGGACCCGAGGCTGCCGGAGGCGGTGAACCGCAGCCTCGCCTTCCATCTGCGGGAGCGGGTCTACACCGAGGACAACCCCGGCTACCCGAACCTGAGGGTGCGCAACTCCGGCCTTCCGTACGCCCGTTACACCCTGGCGGCGGGCGCCCACCCCATTGGCGACTGGCCGAGCACGGTGTGGGCGCTGCTCCAGGCGGTCAACGTGCTGGACCTGGCTGACGGCCTCGTCGAGGACGGGGCGCGGGACCGGCTCCTCGACGTGGCACGCGGATACTGGCGCTGGCTGACCGAGGCGACCTTCTTCAATCCGCAGGAGGCGGGCAATCAGGCGATCGGCTGTGTGGTCGGCGGTCTGATGCTGGCGAACCATCTGCCCGCAGCCGAGCGGGAGTCGGTCCGCGAGCGGGCGCTGGAACTGTACGTCGACGAGATCCGCGCCCACCGGGTCCGTGACCGCGGCGCCCTGCTGCCCCCCGAGCACGGCGGCGCCTACGACAACAACTACGGCCCGATCTCCCTCTCCTTCCTCGCCCAGGCCCACCGGGTCAGCGGCGCGGAGATCTTCGCCGAGGACGGCGAGGCGCTCGCCCGCTACATCGACGCCCGGCTGACGAACGGCGGCTTCGACAACGGCGGCCCCCGCTACAGCGAGCAGCACTCCGCCTTCGAGTCCGTCCTGGGCCTGCGCTACTTCGGCGCCCGGATCGGCTCCGACCTGGGCCGCTACCGGGGCGACAGCCGCTGGGCCCGGCATGCGGTGAAGGTGGACGGCGAGGTCGACGGGCACTTCGCGTGGATGCTGGTCTGGCAGATCCAGGACACGACGCGCTGGCACCGCGAGCCGTCCACGGCCGCCGCCCGGCACCAACTGCGCTCCGGCACCGTCTCGGTGGCCTTCGACGGCCACCTGACCCCGGCGGTCATCGAGGCGGGCGGCACGTACTACCTGCCCGCCGCCGTCAACCGCCAGCACGGCCACGGCCCGGTCGTCGACGGCTTCCTGTTCTGCCGTCCCATGGGCGAGGTCCGGGTCCGGGACGTCCGCGCCGAGGGCCTGACCGCCAAGCTGGTCACCAAGCCGGTCGTCGGCCGCGACCACGTCCTGCGCCATGTGCGGTCCCTGTACGTCACCGACGGCACCCACCTCTGGACGACCGTCGCGGTGGAACGGCTCCCCGGAACGCCGTACCTGCTCGCGGGCCTGCCGTACGCCACCGACGACGGCGACCGGGTGCGCAGGACCGCTGAGGGCCAGGTCACGTCGGCGGGCGCGCTCCGCCTCACCCACCCGGAGTCGGACGGCGTGGACTACTTCGACGCCCGCGCCGAACGGACCCAGGAAGAGGCGGCCTTCGCCCTGGCTGCCGACCCCCGCGGCTACGGCAACCCTGACGAGGGCTGGCGGCACCTGGTCAGCTCGACGGCCCTGGAGGCCGGACCGGCCCCCGGCGCTCCGGAGGACCTGCACATCTTCGCCGTACGGTACGGACCGACGGGCCCGTTCGCGCCCACCTTCACCTACGACGACGGTTCAGGGCTGACGGTTCACACGGAAGCGTTCACCGCCGTGATCGGCGAGGCGGCGGGCGACGCGCACGGGGAGCCGGAGCTGACCCTGCGGGCTGAGTAGGCCGCCGGGTTCCGCCGATCGTCGCGCTCACCACGGCAGGCCGAGCAGCCCCCACCCCCGCTGCTCGGCCTCGCCCACCACGGTCGCCCACTCGCGGAGCAGTACGGCGAACGCGTCGAAGTCCTCGATCCACCCGCCGGGACGCGCGGCGTGGACGGCGTACGCCTCACGCAGGCCCTCCAGCAGAGGTTCGGCGGTGGCCCACAGCGCGGCCAGCTCCGCCACAGCCTGCGGCGGGCACGCGACGAGCAGGCCCGGCCGCCAGGGGTCGGGATCGCCGTGGAGGAGGCCGTCCAGTGGCGGTGGCACGGAATCGTCGTGCCAGAACAGGCCCCGCAGGAACCCGTCGAGGCTCTCCCGGAGCTCGGGATCGGCGAAGTCCCGTACGTCCTCCCAGGCCTCCCCGGCCCAGAAGTGCGGCTTGTACGAGCCGCTGGTGCAGTGGAAGTCGTACCGACCGCACCAGGGCGGATCCGGCACCGTCGGCCATACCCATCCCGCATCCGGCGCCGCGTCCCAGTCGAGGTCGACGTCGGGAAACGCGGCGTCCTCCAGCAGGGGAAGCCGCTCACGCACCGGCGTCGCCTTCAGCCGCTCCCAGTCCACGGCCAGAACCGTGATGTCCAGCCCCATGCGGTCAGGCCCTCGCGCGGGCCGCCGGCGACTCCCGCCGGACGGGCAGCGCCGTGCCCGGCACCACCAGGTCGGCCCTGTCGCGGGTCTCGGCGATCAGCTCGGCGTTGCGCTGGTCCGAGCCCAGCACCCAGGCCACCGCCTGTTCGTGCGGCTTGCCGAACTCCTCGTGGCGGGCGATCAGTCGCCGGATGCGCTCGGGTTCGTCGAGCTCGCAGAACCACACCTCGTCCAGCTGCGAGCGCACCCGCGTCCACGCGTCCGTGCCCAGCAGCAGGTAGTTGCCCTCGGTCACCACCAGCCGGGCCGTCGGTTCCACCGGAACGGCGCCCGCGATCGGCTGCTCCAGGACCCGCTCGAAGCCGGGCGCGTAGACGGTGTCACCGCCGACCTCCTCATGCAGCCGCCGCAGCAGCGCCGCGTACCCGGCCGCGTCGAAGGTGTCCGGCGCGCCTTTGCGGTCCCGGCGGCCGAGTCGGTCCAGTTCGACGTCGGCGAGGTGGAAGCCGTCCATGGGCACATGCGCGACCCAGGGATCCCCGGCGCCGTTGAGCTCCCGCACCAGGTGCTCGGCGAGCGTCGACTTGCCCGCGCCGGGGCTGCCGGAGATGCCGAGGACGGCGCGGCGGCCGTCCCGGGGGAGGGAACGGGCTCGGGCGAGGAGGTCGGCGAAGGTCAGGGTCACACCGCAGAGTGTGTCACCCGCACGCGTCATGCACCTGGCCGAACTCCGCACGGCATGGAGATCCCCTACGGGTTAGTTTGTCCCTGTTTCGGACCTGCAGGGATAGGGGTGGACGATGACCCACGGCACGAAGCCCATGCTCGTGAGCATGGAGCGGCGCTACGGGGCGACCGTGCCCGGCGGGTTCTGGCGAGCGCGCGGCGACGGCCTGCTCGCGGCGGTGGCCGGCGCGTTCACCCTCGCCCAACTGCTCCTCGCGCGGCCCTCGATGGGCCTCGGCTGGGACGAGGTGGTGTATGTCAGCCAGGTCGGCACCGAGGCTCCGGCCGCCTTCTTCAGCGCGCCACGCGCGCGTGGCGTATCACTGCTGGTGTGGCCCATCGCCTCCTGGTCGTCGTCCACCATCCTGCTGCGCGTCTATCTCGCTCTGCTGTCCGGACTCGTCCTGTACCTGGTCCTGCGCGCCTGGCGCGGACTGTTCCCGCCCCGCGTCCTGGCCGGTGCGGGCGCCCTGTTCGCCACCCTGTGGGTGACCCTCTTCTACGGCCCGCAGGCCATGCCCAACCTCTGGGTCGCGTTCGGCGCCCTGCTCTGCGTCGGCTGCTTCCTGCGCGCCCGCACGGACCGCTCCGACGGACGGGCCCTGTGGGGGGTACTGGTCGGTGCCGCCGTGATGGCGTGGATGCGGCCCACGGACGCCGTATGGGTCGTGCTCCCCCTGGTCGTCCTTTCGGTGGTGCTACGGCACCGGCGGCTCGGGTTCGCCCTGGTGGCCGGCCTCGTGGCCGGGGGCGTCGAGTGGGTGGTCGAGGCGTTCGTCAGCTACGGCGGTCTGCGGGAGCGGCTGAACGAGGCCTCCCGGATCCAGGGCGACCTGGGCTGGAACCTCGCCGTCGACGACCAGCTGCGCAGCCTCGTCGGCAGCACCCTGTGCCGGCCCTGCGACGGAGAGATGCCCGACCCGGTCGTGTACGCCTGGTGGTTCGCCCTGCCCCTGCTCGCCGCCTACGGTCTGACGATCGCGTTCCTCGCCGGACGCACCACCCGCACCCTGGTCCCGCTGCTCTGCGCGGCGACGGCCGCCTTCCCGTACCTGTTCATGATCGGATACGCGGCGCCCCGCTTCCTCCTGCCCGCCTACGCACTGCTCGCCATTCCGGTCGCGGACGCGCTGCTCCACCTGGCCACCAAGCCGAACGGCCGGTGGCGCCCGGCGGTAGGGGCCGTGCTCGCCGTCGGGCTGGCCGGGCATCTGGCCGTGCAGTACGCCGTGTTGGACCGCACCGTGGACCGCAGCACCGCGGGCCGCCGGGACTGGGCCCGCTCCGCCGCCGAACTCCACCGCCTCGGCGTACGCCCGCCCTGTCTGCTCACCGGGCACGATGCCATCCCCGTCGCCTACTACACGGGCTGCGCGTCCGGCGCGACCCGCGGCCACAACGCCACCACCACGACGGCCGGGATCCTGCGGGCCACCCGCCGGGTCCCCGTCGGCGCCCTCACCGCCCCCGGCGGCAAACCACCCCGGTACGCCCGCCACTGGGAGCGGTACCGCCTCGACGGCCTGGAAGTCCGCATCGCCCCGGCGCTGGGCCCGGGCGGACCGCCATGACGCCGGATCAGCTCCTCGTCAGGCACCGGCGTGGACGTGCCTACTGGCACACCGCCCTCACGCTGACCGTCCTCGCGGCCGTGTTCTGGCTGGCCGAACACCACTGGCCGGCCATCGAATCCGGCGCGATCCGACTCGCCGTCGCCGACACCGGCTGGCTGCTGGTGGCCGCCGCGGCGACCCTGGCGACCTGGCCCTGCTCGGCGCTCGCCCTGCAGGGCGCGGTACCCGGTCCGCTGCCCCCGGCGCGGCTCGTCGCGGCGCAGTTCGCCGCCTCCGCCGCCAACCAAGTGCTGCCCGCAGGCCTCGGCGCGGGCGCGGTGAACCTGCGCTTCCTGATGCGCTGCGGCATCCCGGTCGCCGGTGCGGCCACCGCCGTCGCGGTCAAGGGCACGGCCGGCGTGATCGTGCGCGGCGCCCTGATCGCCGTACTCTGCGCGGCCGGCCCCGGTGTGCTGCACCTCCCGCAGGTCAGCGGGGGATACCTGGTCGCCGTGTGTGCCGTGGCCGTCGGTGCGGCCACTGTGCTGGCCGGCCCGCTGCGGGCCCGGTGCCGGCGGGCCCTGACAGCGGTGCGGGCGTACATCGCGGCCGTGCACGCGCGGCCGGCGAGGGCGGCGGCCCTGTGGGGCGGTTCGCTGGCCTTCGTGACGCTGCACTGCGGTGTGCTCGTCGCCGTCACCCGGGCGGTCGCCCTGCCCCTCGCGCCCGCCCGAGTGGCGCTGCTCTACCTCGCCGCCAGTACCGCCGCCGCCCTGTTGCCCACGCCCGGCGGACTCGGCTCCCTCGACGCGGTGCTCGTCCTCGCCCTCACCGCCGTAGGCGCCCCGGCCGCGGTGGCCGCCTCCGCCGTGCTCGGCTATCGGCTGCTGACGGTATGCCTGCCGCTCCTGCCCGGGCTGGTGGTGCTCGCGGTGCTCGTCCGGCGCCGGGCCCTGTGAGCGCCAACGGCGTTTCCCGGTAGGCCGGTTCAGGTAGGAGTCCGATTGTCGGCCCATGCTGGAGGGGGAGTGCCATGGCGAGCAGTGAGCATGAAGGGCGCTTGGGGGAGGAGTTCTTCACTCCGGGGACCTCGTCGTTCACGGAGTTCCTGGCGGCCCACCGACCGGCCCTGTTACCCATGCGTCGCCCCTTGGCCGACGGCGTCCGCGCCGCACCCGACCGCGTCCCGCACGGCACCACGGTGCTGGCCCTCACCTACCGCGACGGCGTGCTGATCGCCGGCGACCGCAGGGCCACCATGGGCAACCTCATCGCCCAGCGCGACCTGGAGAAGGTCCACCCGGCGGACGACCACACCGCCGTCGCCTTCGCGGGCACCGTCGGGCTAGCCCTGGACATGGTGAAGCTCTACCAGGTCGAGCTGAAGCACTTCGAGAAGATCGAGGGCATTCCCATGTCCCTCCAGGCGAAGGCGTCCCGCCTGGCCGCCATGATCCGGCAGAACCTCGGCCAGGCCATGCAGGGCCTCGCCGTCGTGCCGCTCCTCGCCGGGTACGACGTCAAGGCGCCCGAGGGCGGGCGAGGACGCATCTTCGACTTCGAGGTGACCGGCGGACCGTACGAGAAGTACGACTTCCACGCCGAGGGCTCCGGATCGCCGTACGCCCGAGGGGCGTTGAAGAAGCTGTTCCGCGTGGGCATGTCCCGGCACGAGGCGGCCCTGGCCGCGCTGCACGCGCTGTACGACGCGGCCGACGACGACTCCGCGACCGGCGGCCCGGACATCAACCGGCGGATCTTCCCCAGCGTCTCGGTGATCACGGAGGGCGGCTTCGAGCGGCTTGCCGAGACGGAGACGGAGGAACTGAGCCGGGAGATGGTGGAGCAGCGCCGCAGCCGTCCGGACGGTCCGAACGCCGCTCCCTGACCGGGGGCGTCCGCGTCACCGGCGCAGGCCCACCTCCCCCCGCCACTTCACGAACTGCTTCTCCGGATCGCCGGTGTAGCTCCACGGAGCACGCGTGGCCCGTCGCCCCAGCATCCGGAACAGGGACGCGGCGATGTCGTGGACCCCGGCCTGACAGGCCGCGTGCGCCAGGTAGTTGAGGTCGCGCAGCTCGCCGGGGGCCACCTCGGCGGAGGCGCGGTGGGAGATCCAGCGCTCCCAGGTCCGGCGTACGTCGCTGACGGCGCCGTCGTGCCTCCAGTGCTGGCCGAGCCCCATGGCGGCATGCTGCCCCTTGGCCGCGTCCAGGGCGTAGCGGAACTCCTCGACCCGGGCGTACTGCACGAGCACCGGGAGCGGGCAGCCGGGCGGTGCGACTCCGGCGGCGTCGCGGGCGAAGTCGTACATCAGGCCATGGGTGCCGTGCCAGCGCGCGGAGTAGTAGTGCAGCACCTGAAGGTGCCCCTCCACGCTGTACGGGTCGCGTTGGTGCAACTCGTCCCACCAGCGCCCCAGTTCCTGCCGCCGTACGCCCGACGCGTACAGCCGGGCGACGGAGATCAGCGAGATCCACGGCGTCGGGTCGTCCGGGTAGGAGTCGGCGGCCTTGAGGCACGACAGCACCGCGGTGTCGATGCGCTGCTCGTCGATCGCCACGCCCCGCCCCGCGGTGATCGCCAGATTGAACGCCCGGGTCGTCTCCGTGGCCGCCCGCAGCACCAGCGCGTCGGAGCTGTGCGGTTCGGCGGCCAGCCACGACTCCACCGTCGAACTGCCCGCACAGGCCTGCGCGAGCAACCGGACCCGGTGGCCCCGCACCAGCCAGTCGGGACCGGTGGCACGCAGCAGCTCCCGCAGCCCCTGCCAGCGGCCGATGACGATGTCCTGGCGGGCGCAGGTGAGCGGCGCGTCCCCGCAGTCGGGATCGAAGTCGGGAGCGAAGCGGTCTCTCGCCATCGAGGGCTCCCTCAGAAGTCGGTGGAAAGACCCTCGTGGACAAGGGAGTCGGTGTCGCCGCGGCCGGCGGGAACATAGTCCGCCTCGACGGTCCGCGCGGCGTCCAGCTTGGCCGGCCGGTAGTAGTCGCTGCCCTGCCGCCAGTACCAGAACATCGGGATCAGCCCGGCCGCCAGGCCGCCGATGCCGATCGCGAGCGCGGAAGGGCTCAGCTCGCCCAGCGACTCGACGAAGATCCAGAACATGAACAGCGCCCCGAACAGCGGCCACAGACCGCCGAACACGAAGTTGCCCACCGACTTCAGCAGCATCCTGCGATAGGCGACGACCACCGCGAGCCCCGTCAGCCCGTAGTAGACGGCGATCTGCAGCCCGATCGCCGAGATGGCGTCGGAGAGGATGTCGCCCACCGTGCCCAGGGCGTTGGAGGCGATGAACATCGCCAGCGCCACCACGCCGACCACCGCGATGGCCACCCACGGCGTGTTCCACCGGCGGTGCACCTTGCCGAGCGCGGACGGCATCGTACGGTCCCGGCCCATCGCGAACAGCGAGCGCGTGACCTGGATGAGCGTGGTCTCCAGGGTGGCGATGGTGGACAGCATCACCGCCACGATCAGCAACTTGCCGCCCCAGCCCGGCCAGATCTCCTCACCGAGCACGGCCAGCACATTGGCGTCGTTCTCCTGGATCTGCGTCGAGGAGAGGATGACGTTCACCGCGATCGTGAACACCTCGAACAGCAGGAACACGATGCCCACCCCGATGAGCCCCGCGAGGCCCGTCGTACGGCGGCTGTTGCGCGTCTCCTCGCTGAGGTTGCTGGTGACGTCCCAGCCCCAGTAGTAGAACGCGGCGATCAGCGCCCCCGAGGCGAACCCCGTCACCCCGTCGAAGTGGCCGAAGCCGAGCCAGGACCAGTCGAACGCCCGGGCACTTCCCGAGTGGAAGAGGGCGAGGACGGCGAACAGGGCCAGTATGGCCAGCTCGACACCGGACATCACGAGCTGCGCCCGGACGGTGAGACGGGCGCCGCCCAGCACCACGAACAGCATGATCAGGAACCAGCCGGCGCCGACCAGCGTCGACAGCGCGGTGTTCTCCGCGAGTTCCTCGTCGAAGAGGGCCAGCGTCATCGACCCGGCGGGCAGGGAACCGGCCACCATGAAGATGGTCGCCGAGATCACCAGCGCCCAGCCGCTGATGAACCCGAGGAACGGGTGCAGCGTCCGCCCGACCCACGAGTAGCTGGCGCCCGCGTTCACGTCGATCCGGCTGAGATAGCTGAAGGCCAGGGCGATGCCCAGCATGGGTATCGCGCAGTACAGCAGTGCGGCCGGACTGGCCAGCCCCACCGCCGAGACGAGGACCGCCGTGGTCGCGGCGAGCGAGTAGGCCGGGGCGCTGCCCGCGACCGCCATCACCACCGTGTCGAACGTACCGAGGACATTGGCCTGCAGCCCTCTGCCCCTGTTGTTGCTCATGGATGCGCTGCTCTCCGTCTTGCACGGCGCGAGGGCGACCAGGCCCCGACGCGTTGGGGGGGTGGGGTGGTACAACGCCACGAACCGGAGAGGGTTGACCTCGGGCAGGGGCGGCAAAGAAGGGTGGCGGACACTGTACGCCGTTGCGTCGCCGTGCAGTCACGCCGTGTGTGCGAGTGATGATAGCCACATTCTTGAGGCTTCAAGAGCGCACGTCGGAGACTTCGCGAGCGTGCACCGGGTGGCGATGTGGGCCACCGGGGGAGCCCGGTCGGGGCTCAGTCCCCGATCCGGTCGATCTGCCGCAGCCGGTTGGTGGCGTCCAGGGCCGCGACCTTGTACGACTCCGCGAGCGTCGGGTAGTTGAACACCGCGTCGACCAGATAGTCGACCGTTCCGCCGCACCCCATCACCGACTGCCCGATGTGAATGAGCTCCGTCGCCCCCGTACCGAAGCAGTGCACTCCGAGCAGCGTGCGGTCCTCGGGCGAGACCAGCAGCTTCAGCATGCCGTGGGAGTCACCGATGATCTGCCCCCGGGCCAGTTCGCGGTAGCGCGAGATGCCCACCTCGAACGGCACCCGCTCCTCGGTGAGCTGGTCCTCGGTCCGCCCCACGAAGCTGATCTCGGGGATGGTGTAGATGCCGATCGGCTGCAGGTTGTGCATCCGGCCGACGGGCTCCCCGCAGGCGTGGTACGCCGCCGACCGGCCCTGCTCCATCGAGGTCGCGGCCAGTGCCGGGAAGCCGATGACGTCGCCGACGGCGTAGATGTGCGGCACCTCGGTGCGGTAGTGCTCGTCGACCGTGATCCGACCGCGCGGGTCCGCGGTCAGCCCGGCCTTGTCCAGGTCGAGTTCGTCGGTGAGGCCCTGCCGGCCCGCCGAGTACATCACCGCGTCGGCGGGGATCTTCTTGCCGCTCTCCAGGATGGTCAGCGTCCCGCGCGGATGCCGCTCGACCGCGGCGACGGTCTCCCCGAAGCGGAACGTCACGGCGAGGTCCCGCAGGTGGTACTTGAGCGACTCGATCACCTCGATGTCGCACATGTCGAGCATCCCGGCGCGCTTCTCCACCACGGTGATCTTGCTGCCGAGCGCGGCGAACATGCTGGCGTACTCCATGCCGATCACGCCGGCACCCACGATGACCATGGAACGCGGTACCCGCTCCAGCGCCAGGACGTTGTCCGAGTCCATGATCGTCCGCCCGTCGAACTCCACACTGCTCGGCCGCGCGGGCCGGGTGCCGGTGGCGATGACGATGTGCTCGGCGGTCAGCAGCCGCTCATGGCCGGTGACCTCGCGCAGGGCGACGGTGTGCGGGTCGACGAAGTGGCCCGTCCCGGCGTACAGGGAGACGTGGTTGCGGGACAGCTGGCTGCGAATGACGTCCACCTCACGGCCGACCACGTGCTGGGTGCGGGCGGTCAGGTCGGCGACGGTGATGTCCTCCTTGAGCCGGTAGCTCTGCCCGTACAGATCGCGCTGGGTGAGACCGGTCAGGTACAGCACCGCCTCGCGCAGCGTCTTGGAGGGGATGGTCCCGGTGTGGATGGAGACGCCGCCGACCATGTCGGGGCGATCGACGACGGCGACCCGGCGGCCCAGCTTGGCCGCGGCGATGGCGGCCTTCTGGCCACCCGGTCCGGATCCGATGACGAGCATGTCGAAGTCGGGCACCCTCCGGAGTCTGACAGCCGGAGGACCCCTTACGAAAGGGTGAGCCGGAAACCATTGCCGGTGTGAAATGTCCGGGGTGGAACGGAGTTTGCGTCAGCTCGCCGCCGAGACAGGCCCGTGCGGTTGCGGCGAACCGGCGCGATTGCGCGGGTCAGGGTCGATAATTGCGGGTATGGGTCATCGACTCGCCGACGCGAGCGCACCGGCCCGGCTGGCCGCCCCGGACGAGGGCATCGGCCGGGACGAACTCGCGCTCGCGACCCGCAACCACGGCCTGCCGCTCGAAGCACTGCGCTACGACGTCACCCCGCCGGGCCTGCACTACGTCCTGACCCACTACGACATCCCGTACGTCCCCGACGACACCCCCTGGCACCTGACCCTCGCCGGCCGGGTCCGCCGCCCGCTGCGTCTCGACCTGGCCGACCTGCGGACGTTCCCGCAGGTCACCACCCGGGTCACGCTGGAGTGCGCGGGCAACGGCCGCGCCCTGCTGACCCCGCGACCGGTGAGCCAGCCCTGGCTCGTCGAGGCGGTCGGCACCGCCGAGTGGACGGGCGTACCGCTGCGTCTGCTGCTGGCGGAGGCCGGAGTCGACCCCGACGCCGTCGAGGTGGTCTTCACCGGCGCCGACCACGGAGTCGAGCGCGGAGTCGAGCAGGACTACCAGCGCGCCCTCCCGCTGGACGTGGCCATCGGCAGCGAGCCCGAGGTGCTGGTCGCGTACGCGATGAACGGCGCCCCGCTGCCCCCGCAGCACGGCCGTCCGCTACGACTGGTCGTGCCCGGCTGGTACGGCATGGCGCACGTGAAGTGGCTGCGCGAGGTCACCGCCGTCGATGAGCCGTTCACGGGATTCCAGCAGGCCGTGGCCTACCGGCTGCGGCAGCACCGTGAGGACGAGGGCGAGCCGGTCACCCGCATCGCCCCTCGCGCCCTGCTCGTCCCACCCGGCTTCCCCGACTTCATGTCCCGGGCGCGGGTGGTCCGGCCCGGCCCGGTCGCTCTGGAGGGGCGTGCCTGGTCCGGGCGGGCGCCGGTGACGCGCGTCGAGGTCAGCACGGACGCGGGGCGTACCTGGCGGGAGGCCGAGCCGGCGCCGGACGCCGGTCACCGGTGGGCCTGGCGCCGCTGGCGGTACGAGTGGACGGCGGCCCCGGGCGACCATGTGCTGAGCGCACGGGCCACCGACGCCGACGGGCACACACAGCCACTGGAGCAGCCCTGGAACCGCGGGGGCTTCGCCAACAACCTCGTGCAGCGGGTGCCGGTGCTGTGTGCGGACGAGGAGTGAGTCCGCGGCCAGGGCGCGGCGAGCGCGAAGGGCCGCCCCGGGTGTCGGCTCGTACCCGGGGGCGGCCCGCGCGGATCGTGGCAGGCCCTAGGGCAGCAGCTTGTCGAGGGCGGACGGACCCTCGGCCTCCAGCTTCCGCTTGGCCCATTCCAGGTTGCGAGGGGTGATGTCCTTGCCTGAGGCAAGCACGATGTCCTCGGGTGACACTTCGGTGCCGGTGCGGGCGTGGAGCAGGGCGTCCGGGGTGGTGCGGTCCTCGGACGGCCCGGATGTTTCGGGCTGGGACGTCGGCATCATCTCTGCTCCTCAAAGGATCCGGATGACTTCTTCGGGCCCGGTGCGGTCATCGGGTCTGCTATCACCATTCAACGCCTGAGCGGACCCTGCATCCGGAGGCGCCGAAACCCCGCCCCGTCCCGCACCGCGTCAGCCCTCGAAGGACGTGAGCGTGAGCGTGATCCCCGTCGGCGCCGTGTCCTGGATGTACGACGCGAAGTCGGCCACGTCGTCGAAGGCGAAGCCGTACGCCTTGCCGTCCTCGGTGACCGTGTGCATCGCCTTGGCGTAGTGGTTGGTCAGGTCGGTCCGGTAGAAGGTGGCGGGGTCGGTCGTGGGCTGGGCGGGATGGCTGAGCAGCGTCGAGCGGTTGAATCCGGCGCCCAGCACGGCGGCGACGGGGCCGGTGGTGCCGTCGTTGGGGGCGGCGAGAGTGCCGTCACAGAACAGCACGTCCCGGGTCGACGGCTTGGCGAAGGACACCTGGGCGGGCCCGTCGAAGGTGAACCGGTCACCGCGCACCCGGCCCGTGAACGTACCCGCGTTGGTGGTGACCGTGAGGTCCCGCCCGGTGTACGTGCCCCACACCTCGTCGATGTACGGGGCGAGGTAGTCCTTGGCGAACAGACCGGCGTCCAGGCCGTGCCCCGGGGCGATGACACGCGTGTCGTCCACGACGAGCGGCGCGAACTCCTCCACCTGCCGGACCGCGGCGAACGCGGCCGCGCGCCCGCCCGCCCGCAGCGTGCCCGTCGTCTGGTCCTTGGCGCCGGTCAGCCGGATGCTCAGGGGCACGCTGAACATGTCGACCATGGTGGTGTTGCAGAACATGCCGGCGGCGTTGAAGGTGAACTCGGCACAGTCGTGCACCACCGGGTGGTTGGGGTCCGACGTCACCCAGCCCGCCGGGTACTGGAGCGCCGCGTTGCCGTTGCCGTCCGCGACGGCCTTGAACTTGAGCTTCTGGCCGAGCGCCACATAGATCCGGCCGGACATCTGGGGGAGGGACAGCCGGGTCTCGCCGCTGCCGGCCAGGCTGATGGCGTAGTCGGTGAAGCCGTCGGGGCCGTTGTCCGCCAGGGCGATCGGCGCGAGGGCGCCGTCGGGCGTGACGCGTACCTGCCTGCCGTCCTGGTTGCCGACGATGTAGACGTGGACGTTCGCGTTGCCGAAGGAGCCACTGTTGTTGACGATCGTCAGGGGCAGTGACGCCGCCGCGGCACGAGTGTCGCCGTCAGTGGGGGTGCCCGCGAGGGCGTACGGCGCCACGACGGCAGCGGTGGGAACGGCCACGGCCGCGCCGCCGAGAGCGAAGAGAAGCCTGCGTCGACCGAGTGGGCGCTGATGACGGGATGTCATGTGGGGGGTCTCCCGGAGTGCTTGTGCGGGTGCTTGGGCCTCGGTGGGGAGGCGAAGGGCGAGCGAGCCGCCTGGTGTGAGAGCGCTCTCACACCACCCGTCACCGCCACCGATGGGCCCCGATGCTACGCACAGTCCCCGTGGGGGCCAACGGTTGTCGCTACGCCTCAAATGCCCCTGAGCTGCGGGAACTTGAAAGCCCACAGAATGGGCACGACTGCTTAACCCTCGTCTAAGGCTCACTTAAGTCCGGAAGGCTCCTGAGAGCGCTCCCTGATGCCAAGGCGGGCTGTTCTTCAAGCGCCGAGAAAATCCGTGGACGTGTCCTGGAAAGATCACGTACGGTGTGGCTCCACGCCTTGAGACGGACGGAAGGAGGCGAGTGCCGTGCAGTTCACACCTTTCCAGCGCTCCCTCTCCCGTTGCCCCGGCGTGGTCCGTGAGATCTGACCGGGAGCGCTCCAAGCAGCCTGCTTCCCGGAGGAATCCGTGACCGATCTGGTCATTCGCGCGCTCTCTGCGAGCGACGCCCATCTCTTCGACGCACACCCCGACCCGCTCGGCGCCCGTGAGGGGCACCGGCGGACCCGGTTCCGCCCCGAGTGGCAGCGGGTGGCCCTGCGCGACGGCACGGTCGTCGCTCGCGGCGCCTGGTGGGGCGGCCCCGACGACGCGGAGCCCGTCAACATCAACTGGTTCGACGTGGCCGAGGGCGAGGAGGAGGCCGGCGCCGAACTCCTGCGCTCCGCCCCCTGGCAGGTCGAACTCGAGCTCAACCTGCCCAGCGGCTGGCGGGACGATCCCGATCTGAAGGCCGCCGCCGAGGCCCGCTTCGGCGCCGCGCGGGCCGCGGGCTACGAACTCCTCGTGGAACGCTTCCTGTACCGCTGGACCCCGGAGCTCGGCCTGCCCGAGCGCCCAGGACGCCTGCGCTTCCGCGCCGAACCGGACGACGCGGTCTTCTTCGACGCGCTGCGCCGTATCCACTCCGCCACCTTCGACGCCCACGCACTGCGGGCAGTCCAAGAGGGCGGCCTCGACCAAGCCGCCCAGGAGGAACTCGACTTCTTCCACTGGTGCCCGTCCCCACGGGAGTGGTGGCAGCTCGCGCACACCCCGGACGGCGAACTCGCCGGCATCCACATCCCGGCGCACAACCCCTCCGGTCCGACGATCGGCTTCATCGGCGTCGTCCCGGAACAGCGCGGGCACGGCTACGCCTACGACCTCCTCGCGGAGTGCGCCCACTTCCTCGTCCAGCAGGGTGCGGAGTTCATCAGCGGAAGCACGGACCGGGGCAACTTCCCCATGGCCGCGAACTTCGCCAAAGCGGGCTTCCCCGTTGTCAAGGAACGCATCAACTTCCATGTGGCGGGCCGGGTGTAGCGAGGCGTAGAGGCGGTCGAGCTCGGCCCTGAGGGGCGGTGGACGACAGACGGTCCGGTCCGAGAGCTGGTCCGGGCCGTTTGTCAGTGCCGGGTGGCATGCTGGCGGACGGTGTGATCGACAGCCTGCGAGGGAGGCGAGCATGGGGTCCGGCGGCGAGGTCTGGCAGGTGCGCGGCGGCGACGTGCCGGTCGGGGAGATCCTGATCGACGAGGCCGACTTCCCCTGGCTGTCGGGCCATTTCACGCCCGGCCCGGGGTACGCCGCGATCCGTGACCTGTTCACCCGTGAACTCGCCCTGCTGGAGCGGGACCTGGAGGAGCACCGGGAGGAATGGGAGGCGGCCTACGACGAGATCCGAAGACGCGTCTCCCTGTCCTCACCGGAGGGCCCTGTCGCCGAGTTCCTGCTGCACATCGAGGGTGACCGGGCCTGGTTCCGGTGGAGCGACGAGCCGTTCGAGGACTAGTCGTTCGAGGACTGGCTCAAGGGAGGACACCCGCGGGCGTGCGCACGGCATCGCGCAGGCGGACGGCGTCCTGGCTGGGCGCCGCGCCGAACTGGCGGCGGTACTCCCGGCTGAACTGGGACGGGTTGTCATAGCCGACGCGTCGGCCGACCCCGGTCACGTCGCCCGGGTGGGTGGCGAGCAGCAGCCGGGCCTCCTGGAGCCTGATCTGTTTCTGGAACTGGATGGGGCTCATCGCGGTCACCGCCTGGAAGTTGCGATAGAAGGCGGAGGCGCTCATGCCGGACATCCGTGCCACGTCTTCGACCCGGAAGGGCTGCGCGTAGTGCTCGCGGATCCAGCGCACGGCTCGGGAGACGTGGGTGAGGCCGCTGTCGGCGAGGCCGAGCTGGCGAACCGTCGCCCCCTGCTCACCGGAGATGACACGCCACAGGATCTCGCGTTTGACCAGCGGGGCGAGTACGGCCCGGTCGCGGGGCTCGTCGAGCAGGCGCAGCAGCCGCACCACCGCGTCGAGTAGCGCGTCGGGAGCGTCGCTGACGGCGATCCCGGACGGTGCGGCCCCACCGGTGCGCGGGGTGTCTCCGGGCCCGGCCCGGAGCAGCAACTCGGCGACGGCGGACGGGTCCAGGGTGAGGCCGAAGCCCAGTGCGGGGTGCTCGGAGTCGGCGTGGAGGAACTGACCGGTGACCGGGAGGTCGACCGAGGCCACCAGATACTGCCCGGGGCCGTACTCGAAGACCCGGTCGCCCAGAGCGAGCCGTTTGGCGCCCTGGGCGATGACGGCCAGCACCGTGCCGGACATCGAGGGCGCCGGGGGATCGGGCCGGTCGACCTTCGAGATGAGGACGCCGTCGATCGCGGTGGTCCAGTCGGGGCGGGCGTGCCGGGCCAGCAGCACACGGAGCTCTTCCAGTGGCATACGGCCATTGCAGCACGCTTTGTGCGGTGGCCCCCGGAGGCGGGAGGATCGTGCAAGTACCGGCGACCATCGTTCTAACGTTTCCGCAGGTCACGTGGGTTGAATGGAGTCACAACACCGCTTCCGTTCACTCATAGGAGAGACCATGAAGATCGCCGTTGTCACCGGCGCCAGCTCCGGCATCGGGCAGAGTGCCGCCGTCGAGATCGCCAAGCGCGGGGTCGGAGTGATCCTGACCTACGGGAACAACGCGCGTGGCGGGAAGGAGACGGTTGCCGCCATCGAGCGGGCGGGCGGCACCGCCGTGGCGCTGCCGCTGGACGTCGGTGCGAGCGACACGTTCGACGCCTTCCGCGACACCGTGGCCGGCGTGCTGCGGAACACCTGGGGGCGCGACACCTTCGACTACCTGGTCAACAACGCGGGAATCGCGCAGACGGCCTTGATCGAGGACATGACCGAGGAGATGTTCGACCGGCTGACCCGGGTCCTGCTCAAGGGGCCGTACTTCCTGACTCAGAAGCTGCTGCCGCTGATGGCGGACGGCGGCGCCGTCGTCAACACGAGCAGCAACTCGGCAGCGACCACCACCGGCCTGGAGCCCGGCTACTCGGCCTACGCGACCATGAAGGGCGGCCTGGACGTACTCACCCGCTACATGGCCAAGGAGTTCAGCGGCCGCGGCATCCGGGTCAACGCGGTCTCGCCCGGCGCGACCCGCACCCGCCTCGCCGACGACGCCTTCACCCGGTTCCCGGAGGTCGTCCCGGCCCTCGCCGCGAAGACCGCGTTCGGCCGGGTCGGGGAACCCGACGACATCGGGGCGATGATCGCCACGCTGGTCTCCGACGAGAGCCGCTGGGTCACCGCCCAGAACATCGAGGTGTCGGGCGGCTACAACCTCTAGGCCCCCGTCCGCCGTCGCCGGTCAGGCGTCTCCGTCCAGGAGCGCCTCGGCCTCGACCAGGATCTCGGTGACCCGCAGCCCGAACGCCGTGTCGCACAGGTGCGGTTGCCCCGTGCGGGACGCGTCCAGCAGGGCGTCCGCTGCGCGGTGCAGGGCGGACACGGCGCTCTCGGTGCTCTCCGGGAGGAGCGTCACGCCGGCCGCGCCCCGCAGCTCCACCGTGGCCCCGGCCGCCGCGGGCGGTGCCGTGAGGCTCAGGGCCAGCGTGCTCGACGCGCCGCCGACGTGCTCGACGACCAGATGGACCGTGTCGCCGGGGCCGTGCGCGGCGGCCGTCACGCGCCTCGCGTCACCCAGGACCGGCAGCAGCACGGACAGCGCATGGGGCCCCACGTCCCACAGCGCGCCCTTCTCCCGCCGCCACGGCGAGTCCGCGAACGGGCTGCCGTCACCGCTGAACACCGAGCCGAGCCACTCCGCCCGACCCGTGAACCAGCCCTCCACAGCGGCCTGTTCGGCGATCCACGCCTCGGTCTCCGGCTGGAAACGGGTGGTGAAGAAGACGACCGAGGCCACACCGGCCTCCTCGGCGGCCTCGACGACCGCCCGTCCCTCCGCCACCGTCAGTGCGAGCGGCTTGTCCAGCAGCAGATGCCGACCCGCCCGGGCCGCCCGCACCGCCAAGTCGGCCTGGACGGCCGGGGGCAGGGCCACGGCGACGGCGTCCACGTCGGCGAGCAGCGCGTCGACGTCGTCGTAGGCACGCACGCCGTAGCTGTCGGCCAGCTCCTTGGCGGCGGCCGTACGTCGGCCCCACACGCCCGCGAAGTCCAGTTCGCCGTGCCGGCTCAGGGCGGGAGCGTAGGCCATCTGGGCCCACGGGCCGGTGCCGAGCAGTCCGATGCGCATGCCGTCGCCTCTCACTGGGCCGAAACGTCCCCGACCGCGGTCGGTCGAGGGCGAGCGTGTCACACCGACCTGGAGGCCGCGCAAGCGGCTGGAGGACAGGCCCGTCACCTGGCATCACGGATTCAGCGCCGCCGTCGCTGAATGCATTCACTTTCTTCTATTGGACCTCTCGCGGCCGGACGGCGAGGCTGGTGTCGGTCCGGTACACCCCCCGCTCCACAACCGGTCGCCGGACGTCAACGCCCCTTGCGCGACAGTCGAAAGAGGTCACGAACCCATGCACACTCGCCGCATCGGTGACGTCGAGGTCAGCGCGATCGGTCTGGGCGCGATGCCCATGTCGATCGAGGGGCGCCCGGACGAGGCGCGTTCCCTCGCCACGATCCACGCGGCGCTCGACGCCGGCGTGACCCTGATCGACACCGCTGACGCCTATCACCGGGACGCGCACGAGGTCGGTCACAACGAGACCCTGATCGCCAAGGCCCTCGCCTCCCACGACCTCGGCAAGGACGTCCTCGTCGCCACCAAGGGCGGCCATCTGCGCCCCGGCGACGGCAGCTGGACGCTGGACGGCAGCCCCCGGTACCTCAAGGAGGCCTGCGAGGCGTCCCTGCGCCGGCTCGGTGTGGAGGCCATCGGGCTCTACCAGTTCCACCGGCCCGACCCGAGGGTGCCGTACGCCGAGTCGGTCGGTGCCGTACGCGACCTGCTCGACGAGGGCAAGATCCGCCTGGCCGGGATCTCCAACGCCAACCCCGAGCAGATCAAGCAGGCCAACGACATCCTCGGCGGCAGGCTGGTCTCCGTGCAGAACCAGTTTTCCCCGGCGTTCCGCTCCAGCGAGCCCGAGCTGCGCCTGTGCGACGAGCTCGGCATCGCCTTCCTGCCCTGGAGCCCGCTCGGCGGCATCTCCCGCGCCCGTGAACTGGGCTCCGCCTACGCCGCGTTCGCCCGGGTCGCCGAGGCCCACGGGGTGAGCCCGCAGCGGGTGTGTCTGGCCTGGATGCTCGCCAAGTCGGCGGTCGTCGTCCCGATCCCGGGCGCGAGCAGGCCGGAGACGATCCTGGACTCGCTCGCCGCGCGGGACCTCGTGCTCAGTGACGGGGAAATCGCGGAGCTGGATGCCGTCTGAGGTCCTCCCGTGATGGGATGGGAAAGCGCTTGCTATGCCAGCTGAGCCTGTGCTCGCTCTTCATCCAGCACCCTGGGAAGGACAACGCCGATGGCGTCGTCACACGAGAGACCGCTCGACCACCGCTACCGCGGCGAACACCCCGTACGCACCCTCGCCTATCTGTTCCGCGCCGACCGCCACCGCCTCGCGGCGGCGGTCGGCGTCTTCACGGTCAAGCACAGCCCCGTCTGGCTGCTGCCGCTGATCACCGCGTCCATCATCGACACCGTCGTCCAGCACCAGCCGATCAGCCGACTCTGGTTGAGCACCGGCGTCATCATGCTCATCCTGTTGGTCAACTACCCGTTGCACGTGCTGTACGTACGTCTGCTGTACGGCAGTGTCCGCCGGATGGGCACCGGCCTGCGCTCGGCGCTGTGCACACGTATGCAGCAGCTCTCCATCGGCTACCACTCGCGGGTCAGCGCCGGTGTGCTCCAGGCCAAGGTCGTGCGCGACGTGGAGACCGTCGAGCAGATGGTGCAGCAGACGGCGGAGACGGGCCTCGGCGCGGGCACCGTACTCATCGGCGGTCTCGTCATCATCGCCATCCGGACACCGGAGTTCGTGCCCGTCTTCCTCGTGATCGTGCCCGCCGCCGCAGTGGTCGTCGCGCGTCTGCGGGCCCGACTGCGCACCCACAACGAGCACTTCCGCCACGAGGTCGAGACCCTGTCCTCCCGCGTGACGGAGATGACCCGCCTCATCCCGGTCACCCGCGCCCACGGCCTGGAGGGCAAGGCACTGCGCCGCATGGACGGCACCCTGCACCGGCTGCTGACCTCCGGGATGCGCCTCGACCTCGTCAACGGCCGCTTCGGGTCGCTGGCCTGGGTGGTGCTGAACGTGGTGGGCGTGCTCGTTCTCGCGGGCGCCTCGCTGATCTCGTACTACGACGTCTGGGGCGTGACCGCCGGCGACGTCGTCATGTTGAGCGCCTTCCTGACCACCCTCACCAACTCCACGACAACGTTGGCAGGCCTGGCCCCGGTCATCACCAAGGGCCTGGAGTCCGTCCGTTCCGTCGGCGAGGTCCTCCAGGCCCCTGAACTGGAGGACAACGAGGGCAAGGCCGAACTCGCCTCGCTGCGCGGCGCCGTGACCTTCGACAACGTCGGATACGCCTACGAGGACAACGGCCGCCCCGCGGTACGGGACTTCACCCTCTCCGTCGTGCCGGGGGAGACCATCGCCCTCGTCGGCGCGTCCGGTGCGGGCAAGTCCACCGTGCTGAACCTGGTCATCGGCTTCATCCGCCCGACCTCAGGCCGGCTGTCGCTCGACGGCACGGACATGAACACCCTCGACCTGCGCACCTACCGCCGCTTCGTGTCGGTCGTGCCGCAGGAGTCGATCCTCTTCGACGGCACGATCCGGGAGAACGTGGCGTACGGCATGGACGACGCCGACGAGGAGACGGTGCGCGCGGCGCTGCGCGACGCCAACGCGCTGGAGTTCGTCGACCGGCTGCCGCAGGGTCTCGACACCCTGGTCGGGGAGCGCGGGGCACGGCTGTCCGGCGGGCAGCGGCAGCGGCTGGCCATCGCGCGGGCGCTGATCCGGGACCCGAGGGTGCTCGTCCTCGACGAGGCGACCTCGGCCCTGGACACCCGGTCGGAGGCACTCGTCCAGCAGGCACTCGCCTGGCTCCTGCACGGCCGCACCACCTTCGTCGTGGCACACCGGCTGTCCACGGTGCGGGGCGCCGACCGGATCGTGGTGATGGGAGACGGCCGGATCGAGGAGATCGGCACCCACGAGGAACTCCTGCGCCGGAACGGGGCGTACGCGGCCCTGCACAGCGGGCAGGTCGCCTGACACGCGGGTCGAAGCCGACCGGCGGCTCATCATGTGCCCATCGCGTTGGGCCGCCGCGGTGCCCTCACTCGATCTTGAGGAGAGTGACCTTCATGGACGGCCGGTAGATCGCCGCGTCGTCCATGCGCTCGTGAAGGACGGTTTGGACGCGGTGATCGTCGCTGAACTCCACGGTGGAACGCGTGGTGTCGCCTTGGTACGTCCACGTGTCGCCGCGCGCGGTCAGGCTGCTGACGGTCACGTTGCCCCGGCTGTCGAAGAAGTGCGACGTGTAGTGCCCCCTGCTCTCGTCCCACCCGATGACCTCCGTGCCACCGACGTCGAACTCCCCGATGCGCCCATATGCTGAGTGGACGATGAAGAACCCACCTGGCGCCCACGCGTACACGTCGGAGGTCGTGATCGTCGCCCCGGCGTTCCCGTCGTCGTCGATCATGTGGCCGGTGTTGATCCAACGCCCCACCCACGCCTCCAGGGCATCGTGCTGGGGCCGTCGTCCGGGTCCCTGACCGGCGGCTTGCTCGGTGCCTCGATTGACGGCCACCACGCGTGGTGTCGGCTCCTCCGTCATGGGTGCTCCTGTCAGCATCGTTGCGAAATCGCCAATTCCGGGCCGGAAGTCGTCTGGACCATATCCGGAGTCTTGAACCCGCCTGTCCGGTTCTGCTTGGGTGACGGACCAATGGCCGTCGTCCGGCGGCCCGTAGGGGGAATGGTTTCTGTGCTGGGCCGGCAGCGGGGGCATGAACACGCCGTGCGACAGCGGTGCGCACCGACGCGTCGAGAGCGGTCGGGGCCGGTCATCGGGCATCGCCGCATTCCGTCCCGCCGCTGAGCCGGCGGACCGGGCATCCCGGCCTCACACATCGCACACCCTTCCACACCCTTCATGCAGACCAGAGGAAGGTGCATGAGGTACTTCCGGCTGCTCGTCCTGGGCAACGGCATCTCGGCGTACGGCAGTTACCTGAACATGGTGGCGCTGAACGTCTTCATCTACGACGCCACCGGCAGCGCGCTGGCCGCCGGCCTCTTCATGGCCGTACGCCTCGCGACCAATGTCGTGTCGGGCTGGGTGAGCGGCCGACTCGTCTCGGCGTACGACCGCAAGCGCCTGATGGTCGGCGCCGACCTGTGCCAGGCGGTGGCGCTGCTGACCCTGCTGCTCGCCCCGGACGGCGTGCGTCCCGGACTGTTGTACGCCCTGGCCGTGGTCACGGGCGGCTGCTCGACGCTCTCCCAGGTGGCCCTGCGCAGCAGCGTCCCGGAGATCGTCGGCGCCGAACACCGCGTCAGGGCCAACGGGCTGCTGGTGACCGGGCGTTCGCTCGCCATGATCGCCGGGTTCGCCTCGTCGGGCGTGGTCGTGGCGGAACTCGGCTACTCCGCGGCGTTCGCGCTGGACGCCGCGACCTTCCTGGTCTCCGCGACGGTGCTGTTCCTGTTGCCCGTACGCACCAGGGCGGCCAAGGGGGAGGAGGGCGCGAGCGCCGACTCCTCCGACGCCGCGCGCTGGACGGCCCGGATGCTGCTGGGCACCGCCCCGGTACTGATGGCGATGATCGCCATCAGGGCGGTGGACGGGCTGGGCTCCTCGTCCCACAACGTTGCCCTGCCCCTCTACTCCAGTAGTCTGGATCCGGACCATCCGGCCACGTTCATCAGCCAGTTCTGGGCCACCTGGGCCATCGGCAACATCCTCGCCCAGCAGGTGATCGGCCGGGTCACCAAGAAGAGCGGGCGGACGCCTGGGGAGCGGGCGTTCGCGTTGGGCGCGTGTGTCATGTCGGCCGGGTTCATCCTGGTCTTCAGCGGGTTGCCGACCGTGCCCGCCGTCATCGCCGCGCTCGTCGCCGGAGCCGCCGACGGGTTCACCGAGATCGTCTACGTGTCGAGGCTGCAGAGCGCCCCCGACGACCGTCGTGGCCGTCTCTTCGGGCTCTCCGCCTCGGCCGAGAACACTGGCTTCGGACTCGGCATGCTGGTCAGCGGCGCGCTCCTGGAGACGTACTCACCGCTGCGGGTGGTGGCCGCCTTCCACGGCCTCGCCATCGCCCTGTGCCTGGCCCTGCTGCTGTTGTTGGTCATCCGGGGCAGAACCGTCGCCCCGTCTGCGGAGGAACCTGTGGCCGGTACTGAGAGACCGACGGTGTCGGAAGGACGGGGCCGATGACCAGGAGCACACCGGACCCGTGGACGGCCGTCGATCCCGACCCGCGCATGGCCGTCATCGGCATGGCCTTCCGGCTGCCCGGCGCCGACACCCCCGAGGAGTTCTGGCGCGTCATCCGGGACGGCACCGACTGCATCACCCGGTTCACCGACGAGGAGCTGGCCGCAGCGGGTGTCCCCGCCGAGGAGTACCGGGCGGCGGACTTCGTCGGCGCCTCCGGTGTGCTGGACGACATCGCCGGCTTCGACGCCCAGCACTTCGCGATGAGCGCCCGCGAGGCCCGGATCACCGACCCCCAGCACCGCATGCTGCTGGAATGCGCCCAGCACGCCCTGGAGAACGCCGGCTACCCGGACGAACGTGATGGCACCCGCATCGGCGTCTACGCCAGCACGGGCTACCACCTCTACGCCCTGCAGAACTACCTCCTGAACAACGTCCTGCCCAGCCAGGCCGCCACCGACTGGATGGCCGGTATGCAGATGACCTCCGGCAACTACGCCGACTTCACGGCCACCCGAGTCGCCTACAAGCTGGGCCTGACCGGACCCGCCGTCAACATCCAGACGGGCTGCTCCAGTTCCCTGGTCGGCGTGCAGTCGGCCGCGCAGTCGCTGCTCATGGGCGACTGCGACATCGCCCTCGTCGGGGCCACCGCCGTCCATGTTCCGCAGGTCCTGGGCTACCGCTACGTCAAGGGCTCCATCCTCTCCAAGTCCGGCCGTGTGCGGGCCTTCGACGCCTCGGCCGACGGCACCGTGGGAGGCACGGGCGTCCTGGCCGTCGTACTGAAACGGCTGGCCCGGGCCGTCACCGACGGCGACACGATCCACGGGGTCGTCCGCGGCTGGGGCATCAGCAACGACGGCGCCGGCAAGACGGCGTTCACCGCGCCGAGCGCACAGGGCCAGCGCGCCGCCATCCGCCAGGCCTTACGGCGGGCCGGCGTCGGCGCGGACACCATCGGCTACCTGGAGGCCCACGGCACCGGCACGCTCAAGGGCGACCCGATCGAGTTCGACGGCGCGGCCGGCGCCTACCGCGAGGACACCGACCGCGACGGCATGTGCGCCCTCGGCTCGACCAAGGCCAACATCGGCCACCTCGACGCGGCCTCCGGACTGGCCGGACTCGTCAAGACCCTGCTGGTCCTGCAGCACGGCGTGATCCCGCCGATGGCGAACTTCAGCGAGCCCAACCCCCTCCTCGACCTGGACCACAGCCCTTTCTACATCCCCCGGACCGCCCGGCCCTGGCCGGACAGTGACGTGCCGCGCCGGGCGGGCCTCACCTCACTCGGCGTCGGCGGCACCAACGTCCATCTGATCCTGGAACAGGCCCCGGAACCCGCGCCCCGGACCGACACCGCCTCCGCCGCCTCCCCTCCGGACGTGCTGCTGCTCTCCGGAAGCACCCCGGAGGCCCTCGCGGACAACGCCCGCGCCTTCCGCGACCGGCTGCGTCGGCCACCCGCACCGCACCCGGCGGACCTCGTCACCGCCGCCGCCCTCGGCCGCACCCACGGCCGCCACCGGCTCGCGGCACACGGCTCCACGCCGGAGGCCCTCACCGATGCCCTCGACGCGTGGCTCGCCGGAACCGCCGGAGCGGCCGTGACCACGGGGACGATTTCCGGGGAGGGCCCCGCGCGCGTGGCGTTCCAGTTCACCGGGCAGGGCAGCCAGTACGCAGGGATGGCCGACGCCCTCCACCAGCGCTTTCCCGCCGCCCGCGAGGTGCTCGACGCCTGTGAGCACCACTACCGGGACCTCACCGGCGACGTACCGGTGGAGGGCATGCTCGGCGACACGGACACCGCGCAACCCGAACTGTTCGCGTTGCAGTGTGCCCTCGTCCGGCTGTGGCAGGACGCCGGCATCGAACCGGCCGCCGTCACCGGGCACAGCGTCGGGGAGTACGCCGCCCTGTACGCGGCCGGAGCCCTCTCGCTCGACGACGGGCTGCGCCTCACCACCGCACGCGGTCGGTTGATGCAACAGCGCTGTGCGCCGGGCGCGATGGTCGCGGCACCGCTCGACCGGAAGGCCGCCCTCGCCCTGGCGGCCGAGATCCCCGGCCTGGAGCCGGCCGTGGCCAATGGAGAGCGTGCCCAGGTGCTCGCCGGGCCGGCGGCGGCCGTGGACCGGGCGTGCGCCCTGCTGGACGACCGCGGCACACCGGGTCACCGGCTGCCCGTGACCCGCGCCTTCCACACCGCCCTGATGGAACCGATGCTGGAGGAGTTCCGCAAGCTCCTCGTCGACGTGGACTTCCGGCCCGTACGCATCCCGTTCGTCAGCGCGGTGGACGGTGCGGCCCGCCCGCCCGGCTGGACCCCGGACGCCGACTACTTCGTACGGCACACCCGTGAGCCCGTCCGTTTCGACGAGGCGTTGCGCGGCATCGCCGCCCAGCGGCCCGACGTACTGCTCGAAATCGGGCCGCACACCACCCTCAGCGGCCTCGCCCGCCGGGCGCTGCCCGAGGTGCGGTCGCTGCCGTCCCTGCGGCGCGGTGCCGGGCTCGGCGCCCTGTGGAGCGCGGCTGCGGGACTGCACTGCACGGGGGCGGAGGTCCGCTGGCGGATTCTCCTGGCCGGCAGCGGGGGCAGGCGCGTGCCGCTGCCCGGCTACCGGTTCCAGCACAAGGACCACTGGACGGGGCCGGAGTTGACGGCCTTGAGCACGCGAACATCAGTGAGAGAGGAAGCCGAAGTGGCTCAGCAAGAGGCAGCGGTCGGGCCCGTACTCCACAGCATCGTCGAGGCGACCGCCCGGCACCTCGGCGAGGATCCGTCGGCGATCGTCGGCGACGCGTCCTTCTTCGACCTCGGCGCCGACTCGCTGCAGATGATCAGTGTGCTGCGGGAGCTGGAGCAGGAGCATCAGGTCAAGGTGACGATGCGGCAGCTGTTCGAGGAGACCGGTACGCCACGTAGGCTCGCGGAGTTCATCGTCGCCCGTATCCCGGCGCCGTCCCGGCAGGACGTCCCGCAGCCGCCCGCCCTGCCCCTGCCCGAGCCCACGGTCGCCGCACCCCCTCCCGCACCCATGGCCGTCGCCCCCGCATCCGTAGCTGCCCCCGCTCCGGAGTACGCGACCCGCGAAGAGCTGGAGGACCTCGCCCACAAGCTCCACCAGATGTCCCAGATACAGCTGCAGATGATGTCCCAGCTCTCCCAACTGCTCGCCCTCCAGACCGCCTCCACCGCGGACCGCCTCAACGGCAAGGTGGCCCCGTGACCGGGCTGAACGGCATATCCGCCGCCCTGGACCAGGACCTCGCGGCGATGTGCGAGCTCTCGCAGCGCATCGCCGAGCAGATACGGATGGGCGATGCCGCCGCCCCCGCCACGGAGCCGCAGACCGCGGAACCGTCGGGCGTCCATGGTCCCCGGGTGACCGTCGCGAGAACCTCGGGCATGGTGCGGGACGCCTCTCCGCACTCCCAGCAGAAGCACCTGGACGACCTCGTACGCCGCTACACCGCCAGGACGCCGACCTCCAAGCGGATCGCTCAGCGCTACCGTCGCGTCCTGGCCGACAGCCGTGCCGTCGTCGGCTTCCGCAGCGGTACCAAGGAGATGCTGTACCCGATCGCGGGCCATCGGGCGAGCGGGGCACGGCTCCAGGACGTCGACGGCAACGAGTACGTCGACATCACGATGGGCTTCGGCGTCCTCCTCTTCGGCCACGAGCCGGAGTTCGTCACCGAGGCTGTCCGCGAGCATCTCTCCCGAGGCATCCAGCTCGGCCCGCGCACCATCGAGACCGGCGAGGCGGCGGAACTCCTCGCCGAACTCACCGGTCTGGAACGGGTGGCCTTCGCCAACTCCGGCACGGAGGCCAACGCGGCGGCCATCCGCCTCGCCCGCGCCGCCACCGGCCGAGACAAGATCGTCACTTTCCGGGGCGCTTACCACGGCCACGCCGACAACGTCCTCGGCCGCACGGCGGGCAGCGGCGCCGACCAGATCACCGTGCCGGTCTCCCGAGGCATTCCGCAGGCCGCCGTCTCCGATCTGCTGGTCCTCGAATACGGCAGCGACACCGCCCTGGAGACGATCGCCCGGCACGCCGACGACATCGCCGCGATTGTCGTGGAGCCGGTGCAGAGCAGACATCCGTCGCTCCAACCCGTCGCATTCGTACGGAAGTTGCGGGAGCTGACCCGCCGCCACGGCATCGTGCTGCTCTTCGACGAGATGCTCACCGGCTTCCGCCCCGCCCTTCGCGGCGCGCAGGAGCTGTACGGCGTCACCCCGGACCTCGCCACCTACGGAAAACTGCTCGGCGGCGGCTTCCCCATCGGCGCCATCGCGGGCCGCGCCGACATCATGGACGGCGTCGACGGCGGCCACTGGTCGTACGGCGACGACAGCTACCCGCCGGCCGACACCACCTTCTTCGGCGGTACGTACATCCAGCACCCGGTGTCGATGGTCGCCGCGCGCGCCGTACTGACCCACCTCAAGGAGCACAGCCCCCGCCTGCAGGAGCGGCTCAACGCCCGCACCGCCGAACTCGCCGCGACGCTGAACGGCTTCTTCGAGGCCGAGGAGTACCCGCTGCGGATGAGCCACTTCGGCTCCCAGTTCCGCTTCGAGCACCGCGCCGACCTGGAGCTGCTCTACCACCACCTGATGCTGCGCGGCGTGCACGTCTGGGAGTGGCGCAACTTCTTCCTGTCCACCGCCCACTCGGACGGCGACATCGAGTTCGTGGCGGACGCCGTACGGGATTCGCTGCGCGAGCTGCGGGCGGCGGCGTTCTTCCCGGGCGGGCGGCCCACCTCCGATCCCACCCCTCTTCCCACCCCTGCGCCGACGCCCGCCCCGGTGGCCTCCATGGCCTGGAACGCCGCAGCCGTCACCGGATCCCGCACGGCACCACCACCCGTGGCCGAAGTCGCCCCCCGCACCCCCGACTTCAGCGTCTACTTCTTCGGCGACTACCCGCAGGACACCTCGGCACCCCGCAACGGCGGCCAGTACGAACTCCTCATGGACGTCGCCCGGTTCGCCGACCGGCACGGCTTTCACGCGCTGTGGATGCCCGAGCGCCACTTCCACTCCTTCGGCGGCCTCTTCCCCAATCCGGCGGTCCTCGCGGCAGCGCTGTCCCGCGAGACCGAGCGCATCCGCCTCAACGCGGGCTCCGTCGTCCTGCCGCTCCACGACCCGATCCGGGTCGCCGAGGAGTGGTCGATGGTCGACAACCTCTCCGGCGGGCGCGTCGGTATCGGCGTCGCCAGCGGCTGGAGCGCCAAGGACTTCGCCTTCTTCCCCGACCGGTTCGGGCGGCACAAGGAGGTGATGTACGAACAGCTGGAGGAGGTACGGAAGTTCTGGCGCGGGGACGCGGTGCGCCGGACCACCGGTGACGGCGAGGCAGAGCTGAGGCTCTTCCCACGACCGGTCCAGGAGACTCCGCCGCTGTACACCGCGGTCGTCGGCAACCCGGCCTCCTACGAACTCGCCGCCCGCCACGACCTGGGCATCGTCACCAACCTCATGACCCAGACCGTCGAACAGCTCCGGGAGAACATCGCCCGCTACCGGAGCACCCGGGCCCGGCACGGCCTGGACCCCGACGCCGGGCGGGTGGCCGTCCTGCTGCACACCTATCTCGCGGAAGACCACGACACCGCGCGGACCGAGGCGTACGAACCGCTGTCCCGCTATATGCGCGCGTCCCTGTCCGTGTTCAGCGGCGTCACGAACAGCCTCGGCCACAGCATCGACCTCGCCGCGCTGAGCGAGGACGACCTGGAGGCGGTGTTCCGCCGTGCCTACGGCCGCTACTGCGACCAGCGTGCCCTGATCGGCACGGTGGACAGCGTCCGTCCGGTGGTGGACGCGGTGACCGAGGCGGGTGCCGACGAGATCGTCGCGCTGGTCGACTTCGGTGTCGCGGCGGACGAGCTGCGCGCGGGCCTGCCACGCCTGGACGCCCTGCGCCGCAGTTACCGGAGGACGGCCGCATCGCCTCCCGGTGACGCCCCCTTGTCGCCCGGCCAGGAACGGATCTGGTTCCTGGAGCGCCTCCTTCCGGGACGCACCGCCTACAACGAGGTCAAGGCGATCCGCCTCGACGGCCCTCTCGACGTCCCCGCTCTGCACGCGGCACTGCGCGGCCTCGTGGCCCGGCACGAGGGGCTGCGTACCGTCTTCCGCGAGACCGGGGGCGAGCCCCGGCAGGTCGTGCGGGCGTCGGCCGAGCCCGACTTCGAGGTCGTGGACGGCGCGCTCCAGGAGGTCCTGTCCGCGGAGAGCGCACGACGCTTCGACCTGGCGGACGGCCCTCTGTTCGTCACCCGGCTGGTCAGGCTCGCCGAGACGGAGCATGTGCTGGTCCTGTCCCTCCACCACATCGTCGTCGACGCGGCCTCCGCCACCGTCCTCACCCGCGACCTCTCCGCCCTCTACCGAGGCGAACGCGACGGCACCGCCCCCGACCTCCCCGAGCTCACCTGGTCCTACGCCGAGCACGCGAGGGAACTGGCGGCATCCGCGCACGGCCCCGAGGCCGACGAGGACCTGGCCCACTGGCGCCGCACCCTCGGCGGCGACCTCCCCGTGCTCGCCCTGCCCACCGACCGCCCGCGCCCGGCGACGATGACCTCCAACGGCCGGGCGGTGTTCCACACCCTCGACCCCGAACTCTCCCGACGGCTGCGGGAGTTGAGCCGGTCGCGCCGCGGCACCCTGTTCATGACGCTGCTCGCCGGGTACGCGGCGATGCTCCACCGGGTCACCGGACAGACGGACCTCGTCGTCGGCACCCCGATCTCGGACCGGCCCGAGCGGGCCGAGCACCTGCTCGGGTTCTTCGTGAACACGCTCGCCCTGCGCTTCGACCTCTCCGGCGACCCCGGGTTCGGCACCTTGCTGGACCGGGTCCGCACGGTCGCCCTCGACGCGTACGACCACGCGCGCGTGCCCTTCGAGACGGTGGTGCGCGAACTCGCCCCGCCCAGGGCGGTCGACCGGACCCCGGTGTTCCAGGCGTTCGCCGAGTTCCAGCGCGCCGAGCCGTTCCGCTTCGACCTGCCCGGCATCGAGGCCACACCGCTGGACGCCGGCCCGGACAAGTCCCTGACGGACCTCACCGTCTACTTCACCGACCAGCCGCACGGCATCCGCTGCCATCTGGAGTACAACACCGACCTGTTCGACCAGGACACCGTCGAGCGGTTCTTCGCCATCTTCCGGGACCTGCTCGCGGCGGCGGTCGACTCACCCGAGGCGCCCCTGTCCCGGCTCGCTCCGGCAGCCGTCGACGGGGAGCCCGTGCCGCTGTCCCGGCAACACGGCCCGTCCCGCCCGCTCGCGAACGCCACCGTCCACGACCTGGTGGCACGGCAGGCGGCGGCGCTGCCGGACCGCACGGCCGTGATCAGCGGCGACAGCAGCCTGACGTACCGCGAACTGGACGACCGCGCCGAGCAGTTGGCCGCCGCCCTCCGGGAACAGCACCCCACAGGCACGGGTGAGGTGGCCCTGTGGCTGCCCCGCTCCGCCGACCTCGTCATCGCCATGCTCGCCGTGCTCAAGACGGGCCGCGCCTATGTGCCGCTCGACCCGTCCCTCGGCCGGGCACGCGCCGAGCAGGTCGTCGCCGAGTGCGGAGCCCGAATCGTGGTGTCGACGCGCGACGAGGCGGCGGCCCTGAAGCTGCCCGCAGGCGTGGCTGTCGTATCGCCGGACGCCACCGCACACCACGCGCCGCGCGTGACATCCGCGACCAGCCACCGGTCCAGCCCTCAATCCCCGTGCTGTGTCCTCTACACCTCGGGCAGCACCGGCACGCCCAAGGGCGTCGTGGTGGCGCACCGGGGAGTCGTCGACCTGTGCGCATGGCAGCACCGGCGCTTCACCTTCACCTCGGCCGACCGCAGCGCCGTCGTGTGCAGCCAGAGTTTCGACGCCTCGCTCCTGGAGATCTGGCCCGCGCTGACCGCGGGAGCGTCGGTCACGATCGCCGACGAGTCCCTGCGCCGGGATCCGCTCACGCTGGCGCGCTGGTACGCCGAGCAGGGCGTCACCTTCTCCATCCTCCCCACCGCCCTGGGCGAACAGCTGCTGCGGCTGCCGGCGCCGGACCAGCCGCCCCTGCGCCATTTGCTGCTCGGCGGCGACGTGCTGCGCACCCGCCCGCGGCCCGAGGCCACGTACGAGACGGTGAACGTGTACGGGCCCACCGAGGTCACCGTGCTGTGCACCACGGAATCCGTGTCCCCGCAGGGCGAGGAGCCCGCCCGGCCCATCGCGATCGGCCGCCCGGTCGACAACGTCCGACTGAGCCTGCTCGACGCGTCCGGCAGCCCGGTGCCCGTCGGCACGGTGGGGGAGTTGTACGTCGGCGGCCCGGGCGTGGCCCTCGGCTATCTGCACCGCCCCGAACTCACCGAGGAGCGCTTCCTGCCGGACCCGGACGGTGGGCCGGACGCCCGCAGGTACCGCACGGGCGATCTGGTCCGCTGGACGGCGGACGGGACGCTGGAGTTCTGCGGCCGGGTCGACGACCAGGTGAAGATCCGTGGCTTCCGGGTCGAGCCGGAAGAGGTCTCCCGCGTGCTCAACGCCCTGGACGGCGTGCGCGAGGCGGCCGTGCTGGCCCGGCGCAACGATCGGGGAGAGGCCTACCTCGCGGCGTATGCCGTACCCGCCGACCCGATCGGCACGGCGGCGGCCGACGACCGGCAGGCCTTCGCCGACCTCCTGGCCGAGGACTTGGCGTCCCGGCTGCCGGAGTACCTCGTACCGCGCGCCTGGCGGATCCTGCCCGCCCTGCCCGTGACCGGCAACGGCAAGCTGGACCGATCCGCGCTGCCGGCGCCCGATCTCGCCACCACGGCACCGAGCCGCACACCGGCCGGCGTCGGCGGGCAACCGGCGGCCGGTCTCCGCACCGACGCCGAGCGGCGCGTACGGGAACTGTGGGCGGCCGAGTTCGGGGTCGACGCCGACGGCATCGCGGCGGACGCCTCGTTCTTCGACCTGGGCGGCCACTCCATCACCGCGATGCGGCTGGTCAACCGAGTCCGGGAGGAGTTCGGCACCGAGTACCCGATGCTGCGCTTCTACGAGGAGCCGACCCTAGGCGCCATGGTGGCTCAACTGGCCCCGACGGTGGGCGAGATGACGGCCGCGGACGGGAAGTCCGACGCCGACGACGGACCCGGCACCGTGGAGCGCAGGGCACCCGCCACCGTGCAACAGGCCCGCTTCGCCACGGTGCACGCCGCCCATCTCCTCCCGCAGGTCTTCAACGTCGCCCTGCGGATCACCCTCTCCGGAGACCTGGACGTGGCGGCCCTGCGCACCGCCTTCACCCGGCTCGTCGAGCGCCACGAGGGCCTGCGGACCCGCCTGGCCCGCAGCGGGGACGGCTGGGAGCAGCAGGTCCTGCGGCCCGGACCGATGGAGCTGCCGATCGAGGACGTCACCGCGCGACCGGCGCGGGAGCGGTCGGCCGCCCTGGAACGGGCCAGTGCCGAGGCCGCCGAGACACCGCTCGATCCCACCGACGGGACCCCGATGGCGCTGCGCCTCGTGCGCACCGGCGACAGCTCCTGGGTCCTGCTCCTCGTCCTGCACCATTCCGCCTGCGACGGATGGTCCGTCAGCCTGCTGCTGAAGGAACTGGCCGCGCTCTACGGCTCCGCCGCCACGGGCGAACCCCACACCCTGCCGCCCGTGCGGTGCCAGCCCGTGACCTACGCGCGCTGGCAGGGGGAGCAGGCCGACGAGGCCGCCGACGCACGGAAGCTGAAGTTCTGGGTGCGTGAACTCGACGGAGTGCCGTTCACCGTCGATCTGCCCCTGGACCGGCCCCGGCCCGAGAAGGCGAGCGGCCGGGGCGGCGCCGTGATGTTCACCGTGCCGGCCGATCTGCGGTCCGGCGTCGAGCGACTGGCCCGACAGCGGGGTACGACGCCGTTCGTGGTCACGGCGGCCGTCCTCGGGCGGATGCTCGCGCGGAAGTCCGGGCAAAGCGACGTCGTGTTCAACATCTCCTACGCCAACCGGGAACGCCGGGAGTTCGAGTCCCTGCTGGCCTGCACGATCACCGGCTTCGCGCTGCCGGTGCGGGACGGGGCGGACGGTTCCTTCGCCGACCTGACGGACCGGGTCGCCCGTACGACCGTGGAGTGCATGGACCGGTCGATGCCGGTGCGCCGGATCGCCCCCGCGCTGCGGGAGCACAACGGCGTCGAGGTTCCGGACCGGCTGGACGTCGGATTCGCGTACCAGAGCTCCCTGGACGCCGAGATCGAACTGCCCGGGCTGGCCACGGCGGTCGAGGACCTCGCCCCCGCCGCGTCCCGCACGGAGCTCACCTTCGGGCTGGTCCCGGCGGGGGACGAGCTCAAGGGCTTCGTGGAGTACTCCTCGGACCTGTGGGACCGGGCCACGATCGAGGGCTGGACCCGCGATTACGTCGACCTCCTGCGGCAGGAGGTCGACCGGGCTCTCGGCCACTGACCCGGGCACGCTCAGGCGGCGCTGCTGCTGTGCGGCATCCCGTGCCGGCACGTGACGTCGTGCGCACTGCCGAGGCTCGTCCACCAGCGCTCGCAGCACGCCGAGTCGAGCTCTGCCTGGACGATCGCCTCGGCGGCATCGCCGGCGCGCCCGGCCCGCGCGATCAACTCCAGGAGCCAGCGCCGCTGATCGCAGATCACTGTCTCCCGTACGACGGCGATGAGCGGCACGAGACTGGCGGCGGCGAACAGACACGCGCCCCACACGGGGCCGTACCGGAACGCGAGGACCGTGGTCCAGGCGAGCCCCGCGCTCGTGGCGATGTAGAGGGCACAGAGGAGGCGGCTGGAGTAGTTCATGGGAGTACACCGTCCTTGGGGAGGATCGATACCCCTTGTCCAACTGTGCATGGCCCGTATGGGACTCGGGTGATTTTTCCCACCGTGACCGATCAGGGTGGGTCACCGGTTATGACTGGACGCCTACCGCGCTCCTCCCCTGGAACGCGGAGCGATAGGCATGCGGGGTCGTGCCGACCACCCGGCGGAAGCGATCGCGGAACGCCGTCGGCGATCCGAACCCCGCCTGCCGTGCGATCCGTTCGATCGGGTGGTCGCTGTTCTCCAGCAGGTACTGGGCCCGCCGCACCCGCACCCGCAGCAGCCACTGCAAGGGAGTGGTGCCGGTCTGCTCACGGAACCGGCGGCTGAGGGTGCGCTCGCTCATGCCCGAGCGCTCCGCCATCTGCGCCAGGGTGACCTCCTGCGCCAAGTTGTCCTCGATCCACTCCAGGAGGGGTTCGAGCGCCGAGCCGCGCGGGACAGGCGGGTGCTCGTGCACGATGAACTGCGCCTGTCCGCCCTCCCGTTCCAGCGGTACGACGGCCATGCGGGCGGTGTGCGCGGCGACCGCCGACCCCAGGTCCCGGCGGATCATGTGCAGGCACATGTCCAGACCCGCGGCGGCCCCGGCGGAGGTGAGGACCCGCCCGTTGTCGACGTACAGCACGTCCGGCTCCACCTCCACGCGCGGGAAGCGCCGGGCCAGCTCGTCGGTGGCCATCCAGTGGGTGGTGGCGCGCAGCCCGTCCAGCAGTCCCGCCTCCGCCAGGACGAAGGCGCCCACGCACACCGACGCGATCCGGGTGCCGGACCGAGCCGCCTCCCGCAGGGCCGCGACCACGGCGGGGGAGGGCGGTCCGGTCTCGTCGCATCCCGGCACGATGATCGTGTCCGCGTCCGCCAGCCCGTCGAGCCCCCGGTCGATCCGCAGGGCGAAGCCCTCCGTGGGCACCTCCGGCGACTCGGCGCACAGCCGGACCCGGTAGGGGCGGCGGCCGTCCGGCAGCCGCGTCCAGCCGAACATCTGGAAGGGCGTCGCCATGTCGAACGGCACCACGTTGTCGAGAACCAGGATCGCCACGGTGTGCATGAGCGCCACCATAGGCAGATTCCCGCCAGGGATATAAGGCCAGGTCGAGGAAGAGAGCGATGGGGACGTGTCGGACAGGGCACAGTACACAGGCATTGGCGAGAATCCGTTGGAAGCTGTCATTTCAGCCGCTGTGCGATCACCCGGAAGATCCCTAACGTGGGCCGGGTGACCAAGATCCTGCTCATCCTTCACGTCCTGGCCGCCATCGTCGCCGTCGGCCCCGTCACCGTCGCGGCCAGCATGTTCCCGCCTGCGGCGCGCCGCGTCCCGGCGGCGGACGGTGCCGTGGCGGTGGGCACCGTCCGGCTCCTGCACCGCATCTGCCGCGTCTACGCGGGCATCGGGGTCTCGGTCCCCGTCCTCGGCCTGGCCACCGCCCTGGCGATGGGCGTCCTGGGCAGTGGCTGGCTCATCACGTCCATCGCCCTGACCGCCGCGGCGGCCGGCATCCTGGTCGCGTTCGTCCTGCCCCGCCAGGAGGAACTCGTGGAGCAACTGAACGCCGAGAAGCCCGTCGAGCACTCGGCCACCGTGCAACTCGCCATGTTCACCGGCATCTTCAACCTGCTGTGGGCCACCGTCACCATCCTGATGATCGTCCGGCCGGGCTCGACGACAGGGGCCTGACCCGGACGGAAGCGCCCGTTCATCGCTCGTCAAGCACTCTGGCAGAATTCATACTTCAGGGTGCGTCGGCGCCTAGACTCGACAGCCGTGCCCAAATGCACACAGGGCCACGACAGGAAAGGCGCGTTGACGGGTGTTCCAGGATTCTCCCATTTACGACCGGCTCATCGCGGAGCGCGGCGACATTCCCACCCAGGTGCGTCGCGAGGCCGAACGCGTCAGCAGGGAAGTCGAGTTCGCCATGCAGCCGCTGCTGTCCGGCGGCATCGCGTCCGCTCCCCTACGACCCACACCCCCGGCACCGACGTGGCAGCGCAGCGCCCTGCCGCCGGGCCCCCAGCAGCTCTGAGCCCGGTCAGGTGACCTTCGCGCTCGCCCCGTTGACGTGTGCCTCCTCCTCGGAGGCCGGCTGGGCGAGCCACTCGGCGATGGTGCGGGCGATCGGCTGGCCCGTGTCCACCTCGACGAACCCGAACTGGCCCGACTGGTTGCACTCCAGGAACCACCACGTCCCGTCGGCGTCCTCGACGAAGTCGAAGGCGCCGTAAGCCAGTTCGGCGTCCCTCAGATACGCGCGGACGGCCTCGGCGACACGGGGTGCCACCTCGACGGGACGCCACGGCGCCTCGGACTCGGCGAAGCGGACGTCCACCTCGGCTTCGGCACCGGTCGCCTTGCGGGCGGCCAGCAGTCGCTCGCCCACCGCGGTGAGACGTATGTCGGCACGCTTGGCGACGCGCCGTTGCAGCAGCGTGGGGCCGAACGCGACGGCGGAGAAGTCCGCGTCCGGGGCCACCCTGCTGGTCGGCACCGCCCGGGGCGGATCCTGCGGATGCGCGCCGGACACCGGCTTGACCACCAGGTCCGGATACCGTGCGGCGAACTCGCGGGCGGCCTGCGGGAACGTCGTGATCAAGGTGGCCGGTACGGGCAGTCCGCAGCCCTGGGCCACCCGCAACTGCCAGGGTTTGAAACGGGCCCGGCGGGCCGCGTCGGGTTGGTTCATCCAGCGGGCGTCACAGCTGCGCAGCATGCCGTACAGCGCCTGACCGGCCTCCTCCGCCAGCCACGCGGACGGCGCGGCAGCCCGGGCGGCCGGGGTCCCCGGCCTGCGCATCCAGACGGACCGCAGCCCGCCGATGCTCACCAGTCGGCCCGCGGCCGACAGGTGCCCGCGGAAGGCACCGTGCACATACTCGCCCGACAGGGCGACCCCGCCGGTCAGGTCGGCGGGATCGAGGCGGACCACCGGGACGCCGGACGCGTTCAGGTGCACGACCACCATGTCCGCCGTCACGTCTTCTTCGTTGGTCAGAATCAAGACGGTCATCGTCGCCGGCCTGCGTTCAGTCGTCGAAGTGGGTCTTCGAGCCCGCCGTGGACGTGGTGGTCCCGAGCTCCCGCAGCAACGCATGATCACTGGCGGCTATCCGCCCGTCACGGAGCACGTTCAACTGCAGCCCGGAGTCGTAGACGTACGGAGCGGTGAACTCCAACTCCGCTGCCGGCCGTGCATAGTTGAGCGCGAACGGTTGCATCGTCTCTCCCTCACAGGTGCTGCTCCGAACGAGCTTGGTCACCCGGCGCCGCCCCTCGGTCCGTCGACGCCCTTTGGTTTCCACTTACTTAAACGAATCGAACGAGTGGTTGGTTTCCTTACTTTCCGTAGTCAACGGGGTCGGGACGCCCGGCATCGGGGGAACGGCGCAGGGTACGCAGTGCCAGCAGGAGCACGCCGATGTCGTCCAGATACACCGGATCGGGCACCAGATCGGCCGGCAGCACGAAATAGAGGAGGGCGCCCCAGAACACCCACCGCGGACCGGTCGGCAGCCCGGCGCGCCGCAGTGTGCGCCGTGTGCGCACGAGCCGCACCAGCACCGCGACGGCCACGGCGAGCAGGACGGCCGCGAGGGCGACGGCGACGGCGATCAGTGTGGTGGTCGACTCCACGGACCCTCCTTCAGCCCTCGGTGCGCACCACACGCACTGCTGGACGGATTCCCGATTGCGGCGGGTGCATTGCATGACGGCGGTCACCTGGCGCAGCCCTTCACCCGTCAGGACGTAAGACGCACAATGGGGCCGGACACCTGCCTGGTCAGGAATGCGGACCGGCCACCCACGCACCGGAGCGAACCCGCTCGACGCAGTACACGCCCCGTACGAGTCCTTCGCAGCCGTCGTACGCAGCCGCGCGCACGGGGCCGACCGCAGTCGGCTCCCGTGCTTCTCATGCCCCCGCTAGCGGTCCGATGAGCGGGTCGACCCCCTGAGGCGTTCGAAGGTGCGGGTCAGCTGGTGCAGTGGGGACGTCGACGGACCGGAGGGTGGCTGGGGTCGCGTGTCGGCCATGGCGTCGGCGGACTCCCGGTAGGCGGCCAGCGCCGCGTGCGCCTGCTCGGCGGCCTCCCGGTACAGATCGCGCGACTTCGTCATCGCCTCCAGGGCGTCGGCGTACATCGCCACCAGCCTGCGCTCGCGGGCGAGCTCCTCCTCCAGCGTCAGCAACCGCCAGTCCTCGCGCAGGGCGGTGAGGGCCTTCTCGGCACCGTCCGGCAACGGCCTGGGCAGCGCGGCGAAGCGCGTCACGGCGTGGATGAGCTCGGCGGGCTCCGTGCCGTCGAGGAAGACGCTGCGTACGGCGAAGTCGTCCGCGGCGTAGCCGGACGGCGCCGGAGTCCCGGGCAGCACCACGGCACCCCCGCGCGGAACCTCCACGCCGACGTCCCGCAGCGCCCAGTTCACGATGCGCAGCAGGCTCGGCGCCGCCCGGTGCTCGACCACCCGGTGCCGCAGGCCCGGCGGCAGCATCCCGGCCAGCGGCACACGGCCGCGCTTGTCCGTGGTCATGGCCTCGTGGACGACGACATGGATGCTCCAGCCGTCGCGCACGGAGTCCCGCAGCACACGCCGTACGTCCTTGTCGTCCGAGGGCAGTGGGTTGATGTCCCGCAGACGCAGGCCCGTCACGGTGTCGTGGTCCCAGGTCGCGTCCGGCTCCTGCGGCCAGAACAGGGCCGCCGGCGAGGGCCATCGCGGGTCCCACGGGGCCTCCGCCTCCGCGACCAGCATCCACTGCTGCCCGTCGCCGGAGTCGTGCTCGACGGTCAGCCGGGCCCGTACGGTCACCGCCTCCGCGACCCGCCATCGGGCCTCGAAGACGTGCTCCTGGGCGCCCTCGGTCTCGGGCACCTCCAGAAAGTCGTCTATGCCCCCGCTGTCCTTGAGCTGCGGCAGGGTGAGCCGGAGGACGTCCTGTGCGGCGGGTCCGAGGTGGCGGCCACGGGCCAACCACACCGAGGGCGGGATCGTGGGGCGGGCGCTGGAGGAACTGGGCATGAGTCCATCTGTGGGCGAGGGTGCGTGTTCGTACCAGTATGGTCGCCGCGGGTGGATGCCGGTCGAGCGGGGTCCGCACACGGGGTGTGTGCCGTCCGCACAGCCCAACTGCCGCTCACCCGTGGCCCGCACCGCATCCGGTCAAGACAATGGCCCGGTGAGCAGGACCCGCCCACCATCCGCATTGGGGCGGGTCCTGCTCACGCCACACCGTCGGCTCAGCCGTGGTAGGTGATGTAGCCGTTGCGGTCCGGGTCGCTCCCGCTCTTGGTGTAGGAGTGCGAGTCCGCTCCGGCGCCCGAGGGCTTGTAGAAGTAGATCGAGTCCTTGTCGTTGTTCCACATGAAGTTGCAGTTGTCGCGGTAGACGACGTTGCCCGCGTCGGAGTCGGTGCCGTTGCCGCCCCGGAGCTTCACGTAGTCGCCGGGCTCCAGGTAGTGGTTGGCGGGGAAGGTGAAGCGGTTGCCCGCCTTGTCCTTCACGACGTAGCCCTTGAGGTTGACCTTCGTGCCCGACGAGTAGTTCTTGATCGTCAGGTACTCCGCTTTGGTGTTGCCGGTCCGGCAGTTGTTGGAGTCGCTGCCGGGCGCGTCGTACTGGATGCCCTTGATCTTCAGCGCGGACGAGTACTCGGTGGCCTGGGCCGGTGCGGCGGACAGCGCGGCGAGCGTGCCGGCGGCGATGGCGGTTGTGGTGAAAAGGCGTATGCGCATGGAGAAACATCCCCCTGTATGGAGCTTCTGTGAAGATCAGGAGTGTATATAGGCCAGCCGCACGCTGTACCGACTTCTCCGAAATGCGAGACGGGGGTGGATCCGTGGGGGAAAAGCGGGGAGGGCCGGGGGAACGAATCCCCCGGCCCTCCCGGTACGCGTCGGCGACTTACGCGCCGCTCTCCCGCAGCATGCCCTCGCGCTCGACGATCTTCACGCGCTCACGGCCCTGCGGCTCGCCCAGCGCCTTCTCGGCGGCGTCGAGCTTGTACCAGCCCTCCCACGTGGTGAAGCGGATCTCGCGCTCGGCGAGGAACGCCTCCACGGCCTCCGGCTCCGGCGAAACGGGCGTCTGCAGACGGCCGTTCGCGAAGTCGTCCAGGAGGTTCGACACGGTCTCGTTGGCGTCGCCCTTGGTGTGGCCGATCAGGCCGACCGGGCCACGGCGGATCCAGCCGGTGACGTACGTGGACTGCAGGTGCTCGCCGGACTCCTGGATGACCCGGCCGCCCTCGTCCGGGACCGTGCCCGAGTCGATGTCCCAGGGCAGCTTGGGAAGTTTGTCGGAGAGGTAGCCGACCGCTCGGTAGATCGCGGTGACGTCCCAGTCCTTGAACTCGCCGGTGCCCTTGACGTTGCCGGTGCCGTCGAGGGCGGTGCGCTCGGTGCGCAGCCCGACGACCTTGCCGTCCTCGCCGAGGATCTCGGAGGGCGACTCGAAGAAGTGCAGGAACAGCTTGTGCGGCCGGTCGCCGACGTCGCGGATCGCCCAGTTCTCCAGGGTCTTGGCGACCATGTCGGCCTGCTTGTTGCCGCGCCGGGTCTCGATCGAGCCCTCGTCGTAGTCGATGTCCTCGGGGTCGACGATGACCTCGATGTTGGGCGAGTGGTCCAGCTCGCGCAGCTCCATCGGGGAGAACTTCGCCTGCGCCGGGCCACGGCGGCCGAACACGTGGACTTCCAGCGCCTTGTTGGCCTTGAGGCCCTCGTGGACGTTCGGCGGGATCTCCGTCGGCAGCAGCTCGTCCGCCGTCTTGGCCAGGATGCGGGCCACGTCCAGGGCGACATTGCCGACGCCGAGCACGGCGACCTTCTCCGCCTCCAGGGGCCAGGTGCGCGGCACGTCCGGGTGGCCGTCGTACCAGGAGACGAAGTCGGCCGCGCCGTAGGAGCCGTCGAGGTCGATGCCGGGTATGCGCAGCTCGCGGTCGGCCGTCGCGCCCGTCGAGAAGATCACGGCGTCGTAGAGCGCGCGCAGGTCGTCCAGGCTGATGTCGTTCGGGTAGTCGACGTTGCCGAAGAGGCGGATCTGCGGCTTGTCGAGAACCTGGTGGAGGGCCGTGATGATGCCCTTGATGCGGGGGTGGTCGGGGGCGACGCCGTACCGGATCAGTCCGAACGGCGCCGGCATGCGCTCGAAGAGGTCGATGGACACACCCGGATCGGCGGCCACGTCGGACTTGAGCAGGGCGTCGGCGGCGTAGATCCCGGCGGGGCCGGCTCCGACGATGGCTACCCGCAGGGGGCGGGGCATGATCAGGTTCCCTTCGAGTGGCGACAAAGCGATCTCGTCGGGAAGCCTAAACTAAGGCAAGCCTAAGTCGGTACGCGGGTCCGGCCTATGAGCTCATAAATCCATTCTATGGGCAGTGCCGGGCCGTCGTGGGCGGCCCGGCAACCACCGGGTTCCGGTCAGTCGAGGTGGTAACTGTCCCCGTACACCTTCCAGTCGAGCGGCGGGTCGAGGTCGAGGTTGCCCTCGCGCAGGAAGACGCGCTGGGCCGTGTCGACGCGGCTGGTGTCGCTGTGGGCCTCCTCCTGCTTCATGGCCCACACCCGCGCGTCGAGGAAGGCGTGCAGGTAGGTCACCTCGTCGCCGCCCTGGGCCGGCGGCCGGGCCTGGTTCAGGGCGCGCCCGCGGATGTTGCGGAAGCTGGTGGGGTCGTCGCCGTCGCCGTGCATGACGATGGCGTCGTAGTACGCGAACTGGCCGAGCACCCGCAGCCCGTCCGTCTTGCCCTGGCGCACCGCCGGGTTGAAGTACACGCGGTCGCGCTCGTCGTCCTGGGCCTGCCGGAACGCCTGGTCCTGCGCCGCCTGGGCCCAGTCGCGGGGATAGTTCGGGTCGAGTCCGTCGTGCGAGTCGGTGCCGTTCACCCGGCGCAGCGCCGGCAGGTACGGGGCGAGGGCGTTGCCGGGGCGGCGGTCGGCGTACAGCTCGACGAGGTCGAGCATGTCGCCCGTGCCGGAGCAGAAGCCGATGATGCCGGCGGTGTAGCCGCGGCCGTCGCCGATGTCCTCGATGTACTTGTACTGGGCCTTCCAGTCGAGCGAGGAGTTCTCCGCGCTCGACACCAGCTTCATGGCGATCTCCTTCTTCGCCGGATCGTCGAGTCCCACCGCGGCGCAGAGCGCGGCGGCACGGGGGGAGCCGATGAGGGGGACCGATGCCAGGGACGCGCCGACCAGGGCGAGGAGTGTGCGGCGCGACGTGTGCGTGGGGTGCTTCACGGCGGCTCCAAGGGGTGGTGGGGGGTGGAGAGTTGGCCGTTGCCGGATACTGATAGGAAGGTTTCCTATCAGAGGCGGCTCATGAAGGACACCGGTCGCGTCAAAGGTTCGTACCTATCTACAAACAGGCACGGCTACGGCAGCGGCTGCTCCGCCCAGATGACCTTGCCGCCGGGCAGGTACCGCGTGCCCCAGCGCTCGGTGAGCTGTGCGACCAGGAACAGGCCGCGTCCGCCCTCGTCGGTCATGGCCGCGTAGCGCAGGTGCGGCGAGGTGTTGCTGCTGTCGAAGACCTCGCAGATCAGGGTGCGGTCGCGCAGCATGCGCACGCGGATGGGGTCGCCGCCGTACCGGATCGCGTTGGTCGCCAGCTCGCTGAGGATCAGCTCCGTGGTGAACGACAGCTCCTCCAGTCCCCACTCGTCCAGCGTCCGCGTCACGGCGGAGCGCACCCGGGCGACCGCGGCCGGGTCGGCCGGCACGTCCCACTCGGCGACCTGGGCGGGCCCGAGCGCCCGTGTGCGGGCCACGAGCAGCGCGATGTCGTCGCTCGGCCGGGCCGGCGGCCGGGCCTCCAGTACCTCCTGGCAGGTCTCCTCCGGGGACGGTCCGGCCCTGGTCAGCGCGGCGCGCAGCAGGTCCAGGCCCTCGTCGATGTCGTGCTCCCGGTCCTCCACCAGCCCGTCCGTGTAGAGCACGAGACGGCTGTCCTCCGCGAGCTCCAGCTCGGCCGTCTCGAACGGCAGCCCGCCCAGGCCCAGCGGGGGACCGGCGGGCACGTCGGGGAACTCGACGGTGCCGTCCGGCCGGATCAGCGCCGGCGGCGGATGACCGGCCCGGGCGATCGTGCACCGCCGGGCCACCGGGTCGTAGATCGCGTACAGACAGGTCGCGCCGGTCACCGGGGCGCTGTCGCCCTCCGCCGCCTCGTCCTGGTCGATACGGGCGACCAGCTCGTCGAGGAGCGCGAGCAGTTCGTCGGGCGGCAGATCCAGGGCGGAGAAGTTGTGCACGGCCGTACGCAGCCGGCCCATCGTGGCCGCCGCAAGCAGCCCGTGGCCCACCACGTCGCCCACCACCAGCGCGACCCGGGCGCCGGACAGCGGCAGCACATCGAACCAGTCGCCGCCCACACCGGCCTGCGCCGGCAGATACCGGTAGGCGATGTCCAGGGCGTTCTGCTCGGGCAGGCTGCGGGGTAGCAGGCTGCGCTGCAGGGTCACCGCCATGCTGTGCTCGCGGGTGTACCGGCGCGCGTTGTCGATGGACACCGCGGCCCGCGCGACCAGCTCCTCGGCGAGCGCGACCTCGTCGGCGTCGAACGCCTCGGCCTTGCGCGACCGCCAGAAGCTGACCACACCGAGCACCAGGGAGCCCGCCCTGAGCGGCACGGCGATCAGCGAGTGGATGCCGAAATCCACGACCTGCGCCGACCGCTCCGGATCCTGGGCCCGCCAGCCCGGCGCCGCCTCCAGCCTGGGCTCGATCACGGCATGCCCGTCGCTGAGCGCGCGGGCCTGCGGCGAGGAGTCGACGAAACGGATCTGCTCGCCCACCGGATACAGCGGCACGTCCTTGCGCACCCCACTGCACGCGGTGCGCCGCAGCAGGGTCACCGCCTCCGGCTGCCCGCCCCCGAGCACGACGTCGAACAGGTCGACGGTGGCGAAGTCCGCGAACCGGGGCACCGCCAGCTCCGCCAGTTCCTCGGCGGTGCGGGTGACGTCCAGGCTGGTGCCGATGCCCACTCCGGCGTCGTACAGCATGTTCAGGCGCTCGCGGGCCTCCTCGGCCCGGCCGGACAGGGCCCGCAGCTCCGTCGAGTCGCGCAGCGTGGCGACACTGCCGGTCAGCCGGCCCCTGAGGTGGGTGGGGCGCTGGTTGACCGCCAGCAGCCGGTCCGCCACCAGGTGCACCTCGTCCGTGGCCATCCGGCCGGAGTCCAGCAGCTCGGCGGTGTCGGGCGCCAGACCGAGGTCGAGCACCCGGCGCCCCTCGGCGTCCTCGGGCAGATCGAGGAGGCGCTGCGCCTCGTCGTTGGCGAGCAGCAGCTTGCCCTCGCCGCCGACGATGATCACGCCCTCCCGGACGGCGTGCAGAACGGCGTCGTGGTGCTCGTACATACGGGTCATCTCGTGCGGGCCCAGGCCGTGCGTCTGCCGCAGCAGCCGCTTGCTGACCAGCGCCGTTCCCGCTGTGGACAGGGCGAGTGCCACCGCCGCGGCGATCAGCACGAGCGGCAGCTGCCGGTCGGCGGTGCCGCCCACGGTGTCCGTCGTGATCCCGGCCGACACCAGGCCCACGACCTTCCCGTCGGGATCCTTGATCGGGACCACCGCCTGCACGAGCGGCCCGATGGTCCCCGTGATCTCCTCGACCACGACCTTCCCGGCCAGCGCCGGTTCCAGGGTCCCGACGAACTGCTTCCCGATACGGTCCGGCTTGGGGTGGGTGTAGCGGATCCCGTCGGTGTTCATGACGACGATGAAGTCCACGCCCGTCGCCTCGCGTGCCGCCTCGGCCCGCGGTTGCAGTACGGCGGTGGGGTCCGGGTCGTCGAGCGCCTCCCGGGTGCCCGGCGCGTTGGCGAACGCCTCGGCTACGGCCACCGAACGGTTGCGGGCCTCCTGCCTGGTGTCGTACCGCACCTGCAGCACCAGGGCCACGACCGCGGCGACCACCAGCAGCAGCACGATGACCACCTGGAGCAGGAAGACCTGCCCGGCGACACTGAGCCCGCCCACCGCCGACCGCACCCTGGAGAACGGCCCCTTGCGCCGCTCCTCGCCGAGCGCGTCGGGCGGCGTTTCCCGTTCGGGCACACCAAAGGCGCGGTCGGGCGCAGGGCGTGCGCGCAGACCGCTGGGACGACGGGCCGACCGGGCCCCTGATCGACCCGATAGTCGGACCATGTGCCCATGTCTACACTGCCGCGCCCCAGGAGGCGAGACACGTCACGGACCGTGACAGGACCCGCTCCCTCGCACACAGGACGATCACGGGAGTGATGCACCGAATCCGGGCAACTCCCGTCCCCACAGCAGGGATACGCGGACACGGGCACCGCCGGAGCACGGCTGCGGGCGCGGTCCGCGCGCCCTCAGGACCGGCGCAGCGGGGCGCTGCGCCGCGTGGCGAGCAGGAGTGCGATGTCGTCGGGGCGGTCCGCCGTGTGCCGGGCCTTCGCGGTGAGCCGGTCGGCCACGGCCGCCAGCGAGGGCGCGCCCGCGCGGGCGGCCGGGGCACCGGCCCTGGCCAGCGCGACCCGCAGCGCGCCGATGCCGTCGTCGATGTCGTAGCCGGGCCGCTCGACCAGCCCGTCCGTGTACAGCGCCAGGACGGCACCGGGTTCCAGCCGAAGTTCCGTCACCGGATACTGCGCCAGCGGGTCCACACCGAGCACCACACCGCCGGGCAGGTCGAGGACATGCGTGCGGCCGTCCGGGCGGCGCAGCACCGGAGGCGGGTGCCCGGCCACGGCCGCCTGCGCGACACCGGTCACGGGATCCAGCCGGATGTAGCAGCAGCTCGCGAAGAGACCCGAATCGAGGTCGATGAGCAGGCGATTGGTGCCGCTCATGACCTCGTCGGGCGGCCGGTCGCCGACCGCGAAGGCCCGGACGGCGGTGCGCAGCTGGCCCATGGTCGCCGCGGCCTGCACACCGTGCCCCTGCACATCGCCGATCACCAGCGCCATCCCGTCCCCCGCGGCGACCACGTCGTACCAGTCCCCGCCCACCTCCATGCCCTGGGTACCGGGCAGATAGCGTCCCGCGGTCTCCACGAGCGGGTGCTCCAACAGCCGCCGGGGGAGCAGTGCCTGCTGCAGCCCGCGGGCGAGCGCCGCCTCGCTCTCGTAGCGCTGCGCCTTCTCCATGGCGTGCGCGATCAGCCCGGCCAGCGCGGTCAGCACCGCACGTTCCTCGGTGCTGAAGCTGCGCGGCCGGTCGAAGCCGAGGATGCAGGAGCCGACGGCCCGCCCGGAGGCGATCAGGGGCAGGAAGGCGCGGGCGCCCTCCGTCGCGTCCAGCGCGATGCCCGGATAGGCCTCGGCGAGCTGCTCCATGGAGTCGAAGAACAGCGGGCGCCCACTGGTCAGCGTCTCGACCCCGGGCAGCCGCTCGTCCAGACCCACACCGTCGAACGGGGCCAGGAACCCCTTGGGGAAGCCCGACTCCCAGGCCAGGAACAGATGCCGTTCCTGCAGCAGGTAGATGGCCAGCCGACGGCCGCCGAACGCGGGCAGCAGCTCCCGCATCACCACGGCGGACACCTGGCGTGCCGTGACCGCCTCCGTCAGCGCGATGGCGAGGACGATGGGGCGGTACAGGGGAGCGAGCGACGGCGCGCCGGCGGTCTCCGGCGCGGCCTGCGCCTCCGGCAGACCGGACGGGCTGTCGGCCATCCGGTGCCCCGGGCGGAGCGTGCAGGTCAGCAGGTCCGGCCCGGGATAGACGGACAGGGCGAGCGAGTCGCCGCCGAACGGGCGGGCAGCGGTCTCACGACCGTGGGCCGACGGTCTTCGGACGTGGAAGTGCACCGGATCCGGAGACAACAGCGCCCCGCGCAGATGGTCTTCGACCGCGGGCTGATTCAGCCACGGCACGCCCTCCCACAGCGGCCGGCCCAGCAGCTCGGTGCGCGGTCGGCGCAGCAGCGCCGCCGCCCGCGGGTTGGCGTAGACGACCGTCCCCACCCGGTCCAGGCAGAACACCCCGTCCGGCAGCAGATCGGCCGCCGCGTCCGCCACCGTGCCCGGCCCCGGATCGAGGACGACACCCCGCACGGTTCGCACCCCGGAGCGCGCCGGGTCGTCGTACGGCCCCCAGACCTCGATCAGCCGCAGCGCACCGTCCGCGGATCGCGCGTACAGCGGCAGCGCCGGTGGCCGGCCCCCGGCGGCCTCCCGCAGCGCCGCCAGGATCCGCTCCGCGTCATGGGGCGCGACGGCCCGCGCGAACTCCTCCGCGGAGCCGTCGGCTTCCTCCGCCGCCCGACCCAGTACGAGGTTCAGCCGCTCGTCCGCCGTCACGGTGCCCGTCACCGGATCCCAGGCGAACCGTCCCAGGCGCCCCGAGGGCGAGCGGCCGGACGGCGGGCGGACACACACCGGCCCACCGTCCCAGGACACCGCCGACGTTTCCTCGTCCTCGAGCTTCGCCAGCGCAACCCCCAGCTCCTCGGCCAGCTGCGCCATGCGCTCGCGCACGGGCAGCAGCTCCGTGGCGTCCGTCGCCGAGGGTCGCAGCACGGTCAGCACTCCGAAGACGGTCGAGCCGTCCGTGACGGGGACGTACAGGGATCCGAACTGGAACGGCAGGCCGGCCGCGAACTGCGGATAGCGGCGCATCGTCTCCGCCGCGTTCGGCAGCACCACCTCGACGCCGAGCCGGTAGGCGTCCGCGACGGGGAACGGCCGGTCCGCGTGCAGCCGCCACCACGGCCGGAACAGTGGCCCAGGCAGCCCCTCCAGGACTGCCAGCCGCAGCAGTCCGGGCGTGCTCGATCGCAGATAGACCCCACCCGCATAGCCGCCGGTCGCGCTGATCGCCTCCGCCGAGGCATCGATCAGCAGCGCCGCCAGCCTGCCGGGCGTCCGCTCTGCGCCTTCGGCGCTCCCAGTCATCGGCCCTACCTCGTCCGTACGCCCTCACGCGTGCGACACAGCAAGAATGCGCCACGACGCACCTTGCCCGCACCTGGGCGGCTTGACCAGGGGTGTGCGGGACCCGAGTGAAACCGGTGCCCCCGCCGAGGCCCGGGTGCCGCCCCGGCCACCCCGCGGACCTCGACCGGATGTGCCGGAACCCGAAACCGCGCGGCAGCCCTCCCCGTTGTCGGTGCGGTGTCCGCACACCCCGATCCGGCGCCCCAGGGGTCGGCAAGGCGGACGCCTCTCGGGAAGACTCGGAATCGCAACCGGCCGATGCGGCTCAGGCAGGGAGACAGCCCCATGGAGTACTACGACCTCGGCACCCACACCCGCTCCGTGACCACGTCCTCCGCCCAGGCACAGCTCTGGTTCGACCGAGGGCTGGCATGGACGTACGCCTTCCACCACGAGGAAGCCGTGGCCTGCTTCCAGGCCGCCGCCGCGGCCGACCCCGACTGCGCCATGGCCCACTGGGGCATCGCGTACGCGCTCGGCCCGAACTACAACAAGCCCTGGGAGTTCTTCGACGACAAGGACCTGGCCCGCACCGTGGACCGCACCCACGCCGCCGTGGAGCTGGCCCACGAGAAGGCGTCGGCCGCCTCCCCCGTCGAGCAGGCGCTGATCGGCGCGCTGCGCGCCCGCTACCCGCAGGCGAAGGCCGTGGAGGACTGCTCGATCTGGAACGCCCCGTACGCCGACAGCATGCGCGCGGTCTACGAGCTCGCGCCCGACGACCCGGACGTCGCCACCCTGTACGCCGACGCCCTGATGAACCTCACGCCCTGGCAGTTGTGGGACCTCAGGACGGGCGAACCGGCCGAGGGCGCGCGCACGCCGGAGGCCAAGGTCGTCCTCGACCGGGCCCTCGCCACCGCCGAGGGCCGCGACCATCCGGGCGTGGTGCACCTGTACATCCACCTGATGGAGATGTCCCCGACACCCGAGGTGGCGCTGCCGGTCGCGGACCGGCTGCGCGGGCTCGTCCCGGACGCCGGGCATCTGCACCACATGCCCTCGCACCTGGAGGTGCTCTGCGGCGACTACCGGCGGGTGGTCTCGGACAACAGCAAGGCGATCGAGGTCGACGAGAAGTACCACTCCCGAGCCGGGGCGATGAACTTCTACACCCTGTACCGCTCGCACAACTACCACTTCAAGATCTACGGCGCGATGTTCCTCGGCCAGTCCCAGGTCGCCCTGGAGACCGCGGCGCAGCTGGAGGCGTCCATCCCGGAGGACCTGCTGCGCGTGCCCAGCCCGCCCATGGCCGACTGGCTGGAGAGCTTCCTCGCCATGCGGGTCCACGCCCTGATCCGCTTCGGCCGCTGGGACGACATCCTGGACATGGCGCTGCCCGCCGACCCCGAGCTGTACTGCGTGACGACCGCGATGATCCACTACGCCCGCGGCGTCGCCCTCTCCTCGACCCACCGCGTCCCGGAGGCGGAGGCGGAGCGCCGGCTCTTCCGGGAGGCGGTCGCCCGGGTCCCCGAGACCCGCATGCTCTTCAACAACACCTGCGCCGACATCCTCGCGATCGCCTCGGCGATGCTCGACGGCGAACTGGAGTACCGCAAGGGCCACTACGACGCCGCCTTCGCCGCGCTGGAACGCTCCATCGAGCTGGACGACAACCTCCCCTACGACGAGCCGTGGGGCTGGATGCAGCCCACCCGGCACGCCTACGGCGCGCTGCTCCTGGAACAGGGACGGGTCGAGGAGGCCGAGGCGGTCTACCGCGCCGACCTCGGCCTCGACGGCACGCTTCCGCGCGCCCTGCAGCATCCCGGCAACGTCTGGTCCCTGCACGGCCTCCACGAGTGCCTGATGCGTCTGGGCAGGTTCGGGGAGGCGCAGATGGTGGCCCAGCAACTGCGTCTCGCCGCCGCGCTGGCGGACGTTCCGATCGAGGCGTCCTGCTTCTGCCGACTCGAGACCCACCAGGGCGGCGCCCCCGAGGACGGTTGCTGCGCCGACTGACGGGGACGAGGGGGCAGGTGTCATCACGGCGGGAGCCGGTATATGTTCGTCGAGTGAAATCATCTTCACAGCTATCCGTGAGTCTCCCGAGGAGTCGTCGATGAGCAGTGCCGAGTTCCCGGAAGCCGGAACAAAGACCGGTGCGGTCCGTGGTCGCCTGGAAGATGGCCTCGCGGTGTTCCGCGGCATCCCGTACGCGCAGCCCCCCGTGGGCGCGGCACGCTTCGCCGCGCCGCGACCCGCGGAGCGCTGGGACGGCGTACGGGAGGCGTTCGCGTTCGGTCCGCCGCCTCCGCAGGAGCCCTTCGGCCCCGAAGGCGCTCCGCCCGGCCCCGTCCCGACCGGCGACGACTGGCTGACCGTCAACGTCTGGACGCCCGAGGTGGACCCGGCGGCCCGTCGCCCCGTGATGGTGTGGTTCTACGGCGGCGCCTACAAGTTCGGCTCCGCCGACGACCCCGCCTACGACGGCGGCCGGCTCGCCCGCGACGGCGAGCTGGTCGTCGTCACCTTCAACTACCGCGTGGGTGTCGAGGGGTTCCTGCGGATCGAGGGCGCTCCCGCCAACCGCGGACTGCTCGACCAGGTCGCCGCCCTGGAGTGGGTGCGCGAGAACATCACCGCGTTCGGCGGAGACCCCGACCAGGTGACCGTCTTCGGCGAGTCGGCCGGCGCCGGTTCCATCGCCGCGCTGATGGCCATGCCGAGCGCCCGGGGCCTGATCCACCGCGCCATCGCGCAGAGCGTGCCCGGCACCTTCTTCTCGGACGCGCTGGCCGCCGACATCGCCGAGGTCGTGGCCGGCGAGCTCGGGCTGCGTCCGACGGTCGAGGACCTGTCCGGCGTGGACCCGCGCAAGCTGCCCGGAGCGGGTGCCGCGCTGAGCACCCGGATGCGCGAGTACGTCCACCGGTGGGGCGCGGTCGCCCTCACCCCGACGCCGTACTCCCCGGTCGTCGACGGCGAGGTACTGCCCGCGACACCGTGGGCGGCCCTCGCGGACGGCGCCGCCCGCGAGGTCGAGCTGATCGCCGGGCACAACCGGGACGAGTACCGCCTCTTCGTGCTGCTAGGCGGGCTGCTCGGCCGGGTGGACGAGGGGCTGGCGTCCTCGACGCTGGGTCTGTTCGGGCCGGCTGCGGACGCCGAGCAGGCCTATCGCGCGGCGTTCCCGGACGCCTCGGCGGAGTACCTCTTCGAGCTGGTGCAGTCCGACTGGCTGTTCCGGATGCCCTCGCTGCGGCTGGCTGAGGCCCAGGTGGCCGGCGGCGGCCCGGCCCACCTGTACGAGCTCACCTGGCCCGCCCCGGCGAACGGCGGCCTCCTCGGCGCTTGCCACGGCCTCGACGTGCCCCTGACCTTCGGCGTGTACGGCGGACTCGGCGCCATGCTGATCGGGCCCGAGCCCACGCCGGAGACCGAGACGCTCTCGGCCCACATCCGCGCCGCCTGGACCGCGTTCGCCCGCACCGGCGACCCGGGCTGGCCCGGCTACGACACCGAGCACCGTCTCGTCCGGCTCCTCGACGTCGAACCCACGGTGGCGCCGTACCCGGAGGAGGCTTCGCGCCGTCTCTGGGAGCGGCACACCTTCGAGGCGCTGGCGCTGACGACGGAATGACGGTGAGACCGGCCGGGAGGCGAGCGGACTTCGCGCTCATCTCCGGCGGCCGGTCTCCCACGACCCTCCGGGGTGCCGCCCACCCTCACGCCCGCCCGTGCGCCTCCTGCGAGCGTCGTGCCAGTGCGTCGATGACCACGGCGGCGAAGAGCACCCCGCCCGTGATCATGAACTGGACGGCGGTCGGGGTGTCCGTGATCACCATGCCCGACGCGATCGACTGGATGACCAGCATGCCGAGCACCGCCGACCAGGTCGTACCGCGTCCCCCGAACAGACTGGTGCCGCCGATGACGGCCGCCGCGATGGCGTTGAGCAGCAGCAGACCCGAGCCCGCTCCCTGACTCACCGAGGTGATGCGCGAGGCCAGGAACAGGCCGCCGAGTGCGGCCATGGTGCCGGAGACGGCGAGCACGGCGGTCTGCACGCCGGTCACGTTGAGGCTGGCGCGTCGGGCCGCCTCGATGCTGCCGCCGAGCGCGTAGACCTGGCGCCCGTAGTGCGTGCGGCGCAGCAGGATGTCGAGTACGGCCACCACCACGAGGAAGATCAGCAGGGCGAGCGGCAGCCCCTGGAACCGGTTGAGCAGATACGCGGCGGTGAACGCCACCGCCGCGAGCATCGCCGTACGCACGACGACGCCCTGCAGTGAGCGGTGTGGCATGCCCACCGCCATGCGCCGTCGCCGGTCCTGGTGGGACACGAGGAAGACCAGGCCCGTGCCGACCGCCGCCAGGCCGTAGGCGGCGGCGTCGTGGGTGAAGTAGTAGCTCGTCAGGTGGGCGACGAGCCCGTTCTCGTCGAGGTTGACGGTGCCGCTGGTCCCGAGGATGTAGAGCATGAGGCCGTTGAAGGTCAGCAGCCCGGCGAGGGTGATGACGAAGGCCGGCACCCGGGTCTTGGCGACGGAGTAGCCCTGGAGGGTGCCCGCCAGGGTGCCCGCGAGCACCGCGCTGACGAAGGCGAGCCATTCCGGCACGCCGTTGTTCACGTTCAGGACGGCGAAGACGGCGGCGGCGAGCCCGCTGATCGAGCCGACCGACAGGTCCAGCTCGCCGATCAGCAGGACGAAGACGATGCCGACGGCGATCAGGCCCGTACCGACGATGTCCACGCTGAGATTGGACAGGTTCCGGGGTGACAGGAAGCTGTCGTTGAGGGACTGGAAGGTGATCCAGACGGCGGCGAGGACCAGGACGACCGGGAGCGAGCCCAGTTCACCGGCGCTCAGCTTGCGCCGCAGGACCGCGATCCCGCTGTCGAGGAGCTGAACGAGGGCCGCAGCGCGGGGCGGCCGGCCGGCCTTGGCGATGGGCGCGGAAGGCGCGGACGCCTCCGTCCCGCTGTGCATCCCTTTCACCACCCTGCCTCCCGATGGGCCATCCGGCGCGGCACGTTCTCCGTGGCGCCGGTGATGGAGGCGATGATCTGTTCCTGGGACGCGGTGTTCACGTCGAAGAAGCCGTTGTTACGGCCGAGCCGCAGCACGGCGGCCCGGTCCGCCAGAGCCTTGACATCGCCCATGTTGTGGCTGATGAGCAGCACCCCGAGACCCCGGTCGCGCAGCTGGTCCACCAGGTCCAGGACCTCGCTGGTCTGCTCGAACCCGAGCGCCGCGGTCGGCTCGTCCAGGAGGAGGACGCGCGGGTCGCCGAGGAGCGAGCGGGCGATGGCGACCGTCTGCCGCTGCCCGCTGGACAGGGAGACGACGGGGGCGCGCAGATCGGGAACCCCCCTGGTCAGCTGCTCCAGCAGCCCACTGGTGCGCCGCTCCATCTCCACCTCGTCGAGAAACCCGTACCTGCGGACCTCTCGGCCGAGGAAGAGATTGCCCACCACGTCGAGGTTCCCGCACAGCGCGAGATCCTGGTAGACGGTGGCGATACCCAGGTCCCGGGCGTCGTGCGGGCGTCTGATCTGGACCGGACGGCCCTCCCACTCGATGACCCCCTTGTCCGCCGGGGTCACTCCGGAGATCACCTTGACCAGGGTCGACTTGCCGGCCCCGTTGTCACCCAGCAGCGCGACGACCTGACCCGCGCGGATCTCCAGCTCGATATCGGAGAGAACCTCGACAACCCCGAAGCGCTTGCACACGCCGCGCAGCGCCAGCAAGGGGGGACTCGGCACGAACACCATCTCCTTCCCCAGACCGGTCCGGCGCCGGAGCCGGCCGGTCAGGTGAGTCCGGCCCTCGCGCAGGCGGCCTTGAGTTGCGGGGTGCAGATCTGTTGGATCGTGTACACACCGTCCTTCACCACGGTGTCCTCGATGGTCCCGACGGTCACGGACACCGGCATGAGCAGGACGGCCGGAACCGTGCTCCCCGTGCTGGTCCGCACCGTGTCCTGGGCGACCCGGTCCAGGCTTTCGCCGCGGGCCGCGGCCACGGCCAGCGCGGCGCCGGCGGAGGCCTCGGGCGCGAAGGGCTTGTAGACGGTCATGTACTGCTCGCCGGCCACGATCCGCCGCAGGGCTCCGAGCTCCGCGTCCTGCCCGGTGACGGGCGGCAGCGGGTCGACCTTGTTGGCCTTGAGAGCGGCGATGCTGCCGGCCGCGAGGCCGTCGTTGGCGGCGTAGACCCCGTCGATGTTGCCGGCGCCGAGGGCGGAGATGGCGCCGGACATGTTCATGTGGGCGGCCTCCGTACGCCACTGACGGGTCTCGTACTCCTTGGAGATCTCGACCTTGCCCTCGAGCTCGGACAGGGCGCCCTTCTTGAACAGCACCGCGTTGGGGTCGCTGGGATCGCCGTTCATCATGACGATCCGGTCGCCGGCCGCCCCGTCGCCCATGGCCTGCAGCAGCGCCCTGCCCTGGAGCCTGCCGACCTCCTCGCCGTCGAAGGAGGCGTAGGCGGCGATGGGGCCCTCGGCCAGGCGGTCGTAGGCGATGACGGGGATGCCGGCCTCGTCCGCCTTCGTGACCGTGGGGCGCAACGACCGGGCGTCGACGGCCACGAGGAGGATGGCGTCGACCCCTTCGGTGATCATCGATTCCATCTGGGCCTGCTGGATGGCCACATCGTTCTTGGCGTTGGCGTGCTCGACCTCGCAGTCCGGGCACAGTTCCTTGATCTGCCGGTCGAGCAGTGGCCGGTCGTTGGTCTCCCAGCGTGCCGTGGTGGCGTCCGGCAGAAGCACGCCGATGCGCGGCTGGTTCCCCCCACCGGAGTCGATGCTGCCGCTCTCCCCGCAGGCCGCGAGCGCGGCGGCCGAAGCAGCCGCGGTCACCGCGACGACCGCCCCCCGTACGCAGGCCTTCATGCGAGAGACCTCCCTTTCCTTCACCTCGCGGGGTGAGGAAGGCGTGAAGGACGGACAGCCGCGACGCCGGCGCCGGGGATGGCCCGGACCGTACTGCGGGAGATAGGGGGACATGCTGTATCAAATGGGATAGATCGGCTATGTCGTAAGTGTGGCACCGGCCGCGATGAACTGCGAACGCGGTCACGTGGAGTCCGGGCGGCGCCCGGATGGTGCCCGGACGATAGGTGAATCATGCTGATCTGTCTGCTTCGCCCCTATGTGAGAGGCTGGTAGCGGAGCGCCCCCGATCTCACCTGTCGGCACCTGTGGCCTTGAGGCGGGAGGAAGGTGCGGACATGCCTCATGACGGTCGTGCCCGGACCGGCGTCTCGCAGCTGCGGGCATCGGAGCGCGGGGCCGCGGGCACCGGAACACCGCCTCCGGAGCGCGAGGCCGCCCCGGGGGAGCGGGCCCTGACGTTCGCCGGAGCCGCGCTGGCGGCTGTCTACGTCCCCGGCGCCGGCGACGCGGAGCTCCGGCTGGTGGAGACGGCCGGAGACGGTGCGGCCCAGTACGACCTGCCCAAGCTGCTGTCCCTGGCCGTTGACTCACCCGCCGCGCGGGCCCTGCGCACCGACCGGCCGCTCTGGCTGGACCCCGCGGCCCTCGCCGCCTACGACGACGAAGGAGTGCCGACACCGCCGCGCGGCCGGACGTCACTGGGTGCGCTGCCCCTCAGGGCGGAGGGCGGACGGCGGGGCTGCCTCGTCGTCGTGGGCACATCGGCCGACGGATTCGACCGCGACCAACGGCGCTTCCTGGAGCGGTACGCCGACGCCGTCGCCGATCTGTTCCGGGCCGCCGCCGACGGCCCCGGACCGCTCTCGCTGCTGAGGCCCGCCCTGCGTGCGCTGCGCGTCGGCTCCTTCGTCCTGGTCCCGGACACCGGCGTGATCGACGCGGACGAGACGCTGCTCGGGCTGGTCGGCATCACCCCGGCCGACTTCGACGGCAAGGCGGACACCCTGCTCGCGAACGCCCTCCCGGAGGACATGCACGCGCTGATGTCGGTCCTGGAGCCGTCCACCCCCGAGTCCGCCCGGCGCGAGCTGGAGTTCCGGGTCCGCCTCCCCACGGGCGAGGTGCGCTGGCTGAGTCTGCGGTGCCGGGTGGCGGCGAGCCCCGACGACCGGCCCCAGCAGCTGCTGGGTGTGGTGACGGCGACCTCCGTGCAGCGCCGCAGCGCCGACGACGTGTCCCGGATCCAGTGGCTGACCGCCGCACTCGACGACGCCGTGACGGTCCAGGACGTCGGCCGCGTGGTGGTCACCGCACTGCGCGAACCGCTGGCCGCCGATCGGGTGGCGCTCGCCGAGCTGCGGGAGGACCGGCTGGCGGTGATCGTGCTCGACCCGCCGCAGCCCCGCGCCTGGCCGGAGACCTGGCGTGCCCAGTGGCGCTCGGAGTGGCCCGACGCCCCCGTGCGAGCCCTGCCCACCCTCCAACTGGCGCTGCGGGACGGGCGGATGGATCTGTGGCCCGCCGGCACGGCCCTCGAAGTGGGACTCGCCGGCATCGGCGCCGGAGGCCTGGCCGTCATGCCGCTGCCCGTCAAGGGAGGGGTCGTCGGTGTCTGCCTGGTCGGCTGGGACCAGCCCCACGAGTTCGCCCCCGAGGAGCGGTCCGTGCTGACCGCTTCCGCCGCACTGATCGGACAGGCCCTCGAACGGGCGCACGCCTACGACGCCGAGCAGGAGCTCGCCACGATGCTCCAGCGCAGCCTGCTGCCCCGGCGGCTGCCCGAACTGCCCGGGGGCACGGCCGTCGCCCGCTATCTGCCGGCCCGGCGCGGGCTCCAGGTCGGTGGTGACTGGTACGACGTCATCGTCATCTCCGAGGACCGGGTGGCCCTGGTCATCGGCGATGTCCAGGGGCACAGCGCCGGAGCCGCGACGATCATGGGCCAGATGCGCACCGCGGTACGGGCGTACGCGGTGGAGGGCCACCCCCCGGACGTGGTCGTCTCCCACGCCAACCGGCTGCTCGTCGGCATGGAGACCGACCTCTTCGCCACCTGCTGCTATGTCGAACTGGACATGGAGGAGGGCAACGCGCTGTTCGTGCGTGCCGGGCACCTCTCCCCGCTGGTCCGTCACCCCGACGGCACCACCGAGGAGGTGCAGGTCGAGGGAGGGCTCCCGCTGGGCGTGCTCGCCGAGGCGGAGTTCCCCATGACCGCGGTGGCTCTGACCCCGGGCACGGTGCTCGCCCTGGTCACCGACGGCCTGGTCGAGGCCGCCGACCTTCCCCTGGACGAGGGGATGGACCGGACACGCGTCGCGCTCGCCGCGGCCGACCCGGCCGACCCCGGGCGGTTGGCGGACGACCTGCTCGGCGACGAGGGCCGCCGAGAGGACGACGTCGCGCTGTTGGTCCTGCGCTACGAGGGCATGGGGGCCCGGCCGATCCGGGCCGGCTGGGAGGTGTGGCGGCTGCCGGACGCCGTCATGCACGCCCGCCGTTTCACGGCACGCACCCTGCGCCGGTGGAAGGTCGCGGAAGCCGCCGACGGGGTGCTGCTCGTCGTGTCCGAACTGGTCACCAACGCTCTGGTGCACACGCAGGGATCGGTACGCCTCGACCTGATCCTCCGCGGCGACCTGGTGCGCGTGAGCGTGACCGATGCCTCGCCGCGGGCCCCCGCCAAACCGGTGATCGTGGACTGGGAGTCGACCGGCGGCCGGGGCCTGCTCCTCGTCGAAGCGATGTCGGACACTTTCGGATCCGTGCCCGTGGCCGGCGGCAAGCAGGTGTGGAGCGAGATCCGCGTGCCACGCCCCGAGCCGGCCCTCGCGGACGCGGTGCCGTCAGGGAACCCAGGGGGCCTGCCATGAAGACCCGTACTCGTACCCGTTCCGGTAACCGCAGCCGTATCCGTACGCGGCAGGTCGTCGCGGCGCTCGTCGCCGGACTCCTGACGATGTCCCTGGCCGCCTGCGGGGGAGAGGACGAGGCCGACACGGACAGCTTCACCATCGGCCTGCTGTTCCCGAACCGGGTGACCCCCCGCTGGGAGAGGTGGGACAAGCCGCTGATCGAGCGGAAGTTGAAGGAGTCGTGCCCTCGTTGCACCGTGGTGTACGCCAACGCCGGGGGCGACGTGGCGACGCAACGCCAACAGATGATCTCCATGATCACCAAGGGCGCCAGGGTCCTGATACTCGACCCTGCCGACAGCAAGGCGATGCGCTCCTCGGTCCAGGAGGCACGTAGGGCGGGCGCCTCGGTCATCGCCTATGACCGGCTCGTCGAAGGACCGATCTCGGGCTATGTCAGTTTCAACGGCGCGCAGGTCGGCAGGCTCCAGGGCGAGGCGCTCCTGGAGGCCATGGGGGGCGGCGGGAACATCGTCATGATGAACGGCGACCCGACCAGCGCCAACGCGGCGTGGTTCCGCAAGGGCGCGCTGTCCGTCATCACGGGCAAGCTGAACATCGCCAGGTCGTACGACACCGCGGCCTGGAGCACCGACAACGCCCACGCCAACATGTCCGCCGCCATCGGGGCCCTGGGCTCGGACCGGATCGGCGGCGTCCTGGCCGCCAACGACTCCATCGCCGCAGGAGTCATCTCCGCTTTCAAGACGGCCGGTGTCAGGAGGCTTCCCCCCGTTACCGGCCAGGATGCCGACCTGGACGCCGTGCAGCGCATCATCAAGGGCGAGCAGTACATGACGGTGTACAAACCGTTCATGGACGAAGCGACTGCAGCCGCCGACATGGCCGTCGCCCTGGGGCGTGGCGAGGACATCGGGGACATGGCCACGACGACGCTGGACAGCGCCACCACCGAGGACATCCCGGCCGTACTGCTCACTCCGCGAGCGGTGACGGTCGAGAACATCAAGGAGACACTCGTCAAGGACGGCGTGTACAGCGTCGAGCAGATCTGCACCCGCAAGATCCGGCCCGCCTGCACCCAGGCCGGACTCTCCCCGTGAGGACTTCGCGCCCCCGATACCCGGCAGACGGGCGACGGAACGCGTCCGCCGCCCGCCCCGGGCAGTCTCCGGCTCAGGGCAACTCGGCCCGCGCCGGGCTTTCGTCGAGGAAGCCGCCCGACTGGTGCTGCCACAGCTTGGCGTAGGCGCCCTCCGCCGTGAGCAGTTCGTCGTGGGTGCCCTGCTCGACGATCTGTCCGCGGTCGAGGACGACGAGCCGGTCCATGCCGGCGACCGTGCTCAGCCGGTGTGCCACCACCAGCGCGGTCCGCCCGTCCATGAGCCGCCACAGCGCCTCCTGGACGAGGATCTCGCTCTCCGAGTCCAGCGCGCTGGTCGCCTCGTCGAGCAGCAGGATCGGCGCGTCCCGCAGGATCGCCCGAGCGAGAGCCACCCGCTGGCGCTGGCCGCCGGACAGCTTGACGCCCCGCTCGCCCACCAAGGTGTCGAAGCCGTACGGCAGCGCGTCGGCGAACTCCGTGACATGCGCCGCCTCCGCCGCCCGGTGGATCTCGGCGTCGGTGGCGTCCGGCCGGGCGAACGCGATGTTGTCCCGCAGCGTGCGGTGGAACATCGCCGGGTCCTGCGGCACATAGGCCATCAGACCGCGCAGGTCGGCCTGGCGCAGCCGGCTGATGTCCTGACCGCCGATCAGGATCCGGCCGGAGTCGATGTCCGTCATCCTTAACAGCAGCCGGGTGAGCGTGGTCTTGCCGCCACCGGACCGGCCGACGAGGCCGATCTTCGACCCGGCGGGCACATCCAGGTCGAGGCCCTCGAACAGCGGCCGGCCACCGGCGTGGGCGAAGTCCACCCGCTCGAAGCGGACATCGGCGGCCCCGCACACCAGCGGCTCCGGCGACGGCGGGTCGAGCACCGTCGGCGGCGCCAACAGCAGTTCGGTGAACTGTGCCGCCTCCGTCATCGAGCTCTCCAGCCGACGGTAGATCTGGTTGAACTCGAACATGATCCGGGTCGCGTTGCTGTAGTAGGTGAAGGCCACCACGATCGCCTCCACGCCGTGCGCGCCCCCGCCGAGGGTGACCGCGAGCAGCAGCCCCAGCGCGTTGGTCAGCGCCGCCATCGGCGCGACCAGGGTGTCGATGCGCAGATTGCCGTAGTCCCACGACCGCAGCGTGAGCCGCCGGGATGCCGCGACGCGGGCGCGGTGCTCGGCCGCCTCCCGCCCCTCGGCGGCGAACGCCCGCACCGTGTCCATGTTCATCAGGCTGTCGGCGACATGGCCCGACACCCGGGCGATCGCCTCCTCACGCTCGTCGACGAGCGCCTGGCGGCGCCGGATCAGCGGTACCACGCACACGGCCGTCACGGCGATCATCACCAACAGCCCGACCACGAGCAGCGGTTCGTACCGCCACAGCACCACCGCCCCGAACGCCAGCGGCACGAAGCTGCCCACGATCTGGAACGTCAGCGTGTCGACGAACTGCTCGAAACGCGAGGCGAAGCTCAGGACGCGTTTGGTCAGCGACCCGGCGAAGTTGTCGTGGAAGAACGCGGCGTCCTTGGCGAACAGCTCGTCCATCCCGATCACGTACAGGTGCTCGATGCCCAGGGCGTCGAGGCGGTTCAGACAGTGCAGGGCGATGCGCCACAGCCCCTCCGAGAGCAGCAGCACACCGACGAAGCCGAGGACGTACGGCAGCGCCGAGCCGACCGTGATGTCCTTGTCCTCGGCGATGTCACCCACGAGCTTGGCGACGATCAGCGGCGCGATGTAGTTGATTCCGATGTTGCCCAGCGCCGAGAGCAGCATCGTGGGTGCGGTCAGCCGGCGGAGCCTGGCCAACTCCCGTCCGTAGTAGCGAAGTGCGAGTAGTACCGAGCGTTTGCCCGGTTGGACCTTGCGTGATTGAGGCGGTTCCATCCCAACCCTGTGTTGTTCTGCGGCAGCCTGCCTCGCGTCACCGCGGGCAGGGGTCATCGCCGGCGACGGCCGTGTGAGTTCGGGTTCGAGTGCGGAAGTGTCCCGCGACGGCGACCGCGCAGTCCAAGTGTTTTCCGGTCGGGAAACGGCCCTCGGGAGCAGGTCGGCACGGTGTGGGCCACCGGTCTCGGACCCCTGTCTTCACCGCATCGGACCCGCACGGTATGCAGGGACACCACAGCCCCAACTCCCCAGGCCCACGGAGGACTTCGTGCGACTCCTGCCCCGCTCCACGTCCGGCTGGACCATGGCCGTGTTCGGTGTCCTCGCCGCCGCGACGGGCGTCGTCGGGCTCATCGCCCCGGACGCCCTCCTCACCGTCATGGGCTTCACCCGTGCAGGGGACGCCCGGCGTGCGGAGGGGGATCACACACTGGTCTTCCTGACCGCGTCATCGATGGCGGCACTCAACATGGGCGTGTACTACGTACTGGCCGCCCTCTCCGACTGGCGGGCGTTCTTCCGCTGGACCGTCCCGTTCCGCCTGCTGACCTGCACGGTCTTCACCCTGGCGGTACTCGGCGGCCGTGCCCCGTCCGGCTTCCTCGGCGTGGGCCTGTGGGAGGGGCTCGGCGCGCTGGCCACGGCCGCGGCCCTCCGCCACGAGAAGCAGCGCAAGGCGCTCCCCGACGCCGAAGGGCCGGCTGCCGCCTGAGCCCGGGCGAGGTCTCATGGGAACGGCGGCGGCGGGAGGTTGGACCGACTCATCCGTACGGCGGTGAGGGCGGCCGGCGCGGCGGCGCTGCCGGAGACCGCTACCTGCGCCTATTGATCCCCGCCGCCCGCCGCCCGCCGCCTCGCCCACTGACCCCGGCCGGCCCTCGTCGACATCGGCGCTCACTTCAGGACCGCCTCCCAGGTGTCGACGGCGAAGTGGACGGTCAGCCCGTGCCGGGCGTAAAGGGCGGGAGCCCCCGTGGCGTTGGCGGTGTCCACGCCGAGCCCGACCGTCTCCCGTCCGCGCGCGGCGAAGGTCCCGAAGGCGTGCCGCAGCAGCAGCCCACCGAGACCTTGGCCACGGGCTTCGCGCAGCACTCCGATGCTGGGGATCCAGCCCATCGCCTCCCGGTCGTCGCGGGCAATGAGAAACCCGGCGTCTCCCAGCTCCTCGGTGCCGACGATCCACACCAGCGACCAGTCGAGCACGTCGGCGTCGACGTCCTCCTGCCACTGGTCGTAGGTACGCGACTGGAAGTCGAAGTGCTGGGCGAAGCTCGACTGGTACAGCGCATGCACCCGCGCACGATCCGCCTCGTCGACACATGCGCGCAGCCGTACGCCGGGCGGAACCTCCGGCACGACGTCCTCGGCCACGTCGAGGGGCCGGTGCAGCACGTGATAGCGCCGTACGGCGTACCAGCCCCGCTGCTCGATCAGCCTCGTGTCGAGCGTGGGCTCCGTGTTGAGGTGCAGATGCACCACCGCCCTCGCGGCACCGTTCGCCCGGGCCTTGTCCAAGGCCCGGGCCTCCATCGCGTCCAGCAGCAGTTCCCCCGCCTGCTGGTGCTCGGGCAGCACATAGTGGTCGATGTCGACGCGCTCGCCCCCCGACTCGTCCCACAGCAGCCCGTAGGCCACCAGCCGGTCGCCGTCGAAGGCCAGCCAGGAGTCGCGATCCAGCACGATGTCGGACCGCTTCAGATCGGCCTCGACGGTGTGCAGGTCGGTCTCGGGCCGGCCGATCTCCAACCGGTCGATGTCGTTGAGCAGGTCGGTGACGGCGGCCGCGTCGGTGAGGCCGGCGGGGCGAAGGACGTAGGTCATGGGCTCAGGGTCCGGGGGAGGGGAGGACGCCTGCAACGGGTTTTCGACGGTCGCCGTACTCGTTGGGGTACTGACGAACCGCGCAGGCCACAGGGCCGTCCTTCAAGGCATCATGCTCACCACCATCAACACCGGCCCCCTGGCCTCCTCGGTTCGTCACCTGCTCGACTTCGCCTGGACGCAGACCCGGTCCTGCGCCTTCGCCATCGCCCTGCTCTCCGGCGTGGCCGCGTCCACCCTGCTGCCCGGCCTCCCCGTGGCCCGCTACGACCTGCTCGTCGCCTACGGCGTGCTGCTCAGCCTGCTGTTCTGGCTGCGCGGCTGGGAGAACGGCCGGGACATCGCCGTGATCGCCCTCTGCCATGTCATCGGCCTGGCCTTCGAGCTGGTGAAGGTGTCCCTCGGTTCGTGGAGCTACCCGGAACCCGCCGTGCTGAAGTTCGCGGGCGTCCCGCTGTACGGAGGGTTCCTCTACGCGGCCGTCGGCAGCTACGTCTGCCGTGCCTGGCGCCTGTTCGACCTGGAGCTGGTCCGCTACCGGCCGCGTACGACGGCGGTCGTGGCCGCGGCGATCTACGTCAACTTCTTCAGCCACCACTGGCTGCCCGACATGCGCTGGCTCCTGGCCGGCCTGCTCCTGGCCGTCACCGCGGGCACCTCGGTGCGCTACACGGTCCGCGGGGTCCGCCGCCGGATGCCGCTGGCGCTGTCGTTCGTCCTGATCGGCTTCTTCCTCTGGGTCGCGGAGAACCTCGCCACCTACCTGGGCGCCTGGCGCTACCCCTACCAGCTGCACGGCTGGGAGCCCGTGGGAGTGGAGAAGTTCGGCGCCTGGTCCCTGCTGATCAGCGTCACCTTCGTCCTGGCAGCGGTGACCCGTCAGCGCCGCCACCCTGACGCCGACCGGCCGGGGGCACCGTAGGCACCCCCGGCCGGTAACCGCTACTTGCTCGTCGGCGCCGCCTGCTGCACGACCTCGAAGGACCACAGCGTGGACCCGCTGGCCGCCGGCTTGGGGCGTTCGGCGTTCTCCGCGCCGCCGCCCTGGTGGGCCGCCTTCATCGGTCCCTCCATCCAGGCCTGGAAGGACTCCTCGTCACGCCAGCGCGTGTAGACGAGGTACTGGTCGGTGCCGTCGACCGGCCGCAGGAGTTCGAACCACTCGAACCCGTCGGAGCTCTCCACGGCGTGCGCACGCGAGGCGAACCGCTTCTCGAGCGTCTCGCGCTGCTCGGCGGGGACGGTCAGTACGTTGATCTTGACTACGCTCATGGTCCTCATCCTGCCGCACGCCTTCGGGCAGCCGGACAGCGACTCGGCCCGCACGGGTCCGATGCCGCGCCGCGAGTGGCGCCCCCGTCGCCGGGGGCGCCGCCCGATCAGGCCGTGTGCAGGGTCAGCCCGTAGCGGTTGAGGATCTCGTTGATCGGCTGGAACCAGGTCTCCCCGCCGCCGGAGCAGTTGCCCCAGCCGCCCGAGGTGACCCCCTGTGCCTGGTCACCGCTGATGAAGGAGCCGCCGGAGTCGCCGGGTTCGGCGCAGACGCTGGTCTTGGTCATCTGGTGCACCGCGCCCTGGCTGTAGTTGACCGTCTCGTTCTTGGCCAGCACCCTTCCGCAGTGCCAGTGCGTAGTGGAGCCGGAGCGGCATATGGAGCTGCCGACGGGCGCCTCGCCCGAGCCGCGCACGAGCTGGTCCGGGACCGTGCCCCAGCCGAGGACCACCGGCACGGTCCACCAGCCGCTGCCGACACTCACCCAGGCGTAGTCGTCGCCCGGGAACGAGGAGCCCTGGAACGAACCGACGTAGCTGCCGTCCCAGCCCCTGACCCCGGCGCCCGCCTGGCCGCAGTGGCCCGCCGTGACGAACCCGCCGTGCACGGAGAAGCCTATGGAACAGCGGACGTTGCCCGTGTAGTACGGGTCGCCGCCGACCGTTCCGGCAGCGAAGGTGCGCGGAGCCGCGGCGACCGTCTCGACGGTGACCGGCCCGGCTGCCAGGGCGCGGGAGACGAACCGCCGGACATCGTTGTCGGCCTGCCGGTCGCGTACGACGTTCACGACGACCGTGTTGGCCATCGGATCGACATGCCAGCTGCTGACGCCCGAAGGCGCCGAGATGCGGTCGATACGGGCCTTGGCCGCGTCGAGTTCGCGCGCGCTGTGCGCGACGGTGCGCACCGTCGCTCCGGTGGCCCGGACCTTCCGCACGGTCGCGGGCGGGGCGTCCGAGGTGACGGCCACGGTCAGCCGCTCGCTCTCCGGGTCGAACCAGGCGCCGCCGTAGGCGGACCCGGCGGCCTTTCGTGCCTTCGGGGTGCGGTCCATGGCGGTGCGTTCCGCGGCGAGTCGCGCCTCGGCCTGCCGCTTCGACAGGCCGAGGTCGCGCTGCATCGCCTTCAGCAGTCCGGCGGAGGCGGGTTCGGTGTCGGCCGCCGAGACGGAGTCGTTCGTCGAGGCGGAGTCGTTGGCCGAGGCGGCTCCGGTGCCGCTCGCGGTCCAGCCTCCGAACATGAGGAGTACGGCCAGTCCTGCGTGCGTGAGTCTGATGCGTCTCAAAGGAGTTGCCCTTCGTCGTTCCAGCAAGGTGGGGTGGAACAACCGCAAGCTGAGAGCGCTCTCATTCAGGGTCGGGCAGAGCCTAGCGATGGCGGCGTGTCAGGTCCATACCAATGCAGGCCGGAATTCCGATATGGCCGCCCGCTGTGACCGCCCACGCCTCAGTCGAGGTTGCCGGTCCGGGCGTCCCGCCACAGTTCGACTCCGCCGTCGGTGGCGTACTTGTCGATCTCGGCCAGCTCCTCGTCGCCGAAGTCGAGGTTCTCCAACGCGGCGACGCTCTGCTCGAGTTGCCCGGTCCGGGAGGCGCCGATCACCAGCGAGGTCACACGCCGGTCGCGCAGGGCCCAGGCGGGCGCCATCTGGGCGAGGGTCTGGCCGCGCCGGGCCGCGATGTCGTTGAGCGCGCGCAGCCTGCGCAGCATGTCGTCCGACAGCCACGCCTCGTCGAACGACTTGCCCTGCGTGGCCCGCGAGTCCGCGGGGACGCCGTCGAGGTAGCGCCCGGTCGGCAGCCCCTGCGCGAGTGCCGTGAAGCCGATGACCCCGAAGCCCTCCTGCTCGGCGGTGTCGAGCAGTCCCTCGTTCTCGATCCAGCGGTTGAGCATGCTGTACGACGGCTGGTGGATGAGCAGGGGCGTGCCCGGCTCGCGGAGGATCGCGGCCGCCTGCCGGGTGCGCTCCGTGTCGTAGGAGGAGATGCCGACGTTCAGGGCCTTGCCCCGGCGGACGGCCGTGTCGAGCGCGCCCATCGTCTCCTCCAGCAGGGTGCCGGCGTCGAGCCGGTGGGAGTAGAAGATGTCCACGTACTCCAGCCCGGTCCGCCGCAGCGACTGGTCGAGCGAGGCGAGCACGTACTTGCGGGAACCGCCGCCCTGGCCGTACGGGCCGGGCCACATGTCCCAGCCGGCCTTGGTGGAGACCACCAGTTCGTCCCGGTACGGCGCGAGGTCCTGCTTCATCAGGCGGCCGAAATTGATCTCCGCGGAGCCGTAGGGCGGACCGTAGTTGTTGGCGAGGTCGTGGTGGGTGATGCCCAGGTCGAAGGCGCGCAGAGCGATCTCGCGCTGGCTCTCGAAGGGGCGGTCGTCACCCTCTGAGGCCCAGCGCATCGTTCCCTTCCGTGCGACCGCGCCGTGGCAGGGAAGCAGGGGCCGGCGAGCCCATGTTTCTTTAAATTAGTAATTAATATTGACAGGATTCCGGCCGCGCGCCACAGTCGTCGCCGTGACCGACGGCCCCGCCCCGAGCGGCCCGCGTCATCTCCTGATGCTTCCCAACCTCCGGGAGAGGCACGTGACTTCACTCGTCCTAGCCACCGCGATCTCCGTGGTCCTGACCGCGTCCACCGCCCCTGCCGCCACCGCGGACACCACCGTGGACCAGGGCGCGCCCGCCTACTACGACAGCGGTCTCGCGCCGACGCCGTACATGGGCTGGAACACCTACTACGGGCTCGGCGCGCCCACCGAGAAGGAGGTCCGCGCGGTCGCCGACAAGCTCGTGAGCAGTGGTCTGCGCGACAGCGGATACGACATCGTGTGGCTGGACGGCGGCTGGCAGGCCGACAACCCCCGTGACGCGCAAGGGCGGCTGACGGCCCACCCCGACCGCTTCCCGTCCGGCATCCCGGCCCTGGTCTCCTACCTCCACCGACGCGGACTGAAGGCAGGCATCTACACGGACGCCGGCACCTACGACGGCGGCAAGACCTGTGGGCTCGGCAGCCGCGGCCACTACGACCAGGACGCACGGCAGTTCGCCGACTGGAAGGTCGACGCGATCAAGGTCGACTTCCTGTGCGGCATCGGCGCGAAGCTCGATCCGGGGCCCGCGTTCAAGGAGTTCAGCGACGCCGTCGCCAAGTCCGGACGCAGGATGCTGCTCAATCTGTGCAACCCGCTCACCGACGACTGGGGCCTGCCGCACACGCCGGAGCAGGACGCGCACAACACCTACGCCTACGCCCCGACGATCGCGGACTCCTGGCGCACCGGCACGGACATCGCCTGGGGCACCCCGAGCCCCGGCCAGTGGCCCAACGTGCTGCGCAACATGGACGCCAACGCCTGGCATCCCGAGGCGCAGGGGCCCGGTCGCTACAACGACCCCGACTACCTCATCCCCATGCGCCGCATGGCCGACGGGTCGTACGAGCTGACGCAGGAGGAGTCCACCACCCAGTTCGTGATGTGGGCCGAGATGGGCTCCCCGCTGGTCCTCGGCTCCGACCCGCGCACACTGTCCGAGTCGATGATCAAGACCCTGCGCAACCCCGAGATCATCGGCGTCAACCAGGACCGGCTCGCCGTCCAGGGTGTCCGCGTGGCCACGGACTCCGTCGGCGACGTCTACAGCAAGGTCCTCTCGGGGCACGGCCGCCGCGCGGTCGTCCTGCTCAACCGCTCCGACCGACCGGCCCTGCGCACCGTGAACTTCGCCGACGCGGCGCTGGGCGGGTCGGTCGAGGTGCGCGACCTGCGGGCCCGTGCCGATCGCGGCACGCACACCGGGTCGTACACCGTCGAGGTCCCCGCCCACGGCACCGCCTTCCTGAAGCTGACCGGCGAGGACGCCCTGCCGGGCACGAGCCTGGGCGAGAAGGCCAGCGCGAGCCCGGCCGTGGTGCGCGACGGAGACACGCTCACGACCTTCTACCGCGGACCGCGCGGAAACCTCGTCCAGCACTCGGCGGGCGCGGACGGCAGCGGAACGCCGCGTACGAGGGACCTCGGAGGTCCGACCGGGGGAGGGATCCTCGGCCAACCGGCCGCCTACGCCTCCGCCGGAGGCCGTATCGACGTGTTCGTGCGCGGCGCCGACTCCCGCATGTACCGGCGGGTGTTCGCCGACGGAGGCTGGGGCGGCTGGCAGAGCCTCGGCGGGCAGGTGACCGACGCCCCGTCCGTGGCCTTCACCGACCCCACCCACTGGACCCTCGTCGCGCGCGGGGCGGACGGGCGGATCGTGCAGCGCGGGCCCTCGTCCGACTGGTCGTCGCTGGGGGCGCCGGGAGACCGGCCGACGTACGGCAGACCGGCCGCCGCCGTCGACGCCCAGGGTCGCGTTCATGTCGCCGTGCGCACCTCGGCGGACGACGTGTGGACGCGGTCGCGGGACGCCTCGGGGGAGTGGTCGGGGTGGACCTCGCTCGGCGGGACCGTGAGCGGCAGTCCGACGCTCGTCGCCGTGGGCGACGCCGTGGTGCTGTACGCGCGGGCGGGCGACTACACGCTCTGGCAGCAGCGCCACGAAGGCGGCGCCTGGCAGGGCTGGACGAAGCGGCAGGAGTTCCCCAGCGCCGCGTTCGAGGGCGCGCTCGGGGCGGTCGCGGGGGCTGACGGTGCGGTCGACGCCGTGTTCCGCGGGGTCGACGGGGTCGTCCACCGGACCCAGTTCAAGCAGATCAGCAAGTGATGACCTGGCGGGAGCCCTCCATGACGAACCTTCAACCCAGCCGACGGCGCTTCCTCGCCGGACTCGGCGCCGCCGGGACGACAGCGCTGCTCAGCGGCTGCGTCACCTCGACCTCGTCCTCGAAGTCCTCCTCCGAGGGCGCGGTCACCCTCCAGTCCAACCTGTCCGCACCGCAGGCCAAGGCGGCGATGGAGGACGTCGTCGCCGCCTACGGAAAGAAGGGCGCCGAAGGCGTCAGCCTCAACACGGTCGCCGCGGAGACCTTCCGCACCCAGCTGCCGACGTACCTGACGTCCGCCAACCCGCCGGACGTCTACACCTGGTACCCCGGCTCGGTCGCGGACGCCTACGCCAAGAAGGACCTGCTGCTCGACCTCGACGGGCTGTGGGACGGCCCCGACCTCAAGCGCTACTCCAAGGCGCTGCACACGCTGTGCACCGCGAGCTCCGGCAAGAAGGTCTTCGTCCCCTCCACCTACTACTGGTGGGGCATGTTCTACCGGAAGTCCCACTTCGCCAAGTGGGGCGTGAGCGAGCCCAAGAGCTGGGACGACTTCCTCGACCTGTGCGACAAGCTCAAGAGCAAGGGCGTCGCCCCGATCGGGCTGGGCGCCGGCGGCAACACCGCCTGGGTGGCCTCCGCCTGGTTCGACTACCTCGACATCCGCATCAACGGCGCCCAGTACCACCGCCGACTCCTCGCCGGACAGCACCGGTTCGACGACCCCGAGGTCCGCAAGGTCTTCGACCGCTGGCAGGAGGTGCTGCCGTACTTCGACCCGAACGGCACCGCGGGCGCCTTCCAGGACGCGACGACCGCCCTGCTCAACGGCCGCAGCGGCATGATGCTGATCGGCACCTTCTTCGCCGACGCGGCACCCAAGGACGCCCTCGACGACATCGACTTCTTCCGCTTCCCGGTCATCGACCCGAAGGTCCCGCTCGCCGAGGAGGCCCCCACCGACGGCTACTTCGCCAGCGCCCGCACCGGACGCCGCGACGGAGTCCTCGACCTTCTGGGCCACCTCGCCACCGCCGAGGCGCAGGAGACGTACATCAAGGGATCGTCCGGCACCGTCCTGCCCTGCCACCCCGACGCCAAGGACTCCGGCACCCCGCTGGTGAAGAAGGGCCGTGCACACATCGAGGAGGCGGCCGAGATCACCCAGTTCTTCAACCGCGACTCCAGCGATGCCCTGCAGCCCACCGCGGACAACGCACTGACCAAGTTCCTCGCCAGGCCCAAGGAGATCGGGAGCATCCTCACCGACTGGCAGCGCGAGGCCGAGAAGATCTGGAAGGCCTGACATGGCCGTCCTGACCGCCCCCCACCGCAAACTCCCGGTCCCGGCGCCGTCCCGTGGCGGCCGGGGCCGGGGCCCTCGGCGCACACCCCCGCTGGTCCTCGCCTTCGTCCTCGTCCCGCTGCTCGCCGAGGCGGTGTGGGTGTTCTGGCCCGCGCTCCAGGGCTTCTACCTCGCGCTGACCAGCTGGGACGGCGTGTCGGCACCGAGGTTCGTCGGCCTGGACAACTTCCGGGAGATGGCGGGCGACGACGTCTTCCGCGGCGCGGCAGGCAACACGGCGCTCTGGCTGGTGCTGTTCGGCGGCCTGTCCGCCCTGCTGGGCCTCGCGGCCGCCCTGCTCCTCCAGCAGGAGCGGCGCGGCGTCGGCTTCTACCGGGCCGCCCTCTTCCTGCCCGTCGTCTTCTCCCTGGTCGCCACCGCCCTGGTCTGGCAGGCCATCTACCAGCCCGACGGCGTCCTCAACCAACTCCTGGAATCCGTCGGCCTCGGCAGCCTCCGGCACGCCTGGCTCGCCGACCAGGACACCGCCCTGTACGCGGTCATCGTGCCCGCGCTGTGGCGGCAGATCGGCTACGTGATGGTCCTGTACCTCGCGGGGTTGAAGGGCATCGACCCGGCCCTGTACGAGGCCGCCAAGGTCGACGGCGCGAGCGCCTGGCAGCGCTTCCGGCATGTCACCCTGCCCCAACTGCGCAGCGTCAACGCGGTCGTTCTGTCGGTCATCGTCATCGACTCGCTGCGCTCCTTCGACGTCGTGTGGTCGCTGACCCGCGGCGGCCCCTACCACTCGTCCGAACTGCTGAGCACCTACATGTACTCGACCGCCTTCCAGTCCCTGCGGCTCGGCTACGGCTCCGCCCTCGCCGTCGTCATCTTCGTGCTGGCCTTCGGCGTCATCGCCTCCTATCTCGTCCGCGCGTTCCGGGAGGCCGACTGATGTCCGCCGACTCCACGGCGGTGCGTCGCAAGCGGGCCGCGACCGCCGGATTCCATCTGAGCGCCGGCGCCCTGGCCGTCCTGTGGCTGCTGCCCATCGCCCTGGTCGTCGTCACCAGCCTGCGCTCCTTCGACGACATCGCCGCCAACGGACTGGGCAGCCTGCCCCGCTCCTTCACCCTCGACAACTTCCGCCTGGCCTGGGTCGACGGCGGCCAGGGGCGCGCCCTGGTCAACAGCCTGATCGTCACCGTCCCCTGCGTCCTGGTGACACTGGCACTGGCGGCCATGGCCGCGTTCGCCCTCAGCCGCTACGAACTGCCCCTGCGCCGCTCCCTGTTGCTGCTGATGCTCGGCGGCAACCTGCTCCCGCCGCAGATCCTGCTCATCCCCGTCTCCAAGCTGAGCGAGATGATGGGCGTGTACGACACCCTGCCCGCCCTGATCGGCGTGCAGATCGGTTTCGGCGTCGGCTTCTACGTCTTCGTCCTGCACGGCTTCATGCGGGCCATCCCCGTCGAGATCCAGCAGGCGGCCGTCGTCGACGGGGCCGGCCCCTGGCAGATCTTCTGGCGGATCATCCTGCCGCTGACCCGCCCCGCGCTCGCCGCGCTCAGCGCCCTGTCGTTCACCTGGATCTTCAACGACCTGCTGTGGGCGATCACCGTGCTGCGCAGCGACATCAAGATGCCGATCACCGCGGCCCTCATCGGTCTCCAGGGCCAGTACGTGTCCATGTGGAACGTGATCGCCGCCGGATCCGTCATCGCCGCCGCCCCCACCGTCGCCGTATTCCTGCGCTTCCAGCGCCACTTCGTGGCCGGCCTGAACCTCGGAGCAGTCAAGTGACGCCGTCCCAGCGCTGGACCCTGCGCACCGAACACACCGGCTACACCGTCCGGCTGTCCCCGGACGGACCCTGGGCCGAACTGGACGCCTGGGGCCCGCACGGCGTCGAGACCGGACCGTCGGCCCTCGACTGGTCCCACCGCACCCATTTCATCACGCCCGCCGACGCCGCCCCGGCCGAGTATCTGCCGTACGGGCTACGGCCGTTCAACGGCGCCGACCTCGTCGCGAGCCGCCCCGGCCACGAGCGCGGCACGTGGTGGACCTTCACCGGAGCCGAGGCGTCCCCGGACGAGCACAGCCTCCGCCTCACCTTCACCGACGACGTCCTCGGCCTGCGCACCACCCTGTGCTACGCCACCGTCCCGGACACCGACGTCCTGCACCGCTGGACCGAACTCACCTGCACGGGACCCGAGGAACTGCGCCTGGAACGCCTCGACTCGGCCGCCGTGAACATCCCCGTCACCGCTGGTGCCCGCCTCACCTACCTCACCGGACAGTGGTCGCAGGAGTTCCAGCGCACCCGACTCGACATCAGCAGAGGCGTGTTCACCATGGGCAGCACCCAGGGCGTGCCCGGCCACGCCTACGCGCCCTGGCTCGCGGTGCAGGACCGGACCACCGACGACGCCCCCGCTTACGGTGTCGCCCTGGAGTGGCCCGGCAACTGGCACATCACCGCCGAGGCCGAACCCGGCGGCGCGGTCCGGGTACGGGCCGGGCGGGTGCCCCACGAAGGAGCCGTCGTCCTGGCCCCCGGCGCCACCCTGACCACACCTCGCCTCGCCTGCGCGATGAGCCCGGACGGCCTGGACGGTCTGTCCCGTGTCTGGCACCGCTACGACCGCCGGCTCGCCGGCGACCGCCTGCGGCGCCCCCGCAAGGTCCTCTACAACTCCTGGGAGGCCACCGGCTTCGACGTCGACGCGGCCGGCCAGCTCGAACTCGCCAAAGTCGCGGCCGACATCGGAGCGGAGCTGTTCGTCGTCGACGACGGGTGGTTCACCGGCCGCGGCGACGACACAGTCGGACTCGGCGACTGGTATCCGGACCCGGTCGCCTTCCCGCAGGGCTTCGACCGGTTCGTCGACGACGTGCGCGGCCTGGGCCTGGACTTCGGTCTGTGGGTCGAGCCCGAGGCGGTGAGTCCTGCCAGCCGTCTTAACGCCGAACACCCCGACTGGGTCTATCGCATCGACGACCGGCCCGCCCGCCTGATCCGCAACCAGCTCCTGCTCGACCTCGGCCGTACCGACGTCCAGGAATTCGTGATCGGCACCCTGGACCGGCTCCTCGGTACCTACGCCATCGGCTACCTCAAGTGGGACATGAACCGCCCGCCCACCGAACGCGGCCGACCCGGCGCCGGGCACGTCGACCTCGACGCCGAGCACGTCGCCGGATACCTGCGCGTCCTGGACCACCTGCGCACCGCCCACCCCGACGTCACCGTCGAGGGCTGCGCGGGCGGCGGCGGCCGTGTCGACCACGCGACGCTGGCCCGCACCGACATCGTCTGGCCCAGCGACAACACCGCCCCGCTGGACCGGCTGACCGTCCAGCACGGCTTCCTGCACGCCCACGCACCGCACGTCATGAGCTCGTGGGTCACCGACGCACCGGGCATCTTCGACCCGCGCCCGCGCAGCCTCGCCTTCCGCTTCGTGAACGCCATGTGCGGAGTGCTGGGCATCGGGGCCGACCTGCGTGAGTGGACCCCGGAGCAGCGGGCCGAGGCCGCGCGGTGGGTCGCCCGCTACAAGGAGGTGCGGGACGTCATCCACCACGGAGAGACCCGGCTGCTCGGCTCCCCGGCGGACACGACCTGCGGGGTGCAGTACGACGCCGGTGACCGCACGGTCGTCGCCGCGCTGAGCACCGGGCGCCTCGACGGCGCCCCGCTCGTGCCCGGACGGCCCGACCGGCTCCGGCTGCGGGGGCTGGACCCGGCGGCCCGCTATCGGGACACGGCGACGGGGACGACGTACGGCGGAGCCCATCTGCTGCACTACGGGCTGCCCTTCGCCTGGAGTGCCGATCATGATGCCGACCTGGTGGTACTGACACGGCAGTGAGCCGCATATGTTTCCCGCACGGCCCGTACTCGCTCAGCGAGCTCACGAAGGCACGAAGGACATGAAGGACACGAAAGGAGTCGACCCCACGATGGATCAGTCCCCTCGCAGGCCCGGCGGCCGCTTCGCCGGCCGCACGGCCGTGGTCACCGGCGCGGCCTCCGGCATCGGAGCCGCCACCGCCGAACGCCTGGCCGAGGAGGGAGCCGCCGTCGTGCTCGCCGACGTGGCGGAGGAGGGCGGCGCGGCGGTGGCCGAACGGATCGCGAGGGACGGTGGCCGGGCCCGGTTCGTGCGGGCCGATGTGGCGGCGGAGGACGATTGGCGCCGGCTCGTGGCAGCCGCCCACGCCTTCGGGCCCGTGGACGTCCTCGTCAGCAACGCCTTCACCGTCGACGTGGCCCCGGCGCACGAACTGACCCTGGAGTCGTGGCAGCGGCAGCTCGCCGTCAACGTGACCGCGAGCTTCCTCGGCTTCCGGGCGGTGCTTCCCGATCTGCGGGCCCGGCGGGGAGCGGCGGTGCTGACCTCGTCCGTCCACGCGCGCATGGGCATCCCCGGTCACCCTGCCTACGCCGCGTCCAAGGGCGCCCTGCTGTCCCTGTGCGGCCAGCTCGCCGTCGAGTACGGGCCCGAGGTCCGGGTCAACGCCGTCGTGCCGGGGCCGATCCTGACGGCGGCCTGGGACCGGGTGCCGCCCGAGGAACGCGAGCGCAGCGTCGCCGAGACGGCGGCCCGTCGCTTCGGCACCCCGGATGAAGTGGCCGCGGCCATCGCCTTCCTCAGCGCCGGCGAAGCCTCCTTCATCACCGGGACGAGCCTCGTCGTAGACGGGGGCTGGAGCGTCGTGAAGGCCTCGGCATGACCACCGCAGTCCCCACTCACCGGCAGAAAGGCTGTACGACATGACGCCCTACGCCCGCCGCGGCGTGCACGGCCAGACCGTGGAGGCCCTCGCCCGCCGCATCCTGGGCGGACAGATCCCCGAGGGAGCCACGCTCGACCTGGTGGCGCTGCAGAGCGAGTTGGACGTCAGTCTCACCGCCCTGCGCGAGTCCCTGAAGGTGCTGGCCGCCAAGGGCATGGTCGACGCCCGCCAGAAACGCGGCACGTTCGTCAGGGCCCGCGCCGACTGGAACCTGCTCGACGCCGACGTACTGCGCTGGCAGTTCGAGGGCGCCGACCACGCCACCGACGCCGACCGGACGCTGCTGCGCAACCTCTCCGAGGTGCGTGCCATCGTCGAACCGGCCGCGGTACGCCTGGCCGCCGAGCGCCGCACCGACGCCGACCTGACCGCCCTGGAGGCGGCGTTGGAGGCGATGGGGGAGCGAGGCGCCGACCCGGGGCAGGCCGTGGACGCCGACCTCGCCTTCCACCGCGCCCTGCTCGCCGCCACCCACAACGAGCTGCTCGAACGCATGGAGATGGTCATCGAGCCGGGCCTCGCCCACCGCGACCGCATCGTGCACAGCCACCCGCACAGCGAGGACCCCGTACCGGCCCACCGCGCCGTCCTGGACGCCGTACGCGACCAGGACCCGCGGGCGGCCGAGGCGGCGATGCGGGCCCTGCTCGCCCAGGCCGGACGCGACCTGGACCGGATCGACGGCCCCGACGACACGATCCCGGGCGACGCGATTCCCGACGACACGAAAGGCGCCGGCGGCAAGTGAAGATCACTCGAATAGAAACCTTCCTGGTCCCGCCGCGCTGGCTGTTCTGCCGGATCGAGACCGACGACGGCGTGGTCGGCTGGGGCGAACCCGTCGTCGAGGGCCGCGCCGAGGTGGTACGCGCCGCCGTGGACGTGCTCGCCGAGTACCTCGTCGGCCAGGACCCGCTGCGCATCCAGGACCACTGGCAGGTCCTCACCAAGGGCGGCTTCTACCGCGGCGGCCCCGTCCTCTCCAGCGCCGTCGCCGGCCTCGACCAGGCCCTCTGGGACATCGCGGGCAAGACCTACGGCGCCCCCGTGCACGCCCTGCTGGGCGGTCCCGTGCGTGAACGTGTCCGCGTCTACGCCTGGGTCGGCGGCGACGAACCCGCCGAGCTCGCCGAACAAATAGCCGCCCAGGTGGACGCCGGTTTCACCGCGGTCAAGATGAACGCCGCGGGCGCCACCGCGCCGATCGCCACCGCGGCCGAGACGGCTGCCGTCGTCGCCCGGGTGGCCGCCGCCCGTGACGCCCTCGGCCCCGACCGCGACGTCGCCGTCGACTTCCACGGCCGCTTCACCGCCGCGAGCGCCCGCCGCGTCCTGGCCGAACTCGCCCCGCTGCACCCGCTGTTCGTGGAGGAACCCGTACTCCCCGAACACGGTCACCTGCTGCCCGGCCTGGTCGCCGCGACCCCGATCCCCCTCGCCACCGGCGAACGCCTCTACTCGCGCGCCGAGTTCCTGCCCGCCCTCACCGCGGGCATCGCCGTCGCCCAGCCCGACCTGTCCCACGCCGGCGGCATCTCCGAGGTCCACCGCATCGCCTCCCTCGCCGACACCTACGGCGCCCAGCTCGCCCCGCACTGCCCCCTCGGCCCGATCGCGCTCGCCGCCAGCCTCCAAGTCGCGTTCGCCACCCCGAACTTCCTGATCCAGGAACAGAGCCGAGGCATCCACTACAACAAGGACGCCGACCTGCTCTCCTACCTGGCCGACCCCGCCCCGTTCCGCTTCGTGGACGGACACGCACCCCGCAACACCGCGCCCGGCCTGGGCATCACCATCGACGAGGTGGCCGTACGCGCCGCGGACCGCACCGGACACGCCTGGCGCAACCCGGTCTGGCGGCACTCCGACGACTCCTTCGCCGAGTGGTGACGTCGGTGCTGGAGATCACCACCGACCCCGCGCACGGCGGCCGATGGACGTCCCTGCGCTCACCCGGCCGCGAATGGCTCTGGCACCGCACGGCACCGGAACGCGACAAGGCCGTCCCGGGCGACGCCTTCGTGGACGCGGGCGGGCTGGAGGAGTGCGTCCCCACGGTCCGCGGCCTGCCCGACCACGGAGACGTCTGGTCGCGCCCGTGGACCCGGACCGGCGACACCGAACACGTCCAGGCCGAGTCCTTCACCCTCGCCCGGACCGTCCGCGCCACGGCCGACGGGGCCCAGGTCGACTACACCCTCACCGCGCGGCCCGGCTTCCGCTTCGTGTGGGCCGCGCACGCGCTGCTGGACCTCTCCCGGGACGCCACCCTGCACATGTCCTCCGACGCCACCACCCGTCTGTTCCCCGAGGCCGCCCCACTCGTGGGCGACAACTGGCCCACCGGAGCACCCTGGATCACCGGCCGCTGGCCCACACCACATGGACTGCCCCTCCACCGACTCGGACCCGACGACGGCACCGCGGTCGGAGCCGTGGTCGACACGGCGCTGTGCTGTGTGCACGACGGCGGCGACCGACTGGCCCTGGAACTGCGGGCGGACGGACAACCCGTGTCGATCGCCCTGTGGCGCAACCTCGCCGGCTACCCCCAGCCGCACCCCTACCGGAGCACGGGCGTGGAACCCATGCTCGGCCGGGTCTTCGACCTCGCCGACGCGGGACCCGACGACGCGGCCCGCGTACCGGCGTCGGGCGAGATCCGCTGGCGACTTGCGCTGACCGCTGCCTGCCGATGCGCCTCGCCCACCCCCCAGAAGGAGCACCGTCCGTGGACCTGACAGCCGCGCTGGCCACTCACCGTCTGGTCGCCATCGTGCGGGGCGACGACCCCGACGCCGCGTTGCACACCGTGCTGGCCCTGGTCGAGGAGGGCGTCGACCTGGTCGAGGTCTCGCTCTCCGGCAAGGACGCCCTCTCCGTCATCGAACGCGCCCGGCACGCCCTCGGCCCCGACCGCCCCCTCGGCGTGGGCACCGTCCTGACCGCCGAGGACGCCCGCGCCGCACACAGCGCCGGAGCCGACTTCGCGGTCACCCCGGGGCTCGGCGACGGCATCGGTGCCGCACGGGAGCTGGGCATGCCCGTCCTCGCCGGTGTGCTGACCCCGACCGAGATCATCGCCGCGCAGGCCATGGGAGTGGCCGCGCTGAAGATCTTCCCGATCGCGCAGTCCGGGGGAGCTGCCTATCTGAAGGCGCTGCGCGGCCCGTTCCCGGACACTCCGTTCGTCCCGGTGGGCGGGGTCGACGAGGCCGTCGCCCGCGCCTGTCTCGCGGCCGGTGCCCTCGCGGTCGGCGTCGGCTCACCCCTCGTCGGCGACGCCGCCGAGGGCGGCAGCATCACCGCACTCAGGGAACGCGCCCGCCTGTTCCGCACCCTCGTGGCGGAGGCGACGCCATGACCGCCGACCTGCGCCCCGACCGCCCCGACCGCCTGGAACTGGGCGAGGGCATCCGCTGGACCGGCACCGACGTCGTCCTCGTCGACATCCTCGCCGGCCGCCTGCTGTCCGCTCCGCACGACCCGACGGCGCCCCTGCGCACCATGGCCCAACTCCCCGTCCCCCTGGGCGCCGTGGCCCCCGTCGCCGGTCGGTACGGCACCTGGATCGCCGCCGCGGGCACCGGCATCTGCCTGCTCCGCCCCGACAGCACGGTCGACTGGCTGGCACGGCCGGAGGAGAACGCCGGGACGCGTATGCGCATGAACGACGCCGTCGCCGACCCGTTCGGCCGGTTCTGGGCGGGAAGCATGGCGTACGACGCCGAGGAGGGCGCCGGTTCGCTGTACCGGGTCGACCGGGACGGCACGGTCGTACGGGTGCTGGAGGGCATCACCGTGCCCAACGGACCGGCGTTCACTCCCGACGGCAGCCTCATGTACCTCGCCGACAGCGCTCGGGGCGTCATCCGGCGCTACCCCGTGGACCCCGTGACGGCCGACCTCGGCACGCCGGAGGAGTTCCTGACGATCCGTGAGGGCAGCCCCGACGGCATGGTGGTCGACGTCGAAGGCGCCGTGTGGATCGCCGTCTGGGGCACCGGCACCGTCCGCCGTCATCTGCCGGACGGCACGCTCGACCGCACGCTGTGGCTGTCGGCACGGCAGCCGGCCGGTGTGTGCCTCGTCCAGGACGTCCTGCACATCACGACGGCCCACGTGGGCCTGGCCGACCCGGGTGACGACGACGGCGCCCTGTTCACCGCCCGCGTGGCCGTGCCCGGCACCCCGACACCCGCCTGCCGGCTCGACACCGCCCGGCTTCCTTCGCTCACCGGGGGGCCGGCGTGACCGCGGTTCGTCGGGGATCCGGTGTGACGGCCCCTCTTCGGGGATCCGCCATGACGCCGCTCGTCCGGGACCCGGCGTGACCGCCGCGCACCGGGACCCCGGCATGCCCGACCCGTGGCGCCCCGCCCCCGGCCCGGTCGTCTGCGTCGGCGAGACCATGGCGGCGTTGGCCCCCGACCCGCCGAGCCCTCTGCTGGACGCGGCACACCTGCGGTTGTCCGTGGCGGGGGCCGAGTCGAACGTTGCCATGTATCTGGCCGACCACGGCATCCCCGTCGCCTGGCTCTCGGCGCTCGGTGACGATCCCCTGGGACACCGGGTGCGCGCCACCGTTGCCGCCGCCGGCGTCGATGTGTCGCAGGTGCGCACCGACCCCCACCGCCCGACCGGCCTGCTGGTCAAGGACCCGGCCCCGGACGGGACACGCGTGCACTACTACCGGCGCGGCTCGGCCGCCTCCGCCCTCGGCCCCGAGGCACTGGACGGCCCGCCCGTGCGCACCGCGTCTCTGGTGCACCTGACCGGCATCACCCCGGCCCTGTCCGCTTCGTGCCGTCAACTGGTGACCCGGGCCCTGGCCGACGAGCCCGGCGCACGCCCCTACGCGGTGAGCTTCGACGTCAACCACCGAGCCGCCCTCTGGCCGGACGGGTCGGCCCCGGCCGTGCTGCGCGAACTGGCCGACCGGGCCGACATCGTCTTCGTCGGCCTGGACGAGGCGCAGGCCCTGTGGGGCGAGCGGCTGACCTCGGCGGACGTACGGGCGCTCCTGCCCCGTCCCCACATCCTCGTCGTCAAGGACGGTGCCAACGACGCGACCGCGTTCACCGGCGAGGGCGTCCACACCGTGCCGACGCCGCGCGTGACGGTGGTCGAGGCCGTCGGTGCCGGTGACGCGTTCGCGGCCGGTTTCCTCGCGGGCCTGCTGCGGGGCACGACCACGACCCGGGCCCTGCGGCTGGGCCATCTCACCGCCGCCTCCGCCCTCCGGGTCACGGGAGACCACGGCCCCCTGCCCGACCCGCAGGAGATGGAGGCGCTGCTCGCGCTCTCGGTACGGGAGTGGGCCGAGCAGGGGCGGTAGGCCGGTCCTCATTCCAATACATCGGATGCATCGGGCTCCGGGCGATCGGTGCTGATGGGTGCGTGGGCTCCAACTCAGCCAACCGATCGGTAGTTTCCTTCACTTACCGAGTCGTTGACAGGTGCACGCAAGCTGCCTACGTTCCCCAGATACACCCGATGTATCAGACGCATCCGATGTATCGACGACCCATCAGGTCTGGAGGACAACGATGACCTCTCAGCCGGACAAACGCTCGCCGATGCCCCGCAGAGCCGTACTCGGCACCGCCCTGGGCGGCGCGGCAGCGGCAGCCCTGCCCGGGACCGCCCACGCCGAAGAGCCGTTACGAACGGTGCCGTCCGTCGCCGAAGGCTCGGTGGCAGGGGGCGCCGCACGCCCCTGGAGACTGCGCGACACCATGACGACCGACGGCGCCTGGGCGAGGTTCCTGCGCGGCCAGGATCTGCTGTGGAGCAGGCTGCCGACCCGCTGGTACGAGGGCCCGTTCCTCGGTGACGGACTGCTCGGCAGCATGGTCTACCAGGAGCCGGGCGCCAACCGGATCCGCTTCACGGTCCAGCACGGCCGAGTCCAGGATCACCGGCCGGAGTTCGGCAGTGGCTGGGGCACCTGCCGTCTCCCGGTCGGGCACCTCACGCTCGACCCGGTCGGCCACATCGTCTCCGTCGACTGGCGGCTGAGCCTGTGGGACGCCGAGCTCACCGGCACCGTCACCACCACCGCCGGCGAACTCACCCTCTCCGCCCTCATCCATGAAGAGGTCCTGGCCGTCCACGCGACGGCCGACGGCGACGAACGCGTCGTCTGGACGTTCCACCCCGAGGAGGCCATCAGCCCCCGCAAGATCAGCGAGGCCCCGCCCGCGGGCTACACCGCCAACCCGCCCTGGACCACCAGGACCACCCCCGACGGCACCGAGCAGGTGCTCCAACCCCTCACCGGCGGCGGCCAAACAGCCACCGCGTATCGCCGCACCGGCGACGACCTGTTGCTGAGCGTCGGACACAGCTTCCCCTCGGACACCGCCGCCGAGGCCGACTCGCTGCGCAGCCTCCGGCGCGCGACGTCGTACGGCGCCCTCAGACGACGGCACACCAACTGGTGGCACGCGTTCTACCAGAAGAGCTTCGTCTCGTTCCCCGACCAGCGGTTGCAGAGTTTCCACTGGATCCAGCTCTACAAGGTCGCCTCCGCCAGCCGCGCCGGCGGCCCCGTGATGGCCACCTGCGGGCCCTGGCTGGAGCCCACACCCTGGCCCGCGGTCTGGTGGAACCTCAACATCCAACTGGAGTACTGGCTCATCCACGGCTCCAACCACCTGGAACTGGACGCCCTGGCCACCACCCTGCGCCAGAACCAGGAACAGCTCATCGCCAACGTGCCCGTCGCCTACCGCTCGGACAGCTCCGGCGTCGGCCGCAGCTCCGACATGTTCGCCAACCGGAGCGTGGGCCGACCCGGCACCGGAGCCGAGACCGGCGACCTCACCTGGGCGCTGCACAACGCCTGGCTGTCCTACCGGCACTCCATGGACAAGGCCCTGCTCCGCGACACCATCTACCCGGTGCTGCGCCGCGCGATCAACTACTACCTGCACTTCCTCACCCCGGGCAGCGACGGCAGGCTCCACCTGCCGAGCACCCTCTCGCCCGAGTACCCCGTCGTGCCGCCGCAGGACACCAACTACGACCTGGCCCTGATCCGCTGGGGCTGCCGGACGCTCATCGAGTCGGCCGAACTCCTCGGCCTCGACGATGAGTTGATCCCGCGCTGGCAGGAGGTCCTGGCCAGACTCACTCCGTACCCGGTCGACGACAACGGCTTCATGATCGGCGCCGACACCCCGTACGCACAGTCCCACCGCCACTACTCCCACCTGCTGATGGTGTACCCGCTGTACCTGGTCAACTGGGACCAGCCGGAGAACCGCGACCTCATCACGAAGTCCGTCACCCACTGGCACGCACTGACCGGCGCCCACCGGGGCTACAGCTACACCGGGGCCGCGTCCATCCACGCGATGACCGGCGACGGCGACACCGCGATCACCTACCTGCGGAAGTTCTTCGACACCGGCACCCGCTACCCGTGCCAGGCCAACACGCACTACACCGAAGCCGGTCCGGTCATCGAGACACCCCTGTCCGCCTCGCAGTCCCTGCACGACATGTTCTGCCAGAGCTGGGGCGGTGTGATCCGGGTCTTCCCGGCCGTTGCGTCCGACTGGGCCGACGTCACCCTGCACAACTTCCGCACCCAGGGCGCCTTCCTGATCAGTGCCGTCCGCGAGGCGGGGGAGACGCGGTTCATCCGGGTCAGGAGCCTGGCGGGCGAGCCGCTCAAGCTCCGCCACGGCCTCGGCGGCGCCCTCACCGTACTCCTGGACGACGGCACCCCGGCCCGCACCGACGACCTGGGCGACGGCACCCTCGCCATCGACCTGCCCCGAGGCCGCGAGGTCCTCGTCCACTCCGGTTCCCGCCCCGACCTGGTCATCGCGCCCGTAGCGGTCAGCGAACCGGGCGCGGCCTGGGGACTGCCGTAAAAGGCCACACCTCAGACCACTCCCCAGGCCACACATCTCGGAGGGTTCTCATGGCTGTTCCGACCAGAACCGCGGTCGCCGCGCTCTGCGCCGGCCTGACCGCCGCACTCCTCACGACGGCCCCCGCACGGGCCGAACAGCACGACCAGATCTGGACCGTCTCCGAGGCGCCGCACGCACCCCGCGCCCGGATATCCCTGGACGACGCCACCGGCACGCTCAGCCTCTCGGTGTCACGCGACGGCCGTACGGTCATCGAACCGTCGCCCGTCGGCGTCGTCACCGAACGGGCCGACCTGTCCAAGGGGTTGCGCTTCCTGCACCGCAAGGACCGCACGATCGACGAGCGGTACCGGACGAAGTCCGGGAAACGGCTCGACCGCCGGGTGCGCATGAACGAGACCCGGCTGACCTTCGCCACGGCCGCCGGCGCCCGCCTCGACCTCGTCGTCCGTGCCTCCGCCGACGGGGTGGCCTATCGATACGTCCTGCCCGCGGGCGGCGGCGACGTGCTCGGCGAGACCTCCGCGTTCAACCTGCAGCCGGACGCGGGTGCATGGCTCAGCACCTACCGGGTCGACAACGAGGGCCAGTTCACCCAGTACACGGCGGCGACCGCGCCCACCGGCGAGTACTCCGACCAGGCGCTCTTCGCGACCGACGGCGGCTACACCCTGCTCGCCGAGTCCGACCTCACCGGCGCCTACTCCGGCGCCCGCCTCGCCCACGACCAGGGCACCGGCACCTACCGGATCAAGCTCGCCGACGACCGCATCCGCACCGACGGCGCCCTCACCACCCCCTGGCGGGCCATGGTCACCGGCGACCTCGCCACCGTCACCCGCTCCACCTTCACCGACGACCTCGCGCCCTCCTCCAAGGTCGCCGACACCTCCTGGATCCGGCCCGGCACGGTGCTGTGGACCTGGCTCGCCGGTGGCCGACCGGCCGGGCAGAGCCTCGCGGCGCAGAAGGCCTACGTCGACTACGCCGCCGAGCGGAACTGGCCCTACGAGGCCGTCGACGCCGGCTGGTACTTCAAGGCCGACGCGTGGGACACCACCGACCCGAACTGGCAGACCAACAGCTGGCTCCCGGAACTCGTCGAGTACGGGCGTGCCAAGGGCGTCGGCATCATCGTCTGGATCCACCAGCGCGACCTCGACACCCCCGAGGAGCGCGCCCAATGGCTGCCCACCCTGGAGCGGTGGGGCGTCAAGGGCGTCAAGATCGACTTCATGGACTCCGAGGCGCAGCCCATGCTCCAGTGGTACGACGCCGTCCTCGCGGAGACCGCCGCCCACCACCTCATGATCGACTTCCATGGCTCCACGATCCCCAAGGGCATCCAGCGCACCTGGCCGCACGTCATGACCCTGGAGGGCGTCGCCGGAGAGGAGAAGCGGACCAACACCGCCGCCCACCTCGCCACCCTGCCCCTTAACCCGCAACGTCATCGGCTCCATGGACTTCACACCCGGCGCCTTCCAGCGCGTCGGCCTGCGCCCCAACACCGACGCGGCCGAGGTCGGGCTCACCGTCGCCTACGAGTCGGGCCTGCAGATGTTCGCGGGCACACCCGAGTCGTACGACGCCCGCCCGCTCGCCCGCGCCTACTTCGACCAGGTCCCCGCCGCCTGGGACGACACCCGCCTGCTCGCCGGACAGCCCGGACAGGAAGCGGTGCTCGCCCGCCGCAGCGGCGACCGCTGGTTCCTGGGCGGGGTGTACGCAGGGGCCGCGCGCACGGCCGAGGTGCCACTGGCGATCGGGTCCGGACGATGGCTGGTCGAGACCGTCCGGGACGGCGCCGACGGGCTCGTGCAGGACCGGCGGGTGCTGCGCGGCGGCGACACGCTGGTCGTCGATGTCCTCGCCAACGGAGGCTTCGCCGGGATCGCCTGTCCGTGGAAACCGGGCGTCACCACCTGCTATCGCTGAACGCCCCCACATCCACAATGTTCACATGCATGAACATTACTCACGTGGGTGTACATCGATGCGCCGGACATGCAAGGCTCGGTCAACTCCTTTCCCCCGATGACCAGTTGGAGGGATCAGCATGAGTGTTTCCCGGCGTACTGTGCTGGCTTCGGCGGCCGGTGTCGCTGCGGTGACCGCCGCGTCGACACCGGCCGTGGCGGCGGACGCGACCACCGCAAGGACACCGGCACCGACCCTGCGAAAGCTCCGCGCGGCGGCCGACTACGCCGTCGACAAGGTCCGCACCGTCGCACCGACCGTGACCGCCTTCCCCGTCGGCACGAAGTTCGAGAAGTGGGTCTACTCGCAGAACGGCGACTGGGTCGGCGGGTTCTGGCCGGGCACGCTGTGGATGGCATGGCTCTACAGCAAGGAAGACGCCTTCCGCGGCTGGGCACTTGCGTCGGCCGAGAAGCTGGCCCCGCGCCAGTACGACACCGGCACCCACGACCTCGGGTTCCTCTTCTACCCGTCCTGGGTCACGGCCTGGCGACTGACGGGCGACCAGGCCTGGCGGGCCGGGGCCCTGCGGGCGGCCGACTCGTTGATCCAGCGCTACAACCCGCGCGGGCGCTTCATCAGGGCGTGGGGTGCGCTGAACGACGAGCGGAACGCCGGCCGGGTCATCATCGACACGATGATGAACCTCGACCTGCTGGCGTTCGCGAGCGGTCAGACCGGTGACGACAAGTACCTGAACATCGCCGTGGAGCACGCGAAGACGGCCCAGCGGGTCTTCCTGCGACCCGACGGATCGACCCCGCACGTGTACGACTTCGACCCGGCCGGCGGTGCCCCGATCGGACCGAACACCGTCCAGGGATACAGCCCCACGTCCTGCTGGTCGCGCGGGCAGGCGTGGGGCCTGTACGGGTTCACCACCATGTACCGACGCACCGGAAACCCCGAGTTCCTGGCCACCGCCCGCAGACTCGCGGACTTCGCGGTGGGCGCGCTCACCGCGGACCACGTCCCCGTGTGGGACTACCGTGCGCCGCAACAGCCGTACGACATCAAGGACGCCTCGGCCGGCGCGATCATGGCGTGCGGCCTGCTCGACCTGTCCGCTGCCACTGGTCGGCAGGCCTACCGCGAGGTGGCGCTACGGCTGCTCACCGCGCTGTCGGAGACCTGCCTGACGCAGAACTCGACCCGCGCCGAGGCGGTCGTGGCCCGCTGCACCCGCAACCGGCCCAGCGAGGACGGGGTCGAGATCTCTCTCCCGTACGCCGACTACTACCTGCTGGAGGGCATCCTGCGCGTGCTCCAGCCGCAGGACGTCGACCGGGCGATCGACCTGTCCACGGTCTGACCGGCTGAGGTACCGGTCAGCCCGCGATCGAGTCCAACTGCTCCGCCGCCGGGCGCAGGGCCCACAGGTCCCCGCCCGGCGGCTCCTCCAGCAGTGGGACGGCCCGTTGCGCCCGCCTGTCCCCGGCGTCGGCGGCCGCGTGGACGACGTCGGTCGCCGCGTACCGGTGGAATTCGAGCTCCGGATGCGGCCAGGCGGCGGCTCCCGTCGCGGCCGGCAGCAGATAGTCCACCGCCTTGAACAGGCTCTGTCCCTCCGGTCCCTGATACGCCCACAGATCCACCCCGACGTGCCGGCCGATGGCGGCGAGCCGGGTGTAGGCGACCAGGTCGAACGTCGAGTAGTGCCAACTCCTGGTCCGGGTCAGCTCCTGGGGCTGGCTGCCGTCGGGCGCGATCTGCGGGGCGATGCGCCCCCGCCGGGCGTCCAGGACGGTGCGGCGGGCCGGCTCCTCGTCGCCGGTCGCGTAGGCGAGCCCGGCGAGCAGCATGTCGTAGAAGGTGCCGTGGTTGTTGCCGGCGGCGGCCTCCTGCTTGCCGAAGTCGCTGTTCCGCAGCCAGTCGAGGAAGTCGGAGTTCCACTTCGCCATGCCGACGCGGTCCTTCGCGGTCCAGCCCGGGGCGCCGGTGTCCAGCAGGGCGAGCGCGTCGAGGACGCTGGTGTACGACTGCGAGAAGTCGATGATGCCGATGGCGCGGCCGTCGTACTTGCACGGGATGAACTGGGCGTGGTTCAGGTTCGGGTTCATCCTGGTGGCCGGATCGAGGAACCAGGTGCGCAGTATCTGCCCGGCCTTCTCGGCGTACCGCCGGTCGCCCGTGTAGTACCAGGCGAGGGAGAGGTCGTAGGAGGAGTCGAAGGTCCTCTCGACGTCCTGGCGGTCGGTACCGGAGTCGACCTCGGGATTGCGCTCGCCGTCGCGCTGCACATACGGGCATCCCCACGGGTTCTCCGGGGTCGGGGCCTGGGTGGGCCACCAGTACGGAGCCTGACTGAGGTAGTCGTGGATATCGCCGCCGGGCGCCGGCCTCGGCTTGTCGACGACGGTCCAGGGCCCCTGCCCGAGCCATCTGTCGGCACGCGCCCTCAACGCCTCGACGGTCCGGCGGAGTTGCGGATCTCCGTGCTCCAGCCGGACCTTCGTCCGGTGCAGACGGGCGCCGTCCAGGACGGCGGTGTGCGGGACGCGAGGCGCGTGCTGCGCCTCCGTCCGGGCCGACGCGACGGGGGAGGCCCCCGTGGTCAACGCGGCCATGGCCAGCAGCAGGACGACCAGTCGGGATCTCACACGCATGGAACACCACTCCAGTCATGCTCATGACATTGATGAATCATGTATATGAACGGAATTCAGGTGTGCGTCTTGCGGTGAGCATGCCACGGCGTTCGTGGCAGCGAAAGGGGTCGTGCAACCGATCAGACGACTGCGGGCTTCAAGGTCGCGAGCGCGGGTCCGGCCGGTCGGACGGTGATGCCGTACTGCGCCTTGGCGGGGGTGGAGGAGAACGTCACGGTGTGGGCCGGCAGCAGGTGTTCGAGCAGGACGGTCGATTCGCGGAGCGCGAACTGGAGACCCAGGCAGGCTCGGGGGCCGATGCCGAAGGGGAGGTATGCGCCCGGGTGGGTGGGACGGCCGCCCGGAGTGAGGAAGCGCTGCGGGTCGAAGCGCTCCGGGTCCGGCCACAGCTGCGGATCGCGGTGCGTGAGATACGGGCAGACCAGGATGTCGGTGCCTGCCTCGACGGTGTGGCCGACGAGGGTGTCGTCCTCGGCGGCGTGGCGCGGCAGGAGCCAGGCGGACGGGTAGAGCCGGAGCGTCTCGTGGACCAAGGCCTGGATGGCCCGACGGCGTTCCTCCGAGCCTTCCTCGCCGGCGGCCAGTGCCTCCTCGCGGGCGTCGGGGTACTGATCGAGCAGGAGATAGAGCCAGGTCAGGGTGGTGGCGGTGGTCTCGTGCCCGGCCGCGAGCAACGTGACCAGCTCGTCGCGGATCAGCTGGTCGGTGTACTCGGGGCGCTCGGCGCCGGCGTCGGTCAAGAGATGCAGCAGGCCCGGGCCGTCGGGCCCGACAGCCCCGCTGCGGGCGGCCTCGATGGCGCGCCCGGCGACCGCGTCGATCCGCGCGAGATCGGCCGCGACGGCATCCCGGGCCTTGTCGGCGTCCGCGGGAAGCGTCGGCAGGGCGGCCCCCACTGCTTCCACGGCCTCCAGCTCGTGCGCGGTCTCGTCGTCAAGGGGGTGCCCGGTGAGGGAGCGCCAGATGGTGTCCAGGGCGAAGCGGTGCATCTCCTTCCCCACATCGAGGCCCTGTCCGGCGCGGGCGTACGCCTCCCAGCGCCCGGCGGTGGTCCGGGCCGCCTGGGTGATCCGATGTTCGTAGCGGCGCATCCCGGTTCCGGTGAACTGGGACTGAAGCAAACGGCGTTGCCGCTTCCACGCCTCACCTGTGGCGGCCAGGAGACCGTCACCGATCAGCAGACGGGCGCGGTGGGAGCGCTTGACGTACCGGTCCGGCCGGAGGGCCAGCACATGCTGGATCGCCTGCGGGTCGGTGACGAGTACGGTGAGGCCCGGCCCGAGCCGGAACCCGGCGACACCGCCGGTCTGCTCGCGCACCTGGGCCAGCAGCTCGACCAGCTCGCCCCCCGCGGAACCCCACCGCTTCACGAGTTCGGGATCGGCGGTGGGGACCGGTCGCTGGGTTCCGGGCACGTGCGGGAGCGAATCGAGGCTGGCTTCGGCGTCCATGCCGCGAACTGTACGGGAGCAGGCGCCAGTTGGTGGCCGTCCGCTCGGCCGCTGTCACTCTCCGGAGTGGACGGCGGCTACTCACCCGACGGCGCGGTCAGCGGGACGCCCAATGCCACCGGCGTACCGAAGTTCGGCGTGCCGTCGGCGTTCCACGTGAACTTCTGCGCCCGGGCTGAGCGGTTCATGTCGCAGCCGCCGCTCGCCGAGCTGTTGGCGTGGTAGACCATCCAGTCCTCGGTCCCGTCCGGCGACTTGAAGAAGCCGTTGTGGCCGGGGCCGTACACGACGTTCGCGTTGGACCGCTGGAAGACCGGGTTCGGGACTGGGACTGTAAATCGTTCGGTGTAACTCCCGATCATGGAAGATGCATCGATGACCAGTGAGAACGTGTCTGAGCAGGAGACTGTCGAGTCGGCGGCGGCTGTGTCGGCGAAGGCCGTGGACGACCAGCTGATCGACGAGTTGGTGAGCCGTGCCCAGGCCGAGGGTCTGCAGTTGACCGGTGAGGGCGGGCTGCTGCAGCAGTTGACGAAGCGGCTGCTGGAGTCCGCCCTGGAGGGCGAGATCAGCGATCACCTCGACTATGACAAGCACGATCCGGCAGGCAAGGACGGCGGCAACTCCCGTAACGGCAAACGCTCCAAGACCGTGCTGACCGACGTGGGACCGGTGGAGATATCCGTGCCCCGCGACCGGGACGGCTCCTTCGAACCGAAGATCGTCAAGAAGCGGCAGAAGCGCCTGACCGGCGTCGACGAGATGGTCATCTCGCTGGCCGCGAAGGGCCTGACCACCGGCGAGGTCCAGGCCCACCTGGCGGAGGTCTATGGCGCCGAGGTCTCCCGGCAGACCATCTCCACGATCACCGACAGGGTCCTCGAGAGCATGGCCGAATGGCAGAGCCGACCTCTCGACGCCGTCTATCCGGTGGTCTTCATCGACGCCATCCACGTAAAGATCCGCGACGGCGCGGTCGCCAACCGGCCCATCTACGTGGTCCTGGCCGTCACCGTCGACGGCCGGCGCGAGATCCTGGGCCTGTGGGCGGGCGACGGCGGCGAGGGTGCCAAGAACTGGCTGCACATCCTCACCGAGATCAAGAACCGCGGCGTCCATGACATGCTGATGCTGGTCTGCGACGGGCTCAAGGGCCTGCCGGAGGCGGTGGAAACGGTTTGGCCGAGGACAATCGTGCAGACCTGCGTGGTGCACCTGCTGCGGAACTCTTTCCGCTATGCCGCCCGCCAGGACTGGGACAAGATCGCCAAGCTTCTCAAGCCTGTCTACACAGCGCCGACCGAGGAGGCCGCGCTGGAGCGGTTCGCGGAGTTCGCCGACGCCTGGGGCCGGAAGTATCCGGCGATCGTGAAACTGTGGGAGAACGCGTGGGAGGAGTTCACCCCGTTCCTGCGGTTCGACACCGAGATCCGCCGCATCGTCTGCACCACCAACGCGATCGAGTCGGTCAACGCGCGCATCCGCCGGGCGGTCAAGGCCCGCGGACACTTCCCGAATGAGCAGGCCGCGTTGAAGTGCGTCTACATGGCCATCATGTCGCTTGATCCCACCGGCAAAGGCCAGGCCCGCTGGACCATGCGGTGGAAGACCGCGCTCAACGCCTTCGACATCACCGTCGACGGCCGGCTCTCAGCCGCCCGCCAGTAACCAACCACCCTGGTTACACCGTTCATTTGACAGACCCCGACGGATGGCTGTCCGAGGGCCGCTTCACCCAGTCGGAGTGCGACCGCGTCGTCGCCGCGGCGGTCGGTGCGGATCTGAGGCGCTGAGAGGCAGGGAAAAGGAGTTGAGCGAGACGGAGCCCCGTTGCTACGTTCGTGCCGGACCGTGAAGTCGACGTATGGAGGTGAGCCCCCGTGAACACAGTTACCCGTGGGTGCTCCCTCAACCCGTCACGGTCCGGCGGCTGACGTTCGGTGTCGCCAGGAGCGCCTGAGATCGAGGCACTCCTGGAGGAGACTCCGATGAACACGAAGCCTTTCACATCCGGCCTGAGCGAGAACGCGGTGATGATCACGCGCGTCGCGGGCAGGCAATGGCATGCGCTGGATGACGACCTGGTGGTCGGCCGCGGGCATGCGCAGCACCGGCCCGACGGACGCTTGTTCGTCAGCATCGACGCCTGGCACGACGCCACCTTCGACCGGCTCGCCGAGGCGATGCTCGCGGAACTGCCGGCGCCGCTGTACACGGTGGTCGACGAAGCCGACGTCGAGCTGACGGCCGGCTGGCACCGGGCCGGTTTCACGATCCGGCGCCGCGAGTGGGAGTACGTCGTGCCGACCGACCCACGGGTCACAGGGCTCGACGAACTCCTGCCGCCTTCGGGCATCACCATCGTGCCCGCCGGGCAGGCGGACGAGGGCCTGCTGCGGGCGGTGGACCGCGCGATCCGTGACGAAGTCGAGGCGGCCGTCGGGTGGTGGCAGTCGATGCCCGCAGAGGTGATTCCCCGCGCCGAAGACGACACCATCGTCGACCCGTCGACATACGCGGTGGCCGCGGCGCCGGACCGCTACCTGGGTCTGATCCGCGTGGTGACGGCGATCCGGCCGCGCATCGGACTGGTCGCGGTCCGGGCCGGCGAGCAGCGCCGCGGCATCGCGCGGGCGCTGCTGGCCCACGCCCTGGGGACGCTGCACCGCTCCGGGTTCGCCGAGGCCTGGACCGAGGTCCAGGAGTCCAACAGAGCAGCCTCGGCGCTGTTCGAGGGCATCGGCGCCCGGCCGATGAGCAGCAACCTGGAGCTGGTGCGATGACGAAGAACAAGAACGTCATCGAAGTCGAGGGCAAGGTCGTCGAGTGCCTGCGCAGCGCCATGTTCACCGTGGAGCTCGAGAACGGCCACCAGGTGCTCGCGCACATCAGCGGGAAGATCCGCAAGAACTACATCAAGATCGTGCTGGAGGACCGGGTGCTGGTGGAACTCCCGCCGTACGACCTGACGCGTGGCCGGATCGTGTTCCGGTACCGGAACTAGCGGCGGTCGACACCTTCCGCGGTAGGTGATCCTGGGGCCCCGGTCATGGCGTTTCCGTGACCGGGGAGTCCGCGTTCGCAGCCTGGTTGTCAGTGGTCAATGTGATCATTGCGTCTCCGGTCCCCCCGTATGCACCGGGACCGGGACCGCGGGACAACGGAGACCACCGAGGAAGGCGTCATGACCGATTTGTACGGCGTACGGGTGTTGGCGGTCGATCTGCCGAGCCGCCGCATTCGACTGCGCTCCACCGTCGTCTACTACGACACCGGCTCGCACGCCCCGTTGACCGACGATGCCAGCTTTTTCCTCCGCGTCTTCGGCGATTCCGCGGACGATGCGCCGCTGGGTGACGTGATGACACGGGATCAGCGCCTTGACGAGGCCTGGGTGGACGCCAACACCCGGTGGTTCATCGAGAGTGTGGAGCGAATCGCGACGCGTAACTACCCCCTCACGGATGAGGAGGTCGATGAGCTGCTGGATGATGAGGATCGCGTCAGCTTTCCCTGGGAGGAAGAGCCCCGGTTCGACGAGTTGCCCCCGGAGGTCGCCGCCGAACTCGTCCTCAGCGAGGAGACAAATGTTGGGGCCGACTACGACGTAGTGGTCACCGACCCCCGGTGGATCGAGCACCTGACGGTCGGCGACTGGTGGCGAACCACCGCTTACCCCACTCACGCCGACCGGCTGCTCCCCGGCGAGGCCACCGCGATACCCGACCTGCGCCACCCCGTGGCCGTCCTGAAGCCCTTCAGCAGGGAAGACGAGCCTCGCCATCTGGCGTTCTCCGACGACGGCCGCTTCCTCGCCGTCAACAGCGAGGGAGGGGAGCTGGTGGTGTACGACGCCACCAGCTGGCGTGAATGCTTCCGTGCTCGCGCCGACAACTCCTTCTCGTCTTGGCTGATGTGGGTGCCCGGCGAGCCGGTGATCACACTCCGTCATCACGAGGAACCCCGCCCACAGTTGGCATACGACGTGGTGCGAGGCACTCCGGTCGAGGCACCCCCACAGTCGGGCAGGTCGCGCTCAGTGATTGACCCGGCGGACGGTCGCACCCTGGAGGTGATCGAGAACGACGACATCAAGATCCGCTCCTTGAAGGTGAGCCCCGGCGGCGACTATCTGGCAATCTCGGGAGAGTCACCGGGGAAACTGGAGGTGATCATCCAACGGGTCAGTGACCACCAGGTCGTCACCCGTCACGCGATCGGCCGGGGCTGGTACCCGTTGCAGACCTATGAAATGGCGTGGTCACCCGACGGCCAGTGGCTGGCCGCCCACCTGACCGTGGTGGAAGTGAACAGTGGCTGGGAGCCGATGGGCGGTGAGACCCACATCTTCCGCGTGGGTCTCCCCACTGAACCGGCGGTCCCCGGGCCGGAGTGACAGACCCGTCAGTATTCGCTTTGTGCCCCGCGAAAGATGTCCTACCGTGCCCCCGTGACGACTCAGGTGATCATCCTCAACGGCGGCTCCAGCTCGGGGAAGTCCGGGATCGTACGGTGTCTGCAGGAGGTACTGCCGGATCCGTGGCTGGCGTTCGGGTGTGACTCGCTGGTCGACGCCATGCCCGCGAAGATGCAGGCGTCGGACGCGGGGATCGTGTTCGCGGCGGACGGGACGGTGAACGTCGGGCCCGACTTCATGGCCCTGCAGGCGGCCTGGGTGGAGGGCGTCGTCGCGATGGCACAAGCCGGAGCCAGGATCATCATCGACGACGTCTTCCTGGGTGGAGCGGGGTCGCAGCAGCGGTGGCAGAAGGCCCTGGGCGGTCTGACCGTGCTGTGGGTCGGCGTCCGATGCGACAGTGCGGTCGCCGCGGGCCGCGAGATCGCACGGGGCGATCGGGTCCAGGGGATGGCAGCGTCGCAGGCGGAGGTCGTGCACGAGGGAGTGTCCTACGACCTGGAGGTGGACACCACCCACACCGAGTCCCTGGTCTGCGCCCGAACCATTTCCGCACACGTCGACTGACCTGTTCCGCCTCCGGATCAACCGGACGCACCCGGTACGACGACGGCGGAGCCGGTCCCCTCATGGTGCCGCCCCATCGGCACCACCATCGGCGTCCCGCTCACCGGATCCTCGCCGACCACGCACCGCAGCCCGAAGACCTCCTCCACCGTCGCCGCGGTGACGACCTCGGTCGGAGTACCCTCCGCCACGACGCGGCCCGCCTTCATGGCGACGACGTGATCGGCGTACCGGCAGGCCTGGTTGAGATCGTGCAGGACCATCACTACGGTGCGGCCCTGCTGCCGGTTCAGGTCGGTGATCAGGTCGAGGACGTCGATCTGATGGGCGAGGTCGAGATACGTCGTCGGCTCGTCCAGCAGCATCACCGGCGTACCCTGCGCCACCGCCATGGCGATCCAGGCGCGCTGCCGCTGCCCACCGGAGAGTTCGTCGACGGCCCGATGGGCGAGGTCGGTCATCGCGGTGGCGCTGAGCGCCTCGTGCACGGCCTGCTCGTCGGCGGCGGACCACTGCCGCCACCACGTCTGGTGGGGTGAGCGGCCACGTCCGACCAGGTCGATGACGGTCAGCCCCTCGGGAGCCACCGGCGACTGCGGCAGGATGCCGATCCGCTGTGCCAGGGCCCGGGTCGGGATGGAGTGGATGGAGCGTCCGTCCAGGTGGACGGCACCGCCCTTGGGGGCCAGCAACCGGGCCAGCGCCCGCAGCAGGGTGGACTTGCCGCACGCGTTCGCGCCGACGATCACCGTGATGCGGCCGGCGGGCACGGCCAGGTCGAGGCCGTCGACGACGACCCGGTCGTCGTACGCCAGCCGCAGGCCCTCGGCGCGCAGATCGGGGGCGTCGCCGGCACCGCCGTATGCCGTCTCGTCCTTCGACGACTCGGACTTCGACCACGGGGACTTCGATGACACTTCTTCAGCCTCCTGAACCGGCGCGGTTCGCGCGGACGAGCAGCCACAGCAGCACGGGCGCGCCGAGCACACCCGTCACGATCCCGACCGGAAGCTCGGTGTCCGGGATGAGTCTGCGCGCCACCAGATCGGACACGAGCACCATCACGGCGCCGGTCAGCCCGGCGGCCACGGGCGGCGGGAAGGAGAGCCCGGCGAGGCGCTGGGCGACCTGGGGCGCGGCCAGCGCCACGAACGCCACCGGCCCCGCCGTCGCCGTCCCGAACGCCACGAGCCCGACGGCGACGACCAGCACGGCCACCCGGACGGTCTGCACGCGCGTCCCCAGGCCCCGGGCGACGTCGTCACCGAGCTCCAGGGTCCGCATCAGTCGGCCGAGCAGCAACGCCACCGGTACGAGCACCGCCATGGTCACCGCGAGCGGCCCGATCTGCTGCCAGGTACGGCCGTTGAGGTTGCCGACCAGCCAGCCCAGCGCCGCCTGCGCCTGGAAGCGCCGGCCTCGGGCCATGAGGTAGTCGGTCACACTGGTGCAGATCCAGGCGATGCCCACGCCGACGAGGACGATGCGGTAACCGGTCGTTCCCCGCTTCCACGCCAGGGCGTACACGAGCAGGGCCGCCGTCAGCGCGCCGAGCAGTCCGAGCGCCTGGGTGCTCAGCCCGCCGTCCCAGCCGAGCACGATGCCGGCGACCACGGCCGTACCGGCGCCCTGCGTGATGCCCATCATGTCGGGGCTGGCCAGTGGATTGTGCGTCATGGCCTGGAGCAGGGCACCCGAGACGCCGAACGCGATGCCGACCAGCAGCCCGGCGAGGGAACGCGGCAGGCGCAGCTCGTGGACGATGAGTTCGGTGCCGGGGTCGCCCGCACCGACCAGGGACCGCATCACGTCGGTGAGCGGGAGGGAGATGTCCCCGACGGCGGTCTCCACACAGAACGCCAGGAAGGCGACCGCGGCGAGGACCAGGCACACGGCCGCCGACCGAGGCCGCAACACCCCGGAGACGGGCGGCACGGCGAGCCGGAAGGCGATCCGACCGGCGGAACGGCGCGATGTCGGCCGGTCCGCGGGGTCCTTCCGGCCCGGAACGGGGGCGAGTTCGGCGGTCATGGGCTCATATCTCCGCGGGAGGGAGGGCGTTGGTCATCGCTCACAGCTCCGCAAGTCGGCGTCGGCGGACCAGTGCGATGAAGAACGGGCCCCCGATGAAGGCGACCAGGATGCCGGCCTGGATCTCCACCGGGCGGGCGATGAGCCGCCCGGCGATGTCGGCCGCCAGGAGCAGACAGGGGGCCAGTACGGCCGACAGGGGCAGCAGCCAGCGGTGGTCCGGGCCGATGCCGGCCGACTGGGCGAGGACGCGGGCGATGTGCGGTACGACCAGGCCGACGAAGACGACGGGCCCGATGACGGCCACGGCCCCGCCGGTCAGCAGCGTGACGGCCACCACGCCCTGCACACGCACCGGGCCGAGCCTGAGCCCCAGCGACTTCGCGACGTCGTCGCCGAGCGCCAGGCTGTTCAGGGCGGGGGCGCAGGCGAGCGCGAGCAGGGCGCCGACGGCGAGGAACGGCAGGACCCGCAGCACCACTTCGTCGTTCTGATCGGCCAGCGAGCCCGCGGACCAGAACCGGTACCGGTTGAGGGCATCGGGGTCGGTCAGGGCGACCGCGCTGGTGAGTGAGAAGAGCAGAGAGGTCACGGCGACGCCGGCCAGGGCCAGTTTGACCGGCGTCGTGCCCGACCGTCCGAGCCCGCCCAGGAAGTAGACGAGGATGCTCGCGGCCAGCGCTCCGGCGAAGGCGAACCAGATATAGCCGTACACGGAGCCGACGCCGAGCACACCCACCGAGAGGACGACGGCGAAGGCCGCGCCCGCGCTGACGCCCAGGATGCCCGGATCCGCGAGCGGGTTGCGGGTCAGCGCCTGCATCAGCGCCCCCGACAGGCCCAGCGCGGCCCCGGTGGCGAGGCCGAGAACGGTGCGGGGCAGCCGTACGGACCAGATCACGTTGTCGACACGGGAGTTGGGCGGGTCGCCGAGCAGGGTGTGCCAGACCTGGTCGAGCGGGACCCCGAGCGCACCGAACGCCATCGACAGGGCGCACAGCGCGACAAGCGCCGCACCACAGAGGGCGAGCAGAAGAACCGGGCGGGGACCTTTCGCCGCCCGGACCGCCGAGGTCCCCACGTCAACTTCCTCAACTTCCTTGGCCGGCCATGCCTTGCTTCCCGTCATCGTCAGGACGCGGGCTGCTCCACCTTCGTGGCCGTCTTCCCGTCGACGGCCGCCGTCAGCTGCGGGACCAGCCGCTCGATCACATAGGGCAGGCTGAGCGCGGAGACGAAGGACGTCGCGTTGCCGTAATCGCTCGTCTCGTTGACGAACACCTCGCGGCCTTCCTTCACCACGGTCAGGTCCTTGTACGAGGCGTCCTTGTGCAGCTTGTCGGTGTCCTTCGTGACGTCACCGACGATCCAGACGACGGCGTCCTGGTCGAGCAGGTCGGTGCGCTCCTCGCTGATGTTCGCGCCGAACCGGTCCCCGATGGCCTTGTCGAGATCCTTGGGGAGGGTGAAGCCGAGCTCGGTGAGGAGACGCGAGCGCGGGTCCTGGCTGCCGAAGACGAACATGCCCTCGTACGGTGTGGCCATCACCGCGCTCGCCCCCTTGAACTCGGGGTGCTCCGCCGCCGCGGCCTCGATCTTGCCCTCGGTGTCCTGGACGACCTTCGCGGCCTCCTCCGGCTTGCCGAGCGCCTGGCCGACCTTCTCGGTCAACTCCTGCCAGGGGATGCCGTAGTCGTTGTACTCCTTGGGCTGGGCGACCACGGGCGCGAACTTGGACAGCGACTCGTACTGCTCCTTGGTGAGCCCGCCGTACAGCGCGAGGATCAGGTCCGGCCGGAGCGCGGCGATCCGCTCCACCTGCGGACCGGTGCCGGTGTCCTTGAGCACGGTCGGCACCTCGTCCCCGCTTGGCCTGTCCTCGGCCCACGGGCCGATGGCCCCCTTGTATCCGCCCAGCCACTCGGTGGTGCCGACCGGGACCTTGCCGAGTGCGAGGACCGCGTCCTGGTCGGTCAGGCCGACGGTGACGATCCGCTTCGGCTCCGACTCGATCGTCGTACGGCCGTACTTGTGGGCGATGGTGACCGGGAAGGCGGCCCCCGCGGACGCGCTCGTCTCGGCGTCGGCTCCCGAAGCGCCGGAGTCCGAGTCCTCACCACCGCAGGCCGTGGCGGCGGTGAGGAACAGGAGGGCGGAGGCGAGCGCGGCGGCGAGCCGCGGCACTCTGCGGGAGCGGGACATCCGTGGTCCTTCGGTTCGGTTTCCTGTGAAGCCGGGCGGTGAGGTACTCACAGAACGCGAACACCACGCACACGAACTTAGGTAAGCCTAATTACAACGTCCCCGGTCGGCCAGCCCCTTGAGCCCCGCAGATCGATCAAGGGTCCACATGGATCTTGGGGCCGGGTCCGGCACCCTCCGGACGTTCACCCGCGAGGACCGCCCCGACCTCGTCGAGGCGCACGGTGGCCGCGACGAGGGGCCTGGGGTCGACCGCGCCGGACGCGTAGGCCCGGATGGTGGCGTCCAGGCCGGGAGAGGCGGACAGGATGCCCACCGCCGTCACGTCCTTCAGTACGAGCGCACGCGTGTCGATGCTGCTGGGCTCGCCGGCGAGTCCGATGTACACCAATCGGCCCCCCGGCTCGACCAACTCCAGTGCCCTGCACGGCAGATGGGCGGCGTTCGAAGCATCGACGACCGCGTCGAAGGGCAGCTCCGGAAGGGAGTCCTCGTCCCATACGTGCGCGAAGCCCAGAGTGTGGGCGAACGCGGGCGAGTTGCCTGCGCGGTCCAGCAGATGAACCTCGGCGCCAGCCGCCCGCAGGAACATCGCGACCAGGAGCCCGATCGTCCCTGGCCCCAGGACGAGAGCACGGTCCCCGGCGCCGAGGGCCGTCGCCCGCGCCGCGCGCAGGGCATTGCCGCCCGGCTCCACGAGCGCGCCGAGTTCGGCGTCGACCGAGTGGGGCAGGGCATGCAACGAGGACGCCGGCACGGCGAGTTGCTCCGCCAGCGCCCCCGCCCGCGCGCCGCGGATACCGACCTCCTGGCGCTTCTCGCACACGTGCTGACGGCCTCGGACACACCGGCGACAGCCGCCGCAGCCCAGCATCGTGTCACCCATCACGCGGCGACCGACCCAGCCCGGATCGACACCACCGCCGACCGCCGCAACGCGCCCCGCCCACTCGTGACCGGGCCGCATCGGATAGGCGGAGTGCCCTTGATGGAGATAGGCCATGGCACCGGTGAAGAACTCCACGTCGGTGCCGCACACACCGACCCGCTCGACATCGACGACGACCTCACCGGGTGCGGCCACCGGCGCGGGGAGGTCCTGGACCTCGTACGCCCGGGGGGCGGTCAGCACGAACGCGCGCATCAGTGGCGCGGTTCGGTGAGCGGGCCGATGAGGGCGCGGATCTCGTCGAGGGCGTCGACGAGGGACGCCAGAGGGGTCCGATAGGCCAGCGCGCTCACGCTCACCGCCCCGGAGGGAACAGTGGGGGAGTTCGGACAGACGGGCAGGGCGAGGCAGTTGACCCCCGTCTCGTTCTCCTGGTCGTCGACGCCGTATCCCCTCTCCCGCGTGGCCGTCAGCTCCTGGTGCAGGGCGGCGGCCGTACACAGGGAACGGTCCGTACGACGAGCCGCAGGCGAGCCGCCGATCCACGCCTCGACCTCCTCCACGGTTCCCAACCTCCGAGCGAGCAGGACCTTTCCGACGGCGGTGGTGTGGGCGGGGTTGCGTCCGCCGATCGTCGACGTCAGCCGGACGGCACCGGTGGGCGGGTCGACCTTGGCGCGGTAGACGACCTCGCGGCCGTCGAGCACCGCGTAGTGCGCGGTCTCGCCGAACCGGTGCGCCAGCGCATCGAGCACGGGCCGGATACGGACGGCCTCCGGTCGGGCCTCGTGATGGGCGAACGCCATCCGCAGGAACTCGTCCCCGAGCACATAGCGGCCACGGGCGTCCTGGTCGGCCAGCCCGGCCCGGCGCAGCGCACCGAGCGCCCGATGGACGGTCGGCTTGGGACTGGCGACGACCCGGGTCAGCTCCTCCAGCCCCACACCGTCGGGATACCGGGCCAGCTCCTTGAGGACGGCGAGCACCCGGTCCGATCCCACAACTCGACTGCTGTCAGCGGCAGTTGGGCGGTTGCCGACGGGGTCTGTCGATCCGGCGTACGTCTGCGTATGCTCCATGGCGTTCCGGACTGTAGACCACCGTACCGACTGCTGGAAGAGGTCCAGGGTGAGGCTGCGCAGCGCACAGTGGTACGAGGGACAGGACCGCAATGCCTACATCCACCGGGCGTGGATGCGCAGAGGCGTTCCGGGCGACGCCTTCACCGGGCGGCCGCAGATCGCCATCGCCAACACCGCATCCGACCTGACCCCGTGCAACGCGCATCTCGACGAGGTGGCCGCCTCGGTGCGGGACGGCGTGTACGAGGCGGGCGGCATCCCGCTGGACCTGCCCGTGGTGTCGCTCGGCGAGACGAACGTACGGCCCACCGCCATGCTGTGGCGCAACATGGCCGCGATGGCCACCGAGGAGATGCTCCGGGCCAACCCCATCGACGGCGTCATCCTGTTGGGCGGCTGCGACAAGACGATCCCCTCGCTGCTGATGGCCGCCGCGTCCGTCGACCTGCCCGCCGTGGTCGTGCCAGGCGGCCCGATGCTCACCGGCACCTTCCGGGGCAAGCCGCTGGGCTGCGGCACCGATGTGTGGCGGTTGTCGGAGGAGGTCCGCGCGGGCACGCTGTCGCAGGAACAGTTCACCCGCTCCGAGTCGGCGATGATCCGCAGCCGCGGTCACTGCAACACCATGGGCACCGCCTCCACGATGGCGCTGGTCGCCGAGGCGCTGGGCACGGTCGTCCCCGGTGTGGCGGGAACCCCCGCGCCCGACAGCCGTCTGCTGGAGGCCGCGCACCACACCGGCCGGCTGGCCGTGGACATGGTCGGCGCCGACCGTCGGCCGGGCACCTTCCTCACCAAGGCGTCCTTCCACAACGCGATCGTCGCGCTCGCCGCCATCGGCGGCTCGACCAACGCCGTCGTGCACCTCCTGGCCATCGCGGGCCGCCTCGGCATCGACCTCACCCTCGACGACTTCGACCGCATCGGCTCCCGTGTCCCCGTCCTGGTGGACCTCCAGCCGGCCGGCCGGTTCCTCATGGAGGACTTCCACCGCGCCGGAGGCCTCCTCGCCGTCCTGCGCGAGGTCCGCGACCTGCTCGACCCGGACGCCCTGACCGTCACCGGCAAGCCGTTGGTCGACACGCTCGACGACGCGGAGATCTGGGACGGCGAGGTCATCCGCACCCGCTCCGAACCCCTTGTTGCCGAGGGCGGCATCGCGGTCCTGCGGGGCAACCTCGCGCCGGACGGAGCGCTCGTCAAACCGGCCGCGGCCTCACCGCACCTGCTGCGCCACCGCGGCAGGGCCGTCGTCTTCGACTCCATCGAGGACTTCCACGCCCGGATCGACGACCCTGGACTCGATGTCGACGCCGACTCCGTTCTCGTCCTGCGTGGCTGCGGGCCCAGGGGCTATCCGGGCATGCCCGAGGTCTCGAACATGCCCCTGCCGAGGAAGCTGCTCGAACAAGGCGTACGCGACATGGTCCGGGTCTGCGACGGCCGGATGAGCGGCACGGCGTACGGCACGGTCGTCCTGCACGTGGCACCCGAGGCGGCGGCCGGCGGCCCCTTGGCGCTCGTCCGGACCGGGGACTTCATCACCCTGGACGTCGAGGCCCGCCGCATCGATGTCGACGTACCCGCCGACGAACTCGCCCACAGGCAGCCCAGCGAGGCCACGCTCACCGGATTCGCCAACCCCCGGCGCGGCTGGGAGCGCCTCTACGTCGACCACGTCCGCCAGGCCGACACCGGCGCCGACCTGGACTTCCTCGTCGGCTCCAGCGGCTCCGAGGTGAGCCGCGAATCGCACTGACGGACGGCGTCACCGTCGGGGCGACACTCCGAGCTCGATGAGATATCGCTTCGTCACCCGGCCGCCGTACCGCCTGTCGATCAGGCCCGCGATGCACGCGAACAATCCGTTCCGGGCAGCTTCCGGAAGAGCCCGGTGGCCGGAGTAGGTCCGCAAGACGTCGAGATAGTCCGCCGTGGTGTACGTGAGGTCCTGCTCGTAGCGGCGGAAGACCGTCGGGCCGAACCGCCCGCTGCGCGCCACTTCCCCCGCATGGTCCGATGAGTCGACGTCGGCGGCCACGGGAGGCCGCAGCCCGGGCGGCGTATCGGGGTCGAAGCGTTCGTAGCAGCGCTGGACCTCGACGAAGAACTCCTCGGTGCCGCCCCACACATGCTGGGTGCGCACCACCGCGAGCCACCCACCCGGACGCAGCGCGTCGGCGGCCTTGACCATCCGCACCGCAGGGTCGATCCAGTGGAAGGCCGTCGCCGAGACCAGCGCGTCGAAAGGCTCCACCGGCAGCGGCCAGCCCTCGAACTCCGCCGTCACCACCTCCACCGCCGCAGCCCCGGCCAGATTGCGCCGGGCGACCTCGGCCATGCGCGGCCCCGCCTCGACGGCCGTGATCCGACAGCCCCGCGCGGCCAGGGGCACTGTCGCCTGCCCCGTCCCGCAGCCCACCTCCAGGACCCGACTGCCGGGGCCGGTACCCGCGAGTTCCTCCAGGTCGTCGAAGAGTTCCGGCGGATATCCGGGGCGGGCACGGTCGTACAACTCCGCGTCCTCGTCGAAGATCCGACTCAGACGCGCCCGCCGGGACTCCTCGGGCCTGTCGTCGCGTGCCGCCTGCGTACGGTGGTGGTCGGGCATGCGGAGCAGGCTAGCGAGGTCCGACAGGCTGGGCATTCGCTATGTGCAGGGGGCCGGGTACGAGCTTTCCGCCGTCGCGTACGGCAGACAGACACCGTCCTCGGGCGCGTACCGCAGGAGGTGGGCGCGGACCGCGTCCGTGTACGGACGCACCCGTACCGGAATGCCGTTCTCCTTCTGCACGACCCAGGTGGCGGTCCGGTAGGCCGCGGCCAGATTGAGGACGGGATCGCCCGCCACCCCCTCCAACTGCGGCGCCGGCGTGCACAGCATGAGACCGAGCGCCGCGATGGAGACCTCCGGGTCCAGCGGGGGCCGGGGCACGCGGCCCTGCTGCCCTTCCGGGAGGTAGTACCGCAGCACACGGGGGGTCCAGCGGGCGATCCCGTATTCGTCGTCGGCGGGGTCGCTCAGGTGCGGGTCGAAGCCGCTCTCGGTCTTGAGCATGGCCGCGACGAGGGCGGGGGAGACCTGCGGCGCGGCGCATGCGGTACCGGCCGCGACGATCGCGGGACGGTAGCGGGCGGGGATGTCGGCGTCGCGGCTGAACCAGGTCTCGTCCGGGTGCCCTACGGCGCCGTGGGGTGCCGACGCGGCTCCGGTGGTCGCGAGCAGTAGGACGGCACCGACGATGCCGACGGCTCGGCGCAGGACGAGGTGGCGGGGGGTGGGGTTTGGGGACGGCGGGGCGTGGATGGCGTTCGGAGGCGGGGCCTCCACCAAGGTCTGCGGAGGGGAAGCCTGTGGGGGACGTCCGGGCGACGGGGCTTCTACGGGTCGCTCGCGCGACGAAGTCCCCGGAGGGCGTTCGGACAGCAGGGCTTCCAAGGGGCGTTCGCGTGACGGGCCTTCCGTCGGGTGGCGGCCCTACTGGGTTCCGGCAGCGACAAAGGCCGAATGGAGCACCAGCAGGAAGGCCACCGTGCCCGGTGCGACGGTCAGCGCGGCGCGCATCATCGCGGCGGCGGCATCCGCGCCGGTCGAACGGTGCGTCGAGGGCGCCATCACGGCCAGCAGCACCGGGAGCGCGGCGAGGATGCCGCCGGTGAAGGAGCCGAGCGCGTCCGCGGCGAACATCGCGAGCAGGACCGTCGTGGCCGACACCGCCATCCGCACCGGTATCTCCCAGCCCCGGGCGCGGGCCGGAGTCGGGTCCGTGCGCACCGGGGCGGGCCAGGTCCGCAGACCCACGCAGGTGACGGCCACGGTAAGGGCCGCGGTGAGCCAGACGCTCGCACACACTGCCGCGACCACACCGGCGCCGGCCGCGCAGGCCAGGGCCGCCGTCAATGTCCGCGCCGGATGGAGGGCGGGCGCGAGTCGCCCGTAGGCGAGGCAGAAGGACACGACGGCCAGTTGCGCCGCGATGTTGCCGTGCGCGGCACGCGCCGCCGGTGCGTTCCCGCCGTCCAGCCACATGAGCGCCAGAAACGGCCCCGACGTGGTCGGCGCGCCCAGCAGCAACCCGCCCAGACGCGGGCCCGAACGCCTGGCGACGACGGAGACGAGAAGGATGAGGGAGGGGGCCAGGGCGGACCGCAGGAGCAGGATTTCCATACCTGAGAGCCTGGCACCGAGAACGCCGATTTTGGCTCGGACATCTCGGCGTAGAGGGCGCTTCCGTCGCGGAAAACTCGGCGATTCCCGCTACGGGCCGCGTATTTGTAGTATGGGTGCCATGGACCGCATCGATCGGCAGATCCTCACGATCCTCCTCGCCGACGGCCGGGCGACCTACCAGGAGCTGGGCCGTCAGGTCCGGTTGTCGGCCAACACCGTCGCCGACCGCGTACGCAGGCTCCAGTCGTCCGGAATCGTCCGCGGCTACCGGGCGGAGCTGAACCTCGCCTCGTTCGGGCGCGGGCTGGAGCTGCTCAGCGACGTCCGCCTGCGGGAGGGCGTGGACCGCCAGGCGTTCGAGGCGCAGCTGCATGAAGTGCCGCAGGTCGTCGGCGCGATGCGACTGACCGGGGACTACGACTACCAGTTGCGCATGGCCTGCACCGACGCCCGCGAGTTCGAAACGGTCATCGACCGCCTCAAGGCCGACCACGGGGTGCGGGAACTGCGCAGTCGGCTGCTGCTGCACGAGGTTCCGCTGGGGCCGGACCGCGTCCTGGAGCGCTGACAGAGCCCAGGCCCTCAGCCCCGTATCCGTACAACCTCCGCCCCGCCCGCCGGTCTGACTCATCGGGGTGTTCATGGGAGCGGACCAACAGATCGCCTTCTTCCTGCGGGAGTTGAAGGTCGGCGACACCTGGCGGCGTGCGGCCGCCGCCAAGGGGCTGGGCAGGGTCGGACGGGACGAGCACGCGTGGGTGCTCGCCGGATCGGCGGATGACCCCGCGCCCGAGGTACGCGAGGCCGTGGCCGCGGGGCTCGGTCGGCTCGGGGGCACCGAGGCGGGCCGTACGGTGCTGCTCGCCCTGATGGGCGACGAGGACCCGTGGGTACGGCGCCGGGCCTCGCGAGCCGCGATCCGGCTCGGGCTCGACGGCCCACCGCTCGTGGCCGCCTTCGCCCGCCTGCTCCGGGATCCGGACCATCACCTTCGGATCAACGCCCTGGAGGGCTTGGCGGCCCTGGGCACGCCGGGTGATGCCGCCGGACTCGTGGCGCTCCTGGGCGACCCGGAAGGCGCCGTCTGGGGACGGGCCTGGAGCCTGGCGTACCGCTTCCGGGACGACCCGGCGGTCAGCGCCGAGGTGGTCCGTACGGCCGAGCAGGGCGCGGGAGACGCTCGTGTGCGGGCTCTCGAACTGCTTCCCGGGCACTGGACCGAACGGCTTCTCGACTCCCTGCTGACAGGGCTCCGCGACGGGTCCGCCCAGGTACGGATCGCGGTGGCGGGCCGGCTGCGCGACGCGGAGGACGCGCGGACGCAGGACGCCTTGGCAGCAGCTCTGGAGGACGAACGGGACCCGAACGTCGCGGCCTCGCTGCTGCGTCGGCTGGGGCTTCGCGGCGAGGAACGCGTGACCGGGCCGGCGATGCGCTGGCTCGGCGACGCCCTCGCGGGCCCGTCGGCCGCGTACGCGCTGGGAGCCGCGGGGACGCGGGCCGCCACCGGGGTGCTGCGTACGGCGGTGACCGACTCCGCGTTGCCCGGCCGTACGCGTGCCGCCGCCGCGAAGGCCATCGGACAGGCAGGGCGATGGGACGCCGTCTGGCTGCTGCTCCCGCTCCTGGACGACCCCGACGGCGACGTGCGCGCGGGCGCGGTGGACGGCCTGGACACGCTGGTGGACGAGGGGCTGCGCCTCTGGGAACGCCGTCCTGTGGCCCGGGCGTTGGTGGCCCACCTCGCCGCCGACCCGAACACCGTCTGGCAGACGCACAACGCGCTCATCGGCCTGGCGGAGGCACTGCCCGACCTACGGCGGACAGCGGACCGGACACCTTCGCCCGAAGTGCGGGCCGCCGCGCTCTCCCTCCTCGACACGGACAACGCCACCGACGAGAACACCGCCCAGGACCTGCCCCGCTTCGTCCGCGCCCTCGACGACCCGGACGAGACGGTCCGCCACCACGCCACGGAGGGCCTCGCCCACTGGCTGGCCACCACCGGGAGGCGACCGCGGGACGAGGAGCGACTGCGTGCCCGGCTCACCGTCATCGCCTCGGATGTCGTGGACGTCTCGGGGGAGAGAACTCGCGCGGCGGCCGAGGAGGCGCTTCGCGCGTTGGACGGGTTGGCATAGGCATAGGCATAGGCATCGGTACCGGTATCGGTTCGCTACACCGTCTGACGTGATTCAGGCGGAGTCGTCGGCGCGGGCTCCCATTCGGCCGCGGATGGCTCGCGCGTTTGGCCGGACCGCGGTGTTGTTGACACGGATGCGTGCCGACGTCCGGCGCATGGGCGCGTTGCGCGCAGTCGTGGAAGGACAGGACATGCACATATCCGGACCGATAGCAGGCCGTCGGAGTTGCGCCGCGGTCGTTGCCGCGGTGGTGGCCTGCTCGACGGTGTCCGTCGGACCGAACCCCGCCGTCGCCGACGGTACTCCGACACCTTCGGTGCCCGCCCCGAAGCTGGACTGGAGACCCTGCGTCCAGGGCAGCCCGTTCGACTGCGCGACCGCGAAGGTGCCGCTGGACTACCGCACCCCCCGCGGCCGCACCATCGAACTGGCAGTCGTCAAGCGGAAGGCAACCGGTCCCGGACGGCGCATGGGCACCCTGTTCTTCAACCCCGGCGGCCCCGGCGGGCCCGGAACAGTGCAGATGCCGCAGAACTACGAGTCCTTCCCGCGGGAGGTACGGGAGCGGTTCGACATCGTCAGCTGGGACCCCCGCGGGATCGGCAACAGCACCGCGGTGAACTGCTTCGCGAGTGCCGAGGAAGCCGCCGCCTGGAATGCGAGCAAACCGGCAGGCTTCCCGGTGGGCGAACAGGAGCGGACGGCCTACGCCGCTGCGTACAAGGATCTGGGCCGGCGCTGTCAGCAGCGTGACCCCGAGCTCCTGCGCTATGTGTCGACCGCCGACAACGCTCGCGACCTCGACCAGCTCCGGCATGCGGTGGGTGACCCACAGCTCACCTACTACGGGATCTCCTACGGCACGTTCCTGGGCGCCACCTACGCCAACCTCTTCCCCGGCAACGTCCGCGCCATGGTCCTCGACAGCGACTGGGATCCGCAGGCCTGGACGAACCATGGGTCCAACGAGGCCCCCCGGTCCACGGCAATGCTGCGCCTGGGTTCGGACCGCGCCGCGGCAGAAACCCTGGACCAGTTCCTCACCCTGTGCGGGTCCACTACCGCCGACCGCTGCGCCTTCTCCGCCGGCAGCCCGAAAGCGACCCGGGACAAGTACCACCAGCTGATGAAGCGCCTCCGGGAGCATCCCGTGGGCGAGTGGACCTATGCCCGTACGGTCAGTGACCTGGTGAGCGGCTTCTACATCGTCCACCCCGGATGGACGGACCGCGCCGGCGGACTGCAGAGCCTGTGGCAGGGCCGCGCCCCGGAGCCGTCCCCGCTCCCACCCGCCCCAGCGGTCCCGGATCCGAGTCCGTACCTGGGCGAAGAGCAGGCCAGTGCGGTGTTCTGCGGCGACAGCCCCAACCCGCGTGACCCCGCCGCCTACCACGCCCTGGAGGAGGCCAGCGCCGCCCGTGCGGGCGACACCGGACGCCACTGGACCTGGGCCGCCGTGGTGTGCGCCGACTGGCCGGGAGTCGCCGCCAACCCCTATCGCGGACCGTGGAACAAGCCGACAGCGCATCCCATCCTGGTGGTCGGCACCACCTACGACCCCTCCACTCCCTACTCGGGCGCGAAGGCCATGACCCGAGAACTGGCCGACGCCCGCCTGCTCACCAACAGCGGGCACGGGCACACGGCACTGCTCAACCCCAGCAGGTGCATCAAAGCGCACGAGAGCCGCTACCTCATCGACGGCACCCTCCCGCCGGCCGGAACAACGTGCCGACAGGACATGCCCCCCTTCACCGCACCCAAGCCGCGCGGCGGCGTCACCACAGGCGGGGGCGGGATGGCCGACATCATCCAGGGCCGATAACTTGCAGCCTCGGGCGGCTTCGTGTGCATGGGCGGCCAGCCGGCCCGTGCCGGGCAGATGCCGGTGCATCAGGAGTCAGCACCGTCGCTGCGGCGATATTTGGTTAGGGTGGCTGATGGCTCATGGCTGCCCATCGGTCGGATGAAGGGCCGCACCCTCACCCTGCCTCAAGGAGTCAAGATCCGGAACACCATCCACCGATCACGGCAGAGCACCACAGGTCGACCGGACGCGGTGGGCGTGTGACCGGACGGTCGGCGCCCGCGGTGCTGCCCCCATCGCTGCGCGCGCGGCTCGGGGCGATTGCGGCCCTCGCCGCGCTGGTGGTCTTCGTGCTCGGAGTCCTGTATGCCGACGACAGTCGGGCCGGCATGGTGGACGCGCGGATCTGGGCGGCGGTGGACGGTGCGGGGTCGTCGTGGCGGCAAGTCGCTCTGGCCACGGACTTCTTGGGGGAGCCCGTGGGAGCGGCGACACTGGTCGTGGCCACCGTCATGGGCTGCCTGCTGCTGCGGCGTCCTCGTGCAGCGGTGCTCATCGTTGCCGGCGCCGGCCTGACAGTGGGGACGACGACGCTGCTCAAGTCCCTGGTGGGACGCACCATCCACGGCGCCGACAACCTGTCGTACCCGAGCGGGCACACCGCCTTCCTCACCGCGCTCGCCCTCGTGGTGGCGCTGCTCGCGAGCGACCGGCTCGGCCTCGGCAGGACGCCCGGCATGTCACTCGTGCTCGCCGCGGCGCTGCTTGCCGGCGCCGCCATGGGCTGGGCGCAGGTCGCCCTGGGCGCGCACTACCCGACCGACGTCCTCGGCGGCTGGTGCACCGCGCTGGCGGTGGTACCGGCGACCGCGTGGCTGGTCGACCGGACGGCCGACCGGATCGTCGATCGGACGGCCGACGCCGGTCGGCGGGAGCTTCGCTGACGTCACGCACGCCACGTCATGCAAAGCGGCGGAATACCGGTTTCACCGGTCGCCCGCCCAGCCATGGGGTGGGGTCTGCGGCGTCAAGTGCCTTGCGGTACACCGCACATGCCTGGGCCACCACTTCGACGGTGTGATCGATGTCGGCGTCGTCGAGCGCGCTGCTCACCACGAACGACGGGGCCAGCACCCCGCCCGCGAGGAGTTGGCGAAGGAACAGCGTGCGGTACGGCTGCGACGGCTGCCGGTTCTCGTCGAGGGTGGCGAAGACCAGGTTGCTGGCCCGCCCCCGGACGACGACGTGGTCGCCGACGCCCATGGCGGCCGCGGCGTCGCGGACACCGGCGGCCAACCGCGTGCCGAGGGCGTGCAGTTGCGCGGTGACGCCCTCCTCGACGTACGTGCTCTGCACGGCCATCGCGGCTGCCAGTGAGTGCGTCTCCGCACCGTGAGTGGTGGACAGCAGGAACACCCGGTCGCCGGAGTGCCGCAGCCCGCCCCGCTCCATCAGTTCGCGGCGCCCGGCCAGCGCGGAGACGGCGAACCCGTTGCCCAGCGCCTTCCCGAACGTGGAGAGGTCGGGGACGACGCCGTACAGGCCCTGGGCGCCCGCCTCGGACCAGCGGAAGCCGGTGATCATCTCGTCGAAGACCAGTACGCAGCCGTGCCGGTCGGCCAGTTCGCGCAGTCCTGCGAGGTAGCCGGGCGGCGGCTCGGTGTGGCCGGCGGGTTCGAGGATCAGGCAGGCGATCTCGTCCTGGTACCGGGTGAGCAGTTCCTCGGTGGCGGCCAGGTCCCCGTACGGGAACGCCACGGTGAGCTCGGTGGTCGCCTCCGGGATGCCGGCGGACATCGGTGTGGTGCCGATGAACCAGTCGTCGACGGAGAAGAACGGATGGTCGCCGCAGATCGCCACCCGTGGGCGGCCGGTCACGGCGCGGGCGAGGCGGACCGCCGCGGTGGTGGCGTCGGAGCCGTTCTTCGCGAACTTCACCATCTCGGCGGTCGGCACCGTGGCCAGGAAGAGTTCCGCGGCCTCGACCTCCACGATGGACGGCCGGACGAAGTTGCTGCCGCGGTCGATCTCCCGGCGTACCGCCTCATTCACACGCGGGTGGGCGTGGCCGAGGCTGACCGAGCGCAGGCCGGAGCCGTACTCGATGTACCGGTTGCCGTCGACGTCCCACACGTGGGCGCCGAGGCCGTGGCTGATGACCGGGGCCAGGTTCTCGGGGTACTGGTCGTCGCCCTTGGCGTAGGTGTGCGCACCCCCGGGGATCATGGTGTGCAGCCGCTCGTTCGCCGCCCGCGACCGGGGCAGGAAGAACTCCTCAGTGTCCACGCTGACTTCAGCTCTCTCTCTGCTTCAGGACCTCGGCGAGGCTCGGCGCCTCCCGGTCCCGCTGGGACATCGATGTGGCCGGCAGCGGCCAGCGGATCGCGAGTTCCGGGTCGTCGAAGGCGATCGTCACGTCCTCGGCCGGATCGTGCGGGCGGTCGATCCGGTACGAGGTGTCGGCGGTCCCGGTCAGCGCCTGGAAGCCGTGCGCGCATCCCGCCGGGATGTACAGGGTCGTCTGCGTCTCGCCGGACAGCTCGAAGGAGGCCACGTTGCGGTAGGTCGGTGAGTCGGGCCGCAGGTCCACGACGACGTCGAAGATCTGCCCGTACGAGCACCGCACCAGCTTGGCCTCGCCGGCGCCGGAGCGCAGGTGCAGGCCGCGCAGCACGCCCCGGACCGAGCGGGACACGCTGTCCTGGACGAAGGCGTCGGGGTCGATGCCCACCGAGCGGACCACGTCGGCGTCGAAGGTGCGGCAGAAGAAGCCGCGTTCGTCGGCGTACGGAGTCGGCTCGAAGAGGTACGCGCCGGCGATCGCCGGGACTTCGATGGCCTTCATGGAGTCTCCTGCCGGGTGCGGGCCTGCGCGTGGTCGGTTGTCGGGAACAGGGCGGCGGTCAGGGCGGTGAACTGGTCCTGGAGCTGCCGGGCGGCGACCAGGTTCCGCTCGGCGAGAGTCCGCCGCAGCTGCGCCGATCGCTTCTCCAGCGCCCGGAACTGCTCCAGCAGCCGGTCGGCGTCCACCTCGCGAGCCGGATGGCAGTACGCGGCAAGGCCCATCCGGTCCATGAGCGCGTCGCTCTTCGCCGCGTAGCTCAGTGCGAGCGTCGGGGTGCCGGCCTTCAGCGCGCAGATCAGGTTGTGGTACCGGGTCGCCACCACGGTGTCGGCAGCCGCGGTCTCCTTCATCAGGTCGGCCAGCGAGTTCGCTTCGGCGGCGGTGACCAGCGGCGAGCCCACCGCGTCGAGGATCGCGGCGACCACGGACCGGTCGCACTCGTCGCCGGTGAGCAGCCGGACGGGCCTGCCGTCCTCGACCAGCGCGCGGACGAACCGGGTCGTCCCGTCGAGGTAGCGCCGGTGGATCTCCTCCGCCCGGGCGCGGTCGTCGTCGCCGCCGTGGAAGTCCATGACGCCGACGCAGACCGGGCCCGGCGGGCCCGAGGGTGCGCCGGCCCGTGGTGTCGGCAGGGCGAACGCGAGGTCCGGGTAGACCTCGTCGCGCGCGGTGTCCACGCCCATCTCCCGTAGCGCGTCGCGGGATTGGGCGTCCCGGTACGACCGGTAGGCGGCCAGCCGCGCCGACCGGCGCACCAGGGTTCGGGTCAGCCGGTTGCCGATGGGGGCGGCGCCGACGCCGACCAGCGCGACCCTGGTGCCGAACAGCCGGCCGGACGCGCAGAGCAGGAACAGCGCGTACGGGAAGCCCCACGGCCGCAGCGGCAGCGTGGCCTCCAGGACGCCCATGCCCGGCACGATCACCACGTCGTGCCGGCGCACCCAGGCGGCGGTGCGGACGACGTCGACGAGTTTGCCCAGCCCCTTGCCCACGATCGCGCCCGCACGTGACGCGGTCCGGTACTCCCCGCGGTACCAGTGCAGCCGCGTCGCGGGGATCCCGTACCGGGCCGTGACGACCTCGGGTCCGCCGCACCGCGCGTCCACCGACGCTTCCGGGTGCTCGGCGCGGAGGTACCCGAGCACGGCCTCCAGCGATCCGTCGTTGCCGAGGTTGCCGGAGCCGAGCAGGCCGAACACCCCGACGCGTACGGGGGGTCTCATGTCTGCCGTCCCTCGCGTCCTGCGACGACGTCGTCGACGGAGACGGTGAGCCGGGCCGGGTCGACCGGGGCGCGGTCCTCGACCCGCTCGCCGGCACCCGGCCGGACCCGGCTCGTCATCCACTCGCCCAGGTGGCGGTAGCACGCGCGCCGGTCGGCCGCGGTCAACGGCGCCCGCCGGATCGCCGAGACGAAGCCCAGGACGTACTCGGCGAGCAGCCGGGGCGTCGGGTGCAGAGGGCCCGCCCGGCGCGGGTCCAGATTGACGCACCGGGAACGCTTGCTCGGGTTCGCCCGCTCGGCGCGGGTGGGGTGGTCACGGCGGAAGTAGAGCAGCTCCGGCACCTGATGGAAGGGCCCCTGGAGGACGATCTGGGCGACGAACGTGCGGTCCGCGTGGTGGTAGCTGTCGTGCGGCCGTACCCGGCGCAGCATGTCGGCGCGCATCACCCCGTAGAAGTCGTCGCCACCGGGCTCGAACAGGAAACTGCGGAAGCGCTCCGGCGCGTGCGGTGAGGCGGTGGCGAGCCCGTAATCGTAGGGGACCTTCACCTGTCCGTCGCCGTCGATGACCGCCTGGTCGGAGTGCGCGAGGACGACGTCCGGACGCTCGTCCAGCGCCTCCACACAGCGGCGCAGCAGGTCCCGGGCGTAGAGGTCGTCGTGCGAGGCCCACTTGAACAACTCGCCGCGGCACTGGGTGAACACGTAGTTGTGGTTCGGCGCGGCGCCGACGTTCCGGGGCAGCCGCAGGTAGCGGATGCGCGAGTCCTGCGCGACGTACTTGCGGCAGATCTCCTCGGTCCCGTCGGTCGAGGCATTGTCGGAGATGACCAGCTCGAAGTCCTCGTAGGTCTGGCCGAGGAGGGCGTCGAGCGACTCGGCGAGGTACTCCTCGCCGTTGTACACGGGCAGGCCGATGCTCAGCCTGGGTCGGGCGGTCATGGCGTCCTCACTTCGGGAATGGAGTCCTGGTGGTGCTCGCGCAGGGCGGAGCGCAGCTGGAGCCACCACACGGCGGAGGCGGCGAGGGTCGCGGTGGCGACGCCCCAGGCCGAGCCGACCGTGCCGGCCAGGGCCGCGCCGCCGAGCCCGCCCGCCACATAGCAGGCGGACGCGAACAGCTGGCAGCGCAGGCTGCGCCGGGCCGCGGCGAGCGCGCGCAGCCCGGCCGCCGCGCCGGTGCCGAGGCCGGCGCCCGCGACGCCGAGGGTGACCGGCACGATGAGCTGTGCGGCGGAGTGCCAGACGTCGCCGAGCACGAGCTCGCCGAGCCGGTCCGGCATCAGGAGCAGCGCCCCGCCCCAGCACAGCGCGGCGACGGCCTGCCCGCCTCCCAGCAGGAGGCAGAACTTGCCCAGGCGGTGCGGGGCCCGCCGCAGCACCCGTGCCGCCTCCGCGACGGTGACCAGCGAGAGGCCCATCAGCACGGCGAGGAACGGGCCGAGCAGGAGCTCGGCGCCCCGGACCGCACCGACCGCGCCGACCCCGACGATCGCGCCGAGCCCGTACGCGCGCAGCTGGCTCGCGCCGCTGAGGCTGACGTTCTCGACGAGGTACCGGTAGCCGAGGTCGCGCTGCTCGCGGAGCCATGCGCGTGCCTGGGCCGTGCGGGGCAGGATGCCGGACTGGACGTAGCCGTACCCGGCGGCCACCGTGGCGGACGCGCCCCAGGCGAGCACGAAAGCGGCCACGCTGCCCACCCGGGCCGCCACGACCATGGCCGGGACGAGCGCGACGCCCCACACGAGGTCGTTGACGAACGCCTTCTTCCCCGTGCCGGCGGCGAAGAACGAGTACCGCCAGGCGTCCTGGAGCAGCAGCCCCGGCAGCATGACGCCGAGGCAGGCGAACGCGGGCCCCACCTGGCCGCCGAGAGCGAGGCCGACCACCAGACACGCCGCACCGATGGCCGTGCCTACGCCGAGCGCGGTACCCGACGACCGGGCCACCGCCCCGCGCCAGGCCGTGTCCGACACGCCGCTGAAGCGCACCACGAGCGGGTCGGTGGCCAGGCCGCGGGAGACGTTGAGCACCACGCCGTAGGTCACCCAGGCGAGGCTGAACACGCCGAACGCGGTCACCCCCAGCGAGCGGGCCACGTAGATTCCCACCGCGAAGTTGCTGATGCTGGAGGCCGCCTGGTCGGCCAGCCCCCAGGACAGCCGGCCGGCGAAGGCCCGCCGGGTGGATCCCGCCGGTGCCGTCGCCTTCTCCTCCTCGGTGGTCATCCGCGTCATGCCTTGATCAGACCGGCGCCGTGCAGGGCGTCGGCCGCGGTGGCGACGGTGTCGAACGGCAGCCCGGACCGCTCGGTGACGTCCAGCAGACTGTGCTCGCCGTCGGAGAGGCTGAGCACCCAGAGCATGGCCATCTGGGCCTGCTTGGTGTCGCTGCGGCCGCCGAGCGCGTCGTACAACCCGCGTCGGCCCAGCTGTGGTTCGCCGTAGGGGCTGAGGTTGACGTACCTCCGGTTGCGGTCGAGGACGCCGAACGCCTCGCGGCAGACGGCGAGGGTGTCCGCCATCGCCTGCGGGGAGACGAAGTCCAGGTTGTCCGCCGAGGTGTGGTACTCGGGGTAGCCGGCGTACGGGGTCCGGCTGAGCGAGCCCACGCTGAGATTGAAGCCGGGCGAGCAGTACTGCCGCTCGTCGTAGCCGTACGGAGTGAACTCGTTGACCTGGTGCGGGCGTTCGGATGCGGCCAGCACGTGCCCCATCACCCGGTCGATCTCCGCGTCGCCGCGCCTGCTCCGTTTGTACGTCAGCGAGCCCGAGTCACCGGCGCAGGCCAGTACGAGCCCGTGCTTGACCCGGTCCACCCGCTCGGCGTTGCGGGCCAGCCAGGTGATCGCCCCGATGGTGCCGGGCGCGTAGATGAACCGGTAGGTGTAGTACGGCGTCTCCTGCGCCAGCTCCCGGGCCAGGAACGTCGCCACCGCGATGCCGGCGAGGTTGTCGTTGGCCAGCGACGGGTGGCAGACATGGCAGGAGACGATCACCTCGTCGGGGACCTGCCCGGGGACCACGTACTCGGCGTAGGTGAGGTGGCCATCGGCCAGGGTGGAGTCGATACGCACCTCGTAGTCGCCGTCCGGCATCGCGTCCAAGGTCTCCTGGGCCAGGCAGAACCCCCACTCCGGCTTGTAGTAGCTGGTGCGGTACGGCACCCAGGCCGGGTGGTCCGGAAGCGTGTGCAGGTGCGCGCGCAGCTCGGACAGCGGCATGGTCGCCGACACCGGCACGCTGTAGCCGAGCACGTGCAGGCTGGACTCGGCGAAGTCGACGACCCGGTTGCCGGCGGCGTCGGCGATGTACGCGTCCCGGATGTTCCACTCCTGCGGCACCGTCCAGTCCAGCACCTGGGTCCCGGTCGGCACCTCGTACGTCTGGAGCGGGATGTACTCGCCGACGATGTCCAGGGTGGCGCGCACACCGTCGCCGGTGATGCTCCGGCACAGCGGGTACAGCCGCTCCACCAGCTCGTACATCTCTTCGCCTGCGTCGGTCATCGGCGCCACCGCAGGGTGTCGTCGACGGCGCCGGCGTCGGACGCCGCGCGCAGCACGGCCAGGCGGGTGAAGCGGCGCTCGAAGTCCTCCCGGGTCAGGCCGTGCTTCCGGTAGGCGTCGGCGAGTTCGAGCGCGCCCTGCTTCACCGACCACTCGCAGTCGAAGCCGGGTATCGCCGTGCGGAACCGGGAGAAGTCCACCCGGTACGACCGCGGATCGGCGCCGGTCTCCCCGGTGATCCGCACCTTCGACCCGGACACCGCCTCGGCGACCTGCTCGGCGATCTCGGCGACCGTGACGTTGTTGATCTCGCTGCCGATGTTGAACGCCCGGTCGTGCACCGCCTCGCGCGGCGCGGTCAGCGCGGCCGTGAAGGCCCGGGCGATGTCGGCGGCGTGCACCAGCGGACGCCAGGGGGTGCCGTCGGAGAGCACCAGCACCTCGCCGGACAGGAGCGCGTGGCCCACGAGGTTGTTCAGCACGATGTCGGCGCGCAGCCTGGGGGAGTAGCCGAAGGCGGTGGCGTTGCGCATGTACACCGGGCTGAAGTCGCCGTCGGCGAGCTCGTGCAGGTCGTCCTCCACCCGCACCTTGGACTCCGCGTATGGCGTCACCGGGCGCAGCGGGGCGTCCTCGGCCACCAGGTCGTCGCCGCCGGCGGCGCCGTACACCGAGCAGGTCGACGCGTACAGGAACCGCCGCACCCCGGCGTCCCGGGCCAGCCGGGCGAGGCGTACGGACGCGTGGTGGTTGATGTCGTAGGTGAGCTCCGGCGCCAGCGATCCCAACGGGTCGTTGGACAGGGCGGCCAGGTGGATCACGGCGTCGACCCCGGCCACGTGTTCGGCCGTGATGTCGCGCAGGTCCACCCGGTGCCCCGACGGGTCGGCCGGTGTCGGGCCGAGGACACAGTCGGCGAACAGTCCGGCGTCGAGGCCGACGACCTCGTGTCCGGCGGCCGTGAGCACCGGGGCCATGACGGTGCCCAGGTAGCCCTGATGTCCGGTCAGCAGTACGCGCAAGGTTCAATCCCCCAGGTCGAGAGTGAGTTTGGTGACGGCGAACGCCTCGGCGTAGCGCGCGTGGCATTCGATGCCGCGGATCCGGGCCAGGCCGAGGAAGGCCTCCCGGTCGTACCAGGGCCGGTGCCGCTGCGAGGGGTAGTGCTCCTGGAGCAACCGCACCTTCTGTTCGGCGGTCTCCGGCGACAGCGGCTGGTACGCCGACGGACGGCCGAGGTCGCCGTCCCACTTGACGATCTCGTAGCCCAGCACGAGATGGTCGCGGAACGCGGTGGGTATCAGCTGCGCCAGACCGCGGTGATCCTGGTGCGCGTCATCGGTGCGCGGCGCCAGCACGAGATCCGGCTCGGTCCCCGCGCGCAGCTCCTCGACGGCGGCCTTGGCCTCCTCCCAGTGCGCCGGCATCCGCCCGTCCGGCAGCTTGAGCACGGTCAGCCGCAGGTCGGCGCCGGGGCAGAAGGCGGCCAGCGCGGCCCGCTCCTCCTGCTCCCGGTCGCTGCCGCCGCCGGACAGCACCAGGGCGTCGACGTGGATGCCCGGCCGCGCGAGGCACATCGTCAGCAGCGTGCCGCCGGCGCCGATGGCGATGTCGTCGCAGTGCGCGCCGACGGCGACGATCCGGTCCAGGCGCCCGGCGCCCAGCCGGATCACGTGCGTGCTCCGGCGCTGTCCCGCTCCCACACGGCCCACGGGCGCTCGCCCCGTGCGTAGGCGGCGTCGAGCGCGGCCCGCTCCTTGACGGTGTCGGTCGGCTTCCAGAAGCCGCGGTGCTGGTGCGCCACCAGCCGTCCGCGCTTGGCCAGTTGGGCGCAGCCGTCGGCGACCAGGTCCCCGTTCTCCGGTATGTGGTCGAAGACCTCCTGGCGGAGCACGAAGTAGCCGCCGTTCTCCCACAGCGGCAGTTCGCTCACCGCGGTGATGCCCCCCACCAGGCCGTCCTCGCCCAGCTCCACGCAGTGGAAGGACGACTGCGGCGGCACCACCATCATCGACGCTCCCGCGTCGCGCCGGGAGAACCGGTCGATCATCTCGTCCAGCGGGGCGTCGGTGAGCACGTCGGCGTAGTTGGCGAGGAACATCTCGTCGCCGTCCAGGTGGTGCCGCACCCGGCGCAGCCGCTCCCCGATGGGCGACTCGATGCCGGTCTGCGCGAACGTGATCGTCCAGTCCGAGATGTCGGTGGACAGCAGCTCGGTCCGCCCGCCGCGCAGCACGAAGTCGTTGGACGTCGTCTCCTCGTAGCTGAGGAAGAAGTCCTTGATGTGGTGCGCGCCGTAGCCGAGGCACAGGATGAACTCCGTGTGCCCGAAGTGCGCGTAGTAGCGCATGACGTGCCAGATCAGCGGCCTGGGGCCCACCATCGCCATCGGCTTGGGCACGTCGTCCGCGGCGCCGCTGCGCATCCGCATCCCGTAACCGCCGCAGAACAGGACGACCTTCATCGCTTTACCTCGACAATGCTCAGTTCCGGGATGGGAAAGACCAGCCGGCCGCCCCAGTCGCCCACGAAGGACAGTTGCTCGACCAGCTCCGCCCGCAGGTTCCACGGGAGGACCAGGACGTAGTCCGGCCGGTCGGCGGCTATCTGATCGGGCGCCAGGATCGGGATGCGGGTGCCCGGGGTGTACCTGCCGTGCTTGTAGGGGTTGCGGTCGACCGTGTACGGGAGCAGGTCGGGCCGGATGCCGCAGTGGTTGAGCAGGGTGTTGCCCTTGCCGGGGGCGCCGTAGCCGACGACCGTCTCGCCGCGCTCCGCCGCCTCGATGAGGAACTTCAGGAGGTCCCGGCGCACCTTGGCCACCCGGGCGGCGAACTCGGCGTACCCGGACAGCTCCTGCAGCCCGGCGGCCTTTTCCCGGGCCAGCACGTCGGCCACCTGCTGCGTCGGCTCGCCGGCGACCTCGGTGGGCCGGGCCCACAGCCGGATGGAGCCGCCGTGCGTGGGCAGCAACTCGACGTCCACGAGGGCGAGTCCGCCGCTGGCGAGGGCCCGGATCGCGGAGGCGACCGTGTAGTACTGGAAGTGCTCGTGGTAGATCGTGTCGTACTGGTTGTCCTCGATCAGGGTCAGCAGGTGCTGCACCTCGATGGAGACCCAGCCGTCGTCGGCGACCAGGGCGCGCAGCCCCTGGGTGAACCCCACCACGTCGGGGATGTGCGCGTACACGTTGTTGGCCACGACCAGGTCCGCCGGGCCGTGCTCGGCGCGGACGGCCGAGCCGGTGTCGGGGGACAGGAACTCCGTGAGGGTGGGCACACCCGCGTCCCGCGCCGCGGCGCCGACGTTCACCGACGGCTCGATGCCCAGGCAGCGGATCCCGCGGTCCACCACGTGCTTCAGCAGGTACCCGTCGTTGCTCGCGACCTCGACCACGAAGGCGTCGGTGCCGAGACCCAACCGCCGCACGGCGTCGGCGACGTACGTACGCGCGTGCTCCACCCAGGAGGTCGAGAAGGAGGAGAAGTACGCGTACTCGCTGAACGTCTCCTCCGGCGTGATCAGCGGAGGTATCTGCGCCAGCCAGCAGTCGGTGCAGACCCGCAGGTGCAGCGGGTACGCCGGCTCCGGCTGGTCCAGTTGGTCCGCGGCGAGGAAGCTCTCACATGGTGGCGTCGCCCCGAGGTCGACGACGCTCGCCATCGCTTCCGAGCCGCAGAGTCGGCATCGTGTCATCTACTGTCCCCATCCCCCCTGTTCGCGCGGGTGTCCCCGCCGCGAGCCAGCGCTGACCGTCCCGCGATCGCGGTGCGGTACTCCTCCACCAGGCGTTCGAGGCCGACGGCCGGGCTGAAGCCCTGCTCGTATCGGCGCCGGGCCGCCCGGCCCATCTCCCGGTTGCGGTCCGGTCCGGCCGCGATCCGGCGTATGCAGGACGCGAGCGAGCCGGGCTCGCCCGGCCGGTGCAGCAGCCCGGTCACGCCGTCCTCGACGAGTTCGACGAAGGCGCCGTGACCGGCGGCGACGACCGGGACCCCGGCCGCCATGGCCTCTACGACCACCAGGCCGAACGCCTCCAACCACGTCGAGGGGGCCACCACGGCGACCGACCGCGCGATGGCCTTCTGGCACTCCGCCGTGTCGTACAGGCCGACGTACCGCACGTCGTCACGGCCCGCCGCCCAGGCGGTCACCTCCTGCTCCAGCGGTCCCGTGCCGGCGATCACGAGCGGCACGCCCACCCCGCCGGCCGCGGCCAGCTCGTCCCACGCGGTCATGAGCAGCCGTACGCCCTTGGCCTCCGCGAGCCGGCCCAGGTAGAGCACGTGCTCGCCGGCGCCCGAGCGGCGGGCATCCGGGTCGGGCACGAAGTTGTGCTTCACCGCCAGCCGTTCGGCCGGCATGCCGGCCCGCACCAGGACGTCGCGCTGCGCCGCGGAGATGCACAGGAACCGCTCCACGCCGGACCACCACCGCCGCCGGTTCACGGACAGGCTGACCGCGAGCGGCACCGTCGCGAGGCGGGAGTTGCGGTAGCAGCCGTGCCGGACGGCGGGCAGCGGCGCCGCCGACCCGACGCACTCGGTGCACGGCCGGCCGTCCCGCTGGAGCGTGCCGGGCGGGCAGACCTGGGTGTAGTTGTGCAGCGTGGCGACGGCGGGCACGCCGGCGTCGGCGCAGGCGGCCAGCACCGCGGGCGACAGGAGCGGGAAGACGTTGTGGACGTGGACCACGTCCGGCCGCTCGGTACGCAGCCGGGCGGCGAGCTCCGTGCGCACCGCCGGGTTCCACGGCACGAGGAGCGGTACCGCGACCTTGCCCAGCAGGGACCGGTCGGCGATGGTGTCGCTGCGCCGCTCGAACACCTCGACCCGGTGGCCGGCCGCGCGCAGCAGCTCCACTTCCTGGTCGACGACCTTGTTCTCCCCGCTCGGCTGCGCCGAGGCGTAGCGGTTGTGCACCACGAGGACGTGCATGCTCAGGTCACCTCCGATTTCCGGGCCCATCGCGGTATGCGTCGTTGAGGGACATCGGGCGTCGAGAGTCGGGAGACTTCGGGCGTCGGCAGGGGAGTGGCCGCGGCAGGTGCCGCGAGCAGCGAGGCGGCCACGGCCAGATGCAGCAGATACGGTGAGGCGTCGCCCAGCCCGGCCTCGGTGTACGACGCGATCGCGCAGTAGCTGATCAGGAAGATCGCGCAGGCCCTCTGCAGGGACGGTGGCCGCAACAAGGCGACGCCGCCCAGCACGATGAAGATCGCCGCGACGATGGTGACGCCGATCAGACCCTGCTCCTGGTAAACGGCCAGCCAGCTGTTGTCGATGGGCAGCCCGCCGAACGACTTGTCGCCCAGGCCTGCGCCGAACAGCTGCTCCGGCGTCGTCCTTGGGGCTGCCAGCAGGGCGTTCCAGACCTTGGCCCGCCCGGTGAGATTGGAGAAGTTCTCCTGGCTCTGTCCGCGCAGGAACCACGCCTGGAGCGCGGAGCTGAACGCCACCGAGGCCACCGTGGCGCACAGCACCGCCCAGGCGAAGAACCGGCGGGCTGCGGCGCTGGTCAGGAGGAGCGAGCCGATCGCCAACACCAGCCCGATGAGCAGGCCGAGCGTGGCCGTCCGGGTATGGGTCAGTGCGAGCAGGACGAGTGACGGCACGATGACCACCGCCGCGCTGGTCCTGTCGGTCCGGCGGCCCAGAACGAGCAGCACGGTGAGCCCGATGATCACCGCGGCGTACTGTCCGATCTGCGGCGGGGTGAGCGGCCACAACGCGCCGACCAGCCGCCCGCCGTAGAGTTCGGGCATGGCGGCGCCCGGTGAGATGACCAGCCCCGCGGCCACCGACCCGAGGACCACGAAGTACAGCCGGATGTGGTGCCGGACGAACGTCAGGCCGCCGTCCCACCAGCGGCTGAGCAGCCACAGCGTGCCGACGAAGAGAGCCAGCCGGGCGCAGCGGAACACCGCGCCGAACCCGGACTCCAGGTTGGCGCTGGAGATCACGCTCGGTACCAGCAGCAGGGTGAGCAGGAACACGAAGGCGCCGGCTCGGATGCGCAGCCGGGGATTGACCGCGAGCGCCAGCGCGAACGCGGCGACCAGCGCGCCCATGGTGGCCATCTGGATGAGGGAACGGGGCAGCGGGACGATGGTCTTCGCCCCGGCGGAGCCGAGCGTGTTGAGGATCAGCAGTCCCCAGGCCGTCCCGACGATCTTCGACGTGTGGTCCGCGACCATCTCAACCACCGTCCCGTGCGCGGAAGGTGCTGCCCGCGTCCTGCTGGTACGGCGTGCCCTGCCACTGCCCGAAGTCGAGCACCCGGCTCGGGTCGTGGGCCACGAACTTCCACGGTCCGAGGTAGACGTTGTCGCGCCAGCGGTTGTGCTGCTTGCGGGTGATCGCCTCAGCCACCCGCTCGCCCTTGTAGGGCGACCACTCCGGATAGGTGCCGTAGTTGGCAAGGACCGCCATGCGATCGCACTTCGCCGTGCACTTGACGACGGACGTGTCCAGCGTGAAGCGGTTGTCGTGGATGTCCACCCGCTGGGTCTTCCACCGGCAGTCGGCGTAGAGCGGTGCGCTGGCGATCGCCGGCCGCGCGCAGCGGTCGGTTTTCTTCACCAGCAACGTGCAGTCACCGGAGGAGGTGTTGGCCGGGCTGTTGCAGAACCGGTCGGCGTTTTCCCACAGGGTGATCCCGGACCAGTTGTCCTCCAGTACGTTCCGGTAGATCTCGATCTTGTCCGTGCGGGCCCGGATCCGTGGTTCGCCGCCGGACTCGGACAGGTAGACGGTCGCGAACGGGAAGTTGTCGCCGCCGTCGGCTGCCTTGCGGCCCTCGACCCAGTTGTTCCGCCGGATCGTGTTCTTCCGGATGACCGCGTTGTAGCTGGTCTCGTAGATCAGTGCGGCGCCGTCGTTGCCCTCGATGACGTTGTTCTCGATGCGGAAGTCGTTGTTGTTGGTGTCCGCCCACAACCCGGTTCCGCGGTTGTCGTGCACCCAATTGCCGCGTACGTCGGCGCCGTTGACCGCCCAGAACTTGATGCCTCCGGTGCAGCCGCAGCCCTCCCGCCGCCGCTCCCAGTCGTCGGTGTTGTTGCCCACGATCTCGTTGCCCTCGACCACCAGGCCCTTGATGGTGTCGCCGGCCTTGTACGCGTTCAAGCCGTACTGACCGTTGTCGCGCAGGCAGCTGGCGCGGACCTGCTGGCGGGCACCGGCCATCAGCCCGGCGCCGGAGTTGTTCTGGATCGTCGCGTGCTCGATCACCCACCCGTCGGCCGAGTCATGGTTGACCACACCCTCGTTGTGCGGCGGGACGAAACCCTGCACCGTCAGGTAGCGGATGGTGACGTTGCCGGCGGTACCGCTGAACGCGTACTGGTTCTTCTTCCGGCCGTCGAGCACCGCGCCCGGCGCACCGAGGTAGCGGTTGCCCTTCTTGGGGATGACCTGGGCGTAGCGGTCCGGGTCGAGCCTGTGCTTCCCAGGTCGAAGCCAGAACGTGGTGTTCGGGGGGCTGCTCTTGGTCTTCGCAGCCAGGTCACCGACCACCGCGGGGTCGACCGCCACCGCGCCCGCCGGCGCTTTCGCCGGCCTGGCCGCGGGCTTGGCGCACACCCGGGCCACGGACGTGGACGGCGCCCCGGACGTGGAGGGCGCACCGGTCGGCTCCTCCCGGGCCTCCGACGTGCTCGTACACCCGGTCGCCGCCAGCAGGGCCAGCGCCAGAGGTGCCGCCGCCAACGCCCAGTTCCGCCTCTTGATCCCCACGCGCCCCCCTAGCCGCGGAACCTGAGCACGGTGGTGAACTCTTCCGTGCCGTCGGCGAAGCCGGTGCCGACCAGCGTGGTGGTGGATTCCTTGCGCCCGAAGCCGGGGGAGTACCAACCCAGCGGCGGGTGGGTCTCGCCGCGATGAGCCCGCCAGGTCAGCTGCCCGGGCAGGTCGAGCACCGCGGAGCGGTCCTCGCCGTCCCGGGTCCAGGTGAGTACTGCCCGGTTCCCCACCAGGTCCGCGACGATCGCCGGGCCGAGGTGGAATGCGAGGCGTGCGGCCCGGCGTGGCCCGCGCACCTCGTCGACCACCCTCAACTCCTGGCTCGCAGCGGCCAGTTCCACCCGGCGGCGGTGCACGGAGCCCTGGTAGCCGTCGTGCTCGGCGCTCCAGCGGGCCGTCCCCCCTTCGGAGGCGTCGGAGGTGTCCACGGCCAGGACGCGGCTGCGGGCCTGCCGGGTCCACAGGAACGGGCCGCCGGAGACGGACTGGTCAGCGCCGTCCAGTTGCAGGGTGTTGTGGCCGAGGGTCGACCGGAAGTACTGCCGCCACTCGGGCTGCCCGTGGTAGCAGTACGTCCCCGGGTCGGCGAGCACGTCGACCCCGTCGTGCCGGACCTCCACGGACAGCGCGTCCGCGTGGGCATGCGCGGCGATGGACAGGAAACCGTGCGGACCGCCGTCGCAGCGGCACCAGATCTCTCCCGAACCTTCCGGACCACGCAGGATGGTCATGCCCGCGTCGGCGAAATGGGCCGGTCGGCCTGCCGGGCGGGACACGGCCGGTGCCGTTTCATTCTTCGAGTACGGCCGGATGAGCGCGGTCAGAAGCGGGGTGCGCACATCGGTGCCGGTCACCGCCGGCCACCAGTCGAGCCGGCCGAACACGGCGTCCCCGGTGGCCAGCAGTGAAGCCCAGCGGTCGGTGCCCGCGCCGTCCACGACCAGACCGTGCCCGTCGTCCGCGTCCCCCTGGCGCGGCGGTCGTAACCGGCCGTCCACGATGGCCGCGAGCGCATCGGTCATCCGCAGCAGCACCAGCCGGATCGACGCGGGGACCGGCACGGCGGCGGCATCCGCCTCGGCCACCGCCGCCAGGCCGAGCTCCAGCACAAGCCCGTGATATTCGGTGGCCAGCTCGCGGTTGAGGCCGGAGCCGAAGGTGTTGCTGCGCAGCTGCCGCTCCAGCGACCGCAGCGCGTCGGCTCGCCAGCGCGCCGAGGAGGGGAACCACCCGAACGCGCAGGCTGCGGCGAACTGCCCGGCGGCCTCGGCGATGATGTGGTTGTTCGCCGAGGATCCCCGGCTGGGGAAGGCGGCCAGCCAGCGCTGGTGGTGCCAGATCTGTTTCAGCGCCACCGGGTTGCCCTCGAACAGCCCGGCCGCGCCCGGCCAGCCGTCGAGCAGCCGGCGGATCCACACCCAGGACAGCAGCCGGATGCCCAGCTCGATGCCGCTGATCCAGTGCACGCCGCGCAGCGGTGGGTTGGCCGCCCACCACGACCGCAGGTGCTCGGCCACGCGCTCGGCGTACCGCTCGTTCCCGGTGATCGCGTAGGCGGCGGCGAGCACGGTGAGGTACTGATGCCGGGACAGCTCCCAGATCTGCTTGATGTCCCCGACCGCGTCCTCGTTCCGGTACGGCACGTCGAAGGCGTAGCCCCACGGAGCCCGGCGCCCGGTCTTCGGGTCGCTCCACCAGTCGGGGTCGGTCAGGTCGTCGCGGACCACCCCGAAGTACTCGGCGTGCCCGTACATCAGCCGGTCCGCCTCGGCGATGAGACGTTTCGCGGCGTCCGGAGGTATCGCGGCGATCGTCCCGGCGGGCAGTACCGCGGTGAACCGGGCGCCGGTCACCGTCGGGCAGTTGGGCCGCGCCGACCGCCACCGCCGTCTGCGCACCGCGTCGCCCATCCGGCCGCCGACCTCCCGCGGGCCCATCCGGGACAGCCGCCGCAGGTACCAGCCCGCGCTCATGGTCATCGCGCCCGCTCCAACGTCACCGGCGCACCGCCGGCCAGTCCGGCCTGCACGGCGAGGGTGGCCGCCGTGGTGGCGACCAGCGACTCCAGCGGCACCGGCATCGGCCCGCCGGTCCGCACGGCCTTGATGAACGCGGCGAGCTCGGCGTTCTGCCCCTTGTCCCGGGCCTTGGGCAGCCGCGAACTGACCCACTTCTTGCGCCCGTACACCGAGGCACGGACGAAGTCGTCGAGCCGCAGCACCTTGCCGTCCGCGACCAGGTCCAGCGTCTCCTTGGGGAAGCCGGGCGCGCCGGTGGTGACGTAGCTGATGGTGGCGGTGGACCCGTCCGGGTAGCGCAGCACGACCTGCAGGTCCTCGTTGCCGGACGCGGCGACCGCGTACACCGAGACCGGGTCGGCATCGAGCAGCCAGCTCGCCGTATCGATGAAGTGCCCACCCTCGCCGGCGAAACGCGAGCCCTCGGTGCCCTGTTGGAGGTACCAGCTGCCGTGCTGGAGCCGGCCCGCGTTGACCAGGTAGCGCAGGCTCGCGGGACCGGTCCGGGTGCCGAACCGCTTCTTGGCCTCGGTCAGCAGCGGCGCGAACCGGCGGTTGAAGCCCACCTGCAGCCGGTCGTTGCCGGACTCCTCCACCGCCGCGAGCACGCCGGCCAGCTCGTCCTCGGTGAGTGCCAGCGGCTTCTCCACGAACACCGCCTTGCCGGCCAGCAGCGCCCTCCGGGTCAGGTCGGCGTGCGAGCTGTGCCGGGTGACCACGAACACCGCGTCGATGGACTTGTCGCCGAGCACGGCGTCGAGATCGGTGGTCGCCTCGGCGAAGCCGAACTTCCGCTTCGCGTTGGCCGCGGACAGCGCCGTCGTGGTGACGACTGTCGACAACTCGACGCCGTCGCGTTGTGCCAGGTGCGGCAGCAGCATCGACGTCGCGTAGTTTCCCGCGCCGACGAACGCGAGGCGCACCGGCGTCCTGGCAGCACGGGCCGGACTCCGCGTCACGTTGACCGGGGGAACGGCCACCGCCGGAGCCTCGGCTTCCACCGCCTGTTCGGGGTACCGGAACAGCACGGCCACGGCCTTCAACTCGCCGTCCTTCAGGCGCTGGTACGTCTCCACGGCGTCGTCGAAGTCGGCGATGTGGGAGACCAAGGGCTCCACGTCGACGCTGCCGCGGGCGACGAGGTCGAGGAAGCAGGCCAGGTTGCGGCGCTCGGTCCAGCGCACGTAGCCGATCGGGTAGTCCCGGCCCTCCAGCTCGTACTCCGGGTCGTAGCGCCCGGGGCCGTAGGACCGCGAGAACCGGACGTCGAGTTCCTTCTCGTAGTACGCGTTCCACGGCAGGTCCAGGCGGCACTTGCCGATGTCGACGACCCGGCCGCGGTCCCGGCAGAGCTGGGCGGCCAGCTCGACGGGTTGGTTGCTGCCGCCGCCGGCGGCCAGGTACACCTGGTCCACTCCGTGACCGCCGGTGAGCTCGGCGACGGCGGCTTGCACGGCCGCGGACGCGGGATCGCCGCAGGCCGCGGCGCCCAGGCGCTCGGCGAGCTGGCAGCGCACCGGGTCGGGGTCGGCCCCGACGACGCGCACTCCCGAGGCGGCGAGGAGCTGCACGACCAGTTGCCCGATCAGCCCGAGGCCGATGACCAGTGCCACTTCGCCGAGCTGGGGCTCACCTTGGCGGACACCCTGCATGGCGATCGACCCGACGGTGCCGAAGGCCGCTTGCCGCGGGGCGAGGCCGTCCGGCACCGGGGTGTACAGGTTCTTCGGCACCCAGTTCAACTCGGCGTGCAGCGCGTGCTCGTTGCCGGCGCAGGCCACAAGGTCGCCGACCTTCACGTCGTCGACCCCGGTGCCGACCTGCTCGACCACCCCGCACAGCGAGTAGCCCAGCGGCGTGTAGGAGTCCAGCTTGCCCATCACCTTGCGGTAGGTGGCGGGCACCCCGTTGGTGGCCACGCTCTGCATGACCTTGGCCACCTGGTCCGGCCGGGAGCGGGCCTTGCCCAGCATCGACATGCCGGCCTCGGACACCTTCATGAGCTCGGTCCCGGTGGATATCAGCGAGTAGGCGGTGCGGACCAGCACACCGCCCGGCTTGCACCCCGGCACCGGCACGTCGAGCACCGCCAGCTCGCCGCTCTTGTAGTTCTGTACAACCTGCTTCACCCGAACTCCTCTGATTCCTAAGCCGATAACCGAGTGCTCTGGCCGGACCCAGAGGTCGCGTCGCGATACCAGTACTCGAGGGTCAGCACATGCCACAGATGCTTGGAGAAGTCCCGCTGCCCGGCGGCGTCCTCGGCGACCATGCGCGCCAGTGCGTCGCGGCGCAGGAGCCCGGAGCTGACGAGCACGCCGTCGTTCACCACCTCGCGTACCAGCGGTGCCAGATCCCGGCTCATCCAGGCGCGCAGCGGCGCGCTGAACAGGCCCTTGGGCCGGTAGACGATCTCGCGGGGCAGGATCGAGGTGGCCGCCTCCTTGAGGACGGCCTTGCCCTGCCGTCCGACGATCTTGCGATCGCCGGGCACGGCGAACGCCGCCTTGACCACCTCGACGTCCACGTACGGCACCCGCACCTCGGTCGACGCGGCCATGCTCGACCGGTCCGTGTACGTGAGGTTCAGACCCGGCAGGAACATCCGGGCGTCGCCCAGGCACATGCGGTTGACGAAGTCGTCGAGGTCGTTGTCCCGGTAGATGTCCGCGTGTTCGGTCAGCACGTCGTCGACCGTCCCGGCCAGGTCCGGATCGACCAGGGCGAGCAGTTCGTCCTGGTCGTACATGGTGTAGCTGCGCCGGAACGCGGTCTCCTCCGGCAGATCGGCGAAGGAGAGGAACCGCTTCGCGAAGCGCACCGACCGATAGCCCCGGCGGGCCGTGGCGACCGGCAGCCGGGCCACGGCCCTGGACACCCCGCGCCGCAGGGGCCGTGGGACGCGCTGGTAACGCAGCGCGAGCAGGTTGGCCAGGTGCTTGCGGTACCCGGCGAACAGCTCGTCGGCACCCATCCCCGAGAGCATCACCTTGACCCCGGCCTCCCGGGCGGCCGAGCAGATCAGGAAGGTGTTGATCGCGGCGGGGTCGCCGATCGGCTCGTCCAGGTGGTACGTCATCTGCGGCAGCAGGTCGAGCACGTTCGGGGCGATCTCGATCTCGTGCAGGTCGACGCCGAAACGCTCGGCCACCTGCCGGGCATAGCGCAGGTCGTCCGGCATCGCCTCGAACCTGGCGTCCTCGGCGCGGAACCCGATCGTGTAGGCGGAGATCCCGGGTCGGTGGCGGGCCGCCAGCGCGGTCAGCCAGCTGGAGTCGAGACCGCCGGAGAGGAAGGTCGCGACGGGTACGTCGGAGAGCAGGTGCTGCCGGGTCGACTCCTCGACGATGGCGGCCAGGTCCGGCCGCTCGCCCCTGCGGGCCCGCTCCTGGCCCTCGGCGGCGACGTCCCTCAGGTGCCAGTACCGGCCGCGCTCCACCCGGCCGTCGGGCCGGCACCTCAGCCAGCTCCCCGGCGGCAGCTTCTCCGCTTCGCGGAACGCGCACCGCGAGTCCGGCACCCAGTAGTAGAGGAGCGAGGCCACCAGCGCCGCATGGTCCACTTCCAGCGATCCGCCGGTCGCGGCGGCGAGCGCCTTGAGCTCTGAGGCGAACACCAGGCCCTCGCCGCGCCGGAGCAGGAACAGCGGCTTGATGCCCAACTGGTCGCGGGCCAGCACCAGTTCACCGGTTCGCTCGTCGAAGATCCCGAACGCGAACATGCCGCGCAGCCGGGGCAGGCAGTCCGTGCCCCAGCGCCGCCAGGCCTCAAGGAGCACCTCGGTGTCGGAGGTGCCGCGGAAGCGCACGCCGGCGGCTGCCAACTCGGCACGCAGCTCGGGCGCGTTGTACAGCTCGCCGTTGTACGTCAGGGCGAGGCCGTCCGAGACCATCGGCTGGGCGCCGGTCTCGGACAGGTCGATGATGGCCAGCCGACGGTGCCCGAGATGCACTTCGCCGTCACCGGCGGGGTGGCTGTACCGGCCCGCCCCGTCCGGCCCGCGGTGGGCGAGGGTATCGGTGAGCCGGTCGGTCACGACCTTCCCGTCCGGCCATCGGTAGGTGCCTGCTATGCCACACACGTCTTACCGCGCCTCCTGGTCGGTGTCCGGGACTCGTACGGCCCACGACGGCTGCTCCGTCCGCGGCAGGCCCGTCCCGTTCTGCCGGGCCGGCCGCTCGCTCCGGCCGCGCAGCGCGGTGTGCAGCCCGTCCCACAGCGTGCCGTCGGTCCGGTCACGCGGATCGGGGTCGATCAGCACCACACCGATCACTGGAATGCGCTGGTCCGCGAGCTGCCTTGCCACGGTGTGCAGCCATGCGGCGCTGCCGTGCCCGGCCCGCACGACGAGCACGGTCTGGGTGCCGAGGTACTGGAGGTCGGTCCACGCCGCGCCGGGCGCCACCGAGCCGACGCCGATCCGGTGCTCCTCATGCGACACGGCCGCGGCAAGCTCGCCGCTGACCACGGTCGGGTCTCCAGGCTTCGGGCGGCGGTTGGCGAGCTGCGGGCCGGGCAGGCCATCGATGATGACCACTGGTCCGTCCGCCGTCAGTGCCCGGGCGAGGTCCAGGGCGATCACACTTGCGCTGCGCGCACAGCCCAGTTCCAGGAGCGACACCGGTTCCGCGGAGCCGCGCACGGTGCGGGCCAGGGACGTGGTGAGCCTTGCCCGTGCCGCCCGGGTCCGTCGGCGCTGCCACAGCCTGGCCGACCAACGGGGCGTGCGGCGCAGCTCCGCGATGACCGAGGCGCCCAGGTTCGCCGCGATCTCCCGGCGCAGCACGGGGCGGTCCGCCACCACCGTGCCGACCGCGGCCACCGCGAGCCCGAGGACGAGCCCGAGGACGAGCCCGATCGCGGTGTTGGTGGCAGCGGTCCTGGGCAGGGAATGACGCACCGCGCGCGGTGCGTCCACGATTTGTGTGCCGGTGATGAGCCGGGGCGTGCCGGTGCGCGCCTCTGCGGCTCGCTGATCGAAATCGGCTATCCGCGAGGTGAGTTCGGCCCGGCGGGCGAAGAGCGACTCGAGGTTCGCCGAGCCTTCCGGGCTGCTCTGCGGCGATCCGGCTTCGATCGCCTTGTTGACCTCGGCGAGTTCGTTCCGCATGCGGTCACGCTGGCCGAGCAGGGTCTTGGCCTCGGCGTCCGCGGCTTCCTGGATCCGCCTCACATGGTCCGCGACGAACGCGTCGGCCAGCGCCTTGGCTCGGGCCACCGCTTCCGCGTCGCTGTCACCTGTCGCATTGATCTGCAGCAGGTTGTTGGTCAAGCCGGTACCCCCGTAGTCCTCCATGAAGTCCTCCGGTTTTTCCGGGGACTTGAGAGCCCGCAGGGCCTTGTCGGCGATCCGCGTGGTCTGCAGCAGCGCGACGTCGGTGCGGATCAGCGTTCCGGGGTCGTTCGGCTGGTCCTCCTGGTGCGCCACCAGCACCTTGGTCACCGCGGTCGGCGGTGGCGGCATCAGGACCGCCAGTGCCGCGCCGACGAGCAGCCCCAGCAGTGCCATGGAACACCAGAGGCGGCGGCGCCTGCGCACCGCGACCACCAGCGCCTGCAGGTCAAGGAGCGGAGCGGCGGCCGAAGACTCCGAAGTCGTACTCGTCGTCACCCTGAACCGCCCCTCGTGTCGACGCCGACGGCGATCGGCGGCGCGGCGCCATCCGGAGCATGGCCGGCAGACCTCGTCGGACGGGCCTGGACCGGGCCGGCGACGACAGTGCCGACGACCTCGTGCCCCGCGTCCGCACACGCCTCGGCGATGCCGGCGAGCTCCTCTGCGGTCCAGCTGCCCGCGCTGACCACGACCAGGACACCGGACTCGTTGTCGCGGTCCGGCACCATCGGCTGGGACACCGAAACCTCCACCACCCGCAGCAGCGGATCGCTCTCAGCCTCCGCGGCGAGCTGCTCGGCGGCTCGGCGGGCGATCCCGTCACCGTCCGGGACGACGGCCAACAGCAGCCGGGGCGCCGACAGTTGGTCCCGGATGCGGGCGCACACCCGTCGGTAGCGGATCTGCCTGCCGGCCACGTCGCCGGAGGCCTGCGGGGTCGGTACGTCCCACCGGATGTCGACGCCCAACAGCAGGCGGAGCCGGGCCCGCGGGCCGTGGTCTTCCGGCCGGTGCGCGGGACGTTCACCAGGTACGTCGACGGTACCCAGCAGCGCCGAGCCCAGTGCCGCGGCGATCTCCGGTTCGGTGCGCAGTCGGCGGCTCGCCCGCGCGGCGGCGAGATGACCGATGACCGAGAGCAGGAAGAACAGCAGCGCCCCGCCGACGATGAGCTGCGTCCTCGTCGGCGGTGCCTCCCCGGTCGGCCGGGCCGCCGGCCCCATGACGACCAAGTTGGCCTGGCTGGCCGCCGGGTCGGCCTGGTCCAGCTTGTCCATGGCCTCCTGCAGCGTGGTGCGCAGCTTCGCGAGCTCGGCGCGGCCCTGCACGCTCTCCACGGTCTGCCCCGGATCGGCCGCATCGGCCAGGTCGGTGATGCGGCGGCTGGTCTCCTCCACCGTCTTCCGCAGCGCCTCGGGCCCCGTCGCCGCTTCGGGGTCGGAGCTGTCGCCCGCAATCCGCGCGGCGAATGCGACGAACTGCTGGGCCACCTGGTCGGAGAGTTGCTGTGCACGTTTGGGGGTGTCGGCGGTACCCGAGATCTTGATGATGTTCCCGTCGGCGGCCTCGGCGCTCACCCGATCCCGCAGCTCGCTGCCGCTGACCCCGGTCCAGCCGAGCGTGGCGGCCGCGCGGTCGACCACCACCGAACTGGTCGCGATCTCCGCCTGAGTCAGCAGCTCGCGCTCCTCCCACGCCCCCGGCAACAGGACCGATGCCGACGTCGTGTAGCGCGGCGGAAACACCAAAGAGGTGCCGTAGCCGACGAGCGCACCCACCAAGGCGAGGATGGTGAGAAGCCGTCGGCGCCGACGGATAATCAGGCCGATCGTGACCAGCCGTATCGTGTCATCGCTCAACGGCGCGGTCTCCTCCCTGCCCGGTTCGGGTCGCCCGCCGACACCGGAGCGCGGTCACGGCAGGCGGCGGCGTAGGCGGCGAGCAACGACGCCTGCGAGTTCCGCCAGGAGAGCGGCCCGCTGATCCGCTCCTGGCCGATCTTGCCCATCCGGGCCCGCTCCTCCGGATCGTCCAGTAACAGCGCGACGAGCCTGGCGAATTCGGCCTCGTTGTTGGCGGGCGCGTAGACGGCGGCGTCCCCGGCGGAGACTCGCGCCTCCCGGAGGTCGAACGAGACGATCGGCCGGCCCATCACCATGTACTCCAGGACCTTGTTCATGGTGGACACGTCGTTGAGCGGATTGTGCGGGTCGGGGGAGAGGCATACGTCCGCGGTGGACAGGTAGCGCGCCAGGTCGGCGTCCGGAATGCGCCCGGTGAACTGCACCTGCTCCGAGAGCCCGAGCCGCCGGGAAAGCTCCACCATCGCGTCGAAGGCGTCGCCGGAGCCGATGAACACCGCATGCCAGTCGGTGCGCCCGAGCTCGTCGCGCAGCTTCGCCAAGGACCGCAATGCGTAGTCGACGCCGTCCTGCGGGCCCATGACGCCGAGGTAGCACAGCAGATGAGGCTTGCCGCGCTTCAACTCGGGCTCGGGCGGCACCGGATGGAAGCGGTCGATGTCGGGCGCGCTGCGCACCACGAAGACGTCCGCGGGCCGCCGTCCGCCACGGCGCAGTGCGACGTCCCGGTAGCTCTCGTTCGTGGCGAGCACGACGTCCGCGGCCCGGTAGGTCCGCCGTTCCAGCGCGCACACGGCGCGGTAGAGCAGATCCTTGCCACGGTCGAACCGGGAGAGGTACAGCTCGGGCACCAGGTCGTGCTGGTCGAAGACGAACCGCGCGCCACGCCGCTTCATCCACAGTGCGGGCAGGAACAGCAGGTCGGGCGGATTGCAGGCGTGGACCACGTCGACCGGGCCGACCGTCCGGGCCAGCCGGACCGTATGCCACAACGCAGATCCGTACTCCCGCAGGTAGCCGGCCGGCCCTCCGGTGGCCGCGCGCAACGGGTAGCGGTGGATCCGCACCCCGTCGATCTCCGCCTCCAACTCCGTGTCCCGCTTTTCCCCCCGGGGGCAGATGACGTGCACCTCCCACCCCGCGTCGCGCAGCGTCGTGCACTCCTGCCACACCCGACGGTCGAACGGCACCGACAGGTTCTCCACCAGAATCAGCGCGCGACGGGCCGGCCCGTCGTCGCCGGCTATGTCACCAAGCAAGGCCCACGTACCCCGGTTCGGCCCGGCGCGCATCGGCGTCGGGAAGGTGGATGAGGTCGACGATCACCGGGCCGTCGCCATGAGGCAGCGCCGACAGCACGGCAGGATCCATGGTCCCGACCAGGCACACCTCGGCGTGCTCGAGCACCTCGTCGACGGAGTCCGCGAGCAGCTGCGCCAGGTGCGGCAGCCGGGTCTCGATGTACTCGCGGTTCGCGCCCATCAGCCGGGAGAGGCTTACGTTGGCGTCGTAGATCCGCAGGTCGTACCCCTTGCCGAAGAGCCTCTCCGCCAGCTCGACGAGCGGGCTCTCGCGGAGGTCGTCGGTGCCGGGTTTGAAGGACAGCCCGAACATTCCCACCCGGCGCTTGCCGGTGCGCTCGACCAGCTCCACCGCGCGCTGCAGATGGTCGGAGTTGGAGGGCAGAACGTGGGACAGGATGGGCACCGAGACGTCGGCCCGCTGTGCCGCATAGACCAGGCTGCGCAGGTCCTTGGGCAGGCAGGAGCCGCCGAAGGCGAAGCCGGGCCGCAGGTAGGCGGGGCTGATGTTCAGCTTGCGGTCGGCCAGGAACACGTCGATCACCTGGTGCGAGTCCACCCCGAGCGCCTGGCACACCGCGCCCAGCTCGTTCGCGAAGCCGATCTTGAGGCCGTGGAACGCGTTGTCCGCGTACTTGATCGCCTCGGCCGTCGGGACCGGCACCCGGAACACCTCGCCGGGCAGGCCGTCGTACAGCGCCGCCACCACGTCGCCGCTTGCCGGGTCGAGCTCGCCGATGACGGTCTTGGGCGGGTCGAAGAAGTCCCGCACGCTCGTGCCCTCGCGCAGGAACTCCGGGTTGACCGCGACCCCGATGTCCACCCCGGCCGTGCCGCCGACGTACTTCTCCAGGATCGGTACCAGCAGGTTCAGGCAGGTGCCCGGGAGCATGGTGCTGCGGAACACGACGGTGTGCCGGCCCCCCTGCTTGGCCCCCTCGGCCAGCGCGGCGCCGATCTCCTCGGTGACCCGCTCCAAGTACGTGGTGCACAGGCTGCCGTTGGGCTCCGACGGCGTGCCCACGCAGATCAACGAGACCTCGCTGCCCATGATCGCCTCGCGGACGTCGTCGGTGGCGCGTAATGCTCCGCTCCGCACGACGTCGGCTATGAGCTCGCCGATCCGCTCCTCGACCACCGGGGCCTTGCCGTCGTTGACCAGGTCGACCTTCACCTGGTTCACGTCCACCCCGATGACCTCGTGACCCATGCCGGCCAGGCACGCGGCCGACACGCAGCCCACGTAGCCGAGCCCGAAAACGCTCACTCTCATGATCCGTTCCTCCCCCCAGACAGGCCCTTTTGGCCTGCGGTCCGCGCACCGGCGGGACCGTTGAGTTGCAGCCCCCCGCACATCAGTAGGCCCCCTGCCCGTAGAGCACCGCACGCAGCGTCTTCCACAAGATCACTGTGTCCAGGGCGAGCGACCAGTCCTCCACGTACCGCAGGTCCAGCCGGACCGCCTCCTCCCACGACAGGTCGCTGCGTCCGCTGATCTGCCACAGGCCGGTGAGTCCGGGCTTGACCAGCAGCCGGCGCCGGATGTCCGGGCCGTACGCGGCGGACTCCTCCGGCAACGGAGGCCGCGGACCGACGAGCGACATCGATCCGGTGAGCACGTTGAAAAGCTGCGGGAGTTCGTCGATCGAGTACCGGCGCAGCACTGCTCCCACCCGGGTCACCCGCGGGTCCCGGCGGAGCTTGAACAGCAGGCCGGCGCCCTCGTTGCGGTCGGCCAGCCCGGCACGTGCCCCGTGAGCCCCGGCGACCATGGTGCGGAACTTGAGAATGGTGAATTCGCGGCCGTCCTTGCCGACCCTGCGCTGGCGGTAGAACGCCCCACCCCGGCTGTCCATCAGCACGAGCAGCCCGACGAGCACCATCAGCGGAGCGAACAGCATCAGCAGGATCGCTGCGCCCATCCGGTCGACGACCCCTTTGACCGCCCGGCGGCCCCCGGTGAAGGTCGGCATGCTGACCCGCAGCAGCGGGATCCCGAGCACCGCGTCGATGTGCAGCCGCGGGCCGGCCACCTCCATCAGCACCGGGGCCACGACCATCTCGGCGTCACTGCCTTCGAGGTTCCACGCCAGCCGTTGCAGCCGGTCCGGTGACCAGTGCGGGTCCGGTGTGACCGCGACGACACGGTAGCCGTCGTGGCGGACGTGCTTGGCGACGTCCTCCAGTCGGCCGACGACCGGCACTCCGTCCAGTTGGTCACCGTCGACCCCGCGACCGTCCGTCGTGCACACCCCATCCACCCGCCAGCCGAGGTGCGGGAACTTGCGGGTCCGGGTGATCAGGTCCTGCAAGGTGTCCGGGCTCCCGGCAGCCAACACCGGTCTGAGGCACCGTCCTTCCTTGCGCTGTTTGTGCAGCCCGAGGCGGAGCAGATACCGCTCGGTCATGGTGACGAGCGCGATCGCGGGGATCGCGACGAAGATCCAGAGCTTGATGTTGCGCGAGGTGAGGGCGATCCCGCCGAGCGCCAGTACGACGGTCGCCGCGAACAGTGAGCGTCCGAGCCGGCGGAATTCCTCGGCGCCCTGGCCGAGCACGGCCGGAGCCCACGACCGGCTCACCGCGAGCGCCCCCAGCACCAGCAGCTCGGTACAGAAGGCGAGAATCACCCACTTCTCGTGCCAGTTGGCCGCGTCCCGGGCCCCGAAGAAGTTGCCGATCGCCGCCACCACGGAGGCGGTGGCCACGGTGTCGCTGATGATCACGGTACGGCGGTACCGCTGCTCCCACTCGATCGCAGGCCGGCTGATCGTCCCGTTCGCCAGACGCCCGCGCTCCGACGGAAACGGGCTGACTAATCCCCCTTGCCGCACAGAACCCCCCAGGTCCCAGTGGTTCGACGTGTTCGCCCAACCCTGTTCCTCCGCCCGGGAGGCCCCCGCCTCCCAGGCCGCGCTGTTCCTCCCCGTGGGGCTCCGGCCCCCCGCATGACTTCCCGGCTATTTCAGAGCTACTTGAACAATCCGCCTTGGCGGCAACAGACGCGCATGTCCTGCCTGACTCTCGACGTGCGCGGGAACCGTCGAAACCTCGGGTGCTCCCCACACCCAAGGCCCCTCTCTCGGGCTCCGAGAATTGACCACCAGTGGTCGCCTCGTGATCGAACAGCTGAAGCACGGTCAATCTAGACCATTGGGGCCAGTGTGTAGAGAGGGTGTGTGTAATTTGTGCGCAAGCTTTGAGACTGAATCCACCGATCAGTCACGGCCAACATCAACTTCCCGCCCTTCATGCGCTACGGCGCCCTGCTGAGGGTGCCCGAGGCGGCCTGCGCTCCCGGGGCCTGCCGGCCTTCGTCCTGGTCGCCGGGAGGCCAGGTGGCAGATCGGTGCCACCCCCTGACGAAATGATCTTGTGAGGTGACTCGGCCGGGGGAGGGAACCCGCGAGCCGCGATGAGTTCTGCGGCGTCCGGCGGTCGTACCGTCGAACCCGTCACCGAGGAGGACTTCTGATGCGCAGCGTGACCTATTCGATGGGCGTCTCACTGGACGGCTACATCGTCGGGCCGGACGGCGGCTTCGACTGGACGGTGCCCGACAAGGAGGTCTTTCGCTTCTGGATCGACGAGATTCAACAGGTCGGCGTCCACCTGTTGGGGCGACGGCTGTACGAGACGATGCTGTACTGGGAGACCGCCGACCAGGATCCCTCACTCGACGCCCCCGAGCTCGAGTGGGCCGCGCTCTGGAATCCGCTCCCGAAGGTGGTGTTCTCCACCACGCTGTCGGCGGTGCAGGGCAATGCCCGCCTGGCCTCCGGCGGCCCGGCGGAGGAGATCGAGCGGTTGCGAGCCGAGCCCGGGGAGGGCGAGATCGCGATCGGCGGCGCGACTCTCGCCGCCGAGGCGGCCGCATCGGGTCTGATCGACGAGTACCGGACCATGGTCTACCCGGTGCTGGTCGGCGGCGGCACTCCGTTCTTTCCCCAGCACGAGCGCCGGGTGGATCTCGAACTCGTCGAGACCCGCACCTTCAGCTCGGGAGTGGTTTACCTCCGCTACCGCGTGGTGCGTTAGCCGACTGAAATCGGGGGCCAGATGGGCTTGATCGGCGGATTGATCGGCAGTTTGATCGGCGGTTCTGGAGGCGTCGGCTATCAGTTGTGGCGTTGAAGTTGACAGCGATTCGAGGCGACCCCAGCATCGAAAGCAGGGGTTGATTGGCTGATTCCGTCAGCGTTTCTGGATTTCGGTATTCCAGTGGTCGGGTGGTTCTCACCGCACGACTGAAAATGCACCGATGGAGATGGGCATGAACGAAGCGTCCGAAAGTGCGCAGCCTCCACTCCGAAACGGGAACACCGGGGGTGACGAACCCGCGGTGCGTTTCGACGCCACGGTCCAGCCCGGCCCGACGATCCGCGATCTCGAGGGCGTCGCCGATCTGGATCTGGACCGGATCCCTGATCCGGAGGGCGAGGTCCGGGTGCTGGTGACCCCGGACGAGTGCCGGCGACTCCTTGAGAGCGGCTACGAAGTCCGGTTGCACGCCGTTGTGCCGGTGCGGCCCCTTCCTGCGGAGCTGGTGGCACGGGACGACGCGGTCATGGCCTGGCTGGAGGAGCACGTCCAAGGCATCGAGCGAGCGGGGGGTGCGTGATGTACCGGACAATCGCCCAGCTCGATTCGGTGACCTCGGCGCTGGCCGCATGGTTCCCGCAGCTGTGCACCAGGACCCAGTTGCCCGAGCCCTCCGTCCAGGGCCGTCCGGTGTTCGCGCTGCGGCTGCGGGCGGGCGGCGGGGCGAATCGCCGTGGCGTCCTGTTCGTGGGCGGCACCCACGCGCGCGAGTTGATGAACCCCGACGCTCTGGTGGAACTCGCCGTCGACCTCGTCGTCAGCTATTTCAACGGCACCAATGTCGTGTACGGCGGGCGTACTTGGACCGCGCAGGAAGTCAAACTCGTACTGGAGAGCCTCGACTTGTGGTTCGTGCCCTGCGTAAATCCCGACGGCCGCCACCACGTGATGACCGTTGACGGCATGTGGCGCAAGAACCTCCGTGACAACCCGGGGACCGCGTGCGACGGGGTGGACCTCAACCGCAACGCGGCCATCCTCTGGGGGGTGACGGAGGGGCAGACCTCGTGCAGTCCGTGCAGCGAGGTCTTCGTCGGGTCAGGCGCGTTCTCCGAGCCGGAGACCCGCAACGTCAAGCACCTGTTGGACACGCAGAACATCCACACCTTCGCGGACGTGCACTCGTTCTCGGAACTCGTCCTGTATCCGTGGGGCCACGCGTTCAACCAGACCAGCAATCCCTCGCAGCGGTTCACGGGACTGCCCACCGGCACCTGCAGGCCCATCGGCATCCCCGGCTACCAGGAACACATCACTCCCCAGGACCTGCTGCGCTTCACGACGGTCGCCCAACGGGTCGTGAACGCGATCGCGGCGGTACGCGGACGCGCGTACACCCCCCAGACGGGGCGGGCGCTGTACGCGACCACCGGTACCCAGAGCGACTACGCCTACAGCCGGCACATCGCGAATCCGGCGCTCTGTAAGACATACGGCTTCACCTTCGAGACCGGACCGCGGGTCGCAAGCCTGGAGGACTCCTTCCATCCACCGGACCCCACGCTCATCAAGCGGGACGCCAAAGCGGGCCTGCTCGCCCTCGCCCAGCAGAGCATCTGCGCCTTCGATCTGATCGGGCTGCGGCTGCTCAAACGCCAGACCGAGGTGGACGCACTGCGTCGGGTCCGTGACGGACTGCTCGGGAGCACCGAGGCGGGCCGCGAGTGGATCACTCTCATCGAACGACTCGACCTGCCCGTCGCCTCCATGCTGCTCGCCGACGAGCGTCTGGCGGGCCAGGCTGCCTCCCTGATCGAACGAGCGGGGAAGCTGGTGGAGGACGAGAAGTCCGTCGTAGGGGATGAAGACGTCGACCTGGGACTCACGGTGCTGAAGGAACTCGTCGAACGGACCGGAGAACGGGACAGCCAGGTGCACGCCGATCTGAAAGCCCTTGGGGCGGCGCTGGAGCGTGCAAGGCGGGTGCCGTCGTTTGAGGTACTGGAGCAGCTGACGAGCCGAGGGCCCGCTGTGCAAATGAACCATTCCGGGGTCGGCGGAGGCTCAGACCTGTCCTGAGCGACACCTGAGCGGCAAGCTCCGGCCCGATGCGTCACGGGCATGCCACTGCGGCTCTTCGCGGCTCTTCCCGGGCAGGCAACGCCCACCCGGGGGGAATCCGGGCCGAGCGGTCGGCCCGGTCCGGGTCCCCGGATGTTACCGACGCGCCGACGGGGGCGGCTGCACTAGCGGGCGTGCGCCCCGTTCTGGGCGTCGGACGCGGAGTGCCATGCCTGCATGCCCGCTCGGGACGCCTCCTTGGCCTGCCGCCACTTCATTGCGGCCTGTTGGGACGGGGGTACGTCCATGTCGCGGATCATGCGCCGACCTGCTGTGAACACGGCGGAGGCCGCGACGGCGACGCCGGCGCTCGCCACCAACACACCGGCCGCCATGAGCGTGACACCGGTCGTGACGAGCCGCCTGTTGATCTGGATCGTCTGCTGGGACTGGTGGTGATGGTTCATGACTCCACCATCCAATGGGGAGAACCACACCGCATCCCGGCCAGGGTCTCTCACGACGCAGGAGTCTCCTCAAGGAGATCTTCCGACCAAGCGCTCCGCGAGTGCGCCGCGCACCAGAGCGAGGGTCCCCCTGGACAGCGCTGGCGCGCAGGGCCTCGTCCGCAAGCACCTCAGCCGTACCCGCAGGATCCTGTTCTCACCGCCCGACGGGTGACACGGTCGGCGTCGGTCACGGGGACTCGGCCTGTCGGGCGCTCTCGTAGATCGCCGAGGCCAGGACCAGGTCCTGCCAGCCGACGCCGACCGACTTGAACAGCCGTGGCGCGGTTCGGTCCACGGTGACCTTCCCTCCCACGAGGGAGGCGAGGTCGCAGAGCCGGTCCTCGTCGATGTGGCCGCCGCGGACGGCCTGGACGATGTCGCCGGCTTCCCGCAGTGCGACGCCTTTGTCCTCCACGACGATCGTGCCGCAGCGGCCCACGGCCTCCCCGCTCAACTCCTGGGCCTCGGCATCGTGACTGCCGACCGCGACGACGCACTGCGCGTCGAGCAGCGAGGCGGGGAAGAGCGGCCGCCGTGACGTGGTGCAGCAGGCGATCAGGTCGGCGGCGCGCAGATGTTCCGGCGTGCCCACACCCACTTCGATGCCCAGGTCATACGAGTCGGCGAAGCGCGCCGCGGACTGCGGCGACGACCCCCACACATGCACGGAGGCGAGGTCGACGACGCTCCCGAGGGCTTCGATGTGCGACACGGCCTGCTTGCCCGTGCCGAACACGGCGAGCCTGACACCGTCGGTGTCGGGACCGAGCAACCGCGTGACGGCGAGTGCGGACACCGCCGCCGTCCTGATCTCCGTGAGCGCCGCCCCGTCGAGCAGACACAGCACCTGATGGGTGTCGCCGTCGAACAGGACATAGGTTCCCTCGACCCGGGGGCGCCCTCTGCGGGGGTTGTCGGGCGACACGCTGATGATCTTCGCGCCCCAGTAGGAGGGCGAGGCCGCGGGCATCAGCAGGACCGACCACTGCTCGCTCATGTGCGAGACGGTCCTGGGCGGGGTGACGATGGTGCCGGCTCCGTCGGCCAGCGCGCCGTCCCCGAGCACCTCGACGGCGCGTGGGTACGACAGCAGCTCGCGGATCCGGGAGGCGGAAAGGCTGAGGGGGGCAACGAAGTTCACTTCTCACTCCTCATGTTCCCTGGGCGCTGACGCATCTCGGGCATGACGTACCGTGCCATGTTGTCCATGCGGCGCCGACTGCCGGCGACCACGCGGGTCGCCTCCGCGAGGATCGCGCGGTCGACCGGGGTGAGGTGTTCCGGACGGACCACATCGGTCGGAGCCCGGCCGGCCGTCGCCTGCTCCATCTGCCAGGCGAGTCTGATGCCCTGAGCGGCGTCGAAGGCGTTGCCGAAGGATGCCGCCGCGTCGAGGTCCGAACGAGTACCAGCCCGGCGCCGGGAAGAAGGAGAAGAAGTCGCGCAGGGTGCACACCAGGAGTCCGAATTTCGGCGTGCCGTACTTGTTGATCTGCTGCGCTCATCGCCGACACCGACACCGACACCGACACCGACACCGACACCGACACCGCCGCCGTCAGCGTCGCCCTGGAGACGCTCGCCGGGCGGGCCGGTGGCCGACGACCCCGACGGCTCCCGAAGAGCAACGCTGGAGAGCGCGTGGGCGGAGTACCGCGGCGCGCACGGCTCGCAGGACGCCGTTCGCCCTCCACCAGGCGCATGTGGCGCTGCACCGCGCGATGACCTGCACATTCGCCGACAATCGGTGGGTACGCCCCCGGAATGATCGGTGAGGACAGATGAGCTCTCGTTCCGCCCAGGTCCCGGATCCTGCGCCGGCCGAGGACGGCAACGGTCCTGCCGTATCCCGTCGGGAGTTCGACGCACTCTTCGAAGCGGTTCGTACATGGGGGCAGTGGGCCCCGGCCGACCGTGGTGCCTGGAACCGGGTGACCGCGGACCATGCGCGGCGGGCCACGGCCACGGTGCGGTCCGGGACCGTCGTCCCGATGGCGCTGCCCTGGAACACCCGGCCCGGCCCCGACAACCGCAAACCGGCCCTGCACCACATGACCGATCTGGGTGAAGTCGAAGCCCCCGAACCCAGCACCCGCAAGGATTTCATCGCTGTCGACTACCACGGCAAAGGTGTCACCCATCTCGACGCCCTGAGCCACATCGCCTACCGGGGGCAGCTCTACGACGGCCGGGCGGCGCACGAGGTCGTCGACTCCGCGGGCGCCCGCTTCGGCGCGGTGTCGACGCTCGGCCCGCTCGTCACGAAGGGTGTGCTCCTCGACCTTCCTGCCGTCCTGGGGATTTGCTGGCTGGAGCCGGGGCGAGCGGTCCACGTGAAGGACATCATCGCTGCGGAGAAGGCGCTCGATGTGACGATCGGCGAGGGCGACGCGGTGCTGCTGCGCTCCGGACACGTCCGTCGCCGCGCGGAACTCGGTGCCTGGGACCCCGACACGGCGAGCGCGGGCTTCCACGTGGACGCCGTACCCCTGCTGGCCGAGCGCGGTATCGCGCTGCTGGGCGGAGACGGCGACAGTGATGTGCGGCCCTCGCCGGTGGACGGCGTGCACTCGCCGGTCCACGCCCTGGCCGTGGCGGCGATGGGGGTGCCGCTGCTGGACAACCTCGACCTGGAGGCGCTCTCCGCCGCGACGGCCGAGGAGGGGCGGTATGAATTCATGCTCGTCGTGGCTCCGTTGAACATTCCGGGTGGGACCGGCTCACCCGTCACCCCGGTCGCGATCCTGTGACGGCGACTCCCTCCGGTTACTGTGCGTGAGGACCTTGCGAATCGTGCCTCTCGCCCGTTATGTCCCGTATTCTCGTCAATGCCAGATATTTCCGAAGAGCCGGTTATTGAAGGCGTGAGTGAGGCGCAGCGTGGTTCTGCCCGGTGGGGAGTCGATGCCGACGGGGCCTGCGACAGACGGCACAGGGCCCGCCCGTTCCCGTGAGCGGTTTCTGCAGGGTGAGCCGGTCGAGGCGGGCGTACGGGCGTCGATCTTGAGTTCGTGGCAGCGCTGCGGGGTCCTGGGGCTCTCGCCGGACCAGGACGACCTTCCCTTCCGGGATGATTTCGATCCGGACGGCCCGATCGTGCGCGCGGCCGTGCCCGTCCTCGATCGGTTGCAGACCCGGTTCGCCGGCAGCGCGATGAACATCTCCGTCGCGGACGCGAACGGCACGGTCCTCCTGCGCCGATTCGGAGAGGCGTCCCTGGCCAGAGTTCTCCCGGCGATCCAGCGCGTCCCTGGCTTCGTGTTCGCCGAGCGGGTCGCCGGTACCAACGGCATCGGTCTCGCCCTCGCGGAGCGCCGACTCATCCGGGTCTACGGCGCCGAGCACTTCGCCGAGCGTTCCCAGGGAAGCGCCTGCCGCGCACTCCCCGTCCGGGACCCGCTCAGCGGCCGTATCGAGGGTGTCCTCTGCTTCGGGTATCCGCGCGGCGTCGAGAACCCGGCGCTCGACACCGTGATACGCAAGGCGGCGGAGGCCATCGAGCGGCGGCTGCTGGGGCAGAGTTCCGCGCGAGAGCGCGCCCTGCTGCGGGCATACCTGGACGCGGGAGCCCGCACCGCGGCCGGTCTCCACCGCGGAATCGGGGTGGACGAACTGGCCCTCGAACTGCACCCCCGAGACCAGTCCGTCCTCATGGGGACGGCCGCCGAGCTGATCTCCCGAGGGGATCGGGCCGCCGTCGACGTGCACCTGTCCGACGGCCGGAGGGTCACGCTCGTGAGCCGTCCGGTGACGACTGCCTCTGGCGTGGCAGGTATCGCCGTCGAGGCCGTCCTCCCCGCCCTCTCGCCTGCAATGTCCCTAGCCGTCCCACGTCAGGCCGACGAGCCGCTGGGTGCCCCCGCCGAGCTTGCCGGCGTCCTCGGCGGCTCGCTGTCCGGGGCTGCTCATGCCACTCCGGCGCCCGGGCATCTCTCCGTCACCGTGTCGTCCAGGCACCTGCCCGTTGCCGAATTCGGCCAGGGCGCCACGACCACCGACGCCGACGGCGCGACGGATCATCACCCCGACCCGCCGCCCCCGGAGAGAGGGCTCGTGCTGGTGGGGGAGCCGCACGTGGGGACGTACGCCCTGGCCGCGCGACGCCGCCTGGAACTGCTCTCCGAGGCCGGCACCCGCATCGGCACCACCTTGGACATACGCCGCACCGCTGAGGAACTCGCCGAGACGGCGGTCCCGCGACTGGCCGACTTCGTCACCATCGACCTGCCCGAGGCCGTACTGCGCGGCGAGGAGTCCGCCGATCCCGGCAGCGACCTGCGTCGCACGGTGGTCCACGGCATTCGCGACGACCTTCCCTTCTGGCCGGTCGGAAAGCGGGTCGACTACGGTCCGACGACGCCCCAACTGCGGTGCCTGACCGACGGGCAGGCAGTGCTGGAACCGGACCTGAAGGCCGCCGCCGGATGGCTCGCGCAGGACCCCGAGCACACCGAGCAACTGCTGAGCCACATCCACTCCCTCATCACGGTGCCCTTGGTCGCCCGCGGTGTCGTGCTGGGCATCGTCGGCTTCTACCGAGGGCAGGACCCGGCACCCTTCGGTGACGACGACCGGTCGCTGGCCCAGGAACTGGCCACCCGAGCCGCCCTGTCCATCGACAACGCGCGGCGCTACACGCGCGAACGCACCATGGCCCTGGCCCTGCAGCGCAGCCTGCTCCCGCACGGGATGCCCGATCAGGACGCCGTCGACGTCGCGCATCGCTATCTGCCCGCCGAATCCGACGTCGGCGGAGACTGGTACGACGTCGTGCCCCTCTCGGGAACCCGGATCGGCCTCTTCGTCGGCGACGTCGTCGGACACGGCATGCTCTCCGCGGCCACCATGGGCCGACTGCGCACCGCCGCACGCAGCTTCGCCGAACTGGACTTCCCTCCGGACGACGTCCTCACGCACCTCGACAACCTCGTGGGACGTCTGGACCGGGAGGACCCCGCCTCCGACGGCGGCGGCATCATCGGCGCCACCTGCCTGTACGCGATCTACGACCCGACCTCGCAGCAGTGCACCATGGCCCGCGCAGGCCATCCTCCACCCGCGGTGGTTCACCCCGACGGCACGGTGTCCTACCCCGATCTGCCCGCCGGGCCGCCTCTCGGTCTCGGCGGCCTGCCCTTCGAGGCCACCGAGATCCACCTCCCCGAGGACAGCCGGCTCGTCCTCTACACGGACGGACTCATAGAGGACCGGCAACGCGACGTCGACGTGGTCCTCGACCAGCTGCGAGAAGTCCTGGCCCAGTCGGACCGCACACCCGAGGACACCTGTCAGGCCGTCCTGGACACCGTGGCGCCCGCCCATCCGTGCGACGATATCGCCCTGCTCGTCGCCCGCACCCACGCCCTGGACCCCGGCCGGATCGCCACCTGGGACCTGCCCGCCGACCCGGCCCTGGTCAGCGAAATCCGTGCCTCCGCAGTCCGGCAGCTGGCCGACTGGGGACTCGACGAGGCCGCGTTCGCGGCGGAACTCATGCTCAGTGAGCTGGTCACCAACGCCATCCGCCACGGTGCCGGGCCCATCCGGGTACGGCTGCTCCACGGCCGCACCCTGATCTGCGAGGTCTCCGACGCCAGCAACACCGCCCCGCACCTGCGCCGGGCGGCCGGCACCGACGAGGGCGGTCGTGGCCTGTTCCTCGTCGCGCAGCTGTCACGGAGCTGGGGTACGCGCTACCTCCCGCAGGGGAAGGTCATCTGGGCCGAGTGCGGGCTCGCCGGTGTTTGACGGCAATGCCTCCTATGCAATGCCTGAAATGTCATGATCTGTTCCGCTGGTGTCTCTCATGAAAGTCGGGAAGAACGTGACGATCCGGCCCTCTGGAGCGGAGCCTCTGGTCCGCATCCGCGGGCTCCGTAAAAGGTTCGGTGGCACCATCGCGCTGGCCGGGGTCGACGTCGACGTCCACGCCGGCAGCGTCCTCGCCCTCCTGGGCCCCAACGGTGCCGGAAAGTCCACGCTCATCAAGGTGCTCTCCGGCGTCCACCACGCCGACGCGGGGCAGATCACCGTGGACGGGCACCCACTCGGAAGTCATGCCGCATCGCACAGCATGTCCTTCATCCACCAGGACCTCGGTCTCGTGGAGTGGATGACGGTCGCCGAGAACATCGCCCTGAACACCGGGTACGCGCGCCGCGCCGGACTGATCTCCTGGCGTCGGACCCGCGAGCACAGCGCCGACGCCCTGAGGATCGTCGCCGCACATCTCGACCCCGACGCACCGATCGCCCACCTCGCCCCCACCGAACGCTCCCTGGTCGCCATCGCCCGAGCCCTGGCGGCACGGGCGAAGCTCATCGTCCTCGACGAGCCGACCGCCCGCCTCCCCGCCGCGGACTGCGCCCGGCTCTTCCGCGTCCTGCACGCCCTGCGCGACCGGGGGCACGGCATCCTCTACGTCAGCCACCGTCTGGACGAGGTGTACCAGGTGGCCGACACCTTCGCGGTTCTGCGCGACGGGCGCCTCGTCAGCCACGGCCCGCTCGCGGGCCACAGCCCCGCCCGCCTGGTCCACGACATCGTCGGCGAGGAACTGACGGACCGCCACCCCGCCCGCATCCCTGCCGACGGCCCCGCCGTCCTGACGCTCGACGGCGTACGGACCGCCGGCGCGGGACCGGTCAGTCTGCAACTCAAGGCCGGCGAAGCCCTGGGCCTGGTCGGCCTCTCGGGCGCCGGACACATGGACCTGGGCCGGGCCCTCGCCGGCGCCCGGCCCATCGTCGACGGGACGGTGCTCCTGGGCGGCCGGCCGTACCGCCCTCGCACGGTCACGGACGCCGTGGACCTCGGTGTCGGCCTGGTGCCGGGGGACCGGCAGCGGGAGGGCTGCCTCGCCGAACTGACCGTACGGGAGAACCTCCTGGCCAACCCCCGTGCGGGCAGCCCGCCTGCCCGCCGGTGGATCAGCCCCCGCCGCGAACGCGCCGAGGCCACCACCCTCATCGAACGGTTCTCGGTGCGGCCCCGCGACAGCGAGGCCCCCATCGCCACCCTGTCCGGCGGCAACCAGCAGAAGGTGATGCTCAGCCGCTGGCTCCGGGTGGGCCTGCGCCTGCTGATCCTGGAGGAGCCGACCGCGAGCGTGGACGTGGGAGCCAAGGCCGCGATCCACCGGCTGCTCGACGAGGCGCTGGCCGCCGGCCTCGCGGTCCTGCTCATTTCCACCGACTTCGAGGAGGTCGCCGACGCGTGCCGGCGCGCCCTCGTCTTCGTCGGCGGGTCCGTGACGGCCGAACTGAGCGGCCCGGCCCTCACCGTCGCCGGGCTCACCCGGTCGGCTTCGGCCATGCCACCCTCCGGAACCGCGACGAACCCATGACCCCCTCGCTGCGCGGCCCGGGCGGGCACCTCATCGGCGCGTACGGCCTGCCGGCCCTCACCGGCCTGCTCTTCCTGATCTTCTCCCTCACCCTGCCGCGTACGTTTCCCACCCTGGACACCGTCGACTCGATCCTGTCCAACCAGTCCATCCCGGCGGTCCTCGCGCTCGCCGCCATGGTCCCCATCGTCACCGGCGCCTTCGATCTCTCGATCGGCTACGGCCTCGGCCTCGCCCACGTCATGGTGCTCCAGCTCATCGTCAACGACCGGTGGCCCTGGCCGCTCGCCTGCCTCGCGGTGATCATCGGCGGGGCGGTCGTCGGCATCCTCAACGGTGTCATCGTCGTGTTCGGCCGGATCGACTCCTTCATCGCCACCCTCGGGACCGGCAGCATGCTGTACGCCGTCACCGGATGGGTCACCGACGGCGGCCGGATCGTCCCCGGGCCGCAAGGCCTCCCGGCCGCCTTCACCGACCTCTACGACTCCACGTTCCTGGGCCTGCCGGTCCCCGCGTTCTACGTGCTCGCGCTCGCGGCCGCCCTCTGGCTGGTGCTGGAACGGCTGCCGCTCGGCCGGTACCTGTACGTCATCGGGTCCAACCCGCGCGCCGCCGACCTGATCGGCATCCCCACCCGCAGATACACCGTCTACACGTTCACCGCGTCAGGACTGATCGTCGGCTTCGCCGGTGTGCTGCTCGCGGCCCAGCAGCAGATCGGCAACCCCAGCGTCGGCCTCGACTACCTGCTGCCCGCCTTCACCGGCGCGCTGCTCGGCGCCACCGCGATCAAACCCGGCCGGCCCAACGCCCTGGGCACCGTCGTCGCCGTCGCGGTCCTGGCCGTCGGTCTCACCGGCATCGGCCAAATGGGCGCCGACTTCTGGACGGTTCCGCTGTTCCACGGCGGCACCCTGCTTCTCGCCGTAGGCCTGGCCGGCTACGCCGCCCGCCGCCGACTGCGTACCGGCGCCGTATCCGCCCGCGACTCACCCGCCGAGCCGCCGGAGCCACCGTCCACCCCGACGCAGGACGGCGGCCCCACCGGCACCGCTCCCTGACCCACGCCACGGGCACCCCCCGCCCGGTGGCGTCCTCCCGCCCCTGACTCCGTGAGGAGCTCTCGTGCACCGCAACGGCAGCCGCAAGGCCACCACCGGCGTCCACCAGGTTCGGCTCACCGCCTGCGCCCTGCTCGCGACGGCAACCGTCCTCGCCGGCTGCGAACGCGGCTCGGAGAGCGGGCCGGACGAGTCCACCGGGGGCCCGAGCGGCTGCCCCGCGGCCCACACCCGGGCCCAGGCCGCTGTCAGCCGCGCGGAGGAGACCGACGTCTCCTGGAACGGGCCGACCACCGGCCCTACGGCCGAGCCCGGCAAGACCATCGCCTACGTCGCCCAGACCATGACCAACCCCGGAGTCGCCGGCGCCGCGAAGGGGGTGCGGGAAGCGGCGCGGGTCATCGGCTGGAACGTCCGGGTGATCGACGGCGGGGGTACCCCGGCCGGCATCCAGGCGGCCATGAGCCAGGCCGTGGCCGTCAGGCCCTCGGGCATCGTCATCGGGGGCTTCGACCCCAACTCGACCTCGCAGCAGGTCTCGAGGGCCGACGCGGCAGGCATCCCCCTCATCGGCTGGCACGCCGTCCCGGCCCCCGGGCCCAGCCGGCGGCCCGAGCTCTTCACCAACGTCACCACCCGGGTCGAGGACGTCGCCGCCATCAGCGCCCAATGGATCATCGCCGACTCGGGCGGCCGGGCCGGCGCCGTGCTCATCACCGACGCCTCGATCCCCTTCGCCAAGAACAAGTCCGAACTGATCAGGAAAGGGCTCGCCACCTGCCCGGGCGTGAAGCTGCTGGCATACGAGAACATCCCGATCCCGGACGCGAGCAGCCGCACCCCCCAGGTGATCGCCTCTCTCCTCTCCCGCTTCCAGAACCGGTGGACCCACTCCGTCGCCATCAACGACCTCTACTTCGCCGACGCGGCACCCGCGTTCCGCGCGGCCGGGGAGAAAGGCTCCGGCCCACCGTTCAACATCGGCGCCGGCGACGGAGACCCCTCCGCCTTCCAGCGCATCAACAGCAGGCAGTACCAGGCCGCCACCGTGCCCGAGCCGCTGTCCCAGCAGGGCTGGCAGATCGTCGACGAGTTCAACCGCGCCTTCGCCGACCGGCCCGCCAGCGGATACGTGGCCCCCGTCCACATCACCACGGCCGACAACAGCGAGGGGGCAACGACCTGGGATCCATCGGGCTACCGGGAGGGATACCGGAAGATCTGGGGCAAGTAGAAGGGCATCCGCTGGGTCGGCAGAGGGCTCAGACACGAGTGAGAGGAACAGCACCCGTGAGTGAATGGCAGCTGTCCGAGACGTTCCGCAGTACGTCGGGCGGTGTCCGCTGGGGCAGCCTCGGCCAACCCGGCCAGGATCCGGTCGTGCTCCTGCACGGCACACCCTTCTCCTCGTATGTCTGGCGTGCTGTCGCCCGCGCGCTCGCCCGCCGCTACCAGGTGTTCGTGTGGGACATGCCCGGATACGGGGCATCGGAGAAGTCCGCCGGCCAGGATGTCTCCCTGGCCGCCCAGGGCAGGGTCTTCACCGAGTTGCTGGCGCACTGGGGCCTTGAGGAACCGCTGGTGGTCGCCCACGACTTCGGTGGTGCCGTGTCCTTGCGGGCGCATCTGCTGCACGGGGCCCGCTACCGTGCCCTCGCGCTGGTCGACACGATCGCGTTGGCCCCGTGGGGCTCCCCGTTCTTCCGGCTCGTCGGCGAACACTCCGCGGTCTTCGAGCAGTTGCCGCCCGCACTGCACCGCGCTCTGGTGCGCGAGTACATCAGTTCGGCCAGCAGCCCCGGTCTGCACCCGACCGTCCTCGACCGGCTCGTCCAGCCCTGGCTCGGCGACCTCGGCCAACCGGCCTTCTACCGGCAGATCGCCCAGGCCGACCAGCTCTACACCGACGAAGTGCAGGATCGCTACGGCGAGATCGGCTTCCCGACGCTGGTGTGCTGGGGCCAGGACGACACCTGGATCCCCATGGCCAGAGGACAGGAACTCGCCGCACGCATCCCAGGCGCGCGGCTCGAGCCGATCGCCGGTGCGGGCCACCTCGTCCAAGAGGACGCACCTGCCGAACTCACGGCAGCTCTAATGACCTTCCTCCAGCAATCGCACGGGGGCGGTTAGGATCAGGCGCCCGCCCCCGTCAGAGCTGGGATCTCCGTGACGGCTGGACCACACCTCCCCGAGTGCCACCGACCGGCTGGAGAGCTTCGCGGACAACGCTGCGGCCAACTCGTTCTATGTGGCGTGCGGATGGCGGCGCGGGGATCGGCTTGAGAGCGAGGGGCCGACCAAGGTCGAGTATGTCAAGAAGTGCGCCGCATGAGCGTCACTCGGGCAGGCCGAGGGCGGCGAGCCAGTCGGTCAGTAGGCGGTTGATCTCCTCGGGGCGTTCCTGCTGGATCCAGTGGCCGCAGCCGTCGAGGAGGTGGGAGGAGATCAGGCCCGGCAGTGTGACCGGGTATGCCGTGATCGCGTCGGCCAGCCATGTCGTTGATGCGTCGAGTGTGCCGCCGATGAACAGGGACGGCTGGGTGACGGGGGCGCCGTCGAAGGCGGCGAGATCCTCCCAGTCGCGGTCCATGTTCCGGTACCGGTTGAGCGCTCCGGTCAGGCCGGTCCGTTCGAACTCCCCGGCGTAGACGTCGAGGTCCTCGTCGCTGAGCCAGGCGGGCGTTCGGCCGGTGGGGAAGCGGTCGCGCAGCGTCCCGCCCCGGCTGACGAAGTGCGGATCGGGAGCGCCGGGTGCGGGCATGGTGTCGGCGGACAGGGCCGCGTAGAAGCCCGTGAGCCAGCCGCGCACATCGGGTTCGATCTCGGCCTCGGCACGGCCGGGCTCCTGGAAGTAGGAGACGTAGAACTCCTCGTCGCCGCCCAGCCGGGCGAAGGCCTCCGTGGGGCGGGGGCCGCCGCGCGGTGTGTAGGGAACGCTGAGCAGCCCCACCGCGCGGAAGACCTCCGGCCTGAGCAGGGCGGAGTTCGCGGCGATGGCCGCGCCCCAGTCGTGGCCGACGACCACCGCCGACTCCTCGCCGAGGGCATGCACCACCGCGACGTTGTCCGCCACCAGGTCGAGCATCCGGTACGCCGCCGTGTCGGCCGGCTTGGAGGAGCGGCCGTAGCCGCGGACATCGATGGCGACCGCGCGGTATCCCGCCGCCGCGAGCACGGGCAGTTGGTGGCGCCAGGAATACCAGGATTCCGGGAAGCCGTGGACGAGCAGCACCAGCGGCCCGCGCCCCTGCTCCACCACGTGAATCCGACCGGCCGGCGATGGAACCGACCGATGTGTGAGTTCCGCGACGTGCTGCTGCGACATGCGCCCTCCTCCGGGACCCTGTGCTCTGCTCCGCTGTGCGCGCTGACGGCCCCTTGCCGTCGTTCCGATGCCTCAACGCCGATCATGCGGAGGACCGTGCCGGGAAGACGAACGCGTTTGCCGATTCGGCAACTCTCCGGAACCGTCGGGCTGCGGTCCGAACGGCGTCGGCCGACAATGGGCAGTGGATCGCATGTCCGGCCGGCCACGACGCCGCGTCGGCGCGTCGGCCCGAGAGGAACGTGCTCATGCGCGCTGAGTCTTCGTCGGCCGCGCGGACCGGAGCCTTCATCGCGGTGGCGGTCGTCCTGTTCTGCATCCAGCTCGACTTCTTCGCGCTGAACCTGGCCGTCCCCGGAATCGCCGACGAATTCGGCGTCACCGCGTCGGCCGCCCAGTGGACGCTGTCCGCGTACATGCTCTCCATCGGCTGCTGCTTCATCGTGGGCGGCCGGGTCGGCGACGTCTTCGGACGCCGGGGCGCCCTGCTCGCCGGTACGGCGCTGTTCGCGGCCGGGTCGGTCGGCTGCGCGCTGGCGCCGGGGCTCTGGCTGCTCGTCGGGGCACGGATCGTGCAGGGCATCGGGGCGGGCTTCGTCTTCCCCGTGTCGGTCTCCGTGATCAGCAACGCCTTCCCGGACACGAGCCGGGCCCGTGCGCTGGGCGCGGTGTTCGGGATCGCCAACGTGGGCACGGCGCTGGGGCCGTTCGTCGGCGGAGGCTTCACCGAGGGGCCCGGCTGGCGCTGGATCTTCTGGCTCCTCGCGCCGTTGAGCGTGCTGGCACTGATCGTGGCGTACGTGTACGTCCCCGACTCCCGCGATCCGACGGCCCCACGCCAGCTCGACCTGGCCGGCTGCCTGACCATCGTGTGCGGCTTGGCGGCGCTCACGCTGGCCGTCGAACGGGGCAGCGCCTGGGGCTGGGACCACGCCCGCACGCTGATCCTGCTGACGATCGCCGCCGTGGCGGGCGCGCTGTTCCTGCGACGGGAGCGGCGCACTCCGCATCCGCTCGTCGACCTGCGGCTCTTTCGCAACACGCCGTACGTCCTGGTGACCGGTACCGGAACCGTCACCAACATGGGCTACGCCGTCACCGTCTTCGTCTCGACGCTGTACCTCCAGCAGGTACGGGGGCTGTCACCGCTCGACGCGGGCCTGGTCTTCCTGGCGCCCGCCGTGCTCGTGGCGCTCAGCGGGCCGCTCGGCGCCAGGCTGTCCGGGCACATGCGGCCGACGTCGGTGATGGCGCTGGCCGGGGCGGTCGCCGGCACGGGCATGATCGCGCTCAGCACCGTGACGGCCTGGTGGCTGTACGTCCCGGTGTTCGCCTGGTGCGGACTGGGCCTCGGCCTGGGCTGGACCTTCGCCAGCGCGGCCACCCAGCAGGTCGTGGCGCCCGAACGGGCCGGCGAGGCCTCGGGCGTGCTGCTGACGTTCCTGGTCACGCTGGGCGGCGTCGCGCTGGCGGGTGCCGCGGCCGCGATCACGGCGATGGTGCCGGAGCGCACCCCGGAGGCCGCGTACGACGCGATCCTGCGCTTCGGAGGCGGGGTGATCCTGGCGGCTTCCGTCGTCGTCATGGCCGTACGCCATCGGCTGGTGGTCCTCGGCAGGGTCCCGCCGCTCGGCTCGGGGACGCCACGTGGCGGGCGCCTGCCGTGACGGGCGGAGCGGAGCGCACACGGATCCTGCACCGGGCGGTGCGGGTGACGCTCGCCGCGTCCGCGGGCTTCTACACCTTCGTGTACGGGCTCGACGAACCGGTGCTGGCGCTGTACTCCCTGTTCGCGCCGATCTCCCTCGGTCTGCTGTCCCCGATCCCCGGGTCCGGACGGCAGCGGGCCGAGGTGATGCTGAAGGCGCTGCCCGTGGGCCTTCTGCTGGTGGCGCTGGGGACCGTGCTGGCGGTGCGGACGTGGGCGGCGGTGCTCGGCATGCTCGTCGTGGGATTCCTCCTCGCCTTCGCGGCGATCGCGGGCCCACGACCGGCCGGGGCGGCGCCGGGACTCCAGCTCTTCTACATCCTGGCCTGCTTCCCGCCGTACGAGCCCCAGACCCTGTGGCTGCGGCTGGCGGGGCTCACCTTCGGAGTGGTGGTGCTGGCGCTGTGCGAACTGCTCCTGTTGCCACAGCCGCCGACGACGACGTACCGGACGATCCTCGCCGACGCCCTGGCGACGGCGGGCGACACCATCGCCGGGCGCGGCGACCGCTCCCCGCAGGCCCTGCGGGAGACCGGTGCGCGGCTGCGGCTGTCGAACATCCCGCCCGCGGAGCGCCCCGCGGGCCCGGGCCGCGCGGCCCGCGGCCTCGCCCAGGCGGGGTCCGCCGCTCGTCGGCTCCTCGAGCAACTGGCCCATCTGACCGAGACCGGCGAATTCCGTGAACTGGTCCGGTACGGCGCCGGGGGAGGGGAAGGGGACGGGGAACGCGGCAGGGGGCGCAACGACATGGGCCGTCCCGACACGGCGTCCGGGTCTCTGCTGCCGCAGGTCGTGTCCCTGTGTGACGCGACCGTCGCGTCCCTGCGCACGGGCCGGGCCGTTCCCGGCCCGCAGCGGATGGACAAGGCCATCGACCACTTCCAGCAGATCCGCCTGCGGCAGGCGACCGGGGCCGCGGGGGAGGTACCGCCGGTGGCGGTACTGCGTCGGCAGGCGGCGCTGCTGGCCGTCGCCGAGTCGGCGCGCATCCTGGAGATCTCCGTACGGGTCGGCCTCGGCGGGCGGCGCACCCCGCCGATCGAGCCACGGGAGCTCTTCTGGTACACGGGGGCCGCCACGCCCCGGCTGTGGGTGCGCCGGATCACCGGCAACATGACGCTGCGCTCGGTCCAGTTCCAGAACGCCGTACGGATCGCCGTGGCCCTGGCCGCCGCCCGCCTCGTGGCCGGTTCGCTCGACCTGACCCACGGCTTCTGGGTGCTGCTGGCGGTGCTGACACTGAGCCGGACCACGGTCGTGGAGACCTGGAAGGCCATCCGCTGGGCCGTCACCGGCAACCTCGTGGGCGCGGTCGCGGCGGGCGCCCTGCTCATCGGCCTCGGCCGGCACACCGAGGCGTACGCGGCGATCCTGGCACCGGCCATGCTGATCGCCTTCGCGCTCGGGCCGCTGCTCGGGCTCGCCTGGGCGCAGGGACTGTTCACGCTCGTCGTGGCCACGGCGTTCGCCCAGATCGCCCCGGCGTCCTGGAGGCTGGCCGAGGCGCGGATCGTGGACGTGGTGACCGGCAGCGCCATCGGTCTGCTGTGCGCGATGCTGGCCTGGCCGGCCGGCGCCCGCACGGAGGTACGCAGAACCATGGCGGGGCTGCTGCGGGAGTGCGGCCCGCTGATCAAGGGCACGGTCGAGATGCTGGCCGCCGTGCCGCCCGGCTCGGCCCCCGCCCCGCCGACGCTGCCCGCTCTGCACCGGCTGCGCTTGGCGGAGTCCGCCTACGCCCAGTTCCGCAGCGAACCGGGGAGCAGCGCGACGGCGCGCGCCGACTGGCACGCCGTGCTGATCACGGCCCACCACGTCCTGCTCGGCGCCCAGTGGCTGCCACGCTTCGACCTGCCCACGACCGCCCTGCCCCCCGAGGACACCGAGCGGGCACGTGCAGGCGCCAACACCCTTGTCGAGACCACCGACCGGCTGGCCGCCCTGTGCGGCGGCGACCGTCCGCAGCGGCCCGGAACAGAGCAGGTGTCCTCGCAACCGCGGCCGGGGACAGGGGCGATGTCCCCGGAGCCGACCGGGCGGGCACTGCCCGCGCTGGTCGACCTCGACCTGTGGCTGCGCAGCCTCGCTTGCCAGCTCGCCCGTATCGAGGCGGGGCTTCCCGAGGCGCTCCGAGGGGCGGTACGCGGTACGCCGGCCACCGGCACCGCAGGCTCGGTGTCCGGCCCCGCAGACCCGGGAAGGTAGGGCGCGCCGTGTCCGATCGGAACCCACGCTCCGAGCTTCGACCTCCCTCCGCGCGAGGGTGGGTGTGGTGGCTGCCGTTGGCGGCGGTGCTCGTCGATGTGGCGGCCGAACTGATCGTCAGAGGCCGCGAACCGGTGAGCTTCATGCTGATCGCGGTACCGCCGCTCGCCGCAGCGACCCGCGGCCCGCGCGGCACCGCGATGTCGACGGTGGTCTGTCTGGGGTTGCAGATGTGGATGGCGGCCCGACGTCCGGGGCATTTCGACGAGCAGCACCATGTCGCGATGTATGTCGCCACGGCCCTGATCGGTATCGCGAGTGTCGCGCTGGCGTCGCAGCGGGAGCGGACCCGGCAGCATCTGATCCGGGCCAACTCGGTCGCCGAGGCCATGCAGCGGACCCTGCTGCGCCCCGTACCGCGCAAGCTCGGCCCCGTACGCGCCGCCGGGTTCTACGAGGCCGGGGAGGGCGGCACGCTCGTCGGCGGGGATCTGTACGACGTGTGCGAGACCCCCTTCGGGGTGCGGGCGATCATCGGCGACGTCCGCGGCAAAGGGCTGGACGCGGTGCAGACGGTCGCGGCGGTGCTGGGCAGTTTCCGGGTGTCGGCCCACGAGTGGCAGAGCCTGAGCGCGCTGGCCGGGCGACTGGAGCTCAGCATCGCCCACAACAGCCCGGCCGGCGACGACGGCGACCCCGAGCTGTTCGTGACCGCGCTGGTACTGGAGTTCCCGCCGCACGGCGGCGAGGTCCGGATCGTCGACCGCGGCCACCCCACGCCGCTGGTGGTAGGCCCGCAGGGCAGCCGGCTGCTGGTCACGGCGCCCGGCCTGCCCCTGGGGCTCGGCACCCTGGCGCCGGACGGGGAGGACACGACGGTGCACCGGCTCGATCCGTCGGAGGTGCTGGTCGTGCACACGGACGGGGTGAGCGAGGCACGGGACGCGGACGGTGTCTTCTATCCGGTCCTGGAGCGGCTCGGTGAACGCTTCTGCGGCGCATGCGCCCCCGACCCGGAGACGGTCGTGTCCTTCGTGCGGACCGACTCGGAACGCTGGTCCACGCAGTCCGACGAGGACGACCGGGCCGTCCTCGCGCTTGCCGTGGACACCGTGTCACCCGGCCGGAAACGGCTGGCGTCGGGTCAGCGTTGACCCAACGGAGGTTCGAACGTGATGCCCAGGTGCCGGCGAAGACCCTCCCGCTGCTCGGAGGAGGCAAGGACCATGATGTCGTCGTCGAGTTGTGGGCCCTCCTGCGCGACGCAGCGGAATTCCCAGGGGTCGTCGTGGTGGCTGAGCGCTTCGATCGCCTGCCGTGCTGATCCCATGTCGAGGTAGTCGTTCGACTCCTGCTCGACGCCGAACGAGAGCGGCTTGCCGTTGCATTCGAAGTGCATCGTCCCCAGGCCGCAGTCCTCGTCGTCCGGGTTGCTTTTCGCGAAGCGGTAGTTGGAGACGGTGACTCTGCCTCCGGTGAGGGCCGCGGCCTCGTTCAGGAGCCATTCGTAGTGCGCGTCGGCGAAGTCGACGTCATCGGAGTGGATGGAAACAGCCACCTCGAAGGACTCGAGGGCACCGGCGACTTCATGGCCTCGCTCGATCGGCTCGTTCGCGTACTCGGCGAACTCGTCCAGGACCCGCCCAGCCATCTCCTCGGAAATCATCCCGAGGCCCGTGAGAACTTCGGCAATCCGCGCGTAGGTTATCGATCGGCTGTTCGTCATGGGGGGCATCCTGTCAGTCGGCTGTGGCCGTCCGCACAACGACACGGGCGGCAACAGCCGATGGCGGCCCAAGAAACGAACTCGTATTCCCTGCGCTTCGCTGCCTACGGCGCAAGGGCGAGGCGCGGGATGAGGTGTTCGGCGTTGCCGCGGTTGATGGCGTGCAACTGGCCGGGATTCCAGGAGGGATAGGTGTCGAGTGCCGTGTCGAAGCCGGTGCTCCAGTCCTCGGGCAGCATGGGGTAGTCGCTGCCGTACAGGATGTGGCCGGGGGCGGCGAAGGCGAGCAGACAGGGGAGGGTGGCGAGGCCGGGGGAGATGGCGGTGTCGAAGTAGAAGCGGCGCAGATCGGCGACGAAGTCCTCGGGGGTCGCGGGAACTTGAGGGACTGTGTCCGGGGTGTGAGGGAGAAGCGCCGCGAGGGCGAAGCGGGAGGCGGCGTACGGCAGGAAGCCGCCCGCGTGGGGAAGGATCACCTTAACCCGGGGGTACCGGCGCAGTACGCCGCGCACGGTCATGTGCAGGGCGGCGCGGGTGGTGTCATAGGGGAAGTCCGCCAGCGGAGGGGGGACTTGCGGCAAGGGAGCGCCCGGGGGCGCCGTCGGGTGGACGAGGACGACGGCGGAGCGGGCATCGAGTTCGGCCCACAACGGCTCGAACGCCTCCTCGCCCGGGTAGCGGCCGTGGGCGTTGGACAGGATCATGACTCCGTCGGCGTTCAATTCGTCCAGGGAGTGTGCTGCCTCGGCGAGCGCGCCGTCGACGTCGGGCAGCGGGAGGGCGGCGAAGTGGCCGAATCGGTCGGGCCGGTTCTTGACCAGCTCGGCCGTGTACTCGTTGACGCTGCGGGCCGTCTCGCGTGCTGCGGCGGGGTCGTCCGGGCCGGCGAGCGGCGCGGCGTAGGACAGCACCGCGGTGTCGATCGAACGCCGGTCCATCATGGCGATCGCGCTCTGCTCGTCCCACGCCGGTGCGGGCCAGCTGACAGCCGCGGCACGGGCGGCGATGGCGCGGCTGTGGGCGGGCGGGATGACGTGCTGGTGGACGTCGATACGCTGCGTGTCGGGCCGTACGGAATGTGTACGTTGCGGGTCTGCCATGCCGGTCAGGCCTCCTCGCATGCCGCATCTCGACATCTCGGCACAATTGGATGCTATCCGGGCATGTCCATTCCCTCTATCGGAGGGGCGGCGGGCCCTCTTTGCGGACGGTGCCGGAGCCGGGGTCCGTAGGGCCCATACGGCCGTACGGACCCCGGCTGAATCGCTGAATCCCCACTCCCGTTGTCAGGCGCTCTGTTGCAGCCTGCGCAACGACGCGACGAGCTGGTCCACCTCCTCGAACGTGTTGTAGAGCGCGAGTGAGGCGCGCGCCGCCGACTCCAACCCGTAGTGGGCGAGGGCTGGTTGGGCGCAGTGGTGACCGGCGCGGATCTCGATGCCCTCGCGGTCGAGCCAGTCGGCGACGGTGGCAGGGTCCTGCCCCGCGAGCGTGAAGGTGAGCACCGCGATCCGGTGGGGTGACGAGCCGATCAGCTCAAGCCCGGGCACCGTGGCCAGGACCTGGACCGCATACGACATCAGCCCTTCCTCGTATGCAGCGACCGCCTCGCGATCGAGGGACGTCAGCCAGTTCACGGCGGCGAGCAGTCCGATGACTCCGGAGATGTGTCCGGTACCGGCCTCCAGTCTGTGCGGGGCGGCAGCGAAGGTGGTCCTGGCGAAGTCCACGGACTCGATCATGTTGCCGCCGCCCTGCCACGGAGCCATGTCGGCGAGGAGGTCCGGCTTCGTGTACAGGACGCCGATGCCGGTCGGTGCGAACAGCTTGTGGCCCGAGAACGCGTAGAAGTCCGCGTTCAAGTCCTGTACGTCGACCGGGAAATGAGCGACGGCCTGGGCGCCGTCCACCAGGACCCTGGCGCCGTAGCGGTGGGCGAGTGCCGTCATCTCCTTGACGGGTGGGACGGTGCCCAGGACGTTCGAGGCGTGGCTGATCGCGACGAGCTGGGTGCGCGCGGAGAGCAGATCGGCGTACGCGTCCTGGTCGATCTCCCCGGCCGGCGTGAGCGGGACCGGTACGAGCCTGGCCCGGGTCTCCTTGGCGATCATCTGCCACGGCACGATGTCCGAGTGATGTTCGAGGACGGGCACCAGGATGTCGTCCCCGGGCCCGAGGTTGGCCCTGCCCCACGTCTGCGCCACGAGGTTGACGGCCTCCGTGGTGCCGCGCACGAAGACGACGCCGTCCGGGCTCGGGGCGCCGAGGAAGTCGGCGACGGCCGCCCGCCCCTCCTCGTACGCCTCGGTTGCCTCCCGGGCCATGGTGTGGGCTCCGCGGTGGATGTTGGAGTTGGCGGCGCCGTAGTACGCGGTGAGCGCTTCGATGACCTGACGCGGCTTCTGCGTGGTGGCGGCGTTGTCGAGCCAGACGAGGGGGTGGCCGTTGACGGTCCGGTGCAGGATCGGGAAGTCCTTGCGCACCGACTCGGCGGTGAACCCGCCCGGTTGGCGCAGCTGCACGGAGGGATCGGCCGGTGGCACCGCTGTCGGCGTCGACCACGCCGTGACGTCAGGCGTAGTCATGGTACTTGGACACCTCGACGTTCTGGAGTACGGCGATGGCGTCGTCGACCAGCACGGCGGTGTTGAAGTAGGCCGTCATCAGGTGGGACGTGATGCCCTTCTGGTCCATGCCCATGTTCCGCATGGACAGGCCGGGTTCGACCTCGTCCGGCACGGCCGCGGGGCGCAGCCCCACCACGCCCTGCTCGGCCTCGCCGATCCGCATCAGCAGGATCTCGGTGGTGCCGACGGCATCGCCCGAGCCACCCGGGCAGGGCACCTTGTCGGAGGGCAGGAGCGGCACGCCCCGCCAGGTCAGCAGCGGGCTGCCGAACCTGCTGTCCGTCACCGGGGGCACCCCCCGCCGCGTACATTCGCGCCCGAACGCGGCGATCGCCCTGGGGTGGGCGATGAAGTAGGCCGGCTGCTTCCACACCTTCGTGAGCAGCTCGTCCAGGTCGTCGGGGGTGGGAGCGCCGGTGCGCGCCTGCACGCGCTGACCGGCCGGGACGTTGTGGAAGAGCCCGAAGTCGGGGTGGTTGAGCATCAGGTTCTCCTGCCGTTCGCGCAGGGCCTGGATGGTCAGGTTGGCCTGGGTCCGGGTCTGGTCCATCGGCCCGTTGTAGAGGTCGGCGACGCGGGAGTGCACCATCATCCGGGTCTGGGCGAGCGTCATGTGGTACTCGCGAGGCGCGTCCTCGTAGTCGACGTAGGTGCCCGGCAGGTCGACCTCGCCCACATGACCGCCGCTCAGATCGATGGGCGCCTCGCTGCCGGGTGCCGGCATGTCGCCCGCCGCGTACGACTCGACCGCCCCGCGCAGCGCCTCGTCGCGCTCCATGAGCCCGGCCAGGGCGGAACGATCGGCTCGCAGGGCGACACCGGCGGTGACGGCTTTGACGGCGTACGGCATGGGCTCGCGCCTGGTCCACGCGTCCAGGTCGAAGTACTGCCCGTCGCCGATGACCTGGATCAGCGCCTCGTCGCCGTATCGCCCGGCGGCCCGCTTCTCGGCGCGCCCCCGGACGATCACCCAGAGATGCTCGGCGGTGTCGCCCTCCTGAACGAGGACCTGCCCGGCCTCGAAGCTCATCTCGCTGAAGGCGTCGGCCAGTTGGTCGACTGTCGCGTCGTCGGACTCGCGCAGATACGAGATCTCGCGTAAGTCGCCGGGGATGACGCGAGGACTTCCCGTGTCGGTGTGGGTGCTGATGCGGTCGTCGCCCAGGACGTAGGTGCGGCGTCGGTTGACGCGGTAGACACCCGATTCGACATCGACCCAAGGAAGGGCGCGCAGGAGATAGCGCGGGGTGATACCGCGCATCTGGGGTGTCGTCTTGGTGGTCGTCGCGAGTTGCCGGGCGGCCTCGGGGCTGAGGCTCATGCGATCGGTCGTCACAGGGGTCTCCTCGACTGGGTTGCTCCGGGATCGGTTCCCTACGAGCGAGGCCGATCGTGCAGGCGGCAACCGGCTCCCACAAGACGCGTAGGACACGTTCGGGCAGGGCCCGGGCCGGAAACGCTCGACGCGGGGCGGGGCGGGCGCGCCACACCGTGGACGTCGACAGGCCGTTCCAGCAAGGGCGAGGGCCGCCGGGACGGTGCTCCGGGCGGAGCGACGACGGGTGGACTGACGCTCCGTCAAATCGGCTGCAGACGACCAGATTTGGCCCCGTATCACAGCTTTTGGATTCTTAAAGGAGTGCTTATATGACCCCTCGTCGAGCCGTATTTATCTGAATCCGCAATTACTCGGACACTCGGACACTCGGATGCTCGGACAGTCGGATGCTCGGAGCCTTGGGGCAGCAGGCCGGGCCTGCGTCAGGGAGCGGCGTCGAGATCCACTTCGAGGTCCTCGGTCTCGGTCCAGAAGCTGTCGTCCGCGTCCCGGAGCCGAGCGGCGGCGTGTTTCATGTGGCGGCGCGCGGCGGCGTGTGCGGCTCGGGCGTCGCCGGCTTCGATGGCGTCGAGGATGGCGTGGTGTTCTTCCCGGACCGCTTCGATGAAGTCGTTCCGGCGTGCCTCGTTCGCGCGGGTGATGCGGATACCGCTGCGCAGCACGTCACCCAGGTACCGCACCGTTGAGACCATGACCGTGTTTCCGGTCGACTCGGCGATGGACCGGTGGAAGGCGAGGTCCTCGTCCACGCCGTCGCCGCCGGCCGCGACCGCCGAGTCGATCGCGTCCAGAGCCTGACGCATCCGCGCGATGTCGCGGGGCGTGGCCCGGGTGGCTGCGAGATAGGCCGCCTCGCCCTCCATGGCGCGGCGTACCTCCACGATCTGCAGCACCTTTGCCTTGGTGTCGGCGGCCTCGGCCTCGAGGTCGAGCGGGCGCGTACGCCGGGGCAGGACGAACACGCCGATACCTTGGCGCGGTTCGATCAGGCCCGCGTTGCGGAGCCTGGAGAGGGCCTCGCGCACCACCGTGCGACTGACACCCAGTTGCTTGACCAGCTCCACCTCGGTCGGCAGCCGGTCGCCCTCGGCCAGTCGCCCCGACTCGATCTCCTCCGAGAGCGTCGAGGCGACCTGATCCGCAAGCCGGACGGGACCGGGCACCTTGGAAAACATGGTCTTCAGTCTATAGACCCGTGTCCGGCTGTCCTGCTGCGAGCGGCGGCCCGGCCAGGACCGCCGCTGGGTGGTCGGCGAGGTAGTCCCGTACCACCGATTCGAAGCTCGGGTCGGACTCCAGCCCGAGTGCGGCGGCGCGTGTGTTGTCGAAGACGGAGGGCCACGAGCCCACGATGGCTTCGATGTCACGGTCGGGCGTGATCGTCACCAGATCGGCCACGGCGTCGCCCGCCACCTGGCGCAGCGTGGCCAGCATCTCGGCGACCGAGACCGTGAGTGCCGGCAGATTGACCGGCAGCCTGCCGTCGAGCCGTCCCCGCCCCGTGCCGCGTTCGACTTCCGCGATGCGCAGGATCGCCTCGACCGTGCGTCGTGGCGAGGCCAGGGCCACCCGTAGGTCGGGGCGTACGGGGCAGATCGCCGGGAGGCCCGCGAGCGGCTCGCGGATGATGCCGGACAGGAAGCCGGAGGCGGCCGCGTTCGGCTTGCCGGGTCGCACCGAGACGGTCATCAGACGGGCGACGCGTCCGTCGACGAAACCCCGGCGGGTGTAGTCCGCGACCAACTGCTCGCAGACGAGTTTCTGGATCCCGTAGCTCGATCGTGGCGTGGGCAGGGTCGACTCGCTGACCACGGACGGGAGGGGCAGCGCCGGGTCGGAACCGTAGACCGCCACGCTGCTGGAGAACACCACGCGCGGCGTCGGTCCACCGGCGGCCGACTGTGCCCGGGCGGCTTCGAGGAGGGCGCGGGTGGTGTCCAGGTTGGCGCTCATGCCGAGGTCGAAGTCGGCCTCGCACTCGGCCGAGACGGCGGCGGCGAGGTGGATCAGCACGTCCACCGGCTCCGCGAACACCTCGTCGAGGCGGTCGATCAGGTCGCCCTGCACGATCTCCACGAGCGGGTCGGACGCCGTCTGCGACTCGGCCGGGACGAACCGGTCGGCGAGCACCAGGCGGTCGATCGGCGCACCACGGAACGTCCGCGTCGCGAGCAGCGTGCCGGTGAGCTGTCGTCCCAGGAAGCCGAAGCCACCCGTGATGACGATCCTCATGCGTTGTCTCCTCGGTAGTCGTCCAGCCAGCCGAGACCCTCGCTCGTGCCGGCGCGGGGGTTGTACTCGCAGCCGATCCACCCGTCGAATCCCAGGTCGTCGACGACGCCGAACAGGTGGCCCACGCTGAGCTCGCCGCGGTCGGGCTCGTGGCGGTCGGGTACGCCCGCGATCTGCAGATGACCGACCCGGCCGGTCGGCAGGTCGCGCCGCAGGGTCGTGGTCAGGTCGCCCTCGACGATCTGGCAGTGGTAGAGGTCCAGCTGCACCTTGAGATTCGGGGCTCCCACGTCCCGCACCACCGTGTGGGCCTGCGCCTGCCGGGACAGGAAGTAGCCCGGCATATCGCGGCCGTTGATCGGCTCGACCAGAATGTCGACGCCCACCGCGACGGCTCGCTCGGCGGCCCAGGCGAGGTTGGCCAGGTAGGTGTCACGGTGCTCGGCCAGTTCCTTCGGCGTCACGTCCGGCCGTACGAGCCCGGCCATCACATGCACCCGCGGGCAGTCCAGCGCGGCGGCGTACTCCAGTGCCCGGGCGATCCCGGAGCGCGTCTCCGCCTCGCGGCCGGGCAGCGCAGCCGTCCCGCGTTCTCCGGACTCCCACGCCCCGGGAGGCGCGTTGAAGAGCACCTGCCCGAGGCCGTGGTCGTCGAGTCGTTGGCGCAGTTTGGTGGCGTCGTAGGCGTAGGGGAAGAGGTACTCGACGGCGGTGAAGCCGTCGGCCGAGGCCGCGGCGAAGCGGTCGAGGAAGTCGTGCTCGGTGTACATCATGGACAGGTTCGCTGCGAACCTCGGCATGCTGGCTCCTGGGTGGGGACCGGGAGGGCCCGGTCAGCGGTTGACGACCTGCTTGTTGGTGGTGAGCACCGCGGCGGCGCCCACGACGAGGCTGAGCGCCAGGACGTACATCGGCAGCGATGTCGAGCCGGTGGCGTCCTTCAGTGCGCCGATCATGTAGGGACTGACGAAGCCGGCGAGGTTGCCCACCGAGTTGATCGCGGCGAGACCGACCGCGGCGGCGGTGCCGCCGAGGAACGCGGTGGGCAGTGACCAGAACAGCGGCGCGCAGGTCAGCACCCCGGCCGCGGCGAAGGACAGCGCGGCCAGGGACAGCACGGTGGACCCGGCCCAGCCGGCCGCCAGCGAGAAGCCGACGGCGCCCATGAGACTGGGCACGACCAGGTGCCAGCGTCGCTCGCGGCGCTTGTCCGCCGAACGTCCGAACAGGTTCATCGTGACGAGCGCAGCCAGGAACGGCACGGCGCTGAGCACGCCGATCGCGAGGTTGCCCTCGATTCCGGTGGACTCGATGAACGTGGGCATCCAGAAGGTCAGGGCGTACTGGCCCATCACGAAGCAGAAGTAGATGAGGCACATCAGCCACACCTTGGGCTCACGGAAGGCGTCCCAGACCCGGCCGTGCACGGTCTGGTGCGCGGCGTCCTCGGCGATCGCCCGCTCGACAACGGCCTTCTCCTCGTCGGTGAGCCACTTCGCGGCGCGCACACTGTTGTCCAGGTAGAACAGGGTGGCCACACCGATGAGGACGGCGGGGATCGCCTCCAGCAGGAACATCCACTGCCAGCCCTGCCAGCCGCTCACACCCTGGAACCGGTCCATGATCCAGCCGGAGAGCGGATTGCCGAAGATGCCGGCCACCGGGATCGCCGACATGAAGAGTGCGATCACCCGGGCACGACGGTGGGACGGGAACCAGTAGGTGCAGTACAGGATCACCCCCGGGTAGAACCCCGCCTCCGCGGCGCCGAGGAGGAAGCGGAGGACGTAGAAGGTCACCTCGTTGCTGACGAACACGAACGACGCCGAGACCAGGCCCCAGCTGATCATGATCCGGGCGATCCAGGTGCGGGCCCCGATGCGCTGCAGCATCAGGTTCGAGGGGACCTCGAAGAGGAAGTAGCCGATGAAGAACAGGCCGGCGCCGAGGCCGTACGCCGCCTCGCTGAACCCGAGGTCGTCGGACATCTGCAGCTTCGCGAAGCCGACGTTGACCCGGTCCAGGTAGGACACGACGTAGCAGAGGACGAGGAAGGGGACGATACGTCTGACGACCTTGCGGAAGACGGCGTTCTCACGGGCGACGTCGGGGATTTCGGACGCCGATATGGGCATCGACATGGCGATCCTTTGTGCGGCTCAGGGGAATTCTCTGACAGGCGGGGAGCGGGTCACCACGCGGCGTTGAACGTGGACCTCAGTTCGTCGAGCGCGTGATGGGGGAGCGGCTCGGGGCGACGGTCGGTCAGGAGCCAGAGACGTGCCGTCTCCTCGAGTTCTTCGAGGACGGCGAGGGCGGTGGCCGCGTCCGGGCCCCAGACGACGGGGCCCAGCCGGTCGAGCAGTACGGCTCTGATGGGCGTACGGTTCGCCGCGCGGTCGGCGATCTTGGCGGTCACCAGGTCGGCCACGCGCGGGTCGCCGGGCCGGTGGTAGGGGATGAGCGGGACGTGGCCGACCTTCATCACGTAGTACGGCGTGATGGGCGGCAGCACGTCGTCGTCGCTCCACACGCCGGCCAGGCTGAGCCCGACCAGGTGCGTGGAGTGGGTGTGGACGACGAACCGGGCGGTGGGGTCGGCGGCACAGATACGTCGGTGGAGCGTCAGGGTCTTGCTGGCGCGGTCACCGGCGATCTGCTCCCCACGGGAGTCGACCAGCGCGAGGCGGCCGGGTTCGAGGAACCCCAGGGCGGCGTCGGTGGGAGTGATCAGATGGCTGTCGCCGACCTTGGCGCTGATGTTGCCGGCGCTGGCATGGACGTAGCCCCGGGCGAACAGGCTCGTGCCCACGCGGACGATCTCGTTGCGCGCCGCGTCGACGGCCACGTCGTGTACTGCCTCTGCCTCCGTGGCGTCCCGGTGCTGGGTCATCCGGCCTCCTCGTCCAGGAGGGCGAACGAGGACGTGAAGAAGTCGGGGCCGCCGAAGTTGCCGGACTTGAGCGTGATGTGAAGCGTCTCTCCGCCGGGAAGGGCCGCCGCGCACCATGGCACACCGGGATCGATCTGCGGCCCGATCCGGAGCCCGGTGATACCGAGCGCCTGGACGACCGCACCCGAGGTCTCACCGCCAGCTACGACCAGTCGGCGGACACCCCGTTCCACGAGTCCCTGTGCGACGCGGGCCAGCGTCCGCTCCACGAGCTCACCGGCTTCGGCGGCTCCGAGCCGGCCCTGGACGGTGCGAACGGTGTCGGCCGACTCGGTGGAGTAGACGAGGACCGGCCCGTCGTCCAGGTGCGACTCGGCGAAGGACAGGGCCTGCCCGACCACGTCCTCACCGGCCGCCACGCGCAACGGATCCACGCTGAACGCGGGTTGGGCACTGCGCAGGTACTGAAGGACCTGACGGTTGGTGGCCACGGAGACCGATCCCGAGACGATGGCCCGGTGGCCGCCTGGCGGCGGCAACTGCGCGGCGGCGGGGGAGGGCTTGAACCCCCAGTTCGCGGGCAGACCGATGGCCAGCCCCGAGCCGGCGGTCACCAGGGGCAGCCCCTTGACCGCCGCGCCCAGGCGCACGAGGTCGTCGTTGGAGAAGGCGTCGGCGACGGCGATCCCGACGCCGTCTTCGCGCAGGGCGTCGATGCGGGCCTTGATCGCCTCGGGCCCGCCGGCGACGACCGTGTGATCGACGAGGCCGACTGCTCGCGTGGTCTGCGCGCCGAGGACGGAGACCAGGTTGGAGTCGGTCATCGGGGTGAGCGGGTGGTGGCGCATGCCGCTGTCGCTGAGCAGCACGTCGCCGACGAAGAGGTGGCCCTTGAAGACCGTGCGCCCGTTGTCGGGGAACGCGGGCGTCGCGATCGTGAAGTCGGTGCCCAGAGCGTCCATCAGCGCCTCGGTCACCGGCCCGATGTTGCCGGCCGGTGTCGAATCGAAGGTGGAGCAGTACTTGAAGTAGATCTGCTCGACGCCCATGGAGCGCAACCAGGCGAGGGCCCGGAGGGACGCTTCGACGGCGTCGGCGGCCGGGACGGTCCGCGACTTGAGGGCGATGACCACCGCGTCCGCGTCCACCGCCTGTTCGGAGTCGGCCGACTGCTCGGAGTCGACCGACGGCACGTCGATCAGCTGGACCACGCGCATGCCCGCGCGTACGAGGTTGTTGGCGAGGTCGGTGGCGCCGGTGAAGTCGTCGGCGATGCACCCGAGACGGATTCCCATGTCAGGCCTCCGCCGGCTTGGGCAGATCGACGCCAGGGAAGATCTTGATGACCGCGCTGTCGTCCTCGGCCCCCAGCCCGGACGCCGATGCCTGGAGGAACATCTGGTGGGCGGTGGCGGCGAGAGGGAGCGGGAACCGTTCCGGCCTGGCGGAGTCCAGCACGAGTCCCAGGTCCTTGACGAAGATGTCGACGGCGGAAAGGGGTGTGTAGTCACCGGCGATCACGTGTGCCATGCGGTTCTCGAACATCCATGAGTTGCCGGCACTGTGCGTGATGACCTCGTAGAGCGCCTCGGCGGGAACGCCGGCCTTGATGCCGAGGGCCATCGCCTCGGCGGCGGCGGCGATGTGCACGCCCGCGAGCAGCTGGTTCACGATCTTGACCTTGGAGCCGATTCCGGCGCGGTCTCCCAAGCGGTAGACGGTGCTGCTCATGGCCTCCAGTACCGGGTCGGCCACGGCGTACGCCGCCTCAGAGCCCGACGTCATCATGGTGAGCTCACCGGCCGCCGCGCGAACGGCGCCGCCGGAGAGGGGGGCGTCCAGGTAGAGCACACCCTTCTCGGCCAGGCGTCCCTCAAGGTCGGCGGACCAGTTCGGGTCGACCGTGGAGCACATCACGAAGACAGCGCCCGGGCGGAGTCGCTCGGCCGCCCCATCCGCGCCGAACAGCACGGACTCGACCTGCGCCGCATTGACCACCACGCTGACCAGGACATCGACCGCGGCTGCCAGCTCCCCGCAGGAGGCGAACGCCGTGCCGCCGCCGTGCGCGAAGTCTGCGGCCACATCCGTTCGCAGGTCGTGGACCCCGACGTCGTAGCCCGCGGTGCGCAGGCTGTGGGCCATCCCGAGGCCCATGGCCCCCAGTCCGACCACGCCTACGCGCGGCCGTTCGGGCTTGTTCTGGTCGTCCATGCCCATCCTCGTCTGTGTTGTCCCGAGCGTCGGCTCAACTCTCTCGGAGAGATCAGGTCATATGATGACCTGAGGACGCGGATTGGCGTACTGTGATGTGCGTCACATTGTCGAGACTTCGGTCGCATCGCCGGCCCAGGGCGTGAGCCCGGGGCCAGGACGACGGGAGATGTGTTCGTCGAGGCCGGATGGGCCGTCGGCTAGGGGCGCACGTAGGGCCGCGTCATGATCTCCATGTTGTGGCCGTCCGGATCGTTGAAGTACGCGCCGCGACCGCCGAACAGGCGGTTGATCTGCTCGGGTTCGGTGTGTCCGGGGTCGGCGTAGTAGGTGACCGCGACCGCTTCGAGACGGCCGATCATGTGGTCGAACTGCTCGTCAGGCACCAGAAAGGCATAGTGCTGCGACTGGATCGGCTCGTCGCGCTTCTCGTAGTAGTCGAGTGTCACGCCGTTGCCGAGGTCGACGGGTAGGAACGGCCCGAAGGGAGCGCCGACCTTCAAGCCCAGGATCACGGCCATGAACTCGGCCGACAGTTGACGGTCCCTGGCGTAGACGACGGTGTGGTTCAACTGGACGGAAGTCGTCGGCAGTTCGGATTCATACGGGTGCTGCTGTTGGTTCGGCATGTGTGGTGTGTCTCCGGGTCTTGGGATCCGCTGGGATGGGCGCCCGCATGCGGGTGCCATTCGGAAGGACTCGGAGGGGGGCGGGGCTCTTGCCCGCCGCGCGCTCACGCCGAGACCGGGAACCTCACTCGTGAATGGCCCATGGCCGACCCGGCAGTCACCCGGACGACTTTACGCGATCGGGTGCTGTCAGCGGTGCGTCAGTCCGGCGTCAGTTGCCCTCGGGAGAATCCGGGATGTCCTGACGAATGCATTCATCTGGAGGCGATATGACCAACGCGGTCACCATCACCGGCGAAGGGCAGTCTGCGGCATTCCATTCCGGTTCTTGAGCATGGTGGCCCCCACCGTCCTGCCCAGGTGTGCATCAGACGAGAGGGAATGACCGTGTCCCAGGAGACCCTCCAGCACGGCACAGCACCCGTCGCCATCCGCAGCGCCGCCTGGTATCTGCCCGAGCACACCCTGCCGATCACCGAGGTACGGACGCTAGACGAGACCGAGCGCGCCACACGCGACGGTCTGGGCATCGAGACGGTCCGGGCGGACGACCGGCTGAACTCCGTCACTCTCGCGGAACGCGCCGCGCGCCGGGCGCTCGAACAGGCGGGCATCGAGGCCCGGGACCTGGGCGCCCTGGTGATGGTGGAGTCGCGGGTCCAGGAGACGTTCCTCAGCTCCGAGGTGACCAGGCTCCAGCACCTGCTCGGCGCCGACAACGCCACCACCTTCTCGGTGGGCGGGCTCGGCTGCGTCTCGATCACGCCGGCCCTGCTGACGGCCCGAGGGCTGCTCGCCGCAGACCCTGCCCTGGACCATGTCCTCGTCGTGCACGGCAGCAAGCCGGCCGCCGCCCTGCGCTACCGCCACCCCGTCACGGTGAACGGCGACGCCGGGCAGGCACTGCTGCTCTCCCGCAGCGGGAGGACACGGGTACTCGACATCGCGCAGCTGACCAACGGGCGCTACTGGGACCTCTTCCACATCGACTACCGGGACCGCCCCACCGCTCAGTGGCGCGAACAGTGCACGGAGCCCCGCACCTACTCCTTCCGCCTGGCCATGGAGACGCGCAACCGCCTCTCCGCGATGTTGGGCGACCTGCTGCGGCGCAACGGAATCGGCCGGGGGGACGTCGCCGGCTTCGTCAGCCAGAACCTGTCCGCCGGGAGCTTCACCTTCCTCGAGGACTCCCTGGACATCGAGCTGCTGCCGGCGTGCCGGGAGAACCTCCGTCGTTACGGACACCTCGGTCCCAATGACGTCTTCCTCAATCTCCGCACGGCACTCGATCGCAAGGAGCTGGCCCCCGGCGACCTTGCCGTCCTGATCAACGTGAGCCCGGTGGCTGCCTGGAGTCTGCTGCTGGTCGAGGCAGGTTCACAGGAGGAATCGGCATGAACGACATCACCTCGGAGATCACCGGGTTTCTGAGCGCGGCTCTTCGTCGGCAGGTGGAGCCGGACGACGACTACTTCGCACAGGGCCTCGCCGACTCACTGTTCGCTCTGGAGCTGGTGACCTTCGTCGAGAGCCGCTTCGCCCTCACCGTCCAGGTCGAGGACCTGGATCTGGACAGCTTCAGGACCGCCAACCGCATCACGGAGTTCGTCCGGAGCAAGACCGGAGCGACCGAGTCGGGAGAGGCACATGGCGAGGGTTCCTGAAGGCGGCCCCGACGCTGCGACGACGGATCCGCCGCCGGTGGAGCCCGTGGAGCCCGTGGACCTGTCCCGGGTCGCGGCCGATCTGGCGGCCAACGCACATGACCGCGCTGCTCGTTGGGACCAGGACGGCGGACTGCCCGATGCGGTGCGCAAGGAGGTCGCGGCGTCGGGACTGCTCGCCGCGGACCTGCCCGCGCGGTACGGGGGCGCCGGCCTCCATCCGCTCACCCTCGGGGAGATCACCGCACGGATCGGTGCCGAGTGCAGCGCCCTGCGCGGGTTGTTGACCGTACAAGGCATGGTCGCGGCGGCGCTGCTGCGCTGGGGCACCGAGGCACAGCGGGCCGACTGGCTGCCCAGGCTGGCCGCCGGCGAGCTGACCGCCGGCTTCGCGGCGACCGAGCAGGGCGCCGGCAGCGCGCTGGGGTCGGTGGAAACCCGTATCGAGGCGTCGGGCCGGTCGGACCACCAGGAACTGGTCGTGAGCGGCCACAAGAGGTGGGTCACCTTCGGTGCGGTCGCCGACGTGCTCTTGGTTCTCGGCAAGTACGAGGGAAAGCCGGCCGCCGTGCTCGTGGACGCGGACCGCGCCGGTGTCGAGCGGGAGCCGGTGAACGGCCAGCTCGGCATGCGCGGCGCCCGGATCGCCCATCTGTCCTTCAACGGTGTGCGGGTGCCCCGGCATCAGCTCGTCGCCCCTCCCGGCCTCGGGCTCTCCCATGTCGCCGGCACCGCGCTAGACCACGGCCGGTTCACGGTCGCCTGGGGATGCGTGGGCATGGCGGAGGCATGCGTCGAGGACGCCGCCACCCACGCCGCGGTCCGTCGGCAGGGCGACATCCCCCTGGGCGACCACCAGTCGGTCCGGTCGCTGCTGGCCAGGGCGGCGGTGGACGCCGCCGGGGCTCGACAACTCGCCCGCGCGGCTGCGGAGGCACGGGCCCCGGGCCCGGGTCACGGGGTGTCGGAGACGCTCATGGCCAAGTACGCGGCGGCTTCCGCGGCGGCGGAGAGCAGCCGCGCCGCCGTACAGGTGCTCGGCTCGGCCGGCTGCGCGCCCGACAGCAGGGCGGGCCGTCACTTCCGGGACGCCAAGGTCATGGAGATCATCGAAGGAGCACAGGAAGTGTCCGAACTTCACATAGCCGAGCGGTTGTTACGCCGCTTCGGTGATGCGGCGCACGGCACGGACCGCCCCGTCGGGCCCCGACTTCCCGGAGAGTCGCCGTGACGGCGGCAGCGGGCGCGCCCACCGTCAAGTGCCTGGTCTGGGACTTGGACGACACCCTGTGGGACGGGGTGGTGCTGGAGGGCGACGATCCCGCCCCCTTCCCCTCGGCGCTGGAGACCCTGGCCGAGCTGGACCGTCGCGGCATCCTGCATGCCGCCGCCAGCCGTGGCGAACACCAGGTCACACACCGCCATCTGACGGAACGCCGACTCGCCGACTGGTTCTGCGCGACAGAGGTGGGCTGGGGAACAAAGTCCGCCGCGGTGCGCCGGATCGCGAAGGCCCTCAACATCGGTCTGGACACCATCGCGTTCGTCGACAACGACCCGGTGGAGCGGGCGGAGGTCGCGAGCGAACTCCCCATGGTCCGCTGCTACCCGGCGGAAGAGGTCGAACAGCTCCCGGAGTACCAGGAGTTCCAGCCTGAGCACGTCACCGCGGAGGCCACCGGGCGACGCCGGCTCTACCAGGCCGAATGGCAACGCCAACAGGCCGAAGAGGAGTTCACCGAAGGACGCCAGGCATTCCTCGACTCGCTCGACCTGGTCATGGAGCTGCGCCCGGCCACCGAGGCGGACCTGTCCCGGGCCAGCGAGCTGACCGTCCGCACGCACCAGCTCAACAGCACAGGACTGACCTACGACATCGACGAACTGCGCGAGTTGAGCTCCGCACCGGACCATCAGGTGCTGCTGGCCACGCTCCGTGACCGCTTCGGTGACTACGGGATCATCGGCCTGGCTGTCACCGAACTCGTCGGGCGGGACTCGGTTCTGCGGCTGATGCTGATGTCCTGCCGAGTCGCCTCGCGTGGTGCGGGGAGCGTGTTGCTGCACCATCTGATCCAGCAGGCCCTGGCGGCCGGCCGGCGCCCCGTCGCGCACTTCATCCCGACCGAGGCCAACCGGAACTTGCTGGTCACGATGCGTTTCGCCGGCTACGAGGCGACGGTGACCGACGAGAACCGCCTCGTGCTCACCGTGGACCCGGAGCGCCCGCTGCCCAAGGCCCCCGGCCACACGCGCGTGATCGCCGGTGCGGCATGAACGGCACAGGAAGCGAGGCCGAGATGACCCGACGTCCCGGTGGCACCGATGAGTTCGCCCCCGCCGACGCCCCCGCGCAGGTACGGCCGGTGTGGGCCACCTTCCGCAGTCAGGTGGTCAGGGCGCCCGAGGCGACCGCGCTCATCATCGGCGGGGTCTCGCTGACGTACCGCGAGCTCGACCATGCCTCGGCCGGTCTCGCGCGACTGCTGTGGCAGCACGGGCTGCGACCGGGGCGGGTCGTCTGCGTCCGGACGCAGCAGAGCGCCCTGTCCGTGATCGCCATGCTCGCCGCACTGCGCACCGGTGCCACCTGGGCGGTCCTGGAGCCGGACCTGCCCGTCACGAGGTTCGAGGCACTGTGCCGGGACGTCGACTGCGCGGTGGTGCTGAGCGAGGGCGGCGACGCCGTGCCCGCCTCCGCGCTCTCGGCGATGCCCGCCCCACCGACGGTCCTGGACGCGGCGGACCTCCACCTGACACGGCTCGTCGAGGCGGGTCAGGAGCTGCATACCGACCCGTACCCACCGGTCCCAGAGCAGAGCCCCGCCTACGTCGCCTACACCTCGGGATCCACCGGTGTGCCCAAAGGCGTCATGGTCAGCCGGGGCCAGCTCGCGGCGTCCATCAGCTGCCGGGGGCCGGTGTACGGCACCGAGCGCTCCGTCTTCCTGATCGCGTTGCGGCTGTCCTTCGACGGGATTCTCGGCGGCATGTTCTGGTCGCTCACCGACGGTCACACGCTGGTGCTCCCCGACCCCCGACAGCTCGTGCAGGTGGCGGAGTTCACCCGGCTGGCCAGGGAACACGGTGTGACACACCTGTTCAACATCCCCTCCTACTACCGGGCGGTGCTCCAGGATCCCGGCGGTCTGCCCGACACACTGCGGATGGTGGTCGTGGGGGGCGAGGCCTGCACCCCCCAGCTGGTGGGCGCGCACCACGAGCGACTGCCGGGGATCCGGTTCGTCAACGAGTACGGGCCCACCGAGACGACCATCGCCTGCACGGTGGAGATCGATCCGGACCCGACCCGGGACCGTATCCCCATCGGGCGGCCCTGGCCGGGAACGCAGACCCTGGTACTGGACGAGCGGCTGCGTGAAGTCCCAGCCGGGGAGCGGGGCGAGCTCTACGTCGGTGGCTCCCTCGTGGCACATGGCTACGCGAATCAGCCGGCCCACACGGCCGAGCGATTCGTCGCGGACCCGTACGGGCGGCCGGGCGGGCGCCTCTACCGCACCGGGGACATCGCCAGCGTCGATGAGCGGGGCGCGCTGCACTACCACGGCAGATCGGACGACCAGGCCAAGATCCGCGGTACGAGGATCGAACTCGGCGAGATCGAAAGCGTGCTGGAGCGCCACGCGGGCGTGGAGCAGGCCGTGGTGCTCTGCGAACGTGCCGGGCAGGACGAGCCGCAGGTGATCGCCTTTGTCCTGCCGACGCCCGGCAGCGGGCCGCCGGACGCCTCGAAACTGCGCGAACACTGTCGAGGCCGACTGATGGAACAGGCCACACCGACCCTGTTCGTACCGGTCGACCACATGCCGCTCGACCGCAGCACCAAGGTGGACCGGGCCAGGCTCCGCACGTTGATCCCGACAGACCGGCAGGCGCCCGGGGGCACTACGGGCGGGGACTGGAGCGGGCACCGGCTCACTGTCGGCCGGATCTGGGCGGAGGTCCTCGGGCACTCCGGCTCGGCCCCGGACGACAACTTCTTCGCCGTAGGCGGGAGTTCACTCAAGGTCGTCGACCTGCACGACAGGCTGGACAAGCGATGGCCCGACGCGCTGCGGGTGGGCGAACTGTTCGACTACATCACCATCGCCACCCAGGCGCAGCTCATCGCCGACCGCCTGGGCGAGCGCGCGCAAGGCGACGAACACGCCCCACCGGCCACATACGAACTCTGACACGCGTGAACGGAGAGGTGAGGTGACATGAGCGGCACGGGCGTGACCCACGGCAGGCCGGCCGTCGCGGTGATCGGCATCGCCACGAGATTCCCGCAGGCGGATTCCCTCGCCGCCTTCCGGGCGAACCTGCGGGCAGGGAGGGACTCGGTGCGCCCGATCCCTCCGGAACGGATCCACAGCACCGGGCTCGATCCCCGGCAGGACTATCCGGAGCAGGGCTACCTCGACCGGATCGACCTCTTCGACCACCAGCGCTTCGGGATGTCCCGTCGCGAGGCGGAGGTGACCGACCCGCAGCACCGGCTGGCACTCCAACTTACCCAGGAAGCGCTGGAGAACGCCGGATACGCCCCGGCCGGGCTCCGGGACAGCCGAACAGCAGTGATCTTCAGTTCGCCGAACAACGGCTACGCACCGCTGGTGCGCGAGCAGGGCACGCTCAGCATGAACGGGAACATCCCCTGCGCCCTGCCGGCCAGGATCTCCCACGTCTTCGGTTTCACCGGCCCCTGCTACGGCGTGGACACCGGCTGCAACGGCTCACTCGTCGCCGTCCACCAGGCGTGCCGTGAACTCGGCGACGGCGACGCGGACCACGCCGTCGTGGGCGGCGTGAGCCTGCGCCACATCGTGCCGCCGGCGGGCACGATGACCGGCTTCCCCGGCATCCTCTCGACCACCGCCCGGTCCCGCGCGTTCGACCGTGCCGCGGACGGTGCGGGCTGGGGCGAGGGCGGTGCGGTGGTGGTCCTCACCACGCTGGAACGGGCGTTGGCGGAGGGTGCGTTCATCCACGCCGTGATCCGCGGCAGCGCCGTGGTGCACAACGGTCGGCACTCCGCGACCGTCAGCACACCGAGTGCCCGCTCCCAGGCCCAAGTCATCACCAAGGCGTGGGGCAACGCCTCGCTGGACCCGGCGACCGCCGGATACATCGAGACGCACGGTTCGGGCACCCGGCTCGGCGACGCGGTCGAGGCCGAGGGCCTGGCCCTCGCCCGTCCCGACGGCGACCGTACGGTGAAAGTGGGCTCGGTCAAGACCAACATCGGGCACCTGGACCACGCCGCGGGAATCGCCGGGCTGGTCAAGGCGGTACTCAGCGTGCACCACGGTGAGCTGTATCCCTCGCTGCACTTCGAGGAGCCCGCCGACGAGGTCGATCTCGAAGGCGCCCGCCTCGAGGTCGTCACCTCGCTGGAGCAGTGGGACGACGAGACACGCCGGGCGGGCGTGAGCTCGTTCAGCCTCGGCGGTGTCAACGCGCACTGCGTGGTGGAGCAACCCCCGGTGACCGCCCCGGCACGCCCCGCCGCCGGCACTCCGCAGCTGGTCGCGGTGTCCGCCCGTAGCCGGGCGGACCTGCTCTCCCAGTGCGAGAAGCTGTCGCTCGAACTGCGTCACACCGCTCACCCACTGGCCGACGTCGCGCGCACGCTGAACGAGGGCAGGGACCACGACGCCCACCGTGCGTCCGTGGTCGCCCGGGACACCTCCGAGCTCGCGGCACGCCTGGCCGCCGAGGTCACCTGGCGTCGGCTTGAGGCGGGAGAGGCGGGCGAGACGGCTGCCACCGACTCCATGGCCGCACCCCGGGTGGTCTTCCTGCTCTCCGCGGACGCCACTCCCGCCGAGCCACGCGATCAGCTGCCGGACGAGTTGCCCGTGCCGGACGACCGCGCCGCGATGGTCGGCGGACAGCTCGCGACGTACCAGAGACTGGTCCGGGCCGGCGTCTCGCCGGACGGGCTGATGAGTTCGGGGATCTCCCGCTACACCGCCCGGTATCTGCGGGGCGATCTCAGCGCCGAGGACACCGCCACTCTGCGGCGCGCACGCAGCGGGCAGGACCCCGCGGTGGCGGGCAACCCACTGCGGGTGGAGCAGCTTCACGCGGCGGCGGACGAGCAACTCTCGGACGGCCCCGTGGTGTTCGTGGAGCTGGCCTCCCGTGGCGAGATCAGCGACCGGCTGACGGTCCACCTCCACGACCGCGCGGACGCCCGCGTGTTCCGTCTACGGCCCGATGCCGCCGACGCCGCCGTCCTGGAGCTGCTGGGCAGGTTGTACGAGGAGGGCGTCGACCTGGACTGGTCGATGCTGCGGGCCGACCCGTCGGCGGGCCGGATTCCGCTGCCGGGACATCCGTTCACCGGCGTTCGCTGCTGGGCCCGGCCACTGGGTGAGGTGCTGTCCTTCGACGAAGCGCTCCATCGGCCCGCTGCCCCGGCTCACAGTCCGGCGCCCGTCCCGGCGCCCAGTCCGGCCCCCGTTCCGGCTACGGTGGCCGCACCCGCACCCGCACCCGCACCCGCACCCGCACCCGCACCCGCACCCGCACCTGCTGCCGAGGAACCCGTCCGCGCCCCCGGCGAGCAAGTGACCGAAGAATCCCGGACCGTACTGGACTGGCTGCGGGACACCCTCGTCGAGCTGCTGCACGCGGAGGAGATCCCGGCCGACGCGGACTACTTCTCCATCGGCGGCAACTCCGTCATCGCTCTCCAACTCCTGGAGCGCGTACGAGTGCGGCACGGGGTCCGGCTCAAGCTGGCGGACATCTACGACCACCCCGTCGTCAGCTCGCTCGCGAAGGCCATTCACGACCGGGCGCCGCACCCGCCCACTCCGGAACCGCCGAAGGCCGCCGTCGCGCCGACGGCCCCGGCCGTCCCCGAGGTGCCCGACGCCGAGTTGCCGCCGATCGTCCCGGGCGGCGAGCCGGTGCTGTCGTACGGGCAGGAGCGCATGTGGTTCCACCACCAGCTCGACCCGACGACCACGCTCTACAACCTCCCCGGCGCCTCCCGCTACCGCGGTCCCCTGGACGTCGAACGGTTCAGGCTCGCCTGGGAGGACCTGGCGCGGCGCCACGAGGTGCTGCGGTCCAACTTCGTCGAGGCCGACGGCAGGCCCGAGCTGGTGATCAGGCCCGAACTGGGCGACTTCTTCACGTACTTGGATGTCTCGGGCGAGGACGACCCGGACACCGCGGCGGGTGCGGTCATCACCGCCGCCACGCGCTGGGTCTTCGACATCGCCGACGAACCGCTCGTACGCGTCACCCTCGTGCGGCTCGGCGATGACGACCACATCGTCTGCTGGTGCATGCACCATGCGGTGAACGACGGCTGGGCTCCGCAGATCCAGATGCGGGACCTGCTGGAGTTCTACACGGCCCGCCTGGAGAACCGAGCCCCCGACATCGAGCCGCTGCCGGTGCAGTACGCGGACTACGCGCGTTGGCAGCGCAAGCTGATGGCCGACTCCCGCCTCGACGGTGAACTGAGCTACTGGCGCGAACGGCTGAGCGACCCGCCCGCGCTGGAGCTGCCCACCGACCGGCCGCGTCCCGGCCGGATGGACTTCGCGGGTGCGACCCACGGGTTCACCATCCCGGGCGCACTGGTGCAGCGGCTGCGCGAGGTGGGCGCCCAGGAGACGGCCACCCTGTTCATGGTGCTGCTCACCGCGCTGAAAGTGCTGCTCGCACGCTGGTCGGGCCAGCGGGACATCGTCGTCGGCACCTCGACCATCGGTCGCAGCCGGCCCGAACTGTGGAACCTGCTCGGCTTCTTCAACAACACCATCGCGCTGCGCTCGGACCTGTCGGGCGACCCGACCTTCCGCGAGCTGCTGCGCCAGGTGCGCGGGGTGGTGCTCGGCGCCCTCGACCACCAGGAGATCCCGTTCGACAAGGTCGTGCGCGAGGTCGAGATCGACCGTGATCCGAGTCGTAACCCGCTCTTCGACGTGATGTACGTGCACCAGACGCTGCCACCGGCCGCCGCCTTCGGCGAGGTCGTCACCGGACCGGCGCACGACCCGGAGGTCATCCCGCATTTCCCCGGGCTGCCCCCCGGCACCGCCAAGTTCGACCTCTCGATGGTCGTCGGCGAGCTGGCGGACCAGGACGAGATCGTGATCATGATGGAGTACGCGACGCAGCTCTTCGACGCCGACACGATCGCCGCCATGTCCGAGGCGTTCATGGAGCTGCTGCACGCCGTCGGGGACAACGAGGACACGAGCTACAGCGACCTCCCCGGCGGTCCTCCCTCGGCGACCGGACCGGTCGCGGACCGAGCTGAGACGCCGCCTGCGCCGGTGGTCCCGGTCGCCAGCCCCGTCGTCAGCTGCCTCGAACTGCGCGGCGAGGTGCGGCTCCCCGCGCTGCGCGCGGCGCTGGAGGAACTGGCGGAGCGGCACGAGGTGTTGCGTGCCAGGACGGTCGAAGCCGTGGGGCACGGCTCGTTGCTCGGCGACGGCTTCCTCACCACCGCGGATGTCTCCGGCGAGAGTGAGCCCCTCTTCGCGGCGAGGGAGATCGCGCAGGCCGAGGCCGCACTCGTCCTCGATCCGGCATCGGGTCGCCGGCTCCACGCACTCCTCGCGACGACGGGCCCGGCCCGGCACGTCCTGCTGGTGACCACCCATCGGCAGGCTTACGACGGTGGGCAGCCGGAGGTGTTCTTCCGGGACCTGCTCGCTTTGTACGGCGCCCGCCTGGACGGACGCCGGGCCGAGCTGCCCGAGCTTCCCGCGCTGTCCGGCGAGCACACCGAGCCCGGGACAGGCCCCCAGAGGGAGGACCAACTCGCCTACTGGAGAAGGACACTGGCGGGACTGGCCGACGGCGCGCCGCCGCTGGACCGGGCCCGGCCTGCGCACGGCACCCGCGCCACCGCCACCGTCGGGTCCCGGATTCCCGACGACCTCGCCCAGGCGGTGGGGCGTTCCGGGACCAGGGAGAGCGTGCTGGCGGTCCTCACCGCCCTGCTCGCCCTGCACACGGAGGCGGACGAGGCGCTCATCGGGCTGACCGGCACGGCGCTTCCCCTCTCGGCGGCCCGCACTCGGGTGGGGGCCTTCGCGCGGAGCCTGCCGCTGCGTCTGGACGTGGCCGACGACCCGTCCTTCGAGCAGCTCACCGACCGGGTGCGGAGCGCCGTCACCGGCGCGGAACAGCACCGGGATGTGCCGCTCGCTGACATCGTGCGCGCGGCCGGGCTGCCCGACGAGCCCGGCAGGGCACCGCTGTTCGACGTGGCGTACTCCTACCAAGCGCTGCCGGCGACACCCGGCTCGGCGGGAGGGGTGGAAGCGGCCCCCGTGCGGTGGCCCGACACGGACGCGGGACGGCTCACGCTGCCACCCGGCCGCAGCGAGGTGGACCTGTCCTGGTCGGTCGTCGAAGGGCCGGGGCGGGACGAGGTGTCCATCTCGTTGGACTACCGCACCGAGCTCTTCGACCGGTCGAGTGCCCGGGCCCTCGTCGAAGGAGTGATCGCGATGCTGCGTGCGGCCACCCGCGCCCCCGGTGCACCCCTGTCCAGCCTGTGGCCCATCCGCACGACGGCCGGCGCATGCACACCTGCGGAGCCGGCCACGGCACGGCCCGCACACACCGACTGACGCGGCTCGGCCGACGAAGGAGACCTGCAACAGTGGGCGATCAGAAAGACGTTCAGCAGACCGAGCAGACCGAGCACGCTGCGCAAGCCGAGCACGCCGCGCGGACCGTTCCGGCCGGGTCCCTGGTGGGCATCGTCGGCGCGGGCACGATGGGGATCGGTGTGGCGCAGTGCTTCGCCGAGGCCGGCCACCCCGTGGTCGTCGTCGACAACGATCCCGGGGCGCTGGCCTCGGGGCCGGCTCGGCTCCGCGCCGGGATCAGGACGGCCACGCTGCTGCGCCGGAGGTCCCGGCAGGCGCAGGCGGGCGCGACCGCATCCCGCACCGAGTCCCTCGTGACCTGGTCCGCGGAGCTCGCCGACATGGCGGCCGCCCTTCTGGTGGTGGAGTGCGCCCGGGAGGACGAGGACATCAAGGAGGGGATCCTCCGCCAGCTGGACCGGATCTGCGGGGCCGAGGCGATCTTCGCGTCCAACACCTCGTGCATTCCGGTCAGTCGCCTCGGGTCCTTCACCGCCCGCCCCGACCGGGTCATCGGCACCCACTTCATGAACCCGGCGCCGCTCAAGGACGCCGTCGAGGTGATCTGTGCGCCGGAGACCAGCGGTCTCACCCTGGAGCGGACGAAGACATTCCTCGACCGCGCCGGAAAGCACGCCCTCGTGGTGCGTGACGCCCCCGGCTTCGTCACCAACCGGGTGCTGATGCTGACGCTCAACGAGGCGGCCGCCGTGCTGGGCGAGGGAACCGCCGACGCCGAGACCGTGGACCGCATCTTCCAGGACTGCTTCGGTCACCCCATGGGGCCGTTGCGCACGGCCGACCTCATCGGTCTCGACACCATCGCCGACTCACTGGAGGTGCTGCGCCGGCATACCGGCGAGGACCGCTTCCGGCCCTGCCCCCTGCTGGCCCGTCTCGTCGCCGAAGGCAACGTGGGACGCAAGTCGGGCAGTGGCTTCTACCAGTACTCGCCACAGCAGCTCGTCGCGCGGGGAGGAACCGACCGTGGCTGACCGCCAGGGCGCGCCCAGCAGCCACGTCGCCCAGCTCGTGGAGATCCGCGGCGATCTGGACCTCACCACGCTGAGCAAGGCGGTCGCCCAGGTCGTGGCCGAGACCACCGCAGGGCGGGCGCGCTTCGCCGACGAGGGACCGGACGGACCGTCCGTCCCGGAGGTCTCGGACAGATCGCCGCTGTCCGTGGTGGACCTGAGCACGGAGGCGGAACCGCAGGGCGCGGCGGACGCGTGGACACGCGCGGCACTGGAGCGGGGAGCAGAGCCCGCCCGGGGCGGCGAGGAGCCCGGGCAGCACTGGTCCACCCAGGCGTTGCTGCGGCTCGGCCCGGACCGCCACCACTGGTTCCACCAACACCACCGGGCCGTTGTCGACCGCTTCGGCTGTGCGCTGATCACCCGTCGGGTCTCCGAGGTGTACACGGCGCTCGCCGAGGGCCGCTCGACCGCTGACGGCGCCCTGGCCACCCGGGCCCAGTCGGCCTCCGCAGCGCCCGGGTACCCCGGATCTCCCGCGCAGCAGGCGGACCGCGACCACTGGCGTCGGCGGTTCGCCGACCTCCCCGAGCCGGTGACCTTCGCGTCCGCTCCCGCCCGGGACGCCGACGTGCTGCGAGCACCGGTCAACTCACACCCGGTGACGCTCGGCACCACCGACACCGAACGCGTCCGTGCCACCGCCCGCTACGGCGGTGTGCCGGCCCGGGCGGTGCTGTGCGCCGCCGTGGCGGCCTACGCCCACCGGCTGAGCGGCGCCACGGACGTGGTGATCGGCATGCCGGTGGACGGTCGGCCGAGCCGTGTGAGCAGGCGTGTTCCGGATACGAGCGAGTACATCGTGCCGCTCCGGCTGACGGTACGGTCCGCCGCCACCTTCGCCGAGCTCGTACAGGACGCCGCCCGGGAATCGCGCGAGGCGGTCAGGCACCAGCGGCTGGGCCACCGGGAGTTGTGTCGCGAGGCCGGGGCACAGGACGATCGGCCCCGGCTGTTCGGGCCGATCGCCGACATCCGCACCCCCGGGACTCTCGTGCGGTTCGGTGAACTGTCCGCGGTGGTCCACGACCTGGTGCCCGACCCGGTCCACGACATATGCGTCGTACTCGACGACGACCCCGTGGACCAACGTCTGCGGGTCGTCTTCAGTGGTGCGGCGGATCGCTATTCCGCCGCCGAACTCGACGCGCACGCCAGGCGTTTCGGGCGTCTGCTGTCACTGGCCGTGGCCGACCCGGGGCACCCGCTGGGCACCTTCGACCTGCCGGCGGCGGACGCGTGGGCGGCCGTTCACTCCCGGACGAGCGGCACGGCCTCCGGAGCACCCCGCGAAACGCTCACCGACCTGCTGGAGAGCGCCGCCCGGAGCCACTCCGACGCGGTCGCCGTCATCGGCGCCGACGACCATCTCACCTACGCGGAACTCCACGAGCGTGCCAACCGGCTGGCCCGGCTCCTGCTCGACCGGGGTGCCGGGCCGGAGTCCGTCGTCGGTCTGCTGCTCCCACGGTGCGCCGGGACACTCGTGGCGATGCTCGCGGTGCTCAAGACCGGCGCCGCGTACCTGCCGCTCGACCCCGGATACCCGGCCGAGCGGCTCCGCTTCATGGTCGAGGACGCGGAACCCGTCTGTGTGCTGACCGACGCTGCCACCGACTCGTACGTCGCCGACGTCGCGAGCCGGTCGACCACGACCATCCGGCTCGACGACCCCGCGATCGTAGGGGAGTTGGAGCACCTCTCACCCACGGCACCGTCCGACGCCGAACGCCCCGAGCCGCTGCGGCCCTCGCACCCCGCGTACGTCATCTACACCTCGGGCTCCACCGGCACGCCCAAGGGGGTCGTGGTGCCGCACCGCGGTGCGGTCGCGCTGGTGGACTGGGCGGCCGCCGAGTTCGACGCCGAGTCGTTGGCACACGTGCTGGCGGCGAGCTCCTTCAGCTTCGACGTGTCGGTGGCCGAGATCTTCCCGGCGCTGGCGGGCGGCGGCAGCGTCGAGGTGGTCGACAGTCTCCTGTCGCTGCTCGACGGCGACCCGCCACGCTGGTCGGGCGGTCTGCTGTGCGCCATCCCTTCAGTGTTCTCCAAACTGGTGGGGACCGGCGGTCTCGAGGTGTCGGCCAAGACGCTCGCGATGACCGGTGAGGCACTCCCCGCGACCTTCGCCGCGCGGATCCGGGAGATCATGCCCGGCACCCGGGTGCTCAACATGTACGGGCCCACCGAAGCCACCGTCTTCGCCACCGCGGCCATCGTCCATGCCACCCGCTCGGCGGGCGACGGTCCTGTGCCGGAGGGCGCACCGCCCATCGGACGGCCGCTGGGCCACGTACGCGCCTACGTGCTCGACAGCTCACTGCGCCCGGTGGAGGCCGACCGCCAGGGCGAGTTGTACCTGGCGGGAGACGGCCTTGCCCGGGGATATCTGCGTCGGCCCGGGCTGACCGCGGAGCGTTTCGTCGCCGACCCCTTCGGCCTGCCCGGCGAGCGGATGTACCGGACCGGTGATCTGGCCCGCCGGCGCCCCGACGGGCAACTCGACTTCCTCGGCCGCGCCGATGCCCAGGTCAAGGTCAACGGCTTCCGCATCGAACTCGGCGAGGTGGAGGCGGTGATCGCCCGGCACCCCGCTGTCACCGAGGTCATGGCCTGTGTCCGGAAGGGGACGAGTGGCGACCCCCGGCTCGTGGCCTACCTGGTGCCCGCGGTGGGCGCCCGCATCCCCGGCCGTCACGCGCTGCGGGACTGGGCGGCCGAGCGGCTGCCGGCGCATCTGGTCCCGGCCGACCTGAAGGCCGCCTCCGCGCTGCCGCGTACGGGCAGCGGCAAGCTCGACCGCGAGAAGCCGCCGACGGGCGTACGGCCGCTGGAGGCCGGCCCGTCGACCGCCGGCGAAGCGCGGGAGGAGTACGCGGCGGGGGAGCAGCACGTGGCGCGGGTGTTCCGCGAGGTGCTCCGGCTCCCCGAAGTCGCCACGGACGCAAGCTTCTTCGACCTCGGCGGCGACAGCATGATGTCGATCCAGCTGCTGAGCCGACTGCGTCGGGTGGGTCTTGTCCTCACACCGCAGGACATCCTCGAGCACAAGACGGTCAGAGCGCTGGCCCGGGTCGCGCGCGGGAGCACCACCACCGAAGTGGCGCCCGAGGAGGGTTCCGAGGAACCGCCGGCCCCAAGGGGCACCCAGGAGGCACCCGAGAGCAACACCGGAGTCCTGTTGCCGCTGCGGGAGTCGGGCGACAAGGCGCCGCTGTTCTGCGTGCACGCGGCGGCGGGCTTCTCCTGGGGCTACGCGGGACTCACCTCGCCGCTCGGCGCCGAGCGGCCGGTGTACGGCCTGCAGGCCCGGGGCCTGGACGGCGGCCATGTTCTTCCGGCGTCCATGCGGGAGATGGCGGCGGACTACGTCGACCATGTCAGGTCCGTCCAGCCCACGGGCCCCTACCACCTCCTCGGCTGGTCCTTCGGGGGAGTGGTCGCCCACGAGATGGCGGTGCAACTGGAGGAGAGCGGCGAGTCGGTGGAGACGCTGGCGATCCTGGATGCCCACCCCACGGGCCCGGGCGTCGCCGATGCCGACGCCGTGGCCTCGGCCGAGGCGGGGTCGGTCGCCGGCCGGGATGTCCTCGGGCTGCTCCTGGAATTCTTCGGCTACGACCCCTCCCTGTGGGCGGGCGAGTCGCTGACGTATCCGCGGTTCGTGGAGATCACCCGTGCGCAGGACGGAGCGCTGGCCGTGTTCGACGAGCAGCAGATCGCCGTGCTGGCCCGGATCATCACCAACAACGCGCGGCTCACCGTCCTGCACGAGCCTCGCCCGTTCGGCGGGAACACCGTGATGTTCACCTCGCACGAGCACTCGTCCGAGACCACGCTCGACCTCTGGCGCCCGCTGATCAAGGGGTCGCTCGAGGTCCTGCCGGTCGACTGCACGCACATGGAGATGGGACGCCCCGCCGCGCTCGGCCACGTCGGCCGCGTCCTCGTCGAACGGTGGGCCGGAAAGGCACCACAGGAGGGGCCGGTGAACACTCCGTGAGGAACGAGCCGGAGCAGGTGCACTCGGCGGATCAGCCGTCGATGCCGCTCACCACGATGCAGCAGGGGATCTGGATGGCGCAGCAGCTGGCGCCTCCGGTCCGGTACCAACTGGCGAGTGCGTTCGAGATTGCCGGAGATCTCGACCCGGAGCTGTACGAGGCGGCCTTCCGGTTCGCCGTGACGGAGACCGAGCCGTTCAGGTCCCGGTTCACCGTCACGGCCTCCGGGGAGCCGAGGCAGTGGGTCGGCCCCCTCCCCACCTGGCACATACCGGTCGTCGACCTCCAGCGGGAACCCGCACCGATGGCCGCCGCGCTGGACTGGATGCGGGCGGACATCCCCCGCCGGCTCGACCTGGAGAACGGCCCGGCCTTCAGGACCGCGTTCCTGCGCCTCTCCGAGGACCGGATCTGCTGGTACCTCCTCGTCCACCACCTGGTGGTGGACGGTTTCGGCCTGGCGCTGTTCGCCCGACGGCTCGGCGAGATCTACGCGGCGTTGGAGCGCGGCGAGTCCCCGCGGCCCGGCCACCAGGTGCCGTTGGACACCCTGCTCGACGCCGAGCGGGCCTACCGCTCCACGCCCGACTTCGAAGCCGACCGCGAGTTCTGGACGGCGAAGATGGCCGGTTGGCCGGGAGCCGTCCGGCCGGGTATGTCCCGGCCCGCCGCACCTGGCCCGGACACACCCGGCCGGACGGGCATCGGCCGGACGGGCGGGGCCCCGGTGCGCTGTGCGTCGCGGATACCCGAGGACCGGGTGGCCGCCCTCCGCGCCCGCGCCCGCGAACTCGACGTCCCCTGGACGGTGGTGGCGACCGCCTCCGCGGTCCTGCTGGACCATGTCCACAGCGGCGGGGGCGATGAGGTCGTCGTGGGGTTCCCGGTCGCGGGCCGCACCTCGAAGACGGCGGGCGCCGTGGCCGGTGCGGCGTCCAACGTGCTCCCGCTGCGGGTACCGGTCGACCTGCGCCGGCCGGCCGCCGAACTGATCCGGACCGTCGGCGAGGCGACCACCCTCGCCCTCGACCACCAGCGCTATCGGTACGAGGACCTCCGCCGTGACCTCGGCTTCACCGGGTCCGCGCACGCGCCGTACCAACTGACCGCGAACATCGTCCCCTTCAGCTTCGGCCGCAGTTTCGCCGGGCGGCCGATGACCCTCAGACAGCTCAACACCGGCGTGGTGGAGGACCTCTCCGTCATGATCAGGCCGGAACGCGGCCGGGCCGGCCTGATGCTGGAGGCGCACGCCGAGGCCGGGCGATACGAGCCCGAGGAGGTCGCCGCCGAGGCCGACCGCTGCGTACGCCTGCTCGACCAGCTGATCGACGAACCCCGACGCCCCGTCGGCGAGCTGGATCTGCTGGCACCGGAAGAGCGCAGGCTGCTCGTACCGGGTATCGGCACACCCGAACCCCCCTCGCCCCGTACGCTCCCCGAGCTGTTCGAACACTGGGCCGCACTGACTCCGCACGCCCCGGCGGTCGGCCACGGCGACCGGCAGCTCACCTATGCCGAGCTCAACGCGCGCGCCAATCGGCTGGCCAGGACGCTGATCCGGCGCGGCGCGGGACCCGAACGCACCGTCGCCGTCCTGCTCCCTCGCTCCGAGGACGTGGTAACCGCGATCCTGGCCGTGTCCAAGACCGGCGCGGCCTACCTCCCGCTCGACACGGGATGGCCGCCGGAGCACACGGAGCGGATCCTCGCCGACGCCCAGCCGGTGTGCGTTCTCTCCGAGACGGACCCGACGGGAGCTGCCGCGACCGAGTCGGCGACGAGCGACGCCGACTCGACGGACAGCGACGCCAACCTGACCGACGCGGACCGTACGGGCCCGCTGACGCCCGACCATGCCGCATACGTCATCTACACCTCGGGATCCACCGGCCGCCCCAAGGGCGTCGTGGTCCCGCACCGCGGTCCGGTGGCACTGCTGCAGGAGGGGGCCGCCGAGTTCGGCTTCGGCCCCGACGACACCTGGACGATGTTCCACTCCTGTGCCTTCGACTTCTCCGTGTGGGAGATGTGGGGCGCTCTCGCGCACGGCGGCCGACTGGTGGTCGTCCCCCGCGAGGTGAGCCGCTCTCCTGCCGCCTTTCTCGACCTGCTGGTGCGGGAGCGTGTGACGGTGCTCAATCAGACGCCCTCCGCCTTCCGGTCGCTGGATCAGGCCGACGCCGAAGAGCCGGAGCGGGGGCGGGAATTGGCTCTGCGCTGGGTCATCTTCTGTGGTGAGGCACTCTCCCCAGCCGTCGTGCGTTCCTGGTACGGACGGCACCAGGACTCCGCGCCCGTCCTGGTCAACATGTACGGCATCACCGAGACCGCGGTCCTGTCGACCCGGCTCGACCTGGACCGCGACCACGGCACGGCGCGGGCCGTCCCGATCGGCATGGCCATCGCCGGCACCCGGCTGTATGTGCTGGACTGCCGGCTGCGCCCGGTGCCGCCCGGGGTGGCCGGTGAGCTGTATGTCGCGGGTTCCGGTGTGGCCAGGGGCTATCTGCACCGTTCCGCGTTGACGGCGCAGCGCTTCGTGGCCGACCCCTTCGGCCCCGCCGGGTCCCGGCTGTACCGCTCGGGCGACCTTGTATGCGCCCGTCAGGACGGCTCGGTGGAGTACCTCGGCAGGGCGGACGACCAGGTCAAGATCCGCGGCTTCCGGATCGAACCGGCCGAGGTCGAGGCGGCGCTGCTGGCCGCCCCCGGCGTGGCGGGCGGGGCAGTGCTGGCGGCTTCCGGTGCTCCGCACGGTCCGGCCCGCACGAAGGCGGACGGCGGTCAGGGAGCTGACGGGGCCGCACGGTTGGTGGCCTACGTCGTCCCCACCCGCGAGGCGGCGGCGGACGATCCCGGACCGGCTCTTGCTCGGCTGCGGGAATGGCTTCGCACGCGGCTTCCGGCGCATCTCGTCCCGTCCCTGTTCGTCCCGCTCGACAGGCTGCCGCTCACCCCCAACGGGAAGCTGGACCGGGCGGCGCTCCCCGCCCCCCACGCCCGCGCGCACACACCGTCACGCGCCCCGGACACGCCGCTGGAAGCCGAACTGGCCGGGCTGTACGCCGACCTGCTCGCCGTGGAACAGGTGGGCGCCGACGACGACTTCTTCGACCTCGGGGGCGACAGCCTGCGGGCGACACGGCTGGTCACCATGGTGCGCCGAGCCGGCCTCGGCGCCCGGGCGGAGCTGGACGTCCGGGACGTCTTCGCCCACCCGACCGTCGCGGGGCTCGCCGCTCATCTGGGCGAGACGACTCATCCCGGCGACACCTCCTTGGTGCCGGAGGCCCCGCCCGTCCCTCGGCTCCCGTCGGCCGAGGACCGCGGTGCCGAGCCGGTCCCGCTCTCCTTCGGCCAACGGCGCTTCTGGTTCCTGCACAGGCTCGCCGGCCCCGACAGCACCTACAACGTTCCCCTGGTGCTGCGCGCGGACGGCGAGTTGGACCAGGAGGCGCTCCGTGCCGCCCTGGGCGACCTCACGGCCCGGCACGAAACCCTGCGTACCCTCGTCCAGCAGCGGGACGGCCAGGCGGTCCAGCACATCCTGCCGGTCACGGCCGCGCGCCCGGCACTCACGGTCGAACCCGTCGCCCCGGACCAGCTGCCGGAGGCGTTGAACGCCGCGGCCGGCCGCCCCTTCCGCCTGGAAAGCGAACTCCCCCTGCGTGCGGTCCTCTTCACCACCGAGACCTCACACGGGCAGACGTTGCTCCTGCTGCTCCACCACATCGCCTGCGACCGCGCCTCGCTGCCGCGGTTGCTGGACGACCTCGGCACCGCGTACCGGGCCCGTGTCAGCGGTGACGCCCCGGACTGGTCGCCGTTGCCCATCCAGTACGCCGACTTCACCCTGTGGCAGCGTGAACTGCTCGGCACGGACGACGAGCCCAGCGCCCTGCGATCCGGTCAACTCGCCTACTGGAACAAGACCTTGACCGGTCTGCCGGAACGCATCCCGCTACCCGCGGACCGTACGGAGCAGGCGCCGTCCGGGCGCCCGGTCCACAGCGCCGGCGACACGGTGGCTTTCACCGTCCCCGCAGACGTACATGGGCAGCTCCTGGAGCTGGCCGCGGACGAGCAGGCCAGCCTCTTCCTGGTGGCACACGCCGGACTGGCCGCGCTGCTCACCCGCCTCGGCGCGGGTACGGACATCCCGATCGGCACGGCGGTGTCCGACCGCGCGGACGCGGAACTCGACGGCCTCGTCGGCTTCTTCGTGAACACGCTCGTCCTGCGCACCGACACCTCGGGAGAGCCGACCTTCCGTGAGCTGCTCGGCCGGGTCACGGAAGCCGATCTGGGGGCCTTCGCCCACCAGGATGTGCCCTTCGACCTGGTCGTGGAGGCGCAGGCACCACGGCGGGCGGCGACCGGCCAGGCCGTGTTCGGCCGGGCCTTGTTCCAGGTGATGCTGGTTCTCACACCGTCCCTCCCCGAAAGGCTGGTGCTACCGGGCGTGTCCGCCACGGTGGACCTGGTCGGCAGAGGCTCCGCCGGGTTCGACCTCACCTTCGGCCTGTTCGAGCGCCGAGACGCCGACGGCACCTGCCACGGCCTCGACGGCGTCGTCGAGTACCGGACCGAGCTGTTCGACCGGACCACCGTCGAGTCCCTCTGCACCCGCTTCGCACGGCTGCTGCGTGTGGTCGCCGCCACCCCGGACATCCCGGTCCACGACATCGACCTGTAAGGCCCGAAGGAACCCTGACGGCTGCTCACCCGGGGAAGGGCGGTCCGACGGCCTCGGCGCACAGGAGGAATGCGAACCGAGGCCGTCGGCAGGGGAGTTGGCTCGTCAGGCTTTGCCCTGAAGACGCCAGATCTGGTTCTTCTTGGTGCCGAGGGCACTGGCGGGGTCGCAGGTCCACTGGTGGACCAGGGCCCGGGGCTGGGTGGAGACGTTGGAGACGTCGACGCACTTGCCGCTGTGTACGGCGACCAGCTGGTAGTCGTGGCTGTTGCCGAGCGCGGAGACGGGATTGAGGGTGAACATCTGGTTGGTCTGGCCGTTGCAGGTGTACTGGGTGACGGCGGCGCCGTCGGCGGAGGAGACGCCGGCTATGTCCAGGCACTTGCCGCTGTGCTGGTTGACGACGGTGTACGTGTTCGCCCGGCCGGCGACCGGCTTGAGGTCGAGCATCTGCTGGTAGCCGCCCTCGCAGTCGTACTGCTGGTACTGCGTGCCGTTGGCGGTGCTGAGGTCGGTGTCGTCCAGGCACTGACCGCTGTTCTGGCTGACGGCCACCGTGGACACGGCGGTGTTGGACGGCGGCAACAGGGTGACGGTGTAGCCGTCATTGGCGTTGGACCAGGGGAGGGCCAGCGAGGCGGCGTTGCCGTTGACCGCCAGGGTGGTGTCGGAGATCGTCTCGGGCCCGGTCACCGCGGTCCCGTTGTTGTGGGGGACACGCTGGACTACTGCACGGACCCTGCCGCTCTCCACCACCGACGTCGTGTTCAGGCCGGTGAGGTTGACGGTGACCGTGCCGGTGTTGCCGTTGCTGCCGAGGAGGACCTTGGCGTTCTTGGCGGCGTTGTCCTTGGTGGCCAGGCCGTCGGTGCCGGTGCCGGGGATCAGGTTGACGATGTTTCCGCTCTGGGAGCCGTAGTAGCGGTATATGAACCACTCACCGAGCGGCAGGTACCTGCCGGCGCTGTTCTTCGTGATCAGGTTGGCCGCGTAGTCATGGAGGTTCGTGCCCGAGGCCCAGTTGGCGCGCAGGCCGTCGGCACCGGCCCGCTCCAGACGGCCGATGTACCAGGCGCCGCCGCCGGGGGTCTGCTCGGACGGGGCACCGTATTCGTTGATCTGGTACGGCCGGGAGTTGGTCAACCCCGCTGCGGCGAGCGTCGAGTTGGCTCGTCCGACGTCGGTGACCGGGTCGCCCGGCAGATCGTGCCAGCTCCAGATGTCCGGAGCCACGTTGTCGCTCTTGGCGTGGCTGAGGAACGTCGTCCACCAGGCGTTGGAGGCGTTCGGCCGGCTCGCGAGACTGGGCCCGACGATGAGCTGGTTCGGGAACGCGGCCCGCACACGGGCGTGGAAGCGTGACCACATCTGCAGGTACTGGGTCCGTGAGGCGCCCCAGAAGTTGATGCCGTCGGGCTCGTTCCACAGGTCCCACTGGACGGTCATGTTGTTGGCGCGTACGTCGCCGATGAGCTGGGTGACGAAGTTGTCGAACTGTGTCCAGTCACCGTTGTCGCCCGGCCAGCCCTGGCTGGTGGTGCCGTCGGCGCCCCACAGGTCGTGGGGGAGCAGGACGAAGGTGCCGCCGAGGGCGACGGTGCGCTTGTACTGGGCCAGGGTGGTGTTCCAGCGGGTCTGGTAGGCGGCGAGGCTGGTGGCGTAGCCGCCGTTGTTGAGCTGCGCGCCACCGGCTCTCATGTAGTGCCACTTGATGTCCCTGAAGAAGTGGTCCTGGGGCAGCGAGCCGTTCGGGGACATCCCGTAGATGATTCCGGAGGCGCGGTAGCCGGGGGCGCCACCGGCGGTTGCGAAGTCCACCGTGACGCTCGTGTCGGCGGCATGGGACGTGGTGGCCGGCAGCAGACTCGCCGTCAGGGCTGTCAACAGGACGGCGGTTCTGGACGACAGGCGTGCTGTACGCAGGTTCATGAGCGGCTCTCCCTGATGTCGGGGCTACTTCTGCGCGAGCGGGGTGACGGCGATCCGGTCGATGACCGGGGCGTACGGGGAGCGCTGGTCGTACTGGTTGTAGGTGTCACCGTTGAAGTCCGGCAGCTCCTGCGCGGTGAAGGTGAGCCGGTTCGTGCCCTTCTTGAGAGTGACGGGGACGGTCAGCTCCCAGAAGTTGTTGAAGTTGAAGGTGGTCGGGAACAGCACCCGGCGAGCCGGTCCGCCGTTCACGGAGAGGTCGGCGTGGCGGGCGATCGGGTCGGGGTTGTAGTGGGTGGCCGGGGCCTGTTCGGCGTTGGAGTAGCGGATGGTCACCGCGTGCCGCCCGGGCCGAGCGGCGATGACGTCGAAGGCGAGGGCGTTGTCCTTGCCGTCACCGATGTCGGTGACCGCCTTGCCGCCGGACGCGAAGATGTAGGCGTCGGTCACCTTGGCGGCGCCGCTCAGATGGCCGTCCTCCGCCTGGTAGACCGTCGGCACCAGGGCGCCGTGGGACGGAGTCACCCGCAGCCGGTCGAGGGCCAGTTCGCCCGAGGCTCCGGTGACGGTGATCTTGTTGATGCCGCCGGACAGGAACACCCGGACGCCGTCCTGGCCCTTCTTGCCGCCTCCGACCGCGGGTACGTCGAGCTTCTCGCCGTTGAGGGAGAGGCCCGCCCGTCCGCCGCCCAAGTGGTCGACGGAGACGGTCGATTCGCCGTCGGTGCGGGCGTGGACCCAGAAGGTCGCGGAGTCGCCCTTGCCCAGGGGCACCGTGCCGGGGCCCGAGGTACCGGCGTCCGTGTAGCGCGGCCGGGTTCCCGTGAGGGTGGCGTACTCGGCCTCGTAGATCGCGGGTGCGGTCACGTGCTCATCGCGCAGGGCGAGGTCGATCTTGTCGATGATGGCGTCGCCCTTGGTGACACCCAGGTCCGGGTCCTTCGCGGCGAGCGTGATGCGGTGCTTGCCGGCCGTGAGCTTCACCGTGGTGTCGGTGTGGCCCCAGACCACCCACTTGTAGCCGAGCGGCAGCCGCAGTTCCTGCGGGTCCTTGCCGTCGACGCGCAGGAAGACGTTGGTTGGTCCCTGCTCCTTCACCAGGTCGTACAGGTTGAAGGAGTTGGCGAACACACTCAGGTCGTACGTCCCGTCCTGCGGGACCTCGACGTCGAAGGCGAGGACGCCGTCGGAACCGGTGCGCAGGCCGCCGACGTTGTAGGTGCCCGACGTCGCGAACTTCCCGACCTGGGAGGGCGATCCTTCGGGGCCGTTCTTGGAGTAGCCGCCGCCGGTGTAGGTGGCGTTCTCCGCCTCGTACGTCTTGCGCCAGCCGACGGAGGGTTCGGCCGGTGTGCCGCCGTTCCCGCCGGGGGCGAGGATGACCTGGTAGGCGGACATCTCGTTCATGCCGGTCATCGGCAGCGTCACGGTGCCGTCCGCCCCGACCGCGAGTTTCCGGTCGGCCAGGCGCAGTGGCTGGGGCGAGTCGCCGACCTGTCCGGTCCAGGGGATCTCCTGCACGGTGGCGTGCACGGTCGTACCGAACAGCTCGGAGTCGATGTTCTTGAAGACGACGTCCGCGTCACCGCTCTTGCCGCCGAAGATCGCCCGGGACTGCTTCTTGTCCTCGTCGAGGGTGGCCACGCCCTGGAGGGTGTACTGCTGGTTGGGGTGCGGGGCGGTCACCTGGACGGTGTGCCCGGACATCTGGCCGTAGGCGTTGAACAGCCACCACTGGCCGTTGCCCTTGTTGGCCTCCACGGCCGAGTCGTTGAGATTGCCGTCGATGTTCCAGTACGCCAGATCGGCGTCGATCTTGGACTCCTCGATGGCGGAGACCCACTGCACGACCTGGCCGGGCACGGAGAGGTGGTAGTTGTGGCCGTACTCGTTGACGTTGATCGGCAGCGGGTCGATCCCGACGTCCTTCTCCATCTGCCGGTACTTCGCCACGTTCGTGCGGACCGCGGCGGGGCTGGACAGCTCGTGCCAGGTCATCACGTCCGGGACGACGTCGTTGGCCTTGGCGTACTGCAGGAAGCCCTTGACCTGGTCGTAGAGCACGCTGGTGTTGGGGCCGGCGATGCGGGCGTCCGGGTCCAGGCTCTTGATCAGGTGGTAGACCTCCTTCCACGCGGCGAGGAAGTACTGCGGGTCGTTCAGCCAGGAGATCTTGTTGTAGCTCCACTCGCCCGTGCCGAACATGTTCCCCTCGGGCTCGTTGAAGGGGACGTAGACGACGTTGTCCTGGTAGTCGCCCATGGTCAGCACCTGCTGGACCTGTTTCCTGATCTTCTCCTTGAAGTCGGCCAGCCGCGCCGGACCGTCCGCGCCCGGCCACTGGTACGGGAAGCCGCGGTAGATGTCGGTCATGTAGAGGTAGACGTCCTTGCCGCCGGAGTCCACGAAGGGCGGCAGCATCTCCAGGGCGTCCGCGCCCGGATGCTGCGGACCGTCCTGGGCCTTCGTCGACACCGTGCGGACGTGCATGCCTTCGAGGACGTTGCGGCTGGGCACACCGTCGCCGTAGACGCCGTACAGCGAGCCGGAGGCGCCGCCGTGGAAGGCGCCGGTGTCGGTGGCGAGGTCGATGGTCAGTTGCTCGGGTTCCGCCGCGCCGGCCGTGCCGGCGGTGGGTACGGCCAGGAGGGCGGCGAGGGCTGTGACGGCGGTGGCGCCGGCGCCCGCTCTCTTTCTGCTGGGTGTGCGTCGCACTGAGGTCTCCAGTGAGGTGGTCTGTCCCGTGAGTCGTGAGTCGAACCGGTTCGATGCAGATAGAGGTGTGCGGACCCAGAATTTCTGGGCCCGATGCCGGGGGGAAGCTGGGGTTGGTGCGGCTCACTCGAACCGGTTCGCCGGAAGCTAGCACTCCCCGAAAAGAGCCAGCAATACTTCTGACATGGATTGAACGGCGGTTCCAGGAAGTCTGCGCAAGGTGTTGACAGCGGGCTCGACCGCTCCTAGCTTCCCTGGCAGCGAACCGGTTCGACACCCGGCTCGCTTCGGAACCGGTTCGACGAAGGAGTGCCGTGAACATCGGTGAGATCGCCAAGCGGGCCGGTGTCTCGCGGAGCACCGTGTCGTACGCGCTGAGCGGCAAGCGCCCGGTGTCCGACGAGACCCGGCAGAAGATCCAGCGGGTCATCGACGAACTGGGATACCGCCCGAACGCCAGCGCCCGTGCCCTGGCCAACGGCCGGACCAGCACCCTCGGCCTGGTCTTTCCGCCGGCCGGCAACCACTACACCGGCATGCAACTCGACTTCATCGGCAGCGTGGTGGAGGCCGCCGCGGCCTACGACTACGACGTGCTGCTCTCCCCGAGCGGCGTGGACAGCGACCGCTCCTTCCAGCGGCTGCTGGCCGAGCGGCGGGTCGACGGCGCGATCCTCATGGAGATCAGGCTCCAGGACGACCGGATCGACCACCTCGTCGCCGAGAACTTCCCCGCCGTCTGCATCGGTCGCACCGCGCAGCCGGACGGAGACTGGTGGGTCGGGCTGGATCACACCGCGCTGACCGCCGCCTGCGTTCACCACCTCGCGGACCTGGGTCATCGCAGGATCGCCTTCGTGAACCGGCCCGAGCACCTGCTGCGCGCCGGCTACGAGTCGGCGCACCGAGGCCTCGACGGCTTCACCAAGGCGGCGGCCGAGCGCGGGCTCACCGTGCGGACGTACTGCTGCGGTGACGACGCCGCCTCCGGCCAGGCGTGCGTGGAGCGGATCCTGCACGACGATCCGGCCGCCACGGCGCTGGTCACCCTGAACGAGGCCGCTCTGGGTGGTCTGTACCGGGGTCTGGCCGTGGCGGGCCTCCATGTGCCGCGTGATTTCTCCATCACGGGAGTGGTGGCGGGCCGGTGGGCGGAGACGGTGACCCCGCAGCTCACGGCGGCCGACGTGCCGGCGGAGCAGATGGGGCGCCTCGCCGTCGAACTGCTCGTCGAGCGGCTCGATCACCCCGACGCTGCACCGCGCCACCACCTGCTCGCGCCGCCCATCTCGCTCCGCTCCAGCACCGCACCCGCCTACCGGCATCCGGCCTCCGACACCGACCTCAACCACTGAGAGCCGTCCTTCTCGTCCCCGCGCTCGACAGCCGTCGTAGGTAAGCACCTTTCATTCACCGGCCACGCTCGGCCGGCAGTCCTCCCGAGGCCTTCTTCGGCATGCCCTCTCCTCGGTGTGCCGTGCCCACATCTTTAAGGAAAGCGCCATGAACAGATCCACCGGACGGCGGCTCACCGCCGTCGCCCTGACCGTCGTCGCCCTCACCACCTCCATCACCGCCTGCTCGTCCGGCGGCAGCACGAGCACACAGGGCGACGACAGCGGCACCTACACCATCTGGGACCCGTACCCGCAGTTCGCCAAGGACTCGGCGTGGGTGAAGCTGCTCGACGGCTGCGGCACCAAGGCGGGCGTGAAGATCAAACGGACCGCCTTCGACACCGGCGACCTGACGAACAAGGTGCTCCTGGCGGCCCAGCAGGACAACTCCCCGGACGTGCTCATCGTCGACAACCCGGTCGTCTCCACGCTGGCGGAGGCCGGCGTACTCACCACGACCGACGAGAACAAGGTGGACGTCTCGAAGGTGAGCCCCAACCTGCTCGCGGCCGGCCAGTCGAGCGGGAAGACGTACGGCACCCCGATCGGCGCCAATACCCTCGCGCTCTACTACAACAAGGAGGTCCTGAAGGCCGCTGGTGTCGATATCGCCTCGATCAAGGACTGGCCGTCGCTGACGGCAGCACTGGAGAAGGCGAAGAAGGCGGGCAAGAAGGGCATCACGTTCTCGGCGATCGGGACGGAGGAGGGCAGCTTCCAGTTCCTTCCGTGGTTCTGGGGTTCGGGTGCGAAGCTCACCGAACTCGACTCCGCCCAGGGCGTGTCGGCGCTGGCGCTGTGGACCGACTGGCTGGAGAGGGGGTACGCGCCCAACTCGGTCATCAACAACACCCAGACGACCAGCTGGCAGGAGTTCGCGAGCGGCGACTACGCCTTCGCCGAGAACGGCACCTGGCAGCTCGCCAATGCCGAGAAGGCGGGCTTCGACTACGGCGTCCTGCCCATACCCGCCGCCGGCGGGGGTAACGCCGCGGCCCCCACGGGCGGGGAGTTCGTCACCGTTCCCGTCCAGGGCGACACCGGCCGCTACACCACCGCACAGAAGCTCGTGGCCTGCCTGACCAGCACCGAGAACCTCTACGCCACCGACACCACACTCTCCTACGTGGCCCCCACCACCGAGGTGCAGGACAAGCAGGTGGCGTCCGACGCCAAGCTGAAGCCCTGGGTCGATGCGGTCGGTGCGGCCAAGGGCCGTACCAGCGACGACCTCGGCACCAAGTACCCCAAGATCTCCGAACAGATGTGGAAGGCGGTCCAGACCGCCCTCAGCGGGGCCAAGTCCCCCAAGGACGCGCTCACTTCGGCGCAGAGCGCGGTCAAGTGATGTGCGGCCGATGAAGCAGACGACACACCCGCCCCGACATCACCCCGGGGCCGACCGGAAGGGGGCGGCCGACGCGGCCCCGCTCCCGCCCCGTCCCGCCTTCCCCCGCCGCCGCCCCGGTTCGCAGCAGTGGGCCGCGTGGGCCTTCCTCGCCCCGGTCACCCTCTACCTCGGCCTGTTCTACGCCTATCCGCTCTACCGCAACCTCGATCTGAGTCTGCGCAACTACACGGTCCGCTCCTTCGTCCAGGGCGACGCGCCGTTCACCGGCCTCGCCAACTACCGGACCGTCTTCGACGACCCGACCTTCGCCCCCGCGCTGGTGCACACGATCGTGTTCACCACGGTCTGTCTCTTCTTCCAGTACGCCATCGGCCTGGCCCTCGCGGTCTTCTTCAACCAGCACTTCCGGCTCTCGGCGACCCTGCGCGCCCTGTTCCTCGTCCCGTGGCTGCTGCCGCTCATCGTGTCGGCCTCCACCTGGTCGTGGATGCTGAACAGCGACTCGGGTCTCGTCAACGCCGTGCTGGGCGCGGTCGGAGCCGATCCGGTGAACTGGCTGACCTCGCCGTCCTGGTCGCTGACCTCGGTGATGATCGCCAACATCTGGATCGGTGTCCCGTTCAACCTGGTCGTGCTCTACAGCGGTCTGCAGTCGATCCCCGGCAGCCTGTACGAGGCCGCCGCCCTCGACGGCGCGAGCGCGTGGCGGCGCTTCAGGAGCATCACCTTCCCCCTGCTGCGTCCGGTGTCCGCCATCACCCTGCTGCTGGGTCTGGTCTACACGCTCAAGGTCTTCGACATCATCTGGATCATGACCAAGGGCGGCCCGGCGGATTCGTCCACCACCTTCGCCACCTGGTCGTACCGACTCGGCTTCGGCAATCTGCTGCCCGCCTTCGGCCCCGGTGCGGCTGTCGGGAACCTGCTCGTCGTCGCCGCCCTGGTCTTCGGCCTGGTGTATCTGAGGGTCCAGAGAAAGCAGGCACTGGCATGAACTCCCTGCACCGGCGCCGCCGTACGGGGTGGAAGACGGCCCTCGGCCTGGCGCTCACCGCGGTCATGCTCTTCCCGGTGTACTGGATGCTCAACGTGTCCTTCACCCGCGACCAGGACATGCGCAAGAGCCCGCCCGACCTGTTCCCCGTCCAAGGCACTCTCGAGGGCTACCGTGCCGTCTTCGACCAGCAGTTGCCCTACCTCGGCACCAGTCTCGTCATCGGTCTGGGCACCGTGGCCCTGACCGTGCTGCTGGCCGCGCCCGCCGGCTACGCGCTCGCCAAACTGCGCCCGCGCGGCGGCGGTGTGCTCAGCTTCCTCTTCCTGGTCGCCCAGATGATCCCCGGCATCATCATGGCGATGGGCTTCTACGCCATCTACCTCAGCCTCGGGCTGCTCCAGTCGGTACCGGGCCTGATCGTGGCGGACTCAACCCTGGCCGTCCCCTTCGCCGTACTCATCTTCACCGCGTTCATGTCCGGCATCCCGGAGGAACTGCTCCAGGCCGCCAAGACGGACGGGGCCGGGCCCCTGCGCACGTTCGGGTCGATCGTGCTGCCCATGAGCCGCAATGCCGTCGTCACCGTGTCGCTGTTCGCGTTCCTCTGGTCCTGGTCCGACTTCGTCTTCGCCAGCACCCTCGCGGGCGGTGGTGCCCACGAGCCGATCACCCTCGGCATCTACCACTACATCGGCAACAACAACCAGGAGTGGAACGCCATCATGGCCACCGCCGTCGTGGCCTCCCTGCCCGCCGCGGTCATCCTCGTCCTCGCCCAGCGCTACGTGGCCGCCGGCGTCACCGCCGGAGCGGTGAAGGACTGACCCCGAGCCGACCTCGGCGCTGCCCCTCGCCGGCTGCCGGCCTCTGCCCAAGAAATGAGTATCGCCTGATGACCGCCGCCCGATCCGGCCCGGCCTTCTCCATCCATGACATTCCGTTCAGTACACACGGCTCCTGGTTCGGCGTCTCTCCCGTGCTCGCCGAGCGGACCCGCGCCGAGGACCTGCACCTCGTGTCGCACCAGAACGGCATGCACGCCGTCCTGCGTTTCGTCCCCCTCGACGCCACGACGGGCGACCGGGCCGACACCCGGGTCGAGTCGACGCCCAGCCTGCTCAGCTGGGCCCGCGACGGCGGGCGCATCGACCTCACCTACGAATCACCGGACACCGTCCGCCTGCGCGGCGAGGGGCTGGGCCTGCGCATCACCGCGGCGGACCGGGCGCTGACCCCCTTCACGGGCACGTACTTCTACCGTGACCCGGCGGACGGCGCGCACGTGTTCACCTCGTACGAGACCGGGCGCCGCTACCGGATCACCGTACTGTCCGGCGCAGCCGTCGAAGAAGCCGGTGGCCAGGCCCTCGGCAGCAGCGACCGCGGACTCACGATCAGCGCGGACGCCGGAGCGGTCTGGGAAGCTGCCGTCGAAGAGCTGGACAGTGCCCGGCGTCCCTACGCCTCCTCGGCCAGGTTCAGCGAGGTCGTGGCGGCGGCGGAGCGGGACTTCGCCGCCTTCGTGGACGCGGTGGCCCCCTGGCGCTCGCCGGGCACCCCGGCCGCCGAACTCGCCGCGTACGTCCTGTGGTCGGCGACCGTCCGCCCGGCATCTCTCGTCACGCGGCCCGCGGTGCTGATGTCCAAGCACTGGATGGACAAGGTCTGGAGCTGGGACCACTGCTTCAACGCCCTGGCCCTGGCGCCCGGAGCACCCGACCTGGCCTGGGACCAGTTCTCGCTGCCGTTCGACCACCAGGACGAGAGCGGGGCACTGCCCGACTCGGTGACCCACTCCGAGGTCCTCTACAACTTCGTCAAACCACCCATCCACGGCTGGACCCTGTCCCGCCTGCGCCGACGGCTCCCCGATCCCCTCGGCCGGACGCAACTCGCCGAGACATACGGCCGATTGAGCCGCTGGACCGACTTCTGGCTCACCGCGCGCCGCGCACCGGATGGCGACCTGCCCCACTACCAGCACGGCAACGACAGCGGCTGGGACAACGCCACGACCTTCGACCCCGAGCGCGTGGTCGTCACCGCCGACCTGGCCGCCTTCCTCATCCTCCAACTCCACGAACTCGCTTATCTGGCAGCCGAGTTGGGCCTTACCGGCGAGGCCGGCCGATGGAGCCGTACCGCCGAAGTGACGCAGGCCGCGATGCTCGACCAACTGTGGACGGGGGAACGGTTCGTCGCACGCGGCGTCGACACCGGGGAGACCTGGAGCACGTCCAGTCTGCTGGACCTGATGCCGATGGTACTGGGGGAGCACCTGCCCGAGAACGTCGCCAAGGCCCTGGCCGCCAGGATCGACACCCACCTCACCCCGTACGGACTGGCCACCGAACTGCCCACCTCACCCCACTACCGATCCGACGGCTACTGGCGCGGCCCGATCTGGGCACCCTCCACCGTCCTCATCGAGGACGGCCTGCGCCGCGCCGGCCACCACCGTCTCGCGGACGAGATCAGCGCCCGTTTCCGCGCCCTGTGCGAGATCTCCGGCTTCGCCGAGAACTTCGACGCCCTGACCGGAACGGGCCTGCGCGACCGCGCCTACACCTGGACCGCCGCCGGCTACCTCCTCCTCGCCGAGGCCCATGAACTCCGGCGCGCCACGCGGTCAACGGTGGCGGTGCGCGGAGCGGACCGGTGACCGTCTCCGACCGGCTTCTGACGGTCAGCGGCAACTCGGCCTCGGTGAACGTGCCGTGGAAAGACGCCGCCGACGGCTGCACGTGGCGATCCTGCGAGCGCGCTGAACACCAAGAGGAGCCAGATCTGGCGCCTCCAGGGAATGGGGTGGCCTGGCAGACCTGACGCGGGTGCTGCGCCCATCGGCGGAGCGAGCTCACCTCCTGGGCGTGGGTCATACCGCCTCGGCCTCCGCACGAGTGGGGGCCGGGCGGGCCGGCCGCACGATACCGGCGAGGCAGGCGGCGACGACACAGCACGCCACAGGAAGGAAGAAGGTGAGGTTGAGCGGTACGACGTGGGTCAGCGGGCCGATGACGGCGGGACCGGCGAGCATGCCGAGGTAGCCGAGTCCGGCGACGCGGGAGACGTTGACGCCGGCGGCGTTCTGGTCGGAATGGCCTGCGGCGCTGAGGAGTTGGGGAACGCAGCCGGACAGTCCTGCCCCGAACACGGCCCAGCCGGCCAGGGCCAGGGGAATCCAGGGCGAGAGCGCCGCCGCGGTCAGGCCGAATGCGGCGACGGACGCGCCGTAGCGGAGGATGGCCACGGGGCCGAGGCGCGCGGCGGCCCGGTCGGCGAGCAGTCGTCCGACCGTCATGGCGGTGGCGAAGGCTCCGTAGGCGAGGGCGGCGGTGGCGGCGGTTGCGTCGAGGACCTGGCGCAGATGGAGGGTGCTCCAGTCGTTCGCCACGCCTTCGCAGAGCATGATCATCAGTGCCAGGGTCGCCAGCATCCAGATGCGCCGGGGTGCCCTGTGCCGGGACTTCGTGGCAGGGGCGAGGTCATCCAAGGCACGGGTGGCGTCGTGGCGCAGCAGTGCCGGGGCCGCGAGCGCGGCGACGGCCAGGCCGCCGAGCGCCACCACGCCGAGAGTCACCGCGGGGCTCCAGCCCATGCTGAGCGTGCGGGATCCCGCCAGCGCGGCGAGAACACCGCCGATGGAGAAGGCGGCGTGGAAGGCGGACATGACGGGCCGCCGGTAACCGCGCTCGACCTGGACGGCATGGGCGTTCATGCTGACGTCCAGGCAGCCGTTGCCGACGCCGAGTGCCAGGAGAGCGGCCCCCAGCGTCCAGACGCTCGTCGCCAGGCCGGGCAGGACCACGGCCGCGCTGCACAGCGCCGCGCTCACCGGGACGACGGTGCGGGCCCCGAAGCGGTCGGTGAGGGGGCCGACGGCCTGCATACCGGCGAATGCTCCCGCACCGAGGAGCAGCAGGAGCCAGCCGAGCACCGCATGGCTGATTCCCGCTCGGTGCTCGATGCCGGGGATGTGGACGACCCACATCCCCATGAGGAAGCCGTTCAGAGAGAAGTAGGCGAAGGTGGCCAGCCGGCCGGCCCGCAGGTCTTGTTCCATGGATCGAACATATCGAACGTAATTCTCTTTCGAAAGATTGCCTTTCGAACAGCACTGATGTTCAATCTGGCTATGGCTGGTACAGATCGACTCAGGCAGATCACCGACGCCGTACGGGAAGCCGGCAGCATCGGCGTCGCGGAACTGGCCGGGCTCACCGGCGCCTCGGAGATGACCGTCCGTCGCGACCTCGAAGTCCTGGCCGCGCAGGGGGTGCTCGAACGCTATCGAGGGGGAGCCAGGAGCCTGCTGCTGCGCGGCGAGGAGCCGCCCTTCGCGCTGCGGGCCCAGGACGGGCTGGAGGCCAAGCGGCGCATCGCCGCCGAGGCCGCCCGGCTGATCTCCGATGGCGAGTCCGTCGTCCTCGACAGCGGCACCACGTGCCTGGAAGTTGCCCGCGCCCTGGAACACCGACGGCTGACCGTGCTGCCGCTGTCCCTGCACGCCGTGAACGCGCTGGCCGGAGCCCCGCAGCTGACCCTGCTGGTCCCCGGCGGCCGACCACGGCCGGGCGAGCTGGCGTTGACCGGCCCACTCACTACGGCGTCGCTGACCGCCCTGCGTTTCGACACCGCGATCATCGGCTGCTGCGGACTGGACGCGGACAACGGCCTGACCGCCTATGACCTGGACGACGCCGCCGTCAAACGTGCGGCGATCGCCTCCTCCCGCCGGATCATCGCGGTCGCGGAAGCCGCCAAGTTCTCACGCACCGCCCTCGGCTTCGTCGCCCCGGCCTCCGCCTTGCACGCCGTCATCACGGACGAGTCCGCCACCGACGACCAGACCGACCGGCTGAGCGCGGCGGGCGTGACCGTACGGAAGGTGTGACCTCATGACCGGCACCGTGCTTCTCTTCGATCTCTTCGGCGTCATCGCGCGCCACCAGTCCACCGAGGGCAAGGACCGGATCGTCCGGACGGCGGGCATACCCGCGCCCGATTTCTGGGACGCCTACTGGACCCTGCGTCCGCCATACGACCGCGGTCAGGTGAACGGCCCCGGCTACTGGCGCAGGGTGGCCAGGACACTGGGCACCCACTTCGACGACCACCTGATCGAGCGCCTCGTCGCGGCCGACATCGCCAGTTGGAGCGGTGTCGACGACACGATGGTCGACCTCATCGAGGAACTCGCCGCGCAGGACCGGCGGATCGCGCTCCTGTCCAACATCCCCGAAGAGTTGGCCGGCCACTACGAAGCACACCACGCATGGCTCGAACGCTTCGAGGTATGCGCCCTGTCCTGTCACACCGGCCGGGCCAAACCCGACCCGGAGGCCTACCGGTGGTGCCAACGTGCCCTGCGTGTGCCACCGGATCGCGTCCTTTTCGTCGACGACCGTCAGGACAACATCGGGGCGGCCGAGGCCGTCGGTATGCGAGGGCACCTCTTCACCGCCGCGGCCGGGCTGCGAGAACACCTCGCCCAGAGTGACGCCGAGTAGGTCTCACTGAGGGCGACACTCGCGCCCTCAGAGCTGCGCAGCGCGGGCAGGCCAGCCCGCGTATCACTGACCGGAAGGCCGAGAGGTACACGCGTGCGGATCTACATCAGTGCCGACATGGAAGGCGTGACCGGACTCGTAGACGCCGCCGACGTCCAACCCGACGGGCGGGACTACGAACGCGGGCGTCTGCTCATGGCCGAGGACGTCAACGCCGCCGTGCGGGGCGCGCTCGCAGCCGGGGCAACCGACATCCTCGTCAACGACGCACACGGCCCGATGCGCAATCTCCGCCCGGAGTCCCTGCATCCGGCGGCACGCCTGCTGCGGGGCAAACCCAAGACCATGGGCATGCTGGCCAGCCTCGAACCCGAGCACGATGCCATGGTCTGCGTCGGCTATCACTCCCGCGCGGGAACCCCTGGCGTGCTGAGCCACAGCTTCATGGGCCACGAGATCGAGGACATCTGGCTCAACGACCGGCCCGTAGGAGAAATCGGGCTCGCCCAGGCCACAGCGGCAGCACTCGGCGTTCCGCTGGTAGCGCTCACCGGTGACGACATCGCCTGCGCGGAAGCGGTGGCGTGGGACGACTCGATCACCACCGTGACCGTGAAGCGCGCACACGGTCGCTTCGCGGCAGACCTCCGCCCCATGGCACAGGCGCAGCAGGACATCGAAGCGGCCGTCGCCGCCGCACTCTCGACACGGCCGCGAGCAGCCGCAGCCACCAGGAAGCAGTCCACCCTGTCCGTGCGATGGCAGTCGGCATCCGTGGCAACCACCCTGGCAGGAATCCCCGGGGTCACCACGACAGACAGCAGAACCAACCAGGCAACAGGCGAACTGCCCGCCCTGTACCGCCTCTTCGGCATATGGATGCGGGTAGCAGCCTCTCTCACCAACCAAGCGCCCTACTGCTGAAGCCCTCCGTCCTCGCCGGCGCGTACCTACCTCGACAGACACGGGTGATAGCCGTCGCCTATACGGGCATAGCGAGGAACGCTTTGACCAGGTCGAACGGCGGCGAGGATCGTGAACTGCACCTAGTCCGAGCCAAGTTGAGGAGCCGCGACATGGCCAAGGTGCTCTGCGTCCTGTACGACGACCCCACCGACGGATACCCGACCACATACGCGCGCGACGACCTCCCCGCCATCGACCACTACCCCGGCGGCCAGACCACCCCCACCCCCGAGGCCGTCGACTTCACCCCCGGCCACCTGCTGGGCAGCGTCTCCGGCGAACTCGGCCTGCGCAGCTTCCTGGAGAAGGCGGGCCACACCCTCGTCGTCACCTCCGACAAGGACGGCGACGGCTCCGTCTTCGACCGTGAGCTGGCCGACGCGGACGTCGTCATCTCCCAGCCGTTCTGGCCGGCGTACCTCACCCCGGAGCGCGTCGCCGCCGCCAAGAACCTCAAACTGGCCATCACCGCGGGCATCGGCTCCGACCACGTCGACCTCGACGCCGCGATCGCGCACGGTGTGACGGTCGCCGAGGTGACGTACTGCAACAGCATCAGCGTCGCCGAACACGTGGTGATGATGACGCTGTCCCTCGTCCGCAACTACCTGCCCTCCCACCAGGTGGTGCTCGACGGCGGCTGGAACATCGCCGACTGCGTGGCCCGTTCGTACGACCTGGAGGGCATGCACGTCGGCACGGTGGCCGCCGGACGCATCGGCCTCGCGGTCCTGCGCCGGCTAGCACCCTTCGACGTGGAGCTGCACTACACCGACCGCCACCGCCTGCCCGAGGACGTCGAGCGCGAGCTGGGGCTGGTCTTCCACGAAAGCGCCGCCGACATGGTGCCGCACTGCGACGTCGTCACCATCAACGCGCCGCTGCACCCGGAGACCGAGGGCCTGTTCGGCTACGAACTCCTGGCCACGATGAAGCGCGGCGCGTACCTGATCAACACCGCCCGGGCGAAGATCGTCGACCGGGACGCCGTCGAACGCGCCCTGAGGAGCGGCCGGTTGGCGGGCTACGCGGGCGACGTCTGGTACCCCCAGCCCGCCCCCGCCGACCACCCCTGGCGCACCATGCCCCACCACGGCATGACCCCGCACATCTCCGGCTCCTCGCTCTCGGCGCAAGCCCGGTACGCGGCCGGCACGCGCGAGATCCTGGAGTCCTGGCTCGTGGGCCGGCCGATCCGAGACGACTACCTGATCGTGGACGGCGGCGCCCTGGCCGGAACCGGAGCCCACTCCTACTCGGTCACCAAGTGAGGTGCTGAGGCCACCACCCGGCCCGCTACGACGTGGCCGGTGTGCACGTTCGTCGACTTCACCCGGGCGGTGGCCTCCATACCGACCTCCAGGCCGAGTTCCTCCGCAGCCTCCCCTCCGGGATCCGACGGGGGATTCGCAGGCGTCAGAGCATCAGCAGCAGCCGCGTGTTCGGTACGAGCTTCCGGTTCACGCTGGTGCTCTGCACGAAGATGGTGAAGTCGTCGTTGTGGTCCGGCTTGACGCGGATTTCCACGTCCGGCAGGCCGAGCAGGGCTCGGGCCTCGGGCCCCGTGTACACCCGGTCCGTCTTCTTCTCCAGCACCGCGATCTGCTTCTGCGCCTGGACCTTCTCCGACTTGCTCAGCTGGTAGAACGCACCACCGGTGCGGTAGGTGTGCCCGCATTCGACGACCCAGTCCCGGATCCCGGCGTCACGAGCCACCGGGATCAGCTGGTACTGCGACGGGTCCACCGGGGTGAGGCCGGCTGCCTTGATGGTCTTCTTGTTGACCGCCTCCGCACCGGTGGAGAACACGGCCCGTGATCCGCGGATGCCCTGGGCGCGGCCCACCATGAACTTCTCGGTGGCCTGCTGGATGACCTGACCGGCCTCCTCCAGGCCCTGCGTGCTCGTGGCGTCCCAGATGGCGATGTTGTCCTTCGGGAACCCGCCCTGCATGGCCTCGCGCTTGCCCATCTGGTCCGGCACAAGGACGGCCAGGGTCCAGTTGTCCTGCTGTGTTGCGATCATCTCGGCCACGGCCGCCACCAGTTCACGCGGATTCCTGGCCGGCGCATCGGGGCAGCGATGACTTGCGTTCTCCTGCCCGTCGGTGAGGACGAACGTCAGGAAGCTGTGGTCGCCGTACAGTTGAGCGGTCTGCGCCAGCTCCTGCTGCGACTTGAGCGTGGCCGCGAGCAGTGCCGTCATGCCACCGACCCGGTACAGCTGCTTCAGGGACGGCATCCGCAGCACGTCCTTGTCGTAGATGACGCATTCCACCTTGTCTGCGAAGACGTACACCGTGACGCGGGTTTCCTGGTCCAACTCCTGTGATCGGCGGGCCAGATAGGCGATCTGCTGGTCGGCGACTTCGACGACCTTGCGGCTCAGGTGCGACATGGACGAACTCGCATCCAGCACAAGAGCGACGTGATTGATGTAGTTCTGGTTTCCGGACATGAGACAGCTCCCCCTGCTTCCGACTGGATGCTCCAATCGTCTCACCCACCACTGACAATCGATCTTGGTCTGCGGGGCGCCGGTCCTGGGATGGGGGCGCCGCAGGAGAAGATGACCTCGGCCAGGCTCTGCGACGAAGGAGGATCTGGTGCGGCGCTTCAAGGCGGGACAGACGGCCGTACGACGCGACGTGTATCGCAGCCGCCGGGTGTGGAGCGAGCAGGCCCTCCGTGTCGTCGCCGACACACCCGAGGCCCTGGTGGCCGCCTGCGCTCCCGGCGCCGAAGCCCGCCGGCCCGCTCTGTATGCCAAGGCCCGTGCCGACGGCAACCGTTCGGTGCGTACCGAGGCCTTTGACGCGTTGGCGGCGGGGGAGTGGGAGCTCGCGCCCGGGGTGTGGCAGGACACCGAGCTGCTGCTGTGGAAGCCGTCGACCGCCTGGTTCAGTATCAACGCCTTCTACACGAGCGCCGGGATGCGCAACTGGTACGTGAACTTCGAACACCCCACCCGTCGCACGCGGGACGGGTTCGACACCTTCGACCTCGCGGTGGACCTCGCCGTCGCACCTGACCTCAGCCGCCTCACGTGGAAGGACGAAGACGAGTACGCCCACGTGCGACGGCTCGGCATCATCACCGACGCCGAGCATCAGGCCGTCGACGACGCCCGCGCCCAGGTCTTGGCGATGCTCGAGCAACGCACCGGCCCATTCGCCGAATCAGCCGCGTGGATGTCCTGGCGGTGGGCGGCGGGCTGGCCCGCGCCGCGCCTGCCGGCGGTTCCCGAGCGGTGAGGCGGCCGCCCGTCAATCAGCCGCATCACCGGTGCGGAAGATTCGGTTCAGGTGGTGGTCCAGGACCGCGGTGGCGGACTCCGGGCTGCGCTGGCCGACGAGGATGCTGGTGCCGAGTCCCGCGGACATGGCCAGCAGACCGGCTGCCTCCAACTGCGCGTCCACGCCGGGCTCCAGCAGAGTTGCTTCTTGCGCCTGCCGGAGGAGTCCGGCAAGGGCGTCTTCGGCGGCATCGGGGTTCTTGATGAAGGGCTGGGCCGCGAGCGCCCGGTCGGTCACGGCCAGAACGGCGTATGAGGTGTAGAGGTGGTGGAAGATGCGGCTCTCGTCGTCTGTCGGCAGCGCCGCCATCAGCAGCGCCTCGACCGTAGTACGCGGACCAGGGCTGTCCCCGGCGGCCCGTACTCGGGCGGAGACCCGCTCCCCGAATCTCTCCGCCAGATGCTCGAGCCCGAAGAGCAGCAGTTTCTCCTTGGTCTGGAAGTAGTACTGCACCAGCCGCAGTGATACGCCCGCCTCCGCTGCCACATCGCGCATCCCCACGGCGTGCAGCCCGCGTCGTCCGGCGACCCGGACGAGCGCCTCGGCGATCTCGGTGCGCCGTTCTGCGTGGTCCACGCGCTTGGGCATCGGCCGGTTCTCCGCTCGTCGTTCCTGGTGTCGCTACCCGTGAGCCTTTGATGATACAGCTGTACCAACATCGTGGTACGTTCGTATCACGAAACCGAGACGCCGGAGGTGGCCATGCCCGAGACCGCTGCCCGCACCCAGGCCGATGTCGGCCGCTACGTGAGCGATGCCTGGCGGGAGCGCTACTTCGCGGCCTGCGACGCGGTCTACGCACTGGGAGCGCCCGCGTGCGCGGAGGAGGATGTGGAGACGTCCTTCGGCACCACGCACGTCTACCGCTACGGCCCCACGGACGAGGCCGCCTCAGCCCGCACCCCCGTCGTCCTGGTGCACGGGGCGGGCTCCTGCTCCGCCATGTGGTACCCGAACACGGCCGCCCTCAGCGCGGACCGCCCGGTCTACGCGATCGACACCCCGGGTGATCCCGGCCGCAGCGTGCAGCGCGGGCCGATCCACCAACCCGAACACGCCGCGCAATGGCTGGACGAGACGCTCGCCGGGCTCGGGCTCGACCGCGTACACCTCGTGGGCGCCTCGTACGGCGGATGGCTCGCCCTGAACCAGACGCACCGCAGGCCCGGCCGCCTCGCCTCGGTCACACTGCTCGACCCCGGAGGCCTCGAGAAGGTGGGGCTGCGCTTCTTCGTCTGGATCTTCGCCGGACTCTTCGCGACCTTCGCGCCCAAGGCGCTCCGCCCGCGGCTGGCGGCCTGGCTGGAACAGCCGGTCCTCGTCGTGCCGGAACTGCGCACGATGATCAGAACAGCGGTGCGCGCCTACCGCATACGCCGCCCGTCGCCTCTTCCCCTGTCCGAAGCGGAGCTGTCCACCGTCCGGACTCCGCTCTATCTGGTGCTCGGCAAGCGAAGCCTCCTCGTGCACCCGCAGCAGCAAGTGGAACGTGTGCCGCGCCTTGTCCCCGGTGCCCGAGCCGAGATCATCTCCAACACGGGCCACGGGCCGTGGCTTGACCATGCGGAGGAGACCAACCGGAGGATGCTGGACTTCATGGCCTCCGTCGAGTGACACCCCCCCACGTCGGCGGGCCAGGAAGGTGCCGATGAGGCTGCGTCAGCCGACCATGTCGAAGCAGGCACGGGCTCGGGTGAAGCGGCCGGCGGCCAGGTCCTCCCGGCGAATCACCCAGTAGACGATGCCCAGTTCACCTTCGGTCAGATCCTCGCCGCCGACCTCCGCGAGCAGTACCCAGTCGCCCGGGCCGTGGTCGTGCTCTGTGAGGGGATCCGTGTTCCAGACCCAGGGGTAGCCGCCTATCTGCACCGGTCCGTCCGTCTGCATCTCGCCGCAGGTTTCCCACCACACCGAGCCCAGCTCGCCGCCGTGCGGGAACTCCTCCGTGTCCGAGCCGCGATTGGGCAGCGAGGGCTCGGTCGTCAGACGGAGATCCTGGGCCGGGTGGACCTGCGGCGGCCACTCGCCGCCCGGACCGCGTTCGGAGACGGGTGTGCCGGCCGGGACGTAGATGAGCCGGGACCAGTCGTCGTCGCTCCACGGGTCCTCCGTGTCCGCGAAGAAGAGCAGCGTGCCGTCCTTGGGCAGCGGGAGGTCCGTCGCGCCCGCCGGGATGGCCCCGAGGTCGATCGAGGCGAGGAACGGCAAGTCCGGAACGGGCTCGTCCTCGGGCATCGGCGGCAGTCCGCCGAGCCGCCCGGCCACCGGGCCGTCGGGCGCCGCCTGACCAGCGGGGCTCAACATCGCGCAGAGACGGACGGTACCGAGCCAGTGCTCGACCTCGTTCTCCGGTATGCCACGGCTGCGGGCTTCGTCGCGGAACGGATCCATCGAACTCATTTCGCAGAGTATGCCAGGGGCGATCATGACAACTACCACCCCGCTACTCCCGCTGAATGGAGCAGCCCCGCCAGAGTTGCGTAGGAGTGGTCCCAGGTCCATGCCGTTTGGACCCATTGACGGCCCTTCTCGCCCATGTCGTGGGCGAGTTCGGGGTTGCGGAGGAGTCTGGTCAGGCGGTCCGCCGTCGCCGCCACCGAGCGGCCGTCGACGATGTGGCCGGTCTCGCCGTCGCGTATCGCGTCGGGGGCGCCGCCCGAGTCGCCTGCCAGAACGGGGAGTCCGGACGCCGCGGCCTCCAGGTAGACGATGCCCAGGCCCTCCACCTCCAGGCCGCGTCTGCGGGTGCGGCAGGGCATGGCGAAGGCGTCGGCGGCGGCGTAGAAGGAGGGGAGGGTGTGGTGGGGGTGGCCGCCTGCGAAGACAACCGAGTCCAAGACGCCTTCGGCCACGGCAAGTTGGCGTAGCGCGGGGGCGTAAGGGCCGTCGCCGACCAGGAGGAGCATGGCGTCCGGGACCGCCCTGCGGATCCAGGGCAGTGCCCTGATCAGGGTGTCCTGGCCCTTGCGCGGGACCAGCCGGGCCGTGCACAGGATCACCGGGCGGCGGCCCAGGCCGTAGCGGGCCCGCACCGGGCTTCCGTCCAGGAAGGGGTGGAAGGCCGCGGTGTCCACGCCGGGGACCAGACGTGCGGTGCGGGTCCCGGGAGCGAGGGCCGCCTCGATCGGACGGCGGGTGCTCGTGCCCAGCCAGGTCAGGGCGTCGACCTCCGCGCCGATGCGGCGTAGCAGGGCCCTGGCCCCCGGGGTGCGGGCCCACCACACCTCGTGGCCGTGCGTGGTGGCGACGGCGGTACGTATGTCCGTCGTCTGCCGCAGTCGGCCCGCCATCAGGCCGAGCGGCGCCGCCGCGCCGAACCACACCCGGTCGCAGCCGTACCGGCGGGCCACGGATGCGGCGTGCGCGGTGGCCCGGGGGGTGGGCAGGAGGGTGCGTACCCGGTGGCGGATCACCGGGTACGGAAAGGACTCGTAGGGTGCCCACTCCGCCGAGGCCGGACTCGACGCCGAGGTGAAGACGACCACACCGTCGGGTGGGAAACGGTCGGCCAGTTCACGGACGAACGTCTCGATGCCGCCCTGCCTGGGCGGGAAGTCATTGGTGACGATCAGCGTGCGGGGGCGGGAGTTGTCCGTCATACGAGGGCCTTCTCCCTGGAAGGGGCGACAGGGGTGACAGTGGTGCTGCCGCGCTGCGACATCCGGTACGCCAGCGAGCCGAGCACCAGCGGATAGACCAGGTAGCCGAAACGGGTCGCGGGCATCAGGGCCATCGCCAGGCCCAGACCGAACGCGAGCCGGGCGGCTGTCGCCCGTGCCGTCCGCGGCGGCCGCATCACCAGCGACACCGCGATCAGCAGCGCGCTCACCGCGAGGAGCACGAGCGCGATCACCCTGCCGCCGGGGACGTATGTCGCGAGGAGATGGCCGGGCAGTGGGCTCGCGGCCGGCGACGTGGTGTCGGTGAGGCCCAGCGGGAAGGCGATGACGCTCCCGTAGAAGCCGGAGGGATTGGCGAGGGCGAAGGGCAGCACCGCCGCCGTCGCGGTGGGCAGGGCCACGGCCGCGTACCGCAGCGCGGGTCGGCGGCCCCGGCGTACCGCGATCAGCGCCAACGCCACGGGCAGCGCGGGCCACGCCGTCCACTTGAGCGCGGCGGCGGCGCCGAGCACCAGTCCCGCCCGGCCCGGCCGCCCCTGCCCGGCGAATACGACGCCGAGGCACATCAGGCCGACGACCGGAAGGTCGATCCCGCCCACCGCGAGGGGCAGCGCGACCGGAGGGCAGGCGAGAAGCCAGGCTCGGTGCAGGTCGGCCGCGGCGAGGGCCGCCACGAAGGCGCTGCCCAGCCACCAGCGTGCATCCCCGGGCAGCACACCGAAGAGCGCCATCCCGGGCAGGTAGGGGTTGAAGTCGGCGACGGCCGTGGCGTCGGCGACGTACGGGCTGCCGGTCGTGACCAGAAGCTGCCCCGACCGCTCTACGACCGTGACCTCCAACTGCCCGAGCCCGGCCGTCACCAGCGAGACGAGCGGCACCACGACGGCCCCCGCCACCGCGACCACCGGTGCGGCGGGACGGGAGCGCGCACCGCACGCCAGGACCGCCGCGACCGCGTAGCCCGCCCCCGCCGTCACTCCCCACACCCGGTGCGGCCCCAGATCCGAGGCCAGGGCGAGCCCCAGCGCGACGACCGCGCAGCCGGCCCACGCGTACCGCTCGTGACGTATGTTCTGGATGTGCCGCACGTACCGTTCAAGACTCTTCCTCATGTCCATCGACGGTAGGAATCCGCAGGTCGGAGGACGTCAACCGAGGCTCCGGACCTGGGACTCAACCCGTGGCATGACATCCGGCCGCAGGCTCAACCCGTGCGGCGACGCGCGCACCCGCTTCGGCACGGAACCATGGATGCATGAGTACGCCCCTTCAGCAGCGGTTCCACGCCTGGATCGCCGCGCCCGCCTACCCCTGGGTCACCGGCGGTGCCCTGACCGTCGGTGCCGTGGCGGAGCTGATCGCCATTCCCGGATCCGTGACCACCACGATCGGGGTCCTCGTCTCCTCCGCCTCGCTGATGTGGCGGCGGTCGTTCCCGCCCGTCGCGGTGCTCACGGTCGCCGCGGGGCTGCTCGGGTTCGCCGGGGACATCAACCTGTACGTCTCGATCATGGCGAGCGGGCTGATCGGCTGCTACACCCTGGGCCGCAACCGGGTACTGCACCCCGCGGTGACCGTCGCGGGCGCCGCGCTCGGGGCCCTGTGCGTGAACCTGGTGCACATCAACACCTGGTCGCGGATGGACCTGCCGGTGCCCGCGCTCTGGGAGAAGGGCTCGCTCAGTCTGTTCGCCGAGTCGTTCCTGCTGACCGTGGTCATCTTCGGGGCCGTGATGATGGGTGACGCGGTACGTTCCCGGGACGAGACCCGCAAGGAACGGAACCTGGCCCAGGCCCAGTTGATCGCCCTGGAGCGGCAGCAGGCCGCCGAGGCCGAGCGGGCCGCCATCGCCCGTGAGCTGCACGACATCGTCTCGCACTCGGTGTCGATGATCGCCGTGCAGGCCGAGAGCGCCACGTACACCACCCCCGGACTCACCCCCGAGGCCCGCGACGGCTTCCAGCAGATCGCGGGCACCGCCCGCTCCTCGATGGCCGAACTGCGCCGCCTCCTCGGTGTCCTGCGCACCCCCCAGGGCCAGGGGGACGTGGCCCTCACCGCCCCGCAACCGACTCTCGACCATCTCGCCGAACTGGTCGAGCAGCACCGGACGGTGGGCGGCGAGGCCGAGCTGAGGGTCACCGGGGAGCGGGTGTCGCTGCCCGCCGCGTGGGAGCTGTCCGCCTACCGGATCACCCAGGAGGCGCTGACCAACGCGCGCAAGCATGCGCCCGGCGCCCGTACCGTTGTGGAGATCGACTACGGCGCCGACCGGCTGCTCACACTGCGCATCCACGACGACGGCCCGGGCCCGGGTTCCGTTCCAGGATCCGGCGCGGGCCACGGCCTGACCGGGATGCGGGAGCGGGCGGCCCTGGTCGGCGGCCGGCTCAGCGCGGGTGCGGGCCCGGACGGAGGTTTCCTGGTGGAGGCGGAGCTTCCCTGGGGGACCGGGTGATCGGCATGGAAAGGGAGTTGGGTGTGATCAGGGCACTGGTCGCCGACGATCAAGCGGTCGTCCGCACCGGCTTCGTGAGCCTCCTCAACACTCAGGAGGACATCGAGGTCGTGGGCGAGGCCGAGGACGGTGTGCAGGCGGTACGCATCGCCGCCGAGACCCGGCCCGATCTCGCGCTCCTCGACATCCGGATGCCGCACAAGAACGGCATCGAGGCGGCCCGCGAGATCCTGTCCGGGTCCGGGGGCACGACGAAGGTCCTGATGCTGACCACCTTCGGCCTCGACGAGTATGTGTACGACGCGCTCGCGGCCGGGGCGGGCGGCTTTCTGCTCAAGGACGCCACCTTTCCCGAACTGCTGCACGCGGTGCGCGTGGTGGCGGCCGGGAACGCACTGCTCTCGCCCGAGATCACCAAGCGGGTGATCGGCGAGTTCGTGCATGCGCGGACATCGCGGCTGCCGGTTCACTCCGTGGGAGAGCTCACTGCGCGTGAGGCGGAGGTGCTCACCTTGATCGCTCGGGGGCTGTCCAACGCGGAGATCGCGAGCCGGCTCACGATCACGGATCACACCGTGAAGACCCATATCAACCGGCTGTTCGCGAAGCTGGAGCTGCGGGATCGGGCGCAGGCCGTGATCATGGCTTATGAGTTGGGGCTGGTGCGGGTGGGAGGCGGGGCCGGCTGAGGGATCTCTTGCCCCGTTCCACTGGGCCTCCACAGCGGCCCACCCACCACCCGGCCCGGACATCGGTGAGCATGTCCAGGCTCACGTCATGGGCATGAACTCGGGCAGGGTGAGGGCCGAATGGGCCGGTCGCCCCTCCGCGGAGGGCACGGCGCTGAGATTGCGCAGCATGTCGTTGCGCTGCTTCAGGGCCCGAGCGGTGGTCGGGAAGAGCGCGGCATCGCCCTCGCCGACCTGCTCCTGGTTCACGGTCACGAACGCACGGGTGCTGTGTTCGTAGGCGGTGAAGCCCGCGGCGTGGTCCCGGTCGGCCAGGGAACCGGCGAGCATGTACGCGCCGACGAGCGCGAGGCTGGAGCCTTGTCCGGTGAGGAACGAGGGTGCGTACGCGGCGTCGCCCACCAGCGCGATCCTGCCGCTGGACCAGCGGGGCATGCGGATCTGGCTGACCCCGTCGAAGAACAGGTCATCCGCGTCGCGCATGGCGGCGAGCATGCCCGGGACCTCCCATCCCGCGTCGGCGAAGACCGCGGTGACCAGGTCCCGTTGGGCTTCGGGGTTCCGGAACGCGGCGAACGGCGCCTCCGGGCGGGCGAAGTTCAGCAACGCGTGCACGTCGTCGTTGTCTCCCACCGCGTAGAGCGCCGCGGCCCTGCCCGGGGTGTTCCACATCATGAGCTCGCGGGAGAGCCCGAAGGTGTTGCGCAGGGTGAATCCGGCGAAGCAGTAGCCGAGGTATCGGTGGAACTGCCCTTCGGGGCCGAACAGCAACTCGCGGGTACGTGAGTGCAGACCGTCCGCGCCGAACACCATGTCGAACGTACGACTGCTGCCCCCGCGGAAGGTGACGTCGACCCCGTGGCCGGACGACTGGTCGAGAGTGTCGATGGAGTCGTTGAACAAGAACTCCACGTCGTCACGGACCGCCGCGTAAAGCGCGTCGGTCAGCTCCCCGCGCCGCACCTCGAGGTCCCGTCCAGGGACACCGCCGGTGAGGGTGTGCGGGTTCACCGAGGCCACCTCTTTGCCGTCCCCGTCGAGGAAGGTCAGCCGGCGCAGGTCGATGTGCGCGTCCTGCAGCCGCGGAAGAATTCCCATCCTCCGGACGACTTCAAGTGCGGTGCCGCGTACGTCGATGGGATAGCCACCGCCACGAAGCGCGTCAGCCTTCTCGACCACCGTGACCGCGAATCCGTAGCGGTTCAGCCAGAACGCGAGGGCGGGCCCCGCGACACCGGCCCCGGAAATCAGGACCTTGCGCCCCGGCGTCGTACGGATATCCCTCGACAGACCGGTGCGGGTCATTCCTTGACTCCTTTGCTCATGGTGCGGGCGACCAGCAGGGACAGCGCCGTGACGGCGCCGGCTATGACGAAGCCGGTGACGAAGGCCGATTCGGCCGGGACATCCGACCCGGAAGGGGTCCCGGCGGTGAGGATCGCGCCACTGACCTGCACGCCAACGGCGTAGCCGATCACGCGAGTCACCAGGACCAGGCTGGTGGCGATGCCGGTGTCACCTTGATCGACGGAGGTGGCGGTGCTGGTCACCAACGCCGTAACGCACAGGCCGTTGGCGAGCGCGATCATCATCTTGCCGATGACGAGGTGCCACACCTCGGTGTGCACGGCTGCCAGGGAGATCAGGGCGGCGACCATGATGACGATCCCGGCGGTGACCACGGCACGTGAGCCGAAACGCCGCGCCCCGATCCCGCTGATCGGTCCGGCCAGCGCCGCGGCCACGGCGCCCGGCAGCAGGAAGAAGCCGATCTCGGTGGCGCCGGCCCCGAAGCCGTACTCGTCGGCGGACACCGCGAACAGCTGCGGGACGAGATAGACCGCCACCGACGTACCGACGCAGATCACGAACGTCAGCACGCACGACCTCCACACCGCAGGCCGTGCCAGCATGCGCAGATCGACCATCGGCGAGGCCGCACGACGCTCCACGGCCGTCCATCCGGTCGCGAAGGCGGCCAGAACCACGATGAGGGCGCCGAGCACGAGTGGCTGCGAGCCGAGGTCGGGCGCCAGGGCGAGCACGAGCATGAGCGTGATCAGTGTCCCGCTCAGGAGAACCAGGCCGGGCCAGTCGACCCCGGCGTCGTCGTCGGACCGCCCCGGCGGATCATGCGGCATCAGCCTGTTCACCAGGACGGTGGCCCCGATGACCGCGATCGTCGGCAGCGCGAACATCCAGTGCCGGGACAGCCCTTCCGCCACGGGCCCGGCCGACAGCGTTCCCGCCATCCCGCCCCCGACGAACAACCCGCTGACCACCCCGATGGCCACCTTCGACTCTCCTGCGGGGAGGTGTGCGCGCACCAGGATGAACGACAGGGGCAGCGCGCCCACCATCGCCCCCTGCAGTACCTGACCGAGCAGCAGCACCGGCAGGTTCGGCGCCAGGGCCGACACCAGACCACCGGCCGAGACCACCGCCATCAGCCGGATCAGGACCCGTTTTCCGCCGTAGCGGTCGCCTAACTTGCCTGCGACCGGAGTGACGAGCGCGCCGGTGATGAGGAGCATGATGCTGAGTAACGCCCCTTCGGCGGGACTCATCTCCAGATCGCGTTGCAGGAGCGGAAGCGTCGGTGTCACCACCGACTCCAAGGCACCGGTGGCGACTGCCAGCATGCCGAGGGCCCCGACAGCCGCCCTCCCGATGCGGACCGGGGGAGCCAGAGTTGTGGTCATGGACGTACGTCCCTTCCGTCATTGCCGGGCGAGCAGGGGTCGGCCGTACCCCTAGCCCTGCCGACGTCCTGCCGGGTGGTCCGGCGCGGACACAGCGGCGTTCATGCAGGGCGCGGTGTGCATGGTGCTGTTGGCGCTTGCGCGGCTCCGCCGGGCGGAGCGGGTGTGCGAGTGCGGCGCGCGCCATGAGCCGGACACTACACTACACCGTGCAGTGTAGAACGGTTAAGATGTGCCCATGCCGACCACCAAGAGCCTGCGCGAGGGATCCACGCCGAAGCGGGCAGCCATCCTCTCGGCGGCCCGGGAACTGTTCCTCGCCGACGGCTTCGACCGGACCAGCGTCGACGCGGTCGCAGCCCGGGCCGAGGTGTCCAAGCGGACGGTCTACGACTACTTCGGCGACAAGCAGACGCTGCTGCAGGCAGTCGTCGACGCCATCGGCCACTCAATGATCACCACGATCCGGCGCACCCTCGACGACACCCTCACCGACCTCACCGAGGCCGCCGACCTCGAGGACGCCCTGGTCACGTTCTCGATGCGCATCTCGACCGACATGCTCGACTCGGCGGAGTACGCAACGCTGCAACGACTGGTCCGGGCGGAATCCGGCCATCTGCCGCACCGGGGCTACAACTCCATGGCCGACACCCCCGACGAGGCCCTCGCCGAACGGCTCGCCGCCTTCGCCGCGGCCGGCCTGCTCGACGTCCCCGACCCCCGACTCGCGGCCGACCAGTTCATCGCGCTGACCTTCGGTGTCGCGCTGGACAGGCTCGGTTCCGCGAATGCCGCGGAGGACAGCCGCGTCCGGCCGCTCATCGTGGAGGGAGTGCGGACCTTTCTCCGGGCGTACCGAACCGTGTAGGGCTGAGGACCAGGACGTCGATACGGTCAGGCGACCGGCGGAGCGTCCGGGCAGGCCGGACGTGTGTCCTCACTTCCGGAGGCAGGTTGACGATGCGTCTGCATCCAGGCGAGACCGAGGCCGTTGACTGGCGGGTGGTGACCGTGGTCGACGCCGTCCGGCATCTGCGCGACGCCTCACCCGACGTCACCGGACGTCCGCGGGTGATCGCGATCGACGGCCGGGGCGGCGCCGGCAAGACGACCCTGGCCGAGCGCCTGCGCAGGGTGGTGCCCAACTCCGCCACCCTGCACACCGACGACATCGCCTGGAATCACGCCTACTTCGACTGGGGCGCCGTACTCGTCGAGAACATCCTGCAACCCCTGCACCGGGGAGAGGCGGTGGACTTCCGCCCCGATGCCTGGATCATCCACGACCGGCCCGGATCGATCACCATCCCAGCTCGTACCGACTTCATCTGGGTCGAGGGAACCGGCATCATCCGCGAAGAGCTTGCCCCGTGGCTGGACGCCTCGGTGTGGATGCAGGGTGACCTCGATGAGCAGGAGCGCTTGTTGGTCGTCCGCGACGGTGACTCGCCCGAGCAGCGGGAGCATGTGGCGAACTGGCTGCTGGAAGAAGTGCCGTTCATGCTGCGAGAACGGCCATGGGCCAGAGCCGCCATGATCGTCGCCGGCCCACCGCAGATCGACCACGACCCGGACACCGAGTTGGTCGTCGCCCCGCCGACCAGCCCGTAGAGGGCGTTTTCCCTCAATGGTTGGTCCCGAGACAGGGCTTTGACGAGGTACCAGCTACGTCTCGAGACCTCCGGTCAGGCCCCGGGCGCTGCGGCCGGCCGTGGAGCGGGCCGCTGCCGTGCCACCGTCGTCCTGATTGGCCTCAACTCCTGCCAACTGTCGCTCACCACCGACGATGTGGTGATCCGTGGAGCCAGGCGAAACCGCGCTCCACGACCCGCCGGTGGGTGCCCAGGTGGGTGCCGTGCGCGTGGGACCCCTCCCGGAAGGGTCTCCTTACGCTCCCGGCAGGTCTTCGTGGCCGGTGACCGAGTCGTTGGGCAGGGTCGGACGGGGAGGGTGTCGTATGGGACAGCGGTTGAGGTTTGGCGCAGTGGTGGCCGCCGGGGCTGCGGTGCTGGTGCTCGCGGGGTGTGGCTCGCCACCGACGGACTACAGCGAGGTCGTCACGTTCACCGACGAGCACGGCCGCGCCTGCACCGCGACGGTGGTCGTCGACCAGGAGCAGAACGAGGGCAATGACTACGAGGTCACCAGCCTCGACTGCGAATACCCACCGGAGGGCAAGACGCCGGGGCTCACCCGCTACCGGCCCATGCCGGAGCGGGGTTCGAACTGACGAGGTCCGCGGACGAGGACGTTTCTGGTGACAACCGGTGCGGGCGCGGGCGCCGGTGTTCCCCGGTGGTACCCCAGATCGTCGCTGCCGAGCTGGTCGATGGCCCGGCTGGATCGGTCGGTGACATAGCCCTCCTGCGTGGCCGGCCGGACCGCCCCGTTCGCTTGGCACTGGCCGAAGTCGGGGGTGCCGGGACGCTTGGGTGGGCGGTAAAGGATCATTCAACACATGTCTCACACATCTCGACGAAGGCTCCTCGCGGCCTTCGCGGCCTCTGCCGCCGCTGCCCCGCTCACCGGTCTGGCCGCCGCCCCGGCGCGTGCCGCCGCGGCGGCGGACGTGCCGGCCTTCCCGGGGCCGGGTGGCCTGTCCTCGGCCCGTTCGTGGGTGACCATGGCGCCGCTGGGCGCCGCGTACTTCACTCCGGTGGCCCTCACCACCCCACTCACCGCCACCGTGCTCTCCAGCACCCCGACCCGTACCGAGGTCACCTCCGGCGGCAAGCGCGTCGCGCTGCTGACGCACGGCGCGCGAACCGTCGTACTGCCCGGACCACAGCGGACCTTCGCGGAGAACAAGCGGCCCTTCGTGGACGACTTCCAGCGGACGCTGCCGGACCTCGCACTGGACGAGGAGGACCGGGTGTACTGGGGCACCTCGCCGGGCGGCGGCAGGTGGGTCACGTCCGAAACCCTCAAGACCGACTTCTCGGTGGTGCCGGGCACCGGAATCATCGACCTCACGACCGCCGGGTACAGCCGGCACGCCAGCCTGCGCGATGACGAGATCACCGACGTCGACGTGCGCTGCACGGCCAGGTTCGACAAGATCCCCATAGGTCAGGCCTGTTCGTTCGCGCTGACCTTCGGCTACGGCAGCACCCAGAACCACTACCGGGCCCGGCTGTCCTTCCTCACCTCCGGCGCGGTCGAGATGCGGTTGGAGAAGGAGGTCAACAACGACGTGACCCCGCTGGAAACGGCGGTCACACTGGCCACGGGTGTGCCGGCGGGGACCGACTGGACGATCCGGGTGCGGCGGGATGGCGCCCGCATCCGGGCGAAGGCCTGGCAGTCCGCGTCGGCGGAACCGTCTTCGTGGGCCTTCGACGTCACCGACTCCACGCCCACGTTGACCAAGGGCCGGGTGGGCCTGCGCGCCTTGGCCAACGACGGTTGCACCAACCTGCCGGTCCGACTGTCCGTGAGCCGCCTCGAGGTGGACGCCGCGAACTGGGCGGCCCTGCCGACCGTCACCCACGGCGACTGGGTGCGGCTGCTGCCCGAGCCGTTCGACGGCACCTGGACGGCCGATCTGGAGCAGATGATCCGAGGCTGGGCCGGATCCACCGTCCCGGACGTACTCGCGTACGCTGCGATGTTCCTCGGCGGCGCTCCGGCGGTCACGGCCGGCGCCGGACCGGCCCAGGGCAGGCAAGTGCTGGGCGAGGCCGGGTACGGCTATCTCGACGCGCAGGGTTACCGGCTCGAAGGCGCCGACTTCCATGAGTACATGAAGGTGGGCTGGACCTTCCCGGACGGCACGTACAAGGGGCCATCCAGCAAGCAGGTCGGCAACCTCGACTGCTCCGGCTATACGCGCATGGTCTACGGCTACCACCTGAGCGTCCCGCTGGCCGCCGAGGAGGACACCTCGGGCACCCGGATCCCGCGCAAGTCCCGGCACATAGCAGACCACGCGCCAGGCGTGGTCGTCGACCGCGCCACCGGGACCACCCCGCCCGCCGCGGCCCTGCTCCAGCCGGGCGACCTGGTGCTGTTCAACGCCGACTCCAGTGACGACGGCGTCAGCCTGACCGTCGATCACGTCGGCATCTATGTGGGTCTCGACGGCGGCGGCAAACGCCGCTTCCTCTCCAGCCGCAAGACGGTCAACGGGCCCACCATGTCCGACCTGGGCGGCGCGTCCCTGCTCGACGGTTCGGGGACGTACGCCAAGACACTGCACACCGTACGCCGAATCTGAGCCGCGTCAGGAGCCGTCCAGCCGCCGTCCCACCAGAACCGGTGGTGTGGATCCCGAAGTTCGGGAACGACTGCACCTGCCGGACATCCTCGCCTCTTCCCGCCCCAGGGCGACGTCCTCCGACGCCGAGTCGGCGTACGCCGCCCGTGACGTTCCCGGCCATGGAAGCGGGGGAGAAGGTCGTCGACGAGGCGGACGCAGCGGGGTTGGGTTCCTTCAGATCGAGGTAGCTCGGGGCCCGGAAGGTCTGGAAGACACCTCGTGTCTTGTCCCGGGCGCGGGCAGGAGCCGTTCGGTGACGAGCTGGTGGGCGGGCGGGGTGTCGCCGAGATCGAGGAGGGCCTGGCCTACTGGTGAAGAGGAGATGTTCGAACCCTGTGCTATTCGGTGTCTCTGAGTGCGGCGAGGTAGTCAGCCCAGCTGCTTTGGGTGAGCACGGACCAGGTCTGGGTGGTGTTTCGATGAACGCCGAAGAGGTCACTGATGATGACCGGCGGGAGGTCTTCAGCCATCCCCATCACGGCCGTGTTCCGGGCGCCGCGTTGGTGGGCAGGCCTACCTCTCTGAGCCGGGTGGCGAGCCCCTGAGGACTCCGGGGACGACTCGTCGGCCGACCGGGCACAAGAAACGGGATTTGCCCGTCACGAGGTTCCGGCGCGCGGGCGGCAGGTACCGCCCCGACGCCCTCGACGGCTTCCTCGCCGGGACAGGACTCGCCATCGACCTCCCGCCACCATCACCTTGAAGCGCCTGGTCAGTTATTCGGTTGCACACCACCGAGACGGGGTGTCTGATCCCGGCTATGACGATTGTGCTGAGGACGCCGACGGCCGACGGAGTGCGCGAGGCCATTGCGGCGCTGCGGGAGTGGCAGCACGACGAAACGCCCATGCAGCTGCATCCCGGGGACATCGGCTGGAACTACCGGTTCGGAACGGCCGAGGCGGCCGCGGCGGTGCGGACCTGGAGCCGGAACGGACGGATCCTCGCCGTCGGGATGCTGGATTCGCCGACGCTCGTGCGGATGACGGTCGCTTCCGACGCTTTCCATGACGAGGACTTGGCGCGGCGACTCGTCGAGGACTTCTCGCTGCCCGAGCGCGGCGTGCTGCCGGAAGGAGCGGTGTCCATCGAGGCGCCGCAGGGCCTGCTGCTCCACGACCTGTTGACCAAGGAGGGCTGGGGCGCCGACGAGCCGTGGACACCGCTCTTCCGCGACCTCGCCGAAGCGGTGGAGGACCCCGGCGTGCCGATCAAGGAGATCGGCCTGGAGCAGGCACAGGACTTCGCCGACGTGCTGCGGTCCGCGTTCAACACCACGAAGCCCACGCGCGAGTACCGGCACAAGATGTCCGCGGCACCGTTCTACGCCGACGCCCGCTGCCTGGGTGCTTACGACGACCAGGGCAACCCCGCGGCGATGGTGACGGTCTGGTCGGCCGGCCCGGGGAAACCAGGACTGATCGAGCCGATGGGTGTCCACACGGACCACCGCGGCCGCGGCTATGGCCGGGCGATCACCGTCGCCGGGGCGGCCGCACTGCGGGAGATGGGCTCGTCAAGCGTGCGCGTGTGCACACCGAGCTCCAACCTCGGCGGCGTCGCCACGTACAAGGCGGCCGGGCTCGCGGCGAGGCCGGAGATCGCCGACCGGATCCGGAAGGTCTGACGTCGGGGTCTGCGGACCTTCTCACCGTGCCGCAGCACCTCGTACGGCGGCCATGCGCGCCAGAGCCTCGTGCGGCAGCCGTACGAGGCTCTGCTCTCGGCTCGATCGGACATCCACTGCTCCAACTCCGAGGGAGCCTGGCTGACGAGGGCGGTTCATCCGTGTGCTCTGCCTTGCGTGCAACCACCACGTGCCGTTGATCCCACCACAGGCAGACCCCCGGGGCCATTCGAGGACGTCCAAAGGTCATGACCAAGGCACCAGGCGACCGTGCGACACGATCTGTATGCGCGACGCAGTCGTGGTGACCGGCACGGCCAGAGTCGTGACCTACACCGCGCACACTCCGGCGACAATGACCCGACCGCACCGGACGTAACGTGCGACGGTCCAGGGACTCTGCAAGAGCTGGAGCCGACTGGGCCGGTCCAATCCTCACCCGGTCACATTCCGGGCAGGAGTCCTGCGCGCGGCCGTCAGCGGATGGCGGACGGGATGTCAGGCACCGCAACGGGGCGGAGTACCAGAAGAGACTCTTCCTGGAGAGCCACCATCGCAAAGGGGAACCGGTCGACTTCCAAGCAGAGATCGACATCGTCCCGGTGGTATCCGCTGCGCAGCCCACCGGCGAGGTCTGCCGCAGCACGAGACGTCCTCGCGCGGTGGATATACGGGGCCGCCTCGGCATCGCCCCCGGCCATACACTGACCAATGTATTCAGCGCAGGCCAGGTCCTCGTCCGCCTTGCCTTCCTCGCCGGTGACAACGAACGTCACCGGGCCGGAATCCGCGGTCTGCAGGTACCGCGCGGTCGGGCCGGCCACCACAAAGCTCGCGCACAAGACCAGCGGTGCGCTTGCAACGGCCAGCGCGCCCACGGTTCCTGCCGTCGTCTTCTGCACCAGCGTGCGACCGGTGAAGTCACATGACCTGAGCAGGCCAGGTGAGTTCACCGCGTCGAAGCCCGCTGCTGGAGCTCCGTCCTTCAAAGCCAGCCAACCCGGGTGGCTCTCCTTCAAGGCAAGTGCCTCACTCTCCGTCGAGGCCAGGACGATCCTCTCGACCCCGCGCGAGAAGGCCCAGGCAGCGACGGTGAAGGCGCGCATGACATCGATGACGACTGCAACACGGGGAACGCCAGTCAACTCTGGTATGCCAACGAAGTGGTGGTCCATCACACCATTCTGACGCCTCTGGATCATCAGAAGAACACGGCAGATCCAGCTGCCACCGGAATGACGGTCGGCGGAGCAGTTCCGGTGTCGGCCGGATTCCGGTGGATCGGGCGATCAACCGGAAGGAGCATCAGCCCTTGCCGCAGAGCGCGAATGCACCGTTGCCCCGGCTGAGCGTCGGCGTCGTAGCGGGACGAACACGTGGGTCGTGCGCTGCCGTGAGCAGAGCCGCCGCAGCCCCCTGGGAGGTGCCCAGATTCCCGGGGACTGACCCGGACCGCCGAACCAGCGGATTGCTACGGCCGTCATGCCCTGCGGGGCCTACGCTCGCGTGAACCCGTGGCTCCGCTCCACCTTGGCCACATGCAGCGTGTAGCTCTCGTACCACTCGACCTGCCCGCGCTTTTGCGCCGCGCGGTGCTCGGCATTGCTCCGCCACTCCGTGAGGGCGTCGGCGTCGCGGAAGTACCCGACGGTGATGCCCAGCCCGCCGGGAGTCTGGGCATGCTCCATCCCCAGGAATCCAGGGACGTCCTTCACCAGGTCTTCCATGCGTGCGGCGGTCTCGCTGTAGCCGCTCTGGTCCTGGGTTCGCACCGTGGTGAAGACAGTCACGTAGTAAGGGGGTTCAAAGGCCTCGACGGGCGTGACAGGCGCTTCGGAGTGATTGCTCATGGCGCCACTGTAAGACGGGATGCGCACAACGATCCGGCGTCTTTCCTGAACGGGATACATAAGCGATCCCGCTCACGACCTGCGTCAGCGGAGCCGCCAGGTCGGGACGGCGCGGTTCGAGACGGTTCGGTTCTGACATGCCGTCCCATCGATGGGGTAGGGAACTGCCGTGGCAGGTGTCGCGAAGGGGGAAGCATGACGTTCCTGGTCGAGTTGCCTGTGTCCGGGGCGGGCGACGCGAGAACCGGTGGCGAGGGGGCGGGATCCGCTCCGTCGGACGCGACCGGCATCGTCAAGGTCCAGATCGACGAGGTCGCGGACGGGCTGGTGCAGGTCGCGCGTCCCGGGCAGGTCGTGGCGCGGGCGACCCGGTCGCTGAACGACATGCTCGCCGGGATCCGTCCGGTCGCGGAGAACTTCGTCGACGGATTCCGTGACATGGCACGGCAACCCGACGAGATCGGCGTCGAGTTCGGCCTGTCCCTGTCGGCTGAGGCGGACGTGGTGATCTCCCGGACGACCGGTCAGGCCAACTTCAAGGTCACCCTGACCTGGCGCAATCCATCGTCCGGTGAACCGGCACCGACACCGGCACCGGCAGCGGACGCGGCGGGATGACACTGCCCGCGTTACCGCCCGAGCGGACGGGGGGCCCGGGCCTGCAGTCCCTGGACGCGGCCGTACTGCGTGTCCGCGACGGCCGCGGGGACCCCGTCGGCGTTGCCTTCCTGGTCTCCGACACGCTCGCCTTGACCTGCGCGCACGTGGTCCATGCGGCCCTGGGTACGACGGGGGAAGCGGCACCTCCCGCTTCCGCACGGATCCAGGTCGACCTTCCCCTCGTGCCCGCCCCGCAGCGCGACGGCGGTGCGCCTGCGACGACGGCCGGTGTCGAGCACTGGGTGCCGCCGAGGGCGCCCGACGGCGGGTCCTCGGTGTCCTCTGCGCGCGACGACGCCGATGTCGTCGGGCCCGCCGATGTCGCCGTGCTTCGGCTGGAGGCGCCGCTTCCGGGAGCGGGACCGGTGCAGTTGGTGGACGCGGACGAATTGTGGGGGCACCCGGTGCGGGCGTTCGGGCTGCCCGCCGGGCGTCCCGGCGGGGTGTGGCATGCGGGGGTGCTGCGGGGCCGACAGGCCGACGGCTGGGTGCAGGCCGATCTCGTCGGCAACGGCTATCCGGTGTCGCGGGGCTTCAGCGGCGGCCCCGTGTGGGACGACCGGCTGTCCGGTGTGGTCGGCATGGTCGCGGTGGCCGAGTCCGGGCAGCCGCCCGTCAGTTACCTGATCCCCACCGGCGGACTGCTGGCCGCCCGGCCCGAGCTGCGTGCGGTCACGCTGCCGCCGTCGCCGTTCCGGGCTCTCTCGGCGTTCCAGGAGACGGACGCGGCGATCTTCCACGGCAGGCGGGCCGAAAGCGACGAGGCGGCGCGGGCACTGGCCGCGGAGCGCCGCGTCACCGTCGTAGGACCGTCGGGATCCGGCAAGTCGTCGCTGGCCCTGGCCGGTGTGGCGCCTCGGCTGCGCGCGGAAGGCGCCCAGGTGGTGGTCGTGCGGCCGACGCCCGGCAGCAGCCCGCTCACCACCTTCGCGGCGGCGGTGCTGCCGCTGCTGGAACCCGACCTGCCCGAGGCCGAGCGCCCCGAGCGGACCGCGGAACTCGTCCAAGTGCTGCGCCGCCACGGCCCGGCGGACGTCGTGGCCCGGCTGCTCCAACTGCGGCGCGGCAGCAGGCTGCTCGTCGTGGTCGACCAGTTCGAGGAGGTCCTCGGCCTGGCACCGGACGCCGTCGACGAGCTGGCCGACCTGCTCCAGGGCGACACGCTGCCCGCCACCGTCCGCGTACTGATCACGCTGCGTGCCGACTTCCTGGAACCGGTCCTGGCTCATCCGCGGTTCGGCCCGCAGTTCGGCGGACACCTGCACGCACTCGCCCCGCCGACCCCGGAATCCCTGCGCGAGATCGTGACCGTACCGGTGGAGGCCGTCCCCGGGCTGTCCTACGAGCCCCATCTCGCCGAACGCATCCTCGCCGACACCGGCACCGGACCGGGTGCCCTGCCCCTCCTCGGCCTCACCCTCGACCTGCTGTGGCAGCGGCAGCAGGGCGGCCTGCTGACGCACCGGGCGTACGAGGAACTCGGCGGTGTCACCGGCGCGTTGGGCAAGCACGCCGACCGGGTCTGGAAAGCGTGTGTGCCGCCCGAGGACGAAGAAGCGGCCAGGCGGCTGTTCACCCGGCTCGTCCGAGTCCCGGTCGGCACGCCCGCGCCCATCCGGCGGATGGTGCTGCGCACCGAACTGCGCGACGAGCAGTGGCGGGTCGCGCAACGGCTCGCCGGGACAAGGCTGTTGGCCACCGGCCACAACGCCGAGGGCACCGAGACCGTGGAACTCGCGCACGAGGCGCTGATCAGCGACTGGGACAAACTGGCCGACTGGACCACCGGGGACCGTGCCTTCCTGGAGTGGCGGGCCGCTCTGCAACAGGACATGGACCGCTGGGAGCACGCCGGGCGTCCCTCGCAGTTGCTTCCCACGCCCCTGCAGCTCGCCCGATCCGAACGGTGGCTGAGCGAACGCCGTGACGAACTGACCGATGCCGAACGGCACTACCTGGACGCCGGCCGCGCCCACCGCCGCGCGAGGGTCCGTCGGCGACGGACGGCGCTCTCGGCCGTCGGTCTCGTCGTGGCACTGGTCCTGGTGGCACTGTCGTTGCTCTACGCCACCCGGGAGGAGAGCCGGGAACGCGCGGCGGACGCCGCGTCCCGCGCCCTCGCGGTGGCCGCGGAGGACGACGCGCGCACCGAACCCGCCCTCGGCGTGCTGAAGGCACTGGCAGCCCACCACACGGCGCCGACGACGGAGGCCCGCAACGCACTCCTGCGGCAGTACCTGCGCTACCACGCTTACGACCGGGTGCTGTCCGGTGTACTGGGCACGGTCAGGGCGTTCACCATCAGTCGGAACGGTGACGTCGTGCTGGCCACCTCGCAACTGGGCCGGGCCGTCCTGTACGTCGGCGCCACCTCCGGGCGGGTGCGCAGCGCCCAGGTGCCCTCGACCGGACAGGTCCTTGAAGTCGTGGTGTCCGCGGACGGCAAGCGCGGCGCCTACGTCCAGGCGGACGGCAAGGCCGTGTGGTTCGAGGTGGACACCGACGCCGCAGGCCTGCTCGGCCCGCTGCACCGGCTGCCCGACGCGCCGGGCAGCGGCGTCAGCTGGGATATTTCGGTGGGCCCCGCGCTGTCGGCGGACGGCCGTCTGCTCGCCGCGCGCGTCCGGGGCCGCCTGGTGTGGTGGAACCTGGACCGTGGCGCGCTCGCCGGTGACGTGCCCGCGCCCCAGGACATGAACACCGCCCTGTGGTTCGGCCCGGACGGGCGGACGCTGCTGACGAAGGTCTACACGGCGTCGGGCGCGCAGGCGCTGAAGTCCGTGGACATGGGTACCGGCCGCGCCACCCAACTCCTGTCCGAGGCCCAGAACATCTTCGTGTCCGGGGACCGCCGCACCGCGGTTGTGTGCCGCGAGGAGGGCGATCAGTCAGTCGTCAGCCGCCACCGGACCTCCGACGGCGCCGGCATCGGCCGCCCCTACCGTGAGCGGGAGGAGGCGTATCGCACGGACCTGTGCACGGTGGCGGCCGTCGACGCGACCGGCGGGCGCGTCGCGCTCGGTTGGGGCGGGAATGTGCGCGTCGTGAACCTGGACAGGGGCGAGGTGATCTCCGGCGTCTCGCTGCCGGAACCCGCCGGCACAGACTTCACGCCCGCCCTCGTCCTCGCCGAGTCGCACGGCAGGCTCTACTACGCGGGCCGGCAGGACTCGATGATCGCTCTCGTGAACCTGATTCCCCGCGGGCGACTGCCGAAGGCCGCCCAGCAACGGCTCACCGCCGACGGCAAGCGCACGATGACCGTCCTTCAGGACGGCTCCCGCATGGAACTGCGCCCGGCCGACCCGAAGCGGAGCGGGCAGATCCTCGCACGGGTGTCGCGTGGCAAGCCGTACTGGGTGCCCGGCGAGACGGACCTGCCCGTTTTCGACGCTACCGGCGGACTCGTCGCCGACCGGGAGGCCCGCGACACGGTGGTCGTCCGTGACACGTCGACGCTGCGGAAGGTGGCCGCCGTGACCGCGGTCCGACCGCCGAAGACCCGGCCCGGCACGCGACTGGTCCGAGACCTGGACGTCAGCGGGGCGCTCACCTTGCAGGACCCGAAGTACGAGTTCCGCTACTTCTTCGATCACACCGGTCACCTGCTGACGGTTTCCGGCACTGTCCTCCAGCAGTGGGACCCGCGCACGGGCCGGCAGACGGCCCGCTTCGACGCCGGTGCGCTGCGCCCCGACGGCGACCCGGACGCGCTCATGACGATCGCCCCGTACCCGGGCCGTAACAAGGTCTCCGTGATCGTGCAGGGTCGGCCCGGCATCCGGGTCGTCGACATCACCGACGGACGCGTCACGGACCGCGTGCGCACCGAGGACGACGTGCTCTCCGCCCAGTTCGGCCCCGGCGGCCGGTACTTCGCGGTCATGCGCCGTGACACGGGGCTGGAGGTGTGGCGGCGCGGAAACCCCGCGCGCAGGGTGATCGGCCCGCTGAGCAGCGTCGGCGAGAGCAGCGTCACCCCGTACCGCGCCGTCTTTCTCGACGACGACCGCTTCCTGGTCGCCGCCGACGACGCCGTACGCATCTACCGGTTCGGCGAGCGCGGCTATGACGCCGCCTATCTGCTCGCCGATCCGACCTTCGCGACGGGGGACTATTCGTTCCTGGACGTGTCCGAGGACGGGAGGACCGTGCTCAAGGGCGGTACTTACGACGGCAGTGCCGTCGTCCTCGATCCGGAGCTGTGGAGGCAGGAGTTGTGCCGTGTCGTCGGCGACCGCGCGTTCACGGAGGACGAACGCGACGATCTCCCGGCGGAGGCGGAGACACGGCAACTGTGCGCGTAGCGCCGGGTGTTGAGCGGAGCGTGTTGACGACGAGGGTCCGAGCGAGGGGGACGCATGGCGTATCTGGTCGAACTATCCGTGTCCGCGCCCGGCGGATCCGGTTGCGTCGGTGAGTTCGGGGGTGCCGGGTCGTTGAACGACATGCTCGCCGGGATCCGGCCCGTCGTGGAGGACTTCGTCGCCGCCTTCCGTGACATGCCCGACGGCCCCGACAAGATCGGTGTCGAGTTCGGGCTGACCTTCACGGCTGACGCGGACCTGGTGGCGCGATGACGTCGGCGCGGGAACCGGAACGGCAGCCGACGGTCGGTGGCTCGAAGGCCCTGGACAGAGCGCTGCTGCGGATCCTGGACGCGCGGCGGCAACCCGTCGGCGTCGGCTTCCTGGTGTCCGACACCATCGCCCTGACCTGCGCGCACGTGGTCTCCGCCGCCCTCGGCACGCCGACCGGCACACCACCGGAACCCGGCGCGCGCGTCTTGGCCGACCTGCCTCTCGTGCCCACCGCGCCCCAGGCGGACGCGACCGTTGAAGTCTGGGTGCCACCGAGGGGGGTGGGCGGTGCGGCACCCGGTGCGGCCTCCGGCTTGGCCGATGTCGCCGTGCTGCGGTTCGCCGCTCCGTTGCCCGGGGCTGGTCCGGTGCGGTTGGTCGACGTTGACGAGTCCTCGGTGGCAGGCGGGTCGGCTGTGGCCGGACAGTCGGCCGACGCGTCCGCCGACGATGCTACGGGCGGACTGTGGGGGCACCGGGTGCGGGCGTTCGGGCTGCCCGCCGGGCGTCCCGGTGGGGTGTGGCATGCGGGGGTGTTGCGGGGTCGGCAGGCCGACGGCTGGGTGCAGGCCGATCTCGTTGGTGACGGCTATCCGGTGTCGCGGGGTTTCAGCGGTGGGCCGGTGTGGGACGACCGGTTGTCGGGTGTGGTCGGCATGGTCGCGGTGGCCGAGTCCGGGCAGCCGCCCGCCAGTTACCTGATCCCCACCGCCGCCCTCGTGGCCGCCCGGCCCGAACTGCGCCCACTCGTGCTGCCTCCCTCGCCGTTCCGCGGACTGGCCGCCTTCGAGGAGGCCGACGCGGCGGTCTTCCACGGCAGGCGGCATGAGAGCGAGAGGGTCGCCCGCGCACTCGACGAACGGCAGTGGGTCACCGTCGTGGGCGCCTCGGGTTCCGGCAAGTCGTCGCTGGCACTCGCCGGTGTGGCACCCCGGCTGCGGGCACGTGGCGCCTGCGTCGTCGTCATGCGGCCCGCGTCCGGGAGCAGCCCCCTCGCGGCCCTCGCCTCCGCACTGCTGCCGCAGCTGGAACCCGACCTGCCCGAGACCCATCGGCTGGCCCGCATACCCGAACTGTCCGACGAACTGCGCCGCCATGGCCTCGCCGGCCCGACGGACCGCCTGCTCCGACTGCAGGGCGGCAATCAACTTCTGGTAATCGTCGACCAGTTGGAGGAACTGCTTACGCAGCACCCGGACGCCGTGCGCGACCTGTCGGACGTACTGTTCGCCGCCGACGCCCTGCCGCCCGCCACTCGCGTACTCGCCACCCTGCGCGCCGACTTCCTCGAACCCGTCCTCGGCCACCCGCACCTCGGACCCGTCATCGGCCGGCACCTGCACGCCCTCGGCCCGCTCGGTGAGGACGGCCTGCGCGACATCGTCACCACCCCCGTCGACGCCCTCCCCGGTGTCTCCTACGAGCCCCACCTCGCCGAGCGCGTCCTCGCCGACACCGGCACCGAACCGGGCGCCCTGCCCCTCCTCGCCCTCACCCTCGATCTCCTGTGGCAGCGGCAGACGGACGGCGTGCTCACCCACCGCGCGTACGACGAGCTCGGCGGTGTCACCGGCGCGCTCGGCAACCATGCCGACCGGGTCTGGGCCGAACACGTGCCACCGGACGACGAGGCGACCGCCCGCCGGCTGTTCACCCAGCTCGTCCGGTTGCCGCTCGGCGCCGCTGTGGCCACCCGGCGGCTCGCTCGGCGCGGTGACCTCGGCGAGGACCAGTGGCGCATCGCCCAACGCCTCGCCGCGCACACCCGGCTCCTCGTCACCGATCGCGGCGCCGAGGGCACCGAGACCGTGGAACTCACGCACGAGGCGCTGATCGGCGAGTGGGGCAAGCTCGCCGCGTGGGTGGCCGAGGACCGCTCCTTCCTCGGCTGGCTGGAGACCGTACAGCACGAAATGGACCGCTGGCAGGAGGCGGACCGGGCCCCCGAACACCTGCCGACCACCGCGGCGATGGCCGGCGCCGACCAGTGGCTCCCGGAGCGTGCCGCGGTCCTGAGCGTGGCCGAGCGGGACTATCTGACGGCCGGCCGCACCCACCGCCGCGGACGCGCCCGTCGGCGGCGGGCCCTGTTCTCCGGTCTGGCCACGGCCTTGGCGTTCGCCTTGGTGCTCGGCATGCTCTATGTCGTCGAACGCCGCAGCAGCGAGGAACGCGCCGCCCTCGGCGCCTCCCGCGCCCTCGCCCAGGCCGCGCAGGAGGCGACGGGCACCGACCCGGCCCGCGCCGGTCTGCTCGCCCTCGCCGCCTACGACACGTCCCCCACACAGGAGGCCGAGAACGAACTGCTGCGTCAGTACCTCCAGTACAAGGACTACGACCGGGTGCTGTCCGGCGAACTCGACGACACCATCTTCGACAAGAGCCGCGACGGCGACGTGGTCCTCGCGGCGTCCAACCGGTCCGGGGCCACGCTGTTCGTGAATGCCCTGACCGGACCGGTACGCACCGTGCGCGTGCCGTCCACCGACGAGGTCCAGTACGTGATGGTGTCCGCCGACGGGAAACGCGCCGCCTACATCCAGTACGACGGCAAGGCCGTGTGGTTCGAGGTACGCCCCGGCGCGAAACGCCCCGCCGGCCCCTTGCACCATCTCCCGGACGCCCCCGGCATCGGCACGAACTGGAGCGACACCGTCACCCCCGCGATGTCCCTCGACGGCACGATGATCGTCGCGCATGTCCGCAAACGCATCGTCCGGTGGAACCTGGACAGCGGCCCGCACGGCACCCTCGCCGGGAACCTCCCCGCGCCGAAGGGCCTTGAGTTCAGGATGTGGCCGGCCCCCGACAACCGGACGCTGCTGGTCCCCGTCTACAAGCGGTTCCGCGACTTCGGGCAGGGCGAGAAGGGCAGCCTGCTCGCCCTCGACCTCCTGACGGGCAGGAGCCGGCTCGTGGTGCGCGCCGACGCCGACCAGATCCGCATCTCCGGCGACCGGACCCGGGCCGTCCTGTGCCACATGCGGGGCAAGACCGCCGAGGTCACCGTCCACCGGGTCAGCGACGGCTTCCGAGAGGGCACCGTCTACCGGGAGAAGAACGCGGACTTCGCGTCCAGCATCTGCATGGTGCAGTCCGTCGACCGTTCCGGCCTGCGCGTCGCCCTCAGTTCCCTCAAGGGCCTCAGCGTCGTCGACATGCGCGACGGCAAGGTCCTCTCCCGCAACGGCCTGCCCGCCGCGACCTCCTCGCTGGCCACAAGCAGCCCCTGGCTCGTGGAGGCCCACGGCCGGCTCTACTTCGTCCGCCACGACGAGTCGATGATCGGCTTCGTCCAACTGAGCCCCGGCTACTGGTTCGTCGACGTCGCCCAGCAACTCCTCACACGGGACGGCAAGTACACGATCACCGTCCTTGCGGACGGCTCCCGCATCCAGCTGCACCACGCGCGCAAGGACAGCGCCCGCGTCCTCGCCGACATGCCGCGCCGCAAGCCCCACTGGGTGCCCACGGGCAGCGAACCCATCGCCCTGGACCGCACCGGACGGCTCGTCGCCGACCGCGAGGGCGCGAGCATCGTCACCGTCCGCGACGCCACCACCCTGCGCCGTATCACCACCGTCACCGCCGTCCAGCCCCCGCCACTGCCCGACTCCGAGTCGTCGATCGGGGACATCGAAATCGGCGGGGACGACGGCAGCGCCGAACGGCCGAAGTACGACTTCAGCTATTTCTTCGACCGCGGCGGCAAACTCGTCACCGTCTCGGGAACCGTCGTCGAACAGTGGGACCCGCGCACCGGCAGGCGACTCGTGCGCTTCGACGCCGCGCCCGTCCGCTCCCGGGCCAAAGGCGCCAAGGACGCGGACCTGATGATCGGCCCCTACCCGGCGACGAACCGGGTCGCCGTCGTCGTCCTGGGCCGGCCCGGCATCCATGTCGTCGACATCACCACCGGACGCACCACCGAGACCCTGAAGACCGGTGACGACATCCTCGCCACCCAGTTCGACGCCACTGGCACGTACTTCGCGATCCTGCGTCGGGGCTCGGTGCTCGAACTGTGGCGGCGGGGCGATCCGCCGCACAAGGAGATCGGCCCTCTGCGCAGCATCGCCGAGTCGGGGTCCACCTCGTTCGCCGCCGGATTCGTGGAGGGCGGGGACCGCTATCTGCTCGCGGCGAACAACGCCGTACGCATCTACCGGATCGGCGAGCCCGGCTACGAGGCCTTCTACTCCTTCACCGGCCCGCACGACAGCGCACTCGCCGGGCAGCACACCTTCATGGGTGCCTCCGCGGACGGCAGCACCGTGCTCCACATCGGCCCCGGCGGCATCGGCGGACCGCTCCAGCTGGCGCCGGACCGGTGGTACCGCGAGCTGTGCGCCATCATCGGCGACCGGGAACTCACCTTCGGCGAGGTGGACCTGCTCCCTGCCGATCCGAGGACCCGGAAACCCTGTGCCGAGGACGACTGAGACACCGCCCGGCCGGACCGCCGAGAAGGTCCGTGACCAGCGCGCCGTCACCCTCCGCCGGTGCCCCGCGGCTCCACGTGGGAGGCCAGGACCGCGGCCTGGACGCGGCGCTGCACGCCGAGCTTGGCCAGCAGCCGGGAGATGTGGTTCTTGACGGTCTTCTCCGACAGGTAGAGCTTCTTGCCGATCTCGCGGTTGGTCAGGCCGTCGCCGATCAGGGCGAGGATGTCCCGCTCGCGGGGAGACAGGCTCGCCAGCTCCGGGGCGATGGCGGGAGTCTCGGCCGGGTCGGCGCGAAGTGAGCGCATCAGGCGGGCCGTGGTCGCGGGGTCCAGCATGGACTGGCCCGAGGCGACCGTGCGGACCGCAGAGACCAGATCGGAGCCTCTGATCTGCTTGAGGACGTAGCCCGAGGCACCGGCCATGATGGCGTCGAGCAGGGCGTCCTCGTCGTCGAACGAGGTCAGCATCAGACAGGCCAGCTCCGGCATCTGGCTGCGCAGCTCGCGGCAGACCGTGATGCCGTCGCCGTCCGGGAGACGTACGTCGAGTACCGCGACGTGCGGGCGCAGCGCCGGGCCGCGGACGAGGGCGTGCTCGACGGTCTCGGTGTCGCCGACCACCGAGATGTCCGGTTCGGCGTCGAGGAGGTCGGTCAGGCCCCGACGTACGACCTCGTGGTCGTCCAGCAGGAACACGCGGATCGGATTCTGCTCCGTGAAGGTGCCTGGCTCGGTCATGACGCCCCCTTGTTCCCGGGTGGCTCACGGTCTGCGGTCCACGAACTGCTCGTCATACCGATCATTGCTCGCCACGTCCGGATGTACCAGGGCCGACCGGCCCCACTCGGCCTTGAGAAGTGCCCTCACCGGCCCAATGCTCACGGGCTCACGATGTGAGGGGTGCCGTGCAGGGTGGCTCCGTGCTCGCTGCGGGTCGCCTGGTGGTCACACGTGGCTGCCGGCGCCGTAGGGGGCGTACAGGTCCAGCAGCCGGGTCCGGGCGGCGCGGAGGCGGTGGGCCAGTACGTCACCGGCCCATTGGGTGAGGGCGTGGCCCAGGGCCGGGTCGTCCTGGCACATCGCTCGTACGGCCGTGGCGTCGAACTCGTACGCTGGCACCGGGGTCGTCGCCTCGGCGCCCAGGTGCCAGACGTGCGGTGTGAACAGCCAGGACCAGCCGACGAGTTCGTTGTGCCGGAGGACCTCGATGACGGCCGCGCGGCGACCGGGTACATGCATGTCCAGCTCGACGGTGCCCGTTCGGATGATCCAGAACCGGTCGGCCTTCCCGCCTTCCTCGAACAGGCGCGCCCCTTGCGGGAAGGACACCTCGCGGGCGACGCGCATGAGCCGCTGCCGATATTCGGCGGGCAGAGCGCGAGGCATCGTGGGCGTGGTGATCATGGCGTGCCTCCCGACGGGCTGCAGGGACTTCCACGGACTTCCATGGCCAGCCTGTGCCCGCAGCCGCCGGCGGACCATGGGCCACCCGGCCTGTCGAAGCGGGCTCACCCGGCTCCGAAGAGGAGACCTACGGCACCTCCCGCGAACCCGCCGGGGCCGTTCCAGAAACGGCTTGTCGGCCTACTGATCGCGAGTCCGTCTCCGGTACGCGGTCACGGCGGTCGGCAAGGTGGGAAAGATCAGATCCGCTCCTACGGAGTCCGCGAGGCCGTACGTCCGGAGGTCGTCCAGAAGGTCCTGCTTGACGCGGGCGAGAGCGAAGACGATGCCTCGCTCGGTGAGTTCGCGGCGTAGTTCGTCGACCGCGTCCAACGCGGTGATGTCGACCTCCACGTTGGCCTCGGCGTTGAGGACGAACCAGCGGACCGGTTCCGTCTGCTCGCCGACGGCGGCCAGGGCACGGCGGCGGAAGTCCTCGGCGTTGGCGAAGAAGAGCGGGGAGTCGTAGCGGTAGACCAGCAGGCCGGGGATCGTGCGTGCCTGGGGGTAATCGTCGACGTCGTGCATTCCGGCGACCCCGGGCACCACGCCCTGGACGGCGTCGTGCGGGCGGGCCACCCGCGTCAGCAGTTCGGCCACGGACAGACCGACGGCGACGAGAACGCCGTACAGGATGTCCAGGGCGAGGACCCCGGCCAGGCAGCCGAGCGCGAGCAGGAGTTCGCGGCGGCGGAAGGACGCGAGGCGGCGGAAGCCGGCGAGGTCGATCATGCGGACGGCGGCGTAGACGACGAGAGCGCCGAGGACGGCGGACGGTGTGCGGCTGAGAAGGGGGCTGAAGAAGAGCAGGACCGCGAGGACCACGGCGCCCGCGACCAGCGAGTACGCCTGACTGCGGGCGCCCGCCGAGGCGGCGAGCGCGGTCCGGCTGGCGCTGCTGCTGACCGGGAAGCCGTGCAGGGCACCGGCGCCGAGGTTGGCCGCGCCCAGCGCCAGAAACTCCTGATCGGCATCGAGCCCGGGGCCATCGCCTTCGCCGTCGTCGCGGTCGGTGAACGCCCGTGCGGTGAGGATGAAGTCCGTGTACCCGACCAGGAGTACGCCCAGGGCGGGCAGCACGAGACGCGGCACCTCGGTCCAGTCCGGCCACGCGAGGCCGGGCAGGCCCGACGGGACCTCGCCGATCACCTTGATGCCGTATCGCTCGTCGAGATCGAGGACCACCACGGCGATCGTCGCGAGGACCACGGCGAGCAGCGGGCCGGGCACGGAACGGACGTACCGTGCCACGACGAAGAGCAGGGCGAGGACGGTGGCGGAGAGGAGGACGGTGGCCGTATGAGCATCCGTCACGTCTCCGGCGAATGACCACAGCTGGGGAAAGAACCTCGTCTCCGTCGTGCCGACCCCGGTGAGCTTCGGAAGCTGGTCCGCCATCATGATCAGCGCCACGCCCGCCATGTAGCCGACCAGCACCGGGCGGGACAGCAGGTCCGCCACGAAGCCCAGCCGTGCCGCCCGTGCGACCAGGCAGAGCAGGCCGACCGTGACCGCGAGGGTGAGCGCCAGGGTGGCGTAGCGGCCGGGGTCGCCGGCGGCGAGCGGGGCGACCACGGTGGCCGTCATCAGCGCGGTCGTGGACTCGGGGCCGACCGAGAGCAGGCGCGAGGACCCGAGCAGCGCGTACAGGGCGAGGGCGGGCAGGATCGCCCAGAGCCCCGCGACCGGCGGGAGCCCGGCCACTCCCGCATAGGCCATGACCTGGGGGACGAGGTACGCGGCCACCGTGACGCCGGCCAGCAGGTCGCCCCTCAGCCAGGAGCGCCGGTAGCCGAGGAGGGCGACGGCCCCGGGCACCAGATGGCGCCAGCTCGGAACGGGTCCGCCCTTGCCCTGCGACATCAGCCACCCTTCTCCGTCCGACCCCAGGATCCACCGACGCGCCCGCCGCCGCGAGAGGCGAACCGTGTCCGGCCGAGCATGCACCCCAACGGCCCCTGAGGACAGGGCCGTTCAGCCCTACGGACACAGACCTTCGGCCTCGGGCGGCTGCCGCCGGCTGCCGCGAGACTGCTGACCGGCGGGGACGTGGGGGGAGGTGCGGTGGGCCTTACGGGGCCCACCGCACCCAGGGGGACCGGCCAGGGCCAGTCGGGCCCTTGCAGGGACCTGCGGCCCCTGTCGGGTGCCTCATCCGAAGGCGAAGCTCGAATCGGGACCACCGATTCAGGAGGTGGAATCATGAACCGCACCGTCACCGTCGGCCTCGACGGCTCACGTGAGAGCCGCGCGGCGGCCGAGTGGGCGGCCCGAGAGGCACAGCTGCTCGGCTTGCCGTTGAAGCTGGTCCATGTCCGGGAGCCGGTACCAGCGCTCATGGCACAGGCGCCGCTCCTCGGCGCCGAGACCCGGCAGGATTGGACCGAGCGAAGCGAGATGGGGGCACCCCCGGCCGAAGGCTGGGGGAGGGTGCCCCGCGAGGCGGCCGAGGGCATCCGTGCATGCCACCCAGGCCTCGAAGTCCTCACCGAGCACCTGTCCGGCCGGCCCGCCGAAGTGCTGGCCAAAGCGGCCAAGGACGCCGAACTGCTGGTCCTCGGCTCCCGAGGACTGAGCGGGGTCGGCGGCTTCCTGGTCGGCTCGGTCGGGCTCTCGGTCGTGGCACACGCCGAGCGTCCGGTCGTCCTGGTCCGCGCCGGCGAGCAGGCCGCCGACGAACACGAGGCGGACCCCGCCGGCATCCCGTCCGCCGCAACCGCCTTCCGGCCCGTCGTCCTCGGCCTCGACATCGACAGCCCGGATGAGGAGCTGATCGAGTTCGCGCTCGCTGCGGCAACCCGCCGCAGTACTTCCCTGCGGGTGGTACACGGTTGGAACGTGCCCCCGTACTACGCGTACGGCCTGTCCGCGGACCTCGAACTCCACGGATCCATGGCACAGGCCGCGACCAGCGCCCTGACCGAGCTCCTGCGTCCATGGCGCAACAAGTTCCCGGACGTCGAGGTCACCACGGAGTCCCACTACGGAACCCCCGCCGGCCACCTCGTCGACGTCTCCCGCGAGGCATCCCTGGTCGTCGTCGGCAAGCGCATCCGCCGCAACCCGATCGGCGCGCACGTCGGGCCGGTCGCCCACGCCGTCCTGCATCACTCCACCGCCCCCGTCGCTGTCGTTCCGCACCACTGACGCACAGAACCCGAGGAGCAGAAACCATGAAGGCAGCGGTCGTCCGAGCCTTCGGCGAGCCCCTCGTCATCGAGGACCGCCCCGACCCCGAGCCCGGCCCCGGCCAGGTCCGCATCCGGGTCGAGGCCTCCGGGCTGTGCCACACCGCCATCCACGCCGCCCGAGGCGACTGGCCCGTCAAGCCCACTCCGCCCTTCGTGCCCGGCCACGAGGGAGTCGGGCTCCCCGGCGTACGCACCATTCGCACTGCCCCGCGGCCGCCGTTCTCGGCGTCTTACGGGTATCTCCCGTATGTCCTGCTCGGGCGTGGTTCAGGCCTCGTCCGAGGGTCCGTCCGCGGTGAGCATGATGCCCGTGACCAGGTCGGGCCGGATACGAATCGCCTGGTCCATGGCATGCTCCACCCACGGCTGTACCAACGCCCGGCAGCGGACCAGATCCTCGGGGTCCGTGACCAGCCGTGCGTACCCGGTCACCACCACACTCCAGCCCAGATGCGTCCGCGAGTCGATGGCGTCCGCCTCGTAGGCGACGACGACTCGCGGGTCCCTCGCCTGCTGAGCGTGCGAGGTCAGGGCGGCACCTTCGTGGGTGCGGATCACGATGTCCCCGGCGTCCAGGGCGTGGTTGACCGGGCGTACGGTCGGCAGGGCGTGCTGGGTGAAGACGATCCTGCCCAGCAAAACGCTGCCGAGCAGCCGCAGCGCCGCGGCGGCGTCGAGTTCGATGCGGCGACGCGGTCCTGCGAGGGCCGGTCGGCTGTCGTCGTGGACCATGGCGGGTTTCCGTTGGGGTGCGTTGTTCATTGCTGAGGTCTCCACGTGGGCGGAGCGACACCGCGGGGGATCGGTGCCGCTCCTGTATCAACGGTCTCTCGGGAAGCCGCCGAGGGCTAGGGCCGGTCGGCCCCGATGAGGGACCGGGCGGCCGTTTCACGTTCGCGGTGGGGCGTCGGAGGCGTGCCCGTCATGCCAGAGACCGCGTGCTCACCAGCTGTCGCTTCCCTCGGCTCCGGACAACGCAGCTCGGAAGAAGTGGGTGGAGTCGAGGTGGCGGCGGTGTTCGCCGCAGACTCCGATGGACAGGCCGGGCCGAACGGCCCAAGCGTCGGTCCTGTGAGCAGGCCGCTGTGCGACCGCGTCCGTGTCCGATCCCGTACCGTCACGCGCCGCAGGCCGGTAGCGTGGCCGTGACCGGAGCGGCCGGGGCCGGGCCGCCCACGGGACCGGAGGAGGCGCAGGTGGGAAGCGCCGAGGAGCCTCGGGAAGCCCGCGTACGGCTGCCCCAGCTGAGGCTGGACGAGCTGCTGGAGGAGCTGCAGGCCCGGCTGGACGCGGCCCGTGTACCCGTGACCGTGTGCACAGTCTGCGAGGCGGTGCTCTCCGTCGGCCGGGATCTGGAGCAGGCGCTGCACGGCATCGTCGAAGCAGCTGCGGTGCTGGTCGACGCCGAGTTCGCCGCCCTCGGTGTGATCGGTCCGGACGGCACGCGGCTGTCGGCCTTCCACACCGTCGGCGTCACCGAGCAGCAGATCACCCGGATCGGCCATTTCCCGGAGGGCCACGGCATCCTCGGCGAGCTGATCCGTCATCCCGAGCCGCTGCGCCTGGCCAAGATCTCCGAGCACCCGTCCTCGTACGGCTTCCCGCCCAACCATCCGCCGATGAACACCTTCCTCGGCGTCCCCATCCGGGTGCGCGACCAGGTCTTCGGCAACCTGTATCTCACCGAGAAGCGGGGCGGGGGGCAGTTCGACGGTGAGGACGAATCCGTTCTGTCGACCCTGGCCGTGGCGGCGGGCGTCGCCATCGACAACGCCCGCCTCTACGAGGAGTCCCGGTTGCGGGAACGCTGGCTACAGGCCAACGCGGAGATCACGCACAGCCTCATCTCCGGCAGCGAGCGCGCCCAGGTCCTGGGGCTGATCGCCGACCGCGCCCGGGAGATCACGGGAGCGGCACTGGCCGTGGGCGCCGTGCCGATGGAGGACACCGACTCCCTCAGCATGGAGATCGCCATCGGGCCGGAGGCGGAGACGCCGCGCGGACTGGTGCTGCCCGTCGACGGAAGCCTGATCGGCGAGGCCTTCTCGACCGCCGCTCCCGTCACCGCCCCCGATGTCTCCCATGACGAACGCGTCTCGGCAGGCCCCCCGCGCTTGACCGACCTCGGCCCCGCGGTCGCAGTTCCCGTCGGCACGGGCGAGGGCGGTGTACGAGGTGTCGTTCTGCTGATCCGCGAGGCGGGGGAGACGGTGTTCACCGGGAAGGAGATCGGACCGCTGCGGGGCTTCGCGGCGCAGGCCGCCGTCGCCATGGAGCTCGCGGAGCGCCGACGGGACGCCGAGGAGGTCGCCGTGCTCGAGGACCGCGACCGCATCGCCCGCGACCTGCACGATCTCGCGATCCAGCGGCTGTTCGCCACCGGCATGACCCTGCAGAGCGCGGGCCGCTTCATCGACCACCCCGAAGCCTCCGAGCACGTGGTGCGCGCGGTGGACGACCTGGACGAGACCATCAAGATCATCAGGTCGACGATCTTCGGCCTCCGCTCACGCGAAAGCGCCGGCGGGGCCGGACCGCGGGCGCGTGTGGTGCGGATCGCGGGCGAGGCGGCGCCGGTGCTGGGCTTTGCGCCCAGCCTGCGCATGGAGAGCCTGGTGGAGACTCTCGTGCCGCGCGAGATCGCCGATCACGTGGTGGCCGTACTCTCCGAGGCCCTCACCAACGTCGCCCGCCACGCCCACGCCGACCGCGCCGACGTCGCCCTCACGGCGGATTCCCGCCAGGTCCGCCTCACAGTCACCGACAACGGCGTCGGCGTCCAGGCCGACGGCCGCCGCAGCGGGCTGCGCAACATGGCGGAGCGGGCCCAGCAGCTGGGTGGGGAGCTGGAGCTGAGCAGGCCGGAGGGTGGTGGCGCCACGTTGGCGTGGTGGGTGCCGGTGCCGGCCGCCTAGAGCTCCGCGGTGGGCTGGGTGACTCTGTCCGCCGACACCCGAGACACGGCACCCCGTCGGACGTCCGGCCTGGGCCGAACGTCCCCGGCAGGGCCCCACTCGCCTCTCGTGGCGCCCGCAGGCTGGGTGCAGCCGTGAGATGAGAGAGCCCTGGCTGTCCGACATGGCAGCCCTACCAAAGGCGGTGAGGGCAATGACACTCCCCATTGTGGTGGGCGTCGACGGATCGGACGCCAGCCTGCTGGCCGTCGACTGGGCCCTCTACGAAGCCGCCCGCCGTGACCTTCAGCTGCGGCTGGTGTACGCCTCTCTGTGGGAACGCTACGAGAGGGCCATACCGTCCTCCGGATGGGAACGCCCCTCCGGGCGCGGTCTGGCCGAGCACATCGTCGCCTCGGCGGCCGAGCGTGCCGCCCAGCGCGACCCGTTGGTAAAAGTGACCACCGAGGTCGTCCCCGCAGAAGCCGCGGACGTCCTCCTGCGTGAGGGCCACAATGCCTTCGCCCTGGTGACGGGGGTACGCGGCCGTGGCGAGCTGAAGGGATTGCTTCTCGGGTCGGTCGGCTTGACCGTGGCCGGCCGTGCGCACTGCCCGGTGATCGTGGTCCGGGGCGACAAGGCAGGCCTGGCCGGCACCCACGAGCGGATCCTGCTCGGCGTGGGGGAGTCGACCACCGGCGGTCAAGCCGTGCGCTTCGCCTTCCACGAGGCCGAAGCCCGCGGGTGCACCCTCGACGCCGTACGAGCCTGGCGCTGCCCCGCAATTGAGGGAGCCGACCACCCCGCGCTCGCCGAGGAACCCGTCCACCAGCACGAGCAGCGTGCCTCGGCCCATCTCGACGACCAACTGCGCGAAGCCATGGCCGACCAGCCCGATGTCCTGGTGCACCGCGCCACGGTCGAGGGCCCGGCCCGACGGATCCTCGTGAGCCGCTCGGCTGCCGCCGACCTCGTCATCATCGGGGCTCGACGCAGGCACGGCCACTTCGGGCTGCAACTGGGCTGTGTGAGCCACACCTTGCTGCACCACGCGTACTGCCCGGTGGCGGTCGTTCCGCAGCTGGCGTGAACATCGCCGCTGTGGAGTGGCGCCGGAGCCATGGTGCCGCGCTCAGGACGGACCGGTGCTCGCCGGCCGCCCTTGCGCCCACGCCGCGCCGGGTCACCGCAGTGGCTCACGGTGCCGACTGGATGTCCCCGCGTGTGGAGGAAGCGAAGGTGTCGCGGTGGGCGAAGTCGCCCGGGGGGATGCCGGGGTGGTGTCCGGGCTGGGCCGGCGGCACGGTGGCCGAGGGGCCGAGGGTGAGCCGGGAGACGATGCGGTAGCGGTCGCCGCGGTAGATCGAGTGGACGTACTCGACGGGCTGACCCGTGGTGTCCGAGGTGAGCCGTTCGAAGAGCAGCGCCGGGGACAACTCGGGCACTTCGAGCAGCTCGGCCTCGGCCCGGGTGACGACGGTCGGCTCGATCGCCTGTACGGCCTCCTGGACGTGTACGCCGTGCTGTTCGCGAAGGTGCTCGTACAGGTCGCCGGCTTCCAGTTCCTCGGCGGACAGGGTGGGGACCAGATCGGCCTTGATGTGCAGGTGCTCGATGGCCATCGGGGCGCCGTCGACGAGGCGCAGCCGTGCCACGTACACGATCTCGGCGGCGGGTGAGATGCGCAGCTTGCGGCCCACGCGCGCGCCTGCCGGGATGGTGGTGAACTCCAGCAGGCGGCTCGACCAAGCCCCGGAAGCCTGAGGGACTGTCATGGTCTGCTGACCGGAGACGAGTTCCTGGGTGATCTTCTCGGGTGCCACGAACATGCCGCGGCCGTGTTCCCGGACCAGAAGACCCGCGGCGACGAGTTCGTCGACCGCCGCGCGCAGGGTCGGGCGGGACACTCCCAGGCGGGCGCACAGAGAACGCTCGGAGGGGATCGCATCTCCCGGGCGGTGCGACTCGACGAGGTCGAGGATGAAGTCGCGGACTCGCTCCCGTTTGAGCACCGCACCTGGCTCGTCGGCCTTCATGTCGCACTCCCTCATGCACGGAAACCTCAGTTGACCAGTTGACCAGTGGTCTCCCGTAAACGCCCTCATGGCCAGGGAAGTGTAACTGCCACCTGGCGGTGATCGTCCGGATTCTGACCGACCTGCGCGCTAAAACCCTTGGAAGTAGGAGGGGTTGACGCCTCGATTGGTCTATGCCACCTTCATCCCCACATCAAGAGGTGAGCTGTCCAGTGGACTTCACTGGTCAGGTGGTCAGGTCATGTCCTCCAGAGGTGAACCGTGAAGCTCCGCTCGTTTGCCGGTGTGTCCGTGCTCGTGATGACGGTCGGGCTGAGTGCCTGCAGTAGCTCCTCCGACGCCCCCGACGACAGCTCCGGCGGGAGCTCCACCATCGACGTCTGGCTGATGCGCGACAGCGTCTCGGCCCAGTTCCAGAAGGACTTCGTCGAGGGCTTCGAGAGCGCTCACCCGGACATCGAGGTCAAGGTGCAGATCCAGGAGTGGGACGGAATCGGCGAGAAGGTCACGGCGGCCCTCGCCAGCAACGACGCACCGGACGTCATCGAGACCGGCAACACCCAGGTCGCCCAGTTCGCACAGAGCGGGGGCCTGCTCGACCTCAGCGACAAGGTGGACGAACTCGGCGGGAAGGACTGGCTGGACGGCCTCGCCGAGCCGGGCGCCTACGAGGGCAAGCAGTATGGCATTCCGTACTACGCCGCCAACCGCGTCGTCATCTACCGCACCGACCTCTTCAAGGAGGCGGGCATCGACGCGGCCGCCATCAAGACCCGCGACCAGTGGATCGCCGCCACCGAGAAGCTCAACACCGGTGACACACAGGGCATCTATCTGCCGGGCCAGAACTGGTACACCTTCGCGGGCTTCGTCTGGGACGAGGGCGGCGACCTCGCCACCGAGTCCGGCGGCAAGTGGAAGGGCAGCCTGGACACCCCCGAGGCGATCCGCGGCATGGAGTTCTACGAGAAGCTCCAGGCCCTCGGCAGGGGGCCGAAGGACTCCGACGAGGCCACCCCTCCGCAGGCGGACGTCATGGCCAAGGGGAAGGTCGCCCAGGTCATCTCGTCTCCCGGCGGCGCGGGCACGGTCATCGAGAACAACCCCGAACTGAAGGGCAAGCTCGGCTTCTTCCCGATCCCGGGCAAGACCGCCGACGCACCCGGCGCGGTCTTCACCGGCGGCTCCGACCTCGTCATCCCCACGGCCTCCACGAAGCAGGACGCGGCCTACACCTTCATCAAGGAACTCACCGGCGACACCTGGCAGAAGAAGCTCGCCGTCGCCATGAGCTACGTCCCGAACAAGACCACCCTCGCCGACGCGGTCGCCTCCGACCCGGGCGCCGCCGCCATGGCGGTCGGCGCCGCCGAAGGCCACGCCACTCCCAACACCCCCGGCTGGGCCGCCGTCGAGGCCAAGAACCCGATCAAGGACTACATGACGGCCGTACTCACCGGAGGCGACCCGCAGAAGGAAGCCACCACCGCATCCGAAGCCATCACCACGGCGATGAACTCCGGCTCCTGAACCGTCCACGCACCGGAAGGAGGAGCGCCGTGTCGGCCGTCCGAGAGCAGACCGCCCCCCGCCCCCCACTCGGCACCGCGCCACCCCGGCGCTCCACCGGCCCCGGACCGCACCGCCCGTCGAAGGCCACCGGCCGCGCGATCTGGCCGTACGTCCTGATCGCACCCGCCGTCCTCGGCACGCTCTACCTCCTCGTATATCCCCTGGTCCGCGCCGTGGTGATATCGCTCCAGGACTTCGGGCTACGCCAACTCATCGTGGGCGACGCGCGCTTCGTCGGATTCGAGAACTACGAGAAGCTGCTGAGCGACGGCCACTTCTGGGAGGTCGTGCGCCGCACCTTCCTCTTCATGGCGATCAGCGTCGTCCTGATCATCGCCCTGTCCACGCTGGTCGCGCTCATGATCGAGCGCCTCGGCCGGTTCGGCAGGACCACGGTCCTCAGCGCGCTGGTGCTCACCTGGGCGATGCCCGTCATCTCGGCGACCACCGTCTTCCAGTGGCTGTTCCACTCGGAATTCGGCATCGTCAACTCGGTCCTGACCGGCCTGGGGTTCGGGTCCTTCGACCGCTATCCCTGGTTCGCGCACGGCCCGGCCGCCTTCGCCATCGTGGTCGTACTCGTCGTGTGGCAGTCCGTGCCCTTCGCGGCGATCACCCTGTACTCGGCCCTCACCACCGTCCCCACCGAGCTGTACGAGTCGGCGCGGCTCGACGGAGCGTCGGGGCCGCGGATCTTCCGCTCCATCACCTTCCCGATGGTCCGCCCGATCTTCCTGCTCGTGCTCTCGCTCGAAGTGATCTGGACGTTCAAGGCGTTCGTCCAGATCTGGGTGATGACCAACGGCGGGCCCGGCGACGCGACCACGATCCTGCCCGTGTACGCGGTGCAGACCGCCCTGTCGAGCCAGCGCTACGACCTCGGATCGGCGGCCTCCATGGTCACCGTCGTGCTGATGTCGGGCGTGCTCGTCTTCTACTTCCGCCAGATGTTCCGCCAGGAGGACGAGCTCGCATGAGCACGAGCCTGCCCCGCGTCCGACGCACCCGACGCATCCACCGTCTGCCCCTGAACGCCGCCGCCGTCGTCACGGTCGTGGTCTGTCTGTTCCCCGTCTACTGGATGGTCGCCACCGCGTTCACCCCGACCCGCGACATCCAGTCCGACAACCCCCGGTTCATCCCGGAGAGTTGGACGCTCGAACACTTCCGCACCGCCGTCGGTGCCGACGGCTTCGGCCTGTTCTGGCGCAACAGCATCCTCGTCACGCTGAGCGCCGTCCTGCTCGCCCTCGTCATCGCACTCGGCGCCGCCTACGCGGTCGCCCGGCTGAAGTGGAAGGGGCGCCGGCAGTTCATGCTCATGGTCTTCATCGCCCAGATGGCGCCCTGGGAGTCACTGATCATCCCGGTCTACATCATCTCCCGGGACACCGACATGCTCGACCGGCTGCCGACCCTGACCCTCGTCTACTTCATGATGACGCTGCCGTTCACCGTCATCGTCCTGCGCGGCTTCATCGCCACGATCCCCCCGGAGCTGGAGGAGTCCGCACAGGTCGACGGCTGCACCCGGCTCGGCGCGTTCCGGCGCGTGGCGTTCCCGCTGCTGGCACCGGGCCTGATGGCCACCTCGCTGTTCGGCTACATCACCGCCTGGAACGAGTTCACGTACGCCAACTTCCTGATCATCAAGCAGCAGGACAACCGCACCCTGCCCGTGTGGCTGTCCTCGTTCCAGAACGTCTTCGGCACCGACTGGGGCGCCACCATGGCCGCCTCGACCCTCTTCGCCGCCCCGGCACTCGTGGTGTTCCTGCTGCTCCAACGCCACGTCACCTCCGGCTTCGCGGCCGGCGCAGTCAAGGGCTGACGCCCACACCCACCCCCGCGACCCCGTTCCGGAGGCGACGCATGCCCGCCCTCGTACCCCGCCCCACCGAGGCCGCGTTCAGGCCCGGCCACTTCACGCTCGACCAGGACACCACTCTGCGGCTCGGCTCAGGCACCGAACCGGCCGCGGAACTGCTGCGCACCCTGCTCGCCCCCGCCACCGGACTGACCCTGCGACCGTCCCCGGACGGCCAGTTCACCCTGGCGCTCGAATCCGGCCCAGGCGACCTCGGCGAAGAGGGATACGTCCTCACCATCGACCCGCACGCGGTGCTGCTGCGCGCCGCGCATCCCACGGGCCTGCTGCGCGGCATCCAGACGATCCGTCAACTCCTCCCGCCGCAGGCCCTGTCGGCGATCCCGCAGCCCGATACGCGGTGGCAGCTGCCGTGCGCCGACATCAGCGACGTCCCGCGCCACCCCTGGCGAGGCGCGATGCTGGACGTGGCACGCCACTTCCAGCCGGTCTCCTACCTGCGCCGGTACGTCGACCTGCTGGCCCTGCACAAGATCAGCGTGCTCCATCTGCATCTCACCGACGACCAGGGCTGGCGCATGCCGATCGCCGCCTACCCCAAGCTCACCGAGATCGGCGGCCACCGCGCCGAGTCCCAGAAGGGCCCGGCCGGCAGCGGCACGTACGACGGCATTCCGCACGGCGGGTCGTACACGCGGGCCGAACTCGACGGCCTGGTCCGGTACGCGGCCGCGCGCGGCGTCACCGTCATGCCGGAGACAGAGATGCCCGGGCATGTGCGTGCCGCCCTCGCCGCCTACCCCCAACTGGGCAACCACCCGGAGCGCACCCTCGACGTCTGGACGCGCTGGGGCGTGTGCGACACCGTCCTCGGCGTCCACGACGAGGTCCTCGACTTCTGCCGCACCGTCCTGGACGAGGTCATGGACGTCTTCCCCTCGCCGTACATCCACGTCGGCGGCGAGGAGTGCCCCACCACCGAGTGGGCGCAGAGTGCCGCCGCACGCGAACGGGCGGCGGCCAAGGGCCTGCCGAACCCCGAGGCCCTGCACGGCTGGTTCCTCGGACAGATCGGCGACTTCCTCGTCCGACACGGACGCCGCCCGGTCGGCTGGGCGGAAACCGGTGCCGAACTGCCCCTCGACTTCACCGTGATGACCTGGCGCGACTCGGCCCACACTCTGGCGGCGGCCCGTCGCGGCCACCCTGTGGTCAGCGCGTACCACCGGGCCACCTACCTCGACTACGCCCAGTCCGACGACCCGAGCGAGCCGCCGGCGCAGCCCGGAGCCGTCGTAGATCTGCGCGCCGTCCATGCCCACGACCCTGTACCCGAGGTCGCGGACGCAGACGTAGCAGGGCGGATCCTCGGCACCCAGGCCCAGCTGTGGACCGAGTTCGTCACAACGCCCGCTCACATCGAGTACCTCACCTACCCGCGGCTGTGTGCCCTCGCCGACCGAGGCTGGAGCGGTGCGACCGACTGGGCCGACTTCCGGTCCCGCCTCGACGGACACACGCCCCGGCTCGACGCGCTCGGCGTCCGGCGTCACCCCTGACAGCACCACCTTCGACCCCGTCCCATTCCGGAATCACCCCACCCTTCTGGAGAGGAACAACCATGAGATTCGCGAAGAACCGGCTACGCGCCACCGCGTCCGCCGCCGTCACGGTGGCCATGGGTGCGGCCGCGCTCACCGCACTCCCTGCCACCGCGAGCGCGGCCGGCGAGGGGCTGAGCGTCCAGTACCGGACGAGTGCCACGGGAGCCACCGCCGACCAGGCCGAACCCTGGTTCAAGGTGAAGAACACCGGCGACACGGGCGTTCCACTGCAGAACGTCAAGATCCGCTACTACTTCAAGGCCGACTCCGCGAGCGCGACCTATCGCTTCGCCTGTTCCTGGGCCGTCAAGGGCTGCGCCAACGTCACGGGCACCTTCGGAACGCTCGCCAATCCGACCGCCACCGCCGACCGCTACCTGGAGATCGGCTTCACCTCCGGTGCAGGTTCGCTCGCTCCGGGCGCGGACACCGGAGACCTGCAGCTGCGTTTCCACCAGTCGACGTGGGCCTCGCTGAACCAGAGCGACGACTACTCCTTCGGCGCAGCGCAGACGTCGTACGGCGACTGGTCCAAGGTCACGGCGCAGCTGGCCGGCACCACCCTGTGGGGCAGTGCCCCCGCGGGCAACGAGCCGACGGACCCGCCCACCGACCCGCCGACCGATCCTCCGGCCGACGGTGCCACGCTGTTCGACGACTTCAACTACAGCAGCCACAGCGACCCGAAGATCTCGGCGAACGGCTGGAGCGTGCGCTCCAACTCCGGCGGCCCCGGCGTGCCCGGCGCGACCTGGGCGCCCGAGAACGTCACCTTCGCCACCACGAGCGGCAACTCCGTCATGAACCTGGAGACCTCGACCGCCGGCACCGGGGCGAGCACCGAGCAGACCGAGATCCTCACTCAGGCGAGGAAGTTCAAGAACGGCACCTACGCGGCCCGGGTCAAGTTCAGCGACGCACCCAAGTACGGGCCGGACGGCGACCACCTCGTCCAGACGTTCTTCACCATCAACGACCTCACGGCACCGATGGCGGACGACTACGCCGAGTACGACTTCGAGTACCTGCCCAACGGCGGCTGGGGCGAGCCGTCCAACATCCTCTACACGACATCCTGGGAGACGTACCAGGCCGACCCGTGGGTGGCGGTCAACCAGCACACCGAGAGCCGCCAGAGCTACGCCGGCTGGCACGACCTGGTGCTCACGATCGACAACAGCAGCATCAAGTACTACATCGACGGTCAGCTCTTCGGCACCCATGACTCCGCGTACCTGCCGGAGCGGCCGATGTCGATCAACTTCAACCAGTGGCTGATCGACTTCGGCGGCCTGGCCAGCACCGCCGCGCGGGCGTACGACGAGCAGGTCGACTACGTCCTGCACGTCAAGGACCAGGTCCTCACGCCGTCCCAGGTCGCCGCCAAGGTGACGGCGTACCGCAGCGCGGGCACCACGTTCGAGGACACCGTCCCCAGCAGTTGAGTTCAGCGCACGGCGCCGGGGCCCTGTGGATCACCGGCCCCGGCGCCTTCGCCCGAGGCGCCTGCAGCAGCACCTCAGCGTCGTGGAGGGCACGCACCGCCTGGTTAGGGCGCGGCGTCCTCCAGGCTGCGCCCGCTCGTCTCCTCCGCCCCGACCCTCGCCGTCAGCGAGCCGACCAGGGCGACGGCGGCCAGCGTCACGAAGACCGTGCCGATCGCGCCGCCCGCGTAGACCGCGCCCACGACGATCGGGCCGAGGATGATGCCCAGGCGGTTCATGGCGCCGCCCAGACTGACGCCCAGGGCCCTGATCCGGGTCGGGAAGAGTTCGGGCGTGTACACGTAGAGGCAGATGTTGCAGCCGAAGAGGAACACGGCGGCCAGAGACGTCCAGGCCAGGACGCCGACCGCGGTGCCGGTGGCCGACAGGCCGAGGACGAGCAGACACACCGCCGCGGCGCTCAAGCACCAGATCACCGTGTTGCGTCGGCCGGCCCGGTCGACGGTGAGGGCGACGATCAGGCAGCCGAGCAGGCCCGCGCCGCTCGTCACCGTCGAGTAGAGGAGGGCCGTCGAGAGGTCGAGGTGGAAGCGGGTGCCGTAGATGGTGGGCAGCCAGGAGGTGATGCCGTAGTTCACGAAGTAGCCGGTGAACCAGAGGAGCCCGACGACGATCATGCGCTTGCGGTATCTGCCGCTCAGCAGCTCGCCCAGGCCGCCCTTGCCCTGGGGCGGCGCGGCGGACGGCGCGGGCTGCGGATCAGGCAGCGGGGTACCGGTGATCTTCTCGACCTTCGCCTCGATCGACGCCATCGTGGCGAGGGCCTTCTCGTTCTGCCCGTGGCCGGCGAGCCAGCGGGGGGACTCGGGTACGTAGCGGAGGATGACCAGGCACAGGACCGCGGGAAGGGCCGCGAGGCCGAACATCCAGCGCCAGCCCAACAGGGGTACCAGCCAGTAGGCGACGAGTGCTCCGGCGGTGAGGCCGGCCGGAAAGACCAGTTCGAAGAGGAGGACGAAGCGGCCGCGCTGGTGGGCGCGGGTGATCTCCGCGATGAAGGTGGCGGCGATGGGTACCTCGCCGCCGATGGCCATGCCCTGGACGAAGCGGATCGCCATGAAGGGTTCGGGCGAGGTGCACAGGGTCAGCGCGAGGTTGCAGAGGCTGGCCAGGGCGATACAGGCGGCGATGACCTTGACCCGCCCTATGCGGTCGGCGAGCCGGCCCGACACCAGTGCGCCGACGAGCATGCCGATCGATCCGACGGTCATCAGGGCGGTGGTGTGACCGGTGCCCAGGCTCCACTCGGTGCGCAGCTGGGGGAGGGCGTAGGCGATCAGGAGCTGGTCGAAGGCCTCGAAGAAGGTGGCGGTTCCGATGATGAGCCGGACCATCACCTGCCAGCGGCACAGGGGCAGGCGTTCGAAGCGGGCGCCGATGTCGGCCGCGAGCGGGGGTGCGTCGCCTGGTCGATCTGTGGCGGCGCGGTGTGCGTCGATCGTCATGGCTGGTCTCCGGATCCGTACGGCGGTGGTGGGGGACGGGACCGCACGGGAGGGTTCGGGCCGCGAGGGTACGACGGTATACGTGTACCGGGCAGCTGTAAGGGCGGGGACGGGGACGGCGGGCCGGAACGAGGGGCTGCGCGGACTGTGCCGACGCCCCAGTTCTGTAGGTGCTGAACATCTCAGCGCTTAATGTTCTACCGGCAGCCCACCGAGGTTAGGCAAGCCTTATCCCTGACCTGGAAGAAATTTCTCCGGCGGGACCCCCTTGCGGTCAAATTAGTTAAGCCCTTAGATTTCTAGTACTTCGACATCGCAGCCGAGGCCTAACGCCCGCCGTGTCGGAGGTCACCCCGTACCGCCCTCATCCGGAGGTCCCCATGCCGCGCATCCCTGCCGACGAGATCCTCATCGCGGGCCACTGGCGACGTGGTCGAGGCCTGCCCATCCACACCGTGAACCCGGCCGACGGCACCGTCATCACCACGGTCCACGCCGCCTCGGCGGACGACGTGGAGGAGGCCGCGCATGCCGCCGCCGCGGCCGCCGCCGCACCCCGATGGCGCGACCTCCTGCCCCACCAGCGGGCCCGCGTCCTGTATCGGATCGGCGACGTGATCGAGGAGCACGCCGGGGAGCTGTCCGCGTTGCAGACGGCCGACACCGGCAAGACCCTCGGCGAGACCCACGCCCTGGCGCTGAGCGCGGCCGGGACCTTCCGGTACACCGCCGCGGCGCTGGAGACGGCCGAGGATGCCCTCACACCGCCCCGTGGCACGTACGTCACGATGAGCGTGCACGAGCCGATCGGCGTCGTCGGCGCGATCAACCCGTGGAACTCGCCGATCGCCTCCGACGCGCAGAAGGTCGCGCCCGCACTGGCCGGCGGGAACGCCGTCCTGCTCAAGCCCGCCGAGTGGACGCCACTGGTCTCCCTCGCCTTCGGCCGCCTCGTCCACCAGGTACTCACCGACTTCGGGCTGCCCACCGAGCTGCTGGCCGTCGTGCCGGGCAAGGGCCGCATCGTGGGCGACGCGATCGTCAGGCACCCGCTCGTCGGACGGATCGGCTTCACCGGCGGAACCGGCACCGGGCGCGGTATCGCCCGTATCGCCGCCGACAAGCTGATCCCCGCCTCGCTCGAACTCGGCGGCAAGTCGCCGACGATCGTGCGCGAGGACGCGGACGTCGAACAGGCCCTCGCAGGCGTGATGTACGGGATCTTCTCCTCCAGCGGCCAGTCCTGCATCGCCGGATCGCGGCTCTTCGTCCACTCGTCGCTGTACGACTCCTTTGTCGGCGAACTCGTCGAACGTGTGGGCAAGTTGCGCGTGGGAGCCGGCACGTCCCCCGACACGCAGGTGGCACCGCTGGTGCACCACAAGCATCGCGACGCGGTCGCCGCCTACGTCGACCTGGCGCGCGAGGAGGGCGGCCGGGTGCTCTGCGGCGGCGCCGTACCCGAGGGCGAGCCGTACGCGAAGGGCGCCTACTACCTGCCGACCGTGATCGACGCACTGCCCAACTCCGCCCGCACCTGCCAGGAGGAGATCTTCGGCCCCGTGCTCGTCGCGCTTCCCTACGACGACGAGGACGAACTCGTCACCCAGGCCAACGACTCCGTCTTCGGACTCGCCTGCGGCATCTGGACGCGGGACCTGCGTGCCGCCTGGCGGCTCGGGCGGCGGATCGAGGCCGGGACCGTCTGGATCAACACCTACAAGCAGTTCTCCATCTCCACCCCCTTCGGCGGGATGAAGGAGTCCGGCCTCGGCATCGAGAAGGGCCGTGACCTGATCCGCGCCTACCAGCGGCAGAAGTCCCTGTACTGGGGCGCCGACAGCACGCCGCTGCCGTGGGCCAACTGACGACCCCTCTGGGAGATTTCGCTATGAACCACCCCCCGATCGCCCGGCTGCGCGCACTGCGCTCGGTCGAGCTGCTCACCCCGAACTTCGCCGAGGCCGCCGACTTCTACGCGGAGGTCTGGGGCCTGGAGGTCGTCGAGGCCGGACACAGCGCGAGCTGGCTGCGCGGCACCGGGAAGGAACACCACGCCCTGCAACTCACCCGGGCCGAAAGGGTCGGCCTGGGCCGGCTCTCCTTCGCCGTCGGCACACCCGCCGAGGTGGACGAGGCCGCGCGCCGACTGGAGGCGCGGGGGATCGCGTTCGTCAGCGCGCCCGGCCCCCTCGACCAGGTCGGCGGCGGATACGGACTGAGGTTCCACGACCTCGACGGACGGCTGATCGAACTCTCCGCCGACATCTGGGCGGTCACGGCACGAGGCCGCGACGAGGCACTGCCGGTCGGTGTCACCCACGCGGTCCTCAACACCACCGACATCGACGCCTCCGTCGCCTTCTACCGCGAGGTCCTCGGCATGCGGGTCTCGGACTGGTCCGAGCACCAGATGGCGTTCCTGCGCTGCAACACCGACCACCACTGCATCGCCTTCAACCAGGCGCCGTGGGTCTCCCTCAACCACGTGGCGTACGAGATGAGTTCGCTCGACCACTTCATGCGAGGGCTCGGCCGACTCAAGCACCACGGGATCAACCCCGAGTGGGGACCCGGCCGGCACGGCCCCGGCAACAACACCTTCTCCTACTTCACCGACCCGAGCGGTCTGGTCTGCGAGTACACCTCCGAGGTCGCGCAGATCGTTGAGGACGCCTGGATCTGCCGGACCTGGCGGCGGACACCCGAACTGTCCGACACCTGGGGCACGGCCGGTCCGCCGTCGAAGCTCATCCGCGCCCACATGGCGGGCACGCCCGACGGAAGCCCCGTCCTCCCGCCCGTCGATGCCGAAGGAGTCACAGCATGAGCAGGGTTCGCAAGGTCGGTCTCATCGGCTGGGGTGCCATCGGCCGGGTCGTGGGCAACGCGATCGCGGGCGGTGAGGTACCGGGTGCCGAACTGGTGGCCGTCGTCGACAACCGGCCACTCGGGGACGCGGTTCCCGCACCGCAGATGACCGTGGACGAGGCACTGGAGTCCTGCGACCTGATCGTCGAGGCCGCCGGACAGGGCGTCGTCCGGGGCTGGGGCGAGACGATCCTCGCCTCCGGCACCGACCTCCTCGTGGCCTCCACCGGTGCCCTGACCGACGAGGAACTGTCGAAGAAGCTCCTGACCACCGGGCCGGGCCGCGTCTACTTCACCGGGGGAGCGGTCGGTGGACTCGACCTGCTCCAGGCGGCGCGTGCCATGGGACCGCTCGGCGAGATCAAGCTGACCACCACCAAGTGGCCCTCGACCCTCGAACAGCCCTGGATGGACGAGGACATGCTGGCCGCGATGCGCTCGGCGACCGGGCCCGTCGAGGTGATGCGCGGCACCGCGCGCGAGGTGCCGGTCAAGTTCCCCAAGTCGACCAACGTCGCCGCCTCCGTGGCGCTCGCGGTCGGCGACCTCGACGCCGTGCGGGTCAGTGTCGTCGCCGACCCGGCCGCCGTGCACACCTCGCACGTGATCGAGGCGAACGGACCGCAGGGCTCGTACCGCTTCGAGGTACGCCACCAGCCGGACGCCGCCAACCCGGCGACCAGCCAGGTCGTTCCGTATGCCGTACTGCGCTCGCTGGCGGCCCTGGCCGGACGCTCGGGCCAGATCCTGTGACCGCGTACGACATCGCCGGGCTGCACCTGGAGCGGGCGGGCACCGACGGTCCGCTCGTGCTGTGCCTGCACGGCATCGGCTCGTCCTCGGCCGCCTTCGCACCGCAACTGGAGGCGCTCGGGCGCGACTTCCGGGTGCTGGCCTGGGACGCCCCGGGCTACGGCAAGTCGGCCGACCCCGACAGCGCGCTCACGCTGGACGACTTCGCCGACACCGCCGCCGAGGTCATCCGCGCACACGGCGGCCGGGCCCACGTCGTAGGCGTCTCCTGGGGCGGCGTGATCGCGCTGCGGCTCGCCACCCGCCACTCCGACCTCGTCGACTCGCTCACCGTCGCCGACTCCACCCCCGGCTCGGCGACGAGCCCCGAGAAGGCCGCCGGGATGCGCGCCCGAGTCCCCGAACTCGCGGAACTCGGGCCACGTGCCTTCGCCGAGCGGCGCGGCCCTCGCCTCGTCTCCCAGGACGCGCCGTACGAACTCGTCCAGCGCGTCGTCGACACCATGGCCGGCTCGATCCGCCTGCCCGGCTACGGCCACGCGGCCGAGTCCATGGCCACCACCGACCTGCGCGGCGAACTCGCCCGGGTCACCGCGCCCACCCTCGTCCTGTGCGGCGACCAGGACCGCATCACCGGTCCCGAAGCCTCACAGGTCCTGGCCGGCGGTCTGCGCAAGACCGCGTACGTGATCGTCAAGGACGCCGGTCACCTGGCCAACCAGGAGCGGCCCGAGCACTTCAACGCCTGGCTGCTCTCCCACCTGCACATCGTCACCAACGCCAAGACCAGCAAGGGATGACCACCATGCCGCTGACCACCACCGAATACGACAACGGCGGGGACCTCGCCAAGTACACCGACGCCCTCATCGCCACCAAGAACTCCCGCGAGCCCGACTGGGGCACCCTGTCCTTCCAGGAGAAGGCCGGCCCGCAGTACAAGCGCGCGCAGATCCGCTACGTCGGCTCCGGCGCCACCGGCAACCACGAGAACGACAACCGCATCCTCCCCTCCGGCGGCTTCACCTTCTCCAACATGCTGCTGCCGCCCGGCGCCGAGGGCCCGGCCCACACCCACCACGACGTCGAGGAGGCCTTCTTCGTCCTGGAGGGCCAGGTCCGCGTCGGCATCCACCGCGGCCCCGACGAGGTCGAGTACCGCACGCTCGGCTACCGCGACATGATCGTGGTGCCGGCCGGGGTGACCCGCTCCCTGAAGAACGAGGGCGACACCGACGCGCTCTTCTGCGTGATCATCGGCACGCAGAAGCCTCAGGTGCCGACCTACCCCGAGTACTCGCCGCTGTACGGCGTCACGCGTGACTGAGCGGCCGCGCACGGTCGTCGTCACCGGCGGGGGCCGTGGCCTGGGGGAGGCCATGGCCCGCCGGGCCGGCGCGGACGGGTACCGGGTCGTCGTCGCCGAGCTCAACGAGGAGTGGGGCCGGCGCACGGCCGCCGCCATTCAAGAGGCGGGCGGCGAGGCGGAGTTCGCGCCCCTCGACATCGCCGATCCGGCTTCGGTCGAGGCGCTGGCCGCCCGGCTGGCGCCGTATGGCACCGTCCACGGGCTGGTCAACAACGCGGCACTCGCCAACGGCGTGGGCGGCAAGTACTTCCACGACATCGACGTCGAGGCGTGGGACCGGCTGATGACGGTCAACGCGCGCGGGCCCTGGCTCGTCGCCAAGCACCTGCTGCCGCTGATGTCGTGCCCCGGCCGCATCGTCAACATCGCCTCGGACGCCGCGCTGTACGGCTCGCCACGGCTCGCCCACTACATCGCCTCCAAGGGTGCCGTCATCGCGCTGACCCGGGCCATGGCCCGCGAGCTGGGCCCCGAGGGCATCACGGTGAACGCCGTGGCGCCGGGACTGACGGAGGTCGAGGCGACGCGGGACGTACCCGCCGAACGGCACGCGCTGTACGCGCACAACCGGGCCATTCCCCGGTCCCAGCAGCCCGACGACCTGGTCGGGGCGGTCGCGTTCCTCCTCGGCGCCGAGTCGGGATATCTGACCGGCCAAGTGATCGCCGTCAACGGCGGCTTCACGATGCACTGATCCACCCCTGCAAGGAGTTCTCATGGACCTCGGCCTCGCCGACCGCACCGTACTGGTCACCGGCGGCAGCTCGGGTGTCGGCCTCGCCACGGTCCGGGCCCTGCTCGACGAAGGCGCCAACGTCGCCACCTGCGGGCGCGACGCGGACCGGCTCGCCCGGGCGGCCGCCCAGCTGGGGGCCGGCCCGGACCGGTTGTTCCGCGGCGTGTGCGACGTACGCGACACCGCCGCCGTGGGCCACTTCGTCGAGCGCGCCGCCGCACACTTCGGCGGACGCCTCGACGCACTCGTCAACAACGCGGGCCAGTCCCGCATGAAGCCGCTCGACCAGACGACCGCCGAGGACTGGCGTGACGAGCTGGAGCTGAAGTTCGCCGGGGTGCTCAACCCCCTGGCCGCCGCCCGTGCTCACCTGCGCGCCTCGGACTCGGCCGCGATCGTCAACGTCAACGCCGTCCTGGCCAAGCAGCCCGAGACCCGGCTGATCACCACCAGCGCGGCGCGCGCCGGGATCCTCAACCTCTCCAAATCCCTCGCCACCGAACTCGCCGGCGACGGTATCCGCGTCAACTCCGTCTGCCTCGGCCTCATCGACACCGGCCAGTGGGCCCGCCGCCACACGGCCGCCGACAGCGGTCTCACCTACGAGGAGTGGCAGGCCCGGCTGGCCGCCGACCGGGGCGTCGCACTCGGGCGGCTCGGCCGCGCCGATGAGGTCGCCTACGCGATCGTCTCCCTGCTGTCACCGCGCGCCTCCTACATCACCGGAACCAGCATCGACGTCTGCGGCGGAGTCGGCCGCGGCATCCTCTGAGGAGCCCTCCATGACCCCTGTGACCCACCGCAATGGAGGCGAGCTCCTCGCCGCCCACCTCGCCTCACTGGGCATCGACACCGTCTTCGGCATCGTCTCGGTGCACAACCTCCCGCTCGTCGAGGCCATCGACGCCGACCCCGCACTGCGCTTCGTACCCGTGCGCCACGAGGCCACCGCCGTGAACGCCGCCGACGCCTACGGCCGCGCCCGCGGCGGCATCGGCTGCGCGCTCACGTCGACCGGAACAGGCGCGGGCAACGCCGCCGGCTCCCTCGTCGAGGCCCTCTCCTCGGGAACGGCCGTCCTGCACATCACCGGCCAGGTCGAGACCGCCCACCTCGGCAGCGGGCGGGGCTTCATCCACGAGACCAAGGACCAGCTCGGGATGCTCACAGCGGTGTCGAAGTACGCCGTCACCGTCACCTCCACCCAGGACGCGGGCCGCATCCTGCGCGAGGCGTCCGTCGCCGCCCTCACCGCACCCGGCGGGCCCGCCAGCGTCGAATGGCCGATCGACCTCCAGTACGCCGCCCAGCACGACACCGGCTCACCCGTCGCGGCCGTCGAGCCGCCGACACCCGACGCCGCCGAGCTCGATGCCGCACGCGAACTGCTGGCCTCCGCCCGCCGACCGCTGATCTGGGCGGGCGGCGGCGCGAACAGCGCGCGCACCGAGCTCCTGGCGCTCGTTGAGGCCACTGGCGCCGGGCTGCTCACCTCCAACTCCGGGCGCGGTTGCGTACCCGAGGACCACGACCTGGTCATCGGCAACTTCGCCACCACCCCCGCCGGCCGCGCCCTGCTGAAGGACGCCGACGTCCTCGTCACCATCGGCACCCACTTCCGCTCCAACGAGACCGCCGACTACGGACTCGAACTCCCCGCCGCGCACATCCAGATCGACATCGACGCCGCCGCCCTCGGCCGCGTCTACCCGGCCCGCCACGCCCTCCACGGCGCAGCGGACGCGACCCTGCCCCGGCTCACCACGACGGCGCGGCGCGCCGACGCCGCCTGGACGGCCCGCGTCCGCGAGGTCCGCGACGAGGTGCGCGCCACCCTGCACGACAACATCGGCCCCCAGGCCGCCATCTGCGACGCCCTCGCCGCCGCCCTTCCCCGCGGTGCCGTGGTCGCCCGCGACGTCACGATCCCGTCCTCCTCCTGGGGCAACCGCCTGCTGCCCATGCACGATCCGCGCGCCAACGTCTTCCCGCGCGGCGGCGGCATCGGCCAGGGCCTGGGCATGGGCATCGGCGCGGCCCTCGCCCGCCCCGACCGGCCGACCGTGGTCATCGCCGGCGACGGCGGACTCGCCGTCCACTTCGGTGAGCTGCTCACGCTGGCCCAGGAGCGACCGCGCCTGACACTCCTCGTCTTCAACGACGGCGGCTACGGCGTGCTGCGCAACATGCAGGACAAGTACGGCGAACGCCGCTCCGGCGTCGACCTGTTCACACCCGACTTCGCACAGCTCGCCGCCGCCTGCGGACTCGCCTACGCGCGAATCGCCGACGAGACCGACGCCAAGGCCGTCATCACGGCCGCCGTCGCCTCCGACGGACCCACCCTCGTCGAGGTGGACCTGAGCGCACTCGGCCCGATGAAGAACCCGTTCACCCCGCCCGTGAAGATCCCCACCGCGTAAGGAGGCCCCCCTTCCATGAGCACCACCGAAGAGCAGGAGCTCGACCTCCTCGTCCACCGCATGACCTGGGAGGCGGAGGGCGTCCTCTCCGTCGAACTGACCCACCCCGACGGCAAGCCGCTGCCCGCGTGGACACCGGGCGCGCACGTGGACCTTCATGTCGGCGGCCACGTGCGCCAATACAGCCTGTGCGGCGAACCGGCGGACACCGGCGTGTACCGGCTCGGCATCCTCAACGAACCGTCCTCACGTGGCGGTTCACGCCACGTGCACAACAAGCTGCGGCCCGGCCACACTGTGCGGGTGGCCGGGCCGCGCAACCACTTCGCGCTCGAACCCGCCGCCTCCTACGTCTTCATCGTCGGCGGTATCGGCATCACCCCCGTCCTCGCAATGGCCGGGCAGTCTCAACGAGACGGCATCCCCTACCGATTGGTCCACGGCGGGCGCACACGTACATCGATGGCGTTCGGCGGCGAGCTCGCCGCGCTCACCGGCGGCGAGGTGACCCTCGTACCGCAGGACGAGCAGGGCCACATCGACCTGGCGGGCATCCTCGCGGACCTTCCCGCCGACGCGCTGGTGTACTGCTGCGGTCCCGAACCGCTGCTGAAAGCCGTCGAAGAGGCAGTTCCCACGGGGCAGTTGAGAGTCGAACGGTTCGCCGCCCCCGTGGTCGAACGCAACGGCGACGACAGCGCCTTCGAAGCCGAGTGCCGTACCTCCGGGGTGACCCTGAATGTCGGCCCCGACACCTCCATCCTGGAGGCCGCCGAGAACGCCGGGCTGAGCGTCAGCTCCTCCTGCCGCGACGGCATCTGTGGCTCTTGCGAGACCCGCGTCCTCGCCGGCACCCCCGACCACCGCGACTTCCTGCTCACCGAGGCCGAGCACGCGGCCGGCGAGACGATGATGATCTGCGTCTCGCGCTGCGCCTCGGACCGTCTTGTCCTGGACCTCTGAGAACCCGCACGGAGAACCGATGCCCGACACGTGGCCCTACCTGGCCCCCCACCAGACCCGCGACCACCAGCCGACCCCCTACGAGGTGAAGCTCGCGCGCACCCTTGAGGACATCTTCACCAAGGACGGCCACGAACTGACCGACGTGGTCGACGGCCTCAACTCCCGCCAACTGCACACACCCACGGGAGAGCCCTGGACCGAGGAGTCCTTCCGCGCCGAGATGCACCGACTGGGAGCCTGAGATGACGCTTTCCACCCACGACACCGCCGAGCACATCTACGCCCACGGCCTGCGCAACCAGTGGCACCCCGTCGTACCGTCCCACTTCGTCGAGCCCGGGGGCATGCGCAAGGTGACCGCCCTCGGCGAGCACTGGCTGCTCTTCCGCAAATCCGACGGCACCCTCTCCCTGCTCGCCGACCGCTGCCCGCACCGGGGCGCCCCGCTGTCGCTGGGCAAGCACCTGGGTGACCGCATCGCCTGCTGGTACCACGGCGTCGAGGTCGACGGCACCGGCAAGGTCACCGCCGTACCGGGCCTGCCGGGCTGCAATCTGGAGGGCAAGACCCTCGTCACCTCGCTGCCCGTACGCGAGGTCGGCGGCGCGATCCTGGCGTACTTCGGCGACGAGGAACACCCCGAGCCGGTGGAACTCACCGTGCCGGACCCGCTGGCCGACGACGACGTGTCCGCCTTCCTGTGCTACGCCGAATGGAACGTCCCGTGGCGGTACGCCATGGAGAACCTCCTCGACCCGATGCACGGCGCGTTCCTTCACAGTGAGTCCCACACCATGTTCGACGGCGACACACAGGCGAAGTTCCGCATCCGTGAGACCGAGCGCGGCTATTTCTTCGAGAAGACCGACCAACGTGGCGTCAACTTCGACTGGGTCGAGCTGTGCCACACCGGAGTCGACTGGGTGGACCTGTCCATCCCCTACCCGCCGTCCGCCGGACCCGGTGGCGCCTTCGGCATCGTCGGCATGGCCTGCCCGGTGGACGCCGAGCGCACCGGCGTCTTCTTCTGGCGCTACCGCAAGGTGCAGGACTGGCAGCGTGACACCTGGCGCTTCCTCTACAAGACCCTCATCGAGACCCGCCACTGGGACGTCCTGGAACAGGACCGCATCATGCTCGAAGGCCTGCCCGCAGACGCCGATCAGCACGAGAACCTCTACCAGCACGACCTCGGCATCGTCCGCCTGCGGCGCATGTACCAGGCCCAGGCGAAGCGGCAGTCGACGGTGCGGCTCACCGGTTGAGCGGTGCCCACACGAGGCTGGACGGGCGTCCCGAGCCGGGGCGTCCCTCGTCTGCCGTCCGGGTCAGCCGGGCTCCGGCCCGTCCGGCCCGGCGTCGTCGGATTCCACGATCGAGCGCTCCAACTTGGAGAGCAGGCCGGCAAGTTGACGGCGCTCGGCGGGCGACAGTCCGCCCAGCATCCGGCGCTCGTTCTCCAGGTGCGCGGCGAACAGTTCGTTCACCTTGCTCAGCCCGGCGTCGGTCAGCCGTGAGTACACGACACGACGGTCCTCGGCGTCGCGCTCCCGCACGAGCAGGCCGTCCTTCTCGAGCCGGTCCAGACGCAGGGTCACACCCGCCGACGAGATGAGCCCCGAGGCGGCGAGCTGCCCGGCGGTGAGCCGGTACGGGGCGCCGGCCCGGCGCAGCGCGGTGAGGACGTCGAACCCGGCGACGGACAGGCCGTGCGCGTCGAGCTGCGAGACCATCCTGGACTGGTACTGCAGATACGAGCGGTGCAGGCGGGCGAGCACCTCCAGCGGCGAGGTGTCCAGCTCGGGCCGCTCACGTGCCCAGGCATCGACAATCCCCGAAACGGCATCCGGCCGCTTTGCCGCCCTGCGCTGAGCCATGGCTTCCCTTCGGGACGCGTATGCGATGTTGAAATCTTAGCCCTAAGGGAATGCGTGCCTCCTGACGAGGACGGCTTCACTTGAGGCGGCCACCCTGAAGGCGGTGCCGTGCGGCCCGCTGCTCAGCTTGTAGCTGTTGCGGTGGTTGCGGCAGAGCCCCGCCGGCGGGCGGAGCTCAGGGACGCCTGCGGGACGTTCGTCACTGGATCGGAGGCGTGGTCATTTACGCGCCGACGCGGGCACCTGACCCTCGCGGAACAGCACGAGGTGTTCGTGGTAGAGGACTCCGTCGCGGATGTCGCCGGTGGCGGTGAAGCCGGTGTCGTCGACGTAGTCGAGGTGGTTGCCGGTGACGGTGTAGCTGCCGGTGTAGGCGCTCTGGCGGTTTCCTCGGGCTTCGTCGTAGCGGCCGTTCGGCAGCAGTTCCTGGCGGATGAAACCGTCGGCGGTCACCCAAAGCCCAACGTAGTGGTGAGGCTTCGCTGTCGAGTGGCTGCTGGGCGTTGCGGTCCCGGGGGTGTGCGGAGGCGAGGAGGGAGTGCGGGGGCTCGGTGCGCCGGGCTCAGCAAGGAATCCCGCCGCGACCAGGATCCCGGTTGCGGCGACTCCGCCTGCCATTCGCGCAAGCGTTGTGCGTGTCATCGGTTTTCGTATCTCTTCTGATGGGTTGTCTGGCTGCGGACCGGGCGCGGTTGCCGGGCAGGGTCAGGCAGCCTGTGCCGGGGAATCCATTTCACTGAGCCCGCATTCGCATTCCGTACTGTCGGAAGGTTCGACGACCCGTGCCGAACGGGCGGCTCGGTTTCGGAGAATGTAGGTGCCGCCGCTCAGAGAACGGAGCGGCGTCACGCGGCTCTTGACCTGAATTCGTGTCGGTGTGTTCATGCTTCAATGATTGGCTGACGAGTTAGGGCTATCCAGGCCGCGGATTTCAGCGGAGCGGTGCTCCCGGGACTGCGGCACCCACGCTGGTTCGTACGGGGAACGGTGGTCGGTGCGGCGCTAGTGCCGCATCAGGCAACGTTCGCCCCGCCGTGACTCGCAGTCCGGGGTCAGGTCTGGGCGGCGTGCATCCGCCATGTTGTCCTGGTGGCTGAGCGGGTACAGGTACGAGAGATCGATGACGACGAGGGCGCGCGGCTGCTGCGGATCATCCGCAGGGGCACCGGGTCGGTGGTGACCTGGCGGCGGGCCCAGATGGTGTTGCTGTCCGCGCAGGGCAGCCGGTGGCGAGGATCGCTGAGGTGTCGTTCACCAGCAACGACCGGGTCCGGGACGTGATCCACAACTTCAACGCCGACGGTTTCGACTCTCTGTATCCGAAGTACTCCGGTGGCCGGCCGAAGACCTTCACGCTGGCGGAGCGCCGTGAGATAAGGAAGATCGCGAAGTCCAAGCCCACCGAGCATGACCTGCCGTTCTCAACCTGGAGCCTGCCCAAGCTGGCGGACTTTCTGGTCGCCGAGGGGGTGGTCGACGACATCAGCCACGAGGGCCTGCGCATTCTGCTCCGCGAGGAAGGCGTCTCCTTTCAACGCCTGAAGACCTGGAAGACCTCCCGCGACCCGGACTACGCGGCCAAGAAGGCCCGCGTCGAGCACCTGTATGCGATCGCCGACGGCGAGGTCATAGCCGAAGAGGGTGAGTCCGACGTCGTCTTCTGCATGGACGAGTTCGGGCCCCTCAACCTGATGCCGCACCCCGGACGGCAGTGGGCGGAGCGAGGAGGCAAGCACAAGGACCCCGACCGGGAGCCACGCCGGCGGCGCCGGGCGACTTACAACCGCTACGGCGGAGTACGGCACCTGTTCGCCGCCCTGGACCTGGCCAAGGACAAGCTCTACGGCCACATCAAACCGATCAAGCGGCGCACCCAGTTCCTGGAGTTCTGCCGCTACCTGCGCACCCTCTACCCGGCGGACGTCCGCATCGCGATCGTCTGCGACGACTTCTCCCCGCACCTGACCACGAAAAGGTGTCAACGGTCGGTATCTGGGCCGCCGTGAACAACGTCGAGATCGCCTACACGCCGACCAACAGCTCCTGGCTCAACCGCATCGAGGCCCAGTTCACGGCCCTGCGCTACTTCACCCTGGAGGGCACGGACCACGCCGACCACAAGGAGCAGGGCAGCATGATCCGCCGCTACATCATCTGGCGGAACAAGCACGCCACCGACGAGCGCCTGCGGCGAGTTGTACGCAGGGCGAATGTCGCCTGATGTGCATGACCATCACGTGGTTGCAACTCGTGGCTCGTCGGTGATGAAGCCGAGCCGTCGGTTCATGCCGATGGCAGCTGCGTTGTCAGGGTGGTGGAAGGCCCGCAGCCAGTGCATGCCTTGAGAACGCGCGAAGCCGATGGCCAGGAGCTTCATGGCCAGCGAGATTCCCCTTCCCCGGTGGCTGGCCAGCAGCCCGGTCATCTCGCTGAGGGCATGCCCTTCGGGTTGGAGCGACGTGGTTGCCATGCCGACCCATGACCCGCCGTCCAGGGCGAGAACGACACCTTGGGGATCGTAGGTCGGAGTCTCGATACGCTGGGCGAGGTACTCGTCGAACGTGTAGAACTCCCCCCGCTCCGGGATGTCGGCGGAGCACGTCTTGTTCAGGTCGTACAGCGCACGCCGATGTTCAACCGTGTCGCCGACAGCTGCCATGGTCGTGAACTCGATACCAGTCTGCTGGCAGCGTCGGAGGTAAGGCTCGAATCGGGAATCGTCGAACGCATCCAGGTCGAGCTTGAGCCGAACCCACTCGATGGCCATGAGGGCACCTCCAGGATCACCCGCCTGAACACGTTCTCGAAGCCTATCGATCAAGGGCACGTCACATCACAGCAGGGCGAACGATGTCTGATGCGGCACTAGATCGCGGTGAAGCGGCCGTCGGCGGGGACGATGGAGCCGGTGTCTAACGACCTCGTGCATGGTTGGCCGTGGCTCAGCCCCCAGGTGGCTCGTTGAGCTGTGCATGGTGGGGGCTGGGGCGCGTGAGTTGATCGTGGC
>NZ_FNHV01000055.1 GCF_900103585.1 Streptomyces sp. cf386
AACACAGTGGACGCGAGCAACTGAGGACAAGCCCTCGGCCTATTAGTACCGGTCACCTCCACACATTACTGTGCTTCCAGATCCGGCCTATCAACCCAGTCGTCTACTGGGAGCCTTACCCCATCAAGTGGGTGGGAGTCCTCATCTCGAAGCAGGCTTCCCGCTTAGATGCTTTCAGCGGTTATCCCTCCCGAACGTAGCCAACCAGCCATGCCCTTGGCAGAACAACTGGCACACCAGAGGTTCGTCCGTCCCGGTCCTCTCGTACTAGGGACAGCCCTTCTCAAGACTCCTACGCGCACAGCGGATAGGGACCGAACTGTCTCACGACGTTCTAAACCCAGCTCGCGTACCGCTTTAATGGGCGAACAGCCCAACCCTTGGGACCGACTCCAGCCCCAGGATGCGACGAGCCGACATCGAGGTGCCAAACCATCCCGTCGATATGGACTCTTGGGGAAGATCAGCCTGTTATCCCCGGGGTACCTTTTATCCGTTGAGCGACGGCGCTTCCACAAGCCACCGCCGGATCACTAGTCCCGACTTTCGTCCCTGCTCGACCCGTCGGTCTCACAGTCAAGCTCCCTTGTGCACTTACACTCAACACCTGATTGCCAACCAGGCTGAGGGAACCTTTGGGCGCCTCCGTTACTCTTTAGGAGGCAACCGCCCCAGTTAAACTACCCATCAGACACTGTCCCTGATCCGGATCACGGACCCAGGTTAGACATCCAGCACGACCAGAGTGGTATTTCAACGACGACTCCACGAACACTGGCGTGCCCGCTTCACAGTCTCCCACCTATCCTACACAAGCCGAACCGAACACCAATATCAAACTGTAGTAAAGGTCCCGGGGTCTTTCCGTCCTGCTGCGCGAAACGAGCATCTTTACTCGTAGTGCAATTTCACCGGGCCTATGGTTGAGACAGTCGAGAAGTCGTTACGCCATTCGTGCAGGTCGGAACTTACCCGACAAGGAATTTCGCTACCTTAGGATGGTTATAGTTACCACCGCCGTTTACTGGCGCTTAAGTTCTCAGCTTCGCCACCCCGAAGAGTGACTAACCGGTCCCCTTAACGTTCCAGCACCGGGCAGGCGTCAGTCCGTATACATCGCCTTACGGCTTCGCACGGACCTGTGTTTTTAGTAAACAGTCGCTTCTCGCTGGTCTCTGCGGCCACCCCCAGCTCA
>NZ_FNHV01000010.1:0-80461 GCF_900103585.1 Streptomyces sp. cf386
ACCCGGCCCCGACCGGGTTGCGCCGGTGTTCCGCGCCGGGCTTCCGTTCGTTGTGAAGTCCGTGTACGAGGTTGCCCGGAAAGGGGTGGGTCCTGCGGGACCGGCGGTGCTTGTTGCGTCGGTCTGATAGATGTGGAGGCCCCCAATTGACCCTCGAGCAGATACCGGACGACGGACATGAGCGCCCCAACCCCGGCCCCGGGTGACGACAGGCCCCGCGATGGGTACTACCCGGACCCGTCCATTCCTGGATATGTCCGGTACTGGAACGGCGCCTCCTGGGTGCCGGGCACCAGCCGTCCGGCACCGACGGACGGCGAAACGCTCGCCCCGCCGCCGGGCGCGCAGCCGGCCCAGCCCGCGCAGGCCGCCTCGGTGGAGGAGACCGGCCCGCACTTCTTCGACGAGGAGCCGGCCCAGGAGCCCGCACCGGACGGTGCCCAGCACGGCAGCCGTCCTGAGCCGGCGTCCGCCTGGGGCGCCGACCCCTCGCGGCAGTCCGGGTTCGGCGGCGACCAGGAGAACCGCGTCTCCTGGGGCGCCCCGCAGGGCACCGACCCGCGCGTGGCCCAGCCGGACGGCCGGGCAGCCCGTACGGACGGCTCGGCGACGATCCCCCCTGCCGAGCCGGAAGCGGACTCCGGAAGCCTCGCCTCCGGTGACACGTTCATGATCCGTCGGCCGGTCGCGGGGGCCGGGGGAGCAGCCGGGAGAGCAGCCGGTGGAGCGCCTTCCTCCGGCACTCCCGAGCAGGCCACTCCGCACATCCCCAACCCCGCGGGCCCCGCGCCCGTCGACGGCACCATGGCCATCCGCGCGCTGTCCCCGCGCACGGGGCAGCAGGGCGGGGCGGCCGGGGCGCAGGCCGGGAGCACGGGCGCGTCCGCCGGTTCGGGCGCCGCACGTCCGGACGCGGGCCACCCCCCGGCGGCCGGTGCCCCGCAGGGCCCCGGCTTCGGCGCCGGGAAGGCCGCCGCCGACCGTGCCGCAGGGGCCCAGGGACAGGCTCAGGCGGGCGCGCAGCCCGCGGCAGGCCCCCAGGCCGCCGGTACCGCTCCCGCGGGCCTCTCGGGCCCGCAGCAGGCCGCCCCGAGCGTCCCCCAGCAGGGCGGCCCGCAGTCCGCGGCGCCCATGGCCGGCGGGGCCGGCGGCGGCCAGGCCTCCTGGGCGCAGCAGGTGCACCGGCTCGCGGGTGACGAGCAGCCGGTCGCCCCGTGGAAGCCCCCGGTCGAGGACATCTTCCAGGCCGCCGCCATGCGCCAGGCCTCCGCCCGCCCCGCGAACCTCGGCAAGCGGCTGGTGGCCCGGATGCTGGACAACTTCGTGGTGGCCGCCGTCACCTCGGCCGCCGCCGTGCCGTTCGGCATCAAGGCGATCGACCACGTCAACGAGAAGATCGACGCCGCCAAGCTCTCCGGCGAGACGGTCACCGTGTGGCTGCTGGACGGCACGACATCGGTGTACCTGGGCATCACCCTGGCCGTCCTGCTGCTGGTCGGGCTCGTCTACGAGGTCCTGCCCACCGCCAAGTGGGGCCGCACGCTGGGCAAGAAGCTGCTCGGCCTGGAGGTGCGGGACATCGAGGCCCACGAGCCCCCGGAGTTCGGCGCGGCTCTGCGCCGCTGGCTCGTCTTCACCGTCCCCAACCTGCTCGTCATCGGCGTCGTCGGCGTGGCGTGGTGCCTGTTCGACCGGCCCTGGCACCAGTGCCTGCACGACAAAGCGGCCCGCACGTTCGTCGCCGGCTGACCGGGGTACGTCCGTCCTACGCCCGTCGCGGGGTCACCCCCTGAGGCGAACGGCCCGGACGATTCCGTACTCCGGACGGCCCCGCGCCGGATGCGAAGTCGCGGGGTTCGCGGTCGACTCGGGCCATGAGCAGCGAACCGCCGCCCGGCTCCGGTCAGCCGCCTCCGGAAGACGACCCGTTCAGGAAACAGCCCCCGCCGCCCGAGGGCTCGGGATCGCCGTACGGCGATCAACCGCCGTACGGCAGCCAGCCCCCGCCGCCCTACGGCGGTGGCGGTGATCCGTACGGCGGCGGCGGGTATCCCACCGACCCGCTCGCCGGGATGCCGCCGCTCGCGGACAGCGGCAAGCGCACACTGGCGCGCATCATCGACATGATCCTCGTGGGCGTCGTCGTCTGGCTGCTCACCTGGGGATTCGGCGTCACCTCGTACGACATGGACACCGACGAGGTGGAGTACGGCAAGTCCTTCGCGCAGTCGCTGGTCGCCGCCGTGCTCTTCATCGGCTACGACACCTTCCTGATCGCCAGGACGGGGCAGACACTCGGCAAGAAGCTGCTCAACATGCGGGTCGCCAACCTCGACAACGGCGACACACCGTCCGTGCAGACCTCGCTGATGCGGGCGGCGGTGCTGTGGATCCCGTTCGCGTTCTGCTGCGCCTGCATCTGGACCGTCATCTGCGGCGGCTGGAGCTTCTTCGACAAGCCCTACAAGCAGGGCCTGCACGACAAGGCGGCGAAGACGGTGGTGGTCAGCACCGACGGCTGACGTATGCCGGCACGGTCAGGACTGCGTCAGGACTGGGTCAGGACGGGCTCTTCGGTCTGCTCCCGGTCGCCGACGGGCTTGCGCACCGTCACTACGCGGGACTTCTTCGGCAGGGGCACCGTCATGGCGACCAGCAGCCCGAGCAGGAGCGCCGCCACGGCGATGACGGCGATCCCCGCGCCCGAACTCGTCTGTGACAGCAGCAGCATGGCGAGCGTCGAGAAGATCACGGTGCACGAGCCGTAGGAGAGCTGTGCGGCGGTCGGACGAGGCATGATCATCGTGTCCTCGGAATCAGGGGTGCACGGGGGTTTCGGCCTGGCTTTCCGCCGACGTCCGGGCGTTCCGCCATCCGACTCTAACCGCGTGCATGCCCGAGGGGAACAAACCGTAAGCGTGACCTGACCAACAGTGCCGGTGCACGGGGGGCGCACGGAGTCATGGCGTCCAGCAAGTGGACGGGCGCACGCGCCTGTTGGTAGGGGAGTAGTTGTCCGTAAAACGAACATCAACTCCGCATAGTGCACTTGACTTGTTCAAGTCAAGGTCTGTTTTTTCTGCTTAACCTCTAGTCAAATGTCGTCACTTGACTACACGCGTTGATCAGGCGTGCGCGGACCCTCCGAGACCAGGACCTCCTTCCGCGCGCCCGGACGCGGGGGAGGAAGCAAGTGACCAGTAGACCCTGGACGTTCAGAGCGGCGGCAACCACCGTCGCGCTCGCGACGGCAGCGGCGACGTTCTCGACCTTCGCGGTGGCTCAGGCCGACGAAGGCGCGGCGGCACCGTCCGTGGAGCGCCACGACCCGGCGGAGCACCCTCACGCCGACCACAACCTGGAAGGCCCCCTGAGCAAGACCCTGGAGGCGCAGCGCGAAGAGGCGCTGAACCAGGTCATATCCGGCAAGGCCAAGGTGAAGGAGCGTGCCGGCTCCAAGGTCGTCGAGCTCAAGAGCAAGAAGGGCGACAGCAAGTACGTCGAGCTGGGCCGTGAGCAGACCGACAAGATATTCACGATCCTGGTCGAGTTCGGTGACCAGATCAGCGAGTTCGGCGGCACGCCCGGCCCGGCCCACAACCAGATAGCCGCGCCCGACCGCAAGAAGGACAACTCGACGGCCTGGCAGGCCGACTACAACCAGAAGCACTACCAGGACCTCTACTTCGGCACCGGCGCGAAGACCGAGTCGCTGAAGAAGTACTACGAGAAGCAGTCCTCGGGCCGCTACTCGGTCGACGGTGAGGTCACCGACTGGGTCAAGGTCCCGTACAACGAGGCCCGGTACGGCAACAACGCCTGCGGCCAGACCAACTGCTCCAGTGTCTGGAACGTCGTCAGCGACGGTCTGAACGCGTGGGTCGCCCAGCAGAAGGCAGCTGGGAAGACCGACGCCGAGATCAAGGCGGACGTCAAGCAGTTCGACCAGTGGGACCGCTACGACTTCGACGGCGACGGCGACTTCAACGAGTCCGACGGCTACATCGACCACTTCCAGGTCGTGCACGCCGGTGAGGACGAGTCCGCGGGCGGCGGCGCGCAGGGCACCGACGCGATCTGGGCCCACCGCTGGTACGCGTTCGGCACCGACGCGGGTGCCACCGGCCCCGACGGCAACAAGCTGGGCGGCGCGAAGATCGGCGACACCGGCGTCTGGGTCGGCGACTACACGGTCCAGCCGGAGAACGGCGGCCTCGGCGTCTACGCCCACGAGTACGGCCACGACCTCGGCCTGCCGGACCACTACGACACCTCCGGCGGCGAGAACTCCACCGGCTTCTGGACCCTGATGTCCTCCGGTTCCTGGCTCGGCACCGGCAAGCAGGAGATCGGTGACCTGCCCGGCGACATGACCGCCTGGGACAAGCTGCAGCTGGGCTGGCTGAACTACGACACGGCGAAGGCCGCGACGGAGTCCGAGCACAAGCTGGGCGTCGCCGAGTACAACACCCGGCACAAGCAGGCCCTCGTCGTCGAGCTGCCCAAGAAGAAGGTCACCACCGAGATCGTCGCCCCGGCCCAGGGTGCGAACCAGTGGTGGAGCGGAAGCGGCGACAACCTCGCCAACACGCTGACCCGTTCCGTGGACCTCACGGGCAAGTCCGCTGCCTCGCTGACGCTCGACGGCTGGTACGACATCGAGGCCGAGTACGACTACCTCTACACCGAGGTCTCGACCGACGGCGGCGCCAACTGGACGGCCGTCGACGGCACGGTCGACGGTGCGGCCCTCCCGAAGGACGCCAGCGGCAAGCCGGCGCTCACGGGCACGGTGGACGCCTACAAGAAGCTGGTCTTCCCGCTCGACGCCTACGCGGGCAAGAAGATCGACCTGCGCTTCCGCTACCAGACGGACGGCGGCGTGGCCCAGAAGGGCTTCGCGGCCGACGAGATCACCGTGACCGCCGACGGCACCGCGGTGTTCTCCGACAACGCCGAGAGCGCGGACGCGGCTTGGAAGACCAAGGGCTTCTCGCGCATCGGTGCGTCCATCACGGACGACTACGCGCAGTACTACATCGCCGAGAACCGCCAGTACGTGTCGTACGACAAGGTCTTGAAGACCGGCCCGTACAACTTCGGCTTCTCGACGACCCGTCCGGACTGGGTGGAGCACTACGCCTACCAGAACGGCCTGTTGATCTGGAAGTGGGACACCTCCCAGGCGGACAACAACACCAGCAAGCACCCCGGTGTCGGTCTGGTCCTCCCGGTGGACTCCCACCCGACCCCGCTGAAGTGGGCCGACGGCACGCTGATGCGCAACCGCATCCAGTCCTACGACGCACCGTTCAGCCGCTTCCGCACGGACGGCATGACGCTGCACAACGCGGACGTCGCGGCGAAGATCCCGTCGCGTGCGGGGGTGTCGGTCTTCAACGACCGCACCAACACGTACTACGACGCGGCGACCCCGACGGCGGGTGTCAAGATCACTGACACCAACACCAAGATCAAGATCATCAAGGAAGCCTCGAATGGCTCGACGATCACGGTCGAGGTCACTCCCGCGGTGAAGTAATCCACGTTTTAGCAGGTCAGAGCGCTATCGGCGGCGACCCCCTGGCGGGGTTGCCGCCGATCGTGTTTAGGTGCACCTTGTGCTTCCCTTATTGACACCGACTCGCACGGGGGTGTGACCGCATGGCCGCAGGAGGTTTCTGCAAGCTGCCGACCGGCAGCGTGGTGGTGGCGCTGGAACTGCCCAGACCCACCGCCGACGGCACGGGCTGCGTCCGTGTCCTCGTCCACGCCCAGAACCGCGCCCGAGCCCTGACCAGGCTCCGCAACCTGGGCATGCGCGCGGTGTACCTGCGCGGCAACGGCTCCCCGCCCACCCCGGACGAGATCACGGCGGTCCTGCACCACCCGGACGGCCTGATATGGCGAACGGCACCCGACAACGGTGTCGCGACCGCTCCAGAGCTGATGCAGGAGCTGTGGCACCCGATCCGGGCGTTGCTGAGAAGGCCCGCTGCAACGCCCTGAAGGGGCGCGGGGCTGCATCGATATGCGGCTCCGCCGCGCGGGCGCGACCAGCCACAACGCCGCCGCAGCCGCCCGACGGCCTATCGCGGCACTACCGCAGAGCGCCCGGCGCTACGCGACCACGGGCTTCCCCAGCAGCTCGACCCCCGCCTCGCGCATCTCCTCCAACGCCCGCTCGGTGGTCTCAGTAGCCACACCCGCGGTCAGGTCCAGCAGCACCTGAGTACGGAAGCCCTCCCGCGCCGCGTCCAGCGCGGTGGCGCGCACGCAGTGGTCCGTGGCGATGCCCACCACGTCCACCTCCGCGACCGCCCTGGCCCGCAGCCAGTCGGCCAGCTTCACCCCGTTCTCGTCGGCCCCCTCGAACCCGCTGTACGCCGCCGAGTACGCCCCCTTGTCGAACACGGCGTCGACCGCGCCGGAGGCGACCGCGGGGGCGAAGTTCGGGTGGAAGCCGACGCCCTCCGTGCCGGCGACGCAGTGGGCCGGCCAGGAGTGGGCGAAGTCGGGGTTCGTGGAGAAGTGGCCGCCGGGCGCGATGTGGTGGTCGCGGGTGGCTACGACGTGCTGGTAGCCGGACCCGGCCGCCTGCCCGATCAGCTCGGTGACGGCGGCGGCCACGTCGGCACCGCCGGCCACCGCGAGGCTGCCTCCCTCGCAGAAGTCGTTCTGCACGTCTACGACGATCAAGGCGCGGCGCATGGTCGGTGTCCTTCGGTTATGGACGCTGAGGTCGGGACGGTGAGAGCGTGCGGGCCCGGCCGTGAACTTCCGAGCCTAGAGACTTCGCGTCGGGTGCGGGAGGGGGCATGGGGTGAGCGCGCCGGGCGCACTCGCTTCACGACCCCGTCTGGCTACCCGAGCGCCCGTTGACATACTCCGTCGGGATGACGGGTTCCCCGCGCGAGAGCTGCGTCGCGGACAGCGGCAGGTCCGCCAGGACGGCCGCGTGCCGGTCCCGTACGACGTCCAGCGGCTCGCGCGCCACGACGTCACCGCCCTTGACCAGCTCGACCAGCAGCTGCCGTTCGGCGAGCTCCGCCGGAACCGCTCCCGTGCCGATGACCTCGGCCTCCGCGACGCCGTACTCGTCGGAGCGCCGCGCGGCCCACTTGCGTCCGCCGATGGAGGTCTTGCCGCCGCTCGACTTCTTCGCCACTGCCACCAGCGGGGCCATCGGGTCGGTGGACTCGGCACGGGCGACCAGCTTGTAGACCATCGAGCAGGTCGGATGCCCGGACCCGGTCACCAGCTGGGTGCCGACGCCGTACGCGTCCACCGGCGCCGCCGCCAGCGAGGCGATGGCGTACTCGTCCAGGTCGGAGGTCACGATGATCCTCGTGTCCGTCGCGCCCAGCTCGTCCAGCTGCTGCCGGACCCGGTGCGCGACCAGCAGCAGGTCGCCCGAGTCGATCCGGACGGCGCCCAGCTCGGGCCCGGCGACCTCCACGGCCGTACGGACCGCCTCGGCGACGTCGTAGGTGTCCACCAGCAGCGTGGTGCCCCGGCCCATGGAGTCCACCTGGGCCTGGAAGGCGTCCCGCTCGCGGTCGTGCAGGAGGGTGAAGGCGTGGGCGCTGGTGCCGACGGTGGGGATGCCGTAGCGGAAGCCGGCGGCCAGGTCGGAGGTGGAGGCGAAGCCGCCGACGTAGGCGGCGCGGGAGGCGGCGACGGCGGCCAGCTCGTGGGTGCGCCGGGCGCCCATCTCGATGAGCGGGCGGTCACCGGCGGCCGACGACATGCGGGAGGCGGCCGCGGCGATCGCGGAGTCGTGGTTGAGGATGGAGAGGATCACCGTCTCCAGCAGCACACACTCGGCGAAGGTGCCCTCGACCCGCATGATCGGCGAGCCGGGGAAGTAGACCTCGCCCTCGGGGTAGCCCCAGATGTCGCCGGAGAAGCGGTAGCCGGCCAGCCACTTCAGGGTCTCCTCGTCGACGATCTTCCGTTCGCGCAGGAAGCCGAGGACGTCCCCGTCGAAGCGGAAGTTCTCGACGGCGTCCAGGACGCGGCCGGTGCCCGCGACGACGCCGTAGCGCCGCCCGTTGGGCAGTCGGCGGGTGAAGACCTCGAAGACCGACCGTCGCTCGGCGGTGCCCGCCTTCAGGGCGGCCTGCAGCATCGTCAGCTCGTACTGGTCCGTGAAGAGCGCCGTCGAGGGAACGTCCACCGGCAGCCCAAGGTCCGCTGTGTTCATGGCAACCGATGGTACCCCCATCTCGTCAGTCTGACGATTTGGTCCCCGGTGTTCGCCGAGGATTTGTGCGACCACCCCCCTCCGGTGGCAGCATGGGCTGTGTGACGTCACCCGCTCCCGTAGAGATCGAACGCACCGAAACGGCGGAAGAGACCTTCGCCGTACCCGAGCCGGACGTCCCCTGGGTCACGATCGTCCACAACGACCCGGTCAACCTCATGAGCTACGTGACGTACGTCTTCCAGTCGTACTTCGGCTATCCCAAGGACAAGGCCACCAAGCTCATGCTCGACGTCCACCACAAGGGCCGGGCGGTCGTCTCCAGCGGTACCCGCGAGGAGATGGAGCGCGACGTGCAGGCCATGCACGGCTACGGCCTGTGGGCCACCCTTCAGCACGACCGCAAATGACCTCCCGCCCGCAGGACCGGAAGTAGCGAATCGCCTCCATGCCAGGAACCTTCGAACCGCTCCCCGGCGGCGGCGCGGCCGTCGCCCTCGACGACGTCGAGATCTCCATCATCCGGTCGCTGGCCGTGCAGCTCCTGGAGCTCATCGGCCCCGGCCCCGGCGGGGACGCCTCCGACGACCCGCTCGCCGAGCTCTTCGCCGAGGGCCCGAGCGAACCGCCGGCCGACCCGGTCCTCAGGCGCCTGTTCCCGGACGCCTACAGCGACCCGGAGGGCACCCCGCAGGCCAAGGAGGCCGAGGAGCAGCGGGCGTACTCCGCGGAGTTCCGCCGCTACACCGAGAACGACCTGCGGGCCGGCAAGCGAGCGGGTGCGCTCGCGGTGGTGCACTCCCTGGACGCGCTCAGCGCCGCCTCCGCCGGGGAGGGCGGCGCGGTGCTCAAGCTCTCCGTCGAGGAGTCGCAGCAGTGGCTCGGCGCCCTCAACGACCTGCGCCTGGCCATCGGCTCCCGGCTGGACATCGCCGACGAGGACGACACCGAGCTGCTCTACCGGCTCCCGGACGAGGATCCGCGCAAGCCGATGGTGATGGCGTATCTGTGGCTGGGCGGGCTCCAGGAGACGCTGGTCGCGACGCTGATGCCGTAAGGCGTGCTCCCTCTCCTGAACTCGTCCTCCTGAACTCGTCGTGCCCCTTTTCTTGACGATCTGTGATGGTTTTGTGTTCGCTCAGCGGACGCTCAAATCCGGATAACGATCGCGTCACCGCCGCCGCCCGCTCTGCGGGCGGTGGTGCTGTTTGTCCGGTTCTTCCTGTGCGATGCGCCACATGTCCTGGGCCCGATCACTGTTACGGCCGTGATAAATCTTCACGACGCCCGACGAGCACCACCCGAATGTTCGGCCGGGTGCGCCACATGATCGGCGGATCGTCGGTCAGGCACAGCTCCAGCAATCCGGGGGGATCGAGACCCGATCCGAGGCCGACGAAGGCCCGGGTCGGCATGGAGAAAGGCGCACTACACATGACCTCTGCGAAGGTCACTGACGAGAAGGTCACGGGTGCCCCGGAAGAGGGGTACGAGCGAGGCCTGGGCAGCCGTCAGGTCCAGATGATCGCGATCGGCGGCGCCATCGGCGTCGGGCTGTTCATGGGTGCCGGAGCGAACATCGCGAAGGCCGGCCCCAGCATCATCCTCATGTACGCCCTCGCGGGCGTCGTCATCTTCTTCATCATGCGGGCCCTGGGCGAACTGCTCCTCTACCGGCCCGTCTCCGGCTCCTTCGCCGAGTACGCCCGCGAGTTCCTCGGCCCGTTCTTCGGGTTCGTCACGGGCTGGACGTACTGGCTCATGTGGGTGGTCACCGGCATGGCCGAGCTCACGGCCGCCGCGATCTACATCCACTTCTGGTTCCCCGAGATCCCGCAGTGGGTCAGCGCCCTGGTGTTCCTGGTGGTGCTCTTCGGCGTCAACCTGATCTCCGTCAAGATCTTCGGCGAGGTCGAGTTCTGGTTCTCGATGATCAAGGTCACGGCCATCATCGGCATGATCGTCATCGGCCTCGGCGTGCTCACCCTCGGCTTCTCCGACGCCGGTGACACCGCCACCGTCTCCAACCTCTGGGCGCACGACGGCTTCTTCCCGAACGGCATCGGCTCCAGCCTGATGACGCTCCAGGGCGTCATGTTCGCCTACCTCGCCGTCGAGCTCGTCGGCGTCACCGCGGGCGAGTCCGAGAACCCCGAGAAGACCCTGCCCAAGGCCATCAACACCCTGCCCTGGCGCATCATCGTCTTCTACGTCGGTGCGCTGCTGGTCATCCTGTCCGTCGTGAAGTGGACCGAGTTCTCCGCGGGCGAGAGCCCGTTCGTCCACGCCTTCGGCAAGATCGGCATCCCGCTCGCCGCGGGCATCGTCAACTTCGTGGTGCTCACCGCGGCCCTGTCGTCCTGCAACTCGGGGATGTACTCGACCGGCCGGATGCTGCGCGACCTCGCCTCCAACAGCGAGGCTCCGCAGGCCTTCGGCAAGCTCACCGCCCGCAAGACGCCCGCCATCGGCATCGCGGTCTCCGTCGCGCTCATGGGCATCGGCGTCGTCCTGAACTACGTCGTCCCGGAGAAGGCGTTCCAGTACGTCACCTCCGTCGCCACCGCGGCAGGCATCTGGACCTGGATGATGATCCTCGTCAGCCACATCCGCTACCGCGCCGCGGTCGACGCGGGCCGACTGCGCGCCTCGTCCTTCCCGGCTCCCGGCGGGGCGATCTTCAGCTGGGTGGCGCTCCTCTTCCTCATCGGCGTGACCTTCATGATCGCGTACGACAAGGACGCGCGGATCTGCCTGTACGTCGCGGCCGGCTGGGCCGTGGCCCTGGGCATCGGCTGGGCGATCCTCAAGAGGCGCAACCCGCAGATCACCGTTCGCGGTGGCGACGAGCCCGAGCTCGAGAAGGTCGGCTGACACCAAGACCGTGGACGTCCGCCGCAGGGGGCACTCGTGGCGCTCCCTGTGGCCGCCGCTCAGGACGTCCACATCCCAGGACGTAACCCACGTCCGGCATATGGGCCGCTCCGTACCATCCCTCGGTACGGGGCGGCCCCTCTGCTTATCCTGACGGGCATGCTGACCATCACCCAGGCCCTCGTCGACCAGATCGTCGCCCACGCGCGCAAGGACCACCCCGACGAGGCGTGCGGCGTCGTCGCGGGCCCGGCCGGCTCGGACCGTCCCGAGCGCTTCATCCCCATGCTGAACGCGGCCATGTCGCCCACGTTCTACGAGTTCGACTCCGGCGACCTTCTCAAGCTCTACCGCGAGATGGACGACCGCGACGAGGAGCCGGTGGTCATCTACCACTCCCACACCGCCACCGAGGCCTACCCCTCGCGCACCGACATCTCCTACGCCAACGAGCCCGGCGCCCACTACGTCCTCGTCTCCACCGCGGACACCGACGGCCTCGGCGATTTCCAGTTCCGTTCGTTCCGGATCGTGGAAGGCGAGGTCACGGAGGAGGAGGTCACGGTGGTGGAGTCGTACTGATCTCGCTATTCGGCCGGAATCCATCCAGTATGCGAGATCACACTCCAGGGCCCTGACCGGGAATCGATACGATGACCCCATGGTTCTGAACGACGTGAGCGACAAGGCGCCGAGCGTGCTGCTCGTGGCGCGGCTGCACGTCGACCTGTGCAGGCTGAACAGCGCCATCTGTTGACGTTCCCTGCCGCCGTACGGCCGTGAGCCGCGGCGTGCCGTCGTGCGCCCACTGACCCCTTTACTCCCGACAGGAGCCCGCAACCATGGCCATCGAGGTCCGCATCCCCACCATCCTCCGCACCTACACCGACGGTCAGAAGGCGGTGGAGGGCAGCGGTGACACCCTCGCCGAGCTGTTCACCGACCTCGAGACCCGGCACGCGGGCATCCAGGCCCGCATCGTGGACGGCGGCGAACTGCGTCGCTTCGTCAACGTCTACCTGAACGACGAGGACGTCCGCTTCCTCGAAGGCATCAACACCAAGCTCGCCGACGGCGACAACGTCACGATCCTGCCGGCCGTGGCCGGCGGTATGGCCTGATCCACATGCGCTACGACTCCCCGCTCGCCGCGGTGGGCAACACTCCTCTGGTGTGCCTGCCGCGGTTGTCGCCGTCCGAGGACGTCCGTATCTGGGCCAAGCTGGAGGACCGCAACCCCACCGGCTCGGTCAAGGACCGCCCCGCCCTGCACATGATCGAGCAGGCGGAGAAGGACGGCCGGCTCACCCCGGGCTGCACGATCCTGGAGCCGACCAGCGGCAACACCGGCATCTCGCTGGCCATGGCGGCGAAGCTCAAGGGCTACCGCATCGTGTGCGTGATGCCCGAGAACACCTCGCAGGAGCGCCGGGACCTGCTCGCCATGTGGGGCGCGGAGATCATCTCCAGCCCGGCCGCGGGCGGCTCCAACACCGCCGTACGCGTCGCCAAGGAGCTGTCGGCCGAGCACCCCGACTGGGTGATGCTCTACCAGTACGGCAACCCGGACAACGCGGGCGCCCACTACGCCACGACCGGCCCGGAGATCCTCGCCGACCTCCCCTCGGTCACCCACTTCGTCGCCGGCCTCGGCACCACCGGCACCCTGATGGGCGTCGGCCGCTACCTGCGCGAGAACAAGCCGGACGTGAAGATCGTCGCCGCCGAACCGCGCTACGACGACCTGGTGTACGGCCTGCGCAACCTCGACGAGGGCTTCGTCCCCGAGCTGTACGACGCCTCCGTCCTGACCACCCGCTTCTCGGTCGGCTCGGCCGACGCGGTCACCCGCACCCGTGAACTCCTCCAGCAGGAGGGCATCTTCGCGGGCATCTCCACCGGCGCCGCACTGCACGCCGCGATCGGCGTCGGCAAGAAGGCACTGAACGCGGGGGAGTCCGCCGACATCGTGTTCGTCGTGGCCGACGGCGGCTGGAAGTACCTCTCGACCGGCGTCTACACGGCGGCGACCACCGAGGAAGCGATCGAGACGCTCCAGGGGCAGCTCTGGGCATGAGCCGGTCCGCCGGCTCCGGGTCCGCGAGGCCCCGACAGGGCGAGTGACGGCGCCCTACGTCGCCAGGTGACGGACCTGGTCCCACACGACCGGGTCCATCACCCCCACCCGCCGCCGGAAGTCCGACACCGGTACGTCCCGCAGCTCACCCGTCTCCAGAAAACTCGCCCGCCCCCGGGTGTCCCCGACGGACCCCGGTGGCAACGGGATCACGCCGTACCGCTCGTCGCGGTACTTGCTGGTGATCTTCGCGACGGTGACGCGCTGCCCGCGCACCGCGAGCACCAGACACGGCCGGTCCTTCGCCCGCCCGTCTCCCGCCACCGCCCTACCTGACGCGCTACGCGCGGCCCCTCTGGATTCCGGCCCGTCCTCGTACGGCACGTTCGCCCACCAGATCTCCGCAGGCTCGGGACGAGTCGACGTGCGCCCCCGAGCACGTCTGTCCTCAGGCCGCCCCGGCGGGCGAGTGCGCCGCCCCTGCGGCCGTCGTCTGCGCCCCCACCCGTCGACGAGCGTGGCGACCAGTGCGAGCAGTACCACCGCCGCGAGCGCGAGCCACCAGGACGTGTCCATACGCACGAAGGTACCGGCGCGCGCCCACCCCCGCGCGCCTTCTCTCCGGCCACATACTCCCCGCGTCCAGCCGAACGCGTGACACCACAGGTGAGTTCGCCCACAACCGACCTTGGCGGAGGAGCGACCGGAGGTTTTGCGCCTTACGCTCGACGAACCGCACGACCCCCGACGCCCCATTACCGATCTTCTGGATTCTCTGGATTTCCAGCCAGCGGAGGTTTCTGTTTCATGAAGCTCACCGTCGTCGGCTGCTCGGGGTCGTTCCCGTCCGCGGAATCGGCCTGCTCGAGCTACCTCGTCGAGGCCGACGGCTTCCGGTTGCTTCTCGACATGGGCAACGGTGCCCTTGGCGAGCTGCAGCGCCACTGCGGTCTCTACGACCTCGACGCGATTTTCCTCAGCCATCTGCACGCCGACCACTGCATCGACATGTGCGCGTACTTCGTCGCGCGCTACTACCGGCACGACGGCGGCCGCTGCGACCCGATCCCGGTCTACGGACCCGAGGGCACCGAACAGCGTCTGACCACCGCCTACGCCGACACCCCCACCGCCTCGTCCATGAGCGAGGTCTTCGACTTCCACACCGTCAAGCCGTCCACCTTCGAGATCGGCCCGTTCCTGGTGCACACGGAGCGCGTGGCCCATCCGGTGGAGGCGTACGGCATCCGCATCGAGCACGGTGGAAAGACCCTGACCTACTCCGGCGACACGGGCATCAGCACGTCCCTGGACGAACTCGCCCGCGACGCCGACCTGTTCCTGTGCGAGGCCGCCTTCACGCACGGCAAGGAGAACATCCCCGACCTGCACCTCAACGGCCGCGAGGCGGGTCAGACAGCGGCCCGCGCGAACGCCCGCCGTCTGGTCCTCACCCACATCCCCCCGTGGACCGACCCCCAGGTCAACCTGGCCGACGCACGTGAGGTCTACGACGGTCCGGTGGAGCTGGCGGCGCCGAGGCAGACGTACGAGATCTAGCGGCCGGTCGAGAACCAGCCCGTACGGGGTTCAGGCCCGTATGCGCCCGAATATGTGCCCGAAGGCCCCGGAACCTTTTCGGTTCCGGGGCCTTCGAGCGTCCGCGGCAGGGCCGTCGGCCTACTTCGCCCAGGCCTACTTCGCCTCGGCCTTCTGGAGCTCGGCGAGCTCCTCGTCGGACTCGCGGCCCGGCGTCGGCAGGTTGAACTTGGTGATCGCGAACCGGAAGATCACGTAGTAGAGCGCCGCGAAGCACAGGCCCACCAGGGCCAGGCCCCACGGGTTGGTCGCGATGCCCAGGTTCAGGCCGAAGTCGACCGCGCCGGCCGAGAAACCGAAGCCGTCCTTCATGCCCAGTGCCCAGGTCAGCGCCATGGAGACGCCGGTGAGGACGGCGTGGATGGCGTACAGGACCGGCGCGATGAACATGAACGTGAACTCGATCGGCTCGGTGACGCCGGTGACGAACGAGGTCAGCGCGAGGGAGAACATCATGCCGCCGACGACCTTGCGGCGCTCGGGACGGGCACAGTGGACGATCGCCAGACAGGCGGCCGGCAGGGCGAACATCATGATCGGGAAGAAGCCGGTCATGAACTGGCCGGCGCTCGGGTCACCGGCCAGGAAGCGGGCGATGTCGCCGCTCTTGCCCTGGTACTCGCCGGCCTGGAACCACGGGAACGAGTTCAGCAGGTGGTGCATGCCGATCGGGATCAGCGCACGGTTGGCGACACCGAAGATGCCGGCGCCGACCGCGCCCGAACCGACCAGCCACTCACCGAAGTTGTGCAGACCCGCGCCGAGGACCGGCCAGATGTAGCCGAAGACGATGCCGATGAGCAGACCCGCGAAGGCCGACAGGATCGGGACCAGTCGACGGCCGCCGAAGAAGCCCGCCCAGTCGGGCAGCTTGGTGCGGTAGAAGCGCTGGTAGAGGAGGGCGACGACCAGGCCCATGACCACGCCGCCGAGGACCTTGGCGTCCACCGGTGCATCGACCATGACTATCTTGCCGTCGACCACACTCTCCTTCTGCGGGAGATTCGGGTCGGTGAACGTGCCGAGCACGTTCTTGAAGACCAGGTAGCCGACCACGGCCGCGAGCGCCGTCGAACCGTCCGACTTCTTCGCGAAGCCGATCGCGATGCCCACGGCGAACAGCAGCGCCATGTTGTCGAGAATGGCGTTGCCGCCGGCCGCCATGAAGGAGGCGATCTTCGTGAGGAACCCGGGGAACTCCGGGCGTCCGAGCATGTCGGTGTTGCCGAGGCGTACCAAGAGGGCGGCGGCGGGCAGCACCGCAACCGGCAGCATGAGGCTCCGGCCGATGCGCTGCAGCACAGCCATCACCCCGGCGCCCTTCTTCTTCTCGGCCGCGGGAGCGGCGCTGGCCGTGGTCACAACTTCCTCCTGGAGGGCAAGGCGCCGCCCGGGAACCATGGGAGGGGACGGGGACGGCAGCGACAGGTCTACACCACTCAGTGGTGTAGACCTGTTGTAGCACGATGAAGGTGAGATAAGGAACCCGCGATTCCCGGGGGATTTTCTGGTCAACTCAGGCCGTAACTCCTCAGCCCTTTGTGACGTCCTCGACCTCGTCCTCAGGTTCTCTGCCCGGTGTCTTGAGATCGAACTTCGTGATCGCGAAACGGAAGATCGCGTAATACACGACCGCAAAGCAGAGACCGATCGGAATGATCGCCCACGGTTTCGTCGCGAGGTTCCAGTTGATGATGTAGTCGATCAGTCCGGCGGAGAAGCTGAACCCGTCGTGCACGCCCAGTCCCCAGGTCACCGCCATCGAGACGCCCGTGAGCAGGGCGTGCACCGCGTACAGGAGCGGGGCGATGAAGAGGAACGAGTACTCGATCGGCTCGGTGATGCCGGTGACGAACGACGTCAGCGCCACCGACAGCATCAGACCGCCGATCTCTTTGCGGCGGTGCGGCTTGGCGCAGTGGGTCATCGCGAGGGCCGCGGCCGGCAGGGCGAACATCATGATCGGGAAGAAGCCGGAGGTGAACTGGCCGGCGGTCGGGTCGCCCTCCAGGAACATGTTGATGTCGCCGTGCACCACCTCGCCGTCCGGCTTGGTGTAGCTGCCGAACTGGAACCAGATGGGCACGTTCAGGAACTGATGGAGCCCGATGACCAGTAGCGCGCGGTTCGCGACACCGAACACACCCGCACCCCAGGCGCCCAGGTCGCTCATCCAGTCGCTGAAGCTCTCCAGCGCCTCGCCGATCGGCGGCCAGACCCACAGGCACAGCACCGCGAACACGATCGCCACGAACGCCATGAGGATCGGGACGAGCCGTCGCCCGTTGAAGAAGCCGAGCCAGTCCACCAGCTTCGTCCGGTGGTAGCGCTGCCAGAACCAGGCCGCCAGCAGGCCGATGACGATGCCGCCGAAGACGCCCGGGTTCTGGTACTCGAAGACGGTCACCGACCCGTCCTGCACCTGGCAGCCGACGTTCGGGACCGCCGTCGAGCCCCCCGGGCAGTCCTCCGGGAACTCGCGCAGCACGCTGTAGTAGACGAGGAACCCCGTCACCGCCGCCAACGCCGTCGAACCGTCCGCCTTCTTCGCCATGCCGATGGCCACACCGACGCAGAACAGCAGGGGCAGCCCGAGCGAGCCGTCGAGCAGCGCGCTGCCCGCGCCGTCCATCACCCTGGAGACGTTGTCCCAGCCCAGGCCGTCCGCGCCGAACATGTCGGGCTGCCCCAGCCGATTGAGGATGCCCGCGGCCGGCAGTACGGCGATGGGAAGCTGCAGACTGCGGCCCATCTTCTGCAAGGCCTGGAACGCCGCCTGCCACCGCCTGCGTGCGGGCGAGGTCTCGGTCTCGGCACTCATGGGTTGGCGACCGCCCGTCAGGTGGTGTAGACCAGTTACCGGCGATGGGGTTGCTGTGACGTCATCCTTCGGCACTCACCACGCAACCGCTCGTAAAGTTGGGCCAACAGTGCGTGAGGAGAACGAAATGGCCACCAAGGCTGAGAAGATCGTCGCCGGGCTCGGCGGCATCGACAACATCGAGGAGATCGAGGGCTGCATCACCCGGCTCCGCACCGAGGTCAGCGACCCCGCGCTGGTCAACGAGACCGCCCTGAAGGCCGCCGGCGCCCACGGCGTCGTGAAGATGGGCACGGCCATCCAGGTCGTCATCGGCACCGACGCCGACCCGATCGCGGCGGAGATCGAAGACATGATGTGAAGCCGCGGGATCATCCCGGGCTTCACCCCTTGAGGGCCCCTTCCCCTGGCGGGAGGGGCCCTTCCGCATGTGCGGCTAGGCTCACGCCATGTCCTCATTGCCTCGAATCGACGGCCGTACCCCCGACCAGCTCCGCCCGGTCACCATCGAACGCGCCTGGAGCAAGCATGCGGAGGGCTCCGTCCTCGTCTCCTTCGGCGACACGAAGGTCCTGTGCACCGCCTCCTTCACGGAAGGCGTCCCGCGTTGGCGCAAGGGCAGTGGTGAGGGCTGGGTCACCGCGGAGTACGCCATGCTGCCCCGCGCCACCAACACCCGCGGCGACCGCGAGTCCGTCCGGGGCAAGATCGGCGGCCGTACGCACGAGATCAGCCGCCTGATCGGCCGCTCGCTGCGCGCGGTCATCGACTACAAGGCGCTCGGCGAGAACACGATCGTCCTCGACTGCGACGTCCTCCAGGCCGACGGCGGCACGCGCACGGCGGCCATCACCGGCGCCTACGTCGCCCTCGCCGACGCCATCGCCTGGGCCCAGGGCAGGAAGCTGATCAAGCCCGGCCGCAAGCCGCTCACCGGCACGGTCAGCGCCGTCTCGGTCGGCATCGTCGGCGGCGTCCCGCTCCTCGACCTCCGCTACGAGGAGGACGTGAAGGCCGACACCGACATGAACGTCGTCTGCACCGGCGACGGCCGCTTCGTCGAGGTCCAGGGCACCGCCGAGGCCGAGCCCTTCGCCCGCGAGGAGCTCAACTCCCTTCTGGACCTTGCCGTTTCCGGTTGTGGGGAGCTGGCCGAACTCCAGCGCAAGGCGCTTGATACGGTCCTCGAAAAGTAAAGGGCACACCAAGAACCAGTCGCAGCTTCGGGCAACCGCGCCGCCTTCCCCGGCGTCACTAGGGGTACGGGCGTACGGCACACCGCTGTACGCCCGGCCAACGCACAACGGGGGCCTGCGAGGCCTGAGGCAGGGAGGGAACGTCAACCATGGCCACGAGCCGACGCCGCCGGAGCCGTATCGCCACAGCAGCCGCAGTCATCGCGGCAGTCGGGCTGACGGCCGGGCTGACCACCGGCTGCGACGCCGTCAACAAGGCCCTGGACTGCGTCCAGACCGCCGACGCCATCGCCGACAGCGTGACCGAACTGCAGCAGGCCGTGGAGAACGCGTCGAACGACCCGACGCAGATCGAGGAGTCCATCCAGTCCATCGGGGACAACCTCGACGAGATCGGCAGCAAGACGGACAACGCCGATCTCGACAAGGCGACCGAGGACATGCGCAAGGCCCTGGTCGAGGTCCAGACGGCCGTCGAGAACGGTGACGAGACACCCGACATCAGCGGGGTCACGGACGCGGCCGGCGAGCTGACCAAGGTCTGCACGCCGTAATACCCGGGAAAGCGGGTCCGCGGGGCCGGGATACTGGTCCCCATGACCCGCTTGATCCTCGCCACCCGTAACGCCGGAAAGATCACCGAGCTCAGGGCGATCCTCGCCGACGCAGGCCTGCCTCACGACCTCGTCGGCGCGGACGCCTATCCGGACATCCCCGACGTCAAGGAAACCGGCGTCACCTTCGCCGAGAACGCCCTGTTGAAGGCGCATGCCCTGGCCCGGGCCACCGGCCTGCCGGCGGTCGCCGACGACTCGGGACTGTGCGTCGACGTCCTGAACGGCGCCCCCGGCATCTTCTCGGCCCGCTGGGCCGGCCGGCACGGCGACGACAAGGCCAACCTGGATCTGCTGCTGGCCCAGCTGGGCGACATCGACGACGCCCACCGCGGCGCCCATTTCGCCTGCGCCGCCGCGCTCGCCCTGCCGGACGGCACCGAGCGGGTGGTCGAGGGCCGGTTGACGGGCACCCTGCGCCACACACCGGTGGGCACCAACGGCTTCGGGTACGACCCGATCCTCCAGCCGGAGGGCGACACCCGGACGTGCGCCGAGCTGGAGCCCGCCGAGAAGAACGCGATCAGCCACCGGGGCAAGGCGTTCCGGGCGCTCGTGCCGGTCGTACGAGAGCTGCTCGCGCCGTAGCGGGAGCAGCTCGGGAAGGCAGATGGTGCGGCCGGAGGGACTCGAACCCTCACGGGTGTTACCCCACTGGGACCTAAACCCAGCGTGACTGCCAATTCCACCACGGCCGCGTGACCTTGCCCGGCCATGCTACTGGCCGGGCCGGGTGGTCAGATGCCCAGATCCTTGATGATCTTCGCCACGTGGCCGGTCGCCCGCACGTTGTACAGCGCCCGCTCGACCTTGCCCTCCTCGTCCACGACCACCGTGGAGCGGATGACACCGAGATACGTCTTGCCGTAGTTCTTCTTCTCGCCCCAGGCGCCGTACGCCTCCAGGACCGCCTTGTCCTCGTCCGCGACCAGCGTGATCTTCAGGGACTCCTTGTCCCGGAACTTGGCGAGCTTCTCCGGCTTGTCGGGGGAGACCCCGATGACGTCGTACCCGGCGCCGGCCAGCAGCTCCAGGTTGTCCGTGAAGTCGCAGGCCTGCTTGGTGCAGCCGGGCGTCAGGGCGGCCGGGTAGAAGTAGACGATGACCTTGCGGCCCTTGTGGTCCGAGAGGGACACCTCGTTGCCGTCGGCGTCGGGCAGGGTGAAGGCGGGGGCCACGTCCCCCGGCTGGAGTCGCTCGCTCATCGGACCAGCCTAACCGGGGAGCCTGACAGTGCGGTTCGGCGAGGAGCTGACAGACTGTCCGCAAACAGCATCAGCTTCACTTCGGAGGCCGTACGGTGGCGGACACGTCGGACACCAGAACCCCGGCGCAGATCGAGGCGGACATCAGGGCCCGCCGCGCAGTGCTGGCCGAGACGCTCGACGAGATCGGGGTGCGTGTGCACCCGAAGACGATCGTCGGCGACGCCAAGGCCAAGGTCGTGTCGAACATCGACCACACGCTCGGACGGGCCTACGTCGGGGTCAACCGGGCGGTGACCGATGTCAAGACCAAGTTCACCCATGACGACGGGGCGCCCCGCCTGGAGCGGATCGTGCCCGTCGCGCTCGTCGCCGTCGGCCTCGTGGGGCTGCTCGCGCTCGGCACCCGGCGCCGCAAGGGCTGAGTGACGGCGAACCCGGCGGCGTACGGACGTGGCAAAGGCAGGTAGGTTCAGGGCGTGAGCGCCAACAGAAACGAGCACAGCACCCACCACGACAAGCTGCCCATCCGGATGCTGCACGACCGAGTACTCGTGCGGCAGGACACCGGTGAGGGCGAGCGGCGTTCGGGCGGCGGCATCCTGATCCCCGCCACCGCGGCCGTCGGCCGCCGGCTGGCCTGGGCCGAGGTCGTCGCGGTGGGACAGAACGTCCGGACCGTGGAGGTGGGCGACCGGGTCCTGTACGACCCGGAGGACCGTGCCGAGGTCGAGGTGCGCGGGGTCGCGTATGTGCTCATGCGTGAGCGTGATCTGCACGCCGTCGCCGCCGACCGGTTCGAGGGGTCGGAGGACTCGACGGGGCTCTACCTCTAGTTCAACGGTTCAAGGGGCTGGTGACCATCGTCACCAGCCCCTTTTCCTGTGTCTTCCTATCTCTTTGCTAGCTTTGAAGGAACCCGACGAGACGCGCCGTACCGGGCGAACGCAAAGACGACGCACCCCGCTCAACGTCGCCACGTCTCGGAGGTGCCTGTCATGGCCTGGGTTCTGCTCGTCGTCGCCGGTCTGCTCGAGGTCGGCTGGTCGATCGGTATGAAGTACACCGACGGTTTCACCCGGCTCGTCCCCAGCCTGTTCACCGGCGCCGGCATCGTCGCCAGCATGCTGCTGCTGTCGTACGCCGCGAAATCCCTGCCCATCGGTACCGCCTACGGCGTCTGGGTGGGGATCGGGGCGGCCGGTGCGGCCGTGTTCGGCATGGCGGTGCTGGGGGAGCCGGTCACCGCCGCGCGGATCTTCTTCGTCTCACTGCTGCTGGTCGCCGTGGTGGGGCTCAAGGCGACCAGCGGTCACTGAGCCGGGCCGGCGGTCACGAGCGGGCCCGGCGCTCACTCGTTGAGGATCGAGGTCCGCGGTCCGCCCGTGGTGCCCGTCGTCCCTCCGCCTCCGGTGTCCGTCCCGCCGGTGTCGCCGCCGGTACCGCCTCCGGTGTCCGTGCCGCCGGTACTGGTGTCACCCGTGGTGCCGCCGTCGGTAGTCGTGCCGCCGTCGGTGGTGCCGCCGGTCGTCGTGTCGCCCGTGGTGCCGCCGTCGGTCGTGCCCCCGTCGGCCGTGCCGCCCGTCGTGGTGTCGCCCGTCGTGCCGCCGTCCGTCTCGCCCGGCGTCTCACCGCCGGTCTGGCCCTCGCTGTCCTGGCCGCCCGTGGTGTCCCCGGTGGTGCCGCCGTTGTCCTGGCCGCCCGTGCCGGGGTCGCCCTTCGTCGGGTCGGTCGTCGGGTACTGGGGCACCTCCGCGCCCTCCTGGAGCTCCAGGTCGAACTCGGTGACCGGCTTGCCCTTCAGGGCCGCCTTGGTGAACTGGGCCCAGATCGCGGTGGGCGGGCCGCTGCCGTTCATCCGGTCCACGCCCAGCGCGCCGTACAGGGACTTGTGGTGGGCGGTCACCGGGTCCTGGCCCATGACCGCGACGACGGTGGCGAGTTCCGGGGTGTAGCCGGCGAACCAGGCGGCGGTGTCCTCCTCCGCCGTGCCCGTCTTGCCCGCCGCCGGACGGCCCGCGGCCTGGGCGGGGGTGCCGGTGCCGTTCTCGACCACGCTCTGCAGGACCGAGGTGGTGGTGTCGGCGGCCTCGCGGCTGATGGCCTGGGTGGTCTTGCGCTTCGGCAGCTCGATGACGTCGGCGCCGTCCTTGGTGACCCGCTCGATCATGGTGTACGTGCCGTGCTTGCCGTGGTTGGCGAGGGTCGCGTAGGCCTCCGCCATGTCGAGGACGCTGGCGTGCGCCACGCCCAGGGCGATCGACGGGGAGGCGTAGAGCTCCGGGGTGGTGCTGGGCAGGCCGAGCTCGATCGCGGTGTCCTTCACCTTCTCGGCGCCCACGTCCACGGCCATCTGCGCGTACACCGAGTTGACGGACTTGTCGGTGGCCGTACGGACGCTGATGTCGCCGTAGGAGTACTGGTCCTCGTTCTCGGGGGCGTAGTTCCCCCCGGTCCAGCCCTGCACGGGACGCTTGTTGGTGCCGTCGTAGATCGTGTTCGGGGTGATCTGGCGGCCGTCCTGCGTGGTGGAGTCGTTCTCCACGGCCGAGGTGAACACGAACGGCTTGAAGGTGGAGCCGACCTGGAAGTCCCGGCGGGTGGCGTTGGGGGTGTACTGCTTCACGTAGTCGATGCCGTTGTACATCGCGACGACCTTGCCGGTCTTCGGGTCGACGGAGGCGCCGCCCGCGCGGACGTAGGTGTCGACCTTGTTGTTCTTCTTGTCCAGCTTGGAGATCAGCTGGTCGTTGACGGCGTCGACGAAGGCGTCCTGCTTGTCCTTCTGGATGGTGGTGGTGATGCGGTAGCCGCCGGCCTCCAGATCGTCCTCGGTGGCGAGCTTGTTCTGGATCAGGTAGTCCTTCACGATCCGCACGAGGTAACCGCGCTGCCCCGAGAGGTTGGTGGAGACCGTGGCCTCCTTGGGCATCGGGAACTTCATGCCCGCCCGCTTGCTCTCGCTGAGCCAGCCCTTGGTGACCATGCCGTCCAGGACGTAGTTCCAACGGGCCACCGCCGCGGCCTTGTTCTCCGGGTGGGCGACGACGTCGTACTCGCTGGGGGCGTTGACCAGGGCGGCCAGATAGGCGGCGCGGGCCGGGTCGAGGTCCGCCGCGTCGATGCCGTAGTAGGCCTGGGCGGCGGCTTGGATGCCGTAGGCGTTGCGGCCGAAGAAGCTGGTGTTGAGGTAGCCCTCGAGGATCTCGTCCTTGGTCTTCTCGCGGTCCAGCTTGATCGAGATGAAGAACTCCTTCACCTTTCGGGTGACGGTCTGGTCCTGGGCCAGGTAGTAGTTCTTCACGTACTGCTGGGTGATCGTGGAGCCGGACTGCTTGCCCTCGCCGGTGGCCGTCTTCCAGGCGGCGCGGAGCATCGCCTTGGGGTCGATCGCGGACTCGGTGTAGAAGTCGCGGTCCTCGGCGGCCAGGATCGCGTGCCGGCCGTCCTTGGAGATCTGCGCGAGGGTGACGTTCTCCCGGTTGACCTGGCCGTCGCGGGCGATCACGGAGCCGTCCGCGTAGAGATAGACGTTGGCCTGCTTGGTGGCGAGCGCGTTGGCCGGCGGGATCTTGACCATGGAGTAGCCGAGGAAGAACAACCCGAACAGCAGCAACGCGCCGATGACGAAGGTGCCGAGCACCGTCCGCCAGGTCGGGATGATCCGCCGCCAGCCCGTCCGTTTCGGCCGACCGGCGCTCGGGGTCGGCTGCTGTGGCGGCTGCTGCTCGTCGCTCATGTCGTGCACGGACTCCTGTTTCGCGTCGTACGTTCCCGTACGCCTCGTACGCCTACTAGCGCCCCCCTTTGAAGACTCTCGCACCGGGTGATCCGTTCCCGGAAACCGGCGCGTGTCCGAGGAAAGTGAGCAGGTTCTCGCGTCGGCGGTCCCGGAAAACGGCTGGCAGCCCTCGTCACCCGCGCACTAGGCTCCTGCGCTTCGGTGCCTGGCGCGGGCGAGGAGGGCTGTGGATGTGGGCTCGGGGCGGTTGTACTTAGCCGTCGCGGTGGGCGGGTTCAGACGATACGCGACATATCGGGCCGCTACGGCGGCCGGGGTGTTCACCAACACCGTCTTCGGCGTGATCCTCGTCTACACGTATCTGGCGCTGTGGGACGAGAAACCGCACCTCGGGGGCTACGACCAGGCGCAGGCCGTCACCTATGTGTGGCTCGGGCAGTGCCTCTACGCGACGTTGGCCATCCAGGGCGGCGGCGCGGAGAAGGACCTGATGGAGCGAATCCGCACCGGGGAGATCGCCGTCGACCTGTACCGGCCGGCCGACCTCCAACTATGGTGGCTGGCGGGCGACATGGGGCGGGCGCTGTTCCAGATGCTGGGACGGGGCGTGATCCCGTTCGCGTTCGGCGCGCTGTTCTTCCCGATGGCGCTGCCGACGGAGCCCGGCCCATGGGTGGCCTGTCTGGTCGCGCTCCTGCTCGCGATGGTCGTCAGCTTCGCGATCCGCTATCTGGCGGCGCTGAGCGTGTTCTGGCTGCTGGACGGCATGGGCGTCAACCAGTTCCTGACGATCACGGGGATCTTCTTCTCGGGCATGGTGCTGCCCCTGAACGCCTTCCCCGGTGTGTTCGGCGAGATCGTGCGGGTGCTGCCCTGGGCGGCGCAGATCCAGATGCCGGCGGACGTGCTGATGGGGGAGACCGATCCGCTGCGGGCGTTCGCCTTCCAGGCGGTGTGGGCGGTGGTGCTGCTGACGGCGGGACGGCTGCTGCAGTCGGCGGCGACGCGGCGGGTGGTGGTGCAGGGTGGGTGAGCGAGGCGTCCTCGCCGAAGGAGTGCGGGCCTATCTGCTGATCGCCGGGATGTGGGTGCGATCCAGCATGACCTACCGCACCTCCTTCGTGGTCACGGTGTTCGGCAACCTCGTCGTGACCGCCCTGGACTTCGTGGCGATCCTGCTGATGTTCTCTCAGGTCGACTCGCTGGGCGGCTGGACGCTGCCCGAAGTCGCCTTCCTGTACGGGCTGTCGGTGACGGCGTTCGGGATCGCCGACCTGGTGCTCGGCTCGATGGACGTCCTGGGCGCCCGGATGCGCGACGGCTCCTTCGACACGCTGCTCGTACGGCCGGCGCCGGTGCTCGCCCAGGTCGGCGCGGACCGCTTCGCGCTGCGCCGCCTGGGCCGGATCACCCAGGGCGCGGTCGTCCTCGGGTACGCGGTGGTCGCGATCGACGTCGACTGGAGCGCGCCGAAGGTGCTGCTGGTGCCGGTGATGGTGATCAGCGGTGCGGCGATCTTCTCGGCCGTGTTCGTGGCGGGCGCGGCCTTCCAGATCTTTGCGCAGGACGCGGCCGAGGTGCAGAACGCGTTCACGTACGGCGGGACGACGCTGCTGCAGTATCCGCCGACCGTGTTCGGCAAGGACCTGGTGCGCGGCGTCACCTTCATGCTGCCGCTCGCCTTCGTCAACTGGGTGCCCGCCGCCTATGTGTTGGGGCGGCCGTACCCGATCGGCCTGCCCGAGTGGACGGCCTTCGCCTCACCGCTGGTGGCGGCGGCGTGCTGTGCGCTGGCCGGTCTGGCGTGGCGGACCGGGCTGCGGTCGTATCGGAGCACGGGGAGTTAGGGGAGATGGGCGAGTTGGGCGAGTTGAGTGAGCCGGGCGAGTGGGGCACGGCCGTGCGGGACGGCGCGTTCATCGAACTCGACGGCGTCGAGAAGGTCTTCGACGTACGCAAGAAGACCGGCTTCCTGAAGCGGGAGCGGCGGCAGGTGCGGGCCGTCGACTCGATCTCCTTCACCGTGGCGCGCGGCGAGATGGTGGGCTACATCGGCCCGAACGGCGCAGGCAAGTCGACGACGATCAAGATGCTGACGGGGATCCTGACCCCGAGCGGCGGGCGGCTGCGCGTCGCCGGCATCGACCCGTCCCGCGAGCGCAGGCAGCTCGCGCATCGCATCGGGGTGGTGTTCGGGCAGCGTACGACGCTGTGGTGGGACCTGCCGCTGATCGACTCGTACAAGCTGATGCACCGCATGTACCGCATCCCGGACGGCCGTTACCGCGAGAACCTCGACCGGCTGGTCGAACTCCTCGACCTGGCCGCCCTGTTGGACGTCCCCGTGCGCCAGCTCTCGCTGGGCCAGCGGATGCGCGGCGACATCGCGGCGGCCCTGCTGCACGATCCCGAGGTGCTGTACCTGGACGAGCCGACGATCGGGCTCGACGTGATCTCGAAGGCGAAGGTCAGGGAGTTCCTGCGGGAGGTGAACACCGAGCGCGGCACGACGGTGCTGCTGACCACGCACGACCTCCAGGACATCGAGCAGCTGTGCTCGCGGGTGATGGTCATCGACCACGGGCGGATGATGTACGACGGTCCGCTCGCCGGGCTGCACGAGGTGGGGGAGAGCGAGCGCACCCTCGTGGTCGACCTGGAGCGGGAGCTGCCGCCGATCGAGGTGGCGCCCGCGCGCGTGGTGAAGGTGGAGGGGCCGCGGCAGTGGCTGGCGTTTCCGGCGGCCGAGTCGGCGGCGGTGCTGGTGGCGCGGATCGCGGCGGAGTATCCGCTGGTGGATCTGTCGGTGCGGGAGCCGGACATCGAGGCGGTGATCGCGAAGATGTACGCGGAGCAGGCCGAGCAGGCTGACGGGGCCGGGCGGGCGGTCTCGTAGCCCCGGGGCGGGGTTGCTCGTAGGCTGCTCTACATGAGCGACGATGCCCCGGAGCTGCGTGCGTCCGACGCCGATCGTGAACGAGTCGCCGAGGTCCTGCGGGACGCCCTCGCGGAGGGGCGGCTCGACATGGAGGAGTTCGAGGAACGGCTGGAGGCGACGTACAAGGCGCGTACGTACGGCGATCTGGCGCCGATCACCCGGGATCTGCCCGTCGGTGAGGTGGCCGTCCCCAAGGTCGACATGGTCAAGAAGTCCGGGATCGCGGACGGCAGTTGGACCGGGCGGATCGTCGGCGGTGAGGGTTCGTCGACCTGGGGTGTCGCCGTGATGTCGGGGTTCCAGCGCAAGGGGCGCTGGACGGTGCCGAGGCGGTTCACCGCCGTCGCCTTCATGGGGGGCGGCGAGATCGATCTGCGGGACGCGAACTTCGCCGACCGGGAGGTCGTGATCAACTGCGTCGCGATCATGGGCGGCGTGGAGGTGATCGTGCCGCCGGGGGTCGAAGTGGTGATGCGCGGGATCGGGGTCATGGGGGGCTTCGATCACCTTGAGGAGAGCGAGCTGGGGGAACCCGGGGCACCTCGGGTGATCGTCACCGGGTTCGCCTTCTGGGGCGGTGTCTCGGTCGAGCGGAAGCTGACGCGGACCCAGCGGCAGGAGCTTCGGGAGGAGCGGCGGCGGGAGAAGCTGGAGCGCAGGGCCGAGCGGCGGGAGCTTCGGGGTTCGGTGCGGGATGAGCAGTACGAGGCGCATCGCAGGATGCTCGATGAGCATCGGGACATGGGGCGCCATGGGCGTGACGAGCGGGGGCAGCGGCGGTCCCGGGAGCGGGACGAGGACTGAACGGCCGGGCCGGGGCCGCCCCCCAGCCGCGATTGACCCCTACGGCTGTGCCCTTGCCCCCTACAGCTCCGCCGGTGCCGCCCCCTTCAGGTCCTGGAGGCTGAAGGACTCCGCCATCTCCTCGTAGCCCTTGTCGCTCGGGTGGAGGTGGTCGCCCGAGTCGTAGTCGGGGCGGAACTTGCGGGGGTTGTAGGGGTCGCGCACGGCCTTGTCGAAGTCGGCGACCGCGTCGAAGACCCTGCCCGAGCGGATCTCGGCGTTGATCTGCTGGCGGACGTTCTCGCGGGCGTCGGTGTAGCCGCGGTGGCCCTGGAAGGGCATCAGGGTCGCGCCGATGACCTTCAGGCCGCGGGCGTGGGCCTGGCGGACCAGGGTGCGCAGGCCGTCGAGGATGTGGTCGGGGTCGGCGAGGTTCGGGTTGCGCAGGATGTCGTTGACGCCGAGGTCGATGACGACGACCTTGACGTTCGTACGGGAGAGCACGTCGCGGTGGAAGCGGCCGACGCCGGCCTGGTTGTCCGCGGGGCGCCCGGAGCCGCTGGCGAGGATCTGGTTGCCGCTGATGCCCTGGTTGACGACGCTGTAGCGCGGCACGTCCGCACCGGTGGCGACCGCCTCGCGCAGCCGGCGCGACAGGACGTCCGTCCAGCGGCGGTTGGCGTTCGCGGTGGATGTGATGCCGTCGGTCAGCGAGTCGCCGAAGACCACGACGGTGCCGTCGGACTCGTTGCTGAGCACGTCCACCGCGGTCAGGTACCGCCAGGACTCGACCTGCCCGGTGTACGCCACGCCGGTCGCGTCCTCGGTGAGGTCGCCCTCGGCGACGTAGCTGGTCTGGCGCGCGTGGGGGTGGAAGGTCACCGGGCCGGACGGTGTGGGGGAGTAGGTGGTGACCAGGACGTCGGTGTCCGCCTGGATCGCGAGGCGCACGGAGTCGCTCAGCACCTGCTGCCCCGGCGGGACGACGACCGTGGTGTTGCCGCCGAAGGTGAGCCGCCGCATGGTGTCCGTGAGGGCGGCCGCGGTCCCGGCACCGGCGGCCACGGCGATCGACGCGTGCGTGATCGTCAGCGCCGACTGGCCGTACAGGTTGGACAGCGTGATGCGGGCACTCGTACCGCCGACACTCGTGTGCACGACGTTGCGTACCGAGCGGCCCACCAGACCCTCGACCTCGGTGCCGGGCTCGGCGCCGACCGGGGAGGCGGACCAGGCGCCGACCCAGATGCCGGTGGAGGCCGGGGCGACGGGGCCTCGCTGGCTGCCTTCCCTGGTGGGGGCGCTCCTGGCGGTCGTGGTTCCGTCGTAGGAGGCGACTCCGACATATATGGCGACCGAGACCGCCACAATCAGTGCGATGACCCCCGAAAGCAGGGCATAACCGTTTCGCCTGGTCATGCGGTGCGTGTCTCCTCGGGCGGATGGGAGCCCGAGGCTCCGATGTGATCACCTCATGATGCGTCATAAGGCAGAGGGGAGTTGCACGGACCCCCCATTGGGCCGCCGGAGTTCATCCGGAGTTCGCCATCGACCTCCCCCCACCGGACAGACGCCGGGAACTCTTGATTCGTTCCAGGAGTCGGTCAGGTAGGGACAATGAGTGCGGGGGATCCTGGACGGGTGGAGCGGATGGAACGTACGAATCCGGATGAAACGGGAACGCCTGACGTAGAGCAGCATGCCCGGACGGATGCCGCCGATAACCGACGCGTCCCCGCATCGGCCGTACGCGCGATGACGACGTTCACCGCGGCCGACGAGGAGAAGCAGCGCGGCGTACGGCAGATGAAGATCACCGCGACCGGGATGCTGCTGCTCGTGGCGCTGATCTACGTCCTCGCCAAATGGGCGTCGAACGAGGGCGCCGGAGCCTGGGCGGGCTATGTCGCCGCGGCCGCCGAGGCCGGCATGGTCGGCGCGCTCGCCGACTGGTTCGCGGTCACGGCCCTGTTCCGCCATCCGCTGGGCATCCCCATCCCGCACACCGCGATCATCCCGAACAAGAAGGACCAGCTGGGGGTCTCGCTGGGGGAGTTCGTCGGCGAGAACTTCCTCTCCGAGGACGTCGTCCGGCAGCGGCTGCGCGCCGTCGGCATCGGCAGCCGGCTGGGCGCCTGGTTGGCGGAACCGGCGCACGCCGACCGGGTGACGGCCGAGCTGGCGACGGCGCTCAGAGGCGCCCTGACGGTGCTGCGCGACACCGACGTCCAGGCGGTGGTCGGCGAGGCGATCACCCGGCGGGCCGACGCCCGGGAGATCGCGCCCGGCATAGGCAAGATGCTGGAGGGGATCGTCGCCGACGGCGGGCACAAGCGGGCCGTCGACCTGATCGTGGCGAAGGCGCACGACTGGCTGATCCTGCACGACGACGAGATCATGGGCGCGGTTCAGGGCGGCGCGCCCGGCTGGACGCCGAAGTTCGTCGACCGGAAGGTCGGCGAGCGGGTCTACAAGGAGCTGGTCCGCTTCTGCGTCGAGATGCGCGACATGCCCTCCCACCCCGCCCGCGGCGCCCTCGACCGGTTCCTCATCGACTTCGCCTCCGACCTGCAGTCCGACACCGACACCCGCGCGCGCGTGGAACGGCTCAAGGGCGAGGTGCTGGCCCGGGGCGAGGTGCAGGACCTGATCGCGTCCGCCTGGACGGCCGTCCGCGCCATGATCGTGTCGGCGGCCGAGGACGAGCGCAGCGAGCTGCGCCTGCGGGTGCGGGCCTCGCTGCTGTCCCTGGGCGCCCGCATGGCCGCCGAGCCCTCGATGCAGAACAAGGTGGACCGCTGGGTCGAGGACGCCGCGGTGCACGTCGTGACGACGTACCGCAAGGAGATCACCTCCCTGATCACCGACACCGTGGCGAGCTGGGACGCCGAGCACACGACGAAGAAGATCGAGGCGCACATCGGGCGTGACCTGCAGTTCATCCGGATCAACGGCACGGTGGTGGGGTCGTTGGCCGGGTTGGTGATCTATACGGTGTCGCGGGCGCTGGGCGCGTAGGCGCTCCGCTGGTTGGGCCGTGGTGGGTTGTGGGTTGTCTGCGGCTGCGTTGTGGCTGGTCGCGCCCGCGCGGCGGAGCCGCATATCGACACGGCCCCGCGCCCCTGAGGGCGCGGCCGGACCGCAGCCGAATTCGCCAGGGACGCTTGGCCGGCCGGAGCCCTGTGGGGCCGGTCCCGGCTCTCCTCGTGGTGAGAGCCGGGACCGGAGATCGCGCCTGCGCGGCCCTTACTGCGCCTCGCGCCGGGCACGGTCGCGGCGGCGCAGTAGCAGGAGGCCGCCTGCGAGGGCGGTGATGCCGGTGGCGGCGGTCCAGGCGACGGTCTCGTTGGAGCCGGTGGCGGCGAGGTCGCCGGAGGAGGCGGACGCGGAGGGGGCGGCCGTGGTCCCCGTCTGCGGTCGCGGGTCCGACCCGGCGCCGGCCGACGCAGCTGCCGATGCCGACGGGGACGGGCTCGACGCACTCCCCGTGCCCCCGCCCCCCTGCGCCTTGTCCCGCGTGAACGCCAGCGTGCCGAAGCCGAGTTGGTCGAAGCCGCCGCTGTTGGGGCCGTAGTCCCCGCCGCCGCCCTCCGGCCCGGACTTCGCGGCGATCTGCGTGAGGTACGACGCCGACAGGCCCCGGCGCTTGGTGTAGTGGTTGGCGATCATCGCCCAGATGGGGCGGGTCATCGCCGGGTCCACAGGAGCGGCCTCGGTCACGGTCTCCGAGCCCGACCAGCCGTTGATCGCGCCCTTCCTGCGGGTGTTGTCGGTGAACGGCACGTCCCCGCCCATGGCCCACTTGGCGACGTATTGGGCGCCCTTGAGGAAGCGGCTGTCGTCGTAGCCGTACAGGTCGATGCCCTGGTTCCAGGCCATCTCGCAGAAGGTGCCCATCAGGCCGACGCCGAGGAGAGCGTGCCCCTGGTCGCGGCCGGCCTCCAGCCACTCGGCGAGTCCGTCGTCGTGCACGACGGGGATGGCGTTCTTGATGGAGCCGAGGCCCTCGCCGTGCTTGAAGTAGTCGACGGCGCGGGTGACCTGGGCCTTGTCGTCGCAGAGGATGCCGGTCGCGAGGACGCAGCACATGTTCGCCAGGTCCCAGTTGGTCCAGTAGTTGCTGACGACGGCGCCGTTGTGCCTGACCAGGAAGTCGTCGCTGAGCGGCGCGAAGACCTTGGTCAGCATCTCCTGGAACCGGCCGAGCTCGAAGTCGGGGTGGTCGCGGACGAGCTCGGCGGCGTTGGCGAACTGGTAGCCGTACAGGCCGGAGGCCAGGAAGCGGTCGGCGTTGCCGCCGAGGCCGGTCAGCTTGGCCGACCAGGCGTTGAGGATCGCCACGGCGGTGTCGAGATGCGCGCCGTCACCGCTGACGTGGCCGCGCAGGGCGTTCTGGTAGGCGGCGTGGATGTCGTTGTAGAGGGTCACGTAGTTCTGGCCGGCGCCGCCCCGGATCACGGTCGCCTGCGGGTTGGCCGTCCAGCCGCTCTGCGCGTGCCGGTTGGCGGTCAGCCTGGCGAACCCGGCCGTGTAGGGGGCGGCGCCCGCCTTCACCTTGGCGGCCATACGGCCGAGGTCGGCGCCGGTGTGCAGGAGGCCGGGGTGCGCATAGGCGCCGGCGGCGACGGCGGGGGTGGGCAGCACGGCCGTACCGATACCGACGGCTCCGGCTGCCGCGCCCGCGGCCTTGAGCATGCTCCGGCGGCTGATCTGTCGTGTCACGTCGTCAATTCCTCGCGTGCCTGCGGCTGGGGACGGTGAGGAGACGGGGGAAGACTGCGGGGGATAACAGAAACTCCGGACGCCGATCACAGAGAACCGACGCCGACCACAGAGAACCGACACCGACCACAGAGAACCGACGCCGATGAGGAGCCGTATCCGATGACCATCCGCAGGATCGTCCCCAACATCCAGGTCCAGTCAGCAGGGCAGATGGCGACGAGCCGCGACTTCTACGGCCTCCTCGGCTTCGAGGAGGTCATGACTCTGTTTTCTGGGGGAGACCCCCAGACCCCCGAGGGCTGGGTGACGACCATGGCGTCCCCCGCCAACCCCACGGCCCAGATCAGCTTCTTCACGGAGGAACGCACCGCCCCCGTCGTCTCCGACCTGAGCGTGGAGGTCGAGGACGTCGACGCGGTGTACGCGCGCGTGCTGGCGTCGGGCGCGGAGGTGGTCCGGGAGATCCAGGACGAGGAGTGGGGCGTACGGCGGTTCTTCGTACAGGATCCGAACGGGCGGGTGGTGAACGTGCTGAGCCACCGGTCGTAGCCGAGGCGGCCGGACCGGTGGCCCCTAGGGTCCAGGTCAAGCGCGCCGGTCAGCCACCGCCCACGATGCCAGGGCCACCGCCCCCGCGACCCCGAACACGGCGGGCCAGGCGCCCACCTTCTTGGCCAGCGGATGCGACCCGGCGAAGGCGCCGACATACGCGGCGGTCAACGCCCCCGCGGCCTTGCCGCCCGCCTGCTGCCGCCACTGCTGCGCGGCCGCGGCCCCCGCTACGGCCAGCACGACCCCGCCGAGCTGCCGCTTCTTCGTCCAGCGAGCCACGCCGTACCCACCGACGAGCCCACCCGCCGCCACCGCCGCGCTGGGGATCCGCGCCATGTCTGCCTCCCACCACTACTGCCGATCCTTGGAGAACCGAGGCTAACCGGCCTCCCCCTTGCGCGACGCGGCCCGGGCCCGCAGCTCCGACGCGTACCCCGCGCCGATGGCACACCCGGCGCCGGCGAGCGCGAGGCCCACCACGCCGGGGTTGACGTACCCGGGCACGTCGCCGTTGTCGTAACTCCCGCCGTCGCTCGTCTCGCAGACGAATCCGAGAGGGACGTACGAGACGGAGTGGCCGACGATCTCGATGCCCTGCTGATGCCGCTCCCACCAGCCCTGCGTACGGCAGGACTGCGGCGGTGACGAGTCGGCGCCGCCGTCCTCCGCCACCAGGACCGCGCCGCAGACGGCGAGCAGCCCCCATGCGTACAGTGCGCACGCCCCCGCACCCACGAAGGCGGCGAGGGCGCGCAGCCGGACGGGGGCGCTCGCGCGCCGGATGCCGTGGTCGGCCAGTGTGCTGCCGCCGTATCCGAACAGAGCCACCGCGACGATCACCGCGACGACGACGAACAGCAGGAGCAGCAGCAACACGTGGCCTCCAGGGGCTGTTACGGGAAGGGCGCTACGGGAAGGGCGTCACATGAGCTCGCCCAGGCGGTCCACCTGGTCCGGGTCGAGGCCATGGCAGTAGAGCATGACCTCGTCGGCGCCCAGGTCGGCGAACGCGGCAATCGCGGCGCGGATCTCGGCGGGGGAGGTCAGCAGGCCGGCCACCATCCGGTCGGCCATGCCGGTGAAGGCGTAGTAGGCGTGCATGCGGGCGCGCGCGTCGTCGAGCACGTCCTGCGGGCCGAGCGCGACGTTCACCTGGGCCACGAGGCGGGGTTCGCCGTCGCGGCCGTACTCCTTCCAGAAGCCTCGGACGGTGTCGAACAGGCCGCCCGCCCAGGAGGGCGGCGCGGCGGCGAGGAAGCCGTCGCCCCAGCGGGCGACGCGTTCGAGGGCGGCGGGCTTGAAGCCGCCGAACAGCACCTGAGGGCCACCTGGCCGGGCGGGCGCCGGACCGATCGGGCCGACACCGATGCCGTCGCCGTCGCCGACACTGTCGTACGACTCGCCCCACCACAGCCGGCACATCAACGCCATCTGCTGGTCCAGGCGCCGGCCCCGGGTGCGCAGGTCGGTGCCCGCGGCGCGGTGGTCGTCGTCCCGGCCGCCGACGCCCAGGCCGAGGACGAGGCGGTTGCCGCCGGTCATCCGGTCGAGGGTGGCGGCCTGCTTGGCCAGCAGGGCGGTGTCGCGCAGCGGGGCGAGCAGCACCTCGGTCTGGACGCGGATGCGCGAGGTGGCGCCCGCCAGGACCGACAGGGCGACCAGCGGCTCGGGGTTGTCGTACACGAGCCGGTCGAGCAGACCGAGCGTGCTGAAGGGGCCGGCTTCGGCGCGCCGGGCCCAGGTGAGCAGGGTGGCCGGGTCGCCGATGGGCAGGCCGATGCCCACGTTCGTACCGACGTTGTTCATGGAGGAGCCTCCGGAATGAGGGGTCGACAAGGACAGCTGCCGCCCCTCCTGCACCTCAGTGATCCCGATGGGCCTCAGTGAGGTGGGACGCTCCCGTTCTGCGGCGTGTTTCCGGGGGAACGTCTCTTCGAAGTCGGCTCACAGTAGGACGAGCCGACTTCGCGGGACAAACCATTTGCTCTCACCGGGACATCGGAGGGCGGGACATGGGAGGGCGGGACACGGGCGGGCATGCGGAGGCCCGTTCGAGTACGACCGTCCGCATGCCCCCCGGCCCGCTCTCCTCGTGCCGCACGCGCAGCCCGGCGGTGCGGAGTTGCTCCAGCACCCAGGCGTGGGAGAGCCGCAGTTTGCGGTAACTGTGCGCGGTGAGGGTCCAGTCGGCGTCCGCGCCGTCCCGGGTGTGGATCAGGTCGTGCACGACGACCGTGTAGTCGTCGAAGTCGTCCGGGTACTCCAGGAAGCAGGTCATGATCCGGTTCTCGGTGGCCCGGACCGGGAGGAAACGGTCGGTTCCGGTGAGCGGGACCGTCAGGTCGCGGTAGCCGAACACGGCCGTCCCGCCGGGTGCGAGCGCGGCGGCGGCATCGGCGAAGAGGGCGGCCACATCACCGCGGGTCGGCAGATGCGTCAGGGTGTCCCCCAGACAGACGACGGCTGCCGCCGACCCTGGCCGCACCAGCTCCCGCAGCGCCGTCCGCACATCCGCCCGCACCGGTCGTACGGCAGTCAAGTCGGCCGCGTGTGCGGCGAGTTCGCCCAGCAACGGCCGGCTCAGATCGACCGCGAGGACGGAGTCGAAGCCCAGCCCGGCCAGCGCGAGGCTCGCCTGCCCCGGCCCGCACCCCAGATCCACGGCGAGCGCCCCGTCCGCCGGACCGGCCGCGGATTCCGGGGTCACACCCCACGCCAAGAGGGAGGCGCGCTGCGTCGCGGCGAGCGCGTCGAGATCGCCGCCGAGCATCCACGTGTAGTGCTCGGCGAGGAAACGGTCGTAGTGGTGGACGGCTTGGTCGAGTGCCGCAGCAGTCGGCGTTGTGGTCGTCGCGGTCGTCGCGGTCGTCATCAGGGGACGGCTCCCTTCGGTCCGGCGGACGAGGGAAATGTAGGGCGGAATACGGGAGTTGGGCGGCTCGCCCGAACGAAATTCGGCACCCCGGGAAGAATGACGGCCATGGACGACACTGATTCGGCGATCCTCACCCATCTCCAGCGCGATGCACGGCTCACCAACCGCGAACTCGCCCGCAGGATCGGCATCGCACCCTCCACCTGCCTGGAACGGGTCCGCGCCCTGCGCGCCCGAGGTGTGATCACCGGCTACCACGCGGCCGTCCAGCCACGCCTGCTGGGCCGCTCGCTCCAGGCGCTGGTCTTCGCCCGCCTGCGCCCGCTGAGCCGCGAGGTGATCCAGGACTTCGAGGGCTACCTGACCCGACTCCCCGAGGTCGTCTCGGTCTTCGTGGTCTCCGGCGACGACGATTTCCTCGTGCATGTGGCCGTCCCGGACATCGAGCACCTGCACGCCTTCCTCATGGACCGCTTCAGCGCCCGGCGCGAGGTGGTGAGCTTCCGCAGCTCGGTGATCTACCGGCAGACGGAGACGCGCGTACTGACGCCCATGGAGAACGGTCGGGACGCAGGCTGAGCCTCAGACCCCGTCGAGCAGCGACATGAGGCCGTGGTCCAGCTCCGGCCCCAGGTCCTCTCTTCCCGGCTCGACGACGGCGTACGACCGTTGCAGGAACCGTCGGAGAGAGGCCGTACCGAACCGGATCGCGGCCATGCCGTGCGGCGTGTGGAACTCCACGACCGTGCGGGACCGCCCGAGCGGCACGATGCGGACGTCCCCGATCCCGGCCGTCCCGCTCCCGCGGAGCCCCTCCTCCAGCAGCGAGCGCGCGAACGTCCAGGTGGCCCCGCGCTCGTCGTCCGAGACATGGGCGGGGAAGTCGATGCGCACGGCGAAGGGATCGGCGGCGGAGTAGCGCAGGGTGGGGCGTATCGCCAGCTGCCGGTAGTGGGGGGTGACGAGGCGCGCGCGGACGGGCTGTTGGAGGGTCTGGAGGGTCTGGAGGGCGTGGCGCATGGTCGGTCTGCTCCTGTGTAGGTGACATCGCGCCTTCTCGACCCGGCGGCGGGCCTTTTGATTACGCCGAAATGGAACGCGCTCTCTGTGATCTAACTCACGCGAACCAATTGGTTGAGATTTTAGTCATCTACGCTGACAAACTCGCCCGCCGCCCATCAGCAGCTCAGCAGCTCAGCAGGCAACTGGAGCGTTCCTGCCATGACCGACGGTTCCCCCAAGGTGCCCGCCCAGGCGTCACCGCCCGCGTCCGCGGCCCCGTCCGCCACCGCGACTGCCACCGCCTCGTACGCCCGTATCTACGAGGAACAGCAGCCGCGTCTGGTCGCTTTCGCGCGCTCGCTCACCCGTAACAACCCCTGGGCAGCGGAGGACCTGGTCGCCGAGGCGCACTTCCGCGTCTGGCGGCGGCTGTCGGAGGGGCACGAGATCGAGAACGTGCCGGCGTACCTGATGACGACGGTGCGGCACCTGGCCGCGACCGCCGGCGGCGATGCCCGCGAGACCCCGCACGACCCGCGGACCGCCGCCGAGCGGACCGAGATCGCCGTCCACGCGGAGGACGCGGCCGACCCGGCCGAGCAGGTCTCCTCCGTCGACCTGTTGGTGCGGGTGCTCGGCCAACTCCCCGAACGCTGGGTCCAGGCCCTGTGGCTGGCGGAGGCCGAGGGCCAGCCGCTGGAGACGGTCGGCCAGCGCATCGGCGCCAAGCAGGGCGCGACGGCCGTACTCCTGCACCGGGCCCGCGAGGGCATGCGTCAGGCCTTCCTGCGCTCCCAGACCGGCGCCCCCGACGACCCCGCCTGCGAGGTCCACTGGGTGCGTATGCCGGCGTACGTCCGCGGCAGCGCGACCCCGCGCCAGTCGGAACGCCTGCTCGCCCACGTGGACGCCTGCGACGACTGCCGGGGCCGGCTCGCGGTCCTCATGCGCGCCAACGACCGCCTGCCCGCGATGGTCGGCCCGGCCCTGCTGGTCCTCGCCGTCGGCGGCACGGGCAAGTTCCTGCTGTCCTTCGCCGCCGGTGCCGCCGGAGCTGCCGGGTCCGTCGGTGCCGCGGCCGGCCTCGGCGGCCAGATCGGCGGCGCCCTGCACACGGCCCGCCAGGCGGTCACCGGCGGCGCAGGCGGTGCGAAGGTGCCGACGGCGATCGCGGCGGGCGCCACGGTCGCGGGCGCTGCCCTCGCCATGATGATCGCGCTGGGCGTGAACGACCCGTCTCCGGCACCGCTTTCGCCACGGGTGCCGCTCGCGGAGACGCCGGTGGCCGCGCGGCCGTCGGAAGCGCCGGTCGAGGCGGCGGAGGCGCCGGGGAGGCCGGGGGGTGAGGGGCAGGCTCTGGCTGCCGAGGCCGCGGGGGCGGGTACGGCGGTCAGGGGGCCGGTGGTTGCGGTTGAGTCGGGGGTTGAGGCGCCCGATGCCGGTGCGCCTGATGCTGAGGTGCCTGATGCCGAGGTGCCTGATGTCGAGGTGCCGGTGGCCGACCCGCCCGCGGAGGAGAAGCCCGCGCCGGGAGGTGGCGTGCCGTCACCGTCCGTACCGGTGCCTGCGCCTGCGCCTGCTGATCCGGTGGGCGAGCAGCCGGAGAAGCCTGGGCCGGAGGAGCCGGGCCAGGAGGAGCCGGGGCACGGGAAGCCTGGGCCGGGGGAGCCGGGCCAGGAGGAGCCGGGTCACGAGAAGCCTGGACCGGAGAAGCCGGGCCAGGAAGAGCCCGGGCACGAGAATCCGTACCCGAACGATCCGGGGGCGGAGCCGCAGGACCCGGAGCCGGAGACCCCGGGGGCCGAGAGTCCTTCAACTCCGGTAGAGCCGGGGCCGGTTGAGGAGACGCCGGAGGCCCCGCAGGCCCCGCAGGCACCGGAGACGCCCGAGGCGCCCGAGGCGCCCGACACCCCGCAGGCGCCGGAGGGCCCGGAGAGCCCGGAGAGTCCGGACCACCCCACCCCGCCGGAGACGACCGACCCCGACCCCGCACCCGCACCTGCCCCGCAGCCAACACCCGAGGCCCCCGGAAACGACTGCGGGAACTGACGTTCACTGGAGGCCGGACAGGCGAGTTGCCTGTCCGGCCTCTCCAAAACTCCCCAGTCCCTTCCATCTCATTCAGTCTCCTTCCGTCTCCTTCCGTTTCTGAATTCGACGTTCCGTGCGCAGAGTTCAGAAATTGAGATGGTGGCGACCGGCCCGCAGCGCTACTCTTCTGAATTCCGGTAGGCGCGCGCAGGGGTGCGTGCACGGGGGTATCGGGGGCGGCGGTATGCGTTCAGTCGTGACAAGGGTGTTTGCTCTGCCGATAGTTGGGATGACGCTGCTGGCCACGATGGGTGCGGCAGGCTGTGACGGGTCGGCCTCCTTCACTCCAACTTTCTCGCCGGTGACATTCACGCTCGACTCATCGGGGAAAATCACCGTTTCCGTAGGGCGATCTTTTGTGACCCCGATCGGGGTCTTCTCCGTGGATGCGGGAGTTGAGCATCAGTTCGAAATAAACCCCAAGGGATACCTCACAGCGGTGTTCCGATACCTGAGTCCCAAAGAGGGGCTGGTGGAGGCGGGATATCTGATCCGCACGGACCGCCGAGTCGAACCTTCCCTCGACGGCCAGTCCCTGGCCGCGGCCAAGGGCGGCACGCTGCGCATCGACGCCACCGAGGCCGAGCCGGGCGAGACGACCGAGCTCACCGTCTCCGACACCCCGCAGGATTCCCCGGTCCCCAGCGCCTCGGCCTCCGCGGCCTGTCCCGACTCCGGCGCCGTCGATGTCGTACTGCCGGAGGTGTCCGCCGGTGACTCCGTGACGGACACGGTCGCCAAGCTGACCGCCGCCTGCCTCCAGGTCCAGTACGCCGCCGAGGAGTCGGACGGGTCAGAGGGCGCCGTCACCAAGGTCGAGATTCCCACGACCGGCTCTGCCGGGACGGTGCAACTGCCGCGCCCCGACGAGTCGGCCCCCGGCCCGGGCGACAAGGTCGAGGCGTCCGTGGACAAGGCCGCCACGGTCTTCGTCGCGACCCCCGCGCAGACACCGTCTCCGTCCGACACCGACACCGATTCCGCCACCGACCTCTCGCCAACCCCCACGGACCCCGCTTCGCCCACGGACGACACGACCGCCCCGGCCACCACGACCGTCTACGGCCGGGCCTCCGCCCCGGTCCGCTCCGACCCGAGCACGGCCGGTGTCCAGGTGAGCAGCATCGCCGCGGAGGGCGAATACCGGGCCCTGTGCTTCCAGCACGGCGAAGAGGTCTCCGCACACGGCTCCGTCAGCGACATCTGGGTCAAGCTGCTCCGCAGGAACGGCGAGACGGGATGGGTCACGGCGACCGCGCTGAGCGGCGAACCGGAGACGCTGGTCCCCACGGCCTGCTGACCCGGGTCGAGTTGAGGTGCCTGGCCGATCCTCCAGTGGGGCCGGGTTCACGTAGCGAAGACGGCGGCTCGCCCACGGGCCGCACGCCGGCGGAACTGCATGAGGACTTGCTGACGCTGGACCCCGGCGGCCGGCCGGAAAATCACTCGCCCGGCCCTACTCTCACCGCGTGACCCGAGCGTCCTCGCTGACGGACACCCTTGTGACTCACGTCACCGAGATCGCGCGAAAAGAAAGCGGATGCTGTCCCCACGGCACTGGCATGCTCATGCATGACTACTGGGGGGTAATCACCGTCTGCGCACCGCGCCGGAACGGCCGTATCGACATGCCGCGCATCCCGACCATCGGCATGCCCTGATACGCCGATCCGCTGCCGCCCGCCGCAGCGCACGTCTGCTCCCCACCCGTCACCTCCTGCAGCGCACCCCCATACACCGCTCCCGAGGAACACGCGTGCACAGACCCAGGCTCAAGAGACATGCCCTACTGCCGGCAGTGACCCTGGCGGCCCTGCTGGCCACCGGTTGCTCCACCAACCCTCCGACCACCGCCACCGACACACCGACCACCAGCGCGGCCGAGACCCCCGAAGCCGCCCCGGTCCAGGAACAACTCGCCGTCGTGTCGCCCCCGTCCGGTACGGCCACCCCCACCGCGGTGGCCGACGAAGGAGAGGGAGGCACGGCGAAGAGGTCCTCCCTCAAGGTCGCCTCGTACGACAGGAAGAGCGGACGGGCCGTCATAAAGGCGCCCTCGGCCGGAGCCTCATCCAGCCCTTCACCCAGCCCTTCATCCAGCCCTTCACCCAGCCCCGCAAAGCACGCCACGGTCGCCGTCGGCGACATCATCGCCAGCGCCCCGGCCCCCGGCGCCCCCGACGGCGTACTGGCCGAGGTCACGCAGGTGGTGGGCGCCACGGAAGACGGCGATACGACCGTCGAGACCGAACCGGCGAAGCTCAACTCCGTGCTCGGCGCGAGCAAGGCCGCAGGCACGGTCCCGGTGGACCCGTCGGCGATGGAGGTCGAGCCGCTCGTCCAGGGAGTGAAGGTCTCCTGGGCCAAGACGGGTGACCTTCACTTCGGCCCCGAGGGCGCGAAACTTCCGCTCGGCAGCCTGCGTATCGACGTGGGCGCGGTGATCGCGACGGCCGAGGGCGCCCCGGCGTCGGCGGCGGCGTCAGTGAAGGGCTTCGTCCAGCTGGCCCCCGAGGTCGAGTTCTCTTACGACGGCTCCGGCTCCGGCACCGGCACCGGCGCCTCGCCCGGCGGCGCCTTCCTGGGCCTGTCCGGCGACTGGGCGTCCCAGTGGTCCCTGAAGGGCCGCGCGGCCGGCTCCACCGACGGACAGCCGATCCGCATCCCGTTCGCCGAACTCCACTCCGACCCGGTGATCCAGGTCGGCCCCGTCCCCGTAGTCGTAAATCTGGACCTGACCTGCTACATCCAGGTGAACGCGGACGGCAGGGTCACCGTCGACGTCGAACAGGGCCTCAAGGGCGACTTCCGCGTCGGCGGCACCTTCTCCTGGGCCAAGGGCTGGACCCCGGTCAGCGAGTCCGACATGACGGGCGAGCCCCTCAAGGCCCGAGTCACGGCGGCCGGCGACGTCAAGGCGGCCCTGGGCGCCGAGGCGACCGTGGGCCTCTACGGCACGGTGGGCGTCACCGCCGACCTCGCCCCCTACATCCGCGCCCACGCGGACGCCTCGGCCGAGGGCTCCGCCGACGGCACGGGAACGGTGACAGGCGCCTACGCCCTCTACGGCGGAGTGGACCTGACCGGCTCCCTCCAGCTCCAACTGACCATATTCGGCACACCCGTCTTCCAGAAGAAGATTCCGCTCGGGGCACTGCACCATGAGTGGCCTCTGACGGAGGGCGGGGGAGCGATGACGACGAAGCCGACGACACCGACGAAGCAGTCGCAGCCGAAGACCGCCTGACCCTGATACGCCACACCACGCCACGCCTCACCCCGCACCACAGGGGTGGACCGACCGCGGGCCGCACCGAGGACTGACTGGTACTCGGCGCGGCCCGCGCTTTCTTGCCCTACGCCGCCCCCGCCCCGGCGGGGAACCGCGCGACTTCAGTCGCCCGAGCCGGCGCCCGCGCCGGAGCCCCAGTCGGAGCCCGAGTTCGAGCTCCTCCCCGAGCGCCCCGACTTCCGCACCAACTGGCCGACCCCCAGGGTCACGGCGGCCACACCGCGCACCCAGCGCGGCCCACCACGCGACGCCCACACCACACAGACGCATCCTCCGACGACAAGCAAGAGAACGCCGACCAAGACGAGCACGATCACACTCATCCCCCTTTTCCCTCGGTGGTCCGCGCAATCCTCGCAGCCGAGGGAACAGCCCTTCGAACCGGATCGGCAGGAAGGAGGAGTCCTGCCCGATCTGCTCACCCCACCTCCACCGAACCGGTGAACGCGGGTTCGCCGTGGCCGACCGGGGGAGTCCGGAGGTGCGGCCGTCAGGGTGGCGCAGCGTCAGGTTCCGGTACGTCAGGTTTCAGTGCATCAGGTGCTGAAGCATCAGGTTCCGGGGCGTCAGCTTTCTGTCCGTCAGGGACGCTGAGGCATACGCCAGTACTGCCGCTTCTTCTCATCCCGTATGACGACCCCGAGCCTCAGCAGCTCCCCGCGCAGCTCGCGGGCGTCCTCGGCGCCCTCGCCCTTCTCCCGAGCCGCCGCACGGGCCCTGAGCAGCGCGTCCGCCCCGTCGGGCAGACCAGGCACACCGGGAACCCAGCGCCTGAACTCCTCCCGGTGCGGATCCTCGTCCGCCCACCGGTACCCCCGCTCGGCGAAGGCGTCGGCAAGCCGCCGCCAGGGCAGATGACAGTCCTCCCGCGCGATCTCCATACCGTCCGGACCGAGCAGCACGAGCTGCTTCCCGTCCCGCGCCACCAGCCCGACCTCATCGCCCCCGAACTCCTGCGACGCGTCCCGGACGGTGAGGACCACCCGGCTACGGGAGACGCTCACGGCCAGCGACTCATGCACCCCGATGAACCCGATGACCAGCCCCACCACCGCCCCCACACCCACGGCACCGAGGGTTCGCCCCGGCTCGGGAAGGGAACTCAGCAGCTCGGCCGGCCCCTTCAACGGCGCCCAACGCAGCGTCACAAGCCAGTCCGCGAGCAGCGGCGCCAACCAGCCGACGACGACCCCGCACCCCATGCAGAAGAGCACAAGAAACCGGGCCGACTCCGCGATCACGACGTCCGCGTCACGTTCCGACGCACCGGCCGACGGACGGCCCTTCCTCGAAAGATCCCCCGTACCCCTCATATCCCCCATACCTACGCTTCCGGTCTTCGTCTCCGGACTTCCGAAGACGTCAATCCCGGCCGCCGGACGCGACCAGGCGCCATTCTGCAGACAAGCCCCCACCCCTGCCATCGGCCGATGGTCTACGACACCTGCAACTTTGGTTGTCCGCCCACAAACGAAGACAGGGCCCCGCGCCCGAGTCGAAGACCCGGGCGCCGAGACCCATATCGGCGAGCTACGTCGCACAATTCCTGTTGATCAGTCTCAGCAGGTGCCGCCGAAATCGGTGACTTGCCCACCGGCATTGCCCTCGCCGTTGACCGCATTGCCCAGAAGGCCGTTGAGGATGCCGACCTGGCCGAGGATGTCGATGTTCATGTCGTGAGACTTGCAGTGACCGCCTCCGTGGCCGTGGCCACCCGAGGGCTGGGCGGTGGCAGTGCCGCTGGCTATGAGGGTCAGACCACCGAGCATGGCGGCCGCAACAGCGGCCTTCTGAAACTTACGCATGACTCCTCCTTAGTTTGAGTAGAGCGCGCACCACCAAAGATCCACATCGCGCTCACTTCGGAGGCTATGCCGATATTTCCCGCACCGCTCATCGGGGCCGCCATCCGGGGCGATGGGTCGAACCGGTTACGGTGACGTCTCCCGAGGCGTGCACGCACGGGGATGCGCAGCCCCACCCCCGCCTCTGCACCTGCGTCACAACCGGCTGACCACCGGCACGGGAGAAACGAATGCAAAACCGGACCCCCCGTCAACACCGTTACACCAGACCCGCATCTCTCCTGCCCCACGCCCTGGCCGCCCCACTCCTCCTCCTGACGGCCTGCACACCGGACCAGGCCCACGGCCAAACTCGGCTCCCCCGCAGCCACTTCCTCAACGGCCCCTCCTCGTGCGGCCGACGCGCAAACCGAAAACTCTCGTCTGAGGAGTGTCGTCCAGCGGAACGAGTGCCGCTGGAGGACATCGCTCGTCAGGAGAGAAGGGCAGGACATGGGTTGCTAGGCGGGCATCGGGCAATCCAAGCAGCGAAAGGCGCGAGGGGTGCTGGCTGAGGTGGTGGTGTTTGGGGCGAACTCAGAGAAGCCGCCGCTCTCGTTGCGATACACCAGGCCAATCCCGTGTTCGGCGAGCAGGTTGCGGAGATTTTCGCGGGGGAGCTCGGGGGTCAGCACCATCAGGTGCAGCGGCTGGCTGTGGGCAACGTTACGCAAGTAGTGGCGTGCTAGCAGCAGTTGAGTCATGGCCTCCGCGATCGACTCGCTGGCCGCGCTCCCTGTCGGCTCATAGACCGTGTTGCTCGTGGGGTTGTAGAGCTCGGCTATGAGCTCAGCCGTTGCGTCACGCATCGACACTTCGAGTTGGCCGATCGTTTCTCCTGCGGCGAGAGTGCTCTCTTCGAAGGTGTCGGCCAAGTCATCACGAGCAGCGGCTACTTGATCGACGTTGGACACTTGGAGCTGCTGACGTCGCTGACGTCGATAGGCGCGGGTGAGCCTGGCTGCGTTGCGGCTGAATCGGGAGCGGGCGCTCGTGGCGCGCGGGAGGGTGTCCTCTTCCCGTCGGATGTGCAGACCAGTGGGACGTAGGCGGAAGACGATTACGTTGCGATCTGCGCCAATTTCATCCTTGGCTTCCCTTATTTCGAACTGCTTGCGCTCATCGACCTTGAATTCACCTATGTAGAGATGTGTCCGGGTGTCGCTTCCGGGGACCTTGCCTACGGCGATAAAGAGGTGCAGGGTGCGACCCTTGTCGATGTGCTCCAAGATGGCCTTGTTGCCGCCTTCTAAGGCTTGATCGCCGCGCTTCCCGGCGCCGGTATAGGTGAATATGGGGCCGATGTCGTCGTCCTCGGCGAGCCATCCGTCGCGGTATCCGAAGCGCTCGCCGACCTTGCTGTCGGAGAAGATGAGAACGTTCCTCTTCTCGACCGCGGGGCAGATTCCGGCGAAGCCGGCCCCTCCAAGTACGGGATGTATTTCTGCGCGCGTGAGGATCTGGCCGGGGCGGGGCCCGGACGTGTGGGTCGTCATGATCCGAGGCTAATGGTTTCAGTGAGCACAGAGTGACGGCCTGGCACAGATCGCTAGTGATGACTTTGTGACAGTGCATGGCTCAGGTGAGGATGGGGCCATGGGTGACGCGACAGCGACTGTCATAGCAGGTGGCATCGGCCTTGTGGCAGCGGTTATCGGGGCTGTGATCGCGGGGAGGTACGCCGAGCGTGGCGCAAAGGCGGGTGGGCGAAAGGCTGTTGAGGCCGCGCTCGCACAGGTTCAGGGGCAAGCCGCAGCGGAGCACTGGCAGTGGGTGCGTAGTCAGCGGTACCAGTCCTTCGCTTCTCTCCTCGCGGCCTATACGGCTCTTGATGAAGTGCTCGCACGCGTCACGCCTGAGGTTAGCGACGGCGTCCCACTTGATGTAGCAACCAAAGACGAACTGCGGCGGGCCGCGCTGGAACTGCAAGACAAGACAAGCTTGCTGGCGTTGTGGGGGCCGGATGAGGCGAGGGCGCTGGCGTACGCCCTAACGCAGAAGACGGTTGTGGCAGTCAGGTCCTTGCTTCAAGCAGAGCAAGCAACAGCTCTCCAAGGCCAGAGCCCAGAGTGGCCGATCTATGAACGGGCTAGGAGTGGTATGACCGAGTCCTATGCCGCTTTCCTTCAGAGAGCAGGAGAGATAATCCGCGATCCTATGCAGACTGTCAGTTAACGCGGCTCGCTTGTCTGGAAATGGCGCCTATGAAGTTCTCCCACGTTGCAGGGCTCAGAGTGAGTTGCGGCCCTGAGGGGACCTTCGAGTCACGCACTGCGATAGTCCCCGCACGCGCAGCCATCTCCAGGCACTCGCCCCCCATGCCGTTGCTGTAGCTGCTCTTGTGCCACGGGATGCTCGATGGCGGCATCATCGGGAGTTCTCCTCCAGGAGTTTTGTGATCAGCAAGGTCGAGCGCTGAGGACTCAGAGCCAAGGCCCTGAGATGGTCGAATGCCTTCGTGTAGAGGTTCACGTCCTTGGGTTCTTCGAGGTAGACCGAATCGGTAAGCCCCTCTCGGTAGACCACGTCTGGGTCCTCCTGCTCTGGGAAGCCGAGGATCGTGAACGACCCGGTGGTGGGGTAGGCGCCCGCGTCGAACGGCAGGACCTGAACGGTCACGTTCTTCAGCTTCTGAATTTCCAGCATACGTTCGAGTTGGCGGGTCATGACCTGGCGGCTACCGATCGTGTGCAGCAGTGCAGTGTGGTGGACAACTGCCCACAGGTCAGGCGGGTTTTCGCTAGTGAGTAGTTGCTGGCGCCGCATCCGGACGTCGACCATGCGCTCAATCTCGTCGGGAGTATGGTCAACCCACGCGCGACTCAGTTCGGCGGCGTACTCATCTGTTTGCAGCAGGCCGGGGATGAACTCGGCCTGGTAGGTGCGCAGGTCAGAGACCGCCTGCTCGAGGCCGACATACACCGAGAACCAAGCGGGGATCGCATCGCCATGTGCGTGCCACCAGCCCTTCGTCTTGGACTCCTTGGCCAGCTCCTTGAGGAGATCACGCAGGTCATCAGCGGTCGCATAGAGGCGGCACAGGGCGTCGACGTCTGAGGGTTGGACGCGCCCTTGTCCTGTCTCCATGCGGCTGACTTTGGAACTGCTCCAGTCCAGCTCCTTGCCTACTTGGCTACACGTCAGGCTGCTTTCTTCGCGTAGCCGCTTGAGCTCGATCGCAAGACGGCGACGCCGAGCTGTGGGAGATCCGGCCATGTCAACTCCTGGTGGGCTAGCGGATGTTCCATCCCATCGGAAGAGGCATGAAAGTCCAATCACCCTTAAGAGGGAATCCCTTCGTGCATGTTGCAAGACGGGACATGCACTGCAACTCTCTCACTGAGAGTCATCACCGCATGCACGGTGTGCAACGAAGCGCGTGAAGGGTGTTCAGAGATGATCTACGTGAGCGGCTGCGTCGGACGGGAGCCCTGGGTGCACCAGTTCGTTGCTCAGCCGAGTGAACTCTCCCAATTGCGACGGATGGTGAAGCTTCGGCTCATCCTTTGGGGGCTGCGCGAACATGTTGATGCGGCACAGGTTTGCCTGTCAGAGCTGGCAACCAACGTCATTCAGCATGTCGGCCAGGGAACCTCCGCCACGCTGAGCCTGGCGCTCAGCGGGCCGTATCTACGCCTGGAACTTGAGGACCCCGATGCGCGGACATTGCCCACCTTGCTCGCTGCAAGTAGTGCGATGGAGTCGGGCCGAGGAATGGCACTCGTTGATGCCCTGACGGATCACAGGTGGGGCGTGATCCGTCGAGGAGTTTCCAAGGTCGTGTGGTGTGAGCTCGCTGTCGATGCCACGCCTGCGAGCGGCCAGGCGAACGGCCCCCGTGTCACACGGGCCGAGGCCATTCTTGACCTTTACGGATCGTGGCGACTTCCGCACGGTAGAGCCGTGTCGAGTGAGGGCAGTGTGCTGAGCCTGGCTGTGGCGGAGGAGACTGCCATCGGGGTCATGGCCGACATGCTGCACTGGTTGCGTGCACACGGCTTTGACCCCGATGACGTACTCGACCGAGCGCAGTCTCACTTCGAGGCTGAGCTCGGCGAGGTTATCTGAGGGTCGGCTCGGCTAGCCCGCAGCAATGGCCGAGTACGACCACACATCCGCAGGCAGCTCGTAGTGCAGCCGCCAGGTGATGGCCATCGGCTTGCTGCCCTCATGTTGGACATAGGCCGCTGGGCCGAGCAGCATCCAGGGTTGGGCCTTGCCTATGTCGGTGTCCTTGTAGCGACGCATAAACAGCATCACGTGGCTACCGCGTTGGGCGTGCTGCTGGTAGCGCAGGCCTGTGGGCGAGGTGTCTGCGGTTGTGCTCTGCGACTCCCAGTGGAAGAGGGAGGGAGTCAGTGCGTAGTCCTTGTACCGGATGGTGGGGGAGAAGTCCTTTTCGTTCTTCTCGCGGGTGATCAGCAGTGTGTCCATCTGGTTCGACTCGTCCCACAAGACACCCTGTGCAAAGGATCCCGGCATCTGACCGCCGAGGCGAGCGACGCCGAGTGCGGCCAGGATCTCCGAGCGGTTGTACGCGCTGTGGATCTTCAAGGGGATGTGTGCGTGCCGGCCCTCCAAAGGAATCGGGAAGTGGTCGGCTTGCCCCATCACATGGTGGAGTGCCTGTCGCAGTTCGCTGCGAAGTGCTCGCTGCTCACGGAGTGATTCAAGTCCCTGGGCGTAGGAGCTGAACCCACCAGCCTTGTCCCAGAAGTTGAAGAAGAGCATGCGAGCGTAGGTTTGGTCTCTTGGGCTCAGCGACTCATAGCTCGGTGCATCGTCGCTCAACAAGCGGGTGTATGCATCAGCACGTTCACGGTCATCGACGTGCAGAAATGCGTGCACGCGCTTCAACAGATCTTCTTCGCCTGACTGTTCAGGTAGGTCGGCCAGACCGGATCGGCGTAGGACTGACGTCCATGAGTTACTGGACTTGTACAACTCCCTGATTTCGCGGCGGCTCTCCCTGAGATAGTCCGAGAGGCGCGGCGTGTTGAAGGCTCTCACTTCCTTGGCGAGGGTCTGGACGGTCGCCTTGAGCTGGGTGCGGATGTTGCCCAGAACCAAGTCCTTGGACTTGCCTTCCAAAATGATCTGACAGCCGGACGGCAGCATAGGGAAGTCGTGCTCAGCGTGCTCAAGAAGCCGGTTGCGCGACAGGTTGGTCATCGCACGGAACTGCTCTTCGAAGCGGAACTCCGCACGGTGCTGGCCGATGAAGTCGAGCACAGTGAGTACGGGCTTGTCCGGCGTGCGGCGCAGACCTCGTCCGAGCTGCTGAAGGAAGACCGTGGCACTGCTCGTTGGGCGCAGGAGGAGCAGCGTGTCGACGTCGGGGATGTCCAAGCCCTCGTTGAAGAGGTCTACGGAGAAGATGACTTGAATCTCTCCGGCCTTGAGCTGAGAGAGAACTCGGTCGCGGACTTCGGGCTTCGACGCGCTGTCTAGGGCCTCAGCTTTGAAACCTGCATCCTGGAAGCACTTCGCCATGAAGTGAGCGTGCTTCCTGCTGACACAGAAGCCGAGAGCCCGCATGCTCATCGGGTCGGACACTTTGTCCCGTACCTGCTTGATGACGATACGGGCTCGGGCGTGATCGGCGGAGAACAAGTCGCCGAGTTGGCTCTGGTCGTACGTCCCAGAACGCCAATTGAGGCGGGTGAGGTCGGTGCCGTCGGGCAGACCGAAGTAGTGGAACGGGCAGAGAAGGTCGTTGTCGAGGGCCTCCCACAGCCGCATTTCGGCGGCTATCCGCCCTTCGAAGAATGTGTCCTGGACGTTGAGACCGTCGGCACGTTCGGGAGTGGCAGTTAGGCCCAGGAGCTGCTTCGGCTTGAAGTGGTTGAGAACGCGGCGATACGTCGTAGCCGTGGCGTGATGGAACTCGTCGATGACGATGATGTCGAAGTGTTCCGGTGCGAACTGGTCGAGACGTTGGTCGGTGAGTGACTGGACGCTGGCGAAGACGTGCTTCCAGTCGCGTGGTAGCTCGCCGCTGAAGAGGGCTTCGCCGAAGGATGCGTCATCGAGTACTTCGCGGTACATGCGTAGCGACTGCTTCAGGATCTCTTTGCGGTGCGCCACGAAGAGAAGCCGCGGGTACTGCTTGCCGCCCCACTCCTTGTGCAGATTGCGGTAGTCAAGGGCAGCCATGACTGTCTTGCCCGTACCGGTCGCAGCAACAAGCAAGTTGTGCCGGTGACCGTGGACCTCACGCGCGACGCGCAACCGCTCCAGCATGTCGGCCTGGTGTGGGTGAGGTCGAACCTCAAGGCCAGACAGGCTGATCTTGGAATCTTGGCTGGACGGCGTCCCGCCTGCCAGGCGCAGAGCTTCGTCCAACTTATCGGCGTCGCGATCTGGGTCGTAGGGCTCAAAAGCGATGTCGTTCCAGTACGCGTCGAAGGTGGCCTCGAACTTGTTGAGAACCCCCGGAGTAGCTACTGACGACAGGCGCACATTCCACTCCAGGCCGTCGAGCAATGCGGCCTTCGAGAGGTTGGAGCTGCCAACGTACGCCGTATCGAAGCCGCTCTCGCGGCGGAACAGCCAGGCCTTTGCATGGAGACGTGTCGAACGGATCTCGTAGTTGACCTTCACCTCAGCGCCGAAGTCGCGGACGAGTCGGTCGAGTGCATGACGGTCGGTAGCGCCGATGTAGGTGGTTGTGATCACCCGGATCGGGACACCGCGTTCTGCGGCGGCACGGAGCGAGTCTTCGAGTACGCGCAGGCCATACCACTTCACGAAGGCGCAGAGCAGATCGATTCGGTCTGCTGTTGCTAGCTCAGCGCGCAGCTCACTGCCGAGGCTCGGATCCTCGGGGGAGTTGGTGATGAGTGCGGTCTCCGAAAGGGGCGTGAGTGGGCGTATCGCGTAGACGCCGGGAGCCTCTTTCTCCGCCAGGGCGAGGAGTTGGCGAGGTCCATCGGCGATGAGGTCAACAGTGTCGCCGCTTCCGAGGGCGCCAGGGTCGGATGCGAGTGCCGCGATGATCTGGTTCGCTACGGCGACGCGCTTGTCATGCGGCAGCTGACTGAGGCGCCGACTCACGGCCTGACTGATGTGTCGGGCGAGTACATGGGGGGACGATTCTTCGCTGACCTCGTCGTCGATTGTTTTCCAACCTGCTGCGTTCAACTGCTGCATCTGTTCATGCATGCCTTGGGTAACGAGTTCCTCGTAAACACCCGCGACAGGTTGCGACAGATCCCTCGGCTGAGCCACGCTGATTTCCCCTATCCCCACACAGCAATGGCTCTGTTCTAGCAGGTGACACTGTCAGGACGGAGGGATGCCTTGGGTTTCTCTGTAGGTGCCGTTGGACCGCCCGCTTCTTCGGCAGTGTCGCGCTTCCGCAGGCCGCCTCAAGGGCGCTTCACTCCGCTGCGCTGCGTTCCGCGTCGGCTGCGCCGATAGCCCTCCGGGCCACCCTTGACCCGGCCCGCTCCAGCACGGAGTAGAAGCAAGCGGGAGGCCCGGGGAGGCGGGTGGCCCAGGTTGGCTGGCGGTTGGGTTGGCTGCGTGGTGGGGCGGGGTTGGGGCGCGTTCGCGTCTCGGGGGCACGCCTGGTCGGCTTAGCGGCTTGCGGTCGGTGAGCGCGTAGGTGAGTGGGTGAGTGAGCTCAGTCGCCTATTTCCCGGCGTCGGAAAGCCGAGTCGCGAGCCGTCGCCTCGGCCGACCGGCGTGGGCATGGAGCCCCAACAGGCTTGGGGCGGGACGAGCCCGACTGCTCCCGGCTACATCAACCCCGCGGTGACACCCCGTGGCAGTCGCCATAAGCCTGCCCCGACCCACACCAACACCCCGCCCCCCGCTGAGGAGGCCACCCCACAGCCCGCCCCCTCGCCGCCAACGTCGTCGCATACTGCGGCAGCAACGTCGCATCCCCCGGCGACGCCCCCTCCGAAGCCGCGAACGCCTCGTATGACGGCACCGTCCCCGTCACGATCCCCAGGTTCGGCGTGCCCGACGCAGCCAGTTCCCGCAGGGACGCCTCTATCGTCGCCAGGTGCTCCTCATGCGAGGGGTACTCCTCAGCCAGGGCCGGATACGCCGCAACCAGCTCCGTCAGTTCCCCCGCCGTCCAGTGCAGCACCGCCACCGGGAACGGACGCGACAGCGCCTCCCGATACGCGCCCAGTTCCGCCCGCAGCCGCGAGATCTCCGCCTCCAGCTCCGCCGGGTTGTCCGAGCCCAGGGACCAGACCCGCTTGGGGTCGTGGAGTTCGTCCAGGGAGATCGGCATCGAGTGCAGGGTGTCGGCCAGGATGTCCCACTCGTCGTGGGCCACGCCCAGCATGCGGCGTACGCGATGGCGGCCGAACAGGAGGGGATGCGTTGAGTACGGGGGTTCCGGCACGTCCGTCAGGAGGAGGCGGGCTCCCTCCGTGAAGGTCTCCTGGGCCTGCTCAAGCTCGTCGTGGGACTCCAGGGCCTCCGCGACGATCACCCATGCCGCCGGGTCCCGGGGGGAGGCTGCCCGGACGCCTTCGATGATCGCCCTTGCTTCCGCCTCGTGGCCGTACTCCCACAGGTTCGACGCCTTCAGGGCTCGTACCAGGTGGGGGTTTTCCAAGCCGGCGGAGGACGACAGCAGGCGGTCGTAGAGCGCGGTCGCGGCGGGGCGGTCGCCGGCCAGTTCCAGGTGGGCCGCGGCCTGGAGGAGCAGGGCCTCGGCGTCCTCGGGGTAGAGGCCGGCGGTTCGCTCCAGGCGTGCCGCTTCGGCGGTGTGGTCGACGTTTTCGGCAGGCGTGTCGGGGCGCATGGGGGACACCGTACTGCCCGCAGCTGACGGAGGAGAGAAGAGAGGGGAGATGAGGGTGCAGATATTGCCTGGTCGCGGCCGTGGCCGTGACCGGGGCCGGGGCCGGCGGAGTGTGCCGTGGTTGTGCCGTGGTGATGCTGTGGTGCTCTTACGTCTTCGCCAGGATCAGCAGCATCAGGAACGGCACCGGGATGAGGGCCGCCGTCGCCAGCCATCTGCCGGGGCGGTCCTCGCGGCGGCGGCGTGGGCCCAGGACGTCCACCGCCAGCAGGGCGAGGAGCAGCGCCACCCCGGTCAGCGCCAGCAGGAACATCATCGGACCCGCGTGGTCGAGCGTGTGGAAGTTGCAGTTCCGCACGTCCGGCCTGGCCATGTCCGTGATGTCCCGGCAGTCCATCGGCAGGTACTCGGTCAGGAGCCAGTACGTCGCGTACAGCGGGATGATCGCGGGCACGCCCAGGGCAAGGTTCGCCAGGGCCGGCGTCAGCAGGCCGCGGCGCCGCTCGGGGCGGTGCCCGCGTTCGTCCGAATTCGGTTGCACCGGTTCTACGACTGCTTCCGCCATACCGCGCATGACGTTCCGGGTGCGCCGACCGGTTGCGTTACCGCTGCCCTCAGATCACCACCCCGTCCACCTGCAACGTCTGCACCGACTGCGCCGCGAACGGCACCGCCACCGACTTCCCGCTGAGGAACGTGTTCGAATACGACCGATATTGATCGCCGCCCGTCGTCACCGTGTTCCAGCGCGGGACCAGGCCGCCCGAGCCGCCGCTCACCGTCGTGAAGCGGGACAGGTCGAAGGTCAACGTCTGGGCCGACGTCGACGTGTTCACCGCCACGATCACCAAGCGGCGTGCCGACGCGTCGTACGCCGCCGCCGCGTAGCTCACGCCCGTGTCGAGGATGCGCATGCCGGGGCGGATGTGGCGGCTGAACTGGGCCATCACGTAGTACTTGGTCTGGACCGTCGTCGGCTGCAGGGTGTTCGCGTCGTACGCGATCATCGCCCAGCCCGCCGTCGGGTCCATGACCTGCCAGTAGCACCAGGCCGTCGGGTGCAGCCAGCGGAAGTCGTAGCAGAGGTTGGACGCCAGGGTGAGGCCGGTGCCGTCGCCGTCGCCCGTCTCCGAGTTCCACAGTTTCTTGCCGGACGTCGTGACGACGTCCGTGTAGAGGAGGTCGCGGCGGCCGCCCGAGCCCTGGTAGCCGTGCACGTTCACCTGGCTGACCAGGGCCTTCGTGGAGGAGCCGAAGGAGGACCACGTCGAGCGGGCCGTGTCGTAGTTCGTCTCGTCCGATGCCGAGATGCGGACGCCCGTCAGGCCGCGCTTGTCCAACTCGCTGCGCATGTACGGGAGTACGGCCGCCTGGACCGCCGGGTCCATGTGGCAGCCCTCCTGGGTGCCGGTGGCGGTCCACCAGGTGGAGGCCGGCTCGTTGAAGGGGTCGACCGTCGCGAAGTTCACGCCCCAGTTCGACTTCGCGTACAACGCCGTTGCCGCCAAATGCGAAGCGTGCTGGCGGTAGTTCCAGGTCTGGAGGTTGTTGCCGCCGCCCGCCGCGCCGGACGGGTTGTGGTTGGAACACATCCACCACATGGGGGAGTTGGCGAACAGTTCCGTGGTCGCGCCGCGCGCCGTCGCCTTCTGCAGCATCGCCCGCTGGGGCGCGTCCGCCGTCCAGTCCCAGGCCGAGGAGGTGGGGTCCTCGTTGTTCCAGTCCTGCCAGAAGCCCTCGATCTGCTTGAAGGCGGGGATGTTCGCCGACTCGACCATCGACTCGCCGTTCACGCTGTTCCAGCTGCACGCGCCGAGGTTGTAGCGGGCGATGTTGAGGCCGAGGCCGGGGAGGCTCGTGCCGTTGTAGGTCACCGAGTTGGTGGTGAAGAAGAGGTCGGCGAAGTCGTTCCGGTTGCCGAAGACGTTGGCCCACCAGGCCAGGGAGGTGCCCCAGCCCTCCCAAGTGCCGTACGACGTGCCGGGGTTGACGGCGATGGTCGCGTCCGCGTGTGCGGTGCCCGTCGCCAGGGCGCTGCCGAGGAGGGCGCCGCCTGTCGCCGCCAGCAGAGTTCTGCGTCGCATCATGACTTCTCCGCTTCGTTCAACGGCCGGTGTCGGCGGTGTCGTCGTCGAACCGGCTCCGTGGCCTGTCCCGTTCATGCCGACAGGAAGCATCGGGTGTGGCGTATGAGGTTGTCGAGGGTTCCGACAGCCCTTTCTCAAACCTGTGGAGGAAGGGGGAGGGAGTGTTCGAGGGGCCGCACGTCGGACCCGGCGTCGGACCCGACGCGAGACCGGGCGCGCACGGGTCTGGAGACCTCGCGCCCCGGCCCCTATCGTGCGGGCGGCCCCGGTGGAGGAGGCTCACGGATGGTGCGGGTTCGCGTCGTGCAGCACAGCGGGCTTCGGCGGCGTGCCCTGTGGCGGCGGGTGCTGTGGGGCGGCGGGGAGGTGCTCGTCACCGTCGGGCTGGTGCTTCTGCTGCTCGTCGTTCATCAGGTGTGGTGGACGAATCGGGAGGCCAGGGAGGGCGCCGGGCGGGAGGTCCGGGCGCTGGAGCGGGCCTGGGACGGGGCGGGCGGCGATTCCCGTACGGCCGAACCGGCGACGACGGCCGCATCGGACTCCGCGTCCGGCCCGGCGTCCGACTCCGCGTCCGATGCCCCGCCCGCGTCCTCCGGCTCCCGGCGACAGTCCGCCACCGCCCCCTCGCCCGACTGGTCCCAGGCCTACGCCATCCTCACCATCCCCCGCCTCCACCTCCGCGTCCCCGTCGCCGAGGGCGTCAGCAGGAGCGGCGTTCTCAACAAGGGCTACGTCGGCCACTACCCCGGCACCCAGCAGCCGGGCCAGGCGGGCAACTTCGCCCTCGCCGGGCACCGCAACACCCACGGTGAGCCCTTCCGGTACATCAACCGGCTCAAGCCCGAGGACACCGTCCGGGTCGAGACGCGGAGCGCGACGTACACGTACGCCGTCGACCAGACCCTGCCGCAGACCGCCGCCCATGACGGCAGCGTCCTCCGGCCGATCCCGCGCTCCACGGTCAGGCCGGCGCACGGCTACACCGAACCCGGCTACTACCTCACGCTCACCACCTGCACGCCCGAGTACACGTCGAAGTACCGGCTGGTGGTGTGGGGCAGGCTCGTCTCCATGCGGCCCAGGTAGCATCAGGGCGAGCGCAGTGCGTGAGGATCGATCGAGCGGTACGAGGGGAGGGGCGCCGATGGTGCGGAGCCGGACGAGTCTGCGTCCCGCCGCAGCGATGGTGCTGCTCTTCCTGGAAGTCGTGCTGCTCGACACCGGCAGCCTCTCCGCGACCGTCGCGCTCGCCGCGACCGCGGCCGCCGGTTCCGCGTTCGCCGTCTGCTCCCTGCTCGTCTCGCGTGCCGCGCCCGCCGTGGCGCCCACCCGGGTGCGTACGGCCATCCGCGACCGGGCCCGCCGTACCGCCTTCCTGCCCCAACGCGACCCCGACGCCTCGGGTCGGCCACGGCCCAGGGCACCCGGGCACGCCCTCCCGGCGACCGTCGCGTAGGGCACACGCAGGAAACAGCCAACAGCTCTCCCGTGTGACCCCGCGCGGGTCGTCATGCCGCCATGCCGATTTCCGGCATTTCCGTCATCGCCCCGGCACGACGAGACCCTCGGAGGGCTCACCCATGTCTGTTTTCGCCGACCTTGTTCAGCGGCTGGCCGATCTGCTCGGCCCCCTGTTCGGCGCCTCCGCGGCCGCCGCCGCGATCGTCCTGTTCACCGCCCTCGTACGGCTGCTCGTGCATCCCCTGTCCCGGGCCGCCGCGCGCGGGCAGAAGGCGCGGGCCGAGCTGCAGCCGAAGATCGCCGAGCTGCGCAAGAAGCACGCGAAGAACCCCGAGCGGCTCCAGAAGGCCGTCATGGAGCTGCACGCCAAGGAGAAGGTGTCGCCGCTGTCCGGGTGTCTGCCCAGCCTGTTCCAGCTGCCCGCGTTCTTCCTCCTCTACCACCTGTTCTCGAACACGACGATCGGCGGGAAGGCGAACGAGCTGCTCTCGCACCAGCTGTTCGCCGCGCCCCTGGGCGACCATTGGGCGGACGCGCTCGGCGGTGGCGGGGCGTTCGGGGGCGCGGGGCTCGTGTACGTCGGGCTGTTCGCGGTCGTCACCTGCGTGGCCGCGTTCAACTACCGCCGTACCAAGCGGATGATGGCCGCGAATCCCGCGATGGCCGCGAATCCGGCGATGGCGGCGGCCGGCGGCGGGGAGGCGGTGCCGGGGATGGGGGCCATGACCAAGTTCATGCCGTTCATGTCCTTCTTCACGCTCTTCACCGTGGCCGTGGTGCCGCTGGCCGCCGCGCTGTACGTCGTCACCAGCACGACGTGGAGTGCGGTGGAGCGGGCGGTGCTCTATCGCTGACCCCTCCGGGACGGGCCCGGGTCACCCGGGCCTACGGTCCAGTACGTGAACCGGGTATTGCGGACTGGCCGTGGACCTTGGAGGATCGACCAGTCCTCCGATGGCTGCACCCGTCGGTGGGCGCCCCGCGATCGAGGGAGATTGTGATCATGAAGCTGCTGCGAGTCGGTACGGCGGGAGCGGAGACGCCCGCGCTGCTCGACGCCGAGGGGGTTCTGCGGGACCTCTCCGGTGTCGTCCCGGACATCGACGGAGCGCTGCTCGCCGACGATACGGCGCTGGGGCGGATCCGTGCGGCCGCGGACGCCGGGGAGCTCCCCGAGCTGGACGCCGACGGGCTGCGCATCGGGCCGCCCCTCGCGCGGATCGGCAAGATCGTGTGCATCGGGCTGAACTACCACGACCACGCCCGCGAGACCGGCGCCGAGCCGCCCGCCGAGCCGGTCATCTTCTTCAAGGCCGCGGACACGGTCGTCGGCCCGAACGACACGGTGCTCGTGCCCCGGCGGTCGGTGAAGACCGACTGGGAGGTCGAGCTCGCGGTCGTCATCGGGCGTACGGCCCGCTATGTGGAGTCGGCCGAGGAGGCGCTCGGGCATGTCGCCGGGTACGCGGTGGCGCACGACGTGTCCGAGCGGGAGTTCCAGATCGAGCGGGGCGGGACCTGGGACAAGGGCAAGAACTGCGAGACGTTCAATCCGCTGGGGCCCTGGCTGGTGACGGCGGACGAGGTGCCGGACCCGCAGAACCTCTCCCTGAAGCTGTGGGTCAACGGGGAGCTGAAGCAGGACGGGACGACGGCGGAGCAGATCTTTCCGGTGGCGGAGGTCGTGCGGTACGTCAGCCAGTTCATGACGCTGTATCCCGGTGACGTGATCAATACGGGTACGCCGGCGGGGGTCGCCCTCGGGCAGCCCGAGCCGAAGCCGTTCCTGCGGGGCGGGGATGTTGTCGAGCTGGAGATCGAGGGGCTCGGTCGGCAGCGGCAGGAATTCAAGGACGCCTGAGGGGTGGGGGCTGCGCGTAGAACGGCGGGTGCCGGTCCGTCGTGGTTTCTCGCGCAGTTCCCCGCGCCCCTAAAAGCCTTTACCGCTGCTTGCTCAGGAACTCCTCCAGCGCCTCCACCACGAACCTGTGGTCCTCCAGCTGCGGCAGCCCGCTCACCGTCACCGACCCGATGACTCCGGCGCCCTCGACGTTGATCGGGAACGAGCCCCCGTGTGCCGCGTAGGTGTCGGGGTCCAAGCGGGAGGAGTCCTCGAACGTCGTGCCCTTGGCACGGCAGCGGGCGCCGACGAGGTAGGAGGCGGCGCCGTAGCGCTCCACCACCCGGCGCTTGCGCGCGATCCAGGCGTCGTTGTCGGGGGTGGAGCCGGGGAGGGCGGCGTGGAAGAGCTGCTGGCCGGCCCGGTGGATGTCGATGGCGACCGGGGCCTGGCGTTCGCGGGCCATGTCGACCAGCAGGGAGCCGAGGGCCCAGGCGTCGTCGAAGGTGAACTGGCGGAAGACCAGGCGGCGTTCCTGGGCCTCCAGTTCCTCCAGGGGCGGGGTGAGCTCCGGGTGGAACTTCGGGGTGATCTCCGGGTTGTGCGTCTTGTGGGTAGTCACAGCGTCACCGCCACTCCGTCACGGGCCGAACGGCGCGCCGCCTCCAGTACGTCCAGGGCGGCTGCCGCCTCCAGGGCCGTGACCGGGTTGGGGCCGCCGTCCAGCAGGGCCTTTGCCACGGCCGCATAGTAGGCGGGGTAGTCGCCGGGGAGGGTGGGTTCGACGCGGCCGCCGCCCGTGAGGGGGGACTCGCCGGAGCCCACTCGGCCCCACAGCGACTCGGGTTCCGTGCCCCAGTCCGCAGTCGTGTCCGGGCGTTGCCCCTCCCGCAGCGCCGCCTCCTGCGGGTCCAGGCCGTACTTGACGTAGCCCGCCTTCGAGCCCAGCACCCGGAAGCGGGGGCCGAGCTGGGCGGTCGTCGCGGAGGCGTACAGGTGGGAGCGGACGCCGCTCGCGTGCGTGAGGGCGATGAAGGTGTCGTCGTCCGTCTCGGCGCCGGGGCGGCGGATGTCGGCCTCGGCGTAGACCTGCGTGACGGCGCCGAAGAGGACCAGCGCCTGGTCGACGACATGGCTGCCGAGGTCGTACAGCAGACCTCCGATCTCTGCCGGGTCGCCGGACTCCCGCCAACCGCCCTTGGTCTGGGGCCGCCAGCGCTCGAAGCGGGACTCGAAGCGCCATACGTCGCCCAGCTCGCCCTCGGCCAGGAGCCGGCGGAGGGTCAGGAAGTCGTTGTCCCAGCGGCGGTTCTGGAACACGGAGAGGAGCAGGCCGCGCTCCTCGGCCAGCGCCGCCAGCTCGCGCGCCTCGGCCGCCGTGCCGGCGATCGGCTTGTCGACGACGACCGGGAGGCCCGCCTTCAGGGCGGCGGTCGCGAGCGGGACGTGCGTCTTGTTGGGGGAGGCGATGACGACCAGGTCGAGGTCGGCGGCGCGGTCGAGCAGCTCGTCGGAGGTGGCGGCGACGCGTACCTCCAGGTGCTCGGTGCGGGCCTGCTCCTGCCGCTCGGGGTTCGACGTGACCACCGTGTCGAGGGTGAGCCCCTCGGTCGTGGCGATCAGCGGGGCGTGGAAGACGGAGCCTGCGAGGCCGTAGCCGACCAGGCCGACGCGGAGGGGAGTAGCACTCATGGCTCCCACTTTCGCAACGCTGTTGCCAAAGTGCAAGCGGCGGGGACAATGGGTGGCGTGAACAGGACGAAGGACGGCAACGCCGGCACGGTCGGTGGTGTGCGTGGTGTGGCCGGCGTGGGTGGTGCGGGCGGCGTGAACCTGGGCGCCCTGCGCAGTCACAACACCGCGCTCGTGCTCGATCTGCTGCGCACGGCCGGCGCCGAGGGCATCAGCCGGCTCGAACTCGCCGAGCGCACCGGCCTGACCCCGCAGGCGGTCAGCAAGATCACCGCCCGGCTGCGGGAGGACGGGCTCGCGGCGGAGGCAGGGCACCGGGCCTCGACGGGGGGCAAGCCCCGTACGGTGCTGCGGCTGGTGCCGGAGGCCGGGCATGCGGTGGGCGTGCATCTGGACCGGGACGAGCTGACGGCCGTGCTCTGCGATCTGACGGGCGCGGTGGTGGCCCTGCGCAGGACGCCGCTGGATCTGGGGGCCGGTGCGGAGACGGTCGTCGAGCGGGTCGTGGGGGAGGTGGGGGAGCTGGTGGCCGGTGGCGGCCAGGGCGGTCGGTCGGAGGCTTCGCCCGGGGACGATCAGGGTGGTCAGGGCGGTCGGCCGCGTGCCGTCCTCGGCGTCGGCGTGGCGCTGCCCGGGCCGCTCGATCATCGGCGCGGTGTGCTGCACCGGGTCACCGGGTTCCCGGAGTGGAACGGCTTCCCGCTGCGGGACGTGCTCGTACGGCGGCTCTCGCTGCCGGTCATCGTCGACAAGGACACCAACGCCGCCGCCCTCGGGCTCGCGGTCGGGGGAGCGGCGGCGTCCGCCATGACCGTGTCCGCCACGACCAAGGCCCTCGCGTCCTTCGCGTATCTGCACTTCGGGGCGGGGCTCGGCGGGGGGCTCGTGATCGGGGGAGCGGTGCATCGGGGGGCCCGTACGGGCGCGGGGGAGTTCGGGCATCAGGTCCTCCAGCTCGACGGCCCGCCCTGCGGGTGCGGCAACCGTGGCTGCGCCGAGGCGCTGTGCCTGGCCGCCGTCGCGCGGGGCGACCTGGCGGAGGCGGCCCGTGTGCTCGGCACCGCGGCCGGCAACCTGGTCGCGCTGCTCGACGTCGACCTGGTCCTGCTGGGCGGTCGTACGGTCGCCGCCGCGCCGGACACCTTCGTACGCGGGGTCGCCGCCGTGCTCGACGAACGCGCCCGGCGCGCGGGCGAGGAAGCGGTGCCGGTGCGGGTCGCCTCCGGCGGGGGGCACGGGGAGGGCGGGGTCGCCGAAGGCGCGGCCCAGCTGCTGCTGGCGCCGCTGTTCGGGCTGACCGGCGTCCGCTGATCGAGCGGACTTGCGCCGCCGTTCGGAATGGCACCGCCCGAAAGCCGTATCCGACCGACATGGTCATGTGTTTATGCGACTGCGTACACCTGTCCCCCTCTGCCTCGCAGCAGCCACCCTGCTCGCCGCGGCGCCCCCGGTGCGCGCGGAGCCCCAGGCCGAGCTGCCCAGCTGCGCCACCCCCGACCGGGACTTCCCCCTCGCCACCCGCCTCCACGGCGGCCCCGACTCCTACACGGCCGGCGGCGGATTCGGCACCTGGTACCTGGACCTCACCAACACGACCGAACGGACCTGCACCGGCATCCACCCCGTGGTCGTCCTCGTCGACGGCAAAAACGCCCTCAAGCCGTCCCAGCCCCGCCTGGAGTTCTACGGCACCCAGGACGGCACCCAGCAAGGCGCCCGCCCCCTCCCGGTCCGCTTCGAGACCACCGACCAGAACGAACTCGTCGGCGCCTTCGACGGCTTCCCCGGCTTCACCGTCGGCCCCCGCAAGACCGTCACCGTGAAGGTCCGGCTCGCCCTCACCTCGGACGCCGTACCGAACGAGGTCATCGCCAACGCGGCCGTCGTCCAGCGCCACGAGGGCGACGGCGACTGGGTCGGCCAGTCCAACGACTACCGCTTCGCCATCGAAGCGGACCCGACCGGCGCGGCGACGACCCCGTCCGGCACGACCGCCCCCACCGACCAGGACGCCTCGGCCGCCCCGGGCATCGACGGCTCCCGCAACCAGCTCACCTTCGCCGACGAACTCGCCCGCACCGGCCTCGCCTCACGCCCCGGCGCCATCCTCGCCGCCACCGTCTCCCTCCTCCTGATCGGCGCCGGGTTCCTCCTCGTGCGGCGGCGCCGCTGAGGCCGGGTCCGTCACCCGGAGGCGCCGCCCGAGCCCCCCGTCCCGTCTGCGACGATCCCTGCGTGGACTACCCGAACGACCAGGCCCCCGGCGCCCCCGTGCGCCACGGCATCCCCGAGCACGGCCGTATCCCGAAGTACTACGCGGTGAAGGCGAGGCTCGACGGCCTCATCGGCGAGCTGGGGGAGGGCGACCCGCTGCCCACCGAACGCGACCTCTCCGAGAGGTACGAGGTGGCCCGCGAGACCGTCCGGCAGGCGATCCGCGAGCTGGTGCTGGAGGGCAAGCTGCGGCGGCAGGGGCGGGGCACGGTCGTCGCCGGGCCCAAGCTCGAACAGCCCCTCTCGCTCGCCAGCTACACCGAGGGCGTACGGCGCCAGGGACGCACCCCCGGCCGTGGCCTCGTCACCCTGGACCGCTTCCCCTGCCCGGCCGCCCTCGCCGCCGAGACCGGCCTCGAACGCGGCGAACCCGTCTGGCACCTGGAGCGCGTCCTGCTCGCCGACGACGAGCGGGTCGGCCTGGAGAGCACCTACGTCGCCGTGGCCCGAGTGCCGCGCCTCGACGCCGACTTCGATCCCGACTCCTCCTTCTACGCCTTCCTCCACGGGCAGGGCATCGCCTTCGGCGACGCGGACGAGCGCATCGAGACCGTGCTGGCCACCCCGCGCGAGGCCCTCCTCATCGGCACTCCGCCCGCCCTTCCGATGCTGCTGATCCACCGGGTGTCGAGGGACTCGGAGGGCCGGCCGCTGGAGCGGGTGCGGTCCCTCTACCGCGGCGACCGGTTCTCCTTCACCACGCATCTCAGCGGCTGAAAAGTCAGCGAATGCACCTATTTCACATCGTCACGGTTATCACGAAAAGATAACGGGTCTAGCCCAAACGTGATGGCCAGTTCACGCTCTCGTTGTGAGCCGGACCCCTCCGGTTCCCCAATCCCGAGGAGCGTGGCCGTCGTGAGAGTGACAGTCGTCGGAGCCGGCGTGGTGGGCACCATGCACGCCTGGCAAGCAGTGGAACGCGGCCATGAGGTCGTACAGATCGAGCGCGAGGCGGAGGCTCGCGGCGCCTCGTTGCGCAACTTCGGCCAGATCTGGGTGAGCGGACGCGCGGGCGGCGAGGAGCTGGACACCGCCCTGCGGGCGCGGGAGCTGTGGGAGGAGATCGGGGCCCGCGTGCCGGGCCTCGGCTTCCGGCCGAACGGCTCCCTGACCCCCGTCCGCGGCGACCTCGAACTCGCCGTCGCCGAGGCCGCCGTGGCCCGCGCGGACGCCTCGGCCCGCGGCCACAAGCTGCTCACCGCCGACGAGGCGCGCGCCCTGAACCCCGCCCTGCGCGGCGAGTTCACCGCGGCCCTGCACTGCGAGCGCGACGCGGCCGTCGAGCCGCGTACCGCCCAACTCGCCCTGCGCGCCGAGCTGTTGAAGTCCCCCAACTACACCTTCCGGCCCGGCCGGGAGGTCCGCGAGGTCATCGGCCGCGGTGCCGTCCGCGACGACCACGGGGACGTGCACAGCGGCGACGTCGTCGTCCTGTGCACGGGCGCCTCGCTCGGCGGCCTGGTCCGTGAGCTGGCCGGACCCGACCTCCCCGTGCGCCGCGTCCGCCTCCAGATGATGCAGACCGACCCGCTCGGCGAGCCGCTCACCACCTCGGTCGCCGACGCGGACAGCTTCCGCTACTACCCGGCGTACGCCTCCGCCGCACTCGACCGGCTCAACGCCGGTCAGCCGCAGGCCGAGACCGCCGCGGCCCACCGAATGCAGCTGCTCATGGTCCAGCGCGCCGACGGCGGGCTGACCATCGGCGACACCCACGAGTACGAGCACCCCTTCGCCTTCGACACCGTCGAGGACCCCTACGACCACCTCACCGAGGTCGTCGAGTCCCTCCTCGGCCGCCCGCTGCCGAAGATCCGGCGCCGCTGGGCGGGGGTGTACGCGCAGTGCACCGACCCGGGGCGGGTCGTGCACCGGCAGCAGGTGCGCGACGGGGTGTGGCTGGTCACCGGGCCCGGCGGGCGCGGCATGACCTGCTCGCCCGCGATAGCCGAGACCACCGCGAACGAACTGGGTTGGTGAGGAAAATGACGCTCAATCAGCCGCTCCATCAGGAGATACGGCTGGTCGTGCTCGACATGGCCGGCACGACCGTGGCCGACGGCGGCCTCGTCGAGCGGGCCTTCGCCGCGGCCGCCGCGGAACTGGGTGTCGAGCCCGGCAGTCCCGACCACGACGACAAGCTCGCCTACGTACGCGCCACCATGGGCGAGTCCAAGATCTCCGTCTTCCGGCACCTGTTCGGGGACGAGGAGCGGGCACAGCGCGCCAACGGCGCCTTCGAGAAGGCGTACGCCGAACTCGTCGACGGCGGGCTCGTCGCACCGATCCCCGGCGCTCGCGAGACCATCGAGGAACTCCGGGCCGATGGTCGCACCGTCGTCCTGACCACCGGCTTCGCCCGGGTCACCCAGGACGCCATCCTGGCCGCGCTCGGCTGGCAGGACCTGGTCCCCCTCACCCTGTGCCCCGCCGACGCCGGGGGCCGGGGGCGGCCGTACCCGGACATGGTCCTCACCGCGTTCCTGCGGACGAAGGCCGTCGACGCCGTCCGCCAGGTGGCCGTCGTCGGCGACACCTCGTACGACATGCTCAGCGGGGTCCGCGCGGGCGCGGGCGTCGTCGCGGGCGTCCTGACCGGCGCGCACGACGCGGACGCGCTGCGGGCGGCCGGGGCGAGCCATGTCCTCGGCTCCGTCGCGGAGTTGCCCGGAGTGCTGACATGAACGGCGGCATCCGCTTCGACTCCGTCACCGTCGCCTACGACGGCAACGTCGTCCTCGACTCCCTCGACCTCACCGTTGAGCCCGGCGAGGTCATGGCGCTGCTCGGGCCGTCCGGCTCCGGCAAGACCACCGCGCTGCGGGCGGTCGCCGGGTTCGTACGGCCCGCCTCCGGGCGGGTGTTCCTCGGCGACAGGGACGTGACGGACCTGCCGCCGTACCGGCGGGGCATCGGGATGGTCGTCCAGCAGTACGCCCTGTTCCCGCACATGCGGGTCGAGGAGAACGTCGCCTTCGGACTGAAGGCACAGCGGGGAAGGGCCAAGGTCCCCAAGGCCGAGATCCGCACCCGGGTCGCCGAGGCCCTGGAGATGACCGGCATGGCCGCCTACGCCCGCCGCCACCCGCGCGAGCTGTCCGGTGGCCAGCAGCAGCGCGTCGCCATCGCCCGCGCACTCGCCATCCGCCCCGGCGTCCTCCTCCTCGACGAACCCCTCTCCGCCCTCGACGCCCGCCTGCGCTCCGGCATGCTCGCCGAACTGGCCCGTCTGCACCGTGAGTTGCCCGACGTGACGATCCTGTACGTCACCCACGACCAGGTCGAGGCGCTCACCCTCGCCGACCGGATCGCGGTGATGGACAGGGCCCGCCTCCAGGCGTGCGGCACCCCGCGGGAGCTGTACCGGGCGCCGGCGAACGAGTTCACGGCGTCCTTCGTCGGGAACGCCAACCTGCTGCCGGTGACCGTGGGTTCGGGCGGGGTGGCCTTCGGGGACGGCGAACTCAAGGTCGAGACGGCCGGAGCGGCACCGGGCGCGAAGGCGACCCTGTGCGTACGGCCCCACCTCGTCGGCCTCGGCGACGGGCCCAACCGACTCGCGGGCAGGGTGGGCGAGATCCAGTGGCGGGGGGCCACCCATCGGCTCTACGTCGACGTGGACGGCGGCCACCGCGTCATGGCGGACGTACGCGAGCTGAAGGACCCGCCCACGCACGGGGATTCCGTCACGCTGCACTTCGCACCGGAGGACGCGACGCTGCTGCCCGCAGGAGTCACCGATGCATAGGCGGCTGCTGTGGACGGTGCCCCCCGTCGCCGTCCTGACCCTTCTCTTCCTCTACCCCCTCGCCCTCGTCGTCCAGCAGTCCGTCCAGCCCGACACCGGCGGCACCTCCCTCCAGCCGTACGCCGACGTCTTCGCCTCGGAGGCCTTCCGGCACGCTCTGTGGACCACCGTCTGGCTGGCGCTCGCCTCCACCGTCGGCTGTCTGGTTCTCGGGTTCGCGCTCTCGCTGGTCATCGCCTTCGTGCCGTTTCCCGGGGCGAAGGCGGTCGCCCGGTTCATCGACGTCTATCTCTCCTTCCCGTCCTTCCTCATCACCCTCGCCCTGCTGTTCATCTACGGCACGACCGGCATCATCGGTTCCTTCCAGTTCCTCACCACCCCCTGGGGCGTGCTCCTCGCCGAGATCACCTACTTCACGCCCTTCGTCATACGCCCCCTGCTCGCCGCCTTCGCCCAGCTCGACACCGCCCAGCTGGAGGCGGCCGGTTCGCTCGGCGCGCGCCCGCTGCGCATCGTCCGCCGGGTGATCCTCCCCGAGGCGGTGCCCGCCCTCGCCGCGGGCGGCAGCCTCGTACTGGTGCTGTGCCTCAACGAGTTCGGGATCGTCCTGTTCACCGGCGCGAAAGGCGTCACGACCCTGCCGATGCTCGTCTACAGCAAGGCGATCCTGGAGTCCGACTACCCGGGCGCCTGCGTGGTCGCCGTCGTCAACGTCTCGATCTCCGTGGGCCTCTACGGCCTCTACCGGGTGGTGAGCCTCCGTGCTGGTGCATAGCCGCGGGGCCAAGGGGGCCGTATGGCTGCTGTTCCTCGTCCTCTTCCTGCCCCTGTTCGCCCTGCCGCTCCTCGTCGTCCTCGGCGCCTCCTTCGCCACCAACTGGTCGAGCGTGCTGCCGTCCGGCTTCACGACCGGGCACTACAGCGCCGCCACCCGCGGTGAGGCCCTCCAGGCCCTCACCACCAGCCTCCTCACGGCCGCCGCCGCGAGCCTGCTCGCCCTGATCGCCGGGACGTGGGCGGCGCTCGCGGCGGCCGGGCTGAAGCGGCGGTACCGCAGGGTGCTGGACGCGCTCTTCGTCCTCCCGGTCGCCGTGCCCTCCGTGGTCGTCGGCCTCGCGATCCTGGTCGCCTTCTCCAAGCCGCCGTTCCTGCTCAACGGCACCCGCGAGATCGTGATCCTCGCCCACACCGTCCTGGTCACCGCCTTCGCCCACCAGTCCGTGTCCGCCGCCCTCGCCCGCCTCGACCCGGCGTACGAACAGGCCGCGGCCTCCCTCGGCGCCCGGCCCGCGTATGTCCTGTGGCGGGTCAGGCTCCCGCTCCTCCTGCCGTCGCTCACCGCCGCCGCCGGCCTCTGCTTCGCCCTGTCCATGGGCGAGTTGAGCGCCACGATGATGCTCTACCCGCCCGACTGGACCCCGCTCCCCGTCCTGATCTACGCGGCCACCGACCGCGGCTCCCTCTTCACCGGCTCCGCCCTCGCGGTGGTCCTGATGGCGGCGACCCTGCTCGCGCTGTTCGCCGTCTCGCGTGTGCGCACCCGCGCCTCGTACCGCTGATCCCGTAAGCCCGAGCCCGCTCGCAAAACCCTCAACGCGCAAGGAGTTCACCCCGCCATGCCCAGAAACAGCCTCAAGCTCGCGGTCGCCCTCTCCCTCCTCGCCACCCCCCTCCTGTCCGCCTGCGGCGGCAGCTCCGCCGCCTCCGACGAGAAGGTCGTCACCGTCTACAGCGCGGACGGCCTCAAGGGGGAGAAGGGCGACGGCTGGTACGACCGCGTCTTCAAGGACTTCGAGAAGCAGACCGGCATCAAGGTCGAGTACGTCGAGGGCGGCTCCGGCGAGATGGTGCAGCGCGCCGCCCGGGAGAAGCCCAACCCGCAGGCCGACGTACTCGTCACGCTCCCGCCCTTCATCCAGCAGGCCGACGGCAAGGGCCTGCTCCAGAAGTACGCCCCGAAGGGCTCCGACCAGGTCAGCGGCGCCGACAAGGCGGCCGACGGCACCTGGACCTCGGTCGTCAACAACTACTTCGGGTTCATCCACAACAAGAAGGAGCTGAAGCAGCCGCCCACGACATGGGAGGACCTGCTGGACGGGACGTACAAGAACAAGCTCCAGTACTCCACCCCGGGCGTAGCCGGCGACGGAACCGCCGTCCTCATCAAGGCGATGCACGACTTCGGCGGCGAGAAGCCCGCCATGGAGTACCTCGGCAGGCTCCAGGCCAACAACGTCGGCCCGTCCGCCTCCACCGGCAAGCTCGCCCCCAAGGTCGACAAGGGCGAACTCCTCGTCGCCAACGGCGATGTCCAGATGAACTACGCCCAGTCCAAGTCCATGCCGAACCTCGGCATCTGGTTCCCGGCGCGGGACGGCGGCAATCCCACCACCTTCGCCCTCCCCTACGCCGCCGGGCTCGTCACCGACGCCCCGCACACCGAGAACGGCAAGAAGCTCCTCGACTTCATGCTGAGCCGGGCCGCCCAGCTGCAGGTCAGCGAGATCGGCGGCGGCTTCAGCGCCCGCCAGGACGTCAAGACCACCGACGCCAACGCCATCGCCCTCGCGACGATCATGGAGGGCGTCGAGATCTTCGAGCCCGACTGGGACGACATCGACAAGAACCTGACGACGTACGTCGAGGCCTGGAAGTCGGCCACCGGCAGCTGACGCCGACCGCCCTTCTCCCACCCTTCCATCGAGCAACGCCCGCGCGCCTTCCCCGCGCAACGCCCCAGGGCACCACAACCGGGGGCGCTTGCCGTGCCCGCGCCCACTTGTCTCAGGAGGATCACGTGAGTTCACCGCTCTCCCGACGTACCGTCCTCACCGCCACCGCGGCGACCGCCACCACCGTGGCACTCGGCGCCTCCGCCGCCTCCCAGGCCCACGCCGTCCCCACGCTCCCGAACGGCACCAGCAAGGACAAGGTGCTCGTCGTCGGCATGGACGGCCTGCGGCACGACCGCATCGACGCGGCCAACGCCCCGCATCTGAAGGCCATGATGAGCGAGGGCACGTACGGCACGTCGCTGCTCTACGCGAGCCCGATGGCCGCCACTTCGTCAGGACCCGGCTGGTCCACCATCTCCACCGGCGTCTGGCCCGACAAGCACGGCGTGAAGGACAACACCTTCGCCGGCAAGAAGTACGACCAGTACCCCGGCCTCCTCGCCCGCCTCGCCCGGATCCGGCCCGCGCTGTCCACCTACGCGGCCGTCGACTGGAAGCCCCTGGACACCCAGGGCACCGTCACCCCGGGCGCGGACGCCAAGCTGGTCCTGGACGGCGACCGAGACGGATACACGGGCCATGACGCCACCATCGCCGCCGAGACCGAGGCGATCATCCGCGACCAGAACCCGGACGTCCTGTTCGTTTACCTCGGCCAGTCCGACATCGTCGGCCACAACCAGGGCGCGGGCAGCCAGGCCTACCTCGACCAGATCGCCGTCCAGGACGCCTACCTCGGCCGGCTGCGCGCCGCGATCAAGGCCCGGCCCGACCACGCCTCCGAGCGCTGGACGGTCATCGTCGTCACCGACCACGGCCACCTGGACGCGGGCGGCCACGGGGGTTCGTCGATCGAGGAGCGGCGCACCTTCGTCCTCGCCACCGGGCCCGGCATCGCCGCGGGCGCGCGGCCCGTCGACACCCGCCTCGTCGACGTCGTACCGACCGTCTTCCAGCAGCTCGGCATCACCGTCGACCCCGCCTGGGGCCTGGACGGCAAGCCCCTCCAGGAGCGCTCCACCGACCCCTTCGACGCCCTACGGCCCACCCTGATCGCGCGGGTCGACGAGACCGGCATCCCGGCGGGCGTGCTGGGCTTCACGCACACCCCGCCCAGCGGCTGGTCGGTGATCAACAACGCCATGGGCACCGGCGGCATGACCGAGTGGCGGGGCTGGGCCTTCGCCACCGACGAGTTCTGGTCCCGCACCCAACGAGACCAGTGGCGTGAGCTCAACGTCCGCGCGCGCGGCGTCTTCGCGGTCGCCGACTCCGACGAGTGGGCGGACAAGACCTTCTCCGGCACGTACGACTCGACCCTGGTCAGCCCCGCATACGACGTCACCGGGAAGACCAGGGTGCGGCTCGACTTCACGACCCTCTACCGGCAGGAGGGCTCCCAGAGCGCCCAGATCCTTGCGTCCTTCAACGGCGGTACGCCCACCGTCGTCAGGAGCTACACCTCAGACGTCGTCTCGCAGCCGCAGTCCGTTTCCGTCGACGTCCCCTCCGGGGCCTCCACTGTGAGCTTCCGGTTCCGCTACACCGGGTCCAACAACTGGTACTGGGTGATCGACGGGGTCAGGATCAGCCAGTCCTGATTACGCTGGGGGCGTCGGCACGCCGTGGTTCCGGCGCCCCCGCTCATCCCGTATGCAGTACGCAGGCCAGGAGAGTCACAGCAACATGGCAGACCGCAAGCCCATCGAGTCCTGGCTCACCGACATGGACGGTGTGCTCATCCACGAGGGCGTACCGATTCCCGGAGCCGACGCCTTCATCAAGAAGCTGCGCGATTCCGGCAAGCCCTTCCTCGTCCTCACCAACAACTCGATCTACACCCCGCGTGACCTGCACGCCCGGCTGAACCGCATGGGCCTGGAAGTGCCGATCGAGAACATCTGGACCTCGGCGCTGGCCACCGCCCAGTTCCTCGGCGACCAGCGCCCGAGCGGCTCGGCGTACGTCATCGGCGAGGCCGGCCTGACCACCGCGCTGCACGACATCGGCTACATCCTCACCGACCACGACCCGGACTACGTCGTGCTCGGCGAGACCCGCACCTACTCCTTCGAGGCCATGACCAAGGCGGTCCGGCTCATCAACGCCGGGGCTCGCTTCATCTGCACCAACCCCGACGAGACGGGTCCGTCCACCGAGGGCCCGCTGCCCGCGACCGGCGCCGTCGCCGCGCTGATCACCAAGGCGACCGGCAAGCAGCCGTACTTCGCGGGCAAGCCGAACCCGCTGATGATGCGGACCGGCCTGAACGCGATCGGCGCCCACTCCGAGAGCAGCGCCATGATCGGCGACCGCATGGACACCGACGTGCTGGCCGGCATCGAGGCCGGGATGCAGACGTTCCTGGTGCTCACCGGCCTGACCCGGCCCGAGCAGATCGAGAACTTCCCGTACCGGCCGTCCAAGGTCGTGGACTCCATCGCGGACCTCGTCGACCGAATCTGAAACCCCGATCCGCTGTGCCCGACAGCGGCTCCGCCGGGTGGCCGTACGGCCGCAACACGACCCGTACGGAGCAGTACGGGCCCCGCTGAGGATGCGTGGCCCGTACTCCGGGGGGAGCCTCCAGGTAACTGGAGGTTCAGATGGGATCACTGCGGGTCACTCTCTGTGCGATCGCCGCTCTGGGTGCGGTGGCCGTCCTCCCGGCGGCCCACGCGTCGGACGGAGCGGCGGACGGGGGTGTCTCGTTCAGTCCGTCGTCCCCGCACCCCGGCAGCGACATCGCGCTGCGGGTGAGCGGCTGCCCGAAGAAGACCGCGACGGCCGTTTCCCCGGCGTTCGTCGCCGACGCCCGTCTCACGGTCGGCGCCGACGGCACGCTCGTCGGCGAGAGCCGCGTCCGCTCCACGCTGAAGGCGGGGACGTACGACGTGAAGATCGCCTGCGGGGACGCGCCGGGCAAGGGCGCCGTCACCGTCGTACGGCAGGAGGCGGCGAACCGGTCCGGACAGCAGGGCGCGGAGCCGTCGGCCCCCGCCTCTCCCGTGGCCCCGGTCCGGGCGGGCGGCGGGGGCACCGCACAACTCGCCGTCGTGGACGCCCGCGCGGCCGGCCCCGGCACGGCGCACACGGTGACCGGACTGATCCTCGCGGGCGTCGCCGCCACGGCCGTGGCGCTCAGGAGCGCGCGCCGGAGCCGACAGCAGCGCGAGGCGTTCACCCGGGAGGCGGGTGGGCCGCGGTGACCGGCCCCCGGCGCCCTCGGCCGCGAGGCGGGCCGTGCTGACCATGCCGGACGACGAACGTTCCTCCCACGGCGGCCGCCTCCTGATGGGCGTGGCCTGGGCCGTGCTGCTGCTCGGACTGTGGCTGTGGGGGCGGGAGGTCACCGAGGTGAGGGAGACCGTGTCCGCGCCGGTCTCGGGCGATGTCGCCGCGGTCGGACGGCCCCAGCAGGTGCGGCTGCCGGCCGCCGCCCTGCCGATGGGGGACGCGTTGCCGCAGCGCCTCGACATCCCCGCGCTCGACGTGCAGGCACCGGTCATCGCCCGGGGGCTCGATCCGCGCGGTGCCATCGATCCGCCGCCCTACGACCGGGCCGGCGTCGTCGGCTGGTACGCGGCCGGGGTGAAGCCGGGTGCCGTTGGGGCCGCGCTGATCGTGGGGCACGTCGACACCGACACCCGGCCCGCCGTCTTCCACCGGATCAGCGCGCTGAAGCCGGGCGCGACGGTGCGGGTGCTCCGCGACGACGGCAGGGTCGCCGAGTTCACCGTGGACGATGTGCGCCTCGTGACCCGCGACCGCTTCGACGCCCACCAGGCCTACGGAGCCCGCCACACCGGCCGCGCCGAACTCCGCCTGATCACCTGCGGCGGCACCTTCGACCGCACGACCCGCAGCTACACGGCCAACGTGATCGTGTCGGCGTACCTCACGGGCACGGGGTGGTGACGTCGCAGCGCTGCCATGCCGCCTCACCTGGCCCGGCCGACGACCGCTCCCCCGAAGCCGCCGACCGGGCTGGTCCTCCACCGCGCGCGCACGGGTTGCGGGAGTAACCCGGCGACCGGCGCGGGAGGTCTGGTGTGACCAGTGGGGATTGTCCGACCGAGGGCTGGGGCCGTCCGTTGAAGACTCTAGAACGGATGGCCGCCCCGGCCTAGAGGTTCAGATGGCGAGGGCCGCTCGGCCCGGAGAACGGGTCGGCTAGGAACGTCCCTCGTCTTCCCCGCGTCCCGCCTCCCGGCGCAGCTCGGCGTCGTCCGCGACCCGGTCGATGACCGCCTGCGCGACCAGGTCCAGCGGCAGCTGACGGCGGCGCGCGTACTGGCGCAGCGCCACGAAGGCGTGGTCGGCCGGGGTGTTCCAGCGCTCGGCGAGCATGCCCTTGGCCTGCTCGATGCGCACCCGGCTGGACAGCGCCTGCTGCAACTGACCGGCGAGGGTGCGGCATTGGACGTACGTGTCACGGTTCCGCAGCCCGAGAGCCGTGCAGTCGGCGATGAGCTGGGCCAGCCGCAGCTCTGCCCCGTCGTCGGAAGCAGCCTCGCCGGACGAGGCGGCCTCGTCCGGAAGCGTGGCCAGGAAGACGTTGAGCGTCCCCAGCAGCCGCTCGTGACGGCGCACCGGCACCGCGAAGGTGCCGACGATGCCGTGGGCCAGCGCCCGCTCCGTGAACTCCGGCCAGCGGGCGGCAGCCCGGGCCGTCCCGATCGGGACCGGCGGCACCGGACGGCCGGTGCCGTAGCTGTCCAGGCAGGGCCCGCCGCTCCGCTGGGCCTGCAGCAGATCGAGCGCGACCTCCCGGTGTGCGCCGCTCGCCGCCAGCGAATGCGTCCCGTCCTCGTCGATCAGCATGAATCCGGCGGCCCGCGCGGCCAGTAACCGCACACAGTGGTCGGCGACGCGAGGTAAGTAGTGCGCGGCCTCGAAGTCGTCGACGAGGGTGTCCGCCGACTCCACCAACGCCTCCGCCAGCCGTATCTCCCGGGTGGACCGGTGCATGACACACCCTCCCCTTCCCCTGTCTCCCCTGTGGACCGCGCCTTATGGACGCGCAACCTACTCCGCTCGTCCGAGCAGTGCCGGGGAGCCGTACCGCCGGCTGTAACAGCTCTCCGACAAGGATCGGCGACCTCGTTCGTCTCACGGCGGGTATGTCAGGATTGAGCCTTGGAACAGTGCACCCAAAGGGGAGTTGGATGTACCTGATGAGGGGGGCCTCGAGGGGCGCTCGTACACGGACCTTTGCGGTGGTGCTGGGGGCGGCACTGCTGGTCGCGGGCTGTACGTCCTCGGGGGACGGCGAGGAGCCGGAGAACGGCGCCGGGATCAGTCAGCAGCCCAAGGGCACCGACCCGTTCTGGGTGAACCCGGACGGGAACGCGGCGCAGCAGGTCGTGACCTACCAGAAGGCAGGCAAGAAGGAGGACGCCGAGCAGATCCGCAAGATAGCCGAGCAGCCGACGGGCGAGTGGATCAGCCCGGAGAGTCCGGAGGACCAGGCACGCGGCTTCACCGAGGCCGCCGACAAGGCGGGCCGCACGGCGCTGCTCGTCCTCTACAACATCCCGCACCGCGACTGCGGCCAGTTCTCGGAGGGCGGCGCCGCGGACGGCAACGCCTACCGGGCGTTCGTCGACAGCGTCGCCAAGGGCATCGGCGACCGTGAGGCGACGGTGATCCTGGAGCCGGACGCGGTGCTGCACATGGTCGACAACTGCACGGCCCCGGAGTACCACGAGGAGCGCTACGACCTCCTGAGCGGCGCCGTCGCCAAGCTCAAGTCCCTGAAGAACACCAAGGTGTACCTGGATGCGGGCAACGCCGGCTGGGGCCACCCGGACCAGATCTTCGACCCGCTGAAGCGGGCGGGCATCGACCAGGCCGACGGGTTCTCGGTCAATGTCTCCAACTTCTACACCACCGAGGACTCGATCACGTACGGCAAGGAGCTCTCCGCCAAGGTGGGCGACAAGCCCTTCGTGATCGACACCAGCCGCAACGGCAACGGCCCCTACACCGGGGGGAACCCGGACGAGCGCTGGTGCAACCCGCCGGGCCGCGCGCTGGGCGAGACCCCGACGACGAAGACGACGGACCCGCTGGTCGAGGCGTATGTGTGGGTCAAGCGCCCGGGCGAGTCGGACGGCGAGTGCAAGGGCGGGCCCAAGGCGGGGGAGTGGTGGGCGGACTACGCCCTGAACTTGGCGAAGGCCAGCAAGTAGGCCGTACAACACCTTGGGGGCGTCCTCCGGTACGGAGGACGCCCCCAAGGCATGTGCTGCTGTGCCCGCTCGCTAAGGAACCCTGACCCACTGCGCCTTGCTCGGCGTCCCCTGATCATCCGTCACGAACAGCATGTACCACCCCGACGGCACCAGATTCCGATTGGCCGGCACACTCACCGTGATCTTGTCACCGGCCTTCTTGAAGTCCAGTTTCACCGACCGCTGATCCACGTCCGTGACATGGGTCGACGCGCTCGGCCGGATCAGCCGCACGTTCTCGATGGACGACGCGTGCTGCGAGCTGAACGTGCCCGTCCCGCCCCGCTTGATGGTCTGCGGCCCGCCCGACAGCGACGGCTGCGCGTCCCGGTAGAGATACGGCGGCGTGTAGATCTCGATCCGCTGCTCGAACTTGCCCGGCTTGGTGTTGGCCTTGTCGGCGTAGAGCGAGTCCGAGCCGAAGAACATCACGCGGCCGTCGGGCAGCAGGATCGACCCCGAGTGGTAGTTGCGGCCCACCAGCGGGTCGGCGACCCGGTCGAGGGAGCCCGTGACCGCGTTGTAGAGGTGCGCCTGGAGGATGTTGGAGTCGCCGCGGCCCCGGTAGTCCTCGGAACCGCCCGACACCAGCACGGTGTCGTCCGGCAGCACCGACGCCTGCGGATAGCGCGTGCCCTTCTCCAGCGACGGCCCGTCCACGAACTTCGGGTCGTCGTCCTTCAGATCGATGAGCCGCGTCTTCTCGCTGGACTCCTTGGACTCACCGACGCCGCCGCCGCCGATCACCATGTACTTCTCGTTCTGCGCCGGCGGCAGCAGCACGGTGCCCGCGGTCTCCATCAGCTTGGGATCGCTCAGCCCGGGCAGCTTGGTGAACTTGTTGGTGGCGACGTCCCAGATGCCCGGGTCGCGGCCCACGTTGTCGGGGCCGTAGCCCGCGTTCGCACCCGAGTAGAAGACCTTGCCGTTCTCCAGCGGGAACAGCGCCGGGTACGTCGGGAACTGCCGCTCCTTCGCCGTGTACGTCCACTTCTTGGTCTTCGGGTCGTACAGCTCGTTCTTGCCCGGCACCAACTGGCCGATGTCGTCGAGGCCGGAGACGCTGAGGATCTTTCCGTTGCCCAGAGTGGTGAGCGTCGGGTACCAGCGAGCCTCCTTCATCGGGTCGACCTTGATGTACTTCTCGGCGACCGGGTCGAACTCGTAGGCATCCCGGATGCCCTGGAAGTCCTTCTTGTCGAGCGCGAGCTTCTGCGCGATGCCGTACGTGTTGCGCGCGTCGGCGCCGGTCAGTCCCTGGATGCGGTAGTTGTCCTGGGTGCCGGTCTCGTACGCTTCGCCCTTCTTCTGTGCCTCGACATAGATCCGGCCGAGGCCGGGGTCGTTGCGCAGGAACTTGCCCGTCGCCTTGTCGAAGACCTTCTTCGCGCGCGGAACCAGCACCGGGTCCTTGGAGACGAACGTCTTGCCGTTCTCCTTGCCGGTGAACTTGGTGCCCGCGGGCAGCGTGATCGGCTCGTCCGGGTTCTCGTTGTGGACGATCATCAGGCCGCCGGCCTTGGTGACGTCACCCTTCAGCTTCTCGTAGCGCTTCGTACCGCCCGCGATCAGCAGATTGCCGCTGGCCAGCTGGGTGTGGCCGGTGCAGAACAGGTCGTTCGGCGTCGGCACCTTCTTGATCGTGCCCTTGACCGGGTCCCAGATCCGGGTGTCGTACTTCTTCGCGTCGAAGTTGTCCTGATTGTTGCCCGAGCCCGCGATCAGCAGCACCTTGCCGGTGTGCAGGAGCGCCGCGTGGATGGTGTTCTGGCGGTACTCCTCGGGGAAGTCGACGACCTCCCACTTGCCGTTCTCGGCTTTGTACTCGGGTCTGTTGATTTGGTACTGGTGGTATTTCTCGGTGCCGACGCGGTACAGCCACGGCCCGTTCATTCCGGCCAGCGCGAGTACCACCGCCGTACCTATCGCGAGTCGACGGGCGCGGCGGCGGCCTGCACGGTCGTTCATTCCTTACGTCCCCCAAGTCCACCAAGGGCGATCTGCATGGTCTGGTCGTTGCCTCCGGTGCCGCCGCTGTTCGACGCGGCCCAACTCGGCTTGTGCTGGCCGTGGGGCGCGTGCTGTGCGGCGTGCGTGGGCAGCGGCTGCGGCTGGTACGGGACCGAGGTCGGGCCCGTCGTCACCGCTGCCTCCTGCGGCCCGGTCTGCGCAGGCACCGTAGCGGACGGCCGCTTCTTGTCCTGCCGCAGCATGTAGCGCCAGGCGAAGATCGGCGTCGCCGTGATCAGCATGGCGAAGGTCGCCCAGATGATCATCGCGGGGTGCGCGTGCCCGTACACGAAGCCGGCGGCGATCGACGCACCGAAGATCGCGATGAAGTACCAGTGGTACCGGAAGGTCCCGAACCACCGGTCGGGGCTGGCCGAGTCACCCTTGGGCGTCACCACGAACTTGCTCTTGCGCCGCAGCATGGAGTCGAACAGCGCCTTCGCGTAGAGCGGCGCCGACAGCGCGGACATCACCATGCCGGCCACACCGCCGGAGCCCTCCGGCTCATGCGGCGAGACGTTGTGGCGGCGGTTCCAGACGTAGAGGCCGATCTGGAGCGCGGAGGCGTTGCCGTAGAGCATCAGCCAGATCGTCGGGTCGATGTTCACACCCGAGGCGCCCAGGCCCAGGAACAGCGCACAGCTCAGCGCGGCCAGGATCCAGTTGAGGGCGGACATCGGGTAGAAGATGATCATCATCGTGTAGTTGAAGAGCTTGCTCGGCGGAAGCGAGTACCAGCCCTTCCAGTACTGCTTGAGGATCGTCTCGTACGTCCCTCGCGACCAGCGCATCTGCTGGGTGAAGAAGTCGGTCCAGGCGCTCGGCCCCTCACCCACCGCGAGCACGTCCGGCGTGTACACGGAGCGCCACTTCTTCCCCGTAGCCGGGTTCTTGTGGCGGTGGATCTCGAAGCCGGTCGCCATGTCCTCGGTGATCGAGTCGTACAGACCGCCGATCTGCTTGAGCGCCTTGATGCGTACGGCGTTCGACGTACCCACGAACATCGGGGAGCCGTACTTGTTGCCCGCCCGCTGGATCAGGGCGTGGAAGAGGAACTGCTGCGACTCGGCGGCCTTGGTGACGAAGTTGTCGTAGTTGCCGTAGACCTGCGGGCCGATGACGAAGCCGATGTTCGGGTCGCGGAAGAAGCCGAGCATCCGCTCCAGGTAGTTCGGCAGCGGTACATGGTCGGTGTCGACCGAGGCGAAGAAGTCGTAGTCGTCGCCGTGCGCGTCGAGCCAGGCGTTGTAGTTGCCGTGCTTGGTCTTGGCGCGGTGCGGGCCCTTGGCCTGGTTCCACTTGGCGACGCCCTTGCGGGAGAAGTGGTGCACGCCGAGCCGGGCGCACACCTCCTTGACCTCCGGGTCGTCGCCCTCGTCGAGCAGCCAGACGTGCAGCAGGCCCCGGTGGCGCAGCTTGACGGCCGCCTCCAGGGTCTTGGTCACCATCTCCAGCGGCTCCTTGCCGGGCACGAAGGAGGTGAGGAAGGCCACTCTTGTGCCGGTCTCCGGCACCACCGGGATCGGGTCGCGGGCGACCAGCGTGGCGTGCGCGTTGGACAGCACGTTCATGCAGCGGAAGAACTCGATCAGACCGATCGAGACCAGCATGACTATGTCGAGGGCCGGCAGGAAGTCGAAGGCGGGATAGTCCCGTTCGGTCCAGTGCTCGGGCTGGAGCAGCCAGAACAGCAGGACGAGCGAGAGCACCGGGGCGGCGGCGAGCATCAGCGCGACGCGGATCCGGTGCGGCTCCTGCGAGATCAGAGAGCGGTACTCGACCCGGTACGGCTTGTTCGGGTCGGGCTGGGTGAGGGGACCGGCCAGCCGGCTGTAGTGCTCGTAGTCGTACTTCGGCAGCGTCTTCTTGATCCGGCGGAAGGCCCCGGTCCGGGTTTGCGATGGCACCCTGAGCTGGGTTGTCTGAGACGGGTCGAAGTTCTGCCGGGCGCCCGTCGGCGTCGACGTCATGAGTCATCCCCCCACACGCAGGTCAACCGCGTGTCTGTCGGTTCCTTACGACTGTGTCGATCCCCCTCGACCTTCACAGGCGTATCAGTGGTGGGCCGCAGTCACCACATCTTCCACACCTTAGACATGGAAACGCGACCTTCCGGTTGCATCATGCCCCCCTCGGCATGCGGTCATGAACGGGGCCCCCTACTCCCCGCAAAAACCGGCAACCGGCTCCTTGCCCCCCAACTGCCGCGAATCCGCAGCATCTTGAAAAACCAATCACCAGGCTCCACGCCGTTCCACATGATCGCAAGATGCGAAACGAGGTGTTTACCGGTCATACGCGCTCATTGTGGCACCTGTGGGGGTCTTGTGTACCCGTTGTGGACACGCGGGCGCGGATGTTGCCGAAGTGCTCGCTTATCGCCCCCTCCGCCCGTATCGCATCGCCCGACCGCACCGCGTCCACGATCTCCCGGTGCTGTCGGCAGGTGACCAGGGGATCCTGCGGCGCGCCGCCGAGATCGATGTGGACGCGGTGGAAGGCGTCCCAGAACGCCTCCATCACCTCGCCCAGCAGCGCGTTGTCCAGCCCTCGGTAGAGAGTGGCGTGAAACGCCCGGTCGGTCTCGGCGATGCCGTCGCCGCCGCGCGCCGCCTGCCCTTCCATACGGTCGACGAGCGCGTCCAGTTCAACGAGGTCCGCCTCCGGAATCCGCCCCGCGAGCCGCGACACCAGCCCCGTCTCGATCGCCTCACGCAGCTGCAGCAGCTGGAGCAGGGTGTCCTCGCCGCGGTAGTGCCCGGCGACCGTGCGGAAGGTGAGGCCCTCGATCATCGGAGCCAGCGACATCGTGCCGACGTAGGTCCCGAACCCGTGCCGGATCTCCACGATGCCCATCGCCTGGAGCCCCTTGAGCGCCTCGCGCACGGAGTTCCGGCTGGCCCCCAGATGCTCCATCAGCTCGGGCTCGGTCGGCAGCGGGGCCCCGGAGGCCAGCCGCCGGTCGATGATGAGCTTCTTGATCCGCTCCTGAAGGTCACGCGCTGCCATGGGCCAGAGAGTATCCGGCCAAACACGCCGGAAGCCCCTCGCTTGCACGAGGGGCTTCCGGACTGTGTGCGCCGCCAGGGACTCGAACCCCGGACCCGCTGATGCTGTGTTCCCCGGGGGATAACCCCCGGACCCCCAGCCGCCGCTGCGGCATCGTGGA
>NZ_FNHV01000010.1:80606-405095 GCF_900103585.1 Streptomyces sp. cf386
TGGAGAGTTCGTCTCAAAGGCGAAGGCCCCCCGCGCTGGCGAGAGGCCTTCACTGTCTGTGCGCCGCCAGGGACTCGAACCCCGGACCCGCTGATTAAGAGTCAGCTGCTCTAACCAACTGAGCTAGCGGCGCCTACTGACCTCGTGAACTCTACATGACCTCCGGGGGTGCTCTTGACCACCGATCGGGAGCGGGTGGGGGCGGCCGGGTCGCCGTAAACCATTCGGACCGTCAACATGCGAGTCCGGAAGACAGTTGTGAAACTGACGGTGTGTACAGCTGTGGAAATTTCCGACTGGAGTGTGAGGGGAATCGCATGGAGACTCGGACTCCGGTATTCGAGGAATTCGATCCGGAGAGTGACTGCGACTGCCCCGGGTGCGTTCACTGGCGGCGCGTCCTACCGCATTCCACGACCGCTCGCCACCCGGCGGCCGGCCGGGCGCTGATCGTCGCCGCAGCCGCCTCCACCACCCTCGCCGTCGGCCACACGGCCCCGGCCCTGGCCGCCCCCCACGTCTCCGATCGCCCCGGCGTTCCCACAGGTGGCGAGCCTGATTCCCCCCAGGGCGGCAAGGCGCCGCTGCACGGCCCGGGCGGGCAGCCGGCCAAGCCGGGCCCGGTGAAGACGCCCGAGGCCACCCGCGCGGAGATCATCAAACGGGCCAAGAAATGGGTCGCAGCGAAGGTGCCGTACAGCATGTCCCGGTACTGGTCCGATGGATACCGGCAGGACTGCTCGGGCTTTGTCTCGATGGCCTGGAAGCTGCCCGGAAACGAATGGACGGGCAGCCTCGGCCAGTACGGCGTACGCATCGCGAGGGCAGATCTGCAGCCCGGCGACATTCTGCTGTTCCACAATCCGGATGACCCCCAGCGGGGCTCGCACGTCGTCATTTTCGGCGGCTGGACGGACTACCGGCACACCCACTACGTCGCCTACGAGTCGACCCGCCCCCACGCCCGTCGGCTGATCACCCCGTACGCCTACTGGAGCCACTCCGACCGCTATGTCGCCTACCGCTACAAGGGGCTGGTGAGCACCGCGACGGGTACGAAACCGGACACCGCCGAGCCGGATCCCGCTAAGCCGGACACCACCAAGCCGGACCCCGTCAAACCGGAGGACGCCAAGCTGGACACCACCAAGCCGGACCCCGCCAAACCGCAGGGCGCCAAGCCGGAGGACGCCAAGCGCGCGGTGCCCTTCCCCGGGCGGGCGTATTTCGGCCCCGGGGCCAACAACAAGCACGTCACCCAGTTGGGCCGCATGCTCGCCGAGCGCGGCGCCGGCCGGTACTTCCCCGCCGGCCCCGGCCCGCGCTGGACCGACGCGGACCGCAAGGCCACCCGGGCCTTCCAGCTGGCGCAGGGCTGGCGGGGCCGGGACGCGGACGGGCTGCCGGGGCCGCGGACGTGGGTGCTGCTGGTGACGGGCAAGGGCAAGGACGTCCAGGCGGAGGGGACGGTCGGGCCGGACGGCCAGGCGGTGCCGGCGGCGCCCGCGTCGCACGGGGTGGCGGGGTATCCGGGGCGGGCGATGTTCCGGCCGGGCGCCAACAACAAGTACGTCACCCAGCTCGGAAAGCAACTGGTGAAGAAGGGATTCGGCAAGCATTTCAAGACCGGCCCGGGATCGCGCTGGGGCGAGACGGACCGGCGAGCCGTCGAGGCATTCCAGCGCGCCCAGGGCTGGCGGGGCGGCGCGGCGGACGGCTATCCGGGGCCGGAGACCTGGCGGCGGCTGTTCTCGTAGGCGGCGACCGTTCTCACCACCCACTTGTGACGCATCTGGCGCGGAGGCTGGAGGCACGCATGACCACGACCACTTCTCACACACCCGACTCGGAGGGCGGCCCGGACGGAGGGACGGCGCCTCGCCCCGGGCGGCTGATCCAGAACGAGGTGACCACCGAGATCCCGGTCCATCTGCTGTTCCGCGACGGCCCCGACCCGGTGTCCGTGCCGCTCAGCCCGACGGTCGTGGCGCGTCGGCAGGGCACGGGGGAGCAGCCGCGGGTGCGCCGTCCGACGCAGCCGAAGCCGCGTCCCGAGCCGCAGGTCGACCCCGAACTGGTGGAGCGGCCCGCGCGGGTGCTGCCCGGGGCGGCGGGGGTGCTCGCCGGGGCCTGCGGGGCGGCCGGGTGTCTGGCCACCTCATGGTGGGCCGGGGTGCTGCCGCCGCTCGTGGTGGACGCGCTGCGCCTGCCGGTGTCCGCGGGGGCGGGGCTGGGGCCGGCGCAGTGGGCGGCGTACACGGGGGCCGGGGCGCTGGGGCTCTTCGGGCTCGGCGGGCTGGCGCGCGGGCAGACCGGGCGGGCCTGGGTGCTCGGGCTGTTCGGCCGCTACCGGGGAACGGTCCGGCGCACCGGCCTGCTGTGGGTCAACCCGTTGCTGCTGCGCCGCCGCGTCGACGTACGGCTGCGGCACTGGCGCAGCGAGCAGCTGCCGGCGGCGGACGGCAACGGGGTCGCGCTGTGCACCGTCGTCCTGGTGGTGTGGCGGGTGAAGGACACGGCGCGGGCGACGCTCGGGGTGGAGGACCACGAGACGTATCTGCGCGAGTGCGTCGAGGCGGCGCTGGCCCGGGTGCCGGTGGAGATGCCGGGTGCGACGCGGGGGTCCGTCGAGACGACCGCGGACACCTTGACCCGGTTGGTGGTACGGGACGCGGGCGCGGTCGGCCTGGAGGTGTTCTCGGTGCGGCCGGTGCGGGTGGAGTACGCGCCCGAGGTCGCCGCCGCCATGCACCGCCGTCGTATCGCCGCGCTGGACGCGCAGCACCGGGCGACCATGCTCACCTCGGTCGTCGACTCGGTGGAGGACACGGTGACGCGGCTGACCGTGCGGGGTCTGGTCGAGCTGGACGACTACGAACGCAAGGCGCTGGTCAAGGACTTGACGGTGGCGTTCTGCGTGGGGCGGGGCGAGACGGGCGCCTAACGGCTCGGCGGACGGCCCGCCGAACATGTCCCTCGATTGGTATGGACATGTTCAACAGTCAGCAATAATCTGGGACTTGGTCTAGACCTGCAAGCTCGCCGAACTTCCCCCACGTTCCCAGGAGCAGCAGCATGCGCAGAAAGACCAAGTTGTACGCCGCCGCGCTCGGACTCACCACGGCCGGGGCCCTCGTGCTCTCCGCCGGAGGCGCGAGCAGCCACGGCTACACCGACCTCCCCATCAGCAGGCAGAAGCTCTGCCAGAACGGCACCGTGACCAACTGCGGCTCCATCCAGTGGGAGCCGCAGAGCGTCGAGGGCCCGAAGGGCTTCCCCGGCTCCGGACCGGCCGACGGACAGATATGCAACGCCGGCCTCGGTCAGTTCAGCCAGCTCAGCGCCCCGACGACACCGTCCGGCGCCGCGTGGCCCACCACCCGGGTGTCGGGCGGTCAGAGCTACACGTTCCGCTGGCAGTTCACCGCCATGCACGCCACGACCGACTTCAAGTACTACGTCACCAAGCCGGGCTGGAACCAGAACCACAACCTGGCCCGCTCCGACCTCAACCTCACCCCGTTCCTGACGGTCCCGTACAACGGGCAGCGGCCACCGGCCACGCTCTCCCACAGCGGCACCCTGCCGTCCGGGCTGAGCGGTCATCACGTCATCCTCGCGGTGTGGACGGTCCACGACACGAGCAACGCGTTCTACGCCTGCTCGGACGTCACGTTCTGAGGTTCTCTTGAGTCAGCGCCCGGGCCGGCGTGGGTACGTTCCTCCCACGCCGGCCGAACGAGGGCCGCGCACGGCCTTCGGGGGAGCTCATGGAAGTCTTCTTCTACATCGTGCCCACGCTCATGATCGCGGTGGCCTCCTTCGCCGCGATCGTGGTGATCCGCCGCTCTCTGCGGGTCAGTCGCGCCTGGAGCAGCGGCCTGACCGCCGAGGCGCGCTGTCTGCGGACGTACACCACGACGAGCGGCGGAGGCGACACGGCGGTGCGTACGACCCTGCACCACGTCTACGAGTTCGTCACGCGCGACGGTCGCCCGGTCCGGTTCGACGAGGGGGGTGGCCCGGGAACGGTTCTCGAGGGCGACATCGTCACCGTGCACTATGTGGCGGAGCGCCCGGAGCACGCGACGGCCAAGCCCCCGGCGCCCGGGAGGCTCGCGGCGGGCACGGGATGCCTGCTGGCCTTCCTCGGGGTGTTCATCCTGTTCGCCTTCGGCTTCATGGCGGTGGCGTACGCGATGTTCTCGACCGCGGGGGACGTCATGCAGCCCTAGGCTCCACATCTGACGGTCCATCAACTACCGTGCGCGTCCATGGAGTCCACTACAGGTCGGACGGTCGCGGAACTCGTGGCGGCGCGGTGGGGAGACCACCGGCCCGGGCTGTGGTGCGAAGGGCAGGCGCTCACCCATCACCAGGTGGCGACGGGTGCCGCCGCCCGGGCGGCCCTGCTGGCCGACCTCGTGCCGCCCCGTTCGCACATCGGCGTTCTGCTCGACAACACCCCTGAATACCCACTGTGGTTGAGCGCGGCGGCGCTCGCGGGAGCCGCCGTCGCCGGGATCAACCCCACCCGTCGGGGCCCCGAACTCGCCCGCGACATCCTGCACACCGAGTGCCGGATCCTGATCACCGAGCGGGGTCGTCTGCCGCTGCTCGACGGCCTCGAACTACCCGGCGTACGTCTGCTGTCGACCGACTCGGCGGAGTACGACGCCCTGCTCGCGCCCTACGTCGACGCCCGCCCCGACCCCTCCCGCGCCACCCCGCACGACCGCCTCCTGCTCTACTTCACCTCCGGCTCGACCGGTGCCCCCAAGGCCGCGATCTGCACCCAGGGCCGACTGGCGGCAGCCGGGCGCTCCCTGGCCGACCAGTTCGGTGTCCACCCCGACGACGTGCACTACATCTGCATGCCGATGTTCCACGGCAACGCGGTCATCGCCGACTGGGCACCCGCCCTCGCGGCCGGCGCGGGAGTGGCGCTGCGGCGACGGTTCTCGGCGTCGGGGTTCCTGGCGGACGTACGGCGGTATCGGGCCACGTACTTCACCTACGTCGGCCGAGCGATCCAGTACCTCCTCGCCACCGAGCCCGGCCCCGACGACCGGGACCACGCGCTACGGCTCGGCTTCGGCACCGAGGCGGGCGCCGTGGACGCGGCGGCGTTCGAGCGGCGGTTCGGGGTGCGGCTGGTGGAGGGGTACGGGTCGTCCGAGGGCGGGGCCGCCGTGCAGTGGTCGCCGGGGACGCCGGCGGGGGCCGTGGGGCGGGCGGCGCCCGGGCTCGTCGTACTCGATCCGCAGACCTGCGCGGAGTGTCCGCCGGCCGTCTTCGACGCGGGAGGGCGGCTGGTCAACGGCGACGAGGCCATCGGGGAGCTGGTCAACCGGGGGCCGAACCCCTTCGAGGGGTACTGGCGCAACCCCGAGGCGGAGGCGGAGCGGCGGCGGGCGGGCTGGTACTGGACGGGGGACCTGTTCTGCCGGGACGCGGAGGGCTATCTGTACTTCGCGGGGCGCGGTGACGACCGGCTCAGGGTGGACGGCGAGAACCTGTCCGCCGCGATGATCGAGAACATCCTCGCCCGGTACGAGGGCGCGGACGCCGTCGCCGTGTACGCGGTGCCGGATCCGGTGACCGGGGACCAGGTCATGGCGACGATCGCGGGGGAGTTCGACGCGGCGGGATTCGCCGGGTTCCTGGCCGCCCAGCCGGATCTGGGGACGAAGATGGCGCCCCGGTTCGTGCGGGTGGCGGAGCGGATGCCGGTGACCGCCACGAACAAGATCCATCGGGCGGGGCTGAGGAAGGAGGGTCTGCGGTGCGCCGACCCGGTGTGGTGGCGGCCGGCCGGGGAGCGGGCGTACCGGAGGCTGACCGAGGCGGATGTCCTGGCGTACGTCGAAGGGCCTCTCGCTCCCACGAGAGGCCCTTCGTCTGTGCGCCGCCAGGGACTCGAACCCCGGACCCGCTGATTAAGAGTCAGCTGCTCTAACCAACTGAGCTAGCGGCGCATGACTCCCGCCGACCGCGATTTTGTGTGCCTCGCGGCGGCGACGAAGAAAATACTACCTGGTGCGCAGGGGTGCTTCAGACCACCGTCGCGCGCGGCGCTCAGGACTGGATCGCGAGCGACAGCAGCACCGGCGTCGCGCTCCGGTTCAGTGTGTCCGCCGCCTGCTTCAGCCGGTGGGCGTGCTCGATCGGGAGGGACAGGGCCAGGCAGCCCACCGACGATCCGGCCGTGATCGGGACCGCCGCGCACACCGTGCCCACCGCGTACTCCTGGAGGTCGAGGTGGGGGACCGTCGGCGGCTGGGACTCCAGGCGGGAGAGCAGCACCCTGTCGCTGGTGATCGTGCGTGAGGTGAGGCGGGCCATCTTGTGGCGGGAGAGGTGGTCGCGCCGCCCGTTGTGGTCGAGCTGGCCGAGCAGGCTCTTGCCGATCGCGGTGGCGTGGGCGGAGGAGCGGAAGTCGACCCACTCGTTGACCACGGGCGTGGCCGGGCCGGCGGCGTACTGGTCGATCTTGACCTCGCCGTCGATGTACCGGCTGACGTAGACGGCGGCGCCGACCGAGTCGCGCAGCCGGTCCAGGGTGCGCTGGAGGTTCTCGCGCAGGGCCTGCTCGCGGCCCTGCGCGGAACCGAGTCGGGCGAGCGCGTCGCCCGTGACATACGCGCCGTCGGCGACCTGCTCGACGTAGCCCTCGCGGCGCAGCATTCGCAGCAGGCCGGTCAGGCGCTCCGGGCCTATGCCCGTCTGCCGGGCGAGCTCGGCGTCGGTGACTCCGGTGCTGTGCCGCGCCACGGTCTCCAGGACGCGCAGGGCGTCCTGGGCCGAGTGGTACGGGGCGGTCGGCTCGTGCGTCAGCGCCACGGTTCCCCCTGCGGTCGCACATCGCTTGTCGAATGGGCCGGGTTGCAGTCAGCCAATCCCCACCACGATAACCGGCAAGAGGCTTGTAGTGAGCGGTTGTTGACGAGATTGCGATGCCCTCAACTGCGGTCTAGCACTCTGGCATATGACAAAGGCATGCACCGCCGCGCAGCGTCGACAGCGGTCACCGTCGACAGCAGTCACCGCCGACCGAGGTCACAGCACCGCGCTGAGGAACTCCCGGGTCCTGTCGTTCTCGGGGTCGTTGAAGATCTTCTCCGGCGGGCCGGACTCGATGACCCGGCCGGAGTCGAACATCAGGACCTGGTCCGAGATGTCCCGGGCGAAGTTCATCTCGTGGGTCACACAGAGCATGGTGATGTCGGTGGTGCGGGCGATGTCACGGAGGACGTCGAGCACGCCCGCGACCAGCTCCGGGTCCAGCGCCGAGGTCACCTCGTCCAGCAGCAGCACCTGCGGCCGCATCGCCAGCGCCCGCGCGATCGCCACCCGCTGCTGCTGGCCGCCGGACAGCTGGGTCGGGCGGGCGTCGCACTTGTCGGCGAGACCCACCATCTCCAGCAGCTCGCGGGCGCGCGCCTCAGCCTCGTCCTTGGACAGGCCGAGGACGGTGACCGGGGCCTCGGTGATGTTGCGCAGCACGGTCATGTTCGGGAACAGGTTGAACTGCTGGAACACCATCCCGATCTTCTTGCGGACCTCGCGGACCTGCTTCTCCGGGGCCGGGAAGAGCTGGTCCCCGGCGACCCTGATCGTGCCCTCGTCCGGCTTGATCAGCGTCATCAGCATCCGCAGGATCGTCGTCTTGCCCGAGCCGGACGGGCCGATCAGGGTGACGTGCTTGCCGGACGCGACGGAGAAGTCGAGCCCGTCGAGCACCGTGTTGGACCCGAAGCGCTTGGTGACGTGGTCGAAGCGGATCAGCTCGCCGCCGTCCACCGGCGGATTGGCGCTCGCGTCGGGATCTTTCATCAGAGGGGTGTCAGCGGACAAGGCGTCGCTCCAGGGCTCGTACGAGAAGGGAGGCCGGATAGGCGATGAGGATGAAGGCCACTCCGATGACCGTCAGGGGCTCGGTGAACTGGAAGTTCTCCTGCGCGAACAGCCGCGCCGAGCCGAGCATCTCCATGACCGTGATCGTCATCAGGATCGGCGTGTCCTTGAGCATCGCGATGACGTAGTTGCCGAGGGCCGGCACGACCCGGCGGATCGCCTGCGGCAGGATCACCACCTGCCACGTCCTGGTCGTCGGCAGGTTCAGTGCCGTCGCGGCCTCCCACTGGCCGACGGGCACCGCCTCGATGCCGGCGCGGTAGACCTGCATCGTGTACGTCGAGTAGTGCAGCCCGATCGCGAAGACGCCGGTGGCCAGCGCCGAGAAGGTGATGCCCCACTCGGGCAGCACGTAGAAGAGGAAGAACAGCTGCACCAGCAGCGGGGTGTTGCGGATGAACTCCGTGACCGCCCCGACCGGCCAGCGCACCCAGCGGCTCGGCGTGCGCATCAGCAGCGCCCACACCAGGCCGAGCGCGAACGAGATCAGCGAGCCGATGGCCAGGATCTGCAGGGTGAGCAGCAGCCCGTCCCAGAATCGCGGCATGAAGTCGGCGACAGCGCCCCAGTCCCAGGTCATCAGGAAGCACCTCCCGCGCCCACGCCGCCGAGCGAACCTGCGGCGCCCACGCCGGTCGTCTCAGGACGGCGCAGCTCCTGGTCGGGTGTGCGCCCGACCGGCTTGCCCAGCCCTGCCTTGAGTTTGCGTTCCAGTCCGCGCATGCCCCGGGTGAGCAGGAAGGCGATGACGAAGTAGATCAGCAGGATGTAGGTGTAGATCTCGGCGCTCTCCTGCAGCGCGAGCCGCACCAGGTTGGCGCTGAAGGCCAGGTCGCCCATGCCCATCACGGACACCAGCGCGGTGCCCTTCAGCAGCTCCACCAGCAGGTTGGTGAAGGACGGGATCATCTCCGGCACCGCCTGCGGCAGCAGGATCAGCCGCATGCGCTGCCACGGCGTGAAGCTGAGCGCGATTCCGCCCTCGCGCTGCGCCGGGTCGACGGAGTTCAGCGCGCCGCGCACGATCTCGGCGCCGTACGCGCCGTACGTCAGCCCCAGTGCGAGCGTGCCGGCCCACAGGGGCACCAGCTGCCAGCCGAAGGCCACCGGCAGGACGAAGAACACCCAGAAGATCATGATCAGGGCGGAGGTCCCGCGGAACACCTCCGTGTAGAAGCCCGCGAGGAAGCGGACGATCCACAGCCGGTGGGTGCGGGCCATGCCGACCACGAAGGCGACCGCCACGGCCAGCAGCCCGCTCAGGACGAGCAGCTGGACGGTGGTCCAGATCCCTTTGAGTACGAGTTCCCAGAGTCCCGAGGTCATCCGCCCGTCCCCCCTCCGCACAGCTCCTTCGCGGTGAGGTCGGTCATCTCGGCCTCGGTGAAGCCGAAGGGCTTGAGGATGCGGAACAACTCCCCGCTCTTCTTGAGCCCCCGCAGCTCCGCATTGAAGGCGTCCCGCAGCTTCGTCTCGGTCGGCCGGAAGGCGAACGCGCCGCCGTCGACGTGCGGTTTGCCGCCGACGAGGGGCGTGAAGGCCTTGGTGGCCTCCGCCTTTCCGGACTTCTTGACGACCTCCCGGGTGGTGAGCGCCGTACCGGCGAAGACGTCGACACGCCCCGCCTCGACGGCGTTCAGCCCGGCTACCTGGTCCGGCACGATGAGGATGTCGCTCTCCTTGTATCCCGCCTCGACGGCGTACTGGATCTCGGCGTAGCCGGTCCCGGTGGCGAACCTGGCCTTCTTCTCGACGACGTCCTTGTAGTCGTGCAGCCCCTTCGGGTTGCCCTTGCGGACGATGAAGGAGTCGAGCATCTGGTAGTCGGGGTCGGAGAAGATGACCTGCTCACAGCGCTCGGGATTGACGTACATCCCGGCGGCGACGACGTCGAACTGCTGCGAGTTGAGCCCGGGAATCAGCGACCCGAACTCGGTCGGCACCGGCTGTACCCGGTCGACGCCCAGCCGTTTGAAGATGACCTTGGCCAACTCCGGCGCCTCGCCGGTCAGATCGCCGTTCTTGTCGATGTAGCCGAAGGGGATCTCCCCTGCGATACCGAGCCGTACGACGCCCGCCGCCCTCAGCCGGTCGAGCAGGTCACCGCCGTCCTCGGTCGATGCGGTGGCCACACGTGTGCAGCCGGCCGCCCCCAGCGCGCCGAGCGCCGCCACCCCCGCGAGCAGCGTTCGGCGCGTGGTCCCAGGTGTGTCTCTGTCGTTCCCATTAGGTGGAGCCATGGCGGCGCGGCTACCCGAGACCATGCGATGTATGCACTATGGAGTGCATGGCTGACCGCTACCTCGAAGTCTCGCTGGTCAAGCGTGGAATCACCTGCACGGCAAAACTGCTGGACGATCGCGCCCCCGTCACCTGCGCGGCCGTGTGGGACGCCCTTCCGCTGAGCAGCGAGGTCTATCACGCGAAATACGCCCGCAACGAGATCTACGCCCTGTTCCCACCGTTCGCGACATCGGAACCACCCCTGGAAAACCCGACCATCACCCCCATTCCAGGAGATCTCTGCTATTTCTCCTTCGCCGGCACCGAACTGAGCACCAAGTCCTACGGCTACGACCGTGAGGTCCGCCCCGGCACGACCCTCGTCGACCTGGCCCTGTTCTACGAGCGCAACAACCTGCTCCTCAACGGCGACGTGGGCTGGGTGCCCGGCATCGTCTGGGGCCAGGTCGTGGAGGGGCTGGAGGAGATGGCCCAGGGCTGCAACGACCTGTGGCGGTCGGGGGCGCTGGGGGAGTCGCTGAGGTTCCGGCGGCTGGAGGGGTAGAACTCGGCCTTCCTCGGCCAGACTTGTGCCATGTCGAACACGATCGCCGGGCTGCTCGGTGGTGTCATCGGGGCGTTGATCTCGGCTCTCGCCATGTTCCTCGGCCCGCTGGCACACCAGCGGCAGATCGCCCGGCAGGAGCGGGCGCGGGCCGACCGTGAAGCGACCCAGGTCCAGTTGCAGCGGGTGGCCCGGGCCCGTACGGCGATCCGGGCGTGGTACGGCTTCCTGAGTCGCGCCCTCAGCGACCTGGAAGCCGGCCGCGCCCTGGACGCGGAGCGGTTCCTCGCACAGTCCGACGCCATGAAGAACGAGGCGAGGGCAGCCTCCGACGAGCTGCTGGGCGGTGGACTGTGGATCGGATCGAACCAGTTCGGTGCCTTCGAGCAGGTGACGGAGCTGCTGCGCGCTCATCACACCGGGAACGTCGGCGCCGACGGCCGGGCGCTGCTCGTCGAGGAGGATCTGGGCGGTGGTGTGGCGCGGCGTTGGCAGCGCGAACTCCACGGCTCCAGAGCGAGTCTGAACGAGAGTCTCCTGTCCTACGTCGAACGGCTGCAGGACAGGCCCGTCGAAGTGATCGGCACCGGCGCGACGGTCAGGTCCCGGAGGGCCTGAGTCCGGCGATCCCGGCCTCGTACAGCGCATGCGCCGCCCGCAGCACCAGATCGTCCCGGTGCCGGGCGGCCACCAACTGCAGGCCGATCGGCAGACCGTCCCCGTCCCGGCCGACGGGGACGGTGGCCGCCGGCTGCTGGGTGAGGTTGAAGGGGTACGTGAACGGGGTCCAGCCCGTCCACCTGCGATGCCCCGATCCCTTGGGGACCTCCGTGCCCGCCTCGAAGGCGGTGATCGGGAGGGTCGGGGTGACGAGGAGGTCGTAGGTGTCGTGGAAGCGGCCCATGCGCCGGCCGAGTTCCATACGGACGTCGACCGCGGCCAGGTAGTCGAGCGCGGTCAGGCGGGCGCCGACGCCGCAGATCTCCCGTAGGCCCGGGTCGAGCAACTCCCGCTGGTGCGGGCCGAGATGCTGGGTCACCCGGGCCGCCCCGGTGAACCACAGGGTGTGGAAGGCGTCCACCGGGTCGGTGAAGTCGGGGTCGGTCTCCTCGACGTACGCCCCCAGCCCCGCCAGCCGCTCCACGGCCCGCCGTACGGCCGCCGCGACCGCCGGGCGCACCGCCACCTGCCCGCCGAGGGAGGGCGAGTAGGCGACGCGCAGCCCGTGCACGCCGCCGGTCAATCCCGCCACGAAGGAACCCGGCGCCGGCGGGAGCGCCGACCAGTCGCGGGAGTCGGGCGTGCCGATGACATCGAGAAGCAGCGCCGCGTCGGCCGCGTCGCGGGTCATCGGGCCGACGTGGGCCAGGGTGCCGAAGGCGCTCGCGGGGTAGAGCGGGACGCGGCCGTACGTCGGTTTCAGGGCGAAGATGCCGCAGAACGCCGCCGGGATACGGACACTGCCGCCGCCGTCGGTGCCGAGCGCGAGCGGCCCCGCGCCGAGGGCCACGGCAGCCGCCGCGCCGCCGCTGGAGCCGCCGGCGGTGCGGGTCGGGTCGTACGGATTGCGGGTGACGCCGGACAGGGGCGAGTCGGTGACGCCCTTCCAGCCGAACTCGGGGGTCGTGGTCTTGCCGAGGAAGACGGCGCCGTGCGCGCGCAGCCGGGCCACGGAGGGGGCGTCCTCGTCCCAACGGCCCTTCTCGGAGAGGGTCTCCGAGATGGTCTTCGAGCCCTTCAGCGTCGGTCCGCCGCGCATCAGCAGGATGTCCTTCACGGTGACCGGGACACCGTCGAGCAGCCCGGCCGGTTCACCGCGCCGCCAGCGTTCGGCCGACTCGGCGGCTCGGGCGAGGGCCTCGTCGGCGGTGAGGCGTACGAAGGCGTTGACCTCCGGCTGGATCCGCTCGGCCCGCTCCAGGGCGGCACGGGTGGCGTCGACGGGGCTGAACCGCCCTTCTCGGTAGCCGTCGAGGAGTTGTACGGCGGTCAGTTCGGTGAGATCCGTCATGCGTCGCCCTCCAGCCGTAGACGTCAGCGTCCGGGTACGTACCCACGCTGCTTGTCGACCACGTTCAGCAGCGGCCTGCCCGCCTCCCACCTCTCGTACAACTCCACGAACTGCGTACCGAGTTCATCCCGCCAGCCGATCGTGTCCCCGCTCATGTGCGGCGAGACGATCAGCCCCGGCAGCCCCCACAACGGGCTGTCGGGACCGAGGGGCTCGTGCTCGAAGACGTCGAGCGCGGCCCCCGCGATCCAGCGCCTGGTGAGGGCCTCGGCCAGGGCGTCCTCCACGACAAGCTGCCCGCGCCCGACGTTGATGAACCGGGCGGAGGGCTGCATGACGCCGAAGCGGCGGGTGTCGAACATGCCGTGCGTCTGCTCGGTGAGCGGGGCGGCGGCGATCACCCAGTCGGCGCGGGCGATCAGCCGGTCGAGGTCGTCCGGGCCGTGGATACCGGTGCGCGGGACCCGGCCGACCAGCGCGGTGGTGACGTCGAGGGCCTTGAGCGTGCGGGCGATCGTACGACCGATGGGACCGGATCCGACGATGCACGCGCGCGTGCCCGCGACCCGCTGCCCCTCGCGGTGCCGCCACTCCCGGCCGCGCTGGAACTCCAGGGTCCGCGGCAGGTCCTTCGCCATCGCCAGCACCAGCGCGGCGACGTACTCGCCGATCGGCTGGTCGAAGATCCCGCGAGCGTTGGTGACCACGGTGTCGGACGCGGTCAGCTCCGGGCACATCAGATGGTCCACACCCGCACTCGCCGTGTGCACCCAGCGCGGTCTCGGGCCCTCGCCGGGCCAGGCGTCGCGTACGGCGTACGAGGTGAAGTCCCAGACCAGCAGGACGTCGGCGTGGGGCAGCCGCGCGGCGAGGGTCGACTCGTCCGCGTGCTCGACACGGGCGCGGCCGGTGAGGCGGCCGAGGCGGGGGAGGGGATCGGCGTCGAGGACGAGGAGGGTGGGCGGGGAGGCGGGGCCGGGGCGGGAGGCGGGGGTCGGACCGGGGGTGGATGCGGTCATTCGGGGTCGCTTCTCCAGGGGTGTGCGGGGGGTGTGCGGGCGCCCTTTCTCGGAGTTTTACTGGAAGTGCCAGCCGTCTGACATGCGAGGTTTGACCACGCTCGCACCCGAACCTACCTTCGTCAACACGGGCGTACCTACGGTCCGTTGCTCACCTGTTTCTCGTAGTGAGGACGGTGCCTGCCATGAGCTCCATGGACATCTCCTTCCTCGGCGGACCCTGCCCCCAGCGCGGTGTAGGAGTCGTCGCTCCCTTCGACTTCGCGCTGGACCGGGAACTGTGGCGCTGGGTGCCGGACGAGGTCTCCCTGCATCTGACCCGAACACCGTTCGTCCCGGTCGAGGTCAGCCTGGATCTGGCCCGTCTGGTCAGCGAACACGAGACGCTCGGCGACGGCGTCCGCACCCTGACAGCGATCGCACCCGAGGTGGTCGCCTACGCCTGCACCTCCGGCAGTTTCGTCGGCGGTATCGCGGGCGAGCGGGCCATGTGCGAGGCGATGACACAGGCGGGCGCGGTGCCCGCGGTCACCACCTCCGGGGCGCTGCTGGAGGCCCTGACCGAGCTGAACGTACGGCGGGTGGCGCTGGTGACGCCGTACACCGTGTCGGTGACGCGCGCACTGGAGGAGTACGTGGCCGAGGCGGGGGTCTCGGTCACCGGGTGCGAGTTCATGGGGCTGACCCGGCACATCTGGAAGGTGCCGTACCGCGATGTGGCGGACATGGCGCACCGGGCGGTGCGCGGGCCCACGGACGCGCTGTTCATCAGCTGCACCAACCTGCCCACCTACGACGTGATCCCCCAGCTGGAGGCGGAACTGCGCATCCCGGTTCTCTCGGCCAACCAGGTCACGATGTGGGCGGCGCTGCGTCGGCTGGGTACCCGAGCGGTGGGGCCGTACCAGGCGCTGATCGATCCGGCGGCGCGTGGCGGTTCCGTACTCCCCGAAGCACTGCCGAACGTGCCGGGCGAAGAACAGCAGCAGGAAGGGCCGACATGACCGCAGGAAGGCTGACATGACCGCACTCGGATTCCTCTACCCGGGCCACTCCGCCGAGGACGACTACCCACGCATCGAGCAGCTGCTCGCCAGCGACATCCGGGTCGACCTGGTGCACACCGACATCGGCGAGGACGCGCACCGGGTGGACGCACTGCGCCGGATGGGCTCGGCCGAGCGGCTCGCGGCGGGCGTGGAGGCGCTGCGGCTGACGGGCGCCGAGGCGGTGGTGTGGGCGTGCACGTCCGGCAGCTTCGTGTACGGCTGGGAGGGCGCCCATGAGCAGGTGCGCACCCTCGCCGTCGCGGCGGGCATGCCGGCGTCGTCGACGTCCTTCGCCTTCGTGCACGCGGTACGGGAGCTAGGGGTGCGGCGGGTGGCGATCGGTGCGACGTACCCCGACGACGTGGCGCAACTCTTCGCGGACTTCCTGCGCGCAGCGGGCGTGGAGGTCGTGTCGGTCCGAGGCTCCGGAATCATCACGGCGGCGGAAGTCGGAACCTGGAGCGACAAGGAGCTGTTCGCCCTGGCCAAGGAGGCGGACCACCCCGACGCCGAGGCGATCCTCCTCCCCGACACGGCCCTGCACACCGCATCCCACCTCCCCGCCCTGGAACACCACCTGGCCAAGCCGGTCCTCACCGCCAACCAGGTCACGGTCTGGGAGGCCCTGAGGCTGACGGCCCGCAGGGTAAACGCACCGGAACTGGGGGCACTGTTCACGAAGGAGCCGATCGTGCAGGTGTAGGAGCGCGCAGGGCTCCACCTCTCCGCCCGGCCAAGGGTTCCGCCCCTTCACCCCGGCCATGGGCTCCGCCCCTTCGCCCCCCCGCCAGGGGGCTCCGCCCCCTGGACCCCCGGGCCTTTGCCCACCCACCACCCGACTCGGTGGGTCAGGAAGCTGGACTCGAAAGGCCTTCGGGCGCCGCTTCTCGACGCCGGCCCGCGGATTTCAGCCCGACCGGCGTCCGAGGCCGAGGTCCCACCGTCCCTGGCCCCCACCCGTCCGGAGGGGGCGTGTTCGTGGAGTGAGGGAGCTCTTTCGGCGCCGGTCTGGGCATTTCGGCCCGTCCGGCGTTTGAGGACGAGTCCGCACCATCCCGAACCCCCACCCGCCCGGAGGGGGCGTGCTCGTGGAATGAGGGCACCCTTTCGGCACTGGCCCAGGCAATGTCAGCCCGTCCGGCGTTTGAGGACAAGGCCCCTTCAGGGCCGAAACGGGGGTCTGGGGGCGGAGCCCCCAGGAAGGCGCCCGGGGTCGAAGGGGCAGAGCCCCTGGAGGATGGGACGGGTAGGGGCGGCGGGGGCGAGGGAATAAAGCGGAGCCCCCCTCCTGTTAACGCGGAACGCACACCGCACGGCAAACCGCAGGAGGCACACGTGGCGGCAGAAACCCCCCACCCCGACGAGATCCGAGGCACGGCACAGGGCACCGCCCCCGTCCCCCTCTCCGTCCTGGACCTCGTCACGGTCAGCGCAGGCCGCACCGCCACCGACGCCCTCCGCACCAGCGTCGAACTCTCCCGCCGAGCCGAAGCCCGCGGCTTCCACCGCTACTGGGTCGCCGAGCACCACTCCATGCCCGGCGTCGCCTCGTCGTCCCCCGCCGTGATCCTCGCCCACCTCGCCGCCCACACCACCCGCATCCGCCTAGGCTCCGGCGGCGTCATGCTCCCCAACCACGCCCCACTGGTCATCGCGGAACAGTTCGGCACCCTGGAGGCCATGGCCCCCGGCCGCATCGACCTCGGCCTCGGCCGCGCCCCCGGCACGGACGGCGCCACAGCAGCGGCCCTCCGCCGCACCGACCACCTCAACGAGGGCGCCGACGACTTCCCCGAGCAACTCGCGGAGCTCACCCGCTTCCTCGACGACGACTTCCCGGACGGCCACCCCTACCGCCGTATCCACGCCATCCCCGGCCCCGTCCAGGCGACGTCACCCGGCGGCGTCCAGTCCCCGCACCGCCCCCCGATCTGGCTGCTCGGCTCCTCCGGCTTCAGCGCCCGCCTCGCCGCGGTCCTCGGCCTGCCCTTCGCCTTCGCGCACCACTTCTCGGCGCGCAACACCGTCCCGGCCCTGGACCTGTACCGCGAGTCCTTCCGGCCCTCCGCCGTCCTCGCCGAGCCGTACGCCCTCATCGGCGTCTCCGCCCTCGCCACCGACGACGAGAAGGAGGCCCGCCGCCAGGTCAGGGCCGCAGCCCTCAGCATGATCCGCCTGCGCACCGGCCGCCCCGGCCTCATCCCCACCCCGGAGGAGGCCGAGGCCTACGAATTCACGCCGATGGAGCGCGAGTTCGCCGACTCCTGGAACGCGGACGTCGTCCACGGCACCCCGGACGAGGTCCGCGCCGGCCTGGACGACCTCCAGAAGCGCACCGGCGCCGACGAGTTGATGATCACGAGCAACGCACCCGGCATGGACGTACGCCTGCGTTCGTACGAACTCATCGCGGACGCCTACGGGTTGCCGACGGGATGATCTCGCCCTGATCTCGTCCTGATCACCCCCTGATCGCGCCCCCTCGTCCCGCCCTCTTCACACCCGCACGCCCAGCAACTCGGAGATACGATCCGGCGGCACCGGCCGCGAGTACAGCCACCCCTGCCCGGTGTCGCAGCCGATCCGGCGCAGCCGCGAGGCCTGCGCCAGCGTCTCCACGCACTCCGCGGTGACCGTCAGCCCCAGCCGGTGGGCCAGCTGGATCATCGCCTCGACGACGACCTCGTCGGCCGGGTTCGGCGGCACGGCCGCGCTGTTGTCGCTCTCGTACTGGAAGCCTCGTACGAAGGAACCGTCCAGCTTCAGGACCGAGACCGGCAGCCGGCTGAGGTACGCCAGGTTCGAGTAGCCGGTGCCGAAGTCGTCGATCGCGATGCGTACGCCCATGTCGCTGAGCGCCTGGAGGTCCTGGAGCGGCCGACCCGCCGAGCCCATCACGGCCGACTCGGTCAGCTCCAACTGGAGCAGATGCGGGGCGAGTTCCGTCTCGTCGAGGATGCGGGCCACGTCCGCCACCAGGTCCGAGTCCCAGACCTGCCGTACCGCCACGTTCACGCTCACGAAGATCGGCGGCTCGTCGGGATGCGCCACCTGCCAGGCGCGCGCCTGACGGCAGGCGGTCGCCAGGATCCAGCGGCCGAGCGGCACGATGGAGCCGTCCTCCTCCGCCAGTCCGATGAACCGATTCGGCGCCAGTACGCCGAACTGAGGATGTTTCCAACGGACAAGCGCCTCGACACCGCGCAGCCGGCCGTCCTCCATGCTCACCAACGGCTGGTATTCCAGGGCGAATTCACCCCGCTCGATGGCCGGCCGGAGGGTGGAGGAGAGGGCCTGGCGGGTCATGAGGTGGGCGTTGCGCTCGGGGTCGAAGAGCGTCCAGCGGTCCTTGCCGTCGGCCTTCGCCCAGTGCAGCGTCGTGTCGGCGGCCTGCATCAGCGCGGTGGGGGTGGTGCCGGTCGCCTGGCGTTCCACGACGCCGATCGACGCCGACACCGACAGCCGCCGGCCGGAGAGGTCGAAGGGTGCTCGTAGGGCTTCGAGCACCGACTCGGCGAGGTCGGCCAGTTGCTCGGTGCCCGTGGAGTCCTCCACGAGCAGGGCGAACTCGTCACCGCCGAGCCGGGCCACCAGCAGGGGGCTCGATCGGGCGTACCCCGCCTCCTCGGCGCAGCGCGTGAGCCGTTCGGCCACGCCGGCCAGCAGGCTGTCGCCGACGCGGTGGCCGAGGGTGTCGTTGATCGCCTTGAAGCCGTCAAGGTCCAGGTAGCACAGGCCGATTCGGCCGGTGGTGCCGCTCTCCTCGTACGACTCCGCCTCCAGCGCCGTCGTCAGACGCTCGAAGAACAGGGTGCGGTTGGGCAGCCGGGTCACCGGATCGTGCATCTGCAAGTGCCGCAGCCGGGCCTGGAGTTCGCGGTGGCCGCTGATGTCGGCGACGGAGAGCAGGACGCCGCCGTGCTCCGCACCGGGCAGCGGCGCGACCGTGACCTGGGCCCAAAGGGAGTGCCCGTCCGGGTGCTTGAGACGGCGTGTGCAGCGCAGTCTGGCCTGACGGCCGCGCAGCACCTCCAGGTACGCGTGCCAGGTGCGGGCGTCGGAGGCGAGGTCCACCAGGTCGGCGGCGACGGAACCGGCCAGTTCCCGGGGTGCCGTGCCGAGCAGGTCGGCGAGGGCGGGGTTGGCGCCGGTGACCAGGCCCTCGCGGTCGACCACGGCCATCGCCAGGGGCGCGGCGGCGAAGGCGGCGGAGTAGGGCGGGGCCCCGGTACCGGGTGATGGTTGCGCGTGACTCTCTGTGACGGCCGACTCGATGAGGTCTGCCGCGGGTGTCGGCCCTTCGGACGTTCCGCTCACCGCTCGCTCCCGCAGTGCACTCGATCTTCGGATGGGTCTCATCGGAATGGTCGGCCGGGAGGCGGTGGTCCGCCGGGCCTTGTCCGTGCAGGGAAAGTGTCAGGAAAGTGTGCCGATCATAGAGGCTGGTCCCCGGCCCTTCCACCCACTGTTCAGTGTTCCCCCGTGAGCCGACCTTCCGACAGATCGTTTCTGCTCGCACCTGGACGGCTTCTTCGGCCCCTCGACCGATTGTGACGTTCCGTGAGCGATTCCGGGGTGTCGGTGGGGGTGGTCTCTCGGGCCTCTCACCCGACCGGCGCAGGCAAACAGGACGTAGTACGACAATCTGACCGAGGCTGGGTGCGGTGTCCCGCGAACCGCTCCCGGAGGTCCACGTGCCGCGTCAGTTCCCCCTGCTCCCCGGCAAGGGTCGGCTGCGGGAGTGGCCTCGACTGCGCGGTGTCGCCGCTGTGTTCACCACGATGTCCGCGCTCGCCGCGACCTCCCTGATCGCGGACCCCTCGGTCGCCGAACCGTTCGACACGTCGGCCTGCGCCCTCGAACGCACCGGGGCGCACCACTCCGAAGGCCTGAACACCTGGAACGCCGCCTATCCGCGCCCGACCCGCGAGCTCGACGCCGTCATGATCTTCCTGTCCTTCCCGGACGCGGTCCCCCGCACGACACCCGCCGAACTGACGGCCGACCACTTCCCGGCCACCACCCACTTCTTCGAACGCGCCTCCTACGGCAGATTCACCCTGCGCCCGCATCCGCTCCGGCACTGGCTCCGGATGCCGCGGCCGTCGACCGCGTACGCCATACAGCGTGACTGGAGCGTGGACGACCGGGCCGCCTATCTGCGCGACGCGCTCGCCGCGGCGGACCGGGAGGTGGACTTCTCCCGCTACGACGTCGTCTACTTCGTCGCCGATCCCGACGCGCCCGGCGTCGACTCGGACGCCACGAAGGTCGTCAACCTGGACACCCCGTTGCACGCCGACGGCGCCGACATCCGGCGAGTCGTCACGGTGTTCGAGAACCATCCGCCGGACCGCCTGGTCCTCGCACACGAGACCGGCCACGTCTTCGACCTGCCCGACCTCTACCACCGCCCGGTGGACGGCAAGGGCGACTGGGACACCTACGTCGGCGACTGGGACCTGATGGGCAGCCAGTTCGGGATGGCTCCGGACCTGTTCGGCTGGCACAAGTGGAAGCTGGGGTGGCTGGAGCCGCGCCAGGTGATGTGCGTGCAGGCGGCGAGGGCCTCGGGCGCGCGGCTGACGCTGGAGCCGCTGGCCGTGGGGCGCGGCGTTCCGGTGCAGCCGGGAGCGGCCGGGGCGCCCGGCGCCGTCGGCTCGTTCGGGGCGCCCGGCACGGCCGGCGCCGTACCGGGCTTCGGGCTGGGCAACGGCATCAAGCTCGCCGTCGTCCGCACCGGCCCCGAGAGCGCCCTCGCCTTCGAGGTGCGCGGCCCGGCGGGCAACGACACGCAGGCCTGCCGACAGGGCGTGCTGGTGTACCGGGTGCGCAGCCAGACCGAGTCCGGCGGCGGTCCGGTCGAGGTGATCGACGCCCACCCGCGCACCGAGGCCTGCTGGGAGCAGTCGGTGTATCCGCCACTCGCGGACGCGCCGGTCGGGGTGGGCGAGAGCTTCACGGTGCCGGGGGAGGGCGTGCGGGTGGAGGTGGAGGGGCGTACGGCTTCGGGGGCGTGGACGGTGAAGATCGCACCGGCGCGCGGCGCTCGCGGCGGGTAGGGGGCGTGCGGGTGGCGGGGCGCCGGGGCGGGCGGGCGTACGCCGCTCGCGGCCGGTGGTGGTGGGCGTGCACCGGGCGCATGCGAAAAGCCCCTCGCTTCCGCGAGGGGCTTTCACTGTCGTGCGCCGCCAGGGACTCGAACCCCGGACCCGCTGATTAAGAGTCAGCTGCTCTAACCAACTGAGCTAGCGGCGCCTGCTGACGTCGTAGACCTTAGCATCCTGGTCGGCGTGGGGAAAAATCGAAATCCGCACGGCCGCGCGGGCCGCCCGTACGGCCGCCCAGAGCAGTACCTCCGGACCCGGTAACCAGGGATTACGGGTGTCCGGGGCGACCAGCCAGCGGGTCCCGGAGGGGGCCGGGGATGCCGCATAGGTGTCCGCCGGCGCCGGGACCGTCACCGCGTCGCCGGTGCCGTGGCAGAGCAGCGGCGGAATGCCGTCCGTGCGGCTGAACTCCTCCCAGCGCAGCAGCGAGGGCAGCCGCTGGGCGGTGCCCGGAGCGGCGAACATCAGGATCCGCCCCCGGAAGGCGGCCACAGGGCCCGTCCCCGGGCCCTCGTCCCACAGCCGGTCGAGCATGCGGCGCCCGAAGATCGCGGGGGTGTTGACGACGTCGAAGGCCGAGCCGCAGGGCAGCACCACCGGCGCGTGCGGACGTTCCGCCCAGAGGGCGAGCATGCTGCGCGGATACGATCCTGCGGACGCGAGCCAGGCGGCTCCGTCGGGGGTGACTCCGGTGACTCCGGTAACCCCGGTGGTTTCGGTGACTCCGGAGGCGTCGACGCAGGCGTCGGATCGGTTGGCGAAGAGTTCGGTGAAGAGGTCGTCCCGTGTGCGGCTCATGACGGATACATCTACCGACGGTGAGGGTCTGGTTTCCGAGGGTTGCCGAAAAGTCGGACAGGGGGCGTGAGGAGCGGGTATCTTGCCCGCCTGGCATATGCCGTGGGGGTGATCACAGGGATGGTCACAGGGTTGGTCACACAGGGTCGACGTGCCCTGGCCCCTCGACCCCGCGCATCAGATCCCGGCCGAACTCCACCATCTTCTTCGCGTAGTCCTCGGTCCACTCGGCCTGTGCCGCGATGTCGGCGGGCGTCAGCCGGTCGAACCGCCGGGGGTCCGCCAGCTGGGCCGCCGCGATGGCCTGGAACTCAACCGCGCGATCCGTGGCCGCCCGGAAGGCCTGCGTCAGCTCGGTCGCCCGCGCCAGCAGCGCGCGGGGGTCGTCGATCGACTCCAGATCGAAGAAGTGCTCCGGGTCGGAGGCCACCTCCGCGGGCTCGAAGAGCAGGGGCGCGGGGCGTAGCCGCGATTCGTTCCGACGCGGCGTGGGCTCCGCCATGCTGTCTCCTCCTCGTACGTAACCGGTCCACCGTCCATTGTCCCGCGCCCGCGCAAGTAGGCGTGTGACGCAGGTCAATGGGGCTCTCTCAACGGGGCCGCCACCCCACCCGATGCTCGGCGAGCCGCGCCAGCACCGCGTGATTCGCCTCCCACCCGTCAGGAAACTTCACCACCGTCCCCAGCTGCACCGGCTCCGTCGACGGATAGTCGTCCAGCAACTCGCTCACCCCGGCCCGGCACACCACGATGCAGGCGTGGCGGTGGCGGGAGGCGAGGACGCACAGGCGGCCCGTCTCCAGGTGGAAGGCGGTGGCGTCGGGGCGGCCGGAGAGGGGGTGCAGGACCACGGTCACGTCGTACTCGCGGCCCTGGAGGCGGTTCGCGGTGTCCACGGTGACGTCCGTCACGCCCAGCTCGGCCAGTGCCGCCCGGACCGCCGCCGCCTGGTCCCGGTGCGCCGTGCCGACCGCGATCCGGTCGGCGGTCAGGGGCGCGGGATCCGGTGAGCGCTCCGACGTCGCCGCGCCGCCCCGGTCCAGGAGGCGCCGTACGACCGCCGCGACCGCCCGTACCGCCTCGGGGTCCGTGCGCGGGGTGTGCCGGGCGGGCAGCTCCAGCAAACCCCAGCCCGACTCCGCCGCCTCGTCGATCACCCGGTCGGGGCCCGAGCCGTCCGACGGGACCGCGAAGGACAGGTGACGGTCGCCGTGGTCCGTGCCGCTGCGGAACGGCGTGTACGGGTAGAAGGCGTCGGAGACGAGGGGCGCAGCGGACGCGGGCAGGCGCCAGGAGACCGGCAGGCGGTGCTGCGGGAGGGTCGGATTGTGGGCCAGAAGGGTGGTGACGGCGGACGCCGACGGGTCGTACGACAGGCCCGCCCACTGCTCGCTGCCGACGATCGCGAAGGGGTCCAGCTGGCCCGGGTCGCCGACGAACAGCGCCCGTTCGAAGAGGCCGGCCACCGCGAGCAGGGAGTCCGAGCGCATCTGGTACGCCTCGTCGACGATCGCGTGCCGCCAGGGCTCGTCGACCTTGACGTGCCCCCACTTGGCCGCCGTGGAGATGACGACCGCGAGCCCGCCCAGCTCAGCCGCCTTCGCCGACTTGCGTACGTTCGGCAGGTCGTCCAGCGCCTTGTCGTACGGGTCGGCGTCGCTGCTGTGCAGACGGCCCACCGGCAGCTCGGGGTTCCTCTCGGCGAGCCTCAGCACCAGGTCGTCGACCTGGGCGTTGGTCTGCGCGACGACCATCAGCGGGCGCCCGGCATCGGCGAGTTCCAGGGCCGCGCGGACGACGAGCGTGGACTTGCCGGCGCCGGGCGGGGAGTCGACGACGACACCGCGCGCGGTGCCGTGCAGGGTGTCGTGCAGGATCGCGTCGGTGGCCTCGGTCGCCGCGGTACCGGGGTCGAACACGGCGGTCACAGCACATCCTCCTCGGTCAGAGCGTCGGCGGCCTCGGACACCTGCTCGCCGGGCGGCCCGCCGTGCGTCCACGGCGTCTCCTCCGGGTCGGGCAGCTTGGCGCCGCCCCGCTGCTCGTGCTCGAACAGCGTGAAACAGACCAGGTCGCCCTTCTCCGGCACGGATCCTTCCTCCGGCTCCTTGCCGCGGCCCATCTTGTCCAGAACCCGCAGCACCAGCAGCGCTCCGCCGTCCTCACCGCCACCGCCACCGTCACCGGCACCGTCTTCGTCGGGGGACTCCTCGTACCCGACGAACTCCGCCGACTGCGGCTTCCCGCCCAGCGACCGGAACACCTTGGCCCGCTCGCCCAGATGTGGCCGGTCGTCGGTGCGGACGGTGACCAGCGGGCGCGGGCTCGGCCGCTTGCCCTCGCTGTACGCCATCACCACCTCGGTGACCTCGCCCGCGAAGGCCTCCCCGGCCAGCCGCCGCCCCGCCATCACCAGCGGATCGTCGAGTGCTTCCTGCGCCTCCAGCCGCGCCTGTTCCCGCTCGCGCGCGGCGAGCTTGTTGGCGGCGGTGACCGCGTCGTCGCGGCGCGGCTGCGGGGGTTCACCGGCGAGGACGCGGTCGCGGTGGGCGGTGAACGACCAGCGGTCCCGGGTCCACCGCTCCTCGACCCGGCCGGCCTCGGGCAGCTCCCGCAGCAGGTCGAGGCCCCGCCATACCGCGTCCCAGGTGGGCCGGGTCCGGCTCTCGACGAGGGCACGGATCTCCCGCTCGGCGGCGGTGAGGCCACCGAGCCGGTCGTCGGCCTCCAGCCCGTCCTCGGCGGCAGCGAGGGCGGTACGCGCGCGGTCGTAGCGCTCGATGGCGGGGGCGAGCAGCTTGTTGTCGAACGCCGGGTCGGTGGCGGGACCGGCGGGCGGACACAGCAACTGGCCCTTACCGTCCCGCGCGAGCTCCGCCCGTAGCGCCGCCTCGGCACCCGTCTCGCCCTCCGGCGGGGCGATCCAGGACAGCAGCGCGCCCAGGTGCTGGTCCTCCAGAGTGGACTGGCCGGTCGTCCAGTGCCGGGCCAATACGTCCGTCATGGCCGGCAGCAGCGAGGAGCCGGGCACCCGGGCCCGCTCACCGAAATGGGTCAGCCAGCGGCCGAGCAACGGCACGCGCGGGGGTGCGGGGTAGGGGGTCTCCGGGTCCTGCTCCGCCGTGCGCCTGAAGCGCATGGAGCGGCCGAGAAGCCGTACGAAATCGATGCCCGCGCGGCTCGGCACGATCAACTGCGGCGCGTCCGCGCACAGTTCGACCTCGACCTTGACCCGCTTGCCGGTCTCGGGGTCGGTCTCGTTGCGCTCGGCGGCCTCCACCTTCTCGGCGTATGTGTCGATGTACGGCAGCACGATGTCCGCCAGCTCGGACAGGAACGCGAACCTGAGGTCCCGGTCGCGCGGCTGCGGTACGACCAGCAGGTGCGGGGCATCCCGGTCGGTGCCGATCAGCGCGCCGAGCGGGGCGCCGGCCTCGCCGGCGGTGGTGAGGGGCACGAAGACCAGGGGGCGGTCGGACAGTCGTCGGTGGCGGACGGTGGCGGCGGGCTGGGCGCGGCCGGTGCTGACGGCTTCGAGGCGGGCGAGGGTGGCGATCAGTGACACGCGGCCACCGCCTCCTGGCAGAGGGGCAGGGTGTCCCGACCGGGATCCCGGGTTCCCCGGCCGAGGGCCTCGGCGCGCAGCCGCGCCGCCCTGCGCAGGGCGGCCACCGCCGGATCGTCCGGGTCGCCGGTCTCGCCGCGGGCCGCCGACAGCACGTCCTCGACGGTCGTCAGACCGCCCAGCTCGGCCCGTACCGAACGGCCCAGCGACGTCACCGCGCCGGACGCGCGCGAGCTGGCCCGGCAGTGGAAGGCCAGCTCGCAGGCGGACAGGCACTCGGGCGCGTACGTCGCCGGGACCGACTCGACGGCGGCCGTGAGGTCGGCCGCGGGCAGCTCTGGGGAGAAGCAGGTCCCGGTGGGGAGCGTGTCGGCGATGTCCTCGATGCGGGTGAGGCGGGCCAGCTGGCGGGCGGTCACCGCGCGCTGCTTGCGGACGTCGACGGCCGAGGCGGTGGGGAGGTTGGAGAAGTCCTTGGGGCAGACGAGGAGGACGCGGTGGCGCACGCGCGGGGCGGGGTCGAGCCGGGCGGCGATCTGCTCCAGCGCCAGCACGTACACCGCCGCCTGCCTGGCGGCCGCGCCCACCTTCGCCGGGTCCGCCGAGCCGTCCAGCATCGGGAAGGACTTGATCTCGACGACCGTCCAGCTGCCGTCCGGGTGCACGACGACCGCGTCCGGCTCCAGGAAGGCGGGCGAGCCGGCCACGTCCAGCGCGAGCATCGGATGGTCGAGCAGGGTCCACTCGCCGCTCGCCTCGGCGGCCTCGCGCAGCGCCAGTGCCGTACGGGCCGTCCGCCCCTCGGGGCCGGTCGCCGCCAGCTCGGGCACGCGCGCGTGGGCGGGCGGTTCGGCGCTGCGGTCCAGCCTCTCGTGCACCAGGCGCAGCAGCTCCGCGCCGCCGTCCGCCTTGACCTTGGCCTCGAAGGCGTTCCCGCGTGTGAGGGCGAACTGCGACTGCCCGAACGCCGACGGCGAGCCCAGCGCGCTCGCCAGCGCCGCCTTGTTCACCCCGGCGCCGTCCAGGATCGCGCGCCGCTTGCAGCCGGGGTTGGCGGCGAGGGCGGCCAGGGCGCGCGCGTCCAGTGCCTTGGCCGGTACGTCGGGGCCGCGCAGCTCAGCGAGCCGGTGCCGGAGCGCCGTCCCCCGCGTCCTGGGGAGAGGCACTCGGCTCGGCTCCGGATCCGAACCGGGACTCGCGCTGCCGTGGAATTCGCTCACCCGCGGAAGTCTGGCATCCGCCACTGACATTTGAGGAAGACGTGGTGCCGGAGCCCACCGGGACGGGGTCGCCGGAGCCGACCGTGACCGTGTCACGCGGGCCCTGCGCGACGCTGGTGACCGTCGCGGCCGTCGTGACGGTCGCGGCGCTCGCGACCCGCGCTCCGAACCGCGCCCGCGCCTGGTCCATGGTCCGCGTGACATACGGCGCCAGCAGCAGCCCGACGCCCATCACGGCCGCGCCCGCGAGTGCGTCGAGGAAGTAGTGGTTGGCGGTGCCCATCACCACGATCGTGGTGATCAGCGGGTAGGCGACCGCGGCCACCTTCGTGAGGCGCGTCCCGCCGAACCGCCACAGGATCACGCCGCACCACAGTGCCCAGCCGACGTGCAGGCTCGGCATGGCCGCGTACTGGTTCGTCATGCCGCCGAGGCCCTTGGGCGCGCTCGCCGCGCCGCCCCACCAGCCGTAGGAGCTGTACTGGGCCATCGTGTCCACGAAGCCGTGGCTCGCGTCGAGCAGCCGGGGCGGGCAGGTGGGCAGCAGGGTGAAGCCGATCAGGCCTATGAAGGTCGACGTCATCAGCCAGGTGCGGGCCGCGCGGTAGTGCACGGTGCGCGATCTGAAGAGCCAGACCAGGAGCACGGGCGTGATGAGGTAGTGCAGCGACGCGTACCAGAAGTCGGCCGGGACGCCGAGCCAGGGCTCGCGGGTGAAGAGGCGGTTGAGAGGGTGCTCCGCGTTGAGGTAGAGGGCCTTCTCGATGTCCAGGATCGCCAGCCCGTGGTCCACGGCGTGGCTGACGTCGCCGCGAGCGAGAAGCCGCCCCGCCGAATAGCAGGCGTAGACCAGCAATATCAGCGGCAGCTCGGTCCACCAGCGCAGGCGGGTCCGCGGCGTCGCCTCCACGCCAGCTGTCTCGGCGTGTGGCATCCGATCGCCTCCCCCATCTCTTCGCGGCGCCCGGTCGACCGGTCGTACCACTTTACGGTGTATGCGCGCGCCCCCTTCGGGCGGCCCTGGCCCTCAAGACGCGTAGATCGCCCGCTGGGTTGCCCCCGGACAGCGTGCGCGATGATGGAGGGGTTCCGCCTCTCATTTCTCCCGGAAGGCCCCTTCCATGGCACCGCGCATCCTGCTGGCCCGGCACGGACAGACCGCATGGTCGCTGTCCGGCAAGCACACGGGCAGGACGGATGTGCCGCTCCTGGAGGAGGGCCGCAGGGGCGCGAAGCTCCTCGGCGAACGGCTGCACAGGGCGCCGTACGACGGGCTGGCGGGGGTCGAGGTGCGCACCAGCCCTCTCTCCCGCGCGCGTGAGACGTGCGAACTCGCCGGTTTCGGCGAACGCGCGCGTGCCTGGGACACGCTCATGGAATGGGACTACGGCGCCTACGAGGGCATGACCCCGGCGGACATCCAGGCCGTCCGGCCCGGCTGGCTCATCTGGCGTGACGGCGTGCCCGAGGGCGAGACCCTGTCCGAGATGACGGCGCGGGCCGACGAGGTGGTGGCGTGGGCGCGCGAGACGGACCGGGATGTGCTGGTCTTCGCGCACGGGCACATACTGCGGTCCATAGGCGCGCGCTGGCTGGGCCTCCCACTCGACTTCGCGGCCCGCATCCGCCTGAACCCGACGTCACTGTCGGTGCTGGGGTGGGCGTACGGGGAACCGGCGATCGAGAGCTGGAACGACCTGGGGCACCTGGCGGCCTAGCTGTCGGCCGGGCCGTACCGGTCACGCCATTCGCGGCGCCGCGGCATGCCGCTCCAAGAACGCCGACACCCCGCTCGCCCGCCGGTGCGGCAACAGCACCCGCGCCGTCCCCGCCAGCATCGTCTGCACCCGCGAGGACTGCACCTGGTCCAGCAGATCGAGCACCCGCATCCCGGCCGCCGCCGCCTCGTCAGGGCGTCCGCCGCGCGCCAGGTCGTCCGCCAGTTCCGCCGTGTACAGCGCGATGTTGCGGGTGAAGTGCGGATCCTGCAGCTGTGCCGCCCGCTCGGCGTGCCGTGCCGCCCGCCGCCAGTTGCCCAGCGTCGACCAGCACTGCGCTTCCAGGACCTCCAGCTCGGCCTCGCCGTAGAAGGTCATCCACTCGGGGTCGGAGTCCGAGCGGCCCCGCGCGAAGAGGGCATGCGCGCGGGCGAGGGCCTGTGCGCAGCCGGTGGGGTCGGCGAGCCCCGCCCAGCCGCCCGCCTCGCGCAGGGCGAGCAGGGACATCAGGCGGGAGGAGCCCAGGGGCCGCGCGACGCGTTGCGCGGCCTGCGCCGCCCGCACGGCCTCACGGGGCCGGCCCGCGTCCCGCGCGAGGAAGGACGTATTGCAGAAGGCGTGCGCCTCCAGGGCCGGGTCCCCGGCCATCCGGGCCGTCGCCAGCGCCTCCGCGTAGTGCGAGCGTGCGTCGTCGAACCGTCCCGAGTCGTGCGCCAGCCATCCCACCGAGATGGCCAGTTCACCCGCGCCCGAGTGGAGCCGGTCGCCGGTCGCCTGCCGGGTCGTACCGGCGTCGAGCAGGGCGTAGGCGGCGCGCAGCGGGGTGGCCGCCCGCCGGTAGAGGCCGTCGGCGCCGTGCCGGTCGTCGAGCAGCCGGATACGGCGTACGGCTTCCTCGAGCGCGTCCGCCTCGCGTCCCCCGACACGTCGGACGGGACGCTCCTCGGCCGCGGCGTCGAAGGCGAGCCCCAGGGGGCTCAGCGAGGCGGCGGCCACTGTGGCGCCCCCGCAGTTCATGAATGCGCGACGCAGCACGTCGCTCTCCTCGTGGATCTCGTGGTTCTGGTGGTTCTGCTGTGCGCCGTACGGGTCGTGGGGGTCGTACGGGTCCTGAGGGTTCAGCGGGTCATACGGCTCGTGGCCCCCGCACGTCTCACTCAAGGCGCGCGCCGGGATCGTGGTGTGAGGGAGGAGCGCGTCCTCGTCGGTGTGCGCCCGGCGTCCGCGTACGAACGAGCGGGGCGCGAAGCCGAGGTCGGTGAGCGTGCGGCCGGGGAACATGTGCAGGAACACCCGTTCGTACGCGTAGTTGGGGCAGCGGATCTCGCCGGCCTCGACCCGCCCGACATACCGCGCGTCACAGCTGACCCGCTCGCCGATCTCGCGGGCGGCCCGTCGCACCGCGGCGGCGAACTCGGCCGGCGAGCGCTGTCCGCGCAACTGCCGGAACGCGAGATTCGGCCGCGGTGGCATGGGGTGCTGGGACGAAGTCAGCTCTGACGACGCCATGGCCGGGTCCTCTCGTGCGAACCGTCGAACCATGCCGGAGCGAGGACGAGTTGACCGAAAAATCCGTCTGGTGCCCTTGTCTCCGGCGGGCAAGAACGTACCTGCTGTATCGGACCCGCCACGCAGGGTTTGGCTACAAACCGGATATCTCATACGTGATCTGCCATGAACTGCCATCCTTTGCGGCGGACTTCCGCCGTAGCCGTTGACGCCGCCCCGCGTTGAACTCTTCGAACTGCAAAAGGGGTTCCGTGGTGGAGGTCGGGATGGAGACCAGCCAGAGCATCGTTCCTTGTACGCCGATGACCACGGCGGGGCATGCGCCGACCGCGGAGTGCAGCGAGCCGCCGGGCGCGGGCTGCGACGTGGTCACCGTTCCGGCGCGACAGGGGCTGGAGGCGGTCGACATCCTGCGCCGCGGGGCCGGGGAGGGCGACGGGGTGGGTCCCGTCCTGCACGACGACGGTGGCGACACACTCGGCTTCGTGGTCCCGCCGGGCACGGCTGCCGCCTGGGACATGCCGGGCAGCACCTGCACGGAGACCGAGGGTCGGGGGCTGCGTCTCAACCTGGACCCCGAGCCGCCGGTCGAGGGCTCGGACTGGCTGCTGCCGCCCGGCGAGGCGGACCTGGCGACGGATCCCGCCGCGCTGCGGGCGGCGCTGGGGGAAGCGGCGCGGTTGATCGAGGCGGCGGACAACTGTCGGTGACCCGTGGTCGCCGATGCGGACGGGTGGGAGTGCCCGTATCCCCTGATAATGGCCTCGTGGGAAAGTCCAGGAACCCCCGGCGCTCCGGCGCGGATCTCGCCTCCGTCGTCGAGACTGTCGACGGCGGGCTCGCCGAACTCATACCCGACCGGGACCGTGCGCGGGCCTGGACGCTGCTCATCGACGGGGCGCCGCAGTCGCACGTCGACCTGGACGACCCGTCCTATCTGTCCTTCGAGTACCAGCGCCGTATCGGTCACGTCATCGACCTCGTGGCCTCGCCCGGCAAACCCGTACAGGCCGTGCATCTCGGCGGTGGCGCCCTCACCCTCGCACGCTACGTCGCCGCCAGCCGTCCCCGCTCCACCCAGCAGGTCGTCGAGCGCGACGCTGCTCTCGTCCAACTGGTCCGCCGTGAGTTGCCGTTGGACCGGAACGCTCGCGTCCGGGTGCGGTCCCTCGACGCGCGTGAAGGGCTGGCCAAGGTGCCCGACGGCTGGGCCGACCTCGTCATCGCCGACGTCTTCAGCGGAGCCCGCACCCCGGCCCACCTCACCTCGACCGAGTTCCTCGACGAAGTCCGCCGGGCGCTGAGACCCGGTGGCTGGTACGCCGCCAATCTCGCCGACGGGCCGCCGCTCGCGCATCTACGCGGCCAGATCGCCACCGCCGCCGCCCGGTTCGCTGAGCTGGCCCTGGTCGCCGACCCGACCGTGCTGCGCGGCAAGCGCTTCGGCAACGCCGTCCTCGTCGCCGCCGACCACGCGCTCCCGGTCGCCGAGCTGACTCGCCGCGCCGCCTCGGATCCACACCCGGGCCGGGTCGAACACGGCCGGTCCCTCACCGACTTCACCGGCGGTGTCGTACCGGTCACGGACGCTGCGGCGGTCGCCTCACCCGCACCGCCGCCTTCGGTCTTCCGGTAGTTCGGCGTCCGTCGAGTGCGTCAGTAGTTCCCGATCTCCACCCGCGGCGGCCCGTCGTGCCAGGTGCAGAACACCGACACCCGGTCCGCGCCCGCGCTGAACTCCACCCGGATCCATGTCTCGGTCTTCCACACCTGCATCGACCAGCCCGAGCCCGGGGTGGCCGAGACGAGGGTCGCGGAGGTCTCGCCGATGTCGAAGACCGCCCGGCCGCCGTCGGTGTCGTAGCTCTTGACCTGGCCGGAGGTGGTGGACGTGGGGCCGGGGCTCTGTGCCGGCGGCTTCGAGGGGGTGGGCGTGCGGGGTGTCCCGGTCGGCTTCGGAGTGGGGTCCGAGGAGTTCGAGGGGCTCTTCGACGGCGTCGGCCGGTTCGTCGACGACGCCAGCGGCTTCGATTCCTGGGTGGTCGCGTCGGCCGCCGTGATGGGCAGGGCGCGCGGGCGGTCGTACACCGTGCCCGCCATCACCGTGTGGACACCCCACCACGACAGCGTGACCGCCGCGCCCGTGGCGAGCGACCAAGCCAGTACGTGTACGAGTCCTCTGCGCATCGCGGGCCATACTGCCTCACGCGTCGCAGCGGTGTCGCGCCGTTGCCCACAGGCCCTAGTTGTCCACAGGCGCGGAGTTGTCCACAGGCCCGGACCGGGCTCGCTCGCATGGCGTACGGTGCGGCGCATGGCAAGTGTGCTCGTGGTCGAGGACGACCAGTTCGTACGCTCGGCGCTGATCCGGCACCTGACCGACGCCACCCACACGGTGCGCAGCGTCGGGACGGCGCTGGAGGCGCTGCGCGAGGTCGCCCATTTCCGTTTCGACGTGGTGATCCTGGACCTCGGTCTGCCCGACCTGGACGGCTCCGAGGCCCTGAAGATGCTGCGCGGCATCACCGACGTGCCGGTGATCATCGCCACCGCGCGGGACGACGAGACGGAGATCGTCCGGCTGCTGAACGCCGGGGCGGACGACTACCTGACCAAGCCGTTTTCGGTCGAGCACCTGTCGGCCCGGATGGCCGCCGTCCTGCGCCGCGCCCGGTCGGGCAGTGCGGAGGCCGCCCCGTCGAGCGTGCTGAGCGTCGGCGGCCTGACCGTCGACCCGCTGCGCCGCCAGGCCGAGCTGGACGGGGTACCTCTGGACCTCACCCGCCGCGAGTTCGACCTGCTCGCCTTCCTGGCCGGGCGGCCCGGGGTCGTCGTTCCGCGCAAAGAACTGCTCGCCGAGGTGTGGCAGCAGTCGTACGGCGATGACCAGACCATCGACGTCCATCTGTCCTGGCTGCGCCGGAAACTGGGCGAAACGGCCGCCAACCCCCGCTATCTGCACACCCTGCGGGGCGTCGGCGTGAAGCTGGAGCCGCCGCGATGAGGTGGGCACTGGTCAAGGTCTGTCTCGCGGTCACCGCCATGGTCGTGGTCGCCTTCGCCGTTCCGCTCGGGCTCGTCATCAGGGAGATGGCCCGCGACCGCGCCTTCTCCAACGCCGAGCGGGAGGCCGCGGCCGTCGCCCCCGCGCTGTCCATCACCACCGACCGGGACCAGCTGGAGCGGGTCGTCGCCTCGGCCGGGTCGGACGCGGGCATGGCCGTGCACATACCGGCGTCCGGTGACACGGCCGCCGTCGACCTCGGCCGGCAGCGCGCCGCCGCCGCGGACATCGCGACCGTACGGCGGCTGGGCCGCGCCTCGACCACCGAGGTGCCCGGCGGGTCCACGCTGCTCCAGCCGGTCGCGCTGAGCTCGGGTGAGATCGCCGTCGTCGAGGTGTACGTCCCCGAGGCGGAGGTCACCAACGGCCTCACCACCGCCTGGGCGGTGCTCGCCGGGGTCGGCCTCGCGCTGATCGTCGGGTCGGTGGCGGTCGCCGACCGGCTGGGCGTGCGGATGGTGCGGCCCGCGCAGCGCCTCGTGGAGGGCGCGCACGAGCTGGGCGAGGGCAAGCTGGGCGCCCGGGTGCCCGAGGAGGGGCCGACCGAACTGCGGCTGGCGGCGGTCGCGTTCAACTCGATGGCCGACCAGGTCGTCCAACTCCTCGCGAACGAACGCGAGTTGGCGGCCGACCTGTCCCATCGCCTGCGTACCCCGCTGACCGTGCTGCGGCTCAACGCGGCCTCGCTCGGGGACGGTCCGGCCGCCGAGCAGACCAGGGCAGCCGTGGCCCAGCTGGAGCGCGAGGTCGACACGATCATACGTACGGCCCGGGACGCCAAGCCGCAGACGGTGGCGGCGGGGCCGGGCGCCGGGTGCGACGCGGCCGAGGTGGTCCGCGAGCGCATGGCGTTCTGGTCGGCGCTGGCGGAGGACGAGGGCCGCAAGGTGCGGGTGGCCGGCGTGGAGCGCCCGGTGCGGATACCCGTGGCCCGGGCGGATCTGGCGGCCGCGCTGGACGCCCTGCTCGGCAATGTCTTCCGGCACACGCCCGAGCGCACGGCGTTCGCGGTCGACGTGCACAACGGCGAGGACGCGGTGATCGTGCTCGTCTCGGACGCGGGGCCCGGCATATCCGACCCCGAGGCGGCGATGGCGCGCGGGCGCGGTTCGGGCAGCGCCGGGTCGACCGGGCTCGGGCTGGACATCGTGCGGCGCCTCGCCGAGTCGACCGGCGGTGACGTGCGGATCGGGTCGTCGGTGCTGGGCGGAACCGAGGTGCGGATCTGGATCCAGCTGGACGGGAGAGAGCCGGTGCGCCGGGGGCATCGGGGGGCGGTGCGACGCCGACGGCCCGGCAAATTGGTCTCGACCTTTAACCGGCCCCGATCCCTTCCTTAAGAGCGCCCTAAGGTCCTCAACCCCCGTCCGGATCAGGAATTTTGCCCGTTTCTGAATCGCTAGCGTGCTGCCGCACCCACCCCCGCGAACCCCGCGAACCCGTGAACAGTGAGGCAGGCACGTGATGAGTACCCACCGGCGCAAGGTCAGTGGCAGGAACAAGGCGATAGGCGGCGTGGTCGCCGCGGCCGTGGTCGGCGGCGGCGCGATCCTGTTCACCGGCACTGCCCAGGCTGCCGGAGTCGGGGCGGCGTACACGAAGACCAGTGACTGGTCGACGGGGTACACCGCGCAGTACGTCGTCACGAACACCAGCGGTCAGACGGACCAGGACTGGACGCTGGAGTTCGACCTGCCGTCGGGCACGAAGCTCAGCTCGCTGTGGAACGCCGAGTCGAGCGTGCGCGGGCAGCACGTCACCGTGACGCCGCCGAAGTGGGACACAGACGGACTGGCGGCCGGCGAGTCGGTGACGGTCGGCTTCGTGGCCAACGGCACGGGCGCGCCCACGGGTTGCCTCATCGACGACGCGAAGTGCTCCACGGACGACAGCGCGACGCCGGAGCCGAGCGGTCGCCCGACGCAGTCACCGACGCCTACGGCGACTCCCACGGCTGCTCCGAAACCGTCCTCCACCCCGACCCAGAGCCCGACCCCCACCGCCAAGCCCTCGGAGACCCCCGGCACCGGAACGGGTGCCACCGCCGGCTTCGCCCCGTACATCGACACGTCCCTCTACCCGGCCTTCGACCTGCTGGCGAGCGCGCAGGCGACGGGCGTCAAGGACTACAACCTCGCCTTCGTCACCGACGGCGGGGGCTGCACCCCGAAGTGGGGCGGCGTCACGGACCTCGGCAGCGACGCGGTGGCCGCGCAGATCGGTGACCTGCGGGCGAAGGGCGGCGACGTCCGCGTCTCCTTCGGCGGCGCGGCCGGCAGCGAGCTGGCGACGACCTGCTCCTCGGCGGACGCGCTGGCGGCGGCGTACACCAAGGTCGTGGACGCGTACAAGCTGACCAAGGTCGACTTCGACGTCGAGGGCGGCGCACTGCCGGACAAGGCGGCCAACACCCGCCGCGCCCAGGCGATCGCCAAGCTCCAGAAGGCCCACCCCGACCTGGACGTCTCCTTCACCCTCCCCGTCATGCCGGAAGGCCTGACCCAGCCGGGCGTCGACCTCCTCGCCGACGCCAAGCAGAACGGCGTGAAGATCGACACCGTCAACATCATGGCGATGGACTACGGCCCCGCGTACAGCGGCGACATGGGCACCTATGCCGAACAGGCGGCCACCGCCACCCAGGCCCAGGTCAAGAGCGTGCTCGGCCTCTCCGACAGCGCCGCCTGGAAGACGGTCGCCGTCACCCCGATGATCGGCGTCAACGACGTCACCACCGAGATCTTCAAGGTCGACGACGCCACCCAGCTGGTGAACTTCGCCAAGTCCAAGGGCCTCGGCTGGCTGTCGATGTGGTCGGCGACCCGCGACAAGCAGTGCCCCGGAGGCGAGAAGCCGGCCGCGGACGCGACGTGCAGCTCGATCCTCCAGGAGAAGTTCGCGTTCTCGAAGGCGTTCGCGGCCTACGGCAAGTAAGGCCGAACCGCCAAGAGGCAACCAGGACACGGGGGTTGTGCGCCCCGGCCGGTCTTCCCCCATCCGGCCGGGGCGCGCAAGGCCGTCGCCCCTGGGCCAGTTCTTCTGGGTCAGTTCTTCCGGGTCAGTTCTTCTGCAAGGTCCGCGTCAGACCCGCGATAACGGCCGTGGTCAGTACCCAGCCGAAGCCGACCAGGGCATAGGCGAGCCCCTGCACGCCGCCGTCCGTCCAGTACCAGGCCGTGCGCTGACCCAGGCCTCCGATGGGGATCAGCAGATCGAGTGTGTAGACGAGCGGAGCGAACGGCGCACCCTCGCCCGGCTTCACCGCGGTCGGGGTGTGGGCGTCGAAGACCAGGGCGCCCAGCAGGGTCAGCGTCAGCAGCCAGACACCGGCCAGCCAGGGGCGGTAGCCGTAGCCGACGGTCGCGTCGAGCAGATGGCCCCAGGCCCGCGCGGCCGGATGCAGAGTGCTGCGGCGGTGGCGCTGCTTGGCGAGGAGGACCCGGCGGGCGTCGTCGTCGTGGCCGACCGTGCGGTACCAGGTCGCCAACTGCTCGTACGGCTGCGGACTGTAGCCAGGGCCGCGCCGTATCCACGCGATGCGGCGGGCGACGGAACCCCGCGGTCCCACCGCCTCCCTGCGCTCGCCGGCCGCGTCCGCGTCGGCCACCTTGATGCTGCCGTAGACGAAGCCGTCCAGCTCCACCACGTCCGGCCAGCTGTGCTCGCCCTCGTGGAGGTACGACACCTGCGCGCCCCGCAGATCCACGGTGCCGGACGGCGGTCGGGCGAGGGTGAAGTCGAAGTCGACAGCCTGCATCAGCATCCCGACCAGGGCGGGGCCGTCGCCCTCGGGCGGCCCGTTCAGCACGGCGCCCTCGAAGGTCAGGTTGTCCGCGACCCGGGCGCCGCGCAGCCGTACGGTTCCGTTCGCGGTGAACCCCCGGGAGAAGTCGAGCGTCGACGCCACCGCGTTGTCCATCGCCAACGCCACCCCGCGCGGCCCGGGGCTCTCCAGGCGCGCGCCCTTCATGAACAGCCCACCCGGCAACTGCGCCCCTAGAAAGCGCACTTCACCTCGCACGACCAGGCCGCCCCGGCAGAAGAACCCCCCCTCCATGACTAGCCCACCGGCCCCCACGGCCCAGCCATCGGGCGCGTCGATCCGGGCCCCGTTGAGGAGCACGGCGCCGGTCACCCGGGCGTTGATGAGTGACAGGGCGATGACGTTGCCGTAGTAGGGCGAGACCGTGGTGCCCTCCACGAGCGACCTCCGCAGGTCGAGGGTCCCCTCGATACGGCTCGAACCGGTTTCGAGGCCGGGCACGCGGCTGCCCACTATCGAGATGGACTGCGTCGACGCCCCGAAGAGGTCGATCCGTTCGTCGAACCAGCAGAGCTCAAGCCAGAGCGCGTGACCGATCTGTGCTCCGGCGAGATCGAGATGCCCGGTGATGCGCGCGCCGACCAGCTTCAGACAGGCGACGGCCCCCGGTTCCCCGGTGTTCGCGCCCAGCAGCAGCGCCGCGATCACGGCTGCTCGCACGGTGCGTTCGGGCCCCCACTGCCCGGGGTCGACAGGACGGGCGTCCAGGGGCTCGTCCGGGCGCAGGTCCACCCGGCGTCCCTCGGGAAACGCATCCCACAACTCCCGCTCGGGCGGCGTCAATTCGGCGTATGAGAGCACCCGTGCAGGGTAGACATCTGTCCCGCGCGCAGCGACCACAGGCGCGTACGGTCATCCGTAAGCCGATGGGGCAGGGCGGTGGGGCTGCGAGTGGAGCGGCGATACTTCATAGCGTTGGGCAGCGGCCGGTACCGCCACCTGCCGGACGAGGAACAACTCGGCCACGTCCCCGCGGACGTCTCCCTGACGACCGAACTCTTCGAAGGCTTCGGGTACCAGGCGGTGCTGCCGGGACTCGGGGAGTACGACGGGGCCGACCAGATACGCCAGAAGCTGCGGCACTGGTCGGCCGACACGTCGCTGACCCACGACGACGTGGTGGTCGTGTACTTCGCGGGACACGGACTCGTGCAGGAGCGCGACCGGCACTACCTCCTGTGCTGGGACTCCCAGGAGGACGACCCGGCCACCACGGCCCTCGCCACCGAGGACCTGGTGCGGATCCTGTGCCGGGGAGACCTCCGGCACCTGCTTCTCATCCTCGACACCTGCGCGGCCGGTGCGGGAAGCGCCGAGGCGGCCGGGGTCGCCCTGCAGTCGATCGCCTACCGGTACGGGGGTGCGGGAACGGCCAGCGGACTGTGGTTCCTGGCATCCGCCCGCCGCAAGGACATCGCCGAGGACGGCGCCTTCGCGACCGCCCTGCGCACCTCCGTGGAGATCATGACGGGCCGTACGGGGCAGCGGCAGCAGTACGTGGACCTCACGGAACTCGTCAAGGTGGTCAACGAGTGCTTCGACGGCGAAGGGCGGGGCCAACGCGCCGAACTCGCCAGCGGTCTGGTGACCGGCCTGGCGCCCTTCCTGCCCAACCCCGGCTTCCGCGAGGAACTGCCGCCCGTCGGCACCGACCTCGAAGTGCAGCGCCGGGTGGCCGCCCGGGATCTGATCGAGCACTTCGGCCCCCGTTCCCGAGGCGTGGAGTTCGAGTCCGAGCAAGGGCTCTACTTCAGCGGGCGGGTGCGGGTACTGACCGAACTCGTGCAGTGGCTCACCGCCGCGGACGGCGACAGCAGGGGACGGGTCGTCACCGGAAGCCCCGGGTGCGGCAAGTCGGCGGTGCTGGGCCGGATCGTCGCCCTGTCGGACGCCCAGTACCGTGCGCGGTTCGAGCTGACGGACGTCGATCCCGCCACCGTCATCCCCGAAGACTGCGTCACGGCCGCCGTGCACGCACGTCACAAGCGGCTGGAGGAGGTCGTCGAACGGATCGCGGCCTTCCTCGACGTAGAAGTGGACGGCACGGCGGCGCTGCTCCAGGAACTGACACGCCGGGGCCGCCAGGGAGCACCGATCGTCATCGTCGTCGACGCCGTCGACGAGGCGGGATCGGACACCGCCGCCGACGCCGGCGGGCACGGGGAGCCGCGCCGCATCACCCGCGAACTGCTGCGCCCGATGTCGGAGATCCATGGGGTACGCCTGCTGGTCGGCACCCGACGCGAACTGGTGACACCCCTCGGCCCCACGTTCACCTGCCTCGATCTCGACCTCCCCGCCTACTGCGCCGACGAGGCGGACGTCACCGGATACGTCACCAAAGTGCTGCTGGCGTCCGAGGAGCCGGAGGTCCGCACCCCGTACCGGGGCTTCCCGCACCTTGCCGAAACCGTGGCCAGGGGCGTGGCCGCGCGAGCCGACGGTGTCTACCTCTACGCCAGGACGACGGCCCGCACCCTGAGATCCGACTGCTCCGTCGTGGACGTCTCCCGCGCCGGGTGGGAGAGGGCGCTGCCCAGCGAGGTGGGCGAGGCGTTCGACGACTACCTGGCCAGGTTCGGTCCGGACGAGCCACGGGTGCGCCGCATGCTGCTCCCGCTCGCCTTCTCCGAGGGCAAGGGGCTGCCCCGGGGGCATGTGTGGACCACGCTGAGTTCCGTGTTCTCCGGCACACAGTGCACGGAGCAGGACGTCTCCTGGCTGCTGGATGTCGCCGGGGCCTATGTCGCCGAGGTCATCGATGACGATCGGCGGTCGGTGTACCGGCTGTATCACAAGGCGTTGGCGGAGCATCTGCGGGCGACCTTCGGCCGGGCGGCCGCAGAGATCCAAAGAGCCGTCGTCGATGCCCTGGTGAGCATCGTGCCCCGGGTACCCGGCGGCGACCGGCCCGACTGGTTCGCGGCGCCACCGTATGTCCGTCGGCACCTGGCAACGCACGCCGACGCGGCGGGCACTCTCGTCGATCTCGTCGATGACCCGGGGTTCCTGCTGGCCAGCGAACCGCTCAGCCTGTTGCGGGCGCTCGCCTCCATCGAGGGCGAACGCGCCAGGCGGGTGCGGACCGCGTACGAGCAGGTGGCACATCGGTTGACGGCCGACCGTTCACTCGGCGGCCGAGCGGCCGATCTGCAGCTTTCGGCACGGCGCTGCGAGGCCGACGAACTCGCGGACCGCATCGGCCGACTCGGCGTGGAACTGCCCTGGACCGCACGCTGGGCCTGGTGGTCGGCGAGCGGCGCGCACCGACTGCTGAGCGGGCACACGAAGGGCGTCACCTGCGTGGCCGTCGGCGATCTCGACGGGCGACCCATCGCGGTGACGGGCGGTCTCGACAAAACGGCGCGGATCTGGGACCTCACCACGCAACGGCAGATCGGCGATCCGCTGCCGGTCGGCATAGCCGTGAGTGCGATCGCCATCGGGGACATGGAGGACTACACGGTCGCGCTCACCGGCGGCGTCGACGGCACGGTGCGGGTCTGGGACCTCTCGGCCGGTCAGGAGTACGGGCAGCCGCTGCGCGGGCACACCAACCGCATCGAAGCCATGCGGATCGGTGCCCTGGACGGCCGCCCGGTCGTCCTGACGGCCAGCCAGGACGGCACCGCGCGCATCTGGGACCTGGTCGAGCGGAGGCAACTCGGCTGCGACCTGGCCGTGCACAAGCGCACTGTTCTCGACGCCGCTCTGGGCGAGCTCGACGGGCGTCCGATCGCGGTCACCGGCGGCGAGGACAAGGCGGTCTATGTCTGGGATCTGAGCGACGTGTCGACTGGGGGCGACCCGCGTATCGACGGCAGCCCGCTGCTCGGCCCGGCCGAGGCGGTCACTGCCGTTTGTCTGGGCCGGTTGGACGACCGAACGGTCGCGCTGGTCGGTGACAAGGCCGGCATGCTCAGTCTCTGGAACGTGGCCGAACGTCGCCAGATCGGCGAACAGGTGACAGCCCATCGCTACCTGATGCGCAGTGGAGTCGCCTCCGCCGTGATCGGTGATTTCCACGGCCGACCGGTGGCCCTGACCGCCGGGGCCCACGACGCCCGGCTGTGGGACTTACGAACGCTTCGTCAACTCGGCCCTCCGTTGCGGGGGCACGTCCACGACATCACCGCGGCCGCGCTCACCGACCGGGAGGACGCCTCGCTGGCGGTCACGGTCGGCGACGACCGCACCGCGCGCATCTGGGACCTGTCGAGCGACCAGCCGGTGGACGGTCACACGGGCCAGGTGCTCTCGGTGGCCTTCAGTGACGTACGGGGACGTCCCCTGGCGGTCACCGGCGGGAACGACGGGTCTGCCCGGCTGTGGGACCTGCGCACCCGTCAGCAGGCCGGCCCGCCCATGGAAGGCCATCGCGGCCAGGTGCGTGCCGTGGCCATGGGCGACGTCGGTGGGCGTCTGCTTGCCGTCACCGGGGGCGCGGACAGTACCGTACGGCTCTGGGATCCGCTGCGGGGCGAGGCCCTGGGCCCGCCGCTGAGGGGGCATACCAACGTCGTCCGGTGCGTGGCGATCGGCACGCTGGCGGACGAGCCGGCCGTGGTCAGCGGGGGAGAGGATGGCACGGTCCGGATCTGGTCCGCCCGTGGCGGCGCCGCGATAACGCAACCGCTCGCGGGCCACATCGGCGCCGTACGCCACTTGGCGATCCGCTCCACCCCCCAGCACCTGGAGATCGCCATCGCCACCTCGCTCGATCACGCCTATGTGTGGCGGGTGAACGGCAGAGAGACGGGTCGGCCGAGCGGACCGTCCGCGCATTTCGACATCGAGGACCTGTCACCCACCGCAATGGCCGTGGGGGTGGCCTTTCACGACGGCCGTCCGGTCGTCCTCTCCACCCGTGAGGGCAATGGCCTGTACGTCCACGACATCGCAACGCGAGCCGCCGTCAGCGACCCTCTCACCGGCCACACGAACTACATCAGGACGGGGACACTGGCGCGGGTCGGCACGACCACCCTGGTGGCATCCGCCGCCCTCGACAACACGGTGCGTGTCTGGGATCTGGATACCGGTACCACTCTGGGGCCACCCCTGGACGGCATGGTCCGGCTGGGCGGCACGGAGGACCCCCCGGCTCCGGCGCTGGGGCGGGTGGACGGCATTCCCACGGCCATCACCGCCTCCTCGCGCGAGGTGCGGGTCTGGGACCTGACCGACATGCAGCCTGTCGGGGAGGCGCTGTGCGGTACGGGGCACACCTTGGTCTCAGTGGAGGTCGTCCCTGCTGCCGACGGTGGCCAGACCGTTGTCACAGCAGGCAACGACGGGACGGTACGGTTCCACGGACTCGGCGACGGGCTCCAGACAGCCGCCCACATCGCGTCCGACGTCGGCACGATGTATGACGCGGCCAGTGGCCACGTGGACGGCGAGACGGTCGTCGTTCGCAGCGGCTGGATGCAGGCAGAGGCGTGGGCTGTGGAGCCTCGCCGACGGCTGGGCCGACGGTCCGGCTCAACTGTGCGAGTGTGCGTGTACGCCCTGGATGGCAGGCCCATCGTGGTGACCTCCGATGCCGACCACGTGCTGCACGCTTGGGATCTGCACAGCCAGTCGCCCATATGTCCACCGATGACCGGTCACACGGCCCAGGTATGGGGCTTACGAGCAGGCAGGGTCGGAGATGCCGATCTCATTGCCAGTGCTTCGGGTGACGGAACCGTCCGGCTGTGGAACCTGCGCACGGGCGAGCAGCTCTCGGATCCACTCGGTGGCCACGGCACGGGCGCCTACAGCGTCGACTTCGCCCACCTCGACCGCGACATCATCGTCTCCGGCGCCGGCGACGGCCGACTCCACTTCTGGGACCCGTCCAACGGAACCGACATCGGCGTCGACCTGGAGCCGTTCCCCTCAGCCGTCCGTGCCCTCCGAGTCGCGGAAATCCACGGAACGCAGGCCCTGATCGCCGCCGACGGCTACGGCGTTGTGCGGGTGTGGGACATGGAGTCCCCCACCTGGTCGGCGGAGCTCGACATCGGCAGCAGCGTCGCGGATGTGGCCGTGGGCGGGGACCGGGTCTGCGTGGCGACGTACATGGGCGCAGTCGTGCTCGGCATCCACCTGACCAAGTCCGGCAGAGAGCGGGGGAATACGTCGTGACCCGTGTCGTCCTCGTCCACGGCATCGCCCAGCAGTTCAGAGGCGGCCAGACGTTGCTCGCCGACTGGTACCCCGCCCTGTGTGACGGCGTGGCCCTGGCCGACGGGCCCCGCCTCGCCCCCGACGACGTGGCCATGGCGTTCTACGGAGACTTGTTCCGCCCGCCCGGCCACCGCGGACTCGGCATTCCCGAACTCGACGCCGGTGACGTCGAGGAGGGCCTGGAACGCGACCTGATCCTCCAGTGGTGGGAGACGGCGGCTCGCGCGGAGAGCCGGGTCCCGGGACCGGAGGCAGCCGCGCGCATGCGCACCCCGGACGTCGTGCAGCGGGCACTCAACGCGCTGAGCCACTCCGCCTTCTTCGCCGGAGTGAGCGAACGGCTGATGATCCACAGTGTGCGACAGGTCCGCCGCTACTTCACCGAGCCGGAGCTGCGCGCACGGATCCAGGACCGCTTCGCCTCCGCGGTGACCGCGAGCACGGAGGTGATCGTGGCCCACTCGCTCGGCACGGTGGTGGCCTACGAGGCCCTGTGCGCCCGCCCGGACTGGCCCGACCTCACCCTCGTCACCCTCGGCTCCCCGCTCGCGGTACCGCGCCTCGTCTTCGACCGCCTGCTGCCGAAGCCCATGCAGGGACGTGCGCGGTGGCCCGCCCCGGTGAGCCGTTGGAGCAACATCGCGGACCGGGGCGATGTCGTGGCGCTCGCCAAGGAACTGGCTCCGCACTTCGGTGCCCGGGTGACCGACACCCTGGTGCACAACGGCGCCAAGGCACACGACGTCCGGCCGTACCTCACCGCCGCGGCGACGGGGAGGGCGATCACGGACGGGCTGCGAGGCACGTAACGGCTCGGCCGCCGGGGCGTGGCACATCCCCTCCACATGCCACGCCCCCGTCGCCCGGCCCCTAGATCTCCTCCTCCACCCCCGGCAACGCCCCTGTCCGAGCCGCCTTCCCGTACCAGTACGCACTCGACTTCGGCGTCCGTACGAGCGTCGAGTAGTCGACGTACACCGCCCCGAACCGCTTCTCGTAGCCGTACGCCCACTCGAAGTTGTCCATCAGGGACCACAGGTAGTAGCCCCGGACATCGGCGCCGTCGGCGATCGCGCGGCGGACCGCCGTGAGGTGGCCGTGCAGGTAGGCGATGCGCTCCGGGTCGTGGACGCGGCCGTCGGGGTCCGGCTTGTCGTCGTACGCCGCGCCGTTCTCGGTGATGTAGAGGGGGAGACCCGGTGCCTCCCGGGAGTAGCGCATGATCAGGTCGTGCAGGCCCGTCGGGTCGATCGTCCAGCCCATCTCGGTTCGTTCGCCGGGCGTCTGGTGGAAGGCGACGTCGTCCGCACCCGGCCAGGGGGTGTGCTCGCTCGCCCCGTGGCCGTCGGCGCGCGGGCCGGTCAGCTCGGTCTCCGCGGCCGAGACCAGTGCCGGGGTGTAGTAGTTCAGGCCCAGCGCGTCCAACGGCTGGTTGATCGCGGTCAGGTCGCCGTCCTGGACGTACGACCAGTCAGTCACCAGCTCCGTCGCCGCGAACAGCGACTCCGGGTACGCCCCGTGCAGGATCGGCCCGTGGAAGACGCCGTTGGCCAGGTCGTCGATCTTCCGGGCCGCCGCCAGGTCCGCGGGGTCCTGCGACACCGGCCGTACCGTCGCGGAGTTGAGGCTGAGCGCCACCGAGTTGCGGGCCGGCATCACCGAGCGCAGGGCCGAAGTGCCCAGCCCGTGCGCCAGGTTGAGATGGTGTGCCGCCCGCAGCGAGGCCGCCGGCTCGGTGCGGCCCGGTGCGTGCACGCCCGAGCCGTAGCCGAGGAACGCGCTGCACCACGGCTCGTTGAGCGTGATCCACTGCTCCACGCGGTCGCCGAGCGCCTCGCCGACGATCTGCGCGTACTCGGCGAACCGGTACGCAGTGTCGCGCTCCGGCCAGCCGCCCGCGTCCTCCAGCTCCTGCGGCAGGTCCCAGTGGTAGAGGGTGACGGCGGGCTTGATCCCCGCGGCGAGCAGCTCGTCGACCAGGCGGCGGTAGAAGTCCAGCCCCACCTGCACCGCCGGACCCCGGCCCGTGGGCTGGACGCGCGACCAGGAGATCGAGAAGCGGTACGCGCCCAGACCGAGGTCGGCCATCAGCGCCACGTCGTCCCGGTAGCGGTGGTAGTGGTCGACAGCGATGTCACCGTGCTCGCCGCCGGCCGTCCGGCCCGGCGTATGGCTGAAGGTGTCCCAGATGGACGGCGTACGGCCGCCCTCCCGCACCGCTCCCTCGATCTGGTACGCGGACGTCGCGGCACCCCAGAGGAAGGCGGGGGGAAAGGACACGGAGGACATGGGCTCAGGCATGGAAGCGCTCCCATTGGAGGTCGTGGAGACCGACGGGTACGGGGGGTAGGAGGGGAGAGGGGGGAGGGCCTCCAGGGGCCGAGGCGGCGGTGGCGCGGCCCCTGGAGGTCAAACGGAGGAGTCAAACGGAGGACTCGAAAACGGAGGAGAGGAAGGCCAGTTGCGTCAGCCCTTGATCGCGCCCTGCATGATGCCGCCCACGATCTGCTTCCCGAACAGCAGAAACGCGATCAGCAGCGGCAACGTGCCGAGCAGGGCGCCCGCCATGATCACCGCTTGGTCGGGGACGTAACCGGTGCCCAGCGAGTTCAGGGCGACCTGCACGGTCGGGTTCTCCTGGTTCAGGGCGATGATCGGCCACAGGAAGTCGTTCCAGGCGAACACGAAGGTCAGCAGGCCGAGTACGGCCATCGCGGGCCGGGCGGCCGGGAAGACCACGTGCCACACCACCCGCAGACTGCTCGCGCCGTCCACCCGCGCCGCCTCTATGAGCTCGCTCGGCAGCGCCTGCACCAGGTACTGCCGCATGAAGAACGTACCGAAGGCCGTGCACAGCGTCGGCAGGATGACCGTCTGGAGCTGGTTCGACCAGCCGAGGTCCGCCATCCACAGATACAGCGGTACGACCGCCAGCTGCGGCGGGATCATCATCGTGCCGATCGTCAGCAGCAGCAGGACGCCGGAGAACCGGAAGCGGAGCTTGGCGAAGGCGAAACCGGCCAGCGTGGCGAACAGCACCGTGCTGACGGTGATCGTGCCCGCGACGAACATGGTGTTGAACATCGCCTTTCCGAGCCCGGCCTCCTCCCACGCCCGGTCCATGTTCTTGAACAGGTTCCCGCCGAACCACAGCGGCGGCGGCGTCTCCGCCAGCCGCCGGTCCGTGCGCGAGGCGGCGATCGCCGTCCACACCAGCGGGGCCAGCGAGACCAGCGCGAAGACGGACAGCACGACATAGGTGAGCGGGCCGGCGTGCAGCTGCTTGCCCGCGCCCATCACCCGGGGGCGCTCGCGCTTGGGCTTCCCGGGTTCGGTCTTCGCCTGAGGAGCCGTCAGTTCACTTGTGCTCATTGGGACTTCCTCAGCCGTCGGGACACCAGCAGTTGGATCACGGCGACGATCAGCAGGATCAGGAACATCGACCAGGCGATCGCGGACGCCTTGCCGAGGTTGCCGATGATCCAGCCCTGGTCGTACATGTACAGACCGAGCGTCTGGTACTGGTGCTCGGAACCGCCCTTCGAACCGCTCACCCCGCCGAACAGCAGGGGCTCACCGAAGAGCTGCGTCGCGCCGATCGTCGAGACGACGACCGTGAACAGGATCGTCGGCCGCAGCTGCGGGATCGTCACATGGAGGAACTGCTGCCAGCGGTTGGCGCCGTCGATGGCCGCCGACTCGTACAGGTCGGTGGGGATGGCCTGCATGGCGGCGAGGTAGATCAGCGCGTTGTAGCCGGTCCACCGCCAGATCACGATCGACGAGACCGCGAACTGCGAACCCCAGTCGGACTCACGCCAGTTGACCGGGTCGATACCGACGAACTCCAGCAGCCAGTTGATCATGCCGCCGTCCCAGGAGTACAGCAGCACGAACACCAGCGTCGCCGCCGCCACCGAGGTGGCGTACGGGGTGAGCATCACGACCCGCCACACGGTCGAGCCGCGCAGCTTGTAGTTGAGCAGATGCGCCAGGCCGATCGCCATCACCAGCTGCGGGACCGTGGAGATCACGCCGATGGTGAAGGTGTTCCACAGCGCGTTCCAGAAGAAGTCCGAGGACAGCAGGTTCTGGTAGTTGTCCAGGCCGGTCCAGGTCTGGCCGTCCAGGTTGGCCAGCTGCACGTTGTGCAGCGAGTACCAGGCCGTATAGAGCAGCGGGACGAGCGAGAACGCCCCGAACACGATGAAGAAGGGGGCGATGAACGCGTACGGCGACGCCTTCATGTCCCAGCGGTACAGCCGGCTGCGCCAGGAGCTGTTCCCCGGCGGCGGCGTACCGCGACCGTGCGCGCGGCCGGCCGCGCCCGGCTGGTCACCGGGCGCGGCGTCGGCGCTCGACGCGGGGTGCGCGAGGGCCTCTTTGGAGCTGCTCACTGGCCGAGCACGTCCTTGATCTCCTCGGACGCGGCGTCCCAGCCCTCTTCAGGGGACTTGCCCTTCTGCTCGACCTGGAGGATGCCGACGTCGGTCAGCGCGGTGTTGATCGCCTGGTCCTTGATGCCGAAGTACTGGGACGGGATGGTCTCGGCGGAGGCCGAGAAGATCTCCGTGATCGGTGCGTTGGAGAAGTACTCCGTGGTGGCGGCCGCCGGCTTCAGCGTCGAGTACGCCGACGGGGTCGAGGGGAAGCTGGCCTGCTTGGCGAAGACCTTCGCCTGCTGCTCGGGCGCGGTCAGCCACTTCGCCAGCTTGATGGCCTCCTTCTGGTTCTTGCCCGCCGTCGGCACGCCGATGAACGAACCGCCCCAGTTGGCCGCGGTCGGCGCCGCCGCCACGTCCCACTTGCCCTTGCCCGAGTCACCGGACTTCTCCAGGATGTAGCCGATCATCCAGGCCGGGCAGGCCACCGTGGCGAAGGTGCCGTTGGCGTAGCCCTGGTCCCACGGCTTGTCGAACTGCTTCAGCTTCGCCGACATGTCGCTGGTCGCCACGTCCATGGCGACGTCCCAGGCGTTCTTCACGCCCTCCGACTTGTCCCAGTCGACGGTGCCGTCGTCCTTGTAGTAGCGCTCGGTCCCGCCGCCGAGGGCCGCGTTGTAGACCGAGGAGGCCGAGTCCACGAACTTGGTGCCGTCGGGCGCCTTCTCCATGTACTGCTTGCCGAGGTCGACGTACTTGCCCCAGTCGCCCTTCCACTGCGCGGCGAGCTTGGTGCGGTCGGTCTCCAGGCCGGCCTTCTCGAACAGGTCCTTGCGGTAGCAGATCGCCATCGGGCCGACATCGGTGCCGAGGCCGATCAGCTTGCCGTCCTTGGTGGTGGCCTGGGCGTTCTTCCAGTCCAGCCACTGGGACTTGTCGACCTCCTTGCCGAGGTCGACGAACTTGTCGGCCTGCGTCTGGACGGCCTCGGTGATGTTCATGACCTCGATCGCCTGGATGTCGTCGGCACCGGAGCCGGCCTGGAGGCGGGTGAGGACCTTGGGCCAGTAGACGTCGGTCCGGGTGGTGACGTTCTCCTTGATGGTGATGTCGGGGTTGAGCTTCATGTACTCGTCGTAGAGGCCGGCCTGCTTGTAGCCGAAAGTGCCGAAGGTGCCGACGGTGAGCGTGGTCTTGCCACCCCCGCCGTTGCCGCCGCCCTCGTTCCCGGAGCCGTCGTCCGAGTCCTCGGCGCAGCCGGCGAGCAGCCCTGTCGTCAGCGCGGCCGCAGCCGCGAGGGCCATCAGCCTGCGGAACCCGCGGGTACTCGTGCGCATTGCGTCCTCCTGTTGCCTGACGTGCCGACCCCCCGGCCAACGGCATTGTTGGGCCCGTTGAAACGTCATCTTGCATCGCTGCGGCTCGGGCGGGGAACGTGCGGGATGTGTATGTGTCAGGTACTGTGGGAGCGCTCCCACAGGTGATGTGTTGAAGGTTCGTCGGTCCGAGCGGGGGTGTCAAGGGAGTCGACGCGGAGTTCTGCGTTCAGTTATCGGGCCGTTAACTGGACCCACTCAGCCCGTGTGGGGGTCCCCCCGCTCGAGCGAAGTCGAGAGTGGGGGAGTTTGAGGAAGGGCCCTTTCGGGGCCGAAGCGGGGGCCTGGGGGCGGCAGTCCCCAGCGACGGTCACTCTCCCTGGCGGGACTGTTAAATTCCAGGCCAGCACAGAGACAACGGCGGGAAGGCGGAGCCCATGGCAACCCACGGAGCGCGGGGCCGGAGCGGCGGCCGACCCACCCTCGAAGAGGTGGCGGCACGCGCGGGCGTCGGCCGCGGCACCGTCTCCCGGGTGATCAACGGTTCGCCCCGGGTCAGCGACGCGACCCGCGCGGCGGTGGAAGCGGCGGTGGCGGAGCTCGGCTACGTCCCCAACACGGCCGCCCGGGCCCTGGCGGCGAACCGCACGGACGCGATCGCGCTGGTCGTCCCGGAGCCGGAGACGCGTTTCTTCGCGGAGCCGTATTTCTCGGACATGCTCAAGGGCGTGGGCGCCGAGCTCGCCGAAACCGAGATGCAGCTGCTGCTGATCTTCGCGGGCAGCGACCGGGAGCGGCGCAGGCTCGCCCAGTACCTGGCGGCGCACCGCGTGGACGGCGTGCTCCTGGTCTCGGTCCACGCCGACGACCCCCTGCCGGACCTGCTGGCCCAGCTGGAGATCCCGGCGGTGATCAGCGGCCCCCGCTCGGCGGCGGAGACCCTCACCTCCGTCGACTCGGACAACTACGGCGGCGGCCGCTCGGCCACCGAGCACCTGCTGGCCCGCGGCCGCACCCGGATCGCCCACATCACCGGCCGCCTCGACGTCTACGGCGCCCAACGCCGCGTCGACGGCTACCGCGACGCCCTGCGCGACGCGGGGCACGAGGCGGACGAGCGGCTGATCGAGCCCGGCGACTTCACGGAGGAGGGCGGCGCCGCGGCCATGAAGGCCCTTCTCTCACGCTGCCCCGACCTGGACGCGGTCTTCGCGGCATCGGACGTGACGGCGGCGGGCGCCCGCCAGGTGCTGCGCGAGGCGGGCCGCCGTATCCCCGACGACGTGGCCCTCGTCGGGTACGACGACTCGGCCATCGCCCGCCACATGGAACCGCCCCTCACCAGCGTCCGCCAGCCCATCGAGGAGATGGGCCGCCGGATGCTGGACCTCCTCCTCACCGAGATCGCGGACCGCAGGCCGGCGGTGTCGCGGGGGCTGGAGAGGCCGCAGATGGTGCTGCCGACGGAGTTGGTGATCAGGACTTCGTCCTGAGGGCAGGGCTGGTTGTTGGCGATGGATGCCCTTCATCAACGTCACCGACATGGAGGGTCACCGACGTGGAGGTGGGCGGCATGACTGTCACCAAGATCGATCTGGATGACGAGGCGCTCGCCGAGGCGATGCGTCTCAAGGGATCTACCGCGAAGAAGGAAGCGGTGAACGCGGCCCTGAGGGACTACGTCGCGTGCATCAAGCGACCAGCCGAGGACCTGGCTGCGCGTGGCGCGCTTGGGGAGTTCGACGCGGCTGCGGTGGCTCATGAAGCAGCCAGGCGTGCGCGCCGGGCGGCTTTCGAGTGATCACGTTCCTCCTCAGGCGAGTTCTGCAGGAACTCCGCGAGCGCGGCGTGCAGGATTCCAGGCTGCTCCAGGTGCAGGTCGTGCCCGGTGCCGGGGATGCTCAGGGCCAGGGTGTCGGGTCGCTGCCGGAGCATCTCGTCGGCTTCCCGCGCGGGAATGAAGCTGGACTGTGCCGGCACGACCAGGGTGGGGCACACGACCTGCCCCCACTCATCGCGGAACGAACGCCGGGCGTTCTCCGCCAGCGAGCGGACCATCACGTCCCGGTCGAAGCGCGGCCACCATCCGTCCGCGCGTTCCTCCAGCCCGGCCGCCCAGCCCGCGCCGACCGGCCCGCCGCCGAGGAACGCGGCTGCCGCCTCGCGTGAGGGGAACGGCACCGGCCACGAGTCGAGCCATGCGCCGATGTCCGCGGGGACGTCGGGGTTCGGGCCGCCCGGTCCGGCCTCGACGAGCACGAGGGCGCGGACGAGGTCGGGATGTGCGGCGCGGTGAGCATGGCCGTGTGCCCGCCCAGCGACTGGCCGACGAGGACCGGGCGCCGAAGCCCCAGCCGTTCGACGACGGCGACGACATCGGCGACGTAGGCGGCGCGCGAGACGTCCCGCGGGTGGCGCTCACTGGCGCCGTGCCCGCGCTGGTCGACCGCGACGACCCGGTACCGGGGGCTCAAGTGCCGTGCCGCCGCGTCCCATTCACCCGCGTGACCGGCCAGGCCGTGCAGCAGCACGACGGGCTGCCCCGGCCCGCCCCAGTCCCGGCAGACGAGCCGGACACCGTCTCGCACGACCTCGTGCTCGGACCACCCTTCGCTCGCTTGCCCGCACGGGCGCGACGGTACGCGGCCCACGGGGCGGGGCAGGGTAAGACAGCACACGGGGCGAATGGCCCCACAGACGCGACCGGCGCGGACTGCGGAGGGTGACCATGCGTTCCTTGACCTTCGTCATCGGTACGGGACGTAGCGGCTCGACCGCGCTGTCCCGCATCCTCAACGCCCACCCGGACGTACTGAGCCTCAACGAGTTCATGGCCTCCGTGGGCGACGCCGCCTTCCCCGAAGGGACGCTGACCGGCGAGGAGTTCTGGCAGCTGCTCCACCGGCCCGCCCCGCACTTCGAGCGGATGATCCGCAGCGATCTGCCGCTCCCGGAATTCCTGTACACACGCCGCCCCGGCAGGTACGCGACGGAGACCACCGGAATCCCCGCGCTCTCCCTGATGGTGCTGCCCCACCTCACCGACGACCCGGACGGGCTTCTCGACGAGCTCGGCGCGGCAGTGGTCCGGTGGCCCGAGCGCACCGCCGCCGAGCACCACCGAGCGCTGTTCGGCCTGCTCTGTACGCGGTTCGCACGGACCGCCGTCGTGGAGCGGTCCGGCTACTCGACCGGCTGGGCACCAGGGCTACGGGACACCTTCCCGGACGCGAGGTTCGTGCACATGTTCAGGGACGGACCGGACTGTGCCCTGTCCATGAGCCGTCATCCCGGATACCGCACGATCCTGCTGCTGCGCGAGATCAAGGAACGAGCCGGCATCGACAGCTTCGCCGACCTGACCCCCGAGCACGTGCGCGCGCTCCCCGCCGATCTCTCCCCGCTGCTCGACGACCGCTTCGACCCGGCCCTCGTCCGCGACCGGGACATCCCGCTGCGCCGCTTCGGCGCCCTGTGGTCCGAACTCGTCACCGATGGCGCGGAGTTCCTCACCCGGCTGCCCGCCGACCGGCGCACCACACTCTCCTACGAGGACCTCCTCGACAAGCCGACCGACGAACTCACCCGCTTGGCCGAGTACATCGGCGTCGCTCCCCGGCCCGATTGGCTGCGCACCGCCTCCGCCCTGCTCGACCACAGCCGACGCGGCTCCGCCCGGCGGCTGCCGGCGGCCGAACTCACGGAACTGACGGAGAGCTGCGCCCCGGGCACCCGCGCTCTGCTCGCCTCGCAAAGTCACTGACGGTGGAGCAGGAATCCCCCCCGACCGCCGAAGCGACAATTGAGCAACCCCCACGGCGAGCAACCACATCCGCGAGAGCGGCGCCGGTTTAGGCGCAATAAACAGAGCCGGACCCCCACGTGATGCCACCGGTCACGGGGGGTCCGTTCTGATCGCCGGGGTCGCCCAATACCCCGGCGTCGGCTGCCAGTTAGCCGGTGGCCGTCACCCCCCGGCCGGCAGCGCGTCGCGGAAGGGCGGTCGGCCAGTGGGCCAGCGCCGCGGTCGCGGCGTACCAGGCGACCGCACCCGCGGCAACGGCGAACCAGCCGCCCACCTTGGTGAGCCCGTCGTTGTCGGCGAAGGAGGCGATCGCCATGAGGAGCAGGGACACGAAGAACAGCCCGTACGCGCCCTGGCCGAGCTGGTCGCCACCGGCGAGGGTGAGGGACAGCGCCACCAGGGCGAACAGCAGCAGGAACAACCCGGCCGCATTGGCGGAGACGGCCGCGTCGGCCGAAACGGCCCACGTGAACCAGAGTGCACCGAGCACCACGAACGCGGTTCCGTTCGCGCTGTCACGGTCTCGCAGGGCCATCAGGCCGGCGACGAAGAGGGCTATGCCGCCCACATACTGGGCGACTGATACGGCGTCAGCAGCCGACACGCCGTTGATCACATCGGTGTACCCCAGCCCGAAGGCCAACAGGGTGATGCCCAGGGCGAGTCGGCCGACCACGGTAGTAGTTCCGCTTCCCGCAGAGACGTCGTTGTCCACGGCGGGCTCCCTTCATGCATGTGCAGTTGTGCGGTGACCGGTATATGCCCTTCACAAAGGCACAAACACCTCTACGCGCGAGTAAATTCACACATCGCAAAAAGGAGGCCGACGTCTCGAACGGCTCATCTCACCTGGGACAACGGTGAGTTACGGAATGACAACGACGGGGCGCTTCGCGCGCTTGGCGAGCCGCCCGGCGACGGAGCCGAAGATCCGGCCGACGATGCCGTGCGTGGAGCCGACGACGATCGCGTCCGCCTCGTACTCCCGCCCGACCTCTTCGAGTTCGTGGCAGATGTCGCCGCCGCGCTCGACGAGGATCCAGGGCACCTCGGCGAGATAGTCGGCGCAGGCGAGTTCGAGGCCGAGCACCTCGGTGCGGTGGTCCGGCACGTCGACGAAGACCGGTGGCTCGCAGCCGGCCCACACCGTCGTGGGCAGCCGGTTGGCGACGTGGACGATGATCAGGCCCGACCCGGAGCGATGGGCCATGCCGATGGAGTACGCGAGGGCGCGCTCGCTGGAGGTGGAGCCGTCGAAGCCGACTACGACGCCGTGCTTGAAGGCGGGGTCGCAGGAGTGGCGTGGCTCTTCCGCCGCCAGGGGCTCGGCCGCCGTGGGGTCGGCGACGGGCCGCTTGCGGTCCGCTGGTTCGAAGAATTCGTGACCGGCCATGGCTGTCTCGGCGAAGTGATCCTTTTATGGGTGGGCCCGCGAGCGGAGCTCGTTGACGGATGCAGCAGTGTGCGGCGGAGCTGTGTCCGGGAATGGTCTTCCCAACCCCATACCCCAAGGGTACGGCGGCACGCCTCCTTAGCCCAGATCCCCGCTCACGGTCGGTGCGGGTTCCAGGGAGCATGCACGAGGGGACGCCCGTAACGCAATGGTTGCTGCGGTGTACAGGCGGTTTGCACAGGATTCACTTGCCCGGCATGGCCCGGACCAGTGACCGACGGCTCGAACAGGCGTTGATCACCGTGATCCACCCCCAGGGAGCCCAGGGAGCACACGCGCATGACCGGACCCCGCACCACCTTCGAGGACAGCGCCACCGTGGTCCGGTGGGCGGTCTTCTGCTGTGTCCTGGTCCCCGTGGTCCTCCTCTGGTACGGCACCTCCCTGGCCGGCGCCACCGGCACGGCCCTCGGTCTCGCGGCCGTGACGGCGGTCTGCCGCGTGCTGCTGCGCGAATCGGAACGCGGCGCGGCACGCATGAGGGACGATGCGGCGCGTATGAAGGACGAGGAACGCGCCGGCCCGGTGCCCTCGCGTCGCGGACGCCACCACAGGACCGGAACCGGGGCCCATAGAGGCGGACGTCACAGTGGGGGAAATACACCGGTCGGTTGACCGGTTTCCGCGCTAGCGGACGTTGCTTTTCAGCCAACTTCTGGCGTGCATGCATCCCCTGCCCAGAACACCCCCCAACCCCCGTTCCACCTGCACGGAAAGGGCCTCAGGGGGTCTGCGCACCCTACGTGGATTGGCCACTGCGACAAGGCGCACTTCCCTGCACGGCCCGTGAGTGCAACGCTTCGTGATCGAATGCTTCACGCCAAGTTGCCAAGTCGACAATGTGCCGAGTGCCGAACCGGCCACTGAGGCGCGACGCGACACAGTAGATTCGATCTTGACTGTCTACGGCGGGGGACTCGTGCAGGACCGAGGGGAAACGTGCAGGAGCGACACAACCGAGGAGCCGCGACCACCGAGGGGGGCTTAGCAGTATGAGCCACGACTCCACTGCCGCGCCGGAAGCTGCGGCCCGGAAACTGTCCGGGCGACGCCGCAAGGAGATCGTCGCGGTGCTGCTGTTCAGCGGCGGCCCCATCTTCGAGAGTTCCATACCGCTGTCGGTGTTCGGGATCGACCGCCAGGACGCCGGCGTGCCGCGCTACCGCCTTCTGGTGTGCGGCGGCGAGGAAGGCCCGCTGCGGACCACAGGGGGCCTGGAACTCTCCGCGCCACATGGCCTGGAGGCGATCTCGCGGGCGGGCACGGTCGTCGTGCCGGCCTGGCGCTCGATCACCTCGCCGCCACCCGAGGACGCGCTCGACGCACTGCGCCGGGCGCATGAGGAAGGTGCCCGCATAGTCGGGCTGTGCACCGGCGCCTTCGTCCTCGCTGCGGCGGGCCTATTGGACGGCCGCCCCGCGACGACGCACTGGATGTACGCACCGACGCTGGCCAAGCGCTATCCGTCGGTGCACGTGGATCCGCGAGAACTCTTCGTGGACGACGGTGACGTCCTGACGTCGGCGGGCACAGCGGCCGGAATCGATCTCTGTCTCCACATCGTGCGGACGGACCACGGCAACGAGGCGGCCGGAGCTCTGGCCCGCCGCCTGGTGGTCCCCCCGCGCCGAGCCGGCGGTCAGGAGCGCTACCTCGATCGATCTTTACCGGAGGAGATCGGCGCCGACCCGCTGGCCGAGGTCGTCGCCTGGGCGCTGGAGCACCTCCACGAGGCGTTCGACGTCGAGACGCTGGCGGCACGCGCGTACATGAGCCGTCGCACCTTCGACCGCCGATTCCGCTCGCTGACCGGCAGCGCACCGCTGCAGTGGCTGATCACCCAGCGGGTGCTCCAGGCTCAGCGCCTGCTGGAGACGTCGGACTACTCGGTGGACGAGGTCGCGAGCCGCTGCGGCTTCCGCTCGCCGGTGGCACTGCGCGGGCACTTCCGGCGCCAGCTCGGCTCGTCGCCGGCCGCGTACCGGGCGGCGTACCGCGCGCGGCGTCCGCAGGCCGAGAGGTCGACGGACCCGGAGCCCGCCGTCGGCCCACCCACGCCGCCGGGCCCACCGCCGTCGCCCTACCCGGAGGGCGGCCCGGTCCCGCTCCAGGCCCGCCGCACACCGGCGCCGAGCGCCCTCGGCGCGGCCGCGTCGCTGTCGGTGTCGTCGGAGAACGGCCGCGAGGCCTACGCGACGAGCCGGGCGAGTCTGCCGGGGCAGCGCAGCGGCTCGTGACGTGACCTTGTGACGCCGGACGGGCATCCCAGCCCGTCCGGCGTTGTGAGAACGAGGTCCGGGCATCCCAAATGGCGACGCCAGCTTTAGGGTGGTCGCATGAACGATCGCATGGTGTGGATCGACTGCGAGATGACCGGCCTCTCGCTGTCCGACGACGCGCTCATCGAGGTTGCCGCCCTCGTCACCGACTCCGAGCTGAACGTCCTCGGCGAGGGCGTGGACATCGTCGTCCGCCCGCCGGACTCGGCGCTGGAGACGATGCCGGAGGTGGTGCGTCAGATGCACACCGCATCCGGCCTGCTCGACGAACTCGCCGGTGGCACGACGCTGGCGGACGCCGAGGAACAGGTCCTGGCGTACGTACGCGAACATGTCAAGGAACCCGGCAAGGCCCCGCTGTGCGGCAACTCCGTCGGCACCGACCGCGGCTTCCTGCTGCGCGACATGCCGACGCTGGAGGACTACCTCCACTACCGCATCGTCGACGTCTCCTCGATCAAGGAGCTGGCCCGCCGCTGGTACCCGCGCGCGTATTTCAACAGCCCCGAGAAGAACGGCAACCACCGGGCCCTCGCCGACATCCGCGAGTCCATCGCCGAACTCCGTTACTACCGCGAGGCCGTCTTCGTGCCCCAGCCCGGCCCGGACTCGGACACCGCGAAGTCGATCGCGGCGAAGCACGTTCTGCCTGCTCAGTAGGGGTGTGAGGAGGGTGCCAGGGGGCGCCGCGGAATCTGTGCGCGAGCACCCCTTCGGACCCTGTACACTTTTTCTCGGCCGGTCGGGGAAACCCAGAGCCGGTCATGGTGGGTGTAGCTCAGCTGGTAGAGCACCTGGTTGTGGTCCAGGATGCCGCGGGTTCGAGTCCCGTCACTCACCCTCACCCTTCAGCCGGTGACTTCATCGAAGTCACCGGCTGAGGTGTTTTCCGGAGAACAGAGCGGACCCCCACGTGATCAGGGGCATCACGTGGGGGTCCGCTCATTCCGTTCGCCCGGACTACTCCACCGTCACCGACTTCGCCAGGTTGCGCGGCTTGTCGATGTCCCGGCCGAGCGCCAGCGCCGTGTGGTAGGCGAGGAGTTGCAGCGGGATGCCCATCAGGATCGGGTCCAGCTCGTCCTCGTTCTTCGGGACCACGATCGTCTGGTCGGCCTTCTCCTGGGGCTGGTGGGCCACCGCGAGGATCTTGCCGCTGCGGGCCTTGATCTCCTCCATGGCGGCGCGGTTCTTCTCCAGGAGGTCGTCGTCGGGGACGATCGCGACCGTGGGGAGGGCCGGCTCGATGAGGGCCAGCGGGCCGTGCTTGAGCTCGGAGGCGGGGTAGGCCTCGGCGTGGATGTAGGAGACCTCCTTGAGCTTGAGGGAGGCCTCGCGGGCGACCGGGTAGCCCCGGACGCGGCCGATGAAGAGCATCGAGCGGGCCTCGGCGTACTGCTGGGCCAGCTTCTCGATCTCCGCCTCCTGCTCCATGATCTCGGCGATCTGGGCGGGCAGCTTGCGCAGGCCCTCGATGATCCGCTTGCCGTCGCGGACCGAGAGGTCGCGGGTGCGGCCCAGGTGGAGGGCCAGGAGGGCGAAGGCGACCGTCGTGTTCGTGAAGCACTTCGTGGAGACCACGCAGACCTCGGGGCCGGCGTGGACGTAGACGCCGCCGTCCGCCTCGCGGGCGATCGCCGAGCCGACGACGTTCACCACGCCCAGCACCCGCGCGCCCTTGCGCTTCAGCTCCTGGACGGCCGCGAGGACGTCGTACGTCTCGCCCGACTGGGAGACCGCGATGTACAGGGTGTCGGGGTCCACCACCGCGTTGCGGTAGCGGAACTCCGAGGCGGGCTCGGCGTCCGCGGGGATGCGGGCCAGCTCCTCGATCATCTGGGCGCCGATCATGCCCGCGTGGTACGAGGTGCCGCAGCCGAGGATCTTCACCCGGCGGATCTGGCGGGCCTCGCGGGCGTCCAGGTTGAGGCCGCCGAGGTGCACGGTGGAGAAGCGGTCGTCGATGCGGCCGCGCAGGACGCGGTCCACGGCGTCGGCCTGCTCGTGGATCTCCTTGTGCATGTAGGTGTCGTGGCCGCCCATGTCGTACGACGCGGCCTCCCACTCCACGGTGGTCGGCTCGGCGGTCGTACGGGTGCCTTCCGTCGTGTACGTGCGGAAGTCGTCGGCCTTCAGGGTGGCCATCTCGCCGTCGTCCAGCGTCACTATCTGCCGGGTGTGGGCGACCAGGGCCGCGATGTCCGAGGCGACGAACATCTCCTTCTCGCCGATGCCGAGGACGACCGGGGAGCCGTTGCGGGCGACGACGATGCGGTCCGGGTAGTCGGCGTGCAGTACGGCGATGCCGTACGTGCCCTCGATGAGGCGCAGGGTCTCGCGGACCTTGTCCTCCAGCTTCTCCGCCTGCGAGCGGGCGATGAGGTGGACGAGGACCTCGGTGTCGGTCTCGGAGAGGAACTCGACGCCGTCCGCCTCCAGCTTGCGGCGCAGGTCGGAGGCGTTGTCGATGATGCCGTTGTGGACGACGGCGACCTTGCCCTCGGCGTCCAGGTGCGGGTGGGCGTTCAGGTCGGAGGGGGCGCCGTGGGTGGCCCAGCGGGTGTGGGCGATGCCGATGGTGCCCTTGAAGCGCGCCGGGACCTTGGCCTCCAGGTCACGGACCCGGCCCTTGGCCTTGACCGTCTTCAGGCCCGCCGCCTTCGGGGAGGTGACGGCGATGCCCGCCGAGTCGTAGCCGCGGTACTCCAGGCGCTGGAGGCCCTCCAGCAGCAGGGGTGCTACGTCACGCTTCCCGATGTATCCGACGATTCCGCACATATATATAGGTATCCCTAGCCGTAGACGATCCGGCGCAGCTGGCGGAGCGTGAGCTCCGGTGGGGCCACTGCCCGGTATTTCAGGTCCGCCTCGATCCGTTCGAAGATCGTCGCGTTCACCAGGCCCTGGGCCTGGAGCTCGCGGTGGCGGCGACGGACGAACTCCTCGGTCGTCTCGTCGAAGTAGGCGAGCACGTCCTGGATCACCCGCAGCGCCTCGCCCCGCTGGAGGGGCGTGCTGCGGGTCAGGTGATCAACAAGGTCGTCGTGCACTCGGTAGATCCTGGGGTATGGGGGACCGGTTCGCAAGAATCCTGCCCGATTTCGGGCAAGAGGGTGTCAGAGGCCTTTGGGACAGTTATGGAACAGCCATGGGTGTTCGTTGGGCGGTTGTTCCGCGGGGGGATGTCTGCGGCGACCAACTTGTGGCGCCATGGACATTCCTCGTATGGGAGTACCCGAGCAGCTCGCCGAGCGCATGAGCATGGCCGAGCAGCACGAGTACCTGCGCGCCAAGTTCTCCCGGCGCAACATGATCAGAGGCGGCGCCGTCACGCTCGGCGCCGTCACGGGTGGCGCCTTCGTGCCGGGCGCCACCGCACAGGCCGCCGTACCCACACAGACGGCGCCGCGTACCGAGACCGTCGACGGCGCCCTCGTCGCCCCCTTCGGCCGCCACCTCGCCTACGGCAACGACGCGCGCACCGAGATGACCGTCTCGTGGCAGGTCCCCGTCGCCGTGAAGAAGCCGTTCATCCGGATCGGCGCCCACCCCTGGGACCTCTCCCGCAAGATCGAGGCCGAGGTCCGCACCCTCTACACGCCGGCCGGCGTCGGGGCGAGTGCCGACCACACGCAGTACTACGTCCATGCCAAGCTGGCCCACCTCAAGCCCGGCCGGACGTACTACTACGGCGTCGGCCACCAGGGCTTCGACCCCGCCGAGCCGCACCTCCTGGGCACCCTCGGCACCTTCACCACCGCCCCCGCGCACAAGGCGCCGTTCACCTTCACGGCCTTCGGCGACCAGGGCGTCAGCTACCACGGCCTGGCCAACGACAGCCTGATCCTGGGCCAGAACCCGGCCTTCCACCTGCACGCGGGCGACATCGCCTACGCGGACCCGTCCGGCGCGGGCAAGACCGCCGACACCGGCTTCGACTCGCGCACCTGGGACCAGTTCCTGGCCCAGACCGAGTCGGTCGCCAAGTCCGTGCCGTGGATGGTGTCGTACGGCAACCACGACATGGAGGCCTGGTACTCGCCGGGCGGCTACGGCGGCGAGGAGGCCCGCTTCACGCTCCCCGACAACGGGCCGGACCGGAAGAACCTGCCGGGCGTGTACTCCTTCGTCCACGGCAACACCGCGATCATCTCGCTCGACCCGAACGACGTGTCGTACGAGATCCCCGCCAACCTCGGCATCTCCGGCGGCACGCAGACCAAGTGGTTCGAGGCGCAGCTGAAGAAGTTCCGGGCCGCCCGCGACATCGACTTCGTCGTCGTGTTCTTCCACCACTGCGCGTACTGCACCTCCACCGCGCACGCCTCGGAGGGGGGTGTGCGCCAGGAGTGGGTGCCGCTGTTCGAGAAGTACCAGGTGGACCTCGTCATCAACGGCCACAACCACCAGTACGAGCGCACGGACGTGATCAAGGGCAACGAGGTCACCAAGAAGCTGCCGATCGGCGGCACGGCCTACCCCGAGACCGAGGGGGTCGTCTACGTCACCGCGGGCGCGGCCGGCCGTAGCCTCTACGCGTTCACCGCACCGGACTCCTACGAGGGGCACGAGAACGAGCAGGACTCCGTGGCCTCCTTCGTCAACCTCAAGGACGGCAAGCAGAACGAGACAGTCACCTGGTCGCGCGTGCGCTACCTGAACTACTCGTTCCTGCGGGTGGACGTCGAGCCCGCGGCGCGCGGGCGCTACGCCAAGCTGGTCGTGTCGGGCATCGCCGAGACCGGTGACCGTATCGACCACTTCAGGGTGGCGCGCCGGGCGAAGTAGGGGTGAGCGGGCCTTTCATCGGCGCTACATCCGTTTGAGAACCGCCTGCTTGGCCAGCGTGAACTCCTCGTCCGTCAGCACGCCCGTGCGACGGAGTTCGCCGAGTTCGCGCAGGCGGCGCAGGAGGGCGTCGTGGTCGTCCTCGGCGGACGCGACCGGAGGGGAAGGCAGCTCCGGTCGCGCGTCCGGTACGTCCGCGGCGCCCGGCCCGGCCGGGTGCGGCAGGCGGGCCTGGACCGCCGCCGCGACCAGGGCCATCAGGGGGTCCTTCTTGAAGCCCCACAGCTCGACCGAGTTCGGGTCGTACTTGGGCGGGGCCTTGGTGGGCGCGTTCCTGACGGTGAAGCGGAGGTGGCCGTTCTCCAGGCCCGCCGCCGGATGCCACTCCACCGCCACGATGTCGGTGAGCGGGAGGGAGCGGCTGCCGGCGGCTGCCTTGGCGTCCTCCGTCTTCCAGTTCCACTCCAGGCGGATGTGCTCGCCGTCGAAGCTCGCGGTGCCGTCCCCGGCGGAGACCGACAGGGGGACGGAGGGGCCCGGCACCAGGTACGCGTCGACCGGGTCGCCCGGTACCTGGTCCAGCAGCAGTGCGCCTCGCACCTCGTCCACGAAGTACGCGGCGACGCCGTAGCGGTCGGACTCGACGATCAGCTGGTACGGGTCGTTGGGCTCGGTGAGCCGGCCGCCCGTGGCGTGCAGCAGCGGGTCGGCGCCGTCGCGCAGGCGCAGCCGCAGCCGCCCGGCCTTCCTGCCCTGCTCGAAGGAGACCCCCGCCAACGCCTCCAGGGGGACGACCAGTTCACCCAGCGTCTTGCGGAACAGGCTGACGTTCTTGTCGCGCCCGGGAGTCAGCCGCAGGGCGTCGCCGTCGAAGACCCACGTGCCGTCCTTCTGGAGGATTTCCGCCATGGGGTGGATTGTTCCACCAGTCTCACGAGAGAGTGGTCCAGACCTCTTGGGGCTCAACGGCTCATGGAAGGGACACGCTTGTGAGAGATGGCCGTGTCAGACCGCACCACAGAACGCTTCGCCTGCTCGGTTCCCTGCTGCTGGTCGCGATGGGCGTCTCCGTGACCGGGGCCGCTCCCGCCCAGGCGGCATCGCCCACCCCGCTCGACCGCGTGGTCCCCGCGCCCGCGTCGGTCGCCCCGAGCGGATCCCCCTACCGGATCACCCGCGACACCCGCATCCGCGTCGACGACTCCCGTGAGACCCGCCGCGTCGGCGAGTACCTCGCGACCGTCCTGCGCCCCTCCACCGGCTACCGCCTCCCCGTCACCGCCCACGGCGCCGGCGGCATCCAACTGCGCCTGGCCAAGGGCCCGTACGGCGTCGAGGGCTACCGCCTCGACAGCGGCCGCAAGGGCGTCACCATCACCGCGGCCAAGCCCGCCGGCCTCTTCCACGGCGTCCAGACCCTGCGCCAGCTGCTCCCGGCGGCCGTCGAGAAGGACTCCGTCCAGCCCGGCCCCTGGCTGGTCGCGGGCGGCACCGTCAAGGACACCCCGCGCTACGGCTGGCGCGGCGCGATGCTCGACGTGTCCCGGCACTTCTTCACCGTCGACCAGGTCAAGCGCTATATCGACCAGCTCGCCCTGTACAAGATCAACAAGCTGCATCTGCACCTCAGCGACGACCAGGGCTGGCGCATCGCCATCGACTCCTGGCCGCGCCTCGCGACCTACGGCGGCTCGACCCAGGTCGGCGGCGGCCCCGGCGGCTACTACACCAAGGCCGACTATAAGGAGATCGTCCGGTACGCGTCCTCCCGCTACCTGGAGGTCGTCCCCGAGATCGACATGCCCGGCCACACCAACGCCGCCCTCGCCTCGTACGCCGAGCTGAACTGCGACGGCGTCGCGCCCCCGCTCTACACCGGCACCGAGGTCGGCTTCAGCTCGCTGTGCGTCGGCAAGGACATCACGTACGACTTCGTGGACGACGTGATCCGGGAGCTGGCCGCGCTGACGCCGGGCAAGTACCTGCACATCGGCGGCGACGAGGCGCACTCCACCAGCCACGAGGACTACGTCACGTTCATGGACCGGGTGCAGCCCCTCGTCGCCAAGTACGGCAAGACGGTGGTCGGTTGGCATCAGCTGACCGGGGCGACCCCCTCGCGGGGGGCGTTGGCGCAGTACTGGGGACTGGACGACACGAGTGCCGAGGAGAAGGCGCAGGTCGCCAAGGCCGCGCAGAACGGGACGGGGATCGTGCTGTCTCCGGCCGACCGGATCTACCTCGACATGAAGTACACGGCGGACACTCCGCTGGGGCTGGACTGGGCCGGTCTGGTGGAGGTGAAGCGGTCGTACGACTGGGATCCCGGTAACTACCTTCCGGGAGTGCCTTCTTCGGCGGTCCGGGGTGTCGAGGCGCCGCTGTGGTCCGAGACGATCACCAAGTCCGCCGACATCGAGTACATGGCGTTCCCGAGGCTGGCGGGCGTGGCCGAGCTGGGGTGGTCGCCGGCGTCCACGCATGACTGGGAGGGCTACAAGGTGCGGCTTGCTGCGCAGGCTGAGCGGTGGGAGGCGTTGGGGATCAGCTTCTACCGGTCGCCTCAGGTGCCATGGCCTACGGCGTGAGCGCGGTGATTTGTCTGCGGGACGGTGGGGGCTGGTCGCGCCCCGCGGCGGAGCCGCAAATTGACACAGCCCCGCGCCCCTAAACAGGGCGCGCACGCCTCGGACGTATAGACGTGCACCCCCGGGGGACCGTACCCCGGGGGTGCGCGCCGGTCTCATGGGGCCGTGGACTACAGCCCCGCGATGGGGTTCCTCAGGTTGCCGACGATCTGCAGTGCGCCCGCCGGGTCCGCGAGGTCCACCATCTGCTTGTTGTTGCGCAGCTGGAGGCGGTTGAGGCAGGACAGGGCGAACTCGGGGGCGAACATGTCGTACTGCTTGAACTTGTCGGCGAGTTCGGGCACCGAGTGCTGGTAGTCCCGGGTGACCTCGGCGACCGTGCGCCAGAAGTCGTCCTCCTCCAGGATTCCCTCGGCCGCGAGGTTCGCGGCGAGGAAGCGGAAGAAGCAGTCGAAGACGTCCGTGAAGATGGACAGGAGCTTCTTCTCCTCCGGCACGTCCACACGCAGCCGCTCGACCGTGGGCGGCAGCACCGCGTCCACGTCCATGACGGCGATCTCCTCGGCGATGTCCTTGTAGATCGCGCGCTGGACCACGCCGTCCTTCAGGGCCAGGATCACGTTCTCGCCGTGCGGCATGTACACCAGGTCGTAGGCGTAGAAGCTGTGCAGCAGCGGGGTGAAGTACGCCTTCAGGTAGCGGCGCAGCCACTGCGTCGGCGCCAGGCCCGACTGGGCGATCAGCGCGCCCGCGAAGGAGGCGCCCTCGTGGTCGACGTGGACCAGGGAGGCCATCGTGGCCAGCGACTCGCCCTCCTGGAGGGAGGCGACCGGGCTCTCGCGCCACAGCGCGGCCAGCATCTTGCGGTACGGCGAGTAGCGGTCGGTCGCCTTCTCGTACTCCAGGTGCCGGTAGCCGACGGCGGCGCGCTCGCGGATGATCGACAGGCCGGTCGACCTCAGCACCGGGTCGTTGTCGATGAGCTGGGCCAGCCAGTCGTTGATCGCCGGGGTCGCCTCCATGTACGCCGCCGAAAGGCCGCGCATGAAGCCCATGTTGAGGACGGACAGGGCCGTCTTCACGTAGTGCTTCTCGGGGCTGGACCGGTTGAAGAAGGTCCGGATGGACTGCTGGGCCAGGTACTCGTCGTCGCCCTCGCCGAGGCACACCAGGTGCTTCTGGGCGACCTCGGCGGCGAAGGTGATGGTGAGCTTGTTCCACCACTGCCAGGGGTGGACGGGGATGAAGAGGTAGTCGGCGGGGTCCAGGTCCTGCTCGCGCAGGACGCCGTGGAACCGCTCGACGGTCTCCTCGCCCAGCTCGTCCCGTACGAAGGCCTCGTACTCGATGCCGACGCCGGCCGTGAACGCGGCGCGCGAGCGGTGGGCCGCGAGCCAGACGAGCCGGACCGGGCTCCCGGTCTCGGGGGCGTACGACAGGTACTCGTGGATGCCGAAGCCGAGCCGCCCGTTGTTCGCGACGAAGCAGGGGTGGCCCTCGGTCATGCCGGTCTCGATGGCCTGGAAACCGGCCTGCGCCAGCTCGGCGACCGGGACCTGCGGCTTGGTGAGCTTGTAACAGGTGCCGGAGAGGGTGGAGGAGATCTCCTCCAGGTAGACCGGCAGGACCTCGTCGCTCAGGCCCAGGGACTTCTGCAGCTCGATGAAGAAGTCCAGGGCGGCGAGCGGGAGTTCGGCGCCGTCCCGGTGGCGGGTGATCGAGTCGGCGTCGACCTGCCAGTGGTCGAGGGCGCGGAGCACGGCCGTGAAGGTGTACCGGGTCAGGCCGTCGTCGCTGCGGACGACGTACGCGCCGGCGCCGGTGGCCTCCGGCGTGATGAGGCGCTCGTGCGCGAACTCGGCGAGTGCCTTGCGGATCAGGAGGCGGTTGGCCCGCGCCCAGCGGTGGGGGGACAGATGCGCTACGGCGTCGGACAGGGTCATACGGCTACTCCTCGGGCGGACAAGAACTGATCGCGCGTGCAGAAGCTGAGCAGCGCCTTTTTCTCCGGCTTCTGGATCTCACGCTCGGGCACGAAGCCGACGGCCTCGTTCAGCGCATGGACGGCCGTGTTGGAGACGTCCGGCTCCACCACGACGCGCTGCACCGTCGGGTCCTCGAAGAGGTACGCCATGACGGCGGTGATGACCGCCCTCGTGAACCCGCGCACGGGCGTGTCGGTCGCCGGGGTGAGGAAGTGCATACCGACGTCACCGGGCTGTGGCTCGTACAGGCCGACCAGTTCCCGGTGAGCGGGGTCGTACTTCTCCATCAGAAAGGCGGGGACGCCGTCCTGGAGGCCGAGCAGGGCGTGGTGGTGGTCGTCGGCCGCGATCTCCATGTAGGCGCGCTCGACGTCCTCCAGTCGCGCGTCCTGCATCATCCAGAAGGCGGCCTTGGGGTGGGTGACCCAGGCGTGCAGGAGCTCGGCGTCCTTCAGAGGATCGAGGGGACGGAACGTGAACGTCATACGGCGAACTCCTGGAACGCGATCGTCTTCTCGACCGGGTAGTACTCGGTGCCGAGCAGCTCGCGGATGATGTACGCGTTCCGGTACGGGCCCATCCCCAGGTCGGGGCTGGTGATGCTGTGCGTGTGGACGCCGGCGTTCTGCAGGAAGACACCGCGGCCGGTGACGTCGACGGCGTAGTTGCGGGCGACGTCGAAGTTGCCCTGGGAGTCGTAGACCAGGCGGTCCTTGACGGGCGCGAGGAACTCCGGCTCGGCGTACTTGTAGCCGGTGGCCAGGACCAGGCCCTGGGAGTCGAGCTCGTAGTCCTTCTGCTGCTCCTCCTGGCGCAGGGACAGGGTGTACGTGCCGTTCTCGTACCGCGCGCCGTTCAGCGAGGAGTTGGTGAGCAGTCGGGTGGGGACCGGGCCGCCGAGGTTCTTCTGGTAGAGCAGGTCGAAGATCTCGTTGATCAGGTCGCCGTCGATGCCCTTGAACAGGCCCTTCTGCTCGGCGGTGAGGCGGTAGCGGGTCGCCTCCGGCAGCTCGCGGAAGTAGTCGATGTACTCCGGCGACGTCATCTCCAGCGTGAGCTTGGTGTACTCCAGCGGGAAGAAGCGCGGGGAGCGGGTGACCCAGTTCAGCCGGTAGCCGTGGACGTCGATCTCGCTGAGCAGGTCGTAGTAGATCTCGGCCGCGGACTGTCCGGAGCCGACCAGGGTGATCGACTCCTTCTTCTGGAGCTCTGCCTTGTGCTGCAGATAGCGGGAGTTGTGCAGGAAGTCGCCGCCCAGGCCCTGGCAGGCCTCGGGTATGTAGGGCGGGGTGCCGGTGCCGAGGACGAGGTGGCGGGCGCGGTAGGTGTCACCGGCGGCCGTCCGCACGACGTACAGCTCGGCGCCTTCGTCGTACGTCACCTCCGTCACGGTGGTGCTGAAGCGGACGCTGCTCAGCCGGTTCGCGGCCCAGCGGCAGTAGTCGTCGTACTCGACCCGCAGCGGGTAGAAGTTCTCGCGGATGTAGAACGAGTACAGCCGGCCCTTCTCCTTCAGGTAGTTCAGGAAGGAGTACGGCGAGGTCGGGTCGGCCAGGGTGACCAGGTCCGACATGAACGGGGTCTGGAGGTGGGCGCCGTCCAGGAACATGCCCGCGTGCCACTCGAAGTCCGGCTTGGACTCCAGGAAGACACCGTCGAGTTCGGCGATCGGCTCGGTCAGGCAGGCGAGGCCGAGGTTGAACGGGCCGAGCCCGATCCCCACGAAGTCATGGGTTTTGGTCGGGTTTTCAGGACGCGCGGTCAAGGGACTCTCCCAGGTACTGCTCGGCGTGGCCGGCGATCAGGTCGAGGACGGCGGCGATGTCTTCGGTCGTCGTCTCGGGGTTGAGCAGGGTGAACTTCAGGTAGTGGCGGGCGCCCACCTTGGTGCCCGCGACCACCGCGTCGCCGGAGGCGAACAGGGCCTTGCGGGCGTACAGGTTGGCGCGGTCGATCTCGGCGGGGTCCGTGACGGCCGCCGGGATGTAGCGGAAGACCAGGGTGGAGAGCGAGGGCTCCACGACCACGTCGAAGCGCGGGTCGGCGGCCAGCAGCTTCCAGCCCTCCACCGCCAGGTCGCAGACCTCGTCGAAGAGCTGCCCGATGCCGTCGGCGCCCATCACGCGCAGGGTCACCCACAGCTTGAGGGCGTCGAAGCGGCGGGTGGTCTGGAGGGACTTGTCGACCTGGTTCGGGATGCGCTCGGTGACCATACGGCGCGGGTTGAGGTACTCCGCGTGGTAGGTGGCGTGGCGCAGCGTCGAGGCGTCGCGGACCAGTACGGCGGACGAACTCACGGGCTGGAAGAAGGACTTGTGGTAGTCGACGGTGACCGAGTCGGCGCGCTCGATGCCGTCGATGCGGTCGCGGTACTTCACGGAGGCGAGCAGGCCGCAGCCGTAGGCGGCGTCGACGTGCATCCAGGTGTCGAACTGCTCGCACAGCTCGGCGATCTCGGGCAGCGGGTCGATGGAGCCGAAGTCGGTGGTGCCGCCGGTGGCGACGACGGCCATCGGGACCAGGCCGTCCTTCTTGCAGCGCTCCAGCTCATGGGCGAGCGCGACGGTCTGCATGCGCTTGTCGTGGTCGACGGGGATGGAGACCACGGCGTCCTGGCCCAGGCCCAGCAGTTTCGCGGACTTCTTCACGCTGAAGTGGCTGACCTCGGAGGCGAAGATGCGCAGTTTCGCCAGGGAGTCGGTCTTGGCCTCCTCGCGGGCGAGGAGCAGGGCCTGGAGGTTGGACTGGGTGCCACCCGAGGTGAACACACCGTCGGCGTTCTCGCCGAGGCCTATTCGGTCGGTCGTCCAGTCGATGAGCTTGCGCTCGATGAGCGTGCCGCCGGCCGACTGGTCCCAGGTGTCCAGGGAGGAGTTGACCGCGGAGAGGATCGCCTCGCCGACCACGGCCGGGATGACGACCGGGCAGTTGAGGTGGGCGAGGTAGCGGGGGTGGTGGAAGTAGATCGCGTCCCGGAGGTAGACGTCCTCCAACTCGTCGAGGACCGCGGCGGTGTCGTGCAGCGGCTTGTCGAGGTCGATCGCGTCGATGGTCGGGGCCAGGGCGTCGACCGTGACGCCGGTGAACGGACGATCGGTGGCGGCGAGTTTGGCGGCCACCCGCTCGATTCCTTCGGTCACGGAGTGGCGGTACTGCTCCGCGGTCGTGTCATTGAGCAGGTGCGAGCGCATGGGGAGGTCCTCCGGTGGGGACGGGCCGTGAAGTGCGGGGTGGCATGAAGGGGTGCCGTGAAACTTAGGTTAGCCTAACCTAAGTCCCTTTGAATTAGGGCAGCATCAAGGGTGACTGCGATCACTTACGTCGCAGCAGTCGCCCGATCGCCTTGCTTTCAGGGGCAGTTACTCCTGGCGGGCTACCGCTCCTGAGGGGCCGTCACTCCTGCTCACGCAGCTGCTCCTCGCTCAGCCCCTGCCGCCAGTACCCGACGAAGGTGACCCTGCGGCGGTCCACCCCGCGCTCACCGACGAAGTGCCGGCGCAGCGTCTTCACGCACCCGGACTCGCCCGCGATCCAGACGTACGGGCGCTCGGCGGCGGGGAGTCGATCGGCGCGGATGGCGTCGAGGGCCATGGGGGACCCCTCGGCGCGCGACTCGTCCTGGACCAGCCAGGTGATCTCGGCGTCGGCCTCGGTCGCGAGGTCCTGGATGTCCCCGGCGTCATGCACCTCCAGCCAGACCCGCGCGCGGGTGCCGGCCGGCAGGGACTCGAGGATGGCGGAGACGGCGGGCACGGCGGTCTCGTCGCCCCAGATCACCACGAGGTCGGTGTCGTCGGACGGCCGGAACCGGATCGCCCGGTTGTCGGCGATCGCGGGGCCGAGCAGCAGCACGCGGTCACCGGCGGCGGCCCGCGAGGCCCAGCGGGAGGCGGGGCCGGCGGGGACGGCCGCGCCGGGCTCGATGCCGTGCAGCACGAAGTCGATGTCGATCTCGGTGGTGTGCCCGTAGGCATCCCGCCGCAGCGCCCGGAGCGTGTACGACCGCATCACGGCCCGTACGTCGTCCGGGAGTTCGCGCCAGCCCTGCCACCAGCCGTCACCGAGCTCCAGGGGGACCTGCGGCTCGCGCTGGCCGGGGTGCGGCAGGAACAGCGAGAGGGACTGGTCGCACCCGTCGGAGAAGAAGTGCCTCAGGTCCTCCCCGGCGAAGGAGACCCGCACCAGAGACGGACCGAGCCGCCTCGTCCGTACGACCTGGAGGGAGAAGAAACGGAACGGGGCGGCTACGGCGGTCGTCACTGTGACTCCTCAGCTGACCTTCTTGGCCTTAACTAACCTTCTTGGCCTTCTCGATGGCCTCGGCGAGGCTCGTGAGAAGCGGCGTGCACTTGTCGTACGACAGAATCGGCTCGGGCGAACGCGCGATGACCTGACCCGCCTTCACCGCGGGCAGCTTCTTCCAGGTCGCCTCGGTGATGTCGGCCGGCTGGATCGTCGAGGAGCGGTCGTCCATCATGATGATGTCGGCCGGGTACTTGTCGACGTTCTCCCAGCTCAGGCTCTCGAACCAGCCGCCGCCCTCCTTCTTGGCGCTCTCCGGCGGCTCGACGAAGTTCACGCCGAGGGCCTTGAAGTACTCCAGGTCGATGGAGAGGTTCGTGCCGGAGACGTAGAAGATGTCCTGGCTGGCGGAACCGGCCATCACCTTGATCTCGGGGCGGGCCTTGGCGGCCTTGCGCAGGCGCTCGGCGGCGGCCTCGAAGTCCTTCTTGGACTGGGCGATCCTGTCGGCCTTCAGGTCCGCGCCGAGGGACTCGGCCAGCGCCCACACCCGCTCCAGCGGCTGGGTCAGCTGACGGTCGTAGACGGAGATCGCGGCGCTCGGGGCGAGCTTGGCGATCTTGTCCTTGGAGGCCTCGGGGACGTACCAGAGGGTGCCGGCGCTGTCGAAGGTCGTGGAGATGAGGACCTCGGGGGCGAACGCGGCGTACTTCTCGACGTTGAACTGGTCCCAGACGTTGCCGAAGACCGTCAGCTTGCTGACGTCCATGTCGCCGGCCTGGACGTCGGCCTTGCCGTCCTGGGTCTTGGTCGGGCCGAAGACGCCCTTGACCTCGATGCCGTAGTCGAACAGCGCGGCGGCGACACCGACGAAGGCGACGATCTTCGTCGGGACCTTGTCGAGCTTCACGGTGGTGCCGCGGTCGTCCTTGAACGTCCAGGGGCCGGACTTGGCAGCGGTCGTCGCCTCGTCCGAACCACCGCTTTTCGCGTCGTCGTCCCCGCAGGCTGCGAGCACGGCCCCGAGACCGAGGGCGCCGCCCGCGGCGAGGATGCCGCGACGGGTGAGGTGGGTGGCTCTGGCGTTGGGCATGGTTACGCTGCTTTCGAACAGGGCGGATCACCGGCCGGACAATTCGAAGGTAGGTTAGCCTAACCTGAGCTGATGTCCAGGGGTGGGGGCCCTGTGATCGAAAGCTGTGGGGTGTCCATGGGTTTCGTTGGTGGGGGTTGGTGGTGTCAACTCCCTCTCATTCGGCGCCAGTTGGGATCCAGGCTGGAGGTGACGGCATGACCGGCCCTCAGCAAGGCCAGGAGCCCGCCGAGCACCGGCGCTTCGCCGACCACCTTGCCGCTCTGGAGGCCGTCTCGGAGGCGGACGAGATCGATCTGGTGACCGCCGTTCTGCGCGATGAGGACGCGGTGATGGCGCGCGGCGCGGTGGGCCGCCATCTGGATCGCCGCGCCGACCGACTGCTGACCGACTCCCGTTTCCCTGCCTGGGCCCAGACCTTGGCCGTGGTCATCGCAGAGCACGAGTTCCTGGCCCGGCGGCTACGCGAGTGGACCCTGCTCCGACGGATCGCGTTGGGCGAGCCATGGACCGCCGAAGAGCTCGCCGGCGCATCCGACTGGTGTCAGCGCACCATCGTGAGCGCACAGGCGATGACCTCACCGGAAGCCCTCGGACTGCCGGCCGCACGGGGACGAACCCGCCGAGTGCGCAACGCGGCGGCCGGTCGACTGCGACGACCGGACAGCCCGGACCCAGCCTGACTCGACCCACAGGTCTCGGTGATCGCGGTCAACAGCGGCGCTGTCGCTCGGCCATGGCAACGGGACGGCCCCCGGCTCCGGTGCGGGACGGAGCAGGGGGCCGACACGCTCAGCCCACCAGCCCCAACTCCCGCGCGATCAGCATCCGCTGCACCTCACTCGTGCCCTCGCCGATCTCCAGGATCTTGGAGTCCCGCCACATACGGGCGACCGGGTACTCGTTCATGAAGCCGTAGCCGCCGTGGATCTGCGTCGCGTCGCGGGCGTTGTCCACCGCGACCGTCGACGAGTACAGCTTCGCCAGCGCCGCCTCCTTCTTGAAGGGCTCCCCGGACACCAGCCGGGACGCCGCGTCGCGCCAGGCGAGGCGGGCCGTGTGGGCCTTCATCTCCATGTCGGCGATCTTGAACTGGATGGCCTGGTTGGCGCCGATGGGGCGGCCGAAGGCGTGGCGTTCCTTCGCGTACTTCACCGACTCGTCGACGCAGCCCTGCGCCAGGCCCGTCCCGAGCGCCGCGATGGCGATGCGGCCCTCGTCCAGGATGCGCAGGAACTGGGCGTAGCCACGGCCCTCTTCGCCCAGGAGGTTGGCCGCCGGGACCCGGACGTCCGCGAAGGACAGTTCACGGGTGTCGGAGGCGTTCCAGCCGACCTTGGAGTACGGGGCGGCGACCGTGAAGCCCGGGGTGCCGGACGGGACGATGATCGACGAGATGAGCGGCTTGCCGTCCGGCTTGCGGCCGGTCACCGCGGTGACCGTGACCAACCCCGTGATGTCCGTGCCGGAGTTGGTGATGAAGCACTTGGTGCCGTTGATCACCCACTCGTTCGTCGACTCGTCGAGGCGGGCCGTCGTGCGCGTCGCGCCCGCGTCGCTGCCGCCGTCCGGCTCGGTGAGGCCGAAGGCGCCGAGGATCTCGCCGGAGCACAGCCGCGGCAGCCACTCCTGCTTCTGGGCGTCGGTGCCGAAGAGATGGATCGGCATCGCGCCGAGCGAGACGCCCGCTTCGAGGGTGATGGCGACCGAGGAGTCCACCCGGGCCAGCTCCTCCAGGGCCACGCCGAGCGCCAGATAGTCGCCGCCCATGCCGCCGTACTCCTCCGGGAACGGCAGCCCGAACAGGCCCATGCGGCCCATCTCGCGGACGATCTCGTAGGGGAACTCGTGGTGCTCGTAGTACTCGCCGATCTTGGGCGCTACGACGTCGTGCGCGAACTGCTCCACCGTACGGCGGAGTTCTTCGAGTTCGGGGGAGAGTCGGTGGTCCATCGCGGGTCACTGCTCCTTGTGGGACAGGGCTCGTACGGTGCGGGACGGGCTGGGTCGGCCCAGTTGTTCGGCCATCCACGCGCTCGTGGCGACGAGGCGGTCGAGGTCTACTCCGGTGTCGATGCCGAGGCCCCGCAGCATCCACACGAGGTCTTCGGTGGCGAGGTTGCCGGTGGCGGACTTGGCGTACGGGCAGCCGCCGAGGCCGCCCGCGGAGGCGTCGATCGTGGTGACGCCGTGTTCGAGGGCGGCGTAGGTGTTGGCCAGTGCCTGGCCGTAGGTGTCGTGGAAGTGGACGCCGATGACGTTCGTCGGCACCCCCTCTTCGTTGAGCATGGAGAGCAGCTCCAGCACATGGCCCGGCGTCGCGACGCCGATCGTGTCGCCGAGGCTGAGCTCGTCGCAGCCCATGTCCCTGAGTGCCCTGCACACACGCACCACCTGGTGGATCGGGACCGCGCCCTCCCACGGGTCGCCGAAGCACATCGAGACATAGCCGCGGACGTGGAGGTTCTCGTCCTTCGCATGCTTCACGACCGGTTCGAACACCGCCAGCGACTCGTCCAGCGTCCGGTTGAGGTTGGCCTTGGCGAAGGACTCCGTGGCGCTGGCGAAGACGGCGACCCGCCGGGCGCCGAGGGCCAGGGCGCGGTCCAGGCCGCGGTTGTTGGGAACCAGGACCGGCAGGTGCACGCCCTTCAGGTCGGCGACGAGCGGGAACAGCTGCTCGGCGTCGGCGAGTTGGGGCACCCACTTGGGGTGGACGAAGCTGGTGGCCTCGATCGTCGTCAGCCCCGCGTCGGCGAGCCGGCGGACGAACTCCGCCTTGATCTCGGTCGGCACGGTCGACTTCTCGTTCTGCAGGCCGTCGCGCGCGCCGACCTCGTGGATGCGGACGCGGGCGGGCAGGTCCGCGGCGGGCACCGTCATCGGCAGCGTCATCAGTCCTCCTCCGCCGGGGCGATGACGGCGAGGACCTGGTCCATGGCGACCGTCGTGCCCGGTGTGACGTCCAGTTCGGCGACCGTGCCGGCGTGCGGGGCGGAGATGACGTGCTCCATCTTCATCGCCTCGACGACCAGCAGGCTCTGGCCCGCGGTCACCTCGTCCCCGACGGCGACCTTCACCACCGTCACCGTCCCCGGCATGGGCGCGGTGAGCGAGTCGGCGCCGGCGTGTGCGGCGCCGGTGAGGGACGCGGCGACCGGGTCGTGGTCGCGCACGTGCCAGGCGTCGCCGTCGCGCCCCAGCCAGGTGCCGTCCGGCAGGGCGGCCCGGTGGAAGGTGTGCCGGACGCCGTCGAGGGTGACGGCGACGGTGTCGTCGGTGACCGTGTGGGTGCCGTTCGCCTCATGAGTGACGGGTTCGAGTCCCGTCGCCCGGAGGGGGAACGCCACGGCCCTGGGCGTGCCGCCCAGACGCCAGCCGTTCGGCACGGAGTACGGATCCGTCCAGCCCTCGCCGCGTGGCTTCAGCGCGTCGAGACGTACGGCCGCGGCGGCCTCGTACACCTCCTCGGGCACCTCGGCCGACACGAGGGAGTCCACCTCCCGCTCCACCAGCCCGGTGTCCAACTCGCCCGCGACGACCGCCGGATGCGCGAGCAGCCGCCGCAGGAACCCGGCGTTCGTCTGCACGCCCAGCGTGACCGTCCCGGCGAGGGCGGCGCGGAGCTTCCTGATGGCCGTCTCCCGATCCGGCCCGTACGCGATCACCTTGGACAGCATCGGGTCGTACAGGCTCCCGACCTCCGTGCCCTCGCTGAGCCCGGAGTCGGTGCGGATGCCGTCGCCCTGGGGCTCGTGGAGCTTCAGGACCGTGCCGCCGGACGGCAGGAACCCGCGCGCGGGGTCCTCGGCGCAGATACGGGCCTCGATCGCATGGCCCGTGAGCCGTACGTCCTCCTGCCCGAAGGCCAGCCGCTCGCCCGCGGCCACCCGCAGCTGCCACTCCACCAGGTCGAGCCCGGTGATGAGTTCGGTGACCGGGTGCTCCACCTGGAGGCGGGTGTTCATCTCCATGAAGTAGTACGACGAGGGGTCGCCGCCCGGCACGATGAACTCCACCGTGCCCGCGCCCCGGTACCCGCAGGAGCGGGCCGCCTGCACGGCCGCCTCGCCCATCGCGGCCCGGGTCTCCTCGTCGAGCAGCACACTCGGTGCCTCCTCGATGATCTTCTGGTGGCGGCGCTGCAGGGAGCACTCGCGCTCGCCCAGGTGCACCACATTGCCGTGGCCGTCGGCCAGGACCTGGATCTCGATGTGCCGGGGGCGGTCGATCCACCGCTCGACGAGGAGGGTGTCGTCGCCGAAGGAGGCGCGGGCCTCACGGCGGGCGGCGGCGATCTCGTCGTCCAGCTGCTCCGCGTCCCGCACCAGCCGCATGCCCTTGCCGCCACCGCCGGCGGAGGGCTTGAGCAGCACCGGCATGCCGATCTCGCGGGCGGCGTCGGCTAGTTGGCCGTCCGTGAGGCCGCTGCCGCTGGAGCCCGGCACGACCGGCACCCCGGCCGCCTTCACCGTCTCCTTGGCCCGGATCTTGTCGCCCATGAGCGAGATGGCCTCGGCGGGCGGCCCGATGAAGACCAGCCCGGCGTCGGCGCACGCGCGCGCGAACGCGGCGTTCTCCGCGAGGAAGCCGTAGCCGGGGTGCACCGCCTGGGCGCCGGAGCGGGCGGCGGCGTCGAGCAGCCGCTCCACGGACAGATAGCTCTCGGCGGCCGGTGCCGGACCGATCCGTACCGCCGTGTCGGCCTCCCGGACGTGCCGCGCCTCGCCGTCCGCGTCCGAGAAGGCGGCCACCGAGCGCACGCCCATCGCGCGCAGGGTCCGGATGACGCGGACGGCGATCTCGCCCCGGTTGGCCACAAGTACCGTGTCGAACATCGTTGTTGTGTCCCTCACATCCGGAAGACGCCGAACTGGGGGTCACCCAGCGGGGCGTTCGCACAGGCGGTCAGAGCCAGCCCCAGCACCTGCCGGGTCTCCAGGGGATCGATGACCCCGTCGTCCCACAGGCGGGCCGTCGCGTAGTAGGCGTTCCCCTGGCGCTCGTACTGCGCACGGATCGGGTCCTTGAAGGCCTCTTCCTCCGCCGCGGGCCAGCTCTCCCCGCGTCCCTCCAACTGGTCCCGCTTGACCGTCGCGAGGACCGACGCGGCCTGCTCGCCGCCCATGACGGAGATCTTGGCGCCGGGCCACATCCACAGGAAGCGGGGGGAGTAGGCTCGGCCGCACATCGAGTAGTTGCCCGCGCCGTACGACCCACCGACGACGACCGTCAGCTTCGGCACGCGCGTGCACGCCACCGCCGTCACCATCTTGGCGCCGTGCTTGGCGATGCCGCCCGCCTCGTAGTCCTTGCCGACCATGAACCCGGAGATGTTCTGCAGGAAGACCAGCGGGATGCCGCGCTGGTCGCACAGCTCGATGAAGTGGGCGCCCTTCTGCGCGGACTCGGAGAAGAGGATGCCGTTGTTGGCGACGATCCCCACCGGGTGGCCGTGGATCCGGGCGAAGCCGGTGACCAGGGTCTGCCCGAACTCCGCCTTGAACTCGGCGAAACGGGAGCCGTCGACCACGCGCGCGATGATCTCGCGTACGTCATAAGGGGTGCGGGAGTCGACCGGTACGGCGCCGTAGAGCCCGTACGGGTCCACCTTCGGGTCGACCGAGGGCTCCACGGACCACGGCAGGGTCCCGCGCGCGGGGAGCGTGGCGACGATGTTGCGCACGATCCGCAGGGCGTGGGCGTCGTCCTCGGCGAGGTGGTCGGTGACGCCGGAGACCCGGGAGTGCACCTCGCCGCCGCCCAGCTCCTCGGCGGTGACGACCTCGCCGGTGGCGGCCTTCACGAGGGGCGGTCCGCCCAGGAAGATGGTCCCCTGATTGCGGACGATCACGGCCTCGTCGCTCATGGCGGGGACGTAGGCGCCGCCGGCGGTGCAGGAGCCGAGGACGGCCGCGATCTGCGGGATCCCGGCGCCGGACATCCGGGCCTGGTTGTAGAAGATCCGCCCGAAGTGCTCGCGGTCCGGGAACACCTCGTCCTGCATGGGCAGGAAGGCCCCGCCCGAGTCGACGAGATACAGACACGGCAGCCGGTTCTCCAGGGCCACCTCCTGCGCGCGCAGGTGCTTCTTCACGGTCATCGGGTAGTACGTCCCGCCCTTGACCGTGGCGTCGTTCGCGACGATCACGCACTCGCGCCCGCTGACCCGCCCGATCCCGGCGATGACACCGGCGGCCGGGGCCTGGCCGTCGTACATGGCGTCGGCCGCGAGGGGGGCGAGCTCCAGGAAGGGGGAGCCGGGGTCGAGGAGGGTGTCGACCCGCTCTCTGGGCAGCAGCTTGCCGCGCGCGGTGTGCCGGGCGCGTGCCTTCTCGCCGCCGCCGAGCCGCACCGCCGCCAGCTTGGCGCGCAGCTCCTCCCCGAGCGCCCGATGGGCCTCCTCGTTGGCTCGCCAGGCCTCCGACGCGGGATCTGCCGCGCTGTGGAGCTCCGGTGCCTCGTGCATCCTGCGGTCCCCTCACCAGTGGTCCACCAGTTAATGAGCGTTAACGCATTTCCTTCAGGTTAACGACCGCTAACCTCCCTGTCTAGAATTGCTTCCATGGCCACCAGAACCGACGCCCCGACCCGCCGCGAGCAGATCCTCAAGGAGGCCGCGCGGCTCTTCGCCGAGCGTGGATTCCACGGTGTCGGTGTCGACGAGATAGGCGCCGCCGTCGGCATCAGCGGCCCCGGTCTCTACCGGCACTTCGCCGGCAAGGACGCGATGCTCGCCGAGCTGCTGGTCGGCATCAGCGGCCAGCTGCTGACGGGCGCCAAGCGGCGCCTCGCGGAGGCCGACGGGGTGCCGGCCGAGGCGGTCCTCGACTCCCTCATCGAGGGCCACATCGACTTCGCCCTCGACGACCGCCCCCTCATCACCCTGCACGACCGCGAGCTGGACCGCCTCCGCGACAGCGACCGCAAACTCGTCCGCCAGCTCCAACGGCAGTACGTCGAGCTGTGGGTGGAGGTGGTGCGCACGGTGTACCCCGACCTCACGGAGCCGACGGCCCGCTCTGCGGTGCACTCGGTCTTCGGGCTGCTGAACTCGACACCGCATCTGGGGCGGCCGGGGTCGCTGCCGGGGCGGGGGGTGACGGCGGAGTTGCTGCATCGGATGGCTCGGGGGGCGTTCGGGGCGGCGGAATCGCCTGCGGCGGGCTGAGCAGGGTTTTCCTCGCCCCCGCCGCCCCTACCCTTCCCATCCCCAGGGGCTGCTGTCCCCTCGACCCCGCTCCTGGGGGCTGCCGCCCCCGGACCCCCGCTATCGGCCCTGAAGGGGCCTCGTCCTCAAACGCCGGACGGGCTGAACTGCTCAGCCCCTTGGGGGTGCCCCCCTCTGGGGGAGTTTGAGGAGCGGGGTCTGGGGCGGAGCCCCAGAAGGACGGGAAGGGTAGGGGCGGCGGGGGCGAAATCCGTCAGGGGTGCGGTGAGAGTGACGAGCGTTACGGGGGGAGGCCTCTGGACGGCCCTTCGTACTCGCCGGTACGGTTGAGTGAGCAAGCGCTTAGACATGTACCGGTGGAGGTGGGCGGCGTGCGCCGTACGGTGTTCAACGAGGATCACGAGGCGTTCCGGGAGACCATCCGCGCCTTCATCGAGGCCGAGGTCGTCCCGGTCTACGAAGAGTGGTTCGCGGCGGGCCAGGCGCCCCGCGACTTCTACTACAAGCTCGCCGAGCTGGGCGTCTTCGGCATCCGCGTCGACGAGGAGTACGGCGGCGCCGGCATCGACTCGTACAAGTTCGAGGCGGTGATGTACGAGGAGACCGCGCGCGCGGGCGTGCAGTTCGGCGGCTCCGGTGTGCACGTGCTGCTCGGCCTGCCGTACATCAAGATGCTCGCCAGCGATGAGCAGAAGAAGCGGTTCCTGCCGAAGTTCGTCTCCGGTGAGGAGATGTGGGCGCTCGCCATGACCGAGCCGGGCACCGGCTCCGACCTCGCGGGCATGAAGACCACCGCCAAGCTCTCCGAGGACGGCACGCACTACGTCCTCAACGGTTCCAAGACCTTCATCACCGGTGGCGTGCACGCCGACCGCGTGATCGTCTGCGCCCGCACCGACGCGCCCAGCGCCGAGGACCGCCGCCACGGCATCTCCCTGTTCGCCGTGGACACCAAGTCCGAGGGCTACTCCATCGGCCGCAAGCTCGACAAGCTCGGCCTGCGCACCTCCGACACCGCCGAGCTGGCCTTCGTCGACGTCAAGGTCCCGGTCGAGGACCTCCTCGGCGAGGAGAACAAGGGCTTCTACTACCTCGGCCACAACCTGGCCTCCGAGCGCTGGGGCATCGCCTTCGGCGCCTACGCCCAGGCCAAGGCCGCCGTGCGGTTCGCCAAGCAGTACGTCCAGGAGCGCACGGTCTTCGGCAAGTCCGTCGCCTCCTTCCAGAACACCAAGTTCGAGCTGGCCGCCTGCCAGGCCGAGGTCGACGCCGCCGAGGCCGTCGCCGACCGCACGCTGGAGGCCCTGGACGCGGGCGAGCTGACCCCCGCCGAGGCCGCCTCCGCGAAGCTCTTCTGCACCGAGGTCGCGCACCGCGTGATCGACCGCTGCCTCCAGCTGCACGGCGGCTACGGCTTCATGAACGAGTACCCGATCGCCCGCCTGTACGCGGACAACCGCGTCAACCGCATCTACGGCGGCACCAGCGAGATCATGAAGTCGATCATCGCCAAGGACATGGGTCTGTAGGAAACGGGTCGGCAAGACTCCCGAAATTACCAGTCAGTAGAAAAGGTGCCATGAACCAGGCACTACAGGGTCTCCTCGATCTGCTCGACCTTGAGCAGATCGAGGAGAACATCTTCCGCGGCCAGTCCCGCTCCGCCGTCGTCCCGCGCGTCTTCGGCGGTCAGGTCGCGGCCCAGGCGCTCGTCGCGGCCGGGCGTACGGTCCCCGGGGACCGGCACGCCCACTCGCTCCACGCGTACTTCCTGCGCACCGGTGACCCGGGCGCGCCGATCGTCTACAACGTCGACCGCATGCGCGACGGCCGCTCCTTCACCACCCGCCGGGTGGTCGCCGTCCAGCACGGCAAGCCGATCTTCGCCCTGTCCGCCTCCTTCCAGCTCTTCGAGGAGGGGATGGACCACCAGGCCCCCATGCCCTCCTCGCCCGACCCGGAGACGCTTCCTACCTCCGAGGAACGGCTGCGCGACTACGGCCACCTCGACCCGGCGGTGGTGGAGAAGTTCCTGGAGGCGCGCGAGGCGGTCGACCTGCGCTACGTCGACGAGCCGCCGTACGGCAGGTTCGGCGAGCCCCGCGAACCGCACTCCCAGGTCTGGTTCCGCACCAACGGCAAGCTGGCCGACGACCCGCTCCTGCACGTCGTACTCGCTACGTACGTCTCTGACATGACCCTGCTGGACTCGGTCCTGCTCGCCCACGGGCGGGGCGGCTGGGCCGTAGGGGATGTGGTCGGGGCCTCGCTGGACCACGCGATGTGGTTCCACCGGCCGTTCCGCGCGGACGAGTGGCTGCTGTACGACCAGGAGTCGCCGTCGGCGCACGGCGGACGAGGACTCGGGCAGGCTCGGATCTACACGCAGGACGGGCAGCTCGCGGTGTCGGTGATCCAGGAGGGTGTGGTCCGGGTGCCGCGCTGACGGCTCGCCTCGCCGCACCTGATCTCTTCGCTCACCCCACCTCACCACGCCCGACGCCCTCCGCGGCTGACATCCCGCTCACCCCACCTCACCTCACGCATCCACGCGCGAGCGCCTCCGTGTGCCCCGACCCGACCGCAGCAGCCGTATGCCCACGAATGCCAGGGCCACCACGCCCACGGCCACCAGGATGACCTTGGAGTAGACGCCGACCAGGTCGCTGACCTCGTGCCAGCGGGCGCCCAGGGCGTACCCGGCGGCGATGAAGGCGGTGTTCCAGATGAGGCTGCCCGCCGCGGTGAGGGTGAGGAAGGCGGGGACCCGCATGCGTTCGACCCCGGCCGGTATCGAGATCAGGCTGCGGAAGATCGGTATGAAGCGGCCGAAGAACACCGCCTTGGTGCCGTGCCGCAGGAACCACGCCTCGGTGCGCTCCACGTCCGCGACCTTCACCAGCGGCAGCCTCGTCGCCGCCGCGATCATCCGGTCGCGGCCGAGGAGCGCGCCGAGCAGGTACAGGGCCAGTGCGCCCACCACCGAACCCGCGGTCGTCCAGGCGACGGCGGCGACGACGTCCATACGGCCCTGGCTCGCCGTGAACCCCGCCAGCGGCAGGATCACCTCGCTCGGCAGCGGCGGGAACAGGTTCTCCAGGGCGATGGCCAGTCCGGCGCCCGGGCCGCCCAGCTTCTCCATCAGGTCGGCGGCCCAGCCGGCGACTCCGCCGACCGGTGCGTCGGACGTGGCAGCAATGATCATGGGTGCCACTTTACGAAGTCTTGACCTAAAGGGCGTATGAGGAAGGCCGCACGACCGGCTGTGACGGTCCACACGTCAGGAGCCGAGAGCGGCGCCGCCTCGCGTGCGGGTCAGCCTCGGCTCGCTACTCGACGAGACCCGCCTCGGCCAGCAGGAACGCCGTCATCGGGTCGTAGTAGCGCGGGCTGACCACATGGTCGTCCAGCGGCACCACCACCTGCACCGTTCCCTCCGACTCCGCGAGGAACAGCGCCGGGTCGTTGCAGTCCGCGTATCCGACGGAGTCCACCCCGTGCCGGCCGGCGTACCCCGCCCACCCGTGGTCGGCCACGACCAGGTCCGGCAGCGGACGACCCTCGCGCTCAAGTCCCGTGAGGATGGCCTTCATCGGTTCGCCGGAGTGGGTGTGCCAGAGGGTGGCGCCGTGTTCCAGGACCGCGACGTCCGCGAACTGCATGACGTAGCCCTCGTCGGTCTGCAGGCCGTCCGGGATGACGACGATCTCGCAGCCGGCCATGCGCAGCGCGGCCGCCGTCGCGCGGTGGACGTCCAGCAGTCCGCCCGGGTGACCGGTCGCGAACAGCACCCGCTGCCCGCCGTCCGCCGCCTTGCGCAGCCGGGCCGCCATCCGCTCCAGCGCGGCCACCGTCAGCTCGGGGTCGATGGTGTCCTGCCCGTGGCGGTACTCCGGGTCGTCATTCACGCCGACGCGCTCGGCCATCACCGCGAGCACGTCCTGCTCGTCGGTCCAGCGGTCGCCGAGCTCAAGGCCGAGCCAGTAGTGGCGGTCGCCGTTCGCCAGCTTGCGGTAGTGGGAGAGATTGTTTTCGCGGGGAGTGGCGACATCACCCGCGATACGGGTTCTGACGAGGTGGTCGACAAGGTCGGCGCGGCTGGGTGTCCCGGGTATTGGCATGGGTCCCATTGTGAGGCAGACAACTACGGGAACGCCTGAGTCCGGGGCGCGTGCGACGTGCGTCACTGTGCGGGTCATCGCTCGCCGGTTCGCGTAACCGTTCGATTCGCCGCTCCCTTCACTGCTCCCTTCACTGCTCCCTTCACTGCTCCCTTCACCCTTCGATGTGCCGCAGCGCGAACCACAGCTCCATCCGTACGTCCGGGTCGTCCAGGTCCGTACCGAGCAGTGCCCCGCACCGGGCGATCCGCTGGCGGACGGTGTTGCGGTGGACGGACAGGGCCACCGCCGTGCGGTCCCAACTGCCGTGCAGGGAGAGCCAGGTGCGCAGGGTCTCGGTGAGCGGGGAGGAAAGGGGCGCGAGGAGAGTGCGGGCGTGGGTCTGCGCCTCGTCGGGGGAGAGCAGGTCGGTGAGGGCGGGGCGGCGGGTGCCGTACTGGAACAGAGGCGTGCGGGTGGCCCTCGCCCGGGACAGGGCCCGGGACGCCTGGGTGTCCGCCGCCGGCCAGTCCGGCGCCGTCGCGGGGGCGCTCACGCCCAGGGTCCAGCCGGGCTGCGGGGACGGTTCGCGGTCCGCCGGGACGAGGACGCGTACGACGTCCCGCGCCAGGTCGACGAACGGCGAGCCGAGGGCCGCGCCCAGCGCGGAGGCCGCCACCGGGTCGCCGGGGCGGCTGTCGGGCCGGGCGTGCACCACGAGCCAGCTGCCCTCGCCCAGGAGCGGGGCCACCGCCTGCGGCTCGGCGCCCAGCAGCAGCCGTACCAGCGCCGAGGAGCGGGCCGCGCCCGAGCCGCTCTGGTGCTCGCCGGTGAGGAGGGAGAGGAGTACGGCGGCGACGGAGGCGATGGTGTGGTCGCCGGGGTCGCGCTGAGGTGCGGCGACCCCGAGAACGAAGCCCTGACCGGCGCCGAGGGCGTAGGCGGCGAGGTGGATGCCGGAGACGCTGTCGGTGGCGGAGGTGGGCGTCCCCGGCCCCGAGGGCCGCACGACCTCCACGAGCTCGGCCAGGGCCCTGCTCACTGTCTCGCTGGGCGTCCGTCCCGTCGGCGCGGCTCCAGTCGCTTCGGGCGTCCGTCCCGCAGGCGCGGCGCTCGCCTCCGCCGATGTGGTTTCCGCCTTCAGCGACGGGGCCCCCGCTCCTTCCGGCGCTCGCCCCGCTGACGGGGCTCCTGCCTCTTCCGGCGTGCGTCCCGCCGACGTGGCTTCTGTCGCTTCCGGCGTCGGCCCCGCCGATACGGTGCTCGCCCCCGCCGATGCGGCCCCCGCCCCCGCCCCCGCCGATGCGGCCCCCGCCTTCAGCGATGCGGCCCCTGCCGCTTCCGGGGCTCGCCCTGCTGACGGGGCTCCCGCCTCTTCCGGCGCCCGTCCCGCCGACGCGGCCCCCACCCCCTCAGGCGCGCGCCCCGCCGTAGCGGCTCCAGTCGCTTCCGGGGTCCGTCCCGCCGACAGCGCCCCCGCCCCTCCCGGCGCCCGTCCAACCGACCCGGCCCCGGCCCCCACTGACCCGGCCCCGGCCCCCACCGACGCGGCCCCCACCCCCACCGGCGCCCGCCCCGCCGAAGCGACCCTCGCCCCCTCCGGCCCGTACAGCACCGCCCACCCCCCGACCCGCTGCGCCAGCTGCCGCAGCACCGCCCGGACCGGATCCGGGCGGGAGGCGGCTGCCGCCAGGCTCTGTTGGGCCTCCGTCACGCGGCGTAGTTCGGCGAGTCGGGCCTGGGCCATCAGTTGCCAGACCGCGCGGGCCACGCCGGAGAAGGTGGTCTGGGGCGGGACCTCCAGCAGCGGAAGCTCGTACAGCTCGCATGCCGCCACCAGGGCGCGCGGCACCGTGTCGTGCACCGGCGCGACACCGAAACCGAGCGCCGCCCCGCCCGCCTCGACGATCCTCGCCACGTAGTCGTCGAAGTACGTCCCCGACCCCGCGGCCTCCGGGATGTGCACCCCGGCCGTCAGCAGCAGCTCGCCGCCCAGCAGGTAGGGATACGGGTCGGCCATCTCCGAGGTGTGCGCCCAGTGGATCACCGTGTCGGGGTCCGTCGGGCCGGCGATCTGGCGCAGGGCCAGGTCCTCGCGGGCCAGGAGGGCCGAGAGGGGGACCGGTGGGGTCGGGGGAACGGCGGGTTCCGGCATGGGACGTTTCCTACACTCGGGCAACCTCGGATGGATGAAACGTACACTTCGCAGTTGCTTTCCGGCCACCTACTGTCGTTCCAGGCCGGCAGCCGCGGGTACGGGCGGATGTCCCCGCGAACCGCTGCCGAATTCCGAACGTCCCCACCCCCCCATCTGCACGACACGCCACCGGAATGTGCGCAAAGGAGGCCCCACATGGCCGTCGACTACACAGTCATCGTCGTCTATCTGGCCGGCATGCTGGCCATGGGCTGGTGGGGCATGCGCCGCGCCAAGTCCAAGAGCGAGTTCCTGGTCGCCGGGCGCCGGCTCGGTCCGACCATGTACTCCGGCACCATGGCGGCGATCGTCCTCGGCGGCGCGTCCACCATCGGCGGTGTCGGGCTCGGCTACCAGTACGGGCTCTCCGGCGCCTGGATGGTGTTCACCATCGGCCTCGGGCTGCTCGCCCTCTCGGTCTTCTTCTCCGCCCGCATCGCCCGCCTCAAGGTCTACACCGTCTCCGAGATGCTCGACCTGCGCTACGGCGGCCGGGCCGGCGTCATCTCCGGTGTCGTCATGTGGGCGTACACCCTCATGCTCGCGGTCACGTCGACCATCGCGTACGCCACGATCTTCGACGTCCTCTTCGACATGAACCGCACCGTCGCGATCATCCTTGGCGGCTCGATCGTCGTCGCCTACTCGACGCTCGGCGGCATGTGGTCGATCACCCTGACGGACATGGTCCAGTTCGTGGTGAAGACGATCGGCGTGCTGCTGCTCCTGCTCCCCATCGCCGTCGTGAAGGCGGGCGGGTTCAGCGAGATGAAGGCGCAGCTGCCGACCGAGTACTTCGACCCGCTGGGCATAGGCGGCGAGACGATCTTCACCTACGTCCTGATCTACACCTTCGGCATGCTCATCGGACAGGACATCTGGCAGCGCGTCTTCACCGCGCGCAGCGACAAGACCGCCAAGTGGGGCGGCACCGTCGCCGGCACCTACTGTCTCGTCTACGCCCTCGCCGGTGCCGTCATCGGCACGGCCGCCAAGGTGCTCTACCCCAAGCTCGGCAGCGCGGACGACGCCTTCGCGACTATCGTGCGGGACGAACTGCCGGTCGGCGTACGGGGGTTGGTGCTGGCCGCCGCTCTCGCCGCCGTGATGTCCACGTCCTCCGGCGCGCTCATCGCCTGCGCGACCGTCGCCAACAACGACATCTGGTCGCGGCTGCGGGGCGCGGTGCGCAGCCCCGAGGTCGCGGCGGTCAGCGGCACGGGGGTCGCCAAGGACGCGCACGGCTCGAACGACCTGCACGGCTCGCCCGACGCGCACGACGAGGTGAAGGGCAACCGCGTCTTCATCCTCCTCATGGGCGTCGCCGTCATCGTCACGGCCATCGAGCTGAACAACGTCGTCGAGGCGCTGACCGTCGCCTACAACCTGCTGGTCGGCGGGCTGCTCGTGCCGATCCTGGGCGGCCTGCTGTGGCGGCGCGGGACGGTGCAGGGCGCGCTCTCCTCGGTCGTCGTCGGCGGCGTCGCGGTGATCGTCCTGATGGCGACCCACGGCATCCTCGCCAACGAGCCCGTCTACTACGGCCTGCTGCTCTCCCTCGCCGCGTACGTCGTCGTCTCCCTGATGACGAAGCCGACCGACGCGGCCGTACTCGCCGCCTGGCGTGAGCGGCTCGCCGGACGGTCCCCCGAACTCGTGTCCGAACCGGTGCCGGCTCCCCAGTAGAGTCGGGTGGCAGATGTACATACACGGCATACGCGATGAAGCGTAGGAAAGAAGGCATTCCACGATGACTGGCAACGAGACGCCCCGCGGCCCCGTCGACTCCTCCCGCATCCCGCGGTACGCCGGACCCGCGACCTTCGCCCGGCTCCCGCGCCTCGACGAGGTCGGCCGCGCCGACGTCGCCGTGGTCGGCGTGCCGTTCGACTCGGGCGTCTCGTACCGGCCGGGCGCCCGCTTCGGCGGCAACGCCATCCGCGAGGCGTCCCGGCTGCTGCGCCCGTACAACCCGGCGCAGGACGCCTCCCCCTTCGCCCTCGCGCAGGTCGCGGACGGCGGGGACATCGCGGTGAACCCCTTCAACATCAACGAGGCCGTGGAGACGGTCGAGGCGGCGGCCGACGAGCTCCTCGGTACCGGTGCCCGCCTGATGACCCTGGGCGGCGACCACACCATCGCGCTCCCGCTGCTGCGCTCGGTGGCGAAGAAGCACGGCCCGGTCGCCCTGCTCCACTTCGACGCCCACCTCGACACCTGGGACACGTACTTCGGCGCGGAGTACACCCACGGCACGCCCTTCCGCCGGGCGGTGGAGGAGGGCATCCTCGACACGGAGGCCCTCTCCCACGTCGGTACGCGCGGCCCGCTGTACGGCAAGCAGGACCTCACCGACGACGAGAAGATGGGCTTCGGCATCGTCACGTCCGCCGACATCTACCGGCGCGGCGCCGACGAGGTCGCCGACCAGCTGCGCCAGCGCATCGGCGACCGCCCGCTGTACATCTCCATCGACATCGACTGCCTCGACCCGGCGCATGCCCCCGGCACGGGTACGCCCGAGGCCGGCGGCATGACCTCGCGCGAGCTGCTGGAGATCCTGCGGGGCCTGGCGTCCTGCAACCTGGTTTCGGCGGATGTCGTCGAGGTGGCGCCCGCGTACGATCACGCCGAGATCACGTCGGTGGCCGCGTCCCACACGGCGTACGAACTGACCACGATCATGTCCCGCCAGATCGCGGCGGCCCGGAAGGACTCGGAAGCGAAGTGACTCACGACCACGACCTGGTACTCCGCCCGACCGAAGCACAGACCGCCGCGGCACTGAACCCTCCGGCCGGCCGCAACGGCGGGGACCTGGTCGTGGAGACGCTGGCGGCGCTCGGTACGACGACGGTCTTCGGCCTCCCCGGCCAGCACGCCCTCGGCATGTTCGACGCCCTGCGCCGCAGCGATCTGCGCTACATCGGCCTGCGCGTGGAGAACAACGCCGGCTTCGCGGCGGACGCCTACGGCCGGATGACCGGCGAGGCCGCCCCGCTGCTGCTGTCGACGGGCCCGGGCGCGCTGACCTCGCTGGCCGCGCTCCAGGAGGCGGCAGCGGCTTCGGCCCCCGTCCTGGCGATCAGCAGCCAGATCCCGACGGCGGGCCTGGGCGGCGGTCGCCACGGCTACCTCCACGAACTCCCCGACCAGGCGGCGTCGTTCAGGGGCGTGGTGAAGTCGGTTCACACGGTCCGCACCCAGTCCCAGATCCCCTCCGCCATCGAGGCGGCCTGGAAGTCGGCGCTGACCGCCCCGCACGGCCCCGTGTGGGTGGAGATCCCGCAGGACGTGCTGCTCGCCGAGACATCGATCCCGGTGGTGACGGGCGGCGACGCGTTCCCCGAGGAACTGCCGCCGCGGCCCGAACTGACGGCGGTGGCGGCCCATTTGCTGTCGCACGCCGCCCGTCCGGCGATCATCGCGGGCGGGGGAGTGGTACGGGCGGACGCGTCCGGCAAGCTTCGCCGGCTCGCCGAGACGCTGAAGGCCCCGGTGGTCACGACCCCCGGCGGCAAGGGCGCGTTCCCGTGGAAGCACCCCCTCTCACTCCAGTCCTGGATCGAGGACCGGCACACCACGGACTTCCTGGAGGACGCGGACGTACTCCTGGTGGTCGGCTCGGGCCTGGGCGAACTGTCCTCCAACTACCACACGTTCAAGCCGCGCGGCCGGGTCATCCAGATCGAGGCCGACCTCGGCAAGCTGGAGTCCAACCATCCGGCGCTCGGCATCCACGCGGATGCGCGGCTCGCGTTGCAGGCGCTGCTGGAGACGGTGTCGGAGCGGGAGGACGTGGCGGCGCCGGAGCGGGTACGTGAGGTGCTCGGGAAGGTGTCGGAGCGGATCGGCGCCCAGGAACTCACCCTGGAACAGGACGTGCTGGCTTCGGTCCGGCGTGCCCTGCCCGCCGACTCCCCGTCCTTCTGGGACATGACCATCCTGGCCTACTGGGCCTGGTCGGCCTTCGACGCCAAGGGCCCCAACCACCTGCACTCCGCCCAGGGCGCCGGCGGCCTCGGCTACGGCTTCCCGGCGGCGCTGGGCGCGGCGGTCGCGGACCCGACGCGTCCGGTGCTGGCGGTGTCCGGCGACGGCGGGGCGCTGTACTCGATCGCCGAGCTGGCGACGGCCCGCCAGTACGACCTGAACGTCACCTGGCTCATCGTCGACGACGGCGGCTACGGCATCCTGCGCGAGTACATGACGGACGCCTTCGGCCAGGCCACGGCCACGGAGCTGACGCGGCCTGACTATGTGGCGCTGGCGGAGTCGTTCGGTGTCCCCGGGGTCCGTACGACCCCGGAGACGCTGGAGGCAGATCTGGCGAAGGCGCTGTCCGAGCCCGGGCCCTCGGTGGTGGTACTCCCGGCTGTGCTGCGGATGTTCGCGCCCACGCACCTGGCGACGTGATGCCTCAGCGGCCGTCGCGCGAGTCGTAGACGTGCTCGCGGTTGTTGCAGGCGTCGTCCACCGAGGGGCCGGTCATCGGTACGGCCCAGGGGACGAGCGCGAGTGCTGCCCTGCAGAGGTTGGGGGCGGAGTGGCCGGCGATGTTGATACGGCCCCGGTCGCCGTCGTCGGCGTGGGCCGGGGCGGCGACTGCGAGGACTGCCATGGTGAGCGCGGCGAGCGCGCTGATCTTCTTCATAGCCGGATCAACGGCGTCGGATCGGTGCAGGTCATTCGGCTGTACAGGTGGTGATCGAACGCGCCGGGGGCCGACGGGCCCCCGGCGCGTCTACGGCTACTCGGGTCTGAGGCGACCGAACAGAGCCCGGTGGCCTACCAGATCGACTCGACCCACTCCGGGTGGTCGATGAACGGGTTGCGGTTGCCCTGGTAGGAGTCGTAGATGACCTCGTTGCGGCGCTCCTCGAAGGAGTCCGGCGGGTCCTCGTCGCTCCAGGCCTTCAGCACCGAGAGGCGGCCGTGGTACGGGACGCTGCCGTTGGTGACGGCGTCGTTGGGCTCCAGGTCGGGCCAGCTGTCGTCACCCTCGTAGCGGACGGCCATGTAGAGGATCATGCGGGCCACGTCGCCCTTGACGGCGTCGCGGGGCTCGAAGGAGTTCGAGTCGGTCAGGCTGCCGCCGGAGTTGGTGAAGCTGCTGCCGCCGTTGTCGAAGTCCTTGTTGCCGCGGATGCTGTTGACCTGGACGTCCTCGGGGCGCAGGTGGTGCAGATCGGTGCCCGGGCCGGCCGAGGTGCCGAAGTCGCCGTGGGACTGCGCCCACACGTGCTCGCGGTTCCAGTTGCCGGTGCTGCCGCCGTTGAGGGACTTGCTGCGGGAGATGCCGCTGTAGAGCAGCTTCACGTTGCTGCTGTTGTTCGGATCCTGGTCGGTGACCTTCAGAGCGTTCCAGACGGCCGAGTACGAGATCGTCGTCTGGTCGCTGATGATCGTGTGCAGCGAGTCCTTCAGCGCCGTGCCGGTCTTGCCGATCGCGTCGGCGTAGTACGTGTCGTCGTACTCCGTCGTCGTCGCGGCGGCCGGGGAAGCGGTGAGCGCCGGGGTGGTGAGGCCGACCAGGACGGCGGCCGTCGTCAGCGCGACTGACTTCCAGCGGCTGCGGCGTATGTGTGTCGCCAGCATGTGGGGTTCCCATCTACGCGGGGGGTCTACGCGGGTTGAATGGAGGCGGCAATCGGGAGCGTGGCATGGACATGCGGTGATGTCGAGGGCTCGCACGTGTCCATTGGGTGACGGCAAGCGGCAAATCGGGTCATGGGTGCGATAGTTGACGCCGAAACGGCCCCCGGCTGGTGAGCCGGGGGCCGTTGAGTGGGAGTGGGAGTGGGAGTCCGGTCGGGGTCAGCCGACGTCGGAGGAGTCCAGGCGGTAGATGGTGGACGACTGGTTGTTCTGCGAGGAGTTGTCCGAGCTGGAGCCCGAGTTCGTGGTCGAGCTGGAGTCCGAGTTCGTGGTCGAGCCGGAAGTCGAGCTGTAGTCGCTCTCCTTCACCGCCGTCCCGTTCTTCTGCACCCACTCCGTGACCTCGGAGCTGACGCTGCTGCCGCCGCCTGGGCCGCCGCCCATGCCGCCGCCACCGATCTGGATGTAGTGCAGCTCGCCCTCCTTCACCAGCTCCTTGAGCTTGGCCAGCGTCATCGCCTTGTCGCTGCCGGACCAGCCCCACATGGAGATGACGGGCTCACCGCTGCTGACGATCAGCTGCGCGGCGCTCTGTGAACTCGACACCGCCAGCAGCCACTTGGCGCCGTCCTGGTGCTTCTTGAGGTAGGAGATCAGCTCGCTGTTCGCGCCGCCGCCCATACCGCCGCCGGGGCCGCCGCCCATGTTGCCGGGCTGGCCGCTGTTGCCGGTGCCCGTGCCGCCGGGGGCCGTACCGCTGCCGCCGGTGCCGTTGGGTGGCGTACCGCCCATGTCGCCGGTGCCGCCGGGAGCCTGGCCGTTCTGACCACTCTGGCCGCCGGGCAGTTCGCCGTTCCCGCCGCCCGGCATCATCTGGCCGCCGCCGTTCTGGCCGCCCTGCTGCTGACCGCCGGGGCCGCCGCCCTGCTGGCCGTTCTGGCTGCCCTGGCCGCCGGCCTGGTTGCCCTGGCCGCCGCCGAAGCCACCCCGGCCGCCGCCACCGCCCCCGCCGGGGCCACCGCCGAAGCCGCTCCCCGTGGAGGGCCCGGCCGTCGGGTTCGTACCGCCCATGCCGGCGCCCGAACCGGACGGCACCGACCAGGCGTACGCCGCCGGACCCGCCACGGCAGCGACGACCGCCGCCGCCACGGATGCCGCCAGCAGCCGTACCCGCATCCCCGACGCGGACCGGAAGACGAGCAGTCCCACGATCGCCAGCGCCATGACGACGGCGATGGCCGGCCACAGCCAGATGTTCCAGCCGGAGGCCCGACGCAGCAGTACGACGGCCCAGATCGCCGTGACCGCGAGTGCGGCCGGGAGCACCCACGCCCACCGCTTGTCGGCACGGAAGGCGCGCAGCAGCATCACGCCGCCACCTCCGCACAGGGCCGCGATACCCGGGGCGAGCGCGGTCGTGTAGTACGGGTGCATCGTGCCCTCGGCCATGGCGAAGGTCAGGTAGTGCAGCGCGGTCCAGCCGCCCCAGAGCAGCAGCGCGGCGCGGGTGAGGTCGGTGCGGGGGGCGCGCCCGCACAGGACGACGCCGCCGACGCAGGCGATGGCCGCGAAGGGGATCAGCCAGGAGATCTGGCCGCCGAGGATGTCGTTGAACAGCCGGCCGATCCCGGCGGTCCCGGAGAAGCCGCCGCCTCCGCCACCGCCGCCTCCGCCGTTGCCCTCGCCGCCGAGGATCCGGCCGAGGCCGTTGTAGCCCATGATCAGGTCCCAGGCCGTGCCGTCCGTCGAGCCGCCGATGTACGGGCGTTCGTCGGCGGGCACGAGGGAGACGGCCGCAGCCCACCAGAAGCTGGAGACGGCGAGGGCGACGCCCGCGATGAGCAGGTTGACGATCCGCTTCACGAGCTTCGGCTTCGCCGCGTAGAGATAGACGGCGAAGACGGCGGGCAGCGCGATGTAGCCCTGCAGCATCTTCGTGTTGAAGGCGAGCCCGAAGCACACCGCGGAGCCGACCAGCGGCAGCAACTTGCCGTTGTGCACGGCCCGCAGGGCGAGCGCCGCGCCGCCGGCCATGAGGAACACCAGCAGGGTGTCCGGGTTGTTGTCACGGTTGATGGCGACCGTGATCGGCGTCAGGGCCAGCACCAGCGCGGCGACCGTCGCCGCGCCGTGGCCCCACACCCGCTTCACCGAGGCGTGCACGATCCAGATCGTCGCCAGCGCGACCAGGATCATCGGCAGCATCATCTGCCAGGTGCCGTAGCCGAAGACCCGGCACGACAGGCCCATCACCATCAGGGCGAACGGCGGCTTGTCGACGGTCAGGAAGTTCCCCGCGTCCAACGAGCCGAAGAACCACGCCTTCCAGCTCTGCGTACCGCTCAGCACGGCCGCGCTGTAGAAGCTGTTGAGACTGGAGCCAGAGAGGTTCCAGGCGTACAGCACCGCCGCGAGGACCAGGATCGCGATCAGCGCGGGGAGTGACCAGCGGGGGGCCTTGTCCGGGGGTGCGGCGGGCGCGGCGGGTGCGGCGGGTGATGCCGGGGCCGGCGGGGGCGCGTCGGGGGCGGTCACGGGTGTGTGGGGGTGGGGATCGGTGGCTGATGTCACCCGGGCATCGTGTGAGGTGGGGGTGGGTGGGGGCTGTGGCGTACCTGGCGGTTTGCTGTGGATTCTCAAAGGAGTACGCAAAGGGGTCCGTGAGGCGGTCCGCACAGGAGGTGCGCAGGTGAGGACTCCCGGAGAAGTCGGCGGACACGGAGGCGAATTCACGTCACATCCCAAAGCCTCGGCGGGAGCTCCTGGGCCCGTGTCAGTGCGATCAGTTACGGTCGGATTCGCACACGTGATGATCAATGGTGTTGGTATCGCGAGCACGGTCTACGGGGAGGTTGACGGGGGATGGGTTACGTTCTGCCCGGTTGGCTGGACGAGATCCTGGACTTCATCGGGATCAACTGGCCGAACGTCGACGAGGACGACTACCGCGAGATGGCGGACGCGATGCGCGAGCTTGCGAACGCCTTCGACGATCACGCGGGCGAGGCGCATGCGTCGGTGAGCCGTCTGCTGTCCTCCAGTGAGGGCTGGGCGGTGGATGCCCTGCAGGAGCACTGGGGCATGGTGAAGTCCTCGCACCTGGAGCAACTGCCGGAAGCGGCCCGTCTGTTCGCGGACGCCATGGACGTGGTCGCGGACGTGATCTACGGGATGAAGGTCAAGGCCGAGATCGAACTCGGGGCGATGGCCGCGTCGGCCGGCGTTTCCATCGGCCTGGCTTTCGTCACCGGTGGTCTGTCGGCGCTGATCGGTGCGGCGCAGATCACGGCGATGCGGGAGGTGGTGCGTCGCCTCATCAAGGAGGCCGCCGAAGAGATCGTCGACCGGGTGATCGCGATGGTGACCGAGCCGGTCGCCGCCAAGCTGGAGACGATGGTCACGGACGCGGTGCTGGACCTGGCGTCCGGGGCCATTTCCCCGGCCGACGGTGCGGGCGGCGGGGGCGGGGACGGGCACGGCAAGGGTGTCCCGGGGATGCGGCTGAACTCGGCCGACGGCCCCGATGGCGGTGGTGGCGGTGGCAAGATGCGCATCGACCACGCCGAGTACGACAAGGCCGCGGGCGATCTGGGCCGCATCAGCAGTCCTCGCTGACCCGCCTGACGGGCTCGCTGGACCGCGCGCACGGCGCCAACGACCGCACCCGTGGCCGGGACCCCTTCACTCAGGGCATCGACAGCGTGGTCGACGGCGCGACCAAGGGCATGAAGAAGGCCGTCGAGAAGATCGTCAAGCACACCGGCGAGACCATCCCGAAGACCCTGCGCAGCACCTCGGACAACCATAGGCGCAACGAATCGGCCACCGAGGACGCCCTGAACAGGATCACGGGCGGCCAGGACGGCAAGGGCGGCCCCGGCTCCCCGCTGAAGGGCCCCGGCGGCAACGGCGGCCCGGCCGGCGGCAAGACGGATCCGCTGAACAAGGCCCTCAACGATCCCCGTTACCACAGCGTCGAGCCTAAGAATCGGTATTGCAAGGAAGACCCGATCGACGTCGCCAGCGGCCAGATGCTGCTGGAACAGACCGACCTCACGCTGCCTGGCGTGCTGCCTCTCGTGCTCAAGCGGACGCATCTGTCGGATTACACCTTCGGCACGTGGTTCGGCCGCTCCTGGGCCTCGACCTTGGATGAGCGCATCGAGGTCGACATCCGCAACAAGGCAGTCTGGGCGCGGGACGACGGCACCCTGCTGGTCTACGATCAGCTGCCCACCCCGCAGCAGCCGGAAGTGCTGCCGCTGGAAGGGCCGCGAATACCCCTGCGCCGCACGAGCGAGTTCGGCGCTCAGGATATGGAGTTCACCACCACCGACCCGCGCACCGGCTGGACCCGGTACTTCGCCCGCCCGCGTGGGGAGGGTTGGCAGCTGTGGCTGATCGCGATAGAGGATCGGAACGGCAACCAGATCGACTTCCACCGCGATGCGAGCGGTATCCCGACTTCAGTCACCCACAGTGGCGGTTATGACGTCCGACTCACCGCTGACCGAGACCGCGGACGCATCACGGACCTCTCACTGCAAACGGGCGAAGGGCCCGGAGACACCGTGCGGGTGATGGCGTACAGCTACGACTCCGGCAACGGCGATCTGGCTGAGGTCCTCAACTCCTCCGGGCAGCCGTTGCGGTTCAGCTACGACGCCGAAGGGCGGATCACCTCTTGGACCAACCGCAACGGCTCCAGCTATCAGTACGTACACGATCGTTCCGGACGTGTTGTACAGACAATCGGTCCTGAAGGGTATCTCTCGGGCACGTTCGCCTACGACTCCGCGAATCACACGACCCGCTGGACGGATGCGCTGGGTCACGTCACGCTCTACCAGCTCAACGACCGCGGGCAGATCATCGCGGAGACCGACCCGCTCGGTCACACTACTCGGCAGGATCTCAACGCCCGCGGCCAAGCGCTGACCCGCACGGACCCGTTGGGCCGTACCACGGAGTACGCCTGGGACGACCAGGGCAATCTGATTGCCGTGCAGCGCCCCGACGGCTCACGGACGGCTATGCGCTACAACGAACTCGGGCTCCTGGTGTCGGTCCAGCGCGATGACGGCTCCCACATGGTCCAGGAGTTCGACGACATCGGCAATCGGCTGTGTGTCACCAACGCGGTTGGTGGGGCAACCCGCTTTACCTACGACGATCGAGGGCGCCTGACCTCGGTCGTCGACGCCCTTGGTGCAACGACGCGCGTGCGCTGCGACGAGGCGGGGTTGCCCATGGAGACCAGCGATCCGCAGGGTGCGGTCACCCGCTGCGAACGGGACGCTTTTGGCCGTCAGACAGCCGTCACCGACCCGCTTGGCACGACGACGCGACTCGAGTGGACCATGGAGGGCAAGCTTGCTCGTCGCACGGGTCCGGACGGCACCGCTGAGTCCTGGACATACGACGGCGACGGCAATTGTCTGACGCACACGGACGCCATGGGCGCCGTCTCCCGGTTCGAGTACACACATTTCAACCTGCAGTCCGCGAGCGTTTCCCCGGACGGCGAGCGCTACGAGTTCCAACACGACGCGGAGCTGAGGCTTCGAAAGGTCATCAACCCGCAGGGCCTGACTTGGCGTTATCGGTACGACCCTGCAGGACGCTTGATCGAGGAGACGGACTTCGACGATCGGGTCGTCAGCTACACGCACGACGCTGCGGGGCAACTCGTCACCCGCACTACGCCTTCTGGCGCCGTCATCCGTTTCGAGCGCGACCTGCTGGGCCGGACCTTGGCACGAGAGGCTGCCGGCATCGTCACAACCTATGCCTACGACGTGACGGGAGGCTTGGCCGAGGCGAGAACCCCCCACGCAGTCTTGACATTGGAGCGGGACGCCGCGGGGCGTCTCGTCGAGGAGACGGTCAACGGCCGCACCCAGCGATACGCCTACGACGTGCTGGGGCGACGCATCCGCCGTATCACGCCGACTGGTGCGACCAGCATCTGGCAGTACGACGCCGCGGGACGCCGTACTGAACTGAGCGGCTCTGGCCGCACCATCAAGTTCGAACGCGATGCGGCAGGTCAGGAGCTGACCCGACGCATTGGTGAGAGTCTCACCCTGACCCATGACTACAACGCTCAAGGCCTCCTGCTGAGTCAGGAGCTGACCGGCCCGGACTCCCGGCGCGTGCAGCATCGTGCCTACACCTACCGCACAGACGGTCACGTAGTCGCCATCGACGACCACCTCAATGGCGCCCGCCGGTACGACCTTGACCATTCAGGTCGGGTCACCAGCGTGCACTCGGCAAACTGGGTGGAGACCTACGCCTACGATCAGGCAGGCAACCAGACACAAGCCTCCTGGCCTTCGTCGATGCCTGACCAGGAAGCGGTGGGGCCTCGCACCTACACCGGCACCCGTATCAACTCTGCCGGCGGCGTTCGCTACGAGTACGACACTGCCGGGCGCGTCAGCCTGCGACAGAAGGTCCGCCTGTCGTCCAAGCCCGACACATGGCGCTATGAGTGGGACGACGAGGACCGTCTCACGTCCGTCACCACGCCTGATGGGACTCGCTGGCGCTACCTCTATGACCCGCTTGGTCGACGCAGCGTCAAACAGCGGTTGGCGGCCGACGGCAGCACGGTTGTCGAACAGGTGGACTTCACCTGGGACGGCACCACACTGTGTGAGCAGACAACCCGTATCAGCGGTGACGACCACGCGGTGAGCCTCACGTGGGACCATGACGGGCTTGCCCCGCTAGCCCAGCGCGAACGCATTCACCACATTGATATGCCGCAGGACGAGATCGATGCTCGCTTTTTCGCTGTCGTCACCGACATCGTGGGCACTCCGACTGAACTCGTCGACGAGTACGGGAACATCGCTTGGCGTTCTCGGTCCACCTTGTGGGGTGGCACTGCCTGGAACCGCGACGCGACGGCGTACACCCCGCTCCGATTCCCCGGTCAGTACTTCGACCCTGAAACGGGCCTGCATCACAACTACTTTCGTCACTACGACCCTGTCAGCGCTCGCTACCTGTCCCCGGACCCCTTGGGTCTCACTCCTGCCCCGAACCCTGTCGCGTATGTTGCGAATCCCCTCCATGGAATCGACCCTCTCGGTCTGGCCGAGCTGCCGCTGGGGGAAAAGGGAAACCCGTTCCCGGACCGCGCGAGTGCGGAGCGAGCAGCGTTCGACATGGCAGGGGTCGACTATGGTAGAGATCCCGACTTTGAGTGGGAAATCGGGAATGATGTCAAGCGGAAGGGGCAGGAAATGTACCTCTACGACCCCGAACCCACCCACTGGGGAAATATGCGTCAGTTCGAGACACCGCAGGGATCGCGGGTTGTTGTCGAGCACACTCATGATCCAGCTGGCTCCCACTTTCACACAGGGGAGCCAAAACATGGAGCGGATCGGACAGGGGTGAACTTCGGGTGGGCCAGTAAGTACCCGTCTGATGAGAACTTCGAGCGGTACGGAAAAGTCAATAAGCCGGGTGGCGACCACCACCTGTTCTACAAGGGCGGAGAGGTGTGTCCCTAGCATGAGCGAGCCAGCATCGACAGAACTCCTTGGCCGTTGTGGCCTGGAAGTCCTTGACGGGCTCCCGTCCGATTCCCTGCCTACGCCTCGGCGTGCAGTGGGTATCACCATCGGTGGAACGGAACCGGCCGCGAAGGTCCCCCTTGCGGGGCCGACACTGAGTGCACGTGTTGACTCGGCATGGTTCCAGCTCGCTCGTGAGCATCAGGTTGTGGACGCGGAAGGCCGTTTCCTGATCACCACCACGATGGAAGGGCCGTGGGTGCCAGTGCGCATTCACGGTGCATTGCATATGGCGGAGCACCTGGTGGGACGTAACGCACCGCCAGGGCATGCGGAGTTCGTCACGATGGCACTTGACGGCAGCGTCATGTGCGGTGTGACCACGGAGGAGTATGACGTTTGGCTGGTAGTCGACCGGGAGCGGATCAAAACGCCGCCTCCGCCCCCTCCTGATGTCGAGGCATTCCGCGCCGCCACGCGCAGGAAGCAAGAGCTCGAGAAGCGGTACGCGCCGGAGCGCCTGGAGGAACCACTCGACGACGGGTGGGTTCTCCTCGCGTTCCATCGCCACACCAAGAATCTCCGGCGTCTCCACGAGATCCCTGACGAATTTAGTCGGAGTCTGTTCCACGGGCTTCTCGGTGACACTCGGCCTAGTGCTGATGAGCCTCCGCAGCGCCTAACGGAGAGCCAGGCGCAGGAACTCGGCGAACGGCTAGGAATTCCTGTTGACACCAGCAGTTTTGGTTACTTCCTCGAGTTTCAGAACGCAGAGGCGAAGAATCGGCAGTCACAGGCGCGTGCGATTGCACCCCACCTTCTGTCCTGAGGGAAGTAGCAGCGGGCGACGCAAAGGTTGGCGCTGTCCCGTCGACCTCCCGGGCAAGCTCGAGGGGGCCTACGAGCTGTACGTGGCCGAGCACGTGGTGGACGGCCTCGACCCCGAGCAGTCGTCCGAACCGCGCATGCCCCGTCGCGAGATCGAACGAGCCGTCTTCCGCCCCGATGCCCTACGTCCCCACCTGCCTGCCTTCCGTGTCTCCGAAAGCTTCTGGGCCGTGTATTGGAACGGTTGGGCCGCAGACCTGCTGTGCGACCTCATCGGCGAGGACAACCTCGAATTGCGCTTCGTCTGGTCCACCGACCCGGAAGCCAAGCCGCACCGGGCACCGATGGGCTTCTGACCAGATCAACTCCGCCACGGCAGCCGTCGCGGTGGCGGGGCGGCGTTCTGATCCGGGCGATCCGAGACCCCTGGCGGTTGGGCCGGGCGGCCTACGTTCACGGCATGACGATCACGTACGAGTGGCGGGGCGAGTTCGAGAACGCAGCTGTGAACGCGCTGCACGCTAAGGGCTTCGGTCATCGCGTCCTGGACGTCGACTGGCTGGAGCGGGTCCACCGCCACAGCCTCGGCTGGGTCTGCGCCCGGAGTGACAGCGAACTTGTCGGGTTCGTCAACATCGCGTGGGATGGTGGGGTCCACGCCTTCATCCTGGACACCGTGGTGAGGGCAGACCTTCGCCGTTCCGGGATCGGGGTCGGACTGGTCGACGCCGCTGTTCGGGGTGCCCGGGCGGCGAACTGCGAGTGGCTGCACGTCGACTTCGAGGACGACCTGCGGGCGTTCTACTTCGACGGCTGCGGATTCAAACCGACGACGGCCGGCCTCATCGCGCTCTGACCCTCATCGAGCAAACTGCGTAGCTTTCTCGGAAGTGACGGTGAGGACTGGTACCGCAGTTGGTGCTCAGGGCCGTGATTCCTTGACGGCCGCGACGAAAGCCGACCAGTTGGCGGCAGAGAACAGCAGCGCAGGACCGTGCGGGGCCTTGGAGTCGCGGACGGGGACGCCGGAGGGGTGGTTGTCGAGGACTTCGAGGCAGCTGCCGGCGTCGCTGTCGCTGTGGGAAGACTTCCGCCAGCCGCTCAGTATGGCTGCGTCCGGGATGGTTCGGTCAGTCATGATGCCCGTACTCCTTCGCAGTGGCCCTGAGCAGGGCCAGTGACTCCTTCTGTGGCAGCGCGTCACACATCGCGAGTTCGTAGCGGCTCTGCAACACGCGGACCACAGACGGGGAATCGTGCAACTTCCCCGCGCGGTAGCCCTCACCGTATGCCAGAGGGGGCTGGTCCTCGAACCACATGAGCGTGAGCATGCCCGACATGAGCGGGTGAAGGCCCACCCCGAACGGCATCACATGGACGCGGATGCGTCCCTTCTCGGCGAGACCCACGATGTGCGTGATCTGCTCCGCCATGATGTCCTCGCCGCCCACAGGGCGCCGCAGTACCGCCTCATCGAGCAGCACCCACACCACTGGCGTGACCGGATCTTCGAGGATCTTCGCGCGCTCAAGGCGTGTGACAAGGCGCTTGTCACATTCCTCTTCGCTCACCGGAGGGAACGCCGCACCCAGGACCGCACGGGCGTACCTCTTCGTCTGGAGGATGCCCGGGAAGAACGCCGAGGCGAACTCACGGATCATCACCGCCTGTTGTTCGAGTACGAGCACAGCCTCGAAGTACTCGGCAACCTCTACGTCGTCCTGCGGCAGGAAACTGCTCAGCACATCTCCCGTACCCAGCGCTTTGTCCAGTTGTCGAGCGTCCGACTTCGACGGCATCCGCCGCCCCGCCTCGATATGCGCGATGTGCGAACGCGTCATGAACGCCCGGTCGGCCAGCTCCTCCTGCGTCAGCCCCGCCGCCTCGCGCTGCTGCCGGAGCCAGTCGCCGTACGTGTTGCTCATCGCCAACTCCCTTGTGACGAATGCTTTGTCACACCCAACCCTCTGGCGAGGCTAGCCCGATCCGTCTCAGTCTGTGAGTTGATCGCTACAGAACGGAGTCGACGTCATGCGGCACCCCATCGCCCGCCGGTTCTTCGAACCACTGCTTCGCCGCCTACGCACCCGCACCCGCCCCAAGCGGTATGCGTGCCGCTGCCTCAACGGGCCGACCGTTCACCACACCGGCTCCCGACCCCGGCCCCCGCAGACGCCAAGTCCGCTCGCAGTACCCGGCATCGGCATCGGATCGTGCGGCATGCCCTCAGTGGTCGTCGGGGGCGCCAGGTGACCGGCGACACGAACGGCGTGACCGACGCACGCCTGCTGCCCTGGACGGGGGCCGGGGGTAAGCCCTGTTACCTCTTCAGCGACGGCACCGGCCATGTCTCCCACGTAGCCGACACCGTCGAGAGCGTGCAGCTCGGCATGGCGGCCGACCTCCTCGATCACGTGGCCGACATGCTCGACGACGACCGTCGGCTGACATACGCACAGCTCCGCTTCCTGCTCGCCAGGATGAGCGAGGCGCTCACCGATGTGCGTCGCATCGCGGAGAGCCGGGGCGCGCGTCTGCACGTCCCCGCGGGGCGAGCGCCGGATTGCCGACCGTGAGGATGGGGACATCGCCTGTGCCAAGTGGCGTGCCGTCACACCGTCATCGGCGACCGGGAAAGTCCCCCCGAGCCGTGCCGTACAGGCCGATCAGCAGGAGTGCGGCGGATCCCGCCCAGGAGAGGGCGTCGGACGGCTGCGCGGCGGGCCACGCCCACCAGTGGGCCGTCTGCTCCGGTCCGTAGCCGAAGACCGAGACGATCAACGCGATCAGCGTCGGAATCACCGTGGAGGCGTGGTTGCCGAGAGTCGCTCTGCCGATGAGGGCCAGCCCGGTGTAGAGGGCCAGGTTGCGGACGGTCGATTCGACAGCGAACTCGCTCGCACCGCTGATCCATCCGGCCATCACCGGGACCGCCACAGCGGCCGTCGCCGCCACCACCGCGACGGCCAGCAGGGAATCGAGGGCGGCGACCCGTCGTAGCGCTGTCCTTTCGATGGGGGTGGGCGTGCCGTAGCAGGTGTTCAGGGCGATGGCCGGTGCCAGTGGGGCGAAGAGGATGAACGGGACATCTGCCGATGTGGCTCCGCCCAACTGGGGCAGCGGCAGGTGGCTGTTTCCCAGGGTGAGGGTCGCGGCCCAGAATCCGACGGTGACCATCGTGAGCAGGGTGGGCCGACGTGTGTGGATCCACCAGGTCATCGCGGCATGCACCGTGCCTGGGTGAGGGTCGTGCGGAACCAGTCCTTCTGGCTGCTCAGGCTGGTGTCGAGGACGCGTCCGACGGGGGCCCAGGTCCGCGGGTCCGAGCTGTTGCGGGCTTCCTGCGGGCTCCGGCCTGCCCGCACGGACAGCCAGATGCCGAGTTCGTCCTGGGAGCCGTACGCCTGCTGCGCGGCCGTGGCCGGGTCCGCCGGGCAATGCGTGCGGCTCTCGTTGTGGGAGCCGGCGACGAGGGTCACGGCGAGATCGGAGGCGAGGCTGGTCACCATGTCCTGGCTGGTGAAGCCGGGATCCTGCCTGACCGTCACCGTCCACTCCTTCCGCCCGGGACGCAGGCCGCTTTCGGTGACGACATCGGGCGGGCTCACGCCGACGAGTCGGAGGCGTTCGACCGCTGTGCTCACGGTGCGGGCCGTCTCGGGCAGCCGGGACGCGTGCTCGGGCCAGACGCACACCCGTGTGCCCTGGACGTCGTCGCAGACCAGTTCGGACTCCGGACGTGCCTGAACGGCGTCCGGGCCGAGTTCGTCCACAAGTCCGACGCCGGTGGAAGTGGTGACCAGCGTGGCTACCACCGCCAGCGCGGCACCCCAGTGCGGTACGGACCGGGGCAGGCTCCCCAAGCGGGGCGTGCGGCGGGAGAGGGACGCGGCGGCGACGGCGAGCGCGGCCAGACCGGCGGACATGAGCGCGGGGGCCGCGATGGCTCCCGGATAGGCCTCGGAGGTGTTCATGCAGCAGCCGAAGGCCGGCCGGGTGAGATGGCGCAGCCACAGGGGCTCCAGCGCGGGCGGGTACACGTTCCACAGGTAGTCGCCGACCAGTACCACCGGGACGGCGGCCACGGCGGGCAGCCACATGCCGATGGCGTAGCCGGCGACGATGTGGGCGCACAGGATGACGCAGGCCGAGGCGATGATCCGGGCGTCGGGCCAACCCGGAGCCGACTCCATGTGCAGGCGAGCCACGGCGAGTGCCACCGCCAGGGCGAGGAAACCCAGCAGCGCGACCGGCGCGAGGGACGCGGCGGCGATCTGCCAGCCGTTACGGGTCGGGGTCCCGTCGCCGATTCCGGCGCGGCGGAGCCTTCCGGCCTCCCAGGCGGCACACGCCGCGGTCACCGGGGCGATGAAGATCAGAGCGGAGGCCGCCTTGGCGGTGGCGGCCGTCCAGTAGCCATCCAGGTCCCCGGCGACGTAGTCCGAGGAGACGTAGAGGGCGACGATCAGGAGCAGCGCCGGAGCGGCGGGCACGGCCGCGTTGGCGCGCGGGTGGAGACGGAACATCACCATGCTTCGTCGCCTCCGAGAATCGCGGTGTAGGCGCCGTCCGCTACCCGGCCGGCTGCCGTGTCACCGGGGGCATGGGCGTAGAACTCCTCGACCGTGCCGCTGAATCGGACCACCCCGTCCGACAGGACGACGACGTGTTCGTAGACCTCGGAGAGGTCCTCGGTCTGGTGGGTGGAGACGACGACGTCGGAGGTCTCGGCGAGTTGCTCGACGACCTTCCGGAACGTGGTCCGCTGCGCGGGGTCGAGACCCGCCGTCGGTTCGTCCATCAGCACGAGCCGGGAAGAGTGCACCAGCGTCTGGGCCACACCGACCCGGCGCAGCTGTCCGCCGGACAGCGATGACGCCTGCTGATCCGCCTTCTTGGCGAGCCCGACGCGCCCGAGTGCCGCCACGGCACCGTCCCATGCGTCACGTCGTGACATGCCCTTGAGCCACCCGGCATAGGCGACCTGTTCCTGGCACGTCATCCCGGGAACGGCGGTGATGTTCTGGGGCATCCACCCGACCTGGCGCCGATAGTCACGCAGTTGGGAACGTACGGCGGGGTCGAGGCCGGCGAAGGAGACGGTGCCGGAGCGCGGCTTCAGGGCGGAGGCGGCGAGAGCCAGGAGTGTGGTCTTGCCCGCGCCGTTGGGCCCGAGCAGCACCGTGCGGCCCGAGGGGAAGGCGAAGCTGAGTCTGTCAAGGACGACCGGGCCCCGCCGGTACTGGTAGGTGCAGGTGGCGAACTCAACAGACACAGCCCACGGCCTTCTTGAGAGAAGTGACGACGCTTCAGTGCGGTGCTCAGTAGCGGACCGAGACCGAGTCGACCTTCAGGTAGTAGCCCGACGAGCTGTCCTGGATCTTCGTCACGGTGAAGTGGTAGTCGCCGCTCGGCTGGTCTCCGAAGGCGTGGGAGTCGGAGCTGGTGCAGTGGAACGTGTAGCGGCCGCGGTTCTCGTCGGGCTCGACGATCGAGGTCTCGCGGGTCAGCTGCAACTGCGTGTTGGTGACCGAGGGGCCCAGTCCTCCGTTGCTGCAGCCGCTGAGCGAGATGGAGGTGCTCACACTGTCGTTGTTCTTGTCCACCCAGGTGCGGGAGTTGAAGCCGGTGCGGACCCCGCTCATGCTGGAGCTCCAGCTCCCCTCGGCGTGGGCCGGTATCGCGCTTGCGAGTACGGCGGCCGAGGCACATCCGGTGATGGCCGCGATCATCCTTTGTCTGCGCATGGTGCGTCCCCTCCGTTCGCATCTGGCGTGCTCACGCCAGGTTGGTCGGAGCTGACGCTATGGCGCATGATCTTGCGCCGGGTGAACGGGCGGGGAAATGATCATGGTGTTTTTGAACAGTCAAGTATCAGAAGTGCGTGGCGATCCCGAACACCCGCCGCAGCTGAGCCATATCGTGCCGATCGCGGTCGGTCGGCTCGTACCCCTGGTGGAAGTGGACCTGCTGCTCCGCGGACAGGCACGGGACCGTCGTACCGCCGATGGTGCCCGTCACGAAGCAGGTGGAGGGATAGATGAAGGGGCGTGACGGGTCGAGTGACGCCTGCTGCGCGGAGCCGTCCTCGGCGAAGACCAGGGGGTGGAGGTCGATCTCCCGTCCGTCCGGGGCCGTGAGCACGAAGCGCACGGGGCGCCAGTTCAGGGTCTCGACGAAACCCGCTGCGTTCAGGGCCGCCAGCACCGCATCCTCCTGCTCCCGGCGGTGCATCAGGTCCAGGTCGCGGTGGGTGCGGGTCTGCTCGCCGATGAGGGCGTCGATGCCCCAGCCGCCGCCGATCCAGACGTCGGACTCCGCCTCGTGCAGCAGGGCCAGGACGGTCAGTACATCGTCGGCGGTCATCGGGTGTACCGGTTTTGACACGCGTACAACCTTTCTTTCGGCCTCGTGAGTCAACAGGGCATGACTCACGGGACATCGCATGAGAAGTCGAAGGACGAGAAGGCGAGAGGCGTTTCCAGACGTGCCAGAGCGCTCGTCGCCGTCGGCGTGGGTGCGGGCGTCTTCATACCGTCCCTCGCCGCCGCCACCCCCGCCATCGCGGCGACCACCCCCACCGTCAGCTGCACGTCCGCCAAGGCCGGTCTCGCCGACAAGCTGAAGAAGGACATCACCGCCGCCCTCGCCAACCGCAAGGGCACGATCGCGGTCGGTCTGTACGACCGGTCCACCAACACCACCTGCACGCTGCGCCCCTCCACGGCCTACGACTCCGCCAGCGTCGTCAAGGTGACCGTGCTGGCCACGCTGCTGTGGGACGCGAAGAAGACGAACCGGTACCTCACCGACCGCGAGGTCTCCCTCGCCAAGGCCATGATCACCAAGTCGGACAACGACGCGACCAGCAAGCTCTGGAAGCAGCTCGGGCTGACGAAGATCAAGGGCTTCCTCGCCGCCGCCGGCATGACGCAGACCAAGCCCGGCGCGAACGGTTACTGGGGCCTGACCCAGATCACCGTCACCGACGAGCAGAAGCTGCTCAAGCTCATCACGGCCAAGAACGCGGTGCTCAGCGACAACTCCCGCGCCTACATCCTGAAGCTGATGGGGCAGGTCGTCTCCTCGCAGCGCTGGGGCACGCCCTACGGAGTGCCGTCCGGTGTCTCCGTGGCCGTGAAGAACGGCTGGCTGCAGCGCTCGACCAACGGCTGGCGCGTGCACAGCATCGGCGCGTTCAAGGGGGGCGGCCACGACTACATGGTCACGGTGCTCACTCATGGCAACAGCACCATGAACTACGGCATTACGACCATTCAGGGCGTCGCCAAGGTCATCCACAGGGGCCTCGCCGCGAGCTGATCACCAAGCCGACCTTTAACGCGGCGGCCTACCCTGCGTCACCCACCCGTCCTACGGTGACGCCCATGCGCCTCAGAACCGTACTCGCCACCGCCACCGCGGGCCTGGCGGCGGCCACCTCCCTCACCGCCGCCGGCCCGGCGAACGCCCACGTCGCCTCCACCGCCAACTCGCCGGGCGCCCACGCCTGTTCGTCCTCCGTCTCCATCGACCGCTTCTCCGACGCGCTCGACAAGACGACGTACGACGGCACCTTCGTCGGCAACTTCTCCGCGCTGGCCGTCGACCGGGACGGCTCCCTCGCAGCCGTCTCCGACCGTTCCTCGCTGTTCGGCCTGGACGGCAGGACGCTCGCGCCCGAGGCCGTCGTCCCCCTCGCCGACGAGACCGGCGCCACCCTCGACTCCGAGGGCCTCGTCATCGACCGGGACGGCACCCGGCTGATCTCCTCCGAGACCGAGCCCTCCGTACGCCGCTACTCCCGCGACGGCCGGATCCTCGACCGCCTCCCCGTGCCGGACGCCCTGAAGGTCGCCCCGGCCGGTCGTGCCGTCTCCAACGGCACCTTCGAGGGGCTGACCCTGCTCCCCGGCGGCCGCACCCTGCTCGCGTCGATGGAGTACGCCCTCTCCGGCGACAGCGCGGGCATCGTCCGCTTCCAGACCTGGCAGCGGGCCAAGGGCGTCGACTTCGAACTCGGCCGCCAGTACGCCTACCGCACCGACACCGGCCTCGGCGTCCCCGAGGTCCAGGCCACCCCCGACGGCCGCCTCCTCGTCCTGGAGCGCGGTTTCACCGCGGGCGTCGGCAACACGATCCGCCTCTACCTGGCCGACCCGCGCCGCGCCACGGACACCGGCGGTGTCGAGAACCTGACCGGTCAGGACGGCGTACGTCTGATCAAGAAGACCTTCCTCGCGGACATCGCCGCCTGCCCGTCCCTCGGCGCCACCGCCAAGCAACCCCAGCCGAACCCGCTCCTCGACAACATCGAGGGCATGGCGATCACGGGGTACTCGAAGGGGCGCCTGAAGGTGCTGCTGGTGAGCGACGACAACCAGAACGCCGTACAGACGACCCGGTTCTATTACCTGCGAGTACGCATTTGAGCGCACCGCTCCTCGCGCCACCCCTCGCACCCTCCCCGTTTGTTGCGGCGGGATGAAATCAGACCCCATCCGCGTTGGTGCCTTCCGGTAGATCAGGACGAACGGAGGGCACCCGCGTGGCAGCGCAGCAGGGGGAGACGAGGGGCTGGGCAGGGCGACTGTGGGGCTATGCCTGGCGCTACCGCAAGGACGTGATCCTCGCCCTGGGCTCCTCGCTCGCCGGTATGGCCGTCATGGCGATCGTTCCGCTGATCACCAAGGTGATCATCGACGACGTGATCGGCGATCACAGCCGGGGTATGGCCCTGTGGGCGGGCCTCCTCATAGCCGCCGCCCTCGCCGTCTACGTCCTCACCTACATACGTCGCTACTACGGCGGCCGGCTCGCCCTCGACGTCCAGCACGACCTGCGGACCGAGATGTTCGGGACGATCACCCGGCTCGACGGGCGACGGCAGGACGAGCTGTCCACCGGGCAGGTCGTCGGACGCGCCACCAGCGATCTCCAGCTGATCCAGGGCCTGCTCTTCATGCTCCCGATGACCATCGGGAACTTCGCGCTCTTCCTGATCTCCCTGGTCGTCATGGCGTGGCTGTCGGTGCCGCTGACGCTGGTGGCCCTCGCGGTCGCCCCCGGCCTGTGGTGGATCGCCAAGCGCAGCCGCACCAAGCTGCACCCCTCCACCTGGTACGCCCAGGCCCAGGCCGCGGCCGTCGCGGGCGTGGTCGACGGCGCCGTCAGCGGCGTACGCGTGGTGAAGGGGTTCGGGCAGGAGGAGCAGGAGACCGGGAAGCTGCGGGACGTCAGCCGGCGGCTCTTCGCCGGGCGGCTGCGGACCATCCGGTTCAATTCCAGGTACACCCCGGCGCTGCAGGCCGTACCCGCCCTCGGTCAGGTCGCCATGCTCGCGCTCGGCGGCTGGCTGGCGGTGCGCGGGCACATCACCCTCGGGACGTTCGTCGCGTTCTCCACCTATCTCGCCCAGCTGGTCGGGCCGGTCCGGATGCTCGCCCTGGTGTTGACGGTCGGGCAGCAGGCGCGGGCCGGTACCGAACGCGTCCTGGAGCTGATCGACACCGAGTCGTCGATCAAGGACGGCACCAAGACGCTGCCCGCCGACGCCCCCGCGACCGTCGAGTTCGACGACGTGTCCTTCGGCTACGACGACTCCACCGGGCCCGTCCTCGACGGGCTCAGCTTCGAGATCCGCCCCGGCGAGACCCTCGCCGTCGTCGGCTCCTCCGGCTCCGGCAAGTCCACCGTCTCCCTCCTCCTCCCGCGCTTCTACGACGTCACCCGCGGCGCGGTGCTCATCGGCGGCCACGACGTCCGCGAGCTGACCTCCGACTCGCTGCGGGCCGCGATCGGGCTGGTGCCCGAGGATTCGTTCCTCTTCTCGGACACCGTCCGCAGCAACATCGCCTACGGCCGCCCCGACGCGACCGACGAGCAGATCGAGGCCGCCGCGCGCGCCGCCCAGGCGGACCGTTTCATCGAAGAGCTGCCCGACGGCTACGACACCAAGGTCGGCGAGCACGGCCTCACCCTCTCCGGCGGCCAGCGCCAGCGCGTCGCGCTCGCCCGGGCGATCCTCACCGACCCCCGGCTCCTCGTGCTCGACGACGCGACCTCGGCGGTGGACGCCCGTGTCGAGCACGAGATCCACGAAGCGCTCCAGCACGTCATGCAGGGCCGGACCACCCTGTTGATCGCCCACCGGCGCTCCACTCTGGGCCTCGCCGACCGCATCGCCGTCCTCGACGCAGGCCGCCTCGCCGACATCGGTACCCACGAGGAACTCCAGCAGCGCTCCGCCCTCTACCGCCGCCTCCTCACCGACCCCGACGAACTCGGCGGCGTCTCGCCCGGCCACACCCAGCCGGCCTGCCCCCGGGAGGACACCTCCGTACGGGACGAACTGGACGCCGAGTTCGACGCCGAGCGTGGCGTGACGCCCCGTCTGTGGACCGGCGACCGTGAGCGCAAGGACCTCGCCCTCGCGGAGTCACCGGCCACCCCGGAGCTCCTCGCCCAGGTCGAGGCGCTGCCCCCGGCGGCCGACACGCCCGGCATCGACGAGGCGCGTGCGGTCCGGCCGGAGGAGTCGTACGGCCTGAAACGGCTGCTCCGCGGCTTCGGGCGTCCCCTGCTGATCAGCCTCGGCCTGGTCGCCGTGGACGCGGGGATGGGGCTGCTGCTGCCCGTCCTGATCCGGCACGGCATCGACTCGGGTGTCACCCAGGCCGCCCTCGGCGCGGTCTGGGCGGCTTCGCTTCTCGCCCTGCTCGCGGTGACGGTCCAGTGGGTGGCGCAGATCGGGGAGACGCGGATGACCGGGCGCACCGGCGAACGCGTCCTGTACTCCCTGCGTCTGAAGATCTTCGCCCAGCTCCAGCGGCTCGGGCTCGACTACTACGAGCGGGAGCTGACCGGCCGGATCATGACGCGGATGACGACGGACGTCGACGCGCTGTCGACCTTCCTCCAGACGGGTCTGGTCACCGCGTTCGTCTCGGTCGTCACCTTCTTCGGCATCATGGTCGCCCTGCTGGTGCTCGACCTCGAGCTTGCGCTCCTCGTCTTCGCGACCCTGCCGCCGCTGATCGTCGCCACGTACTTCTTCCGCCGGGCGAGCGTGAAGGCGTACGAACTCGCCCGTGAGCGGGTGTCGTTGGTGAACGCCGACCTCCAGGAGTCGGTGTCCGGGCTGCGGATCGTGCAGGCCTTCCGGCGCGAGCGGGACAGCGGCGCGCGGTTCGCCGAGCGCAGCGACAGCTATCGGCAGGCCCGCATCCGGGGCCAGTGGCTGATCTCCGTCTACTTCCCCTTCGTGCAGTTCCTGTCCTCGGCGGCCGTGGTGGCGGTGCTGATCGTCGGCGGGGGACGGATCGACGACGCGACGCTGACGGCCGGTGCGCTGGTGGCGTATCTGCTCTACATCGACCTGTTCTTCGCCCCGGTCCAGCAGCTCTCCCAGGTCTTCGACGGCTACCAGCAGGCCACGGTCTCCCTCGGCCGCATCCAGGAGCTGCTCCGGGAGCCGACCTCGACGAAGGCGGCCGAGGAGCCGCTGGAGGTGCTGTCGCTGCGGGGCGAGGTCGCCTTCGAGGACGTGCACTTCGGGTACGGCTCCACCGACGGAACCGAGGAGGCACTCGGCGGGATCGACATCCGGATCCCCGCCGGGCAGACGGTCGCGTTCGTCGGCGAGACCGGTGCGGGCAAGTCGACGCTCGTCAAGCTGGTGGCGCGGTTCTACGACCCGACGGGCGGCCGGGTCACCGTCGACGGCACGGACCTGCGCTCCCTGGACATCACGTCGTACCGCCACCGGCTCGGCGTCGTCCCGCAGGAGGCCTACCTCTTCCAGGGCACCGTCCGCGACGCCATCGCCTACGGCCGGCCGGAGGCGACGGACGCCGAGGTCGAGGCGGCGGCCCGTGCGGTGGGCGCCCACGAGATGATCGCCACCCTCGACGGCGGCTACCTCCACGAGGTCGCCGAGCGCGGCCGCAACCTCTCCGCCGGGCAACGCCAGCTGATCGCGCTGGCCCGCGCCGAGCTGGTCGACCCCGACATCCTGCTCCTCGACGAGGCGACGGCCGCCCTGGACCTGGCCACGGAGGCCCAGGTCAACCAGGCGACGGACCGTGTCGCGGGGCGCCGTACGACACTGGTCGTCGCCCACCGCCTGACCACCGCCGCCCGCGCGGACCGGGTCGTGCTGATGGCCCACGGGCGGGTCGCGGAGGACGGCACGCACGAGGAGTTGGTGGCGCGGGGCGGGCGGTACGCGGAGTTGTGGCGGACCTTCCTCGGGCAGAGTGAGCCGGAGGAGCCGGTGGGGGCGGCCCGGTAGGTCCCGCGACGGCGCGTCCGGGAAGGTGGTGCAACCACCCGGCATACGCCGTGCGTCCGTACATCAGTACGCTCATTGCCGGTGTACGGGGAGGACAACACAGTGGACAGTGGTGCGATACGCCGACGAGTGGCGGTCGGCCTGGCGTTGCTGACCGCGTCCGGAGTGCTCGCGGTCGCGGCCCCGGCCGAGGCGCAGGCCGCGCCCACGCGGTGCGAGGGACGCAAGGTCAGGACGTACCCGTTCACCACCGGCACCCTCTACGTCTACAAGAAGCGCGGCTACATCTGCGCCGTCACCGTCCCCAAGGACCCCGGGCGCCGGCAGAAGATGATGGTCAGCGTGCAGGCGTATCGAGCCAACCCCGTCAAGGACGAGGGCGTGTACAGCTACCGGGCCGGTCCGGTCACCGTCCATGCCGGGCACCGCTGTGTGTGGGTGAAGGGCAAGGTGGGGCGGGGGTCGGTGAGCAAGGGCTGGATACTCTGCTGAGCTGCTCTCTCTCCTGTTCCTGAGCTGCTGTTTCTCCATCTCCCCTGGTGTGTAAGGGAGTTACTCCGATACCTTCCGCACGCACATCTGTCTCACAGGGGAGGGTGCATGCGCAAGGCGCTCAGATGGCTGCTCGCGTTTACCGTGCTCATAGGCACGGTCAGCACGGCAGGCGCGGCCACCGCCGCCGAGCCGGAGGCCACCGGCACGACCGACATCAAGGAACAACTGCTCTCCGTACCGGGGATGAGCCTGATCGAGGAGAAGCCGTACCCCGGTTACCGCTTCTTCGTCCTCAACTTCACCCAGCCGGTCGACCACCGGTACCCGTCCAAGGGCACGTTCCAGCAGCGGATCACCGTGCTGCACAAGGACGTCAGCCGGCCGACGGTCTTCTACACCGGCGGCTACAGCGTCTCCACGACGCCGAGCCGCCGTGAGCCGACGCAGATCGTCGACGGCAACCAGATCTCCATGGAGTATCGCTTCTTCACACCGTCCCGGCCCCAACCGGCCGACTGGACCAAGCTGGACATCTGGCAGGCGGCGACCGACCAGCACCGCATCTACCAGGCTCTGCAGCAGGTCTACGACAAGAAGTGGATCTCCACGGGCGGCTCGAAGGGCGGCATGACCGCCACGTACTACGAGCGTTTCTACCCCCGTGACATGGCCGGCGTCGTCGCCTACGTCGCCCCCAACGACGTCGTGAACGACGAGGACGCGGCATACGACCGCTTCTTCGCCGAGGTCGGCACCAAGGAGTGCCGGGACCGGCTGAACGCGGTGCAGCGGGAGGCGTTGGTGCGCCGGGAGCCGCTGAAGAAGCGGTACGCGGACTACGCGGCGGAGCACGGCTACACCTTCGGCACGGTCGGCAGCCTGGACAAGGCCTACGAGGCGGTCGTCCTGGACTACGTCTGGGGCTTCTGGCAGTACAGCCTGGTGTCCGACTGCGACTCGATCCCGGCGGACGCGCCGCACGCCACCGACGAGGAGATCTGGAACTCCGTCGACTCGATCACGGGGTTCGCCTCCTACACGGACCAGGGCCTGGAGCCGTACACGCCGTACTACTACCAGGCGGCCACCCAGCTCGGTGCGGCGACGATCCGCTTCCCGCACATCGAGAAGAAGTACATCCGCTACGGCTACCAGCCGCCGCAGAACTTCATCCCGAGCGACATCCCGACCAGGTTCCAGCCGTGGGCCATGCGTGACGTGGACACCTGGGTGCGGCACAACGCCCGGCACATGCTCTTCGTCTACGGCGAGAACGACCCGTGGGGCGCGGAGCGGTTCCGGGTCGGCGCGGGCGCGAGGGACTCCTACGTCCTCACGGCGCCGGGGGCCAACCACGGTGCGCGGGTCGCGGGCCTGGTGGACACGGAGCGGACCCTGGCCACGGCTCGCATCCTGGAGTGGGCGGGCGTGGCGTCGGCAGCGGACGGGGCGAAGCCGCTGGCCAAGTTCGACGCGAAGCTGGACCGGGCCGAGGTGGAGCAGCAACTGCGCCCGTGAGGCAGGGCGGCTCACACCGGCCGCGCACACCCCACCGGCTTCTCGCCGCCCAGTTGGACGTACAGGGCCGTCGACAGCGGGCACTTCGCTCGCTTGTCGACGGCCTTCGTCACCTTGTACTGCGGCTTGCGTTCGGCCTTGCCGTCGCAGGAAGTCTCGCGGACCTGGCCGTCGCCGGAGCTGTAGACGCAGTCGCCGACGATCGTGCGGGGGCCGCCTCCGCCGCCGGGGTCGCCGGGGTGGGGGGAGGCGAGGTTGCGCATGCAGGCGTAGCCCTGGGGGATCGCGCCGTCGCCGTCCTCGTCGGAGGTGCGGCTCTGTTCGCTGATGTGCAGGACGAAGTCGGTGGTTCCGGGGCAGAGCGGTCCGTCAGCCACCCTGCCGTCGTGCCGGGCCACGACCCGGGCCGCCGCCCGCTCGCTGGTGCAGGAGACTTCGGTGAAGCTCGTCGTGCCGAAGGAACTGCACTCGTCGACGCCGAGGAACACCGCGCCGTATCCGGCGGGCCGGGTCGGCGTCACCTGCCGCCCGTTCCCGGTTCCGGTCCCGGTCGGGGTCGCGGTTGCGCTCTCCCCGAGTCGGCCGTCCTCCTCCGCCGCCCCCGACGGGCTCTGGCACCCCGTCAGCAACGCGGCGAGCAGCGCCAGCACCGCGCAGGCCACCCCCGCCACACTTCTCTCGCGCATCGCACTCCCCCCGACTACCCCCGTCCAGCGTGGCCCGTCGCGGAGGGCGCACGCCAGACGTGTGGGGTCCTTTGCGTCGGTTGGGGGTGAGTGCGCCCGTTGTGCGGCGTACGGGCTCTACGTCCAAAGTGCTACGGCGTGCTACCTGCTCCCGTACGACAGCCCGTGCCCGACCGGATACAGCACCCGCGTCGGATCGTCCGCCCGCTGCACCGGCACCGGGAGCCTCCCGCGCGGGGCCGCCCGCCCGGCGAGCACCCGGGCGGCCGCCCGCAGTTCGACGTCGGTCCAGGAGTAGGAGGCCAAGTAGGCGGGGACGGCGGGCAGGTGGGCCACGTCGTACGGGTTGCGGATCGCCACCGCCGCCACCGGCTTCCCCGTCGCGAGGAGCTGCTCGACCAGCGCCTTCTGCGTGCTGCTCGCTGTGACGTTGTACGTCCCGACCACCACCGCGTCCGCCTCCCGCGCCGCCTCGACGGCCCGGGCGATGGTGCCGGCGGAGGGTGCCGTACCGGTCGACAGGGCGGTCGCCGTGAAGCCCAGCTCGGTGAGGGCGGCGGCGAGCACGCCGGTCGGGGGTCCCGTCGTGCCGGACGGGGAGGCCGGGTCGGCGCCGACGACCAGGAGCTTGGGGTGGGTGCGGCGGGACAGGGGGAGGAGGGAACCGTTGTTGACCAGCAGGGTCGTCGTCCGTTCCGCGATGCGGTCGGCCGTCCTGAGGTGGGACGGGGTGCCGACGTTGCGGTCGACACCGCCCTGGCTGACGTACGGCTCCTCGAAGAGCCGCAGCCTCGCCTTCAGCCGCAGGATCCGCAGGATCGACTCGTCGAGCCGCGCCTCGGTCAGCTCGCCGTCCTGGACGGCCTTGAGGACCGCGTTCCACGCGATGTCGATCGACGGCGGGTTGAGCAGCTGGTCCACGCCCGCCTTGAGCGCGAGGACGGGGACGCGGTCGTCGCCGTACTTCGTCCGTACGCCCTCCATGCCCAGCGAGTCGGTCACCACCAGGCCGTCGTAGCCCAGTTCCTCGCGCAGGATGCCGGTGAGGATCGGGCGGGAGAGGGTGGCCGGGTCGCCGGAGTCGTCGAGGGCCGGGACCATGATGTGCGCGGTCATGATCGAGTCGATGCCGGCGCGGACGGCGGCCCGGAAGGGCGGGGCGTCCAGGGTCTCCCACTGCTCGCGGGTGTGGGTGATGACCGGGAAGCCGTAGTGGCTGTCGACGGCGGTGTCGCCGTGGCCCGGGAAGTGCTTGGCGGTGGCCGCGACTTGCCGGTCGGTTCGCGATCGCTGGTATCCGGCCACCTCGGCGGCGACGATGTCGGCCACGGCGTCGGGCTCGGAGCCGAAGGAGCGCACGCCGATGACCGGGTTGGCCGGGTTGACGTTCACGTCGGCCACGGGGGAGTAGTTCTGCCGGATGCCGAGCGCTTTGAGTTCCTGTCCGGCGATACGGCCGAGGGTGCGGGCGTCGGCGCGCGAGCCGCCGGCTCCGATGGCCATGGCACCCGGGAACAGGGTGGCGGGCTCGCCCACGCGGCAGACGATGCCGTGCTCCTGGTCGGTGGAGACGAGCACGGGCAGGCCGCGGGGCTGGGTGAGGGACGCCCGCTGGATGCCGTTCGACAGGTCGGCGATCTGATGGGGGTTACGGGTGTTGTGCGCCCAGGTGAAGTAGATGATGCCGCCCACGCGGTACCTGGCGATCAGCTCGGCTGCCGTGCGGACGCCGATCTCCTTGAGGTTGGCGTCGATGTCGGCCTGGTCGGGGGCGGTGGCGGAGTGGCCGTAGACCCGCATGACGAAGAGCTGGCCGACCTTCTCCGGCAGGGTCATCCGGGCGATGAGGGCGCGGAGTTTCCGGTCGTCGGGGGTGGGGGATCCGGCGTGGGCGGGGCCCGCGACGCCCAGGGCGGTGGTGACGCCGGCGGTGGCCGCGAGAACCGTACGTCTCGAAGGTGTTGCGGCGTTTCCCTTGCTTCTTTTGCTTCCCTTGCTTCCCGTGCTGGTGTCGGGCACGTGCGCTCCTTCCGGAGGTGGTGCGCTGAAGGAAACTTCCGAGAAGTCACCAATAACCGGGAAGTTTCTGCCAGTCAAGGGAACGAACCGTAACCAACAAGGGGCCGCCATCGGCGCAGTTGGAGGGGGGCGCGCCGATGACGGCGTGCTGCCGGCCGTGGCACGGCGGAGAGGGTGGTCAGCGATCGCAGCCAGCAGCGAGGGCCGACACCGCGCCACGGTGACTCTCCGGCAGCTTGCGGGTTGGACGGGCGGGGGTGGGGCTGGGTTCCCGGGATGGCCGGAATCCGCGAAGTTGGTGAGGTGGGGGTCTGGGGGGCGGGTGGGCAAGGTGGTGGGCGCCCGGGGCGGGTGGCGGGCGGGGCACCGGCCGGGTGGGGAGGGTAGGGGCGGCGAACGGGCGATGGGTGGGGAGCGGGGAGCGGGGAGCGGGCTGAGTGTCGAACGGGCTTTGGGCGGGGCGTCGAGCAGGTGGCGGGCAGGGCGCTGCACGGGCGGCGGGCTGAGCGTCGAACGCGCGGTGGCGCGGTCCGGGGCGGGTCCATCCCGTGGACGTACCGGCGCCGGAGTCGGTGGCCGGGCGATCATGAGGGCATGCCCGTAGTCGACATCCCCGGTTCCAAGTCCATCACCGCCCGCGCCCTCTTCCTCGCGGCGGCGGCCGACGGTGTCACCACCCTCGTACGGCCGCTCCGCTCCGACGACACGGAGGGCTTCGCCGAAGGGCTGACCCGGCTCGGCTACCGGGTCGGCCGGACCCCGGACACCTGGCAGGTCGACGGCCGCCCGCAGGGCCCCGCGGTCGACGAGGCGGACGTCTACTGCCGCGACGGCGCGACCACGGCCCGCTTCCTGCCGACGCTGGCCGCGGCCGGCCACGGCACGTTCCGCTTCGACGCCTCGCCCCAGATGCGCCGCCGCCCCCTGCTCCCGCTGACCCGCGCCTTGCGCGACCTCGGCGTGGACCTGCGGCACGAGCAGCAGGAGGGCCACCATCCGCTGACGGTCGCGGCGGCCGGAGTCGAGGGCGGGGAGGTGACGCTGGACGCGGGCCAGTCCTCGCAGTACCTGACGGCGCTGCTGCTGCTCGGGCCGCTGACCCGCACGGGCCTGCGGATCACGGTGACCGACCTGGTCTCGGTGCCGTACGTCGAGATCACGATCGCGATGATGCGGGCCTTCGGGGTGGAGGTACGGCGCGAGGGCGACGCCTTCGTCGTCCCGCCCGGCGGCTACCGCGCCACGACATACGCGGTCGAGCCCGACGCGTCGACCGCGAGCTACTTCTTCGCGGCGGCGGCCGTCACCGGCGGCGAGGTGACGGTCCCCGGCCTCGGCGAGGGCGCGCTCCAGGGCGACCTGGGCTTCGTCGACGTACTGCGCCGGATGGGCGCCGAGGTGTCGGTGGGCGCGGAGGCCACGACGGTCCGGGGAACCGGTGAACTGCGGGGCGTCACCGTCAACATGCGGGACATCTCCGACACCATGCCGACGCTCGCGGCGATCGCGCCGTTCGCCTCCGGGCCGGTGCGGATCGAGGACGTGGCGAACACGCGGGTGAAGGAGTGCGACCGGCTGGAGGCGTGCGCGGAGAATCTGCGACGGCTGGGGGCGGACGTGGCGACGGGGCCGGACTGGATCGAGATCCGGCCGGGTGTGGCTGTTGGGGACGGTGCGGAGATCAAGTCGTACGGGGATCACCGCATCGTGATGTCGTTCGCGGTGGCCGGGCTTCGGGTGCCGGGGGTCTCGTTCGACGACCCTGGGTGCGTGCGGAAGACGTTCCCCGGGTTTCATGAGGCGTTCGGACGGTTGCGGGCGGGTTTGCCGGGTTAGTCACTCACCTTGATGTGTACCAGGACGTCGCCTCGGCCGCCGACTCTGAGGTGCGTGGCGCCGAGCTGGGCGAGCCGCAGGGTCCGGCCGTCGGGGGTCCCTGGGGGGATGCGGATGGTCCTCTGGCCGTCCAGAGTCGGCAGAGGGGCCGTTCCGCCCGACTTCGCCGTGGCCGTCGGGACGGTCACGGTGCAGTGCAGGTCGTCGTCCATACGCTGGAAGACCTGGTGCGGGAGTTCCACGACCTCGACGTAAAGATCGCCTGCAGGGCCCCCGCCGGGCCCGACCTCACCCTCGCCGGCAAGCTGGATCCGCATGCCGTTCTTGACGCCGGCCGGGATCCTGACGGAGAGGGTGCGACGGCTGCGGACACGTCCGTCGCCCCTGCACTCACGGCAGTGGAGTCGCCATCCGCGCGTTGCCTCGCCGGAACCGCCGCACGTCGGACACACGACCGCCGTGTCGACCTCGAACTCCCTGACGGCGCCCAGCGCGGTCTCCTCCAGGTCGAGTTCGAGGCGGATCAGGGCATCCTGGCCCCGGCGTGTGCGCGACGTGGCATCGAGCTTCGCTCTCATCACCGCTTCCGCGGCAGTCATCGGGGTCTGGTTCGCGGTCCCCGGCCCGGCGGCGGGACCGTGCCGTGGATCGGGCCCCTCCTGGGGGAGAGTGCGCTGGAGGGGCGGCGTCTGGGGCCGGGGCGGGACAGGGGAGTTCTGCGGGGGCGGCGGCGCCATGCCGGTGCTTTCGGTGGCTGCGGCGCGCCGCTGCGCCCCCACCGCCCGCGCGATCGTGACCTGGTACTCCAATTCCGCCCACATCAGCGGCCGTTGCTTCGTCCCGGCGCGATGCAGGGACTCGTACACGTAGTCGTACAGCTCGGTGACGGTGATCCGGCCGTCCCGGTTGAGGTCGGCCGTGCCCGTGCGCAGCCCCTCGATCAGCGCGCCCGTGAACCGGGAGGGCTGCGGTTCCTGCGACGCGACGTGCTCACCCTCCCAGGCGTACTCGGCCCGGTTGGTCGCGGTGAGGACCGCGCGGCCGTGGCCGCCGAGTTCCTCGCGGACGTGGATCTGGTCGTCGCCCTTCGCACCGGGCAGAAAGGCACCGCTGTAGCAGCAGTCGAGGAGGACGACGACGGTGGCCCGGCAGCGTTCCATTCGGTCGCGAAGGAAGGCGGCGGGGACGGCCGTGGAGGCGGGCAGGGTGCGGTCGGTGTCGCGTGCTGCGAAGTACAGGTGGCCGTCGTGGAGGTCCTTGATGCCGTGGCAGGAGACGTGGACCAGGAGCAGGTCGTGGCGGCTGCGGTCGAGGAAGAAGCGCTCGATCGCCCGCATCACCTGGTGGGCCTGGGCGTCCTTCACCTGCTCGGTACGGAAGCCGCCGATGCTGGGGTCGGCGAGGACGGCGGCGAGGCCCGCGCAGTCCTGCTCGGGGGAGCGCAGGGTGCCGAGCGTGGTGTCGTCGTAGGTGCCGGTGGCGATGAGGAGGGCGTCCCTGCGGCCCGTGCCGAGGGGAAAGTCGGTCATGTGCGGTCTATTCCTGGGCGTCCGGGGCGACCTGTGGCTGCGAGCCGGCGGTCGACTCGTCGTCCGCGTCATTGGACCTCGCGTCCGCAGCTGACCGCACCGCCTCCGCATAAAGATCCAGCAGGTGCTGTTGCTGGTCCTTGGAAGCATGGCCGATTTCGAGGATGCGACCGTCGATGTCCACCGTCACCGTGCGGACGGGACGGTTCTGCATCCAGGTCTCGATCAGGCGCAGCGCGGGCCGCAGGATCACGGGCGCGAGGCTCACGGCGAGGGCGCCGACCGCGATGAGCTCACCCGGCTTGGCGCCCTCGGGCGCTGCCCCGTCGGAGCGGCCCAACCGTACGTCGTCGATGTCCAGTTCGAGAAGCCGCTGCCTCAACTGCGAAGTGAGCGCGTCGAGTTCAGCCTGGTCGACATCGGCATCACCGGACACAACCAGCCGCATACTCCTGACCGTTGCCATCCTGTCCCCCTGTTTCCTGTCCTTCCGCGGCTACCAGTGTGCCGGTCGGGTAGGGCTGCCATAACCGGTTGCGTGAAACCGGCACGCGGCGAACCTGGCGGTGGCGGCGGAGGAAGACCGGGGACCGTCCGCCTTCACCTGGGTGCCGACGGCGTGACGGGTGCCGCGAGCTGAACTGCACAACTGGCGGGAGCTACGAGCCTTGGCGCCTCTCGCCCAACTCTCTTGCTGACGCGGCCAGTTGGTCCCGTACCGTCGTCAGGACCGGATCCCCCTCCGCACCGGTCCGTACGGCCGCGAAGACATTGCGCGACGGAGGTGGTGTGCCCCCCGTCGCCAGCAGGGCGATACGGCGATGCGCGTACAGGGGCTGGACGAGCCGCGGGATCAGCGCCACGCCCTGCCCCGCCTCCACCAGCGCCGCCAGCGCGCCCCAGTCGTTCACCGCGTGCCGGATGTCCGGCGTGAACCCCGCCGCCGCGCACACCGACCGCGCCACCGCGCCGCAACAGCTGCGCGCGTCGCCCACGATCCAGGGCTCCGTGGCCAGCTCCCGCAGGGCGACGCGCTCGCGGTCGGCGAGGGGGTGGCCGGCCGGGACGGCGACCTCCAGGACGTCCGTGCACAGGTCGATCCGGTGGTAGCGCCGGTCCGCGTACGGCGGTGTCGCCGCGAAGTCCACCGCCACGGCGATGTCGACCTGGCCCGCGTCGAGCGCAGTGAACAGGTCCGGCGGCTCGGCCTCCAGGACATCGACGCGGAGATGCGGCATGCGCTCGCCCAAGGCCGTCAGCGCTCCCGGCAGCAGGCCCAGGATCGCGCTGGAGAAGCACCCGATCGTCACCGAGCCGCGCCCGCCCTCCCCGTACGCCGCCAGGTCGGCCCGCGCCCGCTCCAGTTGGGCCGCGATCAGGTCGGCGTGCGCGAGCAGGACCCGGGCCTGTCCGGTGAGGCGTACGCCTCGTCCGTCCCGCTCGGTCAGCGGTACGCCCGCCTCGCGGGCCAGCGCCGTGATCTGCTGTGAGACCGCCGACGGGGTCAGATGCAGCGCCTGGGCCGTGCGGGCCAGGCTGCCGCGGCGCTGGAGTTCGCGCAGCACGGTGAGGCGACGCAGATCGATGGTGAAGCTTTCACTTAACTGTTCCACCAGGAAAGATTAACTGGACCGGTAGGCCGACGATCGGAAACCATCGACGCCATGACCGCGTACCTCATCCTCCACGGCTGGCAGAACCACCGGCCCAAGGACCACTGGCAGCACTGGCTCGCCGACCGTCTCACCGAGCGGGGCCATCAGGTCGCCTATCCGCAGCTGCCCGACCCCGACGAGCCCGAACTGGAGGTCTGGCTGGGCGAGTTGGACCGGCATCTCGGTGGGCTGCACGACGCCGGGCCGGAGCTGGTCGTCGTCGCGCACAGTCTGTCCGCCGTGCTGTGGCTGCACGCCGTGGCGCGGGGGCTGCCGGGGCCGGCCGCCGTGGACCGGGTGCTGCTCGTCGCCCCGCCGTCCGGTGCCGTGCTCGCCCGCCACCCCGAGGTCGCCGAATTCGCCCCGCCGTCCCTGGAGTTCACGCTCCCCGGCCCGACCCGCCTGGTCGCCGGCGACGACGACCCGTACTGCGAGGAGGGAGCCGACACCGTTTACGGCGACCCGCTCGCCCTCCCGACCGATGTCCTCCCCGGCGCCGCTCACCTCGACCTGGATGCCGGGTACGGGCCGTGGCCGGCGGTACTGGACTGGTGCCTGGATCCGGCCGCACGGCTCACGGCACGTCAGGACTAGCCGCGTCCGCCCTATCCACCCCGTCCACCGCATCCGCCCCGCCCCGCAGTTCCGGTGTGCTCGTCCCGACGTAGGCCACCGCCAGTACACACAGCAGCCCACCGGTGACGAGGGCGGTCGCGCCGGACGACCAGCCGGCGATCAGGCCGCCGCGCACGTTGCCGAGGTGCGGGCCTCCCTGGCCGACGATCTGCTCGGCGGCCGTGACCCGGCCCAGCAGGGCGTCGGGAGTACGGGTCTGGACGATCGTGGTGCGCGACACCACCGCCATGCTGTCGGCGGCCCCCGCCACCACCAGCAGCCCGAGCCCGGCCCACGGGTCGGCCATCAGACCGAACAGCGCCAGCGCCACACCCCACGTCGCCGACCCGCACAGCATCACCAGGCCGGGGCGGCCCAGCCGGGTGACCGAACCCGACAGGGCCGTCGCCGTGACACCGCCCACCGCGAGGGCGGAGACGAACAGGCCGAGGGTGCGCGGGTTGCCGCCGAAGCGTTCGGCGTTGATCAGGGGGAAGAGGCTGACCGGCATGGCGAGGACGGTGGCGGCGAGGTCGGTGACCAGCGCGCCGCGCACCACCCGGTGGCCGGCCAGGAAGCGCAGTCCGTCCAGTACGCCGTGCAGCCCGGCCCGGGACGGCTCGCCCTCGGGCGGCAGCGCGGGCAGGCCGAAGGCGCCGTAGAAGGCGAGGCCGAAACTCAGGGCGTCCAGCAGGTAGCAGACGCCGATGCCGAACCAGCCGAGGAACAGCCCGCCCAGCGCCGGACCGAGCAGCATCATCGCCTGGCCGGTGACCTGGTTGAGGGCCAACCCCGCCGCCACCTGCTCCTTCGGCAGCAGCCGCGGCACGAACACGCCCGCCGCCGGGCCGCCGACCGCGCCGAAGCAGGAGCCGGCCGCCACGAGCGCGAGGATCCCGGCGACCGGCACACCTCCGGTGAAGCCCTGCGCTGCGAGCAGCAGCGCACACACCGCCTGTCCCACGGTGGCGACCAGATAGATCCGCCGCCGGTCCCCCCGGTCCACCCAGGCCCCGGCCAGCAGCCCCACCCCCACCATGGGCACCACCTGCGCCAGCCCGACCGCACCACTCCAGATCGCGCTGTGCGTCATCTCCCAGACCTGGTACATGACGGTCACCATGGTCATGAAGCCGCCGAGCACGGACACGGTCCGCCCGATCAGCAGCCGCCGGAAGACGGGGGAGCTGCGCAGCGGCCGTACGTCGATCAGCGCACGGGCGAGGGTCATGAGGGCATGGCGGGGGCTGGGGTGGGGGTGGGCATGAGGGGGGACGCTATACGGCGGTCCGCGCGCGGGCCAGCGAATTATGCTCCGCAGATCTGAGGAAGGTCAGCCGAGGAAGGTCACCTGTGTCCACCGAAGCGCCGGCGGGAACGCTGCACCATCTCGAGATCTGGGTGCCGGACCTGGAACGGGCCGTCGCACCGTGGCAGTGGCTCCTGCACGAGCTGGGCTACACGCCCTTCCAGAGCTGGGAGAACGGGCGCAGCTGGCGCCTCGGCCCCACCTACCTCGTCTTCGAGCAGTCGCCGGCGCTCACCGCGGCCCGCCACGACCGGTGCGCCCCCGGTCTGAACCACCTCGCCTTCCATGTCCGGGACCGGCAGACCGTCGACACCCTCGCGGAACGGGCGGTGGGCAACGGCTGGACGCTGATGTTTCCCGAGCGGCATCCGCATGCGGGCGGGGAGCAGCACTACGCGGCCTACCTGGAGAACAGCGACGGCTTCGAGGTGGAACTCGTGGCTCTCCCCTGACGGCGGAGGGTGCCCGACTTCTGCGGTCTCCGGCCGTCGGCGTGGGGGGCTAGGCCGACTCGTTCAGCAGGCGCGACAGATGGTCCCGCCCCGCGTCGAGCAGCCCTTCGAGCGGGGCGGCGTGCTTGTACCACCGCTTCTCGTACTCCCAGCACAGCCAGCCGTCCCAGCCGTGACGGGAGAGGATCTCCACGCACTCGACGAGGGGCAGTACTCCGGTGCCGAGCGCGATCGGGGTCGTGTCGTCGGCGGAGGCGATGTCCTTGACCTGGACGTAGCCGAGGTACGGGGAGAGGGCCGCGTAACTCTCCGAGGGCTGCTCGCCGCCCAGCCAGGTGTGCATGACGTCCCACAGCGAACCGACATGGCGGTGGCCGACCAGGCCGAGGACGCGGATCGAGTCGGCGGCGGTGCGGTGCGAGTCGTGGGTCTCCAGCAGGATCCGTACGCCCATGTCGGCGGCGTACTCCGCGGCCGTACCCAGCCGCCGCGCGGCGATGGCGTCCGCCGACTGCCGGCTCTGCTCGGGGTCGGCGCCGGGGAAGACGCGGACGAAGGGGGCGCCGAGGTCGTGGGCGAGGTCGACGAGCCTGCGCATCTCCTCGATCACGGGCCCGTCGTCACCGGGCGCGGCGACCCGGACGTACCCCGCCAGGCCCAGCAGCTCGACGCCGGCGGCCTTGAACTCGGCCGCCACCTCGGCCCGTTCAGCGGGCCCGAGGCCCAGGTGGACCGGTTCCTCCGGGTGCGTGCGCAGCTCCACGCCGTGATACCCGTGCGCCGTCGCGAGGCGCAGCACGTCGGGGATGGGGAGACCCGGGACGCCGAGGGTGGAGAACGCCAGTTTCATGCCACCCACCTTGCCAGGGAAACCGGGGGACGCCCATCCGGCGGGGGTGCGTCTGTGCGGCGGTCCCAGGCAGGGATACGGCTGAGCAGGCCCGCGGCGCCCCGCCCCGGACCCTGCCCCGGACCCCGCCCCTCACTCCGTCGTGCCGTGCAGGTCCAGGCGCCAGTCCTGGCCGTTCAGGTCCGTGCCGAAGGAGCGGTGGGGTTTCTCGGCGGTGAGGACGAAGCCGTGGCGCTGGTAGAGGCGGCGGGCGGCGGCCAGGACGTCGTTGGTCCACAGGACCAGGTCGCGGTAGCCGACCCCGCGTGCGAAGTCGACCACCGCGGTGACCAGCCGGTCGCCGATGCCGAGGCCGCGGGCGTCGGGCTCGACCAGCAGCAGGCGCAGCCGGGCCGTGGCGGGGGCCTCGTCCCGGACGCACATCACGCAGCCCACCGGGCGGCCGTCCAGCTCGGCGATCCACACCCGCTCCAGGTGCGGATCGTGGTCCTCGGCGAAGTCGGCGACGATCCTCGCCACCAGCCCCTCGTAGTCGGCGTTGAACCCGTACTCGGCGGCGTACAGCGCGGCGTTTCGCTGCACGATCCAGCCGAGGTCGCCGGGGCCGGGCTCGCGCAGCAGGACGTCCTCGCGGCGGGGTGGGCGGCGGTGGGACAGGATGGTGCGTACGGTCGTCATCGCCTCGGCGAGGCGCGGCCGTTCGGCCGTCGGCACGGTCGACAGCAGCGAGCCGACCGATTCGTTCGCCCGCTCCTCCAGCAGCTTGCCGGTCTCCCGGCCGCGCGCGGTGAGCGTGACGCGCCGGCGCCTCGGATCCTGCCGGGAGGCCGTGCGCTCGATGAGCCCGTCCTGCTCGAACTTGTTCAGGATCCGGCTCAGGTACCCCGCGTCCAGCGAGAGCTCGGCCCGCAGGTCGGCCGCGTCCGTACGCGGGGAGTGCGCGAGTTCGTACAGGACGCGGGACTCGGTGAGGGTGTACGGGGCGTAGAGGTGGCGGCTGTAGTCGAGGGCGCCGATGACGTTCGTGTAGAAGCGGTTGAAGGCGCGGATGTCATGGACGGTCATGGTCGTCGATCCCCGGATGCTTGACTCAGATGTTTGACTCAGTCAGAGATGTCGCCATGTCGAGCCTAGGACGCCCGCGCCTGCACGGCTACCCCTCGGTGGCGGGCCGGTAGACGCACACCTGGGCGCCCGTCTTGGCGGTGGTCGTGGAGACCAGCTCGAACGGCCGCTTCCCGCCATCCGCCGGGAAGACCGACTTCCCGCCACCGAGCAGCACCGGCATCACGATGAGCTGGAGCTCGTCGACCAGGCCCTCCTGGATGAGGGTCCGTACGAGGGTGGGGCTGCCCATCATCGCGAGGTCGCCGCCCGGCGTCTCCCGCAGCTCCCGCACCCGGGCGACGGCCTCGGCACCGGGGATGAGGCTGGTGTTCTCCCAGGTCAGATCGGCATCGGTGAGGGTGCTGGAGACGACGTACTTCTTGATCGAGTTCATCCGGTCGGCGAAGGGGTCCCCGGCCCGCTCCGGCCACGCCCCGGCCATGGTCTGCCAGGTACGCCGCCCGAAGAGCAGCGCCTCGGCGTTCCGCATCCCCGCGTCGAAGGCGCCGCCGAGCACCTCCTCGTCGAAGTACGGGTGCGACCAGCCACCGTGCGCGAAGCCGCCGGCGGTGTCCTCCTGGGGGCCACCGGGCGCCTGCACGACGCCGTCGAGGCTGATGAACTCGGTGATGACGATGCGCATGGGAGGCGCTCCTGTTTCTCGGTGAGGTGAACCGGGTGAGGACGGAGGGGAGACCGGGGCGGGGCCCGGAACTCATCGGTGGGGGAGTCCTATGCGCGGAACGAGGGATTCGGTAGGGGGCAGCTTCCTGCCAGTCCATCAGTCAGCGCACCCGTCACCCACCGAAAACCCCGGTGAACGAAGATCACGCACCTGGCAGAGTGCCCTGATGGCCCTCACCGACCCCAAAACAGACCTCCGCCGTTGCCTCCAGGACGCCCGGGACGCTCTCCTCTGGAAGCTCGACGGCCTCTCCGAGTACGACATCCGCCGCCCCATGACCCCCACCGGCACCAACCTGCTCGGCCTCGTCAAGCACCTGACGGGCGCGGAGGCGCTCTACCTGGGGGAAACCTTCGGCCGCCCCTGCGACGCGCCCCCGCTGTGGATCACCGGCGACGCCTCCGAGCCGAACGCGGACCTGTGGGCGACCGCGGACGAAACACGTGAGCAGATCGTCGAGCAGTACCGCCGGGTGTGCGCACACTCGGACGCGACGATCGAGGCCCTGCCCCTGGACGCGGTCGGCCGTCTCCCCGGGGACGAGCGCATCGACCTCACCCTCCACCGCACCTTGGTCCACATGATCGGCGAGACCCATCGCCACGCGGGCCACGCGGACATCGTGCGCGAACTGGTCGACGGGGCCACCGGACTGCGCACCGGGGACGGCAACATGGCGCCGGGCGACGCGGATTGGTGGGCGAAACACCGGGAGCGGGTGGAACGAGCGGCTCGCGCGGCTGCGGGAATCGAGCGGGACGCCTAGAGAGAGCACGCCAACATCCTGCTGTGGTGCGAAGTTTTTCCGCGGATCAGCAGACCGGAATCAACTGATCGCCAGTCAGCCGACAACAACCCCACCGACTTGGACACGGTCTTGCCGTCCTTGACGCGCAGCAGGCGCCGTCGGCGATGTGCACGGCGGAGAGCGCGGTGACGGTTGATGCACGCTTGTTCACAGGAAACTCCTTGAGTTGGAATCTCTCATCAAACCGAGCCGGACATGGAACTGCCCCGCACGGACGAAAACGCCGATGCGGGACAGATCGCACATAGTCACCGGATGACGTGCTCCACGAACCGGGCCGCAGTCTCCGCGAGCACCTCGCGCCCGTCCCGGGCCCACAGCCCGTCGTTGAACAGCTCGACCTCGATGGCGCCGGTGTACCCCGCCGCCTCCACGTACCCCTTCCACTCCCGCATGTCGATCGCACCGTCCCCGATCTGACCGCGCCCGGTGAGCACGCCCTCGGGCAAGGGGGTCGTCCAGTCGGCGAGCTGGAAGGTGTGGATACGGCCACCGGCCCCCGCCCGGGCGATCTGCTCGGGCGCCGTGTCGTCCCACCAGATGTGGTACGTGTCCACCGTGACGCCGACCTGCTGGGCCGGGAAGCGTTCCGCGAGGTCCAGGGCCTGGGCCAGGGTCGACACCACGCACCGGTCGGAGGCGTACATCGGGTGCAGCGGCTCGATGGCCAGCTTCACTCCGCGCTCCTCGGCGTACGGGCCCAGCTCGCCCAGCGCGTCGGCGATCCGCTCCCGCGCGCCGTGCAGGTCCCGGGAGCCGGCGGGCAGGCCGCCGGACACCAGCACCAGTACGTCCGTGCCCAGCGCCGCCGCCTCGTCGACGGCCCGGCGGTTGTCGTCCAGTGCCTTCGCCCGCTCGTCCGGATCGATCGCGGTGAAGAAGCCGCCGCGGCAGAGCGTGGTGACCGTCAGGCCCGCGTCGCGGACCAGCTTGGCCGTCGCCTCCAGGCCGTACGACTGGACGGGTTCGCGCCACAGGCCGACGTTGCCGATGCCCAACCGGCCGCACTCCTCGGCCAGTTCCGGCATCGACAGCTGCTTGACGGTCATCTGGTTGATGGAGAAACGGGCGAGATCCGTGGTGCTCGTGGTGCTCACTGGGCCACTCCGTACAGCGACAGCAGGTTCTTCATCCGCTCCTCGGCCAGCTTCGGGTCCGGGAACAGGCCCAGTCCGTCGGCGAGTTCGTAGGCGCGGGCGAAGTGCGGGAGGGAGCGGGCCGACTGGAGGCCGCCGACCATGGTGAAGTGCGACTGGTGGCCGGCCAGCCAGGCCAGGAAGACCACGCCCGTCTTGTAGAAACGGGTGGGCGTCTGGAAGAGGTGCCGGGACAGCTCGACCGTCGGGTCCAGCAGCTCCCGGAAGCCGGGCACGTTCCCCGTGTCCAGCACCCGGACCGCCTCCGCCGCCAGCGGCCCCAGCGGGTCGAAGATGCCGAGCAGGGCGTGGCTGAAACCCTTCTCGTCGCCGGCGATCAGCTCGGGGTAGTTGAAGTCGTCGCCCGTGTAGCAGCGCACGCCCTGCGGGAGGCGGCGGCGGATGTCGATCTCCCGCTGGGCCTCCAGCAGCGACACCTTGATGCCGTCCACCTTGTCCGGGTGGGCGGCGATGACCTCCAGGAAGGTGTCCGTGGCCGCGTCCAGGTCGGACGAGCCCCAGTACCCCTCCAGCGCCGGGTCGAACATCGGGCCCAGCCAGTGCAGGACCACCGGCTCGGTGGCCTGGCGCAGGAGGTGGCCGTAGACCTCCAGATAGTCCTCGGGACCGGAAGCGGCGGCAGCGAGGGCGCGGGAGGCCATCAGGATCGCCCGCGCGCCGGACTCCTCGACGAGCGCGAGCTGCTCCTCGTACGCCGCCCGGACCTCGTCCAGGGACGCCGGGCCGGTGAGCTGGTCGGTGCCGACACCGCAGGCGATCAGCCCGCCGACCGACTTGGCCTCGGCGGCGCTCCGCCGGATCAGCTCGGCCGCGCCCGCCCAGTCCAGGCCCATCCCGCGCTGGGCGGTGTCCATCGCCTCGGCGACGCCGAGCCCGTGGGACCACAGGTGGCGGCGGAAGGCGAGGGTGGCGTCCCAGTCGACGGCGGCGGGCGAGTCGGGCGACACGTCGGCGTAGGGGTCGGCGACGACGTGCGCCGCCGAGAAGACCGTACGGGAGCTGAAGGGCGCGCCCGGAGTGACGGCGAGGGGTTCCGGGCGGGGGTCGTACGCCCTCAACCCTCCCTCGAAGTCGGGGAGTTGGATGGTCACAGCGCGATCTCCGGTACGTCGAGACGGCGGCCCTCGGCCGAGGACTTCAGGCCCAGCTCGGCGAGCTGGACGCCGCGGGCGCCGGCGAGGAGGTCCCAGTGGTAGGGGGCGTCGGCGTAGACGTGCTTGAGGAACAGCTCCCACTGGGCCTTGAAGCCGTTGTCGAAGTCGGCGTTGTCCGGGACCTCCTGCCACTGGTCGCGGAAGGAGTAGGTGGCCGGGATGTCCGGGTTCCAGACCGGCTTGGGGGTGAGGGAACGGTGCTGGACGCGGCAGTTGCGCAGACCGGCGACCGCCGAACCCTCGGTCCCGTCGACCTGGAACTCCACGAGCTCGTCGCGGTTGACGCGCACGGCCCAGCTGGAGTTGATCTGGGCGATGGCACCGCCGTCGAGCTCGAAGATGCCGTAGGCGGCGTCGTCGGCGGTGGCGTCGTAGGGCTTGTCGTTCTCGTCCCAGCGCTGCGGGATGTGGGTGGTGGCGATGGCCTGGACGGACTTCACGCGGCCGAACAGCTCGTGCAGGACGTACTCCCAGTGCGGGAACATGTCGACGACGATGCCGCCGCCGTCCTCGGCTCGGTAGTTCCAGGACGGGCGCTGCGCGGTCTGCCAGTCGCCCTCGAAGACCCAGTAGCCGAACTCGCCGCGGATGGAGAGGATCCGGCCGAAGAAGCCGCCGTCGATGAGCCGCTTCAGCTTCAGCAGGCCCGGCAGGAAGAGCTTGTCCTGCACGACGCCGTGCTTGATTCCGGCCTCGTTGGCCAGGCGCGCGAGCTCCAGGGCGCCCTCCAGACCGGTGGCCGTCGGCTTCTCGGTGTAGATGTGCTTGCCGGCGGCGATCGCCTTCTTGATCGCCTCCTCGCGGGCGGAGGTGACCTGCGCGTCGAAGTAGATCTCGACGGTGGGGTCGGCGAGGACCGCGTCGACGTCGGTCGAGATGTTCTCCGGGTCCAGGCCGTGCTGCTCGGCGAGCGCCTTCAGCGCGTGCTCGCGGCGGCCGACCAGGATCGGCTCGGGCCACAGCACGGTGCCGTCGCCGAGGTCGAGTCCGCCCTGCTCGCGGAGGGCCAGGATGGAGCGGACCAGGTGCTGGCGGTAGCCCATGCGCCCCGTCACACCGTTCATGGCGATACGCACCGTCTTGCGTGTCACGTCGTTCCCTTCGTACGCGGGGTCTGCGCCGCGTACGCCCTGTCTTTCAACTGGCGAGCGTCACAGCAAGCGCTTTCTATGTCATTAGAAGCTAGCCTCTGAGCAGCGGTCTGGACAAGACCGTGACCAGCCTGAGTTGTTCGAGGGGACGAACAACGGGGGTTGTTGGCCGTATGGTCTGCTCGGCACACACGGAACCGTGGACGTGGGCGGCCTGTCTACGTGGGCGTAAGCCTGCCTGTGAGGAGGCGGGCGTAAGCCTGTCTGTGAGTACGTGGGCGCAAGCCTGTCCGTGAGCACGTAACGAGGTGTACGACGAGATGCACGACCGGAGGACGACGAGATGACGGTGACCCTGGCGGACGTGGCGGCCCGCGCCCAGGTCTCCCCCGCGACGGTGTCGCGCGTGCTGAACGGGAACTACCCCGTGGCCGCCACCACCCGGGAGCGGGTGCTGCGGGCGGTGGACGAGCTGGACTACGTCCTGAACGGGCCGGCGAGCGCACTCGCCGCTGCCACGTCCGACCTGGTCGGCATCCTGGTCAACGACATCGCCGACCCCTTCTTCGGGATCATGGCAAGCGCCATCCAGTCGGAGATCGGCGGGCCGGGCGGCCGGGCGGGCGGTGAGCGGCTGGCGGTGGTCTGCAACACGGGCGGCTCGCCGGAGCGCGAGCTGACCTATCTCACCCTGCTGCAGCGGCAGCGGGCCGCGGCGGTCGTGCTGACCGGCGGCGCCGTGGAGGACGCACCGCACGCGGCGGCGGTGGCCGCGAAGCTGCGGAAGCTGGCGGACGCCGGGACGCGCGTGGTGCTGTGCGGGCGACCGCCGGCGCCGGACACCGGCGCGATCGCCCTGACCTTCGACAACCGCGGGGGCGGGCGGGAGCTGACCGAGCACCTGATCGGGCTCGGGCATCGGCGGCTCGGCTACATCGCGGGCCCCGAGGAGCGGACGACGACCCGGCACCGGCTGGAGGGCCATCGGGCGGCGCTGGAAGCGCACGGGATCTCGGAGGACCCCCGATGGACGGTGTACGGCCGCTATGACCGCCAGTCCGGCTACGAGGCCACGCTGGAGCTGCTGCGCCGGGACCCGTCCCTGACGGCCGTGGTCGCGGCGAACGACTCCGTCGCGCTCGGCGCGTGCGCTGCGCTGCGCGACTCCGGGCTGCGGATTCCGGACGACGTGTCGGTGGCCGGCTTCGACGACCTGCCCTTCAGCATCGACGCGGTGCCTTCTCTGACGACGGTGAGGTTGCCGTTGGCGGAGGCGGGGGCGCGGGCCGGGCGGATCGCGATGGGGCGGGAGGATGCGCCGCCCGGGGGGATCGCGACGATTCGGGGGGAGTTGATGGTTCGGGGGTCTTCTGGGGGGCCTCGGGCGTAGGGGTTGTTCGGTTGTGGGGGTGGCGTCCGCCGCGGGGGTGGACGCCGCCCGGTGGGGCTGACTCTGACCGCCGCCGCTGTAGCTGGTCCAGTTCCTCACATGCCCTCTCGGTGACGTCCCGCCCGCTTCGTGAGCACCGCCAACTCCACCGGAATCACCATCCCCACGACCCGGGACACCGCCTCCGGCGCCAGCCCCGTGTGCCGGGCCACCGCGTCCGCCACCGAGTCGGCCTCCTCGGCCAGCACACCGGCCATCAGGCCACCCGTCGCGAAGCCCCCCAGTGTGGCCACGCCCGTGAGCGGGGCCTCGTGTGGTGTCGCGACCGCCTCGGCCTCGCCGGACAGTGCCGCCACCGTCGTACCGACCATCTGCCGGGCGCCCGCCTCGTCGGTGCCCAGCAGCCCCGCGATGTCCCCGATCCGGTCGTCGCCGAGCTCTTCGAGTACGGCGTCCTGGAGGGACGTGAGGGGGTTTTCGTCTACCTCTGACATGTCTGAAACGCTACGTCTGCGGGGGTTTCTCGGCACGCTGAGCGGCCGAGCGCGCCCGTCGGGGGACCTGGAAAAAAATCTGCGGAGGCCGTACAACCCTCCGCCCACCTCGCCGGTCGTACTTGGCATCAGGACTTCTGGAGGGGGATCCGGGGGGATCGCGGGGTCCTGACTGGAGGGGAAAACCCGAGGGGCTCGGTCGACGGACCGGGCCCCTCGAAGCTTTCCTGCAGCCGGGGTCCTCACCTGCGGCCAGGACCTCAGAAGAAGACGCCGCAGCGCAACAGCACATTCGCGTACGGCCGCGCCTCCCCGGTCCGTACGATCAGCCGCGCCCCGGCCGACAGCTCCTTCAGCCGCTCGTGCGTGACCAGCTCCAGCTCGGGAAACTCCCCGTCCAGCAGCGCCGCCGCCGCGGGGTTGGCATCCCGTGTCTCCTTCGCCGCCGTCGCGCCCTCCACCACGAGCTCGGCCAGCAGGCCGTCCAGCACCACGGCGAACGACGGCACCCCGGCCCGGAAGGCCAGGTCCACGACCCGGGGGCCGTCGGGTATCGGCATGCCCACGTCGCACACGAGCACGCCGTCGCCGTGGCCCAGCTCGGCGAGGGCGCCGGAGAGGTGACGGTTCAGGATTCCGGCCTTCTTCACGAGGCCTCGACCTCCGCCGCCGTGGGGAAGGACTCCTGCGCGCCCTCCTTCGTGACCGCGGCCGCCCCGACCCGGGCCGCGTACGCCGCCGCCTCGGCCAGGGACGAGCCCGTCCCCAGCTTCCAGGCCAGGGCGGCCGTGAACGCATCGCCCGCGCCCGTCGTGTCCACGGCGTCCACCTTCACGGACGGAACCCGTGTCACGCCCTCCGCCGAGGCGACCAGCGCGCCCTCCGCGCCCAGGGTCACCACCACCGAGCGGGGCCCCTTGGCGAGCAGGATCCGCGCCCACTCCTCCGGCGTCTCGCCCACCGTGGAGTCGCCGAGGATCACCTTCGCCTCGTGCTCGTTCACGATCAGCGGGTCGCAGGCCGCCAGCACCTCGCTCGGCAGCGGGCGCGGCGGGGAGGGGTTGAGGACGAAGCGGCTGTCGTCGGCCAGGTTCCGTACGACCTCCACGACCGTCTCCAGCGGGATCTCCAGCTGGGCCGACACCACGCGCGACGCCTGGAAGAGGCTCGCGGCGGCCTGGACGTCGGCCGGGGCGAGCCGTCCGTTCGCCCCCGGCGACACCACGATGCTGTTGTCCCCGGACGGGTCCACCGTGATCAGCGCGACGCCGGTCGGCGCACCGCCGACCAGAACGCCCACCGTGTCGACACCGGCCGCCCGCTGCGAGTCGAGCAGCAGTCGGCCGTGCGCGTCGTCGCCGACCCGGGCCAGCAGCGCCGTACGGGCCCCGAGCCGGGCGGCAGCGACCGCCTGGTTCGCGCCCTTGCCGCCCGGGTGGACGGCCAGGTCGGAGCCGAGCACGGTCTCGCCCGCTCCAGGCCTGCGCTCTACACCGATCACCAGGTCGGCGTTGGCCGACCCTACGACCAGGAGGTCGTAGTCATACATGAGCTTGCTCCCCTGATTGGTCCCCGTTGTGACGCCCGGTCCACGCAATGACGTACGGCGGGCGGATCCCCAGTGGACCCGCCCGCCCGCCGGTCTGTCAGTCTGTCTACGGCCTCAGCCCGCGAAGCCGGCCACGTTCTCCTTCGTGACCACCTTCACCGGCACCATCACCGACTTCTCGACCTCGTCGCCCTTGGCGGCCTTCACCGCGTTCTGCACGGCGATCCTGCCGAGCTCCGTCGGCTGCTGAGCCACGGACGCGAACAGCGTGCCCGCCTTGACGGCCGTCAGACCGTCCGCGGTTCCGTCGAAGCCGATGACCTGGACGGACGTGCCGGCCTTGGAGCCGAGTGCCTTGATCGCGCCGAGCGCCATCTCGTCGTTCTCCGCGAAGACGCCGGTGATGTCCGGGTTGGCCTGCAGCAGGTTGGTCATGACGTCCAGGCCCTTGGTGCGGTCCCAGTCGGCGGGCTGCTTGGCGACGACCTTGATGCCCGGGTAGGCCTTCAGTCCCTCGGCGAAGCCGGCGCCGCGCTCGCGGCTGGCGGAGGTGCCGGCCTGGCCCTGGAGGATCACGATCGTGCCCTTGCCGCCCAGCTTGTCGGCGAGCGCCTTGGCGGCGAGCTTGCCGCCGGTGACGTTGTCGGAGGCGACGAGTGCGGCGGTGGTGGCGTTGTTGACCGCCCGGTCGACGGCGACCAGCGGGATGTCCGACTTGTTCACGCCCTTCGCCGCCGGGGTCACCGCGTCGGAGTCCACCGGGTTGACGATGATCGTGCCGAGGCCCTCGCTGGTGAAGTTCTGCAGCTGGTTGGCCTGCTGAGAGGCGTCGTTCTGCGCGTCCGTGACCGTCAGGTCGACGCCCAGCTTCTTCGCCTCCTCCTGCGCCCCGGCGCGGATCGACACGAAGAACGGGTTGTTGAGGGTCGACAGGGACAGGCCGATCTTCTGGCTCTTCGCCTCCGAGGAGCCGCTGTGCAGGAGGGACGTCGCCCCGACGATCGCCGCCGCGACCACGGCCGCGAGGAGATACGTCGCCGCCTGCTTGCCCTTGCCGCCCTGGGAGGTGCCCGCGGCCACCGGGGTCGCCCCGGCCTTGCGCCGCACGGTGTCCAGCAGGACCGCGAGCGCGATCACGACGCCGATGACGACCTGCTGCCAGAAGGCGGACACGGACAGCAGGTTGAGCCCGTTGCGCAGCACCGCCAGGATCAGCGCGCCGATCAGCGTGCCGGACGCCTTGCCCGTACCACCGGCCAGCGAGGCGCCGCCGATGACGACCGCCGCGATGGCGTCGAGCTCGTAGCCCTGTGCGGCCTGCGGCTGCGCGGAGGAGAGACGGGCGGCGAGCACGATGCCCGCGGCGGCGGCGAACAGGCCGGAGAACGCGTAGATGGCGAGCTTCTGCTTCTTCACGCGGAGACCGGAGAGGCGGGCCGCCTCCTCGTTGCCGCCGATCGCGTACATCGAGCGGCCGATGTACGTCCGGCCGAGGACGAACGCCGTGATCAGGCCCATGGCGATCATCACGAGCACCGGCACCGGCAGCCAGCCGCCGAGCGTGTCGCCGAGATGCGAGACCGAGTCGGGGAAGGCGATGGGGGAGCCCTGCGAGATCACCAGGGACAGACCGCGGGCCACCGACAGCATGGCCAGCGTCGCGATGAACGGCGGGAGTTTGCCGTACGACACCAGGAAGCCGTTGACCAGGCCGCACGCTATGCCGGTGGCGATCGCGAGCAGTACGGCGAGGAAGACCGGGACGCCCTCCGACGTGGCGCTCCACGCGAGGACGGTGGCCGACAGGGCGGCGACCGAGCCGACCGACAGGTCGATGCCCGCCGAGACGATCACGAAGGTCACGCCGAAGGCGAGGATGGCGGTGACGGCCGCCTGGACGCCGACGTTGAGGAGGTTGTCCGCGGTCATGAAGTCGCCGGACAGCGCCGACATCGCGATGACCAGGGCGATCAGTGCGGTGAGCGCGCCGTTGTCGAGCAGGAGGCGGCGCAGCCCCGAGGCGCCACTCGCGCCCGTCGTGCTCTTGAGCGTGTCAGTGGCCACGGGGGGCCTCCTTCTCAGTGGTGGGGGTGCTGACGGCGAGGGCCATCACGGCGTCCTGGGTGGCCTCGTCGGCCGCGAGTTCGCCCGCGATCCGGCCCTGGGCCATCACCAGGACCCGGTCGCTCATGCCGAGGACCTCGGGCAGATCGCTGGAGATCATGAGGACGGCGGCACCGGCTGCCGTCAGTTCGTTGATGAGCTGGTAGATCTCGACCTTGGCGCCGACGTCGATCCCGCGCGTGGGCTCGTCGAGGATCAGCACCTTGGTGTCGGCGAGCAGCCACTTGCCGATGACGACCTTCTGCTGGTTGCCGCCGGACAGGGTGCGGACGTGCTGTCCGAGGCCCGCCATCCGCACGCCGAGCTGCTTCGCGATCCGCGCGGCGGCCTCGCGCTGGCCCTTGAGGTCGACGAGCCCCGCGCGCGTGGCCGAACGCAGCGTCACCAGGCCGAGGTTCTCCTCGACGGACGCGTCCAGCACCAGGCCCTGGCCCTTGCGGTCCTCGGGGATCAGCCCGATGCCGGCGGTCATGGCGGCGCCCACGTCATGACCCTTCAGGGCGGCCCCGGAGACCTTCACGGCTCCCTTGTCGTACGGATCGGCCCCGAAGAGCGCCCGCACGACCTCGGTACGGCCGGCGCCCACGAGCCCGGCGATCCCGACGACCTCACCGGCGTGCACCTGGAAGCTGACGTCATGGAAGACCCCGTCGCGGGTGAGCCCCTCGACGGAGAGCAACGCGGCTCCCGCCTCGGCCCGTTCACGCGGGTACTGCTGCTCGATCGAGCGCCCCACCATGAGCCGTACCAGCTCGTCCTCGGGCGTATGGGCGGGGACCTGCCCGACCGACTTGCCGTCGCGGATGACGGTGACGCGATCACCGAGGGCGGCGATCTCCTCCAGGTGGTGGGTGATGAAGACGATCCCGACGCCGTCCTCGCGCAGCTTGCGCACGATGGCGAAGAGCTTCTCCACCTCCTCGGAGGTGAGCACGGCGGTCGGCTCGTCCATGATCAGCACGCGCGCGTTCAGGCTCAGCGCCTTGGCGATCTCGACCATCTGCAGGCGCGCGATGCCGAGTTCACGCACACGCGCGCGTGGCGACACGTTCACGCCGACCCGCTTCAGTAGGACCTCGGCGTCGGCCTCCATCCGCCCCCGGTCGATCATCCCGAAACGGCGCGGCTGGCGCCCCAGGAAGATGTTCTCGGCGACCGTGAGGTCGGGAACGAGGTTGAACTCCTGGTAGATGGTGGCGATCCCGAGGCGCTCGGAGTCCTGGGCACCGTGGATGCGCGTCTCCTCACCGCCGACCAGGATCCGCCCGGCGTCGGGCGTGTAGGCACCGGAGAGCATCTTGATGAGGGTGCTCTTGCCCGCGCCGTTCTCACCGAGCAGCACATGCACCTCGCCCCGGCGCAGATCGAAGTCGACGCTGTCCAGCGCGACCACGCCCGGGAAGGTCTTCCTTATGCCCTCGATGCGCAGCAACTCGTCCGCGTTGCTCACGACTGGCTCCTGTTCGTTACGGGGTTCTCGGCGGGGTTCTCACCGCAGGAGCGGCGTACGACGAGACGGGCGGGGAGGGTGACGGACTCGCCGGGCCGTCCCTCGATGCGGTCGACCAGGGCCCGTACGGCGGCCCGGCCCAGGTCGCCCGTCGGCTGGGCGATGGCGGTGATCGGCGGATCGGTGTGCACGAACCACGGGATGTCGTCGAACGCGGCGAGTGCGATGTCGTCCGGTACGCGCAGCCCACGCGCGCGTACGGCGTCCAGCGCGCCGAGCGCCATCAGGTTGTCGGCCGCGAACACGACCTCGGGCGGCTCGGGCAGGTCGAGGAAGCCCTCGGTGACCCGCCGCCCGCTCTCGGCCTGGAAGTCGCCCTGCCCTATGTAGGCGTCGGGGAGTTCGAGGCCGTACGCGGCGAGCGCCTCCCGGAAGGCCTCCACGCGCTCGCGTCCGGTCGTGGTCGCCGCCGGCCCCGCGATGATCGCGAGCCGCCGGTGCCCGAGCCCATGCAGATGCGCCACGAGATCCCGTACGGCGGCCCGTCCGTCCGAGCGCACCACCGGCACGTCCACGCCCGGGATCCACCGGTCCACGAAGACCATCGGCGTCCCCGAGCGCGCGGCGCCCAGCATCAGCGGCGAGCCGCCGTCGGTGGGGGAGACGAGCAGACCGTCGATACGGCGGTCCAGCAGGTTCCGTACATGGTGGTCCTGGAGGTCGGGCCGCTCGTCGGCGTTGCCGATGATGACGCTGTAGCCGAGCGCGCGGGCCTCCTCCTCGACGGAGCGGGCCAGTTCGGTGAAGTAGGGGTTCATCACGTCGCTGATGACCAGGCCGAGGGTGTGGGTCTGGTCGGTGCGCAGGGAGCGGGCGACGACGTTCGGGCGGTAGCCCAGGGTCTCGACGGCGGCGAGCACGCGCGTGCGTGCCTCGGCGCTGACCGACGGATGGTCGTTCAGGACACGCGAGACCGTGGCGACGGAAACCCCCGCCTCGGCAGCGACATCCTTGATGCTCGCCATCGCCGCTCCACCTCCTTGTGGATCGTTCGTGGAGTCGATGCGGATCGTTCGCGGCTCGGTCGAGGACCGTTCCTGGAATCGATTACATCGACGTCTACGGAGGATTGGAATCGATTACACGAGGGTTAATCAAGCCCTCAACCACATCCCGAAACCGGATCGTGATGTCGCGGGGCGCACCGGGGCGGTCCAGCCTGGAAGGGCAGGAGGTCGTTTCCGCAGGCCCTTGCGGGCTGGAGTGGAGAAGTCATGACGGCAGCGACTCGCGACGACGTGCCCGTCGCCCTCGCCGGCGACGGCGTGGAGGTGCGCACCAAGCCCATGGGTGGCGGCATGTCCGTCGGCTACATCAGCCTGCCGGAGGGCACGGACATGGGCCCCGCCTTCAAGGGCCTCGACGGCGACGCCTGCCAGTGCCCGCACTGGGGCTTCCTGCTGAAGGGCCGGCTACGGATGCTGACGGCCGAGGGTGAGGAGTACTACGAGGCGGGTCAGGCGTACTACTGGGCGCCCGGTCATGTCCCCGTGGCCTTGGAGGACTGCGCACTCGTGGAGTTCTCGCCGACCGAGGACTTCCAGAAGGTGATCGACCACGTGACGTCACCGACGGGGTGAGGCCGACGGCCGCTGTGTGCACAGGCCGCCCGCGTTGTCGGACCCGGCCGGTACCGTCGGATCATGTCCAATCAGGCGGGGAGTGCCACGGGCGAACGGCGGCTCGCCGTGCTCGAAGGCGTGCTGGAGCGGATCACGTATGCCAACGAGGAGAACGGCTACACGGTCGCCCGAGTCGACACCGGCAGGGGCGGCGGCGACCTCCTCACGGTCGTCGGCGCGCTGCTCGGCGCCCAGGTCGGTGAGTCGCTGCGGATGGAGGGGCGTTGGGGCTCCCACCCGCAGTACGGCAAGCAGTTCACCGTCGAGAACTACACGACCGTGCTGCCGGCCACCGTCCAGGGCATTCGCCGCTATCTCGGCTCCGGCCTGGTCAAGGGCATCGGCCCGGTCTTCGCCGACCGCATCACGCAGCACTTCGGCATGGACACCCTGAAGATCATCGAGGAGGAGCCCAAGCGCCTCATCGAGGTGCCCGGGCTCGGCCCCAAGCGCACCAAGAAGATCGCCGACGCCTGGGAGGAGCAGAAGGCGATCAAGGAGGTCATGCTCTTCCTTCAGACGGTCGAGGTGTCCACGTCCATCGCCGTCCGCATCTACAAGAAGTACGGCGACGCCTCGATCTCCGTCGTCAAGAACCAGCCCTACCGGCTGGCCGCCGACGTCTGGGGCATCGGGTTCCTCACCGCCGACAAGATCGCCCAGTCCGTCGGCATCCCGCACGACAGCCCGGAGCGCGTCAAGGCGGGCCTGCAGTACGCGCTGTCGCAGGCCACCGACCAGGGCAACTGCTACCTCCCCGAGGAGCGGCTGATCGCGGACGCGGTGAAGCTCCTCCAGGTCGACACCGGCCTCGTCATCGAGTGCCTCGCGGAGCTGGCCCAGGTCCCGGAGGACGGCGGCGACCCGGGTGTCGTACGGGAGAAGGTCCCCGGTCCCGACGGCGCCTCGGACGAGCCCGTCACCGCCGTCTACCTCGTCCCCTTCCACCGGGCCGAACTCTCCCTCTCCGCCCAGCTGTTGCGCCTGCTGCGCACGGATGAGGACCGGATGCCGGGCTTCCGTGACGTGGCCTGGGACAAGGCGCTGGGCTGGCTGAAGGGGCGTACGGGCGCGGAGCTCGCTCCGGAGCAGGAAGCCGCCGTGAAGCTGGCGCTCACGGAGAGGGTCGCCGTCCTCACCGGCGGCCCGGGCTGCGGCAAGTCCTTCACGGTGCGCTCGATCGTGGAGCTGGCCCGCGCCAGGAAGGCCAGGGTCGTGCTCGCCGCCCCCACCGGCCGCGCCGCCAAGCGCCTCGCCGAGCTCACCGGCGCCGAGGCCTCCACCGTCCACCGCCTCCTGGAGCTCAAGCCCGGGGGCGACGCGGCCTACGACAAGGACCGCCCGCTCCAGGCCGACCTGGTGGTGGTCGACGAGGCGTCCATGCTGGACCTGCTGCTGGCCAACAAGCTGGCCAAGGCCGTACCGCCGGGCGCCCATCTGCTGTTCGTCGGGGACGTCGACCAACTGCCCAGCGTCGGCGCGGGGGAGGTCCTGCGGGACCTGCTCGCCGACGGCAGCCCCATCCCGGCCGTGCGCCTCACGCGCGTGTTCCGCCAGGCCCAGCAGTCGGGCGTGGTGACCAACGCCCACCGGATCAACGCCGGGCAGCACCCCGTCACCGACGGCATGAAGGACTTCTTCCTCTTCGTCGAGGACGACACGGAGGAGGCCGGACGGCTCACGGTGGACGTGGTGGCCCGTCGGATTCCGGCCAAATTCGGCCTCGATCCGCGCCGGGACGTCCAGGTGCTGGCCCCCATGCACCGCGGACCGGCCGGCGCGGGCACGCTGAACGGCCTGCTCCAGCAGGCCATCACGCCCGGGCGGCCCGATCTGGCGGAAAAGCGGTTCGGCGGCCGGGTCTTCCGTGTCGGCGACAAGGTCACCCAGATTCGCAACAATTACGAGAAGGGGGAGAACGGTGTCTTCAACGGCACCGTGGGCGTGGTCACCTCGCTCGACCCGGTCGACCAGCGCCTCACGGTGCTGACGGACGAGGACGAGGAGGTGCCGTACGAATTCGATGAACTGGACGAGCTTGCGCATGCGTACGCGGTGACCATTCACCGCTCGCAGGGAAGTGAATATCCCGCCGTGGTGATCCCCGTCACGACGGGAGCATGGATGATGCTCCAGCGGAACCTGCTCTACACCGCGGTGACCCGCGCCAAGCGGCTGGTCGTCCTCGTGGGATCACGCAAGGCGATCGGACAGGCGGTGCGCACGGTGTCGGCGGGACGGCGCTGCACGGCGCTCGACTTCCGGCTCGCGGGCTCCTGACCCTGCCTTCGGCCCGCCGTGGGACCCCCTCCTGACCTGGCGATTCGTGAGGCATCGAAAAAAATGATCGATCAAACGAGTCGTGAAGGTCACAGAGCACTTCCAGATGGGGAAAACAGGGGGCAGGATGGCAGGTTGGCGGCACTCAGTGCCGCCAATAGGCCCAATGGTCGACCCCGAGTGCACTCTCCTGAGCCGAATGGGGGAGGGTAGAGACAGTCAGGGCAACCTCGAAGATGAGGCACAACGTCGGTGAGGGAAGACGTGAGCGACAACTCTGTAGTACTGCGGTACGGCGACGGCGAGTACACCTACCCGGTGATTGACAGCACCGTCGGCGACAAGGGCTTTGACATCGGCAAGCTCCGCGCCCAGACCGGTCTGGTGACGCTGGACAGCGGCTACGGCAACACCGCCGCCTATAAATCCGCCGTCACCTACCTCGACGGCGAGGCGGGCATCCTCCGCTACCGCGGCTACCCGATCGAGCAGCTGGCCGAGCGCTCCACCTTCCTGGAGGTGGCCTACCTGCTGATCAACGGTGAGCTGCCCACCGTCGACGAGCTCTCGACCTTCCAGAACGACATCACGCAGCACACCCTGCTGCACGAGGACGTCAAGAACTTCTACAAGGGCTTCCCGCGCGACGCCCACCCGATGGCCATGCTGTCGTCGGTCGTCTCCGCGCTGTCCACGTTCTACCAGGACAGCCACAACCCGTTCGACGAGAAGCAGCGCAACCTCTCGACGATCCGGCTGCTCGCCAAGCTTCCGACGATCGCGGCGTACGCGTACAAGAAGTCGATCGGCCACCCGTTCGTCTACCCGCGCAACGACCTCGGTTACGTCGAGAACTTCCTGCGCATGACCTTCTCGGTTCCGGCGCAGGAGTACGAGCTCGACCCGGTCGTCGTCGCCGCCCTCGACAAGCTGCTGATCCTGCACGCGGACCACGAGCAGAACTGTTCGACCTCGACGGTCCGCCTGGTCGGCTCGTCGCAGGCCAACATGTTCGCCTCGATCTCGGCCGGCATCTCGGCGCTGTGGGGCCCGCTGCACGGCGGTGCCAACCAGTCCGTCCTGGAGATGCTGGAGGGCATCCAGGAGAGCGGTGGTGACGTCGACTCCTTCATCCGCAAGGTGAAGAACAAGGAGGACGGCGTCCGCCTGATGGGCTTCGGCCACCGGGTCTACAAGAACTTCGACCCGCGCGCCAAGATCATCAAGGCCGCCGCGCACGACGTCCTCTCGGCCCTCGGCAAGTCCGACGAGCTGCTGGACATCGCGCTGAAGCTGGAGGAGCACGCGCTCTCCGACGACTACTTCGTCTCGCGCAGCCTCTACCCGAACGTCGACTTCTACACCGGCCTGATCTACCGGGCCATGGGCTTCCCGACCGAGATGTTCACGGTCCTGTTCGCCCTCGGCCGTCTCCCGGGCTGGATCGCCCAGTGGCACGAGATGATCAAGGAGCCGGGGTCCCGCATCGGCCGCCCGCGCCAGATCTACACGGGCGTCGTCGAGCGCGACTTCGTTCCCGTCGAGGCGCGCTGAGCCTCGCTGCTGGAGCCTCGTACCTGACTTCGGTCGGGTGCGGGGCTCTTGTGCGTATGCGGCGCCCGGATGTGCACGGATAGAAGAAGGCGCCCTGGCGGCGGTCCCCCCACGGGCCGACGTCCAGGGCGCCTTCCCATGTCCCGGTGCGGATTCCCCCCACGGGATCCGGCCGGGCGTCTGAGAGAGCAGCGCCTGAATCGCTGTCTTTCTGTGTTGCCGTTTGAGCAGAACGAGCAAAACTCGTCGTACTCATGGTTGAGTGCGGTCTGCCGGGACAGCGCACGGTCGGGAGGGCCGCTCAAAGCTTCCCGATGTACGTGCCCCGGCAACGCAACTCTGAGGAAGTCCCCCAAGACATCCTCAGATGCCAGTTGGCGCCCCCCAAGACGCCGTCTGACATCGTCAACTTAGACCTTCGAACCCCTTCGATGGTTACGTTCACATCACTGTGATCTGCGTCTCTTGCGTATGTCCGTTAGATACGCAAGAGCCCCGATATGGCGATCGGGACCCAAGCGTAAGGATGATGCGTGAGCCTTGTGAAGAGCTTATGTGAGCTGGGCGTCGGACTCCAGAGGGGCCTAGCGGGGTTCTTACTACGAATTCACCGGAACGTCCGCAGTCGCAGGCTGTTCGTCACCACGAACACGGACGAAAAGGCCATCGCCGCCCCCGCGATCATCGGGTTCAGCAACCCCGCCGCGGCCAGCGGCAACGCGGCGACGTTGTAACCGAAGGCCCACACGAGGTTGCCCTTGATCGTGGCCAGCGTCCTGCGGGACAGCCGGATCGCGTCCGCGGCCACCCGCAGATCCCCGCGCACCAGCGTCAGATCGCTCGCCTCGATCGCCGCGTCCGTGCCCGTCCCCATGGCGAGACCCAGATCGGCGGTGGCGAGCGCGGCCGCGTCGTTGACGCCGTCGCCCACCATGGCGACGCACCGCCCCTCACGCCGCAGCCGCCGTACGGCCTCGACCTTGTCCTCGGGCAGGACCTCCGCAATCACCTGATCGATACCGACCGCCTGCGCCACCGCCTCGGCGACCGTCCGGTTGTCCCCGGTCAGCAGCACCGGGGTGAGCCCCAGCGCCCGCAGCTCGCGCACCGCCTCGGCGCTGGTCTCCTTCACCGTGTCCGCGACGGCGACGACACCCCGCGCTTCCCCGTCCCACCCGACGACCACGGCCGTACGACCGTCTCTCTCGGCCTCCTCCCGGGCCCGGGCAAGCTCCGTGGGCAGCGCCTCGAAAAGGCGCCCCACGGCCACGTCACGGCCCTCCACGCGCGCGCGTACGCCGCGCCCGGGGACGTTCTCGAACCCCTCGACCTCCGGCAGCCGTCCGACCCGCTCCTCGGCACCCGCGGCCACGGCCCGGGCCACGGGATGCTCGGAGGCGTGCTCCACGGCGCCCGCGAGCCGCAGCACCTGCTCCTCGTCGGCGCCCTCGGCGACGTACACCTTCTGGAGGGTCATACGGCCCGTGGTGACCGTGCCGGTCTTGTCCAGGACGACGGTGTCGACCCGGCGCGTGGACTCCAGCACCTCGGGGCCCTTGATGAGGATGCCGAGCTGCGCCCCGCGTCCCGTGCCGACCATGAGGGCCGTGGGCGTGGCGAGGCCCAGAGCGCACGGGCAGGCGATGATCAGCACCGCCACGGCCGCGGTGAAGGCGGCGACCGTGTCGTCGGTGATGCCGAGCCAGGCCCCGAAGGTGGCGACCGCGAGCACGATGACCGCGGGCACGAACACCCCGGAGATCCGGTCGGCGAGCCGCTGCACCTCGGCCTTGCCGTTCTGCGCGTCCTCCACCAGCCTCGCCATCCGCGCGAGCCGGGTGTCGGCGCCGACCCGGGTCGCCTCGACGACGAGCCGCCCGCCCGCGTTGACCGTCGCGCCGGTGACCGCGTCCCCGACCGTCACGTCCACCGGCACGGACTCGCCGGTCAGCAGGGCGGCGTCCACCGCCGAGGAGCCCTCGACGACGGTGCCGTCGGTGGCGATCTTCTCGCCCGGCCGTACGACGAACCGGTCCCCGACGGCCAGCCGGCCGACCGGGATACGGACCTCACGCCCGTCCCGCAGCACGGACACGTCCTTGGCGCCCAGCTCCATCAGGGCCCGCAGTGCCGCTCCCGCGCGCCGCTTGGCGCGGGCCTCCAGATAGCGGCCGAGGAGGATGAAGGTGACGACCCCGGAGGCCACTTCGAGGTAGATCTGCGAGGCGCCGTCCACGCGCGAGACGGTGAACTCGAAGTCGTCGCGCATCCCGGCCATGCCCGCGTCGCCGAGGAACAGCGCCCACAGCGACCAGCCGAACGCCGCCAGCGTGCCCATCGAGATCAGCGTGTCCATGGTCGCCGCACCGTGCCGGGCGTTCGTGAACGCGGCGCGGTGGAAGGGCAGTCCGCCCCAGACGACGACCGGCGAAGCCAGGGTGAGCGCGAGCCACTGCCAGTTGTCGAACTGCAGGGCCGGGATCATCGACAGCAGGATGACGGGGGCGGTGAGGAGGGCGGAGACGGTGAAGCGGTGGCGGTAGGCGGTCGGTTCGGGGTCTTCCGGGGCCTGCTCCGGCGCGGGCTGCGGGGGAGCAGGCTCCTCGGCGGTGTACCCCGTCTTCTCCACCACGGCGATGAGGTCGGCGACCTCTGTGCCCGCGGGGTAGCTGACCTTCGCCTTCTCCGTCGCGTAGTTCACCGTGGCGGTGACGCCGTCCATGCGGTTGAGCTTCTTCTCGACGCGGGCCGCGCAGGAGGCGCAGGTCATTCCGCCGATCAGCAGCTCTACTTGGGAGGTGGGGGCGGGCGTGCCGGGGGCGCTGGGGGTGCGGCCGGGCGTGCCTGGCGTACCGGCGGCCGTGCCCTTCGTGTCGGCGGGGCCGGCCGGTCCCGGTATCGGCGGTTGGTCGGTGGTGCGGGGCATGTCCGGCTCAGATCTTGGCGACCAGCTCGAAGCCCGCCTCGTCGACGGCCGCGCGGACGGCCTCCTCGTCCAGCGGGGCTCCGGAGACGACGGTGACCTCGCCGGTCGAGGCGACGGCCTTCACCGAGCTGACGCCGGGGAGTTCGGAGATCTCGCCGGATACGGCACCCTCGCAGTGCCCGCAGCTCATACCGCTCACCTTGTAGACGGCGGTGATGGAACCCGGGGTGCCGGTCTGGGCGGTCATGTCGTTCTCCTCGTCGAGGCATGTGGGGCTGAGGGGGTCCATGAGGGCCCTCTGTTACTCCACGCTATACCCCTAAGGGGTATTTCCCCAAGAGGGGTCCAGGATGAGACGGGGCCTGCGCTCCGGGGGCGCGGAGCCGCTTCAGGAGGGGATCGGGGTGCCTTCAGGAGGGGTCGGGGTGCCCGAGTCTCGCGCCGACCAGCGGGTCCAGGTAGCGGATCAGGGCGTTCTTGAGCTCCTGGACATAGGCGTCGCGCTCGGCGCCCTCGTGAGCGAGGACCAGCTCCAGGCCCGCCTTGTACATGCCCAGGCACATGTGCGAGGTCCGGGCGAGGTCGGCCGGCGGGGTGTCCGGCAGGATCGAGGAGAGCAGGTCCTCGATCCGGGAGAGCAGGGTCGCGTGCAGGGCGTCGTGCTCCTCGGTGATGCGGCCGGGGATGTCGGGGCCGTGCATCAGCGCGAAGAACACCGGGTGCTCGCAGTTGAAGGCGATGAACCGGTCGACGGCCGAGCCGACCGCCTCCTCCAAGGGTGTCGTGGGGTCGACCGGCGCGAGCGCCTCGCCGTATGTCTCGCGCATCTCGTGCATGAGCCGGTCACCCAGCTCGATCGCGATCGCTTCCTTGTTCGGGAAGAACTGGTACAGCGTGCCCGGTGAGACGCCCGCCTCGCGGGCGATGGCGTTGGTGCTGGCCGCCGTGTAGCCGGTGGTGGTGAAGACGGTGGCCGCGGCTTCCAGCAGTTGGGCGATGCGGCGCTCGCCGCGGGCCTGGCGGCGGCGCGGCTGGTCCTTCTCCTCGGTGGTGGGCACGCGTTATCCCCAGTTCTCCGAACGCGATTGACAAACGCGAGTGGTCGCTCGCATTCTGGAGAAACGCGAGCGATCTCTCGTGTTTGCCAGTCTATGGCAGTGACGACTCCATGCTGCCTGGCTGTGCCCCACGTGGATCGGGCGCTTGCATCAGGCGTGAGCAGCATGGATCAGGGTGAAGGGGACACCGCACAATGACCGAAGTCAACAGGCCACCCCGCATCGGAGGCTGGACCCGCTTCGTGACGGCCCGCCCCCGGTTGTCGCTGCTCGTGGCCCTGGTGCTGACCGCGCTCGCGGTGGTGGCCGGCAGCGGCGTCGCCGACCGGCTGGGCAGCGGCGGCTGGGAAGACCCGAACGCCGGGTCGACGTATGCCACCAAGGCACTGGAGCGCGAGTTCCCCGCCTCCCAGCCCAACCTCCTGCTCCTCGTGGACGCGGGCAGCGCCTCCGTGGACGACCCCGCGGTGGCCGCCGAGGCCCGGCGGCTCACGGAGCGACTGGCCGCCGAGAAGGGCGTCATAGGGGTCGGCTCCTACTGGCAGGCGGACGCCGCGTCGGCTCCCGCCCTGCGCGCCGAGGACGGCCGTGAGGCGCTGATCGCCGCCCGCATCACGGGCGAGGAGGAGGAGATGGGGGAGACCCTGGACCGCCTCGCGCCCGAGTTCCGGGGTGCGCACGGTCCGGTGGAGGTCAGCGTCGGCGGCCCGGTCGCCGTGCGGCACGAGATGCAGACGATCATCCAGGAGGACCTGACCCGGGCCGAGATGATCGCCCTGCCGGTCACCCTGGTGCTGCTGGTGATGGTCTTCGGCAGCGCGGTCGCGGCCCTGCTGCCGCTCGGCATCGGCATCGTCGCCATCCTCGGCACGAACGCGGTGCTGCGCGGCCTGACCGAGATCACGGATGTGTCGGTCTTCGCGATGAACCTCACCACGGCCCTGGGCCTGGGCCTCGCCATCGACTACGCCCTGTTCATCGTCCGCCGCTTCCGCGAGGAACTCGCCACCGGCGCCGAGCCGTTGACGGCCGTCGGCACGACCCTGCGCACGGCCGGCCGGACGGTTCTCTTCTCGGCCCTGACGGTCGCGGTCTCGCTCGCGGCGATGCTGCTCTTCCCGCAGTACTTCCTGCGCTCCTTCGCCTACGCCGGAATAGCGGTGGTGCTGCTCGCCGCGGCTGCCGCGCTGATCCTGCTCCCGGCGGCACTGGTCCTGCTCGGCCACCGGGTCAACTCCCTGGACCTGCGCCGTCTGTTCCGGCGCGGGCGGCCGAAGGCGTCGAGTGAGGCATCCGATCAGGGGGCCGGTTCGACAGGGGGCAGGGCCTGGACCCGCACGGCGAACATCGTCATGCGCCGCGCCCCGTTCTTCGCCCTCGGCACCACCGCCGTCCTGGTCCTGCTCGGACTGCCCTTCCTGGGCGTGAAGTTCGGCACCGCCGACGACCGCCAGCTGCCGTCGAGCGCCGAGTCGCACGTGGTCCAGCAGCACATCCGCGACGGCTTCCCGGGCAGCCCCGGCGGCGGCCTGGAGGTCTTCGCCGAAGGACGGGCCACGCCAGCGCAGTACGCCGACTACAAGGAGCGGATCGCCGCTCTCCCGGAGGTGCTCCGGGTCGACGGACCGCTGGTGAAGGGCGACTCGGCGTACTTCACGGTGCTGCCGAAGGGCGAGGCGGTGGACGACCCTGCCCAGAACCTGGTGGGCGAACTGCGCGCCACACAGGCGCCGTTCGACACCGAGGTGACCGGCGCGGCGGCGGTCCTGGTCGACTCCAAGGACGCGATAGCCGAGCAACTGCCGCTGGCCGCGGCCTTCATCGTGATCGTCACCCTGCTGCTGGTGTTCCTGCTGACCGGCAGTGTGCTGATCCCGATCCAGGCGGTCGTGCTCAACGCGCTGAGCCTGACGGCGATGTTCGGCGCGGTGGTCTGGGTCTTCCAGGACGGCCATCTGTCCGGCCTGCTCGGCTTCACCAGCCCCGGCTCGATCGAGACGACCCTCCCGGTGCTGATGTTCTGCGTCGCCTTCGGCCTGTCCATGGACTACGGCGTGTTCCTGCTCTCCCGCATCAAGGAGGAGTACGACGCGACCGGCGACCACGACCAGGCGGTCCGCCATGGCCTGCAACGCACCGGCGGTCTGATAACCGCCGCCGCCGTGATCCTCGCGGTGGTGATGGTCGCCATAGGCACCTCCAGGGTGACCAACACCAAGATGCTCGGCCTCGGCATCGCGCTGGCGGTGCTGATGGACGCGATGATCGTCCGCAGCCTCCTGGTCCCGGCGGTCATGCGTCTGACGGGGCGGGCGACCTGGTGGGCGCCGGGGCCGCTGCGGCGGTTCCATGACCGGTTCGGGGTGAGCGAGGGGGAGCCGACGGGGTCGGCGGAAGCCCCGGCACCGGAGCCCGCGGAGGAGCGGGACAAGGTGAGCTCGCGCGGCTGACCGCCCTGGAGGACGGCCGACCGAGCGGGCGTCGAGGCCTGGTATCGCAAACCTGGTGGAGCGTCTAGCGTTCCCGATGATCTCTGCTGATCTTCATTGCTCTCCGTGCAAGGGGACGCGGCCGAAAGGAGACCGGGATGCGGGCTGTGGTGTTCGAGCGGTACGGCGAAGCGGCCGAGGTGCGTGAGGTGCCCGACCCGCACCCCGCCCCCCACGGAGTGACCGTGCGCGTCGAGGCCACGGGGCTGTGCCGCAGTGACTGGCACGGCTGGCAGGGCCACGACCCGGACATCGCGCTGCCGCATGTGCCGGGCCATGAACTCGCCGGAGTCGTCGAGGAGGTGGGCGAGCGGGTGACCGGCTGGCACCCCGGCGACCGGGTCACCGTGCCGTTCGTGTGCGCCTGCGGCAGATGCGGGGCGTGTGCGGCGGGCGACCAGCAGGTGTGCGAGCGCCAGACGCAGCCCGGCTTCACCCACTGGGGTTCCTTCGCGCAGTACGTGGCGCTGGATCACGCCGACGTCAACCTCGTCGCCGTGCCCGACGGGATGTCCTTCGCGACGGCTGCCTCGCTCGGCTGCCGGTTCGCCACGGCGTTCCGCGCGGTCGTGCAGCAGGGCCGGGTGGCGGCGGGGGAGTGGGTCGCGGTGCACGGCTGCGGCGGGGTGGGCCTGTCGGCGGTGATGATCGCGGCGGCGTCGGGCGCGCGGGTCGTCGCGGTGGACGTCTCACCGAAGGCCCTGGACCTGGCGCGGAAGTTCGGGGCGGTGGAGTGTGTGGACGCCTCGGGCGTGCCCGACACGGCGGCGGCGATCCACGCCCTGACCGGCGGCGGCGCCCATCTCTCCCTGGACGCCCTCGGCTCACCCGTCACCTGCGCCGCGTCCGTCAACAGCCTGCGCCGCAGGGGCCGGCATATCCAGGTCGGCCTGCTGCCCTCGGAGTCCGGCACGACTCCGGTCCCCATGGCCCGCGCCATCGCCCTGGAGCTCGAGATCCTGGGCAGCCACGGGATGGCGGCGCACACCTACCCGTCGATGCTGGAGCTGGTCGGGGCGGGGGTGCTGCGGCCGGATCTGCTGGTGACGTCGACGATCCCGTTGGACGCGGTGCCGTCGGCGCTGGCGGCGCTCGGGACGGCGCCGGGGGCGGGGGTGACGGTCATCGCGCCGTGGAGCTGAGGTCGGTGAGGGCGGTGCGGTCAGCGTGGCCGCGGTGGGACGCCCACTCGTGTTCGAGGACGGCCATCATCACCCAGTCGGCCCACCGGCCGTCCTTCAGATCGGCCTCCCGGCGCACTCCCTCCACCACGAACCCGACCTTCTCGTAGACCCTCAGGGCACGGTGGTTGTGGCCGTAGGCCTCCAACTGGACTCGGTGCAGCCCGAGTTGCTCGAAACCGTGGCCGACGATGAGCCGGGTGGCCTCGGTGCCGAGTCCCCGGCCGCGCCCCCGGGGCCCGATGAGCGTGCGGAACGTACAGCTGCGGGCGTTGGCGTCCCACTCGTACAGGACGACCTCACCGACGAGTTCGCCGGTGGCGCGGTCGGTGACGGCGAGGTCGAGGCGGTCGGGCTGGTCGGAGCGGGAGCCGTACCAGGAACGCAGCCGGTCCAGGGTGAGCTCGTCGGGGGCCTCGCCGGTGAAGCGGAGGACCTCGGGGTCCTCGATGATCTCCCGCATGACAGCGGCGTCGGCCTCGGTGAACGGACGCAGCACGGTCAGGTCGCCGGTCAGTACGGGCTTGGTCGAGAAGTCGCTCATGGCACGACTGTGCCCCACGCGTGGGGTGGGGCACAGCTGCTTTTCCGGGAGGTCAGTCCGTTCTGCGCCCACGGTTGCCCGGCCGGGACTCCACCCAGGCCCGGACGGTGTCGGGGTACCAGAAGGGCTTGCCACCCTCCACGTGGTCGGGCGGGGGCAGCAGTCCGTGCTTGCGATAGGACCGCACGGTGTCCGGCTGCACCTTGATGTGTGCGGCGATCTCCTTGTACGACCAGAGGATTCGGTCGGTCATCATTTGCACCTCCTCGCGCGCGCCGCGGCGGCGACCTGGGGCGGTCGTCGGGGGGACCGTGCGCTGCGCCGGCGATCACAAAGCCTGTGTCCGGTCAACGACCCACAGTGCGGAGGAGGCAGGGCCTGTGCTCGGGGTGTGACGCAGGGCCCGCGTACTTGCGACATGCGTGACAGGAAAGATGCGCTTGTGACACAGGTGCCGCAAAGGCGCACGCCGGTGCCGGGGCGCGGCGCGTTGACAGACGCCGTTTCCGCCGCGGGCCCAACGCCCGCAGGCCCAAGGCTCGCAGGCCCAACGCAACGGTGGGCCGGACCCGCTGCGCCGGGCCCGACCCACCAGCTCCCCCGCCTCTGTGGCTCGGTCGCCGAGGGTCACAGCCTGCATTCAGCCAAGCTCGTGGGTATTGGAAAAATGCGCACCGCGGTCGGATGCGAGGACAAGACTCGTCGCCTCGCCCGCCAGCCGGTCCGGCCCGGGCGCCCCGACCGGCACCCCCCGCGCCGCCGTGAACTCGCGCGGTGTGCATCCCGTCATCGCCTTGAACTCGCCGCTCAGATGCGCCTGGTCATAGAACCCGCAGGCCGCCGCCGTCTCCGCCTGCCCGCGCCCCGCCGCCAGCAGCCGGCGTGCCCGTTGCAGCCGCAGCACCCGGGCCGCGGCTTTCGGGCCCAGCCCGATCTGCTCCCGGAAGCGGTTCTCCAGGTGCCGTACGCTCCACCCCACCCCCTCGGCGAGCCGCCCCACCGGCACCGACCCACCCGTGCGCACCAGCTCCGCCCAGGCCCGCACCACCCGCGCCGAACACGGCGTACCGGCGTCCGACCAGCGCGCGAACACATCGTCGAGCAGCCCGAACCGGTCCGCCCAGGTCGGCAACGCGGCCAGTGCGGCGGCGAGTTCACCGATGCGGGTGGGCAGGGCGTGCGGCAGGTCGTCGGGGTCGACGGTGCGATTGGCGAGCTCGTACTGCGGCGTCCCGAACAACGTGAACGCGGCCCACGGCATCAACAGCACCTCGATACCGGCCAGTCGCCCACTGTGCTCACCGACGGCGGGGGTGGTGGTGGGCCCGCAGTAGACGGAGACGAGGGTGTCGGTGGGGCGGCCCGCGCGGGAGATCCGCACCGGCTGCTCGAACCCCAGCAGCAGCGTCGCCGCCCCGATGGGCGCTTCAAGCCGCCGCCGGGGCCGCTCCAGAGCGAGCCGGATCCCGCGATAACTCATCACGCCGGGCCGGAGACGCGGACGGGGCAACGCGAGAGCCATCTCCCAGGAGCCCCAGGGGCCTTGCCCCGACCGCACACGCACGGCACTAGTCATCGCCCCATGCTGCAGCACCCCCAGGGGCGCGGGGAACTGCGCGACCAGCCCCCACCAACCCGCAGACGCCCCACCACAGAACCCGGCAGATCAGTAGGCGCCTTCTACGCCCCGCACGACCTCAGAAACGCCCGCGTACGCCGCGCGATAGGCAGCGGAGCGTCCGGCGCACACGGATACATGTCCTGCTCGACAATCGCGAACAGATCGACATCCAACTTCTGCGCAGCCTCCAGCACCGGCCCCAACGCAGGCACCCCACCCGGCGGTTCACACATCACACCCTGGGCGACGGCAGGCCCGAACGGCGTCCCCTTCGCCCGCACGTCCGCCAGGATCTCCGGATCCACCTGCTTCAGATGCAGATACCCGATCCGTGACCCGTACGTCTCGATCAGCTTGACGCTGTCCCCGCCGCAGTACGCGTAGTGCCCGGTGTCCAGGCACAGCGACACCAGGTCGGAGTCCGTCCCGTCCAGGAACCGGACGACGTTCTCCTCGCTGTCGATATGCGTGTCGGCATGCGGGTGGACGACGATCTGCAGCCCGTACCGCTCGCGCACCTCCCGCCCCAGCCGCTCGGTCAGCGAGGTCAGGTTCCGCCACTGCTCGGGCGTCAGCGTGTCCGGCTCCAGCACCTCACCGGTCTTGTCGTCCCGCCAGAAGGACGGGATGACGACCAGGTGCTTCGCCCCCATCGCCTGCGCGAGCACCGCGTTGTCCGCGACATGCGCCCACGTCTTCTCCCACACGGCCTCGCCGTGATGCAGGCCGGTGAACACGGTCCCGGCCGACACCTTCAGGCCACGCTTCGCCGTCTCCTCGGCGAGGAGGGCGGGATCGGTCGGCAGATACCCGTACGGCCCCAGCTCGATCCACTCGTAGCCGGACTCGGCGACCTCGTCGAGGAAGCGCAGCCAGGGGACCTGCTGGGGGTCGTCGGGGAACCACACACCCCAAGAGTCGGGAGCCGAGCCGATCCGGATGCGGGACAGTGAGGACTGAGGTGACAACGACGTCATGGCGGTCAGCTTCAGCGCGTACGGCAAGCGCTGTCAAGGCCTGGTCCGAATGTCTGGACAAAACATTGACAGGGTCGCGTTCGGCGGACTACAAAGCCGGGAGAGCCGATACGAAGGGAACGCGATGGCGTACGACCTGATCACCATGGGGCGGATCGGAGTGGACCTCTACCCGCTGCAGACCGGCGTCCCGCTGCCGCAGGTCACCTCCTTCGGCAAGTTCCTCGGCGGCTCGGCGACGAACGTCGCGGTCGCCGCGGCCCGGCTGGGACGGCAGACCGCGGTGATCACCCGCACCGGCGACGACCCCTTCGGCACCTATCTGCACGAGGCCCTCCAGGGCTTCGGCGTGGACGACCGCTGGGTCACCCCGGTCCCCGGCCTGTCCACCCCGGTCACCTTCTGCGAGGTCTTCCCGCCGGACGACTTCCCGCTGTACTTCTACCGTCGGCCCAAGGCCCCGGACCTGGAGATCGACGCGCACGAGCTGGACCTCGACGCCATCCGCGACGCCCGCATCTTCTGGATCACCGGCACCGGCCTGAGCGAGGAGCCCAGCCGTACGGCGACGCTCGCGGCCCTCGCCCACCGCGCCAAGGCCGGCATCACGGTCTTCGACCTCGACTGGCGCCCCATGTTCTGGCAGGACCCGGCCGAGGCCCGCCCCTTCTACGCCGAGGCCCTCAAGCACACCACCGTCGCCGTCGGCAACCTCGACGAGGTGGAGGTCGCGACCGGCGTACGCGAACCGCAGGCCGCCGCCCAGGCACTCCTGGACGCCGGTGTCGAGATCGCGGTCGTCAAGCAGGGCCCCAAGGGCGTCCTCGCCGTCAACAGCAAGGGCGACCAGGCCGAGGTGCCGCCCCTCCCGGTGAACGTCCTCAACGGACTCGGCGCCGGTGACGCCTTCGGCGGCTCCCTCTGCCACGGGCTGCTCGAAGGCTGGGACCTGGAGAAGATCATGCGGCACGCCAATGCGGCCGGCGCCATCGTCGCCTCCCGCCTGGAGTGCTCCTCCGCCATGCCGACGCCGGACGAGATCGAGGCCGCCATCGCCGCGGGGGCCGTCAAGTGACCGTCGACATCGCGGAACTGGTCCGCCTGCGCACCCAGCGCCCCGAAGCGGTCGCGGAGGCGGCGGCCGGCCGTACCCGCCGGCCCCTCCTCGGCGAGAGCGGCCGGCTGATGATCGTCGCCGCCGACCACCCGGCCCGCGGTGCGCTCGGTGTCGGCGACCGCAAGTTCGCCATGGCCAACCGCGCCGACCTGCTCGAACGCCTCTGCCTGGCGCTGTCCCGGCCCGGCGTCGACGGCGTCCTCGCGACCGCCGACATCCTCGACGACCTGCTCCTCCTCGGTGCGCTCGACGGCAAGGTCGTCATGGGCTCCATGAACCGCGGCGGCCTCCAGGGCGCCAGCTTCGAGCTCGACGACCGCTTCACCGGCCACCGCCCCGAGGACATCCAGCGGCTGGGCTTCGACGCCGGCAAGCTGCTCCTGCGGATCGACTACGACGACCCGGGCTCCCTCACCACCCTGGAGTCCACCGCGCGTGCCATCGACGACATGGCGGCACGCCGGCTCCCGGTGTTCGTCGAGCCGTTCATCAGCACCCGCACCCCCGAGGGCAAGGTCAGGAACGACCTGTCCGCCGAGGCCGTCACCAAGTCCATCGCGATCGCCTCCGGTCTCGGCGGCACCTCGGCCTACACCTGGCTGAAGGTGCCGGTCACCGACAACCCCGACGACATGGCCGAGGTCATGGCGGCCTCCACGCTGCCCGCTGTACTGCTCGGCGGCGAGGTCGGGGACGACCAGGACGGGGCATATGAGAAGTGGCGGGGTGCTCTCCAACTGCCCACCGTGCGGGGCCTGGTGGTGGGCCGCTCGTTGCTCTACCCGGCCGACGGCGACGTGGCCGGCGCGGTGGACACTGCCGTAGGACTGCTGTGAGGTCCCCATGACCGGCCCCGCACGACCCGCAACACCCCGTCGGCGCTCCCAGCGGAGCGTCGGCGCACCGATCGCCTCCGGCGCGGGTAGCCGCTTTGCTTTGGCAGGAGCGAAGTGCGAGCGAAGACTCCCCGCCCGCTACGGCCCCGCGCCGGAGGTCCCCCACCCGCACCATCGAGTCGGACGGGGCGGCGGAGCCGTACGTAGGTGGCGGATCTGCTTCCATCGGGACTGCACGGAGGGATACCGATGACCTCAACGACGAGGCTCACGGTCGCACAGGCGCTCGTCCGCTTTCTGTCCGCCCAGTACACCGAGCGTGACGGGAAACGCCGACGCCTGATCGGCGCCACCTGGGGCATCTTCGGCCACGGCAACGTCGCCGGGATCGGCCAGGCGCTCATCGAGCACACCGATGCCATGCCGTACCACCAGGGCCGCAACGAACAGTCGATGGTGCACGCGGCGGTCGGTTACGCCCGCCAGTCGAACCGCCTCTCCACCCACGCGGTCACCACGTCCATCGGCCCCGGCGCGACCAACCTCGTCACCGGCGCCGCCCTCGCGACCATCAACCACCTCCCGGTCCTGCTCCTCCCCGGCGACGTCTTCGCCACCCGCCCCGCCGATCCGGTCCTCCAGCAGCTCGAAGTGCCGTACGCGGGCGATGTGTCGGTCAACGACTGTCTGCGCCCGGTGTCGAGGTACTTCGACCGGATCACGCGGCCGGAAGCCTTGATTCCGTCGGCTCTCCAGGCCATGCGCGTGCTCACCGACCCCGTCGAGACCGGCGCGGTCACGCTGGCCCTGCCGCAGGACGTGCAGGCCGAGGCCCACGACTGGCCGGACGACTTCTTCGCCGAGCGCGTCTGGGTGGTACGCCGCCCGGGCGCCGACCCGACCGAACTCGCCGAGGCCGTACGGGCGATCAGGTCCGCCCGCAGGCCGCTGGTCGTCGCGGGCGGCGGCGTCCACCACAGCCGCGCCGAGGAAGCCCTCGCCGAGTTCGCGGAGGTCACCCGCATCCCGGTCGCCTCCACCCAGGCCGGCAAGGGCTCCCTGCGCTACGACCATCCCCAGGACGTCGGCGGCGTCGGCCACACCGGCACCGCCACCGCCGACGAACTCGCCCGCACCGCCGACCTGGTGATCGGCGTCGGTACCCGCTACACCGACTTCACGACGGCCTCCGGCACCCTCTTCGCCGGCGAGGGCGTCCGCTTCCTCAACCTCAACATCGCGCCCTTCGACGGCCACAAACTCGCCGGTATGCCGCTGATCGCGGACGCCCGCAGCGGCCTGCAGGAGCTGACCGAGGCCCTGGACATGCACGCGTACCGGGTCGCCGACAGCTACATCGCCGAGTACACCGAGGACAAGGAGCGCTGGGAGCAGCGCGTCGACGCCTGCTACGAGGCCGACGAGCCCGACGTACGGCCGACGCAGCCGCAGGTGCTGGGCGCGCTGGACGCGATCGTCGACGAGTCGGACGTGATCATCAACGCGGCCGGCTCCCTCCCCGGCGACCTGCACAAGATGTGGCGGGCACGCTCACGTGACCAGTACCACCTGGAGTACGGCTACTCGTGCATGGGCTACGAGATCCCCGCCGCGCTCGGCGTGAAGCTGGCCGCTCCCGAGCGCAACGTCTGGGCGCTGGTCGGCGACGGCACGTATCTGATGATGCCGACGGAGATCGTGACCGCCGTGCAGGAGGGCGTCGCGATCAAGGTGTTGCTGGTGCAGAACCACGGGTACGCGTCCATCGGCGGCCTGTCGGAGGAGACGGGTGCCGAGCGCTTCGGCACCGCCTACCGCTACCGCGCGGACGACGGTACGTTCACGGGTGCCCCGCTCCCCGTCGACCTGGCCGCCAACGCCGCGAGCCTCGGCATGCGGGTGCTGCGCGCGAAGACCGTGAGCGATCTGCGCGAGGCGCTCGTCGAGGCCCGCGCCGCGGACACTCCCACATGTGTCTACGTCGAGACCCAAACGGCAGACACAGTGTCGGGCCCGCCGCCCGCGCAGGCCTGGTGGGATGTTCCCGTGGCCGAGACCGCGACGCGACCGTCGGCGGTCAAGGCACGCGAGCTGTACGAACGGCACGTCTCGACCCGACGCCGCCATCTGTGAAGGAGTAACCGGTCATGACGAAGATCGTCAACCACTGGATCGGCGGCAAGACCGCCGAAGGCGCGTCGGGCACGTACGGGCCGGTCACCGACCCGGCGACCGGCGCCGTCACCACGAAGGTCGCCTTCGCCTCGGTCGACGAGGTGGACGCCGCGGTCGCCGCCGCGAAGGAGGCCTACCTGACCTGGGGCCAGTCCTCGCTGGCCCAGCGCACCTCGATCCTGTTCAAGTTCCGTGCGCTGCTGGACGCCAACCGGGACGCGATCGCCGAGCTGATCACCGCCGAGCACGGCAAGGTGCACTCCGACGCCCTCGGTGAGGTGGCCCGCGGCCTGGAGATCGTCGACCTGGCCTGTGGCATCAGCGTGCAGCTGAAGGGCGAGCTGTCGACGCAGGTCGCCAGCCGCGTGGACGTCTCCTCGATCCGGCAGCCGCTGGGTGTCGTCGCGGGCATCACGCCGTTCAACTTCCCGGCGATGGTGCCGATGTGGATGTTCCCGATGGCCATCGCGTGCGGCAACACCTTCGTGCTGAAGCCGTCCGAGAAGGACCCGTCGGCATCGATCAAGATCGCCGAGCTGCTGGCGGAGGCGGGCCTGCCGGACGGCGTCTTCAACGTCGTGCACGGCGACAAGGTGGCCGTCGACCGCCTCCTGGAGCACCCCGACGTCAAGGCGGTCTCCTTCGTCGGCTCGACCCCGATCGCCCGCCACATCCACACCACCGCCTCCGCCAACCACAAGCGCGTCCAGGCCCTGGGTGGCGCCAAGAACCACATGCTGGTGCTCCCGGACGCCGACCTGGACGCGGCGGCCGACGCCGCCGTGTCGGCCGCCTACGGCTCCGCGGGCGAGCGTTGCATGGCCATCTCCGCCGTCGTCGCCGTCGGCGCGATCGGCGACGAGCTGGTGGAGAAGATCCGTGAGCGCGCCGAGAAGATCAAGATCGGCCCCGGCAACGACCCGACGTCCGAGATGGGCCCGCTGATCACGGCCGTCCACCGCGACAAGGTGGCCTCCTACGTCGAGGGCGCGGCGGCCGAGGGCTGCGAGGTCGTGCTCGACGGCACCGGCTACACGGTCGACGGCTTCGAGGACGGCCACTGGATCGGCATCTCCCTGCTCGACAAGGTGCCGACCACTGCCAAGGCCTACCAGGACGAGATCTTCGGCCCGGTCCTGTGCGTGCTGCGCGCCGAGACCTACGAGGACGGCGTGGCCCTGATCAACAGCTCGCCGTTCGGCAACGGCACCGCGATCTTCACCCGGGACGGCGGCGCCGCACGCCGCTTCCAGCTGGAGATCGAGGCCGGCATGGTCGGCGTGAACGTCCCGATCCCGGTCCCCGTCGGCTACCACTCCTTCGGCGGCTGGAAGGACTCCCTCTTCGGCGACCACCACATCTACGGCAACGACGGCACGCACTTCTACACCCGCGGCAAGGTCGTCACCACCCGCTGGCCCGACCCCGCCGACGCCCCCACCGGCGTCGACCTCGGGTTCCCGCGCAACCACTGACGCGCTCACCTGAGCGTCTGGGGCCGTCCGGATCGCGGACGGCCCCATTTTTTTGCGGGCCCGCGCTGCGGTTCCCGTACGCCTGGAAGCCGCGCTGTACGCGGCTTTGACACAACGTTAACGCGCGCCAATGCGGTCTTCGGCAACGAATTCCGTAGGTGAACACCCATTGACGTGACGGTTTCCGTCGATGTTGCATCCCCCTCGTGACCGACACCCTCACCCCCGCCGAGGGCGCCGTCGTCGAGGCGTCGGACGGCCCCCAGAAGCTCAAGCGCTCGATCGGCGTGGTCGGCGGCACCCTGCTCACGCTCTCCTGCGTGACCCCCGCCTCCACCCTCTTCGTGGTCGTCCCCGACCTGTTCGGTTCGCTCGGCACCGCCACCGCCCTGACGATCGCCATCGGCTCCCTGCTCTGCATCGCCGTGGCGTTCTGCTACTCGGAGCTGGGCACCCTCATCCCCAGCGCGGGCGGCGAGTACGCGATGGTGTCGACGCTGTCCGGGCGGCTGGCGGGCTGGCTCGTCTTCGTGCTGTCCCTGCTGGTCGTCATGGTCGTCCCGCCGGTGATCGCGATGGGCACGGCCGACTACCTGGCCCCGATCGCCGACCTCGACCCCTCCATGACCGGCGCCGCCGTCATGCTGCTCGCCACCCTCGCCGGCCTCCTCGACCTGCGCGCCAACGCCTGGATCACCGGCGTCTTCCTGGTCCTGGAGGTCATCGCCGCGGCCGTCGTGGCGGTGCTGGGCTTCGCCCACGCCGAGCGCGGCCCGGGCAGCCTGCTGTCGATGGAAGTAGCAGGCACGAACGGCGGTACCGACCCCGTGACGGCCCTGCTGATCGTCTCCGGACTCGCCATCGCCCTCTTCGTCACCCAGGGCTTCTCGACCGCCGTCTACCTCTCCGAGGAACTGGAGAACCCGCGCCGCAACGTGGCCCGCACGGTCCTGGCGACCCTCGCCATCTCCGCCGTGATCATCCTGGTCCCCGTCGTCGCCATCACCCTGGGCGCGTCGGACCTCGGCGAACTGACCGGCGGCGACATCGGCACCATGGTCACCGCCTGGTCCAACTCCGCGGTCGGCACCTTCGTCAGCCTCTGCGTGGCCCTCGCGATCATCAACGCGGGCATCGTCATGGTCATCCAGAACTCCCGCGTCCTGTTCGCCTCCGCCCGCGACAAGGCCTGGCCCGAGCCGGTCAACAACGTCCTCGCCAAGCTGGGCCGTTTCGGCTCCCCGTGGGTGTCGACGCTGGCGGTGGGCGTACCCGGCGCGGTCCTGTGCTTCGTGAACCTGGACACCCTGTACGGCGTCACAGGCGTCTCGGTGACCGGCATGTACCTGCTCGTCGCGGTCGCGGCACTGTCGTCCCGCCGCGGCCCCCACAAGCACACGCGCGCGTGGCGCATGCCGCTGTGGCCGGCGATGCCGGTCCTGCTGATCGCGGTCCTGCTGTACGTCCTGAGCCAACAGGAGACGACGTACCTGCTGTGGACGGGCGGGATAGTGGCGGTGGCCACTGTGTACTGGGCGCTGTACCTGCGCCCGCGGCGAGACACAAGGTGGCTGGTCTCGATACCGACGGACGAGCAAGCGCCCCTCTAGGGGCGCGGGGAACTGCGCGACAAGCCACGACGCAGCCGCACTCGGCAGACCACAGAACGGACCGAGCTCTTAGCCGCCGTACCACGGATGCGGTAGACAAAATCCCCGGCGTACCCCCACGGGAGGTCCCGTGATTCAGCCCTCGGTCGATAACTTGCCGACAGGTTGGCCCCGTACCGTTGAACCATGGATCTTCGACTGCCCGCACTGCGAGGGCGAGTACGGAGGCCGCGCCGGTGGCTCGCCGCCGCGGCCTCCGTCGTCGTCATAGCCGGTGCCGGGACATGGACGGCCGTCGCCTCGGACGACGCGCCCGCGGTGCGGCGCGCCGACCGCGTCATGGACATGGGAGACGGGGTCCGCATCGACACCTCGTACTTCACCTCGGGCCCCTCGGGCCGCCGCCCGGCCGTCCTGCTGGGCCACGGCTTCGGCGGCAGCAAGGACGACGTACGGCAGCAGGCCGAGGACCTCGCCCGGGACGGGTACGCCGTCCTCACCTGGTCCGCCCGCGGCTTCGGGAAGTCGACCGGCAAGGTCGGGCTGAACGACCCCAAGGGCGAGGTCGCCGACGTCTCCAAGCTGCTGGACTGGCTGGCCGAGCAGCCCCAGGTCGAGCTGGACAAGGCCGGCGACCCACGGGTCGGCATGGCGGGTGCCTCCTACGGCGGAGCCATCTCGCTGCTGGGCGCCGGGCACGACGACCGGGTGGACGCCATCGCCCCGGCGATCACGTACTGGAACCTCGCGGACGCCCTGTTCCCGAACAACGTCTTCAAGAAGCTCTGGGCGGGCATCTTCGTCAACTCGGCAGGCGGCTGCGACAAGTTCGAGACGCAGATCTGCGAGATGTACGACCGCGTCGCCGAGTCCGGCACCCCGGACGCCCAGGCCCGCGCCATGCTGGAGGAGCGCTCGCCGTCGGCCGTCGGTGACCGCATCAAGGTGCCCACCCTGCTCATGCAGGGCCAGACCGACTCCCTCTTCCCGCTCGGCCAGGCCGACCAGGCGGCGAAGGCCATCCGGGCCAACGGCGCCCCCGTCGACGTCGACTGGATCTCCGGCGGCCATGACGGCGGCGACATGGAGACGAGCCGGATCCAGGGCCGCGTGAAGTCCTGGTTCGACCGCTATCTCAAGGACGACAAGGGCGTCGACACGGGCCCCGCCTTCCGCGTCACCCGCACCCTCGGCACCGGCACCGGTGACGGCGAGCCCCGGCTCAGCGGCGTCAGCGCGGACAAGTACCCCGGCCTGGCGGGCAAGGAACGTGAGATCGCCCTCACCGGGCGGGAGCAGAGCTTCGCGAACCCGGCCGGCGCCAGCCCGCCCGCCGTATCGGCCCTGCCCGGGTTCGGCAGTTCCGGCGGACTCGCCCAGCTGTCCTCGCTCGGCGTCGGGGTGTCCCTCGACTTCCCGGGCCAGTTCGCCGCGTTCGAGTCGGCGCCCGTCCGCGAGGACCTGCAGATCACCGGGTCGCCGACGGTCACCGTCCACGTGAAGTCCACCAGCGACGACGCCGTGCTCTTCGCCAAGGTGTACGACGTCGGCCCGGGCGGCCAGGGCCAGCAGGTGCTCCCCTCCCAGCTGGTCGAACCCGTCCGCGTCGAGGGCGCGAAGGCCGGCAAGGACGTCACCCTCACCCTCCCGGCGATCGACCACGAGGTCGACGACGGGCACCGCCTGCGCCTGGTCCTCGCCTCCACCGACCTCGGCTACGCCTCCCCGACGGCCCCGGCGACGTACACGGTCTCCCTGAAGGGCGAGCTGTCCATCCCGACGGCGCTCGGCGACACCGACACCGCGGCGACACTGTCCGCCTGGGTGTGGTGGCTGCCCCTCGCGGGCGCCGGGATCGCGCTGGCCCTGCTGGCGACCGGACGGCGCCGCACCAAGGCACCCGCCGCCCCCGACCCGGCACTGGCCGAAGTGCCGCTCCAGATCACGGACTTGAGCAAGCGCTACGCGAAGTCGACCGACCGTTACGCGGTCAGGGACCTGTCCTTCCGCGTGGAGAAGGGCCAGGTACTCGGCCTGCTCGGCCCCAACGGCGCCGGAAAGACAACAACCCTCCGCATGCTGATGGGCCTGATCAAGCCGGACGGCGGAGAGATCCGCGTCTTCGGCCACGCGATCGCGCCCGGCGCCCCCGTGCTCTCCCGCGTCGGCGCCTTCGTCGAGGGCGCGGGCTTCCTTCCGCATCTGTCCGGCCGCGAGAACCTGGAGCTGTACTGGCAGGCCACCGGCCGCCCGCCGCAGGACGCCCACCTGGACGAGGCCCTGGAGATCGCGGGCCTCGGCGACGCGCTCGCCCGAGCCGTCCGCACCTACTCCCAGGGCATGCGTCAGCGCCTCGCCATCGCCCAGGCCATGCTCGGCCTGCCGGACCTGCTGATCCTCGACGAGCCGACGAACGGCCTCGACCCGCCACAGATCCGCGAGATGCGCGAGGTCATGATCCGGTACGCGGCGGCCGGCCGCACGGTCATCGTCTCCAGCCACCTGCTGGCGGAGGTCGAGCAGACCTGCACCCACCTCGTGGTGATGGACCACGGCCGGCTCGTCCAGGCGGGCCCGGTCGGCGAGATCGTCGGCTCGGGCGACACCCTGCTGGTCGGCACCGGCACGCCGGTGGACGAGCCCGTCGTCGAGAAGGTCGCCGCCCTGCCGGGCGTGGCCTCGGCGGTGAACACCGACGGCGGCCTGGTCATCCAGCTCGGCGCGGACGGCAGCGCCCAGCGCCTGATCGCCGAACTCGTCCGGCTGGAGGTCCCGGTGGAGTCGGTGGGCCCGCACCGCCGCCTCGAAGACGCCTTCCTCACCCTGATCGGAGACTCCGCATGAGCGGCACGCTGACGGACCGCGCGGAGGTCGCCGACGGCTACCGCGCGGGCCGCACCCTGCCCATCCGGGTCGAGCTGGTCCGGCAGCTGAAGCGGCGGCGCACGCTCGTCATGGGCGGCATCCTGTTCGCCCTGCCGTTCGTCCTGCTCATCGCCTTCCAGGTGGGCGGCGCACCGGATTCGCGCAACGGCGGGGCCGGCCTGATGGACACGGCCACGCTGTCCGGGGCGAACTTCGCCGCGGTCAACCTGTTCGCCTCCGCGGGCTTCCTGCTCGTCGTCCCCGTCGCCCTGTTCTGCGGGGACACGGTCGCTTCGGAGGCCAGCTGGTCCTCCCTGCGCTATCTGCTGGCCGCGCCCGTGCCCCGGGCCCGTCTGCTGTGGTCCAAGCTCGTCGTCGGGCTGAGCCTCAGCCTGGCCGCGATGATCCTGCTGCCGGTCACCGCGCTCGCCGTCGGCACGGCGGCGTACGGCTGGGGCCCGCTGGAGCTGCCCACCGGCGGCTCACTGGCCGCCGGCACCGCGGCCCAGCGCCTCGTGATCACCGTGGCGTACATCTTCGTGTCCCAACTGGTCACAGCCGCCCTGGCGTTCTGGCTGTCCACACGGACGGACGCACCCCTGGGCGCGGTCGGCGGCGCGGTCGGCCTGACCATCATCGGCAACGTCCTCGACGAGGTGACGGCCCTCGGCGACTGGCGGGAGTTCCTGCCCTCGCACTGGCAGTACGCCTGGCTGGACGCCGTACGACCCCAGCTCGACTGGACGGACATGATCCAGGGCACGTCGCTGTCGATAACGTACGCCCTGGTGCTGTTCGCGCTGGCCTTCCGGGGTTTCGCCCGCAAGGACGTGGTGTCGTAGGTCAACGGAGGATCACCCACCGGTCTCGAAGGGCCTGCCCCGTGCCCTCTTCGAGACTCATCCGCAACGCTCCGTAACGCACGTTCCGGCCCCCTGGCCCGTCACAGTCACAGAAGTCGACGGCAACGGACCAAGGGGGCACGGATGATGGAGCGGTACCGAGCACAACGAACACGAGGCCTCCTGGCACTCACCGCGGCGGCGGGCCTGCTGCTCACCGGCTGCGGCGCGAGTGACAGCGGGGACTCCTCGGCGGATGACAGCAGCTACGCCAGCGGCTTTCCGGCCCCGGACTACACCCACGGCAGCGGCGGTACGGGCGAGCAGAAGAACAACGACACCGACGGCAACGACGACTCGGAGTCCCGCGAGTTCGCGCCCGCCCCCGACTACCTCTCCACCTTCGCCCTCGACGTCGACACCGCCTCCTACGGCTACGCGCGCCGGTCCCTCGCCGACGGCCGGCTGCCCGACCCGTCGACGGTCCGCCCCGAGGAGTTCGTCAACAGCTTCCGCCAGGACTACGACCGCCCCGACGGCAACGGCTTCACGGTCACCGTCGACGGCGCGCGCACCGACCGCGAGGACTGGTCGCTGGTCCGCGTGGGCCTGGCCACCCGTCCCGCCGCCGACTCCGGCGAACGCCCGCCCGCCGCCCTCACCTTCGTCATCGACATCTCCGGTTCGATGGCCGAACCGGGCCGCCTGGACCTCGCCAAGGACTCCCTGGAAGTCATGACGAACCGGCTCCGCGACGACGACTCGGTCGCGATCGTCACCTTCAGCGACGAGGCGGAGACGGTCCTGCCGATGACCCGCCTCGACGGCAACCGCGACGACGTCCACGACGCGATCGACAGCCTGGAACCCACGGACTCCACCAACCTGGGCGCAGGTGTGGAGACCGGCTACGAGACAGCCGTGGAAGGCCTCCGGGAGGGCGCCACGAACCGCGTCGTCCTCGTCTCCGACGCCCTGGCCAACACCGGCGACACCGACGCGGACACCATCCTCGAACGCATCGCCTCCGAGCGCCGCGAACACGGCATCACCCTGTTCGGCGTGGGCGTCGGCAGTGACTACGGCGACGCCCTGATGGAACGCCTGGCGGACAAGGGCGACGGCCACACGACCTACGTCTCCTCCGAGGACGAGGCGCGTGAGGTCTTCTGCGAGGAACTCCCGAAGAACATCGACCTCACGGCCCGCGACGCCAAGGCCCAGGTCGCCTTCGACGAAACGACGGTCTCCGAGTTCCGTCTCATCGGCTACGACAACCGGCAGGTTGCCGACGAGGACTTCCGTGACGACAGCGTCGACGGCGGCGAGGTCGGCCCCGGCCACACGGTGACGGCCCTCTACGCCGTCCGCACCCGCCCCGGCACGGAGGGCCACCTCGCCACGGCGACCGTCCGCTGGCTGGACCCCGACTCCCGCGCCCCGCACGAGGAGTCGGGCCGGCTGGAGACCGCCTCCCTCGCGTCCTCCGTCTGGAGCGCGAGCCCCCGCTTCCAGGTCACGGCCACGGCCGCCTACTTCGCCGACGCCCTCCGCCTCGGCGACGACCGCCGGCCGGCCCTGCCGGGCTCCGCGCACCTCGGCGAACTGGCCGACCGCGCCGACAGGTTGGCGACCACGACCGAGGACCAGGACGTACGCCATCTGGCCGACGCCATCGACAGGGCGAGCGACCTCACCGGTCAGGACTGAGTGCCGCCCACGCACACCGAGGGCACGGCCCGCCCAAGCCCCTTCAGATGCAGGACGTCCAGCTCATGGCCGTACGCCGACCCGACGGCCGCGATGTACAGCCGCGGTTCGCAGGACGGTGAGGTGCGTGTGCGCTGCGTGTCCTTCAGCGCGTCCAGCAACTGGGTGGTGATGCGGTCGAGCACCGGGCGCACCTCCTTGACCAGGTCGGGGCGCTCGGTGGGCCGCTCCTCGGGGTGGGCGTCCCAGCGCGCGTACAGGCCGCGCTGTACGAGCTTGTTCGCCTCGATCTGGTCCCGGAAGACGGCTTGCGTGGCTGCCGGGTCCAGCCCGAGTCCGGACGCCCGCGTGGCGACGTCGTCCAGGATCTGCTGTTCGCGCACCGGGTCGTCGATCGGCTTGTCGGTGCCGTACTTGGCGGCGGCCACCTTGTCGGCGACCAGCAGCCGTTCGGCGAACAGGTCGGTCAGCGGGGTGAGTCCGTGGCGGGGCACGGATGCGGCCGCCGGTGCCGGGGCATCGCTCCCGGCCACGGCGGGCGCGGCGGCGGAGAGCAGCACCGCCGTGGAGACGGCGGCCACCATCAGGGTCCGCGTACGTCGGATTCGCACAGGGCCCGTCCTTTCACTTGGGGGGTGCGATCAACGTACCGACGCACAGGTGCCGAGTAAGGGCAGACCCATTGACCTTCCGTTACGCATGAGTAAGTTGACTCCCCGGTAAGTCCGACGGGCACCGGGAGCCGACATGGGCGTACGCAAGGATCTGAAGCGGGCCAAACAGCGCACCGACCTGATGGAGCGCGCCAAGGTCGAGATCACCAAGGACGACCACGGCGTCGTCCGAGAGGCCCGCACCCCGCCCCTCGCACCACCGTCCCTCACCGGCACCACCGCGGACCTCCCCTACACCAACGCGGCCGAGGCCCCCGACGCCGTAGCCCTCCGCCGCAAGCACGGCGCCACCTGGCACCCCGTGACCGCCATCGCCTTCGCCCGCGAAGTCACCGGTGTGGCCAAGGGGTTGATCGCGGCGGGACTCGAACCGGGTGGCCGGGTCGCCGTGATGTCCCGCACCCGCTACGAGTGGACGGTCCTGGACTTCGCCATATGGGCCGCGGGCGGCCAGACCGTCCCCGTATACGCCACCTCCTCCGCCGACCAGGTGGAGTGGATCGTCCGCGACTCGGGCGCCCGGTACGTCATCACCGAGACGGAGGAGAACACCGAGACGGTGAAGACGGGCACGGCCGGTCATCAACGGCCCCCGCGCCTATGGCAGTTGGACGTGGCAGCGCAGGAGGTCGACGCCCTCACCGCTCTCACCACCCTCGGTCAGGGCCTCTCCGACGACGAAGTCCCCAAGCGCCGCGCCGCCCTCACCCCCGACACCATCGCCACCGTCTGCTACACCTCCGGCACCACAGGCCGGCCGAAGGGCTGCGTCCTCACCCACGGCAACCTCCACGCCGAGGCCGCCAACACCGTCGAGCTGCTCCACCCGATCTTCAAGGAGGTCACCGGCCAGGAGGCCTCCACCCTGCTCTTCCTCCCGCTCGCCCACATCCTCGGCCGCACCCTCCAGATCGCCTGTCTGATGGCCCGCATCGAGATCGGCCACTGCCCGAGCATCAAGCCCGACGAACTCCGCCCGGCGTTCAGGGAGTTCCGGCCGACCTTCCTCGTCGGTGTCCCGTATCTCTTCGAGAAGATCCACGACACCGGCCGCGCGACGGCGGAGAAGCTCGGCCGCGGCGCCTCCTTCGACCGCGCCGACCGCATCGGCGTCCGCTTCGGTGAGGCGTATCTGAACAAGTTCCTGGGGACCGGCAAGGGCCCCGGCCCCGGCCTCTACGCCGCCTGGGCCCTGTACGACCTGCTGGTCTACCGCCGTATCCGCAAGGAACTCGGCGGCCGTATGCGCTACGCCATCAGCGGCGGCTCTCCGCTGGACCGCAACCTCAACCTGTTCTTCTACGCCGCCGGCATCCTCGTCTACGAGGGCTACGGCCTGACGGAGACTACGGCCGCCGCCACCATCGTCCCGCCCCTCAAGCCCCGCCCGGGCACGGTCGGCCAACCCGTCCCCGGCACGGCCGTGCGGATCGCCGAGGACGGCGAGGTGCTCATCAAGGGCGGCATCGTCTTCGGGTCGTACTGGAACAACCCGGCGGCCACCGACGCCGTGCTCCAGGGCGACTGGTTCGCCACCGGCGACCTCGGGTCCCTCGACGAGGACGGCTACCTCACCATCACCGGCCGCAAGAAGGACATCCTCGTCACCTCCGGCGGCAAGAACGTCTCCCCGGCCGTCCTGGAGGACCGGCTGCGCAGCCGGTCGCCGATCGGCCAGTGCCTTGTCGTCGGCGACAACCGCCCCTTCGTGGGCGCGCTGATCACCCTCGACCCGGAGGCGGTCGTCCACTGGCTCGCCGTACGGAAGATGGCCGCCGACACCCCGATGGCCGAGGTGATCCGGGATCCCCGGATGCGGGCCGCCGTCCAGAAGGCCGTCGACTACACCAACGAGGCGGTCTCCCGGGCCGAGTCGATCCGCGCCTTCGTCCTCGTCGAGGGCGAGTTCAACGAGGACAACGGCATGCTCACGCCGTCCCTGAAGGTCAGGCGGCACGCGGTGACGGCGGCGTACGCGGACGAGATCGAGGCGCTGTACGGCAAGTGAGGGGCAGCGGGAATGTGGGCGGAGTGAGTACTCACTCATTGACGGAGTGAGTACTCACTCCGTACTCTTGTGGTCATGACGGCTTCCGAGGAGAACCAGACCACCCGCCGCCGCGCCCCCGGCATGTCGCCGGAGCAGCGCCGCGAAATGATCATCCAGACCGCGATCCCGCTGATCGCCGAGTACGGCGCCGCGGTGACGACGGCGAAGATCGCCCGTGCCGCGGGCATCGGAGAGGGCACGATCTTCCGGGTCTTCGCCGACAAGGACGAGCTGCTGCAGGCCTGCGTGGCCGAGGCGCTCTCCCCCGAGCACGCGATCCGCGAGCTCGACGCGATCGACGTGTCCCAGCCGCTGCCCGACCGGCTCGCGGAGGCGGCCGAGGCGCTGCAGGCGCACATGGCCAGGATGGGCGCGATCATGGGCTCGCTGGGCCACCGCGGCGGCAAGCACCCCGGCACGGTGCGCGGCGCGGGCCGTACCGAGTCGACGACCCGTATCCGTGCGGCCCTCGCGGAGCTGCTGGAGCCTGAAAGGGCCGCCCTGCGCCGACCGCCGGAGCAGATCGCGGCCCTCTTCTTCGGGCTGCTCTTCACTCAGCCACGCACGGAGGACGAGCCCGACCTGACCCCACAGGAGCTGGTGGAGGTCTTCCTGCACGGGGCACTCTCGGGGGGCGCCAAGTGAGCGCGCGGAGACGCCGCCCGGGGGTTGTGGCCCTGGCCGTTCTGGCCCCCGTCCTGGTGTGGCTGGTCGCGGACCCGCTGCTGGGGAACCGGCTGCGGATGGCCGACGGCGAGCGGACGCTCGACATCGGCGCCGCGCCCGTGGTGGTCGTCGCACTGCTCGCGTCGCTCTCCGGCTGGGGACTGCTGGCCGCCCTGGAGCGGTTCGGGGTGCGGCGCGCCCGTGCCATCTGGACCGGGGTGGCCGGCGTCGTACTGGCCGTGTCCTTCCTGCCGTTCATCGGCGACGGCATGGACGGCGGCACCCGGGTCTCCCTCGCCGTGATGCACCTGGCGGTGGCGGCGGTGCTGATCCCGGGGCTGGGCGGCAGGTCGCACGGGGCGGGAGCCGGTGCCGCCAGGGGGTGACCGCCGGCACCAAGTGCGGAGGGACCGTTCGCGGTCACTCTTCAGGGCGATCCACACCCGGTCGGCGCACTCGATTGGTGTATTGGGAGCATATATGACCATGTGTCACTAGATGGGAGGGAGCTGCCCAGAAGGAGGATGCATGGCCCCTGAACACCGCCGGACCGGCCTGAGGTGCCTCAGGCGGCTGGCGTTCATCACTGCCGGAGTCGTGGCGTCCACGGCTCTGGCACCGGGCCCGGCCTTCACGGCCGACGCCGCATCCCGTCCCGACCCGCCGAGTCGCCCCAGCATCGTGACGGCCCCGTCCCCCGCACCCCCGCGCGCCACTCACGCCCCGCCGGCAGCGGCCGAGCGCGACCCCGCGTTCGGGGCGTACCTCCACTACGGGCCCGTAGGGCTGCAGCGCATGAAGCAGCTCAGCCGCTGGCTCGGCGGGCACGAACTGCGCGTGGGGCACACCTATCTGCCGGGGGACGCCTGGAACAACATCGAGGGCGCCCACGGCTTCCTCGACAGCTGGGCCAAGTGGCGCAAGGAAAAGGCCGACCGGCTGCTCGTGCTCAACGTGCCGATGATGGAACGAAACGAGGAGAACGTCCCCGACTGGACCGTCAGAAAGCTGCTGCGCAGCGCCGCGTCCGGCGCCTTCGACGACCACTTCGAGGTGCTGGCCGAGCGGCTGGTCGACCTGGGTGTGCCGGACACCGTCATCGTGCTCGGCTGGGAGATGAACGGCGTCACCTACACCCACCGCTGCGCCCCCGACCCGGACACCTGGAAGCGGTACTGGCAGCGCATCGTCACCGTCATGCGCTCGGTCCCCGGGCAGAAGTTCAAGTTCGACTTCGCCCCGAGCCGGGGCATGGACGCGGTTCCCTGGCCGGAGTGCTATCCGGGCGACGACTACGTCGACATCCTCGGCATGGACGCCTACGACCAGCCCAGCGGGCTCGACTTCGACGAGCAGGTGTCCGAGCCCTACGGCCTCCAGCACCACGTCGACTTCGCGCGCAAGCACCGCAAGCCGATCTCGTATCCGGAATGGGGCCTGTTCCGCAACGGCGACAACATCACGTACATGCTGCGCATGCTCGCCTGGATGGACGAGCACAAGCCGCTGTACAACACCATCACCGACTACTGCCCGCACGGCATCTGGCTGTGCTCCGACAACCCCCGCGCCTCCGCCCTGTACCGCGTCCTGCTGTCCAGCCCCCATCTGCCGCGGCCGGAACCGGGGCCGTCGGCCCCCGCCCCGACCGCGTCCACGGTTCCCGCCAAGCCGAAGCCGACATCGACATCGACGTCGACATGGAAGCCGACATCGAAGCCGACACCGGAGTCGGCCAAGCCGTCGACGCCGACGGCCCAGCCCTCCAAGCTGCCCCAGTGCACCCCGCTGGACCTCGCGAAGTGGCTCGAGGACCGGATCGGCGGCACGCTCACCGTCTGCCTCCAGCGGGCGAAGCGCTAGGACCTGTCCTGACGGTGATCCGCGGCACCGGGGTTTCCGCGCAGGACCTGCTTGGCCCGGTGACGCGCCGCCGCCTCGCCGGCCGCGAGGGCCAGCAGCGGGAGGGTGCGGCGCCGGGCGAGCAGGAAACGCTGGTTGGTGACCGACTCGGGGTGCCAGCGGTACTTGTACGGTTCGTCGCCGCGCAGCAGGCTCAGGACCCGGTGCGGCCGCCCGTCGCCCTCGGCCCCGGACGCGAGGTGCTCGGTGGAGGCGTGCAGCAGCATCGCCGCCACATCCACCTTCCGCTCCCGCAACCCCGGGTGGAAGCCGTACAGATACGTGCCCGCCATCTCTCCCGACAGCAGATTCAGATTCACCGCCACCACCGCCCCGTCGAGCAGGAACTCCGTCACCGCCGCTTGGCCGGACCGGGCCATCGGGACCACCGACCGGACCAGGTGCTCCAGGAACCGCGGCCGCTCGTGCTCCGCCGACATGTTCCTGCCCTGCCACTGGAGCCGGTGCAGTTCGAGGAGCCGGCGCAGGGCGCCCTCGGTCTCGTCATGGCGTACGACACGCCACTCGACGCCGAGCCGGACGAGCCGCTTCACCTTGTTGCGGACCCGCTGGGCGTGCCGCGACGACAGCCGCCCGACCAACTCGTCCACGGGTACGGCGGGCAACTCCAGGCACACGGAGTCACGCGTCCGGTGCCGCGGGCCGCGCCAGCAGAGGTAGACCCGCTCCATGGCGCCGCCCGGCCGCACCTCACGGAAGTCGATGAGGGCCGTGCGGGCCAGTTCGGCCAGGGCCTCCGCCAGCGCCCAGGCGCCCTCGGTGGCCGCTGTGCCGTCGACGAGCACATCGCAGAAGTCGGTGATGGCGCCGCCGATCGGCACCAGCGCCGGCAGCGGGCGGTGTTCGCGCATCAGCGGTGCCGCCGCCACCAGTTCACCGCTCCGGCGCACCAGGACCAGCCGCAGCCTGCCGGGCCTGCCGTACGACAGCCACCACGAGTGCAGCCAGGCATGGCTCTGGAACGGCGTCGCCGACGGGCACGCCCGGTACAGGCGTTCCCACTCCCCGGCCAGCTCCGCGAAGGCGCGCTCGTCCGTGCACACCTCCACCGACAGCGCGCGGCCGGGCGCGGTCATCCCAGCGTCCCGTGGGCGTCGGCCGCGCCCGCCGGGCCGGGCACGGACGCCCGCGCCTGGTCGTCGTCCTCGGCCCGCCGCGGCCGGGCCAGCAGGACGAGGCCGCCCAGCAGACCTCCGGCGCTCGCGCCCACGAGCGCGGTCAGCGCCGGGGACGCGGACGACGGCTCGCCGGGCTGCAGGGCACGGGCCAGGCGCTCCAGCCGGATGCCGGTCGCGTCCTTGGTGTGGTTCGCCTGCGTGACCAGCGCGCGGGACACGGCGTTGGCGATGTCGACGGCCTCGCCCGGGCGCGCCGAGGTCGCCGACACCGCCACCATCGGCGCGTCCGGCGAGGTCGCCACCTGCACGCTCTCGCGCAGCGTCGCCACCGGCACGCCCGCCCACACCGGGGCGTCCCCGAGCACCGCGAGCTGCGCGGCCACCCGGCCGTACGCCTGCGCGAAGCCGAGCGCGTCGGAGTAGCCGGCGTCGGTCCGGCCGGTGGGCACGGCGACGACGGAACTCGTCGCCGTGTACTCCGGCGGCCTCAACTGGCCGTAGGCGCCACCGACCACGGCACCGATCAGCACGCCGGCCGGCAGCCACCACCACAAGGGCCGCCCCTTCAGGCCCACACGGTCGATCAGCGGGGTACGCGGAGCGGGGGTGTCTGTCATGAGGAACTCACTTCCGAGGTCGGGCCGGACAGAGCGGCCGTGTACACATCCATCAGCTGCCGGGCGGTGCCCGCGATGTCGTAGCGGCTGACGATGTCCGGGACGGTCCGCTCGCCCGGTCCCGCCGCCCGCAGCCGCAGCAGTGCCCGCGCGTACGCCCCGGCACCGCCCGTGACCCGCCGGGCACCGGGCACCGCGTCCGGCGGCAGGTCCTCCACGGCGGGGCAACTCGCGTACAGCACGGGCAGCCCCGCGGCCAGCGCCTCCACGACGGCCAGGCCGAAGGACTCCTCCGGCGACGGTGAGGCGAGCACGTCCATCGCGGACAGCAGGGCGACCAGGTCGGGCGAGTTGTCGCCGGGTTCGGGCAGATACGGCCGCTCGCCGGTCAGCACCACCCGGTCCGCGACCCCGAGCGCCCGGGCGGTGCGCCGCAGCGCCTCCTCCTCGGGGCCGCCGCCGACCAGCAACAGCCATACGTTGATGGGCAGCAGGGCCAGCGCGTGCAGAAGCAGGTCGAAGCGCTTGCCCGGGGTGAGGCGCCCCACGCCGCCGACGACGTACGCGTCCTCCGGCAGCCCGTGGAACGCCCGGGCCTCCTTGCGGCGCACCTCGTCGTACCGGAACCGGGGTGCGTCGATGCCGTTCGGGATGACCCGGATGCGCTGCCCGGGCACGCCCCAGTGCCGCAGCCGTTCGGCCACCGTCGGCGAGACGGCCACCGTGGCGCGGCCGAGCCGCTCTCCGGCCAGGTACAGCGCGCGCACGCCCGCGTTCAGCGGCCGGCCCTCCAGCCGGGTGTCGCCGATCGAGTGCTCGGTGGCCACGACGGCCTTGACTCCCGCGAGCCGCGCGGCGATACGGCCGTACAGACAGGCCCGGTACAGATGCGTGTGTACGAGGTCGTAGCCGCCGGTGCGGATCAGCTCGGCCAGGCGGGGGACCGCGCGCAGGTCGCGGTTGCCGCGCATCCCGAGGTGGGTGACGTTGACACCGTCGGCGGTGAGACCGGCGGCGACCTGGCCGGGGTTGGTCAGCGCCACCACGTCGCACTCCGCGGTCAGATGCCGCAGCAGCAGGCGCAGTTGCTGCTCGGCCCCGCCCGCGCCGAGGCCGGTGATGACGTGCAGGGCTTTCACGCCGCCTCCAGTGCGCGACCGTAGAAGCGGGCAAAGCGGCGCTTCAGCTCCAGCCGCACGGCGGTGTCCGCCTTCCCGATGTGGATGCGGGGCAGCGCGAAGTCGCCGCAGCCGGACGGGCCGGGGGAGATCGCGCAGGCGTAGCGGTAACCGGCCCGGCGCACCGCGTCGGCGGCACGCTCGTCGAGGTAGCCGTACGGATAGCAGAAGCCCTCGACGTCGTCGCCGATGACGGCGGCGAGCCGGTGCCGGCTGTCGTCGACCTCGGCGCGCAGCACCTGGTCGGTGGCCTTCGTCAGATCGACGTGGGTCAGACCGTGCGAGGCGACCTCCATCCCCGCGGATACGGCACGGCGGATGCCGGCCGCGTCGAGCAGTGGCTTGCGCGGGCCGATCGGTTCCCAGGTGTTCTCGCCGCCGAGCAGCCCGGGCAGCACGAACACGGTCGCCGTGAAACCCCGGCGGCGCAGCAGGGGCAGGGCGGCGGTGACGAAGTCGGTGTACCCGTCGTCGAAGGTGAGCCCCACCAGGCCGCGCTCCGCGCCCCGGGCGCGCGCCGCGAGCAGCTCCCGGACGCTCACCCCGCGCAGACCGCGGGCGGCCATCCAGGCGAGCTGCCGTTCGAGGCGGGCGGGGGTGACGGTGACGTTGTACGGGTCGTCCGGGCAGTCCGAGACGGAGTGGTACATGGCCACCCAGGCGGCGGAACCCCGCTTCAGGCGTCCCCCCACGGTGGGTTCGGGAACGAGAACGGGGGCGGGGGCGGGAACGGAGTCGGGAAGGGATGGGGGAAGGGACTCGGCCGTGCTCGGCGCGGTGGATGTGTCAGCGACCATGGCGAAGCTTTCGTGTGACGGAGCGATGGACGGAGTGCGTGACGGACGCCAGGAGGGACCGGGCGCCCGCCGCGTCGAAAATCCAGGCCAGCAGCAGGAAGACGGCGGCCACGCAGGTGCAGCCGGCGGCGACGGACAGCGCGGGCGAGGCGAAGAGCCCCGCACCGACCAGCCCGGCCCCGGTGGCGCACACGGCCGCGCCCACCGGTCGGGCCAGAGCGGCGACGACCCGGCGGACGCGCACGGGCACGGTGCGCGGACCCAGGCCGTGCAGCAGGAGCAGCGCCGTGACCGTGATGCCGGCGGCGTTGGCCCCGGCGATACCGCGGGCGCCCCAGGGCTGGACGGCCCAGGCACTGAGGGCGACGGTGGCGAGCGCGCCCGCGACCATCGCGCCCAGCGGGTACCAGGTGGTCCGGCCGGCCGAGAAGTACGACATGACGAGCGCCCCCACCAGCGTGTGCCCGAGCAGTCCGGCCGCGTAGACCCGCATGACGGCGGCGGTCGTGGCGGTGTCCTGCGCCGTGAACGCGCCGCGCTGGAAGAGGAGCTGGACGATCTGCGGCGCGCAGGCCACGACCACGGCGGCGCCGAACAGCACCAGACAGGCCGTCAGCACCAGGTCCCGCTCCACCCGGTCCCCGGCCCGCCGTGTGTCGCCGTCGGCGATGGCCCGCGCCACCACCGGGAAGGTGACGACGCACACCATCAGCGCCAGCGACATCGGCAACTGGGCGACCTTCTGGGCGTAGTTGAGATGCGAGATGGCGCCGGCGGGCAGCCCGGACGCGAAGTACCGCTCGATGAGCACCTGCGACTGCCGGCACAGCGCGAAGAGCAGGACCGCACAGACGAGACCGAGCGCCAGGGCCTGCGTCGGAAGCGGCGCCTGCCGGGCGGCGTCCACGTCCGCACCGACGCGGACATCAGCCGGAGCCGCGGCCCCGTCGTACACCGCCACGCCCCCGGACCGGCCGGGCCGCCCCGCGATCCGCCGCCACAGGAAAGGTGCCTGCAGGGCGGGCATGAAACACCCGCCCAGAGCGACACCGAGCGCCGCCGACCGTACGCCCCAAGGCCCGGTCAGCACGAACATCGTGGCGATGATCGTGGCGTTGTACGCGATGTAGATGGCGCCCGGGGCGACATAGCTGCCGTGCGCCCGCAGCGCCGCCCCGCAGTACCCGGCAAGACCGAAACTCAGCACACAGGTCGCGGTCAGCCGGGTGCAGGACACCGCCAGCGAAGGGTCGGGCAGACCGGGCGCCAGAACGGAGACCAGCAGCGGCGCCCCGGCCGCGAGCACGGCGGCCGTACCGGCGAGGGCGAGACACAGCCGCGGCAGCGTGGCGGCGACCAGGGCGTGTACGGGGTCCGGGCCGCCGACCCCGCGAGCCCGCCGCGCCAGCGCCACACTGAACGCGGGCACGAGCACGAACGCCATCCCGTCCTCGATCAACAAGGTCGACGCCATCTCGGGCACCGTCCAGGCCACCAGAAACGCATCGGTGTCCGCCCCGGCCCCGAAGAGATGCGCAAGCACCTGATCCCGACCGAGCCCGAGCAGCGCCCCGGCCATGGACAACGCGGCGGAGAGCAAGGTCGCCCTGGCGAGGAAGCGGCTTGAGGGGGTGCTCGGGCGGGGGGTGGGTGCTGGGGTGGGGCTGCCGCCGGCCGGGATCGCAGCGTGTACGTCGGTCGGGTGCTCGGCGCGCAGGTCCTCGACTGCGGGCCTGCCGTCCACGCCGGGCGTGTGCCCCGCGGGGTCGTCGGTCGCCGTCGGCCCGGAGCTCATCGTCGGCCCGATTCCGCGGCCGGGGTCGTCGTCCCGTCGTCGGCCAGCGCCCACCACGCGGCGAGGCCGAAGCAGAGGGCCGTCAGGACGGTGGAGGGGCCGCCGATGTCGGCGTACAGGAAGTTCACGAGCTGCCACAGCAGGAGCCCGCAGATCGGGAGCGCGCAGTCCCGGGCGGGTCCGCCCCGCCCGCCCTGCCAGCTCCGCCGCAGTCGGCGTACCGCGCACACCAGCAGGGCCAGCCAGCCGCCCGCCACCGTGAGCAGCCCCAGCAGGCCCTGCTCGCTGAGGAGCAGCAGGTACATGTTGTGCGGGGAGAGCAGGGGCTGACGTCGGAAGGCCTGGCCTGCCCCCTCCGTGTCGCTGCCCGACGACAGCGCGAGCGAGGCATGGCCGTCCCGGTGCGCCGGGAACGCCTTCAGCCCCACGCCCGTCACCGGGTTCTCCCGCCACATGCCGGCCGCCGCAGCCCACAGGGTGTACCGGTCGACGACCGACTGGTCCGGCGCGTCGGCGACCTGGGTGATGCTGGTCAGCCGCTCCTGCACCGCCGCCGCGCCCACGCCGAGCCCGCCCACCAGGACGACGGAAACCGCGACCGCCGCAGCGAACACCTTCGCCGCCCGCCGCACCCCGGCCAGCAGCAGTTGCGCCCCGCAGACCACCGCCGTGGCGATCCAGGCACCCCGGCTGAAGGACAGCGCGAGCGGCACGAGCAGCGCCAGCGCGCATCCGGCCGCCACGACCCTCCCCCACCCTTCGGGCGGGGGGACCCCCAGCCGCCGCGCCCGGGTCCCGAGGGCGAGACCGGTCGCGGCCACCACCCCGACCGAGACGACGCTCGCCATCCCCATCACGTCGGACGGCCCGAACGTGCCCACCGCCCGGATGCCGGCCCCCTGATACAGCGCCCCGGTCCCCGTGAGGTACTGGTGCACCCCGATCGACCCCTGCCACACCGCGAGGCCGACCAGGGACCACAGCACCAGCCGGGCGTCCCGCCGGTCGCGCACCAGCAGCAGCACCGCGACCGGGACGAGCACGAACACCTGCAGATAGCGGGCCAGTCCGGTGATCGCATCGCCACCGCTCGCCGCCCCCGCCGCGGCCACCGCGATCCCCACCACGGGCAGACCGAGCACGACCGCCGCCGTCCGCGTCAGAGGTCGCCGCGCCCGCCGTACGGTGTGCACGACGGCCCACACGACGACCAGTCCCGATACGGCGTCCGCGGCGGTGAGGCCACTGTCCGGCGTGACCGGCAGCCCCAGCAGGACGACGACCGCCACCACCGGCAGCACGGCCAGGACGGAGCGGACCGAGCGGGCCCGGCGCAGCGTCGGCAGCGACAGGACGAGCGGGGCGGCGACCGCCGGGGGAGTGCTCACCGGCGCTCAGCTCCCCGTCGGCCGTACGAACTGCGCCGCCGTGCGCAGCAGGATGCAGACGTCCTGCCACAGCGACCAGTTGTCGATGTAGGCGTTGTCGTAACGGCACCGGTCCTCAATCGAGGTGTCCCCGCGCAGCCCGTGGATCTGGGCGAGCCCGGTGATCCCGGACCGCATCCGATGACGCGCCGGATAGCCCGGATGGGCCTGGCTGAACTTGGCGACGAAATACGGCCGTTCGGGCCGCGGTCCGACCAGACTCATGTCTCCGCGGAAGACGTTCCACAGCTGCAGCAGCTCGTCCAGCGAGGTGCGGCGCAGGAAGTGACAGAACCGGCTCATACCCTGGTCGTTCGCCACGCTCCAGCGGGTCGCCGCCTCGTGCGCGCTGGCGGGCCGGTGGGTGCGGAACTTCAGCATCGTGAACGGCCGCCCGTCCTTGCCGACCCGCTCCTGCCGGAACACCACGCCGGGCCCGTCCACGACCCGCAGCGCGAGCGCGCACGTCAGCAGCACGGGGGCGGCCAGCACCAGCAGCGAGCCCGAGAGCACCACGTCCAACATCCGCTTGCCCACGCCGCCGAGCCGCCGTCCGCTCCCCGGCTCCAGCGACCTGCACGAGAAACCGGCCAGCAGCCCCGCCCGCGTACGGCGCCCGCGGAGGCCGTACGACGGTGTGTCCGCGTCCTCGGCCAGCTCCCACAGCATGCACCCGTACCCGGCGAGCCCCCGTAGCACGGCGGCCTGCTCCACCCGGGTGGCGGCCCCCACGACGAGCACCGTCTCCACACCGTTCTGGATGAGCGCCCGGCACGCGTCCTGCGCCGTGGCGAGCACCGGCAGCCCGGGCTCGTCGTCGGTGTCGCCGAGGACCTCCGGGGCGTCGGCGACGAGACCCACCGGACGGACTCCGCAGTCCGGGTGCCGCAGCAGCGCGGCCGCGACGCCCCGGGCCACCGCGAGCGGACCGACCACCAGAGCGGGACTCGGCCTGCGCCGCAGCATCCGGCGCCGGTACCCGTGCACCGCCGCGCGGGCCGCGCAGGCCGCCCCGCAGTGCACGACGAAGGCGGCGGCAAGCGCGGTCATCGGGAGCGACCGCAGCGGGGAGAACGCCACGACCGCCGCCCAGCCGACGGCGATCCGGGCACAGAGGGCCGGGAGTTCGCCGAGGACGCCGGGGACGAAGGAGATGTCGTACAGCGAGGCCCGGTGGTTCAGGCCGAGCACACCGAGGGCCAGCAGGGCGAAGACCAGCGGGTACCTGTGCGCCGAGGGCACGGCCAGGGCGGCCGGCAGGACAGCGGCTCCGTCGACGAGCCACAGCACTGCCCATGCTGCCCGCCGCGGACGACGGGCTCCCCGCCCGGCCGACGGCCGGCGTCCCGGGGTGGGGCCGCCCGGGGCGGAAACGGAGAAGGTGCCTTCCGGCACCCGCTGCGGCCCCGCGGGCGAGGCGACGGTACTTTCCGCGGTCATGTGGTGATGCACTTCCTGCTCTAGTTGGATACGACAGGCGTGGGAACGACGCCGAGCAACTCGCGATACAGGTCGGTGACTGCGCCCGTGGTGTGCCGCAGATCGTGGGCGACGAGCACATGCGCACGGGCCTGCGCGGCCAGCGCCGCACGCAGCGGCTCGTCCCGCAGCAGCGCCGTGAGCGCCCGGGCCAGCGCGCCGGGATCCTCCGGCGGCACCAGACAGGACGGCTGATGGGAGGGCGGCAGGCTCTCGCGCGCCCCGTCCACGTCCGTGACGAGGACCGGCCGGGCACACGCCATGGCCTCCAGCGGGGCGAGCGCCATCCCCTCCCAGCGGGACGGCAGGACGACGACGTCGGCGGCCCGGTACCAGGGGGCGACGTCGGACGCGGCGCCGGCGAACTCCACCGACGCGGGCGCACCGCGGCGCAGCAGCTCCGCGTCCGGCCCGTCGCCGACCAGCACCAGCCGGGCACCGGCCACCCGCCGCACCACCTCGGGCCAGGCCCGCACCAGCACGTCCTGCCCCTTCTGGCGGCACAGCCGGCCCACGCACACGACGAGCGGACCGACCCCCGACCGCGCGCTGTCCCCCTCCGGACGGAACCGGCCGGTGTCGACACCGTTGGGGACCACCTGCCAAGGGGCGGCGATTCCGCACCTCTCCCCGGTGCGCCGCTCGGCGTCGCTCACACACACCACGCGCGTCGCCCACCGCGCCCCGAACCGCTCCCAGCCCAGCGCCAGCCGCGCGACGACACCGTCCGCGGCCTCGAACGACCAGGCGTGCGGCTGGAAGACGGTCGGCAGTCGGCCATGTACCGCGAGCCGGGCCGCGAGCCCCGCCTTCGCGCTGTGCGCGTGCACCAGGTCCGGCCGCACATCGCGCACCAGCCGCTTCAACCGCCCTACCTCGTCCGGGAGTCGGGGCCCCGGCGCCCGGGTCGCGTCCCAGCGCAGCGTGGTGCCGCCCGACGCGCGCAGGGAGTCCGTCAGCGTGCCCCCTTCCGGACAGGCCACCGTGACCCGCAGCCCGGCGGCCACCTGCGCCGCCACCAGGTCCGTCACGACCCGCGCGACACCGCCCTCGACGGGCTGCGCGACATGCAGGACGTGCGGCGCGGAAATGCGCATGACCGAGGCTGCCCTTCCAAGAAACGAGTCCGAACCAGCAAGAGGGTCTGAGGGTCAACCGGCTTTCTGGATGCTGGGGATGAGCGGCACCAGACACTTATCCATATTTAACGGTCGTAGGGTCGACCGTGTCGGAACGGCGGCGCGTTCCGAGTTGATTGCCAAGCGATGTCACCCGTTTGGTCGGCACAACGGGTCTTTTCGTATGAGTTCCTGGAAGTTGTCCGCGGCAGAGTTTCCAGACAGTCCCCGTGTCGTTAGCCCAAGAGAACCGAGACCGACTCACTCACGGCGCCTGCGGAATGAAATCCCCTTCGCCGAACGCGAGTTACGGAAGTCGAGTCCCCAGGAAAGGACAATGATGAAGAACCTGAAGGCTGCCGCGGTTGTCGCCGGCTCCCTCGCCGTTGCCGGTGTCGCCGGGCCCGCCGCCGCGGTGGACATGCCCGCGACGGGCCTCGTCGACAACGGGAAGTCGGTCGCCCGCAGCCTCCCCTCGGCCGCCAAGGTGCCGACGGGCTACGTGGGCAACAACGTCAGGACCACGACGGACGGTGTCAAGCAGGGCGTGAACAAGACGGGCGTGGTGAAGACCCCCGTCATCGGCGGGACCATCCCGAACCCCGTCGACGGCAAGCTGCTCGGCGGGCTCCCGATCAACAGGTAGGCGATCCCAGTAGCGATCGGACAGGCGACTCGTTCCTCGACTTCGTCGCCCGTCGGCTCGATGTTCAGGGTCGACTCCGCACTCCGCGGAGTCGACCCTTCGGCGTTTTCGGGGGAGCGATTCCTCTTATGGTCGGCCTCGTTGGGCCAAATGAATGAGGCAGGGTGACCACACGGGTTTCAGCATCGTTGTTCCAAGTGAATCGGCGCTCATTCCTCCTTGTCGGCGCTCTCTCCGTGGGCCCGGTCCGCACTCCCATGCGGACCGGGCCCACGCCTTTTGGTGCGGAGATCTCCGTGCACAAAGGCCGAGTGCACAAAGGCCGATGGCGGCCCACCGGGTTTCCGGCGGACCGCCATCGGGCGAAGGACTGCTCAGAGGACGAGGCCGCCGGTGTACGAGCCGGTCTGCTGCTGGTTGACCGTGCCCGTGTTGCAGGAGGCGTAGTGCGAGTTCGTCGCGATGACGCCGCCGAGGACGGCTCCGTTCGACCACGGGGCGAGGCAGCGACCGTCGACCAGGGTGCCGTTGACCACGGCGATGCCCTGCTGCGGTTCGTTCACGACGACCGGGGCCGTCGAGAAGCCGCTGCCGCCCTTGACGGTGGTGACATCGCTGTCGGCGGAGGCGGTGCCGCCGGCCGCCAGGACGATGCCCGCGGCGATGGCGGAAATGGCCGTAACCTTGTTACGCATGAGCTGAGCCTTTCCGGGCTGCGTTTGGGATTGACCTGATCCGAATGGCGCGGATCAGGAGTCAGAGGACGAGGCCGCCCTTGTAGTGGCCGGACTGCTGCTGGTTGACCGTGCCCGTGTTGCAGGAGGCGTAGTGCGAGTTCGTCGCGATGACGCCGCCGAGGACGGATCCGTTGGACCACGGGGCCGCGCAACGGAGGTCGACGGCGCTGCCGTTGACGATGAGCACGCCCTGCTGGGGTTCGTTTACCACGACCGGGGCCGTCGAGAAGCCGCTGCCACCCTGGACGGTGGTGACATCGCTGTCGGCGGCGGCGGTGCCGCCGGTCGCCAGGACGATACCCGCGGCGAGAGCGGAAATGGCCGTAACCTTGTTACGCATGAGTTGCCCCTTTCCGGGCTGCGTTGGGGGATTAACCTGCTGCGAAATCGCTCGGAGCAGAGGTCAGGCGATGAGGCCACCGGTGTAGTTGCCGGTCTGCTGCTGGTTGACCGTGCCCGTGTTGCAGGAGGCGTAGTGCGAGTTCGTCGCGAGGACGCCGCCGAGGACGGAGCCGTTGGACCACGGGGCGATGCAGCGACCGTCGACCAGGGTGCCGTTGACGATGAGCACACCTTGCTGGGGCGCGTTCACGACGACCGGGGCCGACGAGAAGCCGCTGCCACCCTTGACAGTGGTGGTCTTGCCGTTGCCGTCGTACTCACCAGCTGAGGCAATGCCGGCGCCGGCGACGACGGTGCTGAGGGCGAGGGCCGTGATGACCGCGAACTTCTTGGGCAACTTGGTTCCTTCCTGAATTCACGGTTGCGCACGCTTACGAAAAGGAAACCCGTATATGCACGCATAAGTCACGGTGGGAACAATCAAACGTGGACAGATTCCTTCGGATGGCGCAATGCGGCCCGCCCGCCGCTCACCAGGATTTAGTCCGAGTTCCCGGAGTTGCCGGACGCCGACATGCGTCCGGCCCACCGGCGGGGTGCGGGCCGGTGGGCCGGATTGGTCGTGCGCGGGTTGCCGAGAACCGGATCAGAGTCTCAGAATTCCGGGGCCAGGGACTCGTACGGTTGCCGGGTCGTCACTTGGGAAGGAAGGAGCCGAAACCGGCGGCGGTCGGCGCCTTCAACGGGCGGACCTGGACGGAGCCACTGCCGGCCGGGTTCTTCACCGGAATGGTGGGTCGCTTCACCGCGTCCGGGTCCATTCCGTCCAGGTAAACGCCGGACAACCCGCCCGCGTTCTTGCTGTTCTTGTCGAACGCGCTGCCCTTCGCGATCGAACCGTCGCGGGCCAGCCGCGTCACGGTGTCGGCCGCCGGCAGGATCGCCGGGCTCACCTTGGACGGGGACACGAGACCGAGCGGACTGGCCGCGACACCCGATCCCCCCGTGGACGACCCGGTAGCGGCCGCCGCCGAGACGGCGGAACCGCCTACAAGACCCGCACCGATGGCCAACGCCGCAGTGGTGAAAACTGCCTTCTTCATCATTCACCTCGCTTGAAAGTACCTCTGATCCGACGGTTGGAGAACATAGCAGTACACGGCGCCCGCAAAAGCGACGCGTTGCTCCATACGCATGAAAATCGCTGGATTGAAGAATGGAATGCACAGAGGCATTCGGAGGGATTGGCGGCTGGTCGGCAAAACGACTGATCATATGGTGCGTCCGGCTTAATTCGATAGCCTGCGCGAGTTGAATCAGGAAAAGCGGCGCGTGTCCTACCCTCGCCGCCATGACCATCGACACCGCCACGTTCACGCCGATCTGGTCGGAGGAGTTCGACGCACCGATCGAGTGGGGCGCCATCTGGGTCGGCGATCGGACCAGCGCCTACCGCTACTGCGATCACAATCCGGACGACAACAAACTCGACTGGCTCGACCCCGCCTGTGTGACCGTCTCGGGAGGCGTGGCCACCTTCACCGCCACACCGGCCGGCCGCACCCTGGAGAACGGCCTGCAGGCCTGGCGCACCGGGCTGCTCACCACCGAGTACTCCGCCGAGGGCTTCCAGGTGCGGACCGGGGACCATGTCGAGACCCGCGTCAAACTGCCCTCGGGGACCGGGGCCTGGCCGGCGCTGTGGACCTGGAGGGACGGTGGGAACGAGGTCGACTCCTTCGAGTACCACCCGGACAACCCGAACCTGCTGGAGCTGTCCAACAACGTCAACCGCGCGTCGACCTACTACACCGACGCCGACGCGATCGCCCCGGACCGCTGGGTGACCGTCGGCACCACCTACGGCGCGCGTTCCGTCGAGTGGTACGTCAACGGAGCATGCGTCTTCTCCGACGGCACCGGCGTGGGCGACGACTGGTCGGCGTATCCGATCCTGAACCTGTCGCTGAGCGCCGGTCAGTGGCACCCGGCCCCCTGCGACCCGGCGCCGATCACCTTCGCCGTCGACCACCTCCGCGTCTACCGCGAGGCCGCCCGGTGGTGACCCCCGCCCCGGACGCCGGGCCGACCACGGGCGGCGGCCGTGCCTTCGCCCTGCTGCTGGTGCTCACCGGGGCGGCCGGGCTGCTGGCCTCCTGGGTCATCACCCTCGACAAGTTCAAGCTGTTGGAGGACCCGGACTTCGTTCCGGGGTGCAGCCTGAACCCGGTGCTGTCCTGCGGCAGCGTGATGGAGAGCGACCAGGCCGAGGCGTTCGGGTTCCCCAACCCGATGCTGGGCCTGGTGACTTACGCCGTAGTGATCGGCGTCGGGGTGAGCCTGCTCGCCGGGGCCGCCTTCCCGCGCTGGTACTGGCTGACCTTCGAGGCCGGCTGCCTCTTCGGGATCGGGTTCGTCTCCTGGCTGCAGTTCGAGTCGCTGTACCGGATCAACGCCCTGTGCCTGTGGTGCTGCCTGGCCTGGCTCGCCACGATCGTACTGTTCTGGTACCTGACGTCCTTCCTCGTGCGGAGCCGCCTTGTGCCCGCGCCGAGCCCGGTGCGGACCCTCTTCGCGGAGTTCACCTGGGTGCTGCCGGTCCTGCACATCGGGATCGTCGGGATGCTGATCCTGACCCGCTGGTGGGACTTCTGGACGAGCTGAGCATGCACCGTATGGCCGCTTCATCGGTGACCGTGAGGCGTCCCGGACGGTTACTCGTACGAACAGCCGAACCGTGCGAGGAGTGAGCGATGGCCGTCAGTGCAGACGGAGTGTCGGTGGGTGCGGTGCAGGGAGCGGGCACCCGGGGGAGCAGTGGGCCGAAGAGGCGGACACGGCGGGAGGTGGCGCGGCTGCTGCTCGGCACCGGAGCCGTGGCACTCACCCCGGTGCTCGCCTCCTCCCGGCCCTCGGAGTCCGCGGTCCGGCAACGCCCCACCGACATCCCCTTCGACGAGACCTACCGAGGTCGCCGGATCCAGGGCACCCCCCTTCCGCTGCAGGGTCTCAGCGCCCTCGGCGCCGACTGGCGTGTCACCGTGGACGGCAATCCGCTGCACCTGATGCGCCGGGCCGACGGCACCTGGCTGAGCATGCTCGACCACTACAGCGGATACCGGACCCCGCTGGAGGCGACCCGCGCTGCCGTCGACGAGCTCGGTCCCCGCCGGCGGCTGCGCGACCTGGCCCCCGGGCCGTTCGGCGGCGGGCACCTGCACGGGGAGGCCGAGCATGGTGTACGTGCGTAAGAACGTGACCAAGCTGACGGCCACCGAGAAGCGGCGGTTCGTCGAGGCGCTGCTCGAGGTCAAACGCAATGGTGAGTACGACGAGTTCGTACGGCTGCACATCAGGCACTTCCGCGGCGACGGCGAACGAGGCCTGCGCGCCGCCCATATGACGCCCTCTTTCCTGCCCTGGCACCGCATGTTCGTGCTGGACCTGGAGGACGCCCTGCGCCGCGTCGACGACTCGGTGACGGTGCCGTACTGGGACTGGACCAAGAACCGTTCGGCCACCTCGGTGCCGTGGACCGACGATCTGCTGGGCGGGAACGGGCGGCGCGGGGACCGGCAGGTGATGACCGGGCCGTTCGCCTACCGGGCGGGCCGGTGGCCCATTCGGGCGGGCGTCACCGACGACCGGTTCCTCACCCGGGACCTGGGCCGTTCCCGCGATCCGATCAACCTGCCCACCAAGGCCGATCTGGACCGGGCGCTGAAGGACCCCGTCTACGACGTCTCCCCGTGGGACTCCACGGTCGCCAAGGGCTTCCGCAACAAGATGGAGGGGTGGGGCCCCAGCAGCAACCCCTGGCTCAACCACAACCGGGTGCACCGCTGGATCGGGGGTGCCATGCTCGGCGCCGGGTCCGTCAACGATCCCGTCTTCTGGCTGGTCCACGCCTTCGTCGACCTGCAGTGGCAGCGCTGGCAGGGGCGCCACCGCACCCACCGCTACCTGCCGGAGCGGCCGCCCGCCCGGGGCAGAGGGCAGGGCGGCCGGATCGTCGCCCGGCACGAGCGGCTGCCGCCGTGGGACGTGACCCCGGACGAGCTGGAGGATGTGTCCGAGATCTACCGGTACGCCTGAGACCGTCCCGCGCGCCCGGCCGCACCGGAAAATCGCTTAGCCCTCTGACCGGCCTCGACTAGCCTCCGGGCATGGCAACCGATCCGACGGAACAACTGGTCCGGCTCTTCGCCGAGGAGAGCCGGGTGCGCGCCTTCGCCGCCGTGGCGCTGGGCGCGGGGAGCGCCGACGAGGTCGCGCGGGCGGCCGGGCTGTCCCCGAAGGAGACCGCCGTGGCGCTACGGCGGCTGCGGGAGCAGGGCGTGGTGACGGCCGCGGGCGACGGGGAACTGGGCGTCGCGTACGACCTGTTCAAGGGGTACGCCCGGGAGGCCGCGCAGCGCGAGAGCCGGTCCGGCGGCGCCGGGAGCCCTGACTCCGGGGACGAGCGAACCGACGTGATCCTGCGGAACTTCGTCCGGGACGGGCGGCGGCTGGTCCGGCTGCCCGCTCAGTGGACCCGCAAGAAGCTGGTGCTCGGCTACATCGCCGAGCGGAGCTTCGAGCCCGGCGTGGAGTACCCGGAGCGGATCGTCAACGAAAAGCTGCGCGCCTGGTGCGAGGACAGCGACGACATCGACCATGTGACGCTCCGGCGCTATCTGGTGGACCTGCACCATCTGCGCCGGAGCGAGGGCATCTACCGGCGGCCGGCCGCCGAGACCGAGGCCGCCGACAGCGCCTGACCGCCGCCCTCGGGGCAGCCGTCGTATCCGTCGGAACGGCCGTCGGCATCGATCAGGACAGCCGTCGCACGGGTGAACCCGCCAGGTACGCCTGGATGTTCTCGACCGCCTGGCCGTAGTACGTCGCGTAGTTGGCCCGCGAGACATAGCCCAGGTGGGGTGTGGCGAGGAGGCGGGGGGCCGTGCGCATCGGGTGGTCGGCGGGGAGGGGTTCGATGTCGAAGACATCCACGCCGGCGCCGGCGATACGGCCCTCGTGCAGGGCCGTGAGCAGGGCTTCCTGGTCGACGATCGCCGCGCGGGAGGTGTTGATCAGGTAGGCGGTCGGCTGGAGCAGGGCGAGTTCGGGTGCGCCGAGCAGGCCCCGGGTGCGGTCGCTCAGGGCGAGGTGGACGGAGACGAAGTCGCTCTCGGTGAGCAACTCCTCCTTTGACGCGGCCAGTTGGACGCCCACCTCGTCGGCGTACTCCTTGGTGAGGTTCTGGCTCCAGGCGCTGACGTGCATGCCGAAGGCGAGGCCGACCTGGGCCACCCGGCTGCCGATCTTGCCCAGGCCGAGCAGCCCGAGGCGGCGGCCGTGCAGGTCGGCGCCGACCGTGCTCTGCCAAGGGCCGCCGGAGCGCAGGGCGTTGCTCTCCTCGACGATCCCGCGGGCGAGGCCGAGCAGCAGGGCCCAGGTGAGTTCTACGGGCGGGGTCGAGGTGCTGGCCGTACCGCAGACGGTGACGTCGTGGGCCTCGGCGGCGGCGTAGTCGATGACCGAGTTGCGCATGCCGGAGGCGATCAGCAGCTTCAGCCGGGGGAGACGGGCGAACAAGGAGGCGGGGAAGGGGACGCGTTCCCGCAGGGTGACGACGATGTCGAAGTCGGCGAGGGCCGCGGCGAGGGCGTCCGCGTCGGGGAAGTGGGTGGTGAAGGGGATGACCTCCACGTCGTCCGCGAGCGGCGACCAGTCGGCGACCTCGGTCGCCACGTTCTGGAAGTCGTCGAGCACAGCACAGCGCAGCCGCACGGTGGTTCCTTTCCATGGCCAGGTGAACCGACTGTACGGAAGCGGGGTGGGCGGGAGCGCCGTCCGCAGTGGATCACGGGCAGGGAAGGTCGAGTAAACAGGCCGATCGGTATGTTTTCCGTCGTGCGTCCGCTAACCCCGCGCCGCGGGTGTCACGGCCTCGGGAGAGCCCTCCCGGTACTCCTGGAAGACCCGCTCGCCCCGTTCCGGGGAGAGGTCGAGGGCGGCCAGCATCGCGGGAGTGGAGATGCTCGGCAGGACGTGGCGGAGCAGGACGGAGACGCGATGGCCGAGATCGGCGCGGTTGCAGTGGACCTGTGACATCGCCTGGACGCCGGCGAAGGCGCCGGTGAGGAACTCGGCGGTGTCGGCCACCTCGATGTGCGGCAGCAGCTCGCCCTGGCCCCGCGCCTCGGCGAGGATCTGCTCCAGCTGGTCGCTCCAGGCACGGAAGGCGGCGTCGCGGTCCAGCTCGCGTGCGCCCTGGTCGAGGGCGAGAGAGACACCGGCCTGCACCAGCGGATCGTGCCGCAACCGGTAGGCCATGACCATGCCGTGGTCGACGAGCTTCTGCAGCTTGCTCGATTGCTCCGGAAGCCGGTCTATGGGCATCTGGGCTTCCAGCACGCCGAGTGCGACCTCCTCCTTGGAGGAGAAGTGGAAGTACAGGGCACCCCGTGTCACCCCCGCGCGGTTGAGGATCTCCTCCACGGTGGCGGAGGCGTAACCCCGCTCGCCGAACACCCGGGCGGCCGCCTCCAGGATCGACCGGCGGGTCCTGATCGCTCGGTCCTGCTGGGCCATGGAATCCCCCCACGATGTGTGCGCACAACATCACGACGTGTATTGAAAAGAAAACCGGATCGCACGTACCTTACCCGGCGGGCGGGAGCGCCCCGCTCGGCGAATGCTCGGAGGTAGCCATGGACCGGGTGCAGTCTCCTGACGGAAGCGCACGCGAGCGGCACACCAGACCTGTTGGTGGGCGCATTGCCCCAACAGCCTTATGGCATACGGAGATCAGCGGCGAACAGGTGCACCGGACGGATGCGCGGGACGCCTTCCCCACCGGATGGCGCCGGCTGGACGACACACGGTTCCAGGTCAGAGCCCGCTGGCCGGCCCGGCACCGCTTCTTCACCGCGAGATCCGGGTACCTCCAGGACCCGTTGCTGATACCGGAGATACTGCGGCAGAGCACGATGCTGCTGGCCCACGCCGCGTTCGGGGTGCCCGGCGACGCCCGGTTCGTGATGCAGCGCGTGCGGTACGCGACCTCGCCGACCAGGCTCGCGCTCGACGGCTCGGGTGAGGACGTCGTCGCCTGCATCACCTGCGGCGATGTGCGACGCCGGGGCCGGCGTACGACGGGCATGCACAGCAGCATGGTGCTGCGCCGCGCGGGGCGGGTCCTCGCCACCGCCGACGGACGCGTCGACTGTGTCTCGGAGCCGGCCTACCGCCGGTTGCGCGGTGAACGGTTGTCCGCGGCCGGCCGCACCGTGCCGCTCCTGCCCGGGCTGCCACCCGAGGCGGTCGGCAGGACCGACGCCTCCGCCGTCGTACTGGCACCCTCCCCGCGCCCGGGATCCTGGCGGCTCAGGGTCGACACCGCGCATCCCACGCTGTTCCGGCGGCCGAACGACCATGTGCCGGGCATCGTGCTGCTGGAGGCCGCCCGCCAGGCCGCGACGGCCTTCTCGCACGACCCCGGCCGTACGGTCGCCATCGGCATGGACATGGCCTTCTCGCGGTACGCCGAACTGGACAGCCCCTGCTGGATCGAGGCCGACGCCGAGGCCTCGGACGACCCCGACCCGACCACCGTGCTGGTGCGAGGCATGCAGGACACCGGCGAGGTCTTCCGCTGTACCGTGACGGTCGCCGCGCCGGAGCCCGCCGTGTCCGCTCTCGCCCCCGACGGCCCGGGCTGTGCGTCCGTCACCGGCCGTTGACCGACCGCGGCGCGCGGATCGCCGGCCGAGAGGGAGGACCCAGAGTGTCACCACACATACTCGTCACCGGAGGCAGCGGCTTCATCGGGAGCCATGTCGTCGCGGCCCTACGGGAGTCGGGGGGCAGGGGCACACCGCCCAGGGTCCGGCTCCTGCTGCGCGAGCCGGCGAGCCTGCCACCGGGCACGGGCCCCGCCGACGGTGCCCTCGCGGTGGACGTCGTACGAGCAGACCTCGCCGATCCGTCGTCCCTGCGCGGTGTCTGCGACGGCATCGACGTCGTCCTGCACTGCGCGTCCCACATCGGCGACGACGAACTGCGCGCCGAGACCGTCAACGACCACGGCACCCGTGCCTTCGTCGAGGAGGCGACCCGCGCCGGCGTGGCCCGCGTCGTCTACGTGAGTACGGCCGCCGTGTACGGCCGGGGCCCCTTCACCGGCGCGCCCGTCGGCGAGTTGCCGTACGCACCGGCCTCGGCGACCAGCCGCACCCGGGCCGCCGCCGAGCGGCATGTGCTGGATGCGGGCGGCGTCGTGCTGCGCCCGCACCTCGTGCTCGGGGCCGGCGACCGATGGGTGGTGCCCGGGCTGGTCGCCCTGTTGGGGCTGCTGTCGGCGAGCCTGAAAGGCTGCACCGCGCGCCATTCCGTCGTCGACGTACGGGCGTTGGGGCGCGCGGTGGTCGCCGCCGGGCTGTCGGAGGACGTGGACCTGGCGGGCGCGCACCACGTCAACCACCCGGAGCCGGTGGACATTTCCTTCCTGCTGGACACGGTGGCCGACCGACTAGACCTGCGCCTGCCGGGCCCGCCCCTGGACCTCGACGAGGCCCGGACCCGGCTCGCCGGGCAGCCGCGCGGGCTGCACCACCTCGGCATGATCGCCGTGGACCACTGGTTCGCGGACGGCGGCTTCTGGGCCGGAGTCGGCGTCGATCCCGGGGCCGGGTTCGGCCGGAGCGTGGCCGAGCACGTGTCGTGGTACCGGGGGTTCCTGGAGCGCTGACAGACACTCTTCTTCCCTCCTCTTCCCTTCCGTTCCTCTTCTCTTTCGTTCCTCTTCCGTTCCTTCTCCATACGGGGTCTTCGTGCACACCGAACGCGCACTGACAGGCAAGATCGCACTCGTCACCGGGGCCGGCCGGGGCATCGGCCGAGGCATAGCCGAGCGGCTCGCCCGCGACGGGGCGCTGGTCGGCGTCCACTACGGCCACAGTGAGGCCGCCGCGTTGGAGGTCGTCGCGGGGATACGGAAGGAGGGGGGCCTGGCCTTTCCGGTCGGGGCGGAGCTGGGGGTGCCCGGTGATGCCGAGGCCGTTTTCGAGGCTTTCGACGCGGGGGTGCGGGGGCAGGTGGAAGCGGCGGTCGATGTCGAGGTGCGGGGGCGGACGGAGGGGGCGGCCGAGGCGGCGGAGGCGGTCGGGGCGGTCGAGGCCGGGGGCTCGCTCGACATCCTGGTGAACAACGCGGGGGTGAGCGGTTCGGGGCCGATCGGGGCGGCGGATCCCGAGGTCTTCGACCGCATGATCGCCGTCAACGCCAAGGCACCGTTCTTCCTGGTGCAGCGTGCGCTGCCGCGGATGCGGGACGGCGGGCGCATCATCAACATCTCCTCGCTCGCCTCACGGCACGCCTTCCCCGAGTCCATCGCGTACGCCATGTCCAAGGGCGCGCTGGACACCATGACCCTGTGCCTGGCGAAGGAACTGGGCGGCCGTGGCATCACCGTCAACACGATCGGGCCGGGGTTCATCGAGACGGAGATGAACGCCCGGCGCAGGACGACCCCGCAGGCGCGGGCCGCTCTGGCCGCGCGGTCCGTCTTCGACCGGATCGGCAGGCCCTCGGATGTGGCGGACGTGGTGGCGTTCCTGGCGTCCGAGGACTCTCGCTGGATCACGGGGCAGTACCTGGACGTCAGTGGCGGCACGGATCTGTGACGGTGACTGGTGAGGGGGAGGGAGAAGGGGAGGGAGAAGGGGAGGGGGCGCCGAATGCCGGACCGGGGCCGAACGCCGCCCACTGGGCGGGCGGTTGAGGCCCCGGCCCGCTCCCCTCAGCCCCGGGGCAGATAGCCGTACAGAAAGGCGTGGACGCCGGCCGCCGCGATCTCGTGCGTCTCGTCGTCGGAGAGCGCGTCCACGCCCGCCTGGCCCCGGCCCCAGGTGTTGCTGATCAGCATCGCGAAGTGCTGGGCGGCGAGTTCGGAGTCCTGGATGTGCAGCAGCCCGTGCTCGGCGAGCCGGGCCAGCCGGGCGGCGAGGGTGCGCTGCACGCGCAGGGGGCCGGCCTTCTGCCAGGCGTCGTGGAGGTCGGCGGGGAAGTTCTCGCCCTCGGCGTTGATCCGGGCGACGATCGCGAAGTGGTCGGTGAACTCCGGGCGCGGCCGCACCCAGTCCTTGGCGAGGCCCACCAGGTCGGCCTCCAGTCCGGCGGCGCTCGACGTGCTGCCGAGGTGGCGCTCGATCATCGCCTCGTGGGCGGCGGCCACCTGCTCCGAGCTGTCGATCAGCACGATGGAGAAGAGCTGCTCCTTGTTCTCGAAGTGGTTGTAGATCGTGCGCGTCGACACACAGGCCTCGGTGGCGATCACGTCGATGCTCGCGCCCTGGTAGCCGACCCGCCCGAAGACCTTCCGGGAGGCCTCCAGGATGGCCCGTCGCTTCTCCGGGAACCCCTTGCGCGGCCTGTTCCGCCCGCTGTCCGCCCTGGTCATCGTGGTACCTCCGCATCGATTACAACGACCACTTTACTCATTGCAATGCACGTTGTACTTTACTTGAGCGTGGTCGCTTTGGTCCCTTTCTGACCTCTCTTTGATCCCTTGATGTTTCATCCCTTGATGAAGGAGCAATCCAGCATGTCCACGGACACCTTGAAGCTCGCCGTCATCCTCGGAAGCGTCCGCGAGGGGCGTTTCGGCGAGGTCGTGACGAACTGGTTCGCCGAACTGGCCAAGGAGCACAGCGCCTTCGACGTCGAGGTCGTCGACCTCGCCGAGACGGAGCTGCCCCTCACCCTTCCGGCGATTCCGCCCGCCATGGCGACCGAGGAAGTGCGCCCGGTGGCGATGCTCCCGCTCTCCGCGGCGCTGGCCGCGGCCGACGCGTTCGTCGTGGTGACCCCCGAGTACAACCACAGCTTCCCGGCCTCCCTGAAGGCGCTCATCGACTGGCACTTCGCCGAGTGGCAGGCCAAGCCGGTCGGCTTCGTCTCCTACGGCGCCCAGAGCGGCGGCCTGCGCGCCGTCGAGCAACTGCGCCAGGTCTTCGCCGAGATGCACGCGGTCACCATCCGCGACGGGGTGGCCTTCCCGTTCTACTGGGAGGCGTTCGGCGAGGAGGGCACGCCGCGGGACACCGAGGGCACGAACGGTGCGGTCAAGGTGATGCTCGATGAGCTTGCTTGGTGGGGGGCGGCGCTGCATGAGGCTCGTGCCAAGTCGCCGTATGGCCCGCAGGGGTGAGGTGGTGAGGGGCGGGAGCGGGGGCTTGCTCGCTGTCCTCGCCCCCGCTTCGCCGCGCGAGGCCCCATTCCGAACAGCAAAAACGCCCTCCCGATGGGAGGGCGGAGACTGGGCGCCCCCGGCAGGACTCGAACCTGCGGCCAAGCGCTTAGAAGGCGCCTGCTCTATCCACTGAGCTACGGGGGCCGGTCGTGGTGGGCTCGGTCCTGGTGCCCGGTGGGGGCTGGTCCGTGACGTTGCCGGGGACAAGGATAGGGCTCCCGCATCCGTGTCCCTGTTGCTTCGCCTCCGTGGCTCGATGTGGAGGTTCGGTGAAGCGGTCCTGATAATCGCAGGCAGGTACGAATCGTGCACCGCTTTTGGGCTCTTGCGCCCCGGGTGTTGTGCACTCGTTATGCCTGGACTGTGCCTGTGTCTCAGTCGTCCCTTCCGTCCCTTGTGTTCTATCGGCGCGCAGACATGCTCATATGCTTCAGAATTCCCCTAAAATTGGGCATTCTTCGCATGTGGTGACCTTGGACGTACGGCCTCAGCTGCTCGACGCGATCTCCGCCCTGCGCGACTGTGTCGCCGCCGCACGCTTCCCGCTGCCCCTGGTGGGGGCCCCACGCGCGCGTGCCAACCGCGACGAACTGCTCGCGCAGCTCGACGACTATTTGGTGCCCCGCCTGAGAGAGCCCGAAGCGCCCTTGCTGGCCGTGGTGGGAGGATCCACCGGCGCCGGCAAGTCGACGCTCGTCAACTCCATTGTGGGCAGACGCGTGACCGAGGCGGGCGTACTGCGGCCGACGACCCGGACCCCGGTGCTGGTCTGCCATCCGGAGGACCATCACTGGTTCAGCGGGATGCGCGTACTGCCCGACCTCACGCGCGTGTGGGTCCCCGAGCACGATCCGGCCGAGGAGCTGATGCTGCCCGGCGAGGACTCCGCGCGCGTGCTGCGGCTGGAGACCGCCGACACGCTGCCGCCCGGGCTCGCCCTCCTCGACGCGCCCGACATCGACTCCCTGCTCGCCGACAACCGCGCCCTCGCCGCCGAACTCATCTGCGCGGCAGACATCTGGGTGATGGTCACGACGGCCGCCCGGTACGCCGACGCCGTCCCCTGGCACCTGCTGCGCACCGCCAAGGAGTACGACGCCACCCTCGTGACCGTCCTGGACCGGGTTCCCCACCAGGTCGTCTCCGAGGTGTCGCGGCAGTACGGGGCGCTCCTCACCAAGGCCGGCCTCGGCGAGGTACCCCGCTTCACCGTGCCCGAACTGCCCGAGTCGGCCTGGGGCGGCGGGCTGCTCCCGGCCACGGCGGTGGCGCAGCTGCGCAGCTGGCTCGTCCATCACGCCAACGACCCGTCGGCACGTCGGCACGCCGTGGCCCGTACGTGCCACGGGCTCCTCGACTCCCTCAAGGCCCGGATGCCCGAGCTCGCCGGTGCCGCCGCCGCCCAGTACGCCGCCGCGCTGCGGCTCACCGCCGCCGTCGACTCGGCGTACGACAGCGAGTACGCGCGCGTGCGGAGCCGGTTGCAGTCCGGTGCCGTGCTCGCCGGCGACGCCCTGAAGCGCTGGCGCGCCTTTCCGCTCGATTGCTCCGCCGAGGAACTCCTCGACTCGCTGGTGGAGAGCCTGAGCACCCTCCTGCTGTGCGCCGTCACCGCCGCCGACGAGCGCGTCGACGACGCCTGGCGGCGCGAACCGGCCGCCGACGCGCCCGAGCTGACGAGCCGTGACTCGGGGCCGAGGGGCGTCGAACACCGTATCGGCATGGCCGTACGACGCTGGCGGCGCGAGCTCGAGGAGTACGCCGAGGACGAGGTGAACGACATCGAACGCGGTGTCGTCCAGGATCCCGAGGTCGTCGCCGCCCTGGTCGCCACCGCCCTGCTCGGCGCCCGCCGGGCACGCTCCGCCGGGGAGGGGCTCGCCGAGCGGATCGGGGCGCACGGGGCGCTGCGGCTGCGCGACCGGGCCGGGCGGCTGCTCAGCGAGCACCTGGACCGGGTCATGCACAACGAACGCGAGCGCCGACTCGCCCCGCTCGACGGCCTGGAGGTCAATCCGGACCCTCAGGCCGAACTCATCGCCGCGCTGTCCGTACTGCAGAAGGAGAGGTGACCGGTGACTGCCGTCACTGACCAGAACCAAACGGAACAGGACCAGACGGAACCCGTCGATCTCCCGGAGGACGGCGTCACCACGAGCAACAGCAACAGCAACAGCAACAGCAACGACGGTGACATTGACGGTGACGGACGCGAGAACAGGGCCTCCGACGAGGTCGCTGCCGAGGACGGCCTCCTCGTGAAGGACGACCTGGTGGACCGAGTCGAGGGTGACCGCGCAGAGGGTGACCGTGAAACGGGTGACTTCGCCGCCGCACGGGAGGAGCCCGGCGACGGTGAGGGCTCCGCAGTGGCCGAGGGGGGTGAGCCCGGCGTGGGCGAGAGTTCCGCAGCGGCTGAGGAGCCGGAGAAGCGCAAGCTCTGGAGGAAGCGGGGGAAGCGGGAGGAGCAGTCGAGCGGCCGCTACGCGCGCGTGGGGGGCGGTGACGGTCACGCGCGAGGGGGCGCGGGTGCCACCCGGTCCGGCGGCGCCGAGGTCGGGGGCGCTTCCCGTCGTACGGACTCTTCGTCCCGCAAGGACGGCTCGTCCCGCGCGGACCGTACGGAGTTCTCCGCTCGCAAGGAGTCTTCCGCCCGCCCTGATTCCGCCCCCCGCCCAGCCCCCTCCTCCCGTACGGACGCCGCCTCCGCCGCGGAAGCCTCGACACCCTGGGACGACGGGCTCATCGCGCGGCGGGTGAATGAGACCGCCGCCGCACAGGAGCAGCCCCCTGTCGTGGAGGCGCGGGCCTCCGGGCGGCAGGTCGTGATGCCGCTCGCCTACGACGGATCGCTGCGGTCCCGGCTCGACGCGCTGCGCGAACTCGTCGGGCTCTCGCGCGCCCGGCTCGACAGCAAGACGCTCGCCGAGGCGGGCCGGGTGCTCGACGAGGCGGCGGCGCGGCGCAGGCTCTCCGGGCAGCACACCGTGGTCGCCATCGCCGGCGCCACGGGCAGCGGCAAGTCGCAGCTGTTCAACGCGCTCGCCGGAGTGACCATCTCGGAGACGGGCGTACGGCGGCCGACGACCTCCTCGCCCCTGGTGTGCAGCTGGAGCGACGGTGCGGTCGGCCTCATCGACCGGCTCGGCATTCCGCCGAGGTTGCGGCGCCGCCCGGCACAGAGCTCGGCCGCGGACGGGCAGCTGCGCGGGCTCGTCCTGGTCGACCTGCCCGACCACGACTCGGCGGCCGTACAGCACCGCGAGCAGGTCGACCGCGTGCTGGCGCTGGTCGACGCGGTGATCTGGGTCGTCGACCCCGAGAAGTACGCCGACGCGGTCCTGCACGAGCGCTATCTGCGGCCCATGGCGGGCCACGCCGAGATCATGTTCATCGTCCTCAACCAGACCGACCGGCTGCCCGGAGAGGCCACCGACCAGGTCCTCGACGATCTGCGCCGGCTGCTCGACGAGGACGGCATCGCGCTGGGCGAGCACGGCGAACCGGGCGCGACGGTGCTCGCACTGTCCGCGCTCACCGGGGACGGCGTCGGTGATCTGCGGGAGGCGCTCGGCCAGTTCGTGGCGCAGCGCGGGGCCGCGGCCCGCCGGATCTCGGCCGATGTGGAGGCCGCCGGGTGGCGGCTGCGGCCGGTGTACGCCGCGCGTCGGCGGACCGGGCTGAGCGAGGAGGCTCGGGACGAATTCTCCGCCCGGCTCGCGGACGCGATCGGTGCGACCGCCGCGGGCGAGGCCGCCGAGCGGGCCTGGCTGCGCAACGCCAACCGCGCGTGCGGGACGCCGTGGTTGCGGTTGTGGCGCTGGTACCAGGATCGGGGCGAACCCCCGACGGGGCGCCTGTCCCTGCGCAGCCAGACGGACGAGGAGTCCACCGCGCGGCAGCGCGTCGAACAGGCGGTGCGGACCATCTCCGACCAGGCGTCGGCCGGGCTGCCCGCGCCCTGGGCACAGGCGGTGCGTGAGGCGGCCGTACGGGGGGCCCAGGGGCTGCCCGAGGCGCTGGACGAGCTGGCCGCGCGGGCTGGACTGCCGCCGGGACGGCCGCCGCGGCCCGGCTGGTGGCCGGCCGCCGTCCTGGTGCAGGCGGCCATGACGATCCTTCAAGTCGTCGGCGGGCTGTGGCTGGTGGCGCAGATCATCGGCGTCATGGCGCCGAACCTGGGCGTACCGGTGCTGCTGATGGTGGCCGGCATCGTCGGCGGGCCGCTCGTCGAGTGGGGCTGCCGGATCGCGGCACGGGGGCCTGCGCGGCGGTACGGCCTGGAGGCGGAGCGGCGGTTGCGGGAGGCGGCGGCCGGGTGCGGGCGGGCCCGGGTGCTGGACCCGGTGGCGGCCGAGTTGCTGCGCTATCGGGAGGTTCGGGAGCAGTACGGGCGGGTGATGGGGGTCAGTGGGACGGTGAGGTGATTCGGGGGCTCGGTGAGGTGATTGGAGGCCCGGCGGGGTGATCGGGGGCCCAGTGGGGTGATTCTGGGCCCTGGGCGGTGATCCGAAGCCCCGGGCGGCGATCTGAGGACTGGAGTGGTGATACGGAGCTCGGAGCGGTGATACGGGGCCCTGGGGCTGCGGTCTTGAGGGGCGGCGTCCCGGGGCTGCGGTCTTGAGGGGCGGCGTCCCGGGGCTGCGGTCTTGAGGGGGCGGCGTCCCGGGGCGGCAGCCGTGGATCACTCGTTCGGGTGGCGGAGTTATCCACAGACGCGCGGTGATCCACAGGGCTCAGCGGGCTCGGCCCGGCGGATGCAGTCTGGCTTCGCGGCGATCGCGACGGTGCGGTCGATCGCGGTGACGGCGGCGAGCGTTCCGCCGTCACGTCGGACGCAGCCGTACGGGACGGGCCCGTACGCGTATCCGCCCGGCGGCAGTGGCCGGGCGAGGGAGGGGTTCTCGACGATGAACGAGACGATCATCTGCGCGGTGGGCAACGTGGCGACCCAGCCGGTGTACCGGGAGCTCGCGACGGGACCGTCCGCGCGCTTCCGGCTCGCGGTGACCTCGCGCTACCTGGACCGCGTGAAGAACGAGTGGACCGACGGGCACACCAACTTCTTCACGGTGTGGGCCAATCGGCAGCTGGCCACGAACGCCGCCGGGTCGCTGAACGTGGGGGATCCCGTCGTGGTGCAGGGCAGGCTGAAGGTGCGGTCGGACATCCGCGAGGGGCAGAGCTGGACCTCGGCCGACATCGACGCGATGGCGATCGGCCATGACCTCGCCCGCGGTACCTCGGCCTTCCGACGCTCTTCGCGACCGGAGACAGGTACCGCGACGGCACCCGACCGGCCCGAGCCCGACTGGGAGACGCCACCCGCGGACAGCCGATCCCAACAGGCCCCCGAGCCAGTGGCGGTGACGTGACGTCAGTCACCCTCAGCGGCTGACCGAAGTGCGGCTTATCGGCGAATGCGCTCCGAACGACCCCGGGGATTTGTCGATAAGCCCTGCTCACAAGGGATCTTGGCGATAACGATTCCGAGTCGGATCGGCCCTCCGACGGGATCCCAGGGAAGCGTGGTGCACCGCGTACCTAGGATGCCGGGCATAGCTCTCGGGGCTTCTGATTCTGCTGGTGGGACCTTCCCCCCACGTCAACGGGTCCTGCTCGAAGGGGAATTCTGTGTTTGCTGCGTTCTCTGCACTGTCGGTGCGAGGGCGAGGGGCGGCCCGACTCGCCGCCTCGACCCTGGTGTCCGGGCTCGTCGCCGCCACGGTGGTGGCCGGCGCCGGCCCGGCCGCGGCCGACGGTACGGCACGGGGCCATGGCGGGGCGACCGCCACCATAGGTGGCCTGAAGACTTACGGCGCGGCGGTCGTGCATGCCGACTCCGGGGATCAGCAGATCTCGGCGGGCCTGTTCGAGATGTCCGTCGACGGGGGCGGCACCCTGCAGACGTACTGCGTCGACATCCACAACCCCACGCAGCGCGACGCCAGGTACCACGAGACCCCGTGGAGCGGCACCTCGCTGGGCGCCAACAAGGACGCCGGCAAGATCCGCTGGATCCTGCAGAACTCCTACCCGCAGGTGAACGACCTCGCGGCCCTCGCCGACAAGGCGGGCGTCAAGGGCGGCCTCACCGAGCAGGACGCGGCGGCCGGCACCCAGGTGGCCATCTGGCGCTACTCGGACGGCGTGGCCGTCGACGCCCTCGACCCGCAGGCCGAGCGGCTCGCGGACTACCTCGAGAAGAGCGCACGGGGCGTGGCGGAGCCGAGGGCGTCGCTGACGCTCGACCCGCCCGCGGTCTCCGGCCACCCCGGTGAGCGGCTCGGCCCGGTGACGGTACGCACCGACGCGGAGAGCGTCACGGTGACGCCGCCGGCGGACGCGGCCACCAGCGGCGTGCGGATCGTGGACAAGGACGGCAAGCCCGTCACGTCCGCGGCGGACGGCGGTCAGGTGTTCTTCGAGGTGCCCGCGAAGGCGGCGGACGGCCAGGGCGAGCTGACGGTGCAGGCCTCGACGACCGTGCCGGTCGGGCGGGCCTTCGCTGCCGAGAGCCGCAGCCAGACGCAGATCCTGGCCGGCTCCAGCGAGTCGACCGTCTCGGCGACGGCGAGCGCGACCTGGGCGCAGACCGGTGCCATACCCGCGCTGTCCGCGGTGGAGAACTGCGACAAGGGCGGCGTCGACATCACCGCGGTCAATGAGGGCGACGAGCCGTTCACCTTCGAGTTGCTCGGCATCGAGTACACCATCGAGGCGGGCGAGTCGCGGACGGTGACGGTCGCGCTGCAGGAGGACCAGGCGTACGACTTCACGATCCAGGGCCTGGCCGGCTTCGAGAAGCGGTTCACGGGCGTCCTGGACTGCATGACGCAGGTGACCGAGGCCGATGCGGTGGGCCCCGACGTCCAGACTCTCGGTGAGCCCAGCCCCGCCACCGTGGGAACCACGACCGACGACACCAACCTCGCCGCGACCGGTGGCTCCGACATGACCCCCCTGATCGCGGGCCTCGCCATCGGCCTGGTTCTGATCGGCGGCGCGGCCCTGGTGGTCGTCCGGAAGAAGGAAGCGGCGGCTCAGGACTGAGGCGGGAGTTCCCACGCAAGGGTTCTCACGCAAGGGAGGGGGCGGTCCGCCACTGACGGACCGCCCCCTCGCCTGTTCCAGGTCGGCACGGCGTGCGGGATACCGGTGCGCTGCCATCGGCGGAACTGCGGGGACCGTCTGCCCAACGGTCCTTACTCCACCGGTAGTTCGTGCCATGGGGCACCGGTCCGCAAGCCGACGGACCCAGTCCGGGGTTAGAAGGCGCTGCTGTTGCAGCCCATCTGCGAGCCCAGGTGCGTGTCCTGCCCGCCCGAGTTGCCCTCGCCGTTGAGCGCGTTGCCCAGAACGCCGTTGAGCAGGCCGACCTGGCCGAGGACGTCGAGGTTCAGGTCGTGCGACTTGCAGTTGGAGCTCTGCAGGACGGAGTTGCCCTTACCGTCCATGCCCTGCGCCGTGGCGGTGCCGGTGCTCAGTAGGGCGACGCTGCCCAGGGCGGCGACCAGGACGGAAGCCTTGCGAAGCTTGTGCATGTCTTCTCCGGTGAAGTGAGATGTCCGCGATCCGTGAGAGATCGACTTCGTACTGTCACGGGAGGTTAATATGACGAAAGTCTGAAATGTCCCATTGGCGCGCCGGGATGTGCGATCTCGCCGCGAATACACCCGGACGACCGCACCTCCGGCCCGCCCTCGTGGCTACGAGTCCGCGCGAAATCGGCCATGTGTGTGTCTCCTCATCGGCCGACCCATCGCTGCCAGCGGCGAAACCCCAGGTCAGAGCCCCCCGCCCATACGCGTTTCCCCCCAGGGGTAGCCGTCGGGCAAGATGGGGTGTATCTGCCCACTGCCAGATTTCAAGCTGCCGGACGGTTTCTCTTGGCTGAGTTCATTTACACCATGCGCAAGGCGCGCAAAGCGCACGGCGACAAGGTGATCCTCGACGACGTCACCCTGAACTTCCTCCCCGGGGCGAAGATCGGCGTCGTCGGCCCGAACGGCGCCGGTAAGTCGACGATCCTGAAGATCATGGCGGGGCTGGAGCAGCCGTCGAACGGTGAGGCGTTCCTGTCGCCCGGGTTCACCGTCGGCATCCTGATGCAGGAGCCCAAGCTCAACGAGGAGAAGACCGTCCTGGAGAACGTCCAGGAGGGTGTCGCCGAGATCAAGGGCAAGCTCGATCGGTTCAACGAGATCGCCGAGCTCATGGCGACCGACTACTCCGACGCGCTCCTCGACGAGATGGGCAAGCTCCAGGAGGACCTCGACCACGCCAACGCGTGGGACCTCGACGCCCAGCTCGAGCAGGCCATGGACGCGCTCGGGTGCCCGGCCGGCGACTGGCCCGTCGTCAACCTCTCCGGTGGTGAGAAGCGCCGCGTCGCGCTGTGCAAGCTGCTCCTCGAGGCGCCCGACCTGCTGCTCCTCGACGAGCCCACCAACCACCTCGACGCCGAGTCGGTGAACTGGCTGGAGCAGCACCTCGCCAAGTACGAGGGCACCATCGTGGCCGTGACCCACGACCGGTACTTCCTCGACAACGTGGCCGGCTGGATCTGCGAGGTCGACCGCGGTCGGCTCCACGGCTACGAGGGCAACTACTCCAAGTACCTGGAGACCAAGCAGACCCGCCTCAAGGTCGAGGGCCAGAAGGACGCCAAGCGCGCCAAGCGGCTCAAGGAAGAGCTGGAGTGGGTGCGGTCGAACGCCAAGGGGCGACAGGCCAAGTCCAAGGCCCGTCTCGCCCGGTACGAGGAGATGGCCGCCGAGGCGGACAAGATGCGGAAGCTGGACTTCGAGGAGATCCAGATTCCGCCGGGCCCGCGACTCGGCAGCATCGTCGTCGAGGTCAACAACCTCAGCAAGGCCTTCGGGGACAAGGTCCTCATCGATGACCTCTCGTTCACGCTGCCGCGTAACGGCATCGTCGGTGTCATCGGGCCGAACGGCGCCGGCAAGACCACCCTCTTCAAGATGATCCAGGGTCTGGAGACGCCCGACTCCGGCAGCATCAAGGTCGGCGACACCGTCAAGATCTCGTACGTCGACCAGAGCCGCGAGAACATCGACCCGAAGAAGTCCCTGTGGGCCGTGGTCTCCGACGAGCTCGACTACATCAACGTCGGCCAGGTCGAGATGCCCTCGCGGGCGTACGTCTCCGCCTTCGGCTTCAAGGGGCCCGACCAGCAGAAGCCGGCCGGCATCCTCTCCGGTGGTGAGCGCAACCGTCTCAACCTCGCGCTCACGCTCAAGCAGGGCGGCAACCTGCTGCTCCTCGACGAGCCGACGAACGACCTGGACGTCGAGACGCTGTCGAGTCTCGAGAACGCGCTGCTGGAGTTCCCGGGCGCGGCCGTGGTCGTCTCCCACGACCGGTGGTTCCTGGACCGCGTGGCGACGCACATCCTCGCCTACGAGGGTGACTCCAAGTGGTTCTGGTTCGAGGGCAACTTCGAGTCGTACGAGAAGAACAAGATCGAGCGCCTCGGCCCGGACGCGGCCCGTCCGCACCGCGCCACCTACAAGAAGCTGACCCGGGGCTGATCGATCTTGCGGCACATCTACCGCTGCCCGCTGCGCTGGGCGGACATGGACGCGTACGGCCACGTCAACAACGTGGTCTTCCTCCGCTACCTGGAGGAAGCCCGTATCGACTTCCTGTTCCGCCCGGACAAGGATTTCAAGCAGGGGTCCGTGGTGGCACGCCATGAGATCGACTACAAACGGCAGCTCGTCCACCGGCACGCGCCCGTGGACATCGAGCTGTGGGTCACGGAGATAAGGGCCGCCTCCTTCACCATCACCTACGAGGTGAAGGACGACGACGTCGTCTATGTCCGGGCGTCGACGGTGATAGTGCCGTTCGACTTCGAGCAGCAGCGGCCGCGTCGGCTCGTCCCGGAGGAGAAGGAGTTCCTCCGGGAGTACACGGACGAAGTCTCCGCGGGCGATCCGGACGACGAGGAGGCCGTCGCCGCATGACGGTGCTCCACCTCGCCGACGAGGGGGAGGCGGCGGATCTCGCGGCCTTCCTCTCCCGGCTGCTCCACTACGACCGTGGAGCCGCGGTGCGCCTGCAGGCCGCCGGCACCGCGCTCGCCGTCTTCGGGCGGCCGCCGTCCTTCGAGGTGCTGGCGATCCGTGCGGTACGGCTGGGCAAGCCGTACGAGAACGGGCTCGACGTCACGCTGGACGTGACCGTGTCCGCGGGCGAACTGCTGGAGTCCATCGACGAGGCGGCGGCTACGGCCGTCGTCCCGGCCGCGGTCACCGGACCGCCGTGGGCCGGAGTGCTCCCGCCGCGCGGTGGCTGGCGGCGTGAGGCCGGGCTGCCGACGCCGGGCGAGCTGCGCGCGATGGTCGGGGTGGCGGTCGCCGAGTTCCGGTCCCGTACGCAGGAGCTGGCGCCGGAGCGGCGTACCCGGGCCGAACTCGACCGGATCGGGCGGGAGATCTGGTCCCGCACGGTGGGGGAGACGCCCCTTCCGGTACGGGCCGTGCACGCGGCGCAGTCACTGGGCTTCCTGCGACCCCGAGGGGCCGCGGGCCAGGGCGAGTTGGGGCTGCTGTCCTCGGGGGCGTGGCTACGGCTGCGCACGCCGTACGGGTCGATCGCGGTGCGCCGGGCGGGGCTCGGGGCGCTGGACGTCAGCGTTCGCTGACCCCGCCGGGGCACGCGCGTGACCCGGCTCGGCCGGGGACATGACGCAGGCCCTCAGCTGGCGGTGTTCACCATCGACGCCGCCGCGTACGTCAGGTAGTTCCACAGCGTCCGCTCGTGCTCCTCGGAGAGGTCGAGTTCGTCGACGGCGACCCGCATGTGCTTCAGCCAGGCGTCGTGGGCCGCGCGGTCCACGGTGAACGGGGCATGGCGCATGCGCAGGCGGGGGTGGCCGCGGTTCTCGCTGTACGTCGTCGGGCCGCCCCAGTACTGGATCAGGAACAGCACGAGGCGCTCCTCCGCCGGGCCCAGGTCCTCCTCGGGGTACATGGGCCGCAGGAGCGGGTCCTCGGCGACACCCTCGTAGAAACGGTGGACGAGGCGGCGGAAGGTCTCCTCCCCGCCGACCTGCTCGTAGAAGGTCTGCTCCTGAAGCGTGCCGCGCCGAATTTCATTCACATGGCCCATGGTCTCAGACGCGGAGACGGAGGACTCCAGGCTTAGGACCAGCCGCCCCTTGTGGCGCGTTCCGGTCCCGAGTGACGCGTTCCGGATCGTCCGGCAGGGTGCTCGCCTCGTGCGGCCTGCCGCAGGACAGTGGAGGTATGAGCGCGCACGCCCCCGACAGGGCCCTGGACGACCTCGCCGCCTCGGCGCGGGCCGCGCTGGTGAGTGAGATCGAGGCGAGCGGGGCGTGGGCCGAGGACCCGGTGTGGCGGGACGCCTTCGCGGCCGTGCCGCGGCATCTGTTCGTGCCGTACTACTACGTCGGCGTCGCCGGCGGCTACGAGCGGCGCTGGGGCCAGAGCCCCGACCCGGGCGCACGCGAGCGCTGGGTGCGCGGAGCGTACGCCGACACCCCGCTGGCCACCCGGCTGCGCGACGGCGAGTTGGTCTCCTCCAGCAGCCAGCCGTCCCTGATGGCGATGATGCTGGTCGCGTTGGGGGTGGCGGACGGCGACCGGGTCCTGGAGATCGGCGCGGGCACGGGCTACAACGCCGCCCTGCTCGCCCACCGGCTCGGCGACGACGACCTCGTCACCACCGTCGATCTGGAGCCGGAGATCACCGAGTCGGCCCGGCAGCACCTGGCCGCCGCCGGCTACCACCCCGTCGTCGTCACCGGCGACGGCGCACGCGGCGTGCCCGAGCGCGCCCCCTTCGACCGGATCATCGCGACCTGCACCCTGCTGTCGATCCCGCGCCCCTGGATCGCCCAGTGCCGCCCCGGTGCCCGCATCCTGACCCCGCTGGCCACCGGTCTGATCGCCCTGACCGTACGGGACGCCGAGCACGCGGAGGGCCGCTTCCTGCACACGCCCGCCTACTTCGTGCCGCTGCGCGGCGGGGTGCGCTCCGAGCCCGCGGCCGCCCACCTGGGCGGGCTGCCGCGCCGGGCCCGCGAGAACGAGCTGTTCCGCTTCCTGCTGGCGCTGACCCGCGGCAGCCTCGATCCGCAGGAGGCGTACGCGTTGTGGGAGCGGGAGGAGCAGCCGCAGCGGGAGCGGTACGGGATCACGGTGAGCGGCGAGCACGAGTGGGCGTGGCTGGACGATCCCGAGGGGCCGTACGCGTGGCCGTTGCCCGGCTGAAAACACCGGGAGGGGGCGGTCGTACGGCAATTTCTCGCCGTACGACCACCCCCTCCCGGTCTGAAGATGCCTGGACGGGCCCTAGCCGCGCCGGATCGTGATCGTCGTCCACGCCCCGACGTGCACCCGGTCGCCGTCCTGCAGCGGTACCGGGACGAACGGCTGGATCGGTTCCTCGGAGCCGTTCACCGTCGTGCCGTTCGTCGAGTTCTGGTCGACGACCGCCCAGGTGCCGTCCGGCTGCTGGACCAGGACCGCGTGCTGGTGCGAGACGCCCGGGTCCTCCGGCGGCACCGACAGGTCGATGTCGGGAGACTCGCCGGTGGAGTGGCGGCGGCGGCCGATGGTGACCTGGTTGCCGGTGAGCGTGCGCTGCTGTTCGGGCGAATACGCGGGCAGGTTGAGGCCCGCGGCCTCAGGGCCGGAGCGCTGCATCATCGCCATGAAGTAGTCGCGGTCCGGGCCGATGGTCGCCAGCCAGGTCGCCGGACCGGCGGGCTGCTGCGGATAGCCGGGGCCGGGCGGTGGCGGGGCCTGGGTCGCGCCGGGCTGGGGGTAGCCGTAGCCGCCCTGAGCGGGAGCGCCCGGGCCGCCGGGGCCCGATGGCGGGGAGAGCACCCAGTCGTCGTTGCCGCCGCCGAAGGACGGGCCGCCCTGCGGCGGACGGTTCGGGTCCTGCCCGAAGCCGGGCTGGACCGGCGGGGCGCCGGGACCGGCCGGGCCCGCCGGCTGGAACGCCTGCGGAGCACCGCTGGTCGCGCCGGGACCGCCGGGCGGGGTCGGGCCGGGCGGTGGCGGAACCGGCCGCGACGGGTCGCCGCCGAAGCCGGAGGGGGCGTTGACTCCCGGGCCACCGGGTCCGCCGGGGCCGGGAGCACCGGGGCCGCCAGGGCCACCGAAGCCACCGGGTCCACCAGGACCACCGGGGCCCGGAGGGAAGCCACCGGGGCCGCCGGGGCCACCGGGGTTGGTGTTGCCCGGACCGCCCGGGCCCGGAGCGAAGCCGCCAGGGCCGCCGGGAGCGCCCGGGCCACCCATGCCGCCGGGACCAGGGCCGGGACCGCCCGGACCAGGACCGCCAGGGCCGAACCCACCAGGCCCACCCGGGCCTCCGGGACCGCCAGGCCCTCCCGGACCCTGCGGCTCCGCGCCGAACGGCGGGATCGGTTCCGCCGGGCGGTTCACCTGGGACGGGCGCGAGCCCTGGTACTCGTACGAGTCACCGCCGCCGAACGACGGAGGCGGCCCCGACTGCGGCGGGGGCCCGGACTGCGGCGGGGGCCCCGACTGCTGCTGGAAGTGGGAGGGCAGGCCCGGGCCGCCGGGCGCCGGGGGGCGCGGGGCGGCGGGGGTGTACGACGTCGCCGTGTTGGTCAGGAAGTTCCACCGGCACTCCTCGCAGAACGGAGCGCCGCCCTCACGCGGCGTACGGCACTGCGGGCAGAGCTCCGGCTCCGGTACGCCGCCCATGTGCGGATGGCCGCCGGGCTGACCGGCGTTCGGGCCACCGGACGGACCGGGGCCGCCGGGGCCACCGGGGCCACCGGGCGGCGGGAAGCCGTAGCCACCGCCGGGCGGGGGCGGCGGGGGAGGGGGCGGAGGTACGGCACCGGCCATGCGGTGACCGCAGACCTCGCACCAGTCGTCGGAACCCGACTGGTGTCCGTTCGGGCAGGTCGGCATGTCGGCGCTTCCCCCTCTCCTTTCCGGCCGTTTTCGACCGGATTTCTCCAACCCCAAGGGGTCAGGCTCGGTGCTTTTATGGTCCTGCTAGGTCACTTCTTTACACGAACAGTCTTTGTCGACCGTGTCTCGAGAGTCATCTCGTCGGCCTCCGCGACCTTCGCCTTCAGTCGCACAGTACCCGTCGCGGCGTCGACCACGTCCACCACCTTCGCAAGGAGTTTCGCGGTATCCGCATTTCCGGAAGCGCTGGCGAGCTGAACCGCGCGACCCAGTTTGGCCGTTGCTCCATCGATATCGCCCGCTTTGCGAAGATCGAGCCCTTGTTGGATGGCTTGCGCCAGTTCCGCCTGGCCCGTGTAATGGGCGACCTGCGGGTTGATCGACGTCGAGGCGACCATGTCGTCGGTCCACACGGCCCGTACGAGACCCTGCGCGCCCAAGTTCTGGGTGCTGCCGTCGGGTTGCGGGATGACCAGGGAGACCCGTGCGGCGAGCATCTCCCGGCCGACCTCGGCGACGGGCACTTCGACGCAAACGTGGTAGTCACGGGACTCGTCTCCCCAGCTGCCGGTGGGGTAGTCCCCGGCGCGCGGGCCGGTCTCCGTGCGCCGGTCGGTCAACTCCTCGACCGTCGGCGCGACTTGCTTGACGAACTTGATGATCGTGCCCACCGGCGTCCACACCCGCAGGGCGACGTCCGCGACCTCCTTGCCCATCGCCGTCTCCATCATCTGCGTGAAGTCGGCGGCGAGACCGGCCGGGTCGGCGACGATGTCGGCGCTGCCGAGCAGGGCGGAGGCGATCCCTGTGACTTCTTTCACTTCCCAGTCGGTGCCCACGCCACGTGCGTCACATGTGAAACGTCCGGCACAGGCGTCGAGTGCGGCCTTCAGGTCCTTCGGCGACTCGTGCTCGTTGCGTCCGTCGGTGAGCAGGATGCCGTGCCGGATGGCGACGTCGGCCGAGGAGAGCAGGCGGTCGGCGAGCCGCAGCCAGGTGCCGATGGCCGTGCCGCCGCCCGCGCTGAGCCTGCGTAGGGCCTGTTTGGCCTGGTCACGGGTGGTGGCGTCGGCCACGGCCAGGCGGTCGCCGCCCGGGTAGACCTCCTTCGCCACGTGCGTGCCGCCGATCACCGCGAAGTGCACGCCGTCACGCAGGGTGTCGATCGCGGCGGCCGTGGCGTCGCGGGCGTTGCGCATCTTGGTCGGCGGGTAGTCCATGGAGCCCGAGCAGTCGACCATGATCGCCACGGCCGCGGACGGGCCCTGCCCCGGCGCGTAGAGGTGGGGCGCCGCGACCGCGCTTCCGACCGTGCCCCCGCCGGTCGCGGTCACCGTGACGATCGCGTTGACCTCGCGACCGCCCTCCGGCAGGTACTCGTTCTGGTACACGTCCACCGAGAACTGCGGCACGTTCGATTTCGAGAAATTGGCCATGCGTTCTCAAATCCCCCTAAAGAACCCCATGGCGGTGCCATGGCTGTCGACGGACCGGTCCCCTCCGGTCCGTTGAGGCCTCGCCCCGCGGTGCGGCCTCAGGCCGATCCTGCCCCCATCGGCGGCGCGGGGAACGGCAGGACGGCCACTGTTACGTTGTCGTGGCCCCCGCCGTCGAGCGCGTGACCGACCAGGACCTGGGCGCTGTGCAGGGGACGCGCGACGGCGTCGAGGGGCAGGGCGTCGGCCATGTCCTCGGCCGCCTCCGCGTAGTTCCACAGCCCGTCCGTGCACACCACCACCACACCGGGACGGTCCGGCTTGAAGGAAGCGGTGTGCGGCTCCAGTTCGTAGGCGTCCGCGCCGAGCCAGCCCGTGATGGCGTGGGCGCGCTCGTCGGCGTAGGCCTCGGCCTCGTTCATCAGGCCGGCGGCGACCATCTGCGCGGCCCAGGAGTCGTCCTCGGTGAGCCGGGCCGGGGGAGTGCTGCGGTCCGCCGGGACCCAGTAGACGCGGCTGTCGCCGACCCAGCCGACGATCAGCAGCTCGGGCGTCACCACGGAGCCGACGATCGTGCAGGCGGGGGCGTTCTGGTGCGGGGCGTGCTCGCGGGCCGTGGCCGCTTCGCCCGCGAGCGCGTTGACCGCGTTCGCGGCGGCGACGATCGCGTCGTGCATGGCCTGCTGCGGGTGTGTGCCGCGCGGCAGGGCGGTCAGCAGCGACTCGCTCGCGGCCCGGGAGGCGGCCATCGAGGCGGCGTCGGGGCGGGTCGCCGAGGACACGCCGTCGCAGACGATCGCCACGACCGCGGGCCGGCCGTCGGGCAGCGCGGTGCAGCCGACGGCGAACGCGTCCTCGTTGCGGTGGTGGCGCAGACCGCGGTCGCTGACGGCGGCGACCGGGCCGGCGTCCTGCTCCATGTGGTCGCGTTCGCGTGGCTGGGCGTGCCCGCAGTTCTCGCAGTACCCGTCGTGATCGACACGGCCCGCACGGCAGGCGACGCACACCTTGGTGCCCTCGCGCGGCGTCGGCACGTCGGGGGTGACACGCGGGTCGGGCGCCTGCAACGGGTACTCCTCGGGCTCCGACGGGCGGTCGAACCGGACGCCGGACGCCGGGGAGACCGGGGAGCCGGTCGGGGCGGGCGGTGCGGCGGGCGCGGACTGCGGGTGCGGCGGGCCGTCCGGCATGCCGGGGGCGCTCGGGGCCGGGAAGGCGAAGTCGGGCGCCGCGCCGGGACCGCTCGCGGCGGGGGGCGCCGGCGGCGGCGACTGCGGGGGCGGGGGCGTGCCCGGGGGCAGCTCGTGGCCGCCGGAGTCCGTGCCCTGCGTGGCGGCGACGGGCCAGTCCGGGCCGGGCGCGCCGGCCGGGGGCGGCGTCGAGCCGTTCATGGCGATGGTCGGGTTGTCGTCCGGCCGTACGGGCACGGCGGACAGGTCGTATCCGCACGCACCGCAGAAACGGTCACCCGACTCGAGCGGCCATTCGCAGCTCGGGCAGGCGGACAACTGGGGCATCTGCGACATCAACTACACCCACGTCCGGGGGCGGTAACGATTGGCACGTTCCACCAGGTAGATCCTCTCCTCGCCGCCCCGCGCGAGCCGGGCCAGCGTCCGGTACGAACGCTCCAGGCCGAAACGCAGTCCCCGCTCGTCCAGGCCGCTGCCGAGCAGCGTCCGTCCTCCGGCGGCAGGTGGGGCGGAACCCTGGCCACCGGAGAGTATCCAGTCCAACGCGCAACCGAGGACTTCCGCCGACAACTGCTCCCGGCGCGCCGGATCCAGCCCGTACGCGTCCAGCGCCTCGACCTGGCCCGCGGCGGCGGTCAGGTCGTCCAGGAACGGTACGTCGGCGGCGACCGCCGTGCGTTGACGCAGCCGCGCGCGGACGGCCGCCACGCGTGCGGCCGTGTAGTGAATGGAGCTCTCCGAAATCGACTCCAGGGTCGTCACCGCGCTGCGGCGGTCGCCGCTCGCGAGCTGGACCCGGGCCAGGCCGAAGGCGGCGCTCACATAGCTCGGGTCGGTCGACCACACGAGCCGGTAGTACTCGGCGGCGTTGTCCAGCTGGCCCAGCACCTCCGCGCACATGCCGAGGGCCAGCTTGGGGGCGGGCTCGCCGGGGAAGGCGTCGTAGATCGCGTCGAAGGCCAGCGCCGCGCCCTCGTGGTCGCCGGTGACGAGCGCGGCCACCCCGCGGTACCAGACGACCCGCCAGTCGTCGGGTCGCTCGTCCTCCAGCTGGAGCAGGGCCTGGTGGGCGGCGCCGGTGTCGCCGTTCTCCAGCCAGGCGCGGATCTGCCGCAGCCGGGTCTCGGTCGACGGCGCCGACGCCGCGCCGAGGGCGCCGAGCAGCTCGGCCGCGGCGGTGGTCATCAGCCCCGCGAGGAAGCCGGCGTTGGGGTCGGAGGGGTCGACGTGGGGCACCGGCAGGGCGAGGGCGGTGGCCGAGGCGTTGACGCCCTTGACGATGCCGGCGGGGAGGGCGGGCGAGTTGGCCGAAGGAGCGGGCGAGCCGGCCGGGGAAACCGTGAGCGTCTCCTTGGCGGGCGCCACCCGTGCCCCCAGCCGCGACACCTCCCCGTCCAGCTTCGGGAACAGCTCCGTGTCCGTGACCCGTACCTCCGGGCCGAACAGCGTCGACAACGACGGCCTCGCCCGTCCCGACTGCAGGGACACGACCTCGCGCAGCACGCCCGTCAGCTGCTCCGCCATCTCCTGGGCGGAGGCGAAGCGGCGGGCCGGGTCGGGGTCGGTGGCGCGGACCAGGAGGCGGTAGAAGGACTCGTACTGGCGGAAGACCTCGATGTTGTCGGGGTCGGGCAGGGAGTCGACGTAGACGTTCGTGTAGCCCTGGAAGTCGAAGGTCAGGACGGCGAGGGTGCGCGCGACGGTGTAGAGGTCGGACGCCACCGACGGGCCGACTTCCGCGACCTCCGGCGACTGGTAGCCCACCGTGCCGTAGATGGCCGACTCGTCGTCGTCCATCCTGCGCACCGCGCCCATGTCGATCAGCTTGAGCTGGTCCTCGCTCTGGATGGCGTTGTCGACCTTGAAGTCGCAGTACAGGAGGTTCCGGCTGTGGAGATGGCCGAGGGCCTCCAGCGCCTCGATGCCGAACGCGCACGCCTGCTCGACGGGGAGCGGGTCACGCTTGCCGTCGGGGGTGCGGCGGCCGTTGGCGATCTCCTTGAGCGACTTGCCGCCGACGTACTCCATGACGATGTAGCCGTCGAGCGAGCCCGTGCGCTGGTCGAGATGCTCGACGAAGTTGTAGATCCGCACGATGTTGGAGTGCTCGATCTCCGCGAGGAAGCGCCGCTCGGAGATCGCCGCCGCCATCGCGTCCTGGTCACCGGTGTCGAGCAGGCCCTTGAGCACCACCCAGCGGTCCGAGACGGCGCGGTCCACGGCGAGGTAGATCCAGCCGAGGCCGCCGTGCGCCAGGCAGCCCACCACCTCGTACTGGCCGTGCACGATGTCGCCGGACTTCAGCTTCGGGACGAAGGAATACGGGTGACCGCACTTCGTGCAGAAGCCCTCCGTACGGCCCGGGCGCTCGCCGCGGGCCCGGCCGACCGCCGCGCCGCAGTCCGAGCGGGAGCAGAACCGCTTGCGCTCGGGCACCTCCGGGTTCTCCAGCACCATCTCGCGCGGGTCGGGGCGCGGCACGTCCGGGACCTGGACGAGACCGGCGCCGAGCCGGCCGCGGCCGCTGGAGCCGGCGCCCGAGCCGGAGCTGCGCACCGACACCGAGCGGCCCGTGGAACGGCCCGACAGCGAGCGCGACAGCCTCCCCGACACCGAGCGCCGGGACTTCGACGACTGCGATGACGTACGGGAGCTGCCGCGGCTGGTGGAGCGGGAGCTTCCGCTGCCCGCCGAGCCGCGCGAGCCCTTGCCGCCGCCCGTCACCCCGGTGGGCGGCGAGCCCACCATGCCGGTCGCCGAGACGACCGGTGCGAGGCCGCAGGTGTCGCAGTACAGCTCGCCGCCACCCATGTCCTCGTACGTCCCGTCGCAGTCCGGCCGTTGGCAGGTCTGCTGTGCCTGACTCATGACGACGACTCCCCCCTGTCCTTCATGCCCCCGGCCCCCTGTGGTCCTCGGGCCCCCGTGGCCCGGGCACGCGTGGGCCGCCGAGCAGTTCGGCGGCGGCGTGCTGGTAGCGCAGGACGGCCTGTTCGGCGACGCGCAGGTCGCAGGGGGCGCTCCACAGCATGCGGCGGGCCGCGTCGTAGCGCTCGATGAGGAACGGGTCCTCCGCGAGGCCGTGCCGGGCGACCTTCGCCTTGTACGCGTCGAGGCGGCCGCGCAGCTCGGCGCGGACCGCCAGGGGTGCGGTGACCGCGGTCAACGACTCGCGGGCGCGCAGCAGTTCGTCGTCCGCCTTCTGCTCCAGGCTCTCCAGGAGCGGGGACAGGCGGTGCCACTGGGCGTGTCTGCGGTACTCGGCGGCCGTCGCCAGCTGCTCCTGCAGCACGGTCGGCGGGCCGCTGACGACCGGAACCTCCGTGGCGGCGATCTTCGCCAGTACCTCGCCGCGCGCGGTGCGGGCTTCGGCGAGCGTACGGTCCGCGCGGGACAGCACGTCACGCAGCTTGACCAGACGCTGTTCGGCATCCTGGCGGACCGTCAGTACAGCGTCGATCTCACGGCGTACGTCCTCCAGGGCGCGCGCCTCACGGTCGTAGACCGTGGTGTCCGGCTTGCCGCCGCCCGGTGCCGAACTCCCATGTGTGGGAAGCCAGTACGCGAGCGGGTCGGAGACCACCTCGGCGCGCAGGTTGGTGAGCGTGCGCGTGATGCGCTCCAGGTCGTCGCCCGCCGGGTGCTCGCCGGGGCGTACCCCGACGGAGTGCGCGAGCCGGCGGGTGCGCTGGAGCTCTGCGGCCAGTAAATCGATCCGGGCGGGCAGCGCCGACCAGACCGCGTCGGCGGCGACGACCATGTCCAGCGACGTCGCGTACAGCTCGTTCATCCGGTCCACCAGGGTGACCAGCGTGAACTGTTCACTGAGCTTGCTCGAACCGCCCTGCAGCGTCGGGGCGTTGGCCGTCGCGGACGCCGAGCCCGCCACCGTCACCGACTCGCCGCGCAGCAGCTCCGTCAGCTCCACCAGGTCCTCGCGGCTGGACCAGCGGCGGCGGGAACGGATGTCACGGGCGGAGCGCAACGCGTCCGTGTACGCGTCGAAATACGCCCACAGCAGCGTGATCGACGCGTCCGCGGTCGTCCAGCGCTCCTTGGTGATGCCCGTCAGCTCGGCGCCTTCGAGAAGTCTGCGGCCCGCGTGGTCCTGCAGGGCGAGGAGCGAGGTCTCGATCGCCTCGTGCTCCGCGCCGAGCCGCGCCAGCGCACGGTCCACCTCGTCCCGGTCCATCACCGGCCCGGCGGGGTCCGTGACGCCCATCGATCACCTCTCGCTGCGTTGTGGTCCGTTGTGTCGTGGTCCGCTGTGTTACGTCGTACGTCCGTCAGTTGATGGTCCGTCACTTGTACCCGGCTTCGGGAGGAGTCGCCGACGCCGACTTCTTGTCGCCCTGGTCCATGGTCGGGTGCAGCCACTTCTCGTACGACGTCTCCCAGCCGCCGTCCTCGATGTAGTTCTCCAGAGTCCGGTTGACCTGGCGTACCAGATCGTCGGAGCCCAGTTTCATCGCCACGCCGTAGTACTCGTCGGTGAACAGGCCGCCCTTCAGTTCGACGGTGGGGTCCTGCGCGGCCTGACTGGCGGCGAGCGCGCCGTCGGTCACCACCGCGTCGACCTCGCCGAGCTGCAACTTCACCAGGCAGTCGAGCTGGTTGGGGACGGTGGTCCTGATGTCGGTGGAGTCCGGAAGGTCGCCGGACTTCCTGCCCGCTTCCAGGTTGTCGTACGCCGTGGAGCCCTCGGCCGAGCACACCTTCTTCTCGGCCAGGGTCTTGTCGAACCCGGTGATCGCCGAGGTCTTGGGCGCCAGGACCTGCTGGCCGGTCACGAAGTAGGGCGCGGAGAACGCGACTTGCCCGATGCGGTCGCAGTTGATCGTCATGGTGCGGACCACCATGTCGACCTCGCCCTTCTGGATCGCCTCGATACGGCGGCTGGTCGGGATGGCCTTGAACTGGACCGCGTCGCGGTCGCCGAGGATGTCCTCGGCGATCCGGTGGACCAGGTCGATGTCGAAGCCCTCCAGCTCACCGGCGGGGTTGTTCGGATCGAGGTAGCCCCAGCGGTAGCTGTTGGTGTCGACGCCGACGATCAGACGGCGGTCCTTGCGATCCTTGATCGCGTCCAGCGTCGGCGTCTTGCCGTCGCCGCCGGACGGCGACAGGCTCTGGTCCTGCGGGTTCTCGCAGTCCTCCGCCTTCGCCTGGCTGACGTGGGCGACGCCCTGGCCTCCGGTGGCCGGGCCGCCGTCGTGGCCCGGCGGCTGGGTGAGGGGCAGCAGCAGCGCGAACGTCACCGCCAGGGCGCAAAGGGCCGCCATCGCGCCCACGCCGCCCCAGCCGCGCAGGCCGGCCCGCAGACGCCGCCATGGGCCTGCCGCGGTTCGGCCTGCCGCGGTCCGGAGACCGGCCGAGGCGTCCGCGTTCGTCGTGCCGCGTGCGTTCATCGTCGTGCCCCCTCTCACCGGTACTCCGACAGTCGGCGGCCGATGCCGAGGACCGCTCCGGTCGCGCCCAGGACCGCGAGGACCGCGGCGCCGGTCGGGAGGCCGGTCAGCGAGTCACGGCCGTCGCTCGCGGCCTGCTTGAACTCGTTCTGTTCGTGGGTGAGCGCCGTCGCCAGGGCCTTGTCGACGTTGTCGAAGCACACGCTCGTCGGCTCCTCGGCGGCGCCGATGACGCGGTCGCGGGCCGCCTGGTAGTTGCCGGAGTTGTTGTCGTCGCGGGCGAGGTTGTGGCGGTCCTTCCAGATCTTCATGAAGCCGTTCGCGTCCTGGACCGGCTTCTTGCCGGCCGAGTCGTCCGCGAGGCCCTCGGCTTGGTCCAGGGCCTTGCCCAGCTGGTCGATCTGCTGGTCGTAGCCCCATTCGTACGCGTCCACGACCGTGTCGTCGGCGAGCGTCTTGGTGTCCGCGCCCCTGCGGACCAGGTTCAGGTTCTCGTCGCTGCGGGCGGTCAGGGAGGCGATGCGGGCCTCGTGCAGCACGTTCAGTGAGCGGACGCCGTGGTCGTAGGAGTCGTCCAGGCCCGCCCGGGCCACCGTGTGGCTCACGGCGAGCCACAGCAGGACCACGGTTGCGGCGGCTGTGGCGGTGACGAGGCCGTGGTTGAGGACCCTGTTCGTACGCTGGTAGTTGCGGCGCTGGGCCCAGGCGAGGGTGGCCAGGGCGAGGACGCCGAGGCCGGCCGCCGCCCAGGGGAAGGACTTGGCGTCCGCGTAGTCGGAGCGCAGGCGCTGGTTCTCCGTCTGGTAGAGCCTTTCGGCCGACGGCAGCATCTTCTGCTGCATCATCTCGTTCGCCGCGCGCAGGTACGCACCGCCCACGGGATAGCCCTGGCGGTTGTTGGCCCTCGCGGTCTCGACCAGGCCCTTGTACTCCGGCAGGAGCCTGCTGAGTTCGGCGATCGTGTTCGCCGAGGGGGAGCCCGGGTCGGAGTTGGCGGCGGCCGTGACGAGCTTGGCGGCGGCCGTACGGATGTCCTTCTCGTAGCCCTCGCGCATCGCGGGCTTCTCCTGCAGGCCGGCGAGGTAGCCGCTGGCCGCCGCGGTGTTGGCGTCCGCCAGGGAGCGGTAGATGTCGGCCGCGTCGGAGCTGAGGGGCTGGCTGCGGTTGAGGACGTCGTCGGCCGCGGCGGACCGGTCGGTCATCTGCCAGGCGGCCACGGCACCGAAGGCGACGACGCAGAGGGCGAGCAGGGCGCCGATGATGCGGAGGCGGCCGGGTTCGGTGGTGGCGGCTGCCTGGAGTTGGTCGAAGCCCTCGGCGAAGGCGGTGCGGCGTGCCTGCGACGGTTGAGCGGGGGGAAGGGGCCGGCCGGCGCCGCTGTGCTGTTCGGGCAGGCCCGGCTGCGGCGGTACGGACGGCATCGTGGGCGCGCCGGGCGCCGGGCCGGGTTCCGGTGGCGCGCTGCTCTTCGGCGTCTGTGTCACTGCTGACCTCCCCCGTGGTCATCCGTCGCCGCAAGTATCGCTGGCGGGACTGACATCCGCACCGGCCTTCACTGGATCTTGATCGGATCGCAGTGGATTGCCTGCCGGCGGCTGGGCAGGGTCCCGTACCACCCCTGCCCATGAACACGCGGTGGGAATCAGTTCGGTTGCGGACCGGTGCTCAGGATTCGAAGTGGCCGCGTACCCGCTCCTGTACCTCCGCCCCCGCCCCCACCGCGTCCAGCCCCAACAGCGCGGCCCCCAGTACCGGGCTCGTCGTGACCACCTGCGGTACCGCCTTGGGGGCGCGGGACGTGAGGAGGTCGCGGATTCCGTCGGTCAGCTGGGGGTGCTGGGCTGCCAGGACGCCGCCGCCCAGCAGGACCGGTGTCTCCTCCTCCAGGAGGTCCAGGCGGGTCAGGGCCACCGTGGCCATGGTCACCACCTCGTCGGCCAGGCGGTCCACGATGGCGCGGGCCACGGGGTCGCCGGTCGTCGCCGTGGCGAACAGGACCGGGGTCAGTTCGTGACGGCGGGCGTCGGGGATGTCCTCCAGGTGCAGGGCCTCGATCAGGGCGTACATGGTGGGCAGGCCGAAGTGGGCGGGGAGGGTGCGGGCCAGCGCCGTGGACGCTCCGCGGCCGTCCTCCGCGCGGGCCGCGTGCCACAGGGCCTCCTCCGCCAGGCCCCAACCGCCGCCCCAGTCGCCGGAGATACGGCCCAGCGCGGGGAAGCGGGCCGTACGGCCGTCGGGGCGCATGCCCACGCAGTTGATGCCGGCGCCGCAGACCACGGCTACGCCGCGGGGTTCCGGCACCCCGGCGCGGAGGATGGCGAAGGTGTCGTTGCGGACCTCGACGGTCGTGCCCCACGCGCGTGCGTGCAGCGCGGTCGCCAGGGTCTCCTCCTCCACCGGGAGGTCGGCGTTGGCCAGACAGGCCGAGACGTGGTCGGCGGAGGTCACCCCTGCCGCGGTGAAGGCTCTTTCCACCGCCTCGGCGAGGGTGTCGACCGCCGTCCGCACACCTACCGTCGGCGGACGGAATCCGCCGCCGCGGGCGGTGGCCAGGACGGTTCCGTCGGCTGCCACCACCGCCACGTCGGTCTTGCTGTTGCCCGCGTCGACAGCGAGGACACGTGCGGTCATGCCCACGCGAGATGCTCCTGGTTGTGTGCGATCAGTCGGTCGGTGAGGGTGTCGGCGTAGGTGTACTGGCCGACGAGGGGGTGCGCGAGGAGTGCCCGGAACACCCGGTCGCGACCGCCGCGCAGCGCCGCGTCCAGGGCCAGGTCCTCGTAGGCCGTGACGTTCGCCATCAGGCCCGCGTACAGGGGGTCCAGGGTGGGCACGGGCAGCGGGGCCGGGCCCGTGGGGCCGACCGCCGCCTGTACCTCGATCACCGCGTCGTCGGGGAGGAACGGCAGCGTTCCGTTGTTGTACGTGTTCACCACCTGGTGAGGGCTGCCGGCGCCGCTCAGCAGCGCCGCCGCCAGGTCCACCGCGGCCTCCGAGTAGTACGCGCCGCCTCGCTTGGAGAGCAGTTCCGGCTTCTCGTCGAGGGCCGGGTCGGCGTACAGGTCCAGCAACTGCCGTTCCATCGCCGCTACTTCCGCGGCGCGTGACGGTTTGGTGCGCAGTTCCCCCACCACCTCGTCGTGGGCGTAGTAGTAGCGCAGGTAGTACGACGGGACCACGGCCAGCCGGTCGAGGAGGGTGCGCGGGAGGTGCAGGTCCGCGGCGATGGTGTCGGCATGGTCGGCCAGCAGCTTCGGCAGGACGTTCTCGCCCTCGGGGCCGCCCAGGCGTACCCCGGTCTCCCAGGTGAGGTGGTTGAGGCCCACGTGGTCGAGGTGGACCTCGGCGGGGGTGACGCCCAGCATGGCCGCGAACTTGCGCTGGAAGCCGATCGCCACATTGCACAGGCCGACCGCCTTGTGGCCCTCCTGGAGCAGGGCCCGGGTCACGATGCCGACCGGGTTGGTGAAGTCGATGATCCAGGCGGTGGGGTTGGTGCGCCGGACCCGGTCCGCGATGTCGAGGACGACGGGGACCGTGCGCAGGGCCTTCGCGAGGCCGCCGGCGCCCGTCGTCTCCTGGCCCACGCAGCCGCAGTCCAGGGGCCACGTCTCGTCCTGTTGGCGGGCCGCCTGGCCGCCGACGCGGAGTTGGAGGAGGACCGCGTCGGCGCCGTCCACCGCCTCGTCCAGGTCCGTGGTGGTGGTGATGGTGCCGGTGTGGCCCTGGCGGGCGAAGATGCGGCGGGCCAGGGCGCCGATCAGTTCCAGACGGTCCGTCGCCGGGTCCATCAGGACCAGTTCCTCGATGGGGAGGGTGTCCCGGAGGCGGGCGAAGCCGTCGATGAGTTCGGGGGTGTAGGTCGAGCCTCCGCCGACCACGGTGAGTTTCATTGGTTGTTCAACCCTTTACTCCGGTGAGTGTGACGCCCTCTACGAACGCCTTCTGGGCGAAGAAGAACACGACGATCACGGGGGCCATGACCAGCACGGTCGCGGCCATGGTCAGGTTCCAGTCGGTGTGGTGGGCGCCCTTGAACGACTCCAGGCCGTAGGAGAGGGTCCAGGCGCCCGGGTTCTCGGACGCGTAGATCTGCGGGCCGAAGTAGTCGTTCCACGCGTAGAAGAACTGGAACAGGGCCACTGCGGCTATGCCCGGTTTGGCCATCGGGAGGACGACCTTCAGCAGCGTGCGCAGTTCGCCGCAGCCGTCCACCCGCGCCGCGTCCAGGTACTCGTTCGGGATCGTCGTCAGGAACTGGCGCAGGAGGAAGATCGAGAACGCGTCCCCGAACGCCATCGGGATGATCAGGGGCCAGAGGGTTCCCGAGAGGTCCAGTTGCTTCGCCCAGAACAGGTACATCGGGATGATGATCACCTGCGGCGGCAGCATCATCATGGAGATGACCAGCATCAGTGACAGGTTTCGGCCACGGAAGCGGAACTTGGCGAGCGCGTACGCCACCGGGACCGACGACACCACGGTGAGGACCGTGCCCAGGCCGGCGTAGATCAGCGTGTTCTTCCACCAGGTCAGAAAGCCCGGCGTGTCGAAGACCTTGGTGTAGTTGCCCCACTCCCAGGTGTCCGGGACGAGGTCGCGGGTGAGTGCCTGCTGGTCGCTCATCAGCGAGGTCAGGACGACGAAGACGAAGGGCAGGGTGAAGAAGAGCGCGGCCGCGATGCCGAGGGAGTGGATCGCTATCCATTCCAGGAGTGCCCTGCGGCGGGCCGTGCGCTCGGCGACTGTTGGGGTTCCCAACTGAACCGGCTTGTCCAGCACTTGGGTCATGGTCAGTCACCTGCCTGGATGAGTCCGCCCCGGCGCCGCATCAGCAGCGCGGTGAACGCCATGGCGAGGGCGAACAGGACGAGCGCGACCACGCACGCCGAGCCGTAGTCGAAGCGCTGGAAGCCGAGGTTGTAGACGAGCTGGGGGAGGGTCAGCGTGGACTTGTCCGGGTAGCCGGGCTCGAACTGCTGGCCGGATCCGCCGATGATGCCGGAGGCGACCTTCCCGGCCACCAGCGGCTGTGTGTAGTACTGCATCGTCTGGATCACGCCCGTGACGACGGCGAACATCACGATCGGCGAGATGTTCGGCAGGGTCACGTACCGGAACCGCTGCCAGGCCGACGTGCCGTCCAGCTCCGCGGCCTCGTACTGCTCCTTCGGTACGTCGAGCAGCGCGGCCATGAAGATGACCATGAGGTCGCCCACGCCCCACAGCGCGAGCGCGGTGAGGGCCGGCTTGGACCAGGTGGGGTCCGTGAACCAGCCGGGGGTCGGCAGGCCCAGGCTGTCGAGGACCGAGTTGACCGGGCCGGTGCCGGGGTTGAGGAGGAAGACGAAGGCGAGGGTCGCGGCGACCGGCGGGGCGAGGTAGGGCAGGTAGAAGAGGGTGCGGAAGACGCCCGTACCGGTCTTGATCTTCGTGATGAGCAGGCCGATGCCCAGGCCGAACACCACCCGGCAGGTCACCATCACCAGCACCAGCCAGAGCGTGTTGCGCAGCGCCGGCCAGAACAGCGGGTAGTCGTTGAAGACGTAGGCCCAGTTGCCCAGGCCGCGGAAGACCGGTGTGCCGAAGCCGTCGTACTTCATGAACGAGAAGTACACGGTGGACACCAGCGGATAGGCGAAGAAGACGCCGAACCCGATGAGCCACGGTGACAGGAAGGCCACCGTCCGAAGCGCCGACCTGCGGCGCTTCGCGCGGAGAGTGTGCGTGGTCATCGGGGCGCTACTTCGCCTGCTCGATGTCGGTGTCGATCTGCTTGGCGGTCTTCTCCAGACCGGCCTTGAGGTCCTTCACCTTGCCTGACTCGTACTGGTAGCCGAAGTCCTGAAGGGTCGTCTGGTACGTGGAGCCGTTGATGGAGGCCGGCGGGGTGTTCGAGTGGGTGTTCTGGGCGATCTCCAGGAACGTCTTGAAGCCGGGGTCCACCTTCAGGTCGGGCGACTTCAGGGCGGCGAACGTGGACGGCACGTTGTGGATGGCGTTGGCGAAGGAGACGACGGCCTCGGTGTCGGTCGTCAGGTACTTCACCAGCTCCCAGGCGGCGTTCTGCTTCTCGCTCTGCGGGGCGATGCCGATGATGGTGCCGGAGAGGAAGCCCTTGCCGTACTCGTCGACCTCGTCGTCGGCGACGGGCATCGGGGCGGTGCCGATCTCGAAGTCGGTCCCGGCGTCCTTCGCCATGCCGAGCCGCCACTCGCCGTCGAGCTGCATGGCCACCTGGCCGGTCTGGAACGGGTGCTTGGCGCCCCACTCGTCACCGAAGGTGTTGCGGTACTTCTCCAGCTTCTCGAAGCCGCCGAGGTCGCCCACCAGCTTCTTCTGGTACGTGAACATCTCGGCGAAGGCCGGGTCCTTGGCGATGCTGGACTTGCCGTCCTTGTCGAAGTAGGCGTGGTCCCACTGGGACATGTAGTGGTCCACGACCGTCTCGTAGCCGTGGTACGTCGGCATGAAGCCGAGCTGCTCGTAGCTGTCGCCCTTGGTCTTCGTCAGCTTCTTCGCGACCTCCGCGAACTCCGACCAGGTCTTCGGCGGGGACGTGATGCCGGCCTTCTCGAAGGCGTCCTTGTTGTAGTAGAGGCCGTAGGCGTCGCCCAGCAGCGGCAGGGCGCAGCGGGTGCCCTCGAACTGGGTGTAGTCCAGCATCGGCTTCGGGATGATCTTGTCGAGGTCGAGCTTCGACTTCTCGATGAAGGGCTTGAGGTCGAGGAAGGCGCCGGAGGAGCAGAACTTGCCGATGTTGGAGGTCGTGAACGACGACACCACGTCGGGGCCGCTCGAACCGCCCGCGCGCAGCGCCTGGTTGAGCTTGTCGTCGTTGATGTTGCCGACGACCTTCACCGTGATGTTCGGGTGGGCCTTCTCGAAGCGGTCGACGTTCGCCTGGATCGCCTTGACCTCGGCGGGCGCGCTCCAGCCGTGCCAGAAGGTGATCGTCGTCTTGGCGTTGGGGTCGTCGGTGGCGCCGGACTCCGACTGGCCGGTACAGGCCGTGGCGAGCAGGGCCAGGGAGGCGGTGGCGGCGAGGGCGGCGGCCGTCTTGCGGGACGCTGAGGGTATGACGTTCCAGGACTTTCCGGGCATGGCGAGGTCTCCCAAGGGTGGGACAGGGATGGGTGAGGGAAGGCGGGGGGTGATGGAGGCCGGCGTGTGACTGAGGCCGGGATGTGATCAAGGAGGTGGTGTTCAGGTGGAGTGGATCAAGGAGGTGACTGACGGGGTCGTTTCGTCAGCGCGAGGTGTCGAAGACCTCGTCGCGAGTGGTCGCGAGCGCGCTCTCCAACGCGCCCCGCAGCACGGGGTGTTCACGGACGTCACCGACGACGAGCCGGGGCCTGGATGCGGCCAGCTCCTCCAGCTCGTCCTGGACGAGGGCGCGCAGCACCTCGCCGCCGGAGGTGAGGGAGGCGCCGCTGAGGACGACCAGTTCGGGGTCGAGGACGGAGACCAGGGAGGCCAGGCCGGTGGCCAGCCGGGTCGCGTAGGTCGACAGGAGCAGCCGGTGCAGGACCGTGTCCTCCGTGGCGGCCCGCTGGACGAGGGCGGCGGCGGTCTCGGCGTAGGAGCCCGACGGGATGTTCGTCATGCCGATCTCGAGTGCGAGTCGGGGGATCGCCTGGGAACCGGCGAGCTCCTGGTAGCCGCCACTGTTGGCTTTCGTTACCTGACGGACCAGGGGTACGCCCGGAACCGGCAGGAAACCTACCTCGCCCGCGCCGCCGGTCCAGCCGCGGTGCAGGCGCCCGCCGAGGACCAGTGCGGCGCCGAGGCCGCCCTCGTTCCACAGCAGTACGAAGTCCTCGTGGCCTCGGGCCGCGCCGAGTCGTTGCTCGGCCACCGCTGCGAGGTTGACGTCGTTCTCGTACTCGACCGGCATCGGCAGGGCGGCCGCGACTTCGTCGAGCAGCGCGGGGGTGTGCCAGCCGGGGAGGTGGGAGGCGTAGCGCAGCCGGCCCGTGTTGGGGTCGAAGGCGCCGGGGGTGCCGATGACGAGCCGGTGGACGTCGTCGCGGGCGAGGCCCGCCGCCTTCACCGCGCCGTCCAGGGCGTCGGTGACCTGCCGTACGACGGGATGGGCCGGGCGTCTGCCGGGGGTGGGCAGTTCGTACGACCCGACCGTACGGCCGGTGATGTCGGCGACGGCGGCGAGGATGCGTTCGGGGGTGACATCGAGCCCGGCGGCGTATCCGGCGGTCGGATTGACCTCGTACAGCTGGGCGTTGGGGCCGGGTCGGCCCTCCGTCGTGCCGGTGGCCAGGACGAGGCCGGCGGCTTCCAGGCGGGCCAGCAGCTGGGAGGCGGTCGGCTTGGACAGGCCGGTGAGCTTGCCGATCCGCGTGCGGGACAGCGGCCCGTGCTCCAGGAGGAGATCCAGGGCGGCACGGTCGTTCATGGCGCGCAGGACGCGAGGGGTGCCCGGCGTACCGGCGTTTCCTGCCATGGGGATCGACACCTGCCTTTCGGCTGACCAGCTTCTCAGCGATCTACGACGGAAGTCCATCCAGGATCACTGTTAGGAAAGTTTCCTATCGACTGACGAGGAAGGTAAGCCCGACGGGAAGGCGGCGTCAAGAGTGGCCGTCCAGCAGGCAACGGAGTCGTTACCTGGAGGTGGTGTCCGGGGTGCCGTCGGGGGCGCTGTGGTGCGCCGCGGGCTCGTGCCGGGGGAGCAGGAGCGGGGTCGCGAGGAGCAGGGCGCCGGCGAGGGCGATCGCCGTACGGGGGCCGGTCAGAGCCGCGAGCAGGCCCCACAGTGCGGTCATGGCGGCGGTCGTCGTCCGGCTCGTGACCGTCCATGCCGACAGGGTGCGGGTGATCCGGTCCGGTGGGGTCCGGTCCAGGCGGGTGGTGGCGAGTACCGGGTTGTAGATGGCCACGCAGGTGATCAGGCCGAACTCGACGACCATGACGAGGGCGAGGCCGGACGTGCCCGGGCCGACGAAGGCCAGGCCGACGGGCCAGCAGGCGCGCAGGGTGCCGAAGACGAGCAGGACCCGGTGGCGGCCGTGCCGGGCGACCAGGCGCCGGGACAGGCGGGAGCCCAGCAGGCCGCCCAGGCATGGCACGGCGAAGGCGAGGCCGTACTGCCAGGGGGTGAAGCCGAGGTGGCCGAGCATGAGGACGGCGAGCAGGGGGGCCGGCGCCATGATCAGGGCGTTGACCAGGATCGTGTTGAGGAACAGCGGGCGCAGGGTGGGGTGGGTGAGGAGGTGCCGCCAGCCTGCCGGGAGGTCGCTCATCCGCAGGCCCGAGGGGGCGGCAGGGGAGGTCTGTTGCCTTTCCTTACCGCCGATCGCCCGGATCCCCAGCGCCGACAGCAGATAGCTGACCGCGTCCGCCAGCACCGTCGTCACGGGGCCGAACACACCGACCGCCAGCCCGCCGAGCGGTGGCCCGAGCGCGGTGGCCGTCCACATCGTGGCCTCGAAGCGGCCGTTCGCCACCAGCAGGTCCTCGCGCGGCACGAGGGACTTCAGATACGCCCCGCTCGCCGCCATGAACGTGATGTCCGCCGCCGCGACCACCACCGACACCACCAGCAACTGACCGAGCCCGAGCCCGCCCAGCGCGAACGCGGCCGGGATGCTCAGCAGGGCGGCGCACCTGAGCAGGTCCGCCACGACCATCACCGGCCGCTTCCGGCGGACCTCCACCCACGCCCCGAGCGGCACCGCCACCAGCGCCCCCACCGCGAGCCCCGAGGCCGCCAGCAACGCCACCTCGGTCGCCCCGGCGTGCAGGACGAGGACCGCGATCAGCGGCAACGCGTCGAAGGCCAGCCGCGTCCCGAACGTACTGACCCCGTACGCCGCCCACAGCCACCCGAAGTCCCGCCCCAGCGACCGCCTGTCCGTCATGCCCAGCCCACCCCAGCCCCAACCTCACGTTGACCGGAGCCATCCAAGCCAGAGGCGATTCCCTGGATCAAACAACCGATCGGCGTCCACCCTCACAACCAGAGGTTGTACGCCTACGATGACGCCGTGGACCTCGCAGCCGTGCGCACCTTCGTCGCCGTGGCGGACGAAGGCCGGTTCCAGGACGCCGCCGCGACCCTGTCGATCACCCAGCAGGCCGTCTCCAAGCGCATCGCCGTGCTGGAGAAGCGTCTCGGGGTGCGTCTGTTCACCCGTGCCGCACAGGGCGCCCGGCTCACCATCGACGGGCAGGCGTTCCTGCCCCACGCGCGTGCCCTCCTCCAGGCCGAGGAACGGGCCGTCGCCTCCGTGCGGCCCGGCAGCCGCGCCCTGCGTGTCGACGTGATCGGCCGGCGGCTCGGCCCGGCGGTCCTGCTGCGCGGCTTCCACCGCGCCCACCCCGACACCGACCTCGACGTCCTGACCCTCTTCGACGTCGACGCGGCCGTCGCCGCCCTGCGCGCCGGCACGATCGACGCGTCGTTTCGATTCGTTCACCCCGGGCCCGCGCGGCAGCTGCCCGACGGCATCGAGGCCGTCCATGTGTACGACGAGCCGGTACAACTTCTGACCGGACCGGGGCACGCCTTCGCGGCCGCCCGCACTGTGACACCCGCCCGGCTCGCCGGGCACCGGATCTGGATGCCCGGCATCGTCGAGGGCACCGAATGGGCCGCCTACTACGCCGCCCTCGCCGCCGAGTTCGGGCTCACCATCGAGGCGACCGGGCCCGACTTCGGCACCGAGCCGCTCCTCGACACGATCGCCGACTCCGCCGTACTGGCCACCTTCGTCGGCGCGGACACCCGCCTGGTCTGGCCCGCCGACCAGGACCTGCGCCGCATCCCGCTCCACCACCCGACCCCGGTCTACCCGCACTCCCTGCTCTGGCGCGCCGACAACCCGCACCCCACGCTCACGGCACTCCGCGCCCACCTCACCGCGACTCGGACCGGGCACCGGGAGACGGAGATCTGGACGCCGGCCTGGGCGCGGTGACCGGTGTTGCGGCCGACTGTGACCAGTCATGGCACAGGTCCGATAGGTCATGGCGCAGTTCTGATCGTTCGAGGCATGGCCCTGATCGGTCGCCGCTAGGCTGCGCTGATGCCGCGTGACCGTCGCCGTTCGCTGCTCGCCCTCGCCTCGCTCGCCGTGATCCTCGTGGGTGTGTCCTTCGTCTTCTGGGCGACGCGGCCCGTGCCGCACGGCGAGTGCCTGGTGGCCTACTCCCGTGTCTCCGGCGTGGGCAGCCCGCCGCCGACCGCGGATGAGCTGGAGGAGATCGCCCGGCGGGGCTACGAGGAAGCCATCGCCGACGGGCGGTGCGAGCCGCCGTGGCCGCGGTGGCGCGGGTGGGTCGACTGAGGCACGCGCCGCCCGCTGCCCGCACGCACAGCGCGGGGGCGCGCAGACCTGCGCGCCCCCTACCTGGTACGTCTGACCCCGCCCCGCGGGGCTACTTCGTCACGCTCGGCGGTGCCAGCGGTGTCGCCGCCTGGGCCTGTGGCGAGGACGTGTTGGAGTACGCCGACGGGGCCGCCATGCCTGCCGTCGGGTCGGTCGCGGCCTCCTCCTCCAGGGTGAGGGGGGCGCGGCCGACGATCGGGATGTCGGCGGCGTCGAAGGCGCGCTTGATGCGCCAGCGCAGTTCGCGTTCGATGGTGAGGGCCTTGCCGGGCATGGTCTTCGCCGAGACGCGGACGACCATCGAGTCCAGCAGCACGCTGTCCAGGCCGAGGACCTCGATCGGGCCCCAGAGGAGCTCGTTCCAGGGCTCCTCCTTGCTCATCGCCTCGCCGACCTCGTTCAGTACGGCCTTCACGCGGTCGAGGTCCTCGGAGGGGCGGACCGTGACGTCCACGCCCGCCGTGGACCAGCCCTGCGAGAGGTTGCCGATGCGCTTGATCTCGCCGTTGCGGACGTACCAGATCTCGCCGTTGTCGCCGCGCAGCTTGGTCACGCGCAGGCCGACCTCGACGACCTCGCCGGAGGCGACGCCCGCGTCGATGCTGTCGCCGACGCCGTACTGGTCCTCCAGGATCATGAACACCCCGGAGAGGAAGTCGGTGACCAGGTTGCGGGCGCCGAAGCCGATCGCCACGCCCGCCACACCGGCGGAGGCGAGCAGCGGGGCCAGATTGATGTCGAAGGCGGACAGGACCATCAGGGCGGCCGTGCCCATGATCAGGAAGCTGGCCACCGAGCGCAGGACCGAGCCGATCGCCTGGGAGCGCTGACGGCGGCGCTCCACATTGACCAGGAGGCCGCCGATGGCCGTGCCGTCCACCGCCTGCACGGTGCGGTTCATCCGGTCTATGAACTTGGTGATCGCCCGCCGGATCAGCACTCTCAGCACTGCCGCTATGGCCAGGATCAGCAGGACCCTCAGACCTATCGCGAGCCAGGTCGACCAGTTCTGCTCGACCCAGCTGGCGGCCTGGGTCGCGCTCTCCTGAGCGTCCTGGACCGTGGGAACCGAGGGCGTCTCGCTCTCCGAGGGAGACGGCGACGGCGTCGAACCGACGGCCAGGAGAAGGGCGGGCAAGGACACGGCGGGTACCTCCAGTGCAGCGGCCCGCCCCACCGGCAGATGGTCAGGTGGTCAAGGTCACGAAAAGGTCACCGGTGGGGCAGGTCCACCACACTATCGGGGTGTCGTGTGTGGATCGACGCCATGTTCGAGGGAGGAAACGTGCCCACCCGGGGATGAACTGGTGGGATGAAGCGTTCATCGTCCGGGGGATGGATTGAGATGTGGTTGAAAACACTCCCAGCCCGTTACCGGGACATGGTGGCGCTTTCACCAGGCAAGAGGGGAGACTGACTACAGATCGTCCCGGCGCGAGCCACGCGCCGCCGACGCCCAAGGAGGCATCCGTGCCGCATGTCCTGGTCCTCAACGCGTCGTACGAGCCACTCGGCGTCGTACCGCTCCGCCGCGCGCTCGTCCTCGTCCTCGAGAACAAGGCCGTTTCCCTCGAGGAGTCCGGCGCCTTTATGCACAGCGCAACCGTCACAGTCCCCGCACCCAGCGTGGTCCGGCTCAAGCGATTCGTCCGGGTTCCCTATCGGGGGCCCGTTCCTCTTACCCGCAGGGCGCTCTTCGCGCGCGACGGGGGCCGGTGCATGTACTGCGGTGGCGTCGCAACCAGCGTCGACCATGTCATTCCGCGCAGCCGCGGGGGCAAGCACGTCTGGGACAACGTGGTGGCGTCCTGCCGCCGCTGCAACCACGTGAAGGCCGACCGACATCTGTTCGAGATCGGCTGGCGGCTGCGCCACAAACCCGCCCCACCCACCGGTCTCGCCTGGCGCATCATCGGCACCGGGCATAGGGACCCGCGCTGGCTGCCGTACTTGCAGCCGTTCGGCGCGGAGGACGCCATGGCCCGGATCGACGGCATTTCCGCCTGACGATTCGGGCTTTCGCATACCCGGTGTCTCCGGGGCTCCGCGGTCAGGCCGTGGGGCCCCAGCACGGGATGTCTCAGTCGCGCGCCCCCTCCGCCCGCGCGCCCCGCAGGACATACGTCACTCCGCCCACGCCGAAGGCGACGAGCGCCACCACCCATGCGTCCCGCTCCCCGGCCGGCTGCACCAGCCATGCCCACAGCGGCACCGTGGCCCCGTGCAGGGCGGAGGCGCCCAGATACACCGCGCTGACATACCCGAAGACCGGCAGCCAGCTCAGCCGGGCGCCGAGCAGGACGGCCGCGGTCGCGGTGAGGCCGGTGCAGCCGAGGATGTTGCGGATCATGGCCGGCGGGCCGAAGAAGGACGGGTGTCCGAGGACGGCCCACGGCAGCAGGGCCGCGGCCAGCGCGGTGAGCGCCAGCAGATGGATCAGACGGCGCCGCCACCAGGGACGGACGGCCGTACGGTCCAGTTCGTCGGAGGCCGTGTACAGGCTCGTGCCGATCACCGCGCCCGCGAACAGCGGGGCCAGCGCGATCACCGGCACCCTGCGGTCCGGGTCCAGATAGGCGTCCAGGCCGTGCGCGGCCCAGACCGCGAGGGCGGCTGTCGCGGCGAGGGCGGCGACCGTGCGCGGGAGGGCGCGCGAGCGGGCGTACAGGAGCGGGCCGGACGTCGTCACAGGGCCGGCACCTCGCTCGGGTCGCATGCGCGCGCGGTCGCGAGGTACGCGGACAACCAGGCGCGGCGCTCCTCGTCGCCCATCGCCTTCAGACGGGCGCGGGCATCGAGCCGGTCCCGCAGGTCCGCGCGGTCGGCCTTGCTCCCCTTGGCGTTCAGCTCGTCGAAGTCCTGCGCCGACGGACTCGGCGCCAGGTAGTGCTCCACCGCGTCGTCGGCCCTGGCCACGCGCGGGTCCACGGCCTTGTCGCACTCGTTGCGGCCGTACAGCGCCATCCCGGCCTCCCACGCGAACCGTTGCGGATCAGCGAGTTTTCCCCGTACGACCGACCAGCCGATCGGCAGGTGGACCTCGTCCGGGCCGGGCTCACCCGGCAGATCGGTGAAGCGGACCGGCAGGTTCCGTACGCCGTGCAGTCGGTCCGTCAGGCCGGACAAGGCGTCCGTGACCTGCGGCAGGAGGTCCTTGTAGCGGGCGTTGACGCAGATCTGCGGAGCGGTGGAGGTGTCGCACACCTGCTGCCGGGCGAGCGTGTTGGTGTGCCACAGGCCGTCGCCGGTCTGCACCAGCAGGGCGCCCGCGGCCGTCGCGGCGGCCAGCGGCACCAGGGCCGTGAACCGGCGGCGGGCCGCGTACGCGAGGACCGCCGCCACCGCGAGACCGCCCGTCCACACCGCCACCACGGGCGGTTGCCACCACACCGGTACGTCGATGTCCGAAGCGGAGCCGAGGGGCGTCAGCTGCCGGAGCGGGCCCGTGTTGTCGTACATCACGATGCCGAGGACCGCGTACCCGGCCACCGCGAGCAGCGGCGCCGTCAACATCCAGGGCAGGAGCCGGCCCACGACGTGGCCCACCAGGGCGGCGGACGCCAGGGCGACCGCGTCCGTGAGCGGCGCGACGAGGTCCGGACGATCACCGGTGGCGCAGAGCGCGGTGGCGAGCAGGGCCAGGGCGGCGGTGACCGCGTACCCGGCGACGATCCAGCACGCCACCGGCAGGGCTGCGGCCAGGAACCGGGCGAGCGGGCTCCGCACGGCTGTCGCCAGCAGTTGCTCGGTACGGCGTCTGCGCTCCCGGCCGCCCTGCCGGCAGCCGGCGGCCAGGGCCAGCGGGACGCCGAGCAACAGGGCTGCCGTGTGCAACTGCTCGCGGGTCTCGGCCCATCCGCCCTGCCACTGCGCGGACGCGGCGGCCAGCGTGGCGGCGAGGGTGAGGAAAAGGGCCGCGCCGGTCCAGGGGGCGAAGCCGCGGCGGAACTCGGCGCGGAGGGGGTGGCGGGGTGTGCGCGGGGGAGGGGCGCTCGGTGCGTTGCGGTGCGTCTGCGGCTCCTGTTCCTGCGCCGGCCCCTTCTCCTCCCCCTTCTCCTGCCCCTTCTTCCCCTTCTCCTCCCCCTGTGCTGCTACGAGGGTCATCGGGTCGTCCCTTCGAGGGTGTGGGCCGTGCGGGCGGGGGACTCGTGGTCGCGGTGGGCGCGCAGGGCGGCCGTATAACCGCGCTCGATCGGGTTGTCGCCGATGACGCCTGCCGCCGTTTCGCCGAGCGCCGCTAGGGAGTCGGGGGTGCCGCGGTAGGCGACTCGGCCCGCGTCGACGAGGGTGACCTCCGTGCAGGCCGCCGCCACGTCCTCCACGAGGTGGGTGGAGACGATGACCGTGGCCGAGGCGCCCAGTTCGCGCAGCAGTTCGCGGAACTCCATGCGCTGCTCGGGGTCGAGACCGGCGGTCGGCTCGTCGAGGAGCAGCACCTGGGGGTCGTTGACGATGGCCTGGGCGATGCCGACCCGGCGGACCATGCCACCGGACAGCGTCTTGACCTTCGCGTCGATCCGGTCGGCGAGGCCGACCCGGGCGACGGCCCGTTCGACGGCGGCCGGGGTGTCGGCGGCGGGCATGTCCTTCAGCCACGCCACGTACGCGACGAACTCCCGCACGGTGAAGCCCGGGTAGTAGCCGAACTCCTGGGGCAGATAGCCGAGTTGACGTCGCACCGCGCTGCGGCGCCGCTGCTCCCCGGTGTCCTCGCCGAGGATCTCCACCCGCCCGCCGGTCGGTTCGGCGACCGTGGCGAGGACCCGGATCAGCGAGGTCTTGCCGGCCCCGTTCGGACCGAGCAGGCCGTGGACGCCGGGGCCGAAGTCGACGTCGAGGGAGTCGAGGGCGACGGTCCTGCGGTGTCGGACGTGGAGGTCGGTCACGCGGATGGTGGGCAAGGGGGCTCCAGGGTGTGGGCGTGGGCGCGGCTGTGGTCGGTGGGTCTGACGTCGGGTCGGACCAGCCCGGACCCGGGCCGCCCGGTCGGGGTCAGCGCCGGTCCAGGTGGTCGTAGGCGGAATGGCGGGCGGCCAGCAGCGCGGCGCACAGGACTGCCGCCGCCGCCCAGCCGCCCTGGGTCGGGGCGCCGTCGAGGTAGGCGGAGGTCTGCTCGGCCAGGCGTGCGGTCAGCCGGCCGTCCGCGGTGAGTACCGGGGCCAGTACGGCGCACAGCCAGCCGCCGCCGGTCAGGGCCGTGGCGGCACGGAAGCCGACGTAGCCGGCCAGGGCCAGCGCGATCAGCGTCAGCGCGAGCCCGGGCAGCAGCCAGGCAGCCGCGCCGGGGGCGCCCGACGACGGCAGCAGCAGCCCGGCCAGGGTCAGCAGCGGAAGGCTCACCGCCAGCACGGCGGTCGTCCGCGTCAGCACCAGCCGGAGTCCGGCCGAGGGGGTGGACGCCGCGATCTCGTGCAGCGGATCGGCGTGCGCCCCGTAGGACAGGGCGACCCCGGCGACCGGCACCACCGGAGCGACGGCCAGCAACAGGGGCCGCGCCCCCGCGAAGTCGGCGAACCGGGCCAGCAGAACAGCAGCGAGTGCCACCCCCAGCACGGCAGCCGACCAGGCACCACGTACGGCGGGCCCGGCGGCCCACAGCACACGGGATGTGCGGGAGCCGGTGGGGGGAGTGGGGAGGTGCCGGTCTGCACGGGGGCGGACTTGGGGGAGGAGGCGGGCTCGGGGGGAGCGTGCTGCGGAAGCCCGACTCTCCTGCGACGTTCGCGTGGTCGGCGCCGGCTGGGTGCTGTGGGCGGCCGTAGTGCCCCGCGCTGCCCGGGCCCCCCGCGCAGCCGACGTGCCCTCCACCGCCCCCCTCTCGCTCGCCCTCAACACCGCCCCCAGTACCGACTCCCGCACCTCCGCCAGCACCACCCCCGCCGACGTCTCCCGCACCGCCCGTGACACCCGGGCCGCGCAGTGCCCGCAGGACTCCAGGTGTTTCTCCAGGGACCAGGCGTCCGGGTCCGGGAGGGAGCCGTTCGCGTAGTGGGTGACGAGGGTGTCGGACGCGTGCCAGTCGGTCATGCCTGGCCTCCCAACGGTGAGGGGTTCAACTGGGCGAGCGCGGCGCGGAGTTCGGCGCGGGCGCGCATCGCCCGGGACTTGACCGTGCCCTCGGGTATGCCGAGCAGGCGGGCGGTCTCGCGGGTGGACAGTCCGTCGACGACCGTGGCGCGCAGCACGTCGCGCAGTTCGGGCGAGATCCGGTCGAGGGCGGTGCCCACATCCCCGTACTCCAGCCCCGCCAGCACCCGTTCCTCGGTGGACGGCACGGCCGTCGCCGTCGGGTGCCCGGTCCGCGCCTCGTCCACCGGCGGAGCTTCCAGCCGCGTGGCCCGCTCGTGCGCGCGCCGTGCGTCGACCAGGCGGCGCGCGGCGATGGTCCACAGCCAGCCGCCGGCCTCTTCACCGCGGTGCGCGTCGGCCGACCGCCACACCGTCACGAACGTGTCCTGCAGCACCTCGCGCACCACCTCGGGGTCGGCGCAGCGCCGACGCAGCCGTGCGTGCAGCCATCCCGCGTGCCGGTCGTAGAGCGTGGCCATCGCGGCCGAGTCCCCGCCCGCGACGGCACGCAGCAGCGCCGCGTCCGAGTGCTCCTCGTCCTTCTCCCGGTGGCCCCCCATGGGGCGGAACAGTCTCACACCCCGTCTATCGACGACTCCGGGGCGACCGGTTCACGAACAGCGGAACAGCGGACAGGGGAGCGGCGGACAGGGGAGCAGCGGCACATGAGAGAGCGCCCGTGGCCGATGTGCTGTCGCTGTCGGCCACGGGCGCTCGGGAAGGCGGTCGGGGTCAGTCGGCCGCCGGGCGCCACTGGTGGGCGGCGCGGATGGCGGTTCGGCCGCCCAGCAGGCCGACCACCGCCGCCAGTACGGCGCATCCCGCCATCGCGCCCGCCAGCACGCGCCAGGAGAAACTGCCCTCCTGCACGACGGCGATGAAGAACATCGAGTGCCAGGCGCTGACGGCTCCGGTGATGACCGTGGCGATCAGCAGCGGCACGGTCAGATGCCACAGGGCGACCGACCGGAAGACCCGGTGACTGCCGGTCAGCACGGCGAGCGGCGCCAGCACATGTCGGACCCGTACGAACTCCGCGGCCGCGCTCATCGTGCCGGCGAGCAGCAGGAGGGTGAGGCCGAGGGAGCCGAAGAGCAGGATCCAGTTGTTCAGCCGGGCCTTGTTGGAGGCGCCGGTCAGCCAGTTCTCGCCCAGCGTCTCGACGTTGACGGCCGGTACGGCAGCGTAGGCCGCCCGCTCCACCTCGGCCTGCTGCCCCAGGGTCTTGGGGACCACGAGGAGCTGGCCGTAGAGCTGGTCGAGCGGCAGGTCCGAGGGGGCGACCTGAATACGCAGCTCCGGCCCGTACCAGTTGCGGATCTCCGCCAGGCGCCGGTCGCCGCCCTTGGCCGGCTCGGCGGAGGCGGGGCACGTCAGGCCCAGCGACTTCAGGGCGTCGCAGGACCCCTGGAGGAGGGGTGCCGGCTGCTCCGGGTTCGTGTCCACGGAGAACAGCCCCGCGCCCGCCGGGAGCGAACCGGCGAGGTCCCGGATCGCCGGCTGGGTGATGTCGCGGCTGTAGACACTGAGGACGGAGTCGCCGACGCGGGCCTCGGAGGCGCGTGCAGCTGCCGCCTTCTCGCCCAGTCGGCTGTTCCACACCTGGAGTTGGGAGATCAGCCCGAGTCCGATGACCATGGCGATCGCCAGCCGGACCACGACACCGGGGTGCGCGACCGTCCAGCGGCCTCCGATCAACTGGCCCGCACGGCCGGTGCGGAAGCCCTGTGCGGCGAACTTCTCGCCCAGCGCACGGCTGGCAGCGGCGGCCACGGACGGCAGCAGTGCCCACATGACGACCGTGCCGAAGGCGAAGAGGAGGAGGCCGGGAGTCCCCCGGAAGTACTGGCTGAGCGCGACGAGGGCGATGCCCGCGCCGCAGCCGTACAGCCGCCACTTCGGAATCCGCGAGGCGAAGGACCGGGGCCGGGTGGCGGTGCCGCTGCGGTCGACGCGGTGGAGCAGAACGACCCCGCCCAGGCTGATCACGAACGACACCAGCAGCGCGGTGACCGTCATCGGCCAGGCCGCCCGCAGGTCGTCGCCGTTCAGCAGATAGCCGGTGGGCGGAATCCGCAGGTCGGTGGCGGACGCCGCGAGCATGGGGAGGACCGCCACCGCCGTGCCGGCCGCGATGGGCAGGGCGGCCTCGCCGATGTTGACGACCGCGCGGTGCCGCCAGGTGCCGCCGAGTGCCTGCAGCAGGCCGCTGCGGCGGTCGCGGGTGCGCGAGCCGACGCGTGCGGCGACGACCAGCAGGGACAGCGCCGGCAGGCCGGTCAGTACGCCGAGGGTGAGCAGCACCTGGCCGAGCGGGCGGCCGTACAGGTCCTCGCCCATCGGGAAGGCCCGTCCGAAGCCCGTCGCGTACTGCCAGGCGTCGCTCTCGCCGAGCTGGTCCGGAGTCTGGGCGGGCCGGACATAGGCGAGGCGTTCCGAGGGGGAGACGAGGCCGGACTTGCCGATGGTGCCCGCATAGTCGCCGTACCGGTCGGTGATCCCCTCCTGCTTGCCCTCGCGGACCAGCTCCGGGGAGAGCACCGCCTCGCCGGGGGCGGGCCAGCGGGACAGGCCCGGCGGGGGCGGGGCGTCGGTCTTCAGCGGGGAGACGTAGATGACGGAGTGCTGGACCTCGCCGACCGCGTCGAAGCTCTCCCGCCACATCGTGACGGCGTCCTGCCGTCGGTCGGTGAGCAGCGGTCCGCGTGCCTGGTCCCGGGCCTCGCGCCCGTCGTAGGTGGCCACCGCGGCCACCGATCCCAGGGCGACCACGGCGACCGCCACCGCTGCCGCGAACAGGGCCCAGAAGCGCAGCCGGTCGCCCGGGCTGCCGCGCCCGGCCGCGAACCCGATGCGCAGCAGCTGTCCCCACAGCCGTCCGCCCCGCCCCGCCGACGGGGTGGCGGCACCCGCATCGCGGGTCTGCTCGGTGACGGTGCTCACGCGTCCACCCCGTCCCGTACGTCCGTCAGCACGCCGGACTTGAGCCGCAGCGTCCGCTGGGCGCGCGCGGCGACCGACGGGTCGTGGGTGACGAGCAGCAGGGCACAGCCACGCTCCCGGGACACCGCGAACAGCAGGTCGGCCACGGCCTCCCGAGCCTCCGGGTCGAGGGCGCCGGTCGGCTCGTCGGCGAGGAGGACGGCGGGGTCCGTGATGAGAGCGCGGGCGACGGCCGCGCGCTGGCGTTCACCGCCCGAGAGCATGCCGGTCGGGGTCGTGCCGTGCGGCACCCCCAGGTCGGCCAGCAGCTCGGTCGCGCGCCGGTACGCGGCCTTGTGGTCGCCGCCGCTCAGCAGCATCGGCAGCGCCACGTTCTCCACGGGGGTGAGTTCGGGCAGCAGCTCGCCGAACTGGAAGACCATGCCCATGTGTTCGCGGCGCACCTGGGCCAACTGCCCCGCCGGAAGTCCGGTCAGCTCCCGCCCGTTGATCCGTACGGTGCCGCTGTCCGGCTTGACGAGGCCGAGGACGCAGGTGAGGAGCGTCGACTTCCCGGAGCCGCTCGGGCCGGTGACGGCCACCGACTCACCGGGCTCGACTCGCAGGCCGACACCGTCCAGCAGCACACGCTCGCCCAGCCGATAGTGGAGATCCTCCACCTGCAGACCGGTCGATTCTCCGGCAGTCACCCTCGTTCGCTCCTTCAACAGAAACAGAAACAGCTGAACCGCCGGACCGGCGTGAAAGCCGGTCCGGCGGAGAGAACTCACGTCCGACCCAGGTCAATCCCAGGTCGGCTCACTCAGGGGGCAGCTCACTCAGGGAGCGACCCAGCCCGAGCAGTCGTCGGGCGCGGCGTTGTTCTCGTCGCAAGCCTGGAACTTGATGATGCGCGATCCGTCACCCGAGACGACGCGGGTGCCGGAACCGCTGTGGTTCCACAGCGTGCGCTTGGTGTCGGGGCTGGCCTGACGGTAGTACTCCGCCTTGCCCGGGTCGCCGTCGGAGCTGCCGTCGTAGACGGAAATCACGCCACTGTCGCTGTTCCACGGGTTCGTCGCGGTGACACCGCCCCCCTTGGCGCTGATCGCGATCGCGCTGCTGGTCGGCAGCACGAGCGCGGCGGCTATGACGGCCCCGGCGACAATCTTGATTCTGGACACGTTGTTCCCCTCCTGTGTCAAGTGGCTGGTGGGCAGCGCGAGTTGACGCGGCACGGCGCCTGTGCGGCGGTTCCGCGCTGTTGTTCCCAGGCGTTGATGACCGTCACACAGGTAACACCCGGGTAGGAAGTCGTTTAAGCCCCGGTGACGAGAACGAGATGGCCGATCCGGTGTGGGAACGCGTGTGCTTCGGTTGCCTCTCGGGGAGCCGGCCGCAGGGCTGAGCGGAACGGCGTGCAGGGATTCGCTCTCATGTGCGCGACAAGCCTGCGGAGTCGAACCGGAATTCCCGGAACCGTCACGGCGCCGGCGCTTTCGGGAGCGTTCGCCGTCGGGGTCGAGGGTTCGGTTATTGGCCGGATCCGATCACCGGTTATCACCCGAACCGATCTACGAATTCACCGGCAAATCCCCTCATAGGGGATGCATGATGAATTTATCGGAAAATGCAGGGAGTAGTGCGAAAATCGATAGCCCATTCCCGCTCGCGCACCCCGCGACTTGTACAGCGCCAAAGCCCCGGGATGTGTCACAGCGGCATTCGCTCCGCGTGCGGCGGGCGGCAGAATGTGAGGAGAGGCACGTTGTTGGTTTCTGTACGTCTGCCGTGACGTCTGCTGGGTAGGGCTGCGGTACTGGACGTCGTACTCGACACAAGGAGGCCATCGTGGCCGCGCATGTTCTGCTCTCTGCCCTGTCCAAACCCGAGGCGCCCATCGAGCCCGAGATGCACGACTGTGTCTTCAGCGCCGAGGGCGCCTGCGCCGAGATCCCCCTCACCAGCGAACCGCCCCTGCCCGACGCCGAGCCCCTCACCAGTGAGCCGCCGCTCGCCGACGCCGCGCCGCTGACCAGTGAGGCGGCTGCCTGGGACATGGGTATGGACACCGGTATGGACATGGACATGGACTTCCCGAGGCCGTAGATGACAGCACAGCGGCCGGCCGGCGCCCCAGACCAGGAACTTCCCTCCGACGATCTGTCCCGGCTCGCCGAGCTGTGCGGCGTCGCCCCCTCCTACCGGCCGTCCGCCGACCGCACGGTCACGGCCTCCGCCACCGCGCTCACCCTCGCCCTGGCCGCCCTCGACGTCGACACGAGCACGCCTGCCGCCGTCGGTGCCGCGCTCGCCGCGCGCGAGCGGGAGCTGCGGGAGCGGCTGCTGCCGCCGACCGTGGTGTGCTGGAGCGGCGACGCCGAGCCCGAGGCGCTGGCCGCGCTGCCGTCCGGCACCCGGCTGCACATCGAGACCGAGCAGGGCGAGACCCGGGCCACCGTCGGCCAACTCCCGTCCGGAGTCCACCGCTTGACGGTGACCGCACCCGACGGCCGTACGGCGACCAGTCGCCTGGTCGTCGCCCCGCCCCGGCTGCCCACACCCGCCGGACGCTCGTACGGCCTCCTCGTCCAGCTCTACTCCCTCCTCTCCCGCCGCTCCTGGGGCATGGGCGACCTCGGTGACCTCGCCGAACTCGCCGCCTGGGCCGGCCGGGCGCTCGGCGCCGGATTCGTGCAGGTCAACCCGCTGCACGCGGCCGTACCCGGCGCCCCGACCGACCCCTCGCCCTACCGCCCGTCCTCCCGCCGCTTCCCCGACCCCGTGCACCTGCGGGTCGAGGACGTGCCCGAGTTCGCGTACGTCGAGGACCGTGAGCGCGTGCAAGGGCTGCTGGAGCGGGCCGGGCGGCTGCGGGAAGCGGTGCTGGAGAAGGGGGAGCTGATCGACCGGGACGCGGTGTGGGAGGCGAAGCGGGAGGCGCTGGAGCTGGTGCGCGAGGTGCCGCTCGGGCCGGGGCGACGGGCCGCCTACGTCGACTTCCTCGCGCGCGAGGGACAGGCCCTGGAGGACCACGCCACCTGGTGCGCGCTCGCCGAGGTGCACGGCTCCGACTGGCCGCGGTGGCCGGCCGGGCTACGGGATCCCCGGTCGCCCGAAACCGCCCGCGCGCGCCGCGAGTTGATGGACCGGGTCGACTTCCACTGCCGTCTCGCCTGGCTCACCGACACCCAGCTGACCGCCGCCCAGCGGGCCGCCCGGGAGGCCGGGATGCCGGTCGGGATCGTGCACGACCTGGCGGTCGGCGTGCATCCCGGGGGCGCCGACGCCTGGGCACAGCAGGAGTACTTCGCGGCCGGGATGTCGGTGGGCGCACCGCCGGACGCCTTCAACGCGCGCGGCCAGGACTGGGGGCTGCCGCCCTGGCGACCGGATCGGCTGGCCGAGTCGGGGTACGAGCCGTATCGCCGACTGCTGCGGGCGCTCTTCCGCTCCGCGGGCGCCCTGCGCATCGACCACGTCATGGGGCTGTTCCGGCTGTGGTGGGTGCCGCAGGGGCATCCGCCGACGGAGGGGGCGTACGTCCGCTACGACGCCGAGGCCATGCTCGCGATCCTGGTGCTGGAGGCCTCCCGGGCCGGGGCGCTGGTGATCGGGGAGGATCTCGGCACGGTCGAGCCGGGGGTGCGGGAGACGCTTCGCAAGCGGGGCGTGCTCGGTACCTCGGTGCTGTGGTTCGAGCGGGACTGGGACGGGGACGGCCGTCCCCTGCCGCCCGAGTCCTGGCGCGCCGACTGCCTCGCCACCGCCACCACCCACGACCTGCCGCCCACCGCGGCCCGCCTCACCGGCGAACACGTCGAACTCCGCGACAGCCTCGGCCTGTTGACCCGGCCTCTGGAACAGGAGCGGGCGGAGGCGTCGGCGGACACGGGCGAGTGGCTGGAGCTGCTGTCCCGGCTGGAGCTGCTGCGGGGCACGCACGGCGGGCAGTGCGACTCGGAGGAGGAGGCCGAGATCCAGGCCGTCCACCGCTTCCTGCTGCGCACGCCGGCCCGCATGGTCGGCATCTGGCTCCCGGACGGCGTGGGCGACCGGCGCCCGCAGAATCTGCCGGGAACGTGGGACCAGTACCCGAACTGGCGGCTGCCGATCGCCGACGCCGAGGTGAGGGCGGTGACGCTGGAGGAGTTGGCGGGGTCGGCGAGGGTGTGGGCACTTGTGGAGGCGGTGCGGGCGGACGCGGGTCGGCATTCCTAGGGCACCCCGGGCGCGCGGCCCGTCATGGGGTTCTGTACTTTTGGGACCGTGGACAAGAAGAACGCCCTGCGCGCCGGCGCCCTGGCTGCCGGTACGACGCTGATGATGCTGCTCATGTCGTCCCCCGCGCTCGCGCTCACGCGTGACGACGGCGACGACCCCGGCCAGGGCCTGAGCGTCATGGAGACGCTGGGCCAGTTCGTCTTGGCCCCGATCGTGCTGTTCGCGGTCATCGCGGGCCTCGTGATGGTCCTGGACCGCTCCACCGACCGCCAGCCGAAGGCCAAGGCCAAGGCGAAGGCCTGAGCAGGCACGATCAGGCCGAGGAGGCCTGATCAGGGCGGCTGAGCCCGCTCACAGCTCTTCCCGAGGGCGCCGGCCCCGTCGTCCCGTACGCGTAACCGCCGTACGGGACGACGAGGTCGGCGCCCTCGGTGTGTTCTCACGCCGGGTACGGCGCCGTCAGATACCGCTGCACCGTGGGCGCCAGCCACGCCACGGCCTCCTCGGGGGCCAGATCCACGGCGGGCGGAAACCGCAGGACGTAGCGCGTGAGCGCCAGCCCCAGCAACTGCGCCGACACCAGCGCCGCCCGCGCGGGGGCCTGCTCGGGGTCGGGGCACATCCGGCGCGCGACCGGCACCAGCTGGTCCCCGAAGATGCCCCGCATGCGCTCGGCCCCGGCCTGGTTGGTCACGCCGACTCTGAGCAGGGCCGTGAGCACCTCGTTCTGCTCCCACATGCTCAGGAAGTGCGACACGAGCGCCCGGCCGACGTCCTCCCGGGTCAGTGACGCCGGGTCGGGCAACCGCAGATCGATGGCGACGGCCGCCGCGAACAGGCCCTCCTTGTTGCCGTAGTAGCGCATCACCATCGACGGATCGATGGACGCGTCCTTGGCGATGGCGCGGATGGTGGCGCGGTCGTACCCGTCGGTCGCGAAGCGCTCGCGGGCGGCGTCGAGGATCGCCTTGCGCGTGGCGTCGGAGCGACGGGGTGGGGTGGGGGGCGTGCTGTGCGTCATGCCAACAACTGTAGGCCAACACCTGTTGACACCCAAAGGGTGCGGTTCTAGTGTTGCCAACAACCGTTGGCAAACAAGTGTTGGCAATAGGAGGCCACCATGAACGGCACTCGCACCGGCACTGTGGGCAGCACCCACCCCGTGATCGTCGTCGGCGCCGGCCCCACCGGCCTCCTCCTCGCAGGCGACCTCGCCGCCGCCGGTGTCCCGGTGGCCCTCGTCGAGAAGCGCCCCCACAAGATCAGCAACCTCTCCCGCGCCTTCGGCGTGCACGCCCGCACCCTGGAGCAGCTCGACGCCCGCGGCCTCGCCGACCGGCTGCTCGCCACCGGCAGCACCATCACCGAGCTGCGTCTCTTCCGTCGCCTCTCGCTCGACCTGGGCACGCTGCCGTCCCGCTTCCCGTTCCTGCTCATCACCCCGCAGTACGAGGTCGAGCGGCTGCTGGAGCGGCGGGCTCGGGAGCTGGGCGTCGAGTTCCTCTTCGAGCACGAGGTCGTCGGACTGCGGCAGGACGACGGCGGGGTCGACCTCCAGGTGTGCGGCCCGGACGGGGCGGTCGTCACCCGTCGCGCGGCCTATGTCGTCGGCGCCGACGGTCACCGCAGCGCCGTACGCCGTGCGCTCGGTCTGCCCTTCCCCGGCGTCGCCGTCATCAAGTCCCTGTTCCTGGCGGACGTCCGGCTCGCCGAGCAGCCGGGGAGCGTGCTCACCGTCAACGGTGCGGGCGACGCCTTCGCGATGATCGCGTCCTTCGGCGACGGCTGGTACCGCGTCATGGGCTGGAGCCGCCGGCACGAGGTCCCCGACGATGTCCCGCTCGACCTCGACGAGGTCAGGGAGGTCACCCGTCGCGCCCTCGGCACCGACTACGGCATGCACGACGCCCGCTGGCTCTCCCGCTTCCACAGCGACGAACGGCAGGCGCCCGCATACCGGGTCGGGCGGGTCTTCCTCGCCGGAGACGCCGCGCACGTGCACTCGCCGGCCGGCGGCCAGGGCATGAACACCGGCCTCCAGGACGCGGCCAACCTCGGATGGAAGCTGGCCGCGGCCGTGCGGGGCTGGGCGCCCGACGGACTGCTGGACACCTACCAGGCCGAGCGCCACCCCGTCGGCAAGGCCGTGCTGCGCAGCAGTGGCGGGCTGGTCCGGCTGGCGCGGGCGCAGAACCCGGCCCTGCGTGCCCTGCGCGCCCTCGTCTCCGCCTTCGCCGCCATGGCCGGGCCCGCCCGGACGAAGGCCCTGGCCCAGATCTCCGGCATCGGCTACCGGTACCCGGCTCCCCGCGGCGCCCACCGCCTCACCGGCACCCGCGCCCCCGACGTCACACTCGCCGACGGCAGCCGCCTCTACGAGGCCCTGCGCGGCGGACGGTTCGTGCTGATCACGCCGAAGGCGGACGAGGCCGAGGCTTGCGGCAGCCGGGGCGCCCGCGAGGACCGGCTGGCCGTCGAGCGCTGGGCGGGCGACCGCCGTACGACCGTGCTGGTGCGGCCCGACGGATACGTGGCGTGGGCGGCGGACGTGACGGACGCGGCGGCGGTCGAAGCGGCGCTCGCCGCTCACCTGGGGTGAGGGGAGCCCCGCCTACCGCTGCTCGGGCGTCCCCGCGAGCAACTCCCGCAACAGGTCGGCCAGTTGGTCGGCCTGTGCGTCGTCGAGGGCTGACAGGGCCTCCGTCTGGGCGGTGAGGCCCGCGCCGACCGCCTCGTCGATGAGGGTCAGCCCCTTCTCGGTGAGGGTGACGTGCAGGCCGCGGCGGTCGTGCGGATCGGGGGAGCGGCGCAGCAGGCCGGCCCGTTCCAGCTTGTCGAGGCGGCCGGTCATGCCTCCGGTGGTGAGCATCAGCGTCGCCGAGAGCTGGCGGGGCGAGAGCGTGTAGGGGTCGCCGGAGCGGCGCAGGGTCGCCAGGACGTCGAACTCACCGCGGGAGATGCCGTGGGGTGCGTACGCCTTCTCCATCCGGTCGCCCATCGTGCGGGAGAGGCGGAAGATCCGCCCGAAGACCTCCATCGCCTTGGTGTCGAGGTCGGGGCGCACGGCCGCCCACTGGTCGACGATCGCGTCGACGGGGTCCTTGCGCTGGGGGCGTTCGCTCATGGGCCGAGTATCGGTCGCCGGAAGCTCGACTGCAAGAAAGTGGCTTGACGGTAAGTGGCTTAGCGCTAAGCTAATTTACCGCTGACCTACCTGAAGGGTGTGTCCCATGACCGCCTACCGTGCCCACCGTGCCGGCGGTGCCTCCCGCCCGGCCCTGATCCTCCTCACCGCCCTCGCCCCCATCTCCTGGGGCACGACCTACGCGGTCACCACCGAGTTCCTGCCGGCGGACCGCCCCCTGTTCACCGGCCTGATGCGCGCCCTCCCCGCCGGTCTGCTGCTGCTCGCCGTCGCCCGCGTCCTTCCGCGCGGCGCCTGGTGGTGGAAGTCGGCGGTGCTGGGCGCGCTGAACATCGGCGCCTTCTTCCCGCTGCTCTTCCTCTCCGCGTACCGGCTGCCCGGCGGTATGGCGGCCGTCGTCGGCTCGGTCGGCCCGCTGTTCGTCGTGGGCCTCTCGGCGCTGCTGCTGGGGCAACGGCCGACGGTACGGAACATGCTCACCGGCGTCGTGGCGGCCTTCGGCGTCAGCCTCGTGGTGCTGAAGGCGGCCGGTGCGCTCGATGTCGTCGGCGTGCTGGCGGCCCTGGCCTCCGCGGCGTCCATGTCCGCCGGCACCGTGATGACCAAGCGGTGGGGACGGCCGGACGGCGTCGGCCCCCTCGCCCTCACCGGCTGGCAGCTGACGGCCGGCGGCCTGCTCATCGCGCCGCTCGCCCTCCTGATCGAGGGTGCGCCGCCCGCGCTCGACGGCCGCGCCACCGTCGGCTACCTCTACCTGGCGCTGGCGAACACGGCGGTCGCGTACTGGCTCTGGTTCCGCGGCATCGGCCGCCTCAGCGCCACACAGGTCACCTTCCTCGGCCCCCTCTCCCCGCTGACCGCCGCGGTGGTGGGCTGGGCGGCACTGGGGCAGGCGCTGACGCCGGTGCAGCTCGCGGGCATGGTGCTCGCGTTCGGGGCGACGGTGGTGGGGCAGATCGGGTCGCGCCCCAAGGTCCAGCGACCTTTCAGTTCTGCTGAAGATAAGGGCCGAAAAGATTCGATGGACGTGACCGGTCTGGCGCTGCGACGGTAGATCGACCCCGATCACCGACCAGCGAAAGGACCTCCGTGACCGTCGTCCTCCCCAGGACAGCCCCCACCCCGACCTCCCTCGTCAAGGCGACCTCCCTCGGTATCGCGCTCGCCGCCCTCGCCACCGTCGTCTGGTCCGGCAGCTTCGTCGCCTCCCGTGCGCTGGGCGACAGCGTGCCGCCGGTGCAGCAGGCGTTCTGGAGGTGGGTGGTGGCGTTGGCCGCGGTGGCTCCCTTCGGCGCTCGACAGGCCTGGCGGCAGCGGGAGTTGATCCGCCGCCACCTCGGCTACCTGGTCGTCGCCTCGCTCTTCGGCGTCACCGCCTACAACACCCTCGTCAACCAGGCAGGGTTGACCACGCCCGCCGCCAACATGGGCATGATCATGGCCGCTTCGCCGGTTCTGATGGCCGTGTTCGAGCGGGTCGCGGGGGTACGGCTGGGAGCGCGCCGGGTGCTGGGACTGCTGACGGCCTGCGCGGGCGTGGTGCTGCTGATCGGGGGAGGCACGGGCGGGGCCCGTTTCGCGGCGGGAGATCTGTGGATGATCGCGGCGGCCTGCTGCTTCGCCTCGTACAGCGGCCTGCTGCGGCGCAGGCCCGCCGAACTCGGCGGCACGGCCTTCCTGTTCACCACCTTCCTGCTGGGCGCGGCGCTGCTGCTGCCCGCGCAGGGCGTGAGCCTGGCGGTGCAGGGCGGCTTCGACCCGACGCCCGGCACCGTCCTGCCGATCCTGTACGTGGGGATCGCCTCCTCCGCCGTCGCCTTCTTCGCCTGGAACCGGGCGATTGCGCTGGTCGGCCCGAGCCGAGCCGGGGTCGTCTACTACCTCCAGCCGGTGTGCGTGGCCCTGCTGTCCCGGGCGGTCCTCGGCGAGGCGGTCGGCGGGCCGCAGGTGCTGTGCATGGCGCTGATCCTCGGCGGGGTCGTCCTGGGGGCGGCGGCGCGTCGGTGACGTAGGTTGCCGCCATGGTCGAGTGGGACATCCGGAAGCTGCAGATCCTGCGGACGTTGCGGGAGCGGGGGACCGTGACCGCGACCGCCGAGGCGCTGCGGATGACGCCGTCGGCCGTGTCGCAGCAACTGACGAACCTCGCCAAGCAGGTCGGGGTGCCGTTGCTGGAGGCACAGGGGCGGAGGGTGCGGCTCACGGACGCGGCGCGGCTGGTGCTGCGGCACGCCGAGGCCGTGTTCGAGCAACTGGAGCGGGCGGACGCCGAGTTGGCGGCCTACCGGCACGGCGAGGTCGGCGAGGTGCGGGTGGCGGCCTTCTCCACGGCGGTGCCCGCGCTGGTCGTACCTGCCGTGCGGGCGTTGCGGGAGACGTCCCCCGGGGTGGTCGTACGGGTGCGGGAGGCCGAGGCGGGGGAGGCGTACGAGGTGCTGGCGGCGGGGGAGGCGGACCTCGCCCTGTCGCTGGCCGCGCAGGCGCCGACGGTCGGGGACGCGCGCTTCACGCGGGTGGAACTGCTCGCGGACCCGCTGGACGTCGCCCTCCCGACGGGGCACGAACTGGCGGATGTCGAAGGGCTTCGGCTGGCCGATCTCGCCGGGGAGGACTGGATCTTCGGCGGCAGCGGGCCGTGGTCGGACATCACGCGGGGGGCGTGCGAGGCGGCCGGGTTCACTCCTCGGCAGGGGCATGCGGCGGCCGGGTGGACGGCGATCCTGGCGATGGTGGAGGCCGGGATGGGGGTGGCGTTGGTGCCGCGGATGGCCGCCGTGGCGCGGGGTGGGGTGGTGATGCGGGAGGTGGCGGAGCCGCGGCCGGTTCGGCATGTGGTGGCGGCTGTGCGGAGGGGGAGTGAGGCCGGGCCCGCGGTGGGGAGGGTGCTGGGGGCTCTGCGGGAGGCCGCGCGAGGCTGACGCACCGCGCGGCGGAACCCAGAGCCCATGGCTCTCAGGGCCGGTGCACCTCGTACAGGAAGCAGCCGTACTCGACGGCCCGGACGTGGACGAGCGCCACCGTCGGGTCGGTGAACGCCTCCGCGAGAGCCTCCGTGAAGTCCCCCGGATCCACGAGCCGACCTCCGAGAATGCGCCCCTCGGCCGAGTAGCGGCGCACGGTGCGGTGGGCGCCCGTGAAGGGCAGGGCGTCACCGTCGGGCCCCGCGCACTCCTCGGCGTGGATGAAGACGGGGCCCTGCTCGTCGTACGCCCCCGGGTCGGCGCCCGTCTCGGCCGCCCAGCGGCGCAGCGGAGCGTAGGACACGAGGGCGATCAGTTCGCCGGGCGCGCTGCGGCGCAGGCAGCAGCGCAGGGGCGCCCCGCCCTCCTCGTCGGTCACGGGAACCATGCGGCGCCCCGCGTCGTCGGCGGAGCGCAACTCCTTCAGGGCCGTCGGTTCGATGGGGCGTGCCAGGTGGGTCGTCATGTCCCCAGCCTCCCGCGCGTCGGCCCCGCCCACCGGCGGTAAACGGACATCGCGCTCCGCCCGCGCAGACGAGGGGCGCCCGCTGCCGTGGCACCGGGCGCCCCTGTCGACGTACGTACGACGGCCGTTACCGCTCCGCCGCCACGTCCGCGGCCTGTGCCTTCAGCGCCCGCTCCACGCCCGCCCGGGACTCCGAGACGAGGCGACGCAGGGCCGCGTTCGGCTCTGCCGACGACAGCCACGCGTCCGTCTTGCGCAGCGTCTCCTCGGAGACCTGGATCGCCGGGTAGAGGCCGATCGCGATCTGCTGGGCGATCTCGTGGGAGCGGGAGTCCCAGATGTCCTTGACGACCTCGAAGAACTTGTCCGTGTAGGGGGCGAGGAGTTCGCGCTGGTCGGTCTGGACGAAGCCCGAGATCACCGCCTCCTGCACGGCGTTCGGGAGCTTGTCGGAGTCGATGACCGACGCCCAGGCCTCGGCCTTGGCCTCGGGGGTCGGGCGGGCGGCGCGGGCCGTGGCGGCGTGCCGCTCACCGGCCGCGGTCTTGTCCCGCTCGTACTCGCCCGCGATCTCCGTCTCGTCGAAGCGGCCCACCGCCGCCAGCCGCTGCACGAACGCCCAGCGCAGCTCCGTGTCCACGGCCAGCCCCTCGATCTCCTGGGAGCCGTCCAGCAGACCCTCCAGCAGATCCAGCTGCTCCGGCGTGCGGGCCGTCGCCGCGAACGCCCGCGCCCACGCCAGCTGGTGGTCGCTGCCCGCCTCCGCCGCGCGCAGGTGGGCCAGCGTGGCGTCCGTCCAGCGGGTCAGCAGGGCCTCGCGGGCGGCCGGGGCGGCGTACAGCTCGATCGCCAGCTTCGTCTGGCGCTGCAGCGACTGCACGACGCCGATGTCGGACTCCTTGCCGATGCCCGACAGGACCAGGGAGAGGTAGTCGCGGGTGGCGAGTTCGGCGTCGCGTGCCATGTCCCAGGAGGACGCCCAGGACAGGGCCCGGGGGAGCGAGGCCTCGAAGTCGCCGAGGTGCTCGGTCACGAAGGCCAGCGACTGCTCGTCCAGGCGGACCTTCGCGTACGACAGGTCGTCGTCGTTGAGGAGGATCACGTCCGGGCGGGGCTTGCCCGACAGCTGCGGTACGGCGGTCAGTTCGCCGTCCACGTCCAGCTCGACGCGCTCGGCGCGCAGCAGCTTGCCGGAGGCCGCGTCCAAGTTGTAGAGGCCCACCGCCACACGGTGCGGGCGCAGCGTCGGCTCGCCCTTCGCGCCGGCCGGCAGTGCCGGAGCCTCCTGGCGGATCGCGAAGGACGTGATCACACCGCCGGCGTCGGTCTTGATCTCGGGGCGCAGGATGTTGATGCCCGCGGTCTCCAGCCACTGCTTCGACCAGGTCTTCAGGTCACGGCCGGAGGTCTCCTCCAGGGCGCCCAGCAGGTCGGACAGGCGCGTGTTGCCGTACGCGTGCCGCTTGAAGTACGCCTGCACGCCCTGGAAGAACGCGTCCTGGCCGACGTACGCCACGAGCTGCTTGAGGACCGAGGCGCCCTTGGCGTAGGTGATGCCGTCGAAGTTGACGAGCACGTCGTCCAGGTCGCGGATCTCGGCCATGATCGGGTGCGTCGACGGCAGCTGGTCCTGGCGGTACGCCCAGGTCTTCATCTGGTTGGCGAAGGTGGTCCACGCCTGCGGCCAGCGCGACTCGGGGTGGTACGCCTGGCAGGCGATGGAGGTGTAGGTGGCGAACGACTCGTTCAGCCACAGGTCGTTCCACCACTCCATGGTGACCAGGTCGCCGAACCACATGTGGGCCAGCTCGTGCAGGATGGTCTCCGCGCGGCCCTCGTACGCCGCGCCCGTCACCTTGGACCGGAAGACGTACTGGTCGCGGATGGTCACCGCGCCCGCGTTCTCCATCGCGCCCGCGTTGAACTCCGGCACGAACAGCTGGTCGTACTTCTTGAACGGGTACGCGTAGTCGAACTTCTCCTGGAACCACTCGAAGCCCTGCCGGGTCACCTCGAAGATGGCGTCCGAGTCGAGGTACTCGGCGAGCGAGGGACGGCAGTAGACGCCGAGCGGGACGGACTGGCCGTCCTTCTCGTAGACGCTGTGCACGGAGTGGTACGGGCCGACGATGAGCGCCGTGATGTACGTCGAGATGCGCGGCGTCGGCTCGAAGGACCAGACGTTGTCCTTGGGCTCCGGGGTGGGCGAGTTGGAGATGACCGTCCAGCCCTCCGGGGCCTTCACGGTGAACTGGAAGGTCGCCTTCAGGTCGGGCTGCTCGAAGGACGCGAAGACACGGCGGGCGTCCGGCACCTCGAACTGGGTGTAGAGGTACGCCTGCTGGTCGACCGGGTCGACGAAGCGGTGCAGGCCCTCGCCCGTGTTGGTGTACGCGCAGTCGGCGACGACCCGCAGGACGTTGCGGCCCTCCAACAGTCCGGACAGCGCGATCCGGGAGTCCTTGAAGACCTCGTCCGCGTCGAGCGCGTCGCCGTTGAGGGTCACCTCGTGGACGGTCGGGGCCACGAGGTCGATGAAGGAGTCGGCGCCGTTCTCCGCGGCGTCGAAGCGCACCGTGGTCACGGACCGGTAGGTGCCGCCCTCCTGCGCGCCGGAGAGGTCGAGATCGATCTCGTACGAGTCAACGGTGAGCAGCTTCGCCCGCTGCTGCGCCTCTTCGCGAGTCAGGTTTGTGCCAGGCACGCGGTCATCTCCTCGATATGTGTGGGTTGCGCCATCCTTCCACGGGACCTGCGCGGGAGGCGACGTCCAAGGGCCCCCACGACACGGCCGTAGGGAAAGCCCTGTACCTGAACCGTCGGTCAGCACGCGAAAGGGGCGGGACACCTCTCCGGTGCCCCGCCCCCTATGTCGCTCGCCGTCGGTCGCGGTCGGTCGCGCGGGCGTCAGCCCTTCAGCTCGGCCGCCACCAGCTCCGCGATCTGCACCGCGTTCAGCGCGGCGCCCTTGCGGAGGTTGTCGTTGGAGAGGAAGAGGGCGAGGCCGTGCTCGACCGTCTCGTCCTGGCGGATGCGGCCGACGTACGACGGGTCCTGGCCGGCCGCCTGGAGCGGGGTCGGGACGTCGCTGAGAGCCACACCGGGGGCGCCGGCCAGCAGCTCCGTGGCGCGCTCCACGCTGATTGGGCGGGCGAAACGGGCGTTGACCTGGAGGGAGTGGCCGGAGAAGACCGGGACCCGCACACAGGTGCCGGAGACCTTCAGCTCGGGGATCTCCAGGATCTTGCGGGACTCGTGGCGGAGCTTCTGCTCCTCGTCGGTCTCGTTCAGGCCGTCGTCGACGATCGAACCGGCCAGCGGCAGGACGTTGTACGCGATGGGGGCCACGTACTTGTTCGGCGCCGGGAACTCCGCCGCCGAGCCGTCGTGGGTCAGCTTGGGCGCGTCGTCGCCGACCTTCTTGACCTGCTCGAACAGCTCGTCCACGCCGGCCAGACCGGAACCGGAGACGGCCTGGTAGGTGGCGACCACGAGGGCCTCGAGGCCCGCCTCGTCGTGCAGCGGCCGCAGCACCGGCATCGCGGCCATCGTCGTGCAGTTCGGGTTGGCGATGATGCCCTTGGGGCGGTCGGCGATCGCGTGCGGGTTGACCTCGGAGACGACCAGCGGGACCTCGGGGTCGCGGCGCCAGGCCGAGGAGTTGTCGATCACCACGGCGCCCTGGGCGGCGACCTTCGGCGCCAGGGCCTTCGACGTCGAGCCGCCCGCCGAGAACAGCACGATGTCCAGGCCGGAGTAGTCGGCCGTGGTCGCATCCTCCACCGTCACGCCGTCCAGGACCGTCCCCGCCGAGCGGGCCGAGGCGAACAGGCGCAGCTCGGTGACCGGGAAGTCGCGCTCCTTGAGGATCCTGCGCATGACCGTGCCGACCTGACCGGTGGCTCCGACGATTCCGACCCTCACGGCGACTCCTTCTAGGCGTTCTTGCATGTCTGCGGCCTTTCCATCATGCGGCCGACCCTGGTCCGCCTGTCCAATTCTTTGCGCTTCATACCCCCGGACCGGGACACCCCGACCGGCCAGACGGTTCCGGAACTCCCGTCCGCACCCGTGCTGAGCTGCATAAATTCGTCCCACAGGGCCCTCGTGCCGCAAGCTGTGCTGCACTCGCGCGGCGGTGTGACGTACACCTCGGAAAAACTCCCGACGCCCGGGGCGAACGTTTCCGCGCGCTGCGGCGTCGTAGAGGAAACGCGGTGAGGGGGTGGCTTGTGCTGCGCAGAAAGGCCCGCCGTGCCCAGGAGGTCGATCACACCGATCCCCTGGACGCGGCCCAGGAGCGTCGGGTGCGGGCGGTGCTCGCGCTCGGCGGGGTGCCGCAGGCGGACCTGCTGGACGGGGTACAGCAGGTCCGGCTGCGGTTGCTGGAGCGTGCCGCGAGCGGGCGTGAGGCGCCGCGGGACGTGTCGGCGTGGGCGGCGGTCGTCGCCTCCAACCTCGCCATGGACTGGCACCGGGCCAAGAAGCGCCAGGAGCGGCTCGGCGAACGGCTCGCCTCCCTGCGCCAGCCGGCCGTCCACCCTTCCGGCGAGGACACCAGCCTGCTGTCCCTCGCCGTGGCCCAGGGCCTGGACGACCTGCCCGACGCCCAGCGTCAGGTCCTCGTCCTGCGCTTCTTCGCCGATCTGTCGGTGCGCGGGATCGCCGAGGAGCTCGGCATCCCGGAGGGCACGGTCAAGAGCAGGCTGCACACGGCGGTACGGGCCCTGCGCGCCCGCCTGCACGAGGACGAGGTGGTGTGACATGACCGCCGAGAACCAGGGCCGCGGCGCCGACGCGCTGATGGCCGCGATCACCGGTGAACCGCTGTCCGACGAGGCCCGGGCGGACGCCGCCTTCATGGCCGAGCACGACTCCGCCGCGGCCGACGTGGCGCTGCTGCGCGAGCAGCTCGACATCATCGGGCAGGCGCTCGCCGAGCCACCGGCGCCCTCGCCCGCCCCCGTTCCCGTACGACAGCCCTCCCGCGCCCGGCGCCGGTTCTTTACCGTCGCCCTCGGCTCGCTCGCCGTGGCCGCCGCCGCGTCCGTGCTGGCGGGCATGGGCTGGCTGCTGACCCAGGCCGGGTCCGGCGCCGATTCCGACGCGGGGGCGAGCAAGGCGGACCAGGCCGTCCCCTCCATGCAGTCCGGCGACACCGACTTCGGCAGCCCGCACTACCTCGCCTGCTCCCGCGTGGTGGCCGAGGGGCGGGCCACCTCCGTCGAGCAGGTCCCCGGTGCGGCGTCCGTGCGCGTCACCCTGGACATGACCCGCTACTACAAGCCGGACAAGGGCGAGCGGGAGCTGACGTTCGTGGTCGACGAGGACCTCGTGCCAGGCCTGCGCAAGGGCGACCAGGTACTCATCGGCATCCCCCAGGGTGCCCGCCAACCCGACTTCTGGGCGGTCGGCGAGCAGGACATCGCCCCCGAGCGGGCCTTGATCACCGCCTCGCTGCCCGAGGCACGGGAGCGCACCTGCTGAGAGCGGTGAAACGACAAGGGCGGGCGCCCGTACGGACGCCCGCCCCCACTGCCGTACCACTGACTACGGCGTGACCTTCTCGATCTTCACGCTGCCCACGCCCGCGACCGTGCCGCGCGCGTTCAGCAGCTGGACCTGGCCGAAGAACTCGCGGCCCTCCGGAGCGGCCGCCTGAGCGGTGACGCTGCCGGTGACCGTGGCCGAGTCACCCGTGCCGAGCTTCACCGGCGCCTCGTCGACCGTGACGGTGCCGAGCGCGGCGGAGAAGAACACGTCCAGGTAGTCGTACGCCGTCGAGCCGGCCGGCACCGAGTAGCCGATGACGTCGATGGTGTACGTCCCGGCGGCCGGGTTGGCGACCGAGACCGACTCCTCCGAGTCACCGTCGGCGGAGCTGCCCACCTCGGTGCCGGCCGCGTCGTGGACGACCAGGTCGAGGTCGGCGGCCGCGTCGGAGACGTTGCCGATGGTGACGTCGAGCGACGTGGCGCCCTCGGGCACCTCGACCGTGGTGGTCTGCGTGGCGCCCTCGGCGATGGTCGGACGCGCCGTCTTCGAGGAGCCGAGCGGGCCGCCGGCCAGCTTGCCGTCGACGGCGGCGTAGTTGTTCGTCACCTTCCAGGAGGCGGCGGCCGGGGTGCCGACCTTGGCCTCGGGGATGGTCACGGTCTCCGGGTCGAAGGCCGCGCCGAGGACGGTGACGTCCAGCTTGTACGGGTTGTCGAGCAGCGGCGACGTACGGCGCGACTCGACCTCGATCTCCCAGACGCCGGGCTGCGGGTCGGCGTACGCACGCACGTCCGGCTTGCAGCCGTTGCCGGCGAGGTAGTTGTTGTAGCAGTACGGGGTGCCCGTGTTGTCCGACGGGACGCCGTACGGGTGGATGGCGATGAACCGGGTCTGGCTCTTGTCCTTCAGCCCGCCGATCGCGACCTCCAGCGACTTCGCGCCCTCGGGGACGGTCACGAAGTACGACTTGTTGCTGTTGCGCTGCACCGAACCGGACGTCGAGTAGCTGTACTTCAGCGGCTCCGACACCACGACCGTGTTGAGGATCTGCTTGTCGATGCCCTCGGTGCGCGGGTCGTCGACCTCCAGGATCGCGCTCTTGATGCCCGCCGAGCCCGGCTTGGCGGCGACCTTCACGGTGACCGGCTTGTTCAGGCCGAGGCTGATCTCGTCGGAGCCGACGATCCGGAAGGTGTCACCGGCGTTGTTCTCCAGGTGCAGCTCGTGCCGGATCGCCTTGTCCGCGCCGGACGTACGGGTGATGGTGATGTCGTACGTCTTCTTCTGCCCGGCCTTCAGGCCGCCCTCGCGGTCGTAGACGCCCGTGCCGAAGCCCGGCGTCTTCAGGAACTGGTCGATCGCGGTGTCGACCGGCGCCTTGACCGTGTACTCGTGGGCGGTGGCGCCGTCACGGATCGAGTCCCAGGCGTCCTCGATGTTGATGAGGCCGGCACCCTCCTCGTACGCCTGAACACCCTTGATGTGATCGGCGGTCGAGGTGAGAGCGGTGCGCAGCTTCGCGGGCGTCAGGTCGATGCCCTTCTGCTTGGCGGCGCTGAGCAGCAGCGCGGACGCGCCCGCCGCCTGCGGGGACGCCATCGAGGTGCCCTGGAGCATGCCGTAGCCGGCCGGCAGCGTGTAGCCCGACTCGGCGACCGGGGCGCCCGGCAGCCAGGTCTGGATGGTGTTGATCGCGGCGCCCGGCGCGGAGAGAGTCGGGGTGAAGCCGCCGTCCTCACGCGGGCCGCGCGAGGAGAACGGCATCATCGCGTACTTCTTCTCCACGACCGAGCCGTAGTTGGCGGCCCAGGTCTCCTTGGAGATGGTCGCGCCGACCGAGATGACCTTGGCGGCCAGTGCCGGGTCGCCGATGGTGTTGGCGCCGGGGCCGGAGTTGCCGGCCGAGATCACCAGCTGCACGCCGTAGGTGTCGATGAGCCGGGTGTACAGCTCGGCGCGCGCGTTGTTGCCGTCGTTCAGTGCCGGGAGGCCACCGATCGACATGTTCACGATGTCGACGCCGCGGTTGACGACGAGGTCGATCATGCCCTCGGTGAGCGCGACGTTGGTGCAGCCGCCGGTCCAGGTGCAGGCACGGGAGGAGACGAGCTTCGCGCCCGGCGCCTGGCCGTTCATCTCGCCGCCGAACAGGCCGTTGGCGGCGGTGATGCCGGCGACGTGCGAGCCGTGCTCGGACTCGATGACGCCGATGTTGACGAAGTCGCGCTTCTGGCCGACCCAGTCCCCGCCCAGCGGGTCCATCGGGACGTCCTTGCGGATCTGCACGACGAACGGCTGCCGCTCGGCGACGTCGGTGGCCGGGTTGTCGGTGCCGAAGTACCCGATCTGGTAGCCGTCCTTGTACGGCTTCATCGGGGTGTCGTCACCGAAGTCGTTGTTGTTGTTGAGGTCGACCCGGACCGTGCCGTTCGCGGCGTCGTACAGGACGCCCCAGGAGTCGGTCTTGTCGCCGTCGCGGTTGGCGTCGCCCGCCGCGTCGCCCCCCGTGGTGTACGACTCCAGGAAGGTGCTCACCTGGTACGAGCCCGCGGGCGCCGTCCAGGTCTTGCCGCTGTAGGTGAAGGTGGGCCCGGAGACGGAGGTCACCATCGGGCGCCAGGTGCGGTCGCTGTCGAGGAGAGGGTCGGTGGCGGTGACCCAGTCGACTATCTTCCGCTCGCCGGTGGTGGTCTTCTGCAGCGCCGGGTGGCCGAGGTCGACGCCGGAGTCGAGGATGCCGATGGTGATGCCGCGGCCGTCCGCCTTCGGGTGGTCCTCGACGAAGTCGACGGCGCCGGTCTCGAAGGACGGGTTGTACGGGTTCTCGGCCGGGGTGTTCTTGTCCGGGGCGGAGGCCGCGGTGGCGGCGGCCGTCGACTTCTTCGTGTCGACGGCGGGGTCGTCCAGGGGTATCTCCTCGCGCAGGTCGATGCCGTGCACCGAGGAGAGCTTCGTCGCCGCGGCGATGGCCTTGTCGGCCTTGCCGGTGGGGACGGTGGCCCGGACGTAGCCGAGCTTGTCGTAGGTACGGCCCACAGAGCCGACCGCGTCCAGCTGCTCGGCGACCTTCTCGGTCTGGCCGGGCGCGGTCGCGACCATCATCGTGACGTTCTTGTCGCCGTCGGCCTTGGCCTCGGCGAGCAGGTCGGCGTCGCTCGAACCGAGCTTGTCGTGCGCGGACTTGACGCTCGGGTCCGAAGCGGCGGGCGCGGTGTTCGCGGCCACGGCCATGGGTATCGGCCCGGCCGCGGAGAGCGCGGCGACCAGACCTGCGGCCACGGCTATGAGGGCCGCGCGTCTCGGGCCCGGCTTCGGATCGCGCTGGGGGGTGAGGGTCATCGGCATCCCTTGTAGGTAAAGGAGCAAGAGGCGTCCGGTATGCGACACCGGACGACCGCACAGCTTTATGCAAGGGAAGGATGTTTGGGAAGAGTTGACCGAATCGAAATGGACGGATGGGGAAAACCCCCTAGTGACTTTGGGGAGATGAAGTACATACGGGACACAACGCCTGGACGCTAATGTCCGTATGTGCGCAAGAAGCTGAGGGTGGCGGCCTACGCCATATGCGTTCGTGACGGACAGCTCCTCCTCGCCCGCTCCCCGGCGCCCGGCGGCGGTTTCGAGTGGGTGCTGCCGGGCGGCGGCATGGAGCACGGCGAGGATCCCTACGACACGGTCGTGCGGGAGGTCGACGAGGAGACCGGCTATACCGTCGAACCCACCGGACTGCTCGGGATCGACTCCTCCCACCGCACCTTCCCCGGCCGCTTCGGCCGGAGCGTCGACCATCACGGCGTACGGCTCGTCTACGAGGCCCGGATCGTGGGCGGCGAGCTGCGCTACGAGGCGAACGGCTCGACCGACATGGCGGCCTGGCACCCGATGGACGCGGTGCCGGAGCTGATCCGCGTCCCGATGGTCGACAAGGGGCTGTCGCTGTGGCGCGAGCGGCCGGCCGCGGGGCGGATCCAGGCCGCCGGGAATCAGCTCGGGAACCAGCCCGGCACATAGCCCGGCGATCAGCTCGGGAAGTAGCTTCACTACCCCGAAAGATGAACACGGAGTGACCGCGTCCCGGCCGTTCGAGGAGCGGCCGTGAACGCGGAAGGTGGGCGAAGATCCACGTACGGTGATCGGCGCTGCGCGTTGCCGTCATGTTCATGCGCAGGTCATTCCCGGTGCCAACGATCCACAGTGAGCGGGCCGTTCGCGTCAGCGATCGCCCGTGACCACTGCCGACGCAGTTCGCACTCGGGGAGATCGCGCCATGTCGCGCATACGCTCTGTCGCCAGCTCCGCGCTGGGGGTCCACCGCCGCACCCTGCTCGCCGCCACCGGGGCGGTGACCCTCTCCGCGGGCGTCGGCTACGCCCTGCGGCCCACCGACAGCCAGGCCGCCACGACCACCGAGACCGCGGGTACGGCGAGCACCGGCACGGGCAACGCCGCCGCCGAGGCCCCCGTCGGCGCCTCCCGCAGGCTGCCGGTCGCACTCGCGCCGTACACCCGGGGCACCACGCTCACGAGCGTCGCCGCCCCGCGCGGCACCTCCGGCTACCGTCGCCTCGGCGACGGCCCCGGCTGGAAGCGGGTCGTCCGCGAGAACCTGGCGTCGGCGAAGTCGGGGCGCGAGAACCGGCGTACGGCGCTCGCCGCCTTCGTCCAGCTCACCGACCTGCACCTGATCGACGCCCAGCACCCGCTGAGGCTGGAGTACCTCCGCTCGACCGACGTGCACGCCTGGCGGCCGCAGGAGGCGCTGACCGTGCCGGGCGCGGTGGCGCTCGTCGAGCGGCTCAACGCGCTGCGGGGCGGCCCCGTCACCGGTGCCCCGTTCCACTTCGCCATGACCACCGGCGACAACACGGACAACAACTGCAAGTCCGAGCTGGAGTGGTTCCTGACGGTGATGAGCGGCGGCCGGGTCACCCCGAACACCGGTGACCCGCGGCGCTACGAGGGCGTCCAGAACAGCGGCCTCAAGCTGTACTGGCAGGCCGACGACAGCATCCGCGACGCCGACAAGCAGCTCGGCTTCCCGCACATCGAGGGCTTCCTGGACGCCGCGATCCGTGAGCTGCGCAGCCCCGGGCTGAACATCCCGTGGTACTCGACGGTCGGCAACCACGACGCGATGCCGCTCGGCACCTACGCCTCGCACAGCGACTCCTACCTGACCGACCTCGCGGTGGGCGGCAAGAAGCTGATGAACGTCTCCGCCGCGGACGCCAAGAAGCTCCAGGACTCCCTCAAGCAGGACAAGGACCCGCGGGGCACCGTCTTCAAGGACTTCCTCAAGGCCCACGCCCGCTCGATGCGCTCGGTCACGCCGGACGAGAGCCGGGCGCCCTTCACGCCCAGGGAGTACGTCCAGGCGCACCTGAACCCGGCCGTCCAGGGCCACGGCCCGGTCGGCCACGGCTACTCGACGGCCAACCTGGAGGCGGGCACCCAGTACTACAGCTTCCGCATCGCCGAGGACGTCATCGGCATCAGCCTCGACACCACCGACCCGGGCGGCCACTACGAAGGGTCCATCGGGGCGGCCCAGTTCAAGTGGCTGGACCGGACGCTGCGGGAGAACAAGGACTCGTACGCCATCATCTTCAGCCACCACACCAGCGAGACGATGGACAACCTCCGCCGCGACCCGGCCCGCCCCAGCGAGCGGCGCGTCGGCGGCGCCGAGCTGCTCTCGCTGCTGGGCAGTCACCGAGGCGTCCTCGCCTGGGTGAACGGCCACATCCACAAGAACGTCATCACGCCGCACCCCGGCGCGGACGGCCGCTCCTTCTGGGAGATCTCCACCGCCTCCCACGTCGACTTCCCCCAACTCGCCCGGATCATCGAGGTGGTGGACAACAAGGACGGCACGATCTCCCTGTTCACCACCCTGATCGAGTCCTCGGCCCCGCACCGCACCAGCTTCACGGACCTCTCCCAGACGGGCCTGGCCGCCCTCTACCGCGAGCTGTCCTTCAACGCGCCCGGCGCCCGCTCGACGCTGGCGGGCGAACGGAAGGACCGGAACACGGAGTTGGTGCTGAAGAAGGGCTGACAGGGGCGCGGGTGCCGGGATGGTCAGCTCTCCGCGGGCCCGGCCTCCCGGCCGTGGATGTGCTGGGACCCGTGCTGCACGGCGAACACGGTCGCGGAGTCCCGGGCCGTGTTCGTCTGCCGCAGGGCGTGCGCCCGGCGGCCCTCCGCCAGGGTGCCGTCGGCGGCGTCGAAGGCGTCGACCAGGCGGACGAGCGGGTCCCGGCAGGACGGGTCCTCGCGCAGCAGCGCCGCCAGCTCCTGGGTCCAGTAGCCGAACAGGGCCCGCCGTACGTCGTCCGGGCTCGGGGAGTCCCGTACCAGTTCGGCGTTGCCGTCGAGCTGGGCCTCCAGCGCGGCCCGGCGGCCACGGCGGAACAGCCCGGTGATCGCGCCCCTCGTCTCCAGCCAGGCGTCCGTGGCCATCGCCGTGACGAGCGCGGCGGCGCCCGCCTGCGCGAGGACGGTCAGTTCGTCGTTCACAGGGGCTCCCTCACGATCTCGCACGATCCCGCACGGTGCTTCACGGTCCTTTGACGACGCGGATGTTCATGTCGCCGTTCTGCGTGGCGTAGACGACACCGTTCCCCGAAGCCCTGCCGACCTGCTTCGAGTTGCCGCTCGGCGACCGGTCACGCTTCTTGGTGTCCGGCTTGCCGGCGGGCGCCTCCGGCCCCGGCGCCGGCGTCCACCCGGGGGTGTGGAGCCAGGCGTCGGCGGTGAGTTCCTTCAAGGTGAAGCCGACCCGGTGGAAGGCGGCCGGATCGATGCCCTCGTAGCCGTGCCGCACCGTCTCGTCGTAGAAGTGCTGCGACATCAGCAGCGAGACCGGCACCGTCCGAGGCGCCCCGGCCAGGGCCTTGCGCGCGGGAGGGGCGTCGAGCAGCCGGGCCAGGGTCTCCAGCGGGACTCCGGCGACCTCGCCGGTCGGCGTGAGGCAGACCTCTCCGGCGTGCAGGGCGACCCGGACCCGGATCCGGGTGGCCGGGCCCTCGGTACGGGAGTTGTGGTCGCGCAGCAGGTCGGCCAGCTCGTGGACGAGCGGGTGGACCAGGCTCGCCTTCCGCGTCCCGGCCGGCGCGGTCACGCGCAGACCGTCGCCCAGGTCCTCCCGGACGCAGGCGTCCCAGTCGATGCCGCTGTGCGCCAACGCCGTACGGAGCACGGTCCGGAGCGTCTCACGGTTGCGCACCAGCGCCACGTTTCCCCGCCCGGACGACTTCTCGATGTCCACGGCCAGGACGGCCCGGTACTCCCACTGTGCTTCCATACGGCCCTTCTTCGACTCGGCGGCGGAGGCGGTGCGGCGCGGAGCACGGGTGTGCGGGCTCCGCGCCGCCGCTCCCCTCCTCCACTGTGCCCCCGGTGCGCTGACGACAACTCGTAGGAATACAGGGTTCGGTGGGAGAGCGCGTGCAATCGGTGTGAGTGTGCCGACGTGACCGGGGCCCCGGGGCGACACTGGGTCCGGGTGAAGTGAGGGACCCGGGGGAGAGGTGGGGTCATGGACGGCGGACGGCGCGGTCGCGCGGAGAACGGGCGGCCGGACGGGGAGCGGGACTGGCCTCTGTCGAGCCTGCTCGGCCGCCTCGGTCCGGCCGACCGCGACCATCTGCTCACGCTGGGCACGCGGGTGCCGTATCCGGCCGACCAGGTGCTCATGTGGGAGGCCGAGCGGACGGACCACGTACTGATCCTGCTCCACGGCCTGGTCAAGGTCACCGGTCACGCCGACGACGACCGCGAGGCCCTGCTGGCCGTACGCATGCGCGGCGACCTGCTGGGCGAACTCGCCGCACTGGACGGGCAGCCACGCTCGGCCACGGTGACCACCTGCGGGCCCGTCGTCACCCAGACCGTGACCCGGGCGGACTTCCTCGCCTGTCTGCGGGACCGGCCCCGGATCGCGCACGCCGTCAACCAGTCCGTCGTGGCCAAGCTGCGGGCCGCCAACACTCACCGCGTCAACTTCATCGGCTGCGACGCCGCGACCCGGCTGGCCCGGGTGCTGCACCATCTCGCGATGACGTACGGCGAACGGGACGGCGACGACAGCGCGGTGATCCGCTGGCCGATCACGCAGCCCGAACTCGCGACCCTGGCGGGTGCGTCCGAGCCCAGCGTGCAGAAGGCGCTGCGCAGGCTGCGGGAGGAGGGAGTCGTCGCCACGGGGTACCGCTCCGTCCGGGTCGAGGGCCTGGCTCGGCTGAGGTCGATCGCGTACCCCGATCCGTGACTCCCTTGCCCACGAACTCCCTTGTGGTGAAAACCGTATTTTGATGGTGGAGCCGTGTGAGCCCGTGGCTAGCGTGACGCCTGCACCAAGGGAGCGATCACGACAACGGGGTAGCCATGGCGAGCATCGACGAAGACGACAACGACCAAACCGGCAGTCAGCAGACGGGGCAGACGGGGCAGACGGGCAATCGGATCACCATCGGTGGGGACGCCACCGCCCCGGTGATCGCCGGGAACCACATCGCGTACATCGGCGCGCAGCACGGCTCCACGGTGAACGTGCTGGTGGAGGGCGAGCGGCCGCAGCCGAGGCGCCGCGAACGGGTCGAGCTGCCCCCGCGGCGGCAGAGCGCCCCGCTCGGCCGGGCCGCCGACCTGGCGTCGCTGGACGCCGCGCTCCGGGGCGGCGACACGGTGCAGCTGTGGGGATCACCCGGCGTCGGCAAGAGCGCGCTGCTGCGGCACGCGGCCCGCACGCTCGGTGCGGGACCCCACGGGAAGCTGTTCCTCGACGCCGCCCGGCGCGAGCCCGAGGACCTGGCCCAGGACATCTTCGAGGCCTGCCACGAGACCCATGGCTACGCCCCGTCCCCCACCGAACTGCGCCGCCTCATGGCGGGCATGGAGGTGACGGTGTACGTCGACAACGCCGACTACACCGCGGAACAACTGCGCATGGTCATGGACGCCGCCCCGGACGCGACCTTCGTCTTCGCCGCGCGGGAGAGTTCGCTGCTGGGCTCCGACGGCAGGGCGCAGCGGCTCCAGGGCATCGACCGGGACGCCGCGACGGAGTTGCTCGCCCGGGAACTGGGCCGTCCCGTCGCCGAGGCGGGCGAACAGGAGACGGCCGCCGCGTTGTGGGAGACCGCGTCCGGCACGCCGCTGTTGCTGCTGCGCGCGGCGGCCGTGGCCCGGCTGGACCCGTCGGGCGAGGCCGTACTGCCCAAGCCCGGCGCGGTACGGGACCTGCTGCCCCCGCTGTTCGACCGGCTCGACGGCCCCTCGCTGCGCGCCCTGCACCTCCTGGCGACCCTCGGCGACGCCGAGCTCGCGCCGGTGCACATCGGCGAGTTGAGCGAGACCTCGGATCCGGCGGTGCTGTGCGAGGGACTGGCGAGGCTGGGCCTGGCCCAGGAGACGGAGCTGGGCTATCGCGTGGCCACGGACGTCGTTCCGGCGCTGCGGCAACGTGAGGGCCTGGTGCCGTACTCGCTGGAGCGGCTGTGCACTTACTTCGCGGAGTGGGCGGCACGGTCGACGACTCCGGCGGTCCAAGTCGCCGATCACGCCCGTGCGTTGGAGGTGGTGGCGGAACTCGCCGAGGGTTCCGGGCGGGCCGACCTGGCGGTCCAGGTCGTCCGGGCCGCCTCCCCCGCCCTCGCCCGCTCCCTGCGCTTCGGTGTCTGGGGGCGTCTGCTCGACCAGGGACTGCCGGCCGCGCAGCGGGCGGGGGACCGCCAGGCCGAGGCGTACTTCACGCATGAGCGGGGCATCCGGAACATCCTGACCGGCAACCGGGTGCTTGCGGGGGTGCTGTTGGTGCAGGCGGGGGTCCTGTGGCGGCAGTTGGGTGATACGCAGGGGGCGGAGGCGGCGTCGGTGGCCCAGCAGTATGTTCCGGAGCAGGCGCTGTCGCCTTCTGGAGGGGGGCCGGGGGCGTCGGCGCAGGGCGATGTGGGTGGGTCGGCGGATGTGAGCAGCTCGCCGCCGGGGGGTGATTCGACGCCTGGGTTGGATGGGAGCTCTTCGGGGGGCGACCCGACGTCGGTACAGGATGTGGGTTCTTCCGGGGTCGACCCGACGCCTGTGCAGGACGTGAGCGGGTCTCTTGTGCCTGATCCGGGGCCCGTGCCGGACGTGAACTCCGCGGTGCCGGACCTGACGCCGGTACAGAGCGTGACCCCGCCGGGAACCGGCATGCCTGTCGATACCGGAACGGCCGCGTCCCATGCGGTGGGAGCACCGCCGCCCGGCCTGATGGAAGGCGGCAGCGTTGTCGCCTCCTCCGGAGGGGGAGCGGCGGCTGGAACCGGAGTCGCCGCGGCCCTCAAGGTGGCCGCGGTGATCGCCGCCATCGCCATCGGAGCCGTCGCCATCGAGCAGAACCAGAACTCGTCGGACCCTGCCACGGACACTCCGGCCGTCGCCGCCACCGCGCCGGATCTGGGTCTCGACCACACCCCGGATCCCGTGGACCCGGCCCCCGTCGAGTCGGAACCGACCGGCCTGGCGGGAGTGTGGGAGAGCAGCGAAGGCGGAGGGATCGAATTCGTCGAAGCGGGACCCGGAAGCTACACAGCGACCACGCAGGACATCTGCGGAAACACGATCACCGCGGAATTCACCGGCAGCGGCGACACCTATAGCACCACGGCGCCGGCGTACGACATGTCCAGTGGCTCATGCGGAGCTGTTCTTGGCGAGGTCCGTACGACGATCACCATCGGCCCGGACGGCGACACCGCCGAGGTCACCCGCGAGATGGCCTCCGCCATCGACGACACGGTGACGTGCTACACCTGCACGCCGTTCACCCTGACCCGCGTGTCATAGCCGAACGTTCCCTTCACCCGTCCCCACCCGAGGAGCCCCACCCATGACCCACAAGCCCCCCAGCCACAACGAGATCCACATTGGCGGCAACGCCTCCGGCCCCGTCGTGGCCGGCGACAACATCCGCGTCAAGGTGACCCAGCCCGCCGAGACGACCCGGACGGACCAGACCAACACGGCCAAGGATGACGGCACCGTCTACGCCGCCGCCAACGGCGACATCCACATCCACCACGACGAGGCGGGCGACGAGGAAGAGGACTGACGGCGCCGACTCCGCTCCTCCTCGGTACGACCTGGCTGAAACAGGGTCAACCACCGCACAGGGCATCAACCTCCGCACCCGCACCCCGGGTCTCTCCCCCCGACCCCGCTCGACGTGAGCGGGCGGAAGGGGGAGAGACATGAGCGTACGTACGGCCCGCACGGCCCTGGTGGCGGCGACGGCGGTGGCGTTGTCCGTCGCCCTCGCGGCTCCCGCGCTGGCGGCGGCGCCCGCCGGAACCGACCACACGGCGACGCGCAAGGCCATCGCGGCCGCCGTCGAGGACGGGGTCCCCGGCGTGACGGTGACCGCGAAGGACGGGCGCGGCGGGTGGTCGGCGACGGCGGGCGTCGGCAACCTCAAGACCGGGAAGCCGCGTTCGGCGGACGACCGCTACCGGGTCGGCAGCATCACCAAGACGTTCGTCGCCACGGTGCTGCTCCAACTGGAGGCGGAGGGCAGGTTGTCGCTGGACGACACGGTGGAGAAGTGGCTGCCGGGGGTGGTGCGGGGCAACGGCCACGACGGCGGCCGCATCACCGTCCGCCAGCTCCTCAACCACACCAGCGGCATCTTCAACTTCACCGCGGACGACGACTTCGGCCGGACGTACTTCCTGAAGGACGGCTTCTTTGAGCACCGCTTCGACACGCGGTCTCCCGAGGAGCTGGTGGATATCGCCATGGGGCACCAGCCGGACTTCGCCCCGGGCACGTCCTGGAACTACTCGAACACCAACTACACCCTGGCCGCGATGGTCATCGAAAGCGTCTCGGGCAACCCGTACGCGGACGAGATCCGCCACCGGATCGTCGAGCCCCTGCACCTGCGCGCCACGCTCGTCCCCGGCACCTACCCGAAGCTCCCGAAACCGAGCAGCCGCGCCTACGGCAAGCTCGCCGAGACGACCACCGGGCCGACGTACGACGTCACGGAGCTCAACCCCTCCCTGGCCGCCGGTGCGGGCGACATGATCGCCGACTCCGCCGATCTGAACCGCTTCTACTCGGCCCTGCTGAAGGGCAGGCTCCTCCCCGCGAAGCAGCTCTCCGAGATGAAGTCCACGATCAAGGTCGACGCCATCCCGAACGCGGGTTACGGCCTCGGCCTGATCGAACGCAAGCTGAGCTGCGGCGTCACGGTCTGGGGCCATGGCGGCGGTATCCACGGCTCGACGTCGGAGGCGGTGACGACGGCGGACGGCCGCCACTCCCTCGCCTTCAACTTCAACGGGGACTGGACGGGGGACACCGATGCCGTGATCGAGGCGGAGTTCTGCGGCAAGGCGCCGGCGACGGCCGGTGACCGAGCGGGCTCGGGCAAGGCGCACGGGGTTGGTTCGGGCGACGTGATGTCCGTACCGCGTCTTCGCGGCTGATCGGCTGACCCGGCGTCGAGGGTGCCCTAGCCGCACTCCTCCACCGCCTCCCGGAGACGCCGGATCGCGTCGCCCAGCACGCCGTCGGCGAGGTTGCCGTAGCCGAGGACCAGGCCGTGGTCGGCGTGGTCCTCGGTGGCGTGATAGGCGGCGAGGTCGGCCACGCGCACGGATCGGGTGGCCGCCGCGGCGACCACGGCCGCGGGGTCCACGGTGCCGGGCAGGCGCAGCAGGAGATGGAGACCGGCCGCGATGCCGGAGACCGGGGCGCCGGGGAGTTCATGGGCGAGCGCTCGGACGAGGGCGTCGCGGCGGTCGCGGTACCGCTTCCGGCAGGCCCTCAGGTGGCGGTCGTAGGCACCCGACTCCAGCAGCGCGGCGAAGGCGAGCTGGTCGAGGGTCGGGGGCTGGATCGCCGTCTGGTCGGCCAGGTACAGATGGCGGGTCCAGCGTGCCGGTGCCACGATCCAGCCGATGCCGAGCGCCGGCGACAGGATCTTGCTGAGCGACTTGAACAGCACGACCCGGGACGGGTCCATGCCCTGCAAGGCCGCGACCGGGCGGCGGTCGTAGCGGAACTCCGCGTCATAGTCGTCCTCCAGGACGACGCCGTCCACCTGACGAGCCCACCGCAGCAGGGCCGCGCGTCGCTCGGGGGCGAGCACGGTGCCCAGCGGGAACTGGTGCGCCGGGGTGGTCAGTACGGCCCGCAGGCCCGGGTGCCCGGCGAGGTCGTCGACGCGCAGACCGCCGCCGTCCGTGCGGACCGGCACCGGCTCCAGGCCCGCGGCGCCGATCACCTCGCGCAGCCGGGTCCAGCCCGGTTCCTCGCAGCCGACCGCGGTGATGCCGTCGGCGCGCAGGGCCTGGCACATGCGCCGCATTCCGTCGGTCACGCTCGTGCACACCGTCACGTCCTGCGGGTTCGCCGAGACACCGCGGGAGCGCCCCAGATACGCGACGAGGAGCCGCCTGAGCCGGGGGTGACCGCCGGGCGGCGGATACCCGAACTCGGCGAACTCCGCGGTGGCCGCCTGCTCCCGTACCGCTTCGGCCCACCGGCGACGCGGAAACGCGCGCAGGTCCGGCAGCCCGGGGCCGAGGTCGAAGCGGACCGCGGGAGCCTGCCGGGACGCGGGACGTCCGGAGCCCGTGTCCGGTGCGTTCGACCAGCGCACCCGGGTGGCGGAGCCGGTCTGCGCCTCCAGATACCCCTCGGCGATGAGCTGGCCGTACGCCTCGGTCACCGCCCAGCGTGAACAGCCGAGGTCGGCGGCGAGCTGCCGGCTGGGCGGCAGGGCGGTGCCGACCTCGATACGCCCCTCCCTGATGGCCGCACGCAGGGCCCGCTTCACCCGCTCGTGCAGGGGGCCGTCGCCGGACCGTTCCAGGTGGAGCAGGAGATCGCCGGCCAGATTGGTCTGTGATACCCGCATGCCATTGGACGGTAGCAGCGAGCCATTGCTGGCTACTTTCGAGTCGTCCGAGTCATCAGTGGAGTGCGCGCAGACGGAGTGCGCGGGGACGAAGGAGGACGTCATGGCCACTGTGCGGCGCTCGCTGCGGGTCGAGGCCCAACACCCGGTGCTGCGCGGGGTGTTCGAGGACTGGCACGCCAAGTCCGGTGCCCTGTCGGCCCGGCCGGACGCACCGGTCGTGCCGGACGAGGCGCGGCGGGGGTGGATCTCGTGGCGTTGGCCGAGTAAACCGGAGTGATTGCCTCCGTTTCGTGGTCCGAGCCCGTACCTTCGAAGCATCACGGCTCAGAAGGACGCGAAAGGTCGCAACCGGCCAATGAATCTCGACATATTCAGCGAGATCCAGAACCCCCGCCCCTGGCCGCCCGGCGACGACCACCAGCACCTGCGCATCCAGCAGGCCATCGAACAGGCGGTGCTCGCCGACGAGTCGGGCTACGGCTGCTGGTGGCAGGTCGAGCACCACGGCGCCGAGGAGTTCAGCCTCTCCTCCGCGCCGGAGCTGCTGCTCGCCGCGCTCTCCCAGCGGACCTCACGGATCCGCCTCGGACATGCCGTGCTCGCCCCGCGCGAGATCAACCACCCCATCCGGATCGCCGAACGCGCCGCGATGCTGGACCAGTTGAGCGGCGGTTGCGCCGAGATAGGGCTCACCCGGTCCACCCCGCCCGAGTGGCGGCTGTTCGGGGCCGACCCGGCGACGGTGCGGGAGCGGACGCGGGACGCCTTCGAGGTCGTACCGAAGATGTGGACCGGGGACACGTCGGTGAGCGGCGGGGTGCCCGTCGTACCGGCGCCGCACCAGCGGCCGCATCCGCCGCTGTGGCAGGCGGCCTCCAGCCCGGCGTCGTTCGAGGAGGCGGGGCGGCGCGGGGTCGGTGTGCTCGGAACGACGCTGTGGGAGCCGCTGGACCGGGTGGCGAGGCTGGTCGGGCTGTACCGGGCCGCCGCGGCGGAATGCCGGGAGCCGGTCGGCGCCGTCGTCAACGACCAGGTGGCCTTCTTCACCTTCGTGCACTGCGCGGAGACCGACGAGCAGGCCATGCGGGACGGCGCGGCAGCCGCCGCTGGTACACGGCCCGCGCTCTCACCTTCTTCGAGGCCGCCGACGCCTTCCTGGAGACCATGGAGCGGGAGAAGGCGCTGATGGCCGACCCGTCCGGCGGCGGTCTCGCCGGTGAGTTCCTGCGGAGGGAAGCCGAGGCGGCGGGCGCCCCCAGCGCCGCGCTGCTGGTCATCGGGCGCATCCTGCAGGGCGAGACGGTCCCCGACGACGAGGTCTACGACGCCCTCGCCGAGCAGGACTCCCTGATCGTCGGCAGCCCCGAGACGGTCCGCAAGAAGCTGCGCGCCAACGCCGACCTGGGCATCGACCGGCTCATGTGCTTCCAGCAGGTGGGGGCGCTGTCCCAGGAGAGCGTGCTGGGGAGCATGCGGCTGGTGGGGGAGCTCATCGCGGAGTTCGACGGCTGAGCCTGGTGGCCGTCAGGGCCAGCAACCCCGCTGTTCCGTAGGCCACATAACCGGCGCCCCGCCAGTAGAGACCGGACCGGTCCCGCTCTTGGGCGTACTTCTGCTGGTCGTACGTCCTCGTGCCCGTCGAGCGGCCGTTTTCGGTGCTGTAGGAGACCGCGCAGGTGTGGCCGCGTCGCATGGGGCCGGGGTGCGACTCGCCGTCCTCGCCCTGTTGGAGGCCGGGGCACTCCGGGGCGCCGTAGGACGAAGCACCCCTCGCCAGCGTGACCAAGCCCCACAGCAGCGGCAGCAGGAACAACGCCACCAACGCGCCTCGCCATCCACGTCTCATCCCGCACAACCTAGCGAAGGCGCCCATGGCACGAGGAGGGGCCGCCGGCACCAGGCCCCGGCGGCCCCTCCTCTCCCCTCCTGGTGCTGCCCGCGCGGTCCGTCACTACCGCGGCAGCACCACGACATACGCCGCCGGATCCCGGTCCGCCGCCGCCATCAGCGCCGTACGGACCACCGCGGCCTGCTGCTCCATCGCGTCCCGGAGCTTCTTCGGGGTGATGTACACGACCGTGATGCCCAGCCGTTCCAAGTGCTCGCGCTTGCGGGCGTATTCGGACCAGAGCGCGTCGTCGTCCTCGCGGTGGCCCTGGCGTGGAGCCCGGGTGTCCAGCTCCACCGCCACCGCCTGGTCCGGCCAGTAGGCGTCCAGGCCGCCGAGGTGCGGGCCGCCGGGCAGGCGCAGGTCGACGTTCCAGACGGGGTCGGGGAGCCCGTAGTCGTGGACCATCTCGTAGAGGCGGTCCTCGGCGATCGCGCGGCCCTCGGCGAGCAGGGAGTCCACCGCGTCCACGACGTGGGGGCGGGACAGCAGCTTCGCCTGGTTCAACTCCCGTACCACCGCCGCAGGTTCGCAGTGGCCGGCGCGGACGGCCTCCGTGAGCAGGCGGCGTACGGCGCCCGCGTCCGTCAGTTCGGCGACCGCGTCGGCCAGGGCGCGGGGGACGGGGGCCACCGGGAGGCCCGTCACCTGCTGCGGGGTGGGCAGCGCGGGGGTGCGCAGGATGCGGACGCAGCCCGTGGAGCGCAGCCGGCGCATGCGGGGGACCAGGACGTCGATGGTGTCCAGCGCGGTCAGCGGCGGCGTGGCCGAGAAGCCGTGCAGCGTCAGCGCCGCGAGGCCGGTGATCATCACCTCGCTGTAGCCGGGGGCGGTGTGTCCCTCGCCCGCGTTCGGCTGGGACGGCACCCCGGGCGTCCGCTCCCGCGCCGCGTACATCAGCACCGCGTGCAGGCGCTCCTCGCTGGTGGGCGGGCCGGGGTGGAGCAGGAAGACGCCGGGGAGGAGCTGCCGCCAGGGGCCGCCGGGACGGCACTGCTCGTTCGTCTCGGCGGCGGGGACACCGTGGGACTTCAGCTGTGCGGTCGTCATGACACGGCGGTGCACCTCGGAGAGGTGGCGCAGGGGGCGGGGGAAGAGCGGGGGGACCGGGGTGTTGTGGTTCATGACCCGGAGATTCCCGCGTCCGATCCGCCCGCTAACCGCTGTTACACGCCCGTCGACAAAAACGGACAACCTGGCACTAAAGGACGGATGTTCGGATGCCGAGTAGGCACGGAAAACCCCTGGTCCGTTCGGGTTGGACCAGGGGTTACGGCTGCTATTGCCTGAATTCCGTAACGGTCACGGAGGGCCGTGATCGTTGGCCAAAGGTCTTATGCGGTTGACGCCGATCCGGAAGCCGCCGCGTCGCACGCCTGCCCCCGCAGCCCCCGCGCCAGATCGTCCCGCGCCTCCAGCACCAGCCGCCGCAGCGCCGGAGCCGCGCCCTCGTGGGCCGTGAGCCACGCGTCCGTCGCGTCCAACGTGGCCTGCGACTGCTGGAGCCCCGGGAACAGCCCCCGGACCACGTCCATGCCGATCTGGATCGACCGCTCGTCCCACACCCGCTCGATCGCCGCGAAGTACTTGTCGGCGTACGGCGCGATGAGCTCCCGCTGCGAGGGCTGGGTGAAGCCCGCGATGGTCGCCTCGACCAGGGCGTTGGACAGCGCGTCGGACTCGACGACCTGCGCCCACGCCTGCGCCTTCACCGCCTCGGAGGGCCGCGCGGCGAGGCAGCGCACCTGGTGGCGCTTGCCGGACGCGGTGTCGTCACGGGCCAGTTCGGCCGCCAGCACCGACTCGTCGGCGACCCCGTGCGCGGCCAGCGGACCCAGGAACGCCCACCGCAGCTCCTGGTCGACGTCCAGCCCCTCGATCTTCTCCGTGCCCTCCAGCAGCCCCCGCAGCAGCCCCAGATCCTCCGGACCCGACGCCGCCGACGCGAAGAACCGCGCCCACGCCAGCTGCTGCTCGCTGCCCGGCTCGGCGGCCCGCAGCTCCCGCAGCGCGCCCTCGGCGACCAGCCGCTCACCGGTCGGCCGCCAGTCCGTCGCCACGTAGTGCACCAGCGAGGAGTTAGCCCACGCGTGCAGCATCTGCAGCACGCCGATGTCCGACTCGCGCCCCGCGAACCGCAGCACCAGGTCGACGAAGTCCCGCGCCGGCAGCAGCGCGTCCCGCGTCATGTTCCACAGCGCCGACCAGCACAGGGCACGGGCCAGCGGGTCGGTCATGGTGCCGAGAGCGGAACGCAGCGTCGCCAGCGACGTCCCGTCGAAGCGGGTCTTGCAGTACGTCAGGTCGTCGTCGTTGACCAGCACCAGCTCCGGCGCCTCGGCGCCCGCCAGCTCCGCCACGACCGTACGCGGACCGTCGACGTCCACCTCGGCCCGCGTGTACCGCTCCAACGCCCCGTCCGCGCCCCGCCGGTACAGCCCCACCGCGACCCGGTGCGGACGCAGCTCCGGGTGCGACTCGGCGGCCTCCTGCAACACCGCCAGCTCCTCGACCCGGCCCTCCGCGTCCAGCAGCACCTGCGGGGTCAGCGAGTTCACGCCCGCCGTCTGCAGCCAGGAGCGCGCCCACGCGCCCATGTCCCGGCCGCTGGTCTCCTCCAGCACCGACAGCAGATCGCCGAGGCGCGTGTTGCCGTACGCGTGCCGCTTGAAGTAGCGCCGCGCGCCCTCCAGGAACGCGTCCTGACCGACGTACGCCACCAGCTGCTTCAGGACGGAGGCACCCTTGGCGTAGGTGATGCCGTCGAAGTTCAGCTTCGCGTCCTGCAGGTCGCGGATGTCCGCCGTGATCGGGTGCGTGGAGGGCAGCTGGTCGGCGCGGTACGCCCATGCCTTGCGGCGGTTGGCGAAGGTGATCCAGGCGTCCTTGAAGCGGGTCGCGCCGACGTTCGCGAACGTGCCCATGAAGTCCGCGAAGGACTCCTTCAGCCACAGGTCGTCCCACCACACCATGGTGACCAGGTCGCCGAACCACATGTGCGCCATCTCGTGCAGGATGACGTTGGCCCGGCCCTCGTACGACGTCTGCGTCACCTTGCCGCGGAAGATGTACTCCTCGCGGAAGGTCACCAGACCCGGGTTCTCCATCGCGCCGAGGTTGTACTCCGGCACGAACGCCTGGTCGTACTTCCCGAAGGGGTACGGGTAGTCGAAGTGGTCGTGGAAGAAGTCCAGGCCCTGCTTGGTGACCAGGAAGATGTCGTCGGAGTCGAAGTACGGGGCGAGGCCCTTGCGGCACATGGCGCCGAGCGGGATCCGCAGCGTCGTGCCGTCGGCGAGGACGCGCTCGTAGGAGTCCGTGACGTAGTGGTACGGGCCCGCCACGACACACGTGATGTACGTCGAGATCGGCTTCGTCTCGGCGAACTTCCACATCCCGTCGGCGAGTTCACCGACCCCGTTGCTCCACACCGTCCACTCATCGGGCGCCCGCACCTCGAAGCGGAACGGCGCCTTGAGGTCCGGCTGCTCGAAGTTGGCGAAGACGCGGCGGGAGTCGGCCGGCTCGTACTGCGTGTAGAGGTAGACCTCGCCGTCCTCGGGATCGACGAAGCGGTGCAGGCCCTCACCCGTGCGGGAGTAGGCGCACTGGGCGTCGACGACGAGCTCGTTGTCGGCGGCCAGGTCCTCCAGGATGATCCGCGAGCCGTCGAAGACCTCGCTCGGGTCCAGGTCCGTGCCGTTGAGGGAGACGGCCGTCACGCTCGGCGCGATCAGATCCGCGAAGCTCGTGGCGCCGGGCTCGGCGCAGCGGAAGCGGATCGTGGTGACCGAGCGGAAGGTGCGCGGCGCGGCGCCTTCCGGGTCGCCGTCGCCGACGGCGGAACGCACGTCGAGGGATACGTCGTACCCGTCGACGGACAGCAGGGCGGCCCGCTCCCGGGCCTCGTCACGGGACAGATTCTCACCGGGCACGGGTGGCACTCCCTGGGGTGGTGTTCAGTATGCGGACAGTCCTGATCCTGCCATGCGCCCCTCCCGCACGGCACCGGGGAATGGTCGGGCGAGCAGCGGCGTTCCCCCACATGTTTCGCGGACACACGCTTGCCTCATGAGGAGAGACATGTCGGAGAAGACCCCCGTCGACTTCTGGTTCGACCCGCTGTGCCCCTGGGCCTGGATGACCTCCCGCTGGGTGCTGGAGGTGGAGAAGGTCCGCGACATCGAGGTCCGCTGGCACATCATGAGCCTGGCCGTGCTGAACGAGGACAAGCTGGACGACCTCCCCGAGGAATACCGCGACATGCTCGCCACCAAGGCGTGGAAGCCGGTGCGCGTGGTGACCGCCGCCTGGCAGAAGCACGGCGCCGACGTCCTCGGCCCCCTCTACACCGCGCTCGGCACCCGCTTCCACAACAACGGAGAGGGCCCGACCACCGAGGCCATCGCCGCCGCGCTCGCGGACGCCGGCCTGCCCGCCGACCTGATCGACTACGCCGACCAGGAGGACTTCGAGTTCGACGCCGAGCTGCGCGCCTCCCACAAGGAGGGCATCGAGAAGGTCGGCCAGGAGGTCGGCACCCCGGTCATCGCCGTCCCCGGCGCCGACGGCGAGCAGATCGCCTTCTTCGGCCCGGTCGTCACCCCGGCCCCCAAGGGCGAGGACGCCGCGCGGCTGTGGGACGGCACCCTCGCCGTGGCCTCCGTGCCGGGCTTCTACGAGATCAAGCGCACCCGTACCAAGGGCCCGGACTTCAGCAACCTGTAGGGGTCACTCCGGCTCGGTGGCGGCGGCCGCCTCCTCGCGGAACCTGTCGGGGAGGATGCCGCCGCCTCGTGCGTGCAGGTGGGTCTGGTAGAAGAGGCAGCCCGGCGCGGTGCAGCGCCAGAGGTTGTCCACGAAGTGACGGGGCCCCTTCTCCTCCCGCACGGCCGCCTTCTCGTCGGGCTTGAGCTGCCGGAAGTCCTGCCAGCCCCGGCAGGTCGGACACCACCTGCGGATCACTAACCCCTCCTCGCCAGCACCGCCAGATCCGGGAAGTCGGTCACCACCGCGTCGACCCCCATCCCGAAGTACAGCGCGTACTCGGCGAACGCGTCCCCGAAATCGTTCGCTCCGCTTCCCCGCCGCAGCTCAGCGGGCAGGAACTGGTTCTCCGCCCGGAACGTGTACGGACCCACCCGCAGCCCTGCCGCATGCGCGTCCGCGAGCAGGGACGTACCGACGAGCGAGGACTTGTCCGGCCCGATCCACCCCGCGTACGCGGCGATCCGCGCCAGCCCCGCCGGCGTCATCATGTCCTTGTACGTCGTCGGATCACCGGCGGAGACGAGGTCGTACGGCCCACCGGTCGTCCCCAGCGCCTGCCACAGCGGTACCCCCAGACGCTCGGCCGCGATCCGCTGCAGGCTCGTCGGCTCGAAGGACTGCACGACGCACTCACGCCGGCCGAGCCGGCCCCGACGGATCACGGACGCCAGCTTCGGCTCCAGCGGCAGGCCGATCGAGCGGAAGTACGTCGGGTGCTTGGTCTCCGGGAAGACGGCGACGGTCCGGCCGTACGTCTTCGACAGTCCGCGCGCCAGGTCGACGACCTCCTGGAAGGTGAGGACCCGGTCCCGGCCGTCGAACACGGTGTTGCGGTTGCGGACCAGCGGCAGCCGCTCCACCGCCCGCAGCGTCTTCAGCTCCGCCAGCGTGAAGTCCTCGGTGAACCAGCCGGTCACCGACCGTCCGTCCACCGTCTTCGTCGTACGGCGGTCCGCGAACTCCGGGTGCGCGGACACGTCCGTCGTCTGCGAGATCTCGTTCTCGTGCCGGACGACCAGCACATGGTCCTTGGTCGGCACCAGGTCCGGTTCGATCCAGTCGGCTCCGGTCTGCACGGCGTAGGTGTACGAGGACGCCGTGTGCTCCGGGCGCCAGCCGGCCGCGCCGCGATGTCCGATGACGATCGGGCGGCCCGGTGGGTGGGAGTCGGCGGTCGCCGTCGCGGGGACGGCGGCGGCGGTGGTCGTGGGGACGGCGACGGCCGCCGTGGTGCCGGCGGCCGCGAGCAGCAGGGATCTACGTCTCGGGTACATACAACTCCCTTTCCTCGTAGGGCTCTTCAGATACGTCGTGCCCGGCCGCGGGCCTCCGTCAGACGGGCCAGGTGTTCCTCGTACCCCTTCGCGTAGTACGCGGCCCGCCCCGGGTCCGGCTCGACGACCGCCGTCGGCCGCGTCCACACCTCCGCGTCCAGCACCACCCCGTACCGCTCGGCCGCCGCCAGCACCGCGCCCCGCGCACCCACCTCGCCCTCGACGACCCGGAGCGGACGCCCCAGGACGTCGGCGAGCAGCCGCATCCACGCCGGGCTGCGGGTACCGCCGCCGCACACCGCCAGCGTCCCGGTGAGCCCCGCCGCCTGAAGGCAGTGCCGGGCGGCGTAGCCGATGCCCTCGCAGGTCGCCCGGATCAGGTCGGCGGGGGTCGACTCCAGGGAGACGCCGGTCAGTTCGGCACGCAGGCGCGGTTCGACGAAGGGGGCGCGCTCGCCGGAGGGGGCGAAGTACGGGAGTACGCGTACGCCGTGCGCCCCCGGCGGGGTCTCCGCCAGCAGCCCGTCTACCTCCTCGTGCCGGACGCCGGTCGTCGACAGCACCCAGTCCAGCGCCGCCGTACCGACCATCGCGGGCATCGCGCGCAGCCAGTGCCCCGGCCGGTCGGTGTTGATGTACAGCCCGGCCGGTTCGCCCGTCAGATCGAGGTCGGTGGTGGCGACGAGGCTGGCCAGACAGGTGCCGACGATGAGCAGACCGTCGCCGGGGGACGTCACGCCCGCGCCGAGTGCGCAGGCCGGGAGGTCGTACGGGCCGTTCGCGATACGGGTCCCGGGCGGGAGGCCTTCGCCGAGCGTGTGCGCCGTCGCGATCGGGTCGCTGACCGGGGCGAGGAGGCCGCGCCGGTGGGTCAGCCCCAGGAGTTCGACCACGCCGTTGTCGTACGTCCGGGTACGCGGGTCCAGGAAGGGCATCGAGGCGTCCGACACGTCGGTCGTCGGGCCCGCGCCCGTCAGCCGCTGGAACACCATGTCCTTGCAGTACAGGGCGGCCTTTGCCGCGTCGAGGGCCTTCGGCTCATGGCTGTCCAGCCACGCCAGCAGCGGGCCGGGACACCCGGGGAACATCGCGCTTCCCGTCCGCCGGAACACCGCCTCGAACGTGCCGTCCGCCAGCCAGCGGTCGACCAGTTCGTGTGCGCGGCCGTCCATCCAGGAGGCGGCGGGGCGCACGGGGTGGCCTTCGGCGTCCAGCAGCCATACGCCGTCGCCCTGGCCGGTTAGGCCGGCCAGCTCGATCGGCTCGGGGACGCGGGAGGTCACCTCGGCGAGTACGGCGACGACCGCCCCGTACATCTCCTCCATGTCCTGCTCGACGAACCCGCCGTGCAGGGTGAGGCGTACCGGGCGGGACGCCACGGCCAGTTCGCGGCCCTCGGCGTCGAACGCGGCGGCCTTCACCGTGGATGTGCCGACATCGATACCGACGTACATGTCGCGGCTCCTCATGTTCTCGCTCGGTCGGCTGAGACGTGCCTTCTGCAGCGGGGTGCCGAATATCGGGCTCGGTCGCCTCCGGGGCGCCACATGCCGGTGTCGTCGGCCCAGTGAGGTGGGTGGGCTCTCACCCGGCCCCTCACCCGGCCATCTTGCTCAGGTCAGACAGTGCGCCAGCTGCTCCCCACGAGCCCAGCGGCCCACCTCTTCGGCGGCGATGCGTGCCGCCTTCTCGGCGACCGCGCGGCTCGCCCCGCCCAGATGCGGGGTCAGTACGACACGGTCGGCCAGGGCGTGCAAGCGTGAGTCCGGTGGGAGTGGCTCCCTTGCGTACGTATCGAGGGCCGCCGCCGACACGTGCCCGCTCTCCAGCGCGTCGCACAGGGCGTCCTCGTCCAGCAACGGCCCCCGCGCCGCGTTCACCACAACCGACCCCTCCGGCAGCAGGGCCAGTTCGCGGGTGCCGATCAGGCCTCGGGTCTCAGCCGTGAGGCGGGCGTGGAGGGTGATCACCTGGGAGCGGCGCAGGAGTTCGTCGAGGGAGGCGACCCGCAGGCCGTGGATCTCGCCGTGGACGTACGGGTCGTGGACCATGACCCGCGCGCCGAACGCGCACAGTGCCCGCGCGACCCTGCTGCCCACGGCGCCGTAGCCGACCAAGCCGACCGGCAGGTCCTCCAGCTCCAGGCCGCTGTGCTCGTAGGTGTAGTAGGTCGCCCCTTCCCAACTGCCCTGCCGGGCCAGGAGGTCGTGGGCCTGGGGGATGCGGCGCAGGGCCGCCAGCATCAGGCCGACGGTGAACTCGGCGGTGGCGGCGGCGTTGCGGCCGGGGGCGTAACAGACGCGGACGTCGTGTCGTTTGGCGGCGTCCAGGTTGACGTTCACCGGGCCGCCCCGGCAGACGACCACCAGCCGCAGGTCGGGGCACGCGTCGAGGACCCGCTCCGTCACCGGGCCCATCTGTGTGACCAGCACCTGCGCACCCGCCAGCGCCTCGATCAGCTCGTCCTCGGCGTCGCTCGCCTCCGTCACCTCGGCCACCGGACCGAAGGGCTCCAGGGGCCAGCCGAGTCGCAATTCGCCCACTTCGCAGGTGAGTTGGCGCGCCAGTGCCTCTCTGATGAGCGACGGCAGGATGAAATGGTCACCGGCGGCCACCACGCGCACGCTGTTCCCGTTGGTCATCGCAGGGAGTCTCCTGTCTCGGCGTCGAAGACATGGGTGAGGTCGGGGTCGGCGGTGACGTGGACGCGGTCGTCGTGGGCGAGGCGGACCTCGGGGTCGGTGAGGACGACGAGGGGGCTGTCGACGCCGTCGAGGGCGAGGGTGGCGATGCCGGACTCCAGGAGGGGTTCGTGGGCCACCACGCGGGCGGCGAGGCCGTCGTCCTCGCCGGTGAGGGTCAGGTCCTCGGGGCGGATGCCGACCGTCACCTTCCGGCCGGCCGGCACCGGCACCGGCACCGGCAACGTGATCCGGATGGTGTCGGAGAGGCGGGCTTGGCCGTCGTCCGTGGCCGTGCCGGGGAGGAGGTTGATCGCGGGCTCGCCGACGAAGTCCGCGACGAAGACATTGGCGGGGCTGTCGTAGATCTCGTACGGGGTGCCGAGCTGCTGGATCACGCCGTCCTTCATCACGGCGATCCGGTCGGCGAGGGAGAGGGCCTCCTCCTGGTCGTGGGTGACCAGGATGGTGGTGTGGCCCAGGTCGCGCTGGATGCGCTTCAGTTCGCGGCGGGTCGTGTCGCGCTGGGCCGCGTCCAGGTGGGAGAGGGGTTCGTCGAGGAGGAGGACGTCCGGTTCGCGGATCAGGGCGCGGGCCAGGGACACGCGCTGCTTCTGGCCGCTGGACAGGCCCGCGGGGTGGGCGTCGAGGAGGGGGGTGAGGTCGACGCGGTCGGCGATCTCCTTGACCTTGCGGTCGACGTCGCCTCGGTCGGCCCGGCGCCGTGCCTTCAGGCCGAACGCCAGGTTCTCCGCCACCGTCAGCGGCGGGTAGAGGGCGTAGTTCTCGAACGCGACCCCGATGTTGCGCTGTTGGGCGGGGCGAGCGATCACCGATGAACCGCCGACCAGGATGTCCCCGCCGGTCACCGACTCCAGGCCGGCGATCATCCGCAGGGTGGTGGACTTTCCGCAGCCCGAGGGGCCGAGCAGGCCCAGCAGCTCGCCCGAGCGCAGGGTCAGGTCGATGCCGCGTACGGCGTCCACGGCCGGGCGGCCCCGCGCGCGATAGGTCTTGCGCAGATCACGTAGTTCCAGCTCGGTCATCGCTGCCCTTCGTCACGGTCGGTGCCTCAGGACCTGTCCTGGCGCAGACTTCGTAGGTGACCTTGTGCTCGTCCAGGTCCCGCAGCGCCTCCGCCGACGCCCCGTCGTCCACGAGGAGCAGGTCGAAGCGGGAGAGGGGGACCACCCGGTGCAGGGCGACCCGGGCGAGCTTGGTGTGGTCGATCAGCAGGATGTTGCGGGCGGCCGCGTCGAGCATGGCCCGCTTCACCGACACGATGTGCTGCTCCTGGTGGTAGGCGTAACCCCCGTTCACGGCCGATGTGGAGGTGAAGCAGACGTCCACCCGCAGCTGCCCTATCGCCTCGACGCAGGACACGCCGAGGAAGGAGGAGTGGAGCGGGTCGTAGTCGCCGCCCAGGGCCATCAGGTGGATGCCGCGCTGGTCGGAGAGGAGGTTGATGGCCTCCAGGAAGTTGGTGACGACCGTCAGCGGGGTCACCTCCCCGAGCCTCAGCCTGCGGGCTATCTCCAGGGTGGAGGTGGAGTCGTCCAGCATGATCGCCATGCCGGGCTCGATCAGCTTCAGGGCGCGGTCGGCGACGGCGGCCTTCTCGGCGCGCATGGTCTTGAGGCGGTACTGCACGTTCGACTCGAAGACCCCGGACGGCTGTGCCGTCACCCCGCCCCTGAACTTCCTGACGATTCCCTGCCGTTCGAGCTCGTCCAGGTCCCGGTGGATCGTCATCAGACTCACGCCGAACCGCTCGGCCAGCTCGGCGGCCGTCGCCGTCCCGTCGGCGAGGACCTGCTCGGCCATGGCGGCCTGGCGGGCGGCGGGGCCCTGCTGTGCGTTGTTCACTGCCCGGTCCTTGTTCACTGCCCGATCCTTCGTCCTGGACGCTCCGGCCGGTCGGCCTCGAACAGGAGCAGGTTCTCAGGCCGGACCGACAGCCGTACCGGATCGTCGGGACGAAGGCCGGCCGCGTCGCCGCGCGGGGCGACCAGGGACACATGCTGCTCACCGAGCCGGACGGTGACCTCGACGGACCGGCCGAGCACCTCGGTGACATAGACCGTGCCGGTGAGTTCGTGACCGGGGCCCGCGCCGAGGGTGAGGTCGCGGGGCCGGACGCCGATCAGCACCTGAGTGCCGGGTGCCGCCTCGGCGCGGATCGGCAGCTCGACCTTGCCGTCCGCCGACCGGAAGCCGCCGTCGGGTGCGACGGCCCCGGGGAGCAGGTTGATCCTGGGCCGTCCGAAGGCCCGGGCGACCTCCGTGTCGTACGGCCGGTACCAGATCTCCTCCCGCGTCCCCGTCTGCACGATCCGCCCGTCCCGGATCACCCCGATCCGGTCGCCGAGCGCCAGCGCCTCGACGGAGTCATGGGTGACGTAGAGGGTGGTCGTGCGCCGCACCGCCCCGATCGCTTTCAGCTCGGCCCGCATCTGCTGGCGCAGCTTGGCGTCCAGGTGGGAGAGGGGCTCGTCGAGGAGGAAGGCGCGGGCCGGGCGGACCAGGACGCGGCCGAGGGCGACGCGTTGACGCTGGCCGTTGGAGAGTTGGCCTACCGGCCGGTCCAACAGGGCGGAGATGCCGAGGAGTTCGGCGATCTCACCGATCCGCTCCCGGGCCTGGGCCGCGGGGAGGCGGTGGCGTGGGGAGCGGAGCGGCGAGGCGAGGTTGTCGTAGGCCGACTTGTGCGGGTAGAGGGCGTAGCTCTCGAAGCACATCGCCACGCCCCGGTCGTACGGCTCTACGCCGCGCATGTCCTTGCCGTCGAGCTCGACCGTGCCGGAGTCGGGCTGTTCGAGCCCGGCGACGGTCTTGAGCGTGGTCGTCTTGCCCGCGCCGGACGGGCCGAGCAGGCAGAAGAACTCGCCTTCGTGGACGTCGAGTTCCAGGTCGTCCAGGGCTGTCGTCTTTCCGTACGTCTTCGTGATGCCCCGCAGCGCGATGGCTGTGCTCATGGCTGTGCTCATGACTTCACCGCCCCGAACGACAGCCCGCGCACCAGATACCGCTGGATGGTGAGGGCCAGCAGCAGCGGCGGTACGACGGAGACGAGCGCGGCGGCGGCCGTGAGGTTGTACTTGGGGCGGTCCCCGCCGAGGAAGGACAGTGCGCCCACGGTCACGGTCTGGGCCTCGTTGGAGGTGAGGATGAGCGGGAAGACGAAGTTGTTCCAGGCGAAGATGAAGGCGAGCAGTGATACGGCCGCCACCCCCGGCTTGACCAGCGGGAGCGCCACCTTCACGAACGCCTGCTTGCGGGTGTAGCCGTCCAGCAGCGCCGCCTGCTCCAGCTCGGGGGTCAGGTCGGCGAAGTAGGACCGCATGATCCACACGATCAGCGGCAGCGTGACCAGCTGGAGGACCCAGATCATGCCGACGTACGTGTCGAACAGGCCGAGCTTCTGGTAGAGCACGAACAGCGGGATGATCACGGTGAGTTCGGGGGCGAACCGGAACGACAGCAGCGTGAACATCAGGTTCTCGGAGCCCTTGAACCGCCAGCGCGCCGAGGCGTACGCCGCCGGGAGCCCCACGAGAAGCGACAGGACCACCGCGCCCACCGACACCACCAGGCTGTTGACGAAGAACCGTACGAACGGGATGCCCTCGCTGTCGCCGAGGACCGTGCGGTAGCCGTCGAGGGTGGGCGAGAAGGAGAAGTAGGTGGAGAAGAGTTCGTTCGTGGGCTTCAGCGACAGGATCACCATCCAGGCGATGGGGAACAGCGCGAAGACGAAGTAGAGGATGAGGGCGGCGTCGGCCAGCCACCCCAGCAGGCGCCTTTTGATGGTCGTTTTGACGGTCATTTCACCTCGGCCGCCTTCCGCTGGATCTTCCCCAGGTGCTTCACCAGCACCATCGCGGCGAGATACACCACCGCCCACAGCACGATCGTGTAGCTGATGCCGAACGAGTACCGCTGGAAGCGGATCGCCTCCAGGTAGGCGCGGATCTGGAGGACGACGGTCGAGTCGCCTGGACCGCCCTCCGTCAGGGCGTAGATGATGTCGAACACCTTCAGCGAGTCCATGAACCGGAAGATCACGGCCACCAGCACATACGGCCACAGCATCGGCAGCGTCAGCCGCCGGAACGTGTACCACCAGCCCGCACCGTCCACGGCCGCCGCCTCGAAGGGGGAGGTGGGCAGCGACCGCAGCCCGGCGAGGGCGAGGATCGCCACGAACGGGGTGTACACCCATACGTCCACGGCGATCGACGACAGCAGCGCGCCGGTGGGGGTGTCCGTCCATTGAACTCCCCCCAGCCCGAAGGGTTTCAGCAGGTAGTTGATCACCCCCACCGACGGCTGGAGCATCAGCTTCCAGATGATCGCCGCGATCACCGGCGCGATCATCAGCGGCAGGATGAGGATCTTCTCCAGCACCCGCCCGACGATCGACGACCGGTGCAGCAGCAGGGCGACGGCCACGCCCAGCACGGTCTCCACGAAGGCCGCGCCCACCGCGTACAACACCGTCACCCACGCCGAGTTCCAGAAGGCCTCCTGCGTGAAGACGGTCTCGTAGTTCTCGAACCGCACCATGTCCGGCTGCGGTTTGCTCGCCGAGAAGTCGAACAGCGTGTAGTAGAGGCCGAGCCCGAAGGGATAGAGGATTCCGCAGGTCAGCAGGAGGGCGGGGACGATCAGGACGTACGGGCGCAGGGCGAGCCGCCATCCCATCGCGCTAGCCCACCTTGTCGGCGAGGTCGCCCGCCAGCCCGTCGAGCACCGACTTGGCGCCGCCACCGCCGTAGATCTCCTGGAGGGCGGCGGCCCAGCTGGTGGTCGCGTCGAAGAACTGCGCCTGCGGGGTGAACTGGATCTTCGTCTGGTCGACGACGGTCTCGAAGGTCTCGATGAAGCCCGGGAGGTGCCTCATCTTGTCCTTGTAGTCGGCGGCGTCGGCGATGGACTTGCGCACCGGGTCGATGTGGTTGTGCGTGATCGCACCCTTGAGCAGGTGCTCCTTGCCGGTCGCCCACTGCAGGAACAGCCAACTGGCGCTCTTCTTCTTGCTCTTGGCGTTCATGCCGAGCGACCAGATCCACATGTTGGTGGCGAGGGAGCCGTCAGGTCCCTTCGGCCCGGGATGGAAGGCGATCTTCCCGGAGGCCGGACTCGCCCCCTCCACGGCCTGGAAGTAGGCGGCCGTGTCCGCGTCGAACAGCATCCCGGCCTTCTTCGCGCCGAGGTCGCTGGAGCACTGGTACCAGGTGTACGACGTCCAGGACGGCGGCCCGCCCTGCTTGACCATGCCGGCCCAGTCCTCGGTGAAGGCGACGGCCTCGGGGCTGTTCATGGCGGGTGTGAGCTTCCCGCCCTCGACTGTGAAGTCCTTGAGCCCGTTGCGGGCGTACATGGTCATGAAGCCGGGATGGATGGTCGCCCAGCTTCTCGATCCCCGTACGGCGATCCCGTACATGCCGTCGAAACCGGCTCCCGGCGCCTTCTCCTTGATGGCACCCGCGATCTCGCGCAGCTCGTCGAAGGTCTCGGCGGGCTTGAGGCCGAGCTTCTTGAAGACGTCCGTGTTGTAGGCGACGACGTTGGTCTCCCAGCCCCACGGCAGCGCGTACTGCCCGCCCTGACCGAGCGGCGCGCCCGCCTTCAGCGACCACTGGTCGGCCTGGAGGAGGTTCGGGAAGAAGTCGGCCTGGTCCCATTCGGTGCCGGTGGCCGAGGAGTTGCGCATCCAGGGGCCGAGGTCTTCGAGCCACCCCGGCGGCCCGTACTGCCAGACCATGTACGCGCCCAGCATGAAGACGTCGTACGAGGCGCGCCCGCTCGACAGGTCGACGGTGAGCTTGTCGAAGTAGTTGTCCTCGGGGAAGACGTCGTACTCGACCTTGATGCCGGTCTTCTCGGTGAAGGACGTGAGATCCGCGATGAGGGCGTCCGTGTACGGGTGCTTGTTGAGCAGCGCCTTGACGGTCGTCCCCTTCTCGCGCTTCCAGTCGAAGGAGCCGGTGACGTCGTCCGCCGCCGAGCCGTCGCTCTTGTTGTCGTCGCCGCCGAATCCGGCACCGCAGGCGGAGAGGAGGGGCGTGGCTGCCAGGGCGGCGCTCAGCGCCAGGAACCGTCGGCGGTCGTGCGCGTGCGTGTTCATCCGTGACCTCCACGTGGGGTTCGGCCATCCGGGTGCGAGTGGTTAACACGGCGAGTCGACTCGTTAACAGAGGGTGGAACGGCGGAAGTTGGGCGTCAATCCCTCGCGCAGGGGAAAATCTCAGGGCAGAGTGTGAAGTTAACGGATCGAGATGTGCGGGAGTGAGCCGGAGGCGAGCAACCACCAGGGCAAGGAGGTCCGGATGGCGCAGGAGCACGACGCATGGCTGGGGATCGACCTCGGCACCCAGAGTGTCCGAGTCCTGCTGGTCACCGGGGACGGCACCGTCCTCGGCAGCGGCTCGGCGCCCCTCGGCGGGCGGCGGGACGGGGGGCGGCACGAGCAGGATCCGGGGGAGTGGTGGGAGGGACTGTGCGCGGCGTCCCGCGCCGCTCTGCGCGGGCGGCCTCGGTTGCGGGTCGGCGGGCTCGCGGTGTGCGGGACGTCCGGGACCGTGCTGCTGACGGACGGGGCGGGGCGGCCGATGAGCCCGGCGCTGATGTACGACGACAGGCGGGCGACCGCCGAGGCGGCGAGGGCGCGGATGGCGGGGCTCGCGGTGCAGGACACCTGGGCGCTGCCGAAGGCGCTGTGGCTGACCGAGGCCTACGGCGAGGGCCGGATCACCCACCAGCCGGACCTGGTCGTCTCCCTCCTCACCGGCGAGCTGCCCCCGGCCGACTCCAGCCACGCCCTCAAGACCGGCTACGACCTGGAGCGCGACGCCTGGCCTGCCATGCTGCCCCGACTGGGCCTGCCCGACACGGCGATCCCCGACGTCGTACGCCCTGGCAGCCGCCTCGGCGAGGTCTCCGTGTCCGCAGCCGAGGCCACCGGCATCCCCGCCGGGACCCCCGTCATCGCCGGGATGACCGACGGCTGCGCGGCCCAGATCGCCTCCGCCGCCCTGCGCCCCGGCTCCTGGAACTCGGTGCTCGGCACCACGCTGGTCCTCAAGGGCGCGTCCCCGACGCCGGTCCGGGACCCGACCGGGGTCGTCTACAACCACCGTGCGCCGGACGGGAGTTGGCTGCCGGGCGGCGCCTCCAGTGTGGGCGCGGGGGTACTCACGGCGGCGTTCCCGGGCGTGGACCCGTCGGCGATGGACCAGGCGGCCGCCGCGTACGAGCCGTCCGGCGCGATCACCTACCCCCTGGTGTCACCCGGCGAGCGCTTCCCGTTCCTGGCCCCGGAGGCCTCCGCGCTTGTGCTGGGCGAACCGGAGTCGGACGCCGACCTGTGGGCCTCGCTCCTCCAGGGCGTCGCCCTCACGGAACGCCTGTGCCTGGACTACCTCCACCACCTCGGCGCCCCCCTCGACGGCCCCCTCACCTTCACGGGCGGCGCCGCCCGCAGCCCGTACTGGAACCAACTGCGCGCCGACATCCTGGGCCGCCCGGCCCGAGTACCACAACAGACGGAACCGGCCCTGGGCATGGCCGCGTTGGCGGCATACGGCACAGGCGCGACCCCCGACCTGCCGGAGGCCGCAGAATCCATGGCCCACATCACCACCACCGTGCACCCCCGCCCCAACCACACGACCCGCTTCGCCGAGCCCTACGCCCGCCTGATCGACGAACTGACAACCCGAGGCTGGCTGCCCCCAACGGTCGCCGCGCACGCACATGCGCGCTTGGACGCGGATACTGCGGGCTCATGAACACACGCCCGCACCGATGCCGGCGACGGGGAGGCCGTGGGCGGGCTTCCCGGCCGCGCGCCCGTTCCGTTCCCGGCGACCGAGCCGACGTGGGCGAGTGCCCCGCGCCCGCACTGCCCCCGACCCCGACCCGCGCCCCCTCACACCCCCGGACCGCGCTATGACCACTGGCACGACCCTGCTCCTCGCCCGCCACGGACAGACGATCTGGCACGCCGAGAACCGCTACGCCGGTGTGAGCGACGTGCCTCTGACCGACACCGGCCTTGCCCAGGCCGAGGCTCTCGGGCAGTGGGCCGCCGCTCATCCCGTCGAGGCGATCTGGACCTCGCCCCTCTCCCGTGCCGTCATCACCGCCGACCCCGCGTGCCGGGCCCTCGGGCTCATCCCGCAGCGCGAACCGGGGCTGCGGGAATGCGACTTCGGTGTGCTGGAGGGACGTACGCTCGCGGAGTTCGCGGCTGAGGAGCCGGCCGCCGCGGAGGCGTTCCGTGCCGACCCGGTGGCCCACCCGTTCCCGGACGCGGAGAACCCTGCCGTCGCCGCCGAACGCGGGGCCGCCGCCCTGCGTCGCATCGCCGCGGCCCACCCGGGTGAACGTGTCCTCGTCGTCGCCCACAACACGCTGTTCCGGCTGGTGCTGTGCACGCTGCTGTCGATCCCGGCCGGGGAGTACCGCAGAGTGTTCCCCCGGTTGCGCAACGTCGCGATCAGTGAACTCCTCGTAAGGGCCGACGGGTCGGCTGCCCTTCTCTCCCTCAATGTGCCTTGCGAGGCCGGCCTGCCGTAGCACCATGGGGCACATGACGGAGATCGACACCTCGGTACCGCATTCGGCCAGGATCTGGAACTACTGGCTGGGCGGCAAGGACAACTACCCCGTGGACGAGGCGGCCGGCGACGCCTACACCGCCGTCTTCCCCGGCATCGTCACCATCGCCCGCAGCAGCCGGTCCTTCCTGGGCCGCAGCATCCGGTACCTGGTCGCGGAGACGGACGTACGCCAGTTCCTCGACGTCGGCACCGGGCTCCCGACCGTCGACAACACCCACGAGGTCGCCCAGTGCCTCGCCCCCGAGTCGAGGATCGTCTACGTCGACAACGACCCGTTGGTCCTGGCGCACGCCCGCGCGCTGCTCACCTCGACCCCCGAGGGCGTGACGGCGTACGAGGACCTGAGCCTCTACGAGCCGGAGAAGATCCTTCAGGCGGCCTCCCGCACCCTCGACCTCACCCGCCCCACGGCCCTGATCCTCAGCGGCATCCTCGGCCACGTCGCCGACTACGACCAGGCCCGCGACCTCGTCCACCGCCTCCTGGCCGGCCTGCCCTCCGGCAGCTACCTCTCCCTCAACGAGGGCTCCCGAGGCACCGACCCGGCCTACGAACAGGCCCAGGACGCCTACAACGAGACCGGCGCCGTCCCCTACTTCCTCCGCCCGGTCGACCAGATCGCCGCGTACTTCGAGGGCCTCGACCTGGTGGAGCCCGGCCTCGTCTCGGTCCCGCTGTGGCGCCCGGAGCCGAGCGACGAGAACCCCCGGCCGATCGGCCAGCACGGCGCTCTCGGCCGCAAGGCCTGACGGACTCCCGGCAACGGCAACAGGAAGCCCCCGCGAGTCACGACCTCGCGGGGGCTTCCCTCACTCCTCGGGCATTCCTCGGGCGTCAGCCCTTGGCGCGTGCCCGCTGCCACGCGTACCCGACCACCGCCAGGAACACCGTCATCCCCCCGGTCGAGTACAGCTGCACCCGCGTGTCCGGCTCCCGGGCCATCAACACGAAGATCGCCGCCATCCCCGCCAGCGCCACCCACGTCAGCACCGGGAACGCCCACATCCGCACGACCAGCTTCTCCGGCGTCTCGCGCTCCAGGCGGCGGCGCAGCCGCAGCTGGGAGACGGCGATGAAGATCCAGACGACGAGGATGACCGCGCCGATCATGTTCAGCAGCCAGGGGAAGACGTCCTCCGGGCGCCAGTGGCTCAGCACCACGCACACGAAACCGAAGACGGAGGAGGCCAGGACCGCGATGCGCGGGACCCCGCCCGACACCCGGCCCAGAGCCTTCGGGCCCTGTCCGCGCTGGACGAGGGAGTACGCGATGCGCGAGGAGCCGTAGATATTGGCGTTCATCGCGGACAGGAGGGCCACCAGGACCACGACGTTCATCAGCTGGCCGGCGCCGGGGATGCCCAGGTGGTCCAGGGTGGCGACGTACGGGCCCTTCTCGACGACCTCCTCGGAGTCCCAGGGGACGAGGGTGACGACGACCGCCATCGAGCCGATGTAGAAGAGGCCGATGCGCCACATGGCCGTGCGCACCGCGCTCGCCACGCCACTGACCGGGTTCTCCGACTCGGCCGCCGCGATGGTGACCGTCTCCAGGCCGCCGTAGGCGAAGATCGAGGCCAGCAGGCCGATGATCAGGCCCTCGGTGCCGTTCGGGAGGAAGCCTCCCTCGCCGGTGAGGTTGGCCGTGCCCGGCGCGTCCGTGCCCGGCAGGACGCCCGCGATGGCCAGCCCGCCCAGCACCAGGAACAGCGCGATCGCGCCGACCTTCAGTGCGGCGAACCAGAACTCGAACTCGCCGAAGTTCTTCACGGCGGCCAGGTTGGCGCCGCAGAAGACGACCATGAACAGGGCCACCCACGCCCACTCCGGCGTCCCCGGCAGCCAGCCGCTGACGATCTTCGCGGCACCGATGCCCTCCAGGCCGACGGCCGTACAGAGCAGTACCCAGAACGACCAGCCGGCCGTGAAGCCCGCCCAGGGCCCGATGGCCCGCTCGGCGTGCGCGGAGAAGGAGCCCGACGACGGATACGCGGCCGACATCTCGCCGAGCATCCGCATCACCAGCATCACGAGGAGGCCGGAGAGGACGTAGGCGATGACGATCGAGGGGCCGGCGGCGGCGATACCGGCTCCGGACCCCACGAACAGGCCGGCGCCGATGACACCGCCGAGGGCGATCATCGACAGGTGGCGCTGCTTGAGGCCGTGGTTCAGACCGGGGTTCGGGCCGGGATTCTGGCCGTGGGAGACGTCGTCCGCCTGCGCGGTCGTCTCCTTGGAACTGTTCTGCATGGGCGCGGCTCGTCCAATGCGTGAGAGGGCAAAAAACGCCCACAGTCTGAGCAGCCTCTCCGTTCAGAAGGAGAGGCTGCCCACTATGCGGACACTCGCCGCACTGTACGTGACGCCCAGGTCACGCGGCGACGGGGGTGGCCACGGTCGTGTAGTGCGACGCGTCCCCCTCGATCGAGTAGCTCTCCTTGCCCTCGATGCCCACCGGCACGTCACCGGCGACGGTCACCCGGTGCAGGCGGCGCGGCAGGCCGTCGTAGTTGTCGATGGCGTAGTGCTGGGTGATGCGGTTGTCGAAGACGACCAGCTGGTTCGGGGACCAGCGCCAGCGCAGGATGTTCTCGGGCCGGGTGACGTACGACTGGAGCAGGTCCAGGATCTTGCGCGACTCGCCCACCGACAGGCCGACGATCCGCTGGGCGAACCCGCCGATGAACAGCCCGCGCTCACCGGTGAGCGGGTGGACGCGGACGACCGGGTGGGCCGTGCGGTACGTGATCGAGGTGAACTCGGCGCGCTGCTCGGCCTTCTCCTCGTCGATCTCCTCGTCCGGCACCGCGTAGTCGTAGTCGTTGGTGTGTTCGGCCCACAGGGTGTCGGCCAGCTGCCGCAGCGGCTCCGGCAGGTCGCGGTAGGCGGCCGCCGAGCTGGCGATCAGGGTCTCGCCGCCGTACGGCGGGATCGTGATGCTGCGCAGGGTGGTGGCCTGCGGCGGGTTGAGGACGAAGGTGACGTCGGTGTGCCAGTGGTTGGCCCGGCCGCGCTCGCTGTCCACGGGCAGCACGTTCGCGGCGCCGTCGACGGCGGACACCGTCGGGTGGGCGGTGGTGATGTCGCCGAAGTGGCGGGCGAAGGCCTGGTGGCCGGCGTCGTCCAGGTGCACGTCGTCGAAGACGAGGGCCTTGTGGACGTTGAGGGCCTCGCGCAGGGCGGCGACCTGCTCCTCGGCGAGGGGCTCGGAGATGTCGATGCCGGAGACGCGGGCGCCGATGTTGGCGGTGACCTTCTGGATGTCGAGGGAGTCGAACGAGTGGAGAGACATGTGCGGTCCTTTCAGACGAGGGCGGGTGCGGACGGGCTGACGTACTGGTTGGCGGGGCGCGGGAGGCCGTAGCGCTCGCGCAGGGTCTGGCGCGGGCCGTACTCGCTGCGGAGCAGGCCGCGGGCGCGCAGGATCGGGACGACGTGGTCGACGAAGGCGTCGAGGCCGGACGGGAGCACCGGCGGCATGATGTTGAACCCGTCGGCGGCGCCCTGCGTGAACCACGTCTCGATGGCGTCGGCGACCTGCTCGGGCGTACCGGCGAAGGTGAGGTGGCCACGGCCGCCGCCGAGCCGCCCGATGAGCTGCCGCACGGTGAGCCGCTCGCGCCGGGCCAGCTCCACCACGAGCGTGTAGCGGCTCTTGGCGCCCTCGATGGCATCCTCGGAGGGGAGGGAGGCGGGCAGCTCGGCATCCAACTCCAGGGTCCCGGGCGCCAGTTGCAGCAGGCTCTCCAGCCGGCCCACCCCGTGCGCGTGCACGATGTGGTCCTCCAGCTCCTGCTCGGCCGCCCGCGCCTCGGCCTCCGTCGAGCCGACCACCGGGACGATGCCGGGCAGCACCTTGATGTGGTCCGGGTCGCGGCCGGTCGCCGCGGTACGTTCCTTGAGATCGGCGTAGAAGGCCCGCGCGTCCTCGATCGTCTGCTGCGCGGTGAACACCGCCTCCGCGTACCGGGCGGCGAAGCCCTTGCCGTCCTCGCTCGACCCGGCCTGCACGAGCAGCGGGTAACCCTGAGGCGTACGCGGCACATTGAGCGCGCCCTCGACGCTGAAGTACGTCCCCCTGTGCCGGGGCGGATGGATCTTGGCGTCGTCGCCCCACACGCCGGACGCCTTGTCGGCGACGATCGCGTCGTCCTCCCAGCTGTCCCAGAGCTTCAGGGCGACGTCCAGGAACTCGCCGGCCCGGGCGTACCGCTCGGCGTGCGCGGGCTCGGCGTCCAGCCCGAAGTTCCGGGCCGCCTCGGCACCGGCGGTGGTGACGATGTTCCAGCCCGCCCGGCCGCCGCTGATGATGTCCAGCGAGGCGAACTTGCGGGCCAGGTTGTAGGGGGAGTTGTAGGAGGTGGACGCGGTGGCGATCAGCCCGATGTGCTCGGTGGCCGTCGCCAGCGCGGTGAGCAGCGTGAGCGGCTCCAGGGCACCGGCGGGGCGCTGGGCGAGGTTGCTCCACAGCTGGGGGCCGTCGGCGAGGAAGAGCGAGTCGAAGGTCCCGCGTTCGGCGATACGGGCCAGGTGGACGTAGTGGGCCAGGTCCACGTGGGCGTACGGGTCGCTCTCGGGGAGCCGCCAGGAGGCCTCGTGGTGGCCGGTGTTCATGAGGAAGGCGTTGAGGTGGAGCTGTCTGGGCATGGAGGTCCCTTGATCTGGGAAGAAGGGGGAGTTGCGAGGGCGGTGACGGGGAATGCGGGGCGGTGACTCTCTGGCGCCGGTCCGGGCAGATTCAGACCGTCCGGGGTCTGAGGACGAGGTCGTGCCGTCCCTAGCCCCCGCCCGCCCGTTGGGGGCTGTGTGTGGAGGCGGTGACGGAGATTGCTCGGAGGTGGTGACGGGGATTTTTCGGGGCGGTGATTTTCTGGCGCCGGTCCGGGCATTTCAGCCCGTCTGGGGGTCCCCCCTCTGGGGGAGTTTGAGGACGAGGCCCCTTCAGGGCCGAAGCGGGGGTCTGGGGGCGGCAGCCCCCAGGGACGGGACGGGAAGGGGCGGCGGGGGCGAAACCCACCCGACGCTCACCCCACGTCCTCCGTCACACCCAGCGCGGCCAGCAACCGCTCCCGGTACTCCCCGAGCAACGGATCCCGGTACGAGCGAGGATGCGGCCGGTCGACGGCGAGGTCGAGCCCGATCCGCCCCTGCTCCAGCACGAGCACCCGGTCCGCGAGCACGATCGCCTCGTCCACGTCATGCGTGACCAGCAGCACCGAAGGCCGATGCCGCTCCCACAACTCCCTGAGCAGGACATGCATCCGGATCCGGGTCAACGCATCCAACGCCCCGAACGGCTCATCGGCCAGCAGCAGCTCAGGCTCACGCACCAGCGACCGCGCCAGCGCCGCCCGCTGCGCCTCGCCCCCCGACAACTCATTGGGCCAGGCACGCTCACGCCCCTTCAGCCCCACCTCTTCGAGGGCCTCCCGCCCCTTCCGGTCGGCCTCCTTGCCGTCAAGGCCGAGGAGTACGTTGTCCAGGACCCGCCGCCACGGCAGCAACCGCGAGTCCTGGAACACCACGGACACCCGCTCCGGCGCGCTGAGCTGCCCGCTGCCGACCACGTCGTGGTCGAGGCCCGCGACGGCCCGCAGCAGGGTGCTCTTGCCGGAGCCGCTGTGACCCAGCAGCGCGGTGAACTGACCGGCGGGCAGGTCGAGGTCGATCCCGTCGAGGACCGTACGGCCCTCGAAGGACCGGGTCAGGCCCCGGAGTCGGACGGCGGGACGGGTCAGCTGCTCAGTGTGCGGCGCCACGACAGCACCCTCCGTTCGATGATGCGGACCGTGCTGTCGGAGATCAGGCCGAAGATGCCGTAGACGACGAGGCCGACGAGGATGACGTCCGTCTGGCCGTAGTTCTGCGCCTGGAACATCATGTAGCCGAGCCCGCTGGTGGCGTTGATCTGCTCAAGGACCACCAGGCCGAGCCAGGAGCCGGTGACGCCGAGCCGGAGTCCCACGAAGAAGCCGGGCAGCGCGCCGGGGATGACGATCTGCCGGATGAACTGGACGCGGTTCAGCCCCTGCACCTCGGCGAGTTCGACGAAGCGGCTGTCGATGCCGGACAGCGCGGCGTGGGTGTTGAGGTAGATCGGGATGTAGACGACGATCGCGATGATGGCGATCTTGAAGGTCTCGCCGATGCCCAGCCAGAGGATGAACAGCGGGATCAGACCGAGCGTCGGGATCGCCCGGTTGAGGTTCACCGTCCCGTCGATCAGCGCCTCCCCGGTCCGGCTGAGCCCGGAGGCCAGCGCGAGGGCGATCCCGGCGGTGAGGCCGAGAACGAACCCGGTGGCGGCGCGTTGCAGCGAGGTCAGGATGTCGGCGGGCAGGGTCCCGGCGGTCCACAGGTGGGCGCCGGTCTCCACCACCGTCCAGGGCGCCGGGATCGCACCGGGGTCCAGTGCCCCGGCGGCGGAGGCGACGGCCCACAGGACGACGACGAGGGCGGGCCCGGCGAGGCGGGCGGCCGGGACGCGTTTGCCGGGCGCGAGCGAGCGGCGGCGCCGGCGGACCCGCTGGTCCGGCTCGGCCTGAGCGAGGGGCGCCGCGGTACTCACGGTCGTGGTGGTCATGGCGGTGGTCACCTCCGGTATTCCGCGGGTACGGACTTCGCCGCGATGCCCTCGAAGCGATGGTCGAAGAGCTCACCGACGTCGAACTTCTTCACGAAGCCGCCCTCCGCGAGCAGATCCGCGGTCTCCTGCTCCCACTTGATGGCCTCGTCCCAACTCGGCGGGTACAGCGGCTTGTTGGCGAGCTCGGTGATCGCCTCGGCCTGGGCGAGGGTCAGGTTCTGGGTCTTGACGTAGAACTCCTCGTTCCAGGCGTCGGGGTTCTCGTACGCCCACACCTGGCCCTTGGCCCAGTACGGGATGTACGCGGCGACCGCGGCGGCCTTCGCGGGGTCGTTCAGCACGGAGACCGGCGCCCACAGCAGGTTGAGCAGGTCGACGACGTCGGTGGTGATGGTGCGGGCACCCTTGGACTCGTACTGCGCCAGATAGGCGGGCGCCTGGGTGTTGCCGAGCGGGGCGATGTCGACCTGGCCGGACTGCAGGGCGGTCAGGAACTGGTTGCTGGTCAGCGGGACCAGCTCCACCTCGTCGTACTTCAGCCCGGCCTTCTTCAGCGCCCGCAGCAGGACGACGCCCTGCGCCTGGCCCTGCGAGAAGGCGAGCCGCTTGCCCTTGAAGTCCGCGACCGACCGGATGTCGCTGCCGGGCTTGGTGGCGAAGAGGTAGTTGGGCTTGCGGGTGATGTTGATCGCGACGATCTTCGCGTCGAATCCCTGGTAGTACGCCTGGATCGGCGGAATGCCCGCGTTGTTGGCGACGTCCAGGGAGCCCGCGCGGAAGGCGTTGATGACATCGGGCCCGGCGCCGATATTCAGCCAGCTGCTGACGGTGAATGGCGGATCCCCCAACTTGGCCAGCTTGAACTGGAGTTGCTGGGTGTTCTGATACGAGGCGATCTTCAGGCTGGTCCCGGCGGGAACCTTCGCGGCGAGCGGGGCGGTGGAGACGCCCTCGGCAGCGTCGGCGGCGCTGCTTTCGGCGCAGCCGGTGAGGCCGGCGGCCGCGGCGGTGATGCCGAGCAGTGAGGTCAGGAAGAGACGGCGGTCGACGCCCGGGGCAGGCAGAGACGGCATGGCAGGACTCCGTAAGCCAAAGTGATGGGACTGCATGCGGAATTCCGGGCAGGAAAAAGCCAGGGCGGGGGAAATTCACGCAGGAGGAAATGAGCGCTTCACACGTGGCGGTGTGTCAGCAACAGAGGGTGCGACAGCTCACGAACAGGCTCATGAGCAGGATGTTCCCGGTCATCGGTGATCCCTGTCAATATTCCGAGTTTCTGAATTAAATAGCCTCAGGTGACGCGGCCAACGGATCCCGGTAGAGCACGTCCAGTGCCACCGATCCACCAGCCATGGCAAGGACGGAATCCGGGAAACTCGACGGCACGACGGCCGCCGCCCGCTCGCTCCCCACCCCTTCGCGCAGCGCGTCCAGGCAGTCCTCCCGGCTCAGGACACCGAGCTCGGTGACGACGACCGTCTCCGGGTTGAGTACATCGAGCAGCAGCCCCACCGCCCGCCCGGTCATCCGCGCCCGCTCGGTCAGCAGCCGTACCGCCACCGGGTCGCCGCCCGCCGCCGCACGCACGACATGCATCGGGTTCACCCCGTCGACGACCCCGGCCTCCCGCGCCCGTCGGCACAACGTCCGCTCGCTCAACTCGACCTGCAGGCAGCCGACCCGCCCGCAGTCGCAGGTCTCCGTGCCGCCCGGCACCGGAAGATGGGCGATGGCGCCGGCCTGCGAGCGGGGACCGTGATGCACCTCGTCATTCGTCGCGAACGCCGCGTCGACCACGTTGCCGACGAACAGATGCAGCACACTCCCGCTGCCCCGCGCCCGCCCGAACAGCCGCTCCGCGTTCACCAACGCCCGCGCGTGCCCGTCCACATGGACCGGCAGCCCGGTGCGCGCACCGAGCACCTCCCGCACCGGCACCTCGCGCCAGCCCAGCAGCGGATGCGCGACGACGGTCCCGGAGTCCCGGTCCACCCAGCCGCCCGCGGCGAACCCGACACCGAGCGGCCGGCAGCCCGGCGCCCCGTCCAGCAGCGCGGCCAGCCCGTCGGCGGCCCGGGCCAGGACGTCATACGGCTCGATGGCCCCCGAGTGCCTCAACTCCCGCTCGGCGACGACCCGTCCGCGCAGATCGAGCAGCGCCACGGTGGTGTACGGCACGGCCACATGCACCGCGCCCACCACGAACCGCGAGTCGTCCAGGTCGACCGGCACATGCGGTCTGCCGACGCCGCCCTTGGCCTGCCGGGGTACGGCGGACTCGCGGATGAGCCCGAGCCCGGTGAGGCGGGCACAGTGGTCGGTCACCGACGCCGGCGACAGCCCGGTCAGCCGGGCGATGGTGCTGCGCGCGACCGGCCCGTGTTCGAGCACGGACCGCAGGACGGCGCTGGCGCTGGTCCGGCGCCGGTCACGGTCGGCGATACGCGGGATGGGAGACGAGAGCGAAGGCGAAGGGGTGGGTGCTGCCGCGGTACGGGGCATGGGAACTTCCTCGGGGCCGGTCCGACACTGCGCCGTCTGAGACGGGCGAGTCGTACCGAAGCACCGGAGTACCGGAGTGCTGAGGCCGACTCACCCCGGACGGCGACAGGCGGCCGCGCCCACACGTCGCAGGTCGACGTGGCGACGCGACGAGAAGTTCCGGGACTGGGCGACCATGCGCTCGAAGCTAGCAAAGCGGCCCACCGCTGCCCAGACGGCGACCGACGGGCGAGACGCCTCTTCACACACCGGCAACACGTCTGTGAGCTGGACGTCCTTGTCTCAGTGACCGGTGTCACCCCGTACCCGGTGTAACCCCCACCCTTTGTGCGGAGCCAACCAAGCCCACGATCCGGCCTTTGTCGACCACTGACGGTGAGGGAACGAAACACCCTGGGATAGCGTCGCAGCGTCCCGTACCGCCCTCACCCTCGCGGAGTCCCCACATGAGCACCGCTGCCGCCGCAGCCCCCGCCCGCCCCGGCCAGGTCCTCGCCGACCTGCTCCCGGCTTCCCGAGTCCGCGACATCGCGCTCGTCGTCGGCGGTGCCGCGCTCACCGGCCTCGCCGCCCAGATCGCCGTGCCCGTGCCCGGCTCCCCGGTGCCGGTGACCGGCCAGACCCTCGCGGTGCTCCTGGTCGGCACGGCCCTCGGTGCCGGCCGTGGCTTCCTCTCCCTCGCGCTGTACGCGCTGGCGGGCATCGCGGGCGTGCCGTGGTTCGCGGACGGCACCTCCGGCGCAGCGGCCCCGTCGTTCGGCTACATCCTCGGCATGATCCTCGCCTCCACCGTCGTCGGCGCCCTGGCCCGCCGCGGAGCCGACCGCACCGCCCTGCGCACGGCGGGCGCGATGCTGCTGGGCGAGGCGATCATCTACGCCATCGGCGTCCCCTACCTGGCCCTCGCCACCGGCATGTCGGCCACCGCCGCCATCGCGGCCGGCCTCACCCCGTTCCTGATCGGCGACGCCCTGAAGGCCGCCCTGGCGATGGGCGCCCTGCCCACCACCTGGAAGCTGCTGGGCCGCTGACGCCGTAGCCGCAGTTCCTGCCGAAGAGGCTCGCCGGGTCGCACTGCGACCAGCCCGGCGAGCCTCTTCTCGCGTCTCAGCCCTCCCGCGCCTGCCGCGGCGGTCGCTGTGACCACCACAGCCCGGCCGCACCCGCCGCGATCAGCATCGCGCCGGCCGCGCCCAGCGGCAGGACGTCACGGCCGAGGCCGGTCCGGGGCAACTCGTCGGCGCCCGGCGCGACCGGCGTGTTGTCGGTGCCGAGGAGCAGCGGGGTGGCCGGGGCGTCGGGCGACGGGTTCGTCGTACCGAACGGCACCGGGCCCTGCTGCCAGTACGTCTTCTTGCCGTCGCTCGTCTGGACGGGCAGGCAGATCTTGCCGGTCTTGCCCAGGTCGTACGTCGCGTCGACGGCGTACGACTTCGACTCACCGGTCGGCAGATTGTCGATGGGGCAGCTGAAACCGCTGTTCGAGCCCTCCGGGAGATCGCCTTCCGCGATCGCCGAACAGCCCTCGACATTCTTGACGGTGAGGCCGTCGAATCCGACGACCAAAAGCCTGATCTCTCCGCTCTCCTTGGTCCCTTCGTTCTTCACCGTGGCGGTGATGTCGGTCTCCTGTGAACCGTTGTCCACCGAGATTTTCTCGGGCAGCTCAGTGGTCAGCTTCACCCCTGCCGGCGCCTCGTCAATGACCTTTCCCCCCTTGTCGCTTCCGGGCCCCTGGTCATCCGCGCCGGCCGTGGCGGAAAGGATCAGCACTGCCGAGAAAGATGCCGCGACCAGCGATCCCGCGATGGCCGTCGTGCGACGAGAACTCATGTTCGCCCCCCTTGCCTGCGCCTGAATTCGCAGTACTTGAAGAGCTACCACAAGATTTCTCCGCACTATGCTGGTACGGCGCGAAGTGTGACCATTGTGTTTCAATGGCGGAAGTCCGATGCGGCTTCGAGGGGGGTGCAGTGGATTGCCGGGGAATACGGGAAACGCGGGGAATTCGGGAAACAGGGGAAGCGCGGGGCACGCGGGGAACGCGGGAAATACGAGGAGCGGCGGGCTTCCGGGATTGCTGGTGACGGGGCGCTACCGATTGGTCGAGAGTATCGGCCAGGGGGGAATGGGGCGCGTGTGGCGGGCCGTCGACGAAATACTCGACCGTCTCGTGGCCGTCAAGGAAATGCGCATCGACGGCCTCGACCCGGAGGACACCCGCACGCGCCGCGAACGCACCCTGCGCGAGGCGCGGGCGACGGCGAGGATCGACCACCCCAACGTCGTACGGGTCTACGACGTGGTCGACGAGGGCGAACGCCTATGGATCGTCATGGAGTTGGTGGCCGGCCGCTCCCTGGAACGGACCATGGCGGAAGAGGGCCCCCTCGACCCCCGCGAAGCGGCCCGGATCGGCATGGGCCTCGTGGCGGCCCTGCGCCAGGTGCACGCCCGCGGCGTCCTGCACCGGGACATCAAGCCGGGCAACGTCCTGGTGGAGGCGAAGGCGGAGGCGGACGGGGCGAACGGACGGGGCCGGGTGGTCCTGACGGACTTCGGCATCGCGGCGATCCAGGACGCGAAGGCCCTCACCATGGTCGGCATGCTGGTCGGCTCACCCGACTACATGGCCCCCGAGCGCGTCTCCGGCCGCCCCCAGGGCCCACCGTCCGACATCTGGTCCCTGGGCGCCACGTTGAGCGCGGCCCTGGCCGGCCGCTCCCCGTTCTCCCGCGACACGACGCTGGCGACCCTGCACGCGGTCCTGTACGAGGAACCCCAACTCCCGCCGACGGCCGGCCCGTTGCGGGACATCCTGGCCGCCCTCCTGGAGAAGGACCCGGAGAGCCGCCCCGGCCTGGACGACCTGGAGACGGCCCTGCGGCCGGTGGTCGGGGGAGTGGTGGGGGAACTCAGGGGGTCGGTGGAGGCGCGGGAGGAGCCGGAGCCACGGTTCGAACCGGATACGACGCCCGAGCCAGGGCCGACCGGCAGCCCGCTATACACAGCCGAGCCGACACCGGATCCCGCAACAACGGTCGCCCCCATCCCCGAACCCCGGCCGACCCCGCCCCCAGCCCCCACCCCGGCCACGCCGGCACCCCAGCCACTCCCGAGCGAGACACCCACCCCCGCCCTCCTGAAGCAGCCCCCCGCTCTCACTCCGCGGGACCCCCGGCAGCCGGACGACGCGGTACACGACGCGATACCGCCACGTCCGTCCACCACCAAGCCGGCCCCAGCCGTCACTTCCCCCTCCGCGACCTCCCCCTCCGTGACTTCCCCCGCCACCACCCCTTCCGCCACCACCCCCTCCTCCGCCACCCCCTCCTCGACCACCCCGTCCTCCTCCGCCGAACTTCCCTCCGCACCTCCCCGCCGCTCCGGCGTCTCCCTGTCCCGTGCCGAAGCGGTGACCGAGCGACGGGCCCCGGAGCCGGAGCTCATGTCCGGCGCCGCACGGTCGTACCCCCCGATGCCGCCCGGCGAGCTCCCCGGCCCCCCGGTCCCGGCCGGCCCCCGGCGCGGGCGGCGCCGTACGGGACGTATCGCCGTAGCCGTGGGTGTCGCCGCCGCGGGCGCCGTCGTCGCGGTGGTCCTGGCGACCGACTTCGGGTCACCGGAGGGAAAGGAGGCCGGCTCGTCACCGTCCGCCTCGGCCGCATCCACCCCCTCCGCCGACCCCTCGTCGACGGTCGAGGGCACGTCGAGGCCGCAGAGCCTGCCGCCCGGGGCGCGCCGGGAGGCGGGCGGGTTCGCGTGGGTGCCGCCCGAGGGCTGGCAGCGGGACGTCAAGACGGGGTCGGAGGTGCACTACACGTCACCGGACGCCAAACAGGAACTCGCCGCCAAGTCGTCCCTGGCCCGCGACGACTTGATGGACTCCTGGCAGAAGTCGGAGCAGAACGCCCGGCAGGGGCAGCAGTACCGCAAGATCCGTCTGGAGCGGACGACGTTCCGCGGGCACCCGGCGGTCGTCTGGGAGTACACCTTCACGCTCCAGGGCGCCCCCTGGCACGCCCGGCTGCTGGGCTTCACCGTGGACGGCAAGTCGTACCAGATCAACACGTGGTACCAGCCGGACATCGAGGCCGAGGCCCTGAAGACCTACGAGAAGGTGAGAGACGGCTTCACGGTGCTGTGAGAGACAAAGGGAGGGGCGGCGGGGCGCCATGCGCACCCCACCGCCCCTCCACGGGCACGAGCCGGTGTCAGCCGGTCTCAGCTGCTGTATGTCGGTGTCAGCCGGTCTTGACCTCGTCGCGAGGTTCGGCCGAGGCGGCCACCTCGACACCCGCCGCGCGCCCACGGCCGACCTTCTCCTTCACGAAGGCGGTCACCAGGACGAGCGCCGCCACGAGGAGCGACAGCAGGACCGTCTTACGGCCGTCGTGTTCGGTGTCGGTGAGCATGTAGCCGAGGACGAAGACGATCAGCGCGGCCGTCGCCCAGGTCAGGTACGGGTACAGCCACATCTTCACGACGAGCTTCTCCGGCGACTCGCGCTGGATGATCTTGCGCATGCGCAGCTGCGAGAAGCAGATGACCAGCCAGACGAACAGGGCGACCGCGCCGGAGGAGTTGACGAGGAAGAGGAAGACGGAGTCCGGGTAGGCGTAGTTGAAGAACACCGCCACGAATCCGAAGACGACGGAGGCCAGGATCGCCGTGCGCGGCACGCCGTTGCCGGTCGTGCGGCCGAAGGCCTTCGGGGCGTCACCGCGCTGGCCGAGGGAGAAGGTCATGCGGGAGGCGGTGTAGAGGCCGGAGTTGAGGCAGGACAGCACCGAGGTCAGCACGATGAAGTTCATGATCTGACCGGCGTGCGGGATGCCGAGGGAGTCGAGGGCGGCGACGTACGAGCCGTCCTTGGCGATCGCCTTGCTGTCCCAGGGCAGCAGGGCCACGACGACGAAGATCGAGCCGAGGTAGAAGACGGCCACTCGCCAGATGATGCTGTTGGTGGCCTTGGTGACGGCCTGCTGCGGGTTCTCGGACTCACCGGCGGCCAGGGTGGCGATCTCGCTGCCCATGAAGGAGAAGACGACCAGCAGCACACCGGTGAGGATGGCGCCGGCGCCGTTGGGCAGGAAGCCGCCGTGCTCGGTGAGGTTGCTGAGTCCGGCCTGGTCGCTGTCGACGCCCGGCAGCAGGCCGAACACGGCCAGCCCGCCGATGATGATGAACGCGGCGATCGCGACGACCTTGATCCCGGCGAACCAGAACTCGAACTCGCCGTAGGAGCCGACGGAGACGAGGTTGGTGGCGGTCAGCACCACCATCACGATCAGGGCCCAGCCCCACTGGGGTACGGCCGGGATCCAGCCCTCCAGGATCACCGCACCGGCGGTCGCCTCGACCGCCAGCACGACGACCCAGAAGAACCAGTACAGCCAGCCGATGGAGAACCCGGCCCAGCGCCCGAGCGCCCGGTCGGCGTGTGCGGAGAACGACCCGGAGGTCGGGTTGGCCGCGGACATCTCACCCAGCATCCGCATCACCAGCACCACGAGCGTGCCGACGAGGGCGTAGGAGAGGAGGATGCCGGGGCCGGCGGTGGCGATGCCGGAACTGGACCCGACGAAGAGCCCGGCGCCGATCACACCGCCGATGGCGATCATCGACAGATGCCGGTTCTTGAGCCCGGCCTGCAGGCCGTGGCCACCGGGGGCCGGTCCGGCCGATCCGGCCGTCTTCTGGGTCTGAGTCGGCTGCGAAGTCATGGAACGGATTTCCTTTGCGCCGTGGGGAGCAGTTCTCGTACGAGCGGGAGTGGTGCGGTGTACGAGTCGGCCCAGTGAATCGGAGGAGAACGGATTCTGGAACCTTTGATTCGGGATTGTTACTTGAGGTTTTCTTGAGCTTCCATGGCGTGCGTCACAGTTGACACGATCGACACCCGGCGCTGCTGCCCTGAAACAGCCGTGTCACACTCGTTCCATGCGCGTGTATCTCGGCTCCGACCATGCGGGCTTCGAACTCAAGAACCACCTCGTCGAGTGGCTCAAAGCAGCCGGTCACGACCCGGTCGACTGCGGCCCCCACATCTACGACGCCCTGGACGACTACCCGCCCTTCTGCCTCCGCGCGGCGGAGCGGACGGTCGCGGACCCCGACTCCCTCGGCATCGTGATCGGCGGCTCCGGCAACGGCGAGCAGATCGCCGCGAACAAGGTCAAGGGCGTCCGCGCGGCACTGGCCTGGAGCGAGGAGACGGCGGCGCTGGGCCGCCAGCACAACAACGCCAACGTCGTCGCGGTGGGCGCGCGCATGCACACGCAGGAGGAGGCGACGAAGTTCGTCGAGACCTTCCTGGGCACCCCGTACTCGGGCGACGACCGCCACACCCGCCGCATCACCATGCTGGCCGACTACGAGACGACGGGCGACCTGCCCCCGATCCCGCCGCACCACCCCCAGCAGTAACTTCAGGACAGACTTCGCCCGCAGGAGGCCGTCTGAGTGGACTGGCCCCCACCCACCCGTAAGCAGCCGTCTCCTCTCAACGCCGGCCCGTGTCATTCAGCCGGTCCGGCGTTTGAGGTCGAGGCCCTTTCGGGGCCGATAGCGGGGGTCTGGGGGCGGTAGCCCCCAGGAGGCGGGGTCGAAGGGGCGGCAGCCCCTGGGGATGGGACGGGTAGGGGCGGCGGGGGCGAAAACCCCCTACCGCCCACCCACCCGCAGACGACAAAGGAGCCACCGTGCCTGAGGGGCACACCATCCACCGGCTGGCCCAGGACTACGCCGCCGCATTCCTCGGCACGACCCCGCACGTCACCAGCCCCCAGGGCAAGTTCTCAGACGCCGCAGCACTCCTCACCGGCGCCGAACTCACCCACACCGAGGCCCACGGCAAACACCTCTTCCTCCGCTTCCGGGACGCCGACTGGATCCACATCCACCTGGGCCTCTTCGGCAAGGTCAACTTCGGCGACACCCCCGCACCCCCACCCACGGACACGGTCCGCCTCCGCCTCGCGAACAGCACCGCATACGTGGACCTCCGCGGCCCCACCACCTGCGCCCTGATCACGCACACCGAGAAAGAGGCGATACACGACCGCCTCGGCCCCGACCCCCTCCGCGCCGACGCCGACCCGCACACCGCCTTCCAGCGCATCTCCCGCAGCCGTACGACCATCGCCGCCCTGCTCATGGACCAGAAGGTCATCGCGGGCGTGGGCAACGTCTACCGCGCCGAGGTCCTCTTCCGGCACCGCATCGACCCGTACCGCGCCGGCAAGGACATCACCCCCGCCCAGTGGAACACCATCTGGACGGACCTGGTCGACCTCATGCGCGAGGGCGTCCGCAACAACCGCATCGACACGGTCCGCCCCGAGCACACCCCGGAGGCGATGGGCCGCCCACCCCGCGTCGACGACCACGGTGGCGAGGTCTACGTCTACCGCCGGGCCAACCTCTCCTGCCACATCTGCGACGCCGAGATCCGCACCGCAGACCTCGCCGCCCGCAACCTCTTCTGGTGCCCGAACTGCCAGATGCCGTAGGCGAGCCGACCGCGCGTCAACCCACGCGTCAGAACCCGTGCGGCAACCAGGGCGCCACGGCAGACGCGAACCCCACCGACGCCTCCGCCAACGCCCCCTGCCGAACCTCCCGCACCCGCCCGGCCGACCCCAGCGCCGCAAGGCTCACCCCGCCGAGGTAGGCCGCCCCCAACTCCCGTACGGACAGGGAGAGATCGACCGCGTCGGTCGTACGCTCGCACGACGCACCCTTGGCATCCCCGGACAACCGCCAACGCCCCGCGTTCCAAGGGCAGAAGGCGTCCTCCACCTCGAACACCACATCCACCGGCGCCTGATACGTCCGCGCCGACAACGCGGCCCCGACATCCACCAGCCGCACATGCAACGCGTCCCGCACCCGCACCGCACACCGCCGAATGTCGGAGACCTGGTGCTGCCACGCCTCGTCCACGGGCCGTGCGTACGCCTTCACCGTGGACGTCAGGTCGATGCCGAACAGGAACCGCCACAGCGCGGCCTGCGCCACCGGGTCGAGGGCCTGTACGTCCCGCAGCCGCACGGCGCCCTTGGGCCCGCTGCCGTCCCACTCCGGCTTGACGTGGAAGCGCGCGTACCCGACCACCTCGCCGTCCCGCTCCGCCAGCACACACTGCAGCGGCGACGCCCCTTCCCGCTCGCTCTCCGGGTCGAGCACCCCGAGCCGCTCCCAGCCGGGCAGCCGGGCGAGCATTCCGGGCCGGTCGGCCACCTTGCGCGCGTACACGGCCTCGCAGACGTCGAGGACGTCGGCCGGTACGGCGTAGCGCAGCCGTACGTCATCGGTGCCGGGCGGCACGGACAGCCGGACGCGGGTCGTGTCGATCTCGGTGCTCACCTGGAAGCTGCCGACGCCGTAGCCGAACCGGCCGTAGATCTCCGGCTCGGAGGCGGTCAGGACGGCCAGCGGCCAGCCCCATTCCCGCACGTCGTCCAGCTGTCGCCGCATCATCGAGGTCAGGACGCCGCGCCGGCGATGCGTGGCGGCGACGCTGACCATCGTCACACCGGCGGCGGGGACGGAAGCGCCACCGGGCACGGTGAGCCGGAAGCTGAACGCGCCCGCCGTCCCCACGCACGCGTCCCCGTCCCAGGCGCCCAGGGAACGGTCGATCTCGGTGAGCGAGTTCCACAACTCCCGCTCCTCGGCCGCCTCCGGGACCCCGCCGAAGGCGCGGATGAGGGCGTCGTACCAGATGTTCCACTCGTCCTGTCGCAGCACCCGCAGCTCGGGGCGGCCGGTCTCGCTCGCACTGTCTTTCGCCATGAATCATGCCTACCAGGGCATTGCGGGACGAGCGAGGGAATTTCTCGTTGGTGGCGGCGAGAGCGCTTTCCTTGAAGTTCACTGTGAAGTTGAACCTCGGACGGGGGACAAGTGGGACCTCCCGTGCCAAGCAGCTGGTCCGATGGATAGGGTCCCGAACTAATGGCAGCAGGACGAGAGCGGCGCACGGTGGCCGAGACGTTCATGGCCCGGTTGAAGATGCAGTGGCACCGGGCCCGCGTCGGCGTGCGCAGAAGCGCCGTGGACTACTTCCGCGGCGACGGCTCGGACTGGATCGCACTGGCCGGCCTGCTCCTCACGGTCCCGCTGATCTGTGCCGTGACGATGGCCAACCCGGTGTGGTTCTCCCCGGCCGCGCTGGTCCTGCCGATCGTCGCGGGCGGCCTGCTGCTGCGCCCGGCGAGCCTTCTGGGCCTGTACGCGGCGGCGGCCACCGCCCTGATCGTGGAGTCGGTGCAGCTGGGTCCGTACACGGAGGGCCCCTCCCGAGTCACCCCGGGCATCGTCCTCGTCGTGGCGGCGTGCGGCTTCTTCGGCCTCCTCATCGCCCAGTTCCGCAGCCGGGTGGGCGTGCCCTGGCGACGTGGCGGCACGATGCTCTTCGACCTGCGCGAACGCATCCGGGTCCAGAGCAAGCTCCCCCAACTGCCCCACGGTTGGCACCGCGAGATGGCCCTGCGCCCGGCTGGCGGCCAGTCCTTCTCCGGCGACTTCGTGGTCGCGGCCCGCACGAACGGCGGCCGCACGCTCGAGGTGGTCCTCACGGACGTCTCGGGCAAGGGCATGGACGCGGCCTCTCGCGCCCTCCTCCTCTCCGGAGCCTTCGGCGGCCTCCTGGGCAGCCTGCCCCCACACGCGTTCCTCCCCGCCGCCAACGGCTACCTGCTCCGCCAGGACTGGGACGAGGGCTTCGCGACCTCGATCCACCTGGTCCTGGACCTGGACTCGGGCGACTACGAGCTGTACTCGGCGGGCCATCCCCCGGGCCTGCAACTGAGCGCGGGCAGCGGCCGCTGGGAGGAGAAGGCCGCCGAGGGCCCCCTCCTGGGCGTCTACGACGGCGCCCAGTTCGACCCCGTAAAGGGCTCCCTCCGCCCCGGCGACGTCCTGATGCTCTTCACAGACGGCCTCGTCGAAACCTCCGACCGCGACATCGTCGAGGGCATAGACCGCCTCACCGGCGAGGCCGACCGCTACGTGGCCGGCGGCTTCCACGGCGCCGCCTGGCACCTCATCGAAGCAGTGGCAAAGGACGTCAACGACGACCGAGCCCTCCTACTGATCTCCCGAGAGGGCCCAACCCAGCAGCCCCCACCACGCTGACCAGAAGAGGTGCCCGGGGTCGAAGGGGCAGCGCCCCTGGAGGATGGGACGGGTAGGGGCGGCGGGGGCGAGACACTGGACCCGTGACCGAGACTTCCCGAACCCACCTGTCCCTGGCCGACGTCGAGGCCATCGCCCGAGCCGCCCACGCGACCCAGACCGACAAGGCCGGCCGACCCTACGCCGAGCACCTGAGGGCCGTCGCCGAGGGCGTACGCACACGCCACGGCGACGACGCCCAGATCGCCGCAGCCTGGCTGCACGACGCCGTGGAGGACGACGCCCTGTCCGACCAGTGGCTCGAAGAAGCCGCCCTGAGCCACCGTACGAAGGACATCGTGCGCGCGCTCACCAAGCGCCCCGGAGAACCCCCCGAGGCCTACGCGGCCCGCATCCTCGCCACCCCCGGCGCACTGCTGGTGAAACAGGCGGACCTGGCCCACAACGCGGACCCGAAACGCCTCGCGGCCCTGGACGAGCCGACCCGGAAACGACTGACCGAGAAGTACGTACGGATGCACGCACTTCTCGGTCTGGTTGCCGAAGGAGGCTCCTCGTCGTGAGGTCCCTCCGGCTGAGGTCCCTCCACTGAGAGGCCCTCGTTGTGAAGTTTCAGCGCAGAATCAGGCGTTGACCTTCTCGCGCGCCTCGGCGCCCGAGCCCGCCCCGTCGCGCTTCTCGCGCTCCCGAGCCAACTCCGCCGCATCCCGCTTGAACGCCCACTCCATCTTGGGCTCCATCGCGAACCGGAACACCCGCTGCACCGGCCTGGTGCACAGCAACGTGACACCGATCGCCGCGACAACGCTGACGAAGATCTCACCGAGCGGACGCTGCAGCCAGGCATGGTCGAACCAGCCCTGGTAGTCACCGGCCTTCACGACGAAGCCGTGCAGCAGATAGCCGTACAGCGTGCCCGCACCGAGCGCCGTGAACCACATGTGGCGGCGCGGCACCCAGGCGAAGAAGCAGGCCGTCAGCACCAGCGAGCAGCCGAACATCGCGAGCACCATCACCGGCCCGCTCCACCACGGCGCGGCCAGCTCCTGAGCGGCGTCCCGGTGGTAGAACCACGCGGTGTTCATGCGCGGCACCGCCCACCAGCCGAAGCCCAGGGCCACCGTGAACACCGGCACGGACAGGATCCGCACCGTGCGCGTGCGCACCATGTGGAAGTGCTCGGGCTTCATGATCAGACCCAGCACGAAGTACGGCAGGAACTGCAGGACCCGCTGAAGGTCCAGGTCGTCGCCGATCTCCGGGGCGACCGTCGCCGTCATGGCGAGGCCGAGCGCGATCGGCAGCGGCCAGCGAACCATCTTCCAGATGGGGGTGGTCATCCGCCAGATGAACAGCGCACACAGGAACCAGGTCAGGTACCACGGGTCCAGGAGGCTGATCTCCTGGCTCGGGTCCTCGTCGATCCAGCGCTTGAAGAGCGGATAGGCCGTCTCGAAGACGATGTACGGCACGGCGACGCCGGTGATCAGCCGCTTGAGCCGACTGGGGCTCGCGTCGAAACTGCGGGAGAAGAAGCCGGAGATGATGATGAACGCCGGCATGTGGAAGGTGTACACGACGGTGTACACGGCCTCCAGGATCCGACTGTCGCCCTTGATCGGCTCCCAGGCGTGTCCTATGGCGACGAGCACGATCGCCAGGTACTTGGCGTTGTCGAAGAACGCGTCGCGCTGCTTGGCACCGCTGGACGCGGGTCTGTTGTCGGCCTGAGCCGACCGGCTCTGCGGCGAGCGCGGACTCGGCACTCCGTCCGCCGGCGGCTGTGCCGGGGGGAGTGGCGCTCTGTTGTGGCCGTGCGGTCGCAACGAGTTCGTCACAGACCCTCCCGCCGGAATCCGGGGGAGTCGATCCGGGACCTCGCTGCGCATGCGGGGGACGAGACAGCGTGGAACATCTGAGGCACCCTAGCGTTGTCTGTGTGATTTCGTAAAACCCCCGAGGTCATTAGTGGTTATTGCGCATGCCTTCGCGTGTACTTCGCGTGTACAGCGAACATGCACCTGGCAGACACCCGCTGGTCACCCTCATTGTCCGGATTCATCCTGACTAAGTAGTGCATATGGCCAGGAGGTGACGCCGATGAAATGATCACCGGGTCGCGAATTCGAAATACCGGCGAACATGTTGTGTGGCGATGGAAACGATCCCGCCGAATTATCTGTACGAGCGCCTCGTCGAAATGCCGTACGGGCGCAAGGGGAGAGGTCGGTGCGCGTCAAGGGTCCGCACAGATCCGGCACAGGTGTGGCGAACGAAACGTCACGTGCCGCATAGCGGGGCCCGGTTGGTGGCACGATGGTTCTGGCGGGGGTGCGCGGGGTTGCATCCCCCGGCGGGAGAGCGGACCGACCGAGGGTGTGATCTGTTGTGGCCATTTCGCTGTCAGTGGTGCTGCTGTTGGCGATCATCTTGGTGGTGCTGATCCGAGGCGGATCCTTGAAGGCGGGCCCCGCCGTCGTCGCCGTGCTGTTCGGCTTCTTCCTTGCCTCGACGGGCATGGCGGACGACATCCAGAGGTTCCTCAACTCGATAGCCGAGACCATCAACTCCATCCAGTTCTAGGGTCCGCAGGTCGGCCCGGAGGGGTACGGATACCCTCGTCCGTGATCGTCGAACGTTGCGGAACGACGGGGCGGAACGGGGGACGTACGGGATGGCGCTGCGCGAGAGCGACCCGGCGGAGGTGGGCGGCTACCGGATCGAGGACCGCCTCGGCTCCGGTGGCATGGGCGTGGTGTACCTGGCCCGTTCCGCCTCCGGCCGCCGCCTCGCACTCAAGGTCGTGCACGCGCAGTACGCCGACGACGACGAATTCCGCACCCGCTTCCGCCGCGAGGTGGCCGCCGCCCGCCAGGTCAGCGGCGCCTTCACGGCCCCCGTCGTGGACGCGGACGCCGATGCGTCGCGCCCCTGGATGGCCACGCTCTACATCCCCGGCGAGGACCTCGGCACCCACGTCCGCCGCCACGGCCCGCTGCCGCTGCCCGAGTTGCACGAGCTCGCCGCCGGCCTCTCCGAGGCGCTGCGCGACATCCATCGCGCCGGAATGGTCCACCGGGATCTGAAACCGGCCAATGTGATGCTCGCCGAGGACGGCCCCCGCGTCATCGACTTCGGTATCTCCCGCGCCGCCGAGTTCGCGGCCTCCGACGTCCTCACCCAGACCGGCCGCGTGATGGGCACCCCACCCTTCATGTCCCCCGAGCAGTTCTCCTCCCCGCAGGACGTGGGTCCGGCCGCCGACGTCTTCTCCCTCGGCTCGGTCCTCGCGTACGCCGCCACCGGCCACGGCCCGTTCGACAGCCCGAGCCCCTACGAGACGGCCGTACGGGTCGTCGACGGCGACGCGGAACTCGACGGCGTACCGGACGAGTTGCTCCCGTTCATCCGCCTCTGTCTGGAAAAGCACCCCAAGTCCCGCCCCACCACCGGCGAACTCCTCTCGCTGCTCCGCGACGGCCGCCTGCCCGACCCGCGCCCCGAGCCGGCACCCGACCCGCCGGCCGACGAGCCGCCCCCACCCCGCCCCCGGCGCCGCCGACGACTCCTGCTCGTCTCCGCGCTGGGCGCCCTGCTGCTGGCCGTCGCGACCACCGTCACCGTCGTCGCGGTCACCGCCGAGCCGACCCCGATCGAGCACGATCTGCCCACGGGCTGGCGGGCCTGGCAGGCCAAGGTCGCCAACAAGGCCGCCGGAGAGACCGGCCCCTTCACGAACTGCGCGGCGCTCGACGGCGGGCTGATCTGCGCGGGCGACAGCATGAAGGCCGTCCGCTTCTCGCTCGCCACCGGCAAGGTCGACTGGAGTCACACGGTCGAGGACAACCCCGACCCGGACTCCGGAACCAGCGAGGGCGAACTGCTCGGCGCCGCGAACCACCGCGTCTTCACCTTCGCCAACCGGGCCGGCAAGAACAGCGAGGTGTCCGAGTACGCCGTCCAGGCCCTCGACGCCCGCACCGGAGCCCTGCGGTGGAGCAGGCCCCTGCCCGGTATGCCGCCCTCCGTGGAGTCCGGCAGCGCCCGGCTCGTCCCCGAGGGCCTGCTCCTGCTGCTGGAAGGGGAGGAGAACACGTACGTCCTCCTGGACCCGGCCACCGGCAAGCCCCGCTGGAAGCGCTCCGCGCCCGCCCAGGACACCTGCGCGGTGCGTGCCGCGGACGGCACCGGCTACCTCCTGTGCACCGACAACAACGACAGCCGCACCACCGTCTCCCGGCTCGACCCGGCCACCGGCAAGCCGCGCTGGACGGCCAAGCTCCCCGGCGGGCTGACCCTGGCCGGCCGCAGCGGCGGCCGCCTCGTCCTGCTCGGACAGTCGTACGCCGACTCGTCTCTCCCGACCCAGCGCCGCGTCACCCTCCTCGACGCCGACGGCACCGGCCACCGTCGGGTCCCCCTGACCCTCGCCGTGCCTTCGGGATCCCGAGCCGTGGTCAGCCACGGCACCCTCTACTTCACGCTCAACAGCGGCGAGGTCCGTGCCGTGACCCCGGCCACCGGCCGCACGCTGTGGAGCACCCCGTCCTCGATCGAACGCCCCGGCGCCCCGGCGATCTCCGAGACCTACGTCTTCCTGGCCTCCCCGGGCGGCCGCCTCGCCGCCCTGGACCGCCGTACCGGCAAGGAACTCCACACCGTCCCCGGCCGCGACGTCCGCACCGACCCCGTCTTCGTCTACACCGGCACGACCCCGGTCCCGCACGGCGACGCCCTGTATGTCCCGTACGGCATCCGCTCGGTGTACTCGGTGGACGTGCGGAGCCTGTAAACGAGCCTGTAGCGGAGCCTGCAAACGCCTCGGGCCCGGATCCACCAAGGGATCCGGGCCCGAAGACTCACATCAGAGCGGGCGACGGGAATCGAACCCGCGTAGCTAGTTTGGAAGACTAGGGCTCTACCATTGAGCTACGCCCGCACAGGGACGCGCCGCAGGTCAGGTGACCGCGGCACTGCAGGCATCGTAGCGGGTCCGGCCCCCTCAACGCACACCCCGTAAATGCGGCGGCCCCACTGCCTGCGGCCATGTACCCTACGTGTCGCACCAGCACGGGGTGTGGCGCAGCTTGGTAGCGCGTCCGCTTTGGGAGCGGAAGGCCGTGGGTTCAAATCCCGCCACCCCGACCACGACCGGTCACCGACCGGCCACGCGCGCGACAACCTCGTGTGATCGCGTTCCGTGATCGCCTTTGAGGGCGTGTTGCCGCTGCCGTTACTATGCAAGCTGCACGCCCGTGTGTCTCTCTCCATCGAAGTCCTCCGGGCGGCGAAATCCGCCGGGCCAGTCTGGCTCCGGCAGAAACCAAGAAGTCAGCCACAAGGAGACCGAACCGTGAAGAGCGCCGTGGAGACCCTGAACCCGACTCGGGTTCGGCTCACTGTCGAGGTGCCCTTCGAGGAGCTCAAGGACAGCCTCGACGCGGCGTACAAGAAGATCAACCAGCAGGTCACGGTGAAGGGCTTCCGTAAGGGCAAGATCCCGGCCCGCGTCATCGACCAGCGGTTCGGCCGCGGCGCCGTGCTGGAGGAGGCCGTCAACGACGCGCTCCCGAAGTTCTACACCGAGGCGGTCAACGAGGCCGAGCTCAACGTCCTGGGCCAGCCCGAGGTGGACATCACCGAGCTGAAGGACGGCGAGACGCTGAACTTCACCGCCGAGGTCGACATCCGCCCGGCCATCGAGATCCCGGACTACTCCGGCATCGAGGTCGAGGTCGACGCCGTCGAGGTGACCGACGAGGACATCGAGAAGTCCGTGGAGCAGCTCCGTGAGCGCTTCGCGTCGACGTCCCCCGTCGAGCGTGCCGCCGAGGACGGCGACGTCGTCACCATCGACCTGGAGGCCAAGGTCGACGGCGAGGTCCTGGAGGACGGCGTCGCCAGCGGCGTCTCCTACACCATCGGCTCCGGCGAGCTGCTGGACGGCATCGACGACGCCGTGAAGGGCCTGGAGGCCGGTGGCGAGACCACCTTCACCTCCGAGCTCAAGGGCGGCTCCGCGGCCGGCAAGGAGGCCGAGGTCACCGTCAAGGTCACCCAGGTCGCCGCGCGCGAACTGCCCGAGCTGGACGACGACTTCGCGCAGCTCGCCTCCGAGTTCGACACCCTCGACGAGCTCAAGGCCGACAGCCGCAAGCGCCTCGAGAACATGAAGCAGTTCGACCAGGCCACGCAGGCCCAGGAGCGCGTCCTGGAGAAGCTGCTGGAGCTCGTCGAGGTGCCCGTCCCCGAGAAGCTGCTCGAGGACGAGATCAACACCCGTAAGCACAACCTCGAGCACCACCAGCTCGGCCAGATGGGTCTCGACCTCGAGAAGTACCTCGAGATCCAGGGCAAGACGGTCGAGGAGTTCGACGCCGAGACCAAGGAAGCCGCGGTCAAGGGCATCAAGACGCAGTTCGTGCTCGACGAGCTCGTTAAGCAGGAGAAGCTCAACGTCAACCAGGAGGAGCTCACCGAGCACCTCATGCGCCGCGCCGCCTCCTCCGGCATGTCCCCCGACCAGTTCGCCCAGGCGGTCGTCGAGGGCGGCCAGGTTCCGCTCCTGGTCGGCGAGGTCGCCCGCGGCAAGGCGCTGGCCGTCGTGGTCGAGAAGGCCGTGGTCAAGGACACCAACGGCGAGGTCATCGACCTGGACGACGAGGACGAGGTCGAGCAGGCCACGGAGACGGTGGAGGCCGCCGAGGGTACGGCTGACGCCGCCGACGAGGAGAAGTCCGAGGGCTGAGCCCACGGCGCCGAATAGCTCGTAGGAAGGGCCCCGGGGAAGCACAATCCCCGGGGCCCTTCTGGCGTACGGCTGGGCAGTGCCCCCAAGGGGCGCGGGGAACTGCGCGAACGGCCACGACAAACCCGCTGCCGCCCGCGCACCGAAGCCCCTACGGCGCTACGCCCCCGGCGAACACTCACGGAACCGGGATGGCACCACCCAGCCTGCGCGTTAGGGTCCATGAGTATGGGGGCAGGGAACCCGGCGAAACCGCCGGAGGCCCCCCGCAGGGAACACGTGAGACGGCCCGGCGCCGTCGTAAGACGAGCAGGTGGATACGTGACGAATCTGATGCCCTCCGCCGCCGGCGAGCCCTCCATCGGCGGTGGCCTCGGCGACCATGTCTACAACCGGCTGCTCAACGAGCGGATCATCTTCCTCGGCCAGCCGGTCGACGACGACATCGCGAACAAGATCACTGCACAGCTGCTGCTCCTTGCCGCCGACCCGGACAAGGACATCTACCTCTACATCAACAGCCCCGGCGGCTCGATCACGGCCGGCATGGCGATCTACGACACCATGCAGTACATCAAGAACGACGTGGTGACGATCGCCATGGGCCTCGCCGCCTCCATGGGACAGTTCCTGCTCAGCGCGGGCACCCCCGGCAAGCGCTTCGCGCTGCCGAACGCCGAGATCCTGATCCACCAGCCCTCCGCGGGCCTGGCCGGCTCGGCCTCCGACATCAAGATCCACGCCGAGCGGCTGCTGCACACCAAGAAGCGCATGGCCGAGCTCACGTCCCTGCACACGGGTCAGACCGTGGAGCAGGTCACCCGTGACTCGGACCGCGACCGCTGGTTCGACGCCGACGAGGCCAAGCAGTACGGCCTCATCGACGACGTGATCGCCACGGCCGCCGGCATGCCGGGCGGCGGCGGCACCGGGGCCTGAGACCCCCGCAGCGCCCCCAGCCGACCGCCTCAGCCCCTAGGAGACAGATAGTGAACGACTTCCCCGGCAGCGGCCTGTACGACCGCTCGCGCGCCGAGTACGCGGGCCCCGTGGCCGAGTCCCGGTACGTGATCCCGCGCTTCGTCGAGCGCACCTCGCAGGGCATCCGCGAGTACGACCCGTACGCGAAGCTCTTCGAGGAGCGCGTGATCTTCCTCGGCGTGCAGATCGACGACGCCTCCGCCAATGACGTCATGGCGCAACTGCTGTGCCTGGAGTCGATGGACCCCGACCGGGACATCTCGGTCTACATCAACAGCCCGGGCGGCTCCTTCACCGCGCTCACGGCCATCTACGACACGATGCAGTTCGTGAAGCCGGACATCCAGACGGTCTGCATGGGCCAGGCGGCCTCCGCCGCCGCGATCCTGCTCGCCGCCGGCACGCCTGGCAAGCGCATGGCACTGCCGAACGCCCGCGTGCTGATCCACCAGCCGTACAGCGAGACCGGCCGCGGTCAGGTCTCCGACCTGGAGATCGCCGCCAACGAGATCCTCCGGATGCGCTCGCAGCTGGAGGAGATGCTGGCCAAGCACTCCACCACGCCGATCGAGAAGATCCGCGAGGACATCGAGCGCGACAAGATCCTCACGGCCGAGGACGCGCTGTCGTACGGGCTGATCGACCAGATCATCTCCACACGGAAGATGAACAACGCCGACGTTCGCTGACGCGGACCCGGTATTGTCTGCTGCCCCTTGGCACGGTTTGGGACGGTGCACGTCAAAGTGAACCGCGCCAAGGGGGGCCCGAACGGGGGGCCAGGCAAGGTACCGTCGGACATAAGGCAGCACCAGGAGCCGCTGGAACCTAAAACGTCCAGGCGTCTCCCAGGCGAAGGGGAAGCACACCGTGGCACGCATCGGTGACGGCGGCGATCTGCTCAAGTGCTCGTTCTGCGGCAAGAGCCAGAAGCAGGTCAAGAAGCTCATCGCAGGCCCTGGTGTGTACATCTGCGACGAGTGCATCGATCTCTGTAACGAGATCATCGAGGAAGAGCTCGCGGAGACCAGTGAGGTCCGCTGGGAGGAACTCCCCAAGCCGCGCGAGATCTACGAGTTCCTCGAAGGCTATGTGGTCGGCCAGGAGGCGGCGAAGAAGGCCCTCTCCGTCGCCGTCTACAACCACTACAAGCGCGTTCAGGCCGGCGAGAACGGCGGCGGTCAAAGCCGCGAGGACGCCATCGAGTTGGCGAAGTCCAACATCCTGCTGCTGGGCCCCACGGGCTCCGGCAAGACGCTGCTCGCCCAGACCCTGGCCCGCATGCTGAACGTGCCGTTCGCGATCGCGGACGCCACCGCGCTGACGGAGGCCGGGTATGTCGGCGAGGACGTCGAGAACATCCTGCTGAAGCTGATCCAGGCGGCCGACTACGACGTCAAGAAGGCCGAGACCGGGATCATCTACATCGACGAGATCGACAAGGTCGCGCGGAAGAGTGAAAATCCGTCGATCACCCGGGACGTGAGCGGCGAGGGCGTCCAGCAGGCCCTGCTGAAGATCCTGGAGGGCACCACGGCCTCGGTCCCGCCGCAGGGCGGCCGCAAGCACCCGCACCAGGAGTTCATCCAGATCGACACGACGAACGTCCTGTTCATCGTGGGCGGTGCGTTCTCCGGACTGGAGAAGATCATCGAGTCCCGGGCCGGCGCCAAGGGCATCGGCTTCGGCGCGACGATCCGCTCCAAGCGCGAGTTGGAGGCCAAGGACCAGTTCGAGGACGTCATGCCCGAGGACCTGGTCAAGTTCGGCATGATCCCCGAGTTCATCGGCCGCCTCCCGGTCATCACCTCGGTCCACAACCTGGACCGCGAGGCCCTGCTCCAGATCCTCGTCGAGCCGCGCAACGCGCTGGTGAAGCAGTATCAGCGCCTCTTCGAACTCGACGGCGTGGAGCTCGACTTCGAGCGTGAGGCCCTGGAGGCCATCGCCGACCAGGCCATCCTCCGGCAGACGGGCGCGCGCGGCCTGCGCGCCATCATGGAGGAGGTCCTGATGTCGGTGATGTACGAGGTGCCGTCCCGCAAGGACGTCGCCCGTGTCGTCATCACGGCGGACGTCGTCCACTCGAACGTGAACCCGACGCTGATCCCGCGCGACGCGCGCGGACGCGGTCCGGGGGAGCAGAAGACGGCGTAGCCGCAGCGCGGACAACGGACATGCGAAGGGGCCCCGGTCAACCGACCGGGGCCCCTTCGTAGTTGAGCTGAACGGCGTCAGGCGCCTCAGGCCTTGACGCGGATCGCCTCGCGGATCTTGGCGGTCATGTCGACCACGGTGTCCTTGCCGACGCCCGTGCTGGTGTTGTCGCCGGGCGAGACCATGGCGACCGTGCTGTAGTCGGCCCAGACGCAGAACCAGTCGGTGGACTCCTTCTTGGTGAGCGCGTTGGTGGCCTTGCTCGACTGGCACTTGGCGACGGTGCCGTCGATCTCGACCGACTCGGGCTCTCCGATCAGCTCGGCGTTCTGCAGGCCGGCGGAGTTGCTCGAGGAGCTCGCCTTGATCTGCTTCTGGATGGAGGCGAAGAACTTGTCCAGGGTGGACTCGGGGTCGGCGATCTCGCCGTAGCCCCCCACCACTGTGACGCCCTTGGCGGTCAGCAGCTCGGACTGGTCAGGAAGGGTGGAGGGGTCCGTCGCGTCGAAACCGCTGAAGTCGGCGGTGGACCACTGCCCGACGACGGCCGTACCGCTCTTGACGCCGCTCTCCTCCATGTCCTTCGAGGTGTCGGAGTCGCCGGCGAGGTTGCCGTCGCCGATCCGCTTGTAGTCGCCGAGCACCGTCTCGGGCGTCGACAGCTTGTGCGCGCCGTCGTCCTCGAGGCCGCCCGCACCACCGCCTCCGCCGAACACGAAGTACGCCCCCACACCGATCGCGACCACGACGGCCACCGCGCCGATGATCAGGCCGGCCTTCTTGTTGCCGCCACCCGGAGCCGGCGGCTGCGGCGCCCCGTACGGAGCCTGGCCGTAGGGCGGCTGCTGCGGCGGGACGCCCTGCGGGTAGCCGTAGCCCGGCTGGGCGGGCGGCGCCTGCTGCGGGTAGCCGTAACCCGGCTGGCCCTGGGGCTGCGCCGGAGGCTGCGGCGGAGGCGCCTGCTGGGGGTAGCCGTAGCCGGGCTGGGGCGCCTGCGGCGGCTGGCCGTAGGGACCGGGCTGCTGGGGCTGCCCGCCGTACGGACCGGGCTGCTGGGGCTGCCCGCCGTACGGGCCCGGCTGGTTGTAGCTCATTTCTGGGTTCCCCTCCAGATGCTTATGTGTTCCTGACATCCTGGCGCAGACGCAGGCAACGCATGGCATCGGGGTGCCCACCGTTACAGAACAAACGCGTTTCGGGACACCCCCGGGACACCCCTAAACTGAGCGCGTGACCGAGAACGCTCAGCAGCAGCCACCAGCGCCCGACACCGAACTGCCGACCCAGTACGCGCCGGCCGACGTAGAGGGGCCGCTGTACGAGCGCTGGGTAGAGCGCGGTTACTTCGAGGCGAACGCGAAGAGTGACAAGCCGCCGTACACCATCGTCATCCCGCCGCCGAACGTCACGGGCAGCCTGCACCTCGGGCACGCCTTCCAGCACACGCTCATGGACGTCCTCACGCGCCGCAAGCGCATGCAGGGTTATGAGTCGCTGTGGCTGCCGGGCATGGACCACGCCGGCATCGCCACCCAGAACAAGGTCGAGCAGCAGCTCGCCGAGGAGGGCAAGTCCCGCCACGATCTGGGCCGCGAGGAGTTCGTCGACCGCGTCTGGCAGTGGAAGGAGGAGTACGGCGGCAAGATCCTCGGCCAGATGCGCCGCCTCGGCGACGGCGTCGACTGGACCCGCGAGCGGTTCACCATGGACGAGGGCCTGTCCAAGGCCGTCCTCACCATCTTCAAGAAGCTCTACGAAGACGAGCTCATCTACCGCGCCGAACGCATCATCAACTGGTGTCCGCGCTGTCTGACGGCCATCTCGGACATCGAGGTGGAGTACCAGGAGGACGCGGGCGAGCTGGTCTCCATCCGCTACGGGGAGGGCGAGGACAGCGTCGTCGTCGCCACCACGCGCGCGGAGACGATGCTCGGTGACACCGCCGTCGCCGTCCACCCGGACGACGAGCGGTACAAGCACCTCATCGGCAAGCGGATCAAGCTCCCGCTGACCGACCGCACCATCCCGGTCGTCCCCGACACCCACGTCGACCCCGAGTTCGGCACGGGTGCGGTCAAGGTCACTCCGGCCCACGACCCGAACGACTTCGCGATCGGGCAGCGCCACGACCTGCCGTCCCTGACGATGATGGACGAGCACGGCATCATCACCGTCCATGGCCCGTTCCTCGGCCTGGACCGCTTCGAGGCCCGCTCCGCGGTCGTCGGCGCGCTGAAGGAGCAGGGCCGCATCGTCGCCGAGAAGCGCCCCTACATGCACTCCGTCGGCCACTGCTCGCGCTGCAAGACCACGGTCGAGCCGCGGCTGTCCATGCAGTGGTGGGTCAAGGTCGGCCCGCTGGCGAAGGCGGCGGGCGACGCGGTCCGTGACGGGCGGGTCAAGATCCACCCCGAGGACATGTCGAAGCGCTACTTCGACTGGGTCGACAACATGCACGACTGGTGCATCTCGCGGCAGTTGTGGTGGGGCCACCGCATCCCGATCTGGTACGGCCCCGACGGCGAGGTCGTCTGCGTCGGCCCCGACGAGGAGCCGCCCACCGGCGAGGGCTGGACCCAGGACTCCGACGTCCTGGACACCTGGTTCTCCTCCGGACTGTGGCCGTTCTCCACGCTCGGCTGGCCCGAACAGACCGATGACCTGCGGAAGTTCTACGCCACCGACGTTCTGCTGACCGGCCACGACATCATCTTCTTCTGGGTCGCCCGGATGATGATGTTCGGCCTGTACGCCATGGACGGCGAGGCCCCCTTCCACACCATCGCCCTGACCGGTCTGGTCCGGGACGAGTTCGGCAAGAAGATGTCGAAGTCCAACCCGAACGCGGTCGACCCGCTCGTCTGGATGGACAAGTACGGCTCCGACGCCGTCCGTTTCACCCTCGCCAAGGGCGCGAACCCCGGCGCGGACGTCCCGATCGGCGAGGACTGGGTCCAGGCGTCCCGCAACTTCGCCAATAAGATCTGGAACGCCACCCGGTTCGCCATGATGAACGGCGCCACGATCGAGGGCGAACTGCCCCCGGCCGAGCGGATGTCGGCGACCGACCGCTGGATCCTCTCCCGGCTGGGCGAGACGGTCGCGCAGGCCGACGCGTACTACGAGGACTACCAGTTCGCCAAGGTCAGCGAGGCTCTGTACCACTTCGCGTGGGACGAGGTCTTCGACTGGTACGTCGAGCTGACCAAGACCACCTTCCAGGCGGGCGGCGAGCCGGCCAAGGTCACCGGCCGGGTCCTCGGCGAGGTCCTGGACGTCCTGCTGCGTCTGCTGCACCCGATCGTCCCCTTCGTCACGGACACCCTGTGGACCACCCTCACGGGCGGCGAGTCCCTGGTGATCGCCGACTGGCCCAAGGACAGCGGGTTCCGCGACGAGGCCGCCGAGCGGGAGATCGAGACCCTCCAGCAGGTCATCACCGAGGTCCGCCGATTCCGCGCCGACCAGGGTCTCCAGCCCGGCCAGCGCGTCCCGGCCCGCCTGACCCTCGACGGCACGGCCCTCGCCCCGCACGAGCCGGCCATCCGCCAGCTGCTGCGGCTCCAGCCGGAGGGCGAGGCCTTCACGGCCACGGCGACCCTGCCGGTCGGGGGCGCGGAGGTCGCGCTGGACCTCTCGGGCGTGATCGACGTGGCGGCGGAGCGCAAGCGCCTCGCGAAGGACCTCGCGGCGGCCGAGAAGGAGAAGGCCCAGGCCACGGCCAAGCTCGGCAACGAGGCGTTCCTGGCGAAGGCACCGGACCAGGTGGTGGAGAAGATCCGGGGCCGACTCGCCAAGGCCGACGAGGACATCGCCCGGATCGCCGCACAGCTGGACCGGCTGCCGCAGGCGTAGGTGTTCGTACGGCTGTAAGGCCCCCGGTGCTGTAAGGCGCCGGGGGCCTTGACGTCTCTAAGGGGCGCGGGGAACTGCGCGACCGGCCCCCCGGCGGCCCGCAGCCGCACGACAACCCACACCACCCCACTCCGTACGCACTCTGTCAGTCCCCCTCCGTAGACTGGCCCCGTGAGTGAGAGCGACGACCCCTTCGACGAGATCATCGCGGCAGAAACCGACCGCGACCCCGACCTCGCGGTCATCGAGGCCGGCAGCCGCACCCTGCGCACCCAGGGCGGCCCGCCGGAGGCCGATGTGCCCGCACGCCCCGAGGACCCCGAGGTCGACAAGGCCCTGCGCACCGTCGAGGCGGAGCTCGCCACCCGCTGGGGCGAGACCAAGCTGGAGCCCTCGGTCGCCCGCATCGCCGCACTCATGGACGTGCTGGGCGACCCGCAGCGGGCGTACCCCTCCATCCACATCACCGGCACCAACGGCAAGACGTCGACCGCCCGCATGATCGAGGCCCTCCTCGGCGCCTTCGAGCTCCGCACCGGCCGCTACACCTCTCCGCACGTCCAGTCGATCACCGAGCGGATCAGCCTCGACGGCGCGCCGATCTCCGCCGAGCGGTTCATCGAGACGTACGACGACATCAAGCCGTACGTCGAGATGGTCGACTCCTCGCAGGAGTACCGCCTGTCCTTCTTCGAGGTGCTCACGGGCATGGCGTACGCGGCCTTCGCCGACGCGCCCGTCGACGTCGCCGTCGTGGAGGTCGGGATGGGCGGGTCCTGGGACGCCACCAACGTCATCGACGGTGACGTCGCCGTCGTGACGCCCATAGACCTCGACCACACCGACCGGCTCGGCGGCACTCCGGGCGAGATCGCCACCGAGAAGGCCGGCATCATCAAGCAGGACGCCACCGTGATCATGGCCCAGCAGCCGGTGGACGCCGCGCAGGTGCTGCTGAAGAAGGCCGTGGAGGTCGACGCGACCGTTGCCCGGGAGGGCCTGGAGTTCGGGGTCGTGTCGCGTCAGGTCGCCGTCGGCGGACAGCTCGCCACCCTGCGCGGGCTGGGCGGTGAGTACCCCGAGGTGTATCTGCCGCTGCACGGCGCGCACCAGGCGCACAACGCCGCCGTCGCCCTCGCCGCCGTGGAGGCGTTCTTCGGCGTCGGTGCCGCGCGGGCCGAGTCGCTGGACATCGACACGGTCCGCAAGGCGTTCGCGGCCGTCGCCTCGCCGGGCCGTATGGAGGTCGTACGGCGCTCACCCACCGTCGTGCTGGACGCCGCCCACAACCCGGCCGGGGCGCGGGTGACCGCCGAGGCGATCGGGGAGGCCTTCGACTTCAGCCGGCTGATCGGGGTCGTGGGGGCGAGCGGTGACAAGAACGTGCGGGGGCTGCTGGAGGCCTTCGAGCCGATCTTCGCCGAGGTCGTCGTCACCCAGAACTCCTCGCACCGCGCCATGGACGCCGACGAACTGGCCGCCATCGCCGTCGAGGTGTTCGGCGACGAGCGTGTGCAGGTCGAGCCGCGGTTGCCCGACGCTCTGGAGGCCGCGATCACGCTGGCCGAGGAGGAGGGCGAGTTCACGGGCGGCGGTGTGCTGGTCACCGGGTCCGTCATCACGGTCGGCGAGGCCCGGCTGCTGCTCGGGAAGGGCTGAGTTCCGAAAGATGCGTACGCTCTGTTCATCGACCCTGATCGGCGAGTTCTTCGTCATCGGCTTCGCCGGTCTGGTCGCCATGAAGGACCCCGACCTGTCCATGTCGCAGGTGTGGACGGTCAGCGGCATCGCGATGTTCCTGTGCCTGCTGCTGTGCGGTCTGGTGACCCGCCCCGGCGGCGTCGCCCTCGGCTGGGCCCTGCAGATCGCCCTCATCGCCTCCGGCTTCATCGTCCCCACGATGTTCTTCCTCGGTGCGATCTTCGCGGCGCTGTGGTGGGCATCGGTGCATTTCGGCAGAAAGGTCGACGAGGCGAAGGCGAGATTCGCGGCGCAGGCGCAGAGTGGAGAAGGCAGCCCGTCCGGGGCCTGAGCCCAAGCTGACACTGCGTAACAGGCATCTGGGAACGCCCTGTAGCCTCATCCCACCGCACCACCGGCTGTAAGAAGGAGCCCTCCTGTGACCCAGCGCACCCTCGTCCTGCTCAAGCCCGACGCAGTCCGCCGCGGCCTGACCGGCGAGATCATCAGCCGCATCGAGCGCAAGGCCGGCTGGCAGATCACCGCGCTGGAGCTGCGCACGCTGGACCAGGAGACGCTGGAGCAGCACTACGGAGAGCACAAGGGCAAGCCCTTCTATGAGCCGTTGGTGGAGTTCATGGCTTCCGGCCCGGTCGTCGCCCTGATCGTCGAGGGCGAGCGGGTCATCGAGGGGCTGCGCCAGCTGGCCGGCCCGACCGACCCGATCGCGGCCGCGCCCGGTTCCATCCGCGGTGACTTCGGCGTGATCGTCCGCGAGAACCTCATCCACGCCTCCGACTCCGAGGAGTCCGCCGAGCGCGAGGTGAAGATTTTCTTCCCGGGCCGTGCCTGAGCCCTTTCAACCGGCCCGATCTGGGGCGGCCGTAGAAATCCGGCTGCCCGGCGGCATATGCGTGGCGATCGAGGGAACGAGTGCCCCCGATGGCCCGTCCCTACAAGCGGGGCGGCTCGCTATCTGATGACAATGGCGAAGACCCTCCCGCAGTGTTCGCGAAGGCGCGTCTACGATGGAAGCCTTCACGTCACAGCACCCACTTCGCCGACCTGAAAAGCCATCAAAAGCTCCCAGGAAGGCCAGACGAATCCTGATGGGGAACTCAATGTCGTTCATCGGCCGTGACATGGCTGTCGACCTCGGGACCGCCAACACGCTGGTGTACGTCAGGGGTCGCGGGATCGTACTCAACGAGCCGTCCGTCGTCGCGATCAACACCAACACCGGTGGCATCCTCGCGGTCGGCGCCGAAGCGAAGAAGATGATCGGTCGTACCCCTGGCAACATCGTTGCCGTACGTCCGCTGAAGGACGGCGTGATCGCCGACTTCGAGATCACCGAGCGGATGCTCCGCTACTTCATCCTGAAGATCCACAAGCGGCGTTATCTGGCTCGTCCGCGGGTCGTCGTCTGTGTGCCCTCCGGCATCACGGGCGTCGAGCGCCGCGCCGTCATCGAGGCGTCGTCCCAGGCCGGCGCCCGTCAGGTGCACATCATCGAGGAGCCCATGGCCGCGGCCATCGGCTCCGGCCTGCCGGTCCACGAGGCCACGGGCAACATGGTGGTCGACATCGGCGGCGGCACCACGGAGGTCGCGGTCATCTCCCTCGGCGGCATCGTCACCGCCCAGTCCATCCGGGTCGCGGGCGACGAACTGGACAACGCGATCATCCAGCACATCAAGAAGGAATACTCCCTTCTGCTGGGTGAGCGGACGGCCGAGCAGATCAAGATCACGATCGGTTCGGCGTACGACCTCGACGCTGACGAGCACACCGAAATCCGCGGCCGGGATCTCGTCTCCGGGCTGCCGAAGACCGTCGTCATCTCCGCGGGCGAAGTGCGCAAGGCCATCGAGGAGCCGGTCAACGCGATCGTCGACGCCGTCAAGACGACCCTCGACAAGTGCCCGCCGGAGCTGTCCGGCGACATCATGGACCGAGGAATCGTCCTGACCGGCGGCGGCGCCCTGCTGCGCGGCCTCGACGAGCGGCTGCGCCGTGAGACCGGCATGCCGATCCACATCGCCGAGGACCCGCTGGACAGCGTGGCGCTCGGGTCCGGCAAGTGTGTCGAGGAGTTCGAGGCGTTGCAGCAGGTGCTGGACGCCCAGCCGCGCAGATGACGTAACTCTTCGATTCCGCCGTACGGGATGATCTCCTCTCGTACGGCGGATCGTTGATATAGAGGCATAAGCTCCCTGAAGAGCCTCGAAACTCCGCGTACAACTCGCATCCGACTCGGCATACGGACTCCGTATACAGAACCCCTCGGGTTTACCGGGGGTTTCCCGAATTCCTATGAGGAAGGGCACGGCCGCCGCACGTGAGGGACACACGAGAGAGCCGGCTGCTCCTGGTGCTGCTGATCGCCATCGCGTTCGCGTTGATCACGGTGGACATCCGCGGTGGTGAGGATTCCCCTGTCGACGGCGCCCGGTCCGCCGCCGCGGCGGTCTTCGGCCCGATCGAGGACGGTGTGTCGACAGCGGTGAACCCGGTCGGCAACGCGGTCGCCGCGATCCGTGACTCCGGCGACCGCCATGACCGGCTCTCCCAGCTTGAGCAGGAGAACGCCGCCCTCAAGGCGAAGCTCGGCAGCGACGACCGCAACCGCAGCCGGCTGAAGCAGCTGGACAAGATGCTGAAGATCGCGGGCCAGGGCCAGTACGGCATCAAGGGCGCCGAGGTCATCGCCATAGGAGCGGCCCAGGGCTTCTCCTGGACGATCACCATCGACGCCGGCGCGAACGACGGCCTGCGGCGCGACATGACCGTCCTGAACGGGGACGGGCTGGTCGGGCGGGTCACCACCGTCGGCCCGAACACCGCGACGGTGCTCCTCGCCAACGACCCCGACTTCACCGTCGGCACCCGCATGGAGTCCACCGACGAGCTCGGCTTCGCCTCCGGCCAGGGCGACCGTCCGCTGCGCGTCGAACTCCTCAACGGCAAGGCCGAGGTGAAGAAGGGCGACCGTCTGGTCACCTTCGGCTCGCAGGCCGACAAGCCCTTCGTGCCCGGCGTCCCCGTCGGCGTCGTCTCGCGCGTCGACCCGTCTGGCGGCAACCTCACCCGCACCCTGTACGTCACGCCCTACGTCGGCTTCAGCAAGCTCGACATCGTCGGCGTCGTCGTCCAGGCCCCCGAGAAGGACCCGCGCGACACGGTGCTCCCCGACAAGCCGAAGCCGACCCCGAGGCCGACCGTGACGGTCACCGTCACACCGTCCGGCGTTCCGCAGGCCGACGGCAACCAGTACGAGCAAGAGCAGTAGGAGCTGAAGCCTGATGCGCGTCAACCGAATCCTGCTCTCCTCCTCCCTGGTCGTCGTCGCCCTGGTGCTCCAGGTGAGCGTCCTCTCGCGCCTCCACCTCCCGGGCGCCGTCCCCGACCTGCTGCTTCTCACCGTGCTGGGCCTCGCCCTGGTCTACGGCCATGTCGGCGGCGCCCTCGTCGGCTTCGGCGCCGGCCTGCTCGCCGACCTCGCCCCGCCCGCCGATCATGCCGCCGGCCGTTATGCGCTGGTGCTGTGTGTCATCGGCTATCTCGTCGGGCTCGTCAGGCCGGACAACGGCCGGCTCAAGTCGGCCACCGGGCCGATGGTGGTCGTGGTCGTCGCCGCGATCGGCTCGACTTTGCTGTACGCAGGTGTCGGCGCCCTCGTCGGGGACACCGCCGCCCGCCATGTCGGCCTCGGCAGCCTGCTGTTCACGGCCGCGCTGTACGACCTGCTGCTCGCGCCGTTCGTGGTGCCCGGGATCATGGCGCTGGCCCGGCGCGCGGAGAACGACCCGCTCGCCGAGAGCAACTCCCAGTCGAAGAAACCCAACATCTCCTCCGGCTGGCTCTCCGGCGGCACCGGCCTGCGCATCGGCAGCCAGCGCGGTGGGCTGGGCGGCCTGAAGGTGAAGGCCGGACGGGCGCGGACGGCGCGTGCAGGGCGCATCAAGGGGGTCAAGCGGCTGTGACCGCAGGAGAGTTCACCGGAACGGGTGACGATCACCGGAACCGCGCCACGCGGGCCCTTCGTTCATCACTCGTACACACACAGGCGCATTCGCACTGGCACTCGCACTGAGGGGGAGGCAGCCGCAGTGACCAACATCCCCGAGACCGGCCGGACCCCACGCGTCCAGATCCGGCTCATCGTCATCCAAGTCCTCGTCCTCTCCCTCCTCGGCACCCTCGGCGGACGCCTGTGGTACCTGCAGATCCGCGAGGGCGACGCCTACGCCAAGGAGGCGTCCGGCAACCATGTCCAGCAGGTCGTGCAGCCCGCGGTGCGTGGGTCGATCCTGGATGCGCGTGGTGTGGCGTTGGCGGACAACGAGACGCGGTTGGTGGTGTCCGCCTCGCGTACGGATCTGTTGAAGATGCCGGATGACGGTGAGGCGGTGCTGACGAAGCTGGCGGGTGTGCTGGGGATGACGCCGAGGGAGGTGCGGGAGAAGGTGCGGCTGTGTGATGCGCAGACGCCGCAGCCGTGCTGGAACGGGTCGCCGTATCAGCCGATCCCGATCACCGACGAGGCCACAGCGAAGCAGGCTTTGCAGATCCGTGAGCGGGCCGAGGACTTCCCCGGGATCACCGCCGAGCCGCAGGCCGTGCGCCGCTACGCGAGCCCCGGTGAGGCCAACACCGCGCAGGTGCTGGGCTATCTCTCGCCGGTGACGGACGGGGAGATCCAGCAGGCCCAGGACACCGACTCGCCCTACCTGCGCTCGGACCAGGTGGGCCGCTCCGGTCTGGAGCGGGAGTACGACAAGGAGCTGCGCGGCAAGGCGGGTGTCACCCGCTACGAGGTCGACAATCTCGGCCGGGTCATCGGGCAGGCCAAGGCGGACGCCGCTCAGGCGGGCTCCAACCTCGTCACCAGCATCGACGCCCGCGTGCAGCGGGTGGCGGAGTACGAG
>NZ_FNHV01000019.1 GCF_900103585.1 Streptomyces sp. cf386
TCATGCCTTCCCCACGCACGTGGGGGTCTGTCCGGGTCAGCCGCCGCGGTCAGCCTCGACCTTCAGCCTTCCCCACGCACGTGGGGGTCTGTCCCGCGGGTCGACCGCGGGCTTGGCGGCCTTCTTGCCTTCCCCACGCACGTGGGGGTCGATCCCGCGGCCGCAGGCGCGGCATCATCGCCCGCAGGTCTTCCCCACGCACGTGGGGGTCGATCCCAGATCAGGCCCGATGTCAGCGTGCTCGCCCTGTCTTCCCCACGCACGTGGGAGAGGAGGGTTTTCGGCCCACCGACCCACGTCTGGCGGCTCCGGACTGCCGCAGCAGTTTGCACGCGGCTTGGGCAATCATCTGTACCGGGTCCGCGACATCCCGGAAATCGAACCACTCGCCGCCCAGGGCTCGTGGGGCAAAGCGTTCGTGCAGGCGTTCCTCCAGCCAGCCACCGCCGGAGGAGGTCCACCGCACGACCAACTGTGAACCGGAGCCGGACTGTAGTGACTTACGCCGTGCAGCAACGTCCTTGGACACGCCGATCTTGACTGCCTTCGGATCTGTCTGCGAGGACACGGCATAAACCAAGCGGTCGTCCCGGTGCTCGTGGCTGGTGCGAGCATTGCGCTGCAGGAATGCGTCCCGGACCTGGTCGGAGAGTCCCTCTCCACGCTCGAACTCATCCTTCAGTTCCTCTGCGGCATCCTCTAGTACGCCGCGCACCTCGCCAGCACTCACCACTCCCCGGTCAATCAGCTCCAGCATTTCCATGACTGCCAGCACGTCTATCTCCGTGCGGGGTTCAAGCTCGTCGTGCGTGGTGTGGCCGTAGCGCCTGTGCGGCACGGTCACGGTCACGGTCAGCGAGACCTCGCACAGTCGGTGATCATTGAAGCTGAAGTCGACACTGAAACTTGCGCCGCGCATGGCGTGAGTCCTTCCAGATCAGCCGCTGCTCCCAACAGAGGCACGGCAGGTCCTCCCTTTGAAGACACTGCACTCCGGCGTGCGGACCGCGAGTATGGCAGCGAGGTCTGACAATAGACGGCACCCAGCGGCGGCACCGCTGATGCTCGTTGCCACGGGCCTGGCGGACGCAGGTTGGTGGTGCGATCACTCTTCCTGCATTCGACAGTTGGTAGCTGCAGTGCGGAACCGCTCCAGCGTCGGCGAAGGCGCTGGCATCATGCTGTCGATGAGCTGCAAGATACGCATGTCCGCGTCTGGCGTTCACCTGTTCGACCGCGTCTCTGGGGTGAACGTGCTGCTCGACGAGGTGTCTGTTCCCGCCGAGTTCGTCTCCCGTGCTCCGCGGTACCTGTCCGTCGCGCTGACGAACGCGTGCGAGCTCCACTGCGTCTACTGCTATGCGCCCAAGCATGCCGCTGCGCTCGACAGGGAGCGTGTGCTGGCGTGGGCGGCGGAGCTCGACGCCGGGGGCTGCCTCGGTGTCGGCTTCGGAGGCGGGGAGCCGACTGCATACCGGAGCTTTGCCCAACTGTGCGGGGGCATCGCCAAGTCCACGTCCATGGCTGTGACCTTCACGACGCACGGGCACCGGCTCACACCTGAACTTGTCGATTCCCTACGCGAGGCCGTGCACTTCGTGCGTCTGTCCGTCGACGGGGTCGGAGCCACCTACGAGCGGCTTCGCGTCCGCCCGTTCGAGGCCGTGGTCCGCGCTGCCGAGTTGCTCTCTTCCCTCGCCCCGTTCGGGATCAATGCGGTCATCAACGCCGACACAATCGGCGACTTGGACGGCCTCGTCGTCTTCGCCGAAGACGTCGGCGCGTGCGAACTGCTGCTTCTGCCGGAGCAGCCGACCGCCGCGACCTCCGGCATCAGCGACGCCGACGCGCAGTGCCTCGTGGAATGGGCCGCAACCACCAGGACCGGCGTTCGGCTCGCCATCTCCCGGACCGGTCTCGAAGCCGCCCTGCCTACCGCGGAAACCATTCCCGGCGAACTTCCCCTCGACGCGCACATGCATCTGGACGCGGCCGGAGTCCTGCGCCCCCATGCTTACTCATCCACGGGTGTACCGGTCGGTGCCTCCATCATGGAAGCCGTGCAGGTGCTGAGGGAGGCACGATGAAGATCTGGAACGGCTACGGTTCGGAGCATTCGATGGACCTGGTTTTGATCGGCCGGTTCCAGACAGTCACCGGCGCGCAGGCGGCGGCGGAGGGCATGGAGGCTCTGCGAGCCCTGGCCGAGGCCGCCTGGTCCGACGACGACTGGCGGAGTCATGACGAGCGCATGCCTCTCGAACTCGTTGACGAGCTGGTCAAGTTGAAGCTCTACGACCTGGGCCGGCCCGACGTTGACATCTACGCTCTCGATCACAGCATCACCCGTGAGGCGGAGACGGTCCGAGTCTGGACTGAGGAGTCAGACGTCCAAGGCTTTTTGAAGGTGCTCCTCCACTACGGCGCGAAGGTCGAGGTCTTCTCCCGCCACGCATGGAACGAGGACGGGAGCGAGCGGTCTGACGCGAGGAGTGGGAGCGACAGTGGATCTGACTGATCTGGCACGCCTACCCGGCGCCGCCGACCAGAACTTCGAAGCACTCACACGGGCCGTCGTCTCCCGCCGCTACGGGGCACTGGGCACGATGCGAGAGCGCCGCAACCAGCCCGGTGTCGAGTTCTACCTCCATGTCGACCATGCCGGCGGCCTGGGCGATCCGGGCCGGGTCTGGGGGTGGTCGTGCAAGTGGTTCATCCTGAGCAGCAGGAACGAGCTCAGCGCGGGCCAGCGCACGCAGATCGAGGACTCCCTAACCCTGGCGATCAAGCACGTCGCTGGATTGACCGACTTCGTGCTGTGCCTTCCGCAGCGGCCTGCGAAGGGCAACGAGGAGTGGATTGACGGACTCGCCCGGCAGGGCGTCAAGGTCAAGCTGTGGTCCACCGAGAACTTTGACGCAGAACTGGGCGGACACGACGAGCTTCGCTCCACCTTCTTCGGTGAGCTTGCCCTCACTCCTACGGCACTGACGCGAGCTCACGAGCAGTCTGTGGCACCGATTGCAGCCCGGTGGGCCCCACAGCTGCACACCGCGCACCACGTACAGCACCGCATCGAGCGGGCCTTGCTGCGCCCGGGCTCCTTCGAGTGGCTGCAGCGGCGCACTGACGACGTCACAGCCCGGCTCCAGGCACTGCGCGCAGGCCTCGGCGGCCTCGAGGACGCTGCCCGGGAAGATGGCGAGAAGATCGCCGACGATATCGCGGAGTTCGTCGACCACCTGCGCGCTGTCTTGGACGCAGTTCAGGGGCTTCGGCCCGGGGAAGTGCGCGAGCGCCTCGCCGACCAGCAGCCTCCGCGAACCTCTCCGCGAACACTGCGACGTCTCGTACTCAAATTCAGGCAGCGCCGCCTTCCCGAGACGCCGCTCGTCAACGGTCTCGCAGCGGAGATCCGCGGCACCGTTGAGTGGCTGACCGCGATGCAAGCAGACGCCGAAGCCCCGCTGCTCGCGGTGGTCGCCGCTGCCGGGCAGGGCAAAACGCACCTCGCCGCGCAGATCACCTCCCAGGCAGACCAGCTAACGGCAGGGGTGTTCATCCAGGGAGCAAGCCTGCACAGCGGCGACACTCTCGATGATCTCGCGCGACGGATCCCCGGGCTCAGAACCGACCGCTTCGAGGATCTACTGGAAGCGCTCAACTCGGCCGGAGCCCGCGCCGGCTGCCGGATTCCGCTGGTCATCGACGGACTCAACGAGGCCGAGCGGCCCCTACAGTGGCGCAACCTCATCGCCAGGCTGGCACCGGCCCTGGACCGCTATCCCTACGTCGCGGTGATCGTGACCCTCCGCGAGGTACTCGCCGACCAGTTCCTCCCGCAGGCCACCTTGTCCCTGAATCTGGAGTGGCAGAGTGCGGAAGTCGACGACATCGTGCGCGTCTACTTCGACCACTACCTGATCAACCCGGGCGACGCCTGGCTTCCGCTCGACACCTTCCACAACCCGCTGTTCGTCCGCATGTACTGCGAGGCCGCGAATCACGAGCGCCGGGAGCCGGTGGGAGCGGAGGCACTGCCTCAGTCCCTCATCGGCGTCTTCGAACGGTACCGCGAGGGTGTGACCGAGCGCCTCGCCCTGGACCCGGTCCGTGTGCCGGTGCCGGCCGACCAGATCGAGCGCCGCCTCGCCACTCTGGCAAGACACCTGTGGACGCACAGCGTCCGCCGGCTCTCGTTCGACGAGGCGCGAGGAATCCTTGACGCCGGCCAACCGAACTGGGACGAAAGCCTCTTCCGGCGCCTTGTCGAGGAAGGAGTGATCTTCCGCGAGGAGATCAGGGGTTCCGACGACACCGAGTGCGGATTCGTCTTCGACCGCCTCGCCGGATATTTGATCGCCGATGCGATCCTGGTGCGCATGCCATACGGCGACGTCAACGAGCAGCTTGCGCAGGCGGCTCTGTGGCAGTCCCTCCTGGGCGAACATGAGCACCCATTGGGCGAAGACGTTCTTATCGCCCTCATCTCACTGGTGCCGCGCCGCTTCACCGGACACCACCTGTGGCGCGTCGCCCCGGCTGAGCACCATGCCTTGGTGCTCGCACAAGAACTCTCCGCCGAGTCGCGCTTTCTCGACGATGAGACGGTCGATGCGCTCGCGTCCGCGCTCGTCACCGCGTCTCTCGGCACCAGGAGGGGCCGTCCCGCATTCAGCCGTCTGTGGGAAGTCCGCAGGTCCGCGCCGCACCGCTTGAACGCCGCCTTCCTCGACCGGGTGCTGCGGCAACTGCCCCTCGCCCAGCGTGACCTGCGCTGGAGCGAATGGGCCCGAAGCCGGGCTTCGAATCGGCTTACGGCAGACCTGGCACGAGCAGTCGACGGATGGGCCAACAGCAGCAGTCGATCCGAGAGCGACGACCTCAACGCCCTGGCCATTGCCTGGCTGCTGACCTCCACGGACACGAGCATGCGGGACCTGGCGACGAAAGCCCTCCAGCGTTATGGCCGGCCCGAGCCGCAGCGGTTGTTCGACCTCGCCGCCCGAATGCTCGACGTCGACGACCCCTATGTCGTCGAGCGCATCGTCGCCGCGGCGTTCGGTGCGGCCAGCTCCCACCAGCTGCCCGATCCCGGGGGGCCGCTGGAACAGGCGCTGAGGGGCTGGCTGGTGCACCTGCGCGACCATCTCCTGGACGGTGGGAGCACACCCACCTCGCATGAGCAACTGCGGGGCTACGTGAGAGCCACCCACGAATTCGCCGGCACCCTGCACCCCGCCGCAGTCCCGGACGGGGTCGATGCCTTCGCTCTGCGGTTCGCCGCCGCGGCGCCCATCGCGGTGATGGAGGACGGCGACCCCAACGCCGAGGAGTGCGATCGCACCTTCGGTATGGACTTCGAGAACTACATCATCGGGGGCGCCATCACCGGCAGGCGTAACTACGACTTCACACACCCCGGCTTCCGCAGAGCCCGCGCCGAAGTCAGAGCCCGGGTGTGGGAACTGGGCTGGCGCGAGCAGGAATTCGGCAGCATCGACCAGGACATCGCCGCGGACGCCGCTCCCTCCTACAGCACCCGCAGGAAGGTGGAGCGTTACGGCAAGAAGTACGGCTGGATCGCCTATCACGAAATGATCGGCCGTCTCGTGGACGCCGGCCAGTCACCGTCGCCGTTCGGGGGCACGGAACGCCTGATGCCCGACATCGACCCGACTTTCCCTGACAGGCCCCCGGTGGCGCCCATGCCCCTTCCTCTCTGGGCGCCCGCGGAGCCCACGGACAACCAAGGATGGCTCACGTCCGGGACAGTTACGGTGGCGCTCCAGCTGTGGTCGCCCGAGGAGGTGCATTCAGTGGAGGGCGGCTGGCTTCTGGCCGAGGGGTATCTGAACCACCGCCGTGACGGGCGGACGGTGTTCGGGTTCTTCCGCACCCTCCTGCTTGAGCCACAGGACACCAACCTCGCACATCAGCTCGCCAGCGAACGCCCGTATCCGGGCAACGACTTTTTTCCATCGCTGCCGACGGTCCGCGACGTACTGGCCGGGGAGATGCCGTGGAGTCACAGGTTCGAGCGGACCTTCGACGATGACCCGTATGCCGCCTCCTACCGCACACTGGGCTACGACGGACAGGATGACGGCATTAAGCCCGAGCAGGTCGCCGCGGACTTCTCCCCCGACAGCAATTCGGAGAACGGCCTCGGCAGGAGCTTTGACGTGCCCTCGTATGAGTTCGCCGCCCACTTCGGGCTGCGCCAACTGCCCGGCACCGTAGACCTCGTGGGCCTGGACGGCCGTCGCGCCTCGGCAGTGTTCCGTGTGGAAGAACCGTGGCGGGGTCATCTGCTCTTCCTACGCCGCGATCTCCTTGAAGCCTTCGCCGGTGATCGCCGGATCATGCAGGTGGCCTGGGGCGAGCGCGAAGTGAGCGCCACCGACTGGCACTCTGTTCCTGCCTGGATGGACGCAGTGCACCAAAGCTACGGGCACATTTGGCGCCGCATCCGTCTGCTCGATGCGGATCAGAACAACGCCAAGAAGTAACAGGCCACACGACAGGGAGCCCGTACCAGCAGGATGGCGCCTCCCATCAGCACGCCAGCTGACAGGACCGGAGATCTAGCCGCACCGGTTCAAATCGCAAAACAGCAGGTCAGAGGGCCATCCCCATGGCCTTCTCATTCCGACGCGCTGGGGATTCTCACACGGTGTCACCAAAACCCCTCACTCGATGTCATCACTTGCATGCCCCGACCAGCAGATATGCGTGACATCCAGATGAGAACTACTGGAGACATCGAAATGAGAAGTCGCACCCGCGGCCACCGTGGTGGAGCTGGTGGAGTGGACGCTCAAGGAATCTGGGATCGGTGCGCCGCGCCTGCACCGCAGCGGCAAAGACAGCGATCCGCTGATCGTGCTCACCGCCGCGGCCGCCGTGAAGCTCGGACTGCCCGAGCGCCTGGAGGGCCATGAGCAGCGCCGGTCCCTTCGGCTGCCGGAGGACCACCCGGTGGTCAAGCAGGTGGTGAAAGCGAAGTGGCTGCTCACCCAGCGCGGGTTCGGCCCCTGGGCAAGGATCTACCGCAAAGTCCAGGGGCGCGAGCGGCAGTGCGTGCAGCTCGCGGTCCTGTCCTGGGACGCCCTCGACGATCGATCCTGGCCCGGCGTCACGGACATGGAGCCGGCCGACATCGCCCGCGTCCTGGGCGTGTATGCCCAGCGGGTCATCACCCCGCGCGGCTCCACCGCCGTGTCCGGCCTGGAACTGATGACGGCGCTGCGCCCGCCCACCCGCGCGGTGCAGGACCCGCAGACGGGGAACTGGGTGCCCGGCCACAACCCCGGCTCGCTGGGCACAGAGCCGATGGACCCGGCGCCGCCGGAGGCCACCCCTGAGCACCCCGTCGTCGTCGACAGCGGCTGGAGCGGCGGCTTTCTCAATGAGGAGGCGTACCAGTGGGTGCGCGACGTCAGCCTGCTGAGCGATGAGGAGTGCACGCTGCCGTACGCGGTCGGCCTGGACCTGAACACCGCCTTCCTCGCCGCCGCGGCTCGCCTGGTCGTCGGGCTGTCCGCGCCCGACCACTTTCACGCCCCGACGTTCAACCCGAAGATTCCCGGCTCCTGGCTGGTCGATCTGTCCCACGTCGAGGTGGACCCGCGCCTGCCCTCGCCGTTCACCCCGGACGGCACCCGGCCGGCGGGACCTGCCTGGTACCAGACGCACACCGTCGCCTACGCCCAGGAACTCGGCTACAACGTCGCTCCGCTGGAGGCGTACCTGCGCCGCGAGACCGGCGCGTACCTGGACCCGTGGCACGACCGATTGAAGAACGCCTACGTCGACACCCTCGCCGACCTCGGCGTCACCAAGGACCTCTCGGACGCCGAGTTCCTGGCCGCGATGGAGCGGCACAAGGACACCGACCCCGCCATGGCGGCCGTCCTCGCCGCCATCAAGGCCACCGTGAAGGGCGGCATCGGCAAGCTCCGCGAGCGCCCGCAGGGCAGGAAGTACAAGGAGGGCGAGCGGTGGCCGGCCCTTCAGCGGCCGACCTGGCGCCCCGACATCCGCGCCGCCGTCATCTCCAAGGCCCGCATCAACATGCACCGCAAACTGCGCAACATGGCCACCATGACGGGCCTGTACCCGCTCGCTGTGCTGTCCGACTGCGTCGTCTACCCCTCGCCGGGCGACAGCCCGCTGGACTTCCTTCCGTACGCCGCGTCCGGCAAGCCGCAGCCGGGCGGGTTCCGCCTCGGACCCACGCCGGGGCTGGCGAAGCTGGAGGGCGTCCAGTCGATGCTCTGGGCGGTCGACCTGATGGAACAGGGCTACAACCCCGCCCGCCACATCAAGGGCGGCGACGCCGTCCTCGACGAAGGAGAGTAGGGCCGTGGGGGAGATCGACGACGCGATCGAACGCGCCGACCGGGAAGCGTTCACCCGCCAGCCACCCAAAACCCTCCAGGCCCGCATCAACTTCCTGATCAAGCAGCTCAAGACCACCAAAGCCGTCGCGGCGGAGCTCGGGGTCAGCCAGCGGTCGGTGGAGCGATACCGCAAGGGCGAACGCAAGCACCCGCCCAAGGCGATCGCGGGCCGGATCGACGACGCGGTACGGCAGCGGTGGCAGCCTCAGGTCCGCAAGCGCCGCCAGAAGCAGGCCGCCACCACGCGCGGCATCACGGTGGAGACACGGGCCCGGTTCGGGTACACCGCGCCCATCGGCACCACCGATGACGGGCGCTTCCGGCGCCTGACCGTGCATCTCCCCCCGGCGTACGCGCAGCGCCTCTTCGACGCCCGCAACACGGGTGCCAGCGACCAGCAGATGCGCCAGATCATCGCCGAAGGCTTCAAAGAGATCTACTTCCAGGACGGCGGAGCCCGCGCCTTGGGGCTCTCCGACGTCACCCTCAACGACATCGACTACCTCGACCTCGACTACTGACCTGACGCCGGCCGCAGGCCCAGCACCTGCTTTGTGACTCAGCGGTGGGCGAGGGCGGCAACTTGGGCGGTGACCTCTAGCCTTGTGCAGTCGGCCCTCGGAACCCGGCCAGCCCGCCGGACGCGAGCCACCCAGGCAGGCAGGGGCCGCGGGCTGGCTGTGAGGCGCATGTGGGGCTGGCAATGAGCAGGAGCAGGAGCAGGAAACGGCATCGGGAGTGTGGCGTGGCAGCGGGGGTGTTACGGACCGTGCCGCTGGCCGGGGAGCTGACCGCATCGTTGATCAGCCGTGTGGCGGCCCGCTACGGTCTCCCGACCGCCGGTGTGCTGCAGCTGTGGACATGCCGCAACTCCCCCGCCCGGCACGACGGCGGCGGTACGCGGGCGGACGCGGAGGTCGTCCTCAACGGGGCCGGGCGGCGGGTGCTCGCCGAGCTGTGCAGGGTGGAGCCCAAGGTACTGGCGCGCGCTTTGCCTGCCTTCACCATGGACGACCCCAAGATCAGCACCGGCCGGGAGGCCGGGGTGGCACAGGCACGGTGGCGGGCGGCGGGCACGGTGGCGGGTCCGGCCGCGTTCGGCTGCCGGCTGTGCGTCGCGCGGCGCACCGGACAGGCACTGCGGGCGGTGCGCTACCTGCCACGCTGGCATCGGGTCTGCCTTAGGCACGGACGCTGGCTGCTGGACGCGGACGCCGACCAGCCGCTGGAACACCTCGATGTGCGCGGCGCGGCTGAGGTGGTGGCCGCGCAGCGGCGGTGGCCGGGCGTGGCGCGGCGTGCGGTGCGCGCCGGGGTGGAGCCGGAGCAGGCGTTCACGCTGGCGCATGCGGTGGTGGCCCGCTGGTGGGAGCAGGCCCTGTCCTGGGAGCAGGAGGAGATCTGGCCGCGCCGTCTGCACCAGCTGGCGGGCGGCAACGCGGGGTCACGGCTTGCGTGGTGGCGGATCGTGGGCCGGGACGCGGCGATCTTCCCGGAGGTGGTGGCCGTGGCGCAGGCGCTGCTGGAGCCGGCCATGGCCGAGGTGGCCTGGCAGGCAAGCGGCGGGATGCGGCCTCGGGTGCGGAGCGCCGACGATGCGTTCTGTCACCGGCTGGGCGAGCGGGTGGGCCGCACCTGGCTGGGACCCGAACTTGCGGCCGACCGCGGCAGCCCGCTGAACGGCTGGAAGGGCGCGATCGTGCGCGCCCGCCGCCACGAGACGGGCCCGCCGGGCTGGCGGGAGGATCCGTGGCACCTGAAGCGCGAACGGCAGCCCGCCACGATGGCCGGCCAGTTGCGCGTCCTGGCGGCAGAAGCCCGGTCGGGCGGCTCGGGAACCCGGTGGCGGACCACGGTGAGCGCCGAACAACGGTTCCGCATCACACAGTTGGTCGACGAGGCGCGCGAACAGCTCGTGGAGTTGCGTGGCGTACACAGCGGCACCACCGCCGAGGTGGCCCGCACCCTGCTGGAGCACCTCAGCCACAGTGCCGAGCTGATCGACCAGGCCCTCGTGCACACCGCCACCGCAGCCGTTGCCGCCGGGGTGCCACTGGAGGAGGCCGCCGCGTGGTCCCGCCTGCCCTCCCAAGAGCTGGCCGAGGTACTCGCCGCGGGTGAGGGCGAGGACTGACACGACCGGCGGCGCAGGCCGGTCGGCAGCCGACCAGCCGTTGCCGACAGGGTGCGGCGCGGCGGGGTGAAAGTGCAGAACTCTGCACTGACACCGGTGCCCCCGCCCGGCACCCTGGGTGCCCCGCGCAGCCCAACAACCCGCGGTTGCACCGATGTTGCGGTTACCGGCCGGTTCTCCTGCGCGGCAGGTCAGGCAGGGCGTTGTGTGGAGTACGTGATCATCGACAGCAGCCAGGAGGCCGCATCATTCGCGGTACCCGGGGCCGGGTGCCGCATCCCCGAGCCGCACAGTACGGGTGGTGCTGTTCGACGCGAAGAAGCTGCGGCTGCAGATGCCAGCCTGATCGATGTGCGCTTTCGAGACCCTCTGGGGTGCTCGCGTCAGGCCCCGTGGCTTGAGGCTGCTCAGGACGTCGTCTTCGAGGAGAGTCCTCCGGTACAGCCTTTCCCCGTCCGGCCCGGGCGGCGTGTGGCTCCGGGCTGGTGGTGGTCGTCGACGACCGGGCGGCTGGTGGCGTACGGGTCCGGTGTCATGCGGAGTCAGCTCATGCTGCTGGACCGGGATCCGGCGGTGGTGGCGCTGGCCTGCCGGCCGGTGGAACTGGTGTGGCCCGAGGAAAGCAGGGTCGTCGGTCATGCACCGCAGCTGATGGCCAGGCTTCAGGACGGCAGCGGCCTGTTCCTCGACTGCGCCGGACGCAGCGGACCCTCTGCCCGGCTGGCGGTGCGGGCACGGGTTGTGGCGGCTGCCGCCAAGGCAGCGGGCTGGTCCTACCGGCTCGCGGGGCCGCCGGATCCGGTGCTGGTGGCCAACGTGCGGTGGCTGGCGGGTTACCGGCATCCCCGGTACGCCGCAGGGCCGTGGATGCCGGCTCTGCTGGAGGTGTTCGCCAGTCCGCGGCCGGCGGTGGAGGCGGTGTATGAGCTGGGGGATCCGATCGCCGTGTGGCCTGCGGTCTTTCACGCGCTGTGGAGCGGTGTGCTGCGGGTGCGGCTGGACGAACCGCTGCACGAGCGTGTCGTCGTCTCGGTCGCGCGGCAGGAGGCCGAAGCGGCGTGACGCAGGCGGTTGTCGAGGTCGGGGCGCGCCTTCGCTACGACGGACGGGTATGGACGCTCGCCGTGCTGGAAGGCGCCCGGGCCACGCTGGTGAGTGACGAGGGCGCCTCGGCGGTGGTGCTGCTGCCCTACCTGTTCGCCGATCCGTCCTTCGAGGTGGAACGCGGACCGGCACCAGCCAGAGTGCCGCCGTTCGGCCTGCTGGAGGCGCTGCCGGTCGAGGTGCGGGAGCGGGCTCTGGCGTGGCAGCGGCATGTGCGGGAGGTGGAGACCGGCTTTCCTGACGCGGTCGGGCAGGGCGCCCCGCGTGAGCAGTTCGATCCGGCGACACGGAGCCTGGCGCAGCGGGAGCGGGCGAAGGCCGAGGAGTTGACGGCGGCGGGCTGGGCGGCGAGTGCGGCGACGGTGCGCCGGATGCGGGCGCGCTACCGCAGCGAGGGCTTGTGGGGCTGGTGGACGGCCGGGCGGTGCGGGAGCGATCCGCGGTGGGGCGGGCCGATGAGCGGGTGGTCGCGGCAGTCAGGCAAGTGCTGGAGGGGCAGCGGGAGCGGTCGACGGGCACGCTGGTGCGGCTGCGCCGCCGGGTGGGGTGGCTGTTGGATCAGGAGTTCGGCGCCGGGGCGGTGGCCCTGCCGCCGGCGTCGACGTTCAACCGGCTGGTGCACGCAGTGGCCGACGGACAGGGCCTTTTGGGGACAGCCACACAACGGCGGTGGCATGCGTCGCGGCCGGCACCTCCCTTCACGCCGACGGTGGCACTGCGGCCGGGTGAGCTGGTGATGCTGGACAGCACGCCGCTGGATGTACTGGCGGTCCTGGACGACGGTGTGACCGGCCGCCTTGAACTGTGTATCGCGCTGGACGTGGCGACGCGCAGCATCTGCGCGGCGGTGGTGCGTCCGGTGGGCACGACGTCGGTGGACGCGGCGATGCTGCTGGCGCAGATGGTGGTGCCGACGGCGATGCGGCCGGGCTGGAATGCGGCACTGTCCATGCAGCGGTCGGTCATCCCCTACGAGCGGCTGATCGCGTTGGACGCACGGCTGGAGCAGGCTGCCGCCCGGCCGGTGATCATGCCGGAGACAGTGGTCGTGGACCAGGGCCGGGTGTATGTGTCGGCGTCGTTCATCTCGGTGTGCGAGAGCCTGGGGGTGTCGGTGCAGCCGGTGCCGCCGGCGAACGGCCCGGCGAAGGGGAACGTGGAGCGGACCTTCCGCGCGATTGCCGACGGGTTCAGCCAGTACCTGCCGGGCCACACCGGCTCGGACGTCTCCCAGCGGGGCGCGGCCACGGCGCAGGATGCCTGCTGGAGCCTGACGTAGCTTCAGGAACTGCTGGACGAATGGGTCATCTGCGGGTGGCAGGAGCGCCGGCACGAGGCGCTGCGGCACCCGATGATGCCGCGGGTCGCCGTCTGTCCGAACGAGATGTGGGCGGCTTTGGTGGCGGTGACCGGGCATGTACCGGTGCCTTTGTCCGCCGACGATTACGTCGAGCTGCTGCCTCTTCGGTGGCAGGCCGTCAACGACTACGGCGTCCGCTTCGGCTACCGCACCTACGACCACCCCGGCCTGAACCCCTACCGGCGCCGCCGCTCACCGCGGGCGGACAAGAACGGACGGTGGGAGGTCCACCACAACCCCTACGATCCGAACCGGGTGTGGGTGCGCCTGCCCGAGGGATGGCTCGAGGTGCCGTGGGTCCACGCGGGGGCGGTCAGGCGCCCGTTCACCGCGTTCACCTTCGACCATGTCCGCCGCACCGTGGAACGCCGGCATGGCCGTGAAGAGCACGAGGCGGCGATCGCCCAGGCACTCGATGCGCTGCTGCGCCGTGCCGGCCAGGGACTGGGCAGCAGGCGAGAGCGGACGGTAGCCGCCCGGGCCCAGGCGGCCGCGCAGATGACCGATCCCTCCCCCGCCACCGCCCCGCAACAGTGGCCTGCGCCTCTCGCGCCGGGGGCCTCCTTCGGGCTGCCCGGCTCCTTCACCGTCCCGCTCCAGGATCCCGACGGCTGGGACGCCGACGACAGCCTGGACGACATCGAGGACAACCAGGACGACGAGGACTACCTTCTCGCCGCCTTCGCCGACGGCCAGGACATCGCGGCAGCCCACGCGGATGAGGCCGAAGCATCCGGGCCGACGGCCGAAACGACCCGGGACCAGGCCGCTGAGCAGACGCTGGACACCGCCGGGGCGGGCGGCATGCGCATCTACGACCCGTACCAGGAGGCCCAGGCATGGTGACAGCGGCCCAGCCCGCCACCACGAGCACTTTCAGTCCGCTGACCACGTGGGACGGATGGCAGCAGTTCGTCGACACGCCCCACGCACCGGCACGGGATGCCGACGACCAGGAATGGACGCTGGAGCAACGGGAGGACTACCACGCACGGTTCGTGGTGCTGAAAACCCCCGCCATGGACACCGTCTCCACTGCGGTACGCCGCCTGCTGCTGCTCAACCGCGGCCAGCAGGGCGGAGCCCGGCGCGGCCTGATCATCTCCGGGCCGGCCACCACCGGGAAGACAACCGCGATGCAGCAGCTCGGGCGCACCGTCGAACTCGCCGACCGGCGCCGCCACCCGAACCAGGACGGGCGTCTGCCGGTCCTGTTCATCACCGTGCCGCCGTCCTCCACCCCGAAGATGCTCATCAGCGAGTTCGCCCGCTTCCTCGGCCTGCCTGCCCTGGAGCGGATGAACCAGATCCAGATCACCAACGCCGTGTGCGAGCTGCTGTGCGAGATGAGCACCCAGCTCGTGCTGGTCGACGACGTACACCTGATGGACACCCGCAGCCGGGCCGGCGCCGAGACCTCCGACCAGCTGAAGTACCTCGGCGAGCGGATCCCGGCGACGTTCGTCTACTCCGGCATCGACGTCGAATCCTCGCCGCTGCTGACCGGCGTGCGCGGCTCCCAGCTCGCCGGCCGCTTCAAAATCGTGCGCAACCAGCCGCTGCGCTACGGCAGCCCGGCCGACAAGCAGATCTGGCACGACCTGGTGCACGGCATGGACAGCGCCCTGCGGCTGCGCCGGAACCGGCCCGGCACGCTGGTCACGCACGCCGCCTACCTCCACGCCCGCACCGGCGGCCGCATGGGCAGCCTCTCCCACCTCATCCGCGAAGCCGCTCTGGTCTCGCTGCTGGACGGCACCGAGAAGATCACCAAGAAACTGCTCGAACAGATCGAGCTCGACAGCGCCGCCGAACAACGGGCCCGGGCACCACACCGCCGCCGGACGCCCTCGCAACGCCAGCCCTGACCTGCGGCATCTGCCTCAACCGTCCGTCCCGCTCCCCCGTTTGGCCACTGCTCGGATACCGGCATATCCGAGCCCGCCAGGAACGACTTCTGCTCCCTCATGCACGACTCTCCTCCACCACAGCCGCAGCGTACGGCGACGCCACGACCGGGGCCGGTACGGCTCGCACGGCTGCAGGGCGAGACGAACCTGTCGTACCTGGACCGGCTGGCCGACCGCTACCGGCTCGGCGTCAGAGACCTCATCCCCGCACTCCTCCAGGTCGGCGGAGGCCTGTTCAAGGGCTACCGCACGGACGGCGAGGTGTACCTCAACGCCGAAGCCCGCGCCCGCGTCTCCGCGTTCTGCCGCGTGCCCGAGGAGATCCTTCAGCGGGCCCTGCCCGCCTGGCCCGCCCAAGAGCCCATCTCGCCGGACGGGGCGGGTGCAGCCGGGCGGTTCCGCTTCGGGGCCGTGGTGCCGGCCGCGGGGGAAGGCTGCCGGCCGTGCACGGCAGCACGCACCGGACGTACCAAGCCCGCCCGGGTGTATCTGCAGCCGCACACCCGGATCTGCCCGCGCCACCGGCGCTGGATGCTCGGCACCCACTGGATCGACGGCGCGCCGGCCGACACCGAGCAGATCGACCTGGCGGGACTACCCGAAATGCTCTCGGCACACCGGCGGCACTTGGCGCTGCTGCGTCATCGGCCCGATGCGGTCGAGGCGTTCGCTGTCGCCCATGCCGTGGTCGTCTCCTGGTGGGCGCAGCAGTGGCCCGAGGAGGAGCAGTGGCGGCGCCGGGAACGCCAGATTGCGCCGCCTGGGGCTGATCCGGGCTGGTGGCGGCTGCTGGCCCGGGACGCGGTCACCTACCCGGAGACCGTCGCCCTCACCTCGGTCCTCACCAATGAACACACCAGACAGCGGCTGCTCGCCGACACCGGCGGACACCTGCCCCACACGCTTGCCCACACCCCTGCCCTGGTCACCCAGTTGGCGCGGGCCACGAGGCGGCCGTGGCTTGCCGAGCGGATCGCCTCGACCTCGGCCGGCCCTTTGCTGCTCTGGGTGCAGCACTGCGCACGGGCCGACGCAGACCCAGCCGTCACCGACCGGCTGTGGACGCTGCACATGGCGCACCGGCCCCGGCCCATCGCCCGCGAACTCACCGCCTACCGCGACGCCGCACAACAGCCAGAGAAGTCCGCAGGCGGTACGCGGCTGCACCTGGGGCTTCGGCATACCTCGGACCAGGCCTTCACCACCGGCCTGGCCCACGCCCGCGCCTACGCTGCTGTCCACGGCCATCTCGCCGCACCGATCCACAGCCGGTTCAACGGCTTTGCCCTGGGCCGGTGGCTGTCGAACCACCGGAAATTCCCCGCGATGCCACCCGAACACGTCGCGGAACTCGAGGCACTGGATCCGTGGTGGCGGCCGCCGTGGACGGTGATGTGGCAGCGCTTCTATTACCAGGCCCGCGACCACACCCGCGCCCGCGGTGCCCTGCGGCCCGAACACGGCTTCCCCACCACCGGCTTCGGCCTGGGCGAATGGCTCTACAACCAGTGCACCGGCTACGACAGCCTGCACCCCGGCCAGCAGCACCTCCTGGCCGACATCGGCCTCACCCACGAGAGTGCCCGGGTGGCCCGGCCCCGCCGCAAGCACATGGCCACCCACTTCCAAAGTGTCCTCGCCCGCGCCTACGCCGACACCCACGGCACGCTGGTGACCGCGACCACCGACACCGTCCAGGACGGACTGAAGCTGGGGCAGTGGCTGTCCAACCAGCGCAGCAAGGACCGCGCCCACCAGCTACGTCACGGCACCCCCTCGCCCCGCGCGCTGGCACTGTCGGCGATCGCCCCCTGGTGGAACCCGCCCTGGACGCTGGAATGGCAGCGCTCCTGGCACCAGGCACACACCCACGTCCAAGGCGGTCACGTCCTGGATACCGCGGCGGGATTCCCCGGCACCACCAGCGCGCTCGCCACATGGCTGACCACCCAGTGCGCCCAGCACGACACGCTCCTGCCCGACCAACACGGCCTGCTCGCCCGCATCGGAATCACCGCGGACCAGGCCCGAAGTGCCGCCGCCCGGCCCGCCGAAAGCGAGGCCGACTTCGCCACCGCCCTGAGCTACGCACGCTGCTACCACGCCGTCCACGGCACCCTCGCAGTCGCAGTCGACACCGTTCACGACGGCTTCCAGCTCGGGCGGTGGCTGCGCCGGCAACGCCAGCACGCACGCGACCACGCCCACCGCGGCACACCTCCATCCGCCCAGACGAAGGCCCTGTCGGCGGTCGATCCCTGGTGGTGCCCGCCCTGGAGCCTGCCGTGGCAACGCGCCTGGCAGCACATCCACAACCAGATCAAGGCCGGCCACCGGCTCGACGCCGACCACCACTTCCGCAGCTTCGCCCCCGCCCAGCGCACCTGGCTACGCACACAACGCAACCACTACGACGACCTCCACCCCGACCAGCAGCGCCTCCTGACCGACATCGGCCTCACCCGCGACAGCGCCCGCACCCGGCCCCTCAACCCCTACGCAGAAACCGCCCTCGCCCACGCCCGCGCCGACACCCACCACACCCTGGCCGTGACCTACTCCACCGTCCACGACGGCTTCCCCCTGGGCCGCTGGCTCAACGACCAACGCCAACAGGCCCAACGCGAGACCCCCCCAGCGCCCGCCACCAGGCACTGACCGCGATCGACCCGTGGTGGAACCCGCCCTGGGACCTGGCCTGGCAGCGCGCCTGCACCCGCGCCCGCACCACACAAGCCCGCCCCCACGGGGTCCCGGCCGACGTACGAACCTGGATCAGAGCACAACACGCCGCCTGGCCACACCTACGCCCCCAACAGCAACAACTCCTGACCGACCTGGACATCACCCCCGAAGCCGCCGCCCGCCGCCGCACCAGCCGCGTCTACCCCGTAAGCCCAGGCCTCGCCCACGCCCGCGCCTACGCCGCCCTGAACGGCCACCTCGCCTGCAGCAAAGACACCCGCCACGACGGTTTCGCCCTGGGCGACTGGCTCGTACAAACACGCCGCAGAGCCCGACAAGGCCGCTTCTCCCCCACCACCACCCAAGTCCTTGAGGACCTCGACCCCTGGTGGAACCCACCCTGGCCCAGCATCTGGCAACGCACCTACCAACAAGCCCAGTTCAACCACCACACCGGCCAGCCCTACTCCCCCGCCCTCCAGCGATGGACCAAGCAGCAACGCACCCGCTGGAACACCCTCCACCCCACCCAGCAGGAGCTTCTCACCACCATCGGCATCCACCCCGGATAGAACCGACAACACCACCACTGCCAGACCCATACGGAACAATCCCGCCATGGGAGATTCCCTCGCAACGCAGTTCCTGAGCATGGACCTTGAAACGGCCTGCCCCTCCTGCGGATATCTGATGTGGGTCCGCTACTCGGAGGTCGTGGCCCAGACCGCCGTGATCTGCCCCCGCTGCTACACCCAGATCTGGCTGGTCGACGAGACCGGAAGCGCGCAGAACGCGGGCGACGCCGTCCAGCAGCAGATCACACAAGCTCTGAAAGGCCTCTTCCGGTGAAGTACCAGCAGCGCCTCCAGGTCGCCGTACGCGAACGCCTGCGCAAACTCATGACCGCGCCCTACTCCAGTGCTGGCCACGAAGTCCACCTCGCCGTCACCTGGATCAACAACCAACCCGCCCTCAAAGGCCTCCTCGAAGAGGCGTCCCAGGCAGAACCAGGCGTCGACCGGGAGCGGTTCCGCACCGGACTGACCCGCAGCGGCCGGTTCGTCTGGCCCGGCCGAACCGAACAAGGGCGAACCACACTCATCTGGGAACTGATGCAGAGCATCGCTTCAAAAGAGGTGAGTAACCCCGATGTCGGCTTGCAGACCGCGATCGGCTACAGCATGGAAAGACGCCACCAGGACAGCTGGCGGGAATTCGCCGAAGACATCCTGCAGCCCCTGTTCGACTTCCTCAGCGAACGCGTCGGTTCAGAAAGCAGCATCCCTGCACACCCTCGAGCGATACCGGACCCGCATCGAGTGGTTCGACCGCGAAGAGCTCTACACACGCTTCAAAGCGAATCTCGCCACCGGCGAAGAGGTCTACAACCTCGACCTGCAGCGCTTCCTCTTCCTTGAGGGCGACCACGTCACCCACGCCAAGCCCCGCTCAGCCTCCGGCGAAGCAGACCTCATCGGCGACCTCGACGGCCGCGACCCCCTCGTCTGCGACGGCAAGATCTTCGACGGGAGCAGCCGCGGCAAGGGCTACCTCGTCAAAGGGCTGCACCAGATCGTCAAGTACGCCCACGACTACGGGCAGCACACGGCCTACCTCGTCATCTACAACATCACCGACAAGCTCCTCGAACTGCCCACCGACGGCACCCCCGGCGCATGGCCCCCGTACACCGAAATCTCCGGCGTCCGCGTCTACTTCATCCACGTCCGCGTCCTGCCACCCACCACCACCGCCAGCAAAGCCGGCAAAGCCACCCGCGTCACCCTCACCCGAGACGACCTCACCAACCCCGACACCACCTGACCCACACCCACCAAGTAGCAGCCCACTGGAACTGCACCACGATCAACCAACCTGCACAGACGCCATGTACGCAGGTCAGCCACCACGGCCCCACCCAGAACCACACCCCGAGCACCCCGGGCGCCGCGAACAACACTCAGAAGAACTGAGAAACCCCAGCTCGAAGCCACAACAGCAACTCAGAAAGACCCGGCGACGACACGAGCCGGCTCTCCAGGATGTGCTCGCATGTTCGGCCTCCTGCCGCGAACTCGGCGCCGGTGCGTGCTGTCATCGCCCGGAAGAACGCCCGGCCATCCGGGGACTGGCTGCTGGTAGTCCAGTGATAGCCGGGACCGTCCAGGAGGGCCCTGTCGACGAGGCGTGTGCCAAGACCTCGCCGCTGCACTTCCGGAGAGAGCGAGATTTTCGAGATGACGCCCCGCTCGCACTCGTGACAGACCTTCCACACGAGCCGCGCATCGGATATCCCGTCACGGCCATAGACGCGAATGTCCTGGAAACCTGCAGGCCGCGTCGCGGCGTGCAGCAGGAAGAACCACTCGGTCCACGGACGGAGAAGAAGCATCCACCGCCAGCGAAACTCATCCAGCCCGTCAGGTGTCCTCACCGGAACTCCTTCTCCAGTCCACTGCCCGCGTCCGAGTCTCGCGGGCATCACCGCGGTTATCCTTCAAACGATAGGAACAGCCACCCCCACGACAGCCGACCTACCTTCACACTGGCCGGAAAACAGCAGCCGCTTGGTCACCCCATGACAGCCGACCGGATCGCATCCACCTCCCGTGACCAGGCGCCCAACACTCCCACACCGCTGACACCCACCCAACGCCACCAGCACGCCCACTCACACCCGTTCTCGCCCAAGCCGCATCCGGTGACGCGTGCACTCGCCCGAGCGGCCCGAGGCTCCCGTCGCCGAGGCGCACTCGGCGGTTCGTCAGGCCAGCGCGGCCGATGGCAAAACGGGGCTGGATGGCTGGAGTTGTGGTCTACACCAAGCACCTCAGTCCCACTATCCTCATCCGTAGCCAGTAGCACACCATCCCCCACCCAGGTTGCGTGCTGGCGCGGGCGACACCCCCTGAACCTGCCCAAGCAGCCGGGTGACCTCCCCCTTCACCGCCTCCAGGAGGATCACGGTGAGAGTTCGCACCAGAAGCTCGGCGATCATCGGCACCCTCTGCCTGATCGCTTCCCTCGCCTTAACGACTGCGTCCGCCGACGAGATCGCCGCCCCACGTCAGGCAGCGAAAGTCGCGCTCAAGGAAGTGGCCACGGCCCAGAATCCGACCGCAGGCACCGCCGGTCCCGGTGGCACGGTCTGGATAGCCGAACGCGCGGGCACCGTAAGGGTCTTGGACGACCAAGGGCTCGGCGAGCCCGTCCTCGACATATCCGGCGAGACCACCACCGACGGCGAGCGCGGCCTGCTGGGCGTCGCGTTCGACAAGGGGTTCGCGCACTTCTACATCTCCTTCACGAACCGCGAAGGCACCAGCACCCTGGACGAGTTCGCCGTGCGGGACGGCAAGATCCAGCCGGACACCCGGCGCACCGTCCTCACCCAGACACAGCCGTATGCGAACCACAACGGCGGCGACATCACGTTCGGCCCCGACGGCTACCTCTACATCGCGTTCGGCGACGGAGGCGCGGGCGGCGACCCGCACGGCAACGGGCAGAACCTCGGCACCCTGCTCGGCAAGCTCCTGCGGATCGACCCGAACGGCGCCGAGCCGTACGCGATCCCGCCGGACAACCCGTTCGTGAACGACCCGAACGCGAAGGACGAGATCTGGGCGTACGGGCTGCGCAACCCGTGGCGGTTCTCCTTCGACGCGGGCACGGGCGACCTGCTGATCGGTGACGTCGGACAGAGCGCCTGGGAGGAGATCGACTGGGCCCCGGCGAGCAGCAAGGGCGGCGAGAACTACGGCTGGTCCCAGATGGAGGGCAACCATCCCTTCCGGGGCGGCACGGAGCCCGCGAACCACGTGCCGCCGATCCACGAGTACGACCGTAACGGGCTGGGCTGCTCGGTGACCGGCGGATACGTCTACCGGGGCACGGCGATCCCGGACCTCAAGGGCCAGTACGTGTTCAGCGACTACTGCGACGGCACCCTGCGCACTCTGCGGATAGAGAACGGCAAGGTGACCGGCGTCGGCGACCTCGCGGCCAACGGCGGCTCGGTCGTCTCGTTCGTGCAGGGCGGCAATGGCGAGCTGTACGTGCTCGACCTGGGGGGCAGCGTCTCCCGCATCGACCCTGCGTAACGACCACGGGAAGAAGCCGCCGAGCAGCGAGTGTCACCCGGGTCGGCTGGATCACCTCCAGGTTCTCCGGCCCCCGCCTGAGGCGGCCACATATCCCAGGCGTGCACGGGCCGTGCACGGGCCGTGCACGGCCTGCCGGCCGGTCCCCCCATGCCGTCTGCGTCCGGCCGCGCCGCCACCCGTTCCAGCCGTGCGGACACATGTCTGCCCCGGCCCGACAGTCTTGATGTCCTTCGGTGCGGGACCTGTACTTCGGCCGCCTTGCCGGACGACGCCGAGTCAGTGTCGTGTGCTCGGGGCCCTGTTAGGGTCGGGGCCCGCCGGGCTCGGCCCGCAACCAGCGGCAGGGGCCAGGCCAGCCCCTTCACAGAGGCACGGCTGCACGGTGGCCGTACGCTCGTCGTCCCGCCTCGTCGCGCGGCTCCGCATGCCTGGCCTCCACCGACGGCATCCTCCACGTGATTGCGCCCCACTGTTTCGATCCTGGCGAGGATCCGTCCTGGGACAGAAGCAGACCTCGTGGCCCTGCTCCGGCGTGCTGAGGCCGGCCGGACCACCCGTACGGAGTCGCTGTCCCCTTTCCGGCGGGGGACGATGGAAGCAGCTCAGCAGGGGGGCTCCTGGCGGGAGACGCCGGTGGTGGACACGGATGTACTGATCGTGGGTGCGGGACCGGTCGGGTTGACCGCGGCCGCCGAGCTGCGGCGCCAGGGCGCCGACTGCCGCGTCATCGACAGGCTCCCGGCCCGGTTGCCGTACGCCAAGGCCGTGGGTGTCCAACCGCGGACGCTGGAGATCTGGGACCGGATGGGCATGGTGCGCGCCGCCCTGGAGGTCGCCGTGCCGATGCGGGGGCAGGTGGTGTACGCCGACGGGGCCGAGCAGGCGCGCTTCGAGCTGCGACTCCCGCCCGAGGTCCCGTACGTCTTCGCGGCCCTGCCCCAGTACGAGACGGAGCGGATCATCGAGGAGCATCTCGCCCGCTTCGGCACCGGCATCGAGCGGGGCACCGAGCTGGTGGGCTTCACGCAGCACGAGCACGGGGTCGTCAGCCGGATCGCCACGGCGAGCGGTGCCCAGCAGGAGCTGCACTCACGCTTCCTGGTCGGCTGCGACGGGGCGCACAGCACCGTCCGCAAGGGGCTCGGGCTCGCCTTCGAGGGCGGTGCGTTCGCGCAGGAGTACATGCTCGCCGACGTGGAGGTGGACTGGAGCCTCCCCCAGGGATACGGAGTACGTGCCCTGCACCACGCCCGGAACGGCCGCGTCGACGACATCCTGGTGTGCATCCCGCTGCCCGGTCACCGCCGGTACCGCATGTCGATGCTGGTGCCCCTCGAGCTCTCGACGAGCGGCGAGGGGGCCTCGCAGGACTCGGTGGCCCACGGGCTGGAGGGTGGGCGCGCACCGCGGATCGAGCACATCCAGGCGGTCCTCGACCGGCTCTCCCCCCAGCCCACCACCGCGTCCGCCATGCGCTGGTCGTCGGTCTTCCGCATCAGCCATCGCCTCGTCGACCGGTACTCCGCCGGCAGGGTCTTCGTCGCCGGGGACGCCGCGCACATCCACCCCCCGACCGGAGCCCAGGGCATGAACACCGGCATACAGGACGCCTACAACCTCGCCTGGAAGCTGGCGCTCACGCTGGAGGGCGGCGCCCATCCCCGGCTGCTCGACAGCTATGACGCCGAGCGTCGCCCCGTCGGCGAGGAGGTGGTGCGACGCACCGTCAGGCATGCCACCGAGGGCATCCGGGCCGCTCCAAAAGACATGACGACCGTCATGCTGCGTGAGGCCCAGTTGCTCGTCGCCTACCGGAACAGCCCCCTGGTGGCAGCCGACGGCGCGAAACCCGGCAACAGCAACGCCGGATCACCCGGCCCGCACCCCGGAGAGCGCGCCCCCGACTGCCACGGCCTCACCGCCGGCGTGGCCGCAACACCCCTGCGCCTGTACGACCTGCTGCGCGACCGCGGACACGTCCTGGTCCTCTACGCCGACTCGGCCGACGCGCTCACCGGGTCCCGCGAGACCGCCGCCACCGCCCACCGCCTGACAGGCGACCACGTGACCGCGTTCGTCATCACCCCGCACCAGGACACAGCCGAACCCATACAGGGACAGACCGACGCGGACGGCCGGCATCTGCCCGTCTTCCAAGACGGTGCGGCACAGTTCGAGCGGCTGTACGGCATCGAGGGCCCGACAGCCTTCCTCATCCGCCCGGACGGATATCTCAGCGCCCGGCTGTCACCGCTGAGCGCACCCGCGACCACGTCCGCGCTCTTCGACGCTCTCGGACGCGTATTCCACTTGCCGTAGGCCACCCAGAAGCCTGCACCCGGCACCCGGCGAGACACGCTCGCTCCGCCGGCGCCACAGGCCGTAAGCCGTGCGGGAGCAGCTCAGCCCCCACCCCGATCCGCACCCCGTTGCGGCATCCCGCCAAGCCGACACTGACCTGCGCCCATGCCGAAGCGGCACGGCGTGGCAGCGTGCCCGGTAGGCGATCCGTTCCCGGACCGCCCGCCCTTGGGCCAGCCGGCTGTGATGGGTCAGTTCCTCGCCGAGCCGCCGCAGGGAGGCGAGGTTGCCCCGCCCTTGGTGATGGCGTGCCCGCTGCAGCAGGGACCGCGAGCCCACGGTCAGAACCAGTGCAGGCAGTGCGGGGAGCGGTCGGCGCGGAAGAGGGAGTCAGCGAGGATGGCCGCGCCTGGGCGGTGGGCTCGGATGTGTCCGGCTCGTACCAGCGTGCTCGGGGCAGTGCCGCCGAGATAGACCGAGCCCAGGTCGCGCACGTCCAGGGACAGATCGGGTTCCCGGTCCGTGGGGACACAGACGGCCTCGCCGTCCCGGACGGTCAGCAGGTAGCGGCCGTGTTCGCCGAAGAACGGGTCGTCGATATCGAGGACGAGCTCGCCGTCCGTGAACCAGCCCCGCGCGGTCAGAGCACGCGGGACGTCCAGCAGCCGCACCCAGAGCCAGTCCATGAGACCGCTCACCTCGCCGGCGCGGAAGTCCGCGAACTGCCAGCGCAGCGGGTGCTCGGGCGGGACGTGCTTGAACACGACCTGAGAGACCAGGTCGTGTCCGAGTGCGAACCGGGCCAGGGAGGCGAAGACGGCGTCATCGGTGGCGATGGTCTCGTCGACCGTCAAAGTGCCGGAATCGACCCAGTAGCTGGCGTACCCGTCCGGGACACCGCCGGCGTCCCGGTGGACAGCGACGTAGCGCGGCGCCGGCGAAATCGGGGGCTGCCCCGCGCGCAAAGCCCACCAGCGGCGCGGCCGGGACAGCGCGCCGGGCTGGGCGCGGCGGTACCGGTCGTAGACCTCTTCCAGAATCCCGCCGCACTCGGCCCGCCGCAGCACCTCGACCGAGCCGTTGTCCGAGCCGGTCGCCGGCGCGTCGCCCACACCGCCCGCCCGGGGAACGGCGAGGGCGGCCCTGTGCCGCGGCACCTTCAGCTGCGCCGTGTACGTCGCCGGTCCGTAGCCGAACCTGCCGTAGATCGGGGCCTCAGAGGCCAGCAGCACGGAAAGGAACTCCCCGCGGGCCCGCAAGTCGGCGAGCTGATGCCGCATCATCGCGCTGAGCACGCCCCGGCGCCGGTGCGAGGGCAGGACACCGACAGCGGTCACCCCGGGGGCCGGGACAAGGGTCTCACCAGGCAGGGTGAGCTCGAAGGAGTGCGTGGCAGCGGTGCCGACAGGCCGCCCCTCCGGCGTCAGGGCGAGCAGGCAGCAGTCCATTTCCAGCGCCGACCACCAAAGCCCTCCGCCCTCGACCGCAGGTTCCGGGAACAGCCCGAACGCGGCATGGACCGTGTCGACGAAAACGTCGAGATCCTCGCCGGTCGTGGAACGGATCTCCATCGCTGCCGATGCCTCCTCGCGATACCGGCACCACGACACGTGGTGCCCGGCCACAGTGCAGCGTTGCCCCGTAGCGAGGGCAAGCGAATTACCGCCGGACCCGCAGCCGGACACAGCACAGCAGGCCCTGACGGACAGTGGACATCCGCCCCAGCCCATGCCCTTCTCACTGCAGACGCAGGCACGTTCACGTCGCCGAGCGGCCAGGACGACGTCCCGCAAGACGCTCTTGCCGCACCAAGCTCACAACCACGGCCTTCGCACTGTTCCTCTGCCTCTGTGACAGAGCACAGGATCGAGCCCAAGCCGCGACCGTGACCCCGGCGAACTTCGCGTACTGCACGGCGAGCACAGCTACGAAACCAACGGACAAAGCGGCCCGGCGCGCCGGAACCCGTCCCTCCCGGCCAACCGCCACGCGAAAGCCCGTACCGGCCTTCGGGCGAATTCCATGCCCGCCCCGCGGTCCGGACCCCGCCCGGTGGTACGGGCATGAGATGCCCACGCCCTCCGACCAGCCCGCCACGCCGCCCCGGGCCCCCGGCGGCACCCACACCCACGTACCCGCCCCGCTGCGCACAGCGGCCGCGTACGCGTGGCGGATCATCGCCGTCGGCATCGTCGTACGCGCCGGCTTCTCCGTACTCGGGCACTTCCACCGGATCGCCGTCGCCGTCTTCCTCGGCCTGGTCGTCACCGCCGTCCTGCGCCCCGCGGCCGGGCTCCTCGCCCGGTTCATGCCCCGCCCGCTCGCCGTCGCCGCCGCGCTCACCGGCGGCATCGTCCTCGTCCTCGGGACACTCGCCCTGGTCGGCGAGATCGTGGCAGGCCAGCGGGCCGGCCTGGAGAAGGAATTCGTGGCAGGAATCGACCGCATCGAGCGTCGTCTGGAGAACCCCCCCTTCCGGCTCTCACCGGACACCTTCGCCGACCTGCAGTCCCGCATCGGCAAGCTCCTCTCCAGCCACCGCGCCACCCTCGCCAGCGAAGCCCTCAGCGGCGCGACCCGACTGCTCGAAGTGCTGACCGTGCTCGCCCTGGCCCTGTTCTGCGCCGTCTTCTTCACCCACTCCGGCGACCGACAATGGCACTGGCTGTGCGACCAACTCCCCCCGGCAACACGGCAGCGCACCACCCTGGCCGGGCAGGCCGCCTGGCAGACCTTCACCGGCTACACCCACGGCATCCTCCTGGTCGCAGCCACCAACGCGGTCCTCGTGGGCATCGCCCTGGCCGCCCTCGGGGTGCCGCTCGCCGTGCCGCTCGCACTGCTCGAATTCCTCGCCGCCTTCATCCCCCTGATCGGCTCACCCATCGCCCTGGCCATCGCGGCCGTCGTGGCACTCGCATCGAAAGGACCCCTGACCGCTCTGCTGGTCGTCGCCCTCATCGTGATCATCGGACAGATCGAGGGCCACCTGCTGCACCCGATCGTGATGAGCTGGGCCGTCCAACTGCACCCTGTGGTCGTCGCACTCGCCGTCGTCGGCGGAGCCGTCGCCGCCGGGGTCATCGGCGCGGTAGTGGCCGTACCCCTCACAGCCGTCGCCTGGTCCATCTATCAAGCGCTACGAAACCCCTCCCACCACCCTGCACAAGGCACAACCGGCACAGCCGGCACCCCCAGCCCCTGAACGACTTACAGCCGACACACTCCACCTCCACGCTCAGACCGATCCCGATCAGACCGATCTCGATGACACCAGCAGCCACGCCGCGCGACTCCCCCAAACACCGCAAGGCGCTCACCGGCAAGAGTGGCGTGGGCAGGCCATGGCGCCCGCGACCGGAGGAGGGCGTCGCACCGTATGGCGGACAAGGGCGGGTGGATCGGGCCGCGAGAGACTGGCCTTCGTCTCGATTCCAAGGGGTCGTCAGGTGGCCTCTGGAGTGGGCGCGTTACGCCCTTGGAGGGAAATCGCCCCGGGATGCGGCGCGCCTCACCCCAGAAAAGACTGTGGGCATGTTGCCCCTCCGGCTATCGCCCATACGCCCGATCGAGGTTCCCGATGAATCCGAAACACCCCGCCTGTCCACCCCGCGGAATGGAGCCCCAGCCCATCCCGCCCGACCCGAGCAGACACGACAAGGCCTGCGCGCGCCGGGAGCCGATGCGGTTGGTGCTGGCATGCTCAGCAGCGGGCATGCTGCTCACGGGCTGCTTCGCTGCCGGTGACAGCACAACCGGGGACCGGGGCGCACCTCCCCTGGCTCAGAGACCGGCAGTTACGGCGTCGGCGAAGAGCAAGCCGGCCCCGGCGCCGCCAGGCAGCCCCGGCACGCGGGCGTCGACCCAGGCTGAGGTAAGAAGCTCCCTCTCTCGCTTGCTCGAACCGATCCGGGCGCAGAGCGGCACCGAGGTGTCCGTCGCCGTTCTGGAGCCCGGGACCAGTCGGCGGGCGGTGTACGGCTCGCAGAGGCACATCACCGCGAGCCTGGCGAAGGTGAATATTCTGGCGGCCCTGCTGCTGCGTGCCCAGCGCGAAGGACGGTCACTCACCTCGTGGGAGACCTCCACCGCCGCCTCGATGATCCAGAGCAGCGACAACGACTCCGCGGGTGCGCTGTGGCGGCGTATCGGCCGCGGCCCCGGTCTCACTGACGCCAACAAGGTCCTGGGGCTGACCTCCACGGAGGCGGGATCGGGTTCCCACTGGGGCCTCACCCGCACTACAGCGACAGACCAACTCACCCTGCTGACCGCCGTGTTCGCCGACCGTTCACCGCTCAGCGAGGCGTCACGCGACCTGATCCAGACCTTCATGGGCCGGATCGACGCCGACCAGGACTGGGGAGTGTCGGCGGAAGGCAGCCGTTGGCACCTCAAGAACGGCTGGGTGCAGCGCTCTCACTCGCAACGCTGGGCCATCAACAGCATGGGGCGGGTCGAAGCGCACGGGCGCACGTTCTACCTCGTCATCCTCTCGCACGGCAGCCCGAGCATGTCTCATGGCATCTCCGCTGTGGAGCGAGCCGCGCAGTCAGCCGTACATGCCTTTTGCCGTACTTCCCCTCCTGTGTCCCCGATCATCCGCTGAGCTGCTTCCCCGGCGTCTGGCGGGACGCCGGATGAGCGACATAGCCCCCGATGCCGGTGAGCACCCCCGCCGCTGCGACCAGCAGCGCCGTGGTCAGGCCGACACGCAGCAGCAGCGCGCCGACGGCCGCGCCGCCGAAGACCGCCACCACGGCGTCGGCACGGTAGGGCTGGAAGGCGTCGGGTGTGCCACCGCCCAGGGTCGACTTTCTGATCCAGGTGACCAGGGTGCCGGTGACCAGCGTGGTGTTCAGGATCGCCCCGAGCCGCCACATCGTCGCGCTGCGCACCCCCATGGCCAGCGCCGTCAGCACGATCACAGCGTAGTGCCGGGGCACGAGATGACCTCTCACCGTCTCCAGACCGACCGCCGCCAGCGCAGCGGCCACCAGCAGAACGGACGCGATGACGGCCGAGGCCAGCAGCCACCGGCGCAGGCGCGCAGCCGTGGCGACGCCGAGCCGGCTTCCGGTGACCGCGCCGACCACGAACCCGCCCAGCGCCGTGAGCGAACCCAGCGGTGCCAGCCCCTCGCCACCGGCGAGCGCGAAGCCGAGGAAGAGGATGTTGCCCGTCATGAAGGCGGTGAAGACCTGACCCAGGCCCAGGAAGGCCACCGCGTCGACGATCCCGGTGACCGCGGTCAAGGCGATCAGCACCTTCGGCAGCGGGTCGGAACGAGCCGGCACTGGCATACGAGATCCCTTCTGCGGCCTGGTGATGTCGAAACCTGTCTTCAGCCACGCAAGTCGCAACCTGACAGACCCTCACCACACCACCCACCGCTCCCCCGCGCCACGCGGACTGCGCGCCTCGCCGATCAGCCGGCGAACACCCTGCCTTCCTTCACGAGGTAGTGCGCCGGGCCGGAGCAGCCGATGGACGGTGTGACGAGCAGACTCACCGTCAGCGGCGCCGGTTCGATGCTCGCGGTCGTGAACTCGCAGACGGCGCCGCTGCCCGTCAGCGGGTACCAGAACCACCCGTCGACGTCGCCCACCGTGACCCGGTCCGACTCCTTCCACGCGCCCCTGGTCTGCGTGAAGACCTGCAGCCGCACGGAGGCGGCGTACTCGTCCTGCTCCGACCGCACCGCGGTCAGCGTGATCTTGTAGTCGCTCCCCAGGACGGACGAGGCGATCTGCCGTGTCTGCGGTGCCGCGGCTTCGGCGCCTGCGGTTCCGGCGCCTGCCGTGCCGAGGACGCCCGCCATCAGGGCGGTGACGGCGGCGAGCGTGGTGCGGCGGGTGCGGTTGCCGCTGTGGTTGCGGTGGTGGTTGCTGGCCTGGCTCATGTGTTCCCCCGTGGAACCGAGTTGTACCGGAAGGTCGGATTGGTTCGTACGGTGGTAGTGACCAGTCACCCGGCTTGAGGGTTGCACTGGGAACGGCCGGGCGTCTGCGGTGGGACGTACCCCGTACGTCCCCTACGTCGTCCTGGACTTCGTCGGCACGCACAGCCAGGCCAGGCCCGCGGCGGTCAGGTAGGCGAGCGCGCCGATGGCCATGCTGATCCTCAGGCCGGTGTCGTAGTCGGTGGCCGTGGCGAGCAGGCTGCCGCCGAGCGCCACGCCGACGGCGCTGCCGATCTGGCGGGCGGTGTTGAACAGGGCGGAGGCGGCGCCGGAGTACGCCGGTGGTGCGGCGCCCATCACGGTGGCGGTCGAGCCGGTCAGGGCGAAGGACGTGCCGAATCCGACCGCCATCATCGGCGCCACCAGCAGTGCGTAGGCGGGGTCCGCTCCGGCCGCGGCCCAGCCGGCGAGTCCGAGGCCGGCCAGGAGCATGCCGGTGATCACCAGGGGGCGGTCGCCGGTTCGGCGGGTCAGTCGCCCCGACAGTACGGAGGCGAACATGGTCATCGCGACCGCCGGGAACAGGGCCAGTCCGGTGCCGAGTGCGCTGTAGCCCCGCTGGTGCTGGAACTGGAGGCTGGCGGTGAACACCATGCCGTAGAAGCCGAAGTTGAACAGCAGTCCGATGGCCGCGCCGCCGCTCATCGCGCGAGAGCGCAGTAGGTCGAGGGGGAGGACGGGGGTACGGGCCAGGCGCTCGCGCGCGACGAAGGCCACGGCCGCCAGCGCGGCCAGTCCCACCCCGGCCAGCACCGCCGGGTCGGACCAGCCCCGTCGTCCGGCCTCGTTGAGTGCCGCGGTCAGCAGCGCCACCGCCGCTACGACCGCGCACTGCGCCGGCCAGTCCAGCGCCCGGTCGGCGCGCCTCGGTGAACGCCCCACGTGACGCAGCGTCAGCAGCACGCAGGCCACCCCGACCGGGAGGTTGACGAGGAACACCCAGCGCCACCCCACGGTGGACACGAGGAGCCCGCCCAGCAGCGGTCCGGCGGAGGCCGCGATGCCTGCCATCGAGCCCCACAGCCCGAAGGCCCGTGCGCGTAGGGCGGGCTCCGGGTAGGCCTGCTGCAGGAGGGCCAGGGATCCCGGCACGATCAGTGCCGCGCCGAGTCCTTCCACCAGTCGGGCCGCGACGAGGAATGTGGCGTTGGGCGCGAGTGCGCAGGCGGCCGAGGCCAGCGTGAAGACCGTGACGCCCGAGCAGAAGATCCGGCGGTTGCCCAGGCGGTCGCCCAGCGCGCCGCCGGTCAGCAGGAATCCGGCGAAGACGAGGGTGTATCCGTCGGTGATCCACTGGACGCCTGTCAGGGAGGCCGACAGTTCCCGGCCGATCACGGGTACGGCGACGTTGATGACCGTTACGTCCAGGATGACCATGAAGTACCCGGCGCAGACCGCCAGCAGTGGCGCCCTGGCGCCTCGATCTGGTTTCTCGGGCGTTCCGGGCGGGCGTGCGGGCTCACCGTCACCGGCGGACTCCGCGAACGCCACGGCCTCAGCTCCATCTCGTTCGCGAGAAACGCACCAGACGTCACATTATGGCCAGATTTCAGGTGGGACACCGAGTCGGGCGGGCGACCGGGGCGTCGTAGACGATCCGACGGATACGGACGGCCGCGGTCACGGCGGCGGCGATACTCGCCGGCGTCACCGCCTGCTCAACCCCCGGCAGCGGCACGGGAAGCGGCGGCGCGGCCGACTCCGTGGTGATCGGGGTCGCCTCCGAGCCGGAGACGCTCAGTCCGCTGCTCGGTTACGGCAAGGACGGCAACTCGAAGATCTTCGACGGTCTCCTCGCCCTGGATGCGGATCTGAAGTTGCGGCCGGCCCTGGCGAAGGCGCTGCCCGAGGTCGGCGGGGACGGGCTCACGTACACGTACACCCTGCGCGAGGGGGTGAAGTTCAGTGACGGTGAGCCGCTCACCTCCGCGGACGTGGTCTTCACGTACCGGACGATCCTCGACGCGAAGACCAACAACACCTCCCGCAGCGAGCTGGACGCCGTCAAGGAGGTCCGGGCGGACGGCGACGACAAGGTCGTCTTCACTCTCAAGTACCCCTACGCGCCCTTCGCCGGGCGCACCGTCCTGCCGATCGTCCCCGAGCATGTGGCCGGCGAACAGGACCCCCACACCGGCTCCTTCAACACCGAGCCGATCGGTACCGGTCCCTATGTCCTCGCCTCCTGGAGCAAGGGCGAGAAGCTCACCTTCAAGGCCAACCCGGGCTACTGGGGCGGTGCGCCGAAGGTGAAGAAGGTGACCATGGCGGTCATCGAGGACGATGACGTGCGTGCCACCCGGCTGCGTTCGGGCGACCTCGACGGCGCGGTCCTGCCGCCCAATCTCGCCGCCACGTTCAAGGACGACGGGGCGAGGAAGACGTACGACGCGAAGACGTACGACTTCCGGACCGTCACCCTTCCCACCGCGAACAGGGTCACCGGCGACCGAGCGATCCGCCGGGCCCTGGACGCCGCCGTGGACCGGCAGGCCATGGTCGACCAGATCCTCGACGGGGCGGGACGCCCGGCGTACGGGCCGTTGCCGGTGGACGATCCCTGGTTCGCGAAGGGCATCGAGCGCGACCAGGATCTGGCCGGGGCCGAGCGGATCCTGGAGCGGGCGGGCTGGGTGAGCGGCGACGGGGGCATCCGTGTCAGGGACGGGCTGCGTGCTTCGTTCGCCCTGCTGTACCCCTCGGGCGACAAGGTGCGCCAGGACCACGCCCTCGCCTACGCCTCCGACGCCAAGAAGGCCGGCATCGAGGTGAAGGTGGAGAGCGCCACCTGGGAGGTCATCGAGCCGCGGATGAAGGACGACGCGGTCCTCGCCGGCTTCGGCAGCAACGGCGACCCCGACTTCGGCCTGTACACCCTGCTGCACTCCTCCCTCGCCGGGGACGGCTTCAACAACATGGCCCGCTACGACAACGCGGCCGTGGACAAGGCGCTCGACACCGGGCGCCGCAGCTCGCAGGCCGCGACCCGCGAGGCCGCCTACGACAGCCTTCAGCGCGAGCTCGTGAAGGACCCCGGCTACACCTTCCTCACCCACATCAACCACGAGTACGTCCTCGCCGACCGCTGGGACGGGCTGACCACGCAGGTCGAGCCGCACGAGCACGGCTTCGCCAGCGGCCCCTGGTGGAATCTCGAATCCTGGCGGCCCAAGCAGTGAGTTCCGCGCTGCCGTGGGGTGCGATGGCACGGCTGGCGGGGCGGCGGCTGCTGTTCGCCGTCCCGGTCCTCCTCGTCGTCACCTTCGGGGTGTTCGTGATCGCCGCCGCCTCGCCCTTCGACCCGGTCAAGGCGTATGCCGGAACCGCCGCGCTCGGCGCCGACGCGGAGACTCTGGAGCGGCTGCGGGAGAACCTCGGCGTGGACCGGCCGTTCACCGCCCGCTGGTGGGACTGGCTGACCTCCGCGTTCGGCGGCGACCTCGGTCAGTCGAGTGTGCTGCGGCAGCCGGTCGCCCAGGTGATCGGCGAACGCCTCGTCTGGTCCAGCCTGTTGTGCGCGGTGGCCTTCGTGGTGGCCGTTCTGACCGGTACCGCGCTCGGGGTCCTCGCCGCGGCCGTTCTGACCGGTACCGCGCTCGGGGTCCTCGCCGCCCGCCGTCCCGGATCGCCGGCCGACCGGGCCGTCACCTCGCTCGCGTACTGCCTGGAGGCGGCGCCCGTGTTCTGGCTCGCGCTGCTGGCCATCTGGTTGTTCGCCCTCCAACTGGGCGTGCTCCCGGCCGGGGGTCTCACCGACACCGCCAGCGAGGAGGTCACAGCGGGGCAGGTGGCGAGCCATCTGGTGCTGCCCGCCGGGGTGCTCGCCGTGTCCCAACTGCCCTGGTTCGCTTTGTACGTCCGTCAGGGCGTCGGCGACGCGCTCGCGGAGGACCCCGTACGCGGCGCCCGGGCCAGGGGGTCGAGCGGGAGAACCCGCGGCGGAGCCGGTCTGGCGGTCCTACGGCAGAGACCGGCGTTCCACCCGGGTACTGCGGGTGCGGGTCTGCGCGGCCCTGCTGGCGGCGACCGTCCTCGCCGTGCTCCTCGTGCCGCCGCTGGTCCGGCTCGACCAGCAGGCCGTCGACCTGGCCGCCAAGCTGCTGCCCCCGAGCTGGGGCCATCCCTTCGGTACCGACGACCTCGGCCGGGACCTGCTGCTGCGCTGCGTCTACGGCCTGCGTGTCTCCCTGCTGGTCGGGGTGGCCGCCGCCCTGACCGCCACCGTGATCGGCACCGCCGTCGGGGCCACCGCGGGGCGCTGGGCGGGTGGGTCGACCGGGGTGTGATGCGGGTCGTGGACACGATCTCGTCGGTGCCGCATCTGCTGCTCGGCATCTTCATCGTGGCCATGTTCCGGCCCGGTGTGTGGCCGGTGGTGGTGTCGGTCGCGCTCACCCACTGGCTGTCGACCGCTCGGATCGTGCGTGCCGAGGTGCTCTCGCTGCGCGCACGCCCGTACATCGACGCCGCGGTGTCCGGGGGTGCGTCGCGGTGGCGGGTGCCCGTACGGCATCTGCTGCCCGCCGTGCTGCCCCAGGCCGCGCTGGCCGCCGTACTGATGGTGCCGCACGCCATGTGACACGAGTCGGCGCTGTCCTTCCTGGGGCTCGGGCTGCCGACGCACACGGCGAGCCTGGGCACGCTGATCCAGAGCGCGCGGGGCTCGCTGCTCGCCGGGCAGTGGTGGCCCACCCTGTTCCCGGGGCTGTTCATCATCGTGCCCACGCTGGCCATCGCCGGGCTGGCCGGAGCCTGGCGGGAGCGGATCAATCCACGCCGCCGATCGGAGCTGATGCTGTGACGCCCGCCGATCCGACGCCCACCGAACGGGCTCCCACCGATCTGGCTCCCACCGGTCGACGCCCCGTGCTCTCGGTGCGCGGGCTGTCCGTGCGCTTCCTCATGCCCGCAGGGCGCCGCGTCGCTGCCGTGACCGACGCGCACTTCGAGGTGGCGGCAGGCGAGTGTCTCGCCCTGGTCGGCGAGAGCGGCTGCGGCAAGTCGGTCCTCGCCTCCGCCCTGCTCGGGCTGCTGCCCGCCAACGCGCAGGCCGCGGGTGAGGCGCACCTCGGTGAGCTCGATCTGCTCGCCGCCGACGAGCGCACGCTCGCGCGGACGGTGCGGGGGCGCCTGATCGGGCTGGTGCCGCAGAGCCCGGCCGCGCACCTCACGCCCGTGCGCACGGTCCGGTCCCAACTGGAGGAGACCGTCGGCGCGTTGACCGGCACCCGGGGGCGTCTTGCCGTGCGCGTCGCGGCGGAGGCGGCCGCGACCCGTGCCGCGTTCCGCGCCGACCACCTCGACCGCCACCCGCACGAACTCTCCGGCGGCCTCGCCCAGCGCGCCGCCACCGCCCTCGCCCTGGTCGGCGACGCGCCCCTGCTGCTCGCCGACGAACCGACCACCGGGCTCGACCGCGACCTCGTCGACCACACGGTCGACGAACTACGACGCCACATGGACACCGGCCGGCGGGCCCTGCTCATGATCACCCACGATCTGTCGGCCGCCGAGCGCATCGCCGACCGCGTGGCCGTGATGTACGCGGGGCGGATCGTGGAAATCGCGGACGCGGAAGCCTTCTTCGGCGCGCCCGGGCCCCGGCACCCTTACAGCCGAGGTCTTCTCCAAGCCCTGCCGGACCGCGCCTTCACCGCGATCCCCGGAATGCCGCCCGAACTGGGCGATCTCCCCGAGGGGTGCGCCTTCGCCGCACGCTGCGAGCGCGCCACCGACGCCTGCGGCGCCCTCCCGCCGACGACCGGCCACCTCGCCTGTCACCATCCGCACGTCCCGGAGGACCTGAGTGCTTGAACTGCGCGCCATCACCGCCGGATACGACAGGAAGGCCCCCGTCGTCCGCAACGCCTCGCTGACCGTCGCCCCCGGTGAGGCGGTCGGTCTGCTCGGCCCCAGCGGCTGCGGCAAGTCCACCCTCGCCCGCGTCGCGGCCCTGCTGCACCGTCCCGACGCCGGCACCCTGCTGCTCGACGGCGAACCCGTTCACCGCTGGCGCCATCGCGCCCCGCGCGCCAGGCGCACCGCCCTCGGCGTCGTCTTCCAGCAGCCCCGGCTCTCCGCCGACCCCCGGCTGCGGCTCACCGACCTGATCGCCGAGCCCCTGCGCGCCACCGGCCGCCGCGACGAAATACCGCAGCGGATCCCCGAGTTGGCCTCCTCCGTCGGCCTCACCCCCGACCTGCTGACCCGCCGCCCCCACGAAGTCAGCGACGGCCAACTGCAAAGGGCCTGCCTCGCCCGCGCCCTCGTCCTGCGCCCCCGCTGGCTGATCTGCGACGAGATGACCGCGATGCTCGACGCCTCCACCACCGCCGCGCTGGTCACGGCCGTCGAGGACTACCGCACCGCCAGGGGCGCGGGCCTTCTCGCCGTCGGCCACGACCAACTGCTCCTGGACCGCTGGTGCGACCGCACCGTCCACTGGAAGGACCTGACCGCCGCGACAGACCCAGGGGCACCATCGCCGGGGTGACCGAGGAAGAGCCGGCGCGCTCAGGGCTCCCACACCTCCGGACCCCCGCCCCGCCACTCGATCAGCCCGGACAGCCGTACGTACTCGGGATCCGCGTCCTCAATGCCCGCCCGGCGCAGAAACTCGGCCACGTCCAGGAGGCCGTACGCCATGCCCAGGAAATGATCGTCCACGCGGACCCGCCGGCCGCCGTCCTCGGCGGGCGGGTAGACGACGACGGGCTGCGTGCTTGCCATGGCACCAGGGTGCGGTGCGGGGCGCTCACGCGCATGCGGGGCGCGGGCTGCTCCCCCGGCTACGGCATCGCCAGACCCGCCTTCGCGGCCCGGCCGTCCGGGCGGGCGGTGGGCCGGAGCAGGAGGAGGGCGATGTCGTCGGTGTGGCGCCTGGCGGGGCGGATGCGGTGGACCAGGTGGTCGACGAGGTGGTGCAGGGGGAGGTGGCTCGACTCGCCGAGGTGGTGTGCGAGGTCGGCCGTGGTCTGCTCGATGTCGGTGCCGGGGATTTCGACCAGGCCGTCGGTGTAGAGCGCAAGGAGGGACCCCTCGGTCAGGGGCAGGGCGGTGACCGGGTAGGTGGTCGTTCCCATGCCGAGGCCGAGGGGCGGGCCGGGGTCGAGGGCGACAGCATGGGCGTGGTGGTCGGGGTGGCGCAGCAGCGGGGGCGGGTGGCCGGCGCTGGCCAGGGTCACCTGGTGGCGGGCCAGGTCGAGGTGGGCGTAGAGGCAGGAGACGAAACGGCCGGCCTCCAGGTCGGTCAGGTCGCGGTCGGTCCGGGCCAGGACCTGTCCGGGACCGGCGCCGGCGGTGGCGTGGGAGTGGACGGCCGTACGGACCTGGCCCATGAGGGCGGCGGCCGTCGCGTCGTGCCCCTGCACATCGCCGATGACCGCCGCGGCGGTGGTCTCGGTGAGGCGGATGAGGTCGTAGAAGTCGCCGCCGATGTCCATGCCATGGCTCGCGGGCAGGTAGCGGGCCGCGACGTCGAGGCCGGTCACCGTGGGCAGGGTGCGCGGCAGCAGGGTCTGCTGGAGGGCGTGGGCGAGGCTGTGCTTGGCGTCGTAGAGGCGGGCGCGGTCCAGGGCCTGCGCGATGAGACCCGCCAGGGGCGTGAGGATGGAGCGCTCGGCGGCGGTGAAGGTGCGCGGGTGGTTGTAGGCGAGGACGAAGCAGCCGATGGGGTGCCCGGAGGTGATCAGCGGCAGGAACGCCCAGGCCCGCTTGTCGCTGATCTGCGGCGCCCTGGGATAGGCCCGGGCCAGCTCCGCGCGGTCGGCGAAGTAGGACGATCGGCCGGTGGCCAGGGCACGTCCTGCCGGGGTGAGGCCGGCGTCCACGGGCAGGCCGTCGAGTCGTTCGACGGTGTCCGGGGCGTATCCGCGGTGCCCGATGATCTGCATGCGGCCGGCCTCCACGGTGGTCATGATCATGCCGTGGGCACCGAAGGCGGGCAGGATCTGCTCGGCGACCAGGTCGACGACGTCCTGGACACCGACGGTCTCGGTCAACGCGGCGGCCAGATACACCAGCAGGTGGATACGGCTGGCGGCGGTGGCGTCGATGGGGACGGGCTGCGTGTCGCCCGGTCTCAACGGCGGGCCTGCCGTGACACCGGGCGTGATGAGGATGCTGATGCCAGTGGCGTCCGCGTCGAAACGGAAGCCGAGCCACTGGACCTCGGGGCGCAGGACCGTCAGGGCCAGGGGCTCGCGGCTGGTCACAGCGGTGCGGTAGGCGTCCATGAAGGCGACGTCGTCCAGCCAGGCCAGTGACTGCCACGGCTGGGTGCCCAGCAGGTCCTCCACGGGCCGGCCCAGCAGTTCGGCGGCCACCGCGTTGGCGAAGGTGATCCGCCCTTCCCGGTCGAGGGCGAGGGCGCCGAGGGTGAGACGTTCAACCAGGTCCGCCGCGGCCGGCGCCGACTGAGCGTGCCGCGTGTCATGGTGGCGCAGGGGGATGAACCGGGGCCGGTCGGACACGGCAGTGGGGCGGGCGGCGTCCAGGACCCGGGCGAGACGGCGAGCGCTCAGCGCGATGCTCCCCCGCTCCCGAAGTGTCAGATGGCCCGGACGGTCGGGTGCCCACATCAACAGCAGCGCGCCCTGCCTGCCGCGAACACCTCCCGTCAGGGGAACGACGGCGAACGCCAGCCCGTACGGGACATTCGCGGCCACCCGCGGATACGCGCGGGCCAGCTCTTCCTGGGAGCTCACCCAGACGAGCCGCTGCCCGCGTACGGCGTCCTGGGTCGGACCGTGGGACGCGAGCCGTACCCGCCACCACGGCGCGAAGGCCTCGACCGGCACGCCGCACATCGCGTCCAGCGCCAGTACCGCTCCTGTCGCGTCCAGCCGGTACACGGCCCCGGCCACCGCGCCCGTACGGCGCACAGCCGCCGCCAGCGCCGCACCCAGCGGATCGGCACCATCCGGTTCCTCGGAGCGCCCGGTCACGTGGGGCACAACCTCACGCCCATATCAGGACGGTACGCCCGCGCATCCGTGACGGCACGCGGAGCCAACCGGAGGCTCGTGCCGCCACAGCCCTAAGGGACTGTTAGGACTTGGTTCGCGATGTTGAACGGCCCCGTCGTGCCATCGACTCTGTGTGCTCCCGGGCCTCAGACAAGGGAGTTTTCGATGGCCACACAGACCACGGCAGCGGGCGCGCAGGACACGCGCCGCAGCGAGCGCAGGGTCGTCAGCAACATCGTGCGCGGATCGATCGGCAACCTGATCGAGTGGTACGACTGGTACGCGTACACCGCGTTCAGCGTGTACTTCGCCGCCGCGTTCTTTCCGTCCGGCGACCAGACCGCCCAACTGCTCAACACCGCCGCGGTGTTCGCCGTCGGCTTCCTGATGCGGCCGATCGGCGGCTGGGTGCTGGGGCGGTACGCCGACCGTCGTGGGCGACGCTCGGCCCTGACCCTGTCGGTGACGCTCATGGCGGCCGGTTCGCTGATCGTGGCGCTGACGCCGTCCTACGGCGCGATCGGGGTCGCGGCGCCGGTGCTTCTGGTGACGGCGCGGCTGCTGCAGGGTCTGTCCGTCGGAGGTGAGTACTCGACCTCGGCCACGTACATGTCGGAGGTGGCCTCGCCCGGTCGGCGTGGCTACTACTCCAGTTTCCAGTACGTCACGCTCATCGCCGGCCAGCTGACGGCGCTCGGCCTGCAGATCGTCCTGCAGCAGGTGCTCAGCGCCTCCCAGATGGAGGCGTGGGGCTGGCGGGTCGCGTTCGTCGTCGGGGCCGCGGGGGCGATCGTCGTGCTGTGGCTGCGGCGCGGCATGGACGAGTCGGAGAGCTTCGAGCGCGCGGCGGCCGAGGAGAGCGCGAAGGGGACGGGTGACGGGCCTGCCCGCGGCAGTCTGCGGATGCTGCTGTCCTACCCCCGTCAGTGCATGGTCGTCGTCGGGCTGACCATGGGCGGCACGCTGTTCTTCTACACCTACACCACGTATCTGCAGAAGTTCATGGTCAACACCAGCGGCATCGCCAAGCCGACGGCGGCCTGGATCAACTTCTTCGCGCTGCTGGTGTTCGTGCTGCTGCAGCCGGTGATGGGGCTGCTGTCGGACCGGGTGGGGCGGCGGCCGATGCTGATCGCGTTCGGTGCGCTGGGCGCCGTGGTCGTGGTGCCCTCGCTCACGCTGCTGTCCCGCACCAGTGACCCCGTGTACGCGTTCCTGCTGATGGTCGGGCCGCTGGCGGTCAGCTCGCTGTACACCTCGATCAGCGCGGTGGTGAAGGCCGAGCTGTTCCCGACCTCGATCCGGGCGCTGGGCGTCGGTCTGCCCTACGCGCTGACCGTGGCCCTGTTCGGCGGGACCGCGGAGTACGTCGCCCTGTGGTTCAAGGACGCCGGGCACGAGAGCTGGTACTTCTACTACGTCACCGCCTGTGTCCTGATCTCGCTGCTCGTCTACATTCGGATGCGCGAGACGTCGGACGGATCGCCGCTGGAGAGCGAGGCAAAGGGCTGACTGGGAGGGTGGCGACCGTGCGCGTGCTGCTGGCCGAGGACGACGACGGGGTGGCGGGTGCGCTGACCGAGGTCCTGTACGAGCACGGTCATCTGCCCACGCGGGTGCGGCGCGGCGAGGAGGTCCTCGCCCGCCACCGCCAGGCCGACCTGCTGCTGCTCGACCTCGGCCTGCCCGACCTGGACGGGCTGGAGGTGCTGCGCAAGCTGCGCGCGGTGAGCGGTCTGCCGGTGGTGGTCCTCACCGCGCGGGGTGACGAGCGGTCGGTGGTGCGCGGCCTGCGGCTGGGCGCCGACGACTACCTCGTCAAGCCGGTACGGCTGGCCGAGCTGCTGGCCCGCATCGAGGCGGTGACCCGCCGCGCCGCGACCCGCGCCGCACCGGCGCCGCGTACGGTCCTCGCCGGTGACGTGGAGGTCGACCTCGACGCGCGCCGGGTGACGGTGGGCGGGGCCGAGGTGCGGCTGACCACCAAGGAGTTCGCGGTGCTCGCCGCGCTGGCGGCCCGGTCGGGGACGGCGGTCAGCCGCCAGCAGCTGATGGACGAGGTGTGGGGCGACGCGTATCTGGCGGTGTCCCGCTCGCTCGACGTCCATCTCACCCAGCTGCGGGCCAAGCTCGGCCGCCCCGAGGTGCTGACCACGATCCGGGGCTTCGGCTACCGGTTCGGCGGCTGAGCCGGGCCCATGCGTACTCGGGTCCTGACCGTCGTCCTGGCCTTCGCCGTGCTCGCCGTGGCCGGGTTCGCCGTCCCGCTGCTCGGCGTCACCGCCACCCAGCGCACCGAGCAGCTCGTCGCGGCTCGCGCCGCCGACCTCGACCGCTTCGCCGGACTGGCCGACCAGGCGGCCGAGAGCGGCGACACCGGTGCGTTGACCGCCGAGACCACCCGTTACACCGAGCTGTACGGGGAGGCGGTAGTGGTCGTCGACGCCCGCCGCGCCCCGGTGGTGCAGACGGGCGGCATGCGCGCCGCCGACCCGGCGGTCGCCCGCCTCGTCGACGCGGCGCTGCGCAACCAGCCCGTCTCACCCGGGGGCACGCTGCGCCCCTGGTCCCGTGGCGGGAAGCTGCTCGCCCGCCCGGTGGGCACGGGCACTCGGGTGTCCGGTGCGGTGGTGCTGCGCGCCTCGGTGCGGGACGCCGCCGACGACATCGCGCTGCGCTGGGCGCTGGTCCTGGCGGGTGCGGCCATGTTCGCCGTGGCGTGCGTGCTGCTCGCGCGGGCCGCGACGCGGTGGGTCGTACGCCCGCTCCACCACCTGGACCGTGCGGTCGGCGCGCTGGCGGCCGGGCTGCCCGCCGAACACGCCCGGGCCGGTGGGCCGCCCGAGCTGCGCCAGCTGGCCACCGGCTTCAACCGCATGGCCGACGCGGTGACCACCGCGCTGGAACAGCAGCGCCGCCTGGTGGCCGACACCTCGCACCAGTTGCGCAACCCGCTCGCCGCGTTGCGCCTGCGCATCGACTCGCTCCAGCCCCGTCTGCCGGCCTCCGCCACCCGCACGTACACGGGCGTGACCGGCGAACTCGAACGCATGGAGCACCTCCTGGACGACCTGCTGGCCCTCGCGAACGCCGAGCACCGCGCCGGGGAGCTGGCCGTGACGGGCGAGCGGCAGGCATGGTGCGACGCGACGGCGGTCGCCGCGGCCCAGGCCCAGCTGTGGCGGCCGGTGGCCGAACAGGCGGGAGTCCGGCTGGAGTTCGCCCCCGGCCCCGTCGTCCTCATGACCTGCACGGAGGGCGAACTGGCCCAGGTGGCCGACATCCTGCTCGACAACGCGATCAAGTACGCCGGGGAGGGCGCCCGTGTCGAGTCGCGCTGCTTCGCCGACGGCCCGGACGCCGTGTTCGAGGTACGGGACGACGGTCCGGGCCTGGCCACTGCCGAACTCACCCAGGCGGGCATCCGCTTCTGGCGCTCGGAGCGCCATCGCGACGTACGCGGCAGCGGACTCGGCCTGGCGATCGCCGAACAGTTGGTGGCCGGCCACGGCGGACGCGTCGAGTTCGCCACGGCCGACCCGCAGGGCCTGTGCGTCCGGGTCGTACTCCCCCGCGCCGGTCACGGAGCATCCGGCCCGAAGGGATGTACGGCATGACCGGCCCCACCCGCCGCACCGTCCTGCGGGCCGCGCTCGGCACGGCGTGCACCGGGCTGGTGGCAGCCGCCGCGGTGGCCGACGCCCGGCACGCGGACCGTGGCCCGCAGGGCAGGCTGCGGATCGCGACCGGCGAGTCCGGCAACTTCTACGCGGCCTTCGGCCAACTGCTCGCCGACCAGGTGAGGGCCGTCTATCCCCGGCTGTCCTGCGAGGTGATCAACAGTGAGGCCTCCGTGGCCAACATCCGGCTGCTCCAGTCTGGCCGGGCCGAGGTCGCGCTGGCCCTGGCCGACATCGCGTGGGCCGCCTACGGTGGCTCGGCACCGTTCGGCCGCCGGGTCCCGCTGCGGGCGATCGGCCGAGTCTACGAGAACTACCTTCAGCTGGCCGTGCGCGCCGAGGCGCCGATCCGCACCGTCGCCGACCTGGCGGGGCGCACCGTCTCGCTGGGCGCGCCCGCATCCGGCGGCGCCGTACTCGGCGACCGGCTGCTGCGGGCGGCGGGCCTGACCCCGGGCGCCGATGTCCGCGTACGCCACCTGTTGCTGCCGCGGGCCGCACAGGCGATGCGGGACGGCGCGATCGACGCCCTGCTCGTGTCCGGCGGCCTACCGCTGCCGACGCTCTCCGGCCTCGACACCCGGAGCGGCATCCGCCTCCTGCCGCTGGCCGACCTGCTCCCCCGCCTGCGGGCCGGTACGGACAGCCCCGGGCCGGGCCTCGAGGCGGTGACCGTACCGGCCGGGGCGTACCGCGGCACTCCCGAGGTGACCACCATCGGCGTGGCCAACCTCCTCCTGTGCCGCCCCGACCTGCCCGCCCCCGTCGCCGCCGCCCTCACCGACGTCCTGGTGCGCCGGGCCACCCACCTCGTCCCCACCACGGCCCTCGGCACCCAGTTCCTCGACGTCCGCAGTCTGATCTCCACCGGGGTCGTGCCGCTGCATCCCGGGGCGGTCGTCGCGTACCGCGACCTGCACGGATGAGCACGCGCCCCGTCAGCCCTCGCTCCGTCCCCGCGCGGGCGCTCCCGGCTCCGGGGCCTTCTGAGGCTCCACCGGAACCGTGTCGATGATCCAGACATCGCGGCCTCGATCGGCCATGACCGCGCAGAGGGCAAGCAGGAGGGCGCCGGCTGCGACCGCGACAGCCACCAGGAGTGCGCCCTCGGTGCCGTGGGTTGCCGCAAGGGAGCCCGACAGGGCCTGCCCGGCCGCTGTGCCGAGCGGGCCGCCGGCGCACAGGATGGTCATGGCGAGCGCGGCCCGCCGCACAGGGGCCAGACGTTCGGTCAGGGCGTAGAGGCTGATCATGTAGGGAGCGACGGTGCATCCGGCCACGGCGACAGCGGCGGGCAGGGAGACCGTCCGCGCCCCGGCGAACAGCACCAGCATGCCCGCGAAGAGCACCGCGGCGAACGTGAGGTACCGGGCGCGCAGTGAGAACCGCTGCGGCAGCCAGGCACACGCGGCCCCGGCCAGCGCGCTTCCGATGCCGAACTCCGCGTAGACGAGTCCCGCCGCGCCCGGCTCCCCGATGGTGTCGGCGTACACGGTGACGGCCGTCTGGACGGCACCGAAGACCGCGCCCATCGCGACCATCGCCAGGAACATGACGGCCAGCGGGCGCCGGGGCAGGGACGGCTTGCGGTGTTCCGCCGAGGGGGGTCGGGGGCTGTCGCGGTGGGCGTGGAGCAGGGCGAAGGGCAGCGTGGCGGTGGCGATCAGGACCATGGTCAGTACCGCGGGTGCCAGTGGGCCGGCCGACGCGAGCAATCCGACGACCGCGGGTCCGGCGACGAAGCTCACCTCGTCGGCTGCCGCCTCGTACGACAGGGCCGCCGACAGCAGCTGCCGCTCGCCGTGCGAACGCAGGAGCCGTGACCAGTGGACCCGGACGAGGGGACCGACCTGGGGCTGGGTGAGCCCGACCAAGGTCGCCGCGACCAGCATGCCCGCCCGCGTGCCGTGGCTCGCGGCCAGCAAGCCCGCCCAGGCGGCGAAGTTGGCCAGGGGCGCGAGAACTCCGACGGTCCGGTGGCCGTGGCGGTCGGCCAGGGCGCCGACGGCGGGGCCGCCCACGGCCATGGCGGTGCTCTGTGCCGCGGTGGCAAGGCCCGCGAAGGCGTAGCTGTGGGTCGACGACTGAAGCAGGATGAGCGTGGACAGGGCCGAGGACGCGTACGGCAGGCGGGCCAGGAATCCCAGCGGGAAGAAGCCCACGCCTGCCACACGCAGCAGGGAGCGGTAGGACACTGATGTCTCCATCGGGTACGCCGAGGAGACGCGCTACCCAGCCACCAGCGCGCCGGCGGACCCGATTCCGGCGGCACCGTATTGCACACGGCTGATGGCTGTACAGGTCCGTCGCTGTGAGCGCCTACGTGCCGACTGCCGCCTCTCCGGTCACGAGCGGGGCTTGCGCGTCGCGGCGAAGACGTCGGCAGCCGCGAGGTCGAAGTCTCCGTGATCGCTGCCGAGGCCCTGGGCCACCAGTGCCGCGGCAGCGCAGCCGAGGACGGCGGAGTCGTACGGTGTGCGGCCCAGGCCCATGCCCCGCACGAAGCCGGCCGAGAACGCGTCGCCGCAGCCGGTGGTGTCCACCACGTCGATCGCGAAGGCGGGGACCTGCTCGGTGCCCTCCGGGGTCACGAGCAGCGCGCCGTCGCCGCCCCGCGTGACCGCGACCAGGCCGACGCCGGCGTCGAGGAGCTTGTGCGCGCCCGCGGCCAGGTCCTCCTCGCCGGTGAAGCCGAGGACCTGGTCCTCGTTCGGCAGCATGTGGTCGACGTACGGCAGCGCCGCCGCGATCTGCTCGAAGCTGCCGAGCACGCCGGGTGCGAGAAGGTCCACGGAGGTGACCACGCCGTGTTCCTTCGCGTACGACAGGACGCGCGTGGCGGTGTCGACGCCGATGAGCTCGGGGCCGCCCAGGTGCAGGTGGGTCGCCTCGGCGAGGGCGCCCCAGGGCACGTCGTCGGGGCCGTAGGTGATGTTGGCGCCGAGGAGGTGCAGCGACGGTCGATCACCATTGGGGCGGATGGGCAGGACGCTGGCCGAGGTGGGGGTGTCCGTGCGGCGGACGAGGAATCGGGTGTCGATGCCGGCTGCGCCGAGGAGTTGGACCAGCATGTCGCCGGTGGGGTCGGACCCGATGGCCCCGGCGCTGCGTACGGAGGCGCCGAGCTTGGCGAGGGTGAGTGCCGTCCCGCCGGCGGTTCCGGCGGCGGTCATCCTGATGTCCTCCACCAGCGTGGCGCCCTGGCCCTCGGGTATCGCCTCCACCGGCCGCACCAGCACGTCCAGCACATGCACGCCCATCGTGACGACCTTCATCGTTTTCCCTCCTGCACAGGCGGTACGGGGTGGGTGGTGCCGTAGTTCCGGGCGATCGCGGCCTCGATCACCGCGAGTTGCTGATCCTCGTCCAGGACACGCGGCGTGCCGAGAGCGGCCGCGTGCCGGTAGACGCCGCACGCCCACTCCAGCAGCAGCGCGTGCTCGACCGCCTTGTCCAGCGTCGTGGCGTGGGTGAGCGCGCCGTGGCTGGCCATCAGCGCGGCACTGCGGCCCTCCAGTGCCGTGAGGACCGACTCGGCGAGTTCCGGTGTGCCGAAGGTGGCGTACGGGGCCACGCGCACCGAGCCGCCCAGCGCGAGCAACTGGTAATGGACACAAGGGAGTTCATCGAGCACGCAGGACAGGGCGGTCGCCATCGGGGCGTGGGTGTGGACGACCGCGCCCGTGCCGTAGCGGTGGTAGACGCCCAGGTGCAGGTCGAGTTCCGAGGTGGGCTGGAGGGTCCCGGCCACCACGTTTCCGTCGAGGTCGACCACGGTCACCTGGTCGTCGGTCAGTTCGGCGAGTACCGCGCCGGTCGCCGTGATGGCGACACGGTCCTCCACCCGCACACTGACGTTGCCTGCCGTGCCGATGAGCAGTCCCTCGGCCCCCAGCCGACGACACGCCTCGGCCACGGCGGCGCGTTCCTGACCCAGCACCGAGCTTGAGTCGGTCATGTCCGCGACGGTAGCGTAAACCTGAAACAATGTCATGTTCAGGTTCGGAGGCTGTGCATGGGTGATCCGGCACCTCCCGAGCAGGGCGGCACCTGGCCCGTTCCGCTGCGCCGCACTCCCCGACAGGCGCGCAGCAAAGCACGGTTGGCCCGGGTCCTTCAGGCCGCCGAACGGGTCCTGGTCCGGGAAGGGGTCCAGGCGCTCACCACGACCAGGGTCGCGGCGGAGGCGAACGTCTCGGTCGGTTCGCTGTATCAGTACCTGCCCGACCGCGACGCCATCATCGACGCGCTCGCGGCCGGGTACCTCGCCCGGCTCGAGGCCGCGATGGACGATCTGGTCCGCACGGCCGCCGCCGAGCAGTGGGACGACCCCGTCGGTGTGCTCATCGACGCCTACGCCGCCATCTACCGCACCGAGCACGGCTTCCGCGCGCTGTGGTTCGGCAGCAGCCTCACCGAGCAGACCCGGGCGGCGGACCGTGAGCACAAACGCCGGATGGCGGACGGTGTCCGGCGTGTCCTCCTGGCTCTCGGCATCGCCCGCGACGACGAGGCGCTCGGCCGGGCCTGCCACGCGGCGGTCCTCGCCGCCGACGCCCTCGCCCAGGAGGCGTTCCGTCGTGACCCCGAGGGCGATCCGGGCCTCCTCGACGAGGCCGGGATCATGCTGCGCGGGTATCTGGCCGATGTCTCCGCACGGGGTCGATGACTTCGGGCTCCGAGGCGGCGCGGATTCCGGCTCTGCCATGCTGGCGTCGTGCCGAAACCCACTCCTGTCACCCCGGACGCGCCCACCCGCATACGCACTCCGCTGCTCACCCAGGAGTGGCTCGACCTCGCCTTCGTCCACTGGGCCGTCGAACCGGACTCCGTGGCGGGACTGTTGCCGAGAGGGACCGTTCCGGACACGCATGACGGGGTCACGTACGTCGGGCTCGTGGCCTTCCGGATGCATCGGGTCGGCTGGCTGCGGCTGCCCGGGGTGCCGTATCTCGGGACCTTTCCCGAGACCAACGTCCGCCTGTACTCCGTGGACGCGCACGGGCGACGCGGTGTCGTGTTCCGGTCGATGGACGCCGCACGGCTGATCCCGGTCGTGATGGGGCGCGTCGGCTTCCGGCTGCCGTACCTGTGGTCCCGGATGACCGTGCGCACGGCCGGTGACACCGTCACCTACACCAGTTCCCGGCGCTGGCCCGGCCCGCGCGGCGCGTACAGCCGTATCTCCGTGCGGCCCGGTGAACGCATCGAGGAACCCACCGAGCTGGAGCACTTCCTCACCGCCCGCTGGGGCATGCACAACGCCTTCTTCGGCGGGCCCGAGCAGCTGGCGTACCTGCCCAACCAGCACCCTCGCTGGCCGCTGTACCGCGCCGAGCTGATCACCTGCGAGGAGAACCTCGTCACCGCGGGCGGGCTGCCCGCTCCGAGCACCGCTCCGGTCAGCATCCTGTACTCCCCCGGCGTCCCTGTCCGCCTGGGCCGCCCTGCGCGTCCCGCGGGCATTCCCACCCCGTGATCGGTGTGCGCGTGTCGAATTCCGGAGCTCGGCGCCGACGTATCGGATGAGGGCTGGGGCCGCGCCGAGCGGCCGGACAGTCTCCAGCCGATCAGGACGGAGTTCGATCATGTTGCTGAAGGACAAGGTCGCGGTGGTGTACGGCGCGGGCGGCTCCATCGGCGGAGCGGCGGCGCGCGCCTTCGCCCGCGAGGGGGCCCGGGTCTTCCTCGCCGGGCGCACGGCGGCATCGCTGGACAGGCTTGCCGAGGGTGTCCGTGCCGCGGGTGGTACGGCGGAGACCGCCGTGGTCGACGCGCGGGAGGCGGCGGCGGTCGACTCATTCGTCGACGACATCGCGGCACGGACGGGGCGGCTCGACATCTCGTTCAACGCCATCGGCTACGGAGATGTCCAGAAACCGCTGATGGAGATCTCCGAGGCGGACTTCCTCCAGCCGATCGTGACCGCGATGCGGTCGCAGTTCCTGACGACCCGGGCCGCGGCACGGCACATGGCCTCGCGCGGTACGGGAGTCATCCTCGTCTTCGGCGGCGGTGGGCCGCAGACGCTGCCCGGCCTCGGGGGCTTCAAGATCGCGCTGGACGCGTTGGAGGGGCTGCGCCGCCAGTGGGCCGTCGAGCTGGGCCCGCAGGGCGTCCGGGTCGTGACGCTGAAGTCCGGAGGGGTGCCGGAGAGCCTGCCCGACGGGTTCCCCGGCAGCAAAGAGATCGTCGACAGCCTGGTCGAGGCGACGCAGCTCGGCCGGGCGGCGACCCTCGCGGACGTCGGTGACGTGGCCGCCTTCGTCGCCTCGGACCGGGCGCGCACGCTCACCTCGACCGACGTGAACATCTCCTGCGGCGCCATCGTGGACTAGGGCCTGTTTCATAAGCCCGTTTCGTTTCGAGTCCGCGGTCAGTCGGCGGCGAGGATGTCGGAGAGGCTTACGGCGGGGCGGCCAAGCATTGCTGTCAGCACGCGCTGCTGGCGCTCGGTCAAAGAGGCAACGAAGATTACCGCGTCAGCTTTGGCTTGGTCGCACGCCTGAGCCACCTCGCGGACCTTTCCATAGCTCAGCAGAGTCCGCGAGGAGTAGGGCAGGCCCATCTTCTGAACCCCGCCGTCCGAGACGCCTCGCCGCTGCACAATGTGCACGATGACCCGAGCACCCCGCGCTGCCAGTTCTGCAGCTGCCGACGTCATGAGCGCTTCGAAGTCCTTCTGCTTCGCCGAGAAGTAGCCAACCAGAACCACATCAGCCCCGGCAGCCGTGAGCTGCGAGGACTGGCGCCGGACCCGCTCCGGTGGCACGCGGCGAGCAAGGCGCCGGTCGCGCCGTCTGGGCTGATGCATGGACCACAGGCTAGAAGCCCGGGCACCTGCAGCGATACCGCGTTTCTCCCTGGCCGAGGTTGGCCGAGCAGATCAGAGCCATTCGTTGATGACGGCGATGGTGACGGTGGCCTCGTAGCGGACGGCCAGCCTGTCGTACCTGTGGCCACCGCTCGATGGCGCTTGAGGCGGTTGATCCCGCATTCGACCGCATGGCGCTCGCGGTAGTCGACCTTGTCGAACTTCGGCGGACGGCCGCCTCGGGTGCCGAGCTTCTTGCGGTTGCGGACCTGGTCGGACTTCTCCGGAATCGTGCAGCGGATCCCACGTTTGCGCAGGTAGTCGCGGTTGGCTCGGGATCCGTAGGCCTTGTCTGCCCGCACTCGCCCTGGGCGGCGGCGCGGCCTGCCGACGCCCACGCGCGGCACCCGGATGCGCTCCAGGACCGGCTTGAACTGGGGGCTGTCATGTCGCTGGCCGGCGGTGACCAGGAAGGACAGCGGCTTCTGTCCGTGCTCGACCGCCAGGTGCACCTTCGTGGTCAGTCCACCGCGTGAGCGTCCGAGCCCGTGGTCGGCGGGCTCGGCTACGGCTCCGCCGGGTTTGTCCCGCTGCAGATCCCCCTTTTGCGGGCGCCTGCAGCGTGCTGATGTGCCCGCGCGACCGTGGAGTCCACGCTCACGTCCCAGGTGATCAGACCTCTTGCGTCGGCTTCAGCCTGCAGCTGGGTGAGGATCCGGCTCCAGGTTCCGTCGCGCTGCCAGCGCCGAAAGAGGCCCTAGACGGTCTCCCACTCGCCGTAGCGTGAGGGAACGTCGCGCCAAGGCGCTCCGGTCCGCGTCCGCCAGCGTATGCCGTTAATCAGCTGCCGTTTGGACAAGACCGGAGGCCGCCCCGGCTTCATGCCCACCGGCAACAACGGCTCCAGCCTGGCCCATTGCTCGCTCGTCAGATCTCCACGCCCCACGAGTGGATCATGACAAACCTTGATCCACTTATGAAACAGACCCTAGGACGCCGCCACGGACCTCTTGGGCGCCCCGCGAAAGCGAGGGGCCCGAACCGGGAAGTCCGGTCCGGGCCCTGGGGAACGTCACCGCGTCAGGCGGCGTTCCGGTGTGTCGTCACCGTCATCGGGTGCGGCGCCTGGTGCGCATCAGCAGCAGGCCGCCGCCCATGAGGAGGACGGCGCCGGCCGCGGCCGGCCACACAGTGGTGCCCGTCTCGGCCAGGTCGCCCCCGACCGCCTGCGGCTTCGTCCCCAAGCTGTCCTCGGTGTCGTCGCCGACAGCGGCGGGCTGTGTCTGCTGCGCAGCGTCGCCCTCGTCGTCGTTGCCCGAGCCGCCCTGGGCCGGAGCGGTCGCGTCCGCGTCGGCCGACGGGGTTCCGGAGGACTTGGGCGCCACCGTGCTCGACACGGTGGGCTTGTCGTCCTTCGCCGGTTCGGTGGCGGGCACGTCGTTGCCGGGCTCGTCGTTCCCGGGTGCCTCGGTGGCCGGCTCTTCCGTCGCCGGCTCCTCGGTGGCGGGGTCGTCGGTCGCCGGCGGGTCCGTCTGCTCGTTCCCGCCGTTGCCGTCGCCGGGCGCCGTCTCGTCGTCATCGGCGGGCGGGGTGGTGGGCGCTTCGGTCGGCTGCTGGGTCGGCTCCTCCTGGCCCGGGTCGCCACCGTCACCGTCCCCGCCGTCACCGTCGCCGGCTCCTGCTCCGCACTTCCGACCCTCGTTGATGCAGTCCACCATCTGCCCCATCAGGCCCTCGTCGAAGACGTTGATGAAGTCGCCGTGATCGGTGACCGGCTTGTGCAACTGCTCGGGGAAGGAGTCCACGGCGAACAGCGGGGTCGTCTTCCCGCCGTCCTGGAGGCTGGGCGCGTCGACGTCGTACACGATCCGCTGCACCAGCTGCGGGATGGCCTGGAAGCCGTTCGCACAAGTGCCGTCGGCCGCCGCGAACGCCACGTGGGTGCGGTGGTTGGCGCTGTCGATGTTCTGTCCGTCCCAGCAGCTCTGGAACTTGAAGGTGCGCACCACGTCGCTGCCCTGCGGGCACAGCGGGTACTTGTCCTTCAGCTGCCGGTCCTCGAAGCCGGTGCAGCTCCAGGAGGCGTTGGCGTTGGCGGTGCCGTTGACGAACGCCTTGGCGTCGCCGGTGATGATGCGCAGCAGTCGCGGCATCTCGGTGACTTTGCCGCGCGGGCTGCCGACGAACGTCATCGTCACTGCCTTGGGCGTGACGATCTCACCGGCGTTGCCCTCGATGCCGCCGCCGGGCGAGTTGGCGTCCTGCTCCTGGGCGCCGTTCTGCAGACGCAGGACCGGCCAGAAGTAGGAGGACTTGTCGCCCTGGTCGACACAGGTCGTCTCGGCGCCGGCCAGGTCCTCGTCGCTCGCGAAGGCGTCGTTGGACTGGTTGCCGACGTAGTCGTGGAAGTGGTGGGCGCCGTTGGAGACACCGGGGGCCACGATGACGTTGTCGGAGTTGAACAGGCCGTTCTCGTTCACGCCGCAGCTGGTGGCGAAGGTGCCGCGGGAGGCGCCCTTCTGGGCGTCCTGGCCGGCCACGTTCGGCTGCACGGTCTTGATGTCCGCGAAGTCCGCCGCGACCGGGCCGTTGCCGGCCTGGCCACCATTTCCGGCCTGGCCTGCGTCACCGGTCTGGCCGCCGTTCTCGGGCTGCTGGTCGCCCTGGTCCTCGCCCGCCTGGTTGTCGCCGCCCTCGTTCTGGCCGGCGTCGCCCTGGTCGCCGTTGCCGCTCTCGGCGGCGCGCAGGGTGCAGGGCGCGAGGGACTCCAGGCCTTGTGGCCGTTCCCCCGCGCCCTCGATGGCGATGGCGATGCGTTCGATCGTCGCCGTGCGCTTGTCCTTCAGCGGAATCATGATCGCGCTGTCGGCGAAGCCCGCGTCCTGCTGGACGGCCTGGGCCGACTCCAGCAGGCGCTGGTAGGCGTCGGCTATCTGCTGGTCCAGGAGGGCGAGTTCCTTGGCGACGTCCTCCTTCGCCGCATCCGGCACGGCCGTCAGCTTGCTGCCGACGTCCGGGCAGTCGATCGTGCCGGCCGGGGAGGACAGCGTCCGGGCCTGTTCGGTTCCGCCGTCCTCGGTGGCCGAGGCGTAGACGTTGGCCGCAACCAGGCCGCCGCCGCCCAACATCAGCGCGACCGCTGCAAAGGTCGCGCGCCGTGCGCCCGTGGGGCGTCTTCGCGTGCTGCGTCCCAAGGAAGTACTCCTACGCCTCGTCGTGGTCAGGGCATGAAAATCCCCCGGCCTAATACGGAGGCGCGCGGCGTTGTGTTCAACCGCCTCACAGATTCACAGAAATTCCTTACAACGGAGGTCAGTTCATGAGGCCGGCGGCGAGCGTCGCGCCCAGTTCCCAGCAGGCCTCGGTGTCGGTCTTGCCCGGCTCGCCCGTCACCGTCACGGGTTGTGCGGCGCGGCGCCAGTCGAGGCCGGTCGTGATGGTGTCGATCGCCCTGACGGCCCCGGTGACGTCGCTGCCGCCGTGCACGTAGTAGCCGAAGGGCCGGCCTCGGGTCGCGTCCAGGCACGGGTAGTAGATCTGGTCGAAGAAGTGCTTGAGGGCCCCGGAGATGTAGCCGAGGTTCGCCGGGGTGCCCAGCAGGTAGGCATCGGCTTCCAGTACGTCGGTGGCCGTGGCCGACAGTGCGGGTCGCCGCACGACCTGGACGTTCTCGATCTCCGGCGCCGTGGCACCGGAGACGACGGCTTCGAGCATGGCCTGGCAGTTGGGCGAGGGGGTGTGATGGACGATCAGCAAGGTAGGCACATCCGAACCCTGCCGCCGCGCCGCCGGTGGACGCAACCGCGACGGTTCAGTCGGCGGCCTGTGCGGGGCTCTGCTCCTCCGCCGGTTCTGGCGTGGTTGCCGAGAAGGGGTTGACCCTGGCGACCGCGCACGACAGCTGCTCCTGGACGGCTTCGGGCAGCGCGTCGCCCTTCACGGCGGTGACCAGGTCTCCGGCCAGCGAGTGCAGTTTGGTGTTGGTGTTCTGGGAGGCCGCGACGAGGACCGTCCAGGCCTCCTCGGAGGTCAGGCTGAACGAGGCCATCAGGATGCCCCGGGCCAGGTCGATGGTCGGCCGGGTCTGCATGGCCCGGCGCAGCTGGGCGACTTCGATCCGCAGGTCGCGATCGGCGACTTCGGGCGCTGCCATGTGCTGGTCGTGCCGGTCCGCGGCGTCCTCTCCGACCGGGCCCGAGTGGGGGAACAGCGTCCGCGTGCCGGACAGAGTGAGCAGGCGATCGACTGCGGAACCGGTGGAGTGGACGGTGACCGTCTTGGCCTGCTCCAGCGCTCGGTGGCGCAGGCCGAGCAGGATGTTGAGGGCGGAGCAGTCGCAGAAGGTGACGTCCTCGAGGTCCAGGTCGATGCCGCGGACCGAGCGGCTCAGGGCTTCGCGCAGGACGCTTCGGAACTGCTCACTGGTGTCGAGATCGAGTTCTCCACGGATCTTCACGATGATCCGGTCGCCGTCCCGGCGCAGGCCGGTGACCAGCGGGCGCTGTGACACCGCCGCCGTTACGCCTGCGGTGTCCGCACGGTTGGCACTGCCTCCGCCAGGGGGGTGTGCAGAGGACGCGAGCTCTGGCATGACCGCCTCTCCTTCAGCTGCTCCCCATCTCGCTACCAGACTGAACCGGAACTACAGGACACGTCAATAGATACATGAAATGTAGTGCGTGTTTTTGTATACGTGAACAACCAGTCGTAGTCTTGGTCCATGGACGGAGTCCCTGAGCCGCACACCGGATGGACGTTCCTGACGAACCATGCCCGCGTACTGGCGGCCATCGCCGACAACCCGAACGTCCGGATCCGGAATATCGCCGCGCACTGCCGACTCACGGAACGTGCGGTTCAGAAGATCATTTCTGATCTTGAGCGGGACGGCTATCTGTCCCACACCCGCGAGGGACGCACCAACACCTACCTGATCGACCCCGACAAGGTGCTGCGTCACCCCGCCGAAGCCGGACTGCCCGTCGCCGCACTGCTCTCGCTGCTCGTGCAGGACGAGGCCGCCCGCAGCACGGTCTCCGATCAGTTGAGGGCTGCGCGTCAGCGGATGCCGATCGACGGCGAATGAGCGGTCGCCGCACCAGCTCGCGGACGCGGCACCCCTGACCGGGGCTCAGCAGAGCACGCGCAGCGCTCCCGGCAGGACTCTCACCGTGACCGGCAGGATCGCCTCGACCTCGCCGTCCGCGCCGTAGGGCACCTCGCGGTCGGCCTCGATGCGGATCTCCCTGCCCCGCAGGATCCGCACCTGGGGGCGGTGGACGTGGGCGCCCGTCTTGAGGTCGTTCATCAGGGCGAAGAACAGCCGGCGGGGCGCCTCACGGATCATCACCACGTCCAGCAGGCCGTCGTCCACACGGGCATCGGGGGCGATGAGGCGGCCGGAGCCGTAATAGCCGGAGTTGGCGGCGACGACCGTGTAGCCGGTGTGCGGGTGTTCCACGCCGTCGACGGTGACCCGGTAGCGGGCCGGGCGCCAGGTGGTGACGGCGCGCAGTCCCCCGGCGTAGTAGGAGGCCGCCCCGCGCAGCAGTGTGGCGTTGTTGGCGTGGCGGTTGGCGAGTGCGTCGACGCCCGCGTACACGCTGCCGAGGACCACCGTGCGGTCGTGGACGGCCGACTCGACCTCGATGGTGTCGACGTTGCGGGGCTCGTGGTGGAGCAGCACCCGTGCGAGTGCCGTCGGGTCGGTGGGCAGGTTCAGCGCCCGGGCGAAGTCGTTGCCGCGGCCGGCCGGGACGAGGCCGAGCAGGGCGTCGGTGCCGCTGAGGGCTCCTCCGACGCCACCGGCGATCCCGTCACCGCCGACGGCGAGCACCACCCGGCCCCGCTGCCCGGCGTCCCGGGCGAGCTCCCGGGCGTGGTCCAGGCTGCGGCTGTACTCGGTCTCGAGGCCGGCCCCGGCCTCCCGCAACTGCCGGGCCACCTGCAGCAGCGCGGCCGCTGAGGCGGACCCGCCGGCCGTGGGGTTGACGATGGCGGTGAACTGTCGCATCGGTGTGCCTTTCGGGCCGACGGGAGGGCGCTGCCGGAGGCGGGGCGGCGTGAGCGGAGGGAGTGCGTGGATGCGGGGTCGGTCGAGGGTCGGCAGGATCAGTCGAGGGGCAGCAGGACGCCGGGGTTGAGCAGTGCCGCCGGGTCCAGTCGGCGCTTCACCGCGCGCAGCGCCTCGATACCCAGGGGGCCGGCCTCACGGACGTACCAGTCCCGGTGGTCGGTGCCCACGCCGTGATGATGGCTGATGGTGCCGCCCGCGGCGAGGATCGCCTCGTTGGCCGCGTGCTTGGCCTTCTCCCAGTGCGCCACCGGGTCGTCGCCCTGTGCGGAGACGACGGTGAAGTACAGCGAGGCGCCGTTCTCGTAGACGTGCGAGATGTGGCACATGATCAGGGGCGGGGTGCCGGATTCGGTGAGCGTGGTGGTGAGGGCGTCACGGACGGACGCGTACAGCTCGGGGACGCGTGACCAGAAGGCCGCCGTCTCCAGTGTCTCGGCGAACGCCCCGGCGTCCAGCAGGGAGTCCCGCAGGTAGGGGGCCGAGTAGCGGCCGTGCGCCCAGCGCTGTCCCGGTTCCTCGCCGAGCGGGGTTCCGCCGCACTCGCGCAGGACGGCGGCGGCCTTCTCCCGGCGGTGCGAGGTGTCCTCGTCCGTGCCCTCGTAGCCGGTGATCGCCATGCATCCCGTGGGCTGCTGCCCGGCGACGGCGGCGCCGATCGCGTCGGGCTGGGCGAGGCCGATCAGCGTCTCGGTCTCGTCGGACAGCCGCAGCACCGTGGGGCGCGGCCCGTCCTGGGCGAGGCGGCGCAGTGCCGCGGCGCCTTCCTCGAAGGAGGCGAAGCGCCAGCCCTCGTACACGCATGTCTCGGGGACGGGGCGGATCCGTACCGTGACGGATGTGATGACGCCGAAGGCGCCTTCCGAGCCGAGGAGGAGCTGGCGGAGGTCCGGACCGGCTGCCGAGCGCGGGGCACGGCCGGTGTCGATGGTGCCCTCGGGGGTGGCGAGGGTCAGGCCCAGGACCATTTCGTCGAAGCGACCGTAGCCGGCGGACGCCTGGCCGCTGGAGCGGGCGGCGGCGAATCCGCCGATGGTCGCCCACTCGTAGGACTGGGGGAAGTGGCCGAGGGTGAAGCCGTGTTCGGCCAGCAGCGCCTCGGCCTGCGGGGCGCGCAGGCCCGGTTGCAGGGTGGCGGTGCGGGAGACCGGGTCGAGGGCGAGCAACTGGTCCATGCGGCGCAGGTCCAGGGCGACGAAGGGGCCCCGTCGGGCGGGGGCGAGGCCGCCGACGACGGAGGTGCCGCCGCCGAACGGGACCACGGGCAGGCCGTGCTCGGCGCAGACGCGCAAGACGGCGGCCACCTCGTCGTGGTCGGCGGGGAGGACGACGGCCGCGGGGATGTCGTCGACGTCGCCCTCACGCATCCGCAGCAGGTCGGGAGTGGACTTGCCGCGCGTGTGGCGGATCCGGGCCTCCGCGTCGAGGCGGACGTGCTCCTCACCACCCACGGCGCCGAACAGGGCCTGGCGGGCGGCGGGTTCGAGCCGCGGCTCGGGTACGGCGACGTCCTCCAGGGCGACCGGCCCGGCGGTGCGCGGCTTGACGCCGAGCAGATCGCGCAGCAGCCCCGTGACGCTCTCGGGCAGCGGCGCCGCCTTGGCCGGGTCGCCCCAGCCGCTCCACAACATGTCCATGGCGGTCGTCCTCACCGGTCGATTCGAGCGATGCCGTGTCCCGGACGGCCCCGCAGGCGTTACACTGTGACACATGACGCCTATTCGTCACAACCACTCGGACAGCGACGCGGTGCTCGACGCGGTGCGCGACTGCGTCCTGGCCGTCGGTGTCCGCCGTACGACACTGACCGACGTGGCCCGCCGTGCGGGTGTCTCCCGGATGACGCTGTACCGGCGCTGGCCCGATGTGCGCTCGCTGGTGGGGGACCTGATGACCCGGGAATGGGTCGCGGTGGCCACCGGGGCCATGCCCGAGCGGCGCACCGGGGCCGACGCGCGCGGCCTGATCGTCGACGGCCTGGTGGCCGGAGTGGAGGCCTTCCGGGTCCATCCCCTCTTCCGGAAGATCGTCGACGTCGATCCGGAACTGCTCCTGCCCTACGTCCTCGACCGCCGCGGTGCGAGCCAGGAGGCCCTGCTCGCGCTGCTGGGCGATGCCGTGCGCGAGGGCCACGCGGACGGGTCGGTGCGCACCGGACACGTCGAACGGCAGGCGCGCGCACTGCTGTTGATCGTCCAGTCCTTCACGCTGTCCCTGCGCACCATGACCGACGAGGACGACCCCGACCTGAGCGGCGAGGCCTTCCTCGTGGAACTGCGCAGCATCCTGGAGAGGACCCTGACGCCATGAGCCCCACCCCTCCTGCCCCGGTTCCGGGATCGTCACTGTCCGCCGCCCGGCGCGCACGCGAACTGGCCGAGACCGTCGGCGGTCCGGCCGTGGACGTCCTGGTCGTCGGGCTGGGCGCGACCGGCGCCGGAGCCGCCCTGGACGCCGCCGCCCGTGGGCTGACGGTGGCCGCCGTCGACGCCCACGACCTGGCCTTCGGCACCTCCCGCTTCAGCAGCAAGCTCATCCACGGCGGGCTGCGCTATCTCGCCTCGGCGCAGCTCGACGTCGCCCATGAGAGCGCCGTCGAGCGCGGGGTGCTGATGGAGCGCACGGCACCGCATCTGGTGCGGGCCCAGCCCTTCGTGCTGCCCCTGACACCCTTGGTCTCCCGTGGCCAGTCCGCCCTGGCCTGGGCCGGATTCCGGGCCGGTGACACCCTTCGCCTCGCGGCCCGCACGGCCCGCGCCACCCTGCCCGCCCCGCGCCGGCTCTCCGCCGTGGAGACCCGGCACCTCGCCCCTTCCCTGCGCCCCCAGGGCCTGCGCGGCGGCCTGCTGTCCTGGGACGGCCGGCTCACCGACGACGCCCGTCTGGTGACCGCGATCGCCCGCACCGCCGCCGCGCGGGGTGCGCGGATCCTGACCCGGGTGAGGGTGCTGCGGCTCACCGCGTCCGGCGCGGTGATCCGTGACGAACTCACCGGCGAGGAGGGCGAGATCAGGGCACGCGTCGTGATCAACGCGTCCGGCGTCTGGGCGGGCGGCCTGGTGGACGGCATCCGGATCCGCCCTTCTCGCGGCACCCACCTCGTCCTGCGCTCCGACCACCTCGGTCCGCTGCCCGCCGGGCTGCATGTGCCGGTCCCCGGAGAGACGAACCGCTTCGTCCTCGTCCTGCCCCAGGGCGACGGCCGCGTCTACGTCGGGCTCACCGACGAGCCCGTCGAGGGCGACATCCCCGACGTTCCGGAGGTGCCCGAGACGGACATCGGGTTCCTCCTCGACGTCCTCGGATCCGTCCTGGACGTCCCGGTCCAACGCGAGGACGTGGTCGGTGCGTTCGCGGGTCTGCGCCCGCTGCTCGACACCACGCCGGAGGCTCGGTCGGGCGCGGCGCCACGGACCGCCGACATCTCCCGGCGGCACGCGGTCCTCACCTCGTCGGAGGGCGTGATCACGGTGGTAGGCGGCAAGCTCACGACCTACCGGCGCATGGCCGAGGACGCCGTCGACGCCGCCGTCGCCACCCGCCGCATCACCGCCGGCTCCTCCCCCACCGCCTCCCTGCCCCTCGTCGGCGCCGCGTCACGCGAGGTGCTCGCCGCCGTCCGGGCTCCGCGCCGCCTCGTCCAGCGCTACGGCACCGAGGCAGCGGCCGTCCAGGCGCTCGGCACGCATACCCCCCGGCTCGAAGAACCCGTGCTGCCGGGTCATCCCGTCACCGGCGCCGAACTGCTGTGGGCCGTACGCCACGAGGGCGCCCTGGACGAGGCCGACCTGCTGGATCGGCGCACGCGCATCGGACTGGTGCCCGCGGACCGTACGGCGGCGATGGATGTCGCACGCGGGCTGCTGGACGAGGTGTCGGCGCAGGTGGGCGAGGTGTAGGGGCACAGGTGGGTGTGGGGCGGGGCCGCAGCCGGGCGAGGTGTGGAGCCTGCGGGTGCGTCAGGCCTCCGTGCGCCGGATCCGCCACACGTGGTCGTCCCGGAAGCCCTCCACGCCCTCCGGCGACACGCTCGCCCTGCGCACCGTGTCCAGCGTCTCCACGGTCCAGTCGACCTTCGGGAGCGCGAGTTCGTCGAGGACGCCCCGCTGCGTCGGGAACTCCGCCTCGAAGGGCGGCTCGGTCTGCCAGGACGGCCAGTTGGCGTGCATGACGATCAGCAGAGTCCCGCCCGGGGCGACCGCGGCCGCGGCCTGGCGCAGCACCCGCTGCTGGTCCAAGGGGACCGGCGACTGCAGATACTGAGCGTTCACCAGGTCGAATGAGCCCTCGGGGAACGACTCCCCCAGCACATGCCGTTCCCAGACCGTACGGTCGCTCACCCCGGCCTCGGCGGCGTGCAGCGCCGCACGCTCCAGTGCCGTGTGCGAGATGTCGACGCCGGTGGCCCTCCAACCCCGCGTGGTGAGCCACACCGCGTCGGCCCCTTCGCCGCATCCGAGGTCGAGCGCGCTGCCCGGCCGAAGGTCAGCGGCCTCGCGCACGAGCAGCGCGTTGGGGCGGCCACTCCACACAGGGCCGCCGTCCCGGTAGCGGGCCTCCCAGAACTCGGCGGCCCTCAGGGCGGGGGTCTCGGTCATGGTGCCTCCTGGAGTGCGCGGGTGGGTGATGTGCAGGGACTCGGACGATCGCGGGATGCCTGCCCGTCCGCCGTAAGAAGCCTGCAGGACGCCTCGGAGGGGGTCCAAGGTTGTTTGCCGGTTCGGCAAAGGTCCCGGTCGACACCATCGGGCGACCGAGCGACCGAGCGACCAAAGGACTACGACCTTGGAGCCGGTCCACCTGGGCCCGCGGTCCGATTCGGCGAGCGGCGGCCGCGGTTAGCGTCGCAGCATGCGTATAGGACTTCTCGGCACCGGCAATGTCGCACGAGCACTGGCCCATGGTTGGAGCGCCGCGGGGCACGACGTGCTCCTCGGCTCACGCAACCCGAAGGAACGGACGGATCTCGGTCTCCCCGTGGCAGACCTGAGCGAGACGGCTGCCCACGCGGAGGTACTGGTCAACGCCACCCCTGGGGACGTCTCCGTGGAACTGCTGCGGTCCATCGGGGCGCCGGCGCTGGCCGGCACCTTGCTGATCGACGTCGGGGTCGGCCTCTCCGACGACTTCACCGAGCTCTCGCACCCCAACAGCAGCCTGGGCGAACAGATCCAGGAGGCGTTTCCCCTGACCCCCGTCGTCAAGACGCTGTGCACCATGGACTCCACGGTGATGATCGCGCCGGACAGTCTCGACGGTCCCAGCACCGTCTTCCTCTCCGGCGACGACGCCGAGGCCAAGCGGACCACCGGCCGGCTGCTCGCCGACCTCGGCTGGCCGCCGTCGTCCCAGCTGGACATCGGCGGCATCACCACGGCACGCGGGCAGGAGCACTTCGCCCTGCTCTTCATCGGCATCGCGGGCGGTCTGGGGAACCACGCGTTCAACGTCAAGGTGGTCACGCAAGCCGCGGACTAGAGGTTGCCGCACAACGACGACCACCGGACGCGCGTGGCGAGTTCACGCCCCCGGTGCCTCCAGCCAGAAGCCCGCCCGGGTCCGCCAGAGGTCGAGCAGTGCCGTGTCGCCCTCTGTCACGACGGTGGGTGCGGGGCGCCGGTAGAGGAACAGGAGCAGGTCCGTCACCGGGCCGCAGGCCGTCGCGGTCGCGTCACTGGTCCCGGCGCGCCAGACGGGCCGTTCGCCGGTGAGGTCGACGAGCCAGTCTCCCTCGTCGCTCGCCTCGAAGTGGAGCGTACGGTCGGGGCCGAGCAGGTCTGGTAGGTCCGGCCCGGGCTCGAACGCCTCGGGGAAGGTCGAGTACTCCAGCCATTCCTCGATCGCGTCGACGGCCAGGTCGGCCGCCAGCGCGAACTCCGCTCCGGCCGTCCGGGCCGCGTCGGCGCGGTGCACGACGGTCTCGTAGGTCATGCGTCGCGCCCAGAACGTCACCGGCGCCGACCGTTCCTCGGAGGGGTTCCAGGCCTGTGCGTCGGGACCGGCGGCGCGCAGGGCGGCGCTGAGCCGTGCGGCGCCCTCGATGAGCCAGGGGATCAGGAACGCCTCGTCCTCGTGGGCGTACGCCGACAGGTCGTTCACCAGGTCGTCCGGGATGGGACCGGCGGCCCGGGTCCGTACGATCTCCTCGGCCCAGCGGTGGTCGCCGCCCACGTGCCGCAGCAGTTGGCCGAGGTTCCAGCCGGGGCAGGAGAGCACCGGCGCGGTCATGTCCGTGCCCCGTACGTGAGTGGTGAGCCGTTCGGTCTGGTTGACGATCTCGTTGCAGTAGCGGCCGAAGGTCAGCGAGGTCATCGCCTCATGATGCCGCAGGGCAGCGCTCCGCCCTGTCAGTGGCCTCGGATACTGTGTGCCGTCTGAGCAAGATCAGAAAACAGGATCGGGTGGGGAGATCACGATGCTGGTGGGGGCAGGGCGGGCACGTCGAAGACTGGCCCAGGCGGCTTTGCTGGCCGGGGTGCTGACGGGCTGTTCGGGGGCGGCCGAGGACGACACGAAGACCTCGGCCAGTGCTTCGGCGGCGGCAGAAGCGGGCGGTGCGAGCGATACGGCGGTCAAGAGCGGCGGCACCATCGGCGCCGCCGGGTCGGCCTGTGAGCTGCCCGTCACCTTCGACATCGCCGAGGACTGGGAGGCGGAGGCCATCGACAACGGGGCGGCCGAGGAGAAGGCGGCCGACGGTGCCGACGCCTCCGCCGATCCCGAGGAGGCCGAGCTGGCCCAGGAGATCGCCGACGCGATCCTGTACCAGGGCCCGGTCGCGGCCGCGTGTGAGGTCGACGCCAAGCCGGCGGGGAACATCGGCTTCCTGCGCGTCTGGACGGGCAAGCCGGGCGACGACGACGCACGCGCCGTACTGGAGGCCTTCGTGGCGGCGGAGAACAACACGAGCAAGGCCGAGTACAGCCCGTTCAAGGCGGGCGACGTCTCCGGTGTCGAGGTGAAGTACCTCTTCACGAGCGAGCTCCTAGAGGAGACGAAGGAGGAGACCGCACTGGCCGTCACCACCGAGAAGGGGCCGGTCGTCATTCACCTCGGCGGAATGGACACCGAGGAGCACCGGGAGATGCGTCCGGCGTATGAACTCGCCAAGCGGACCCTGCGCATCGGCTGAGCAGTCGGTGCAGGTGTGTCCGGCGCGGGCGGAGAGTGCGCCGCGCCGGACACCTCCCCGGGGCCGGTCAGGACGCCGTGCAGGATCCGATCGCGGGGGCCGTGCCGGTGCCGTTCGTCATGACGGTGAAGCCGAAGCTGGTCGAAGCTCCGGCTGCCAGGCCGCCGTTGCCGTTCGGCCGCATCGTCATGATGTTGCCGCTGCTGTCCCAGGTGGGCGAGCCGTTCCAGGTGGCGGAGATCTTCTGCGGGGCCGTCACGGTGACGGTCGTCGTCCAGTCGCTGATCGCGGAACTCCCCGCGGTGATGGTGACCTTGCCGTTGAAGCGGTCGCTCCACTCCTCGGCCTTGCTGTAGGTGGCCGTGCACGCGGCGCCGGGGGTGCCGCCCGAGGATCCGCCGAGCGCGGTCAGCACCGCGTTGTACGCGGGCTTCTTGGCGTAGTTGCCGTCGAAGAGCAGGGGCGTGCCGCCCGGGCGCCACGAGTACTTGTCGGTGACTCCCCAGACGGTGATGCCGGTGCAGCGCGAGACCGCCAGGCAGGCCCGCACGACGTTGCTGTAGCTGTTGGCCTGGGCCGTGCCCGAGCCCTCGATGTCCAGCTCGGTGATCTGCACGTCGACGCCGAGGTTCGCGAACCGCTGCAGGTTCGCCTGGTAGTCGGACGGGACCGGGGAGGCGCTGTTGAAGTGGGACTGGAAGCCGACGCAGTCGATCGGTACGCCGCGTGCCTTGAAGTCCCTGACCAGGTTGTAGACGGCATTGCTCTTCGCGTTGACGCCGTCGGTGTTGTAGTCGTTGTAGCAGAGCTTGGCCGCCGGGTCGGCGGCACGGGCGGTGCGGAAGGCCTCCTCGATGAAGCCGTCGCCGAGCTTGTCCTGGAAGGGCGAGCTGCGCCGGGCGCCGCTGCTGCCGTCCTGGAAGGCCTCGTTGACGACGTCCCAGGAGTGGATCTTGCCCTTGTAGTGCTGCATGACCTGGGTGATGTGGTTGTTCATCGCCGATCTCAGGTCGGCGGTGCCCAGGCCGCCGACCCAGCCGGGCAGTTGGGAGTGCCAGACCAGGGTGTGGCCGCGGACCTTCATTCCCCTGCCCTGGGCGTGGTTCACGATCTGGTCGGCGGAGCCGAAGGTGAAGGTGCCGCGGGTGCGCTCGGTGGCGTCCCACTTCATCTCGTTCTCCGGCGTCACCGAGTTGAACTCGGTGTTGAGGGTCGAGACGTACGGGGCTTCGCCGAGGTGGTTCGCCGCGACCGCGGAGCCGAAGTAGCGGCCCTTCTCGGCGGCTGCCGCGCCGAGCGTGCTCGCGGCCTCGGCGGTGCCCGCGAGGGCGGTGAGGCCGGCCGTGGCGAGGAGCCCGGACAGGCCGAGGGCCAGTGCGGTGCGGGTGCGTGGGCGTCGGGGCCGACGCTCGGGAGGCGGGTCGATGGATGTGCGGGTCACCATCTTGTCCCCTTCTTCTGCTTCGAAAGTTTCGGACGGATTTCCGAATTTCGCGGCAGACCCTAGGAGCACCACCCTCAACCGTCAACAGGCCGCACACCCCTCGCTTCGAGTTGGCTCAAGAAGGCCCTAAGCGACCGCGGGCAGCTCGAAAGTTTCGAGCCGCCCAGCGACCGTTCCGTGATACGTTCCCGATTCCGCCTACGACTCGGCCCCGGTGTAGAACGCGACCGTCGCCGCAGTCGTGGCCGCCACCGCCTCCTCGTCGGCCCCCGAGGCGGCGTAGGCCTCTCCCCACAGGTCGCCCGACCGCGCGTTGAACGCCTTCCCTTCGTCCGAGACCTGCCAGGCCTCGGCCTCCTCCCTGCCCATCCCGCCGCCGGCGAGGTGCATACGGAGGCCCAGCAGCGCCCCGTCCCAGCCGACACCCACGGCTCCCGGACCGAACCGGTCCCAGAACTCGGGCGGCACCACGGCCACGTGCTCCAGCTCGAACACCGTCCGCTCGTCCCCCTCCGGCGTGAGCCGCAGCTCGACCTCGCTGAACCCCGGGTCAGGACCCATCAGCCAGCTGACCCGCAGCCGCGTCGGCTCGTCGCACTGCAGGATCTCCCCGCCGGCCTGACCCTCCAGTTGGTACCGCCCGCCGACCTTGAACTCCCCGCTCACCGGCAGGAACCAGCGGCCGATCCGCTCGGGCGACGTCACCGCGTCCCACACATCGGCGATGTCGGCGTCGTACGTACGCCGCAACAGCACCGTGCGGGCCTCGCCCGCCTCGACCTGCCGTACACCGACCTGCCGGTGCAGGCGGTTCAACTCGTCGACGATCTCACTCATCCCCGCTCACTTCCTTTCTCAGCCTGCGTTCGCGCCTGCCCCGCGCGAGTTCCGTTTCGAGGGCGTCGAGCCGCTGCTCCCAGAAACCCCGGAATCTCTCCAGCCATGCGTCCACCTCCCGCAACGGAGCGGCGTCGACGGCGTACAGCCGCCGGGTGCCCTCCGCCCGCACGGACGCGAAGCCGCTCTCGCGCAGCACCCGGAGGTGCTGCGACACGGCTGGTTGGGAGATCCCGAACTCGTCCTGGATCACGGCACCTATGTGGCCCGATGCCTGCTCGCCGGCCGCGAGCAGTTCCAATATCCGGCGTCGGACCGGATCACCCAGCACATCGAAGGCGTGCATGGATCCCACTATGCCAGCCATCGCTTATATAAGGCAAGACTTAAATAATGCCCATGGTCGGGCCTGGGCCCGAGCGGGGCCCAGGCCCGCTGGTTCGCGGTCGGTGAGGCTAGTCGCGGTCGGTGAGGAACCGGTCGAGTGCCGTCGTCAGTTCGGCCGGCTTCTCCACCGGGAGTTCATGGCCCGCGTCCACGATGCGGATCACCGCGTCCGGGTAGGCCTTGGCCATCCGCAGCATCTGGGAGACGGGCAGCTGGATGTCGTGGTAGCCGTGCACCATCAAGGTGGGCGCCTGTATCTCGCCGACCCGGTCGAGCACGTCGAAGGCGCGCATGGCGCCGTACAGCGTCATGACGACCTCGCGGGGCGTGTCGGCGGAGGCGCGGATGTACTCCCGGATCTCCTCGCGCGGGTGGCCGGGGGCGAAGGCGCGCTGGATGTTGGCGGCGACGAACAGCTTGAAGGGGGCGAGTGTCGAGGCGGCCATCAGCAGGGCGCGGCCCCGGTTGTAGGCCATCTTGCCGATGGAGTTCACCAGCACCAGGCGCTCGACCCGCTCCGGGTGGGAGAGGGCGATGGTCTGGGCGATCATCCCGCCCATGGAGTGGCCGATGATCGCGAACCGCTCGATCTTCAGGTGGTCCAGGAGGGCGAGGACGTCCTTCGCCAGGGCGTCGATCGTGCGCACCCCCGCCCCACCGCTCTCGCCGTGCCCGCGCAGGTCGAGCCGGACGACGCGCCGCTTCTCGGCGAAGTGGGCCACCTGGTGGTCCCAGCGGTGCCGGTTCGCCGTCCAGCCGTGGACGAACACCAGGGGCACACCGGCTCCGTCGCGGGGGCCCTCGTCGTCGTACGTCAGCGCTGCGCCGTCGACTTCGAGCTGCGGCATGGGTGGCCTCCTGGAGTGCGGGGTCTTGTCATCACTTCCGGTTACTGACCGGTACGGTAACCGGCCGTGCCGGCTGCCGTCACCGGCGTTCGCCCAGGAAATCGAGGATGTGCCCGAAGACGTCCAGGGCCGCTCCCCTGCCGAGGAACGTGTCCAGGTGGCCGTACCCCGGAATCTCGGTGTAGGTCACGTCCAGTTGGGGTTGGCGGTGGGCGAGGACGTCGTGGCAGAGCTTCTGGGAGTCGAGCCACAGGCCGTTCTCGCTGCCCGCCAGAAGCAGGACCGGGGTGTCGATGCGGGCGGCCGCGTCGAGCGCGTTCTGCGGGAGGGCCCGGTAGCGGTGGTCGGTGTCGTGCCAGCGGACGACGGTGCGGGCCAGTTCGATGCGGCGCAGGTGCGGCAGGATCCACAGCGGGGCGGGGCCGAGGAGTTCGGCGAGGCGCTGGTGAGTGGTGTCGGTCAGGTGCTCGTGGACGAAGAGCGAGGCGCCGGTCCCCCAGGCCGAGTTGTGCAGGATCTGGCAGGTGGGGTCGGGGCAGCTCGCCTTGCGGGAGGCCAGGGCGAACAGCGGGGTGTACTTCGACCACAGGCCGACCTTGCGGAAGTCGACGGGGATGTGGTCGATACGGGACTTCAGCAGCTCCCCGGCCAGGCTCATGCGCAGGGAGGTGCGGCCCGCGAGTTTCGGGGTGAGGAAGACACCCTGCGACACCACGCCCGCGAGACCGGGGACCAGGCCCGCCGTCATGCTCAGGGAGAGGGTGAGGGAGCCGATGCAGTGGGCGACGGCGAACAGGGGGCGGTCGCCGATGCGGGTGCGGATGTGGCGTACGGCCTCGGGGATGTCGTACAGGGCGACGTCGTCGTAGGTGTAGCGGCGGCCCGTCTCGTTGTACGGCAGCCGGCAACTGCCTCGCCAGTCGAGCAGCCAGGGTTCGTAGCCCTCGTCCAGGAGGACGTCCACCAAGTTGCGGGTCTCGGGCAGCAGGAACATGTCGGCGGAGGCGGTGTGGCCGTGCAGGAGCAGCACGGCGGGGCGGTCCCGGTCGCCGGGGTCGATACGGGTGAGGCCGAGGCGGACGCCGTCCGACGCCTGGAACGGGATCTCCTCGACCCTCGCCGGGTCGAGGCGGTGGTTCAGGGGGCGCAGGGTCGTGGTGGTCCTGACCTTGCGCAGGGCCGGCCTGGTGGTCCTGGGGTTCGTCGTGCGGAAGATCATCGGTGGCGCTCCGTGGAGGTCGGGGTGCGGCGCAGGTCGAGCAGGTCCGCGGCGGCCCGGGCGAAGGGGCCGAGCAGACCGCGGCCCATCTCCAGACCGAACCAGGCGAGCCAGGTCAGCTTGGCGGCCCGCTTCTCCTGGCTGGTCAGGCGCGGGTCGACCTTGATGCCGTCGATCTGGTCGCGTACGTAGGAGTCGGCGGGGACGACGACCTCGCCGGCCAGGCTCGCGGGTTCGCCCTCCCGGCCGAGCTCCACGGTCAGGGCGCGCGTCTGGCGCCAGAGGTCGCGGCGCGCGCGGGCGTACTTGTGGCCCTCCAGCCACCAGCGCCCGCCGTCGCGGTCGGTCAACCGCAGGCGGTAGCGCAGGAGTTGGTGGCGCAGGCCGTGCCCGTGCGGGATGCCCTCCTCGGGGCGGATCCAGATGTCTCCGTGTTCCACGGTCAGGGGCTCGGGGTGCAGGGCGGGGCAGGTGAGTGTGCCCTGGACGTCGACGCGACGCTCGGTCACCAGCTGGTGCATGCTCGCGATGGAGAGGGTGAGGGACATCGCGCAGGGGGTGTCGGGGGTGCCGCCGACGGGGCCGACATGGCCTTCGGTGGTCTCGGCGAACCACAGGTAGGGCTGGTCGTCCTTGTGCGGGAGGCGGGCCAGGCCGTCGTCGGCGAGGCGCGCGAACGTCTTCAGCTGGGCCCGGGCGTCGTACCGGGCGGCGGGCTGCAGGCCGAGGGCCTCGACGAGCGTGTCGGTGCGGTCGGCCGTGGCGGCCGGGCCCTTCAGGGTCGCCTCGCACAGCTTGAGGGCGGTGGGGCTCTGCAACACCCGGGTGAGGAAGCCCAGTTCGGGGATCGGGTCGGCCTCCAGGCGGGTCAGGGCGTCGGTGCGCCACTCGTCCCAGTCCTGTACGCGGACGTGCATGCCGCCGAGGGCCATGTCCCGTACGACGTCGTCGAGGGTGTTGGGGACGCCGGTGAGGTTGTAGTCGAAGCCCCAGGCGTCGGGTTCGCAGACGGCGGCGACCGCGACGCGGCTTACCCAGTCGACCGGGGCGGCGTTGAGGTAGCGGAAGGCCGGGACGGTGCGGAAGCGGCCGAAGGCCGAGATGAGACCGCTGCTGAGGTCCTGGGGGTTGTAGGCGCCGGTCCTGCTGTGACCGCCGATGCCGCCCGGGCGCAGGGCGGTGACCACGAGGCCGTGGTCGCGGGCGCGGCGCAGGGCGACTTCCGCGGCCCACTTGGTCTGGTCGTAGCCGGCGACGAGGCGGTCGATGTGGGCGAGGGGGTCGTCCTCGCCCATGGAGGGGATGCCGACCTCGTTGAAGACGGCGATCGAGGAAATGTGGTGCAGGGGCTTGGGACGGCCGGTCGCGGCGAGTTCGGCGAGAGTGAGCGCGCCGAGGACGTTGCTGGTGCGCAGGGACTGGTAGCCGCGCAGGAAGTCCACGGCCGCCGCCACTGCGACGACGCTGTCCAGTTCGTGGGCGAGGGTGTTCCAGACGTCGTCGGGCAGGCCCAGGTGGGGGTGGCGGATGTCGCCGGGGAGCACGGTGATGCGACGCCGCACCTCCGACGACCAGGGCAGCGCATAGCTCTTGAGCGCCTCACCGAGCCGGGTGACGGCCGCCTCCTCGTCGGCGGCGCGGACCAGGCAGTAGACGTGGGCGTCGCTGTGCCGCAGCAGGTCCAGCAGCATGTGGCTGCCCAGGAAGCCGGTGGCGCCGGTCAGCAGGACCCGGCGTGGCGGCAGAGGGTCGGGCGAGGCGGTGAAGGGGAGACGGTCCGCGAGAGCCAGGTCGGCGAGGATCTGGGCGAGGTCCTCGGGGCGGGCTGTGGAGTGTGCGGGGGCGTCGGGGGTGGGAACGAGGGCCGTGGTGGGCGGCAGTGGGGTGGGGAGGGTGGTGGGCGGCGCCGAAGCCTGGGCCGCCGGGATGCCCGGGGCGGGCGCCGCGGGGATTCCCGGAGCGGGCGCCGCGGGGATTCCCGGAGCGGGCGCCGCGGGGATTCCCGGAGCGGGCGCCGCGGGGATTCCCGGAGCGGGCGCCGTGGGGATGCCCGGAGCAGGTGACGCCGGGATCTCCGGAGCCGGCGGCGCTGGGATCGTCGGAGCCGGCGACGCCGGTACGACGGCTGCGGCACCGGTGCTGCCCAGCCCGCGCCTGGCCAGGCTCACCGGCCTGGCGTCCGCGAACACCTCGTCCAGGTCGAGCTGTATGCCCAGTTCGTCCTCCAGCGCGGCGACGAGTTCCACCGCGCTCACGGAGGTGCCGCCCGCGTCGAAGAAGTCGGCGTCGGCGGGAAGGTGGCCTGCGGGAACGTAACGGCCCGCGATGGCCGCGACGGTGGCGGCGAGTGTGTCCACGTCCCGCTGCGGGTCCGCGGCCGGCCGCGCGGGCTGCGCCGATGCCGTGATCCTGGCCAGCAGGTCGGTCACGGTCAGTCCGACGCCGCCCCGCTCTATCGCCTCCGCGGTCGCCCGCTGTTCGGCGGCTGCCGGCACGTTCTCGTTCACCTCACGCATGAGAGTCCTTCACGGTGTTGCCTTGCCCCTTCATCGGTGCTGTCCGGGCAGTCCACGCGGTGTCGTCCGGGCGGTCCTCGACGGCGTTGTCCGGCCGGTCCTCAGCGGCGCCGGTCCGACCGCTCCTCCGCCGCACGCTGATCGGCGCCCTCACTGCCGCCGCCAGGAGCGGAACGTCCGCAGGTGTTCCGGCGTGACCACGGTCTCCAGGCGTTCGTCGTCCTGGTCGCCGCCGCCGAGTGCCGACAGCAGACGGCGGGCCGGGGCGTTGCGCGGGGTGCGTTCTGCGGTCAGGCGGACCTTGGCGCAGTCCAGTTCCTCGGCGCGGTCGGCCAGCCATTGCAGCAGGCGTTCCTCGACGCCTCGGCCGAGGGCGCGGCAGCTCATCAGCCAGCCGAGGACGTCGAGCCGGTCGCCCTCGCGGCGCACGGCGAGGAGGCCGATCTGGCCGTAGTCGCCGAAGCGGTCGCGGGCCGCGGCCGTCCAGATCTCGCCGTGTTCGCGCCAGCGGGCGACGTCGCCGCCGTCGGCGGAGCGGGCGCGGAGGGTGAACTGGTTGGTGCGGGCCACGAGTTGCTCGGCCCGCTGCACATCGGCGTCGGACAGGGCCCGGATGTCGACCTCCAGCTCCAGCCCCTCCAGGAACTCCTCGAACCCGGCCTGCTCGCGCACGGCGTCGCGCTCCCGCTCCTGCTCGTAGAACCGCGCCCGCAACGCGTCCTCGGCGGTCGCCGCCGCCGGGACCAGCGGCCACAACCGGCCCAGGAACTCGGTCAGTTCGGCTTCCGGCGGGCAGGTCACCGAGAGCGTCTGCGGCAGCGCGGCGCGCATCTTGGCGATCTCGGCCGGGTTGTCGTCGAGGAACAGGAAGCTGTCCAGACCGAGGTTGAGTGTGCGGGCCGCCTCGGCCAGGCGGGTCGGCTTCGGATCCCAGGCGGCGGAGAGCACGCTGAAGTGCTCCGCCTTCAGGGGACTGTCCGGCCGGTCGAGTACGGCACGGACCGTGTCCTCGTCGTTGTTGCTGACCAGCACCAGCAACGCGCCGGCCGCCTGCCACCGCAGCAGCCTGCGGGCGAGCAGGGCTCGCGGTCCGGTCAGGTCGACGGCCTCGGGACCGATCTCCCCGGCCACCCCGCCCCACAGCGTCTCGTCGCCGTCGACCGCGATCACCTTCGGCGCGGGGCGCCGGATCGCCCGGACGGTTTCGGCGAGGCGCAGGGCCACGGCCGCCTGGAAGTGCGGGGTGAACGGGAGGTGGGCCAGCCGTTCGGTCCGCTCGTCGAAGCGCTCCTCGACGGCGTGGTGGCGGGTCCAGTCGTCGGGGCCGAGTATGGCGATGCCCGGTACGTCGGCCAGCTCGGCGGCGATGTCCCGCTCCCACAGGCTGAGGCGGTCCTCCTGCTGAACGGCGGGCAGGAAACCGACGATCAGCGGCTTGCGGGTCCGCTCGGCCAGCGCGCGCAGTGCGGCCGGGTAGGCGGTGCGCAGCTCGGCGAGCAGCGCGTCGTCCACGGGGCCGAAGCGTTGCAGGTCCGCAGCGCGCAGCAGGACGACACCCACGGTGGTGGCCGGTTCGGCGAACACGCCGGACGGGTCGCGCAGGCTTGCCAGGACGTGGTGGTACGGCGCCTCCGCGACGGTCGTCCCACTGCCCTGCCGTACGGACTCGTCGATCGCTGTCTCGACCATCAGGGGCAGGTTGCCCAGGGCGAAGGTGGCGGCGAGGGCGAGCGTGTGGGCCGGCGCGGCGGCGGGCTCCTCCTGCGGGACCTCGGTCGTGGTCCGCGTCGTCGTACTGGTTGGCCGCGTCGTACGAACCGCCCCCGTCGGATCCTCGGCCGTCTCCGCGAGCAGCCCCAGCAGTTCCTCCCCCAGCGCGGTGACGGTCGCCGCGTCCAGGATGTCGAGGTTGTGGTCCAGGCGGATGCGTCCCGCGTCCGGCGTCACGGTGATCATCAGGTCGAGGTCGGAGTAGCCCGTGCCCGCCGGGAGCACCTCCAGTTCGGCCAGCCGGCCGGCAGCGCGTACGTAGTTGAAGTACACCTCCACCAGCGGCGCGTTGGCCCGGTACAGGCCCTGCCGGGCCAACACCGGCAGCACGTCGGAGAACATCGCTCCCTTGGCCAGCACCCGCTGCAGACGCCCGTCGGTGCGGCGCAGCACCTCCTCGATCCGCTCCCCCGCGTTCGCCTCGGCGGGGAACGGCACCGGCACACCGAAGAAGCCCACGGCGTCGTAGGCGTCGGCGTGGATGCGGGTGTCGACGGGCACGGCGAGAACAAAGCGCTCGCGCTCCCGCTTCCTGGCCAGCAGGACGGTGAGGGTGCCGAGGCAGAAGGCGGCGCCGGTCACGGCCAGGCGGCTCGCGGCGGTCGAGATCCGGGCCATGAGCCCGTCGGGGATCGGCACGGTGACGCTGCCGGCACGGTACGAGCGGGTCTGCGGGCGCGGCCGGCTCAGGGTCAGGTCGAGGCGCGCGCTGCCTTGGAAGGCGGCGCGCCATTCGACCGCTTCGGCCTGCGTGTCGGCCTGCTCGGCAGCAATCCCGCCGGACTTGAGGGCATCGTCGTCGGCCTTCCCTCGGGCGTAGTGAGCATCGCCACCGGCCGCCCCGCGGGCCTGCTGGGCACCCTCGCCGACCTGGCCACCGGCCTGGGGCGCGTCCTCACTGGCCGGCCCGCCCGCATTCTGCGCGTCCCCGCCGGCATCCCCGCGCGCGTACAGGGCAGAACTGTCGGCCGTCCCACGGTCCTGCGGGACACCCTCGCCGACCTGGCCGCCGGCCTTCGGCACGTCCTCACCAGCCTCCCCGCCGACCTGCTGAGCGTCCCCGCCGGCATCCCCACCGACCCGCTGAGCCTCGACCAGCAGCGCGATATCACGGTTGCTGACGGCATCGCCGAGCGCGTTGCCGGACAGTTCGGCGTCGATCTCGCCCGCCACCAGCAGCAGCGACTGCAGGTCGCTGACCGCGTGATGGGCGCCGTAGACCAGGATCTGCCCGCGCTCGGCGCCGTCCAGCAGCTCGAAGCGCCACAGGGGCGCGACGGCCAGGTCGAACGGCGGTTCCAGGAGGCTGCGCAGTCGGTCGGCGGCGTCGAGGGCGGTGTCGGCCGGCACGGCCGTCCACCGCAGCGGCGGTTCGGGGAGTTCGCGGTTCACCCGTAGCTGTGGCCCGCCCTCGGCGGCGGTGACGACGGCCGTGCGCAGGGCGGCGTGCCGTGCGGTGAGGCGGGTGAGGATGGCGGTGAGGGTCTCTCGGGTGGTGGGTGTGGTGAGGCGGACGGCGAGGCCGACGGCGTGGGCGGCCTCCGGCATGCCTGGCTGGGCGCTGCGCAGCAGGCGTACGACGTCGCGGGTCGCGGGGTGCAGTTCGGTCGCGGGGACCTCGGCGGCGTGCCGCGGCTCGTCGTCGGGCGCTGTGGTCTGCCGCTCGGGCAGTGCCGCGCTCAGGGCCTGGGCGAGGCCGCGGATGTCGGCGGCCGAGAAGACTGTGGCGGCGGGGAGTTCGACGCCCAGCTCGCGGGCGAAGGCGTTGCGCAGCCGCACCAGCATGAGGGAGTCGAGGCCGAGTTCCTTCAGGGCCGTGGTCGCGGAGACCTGGACGGCGCCGCCGGAGACCTCGCCGACCCGGGCGCGCACGTATGCCTCCAGTCGTACGGCCCGTTCGGTTTCGGTCGTCGCCGCGAACACCTTTTTGACCAGGTCGTCCGTGTCGGGCGTGCCCGTGGGGACGGTGATCAGGTCGGCCAGGATCGGGCGGGTGCGGGCGGCGTCGGGATCGAGGGCCAGCAGCTCCCAGTCCAGGGCCAGGGGGGCGAGTTGGCGGCGGGCGGTGCCCAGGACGCGGTCGAAGAGTTCGCCGCCGTCCCGCGCCGAGAAGGCGACCAGACCCGAGCGGGCCGTCTCGGCCTCGCGGGCGTCGGACCCGGACACCATGCCGACGCCCGACCAGGCACCCCAGTCCAGGCTCAGCGCCCGACGGTCGGTGCGGGAGAGGTGGTGGGCCCAGGCGTCGAGGAAGGCGTTCGCCGCCGAGTAAGGGCTCTGTCCGGGCGAGCCGAGCAGACCGGCCGCCGAGGCGAAGAGGACGAAGTCCTTTGCGTCCGGGGTGAGTTCTGTCAGCAGCGCGGTGCCGAGGACCTTGGGTGCGAGGACCCGCCGGACGCGCTCATCGGTCAGGTTCGCGATCGTGGCGTCGTCGAGGACGCCGGCCGCGTGGACGACGCCGGTGATCGGGCCGAGTGCGTGGCGTACGGCGTCCAGGGCGGCGGTGAGGCCGGCGCGGTCGGCGACGTCCGCGCGGGCCAGGTGCACGCTCACGCCCCGCTCTTCGAGCTCCCGGATCCAGCCCAGGGCCTCCGAGGAGGGCGCGCTCCGGCTCAGCAGGGCCAGGCGACGGGCGCCCCGGCGGACCAGCCGCTCGGCGACGACACGTCCGAGGCCGCCCAGACCACCGGTGATCAGGTGCACGCCGTCCGCGGTGACGGCCGCGTGACCGTCGTCGTCCGGGCGGGTGCGGGTCAGACGGGGTACCAGTCGTCCGGCACCGCGCAGCGCGACGAGCCGTTCGTCGTCGGCGTTGCGCAGCTGGGTCCACAGGGCGTCGACGCCGTCGGTCGGCGGAAGGTCGACGAGCGTGGTCCTCAGTTCAGGGTGCTCCTGGGCCACCGCCAGGCCGAAGCCCCAGGCGAGCGCCTGCTGAGGGTGCGTCACCTGCGTGCTGTCACCGGCTGCCTGGCTGCCCCGTACGACGACGAAGAGGCGCGGTGCCGTGCCCTGCGCCCGGTCCGTGAGCGTGCGCACCAGGTGCAGGGTGCTCAGGCACCCCAGCCTGGCGGCCTCCTCGGCCGTAGCGGCGTCCTCGATCGCGGGGGCGTCGAGGGCGGACAACTGGACGACCCGCTCGGGTGGTTCGTTCGCGAAGGCCTCGTCGAGGAGGCGGCCCAGGTGCTGTGGGTCGGCCGGATCGAGGACATAGCGGCCGGGTCCCTCGGCGGCGAACTCCTCGCCCCTGCGGGCGATCACGTGCGGCACGGAGCTGCCCAGCCGTTCGACGAGTGCGGATGCCACACCCGACTCGTCGGCCAGGATCAGCCAACTGCCCTGCGCGGGCGGTTCGTCGGCGACCGGGCGGGGCTGCCAGCGGGTCTCGAACAGCGCCCCGTCCAGGGGTGAGAGCGCGGCCAGCTCGAACTCCTCGGCCTCCAGGAGCAGTTGGTCCTTCTCGTCGTAGAGCCGAAGGTCCAGCTTGACGGTGTCGCCGGACACGGACCGCAGCGCGCAGGTCACCCACACGGGGGTGGTGCGCAGTCCGGTGTGGCGGAGCCGTCCGACCCCGGCGGGCACGAACGCCCGCCCCTCGGGCGCGTCCTCGGGCAGCGCGGCCGTGTGGAAGGCGGCGTCGAGGACGGCCGGGTGCAGCAGATGACCGGCGGCGGGCCGGTCGGCCAGCCGGGCGAGGCTCGTGGAGTGGGCGCGGTGGCCCGACTCCAGGCCTCGGAAGGCGGGGCCGTACTCGATGCCGAGGGCGGCGAGGGCGGCGTAGACGGACGACAGGTCCACCTGCTCCGTGCATTGTGCGCGCAGCGCGGCGAGTGAGTCGCTGGGGGCTGCAGGGGGTTCGGTGGATCCGACGGGCTCGTCGGGCGTGACCGCGACACGCCCACTGACATGCCGCTCCCATCGCGTGCGTTCTCCGCGTCCCGTGGCCGCCGAGGCGATGGTGAATTCCCGGAAGCCGTCGGCGGCGGGGCTCAGGACCAGTTGCAGCCGGGTCGGCCGGGACTCGTCGAGCCGCAGCGGCTGGACGAACCTGACGTCGGCGAGCCGTACGTCGGCGCCGTCCCGCACGGTGACGGCGGCCTCCAGCGCCAGGTCGAGGAAGGCGGCGCCGGGCAGCCACACCTCGCCGGTGACCTTGTGGTCGGTCAGATAGGCGAAGCGGCTGTCACGCAGGTCCACCTCGCTCTGGAAAAGGTGCCGGTCGGCTTCGTCGCTGGCCTCGACGTGGGTGCCGAGGAGCGGTGAGGCGCCGCTCGCGGTGGCCGGGGCGGGGGCGAGCCAGTGGCGTTCGCGGGCGAAGGCGTAGGTCGGCAGGTCGACGCGGCGGCCCGCCGGGAACAGCGCGGACCAGTCGGGCGTGTGGCCGGCGGCGTACAACTCCCCCAGCCTGCCCAGCAGTACGTCCCGTCCGCCCCGCTGGCGGCGCAGCGAGCCGATGCTCACCGCGTCGATTCCGGCCCCGGCCGCCACCGCCTCGATGGACGAGCCGAGCGAGGGGTGCGGGCTCAGCTCGACGAAGTAGCGGTAGCCGTCGTCCAGCATGCGACGGATCGTGTCCGCGAAGCGAACGGGCTCGCTGAGGTTGGCGTACCAGTAGCCGGGGTCGAGGCGGTCGCCGGGCACGGGTTCTGCCAGCACCGTCGAGTACAGCGGGGTCCGGGCGTGCCCGCCCTGGATGCCGGCGAGACGGTCGAGGAGGTCCTCGCGCAGGGGGTCCATGAGCGGGGTGTGCGAGGCGAACGGTGTCGACAGCGACCGGACCTTGATGCCTTGCTCGTCGAGGCCGCGGCGCAGCTCGGCCAGTGCCTCGGTGTCGCCGGAGACGGCTGTGGAGTGCGGGCTGTTGACGGCGGCGACGAACAGCCGGCCCGCGTAAGGGGCGAGCAGTTCCTCCACTCGCGGGCGCGGCAGGTCCAGGGAGACCATGCCGCCCTGGCCCGCGACCGGTACGACCGTCTGGGCTCGCCCGGTGACCACGGCCACGGCGTCGTCCAGGGTGAGGGCGCCCGCGCCGTACGCGGCGGCGATCTCGCCCAGGCTGTGGCCGGTCACGGCGTCCGGAGTGATGCCGAGCGAGCGCCAGGCGACCGTCAGCGCCGCGTTCACCGCGAACAGTGTCGGCTGGAGATACTCGGTGCGCTCCAGCGGGGAGAACTCCTCCGGCGCCCGCAGCGCGTTGAGCACCGACCACCCGGCGCGCCGCTCCACCGCCTCGTCGATCCGGGTCAGCTCCGCGCGGAACTCCTCCGAGTCGGTCATCAGGTCCAGGCCCATCCCGGGCCACTGACCACCGTGTCCGGCGTAGACGAAGGCGATCTTCCCCGTCTGCTCCTCGCGGTGTGGCGGCAGCAGCATCCGTCCGGCGGCCACCTCGCCCAGAACGGACCGCAGTTCGCCACGCTCCCGTTCCTCGGCCACGATCGCCGCACGCCGCTCGAAGTGGCTGCGGTGCCGGGCCAGGGTGTGTGCCACGTCCGGCAGCGCGACGGAGTCGTCGGCGAGGTGGCGGGCCAGTGCGGCGGCCTGCCCGCGCAGGCCCTGCGCACTGCGGCCCGACAGGACGAACAGGTGCTTGCCCGGCGGAACTTCGGCCGTGGGTTCGGGTGCGAGCGGCTCCGCCTCCTCCACGATCACATGCGCGTTGGTGCCGCTGATCCCGAAGGCGCTCACGCCCGCACGCCGGATCCGCTCCGCCGACGCGGGCCAGGCCGTCTCCTCCCGCAGCAGACTCAGTCCGCTGTCCGCCCAGTCGACGTGGCGGCTGGGTGTGTCGGCGTGCAGGGTGCGCGGCAGGGTTTCGTGGTGCAGTGACTGCACGACCTTGATGAGGCCGACGACGCCCGAAGCGGCCTGCGCGTGCCCGACGTTGGACTTCAGCGAGCCCAGGTACAGCGGGCGTCCCTCGGGGCGCGAGGCGCCGAACACCTCCGTGAGGGCGTTCGCCTCGATCGGGTCGCCCAGGGTCGTGCCGGTGCCGTGGGCCTCGACGTAGTCGATGTCGGCGGGCTGCAGGCCCGACCGGTCCAGCGCGCGCCGGATCACCTGCTCCTGCGCGGGGCCGTTCGGTGCGGACAGGCCCTGGCTGCGGCCGTCCTGGTTGACGGCGGTGCCGCGCAGCACGGCCAGGATCCGGTCGCCGTCGCGCCGGGCGTCGCTCAGTCGTTTCAGTACGACCATGCCGGCGCCCTCGGACCAGATGGCGCCGTCGGCCGCGTCGGAGAAGGAGCGGCAGCGGCCCGTCGGCGACAGGCCGCGCAGCCGGCTGAACTCGACGAAGGTCTGCGGCGTGACCATCAGGGTGACGCCACCGGCGAGCGCCAGATCGCACTCGCCCGCGCGCAGCGCCTGCGCCGCGAGATGTACGGCCACCAGCGACGACGAGCACGCGGTGTCCACCGTCAGGGCGGGGCCGTTCAGCCCCAGTGTGTACGCGAGCCGTCCCGAGGCGACGCTCAGGGCGGAGCCCGTGCCGACGTAGCCGTCGAGTTGGTCGAGCCGGGTGCCGGACAGGTAGTCGCTGCCGAACATGCCGACGTACACGCCGGTGGTGCTGCCGGCCAGGTCGGCGGGGACGGTTCCGGCGCGCTCCAGCGACTCCCAGGCCGTCTCCAGCAGCAGGCGCTGCTGCGGGTCCATGGCCGCCGCCTCCTTCGGGGTGATGCCGAAGAAGCCCGCGTCGAAGGAGTCGATGTCGTCGAGGAAGCCGCCCTCGCGGGCGTAGGACTTGCCGAGGGCGTCCGGGTCGGGGTCGTACAGCGACTCGACGTCCCATCGCCCCGCCGGGAACGGTCCGACCGCGTCCCGTCCTTCCGCGACGAGGCGCCACAGACCCTCCGGGTCGGTCACACCGCCGGGCAGTCGGCAGGCCATGGCGACGAGGGCCACCGGCTCGTCCGAGGAGCGTGCGGGTACGGGTGCGGCCTTCCGGGTCGTGCGGCCCGCTGTCGCCAGGGCGCTGCTCAGCAGGTACTCCGCGAGCCGCCCCGGTGTCGGATGGTCGAAGAGCAGGGTGGCGGGGAGCTTGGTGCCGATCCGGGCGCTGATGCGATTGCGCAGGTCGACCGCCGTCACCGAGTCCATGCCGAGGTCGCGCAGCGGCTGGTCGGGGCGGACGGAATCCGCCGAGCGCAGGCCGAGGGCGTGGGCGGCCTCCTCGCGGACCAGGGCGAGGACGCGTGCGGCGCGTTCGGGCTCCGGCAGCCGGGCCAGGCGGTCGGCCAGGGTGCGGCCGCCCGCAGGGGCGTGCTGGGGTGCGGGGAGCAGGGAGCGCCACAGCGCGCCCGTCGGTGCGGCGGCCCGCAGCCGGGGCAGGTCCAGCGCCCAGGCGACGAGGTGGGCGGTGTCGCGCCGCAGGGACAGCTCGGTCAGCTCCCGGCCCTGGTCGACGGTGAGGGCTCGGTGGCCGACGCGGGCCATCCGCTCCAGGTCGGCGTGCTCGGCGGCGAGCCCCTCCCCCGCCCAGGCGCCGAAGGAGACCGAGACGCCGGGCAGGCCCAAGGCACGCCGGTGGTGGGCGAGTTGGTCGAGGAGGACATTGGCGGCAGCGTAGTTGGCCTGGCCCGCGTTGCCGACGACTCCCGCGGCCGAGGACACCAGGAGAAAGAGGTCGAGGGGGTGGCCGGCGGTGAGCCGGTGCAGGTGGACGGCCCCGTCGACCTTGGGGCGCAGCACCTGCGCGAGACGTTCATGCGTCAGCTCGGCCACGACGCCGTCGGCGAGGACTCCGGCGCAGTGGACGACGCCGCGCAGGGGTGACTCGTCACCGATGCGGGCCAGGACGTCCGCCACAGCTGCCGCGTCGGCGACGTCGCATGCGGCGATCTCCACTTCAACGCCGAGGGCGGTCAGTTCGGCGGTGACGTCGACCGCGCGGGGGTCGTCGGATCCCTGACGGGAGGTCAGCAGCAGACGCGGGACGCCGTTCTCGGCGAGCAGCCGGGCGATGTGGTGGCCTACCGCTCCGAGGCCTCCGGTGATCAGTACGGTGCCGTCGGTGGGGAGCGGAGCCGTACGGTCGGATGCCGCCGCCGCACGGGCACGCACGAGGCGCGAGGCGAGCAACTCCCCGCCTCGTAGGGCGAGTTCCGGCTCCTCGGACTGAGCGGCGGCGGCGAGCAGTGACGATTCGCCGCCATCGAGACCAAGGCCAAGATCGGGGTCGAGGTCGAGGAGGGTCAGCCCGAGATCCGGGTGTTCACTGCGGGCACTGCGCACGAGGCCCCACAGCACCGACTGGGCGAACCCGGGAACCGTGTCCCCGTCGGCGGCTGCGATCGCTCCGCGGGTCACCCAGACGGTGCGCGCGGGCGCCTCGTCCGGCGGGAGGGCGATCAGCGCCTGCAGTTCGGCCAGGGCCGTGACCGCCAACTCATGGGCGGCGGCGACCGGTTCGGTGTCGGCCGTCGGGCGAGGCCAGAATCGTACGACGGTCTCGGCGCCCTCGTCGGTGACCTGGACGCCCGCCGTACGCAGGTCGCGCACGGCCGCCGCAACCGCCGGGTCCGACGGGTCGCCGTGGACGGCCCACGCGGTGCCCGGCGCCTCGGCCGGCCGGTCCGGTACGGCCGTCCACGCCACCTCGTACAGGTGCCGCCCGCTGTCCGAGCCGCTGTTCAGGTCGGCCGGGTTGGCGGCGCGCAGACGTACGCCCTCCAGCCGGCCCGCCGGGAAGCCGTCGGCGTCCCACAGGCCGACGTCCAGGGTGAGGTCGGTGCCGGAGCCGCCGTCCGTCCGGCGCACGGACACGGTGAGGTCCGTGGCGCCGCCGGGCGGCAGGACGCAGCGGGTCACCGCGACCGGCAGCAGGACCCGCGGGTCGGCGGAGTCGAGGGCGGCGGCCACGTGGAGGGCCGCGTCCAGGAGCGCCGGGTGGACGGGGTAGGGGTCGGCCGTGTCGTGGGCTACGGACGGCAGTGCGAGGCGGGCGAGCACGGTTCCGTCGCCGGTCGCGACTGCCTGTCGTACGCCTTGGAAGGCGGGGCCGTAGCCGAGGCCGAGAGCGGTCAGCCGCTCGTAGGTCTCCTCGTCCCAGGCCGGTTCGGCCGTCTCGGGCCACGTCGGTGGCTCGTCGGCCGGCAGGGCAGCCGACTCGGCGGCGGAGGCGGTCGCGTGCAGGGTCCAGTCGGCGGCTTCCTGGCCGCGCGGTCGGCTGTGGACCGTGATCTCCGGTACGGCTCCGGCGGTGACCACCTCGACGGACACCTCGACGGTGCCGGTGTCGGGCAGGGTGAGCGGGGCCAGCAGGAGCAGGTCGGTGACGTCGGCCGGGGTGTCCGCGCGGGCCACGGCGAGGGCGGCTCGGCAGAGTTCCATCAGGGTGGTGCCGGAGACCACGGTCCGGCCGAAGACGGTGTGGTCGGGCAGCCAGTCGACGGTGGCCGGGGACCACTCGTTGCGGAAGGTCCAGCGGGTCGCGTCCGCGGACTGGAGCTGGACGCCGAGCAAGGGGTGGGCGGCACGGTCGAAGAGGCCGGGGGTGGTGGCGGAGGCGGCCGGCTCGATCCAGTGGCGCTGGGTGTCCCAGGCGTACGTCGGCAGGTCGGCGGGGGCGGTGTGCGCGACCAGTCGGCGCCAGTCGATCCGCCGTCCGTGGACGTGGAGTTCGGCTGCGGCGCGGTCCAGGCAGGCGGGGCCGTCCTCGTCGCGGCGCAGGGAGCCGACCGCGACCAGGCTCTCGTCGATGGTGTGCAGGGCGGTGAGCAGCGAGGGGTGGGGGCTGAGTTCGACGAAGTGACGGTAGCCGTCGGCGGCCATGCGCTCGACGGTGGGCGCGAAGCGGACGGGTTCGCGGAGGTTGGTGTACCAGTAGTCGGCTTCGAGTTCCTCGGTGACCGGTTCGCCCGTGACCGTGGAGTACCAGGCGACGGAGGTGGGACAGGTGATGACTCCGTCGAGTTCGTCGAGGATGGTCGTGCGGACCGGCTCGACCTGGGTGCTGTGGGAGGCGTAGTCCACGTCGAGGCGACGGACGAAGACCTGCTGCCGGTCGAGGTCGGAGAGCAGGGCCTCCACCGCGTCCACGGCACCGGCGATCACGGTGGAGCGGCCGCTGTTGACGGCCGCGACGCTGATCTCACCGTCGTGGTCGGCGAGTTGAGCCTCGACCTCGGTGTGCGGCAGCGCGACGACGGCCATCGTGCCGGTGCCCGAGAGTTCGGTCAGGGCCTGGCTGCGCAGGGCGACGACGGCGGCGGCGTCGTTGAGGCTGAGCGCCCCGGCGACGCACGCGGCGGCCACCTCGCCCTGGCTGTGTCCGACGACCGCGTCCGGCCGTACGCCGCGCGCACGCCACACCGCGGCCAGCGACACCATCACGGCGAACAGCACCGGCTGGACGACGTCGACGCGGTCCAGGCTCGGGGCGCCCGCGTCGCCGCGCAGCACTGACGTCACCGACCAGTCGGTGAACGGGCGCAGGGAGGCGTCGCAGCGGTCGAGTTCGTCGGCGAACACCGGGTCGCGGTCGAGTAGATCGCGTGCCATGCCGGGCCACTGGGATCCCTGCCCGGGGAAGACGAACGCCAGCTTCCCTGTGGGGATGGCCTGGTGGGGGCCGACGGTCAGGTCTGTGTCCGGCCGCTCCTCTGTGAGCGCGCTCAGGGCGGTGAGCAGTTCGGCGCGGTCGCTCGCCCGGACGACGGCTCGGTGCTCGAAGTGGGTGCGGTGGTGGGCCAGGGTCGAGGCGACGGCGGACAGCGCCGGCTCGGCATGCCCGGAGAGGGTTTCGAGGAGGCGTCCGGCCTGTGCCCGGAGGGCGGGGAGGGTGCGGGCGGACAGCGGGAAGAGGGTGCTGTGGGGGAGGTCGCCGGACGGTCGCGTCGGCTCCTCCGGGGCTTCCTCCAGCACCACATGGGCGTTCGTGCCGCTGATCCCGAACGCGCTCACCCCGGCGCGCCGCACCCGCTCGGGGTCCCGCGGCCAGCGCTGCGGCTCACCGAGTACGCGCAGCCCGCTGTCCGCCCAGTCGATGTGCTCGGTCGGGGTCTCGGCGTGCAGGGACGCCGGTATGCGGGCGTGGTGGAGGGCCAGCACGGTCTTGATGACGCCGGCGATGCCCGCGGCTGCCTGGGTGTGGCCGATGTTGGACTTCAGGGAGCCGACCCCGAGAGGGCGGTCGGCGGGACGGTCGGGGCCGAAGACGGCGGCCAGGGCGCGGCCCTCGATGGGGTCGCCCAGCCGGGTGCCGGTGCCGTGCGACTCGATGTGGTCCAGGTCGTGCGGCTGGAGCCCTGCGGCGTCGAGGGCGGCCCGCAGCACCCGTTCCTGAGCCGGGCCGTTGGGGGCGCTGAGGCCCTGGCTGCGGCCGTCCTGGTTGATCGCCGATCCCTTGACGACGGCGAGGATCCGGTCACCGTCGCGGTGCGCGTCGGAGAGCCTCTTCAGCAGCACCACACCACAGCCCTCGGCCCACACCACGCCGTCCGCGTCGGCCGAGAACGGGCTGCACCGTCCTGACGGCGACAGTCCGCGCAGCCTGCTGAACTCGACGTGCCCACGCGGCGTCACCAGCAGCGACGCACCGCCCGCCAGCGCGAGGTCGCACTCACCGGCCGACAGCGCCCGCGCCGCCAGGTGCAGGGCGACCAGGGAGGAGGAGCAGGCGGTGTCGACGGTGACCGCCGGGCCCTGGAGGCCGAGGGTGTAGGCGATCCGCCCGGACGCCACGCTGGACGCCGAGCCGGTGCCGACATGGCCGTCGAGCTGGTCCAGGGCGGCCGAGGCCAGATAACCGCTGTCGTACAGGCCGATGTAGACGCCCGTGGAGCTGCCGTTCAGCGTGTCCGGGACGATCCCGGCGCGTTCCACGGCCTCCCAGCTGGTCTGCAGGAGCAGCCGCTGCTGAGGGTCCATGGCGGCGGCCTCGCGCGGCGAGATCCCGAAGAAGCCCGCGTCGAAGCGGTCGATGCCGGAGAGGTAGCCGCCGCGCAGGGAGTACGCCTTGCCGGTGGCCTCCGGGTCGGGGTCGTGCAACCCCCGCGTGTCCCAACGGCCGGCCGGCACCTCGGTGATGGCGTCCTCGCCCGCGGCCAGCAGCCGCCACAGCGCCTCGGGGTTGTCGGCGCCGCCGGGGAAGCGGCAGGCCATCGAGATGATCGCGATGGCGTCGTCCTGCCGTACGGGTACGTCGGCCCGAGCGGCGGACGGCATACTCGTGCGCGGCGGCTCGTCGTCGAACACCGCCTCCGCGAGCGCCGCGATGGTGGGATGGTTGAAGATCAGCGACGGGTCCAGAGGCCGACCGGTCAAGGCCGACAGTTCTGCGGCCAGAGTGACCAACTGCCGTGATCCCAGCCCGAGTTCGGCGATCGGACGGTCTGGATCGACGGCCGACGGGTCGAGTCCGGCCACCTCGGCGACGGCCGGCTCCAACCAGGCCCGCACGTCCTGAGGTGTCGTGAGGGACGGCTCGGTGGACTGCTTCGCGGACTCGTGCACAGGCATGTAGACAGGTGTCCTCATGGATTCGGGCAGGGGCTTGTGTCCGTCGTACGGCGGGTTCGCCGGGGTACGGCGGTCTGGACCGGGCGGTGTCAGCTCTGGGCGGGCGCGGCAATGACCGCGAGGGCGCCGTCCAGGTAGGCCGCCCGGGAGGCGCGGCGCTGGATCTTGCCGCTGGACGTTTTGGGGATGGTGCCCGGCTGGACCAACACGACGTCGCGGACCGAAAGGCCGTGGGCATCGCCGATCCCGCTGCGGATGACGTCGATGATCTTCTCCGCCTCGGACACCGCGTCCGGGGCGATCTCGGCGACGATGACGGGCTGCTCGCCGTGGGCGCCCCCGTCCGCACCATCCACACCGTCCGCACCCAGACCGCTGTTTCCGCCGTCGACGGAGAACGCCGCCGTACAGCCGGGGCGCAGGGCCGGGTGGGCCATCTCGGCGGTCAGCTCCAGGTCCTGCGGGTAGTGGTTGCGTCCGTCGATGACGATGAGGTCCTTCAGGCGGCCGGTGACGAACAGCTCGCCGTCGCGCAGGAATCCGAGGTCTCCGGTGCGCAGAAAGCGGCCGTCGTGGCCGGTCAGGGTGGCGCGGAAGGTCTCGCGGGTGGCGAGGGCGTTGCGCCAGTAGCCCTTGGCGACGCTCGCGCCGCGCACCCAGATCTCGCCGACCTCGCCGTCGGGCAGCTCCTCGCGCCGTTCGGGGTCGGCGACGGCGACGGTGACGTCGGGGCCGGGACGGCCGCAGCTGACGGACGCCGCGTCGGACTGGCCGGCGTGCGGGCCCGATTCGGGGGCCTGGAGCAGGGTGGGCGGGGTGTGGACCGTGCTGCCGGTGACCATCAGCGTGGCCTCGGCCAGGCCGTAGCAGGGGTAGAGGGCCTCCCGGCGGAAGCCGGCCGGGGCGAAGGTGTCGGCGAAGCGGCGGAGAGTGGCGGCGCGTACGGGTTCGGCGCCGTTGAAGGCGACCTGCCAGCTGCTGAGGTCCAGGTGGTCGAGGAGCCCGGGGGTGGCGTGCTTGAGGCACAGCTCGTAGGCGAAGTTGGGGCCGCCGCTGGTGTGCGGGCGGTATCGGGTGACCGCGGTGAGCCAGCGCTGGGGCTGCTGCAGGAAGTGCAGCGGGGAGAAGAGCGTGGCGGTCGCGCCGAGATACACCGTGTTGAGGACGGGGCCTATGAGGCCCATGTCGTGGTACACGGGCAGCCAGCTGACGAACATCTCGTGGCCGTACTCGGCGAGGACGTCCTCGGTGTGGCCCATGCGCTCGCTGATGACCCGCTCGTTGTCGAGCAGGTTTCCGTGGGTGACCATCACGCCGCGCGGGGCGGAGGTGGAGCCCGAGGTGTACTGGAGGAAGGCGACCGAGTCGGCGGTGAGGTCGGGCTCGTGCCAGGCTGCGGCCGCCTCGTCCGGGATGTCCTCGGTGGCGACGCAGGTGATGTCGGCGAGTTCGGGCAGGTGCTCCGCCATGCCGGACAGGGCCGAGATCACCTCGCGACCGCCCAGGATCACCTTGGCGTCGGCGTCGGCGATGAGCCGCTTCATCCTGGTCAGGGCACGGTGGTTCTGCGCACGGCCCTGCGGGGGGACGCCGGGCACGGCGACCACGCCGGCCGCGAGGCAGCCGAGGTAGCCGCAGATGAACTCCAGGCCGGGCGGGTACAGCAGCATGGCGCGGGTACCGGCCAGGCCGCGCTCCTGCAGCCATGCGGCGACGGCCCGGGAGCGGGCGGCGAGTCGGCCGTACGAGATCTCCTGGATCTCGCCGTCCACATCGCCTGTGACGAGGTATCGGTAGCCGGTTCGGTCGGGGTGGTGCGAAGCGTGCGTGGTCAGCAGATCGACCAGGGAACGAACCATGTTGCGAGTCTCACCTGTCTGGATCGGTGGGCGAGGAACTGGAGTTCGAGGGGCGCGTCAGGAAAACGCGCAGACGCCTCCGCCGGTCCGGCCCCCTTGCCGGACCTGTCGTCTCGACGACCCGCCGGGGAGTTGTGGCGCTGGTCCGCCGACTCCCCGAGCCCCCCTCGTTCAACTTGCTACCGGCGAGTAACACCATAGCAAGTCCGTTCGGTCCGACGGGCCGAACGAAAGTAAACCCTATGTGTCCAAAAGGCGGTTGACCAAGCAACGACCCCCGCGCCGGCGATCCAGAGTCGACCAATCGCCCCAACTCCCGCTCCTTGTAGGCCAATTCCGACAGTCGACGCAGAAGCGAGCAGAGTCCGGCACTTTCGAAACGATGTGTCGATCGACCGTGCGAGATCGGTCGATGACGGTGTGTACTGTGCTGCGAGCGCCTCGCCCCACAACCTCGGAACCAGCCCTGTCCGACCGCTCCCGAACCGACCCCCTGGGAACCGACTCGATGATCGAACTACCGGACCTGGTGACCGGCGGGCTCGCCGTCGGCATGCTGTCCGCACTCGCCTTGGGCGGCGGGCTGCTGCACGCACAGCGGCAACAAGCGCGGCAGCGTGCCGAGATCGCGGCGTTACGCCGCCAACTCAAGGACGCGCTGCAGGCGTTGACCGCGGAGGTCGAGCATCTGGCGGCGCAACGCCTTCCGGCCGCGGCCCGGCAGTTGGCGCATCCGCATGTCGCCGTGCCGGGTCCGCTGCATCCGCAGAGCTCGGGGACACCGCTGGGCCTCGCGCTGGAGCAGGTGCTGACCGGGCTGCGTACCGAGCTGACCACGCAGCGCACCCGGATCGACGCGGCCGCACAGGCGGGCATGCGCGGGGCGACACGCGAGATCCAGGCGGCCCTGTACCGGCTGCAGGACGCGTTGCGCGGGCTCCAGCAGAAGTACGACGACCCCGAGCTGGCGCAGACCCTGTTCCGACTCGACCACGAGAACGAGCAGTCGCTGCGGCGCGCGCAGGTGGCCGCGGTGGTGTGCGGGGCCTGGGTCGGGCTCGCCCGCGAGGAGTCGCATCTCGTGGACGCGGTGTCCGGCGGCCAGGCCCGGCTCTCGGGCTACCAGCGGATCCGGGTCCACAACCACCTGGCGGCGGGGACCGGGCTCGTGTCCCATGCCGTGGAGCCGGTCGCGATCATCGTCGCCGAACTCCTCGACAACGCCCTGCGGCACTCCGCGCCCGACACGGATGTCGTGGTCAACCTGGAACACGTCCATCACGGCGTGTGTGTCACGGTCGACGACGCGGGTCTGGGCATGACCGAGGACGAACGCGCCCGCGCACAGCGGCTGGTGGCCGGTTCCGAGCCGATCCTCCTCACCGAGCTGGGCGATCCACCGCGCATGGGGCTCGCCGCGGTCGGGCAGCTGACCCGGCAGTTCGACCTGAGCGTGGACGTGTCGTCGCCGTCGCCGTACGGCGGGGTGCGGGCGGTCCTGCGGGTCGACAGCCACCTGCTCAGCCGTATCGACCCCGACGAGCGACCGCCCGCGGCCAGCGCACCGCGCTCCACGCGCAAGGCGTCCCGGGACGAAGCGTCCGTCGAGTCCCGGCACGAGGTGTCCGCCGGCTCGCCCAGCGAGACATCCGTCGGCTCCCAGCCGGAGGCCGTCGCAGGCTCCCGAGGCGAGACGTCCGCCACCTCGCACGGATACGGCGCCGAGCACGACCACGACGCCTCCGGCACCGTGTCCGGGCATCACGCTCCGCGCGACGCCGGCGGTCTGCCGCAGCGCCGGCGCCGTACGCGGGTGACCGCCGCGTCCGGTGACACTCCCGCGCCGCGGCCCGAGGTGCGCCGCCCGGAGCGGGCCGCCGCCGCCCTGGGCGCGCTGCAAGCCGGTACGTCCGCGGCGCGGTCGGCGGCCGGTGAAGCTGCCGACGAGGCCTCCACGGCCGTACCGGAAACCGCCCGCGCGACGCGGGAGCGGGCCGACGTCACAGCCGACGACAACGATCAGACCGACCATGAAGGGGGAACGGCTCGATGACCGGCCGCGATGCTGGAGACACGGCGTGGGTGCTCGAACCGATCCTGCAGGTGCCGCATGTGGTCGCCGCCGTACTGCTCACGCGGGACGGACTGGTGACCGGGTACACGGACGCGCTCACCCGGCCCTCGGCCGAGCGGGTGGCCGCGATCACCAGCACCGTGCAGGGAGCCTGCCGTACCGCGGCGGCGGCGTTCGCCGACCGGGAGGGGGCCGAGGTGCGTCAGGTGGTCATCGAGTCGGACCACGGCTATGTGCTGATCGTGCCCACGGACCACGGCACGTGCGTGGCCGCGTACGGCGACGAGGAGGTGCGCCTCGATCTGCTCGCGCACCGGGTGCACTCGCAGGTGGCCCGGCTGGGCGAGAAGGCGATGGCCGCAGCGCCCCGAGGTGCCGACGGCGACGCGTCGGCATGACCGGCCGGCGTGGCGGGCGCCCGCTGGTCCCGGCGTATCTGTCGACCGGCGGTGTGACCCGGCCCAGCCGGCCCCATCTGGAGCGGCTGTCGGTGCTCACCGGCGCGCGCATACCTGCCCCCGCCGGTCTGCCCGCCGCCCAACTCGCCCTGCTGGACGCCCTGGACGAAGGTTCGCTGACCGTCGTGGAGGCCGCGGCGCTGCTGCGGTTGCCGGTGTCCGCGATACGCGTGCTGGCGGCCGAGCTCATCGACCGGGACCTGGTGCTGTCCCGTGCGCCGATTCCGCCCGCCGGACGCTTCGACCCCGACCTGCTGAAGAGAGTGGCCGATGGCCTTCGCGCCCTCAAGCACACCTAGGGCTTCCTTGAGCCCGACCGAGGACGTCCACCTGCCCGACACCGCCCGCGACCTGGTCAAGATCCTGGTCGCCGGCCCGTTCGGCGTGGGCAAGACGACCCTGATCGACTCCGTCTCCGAGATCCGCCCGCTGCACACCGAGGAGCCGCTCAGCGAGGCGTCCGCGCAGGTGGACGATCTCGCCGGGGTGCGGGACAAGTCGACGACCACGGTCGCCGTCGACTTCGGCCGGATCAGCCTGCCCGGCGGGATCGTGCTGTATCTGTTCGGCACGCCCGGGCAGGAGCGGTTCCGGGCGCTGTGGGACGACATCGCGTACGGCGCGCTGGGTGCCCTGGTCCTGGTCGACAGCCGGCGGATCGACGCGTCGTTCGACGTGCTCGGGCTGGTGGAGGAGTCGGGGCTGCCGTACACCGTCGCCTTCAACGCCTTCCCGGACGCGCCCAGGCACCACACCGAGGAACAACTGCGCGCCGCCCTGGACCTGGACGCGGGAACACCGATGGTGACGTGTGACGCGCGGGAGGCCGACTCGTCGGTCGACGCGCTGCTCGCGCTCGTCCAGCACCTGATCGACCGTCACGCCCCGGAGGACCGGTGACCACCTACTCCCCCGACCGCCAGGCCTTCTCCCGCTCGGCGCCCCTGCGCCTGTGGGAGGACGGCTTCGCACGGGATCCGTACCCCTACTACGACGCCCTGCGCGCCCAGGGCCCGGTCGGCTGGGCCGAGTTGGCGCCGGGCGTGCCGGCGTACGTCGTCACCGACCGGCGGGCGGCGCTGGATCTGCTGCACGACACGGAGACCTTCTCGCACGACCCGCGGCCGTGGGAGTCCACGGTCGCCGACGACTCGCCGATCCTGGGCATGATGCGCTGGCGGCCCAACACGCTGTTCGCCGACGGCGCGGCCCATGTCCGGTACCGCACCACGCTGATCGACACCTTCGACCGGATCGAACCGCACGACCTGCGGGCCCGGGTGCACCGCGCCGTGCGGGTGCTGGTGGGCCGGATGGGGTCGAAGGGCGAGGCCGATCTGGTGGGCGAGTTCGCGCGACCGCTGATGGCGCTGGTGTTCAACAGCCTCTTCGGGCTGCCGGACAGCCAGAGCGACCGGCTCGACGTGGCGCTGGGCAAGATGATGGAGGGCGGCGCCGAAGCGGCCGAGGGCGAGGCGGAGTTCGGCGGCTACGTACTGGAGCTGATCGCGGCCAAGGCCGAGCGGCGCGGCGACGACCTGCCCAGCTGGCTGCTGGACCACCCGGCCGGGCTGACCCCCGAGGAGGTCACCTGGCAGGTGTTCCTCACCCTCGGCGCCGGGCACGAGCCGACGGCCAACCTGGTGTCCAACGCGCTCTCCCGCATCCTCGGCAACCCGCTCTACTACTCCACCCTCACCAGCGGGGCCCGCCCCGTGATGGACGCGGTCGTGGAGGTGCTGCACCACGAGACGCCGCTCGCCAACTACGGCATCCACTACGCGCGCAGGCCCGTGTCCTTCCACGGCGCCTGGATCAGGGCCGCCGTGCCGGTGGTCGTCTCCTACGGGGCGCTCGCGCGGTTCGCCGAGCGGGAGATCACCAGCGGCCGTCATCCTCAGGACGCCTCGCATCTGTCCTGGTCGGCGGGCCCGCACGCCTGCCCGGTGCGGCAGCACACGCTGCTCATCGCCACCGAGGCGATCGAGCGGCTCACCCAGTGGCTTCCCGATCTGGATCCGGTGCTGCCACGCGAGCGCCTGACGTGGCGGCCCGGCCCCTTCCACCGCTCGCTGACCTCCCTGCCCGTCCGGTTCAGCCCTCGCTCCCCCGACCAGCCTGGAGTTCCGTCGTGACCGTGACCGACCGCATCGAACGCTTCGCCATCGACCCGTTCGGCGCCGACATCCCCGGCGAGAGCGCCCGGCTGCGCGCCCTCGGCCCGATCGTGCCCGTGGAGCTGCCCGGTGGCATTCCCGCGTGGGCGCCCACCGGCCACGACACACTCAAGGAGCTCATCCTCGACCCGCAGGTCAGCAAGGATCCCCGGCTGCACTGGAGGCTCTGGCCCGAGATCGGCGAACACCCCTCCTGGGGCTGGATCCTGGGCTGGGTCGGCGTGGTCAACATGCTGTCGACGTACGGCGCCGACCACACACGGCTGCGCAAGCTGGTCGCGCCGAGCTTCACCCAGCGGCGTACGGAGCTGATGCGCCCGCGGGTGGAGGCGATCACCGCGGAGTTGCTCGACGCGCTCGACGAGGGCGGGGCGGGCGACGACGGCGGCGAGAGCGGCCCGGTGGTCGATCTGAAAGCCGGGTTCGCCCATCCGCTGCCGATGCGGATGATCTGCGAACTGTTCGGTGTGCCGGAGGAGTTGAGGGAGGCGACCGGGACTCTCATCGCCGCCATCATGGACACCTCCGACCCGAGCCCGGAGCACACGACGTTCGTGCAGCAGCAGATCGGCACGGTGCTGGGGGCGCTGATCGCCCACCGCGCCGAGCACCCCGGGGACGATCTGACGACCGAGCTGATCCGGGTGCGCGACGAGGACGGCGACCGGCTCAGCGACGAGGAGTTGCTGTACACGCTGCTGCTGGTGATCGGCGCCGGTTTCGAGACGACCGTCAATCTCATCGGCAACGCGATCGTCGCCCTGCTGACCCACCCCGAGCAGTTGGCGGCCGTGCGGTCGGGAGAGATCGGCTGGGACGCGGTGATCGACGAGACGCTGCGGGTCCACCCGTCGATCGCGGCGCTGCCCCTGCGGTTCGCCGTCAGTGACATCAAGGTCGGGGACGTGACCATTCCGGCCGGGGACGCGATCATCACGACGTACGCCGCCGCGGGACTGGACCCCGTGCACTACGGGCCGGACGCGGACAGCTTCGACGCGGCGCGCGGGGCCGACGACCATCTGGCGTTCGGAATCGGTGTGCACCGCTGCATCGGCGCTCCGCTGGCCCGTGTCGAGGCCCTGACGGCGCTGCCCGCCCTCTTCGACCGCTTCCCCGGTCTGGAGTTGGCCGTGCCGGAAGAGGAGTTGCGTCAGGTGCCGTCGTTCATCGCGTTCGGCTGGCAGGAGCTACCCGTGCGGCTGCGGGCCTGAGGTTCAGGGCGCGGGGTGCGACCGGTCCCCCGTTCCGGTCGCTCCCCCGCGGCAAGTTGAACTTACGTCTACGCGGGGGGATTGGGTATCGCGTCGATGCCCGCTGCGGGGGCCGTGGGGCTCACCTGTGCACAAGTGAGTCCGGAAGGCCCTATTTGGCTGCCTCAAGTGCGGGCCGTTCCAGGTCACCGAGGACGAGATGGGCCAGGACGACCTCGTACAGGTCGGTGCCGCCGGCGAGAAGCTGCCGTTCGAGGACGGGTTCCGCGCTGCGCACGTGCTCACGGACGGTCTGGGCGTGGACGCCGAGGGTGTGCGCGGCCCGTTCGGCGTTGCCGCCCTCGGCGATCCAGGCGCGCAGGGTGCGGCGCAGGTCCCGGCTGTCCTTGCCCAGGTGGGCGAGCAGGTCCTGCGCCCAGGTGCGCATGGCGGGCCCGGACAGCAGGTCGCACAGCGTGACGGGCGCGGCTTCCGAGGTGTCGCCGTCGGCCGGTGCGTCCGCCAGGCTCACCTGGATGTTGAGCGCCAGGTGGACCACGGCCCGGGCGGTGAGGTCGGCGAAGTCCGTGCGCAGCAGGCCCTCCACGCGTTCCATACGGGCGCGGACCGTGTTGCGGCTGACGCCGAGGACCTTCGCCGCGCTCACGGCGGTGAACTCCAGACCCAGCCGGGTGGTGGCGAGCAGTTCGGCGCGCGTGTGGTGCGGCAGGGTGTCGAGGGGGCGCAGCAGCCGGTCCGTCCAGCCGCGCAGTGCCGCCGGGTCGATCAGTCGCTCGGGGTGGGTGCGTTCGGCGTAGACGGCGGCCTTGTCCGGACGGAAGTGCGCGACGGCGAGGGCGCTCACGGCCTGCCCGTACGCGGTGGCGGTGCGGGCCAGGCTGTGCCGGGCGCTGCCGCCGAGGAAGGTGCGGGGGCGGGGGCCGATCAGTGAGCGCAATTGCCGGGCCTCGGCTTCGCCGGGCGTCACGACGATCACGTGCTCGTCCACCGCCGGGCAGAGCACGACCAGTGCCTGCTCGCCCGTCACGTCGATGCAGTCCTCGGCCAGCCGGTCGCGCTCCTCGGCGGTGCCCTCGACGACGTAGACGCAGGCGGAGTCCGTGTCGAGCAGGCCGGGCCACAGTCCCGCGGCGACCCGGCGTGCGGAGACGGTGTCCTCCACCATCAGCAGTTGAAGGATCGCCAGGCGCAGATCGGACGTCGCCTGTTCGAGCCGGCGTCCGGCGGCGGTCATCTCGCCGGCCTTGAGCAGGAGTTCGATGACCTGGACGGTGTGCGTGACGATGTCGGCGGTGCGCCGGTCGAAGGGCGTCTCGCGCGACACGGCGAGGACGCCCGCCGACTGAGGGTTCGGGTACGCCACCCGGACCAGGCGCAGATGACGGCCCTGCCCCTCCCAGGCGGCGGAGGCGATACGGCCGCCCGCGACGGCCGCGACGAGGTGATCGTCCAGGGGCGGCCGGGTGCCGACGAGAAGCGTGCCGGTGTCGTCCTGGAGCGCGGCGATGCCCTGCACGGCGTCCGCGAGCCAGGCGACGACCCGGCGCACGTCGCGCCCGGTCGGCCGCAGGTGGTCCAGCAACTCCTCCGCCCACGCCGAGCCGTCGGCGCTGCTCACCCCCGCCTCACGGACTCCGTCCTCTCCACCAGCCACGTCGGCCTTCACCTCGTCCTGCACCTCATCCACGACGTACCGCTCGGGACGTTACCTCACCCGTGGGCCGCGGTACTCCGTCGTCCGCATCGGGGACGGGGTTCCCCGTGCCGCGACGCTCATCCAGACGAGGAGGCCTGCGCGTCCGCCGGGCCCGAAGGGCATAGGCTCGGTGAATGGCGAAGTACTTCGACGTGCACCCCGATAATCCTCAGCCGCGCACCATCGCTCAGGTCGCCGACAGCGTCCGCTCCGGTGCGCTCATCGCGTATCCGACGGACTCCTGCTATGCGCTGGGCTGCCGGCTGGGCAGCCGTGACGGCATCGACCGGATCCGGTCCATTCGCCGACTGGACGACCGGCACCACTTCACCCTCGTCTGCCAGGACTTCGCGCAGCTCGGCCAGTTCGTACGGGTCGACAACGACGTGTTCCGCGCGGTCAAGGCGTCGACGCCCGGCAGTTACACGTTCATCCTGCCCGCGACGAGGGAGGTGCCGCGCATGCTGCAGCATCCGAAGAAGAAGACGGTCGGCGTGCGCATCCCCGACCACGTCGTCACCCAGGCGCTGCTGACCGAGCTCGGGGAGCCGCTGCTGTCCAGCACGCTGCTGCTGCCCGACGAGGAGGAGCCGATGACGCAGGGCTGGGAGATCAAGGACCGGCTCGACCATGTGCTGGACGCGGTGGTCGACTCCGGGGACTGCGGGACCGACCCGACGACGGTGATCGACTTCTCGTCCGGGGAGGCCGAGATCGTACGGAAGGGAGCGGGCGACACGTCCCGGTTCGAGTAAAGCCGTCCCCAAGGGGGAGGGGGTGCCGGGGCCCACGTGGATGGTGCGTGAAAGCCTGTGCGCTGCCCGATTCAGCCGGGTCGGCGACCTGTTCGCCGTGGACTGCGCAGAGAGGCACCCCCATGACCTCCGTACAGGCAACCGACGTGGACGTCCCGACCGAGGACGGCGTCGCGGACGCCTATCTGGCCCATCCGGGCGACGGTCTGCCCCGGCCGGGCGTCCTCCTCTATCAGGACGCCTTCGGGCTGCGTCCCCATCTGCGGTCGATGGCCGACCGGCTCGCCGGGGCCGGCTACACGGTCCTGGTGCCGAACGTCTTCTACCGGCACGGGCGCAGCCCGGTCTTCGACCTGCCCGAGTTCATCGACCCCGCCGCCCGCCCGGAACTGTGGGGGAAGATCGTCCCAGTCATGCAGTCCCTGACGCCCGAGCTCGCGATGCGGGACGCCGGCGCCTATCTGCGCTGGCTGGCCGAGCTGCCCGAGGTCGCCGACGGCCCGGTCGCCCTCACCGGCTACTGCATGGGCGCGCGGCTCGCCCTGCGCACCGCCGGGGCCTACCCCGACCGGGTGGCCGCCGCGGCCGGATTCCACGGCGGGCAGTTGGCGACCGACGCACCGGACAGCCCGCACCTGGTCGCCGAACACATCACGGCGGAGCTGTACTTCGGGCACGCCGACGCCGACCAGTCGATGCCGCCCGAGCAGATGGAGCGCCTCGCCGCCGCGCTGACCGCGGCGGGCGTACGCCACCGGTACGAGGTCTACGAGGGCGCCCACCACGGCTACACGCAGGCCGACACCGCCGCGTACGACGAGGCCGGGGCCGAGCGGCACTGGGCGGCGCTGCTCGATCTGCTGAAGCGGACGTTCTGACCCGCTCGGCCTCCGTCGCCTCTGCTGTGCCGGTGGCGCGCCGGTCCGGATCAAGGCGGCGTACGGGGTTATCGTCGGCGGCGTGGACGGTGATCACCGAGGGTGGCGGGAGTGCTGGCTCAGCGGGGCGGTGTTCGCCGTGTGCATGGCCGGCACCACCCTGCCGACGCCCCTCTATCCCCTCTACCAGGAGAAGTTCGGGTTCTCCGAGCTGACCGTGACCATCGTGTACGCCGTGTACGCGTTCGGCGTCATCGGCGTGCTGCTGTTGGTGGGCAACGCCTCGGACGCGGTGGGCAGGCGTGCGGTGCTGATGTGGGGTCTGGGGTGCGCGGCGGCGAGCGCCGTGTGCTTCCTGTGCGCCACGGGGCTGGGCTGGCTGTATGCGGGGCGGCTGTTGTCGGGGCTGTCCGCCGGTCTGTTCACCGGGGCCGCGACGGCGTACGTGATGGAGTTGGCGCCGCACGGGGGTGCCTCGCGGGCCACCTTCGTGGCGACGGCCGCCAACATGGGCGGACTGGGCTGCGGTCCGCTGCTGGCCGGAGTGCTCGCCCAGTACGCGGCCTGGCCGCTGTACCTGCCGTTCGCCGTGCACCTGGCACTGGTGGCCCTCTCGGCCGCCGTCCTGTTGCGGCTTCCGGAGACCGTTCGGGAGCGGCTGCCGCTGAGCACCGTACGGCCGCAGCGGCCCGCCCTGCCCGCGGGCGTGCGGGCGGTGTTCGGGCCGGCGGCGATCGCCTCGTTCGTGGGATTCGCGCTGTTCGGGGTGTTCACGTCGGTCAGCCCGGCGTTCCTCGCCGAGTCCCTGGACGTGACCAACCACGCCGTGAGCGGACTGGTCGTCGCCCTGGCCTTCTTCGCCTCGACCGCCGGGCAACTGGTCGTCGGCCGGGTCGGGGTGAGCCGATCGCTGCCGCTGGGCTGCGCCGGACTCCTCGCCGGGCTGGCACTGCTCGCGGGGGCGCTGCACTGGGATCTGATGTCACTGCTGGTGCTCAGCGCGCTCGTCGGCGGGGGCGGTCAGGGGCTGGCGTTTCGCGGAGCGCTGGCCTCGGTGGCCGAGGCGTCCCCGGCGGAGCGGCGCGCGGCGGTGATCTCGACGCTGTTCGTGGTGGCCTACGCGGGCATTTCGGTTCCGGTGATCGGGGTGGGGGTGCTGACCCAGTCGATCGGCCTGGAGGACGCGGGGCTGGTGTTCATCGCGTGCATGGCCGTCCTGGTGTCGGGCGCGGCGGCCTATCTCCTTCGGCGGCCGGTACCGGCGAGGATCTGACCGCGGTCTCAGGCCGTCCGCCGATTTCCGGCTGCCCGGGCCGTGTGTCCAACTTCCGTGATACACCGGGAAGATCACCCGTGACGCGAGAAGAGAGGGCATTGCCCATGGGCCGACCCACGACCTCGACTCCCCTGCCGGGCGACACGAAGGTACTGTCCATCGGTCTGCATCCGCGCGCGCTCGACTACAGCCGGATGCCCGACGGTGTCGACGAGGCCGTGCTCACCGCGCGGATCGAGGCGGCGAACGCGACGCTGCGCGAGGCGGGGTTCGATCCTGTTCCGTGCCTGATCGACACCTCTCCCGACAGCGCCGAGGCCACTGTCCGCGAGCTGCTTCAGGAGCACACGTTCGGCTTGGCGATGATCGGCGGGGGCGTACGGATGCTGCCGGAGAACACCCTGCTGTTCGAACGGCTGGTCAACGTCCTGACCGAGGAGGCGCCCGGGATCCGGCTGTGCTTCAACACGACGCCGGAGGACACGGTCGAGGCGCTGAGGCGGTGGATTCCGGCGTAGGCGATGCGTGGCAGCTGTATGGCCGGGTGAGAGACGGTCCGCTCTCCCGTTCGTTCCCTCTCGCCCTCTCACTTTGTCCAAGCATGCTCGATCCTTGTCCATCGACGGATCCGTCGGCAGCGGCCGAGGGTGGCTGCATGGGTGAATTCAAGGTCTGGGACACGGACTTCCGATGAGCGGCGGCACGTCCAGGCTCGCTCCGCACGGGCCCGCGATCGAACGGCGGCGGATGCCGAGTGGACTCGTCGCGCTGGCTCTCGGCGGTTTCGGCATCGGACTGACCGAGTTCCTGATCGCCGGGCTGCTGCCGCAGGTGGCGTCGAGTCTCGCGGTGTCCGAGGCAGCGGCGGGATGGCTGATCTCCGGGTACGCGCTGAGTGTCGCGGTCGGCGCGATCGCACTGACCGCGGCGACGGCGCGGCTGCCCCGCAAGAACGTCCTGGTCGGCCTGGTGGCGTTGTTCGTCATCGGCAATCTGTTGTCCGCTCTGGCACCGAGCTATCCCGTGATGATGCTCGGCCGGGTCGTCGCGGCGTTGTGCCATGGCTCGTTCTTCGGTATCGGCTCGCTCGTCGCCGGCAGCCTGGTCGCACCGGAGAGGAAGTCCCGCGCGGTGGCCGTCATGTTCGCCGGGCTGACGGTCGCGAACGTGCTGGGCGTGCCGTTCGGCGCGCTCGTCGGGGAGCGTTGGGGCTGGCGGGCGGCCTTCTGGGCGGTCACCGCGATCGGTGTGGTGGCGCTGGCGGGAATCGTCGTCCTCGTCCCCGGCAGGGCGGGTCGGGCGCCGACCGGCAGCCCTGGCCCGGTACCGCCCAGTGGCCTGCGCGCCCAGGTCCGCGCTTTCCGATCCGGGCAGGTCTGGCTGACCCTGGCGGCCACCGCGCTGGGCTACGGCGGGATGTTCGGCGCGTTCAGCTATATCGCCTACACGTTCACCGAGGTCGGTGGCTTCTCCCCCGCGGATGTCGCCTGGTTGCTCATGGTGTACGGCGTCGGCCTCGTCGTCGGGAACCTGATCGGCGGGCGGGCCGCCGACCATGACCGTGACCGCGCGCTCGTCCTCTTCCTGCTCGGCCTCACCGTCACGCTGGTCCTGTTCGGCCTGCTGGCAGCCAGCGCCACCGCGTCGGTCGTCCTGATCTTCCTGATGGGACTGTTCGGGTTCGCCGGCGTACCCGGTCTGATCACCCGCGTCACCGACTTCGCCCACGGTGCGGCCCTGGCCGCGAGCGCCAACGTGTCCGCGTCCAATGTCGGCAACGCCCTCGGCGCCTGGCTCGGAGGCCTGGCCATCACGGCGGGCCTCGGCTATACGGCGCCGCTCTACGTCGGTGCCGGTACCGTCCTGATCGCCGCTGTCGTCATGGCCGTCGCCGCGCGGCAGGCCACGGCGGCCGGGTAGGAGGCCACAGCAGCCGGGCGGCGGGCCGACCGGCCCTGCTGAGACCGAGAGGTCCGGGATGCGGGACCGACGGCTGGGGGTGAGGCTGGTGCCATGTCCGGGCACCGCGCCATCGTCCGCCTGCCGTCCGCGGCTGGTCGTTGGACGGCCGCCCTGACCGACGGCGAGGCTGTGAGTGTCCTGGGCGCCTTGCCTGCATGGGGTGCCGACGACTCGGGTCCAAGCCTCTCCCGTGCAGGTGGGCCGGGGATGTGGGAACCCTGAGCAAGCGCAAGGGGCCGCCGGGCGGCGAGGAACCCGACGTGGAGGCGGCGCTCGACGAGCTCTACGTCACGCCTCCGGCCCAATTCGTCGCCCGCCGTGCGGAGATGTCGGCCGCGGCCAAGACGGCCGGCCGCGCCGAGGACGCCCGCCGTATCGGCGCTGCCCGCCGCCCCACGCTGGCGGCCTGGGCCGCGAACCTGCTGCTGCGCTCCCAGCCGGAGGAGAGCCGGCGGCTCCTGGAACTGGGGCCGGCCCTGCGCGAGGCGTACCACGCTCTGGACGCCGCCGGGATCAAGGAGCTGGCGGAGCAGCGTCGGCGTATGGTCTCGGCGCTGTCCCGGCAGGCCGCACAGCTGGCCCGGCAGGCCGGGCACCCCCTGGCGCCCACGGCGCAGCAGGACGTGGAATCCACCCTGCGTGCCGTGCTCGCCGACCCTGAGGCCGCCGACAGATGGGCCGAAGGCCGCTTGGAGGGCGCCCTCATCCCACCGTCGGACTTTCCCACCGGCACGGTCCCGGCGACCGCCACCTCTCGAAAGCCGACCGCGTCCAAGGCACCGACGCCGTCGGCGCGAACACGCCCGAAGGACGAACTCGCCGAACGGCGCCGCCAACGGCAGGAACAGCTCGATCAGGCCCGGAGGACAGCCGAAGAGGCCAAGCAGCGACTGCACGACAGACGCGCCGAGCAGGCCGACGCCGACAACGCGCTGCAGCGGGCCCGAGACCGGCGCGACCAGGCCGAGCAGCAGGCATCGGCGGCCGAGCAGCACCTGCGTCAGGCCCGGGAAGAACTCCAGCGGGCCGACCACGAGCAGCAGGAGGCCGAGGAACGAAGCCGCAGGTCCGCTGACGCACTCGCCCGGGCGGAGCGGGAGGAGCACGAGGCCGCCCGAGAGGTGAAACGGCTCAGCGGACGCAAGCGTTAGGGGCTGCGCGGTCGGTCTCCGGCCGACGTCAGCCGGTGATGTGCCGGGGCACGGCGAGGTCGTCGCGGGCAAAGAGGCAGCTCAAGGCGGACGGATGGTCCTTGGCGCAGGCATCGACGCCCGCGTCGATGAGCTGGTCGTAGTCGGACGACGTTGCCGCTGATCTCGGGCGGCCCGCAGGCGTGGTCGGTGCCGGCCGTGCCGAAGGCATGCGGATGGATCCTGCCGCTCCGGTACTGATGACGACACGCACCCACCGGCGCCGGCCGCCGTCCCAGTACTCGGTGATCCGGTGGTCGAAGTCGCGCCCCTCCTGGAAGTTGGTACGGCATACAAGGCAGGTGCAGGGGAGCCGGATCCAGTGCGGTCAGGACGGCGATCAGTTCGTTGACGGGCCTGATGTTCTTCGCCGGCGTCCGGCCCTCGGGTATCCCCAGGGCCAGGGCGTCTGTGGGCTGATGACCAGGTTCTGGACGACGGCGCAGACACCTACGGGATGGTCCGACAGTCCCATCAGTCATGGCCGAGCACAGGAGGGGAACCCACTGACGTCAGGACCGACCGGTGTGCGGCGCGGGCGGGGGCGGGCGCAAGCTGGAAGGGTGGTCGCATCGGCTGCTCGTCGGACGAGACCTGTGGGAGGACCTGGCGATGACTTCGATGGCGAACCTGCCGGAGGTCGTGTCACGTGAGGAGTGGGACGCAGCCCGCAAGGAGCTGTTGGCCGAGGAGAAGGAGCTCACTCGTGCGCGTGACCGGGTGAACGCCGAGCGGCGGCGGTTGCCCATGGTCCGCGTTGACAAGGCGTACGCCTTCGAGGGGCCGGACGGGACGGTGGACCTGCTCGACCTGTTCGAGGGGCGCCCTCAGCTGGTCATGCACCACTTCATGTGGACGTACGACATCGACGCCGACGGTGTCGAGCACCCCCGCGCCACCGGCTGCCCCAGTTGCTCCTCCGCTGCCGACGGCATCGGCAGGCTGCGGCAACTGCATGCCCGCCACACGACGCTGGTGGCGGTGAGCCGGGCGCCGTACCCGACGATCTCCGCGTATCGCGCGCGGATGGGGTGGACCTTCCCCTGGTACTCCTCGGCGGGCAGCGACTTCAACTACGACTTCCATGCCACCGTCGACGAGCGGGTCGCGCCGGTGGAGGTCTTCCATCGCACCGAGGCCGAGCTCGCGGAGGCGGGAATGCCGTGGTCGGAGCAGTTGCGCGGCGACTGGCCGGGGATCAGCGCCTTTCTGCGGGTCGGGGACGAGGTCTTCCACACGTACTCCACCTTCGGCCGCGGCATCGAGCAGTTCCACTACGGCATCCCGTACCTCGACCTCACCGCGCTCGGCCGCCAGGAGGATTGGGAGGAGCCCAAGGGTCGCGCGGTGCCCCTCGGGCTGCAGGCCGGCGGGCCCGCCCTGCGGCTGCCCGACGAGTACGACGACTGACCTCTGGACGACTGGCCGCTGTGGATGATTGACCGTTCTAGTGGTGGTGCGGCGGGTGCGGGGGCGGAGCCGGGATGCTGGACAGTCCTGGCGCGGCCTCAGGCCAGACCAGCAGGACCGGGCAGGGCGCGTGGTCCACGACGAACCGGCTGGCCGGGCCCAGGCTCTTGGGCCCGAGATGGCTGCGGTCACCGTCCCGGGCCACGAGAAGCAGGTCGGCGCCCTCGGCCGCGGCGACGACCTCGCGTTCGACCCGGCCGGAGCGTTCCACGCGCGCGCAGTCCCGGCCGAGCCGGTCGGCCGCCTCCTGCAGCAGTTCGCGGGCGGAGTCGGCGGCCAGCTGTTCCATCCGGGTGCCGGGATCCCGCTCGGGGTGGCCACGGCCGAGCAGGCCCGCGAAGGCACCATGCGCGGCTCCCGGGCTCTCGTGGCCGGTGACGTGCAGCAGGACGATCTCCGAGCCTTCGGGAACCTGGGTGCGGGCCGCGTCCACGCAGGCCGGCCAGGTGCCCTCGACGATCCACACGATGACGGCCATACAGGTCAGCCTCCGGCTTCCGGGCCCTGATCAGGTTCCGATCACTTGCAGTGCGCCCCACAACGCCACCACCGAGCAGGTGAGCGCGGCGGGCACCGTGTACAGGCCGAGCCGGGTGAACTCCCCCAGCTCGACGTCAGTGTCGTGCTCGTGAACGATTTTCCGCCACAGCAGCGTCGCCAAGGACCCGGCGTAGGTGAGGTTGGGGCCGATGTTGACGCCGAGCAGCACCGCCAGCACCGCGCCGGGACCGGCCTCGGCGGTCAGGGGCAGCAGCACCAGCACCGCCGGCAGATTGTTGATCACGTTGGCCAGTACGGCGGCCAGCGCGGCGATGCCCAGCAGCGCGGGCAGTCCGGTGCCGTCGGGGACGAGATGGCCGAGGGCGTCGTCCAGCCCGTTGTCGACGACCGCCCGCACCACGATCCCGAGGGCCAGGACGAACGCGAGGAACGGAAGGCCGGCGGCCCGCACCAGGGCCGCGGGAGTGGTCCGGCGCCTGATGAGGGCGCGGACGGCCAGCACCAGCGCTCCCGCGAAGGCCGCCCACGCCGGGTCGATGCCCACCGCCGAGGTGACCACGAACCCGGCCAGCGTGCCCGCCACCGTGCAGAGGGCGAACAGCGGCAGCTCGGGCGGCCCCGAGGAGGCCGGGGCCTGTGCCCCGGCGTCCAGGTCCACCGCGAAGAACCGGCGGAAGACCAGGTACTCGACGCCGATCGCGACCACCCAGGGCAGCGCCATCAGCGCGGCGAAGCGGGTGAAGCTCAGCCCGCTCGCGGCGAAGGCGAGCAGATTGGTGAGGTTGGAGACGGGCAGCAGCAGCGAGGCCGTGTTCGACAGGTGGGTGCACGCGTACACGTGCGGCTTGGCACGAGCACCGAGTCGGGCGGCGGTGGCGAAGACGACCGGGGTCAGCAGCACCACGGTGGCGTCCAGGCTCAGCACCGCGGTGATCAGTGAGGCGACGACGAACACCTGCCCCAGGAGCCGACGCGGTCGCCCCGCGGCGGTGCGCGCCATCCAGGCCCCGCACGCCTGGAACAGGCCCTCGTCGTCGCACAGTTGGGCCAGCACCAGCACGGCCGCGAGGAAGCCGATCACCGGCCCCAGCCGGGCGGCCTCGTCCGCCGCGTGGTCCAGTGAGATCGCCCCGGTGGCGATGACCACCCCCGCGGCCGGTACGGCGACGACGGCCTCCGGCAGGCCCCAGGGGCGCACCACGGCGCCCACCAGGACCACCACGAGGAGGACGGCAGAGAGCGCTTCCGCGAGGGAGCCGTTCAGGGTCGGAGCCTTTCGAGATGGGTGGTGTCCGGTGGCGACAGCGGTGGCAGAGACCGCGTGATCATCGGGGTACCCAAAGAATACTCAGGCATCCCGACGGGCGGTCCGCGCCGACAATCCACGGCGCAGGCACTCCGCGAGGCGGGCGGCGAGGCGGCCGTCGGGGTCGAGGCGAGGGTTGAAGATCGTGACGTCGAGTCCCACGGCGCGCGCGTCGGCCAGGGCCGTCCGCAGCACGCTCTCCAGCTCGTCCCAGGTCAGCCCGTCGGGCAGGCGGTAGTCGACGGCGGGCATGATCGCGTCGTCCAGGACGTCGACGTCGAGGTGGACCCAGAAACCGGAGCCCGCACCGGCGGTGAGCCGGTCGACCGCTCGGCGTGCCGCCGTGCCCGCGCCGGACGCGCGTACGCCGTCGAGGTCGACGGCGTGCAGCCCGGCCGGGAGCGGCTGCATACCAGCCTGCTCGGACTCGGCGGCATCGCGGAAGCCGAGGGCCACGACGTCCTCGTCCCGCACCAGGGGGCCGCGGCCCTCGAGGTCGGTGAGGATCCGGGGGCCGCGGCCCGTGGCCAGGGCGAGTTCCATCGAGGCGGCCTCACCGGTCGGCTCCGCCGAGGGCTGGTAGAAGTCGGTGTGGCCGTCGAGGAACAGCAGGCCGTGGCGTCCGCGGCGGCGCAGGGCGAGGAGGTTGCCGAGCAGGATGCTGCAGTCCCCGCCGAGGACGACGGGGAAACGGCCCTCGTCGAGGACCCGGCCGACCGCGTCGGCCAGCCGGACGGAGTACTCCGCGATGCCGTGCGGGTTGAGCACCCCGGTGTCAGGGTCCCTCGTCGGGTCGTAGGCGGGCGGTTCGACCCGGCCGGCCCGTACCGCGCCGAGAGCAGCCGCCAGTCCGGCGTCGAGCAGCGCCGTCGGCAGTTCCTGCACCCCGGAGGGCCGCAGGCCGAGCACGGACGGCGCCTCGATGATCGCGAGTTCCCGCATGTCCGCGCCCTTCCGCCGCTGCCACCTGCCCGCTGCCTCCTCACTCCATCTGTGCCACAGCCTCAAGCCCGGCACCACTCGTGGCCGGACGGCGGCAAGGGCGACGCAAGGGGCGGTCACGGTTCGGCGGGGTGCCCTCCCCTGTAGCGGGCATCCCTGCGCCCAGCCCGCAACTGGCTGAAACTCACTCCTGTGTGACCGGAGTTGACCCACAGTGATTCAAAGCTCAACTGCTACCGGCGGTAAAGGCTTGCTTTCAGGTAACCCTGCCCCGTACACCTTGCTCACAACTGGCCAAGACTCTGGGGGGAGTTGGCTTATGGAAGGCACGGTTGACGGGTTCCGCTATGGTGCGGTGACCCCGGTGGGGGCCTATTTGATGGCCTGCCTGGGAGGGGCGTTGGGACTGCGGTGCATCGTCCGCTCCCTGCTCAACGAACATTCATGGAAGGCGGGTTGGCTGGGGCTCGGCGCCGCCTCGATCGGCTGTGGCATCTGGACGATGCACTTCATCGCCATGGTCGGCTTCCAGGTCGAGGAGACCCGGATCCGTTACGACACGGGACTGACCGTCCTCAGCCTCGCCGTGGCCATCGTCGTGGTCGGCATCGGCGTGTTCATCGTCGGGTATCGGGGCGCGGGCAAGGGCGCGCTGACCGGTGCGGGGGTCATCACCGGGCTCGGTGTGGCCGCCATGCACTATCTGGGCATGGCGGCGATGCATCTCGACGGCAGCCTCCAGTACGACGTGTTCGCCGTCGGGCTCTCGATCCTGATCGCGATCGTCGCGGCGACCGCCGCACTGTGGGCCGCCGTCACCATCCGCGGTTTCCTCACCAGCCTCGGCGCCAGCATGGTCATGGGGGTCGCCGTCTCCGGGATGCACTACACGGGAATGGCCGCCGTCAGCGTGCATCTGCACGGGGCGACCGGCGCGTCATGGGCCGGTGACTCGCCCACCTCGCTGCTGCTGCCCATGCTCCTGGGGCCGGCCATCTTCCTTCTGCTGGCCGGAGTGGTGGTGATGTTCGACCCGCTCCTGGTCCTCGGCGAAGGCGAGGGCGCGAGCGCGAAGAGTGGAACCTCCACAACCACGGGTGCGGGAGGACCCGGCAGTTTCTCCGGTCAACGGCCGGGAGGCGACCGCGAGTTCAAGGCACCCGTACCCGGCACCCAACCGCCCCGCCGGGAACCGTATGCCCGCAAGTGGTGACCCAGGGGGAGGGTGGGGCACGGCGACACGCCGCAGCCCCACCCTCCCCCTCTCGGCCTTCTCTCGATCATTGTTACGGTGCACAGGTGTCTGACTCCTCACGCGATACCGCCGAAGGCGCCGGCTGGGGCGCCACCGAACTCGGCGCGTACAAACGGCTGATGCCGCCCAAGGTCGAGAAGATCTCCTGGCTCAACCCGAAGACGCTCTGGGCCGCCCGCAACGGCGTCCTCGCGTCCTGGTTCGGGGATCCCACGGGGCGTACCCGCAGCCGCTGGGTGGCACAACGGGCCGCGGCCGGGGCACCCGCCGACAAGGTCATACGGCGCGACGACCCGGACCGCTTCTCCTTCCTCGTCATCGGTGACACCGGCGAGGGCGACGAGCCCCAGTACGCCGTCGTACCGGGCTTCTTGGAGGTGGGTCAGGACACGCGGTTCACGGTCCTCGCGAGTGATGTGATCTATCCGGTGGGCAGTGCCGACGACTACGGCACCAAGTTCTTCCGGCCCTACCAGGACTACCAGGCACCGATATACGCGATACCGGGCAACCACGACTGGTACGAGGACCTCGGTGCGTTCATGCGCGTCTTCTGCGGCGACGCCCCGGCCCTCGAACCCGAGGCCGCGCCCCGCCCGCTCAGCAAGGCGTGGATGCGGTCGCTGCTGTGGCACCGGCCGCGCAAGGGAGAGGGTCAACACCTCGCTGAGGCAAGGGCGTTGAGGTCCGCATCGGCTCAACAGGCCGTCCAGCCGGGGCCGTACTGGGCGATCGACGCCGGGCCGGTGCGCATCATCGGCATCGACACCGGACTGCTCGGCACCATCGACGCCGAACAGGGAGCCTGGCTGCGCGAGGTGTCCAAGGATCCCCGGCCGAAGATCCTCATCACGGGGCAGCCGCTGTACGTGGACGGTGAGCACCACCCCTGCGCGATCGACGGGGGCGGCACCGTCGACGAGATCGTCCGCGACCCGGCCCACCGCTATGTCGCGGCGATAGGCGGTGACATCCACAACTACCAGCGCTACCCGGTGCAGGTGGACGGCCGCACCATCCAGTACGTCGTCTCGGGCGGCGGCGGTGCGTTCATGCACGCCACGCACACGATTCCGCGGGTCGACATCGCGAACGTCACGGAGAAGGAGTTCCGCTGCTATCCCCTGCGCGGCGACTCCCTGGCCTTCTACAGCGGTCTCTACGGGCGAAGGCTGCGCCTGCGCCGCTTCTTCTCTCTCACCGAGGCGGAGGCCACGGCCGTCGTCGCCGAGCGGCTGGACATCCGGCCGGGTCGCGCACCGGCCGCCGACGCCCGGATCACCTGGCGCACGCGCCTGGTCGCGGGCCTGCTGGGCACCGGACGCCGCCCTGACCGCGCCAAGCGGTTCCGGCTGCCCGTGCGCAAGATCTACACCTCGCTGTTCTCGCCGAGCTCGGCGACCTACAGCCCGCCGTTCTTCAAGTGCTTCCTGCGCCTGGACGTCACCCCGGAGACCGTCCGCCTGCGCTGCTACGCCGCGACCGGCAACCGCGCCCAGGAGGTCGTCCCGCCGGTCGAGGACGAGGTCACCATTCCCCTGTTGTGAACCTGGGGGGGCGGGAACATCATCGGGCGCGGGGCGGTTGGCACTGCCGTACTGCTTGATCCATGAACGATGGAGGGCTCGTGCCGCCGACCTCACGACCGTTGCGCAAGCTCGGCTTCCTCACGATCGGGCTGTTCGACGAGGCGGATCCACGGCGGGGGCACGAGTCCACGCTGGAGATCATCGAGCTGGGCGAGCGGCTCGGCTTCGACAGCGCGTGGCTCCGCCACCGTCATCTCCAGTACGGCATCTCCTCCCCCGTCGCCGTCCTCGCGGCGGCGTCCCAGCGCACCCGCCGCATCGAGCTGGGCACCGCGGTCATCCCGCTCGGCTGGGAGAACCCGCTGCGGCTGGCCGAGGACCTGGCGACGGTCGACATCCTGTCGGGCGGCCGCATCAACCCGGGCGTCAGCGTCGGCCCGCCGATGCACTACGACCGCGTCCAGGAGGCCCTGTACCCCGACACGGCTGATGCCGAGGACTTCGGGTACGAGCGGGTGCGGCGGCTGCTGGACTTCGTGCGGGGCAAGCCGGTCACGGACTTCAGTGGGATGGAGGGCTTTGAGGTGTTCTCCGACCGGGTGCAGCCGCATTCCCCGGGGCTGGGCAGCCGTCTGTGGTACGGCGGCGGCAGCCTGCGTTCGGCGCAATGGGCCGGCGAGCACGGGATGAACTTCCTGACCAGCAGCGTCGTCAAGGCGGAAGGGCCCGAGGACACGGAGGGGTCCCCGGACTTCGCGGAGATCCAGCTCTCGCACATCCGCGCCTTCCGCGCCCACCACCCCGACGGCGAGAACGCCCGCGTCTCCCAGGGCCTCGTCGTCATCCCCACCGACTCCGCCACGCCGGAGCAGCGCGCGAGGTACGAGGAGTACGTCGCCAAGCGCACCCCGCGCACCACGTCACCGCAGGGTCCGGCCCGGCTGCTGTTCGCGCCGGACCTCGTCGGCACCGCGGAGGAGATCGCCGAACGCCTCCATGCCCACGCCGCGTTCCGCGAGGTGGACGAGGTGGCGTTCGCGCTGCCCTTCGCCTTCGAGCACGAGGACTATGTGCAGATCCTCACGGACATCGCGACCCGTCTGGGTCCGGCGCTGGGTTGGCGTTCGGAAGTCTGAGGGAGAGCTCGTCGCCCTCGGCGAGGACGCGGTCGAGCAGGTGCAGCGGGGCGGGCCGGACTCCGGCGGCCTCGGCCGCGTCCCAGTGGGCGAGGGCCCGGGGCAGGTCGACCAGGCCGTGGATCAGGGGCAGGTCGCTCGGGGGTCGCCCGGAGTCCGTGAGATGGGCATGGAGCAGCGACTCCAGTCGGCACGAAGCCAAGGTGCCCGGAATCCCGTACCGCAGGGCGAAGCCCGCGCTCGCCGGGCCCGGCAGGTCGTCACTGAGCCGCGTCCGAGTGGAGTCCAGGCCCAGCAGACCGCCTCCGACGACCAGGACGTCCTGGTCACGGCTCATACGGTCCAGCGCCCGCGCGGTGTCGAAGCAGTGCGGGAAGGAGTCGTCCACGACGATCGTGCCGGGCCGGAGCCGGTCGACGTCCAGGAGTGCCGTCGCGCCGCTCACCGCGGTGACGATCACGTCGGCCTCGTAGACCGCCGCCGGCAGGGTCCGCCCCGACTCGGCGACCCGGACCGGCATCGCCGGGTGCCCGGACGACAGGTCTGCCGCCAGCCGTTGGAGTCGCGCCGTGCTCCCCGGCAGGTCGCACAGCACCAGCCGGGCCGGCGGGTGGGGTGCCGTCGCCAGCAGCAGTCGTAGGGACGAGGTGCCGATCGAGCCGCACCCGACGACGGCGAGGGAAAGGGTGTCGAGGCGGCGGCCGGTCGCCGAGAGCGCGGCGTGGACGGTCTTGGCCACGGCGACGGTCGTCGAGGCGTGGCCGGTGGTGATCGCCGCGCTCGTCGTGGTCTCCCGCAGGACGTCGTAGCCGTAGCCGGTGTGGGACGGGATCATGCCCGCGAGCGAGACGCAGCGGGCGCCGAGGGAGGCGGCGTGCTCCACGGCTCGGGCGGTGCGGGCCGCGAGGTCGCCGCCCGGGGCGAGTTCGTCGGCGAAGAGCGGGAGGGCGACGAAGCCGGAGTTCCCGAGCGGGGTCCCGGTCTCCTCCAGCAGCCGGGCGCGGCCCTCCGGGAAGAGGAGTGCCCTGATCTCCTCGCGGCCGAGACCAGGACTCTCGGAGGGCAGTCCGGCGAGGGCGGCGAGGTGGTGCGGTGCGGGCAGGTATCCGACGAGCGCGGCGTCGAGGTGAGGACGCCGGCGGTGGCCGCTGCCGCGGGCAGGCGCAGGGTCGGCGTCGCCCAGCGCGTCCCGCAGCTGCCTCCGCATCTCCTCGGCGAACCCGGCGACTTCGCGGGACGTGAGGGCCGCCGCCGAGGCCCGCACGGTGACGCGCAGGCCCGCGCCGTCCGCCACCGGCCGCACGGCCAGGAACACGTCGGTGCCCACCGGCGGCGGGGCGAGGGCGGTGTCGGACTCGTCCGCGTGCAGCGTCAGACCGCCCACGGCCTCGGAGCCGAGGGACGTGAAGTCGAGGAAGGTGAAGAAGAACTGGGCGTGGTGCGGCAATCCCGCTGCCGTGCGGAGTTCGCCGCCCGGGCCTTCCGCCCGGGCCAGGTAGGTCTCGTCGGCGATGTGCCGCAAGTCATCCTCGAACAGGGGCAGTTGGCGACTGCCCTGGCCGCCGCGTCGGGCCGGGCGCAGTGCCACCGCCTCCGCGAACGGGCCGAACATCCGGTGCGCGTCCACCGTGGACTCCTCACGCCCGGTGACGGCGAGCCCGAGCACGAGGTCGCGCTGTCCGGTGAGGTCGGCGAGGGCACGGTAGTACGCGGTGAGCAGCGGGGCGTACAGGGTGCGGTGCGCCGCTCGGGCGAGTTCTCGCAGCGCCCCGGTCGTGGCGGCGTCCAGGGTGAATCCCGTGGTGTGGAAGGCCGGTTGCGCATCGGCGTCCTCGGGGGTCGGCCGACGCAGGGCGGGGGGCGTGTAGGGCGCCCGCAGGCGTGCGCGGTAGTCCTCGGCCTCGGCTCCACGTGTCTGTGGGCGTACGGCGGACAGGGCGATGTGCTCGCGGAAGGAGCCGTCGAGCTGCGGCAGGCCGTGCGGGAGGCCGCGGTCGAGTCGGTCATACACGGTGAGCAGTTCCCTGGCGAGCAGGGCGGCGCTGTAGCCGTCGCCGATGAGGTGGTGTGCGTGGACGACGAGCACATGCTCGGCGGGGGCCACACCGAACAGGCGTAGACGCAGCAACGGCCAGGCCCAGGGCTCGAGTCGGCGCCGTGCCTCCTCGGCGATCCGCTCCTCCAGCAGATCGGGGTCCGCGAGGGCCTCCACCTCCACGGGCAGGCGCAACGAGTCCGGCAGCTCCTGCTGCACGGGCGGACGGGTGCCTGCGGGGAAGACGGTGCGCAGCATGGGATGCCGGGCGACAAGAACATCGACGGCGCGCTGGAAGACGTCCTGGCGCAGCGGCCCGTTCAGCCGGAACCGGGCGAGCCAGCCGGAGCCCGCACCGGGGTTGATGGTCTCGGCGAGCAGGAATCCTCGCTGGGACGGTGTGAGGGGGTAGGGACTCGCCCACTGCGCAGAGCCGGAGTCCGGGGGCGGCGCGGCCGACGAGCCAGTGGCGGCGGTGTCGAGAGCCGCCGCGAGTGCGCTCAGCGTGCGGTGGGTGTAGACGGTGGTCGGCCGGGGGACGGCCGGCAGTTCCTTGCGCAGTCGGGCGAAGAGCTCCAGCACCATGATGGAGTCGCCGCCGAGGGCGAAGAAGTCGTCCTCGCGAGTGACGTCCGGGACGTCCAGCAGGACCGACCAGATGCGTGCCAGGGTGAGCTCGGTCGGGGTGGCGGGAGGCGTGCCGGGCCCGGACGGCACGGACTCGTGCGTACGGTCGCTCCCGTCCTGATCACCTTCAACGACGGCGGCATCCGCCGCGCTGGATCCCTCACCTTCGCGGGCCAGCAAGTTGCGGTCGATCTTGCCGGTTCCGGTCAGGGGCATCGCGGGGATCGAGCGGATGCGTCCGGGCAGCATGTACGGCGGCAACGATCCGGCCAGGAAGGCGCGCAGCTCGCGTGCGTCCGGCTCCCCCGAACCAGGCCTGGGTTCCACGTACGCCATCAGCCGTCCGTCGGCGAGCAGCACGGCGGCCCGAGAGACGTCCGGGTGCGTGAGCAGGGCGGCCTCGACCTCGCCGAGTTCCACGCGGTGGCCGCGGACCTTGACCTGGTCGTCGAGGCGGCCGAGGAACTCCAGTGCGCCGTCCCCGGTTCGGCGGACCCGGTCGCCGCTGCGGTACCAGCGGCGACCGTCGCGTTCGACGAAGGCCTCCGCGGTGAGGTGCGGCTCGCCGAGGTATCCGGGGGTCAGCCCTGTTCCGGCGATGAGCAGTTCACCGGCCTCGCCGGGCACGCACGGACGGCCGGTCTCCGTGACGACGGCCAGTTCGGTCCCGGCCACCGGCCGGCCGATGGGCAGTTGCCGGACGTCATCGGCCGGCCGGGTGTCGATGATGTGGCAGGTCGCGTTGATGGTGGCCTCGGTGGGCCCGTACAGGTTGGCGACCCGGTGCTCCGCTCCCCCGCAGGTGTCGAGCAGGTCGAACCAGCGGCGTACGTGGGCGGCGGGAAGTGCCTCGCCGCCGACGTGGACCCAGCGCAGTGCCGACAGGTCCGGGGGTGTGCCGTCCTGTCCCGCCCTGGACTCGGCGGCGGTCAGCAGTCGTTCCCAGAGAGTCGGCACCGAACTCCACACCGTGATGCGGTCGTTGACGATCCGGTCCAGCAGGGCTTCGGGGTCGCGGACGAGGTCCCGGGTGAGGGTGTGGACGGTGGCGCCGACCAGCAGCGGTGCCAGCAACTGGCGTACGGAGGCGTCGAAACAGACGGATGCCGTCTGTGCGAGATGGTCACCGGGGCCGTAGCCGAAGGTGGCCAGGGACCAGTCGAGGTACGTGAGCATGGACCGGTGGGTGATCGGGACGCCCTTGGGGCGGCCGGTGGAACCCGAGGTGAAGATGACGTAGGCGATGGCGTCCGGGTCGGCGGGCGGCAGCGGGTGCGCGGAAGCCGGGACCGGTGACGGGTCGTCGGCGGCGACCGGGGTGATGTCGGGCAGTGCGGCGGTGGCCGCGCGCGTCGCCGTGTGACACACCACCACGCCGACGCCGGTGCGGTGCGTCTGGTCCCGCAGCCGGGCGACGGGGTGTCCGGCGTCCAGAGGCACCCAACCTGCGCCCGAGCGGAGGATGCCGATTACGCCGACGACGGTGTCCGCGCCCGGTTCGGTGAGCAGGCCGACCAGGTCGCCGGGGCGTACGCCGTTCGACCGCAGCCGGGCGGCGAGAGCGGCGGAGGCGCGGTCGAGTTCGGCGTAAGTGAGCGTCGTACTAGCGGTGTTGACGGCCACGGCTGCCGGCGTCGCACGGAACTGGGCGCGGAGGCGGTCCGCGATCCCGGCGTCGCCGAGACTCCGGGAACCGGGAGACGACAGGACGGGGGGCGTGCTCGATGCCGCCGACGGCTGTCCTGTCGCGGCGCGCAGTTCGCCCAGGTAGTCGGCGGCGAGACGCTCCACTGTCTCGCGTCGGAAGAGGTGGGCGGGGTGGTTCCAGGACAGGCGCAGGGCCGTGTCGGACTCCCAGCACAGCAGTCCGAGCCTGGTCGCGGCGGAGGCGGTGGCCGCCGCGGTCGGGCTCACGGTGACCGGCCAGTCGCTGCCGTGGCTCACAGGGAAGCGGGCGAAGCTGAACCCGGCCGGGGCGACCGTGCGCGGGGCGGGGCCGGTGGCGGGCAGCAGCGCGGCGATGTCGGGGCTGCCGAGCGTGGCGTGGGACTCCGCCTCGTGCCAGATCCGCTGCACCCGCCGGGCCAGAGCGGTCACGGGCTCGTCGAGGTCGACGTCGGCGAACATCGGCAGGGTGTCGGCGAGCGGGCCCACGAGGCGGTCGATCCCGGGCAGGGACGCCTCGCGGCGGGCCCGCGCCACGTTCACGGCGACGGCCCGCTGTCCGCTCCACCGGGCCAGGCAGCGGCCGTACACCGCGAGGAGGAGATGGAAGAGGGAGACCTCGTGGCGGGCGGCCAGCTCCCGCAGCGCCGCCGTGAGCGTCGCGTCGACGGCCGTCTGGTGATGGGTGAGCGGCGGCTCCGGGAGTGCGTCCGGGTCGCCGTCGTACGGCAGTGCCGGTGCCGTGGCCGCCGCGGTGTGCTCGGCGATGCGGCTACGCCAGTACTGCCGGTCCCGGGTGAAGTCGGGCGATCGGCGTTCGGCGGTGACCCGGTCCGCGTAGTCGGCGAACTCTGCGCGTGGGGCGGGGAGTTCAAGAGGGCTGCGGCCGTGGGCGAGGGCCGTGTAGAGCGACCAGAGCTCCTCGCACAGGACCTTGAGGCTGTAGCCGTCCGCGGCGCTGTGATGGACGACCAGGAGGAGGTGGGCGAGATGGGCGTCCAGGTGGTCGCGGACCAGCGCGGCGCGCACCGGGGCCTCGACGGTCAGGTCGAACGGGCGGTTGTACAGCCGCTGTTCGAGGTCGGGGACGGGTGGCGCCGTGTCGTGCGGTTCGTGCACCTCGTACCAGTGTGGGGCGCGGTCGGTGGGGTCGGCCGGGGCGGTGTACAGGCGGGGCGGTGTGCCGTGCGTGGTGTCTGTTGCGTCCACGGTGTCCGCGGTGATGCGCAGGCGCAGCATCGGGTGGCGTGCCGCGAGGTGGGCCAGTGCCCGGCCGAGGAGGTCGGGGTCGAGGGGGCCTCGGACGGTCTGGCGTATGTAGCCGTAGGCGGTGACGCCCTCGTACAAGGCCTCCGTGGTGAGGAAGGCGCGTTGGAGCGGGGTGAGGGAGCGCGGGGTGGTCTCCTCGACACGGCTGGCAACTGCCGGGGTGGGGGCGGGAGTTGGTCGCTGTCCGCTGAGGTACGTGGCCAGTTCGCCGATCGTGCGGTACTCGAAGAGCAGCGTGGCGGGCAGCGGCGACCCGAGTTCCGTCTCCAGGCGGCGTGCGAGGTCCACTGCGGTCAGGGAGTCGAGCCCGAGGCCGAGGAACTGCTCGTCGTCGCCGATGTCCTCGGGGGCGCGGTGCAGTGCCTCGGCCAGCAGTCGCCGTACCAGATCCGCGGCGCGGACCGGGTCGACCACTGCGCGGGCGTCGCCTACTGGCGAGGTGCGGGGCGCGGGAGGCGCGCTCTCGTGTATGCCGTCCTTCGGACGGTCCACGGTGACGGTCGGCGCGGGCGGCTCCGAGGGTGTCACCAGCAGGTGCGCGGCGTCGATGGCGACGGCCGTGTGGAGCGCGTCGATCGCGGCCCGCGTGGTCATGGGGGTCAATCCGCGGGTGTGCAGCCGCTGTCGGACCGGTGTTCCGGCGGCCAGTCCCGCGTCGGCGACGGGCCCGAACCCGATCGCCTGCCAGGGTCGACCCGCGGCCCGTTCGTTGGCGGCGAAGGCGTCGAGGAAGGCGTTGGCCGCCGCGTAGTCGCCGAGCGCGCCCGCCAGGCCGGGCAGTACCGAGGAGAGGGAGGAGAAGGCGACGCACACCGTAGGGTTCTGGCCGTACCGCCGCAGCGCCTCGGCGAGCAGCACCGTGCCCCGCACCTTCGCGGCCATCACCTGCTCGATCTCGCCGTCGGTCTTGGCGCGGAGGGTGCCGGGCCGGACCGTACCGGCGGCGTGGAACACCCCGTCCAGCGGGGGCAGTGCGGCGAACAGGGCGTCGACGGCGGCTGCGTCGGCCACGTCGGCCGCCCGGTACCGGGCCCGGGCGCCCTGGGCGCGGAGTTCGGTGAGCAGCTCGTCGGGAGCGGTCTCGGAGCGGCCGGTCAGGATCAGTTCGCGGGCGCCGCCGCTTGCGAGGTCGCGCGCGAGTGCGGAACCGAGCCCGCCGGCTCCGCCGGTGATCAGGTACGTGCCGTTCGGCGGCAGGGCGGTGAGCGCCGCCGGAAGGTCCGGCAGGTCGACCGGCGTACGGCTCAGCCTGCGACCGCAGCGCCACGCGAACGCGCCCTCGGCTCCCGGCTCATAGGCCGACGACAGCTCCCGCACCAGGGCGTCGGCCCTGGCGTCGAGCGTGTCACGGGAGGACAGGTCGACGCTGCGGGCGGCGAGCCCTGGGTGCTCCTCCGGGAGCGCCAGCGTGAAGCCGTGCGGAAGTGCCTGTGTCGGGCGCGCCCGTTCCGTCGAGGCGCCGGTGAGGTACGCGTCCTCGGTGACCACCAGCAGGCGGGCGCAGTCGGTGGCGAGCAGGTCGAGTACGGGGCGTAGTGCGGGAATGGCCACGCTCAGGTCGAGGTCGAGGTCGATGTCCGTGGCCGGGTGGCGTCCGTCTCCGGTACTCTCCGCCGCGCCCGCCAGCCACACCACGGTGTCCGCCGAAGCGGAGACCGACTCGTCCGCACCGTCCTCCCCCAGGACCGTCACCCCACGGCTGTCGAGCCGCTCGGCGAGGGCCCGGCCGAGCGCCTGGTCCGCGCCGATCAGCCGTACCACGCGCGGCACCGCCGCCGAGGTGATCGGCGCGTCCCTCCAGTCGAGGTACCGCACCACGGTTCCCGCGCCGGGCCGGTGCGGCCAGTAGCGGGTGCGCTGGAAGGGATACGTCGGCACCGGCACCCTGGGACGCCCGGCCGGCCGGTCCACGGCCGCACCATGGGCCCACAGCTGCCCCACCGTCTCCAACAGCGCCCGCGCTCCGCCGGAATCGGCGTCACGGCCCGAGGACGGGGCAGGTCCCGCCGTCAGCACCGTCACGTCCGGGGCACCATGCGCGCGGGCGACCGCACGGACCGCCCCGCCCAGGGTGTCCCCCGGGCCGAGTTCGACGAAATGGTCGTAGCCCTCGTCCAGCAGCCGCGCCACAGCAGCGCCGAACCGCACCGGCTGGACCGCGTGCTCCTGCCAGTAGGCGGGCGTGAGACCGGGGCCCCACTCGCCGGTGACCGTGCTCAGCATCGGTACGGCAGCCGGTTTGACCGTGAGCGCCTTCGCGGCGTCCGCCAGCGGGTCGAGGACCGGCTCCAGCAGCGGGGAGTGGAAGGCGTGGGAGACGCGGAGCCTGCGTGTGGCCACTCCACGTCGTGTCAGCTCCGTGACGGCACGGTCGACGGCATCCTCCGCTCCCGAGATCACCACCTGCGCGGGCCCGTTGACAGCGGCCACGCTCAGCGAGCCGCCGGACGCGGAGACGAGCTCGGCGACGGCATCCTCGTCACCTCGGACGGCGGCCATGGCTCCGGGCAGGGCCAGTTCACCCACCAGGCGCCCACGCTCCGCCGCAAACCCCACCGCCTCGGCGAGGCTCAGCGCACCGCCGACACACGCGGCGGCGATCTCGCCCACGCTGTGTCCGGCGACCGCGTCCGCGGCCAGGCCCCACTCCCCCAACTGCCGGGCCAGACCGACCCCGAACGCGACGAGCAGCGGCTGGGCCACCTCCGTCCTGGCCAACTCCCCGGGGTCCGTACGGGGATCCAGGCACCACTCGGCGAGCGAGCGCCCGAGTACCGGGCCCGTCAGCGACGAAGCCTCGTCGATGACGTCACGGAACACCGGGGCCGACCGGTACAGATCCCGACCCTGGCTGGGCCTCTGTGCTCCCTGTCCCGGCATCAGGAACACCGTCCTCGGACGGGAGCGGGCGACCGTGAAGTCCGTCGTGCAGGCGGCCTGGAGGCGGTCTGCGAGGTCACCTTCGGCGACCACGGCGAGACGGTGGGTCCGGTCGTCGCGGGCGGTGTTGACGGCGGCGCAGAGGTCCGCGTCGGGCAGGTCCGGGTGCGTGCGCGCATGCGCGGCCAGGTCGGCGACGGCTGTGCGCAGGGCGTCGGGGGTGTGGGCGGACAGTGTGAGCAGGTGCGGGCCGTCGGCAGCGGCCGTCGGGGAGGTTGTCGATACGGGCGCCTCCTCCAGTACGGCGTGCGCGTTGGTGCCGCCGAAGCCGAAGGCGTTGACGCCCGCGATCAAGGGTCCGGGGGCGCTCCATTCCCGCTGCTCGGTGGCGAGTTCGAAGCCGGGCGCGACGCGTTCCAGGTAGGGCGCGGGCGCGGCCGTGTTCGGGGAGGGCGGGATGTGCCGGTGCTGGAGTGCCAGGACCGTCTTGACCAGGCCCGGCATGCCGGCGGCGTTGAGCAGGTGTCCGAGGTTCGCCTTGACCGAGCCGAGCAGGCGTGGGAGCCCGTCGGTACGGGGCGGGAAGGCGTGCCCGAGTGACCGCGCCTCGGTCGGGTCGCCCACCGGGGTGCCGGTCCCGTGGGCCTCGACGTACGACACCGCGTCGGGGTCGATGCCGCAGTCGCCGTACGCCTGGGTGATGACCTCGCGCTGGGTGCGCGGGTTGGGCGCGAGCAGGCTGAGGGACCGGCCGTCGTTGTTGACCGCTGTGCCGCGCACCAGGGCGAGTACCGGATCGCCGTCCCGCCGCGCGTCGTCCAGGCGGGCGAGGACGAGGGCCGCTCCGCCTTCCCCGGGCACGATGCCGTCGGCGGCGGCGCCGAAGGGGCGGCCGTTGCCCGTCGGGGAGAGCGCGCCCGCGCGGGCGAGCAGCCTGTGTCCGGTGGGGGTGAGGGCGAGTTGGACGCCGCCGACCACGGCGACGTCGCATTCGCCGCTCTGGAGGCTGCGGCGCGCCAGGTGGAGCGCCACGAGCGCGGAGGAGCAGGCGGTGTCGACCGCGAGGGCGGGGCCGTCGAGGTCGAGCGCCTGGGAGAGGCGGGCGGCGATCAGGTTGGGGAGGTTGCCGGTGAGCGCGCCGGGGTGGGCGGCCAGGTCGCCGTCCGTGGCGTCGGCCAGGATCTCCCGGTATCCGCTGTCGCTCACGGCGGCGAACACGCCGATCCTGCGGCCGGTCCGCCGTGGCCCCGCGTACCCGGCGCGCTCCAGGGCCTCATGGGCCAGTTCCAGGAAGATCCGCGCCTGCGGGTCGGTCGCGCGGGCCTCCTCGTCGTCCAGGCCGAAGAAGGCGGCGTCGAAGTCCGCGGGATCCGGGAGGAAGGACCCGAAGAGGCCGGCGGCGGCGCCCGGTGCACTCTCCCAGCGGCCGGCAGGTACGGCTGTCACCGTGTCACGCCCCTCGACGAGCAGCTCCCAGAACGCCTCGGGCGTCGCAGCACCGGGGAACCGGCACGCCATACCGAGCACCGCCACCGGCTGTGTCCTGGCGTTCTCGCCGGACGACACCGACGCGCGCTCGGCAGCCGTGTCCGTCACCCCGCCTGCGGATCCGGACACCACCGCAACTCCCTTGTGAGAGCTGTCCAGTTGGGCCAGCACATGCCCGGCGAGCGCGGCCACCGTGTCGTGGTCGCGCAGCACTCGTGGGTCCGCCGTGACGGAGAAGGCGTCCTCGATCCCGGCGAGCACCGCCATCGCCTTCAGCGAGGAGCCCCCAAGTGCGAAGAACCGGTCGTCACGGTCGATGTCCGCCGGTGCGAGGTCCAGGGTCCGTGCCCAGATCCCCCGGACGACTTCCTCGACGTCGTGCCGCGAACGCGGCGCGGGCCCATGCGGACGGTACTCCTCCGCCCGGGCCGCCTCGGCCTCGCGTCGGACAGGCTCAGCCTCGGCCCGCGCCGCAGGCGGCCGTTCCTGTACCTCCGCCACCTCCGCCGACGGCCGCTGCTCGGCCGCCGCGGTCAGCCCCTCCTCGATCGCCGCGTACGCGCCCGCCTCGAACCGCACGCGCATCTCCCCGCGCCGCAGCTTGCCGCTCGTCGTGCGGGGGAACGCGCCGGGCGGCAGGGGCAGCACCCGTACGTCGTCGTGGCCGAGCGCCTCCCGGACCCGGGCCGCCACGGCGTCGAGCACGGGCAGGACCGTGGCGAGCGCGGGTCGCGCCCACTGCGCGAACACCACGACACGGTCGCCCCCGGTGTCCGGATCGGTGGACCCGATCGCCGCCACCGTCCCCGCGGGCAGTCCCGGCGTGGCGGCGGCGGTCTCCTCGACGTCGGGTGCGTGGAAGGTACGGCCGCCGACGAAGACGACGTCCTTGTGCCGGCCGGTGACACACAGCCGGCCCTGGTCCAGGAAGCCGAGGTCGCCGGTGCGCAGCCAGCCGCCGGCGAACGCGGCGGCACTCGCCTCGGGGCTTCGGTGGTAGCCGCGGGCCACCTGAGGACCGCGTACCTCGATGTGACCGATGCCCCGGTCGCCGAGCGGCTCACCGGAGTCGTCGGTGACGCGGAGCTCGCAGTCCGCCACGGGGCGGCCCACATCCATCAGTTCGACGGCGTCCGGTCCGGGTCCGGCGGGAACGGCCCGGCCACGGCTCAGCGCCGTCCGGTCCAGCGTCAGCGGTGCGGCGATCTCCCCGAGCGGGGGCACGGTCACGGCGAGGGTGGCCTCGGCCAGCCCGTACACGGGCAGCATGGCCGCGGCGTCCAGCCCTGCCGGGCCGGCCTTGGCGGTGAACTCCCGCCACACCCGCGGGGCGATCGGCTCGGCGCCCACGAGCATCAGCCGTACGCAGCTCAGGTCCAGCCCTGCCCAGGTGCTGGCCGGCACCCGCCGTACCGCCAGCGCCAGCGCGAAGTTCGCCGCCGACAGCAGGGTCGCCCTGTGCCGTGTCACCGCTTCGAGCCAGCGGGCCGGGCGCTTGGCGAAGGTCAGCGGTTCGAGGCGCACCTGCTTCAGACGAGCCGCCATGGGGACGAGATGGGTGCCTATCAGGCCCATGTCGTGGAAGTACGGCATCCAGGTCGCCACCACGTCGTCCGAGGTGATCGCCATGGCGGCGCGGATCTGCCGGAGGTTCGCGAGCACGGCCTCATGGGTGAGTTCCACGCCCTTCGGGGCGCCGGTGCTGCCGGAGGAGAACTGCAGGAAGGCGATGTCCCGGGGGTCCCGCCGGGGCAGCGAGCGCAGCGGGTCGGCCTCGCGCAGCGCGGCCAGGCCCAGGGCGCGTACCGGGCCGGGGATCTCGGCGAGCACGGCCTCGGAGGCGTCGTCGACCAGCACGGCGGGCCTGCCGAGGAACTCCCACACCGGTCCGACCCGACGCGCCTCGGGGGCGAGCGGCACGGGTACGAGTCCCGCCGCCAGCGCGCCCCAGAACATCGGCTGGAAGTCCTCACCGAGCTCCGCGAGCAGCGGTACGGGCGTGCCGGGTTCGAGTCCCGCCGCGCGCAGACCCCCTGCCACGCGCAGGGCGTCGTCGTGGAGTTCGGCGAAGGTGACGGCGCGTTCGCTTCCGTCACCGCGGACATGGACGACGACCTGACCGGGGGCCTTTGCCGCCGCGCGCAGCAGTAGGTCGAGGAGCGTGGTGGCCGTGCGGCGCCCGGGAGTCGGCATGCGCTTCCTTCCTCATCGCACGGGGTCAGGCCCTCGTACGCGCCCTCCCGGAGTCCGGCACCGGGCAGGAGCATTGATGATCATTCACCTGTACGACGACGAGTATCGTCGAACGGTTCACCGGCGAACCCGAGCAGTCATACGGCCAGATCGGTCAGGTGCGCCGAGACCGGGCCCAGGGTGAGCAGGCCACTGCCGGCACCGGCAAGTTCGTTCGCCGCCGGGGTGAGGGCCGCGTGGGCGCGTGCCATGGTCCGCCGGTCGCCGAGCGCCCGTGCCGCTCGCCCGGTGAGGCACCACAGTGCCTCCTGGAGGAGGTCGCGGGGCGGCTCGGGAGTCGCGTGGAGGGCCTCGGCGGCCTCCTGGCGGTGCCCCCGGTCGAGGAGGAGCAAGGGGCGTGCCCAGGGAGCGTACGGCCCCCAGACGGTGTCCTTGTCGGAGTCGTGGAAGTCGTCGGAGGCGTCGAACGCGTCGAACTCGTCGAAGCGGAGCGGCAGGGCGTGCCGCAGACGCAGGCACAGCAGCGCGAGCGGCAGCAGGCCGTCGGCGACGCCCGGCATGCCCGCGTCGTGCAGCAGGTCGGCGGCGTTCCGGTAGGCAGCCTCCACGTCCGTCGCCGAGGCCTGGCCGGTGGCGTCCAGTCGCAGTACGGCGTACCAGCCGGTGAACACGCCCACCAGTGGCCGTTCATGCCGTGCGGCCAGTGTGTCGGCGACGGCAGCGTGGTGGTCGGCCGCGGTGAAGTCCCCGAGGGCGCAGCGGGCCTGGAGCCGGACGAGGTGGCCGAGGATCTCGAAGTCGGGCAGGCCGTGCCGGGTGGAGAGCGCGACCAGTTCGGCGCCGATCTCGTCACGGTGTGGGGCCAGCCCCGTGCGGCTGAAGCACTGCATGAAGGCCGCGTTGAGGGCGAAGGCCAGGAGCACCGGATCGTCCAGCCGGCGGGCGATCTCCTCGGCCAGGCGGGCGGCCTGCGGGCCACGGGCGAGCGGGGTGCCGCGCGACTCCAGGGCGATCGTGGCCAGCAACCGTGCTTTCGCCGCCTCGTGGCCCACGGCGGGCAGGGCGGCGAGGGTGCGCTCCGCGACCGCGACCACCTGTGCGGCCTGTCCCGGGTCGTCGAGGCGCGTCCAGATCGCCGGGACGTCGTAGGCGCCGATCACGCGGGCGGTCAGTTCGGGGTCGCCCAGTTCCTCGGCAGCCGCCACGGCCGCGACCCGGTGCTCGCGGGCGGCCGGCAGTCCGCTCCCTCCGGTCACGGCGAGGCTGCGCAGCAGGTCGGCGGTCGACTCCAGGCGTGCCCGGGCGTCGGGCGCGACGGTGCGGTCGTAGGCGGCGGCGACCTGCTCCCAGACCTGGCCGGCGGGGTTGTCCGCCGCGCGGCCGAGATGGTCGGCCTGCCGGAGGATGTCCGTCTCCAGGGAGCGCAGTCCCGGGCCCGGGTCGACTCCCAGTTGCTCGGCCAGCAGCCTGCGGGCCCGGCGGAGCACGTCCAGCGCGTCGGCCTGCCGGCCGGTTCGGTACAGCGCCAGGGCCAGCAGGCGCCACGCGTTCTCCCGCCAGGGGTGCTCGGCCGAGTGCGCCCGGAGGTCGGCGGCCGCCCGGTCGGCCTGGCCGAGGGAGATCAGTGCCTCGGCCCGCAGCTCCACGGCGTGCAGGCGCAGCTCGGCCAGGCGGCGGCTGTCGGCGCGGGCCCACGGCTGGTCGGCGAACTCCGCGTAGACGGGGCCGCGCCACCGGCCGAGCGCCTCCTCCAGCCGTACGGCCGCTTCCTTGGGCGGCAGCGCCGGGGCTGCGGCGACGGTCTCCTCGAAGCGCCAGGCGTCCACCGCGTCCGTCGTCGCGCGCAGGGCGTAGCCCGGGCCGTCGGTGACCAGCAGCCGGGCCGGGCTGCGGGGCGGGCGGTCCGGTTCGAGGGCGCGGCGCAACGCGGCGACGAAGGTGCGTACGGCGCCGACCGCGTCGGCAGGCGGGTCCGTCCAGAGGTCGTCGACCAGTCGGGAGACGGGCACTACGCGTCCTCGAGCGATGATGAGCCGGGCCAGCACCGAGCGGTGCCTCGGCCCCTTCAGAGGGATCGCGTTCCCGTCCCCGTCCCAGGCCGTCACCGGCCCGAGCACACCGAAGGCGGGTACCACAGCGTCCGCCGCACGGCGCTGTCGTGGGTCGCCCCGCCGCTGCTCATCCACTGCTCATCCGCTCCCAGGAGGATCGAGGAACAAGATCCTCCAAGAGGCATCCTGCACCCACCCATCGTTCCGCATCACCCAAGGAGCGCAGCCATGACCGTAAGGAGCGCAGCCATGGCCCCTGTCATCGCCGGTTTCGATCATCACCGGGTCCCCGTCGCCGACGGAGTCTCCCTGCACACGGCGGTCGGCGGCTCCGGCCCGCCCCTCGTGCTGCTGCACGGCTTCCCGCAGACCCATCTGATGTGGCGCCATGTGGCCGCCGACCTCGCGGCCGACCACACGGTGATCTGCCCGGACCTGCGCGGCTACGGCGCCGCCGACAAGCCGGCGGAGACCGACGGCACCGTCTACGCCAAGCGCACCATGGCCGCGGACATCGTGGCCCTCGCCCGCGAACTCGGCCATGAGCGCTTCGCGTTGGCCGGACACGACCGGGGCGCCCTGGTGGCCTTCCGTGCCGCGCTCGACCATCCCGGCACGATCAGTCATCTGGCGTGCCTCGACGTCCTGCCGACCCTCGACATGTGGGAGGTGATGCACGGCGTCACCGCCGCCGTCGGCTTCCACCTCTACCTGATGGCCCAGCCGCCGGGCCTGCCCGAGCGCATGATCGGCGCCGCCCCGGACGCCTTCTTCGGCCACTTCCTCGACATCTGGACGACCGATCGGGCGGCCGTTCCGCCGGAGGTCCGCGCCGCCTACCTGGCGGCCTGCCGTGCGGCGGTGCCCTCCATCGTCGCCGACTACCGGGCCTCCGCCGGCGTCGACATCGAGCACGATCGGGCCGACCGGGCGGCGGGAAACACGCTGCGGATGCCGGTCAGTGTGCTCCAGCAGGACTGGGGCGCGGCCCTCGGCTTCGACGCCGCCGCGCTGTGGCGCGCCTGGGCACCGGATCTGCGGCACACCACGGTCGACTTCGGCCACTTCATGGCCGAGGAGGCGCCGGACGACATCGCGAAGGCGTTGCGGGACCTGCTCGCCCGCTGAGCCACGAGGCGTCCGGGGCAGCCGTCATCGGCCGGACGCCCGGCGTGGTCTATCAGCGCCTACCAGCGCCCCGGTTCGGTCCCGGTGACCGGTTCCGACGGTTTGCCGTCCACCCCGACCGGCACGTCACCGGCGAGCATCACCCGGTGCATGGTCCGGGGGAAGTCGAGGTGGGCGTTGTCGCTCGGGGCGAGGTGGATGGTGGCCCGGTTGTCCCAGAAGGCCACGCTGCCGGGCTCCCAGCGGAAACGGACCGTGTACTCCGGCCGCACGGCCTGCTCCAGCAGCATGTCGAGGATCGCCCGGCTCTCGGCCCGCGAGAGGTCGGCGATCTGCTCGACGTAGTAGCCGTTGACGTAGAGGACCCGCTCCCCCGTCTCCGGATGGACCCGCACGAGGGGATGCAGCGAGGCGACCTGATGGTCCAACAGATGCCGGACGTACGCGTCGTAGCCGGGCCGGGGCTGGTAGCCCACGCCGAGACGGTGCTCGGCCCGCAGCCCGTCCACGAACTCCCGCACCGGGCCGGAGAGTCCGGCGTACGCGGCCGCGAGGTTCGACCAGGTGGTGTCGCCGCCGTACGGCGGTACGGTCTCGGCGCGCAGGATCGTCGCGGCGGGCGGGTCGATACGGGCGCCGTGGTCGCAGTGCCAGCCGCGCAGCAGGGTGTGGCGGCGCCGTCGCAGCCACTCGTCGTGCTCCATGCCGAATTTCCCGCCCAGCTCCAGCCGGTCGGCGGTCGTCTCGATCTCGGGAAACTCCGCCGGAGAGGCGCTCCCCCGCTTGCGCAGGACGACCGCTTCGCCGAACCGGCGCGCGAGCGCCACATGCCCGGCGTGGTCCAGCCGTTGTCCGCGGAAGAACACGACCTTCCAGCGCAGCACCGCCGCCCGGATCGCGCCGACCACAGCGTCGTCCAGCTCGCCGGCCAGGTCGACGCCCGCGATCTCCGCCCCGATGTGCCCGGCGACCGGTTTCGCCTCGATTCCCGCGACCTGCTCCGTCCCCTCCGCGGTGGCCCTGTCCGTCGTCATGCGCACTCCGTCGATGGTCCGCACCGGCTCCGGTCCGAGCCGGTTCCAGGAAGATCGTGACAGGGTTCGGCGGGTGTGGCGACTAGCGGGCGGAGACAGTCAGGTCCCACATGCTGATGCCGTCGTCGGAGGTGGTGACGGCGACGGGAGTTCCTGCCGTTTCGGTGACCATCTGGAGATGGTGGCCGGTGAGCGGCTCTCCGATCTGCTCGCCGCCGGCCAGATCCCACAGTCGGGTGGTGCCGTCATTGCTGCCGGTCACGGCGATCGTGCGGCCCGCGACCCTCGCGGTGCCCAGTGTCTGGACGCTGTCGGTGTGGCCGGTCATCGGTGCTCCGATCGGCTCCTGAGTGGTGAGGTCCCACATGTGCACCGCGCTCTTGTTCCAGGCGTCACCGCCGGCCACCACCACGGTCCGGCCGTTCACCTCGGTGATCGCGATGGCCCGCACCACGGGCTCGATACCGGTGAGGTTCTTACCTATCTGTTCCCCGCTGAGGAGGTCCCAGGCCTGAAGGAAGTCGTCGTGGCCTCCGGTGACGGCGACCGGTCGGCCGTCGACGAGACCGGCTCCCATCCCTCCGTTGTAACTGCCCTCGACTTCCGCGACCTGTTCCCCTTCCCGAGTCAGATTCCAGGCCAGCAACCTGCCTTCCTCGCAGCTGCTGACGGCGATCAGCCCCTGGTCGGATACCACGGTGGTGAGCGAGCAGACGCCCAGACCATGACCGGTCAGCGTCTTGCCGATCTTGCGCCCGGTGCGCAGATCCCAGACCCGCACCGCCCCTCCGATGGTTTCCCCCTCCTCGGGAATCGACAGATCGAACCGGCCGCCGCCGGTCACGACCACAGGACGCCCGTCCAGACGCGCCACCGTCAGGACCGAGACGACATCGTCCGCTTCGAACTGCGGCCTGTCGTCGACGTCGGGGTCGTCCTCGTCCCACACGCCGTTCTCGTAGTACCAGGCGTCCTCCGGTCCGGCGGCGTCGAGTTCCAGGGGACGCTCGGCGCATGCACCACCGGTGAGGTCGCAGGTCCACAGGCTCCCGTCGTAGTCGACGCCGACCGAGACGAGAGCACCGTCCACCTCCATGACAGGAAGGGTGTCGTGGCTACGGTCATGGGTGTGGCCGGAGAAGTGACGCAGCATTCGATCATCAGTTATGCCCGGGACTCTGACTCCCCACACTGACAGCCCAGTTGCCGTCACCGCACCGCCGCACCCACATGCGTCAGCACCGCCTCCACCAACTCCCCCACCGAGCGCTCACCCGTGTCGACGCGAATCAGCCCATGCGCGTCCACGCCCTGCGACATCAGCGACTGGAAGCGCTCCGCACGGGCGAGGAACTTGTGCACCAAGTACCGCTCCTCGTCCGCCAGTTCGTCGTAGCGGGCCGACGCCCGCATGCGCTCGCGCAGCACCGCCTCGTCCGCCGTGAGCCACAGCGCCCGTGTGCCGGGAACGGTCGTCATTCCGGCCACGCGGGCGGGCCACATCGCGGAGCCCTCCAGGACCAGGCCCGGGCCGTCGCCGCTCGCCCGGTCGGTGATCAGTTCCTCGATGCGCGGCCACAGGCGCCCGTAGTGGTCGAGCACGGACCGGATCAGTTCGTCGACGTCGAGGGTGGCGTAGTGCTCGGCGACATGGGGCGGCGGCTCCCACTCGGGCGTCCGCCAGGGCCGCCCAGGATGCCGGGCCAGCTTGTCCGTCGAGCGGCAGTCGAACCCGAGCCGCTCCGCCACGGCCCGGGCGACGGTCGACTTGCCGGTGTGGGACGTTCCCCCGATGAGCACCACGCGCACGTCCTGCATGCGGGCGACCCTACTCAACCCACCGTGAACTCCCGTATCACCGTGTTCCGGAACACCGCCGTGCCGTCGATCGTGAACAGGGCGAGCCCGGTGTCGGCCGGGTCCGGGAAGACCTCGGTCGAGTGCACGTACCGGCCGTCGTCCACGAACATTTCGACGGACGTACGGTCGATCAGGATGCGCAGCCGCACGGTGCCCGCGGACGCGTCGAAGGGGCTCCTGCTCTCCTGCCACCGGCCGGTGCTGTCGGGGCTCACGGTGTATCCGCGGTTGACGAATGCGTAGTCGCCGTAGATCCCGACGTCGATGTGGCGTCCGCCGTCGGAGGAGCGCCGCAACTGGAGCCCCGCGCCGGCCAGTCGGTCCCAGGTGATGTCGGTGGACACCTCGTACGCGGTGCCTGTGTAGTCGAGCATGAGGCTCCCGTCGACCTCCAGGTCGCCGAGGTCGACCGTGCGGGAGACATGCGCGTCAAGACCGGCGACCGGCTGGGAGGCGAGATGGTACGTGCCGTCCGCGGCCCGCTTCAGCGTGACCTCGCGGACGATCGAATCGGTGCCGTTGAAGCCGTCGCACTCGATGGTGGGCGTGGTGCCCGCGTAGTCCCAGTGGTTCATCCAGCCGATCGCGTACCGCGCCGCCGGGTCGACGGTGCCGTCGGCGTCGCGCTTCTCGAAGGTGACGGCCGCGTACCAGTCCCAGCCGTGGTCGAGCCACTGCGGATCGTTCAGGTCGGGTGTGAACGTGGTGCCGTCGAAGGACCCCGTCCAGTAGGCGTAGGTGCTCGGCAGCCCGGATCCCTTCCCGTTGGCGCTCACGCCCAGCACCCATTTCCAGGTGCCGTCCGCCGCCCGGATGCGAAACAGGTCCGGGCATTCAAGGACGCCGATGCCGCCCTTGATGAAACCGCCGACGTACGTCCAGGACTTCAGGTCGTCGGAGTGGTACATCCCGACCTTGTCGTTCTCGGCGAGCGCCATCACCCAGCGCCCGCGCTCCTCGTCGCGGATCACCTTGGGGTCGCGGAAGTCCCGTACACCGGGGTTCGGAAGGACCGGGCCGGTGCCGTGAGGGGTGAACGTACGGCCGCCGTCGGTCGAGTAGTACAGGTACTGCGCCTGGGTGACGTCGTCGGGCGCCATGGTGGCGAGGACGATCACCGCGCCCGCGCCGAAACCTGCCGTGTTGTCGGTGTCGATCACCGCCGAGCCGGACCAGACGTCGCCGTTGGGAGTGGTGTTCTTCGGCACCGCGATCCCGCGGTCGGTGAAGGTGACCAGGTCGGTGCTGGTGGCCAGGCGCCAGGCCGTGCCGGCGGCCGTGCCGCCCGTCGAGTAGTCGGGGTTGTAGAGGTAGTAGTAGTGGTACTCGCCGTCGATCCACACCGGCCGCTGCGGGTCGTTCATCCACTGGTCGGGGACGGTGAAGTGGTACTCGGCGCGATAGCTGCCCGCGCACGCGGTGGCCGTCCCCGAGGCCGCCACCGCGGATCTCGGACCGGTCGGCAGTAAGGCACCGGCCGCGCCCACGGCCGAGGCCAGGAACAGCGACCTCCTGGATATTCCGGGCATGCCAGATGCGCCACGCATGGTGCGGCTCCTTTCCCCGACGGCGTCGTCAGGACTGCGGCTCATGTGGACCAGCACTCTGTGACCTAACTCGTTAAAGGTCAAGTGGTTCGGAACTCTTGACAGGGCCGTAACCCGCTTCACATCATCTGGGGCATCAGACCTTGGCTAACACGAGTTAGGCCCGTTTGAATGACCGACTCGCATCTCACTCGCCGCACCTTGATGCGGTACGGCGCCTACGGCGCGGGAGCCGCCGCACTGGCCGGTACCGCCGCCAGTTGGGACCGGCTCACCGGAGCCGACATCCCCGGGCGGAACGACGGCTCCCTGGTCGTCGCGACGCTCGGCCCCGCCTACGGACCGGAAGCCATCCGGTCGCTCACCGAGGGCTTCAGGAAGGTCCACCCCGACATCAAGCTGCGGATCAACGCCGTGCAGGCCGTCGACTGGTCGGACTTCTTCGCGAAGATCCTCACCCAGATCGCGGCGGGCACCGCGCCCGACCTCGTCTACGTCGCCACCGAGGGCGTCCAGCTGTTCGCGCAGCGCCTCGGCGTCCCGTTGGACCGCTGGGTGAAGCGGGACGCCGAGGAGCTGCGCGAGTACTTCTCCGACGTCCATCCCTCGCTGGTGGAGTCGATGATGTACGAGGGGAGCCTCTACCAGCTGCCGGTCGAGTTCAACGCCGCCGACATCTACCTCAACGACCAGGTGCTGAAGCGCGCGGGCGCGGACTTCCCGGCCCCCGACTGGACCCGCGACGACTTCACCGCGCTGCTGCGCGACATGAAGAAGGCGAGCGGCTCGCAGTTCACGCCGTACTTCTGGACCAACCGGCTGTGGGGCGGCGTGGTGCCGTGGCTGTTCGCCAACGACACGAACCTCCTCTCCGAGTCCAAGGCGCCCGGCGGCGCCTGGCTGTGGGACTCCTTCTATCCGGCCGCCCAGCGGGAGGGACGCGGCGGCGGTTTCCGGTGGACCACCCCGCAGGCCACCGAAGCGCGCGTGGAGGAGGCGTACGACTATCTCGCCTCCCTCATCGACGAGGACCTGTGCAACCGGCCCGAGGGGGGCAACGGACAGAACCTCATCGGCGTGTTCTCCACCGGCCGGGTCGGCGTCACGCCCGCGGGCGGCTTCTGGGCGGGCGGTCTGCACCTGGCGGGGATGAAGGCGGGCGCGTTCGACGCACAGTACTTCCCTCGCTGGCGCACCCAGCGCATGCAGTTCGGCGCCGCCGGCTACGCGCTGCTGCGCACGTCGAAGCGGCAGGAGGAGGCCTGGGAGTTCATCAAGTACGCCGCCCGCAGGGACACCCTGATGCGGCTGTTCGAGACGAACCAGACCACCCCGGCCCGCCGCTCGATGCTCACCGCCGACCGCTACCGCGAGACCGGCCCGAACCGCTGGCAGGTCTTCTACGACACCCTCGACAAGTTCCCCGACACCGGGCCGATCCCCGCGCCGCCGCAGGTCGCGGAGGTCGAGCAGGTGCTGCTGAAGCACACCGGTACCGCCCTGGCTTCCCGGCGCGCGGTGGCCCCCGCGCTGCGGCGGATGCAGAGCGATCTGGAGAAGGCCATGGAGCGTGACGTATGACGAACACTCGGATACCGGCCGTACCGGCCACGCACCCGACGGCTCCACCAGCCGCCGCGCCGCGGCCCTCCGCGCGCGACCGCGGCACCCGGCTGCTGGCGACGCTCTTCCTGGCCCCGACGATCGTCGGCATCGTCGTCTTCACGGTCGTCCCGATCGTCGGCTCGGTGGTGCTGAGCCTCTTCCACTGGAACGTGATCGACTCCCCTAGCTTCGCCGGGGCCGCCAACTACCGTGAGGTCTTCGGCGATTCGACCGTGCTGGTCTCCTTCGGCAACACGCTCGTGTTCATGGTGTTCGCGGTCGCGCTCCAGCTCCTCATCGCCCTGGTGCTGGCCCTGGCGGTGAACGGACGGATGCCCGGGTGGCTGCGCTCGGTGTTCCGGTCGGCGTTCTTCTTTCCGCTGGTGCTGTCCGCCGCGTCGATCTCGGTGGTGATGAAGTACCTGTTCAACCAGGACTTCGGAGTCGTCAACTGGCTGCTGGGGCTGGTCGGGATCGCTCCCGTGCCCTGGCTGACGTCCGAGAACGCGGCGATGGCCACGGTGATCCTGGTCTACGTCTGGCAGCAGTTCGGCTTCTCGTTCCTGCTGTTCGTCGGAGGGCTCAACAACATCCCGAAGGAGATCCACGAGGCAGCCTCCCTCGACGGCGCGACCGGCCTGCGCAAGCACCTCGCCATCACTCTCCCACTGCTGTCGCCCACGCTGCTGGTCGCGTCGGTGGTCGGCATCATCAACGCGCTCCAGGTCTTCGAGCAGCCGTACGTCCTCACCAACGGCGGGCCCGGCGACGCCACCCGCACCGTGGTGATGGTCATCTACGAGAGCGCCTTCGAGCAGCTCCGCTTCGGCGAGGCGTCCGCGGTGGGCGTGCTGCTGTTCGTGCTGATCATGGCGGTCACCGCCCTCCAGTTCCGGCTCAGCCGGCGTTTCGTCCACTACGAGTGAGCCGGGTGAGTCCCATGAGCCAAGCGACAGTGAACCTCAGCCGTGCCCGGTACTCGCTCGCACCGTGGGCGCGGATCGCCGCACTGGCCGTGTGCGCGCTGCTGACGCTGGGGCCGGTCATCTGGACCGTCTCCACGTCCCTGCGCGTCCCGGCCGAGTCCTTCGACCTGCCCCCGAAGATCATCCCGACCAACCCCACCGCGGAGTCGTACCGCGGGGTCTTCGACCAGATCGACGTATGGCTGCTCGCACTCAACTCGACGCTGGTGACCGCGCTGATCGCGGTGGGCCAGATGATCACCGCCGGGCTGGCGGGATACGCCTTCGCCCGCCTCGAATTCCGGTTCAAGAAGCCGCTGTTCGGACTGGTCCTGGCCACCATGATGGTGCCGCTCCAGGTCACGATCGTCCCGGTGTTCCTGGTGCTGAAGTCGATGGGCCTGACCGACACCCTGCTCGGTCTGATCATCCCGGCCTTCCCGACCGCCTTCGGGACCTTTCTGATGCGCCAGTACTTCCTGGGCATGCCCAAGGACCTGGGCGAGGCGGCGATGCTGGACGGCTGCGGGCCCTGGCGGATCTTCCGGTCCGTGTACGCGCCGCTGGCCGCGCCCGGACTCGCGATCGTCGGGGTGCTGGCCTTCAACTACCACTGGAACGAGTTCTTCCGGCCGCTGATCCTGGAGACCTCGGGCCAGAACTACACCCTCCCCCTGGGCCTGGTCTCCCTCCAGGGCAACCTGGGCACCGGCTCCATCTCGGTGGTGCTCGCCGGTGTCGTCCTCTCCATGATCCCCGCCGTCGTCGTGTTCGTCGTCGGTCAGCGCCCTCTGCGTGAGGGCATCACGTCCGCAGGAGTCAACCGTTGAGCCTCACCGCTCGCTCGACGGACCCGAACGCCCCGCGCTTCCGGGTCCGTCCGCCCGCCAACTGGATCAACGACCCGAACGGGCCCTTCCGTTGGCGGGGCCGCCACCACCTCTTCTACCAGCACAACCCCGCCGCCCCGGTGCACGCGAACGTCCACTGGGGCCATGTCTCCAGCCACGACCTCGTCCACTGGGAGCACCACCCGATCGCGCTCGCTCCGACGCCCGGCGGCCCGGACGAGGCAGGCTGCTGGTCGGGCTGCGTGGTCGACGACGACGGCGTGCCGACGGCCGTGTACACCGGTGTCGACCGGCATCACACCGGTCTCGGCTCGATCTGCCTGGCGCGGGCGCTGATGCCGGAGGACGAGACGCTGACCGACTGGAGGCCGCTGTCCAAACCCGTGGTGACCGGCCCGCCCGCTGACTTGGACGTGGTGATGTTCCGCGACCCGTTCGTGTTCAGGAGCGGTGGCCGACGGTGGGCGCTGGTGGGCGCGGGGCACGCCGACGGGACTCCGTCGGTGCTGCTGTACGACTGCGAGGACCTGGCCGACTGGCGGTTCGCCGGGGTCCTGCTCGACGGCAACGACCCCGTCGCTGCTGATGTGTTCGGGGACGGGGCCGTCGGCTGGGAGTGCCCGCAGCTCTTCGAGACGGCGGGTGGGGACTGGGTGCTGGTGGTGTCACTGTGGGATGGGGACCCGTGCGGCACTGGATATCTGACGGGCCGTCTTGAACCGTACGGTGAGGGCGAGTTGCGTTTCGCTGCCCGCACCGGCGGACGGCTGGACCACGGGCGGGACTTCTACGCGCCCGCCGTGCTCCAGGAGTCGGACCGGGTGCTGTTGTGGGGGTGGTCCTGGGAGGCGCGCGAACAGAGTGAGGTCGATCGCGCCGGGTGGGCCGGTGTCCTGACCGCGCCGCGGGTGGTGGACGTGCATCCCGACGGTGCCCTACGGGTCGTACCGGCTCGCGAGCTCGAACTGCTGCGTGCGGACGAGCCGTTCGTCTCCGCGCCGGGTCGGCGCATCGCGCTCCCGGAGGCGTACGACCTGACCGTGACCGCGGCGGGCCGGACCACCGTGAGTCTGCTGCGGTCCGCCACCGGTGCGGAGCTGACGGTCGTGCTGGACCCGGACGCGGGCACGGTGACGCTCGACCGCGGCGACTGGCCCCGGACCGGGCCCGAAGGGTCGGCACCGGTTGTCGTGCGGGGGCCGGCCTCCGAGGTGCGGATCCTCGTCGACGGCTCGCTGTTGGAGCTGTTCGTCGGCGACCGGGCGACGGTCACCGAGCGGATCTACCGGCGACCGGACGATATGCCCGAGCTGGTCGTCGCAGGTGCCGTGGCAGCCGTCACCGGCTGGGAGCCGGTCCCACCGACGCACGGCTGACCACCGGGCAGGCGAGGCGCCGTACCGTCGCGGGCGGGGTCCGGCCCGTGTCGATGGCGTCGAGGAGCAGACGTGCGGCGGCCTCGCCCATCGCCCGGTGGGGCAGCGCGACGCTGGTGAGGGGCGGGGTGAGGAACTCGGCCATGTGTTCCTGGTCGTCGTAGCCGACCACCGACAGCTCGCCGGGGACGGCGATGCCGAGCCGGGTCGCGGCGTGCAGGACGCCGGCCGCGACCCGGTCGTTGTAGCAGAAGACGCCGGTGGGCCGGAGGTCGGCGGGGACGCCGTCGAGGAGGCGTATCGCGCCGTCGTGCCCCGCGCTGATCTCGCCTCCGCTGCGCACGACCCACTCCTTGGGGACCGTGACCCCCTCGGCGCGCAGCGCGTCCCGGAAGCCGCGCAGGCGGTCGGCGGAGGCCAGGTCGTCCTGGCCGCCCACCATGGCGACCCTGCGGTGCCCCTCGTCCAGCAGCAGCCTGGCCGCCGTACGGCCGCCGGCGCGCTCGGCGGGGACGACGGCGGGCAGGGAGTCGTCCTCGGGGAGGCAGTTGGCGAGCACGGAGTGGGTGCGGTGCAGGCCCTCGGGTACGCGGACGCGGCGCAGCGACATGGCCGCGTAGATGATGCCGTCCACGCGCCGGTCGAGGAGTTCGGCGACGGCCGCGTCCTCCTTGGCCGGGTCGCCGCCGGAGTCGATGGTCAGGACGAGGTGCTCGCTGGCCCAGGCGGTCTCCATCGCGCCGCGCAGGAGGCGGCCGGCGAACGGCGAGGAGGCGATCTCGTCGGTGACCAGACCGATCACGGCCGTACGGCGGCGGCGCAGGCCGCGGGCGACGGGGTCGGGGCGGTAGCCGAGCTCGGTGGCGGCCTGCCGGATGCGTTCCTGGGTGGCGGGCGAGAGGTTGCCCTCGGCGCGGCCGTTGAAAACGAAGGAGACCGCGGTGTGCGACACGCCCGCTAGCCGGGCGACGTCCCGTGACGTGGGACGCGCCGGTACCGCCGGCTGCTTCTCCTCGGTGCCGCCCATGACGTCAGCTGCCTCGTCCCCCACCGTTCCGGTTGATCAAGGCTCACCCTATCCGTGACGCTGGAGGGACGACACAGTCAAGGGAAGGTCCGGCAGTGATCAGCATCCCGACCCACACGCTCAACGACGGTACGACGCTCCCCGCCGTCGGCCTCGGCACCTGGCCGATGGACGACGCGCAGGCCGAGCAGGCGGTGCGCGGCGCCCTGGAGCTGGGGTACCGGCTCGTGGACACGGCGACGAACTACCGCAACGAGACCGGCGTCGGCCGGGGCGTCGCGAGCGGCGGTGTGCCCCGCGAGGAGATCGTCGTGACGACGAAGCTCCCGGGCCGGCACCACGGCTACGAGGAGACCCTCGCCTCCTTCGAGGAGTCCCGCGCCCGCCTCGGCCTGGACTACGTGGACCTCTACCTCATCCACTGGCCGCTCCCCCGCGTCGACAAGTACGTCGACTCCTGGAAGGCCATGATCAAGCTCCGCGAGGACGGCCTCGTTCGGTCGATCGGCGTCTCCAACTTCACGGCCGGGCACATCGAGCGGCTGGAGCGGGAGACCGGGGTGCTGCCCTCCGTCAACCAGATCGAGCTGCACCCGTTGTTCCCGCAGGACGAGCTGCGCGCGTTCCACGCCGACAAGGGCATCCTCGTCGAGAGCTGGAGCCCGCTGGGGCGTGGCAGCAGCCTCCTGGACGACCCCGTCGTCCAGGGCATCGCCGACGCCCTCAAGGTGACTCCCGGCCAGGTCGTCCTGCGCTGGCACACGCAGCTGGGCGCCCTGCCCATCCCGAAGTCCGCGGACCGGGAGCGGCAGCGCGAGAACCTCGACGTCTTCGGCTTCACCCTGGACGCCACCCAGATGGGAGCCGTCGCCGACCGGGCGCATCGGCGGCTCGGCGGGGATCCCGAGGTGCACGAGGAGTTCTGAACGGCGGTCGCGGGCGCCGTCGCGGGTACTCGGGGCGTTCGGGAAGGAGCAGGTCGTGGGCATGAAGGACCGGCTGCGGGCCTACCGCGGCAAGCGTGACTTCGGGCGGACGCGGGAGCCGGAGGGAAGTGCGGCTGTCTCCGGGCGGGAGCCGCGGTTCGTGGTGCAGATCCATGACGCCCGCACCCTGCACTTCGACTTCCGGTTGCAGGTGGACGACGTACTGAAGTCCTGGTCGGTGCCGAAGGGACCCTCGTACGATCCCCACGACAAGCGGCTGGCGATGCCCACCGAGGACCATCCGCTGGAGTACGAGGAGTTCGAGGGCGTGATCGCGCAGGGTGAGTACGGGGGCGGCACGGTGATCGTCTGGGACAACGGCACGTACGAGCCGCTGAGCCATGACCGCAGAGGGCGGCCGGTCGACTTCGGCGAGTCGATCGAGCGGGGTCATGCCACGTTCCGGCTGAGGGGGTCGAAGCTGCACGGGGAGTACGCGCTCACGCGGTTCCGCGACGGCCTCGACGGTGAGCGTGAGGCATGGCTGCTGGTGAAGGCCGGCAAGGCACGAGCGGGCGGGCACGGCACCCCCGATCCGCGCCGGGCCCGCTCGGTGCGGACGGGTCGTACGCTCGCCCAGGTCGCGGCGGACGGCGACGAGGAGTGAACCGCGCCGTACCGGCGTCCTGCGGTCCCCCGATTTCGGCGGATGTTGTGGTTCCGCCCTCAACTACCCTTCCCTGCCTCTATGTTCACGGCGACATCACTCTCGCCACTGGAGGCACCTCGTCATGCGCTCCACGCTCCGCATCGCCGTCACCGGCGCCGTGGCCGCCGCCACCGTCCTCGTCGCCGGGCCCGCCCAGGCGACTCCGCCCGGGCCGGGTGTCAGCGGCCGGATCATCAGTCAGAAGACCGTCGGCGACACCGACTACATCCTCCGGGAGATCACCATCCCGCCGGGTCAGGCCACCGGCTGGCACTACCACGACGGGTCGCTGTACGCCTTCACGCAGCAGGGCACGCTGAGCCACTACAACTCCACCTGCGCCTCCGACGGCATCTACCCGAAGGGCAGCTTCATCCAGGAACCGGCCGGGCCGGGCAACGTGCACATAGGGCGCAACGAAGGCGACACCCCGGTCGTCCTCGACGTGCTCTACGTGCTGCCGCACGGCGCGTCGTTCTCCCAGGACGCGCCCAACCCGGGCTGCCCGTTCGAGTGATCACGTCTACGGCAGCGACTGCTCGGCCCAGATCGTCTTGCCGCTGTCGGTCTGCCGACTGCCCCAGCGCTGGGTGAGCTGGGCGACCAGCAGCAGTCCGCGCCCGCCCTCGTCGTAGGCGTGGGCCCGGCGCAGGTGGGGGGAGGTGGAACTGCCGTCGGAGACCTCGCAGATGAGGGTGCGGTCACGGATCAGGCGGAGCTGGATGGGCGGGGCGCCGTACCGGATGGCGTTGGTGACGAGTTCACTGACGACGAGTTCGGTGACGAAGGCCGCCTCGTCCAGCCCCCACGCGGTCAGTTGGTCCGTGGCCGCCTGCCGGGTGGCCGCCACGTGTTCGGGATCCGGTGTGACGTCCCAGGTGGCGATGCGGTCCGTGCCCAGGGCCCGGGTGCGGGCCAGCAGCAGAGCCACGTCGTCGCTGGGGTCCTCCGGCAGCACGGCCTTCAGCACGCTGTCGCACAGCGCGTCGAGGCTCTCGGCGGGTGCGGTCAGCGCACGGCACAGCTCGGCGGTGGAGTGGTCGATGTCGCGGTCACGGTCCTCGATGAGGCCGTCCGTGTACAGGGCGACCAGGGACCCCTCCGGCAGCTCCACCTCCATCGCCTCGAAGGGCAGCCCGCCGACGCCGAGCGGGGGCCCGGCGTTCATCTCGAGCACCTGTGTGGTGCCGTCGGACAGGACGAGGACCGGCGGCGGATGGCCCGCGGCGGCCAGGGCGAGACGGCGCGTGACGGGGTCGTAGACGGAGTAGAGACAGGTGGCGCCGAGCTCGGCGACCTCGTCGGTGTCGTCCCCTGCGAGGTGGGTGACCAGGTCGTCGAGGTGGGTGAGGAGTTCGTCGGGCGGCAGATCCACGTCGGCGAGGGTGCGCACCGCCGTGCAGAGGCGGCCCATGGTGGCCGACGACGGGATGCCGTGTCCGACGACGTCGCCGACGACGAGGGCGACCCGGCTGCCGGAGAGCGGGATCACGTCGAACCAGTCGCCGCCGATGCCGGCCTGCGAACCGGAGGGCCGATAGCGGTGGGCCACCTCGACGGCCGCCTGTCCGGGCAGTCCCCGGGGCAGCAGGTTGTGCTGCAGGGACAGTGCGGTGGAGCGTTCGCGGGCGAAGCGGCGGGCGTTGTCGACGCAGACGGCGGCGCGGCTTGCGAGTTCCTCGGCGAACACGGCGTCGTCCTCGCCGTAGTCGTCCGACTGTCTGATGCGTACGACCACCGCGACGCCGAGCGTGGTGCCGCGGGCCCGCAGCGGCACCGCCATCATCGAGTGGGCGCCCACCCGGTGGCCCCGGCCGGCGGGGGCCCGGGCGTTGCGTTCCGAGATCCACCGCATGAACGCCGGCTCGCCCGCCTGGCTCTGGATCACCCGGCTCTCCAGGATCGCCCGGGCCGGCGGTGAGAACGGCGGGTAGTAGTCCACCTCACCGAGGTGTACGGCCGCTTCCGGGGTGCCCTCGGTGCCGGAGCCGTGGGCGACGCGGCGCAGGGCGATGTCCGTGCCGGCCAGCGCGGGCGGCTCCTCGGCGCCCAGCACCCAGTCGAACAGGTCCACGCTGGCGAAGTCGGCGAACCGGGGCACCACGACCCCGACCAGTTCCTCGGCGGTGCGCACCACGTCCAGGGTGGTGCCGATGGCGGCCGCCGCCTCGTTCAGCAGGGCCAGCCGCTGTCGCGCCCAGTACTGGTCGGAGCTGTCGAACGCGGCCAGTGCCGTTCCCATGACGGCGCCGGAAGGGTCCCGCACCGGCCACATCTGGATGCTCCAGGCATGCTCCCGGTTCAGGGCCGGCGCTCCGGTGAAGCTCTCGTAGCGGACCGGCCGGCCCGTCTCGGCGACGTGGCGCAGATGCCAGTGGAAGCCGCGGCTGTGCTTGGCGTCCTCCACGGTCTCCGGGAAGTGCCGGCCGATCAGGATGTCCTCGGGCACGCCCATCACCTGGCAGGCGACGTCGTTGAGCCGCAGATAGCGCTGCTGGGTGTCGAAGACCGACATGGACATCGACGCCTGCTGGAAGGCTCGCTCGGCCAGGGTCGGCCCGGGCCCGTCCGGAGGTTCGCCGGTGATCACGAAGCCGTCGGGTGCGCCGTCCTCGCCCAGCACGGCGTGGGCCCGCAGGACGAGGGGCACCTCCGAGCCGTCGTGGTGGCGCAGGACGACGGTGCCGGTCAGCGCGGTCACGGCCGCTGGTGGCGGTTCCTCGGCGAGCAGGTCCCGCGCGGGCCGTCCCACGACCTCCTCGGCGGTGCGGCCGGTCAGCCGCCGGGCACCCTCGCTCCACCCCTTGACCACACCCTGGGCATCGAGGATCGCCGCAGCGGAGACGCGCTCCATGTCGTCCAGCATGAGTCCTGCGCCGCACCACATCAACCGCGACGCCCGGGTGGTTACACCCGTGGCACCGCGGCGCTCGGAGCTGCCGCCGCCCCGCGTGACCGTCCGCTCACTTGCGCAGCGCGGCGAGGGCCCGGTCGGCGTGGGTGTTCATGCGCAGTTCGCTGCGGACGACCTCCAGGACCGTGCGGTCCTGCCCTATGACGAAGGTGACCCGTTTGGTGGGCGCCAGGGAGAAGCCGCGGGCCACGCCGAACCGCTCACGGACCGCCCCGTCGGCGTCGGACAGCAGGGTCATGCCGAGGGTGTGCCGGTCGGCGAACTCCTGCTGGCGTTCGACCGCGTCACCGCTGATGCCCACGGGACGGGCGCCGACGGCGGCGAACTCGGCGGCGAGATCCCGGAAGTGGCAGGCCTCCGCGGTGCAGCCCGGGGTGAGGGCGGCGGGGTAGAAGAAGAGGACCACCGGTCCCTCGGCGAGCAGCTCGGTGAGGCTGCGGCTGGTGCCGGTCTCGTCCGGCAGCGCGAAGTCCTCGACCTTGTCGCCGACCTTCAGCTGTGCGCTCATGCCCGGCCCTCCGCGTTCTTCGCGACCCCGCGGGCCCACAGGACGAGGGGGATCTGCAGCGGCAGCCGGCCGAAGGCGGCGGCCTTCTGCGGCGCGGGGCGGTGCCGCCAGTCGGCGGCCATCTTCACGTTCGCGGGGAACACACCGACGAAGAAGGCCGCCGTCGCCAGCGCGGCGGCCTTGCGGGTGCGCGGCAGCGCCAGACCGGCCGCCAGCGCGAGTTCGGCGGCGCCACTGGCGTACGTCCAGGTGCGGGGCGCGCCCGGCAGGACGCTGGGCACGGTCTCGTCGAAGCGGCGGGGGGCGGCGAAGTGGGCGACGCCGGCGGTGGCCAGCAGGCCGGCGAGCAGCAGGGGCGAGCGTTGGGACCGGGGCACGGATCCTCCTTGGATGTCCTGCCGCCGGATGCTACCGGAGGGTAGGTCGCCGCCCGTCACCCGCACCGGCCGGTCACCCGCCCTGCTGCGCGCGGCGGTTGTGGGTTCCTGGCGTGTATCCGAAGGAGCGGCGGAAGACGTCGATGAAGGCGCTGGCGGAAGACCAGCCGCAGCGGTGGGCGACGGTCGTGACGGGCGTGTCCTCGGCGAGCAGACGCAGCGCGTGATACAGGCGCGACTGGGTGCGCCACTGCGGGAAGGTCATCCCGAACTCGTGACGGAAGAGCCGGCTGAGGGTGCGCTCGCCCGCTCCGGTCGCGGTGCCGAGGGCGGCGAGGGTGCGGGAGTCCGCCGGGTCGGCGTGGACCAGCGCGCAGACCGCGGCCAGGCGCGGATCCTTGGGGGTGGGCAGGCGCAGGGGCTGCTGGGGCGAGGCCCGCAACTGGTCGCGCAGGACGGCGAGCAGACGGCGGCGCTCGGGGCTGTCGTCGTCGGGGTCGTGGGTGTAGGCGAGGATCAGCTCGCGCAGGAGCGGGCCGACGGCCAGGACGGTGGGGGCGGCCAGCCCGAGCGAAGCGAGATGGGGGTACCGCCGGACGGAGTCTGGGGGAGGGTTGTCGTCGGCGGGCAGGCCGACCAGGTGCAGGTCGAGGTGGCCGTGGGCGCGATGCGCGTGCACGGTGCCCGCGGGGACCCAGATGGCGCGGTTGCCGGGGGCGAACCAGGTGCCGGCGTCGGTGGTGACGGCGAGGACGCCGGAGCCTGCGTAGACGATCTGGTGGTCGTCGTGCCGGTGCGCGTCGATGCGTTCCCCGGCGGCGAGGACCTGGGCGCGGGTCGGCGCGGTCGGTGTGTGACGAATGCTCGTGTGGCGGGTGTTCGTGTGGCGGGTGTTCGACACAGTTAGGCAGGATATCGAAAGCGGGCCGGCCCCGGGGCGCGCGACGATCGCAGCGTGTCCACGAAACGCAACCGCGCCATCACCCTGCTGTCCCTGGGCCACGCCTGTGTCGACGTGTACCAGGGTGCCGTGGCGGCCCTCGTCCCGTATTTCGTTTCCGAGCGCGCCTACGGCTATGCCGCCGCCTCGGGTGTCGTGCTGGCCGCGTCGTTGTTGTCGTCGGTGGTGCAGCCGCTGTTCGGGGCGCTCACCGACCGGTGGGCGATGCCGTGGCTGCTGCCGCTCAGCGCGCTGACGGGCGGTGCCGGGGTCGCACTGAGCGGGGTCATGGGTTCCTACGCGCTCACGCTCGCGGTGGTGGCCGTGTCGGGGATCGGCGTCGCCTCGTATCACCCAGAGGCCGCCCGCGCGGCCCGCGCCGCCGCGCACGGCAGCCATACGGCGATGGGCTGGTTCTCCCTCGGCGGCAACGTCGGCTTCGCCCTCGCGCCACTGCTGGTCGCGTCGGTGGTCGCCACCGGCGGCCTGGGCGCCTCTCCCCTACTGATCGTCCCGGCCGTCGTGGGGGCGGCCCTGTGCGTGGCGGCCGTGCGCTCGGCCGCGCGCCGGGGCGGGGCCGCCGACCTGGGCGAGGTCGCCGGCGCCGACGACTGGAGGTCGTTCCTGCGGCTGTCCGGCGCCGTCGCGTGCCGGTCGATCGTGTTCGTCGGGCTGAGCGCGTTCGTCTCGCTGTACGTCCGCCAGCGGACCGGCAGCGGGGTCGTGGCCGGCACGGTCGCGCTGTGCGTGCTGTACGTCGGCGGCGCGGTGGGCACGGTGGCCGGGGGACGGCTCGCCGACCGGTACGGGCGGCTGGCGGTCGTACGCCAGGCGTATGTCATGACGGTGCTCGCGCTGGCCGGTGTGGTCCTCGTGCCCGGGCCGACGGTGTATCTGTTCGTCGCGCTGACGTCGGCCGGTCTGTACGTCCCGTTCTCCCTGCACATCACGCTCGGCCAGGACTATCTGCCCCGGCGCGTGGGGACGGCGAGCGGTGTGACGCTCGGACTGACCGTGAGTGTGGGCGGTCTCGCCGCCCCGGTGATCGGTGCGCTGGCCGACGCCACGTCCCTGCGGACGGCGCTGCTGCCGCTGATCGCCCTCCCGGTGCTGGGCCGACTGCTGCTGTGCGGGCTGCGGGAGCCGACGGCGTCCGGACGGGCGGCCCAGGCTCCCGGCACATCGGGTGATCGCCCTCGCGCGGCATCGGCGTGAGGCGCGCGGGGCCTGTCCGACACCTCGCCGTCCGCCGCCCGGAGGGCGGGCGCCCTGCGGCTTCATAGGCCCCGCAAGGATGTCCGAGTGTGCGACGTGTGCCAGGCATCGCGGGCGGGCGGACGGGAATGCGTCAGACCAGCCCCAGTGAACCCGTCAGGCGGTCCCGGCCGGTGCCGCCTGCTGTGGTTCGCTGTCGTCGTCGATGGCATGGGCGAGGAAGTCGTCGACCATGCGGTGGAAGAGCGTGGCCAGCTGACGCAGTTCCTCCGGTGTCCAGTCCTCCAGGGCGAGCTGCATACCTCGGGCGCCCGCGTCACGGACCCGGACGATGGCCTGTCGGCCGGCCTCGGTGAGCTCGATCCGCTGGGCACGGCGATCCTGCGGGTCGGGGACGCGGGTGACGTACCCGGACTTCTGCAGCTGCTGCACCGTGCGCGTGACGTGCGAGGCCTCCACACCGAGCCGGTTGGCCAGTTCCCCGGGGCGCAGCGAGTCGGAGTCGGCGACCTGGCGCAGCAGCGCCACGGCGGCCCGGTCCAGCGGTACACCGGCCAGGGCCATCAGCCGCTCGTGCTGCCGGGCCCGCGTGCTCAAGTAGGTGATGCGGGTGAGCGCGCGCTCTATATCGACCACTTCGGGGGACGCGGGGGTGTCGGGGAGTTCGGGGAGCGGTGGTGTGGACATGGTCACCACTTTACCATCTTGTTGCGTAACTCAATTAATTCAGACGGCCCCTGCCCGCCGCTCCCGCCGCAGCAGCCAGGCCAGGTACGCACCCCCCGCCACACCGGTCACCACGCCCACGGGCAGCAGAGCCGAACCGGTCACCCGCTGCGTCGCCAGGTCCGCGGCGGACACCAGGAGCGCTCCCGTCCATGCCGCCGGAAGGACGTTGGGGCCGGCCGCCCTGGTGACCCGGCGGGCCAGCTGGGGTGCGGCCATGGCCACGAACGGGATCGGGCCTACGGCGGCGACCGCCATGGCCGTGAGCCCTGTTCCGGCGCACAGCAGTGCCAGGCGGCTCCGCTCGGGCGGGACACCGAGCGCGGCGGCCGAGTCGTCTCCCATTTCGAGCACGGTCAGGCGCCTGGCGTACCCGAGGACGAACGGGACCAGCACCACGAGGCCGAGCGCGGCGATGCGGACGTCGCCCCAGTCGCGGGCGTTGAGCGACCCGATCATCCAGCTCGCCGCCTGGGCCGCCTTGCCGAGGTCGGCGCGTACGTACAGGAAGCTGGTGGCCGAGCCGAGCACCGCGGAGGCACCGATGCCGACGAGGACGAGCCGGTAGCCGTGCACGCCCTGCCGCCAGGCCAGCAGGTACACCCCTGCGGCGGTGGCGAAGCCGCCGCACACCGCCCCGATCGCGGTCTGGGCGTCCCCCGCGTCGAAGAGGATGATCGCGACGAGGGCGCCCGCACTGGCGCCGTTGCCGAAGCCGGTGATGTCGGGGCTGCCGAGCGGGTTGCGGGTCAGGGACTGGAACACCGCGCCCGCCATGCCCAGTCCGAAGCCGGCCAGGACGGCCACGAGGGCCCGGGGCAGCCGCAGGTCGAGCACGACGAACTCGGCGCCGGGCGGGCCGTTCCCGGCGAGGGTGCGCACGACTTCCGGCGGGGACAGTTCGTAGGTTCCGGTGCCGATGGCGAGCACCATGGCGCATGCGGCCAGTGCGGCGATCACGGTGCAGACCAGCACCGTGCGTGGGTCGTAGCGCAGGGACCAGCGGCCGGTGCGCAGCAGGCCGTGTCGCAGTGCCGGTCCCGTGCTCCGGGTGAGCGTCACAGGTGGGCCGCCTTCCGCTGTCGCACCAGATGGATGAAGACGAACCCGCCGAGGAACGCGGTGACCGTGCCGACCTCGATCTCCGACGGCGGTACGACGACCCGCCCGACGACGTCGGAGACGAGCAGCAGGACCGGCGCGTACAGCGCGCAGAGGGGGAAGAGGCGGCGCGGGTCGGGGCCGCAGAACGCGCGGGCGGCGTGCGGGATCATCAGGCCGACGAAGCCGATCGGCCCGCACACGGCGGTCGCTCCGCCGCACAGCAGCGTGATGGCGAGGACCGACAGCAGGCGGGTGCGCCGGATGTGGGTGCCCAGGGCGCGGGCGTGGTCCTCGCCGAGAGCGACGGCGCCGAGCGGGCGGGCCAGGGCCAGGGCGAGGAGGGCGCCGGCCGCGAGCAGCGGCGCCACGGTGAGCAGTAGCGCGGGGTCCCGTTTGGCGAGGGTGCCGACCGCCCAGTACCGCATCTCGTCGAGGGTGTTGAGGTTCCACAGCTGCAGGCCGTTGACGTAGCCGAACAGGGCCGCGTTGACGGCGGTTCCGGCGAGGGCCAGGCGGACCGGTGTGGCGAGGCGTCCGCCGCCCAGGGCGCTGACGGCGGTGGCCGCGAGGGCGGCGCCGGCGAGGGCGAACCACAGGTAGCCCGTGAAGGACGTGATGCCCAGCACGCTGATCGCGGTGACGACGGCGGCGGACGCGCCCGCGTTCACGCCGAGCAGCCCGGGGTCGGCGAGCGGATTGCGGGTCAGGGTCTGCATGACGGCGCCCCCGAGGCCGAGCGCCGAGCCGACGGCGGCCCCGATGAGGGTGCGCGGCAGTCGGAGGTCCCGCACGATCGCGTCGTTCTCGGTGCCCGTGGGGGCCACCAGCGCCGACCAGACCTGGTCGAGCGGAATCCGCTGGGTACCGACGGCGAGCGACAGTGCGGCCGCCGCCACCAGCAGGATCAGCCCGAGCGACAGGCCCGCGGACCAGACGGATGCGGGTGTCCGGATTCTCTCTGTGCCGTCGGCCCGGCTCGGCCGCTTCCGGCTCGACGGGGGACTCATTCCCAGGAACATGTGCTTAGCTTAGGCTAACCTAACTTCAGTTGTTGACGATTTCGTTGACGACTCAACTGCGCATGCCGGTCACCGGAGATGCACGTCCGGTTCGCCCACCACCGGCGACGAGAAGAGGAGCGATGCCCGTCCTGGAAACCCCACAGCGGCAAGCCGAACCCGCTGACCCCGGTGTCCGCCCGGTCCGCATGACCGGCCCGCGCCTCGCCCGCCTCGTGGACGGCCTGGCCTCGGCCGACGAAGCTCGACGCACGGCTCTGACAGCCGAGTTCTGGAGCGAGGTGGAGCGCCTCGGTGCCCCGCTCGTCGAGGAACTGGAGGGCGAACCGGATCACCGCGCCGTCACCTTCCTGTGGCGCGGGCACCGCGCGACCCGGCAGGTCATGCTGCTGGCCAACCGCATCATCGACCGCGACCGTCTCGCCGGCTCCCTGCTGGAGCACGTGCCCGGTACGGACGTATGGCATCTGGGTCTTCGGCTACGGGCCGACCACCGCGGTTCCTACCGGCTGGCCGCCGACATCTCGCCCAAGGAGCCGCCCGCCGACCCGGACGGCCTCCAGCAGCGGCTGCGCTCCCTCTCCGCGCACGCCGCGCCCGATCCGCTCAACCGCCGCTCCGTGCCGACCCGTTGGAGCCCGGTGCCGAGCTCGGTCTTCGCCTTGCCGCAGGCTCCGGCGCAGCCCTGGATCGGGCGGCGCGGGAGTGTTCCGGCGGGGCGGGTGGAGCGCCATCGGGTGGCATCAGCCGCGCTCGGCGGCGACCGTGGCACGTGGGTCTATCTGCCGCCGGGGCACCACCCGGCCGTCGACTCGCCGCTGCCCGTCCTGGCGTTGTGCGACGGCGACATGTGGTTCGGCCGACTCGGGTTCCAGCACACGCTCGACGCGCTGATCGCCGACGGGGCGCTGTCACCGCTCACCGTGGTGGCGCCGGACGCCGTGGACCGGCACACCCGGTCGCGTGAACTCGGCGCCCGCGAGGAGTTCGTGTCGTTCCTCGCGGACGAGTTGCTGCCCTGGGCGGCGGGGCGCTGGTCGCTGGACACCGACCCGCGGCGGACCGTGGTCGCGGGGCAGAGCCTGGGCGCGATGACCGCGCTGTACGCCGGTTACCTACGGCCCGACCGGTTCGGCACCGTGCTCGCGCAGTCGGCCTCGCTGTGGTGGCGGCCCGGCCTGCCGCCCCGCAGCGGGCCCAAACCCCTGGCCTTCGGCGCCCCTTGGCTCGTCACCCGCTTCGCCGCCGCCGAGCCGCGCCCCGTCACGGTCCGGCTGGACGTCGGACTGCACGAGGGCTCGATGGTCGAGCACAGCCGCGCCCTGTACGAGGTGCTGCGCGCGGCGGGCTACCGGGTCACCTACGGCGAGTTCAACGGCGGCCACGACTACGTCTGTTGGCACGGTGCGCTGGCCGACGGGCTGGTGCGCGTGCTGGGCGCCTGAGACCGGCTTCTCTCCAAGCCCTTCCCTCTTTCAAGTCCCCCTTTTCAAGGAGCTGTTCCTCCATGTCCTCTGCAGGTGCCTCTCGCAGGGCGGTCCTTACCTCCGCAGCCGCCTTCGTGACCGGAGCGCTGCTCCTGGCCGGCTGCGGCAACGACGACGGGAGCGACGCCACCTCCGCCGCCAAGGAGTCGAGCACGCGCCGGATCACCGACGCCACCGGGCGCGAGGTGCAGGTGCCGTCGGCGCCGCGGAAGGTCGTCACACTGAGCGAGCCGACGCTGGACGCGGCGCTCGCCCTCGGCGTCGAACCCGTCGGTGCCACCGCGGGCCGCGGTCAGCAGGGCGTGTCCTCGTATCTGGCGGTCAAGGCGGAGAAGGCCGAGGTCGTGGCGACCGTCGCCGAGGCCGACATGGAGAAGGTGGCCTCCCTCCGGCCCGACCTGATCCTGCTCGACGAGACGACCGCGGCGAAGAAGGAGGTGGCCAAGCTCCAGGCGATAGCGCCGACCGTGGTCACCGCCAAGCTCAACGAGGACTGGAAGAAGGCGTTCACCGCCACGGCCGACGCGCTCAACAAGAAGGCGCAGGCCGAGAAGGTCCTCACGGACTTCGACACCGATGTCGCCGCGACGAAGAAGAAGCTGGGTGAGAACGCCGGCGCCGTGCTGAGTGTGGTGCGCTGGCAGAACGGGGCTCCGTCCGTGGTGGGCAAGGGAGTCGGCCATGTCGGCTCCACGATCTCCGCCCTGGGTCTGGCCCGGCCGAAGGACCAGCAGGACGCCGGTACCGGGCACAGCGAGCCGGTCAGCCTGGAGAAGCTGTCCACCATCGACGGCGACTGGCTGTTCTTCGGCGCCCTCGGTGACCGGGCCGCCGGTGAGAAGGCGTACGCCGAGGCGAGGAAGGTGGCCAACTTCGGCCGGCTGAAGGCCGAGGAGGACGGACACGTCGTCGTCATCGACGGGTCCGCCTGGAACAGCGCGGGCGGCCCGCTCGCGGCACGGGTCGTGCTCGACGACCTCACCAGGGCGCTCGCCCCGTGAGCGCCGGGCTGGCCGGCCGCCTCGCCCTCGTGACCGGCGCGGGCCGGGGCATCGGCGCGGCGGTGGCCGCCGCGCTCGTCGAGCAGGGCGCCCGGGTCCTCGCCACCGACCTGACGCCGGGCGGTGTCGAGGCGCTGGCCGCCGAGCACGGGCACGGCGACCAGGTCACCGCCCGCACCCTGGACGTCACCGACGCCGCGGCCGTGGAGGCCCTGGTCGACGACACCGAGCGCACCCTCGGCCCGCTCGACATCGCCGTCAACGTCGCGGGAGTCCTGCGCGGTTCCCACGTGGTGGACCTCACCGACGAGGACTGGGCGGCCACCTTCGCGGTCAACGCCGACGGCGTCTTCCACGTCTCGCGCGCGGTCGCCCGCCGGATGGCCGAGCGCGGCCACGGCAGCATCGTCACCGTCGCCTCGAACGCGGCCGGCATCCCCCGCTCGGGCATGGCCGCCTACGCCGCCTCGAAAGCCGCCGCCGTCATGTTCACCAAGTGCCTGGGCCTGGAGGTGGCCGCGAGCGGCGTGCGCTGCAACACGGTCTCCCCCGGCTCCACCCTCACCGACATGCAGCGCGCCCTGTGGACGGCCGACGACGAGACGACCGCCGCCCGACGCGTCATCGAGGGCGACCCGGCCACGTACCGCACGGGCATTCCGCTCGGCCGGATCGCCGATCCCGCCGACATCGCCGAAGCGGTCGTGTTCCTGGCCTCGGACCGGGCCCGCCACATCACCATGCACGACCTGTACGTCGACGGGGGCGCCACCCTGCGGGCCTGACCGGCCGCTCGCCGCCCCTCCCCTCGTGCCGTCCCCCCACCGGAGCACTGGAGACACCCATGTCCATCACCGTGCACGCACCCGCCGCCCCGCCGGTCTCCCCCGGCGCGGCGACCTCCCTCCTCGACGCCTACCGCCCCGCCACCGACCGGTTCCTGGCCACGCCCCACCGCACTCTGCTGGGCCGCGGCACCAGCGCCGAAATACCCCACGACAGCGGCCCGTTGACGCATCGGGTGCGGGAGGTTCTCGACGCGCTACGGCGTCCGGGCGCCCCGGCGCCGGTCGTCGTCGGCTCGCTGCCCTTCGCCCCGGACGCGCCGCCCGCGCTGGCGGTCCCCGACATGGTGCACTGGACGCCGCCGCTGCGCGAGGACCCGCTCATCGCGCTGCCCCTCCCCCACGACGAGGCCCGGACCGACTGGCGGGTCACGGAGGTACCGGCGCCCGAGCGGTACGGCGCGGCCGTCGCCGCCGCCGTCGAACGCATGCGGGCCGGGGAGTTCGCCAAGGTCGTCCTCGCCCGCACCCTGGAGCTGACCTCCGCGCGGGAGCCCGACCTCGCCGCGATGCTGCGCCGCCTCGCCCACCGCGACCCGGCCGGCTACACCTTCGCCGTGCCCAGCGGTCCGGGCCGCACCCTGATCGGCGCCAGCCCCGAACTCCTCGTCGCCCGGCAGGGCGGCCGCCTCACCGCCAACCCGCTGGCCGGGTCCGCGCCGCGCAGCACCGACCTCGCCGAGGACGTGCGCCGGGCGGTGGCGCTGCTGGAGTCCCCGAAGGACCTGCACGAGCACGCCGTGGTCGTGGATGCCGTACGCGAGGCGCTGGCGCCCTACTGCGCCCGGCTGGAGGCGCCCGAGCGGCCCACGCTGGTGCGGACGGCTGCGATGTGGCACCTGTCCACCACCGTCACCGGGGAGTTGGCCGACCCGGGCACGACCGCGCTGGACCTTGCGTCCGCGCTGCACCCCACCCCGGCGGTGTGCGGCACCCCGACCGACGTCGCGCGCGCCGTCATCGCCGCGGCGGAGCCCTTCGACCGGGGCCCGTACACGGGCATGGTCGGCTGGCAGGACGCGGACGGCGACGGCGAGTGGGTCGTGACGATCCGCTGCGCCGAGGCCGAGGGGCGGGCGCTCAGGCTGTTCGCGGGCGCCGGAGTGGTCGCCGAGTCCTCACCGGAGGCCGAGACGGCGGAGACCGCCGCCAAGTTCCGTACGTTCCTGCACGCGGTGGGGGCCGCGCTGTGACCGTCACCCCGGGCGTGGACGCGCCCACCTGGCCCGAGGAGTTCGCCGCGCGCTACCGGGCGGCGGGCCACTGGAGAGGCGAGACGTTCGGCGGCATGCTGCGCGAGCGCGCCGCCGCCCACCCCGACCGCGTCGCGCTGGTCGACCCCGCCCCCGAGCGCCGTACCTGGACGTACGGCGAACTCGACGAGCGCGCCGACCGGCTGGCCGCCGGGTTCGCGGCCCGCGGTATCGGCAAGGGCGACCGGGTCGTCGTCCAACTCCCCAACATCGGGGAGTTCGTGGAGGTCGTCTTCGCGCTGTTCCGCATCGGCGCGCTGCCCGTGTACGCGCTGCCCGCGCACCGCGACACGGAGATCGGCTACTTCTGCTCCTTCACCGAGGCGGTCGCGTACGTCGTGCCGGACGTGCACGCCGGCTATGACCACCGCGACCTCGCCGCGCGGCTGCGCAAGGAGACGCCGGGCCTGAGGCACGTCTTCGTGGTGGGCGAGCCGGGCGAGCACACGGCGCTGTCCGAGGTGCCGTGCGATCCGGCGGGGCCGTTCGAGGGGCCAGAGCCGCACGAGCTGGCGTTCCTCCAGCTGTCGGGCGGCACGACGGGGGTGCCCAAGCTGATCCCGCGCACCCACGACGACTACCTGTACTCGCTGTGGGGCTCCAACGAGATCTGCGGAGTCGACGCGCACACCCGGTTCCTCGTCGCGCTGCCCGCCGCGCACAACTTCCCGATGAGCTCGCCCGGTTGGCTGGGTGTGATGTACGCCGGGGGCACGGTGGTGCTGTGTCCGAGGCCCGATCCGGCGACGGCGTTCCCGCTGGTCGAGCGCGAGCGGATCACCATCACGGCGCTCGTTCCGCCGCTCGCCCTGGTGTGGACCGAGGCGGGCACGACGACGCCGTACGACCTGTCGAGCCTCACGCTGGCGCTGGTCGGCGGTGCCAAGTACAGCGAGGAGGCGGCGCGGCGGCTGCAGCCCGCGCTGGGGTGCCGGCTGATGCAGGTGTTCGGGATGGCCGAGGGGCTGGTGAACTACACGCGGCTGGACGACGACGTCGACACCGTCGTCACCACGCAGGGCCGGCCGGTCTCCCCGGACGACGAGATCCGGATCGTCGACGATGGCGGTGACGACGTCCCCGAAGGCGAGCCCGGGCACCTGCTGACCCGGGGGCCGTACACGATCCGCGGCTACTGGCGGGCGCCCGAGCACAACGCGCGCGCCTTCACCGAGGACGGCTTCTACCGCACCGGCGACCTGGTGCGCCGCACCCCGACCGGCCATCTGGTCGTGGTGGGGCGGGCCAAGGACCAGATCAACCGGGGCGGCGAGAAGATCGCGCCGGAGGAGATCGAGAACATCATCCTCGCCCATCCGTCCGTCCACGACGTGTCGGTGGTCGCGGTGCCCGACGCGTACCTCGGGGAACGCTCCCTGGCCTACGTCGTCCTGCGCACGGGCGCCGAGCCGCTGAGGCCGGTCGCCGTCAAACGGTTCGTGCGCGAGCGCGGGGTCGCCGCCCACAAGGTCCCCGACCTCGTCGAGTTCGTCGACGCCTTCCCGCAGACCGGCGTCGGCAAGGTCAGCAAGAAGCAGCTGCGGTCCACCGCCGAGCAGTCCTGAGCGTTCCGAAAGGCCCCTGTTCCCATGGCACTTCCCGCCATACCCTCCTATCCGCTCCCCGCCGCCGACGAGCTGCCCGCGAACCGCGTGTCGTGGACCGTGGATCCGGCACGCGCCGTGCTGCTCGTCCATGACCTCCAGCACCACTTCCTGTCCGTCTTCCCGGCCGGCGCCCAGCCCCTGACCGGCATGCTCGGCAACACCGCCCGACTGCTGAAGCGGGCCCGTCGGCTCGGTGTGCCGGTCGTCTACTCGGCCCAGCGTGGCGGGCAGACGCCCGAGGAGCGGGGGCTCCAGCTGGACTTCTGGGGGCCCGGCGCCACGGACGACCCCGAGGCGCTCGGCATGCCCGGGCCGGTGGCCCCCGAGCCCGGGGACACGCTGCTCACCAAGTGGAAGTACAGCGCCTTCGCGCGCACCGAACTCGACGCGCTGCTGCGGGAGTCGGGCCGGGACCAGCTGGTGATCGTGGGCGTGTACGCGCACATCGGTGTCCTGATGACCGCCGCCGACGCGTGGAGCCGGGACATCCAGGCGTTCGTCGTGGCCGACGCCGTCGCCGACTTCTCCCGCGAGGACCACGAGATGGCCCTGCGCTGGGCCGCCGGCCGCTGTGCGGTCGTGACCACCACCGACGCGCTCTTCAAGGAGTTCTGAGCCATGGCCCTGACGCTGGAACAGATCCGCAACGACGTCGCCGACTGCCTCGGCGAGGACCCCGCCGACATTCCGGTCGACGAGAACCTCGTCGACCACGGCCTGGACTCGGTGCGCATCATGGCGCTGCTGGAGCGCTGGCGCCGCGCGCACGACGTGGAGGCGGACTTCGCGGACCTCGCCGAGCAGCCGGCCATCCAGGCCTGGGCGTCGCGGCTGGGGGTGGCATGACCGTCACGCTCGCGCCGGACACCGTGCTGCCGTTGACGGCGGCGCAGTCGGGGATGTGGTTCGCGCAGGCCCTCGATCCGCTCAGCCCCGCCCAGAACACCGCCGAGTGCCTGGAGATCGACGGGCCCCTCGATCCGGCCCTGTTCGCCGCTGCCCTGCGCCAGGTCAGCGAGGAGGCGCAGGCGCTGCGCGTGGTCGTCGAGGACACCCCCGACGGGCCACGCCAACACCTGTGTACCGCCGTTGAGTTGCCGCTCACCGTGCGGGAGCACTGCAGCGAGGAGCAGGCGGAGGCGTGGATGCGCGCCGACCTGGCCGAGCCCGTCGACCTGGCGGCCGGGCCGCTCTTCCGGCACGCCCTGTTCCGCGTCGGCGAGGAGCGCTGGCTGTGGTACCAGCGCATCCATCACCTCGTCATGGACGGCTTCGGCTACTCGCTGCTCGTGCGACGCACCGCCCAGGTGTACTCGGCACTGGCCCGCGGCGAGGAGCCGCCGCCCCGCGCCTTCGGCCGGCTGGCCGACCTCGTCGAGGACGACGCCGTCTACCGTGCCTCGCCCGCCTTCGCCGCGGACCGCGCCCACTGGCGGGAGGCGTTCGCCGACCGCCCGGAGGCACCCCGGCTGGCGGGCCGCGGCGCGCTGCCCTCGCGGACGTTCCTGCGCCGTACGGCCCACCTGGCGCCGGCGGCCACCGAGCGACTGCGCGAACTCGCCACCCGGCTGCGGGCCACCTGGCCCGACGTGCTGATCGCCGCCCAGGCCCTGTACACCTCCCGCGCCATCGACCGGTCCGACGTGGTGCTGGGCCTGCCGATGATGGGCCGCATGGGCTCGGTGGCCCTGCGTGTGCCCGGCATGGTCATGAACGTGCTGCCGCTGCGGCTGACGGCCGCACCGGAGGCGAGCTTCGCGGAGCTGGTGCGCCAGGTGGTACTCGGCATCCGCGAGGTGCGCCGCCACCAGCGCTACCGGTACGAGGACATCCGCCGCGACCTCGGTCTGCTCGGTGAACTGCGGGGCCTGGTGGGCCCGTTGGTCAATGTCATGCCGTTCGACTACGGCGTCGACTTCGCGGGCGCGCCGGCCCGGGCCCGGAACCTGTCCGCGGGCCCTGTCGACGACCTGACGGTCAACGTGTACGACCGCGCCGACGGCCGCGGCCTGCGCATCGACCACGACGGCAATCCCGCCCTGTACGACGACTCCGAACTGGCCGCGCACCAGGAACGGTTCGTGCGGCTGCTGGAGCGGCTGGCGCAGACCGACCCGCAGCTGCCGCTCGCCGTCCACGGCATCGCGACCCCGGACGAACGGGCCCTGGTCCTCCATGAGTTCAACCGCACGGATCGCGCCCTGCCGCCGACCACCCTGATCGGCCCGATCGAATCGCGCGCCGCACGGACCCCGCACGCCCCGGCGCTGATCCACGGGGACACGACACTCACGTACGCCGCACTCAACACGCGGGCCAACCAGTTGGCCCACCACCTGAGGTCGCTGGGAGCCGGGCCGGGAGCGCTGGTGGCGGTCTCCGTGCCGCGCTCGACGGAGCTGGTGGTCACGCTGCTGGCGGTACTGAAGGCGGGTGCCGCGTATCTGCCGCTGGACCCGGACTACCCGGCGCAGCGGCTGGCGTACATGCTCCAGGACGCGGCGCCGGTGTGTGCGGTCACCGACCGTGCGGGCCGTCTCCCTCAGGACACCGGGACGCCGCTGGTCGTGCTGGACGGGCTGGATGTGTCGGCGTGTCCCTGGGTGAATCCGGGGCGGGCGCTGACGCCCGCCCATCCCGCCTACGTCATCTACACGTCGGGTTCCACGGGCCGCCCGAAGGGCGTCGTCGTCCCGCACGGGGCGATCGACAACCGGCTGCGGTGGATGCAGCACGAGTACCGGCTGACGGCCGGGGACCGGGTGCTGCAGAAGACGCCGTCGTCGTTCGACGTGTCGGTGTGGGAGTTCTTCTGGCCGCTGCGCGAGGGGGCGGCGCTGGTCGTCGCCGAGCCGGGCGGTCACAAGGACCCCGCCTATCTGGCCCGGCTGATCCGTGAACAGGCGGTCACCACCTGCCACTTCGTGCCGTCGATGCTCCAGGTCTTCCTGGCGGAGCCGCACGCGGCCGGGTGCGGCGGCCCCCTGCGCCAGGTGTTCTGCAGCGGTGAGGCGCTGCCCCGTGAGACCGCGAAGGCCTTCGCCCGCACGCTGCCGGGCGTCGAGCTGCACAACCTCTACGGACCGACCGAGGCCGCCGTCGACGTCAGCCACCACGCCTGCGATCCGGCGGACTCGGGACCGGTGCCGATCGGGCGGCCGGTGTGGAACACCCGGCTGTACGTCCTCGACGCGGCTCTGCAGCCCTGCCCGCCCGGTGTGCCGGGCGAACTGTATCTGGCGGGCGTGCAGTTGGCCGACGGTTATCTGAACCGTGCCGAGCTGACGGCGACCCGGTTCGTGGCCGACCCTTTCGGTCCGGCGGGCACCCGCATGTACCGGACGGGTGACCTGGCCCGCTGGACGCAGTGGGGCGAGGTCGAGTACCTGGGCCGGACCGACCACCAGGTGAAGCTGCGCGGCCAGCGCATCGAACTCGGGGAGATCGAGGCGGCGTTGGCAGCGCAGCCGGGCGTCGACGGTGCCTGCGCGCTGGTGCTGGAGGACCGGCTCGTCGGCTATGTGACGGGCGGCGCGGACCCCGCCGCCGTACGTGCCGCCGTGACGCGCGAACTGCCGGAGCACATGGTCCCGGCGGCGGTCGTCGCGCTCGACGCGTTCCCGCTGAGTCCCAACGGCAAGCTGGACCGCCGTGAGCTGCCCGCCCCGGTCTTCGCCGGCGGCGAGGGCGCCCGGCGCCCGGCCACCGCGCGCGAGGAAGCCCTGACGTTGCTGTTCGCGCAGGTGCTCGGCGTCGAGCAGGTCGGTCCCGACGACGCGTTCTTCGACCTGGGCGGCACCTCGCTGCTCGCGGTGCGGCTGGTGGCGCGCGTGCGGGAGGAGTTCGGTGTCGAGCTGACCATCGGCTCGCTCTTCGAGGCGCCGACACCGGCCGCGCTGGCCACCCGGCTTCAGGCCACGGGACCCGCGTCGGGGGACGCGCTCGACGTCGTCCTGCCGCTGCGCGCCGAGGGAGACCGGCCGCCCCTGTTCGCCGTCCACCCGGCGGGCGGTATCGCCTGGTGCTACGCGGGGCTGTCCGCGCGGCTCGGTCCCGGGCAGCCGGTGTACGGCATCCAGGCGCGCGGCCTGGTCGGTGACGAGCCGCTGCCGCGCACCCTCCAGGAGGAGGCCGAGGACTACGTCCGGCAGATCCGCGAGGTCCGCCCGCACGGGCCGTACCGGCTGCTGGGCTGGTCGGTCGGCGGGGTCCTCGCGCACACCGTGGCCGTCCTGCTCCAGGACGCCGGGGAGCCGGTCGAACTCCTCGCCCTGCTCGACGCGTTCCCGGCCGAGCAGTGGCGGGAGCGGCCCGCGCCCGAGGAGGGCGACGCGCTGACCGCGGTGCTGCGCATGGCCGGCTTCGACCGCACCCACGAGCGCACCCGCGACGACGTGCTGGCCACCCTGCGCCGCGCGGGCAGCCCGCTGGCGGGCCTGTCCGAGCACACCCTCGCCCGGATCGTCGACATCGTGCCGAACCACGCCCGCCTGATGCGCGAGCACCACCACCGCCGCTTCGAGGGCGACGTGCTGTTCTTCACGGCCGCCGCCCCGCGCCCCGAGGACTGGCTCACCCGCCGGGCCTGGCACCCGCACGTCGGCGGCGCGATCGAGAACCACGACCTGGACTGCACCCATCCGCAGCTCCTGCGGGACCGGCACCTCGACGAGATCGCGGCCCACATCACCGCCCGGCTGAAGGAGTTCGACGCATGACGCGGCAGCCTGCGCCTACCGGCTGGGAGGTCCGCTGCGGACCGGCCCCGCACGAGGCGTGCGTGCGCCGGGTGGAGGGGGACCGGGAATGACGACGGCCATCGCTCCCCAGGTGCTTGTGCGCGGGCCGGGGCTGTGCCCGCGGGACCTGTCGCGCGGACCGCTGCTGTGGCTCGTGCGGGGCCCGGGCGCGGATGCCGCGCTGGACATCTCCCTGCTGGAGGAGGGGGAACAGCGGCGGGCGGCGGCGTTGCGGAAGCCGGCCGAGCGTGCGCTGTATGTGGCGTCGCACAGCGCCCTGCGCCGGCTGCTGAGCGCGTACACGGGCGTACCGGCGGCCTCGGTGCGGCTGGCCCGGCTGCCCTGCCCGGGCTGCGGCGACCCGCACGGCCGCCCCGCCATGGCCGGCCCCGCCGGGGCCGGGGTGCACTTCTCGGTCTCGCACTCGGGCGGGCTGGCCCTGCTGGGCCTCGCCACCGAGCCGGTCGGGGTCGACGTCGAGCGGGTCCCCGGGGCGCGGCTCGCCGAGGAGGCCTCCCGGGGTCTGCATCCGTCGGAGCAACGGCAGTTGACGGGGATGCCCCCGGCGGTCCGGGCCGGTGCCTTCGCGCGCTGCTGGACCCGCAAGGAGGCGTACTTCAAGGCGACGGGTGAGGGTCTGTCCCTGAGGGCCCTGCGGGAGGTCCATGTCGGGGCCGGACACGCCCCGGCGCAGCTTCCGGGGTGGAGGTTCGCCGATGTCGACGTCCCGGTCGGCTGGGCCGCGGCCTGTGTGGTCAGCGCCCCAACAGGGCCACGAGGCCGTCGGCCAGTTCCGTGCGCCAGCAGAGGTAGTCATGGCCGCCGTTGAACTCCCGGTAGGAGGAGTCGTGATAGCCGGCGGCGGCGAGCGTGTCGCGCAGACGGCGGGCCGCGGGCAGGGCCACCCACTCCTGCTCGCCGAAGGAGAGCCTGAAACGCACCGGGCGCCGTGGCGTCTCGGCGATGACCCGGGTCAGCCACTCCGCTTCCGGTCCGACGGGCCACCAGAACGAGCCCGACTGGACGAGGGCGTTGCCGAAGCGGTGCGGTGCCGAGACGACGGCGTAGGCGGCGGTGAGTCCGCCGAGGCTCTGGCCCGCGATGACGGTGCGCGCCGGGTCTTCGGTCACCGGCAGTTGTCCGGCCGCCCAGGGCAACAGCTCGTCCGTGAGGAAGGCGACGTACTCGGGGCGGCAGGACAGCTCCGCCCAGCGGGTGGCCTCGTCCACGGCCTCGGGCAGCACGGCGGTGACGGGCGGGATACGGCCGTCGGCGATGAGGTTGTCGAGGAGGTTCGAGAGGCCGAGCCGCGGCTGCCAGTGCTCGCCGTCGAGCAGGACGAGGACGGGCAATTCCCTCGCCGGGACGGGCGGTCGGTAGAGCCAGACACGCCGGTGCCCGACTTCGTGCCGGGTGACGGTGCCCTGCTCGACACCCGGTCGCGGGAGCCAGTCCCCCGCGTCCGGCGCGGCGGGCAGCTCGGCGTACGGGACCGGCCCGCCGTCCCAACGATGCGGCAGGGATCGGGAGTTGAACGGGTCCTGGCGACGACGGGTGCGCTGCCACTGCCAGCGCTCGGGGGTTCCCGGATCGGGGCCGTCGCCCTCGTCGACGTAGAGGTCGTACGACCCGCGCCAGTCATGACGCAGGCGGAGTGTCCAGTGCCAGACGTCCGTGCCGGGGGCGCGCTCCATGAGGTTGCCCTCGGGGTCGCGCGGGTCGCCGAGTTTGTTCGGCACGACCTGCACGGCCCGGGTGGCCGGGGTGCCGCGCCACAGGAACGTGACGGTCCGGTGATCGGCGCCGCCCTGCGGGTCCGGGCCCACGAGCGGAGTGCCGCGGCGCCGGACGTCGGCCCAGAACTCCTCGACGCCGCCCGGGCCGGGAAGTGCCGTCGCCGGCGTGCTCAGGCGGGGCACCGGGTGAGGGCGCGCCAAGCGGGGCGGGTGGTGCGGGGCCTGCGCGGGCGGCGGGGGCAGGGGCATACGGGCGGGCTCCGGACGGCTGGACGATTCCTTCACTTAGGTCACCCTAACCTCGCCCGCCCCCTTCACAGCTCCGGCGCCGTGAGCGCCGGTCAGGCCGAACAGGCCCCAGTTCATCCAACTGATCCATCACACATGGGAGTTGACTTACGATGACCTCACCGACCCGCACCACCGTCGCGGCGGCGATCGCCGTGGCCCTCACCGCGGCGGGCACCGCGTCGGCCGGGACCACCGGTTCGGCCGTGACGACCGCGCCCCTGGTCCGGGGCCTGTACCAGTCGGCGTACTCCGAGCGGGGCGACGCGCTGTGGGTCACCGTCACCGTGGGCCGACCGCCGGTCACCACCACCAGCCTGCTGAAGGTCGACCCGGACACGCTGGCTGTCGAGCAGACGATCACCCCGCCGGTCACCGACGCCACCACCGGCGCCCGCGAGGCCGTGTACGGCGTCGCCGTCGACGACGAGCACAACAGAGTCTGGGTGACCAACACCCGCAACAACACGGTCGCCGTCTACAGCCAGAAGACCGGCGCACACCTGGCCACCCTCCCGAACGTGGCGCACGCGCGCGAGATCGTCGTCGACGACCGGCACAACACCGTGTGGGCCAGCGGGTTCGGCGACGGCAGCATCGTCGCCTTCGACTCCAGGAGTCTGAAGGAGAAGCGGCGCGTCACCGTCGAGGGCGCCGGGCCCGCGGGCCTCGCCGTCAACGAGCGCACCGGGACCGTCTACGCCTCCGACCTGAGCGGCGACCGAATCATCGAGGTCTCCGCTCGGTCGGACACCCCGCGGTTCCTCCCGGCCGGTGACGGCCCGATCTCCGTGGCGCTGTCCGCCGACGGCCGTACCGCTTACACGGCCGACCAGACCGTCGGCACCGTATCCGTCGTCGACCTCGACAAGGGGGTCGTCACGAAGTCGGTGGCCACCGGTGCGGGTGCCCTGTCCGTGGCCGCCGAGGGCCGCACGGGCAAGGTCCTGGTGGCCAACCGCACCGCCGGAAGCGTCACGGTCGTCGACCCCCGCACGGGCTCGGCCGTCGAGACGGTCACCACCGGCGCCAACCCCAACCATGTCGAGGTGGAGGGCGGCACGGCGTACGTCCTCGACAAGTCCGGCGCGGGCGCCGGCGGCGAGGACCAGGTCACCCGCATCCGCATCGCCCGCTGACCCACACCGGCGGCCCGGCGGACCTGCACGTCCGCCGGGCCGTCGGCGCGGGACACGTCAGGCGCCCGCCGTGCCCACCGCGCCCGGCACGGCCGCGGCGGGCGACCTGGACGCCACGGCCTCGTCCCAGCCCGCGCCCTTCGCGATGGCCTGCCGCCACTGCCGGATCGCCTTCGGCGGCATCCCCACGGCCAGCGCGCCGGTGAGCCGGTCGCCCGTGCGGTAGGCGGCCACGAAGCGGCCCTCGGCCAAGTCGCCCTCCACTACAGCGACTTCGTCGTGGCCGCGCAGGTACCCGTAGGCCTGGATCTTCATGTCGTACTGGTCGGACCAGAAGTACGGCACCGGCGCGAACGGCTTGCGGGCCTCGGGCTCTGCGAGCAGGTTGCGCGCGGCTGCCATGCCCTGTTCGGCGGCGTTGGTGCGGTGCTCGATCCGCATCGACTGCCCGAACAGGGGGTTGTGCCAGCGGGCGACGTCACCGGCGGCGTACACGTTCCGCGCGGCCTCGCAGTACTGGTCGCAGACCACGCCGTCGCCGACGGCGAGCCCGCTGCCGTCGAGCCAGTCGGTGTTGGGGAGCGAGCCTGCCGCGACCAACACCTCGTCGGCCTCGATCAGTTCACCGTCGGCGAGGCGCACACCGTCCCCGGTCACCTCGGTCACGGTGACCCCGCAGCGCAGGTTCACGCCCCGCTCAAGGTGGGCCCGGGTCAGCATCTCGCCGACCTCCGCGCCGACGGCGTGGGCCAGCGGCACCGGGGCGGGTTCGAGAAGCGTGACCTCGCAGCCGAGCCGCCAGGCGACGGCGGCGGCCTCGGCGCCGAGGAACCCGGCGCCGACCACGACCAGCCGCCGCCCCGGTGTCAGCCGGTCCCGCAGCCGCACCGCGTCGTCCAGGGTGCGCAGCACATGCCCGCCCTCGCCGGGCAGCCGGCGCGGCCGCACCCCGGTGGCCACGACGAGCCCGTCGTACGGCACCGTCGAGCCGTCCGCCAACTCCACCGCACTGTCGGCGAGTCGAAGGCCCGTGGCGGCCACACCGAGCCGCAGGTCCAGGCCGAGTCCGGCCAGGTCGTCGGGGGTGCGAAGGGCCAGCCGCGCGGGCTCCCACTCGGCGGACAGCACCTGCTTCGACAGGGGCGGGCGGTCGTACGGGGCGAGCGGTTCGTCGCCTACGAGGGTGAGCGTGCCGTCGTAGCCCTCTCGGCGGAGCGTCTCGGCCGCGGCGAGCCCCGCGGCCGAGGCGCCCACGACGACGATGCGCCTCACTGGTCCACCAGCCGGATGGCGGCGGCCGGGCAGATCGCCACGGCCTCTTTCACGCCGTCGAGATGTTCGGCGGCGGGCTGCTCGTCGAGCAGGATCGCGATGCCGTCGTCGTCCTGGTCGAACACGTCCATGGCGGCCAGCACGCACTGCCCGGACGCGACGCACTTGTCGGCTTCCAGCTCCACCTTCATGGTCGGTTTCCCTTCGTCACGCATGGTTGTCGGTTGGTCGTGCGGGGAGGGTGCGGAAGCCGTCACCAGGTCACGGGCAGTTCGTGGACGCCGTAGATGAACGCGTCGGTCTTGAACCGGACGTCCTCCAGGGCGCACGCGAGCTTCAGCGTCGGGATGCGCTTGTAGAGGGTGCCGTAGACGACCTGGAGTTCCATGCGGGCCAGCGGCTGGCCGAGGCACTGGTGGACGCCGAAGCCGAAGGCGACGTGGCGGCGGGCGTCGCGGGTGATGTCGAGGCGGTCGGGGTCGGCGAAGACCTCGGGGTCGCGGTTGCCGATCTCGTTGACCATGATGACGCCCTCGCCGGCCTTGATCACCTGGTCGCCGATCTCGATGTCCTCGGTGACCGCCCGGCGCCGGCCCAGGTGGGTGATGTGCAGGTAGCGCAGGAGTTCCTCGACCGCGGAGGCGACGAGTTTCGGGTCGTCGGTCTCGCGCAGCAGGGCGAGCTGGTCGGGGTGCTGAAGGAGGGCGAGAGTGCCGAGCGCGATCATGTTGGCGGTGGTCTCGTGGCCCGCGATCAGCAGGAGCAGGGCCATCTCGGTCGCCTGCTGGTGCGTGAGTTCACCGGCGGTGATGCGTCCGGCGATGCTGGAGAGCAGGTCGTCCTTCGGCTCGGCGAGCCGCTTGCCCAGGAGTCCGGCCAGGTAGCCGGCGACCTCACGGGTTGCCACACCCCGCTCCTCGGGCGTGGCGGTCGTACGGACCATGGTCTTGGTGTGCTCCTGGAAGAACTCGTGCTCCTCGTACGGCACGCCCAGCAGCTCACAGATGACCAGCGAGGGGATCGGCAGCGCGAACACGTCGACGAGGTCCACCGGGCCGGGACCGGCCAGCATGTCGTCGATCAGGCCGTCCACGATGCGCTGCACGGCGGGCCGCAGCGCCTCGACCTTCTTGATGGCGAACGGCGCCGTCACCATCCGGCGCAGCCGGGCGTGCTCGGGGTCGTCCATCATGATGAAGCTGAGCTTGCCCTCGCCCGCCTCGGGGCTGGCCTTGGTCGGGTAGCCGGGCTGGTCGGTGTCGGCGCTGACGCGCGGGTCGCCCAGGATGGCGCGCTGTTCGGCGTACCGGGTCACGAGCCAGGGCTCGCTGCCGTCCCACAGCCGCACCTTGGTGAGGGGCCCCTGCTCCTGGAGGTCCTTGAGCGCGGGTGGGGGGTCGAAGGGGCAGCGGGACTGCCGGGGCATCGGGAACTCGGGGGCGGCGTCCTGCGCCTGGGGCGCGATGCCGGTCGCGGTGTCGGCCATGGTGCTCCTCGGGTGGGGGGATCGGCCTCGATGAGCACATGCAAACAGAGGGGTCTGACGCCTTCCGGTCAGTTTCCTGACAGGATGCTGACGTGACCCAGATCACAGCGGCGAGCTTAACCGGCCTTTATCGCAGGCGGGTTGGCGGCACTCTACGACCGACCGCCCCGGGGCCACCCCACGACGAAGGGCGCCCCCGAGTAAATCCCGGTGACGCCCTTGTTTGCATCGCTGTGGGTCAGGAATCGATGTCGACCCGCCCCAGCCAGTACCCGAAGCCCCGGCGCGTGTGGATCAGCGCCGGGCCGTCCCGGTCGACCTTGCGGCGCAGGCGGGAGACGAGTTGCTCGATCGCGTTGTCGCCGCGGTGGTCGCCCCAGACGTAGCGGCCGATCTGCTCCTTGGACAGCACCCGGTGCGCGTTGACCAGGAGATGGCGCAGCAGCCGGTACTCCGCGGGCGTGAGGTCGAGGGCCCGCGTCCCGCGCGTCGCCCGGCACACGGTGTCGTCCAGCGCGAGGTCGCCGTACTGCAGGGGGTTGCTCCTGGGCGGGCCGGGGCGGGTGCCGCGGAGCAGTACCTGGATCCGGGTGAGGACTTCGGCCACCCGGAACGGCTTGGTGACGTAGTCCCGCTCCCCCGGGCCGAGTGCGGGCACGAGCCGGTGCAGCGCGTCGTACTCGGTGAGGAGCAGGACGGGCGGCCGGTACGGGAGCGTGGGGCGGCGCTCCCGGCCGAAGTGCGCCATGTCCGGCAACGTGGTGTCGAAGACCACCAGGTCGAAGTGGTGTTCGGCGACCCGCGCCAGCGCCTCGGCACCCGTGCGGCTCAGGCTGATGCGGTAGCCCGCAAGCTCAAGGGTGGTCGAGAGCAGCTCGGCGAGGTCGGGCTCGCCCGCGACGATCAGGATGTGCTGCCCGGCGCCCCGGGCGAGGGCGGCGCGCTGAAGGGCGGGGTTGTCATGGGCGGGAACGGCCGCGGGACGAGGGGCGCTCCGCGCGGAACGCAGGGCTCCGCCCACGGGCGGGGCCGTCTGACGGGGGCTCATAACCCGCCCCGTCCGGCGCCGCCGCAGCGGCCTTGACCGAGGGTGGCTTGCACGGTCGTACTCCTTCGTACTCCTGGCGCGGGGGCCTCAGCGGCCCGGTGTGACGGGTGCCAGCCACATGCCGACGACCGCGTCGGCCAGGCCCGTGGCGGCGTCGTCCCAGCTGGACCGCGGTGTGGGGGTGTGCTCGGCGAGGGCGCGCTCGCGCTCGGCGGCCACGTGGACGATCAGATGGCGGACCATCTCGCCGCGTTCGGCACGGACCTCGGCCGGGAGGTCGGGCAGGCACCGGTTCAGGCCCTCGATGATCTTCTGCAGCGACGGGGCGGTGAGGGCCTCCTCGACCATGATCCGGTGCAGGGCCGGATCCGAGACGACCTGCGCGCAGAACCGCGCGTACCAGGTGGGGCTGCCGAGCGCGGCGAGGTGTTCGAGCGCCGGGCGGACCAGACAGTCCACCCAGCCGCGTACGTCGTCGGGGTCGGCCAGGTCGGCGACGAGGCGGGCGCGGATCTCCTCGATGCGCGTGGCGTGCTTGCGGGCGATGGCACGGACCAGCTCGGCCTTGGTGCCGAAGTGGTAGCCGACCGCCGTGTTGTTGCCCTGTCCGGCGGCCTCGCTGACCTGGCGGTTGGAGACCGCGTACACGCCGTGTTCGGCGAAGAGCCGCTCGGCCGCGGTCAGGAGCAGCTCCCGGGTCGCGTTGACCTGCTCCTCCCGCAGGGTCCTGCCTGCCATGATCACCACCGCACCGGGACTTTGCCGATTCCCCGCGACGGCCAGTCCCTCGAGCCGTCGCGGTGCGCACACCTACAATCTAAGTCACTTGATTGAAAGAAGTGTGAACATGGTGGAGCGGGCTACACCTGCACCCCGGGTGCCCGCACCCCCGCGCACGGCACCCCGGTCGCCTAGCGTGCGGGGCATGCGGGCGACGGTGCGACAGGCCGGGCGTGCGACGGCCCATCTGACGGTCGCCGCCGCGATGGCCTTCGGGATGTACCTCTTCATCACGGTGCTGCTGATCACCGCCATCGGAACCGTGGCGGTGATCGGCTGCTGGCTGCTGCCCGAGACGGTGCTGCTCCTCCGGCGGATCGCCGGGGCCAAGCGCCGCCTGACCACCGCCTGGACGGGGCGGGAGATCCCCGAGGCGTACCGGGCCCTCGACGGGCCGCTGACCGAGCGGCTGCGCACGGCCGTGCGCGACCCCGGCACGCTCACCGATCTGCGCTGGATGGCCGCCTACTACGTGTACGGCGCGCTGCTCTTCCTCGCCCTGCCGCTGTGGCCGGTCGGGCTCGTCGTCGACGGCGTGAGCTGCGGGCTGCTGCGCCGCCGGGCCGTCGTCCTGCCGTGGATCGTGCGCCTGGCCGACCTGGAGGCACGCTGGTCGACCGCGCTGCTCAGGCCCTCCCCGAAGGCGCTGCTGGCGGCCCGGGTCGAGCAGCTGAGTGCGACCCGGGCCGACGCGATCGCCGCGCACGGCGCCGAACTGCGCCGTATCGAGCGGGACCTGCACGACGGCGCGCAGGCCCGGCTGGTGGCGCTGTCCATGCGGATCGGGCTCGCCAAGCGTGCCTACGACCGCGATCCGGACGCCGCTCGCAAGCTGCTGGACGACGCCCAGGCACAGACCGAGGAGGCGCTGGCGGAGCTGCGGCAGGTGGTCCGCGGCATCCACCCGCCGATCCTGACCGACCGCGGCCTGGTCGGGGCCGTGCGCGCGCTGGCCGCCGGCAGCGGGCTGCGGGTGGCCGTGGACGTGGTGGAGCTGGAGGACGACGGGCCGAGGGCGCCCGCGGCGGTGGAGGCGGCCGCCTACTTCGTGGTGGCCGAGGCCCTCACCAACGTCGCCAAGCACAGCGGCTCGCCGACGGCCTTGGTCCGGATCGCCCGGATGCGGCGCGGGCTGCGGGTCGAGGTGGCCGACGACGGCCGGGGCGGGGCGGACGAGTCGAACGGTTCGGGGCTGCTGGGGATGCGCCGCCGGGTCGCGGCGCTCGACGGGACGGTGCGGATGTCCAGCCCGGTCGGCGGGCCGACGGTCGTCGAGGTGGAGCTGCCGTGCGTGTGGTGAGGACGGGTCCCGCTCCCCCTCGGGGATGACCTTGCCCGTGGCGCGTACTGCGTTCCGAGTACCGGCGAATGTCGGCAGAGGTACGACGACGTGCCGGGCGGTTCCCTGGAAGCTGTACCCGCCCCCTCCGGAACCGGAAGAACCCCGCTCATGACGATCCGTGTACTGCTCGCCGACGACCAGGCCCTGCTGCGGGCCACTTTCCGGATCCTGATCGACTCCTGCCCGGACATGGAGGTGGTCGGCGAGGCCGCCGACGGCGCCGAGGCGCTCACCCTCGCCCGGGATCACCGCCCCGACCTGGTCCTGATGGACATCCGCATGCCCGGCACCGACGGGCTGGCCGCCACGTCCGCGATCTGCGCCGACCCGGACCTCGCGGCGGTGCGCGTGCTGATCCTCACCACGTTCGAGATCGACGAGTACGTCGCGCGGGCGCTGCGGGCCGGGGCGAGCGGCTTCCTCGGCAAGGACGTCACCGCGGACGTGCTGCTCGACGGCATCCGGACCGTGGCCGCCGGCGAGTCCCTGCTCTCCCCCACCGCGACCCGCACGCTGATCACGCGGTTCCTGGCGTCGCCCGCCGAGAGCTCGCAGTCGGCCGCGCCCGAGGACCTCGCCGCCCTCACCGCCCGCGAACGGGAGGTCATGGCCTGGGTGGCCGAGGGGCACTCCAACGACGGGATCGCCGAGAAGCTCTTCGTCAGCCCGCTGACCGTGCGCACCCATGTCCACCGCGCCATGACGAAGCTGGGTGCCCGTGACCGCGCCCAACTCGTGGTGATGGCCTATCAGTCGGGTCTGGTGCGGGCCGTGCCGCCGAACGCGGACACCTGAGGTCACGCTCCCCCTCGAACGAAAAGCGCCACGGCCGCCGTTCAGGGGAAAACCGCGGCAAGGGCGCGTGGCGGTGGGCGAGGCCGTCGACAACTGACCCGTGAGCCTGCCGCTGATCCCTCCCATGCTCGCCACGCCCGGCACCCTGCCGCCCGCGGCCCAGGACGCCCGCTGGGCGTACGAGACCAAGCAGGACGGCCAGCGTGCGGTCGTCTACCTGGACGGGGACGGCGGCCTGCTGCTGCGCGCCCGCTCCGGCGAGGACATCACGGCCGCCTATCCCGAACTGCGGCCGCTGGGGCGGGCGCTGGGCACCACGCCCGCCGTCCTGGACGGGGAGATCCTGGCGCTGGACGAACAGGGCCGCGCCGACTTCCAGTTGCTGCAGTCCCGTATGGGCCTTGCGCACTCGCCCGCCCGGGCCGCGCGGATGGCGGCGCAGACGCCCGTCCATCTGGTGCTGTTCGACGTGCTGCACCTGGCCGGCCGCTCCGTCGTCCCGGTGCCCTACAGCCGACGCCGTGGACGGCTGGAGGCTCTGCGCCTCTCCGGGCCGTACTGGTCGACGCCGGCCGCGCTGGTCGGACACGGCGCCGAGGCCCTGCAAGCGACGCGCGACCACGGGCTGGAGGGGCTGGTGTGCAAGCGGCTGGACTCGGTGTACGAGCCCGGGGTGCGCTCCCGCGCCTGGATCAAGATCCGCAACATGCGCACCGAGGATGTCGTCGTCGGGGGCTGGCTGCCCGGCAAGGGACGGCTCACCGGCCTCCCGGGCTCGGTGCTGGTCGGGCAGCGCGCGGCGGGACGGCTGCGGTACGTCGGCAATGTGGGCACCGGCTGGAGCGAGGCCGAGCGGACACAACTGGCCGAGCTGCTGCGGGCGTCCGAGACGGACACCTGCCCCTTTGACCCCGTTCCGCGTGTGTCGGGCGCGCACTGGGTGCGGCCCCGGCTGGTCGGCGAGGTCCGCTACAGCGTCCGCACCCGGTCCGGGCTGCTGCGCCAGCCGTCCTGGCTGCGACTGAGGCCCGACCTGACACCGGAGGAGTCGGCGGCCGATATCCCGGACGACGGCGCCTGATTCACCGCTTCACGCCAAGAGTTGCGCTGATCGTTACCGCTGGTACGTCCGTGGCTCTTGGCACGGAAGTGAAAAGCCAGGATCCTGAACTGCCTTTCCCCCCACAGCCGTTGGCTGCGCCCGAAATCAGGAGGAGGACGCAGTGTCGTCACAGTCGTCCCGCATGCACCGAAAGCGCTGGATCACCGGTCTGGCCGGTGCCGCCGCGCTCGTCATCGCCTTCCCCAGCACCGCCTTCGCGGCCCCGCCCGCGGCGCTGCCCGCCAACGCCGAGGCGGCCGAGCAGACGTACCAGCCCGCCTACGACTACGACACGGACGGCTGCTACTCCACGCCCGCCATCGGCCCCGACGGAACCGTCAACGGCGGCCTGAACCCGACCGGTTCGCTCAGCGGCGACTGCCGTGACGCCTCGGACCTGGACAACACCAACGGGTACTCGCGCTACAAGTGCAACAACGGCTGGTGCGCCTACATGTACGGCCTGTATTTCGAGAAGGACCAGGCGATAGCGAACAGCAGCATCGGCGGGCACCGGCACGACTGGGAGCACGTCGTGGTGTGGGTGCAGAACAACGCGGTGCAGTACGTCTCGACGTCCAACCACGGCTCGTTCACGATCAGCCCCGCGTCCTCGGTGCGCTTCGACGGCACGCACGCGAAGATCGTGTACCACAAGGACGGCGTCAGCACGCACTGCTTCCGGCTCGCGGGCTCCAACGACGAGCCGCCGGAGAACCACAAGGGCACCTGGCAGTACCCACCGCTGGTCGGCTGGAACGGCTACCCGTCGGGCGTGCGCGACAAGCTGGTCGCCTACAACTTCGGCAGCGCCAACTTCGGTCTGAAGGACGCCAACTTCGCGAATCACCTGGCGTCGGCGAAGCCCTCGGGGATCGCGTTCGACCCCAACGCCTGAGTCGGTAGGGCGATCGGGCGCGGGACCTAGGACCCGGGCACGTCCGGCTTCCGTCCCGCGCCCGATCCCCTCCCACCGGCAGGCCGCATAGCGTCCCGTTCATGGACATGAGCTTGACGAACACCACGAGCGGGCACCTCGAAGAAGCCCTGGAACGCCTCCACGCATCCGGCCCGGAACGAGACGGCTGGCTGTCCAACCACGCCCCCATGGTCGTCGAAGCCCTCGCCGCGCACGGTCGGGCGGGGGCCGTCCACCACTGGCTGGACCTCTACCGCGACAGGCTGGAGGACTTCCCCGACCGCGTCGCCCCCGTCACCGACGCCAACTGGGCCTCGGCGCTGGGCGATCCGCGCCGCATCACCGACTGGACCGACCACTACTCCCGCGCTCTCGCCGACCGTCCCTGGAGGAGCGTTCTCGCCGAGTGGTGGCCGCGTCTGCTGCCCGGGATGTACGGCGGCGCCACGCACACCGTCATCCGGGTCGGCCACGCCGTACGCGCCCTCCAGGCGGGCGAGAACGGGCCCCGGCTGACCGAACTCGCGCACGCGCTGGGCTATTGGGCGGCGCGCCACCAGCCCGTCGCCGGCGTCGCCGCGCTGCCGGGCGCGCCGACCGCCACGGAGGCCCTGGACGCCGTACCGGCGATCGATCCCGGGCACGTGGGATTCCGCACCCGTCTGGCCGCCGTACGCCGGCTGCCCGTCTGGGCCGGCGACGTGACCGACCCGGACACCGCGAAGGACCGCCTCGCCGAGCTCGTCCGGGCCGCGACCCACCGCTACGCCACCCACGGCCACGGCGAGCCGACCATGCTCGTGCACGCGGCGACGGCACCCAACGCCGTGTTGCGCACCCTGGATTCACTGCCCCGCGACCAATGGGTGCCGAGCCTGCACGCGGCCTGGACGGCCTCCGCCGCCGTGACGGCGATGTACGGGCCGGTCGAACCGGTCGCCTATGTACCGCCGGCGCGACTGACGGCCGAGGAGGTCCTGGAGAAGGCCCTCGCCCACGGCGACGAGCACGTCATCAAGCTCACCGACACGGCCCTGGACATCGGTGACGACCTCGCCCTCGCGGCCGCGCTGCGGGCGGTCGAGATCAGCCGGCCTCTGGTCTGACGTCCCCGTCGGACAAGGCGTCGCCCAGAGCCGTTCGCCCGTACAGCACGTAGTGGCCCTGCCGCCGGGACACCAGCAGGCCCGCCTCCCGCAGGACCGACAGGTGGGCGGACACCGTCGAGGGGGCCAGGCCGTGGCGGCGGGCCAGGTCCGTCGTCGAGGACGGCGTGGTGAGTCCGGCGAGGACGGCCGCGCGCTGGTGGCCGAGCAGCCGGGCGAGCGCCTGCGGCGGACGCGGCGCGGGAGCGGTATGGAGGCGGCCCATGCCCCGCGCGGGGTAAATGACCGTGGGCTGCCAGGGCCGCGCGAAGCCGCTCACCACGTCCGGCCACACGAACACGCTCGGCATGAGCAACACACCTCTGCCGTCCGGTCGTTGGGCGTCCGGCACGTCGCCGTACCTGCGCAGGGTGAGGGTGTGGTCGACCCAGTCGACGGCCGGATGCAGCCCGGTGAGCAGCGCGTCGAGGCCGCCGTCCGCCGCCTCGCGCGAGCGGTGCGCGATGTCGGCCTCCAGGACGGCACGGTGACGCGGCCAGTCCGGGGCGAGCAGGGCGTGCCAGGCCCGTTCGGTGAGGTCGGCCAGGCGCCGCACGGTGGCGGCGGGGTCGTCGAGCGCGGCACGCCCCTGCGGTGACTCGGCGAGACCCGGGGTGCAGGCCAGGGAACGGGTCATCTCGGCGTGCGCCAGGGCAGGGTCGGTGGCACGCAGGCGGGCCAGCTCGTCGTCGAAGGAGGGGTACGGCTCCTGCGGGGGCGGGCCGAGGAAGTCGGGGGTGTAGCCGCCCGGGGGTGGGACGAACAGCCACAGCGGTGACAGGTCGAGGCCGGCCACCGTACGGCGTACCCGACGCAGCCAGCCTTGGTGGTAGCCGTGCCGGGAAGGTCGGCGCAGCATGCGCAGTGCCTCGTGGGTCTGGCACAGCGGGGAGATCGCGAACCGGCAGCGCGTGAGGTCGTCGGTGCCGAGGTGCAGGGCGAGCGGCATGACGTCCCCCCGTCGTGAGCCCCAAGGATTCTTCCGCGAATGATTCGTCCTGGATCGAAAGAGTAGAGGCGTCCGCCGCACCCCCGCACGCTTGCCCCGACTCCCCCTGTCGGAAAGGCGGTTGGATGGGCAGCGTAGGTCCGGCTCCCTGGCGGCGTGCCGCCGTCGTCGCGGCGCTGATGCTGGCGGCGTTCACCTTCAACACCACCGAGAACCTGCCGGTCGGCCTGCTCGGGCTCATGGCGGACGACCTGGGAGTGTCACTGGCGGCCGTGGGCGCCCTGGTCACCGGGTACGGCCTGACCGTGGCCGTCGTGTCGCTGCCCCTTGCCCATGCCACGCGGTCCGTGCCTCGCCGGTATCTGCTGGCGGGGCTGCTGGGGCTGCTCGCCGTGGCGAGTTGGGTGTCGGCGCTCGGCGGGATGTCCTACGGGGTGCTGCTGGCGGCGCGGGTGGCGACGGCGCTGACGCAGGCGGTGTTCTGGGCGGTGATGGGGCCGGTCGCGGTCGGTCTGTTCCCTCCGGAGCGGCGGGGGCGGGTCATCGGTCTGCTGTCGGTCGGCGGTTCCCTGGCCACGGTGGCCGGGGTTCCGGCCGGGACCTGGCTGGGCGGGCACACCGGCTGGCGGACGCCGTTCGCGCTGCTCGGCGTGCTGGCGCTCGTCTCGCTCGTGACCATCGGTGTGCTGCTGCCGTCGTCCCGCCCGGAGGACGGCCACTCCGCGTACGGCGCGGCTCCCGACCGGCGCGGGTTCCGCGTGGTGCTGACCGTGACCGCCCTGTCGGTGACCGGTGCCTTCGCCGCCTTCACCTACGTCGTCGCCTTCCTCGACGAGGTGAGCGGACTCGGCGAGGACGCGGTGAGCGCGGTGCTGTTCGCCTTCGGCGGGGCGGCGCTCGCCGGGGTCATGGTGGCCGGGCCGCTCCTCGAGCGCTACCCACGGGCCACGCTGGCCGTGCCGGTGGCAGCCCAGGCGGTGGCGCTCCTCGGCCTCTGGGCGACCGGTCACGTCCCGGTGGCGAGCGTCGTGCTGATCATGCTGCTGGGTGCCTCGGTGGCATCCGCCTTCATGGCGACACAGAGCCGGGTGCTCCAGGTGGCGCCGGGCCGCACCGAGACCGCGCTCGCCGCCAACTCCGCCGCCTACAACCTGGGCATCGCCGCCGGTGCGCTGCTCGGCGGTGCGCTGCTGCCCTCGGCCGGGGTGCGTGGCACGTTCCTGGTCGGAGGGCTGCTGACGGTGGGGGCGCTCGCGGTGCTCGGCCTTCCGCTGCGGCGCGCGGGCGGCAAGGGGCGGGCGCGAATGGGGCACTACCGTGCGGACGCGGGGCGGTGACGGTCTATCGTGTCCGCATGTCCGTCCCTGAACTGATCCGTATCGTCTCCCGCGACTCGCCGATGGCACTCGCCCAAGTGGAGCGTGTCCGCGCCGAGTTGGCGGTCCTGCACCCGGGTGTGCGCACCGAGGTCGTGCCCGTGAAGACGACCGGTGACAAGTGGATGGGCGATCTGTCCAAGGTCGAGGGCAAGGGCGCGTTCACCAAGGAGGTCGACGCCGCTCTGCTGGCGGGCGAGGCCGATCTCGCCGTGCACTGCGTCAAGGACGTCCCCGCCGACCGTCCGCTGCCCGCGGGGACGACGTTCGCCGCGTTCCTGAAGCGGGACGACATCCGGGACGCCCTCATCCACCCCGGTGGGCTCACGCTGGACGAGCTGCCGGCCGGGACCCGGATCGGCACCTCCTCGGTGCGCCGGGTCGCCCAGCTGGCCGCCACCCACCCGCACCTGGAGTGCGTGCCGTTCCGCGGCAACGCCAACCGGCGGCTGGAGAAGCTTGCCGCCGGTGAGGCGGACGCGCTGCTGCTCGCGCTGGCCGGCCTCGAACGCATCGGCCGCACCGACGTGATCAGCGAGGTCCTCTCCCCCGAGGTGATGATGCCGCCGATCGGTGCGGGCATCCTCGCGCTGCAGTGCCGGGAGGGCGACACGGAGCTCATCGACGCGGTCAGCGGCCTCGGTGACCCGGACACCTATCGGGAGGCCACGGCCGAGCGCATGTTCCTGCACGTCCTGCAGGGGCACTGCAACAGCCCGATCGCCGGGTACGCGCGCGTGGACCGCGGCGGCGAGCTGTCGCTGCGCGCCTGTGTGTTCACCCCGGACGGCAAGACACGGCTGAACGCCCACGAGCGGGCCGGCCGCCTGGACCCCGCCACGCTCGGTACGTCGGTCGCCGTCGCCCTGCTGCGGCAGGGCGCCCGCGAGATGATCGACGGCATCCCGCACTGAGAACCTGTGTCATCCGGCGGGTCGGCGCTCGCGCGTCAGGCGGTGCCCTCTTCGGCCTGGTCGCGCAGGAAGTTGCTCACCTGGAGCGCGAGGCCGTCCCGCAGGGTGGCGGCGTGGGCGCCGACGGAACCCTCCTGGAGGCCGAGGCCGCCGGTCCACAGCCGACGGTCGGCCCACTCCTCCTCGACGCGCAGCTGGATCTGCACATCGACCTGGCTCAGGCTCGCCTCGGGGCCGGCGGCGTAGAGCACGGCGGTGGCCCGGCGCAGCGGGTAGACGTCGAAGCCCTCGATGAACTGCGAGTTGCGCCAGTCGATGAACGCGGCCTCCCCGTCCCGGCCGATCCGCACGTCGATCTGGCCGTCCTCGAGGTGGATGCCGAGGTGCCTCTCGCCGCGGTTCTCGACGGTGACGCGGACCCTGAAGTACGTCAGCCCCTCGGCGGCGTCGTCCCGCCCGCGCGGCGGCTCGGCGGACTCCAGGCAGTGGACGCGGACACGCAGACCGGCATGCTCGTCGTACTCGTGCCAGTCCCCGACCACGTTCGGCTCGTACACAATCCACCTCTCGACCCAGAGAGCTGCTTCCTATCTTTGCGCTCAGTGCACTGTCAAATGAGCAGAATGCGCTGTGGCCAGCCCATTCGCCCCCTTGATCACCGATCAAGCCGTGGGCAGGAAGAATCCGCTTTCTGGCCCGGCGACCGTGTTCACCCACGTGCCGCACATCACGTTCCGCACCAAGATCGGCGGGCCGGGATCAGCGGGCCAGTCGGCCCAGCAGCGAGGAGGCCGCGGTGATGCCGAGCACGGCGGCCACCAGCAGGACGGCGAAGTCGAGCGCGAGGTGCGCGGGGGTGCCGAGGAGGAGGCCGCGCAGGGCGTCGACCTGGTAGCTGAGCGGGTTGGCCTTGCTGACCGCCTGGAGCCAGCCCGGCATCACGGACAGCGGGTACAGGGCGTTGGAGCCGAAGAACAGCGGCATCGTGATGGCCTGCCCGAAGCCCATCAGCCGGTCACGGTTGAGGACGATGCCGGCGATGGTGATCGACAGGCAGGAGAAGAACGCCGATCCGAGGACGACGACCGCGGCGACGCCGAGCAGCTTGAGCGGGTTCCAGGTCAGCGCAACGCCCAGCACCGCGGCGATGAGGATCACGACGACCGCCTGGACCAGGGACTTCACCCCGGCCGCGAACGCCTTGCCGGTGATCAGGGCCGACCGCGGGGTCGGGGTGACGAGGAGCTTGTTGAGGACGCCGGCGTCGCGCTCCCAGATGATCTGGATGCCGTAGAAGATGGCGATGAACATCGCGGACTGGGCGATGATGCCGGGCGCCAGATAGTCGATGTAGGGGACGCCGTCGGTGGGGATCGCCCGGAGCCGGGTGAAGGTCTGGCCGAAGATCAGCAGCCAGAGGGCGGGCTGGACCGCGCGGGTGTACAGCTCGGTGCGGTCGTGCCGCAGCTTCTGCAGCTCGACGGCGCACATGGCCGCGACACGGGCGGGCAGCAGCCGCCAGCCCGCGCGGGGTTCGGGCGGCGAGAGCAGCAGGTCGATGCCGACGGGTTCGGCCCGGTCAGCCGACGCGGCGGGCGGTGCGGCGGGTGCTTCGGACATCGCGGAAGTCTCCTGAACTCTCGTCGAGTCCGCTGCCCCCGACGTCGCGGAAGACGTCCTCCAGCGTGGGCAGCGGGTCGGTGTCGGCCCCGCCGGCGGCACGCCTGCGCGCGCCGAGCCCCTCCCTGAGCTCGGCCGGGGTGCCGAGGGCCCGGATGCGGCCGCGGTGCATCAGGCCGATCCGGTCGCAGTACTGGTCGGCCTCGTCCATGTAGTGGGTGGTGACCAGGACCGTCATGCCGGTGGCGGCGCGGACGGCGCCGATGTGCTCCCACACCCCGGTGCGGGCGATCGGGTCGAGGCCGATGGTGGGTTCGTCGAGGATCAGCAGCCGGGGCGCGCTGACCAGGGCCTGGGCCAGTTCGAGCCGGCGGACCATGCCGCCGGAGTAGGTGCCGGCCAGCCGGTCGGCGGCGTCGGTGAGGCCTACGGCGGCCAGCGCCTGGCCGACCCGTGCGGAGCGTTCGCGGCGGGGCACGTCGAAGACGCGGGCGAACAGGGCGACGTTCTCCCGGCCGGTGAGGCTCGCGTCGGCGGACAGCTGCTGCGGGACGTAGCCGAGCAGGCGCCGTACGGCCATGCGGTCGCCTGCGGCGTCGTGCCCGAAGACGCGGACCATGCCGGCGGGGACCGGAAGGAGGGTGGTCATGCAGCGGATCGCCGTGGTCTTCCCGGCGCCGTTGGGACCGAGCAGCCCGAAGACCTCGCCCTCGCGCACCGTCAGATCGAGTCCGTCCACCGCGTTGGTCTCACCGAAGGCGTAGGCGAGCCCGGTGCAGGCCACGGCCTCGGCGACGTCTGGTGTCATGGGCGCTCGCCCTCCTCACGCAGTGTGTCGGCCAGTCTGCGCAGCGCCGGGACCGCCGCGAGCAGCGTCTCCCGGTCCGTCTCGTCGAGGCGGGCCAGCCGGTTTCGTACGAGGTCGGCGCGCCGCCTGCGCCACTCGCTCAGCCGGGCCTCGGCCGCGGGAGTGGGCAGCAGTCGGGCGGCGCGCCGGTCGGCCGGGTCGGTCTCACGGACCAGATAGCCCTGCCGGGCCAGCTGGTTGACCAGCGTCGAGACCGAGTTGCCCGCCAGGTACAACTCCTTGGCCGCGTCCGAGATCCCGATGCCGGGCCGCTCGGCGACCAGCCGGAGCAGCTCCACCTCGGCGCTGCGCAGCCGCGGGTCGGGCATCTCCCGCCGCAGCCTGCGCCGGATCAGCCGTTGGACCCCGACGAGCGCGTCGGCCAGTTCCTCCGGGAAGGACTCGTCCGCCATGCTGTCGAGATTACCTCTGTAGCAGAGGTAATGAGCAGAGGTGGAGGACCCAAGGAACGGCAAAGTGTTTCGGGTACTATTTCTACGGGAATTGTCCCTTATGTGCTTCGGACAGGAGGCACGTCCGTGGGAGCCGGCCCGCCAGGTCCCTGGGTGTCTCCGAGAGGTCCGTAGGCGCGTCCGCACCTCCCATGGTGTCTGTCCAGTCAGCACCTGCTGAGGGAGGTGCGCACTCATGAGTGCCACCACCAGAACGAAGCAGCATCCGCACGACGACGCCCCCGACACGGCGGAAGCGTTCGACCGGCTCATCGCACTGGCCGAAGGGCCGGAGCGCAAGGCGCTCAGGGACGATCTGGTCCGGGCCTGGTTGCCCATGGCCGAGCGGATCGCCGTCCGGTTCAAGGGCCGCGGCGAGTCCCTCGAGGACCTGTACCAGGTGGCCGCCCTCGGGCTGGTGAAGGCCGTCGACCACTACGATCCGGCACGCGGCCACGCCTTCGAGGCGTACGCCGTGCCCACCATCACCGGCGAGATCAAGCGGCACTTCCGCGACCACATGTGGACACTGCATGTGCCGCGTCGGGTCCAGGATCTGCGCAATCGGGTCCGGAGTTCCGCGAAGGAGCTGTCGCAGAGCATCCCGGGCCGCGCGCCCACCATCCCCGAGATAGCCGCCCACGCGCATCTGAGCGAGAGCGAGGTGCGCACCGGGATGGAGGCCCTGGAGTGCTTCTCCGCGCTGTCGCTGGAGGCCGAGATGCCCGGCACCGAGGGTTACGCGCTGGGGGACGCGATCGGCGGTCCGGATCCGGCGTACGACGTGGTCGTCGACCGCGTGGCCGTCAAGCCGTGTCTGCAGCGGCTGCCGGAGCGGGAGCGGACCATCCTCTACCTCCGGTTCTTCGGCGGGATGACCCAGAGCCGGATCGCGCAGCAGCTCGGCATCTCTCAGATGCATGTGTCGCGGCTGTTGAGCGGCTGCTTCGATCACCTGCGCGAGGAACTGGCAGCCCGCGAGGAACTGGTCGCCGAGGCCCGCTGAAAGAGGCCCGCCGATCAGGTCGGCAAGACCGGTCAGTCGTGTGGCGATCCCGGAATCTGCGTCGGGCCGTAGCGTTCCAGGGCCTCTTCGAGTTCGACGCGGATCTCGGGCGGCATCCTCCCGTCGCGGCCCCAGATGAGGATCAGTTCCGCGACATGGCGGAGCTTGATGTTCGTGTGCTGGGAGACGTCCTTCAGCACCGCCCAGCCCTGGTCCGGCGCCACTCGCCCGAGCGCGACGACCATGCCGATCGCCTGGTCCACGACGGCGTGCGAGACGACCGCCTCCTTGAGCTGGCCGACCTCCTCCTCCAGCTCGAGGATCCGGTCGGTCTCGCTCTTGTCGACGGGCTCGTTCGGTGTCGGTGCCACGCCTCCATCCTCGCCGCTTTGCCGGGCGCGTGCCAGTGAGGCCAAGGGGCTGGTCCTCGGTCGTTTCGGCACCCCGCCGGGGGTACTCGACAGGCCCCGGAACGGTTCCGGCCGGACACTGGGAAAGGACCGGTGGCCCGCCGGCCGGGCGAGACCAGGACGCGACTGACATGAACAATGCGCGAAACCCCCGGGGCACGGCCGAGGTCGTGTCCACCCACTCCGTGTTCGGTGCGCCCTGCTGGGTGAGCCTGACCAGCCGCGATCTCGAGGCCACCCAGGAGTTCTACTCGGCCGTGCTGGGCTGGCGCTGGCGGCCGGCCAAGCTGGGCGACCGGTTCCGGGTGGCGCTGGCGCAGAGCGTGCCGGTGGCGGGGATCGCCGCGGTGGCCTCGATGTGGCAGATGGCCGTGGCCTGGACGCCGTACTTCGCCGTGCCCAGCGCGGACGAGGCGGTGGCGCGGGTGCAGGAGCGCGGCGGCACCACGGCCGTCGGGCCGCTGTCCCTGCCGCCCGGGCGGGCGGCGCTGCTGGCCGACCGGGACGGGGCGACGTTCGGCATCTGGGAGGGGGAACTCATCTCCCACTGGGAGACGTGGCGCCGGGCCGCACCGACGTTCATCCGGCTGCACACCCGTGATGCCTTCGACGCCGCGATGTTCTACGGCGAGGTCCTCGACTGGGCGACGGACCGGCCCGGCTGCTGCGAGGTGCGTTACGAGGGCGGGGAGGTCGTGCTGCGCAGTGGGGGCGATGTGGTGGCGCGCATCGAATCGGGGGCGCTGGAGGCCGCGCCTGATCCGACGATCCGGCCGCACTGGCAGGTTCACTTCGCGGTGGCCGATGTGGAGGGGTGTACGCGGGCCGCGGAGTTGCACGGAGGAAGTGTGCTGTCCAAGGGCAGTGACGAGGCTGTGCTGCGGGATCCGGACGGGGCGCAGTTCACGGTGACTTCGCATCGCGAACGGTAGCGCCCCCTTCAGGGCGTTGCACGCGACGGTCTCGACAGGAGCACCAGGCTGCGGCGTTCGATCAGGAGGGCCGTGACTGCCTTGTGTTCCGACTCGTCCGGGGGGCCCTGGGGTTCGGCTGTGTCGATCAAGGTGGTCCAGCGTTCACCGTAGGTGAGGTCAGGGAGTTGGAACTCGACCGGCTCCCAGTAGCTGTTGAGCAGGAGCAGGAAGGAGTCGTCCACCACGGGGCGGCCGCACCAGTCGGGTTCGGCTATGGCGTCGCCGTTGAGGAAGACCGCGAGGGAATGGGCGTCGGGGCGGTTCCAGTCGTCGTCGGTCATCTCGCGGCCGTCGGGCTGGAGCCAGACCAGGTCGGGCAGCGGTTGTTCGGGGTGGGTCGCGGTTTCGCCCCGGAAGAAGCGGCGGCGGCGCAGGACGGGGTGGGCGGCGCGCAGGGCGATGACGTAGCGGGTGAAGTCCGCGAGGGCGCGCTGGTCGTCGGTGTGGCGCCAGTCGATCCAGGAGACCTCGTTGTCCTGGCAGTAGGCGTTGTTGTTCCCGCGCTGGGTGCGGCCGAGTTCGTCGCCGTGGCAGAGCATGGGGATGCCCTGGGAGAGCAGCAGCGTGGCGATGAGGTTGCGCTGCTGACGGGCGCGCAGCCCGAGCACCGCCGGGTCCCGGGTCTCGCCCTCCGCGCCGCAGTTCCAGGAGCGGTTGTGGCTCTCGCCGTCCCGGTTGTTCTCGCCGTTGGCCTCGTTGTGCTTGTCGTTGTAGGAGACGAGGTCGCGCAGGGTGAACCCGTCGTGCGCGGTCACGAAGTTGACGCTGGCGCGCGGGCGGCGCCGGCTGTGTGCGTACAGGTCGGAGGAGCCGGTCAGCCGGGAGGCGAACTCGCCGAGCGAACCGGGCTCGGCGCGCCAGAAGTCCCGTACGGCGTCCCGGTACTTGCCGTTCCACTCCGACCACAGGGGTGGGAAGTTGCCCACCTGGTAGCCGCCCTCCCCCACGTCCCACGGCTCGGCGATCAGCTTGACGCGGCTGATCACCGGGTCCTGCTGGATCAGGTCGAAGAACGCCGAGAGCCGGTCCACCTCGTGGAACTGGCGGGCCAGCGTGGCCGCGAGGTCGAAACGGAAGCCGTCGACGTGCATCTCGGTGACCCAGTAGCGCAGCGAGTCCATGATGAGCTGGAGCACGTAGGGGTGGCGCATCAGCAGGCTGTTGCCGGTGCCGGTGGTGTCGTAGTAGTGCGCCCAGTCGCCGTCCACCAGGCGGTAGTAGGAGGCGTTGTCGATGCCGCGGAAGGAGAGGGTGGGGCCGCGCTCGTTGCCCTCGGCGGTGTGGTTGTAGACGACGTCCAGGATCACTTCGAGGCCGGCCGCGTGCAGCGCCTTCACCATCGCCTTGAACTCGTCGACCTGTTCACCGCGGGTGCCGTGGGCGGCGTACGCGTTGTGCGGTGCGAAGAAGCCGATCGTGTTGTAGCCCCAGTAGTTGGACAGGCCCCGGTCGAGCAGTACGCCGTCCTGGACGTACTGGTGCACCGGCATCAGCTCGACGGCGGTCACGCCGAGGGACGTCAGGTGCTCGACGATCGCGGGGTGCGCGAGGCCTGCGTAGGTGCCGCGCAGGTCCGGCGGGACGTCGGGGTGGGTGCGGGTGAGACCGCGTACGTGCGTCTCGTAGATGACGGTGTCGGCGTACGGCCGGCGCGGCGGACGGTCGTCGCCCCAGTCGAAGTGCGGCTCGGTCACCACCCCCAGCATCGTGTGCCCGGCGCTGTCCGCCGCGGACGGGGCTCCCGGCGTGCGCTCGAAGAGGGAGGCGTGGTTGTCCACCCGCCCGTCCACCGCCCGGCTGTACGGGTCGAGCAGCAGCTTCGCCGGATTGCACCGGTGGCCGACGTCCGGGGCCCACGGGCCGTGGACCCGGTAGCCGTAGCGCTGTCCCGGGCCGATCCCGGGCAGATAGCCGTGCCAGACGAAGCCGTCGACCTCGGTGAGCGGAATCGGGGTGTGCCGGTCCTTGTCGTCGACCAGGACGAGCTCGACGCGGTCGGCGACCTCGCTGAACAGCGCGAAGTTGGTGCCCTGTCCGTCGAAGGCGGCGCCCAGCGGATAGGGGTGCCCGCTCCAGGCGGGCACCCCTTTGCACACGTCTTTGCGGCGTCGTCTCTGGGTCACCGGGCCTCCTCCAGGGCGCCGTCCCGGGCGCCCGTCGCTTCGACCAAGGCGGTGACGGGCACCTCGCGGGGCACCCCGCGCGCCTCTCGCAGGCTGGGCGCGGGCGCCGCCGGGACAAGCGGGACTCGTTCGCCGGCGCGGGCGCGCTGCGAGAACCAGATGACCTTGCTGCCGGTCTCGGTGGCGCAACAGCCCCAGCCGTCGCTCATCGCGGCGAGGTGCTGCAGGCAGGCGCGCAGCTCGTGGTCCGGGCGCAGGGCGCGGTCATTGTCGCCGATGGCGGTGATGAGGTGCTGGCCGTTCCACCACATCTCGATCGAGGTGTTCTTGTCCCTCGCGTGCTCGTCGATCACCCGCAACAGCATCTCCGTGCCGTGGCGGACGGGCTCGACAAGGGTCTCCAGGTCCCAGTACCGGAGGTGAGCGGCCATAATTCGGCTGACCTGACCCACCCGTTCGGGGCTGACTTCCACGTCGAGGTGGTAGTAGCAGGGCACTGCGGTCTTCACCGTCGTTACCTCCTCACCACGAAAGCTCCCGCTCTCCTCGCCCCTGCGGGACGGGCCCCGAGCACGGAGCGTGAGCGCCGATCGCTTCTGAGTCACTTCAGGGTGAGGGCAGTACGCCATTCGTGCAACAGGAGCGGACATCCGATGTAGTTGAAGCTCCAACAGGACGCTGAGTCATCGACCATGCACCATGTGTGAAGACCTCGATGCCCGCAACGGAGCCCGTGCGTGTACGCGCGCGGGTTCCGCCCGACGGTCGGGAGACGCGTCATCGAGCAGCACGGAAGGTGAACGGCGCCATGCTGCTACCGGCCAAAGCCGAAGTCGCCCGGCAACTGCGGCGATACCGGGCCTGGGAGCGCGCCATGCTCGCGGCCCCGGCCGACCATGCGGTGCGCGTCACATTCGAGGACGCCGGCTACACCCTGTGCGTGCTGATGGGGAAGCGCTGCGCACGGGAGGCCGCGGACGCGGCCGAACGCTATCTGCGCTGCACTCTGGCGGCCTACCTCGGGGAGCAGGACGAACGGCCCCGCGTGCGGGTCTCCGCGCGGCGGGGGCCGACGAGAACACGGCGGTGGCGGTTCCTCGCGGGGAGGTAGCGGCCTTCCGGCACAGATCGGACCCCGGCCGGGCCTCGTGCCCGGCCTCGAGCACGGTGGAGGTGAACCATGGGCAGGACCAAGACGAGGACCGGTCGCGGGACCGGGACGATCGGCCGTATCCCGGTACGGGACGTACAGCCGGCCGTGGAGTGCGGCAGACATCCGGCGAAGGCGGTCGCGGGAGAGACCTTCGAGGTCACCGCCACCGTGTTCCGCGAGGGCCATGACGCCGTCGCCGCCAATGTCGTCCTGACCGACCCCGACGGCCGTCCCGGCCCGTGGACGCCGATGCACGAACTGGCCCCGGGTTCCGACCGCTGGGGTGCCAAGGTGACGCCGCCCGCGGTGGGCAACTGGACGTTCCATGTGGAGGCCTGGGGCGATCCGGTGGCCACCTGGCTGCACACCGCTCGCATCAAGGTTCCGGCGGGGATCGACGTCGGGCTGGTCCTGGAGGAGGGCGGCGAGCTGTACGAGCGCGCGGCGGCCGGAGTGCCCGACGAGGCGGGGCGGGCGACCGTGCTGGCCGCGGCCGAGGCGCTCCGGGACGACTCGCTGCCGCCCGTGTCGCGGCTGGAGGCGGCGTTCGCGGCCAACGTGGATGCGGTGTTGGGGCGGTATCCGCTGCGGGACCTGGTCACCGCGTCGGACCCGCTGCCCCTGCTGGTCGAACGCGAACGGGCCCTTTTCGGCTCCTGGTACGAGTTCTTCCCCCGCTCCGAAGGCACCCCCCAGCAGCCGCACGGCACCTTCACCACCGCCGCCCGCCGCCTGCCCGCGATCGCCGCGATGGGCTTCGACGTCGTCTACCTCCCGCCCATCCACCCCATCGGCACCACCTTCCGCAAGGGCCCCGACAACACCCTCTCCGCCGGCCCCGACGACGTCGGCGTCCCCTGGGCCATCGGCTCCCCCGAGGGCGGCCACGACGCCATCCACCCGGACCTGGGCACCCTGGAGGACTTCGACGACTTCGTGGCCCGCGCCCGCGACC
>NZ_FNHV01000006.1 GCF_900103585.1 Streptomyces sp. cf386
ACCGCGAAACTCGACTACCTGCAATGGCTCGGCGTCGACTGCCTGTGGCTGCCGCCCTTCTTCAAATCACCGCTCAGGGACGGCGGCTACGACGTCTCCGACTACACCGCCGTACTCCCCGAATTCGGCGACCTCGCCGACTTCGTCGAATTCGTGGACTCCGCCCACCAGCGCGGTATGCGGGTCATCATCGACTTCGTCATGAACCACACCAGCGACCAGCACCCGTGGTTCCAGGAGTCGAGGAAGGACCCCGACGGCCCCTACGGCGACTACTACGTATGGGCCGACGACGACAAGGCCTACGCCGACGCCCGCATCATCTTCGTCGACACCGAGGCCTCCAACTGGACCTTCGACCCGGTCCGCAAGCAGTACTTCTTCCACCGCTTCTTCTCCCACCAGCCGGACCTGAACTACGAGAACCCGACCGTGCAGGAGGAGATCCTCTCGGCGCTGAAGTTCTGGCTGGACCTGGGAATCGACGGCTTCCGGCTGGACGCGGTGCCGTACCTGTATGCGGAGGAAGGGACGAACTGCGAGAACCTTCCCGCGACGCATGAATTCCTCAGGCGGGTACGCAAGGAAATCGACGCCCAGTACCCGGACACGGTGCTGCTGGCGGAGGCCAACCAGTGGCCCGAGGACGTCGTCGACTACTTCGGCGACTTCCGAAGCGGCGGCGACGAGTGCCACATGGCCTTCCACTTCCCCGTCATGCCGCGGATTTTCATGGCCGTTCGGCGGGAATCCCGCTATCCGGTCTCGGAAATCCTCGCCAAGACCCCGGCCATTCCCTCGGGCTGCCAGTGGGGCATCTTCCTCCGGAACCATGACGAGCTGACCCTCGAAATGGTCACCGACGAGGAACGCGACTACATGTACGCGGAGTACGCCAAGGACCCGCGGATGCGCGCCAACATCGGCATCCGGCGCAGGCTGGCCCCGCTCCTCGACAACGACCGCAACCAGATCGAGCTGTTCACCGCCCTGTTGCTGTCGCTCCCCGGTTCGCCGATCCTCTACTACGGCGACGAGATCGGCATGGGCGACAACATCTGGCTCGGCGACCGTGACGCCGTGCGCACGCCGATGCAGTGGACCCCGGACCGCAACGCGGGATTCTCGTCGAGCGACCCTGGACGGCTGTTCCTGCCCACGATCATGGACCCGGTCTACGGCTACCAGGTGACGAATGTCGAGGCGTCGATGTCCTCGCCGTCCTCTCTCCTGCACTGGACCCGTCGCATGATCGAGATCCGCAAGCAGAACCCCGCTTTCGGACTCGGCACCTACACGGAACTCCAGTCGTCGAATCCGGCCGTGATCGCCTTCCTCCGTGAATACGAGGACGATCTCGTCCTGTGCGTGAACAACTTCTCCCGGTTCGCACAGCCGACGGAGTTGGATCTGCGCAGGTTCAACGGGCGGCATCCGGTGGAGCTGTTCGGCGGGGTGCGATTCCCGGCCATCGGTGAGCTGCCGTACTTGCTGACCCTCGGCGGGCACGGCTTCTACTGGTTCCGGCTGCGCAAGGACGCCGCCTGAGAGCCCGGGCGGGGCGGTTTCCACCGCCCCGCCCGGGGCACGCAGAAGTAACACCCCGACCACCCGGGGAAAGGACGCGACGCCATGTCGGAAGCCGTCACCCGTACCACCCTCACGACCTCTCCCGGTCTCCTCGCGTCGCTGGACCCACTGTTGCGGGAGTGGCTGCCGCGGCAGCGCTGGTTCGCGGGCAAGGGGCGTCCGGTGACCGGTTTCTCGCTGGTGGCGGCCACCGAGCTGCTGCCGCCCGGCGGCAAGCTGGGCCTGTACCACCTGCTGGTGCGCGCCCATCAGCCGCTCACCCCCGTGCCGGGCGCCCCTGAGCAGCCCGCGGACTGCTACCAGCTCGTCATAGGCGAGCGCGTGGCCCTGCCGCCCCGGCTGGCGCCCGCGCTGATCGGACACGTGGCCGAGGGCCCGCTCGCCGGACGCACGGTGTACGACGCCCTGTACGACACCCGCCCCGCCGAGCTGCTCCTGGAGGCGCTGCGCGCCGGGGCCCGGATCGGCGGGCTGCGCTTCGAACGCGACGGGAGTCAGGAGATCCGGTCCGGTCTGGTGCCGCGCCTGGTCACCTCCGAGCAGTCGAACTCCTCGGTCGTCTACGGCGATACGTTCATCCTGAAGCTGTTCCGCCGGGTCGTGCCCGGCGTCAATCCCGACCTGGAACTCCCGCTGGCGCTGGCCCGCGAGGGCTGCGAACGGGTGCCGGCGCCGACGGCATGGATCGGCGCGGAGCTGGCCGGTGAGTCGTATGTCCTCGGTGTCCTCCAGCCCTTCGTGCAGGGCGCGGCGGACGGCTGGGAGCTGGCGCTGCGCGAGCTGGCCAAGGGGGAGGACTTCGCCGCCGCGGCACGGGCGCTCGGGCGCGCCACCGCCGAGGTGCACACGGCGCTGGCCCGTACGCTGCCGACCGTGACCCTGGGGCATGCGCAGGTGCAGCAGCTGGTCGACGGCATGGTCGAGCGGCTGGACACGGCCGCGCAGGCGGTGCCCGCGCTCCGGCCGTACGCGCCCGGTCTGCGCGCGGCCTTCGAGGCGCTGGCCGGCCTGGCCGCCGAGGGGTGCACCTGGACCGCCCAGCGCATCCACGGCGACCTGCATCTCGGGCAGTGCCTGCGCTCGCCCTCCGGGCAGTGGTGGCTCATCGACTTCGAGGGCGAGCCGTCGAAGTCGCTGACCGAACGGCGGATGCCACAGCCGCCGGTACGGGATGTCGCGGGGATGCTGCGCTCCTTCGACTACGCCGCCCACTCGGCCGACCTGCCGGTGCCGGGCTGGGCGGAGACCTGCCGGGCGGCGTACTGCTCCGGCTACGCGCAGGCCGGCGCCGCCGATCCACGGACCGATCCGGTGCTGCTGCGCGCGTACGAGACCGACAAGGCGATCTACGAGGTCGTCTACGAGGCACGCCACCGCCCCGACTGGCTCCCGGTGCCGATGTCCGCGATACGCCGCCTCGCCGCGGACTCCACCACCCCGTCCCCCGCCACCCCGTCATCCCCACCATCGCCCAGGAGGCCCCGCCCGTGACCCCCCGCACCACTCCCTCCAGCGGTTCGGAAACCGAGAGCACGGCCGAGCAGTCGGTCGAGAAGTCGAGCGTCGCCAAAAGGGCGACGACCAAGGCCGCGGAGGCCGCGGAGGCCGTGAAGAAGGGGACGGCGAAAAGGGCACCGGCCAAGTCCGCCGCGAAGAAGGCCACCGCCAAGAAGGCTCCCTCGAAGAAAGCCCCCGAGAAGGAGGCCGCGGCCAAGAAGGCTGCGGCCAAGAAAGCCGTCACGAAGAAGGCCACAGCGAAGAAGACCACGGCCAAATCCACTGCGGCGAAGAGCACGGCGTCGAAGAGTGGCACCGGGGCCAAGAGCACGGCGACCAAGAGCACCGCCGGCAAGAAGCCCGCCGCCAAGAAGATCCCCGCGCAGAAGGCGACGCAGAAGAAGATCCCCGCACAGAAGGCGATCCCGAAGCCGAAGCCGGCTGAACCGGTGGAGGTCGCCGTCTCCCCCGCCCTCGACTCGGCCGACCGCGACCGGCTCCTCACCGGCACCCACCACGACCCGCACTCCGTCCTCGGCGCGCATCCCGTTCCCGGCGGTGTCGCGTTCCGGGCCTTCAAGCCGTACGCCCTGTCGGTGACCGTCGTCGTGGGGACCATGCGGGCCGAACTGCACGACGACGCGGACGGGTTCTTCTCGGGGCTGGTCCCGCTGCGGGACGTGCCCGAGAGCTACCAGTTCCTCGTGGCGTACGAGGGGACGGTGCAGGAGACCGAGGACGCGTACCGTTTCCTGCCCGCGCTGGGCGAGCTCGACCTGCATCTGATCGGCGAAGGACGGCACGAGGAGCTGTGGAAGGCGCTCGGCGCCGAGCCGATGACGCACCAGGGCGTGACCGGCACCCGGTTCACGGTGTGGGCGCCGAACGCGCGGGGCGTGTCCCTGGCCGGCACCTTCAACTTCTGGGACGGCACGGGCTATCCGATGCGCTCGCTCGGCGGCTCCGGCGTCTGGGAGATGTTCGTGCCCGGCATCGGCGAGGGCGAGCTGTACAAGTTCGAGATCACGCGACCGGACGGTTCGAAGACGCTGCGCGCGGACCCGCTGGCCCGCCGGACCGAGACCCCGCCCAACACGTCGTCCGTCGTGCACGCCTCGCACCACGAGTGGGGCGACGCGGCGTGGCTGGCGCGGCGCGGGGAGGTCCCGACGCATGAGGCGCCGCTCTCGGTGTACGAGGTCCATCTGGCCTCCTGGCGCCCGGGGCTGACGTACCGTCAACTCGCCGAGCAGCTCCCCGCGTACGTCAGGGACCTGGGCTTCACCCACGTCGAGCTGATGCCGGTCGCCGAGCACCCCTTCGGCGGCTCCTGGGGCTACCAGGTCACCGGCTTCTACGCCCCCACGGCCCGCCTCGGCACCCCCGACGACTTCAAGTTCCTGGTGGACTCCCTGCACCAGGCCGGCATCGGCGTCCTGATGGACTGGGTGCCGGCGCACTTCCCGCGCGACGACTGGGCGCTGGCCGAGTTCGATGGGCGTCCGCTGTACGAGCACGAGGATCCGCTGCGTTCCGCGCACCCCGACTGGGGGACCCTGGAGTTCGACTTCGGTCGGCGTGAAGTGCGCAACTTCCTTGTCGCCAACGCCCTTTACTGGTGCGAGGAGTTCCATATCGACGGGCTCCGGGTGGACGCGGTTGCGTCCATGCTCTACCTGGACTACTCGCGTGAGCCCGGCCAGTGGGTGCCGAACGAGCACGGCGGGCGGGAGAACCTGGACGCGGTGGCGTTCCTGCAGGAGATGAACGCGACGGTGTACCGGCGGGTGCCGGGGGTCGTGACGATCGCGGAGGAGTCCACGGCCTGGGACGGTGTGACGCGTCCGACGCATGTGGCGGGCCCTGGCGGCTTCGGGGGCCTGGGCTTCGGGCTGAAGTGGAACATGGGGTGGATGCACGACTCGCTGGAGTACGTGGCCAAGGAGCCGGTGCACCGCAAGCACCACCACAACGAGATGACCTTCTCGATGGTGTACGCGTACAGCGAGAACTACGTCCTGCCCATCTCCCACGACGAGGTCGTGCACGGCAAGCGGTCGCTGGTGTCGAAGATGCCGGGCGACTGGTGGCAGCAGCGCGCCAACCACCGTGCCTACCTGGGCTTCATGTGGGCGCACCCCGGCAAGCAACTGCTCTTCATGGGGCAGGAGTTCGCGCAGGGCGCCGAGTGGTCGGAGGCGCACGGTCCGGACTGGTGGCTGCTGGATCCGGCGTACGGGGCGGAGCCCGACCATCGCGGGGTGCGGGATCTGGTCCGCGACCTGAACACGGTCTACCGGCACACGCCGGCCCTGTGGCAGCGGGACGCCGACCCGTCCGGTTTCCAGTGGGTGGTGGGTGACGCCGCCGACGACAACGTCTTCGCGTTCCTGCGCCATGACGCCGAGGGGGCTCCGCTGCTGGCGGTCTCGAACCTGTCCCCGGTGGTCCGGCACGACTACCGCCTCGGTGTCCCCGACGACGTCCCGGCGTGGCACGAGGCGGTGAACACCGACGCGGCGAGGTACGGCGGCAGCGATGTCACCAACCCCGACCCGCTGAAGCCGGAGCCCCAGCCCTGGCACGGCCGCACGGCCAGCATCCAGCTGACGCTGCCACCACTGGCGACGGTGTGGCTGCGCCCGGCTTAGTCTTCTCCGCCCCAGACCCCGCTCCTCAAACGCCGGACGGGCTGAATTCAGCCCGTCCGGCGTTTGAGGACGAGGCCCCTTCAGGGCCGTGTCTCAGGCGGTGGTCAGCGCCTTCGGCAGACGACCCGTATGCAACACCCCCAACCGCTGCGTCGCCCGGGTCAGCGCCACGTACAAGTCGCTCGTGCCGTACAACCCCGGCTCCACCACCAACACCGAGTCGAACTCCAGGCCCTTCGACTGTCGGGGGTCCAGGAGTACGACGCTGCGCGTCAGGTCGGGCTCCGCCCCCGCCGTGACCCCGTCCAACTGCGCCGCCAGCCTCCGGTGCAGATGCCGTGGTGCGATGACCGCGAGCCGCCCCTCGGCGGGCGTGAGTTCCTCGACCGCCTTCGCCACCGCGCCCGGCAGATCGTCGGTGGCGCGCACCCAGGGACGTACACCTGTGGACCGTACGGAACTCGGCGGTTCGAAGTCCGGGTTCTTTGCCCGTACGACCGCCGCCGCCAGCTCCATGATCTCGGCGGGTGTGCGGTAGTTGACGCCGAGGCGGGTGTGCTCCCAGCGGTCCTCGACGTACGGCTCCAGGATCCCGGCCCACGAGCCGACGCCCGCCGCCTCCGCCGTCTGGGCCGGGTCGCCCACCAGCGTCATCGAGCGGGTCGGGCTGCGCCGCATGAGCAGTCGCCAGGCCATCGGCGACAACTCCTGCGCCTCGTCGACGATGATGTGCCCGAACGCCCAGGTCCGGTCGGCCGCCGCGCGCTCGGCGGCGCTGCGGTGGTCGTCCTCCTCGTGGCGTTCGGCGAAACGTTCGGCGTCGATGATGTGGTGCGCGGAGAGGACCTCGGAGTCCTCCTCGTCCTTGTCCTCGAACTCGTAGGTGCGCGAGGCGTACGAGACGTCCAGCACGCCCTGTGCGTAGGCGACCTGCGTCTCCCGCTCCCGCTCGGCCAGCGCCCGCTTCACCCGGTCGTCCTCGCCGAGCAGTTCGGCCGCCTCGTCGAGCAGCGGTACGTCGGCCACGGTCCACTGGCGCGTCACGGGCCGGCGGATGGCGGCCGCGTCCTCGTCGGGGAGGTAGCCGACGGGGTCGGCGAGGAAGTCGGCGACCAGGCGCTGCGGGGTCAGGCGCGGCCACAGCTGGTCGATGGCGGCCCAGACCTCGGGGTTCTCGGCGATCTCGTCACGGATCTGCGTGATGTCACTCGGGTCCAACAGATTCGTGCCGTCGAAGGGGTCCGTCCCGACCCGCTCGGCGTACAGCTCGGTGAGGGTGTTGAGGATGTGGCCCTCGAAGTGCTCCCGTGCGGCGTTGTGCGGCAGCCGCGCCGCGCGGGCCTTCTCGCGCGCCACCTTCACCAGGCCGTCGTCGAGCATCAGGACCTCGCGGTCGTGCTCGATCGCGATCACCGGGTCGGGCAGCGCCTGCCAGTCGCGTACGACTTCGGCGAGCACGTCCGCCATGTCGGCCCGCCCCTTCACCGCGGCCGCCGCCCGCGTGTCGGTCGCCGTCGCCCGGACGCCGGGGAACAGCTCGCCGACCGTGGCCAGCAGCACGCCGGTCTCGCCGAGTGAGGGCAGGACCTCGCCGATGTAGCCGAGGAAGGCGGGGTTGGGGCCGACGATCAGGACCGCGCGCTTGGCGAGCAGTTCCCGGTGTTCGTAGAGGAGATACGCGGCGCGGTGCAGGGCGACCGCCGTCTTGCCTGTGCCCGGACCGCCCTCCACGACCAGCACCCCGCGGTGCGGCGCCCGGATGATCTCGTCCTGCTCGGCCTGGATGGTCTGCACGATGTCGCCCATGCGGCCGGTGCGCGCGGAGTTGAGGGCCGCGAGCAGCACGGCGTCGCCGGTCGGGTCCTCGTGGCCCGTCCGCTGCTCGTCCCCGAGGTCGAGGATCTCGTCGTGCAGCGCGGTGACGCTACGGCCGCTGGTGCTGATGTGCCGCCTGCGCCTGAGCCCCATGGGGGTGTGGCCGGTGGCCAGGTAGAAGGGGCGGGCGACGTCGGCACGCCAGTCGACGAGGATCGGTGTGTGCTCGGCGTCGTCGGTGCGCAGACCGATGCGGCCGATGTGGTGGGTGACGCCGGAGGCGAGGTCGATCCGGCCGAAGCACAGCGAACCGTCCACGGCGTTCAGCGCGGCCAGCAGCCCCGAGCGCTCGGCGACCAGGATGTCCCGCTCCAGCCGGGCCTGCATGGGCGTGTTGCCCTGGGCGAGCGCGTCCGTGACGGAGTCCTCGGTGTCACCGCGCAACGCGTCCACGCGCGCGTACAGGTCGTCGATGAATTCCTGCTCGCGGCGCATTTCACCGTCTTGAAATTCGGTGTTTGACAATTCTGCTCCCGCCCGGATATACTGTGCTCACTGAACTTCTTCGCGACTAATTCAAACTGAAGTCGCGAACCATTGAATATACCTAAAGAAATCCCCCGAGCGCAATTGCTCGGGGGATTTCTTGTGTTCCGGACGGAGTGTTCCGGGCTGAATCACAGCACGTCGGCCAACTCCTCCAGCAGCCGCCGCTTGGGCCGCGCCCCCACCATCGACCGCACGGGCTCGCCGCCCCGGAAGACCATGAAGGTCGGCATGGACAGCACCTTGTAGGCGTTGGTGGTGAGCGGGTTGGTGTCCACGTCCAGCTGCACCACCTTCAACCGCTCCCCCTCCTCCGCCGCGAGAGCGCTGAGCACCGGGCCCATCTGCCGGCACGGTGGGCACCAGTCGGCGGTGAACTCCACCAGCACCGGCAGCTCCGCCCCGATCACCTCCGTCTCGAAGTCCGCGTCCGTCACCTCGGCCACGCCCGCCGCCTTGATCACAGCTCCTGCCCTCCCAGTTCGCACAACGGTGGTTCCCCTTCGGCCATCGCCAGCCGCAGGCCGATCTTGGCCCGCACGGCCCGCAACTCGTCGATCAGCGCGTCGAGCTCGTCCAGCTTGCGCCGGTAGACCGCGAGCGAGGCGGGACAGGTGTCGCCCTCCGGGTGCCCGGCCCGCAGACACTCCACGAAGGGCCGGGTCTCCTCCAGGTCGAACCCGAAGTCCTGCAGCGTCCTGATCTGCCGCAGCAGCCTCAGGTCGCTCTCGTCGTACGTCCGATACCCGTTGTCGCCGCGCCGCGCGGGCAGCAGCCCCCGCGACTCGTAGTAGCGCAAGGTGCGCGTCGTGGTCCCGGCCCGTGCGGCCAGCTCGCCGATTCGCATGCGTACGAACGTAAGCCTTGACGCCGACGTCAGGGCAAGCGTGGCAGCAGGGGCTTGGTGCGCACCGGGGAGGACAGCACGATCGACGTCGTCGTGCGGCCCAGTGCCGACGTCGCTTCGAGGATCTCCTCCAAGTGGACCGTGTCCTCGACGGCGACCTTGAGGATCCAGCAGTCCTCGCCGACGACGTGGTGGACCTCGACGATCTCCGGGCGGTCGATCAGCTCCAGGGTGCGGGGGTGGCGGAGGGTGTAGCCGCCGTGCGGGTTGACCCGGATGAAGGCCTGGATGCCGTAGCCGAGCCGGGCGGGGGCGACCCGGGCGCCGTACCCGGTGATCACGCCCGCCGCCTCCAGCCGCCGTACCCGCTCGGTGACGGCCGCCGGGCTGAGCCGCACCCGCCGGCCCAGCTCGCTCAGCTTGATCCGGCCGTCGGTCTGGAGGAGCTCCAGGATCTGCCGGTCCAGGGCGTCGAAGGCCACCGATGTTTCGCTGGTGGCCGGGCGCAGATGCCGTGGTTCTTTCGGCGCGGTGCCCGGATCTCCCATGTCTTCCCCTTCAGTGCGTGGTGCGAGGCCGGGAGAATTATGGTCATGCGAAAGGGACGAGAGGTACTGGTCATCGGCGGGAACCGCTATTTCGGCAAGCGGTTGATCGCGCGGCTGCTGGCCGCCGGGGACCGGGTGACGGTTCTCAATCGGGGTTCGGCCGCCCCGCCGCCGGGCGTGGTCCATCTGGTCGCCGACCGCGACGACGACAAGTCCCTGACGGCGGCGCTGGGTTCGCGGACGTTCGACGTCGTCGTCGACCAGGTCTGCTACACGCCGCGCCAGGCGGAGATCGCCCGCCGGGTCTTCACCGGCCGCACCCGTCGCTACGTACTGACGTCGACGGTCGAGGTGTACGAGTACGAGGACTCGATCGCCCCCGTGCGTGAGCCGGACGTGGATCCCCTGGACGTGCTCGTGGACCTCGAACTCCCTTGGGAAGACCCCGAGTTCCTCGAAGCCCACTACGGCGAGGGCAAACGGCAGGCGGAGGCCGTGTTCGCCGCCGACCCGGACTTCCCGTACGCGGCGGTGCGCGTCGCCCATGTGCTGGGCGGGGACGACGACTTCACGGGCCGTATGACCCACTACGCGAACCGCATCCGCGCCGGTGAGCCGATCGCCGTTCCGGTCGTGAACCACCCGGCGACGTACATCCACGTCGAGGAGATCGCCGACTTCCTGTTCTGGGCGGTGGGCGAGGACTTCACGGGCCCGGTCAACGCCGCCTCCCACGGCCTGCTGACCACCGAGGACCTGTGCGACGCGATCGCCGCGCACCTCCCGGACGGCCGGACCGTGTTCCGGCCCGTCGAGGTCGGCGAGGTCTCCCCGTTCGCCTTCACCCGTGCCTACGGCATGGACAACTCCCGTGCCACACGGCTCGGTTTCCGCTTCACGCGCGCCCGGGAGTGGCTCCCGAAGGCCGTCGCCGAGACCCTCGGAAAGGACGCCGGCTGACATGCGCTACCGCACTCTCGGCCCTCACCGCGTCAGCGCGATCGGCCTCGGCGCGATGCCGCTGTCCGTCGAGGGCGGCCCCGACGAGCGGCGCGCCCTGGCCACCGTGCACGCCGCCCTGGACTCGGGCGTGACGCTGCTGGACACCGCGGACTCCTACCATCTGCCGGGCGCCGAGCCCGGTCACAACGAACTCCTCGTCGCCCGCGCACTGGCCGCGTACGGCGGCGACACCGACGGCGTGTTGGTCGCCACCAAGGGCGGCCGCGGCAGACCGGCCGACGGCAGCTGGACGGTGAACGGCGACCCCCGCCACCTCAAGACGGCAGCCGAGGCCTCGCTCCGGCGGCTCGGCGTCGAGGCGATCGGGCTCTACCAGCTGCACAAGCCCGACCCGACCGTCCCGTTCGAGGAGTCGCTCGGCGCGCTGCGCGAACTCCTCGACGAGGGCAAGATCCGCCTGGCCGGCGTCTCCAACACGGACGTGGACCAGATCCGCACGGCCCACCGCATCCTCGGCGATCGTCTGGTCTCGGTGCAGAACCAGTACTCGCCCGCCGTACGGGACAGCGACGCCGAGCTGCGGCTGTGCGCCGAGCTGGGACTGGCGTTCCTGCCCTGGAGCCCTCTGGGCGGCATCTCGCGCAGCTCGCTGGACGGGCCGTCATGGACGGAGGGTGAGGCGCGCTTCGGCGCCTTCCACGAGGTGGCCGCCTCCCGCGGCGTCAGCCCCCAGCAGGTGTGCCTGGCCTGGCTGCTGGCACGGTCCCCGGCCGCCATCCCGATTCCGGGGGCGAGCCGCCCGGAATCGATACGGGACTCGGCGGGCGCGGCCGACCTGGTGCTCGACACGGAGGAGCTGGCGCGGCTGAACGGGGCGGCTGTGCCGGTCGGTTGAGGCTCGCGGGTCAGTCGGGCGGGGCCAGGCCCGGGCGCGGGGGACCGGGGAGGTCGGGTGCGTCCGTCGGAGGCGGCCGCTCCCCCTCCGCGTCCGTGTCCGCACCCCGGACTCCGAGGAGGCGTCGGGTGAGGTGGTCCTGGTCGGAGAGGAGTTCGTCGAGGGCGGCGCGGACGTCGTCCGGCTGGGTGCGGGGGGACTCGCGCTCGGCCGCGATGAGTACGGAGCGCCGGACCAGTTCCTTGGTGAAGGAGGCCGTCGTGCCCTCCGTGCGGGCCACCACCTCGTCCGCGATGTCCTTGCCGAGGCCGAGTCCGGCGCCGTAGAGGCCGAGGAGGCGGGTGCGGCCCTCGGCGTCGGGCAGCGGGATCTCCACGGCGAGGTCGATACGGCCGGGGCGCTGGACCAGGGCCGGTTCCAGCAGGTCGGCGCGGTTGGTGGTGAGGAGGAAGGCGACGTCGGCGTCGTCGCCGAGGCCGTCCATCTCGTTGAGGACCTGGAAGAGCAGGGGCTGGTCGCCACCGCCGTGGTCGCGGGCCTCGGCGATCAGGTCGCAGTCCTCCAGGACGACGAGCGCCGGCTGGAGCATCCGGGCCAGGGCGCAGGCGGGGCCGATGGCCGAGATGCTGGTACCGGCCAGGACCACCACCGTGAACTGCGGGAGGTGGGAGAGCAGATAGCGGATCGTGTGGGTCTTGCCGGTGCCGGGCGGGCCGTACAGCAGCAGTCCGCGGCGCAGGTGCTGGCCCGCGGCGCGCAGGTGCTCGCGGCGCCGGGCCACACCCACGACCTGGCGTTCCAGGCGTTCGAGGAGGCCGTCGGGCAGCACGATGTCGTCGCGGGTGAGGTCGGGGCGGCGGTGGAAGCGGAAGGGTCCGAGGCCGCGCCGGAACTCCGAGCCCTCGAAGGAGAGGACCTGGCCGCGGAAGACGTTGTGTTCGCGTACGAGGGTGTCGAGCCCGGCGAGCAGGCGGTCCGCGAACTCCTTGTCCCGCGCGAGGACTTCGACCTCGACCTTGTTGCGCCCGTACTGGTCCTGCGGTCCGCGCAGCAGCACCGCGAACCGTTCGTCGCCGTCCCGGCCCAGGTAGAACCCGCAGGAGACGCAGGCCAGTTCGGTGTCCGGTGCGACGGGGAGGTGGGCGTAGTCGACGGCGCCGATCACGAAGCGGTCGTAGCGGTCGGCCGCGTCGAGGATGTCACCGAGGGTGAGATCGCCGTGGTGCTGGGCACCGCGCAGACCGATCAGTTCGTAGGAGCGGGCGGGGTCGGCGGCGAACCAGCGCTCCAGGGCGAGGTGGACGTTGGGGAGGTCGTAGGGCGCGTAGGCCGCCTTGACCACGGGGCGGTCGGAGGGGGTGGAGCCGAGGTGGTCCATCAGCCGGGTGCTGAGGTTGCGGCCGCTCTCCTGGTTCTTGCGGGGTGCGCGGGCGACCGCCTCCAGGAACTCGTAGAAGAGCTCGCTCACTTGGTCCAGCGAGATGGGTGTCGCCTCTTGCGCCATGCCCGCCTCCGTACGTCCGCATGTCCGCGTCGGTAGGTCCACGTCGAGGGCTCCAGCGTGAGCCGAACGGGCCGACGGGTCAAAGGATTTAGGACAAGTGGTGGTGAACGGTCCGCAAAGGGGCGAGGCTCGCGGGGTGCGGGGGCGGAGGCGGGGTGCCCCGGGGGGGGGGCCGAGCAGGGGCTTCCTGCCCGGCCCCTGCCCGACACTCATCCCCGCCCGACACCCCGGCCCTCCACGCCGCCACCCGGCACCGGAGCCCCGAGGCGACGTACGCCCTGGTCGGCGGCCTTCACCACCGCCGGCGTGACCAGAGCCACCGCCACCTTCCACACCGGGTCCGGCACCAGTGCCACGGCGGCCCCCACGGCGAGCAGGGGACCGGCCGCCCGGGCGACGCGGGCGCCCCTGCCCGGGCGCATGGATGCCTGTGCGTCGAGGTACCCGCCGGTCAGCACCGCCAGTTCGGCGACGACCAGGACGAGGGCCAGAGTGATGTCCATGGGCCGGCTCCGCTCAGTCTCCGGCGGAGCTGCAGTCCCAGTGCCCCGACGCCTTGTTCGCGGCGACGCGCGGAGCGAGGTCCGTGCCGCCGCCGGGCGGGTTCGCGACCCACTTGCAGCCGAAGTCCTTCATGAAGTGCTCCAGGGTGTAGTTGTGGTACTTCGCCTGGATCTTCTTGAGGCGCGCGATGCCCGCCGGGGTGGCGTTGAACGCCTTGCTGTACTCCTTGGTGTCCTTCACCAGGCAGCCGGCGGAAACGATCGCTCCCACCCAGCCCGCGCCCTTGGACGCGATGGTCTTCCCCAGCGAGCCGACACTGACACCGGTCGCCAGCAGCGAACCGCACACGCCGCTGATGCTCTTGTAGTCACGCCCCCCGGCCGGCTGGGCCGCCGTGGCCGCCTGGGCCGGAGCCACACCCGCGGTGAGGAGCACCGCACCGGCGGCCGTGCCGACCAACGTCTTACGCAATGTGTCCATGGGTTCCCCCGGACTTCCTCGTGCTCGACGGGCACCCGCACCCGGTCCCGGTACGGGCCCCGGTCCCACCATCTGGCGGCGGAACCGGCAGCGTCTGCCGCCCTGCCCGTGGAGAGGCGCGGAAGATCCACCGGGTTGGGCAAGGACGGGCAACGGAACGTAATCATCCGGTAATGCCGTCAGGCGTACGGCAGTTGCCGTACGCCTGAGTCGGGACCAGCGATGTTCGACCGGGCGGCTGAGCGACGGGGGAGCATCCCAGCCGCCCGGAGCTTGTGTGGCCGGACGCCCGGCCCCGGTTCAGGCGGGGCCGGGCGTCCGGAGCAGGGGGCCGCGGAGCAGGTGGCTCCGGAGCGGGCCGGAGGTCAGGCCTTGGCGAGTTCCTTCTCGCCGCCCGCTTCCGGCGCCTCCGCGGCCGGGGCGGCGCCGTGGCCGTCGTCCAGGAGGGTCTTCTCGTCGAACGGGATCTGACCGGCGAGCACCTCGTTGACCCTGCCCTTGTCGATCTCCTTGGTCCAGGTTCCGATCAGGACCGTGGCGACGGCGTTGCCCGCGAAGTTCGTCAGGGCGCGGGCCTCGCTCATGAAGCGGTCGATGCCGACGATGAGGCCGATACCGTCCACCAGGGCGGGCTTGTGCGACTGCAGACCACCGGCCAGCGTCGCCAGACCCGCGCCGGTGACACCGGCGGCGCCCTTGGAGGCGACCAGCAGGAAGAGCAGCAGCGGGATCTGCTCGGCGAGCGCCATCGGCGTACCCATGGCGTCGGCGATGAACAGGGACGCCATGGTCATGTAGATCATGGTGCCGTCGAGGTTGAAGGAGTAGCCGGTCGGGACGGTGATGCCGACCACCGGCTTGCTGACACCGAGGTGCTCCATCTTCGCGATGAGGCGCGGCAGCGCGGACTCGGAGGAGGAGGTGGACAGGATCAGCAGGAACTCACGGCCCAGGTACTTGAAGAGCGTGAGGATGTTCAGGCCGGCGACGAGCCGCAGCAGCGCGCCGAGCACGATGAAGACGAAGAGGAAGCAGGTGACGTAGAAGCCGAGCATCAGGATGGCGAGCTTCTTGAGCGCGTCGACGCCGGCGGACCCGGTGACGGCGGCGATAGCGCCGAAGGCGCCGATCGGCGCGGCCCACATCACCATGGCGAGGATGCGGAAGACGAGCTTCTGGATGTGCTGCACACCGCGCAGGATCGGCTCTCCGGCAGAGCCCATGCCCTGCAGCGCGAAGCCGACGAGGAGGGCGACGAGCAGGGTCTGGAGGACCTCTTGGACGGTGAAGGCGGAGAGCATCGTGGTCGGGATGATGCCGAGCAGGAACTCGGTGGTGTCCTTGGCCTCCGCGTCGACCTGCGCGTGACCGGCGTCCTTGACGGCGTCGGTGATGGCGAGCCCGGAGCCCGGCTCCAGGATGTTGCCGACGACCAGGCCGATACCGAGCGCGACCAGCGACATCGCGAGGAAGTAGACCAGCGCGATACCGCCGACCTTGCCGACCTTGGCGGCTTTCCGTACCGAGCCGATGCCCAGCACGATCGTGCAGAAGATGATCGGCGAGATCATCATCTTGATCAGGTTCACGAAGCCCGTCCCGATGGGCTTCAGCTCGACCGCGAAGTCGGGAGCGATAAGACCCACGGCGATACCGAGGGCGACCGCGATGATCACCGCGATGTAGAGGTAGTGCGTGCGGTCCCGCTTGGCGACGGGTGCGGCAGGTGCCGTATCGGGGGAACTGGCGGCGGCCACGGCTGCCCTCCTTGACGTCTTCGTCGGCATCACCGGCGTGCGGCTCACGTCCGGGGTGGGGGTCTCGCTGATCAGGTGCCGCGCCCCGGTGAGGGGGCCACGCCGCCTTGGGGACGGGGATGTCTTATTCAGCGATGCGGTGACTATCTCCTGCTGTGTGAGGGCGGTCACCCTTCCGTTCATTTAGTTCACAATCAGCCATGGAGGCAGACTGACGACATGCGCATCCCCGTCCCGAGACCCCGCAGCCTGGCCGCCCAGCTCTTCGCGATGCAGGCCGTGCTGATAGCGGTGCTCGTCGCCGGGTACGCGGTGTTCACGTACGTCAGCGACACCGGCCAGGCGGAGGACGCGGCGGGTCGGCAGGCCATGGCGGTCGCGCAGTCGATCGCCGACGCCCCGTCCGTACGGGAGGCGATCCGCACCGCCGACCCGACGGCCGAGCTCCAGCCGTACGCGCTCCGTGTCCAGCGTGACGCCGAGGTCGACTTCGTCACGATCATGAACCGCGAGGGCATTCGCTGGACGCACCCCGACACGGAGCAGATCGGCCAGCACTTCCGCGGCCACACGGAGCGCGCGCTGCGCGGGGAGCCGTTCACCGAGACGTACACCGGCACGCTCGGCTCGTCCGTCCGTGCGGTCGTGCCGATCTACGACGGGGGGCGTACGCCGCAGGACGTCGTCGGGATGGTCAGCGCCGGGATCCGGGTCGAGGCGATCAGCAAGCGGGTGCAGGACCAGCTGACGGCGCTGATCGGGGTGGCGGCGGGCGCGCTCGCGCTGGGCGCGATCGGTACGTACGTCATCAACGCCCGGCTGCGCCGGCACACCCACGGTATGAACGCGGCCGAGCTGAGCCGGATGCACGACTACCACCAGGCCGCGTTGCACGCGGTGCGTGAGGGGCTGCTGATGCTGGACGGGCAGTTCAGGGTGGCGTTGATCAACGACGGCGGGCGGGAGCTGCTCGGGGTGGCCGGCGATGTGGTCGGACAGTCGGTCGCCGACCTCCGCCTGCCCGCGCCGCTGACCGGAGCGCTGCTGGCGTCCGAGCCGAGGGTCGACGAGGTGTACCTGACGGCGGAACGCGTGCTGGTGGTGAACACCTCGCCGGTCTCGGGCGGCGAGCGGCGCGGCACGGTGGTGACGCTCCGGGACGTCACCGAACTCCAGTCCCTGATGGGCGAGTTGGATTCCGAGCGCGGCTTCACCCAAGCCTTGCGCTCCCAGGCCCACGAGGCGGCGAACCGCCTCCACACGGTGGTCTCGCTGATCGAACTCGGACGCGCCGAGGAGGCCGTGGAGTTCGCGACGGCCGAGCTGGAACTGGCCCAGGCCCTCACGGACCAGGTCGTCGCGGCGGTCAGCGAGCCGGTGCTCGCGGCACTCCTGCTGGGCAAGACGGCACAGGCCAACGAGCGGGGCGTGGAGCTCGTCGTATCGGAGGACAGCCGGCTCGACGACGGTCTGCTGCCGGACACCCTGCCCGCCCGGGACCTGGTGACGATACTGGGCAACCTGATCGACAACGCGGTGGACGCGGCGCAGGGAAGCGTGGGAGCACGGGTGACGGTGACGGCGTACGCCGAGGGCGGTGAGCTGGTGCTGCGGGTGTCGGACACCGGGGCCGGGGTGGACCCGGCGCATGCCGAGGCGGTGTTCCTACGCGGGTTCTCCACGAAGCCGGCCGGGCCGGGGGGTCGGGGGCTGGGGCTGGCGCTGGTGCGGCAGGCGGTGAGCCGGCATCAGGGGGTGTTGTCGGTTACGGAGGCCGACGGGGGTGGGGCGGTGTTTGAGGTGCGGTTGCCGTTGGGGGAGGGGGCGGTTTTGGGGGGTGGGGGTGCATCGGAGAGTGGCGCTGCTTTGGAGGGTGGTGCCGCGCTGGAGAGTGGGGCCGCTTCGGGGGGTGGAGCTGCTTCGGAGGGTGGAGCTGCTTCGGGGGTAGGGGCCGCCTCGGGGGATGGGGCCTTGTCGGAGGTGGGGGGCGCCTCGGGGGCGGGGACGGACTCCGAGGATGAGGGTGATTCGGTGGTGAAGGCCGGGGCGGAGGCGAGGGGCGTCTCGGGATCGGGGACGGACTCCGGAGTTGAGGGCGACTCGGCCGTGAAGGCCGGGGCGAAGGCAAGAGGCGCCTCGGGAGCAGAGGCGGACTCCGAGGATGAGGGCGGCTCGGCAGTGGGGGCCGGTTCCGAGGAGGGGGGCGGCTCGGCGGACGGGGCCGTCTCCAAGGGCTCGGTGGGTTCGAGAGGTGACGTATGACGGCGACGGACGAGCAGGCGATTCGCGTCCTGGTCGTGGAGGACGACCCCGTGGCGGCGGACGCGCACATGATGTACGTCGGCCGGGTGCCGGGGTTCGTCGCGGTCGGCAAGGCGCACACGGGGGCGGAGGCGCGGCGCGCGCTGGAGCGGACGCCGGTGGATCTGCTGCTGCTCGACCTGCACCTGCCGGATGTGCACGGGTTGCAGCTGGCGCGGTCGTTGCGGGCGGCCGGGCATCACGCGGATGTGATCGCGGTGACGTCGGCGCGGGATCTGGCCGTGGTGCGGGAGGGGGTGTCGCTGGGGGTCGTGCAGTACGTACTGAAGCCGTTCACGTTCGCGACGCTGCGGGATCGGCTGGTGCGGTACTCCGAGTTCCATGCCGCGGTGGGCGAGGCGAGCGGGCAGGACGAGGTGGACCGGGCGCTGGCGGCGCTGCGGGCGCCCTCGCCTGCGGCGCTGCCCAAGGGGTTGAGCGCGCCGACGTTGGAGCGGGTGACGGGGGTGCTGCGGGAGGCGGAGGAGGGGCTTACCGCGGCGGGGGTTGCTGAGGCGGTGGGGATTTCCCGGATTACGGCTCGGCGGTATCTGGAGCATTTGGTGGAGGCGGGGCGGGCTGAGCGGAAGCCGGTTTATGGGCAGGTGGGGAGGCCGGAGTTGGTTTATCGGTGGGTTCGGGGGGTGGAGAAGGGACGCTAGGGAGAGAGGGTGTCGAGGGCGGCGGCGCGGGTGCGGGCTTCGGCGGCTTCGGTGGGGGCGTTGGCGCGGGTGTAGGCATCGGCGGACTGGAGGTAGGCGGTGCGGGCCTCGGCGGGGCGGTGGGCGACTTCGAGGGCGATGGCCAGGTTTGCGAGGGTTCGCCCCTCGCCGTACCAGTCCTCAAATCCCCGGCGGAGTTCAAGGGACTTGCCGTGCGCCTCGATCGTCTCTTCCACCTGGCCCGCCTCCAGCAGGGCGAGGCCGAGGTTGTTCCACGCGATGGCCTCGCCATGGCGGTTGCCGGCGGCGTGGTACAGGTCACGGGCCCGGGTGAGAGCGTCGACCGCCTCCGCCGCCGGGCCCGCCTCCAGCAGGGCGAGGCCGAGGTGGTTCCATGCCTTGGCCTCGCTACGGCGGTCTCCTGCGGCCTGAAACAGGTCGCGGGCCCGGGTGAGGGCGCGGACCGCGTCCGCCGCCCGGCCCGCCTCATCGAGGGCGTTGCCGAGGTTGTTCCATGCGATGGCCTCGCTATGGCGGTCTCCGGTGGCCTGGTACAGGTCACGGGCCCGGGTGAGGGCGCGGACCGCCTCCGCCACCCGGCCTGCCTCCCGCAGGGCGACGCCGAGGTTGTTCAACGTGATGGCCTCGTCCAACCGGTCGCCAGCTCGACAGGCCGCCTCCCGCGCCACCTCTCCCACCGTGACCCAGTCATCGAAGTACCGCCGCCAGTCCAGATATCCCCCCAGGCACTCGGCCAGCCGCACCGCCTCACGCGCGAACCGTTCCTCCCTCCCCCACCCCACCGCAGCCACCAAACCCGCCCGCTCCCCGTCCAGCCAGGTCAGCGCCTGCGCCCGGTCCGCGAAGCGTTCCGGCTCCACCAACCCCGGAAGCCATCGCAACCGGTCATCCGCCGCATCCGCCCACCGCAGATAGAACCCCAGCAGCCGCTCCCGCGCTGCATCCCCCTCTTCCCGCAACGCCGATCCCCCCGCCACCACGCTCATCCCGAACACCCGCACCAGGTCATGCAACCGCCACCACCCACGCCCGCTCCCCCGCTCGACGAGGTGCGCACGGGCAAGGGCCTTCAACTGGCGTGCCGGAGGTCCCTCCGCCCCGACCAGCGCAGCGGCGACTTCGTCGCTCACCTCGGGCCCGGGCGCGAGGGCGAGTAGCCGCAGCAACCGAGCCTGGTCCGGGGGCAGTCGGCGGTAGGAGAGGTCAAAGGCCGCCCGAACGCTGCGCTCCCCGTCATCCAGATCCTCCAGCCGATCATGCGACTCAGCGATTTCCTCGACGAGTTCGGTCACCGGCTTGTCCGGATCCTCGGCCAGCAGGGCGGCGGCGATCTGCAGAGCGAGCGGCAGATGACCGCAAAGGGCGGCCAGTCGCTCGGCGGCGCCCAGGTCGTCGACGACCCTGGTGTCGTGCGGGTCGGCGATCCGCAGGGCGCGGTCGAGGAGTTCGTACGCCTCCTTCGGTCTCAGCTGGTCCAACGAGACTAGCCGCGCGCCAAGTTGAGGCAGCCGGTCGCGGGACGTGACCAGGACGCGGTGTCGGGCGTCGCTGGGCAGGAGTGGCCGTACCTGATCCGGCGAGGAAGCATTGTCGGCAAGAACCAGCACCGCGCCCCGTTCCTGGCCCCGTGCGGCCAGCATCGAGCGGTAGAGCGCGGCCCGTTCGTCCGCCGTGGCGGAGATGTGTTCCGGCCGGGTACCGAGGGCGCGCAGGAGCGCCTGGAGGGCTCGGTCGGAGGTGACGGGCTCCGCGTCATAGCCGTGCAGGTCGATGAAAAGGACCCCGCCGGGAAACCAGCCCCGCTCGCAGGCCACGTACGCGGCCTCGACGGCTAGCGCGGTCTTCCCGATGCCGCCGAGACCGGATACGGCGGCGATGAGCACCGCCGACGACCGCACGGCCTCGTGGGGATCGAGCGCGCCCAGCAAGACCGCCGTCTCCTCCGCCCGCCCGGCGAACCCGCCCGGCCTAGGCGGCAGCCCGGCCATCGCCTCGGGTACAACAGCCCCACCCTGCTGGACCACCACCTGCACGCCGACCACCTCACGCAGGAAGACCCCGCCCCGGAAGTCGGCGTGATCCCCGTCGTACCAGGACGTCCCGCTGCCGGGCGCATCCCGCTCCATGGCCCCCGCCACGCCACGGGCGACGCCCTGCGGATCGGCGGCGAGCAGATCGACGAGTTCCTCGCCCCACTTCCGCACGGCCGCCCGCCGCACCGGATCCTGTGCCGCCACCGCGAGTTCGTCAGCCGACGCGCCCGCGCCCAGCCCGACCGCCCCCGCCAGCGACTGCACCGCCCGGCGTCCGTCCTCCCCGCCCGCGCCCTCGGCCAGGGCCGCCAGTAACGCCGCGTTCATGTGCCTGTTCCGTCCCCCGGTGTCCCGTCAGTCACATCCTTCAACGGTACGCCGCACAAAGGGAGTTCACTCCCCCTTCGCGTACCGCACGACCTGCCAGGCGAGCCCGCCCACAGCCAACGCCTCCGCCACCGACAGCACAACAAGCAGCGCCCCGGACTCCCCGTCCACCCAGAACAACACCAGCGCCGCCAACGGCACAGCACAGAAGGCCAACAGGTCCACCAGGAGCTGCACGGCCTTACGGGACCCGCGCCGCGCGTCCCCCCGGTGCGCGGTCTCCCAGCCGAACGCCTGGAATCCGCCGCCGGGCGCGGCGAGTGCGGCGAGCCGGGGCCCGAGGTCCTCACGGACGTAGGCGCCGATCGCCGAGATCTTCTGGTCGTTCACGAGGTACGTCCACCCGAGGACGACACACACCGGCGGCAGCGCGAGCAGCATCGAGGCCTGCTTGGCCTGAGCGGCGGCAGCGATGACGGCGGCCACGACGGCCAGCGTCACGTAGAGCAGGTTGTCCCGGAACCCGATCCGCGCCTTCTGCTCGTCCTTGACGCTCTGGTACTCGGCGAGCAGCAACTGCCCTACGGTGACGTCCTGTTCCGGCACTCTCTTCCCTTCCCCCGGCTGTACGTTATGAGTGTGCCGGAGACTCAGCCCACTGTTCTCGTCCTGACCGCGCTTCCTCTCGAATACGCCGCCCTGCGCGCGCATGTCGAGAAGCGGCAGGAGCTCGTGCACCCTGAGGGAACCCGTGTCGAAACCGGTCAACTGGCCGGTACGTCCTGGCAGGTTGCCATCGCCGAGCTGGGCATGGGCGCCGAACGGGCCGCCGCTCTCACCACCCAGCTCATCAACTGGCTGCATCCCGAAGCCGTGTTCTTCGTCGGTGTCGCCGGCAGCCTGAAGGACGACATCGGGATCGGCGACGTCGTCGTGGGCACGCAGGTGTACGAGATCCACGGTGGCAAGCAGACGCCGGAGGGTTTCCTGGTCCGGCCGAAGGCCCTGCCGGGCTCGCACGCGCTGGAACAGGCGGCCCGTTCCGCCGTACGGGACTTGCCCGATGTACGGGCGCACTTCCTGCCGATCGCCACGGGGGACGTGGTCCTGGCGGACTCCGAGTCCGACATCGCCCGGCACCTGCGCAGGAACTACAACGACGCGGGCGCGATCGAGATGGAGGGCTCCGGCGCAGCACACGCGGCCCATCTGAACGGCCAGTTGAACGCCCTGGTGATCCGGGGCATCAGCGACCGCGCCGATGCCGGCAAGCGCGCTGCCGACGCCGCGGGTTCACAGGAACTCGCCGCCAAGCAGGCGGCCGCGGTGACCGTGGCGGTGCTGCGCAAGCACCGGCCCCGCAAGGGATCGCCTGTTTCCTCCGACTCCGAGGAGGGTCCCCAACAACGCGGAGACGGCGGAGCGACGTACGGCGGAGACCACATCGACTTCCGGGGCGGGACCTTCCACGGCACCGTCATCGGAAAGAGCGACGAGCGCCGGTAGAGGCAGCAGGGGCACCGCGCACGGCCCGGTCCCGCGAGCGACCGCCGCACTCCCACCCCGCCCCCTGGGCTTCACCGGCCGCTCGGCCGAGCTGGACCGCCTGCTCCCGCATCTCTCGCCCGACCAGGACGACACGGCCGCGCTCCCGGTCCTCATCTTCGCCGTCACGGGTATGGGAGGCATCGGCAAGACCGCACTGGCGGTGGAGACGGCGCACCGGGCCCGTACGCAGGGCTGGTTCCCGGGCGGGACGCTCTTCGTGGACCTGCGGGGGTACGACGACGACCCGGTCACAGCTGATCAGGCGGTGCTGGCGCTGCTCGACGCGCTCGGTGTGCGAGACCGGGATCTGCCGACGACGTCGGAGCGGCAGTACGACGCGTACCGTGCGCTTCTCGCCGAACGACGGGAGCGGATGCTGCTGATCCTGGACAACGCGTCGGACCCGTCCCAGTACCTGCCGCTCCTGCCGGGCACGGACCACCACCGGGTGCTCATCACCTCTCGGGACCGTCCCGATGCCCTTTCGGTACGCCTGATCGACCTGGAAGCACTCGATCCGGACGACTCCGTCGCGCTCGTGACCCGCGCCCTGCACGACACCGACGAACGCGACGAACGCCCGGCTCGCGAGCCCGACGCACTACGCGAACTGACGGGTCTGTGCGGCCACTTGCCCCTGGCCCTCCAGATCGCCTCGGGAATGCTGCGTCGACGACGCCATCGGGACATCGCCTCTCTGGTGGCCGATATCCGGGACACCGGGGATCCGACCGCCGTCCTTGACCGGAGTAGTCCGGGAACGGACCTCTACGGACGCTCACTTGTCCTGCGCCCTGTGCTGGAGACCTCCTACCGGCGGCTGCCGCCCGACGAGGCCCGGCTGCTGCGCATGCTCTGCCTCGCTCCGGGTGCGGAAACCGGCACGGAGGCGGTCGCCGCTCTCGCCGACCTCGACACGGAGCCCGCGCTGTCCCTGCTGGAGGACCTGGCCGCCAGACATCTCGTCGCGCCGGTGCGGGGCGGCCACGGGACGGCTTCCGCCATGCGGTGGCGGTTGCATGACCTGGTGCGGGGGTTTGGGGTGGGTGTGGTGGCCGGGGGTGCGGGATTGCGGGAGGAGGGGGAGGCTGCGCGGGAGCGGGTGCTGGGGTTCTACTTGCGGTGGGCGAATGCGGCTGGTGATCGGTTGCGGTGGCTGCCGGGGAGGGAGGAGCCCGAGCGGTTCGGGGATCGGGGGCAGGCATTGGCGTGGCTGGACGGGGAGCGGGCGGGTCTGGTTGCGGCGGTGAGTTGGGGGCGGGAGGAGCGGTTCGCGGCCACAGCGGTGCGGCTGGCCCGCTGTCTGGCGGAGTATCTGCCCTGGCGGCGGTACTTCGACGATTGGATCGCCGTCGCGGAGGCCGCGCTGGAGGCCGCCCGCCGGGCCGGGGGCCGGCTGGACGAGGCCAGCGCGTGGAACAACCTCGGCCTCGCCCTGCGGAATGCGGACCGAGCGGGGGAGGCGATCGACGCCCACACCCGCGCCCGCGACCTTTACCAGGCAACCGCAGACCGCGACAGCGAGGCCATAGCGTGGAACAACCTCGGCCTCGCCCTGCAGGAGGCCGGCCGGGCCGAGGAAGCGATCAACGCCCACACCCGCGCCCGCGACCTTTACCAGGCAACCGCAGACCGCTACAGCGGGGCCATGGCGTGGAACAACCTCGGCATCGCCCTGCAGGAGGCCGGCCGGGCCGAGGAGGCAATCGACGCCCACACACGCGCCCGCGACCTGTTCCAGGCCGCCGGAGATCGCCACCGCGAGGCCATGACGTGGCACAACCTCGGTATCGCTCTGCGGACGGCGGGCCGGGCGGAGAACGCGATCGAGGCGTACGGCAAGTCCCTGGAGCTCCGCAGGGAGTTCGAGGACTGGTACGGCGCCGGGCAGACCCTTTACAACCTCGCCGTCACCTGCGAGGCCGCCGACCACCACGCCGCGGCCCACGCCACCTACCTCCAGGCCGCCGACGCCTTCACCCGCGCCAACGCCCCCACCGAAGCCGCCCAAGCCCGAACCCGCGCCGCCGAACTACCGGAGTAACTCCCCCATCGCCCACACCAAAGCCGTCACCCAATCCGCCGCACACGCATTGACCTGACTAGACCACTCAACCTACGTTCACCAGGCAGCCATCCCCGCGCCACAACGAAGTGCGCCCGCAGGAGGTCATGCCCGTGCGCCCCACCGCCACCCGCCCCACTCGCCCGGCCCTCCCCACACTCCTCGCCCTGACTCTCGCCGCCGCAGCCACACTCACCGCCTGCGGCAGCGGCTCCGGCAGTGACCCGGACACCCTCAAGGTCTCCTTCAAACAGTCCACGGACAACTCCATCAAGGTGATGGACACCTACCTCGCGGACATCAAGAAGCAGTTCGAGAAGGCGAACCCCGGCAAGAAGGTCGAGTTCGTCCCCATCAAGGCCCCCGACTCGGAGTACTACACCAAGCTCCAGCAGATGCTCCGCTCCCCCAAGACCGCCCCCGACCTGGTCTACGAGGACACGTTCCTCATCAACTCGGACATCACCAGCGGGTACTTGAAACCCCTCGACCCGTACCTCGCCAAGTGGCAGGACTGGAACCAGTTCATCGACACCGCGAAGGCCGCCGCCAAGGGCGAGGACGGCAAGACGTACGGCGTCCCGGACGGCACCGACACCCGGGGCCTGTGGTTCAACAAGGGCATCTTCAAGAAGGCCGGCCTGCCCACCGACTGGCAGCCGAAGACCTGGGACGACGTCCTCGACGCGGCCCGCACCATCAAGCAGAAGGCCCCCGACGCCATCCCCCTGAACGTCTACACGGGCAAGCCCGTCGGCGAGGCCGCCACCATGCAGACCTTCGAGATGCTGCTCTACGGCACGAACGACGGCGCGACCGACCCCCTCTACGACAAGTCCACCAAGAAGTGGGTCGCCGGCGGCCAGGGCTTCAAGGACTCCCTCGCCTTCGTCGAGACCGTCTACAAGGAGAAGCTCGGCCCGGACGTCTCCGACGCCCTCGACCCCAACGTCATGACCCGCGTCCGCGGCGAGTGGCTCCCGCAGGGCAAGCTCGCCATCGCCCTCGACGGCTCCTGGCTCCCGCAGGACTGGCTCCCCGGCAGCGGACACGAATGGCCCGAGTGGTCCGACGAACTCGGCCTCGCCGCCCTGCCCACGCAGAACGGCCAGGCCCCCGGCAAGGTGAGCATGTCCGGCGGCTGGACCTGGTCCATCCCGGCCAAGGCGGGCAACCCCGACCTGGCCTTCGAGTTCATCAAGACGATGCAGACGAAGGCGAACGCCCAGAAGTGGTACGTCGCCAACTCCGGCATCGCGGTACGGCAGGACGTCGCCGACGACCCCGCCTACATCGACGCCCAACCCGGCATCAAGTTCTTCACGGACCTCGTGTCCAGCACCCACTACCGCCCCGCGTACCCGGCGTATCCGAAGGTCTCCACCGCCGTGCAGGAGGCGATGGAGGGCGTGACGACGGGCGACATGTCCGTCGAGGAGGCGGCGAAGGGCTACGACGAGGAGCTGAAGTCGGCGACGGACGACCAGGTGATCGAGAAGTGAAGCACGGCGAGGACGACCGCCCATGACCGCCGACGCACAGCGCGCGGCCGCGGGCCCGAAGGGAGCCGAGTCCCCGTCGGGCCCGCCGACTTCACGCCCAACGACCGACCCGAAACACCCGAAACACCCGAAGCACCCCCGAAAGCCGCCCCACCCCCACCCCTCCACCCCACTCCACCGCTCCCTCGCCCGAGCCCTCCCCGTCTCCCCCGCCGTCGTCCTCCTGCTCCTCTTCCTCGCCGGCCCCATCGCCTACTGCGCCTGGATCGCCTTCACCGACCTCCAACTCACCGGCCAGGCCGAGGAGTCGTTCGTCGGCTTCGACAACTTCCGTACGGCGTTCGGTGACGAGGCGTTCCTCAACGCGGTCTGGCTCACCCTCGTCTTCACCGTCATCTCGGCCCTGATCGGCCAGAACACCCTGGGCCTGGGCCTGGCCGTGCTGATGCAGCGCGCCTCGAAGCCCGTCCGCACCGTCACCGGCGGCATCGTCATCGCGGCGTGGGTCCTGCCGGAGGTCGTCGCCGGATTCCTCCTCTACGCCTTCTTCCGCCGCGAGGGCACCCTGAACGCCATCCTGGACTGGCTCCACCTCCCCACCCAGAACTGGCTGTTCACGCTCCCGATCCTGGCTGTGTCGTTCGCGAACGTATGGCGGGGTACGGCCTTCTCGATGCTGGTCTACTCAGCCGCTCTCAACGAGATCCCGAAGGAGATCACCGAGGCGGCCGAGGTCGACGGCGCCGGCGGCTGGCGTCGTATGTGGCACATCACGCTCCCGATGATCCGCCGCTCCATCGGCACGAACCTCATGCTCATCACCCTCCAGACCCTGTCCGTCTTCGGTCTGATCTGGGTGATGACGAGGGGCGGTCCGGGCGGCAAGAGCCAGACGCTGCCGCTGTTCATGTACGAGGAGGCGTTCCAGAAGAGCATGATCGGCTACGGCACGGCGGTCGCCCTGCTGCTCCTGGTGGTGGGCTCGTTGTTCTCGTTGGTCTACCTGCGCCTGCTGCGAACGGAGGTCTGACGCCCATGCCCCGCCCTCTCTCGTCCCGCAGGACCACCCACCGCCTGGCCGCCGACGCCGGCCTCCTCGCGGTGGCCGCCACGTTCGTGCTCCCGCTCGCGTGGGTGGTCCTCTCCGCCCTGGACACGCACGCGAACCTCCAGGTGAAGCTCCCGGACGGCGTCACCCTGGACAACTTCGACGCCGTCCTGACCCCGGACATCACCTTCACGCCGCTGCTCAACAGCCTGCTCCTGTGCGGCGGCGGGACGGCCCTGACGGTCGCGTGCGCGGCCCTCGCCGCCTACCCGCTGTCCCGCTTCCGCTCCCGCTTCAACCGCCCGTTCCTGCTCACGATCCTCTTCGCGACCAGCCTGCCGATCACCGCGATCATGGTGCCGGTGTACGCGCTGTTCGTGCAGGTGAACCTGATCGACACCATGCAGGGCACGATCTTCTTCTTCGCCGCCTCTCAACTGCCGTTCGCCATCTGGCTGATGAAGAACTTCATGGACGGCGTACCGAAGGAGCTGGAGGAGGCGGCCTGGACGGACGGGGCGTCGTCGCTCCAGTCGCTGGTGCGGATCGTGCTGCCCCTCATGGGCCCCGGAGTCGCCGTCGTCACGGTCTTCTCCTTCGTGATGATGTGGGGCAACTTCTTCGTCCCGTTCATGCTCCTGCTCACCCCCGACCAAATGCCCGCGGCCGTGAGCATCAACGAGTTCTTCGGCAACCGCGGGATGGTGGCGTACGGCCAGCTCGCGGCGTTCTCGATCGTGTACTCGACGCCGGTGATCCTGCTGTACGTGCTGATCGCGCGGAGGCTGGGCAGCGGTTTCGCGTTGGGTGGGGCGGTCAAGGGGTGAAGGGTTCGGCTGCCGCCCTGCGGGCTGCGGTGGCTCGGTCCGGTGCGTTGGCCCGGGTGAAGGAGTCGGCGGCGCGAAGCCGGCAGGACCGGGCTTCGCAGGGTTCCTGAGCGTCTTCGTGGGCCGAGGCCAGCTGTTCCAGGGTCAGACCTTCCCCGTACCAGTCCTCGAACTCCGCGTAGTTCTCAAGGGATTTCCGATACGACTCGATCGCCTGTCTCACCCGTCCCGTCCGCTGCAGGGCACTGCCGAGGTTGCTCCACGCGTAGGCCTCGTGGTGGCGGTCCCCCACGGTCCCGAGGAGGTCACAAGCGCGGGTGTGGGCATCGATCGCCTCGTCCAGCCGTCCTCCTTCCGCCAGTGCGCCTCCAAGGTTGATCCATGCGATGGCCTCGCCACGGCGATCTCCGGCGCTCCGAAACAGGTCCAGGTCGCGCCTGTGGACATCGATCGCCTCGTCGAGTCGGCCCGCCACCTGCAGTGCGATGCCGAACTTGTTCAGCGCGAAGACCTCACGGTTGGCGTCCCCGACGGCTCGGAACAGCTCGCAGGCCCGGCCCAGGGCGCCGAGGGCCTCGTCATACCGTCCCGCCTGCCGCAGCCCGCTCCCCAGGCTCTCCCACGCACCGGCCTCGGCACGTCGGTTCCCCCGGCGATGGGCCGCTTCCCGTGCGGTACGGGCGACGGTGATCCAGTCCTCGAAGTACCTCCGCCGGCTCAGGTAGGTCGCCAACCGTTCGGCCAACGACACCGCCATGTCCGTGTACGGGGGCTCGTGAGCCCACTGCACGGCAGCCACCAGCCCCTCACGCTCCGCGTCCAGCCACTCGAACGCGGCACGGTAGTCCGCGAACCGCTCCGGTTCGGGCTGCCCCGGAAACCACTCCAGCCGCTGCTCGGCCGCCTCCGCCCACCGATGGAAATACTCCAGCAGCCGACTCCGGGCCTCGTTCCCCTCCGCCACGAAGCCGGCCTGCCCCACCGCCGTCGCCCCCCCGAACGCCCGCACCAGGTCATGCAGCCCCCACCGCCCACGCCCGGTCCCGCGTTCGACGAGGTGCGCGCGGGCCAGCGCGTCCAGGTCCCGATTCGGCGGGACGTCTCCGCCCGTGAGGACGGTCACCGCCTCGGTGGTCACCTCGCTCCCCGGAGCAAGGGCAAGCAGCCGCAGCAGGCGTGCCTGATCGGCCGGCAGGCGCCGATACGACAGGTCGAAGGCGGCGCGGACACTGCGCTCACCGTCGTCCAAATGCACCAGCCGGTCGCCGAACTCGGACAGTTCGGCGGCAAGTTCGGCGACTGGCTTGTCCCGGTCCAGCGCCAGCAGCGCCGCAGCGATCTGGAGGGCCAGCGGCAGATGCCCACAACGGGCGGCAAGCTCCACCGCGGCCTCGGCCGCGTCACCGACCCGGCCGTCGTCCGGGTCCGCGATCCGCAGCGCACGGTCGAGCAGCTCGACCGCTTCCTCCGGCATCAGCTCGTCCAACGCCAGCAACCGCGCCCCCAGCTGAGGCAACTTGCTTCGCGAGGTGACCAGCACCCGATGTCGCGCATCCCCGGGAATCAGCGGCCGCACCTGCTCCGGCGACGAAGCGTTGTCGGCGAGCACCAGCACCGCCCCCCGCTCCCGCCTCCGCTCCGCGAGCATCGACCGGTACAACGCCCCCCGTTCATCGGCCCGCACCGGAATATGCTCCGGCTCCGCGCCCAGCGCCCGCAGCAATGCCTCCAGCGCCTGCTGCCCCGTGACGGGATCGTCGTCGTACCCATGCAGATCCAGAAAGAGCACCCCGCCCGGAAACCACCCCTGCCCACAAGCCTCGTGAGCAGCCTCCACGGCCAGCGCGGTCTTCCCGATCCCACCGAGCCCGGACAGCGCGGCAACCAGCACCGGCACCACCCCTGACTCGCCACCATCCGCCGGATCGAAGGCGGCAAGCAGTCGCCCCAGCTCGTCGCCCCGGCCGGTGAACCCGGTCACGCGCGCAGGCAGAGCATCCAAGGCGGTCGGCGCGGCCGCATGCTGAGAGACGCTCCCCTTCGCGACGACGATCCCCTTGAACTCCCCGTCCCGAAAGTCAAGATGATCCCCGTAGTACCGCCCGCCACCCGCACCGGCCATCACGCAGTCCCCCGCACCGCCTCCGAACCTCGCGCACCCAACACGGTACGCCTCACGTGCATCGAGAAGCGGCGTGGACCAAGCTCGCCCTCACCCCGCGGGACATCGGCAGGCGTGGCATCGGACGCCTTCGACCGAGCCAACGCCGACACCGAAGCCGCCGTGTGCCGCGCCCGGGCCCGCGAACCGGGGCGGCACCCCAGACCTCCCCGGCACCCCACACCACCCTTCCAATGAACGCTTCCTCCTCGACGTCGGGATTGAGCCGCACCCAGCCCCCTCCACACCCCCATTCACGGCGTCGACCACGCCGCACCCATCTTCGACATCCGTTCACATGCCCCCATGACCCGGGCACCCCCTCCAGGAGCCATCAGGAGACCGACGCCCGAAAGCATCCGCGAATATGCCTCCTGACCTTGCCGTTCACCGACCGTCACCAACCGGAGGACCCGCCCCCACCACCCCGGCGCCGCCGGCCCAACCACCCGCCAGACCCCCACAGGCGATCTCCCCCGCCGCCGAACCCGCCAGTAGCCGTAGCTTCCTACAATCCGTAATCCTGGCCGAACAGACCGTAGTCACCCCACCCTGTTCGCCCTACGTTGTGCCCCGTGCGCCGACCCCCAGCTCAACCGAACCAGCCCAACCCGCCGAACCGCTCAAGCCGCCGCAACCCACCCACTCCGCCTTTCAACGCCCCCGCCGCCCGCAGACTCCGGGCCGCCCTCAACATGGGGCCCGAGCATGTCGCCTACGGCATGCGGGCCTCGTACGGGCTCCCCTATGTCACCGAGGACATGGTCATCGCCTGGGAGCGCGAGCTCACCGCCCCGACCGGCAGCGAGCTGACCGCTCTCGCGGGCGTGTTGTGGTGCTCGCCCGGGGAGCTGCTCGGCAAGCCGCGGACGCTGCGTGAGCACCGGATCGCCCGTGGTCTGGCGCCCGAGGACGTGGCCCGTGCCGTCGGGCACGAACTGCTCGCGTATCGCCGTATGGAGGAGACCGACGACTGGCACGGCACCGACCGCCAGTCCGCCGCCCTCGCCGAAGCCCTCGGCCTGTCGCTGCCGGACTTCATCACCGTCACGGGCCGCGACACGAAACTCGCCGAGCTGCTGCGCAGTGCCGTGACGACGCGCTGGCAGGCGTATGTGCGTCCGGTCGGCAAGATGGCGCCCCTGGACCGGCGCGTCATCGAGGACACCCTCCAGGAGCTGCACCAGAACTACCAGGGGCAGATGGCCGCCACCCTCAGCTGGGGCGGCGGCAGCGGTGACTCCAGTGCGGCCGGCCGTGAGTTCCTGGACCGGATCGTGGAGCACTTCTGGACGACCGTCCAGGGGAGCGGCCGCCCCTGAAGTCCCGCCGATCTTCAGTGATCGTTCTCCAGGTGCAGCCTCAGGAGATCCGCCCCGTAATCGTTGCCGTTCGGCGTCCGGACGATCGTGTGGATGTGCTGCTGCGTCGGCGTCCCGCCGGGGCCGCCCATACCGCCTCCACCATCGCCACCACTCCCGCCACCCGACTTGTTCCCGTACGCCAGCGGTGACTGCGCGTCGTACTCGATGAGCACGACCGGACTGTGCACCCGGTAGTAGAAGGCCGAGCTGTCCTTCGTCTCGCCGATCCAGTGGAAGTACGTGTCGTCGAGATGCTTCTCGACCTCCGCCATCCTCACCTCGGCGTGCGCGTCCGCCATGGTGCCGACGTACACGCGCACCAGGTCCAGCAGCCTGTCCCGCTGGGTGTCGGTGAACTCGGCCGCCGCCAGGCCCTGGTAGGCGAGCTGGAGGTTGTCCCGGCCCGCCCCGGCCTTCAGGTTGTCCCCGGCCTTCTGCTCGGTCGAGATCACCTTGGCGCGCTGGGCGTCGGTCAGTGAACGCAGCAGCGTCAGGCCCGCCTTGGTCTCCTTCCGGAAGAGGGTGATCTTCTCGCCCTGGTAGGTCGCGGACGTCGGCTCCGAGCCCATGAAGGTCGGCGTCATGACGACCTGGTCGCCGAGGACGAAGTAGTTGATCGCCAGGTGGTGGCCCTCGTACTGGAAGCCCCACGGCTTGGTCGTGGACGGCGTGCCCATGAAGGTGAAGTAGTAGTGGCCCTCGGTGAGGGTCTCCCGGCCGCCGCCGCTGTACTCGCCCAGGTACGCGTTGAGCTTCATGATGTTGCGGGACTGCGTGAGCCCGTCGGCGGACAGGGCCGCGCCGAGCAGCGCGAAACCGAGGTCACGCCGCTCGTCCGTGAGGTCGCCCATCCGGACGCCCTTGCGTGCGTAGCCGTCGACGTTGCTCCAGGCCAGCCACTCGTCGTCCTGTACGTCGTACTGGGCCGAGCGCTTCTCCTTGGCGGAGAGGCCGTCGAGGAACGCCTGCGCGGCCTTGACGAGCGCGTCGGTGGAGACGCCGGTGGAGTGGATCGCGTACAGGTCCTCCTGGACCTTGCCGTTCGTCGTGACGCCAACGAAGTCGTCGTACGCGATCTCGGTGGCGCCGGGACCCATGCCTCCGCCGCCGGGCATCCCGGTGGGGGCGCCCGAGGGCGCGGCGCTCGACGAGGAGCTCGCCGTGGTGGCGGTGCCGTTCGAGCATCCGGTCACGCCGGTCATGGTCGCCACCGCGGCGGTCCCGCCGAGCAGCAGCGACCTGTTCATGAACCAACGGCGGGTGCGTTCGGCCTCAGGGGTGCGTGGTCTGTGTGCGTGCATGGGCACACCGTCCCGGCCGGAGCTGAAGTACTCCTGGACCGAACCTGTGAGAACCCTGGGCCTAGAAGACCGACTCCGCCTCGTCCATCCGGTCCTTCGGCACCGTCTTCAGCTCGGTGACCGCCTCGGCCAGCGGCACCATCACGACGTCGGTCCCCCGCAGCGCGGTCATCCGGCCGAACTCGCCCCGGTGCGCGGCCTCCACCGCGTGCCAGCCGAAGCGGGTGGCAAGGACACGGTCGTACGCCGTGGGTACGCCGCCGCGCTGGACGTGACCGAGGATGACCGGCTTGGCCTCCTTGCCGAGGCGGCGCTCCAGCTCGAACGCCAGTGCCGTGCCGATGCCCTGGAAGCGCTCGTGGCCGAACTTGTCGATGTCGCCCTTGCCGTAGTCCATGCTGCCGTCGGCGGGGTGGGCGCCCTCGGCGACGCAGATCACCGCGAACTTCTTGCCGCGCGCGAAGCGCTCCTCGACCATCTTCACCAGGTCGGCGGGGTCGAACGGGCGCTCCGGGAGGCAGATGCCGTGCGCACCGGCCGCCATGCCGGACTCCAGCGCGATCCAGCCCGCGTGCCGGCCCATGACCTCGACCACCATCACGCGCTGGTGGGACTCCGCGGTCGTCTTCAGGCGGTCCATGGCCTCCGTGGCCACCCCGACCGCCGTGTCGAAGCCGAAGGTCCGGTCCGTCGACGAGATGTCGTTGTCGATCGTCTTCGGGACGCCCACCACCGGCAGGCCCGCGTCCGACAGCATCCGCGCCGCCGTCAGGGTGCCCTCGCCGCCGATCGGGATCAGCGCGTCGATGCCGAAGTCCTCGACCATGTCGCCGGCCCGGTCGCAGGCCTCGCGCAGACGGTCGCGCTCCAGCCGGGAGGACCCGAGGATGGTGCCGCCGCGGGCCAGGATGCCGCTCACGCTCTCCAGGTCGAGGGCACGGTAGCGACGGTCCAGCAGGCCCGAGTACCCGTCCTCGAAGCCGATGACCTCGTCGCCGTAGTTGTCGACCGCCCGGTGCACGACCGACCGGATCACGGCGTTCAGGCCGGGGCAGTCGCCGCCTGCGGTGAGAACTCCGATACGCATCGTGCTGTGTCTCCTGCTCGCTGTTGATACCGGTGAGCCAATCCGATTGTTTCACGTCCCTGAGGGCACTGTCGGCCCCCGATCCTGACGGGCGCCTTAACCAGCGGCAAGGGTATTGTCAAGAGGGTTTCGCTCACCCCACTGGGCGATTTTGCGACCCCCACGACGGACGCCAGAAGAAGACGCCAGACGAAACGGAGAGCACGCGTGACGCGCAGCGTGTACGTGACCGGCATCGACCGCGGCGACGGCCGCCAGGTCGTCGAACTGGGGGTGATGGAGCTTCTGACCCGGCAGGTCGACCGGGTGGGGGTGTTCCGGCCGCTGGTCCACCACAGCCCCGACCGGCTGTTCGAGCTGCTGCGCGCCCGCTACCGCCTGTCCCAGGACCCGGCGACGGTCTACGGCATGGACTACCACGAGGCGTCCGCCCTGCAGGCCGAGCGCGGGACGGACGAGCTGGTGTCCACGCTCGTCGACCGGTTCCACGCCGTCGCCCGGAACTACGACGTCGTCCTCGTCCTCGGCACCGACTACGCCGACACCCAGCTCCCGGACGAGCTGTCCCTCAACGCCCGGCTCGCCAACGAGTTCGGCGCGTCCGTGATACCGGTCGTGGGCGGGCGGGGCCAGACCACCGAGTCCGTGCTCGCCGAGACGCGCAACGCGTACCGGGCGTACGAGGGCCTGGGCTGCGACGTGCTCGCCATGGTCACCAACCGGGTCGCCCGGGAGGTCCGGGACGAGATCGTCGAGCGGCTCGACTCGCGGCTGCCCGTGCCCTGTTACGTCGTCCCGGACGAGCCCGCCCTCGCCGCGCCGACCGTCCACCAGATCGCCCAGTCCCTCGACGCCAAAGTCCTGCTCGGCGACGATTCGGGGCTCGCCCGCGACGCCCTCGGCTTCGTCTTCGGCGGCGCGATGCTGCCCAACTTCCTCACCGCCCTGACCCCGGGCTGCCTGGTGGTCACCCCGGGCGACCGCGCCGACCTGGTCGTCGGCTCGCTGGCCGCGCACAGCGCCGGCACCCCGCCGATCGCCGGTGTGCTGCTCACCCTGGACGAGCGCCCCGGCGACGAGATCCTCACCCTGGCCGCCCGCCTCGCCCCGGGCACGCCGGTCCTGTCGGTACCGGGCTACAGCTTCCCCACCGCCGAGCAACTCTTCTCCCTGGAGGGGAAGTTGAGCGCGGCCACCCCACGCAAGGCGGAGACCGCGCTGGGCCTGTTCGAGCGGTACGTCGACACCGGCGACCTGCTCAAGCGGGTCTCGGCGCCGAACAGCGACCGGGTCACGCCGATGATGTTCGAGCACAAGCTGCTGGAGCGGGCCCGCTCGAACATGCGCCGCATCGTGCTGCCCGAGGGCAGTGAGCCGCGCGTGCTGCATGCCGCCGAGGTGCTGCTGCGGCGCAACGTCTGCGACCTCACGCTCCTGGGGCCGGTCGACCGGATCCGCAAGCAGGCCGCCGACCTCGGTATCGACCTGGGCGACTCCCAGCTGATCGACCCGGCGACCAGCGAGCTGCGCGACGCCTTCGCCGAGCAGTACGCCCAGCTGCGGGCCCACAAGGGGGTCACGGTGGAGCTGGCGTACGACGTCGTCTCCGATGTGAACTACTTCGGGACCCTGATGGTGCAGGAGGGGCTGGCCGACGGCATGGTGTCGGGGTCCGTCCACTCGACGGCCGCGACGATCCGGCCCGCGTTCGAGATCATCAAGACCAGGCCGGACGCCGGCATCGTGTCGTCCGTCTTCTTCATGTGCCTCGCCGACAAGGTCCTCGTCTACGGCGACTGCGCCGTGAACCCCGACCCGAACGCCGAGCAGCTGGCCGACATCGCCATCCAGTCGGCGGCCACCGCCGAGCAGTTCGGCGTGGAGCCGCGGATCGCGATGCTGTCGTACTCGACGGGTACGTCCGGTTCGGGCGCCGATGTCGACAAGGTGCGCGAGGCGACGGAGCTGGTGCGCGAGCGGCGGCCCGATCTGAAGATCGAGGGGCCGATCCAGTACGACGCCGCCGTGGAGCCGTCGGTCGCCCAGACCAAGCTGCCGGGGTCGGAAGTCGCCGGGCAGGCAACGGTTTTGATCTTCCCTGACCTCAATACAGGTAACAACACCTACAAGGCCGTGCAGCGTTCGGCCGGCGCGATCGCCGTCGGCCCGGTGCTGCAGGGTCTGCGCAAGCCCGTCAACGACCTGTCCCGGGGCGCCCTCGTCCAGGACATCGTCAACACGGTCGCCATCACGGCGATCCAGGCCCAGTCCCCCGCCCAGTCTCCCGCCCAGTCCCCGAGTGAGAAGGCCACCGCCCAGTGAGTCCGTCCCGCGTCCTCGTCCTCAACTCCGGCTCCTCGTCGGTGAAGTACCAGCTGCTGGACATGCGTGACAGCAGCCGGCTGGCCGCGGGCCTCGTCGAGCGCATCGGCGAGGAGTCCTCCCGGCTCAAGCACACGCCTCTCGCCGGCGGCGGCGCGAGTCGCGAGTGGACCGGGCCGATAGCGGATCACGAGGCCGCCCTGAAGGCCGTGTCGGCGGAGCTCGCCAAGGACGGGCTCGGGCTCGACTCGCCCGAGCTGGCCGCGATCGGCCACCGAGTGGTGCACGGCGGCAAGCACTTCACCGAGCCGACCGTCATCGACGACGCCGTGCTCGCCGAGATCGAGCGGCTGATCCCGGTCGCCCCGCTGCACAACCCGGCCAACCTCACCGGCATCCGCACCGCCCGGCACCTGCGGCCCGACCTGCCCCAGGTCGCCGTCTTCGACACCGCGTTCCACACCACGATGCCGGAGTCGGCCGCCCGCTACGCGATCGACGTGGAGACCGCCGACCGGCACCGGATACGCCGGTACGGCTTCCACGGCACCTCGCACGCGTACGTCTCCCGGGCCACCGCGAAGCTGCTGGGCAAGGCGCCGGAGGACGTGAACGTCATCGTGCTGCACCTCGGCAACGGCGCGTCCGCGTCGGCCGTGCGGGGCGGGAAGTGCGTGGACACCTCCATGGGGCTGACGCCTTTGGAGGGGCTCGTGATGGGTACGCGCTCCGGGGACATGGACCCGGCCGTCATCTTCCATTTGATGCGAGTTGGCGGAATGTCCACGGACGAGATCGACACTCTTCTCAACAAGAAGAGCGGCCTGATCGGACTGTGCGGTGACAACGACATGCGGGAGATCCGCCGCCGGATCGACGAGGGCGATCAGCGGGCCGCTCTCGCGTTCGACATCTACATTCACCGTCTGAAGAAGTACATCGGCGCTTATTACGCGGTGCTCGGCAAGGTGGACGCGATCGCCTTCACCGCCGGGGTCGGCGAGAACGCGGCGCCGGTGCGGGAGGCCGCCGTCGCGGGCCTGGAGCAGCTGGGCGTGATGGTGGACGGCGAGCTGAACGCCGTACGGAGTGACGAGCCGCGGCTGATCTCGCCCGAGCACGCACGCGTGGCCGTGGCCGTGGTCCCCACGGATGAAGAACTGGAAATCGCGACACAGACGTACGCACTGGTCGGACGGATCGAAAATGCGGCCCCGTGCGCGGGAACGCTTGAGTAACACGGCTGAGCAAAGCACAGCTCATTTGTATCTTCCACCAGACGGAATATTCCGCGGCGAAACAAACCGATAGGATCGTCCCATGCGCCGTTCGAAAATCGTTTGTACTCTCGGCCCCGCGGTCGACTCCCATGAACAGCTCGTCTCGCTGATCGAGGCGGGCATGAACGTGGCCCGCTTCAACTTCAGCCACGGCACCCACGCAGACCACCAGGGGCGGTACGAGCGCCTGAGGGCCGCCGCCGCCGAGACCGGGCGGGCCATCGGTGTGCTCGCCGACCTGCAGGGCCCGAAGATCCGTCTGGAGACCTTCGCCGAGGGCCCGGTCGAGCTGGAGCGCGGTGACGAGTTCGTCATCACGACCGAGGACGTCCCGGGCGACAAGGCCATCTGCGGGACCACGTACAAGGGCCTGCCCGGCGATGTCGCGCGCGGCGACCAGATCCTCATCAACGACGGCAACGTCGAGCTGAAGGTCCTGGACGTCGAGGGCCCGCGGGTCAAGACGATCGTCATCGAGGGCGGCGTCGTCTCCGACCACAAGGGCATCAACCTGCCCGGCGCGGCCGTGAACGTGCCGGCGCTGTCCGAGAAGGACATCGAGGACCTGCGGTTCGCGCTGCGCATGGGCTGCGACCTGGTCGCCCTGTCCTTCGTGCGGGACGCCAACGACGTGCAGGACGTCCACAAGGTCATGGACGAGGTCGGCCGCCGCGTCCCGGTCATCGCCAAGGTGGAGAAGCCGCAGGCGGTCGCCAACATGGAGGACGTCGTGATGGCGTTCGACGGCGTGATGGTCGCCCGTGGCGACCTGGCCGTCGAGTACCCGCTCGAAAAGGTCCCGATGGTGCAGAAGCGGCTCATCGAGCTGTGCCGTCGCAACGCCAAGCCGGTGATCGTGGCGACCCAGATGATGGAGTCGATGATCACCAACTCCCGCCCGACCCGCGCCGAGGCCTCCGACGTGGCCAACGCGATCCTGGACGGCGCCGACGCGGTCATGCTGTCGGCGGAGTCCTCGGTCGGTGCCTACCCGATCGAGACCGTCAAGACGATGTCGAAGATCGTCACCGCCGCCGAGCAGGAGCTGCTCGCCAAGGGCCTGCAGCCGCTCGTGCCGGGCAAGAAGCCGCGTACGCAGGGTGGTTCGGTGGCCCGCGCCGCCTGCGAGATCGCCGACTTCCTCGGCGGCAAGGGCCTGGTCGCCTTCACCCAGTCCGGCGACACCGCCCGCCGCCTGAGCCGCTACCGCGCCGCCCAGCAGATCATCGCGTTCACCACGGACGAGGGCACGCGCAACCAGATGACGCTCAGCTGGGGCGTGGAGCCGCACGTGGTGCCGTTCGTCAACAGCACCGACGAGATGGTCGACCTGGTGGACCAGGAGATCGTCAAGCTCGGGGTGTTCAACGAGGGCGACATCGTGGTCATCACGGCCGGCTCGCCGCCCGGCGTCCCGGGTACCACCAACATGGTCCGCGTGCACCACCTCGGTGGCGGCGCACGGGACTGACCGCCGGGCAGCCGCAGGGCTCTTGTACGGCGCTGAGGGCGCCCTCTGCCGACACGGCAGGGGGCGCCCTCGATGCTTTCCCTGCCTAGGGCAGGCTGCCGGACAGCCGCTCCCACGCCTCGTACTCGCTCCACCGCGGGTGATCCCCGAGGAGCGGAGCCAAGGAGCGCACGGGCGCCAGGAGCCGCCTGGCCGTTCGCAGCGACAGGATCTGCGGCCGCTCCAGCTCACGCCACCGCGGGGCGAGTACGGCGGCCTCCTCCGGGCTCATGGGCATGGCGTCCAGTGCCCCGTCGAGCACGGGGCCGGGATCGAACAGGGGTACGTCCTCGCGCGGCCCCACTCTCTCCAGCAGCCACGACCTGAACCAGAGGTCGCGCATCAGCCATTCGTGGTGTTGAGGTCCGGTCGCCCGCTCGGCTGCGGCGAGCAGGGCCGGCCACGCCTGCGCGATCGCCCGCCACTGCTTGTCGGTCACCCCGTCCGGGTCCGCCTGGACACGGGCGGCGAACTGCTGGGCAGCAGCCATCCACTGGCTCACCGCCCCACCGCCCCGCCCCGCCTCCGGCCCCGACCACCGACGCACGTGCGCGTCGATGTCGAGCCGGTCCAGGTCGTCGAAGAGAGCGCTCACCCGAAGATCACCCCAGCCGCCTCGAACATCTCCCTGCCGAGTTTTTCCGCTCCGCCGCCGGGTGCCCAGAACTCGTCGCCCTGCTTGAAGAAGTGACCGCTGTGGCTGTTGATGCTCAGCCCGAAGTACTGGCCGCCCCCGCCCGCGACCTCGGCCTCACCGGCGGCCCTGACAGGGGCACCGCCGCTGAGCACGGGATGGGAGAGTTCCTTGGTCTGCACGATCTTCGGCATGATCACCAGCTGGCCGTCCTCGAGCACAGCCCACTTGATCTTTTCCCCGTCCATGTCGATGTACTTGTCCCAGTCCGCGGTTCCCGGCCTGGCCGGACGGACACCCAGGCGCTGCGCCAGCGCGAGTTCGTCGGCGAGCGAGGTTGCCATGTTGTTCGGCCAGATCCGGCAGGCATTGTGCACCAGGACCTTCGTCCGGCCGACGAAGTAGGTGTGGTCACCTTCGACCTCGAAGTTGAACACCTGGGTCCGGACCGCGCTCTTCTCGACCGACTCGACCCGGGCGCCCTTGCCGTCCAGGGTCCGCAGCCGGTCGCCCCGGTGCAGTGCCTCGGCGCTCGTCCAGCCCTTGCCGTCCACCCAGAAGGGGTGCTCGGGGGTGGCCCGGACCGTCTCCTCGCCCATGTCCACGGAGACCAGCGCGTCCGTGGTGCGCTGCATCACCCCGGCGACCGTGCGCAGCCGGCGTTCTCCCGTCTCCGGGTCCTGCGCCCAGACCCGGTCGCCGGCCTTGATCTCCTCGATCGGCCTGGTGCCGTGCTCGGTGGCGACCTTCGTTCCGGCCGGGAAGCACATGGAGTTGAGCGCCTGCCGGCCGAGGCGCTCCAGGTTGGCCGCCGCGGACGCGGAGAGCCCGGTGCCGCGCAGGCCCCAGATGGCGCGGCCGATCCCGGTGCCCTGGCGCACGGCCATGTGCACCGCGAACGCGGCCTCGGCGGCCTTCATCAGCAGCCCCGGCAGGATGATGCTGCCGGCCAGCCACAGGCAGCTGCTGATCTTGCCCTTCCAGCACCCGACGATGTCGGCGACGGCTCCCGTGGCAACGGCCTTCAGGACCGACGCCGTGAGCTCCAGGCCGTCGATGTGGACGTTGTCCTCACGGAAGCGGACGTCCAGCGGCGAGCTGGTGAGGTAGGTGCGCTTGATGGCGTTGCCGCACTTGGAGCGCTCGACCCCGGGCTTCGGGCAGGTCTCCAGGTAGAAGTCCATCTCGCCGTAGATGTGGAACTCGAGGTCGATCTCGCAGCCGATGTCCTTGCCGCTGCCCGTGCCCACACAGTCGCTCAGCGGGTTGACGTCGACCCTCGTGTCGCCGCTGGGCTTCATCACCACCCCGTCGACGCCCGTGCCGCCGCCGTCGGGAGTGCGCTGCTGCTCCTGCTGCTCCTCGAACTCCACCTGCTGTGTGCGGATCGCGGCCTGCGCGGCCTCCACCGCCAGGTTGCGGGCGTTTGCCGCCGCGGTCTCGGCCGTGGTGGCGTCCTTCTCGGCCTGGTCGGCGACGGAGCGGGCGGTGGAGGCGTCGGTCTCGGCCGCGTCGGCGGCGCTGCGGGCGCTGGCCGCGTCCCGCTCGGCCTCGTCGGCGGCGGAGTCGGCCTGCGTGGCGTAGCCGTCGGCCGAGGTGGCCGCCCGCTGTGCCGCGTCGGCGTCCTCGACGGCCTGCTCGTGGTACGCGACGGTGTTGGCCTCCGCCTTCTTGGCCGCCTTGGCGGAGGCGGCCGCCGCGTCGGACGAGGCCTGGGCCTCGGCGGCGGACTTGGCGGCGTTCGCCGCGTACTCGGCCGCATTGGCCGCGGCCTCGGCAGCCGCCTTCGCGTCGGCGTCCGCCCTGGCCGCCAGCGCCTTCGCCGCGGCCGCGGCCTTCGCCGCCTGGGCCGCCTTCGCGTTGGCCACGGCGACCTGCTGCTGGGCGGCCGTCTTGGACGCCTGCCCGGTCAGCACGGCGAGTCCCGCCGAGGAGTCGGTCTCCGCGTACGGGGAGCCGAGTTCGATGGCGTCGTTGGCCGGCCTGACGACCTGGGCGGCCGAGTCACGGGCGGCCGCAGCAGCCTGCCCGGTGGCGTAGGCGTGACCCGCGGTGCGGATCGCGTCGGCACCGGCCAGGGTGGCCTCGGAGCGCGCCACGACGGCGTCGCCCTTCGCCTTGGCGGCTGCCTTCTGCGCGGTCTCGGCCTCCGCCTTCGCGGCGATCGCGTTCCACTTGGCCGCCTGCGCGGCGTCGATGGCGTCGGCGGCGGCCGCATGGGCCTTCTTCACCGCCGCACCGGTGATGGCGACGTCCCGCTTGGCCGCGTCCGCCGCCGCCTGGGCGCGCTTGGCCGCGCCCTCGGCCCGGGTCGCCGCCTCGCGGGCGTTGGTGGCCGCCGCGGTGGCCTCGTCGGCCGCCTTGCGCGCCTCGGTGGCCGCGGTCGTGGCCTCGTTCGCTGCGGTACGTGCCTTGGTGGCGGCCTGCCGGGCCTCGATGGCGTCCGCGGTGCCGTCCACCGCGGCGAGCAGCGCCTCGGCCGCCTCCGCCTTCGCCACGAGGCTGTCCCGGCGCTCCTCGGCATCCAGCGCGCCGTCCCGGGCCGTCTTGGCCCTGCGCTCGGCGGCCAGCGCGCCGTCCTTCTTCTCGGACGCGGTCCGGCCCGCCGCCTGTGCGTCGGAGAGCCTGTCCGCGGCGATCCCGCGCTGGGTCTGGGCCCGTGACTCCGCGTCGTGCGCCTTCTTGCGCTCGGCCTCGGCCAGGTCCTTCTGCGACTTGGCGTAGTCCCGTTCGGCCTCGGCCTTCTGGCGCTTGGCCCTGGCGTCGGCCGCCGCGTCCTTCGCGGTCTTCTCCGCGGCCTCGGCCCTGTTCTCCGCGGCCTTGGCCTCGGACGCGTGCTTCGCGGCCTCCGTGGCCTGCTTTGCGGCGCCCTCCGCGGCGGCCTTCGCCTGGGCCTCGGCCTCCTGGGCGGCCTTGCGCCGGAACTCGGCCTTCGCCGCGTGCGCCTGGGTGTTGGCCAGGGAGTTCAGTGCCTTGCTGTCGGCGGCCGAGGCGCGGGTCGCGTTGAACGCGGTCTCGGCGGCCTTCGCCGCCGCCTGCGCGGCCGCGGCCGAAGCCTTGGTGACCTGCGCGGCCTGCTGGCCGTGCAACAGGCCCCGGCCGCGCGGCAGTCCGGCCTGGTCGGCGATGGTGTACGCCTCGGTCTGGGCCTTGGTGACCTGGGCAGCCTGGGTCTTGGCGGACAACGCGGCGCGGGAGGCCACGAAGAGGCGGCCCGAGGCTCGGCCCTGGGCGTTCGAGATCCACTTCTTGACCTGGGCGAACTCGTCCGGGGTCGGGTAGAAGTTGGGGTGATCTGCCGGTTTCTGCTTGGTCCAGTACGCCTGCCAGTCGGTCAGCCGACTCGCGATCAGCGACTGCGCGAGGGACTCCCCGAGCGCCTGGGAGGCCGTCGCCAGATCGGCGTTGGCCTGCTTCTCGGCCCGGATGATGGTGTCCCGCTGGGTCTTCTGGCCGGCGAGTTCGTTCTGCCACTCGGTGGCGGCCACGGCCAGCTCGGTGCCCAGCACACCGTGCGGGTCGGGCGGGTTGGTGTACGCGCAGGACGCGAACCGCGCCTTGAGGTTCTCGACGTCGATCCGGAACTCCATCGAGTCCGGGTCGGGCGCTGTGGTGGGGAATCCGCCGTACTGGAGGAAGAGGCGCGCGTCGTCGGCGTACATGCCATGCATGAACTGCATGGACTCCCAGGCCTGGCGGTCCTCGTAGTCGGCGTGGTCGTTCGCGTCGTAACGGGCGTTGTAGACGGCCGTGGCGGCGTCGACGGACTCCTTGCTCGCCAGCGGATGGGGATCGGTGTAGAAGTCCCCCTCGTTCTTCCAGAACTGGGCGGCGACCCAACTGCTCAGCTTGATGGTGCTGAAGGGATTGGCGCCGTCCTCCACCCACTCGAAACCGGTGACCGTGTAGCCCGGCGGTGTGGTCTGGTCCGGAATCGCGAGGGACTGCTCCCATACCTTTCGGCGGCCGGCCAGTTCGTCCAGCTTGGCGTCGGCTGCCGTCCGGTCGTTCTTGAACGCCCCGGCGAGCGGTGTGTCGGTCCAGTACTCCGGGTTGGCAGCCGTGTGCAGCTGCTCCTCCGTCCCGACGAGGCCGGCCCGTGCGATCTCCTTCATCGCCGGGCCGCCCTTGCGCAGGACGCCGCTGAGGAGGCACTGCTCCTCGCGGACGCGCTGGACGTTCTTGAGGTCGAAGGGGGTGTCGGCCGGGTCGTCGGCGGCGGTGGCGGTCTGTCGCGGGGCCGGGGTGGGGAGCTGACCGCTGGTCACCGCGATCGCGGTGGCGGTGGCGAGGGCCGTGGTGGTCAGGAGCCGGGACCAGCCGCCCCGGGTCCGGAAGACGGTCCGGCGTCTGCGCGCGGCCGGACGTGCGTTCGTACGCATACGGAAGTCAGCCGTTCTGCTGAAGAGAGAAGAAGAGAGAAGTGGAGGAGGGGCCCGGACGGCTCAGAAGAGCAGGTTGTACGCCGTCCAGCCGCTGGTGCCGATCTGGGTGCGGGCGGCGAACGGGGCCGAGGACTTCCCGGTGCCCTTGAACAGCCACAGCGCACCGGCGCTGTCCACGCCGATCAGGTCGGGCTTGCCGTCGCCGTCGTTGTCGCCCGACGAGACCAGGGCGGTGTAGTCCTTCCAGGCCGTACCGGTGGGCGCGGCAACCGTCACACGGGTGCCGAGCACGGCGTCGGCGGTGACGTTGCCGGTGCCCGGGTAGACGTAGAGCGTCCCGGTGGTGGAGCGGGCTACGAGGTCGGCCTTGCCGTCGCCCGTGTAGTCACCGCGTCCGGCGAGCTCGTTCATGCCGTTCCAGCCGGCGGCACCGGCGCGGACCCTGGTAGCGAGGGTGCCGCCGGCCCTGCCCTGGTAGAGCCAGAGCGCACCGTCCTTGTCGCGGGCGAGCAGGTCGGGCTGGGCGCCGCCGCCCATGTCCCCCACGGAGACGAGCAGGTTGTACTTGTCCCAGCCGGTGCCCAGGACCTTGGTGTCGGCGCCGCGCTCGGCGGTGAAGTACAGCGTGCCGTCGATGACGGCGTACAGGTCGGTGCCGGTCTGGCTGCGGGAGACGTTGGCCTGGGCCAGGGCGGTCGCGCCGGAGTAGCCGCCGCCCAGATCGAACTTGGCGGCGAACCCGCCGGTGCCCTTGGGTTCGTGGTCGAAGAGGCGGCCGTTCTTGTCGCGGGTCAGGAGCGGGAAGAGGCCGGTACCGTCGGCGGCCGCCTGCTGGAGCAGCGGCGCCCGGTCGGTGTGGGCCGCCTGTGCGGAGTCGGGTGCGGTGGGCGAAGTCGGTGCGTCCTTCGCCGTCGTCACCACGAGTACGGCGGCCGCCGCGAGCGCGGACGTGACCGCCACCGCCCGACGCAACGGACGGCTGACGAAAGTGAACATGGAGTGCGAGGTCCCCCTCGATGAGGTCGGCGGAGGATTCGCACACGCGCACACAGACGGCTCGCGCCTTGGTCGTGGCGCTCCGGTGCTTCCCCCCGCGCCGCGGCCGGTCATGCTCACGGCAAGTGGCACTTTATGGGGATGATGTGAAGCATGTAAAGGGTTTTCTGACGACCCATGAAATAGCTGTGGCCCGGCCCTCGCATACGGAGGACCGGGCCACAGCCGGGTGTTGCGGCTCCCGAACGGACTTGTGGGGGCGTCCGGTTGAGACGCCCGGGTCAGTCGGTGATGTACTGGCGCATCCCCGGAACGGTCAGCGTGCCGCCGAACTGGGCGGCCTGGGTGACCTTCACGTTGGTGAAGTAGATCCACGGGATGTTCAGCGGCGGCGGGTGCTCGGGGTCGAACGTGACCGGGATCAGGCCGAGCAGGTTCCCGGAAATGCTCTCCGTGTACATCACCGTCTTGCCGTCGGTGATCGTGGACTTGGAGCCCTCGGCCGCCTGCACATGGTGCGTCTTGCCGGACTGCTTGTCCTTGACGATCTGGTGCAGGTCGCCGATGTCCGTACCGTCGGAGATGACGTACTTCAGCACCTTCTTGGTCTTGCCGCTCGCGGTCTTGACCTCGACGATGCCCTGGTAGTCCGCGCCCTTCAGCGTCAGCGAACTGGCCTCCAGGTACCACGGGTCGTCGGGCACCAGGATCTGGTTGTCGACCCCGCCCTCGTCCTCCGTGGCGGCCTCGCAGCCCTCGGGGACCGTGGGGCTCGCGGACGGGCTCGGGGAGGCGGTGGCCTCGTCGGCCGCTTCCTCGGCCGCCTCGGTGGCGTCCTCGGCCGCCTTGGACGCGGTGTCGGTCGCGTCCTTCGCGGCGTCGTTCACCGTGTCGGTGACCTTGTCGGTGGTCTCCTTGACGGGGTCGGACGTCTCCTTGTCGCTGCTCTCGGAGGGCGTCTCCTCGCTCGCGCTCGCCGACGCGGACGGCGTCGGACTCGGGCTCGCCGACTCCTTCTCGCCTCCGGTGAAGATCCCGCTGATCGCGTCGCCGATGTCCTCAAGCAGGTTGCCGCCGCTCTCGGACGGCGACGGCGACGGCGACGGGGTGGCCGTGTCGCCCGACTGAGCCTCGCTCGACTTGCTCGGGGAGGGCGTCGGCGTGGGCTCGGCCGCGTCGTCGGAACCTGAATCCGACGAGGAGGAGTCGCCCGAAGAGCCGGAGGAGTCCGAGGAGTCCTCGGAGGCCGACGCCGAAGGAGTCGGCTCCGCCGCCTCGTTCTCGTCGGCGGAGTCGGTGGACTCGTCGGCTTCCGGCGTCGGCGAAGCGGACGCACCGTCCGCATCCTCCGCCAGGGCCGCTACACAGTCCTTGTACTCGTCGGCGGTCAAGCTGTTCGAAGTCGACGGCGACTGCTCGTCGGCCAGGGCCAGCGTCGGCGTGAACCCCATGCCCATGAGGACCGCAGTCGGCATCGCGGCCATCGCTATCGCCTTGCCGGCCGGCATCTGCAACCTGGTGAACAGCGGCTTCTTGGGCGCCGCGTGGCGCGGCCCCGTTCTCTCCCGTGCCGGGGCCGCAGAGCTGTTGTCGCGGGCCTCGTCAGCCGACACGGTCACCCCCGACACGGTCCTCTGCCCGGAAGCCCAGCGGCCCGCCGCCGTGGGCAGGGCCGCCGTCGGCGGTCCCGTACGGCGGGTAGGACGGCCCCGGCTCGACGGTGCCCTCGGGAGCGCTGGGCGCGGCGCCCTCACCCGTGGGCCCCTCGGCGCCGTCCTGCGGCTTGCCCGCCTCGGGCCGGTCCTTGCCCGGCATCCAGGAGACGGCGAGCGCGCCGCCGATCATGGCCAGCAGGAAGCCGACGATGAAGCCGCCGATGTTGGAGACCACCAGGGACACCAGGGCGAGGATGATCGCCGCGACACCGGCGAACACGCGCGTCGCCTGCTGGAACCACATGGTCAGCCCGAGCGTGACCAGGAGGACGCCGATGATGAGGGAGCCGGCACCGGCGGTGGTCGCCATGGTGAGCGACATGGTGCCCAGCTTGAGGGTGGCGTACGGGAAGTAGGCGATCGGCACCCCGCCGAGCAGGGTGAACAGGCCTGCCCAGAACGGCCGGGTGCCCCGCCAGTCGCGGAATCGCAGACGCAACCGGGTGAAGGTCCCGGCGCTCTGGACCGGAGTCTCGGCACTCATGGAAAACAGCTCCCTGGGTCCGGTGGAAGTACGTACCGGCTCGGCCGTAGGCGTGAAGAAGCCGGAAGTGTGAGTCTGTTTGGGTGCCCGGCACCCGGAGGGGCCGGGCCGGCGGGGCGGGGAAGCGACTGCTTCCCCGCCCCCTGGGGCAGCTCAGCTCCCCCAGGACACCCCGGTGACGGAAACCGTCAGTAGCACTCCATGTCGGGGTTGGTGCCGAGACGCATCGACAGCCCGCTCAGCTTGAAGGTGCCGGCCGTGGTCGCCCACGCCGTCTGCTTCACGCCGTAGAGGTCGGCCTTCTTCGCCTGCTGGGCGAAGCCGCCCGGCAGCACGTTCTCGCCCTGCTTGACGTCGGGACCGCGGGTCTTGTCCTTGACCGCGACGCCGATGTCGATGTCCTCGAACTCCGCATCCGCGTCGAGCTGGGCGACGTCGATGTAGAGCTTCTCGGCCGCGACCGGCTTCTTCGGGTCGTTGCCCGCCTCAAGCCGGAGGTAGATCGTCTTCCCTATGAGGGGGATCTCCGTCTTGACCGACTGGCACATCTTGTTGATCGTCGCCGTGTCGAACGACGAGATCGCGACCGGCACCTGCGTCTTCTTGTCGCCGGCGGTCGAGGTGTAGACGGTGTCGATGCCGCCGTACTGGGCGAATCCCTTACCGTGCAGTTCTTCGGCCGTCACCTTGAACTGCTGGCCGGAAACACTGAACGACGCGGCCAGCGCACCCTGCGCAAGCCCGACACCCACCGCCGCGGCCGCGGCGACGCTGGGCACCATGACCACAGCGAACCGCTTCCATCTCGTCCCGCCACGCACCTGGGACTCCATATTTCCTCCTTCTCGGACGTACATCACCTGGTCCGACCCGCCCCCCGAAGAGGGCTCAACCGGGCAGGGATGGGAGAAGCGCTACGTCCTCGGGAAGGAGAGCGCCCGTACTCGAGAGGCGCGAACCGCACCCGAATAACCGGCGATCACCCCCGAGCGACACCACTGGTCGCGCCTGACACGCATCACGCACAACCTTGCTGGACAGGCTTCGCCGGGTGGGCGAAGACCCCCCTGTCCAAGAGCCGGCGCCACTGCCGCCGACTCTGCTCGGTGGGGACCCAGGAACTCCCGTGACCCAACCGGCTGTCGGGGTACGGGAAAGGACCGAGCGTGGCCGATCGTGGTGCATTCTCGCCGCCCGCACAAGGGGCTTCGTTACTCGGTAGTAACGGCCGGATAACCGAACAACGACCCGCAGGTCTCGGACAGCGACCCAGGGTGGCGTCAAGCGACCGGACAAATCCAGGTATCACCGGACAGGCTCTGACAGAACGAAGCCCGTGACTTACCTGCAGTAACTGCGGCCGCGATTACCAAGATTTGGTAAAGCGCGGCCGCACTGGCGCTCTGTCGACAAATCTTTCACTCGGACAACATCGGCCCGTGCGTTTAGTGACTGGTCAGAACAGGGCCGCCGCCCCGCTCGCAGCCCCGGTCAGAACAGAGCGCGCGCCAGCGCCCTGCGCGCCGCCGCCACCCGCGGATCATCGGCACCCACGACCTCGAACAGCTCCAGTAGCCGAAGTCGTACGGTGTCCCGGTCGTCACCCACCGTGCGCTGCACCGTCTCGATGAGCCGCCCGAAGGCGTCCTCGACATGGCCGCCCACCAGATCCAGGTCGGCGGCGGCGATCTGCGCAGCCGCGTCGGCGGGCTTGTCGGCGGCCTCCTTGCGCACCTGCTGCGGGTCCGCACCCTGCACCCGCTGGAGCAACTCGGCCTGGGCGAGCCCGAGTTTGGCCTCCGAGTTCGCCGGGTCCTCACTCAGTACGTTCTTGTACGCCTGCACGGCACCGCCCAAGTCGCCCGCATCCAGGGCCTGTACGGCGGCTTCGAGCAGGGCGTCATAGGGACCGGTGGGCGGGGCGGGAGCGGCCGTCTGCGCGCCACCCGGCTCGGCGTCCGGGTCCACCGTCAGGCCGGTCAGACCGAACCGCTGCTCGGCTACGGTGACGAGCTGGTCGAGCGTCTCGCGGATCTGCGCCTCGCCGGCCGCCCCCTGGAAGAGCGGCAGCGCCTGCCCGGCGACGACGGCGAACACGGCGGGAATCCCCTGCACGCCGAACTGCTGCATCAGCATCTGGTTGGCGTCGACGTCGATCTTGGCGAGGAGGAACCGGCCGTTGTACTCGACGGCGAGCCGCTCCAGCACCGGGCTCAGCTGCTTGCAGGGCTGACACCACTCGGCCCAGAAGTCGATGACGACGGGCACCTCGGCGGACCGCTGGAGGACGTCCCGCTCGAACCCGGCCTCGTCGACGTCGATGACAAGATCGGCGGGAGACACGCCTACGGCGCCCCCGCCCTGCCGGGCGGCCTCGGCACGCGCCTGCTCCGCCTTCGCCTTGGCCTCCTGGGCCGCCTTCACCGCGGCGAGGTCGACGACTCCGCTCATGGACATGTTCCGTGGCTGCATGCGTCTATCCTCCCCCGTCCGCCGCGTGTACGTGAAAAGCACGGTGAAAGCCGGTCCGGCCTACTGCTGTTCGACGCCGGGTCCCCACCCCACGCCGCGCGTGTTCGCCGCTTGCTCTTGGTCGCGTAGCGCTCGCACATCGCTCGCGTACGTCTATCGCAAGCTTTCGCTACGAGTCGTAGCGTAATGGCACCGAGTGCCTCCCGGACACCATGCCCCGGTGATCTCCCTCACGGCATCACAGAATCCGCCAATATCGCGGAGCTATGGTCGTGGGATGCAGAGCCGCACCTCCGGCACCCGCCCCGGTCGCCCGCGCAGCGCCACCGCAGCCGCGGCGATCCTGGCCGCGACTCGTGAGGCACTGGTCGAGGTGGGCTGGTCCCAGCTCACCCTGGGAGACGTCGCCATGCGCGCCGGGGTTGCAAAGACGACCCTCTATCGCCGCTGGTCCGGCAAGAACGAGCTGGTGGTGGACGCGGTGGCGGAGCTCTTCGACGAGCTCGAACTCCCCGACCGGGGCTCTCTGGCCGCCGACATCGAGGGCGTGGTGCTTCAGTTCGCGGCGATTCTGGCCCGGCCGGAGGCTCGGAGCGGGCTGATGGCGGTGGTGGCGGAGTCGACACGGGACGACGCCCTGCGCGAGCGCATCCGCGACTCAATCGTCGACCGCCAGAAGCACCTGGTCCTTCAGGGCCGCCTCCGGGCCCAGAAACGAGGCGAGCTTCCCCCGGAACCGGATCCGGAGGAAGCCGCACATACCGTGGACCTGATCTTCGACGTGGTGGCGGGCGCGGTGGTCCACCGCACCCTGGTGAGCGCCGAGCCGGTCGACGCCACCTGGGCGCAGAGCTTCACGGCGCTCCTACTGAACGGACTGACGGCACCCGTCAGTCGTCCGACACCAGGAACCTGACGGTGTCCACCACGAACTCGCCGTAGTGGAGGGCCGATCCGATCACTTCCAACCGGTCGTACTGGTCCTGGGACAGAGCTCTCTCCGGTGCGCTGAGGACGCACCGAAGCAGCAGCCGCAGCGCCAGGTCCGGCGTGCAGCGGCGAGCACACTCGGCAAGCGCGTCGCGCACCTCGGCGGTCAGGAACTCCGCCCGTTCGATCTCGGCGACGACCGCGTCCCGCTGGGACCAGCCGTCCTCCGTGTCGACGCCGGTGAGTGGACGGACGTTCCTGTGCGCGGACAGCCTGGTGTCACACAGGCCGACGACCGTGCGCGTCCACTCGGCTCCGGTGGTCCGCACGAAACCCGGCATGTACTGCGCTCCGGCGGTCCACAGCACCTCGAGTGTCTCCGAGGGCAGGTTGACGGCGAGGGTACGGGCGTCCCGGCGAACCGTCAGGGCCACCTCGCCGCTTGCCCCCGTCAGGTGTTTCGCCACGACGTCGGCGGCTGTGGGCCCGTCGTACATCCAGTCCTGATGGAAGAAGCCCATCACCCACGGCACGCCGAAATCGAACTCGGTGAAACGCTGCACGGCGATCACCTTATGTACACGCGGCAGGTCCATGGCAAAGAAGTTTCGGGGTGCGCTTGTGCGCAGACGTGAGGACCGTGGGGCAGGAGACCTCCCCGCCCCACCTCACCCCGGGCTCCTCAGAACCCCGCCGGCTCCGTATACACCCCCCACTCCTCCCGCAGCACCCCGCAGATTTCCCCGAGGGTCGCCTCCGCCCGCACCGCGTCCAGCATCGGCTCGATCATGTTGGAGCCCTCCCGCGCGGCGGCGAGCATCGCGTCGAGTGCGCCCCGCACCGCACCGTCGTCCCGGCCGTCCTTGCGGGCGCCCAGCATCCGCACCTGGTCGCGCTCCACCTCGTGGCTCACCCGCAGGATCTCCAGGTCGCCGGTGACGGACCCGGTGTGGGCGTTGACCCCGACGACCCTCTTGTCGCCTTTCTCCAGCGCCCGCTGGTACTGGAACGCCGACTCCGCGATCTCCCCGGTGAACCAGCCGTCCTCGATGCCCCGCAGAATGCCGGAGGTGATCGGCCCGATGGGATGCCGCCCGTCCGGGTGCGCCCGCAGCCCGCGCTCCTTGATCTGCTCGAAGATCTTCTCGACGTCGGCCTCGATCCGGTCGGTCAGCTGTTCCACGTACCACGAACCGCCCAGCGGGTCGGCCACGTTGGCGACGCCGGTCTCCTCCATGAGCACCTGTTGCGTACGCAGCGCGATCTCCGCCGCCTGCTCGCTCGGCAGCGCGAGGGTCTCGTCCAGGGCGTTGGTGTGCAGCGAGTTCGTGCCGCCGAGCACGGCCGCCAGCGCCTCCACGGCCGTACGTACGACGTTGTTGTACGGCTGCTGGGCGGTCAGCGAGACGCCGGCGGTCTGGGTGTGGAAGCGCAGCCACTGGGCCTTGTCGCTCTGCGCGCCGTACACGTCCCGCATCCAGCGTGCCCAGATACGGCGCGCGGCTCGGAACTTGGCGATCTCCTCGAAGAAGTCGACGTGCGCGTCGAAGAAGAAGGACAGGCCGGGGGCGAAGACGTCGACGTCCAGGCCGCGGGACAGGCCCAGCTCCACGTAGCCGAAGCCGTCCGCCAGCGTGTACGCCAGCTCCTGCGCGGCCGTCGCCCCGGCCTCGCGGATGTGGTAGCCGGAGACGGACAGCGGCTTGTAGGCGGGGATGCCGGACGCGCAGTACTCCATGAGGTCGCCGATGAGGCGCAGGTGCGGCTCGGGCTGGAAGAGCCACTCCTTCTGGGCGATGTACTCCTTGAAGATGTCGGTCTGGAGGGTGCCGTTGAGGACGGCGGGGTCGACACCTTGCCGTTCCGCCGCGACCAGGTACATGCAGAAGACGGGGACTGCCGGGCCGCTGATCGTCATCGACGTCGTCACATCGCCCAGCGGGATGTCCTTGAACAGGACCTCCATGTCGGCGGCCGAGTCGATGGCGACACCGCAGTGCCCTACCTCGCCGAGCGAGCGCGGGTCGTCGGAGTCGCGGCCCATGAGCGTCGGCATGTCGAAGGCGACCGAGAGACCGCCTCCGCCGTTGCCGAGGATCATCTTGTAGCGCTCGTTGGTCTGCTCGGCGTTCCCGAACCCAGCGAACTGCCGGATGGTCCACGTCCGCCCTCGGTAGCCGGTCGGATACAGCCCGCGCGTGTAGGGGTACTCCCCGGGCCAGCCGATCCGCTCGAAGCCCTCGTACCTGTCCCCGGTTCGGGGTCCGTACACCGGCTCCACGGGATCGCCGGAGAGCGTGGTGAAGTCGGCCGTGCGCTTGCGCGCGGCGTCGTACCGGGCCTGCCAGCGGCGGCGGCCCTCGTCGATGGCGTCAGCGTCCATACCTTCGAATTTACTAGGACGTCCTAGTAAATGTCGATGGCAGACCGCCGTACGAATGTGTACGGCGGTGCGTGCGGCAGTGTGTACGGCGGTGGGTTACGCCTTCGCTGCCGCCGGAACGGGGCCGCTGACCAGCGGCTCGACCGTGCGGGTGACCTTGCGCTCCACGAAGAAGGCGGCGAGCGGGATGGTTCCCGACAGCAGCACCCACAGCAGCTTGCCGAACGACCACTTGGCCTTGGAGCCGAGGTCGAAGGCGAAGACCAGGTAGATGATGTAGAGGAAGCCGTGGATCTGGGAGACGGCGAAGGTGACGTCCTCGCCCATGTCGAAGCCGTACTTGAACACCATGCAGGTGCACAGCACGAGCAGCATGACGGCGGTGACGTAGGCCATCACCCGGTAGCGGGTCAGGACGCTCTTCTTCATGGGAAAGAGCGTAACCACCGGTTCCGGGAGATCTTGCCCCGGGTCAGCTCTCCTCGAAGTCGTGTGCCGACACCCTGAGCGGGCGCAGCATCGCGAAGATCTCCGCGCACTCCTCGGCGTCGTAGACACCGAGCCCGAAGTCCATCGCCATCAGGTCGCGGGTGGCCGCCTCGACCACCTCGCGGCCCTTGGCGGTGATCGAGGCGAGTGTGCCGCGCCCGTCGTTGGGGTTGGGCCGCTTGTCGACCAGGCCGGACTTCACCAGCCGGTCGACGGTGTTCGTCACCGACGTGGGGTGCACCATGAGCCGCTCGCCGATCTTGGACATCGGCAGCTCGCCGGCCTTGGAGAAATTGAGCAGCACCAGCGCCTCGTACCGCGCGAACGTCAGCCCGTACGGCTTGACCACCGAGTCGACCTCGGCGAGCAGGATCTGCTGGGCGCGCATGATCGAGGTGATGGCGGCCATGGACGGCACATTGCCCCAGCGCTGCTTCCAGAGTTCGTCGGCGCGGGCGATGGGGTCGAAGGGAAGGCTGAGCGGCTTCGGCACGGAACCGACACTACCGGCCGGTCACATGCCGGTCAGCCCTGTCTCGCCTTTCGGTCTGTGCGCCCTTCCTGTCCTCCTGCTTGTCGCCTACTCGTCGCCCGCCTGTCCGCCTACCTGTCCGCCGTCTCCCGCACCTGGAAGACCGCCGTCCACCGGTCGTCGTGCAGACAGGCGTTCATCGGCTCGACCAGGGAGGCGTGATCGGGGTCGGACCGCCACCGCTTGACCGACTCCAGGCTCTCCCACTCGCTGGTCAGCAGCCATTGAGCGGGATTGTCGATCGAGCGGCACAGCTGTTCGCCGAGGTGACCGGGGAACACCAGGGCGCGCTCCAGCACACCCTGGTAGGACTCCACGAAGTCGGCTTCCCGTCCCTCTCGGACGTTCAGCAGACGGATGACGCGTACGCGTTCCATGGCGTTCCCGTCAGGACGGGTCGAGGACGACGGGAAGTTCCGCCAGGCCACGGAAGGCGGGGAACGGCACGGTCATCCAGCGCGCGTCCTCCGGTGCCACGGCCAGGGCCATGTCCGGGTGCCGCCGGAACAGGGTGCCGAGGGCGAGCTGCATCTCCAGCCGGGCCAGCGGTGCGCCGACGCAGTAGTGCGGGCCGTAGCCGAAGGCGAGATGCGCGGCCTGCACGTTCGGGCGCTGGACGTCCAGCTCGTTCGGGTCGGCGAACATCTCCGGGTCGCGGTTGGCGCCGGTGATCGAGATCTGGACGAGCGCACCCTTGGGGATGAGCTGGTCCCGGAGCACGATGTCCTCCTTCGCCCAGCGGAAGGTGGAGTTCTCCACGGAGGACTCGAACCGGAAGACCTCCTCGATCGCCGCCGCCATGGAGGCCTCGTCCCGCAGTGCCAGCCGCTTCTGCTCCGGTCGGCTGAGCAGGTGGTAGACGGCGTTGCCGATCTGGTACGCCGTCGACTTGTGGCCCGCGAAGAGGAGCACCCACGCCGTCGACACGAGTTCGCTGTCGGTGAGCGCGCCTTCCTGGTCCTTGGCCGTCACGAGCGCGCTGAGCAGGCCCGAGTCCGGCTCCCTCCGCTTCCGCGCACACAGGTCCACCAGATACTCGCGGAGATTTCCCTCGGCGATTTCCAGCGCCTTTCTCGCCTCCGGTCCGAAACCGGTCTGCGCGACGGTCGCGGACCATTCCTGGGCCTGTTTGCGCTCGTTTTCCGGGACGCCCAGGAGTTCACAGATCACCTGCAGCGGCAGCGGGAAGCAGAACTCCGGGAGCAGATTGAACGGACCCGACGTCGGACATTGGTCCAGCAGCCCGTCGGTGATCTCCTGGACCCGGGTGCGCAGCGATTCCACCCTTTTCGGAGTGAACGTACTGCCGACGATCCGGCGCAGCCTAGTGTGCTTCGGCGGATCCGAGAACAGCATGTTGTCGTCCAGCGCGATCGACGAGTCACCGAAAATGCGGTGGTAGGCGTCGATGGCGCCGTACATGTCCTTGCTCAGCCGGGGGTCGGCCAGCGCGGCGCGTCCGTCGTCGTACCGCGTGATGAGGTACGTCTCGACACCGTGCGGCGGCGACATCGGGCAAACGGGTGCCGATGCGCGGAGCGCGGCGTACACGGGATGCGGGTTGGCGCGGAACTCCCGGGTGCACGCCGAGGCCGCGGCTGCGGCTTCCTCGGGCGACAGAGCCTCGGATTCCTCGGATGCGAACGCTTGCGTCATGACTGTCCCCGGGTAGGCGTGGATTCCGGCGGTCGGATTCCGTCGGTCAGTGCCACCGTTTCCCGGGCGGCACCGCGTCGCAAACGGCACTGCGCCAAATGGGTCGGGTCGCCGTATGACGTGTGGACCGGAGTCCTAACTGGTAAACATCGTCGACGTGAGCGGATACGAAGCGGAATCTGTACCAGTTCTCATTGTCGGCGGATCCTTGGTGGGCCTTTCCACTTCGGTTTTCCTGGGACGCCTTGGAATTGAACACATGCTCGTGGAGCGGCATGCCGGGACATCGACGCATCCGCGCGGCCGCGGCAACAATCTACGCACCATGGAGATTTTCCGGACCGCCGGCCTGGAGTCCCGCATTCGGAAGGCGGCCAGTGTTCTCTCCGGGAACGACGGCATCCTCCAGGTGGACACCCTGACCGGGAAGGAGCGCCGCTGGATCATCGGGGACATCTCCGGCGGCATGGACGTGTCCCGGGTCAGTTCCTCGGACTGGTGTCTGTGCAGCCAGAACGATCTCGAACCCGTCCTGTTGAGTTACGCCCAGGAGCAGGGCGCCGACATCCGCTTCGGCTCGGAGCTCGTCTCCTTCGAGCAGACCGGGGACGGCGTACAGGCCCAGATCCTGCGCCGGGAGACCGGCGAGACCTACACCGTGAACGCCGACTTCCTGGTGGCCGCCGACGGCCCCCGGAGCCCCATCCGCACCCAGCTGGGGATCGGGCAGTCGGGGCCGGGCGAGCTGTTCCACAACGTCAGCGTCACGTTCCGGAGCAAGGCGCTCAAGAACCACGTCGGAGAGAAACGATTTGTCGTCTGCTACGCCACCAACCCCCAGGGTGAGGGCGCTCTGCTGCCGGTGGACAACGAGGAAAAGTGGGTGATCCACGTTCCCTGGCGTCCCGACCGGGGTGAGGTCCTGGAGGACTTCACCGACGAGCGGCTGGCGACCCACATCCGTGCCGCCGTCGGCGTCGCGGACATCGACGTCGAGATCACCGGGAAAGCGCCCTGGCACGCCTCGAAGCGGGTCGCGGACAGCTACGGCGAGGGCCGGGTCTTCCTGGCCGGCGACTCGGCCCACGAGATGCCGCCCACCGGGGCGTTCGGCTCCAACACCGGCATCCAGGACGCCCACAACCTCGCCTGGAAGCTGGCCTCGGTGCTCCGCGGCTGGGCCGGTCTGTCCCTGCTCGACTCCTACGAGCGGGAACGTCGGCCCGTCGCCCTCGCGACCGGCACGCGCGCGTGCGTCCAGGCGGAGGACGAGCAGCACCCCGGGTTCAGCCCCGCCGCGGGGCGCAACAACGACCCGGCGGACCTGATGACCGTCGCCCTCTGCTACCGGTACGCGTCGAACGCCGTGGTGGGAGCCTCGCCTGAGGAGCCGACCGTCCCCGACGTCTTCCAGCTGGGCGGCGAGCCGGGGAGCCGGGCGCCCCACATGTGGGTGATGCGGGGAGCCGACCGGATCTCCACGCTCGACCTGTACGAGCGTTCCTTCGTGCTGCTCGCCGGGTCCGGCGGGCAGAAGTGGCGCAACGCGGTGGAGAAGGCATCCCGGAACCTGGGCTTCCCGGTCGAGGCGTATCTCGTGGGAACGGGCGCCGATCACGACCTCGTCCCCGACCTCGACGCCGACTGGGCGGAGCTGCACGGCACGGCCGAGGACGGTGCCGTCCTCGTGCGCCCGGACGGTTTCGTCGCCTGGCGCGCGGACGCCGCGATGCCGGACGCCGACCGCGTCCTGACCAACGTGCTGCAGACGGTGCTCTGCCACGACTGAACCGGCCGGGCCCTCGCCGAACCCCGGCGAGGGCCTCGCCGTATCCCGCTGACCGACCCACACCGAGGACGTTGTTATGAGCCTTGTCGGACGCGTCGACGTCCATCACCACTTCACCTCCCCCACCTGGCTGGACTGGGCCGAGCAGGAGGGCGTGGTCAACCGCGAGAAGCTGCCCTGGTGGACCCGCTGGGACCTGGACTCGGCGCTGGAGGTCATGGACAAGACGGGCATCGGCACCTCCGTCATGACCGTCGCGATGCTGGGCCGGTTCCGTGAGCGGGCCCAGCGCCAGGAGAGCGCACGTCTCGCGCTGCGGGCGGCGGCCGACGTCGTCGAGAGCCACCCCGAGCGCTTCGCCTTCTTCACGCCCGTGTTCCTGGACGACCTGGAGCTCTCCTCGTGGAGCGTCGAGTACGGCCTCGACGAGCTCGGTGCCGTCGGGGTGAGCACCCGAACGAGCGTGGACGGCGCTGTCCTCGGGGACGAGTCGCACGACCGTCTGCTGCAGGAGCTGAACGACCGGTCCGCGGTCATCAGCACGCACCCCATGGAGGTGCCGGCCGCGAAGGACGGCGCCGGGCTGCCGGGCATGCCGCCGTTCGTGTGCGACTTCCTGATGGACACCACCCGTGCGGCCATCAACCTCATCAGGAACGGCACCCTGGACCGCTACCCGAACCTCAGCTTCATCCTCCCGCACGGCGGCGGCTTCCTCCCCTACATGGCCACCCGGCTCGAACTCTTCGGCGGCCGTCTCACCCCCGGGATCGAACCCGGCCGGGTCCGTGACTACCTGCACCGGTTCTACTTCGACACGGCAGGCCCCATGTCCCCGTCGGCCACGCCCACGCTGCTCGCGACGGTGGACCCCGACCGCATCCTCTTCGGCACCGACTGGCCGCCCACTCCGGCCCATGTCATCGCCGACAGTGTGACGCCCGCGCTGGACAGCGATCCCTTCCTTACGGAGGAGCAACTCCAGCGCATCAACCGGGAGAACGCGCTGCGGCTGATGCCGGCCCTGGACCGTCAGTAGCAGGCCGCACCAGGAAGGCCGCCGCCCGCGCTCGATGAGCGCGGGCGGCGGCCTTCTTCCGTCCTGCGTCAGCGCTGCCAGTGGTAGAAGCGGCGTGCCATCGCGTCCTTCGGACTCCGCCAGGTCTCCGGGTCGTACGGGCTGACGAACGCTTCGAGCCTCCTGCTGATGTCGACGAACTCGGGGTGCCCGGCCACCTTGGCGATGGCGGGACCCGGGTCCTGCTCGGCCTCGATGAAGTGCATGTACACATCGCCGAACTGGAACAGGGAGCGCTGGGTCACTCCGACGAGGTGAGGGAGTTCACCGCGGTCGGAGTCCGCGAAGACACCGGCGATGTCCTTGGCCGACTGCGGGGCCATCCTGGCGACGATCAGGGCGTGGTGCATGAGACCTCCTCGACGCGGTCACGGATGAGGGCCAGCTGGATGGGTGAGTTGCGGTTGATGTTGTCCGTCATCCAGGCGTCGTCGACCGGGGCGTCGGGCTTCATGGCGAAGTCCTGCGTCCAGTGCATCCGGGTACCGGCGGGAGTCTCCTCGTACTCCCAGACGATGTTCATGTACTCGAAGGGCCCGGTCTCGACCCTGTGGGCCCGGACGATGAGGTTCTCGCGGTCGGCGGTCCGTTCCGAGACCCAGCTCCACACCTTGCCGTTCTCGTCGGGGTGCATGGTCAGTCGGAAGGTCACCGTGTCGCCCTCGCGGGACAGCACCTCGCAGGAGGCGTACTCGCTGAAGAGCTTGGGCCATCTGTCCAGGTCGTTCGTCATGTCCCAGACGAGGTCGAGGGGTGCGGCGATGGTGATCTCGTTCTCGGTGTGTCCTGCCACCTCAGGCTCCTGTCGTGAGTGCGCCGTTGACGAGGTCGAGGAAGTCGCGGGGGCTCTTGCAGCGCTCCGCGTCGGTGGGCAGCGCCCGGCCGTGCCGGTTCTCCAGCTCGCCGACGATGCCGAGGAGGCCGAGCGAGTCCAGCCCGAACTCGGCGAAGGGGGTGTCGACCCGGCTCTGCAGTTCGTGCGGGTCGACGGACACGCCGGCGGCCTTCTTCATCAGCGTGGCCAGTTCCGCGACGGTCACTTGGGTCACATCTGTGGTCATACGTGTTCTCCTTGATTCACTAGACGGCCGTTCCGGGGCCGCGGCGCAGAACGAGCGCCGAGTTGGAGCCCATGAGTCCCCGGCTGAGGACCAGGGCCGTGCGGAGTTCGGCCGGGCGGGCCGTGGAGGTCACCAGGTCGATGTCGTGGCAGATGTCGAAGACGCCCGGCGTCGGAGGGATCTGCCCGTGCTCCATGGCGAGCACGGCGGCCGCGATGTCCAGCAGGGGCGCCCCGCAGTAGGACCGTCCGATGCCGGTCTTGGGGGCCGTGACGGGGACCTTGGTGCCGTGCGGGCCGAGGGCGTCGACGAGGGCGAGTGCCTCGGCGCGGTCCGCCTCCGGTACCCCCATCGCGTCGGCGAAGACGACGTCTATCTCCTCCGGCGCACAGCCGGCCGCGTCGAGCGCGCCCCGTATGGCGTGCGCGAGCCCCTCCCGTGACCGGTCCCAGCGCGAGGCCCCGGTGAAGGTGGCGGCGTGTCCGGCCACGGTGGCCCGGACGGTCGCGGCCCGGCGCTCGGCCCGGTCCAGATCCTCGACGATCAGTACGGCACCGCCCTCCGCGGGCACGAAGCCACAGGCGGCGGAGGTGAAGGGGCGGTAGGCGCGGGACGGGTCCTCGACGGTGCTGAGTTCGCGGTACCCGAGCTGGCAGACCCCCGAGTACGGGGCGAGCGGCGCCTCGGCCGCCCCGACCACGACCACGTCGGTACCCCGGCGCACGGCCCCGGCGGCGTGCGCGACGGCGTCCAGGCCGCCGGCCTCGTCGCTGGCCACCACCCCACAGGGGCCCTTGAAGCCCTTGCGGATGGATATCTGGCCGGTGCTGGCCGCGTAGAACCAGGCGATGGACTGGTAGGGCCCGACGAACCGGGAGCCCTGCCCCCACAGCTTCTGCAGTTCCCGCTGGCCGAACTCGCCGCCCCCGGACCCGGCGGCGGTGACCACGCCGACGGAGTACGGCGAGTCGGCGGCGCTGCTGCTCAGCCCCGCGTCCAGCAGGGCGGCGTCGGCGGCGGCCAGCGCGAAGTGGGTGAACTTGTCGGTCTGGACGAGGAAGGTCTCCTCGATGAGCGCCGCCGGGTCGAAGCCGCGGACCTCGCCGGCGACGCGGAGCGGGAGGTGCTCGCAGCCCTCCCTGGTTATTCGGTCCAGGACGCTCGCGCCCTCCTTGACGGACTTCCAGTAGGTGTCCGCATGAAGGCCGTTGGGCGCGACCACACCGATCCCCGTGACGGCGGTCCGCCGGGTGCGTATGCCACTACCACTCATCGTTTCCTCCCTGAGGGCCCTGTCAGAAGCACCGCGGACTGGAACCCGCCGAAGCCGCTGCCCACGGAGAGCACGTTGTCGAGCCTGCGCGGGCGTGCGGTGCGCGGGACGTAGTCCAGATCGCACTCGGGGTCCGGGGTCTCGTAGTTCGCCGTCGGCGGGACCACCTGGCGGGCCAGGGCGAGGACGCAGGCGACGACCTCGATCGCGCCGATCGCCCCGAGCGAGTGGCCCACCATGGACTTGATCGAGCTCATGGGCGTTTCGTAGGCGTGGGCGCCCAGGGACTTCTTGACCGCGGCGGTCTCGTGGCGGTCGTTCTGCCGGGTGCCCGAGCCGTGCGCGTTGACGTAGTCGATGTCCGTGGGGTTCACGCGCGCGTGGTCGAGGGTGACGTCGATGGCCCGGGCCATCTCCAGGCCCTCACAGGTCAGACCGGTCATGTGGTAGGCGTTGCCGAAGGTGGCGTAGCCGCCGAGCTCGCAGTAGACGTGCGCGCCGCGCGCACGCGCGTGTTCCAGTTCTTCCAGGACGAGTACGGCGGCGCCCTCGCCCATGACGAACCCGTTGCGGTTGGCGTCGAAGGGCCGGGAGGCGTGCGCCGGATCGTCGTTGTTGGGCGACGTGGCCTTGATGGCGTCGAAGCAGGCCATGGTGATCGGGGAGATCGGCGAGTCCGACGCCCCGGCTATGCAGATGTCGGCGCGGCCCTCCTCGACGGTGTGGAAGGCGTAGCCCACCGCGTCGAGCCCGGAGGTGCAGCCGGTGGAGACGGTCTGCACCGGACCTTGCGCGCCGAACCGCTCGGCGACGTCCGATGCGAGCGTGCTGGGCGAGAACGCCCGGTGCAGCTGTGGCTCCGCCGCACGATGGTCGACGTCCCAGCGCTGTCCCCGTTCGCTGACCAGGACGTAGTCGTGCTCCAGCCGGGTCGTGCCGCCCACCGCGCTGCCCAGGGACACGGCCACGCGCCAGGGGTTCTCCGCGGCGAAGTCGACACCGCTGTCGGTCACGGCCTCCTGCGCGGCGACCAGGGCGAACTGTATGTACCGGTCGGCGCGTTCGACCTGCTCGGGGTCGAGCCCGTGGGCGAGCGGGTCGAAGTCGCACTCGGCGGCTATGCGGGACCGCAGCCCCTCGGGGTCGAACAGGGTGATGCCGCGTGTCGCGGTACGGCCGTTCGACAGCAGGTCCCAGAACGCCGGCACCCCGATCCCGCCGGGGGCGACGACGCCTATACCGGTGACCGCCACCCGCCGGGTCATGAGAGAACCCCCGGCCGTTCGGGCTGCCCGCCCTCCCCCTGGACGAGCGGGTACGCCTGGAGGTCGTCGCTGATCTCCGGGGCCTCGGTGTCGACGTGGCCGAGCTTCGGGTTCGGTGCGAGGGGGCTCAGATGGAAGACCATCCGGGCTTCCTCGTCACCGACGTTGCGGAAGCGGTGGCGCATGTCGATGGGGATCATCAGGCCCTGGTCGGAGCGGAGGGAAAACGTTTCTCCATCCAGGTCGACCTCCAGCCTGCCCTCGACGCAGTACACGAACTCCTCGGAGTACGGGTGGTAGTGCTCGCTGATGCGTTCGCCGGGCCGGATGATGGCCAGGCCCATGAACCCGCTGGTAGAGCCCACCGTGACAGGGGTGAGCAGCGTGCGCAGGTCCCCGCCGCGCTTGCGGTTGGGCTCGATGTCTTTGATGTCCACGACGCGCGGGCGCATCTTCTCCATGGTCTGTCTCCAGGTCGGTCGATGGGGTGTTGGTCCCTTGGGGCCCGGTCCGCCGGACAGGCCCCGGCGGTCAGGACTGCGCAGCCCTGCGGTCGGTGATCAGGCTCATGTCGCTGTGCGTCAGGAGGCGGGTCGCCTCCCGCTCGCCGGTGAACGGTCCCGCCACGCCGAGTGCGGCACCGTCCAGCAGACGGGCCAGCACGGCGGGCTTCCTCGGGCCATGGATGCCGAGCGCCATGACCGGGTCGGTCTCCGGATCACCCCGTACGTCGATGAGACGGACGACGATGTCCTCGCGCTGGAAGACGGTGCTGCGGTGCACGGGGCTCGCCGGGTCGGCGGCCGCGGACTCGTCCTGCTTGGAGAGCAGCCGGGCCAGTGCCATGCCACAGCCGGGACGGGCCGGGTAGTACAGGGCGCGGCGCGTGATGTCGTCCGGTTCCGGGCCCCCGCGTGCCACATGGTGGACGGGCGGCATCGCGGCGCGGGCGAAGAAGGCCCGCGCGGACTCGGGGTCGGACAGATCCCGGTGCTGCTCCAGATGCGGGTTGAGGGCCTCCTCGACGGCCCGAACCTCGGGCTGGCGCGAGACATGGCGCAGGGCCGCCATCAGGTCACCCTCCACCTCGACGGTGCGGACGACCCGGTTGCCGTGCATGAACAGGGTGGTCCGGCGCAGCCGCGTGGAGTCGTCGACGCGGGCCTGGGGCGGCGCGTATCCGGCAAGGATCTCCGCGACCTTGGACTCGGAGCCGGGCTTGACGGTGAAGGTCAGGGCATGACGCGTGACCCCGTCGCCGACCCGGACGTCCGCCTGGAGTCCGCCCAGGCCCGGGCGGGCACCGCCGGTCTCGCGGACGATGCCGTAGCGCATCGAGCGCAGGTCACGGACGCAGTTCTGCAGGGGCCTGACCGTCTCGAAGTGCTCTTCACTGCTCATCCAGGCGAGGTACGGCGGGGCGCTCGCCCATTCGCTCGTGATGAGCCACTGGGACGGGTTCTCCAGGGATTGGCACAACTGGTCACCGAGGTGACCGGGGACCGACGCGACGCGGTCACGCATCTGCTCGTAGGCGTCGAGGAACTCTTGCTGGGCGCCTTCATGGAGATCGACGAGCAGGGTGACGCGCATCCTGGAGCCGTCGAACGCCGACTGGGATGTGTAGGGCGAAGTGGTCATCCGGCAGACCCTTCCTTCGCGGGAGCAAGCGGCGGCCGTCCCTGTTCACCTGCGCGAACGCGGGTTTCGGCCCTGAGCCTTCATCGTGGGTCAGGCCCAGGGGGTCCGCGAGCCACGGGGGCCAATTGAGGGAACTGGCGGCCGGGCACGCCGGAATGCGGGTACGCGAACGGCTACTTGACTCACCCTCGGAATGCGTCCACGTACCGAGACGCGGCCGAGGAGCAGACGGAAGTGCCCCTTCGGCAGCCGGAGTTGGGGACGACAACGCGCCGGGGCGGACGTACGAATCCCGTACGTCCGCCCCGGCGCGCCGTTGTCCGTTCGGCGTCTACTCGGCCAGATGCCGCTCCACGGTCTCCACCTTGGAGGTGAGACCGTCGCTCACGCCCGGCCTGATGTCCGCCTTGAGCACCAGCGACACCCGCGGCGCGCGCTCCTCCACAGCGGCGACGGCGCGCTTGACGACGTCCATGACCTCGTCCCAGTCGCCCTCGATGGAGGTGAACATCGCGTCGGTGCGGTTGGGCAGGCCCGACTCGCGGACCACTCGGACGGCGTCGGCGACGTACTCCCCCACGTCCTCGCCGACACCGAGCGGCGTCACGGAGAAGGCGACGATCATGCGTTGACGATGCCTTCCTTGCGGGCGCGGGTGGCGATCACCGCGTCCTCGGCCTCGCGCTTGAGCTTGCGGTCGGCGAAGAAGCCGCCGGTCGGCAGGACGGAGAGGACGAAGTAGAGCGCGGCGGTCTTCAGGGACCACTTGGTGCGGTTCCACGCGTCCGCCCAGAAGACCACGTACAGGATGAAGAGAACGCCGTGGATCATGCCCATCGCGGGCACCGCGTTGAAGTCCGTGGTCCGCTTCAGCACCGAGCAGACGAGCAGGAGCAGGAACGAGACCGCCTCGGGGGCCGAGACGAGACGGAGGCGGCGGAGGGCGGTGGCGGTCTTGATGTCCACGGGTCACCTTCGGTGGGGTTCGGTGGGAGAGACGGCGGTCGGCTCGGCTCAGCTTGTGAACGCAAGCACAAACGCTTGTCCATTGTGGCAAACCCCGGACGCCGGTTCGGCCCCGGGGTCGGGATGGACGCCGGGAGGGATGAACGGCACCTAAGGGGCCCGTCAGGGGTGAAGTCCGCCTTTGGGATCTGTTGGCGGGACGCCCCGGCGGCTACCTTCGCTGCGTGGCGATGTTCCGACTTCAGGGCAGCAAGGTGCTCGCCGTCGACATGACCGGGGACGCCGTGAAGGCGAAGAACGGCTCGATGGTCGCGTACGACGGACACATGGACTTCAAGAAGATGAGCGGCGGCGGTGAGGGGCTGCGGGGCATGGTGACCCGGCGCCTCACCGGCGAGCAGATGACGCTGATGGAGGTGAAGGGGCACGGGACGTGCTGGTTCGCTGACCGCGCCTCCGAGATCAACCTCGTCAGCCTCCAGGGCGACAAGCTCTACGTCGAGTCGAGCAACCTGCTCGCGACCGACTCGGGGCTGCGCACCGGCACGTCCTTCACGGGCATGCGCGGTGCCTCGCAGGGCAACGGCCTGTTCACGACCACCGTCGAGGGGCACGGCCAGGCGGCGATCATGTCGGACGGGCCGGCCGTGGTGCTGCGGGTCAGCGCGCAGTATCCGCTGACCGTCGACCCGGGGGCGTATGTGGCCCATCAGGGAAACCTCCGACAGTCCTTCCAGTCCGGTGTGACGTTCCGCACACTCATGGGCGAGGGCGGCGGCGAGGCCTTCCAGATCCGCTTCGAGGGGGACGGGCTGGTGTACGTACAGCCGAGCGAGCGGAACACGATCGCGGGGGACGTGTGACATGGGCTTCCGCGAGATCAACTCCAAGATGATCGAGGCGACGGTCATGCCCGGTCAGCGGCTGTTCAGCCAGCGCGGCGCGATGCTCGCCTACAAGGGCGAGGTGTCCTTCACCCCCAACACGGCCGGCGGCCAGGGCGGGATCGTGTCGATGCTCGGGCGCCGGGTGGCGAACGAGGACACCCCGCTGATGACGGTCGAGGGCAGCGGCACCGTGCTCTTCGGGCACGGCGGCCATCACGTCCAGGTGATCAACCTCTCCGGCGACACCCTGTGCGTCGAGGCCGACCGCCTCCTCGCCTTCGAGGGCACGCTCCAACAGGGCACGATGTTCCTCGGCTCACAGGGCGGGGTCATGGGCATGGTCCGGGGGCAGGTCAGCGGGCAGGGACTGTTCACGACCACCCTCAAGGGACACGGGGCCGTGGCCGTCATGGCCCACGGCGGCGTCTTCGAGATCCCCATCACCCCGCAGCGCCCCGTCCACGTCGACCCCCAGGCCTACGTCGCCCACCACGGCGACGTACGCAACAAGCTCTCCACCGCGCTGGGCTGGCGGGACATGGTGGGCCGGGGCTCCGGCGAGGCCTTCCAGCTGGAGCTCAGCGGCAGCGGTGCGGTGTACGTCCAGGCGTCGGAGGAAAAGCTGTGAGCCACTACCCGGGTGCGGGTCCCACCGTGTACGACCCCATGACCCTGCCCTCCGACGACAACGTCAACGCCTACACCTTCTGCGTGGAGCTCAAGGGGAGCCAGTGGTTCCTGCAGAAGGGGAAGATGATCGCCTACTACGGCTCGATGGAGTTCAACGGCGTCGGGCACGGCCGACTCGACGGACTTGTCCGTACGTCCTTTCATTCGCCTCTGCACGCGAGCGACTGGGTCGTCGCGGCGGGCTCGGGCAAGATGCTGCTGGCCGACCGGGCCTTCGACGTCAATTCGTACGACCTCGAAGACGGCAACCTGACCATTCGCTCGGGCAACCTGCTCGCTTTTCAGCCAAGTCTCGCGCTCAAGCAATCGATCGTGCCGGGTTTTCTGACCCTCATCGGAACCGGAAAGTTCGTGGCCGCATCTAACGGTCCGGTGGTGTTCATGGAACCCCCGATCCGGGTGGACCCTCAGGCGCTCGTCGGCTGGGCCGACTGCCCCTCGCCGTGCCACCACTACGACCATGGCTACATGACCGGCGTTATGGGCGGTCTACGTGCACTGACGGGCCTCGGAGGGGCCTCCGGAGAGGAGCATCAGTTCGAGTTCGTCGGGGCCGGCACGGTGCTGCTCCAGTCGACCGAGACCCTCATGGCCGAGCAGGCCACGGGGGCGGTTCCGCCGGAACCCGGAGTGCCCGGTTCCGGCGGGTCGCACACAGGCCCTTCACAAGTGGCCGGGTCACCGCGCCTTCCCGGACAGCTGGGGGACCTCCAGCGTCGCTTCGGGCTGTGAGCGGTAGTCTGCGGAGTGTGACATCGAACGTGTGAGCACACAGGCTTCACGTAGGCGTGTCACAGAAAACCCTCACTAGTTCGCCTTTCAACTTCTTAGGTAGACTTCATTCATGGAGACCGAAACGGCCACGCGCTGGCTGACCGATGCGGAGCAGTGCGCCTGGCGCACCCACCTGGAGGTCAACAGGCTGTTGACGTACCAGCTCGAAAAAGACCTGCAGCCGTTCGGCCTGACAATGAACGACTACGAGATCCTGGTGAATCTCTCCGAGTCGGAAGACGTACGGATGCGGATGAGCGACCTCGCGTCGGCCACCCTCCAGTCCAAGAGCCGCCTCTCCCACCAGATCACCCGGATGGAGAACGCGAACCTGGTCCGGCGTGAGAACTGCGAGTCCGACCGCCGCGGGCTCTACGCGGTCCTCACCGACCACGGCATGGAGACGATGAAGAAGGTCGCGCCCCATCATGTGGCGTCTGTGCGGAGGCACTTCATCGACCTCATGGCCCCCGAGTCCCTGACAGAACTCGACAAGGGCCTCAAGCCGATCGCCGAGCACCTGCGCGGCCAGCGCGGACGCCCGTAATCCGGGCGGAACCGGCGCCTAGCAATCCCGAGGCAGGCGGAGTTCGAACAGGGCTCCGCCCGCCGGTGCCCGGCCCACGGTGAGCGTGCCCCCGTGCCGTACGGCGACGTCGCGGGCGATGGCCAGGCCCAGCCCGGCGCCGCCGTCGTCGCGGCTGCGGGCCTCGTCCAGCCGGACGAACCGCTCGAAGATCCGCTCCCGGTCGGCCTCGGCCACCCCGTCCCCGTCGTCGGCGACGGCCACGACGGCCCAGGCGTCCTCCCCGCGGACGGTCACGGAGACCGCCGAACGGGCATGCCGCTGGGCGTTGTCCAGCAGGTTGGTGAGCACCCGGCCCACCTGCCCCCGCGACCCGGCCACCTCCACGCCCTGCGCCTGAACCGTCACGTTCGCCCGTCCCTCGGCCTCCCGACGGGCCAGCGCCCCGAGGTCGAACCGCGTGTCACCGGGCCGCTCCCCCGCGTCCAGGCGGGCAAGGAGCAGCAGGTCGGCCGCGAGACCCTGCAGTCGTACGGTGTCCTCCACGGCACCGTCGAGGTCGAGCAACTCGGGGTGCGCGGCGCCGACTTCCAGCTGGGTGCGCAGGGAGGCGATCGGGCTGCGCAGCTCGTGGGAGGCGTCGGCGACGAACCGGCGCTGGCGCTCCACCGAGGTCTGCAGGGCGGCCAGCGTCTCGTTGGTGGTCAGGGCGAGCCTGGCCACCTCGTCGTGCGTGTCCGGCACCGGCACGCGGCGCGCGAGGTCTTCGGACGCCGTGATGGCGGCCATCTCGCTGCGGATGCCCTCGACCGGACGCAGGGCGCGCCGGGTGACCAGCCAGGTGACGCCGGCGACGACGGCGAGCAGCAGCGGGAAGCCGATCAGCATGACGGTCAGGGCGGTTCTGACGGCGCTCTGTTCGGCGGAGAGGGGGGCACCCGCGTACACCGTGAGCAGTCCCCGGCCCTCGACCTCGACATGGACGGCGGCGAAGCGGTAGTCGTCGGTCTCGCCGTCGAGCGTGGCGGTGCCGTTGGTGAAGGTGGTGTGCTCGCTGATCTCGCCCGGTTCGAGGGAGGAGGCCTCGTCCGAGTCGTCGGCGTCGTCGTCGGAGTCGCCGGAGTCGCCGGAGGTCGCCCCCTGCGACGGCTGCTGCCGCGGCCGCACCACGTCGGTGCCGGTTCCGCTGATCCGCTCCAGGTCCTCACTGGCCGCGAGCAGCTTGCCCTTCTCGTCGACGATCTGCACGGGTTCGTCGTTGTCCACCGACAGCGACTCGTCCGGCCGCTTGATCGCGACGTCCGTCGCGACGGCCCGTGCGGTGCGTTCCGCCTCCGTACCGGCCTGCCCGATCAGATTGGACCGCAGCGACAGCAGGACGGCGGTCCCGGCCGCGACCAGCGCCACCGCGACGACGAGGGTGGCGGCCAGCGTCGCCCGGGACCGGACGGAGCCGAACAGACGGCCGCTCATCGCGAGGCCTCCGCTCTCTCCAGCCGGTACCCGGCGCCCCGCACCGTCCGGATGAGCCCGGCGCGCAACTTGCGCCGCAGGGTGCTGACGTACACCTCGACGATGTTCGGATCGCCCTCGTACGCGAAGTCCCATACGTGCTCCAGGATCTCGGACTTGGACACCACCTCACCGGCCCGCAGCACGAGTTGCTCCAGGACCGAGAACTCCTTGGCGGTGAGGGTCACTTCGTCGTCGCCGAGGAAGACCCGGCGGGCGGCCGTGTCCACCTTCAGATCGCCATTGACGTGCACGGGAGAGGCCCCGGCACCCTGACCGCCGCGCCGCAGCAGCGCCTTGACGCGGGCCACGAGGACGACGTACGAGAACGGCTTGGTGAGGTAGTCGTCGGCGCCCGTGTCCAGCCCCTCTGCCTCGTCGTACTCGCCGTCCTTGGCGGTGAGCATCAGGATCGGCACCTCGTGGCCGGCGGCGCGCAGGGCGCCGCAGACCCGGTAGCCGTTCATGCCGGGCAGCATGATGTCGAGGATCACGAGGTCGTACGACCCCTCCGAGGCGCGGTAGAGCCCCTCGCGGCCGTCGTGGACGACGTCCACGGCGTATCCCTCGGCGGTCAGACCCTTGGCGAGCGACAGGGCCAGCCGCTTCTCGTCCTCCACGATCAACAGGCGCATGCGTAAAGGTTCGCAAAGCGAAGCTGAAGATCTCTTCAGGGGGCTTCAGGTTCCCCTCAGCGTCGGTTCGGCAGATTGGTTCCCGTCGAAACGAAGAGACACGAAACGACGCGAAGTCAAATGACTCGGGAGGAACCGGAATGAAGCGCAACATCGTCATCGCCACCGTCGCCGCCGCGGCCCTGATCGGAGGCGGCACCGTCGCGGCCTACGCGGCCGGTGGCGACGAGAGCGCGCCCACGAGCCGGCAGTCGAGCGTGCGGGTCGCCGACGACCGGGACGACAGCGCGGAGGACGCCGCCGAGGACCGGGCGGACGACACCGCCGACGACCGGGACGACGACGTCACCGAGATCCGTTCGGAGGCCGCCGCCAAGGTCACCGCCGCCGACGCCATCGCCGCCGCGCTGAAGCACACGCCGGGCACTGCCGTCTCCGCCGACCTGGACGACGACGCCTCGGGCGTCTGGGAGGTGAACGTCGTCAAGGGCGACGGCACCGACTACGACGTCCGGGTCGCCGCGGACAACGGCAAGGTCCTCGGCACCCAGCGCGACGCCGACGACGACAACGACGGCCGCGAGGACCTCGCCGCGCTGAAGGGCGCGCGCGTGGACGCCCGCGAGGCCGCGCAGGCCGCCGCCGCGAGGGGCGCCGTCACCGACGTCGACCTGGACGACGACGGTCCCGCCGCCTGGAGCGTGGAGACCCCGAAGGGCGAGTGGAAGGTCGACCTCAAGACGGGCAAGGTCACCCAGGACCAGGACGACCGCGACGGCGACGACGACTGACGTCAGCGCGCCACACGAGGGGTACGGGATGACCCGTACCCCTCTTTCGTCCCTCTCTCGCGTTCCGCTCCTCGCGCCACGGCCACCGCCGTCAGCAGCATCACGCCACCGGTCACGGCGAAGCACACCCCCGCCGGCAGCCGGCCGACGAGCACACCGGCCGCCGCGGCACCGGCCGTACTGCCCGCGTTGACGGCGGTGTTGACCCACGCCCCGGCCTGGACCCGGGCCACGGGCGCGGCGCTCTCGTCGGCGATGAGATACGCGGTGGTGATCAGCGGCGACACGAAGACGCCGGCGACCGCGACCGCCACGGCCAGGGTGCCCAGCCCCTGCGCCAGCCCGGCGCCGCACAACGCCAGCCCCAGTCCGGCCGCCTGCACGGCCAGCCGGGTCCCGGCGGAGGCCCGCCACGCGACGGCCCCGTTGAGCAGCCCGCCGACGGCGCTTCCGGCGGACAGGGCGGCGAGTACCCAGGCCGCCGCACTGCCACCGCCGTGACCGTGGCCCTCGGCGAAGGCCACGACCAACAGGTCGACGACACCCAGCGCGAGGCCGACCCCGGCGGCGGCGATCACCGGCCGCCCGAGCCCGCGCAGCACCCGCCGCACGCCCGCACGCGGCCCCGCCGCACGCCCGCCGGCCGGCACCGCCCGCACCACGGGCGACGACACGAACCCGGCGGTCCCCACGACCATGAGAGCCGCGCCGACGAGAACACCGACCGCCGGCGGAGCGAAGCCGACGAGCACGCCCACCAGCAACGGCCCCGAGACGAAGAGCAGTTCCTCCGCCACGGCGTCGAGGCTGTAGGCCCGCTGCATCAGCGCCCGCTCCGGGGCCAGCCGCCCCCACACCGCCCGCATGGTGGGCCCGAGCGGCGGAGTGCACGCCCCGGCGAGGGCGCCCGCGGCACCGAGAACGAACGGCGAGGCACCCGGCCGCCAGACAAGCACCGCCAGCAGCCCGAGCAGCAAGGTGTGGGCCGCGACCATCGGCACGAGCGCCCGGCGCGGCCCGCACCGGTCGATCAGGGCCGCCCTCGCGGGCGACAGGAAGACACTGGCACCGGAGAACAGCGCCATGACGATGCCCGCCACCGCGTACGACCCGGAGGCCCGGGTCACGGCGAGCATCACGGACAACGGGGCGATGCCGTACGACAGCCTGCCGAGCAGCGCGGCGGCGAAGGTACGGCGGGCATGGGGGATCCGGAGAACGGCGGCATACGAAGGCCGCACGACAGACGTGGAAGACACGGAGGTTCCTCGACTCGAGGCGGAAAAGGGAACGCGCGAGCACCGCGACGGCCCCGGCCGAGCGGCCGTTCACCGTGCGCGGGCAGGGCGTGCCCTATGCCAAGAGGAGGTACATGTGGATCAACCTAGCAGCGGGGAGCGGGTGTTGACGATGGCGCAGCGCCGGTTCCGCGAGCGCGTGAAGACCTGACCGCCGGACTGCTTGAAGCCCATCAGCGGGCGAGTCGACCGGTCAAGCGCAGCCACACGAAGGGACACCGCCGCTCCTGCCTGCCGCCCGGCCCCGGCCACACGAAGAGGCGCCGCCGCCCTTGCCCATCGCCCACCCGGACGCCCGACCGCGCGAGGGGACGGCCCAGCCCCTGCCGACCGGCAACCCGGTGCCCGCCGCGCAAAGGCACACCCCAGCCCCCACCCTTCGCCCACCCGAAGCCCACCACTCGAAGGGACGGCCCGGCCCCGGCCCGGCGCCCGCCCGGAGCCCACCGGACAAAGCCACACCCCTACCCCACTCGACGCCCGCGCCCAAGCCCACCCCCGCGAACGGAGCCGACCCGGCTGCGCCGCCGGCCCAGGGGCGGCGGTCGCGCGCGACGTGGACTCGATGTCGTGCAGGTCGGGTCAGGTCTCCGTCAGCCCTGTCACCAGTTCGTCCGCCGCCCGGTAGGGGTCCAGCTCGCCGGTGACGATCCGCTCCGCGAGGGCGTCGAGGCGGCGGTCGCCGTGGAGGTCTGCGATGCGTTCGCGCAACGCCGTCACGGCGATGGACTCCACCTCGCGGGAGGCGCGGGCGCGGCGGCGTTCGGCCAGGACTCCGTGCTCCTCCATCCAGGCGCGGTGCTTCTCCAGGGCTTCCAGCACCTCGTCGATGCCCTCGGCGCGTGCGGCGACCGTCTTGACGATGGGCGGGCGCCAGTCGCCGGGGCCGCGGGACTCGCCCAGGCCGAGCATGTGGTTGAGCTCGCGGGCGGTGGCGTCGGCGCCGTCACGGTCGGCCTTGTTGACGACGTACACGTCGCCGATCTCCAGGATGCCCGCCTTCGCCGCCTGGATGCCGTCGCCCATGCCGGGGGCGAGGAGGACGACGGAGGTGTCGGCCTGGGAGGCGATCTCGACCTCCGACTGGCCGACGCCGACCGTCTCGACCAGGATCACGTCACAGCCCGCCGCGTCCAGTACGCGGATCGCCTGCGGGGCGGCCCACGCGAGGCCGCCGAGGTGGCCGCGCGTCGCCATCGAGCGGATGTAGACGCCGGGGTCGGAGGCGTGGTCCGACATCCGGACGCGGTCGCCGAGCAGGGCGCCGCCCGAGAAGGGCGAGGACGGGTCGACGGCCAGGACGCCGACCCGCTTGCCCTGCTTGCGGTACGCGGTCACCAGGGCGGAGGTGGACGTCGACTTGCCCACCCCCGGGGAGCCCGTGAGGCCGACGACATACGCGTTGCCCGTCAGCGGGGCGAGCGCCGCCATGACCTCCCGCAGCTGCGGGGACGCCCCCTCCACCAGGGAGATCAGCCGGGCCACCGCCCTCGGCCTGCCCTCCCTGGCCTGGGCCACCAGCGTGGAGACGTCCTGCATCACAGCTCCGTTCCGAGAGTCACGTACAGCGGGTTCAGGCCTTGGGTACCCGCACGATCAGCGCGTCACCCTGCCCGCCGCCACCGCACAGCGCGGCCGCGCCGACCCCGCCGCCCCGCCGCTTCAGCTCCAGGGCCAGGTGCAGGACGAGACGCGCACCCGACATACCGATCGGATGGCCCAGGGCGATGGCTCCACCGTTGACGTTCACCTTTTCGGAGGACACCCCGAGGTCCTTCATTGACTGGACCGCGACGGCGGCGAAGGCCTCGTTGATCTCGATCAGGTCGAGGTCGGAGACCTCCAGGCCCTCCTTCTTCAGGGCGTGCAGGATGGCGTTGGACGGCTGGGACTGAAGGCTGTTGTCCGGGCCCGCCACGTTGCCGTGCGCCCCGATCTCGGCGATCCAGTCCAGGCCGAGCTCCTGCGCCTTGGCCTTGCTCATGACGACGACCGCGGCGGCACCGTCGGAGATCTGCGAGGACGAGCCCGCCGTGATGGTGCCCTCCTTGGAGAACGCCGGGCGCAGCTTGCCGAGCGACTCCGCGGTGGTGTCGCCGCGGATGCCCTCGTCCTTGCTGAAGAGGATCGGGTCGCCCTTGCGCTGCGGGATCTCGACCGGGGTGATCTCAGCCTCGAAGATGGCGTTCTTCTGCGCGGCGGCGGCCCGCTGGTGGGACAGGGCGGCGATCTCGTCCTGCTCGGGGCGCAGGATGCCGAGGCGGGTGTTGTGCTTCTCCGTCGACTCGCCCATGGCGATGTTCTCGAAGGCGTCGGTCAGACCGTCGTACGCCATCGCGTCGATCATCTGCACCGCGCCGTACTTGTAGCCCTCGCGGGACTTCGGCAGCAGGTGCGGGGCGTTGGTCATGGACTCCTGACCGCCCGCGACGATCACGTCGAACTCGCCGGCACGGATCAGCTGGTCCGCGAGGGCGATCGCGTCGAGGCCCGACAGACAGACCTTGTTGATGGTGAGCGCCGGGACGTTCATCGGGATGCCGGCCTTCACGGCCGCCTGGCGGGCCGGGATCTGGCCAGCGCCGGCCTGCAGCACCTGGCCCATGATCACGTACTGCACCTGGTCGCCACCGATCCCCGCACGGTCGAGGGCGGCCTTGATCGCGAAGCCGCCGAGGTCGGCTCCGGAGAAGGACTTCAGCGAGCCGAGCAGCCGCCCCATCGGGGTGCGGGCACCCGCGACGATCACGGACGTCGTGCCGTTTCCAGAAGACATGAGGTGCGATCCCCTTCCAGCTTGGACAGCCGAGGAGTGAACGAGGGTTTACTTCGAATGTACTGAGTGGCACTCCGTGCCGTCACCGGGCCGTCAGTGTGATCGCGCGCACGTTGCGTAACCACCTCCGTGGCGCTCCACTGAACAACATGCTGACGCGAATCGACCACATCGGAATCGCTTGTTTCGATCTCGACAAGACCGTCGAGTTCTATCGGGCCACATACGGCTTCGAGGTGTTCCACTCCGAGGTCAACGAGGAGCAGGGCGTCCGCGAGGCCATGCTCAAGATCAACGAAACCTCCGACGGCGGTGCCTCCTACCTGCAACTTCTCGAACCCACGCGCCCGGACTCGACCGTCGCGAAGTGGCTCGACAAGAACGGCGAAGGCGTCCATCACATCGCTTTCGGTACGGCAGATGTCGACGGGGACGCCGCCGACATCAAGGACAAGGGCGTACGCGTTCTGTACGAAGAGCCCCGACGCGGCTCCATGGGGTCACGAATCACCTTCCTGCACCCAAAGGATTGCCACGGCGTACTGACAGAACTGGTCACTTCGGCGCCTGTTGAGTCACCTGAGCACTGACCCTCGTACATATGGGCCGGTAGGGTTGGGGGCGGTCGCCGCTCACTCCAGGGTGACCCGGCCCCTCCGTCCTGACGGTGGGACCGTCCGGGGTCCGGGTTTCGGGGGACGAGGGTGGGGCAACAGCCCGTGCTCCGCCGTTGATCTGACACCATTCCCCGGGGGCTCCGTTCGGCGGATGGACGGTGCTCGTATGGAGAGACTTGCGACCAGGGGACGGATGGGACCGCGCAGTGCGGGGCTACGAACGCCAGGAGCGAGAGCCGGCGGCTGACGTCGACCACCTCTCTCGGTTCGAGGCCGAGATGGATCGGCTGAAGACCGAGCGGGAAAAGGCGATCCAGCACGCCGAGGACCTCGGCTACCAGGTCGAGGTGCTGCGCGCCAAGTTGCACGAGGCGCGGCGCACCATCATGTCCCGACCGGCCTTCGACGGCGGTGACATCGGCTATCAGGCCGAACAGCTGCTGCGGAATGCCCAGGTCCAGGCGGACCAGCTGCGCCAGGAGGCGGAGCGGGAGCTCAGCCAGGCCCGGGCGCAGACCCAGCGGATCCTCCAGGAGCACGCGGAGAACGCGGCGCGTCTGCAGGCCGAGCTGCACCAGGAGGCGGTGACCCGCCGGCAGCAGCTGGACCAGGAGCTGGCCGAGCGACGGCAGACCGTCGAGTCGCACGTCAACGAGAACGTGGCGTGGGCGGAGCAGCTGCGCGCCCGCAGCGAGTCGCAGGCCCGCCGACTCCTCGACGAGTCGCGTGCCGAGGCCGAGCAGGCCATGTCGGCCGCGCGTGCCGAGGCCGAGCGGCTCACCGGCGAGGCCCGGCAGCGCCTCACGGGCGCGGCCGAGGAGGCCCGCGCCGAGGCCGAGCAGATCCTGCTCCGGGCCCGTACGGACGCCGAGCGGCTGCTGAACGCCGCGTCCACCCAGGCCCAGGAGGCCACCGACCACGCGGAGCAGCTGCGCACCTCCACCGTCTCGGAGTCGGACTCCGCCCGCCGCCAGGCGCAGGAGCTGAGCCGCGCCGCCGAGCAGCGCATGACGGAGGCCGAGGAGGCGCTGCGCAAGGCGCAGTCCGAGGCCGAGAAGCTGGTCGCCGAGGCCACGACGGCCGCCGAGAAGGCGCTCTCCAGTGCCGAGTCGGCCAACGAGCAGCGCATGCGTACGGCGAAGGAGCAGGTCGCCCGTCTGGTCAGCGAGGCCACCAAGGAGGCCGAGACCACCAAGTCGGACGCCGAGCAGGTCGTCGCCGACGCGCGCGCCGAGGCCGAGAAGATCGTCGCCGAGGCCGGCGAGAAGGCCCGCACGATCACCGCCGAGGAGAGCGCGACCCAGCTGTCGAAGGCGGCCAAGACCGCCGAGGACGTCCTCAACAAGGCGCAGGAGGACGCGCAGAACACCACCAAGGCCGCCGCCGAGGAGGCCGAGCGGATCCGCACGGAGGCCGAGGCCGAGGCGGACCGGCTGCGCGCCGAGGCGCACGACATCGCCGAGCAGCTCAAGGGCTCGGCGAAGGACGACACCAAGGAGTACCGCGCCAAGACGGTCGAGCTGCAGGAGGAGGCCCGCCGGCTGCGCGGCGAGGCCGAGCAGCTGCGCTCGGACGCGGTCGCCGAGGGCGAGAAGATCCGCGCGGAGGCCCGCAAGGAGGCCGTCCAGCAGATCGAGGAGGCGGCCAAGACCGCCGAGGAGCTGCTCTCCAAGGCCCGGCAGGACGCGGACGAGCTGCGCCAGAAGGCCACCACGGACAGCGAGAAGGTCCGCACCGAGGCCATCGAGCGCGCGACGACGCTGCGCCGCCAGGCCGAGGAGACCCTCCAGCGCACCCGCCAGGAGGCCGAGCGGCACCGCGAGGAGGTCGTCGAGCAGGCCGAGGGCATCAAGGCCGACGCCGAGCGCGCCGCCCTCGAACTGCGCGAGGAGACCGAACGCGGCGTCGAGGCCCGCCGCGCGGAGGCGGCCGAGGAGCTGACCCGGCTGCACACCGACGCCGAGCAGCGGCTCGCGGCGGCCGAGGAGGCGCTCACCGACGCCCGCGAGGAGGCCGCCCGCATCCGGCGCGAGGCCGCCGAGGAGACCGAGCGGCTGCGCACCGAGGCCGCCGAGCGGATCCGCACCCTGCAGCAGCAGGCCGAGGAGGAGGCCGACCGGCTGCGCACCGAGGCCGCCTCGGACGCGTCCGCGTCCCGTGCCGAGGGCGAGGCCATCGCCGTACGCCTGCGGTCGGAGGCCGCGGCCGAGGCCGAGCGGCTGAAGTCGGAGGCCCAGGACACCGCCGACCGGGTCCGTGCGGAGGCGCAGGCCGCCGCCGAGCGGCTCGGCACCGAGGCGTCCGAGACGCTGGCCGCCGCCCAGGAGGAGGCCGCCCGGCGTCGCCGCGAGGCCGAGGAACTCCTCGGCTCCGCCCGCCAGGAGGCGGACCAGGAGCGTGAGCGGGCCCGCGAGCAGAGCGAGGAGCTGCTGGCCTCCGCCCGGAAGCGGGTGGAGGACGCGCAGGCCGAGGCGGTGCGGCTGGTCGAGGAGGCCGACCGGCGCGCCACCGAGATGGTGTCGGCGGCCGAGCAGCACGCCCAGCAGGTCCGGGACTCCGTGTCCGGGCTGCACGAGCAGGCCCAGGAGGAGATCTCCGGGCTGCGCAACGCGGCCGAGCACGCGGCGGACCGTACCCGTCGGGAGGCCCAGGAGGAGGCGGACCGGGTCCGCTCCGACGCCTACGCCGAGCGGGAGCGGGCCAGCGAGGACGCGGGCCGCATCCGGCGCGAGGCGAACGAGGAGTCCCAGGCCGCCAAGTCGCTCGCCGAGCGCACCGTCGGGGAGGCGATCGCCGAGGCGGAGAGGCTGCGGTCGGACGCCGCCGAGCACGCCCAGCGGGTGCGTACGGAGGCGTCGGAGGCCACCGCCGAGGCCGAGCAGACCGCGTCGCGCACCCGGGCGGACGCCCGCGAGGACGCCAACCGGATCCGTTCGGACGCGGCGACGCAGGCCGACACCCTGATCACCGAGGCGCGTTCCGAGGCGGAGCGGCTCCAGTCGGAGACGATCGCCGAGGCCGACCGGGTGCGGACCGACGCGCTCGCCAAGGCGGAGAAGCTGGTCGGGGACGCCACGTCGGACGCGGAGCGGCTGCGTGCCGAGGCCGCGGAGACGGTCGGGTCGGCGCAGCAGCACGCCGAGCGGGTCCGCAGCGACTCCGAGCGGGTCAAGGCGGAGGCCGCCGCGGAGGCCGAGCGACTGGTGACCGCCGCGCGCGAGGAGGCCGAGCGCACCCTCGACGAGGCCCGCAAGGACGCGGGCAAGCGCCGCCAGGACGTGGCCGAGCAGGTCGACAAGCTCATCACCGAGACCACGGCCGAGGCCGACAAGCTGCTCACCGAGGCACAGCAGCAGGCCCACAAGACGACCGCGGACGCCGAGGGACAGGCCGACACGATGGTGGGCGCCGCCCGCACCGAGGCCGAACGCCTCGTCTCCGAGGCGACGGTCGAGGGCAACTCCCTGGTGGAGAAGGCCCGTACGGACGCGGACGAGCTGCTCGTCGGCGCCCGCCGGGACTCCACCTCGATCAGGGAGCGGGCGGAGGAGCACCGCGACCGCGTCACGAGCGAGGTCGAGGAGCTGCACGACCGGGCCCGCCGGGAGATCTCCGAGACGATGAAGTCGACCGGCGACCGCTGCGACGCGCTCATCAAGGCCGCCGAGGAGCAGATGGCCAAGGCGCAGGCGAAGGCCAAGGAGCTGGTGTCGGAGGCCAACTCCGAGGCCGGCAAGGTCCGTATCGCCGCCGTCAAGAAGGCCGAGGGTCTGCTGAAGGAGGCCGAGCAGAAGCGGTCCACGCTGATCCGGGAGGCCGAGGAGCTCAAGGCCGAGGCGATCCGCGAGGCCCGGCGCACGGTCGAGGAGGGCAAGCGCGAGCTGGAGGTCCTGGTGCGGCGCCGCGAGGACATCAACGCCGAGATCTCGCGTGTCCAGGACGTCCTGGAGGCGTTGGAATCCTTCGAGGCACCATCCGGCGGCAAGGACGGAGGGGTCAAGGCCGGTGCGACGGTGGGCGCCCCCCGATCGGGTGGCAAGTCGCCGGACAGCTAGCCAAGAGACCGGACTGCGGTGTTTTCTGGGGCCTTTGACCAGATCTTTGGCAAGTAGTCCTGAGGTTAGCCACCCAAAAGGGGTGTCATTCTCCAGATCAAACACGCATCCGCTCGATGACACACCGCTTCGGCCCCTAGGATTCCACCTATCACCTCACCGGTCTCATTCGACAGGAACCCCATGAGCGACACTTCCCCCTACGGCTTCGAGCTTGTGCGGCGTGGGTACGACCGCGCGCAGGTGGACGAACGCATCTCGAAGCTCGTCTCCGACCGCGACAGCGCTCTGGCCCGCATCACCGCTCTGGAAAAGCGCATCGAGGAGCTCCACCTCGAGACGCAGAACGCCCAGGCCCAGGTGACCGACGCCGAGCCGTCGTACGCCGGTCTCGGCGCGCGTGTCGAGAAGATCCTCCGCCTCGCCGAGGAAGAGGCCAAGGATCTGCGCGAGGAGGCCCGCCGCGCCGCCGAGCAGCACCGCGAGCTCGCCGAGTCGGCGGCTCAGCAGGTTCGCAACGACGCAGAATCGTTCGCTGCGGAGCGCAAGTCCAAGGCCGAGGACGAGGGCGTCCGGATCGTCGAGAAGGCCAAGAGCGACGCCTCCCAGCTGCGCGCCGAGGCGCAGAAGGACGCGCAGTCCAAGCGCGAGGAGGCCGACGCTCTCTTCGAGGAGACCCGCGCCAAGGCCGCGCAGGCCGCCGCCGACTTCGAGACGAACCTCGCCAAGCGCCGCGAGCAGTCCGAGCGCGACCTGGCGTCCCGTCAGGCCAAGGCCGAGAAGCGCCTCGCCGAGATCGAGCACCGGGCGGAGCAGCTGCGCCTGGAGGCCGAGAAGCTGCGCACCGACGCCGAGCGCCGTGCCCGCCAGACGGTGGAGACGGCTCAGCGCCAGGCCGAGGACATCGTGGCCGACGCCAACGCCAAGGCCGACCGCATCCGTTCGGAATCCGAGCGCGAGCTCGCGGCGCTCACCAACCGCCGCGACAGCATCAACGCCCAGCTGACGAACGTCCGCGAGATGCTGGCGACCCTCACGGGCGCCGCGGTGGCCGCCGCCGGCACCCCGGCCGAGGACGAGCCGATCTCCCGCGGTGTTCCCGCCCAGCAGACCCGGTAACGATCCGGCGCACGTCTGCTGAATTTTGGCAAAGCCCTCTGCCACTGGGGTGGCAGAGGGCTTTGTCCCGTTTTAGCGTGGGCGGCATGATCGAGCTAGAGGGGCTGACCAAGCGGTACGGCGAGAAGGTGGCGGTCAACAACCTGTCCTTCACCGTCAGACCGGGCATGGTCACGGGCTTCCTCGGCCCGAACGGCGCCGGGAAGTCCACGACGATGCGGATGATCCTCGGCCTCGACCACCCCACCGCCGGCGACGTCCGCATCGACGGCAGGCACTACGACCAGCTCACGGACCCGCTGACGTACATCGGCGCCCTGTTGGAGGCCAAGGCCTGGCACGGCGGGCGCAGCGCCTACAACCATCTGCTGTGCCTCGCCCAGAGCAACGGCATTCCGAAGCAGCGGGTGCGCGAGGTGCTGGAGACGGTGGGGCTCACGACGGTCGCGCGGAAGAAGACCAAGGGCTTCTCGATGGGCATGGGCCAGCGGCTCGGCATCGCGGGCGCGCTGCTCGGCGATCCCCGGATCCTGATGTTCGACGAGCCGGTCAACGGCCTCGACCCCGAGGGCATCCACTGGATCCGCAACCTGATGAAATCCCTTGCCACGCAGGGCCGTACGGTCTTCGTCTCCTCGCACCTGATGAGCGAGATGGCGCTGACCGCCGACCACCTGGTCGTCATCGGCCAGGGCCGGCTGCTCGCCGACACCACCATGGCCGACTTCATCGAGCGCAACTCCAAGTCGTACGTCCGGATCCGTACCCCGCAGCGGGAGCGGCTGCTCGACGTGCTGCACACGGCCGGGATCACCGCCGTGGAGACGGGCAACGGCACGCTCGAAGTGGACGGGGGCAAGTCGGAGCAGATCGGGGAGCTGGCCGCGCGGCACGGGGTCGTGCTGCATGAGCTGAGCCCGCAACAGGCCTCGCTGGAGGAGGCGTTCATGCAGCTGACCGCGGAGTCGGTGGAGTACCACGCGCACGCCGAGGCACGGTCGCCCGCGCAGCCGCCCCCCGAGCAGCGGCCGTGGGGCGAAGGCTGGAGGAGGAGCTGAACATGGCAGCCACCCAGGTCATCCGCTCCGAGTGGACCAAGATCCGGTCCGTTGCCTCCACCGTGTGGACGCTCTCGCTCGCCGTGGTGATCACCATCGCCCTCGGCATGCTGATCGCCGCCCTGTCGAAGAGCGAGTTCGACAACATGAGCCGGCGCGACCAGCTGTCCTTCGACCCGACCTTCATCAGCTTCGCCGGGATGAGCCTCGGTCAGCTCGCGATGATCGTGTTCGGGGTGCTCGTCGTGTCGAACGAGTACAGCACCGGCATGATCCGCAGCTCGCTGGCCGCCGTGCCGCGCCGCGGCACCTTCCTGTTCAGCAAGATCGCGGTGGCCACCGGCCTCTGTCTCGTCGTGGGCCTGGTCACGAGCTTCGTCGCGTTCTTCCTCGGGCAGGCGATGCTCGGCGAGCACCGGGCGGAGATCGGCGACCCGGGCGTGCTGCGCGCGGTGATCGGCGGCGGGCTCTACATGACCCTGATCGCGATGTTCTCGATGGGCGTCGCCGCGATGCTGCGCTCGCCGATGCTGTCGCTGGGCATCCTGATGCCGTTCTTCTTCCTGGTCTCCAACATCCTCGGCAATGTCTCGGCCACCGAGAAGATCGGCCGGTATCTGCCGGACCAGGCCGGCAGCCGGATCATGCAGGTGGTCACCCCGATCGACGACGACAAGCCGTACGGCCCCTGGGGCGGGCTCGGGATCATGGTGCTGTGGGTGATCGCGGCGATCGTGGGCGGGTACGTGACGATCAAGAAGCGGGACGCGTAGCGGACGTCTCGGGTGCCGTTGGTGGAAGGTTTTACTAGCTCTTGAGTGGAACCGTCAGCGCCTCGGTATCCTCCTAACCCTTACGGGGGGCGTGTGCCCCGCTGTCCTGAACCTTTCGATGGGTGCGGAGCATGATCGAGGCAGTCGGCCTGACCAAGCGTTATGGCGACAAGACCGCTGTGTACAACTTGTCCTTCCAGGTGCGGCCCGGTGCCGTCACCGGCTTCCTGGGTCCCAACGGCTCGGGCAAGTCGACGACGATGCGGATGATCCTCGGTCTGGACAACCCGACCGCGGGCCATGTCACCATCGGCGGCTACCCCTATCGCAAGCTGCCCAACGCCCCCCGCCAGGTCGGCGCCCTGCTGGACGCCAAGGCCGTGCACGGCGGCCGGGCCGCCCGCAACCACCTGCTGTCCCTCGCCCAGCTGTCCGGTATCCCGGCCCGCCGCGTGGACGAGGTGCTGGGCGTGGTCGGCCTCCAGGACGTGGCCAGGAGACGCTCCAAGGGCTTCTCGCTGGGCATGGGCCAGCGGCTCGGCATCGCCGCCGCGCTGCTCGGCGACCCTCAGGTGCTGCTGTTCGACGAGCCGGTCAACGGACTCGACCCCGAGGGCATCCTCTGGGTGCGCAACCTGATGAAGTCGCTGGCCGCCGAGGGCCGTACCGTCTTCGTCTCCTCGCACCTCATGAGCGAGATGGCGCTGACCGCCGACCACCTGATCGTCATCGGCCGCGGGCAGCTGCTCGCCGACATGAGCGTCAAGGACTTCATCGCGGCGAACTCCGCCGGCTTCGCCCGGGTCCGCACCCCCGACACCGAGCCGCAGCTGCGCGAGAAGCTGGCCGGCGCGCTCACCGAGGCGGGCGGCCATGTGCTGCCCGAGCAGGACGGCGCGCTGCGGGTGACCGGGCTGCCGCTCCCCCGCATCAGCGACATCGCGCACGACACCGACGTACGACTGTGGGAGCTGTCGCCGCACCAGGCCTCGCTGGAGGAGGCGTACATGCGGATGACGCAGGGCGCGGTCGACTACCGCTCGACGGTCGACCAGAAGGAGGGGCTCCAGCAGCCGCTCCCGCCGGGCATGCAGCCGCAGATGCCGGTCCCCGGCCAGGGCCAGCCCGGCTGGTACGCCCCGCCGCCGCCCCAGCAGGGCGGGCAGCCGTTCGCCCCGCCGCAGGGCGCGCCGGGCCAGGCGCCCGCGGGTCCCTACGGCGCGCCCGACGCGGGCACGGTCAACCCTTACGCCCAGCAGGCGCCCCAGACGCCGCCCAGCCAGGCTCCGGGACAGCCCGCCGTGCCGCAGGCCGCCGCCGCGCCCGCACCGCAGCAGGCGCCCGCACAGCCGCCCGCGTCCGCCCCCGAGCCGGCCGCCGCCCCCTCCGCCTCCGCCCCTGCCGCCCCGACCCAGCCCAAGGACGCCCGATGAGCACGCCCCAGCCCCCGATGCCGCAGACCGCCGCACCGAACTGGCAGGCGGCGCCCGGCTCGTCATACCCCACCTACACCTCGCCGATCCCGGTCGTGCGCACGAACCTCGGGCACGCGCTCTCCTCCGAGTGGACGAAGATCCGGTCGGTGCGCTCCACGATGTGGACGCTCGGCGTGTTCGTGCTGCTCGTCGTCGGCATCGGTCTCGGGGCCGCCGCGCTGGTCGCCGCCAACTCCGACGAAGCCAGCCTGGGCCGCGAGAACCCGCTGGCGTTCGGCTCCTTCGGGCTGCTGCTCGGCACCATGTGCATCATCACGCTGGGCGTGCTGACCACGGCCTCGGAGTACGGCACCGGCATGATCCGCACCACGATGACCGCTTGCCCGACCCGCGGCCGGGTGCTGACGGCGAAGGCGATCGTGTTCTTCGCGGTCGCGTTCGTGGTGACGCTGTCGTCGGCCGTCCTGGTCGCCCTCGCGGACGTGGCCATGCTGGAGGGCGCGCGGGAACCGTCCGGTCAGGAGTGGCTGAAGGGCACGGTCGGCATCTCGCTCTTCATCGCGCTGCTCGGCCTGCTCTCGCTCGTCGTCGGCTCGATCATCCGGCACTCGGCGGGCGCGATCACCATCATGATCGGCGTCGTGCTGGCCCCGCTGGTCATCGCGATGTTCATGTTCTCGGAGTCGCTGCAGGACCTCCAGCAGGCGCTGATCGAGTACTCGATCCCGAACCAGCTCAGCGTCTTCTACTCCCAGTCCCTCAGCGAGTCCGGCCCGTCCGGCTGGGACCCGCTGTGGATCATGCTCGGCGTGACGGCCGCCGCGTTCGCCGGCGCCTACGCGCTGCTGGAGAAGCGGGACGTCTGAGTCCGCGGGAAACGGCTCAGAACTTCGGCGCGTTACGGGACCGCTGCACCCGAGAGGTGCGGCGGTCCTTCGCGTTCCAGCACGCCTTGTGCCAGTGGCGGCGGTCGTCGACGCCCCCGTGGTCCGGCCAGGCGACGACGTGCGGAACGCCGTCCGGGATCATCTGGTCGCAGCCCGGGCAGCGGTACGACTTGCCCTGCGCGCTCGCGCCCGCCACATGCCGCACGTTCCAGTCCTCGCCCTGCCAGCTCTCCGTGGACTGCCAGCCGCCATAACGGCCGGACCGGTCGTCCTCGGCACTGTATGCGGACGAGGCACCGCCCTGGGGGCCATTCGGTCGGTTGCGACGCGGGGACACGGAACACCTCTCGGGGCTATACAGGATGCACGGGTTATGTCCAGCCTACGCGGCACGGACAGGGGTAGCCGTACGGCACCAACCCCCACAAGTCCCTCACTTCGGCGATCCGTTCTCCCGACAATCCGCAAATCTCTTCGCCAAGCCGTGTCCTCGGCACGTGTCAGACGGTTATGCCGGGTGGGGGAGCTCCGCGTCGGAGCCAAGGAAGCAGGAAAAAGCAATGCGCGTAGGAAGTTTCGTGTTGGCTGCCCGGTTCCCGGGGCAGGGCGACGGGGAGGCGCTGCACCGCGCGGTCCGTTCCGCCGAGGTCGCCGAGGAAGCGGGACTCGACTCGGTCTGGCTGGCCGAGCACCACTTCGTGCCGTACGGCACCTGTCCGTCCGCGATCACCCTGGCCGCGTTACTGCTCGGCCGCACCCGGCGGCTGCGGGTCGGCACGGCCGTCAGCGTGCTGCCCACCGCCCATCCGGTGGCCGTCGGCGAACAGGCCGCGCTGCTGCACATCACCTCCGGCGGGCGGTTCTCGCTGGGCGTGGGCCGCGGCGGCCCGTGGGTCGATCTGGAGGTGTTCGGCCAGGGCCTCAAGGCGTACGAGGAGGGGTTCCCGGAATCACTCGATCTGCTGCTGCGCTGGCTGCGCGAACCCTCGGTCGCGGCCGCCGGCGAGCGGTTCGGCTTCCGCGAAGTCCCCGTCGTACCCAGGCCGTCGGAGTGCCTCACGGACGCCGAGGGGCCCGAGGTCGTCGTGGCCTGCACGTCGCCGCAGAGCGTGCGTCTCGCGGCCGAGCGCGGGCTGCCGATGCTGCTCGGGATGCATGTGGGCGACGAGGAGAAGGCCGAGATGGTCGCCCTGTGGCGGGACCTGGCCCGCGCGGCCGGTCGGCCGGCGGACGAGATCCACGGCGCCGCCCATGTGTCGGCCGGCGTCTGCCAGATCGCGGACCGCCGCACGGACGCCGTCGAGAGCCTCACGAAGGCGATGCCGGGCTGGCTCCGGCAGGGCCTGGAGGCCCATGTGACCGTGGACGGCCGCCACCGCGCGATGCGCGACCCGCTGGCCTACACCGAACTGCTCTGCGGGCTGCACCCGGTGGGCACCCCGCGGCTGTGCGCCGACCGTCTGGCGGCGACCAGCGAACGGACCGGCATCTCCCGCTTCGCCCTGCTCGTCGAGGGCTCGGGCGACCTGGCGGCCACCGAGGAGAACGTACGACGGCTGGGCACCGAAGTACTGCCGCACCTCGGCTGAGAGGCTGTGAACCGCCCCGCCGAGGACTCACGGCCCCGTCACGCCCGAACGCCCGGTCCGCCAGGAGGGCTTGCCGCCCCAGTACTCAATGCACCTCCCGCGTAAGGAGCGGCAAGCAAGCGGGTCACTGCGTCAGCAGTCCCTGAATTCCGGGGACTGGTTCAGCACCTGACTGCGGACCGAGGTGAAGCGGGCATGCGTCTCGTCGACCGAGACGTCAAGCGGGAACACCGCCACCCGGTGGCAGTTCTGGAAGGCCAGTCGCACCCCGAAGTGCCGCTGCAGCGCGCCGCGTATCGCGTCACTCGCAAGCGCACGCAGCAGCTGGCCACGTGCCTGCTCGTCCGGCGGGGGCGTCTGGTTGTCGGCGAACGAGCCGCCGTCGACCTTCAGCTGGGCCACCAGGGAGCTGATCATCTCCCATGCATAGGGCAGGGAGGTCCGGACGCAGTCGACGAAGGCGGCTTCGTCGACCTCGCCTCGCTCGGCCTGTTCGAGTAGGGCCGGTGAGACGTCGAGCGACATGGGTTCTCCTCTCGCACCCCCGCAGCAGCAGGGGTTGCCGGACAGATAAGGGAGTCCGCGACACCGGACACTCTGTGTACACGCCTCGCGACCTCCCGTTTAATACGGTAGGCAACAGACGGTGACGGCACCAGGAGAATGCGTACATGGGCGGTCCTCGTTAGGCACACAATCGGCCAGAAATGAACAGGGGCAGTCCGGGGTCATACGGACTCTCGCAGGGCGAATCGCGTCCACCGGGACCCGTCGAGTAGCGTTGCCGACCATGCGTCTCGTCATTGCCCGATGCTCCGTCGACTACGCGGGCCGGCTCACCGCCCATCTGCCCACGGCGCCCCGTCTGATCCTGGTCAAGGCGGACGGCAGCGTCTCGATCCACGCGGACGACCGGGCCTACAAACCCCTGAACTGGATGTCGCCGCCCTGCACGCTGAAGGAGGGGGACGGCGAGCAGCAGGACGTCTGGACGGTCACCAACAAAGCGGGCGAGAAGCTGATCATCACGATGGAGGAGATCCTCCATGACTCCTCGCACGAACTGGGCGTGGATCCTGGCCTGATCAAGGACGGCGTGGAAGCGCACCTCCAGGAGCTCCTCGCCGACCGCATCGAGACGCTGGGCGAGGGCTACACGCTCATCCGCCGCGAGTACATGACGGCCATCGGGCCGGTCGACATCCTGTGCCGGGACGCCGAGGGCCAGACGGTCGCGGTCGAGATCAAGCGCCGGGGCGAGATCGACGGCGTGGAGCAACTCACGCGCTACCTGGACCTGTTGAACCGCGATCCCCATCTCGCGCCGGTGCGCGGCATCTTCGCGGCCCAGGAGATCAAGCCGCAGGCCCGGGTCCTGGCGACGGACCGGGGGATCGGGTGCCAGGTGCTGGACTACGACGCGATGCGGGGGATCGAGGACGACAAGTTGCGGTTGTTCTGACCGACGGTTCTTGGCCTTTCTCAGCTTTTCTTGGCCGTTCTCGACTTTTACGACAGTGAGGGCCGGGTCCGTTGGACGGACCCGGCCCTCTTGTCTTGATCAGGGCGTCAGATTACGGAGTCGGAGCTGTCGCTCGCTGAAGCTGCCTCGCTCGTCTCCGGTGCACTTGCCGAGGCGCTCGCGGGGGCACTGGAGGCCGGGCCGCTGGCCGAGTCCGAGGTGGACGGTGTGGTCGACGGCTCAGGCGACTCGGACGTGGTCGGGGTCGGCGTCGGAGTGGGGGACGTGGGCGTCGGCGTCGGGGACCCAGGCGTCGTCGGAGTCGTCGGCGGCTTCGACGTCGAGGACGGCGGTTTCGTCGGCGACGACGGCGGCTTCGTCGGCGAGTTCGAAGAACCGCCGCCCGAACCCTGCGTACCGCTCGGGTCGTCCGAGGGATCCGTAGAACCATCCGTCGGCGTCGGGTCGTCCGACGTCCCGTACGTGCCGTCAGGGCCCGGATCCGTCGGCCGGCTGGTCGCCGTTCCGGTATCGCCGTTCTTGTCGTCGTCGCCCTCCGCCTTGTCAGCACCCAGGCTGTCGTCGCCGAGGCCCTGGCTGGCGGACGGGTTGACGCCGACCTGGTCGGCCGGGAGGCCCGGGTCGTTGTCGGAGGTCGCGCCGAGCGTCACCACCGTGCCGAGGACGGCCACGAGGAGCGCGCCCGCGCCGGCTGCGACGAGGTTGCGCCGCGCGAAGTTCCGTACGCCGCCGCGGCCCTTGTGCGCGGCCGACGGGGACGACGGCGCGGACGCCTGATGGGTGACCAGCACCGTGGTGTCCCCGCCCGACGGGAACGCGGCCGGCACGCCTCCCGGCGGCGACTGCGACTCCTCGTACCGGGCGTCCGGCACCTCCTCCCCCGCGGTCGCGCCGAACGCGGCCACGCCCACCCCCGGCGTCGTGCCGGAGCGGTCCGAGACCAGCGCCAGGGCCCGACGGCCCGCGACCGTGCCGCGCTTGTCGGCGAGGGCGCCGCGCAGCCCGATGGAGGTCTCCAGCTCGGCGCGGGCCCGGTCCAGCCGGCCGGCGCAGAGCGCGTGGATGCCCAGTTCGTGGTGGAAGTACGCCTGCTCGGAGACGTCACCGGCCAGGCGGGCGGCCTCGGCGCCGGCCCGCAGCGCCCGCTCCCAGGCGCTCCAGTGCAGCCCCGCGGCGAAGGCGGGCGCGGCCGTGCGGGCCAGCTGCACGGTCGGGCTCTCCTCGCCCTCGGCGGGCGGCGTCGTCGTCGGCACCAGCACGCCCAGCGCGGCGAGCACGGCATCCGCCTCGGCGCACACGCGCTCCGGCGTGACCGACGGGTGCCCGGCCCACCAGGCGTAGTGCCGGGCGGCGGTGAGGGCGCCGCCCTGGACGTCCTCGGAGTATCCGGCGGCCTCCAGTTGAGACTGGACGCCCGCGGCGAGGCGGTAGCGGGAGCCGACGGGCGAGACCAGCCCGCAGTCGGCCAGCTCGCCCAGTGCGGCGTCCGCGTGGGTGTCACCGACGAGGGCGGGCAGGTGAGCCTGGTGCGGCACCTCGCCGCCGAGCGCGACGGCGAACTTCAGGGTGGCGCGGGCCGAGGCGCTGAGCCGTGAGGCGAGCAGCGGGGCCGGTCCGGCCGCCTCGCCGAGCGACGGCAGCGGCACCTCCTCGCCGGTCTCGCCGGCGAAGGGGGCGTCGAAGGGCGCGTCGACCGGCGGCGTGTCCTCGAAGACCCCGAACTCGTCGACGACCTCCGCGCCGGCCCGCAGCCGGTCCCGCTGCCGCAGCAGCGCCCCGGCCTGGACGAACCTGAGCGGCAGGCCTTCCGACTCGAACCACAGGTCGCCCGCCCAGTTCAGCTCGTCCTCGGTGAGGACCCGGCCGACCCCGCGCTCCAGGAGGTCCACGCTCTCGGCACGGTCGAGCCCGCCGAGGACGACGTCCTCGATGCCGGACTCGACGGACGGTGCGGGGACATCGGGCGTGGCACCGATCAGGAAGGCGCACTCGGGGGTCGCGTCCAGCAGCTCGTCGAGCGCGGCGCCGCCGAACTCGATGTCGTCCAGGACGACGACGGCGCCGACCTCACGGACGAAGGTGAGCAGTTCATCCCGGTCCGGGCGGTGCAGGGGCGCGCTGTAGACGGCGTGGAAGAGGTCGTACAGCAGGTCGGCGGGTGCGCGATGGAAGCCGGTGAGGCGGACCACGCCGTCGGGGGCGAGGTCCGCGCAGTCCTCGGCGACGAGGTCGAGGAGGCTGGTGCGGCCGGCGCCCGGGGAGCCGACGAGACGTACGGAGCGGCCACGGGCGAGCATCCGTACCAGTTGCTCGCGTTCGTCCTGGCGGGACAGCAGCGGCTGTTCCGGACGGGTCGGGCCGGGCGGGACGGGCGGTCTGGCGGCACGGTCGGCCTCGGCGCGTTCGGCCGGGCTCAGCTTCCCGGGGCGCGCGGGGCGCTCCGCCGGCGGGCAGGCCTCGATCTCGCTGCCGTCGACGGGGTTGACGGTGAGCAGGAAGTCGCCCGAGACCAGTTGCACGGTGCGGGCGAGTGCGGGCGAGTGCTGGCCGAAGTCGGGTGTGAGGGGATCCCTGGGCGGGCGCTGGCGCGACGACTGGCCGTCAGCGTCATGGCCGTACTCCTCGGGTCCCCGGTTGTTCGGGTCCATAGGTTTCAAGCCCCCCAAAAGCGTCGTGTGCTGTGGCTTCCTGTCGTCGGCGACAGGATCCGGGCCCCTCCCGGCCTTTGCACACCGCGCTGTCGCTTCTGGTCCGGGCCCGCTCGAAGGGGTTTGTCTAGTCGGCGGGCAGCCGAACCCTAAACCTTCGCACAGTATCTACGACAGATCGGGGTACCGCGCCGTCCGAGACGTCACAGTCTCGTGAGGATTGTGCGCGACGTGCGCTTCGCAGCCGGAACGCCCGGCGGTCCCGTCCCACCCGTGCCGCGTGTCACACCCGGGGCAGTGACTCCACCCCGATGCCGCCCTCGATCGCCAGGATCCGGTGCAGCCGGGTGGCCACCAGCAGGCGCTGCATCTGCGGCGGTACGCCGCGCAGCACCAGGCGCCGGCCGCAGCGGCCGGCCCGCCGGTGGGCCCCCATGATCACCCCGAGTCCGGTGGCGTCCCAGAACTCCAGCTCGGACAGATCCAGCACCAGATCGCCGACTCCGTCGTCGACGGCCGAGTGCAGGACCGTACGGGCGTCCGCCGCGCTGCGGACGTCGAGGCGGCCCCCGACGACCAGCTCGGCGTGGTCGCCCCTGATGTACATATGCGCTCCCCAAGCGTGCGTTCGTACTCCGTGATGCGTTGTCTGTGTCTGTGCCCGTGGTTGCTTGTGGCTGTGTTTGCTATGAGTCTTCGCTGTGGCAGGTGATGCAACCTCTGACTGCGTTGAGCGCCCGGAGGTTGCCGTCTGTAAGCGAACCGATACCGAATTCACCCCATCGCGTGATGCGCTGAGGGGATGAGCGGTGCTTTACGAATGCTCAGTAGCTGTAAAAGCCTTGCCCGCTCTTGCGGCCGATGTCACCCGCGTCCACCATCCGGCGCATCAGCTCCGGCGGGGCGAACTTCTCGTCCTGGGACTCGGTGTAGATGTTGCCGGTGGCGTGCAGCAGGATGTCGACGCCGGTGAGGTCCGCCGTGGCGAGGGGGCCCATGGCGTGACCGAAGCCCAGCTTGCAGGCGAGGTCGATGTCCTCGGCGGTGGCGACGCCCGACTCGTAGAGCTTGGTGGCCTCGACGACCAGCGCCGAGATGAGGCGGGTGGTGACGAAGCCGGCGACGTCCCGGTTGACGACGATGCAGGTCTTGCCGACGGACTCGGCGAACTCCCGCGCGGTGGCGAGGGTTTCGTCGCTCGTCTTGTAGCCGCGGACCAGCTCGACGAGCTGCATCATCGGCACCGGCGAGAAGAAGTGCACACCGACGACCCGCTCCGGGCGCTCGGTGGCCGCCGCGATCTTGGTGATCGGGATGGCGGAGGTGTTGGAGGCGAGCACGGCGTCCTCGCGCACGATCTTGTCGAGCGTGCGGAAGATCTCGTGCTTGACCTCCAGCTTCTCGAAGACGGCCTCGACGACGATGTCCGCGTCGGCGGCGGCGTCCAGGTCGGTGGTCGCGGTGATGCGGGCGAGCGCGGCGTCGGCGTCGTGCGCCTCCAGCTTGCCCTTGCTGACGAACTTGTCGTACGAGGCCTTGATGCCGTCCGTGCCACGCTTCAGCGCCTCATCGGTGACGTCGCGCAGGACTACCTCCCAGCCCGCCTGAGCGGAGACCTGGGCGATGCCGGAACCCATGAGTCCGGCCCCGATTACGGCGAGCTTCCGTGCCACTGACGACTCCCCTTTGAATCACGGCAGCATGACTGCGCGTGCGCTTACACGCTGTTTACGATTGCCTCTTCGGCGGACCTTAGCGCCAGTGAGGCACTGTGTGACCGGTTAGTAACGCGAGTCACGGTCTCACGGCGTGAGACGCCGGTCACGACTCACCGTCCGACGGCCAAGGCCTTGCGCGTCCACGCCGATTGACGCCTCTTCCCGTCAACGAGGCCCGGTCGTTCAGGACACGGGTGCGACATAAGAATGAACGTACGAATGGGAGGCCTCGGCGGTCCGGGAGGCAGCGTCTAGATTGGCCGTATGGTCAATCTGACGCGCATCTACACCAGGACCGGCGACAAGGGCTCCACCGCCCTCGGCGACATGAGCCGGGTCGCCAAGACCGATCTGCGGATCTCCGCGTACGCGGACGCCAACGAGGCGAACGCGGTGCTCGGGACGGCGATCGCGCTGGGGAACCTGGGCGAGGAGATCGTCAAGGTGCTCACCCGGGTGCAGAACGACCTGTTCGACGTGGGCGCGGACCTGTCGACGCCGGTGGTGGAGAACCCGGAGTTCCCGCCGCTCAGGGTCGAGCAGTTCTACATCGACCGGCTGGAAGCGGACTGCGACCACTTCAACGAGCAGTTGGAGAAGCTGCGCTCCTTCATCCTGCCGGGCGGCACCCAGGGCGCCGCCCTCCTCCACCAGGCCTGCACCGTCGTCCGGCGGGCCGAGCGCTCCACATGGGCCGCGCTGGAGGTCCACGGCGAGACCATGAACCCCCTCACCGCGACCTACCTCAACCGACTGTCCGACCTGCTGTTCATCCTGGCCCGGACCGCCAACAAGGACGTGGGTGACGTGCTGTGGGTGCCGGGCGGGGAGCGCTAGGCGCTCCGCGGCTCACGACCGGACGCGCTCCTTCCCCGTCGTGAGCCGGGGCTCCTCCTCCGCGTCCTCCGCACCGGCGGGCGCCTTCTTCGGCCAGATCCAGTACCCGAGGGCGATCAGGCCGTAGATGCCGACCGTGCGCAGCGCCACCCACTGGAAGGTGCGCAGGGAGCCGACGTCGCCGGAGTCCCCGACGTACCAGACCGCGGCTTGGAGCAGAGCCAGGGCCACCGCGGCGCCGTACACCGCCCGCAGCCACAGCCTGGCCTCGTGCCGGGCGCGGGCGCGGCCGTAGCGCGGGGGCTTGCGCGGGGGTGGTCCGCCGCCCAGGCGATGTGCCGCGTGGCCGTCGAGCCAGCGGATCGTGTAGTGGCCGAAGGCCACCGTGTACCCGATGTAGAGCGCCGCCAGGCCGTGTTTCCAGCTCGGTTCGGCGCCGTTCTTCAGGTCGATCGCGGTCACGATGAACAGGACCAGCTCCAGCACCGGCTCGCACAGCAGCAGCACCACGCTCGTCCGGCGCCACTTCAGCAGGTAACGGACGGCCAGGCCCAGCGCCAGCAGCACCCAGAAGCCCACCTCGCAGGCGATGATGAGGGCGACGATCACAACTTGCTCCCTTCGGTCATCTCCAAGGCTCCCGTCGGGACCGGCCCCTTTCGTCGTCGGCGGTGACGAACCCGCCGTACATCGAAAGATGCAGTCCAGGACCCTTCCCCGGAATCAGGCGCCGGCCGTGGACACCGTGTTGGATGGAGCCATGGCCCTCCCCCGCCCCCACCGCTTCGATGTGTACATCGCCGTCGGCGGGCTGCTCGGCGGCCTGCTGCTGGTGGGCATCGGCCTGGCCACGCGGACCGCCAAGGACCCGATCACGCTCTTCGACGGCCCCTGGCCGATCCTGGTACCGCTCACCGTGATGGCCGGCTGCGAGCTGCTGCGCCGGACGGCGCCCCGCGCGGCCCTGCTGATCGGCACTCCCGCGATCTGTGCGGACGTCATGACCCAGGGCAGCCTGGCCACTGTCCTGATGTTCACCGACATCGTCTACGCGGCCGTGCTGTACGGCCCGCTGGCCGCGGCCCGCCGCACCCAGTGGATCACCGGTCTGCTCACGGTGGCCGCGACGCTGGTGCCCTACGCGTTGTGGCGCGTCCCGGAGGCGCTGCTGATCGGCGTGGCCGTCGGCATCGTGGCGTACGCACCCGCCGCCACCGGCTGGATCGTGCGCAACCACCGTGACGCCGCCGAAGCCGCGCGCCTGCGCGCCGAACAGACCGCCCTGCTCGCCGAGATGGACCGCAGCCAGGCCGTCACCGCCGAACGGGCCCGCATGGCACGGGAGCTGCACGACATGGTCGCCAACCATCTCTCGGCAATCGCCATCCACTCCACGGCCGCGCTCTCGATCGACAAGCCGGCGACCTCCCGCGAGGCCCTCTCCGTCATCCGGGAGAACAGCGTCGAGGGACTCGCCGAGATGCGCCGGCTGATCGGCATCCTGCGCGACGGCGGCGGCGACCGCGAACCCTCCGCCGTCCCCACCCTCGACGGCCTCACCGCCCTCGTCGAGGGCGCCCGCGCCAACGGACTCGATGTCAGCCTGGACACCGGGGACGAGGGTGACGCCCCCGCCCCGGTCGAGCTCGCCGCCTACCGGATCGTGCAGGAGTCGCTGACCAACGCCCTCAAGCACGCCTGCCCCGGTCGCGTCACGGTGCGGCTGGCCCGGCGGGACGGCTCGCTGACCGTCGCGGTGAGCAGTCCGTACGGCGACCGGGACGGCCCCCGCGCTCCCGGCTCGGGCTCCGGGCTGGCCGGGATGCGGGAGCGGGCGGCGCTGCTGGGCGGCACGTTCGAGGCGGGGCCGGACGGGAATCACTGGACCGTACGCGCGTCCCTGCCGCTCGCCGAGCCCCAGGAAGAAGGAGCGACCGCATGATCCGCGTCCTCGTCGCCGAGGACCAGTCCGCCGTTCGCGCCGGGCTCGTCCTCATCCTGCGCAGCGCGCCCGACATCGAGGTGGTGGGCGAGGCGGCGGACGGCGAGCAGGCCGTGGCGCTGGCCCGCGAACTGCGGCCCGACCTGGTGCTGATGGACGTCCAGATGCCGCGGCTCGACGGGGTGTCCGCGACCCGGCAGGTGGTCGCCGAGCGGCTGGCCGACGTCCTCGTGCTCACCACCTTCGACCTCGACGAGTATGTGTTCGGGGCGCTGCGGGCCGGGGCCGCGGGGTTTCTGCTGAAGAACACGGAGGCGAAGGACCTGATCGAGGCGGTGCGGACGGTGGCGCGCGGCGAGGGTCTGATCGCCCCGGCCGTCACCCGGCGTCTGATCGCCGAGTTCGGCGCGAAGCCCGCCCGGCAGTCGACGGCCGATCCGTCCGTCCTGGACTCCCTCACGCGTCGCGAACGTGAGGTGCTGGCCTGTCTGGGGAAGGGCCTGTCCAACGCCGACATCGCGACCCGGCTCGATATGGCCGAAGCGACGGTGAAGACGCACGTCAGCCGGTTGCTGGGGAAGCTGGAGCTGCGGAGCCGGGTCCAAGCGGCCGTGCTGGCACAGGAGTTGGGGATCTAGCAGAACGGATCGGGGAGTAAAGGGCAAGTGGTCCAGACCTATTGACCCGTGGTCCAGACCTTTCTATTCTCACCGCACCATGAGTGGGCGTGAGGCTCAGTCGCGCCCCCTGACTCCCCACCAAGGAGGCGCAGCATGCGCTTCAGACACAGAGCCGCGGCAGGGTTCGCGACCCTGTTGCTCCCGCTGGCCGGCCTCGTCGGCCTCGCGAGCCCCGCCGAGGCCGCGACGTCCGCCACCGCCACCTACGCCAAGACCCAGGACTGGGGCTCCGGCTTCGAGGGCAAGTGGACGGTGAAGAACACCGGCACCACGGCCCTCAGCTCCTGGACCGTCGAGTGGGACTTCCCCTCCGGCACCTCCGTCACCTCCTCCTGGGACGCCGACGTCACCTCCTCCGGCAGCCACTGGACCGCCAAGAACAAGTCCTGGAACGGCTCCCTCGCCCCCGGCGCCTCCGTCACCTTCGGCTTCAACGGCACGGGCACCGGCTCCCCCGCCAACTGCAAGCTGAACGGCGGCAGTTGCGACGGCGGCAGCGTCCCCGGCGACAACCCGCCGTCCGCCCCCGGCACCCCCACCGCCTCCGACATCACCAACACCTCGGCGAAGCTGAGCTGGACGGCCGCCACCGACGACAACGGCGTCAAGAACTACGACGTCCTGCGCGACGGCACCAAGGTCGCGACGGTGACGACCACCTCGTACACCGACTCCGGCCTGACCGCGGGCACCGACTACTCCTACACCGTCCAGGCCCGCGACACCGCCGACCAGACCGGCCCGGTCAGCGGATCCCGCGCGGTGCGCACCACCGGCGGCACCACGGAACCGCCCCCGACCGGCGACAAGGTCAAGCTCGGCTACTTCACCGAGTGGGGCGTCTACGGCCGCAACTACCACGTGAAGAACCTGGTGACCTCCGGCTCCGCGTCGAAGATCACCCACATCAACTACGCGTTCGGCAACGTCAAGAACGGTCAGTGCACCGTCGACGACACCTACGCCGCCTACGACAAGGCCTACACCGCCGACCAGTCCGTCAGCGGCGCCGCCGACACCTGGGACCAGCCGCTGCGCGGCAACTTCAACCAGCTGCGTCAGCTGAAGGCCAAGTACCCGCACATCAAGGTGCTGTACTCCTTCGGCGGCTGGACCTACTCCGGCGGCTTCGGCCAGGCCGCGGCCAACGCTGCGGCGTTCGCCAAGTCCTGCAAGGCCGTCGTGGAGGACCCGCGCTGGGCGGATGTCTTCGACGGCATCGACATCGACTGGGAGTACCCCAACGCCTGCGGCCTGACCTGCGACACCTCCGGCCCCGCGGCCTTCAAGAACCTGATGTCCGCGCTGCGCACGGAATTCGGCTCGAACTACCTGGTCACCGCGGCCATCACCGCCGACGGCTCCTCCGGCGGCAAGATCGACGCGGCCGACTACGGCGGCGCCGCACAGTACCTCGACTGGTACAACGTGATGACGTACGACTACTTCGGCGCCTTCGACGCGGACGGCCCGACCGCTCCGCACTCGCCGCTCACCTCGTACGCCGGCATCCCGCAGGCCGGCTTCAACTCCGCGGACGCCATCGCCAAGCTCAAGTCCAAGGGCGTACCGTCCGCCAAGCTGCTGCTCGGCATCGGCTTCTACGGCCGCGGCTGGACCGGCGTCACCCAGTCCGCCCCCGGCGGCTCGGCGACCGGCGCGGCTCCCGGCACCTATGAGGCGGGCATCGAGGACTACAAGGTCCTGAAGAACTCCTGCCCGGCCAACGGCACCATCGCCGGCACGGCGTACGCGCACTGCGGCAGCAACTGGTGGTCCTACGACACCCCGTCGACCATCGCCGGGAAGATGACCTGGGCCAAGAACCAGGGCCTGGGCGGCGCGTTCTTCTGGGAGTTCAGCGGCGACACCACGGGCGGTGAGCTGGTGACCGCCATCAACAACGGGCTCAACTGACAAACAGGCGAACTAAGCGACATTGACGCGCTGACCGGGCGGGGCTGCCTCAAGCCACGCGAGAAATCCGGTCAGCGCGTCTTCGCTCATGGCGAGTTCCAGGCGCGTGCCCCGGTGCAGACAGGCGAGGATCACCGCGTCGGACAGGAGCGCCAGCTCCTCCTCGCCCTCGGGGACGCGACGGCCGGCGACCTCGATCGCGGAGCGCTCCAGGATGCGGCGCGGGCGATAGGCGTAGGAGAAGACGCGGTACCACTCGATGCGGTCGCCGTTGTAGCGGGCGACGCCGTAGCTCCAGCCCTTGCCGCTGGTGTCGGGTTTCTCGGGTACGTCCCAGCGCAGGGAACAGTCGAAGGTGCCGCCGGAGCGCTGGATGAGCCTGCGGCGCAGGCCGAATACGAACAGCCCCAGCACCACCAGGGCGACAACGATTCCGCACACAGTCAGAGCGAGGACCATCGACACCGACCTCCTCGTCTCCTAGGTAACGGAACGGAAAAAACTTCCATATCTGCCTCAGCCGCGACCGGCACCGGATTGCTCCGGTCCCAGCCGCGGCTGAGTGACGTCATCGCGTGCGCTCCCCCCAGAGCCTAAAGGCCCCGGGCGGTACCCCCAGGGGTCAGCGCGCCGTCGCCGCCTGCAGACGGACCTCCGCGCGGCGGCTTGCGGACGCGTCGTCGTCCGACTTCGCGCGCTCCAGTGCCCGCTCCGCGCGCTGGACATCGATCTCGTCCGACAGCTCGGCGATCTCGGCCAGCAGCGACAGCTTGTTGTCCGCGAACGAGATGAAACCGCCGTGCACCGCGGCGACGACCGTTCCACCTTCACTCGTACGGATGGTCACCGGGCCCGACTCCAGCACACCGAGCAGCGGCTGGTGACCGGGCATGACGCCGATGTCGCCGGACGTGGTGCGCGCGACGACCAGTGTGGCCTGGCCCGACCAGACCTCACGGTCGGCGGCGACCATCGCGACGTGCAGCTCAGCAGCCAAGGTGGCTCCTCGGGTCACCACCCGGCGGGTTCTGCCGGGTGTTGGTTACAAGTCTAGTAGGCGTGGAAGAGGGGGCGGGACGTGCCCCGCCCCCTCACCAAGAGCACAAGGCTCACGAGCACCGGTGCGTCAGGAGACGCCCAGCTCCTTCGCGTTCTTCTTCAGGTCCTCGATACCACCGCACAGGAAGAAGGCCTGCTCCGGGAAGTGGTCGAACTCGCCGTCGATGATCGCGTTGAACGCGGTGATCGACTCGTCCAGCGGCACGTCCGAGCCGTCCACGCCGGTGAACTGCTTGGCGACGTGGGTGTTCTGGGACAGGAAGCGCTCGACACGGCGGGCACGCTGGACGACCAGCTTGTCCTCCTCGCCGAGCTCGTCGATGCCGAGGATGGCGATGATGTCCTGGAGGTCCTTGTACTTCTGCAGGATCCCCTTGACGCGCATGGCGGTGTTGTAGTGGTCCGCCGCGATGTAGCGCGGGTCCAGGATGCGGGACGTGGAGTCCAGCGGGTCCACGGCCGGGTAGATGCCCTTCTCGGAGATCGGACGGGACAGAACCGTCGTCGCGTCGAGGTGGGCGAAGGTGGTGGCCGGGGCCGGGTCGGTCAGGTCGTCCGCGGGGACGTAGATCGCCTGCATCGAGGTGATCGAGTGACCACGGGTCGAGGTGATGCGCTCCTGGAGGAGACCCATCTCGTCGGCCAGGTTCGGCTGGTAGCCCACCGCGGAGGGCATACGGCCGAGCAGGGTCGAGACCTCGGAACCGGCCTGCGTGAAGCGGAAGATGTTGTCGATGAAGAACAGCACGTCCTGCTTCTGCACATCGCGGAAGTACTCCGCCATGGTCAGACCGGCAAGGGCCACGCGCAGACGGGTGCCCGGGGGCTCGTCCATCTGACCGAAGACCAGGGCGGTCTTGTCGATGACGCCCGACTCGGCCATCTCCTCGATGAGGTCGTTGCCCTCACGGGTGCGCTCACCGACACCGGCGAACACGGAGACACCGTCGTGGTTGTTGGCGACGCGGTAGATCATCTCCTGGATGAGCACCGTCTTGCCGACGCCGGCACCGCCGAACAGACCGATCTTTCCACCCTTGACGTACGGGGTGAGAAGGTCGATGACCTTGACGCCGGTCTCGAACATCTCGGTCTTCGACTCGAGCTCGTCGAAGTTCGGGGCCTTGCGGTGGATGCCCCAGCGCTCGCCCTCGTAGGTCTCATCGACGTTCAGCACCTCACCGAGGGTGTTGAACACCTTGCCCTTGGTGAAGTCGCCGACGGGCACCGTGATGGAGGCACCGGTGTCGGTGACCGGGGCCTGGCGGACCAGACCGTCGGTGGGCTGCATCGAGATCGTGCGGACCAGGCCGTCACCCAGGTGCTGGGCGACCTCCAGGGTCAGCGTCTTCTTCTCGCCGTCCTTGGCCGGGTCGGCCACCTCGACGTGAAGGGCGTTGTAGATCTCCGGCATGGCGTCGACGGGGAATTCCACGTCGACGACCGGGCCGATGACCCGGGCGACGCGGCCCGTGGCAACGGCCGTCTCAACTGTCGTCGTCATTACCTGTCACTCCCCGCGGTCGCGTCGGCCAGGGCTGCGGAGCCACCGACGATCTCGCTGATTTCCTGGGTGATTTCGGCCTGGCGGGCCGCGTTGGCAAGCCGCGAGAGCGTCTCGATGAGCTCTCCCGCGTTGTCGGTTGCCGACTTCATCGCCCGCCGCGTGGCGGCGTGCTTGGAGGCGGCCGACTGGAGCAGCGCGTTGTAGATACGGCTCTCCACGTAGCGCGGCAGCAGGGCGTCGAGGACGTCCTCCGCCGAGGGCTCGAAGTCGAACAGCGGAAGGATCTCGCCCTTGGGGGCAGCCTCCTTCGCGACCTCTTCGAGGCTGAGCGGCAGCAGACGGTCGTCGAGAGCCGTCTGCGTCATCATCGAGACGAACTCGGTGAAGACGATGTGGAGTTCGTCCACGCCACCCTCGGCCGTGTCCTTCTCGATCGCCTCGATCAGCGGAGCCGCGACCTTCTTGGCGTCCGCGTACGACGGCTCGTCGGTGAAGCCGCTCCACGACTCCGCGATCTTGCGCTCACGGAAGTTGTAGTGGGCGACACCACGGCGGCCGACGATGTAGATCTCGACCTCCTTGCCCTCGCCCTCCAGACGCGCGGTCAGCTGCTCCGCGATCTTGATGGCGTTCGAGTTGAAGGCGCCGGCGAGACCGCGGTCGCTCGTCAGGAGCAGCACCGCGGACCGCGTGACCGTCTCGGCCTGCGTGGTCAGCGGGTGCTTGGTGTTCGAGCCGGTACCGACCGCCGTGACCGCGCGGGTGAGCTCGGTCGCGTACGGCGTGGAGGCCGCCACCTTGCGCTGCGCCTTGACGACACGCGAGGCGGCGATCATCTCCATCGCCTTCGTGATCTTCTTGGTCGCGGTGACGGATCGGATGCGACGCTTGTAGACCCGGAGCTGGGCTCCCATGAGTCAGGTCCCTTCCTTACGTCACTTGGCGGCGGCCGGGGCGTCCTCGCCGAGAAGCTTGCCGTCCGAGGTCTCGAACTGCTTCTTGAATTCGGCGATCGCGTCGGCAACAGCGGTGAGGGTGTCGTCCGACATCTTGCCGCCCTCCTTGATGGAGGTCATGAGGCCCTGCTCCTTGCGGTGCAGGTACTCCAGGAGCTCCGTCTCGAAGCGGCGGATGTCGGTGACCGGAACGTCGTCCATCTTGCCGGTGGTGGCACCCCAGACCGAGACGACCTGGTCCTCGGTGGCCATCGGCTGGTACTGAGCCTGCTTGAGCAGCTCGACCAGACGCGAACCACGCTCCAGCTGCGCCTTCGACGCGGCGTCCAGGTCGGAACCGAAGGCGGCGAACGCCTCCAGCTCGCGGTACTGGGCCAGGTCCAGACGCAGACGGCCGGAGACCTGCTTCATCGCCTTGTGCTGCGCGGAGCCACCGACTCGGGAGACGGAGATACCGACGTTCAGCGCGGGGCGCTGACCGGCGTTGAACAGGTCCGACTCCAGGAAGCACTGGCCGTCGGTGATGGAGATGACGTTGGTCGGGATGAACGCCGAGACGTCGTTGGCCTTGGTCTCGACGATCGGCAGACCCGTCATCGAACCGGCGCCCATGTCGTCGGAGAGCTTCGCGCAGCGCTCCAGCAGACGGGAGTGCAGGTAGAAGACGTCACCCGGGTAGGCCTCACGGCCCGGCGGGCGGCGCAGCAGCAGGGACACGGCGCGGTAGGCGTCGGCCTGCTTCGAGAGGTCGTCGAAGATGATGAGGACGTGCTTGCCCTCGTACATCCACTGCTGGCCGATGGCCGAACCGGTGTACGGCGCCAGGTACTTGAAGCCGGCCGGGTCGGACGCCGGGGCGGCGACGATGGTCGTGTACTCCAGCGCGCCGTTCTCCTCCAGCGCGCGGCGGACCGACGCGATCGTCGAGCCCTTCTGACCGATGGCGACGTAGATGCAGCGGACCTGCTTGTTCGGGTCGCCGGTGCGCCAGTTGTCGCGCTGGTTGATGATCGTGTCGACGGCCAGGGCGGTCTTGCCGGTCTGGCGGTCACCGATGACCAGCTGACGCTGGCCACGGCCGATCGGGGTCATCGCGTCGACGGCCTTGTAGCCGGTCTCCATCGGCTCGTGCACCGACTTACGGGCCATGACGCCCGGAGCCTGAAGCTCGAGGGCGCGGCGGCCGGACGTCTCGATCTCGCCGAGGCCGTCGATCGGGTTGCCGAGCGGGTCGACGACGCGGCCGAGGTAGCCCTCGCCGACGGCCACGGAGAGGACCTCACCGGTACGGGAGACCGGCTGACCCTCCTCGATGCCGCTGAACTCACCGAGGATGACGGCGCCGATCTCGCGCTCTTCCAGGTTGAGCGCGAGGCCGAGGGTGCCGTCCTCGAACTTCAGCAGTTCGTTGGCCATGGCCGAGGGAAGACCCTCGACCTTCGCGATGCCGTCGCCGGCAAGGGTGACCGTACCGACCTCCTCGCGCGAGGCCGCGTCCGGCTTGTACGACTGGACGAAGGTCTCCAGTGCGTCCCGGATCTCCTCCGGCCGGATCGTGAGCTCCGCCATCTGGGTTCCCTGCTCTCCTTGTTGGGCCCGAAGTTTCACTTTGGGGGGATGGGGACTCCCCCCTGAAAGAGGTGAATCCTCTGCACGGCCCAACATGGGCCGTCGTGAGTACGTCTTGCTATTAAGTTTGCGGCTAGCTCGCCAGGCGGCGGCCGGCATCCTCGATGCGGTCCGCGAGGGAGCCGTTGATGACCTCGTCGCCGACCTGCACCCGGATTCCGCCGACGACCTCGGGGTCCACGTCGAGGTTGAGGTGCATCTGGCGGCCGTAGAGCTTCGCCAGGGCGGCGCCCAGGCGCTGCTTCTGTCCGTCGCTCAGCGGTACCGCCGAGGTGACGACGGCGACCAGGCGCTCCCGGCGCTCGGCGGCGAGCTTGGACAGGGACTCCAGTCCCGACTCCAGGCTACGTCCACGCGGCGCGGTCACCAGGCGCGTCACCAGACGCTCGGTGGTCGCCTTGGCCCGGCCGCCGAGCAGGCTGCGCAGCAGCTCGCCCTTGGCCGAGGTGGCGGCGGCGCGGTCGGTCAGCGCGGCGCGCAGCTCGGTGCTGGAGGAGACGATCCGGCCGAACCGGAACAGCTCGTCCTCGACGTCGTCGAGCGTGCCCGCCTTCTGCGCGGCGGTGAGGTCGGCGGTGTTCGCCAGCTCCTCCAGCGCGTCCACCAGGTCGCGGGACTGCGACCAGCGGGAGCGCACCATGCCGGCCACCAGGTCGATGGCCTCGCCGCCGACCTGGCCGCCGAGCAGGCGCTGGGCCAGCTCGGCCTTGGCCTCTCCGGCCTGCGCCGGGTCGGTCAGGACCCGACGCAGCGACACCTCGCGGTCGAGCAGCGCGGTGACGGCGGCCAGCTCGTCGGCGAGCTTGGCCGCGTCGACGGACGTCGAGTCCGTCAGCGCGTCGAGACGCTCACGTGCGGCTGCCAGGGCCTCGCGGCTCGCTCCGTTCATCGGCCGGCCTCGGCCTTCTCCTCGAGGTCGTCGAGGAAGCGGTCGATCACGCGGCTCTGCCGGGCGTGGTCCTCGAGGGACTCACCGACCAGCTTGCCGGCCAGGTCCGTGGCGAGCTTGCCGACGTCCTGACGCAGCGCGGAAGAGGCGGCCTTGCGGTCGGCCTCGATCTGCGCGTGACCGGCGGCGACGATCTCCTCGCGCTGCCGCTGGCCTTCCGCACGCATCTCGGCGATGAGCGCGGCGCCCTGCTCCTGCGCTTCCTGGCGCAGACGCGCGGCCTCGTGCCGGGCCTCGGCCAGCTGCGCCCGGTACTGCTCCAGGACGCTCTGAGCCTCGGTCTGCGCCGCCTCGGCCTTCTCAATACCGCCTTCGATCGCGTCGCGGCGCTCTTCCAGAACCTTGTTGATGTTCGGGAGCAGCTTCTTCCAGAAGAAGAAGAACACGATGGCGAAGGCGATGGTGCCGACGAGCAGCTCGGGGCCCGGCGGGACAAGCGGGTTCTGCTTCTCCTCGGCCGCCAGCTGTACCAGGTTGGCGATCACATCAGTGCCTTTCGTCGAAAGGTTGGCTCGTCAGGGCTCGATCATCCGTAGACGAACGGCATGACGATGCCGATGAGGGCGAGCGCCTCACAGAAGGCGAAGCCGAGGATCTGGTTGGCACGGATCAGGCCGGCGGCCTCGGGCTGGCGGGCGAGGGCCTGGGTGCCGTTACCGAAGATGATGCCGACGCCGACGCCGGGGCCGATGGCGGCCAGGCCGTAGCCGATGGAACCGATGTTGCCTTCGACGGCGGCGAGGGTCTCAAGGGCAGCCATGCTGATTCTTCCTTCTCTTTCATGGACCGGCGGGGGTTGGCCACCGGACGTTCTTGGGGGCTTGTGGTGCTGCGGGGCTCAGTGGTGCTCGGCGAGAGCGCCCTGGATGTACGAACAGGCCAGCAGCACGAAGACGTACGCCTGAACGGCCTGCACGAAGAGCTCGAAGAGGATCATGACCATGGTCATGACGAAAGAGACACCGGCCGCCGGGATCATCCAGCTGTTCAGCAAGTACCAGGAGGCGACGGTGAACATGACCAGCATCAGGTGGCCGGCGAACATGTTGGCGAAGAGTCGGACCGCGTGCGTGAACGGGCGGACCAGCAGGTTCGAGAAGAACTCGATGACCATCACGAGCGGCAGCACCGCACCGAGCGACTTGTCGTAGCCGGTGACGTTCTTGAAGAAGCCGACGAAGCCGTGCCGCTTGAAGGTCACCGAGACCCAGATGAGCCACACGATGGCGGCCAGCACCATCGGGAACGCGATGATCGACGAGACCGGGAACTGGGCCAGCGGGATCACGGACCAGATGTTCATGATCCAGATGAAGAAGAAGAGCGAGACCATGAACGGGACGTACTTCTCGCCCTCACGCTTGCCGAGGGTCTCGTAGACGATGCCGCGGCGTACGAAGTCGTAACCGGCTTCGCCGACCATCTGCAGCTTGCCGGGGACCACCTTCGCCTTGCCGAAAGCTGCCCAGAAGAAGGTGATGACGAGCAGGGTGGTGATGAGCGCGAGCAGCATCACCTTGTTGAACTCGAACCCGCCGACCTCGGCAATCGGCTTGAAGAGGAACGAGTGCAGGCCCGGAGCCGGGAAGCCGCAGCCGTTGTCGGACATGATCCGACAGCTCCAGTCAAAGGCGAGCTGGGTCTGGTCAGCACTCACCACGGGCTCCTTCGGCGTGACGCATGGGTACGGCAACCTCGTTGTGTCGGCGCGGCGCGCAGCCGCGGTTCGGCACGGGACTGGTGTTACGGATGTGGGGGCGGCTGAGGGGCATCGAGCCTCGCGAATGAGCAGGCGTCAGCTCAGATGCCTGCGCCCGCGATGCCGCAGTTGGCACCGGACGATAGCAGGACTTCTCATACGCACTTATCCCGGCCCTACCCCTCACGACGAGTGCCCCGATTTTTCGGGCTTGCCGCCCGAGGAGTCGGGTTCGACGTAGAGGATCTTGGCCTTCATGTGAGCGCGCGTCTGAGCGCCGATCCACGCGAGAGTGGTGGCGATGAGCGTGATCGCGAAGGCCTTGGGGTGGAACAGCGTGGTGTCCCTGAACACGCTCAGGAAGACGAACAGCAGCAGGATCTGCGCCGCGTAAAGCATCAGGCCCATCATCTGGAACAGATGCGGAAGCGATTTGGCGGTTCGCTGCAGAACGTAAAGCCCGATACCCATGAAGAGGATCGTGAGCACCGTCGCCACGACCGCCCCGATCGCCCCTTTACCGCCGACAACCACACCGCTGACGACGGCGGCGATCGCGCCGACGGCGGCTGTGGGCACAGCGGCCTGAAGCAAGATCCGGACGTCATTGGACGGCATGGCGGCAGCTCCGCTTTCACGGTGGGGGCAGGGGTGTCGTCATGGACGAGCGTAGTCCCCGGGTTGAGATGAGGACCTCACGCCAATGGACCGTCGCACTACGGCCCTTCGGCTCTATCCGGGGTTCTCGTGAACCGTATCACAAACTATTTGATGAGGTCTTTACCTGGAGGTGTGCTCGGTGTCACACATGAGAGTGACCGTGCGCGTCTGTGCAGAAACCCGGCCGACTTGTCTGGTAATGGGGAACTTCGTTCCCCCATGACTTGGCAATGCTCTAGTCAGATTCTTACCTTGGGAGCTCTCTTACCTTGACCGTCAGCGCGACGTTCCGGCTTTACGCCGGTCCAGGAGCCGCGAACGGGCGCCGATCGCGGTCGCTCCGTTGACGCGCGAGACGCCGGCGGCGACCGGTGTGCGGGGCTCCTCACCGGACGGGGTGCCCGCCGGGGTGTCCGCCGCTGTCTCGGCGGAGGCGGTCTGCGGTGTCGTGGCAGCCGGTTCCGCGACGGCACCGCGGCGGCGGTAGCGCGGCGGCACGAAGGCCTCGGCCCAGCGCGGGGCGCGCGGCGTGAAGCGGGGCAGCAGGAGCAGGATCAGGCCGATGGCGCTCAGGAACACCACGCCCAGCACGATCCACATGGACGCCGAGTTCACGGAGTAGGCGAGCGCGCCGAAGGCGATCAGGGCCGACCAGAAGTACATGATCAGCACCGCGCGGCTGTGGGAGTGGCCGATCTCCAGCAGGCGGTGGTGCAGATGGCCGCGGTCGGCGGCGAACGGCGACTGGCCGCGCCACGTGCGGCGCACGATCGCCAGTACCAGGTCGGCGGCCGGGATCGCGATGATCGTCAGCGGCAGCAGCAGCGGGATGTAGACCGGGACCGTCGCGTGCACGGCCTGCTTCTCGCTGCCGTCCATGAACAGCTTCAGCGCGTCCGGGTCGACCTGCCCGGTGATGGAGATGGCACCCGCGGCGAGCACCAGGCCGATCAGCATCGAGCCGGAGTCGCCCATGAAGATCCGCGCGGGGTGCATGTTGTGCGGCAGGAAGCCCAGGCACATGCCCATCAGGATCGCCGAGAACAACGTGGCGGGGGCGGCGGCCTCGATGCCGTACGACACCCAGACGCGGTACGCGTAGAGGAAGAAGGCGGCCGAGGCGATGCAGACCATGCCGGCCGCGAGGCCGTCCAGGCCGTCGACGAAGTTGACCGCGTTGATGGTGATCACGACCAGGGCGACGGTGAGGAGGGTGCCCTGCCACTGGGTCAGGGCGACCGAGCCGAAGCCGGGGATGGGCAGCCACAGGATCGTCAGACCCTGCATGACCATGACGCCGGCGGCGATCATCTGGCCGCCCAGCTTGATCAGGGCGTCGATCTCGAACTTGTCGTCCAGGACGCCGATCAGCCAGATGAGCGCCGCTCCGGAGAGCAGCGCCCGCGGTTCGTTGGACCTCTCGAAGACCGTACTGAGGTTGGTGAGGTGGTCGGCGACCAGCAGGCCCGCGCACAGGCCGAAGAACATCGCGATACCGCCGAGCCGCGGAGTGGGTTCCCGGTGCACGTCACGTGCCCGGATCTCCGGCATCGCTCCGGCCACGATCGCGAATTTCCGCACCGGCCCTGTCAGCAGATACGTCACCGCGGCCGTGATGCAGAGCGTCAGCAGGTATTCACGCACGGGCTTCCCCACAAGTCTCGCTGGCCATCTCAGCCCCACACCCTAGCGATGGACTCATACACGGCGCATATGTGCGGGGACTACCGGGTAGCGACGATGGTTGCACGTGTGGCTGTGCGCGTGGGTGTACGGGGGAGCGCCTACCCCCTTTCGCACGGGTTACGGCGCAAAAGCACGGGCCGGGCCCTGGGGCACCGGACCCGGCCTGGACCTCGGACGCGGACCTCAGCTGAGCAGCGGAGAACCGGTCAGCTGCCACGGTTCCTGCCAGCCCTCGCCGTCGCCGTCGATGTCCCACTGCACCTGGCCGTCGGACGACCAGTACAGGTCGCCGTCCCAGTTGCTGCGGGGGGTGTTGCACCGCGCGGTGGCCGCCCACAGGTCGTTGGCGGATGCCGTGTAGTCGCAGGTGTAGTTCCGGTTGATGTAGTCGACGCCGCCCGACGAGAAGCGGTACTCCAGCCGGGAGTTCACCCTGAATCCGTCGAACTTCCTGCCGACCGCCGCGGCCGGGGTGGTCGCCGACCAGTTGATCCGCACCTGGGAGTAGACCTCGTTGTCGGTGGTGCGGAAGACGCAGAGGTACAGGTCGAGGTCGAGGTCGGACTTGTTCGGCAGGACGACCCGCTTCTCCTGAGGACTGGAGGTGCAGGCGTCCGTGGCCGCCTGGGCGGGCGGTGCGGAGAGGCCGAGGACGGCGAGTGTCACGGCTATCGGGGCCGCGATGTGTCTCTTCTTCATCCGCAGATGATGGGACCCACCGCGTAGGCCGCTCAAGGGATTTACGCAACGGACACGGCGTCAGGCGGGATACGGCGGGAAGGCCGTCACCAGTTCCCGCACCTCGTCACGGCCCCGCTTGCCCTCGACCTGGCCGGACAGCACGCTCACCATCAGGGCCGCGATCCTCGCCATCTCCTCCTCCCCCATGCCCTGGGTGGTCACGGCCGCCGTGCCGAGGCGCAGGCCACGGGCGTCGCCGTGCGGCAGCGCGCAGCAGTCCAGCACGATCCCGGCCGCCGCGAGCCGCCCGCGCGCGGTGCGGCCGTCGAGGCCGAGCGGCGCGGGGTCGGCGGTGATGAGGTGGGTGTCGGTGCCACCGGTGGTGACGACCAGCCCCTCCGCGGCCAGCGTGGCCGCAAGGAGCCTCGCGTTGGCGACCACCTGATGGGCGTACGCCGCGAACGCCGGTGTCGCCGCCTCGCCGAACGCCACGGCCTTGGCGGCGATGGTGTGCATCTGCGCACCACCCTGGGTGAACGGAAAGACGGCGCGGTCGACGCGCTCGGCGAGATCCGACCCGCACAGGATCATGCCGCCGCGCGGGCCGCGGAGCACCTTGTGGGTGGTGGCGCACACCACATCGGCGTACGGCACCGGGTTCGGCGCCGCTCCCCCGGCGACGAGCCCCATGGGGTGGGCGGCGTCGGCGATGAGGTACGCGCCCACCTCGTCGGCGACCGCGCGGAAGAAGGCGTAGTCGATGTGCCGGGGATAGGCGATGGATCCGCACACGATCGCCTTGGGCCGGTGGCTCAGGGCCAGGGTGCGCACCTGGTCGTGGTCGATGAGCCCGGTCTCCGCGTCGACGCCGTAGGGGACGAAGTCGAACCAGCGGCCGGAGAAGTTCGCGGGCGAGCCGTGGGTGAGGTGGCCGCCGTACGGCAGCCCGAGGGCGAGCACGGTGTCGCCGGGCCGCAGCAGGGCGGCGTAGGCGGCGAGGACGGCCGAAGACCCCGAGTGGGACTGCACATTGGCGTGCTCGGCCCCGAACAGCAGCTTGGCCCGCTCCACGGCGAGCCGTTCGGCGACGTCGACCATCTCGCACCCGCCGTGGTACCGGGTGCCCGGATACCCCTCCGCGTACTTGTTGGCGAGCGGCGACCCGAGAGCCGCCAGCACGGCCGGCGACGTGAAGTTCTCGGCGGCGATGAGCTGGAGCGTCGTCGACTGCCGGTCGAGCTCCCCGAGCAGGATGTCGGCGAGCTGCGGGTCCTGCCGGCGCAGGACGTCGGCCTCGATGGCATGGGTGACCGTCATGGTGGGCTCCGGGCGTGCGTCGACGGTGACGTACGTCCAATGTAGGCCCGGGTCGGCGGGGACGCCCGGTTGTTGCGTCCGCACAGGTACTCCGGTGAGCGCCGCGGCCCTCGCGTCAGGCCCGCGCGGCAACCCCCGTCAACGCCGTCACCACCGGATCCAGCGCCTCATGTATCTCGTCCCCCACCGACCGGAAGAACGGCAACGGTGCCCCGTACGGGTCGTACACCTCGTCCGCCTCCGCCGTCGGCGCGAGGAGCCACCCGCGTAGAGCCGCCGCCGCACGGACCAGGGCGCGTGCGCGGATGACCACGCCGTCCTCCAGCGGGGGCAGCGTCGCGGGGTCTATCGCCTTCACCAGGCGGGTGAACTCCTTCAGCGTGAAGGTGCGCAGGCCCGCCGAGTGGCCCATCGAGATGACCTGGGCGCGGTGGTCGCGGGTGGCCGTCAGGACCAGGTCGGCCCGGATGACGTGCTCGTCGAGGAGCTCGCGGCCGGTGAAGCCGGAGGCGTCCGCGCCGAAGTCGGCGAGGACGGTCTCCGCGTTGGATTCCATGGGCGCGCCCTCATGGCCCCAGGTGCCCGCGCTCTCCACGATCACCCCGCCGCCGAGCACACCGAGCCGCTGCGCCACGAAATGACGGGTCAGCCGCTCGGTGATCGGCGAGCGGCACACGTTGCCGGTGCTGACGTGGAGGATGCGGAAGCTGTCGCGCGGTAGCCCGACGAAGGTCGTCGTGATCTCCGCGGCACGTTCCCCGTTGCCTATGCCACGCCCCGCTTCAGGGGCTGTCAATTGGCCACCTCGAGGTCGGGTACGACCTTGCGCAGCTCCTCGGCCGAGATGGCGCCCGCGCGCAGGAGGAGCGGGATCTCGCGGGTGACGTCGACGATCGAGGACGGGACGTTCCCGGGCGTCGGGCCGCCGTCCAGGTAGACGGAGACCGAGTCGCCGAGCATCTCCTGCGCGGCGTCACAGTCCTCGGGCGCGGGGTGGCCCGTCAGGTTCGCCGAGGAGACGGCCATGGGGCCGACCTCGGTGAGCAGCTCGATGGCGATCGGGTGCAGTGGCATGCGCACGGCAACCGTGCCCCGGGTGTCGCCCAGGTCCCACTGCAGCGACGGCTGGTGCTTGGCGACCAGCGTCAGCGCGCCCGGCCAGAACGCGTCCACCAGCTCCCAGGCCAGCTCGGAGAAGTCGGTGACGAGACCGTGGAGCGTGTTCGGGGACCCGATCAGCACAGGGGTGGGCATGGTGCGGCCCCGCCCCTTGGCCTCCAGCAGATCGCCGACGGCCTCCTTGGTGAACGCGTCGGCGCCGATGCCGTACACCGTGTCGGTCGGGAGGACCACGAGCTCGCCACGGCGGACGGCGGACGCTGCTTCACGCAGACCGGTCGTGCGGTCGGTCGCGTCGTTGGTGTCGTATCGCCGTGCCATATCTAGCGGGCCTCCTCGTACACGAAGTACACGTGCTGCGGGACTGAAGTGCGGGGGGCGGTCACGGCAGCGCCTTGCGGGCGGTCGCGAACCTCGGGCGGTTGTTGAGGTCGGGGTGGTCGGCCGCGTCGGCCCAGCCCCGCTCCTCGGTGAAGATCCACGGCACCTGGCCGCCCTGGGTGTCGGCGTGCTCGATGACGACGACACCGCCGGGGCGGAGCAGACGGTGTGCGGTCCGTTCCAGACCGCGGATGAGGTCGAGGCCGTCCTCCCCTGAGAACAGCGCGAGTTCGGGATCGTAGTCCCGCGCCTCGGGAGCGACGTACTCCCACTCGGTGAGCGGGATGTAGGGCGGGTTGGAGATGACCAGGTCGACCTGGCCGTCGAGGTCGGGGAAGGCGTCCAGGGCGTTGCCCTGCCGCAGGTCGACGCGCGAACCCTGCACGTTCTTCCGCGTCCACACCAGGGCGTCCTCGGACAGCTCCACGGCGTGCACACGCGAGCGCGGGACCTCCTGGGCGAGCGCGAGCGCGATGGCTCCGGAGCCGCTGCACAGGTCGACGATGCAGGGCTCGACGACGTCCATCGCGCGCACGGCGTCTATGGCCCAGCCGACCACCGACTCGGTCTCGGGGCGCGGCACGAACACCCCGGGCCCGACTTGGAGTTCGAGATAGCGGAAGTACGCCCGCCCGGTGATGTGCTGGAGCGGCTCGCGCTGCTCACGGCGGGCGATGACCTCCCAGTACCGGGCGTCGAAGTCCGCGTCCTTCACGGAGTGCAGCTCGCCCCGCTTCACGCCGTGCACGAACGCGGCGAGCTCCTCCGCGTCATTGCGCGGCGAGGGCACGCCGGCGTCTGCCAGCCGCTGGGTGGCCTGTGCCACCTCCGCGAGCAGCACGCTGCGGGGGCTTTGGGGTCGCCCCCCAAGAGATTGCTGCACGCATGTCCTCCGTGTCGTACTCGTGCGTACGTCCTTTACGTCCTGTACGCCCTTACGCAGCCGCCAGCTTCGCCGCCGAGTCCGCGTCGACGCAGGCCTGGATCACCGAGTCGAGGTCGCCGTCCAGGACCTGGTCCAGGTTGTAGGCCTTGAAGCCGACGCGGTGGTCCGAGATGCGATTCTCCGGGAAGTTGTAGGTACGGATCTTCTCGGAGCGGTCGACCGTGCGGACCTGGCTGCGGCGGGCGTCGGCGGCTTCCTTCTCCGCCTCCTCCTGCGCCGCGGCAAGCAGCCTGGAGCGCAGGATACGCATCGCCTGCTCCTTGTTCTGCAGCTGGCTCTTCTCGTTCTGGCAGGAGGCGACGACTCCGGTCGGAATGTGCGTGATGCGCACCGCGGAGTCGGTCGTGTTGACGGACTGTCCACCCGGGCCGGACGACCGGTACACGTCGATCCGGAGGTCGTTCGGGTTGATCTCGACGTCGATCTCCTCGGCCTCCGGCGTGACCAGCACACCGGCCGCGGAGGTGTGGATACGGCCCTGGGACTCGGTCGCCGGCACCCGCTGCACGCGGTGCACACCGCCCTCGTACTTCAGCCGGGCCCACACGCCCTGTCCGGGCTCGGTGGCGCCCTGGCCGCCCTTGGTCTTCACCGCGACCTGGACATCCTTGTAGCCGCCGAGCTCGGACTCGGTGGAGTCGATGATCTCGGTCTTCCAGCCGACGCGCTCCGCGTAGCGCAGGTACATGCGCAGCAGGTCGCCGGCGAACAGCGCCGACTCGTCGCCGCCCGCGCCCGCCTTGATCTCGAGGATGACGTCCTTGTCGTCGCTGGGGTCGCGTGGGACGAGCAGCAGACGGAGCTTCTCCGTCAGCTCCTCGCGCTGCTTGTCCAGCTCCTTGACCTCGGCGGCGAACTCCGGGTCGTCGGCGGCGAGTTCACGCGCCGTCTCGATGTCGTCGCCGGTCTGCTTCCAGGAGCGGTACGTGGCGACGATCGGGGTGAGCTCGGCGTAGCGCTTGTTCAGCTTGCGCGCGTTCGCCTGGTCGGCGTGGACCGACGGGTCGGCGAGCTTCGTCTCCAGGTCGGCGTGCTCAACGACCAGGTCCTCGACGGCCTCGAACATCTTGGGGCTCCTGTGTCCGTACGTGTGTGAAGGGCGGGCGACCAAAAACGCCGGTCCCGGCACGCCTGAGAAGGGCGTGGCCGTGGACCGGCGAAATGGGGCTCGCTACTTCTTGGAGCCGGCGGAAGCCTTGCCGAAGCGGGCCTCGAAGCGGGCCACACGGCCACCGGTGTCGAGGATCTTCTGCTTGCCCGTGTAGAACGGGTGGCACTCGGAGCAGACCTCGGCGCGGATGGTGCCGCTGGAGATCGTGCTACGGGTGGTGAACGACGCGCCACAGGTGCAGCTGACCTGCGTCTCGACGTACTCGGGGTGGATGTCGCGCTTCAAGGTGTCTCCTAGTTTCGGGAGGGCGCCGGGTCGCAGCCGCGGGATGCGGGAGCGTGAACCGGAGCCGACGTACCAGTCTGCCAGGACTGGGGCCATCCCCCAAAACCGGGGGTTCCTGTGATCTATTCCCTGCGGGCCGGTGGGGGCTTGTCGCGCAGTTCCCCGCGGCCCCTAATCGGCGTTTACGACGCCCTTGGCATCGCCTGTAGCCGTGCCTTCGGTGGCCGCCTTCGGGATGGCCTTGTCGTTCTTCAGGGCGTCCCACACCAACTGGGCCTTGGTCTTCGCCACCAGCACCCGGTTCAGGTCCGCCGGGTCGTACCGGACCGGCATCGTGACCATGTTCATGTTCTTGGAGCTGATGCCCTTGAGGCCGCCCGCGAAGGACATGAGCTTGTTGACCGAGCCGAGGTCGGAGTCGGTCGTGACCGTCTTGGTGGCGGTGTTGGCCAGGTCGTAGAGCCTCTTGGGGTTGCCGAAGAGGTTGATGTCCTTGACCTGGTTGATCAGGGCCTTGATGAAGGCCTGCTGGAGCTGGATGCGGCCGAGGTCGGAGCCGTCGCCGACGCCGTGCCGGGTGCGGACCAGGCCGAGGGCCTGCTTGCCGGTGAGCTGGTGGGTGCCGGCCTTGAGGTTGAGGTGGCTGTCGGGGTCGTTGATGTTCTTGGTGGTGGTGACCTCGACGCCGCCGAGCTCGTCGATCAGCTTCTGGAAGCCGGAGAAGTCGACCTCCAGGTAGTGGTCCATGCGGATGCCGCTGAGGGACTCGACGGTCTTCACCGCGCAGGCGGCGCCGCCCGTGCCGTACGCCTCGTTGAACATGACGCCGGACGCGGCGTCGTGCGTGGTCCCGTTCGCGTCGGTGCACTTGGGGCGGTCGACCAGGGTGTCGCGCGGGATGGAGACCACGCTGGCCTTCTTGTGGCCCTCGTAGACGTGGACGACCATCGCCGTGTCCGAGCGGGCGCTGCCGTCGTCGGTGCCGCCGCCGACCTTCTTGTTGTTGCCGGAGCGGGTGTCGGAGCCGAGGACGAGGATGTTCTCCGAGCCGTTGTCGACCTTCTCGGGGCGGTCGGTGCCGAGGGCCTGGTCGATGTCGACACTCTTGATGTTGCCGTTGAGCTTGAAGTACAGGTACCCGGCGCCGGTGCCCCCCAGGACGACGATGCCCGCTGCCGTCCAGGCCATGACCATCAGGCCCTTGCGTTTGTCGCGGGGCTTGCGACGGCGGCCCTTGGCGCGATGGCGTGGACCTGCGGTGCCGGCCTCACCCGGTATGGCGGGTTCCGGCGTGCTCTCGGCGGACATGTGCTCCTCGGTTCTCGTCCGGTCGGTTACCCCCTGCATCAAGGGTCAGGCGTGGCCATTTGGCGCGTACCACACCATCGTGACCCCGTCCGGTCAGACGGGGAAACTCGGAGAAGGGTTGCACAACGGACCGTGCCCACCGCCGAGGAGCGGTGGGCACGGTCCGTGGTCGGTGATCCCGGGTGGTCCCGTCTCACCTGCGATTTCAGCCGAAGATGTCGTACTGCTTGAAATCCGTGCCGACGGACTTCGGTGTGGCAAAGATCTCGCTCGTGGCCTTTCCGGTGCCCGGGTACAGGTAGAGCGTGCCGGAGGAGTTGCGGGCCAGGAAGTCGGCCTTGCCGTCGCCGGTGACGTCGCCGACGGCGTCGAAGCCGTTGTACGTCGCCCACGTGCGGACCTTGACGCGGGTGGCGAAGGCGCCGGTGCCGGACTTGCCGGTGCCCTTGAACAGGTAGATGTAGCCGCCGGACGAGCTGCGCGCGATCAGGTCGGTCTTGCCGTCGCCGGTGAAGTCACCGTGTCCGCGCAGGGAGTTGTACTGGTTCCAGCCGGAGCCGACCTTCACCCGGGTCCCGAACGTGCCGTTGCCGTTGCCCGGGTAGATCCAGAGGTAGCCGCCGGAGTCGACCGAGAGCAGGTCGGGCTTGTAGTCGCCGGTGACATCACCCGGGACGACGATGCGGGTGCGGGTCTTCCAGTTGTCGGCGATCTGCTTGGTGGCCCAGGTGCCGCTGGCCGGCACGTAGTGCGACCAGAACAGGTCGCCGTCGGCGCTGCGCCGGTACAGCAGGTCCTGGTAGCCGTCCCGGTCGAGGTCGGTCTGGAGGACGACGTTGACGCCGTCCCAGTTGCCCCAGGACTCGCGCGCGGCGAACGACGTGCCGTTGGAGTCCTTCGAGTACCCGGTCTTGGTGGAGGCGTTGCGCAGCCACAGGTCGGCCCGGTGGTCACCGCTGATGTTGGTGTCGTCGACCCGCGGGTAGGCGGCACCGACGTAGGAGCTGACCTTGGCGAAGACGCTGTACGCACCCTCGGCCACACAGTCCTGCACACCCCAGGAGACGACACCGACGATCCGGCCGTTCACGACGAGCGGCCCGCCGGAGTCACCGTTGCAGGCGGAGGTGGTCCCGCTGTCGCTGCCGCTGGCCGGCGTGCCCGCACAGACCATGTGGCCCTTGATGAACTCGCTGCCGTAGTAGCCGGTGCAGGTGCTGTCGGACTGGATCGGCAGTGTGGCCGTCTTCAGCGTGTCCGAGATGTCCTGGCTGGTGGAGCTGGTCCGGCCCCAGCCGTAGACCTTGGCGCTCGTCCCGGCGGCGTACGAGGCGGTGTCACCGGACGTCGTCATCCGGATCGGCGTCGCCTTGACCGGGTTGGCCAGGGTGACGACGGCGATGTCGTTGTCGATCGTCGTCGCGCTGTACGACGGGTGGTACCACTGCCGGTGCGGCAGCGTGACGGTGCCGCCGTGCAGGTCGCTGTTGCCGGCGTCGTCCGTGGTGGGCAGCTGGGCGGTGCCGGTGATGACGGCGCCGTAGTTGTACCAGTCGTAGCCCTTGACGCAGTGCGCGGCGGTGAGGATCTTCGTCGGCGCTACGACGGCGCCGCCGCAGAAGAACCCGAGGTCGTCGGCCTCGTCGGTGGTGCCCTGGTCGTCGTAGTACCAGAGCTGCGCCATCCAGGGCGCCGACGTGATGCTGGTCGTCGTGCCGCCGATGACCATGGGGCTCACGGTGGAGTCGTCGGAGGAGCCGCTGGTGCTCGCGCTGTACGACGACTTCTTCGCCGTCTCCCCCGCGGTGTCGTCACCGGCGACGGCACCCGCGACGCGCCGCTCCAGCTCGGCGAGCGAGGCGGAACTGGTGGCGGGCTTCACGGTGGGCTCGGGCAGCGCGGTCGCGGCATCCGCGGACGAGGTCAGCAGCGCGGCGGCAACGGCCGCGGCGAGGCCGGCGGCGGCGACGGGCAGCCCGAAACGTATCCGGCGTCTGTGACGACCGCTGCCGGACGGGGTGGTGGTCAAGAAGGTCCCCCCAGGGATGCATGAGTAGGAAGAGGCACACGAACACGCCCGTCCCTATCAGCGCCAAAAGGCCGCCCCACGTCACTGAATGACGTGGGGCGGCCTCGTTGGGACCGCTTGTGCTCAGTCGCCGTTTCCGGGCGTCGGCGTCGTCTTCTGAATCTGCAGCAGGAACTCGGCGTTCGACTTCGTCTGCTTCATCTTGTCGAGAAGCAGCTCGATCGCCTGCTGCGAGTCGAGCGCGTGCAGCACCCGGCGCAGCTTCCACACGATGGCCAGCTCGTCGCTGCCGAGCAGGATCTCTTCCTTACGGGTACCGGACGCGTCGACGTCCACCGCCGGGAAGATGCGCTTGTCCGCGAGCTTGCGGTCGAGCTTGAGCTCGGCGTTGCCGGTGCCCTTGAACTCCTCGAAGATGACCTCGTCCATGCGGGACCCGGTGTCCACCAGCGCGGTGGCGAGGATGGTCAGCGAGCCGCCGTCCTCGATGTTGCGGGCCGCACCGAAGAAGCGCTTCGGCGGGTACAGGGCGGTCGAGTCGACACCACCGGACAGGATGCGGCCGGAGGCCGGGGCGGCGAGGTTGTACGCACGGCCCAGACGCGTGATCGAGTCGAGCAGCACGACGACGTCGTGGCCCAGCTCCACCAGACGCTTGGCGCGCTCGATGGCGAGCTCGGCGACCGTGGTGTGGTCCTCGGCCGGACGGTCGAAGGTCGAGGAGATGACCTCGCCCTTGACCGACCGCTGCATGTCGGTGACCTCTTCCGGACGCTCGTCGACCAGGACGACCATCAGGTGGCACTCGGGGTTGTTGTGCGTGATCGCGTTGGCGATGGCCTGCATGATCATGGTCTTGCCGGTCTTCGGCGGGGCCACGATCAGACCGCGCTGGCCCTTACCGATCGGCGCGACGAGGTCGATGATGCGGGTGGTGAGGATGCCCGGGTCCGTCTCCAGACGGAGGCGGTCCTGCGGGTACAGCGGCGTCAGCTTGTTGAACTCCGGTCGTCCACGCCCGGATTCGGGCGCCATGCCGTTGACGGAGTCCAGGCGGACCAGCGCGTTGAACTTCTCGCGCCGCTCGCCTTCCTTGGGCTGACGGACCGCACCGGTGATGTGGTCACCCTTGCGCAGGCCGTTCTTGCGGACCTGGGCGAGGGAGACGTACACGTCGTTGGGACCCGGCAGGTAGCCCGACGTACGGATGAAGGCGTAGTTGTCGAGGATGTCCAGGATGCCCGCGACGGGGATCAGGACGTCGTCGTCGGCGACCTGCGGCTCCTGCACGTCGTCGCGGCCACGACGACCCCGGCGGTCGCGGTAACGCCCGCGACGGCCACGGCGGCCACCCTCGAAGTCGTCGTCGTCCTGCGGGCCGTTGTCACGCTGACGGTCCTGGCGGTCCTGACGGCCGCCGCCCTGCTGCTGGCCCTGCTGACGGTCCTGCTGGCGGTCCTGACGGCCGCCACCCTGCTGGTCGTCGCTCTTGCGGCGGTCACCGCGGTCACGGTCCCGGCCGCGGTCACGGCGGTCACGACCGCGGCGGCCCTCGCCGCCCTCACCGGCGTCGCCCTGCGACTGCGCGGGCGTCTCGGCCTTCGGCTCGCTCTTGGCCTCGGCGGCGACCGTCTCGGGCGCGGCGGCCGGGGCGCCCGCGTCGGCGGTGGCGCGGCGACGGCGGCGCTCGGCCGGCGCGTCCTCGCTGGCGGGCTGGCCGGGAATCTCGATCTGCTGCTGGGCCACGGCCTTCTCGGCGGGGGCCTCAGCCGCCTTCTCCGCCTTCTTCTCGGCGTCGTCGCCGGTACGGGCCTTGGAGGTGGCGCGGCGCTTGGGCTTGGTCTCGGTGGCGGACTCCGTCTTGGGAGCCGCGGCACCTCCCCCGGCCTGCGCCTCCTTGATGACCTCGATCAGCTGGCTCTTGCGCATGCGCGCGGTGCCCTTGATACCGAGGCCGGATGCGACCTGCTGCAGCTCTGCCAGCACCATGCCCTCGAGGCCGGTACCGCGGCGCCGCCGGGAGCCGGCACCGGTGGCAGGCGCGGAGGCGTCCGTGGCGGGCGCGGCAGCGGTCTCCTCGACACGTGCGCCCATCAGATCGGTGGTGTCGCTCACGAAGGGTCCTTCCCTGGAGCGGACGTCGGCCTGTCTGGCTCGGCGACCGTTTGTGCTGTCCGGCTTCGGTCCTTGGTGTGTGGACCGCGCCGGGGCGGTGGTCCGCCCATAGCGGCGGAGGAAATATCTGGGATGGCGCTTCCCAAAGCTGTGACACGGAGTGTCTGTGTCACGTGGCTTGGTCGCACCGGTTCCGGAGCGTGCCCGGCAAGTCGCTCAGTGCCCGCGTACGAGGTACTGCCCGCGTACGTCGTACGAAACACAGTGCGGCTTGGGAGGCTCCCGGAAGGATGTCTGTCCCGGACGGGGACACAAAGCACCTCGCCATGGTGGGGTCGGGTGCAGACTTGAGGTTAACACTACCGGATCCAACAAACATTCCCCCTCTCGAAATCCGGCAACCGTGTGTCAGGTCGCAAGCGGCAGCACGCTCGCTCCCTGGGCGTCGAGGTCGAGCCGGTTGGCGGCCCACCCCTCGCCTGCCAGATGGGCGACCTTGTCGGCACTGTCGTCATCGGCCAGTGCCAGAACGGTGGGGCCCGCGCCGGAGATGACCGCCGGGACTCCGTCGGCCCGCAGCCGCTCCACCAGCGCCGCGCTCTCGGGCATCGCCGGTGCGCGGTACTCCTGGTGGAGACGGTCCTCGGTGGCGGGCAGCAGCAGCTCGGGGCGCCTGGTCAGGGCCTCGACGAGCAGGGCGGCACGGCCCGCGTTGGTGGCGGCGTCGACATGCGGCACGGTGCGCGGGAGCAGTCCGCGTGCGGTCTCGGTGAGGACCGGCTTTCCGGGCACGAAAACCACCGGAACGATGGAATCGGCGGGATCCATCCTGATCGCCCGCGCGGCGCCGCCCTCCATCCAGGAGAGGGTGAAACCGCCGAGCAGACAGGCCGCCACGTTGTCGGGGTGCCCCTCGATCTCGGTCGCGAGCTCGAGCAGCGCGGCGTCGTCGAGCTTGGAGTCGCCGCCTATGGTCACGGCGCGTGCGGCGACGATGCCGGCGCAGATGGCGGCCGACGAGGAGCCGAGGCCGCGGCCGTGCGGGATGCGGTTGGCGCAGACGATCTCCAGTCCGCGCGGCTGGCCGCCGAGAAGGTCGAAGGCGGTACGCAGGGAACGTACGAGAAGGTGGTTTTCGTCACGTGGCAGCGTCTCGCTGCCCTCACCCGCGATGTCGATGTGCAGCCCGGAGTCGGCCACCCGGACGACGACGTCGTCGTAGAGCCCCAGCGACAGGCCTAGGGCGTCGAAGCCCGGGCCGAGGTTGGCGCTGGTGGCGGGGACGCGCACCCGGACGGCGGCGGCGCGGAACGCTGGACCGGCCATCGCTCGATGACTCTCCTTGAGCTGCGTGATTGTCGAAGACATTCGATGACGTACGACGGACCCTGGAGCCGCGGCCGGCCGCGAGGCCGGTGGCGTGCCCCTGCCGCTTCCGGGCCGCGGAGACGGCGCGGCCACGTGCCCCATGCGGAGGCATATGCGGCGGGCGGGTTCAGTACAGCCTATCGAAGGTAGGTTCTGTGGCGACATAGGGCGCACAGGAGGCGCACGATGCGTGTCGTAAGCCCCCTGTGCACCCCCCGTAGGGAAGTTCCCCAGGTGAGCGCCCTCTTACTCGCATACGCGAGCCTACTGCGACCGGGCGTGGCGTCGCTACGACGGGGTGTGGGCCCCCGTTCGTCCCTTTACGCCAGCCCGAGCCGCTCGGCCGCCGTCGCCGCGTCGACCGGGACGGTGACGGGCTGCGGGGCGCCGGCGACGGCCCAGTCGGGGTCCTTGAGGCCGTTACCGGTGACGGTGCACACGATCTTCTGCCCCGGGTCGACCTTGCCCTGCTCGGCGGCCTTCAGCAGACCGGCCACGGACGCGGCGGAGGCGGGCTCCACGAAGACGCCCTCCTGAGCGGCCAACAGCCGGTAGGCGCGCAGGATTTCACGGTCCGTCACCTCGTCGATGAACCCGCCGGACTCGTCCTTCGCCGCCAGGGCGAACTGCCAGGACGCCGGGTTGCCGATGCGGATGGCGGTGGCGATGGTCGACGGGTCCTTGACGATCTCGCCGCGCACGATGGGCGCGGAGCCGGAGGCCTGGAAACCCCACATGCGCGGGGTCTGCTTCGAGACACCGTCGGCGGCGTACTCCTTGTAGCCCTTCCAGTACGCGGTGATGTTGCCCGCGTTGCCCACCGGCAGGACGTGGATGTCGGGGGCGTCGCCCAGCATGTCCACGATCTCGAAGGCGGCCGTCTTCTGCCCCTCGATACGCACCGGGTTGACCGAATTGACCAGCGCCACAGGGTAGTTGTCGCTCAGGTCGCGGGCGAGCGTGAGGCAGTCGTCGAAGTTGCCGTCGACCTGGAGGATCTTCGCGCCGTGGACGAGGGCCTGCCCCATCTTGCCGAGCGCGATCTTGCCCTGCGGGACGAGAACGGCCGAAACCATGCCCGCGCGCACGGCGTAGGCGGCGGCCGAGGCGGAGGTGTTGCCGGTGGAGGCGCAGATGACCGCCTTGGCCCCCTCCTCCTTGGCCTTGCTGATGGCCATGGTCATACCGCGGTCCTTGAAGGACCCGGTCGGGTTCGCACCCTCCACCTTGAGGTGGACCTCGCAGCCCGTGCGCTCGGAGAGCACCTGCGCGGGCACGAGGGGCGTACCGCCCTCGCGGAGCGTCACGACCGGCGTGGTGTCGGAGACGGGCAGCCGGTCCCGGTACTCCTCGATGATTCCGCGCCACTGGTGGGTCATTGCTGGTTACTCTCCTTCAACCCGCATGATGCTGGCGACACCCCGCACGGTGTCGAGCTTGCGCAACGCCTCGACGGTCCCGCTGAGGGCCGCGTCGGACGCTCGGTGGGTGACGACGACGAGGGAGGCCTCGCCGTCCTTGCCCTGCTGACGCACCGTATCGATCGAGACTCCGTGCTCTGCGAACACGGTCGCCACCTGGGCGAGAACACCCGGTTTGTCGGCGACGTCGAGGCTGATGTGGTAGCGCGTGACGACCTCGCCCATGGGCGAGACGGGCAGGGCGGCGTACGCCGACTCGCCGGGCCCCGTTGCCCCGCTGAGTCGGTTGCGGCAGACGGCGACGAGGTCGCCGAGCACGGCGGACGCGGTCGGGGAGCCGCCCGCGCCGGGGCCGTAGAACATGAGCTGACCGGAGGCGTCCGACTCGACGAACACGGCGTTGTACGCGCCGCGCACGGAGGCGAGCGGATGGGTCAGCGGGATCATCGCGGGGTGCACGCGCGCGGTGACGGACGCCCCGTCCTCCGCCCGCTCGCAGATGGCGAGCAGCTTGATGGTGCAGCCCATCTCCCTGGCGGAGGCGAAGTCGGCCGAGGTCACCTCGGTCATGCCCTCGCGGTAGACGTCGTCGAGACGCACGCGCGTGTGGAAGGCGATACCGGCGAGGATCGCGGCCTTGGCGGCGGCGTCGAACCCTTCGACGTCGGCGGTCGGGTCGGCTTCCGCGTACCCCAGGGCGGTGGCCTCGTCGAGGGCCTCCTGATAACCGGCCCCGGTCGAGTCCATCTTGTCGAGGATGAAGTTCGTCGTCCCATTGACGATGCCGAGCACCCGGTTGACCTTGTCGCCGGCGAGGGACTCGCGCAGCGGGCGGATCAGCGGGATGGCTCCGGCGACGGCGGCCTCGTAGTAGAGGTCCTTGCTGTTCGCCTCGGCCACCGCGTGGAGGGCGGCCCCGTCCTGGGCGAGGAGCGCCTTGTTCGCGGACACGACGGACGCGCCGTGCTCGAAGGCGGTGGTGATGAGGGTGCGGGCGGGCTCGATGCCGCCGATGACCTCGACCACGACGTCGATGTCGCCGCGTTTGACGAGGGCGGTGGCGTCGGTGGTGACGAGCGCGGGGTCGATGCCCTCACGAACCTTGGAGGGACGCCGTACGGCCACGCCCGCGAGCTCGACGGGGGCCCCGATCCGGGCGGCGAGGTCGTCGGCGTGCGTCGTCATGATGCGCGCCACCTCTGAGCCGACCACTCCACAGCCCAGCAGCGCCACCTTCAGCGGACGCGTACGCATCATCCGACCTCGTTTCCTCATACCGTCTACGGTTGCACCAGTCTCACTCACCGGACGGGAGTTTCTGCCCTTCGTCCGGATCGTGAGACATCTATTTCATTTGTACAGGGGTGGAAGACAGGAGATCTTCCGCCCCGGATTCGGCCCGGATTCGGGGCGGGCTATCCGACGTCGAGACGCAGGAGGTCCTCCTCCGTCTCCCGGCGGACGATCACCCGGGACTCGCCGTCGTGCACGGCGACGACGGGCGGCCGGAGCACGTGGTTGTAGTTGCTGGCCATGGACCGGCAGTAGGCACCCGTGGCCGGTACGGCGATGAGGTCACCCGGTGCCAGGTCGGCCGGCAGAAACGCGTCCTTGACCACGATGTCCCCGCTCTCGCAGTGCTTGCCGACGACACGGGCGAGCATCGGCGCGGCATCGGAGACACGGGAGACGAGGGCGACGCTGTACTCCGCGTCGTACAGCGCCGTGCGAATGTTGTCGGACATGCCGCCGTCGACGGAGACGTACGTCCGCAGCCCGTCGAGAGGCTTGACGGTGCCGACCTCGTAGAGCGTGAAGGCGGTCGGACCGACGATGGCACGACCGGGCTCGACGGAGATGCGGGGCGTGCGCAGCTTGGCGCCCTCACACTCACGGGTGACGATCTCGGTGAGCGCCTTGGCGATCTCGTGAGGCTCGCGGGGGTCGTCGTCGCTGGTGTAGGCGATACCGAGGCCGCCCCCGAGGTCGATCTCGGGAAGCTCGACCCCGTGCTCGTCGCGGATGTCCTTGAGCAGCCCGACCACCCGATGCGCGGCGACCTCGAAGCCGGACATGTCGAAGATCTGCGACCCGATGTGCGAGTGGATCCCGATCAGCTCCAGCCCGTCGAGCTGGAGCGCGCGGCGGACGGCCTCCGCAGCCTGACCGCCTGCGAGGGGGATGCCGAACTTCTGGTCCTCGTGGGCGGTGGCGATGAACTCGTGCGTGTGCGCTTCCACGCCGACGGTGATCCGGATCTGGACCCGCTGCCGCTTGCCGAGGGACTGCGCGATGTGGGCGACGCGCACGATCTCCTGGAAGGAGTCGAGAACGATCCGTCCGACGCCGTTCTCGATGGCCCTGGTGATCTCTTCCGTGGACTTGTTGTTGCCGTGGAAGGCGATGCGGTCGGCGGGCATGCCGGCGGAGAGGGCGGTGGCCAGCTCGCCGCCGGAGCAGACGTCGAGGTTGAGCCCCTCCTCGTGCAGCCAGCGCACGATGGCGCGGGAGAGGAACGCCTTGCCGGCGTAGAAGACGTCGGCGTCGGCCCCGAAGGCGCCGCGCCAGGCGCGGGCCCGGGCGCGGAAGTCGGCTTCGTCGAGGATGTAGGCGGGGGTGCCGTGCTGTTCGGCGAGGGTCTTCACGTCGACACCGCCCACGGTGACCGTGCCTTCGGCGTCACGGGCGACGGTCTGGGCCCACACCTTGGGGTCGAGGTCGTTGAGGTCGGCGGGCGGGGCGGAGTAGTGGCCCTCGGGGAGGACGTCGGCGTGACGGGGCCCGGCGGGGTGTGCGGAACGGCTCATCGGTCTTCTCTTCGGCTCTCTCAGAGGTGTTCGGGTGCGTCGATGCCGAGCAGGGACAGGCCACCGGCCAGCACCGTCCCGGCGGCTTCGGCAAGGGCGAGCCGGGCACGGTGGGCGGCCGAGGGTTTCTCCGCGCCTCGGGGGAGCACGGCGGGCAGCAGCGGGAGGACGGCATCGGCGACGGTGACGAGGTGCCGGGCGAGACGGTCGGGGGTGCGGTGGGCTGCGGATTGGGCCAGGACTCGGGGGTGGTCGGCGAGGAGGGGGAGGAGGGGGGTGGGGTGCGCGAGGGGGGCGGGGTGTCCGTCGTCGTGGGTGCGGTGCGCGTGGTTGGCGGGCTGGGGTTCGGTGGGCCGGGGCACGGTGGGCTGGGGCACGGTGGGGTGGGGCTCCACTGACCTCCGCTCCACGGCTCCGGGCTCGACGGACCCGAGTTCCAGCGGCCCGGCTTCCGCGGTGAAGCCCAGGTCGGCGGCGTTGCGGTGGAGGGCCCGGGTGCGGGCGTGGGCGTAGCGGACGCGGAAGAGGGGGTTGGTCTCGCGCTGGACGAGGTGCTCGTCGGTGATGCGGGGCCGGTCGTGGGCGGCCGGGTGGAGGAGGGCCCAGCGGGCGGCGTCACGGCCGAGCGGGAGGGGGTCGGCAGGGGCCGGCACCGGATGTACCCGGACGTTGAGCCGGGCGGGTGACTTCTGCGTGCGGTGCGCTTCGACTCGTACGCCCAGGATGTCGGTCCACCGCGACGGGAGCTCGGCCTCGCACCGGGTGCGGACGGCGGCCCCCTGCGATCGCAGGATCCGCGCGACGGCGTCCATCACGACCACGGCCCGCACCTCTGGCGGACAGGACAGTTGCACGAGGTCCGCGGAGGGTTCCGGGGCGAGCCCCTGGGCGTACTCGTAGGCGAGTCCCTGGGCGTACCCGTACCGGATGCCGCGCCGGAGGATCTCCTCGACGAGGGCGGTGGGCGCGGTGTCACGCAGGCTGATGTTGATGAACCCCGGCCCGGTGATGACGACGTCGCGTACGCCGTCGCTGTCGGCGAGCCGCGTCTTGAGGATCTCGGCGACGCGCAGGGGCGGCTGTCCGGCCGGGCGGGCGAGCTGGAGGGCGATGCTGGTGGCGTAGTCGCCACAGCCACCGGGCCCGGGAGCGGTGACGACGGCCCGCTCCGGCACGGCGACGTGCAGCTCCCCCTCGTCGACAGCGCGACGCACCGCGCACAGCACGGTACGGGAGAGCTCGACGGGGGTCACGGGACAAGCGTATGGGAGGAGGGGGGTGGGTATGCGAACGGGTTTGGCGGGGTCCCGCGATGTGGACGGCCGGGGGGGCGGTGGCGGCAGCGGGGTGAGCTGCGGGGACGGTGGCTGACGGCGGCGGAATGGGTCGGGGGCGGTGCCGGGGTGTTGGCCGGGAGCGTCAGTGGGATGTCAGCCGGGCGTCAGCGGGGGTGTCGGCCGGGGGCTGATGGGCTGCGGGCATGGGTGCTGATCGGCTGCGGACGTAGGTACGCCCCTGGGTGTTGGCTCGGGTGTGCCACGACCAGGGTGTCAGCCTCCGGTACGTCCGGCGGCCTCCTCGGCCCCGCAGACACTCCCGAGGACGGCCTCGCCGGCACTCCGGCGGTCGGCTCGACCGCCGCCGCCCCGGCCGCCCAGCTCGCCGCTCCCCTCGGCGACCCGGCTCCGCTCGATCAACCGCCGTACGAGACTGATGAGTTCAGCGGGTGCGAAGGGCTTGGCGAGGAAGGCGTCGACGCCGACGTCGAGGCCGCTGTCGACCTCGTGCTGAGCGCAGGCGCTGATGATGGCGACGGGAAGGTCGCGAGTACGGGGGTCGGAGCGGAGCCGAGCGGCGGTCCGCAGCCCGTCCAGGCGGGGCATGACCACATCCAGGGTGATCACATCGGGCCGCACCTGATGAACGACTTCCAGACACTCGGCACCATCGGCCGCGGTCACGACCTCAAGCCCCTCCAGCTCGAGATTGACCCTGATCAGCTGCCGGATGACCTTGTTGTCGTCCACAACAAGCACCCGGCCCGACGCGCCTGGCACAACTCGAGAGTAGGTCGGGACCGGCCACCGCGTCCGGGTTTTCCCGACTTCCACCCCCTGCGGGCGAGCCACCCCAGGTAGCGCCGGGTGCCACCACCCGAAAACCGTTCATGAACACCCCCCTGAAGCTGGTAGGGTTCTACCCGTCGCCGCCAAGCAAGGCGCCCGACACGCCCCCGTAGCTCAGGGGATAGAGCAACGGCCTCCGGAGCCGTGTGCGCAGGTTCGAATCCTGCCGGGGGCACTCCGGAAAGAACTCCCGACCTGGAGATATACGGGTCGGGAGTTTTTGCGTACACGCCAAAGCTCGAATGTGGTCAACGGCGCATCGAAACGCAAGCGGGCACAGTGAGGTGGCTTCCATTCCTGGATGGATAGACCTGGCGTACACGACGGCCGGTGGTGTCGTCGGCGCCGCTGTGACCAACTACCTGTCCAGGAACCAGGAGCGCCGGCAGCTGCGCGCAGCGGTCATGCAACAGCTCCTCCGCGTCGCGGCGGTGCGCGAGAGGGTATGCGACATCGTGCCGAGCCGGAGGGAGAGCTCGTCCCGGTACTTGGTCGGGGAACGACGGCTTGCCACGGCGCGTTTTGGCGTCACGGCGGTCTTGGAGGACGGCCGTGACGCCGAGCAGGCCCAGCGGGAGGCAATCTCGGAGTTTGTGGTGGCTGCGCTTTCGGCCGGTATACCGCGCAGGGTCATGGACTTCGCCGGAGGCGGCGAGGAACGTGCTGTGCAATGCGAGGTCATCGGACTGATTGATCTCCGCCTTGGCGGTGTCCTGGGTGAGTCTCTTGAAGAACTCATGGCGCAGAGCGAGGAATATCGGCAGGCGACAGCCCAACATCTGCTCCGGGCACTGTGGCACCCATGGCTGACGCGATTGCGGCTGCGTGCTCGCCTTCGCAGGTTGCGTCAAGACGTCGACGCGCTCCATCGCAGACAGGAAGCGGCGATGTCCCTCCTGGCTCAGCCGGCGCACATCGATTCCCTCGCCGAGCGACTCGGTCATCTGTCAGTTCAGGACCCTCAACGCGGCAACAACCCAGGACCCGCCGCATAGAGAGTGCCGCGTGATCGCCCTTCACACTCTGGCCGGCGAAGACGTCACACACGGTCCCTTCGCTGTGGCGGATGGGGCGGCCAGGGGCCGAGAGCGGGCAGTCCCTCCGCCGCCACCGGTGAGATCGTGGGCGTACGTCCGGCCAACCAGGCCGCCAGGTCGCGTACGTGTCCGGTGACCACTGTGCCCGGCCGCTCATCGCCGACGGACCATTGGTGGGCCACGTCCTCGGCACGCAGGCGTGTGCCTGTCGGGAGGCGGCCGAGGAGGAAGGCGATGGCATGGGCGGCCAGGTCTTCGGGCCAGTCGTCCGGCCGTACGCCGAGTTCCAGGTCGACCATGTGGATCCATACCTCGCGCCAGCGCGCGAAGACCGTGGCTGCGAGGTCCGCGTTGCGGAAGGTGACGGGACGGCTCCAGTCCACGTCGGCGGCGCGTGACCAGGCTGCTTCCAGCCCGGCCGTGTGAGCGGCGAGTTCCGCACGGTGCTCGGCGGCGCTGCGGCCCGCCGTGGCCTCGATGATCGCGTTGCGCTCGTCCACCCCGCGGTCGTAACCCGCCACGAGCTCACCGCGCAGGGCATGCTCCGCGAGACGGGCGAACATTCTCGCGTTGTCGGTGAGGTGCGCCAGGACGTGGCCGCGTGACCAGCCCGGAAGGGCGGATGCCTCGGCGACCTGCCGGTCGTTCAGGTCGGCCACGAGCCTTTGCAGCATCCCATGGGCTTCGATGACCGCTGCGACAGGAGGTTGCACGGCGCTCCGTCCGTCCTACAGTGCCGGGGGCTGGTTGGCGACAGCCGGGACCTGGGCGGCGAGTTCCCTGAGGGGCTCACCGCTCAGTCGGCACACCCTCCACTCGTCCAGGAAGTCCACGCCGAGCGACTTGTAGAAGTCGATCGTCGGCTCGTTCCAGGCCAGGACCCACCACTCGAAGCGCTCGTAGCCTCTCCGCTCGCAGATCGCGGCCAGGGAGGCCAGCAGGGCCTTGCCATGTCCGCCGCCTCGGGCCTGCGGCCGTACGTAGAGGTCCTCCAGGTGCATGCCGCGGGTGCCGGTCCAGGACGAGAAATGGGGGAACCACAGGGCATAGCCCACTGCCTCGCCCGTCTCGTCGTCCTCGGCGATCAGTGCGGAAGCAGCGGGATGTTCTCCGAACAACGCCTCGCGGAGCTGCTCCTCGGTCGCCCGGGCCTGGTCAACAGCCCGTTCGTACTCGGCTAGTTCGCGGATCATCGCGCGGATCTCCGCGACGTCGTTCTCAGTGGCGGCACGGATCATGCCGGAGATGATCGGTCACGGAACCGTGGTGTGTCCATCCAATTCCGCGGGTGTGGCCTCAGCCGGTGCCTCTGGCCGATGCCGGTGAGACGAATGCCGGACGACCCACACAGGTACGGCACATGGCGCCCAAATGTGTGTTTCGCGTAGGCCCGAGTCCGTTCGGATCTTTCCGCCGGGCGCGCGCAACCGGTGCTCCGTGCCATGGGTCGGACCGGTCGGACAGCCGGTCGACGGCACTCAAGTGCTCAGGGGGCGCGTGGTGCGAACGAGGCGAGGAAGAGGCAGAGGGAAAGGGAGAAAGAGAGGGAGACGGGGCGGGGTGGGACTGGCCGTCGGCTCGGTGGTCCTGGCGGTGGGGGCCGGGCTGCCGGCCTGGACGCCGGCCTCGGCGGCGGTGGTGGACGTCGACGGGATGCCGTCCGTCACGCTGCGGGCGGAACGCATGACAACAAGGCCGGCGCACCTGAACGCCGCGGACAACTCCGCCTATCTATCGTCGCCATCGCCTGCCGAACCGTCGAGCCTGTCGACGTGGGTCGGCAACGACGGCTCGACCGTTGAGGACCTGCCTACTCCGGTGGCGGTCAACGGCGGGTTCGGGCTGGAGCGGGTCCAGAAGACGAACACCTACCGGATCCGGCACTACGCGACCGGCGAGGTCGTACGGGTGGACCTGCCCGCGACCGACACCGCCACCCAGATATTCGCCGAGAACCGTCTGGTGACCCAGCGCGTGGTCGACGGCGAGAGAACCCTGCACCTTCTCGAGATCCCCGAGGGCGGCGGGCAGCCGACCGATCGTCAAGTGTCCGGAATCCTGAGCGACCTCGGCAACGCTGTTGCCAACGACGACGACGCCTTCGTCCACGGCACGACATCGGACGGCCGCGGCGGCGCGCTCCATTACAAGCCCGCGGGCGGCGATGCCGGGCGCACCGCGCTGCTTCGGGCGACGTGGTCGTGAAGTGGCCCCGGGTCCACGCCTCCCCGTTCGCCGAACCCGGTGCTGATACCCCGTTCGCGGGGACGCTGTCCGGCGCCCTGTTCGTGCTGGCGCTGGCCTGCGCGATCACCCTGCATTCCGTCGGCAGGAAGCGCTGACCGCACCCCACCCACCTCACTGCCCTCGAACAACCTCCGCAGGCGCCGTCACAGTGACCGTCAGCGCCAGGGGAATCGCGGACAGGAGGAGGGCCGTGGTGAGCGCGGTGGCGGCGAGCACGGTCGTTTGGGTGACGGTGTATGTCAGGACGAACACCACCGCCATCGCCATCGCCAGGGTGCTGACGACAAAGGGGCGGTGCCGGGTGTCCCCTCCCGGCACCGCCCAGGCCGTGCGCCGCTCAGGCACGGCCGGCTCTGGGGCCCTCAGGCCGCGCCCACGCGCTCCTCCTTCGGCCGCACCGCCTCGTCCGGCGCGGGCTTCGCGGCGCGCCTGCGGCCGGGCAGTACCGCGAGGACGATCGCCGTGCCGGCGGCCATGATGATGCCGCCGATGAGGCTGGTCTGGGCGACGCTGTGGGCGAAGGACTCGTGGACCGCGTCGATGAGGGCCTGCGCCTGCTGAACGCCCCCGGCGGGGTTCTTCGCGACCTCCTCGGCGACCGCCAGGCCGCCGCCGACCGAGTCCTTCGCCGTCTCCAGCGCGGTGTGCGGGAGGTTGGTGCCGACGAGGTCGGTCAGCTTGTCGCGGTATGCGGTGCCCAGCAGGGAGCCGAGGATCGCGATGCCCAGGGCGCCGCCGAGCTCCAGGGCGGTGTCGTTGGCGCCGCCGCCGACGCCCAGTTCGGACTCGGGGAAGGAGTCCATGATGGTGTCGGTGGCCGGCGACACGCTCAGGCCGATGGCGAAGCCCAGCATCATCAGGGGTGCCAGGAAGTCGGTGTACGTCGAGCCCGACTCGATCCGCGTGAGCAGGAGGACGCCCGCCGTACCGATCGCCATGCCGGTGACGACCATGGCCTTGACGCCCAGCTTCGGGGTGAGCCTTCCGGTGGCGGCGGCCCCGACGAACACGGCTCCGGCCAGCGGCAGCAGTCGTACGCCCGTCTCCAGCGCGCCGTAGCCGAGGACGAACTGCAGGAACTGGGTGGCGTAGTAGAGCGCGCCGAAGGTGCCGAAGAAGAAGAACAGCACCGCCAGCATCGAGCCGCTGAACGGCCGCTGGGCGAACTTGCGCACGTCCAGCATGGGGCGCGGGTGGCGCAGCTCCCAGGCGACGAAGGCCAGCAGGCCCACGCCCGCGACCACGGCCGCGGTGACCGGGCCGACGCCCCAGCCGAAGTGCGGGCCCTCGATGGTCGCGTACACCAGCGAGCCGACGGAGACGATCGACAGCAGACCGCCGACGTAGTCGATCCGGCCCATCCCCTCGGCCTTCGACGGCGGCACCAGGGCGAGCGCGCCGATCACGGCGAGGACGGCGATCGGGACGTTGATCAGGAAGGTCGAGCCCCAGGCGTGGTCCTCGAGGAGCCAGCCGGCGACCAGCGGGCCCACCGCGATGGCGAGGCCGGAGGTGGCGGTCCAGGCGGTGATGGCCTTGGCGCGCTCCGCCCTGGGGAAGATCGCGACCAGCAGGGACAGCGTGGCCGGCATGACCACGGCGGCGCCGACGCCCATGACCGCGCGGGCCGCAATGACCAGTCCGGTCTCGTCGACCAGGCTGCCCGTGACCGCGCCGACCGCGAAGATCACGAGGCCCGTGATCAGGGCGCCCCGGCGGCTGTACTTGTCGCCGATCGAGCCCAGCACCAGCATCAGCGCGGCGTACGGGACGGTGTAGCCGTCGATGACCCACTGCAGATCGCTGCTGCTCAGGCCCAGGTCCTTGGTCATGTCGGGCGCGGCCACGATCAGCGACGTGTTTGCCATGACCACGATCAGCAGGCTCAGGCACAGCACCAGCAGCGCCCACCAGCGCCGTGCGTACGGCCCGGTCATCTTCTCGACGGGGGTGGTGGCTAGGAAGGGCATCGGGGTCTCCCTGGAGCGGTTAATTGCACATCCATGAGCAGAATAGTTTGTTGCTCATGGATGTGCAAATAGCGAGGTGGGGAGGGACGGGGAGAGGTCGCACGAGAGATCGCACGAGAGGTCGCACAGCACGACGGAGCCCCCGACCAATCCGCGGTCGGGGGCTCCGTGTCGTCGGGCTTGCGCCCATCCCTTCGGGCCGTTCTCAGGCCCCGCCGGTCGGCGCCGTCGTGGGCTCCTCGGTCGCCGTGTCACCGCCGGTCGTCGTCCCGTCGTCCGACGAGCCGTCGCCCGAGCCGTCGCCGTCCGACGTCCCGGCACCCGATTCCTCGGTGACGACGATCACCATGCTCCCCGCCTCGACCTCGCTCCCCGCCGCCGGGGTGCCCGACGTCACCACCGCGTCGGACGCCCGGGAGGAGCCGGAGGCGACGGCGGTGCGGAGTCCGAGCGCGGCCAGTTCGTCCTGGACCTCGGCGAGGGTCCTGCCGACGATGCCGGTGGGGATCTGCACGGTCTCCACGGACTTGGCCACCTGAACGTCGACCGCGGAGCCCGGCTCGACCTCCTCCCCGTGCGCGACGCTCTGCCCGACGACGGTCCCGGCCTCGGCACCGCTGTCGACCTCGGTCGTGTCGCCCAGCTTCAGATCCCGCTCGGCCAGCAGCTTCCGGGCCTCGCTCAAGGTGGCGCCCGTGAGGTCCGGGACCGTGGCCCGCTCGGCCTCCTTCGCCACGGTGAGGGTGATCTCGGTGCCCTTCTCGGCCTTCTCGCCGCCCTCGGGATCCTGCTTGAGGACGGTGCCGGGGTCCTCCGCGGACTCCACGTGCCGGGCCGTCACCTTGAACCCCTTGCCCTCCAGGATCCGCGCCGCGTCGTCCTCGTCCTTGTCCGTGACGTCGGGCACCTCCACCTTCGGCGCACCGGTGGAGACGGTCACGGAGACGGCCTCGCCCTTGTCGAGCTCGCCCTCCGGCGGGCTCTGCTCGCAGATGTGCCCCTTGGGCTGGTCGGCGCAGGGTTCCCGCTTCGCGACGGTGAGGGTGAGGTCGACGTTGTCCGCCGCCGCCCGTGCGTCGTCGAGGGTCTGCCCGACCAGATTCGGTACGTCCACCTTGCCGTCGTCGGCCGAGCCCCGCCCGAACATCAACCAGCCCACCACGAGCGCCAGGACGACGACGGCGACGCCCGTGACGACCAACGCCACGGTTCCTCTGCGGCCCCCTCCCCTTGTCCCTTCGTCCGCCTCCTGGTCAGCCTCTGGCCGCGGGGCGGGACCCGGCGCCGCGGCAACCCCCGCCCCCAGCCACGCCTCCACATCGGCCAGCATCTCCTCGGCGGACCCGTAGCGGTGGCCGGGATCCTTCGCGAGGGCACGCAGGACCACCGCGTCCGCCTCGGGCCCGATCTCGGGGTTGTACAGACTCGGCCGCTGCGGTTCCTCCTGGATGTGCTGGTACATCACCGCCATCGGCGAGTCCCCGGTGAACGGCGTGCGGAAGGTGAGGAGTTCGTAGAGCAGGCAGCCCACCGAGTACAGGTCGGACCGGGCGTCGACCTCGTGCCCCAGCGCCTGTTCCGGGGAGAGGTACTGGGCGGTGCCGATCACCATGGACGTCTGGGTCATACCGGCGTCCCGCGCGTCCCGGGCGATCCCGAAGTCCATCACCTTCACCCGGCCGGCCCGGGTCAGCATGACGTTGGCCGGCTTGATGTCCCGGTGCACGATGCCCTGCCGGTGGGAGTGGGCGAGGGCCTCCAGGACGCCGGCCGTCACCTCCAGGGCCCGTCGAACGGTCAACGGCGGCCCGGAGTACAGGGATTCACGCAGGGTCGCGCCGTCGACGTACTCCATCACGAGATACGGCAGCGGGGCTCCGCCGTACCCGACGTCCTCCCCCGTGTCGTAGACCGCGGCGATGGCCGGGTGGTTGAGCGACGCCGTGGACTGCGCCTCGCGACGGAACCGCTCCTGGCCCGCCGGGTCATGCGCGAGGTCGGCCCGCAGGGTCTTCACGGCGACGCCGCGGTCCAGGCGGACGTCGTGCGCGAGGTGGACGTCGGCCATGCCGCCGGAGCCGAGGAGCATGCGCAGCTCGTAGCGGCCGCCCAGGACGACCGGGGGGCCGTGCTGCGTGGTGTACGTCTGCGGCTGGGGGTCGTACGCCGACTGGGGGTCATAGGCAGGCTGGGGGTCGTACGTCGGCTGAGTGCCGTATCCCTGCTGGTAGCCGTATCCCTGCTGGGCTTGCGCCGGTGGGGAGAAGGTCAGGTCGTCTGGTCCGCCGAGGTTCACTTCGCTTCTCCACAGAGGGTCGGAAGTCCGGGCCGAGGCAGGGCGCGACAACGCGCAGCCTCAAGAGGCCAGGTGCACGACCAAGATAATTGCACGGCGGCGAGCAATTACGTTTCCGGGTCGAGGACGATCCGGTGAGAGGCTGCTCACTCACACAGCCGTGGCGCCTCTTTCCGCGACGACCGCCTCGACCACCGCGCAGGCCTCCTTCTCCGGCACCCCGGTCGCGATGAGCGTGGCGACGGCCACCTGGGTGCCGTCGTCCTCCAGCGCCCCGGCGTTGACCTGCTCCAGCAGGGCGATGGTCATCGCCTCCAGGCCGGCGCTGAGGACGGCGGGCGGGAGGTGGGTGTGGAAGAGGCCGTCCCGCTGGCCCCGCTCCAGGATGGCGGTGGCCGCGCTGCGGGCCGGTTCGAGGATCTCGGTGACCCGTTCCGCGCCCAGGTCGTGATGGGCCAGGGCGATGAGCATCCGGAAGCTGTCGCCCACGGGCCAGATCGACAGCACGAAGTGCGCGAGGGCGTGACCGGCCGGCTCCGACGGCCTCGCTCCCTCCGCGACCGCGCCCTTGAGGCTCTCGCCGGCCTCCTCGGCCAGCGCCTCCAGCAGCGCGGCCCGGCCGGGGAAGTGACCGAAGAGGGTGCGCCGTACGACACCGGCGGCGCGGGCCAGCTCCTCCAGGGTGATCTCCGGGTTCCGCCCCAACTCCCGGCGGGCCGTGGCCAGGATGCGCGCCCGGTTGGAACGGGAGTTGCGCCGCTGCGGCTCACGGGCGACGGGCTTGGACACGGGAGGAACCTCGATGGATCGGGAGGGCGTACGGCGGGCGGGACGGGCCTGGACGGTCCGTCTCTCCATTCTGGCATGCGGGTCAGGACGCGATCCGGAGACCGCTGGACGCCGCCGGAGGCCGCCGCCCAGCGGGATGCGAACCGGCTCAGTCGTCCGGGATGCCGGTGCCGCTCAGTGCCGGGACGGTCCGCTCCGGGCGGGCGAGGGAGCGGGCGCCGAGCCGGAACTGGTCGAGTTTGTCGATGATGGTCTGGCCTACGGGCTGGTGGCCCCAGACGCTGATGCCCTGGTGGGTGCTGGGTTCCCAGGTGGTCTCGTCGATGACAAGGGGGTTCCAGCCGACCTCCCACTCGAAGCCCGAGGGGGTGCGGGCGTAGTAGGACAGCTCCTTGTCGTTGGTGTGCCGGCCGACGGACAGGGCCATCTCGAAGCCGAGTTCGTGGACGCGCTGGTAGCTCCGGGCCACGTCGTCGAGGGTGGCCGCCTGGATGTTGAGGTGCTGGACGCGGGTGCGGATCGGGTCGATGGGCAGTCCGCGTACGGCGGCGATCGCGATGGAGTGGTGGCGTTCGTTGACCCGCAGGAAGCGGATCTTGAGCTTGATGCCGCTGATCGTCTCGTCGATGTAGTCGGTGAGACGGGCGTCGAAGACCGTGTCGTAGTAGCCGCGCAGGAGGGTCGGCCTGGCCGAGGTGATGGCCACGTGGCCCATGCCCGAGTCGCCGGTGACCCACCCGGAGGCCAGCATCCGCAGGGGCTCGGACGAGGTGACCGGCGTCGTGTAGATCTCCTGTGTGATGCCCTTGGGGCCGGGGAAGCGCAGGAGGCGTTCGACGCCGCGCAGGGCCGCCTCCTCGTCGGAGCCCCGCTCGACGGGGACGCCGTGGGCGCGTACGCGGGCCTCGATCCGCTCGAAGGAGGCGTGGTCGTCGATGTGCCAGCCGGTCGCCACGACGTCCTCGGCGGGTCCGCGCCGGATCAGGAAGCGGCAGGCGTGGTCGTCGAGCCGGAAGCGCATCAAGTCGCGGGAGACGGCGTCGTGGTGCATGCCGATGGCGTCGGTGCCGAACCGGCGCCAGTCGGCGAGGCGGTTGGACTCGATGACGAGGTAGCCGAGGTGGACCGCGCCGAAGACGGAGGCCGTGGCCTGGACGGTCATCGGCGGCCCGCCAGGAAGTCGGCGCACAGGCTGTTGAAGAGCTCGGCGCGCTCCCACTGCACCCAGTGGCCGGTGTTGGCGACCTCGTACAGATCGCAGTTGGGCATGCGCTCGGCCAGCATCCGGCCGCCGGAGGGCCGGTTGACCCGGTCCGCCGCGCCCCACAGCACCAGCGTGGGAACCGGCAGCCGGGACAGCCGCTTGTCGCGGGTGAAGTCCATCTTCCACAGGGTGCGCAGGGCGTTCGGGCCGGACGGGCGGCGCAGCGGCGGGGCCGCGACCACCTCGGGGTCGATGCTCGCCTCGTAGCGCGCGTCGATCACCGAGTCGGGCACCTCGGCGGCGTTGAAGACGAGGTGGTTCCGGATGAACTTCTCCAGCTTCAGGCGTGAGGGCCCGTCCCCGCCGTAGTAGTTGAGCAGGCTGGTGAGGCCCGGCGTGGGCAGGGCGCGGGTGGTGCCGATGCCGCCGGGGCCCATGAGGACCATGCGGTCGGCCCGGTCGGGGGTGTCCAGGGCCAGGCGCAGGGCGCAGGCGCCGCCGTAGGAGTTGCCGACCAGGTGGGCCTTGTCCAGGTCGAGTCGGTCCATGAGGCCGCGGATGCCGTCGGCCAGGTATCCGAAGGGGTCGGTGCCGTCGACGCCCTTGGTGCTGCGGCCGTACCCGGGCAGGTCGGGGACGATGACCCGGTACTCCTTGGCCAACTCCCCTATGTTGCGGGCGTAGTTGGAGACGCCGGATGCGCCGGGGCCGCCGCCGTGCAGGAGCAGGACGGGCGGGCCGTCTCCGGTCTCGGCGACGAAGATCTCCTTGCCGGCGATGTCGAGCAGGCGCTCCCGCATCGACGGCGGTTCGGTGTGCGTGGTCATGGTGTCCCTTACGGTGCGGTCGTGGCGGTCGGGCGCGGTGCCGGAGCGAATCCGGGCGGGGGCGGCGGGAGTTGGGCTCCGCCCGCGGGGGCGGCGGCGTAGACGTAGGCGTCGGGGCGCAGGGCGACGGTGGCCGCCTTGTGCCGGGCCAGCCAGGGCAGCAGGACGCCGTCGCTGTCGACGACCGTGCCCTCGGCGGGGCGGGATCCGGCGGGCGTGACGGCGAGCGAGGGGACGCCGAGGCGGTCCCAGGCGGGCTGGGGCACGGGCAGTCCGCCGCGCAGGAGCAGCCAGCGGCCGGCGAGGAGGTCGTCCAGCCGCACCCGCTCCCCGTCGGGGCCGGTCACCCAGGGCTGCGGGATCTGGTGCCCGGAGGCCTTGGTGCGGGGGCGGGCCCGGAAGCCGTCGGCGTAGTGGGCGACCGGTATCCAGTTGGAGTCCTGCAGCCAGGCACTGAAGCCCGCCACCCGGTTCAGCACCGGCAGCACGCCGTCGCGGACCCGGGTGACGGCGCGCCGCCGCTCGGTGATGATCCGCCCGACGAACACCGCCCGCCGGGTGACCTCCTTGACGTGCGGCTTGCGCTCGGCCTCGTAGCTGTCCAGCAGCGTCTCGGGCAGTTCGCCGCGCAGCACCGCGGCCAGTTTCCAGCTCAGGTTGGCCACGTCGCGCACGCCGGCGGCCATGCCCTGGCCGATCCACGGCGGCATCGCGTGGGCGGCGTCGCCGGCCAGGAAGACCCGGCCGACCCGGAAGCGGGCGGCGAAGCGGACGTGGTGGCTGTAGACCGTGGCGCGCAGGATCCTGATCTGGTCCCGGCCGATCCCGTACTTGGCGACCATCGAGTGGACGGCGTCGTCGGTGGTCAGATACGTCTCGTCGTCGCCCGGCAGGATCGGGAACTCCCAGCGGTGGTGCCCGAGCGGGGTCGGGCAGTCCACGGCCGGCCGGTCCGGGTCACAGCGGAAGCGCAGCCGGTCGTGGTCGGGCCAGGGCTTCAGCATCTCGGTGTCGACGACCACCCAGCGGTCCTCGTACGTCCTCCCCTCGTACCCCACGTTCAACTGCGCGCGGGTGAGGCTGGAACCGCCGTCGGCGGCGATGACGTAGGACGCCCGGAGCCGGTGCACGGAGTCGTCGGCACCGAGCACGGTCAGCTCGACGCCGTCGGCATCCTGGCGCAGCCGCAGGCACTCGTGCCGCAGCAGCACCCGCACGTTCGGGTAGCGGTCGACGCCGTCGCGCAGGACCTGCTCCAGGGCGGGCTGGTAGATGAACATCTGCGGCGGATGGCCGTGGCCGCGCGGCGTCGGACGGGCGCTGAGGAAGGTCCGGCCGTGCGCGTCGACGAAGTCGAGCGGGCGCTCGGCCAGCATGTCCCGCTTCAGCCGGTCGGCGAGCCCCACGCGCTGCCAGATCCGTACGACCTCCTCGTCCGTGGAGATCGCGCGGGCCCGGGAGTAGACCTCGGCGTCGCGCTCGATCACCACGACCCTCAGGCCCAGCCCGCCGAGCAGATTCGCGGCGGTCACCCCGGTCGGCCCGTAGCCGATCACCGCCACGTCATAGGCGCCGCCCTCGGCTTCGCCCTCTTTGTCCTCGGCATCGACTTCACTCACCAGGCCACCTCGCTGTCGTCCCGTCGTCACCCCGCTTGCCATCGGCGCTTGCTGCGGTCGGCTGGTACCGCAGTCGGCTCGCGTCGCGGCCGGAGTGTTGCTGTAGCGTTTACTCCAATTGGAATGGCCGCTACGGTAAGCTTGGTCCCGGAGACGGTCAAGTGCCGGCACGACAGGAGGGCGGACCCATGACCAGGCCGCAGGCGACACGCAGGAAGCGCGCGAACGGGGTGGAGTCGCGGCAGCGCATCCTCGACGCCACCGTGGAGATCGCGGGCGAACGCGGCTACGAGGGGACGTCCATCGCGGCCGTCAGCGCCAAGTGCGGGCTGCCCGCCAGCTCGATCTACTGGCACTTCAAGGACAAGGACGACCTGATAGCCGCGGTCATCGAGCGCAGCTTCGAGACCTGGCTGACGGCCGTCGAGCTGCCGGGCGAGGAGACCGGCACGCCCTTGGAGCGGGCCACCGCCATGGCGGCGAACGTCGCGAAGTCCCTGGTCGACGCACCGGACTTCCTGCGCCTCGGCCTGATGCTCGCGCTGGAGCGACGGCCCACCGAGCCCCGGGGGCGCACGGTGTTCCTCCAGGTCCGGGATGTCGCCGCCCAGAAGATCACCGAGATGATCGGGACCCTGTTCCCCGACCTGGACGAGGCGTCCGTACGCATCCTCACCACCTACGCGGTCGCGGGCGCCGACGGCCTCTTCGTGCACCGGGAGATCCACGGGGACGCCGTCGACCTGAAGGCGATGTTCGAACTGCACGCACGACTGGTCTACGACGCGGGCACCCGCATGGCGGCAAGGAGCGAGGAATGACCCTGACCGCCGCCGAGCGCGCGGAGGCCGCCCGGCTGCTGCGCGAGGCCGAGCACCGGGCGGCGCCGGTCGACCCGCTGTCGGCCCTGCTGCCCCACCTGGACGTGACCGACGCGTACGCGATCCAGCGGGAGAACGTCGCCCGGCGCCTCACGGACGGTGCGACCGTCGTCGGCCACAAGGTGGGGCTTACCTCGGTCGCGATGCGACACCAACTCGGCGTCGACGAGCCCGACTTCGGCCATCTGCTGGACGACATGCTCCATCGCGACGGTGCGCCGCTCTTCACGGCGCGCTACTGCCGGCCGCGCATCGAACCGGAGATCTGCTTCCGCCTCGCCCGGCCGTTGCGCGGCCCGGGTGTCACCACCGAGGACGTCCTCGCGGCCACCGAAGCGGTCGCCCCGGCGCTGGAGATCGTCGACAGCCGGATCCGGGACTGGAGGATCACGCTGGTCGACACGGTCGCCGACAACGCCAGCTCGGCGGGGCTGGTCTGCGGCACCTGGACACCCCTGCCCGTGGCGCCCGACCTCGCGGCCGTCGACGTCGACCTGGTCATGGACGGCGAGCGTGTCGCCTCGGGCAGCGGGCGGGAGGTGCTGGGACATCCGGCCGCCGCCGTGGCCTGGCTCGCCAACGCCCTCGCCGCCTTCGGGACCGCGCTGGAACCCGGACACCTGGTCCTGCCCGGCGCCATGACCACCGCCCCCTTCGTCAGCGCAGGCCAGAAGGTCGAGGCACGCTTCGGCGGCCTCGGCCGGGTATCGGTGACCTTCGTCTGAACCTCGCAGAGGACTGCCCGCCGGGCCCCCGGAGGATCAGGACCGGACCTCGCCGAGGATCCCGAGGGGCCCCGACCCGCTCACCCCCGACCCACCCAGGAGTCGCCCACAATGCCCGCCACCCCGAGCCGTATCGACGTCCACCAGCACCTGATCCCCTCCTTCTACCGGGACCTGCTCGCCAAGGCGGGCATCGCCGAGGCCGGCGGGCGTCAGCTGCCGGACTGGAGCCCCGAGTCGGCCCTGGAGGTGATGGATCTGCTGGGCACCACCACGGCGATCCTCTCCATGTCCACCCCGGGCACCGGGTTCCTCACGGACCCGGGCGAGGCCGCCGAACTGGCCCGCAGGCTCAACGACTTCTCCGCCGACCTCGCCGCCGAACACCCGGGGCGCTTCGGGTACTTCGCCACCCTGCCCCTCCCCGACATCGCCGCCTCGGCCGCCGAGGCCCAGCGCGCGCTGGTCGAAATGGGCGCCGACGGGGTCACGTTGCTGGCCAACAACCAGGGCGTCTACCTGGGCGCGGACGGCCAGGACGCCCTGTGGCGGACCCTGAACGAGCACGGAGCCGTCGTCCTCGTCCACCCGGCCGACCTCCCGGCGCCGCCCGTCGAAAACATCCCGCCGTTCGCGGCCGACTTCCTCCTCGACACCACCCGCGCCGCCTACCTGCTCGTCCGCAACGGCATCGTGCGCAGGTACCGGGACATCCGGTTCATCCTCGGTCACGCGGGCGGCTTCGTCCCGTACTCCTCACACCGCATGGCCGTCACCATCGCCGGCGACACCGGACGCAGCCCCCTGGACGTCCTCGACGACTTCCGCTCCTTCTACTTCGACACGGCCCTGTCCTCCAGCCCGGCCGCCCTGCCCACCCTGCTGGCCTTCGCCCGCCCCGGGCACATCCTGTTCGGCAGCGACTGGCCCTTCGCGCCCACGATCGCGGGGCAGTACTTCGCCAACGGACTCGACAGCGGCGTCGACCCCGGCACACTCCAGGCCATCAACCGCACCAACGCCGACGCGCTCTTTCCCCGCCTGGGCGCGATCCCCGTACCGGAACCTCGGCCCAGCCTGCGGCAGTCCGCCCGGCGGGCCGGCGCCCGCCTCTTCTTCAAGCTCGTCCAGCCCGGGACCGGATGAGAGGCGGACGCCGAACAGGGCAAGGCCCTCGCCGAAGGCGTCAACCCGCCTTCCTGGACGCCCTGTCCGTCTCCCTTGTCACGGCCTGCGCGTCGCCTTCACCGCAGCGACCGGCGCCTTCCTCCCGGCCCCGAAGACGCCGCCCGCCCAGGGCAGACCGGGCGGCAGCCGCCCCCGGCCACCCGCGCGCAGGCCCACGCCTCACACGGACCGCCCGTCCGCCCGAGGTACCCGCACACAGAGACCCGCCTCGCACTGCCCGGCCGTCCCGGGACCCACACCCCGGCACCCACCTCACCCCCGCCCGACCACCCGACTCAGGCCCCCGCCCGCAGCACTCGCGACAACCCCAGCGCCGCCGTCCGTACCGCAGGCGCGAGCTGGGCCGGGCTGAAGCGTGCGCGGGGGACGGCCACCGAGAGGGCGGCGACCGTGGTGCCGCCCGCGAACACGGGGGCCGCGATGCAGGCCACGCCCGGCGCGGCCTCCTGTTCCTCGTAGGCGAGGCCGGAGACCTGGATCTTCTCCAGGGCCATGCGCAGCCGCGCCGGATCGGTGATGGAGCGGGGTGTGAGGCTCGGCAGCGGGCGGGACAGCAGTTCCTCGGTCAGCTCGGGGCCGGAGAAGGCGAGCAGTGCCTTGCCCACACCGGTGCAGCTCAGCGGCAGGCTGCCGCCGATGCGGGAGGGCAGTTGCAGGGCCTCGTGGCCGTGGATGCGTTCGAGGTAGACCACCTCCATGCCCTCACGCACGCCGAGGTGGACGGTCTCGCGGGTGGCCTCGAACAGGTCCTGCAGAAACGGCAGGGCCGTCTCGCGCAGATCGAGCCGGTGCGGGACGAGCGAGCCGAGCTCGAAGAGCTTCGCGCCGAGCCGGTAATGGGGGCCTGAGCGCTCCAGCCAGCCCAGCCGCACCAGGTCCGCCGCCAGCCGGTGGACCGTCGGCTTGGGCAGGCCGGTGCGCTCCGAAAGTTCCGAGAGGCGGAACGATCCACCGCTCGGACTGAAGGACTCCAGGATCGTCGCGGCCTTGTCCAGCATGCTGCCGCCCACATTGTTCCGTACCACGGAACAGACTTTGGCCCATCGCGGGCTCGGCGTCTATACCGGACGTCACAGGGCGGCACATCGCAAGCCCCCGCTCCCCCGCTACGCCCCTACTCCCCTGGAGGCACCCGTGTCGACCGTGCTCGACAGCGCCGACCGTCCGGACGGCGCCCCACCGGCCGTGGTCAAGGCCGCCGACGTACTGGCGGAGGCGACCCGCACCGGCGTCGCCTGCCCGCCCGTGCGCGACCTGTTCGACGGCGGCGGCGACCTGGAGACCGCATACGCCGTGCAGCAGCTGAACGTCCGGCGCGCACTGGACGCCGGGCGCCGGATCGTCGGCCGCAAGATCGGTCTGACCTCACCGGCCGTCCAGCGCCAACTCGGCGTGGACCAGCCCGACTTCGGCGCCCTGTTCGCCGACATGGCGGTGCCGGACGGCGGCGAGGTGCCCGTCGGGCGGCTGCTCCAGCCCAAGGTGGAGGCCGAGGTCGCGCTCGTGCTGGGCCGCGATCTGCCGGACCGGGAGTGCACGGTCGTCGACGTGCTCCGTGCCGTCGACTTCGCGCTGCCCGCCCTGGAGATCGTCGACAGCCGCATCGCCGGCTGGGACATCTCCCTCGTCGACACCGTCGCCGACAACGCCTCCTGCGGTCTGTACGTCCTGGGCGGCACCCCCGTACCGCTCACCCGGGTCGACCTGCGCGCGGCCACGATGGCCATGACACGCAAGGGCGCGATCGCCTCCGAGGGCACCGGCGCCGCCTGCCTCGGCAGCCCCCTCAACGCGGCGGTCTGGCTGGCCTCGGCCCTCGCCGAGCGCGGCGACCCGCTGCGCGCCGGCGACCTGGTGCTGACCGGCGCCCTGGGCCCGATGACACCCGCCACCCCGGGCGACGTGTTCGAGGCGCACATCTCCGAGCTCGGCTCCGTACGTGTCACGTTCGCCCCGGAACCGGAAGGAGAGCAGCGATGAGCACCAAGGTCGCCATCATCGGTTCCGGCAACATCGGCACCGACCTCATGATCAAGGTCCTGCGTCTGTCGGAGAGCCTGGAGATCGCCGCCCTGGCCGGCATCGACCCGGACTCCGACGGCCTGGCCCGCGCCCGGCGCCTGAAGGTGGCCACGACCCACGAGGGCGTCGAGGGGCTGGTGAAGCTGGACGAGTTCGCCGACGTCGAGTTCGTCTTCGACGCCACCTCGGCCGGCGCCCACCGCCACCACGAGGAGGTGCTGCGCCCGCTGGGCCGTACCCTCGTCGACCTCACCCCGGCCGCCGTCGGCCCGTACGTCGTCCCGCCGGTCAACGGCGACGCCCATCTCGACGCCCCGAACGTCAACATGGTCACCTGCGGCGGCCAGGCCACGATCCCGATCGTCGCCGCGGTGGGCGCCGTCACCCCCGTCCACTACGGCGAGATCGTCGCGTCCATCGCCTCCCGCTCCGCCGGGCCCGGCACCCGGGCGAACATCGACGAGTTCACCGAGACCACCTCCTCGGCCATCGAGAAGGTCGGCGGCGCCGCCCGCGGCAAGGCGATCATCGTCCTCAACCCGGCCGAACCCCCGCTGATCATGCGGGACACCGTGCACTGCCTGGTCTCCGACTGCGACGAGACGGCCGTCACCGCGTCGGTCGAGGAGATGGTGGGCCGCGTCCAGGCGTACGTGCCCGGCTACCGGCTCAAGCAGAAGGTCCAGTTCGACCGGGTGACGGCGGACGACCCCCTGCGCAGCCTCGCCCCGGACGCGTCCGACCCCCTGAAGGTGTCCGTCTTCCTGGAGGTCGAGGGCGCCGCCCACTACCTCCCGGCCTACGCCGGAAACCTCGACATCATGACCTCGGCCGCGCTGCGCACCGCGGAACGCATGGCCGCCCACCGTGGCTTGGAGGCAGCCAAGTGACCAGGCTCTACGTCCAGGACGTCACCCTGAGGGACGGCATGCACGCCATCCGGCACCGCTACACCGTCGACCAGGCCCGCGCGATCGCCGCCGCCCTGGACACGGCGGGCGTGGCCGCCATCGAGATCGCGCACGGCGACGGCCTGGCGGGCTCCAGCATCAACTACGGCGTCGGCGCCCACACCGACTGGGAGTGGATCGAGGCCGTGGTGGACGCCGCCACGCACGCCGTCCCCACCACCCTGCTGCTGCCCGGCATCGGCACCCTGCACGACCTCAGGCGGGCGCACGCCCTCGGCATCCGCAGCGTCCGGGTCGCCACCCACTGCACCGAGGCCGACATCTCCGCCCAGCACATCGCCGCAGCCCGCGACCTGGGCATGGACGTCGCCGGGTTCCTGATGATGTCCCACATGGCCGAACCGGCCGAACTCGCCCGCCAGGCCAAGCTGATGGAGTCCTACGGCGCCCACTGCGTCTACGTCACCGACTCCGGCGGCCGTCTCACCATGGACGGCGTCCGCGACCGCTTCCGCGCATACCGCGACGTCCTCGACCCGGCGACCGAGCTCGGCATCCACGCCCACCACAACCTCGCCCTGGGCGTCGCCAACACGGTCGTCGCCGTCGAGAGCGGCGCGGTACGGGTCGATGCCTCCCTCGCCGGCCAGGGCGCCGGCGCGGGCAACTGTCCCCTGGAGGCCTTCGTCGCGGTCGCCGACCTCATGGGCTGGGAGCACGCCTGCGACCTGTTCCCGCTGATGGACGCCGCCGACGATCTCGTACGACCGCTGCAGGACCGCGAGGTACGGGTGGACCGCGAGACCCTCAGCCTCGGCTACGCGGGCGTGTACTCCAGCTTCCTGCGCCACGCGGAGACGGCCGCCGCCCGTTACGGCCTCGACACCCGCAGCATCCTGGTCGAGGTCGGCCGGCGGGGCATGGTCGGCGGCCAGGAGGACATGATCACCGACATCGCGCTGGACCTGGCCGGCCGCGCGGGGAGCGCCGCCTGATCGAACGCGGCGGGCGGCCGCCTATCCGAAGGCGGAGGGAATCTGGCGCTGGTGCTGGGCCTGGTGCTGATGCTGGGCCTGGTGCTGGTGCCCCGTCGGTCCGTCCCAGCGGTTCGGCTCCGCGGCGCCCAGCAGTTCCTCGGGGCCCAGCAGTTCCGTCGCCTGGTTCTGGGTGTGTGCGGCCGCTATCTGTGCCGCCGCCACGACGTCTCCGCGTTCGCGGACCAGGTCCTCATAGATCGGCAGGTGATCGTTTTCGGCGGGACTGCGCGTCACAATGCCGATCCTTTCGCGGGTCATTTGCCGTCAGGCTCTGTCGAGTCGGGCAGCAGTCGCAGACCCGCGCAACAAATACAACACGGCCGGAAGACCTTAACTAAGGAGAACGCGTAGCCCCTCTGTGCTCATCGTGAAAATGTCCCGTGCCCGCGCTGGAGCAGGGACGATGCGCGACTCAGACCGACCGGCCGGTCGGAAGCATCGCCCAGACCGTCTTGCCCATGGGCTGCCGCCGGGTCCAACCCCAGTGCTCGGACAGGGCGTCGATGATCCGCAGCCCCCGGCCGTGCTCGTCGAGGGGGTCGCTCGCGTGCGGGTACACGGGCAGCCTGTCGCAGGGGTCGGTGACCGCGCAGACGAGGTGGGCCGGGCGGCGGAGGCTGAGCCGCAGCCAGATCTCGGCCTCGCCGTAGGCCGGGGAACGGTCCGCGCGGTTCGCGCAGTGCGTCGCGGTACGGGCCGAGGAGCGCGCCGCGGAGTGCGATACGCCGTGCAGTACGGCGTTGGCGGCGAGTTCGGTGACCACCATGAGGGCGTCGTCGCCGCAGTGGTCCAGCGCCCATGCGCCGAGGGTGCGACGGACGAAGTCGCGGGCCCGGCCGCAGTCCTGTTCGCCACCGGTGAGGCGCAGAGCGACCGAGCGGGGCGGGGTGTGCGGGGCATCGGACTTGGCGAGATGCTGCCGGCCCGGGGTGCCGGGGCGCGCTTCCGGCGAGACGGTCAGCCCCTCGCGTGACGCGGCGCTACCGGGCAGTCGAAGCCCTTCGTACGCAGGTAAGGACACAACGTCTCCCTGATACACGGTCAGGACGAGGTGGCTGAGCAGCAGTTGACGCCACGGACTATTATCCACGCCGACGGCGCCTCCGTGCAATTTCACGGGAAATTGCGCGCGCGGTGCCGACGCAGAGCACGTGGTGCGGTCCGGGCCCGCCGGGGCTGCGGGGCGTACGCGTGGCGGAACGTGAGCAAGGAGAGTGCAGTGCCAACAGCACCGAACGGCGTACGGGCAAGCTCGTTGAGCGTCCGCTGGATCAAGAGCCGGCACAGCAATGCCGAGGGCAACTGCGTCGAGGTGGCCTCCCTGGGCGACGGCAGCGTCGCGATGCGCAACTCCCGCCATCCCGACGGACCGGCCCTCGTCTACACGCCCGCCGAGATCGCCGCCTTCCTGGCCGGCGCGAAGGAGGGAGAGTTCGACCACCTGGTCCGACCCTGACCTCCACGACCCCCGCACGGGGGCAAAGAGCCGCCGGGAAACGGAAGTTGACTCCCTCATTTCCCGCGGTTCCGGCGCCACGAGGCGGCGGGATGCGATAATGCGGTCTGTCGTATGCCGGTCTACGGGGAGTCAGGATGTCCGTCGAGTCACCTCGTATCTCCCGCCTCGAACCGTATCTGACCCGCACCGAGCCCGCGCCGACCCTGCTGAAGATGCTGGTCGGCGTGCAGCTCGCGGGTATTCGCGAGGACTTCGGTCTCTCCCAGGACCAGGCCGCCCGCGCCGCCGGGTTCAGCCCCGCGAAGCTGTCGCGCATCGAGGCGGGCAAGGGCCGCCGGCCGCCCACGGAGGGCGACATCCGCGCACTGCTGGAGCTGTACCAGGCCGAGGAATACGAGGCCTCGGTGCTGCTGCAGTTGCTGCAACGCGCCGGTGAGCCGGGCTGGTGGCAGCGCTACGACAAGCGGCTGATGCCGGAGTGGTTCGACCGGCTGGTCGGGCTGCAGGAGGCCGCGACGGCCATCCGTACCTTTGAACTGCAGTACGTTCCGGGCCTGTTGCAGACCGAGGCCTACACCCGGGCCGTGGTGGAGCGCGGGCTGCCCTCGGCACCGGCCCGTGAGGTGCAGCGGCGGGTGGAGCTGCGGATGCGCCGACGGGAGCTGCTGCAACGCGCGGACGGGCCCCGGCTGTGGGCGATCGTCGACGAGTCGGTGCTGCTGCGGGTGCTGGGCAGCCGTGAGGTGATGCGCGAGCAGCTGGAGTACCTGGAGGAGATGGCCCGGCTCCCCCATGTGACCGTGCAGATCGTTCCGCTGGACGTGACCAACGCGTCCGCGCCCGCCATCCCCGTCACCTATCTGCGCTTCGGCGGCGTCGATCTGCCCGACATCGTCTATCTGGAGCACATCAAGAGCGCCGCCTTCCTGGAGGACCAGGACGAGACGGAGGAGTACCGGATCGCCCTGGACCGACTGGGCGACGAGGCCCTCAACCCACGCGAGTCGCTGGAGCGGCTGTGCGAGACGAAGGCCCGGTACTCCCCGACGACCTGAACTCCTACGGGAGCCGGCCCACGCCGCCGAACTCGATCCACTCCTGGGTGAGCTGGCGCGGCGCCACCTCGGTGTCGGGGCGCCAGGTGGAGACCTCGACCAGACCGGGTTCGAGGATCTCCAGACCCTCGAAGTACTCCGCGACGTCCTTCTCCTCGCGCACCCGGCCCCAGTGTCCCTGCGTCGCCTGGTCCATGAAGTCGGTGACGAACTTGCGGACCTCGGGGTCCTCGCTGACCAGCTGGCACATCACCATGAAGCTGCCGGGCGCGAGGCGCTCGCGCACCCGGCGGGCCACCGCGAGCGGGCCGTCGGTGTCGCTGTCGGGGATGCAGTGGAACACCGAGTTGAACAGCACGGCTACCGGCTGCGAGAGGTCGATCAGGCGCTCGGTGTCCGCGTGGGAGAAGATGGCGTCGGTCTCGCGCATGTCGGCGTGGATGACGGCGGTGTTGTCGTTCTGGTCGAGCAGGGCACGGCCGTGGACCAGGACCATCGGGTCGTTGTCGACGTAGACCACGCGCGAGGACGGGTCGACGGACTGCGCGACCTGGTGGACGTTGTTCTGGGTGGGCAGGCCGGAGCCGTGGTCCAGGAACTGCCGGATGCCGTAGTCCTGGGCCAGCGTCCCGACCACCCGCTGCAGGAAGCGCCGGTTGTTCAGCGCGAGGGCGCGGGTGCTGGGGACGACCTTGTCCAACTGCTCGCAGGCGGCTCGATCGGAGGCGTAGTTGTCCTTGCCGCCGAGGTAGTAGTCGTACATGCGCGCGGCGGTCGGAACCGTGGCATCGATCGACGTGGACAGCTGCTTTCCAGGCTCCATCGTTCCCCCAGGGGCAGGCCGGCCGAGGAGATCACCTCACCGACAACACATCCTAGGGAACGGGCAGTTGGTGAGGCCAGTCCATCGGTGAACCACCGGACCGTTCCACGGAGGGCTCCACGGACCGATCACAATGAGGGACATGACGACCCAGGACATACGAACCCGATGGTTCCGGGGCGTGCGCGCGCCCGGGGCGAAGATCCGGCTGGTGTGCTTCCCGCACGCGGGCGGAGCGGCGGTCTCCTTCCGTGACTGGGCGACGCTGACGCCACCGGAGATCGAGGTCATGTCCGCGCAGTACCCGGGCCGCCAGGACCGCCTGCGCGATCCGTACCCGACCACGATGGAGGAGCTGGCGGACGCGATCACGACGGCCCTGCTGCACGAGACGGCGGACGACCTGCCGTTGGCGCTCTTCGGGCACAGCATGGGTTCGTCGGTGGCGTACGAGGTGGCTCGTCGCCTGCAGGACGCCCCCGGCCGCACCCTCACCCACCTGATCGTGTCGGGCCGGCCCAGGCCCCGCCTCCCGCAGGAGCTGGCACCCGCCCCGGCCCCGACCGACACCGAGATCCTGGACCACGTCCGCCTGCTGGACCCCGAGGGCGCGGCCGTCTACGACCACCCCGAGCTGCGGCCCGTGATCATGCCGGCGCTGCGCGCGGACTTCGGGCTCCTGGCGGCGTACCGCCCGGCTCACCTGCACCGGCTGGGCATTCCCGTCACGGCCTGCGGAGGCGACCGCGACCCCGTGTGCCCTGTCGAGAGTCTCTCCTCGTGGTCGGACATCACGACGGAGGGCCTGGACGTCCGCGCCTTCCAGGGGAACCACTTCTATCTCAACCCGCGCAAGGAGGAGTTGCTCGCGTTCCTCACGTCACGGCTGCTGTGACGGGTGCGCCTGGGCACGTCGAACGGACGTGCAAGTGATGAGAAAACTGGGCATGTTTCCCTTTCAACCACCAGAGGGGACATGCAGATGAGCGAGTCCGCCGAGTCCACGCCCCGCAAGGTCGTCGTCACCGGACTCGGGGCGCTCACACCACTCGGGGTGGGGTGCCGGGAGTTGTGGCAGGGGCTGCTCGACGGGCGGCACGGGATACGGGAGTTGGCGGGCGAGGAGTTCGAGGGGCTGCCGGTGCGGATCGCGGGGGTCGTACCCGTGGATCCCGCTCGGCTGCTGCCCCGGCCATGGGCGCGACGGATGAACCGGGCGGCGCAGTTAGGGGTGCTGGCCGCCCGGGAGGCGTGGGCCGACGCCGGGTTCGCCGAGGGCGGTACGCGAGAGAGCGGGGTCGATCCGGCGCGGGTGGGGGTGAGCCTGGGGGCCATCCTCGGGGACGCGTCCGTGCTGGTGGGCGGGGACCGGAGGTTGCGGGAGAAGGGGCCGCGTGCGGTCTCGCCGCTCACCACTCCCATGACCGTGCCCTCCCAGGCCGCCTCCCAGGTCTCGCTGGATCTGCACATCACCGGGGAGGCCCGGACCGTGACGAGTGCGTGCGCGTCGGGGACCGAGGCCATAGGGCAGGCGATCGACCGCATACGGTACGGGCGCGTCGACATCGCGCTGGCGGGCGGCGCCGAAGCGGTCGTCACGCCGGCGATCATGGCGTCCTTCGCCGCGATGCGGGCGCTGGCCGACAGCGATCTCGCCGACGGTTCGCCCTCCCGTCCCTTCGCCAAGGACCGGGGCGGCTTCGTCAACGGAGAGGGTGCCGGGATCCTCGTACTGGAGGCCGAGGAGCACGCCCGGGCGCGCGGGGCACGGATCTACTGCGAGGCCGCCGGGTGGGGCCTGTCCGCCGACGCCCACCACATGGCCGCCCCCGACCCGTCCGGCAACGGCATCGCCCTCGCCGTGCGCCGGGCCCTGCGGGACGCCGGGAGCGATGCCGGTGCCGTCATCCACGTGAACGCACATGCCACGGCGACGATCGAGGGCGACCTCGCGGAGGCGGGCGCGCTGCGGGCGGTGCTCGGCCGACGGTCCGTCCCGGTCACCGCGCTCAAGGGACACCTGGGGCATCTGCAGGGAGCCGCTGGCGGAGTCGAGGCGGTCGCCGCCGCACTGACGCTGCACCACGGGGTGGTGCCGCCGACCGTGGGGTGCGGGGAGGTCGATGACGCCATCGACCTGGATGTGGTGAGGGGGGCGCCCCGGGCGTTGCCCGAGGACGGGGATCTGGTGCTCAGCAACTCGTTCGGGTTCGGGGGGCACAACGCGGTGCTGGCGTTGCGGCGGGTGCCAGGGCAACAACGGCGTTGAGGGGCGGGCCGCCCCGGGCTCCGGGCGCCGCCCGTCACGCCGTGCGCTTGCGCGAGGTCGCCTTCTTGGCCGGGGTCTTCTTCGCGGCGCTCTTCGCTGTGCTTTTCGCTGTCGTCTTCTTCGCTCCCTGAGCCGTCTTCGAGGTCGACTTCTTGGCCGCGGACGCCGTCTTCTTCGCCGCCGTCTTCTTGGCCGCCGTCGACTTCTTGCCGGCCGCCTGCTTGGGGGCCGCCCTGGCCGACTTGCGCTGGGGCAGGCGTCTGACCTCACCCTCCGCCTTCCCCGCCGCCTCCCCGGCCGGCTCCTCGCCACGCGACTCCTTGGCCGCCCGAACGCTGTTCTCCAGGGCCGCCATCAGGTCGAGGACCTTGCCGCCCCGCGCCGGTTCGGGAGCCTCCGGCGGCGCCTCTCCGGCGGCCTTCGCTGCGACGACCTCCTCCACGGCCTCGCGGTACTCGTCGTGCAATTCGGCGAGGTCGACCTCGCCGAGGGTGTCCATCAGGGCGTCCGCGAGGTCCAGTTCCTTGTCGTTCACCGTGACCTTCGTGTCCGGGGCGACGCCCTCGGGCTCGCGCACCTCGTCCGGCCACAGCAGACCGTGCATGGCGATGGCGTCACCGACCACCCGCAGCATGCCGAGCCGCTCACGGCCCCGGAGCGCGAACTTCGCGATCGCCACCTTCTGGCTGCGCTTCAGCGCCTCCCGCAGCAGGGTGTACGGCTTCGCCGCCGGCGCCCCGCCCACGGCGAGGTAGTACGCGCTGTCCATGTGGAGCGGGTCGATCCGGTCGGCCGGCACGAACGCCACGATCTCGATCGTCTTCGCGGTCGGGAGCGGCAGGTGGGCAAGGTCCTCGTCCGTGATCGGGATGATCGTGCCGTCCGCGTCCTCGTACCCCTTGCCGATCTCCGACTGGCCGACCTCACGGTCGTCCAGCTCGCAGACCTTGCGGTAGCGAATGCGGCCGCCGTCCTCCAGGTGGATCTGGCGGAAGGAGATCGAGTGGCTCTCGGTCGCGTTCACCACCTTGATCGGGATGCTGACCAGGCCGAACGAGATGGCGCCGTTCCATATGGATCGCACGTGCAGCACCCTTTCGATCGGTTCACGCAGTTAGCCCGGACATGCACCATAAATTCTGGAATTCTCATGGTATGACGCCGATCACAGAGGTGGAGGGGCGACGGCTCGCGCTCAGCAACCTGGAGAAGGTGCTGTATCCGGCGACCGGCTTCACCAAGGGCGAGGTGCTGCACTACTACGCCACCACCGCCGACGTCCTGCTGCCGCACCTGCGGGATCGGCCGGTGTCCTTCCTCCGCTACCCGGACGGGCCGGACGGCCAGGTGTTCTTCACCAAGAACGTCCCGCCGGGCACCCCCGAGTGGGTCACCACCGCGGAAGTGCCCCGCGTCGAGGGGCCGGCGCGCATGGTGTTCGTGCAGGACCTCGCGAGCCTGATGTGGGCCGCCAACCTCGTCACCGAGTTCCATACGCCCCAGTGGGTGATCGACGCGCCCGGCGAGGCCGACCGGCTGGTCTTCGACCTCGACCCCGGCTCACCAGCGACCGTCGTCGAGTGCTGCGAGGTGGCCCTCTGGCTGCGGGAACGGCTGGCCGCCGACGGCATCGAGGCGTACGCCAAGACCTCCGGTTCGAAGGGGTTGCATCTCACCGCGGCGATCCGGCCCGCCCCGTCCGAGCAGGCTTCCGAGTACGCCAAGGAACTCGCCGTGGAGGCCGAGAAGGCCATGCCCCGGCTCGCGATCCACCGGATGACGAAGAGCCTGCGGCCCGGCAAGGTGTTCGTCGACTGGAGCCAGAATGCCGCCCGTAAGACGACGGCGACGCCGTACACCCTGCGGGCGCGGGCTGAGCCGACGGTTTCCGCGCCGGTGACGTGGGAGGAGGTGGAGGACTGCCGGGCCCCCGCCGGCCTGACCTTCCTGGCGCCGGATCTGGCGCCGCGGCTACAGGACTACGGCGATTTGCTCGCCCCGCTGCTGGACGCGGGGCGGGCGGGTCCGTTGCCGTGAGTTTCCTCGCCCCCGCCGCGCCTACCCGTCCCTCCCCCAGAGGGGGGACCCCCAGAAGGGGCTCCGCCCCTTCGACCCCGCCAGGGGGCTCCGCCCCCCGGACCCCCGTCGGCCCCGAGAGGGCCTCGTCCTCAAACGCCGGACGGGCTGGAGCTAGCCGGCGTTCCAGATCCTCCGGTCCCTTGCCATCGCATGCAGCGCCTCCACATCCGCCGGTTTCAGCACCCCGCCCAGCCGAGCCAGCCCCTCCACCTCCGTATCCCGCAGCACCCGTACCTCCCGCACCGGCCCCGGGATCGCCACGTCGGAGGGTGCGACCAGGGCGAGGACCGGGTGGACCTCGGCGGTCAGGGCATAGGAGGCCCGGTCCGCGTCGGCACGGACGCGGCGCAGGAGGGGGTGCGGTTCGCGGCGGCCGAGGGAGACCATCGGGTCGGCGATCGTCACCTTCTGCTTACGGGCGTACAGGACGTGCAGCGCGAAGAGCCCGCCGGGCCCGATCACCAGGTGGTGGATGCGGTCACCGCCGGGCAGCGGGATGGAGTGCAGCGCGTGCCACCCGGCGCCGTCGAGCCGGTCCAGGGCCTCGCCGACCGTCTGCTCGGCGGTCAGCGCACGCCGGCGCGGATCGGGACGCCGCAGCCGGTGCGTGGGGCCGGGATCCCGGTCCAGGGCCACCAGGAGCGCCTCGCCGGGACGGTTCGGCGCGAGGTCGTCGTCCGGGTGGAGGGTCAGCCGGGCCAGTTCGGCCGGGGTGGGGACCGGCGGCGGGCCCACGGTCACCGGGCCGGTGACGAAGGGGCCGAGCACCTCCAGCACATCCTCCCTGCGGTCCTCGCTGAGCAGGTTGATCCGGGCCGCCTCACGGTCGTACCAGGCGATGTTCCGCCCGTCCCGGAGGCAGACGTAGAGCCGTTCCTGGCCCTGCCGCCAGGTCGGTATGACGCGCAGTCCGCTCATGCACCATCACCCCACTGACCATGGGAACAGGCAGGGTGCTGCGCGGGCAAGAACCTGGTTACCTTTGAGAGGAGTTGGGCAGACCCCCCGGGAGGGGTGGTTGGGGAGGCGCCGTTGCGTACCCGCAGGAAGCAACCCGACGTACCGGCTCCGGACAGCCCGTGGAGCGAGATCGTGCCCGGCCTGTGGATGGGCGGTCACGAGTTCCGGGGGCGTGCGGGACAACTGGAGTTCGCCGTCGTACAGGACGAGTTCGATCTCGTGCAGACTCTGCTGCGGCTGCCCGGCCACGGGCCCGATCCCGGCGTCGAGCATCATGTGTGGCCCATTCCCGACGGGCCGCTGGACGGTACCCAGCTCGCGGGGGTGATACGGCTGGCCGAGGCGGCGTGCGAGGCACTGGACGAGGGCCGAAGGGTCCTCGTCCGTTGTTACCACGGGTACAACCGCTCGGGGCTGGTCGTGGCCCACGCCCTGATCCGTCGGAACCACTCCGTCGAGCGGGCGATCCGGCTGATACGCTCCCGCCGCTCTCCGTGGGCGCTGCACAACGAGCTGTTCGTCGAGTACCTCCGGGCCGGTCTGTCGACCGCCCGTCTCCTGGAGGAACTCGCCGAGTAGCCGTGTCGCCCGTCCGCCCACCGAGTGCGCAAAAAGGACTTCCGTACGAATAGTGTGTACGGGCCGACCACCAGCACCAGCACCAGCACCAGCACCAGGAGAACCGTGCCCCGCAACCGCCCCACGCGCTTCGCCGCGCGTAGTGCCCTTGTCGCACTGGTGCTGGCGGTCGCCACGGCCTGCGGTGACGCCGGGGGACTCCAGGGCGCGGGCCCGACCGAGACCGCGGTGAGCCCGGACAAGCTGTGGCCGGAGCTGACGCCGGCGTCCAGGCCGGCGTATGAGATCGGCGAGGTGAACCGGGAGGTCGTCAAGGGCGTCACCGTCCCCGGGAACGACATCCTCGACGTGGATCCGGTGGCGGTCGTCCGCAAGGAGATCGCCCAGAGCCCGGGGGACTACGACGGCGACAACGGGACGTACAAGCAGACCGGCCGGCTGATGGCCGAGTGCGGCAAGGGAGCCGGGCGCGGCAGGTGCCCGGTGCTCCAGCCGTACTACCGGGACCTGACCGGCGACGGGCACCCCGAGATGACGGTGGGCTTCCGGCTGATGCCCGGCAGGACGACCGCGGTGCGCGTCTATACCGTCGAGAAGCGCAGGCTCGTGCAGGTGATGGGGTGGGACGACGCCGTCAGCGGCGTCGAACTGGCCGGACGGTCGGTGATCATCCGCTCGCCGTCGGAGGTCGCCGGGTACGAGTACCGGCTCCAGTGGACGTGGGACGCCGACCAGAAGGCGATGCTGCTCACCCACGACGAGATGCTGCGCACCGGTCCGCACACGAAGACCACGAAGACACCGCACCCCTCGCCGTCGGGCCGCTCCCCGTCGCCCTCCCCCTCGTCCTCCGTGTCGCCCTCGCGGTCCGCCTCGTCCCCGTCCGCTGCGAGCACGCCATGAGGCTCGCGCTCCCCCAGTGGGCCGGCACCCTCGCCGTGAAGGCCGCCGTCTTCATCACGGTGATGTGCTGTGCGCTCGCCGCGCTGCTCGGCATCCTCGTGCACGTCTCGGTGACCAACCAGACCGTCGGCGAGGCCCGCGACCGTGCCCTGTCCCGGCTGGCGGACGCGACCGAGGCGTTCGAGGCCGGGGACACCCTCGGGCATAGCGTCGCCCTCGATCCGCCGGGGCTGCCCGAGCAGCTGCGGGCGCTGGCGGTGGCCGGGGAACGCGGCACGATGGTCGCCGAGCACGAGGGGCGGCCCACGATGTGGGCGGCGGGGCCGGTCGACAGCGAGCGGGTGCTCGCGGTCGAGGTCGACTACTCGCAGCAGACCCGCACCATCGACGGCCTGGACCGGGCGATCCTGTGGTCCTCGGGGCTGGCGATCGGGGCGACGCTGCTGGTGGGCGCGTTCGCGGTGACGCGGGTGACGCGACGGCTGCACACCACCGCCCAGGTGGCCCGGCGGATCAGCGGGGGCGACCTGGACGCGCGGGTCGATGATCCCCGTACGCAGGATCCGAGCCGGCCGCAGGACGAGGTGGCCGCGGTCGCCGCGGCGCTGGACTCCATGGCGTCGTCGCTGCAGAGCAAGCTGCTGTCCGAGCAGCGGTTCACGGCGGACGTGGCGCATGAGCTGCGGACGCCGTTGACGGGGTTGCACGCGGCGGCCGAACTGCTGCCGCCCGGGCGGCCGACGGAGTTGGTGCGGGACCGGGTGGCCGCGTTGCGGACACTGACCGAGGACCTGCTGGAGATCTCGCGGCTGGACACCGGGCGGGAGCGGGTGGAGCTGGACACCGAGCCGCTCGCCGCGCTGGCCGAGCGGGTGGTTCGGGCGTCCGGGACCGAGGCCGAGGTCGTTGTCGTGCGGGATGTCGTGGTGGAGACGGATCGGCGGCGGTTGGAGCGGGTGCTGGGGAACTTGGTGGCGAATGCGCACAAGCACGGGCGTGGGCCCGTGGTGCTGACGGTGGACGGGCCCGTGGTGACTGTGCGGGATCACGGTGTGGGCTATCCGGGGTATCTCGTCGCGCATGGGCCTCAGCGGTTTCGTACGGAGGGCGGGGCCAAGGGGCATGGGCTGGGGCTGACCATCGCGTTGGGGCAGGCGGAGGTCCTGGGGGCGCGGCTGGCGTTCTCCAATGCGGCTGATGGCGGGGCCGTGGCCGAGCTGACGCTGCGATAGCGGTCCCGTCGGTGCGGGGCGGCTGCGAGCTCGGGTCCGCGCCGCGCTGGTGCTGAGCGCCATAAGGCACATAAGACGCACTATTGGGTAGGTTCCGGACATGACCAAGGCCGGAACCACCCTGGTGGCAGCGGACGCCCCCGCTCCCGCCGTGCCTCTCCCCCGGCGCCGTGGCATCGAACTGGCCCTCATCGTCGTGGCCGTCCTGCTCTCCGTGTACGGCTACTGCGCGGTCGGCCTCGCCAAACTCGGCACCGTCCCGCCCGGCGCCGCCGGTTACGGCGCCGGACTCGGCGTACTCGCGTTGGTCGCGCATCTGGCCGTGCGGCTGCGCGCCCCCTGCGCCGACCCGCTGCTGCTGCCGATCGGTGTGCTGCTCAACGGCCTCGGCCTGGTCCTGATCTACCGGCTCGACCTGGAGACGCCGGACGACCTGGCGGCGCCCACCCAACTCGTGTGGTCCACGCTGGGGGTGGCGCTGTTCATCATGGTCGTCCTCCTGCTGCGCGACCATCGCGTGCTCCAGCGCTACGCCTACGTCTGTGTCGTCGCCGCTCTCATGCTGCTCACCCTGCCGATCTTCTTCCCGTCCGTGAACGGCGCCCGCATCTGGATCCGGATCGCCGGATTCTCCATCCAGCCCGGCGAGTTCGCGAAGGTGCTGCTCGCGGTGTTCTTCGCGGCGTATCTGGCCGCCAACCGCAGTGCGCTGGCCTACACGGGCCGTCGGGTCTTAGGGGTCGAGCGGCTGCAACTGCCGACCGGGCGCGTCCTGGGTCCGATCGTCGCCATCTGGCTGCTGAGCGTGGGTGTGCTGGTCCTCGAACGGGATCTGGGCACCTCGCTGCTGTTCTTCGGCCTGTTCGTGGTGCTGCTGTACGTCGCCACCGGCCGCACCGGCTGGATCGCGCTCGGCCTGCTGCTCGCGGCGCTCGGCGCGGTGGCCGTCGGGCAGTTGGAGCCGCATGTGCACAGCAGGGTCGAGGACTGGCAGCACCCGTTCGCGTCGATCGAGGCGGGCGAGGGCCCCAACCAGCTGTCCCAGTCGCTGTTCGCCTTCGCGGCGGGCGGCATCCTCGGCAGCGGCCTTGGCCTCGGCCACTCGATCCTGATCGGCTTCGCGGTCAAGTCGGACTTCATCCTGGCGACGGCCGGGGAGGAGCTGGGTCTGGCGGGCCTGTCGGCGATCTTCCTCCTCTACGGCCTGCTGGTGGAGCGCGGCTACCGGGCGGGCCTCGCCCTGCGCGACCCCTTCGGCCGGCTGCTCGCGGTCGGGCTGGCCTCGATCGTGGCGCTCCAGGTGTTCGTGATCGCGGGCGGGGTGACGGGCCTGATCCCGCTGACCGGCATGGCGATGCCGTTCCTGGCGCAGGGCGGCTCGTCGGTGGTGACCAACTGGGCGATCGTGGCGCTGCTGATCCGGCTGAGCGACAAGTCGCGCAGTCGGCTCGGCGTTCCCAAGGGCGAGGAGGCCGCCGTGGCGACGGAACGCGACGCCCGTACGGAGGCGGTCCGATGACCCGGCACATCCGGCACGCCGCCTTCTTCTGCGCCCTGCTGCTGGCCGCGCTGCTGGTGAACGCCACCCGCATCCAGGTCTTCGAGGCGCCGTCCTACGACGACAACATCGCCAACCGCCGCCCCACGATCTCCCGGTACGGGCAGCCGCGCGGCGACATCCTGGTCGGCGGCGAACCGGTCACCGGCTCCCACGACACCGGCGAACACCTCCGCTACGAGCGCACGTACACCAACGGCCCGATGTACGCCCCCGTCACCGGCTTCGCCTCGCAGGTGTACGGCACGACGTTCCTGGAGCACTCCGAGGACGGCGTCCTGGCGGGCACGAACCCGCTGCTGTCGCCGTTCCCGCTGTGGAAGGGCGCCACCACCCGCGACCGCAACCCCGGCGGCGACGTCGTCACCACCCTGCACCCCGGCGCGCAGGAGGCGGCGTTCGAGGCGCTGGCCGGACGCAAGGGCGCGGTCGCCGCCCTGGAGCCGGCCACCGGGCGGATCCTGGCCCTCGTCTCCGGCCCGTCGTACGACCCGTCGGTGCTGTCCGGGAACGGCTCGGCGGTGCCAAGGTCCTGGAAGTCGCTGAACCGCGATCCGGACAAGCCGATGCTCAACCGGGCGGTGCGCAAGACCTATCCGCCGGGTTCGACCTTCAAGGTGGTGACCGCGGCGGCGGCCCTGGACGCGGGCGTGGTCGAGGACCTGGACAAGCGGACGAAGTCCCCGGATCCGTACCGTCTGCCGGGCACCAGGACCTCGCTGACGAACGCGTCCAAGGGCTGCCGGGACGTCCCGCTGCGCAAGGCGTTCGAGTGGTCCTGCAACACGGTGTTCGCCAAGCTGGGGGTCAAGGTCGGGGTGGAGCGGATGGCGGCGACGGCGCAGGCCTTCGGCTTCAACGACGCGGGCGTGCGGATCCCGTTCTCGGTCTCCGAGTCCACCTTCGACACCAAGGTGGACCGGGCCCAGCTCGCCCTGTCGTCGATCGGCCAGTACAACACGCGGGCCACCCCGCTGCAGATGGCGATGGTCGCGGCGGCGGTGGCGAACGGCGGCAAGGTGCGGTCGCCGTATCTGGTGGAGCGCACGACCCGGGCGGGCGGATCCACGGTGTCGACGGCGGGCTCGGGCCCGGCGCGGCAGGCGATGCGCCCGTCGACCGCCGTGCTCCTCAAGGAACTGATGGTGGACGTCGTACGGGAGGGCACGGGCAGCAGCGCCTGGATCCCGGGCGCGACGGTCGGCGGCAAGACCGGCACCGCCCAGCACGGCCTCGGCAACTCCGGGACGCCGTACGCCTGGTTCGTCTCCTGGGCGCAGGGCGACCTGGATCTGGAGCCCAAGGTGGCGGTGGCGGTGGTGGTGGAGGACGCGGACGCCGACCGGGGCGAGATCAGCGGCGGTGGGGACGCGGCGCCGATCGCGCGGGCGGTGATGCAGGCGGTGCTGAAGTCACCCTCGGGCGACGGCGGTTGACCTCGGCTCCTGGATCAGGGCGGTCGGCAGGGCGACGTACGCCGTGACGCCCGTGCCCTGGGTGGGGCGGAGCTCGACATGGGCGCCGAGGCGGGCGGCGAGGGCGCCGACGACATGGTGGCCGAGGAACCGGGTCGGGGCGGTGTGCAGGGCGTCGCCCCTGCCGGACAGTACGGCGTTGGACTCGGCCATGCGCTCCGGGGTCATCCCGATCCCCCGGTCCACGACGGCCAGGCAGTACTCGGTGCCGTCCCGCCAGCCGTAGACCTCCACGGGCTGCTTGGGCGGGCTGAACATCAGCGCGTTCTCCACCAACTCGGCCAGCAGATGGGACAGTTCGGCGACGCAGTGGCCGCGGACACCGCACTGCTGGATGTCGACGGCGGCCACCCGCCGGTACTGCTCGACCTCCGACACGGCCGACCGGACCACGTCGGCGACGGCGACCGTGCCCTTCCAGGACCGGGCCGGCGACTCCTCACCGGCGAGCACGAGGAGCGACTCGGCGTTGCGGCGCATCCGGGTGGCGAGGTGGTCGAGTTCGAAGAGTTCGGCGAGGGCGTCCGGGTCGAGCTCCTGGCTCTCCAGGGTGGTGATCAGGCCGAGCTGCCGGTTGAGCAGGCTCTGGTTGCGGCGGCCGAGGCTGGCCAGCGACTCGGTGCTGGTGCGGCGCAGGACGGCCTGCTCGGCGGCGAGCCCGACGGCGGTGTCCTCGACGTTGCGCAGGGCGGCGGCCAGACGGCTGATCTCCCGTGCCCCACCGGGCAGTTGAGGCCGCTCGGACTCCGGCACGGGCGGGCTGTCGGGGTCGGCCTCCTGGATCCGCCGGACGGCCTCGGGCAGCCGGCCCCCGGCGACGGCGTCCGCCTCGTCGGCGAGGGCGCCGAGCGGCCGGGTGATGGAGCGGGCCGAGAAGACGGCGAGCGCGACGGCCACCCCGAGGATCAGCACCCCGAGGGCGAGGAACCCACCCAGCTGCCGCGTGGCGGCGGACCCGGCCTCGGCGGCGCGGCCACGGACGTCGTCCCCCACCGCCCTCTGCACACCGTGCAGATCGTCGACGAGGGTCGTCATGTCGGCCCACCAGCGACCGGGGGCGACCGCGAGCACGGACCCGTCGGCACCCCGCTCGGCCCGCGCCTCGTATGCGGCGACCCGGCGCGCGGCGGCCGTACCGAAGGCGTCGTCGAGCGCCGACTCCTCGTCTCCCCCGGCGAGTTGCCGGAACTGCCCCAGCGCGGCCACCCGGGTGGCCCGGACCTCCGTGAAGTCGAGGTACTCCCCGGACCGGAACCGCCCGGCCGCGAACACCCCGTTGAGGGAGCCGCGTTCGAGCGCGACGGCCTCCGTGGCCCGGGCGAGGGCCTGGAGCGCCTGCACGCCCTCGGCGATCCGCCGGTCACCGTCCGGCGCACCGGCCGACTCGGCGTCGATGAGGACGGTGACGGCCTTGGTGTACGTCCGCAGGGTGGCGGCGCGGTCGGCGGTACCGGCGTCGACGTCCTCGCGGGTCGCGGTGAGCGCGGCGAGGGGAACGTCGGCGGCGCGCAGGGCGGAGAGCGCGGCAGCGGGCAGCGCCCCGCTCTCCTCGTCGAGCGCGGCACGCAACGCGTCCCGTGCCTCGTCGGTACGGCCGCGCTGCGCGACGACGTCGTCGCGGTACCCCTCTTCGCCTCCCAACAGCCCGTTGGTCAGCCCGCGTTCGCGCTGCACCTCCCGGACGAGCCCCTGTGCGCGCAGCAGCACCCCCACATGCGCCTCGGTCTCCCGGGCGGCGGACCAGTCGGCGGCACGGTCGGCGACGCCGAGCCCGATGAGGGCGAGCAGCAGACAGGTGGGAACGGCCAGCACTATGGCCATACGGCCACGGATGGAGCGCCAGCCGGGAAGAGCGGCCGGGCGGCGGCGGACGGTCGAGCGGAGGGTGGTCAGTACATTCCCCGTCATGCCCCGTGAGGCTACGGGCGGGCCGGTCAGGGCACGGTTTCCCGCCCGTAAGACAGTCGTAGACAGGTACTCACCCCCGCACGGCCCCGACTGTGAAGAGGGACATGTGCCCACGTACTGAGACGCCCCCTGGGACCGCTCCGCCGCCCGACCTATCGTTCGGTCCATGACGACATCAGCCGATCCGGAAGCCGCCTACGAACTCGCCCAGGTCAACATCGCCCGCCTCAAGGCCCCTTTGGACTCCCCGCAGTTGAAGGACTTCGTCGACAACCTGGACCCCGTGAACGCCGACGCCGAGGCCGCCGACGGCTACGTATGGCGGCTGAAGGGCGACTCGGGGGACGCGACGGACGTGAGCGTCTTCGGCGACGAGTGGCTGATCATCAATCTGACGATGTGGCGGGACACGAACGCCTTGACCGCGTACATGTACCAGGGCCGCCACCGCGAGATGCTGGCCCGTCGCCGCGAGTGGTTCGAACGGGTGCAGGAGGCGATGACGGCCCTGTGGTGGGTGCCGGCGGGCCACCGCCCGACGGTCGCCGAGGCGGAGTCCCGCCTGCTGCACCTGCGCACGAACGGCCCGACCCCGTACGCCTTCACCCTGCGCACGTCGTTCCCGCCGCAGGGGGCGGAGCCGGTGCTGGGGGAGGTGCCGGAGGGGCTGGGCTGCGAGGTCTAGCTCCGGCCATGGACCGGGGAAGATCTCCCCGGTCCACGGGCGGGCGGGTCAGAGGTCTCCGATGTACCAGCCGCGCGCCGCGGTCCAGCACAGCTCGTTCAAGAGGCCGTCCGCCCCTCGGTAGACGACGCGCTGGGCGTCACCGACGACGTACCCCTGGGGGTCGCCGGCCGCCGGGATGCCCTGCGCCACCGCGTCCAGCCCACCGCGCTGCCAGCCCGTCGGCGCGGACCACCACAGCTCGTGGATACGACCGTCCGTCCCCCGGTAGACGATGTGCTGCGTGTCCGCCAGCACGTAGCCGAACGGCTCGCCCGCCGCCGGAACCGCCTGCGCCACCGCCGACGTACCACCCACACGCCACCCCGTGGCCACCGTCCACCACAGCTCATGGACATGGCTGTCCGTCCCCCGGAAGACCACGTGCTGGCTGTCGCCGAGGACATACGCCTGGGGGTCGCCGGCCGCCGGGATGCCCTGCGCCACCGCGTCCAGGCCACCGCGCTGCCAGCCGGTCGGCGCGGACCACCACAGCTCGTGGACACGGCCGTCCGTCCCCCGGTAGACGATGTGCTGACTGTCGCCCAGGACATAGCCATACGGCTCGCCCGCCGCCGGAACCGCCTGCGCCACCGCCGACGTACCGCCCACACTCCATCCCGTGGCCGCCGTCCACCACAGCTCATGAACACGGCTGTCCGTCCCCCGGAAGACGACATGCTGACTGTCGCCCAGGACATAGCCGTGCGGATCGCCCGCCGCCGGGAGACCCTGGGCGGCGGCGTCCAGTCCGGGTGTGCGCCAGCCGCCGCTCGCCGGGGACCACCACAGCTCGTGGATACGGCCGTCCGTCCCCCGGAAGACGACATGCTGACTGTCGCCGAGGAGGTACGCGGCCGGGTTGCCCGTCGCCGGGATGCCGAGTGCCGACGCGCCCAGGTCGCCGACGCGCCAGCCGCCGGTCGTCGGGGACCACCACAGCTCGCGCAGGAGGTTGTCCGCGCCGCGGTAGAAGACGTGCCGGTCGGTACCCCGCGCGTAGGCCGCGGGACCGCCCGCCGCCGGGACCGCGGCGTGCACCGCCGCCTGGGCGTCGGCCAGGCCCCAGCCGGTGGCCAGATCGAAGCCGGGGCGCGCGGCATGGCCGCCCGTCCGGGGATTGCACGTGCCGGTCGTGATGTCCTTCGCGGTGCGCGTCAGGGCGTTGCGCATCCCGCGCAGGTTCAGGCCCGGCTGGGTCTGGCGGATCAGCGCGCAGATGCCGGCGATCTGCGGGGCCGCCGCCGAGGTACCGCTGAACGCCGCCCAGCCGTCGTTCGGGGCGGTCTCGTCACCGTTCGGGAAGGCCGCCCCGTTGCCCAGGTCCCGGTCGATCTCGCAGCCGGCCGGAACCGGCAGCATGATGTACGCGGCGCGCGGGAGCAGACCGACCAGACCGCTGAGATCGGGGACGTTGCGGCCGGGGTAGACGCGGCTGGCGAAGCCGCTGGCGTAGTCGGAGGCGCGGGCGTTGCCCACCTGGTCGACGTACACACCGCCGGCGGCGATGACGGCGGGGTGCTGGGCGGGGAAGCCCCAGTGGCCGTTGCCCGCCGAGAACACCACGATGATGCCGTTCGCCGCGGCCAGCTCGACCGACCACGCGAGGGCCCGCTGAATGGCGCTCAGCGGCTGGTTCGGGACGTCGTATCCCCAGCTGTTGCTGATGATCTGCGGGGCCGGGGTGCGGGCCACGGCGGTGTTGAACGCGCCGAGGATGTTGACGAAGTTCGCCTTGACCATCGAGAAGTCGATACCGGGCGCCAGGGCGAGCGCGTTGGCGGATTCCCCGGTCCCGTGGCCGTTTTCGTCGGCGGCCGGGTTGTTCGCACCCGGGCCGAGCACGACCGTACCGTTGAGATTCCGGGCGATGAAATACGGGTGCCGGAACCAGCCGCTGTCCACCATGGTCAGCCGGATTCCATTTCCCTTGATTCCCTTCTGGTGCGCCCGGTTCGCGCCCAGCAGTGCCGCCACCTGGTCCGGCACCTCCAGATGCCAGTAATTCACCTTCGGCGGGGTGGCGTTCTGGAACGCGAACACCGGCTCCTCGATGGCGACGCCCTCCACGACGTCGCCGACCGGTGTGCCGGCGGTGGAGATCAGCCCGGGCAGGTCGGTGTCCGGCGAGTCGATGAAGGTGGCGGTCGTCTCCTGCGCGCCCGGCTTGACGACCTCGCGTTCCTCCGTGACCAGCCGGGTGCCGAAGTACTCCTGGTAGAGGGCGGGCGGACCCGCGATGTTGAGGGTCTGCGGGGACCGCTGCAGAACGCGGAAGCCGGCCCTGGTCAGCCGTTCCTCGGCGGCCGCCACGACCTGGTCCTCGGATGTGTAGTCCACCGCCTGTCCGACGGTGACGTCGTCCGCCTCGAACAGCGAGGTCCCGCCGACGGAACGCGGCGACGCCTGGGCGAACAGAATTTCGGGCAGCCTTGAATCGACCTCATCGGGCATTTTCTCCCCCAACTCCGATGAACATTCCGACGAACCCGCCAAAGAAAACTTCGACGGACAGCCTTCATCTATAGGGGAAACCACACCCGTTGGACATACTCATTTAGACGTATGCCCTCATGATTCTCGACCGTTGGACGAACCGTGACCCAGAATTCCCTGAACCCTCTTTCGTCCCATGTGCTGCTCGTCCCGCAGAAACCCGTCGAGCGAGTACGCGCATACTTCACGGACCATGGATTCGACGTGGGTGAGCTGATCGCCTCGGGTTTCGCGCTGACCGGGCCACGGGCCGCGTACCTGGAGACCTTCGGGACGGACCCGGACACCGTGCAGTCGGACGAACTGCCGCTGGAGCGGCTGCCGCACGAGATCGCGGACGGTATCGAGGCGGTGGCCGTCCTTGCGCCGCCCGACTTCGGCCCGGCGTCCTACTGAGCGCCGCCCGCCTCGATCGCCTCCGCCACCTCCGCGACCCGCGCCCGCTCCTCCACCGCGAACCGCTCGGCGTCCAGCTGCTCGGCGATCTCCTCGTCCTGGGCCATCAGCAGGTCCAGATTCGAGTCGCCCATCTCGAACACGCCCATGTCGACATAGGCCTGCTGGAGGCGCTTCCCCCACAGCCCGATGTCCTTGACGCAGGGGACGATGCGGGAGAACAGCAACCGGCGGAACAGGGCGAGGAATTCGGACTGCTCGCTGAACTCCTCGGCCTCGGCGGTCGGGATGCCGAAGTTCGTCAGCACCTCCACACCCCGGAGCCGGTCGCGCATCAGGTAACACCCCTCGATGACGAACTCCTCCCGCTCACGGAGTTCGGCATCGCTGAGCTGCCGGTAGTAGTCCCGCAGCGCCATCCGCCCGAAGGCCACGTGCCGGGCCTCGTCCTGCATGACGTACGCCAGGATCTGCTTGGGCAGCGGCTTGTCGGTGGTGTCCCGGATCATGCCGAACGCGGCCAGCGCCAGCCCTTCGATGAGCACCTGCATGCCCAGATACGGCATGTCCCACCGGCTGTCCCGCAGCGTGTCGCCCAGCAAGGCCTGAAGGTTGTCGTTGATCGGATACAGCATCCCGATCTTCTCGTGCAGGAACCGCCCGTAGATCTCCGCGTGCCGGGCCTCGTCCATCACCTGGGTCGCCGAGTAGAGCTTGGCGTCCAGGTCCGGCACCGACTCCACGATCCGTGCGGCGCACACCATCGCGCCCTGCTCACCGTGCAGGAACTGGCTGAACTGCCAGGAGGCGTAGTGCTTGCGCAACTCGCCCTTGTCCTTCTCGGTCAGCTTGGCCCAGTACTTGGTCCCGTACAGGGACATGGACTCGTCGGGCGTGCCCAGGGGATCGGACGGATCGACCTCGATCCCCCAGTCAATGCGTTTCTGCCCGTCCCACTGCTTGTCCTTGCCCTTCTGGTAGAGGGCCAGCAGCCGGTCGCGGCCGTCGTCGTACTCCCAGCTGAAACGTGCCGAGCCGGTCGCCGGCACCTGCCAGAGGGGTTCTCCCGGATCCGAGGCGTACAGGTCGTAAGTCGGCATGCTCCGCAGGCTCACACGTAGTAGACGCGGGGTCAACAACTCTTGCGCAAGGGATTGACGACCTTGCTGACAGGCAGTCTCATAAGCGCATGACGACGCTGACGGAAGCCGATGCGCTCGCGGGGCTGCGCGATGCGCTCGGGTTGCTCAAGGACCGGGAGCAGGTGGCCCAGCGGCTGCTCGACTCCTCCGCCAAGCACTCCTTCGACCCCGACAAGGAGCTGGACTGGGACGCGCCCTTCGAGGAGGGCAAGTGGTTCTGGCCCCCGGAACTGCTCTCGCTCTACGACACCCCGCTCTGGAAACGCATGAGCGAGGAACAGCGCCTCCTGCTCTCCCAGCACGAGGCCGCGGCGCTGGCCTCCCTGGGCATATGGTTCGAGATCATCCTGATGCAGCTCCTGGTCCGCCACATCTACGACAAGGCGGCGACAAGCGCACACGTCCGCTACGCCCTCACCGAGATCGAGGACGAGTGCCGCCACTCCAAGATGTTCGCCCGCCTGATCTCCCACGGCGACACCCCCTGGTACCCCGTGAGCCGCGCACACCAGCACCTGGGCCGCCTCTTCAAGACGATCTCCACCACCCCCGGCTCCTTCACCGCCACCCTCCTCGGCGAGGAGGTCCTCGACTGGATGCAGCGCCTGACGTTCCCCGACGAGCGGGTACAGCCCCTCATCCGCGGCGTCACCCGCATCCACGTGGTCGAGGAGGCCCGCCACGTCCGGTACGCCCGTGAGGAACTGCGCCGCCAGATGGTGACGGCCCCGAAGTGGTCCCAGGAGTTCACCCGAGTCACCTCCGGCGAGTTCGCCCGCGTCTTCTCGGTCGCCTTCGTCAACCCCGAGGTCTACACGAACGTAGGCCTGGACAAGCGAGAAGCCCTGGCCCAGGTAAAGGCCAGCGCCCACCGCCGCGAGGTCATGCAGACGGGCGCGAAGCGCCTGACGGACTTCCTGGACGACATCGGAGTACTACGCGGAGTGGGCCGCAAGCTCTGGAGGTCGTCGGGCCTGCTGGCATAGGCGAACCCCCACGGACGGGCAGTCGCGTACGGCGGGAAGGGGACACCCCTCGGCGCGGCCCCGACCCACCACACACCCGCAGGCACTGGCGCGAACCCCCCACCGAACCCGCGCAGGCCGCCGCAGGCACCCCCGCCCAACCGCCGGAGGCATACCCTGCTGGTCATGACGTCCTCGGCACCCACCCCCGCCTACCGCCGCCTGAGCGTCGAGGAGCGCCGCAGCCAACTCCTCACCGCCGCCCTCACCCTCTTCGCCCACCGCACCCCCGAGGACGTGAACCTGGACGACGTGGCGGAGGCGGCCGGCGTCTCGCGCCCCCTGGTCTACCGCTACTTCCCCGGCGGCAAGCAACAGCTCTACGAGGCCGCCCTCCGCTCGGCTGCCGAAGAGCTCCAGCACTGCTTCGACGAACCCCGCGAGGGCCCCCTCCTCCCCCGCCTCACCCGCGCCCTCGACCGCTATCTCACCTTCGTCGACGAGCACGACACCGGCTTCAGCGCCCTGCTCCAGGGCGGCAGCGTCGTGGAGACGTCCCGCACGACGGCCATAGTGGACGGGGTACGCCGCGCCGCCGCCGAGCACATCCTCAGCCACCTGGAGATCACCGACCCCGGCCCACGCCTCCGCATGACCGTGCGGATGTGGATCACCGCGGTCGAGGCGGCCTCCCTCATCTGGCTCGACGAGGACAAGCAGCCCCCGGTGGAGGAACTGCGGGACTGGCTCGTCGAACAGTTCGTCGCCGTCCTCTCGGTCACCGCGGTCCGGGATCCCCAGACCGCCGCCCTGACCGAGAAGCTGGCGGCGGATGGCTGACACTGGTGCCGTGAAGAGCGAAGACACCCCCTTCGAGGGCGGCCCCATGGACGGCCGTGTACTCCCCGTGCTCCTGGGCATCACCGGCCACCCGCCCAAGACGTACCGCATCCCGGTCCCCGACCCGCACGGCGGCCCGCCCACGGTCCTGGTCTACCGCCGAGTCCCCCGCACCCCGGGCGCCCGCCCGAGCCTCAGCCGGCGCTGGAAGTACGAGTACGCCCCCGAAGGGCAGCCCGCCCGCCGACTGAACTGGCCGTGGTCCAAGCCAGAAGCCACGCCGCGTGGCAAGCCGGAAGACACCGAAGGGTGACCGGGTTACGCCGATCCGCGCACACCTGACGCGCGAACCCGGCCATCACGTCCGATGCTCGCGATGCGGAGCAGAAGGCCTCTCCGCACCGGAGGTGATGACGTGTCAGGAAGGCTTCTCCGTCTGGTGTGCACGGCCGCCGCGGCGACCACGGCGGCAGCCGGCACGATCCTCGCACCGACCCCCGCGATGGCCGCCCCCGAACCCGCAGAACCCCACAAGCGCTCCGTCGCCGCTCTCCTGACGGACCTTCAGCGCCTCTACCGGGAGGCCGAACAGGCCACGGAGGCCTACAACGCGACCGAGGAGAAGTTGAAGAGACAGCGCACCGAGGTCACCCGCCTGGACACCGCCCTGTCCCGCGCCCGCCTCTCCCTGCACGACAGCCGGGGCGCCGCGGGCCGCCTGGCCCGCCAGCAGTACCAGAACACCACCGACATCTCCCCGTACGTACGCCTGCTGCTGGCCCGCGACCCCCAGCACGCCCTGGACCAGGGCCATGTCATCGGCCAGCTGGCCCGCGAGCGCGCCGAGACGGTCGGCCGGCTGACCGTCACCGAGAGGAAGGCCGACGAGCTGGCCCGCAAGGCCCGCAAGGCCCTGGACGACCAACTCGACCTCGCCGAACGGCGGAAGAAGAACAAGGACGCCGTACACAAGCGCCTCAAGAAGATCGAGGACCTCCTGGCCGCCCTCACCGCCGACCAGCTGAAAGCGCTGGCCGAACTGGAGAAGAGGGACGCCACCAGGGCGCACCAGGACTTCCTGGCCTCCGGCGCTCTCGCCGAGGACGACCACAAGCCCTCACGCGAGAGCGTCCGAGCGGTGCGCTATGCCAAGAAGCAGCTCGGGAAGCCGTACAAGTGGGGCGCGGAGGGCCCGAAGTCGTACGACTGCTCGGGCCTGACCTCCGAGGCCTGGGCCCACGCGGGCACCCCGATCCCCCGCACGAGCCAGGAGCAGTGGGCGCGGCTCGACCGGATCCCGCTGACCGAACTGCGCCCCGGCGACCTGGTCGTCTACTTCCCGGACGCCACCCACGTGGCCATGTACCTGGGCAAGGGCAAGGTGGTCCAGGCCCCGCGCACCGGGGAGAGGATCAAGATCTCCCCGATCGCGTCCAACCCGGTCCTGGGCGCCGTACGCCCGGAGGTCAGGTCCCCGAAACCTCAGCGAGGTAAGCCTGGGTCTTCTCCGGCTCGTAGAAGTAGTTCTCGAAGTCAGCCGGGTCATTGAACCCGTTGACGAACCGGTCGGCCACCGGCGGCAACTGCCCCGCCGCGCCGATGAGGCCCAGGATGTGCTCCGGCGGCGGCGCCAGCATGGCGTTCGTCCACTTGGTCACGTGCTGGGCGGTGTCCCAGTACCGGTCGAAGGTGGCACGCATCCACGCCTCGTCGAACTCCTTGTCCCCGTGACCGAGGATCGAGTCGAGGTACGCGGCGGCGCACTTGGACGCGGAGTTGGAGCCCTGCCCGGTGATCGGGTCGTTGGCCACGACGACGTCCGCGACACCCAGCACGAGCCCGCCGCCCGGAAGCCGGCCGATCGGGTTGCGCACGGTCGGCGCGTACCGCCCGCTCAGCACACCCCCCGCGTCCGTGAGCTCCACCTTGGTCGCCCGGGCGTACTCCCACGGCGTGTACTTCTCCATGAGTTCCAGGGTCAGGGAGAGGTGCTCCGCCGGGTCCTTCACGCCGTCGAAGACATCGAGCGGCCCGCCGGGGATGCCCTCCCAGAACAGGATGTCGGCCCGTCCGGAGGTCGTCAGGGTGGGCATGATGAACAGCTCGCCGACGCCGGGGACGAGGTTGCAGCGTACGGCCTCGGTGTCCGGGTGCTCCGGACGCGGGCCCAGCCCGTGGACGTACGACACGGCCAGCGCGCGCTGCGGCTCGCTGTACGGGGACCGCTCCGGGTCCCGCCCGAACATCTGGACCAGCTCGCCCTTGCCCGCCGAGACCAGCACCAGGTCATACGTACGAGCGAAGTAGTCGAGGTCGCCGACGGCCGCACCGTGGATGACCAGCTGCCCGCCACGCTGGGCGAACGTCTCCATCCAGCCGGCCATCTTCACCCGCTGGTCGACCGACTGCGCGAACCCGTCGAGGTGCCCGAGCCAGTCGATCGCGCGGGCCGCGGGACCCTCGCCCCACGAGCCGGGGGCCGCCACCGAGATGCCGACTCCTTCGATCTTCGGGGCCTGGGACTCCCAGAAGTTCAGCTGGAGATCGCGCTCGTGCCGCAGCGCCGTGTGGAACATGCACTGGGTGGACATGACCCGGCCGGAGCGGATCTCGTCCGCCGTCCGGTTGGACATCAGGGTGACCTCGTACCCGTGCGACTGGAGTCCGAGGGCGATCTGGAGTCCGGACTGGCCGGCTCCGACGACGAGTATCTTCCGCATGCCGGGGTGTTCTCCTACTCGGGGGTGACGTCCAGTGCGTGGCCGACGAGGGACAGCAGAGTCTCGATCACCGAGATCCGTCGCCGCGCATCCATGATCATTACGGGTATGTGCGTGGGGATCGTCAACGCCTCCCGCACGTCCTCCGGTTCGAAGCGCTCGCTGCCGTCGAAGTGGTTGACCGCCACCACGTACGGCAGTCCGCAGCTCTCGAAGTAGTCCAGCGCCGGGAAGCAGTCCTTGAGACGACGGGTGTCGGCCAGGACCACCGCGCCGATCGCGCCGCGCACCAGGTCGTCCCACATGAACCAGAACCGCTGCTGGCCCGGCGTGCCGAACAGGTAGAGCACCAGGTCGTCGTCGAGCGTGAGGCGGCCGAAGTCCATGGCCACGGTGGTGGTCAGCTTGCCGGGCGTCGAGGTGAGGTCGTCGGTCTCCTCGCTCGCCTCGGTCATCAGCGCCTCGGTCTGCAGCGGCGTGATCTCCGAGACCGCGGTGACCAGCGTGGTCTTGCCGACGCCGAAGCCGCCGGCCACGACTATCTTCGTGGCCACGGGGGCCCGGGTGCGGTCCGTCTGCCAGGACTTCAGGTCCTCGGCCGGCTCGACGAACGGGGAGACGCCCAAGGAGACGGCGGTCTCAGAGACGACGGAGTCCATCCAGCACCCTTTCCAGCAGAGCGCGGTCCGGTCGGCCCGTGCCGTGGCCGGTTCCGGTGCCGTACACACGAATCTTTCCCTGGTCCGCGAGATCGCTGAGGAGTACGCGGACCACGCCGAGCGGCATCTTCAGCAGCGCGGCGATCTCGGCCACCGTGCGCATCCGGCGGCACAGTTCGACGATGGCCCGCATCTCCGGCATGACCCGGGTGGTGAGGGAGCCGTTCGTCAGTTCCTTGCGCTCCTCGCCGGCCTCCAGCGCGGCCGTGCTGCTGACGAACGTCTCGACGAGCAGGACGTGGCCGAAGCGGGTACGGCCGCCGGTGAGCGAGTAGGGGCGCACGCGGGCGGGTTTGCGGTCGCCGCCGCGGACGGGGAGGTGGGGCTTGTTCTTCGGGGCGTTGCTCATCGGGTACTCCCTGCCGACGCGGTCTCGAGGGATTTCCGTAGCTCGCTGCGGAGTTCGGGGGTGAGGACGTGGCCGGCGCGCCCGACGAAGAGCGCCATGTGGTAGGCCACCACGCTCATGTCGCAGTCCGCGGAGCCGTGCACGCCGAGCAGCGAGCCGTCGCTGATGGACATCACGAAGAGGCTGCCCTCGTCCATCGCGACCATCGTGTGCTTCACCCCGCCGAACTGCATCAGCTTCGCGGCGCCGATGGTGAGGCTGCCGATGCCGGAGACGACGGTGGCGAGGTCGGCGGAGGAGCCGCGGGGGCCGGTGGGCTTGTCGTCCCTCGCCTCCCGCGCCGCTTCGTTGCGGGCGTGGTCCGAGGAGAGCAGGAGCAGGCCGTCGGAGGAGACCACCGCGACCGACTGGATGCCCGGCACCTCCTCGACCAGATTCGTCAACAACCAGTGCAGGTTGCGGGCTTCACTGCTCAGTCCGAAGGTACTGGGCGCGGTCAACTGCTTGCCTCCTCGACTGTGCCCCCCGTGGCTGCTTCGGATGTCGGGGCCTTGTTCTGACCCGTCTGTTCGGCGATCTCCGCCTCCACGTCGCGGTAGCCGGCCTCCGCTCCCCTGCGGAAGCCGCCGAGCCTTCTGCGCAGGGCTTCGGCATCGACGCCGCCGGTCCGCTGGCGCGGGGCCTGCACCGGGGCGGTGATCTTCGGGGTGCGCTTGGGCAGTCCCTTGTCGGTGACGAGTTCCGCCCCTTCGACGCCCCCGTCGCCCTCGTCACTCTCGCTGCTCTCGTCCCCCTCATCCCTCTCGTCGCGGGCACGCTCATGCGTGTCGGGTCCGATGGCGTAGGGGTCGGTGACCGGGGTCTCCGTCTCCTCGGCGGGCCCGGTGGGCTGCTCCGGGATCAGGAGTTCCATCGTCGTCTCGGCGGGCGCCGCCTCCGGTGCCTTGCGTTCCTCCTTCGCGCCCTCCTCCTTCGCGCCCTCCTCCGTCGCCCGTACGGTCTTCTCCGCGAGGGCCACCAAGGGGTCGTCGTCCCTGGAACGGCCGTGCAGGACGTTGGAGTTGGCCTCCGCGTCGGCGCCCGGCAGGGAGAAGGCGTGCGTGCCGGTGTGGTGCAGGGTGTCCGAGGGGACCGCGGGCGCGGGTGCCGCCGCGAAGAGGCCCTTGGGCAGGACCGCGACCGCCGCGACGCCGCCCTGCTTCTGCTCGCGGAGCTGGACGCGGACGCCGTGGCGGTGGGCGAGGCGGGCGACGACGTAGAGGCCGAGGCCCAGGCCGTCGTCGCCCTCCTGGTCGTAGGAGGCCTCGGGGTCGAAGTCGGAGAGCCGGGAGTTGAGCCGCGTCAGCCGCTCGTCGGTCATGCCGATGCCCTCGTCCTGGACCGAGAGCATGACCTCGCCGTTCTCCAGCAGCCAGCCGGAGATCTCGACGGGCCGGTCGGGCGGGGAGAACGCGGTGGCGTTCTCCATCAGCTCGGCCAGCAGGTGGGAGAGGTCGTCGGCGGCGAACCCGGCCACGTGCGCGTGCGGCGGCATCGCGGCGATGCGGACGCGCTCGTAGCGCTCGATCTCGCTGACCGCCGCGCGGACGACGTCGACGAGCGGGACCGCCCCGGCGTGCTGCTGGACGTGCTCGGTGCCGGCCAGGACGAGGAGGTTCTCGCTGTGCCGGCGCATGACCGTCGCGAAGTGGTCGAGCTTGAAGAGCGTGGCGAGCCGTTCCGGGTCCTGCTCGCGCTCCTCCAGGCCCTCGATGACGGCGAGTTGCCGCTCGACGAGGCCGAGGGTGCGCAGCGCGAGGTTCACGAAGGTGGAGCCGATGGTGTCCCGCAGACCCTCCAACTGGGCGGCGGACTCGGCGAGTTCGCCTCGCAGCTCCTCGCGGGCGTCGGCCATCTTCTGGCGCTGGCCGACAAGGTGTTTGCGGTCGGACTCCAGCGTGGCGATGCGCTCGTGCAGGGCGAGGGCGTGCGTGTGCAGGGCGTTGACGGAGTTGACGACCTGGGCGAACTCGTCCTTGCGGCCGGTGAACTTGACGGGCTCCTCGGCCGCCGGGTCCTCGGCCCGGGCGAGCCGGGCGGAGCCGAGCCGCAGGACGGCCAGCGGCCGGGTGAGGGAGCGCGCCATGCCGGTGGCGACGCCGACGGCGAGCAGCATCAGGGCGCCGAGGATCGCGATGCGGATCTCCAGCGCGGTGACGTCGTCGTCGCGGAGCTGTTCGAGGTCCTTGGTGCGGCGGTCGTAGAGGGCGGACTCCACGCCGCGCATCAGGTCGACGCGGGCGGAGAGGGCGGCCTCGGCGCGCCGGGTGCTGGTGTTCAGGTCCCGGTCGGAGAGCGCGGCCTGGTCGGTGAGGGCGGCGAGATACCGGTCGGCGGTGTTGACCTCGGGGCCGGTGACCGTGGAGTCGTACGACGTCCGCGCGGACTTGGGGGCGGTGTCGTGGAAGTCGGCGAGGGCGGCGTCGGAGCGCAGGCGGGCCTGCTGGGCGGCGGCGCCGAGGGCGGCGCGCACCTTGGCGTCGGCGGCCGAGGAGGTCTTCTGGGTGGTCGCGAGGCCGGTGACCGGGTCGACGACGGTCTCGGTGGTGGTCGGCACGCTGAGCGCGGCGAGCAGCAGCCCTCGGGCGGCGGCGGCCTGCTGTACGGCGGAGTCCAGCTCGGCCAGGGCGTAGGCGCCGGCGCCGGTGCGGGGCGGCATCTGCTCGGCCAGCCGCTCGGCGAGCCGGTGGAGTTCGGTGATGGCGGCCGAGTAGGCCTCGTGCGCTTCCAGGGCGCTGCTCTTGCCGGTGAGCGCGGCTCGGCGCACGGCCGCGATGCCGTCGAGGTCGTCGTGCAGCGAGGCCGGGGCGTCGGTGTCGGTACGCAGCTCCTCGACCTGCCGGTCGACCCGGACGCTGCGCTGCTCGCTGGGCGCCTTGGACTTGGGGCGGCCGGCGGCGATGTACGACGTGACCTCGTCGCGCTCGTCGGCGAGGGAGTGGGCGAGGGTGAGCGCGTCCTGGGTCTGCTCGGCGAGCGTCACCAGTTCCTGGGAGTCGTGCAGTTGCCCGGAGGCGGCGACGATCGAGGGGACGCCTGCCGCGGCGATGGCGGCGGCGACGACGGCCACGGCGACGATCAGCCGGTTCCGTACGTGTGTCGGGCGCCCCTTGCCGGCGGGTGTGACGTCGGTGGTGGTGCCGGGAGTGGGCTGCGCGCCCCCTGCGGAGGCCGTCTGCTTGCCTGAGCGACGAGGCCGCATCTTCTGCACCGGTGCTCGCATTCCTGACTCGTGATACCCATGGATCCGAGTGACGCTCCGTCAAGTACGGTCGACTGTACGTACACTCGATGCGGTTCCCGACCCTCCCAGTGCCGGTGGGCAGCGGCCGCGCATCACCTGACCCGCCACCCGAAGGAGTGAACCCCGGAGGGGAGTTGGCGGGCAAGTTCCCCCGGCGCCCGCACATGCCTTGCCCGGCGGGTCGGTTGGACGTCTGCGGCGGGCGATGGCAGGATTCGCCGCCACGCCCGTCCGGGGCCAACCATTCCGCCCCAAATCAGGCGTCTGACCTGCGCGACTGCACCCGTTCGGCAACCGATGCGACCCCTTCGCAAACCTTGTGAAGGCCTCGTGCAGACTGGCCGAATGCGAACAGAGCTGGCTTCCGAGCCCGGTGACGCGACCCGCCCCAACGAGGACTTCGCGAGTGTCGGACTTCCGGCCTCGGGACAGGGTGGCGCCCTGGTGGTCCTGGACGGCGTGACCCCGCCGAGGGGAGGGACGGGCTGTCTGCATTCCGTCCCCTGGTTCACCGCACGGCTCGGCGGAGCCCTGACCGAACTGACCGTTTCACTCCCGGATGTTCCGCTGGCCGACGCGCTGACCCGCGCCATCGCGCGGACCGCCGAGGCCCACGCCGCAACCTGTGACCTTTCTCACCCACGCACCCCACAGGCAACGGTGGTTCTGGCGCGGTGGTCGCCGGAGTCGGTGGAGTACCTGGTCCTGTCCGACTCCGCCCTGCTGGTGGAGTCACCGGACGGCACGGTCACGCCCTGCCTGGACGACCGCCTGGCCCGCCTCCCCCGGGCGTCCCTGGCCACGGACGCGCTGATCGACGCCCACGTCCGCAACAAGGAGGGCGGCTTCTTCACGGCCGCCGCGGATCCGTCGGTGGCGGGGCGCGCGGTGACGGGGGTGCTGGCCCGGGAGGACGTGCGGGCGCTGGCGGCCCTGACGGACGGGGCGACGAGGTGGGTGGAGAAGTTCCGCGAGGGGGACTGGGGGGACTGCTTCACCTTCGTACGGAAGGAGGGGGCGCGGGCGCTGGTGGACCGGGTGCGGGCGCTGGAGTCGGCCGACGAGCAGGAGCGGACGTATCTGGGACGGAGCAAGACCCACGACGACGCGACGGTCGTGTACGCGGAGTTGTGAGCCGCGGGCCCCGCGCTCCTACTTCTCCATCCCCCGGTTCAGCTGGTTCAGCAGCCGCGCCAGCTCCGCGACCTCGCCCCGGTCCCAGTGGGACAGCTGCTCGACATACCGGCCCCGCCGGGCCTCCCGCACCTTCGCGACCCGACCGCGCCCCTCCTCGGTGAGGTGCACCAGCCATGCCCGCCCGTCGGCGGGGTCCGGCTCGCGCGCGACGAGCCCCAGGTCCTCCAGGGCCCGGAGCTGGCGCGACATGGTGGCCTTGCCGACCCCGATATAGGCGGCGAGTTCGGTGGCCCGCTGCCGTCCGCACTCACCCAACCGGACCAACAGCCCGTACGCGGCGGACTCCAGGTCCGGATGGACCTCGCGGGCCATCTCGCCCTGCTTGGCCCTGGCGCGCCGGAAGAGAACCGTCAACTCGCGTTCCAGGTCGAGGAATTCGGGATGATCCAGGCCGCTGTCGGGCACTCCCTCAGAGGGGGCACCCCCAGATTCGACTCGCGGCCCGTCGCCGTGTCCGTCGCCGATTCCGTCTTCGTGCACGTCAGCCCCTGCCTCGTGTTTCCGGTCCGGTCTCCCGGTCCGGAAAGTTTCCGCCAACCGCCGTCATCGCCGCAGCTCCGCCAGTATTTCGCAGGCACAGACCAAAGGCAGCCTCCGGACCCCCTTCCACCTGCGCTTCTCCGTGCCTAGCTTCCCTGTAAGGACGTGACTGGCATGCACACGCCATGATCACAGCCGCAACGGCAGCCGCACCACCGCACGTTTCCCCACCGAGCACCACCGAGCCTGCGGAGGCACGCTATGCCCGTGCACAGATCCGAACAGCTCCGTCCCCGGCGCCCGCACCTCACCGGGCTCCTGCTCACCGCGATCCTCTCCCTCACCCTCACCGGCCAGCCGTCCCCCGCGTCCGCCGGCGATGACACCCCGCCCCGCGGCTCCGCCCACATGGGCATGGGCGTCGCGGCCCACGACGGCGTGCACGGCCTGCCCAACGAGACCCTGGCCACCCAGACGGAGGGCGTCGACGTCTCCAGCCACCAGGGCAACGTCGCCTGGTCGACCCTGTGGAACAGCGGGGTGAAGTGGGCCTATGTGAAGGCCACCGAGGGGACGTACTACACGAACCCGTACTTCGCCCAGCAGTACACGGGCTCCTACAACATCGGCATGATCCGCGGCGCCTACCACTTCGCGACCCCGGACACCACCAATGGAGCAACCCAGGCCAACTACTTCGTCGACCACGGCGGCGGCTGGTCCCGCGACGGCAAGACCCTGCCCGGCGTCCTCGACATCGAGTGGAACCCGTACGGCGACGCCTGCTACGGCAAGACCCAGAGCCAGATGGTCACCTGGATCCGCGACTTCCTGAACCGGTACAAGGCCCGCACCGGCCGTGCCGCCGTCATCTACACGGCGACGACCTGGTGGAGGCAGTGCACCGGCAACCACAGCGGCTTCGCCACCGCCAACCCCCTGTGGATCGCCCGGTACGCCGCGGACGTGGGGGAACTGCCGGCCGGGTGGAGTTACTACACCATGTGGCAGTACACGTCCTCCGGACCGACCGTCGGGGACCACAACAGGTTCAACGGAGCGCTCGACAGGGTCGTGGCGCTCGCCAACGGATAGCGGACAGCGCGGCGAAGGCCCGGGCCTCCCTCACGGGACCCGGGCCCTGCCTGTCCGGTCGCGTCCGTCACGCCGCGATCGGAACCTCGGGGGCCGCGCCGTTGGTGGCCGGCGACAGGGCCAGTTCCAGGACCTGGCGGACGTCGGTCACGGCGTGGACGTCGAGCTTGTCCAGCACCTCGGCGGGGACGTCGTCCAGGTCGGGCTCGTTGCGCTTGGGGATGACGACGGTCGTGACGCCCGCCCGGTGGGCCGCCAGCAGCTTCTGCTTGACGCCGCCGATCGGCAGCACCCGGCCGGTCAGGGAGACCTCGCCCGTCATCGCCACGTCCGTGCGGACCAGGCGGCCCGACAGCAGCGACGCGAGGGCCGTCGTCATCGTGATGCCCGCGCTCGGGCCGTCCTTCGGCACCGCGCCCGCCGGGAAGTGGATGTGCACACCCCGGTCCTTCAGGTCGGCGACCGGCAGCTCCAGTTCGGCGCCGCGGGAGCGGAGGAAGGACAGGGCGATCTGCGCGCTCTCCTTCATCACGTCACCCAGCTGGCCGGTCAGCGTCAGACCCGCCGCGCCCGTCTCCGGGTCGGCCAGCGACGCCTCCACGAACAGCACGTCTCCGCCCGCTCCGGTGACCGCGAGGCCGGTCGCCACACCGGGCACCGCCGTACGGCGCTCCGCCGGGTCCTGGGCGGACTCGGGCACGTGGTGCGGCCTGCCGATCAGGGAGCGCAGGTCGGCGTCCGTGACCGTGAACGGCAGCTCGCGCTCGCCCAGTTCGTGCTGGGCCGCGACCTTGCGCAGCAGCCGCGCGACGGACCGCTCCAGGTTGCGCACGCCCGCCTCGCGCGTGTACTCGCCGGCGAGCTTGCGCAGCGCGCCCTCGTCGAGGGTGACCTCGTCCTTGTTCAGACCCGCCCGCTCCAGCTGGCGCGGGAGCAGGTGGTCGCGGGCGATGACGACCTTCTCGTCCTCGGTGTAGCCGTCGAGGCGGACCAGTTCCATTCGGTCGAGCAGGGCCTCGGGGATGGCCTCCAGGACGTTGGCGGTGGCCAGGAAGACCACGTCCGACAGGTCCAGCTCCACCTCCAGGTAGTGGTCCCGGAAGGTGTGGTTCTGTGCCGGGTCCAGCACCTCCAGCAGGGCGGCCGCCGGGTCGCCCCGGAAGTCGGACCCCACCTTGTCGATCTCGTCGAGGAGGACCACCGGGTTCATCGACCCGGCCTCCTTGATGGCCCGCACGATCCGGCCGGGCAGCGCGCCGACGTAGGTACGGCGGTGGCCGCGGATCTCGGCCTCGTCGCGGACGCCGCCGAGGGCGACCCGGACGAACTTGCGGCCCATGGCGTGGGCGACGGACTCGCCGAGCGAGGTCTTGCCGACGCCGGGCGGGCCGACGAGGGCCAGGACGGCACCGCCACGGCGGCCTCCCACGACCCCCAGCCCCCGGTCGCTGCGCCGCTTGCGCACCGCCAGGTACTCGGTGATCCGCTCCTTCACGTCCTCCAGACCGGCGTGCTCGGCGTCGAGGATCGTCTTGGCGCCGAGGATGTCGTACGCGTCCTCGGTCCGTTCGTTCCAGGGAAGTTCGAGGACGGTGTCCAGCCAGGTGCGGATCCAGGACCCCTCGGGCGACTGGTCGGAGGACCGCTCCAGCTTGTCGACCTCCTTGAGGGCGGCCTCGCGGACCTTCTCGGGCAGATCGGCGGCCTCCACGCGCGCCCGGTAATCGTCGGACTCCTCGCCGTCCTGTTCGCCGTTGATTTCACGCAGTTCCTTGCGTACGGCCTCCAGCTGACGGCGCAGCAGGAACTCGCGCTGTTGCTTGTCGACGCCCTCCTGGACGTCCTTGGCGATGGTCTCGGCGACGTCCTGCTCGGCGAGGTGGTCGCGCAGTTGCTGGGTGGCGAGCTTGAGACGGGCGACCGGGTCGGCGGTCTCCAGGAGCTCCACCTTCTGCTCGGTGGTCAGGAACGGCGAGTAACCGGAGTTGTCGGCAAGGGCGGAGACGTCGTCGATGGCCTGCACCCGGTCCACGACCTGCCAGGCGCCGCGCTTGCGCAGCCAGGCGGTGGCGAGGGCCTTGTACTCCTTCACCAGCTCGGCGACCTGTCCGGGCAGCGGCTCGGGCACGCTCTCGTCGAGCCGCGCCCCTTCCACCCACAGGGCTGCGCCCGGCCCGGTCGTCCCGGCGCCGATCCGCACCCGGCCGCGACCGCGGATCAGGGCCCCCGGGTCACCATCGGCCAGCCGGCCGACCTGCTCGACGGTGCCGAGCACACCGGTGCTCGCGTACGTACCGTCGAGACGTGGCACCAGCAGCACCCGCGGCTTTCCCGGCTGAGACCGGGCGGCAGCCTGTGCGGCCTCCACCGCGGCACGCACATCGGCGTCGTTCAGATCCAGCGGCACCACCATTCCGGGCAGCACGACCTCGTCGTCGAGCGGCAGCACAGGCAGGGTGAGCGGTGTGGACGTCGAAGCCATGATCTCCCCTTCGGCAGTCAAGTTGAGTTATGCCGACTCAATGCACGGGCGAGCCTGGATGTTCCCCGACTCCCGTTCGCTGTGAGCGATCACCCGGCACACACGGTGTGACCTCGGGTTTCGCGATAAACCAGTTGCCCGGGACCCGACCCGGACCCGACCCCTCCCCCACCGTCTCCCTGTGACAGACACAGAGCTCCTTCTCGCGGCCTACGACGACCAGATGCGCGGCGCGCCCCCGACCCCGCCCGCCGGAGTGACGTACGAACAGGACGGCCCGCTGCTGCGGATCGTCGGCGGATTCCGGGGCCTGGTCAGCGGGCCGCGCTCCCTCGGTGTGCGCGGCGCCGAACTCGACCGGCTCATCGCCCGGCAGCGCGACTACTTCGCGGCGCGCGGCGAGGCGGTGGAGTGGAAGACCCGGTCCCACGACGACCCCGCCGACCTCACCGACCGCCTCCGCGCGGCGGGCTTCGCACCCGAGGACATGGAGACGGTTCTGGTCGGACGCGCCGCCGACATGGCCGTACGCGAGCCCGTCCTGCCGGAGGGCCTGACGCTGCGCCGGGTCACGGCGGACGCGGACATGCGCCGGATCGCCGCGATGGAGTCGGTGGTGTGGGGCCAGGACTGGGGCCGGCTCGCCGACGATCTCATCGGCCGGGTCGCGTCCGCGCCGGACGAGATCGCCGTCCATGTCGCCGAGGCCGACGGCGAGGTCGTCTCGGCGGCCTGGCTGGTCTCCCGCGAGGGCACGGAGTTCGCGAGTCTGTGGGGCGGGTCGACGCTAGCCGAGTGGCGCGGCCGCGGCATCTACCGCGCGCTCGTCGCGACCCGCGCCGCCCTCGCGGCCGCCCGCGGCGTCACGTATCTCCACGTCGACGCCTCCGACGACAGCGCACCCATCCTGCTGCGGCTGGGCTTCGAGGCGGTGACCACGACGACGCCGTAGGTGTGGTCACCCGACGGCGACTGACTCCGAGGCGCGCCACCGCCGCACCACCGGCCACATCCCGACCCCGATGACCAGGGCGATCAGATGGCCCCAATTGGTCAGCGGATCCGTCAGGTTGGCCAGGTCCTGGAGCAGCATCCCGCCGAACAGCGCCAGCACCGGCCACCGCAGCCACGGGCGCAGCAGCCCGGCCAGCGCGCCGATGCTCGTGGCCACGCCGAAGCTGATGCCGTAGTCGAAGCGGTGCAGCGAGCTCGCCGGGAGGTGGCCGACCAGCACCGCGAGCCCGACGGGGACCTCGGTCGCGAGGGTCGCCAGGACGTGCCCGGCCAGGAAGACGACGGCCGTGCGGACGCCGCCGATGCGCCGCTCCAGCGCGGTGAGCACCAGCAGGAAGCAGAGCGTGTACGGCGCCGCGATGCCGCCCGCGACCCACAGCGCGCTGGCGAGCAACACCAGCACGGGCGTCGACACCAGGTGCGCGACGTCGGTGCTGGAGCCCTGGTGCAGGGCGTGCACGAGGGCGGGGTCGGCGTAGGTGGCGATCAGGGAGGTGACGGTGAGGACGGCGGCGTAGGCGAAGGTGAGCGGGGTGCCCGTGGGGGTGGGGAGCAGCCGCCAGGGGCGGACGAGATGGGGGCGGGGAGCGGTGGCCTCGGTGATGACCGGCGCGAGGGGCGGAGCTGCGACAGCGCTCGTCTCGGAGGCGCCGGCCGCCGGCACGCTCGCCGCTGGGGCACTCTTCGCCGCGGCGCCCACCGGCCCGCGCTGCCGCGGCATTCCGTCCAGCAGCCCGGCGACATCGGGCAGGCCCGCCGCACCGGACTCCGGAACCGAGCCCGTCACACCCCCAGCCGCAGTCCGTTCCAAGGTGAGGCGCTCCTTCCGTTTCCTCCACCCTTCGCCTGCGACCCGCCCATGTCTGTGACCTGCGCCACTCGGAAGCCGATTCTCAGGAACCTCTCAACTGGCACCTACCTGTCCGGGTTCCAGTCCCTTCACCCCATCGGGGGACCCCATGCCACGCCAGGTCCGCCAAATCCACTCGGCCCCGCCGACCCCACCTGCCAGGATGGCCGGATGCCCACTTCGTACGACATCCCCGAAGTACTGGACCGTCACGAAGGCCCGCACGGCGAGGTCGTGCTGCGGCGGCACGGTGAGTTGCTCCAGATCATCGCGAACGGCTGCTTTCTGATGGACACCTCCGACGGCCGTTCGGAGCGCCTGCTCGTCGATGTGGCGCTCGGCGCGCTGGACGGGCGGCCGGAGCCTCACCTGCTGATCGGCGGGCTCGGAGTGGGGTTCTCGCTCGCACACGCCGCCGCCGATCCCCGCCCGGGACGGATCACCGTCGTGGAGCGCGAGAGCGCGATTATCGGCTGGCATCTTGACGGACCCTTGTCGCACTTCTCGGCCCGCGCCCTCGCCGATCCGCGCACCGAGATTCTGGAAACGGATCTGGTGGCGTACGTACATGAGACATCCGACACGTATGACGCCCTGTGTCTCGACATCGACAACGGACCCGGCTGGACCGTCACCGAGGGCAACGACAGCCTGTACTCGCCCAGTGGACTGGCGGGCTGTGCAGGGGCGTTGAGGCCTGGTGGGGTGCTGGCCGTTTGGTCTGCCCAGCCCTCTCCGGAATTCGAAGAAACCTTGCGTAATGCCGGATTCCAACAGGTGCGTACCGAAGAGATCCCCGTTGCCCGGGGCGTTCCGGACGTCGTGCACCTCGCCGTACAACCTGGATAGCCGTGGCGCCGTGACTCCCCGTACTCTGCTCACCTGACGCGGATCATTCAAGCGTCAATCGCAAGCATGAGCAGGCATAGCCAGTCAGAGGAATCACCCCACGGATTCCGGAAAGCAACTTGGGGCGGGCGATGGAGCAGACACACACCTCCCACAACGGCACGGCGGCGACCCCGGGCGCACAGCGCCGGGTCCTGGTGGTCGAGGACGATCCGACCATCGTGGACGCCATCGCGGCCCGCCTGCGCGCCGAGGGTTTCCTCGTGCAGACCGCGGGTGACGGTCCGGCGGCGGTCGACACGGCCGAGGCCTGGCAGCCCGACCTGCTGATCCTCGACATCATGCTGCCGGGCTTCGACGGCCTGGAGGTATGCCGCCGGGTGCAGGCCCAGCGGCCGGTGCCGGTGCTGATGCTGACCGCGCGCGACGACGAGACCGACATGCTGGTCGGGCTCGGCGTGGGCGCCGACGACTACATGACCAAGCCGTTCTCGATGCGGGAGCTGGCGGCACGCGTGCATGTGCTGCTGCGCCGCGTCGAGCGCGCCGCGCTGGCCGCCACGACCCCGCGGTCGGGGATCCTCAGGCTCGGCGAGCTCGAGATCGACCACGCGCAGCGGCGCGTGCGGGTGCGCAGTGAGGACGTCCACCTCACGCCGACCGAGTTCGACCTCCTGGTGTGCCTGGCGAACACCCCGCGCGCGGTTCTCTCGCGCGAGCAGCTGCTCGCCGAGGTGTGGGACTGGGCGGACGCCTCCGGCACCCGGACCGTCGACAGCCACATCAAGGCGCTGCGCCGGAAGATCGGCGCCGAGCGCATCCGTACCGTGCACGGCGTGGGCTACGCCCTGGAGACCCCGACGCCATGAGCGACGGCCCGGCTCCGCGGAGAGGCCCCGGGGAGCCCTGGGGCGGCGTACGTCCGTTCTCGATCAAGACCAAGCTGGGCGCGCTGGTCGTCATCGCGGTGCTGATCACCACCGGGCTGTCGGTGAACGCGGTGCGGTACCAGACAGAGCTGCGCTTCATCATGGTCTTCTCGATGATCGCCACCCTGCTGGTCACCCAGTTCGTGGCCCACTCGCTGACGGCCCCGCTGGACGAGATGAACACGGTGGCCCGGTCCATCTCGCAGGGCGACTACACGCGCCGGGTGAAGGAGAACCGCCGGGACGAGCTGGGCGACCTGGCCGAGACGATCAACCTGATGGCCGACGAGCTGGAGGCCCAGGACCAGCAGCGCAAGGAGCTGGTGGCGAACGTCTCACACGAGCTGCGCACCCCGATCGCGGGACTGCGAGCCGTCCTGGAGAACGTGGTCGACGGCATCGCCGAGGCCGACCCCGAGACGATGCGCACGGCGCTGAAACAGACCGAGCGCCTCGGCCGGCTCGTGGAGACCCTGCTGGACCTGTCCCGCCTGGACAGCGGCGTCGTACCGCTGCGCCTGCGGCGCTTCGAGGTGTGGCCGTACCTGTCCGGCGTGCTGAAGGAAGCCAACATGGTCGCCTCCGCGCGCAGGGGCATGGCGTCGGGCTCCGGCAGCCACACCCGTACCGACGTCCATCTGCACCTCGACGTGTCCCCGCCGGAGCTGACCGCGCACGCCGATCCCGAGCGCCTCCACCAGGTCGTCGCCAACCTCATCGACAACGCGATCAAGCACAGCCCGCCGCACGGCCGTGTGACGGTCAAGGCGCGGCGCGGGGCGTATCCGGAGTCGCTGGAGCTGGAGGTCCTGGACGAGGGTCCGGGCATCCCGAAGTCGGAGTGGCACAAGGTCTTCGAGCGCTTCAACCGGGGCGCCGTCCGCCGTCCGCACGGCCCGGGCAGCGACGGCGGTACGGGGCTGGGGCTGGCGATCGCGCGCTGGGCCGTCGATCTGCACGGGGGTCACATCGGCGTGGCCGAATCCGATCGAGGTTGCCGGATTCTTGTCACACTTCCCGGGCAGCCATCTGTGCCAAGTTGACGTAAAGTTCGAAGCGGAGCCACAAGATCCATGTCCGTCCTGGCTGACGGACACGTGTGATCAGGTGTGGGCCCGCACGTTGGCCGTGCCGGGTCGCGGTCGAGGCTTCCCATCTGCGGTCTTCCGAAGCGGAACCACGCTTGTTTCCCGCCATTTCCAGGCCCGAAACACGCTTTCCGATGTGACTTACACGACGATGACCTTGCTCAGCCTCACCTTCCCGGCCATGGAGGCGTAGCCTTTATTCCCGCTGTCCATCACCTTGTGAGAAGCGGAAGAGGGCGGTTGCCGCCGTGTCGCCACAGTCCCCCAGTAACTCGAGCATCTCGACCGACACCGACCAAGCGGGTAAGAACCCCGCGGCCGCGTTCGGTCCGAACGAGTGGCTCGTCGACGAGATCTATCAGCAGTACCTCCAGGACCCCAATTCGGTAGACCGAGCCTGGTGGGACTTCTTCGCCGACTACAAGCCCGGCGTCGGCGCCGCGGCTCCGGCGGGTACTGCGGCCGCGGGGGCCGCAGGGACCACCACTCCGGCTCCGGCAGCCCCTGCTGCCCCGGCCGCCCCCTCGGTCCCGGCGCCGGCACCGGCCGCCCCGAAGCCCGCTGCCGCGGCGCCCGCCGCCGCGGCCCCGGCTCCGGCGAAGCCCGCCGCCCCCGCCCCGGCCCCGGCCGCGAAGCCCGCTCAGCCGAAGAAGGCCGAGCCCGCCGCCGCGGCCGCCGCGTCCTCGGACGGTCCCGAGCTCGTGACGCTGCGCGGCCCCGCCGCCGCGGTCGCGAAGAACATGAACGCCTCGCTCGAGGTGCCCACGGCCACGTCCGTGCGCGCGGTCCCGGTGAAGCTGCTGTTCGACAACCGCATCGTCATCAACAACCACCTGAAGCGCGCCCGGGGCGGGAAGATCTCCTTCACGCACCTGATCGGCTACGCGATGGTGCAGGCCATCAAGGCCATGCCGTCGATGAACTACTCCTTCGTGGAGAAGGACGGCAAGCCGACCCTGGTCAAGCCGGACCACGTCAACTTCGGCCTCGCCATCGACCTGGTGAAGCCCAACGGCGACCGCCAGCTGGTCGTCGCGGGCATCAAGAAGGCCGAGACGCTGAACTTCTTCGAGTTCTGGCAGGCCTACGAGGACATCGTCCGCCGCGCCCGTGACGGCAAGCTGACGATGGACGACTTCACCGGCGTGACGGTCTCCCTGACCAACCCCGGTGGCCTCGGCACCGTCCACTCGGTCCCGCGCCTCATGCCCGGCCAGTCGGTCATCATGGGCGTCGGCTCCATGGACTACCCGGCCGAGTTCCAGGGCACCAGCCAGGACACCCTCAACAAGCTCGGCATCTCGAAGGTCATGACGCTCACGTCGACCTACGACCACCGGGTCATCCAGGGCGCCGCCTCCGGCGAGTTCCTGCGGATCGTCGCGAACTTCCTCCTCGGCGAGGGCAACTTCTACGACGAGATCTTCGAGGCGCTGCGCATCCCCTACGAGCCGGTCCGCTGGCTCAAGGACATCGACGCGTCGCACGACGACGACGTCACGAAGGCCGCGCGCGTCTTCGAGCTGATCCACTCCTACCGGGTCCGCGGCCACGTCATGGCCGACACCGACCCGCTGGAGTACCGCCAGCGCAAGCACCCCGACCTGGACATCACCGAGCACGGCCTCACCCTGTGGGACCTGGAGCGCGAGTTCGCGGTCGGCGGCTTCTCCGGCAAGTCCCTGATGAAGCTGCGCGACATCCTCGGCGTGCTGCGCGACTCGTACTGCCGCACCACCGGCGTCGAGTTCATGCACATCCAGGACCCCAAGCAGCGCAGGTGGATCCAGGACCGCATCGAGCGCGGGCACACCAAGCCCGAGCGCGAGGAGCAGCTGCGCATCCTGCGCCGGCTGAACGCGGCGGAGGCCTTCGAGACCTTCCTCCAGACGAAGTACGTCGGCCAGAAGCGCTTCTCGCTGGAGGGCGGCGAGTCCGTCATCCCGCTGCTCGACGCGGTGCTGGACTCGGCCGCCGAGTCCCGCTTGGACGAGGTCGTCATCGGCATGGCCCACCGCGGCCGCCTGAACGTCCTCGCCAACATCGTCGGCAAGTCGTACGCCCAGATCTTCCGTGAGTTCGAGGGCAACCTCGACCCGAAGTCGATGCACGGCTCCGGCGACGTGAAGTACCACCTGGGCGCCGAGGGCACCTTCACCGGCCTGGACGGCGAGCAGATCAAGGTCTCGCTGGCCGCCAACCCGTCCCACCTGGAGACGGTCGACCCGGTCATCGAGGGCATCGCCCGTGCCAAGCAGGACATCATCAACAAGGGCGGCACGGACTTCACGGTCCTGCCGGTGGCCCTCCACGGCGACGCGGCCTTCGCGGGCCAGGGCGTGGTGGCCGAGACCCTGAACATGTCGCAGCTGCGCGGCTACCGCACGGGCGGCACGGTCCACATCGTCATCAACAACCAGGTCGGCTTCACGGCCGCCCCGGAGTCGTCCCGCTCGTCGATGTACGCGACGGACGTGGCGAGGATGATCGAGGCCCCGATCTTCCACGTGAACGGCGACGACCCGGAGGCGGTCGTCCGCGTCGCGCGCCTGGCCTTCGAGTTCCGCCAGGCGTTCAACAAGGACGTGGTGATCGACCTCATCTGCTACCGCCGCCGCGGTCACAACGAGTCGGACAACCCGGCCTTCACCCAGCCGCTGATGTACGACCTGATCGACAAGAAGCGCTCGGTGCGCAAGCTCTACACCGAGTCCCTCATCGGTCGCGGCGACATCACCCTGGAAGAGGCCGAGCAGGCGCTGCAGGACTACCAGGGCCAGCTGGAGAAGGTCTTCACGGAGGTCCGCGAGGCCGTCTCCCAGCCGAGCGCCGAACCGGTTTCGGACCCGCAGGCGGAGTTCCCGGTCGCCGTGAGCACCGCGATCTCCGCGGAGGTCGTGAAGCGGATCGCCGAATCCCAGGTCAACATCCCCGACACGTTCCACGTGCACCCGCGTCTGCTGCCGCAGCTGCAGCGCCGGGCGGCGATGGTCGAGGACGGCACCATCGACTGGGGCATGGGCGAGACCCTCGCGGTCGGTTCCCTCCTCCTGGAGGGCACCCCGGTCCGGCTGTCCGGCCAGGACTCCCAGCGCGGCACCTTCGGCCAGCGTCACGCGGTCCTCATCAACCGCGAGACGGGCGAGGAGCACACCCCGCTCCAGTACCTCGCCGAGGACCAGGCGCGCTACAACGTCTACAACTCCCTGCTGTCCGAGTACGCGGTCATGGGCTTCGAGTACGGCTACTCGCTGGCCCGTCCCGACGCGCTGGTGATGTGGGAGGCGCAGTTCGGCGACTTCGTCAACGGCGCGCAGACGGTGGTCGACGAGTACATCTCGGCGTCCGAGCAGAAGTGGGGCCAGACGTCCGGCGTCACGCTGCTGCTCCCCCACGGCTACGAGGGCCAGGGCCCGGACCACTCCTCGGCCCGCGTCGAGCGCTTCCTCCAGCTCTGCGCCCAGAACAACATGACGGTCGCGATGCCGACCCTCCCGTCGAACTACTTCCACCTCCTGCGGTGGCAGGTGCACAACCCGCACCACAAGCCGCTGGTGGTCTTCACCCCGAAGTCGATGCTGCGTCTGAAGGCCGCCGCGTCGAAGACGGAGGAGTTCACGTCGGGCCAGTTCCGCCCCGTCATCGGCGACTCCACGGTCGACCCGGCCGCGGTCCGCAAGGTCGTCTTCGTGTCGGGCAAGCTGTACTACGACCTGGAGGCCGAGCGCACCAAGCGCGGCGCCACGGACACGGCGTTCATCCGTGTCGAGCGCCTCTACCCGCTGCCGGGTGCCGAGCTCCAGGCGGAGATCGCCAAGTACCCGAACGTCGAGAAGTACCTGTGGGCCCAGGAGGAGCCGGCGAACCAGGGTGCGTGGCCGTTCATCGCGCTCAACCTGATCGACCACCTGGACCTGGCGGTCGGTGCCGACGTCCCGCACGGCGAGCGTCTGCGCCGCATCTCCCGTCCGCACGGCTCGTCCCCCGCGGTGGGTTCGGCCAAGCGGCACCAGGCCGAGCAGGAGCAGCTGGTGCGTGAGGTGTTCGAGGCCTGAGCCTTCGAACAACGGGTCTGATCGGAAGGCCCGGCTCCGAGTCCGTGTGACTCGGAGCCGGGCCTTCCGGCATTTACGGCCAACCCGCCCGCCGCACCGGTAAGTTGAGGGACCAGTAGATCGAGAAGGACGAACAGGCCGAACCGACCCGATCGCAAGGCGGGTCGTGACACACGGGGGCGCCAATGGCCGAGCTGCTGCGGATCGCCATGGACGACGAGGACGGCGCGGGACAGCTGGTCGTCGAGGTCGAGGACGACGAGCCCGGCATGGTCCGCGCCTCACGCGTCGGCGACCGTATGCGCGAGGCCTCCGTCTCCCTGGAGGAGGCCCTGGCCCCCATCCGCCGGGCCGCGGAGACAACCCTGCGCACCTTCCAGGCGGCCCGACCCGACACGGTGGAGCTGGAGTTCGGCGTGAAGCTGAACGCGAGTGCCGGGGCCGTACTGACCAAGACCGGGGTCGAGGGCCACATCGTCGTCAAGCTCGGCTGGGAGAAGCGGGACACCCAGGGGTGAGCCGTCGGCATCCGGACAGGCCCTAGCTCAACACCTCCGCGAGCCGGGCCAGCGACCGCACCGTGGACCGCACCTCCAGCAGGTACTTCGTCGTACTGAACCGCTGCGGAGCCATCCCGGCGACCACCCCCGGCTCGTTCCCCACGGTGTCCACCTCTACCCCGAACGGCAGCTTCAGCATCCGTACGGCGGCGGCGTGCTGGGCCGGCACATAGATGGCCGTGCTCACCAGCAACAGCCGCTCCCCCGGCTGCAACGCGGCGACGCGCTCGGCGAAGAACGCATAGCTGTCCGGCGTGTCCGCACGGCGCCGCTCCGGCTCGCTGGAGGGCGCGGCCACGACCTGGACGGGCATCCCGTCGGCCGTACGGTAGTGGCGCACTCCCCAGGTCCCGCCCGGGAGCTCGGACTCCTCGCCCTCGACGGACTCCGGCGCACCGAGCCCGAAGGCCCTGCGCGTGCCGAAGTCCATCGCCTCGTACTCCTCGGCGAGTTCGGGCGCCCCGGCCTGGGCGGCGAGCTCGAACTCGTCGCCCACGAAGGGGCGGTGGCCGCCGAGGGCGGTGACCGAACCGGCGGTCACCTTTCCGCTCCGGATCAGATGGGCGGCATGCTCGGTGCGCACCAGGCAGGCGCGGACGAGCCCGCCGAGCATGAGGACGTGGTCGTAGCGGTCGTACCGGAGCCGCGTGCCGCCGCACATGCCGAGCGCTTCCGCCGCCGCCGACACCAGTTCCTCCTGGTCCGGGCGCATCACCAGCTCGTCGGCCTGGTTGCGCTCCCGGCCCCGGCGGGTGTCCCACCGGTCGGTGAACGCGTCGAGCCGCGCCAGCCGCTCGACGACATCGCCCTTCTCGGCGGCCAGATCACGGGCCAGTTCATGGTCCTGCCCGGTGCTGGAGAACGCCTCGACCAGGGCGTGCACGGGCGCGGAGGCCAGCCAGCCGTCGATGTCCCCGGCCGGGTCAAGCCCCGTTCCGACAAGGGGTACTTGGTCGAATCGCGTGCCCATGAGACCCGTCTCCGTATGGCTCGACAACCTCTCGCCGACCCAGTGTTCCACGGGCCGCACGAGCGCCTCGCACGCACGGCGCGGGCCCGGCACGCACGCGTGGCGGGCAGGACATATCCTCAACTCATGTACTTCACCGACCGAGGCATCGAAGAACTGGAGAAGCGGCGCGGCGAGGAGGAGATCACCTTCGAGTGGCTGGCCGAGCAGCTGCGCACCTTCGTCGACCTGAACCCGGACTTCGAGGTACCGGTGGAGCGGCTGGCGACCTGGCTGGCGCGGCTGGACGACGAGGACGACGACGTGTAGTCGACCTGGAGGAGACCGGACTGCCCTCTCATGCTGAGCGGGCTGTTCCCGGGGCGCCCTGATGGGGGCGCCCTTTTGTCTTGTACGGCGACCCGCCCGGCCGTCAGTCCAGCGGCCGCACCGCGCTGTACGCCAGCCCCAGCACGCCGTGGCCCAGCAGCACCGTGCCCGCGACGATCCAGCCGCCGCTGCGGCGCCACAGGCCCCAGGCCGTGAGGGGTAGACCGGCCGCCACCTGGGCGAGGGCGAGTGCGCGGGCCTTGGGGCCGCCCGCCCAGGGCAGCCAGGGGCCGAGGTGGCCGCCCTCGATGGCGTCGAGTTCCGCGCGGAAGGCGTCGCGCCAGCCCGACCACTCGATCCGTACGTGCGGCTGGTCGTGGACGGCCTCGTGCAGGCTCTCGGCGCTTTCGCCGGGTGCGAGACCTGGCGGCAGGGACACGCCCGCGCGCGTGAGGACGGCGATGAGGCCACGCAGGCGTGCCCGTGCGTCGGCCGCGCTGTCGGAGCGGGTCAGCTCGTCGAGGGACTGCATGTCGAGGACCGGATCGAGGCCGAGCCGGCCGGCGAAGGTGCGCATGGCCTCGTCCTCGCCGACCGGGGTGCCGTTGGCGAGCCAGACGTAGCCGACGGGGCGGCGGAAGCCGGAGGCGAGGGTGAATCCGGCGCGGTCGGCGTCCCACCAGAGGGCGAGGACGGGCCAGGGATGGGCGACGGCGAGGGCGGTGGCCCAGCCGGTGACCACACGGTCGACCGGTTCGCCACCCTCCTGCCAGGGACCGCCCTCGGGGACGAGCACGCTCCACTCCCCGCCGGCCGAGGCGAGCAGCATGTGCTCGCGCAGCAGCTGGGCGGCGGAGGCGACGGTTTCCGGCTCCGCGCGGCAGAGCAGCAGGGCGCCCGGGGCGGGTCGGGCCTGGCGGGCGGTCCTGGACTCTTCCGTCGACATATCAACACGCTAGGCCGGTTTGTCCACCACGCGTGATTTGTGATCACCAGAACGAGTGCCTTGACTTTCCGAGTCCGCGATATATCGTGATTCACGTAAGACGCGATATGGCGTGTCGTGTTCAGATCCGGCCCGTGCGGCCGCGTCCGGTCGCCCAGGAGGTCCGCACCATGTCCGAGTGGTCCGTAGCCGAGCCCAGGAAACTCACCTTCGACGAGCCGGTGAGCGAGCTCCAGGTGCGCATCGTCAACGGCACTGTGAACGTCGTGGGGACGGACGAAGGTTCCGCACGCCTGGAGGTCTCCGAGATCGAGGGCCCACCCCTGGTGGTGAACCAGCAGGGCGGCACGCTGACGGTGGCGTACGAGGACCTGCCCTGGAAGGGCTTCCTCAAGTGGCTCGACCGCAAGGGCTGGCGGCGCAGCGCGGTGGTCTCCGTGGCGGTGCCGGCCCACACCCGCGTCGAGGTGGGCGTGGTCGGGGCCGGGGCGGTGGTCTCCGGGATCCACGGCCCGTCGGTCGTCAAGGGCGTCACCGGCGACACGACCCTGGTCGGCCTGTCCGGCCCGGTCCGCGCCGACACCGTCTCCGGGAACCTGGAGGCCCAGGCCGTCACCGGCGACCTCCGCTTCAACTCCGTCTCCGGCGACCTCACGGTCGTCGAGGGCTCCGGTTCCTCGGTGAAGGCCGACTCCGTGAGCGGCGCCATGATCATCGACCTCGACCCGGACGGCCCGACCGACGTCCGGCTGACCAGCGTCTCCGGCGAGATCGCCATCCGCCTGCCGGCCCCGGCCGACGCGGACGTGGAGGCCAACACCGCGAGCGGCACGATTTCCAACGCCTTCGAGGGCCTCCGGGTGCACGGCCAGTGGGGCGCCCACAAGATCACCGGCCGCCTCGGCGCGGGCACCGGCAAGCTCCGCGCGACGACGATCTCCGGCTCGATCGCCCTGCTGCGCCGCCCGCCGAAGGAGGACGAGCCGTGGGAGGCGGAGGCATGGGAGGAGCCCGGGCCGGTCACGGACTCGACGGCCACGGAGTCGACGACCGACCCGGTGATCGGCACCCAGCACAGTTCGGGGGACAATTCCGTCTCCGGCCAGGGCGATGACCCGACGGACACCGCCACCACCGCCCCGGCCGACGGCACGACCGACAAGAAGGTGCTCTGACATGCCCCCCGTCTTCGCCCATGGCCGCCTCCGCCTCTATCTGCTGAAGCTGCTGGACGAGGCCCCGCGCCACGGCTACGAGGTGATCCGCCTCCTCGAAGAGCGCTTCCAGGGGCTGTACGCACCGTCGGCCGGCACCGTCTACCCCCGTCTGGCCAAGCTGGAGGCCGAAGGCCTGGTCACCCACACCACCGAGGGCGGCCGCAAGGTGTACGCCATCACGGACGCCGGCCGTGCGGAACTGGCCGACCGCAGCGGCGAGTTGGCCGATCTGGAGCTGGAGATCAGGGAGTCCGTCGCCGAACTCGCCGCCGAGATCAAGGCCGATGTGCGCGGCGCGGCAGGCGACCTGCGGCGCGAGATGCGGGCGGCGGCGTCCGAGGCCCGCAGGGGGAACGGCGCCAAGCCGGAGACACCCTTCGGCGACTTCTCGGAGTACACCGACAAGGAGGCGTGGCGCGCCGCCAAGGAGGAGATGCGCCGCGCCAAGCAGGAGTGGAAGGAACAGGCCCGCCGCGCCAAGGACGAGAGCCGCCGCGCCCGCGAGGAGGCCCAGCGCGCCCGACGCCAGGCCAAGGAGGCCCAGGACCGCGCCCGGGCCCAGGCCCAGGAGGAGGTCCAGCGCATCGCCCGCCGGGTCCAGGAGCACGTACAGGACCACTTCGTCCGCGGCGACTGGCCGACGGGCCTGCGGGAGGGCCTGACGGAACTGGCCAAGGAGTTCGGCGACTTCGGCAAGGACTACGGGAAGGAGTTCGGCAGGGACTTCGGCTTCGGCCGCCAGGGCTCCCCCAAGTCGGCGCAGCAGCCCCCCGACTACTCGGAGACCCCGGAGGACTTCCCCGCCGACTACGAACCCGCCTGGGCCCACGAGGCCCCCGGCGACGACCCGGCCCGCGACCTGGACCGCCTGCTCGACCGCTTCCGCGACGACATCCGCGACGCGGCAAGGGACCACGGCGTGACGGCGGACCAACTCCGCGACGCCCGCCACCACCTGTCGACGGCGGCGGCCCACATCGGAGCGCTACTGCGCACGCCGAGGGCCTGACGCCGCCCCGGGGGCCTGGGGAGGCGCGTCGCCCTGGGCAGTACGGCACCGACCTCGCGCGGTACGGCACTGCCCTACCCGGCACGGCCGCCTGTTCCGGCCACACCGCCCAGGACCGGGACCCGGATCCGGACGACCCGGGCCCGCACACAACCCAGGGCGACGCACCCGCCCCCTCCTCAACCGGCCTCTCCCTCAACCGGCCTTGGCCTCGCCGCCGCCGTACAGCACGCGAGTGACGGACTCGTAGGTCACCCCGTGATCGGCGAGAACCTCGGCGGGCACTCCGGGTCGGCTGGTCAAAGCCAGCAGCATGTGCTCGTCACCGATGTGCCGGTCCCGCCGGGCGACGGCGATGCGCAGCGCCCGCTCCAGCACGTCCTTGGCGCCCCGGCTGAACGAACGGTGCCCCGACCACCACCTCTTGTCCTTCCGGTCCCCGGACATCGCCCCGACACCGTGCACTTCCTCGACCCGGGCGACGATCTCCCCGACATCGATCCCCAACCCGGCCAACGCCTCGGCCTCGGCCTGCGACAACCCACCCCGCCGCCGAGCCTCGCCCAAGGCCGTCCGCACGGACTCCAGCCACTCCCCGCCGCCGAGCGCGGCAAGGGCGAACGAGGCCCGGCTGCCCTCCCGATCGAGCAGGGCGAGCAGCATGTGCTCGGCATCGACGGCCTGCGCCCCACCCCGCTCGGCATGCTCCACGGCACCCGTCACCACCGCACGGGCATCCTTCGTGAACCGCTCGAACATCAACGCCTCCCGTACTTCTTGTGCACGGCCTGCCTGCTGACCCCGAGTTCCGCGGCGATCTCCTGCCAGGACCATCCCTGATTGCGCGCACTGCGCACCTGCACGGCTTCCAGCTGCTCCAGCAACCGGCGCAGGGCGGCAACGGCCCGCAGTCCGACCCGCGGATCGCGATCACCCGCCCGCTCGGCGAGGTCTGTTGCTTCGGTCATGATGTCAACGTACGTTGACATCCAACTCGCGTCAACCCCAGTTGACAAACAAACGGCGGGCCCGAGGCAAAGCCCCGAACCCGCCGCAAGAACTCTCGGCAGAACCGTCAGTTGGTGAGCACGATCTTCCCGAACTGCTCCCCCGACTCCATCCGCTGGAAGCCCTCCAGGGCCCGATCCATGGGAAGCACCTCATCGATCACAGGCCGCACACCAGTGGCGGCACAGAAGGAGAGCAGATCCTCGAGCTCGTCCTTGGTCCCCATGGTCGAACCGACGACCTTCAACTCCAGGAAGAAGATCCGGGTGAGCTCGGCGTGCGAGGGCCGGTCCCCACTGGTGGCGCCGGAGATGACCAGAGTGCCCCCCGGCTTCAGCGACTTGACGGAATGCGACCAGGTGGCGGCACCGACCGTCTCGATCACGGCATCGACCCGCTGAGGCAGCCGAGCCCCCGACTCCAGGGCCTCCACGGCCCCCAACTCCACGGCACGCTTGCGCTTGGCCTCATCCCGGCTGGTGGCGAAGACCCGCAGACCGGCGGCCTTCCCGAGCACGATGGCAGCCGTGGCTACCCCGCCGCCGGCGCCCTGCACGAGCACGGAGTCCCCGGGGCGCACCCCCGCGTTGGTGAACAGCATCCGGTACGCCGTCAGCCAGGCGGTCGGCAGACAGGCGGCCTCCTCGAAGGAGAGCTCCTTGGGCTTGGGCAGGATGTTCCAGGTCGGCACGGCGACCTGCTCCGCGAACGTGCCCTGATACCGCTCGGTGAGAATGGAACGCGGCTCTCTGGGCCCCACCCCGTGCCCACTCTGGCCGATCACGGAGTGCAGGACGACCTCGTTGCCGTCCTCGTCGACGCCGGCGGCGTCACACCCGAGGATCATCGGCAACTTGTCCTCTGCGAGGCCCACGCCCCGCAGCGACCACAGGTCGTGATGGTTGAGGGAGGCGGCCTTGACGTTGACGGCACTCCAACCGGGACGGACCTCGGGAGCCGGCCGCTCCCCCAACTCCAGTCCGGAAAGCGGCTGGTCGCGGTCGATTCGGGCGGCGTAGGCAGCGAACATGACGTCGACGATAGGCTCCGCCGCCGACCGAAGGAACCAAGCCGCCCTGTGAGACACGCCCTCTTGTCAACGCCGTCCGGGGTTGGTGCGGGCGGCGCCGGGAAGTGCCCGGCACAGGCGCGCAGCCCCACGGGCCCGCAGGCGCTACGCGAACCCCCACCCCACCCGCACAGACCGCCGCAGGCACCCACCCGCAACCACCCGAACAGCCGCACCCGCACCCGCACCCGCAAATGGCCCCGCCCAACCCGGGCGGGGCCATTCAACCGACACGACACCAAACGTCAGCGCCGCGCAACACCCTCCGCCCGAGCGGCAGCCGCAACCGCCGCCGTGACCGCAGGCGCCACGCGCTCGTCGAACGGCGACGGGATCACATAGTCCGCAGCGAGATCGTCACCCACCACGGCCGCCAACGCCTCCGCCGCCGCGATCTTCATCCCCTCGGTGATCCGAGAGGCGCGCACCTGCAGCGCCCCCGCGAAGATCCCCGGAAAGGCCAGCACGTTGTTGATCTGGTTCGGGAAGTCCGACCGCCCGGTGGCGACAACCGCCGCGTACTTGTGCGCGACATCCGGATGCACCTCCGGATTCGGGTTGGCCATGGCGAACACGAACGCGCCCGAGGCCATGGAAGCCACCGCCTCCTCCGGCACCGTACCGCCGGACACGCCGATGAAGACGTCCGCACCCTCCAGAGCCGCTTCCAGCGACCCGGTGATACCGGCCTTGTTCGTGAACCCGGCAAGCTCCCGCTTGACCGCCGTCAGGTCCTCCCGGTCGGCCGACACGACGCCCTTGCGGTCCGCCACGGCCACGTCCCCGATACCGGCCTCGACCAGCATCTTGGCGATGGCGACACCAGCCGCGCCGGCACCCGAGATGACGGCCCGCAGATCCCCGATGGACCGCCCGCTCAGCCGCGCGGCGTTCCGCAGGGCCGCCAGCGTCACGACCGCCGTGCCGTGCTGGTCGTCGTGGAAGATCGGAATGTCGAGCCGCTCCTGGAGCTTGCGCTCGATCTCGAAGCACCGCGGCGCCGAGATGTCCTCCAGGTTGACGCCACCGAAGGACGGGGCGAGTCGCACCACCGTCTCGACGATCTCGTCGACGTCCGTGCAGTCGAGCGCGATCGGGACCGCGTCCACGCCGCCGAACTGCTTGAACAGAATCGCCTTGCCTTCCATCACCGGAAGGGAGGCCTCCGGGCCGATGTCCCCGAGCCCGAGCACCGCCGTGCCGTCGGTGACCACGGCCACGACGGACGACTTCCACGTGTAATCGTGGACGAGCTCCGGCTGCTCGGCGATCGCGGTGCACACGCGCGCGACGCCGGGTGTGTATGCGAGGGACAGGTCGTCCTTGTCACGGATCGGCACGGTGGCCTGCACAGCCATCTTGCCGCCGCGGTGCAGCGCGAACGCCGGATCGAAGGATTCGACGGGCTCGGCCTCGCCGTCCTGATCCGTATTGCTGTCGCTGCGAGGATTGACGATCTCCGCTGCCACTTTGTTTTACCCCTTAAATCTTCATTGGTTGAGGGTGACCACTCCTGGTGAGGGGTGGGCGGGACCGCGCAGACCCGATCTGTTGATGCGTACGGGTCATACGCGACGGCGCGCCGCACACGCGCCCTGAGCCCCGGATGAGGGGTGTAAAGAACCTTCTTACCGGACGGGCGAGCCGACGACGAGTCCAATACGTGCAAGATCACATGACGGGAAGGGAAACATGCACAGCGACAACACGAATCGGACACGACCCGGCGACGGAATCGCTGTGATTCATGACCGAATAAGCGGACAATCGGCACCAGAAAACGCGAAAACTCACCGGCAGTAACAAATGACGCACGCGATCGGCCCGCATCGCGAGATGCGCCGAAGATCTTCCGGCCGGAAGGTCAGATTCCCGTAGAAGGTCCGGTCGTGATGTACCGACCTGAGGCGGTTCGGGGGTAACCCGTTATCCGATTTTGACATGGCGGGCATCCTGAATGGCTCAGTCCGAATGGCAAGATGCCGTAATCACACGAGGTCGCGACACTCGAAGGCGTGTGTTCCCGTCGACCTAGGAAACCAAGGCATCTGCCGATCCCATCGACAGGTGTCGCCCAATCGGCAACTCCACCCATCCGCCGGAGGAACCCACCATGACCGCAAGCTCCACCCGCCGTAACTCCGCCGCGCGCTCCAGGGCAGCCGCGGTAGGTGCGATCGCGGTCGCAGGCGCCCTGATTCTCACCGGTTGCGGTGACCAGACCGAGGGCGGCGGCAGCGAGGGCACGAACGAGACGGGGAAGTCCAGCGCGGCCCCGCTGTTCGACAAGCTCCCCAAGAAGATCCAGGACGCGGGCGTCATCAAGGCCGGCACGAACGCCGAGTACGCCCCGATGGAGTTCCAGGAGGGCGGCAAGATCGTCGGCGTCGACCCCGACATCGCCGCCGCGCTGGGCGAGAAGCTGGGCGTCGAGTTCCAGTTCACCTCCGGCTCCTTCGACGGCCTGATCACGGCCCTGAACTCCGGCCGCTACGACGTCGCCATGTCCTCGATCACGGACACCCCGCAGCGCCAGGAGGGCCTGGACGACAAGGGCAAGAAGCTCGGTCCTGGTGTCGACTTCGTCGACTACTTCACGGCCGGCACCGCCGTGTACGTCCAGAAGGGCAACCCGAAGAAGATCAACTCGATCGAGGACCTCTGCGGGCAGACGGCGGCCGTGCAGCGCGGTACGACGTACGAGAAGGCGCTGCAGACCCAGTCCAAGGCCTGCACGGACGACGGCAAGAAGAAGATCAACATCGAGTCGTTCGAGAACGACACCGAGGCCCAGACCCGCGTGAAGTCGGGCGGCGCGGTCGCCGGCGTCAACGACTACCCGGTGGCCGTGGACCTGGCCCGCAAGTCCGGCGGCGGCAACGACTTCGAGGTCGTCGGCGAGCAGGTCGACGCCGGTCCCTTCGGCATCGCGGTGAACAAGGACAACAAGGAGCTCACCGCGGCCCTCGAAGAGGCCGTCAACGCCATCATCGAGGACGGCACGTACAAGGAGATCCTCGAGAAGTGGGGCGCCGAGTCCGGCGCGATCGACAAGGCCGCCATCAACGGCGGCAAGTGACCGTCCCGGGCAAGCACTGAAGGGCAGTCACAGTGACTGACAAGTTCGACAAGGAGCCGGCCGACGCGGAGCCGTCGGCCGCCGTCTCCAAGGACGGCGGGGACATCCCGCCCGAGGCGATCAAGGCCATTCCGGTACGGCACTACGGCCGCTGGGTCAGCGGTGTCGTCGTGCTGGCCCTGGTGGCCCTGCTCGTCAACGCGTTCGCCAGCGCCGAGAAGATCCAGTGGAACGCGGTCGGCGAGTACGTCTTCGACCCCACGGTCCTCGCGGGCGCCGGCCGCACCCTGCTGATCAGCGTCCTCGCGATGGTCATGGGCGTGGTCCTCGGCGTGATCCTGGCCGTGATGCGCCTGTCCAAGAACCCGGTGACGAGCTGGGTGGCGTGGGTCTACATCTGGTTCTTCCGCGGCACGCCGGTCTATGTCCAGCTGCTGCTGTGGTTCAACCTGGCGCTGATCTTCCCGGTGCTGAATCTCGGTCCGATCTACAAGGACGAGATGGTCGACGTCATGACCCCGTTCATGGCCGCCCTGCTGGGTCTGGGCCTGAACGAGGCGGCGTACATGGCGGAGATCTGCCGTGCCGGTCTGATGGCCGTCGACGAGGGCCAGACCGAGGCCTCGCACGCGCTCGGCATGAGCCACGCGAAGACGCTGCGCCGCATCGTGATCCCGCAGGCGATGCGGGTGATCGTGCCGCCGACCGGCAACGAGTTCATCAACATGTTGAAGACCTCGTCGCTGGTGTACGCGGTGACGTACAACGAACTGTTGCGCGCCACCTCGACGATCGGCTCCACGTCGTACGCCGTGATGGAGATGCTGTTCGTGGCGTGCATCTGGTACCTGGTCATGACCAGCGTGTTCAGCGTCTTCCAGTACTACCTGGAGCGGCGTTACGCCCGTGGCTCGTTGCGGAACCTGCCGCCGACGCCGTGGCAGAAGATCAAGGTCAACATGATGGCCTTCAGCCGCGAGAGGGGTTCGTCGGTATGACCGCCATGGTGAAGGCCGAGGGCGTCCACAAGTCCTTCGGCCCCGTCCAGGTCCTCAAGGGCATCGACCTGGAGGTGCAGACCGGCGAGGTGTTCTGCCTCATCGGCCCCTCCGGCTCCGGCAAGTCGACGTTCCTGCGGTGCATCAACCACCTGGAGAAGATCAACGCCGGGCGGCTGTACGTCGACGGCGAGCTGGTCGGCTACCGCCAGAAGGGCGACAAGCTGTACGAGCTCAAGGACAGCGAGGTCGCGACGCAGCGGCGGGACATCGGCATGGTGTTCCAGCGGTTCAATCTTTTCCCGCACATGACCGCGCTGGAGAACGTCATGGAGGCGCCGGTCCAGGTCAAGGGCACGAGCAAGGCCCAGGCCAAGGAGCGCGCACGGGAGCTGCTGGACCGCGTGGGCCTCGCCGACAAGGCGGGGAACTACCCCGCCCAGCTCTCCGGCGGCCAGCAGCAGCGCGTGGCGATCGCCCGGGCCCTGGCGATGGACCCGAAGCTGATGCTCTTCGACGAGCCGACCTCGGCCCTCGACCCGGAGCTGGTCGGCGACGTCCTCGACGTCATGCGCGACCTCGCCGAGTCCGGCATGACGATGGTCGTCGTCACCCACGAGATGGGCTTCGCCCGCGAGGTCGGCGACAGCCTGGTCTTCATGGACGGCGGCGTGGTCGTCGAGTCGGGCGACCCGCGCGAGGTCCTGACCAACCCGCAGCACGAGCGGACGCAGGCGTTCCTGTCCAAGGTGCTCTGACGGTACGACGGTGAAGGGGCGGTACGAGGTCGTCGTACCGCCCCTTCGCCGTGTGCTCCCTCCGCCGCGTCCCCCTTTTTCGGCCCGCCCCGACCACAGGGCCCGCCGGGCTACTTCAGCGCCAGCAACAGCGTGTCCGAGGGCGAGCACCACACCGGCCGCGCCTCCCCGAAGCCCTTCTCGCGCAGTACGCGCGCGTGCCACTCGGCGGGCGGTGTGTCGCCGTCGGCGTGTTCGCCGTAGATCTCGAAGCGGCGGGCCGTGGGTCCGGCCAGGACCGGGTCCTCGGCCGCCAGCTGCCACCACTCGGCCCAGTCGAGGACACCGGACTTGGCCTGATCCATGCGGGCGTGGCGCAGGGCGCGCTCGGCGGCGTTGATGCGCGGCGTCGAGTCGTCGATCATGTGGTCCGCGTTCATGAAGACACCGCCGTCGCGGACGAGCTCCGCGACCTGACCGTAGAGGGCCGCGAGGGGTTCGCTGTGCAGCCAGTGCAGGGCCGTGGCGGTCAGGACGGCGTCGTAGGAGTCGTACGGCAACTTCGCCTGCCACTCCGGGTCCTTGAGGTCGGCGGTGACGAACGTGACCCGGTCGTCGCCCGCGAAGGTGCCCTCGGCGATGGCCAGGAGCGCCGGGTCGAGGTCGACGCCCGTGCTGGTGGCCTTCGGGAACCGCGCGAACAGCCGGGCCGTGATACTTCCCGTGCCGCACGCGAGATCGAGCACGCGCGGTGCGGGGCCGACAAGGGCCTCGACCATGTCGAGCATGATCCGGAAGCGCTCCTCGCGGTCGGGCATGTACCACTCCTGCTGCCGGTCCCAGCTCTGCTGCCAGGCAGCCCAGTCGGCTCCGATCGTGGTGATGTCCGTGTCCGTCATCGAGCCCTCCATCGCACATGTCACGTAATACCCTGGAAGCACGATCAGCTGTTACCCGACCGCACCATGACGATAGAACGCCTCCGTAAGGACTACAAGTGGAACTGGCCTATTACTCGGACTACGCCGTACGACTCGTCAACAGCGAGGACCCGGCCCGGGGCAAGGACTCGCTGACCTCGGTCGAGGCCGTCCGCGATCTGTTCGGCGTCAGCCAGGAGGCGGCCCGTCGCGCCACCGACGCCGACGTCACCCGCTTCCGCTCGGTCCGTGCGCGGCTGAGGGCGGTCTTCGAGGCGGCGGACGAGGGCGACGAGGAGCTGGCGGTGAACCTGCTGAACTCGCTCCTGCTGGAGTTCCCGGTGAGCCCGCAGATTTCCGGCCATGACTTCCGGGACGACGACGGCCGCCCCCTGTGGCACATGCATCTGGCGGACCACCCGTCGAACGCGACCTCGGGCTACGCGGCGATCGCGGCGATGGGCCTGGCGTTCCACCTGACGGAGTTCGGTGTCGACCGGCTGGGCCTGTGCGAGGCGGCCCCGTGTCGCAACGCCTACCTGGACACGTCCACCAACCGCTCCCGGCGCTACTGCTCGGACCGCTGCGCGACCCGCGCGAACGTGGCCGCCTACCGCGCCCGCAAGCGCCTGGAGGCCGACCGGTCGGCGAAGACGGGCCGCACGGCCGACAGCGCCCAGCGCGCCAGCGCGAACGGCGAGCGCTGATCGGGCTTGCGCGGCCGGTACCGGAAGCGGACCCTGCCCAGGATCAGCTCGTCCGGCACGACCCCGTAGTCGGTGCTGTCGCCCCCGGCGTACGTGTTGTCCCCGAGCACCCACCAGCCGCCGTCGCGGCGCTCCGCGGCGCGCTTGACGACGAGCAGGTCCTGCTGGAACGGATGCCGCAGGATGACGACCTCACCGGCCCTGATCCGGCCCCGGTGCACCACCACGAGCAGATCGCCGTGGTACAGCGTGGGCACCATCGACGGCCCGGTCACCTCGGCCCACCCGAAGGGCCGTCCCGCGCGCCCGCGCTCGGTCTCCTGCGACAACTCCGGCATCCCCGGCACCTCCCCGGTACGGTCCTCCACCAGTCTCAGTCTGACCCTGGACTTTTGTCCTAAGCCCATGGGGGCACCCGCGAAAACCCGTCTTGCAGGGAGTAATGTCCCACCTGAGAAGACGATCACGAGGAAGGAATGCTCCATGCTTTCCCGCCTGTTTGCCCCCAAGGTCAAGGTCAGCGCGCACTGCGACCTGCCCTGCGGTGTGTACGACCCGGCCCAGGCCCGCATCGAGGCGGAGTCGGTGAAGGCCGTGCAGGACAAGATGGCCGCCAACGACGACCCGCACTTCCAGGCGCGTGCCACCGTCATCAAGGAACAGCGCGCCGAGCTCGCGAAGCACCATGTCTCGGTGCTCTGGAGCGACTACTTCAAGCCCCCGCACTTCGAGAAGTACCCGGAGCTGCACCAGCTGGTCAACGACGCCCTGAAGGCCCTGTCGGCCGCCAAGGCGTCCACCGACCCGGCCACCGGTCAGAAGGCTCTGGACTACATCGCCCAGATCGACAAGATCTTCTGGGAGACCAAGAAGGCCTGATCGCCCGGTCCATCTGTCCGCACCCGGTCCGCGGGTCGCCGAGAACGGCGGCCGTGGCGGTCCGGGTGCGGTCTTTTGCGGGTAGAGGCTTGCGTCTCCCGTAGGGGGACCGCGGACTGCGAGCGACCCGATGACGCGACGCCTGGGCCGGCCCAGGGTTCCCTGAACTCCCGGTGATTGTGTTCACCCCCCGAACAGTGGCTGCGAGTCGTGCCCATCCCGTAGGTTCTGGCATGTCCACCCCCTACGCCGATCTGCGAGGCGGGTGGCCCACGGGGGAAGTTGGGCACCGCCCGGATCCCGTCCCGGCCACGGCGGTCGAGGCGTGCTTCGGCGTGCTCCATGTCAGCGGGCGAGTGGGGACCACATCACCCGGCGGACCGTCCCCCGCCGTGTCGGATGTCGATCCCCCGGGAGAAACCCCTGCGCCGCCGCCCGCCCCTGTGGCCGATCCCGCTGCTGTGGACCCTCGGCCTCGGCCTGTGGGGACTGTCCCGGCAGCACAGTGTGTGGCGGGACGAGGCCGCGACCTGGCAGGTGGCCCGGCGGTCCGTCGGCGACATCTGGCACATGCTGGGGCAGGTCGACGCCGTGCACGGGCTCTACTACCTGCTGATGCACGGCCTCTTCGAGTGCTTCGGGGCCAGTACCACCACGCTGCGGCTGCCCTCCGTCCTGGCCACGGCCGTCGCGGCGGCCTGTGTCACCGTCATCGGCGAGCGGCTGGCCGGGGTCTGGGCCGGCCTGGCGGGCGGGCTGGCGCTCGGGCTGCTTCCGGCGGTGCAGTTCTACCTCCAGGAGGGCCGCCCGTACGCGCTCGTCGCGGCCGGGGCCGGGATCTCGACCCTGCTGCTGGTGACCGTCCTGCAGGACCGTGGCCGAGCGGTGCACTGGGTCGCGTACGGGAGCACGGTCGGGGTGTGCGGGCTGCTGAACTGGCTGTCGCTGCTGATCCTGCCCGCGCATCTGGCGACGCTCCTGTGGACCCGGGCCCAGCGCGGCACGTACACGCGCTGGACGGCCGCCGCGACCGCCGCCCTCGCTGCCGTACTGCCGTTGATCCTGTTCAGCCGGAGCCAGTCCAACCAGGTCTCCTGGATACCGCCGCTGACCTGGCACATGCTGATCGGCCCGGCGATCCTGCTGGCCCTCGGCGGCCTCGGGGCCCTGCTGGACCGGCCGCGAGCGGGACGGCTGTCCGCCGCGGCCGTCGGGCTGCCGCTGCTGGCGGTACCGCAGATCGCCCTCATCGGCCTGTCCCTGATCAAGCCGCTGTTCCTGGACCGCTACATCCTGTTCAGCATGCTCGGCCTTGCGCTGCTCATCGGCACGGCGCTGGGTACGGCCGTACGGGCGACCCGGCCGCGCTTCCCGAGGGCCTCGCTGTGGCTGGTCCCGGTGGTGGTCGCCGTGGCGGTCGCGGCGCTGTTGCCGCAGTCCCTGGCCAAGCGCTCGGCGGCCAGCCGGGTGGACGACGTCCTGGCGGTGGCGGCCGATGTGCGGCGGCTGAAGGAGAACGGGGACGCGATCGTGTTCATACCCGCAGCCCGGCGCGACACCGCGCTCGTCTCCCCCGGCCACTTCACCGGCCTGCGGGACGTCGCGCTGGCGCAGAGCCCGGTGGCGTCGGGGACGTTGAAGGGCGAGGAGGCGGATCCGGCCCGGATACGGGCGGCGATGCTGGCGCAGCGACGGATACTGCTGGTCACCGACGTGCCCGACGTGGCCCGGTCCTTGTCGAACAAGCGGGACAAGGTGAAGACGGCCGTGCTGGAGGAGCACTTCACGGTGGTGGCGGACGAGCAGGTCCGTGGGCGACGGGTGACCGTGTACGAGCGGATCGGACCGGCGCGGGGGTAGGACCTGTCGTAGCCGGTAGGACCTGTCATAGCCGGCAGGGCCTGTCTCAGGGGCCCGGCCGGCTCTCCGGCCGGGCCCCCACGGCTGTCCGCGGGATCGGATCCGTCAGTGGAACTGCGGCACGAGCAGATAGATCCCGTACGCCACCACCACCGCGCAGGCGAGGAAGCACAACCCGGCCTGGGCGGAGCCCAGGGTGGACGTGCCGCCCCCCTCACGCGCCCCCTCGTGGCGGGCCAGGCCCAGCACGCCGAGGGCGAAGACGGTGACCACGGCCACCGTGACGGCGAGGCTCACCGCGGCGACCTGGCCGAGTGCGGTCCAGTCGAGGTTCATGGTGTGAACTCCCCTTTCTCAGGAGGCTGTCGAGCGACTCTGGGGCGACCGTCGCGTCAGGCGGCCGTGCCGACCGGCGCCGGCTCCTCGCTGCGGACCGAGACCTCGTGGGCGTCGTTGACGTTGTGCGCGGACACCGGGTTACGGCGGGAGACGAGCACGATGCCGGCGGCCACGGCGGCGCCGATCAGGGCGACCACGGCTGTACCGACGTTGCCGCCGTGCTTGACCGCGCTCGCCGAGACGCCGCCCACCAGCGCCGCCGCGGGCAGGGTGATCAGCCAGGCCACGACCATGCGACCGGCCACGCCCCAGCGGACCTCCGCGAGGCGGCGGCCCAGGCCCGCACCGAGGATGCTGCCGGAGGCGACCTGGGTGGTGGACAGGGCGAAGCCGAGGTGGGCCGAGGTGAGGATCACCGTCGTGGAGGCCGTCTCGGCGGCGAAGCCCTGCGGGGACTGAATCTCGGTCAGGCCCTTGCCCATCGTGCGGATGATCCGCCAGCCGCCCAGGTAGGTGCCGAGACCGATGGCCAGACCGGCCGAGGCGATCACCCACAGGGGCGGGCCCGCGTCATGGCCGAGCGCGCCCGCCGAGATCAGGGTCAGCGTGATCACGCCCATCGTCTTCTGCGCGTCGTTGGTGCCGTGGGCCAGGGAGACCAGCGAGGCCGAGGCGATCTGGCCGACGCGGAAGCCCTTGGTGACGGACTCCTTGCGGGCGCGAGCGGTGAGCCTGTACGCCAGGTACGTGGCCAGCAGCGCCGCGATCCCCGCCACGAGCGGCGAGGCCACGGCCGGGATCAGCACCTTCTCGACAACCTTGTCGAAGTGCACGCCGTGCGACCCCGCACCCACCCAGACGGCCCCGATCAGCCCGCCGAACAGCGCGTGCGACGAACTGGACGGCAGCCCGACCAGCCAGGTGAGCAGATTCCACAGAATGGCCCCGACGAGACCCGCGAAGATCATGCCCGGGGTGACGAGTGTGTCGTCCACGATGCCGCCGGAGATCGTCTTGGCGACCTCGGTGGACAGAAAGGCACCGACGACGTTCAGAACGCCGCTGATGAGCACTGCGGTCTTCGGTTTGAGCGCCCCCGTGGCGATGGACGTGGCCATCGCGTTCGCCGTGTCGTGGAATCCGTTGGTGAAGTCGAAGGCAAGGGCCGTCACAATGACGACCGCCACCAGGAACGTGATGTGGTCCATTCCCCAATGCAAACAAGCGCGGGCCAATTCGCGGCGAACCGATGGCAAAGCGTGTCTCAGCAGCAGGCGCGCGCTTGGTAAGGGTCCTGCAAAGGCGGATCTACGATCACCCCATGAGCATCCGGTGGACCTACGCCTTCATCGACCGACCCGCCGCGTCCTTCGCCCGGGCCCACGCCTTCTGGACCGCGGTGACGGACACCCGGCTGTCCGAATTCCGGGGTGAGCAGGGCGAGTTCGTGACCCTGCTGCCGGGCGGCGGGGCGGACGCCTGCGTCAAGGTCCAGGGGGTCGACTCGGGCGCCGGCGGCGCACATCTCGACTTCGCCGTGGACGACGTACCGGACTTCGTGAAGTCGGCGCTTCGGCTGGGCGCGGGCATCGCCGCCGAGCACGAGGGGTGGGCCGTACTGCGCTCGCCCGCCGGGCAGTTGTTCTGCGCGGTGCCCTGGCACGGGGAGTCGGTTCGGCCGCCCATGGTGCACGGCAGCCGGCTCGACCAGGTCTGCGTCGACGTGCCGCCTTCGCTGTACGACGCCGAAGTCGCCTTCTGGAGCGCCCTGCCGGCCGACTGGACGTCGGTGCCCGGCTCCCGAACCGAGTTCCATGTGCTCAAGCCGCCGACCGGGCTGCCCCTGCGCATCCTGCTCCAGCGGCTGGACGAGGAGCGCCCCACCTCGGCACACCTCGACCTGGCCTGCGCGGACGTCGACGCGACCCGCGCCCGGCACGAGGAACTGGGCGCGGCCGTCGTCGCCCGGGGCGCCCACTGGACCGTGCTGCGCGACCCCGCGGGCGGCACGTACTGCCTGACCGGTCGCGATCCGGAGACGGGCGGGCTGGCCGGGTAGGACCTAGCGCCGGGTCCTGACGAAGCAGAGCGACCGGCCGTTCTCATCGGGCGTGGCCCCCGCGCACGCCGACTCCCAGCCCTCCGGGAGCGACGGCGTGGGACCGGCCTCCTCCCAGCCGTAGGCCCCCCAGGGCTCGGCGGCGTCCCGCATCCACACCGTCACCCCGCCCGCGACGGCCACGAGGACGACCCACACCACCACGACCCACCGCCATAACCGGCGGCGACCCGTCACCGCCACACTTCCACGTCCACCACCGCGGCCACCGGAATCGGCCCGTACACATGCGGGAACTCCTCGCTCCCGGGCTCCGGCGCCTCGTACTTCAGCGGCACGTCGAGTCGCGCCGGGTCCACGACCAGCACCACCAGTTCGTCGGGGCCGTCGTAGGAGCCGTACAGGAAGGCCGCCACGGTCGGGAGTTGGGCGCGGGTCGAGCAGTGGATGAAGCCCTCCTCCGCGAGGGTGCGGCCACGCGTCGACATCTCGTACGTGCCGTGCTCGCGGGCCGCGTCCCACAGGGAGCGCTCGGTGATGTGGAGGATGTACGTGTGTTCGAGCATGGGCCCACGCTACGGCCTCAGCCGTGCCGCCCGCGCGTGCAAATAGCGCTGCTCCGGCAGGCTCAGGGTCTTGGCAGCCGCGGCCTCGTAGGCGGCGCGGGCCTCGTCGTGAGCGCCGGCTCGCTCCAGGAGATGGCCGCGGACCGCGTCCAGCCGGTGCCCGGCACCCAACTCCTCCTCCAGCTCGGCCAGTTCGCCCAGCCCCGCACGCGGGCCCCGGACCATGGCGACGGCGACCGCGCGGTTGAGGCGCTCGACGGGACCGGGGACGAGGCGGATCAGGACGTCGTAGAGGCCGAGGATCTCCTGCCAGTCGGTCTCCTGCGCGCAGGGCGCCTCGTCGTGGACTGCGGCGATGGCGGCGCGCAGTTGGTACGGACCGGCGCGGCCCTGGGAGAGGGCGCCGGTGACCAGGGCGACGCCCTCGTCGATCGCGGCCTTGTCCCAGCGGTCGCGGTCCTGTTCGTCGAGGGGGACGAGCTCCCCCTGCGGGCCGGTGCGCGCGTCGCGGCGGGCGTCGGTGAGCAGCATCAGGGCAAGCAGACCGGCCACCTCGCCGGCGCCGGGAAGCAGCCGGTGGACCTCGCGGGTCAGCCGGATCGCCTCGCCGGCGAGGTCCCGGCGCGTCAGGCTCGCGCCCGAGGTCGCCGTATAGCCCTCGTTGAAGATCAGATACAGGATCTGCAGGACCGCGGGCAGACGGTCGACCCAGTTGTCGGGACGTCCGAAGCGCACCCCGCGGACTTTCTGCTTGGCCCGGCTGATGCGCTGGGCCATGGTCGCCTCGGGGACCAGATACGCACGGGCGATCTCCGCCGTGGTCAGACCGCCGACCGCACGCAGGGTGAGGGCGATCTGGGCGGGCGGGGTCAGGTCCGGATGGCAGCACAGGAAGAGCAGGGTGAGGGTGTCGTCCTCGCGGGGAGCGCGGTCCGCCCCGGGCGGCGGGGCCGTGAAGGCGTCGCGTGGTGTCAGCGCCGCGACCTTGTCCTCCCGGGCCCGGCGGGCCTCCTCCGCGCGCAGCGCGTCGGTCAGCCGGCGTGCGGCGACCTTGATCAGCCAGCCGCGCGGATTGTCCGGGACACCGGCCCGCGGCCACTGCTCGGCCGCCGCGAGCAGCGCCTCCTGTACGGCCTCCTCGGCGGTGTCGAAATGGCCGTACCGCCGCACCAGCGCGCCGAGGACCTGCGGCGCGTGACGGCGCAGCAGGTCCTCGGTCTCGGGTGTGGCGCTCATCTACGGCTCGGGCGTCTCCGGTGTACGGCTGTCTCGGCTGGTACGGCTCAAACGTCCCCGGAGCCGTCGTCGATGGGCCGGATCACCACCGGGTACGCGGGGGCGCCCGCGGGCTGCGGGCACTGCAGGACGCGCTCGGCGATCTCGGTGACCCGCTCCAGGCTCGCGCAGTCCAGCACCCAGTAGCCGGCCAGCAGTTCCTTCGTCTCGCTGTACGGCCCGTCGGTGATGACCGCCTTGCCGTCCGCGCCCAGGCTGACGTGCCGGCCCTTCGCGGGCGCGGCCAGCCCCTGCCCGTCGACCATCTCGCCGGTCTCCGCGAGGTCGTTGTTGAGGGCGCCCATGAAGGCGTACATCGCCTGGACGTCTTCCTGGCTCCAGGCCGGGGAGTGCTCGGACGCCTTCCCCTGCATCGCCTCGTAGTCCGCCTGCGTGCCCTGCACCATGACCAGGTACTTCATGACTGAACTCCTTCGTTTCCATCGGCTCGGGCCACCCTCGTGGGCGGCTCTCACAGGGGACGTCGGAGCCGGACCGGGATTCTCGACACAGGGCTCAGGAATTCTTCGTGGTGGGTGTGGTGGGTGTGGTCGGGGTCGTGGGTGTCGTGGAGCTGGTGGAGCTCATGGGGGTGTCGGGCTGCTCGTGCTTCTCCTCGCGCTCGGCGCCTTCCTCGGCGTACGCCTCGCACTCGGGGTTCCGGCACGGGCCGCCCACCCAGGTGGGGACCCAGGCGCCCAGCGTCTTGTGGCGCCGGACGACCGTATCGACGGGCTGTCCGCAGGTGGGACAGACATGCTCTTGGCTGCCCATGTCCTCAGAGTAGGGCGGGAGACCGCTCAGCGCTCCCTGCTGTACGTACGAACCACGATGCCGTTGCCGAACGTCCGCACCCCGTCGAGGGTGAACTCCGTGACAGCGAAGTCGGAGCCGAACATCGGCATGCCCCTGCCGTACACGAGGGGATAGGTCTTGATGACGAGTTCGTCGATCTCGTCGAGCAGCGCGCCGGCCAGCTGCGCGCCGCCGCACAGGTAGATCCCCAGCTCGCCCTGTTCCGCCTTGAGTTCGCGGACCTTGCCGACCAGGTCGCTCGAGACGATCTCGACCTGCGGATCGGGCGACTCGGTCAGGCTGCGCGAGGCGACGTACTGGCGCAGATGGGCGTACGGGCTGGTGATGCCCTCCTTCAGGGCCAGGTCGTAGCTGCCCCGGCCCTGGATGATGGTGTCGAACCGCCGGTTGGCCAGGTCGTCGCAGCCGAGGGCACGGCGGCCGTGGGTCGCGATGGTCTCCGGGTGCTCCGCCTTGAGGAAGTCCAGGAACTCCGCGTCGAGGAAGGCGAACATCGCCGTCGCGTCGCCGCTCGGGTCCCCGATGAAGCCGTCGATGGAGCAGGCGATGAAGTAGGTGAGCTTTCGCAATCCGGTCTCTTTTCGTAAGGTGGTCAACCACTCCGATTGTAGTGCTTCAGTTGTAGTACTTTGCTTGTAGTGGTTGCAAGGGCATTTCCGGGACCGGGTGAAAGTGAGTGAGGGGATTCCGAATGGCGGGCAATCCGGAACGCAGGGCCGCCCTGGTCGACGCGGGGGTCGAGGTGCTCGCCCGTGAGGGGGCGCGTGGGCTGACATTCCGTGCGGTGGACGCCGAGGCAGAGGTGCCGGTCGGCACCGCCTCCAACTACTTCACCGGACGCGACGACCTGCTCCGCCAGATCGACGCCCGGCTGCACGTCAGGCTCGCGCCCGACCCCGAGGTGCTGGCCGGGCTGCTGACGAGGCCGAAGGACCGCTCACTGGTCACCGCGTTCATGCACGATCTGATGGCCCGCGCGACCAACGACCGCACGGGCTATCTGGCCCTGCTGGAGATGCGCCTGGAGGCCACCCGGCGCCCCGAACTGCGCGCCTCCTTCACCAAGTCGGTGCGCGGCGACCTCGAGTACGGAATGGAGTTCCACCGGGACACCGGGCTGCCCGGCGGCGACGAGACCGTCACGGTGCTCTATCTCGCGATGCTCGGGCTGATCCTGGAGCACCTGACCCTGCCGGGCGTGCTGGACGGCGTACTGCCCGGGGTGGGCGTGCCGGAGGGGCTGGTCGAGCGGATCGTGGCGACGGTCGTACCGGAGGGGTAGTCCGGACGGGTGGGGCAGGGTCGCGGAGGGACAGGCCGGGGTCGGCGGGGGCGGCTCAGCCGAGCGGTTCCCGCCACATGGGCCACATCCGGGGACCGTCCGGGAGGTCGAGCGGGCGGCCCTTGAGGTCGAAGCCGAGGCGCTCGTACAGCTTCCGGCTGCGGGCGTTGCTCGCCTCCAGATAGGCGGCCACACCGTCCTGGTCGCAGCGGTCGAGGACCGCTGTGATGAGCGCGGTGCCGAGCCCCTGGCCCTGGCACTCGGGGGCGACGGCGATCATCCACAGATACTCGTGAGCGACGCCGGAGGGGTGGATGCCGGCGGTCAGCCGGGCGATCTCCTCCACCCGCCGGTTGTCCGGGTCGACCTCGGCACGCAGCCGGGCGGGGCCTTCGTCGTCGGCGTGCTCGGGACCGAGTCCGTGGTCCTGCGCGGGTATGGACAGCCACAGCGCGCAGGCCGTGCCGTCCTCGGTGACATCGATACGGCCGTCTTCGAGCACGATGTCGGCGAAGGCGGCCATGAGCCTGGGGTGCCTGGTACGACGCCGCTCCGCACCCGGAAACACCCAGCCACTGACCGGATCGTCCTGGAAGGCCGCGTCCAGCAGCCCCACCACCAGCTCCCGGTCCCCCTCGCCCGCCGCCCGGATCGCCACACCCATGTCCACCCGCCCCTTCGTCTCAACCGGCCTTGATCGTAGGGGGATTGGTGCGTGTGCGGCGTCCGGGAAACCGGTTTGTCGAGATCTGACCGGTGGACCGGAGGCAGGGCCAGTACACAGGGACGGGCCCCGCACACCGTGGGGATGTGCGGGACCCGTCAGCCCGGAGCCCATCGGCTGCCGCACGGGGTCAGGAACCGCACGGCCCCGTGGCTCCGGGGGCTGAACGACCGTCGGCCGCCGGAAGCTGTCCGGCGCCGCGGCCTCGATCGGTGCGGCCGTCGGCCGCCGCTCAGTTACTGCGTCGGGTCACGAACTCCGCCAGGGACAGGAGCCCGCCCGCCTCCTCGGGGTCGGGGACCGCGCGGGCAAGTGCCTGCATGGCGCGGGCCATCCGGTCGGCGGCCTGGGCCTGCGCCCAGTCGCGTCCGCCCGCCCGCTCGACGGCGAGCGTGGTCCGCGCGATGTCCCCCTCGTCCTGCTGGTCGTACGGCACCGCGTACAACGCGGCCAGTTCCGCCGCCGCCGGACCACCGGAGGTCAGCGCGGCGACGACCGGCAGGGACTTCTTGCGGGCGGCGAGGTCCGCGCCGGCCGGCTTGCCGGTGTGGCTGGGGTCGCCCCATATGCCGATCACGTCGTCGATGAGCTGGAAGGCGAGCCCGGCCTCGCGGCCGAACGCGTCCAGCGCCGCCACGTCCTCGTCCGCCGCCCCCGCGTAGAGCGCGCCGAGGGCGCAGGCGCACCCCAGCAGGGCGCCGGTCTTGGCCTCCGCCATGGCGAGCACCTCGTCGAGGCCTACGTCGCCGGGGCCCCGCTTCTCCATCGACGTGTCCGCGTGCTGGCCGGCGCACAGCTCGACCACGCAGGCCGCGAGCCGGGCGGCGGCCGCCGCGGATGCCGGGTTCGGGTCCTCGGCGAGCAGCCGCAGGGCCAGCGCTTGGAGGGCGTCACCGGCGAGGATCGCGTCGGCGTCCCCGAACACGGTCCATACGGTGGGCCGGTGCCGACGGGTGGTGTCCCGGTCCATCACGTCGTCGTGCAACAGCGTGAAGTTGTGCACCAGTTCCACCGCCACGGCCGCCGGTACGGCCGCCGCACGCGCGCTCGGTCCGCCGAGCGCGGCGGCCGCGGTGAGGACGAGGGCGGGGCGGATCGCCTTGCCCGCGTTGCCCGCCGCCGGCGTGCCGTCCGCGTGCTCCCAGCCGAAGTGGTAGCGCGCGATCCGGCGCATGGAACCCGGCAACGACTGGACGGAGGACCGCAGTTCGGGGTCGACCGAGACCCGGGCCCGCTCCAGGATCACCGCCGCCTCGGGCCCGTCGTGCGGACCGGTCACGCCGGTGTGCCGCGTCGTTCGCGTCGTCGACTCGGCCATGGGATCCCCCTCGGAGAGTCCGCGGACGGTGGCGCCTGCGCCGCGGCCGGGCGCATACGACGGGGGTCTACCCGCCCTGGCACGCGCAGACACGGCTCCCAGGTGCGGAAACGTCACCTCCAGCGCCCGATCTCGACGTTCTCCAGCACACCGAGGGCGTCCGGCACCAGGACCGCGGCCGAGTAGTAGGCCGTCACGAGGTACTTGATGATGGCCTGTTCGTTGATGCCCATGAACCGGCAGGACAGGCTCGGCTCGATCTCGTCCGGGATGCCCGCCTGCTGCAGCCCGATGACGCCCTGCTCCGCCTCGCCCGTACGCATGGCGATGATCGAGGTCGTACGGGCCTCGGTGACCGGGATCTTGTTGCACGGATAGATCGGCACACCGCGCCAGGTGGGGATGCGGTTGCCGGCGGCCTCGATGGTCTCGGGGACGAGTCCGCGCTTGTTCAGCTCGCGGCCGAACGCGGCGATCGCGCGCGGGTGGGCGAGGAGCAGCTTGGTGCCGCGGCGCCGGCTGAGCAGCTCGTCCAGGTCGTCGGGGCTGGGCACACCGTCGTGCGGCTGGACCCGCTGGTCGTACTCGCAGTTGTTGAGGAGCCCGAACTCGCGGTTGTTGATGAGCTCGTGCTCCTGGCGCTCCTTCAGGGCCTCCACGGTCAGCCGGAGCTGCTGCTCGGTCTGGTTCATCGGCTGGTTGTAGAGGTCGGCCACGCGCGTGTGGATGCGCAGCACGGTCTGGGCGACGCTCAGTTCGTACTCACGGGGCCTGGCCTCGTAGTCGACGAAGGTGTGCGGGATGTCGGGCTCGCCGCTGTGGCCGGCGGCGAGGTCGATCTCCTTCTCGCCGTACTTGTTGGTGCGCTGCTCGGGGATCGCCCGCAGCTGCTCGATGTGTTCACGCAGGGAGTCGGCTCGCTCGGCGACCCGCTCGACGTCCTGGCGGGGCAGCACCAGCACGGTGCAGGCGGTGACCGCGCGGACCGTGTACTCCCAGATGGCGTCGGAGTCGAGCAGCGACTGCTCACCGAGGTAGGCGCCGTCCGCGAGGACGCCCAGGGACTCGTCCTCCCCATAGGGGCCGGTGCCGAGCTTCTCCACCCTGCCGTGCGCCAGCAGGTACACCTCGTCGGTCGGGCTGCCGAACGAGGCGATCACGGCCCCCGCGGCGAACTCGCGCTGCTGGCAGCGCTGGGCGAGCTCCGACAGCACGTCCTCGTCCTCGTACGACCGCAACGCCGGCAGCTCGGTCAGCTCGGCGGGGATGACCTCCACACGATCGCCGGTCTTCACGAACGTGATGCGTCCGTCCCCGACGGCGTAGGTCAGACGCCGGTTCACGCGGTACGTGCCACCCTGCACGTTCACCCACGGCAGCATGCGGAGCAGCCAGCGGGAGCTGATCTCCTGCATCTGGGGTGCGGACTTGGTCGTGGTGGCCAGGTTCCGCGCTGCCGCAGTGCCGAGACTCTGCTGCGGCGTGCCCTGCTCAGTGCGGACCTCTTCGCCTACCGACATAAGGAATTGCCCTCCAGGTCATGCCCCGGCGCCGATCTGGCGCCGCGCATCGCGATCTGCATGCACGAGCCTTCCATCACGGAGTGTGTCTGTGCTATTACCCGAAAGAGGGGGAATGGATCATCGAGTCACTGGGCAAATAGGGGCCGCGTGTCCACTCCCACCGCTCCGGCCACCGCCCTTCACTTGGCCGAAACAGCTCGCACGCCGTGCGAGCCGAGGAGTCCCGTCCAGCCGATGTCGGTAAAGCACGGATACGGGGCGGCTGCGTGAGGCGGCCGACGCACAGTGCGAAGGAGGCGGTCATGTCCACACCCATGTCCGCGAGCAGATTCCTGGAGAGACTCCGAGCCGAGGGCGCCACGATCGTCGAGGTCGGCGACTGGGAGCACCACAACCGCAACCACGTGGGCCCTTGGGGCCCGGTGCACGGCGTGATGATCCATCACACGGTGACCAAGGGCAGCGCCCACACGGTGGCGCTGTGCCGCGACGGCTACGAGGGATTGCCGGGGCCGCTGTGCCACGGCGTGATCACGAAGGACGGACGGGTCCACCTGGTCGGCTACGGCCGTGCCAACCATGCCGGCCTCGGCGACGACGACGTCCTGCGCGCGGTCATCGCGGAGACCGCGCTGCCACCGGACAACGAGGCGAACACCGATGGCAACCGGCACTTCTACGGCTTCGAGTGCGAGAACCTGGGGGACGGCCAGGATCCTTGGCCGGAGCCGCAGTTGGACGCGATCGAACGGGTCTCGGCGGCGATCTGCCGGCATCACGGGTGGACGGAGCGGTCGGTGATCGGACATCTGGAGTGGCAGCCGGGGAAGGTGGATCCGCGGGGGTTCACCATGGCCTGGATGCGGGAGCGGATTCGGGAGAGGCTGCAGTAGGGCGGCTTCCGCGGGATGCCCGGCGTACCCTCGCGGCGCCGCGGCCCCCGTGTCTCCGGGCGACAATGGGCAGGTGACCAGCCCCGACGCCGTGCCCGACCCGACCGCCGCTCTCCGGCCCCGGCTCCCCTCCCCCGTGCAGGAGGTGGCCGACGAGCGGTTCGGCCGTCGAGGTGTCCGGCTGGTCCTGAAGCGCGACGATCTGATTCACCCGGAGCTGATCGGCAACAAGTGGCGCAAGCTCGCGCCGAATCTGGCCGCTGCGGCGGGGCACACCGTGGTCACCTTCGGCGGCGCCTACTCCAATCACCTGCGCGCCACCGCCGCCGCGGGACGACTCCTCGGACTGCCCACCGTCGGGGTGGTGCGGGGCCAGGAGCTGGCCGACCGGCCGCTCAACGCTTCGCTGGCGCGCTGTGTGGCCGACGGCATGCGGCTGCACTTCATCGACAGGTCGACGTATCGGCGTAAGGCCGAGTCGGCGACGTTGGCGAGCGTTCTGCGCGGTATCGGCGCCGAGGACGCGTACGTCGTACCCGAAGGCGGCAGCAATGACCTTGCCGTACGAGGGTGCCAGGCGCTCGGTGCGGAGTTGCGTGGGTCGGCCGATGTGGTCGCGGTTGCCTGCGGTACGGGCGGGACGTTGGCGGGGCTCGCTGCCGGGCTCGACCCCGGTCAGCGGGCCTTGGGCGTGCCCGTTCTCAAGGGGGGCTTCCTGGGTGCGGACGTGCGGGAGTTGCAGGTCTCGGCGTTCGGGGGGCCTCGGGGCGACTGGCGCCTGGACGAGCGGTTCCACTTCGGGGGGTACGGCCGTACGACCCCTGGGCTGGAGGCCTTTGCCGCGGACTTCGAGGAGCGGCACGGGGTGGCAGTCGAACGTCTCTATGTCGCCAAGTTGCTGTATGGGCTAGTCGTCCTTACCGAAGAGGGCGCCTTCTCGCGCGGGACGGTGATCGCGGCGGTCGTCACGGGCGCTCCTTTCAGCGAGTGACCAGGCCTCACTGAACCTGTGACCAGCCCTCACTGGGCCTCCCGATAGGCCGCCGCCTCCTCCAGATCGAGCCTGCGCAGGAGCGTTCGCAGCATCTCGTCGTCGATGTAGCGGCCGTCCCGCAGCCGCACGAACACCGCGCGCTCGGCGCCGATCACGTCGCGGGACAGACGGCGGTAGGTGTCGTCGACGGACTCGCCGGTGACGGGGTTGGCCTGGCCCAGGCGTTCCCAGACGGAGTTGCGGCGGCGTTCCAGGACCGCTCGCAGACGGTCTGCGAGGGGCTCGGGGAGGGCGTTGCGTTCGTCGGAGAGGAGTTCTTCGAGGCGTCGTTCGGCCACGCGGGAGGCCTGCGCCTGGGCGTTCGCCTCGGCGAGCGTCTCGGCCTGGGTGTCGCGGGCGGGGAGCTTCAGGGCGCGGATCAGCGGGGGCAGTGTCACGCCCTGGACGACCAGCGTGCCGATGACCGTCGTGAAGGTCAGGAAGAGGATGAGGTTGCGCTCGGGGAACGGCTCGCCGCCGTGCACCGTGAGCGGGATCGAGAAGGCGATCGCCAGTGAGACCACGCCCCGCATGCCGGCCCAGGAGATGATGAACGGGCCCTTCCAGGTCAGAGGCCCCTCGCGCTCGCGGATCCGCGCCGACAGCATGGGCGGCAGGAAGGTCGCCGGGTAGACCCAGACGAAGCGCGAGACGACGACCACCGCGAAGACGGCGATCGCGTACCAGGCGGCGCGGCTGCCCTCGTACTCGCCAAGGCCTTTGAGCACCACCGGCAGTTGCAGTCCGATCAGCGCGAACACCGCCGACTCCAGCACGAACGCGACCATCCGCCACACCGCCTCCTCCTGGAGCCGGGTGGCGAAGTCGACCTCCCACGCGCGGTGTCCCAGGAACAGCGCGACGACCACGACCGCCAGCACACCGGAGGCATGCACCTGCTCGGCGGCGGCGTAGGCGACGAACGGGATCAACAGGGAGAGCGTGTTCTGCAGCAGCGCCTCCTTGAGGTGCGTGCGCAGCCAGTGGATCGGCACCATCAGCACCAGCCCGACGACAACGCCGCCGACCGCGGCGAGCAGGAACTCGCCGATGCCGCCGGCCCAGGTGGCGCCCTCACCGACGGCGGCCGCGAGGGCGACCCGGTAGGCGGTGATCGCGGTGGCGTCGTTCACCAGGGACTCGCCCTGCAGGATCGTGGTGACCCGGGACGGCAGGCCCACCCGGCGTGCGACGGCCGTCGCCGCGACCGCGTCCGGGGGCGCGACCACCGCGCCCAGCACCAGCGCCGCGGTGAGGGGCAGGCCCGGGACGACGAGATACGCGATCCAGCCGACCGCGAAGGTCGCGAAGAGGACGTAGCCGACCGACAGCAGCATCACGGGCCTCAGCTGGGCCCGAAGATCGAGGTACGAGCTGTCCGTCGCCGCGCTGTGCAGCAGCGGGGGCAGCACGAGGGGCAGGACGATGTGCGGGTCGAGGGTGTAGTCGGGCACGCCCGGCACGTAGGAGACGGCCAGTCCCGCGGCGACCAGCAGCAGCGGCGCCGGCACGGGCGTCCGCCGTGCCGCCGCGGCCACGACCGCGCTCCCCGCCACCAGCAACAGCAGCGGCATCACGTCCATACGCCTCGCCCACCCATCACCGCTCGCCCGAATCCGCGCCGCCCAATCGGCGACCCGTTCATGGTCTTCGCCCGCCGTCGTTCATCGTCACCGCAGCCCGCCCTCGATTTTCCGCGCCCTCGCGCGCGTGGCCGTCGTAACCTGGCAATCATGAAACAGTGCACGCACGCCGACACGCTGCCGCACCCGGAACCCGATCCGCTCAGCGAGACGTGTCCCGAGTGTCTGGCGGAGGGCTGGCACCCGGTGCAACTGCGGTTGTGCCTCATCTGCGGTCACGTCGGCTGCTGCGACTCCTCGCCGGGACGGCACGCCACGGAGCACCACAAGCAGTCCGGGCACCCGATCATGCGGACGTTCGAACCCGGCGAGGCCTGGCGCTGGTGCTTCGTCGACCACGTACTCGTGTGACGGGGACGTACGCTGGACGACTGAGGATCCGGACGGTTCGACCGTCTGACGCCTGGGTACGTCAAACCGGCGCCCGCTCTTCCCAATTGGGCCCGCAGACCCCCTAGCCACGGAGCGTATCCGTGTGTTTACTATGAGTGACAGCAAGGGGTTGGGGTCCTGGGGACAGGAAAGTTAAAGGCGCGATAGCGTCACCGCTGAACCACACATCGCGTTACCCCGGGGGGCAACCCTCGGCCCCGAGAAGCTTGTACCACCTTGGAGGTGAGGGTGTCCCAGATCGCAGGCGAGCCCGCGACCCAGGACTTCGTGGAAGTCCGGCTGCCGGCTGCGGGTGCCTACCTGTCGGTGCTGCGTACGGCGACTGCCGGTCTCGCGGCCCGTTTGGACTTCACCCTCGACGAGATCGAGGACCTGCGCATCGCGGTCGACGAGGCCTGCGCGATCCTGCTCCAGCAGGCCGTGCCCGGCTCGGTGCTCAGCTGCGTCTTCCGACTCGTCGACGACTCGCTCGAGGTCACCGTCTCGGCCCCGACCACGGACGGCCACGCCCCCTCCAGGGACACCTTCGCCTGGACCGTCCTGTCCGCCCTGGCGGGCAAGGTCTCCTCCGCCGTGGACGAGGACAAAACCGTTTCGATCAGCCTCTACAAACAGCGCGGCGCGGGACCCGGGCCGGCGTGAGGAACGGGGACGGGCCGGTGCGGGACGAAGAGCGCGGCACACGGGAGCTGCCGGAAAGCACTCCCCCCTGCTCGGACGGAGCCGAGAGTCTGGGGGCGGGCCCGAGCGGCCCGAGCGGATCCCGACGCATGGTCGACGGCATCGACGGCATCCCCGAGCAGGCCCGGCCGCACCCGGAGGACGACTCCGTGGAGGCCGGCCCCCTGGCCGACGGACGAGATGACGAAGGTGCCGTGCAGGGCGCGCCTCTGGGCGGGCGGATCGGGGTCTCCCCTGCCCGAGTAGTGGCGAGGGCTCGGGAGAGGGCGACGGGCAGGACGATGAGCGAGCACGAGCGAAACGCCGAGGACGGGGCGATGGGCGCCCACAGCGCGCAGGCCACACAGCACGACCCTCAGGACCGCAGCGGGGCGCGCGCCCTGTTCATCGAGCTGCGCAAGCTGAAGGACGGCAGCCCGGAGTACGCGGAGCTGCGCAACAAGCTGGTCCGTATGCACCTGCCGCTCGTCGAGCACCTCGCGCGCCGCTTCCGCAACCGCGGCGAGCCGCTCGATGACCTCACCCAGGTCGCCACCATCGGTCTGATCAAGTCGGTGGACCGCTTCGACCCGGAGCGCGGCGTCGAGTTCTCGACGTACGCGACCCCGACGGTCGTCGGCGAGATCAAGCGGCACTTCCGCGACAAGGGCTGGGCGGTGCGGGTGCCGCGGCGCCTCCAGGAGCTGCGCCTCGCTCTCACGACGGCCACCGCCGAGTTGTCCCAGCAGCACGGCCGCTCCCCCACCGTCCATGAGCTCGCCGAGAAGCTGGCGATCTCGGAGGAGGAGGTCCTGGAGGGCCTGGAGTCCGCCAACGCGTACTCCACGCTGTCCCTGGACGTCCCCGACACGGACGACGAGTCCCCCGCGGTCGCCGACACCCTCGGCGCGGAGGACGAGGCGCTGGAGGGCGTCGAGTACCGCGAGTCCCTGAAGCCGCTGCTCGAAGACCTCCCGCCGCGCGAGAAGCGGATCCTGCTGCTGCGTTTCTTCGGCAACATGACCCAGTCGCAGATCGCGCAGGAGGTCGGCATCTCCCAGATGCACGTGTCCCGGCTGCTGGCCCGCACACTGGCTCAGCTGCGGGAGAAGCTGCTGGTGGAGGAGTGACGGCTTCCTGAGAACCGATCGTTCTCAGGAACCGGTCACTGCTTCTGATCCGGTGCGCTGCCGGGCCCGCGGATCCCGAGGGCCTGCGTCGTTGCCGGGTTGACGAGGAACACGAGCGTGGCGATCGCGACCACGGCGATCGCGATCCCCGCCGGGATGGCGATGCTGTCGGCCTGCAGCAGGCTGTAGGCCACCGGCAACGCCAGAATCTGCGTGATGACGGACGGCCCCCGGCTCCAGCTGCGCTGAGCGAACAGCCCCCGAGCAGCGAGCAACGGCAGCAGCGCGAGCACGACGAGCGTCACCCCCAGGGTGACGGCCTGCTGCCGATCATCCGGGTCACCGGTGAGCCCCCGCACAAGCACCCAAAGGCCCCCGACGGCGAGCCCCAGCCCTTCAAGCGCGGTGAGCACCGCGGCATACGTCAGCCGCCGCGGGCGCGGACCGGTGGTTTCCGGGGTGGTGGGGGTCTGCTCCTTGGTCACACCTGAAGGGTAGCCCCAGGCAACATCGCCCTCCCCGCCAGCACCTGTCCGAGGCCAGGTCAGGCATTTTCAGCCCGTCCGGCGTTTGAGGACGAGCTCCCACCATCCCTAGCCCCCACCCACCCGCCGGGGGCGAATCCGTTGAGCGACGGCGACGTCTCCGCGCCGGCCCAGGCATTTCAGCCCGTCCGGCGTTTGAGGACAAGGCCCCTTAAGGGCCGAAGAGGGGGTCTGGGGGCGGCAGCCCCCAGCAGGGGCCCGCACCAACGCCGGGCACCCCCGAAAACCAGCCGCACCAAACCCATGGCCAAGCCGACGCAGTCCCCCCGTGTCGAGACTCACGCCCGATCTCTTACTAGATCCCAACCTCGACCTGTGCCCGGTACCCCCCAGTAGGTACGCTGCCAGTCATGCGTGCACTTCTCGTGGTCAATCCGGCAGCAACCACCACAAGCGCACGTACGCGCGATGTCCTGATCCATGCGCTCGCAAGCGAGATGAAGCTCGAGGCGGTCACCACCGAGTACCGAGGCCACGCCCGCGACCTGGGCCGGCAGGCGGCCGAGAGCGACGACGTCGACCTGGTGGTCGCCCTCGGCGGCGACGGCACGGTGAACGAGGTCGTCAACGGACTCCTCCACAACGGCCCCGACCCGGACCACCTCCCCGGCCTCGCCGTGGTCCCCGGCGGCTCCACCAACGTCTTCGCCCGCGCCCTCGACCTGCCGAACGACGCCGTGGAGGCGACCGGCGCCCTGCTCGACGCCCTGCGCGAGGGCAGCGAGCGCACGGTCGGCCTGGGGCTCGCCTCCGGCACACCGGGCACGGAGGACGAGGCGGTTCCGGGACGCTGGTTCACCTTCAACGCGGGGCTCGGCTTCGACGCCGGCGTGGTCGGACGCGTCGAACAGCAGCGCGAACGCGGCAGAAAATCCACACACGCTCTCTACGTCCGCCAGGCCCTGCGCCAGTTCTTCGGCGAGGCGCACCGCCGCCACGGGACGATCACCCTGGAGCATCCGGACGCGGAGCCGGTGACCGATCTGGTCCTCTCCATAGTCTCGAACACATCGCCGTGGACCTTCTTGGGCAATCACCCGATGTACGCGTCGCCTAAGGCCTCGTTCGATAAGGGACTCGACGTACTCGGTCTCAGCCGTATGACGACCGCCGCGGTTGCCCGATATGGCACCCAGTTGCTCACTTCGTCCCCCGAGCGCGGCCCCCATGGCAAGCACGCCGTCTCCCTGCACGACCTGGACCAGTTCACCTTGCATTCGAAGGTCCCGTTGCCCCTTCAGATGGACGGCGACCACCTCGGGCTGCGTACGAGCGTGACGTTCACAGGCGTACGCCGTGCACTGCGTGTGATTGTGTGAGCGGAACGGGCGAAAGTCCTTTCACTCGAACGTTTAGGCCAGGATCCACCCCATGGAAGTACGGCTGTGACCTAGTCGACACCGAGGAATCAAAAAAAACTTTCCGGAAGGGGTTGTATCCGTCGCTGAGGTTTGCGAGTCTCTACGTGGCGATCGGGACGGCCCGCAACACCAGCCTCCACAGATCACCGGAACCCCTCTTCGAATCACAGGACCTCGCCAGGGAACCTGACGGTCGGCCCTTCACTTGTTGAGGGATTCGTGAAAGCGTTCACATTCACAAGCAACTTGCACGTAATACCAAGGAGAGGTAGCAGCCATGGACTGGCGTCACAACGCCGTTTGCCGCGAGGAAGACCCCGAGCTCTTCTTCCCCATCGGCAACACCGGTCCTGCGCTGCTGCAGATCGAGGAAGCCAAGGCCGTCTGCCGCCGCTGCCCCGTCATGGAGCAGTGCCTGCAGTGGGCGCTCGAGTCCGGCCAGGACTCCGGCGTCTGGGGTGGTCTCAGCGAGGACGAGCGCCGCGCCATGAAGCGCCGCGCCGCCCGCAACCGGGCCCGTCAGGCCTCCGCCTGACAACACCCGCCCCACAAGCCTGAGCTTGGCGGCGCGTACAGCGAGTACGCATCTCCCGCCCCCGAGCCGCAGCGCGCAGTACCCCCGATGCGCAGCGAATGCTGGCAACGAGCATGTTGAGCCCCAGCCCCCTGAACGGGCTGGGGCTCTTTGCTGTTCAGAGGCCTTCAGGTGCGGCGCCGTGGGTCCTCGTGAACGAGCGTCATCGGGGCGACCTGGCACGGCAGTTGGTCTCGATGCCCCTCGCCGACTCCTACTTGTGGGCCCGCACCGGGATGTCGAGGATCACCCGGGTCCCCCGCTCCGGCGCCGGGACCATGTCGAAGGTGCCGCCCAACTCGCCCTCCACCAGGGTTCGTACGATCTGCAGGCCGAGGTTGCCCGCGGTGTGCGGGTCGAAGCCCTCGGGGAGGCCCACGCCGTCGTCCTGGACCGTGACCAGGAGGCGGGACTGCTTCGTCGTACCCCCACGGACCGCCGAGACCTCGACGGTGCCGGTCTCGCCCTCACGGAAGCCGTGCTCCAGGGCGTTCTGGAGGATCTCGGTCAGGACCATCGACAGCGGGGTGGCGACCTCGGCGTCCAGGATGCCGAAGCGGCCGGTGCGCCGGCCGTGGACCTTGCCGGGCGAGATCTCGGCGACCATCGCCAGCACCCGGTCGGCGATCTCGTCGAACTCGACGCGCTCGTCGAGGTTCTGGGAGAGGGTCTCGTGCACGATCGCGATCGAGCCGACGCGCCGTACCGCCTCTTCGAGGGCTTCGCGGCCTCGGTCGGACTCGATGCGCCGGGCCTGGAGGCGGAGCAGGGCGGCCACGGTCTGGAGGTTGTTCTTCACCCGGTGGTGGATCTCCCGGATGGTCGCGTCCTTGGTGATCAACTCGCGCTCGCGGCGGCGCAGTTCGGTGACGTCCCGGAGGAGGACCAGCGAACCGATGCGGGTGCCCTTGGGGCTGAGGGGGATGGCGCGGAACTGGATGACCCCGTCGCCCGACTCGATCTCGAAGTTGCGGGGCGCCCAGCCGCTGGCGACCTTGGCGAGCGCCTCGTCGACCGGGCCGTGGGTCGGGGCGAGTTCGGCGGTGGTCATGCCCAGGTGGTGGCCGAGGAGGTCGGCGGCGAGGCCCAGGCGGTGGTAGGCGGACAGCGCGTTCGGGGAGGCGTACTGGACGAGGCCCTCGGCGTCGAGGCGGATCAGGCCGTCGCCGACGCGCGGCGAGGCGTCCATGTCGACTTGCTGTCCGGCGAACGGGAACGAGCCGGCCGCGATCATCTGCGCGAGATCCGAGGCGCTTTGGAGGTACGTCAGCTCCAGGCGGCTCGGGGTGCGGACGGTCAGCAGGTTGGTGTTGCGCGCGATGACACCCAGGACGCGCCCGTCCCGGCGTACCGGAATCGACTCGACGCGGACCGGCACCTCCTCGCGCCACTCGGGGTCGCCCTCCCGCACGATGCGGCCCTCGTCGAGCGCGGCGTCCAGCATCGGGCGACGACCGCGCGGGACGAGGTGGCCGACCATGTCGTCCTGGTACGAGGTCGGGCCGGTGTTGGGCCGCATCTGCGCCACGGAGACATAGCGCGTGCCGTCGCTGGTGGGGACCCACAGGACGAGGTCGGCGAAGGAGAGGTCGGAGAGCAGCTGCCACTCCGAGACCAGCAGGTGGAGCCACTCGAGGTCGGAGTCGTCGAGGGCCGTGTGCTGGCGTACGAGTTCGTTCATGGAGGGCACGTGGCGAGCGTACCTGGCGGTACGGACATGGCTCGAAACCAGCCACCTCGGAGGGGTTCCAGTGCTTGGAACGGCCCCGGAAACACCCGCGGGCCGCGGCGCCTGAGAGGGACCCTCAACCCTCCCGGCACCGCAGCCCGGAGCAATATCGGCCGTGGGGTGTGCGGTCCCGGTCGGCCGAAGGATGAGGAGCCGGGGCAGTCAGGGCAGAGAGCTCCGGTTCCTCGGTCCGCCTTCCTGTGCGGGGAAGACGGAAGTCGGTGCGTTCTTCTCCTACGCACTCCTTCGCAATTGTGGACTAGACCACTCTCGTGTGTCCATGCGTTGGAGCCTGTTTGCTGTTGACGCTTCTTCGCGGGCTCCGACCAGTCGAACAACTAGTAGGACGCCCTGGCATCCATCACGCAGCCTAACCCGTGTGGGTTCATGTGCGGGGCCAGTTGGCCATGGCAATTTCCGCGAGTGCCTCCAGTTCCTCCCGGCTCGCCCCGTCGCGCGCCTGTTGTGACATGCCCTGGATCATCGCGCCGGCGTGCCGGGCGAGGACGGCGGCGTCGGTGCCGGGCGGGAGGGCGCCGACGGCGATGTCCGCTTCGATACGGCTGCGGATGGCGGCGATGTTGGCGTTGCGCCGCCCCCGCAGGGACTCCTCGACTTCCGGCGTCGAGCAGTTGGTCGCCGCGTGGACGACGAGACAGCCGTGCGGATGGGCCGGATCCGTGTACTCCACGGCGGCCTCGCGCAGCATCCGCGCCACGGCGCCGCGGGCGGTGGGCTCCTCGGCGAGGGCACGATCACTGAAGGAGCCGTACCGCACACCGTACTCGCGGACGACCTCCTCGAAGAGGGACTGCTTGTCGCCGAAGGCGGCGTACAGGCTGGGGGCGCCGATGTCCATGACGCGGGTGAGATCGGAGACGGAGGTCGCCTCGTAGCCGCGCTCCCAGAAGGCGAGGATCGCCTTCTCCAGTGCGGTCTCACGGTCGAAGGAGCGGGGACGACCACGGGATTTGGACGCCGGACGGGCCTTCGCCCCGGTCTCCTCGGACTCCTTGCTGCTCACCATGGGGTGCATTTTATAGCGGGCGCTAGACAAATGTCGGCGGCGTGATCTACGGTCATTTCTGTAGCGACCACTAGAGAATTGCGAAGGGGGCGCCGGCATGGGTGCGCTTGCGGGCAGGACGGCTCTGGTCACGGGGGCGAGCAGGGGGATCGGGCGAGGAATCGCCGAGCGGCTGGGGCGCGACGGCGCGCGGGTCGGCGTGCACTACGGCAGGAACGAGGCGGCTGCGAAGGAGACGGTCGCCGCGATCGAGGCGGCGGGCGGCTCGGCGTTCGCGATCGGCGTCGAGTTGGGGCGGCCGGGAGACGCGGAGGCGTTGTGGGAGGAGTTCGACCGGCACGCGGAGGGGGTGGACGTGCTGGTCAACAACGCGGGGATCGGCACATCGTCGTCCCTGGGTCAGATCGACGAGGAGGAGTACGACAAGGTCTTCGCGGTGAACGTGAAGGCACCCCACTTCATCGTCAAGCGCGGCCTCGGCCGACTGCGCGACGGGGGGCGGGTCATCAACATCTCCTCGGGGCTGGCGCGCACTGCGGCGATGCCGGACCTGATGGCGTACGCCATGACCAAGGGGGCGCTCGACGTCTTCACGCGTGACCTGTCCAAGGTGCTGGGCCCTCGCGGAATCACGGTGAACTCGGTGGCGCCGGGGATCATCGACACGGACAACACCGCCGAGCTCCTGCACGGCACCGAGGACGGGTGGGCGCAGGCCGCCGCGTTTTCGGCGCTCGGCCGGGTGGGCGAGACGACCGATGTCGCCGATGTGGTGGCGTTCCTGGCGTCGGACGCGGGGCGGTGGGTGACGGGGAGCTGGGTGGACGCGACGGGCGGCTCGCTGCCGTAGCGGCCCGCCTTCGGGAACACCGCGGTGGGGACAGTGCCCTGGGGGCACCGTCCTAGGGGCACCGCCCTCGGGGCACCATCCTGGGGACACCGCCCTCGGGGACAACGACCCCCGCCCCACAGGGTCAGCGCGTCTCCGTCACCTTGGCCAGCGCTCGCGGCGCGTCCGGGTCCTGCCCTCGGGCGATGGTGACCTCGTAGGCCAGGAGCTGGAGCGGAAGGATCTCCAGGACCGGCTGAACCTCCTCGGCCACGCTCTCGGTGGGCAGGACGAATCCGGCCGAGGCCTGTTCGACCTGGTGCCGGGGGCCGATGACGACCAGGTCGGCGCCGCGGCCACGGAGTCGGTCCAGAACCGGCTGGAGGGCCTCGCCGCCCTTGCCGTCGGTCACGACCGCGATGACCGGGGAGACGTTGTCGACCATGGCGAGCGGGCCGTGCAGGAGGTCGGCGCCCGAGTAGGCGAGCGCCGGGATGTAGCTGGTCTCCATCAGCTTGAGGGCGGCTTCCTTGGCCGTGGGGTAGCCGTAGCCGCGGGACGTGATCACCATGCGCTCGGCGAAGCGGTAGCGGGCGGCGAGGGTGCGGATCTCGTCCTGCCGGGCGAGCAGCTTCCCGGCGAGGTCCGGGAGTACCCGGGCGGGAGCGCCGTCGTCTCCGCGCAGGCCCTCGACGAAGAGGTACAGGGCGAGAAGGGAGGCCGTATAGGTCTTGGTCGCGGGGAGGGCCCGCTCGGGTCCGGCCATGATGTCGAGGTGGTACTCGGAGACGCCGGCCAAAGGGGAGTCGGGGTTGTTGGTGACCGCGAGCGTGATCGCACCGGCCGCTCGGGCGGCCCGGGTCGATGCCACCAGGTCCGGGGAGCCGCCGGACTGGCTGACGGTGATGACGAGGACGTCGGTGAGGTCGGGGCGGGCACCGTAGGCGGTGGTGGTCGACATCGAGGTCAGGCCGCAGGGCAGGCCGAGGCGGATCTCCAGGAGGTACTTGGCGTAGAGCGCGGCGTTGTCGGAGGTGCCGCGGGCGGTGAGCAGGACGAAGCGGGGCGTGCGGGCGGCGATCTCCTGGGCGACCTTGCGGATGGCGGGGGCGCCCTCGGAGAGGATCCGGCGCAGCACGGTGGGCTGTTCGGCCATCTCGCGGGCCATGATCCGGCCGGGTACGTCGTTGTGGGGGGCGTGCGGGTCGGGAGGGTACGGGGTCGTGGTGGTCATGGGGCCCTTCCTGCTCTCGCGCCGGTCGTGCCGGGCTGCCGTGCCCGTCTGGGCGGGCTCTCGCGTTCGCCCTGCCGGGTGCCGTGGGCCGGCGGAGCGCGTCTGTCGCTTCGGACGGACGGTTTCGGACGGACAGTCTCCATTCCACTCCCCCACGGGGAATGACGCCTGCCCGAAGGTCTCCGGAAATGTCCACGGGGCTTGAGTTCATCTGGGCCCGAGAGCGCCGCTCTGTTAGATTGGTCTAAACCACATGCCCGTTCAGGGTGCCCTTCGAGTCCCTCTTCAGATCGGCAGGCCCAGCGTGGAAGTTGTCATCGTTCCGGACGCCAAGGCGGGTGGCGAGCTGATAGCCGAGGCCATGGCCCAGCTGCTCGGGCGCAAGCCCGGCGCACTGCTGGGCGTGGCCACCGGGTCGACGCCGCTGCCTATCTACACGGCGCTCGCGGCAAAGGTGCGGGCCGGTGACGTGGACGCCTCTCGGGCGCGGATCGCTCAGCTCGACGAGTATGTGGGGCTGCCCGCCGAGCATCCGGAGTCGTACCGCTCGGTGCTGCGGCGCGAGGTGCTGGAGCCGCTCGGGGTCGGGATGGACGCGTTCATGGGGCCGGACGGTACGGCCGAGGACGTCCAGGGGGCGTGCGAGGCGTATGACGCGGCGCTGGCCGAGGCCGGGGGCGTTGATCTGCAGCTGCTCGGGATCGGGACCGACGGGCACATCGGGTTCAACGAGCCGTGTTCGTCGCTGGCTTCGCGGACGCGGATCAAGACGCTGACCGAGCAGACCCGGGTCGACAACGCGCGGTTCTTCGACGGGGACATCGAGCAGGTTCCGCATCACGTCATCACTCAGGGGATCGGCACGATCCTGGAGGCGCGGCATCTGGTGTTGCTGGCCACCGGTGAGGGCAAGGCGGACGCGGTGGCCGCGACCGTCGAGGGGCCGGTCGCGGCCATATGCCCGGCCTCGGCGCTGCAACTGCACCCGCATGCCACGGTCGTCGTCGACGAGGCCGCCGCGTCGAAGCTGAAGCTGGCCGACTACTTCCGGCACACCTTCGCCAACAAGCCGGAGTGGCAGGGGATCTAGGGCCTGTCCGGCGGATCAGGCCCCAGGGCCCCCGGCCTTCGGCGAGGTATGCCGGGGGCGGCTCTAGAGAGTGGTCGTCTCGTCCTCGGTCGGCTCGTCCTTGGCGGTCAGGCCGGCCACCCACACCGGCATCAGGAAGTGGACTACGAGGACGCCGACCAGGGCGGGCGGCGCGTAGGTGCGGAGGGTGTCGCCGTCGACCGCTCCCGCCGCGAACAGGCCGATCACTGCCACGGCCAGGAGGCAGGTCGTCGCGCGGTGGGCGCGGGCGAGCACCTGGCTCCGTTCGGCCAACTGCCGCTCGTCCAGGGCGCGCTCACGCAGTTCCAGCAAGCCTCGGGTGGCGCCGTTGATCAGTCCTTGCGCCACCATCCAGGGCAGCAGGAGCACCACCCCGGCGACGGCGGCCCATATCGGCTCCGCCCGCGAGACGCAGAAGTGCGTGAGCAGCGCCACGATGGCCGTCGTCAGCGCGACATGCGCGACGACGACCCATCGCCGACGTGCGGCCGTGGCGCGTAGCTGCCGACCTCGGGGGTCGTTCATCACCCGCAGCATGCTCCGGTCGTAGCGCGTCATCTGCGTGGTCGTCATGACTGTTTCCTCCCGTAGACCTCGTCCGTGAGCGGCCGGAACGGTTCGAGGGAGAACAGCGCCTCGACCGGCAGATCGAAGAACTTCGCGATCTTCAACGCCAGGTCGAGGCTTGGGTTGTACTGCCCCCGCTCGATGTAGCCGATGGTCTGGTAGTGGGCTCCCACTGCCTCGGCCAGGCCCTGGCGCGACACCTTGCGTTCGGCACGCACCATGGCCAACCTGTTGTGCACCTGCTCGCTCATGTATAAGAAGTACTACATTTGGAGGAAGGGCTGCAACCGGCACGAGTCGAGTGACGCGCCGGTGGCCCTACGCCCCGGTGATGACCTCCGCTGCCGCCCGCCCGCATACGCGCGCCGCGCCGTGCGTGGTGATGTGCAGGGCGCCGCGGGGTTTCGCCTGCGGGACGCCCATCTCGACCACGATCGTGTCCGGGCGGGAGCGCAGCAGGGTGTCGAGCGCCGCCGCCATCCAGGGGTGGCGGTGTTCGTCGCGGACGACGGCCACGATGCGGCGGCCGGCCGCTGCCTCCAGAGCCTCGCGCCCCGCCTCCTCCCCCGTGAAGCTTCCCGTCTCGGTGCCGGGGAGCAGGTGGGCCAGTTCGGCGGCGACGCCCCAGGGGGTCTCGTCGCCGACCGCGATGTTCGCGACCGGGGTGAAGGCGGCGACGTACGGCGGTTCGGTGAGGGGGGTGACGGACCCCGTGGCCACCGCTCCCCCCGCGCCGGTCAGCCGCAGGGCGCGGCGGGCGGCGACGAGGCCCACGTCCGAACGTGAGTCGGCCTCGGCCCGGGGAACGGTCGCGGTCCAGCGGGCCAGTTCGCGGACCCGTTCCGCGGCCTCCGCCAGCCTGGCCTCGGGGAGTTCGCCGGAGCGGACAGCCGTGACCAGGGCGTCCCGCAGGCGCCGTACCGTCTCGTCGTCCGCCAGGCCGCCGCCGACGCAGATCGCGTCCGCACCGGCCGCGATGGCGAGGACGCTGCCGCGCTCGATGCCGTAGGTGGCGGCGATGGCCTGCATCTCCATGCCGTCGGTGACGATCAGGCCGGTGTAGCCGAGGTCGCCGCGCAGGAGGTCGGTCAGGACCGGGCGGGACAGGGTCGCCGGGTGGTCGGCGTCCAGGGCGGGGACGAGGATGTGCGCGCTCATCACCGCCCGCGAGCCGGCGGCGATCGCCGCGCGGAACGGGGAGAGTTCGCGGTCGGCCAGGACCGAGGCGTCCGCGTCGATGCGGGGCATGGCGTGGTGGGAGTCGACCGCCGTGTCGCCGTGGCCCGGGAAGTGCTTGGTGCAGGCCGCGACGCCGGCCGACTGGAGGCCGGTCACGTAGGCGGCGGTGTGGCGGGCGACCAGGGCGGGGTCGGCGCCGAAGGAGCGTACGCCGATCACCGGGTTGGAGGCATTGGAGTTCACGTCCGCCGACGGAGCCCAGTTGAGGTTCACCCCGCAGGAGGCCAGGCGGCGCCCGAGTTCGGCGGCCACCTCCCGGGTCAGCTCCACGTCGTCCACCGCGCCCAGGGCGTGGTTGCCGGGGAAACTGGAGCCGGTGCGCACCTCCAGCCGCGTCACATCACCCCCCTCCTCGTCGATCGCGACCAGCACGTCGTCGCGCTCGGCGCGCAACTGGGCCGTCAGCGCGGCCAGTTGCTCGGGAGAGGTGATGTTGCGGCCGAACAGGCCGACGGAGGCGAGGCCCTCGCCGAGGCGGCGCAGCAGCCAGTCGGGGGCGGTGGTGCCGGTGAAGCCGGGCTGGAGGACGGTCAGGGCATCGCGCGTCAGAGTGTCGGTGCCGCTGGCGAATGTCGTCATCGGGTGGCGTTATCCCTTCACGGCGCCGGCCGTCAGGCCGCTGACAGCCCTGCGTTGCAGGAAGACGAAGAGGATCAGGATCGGGATGGCGAAGAGGGAGGACGCCGCCATCGTCGCGCCCCAGTCATTGCCGAAGGCGGTCTGGAAGCTGGACAGCCACAGTGGCAGGGTCTGCGCCTCGGCCTCCTTGTTCAGCACCAGGACCAGGGGGAATTCATTCCATGCGGTGATGAAGCCGAAGAGCGAGGTGGACATCAGACCCGGCGCCAGCAGCGGCAGGATGACCTTGCGGAACGCCTGGGCGCGGCTGCAGCCGTCGACCATCGCGGCCTCCTCCAGCTCCCGGGGCACGGCGGCGACGAAGCCGCGCAGCGTCAGGATGGTGAAGGGCAGGATCATCATCATGTAGAAGACCGTCAGCGGCACGAGGCTGTTCAGCATCGAGGCGTCCCGGACGATCATGTACATCGCGATGATCATCACCTCCCAGGGCGCCATCTGGGCCATCATGAAGCCGATGACGAACCCGCGCCGTCCCTTGAACCGCATGCGGGCGAGGGCGAAGGAGCCGGCCAGCGCGACGATCAGGGCGAGGCCGACCGCGCAGAGCGTGACGATCAGCGAGTTGGTGACGTAGGTCCAGAAGTGGTCGACGCCGGTCGCCCGCTTGAAGTGGTCGAATGTGATGTCGGTCGGGAACCACACCGGGTTCTCCGAGATGATGTCGCCGGTCGGCTTGAAGGCCGTGGAGAACATCCAGTACACGGGGAAGACGAAGCCGATGAACAGGACGACGGCCGTGACGTTGGGCCACAGGCGGCCGAAGAGCGAGCGCTTCACAGCTCGTCCTCCTCTTGCTTGAGCACGATCCTGAGGTAGTACGCGGTCAGGCCGAGCAGGATCAGGATGGTCAGGACGGCGATCGCCGCGCCCATGCCGTAGTGCTGGTTGCCGACGCCCTCGATGTAGGCGTAGACGGGCAGGATCTCGGTGAGCCGGTCGGGGCCGCCGCCGTTGATGGTGAAGACCTGCACGAACGCCTTGAAGACCCAGATGATCTCCAGGAACGTCGTGGCGTAGAGGAAGGGCCGCAGGAAGGGCAGCGTCACCGTGGTGAAGCTCTTCCACGCGCCCGCGCCGTCCAGCGCCGCGGCCTCGTAGAGCTCGCCCGGGATGGTGGTCGTGGCCGCGTAGAGGTTGATCGCGACGAACGGGATCGACTGCCAGACGATCAGCACGGTCACCACGAAGAACGTCGACATCTGGCTGCTGGTCCAGCTGTAGTCGGCCATGGAGTGCCAACCCAGCTTGTCCAGGACCCAGTTGACGACGCCGAAGCGCTGGGCGAACAGCCACTGGTAGACGGTGGTCGCGGCGACCACGGGCATCGCCCAGGCCAGCACGAGCCCGATCAGCAGCGTGACCCGCATCCGCTTGCCGAGGCGGGCGAGCAGCAGGCCGACCAGGGTGCCCAGGATCATGATGAGGACGACGTTGACCGCCGTGAACAGGATCGAGCGCAGGGTGACGCGCCAGAAGTCCTCGCCGGTGAGGACCTCCTTGTAGTTGTCGATGCCGTTCCACTCGGTGACGTGCTGGATCAGCTGCGCCATGTTGAGGTTCTGGAACGACAGCAGGACGTCCTTCACCAGCGGCCAGCCGAGCAGCAGCACGGTGGCCGCGCAGGCCGGCAGCAGCAGGAGGTACGGGGTGAGCGCGCCGACGCGGGACGCGGCTCGTGGCCCCGGACCGGCCGGTCCGCTCGGGGCTTTCTCGACTACGTCCACCGGGCCGGAGGGCGGCCGTTCGGTCTGCACGGTCATGCTCGCGATCTCTCTTCTCGACCTACGTACGTAGGACCCGCGTACGGTCGCCGGGGCGGGGGGCGGCATGCGCATCCCCCGCCCCGGCGCGAACCGGGCGCCGTTACTGCTGCTGCGACAGACGCTTGTTGAACTCGTCCTCGACCTGCTTGGCCGCTTCAGCCGGCGACTTACCGTTCAGCACGGCGGTCATGTACGTCTTGACCGGGTTGGGCGCGTTCTCCACGGCCGCCCACTCCGGGATCAGCGGCGTGGTGCCACCGCCCGCGGCGGCCGGTGCGGCGGCCTCGGCGACGACGTTGCCCTTGAGGTTGGTCTGGAGCGACTCCTTGTTCGGGATGACGCCGTTGAGCTTGGCCAGCTCGCCCTCGTACTTGTCGGACAGGGCGATCTTCAGGAACTCCTTGGCCAGCTCCTGCTTCTTGCTGCCCGCGGCGACAGCGAGGTTGGAGCCGCCGAGGAAGACGCCCTCGGGCTTGTCGGCCGTGGCACCCGGGATGGTGAAGTAGCCGATCTCCTTCTCGATCTTCTTGTTGGCGGCGATCGCCGTACCGGCTTCCCAGCCCATGCCGATGAAGGCACCGACGTTGCCCTTGGCGAAGACCTCGGCCTGCTGCGGGGTGGCCTCGTCCTTGTCCTTGGGCGCCTCGGACAGCGCCTGGAACTTCTTGTACGTCTCCATGGCGGCGGCGACCTTGGGGTCGGCGAGGTTGGAGACGTACTTGTCGCCGTCCTTCTTCACCAGCTCGGCGCCCTCACCGATGGTCAGGCCGACGAAGTGGTACCAGTTCTGGCCCGGCAGGTAGATCGGCTCGGCGTCGGTCTTCTCGCCGATCTTCTTCAGGTCGTCGTAGAACTCGTCGCGGGTCTTGGGGGTGTCCTTGATGCCCGCCTCGGCCCAGACCTTCTTGTTGTAGATGACGACGCGGTTGGCGAAGTACCACGGGGCGGCGTACTGCTTGCCGTCGAAGACGGAGGACTCGTTGAGGGACTCGGTCCAGTCGGCGCCGATCTCGGTCTTGAGGTCGGCGAGGTCGGCGAGGCCGCCGGTCTTGGCGTAGGCCGGGGTCTGGGTGTTGCCGATCTCGAAGACGTCCGGCGGGTTCTCCTCGGACAGGGCGGTGGTCAGCTTCTGCTGGATGCCGTTCCACTGCTGGATCTCGAACTTGACCTTGGCCTTCGTCTTCTTCTCGAAGGCGGTCTGGACGTCCTTCTGCCACTGGTCCGGGGAGGAGCCGTCCATCACCCACACCGTGAGCGTCTCGCCCGCGTAGCCGTCCGCTCCGGCCTTGTCCCCGCCGTCACCGTTGTCGCCCCCACACGCGGCCAGGGAGATCATCATGCCCGCGACACCGATCGCGGATATCAGCTTGCGCTTCACGCCACCCTCCTCAGGGATGCCCACACCTCCCGCCCATGGGCCGGGACCTGGACCAATGGTGTAGACCAGTAGGGGGGAGCTTGGACCAGACCAGGAAGCGTGTCAAGGGTGGCCGAATAGCCCCTGACCAGCCGTTATGGGACCTACATATGCAGGAACCTTTAAGTAAGAAGGCAGCGAAATCTCCGGCGCCGGAGTACTCTCGTCCGCTAGACCACCTGGCGCTGTGGACTAGACCAAAAGAGGCGGCGACGGTATACAGAAGGGATCACGATGTGACCCGCATCCGGAGCCGGGAAGGCAGGCCATGAGTACCGACGTCAGCAGTGCGGAGAACGAGGGCGGGGCAGGCGTACGGACCGCGCGCGTGCCCAAGTACTACCGCCTGAAGAAGCACCTGCTCGACATGACGGAGACACAGTCGCCCGGCACCCCGGTCCCGCCCGAGCGCACACTGGCCGCCGAGTTCGACACCTCCCGCACGACCGTCCGCCAGGCCCTCCAGGAACTCGTCGTCGAGGGGCGCCTGGAGCGCATCCAGGGCAAGGGCACCTTCGTCGCCAAGCCGAAGGTCTCGCAGGCCCTCCAACTCACCTCGTACACCGAGGACATGCGCGCCCAGGGCCTGGAACCGACCTCGCAGCTGCTGGACATCGGCTACATCACCGCCGACGACCGCCTCGCCGACCTGCTCGACATCACGGCCGGCGGCCGGGTCCTGCGCATCGAGCGGCTGCGCATGGCGAACGGCGAGCCGATGGCCATCGAGACGACCCACCTCAGCGCGAAGCGCTTCCCCGCTCTGCGCAGGTCCCTCGTCAAGTACACCTCCCTCTACACCGCGCTCGCCGAGGTCTACGACGTCCATCTCGCCGAGGCCGAGGAGACCATCGAGACCTCCCTGGCCACCCCGCGCGAGGCCGGCCTGCTCGGCACGGACGTGGGCCTGCCGATGCTGATGCTGTCCCGGCACTCGCTGGACCGGGACGGGCAGCCGGTGGAGTGGGTGCGGTCGGTGTACCGGGGGGACCGGTACAAGTTCGTGGCGAGGTTGAAGCGGCCTCAGGAATGAACCGCGGTAGGTGCCGGGTCGGCCGGGGGTTCGGGGGCCGCGCGGCGGTGGCCGCATATCGATACGCCCCGGGACAATGCAGCGTTGCGCGGCTGAAGAGGCCTCAGGAATAGGCCAGTTCGGGAAGGTGAGGGGACAACAACTCCCGCACGCGGTGTAGCGCCCGTCCCCAACCTGCTCTACGTTCCTCCCGTCGCCGCATGGACGGGAGGACCACCCGGTGCGTACCGCGAATCCCCGAACCATCGTCATCTGGACCCTGGTCGCGCTGGTCGCCACCGCCGGCTGGACCGTCCTCGCGCTCTCCCGCGGTGAGGAGGTCTCCGCCGCCTGGATGGTCGCCGCCGCCCTCGGCTCGTACGCCATCGCCTACCGCTTCTACGCCAAGTTCATCGCGTACAAGGTCCTGAAGGTCGACCGGACCAGGGCCACCCCGGCCGAACGCCTCAACAACGGCATCGACTTCCACCCCACCGACCGCCGCGTCCTCCTCGGCCACCACTTCGCGGCGATAGCCGGCGCCGGGCCACTCGTGGGCCCCGTGCTGGCCGCGCAGATGGGCTATCTGCCCGGCACGATCTGGATCATCGCCGGCGTCATCTTCGCGGGCGCGGTCCAGGACATGGTGGTGCTGTTCTTCTCCACCCGCCGCGACGGACGCTCGCTCGGCCAGATGGCGCGCGAGGAGATCGGCCCGTTCGGCGGCGCTGCCGCGCTGGTCGCCACCTTCGTCATCATGATCATCCTGCTCGGCGTGCTCGCCCTGGTGATCGTCAACGCGCTGGCGCAGTCCCCCTGGGGCACCTTCTCCATCGCGATGACGATACCGATCGCCCTGCTGATGGGCTTCTATCTGCGGGTGCTGCGCCCCGGCCGGGTCGCCGAGGTCTCACTGATCGGCGTGGCGCTGCTGCTGCTCGCCCTGGTCGCGGGCCGCTGGGTGGCCGAGTCGTCGTGGGCCGACACCTTCACCCTCGCGCCCTCGACGCTGGTCGTCTGGATGGTGGCGTACGGCTTCATCGCCTCGATCCTGCCGGTGTGGATGCTGCTCGCGCCGCGCGACTATCTCTCGACCTTCATGAAGATCGGCACGATCTTCCTGCTCGCCCTCGGTGTGGTCGTCGCCCTGCCGACACTGAAGATGGACGCGGTGACGGACTTCGCCTCGCGCGGCGACGGCCCCGTCTTCGCGGGCTCGCTCTTCCCCTTCGTCTTCATCACCATCGCCTGTGGCGCCCTGTCCGGCTTCCACGCACTCATCTCGTCCGGTACGACGCCGAAGATGATCCAGAAGGAGACGCAGGTCCGGATGATCGGCTACGGCTCCATGCTGATGGAGTCGTCGGTCGCCGTGATGGCGCTGGTGGCGGCGAGCATCATCGACCCGGGCCTGTACTTCGCGATGAACGCGCCCGCCGGGGTCATCGGCGACACGGTGCAGAACGCCTCGCAGGTCGTGGGGAGTTGGGGCTACCAGATCTCCCCGGAGGCCCTGGCCCGCGCGGCGGAGAACGTCGAGGAGGCGTCCCTGCTCTCCCGTACCGGCGGCGCACCCACCCTCGCGATCGGCGTCTCGGAGATCTTCTCGCAGGTCACCGGCGACGGCCTGCGCGCCTTCTGGTACCACTTCGCGATCATGTTCGAGGCGCTGTTCATCCTGACCGCGCTGGACGCCGGCACGCGCGTGGGCCGGTTCATGCTCCAGGACATCCTGGGCAACGTCCACCGGCCCTTCAAGAACGTCAGCTGGAAGCCCGGCCTGGTCATCACCAGCGCGATCGTGTGCGGCCTGTGGGGCTACTTCCTGTGGGTGGGCGTCCACGAGCCCCTCGGCGGCATCAACCAGCTCTTCCCGATCTTCGGCATCTCGAACCAGCTGCTCGCGGCGGTCGCCCTCGCCGTCTGCACGACCCTGCTGGTGAAGTCGGGGCGCCTCAAGTGGGCCTGGATCACCGGGATTCCGCTGGCCTGGGACGCCACGGTGACGCTTACCGCGAGCTACCAGAAGGTGTTCTCCAACGACCCGAAGGTCGGCTTCTTCAAGCAGCGCCAGGTCTTCCAGGATGCCATCGACCGCGGCGAGGTCCTGCCGCCCGCCAAGACCATGGACGACATGCACACCGTGGTCACCAACTCCACGGTGGACGGCGTCCTCACGGCGTTCCTCGCGGTCCTGATCGCCGTCGTGATCGTCGACGCCACCCGGGTCTGCGTCCGGCACGTCCGCCGCCCGGCGCTGTCCACGCTCAGCGAGGCACCGTACGTCGAGTCGAAGATCATCGCACCGGCGGGGCTGTTCCCGACCAAGGAGGAGAAGGAGGAGGAACGCCTTGCGGTCGCTTCGGCGAGCAGTGAGTCTCCGGCGGGCACTCCGTAGCGTGCGCTGGTACGTGCGCGAGCTGACCGACGAGTCAGCATACGACCGCTATGTCGCCCACGTACGGCATGGGCACCCGGACGCGAAGGTGCCCTCCCGGCGCGACTTCGAACGGATGCGGACGGACCGTCAGGAGGCCGACCCACGCCAGGGGTTCCGCTGCTGCTGAGCTGCGGACCTGCGCACTGTTGCCCTACACACCAATCCTCCACATCCGATATGCGGACAGGGTCTTCCGCTGTCGTTGCACCGTCACCTACATTGCCTGCGCGTTTCTCAGGTGATCAGCGAGGGGACGGAGCCGTCAGATGTCAGATGCGCCAGAAGTGAACAGAGGGCCGGTGGTGACGCCTGTGCGGGTCGTCATCGCGCTCTGTCTCATCGCGCCCTTCGTGGCGATGCTGTGGGTCGGTTCGTACGCCAAGACCGATCCGGCGTTCGCCGGCATCCCGTTCTTCTACTGGTACCAGATGCTGTGGGTCCTGCTCTCCACGCTGCTGACGATGGTCGCGTACAAGCTGTGGCAGCGTGACCAGCGCGCCCGCGGCGCACAGAAGGGCGGTGCGTCGCAGTGAAGGACGGCGTGAACGGCGTCGCGCTCGGCGTCTTCATCTTCTTCTTCCTGGCCGTCACGGTCATGGGCTTCCTGGCCGCGCGCTGGCGCAAGGCCGAGAACGAGCACAGCCTCGACGAATGGGGCCTGGGCGGCCGGTCGTTCGGCACCTGGGTCACCTGGTTCCTGCTGGGCGGCGACCTGTACACGGCGTACACCTTCGTCGCCGTACCCGCGGCGATCTACGCGGCGGGCGCGGCCGGCTTCTTCGCGGTGCCGTACACGATCCTCGTGTACCCCCTGATCTTCACGTTCCTGCCCCGCCTGTGGTCGGTCTCCCACAAGCACGGCTATGTGACGACCTCGGACTTCGTGCGCGGCCGGTTCGGCTCGAAGGGCCTGTCGCTGGCGGTCGCCCTCACCGGCATCCTGGCGACGATGCCCTACATCGCGCTCCAGCTCGTCGGCATCCAGGCCGTGCTGGACGTGATGGGTGTCGGCGGCGGCGAGGACACGAACTGGTTCATCAAGGACCTGCCGCTGCTGATCGCCTTCGGCGTGCTGGCGGCGTACACGTACTCCTCGGGTCTGCGTGCCCCCGCGCTGATCGCGTTCGTGAAGGACACGCTGATCTACATCGTCATCGCGGTGGCGATCATCTACATCCCGATCAAGCTCGGCGGCTTCGACGAGATCTTCGCCAAGGCGGGCGAGGCGTACAGCCAGACCAACCCGGCCACGGGCGCGCCGCGCGGTGCGCTGGTCCCGGCCGAGGCCGGGCAGTGGACGTACGCCACGCTGGCGCTGGGCTCCGCGCTCGCGCTCTTCATGTACCCGCACTCGATCACCGCGACGCTGTCCTCGCGCAGCCGTGAGGTGATCCGCCGCAACACCACGATCCTGCCGCTGTACTCCCTGATGCTGGGTCTGCTGGCGCTGCTGGGCTTCATGGCGATCGCGGCCGGCATCAAGGTGCAGAACGGTCAGCTGGCGATCCCGCAGCTCTTCGAGACGATGTTCCCGGACTGGTTCGCGGGCGTGGCCTTCGCGGCGATCGGCATCGGCGCACTGGTGCCGGCGGCGATCATGTCGATCGCGGCTGCGAATCTCTTCACCCGCAACATCTACAAGGACTTCATCAAGCCGGACGCCACACCCGCGCAGGAGACCAAGGTCTCCAAGCTCGTGTCCCTGCTGGTGAAGGTGGGCGCGCTGGTCTTCGTCCTGACGATGGACAAGACGGTCGCCATCAACTTCCAGCTCCTGGGCGGCATCTGGATCCTGCAGACCTTCCCGGCCCTGGTCGGCGGCCTGTTCACCCGCTGGTTCCACCGCTGGGCCCTGCTGGCCGGCTGGGCGGTCGGCATGATCTACGGCACGGTCGCCGCGTACGGCGTCGCCTCCCCGACCCAGAAGCACTTCGGCGGCTCGGCGAAGGAGATCCCGGGCATCGGTGAGATCGGCTACATCGGCTTGACGGCGTTCGTCCTGAACGTGGTGGTCACCGTGGTCCTGACCTTCGTCCTGAAGGCCGTGAAGGCCCCGGAGGGTGTCGACGAGACGAAGCCGGAGGACTACACGGCGGACGCGGGCGACCCCGGAGTCAAGACGGAACTTCCGGTGGCGGCGCACTAGCTCACCTGCTCGAAGGCCGGGCGTACCGCGGCACTAGCTGCGCGTACGCCCGGCCATCTGCTGCCAGAAGCCGTCGAGTTCCCGGACCCGCATGCTGACCCAGTGCGGTGTCTTCCTGCGCAGGCCCCGAGGAAGGTGGCGGCGCACGCGTCCCGGCAGGAGGGCCTGCTGCTGGCGGCAGAACGGCTCCCGGATCTCTCCCCGGGGCACACAGCCCCGGGGCGGGTACGGGCAGAGCTGGAACTTGCAGTCGGGCAGACAGGTCGAGCCCGGTGTGGGCGGGTCCGAGATACCGGCCCGCAGGTCGGGCCGTAGCGGGCCGCGGTCGCTGCGGATGCACGGCGGCAGCGGCATTCCCGGCTGCTCCAGGCGGGCCATCCGCTCCTCGACCTCGTCCGGATGCCCGTCCCGTTCGATGAGGTTCAGCATCACCAGCACGTCGGCGACAAGGCGCTGGGCGCGCGCGTCGAGGGTGCTCCACCCGACCGAGGGCGGAATCCACAGGTTGTGCTTGCGGTATGCCTCGGCGTTGCCGGTGCGCGCGCCAATGTTGTCGGCGACGCCCTTCTCGTCGATCCAGAGGAACCGCTCCGGCTGCCCGGTCTCCAGCGCGAGGGCCACCAGGTCCGCCGCTTCGGCGACGAACGGATGCAGGAGCCGGCGGGGCGGGGCGCCGTTCACCCCGGAATGCCCGGGCACGGTGTTCGCCCTGCCGGCCATCGACAGCCACCGCTCCACGGTCCTTATGGCCGTCGTCCCGCCCATCGCGCGGGACGCCTCACGCGTGCCGTCGCGGTCGTCCTTCCCGGACCTCGCGTGTGCGCGCCGCTCATGGACGCCCACGCTGTCCGGGAGCTCCCACAGGCACAGCGCCTGGAGCAGGACGATCTGCGCATACCAGCACCGGGACTGCTGGAGCACGGTCTCCGCCTGCCGGATCAGGTCGGCGCGACCGGCCGGGTAGGCGTCCGGATGCCGTTTGCGACGGTTGGCCGCGTACTTGAAGCCCTGGGCCAGCGCGGCCTCGAGGGCGAGCGGCAGGTCGGGGGTGCCGTCGGTGGCGTTCGGGTCGAGGTGGCGCAGCCACTTGGTGAGGCGTTCCCGGGCCTCGTCACGGTGCGCCTCGTCGACCGAGCCCAGCAGCATGGGGATCATCCAGGCCCGCATCACGAACTCCCGGAAGAGATCGACCCGTTTCCGCCGGTAGTCCTGGTTGAGTCTGCGCCGGTCCTGCTGGAGCCGGCCGATGCGCTCGGCCCTGGCCCGTGACGGCGTTCCGGCGGCCCTCGCCCGGTCCATGCGCTCGGCCCATCGCTCGTACTCCTGCCGCTTCCAGGCCTTCAGTTCACCGAGCCTGTCGTTGTACTCCCTCACGGGGTCGCTGTTCAGCCCGGCCCGCTTGCGGATCACGGCGAACGCCGCGTTGCCGCCGGTGCCGAACTCCTGGGCCGCGGCCAGGCGTATGGAGTAGGAGGGTTCCTTGATGCCGATCTCGACGAGGTGCTCGTAGAGCGGAGTCGTGTCGATCCTGGCGGAGACGCTCCGCAGCGCGGCTCCGAGTTGCCTGAGCAGCCTCAGCTTGGCGTCGTCGAGGGTGCGCCGGTCCCCCTTGAAACCGGGCCATCTTCTCCTCACCTCGCCGACGATGCCGTCCAGCAGCCTCGGGGCGTCCTCCACGCTCTCGATCTCCACGGCCGCCGCATAGAGGTCGAGGGCCTTGGGGTCGTCGGTGCGGCGGCGCGCGGCCGTGCAGAGCCGGTGGGCCAGGCTGTGCCCGCGCACGGGCGACCGGCGGAGCAACTCCTCGATCTGCGACTTCACCTCGACCCGGATACCTCCGCTCGGGGCCCTGAGCGCCGCCGCCCGCCGACGGGACAACAGCACCAGGGCCATGAGCAGTTCGCGGCTGGGACCGGGGGGCTGCAGCGCCTGCTCGACGAGCTCTCCGGCACCCCGCTCGCCCAGGTGGCTCAGGACGCGGTAGCCGAAGTAGGCCTGGATGATGCTGTGCGGGAAACGGACCTTCCGTTCGAAACCCTCCACCAGTCCGAGCTTGTCCGCGTTGCGCGCGATCCGGGCGAGGGCGGCACGGCACTGGTCCATGTTCCCCCGGCGCAGCCGCCTCCTCTCCTCCAGGCCGAGCCGCTGGCAGAGCACGTCCCAGATCTGTTGCCGGTGCCACTCGGAGAAGACGTTGCCTCGCCTGCCGTACTGGTCGAAGCCGCGTCCGCTGGTCCACAGGTGCTCGGCCCGGGCCTGCGCGCGCCGCATCGGACCGGGATGGGCGTCCGTGTCGAGCAGGTCCCCGAAGCCGACCTCCAGTCTGTCCTGGAGCAGTCCTACGCAGGCCAGCGCGGAGACCACTTCGAGGGTGTCGCGGCGCTCCTGCCGGGACAGCGTGACGTCCTCGCGCAGCCGGCCCTCGCACAGCGCCTCGTCCCAGGTCTCCAGCAGCCAGAGCCGCAGCGTGCACCGGTCACGGCTGCGGGTGTTCATGTGCTGCGGGTCGTCGTCCGGCCGATCGTGCTCCAGGGCTCCGTGACGGTGCAGCTCGCGGGCTATCTGAAGGTAGACGGGTGACTCGGTGACCTCCGCCGTCTCCACGATCCAGTCCACACGGCGCTCGTCCGTCTCCGGGACGCTCGCCTGGACGAAGCGCAGCGCTTCCTCCTCGCTCAGTGGCTCCAGCTCCACGATCGCGGCCGGGGTGCTCTCCAACGGGCTGTGCGGCCGGGAGGCGATGACGAGGGGCAGCTTCTCCGCGTGGGCGCGCTCGATGGCCCGCCGGATGATGTTGTCCCGGTTCTGCTGGAGGCCGTCGCCGAGGAGAGCCTCTTCCAGCCCGTCCGCGATGACGACCGGCTTGTCGTCGGCGAGCAGTTGCTGCCAGACCCGGTCGGTCTTGCTGCGGGCGAGGATGCCCCGGGGCGCCTCCTCGGCGAAACGCTGTCTGGCCATGCGTTCGAAGTTCAGGTCGCCGGTCGCGTCCCGCAACCGGATCGGCACGGGCACGGCGTTCTGCTCGGCCAGCAGTTCGGTGAGCCGCACCAGGACGGCGGTCTTGCCCACGCCGACGCCGCCGACCAGCAGATAGGGCCGGCGGGTGTCGCGCTCCCGCAGCCGTTCGGCGATGACCTGGGCGATCTCCTCCCGGCCCACGATCTCGGCGGTGTCCGGGCCGGCGGTGAGCACCAGTCGGTGGGGGTCGTCCCGCGCCTTGGCGAGGTAGCGACGCTTGGTCCACCGGTACCACCAGAACAGAAAGAGCGTGGCGGCTATCGACGCGGCGAGCACCGGGCCGACGAAGCGCATGACGACGTCGAACCCCCTGCTGTCCTGCCGCCACTGCTCAAAGCCGGTCGTGGTGCTCATGATCACGATGTACAGGCCCTGCACGACCCAGGCGAGCAGGGCGAGCGCGGCCACCACCCAGACAGCGCGTGTGACGTTGGTGTAGGAGATCCAGCGGCGCCATTTCTTGGGGCGGGTGGTGCCGCGACGGGCCTCCAGACGGATCGTCAGCCTGTGCCAGTGCCCCACGAAGCCCCGCCTGGCCCAGCTGCCCGCCCGTCTCGGAGCCAGTGTCGCCATCGGCGCGTCGCGCGGCCGCTCCTTGCCGGGCGGGTGACGGACGACCCTCGTCATCGTGCGTCTCCTTCCGAGAAGGTTCTCGAAGCGGAGGGATCGCGGGCGCCGACACCTACCTCCATGGAAGCACTGCCGAAACTCCCCGCAACCCGGCGCCCTCGGGCGAAAACCCCAGGCCGCCGCCGTCGGCCCGGCAGACTCGGCCGCATGGACATCGTGACCCGGCAGGCGACACCCGGCGAGTACGACGCCCTCGGCGAGCTCACCGCCCGGGCCTACCTCCAGGACGGCCTCCTCGACTTCGGCGAGAGCGCCGAATATCTCGGCGAACTCAAGGACGTCGCCAAGCGAGCGGCCGCCGCCGACGTGCTGGTGGCCACCGACGGCGACACACTCCTCGGCGGCGTCACCTTCGTCCCCTCCGGCGGCCCCATGGCCGACATAGCCGCCCCCGGCGAAGCCGAGATCCGCATGCTGGCGGTCGCGCACGACGCGCGGGGCCGGGGCGCCGGCGACGCCCTCGTACGCGCCTGCATCAACCGCGCACGGACCACGGAGGGCTGCGCACGGATCGTCCTGTCGACCCAGCGGGCCATGCACAGCGCCCACCGCATCTACGAACGCCTGGGCTTCGTCCGCACACCAGAGCGGGACTGGAATCCGATCCCGCACCTCGCCGACATCACTCTCCTCACCTATGAGTTGACACTGTGAAACCGCCGTGACACAACATCTGGGGGTGGCGTGGCGGGTGAGCACAAGATGTATGCTCATCTTCGCTGTCGCCGCAGGGGAATCCGGTGCGAATCCGGAACTGTCCCGCAACGGTGTACTTGTGCATGTCTGTTCCCAGGACACGGTTCCCAGGGCACGACGTGTACAGGAGTCAGTCCGAGGACCTGCCGACAGCGCGCCCGGCCACCCGGTCGGTGCGCCCTGACGTCCGGGCCTCGTGGAATGGGCCGGTGGACGCGACGCCCCCGTGCGCTCGTGTGCTGCCCCCTGCCCTCGCCGAGGCCCCCGTGCCGAGCGAGGGAGAGCCCCCACGTGACCATCGCGCCAGCAGACCCGGCCTCAGCCGTCCCGACCGTCGCCATCGACGAGGACGCCCCGGGAACCGCCCACCCGTCTCCCACCGCCACTCTCAACGCAGACCCTGCGGGCCACGGAGTCGATCTGCTGCGGACCCTCACCGAGCTGACCGCCGACCTCCCCGACGCCGACGCCGGACGGGTCGCCGCCGCCGCGCTGCGTGGCCGGTCCGCCCGCGCCGACGAGGCGGAGCTGCGCGAGCTGGCCACCGAGGCGGCGGCCGGGCTCATCTCCGAGGACCCCGCCTACTCACGGCTGGCCGCCCGGCTGTTGACCATCTCCATCGCCGCCGAGGCCGCCTCGCAGGGCGTCACGTCCTTCACGGAGTCGGTCGCGGTCGGACACCGCGAGGGCCTCGTCGCCGACCGCACCGCCGAGTTCGCGCGGATCCACGCGGCCCGCCTGGACGCCCTGGTCGACACCGGCGCCGACGACCGCTTCGGCTACTTCGGTCTGCGCACCCTGCACAGCCGATACCTGCTCCGGCACCCCATCACCCGCAAGGTCATCGAGACGCCCCAGCACTTCATGCTGCGCGTCGCCGCCGGTCTCGCGGAGGACGACACCGCTCGGTCGGTGGACGAAGTCGCCGCGCTCTACGGGCTCATGAGCCGCCTCGACTACCTCCCCTCCTCCCCCACCCTCTTCAACTCCGGCACCCGGCACCCCCAGATGTCGTCCTGCTACCTCCTCGACTCCCCGCTCGACGAGCTGGACTCCATCTACGACCGCTACCACCAGGTCGCCCGTCTCTCGAAGCACGCCGGCGGCATCGGTCTCTCGTACTCCCGTATCCGCTCCCGGGGTTCGCTGATCCGCGGCACCAACGGCCACTCCAACGGCATCGTCCCGTTCCTGAAGACCCTCGACGCCTCGGTCGCCGCGGTGAACCAGGGCGGCCGGCGCAAGGGTGCCGCCGCGGTCTACCTGGAGACCTGGCACTCCGACATCGAGGAGTTCCTGGAGCTGCGCGACAACACCGGTGAGGACGCCCGCCGTACGCACAACCTGAACCTCGCGCACTGGATCCCGGACGAGTTCATGCGCCGGGTCAACGCCGACGAGCCGTGGAGCCTCTTCTCCCCGTCGGACGTGCCCGAGCTGGTCGACCTGTGGGGCGACGAGTTCGAAGCGGCGTACCGCAAGGCGGAGGCGGCCGGGCTCGCGAAGAAGACCATCCCGGCCCGTGACCTGTACGGCCGCATGATGCGCACCCTCGCGCAGACCGGCAACGGCTGGATGACCTTCAAGGACGCCGCCAACCGCACCGCCAACCAGACGGCCCTGCCGGGCCATGTCGTCCACTCCTCCAACCTCTGCACGGAGATCCTGGAGGTCACGGACGACGGGGAGACGGCGGTCTGCAACCTGGGGTCGGTGAACCTGGGTGCCTTTGTCGACACGATGACCGGCGACATCGACTGGGAGCGGCTCGACGCCACCGTGCGCACCGCCGTCACCTTCCTCGACCGCGTCGTCGACATCAACTTCTACCCGACCGAGCAGGCGGGCCGCTCGAACGCCAAGTGGCGTCCCGTCGGCCTCGGTGCGATGGGCCTGCAGGACGTCTTCTTCAAGCTGCGGCTGCCCTTCGACTCGCCGGAGGCCAAGGCGCTCTCCACGCGTATCGCCGAGCGCATCATGCTCGCCGCGTACGAGACCTCCACCGACCTCGCCGAGCGCAACGGCCCGCTGCCGGCCTGGGAGAAGACCCGTACCGCCAAGGGTGTGCTGCACCCCGACCACTACGGCGTCGAGCTGACCTGGCCGGAGCGCTGGGCCGCCCTGCGGAGCCGTATCGCCACGACCGGCCTGCGCAACTCCCTGCTGCTGGCCATCGCGCCCACCGCCACCATCGCGTCGATCGCCGGTGTCTACGAGTGCATCGAGCCGCAGGTCTCCAACCTGTTCAAGCGCGAGACGCTCTCCGGCGAGTTCCTCCAGGTCAACTCCTACCTGGTCAACGACCTGAAGGAGCTGGGTGTCTGGGACGCCCGCACCCGTGAGGCGCTGCGCGAGTCCAACGGCTCGGTGCAGGACTTCGCCTGGATCCCGGCGGACGTACGGGCGCTGTACCGCACGGCGTGGGAGATCCCGCAGCGCGGCCTGATCGACATGGCGGCGGCCCGGACCCCGTACCTCGACCAGGCACAGTCCCTGAACCTCTTCCTGGAGACGCCGACCATCGGCAAGCTCTCCTCGATGTACGCGTACGCCTGGAAGTCGGGCCTGAAGACGACGTACTACCTGCGCTCGCGCCCGGCGACCCGCATCGCCCGCGCCGCCCAGGGCCAGGCCGCCCAGCCCGAGAAGACCATCCCCGTCCAGCAGGTCGCCGAGCCCGACGCCGTCGCCTGCTCCCTGGAAAACCCCGAGTCCTGCGAGGCCTGCCAGTAATGAGTACCCGTAACGCCAACCTGCTCGACCCGGGCTTCGAACTGACCCTGCGCCCCATGCGCTACCCGGACTTCTACGAGCGCTACCGGGACGCCATCAAGAACACCTGGACCGTCGAGGAGGTCGACCTCCACTCGGACGTCGCCGACCTGGCGAAGCTGTCCGAGGGCGAGCAGCACATGATCGGCCGGCTGGTCGCGTTCTTCGCGACGGGCGACTCGATCGTGGCGAACAACCTGGTGCTGACGCTGTACAAGCACATCAACTCCCCGGAGGCGCGCCTGTACCTGTCGCGCCAGCTCTTCGAGGAGGCCGTGCACGTCCAGTTCTACTTGACGCTGCTCGACACCTATCTGCCCGACCCGGAGGACAGGGCGGCGGCCTTCGACGCCGTCGAGAACATCCCCTCCATCCGCGAGAAGGCCGAGTTCTGCTTCAAGTGGATCAACGAGGTCGAGAAGCTGGAGCGCCTGGAGACCAAGGCCGACCGGCGTCGCTTCCTGCTCAACCTGATCTGCTTCGCGGCGTGCATCGAGGGCCTGTTCTTCTACGGCGCCTTCGCGTACGTCTACTGGTTCCGCAGCCGGGGCCTGCTGCACGGCCTGGCCACCGGCACCAACTGGGTGTTCCGCGACGAGACGATGCACATGAGCTTCGCCTTCGACGTCGTCGACACCGTCCGCAAGGAGGAGCCGGAGCTCTTCGACGACGAACTCCAGCAGCAGGTCACCGACATGCTGAGGGAGGCCGTCGAGGCCGAGCTCCAGTTCGGGCGCGACCTGTGCGGTGACGGCCTCCCGGGGATGAACACCGAGTCGATGCGGCAGTACCTGGAGTGTGTCGCCGATCAGCGTCTGACGCGGCTCGGCTTCGCTCCGGTGTACGGCTCCGAGAACCCCTTCTCCTTCATGGAGCTCCAGGGCGTTCAGGAGCTGACCAACTTCTTCGAGCGGCGTCCGTCGGCGTACCAGGTGGCGGTGGAGGGCACCGTCGACCTGGACGAGGACTTCTGAGCCTCGGTCCTGTCACGTTCCTGGGCCTCCCTGATCTGACGGTCGATGCGCCGGTCGCGCGCCGCGCCGATCAGCGACGGGAGGGCCAGGACGACGAACATTCCGACGACGACGATCATGGCGAGCAGTGTCTGTGTCTGGTCTGTAGTCATGACACCACTGTCGCGCCGGACACTCCTTACGAACAGTGGCAGGACTGCCGCACACCCTCGATTTACTGCCACATCCGAGGCACACTGGCAGCATGCTCAAAAACGTCGCCGCCGTCCTCCTCGACGGTGTGCACCCCTTTGAACTGGGCGTCGTCTGCGAGGTCTTCGGCATCGACCGCAGCGACGAGGACCTGCCCACGTACGACTTCGCCGTCGTCTCGGCGGAAGGGCCGACGCTGGGCACACATGTCGGCGGGCTCTCCGTCTCCACGCCCCACGGCCTGGAGCGGCTGGAGGAGGCCGACCTGATCGCCGTGCCGGCGGGCAGCGACTACGTCACCCGGGACTACCCGCCCGAGCTGCTGAACGCCCTGGTCAGGGCCGTCGAGCGGGGTGCGCGGGTGCTCAGCGTGTGCTCGGGCGTCTTCGTGCTGGGCGCGGCGGGACTGCTCGACGGGCGGCGGTGCAGTGTGCACTGGCGGCAGGCGGAGGAACTGGCGCGACGCAATCCGGGGGCGATCATCGAGCCCGACGTGCTCTACGTCGACGAGGGCCCGGTCATCACGTCCGCCGGCACCGCGGCCGGAATCGACGCCTGTCTGCACATCGTGCGGCAGGAGCAGGGGCCCGAAGTCGCCAACAAGATCGCCCGGCGCATGGTGGTGCCGCCGCACCGGGACGGCGGGCAGGCCCAGTACATCGAGCGCCCGCTGCCCCGCTCCCAGTGCGACACGGTCGGCGAGGTGCTGGCCTGGATGGAACGGCACCTGGACGAGGACGTCACCGTGGAGCAGCTCGCCGAGCGCGCGCTCATGTCCCCGCGCACCTTCGCCCGCCGCTTCCAGCAGGAGACCGGCACGACTCCCTACCGCTGGATCCTGCGCCAACGGGTGCTGCTGGCGCAGGAGTTGCTGGAGGCGACGGACGAGACGGTGGACTCGATCGCCGGTCGAACGGGGTTCGGCACGGCAGCCGCACTGCGCCACCAGTTCGTACGGGCACTGGGCACGACCCCGAACGCCTACCGAAGGACGTTCCAGGGCCCGAACGCGGCGTAGGCCCTTCTCCCGCACTAGTCCCTCGGCACCGGCCTCAGCAGCAGCTTGTTCGGGCGGAGCGTGATGCCGACGCGGGTCGCGTCCTGGGAACCCGACACCTGCTCGAAGCGGTACTTGGTGGCCAGCGCCGCCGTGATCAGGGTCAGCTGCGCCATGGAGAAGTGGTCGCTCGGGCACTTGCGGTTGCCGACACTGAAGGGACTCATGGCGTATTTCGGTACGTCCTTGACGCGTTCCGGGAGCCAGCGGTCGGGGTCGAAGTCGAGGTTGTCGGCATACGACTTCCGGTCACGCTGGATCGCGTAGGGGCTGTAGACGATGTCCGCCCCGGCCGGAATGCGATAGCCACCGAGTGACGTATCGACCACTGCCCGTCGCGTGAGAATCCATACCGCGGGGCGCAAACGCATCGCCTCCACGACGACATTGTTCGTGTGCCGGAGGCTACGGACGTCCGCAAATGCCACGGGCCGACCGCCGGTGACGGATTCGACCTCCGCGCACACCTTGTCGGCGTGTTCCGGATGTTCCGCGAGCACATGCAGCAGCCACATGATCGTGGAGGCCACGGTTTCACTGCCCGGGGTGACTATCGCGACGACCTGGTCGTGGATCTCCTGTTCCCCGATGGGGTCGCCATTCTCGTCCTTCGCCTCCAGCAATGCCGTCAGCAAATCGTCCGGCCTTTGACCAGATGCCCGGCGTTCGGCGACGATCTCGTCGACCAGGAGATGCAAATCGGCCAGCGCCCGGTTGAATTCGCGGTTGGGCGGAAGAGGCAGCTTGTACAGCGGCCCGAGGGGGACCACCATCCGCCGGTACATCCCGCGGAAGACGGTCGCGAGCGCGTTGCACAGCCGCTCGGCCCGCTCGTCCATGTACTCGCCGCGCAGCAGACAGCGGGCGGCGATGCGCACGGCTATCCGGAACGACTCGGAGGTGCAGTCGACGGTCTCGCCGGGCTTCCAGCGCTCGGTCAGCGCATGCGCCTCCTCCTCCATGATCGGCCCGTACGCGGGGATCGCGTCGAGCCGGAAGGCGGGCTGGATGGTGCGCCGCTGACGCCGGTGCCGGGTGCCGTTCGCGGTGGCCACGCCCTCCTTGCCGAGTAGGCCTTCCAGGGACTCCCACAGCGGCCCGTCGATCTTGAAGTCGGTGCTCAGCGCCATGGCGCCGGTGAGCTCCGGCGTGGTGACGGCGTACACCGTCTTCGGGCCGAGCTTCAGCCGTACGACGTCTCCGTGCTCCCGGAGCGCGGCCATGAACGCCAGCGGATCTCGGACCAGCTTCCAGCCGTGGCCGAGAAGCGGAACTCCTCCGCCCGCGAGGGGCGGCTCACGCAACTCCGAAGCCTCACGGGGCTGGGCTTCGGGGCGGACGGACTCGACGGTCATTTCTCACCTGCCGCTTCGTTGTTGACGTACGGGGGCGTGGACCGGTCGTCCCAGCTGTCGACCATGTAACGGCCGGACTCGTGGTGGAACCAGTAGACCGAGCTGAACCAGTTGCGCATATTGCTGACACAGGCCCGCACCGCGGCGCTGAGTTCCTTTCCGCGCAGCGTGCCGTCGGACAGGGAGTCGGCGAATTCCAGAGCGTCCTGCTCGGCGTCGAGGAAATCGGATATGCAGGTCTCGACGCGTCGCCTCAGCTCCGTCACCGCCTCTTCCAGAGTCAGCCCCTCATGTTTTATGAGACTGATTCCGAGATTGTGCACCTCATCGCCCGCTATTTCCTTCGGAAGCGAGCAGAGGTCGTTGTACCAGGCGGCGAATTCCTGGCTCAGTAACGCCACCCGCCGATATGCCGGATGTTTTCGCACGCCGTCCGGGAGTTCCAGCTCGGCGCTCGGCTCCAGCAGATCGGTCCAGATCCAGTGCGCGAAGGTGAGCCGCCGCAGTGCGAGGTATTCCTCGACGGTCGGGATGATTCCTTCGGTGCGGTTACGGAATTCCCGGTCGTACGCCTCGATCACCGCGTGGAAGTGACGGGCGAAGCGGGTGTTCCAGGTGCGGGGCAGGAACGAGTACAGCCGCACCATGCTGTCCGCGAACCCCGCGACCAGCGCGTCCCCGTGGTGCAGATGCTCCTCGGGGGAGTCGAGGGCCGCGTGCAACCGGAACCTCAGCCGCCGCCAGGCGGACGGGCGGTAGTGGACGATGTCACGGTCGTGCCGGTCGTCCCAGACGAAGAACCAGGCGCTGTAGTCCGCAATCGCCTGGAGCACCTCGTCGGGGGCGCCAATGTAGTACCCCGCCATGAGGTCGGTGTAGCAAAGGCCGTCGGCATATTCTTCGACCTTGTCGGCCGGCATCAGCCGCTTTTCCAGCAGCCAGGTACGGGTCTTCTCCTGGAGCCGGGGCCAATATGGATGGAGTTGCCTGGGAAACGCTGCTTCGATCACCGGAAGAGAGAGCGATGGTGGTACCTGGACCGCCGTCGGTGTCGATGTGGTGCTGTGTGAGAAAGCATGCACGAACAAACCCCTCTCAGCCGCCAGTTGTACACGCCCCTCCCGCTGTGCCGGGCGTGCGCCGTTGCGTATCCCCGCACTTCCATTCAGCACCACAACTGACCGTTCTGGGAACGGATTTGCTTCATTCACTACCCCACAGTGCCGAGAATCTCCCCCTATGTGACTGGTTCTGGATCACAACCAGCGTGTATGGGATCGAACGTGCGACGGACATGCGAACGGCGCCTGGTCAGGATGGGGAAGCTGAACAGACGCCGTGCGCAAGGGTCCTGTGGGGCGTGCCGGACGACCTCAGCCGTTCGCGACGACGGCGTAGCGGGGCTCGTTCTCGGCCATCTGCCGGAGCGCGTCCTTGCGCTCCCGCTTGGAGAGACGGTCGATGTAGAGGTAGCCGTAGAGGTGGTCCGTCTCGTGCTGCAAACACCGAGCGAAGTACCCGGTGCCGCGCACCTTGATCGGGTTGCCCTTCTCGTCCTGCCCGGTCACCTCGGCGTAGTCGGGGCGGGCCAGCGGCGCGTACGCCGTCGGCACGGACAGGCAGCCCTCGTTGCTGTCGTCGAGCCGGCGCTGCTCGGCGGGCAGCTCGACGAGCTTCGGGTTGCAGACGACACCGACGTGCCGCTCGCCCTGGTCGTCCTGGCAGTCGTAGACGAAGACCTTCAGATCGACGCCGATCTGGTTGGCGGCCAGGCCCACGCCCTCGGCGGTGCGCTGCGAGGCGAACATGTCCGCCACCAGCTGGTCCAGCTCCGCGCCGAACTCGGTGACGTCCTTGCACTCCTTGTGGAGGACCGGGTTCCCGACGACGGTGATCGGCCGCGAGGTGCCGCGCTCACGCCAGGCGTTCTCGCGCTCCTCCGTGTCCTCGGTGTCGACGACGAACCCCTCGTCGTCCACGGGGAGCACGCCCGCGTGCTGCTGCTCGGTGTCCTGCTGGGCCATGACCGACGTATGCCTTCCTGCACAAACCAAAGAACAAAAGGGAGGGTGATGCTGATACAGGGTACGGCGAACGGTCAGCAGACCTCTTCGAGATCCCGCCAGTCCCTGGAATCCGGGCTGTCCGCGACCCAGCCGTCCAGCAGGCCCCGGACGAGCGAGGCAGGCGCGGCCACGCCACACTCCCGCTCCGGCACCCACAGCTGCCCGTCCGTCCGGTGCCCCAGCGGCCCGGGGTGGCCCGGTTCACTGTGATCGTGCGGATCCAGGTGCTCACCGTCGCCCTCGTCGGACGGCATCCGCGACTCGGAGCACATCCGGCACAGCAGCCGCACGGACGACGACCAGTCCTCCGCGGCGAACCCGGCGTCCGCGGCGAGCTGCTCCAGGGCGTCCCGGTCGGCCTCGGTGGCGGCCTCCAGCAGCACCACCCAGGTCGGCACCGGCGAGGGCGCCCACAGCTCGATCTCGTCGAAGACGGGGTAGGCGTGCCCGGCGGACGTGGTCCGCTCCCCGTGAGGCACCCCGTCGTGCAGCACGACCTCGCCCCAGCGCCGCCCGGACGACGGCAGCGGGATCGACAGCACCTCGATACGCGCGGGGTCCAGCCGCCGCCCCCACACGACCTCGGCCTCCCCCTCGGGGGACAGCCGTACGGCCGCGCTGCCCAGGTCCATCCCGACCGGCTCGCCGGACGCGGTCGCACCGCCGGGCACCCGCAGGCCGTACGCCTGCCAGGCCCGCCGGGCCAGCGGCCAGTCCTGCAGGGCGGTGGCCGCGATGCCGACGTTCCACCAGTCGGGCGCGCCGGTCTCCCGGTCGAGCAGCGCCACGGCACGCAGCCCGGCCGCGCGGGCCTGCTCCCAGTCGTGACGGAACTTGTGCAGCAACGCGAGGTTGAACCAGGACTCCGACAGCCAGGGCTCCAGATCGGCGGCACGTGTCAACAGCGCGCCCGCGTCCTCGTACCGGCCGTCGCCGATGAGCGTGAACGCCCGGTCGGTGGCCTGCCGCCAGGAGGCGGAGGGCCGGTGCCGTCCCTTGCCGAAGATCCTCACGATTCCCGCCTGCCAGTTCCGTGGAGTGGGCTGGCTAGTGCTCGCCCCCGGACACACTCTCATTCGCATCCAACCACGTACGGCTGGAAGGGCGCTCATTACCCATGGGTTACCCAGCCACAGGGGATGTCAGACAGTCTCTGGCCAGCACCCGTGCGAGGGATCCGACCACCTCCGGCGCATAGTCCCCGGCGGTCCCCAGCCGCAGTTCCTCCAGCGCCTTCAGCGGCCCGCCCGGCCCGGCGCCCCGGGCCTTCTCCTCGTACGCGTTCACGGCCCGCACGATCCGCGCGGCGACCGGCTGCTCGGGGCAGGGATCGGCCAGCCGCTCCACGACCGTCGCGACCTGCGGGTTCACCCCGGTCTGCCGTACGACGGCCCCGCCCAGCAGCGCGATCCGCCGCTGCTCCTCGACGGGCAGCACGGCGGTGGCGCCCGCCGGCACCGGGTCGACCAGGCTGAGCTGCCCGATGTCATGCATCAGTGCCGCGTACTCCAGCACGGTGAGCTCGGCCTCGGAAAGGCCCAGGTCCCGCCCGACCTCCCGGCTGAGCGCGGCCACCCGGCGGGCGTGTCCGGCCGGCGTGTACCCGGCGATCTCGGTGGCCCGGGCGAGGGAGGCGATGGTCTGCCGATAGGTGGCCCGCACCGCGGCGTACCGGCGGAGGGACATCTGGGTGAGCAGGAGGGGGAGCGAGAAGACGGGCAGCGCCCACAGCCCGACCACGGCGACCGCGAGCGCCATCACCGCGCCCGTCGCGCAGACGGCCGACCCGATCCCGAGCGTCGCCCGCAGCTCGTCCCGCAGCAGCGGCCCGAAGGGCCACCGGGTGCGGGAGTGCGCCAGCACGGCGGTGAGCAGGGCGCCGCACAGGCTGGTGAGGGCGAGGATCGCGAGCAGGAGCAGGGCGTAGGCGGTGCCCCAGCCGCGGAACGTGCCCTGGTTGTACAGGGGTTGGAAGCAGACGGCGGCGAAGCCGACGGTGAGCACGCGCCGGGCGAGATGGTCGAGCAGGGGACCTCCGCGCGCGATGTGCCGCACGCTGCCGAGGAGCGAGGCGGCGAGGACGACGGCGACGACCTGCACGACACCGTGCCGGGTGGGCTCCCCGCCCATCTCCCCCAGCAGGGCGTACGACAGCGCGGCGGCGGCCCCGAGCGGTGCGGCCTCCCTGCCCTCCGCCCCGGTCCACCGGGTGAGCTCGCCCAGGGCGATGAGCACCCCGAAGGCGATCGCGGTGCCGCGTTCTTCGAGGCCGCTGCTCAGGGTGCTGACCAGACAGACCGCGGCGAGGAGGGCCGCGCAGACGTGGACGAGCGCGAGCAGGAGGCGTGGCCGCGGGGCGCTCATCGGCGCGCTCCCGGGGCGCTGGAGAGCGGCGGGCGGGGGACGGGCGTACAGGCCTCGTCGGCCGTCACGGCGGGATGCCATCCGTACTGGCCCACGGCTCGGACGAGGGCCGTGACCATCCGGGGGTCGAACTGCGAGCCCGCACACCTCTCCAGCTCCCGCAGGGCGACGGACACGGGCCGGGCCCGCGAGTAGGACCGGGTGGACGTCATCGCGTCGAAGGCGTCGGCGACCGCCACCACCCGGGCCGGCTCCGGGATCTGGTTGCCCATCAGCCCGTAGGGGTAGCCGCTCCCGTCCAGCCGTTCATGGTGATGCAGTACGGCGGCCCGGGCCTCGCCGAGGAAGGAGATCCCGCGGACCATCTCGTGGCCGTACTCGGGGTGCAGCTCGATCACCCGCCGCTCCTCGGGTGTGAGCGGCCCGTCCTTGCGCAGCAGCCGGGTGGGCACGCCCAGCTTCCCCACGTCGTGCAGGATTCCGGCGAACCGCACCACCTCGACGCGGTCGTCGTCCATGCCCAGCTCGCGGGCGATCATCATCGAGGCCTGTCCGACCCGCTCGCTGTGCCCGCGGGTGTAGCCGTCCTTGATGTCGACGGCCTGGACGAGCGCCCGGATGGTCGCCTGGTGCGCGGCGCGCTCCCGGTGGTACTGGGCGAACACCCACCACGACACACACATCGGCAGCAGCACGAGCAACGCGGCGACCGGACCGTACGGGCTGCGCCACAGCACGGCCATCATCAGCCCGGCCAGACCATGGACGGCGAGCGGCGCGAGCGAGCGCAGGAACAGCCCCCGCCAGGCGCGCCGCACGGGCAGGCGCTCGGCGAAGGCACGGATCCCGCCGTCCAGCGCGGTCAGGACCAGACAGAAGGCCAGGACCGCACCCCCGGACGGGATCAGCGCGTACGGGAAGTCACCCGCCACGACGACGTCCCGCCCGCCCAGCGCCCAGTGCACCCGAGCCGCAGCCCAGACGGCCACGACGAGCTGGGCGGCCCGCCAGATCCGCCGGGTCCACAGCGGCCGTTGCCCGCCCGGCGACAGCAGGGCACCCGGCACGGCGACCAGCGCGGCGGCGGGCGGCGACAGCAGAAAGGCGCCGGCGAGCAGTACGGGATAGAAGGTGCCCCCGAACCGCCATCGGGCGGCGACCTGCTCACCGGCCGCATACAGCACCGCGAGCAGGACGACCGCCCGCCAGGGCACGGTGGTCGTGAGTGGCGACGGCAGGAGACAGGCCAGGGCGCACAGCGCCACACAGGCGACGTACACACGCGCCCGTGCCGGTATCGCCTCCATCTGGACGCCCTCCCCCACCATGACCTGCTCAGCTCAACAGGGGAGCCTAGGTCGGCAAGAGGGGCAACTGTGGGCTTATCACCCGCCGATTAGCACGTTCGAGTGACGACAGCCCGTTCCAGGGAGGGGGAGTTCAGGACTCCTGGGGTGTGGCGGTCACGTCGTGCTCGGGAACCGCCTGGCCGGAGCGGATCAGGTCGAGCCGGCCCAGCACCTTGGCGCGCAGGTCGGTCGGCACGTCGTCGTGTCCGCAGCACCGCTTGACCAGCTTCTTCACGGCCTGCTCAAGACCGTACTTCTCCAGGCAGGGCGAGCACTCCTCGAAGTGCTGCTCGAACTTGGTGCAGTCGGCGTCGGGCATCTCACGATCGAGGAACTCGTAAAGGTGATCGAGTACCTCACTGCAATCCGTCTCGTGCGGCTCTCCGCAGCTCATGAGCCCGAGCCTTTCGCTTCGTTCGACTCTCCGGCGCCGGCCGGGACCATTCCGCGCTCACGGGCGTAGTCCTCGAGCATGCCGCGCAGTTGACGGCGGCCCCGGTGCAGCCGGGACATCACCGTACCGATGGGTGTCCCCATGATGTCCGCGATCTCCTTGTACGCAAAGCCCTCTACGTCGGCGAGGTAGACGGCGATGCGGAACTCCTCGGGGATCGCCTGGAGTGCTTCCTTCACGTCCGAGTCGGGCAGGTGGTCGAGCGCCTGCGACTCGGCGGAGCGCAGGCCGGTCGACATGTGCGACTCGGCACGCGCGAGCTGCCAGTCCTCGATCTCCTCGGCCGCGGAACGCTGGGGTTCACGCTGCTTCTTGCGGTACGAGTTGATGAAGGTGTTGGTGAGGATCCGGTACAGCCACGCCTTGAGGTTGGTGCCCTCACGGAACTGGTGGAAGGACGCGTACGCCTTGGCGTACGTCTCCTGCACCAGGTCCTCGGCGTCGGCCGGGTTGCGCGTCATACGCAGCGCGGCCGAGTACATCTGGTCGAGGAACTCCAGCGCGTCCCGCTCGAAGCGCGCGCTGCGCTCGGCGGTCGACTCCGTGGACGTCGCCGCGCTCGTGCCCAGGCCCTCGGGCTGCTCCGCCTGGCCGTTGTCGGTCCCTGCGTCGGTACCGGGAACCGGACCCACCTCCTCAAGATTCCGGGCAGGACCGAAACCGGTCCCACCTGAATCGGAGGATAGACGACCTGCCGTACCTGCCGCCGCTCGAATAGGAGCGGTCCGAGCCGCGTGCAGCACCGTCCAGTCCAGGTCAGTGCGGCTGCTGCGGGCCGGGCAGAAGGTCGAACCCATGCGGCGGACTTCCTCTCCTACGACGTGTGCGCTGCTCGTTCAGCACCGCTGTCCGCCACAACAGAGGCCGGGTCCCCGACATTCCCGAAGCTTTACCCGAGTGACCCGACCCACTTCACGACACTGTCGGTGACGATCGCCACGGCCTCCTCCTGATCGAGGGGCGCCCGCTTGGGCACGGCGAACCCGTGATCGCCGTACGGCACCTCGATCAGCTCGTGGTCCCCGTCCGGGAACTCCTCCGGCCTGCCGAACGGATCGTTCCCGCCCTGTACGACGAGGGTGGGCACCCCGGCCCCGAGCAGCTCCTCGGCACGGGACTTCTCCGGCTTGCCCGGCGGGTGGAGGGGGAAGCTGAGGGCGAGGACGGCATGGGCGCCCAGTTCGAGGGCCGTACGGCAGGCGACCCGGGCACCGGCGCTGCGGCCACCGGAGATCACGGGCAGCCCGGGCGCGGCGAGTGCGGGCCAGACGCCGCGCCAGCCGACGTCGAGGGTCTTCGGAGCGGGCGCCACCTTCTTGCCGGCCACCCGCCAGGGCTGCTCGACGAGGGCGACGGTCACTCCCTGGGCCGGGAGGACCGAGGCCAGCGCCTTCAGGTCCCGGGCGCCGATGCCACCGCCGGCGCCGTGGCTCACGGCCAGCACGAGCCGGGCCTGCCGCGCCGGGTGCCAGGTGATGCGGGCGTCACCCGCGTCCGTACCGATGGTCTCTGTCGTCACGTCCGGCTCGTTCACATCTGGCTCGTTCACATCTGGCTTGTTCACGTCTGACTCGTTCACGTCTGACTCGTTCACGTCTGACTCGTTCGTCACGTCAGAAGAGTGTGCCCTCTTCGGGACCGTCCAGCTCCTTCAGCAGCTCCGGTCCGTTGTTGCGGACGTTGCTGACCAGCGTGGAGACGGGGTAGGCGCGCATCAGCCCGGCGGGCGGCGGGGCGAGCAGCGAACGCAGTTCCTCCGGGTCCGTCCGGGCCGGGTCGAGCCAGGCGTCCCAGCGGTCCGGGGTCAGCATCAGCGGCATCCGCGGGTGGATATCGGCCAGCGCGTTCGGGCCCTCGGCGGGCGTCACGGCCAGCGGGGTCGTCTCCGCCTCCGTCGTGATGACGGAACAGGTCACCCACCAGGCCTGGGGGTGTTCGTCGGGCAGCGTCCGGTCCCGCCAGAACTCGTACAGCCCGGCCATGGCGAACACCGTCCCGTCGGCCGGCAGCACGAAGTACGGCTGCTTGCGCGGCCGTTTCCGCTTGCCCTCGACCTCCAGGTCCCGCTCCTGTGTGCCGGTGACCCACTCGTAGTAGCCGTCGGCGGGGATGATGCAGCGCCGGGAGGTGAAGGCCCGTCGGTACGACGGCTTCTCGTGCACCGTCTCCGCGCGCGCGTTGATCATCTTGAAGGCGCTCTCGGGGGTCTTGGACCAGCTGGGCACCAGCCCCCACTTCAGCTTGCGCAGCTGCCGAACCGGCCGCGGGTCGTGCACGTCTTTCAATGGACGGTCGAGGACGACGTGAACTTCCTTGGTCGGAGCCACGTTGTAGTCCGCATCGAGGGTCTCCTCGGGCTCCCACTTCTCGATCTCAAAGATTCCTGCGAGATCCTCGGCCCCACGACTCGCTGCATACCGTCCGCACATACGTGCCACACTGCCAGATTCCATCCGACCACAGGGAGCCATCGCCTTACATGGACAGCACCGCATCCGCCTCGCTCGCCTCCCTCTGGGACGAGGTCGCCGGGACGCAGCCCGACCCGGACCTCTGGGTGGTGATCGCCGCCCTGGTCGCCGCACTCGCCGTGGTCGTCCCGCACAGCCTGTGGCGCATCTCGCGCAACGCCATCACCATCGCCCACGAGGGCGGTCACGGCCTGGTGGCCCTGCTGACCGGCCGCACCCTGACCGGCATACGCCTGCACTCCGACACCAGCGGCCTCACCGTCAGCCGCGGCAAGCCGCACGGCCTCGGCATGATCCTCACCGCGGCCGCCGGCTACACGGCTCCCCCGCTGCTGGGCCTGGGCGGCGCGGCACTGCTGGGCGCGGGCCGGATCACCCTCCTGCTGTGGCTGGCGACGGCCCTGCTGGTGGCGATGCTGGTGATGATCAGGAACGCGTACGGCGCGCTGACGGTGTTTGTCACGGGCGGCACGTTCGTGTTGGTGAGCTGGTTGACCGGCCCACAGGTGCAGGCGGCGTTCGCGTATGTGGTGGTGTGGTTCCTGTTGGTGGGCGGGGTCAGGCCTGCGTTCGAGCTGCAGGCGAAGAGGTCGCGGGGTGGGGCGGGTGACTCGGACGCGGATCAGCTGTCGCGGCTGACGCATGTGCCGGCAGCGCTGTGGCTGTTCCTGTTCCACGCGGTGTCGCTGTGTTCCCTGATAGGCGGCGGACGGTGGTTGCTGGGGCTATGAAGCGCCCCGAAGGGGCAGCTTCTCCAGGGGCGCGGGGCTGTGTCACCTGCGGCTCCGCCGCGGGGCGCGACCAGCCACAACGGCGCCGCACCCGAACGACGGCCTACTTATAAAGTGAACCCATGGCCCAAAACCCCGCCGCACACACCGCCCTCTGGCCCGCCCCGCACGCAAGCGGAGCCGTCGACGCGACGGTCCACGTGCCCGGGTCCAAGTCGGTCACCAACCGAGCCCTCGTCCTCGCCGCCCTGGCGAGCGAGCCCGGTTGGCTGCGCCGCCCCCTCCGCTCCCGCGACACCCTGCTGATGGCCGGCGCCCTGCGCGCGATGGGCGTCGGCATCGAGGAGGGCGTGGGCCCCGAGGGCACCGGCGAGGCATGGCGGGTGCTCCCCGCGGGCCTGCGGGGCCCGGCCACGGTCGACGTCGGCAACGCCGGCACCGTGATGCGCTTCCTGCCGCCGGTCGCCGCGCTCGCCGACGGCCCCGTCCGCTTCGACGGCGACCCCAGGTCGTACGAGCGTCCCCTGCACGGCGTGATCGACGCCCTGCGCGCCCTCGGTGCCCGGATCGACGACGACGGCCGGGGCGCGCTGCCGCTGACGGTGCACGGCTCGGGTGCCCTGGAGGGCGGCCCGGTGGAGATCGACGCCTCGTCGTCGTCCCAGTTCGTGTCGGCGCTGCTGCTGTCCGGCCCGCGCTTCAACCAGGGCGTCGAGGTCCGGCACATCGGCTCCTCCCTCCCCTCCATGCCGCACATCCGCATGACCGTCGACATGCTGCGCTCGGTCGGTGCCCAGGTGGACACCCCGGAGTCGGGCGGCGAGCCGAACGTCTGGCGGGTCACGCCGGGCGCCCTGCTCGGCCGCGATCTGACCATCGAGCCGGACCTGTCCAACGCCCAGCCGTTCCTGGCGGCGGCGCTGGTGACCGGCGGCAAGATCCTCGTCCCGGACTGGCCGGCCCGCACCACGCAGCCCGGTGACCGGCTGCGCGAGATCTTCACCGAGATGGGCGGTTCCTGCGAACTCACCGAGTACGGGCTCGTGTTCACCGGTTCGGGTGCGATCCACGGCATCGACGTGGACCTGAGCGAGGTCGGCGAGCTGACCCCCGGTGTCGCGGCGGTCGCCGCCCTCGCGGACTCCCCGTCCACGCTTCGCGGCGTCGCGCACCTGCGGCTGCACGAGACGGACCGCCTGGCCGCGCTGACCAAGGAGATCAACGAACTCGGCGGTGACGTCACCGAGACCGCCGACGGCCTGCACATCCGCCCACGCCGACTGCACGGCGGGGTCTTCCACACCTACGAGGACCACCGCATGGCGACGGCCGGCGCGATCATCGGCCTCGCGGTCGAGGGCGTACGGATCGAGAACGTGGCGACGACGGCGAAGACCCTTCCGGACTTCCCGGAGCTGTGGACCGGGATGCTCGGGGCGTAGGGACTACCGCCATGCGCCGCTACGGCAAGCACACCGACGAGGACGACATCCGCAGCCGCCCGAACCGCAAGGGCAACCGACCCCGTACGCACATCCGGCCCAAGCACGCAGACGCCGCCGAGGGCATGGTCCTCACCGTCGACCGGGGGCGGCTGACCTGCCTCGTCGAGGACCGGGTCGTGATGGCGATGAAGGCCCGCGAACTCGGCCGCAAGGCGGCGGTGGTCGGGGACCAGGTGGCGCTGGTCGGCGATCTGTCCGGCAAGAAGGACACCCTCGCGCGGATCGTGCGGATCGAGGAGCGGACGTCGGTGTTGCGCCGCACCGCCGACGACGATGATCCGTTCGAACGCGTCGTCGTGGCGAACGCCGACCAACTCGCCATCGTCACCGCCCTCGCCGACCCCGAACCCCGTCCCCGGCTGATCGACCGCTGTCTGGTGGCGGCGTTCGACGGAGGTCTCGAACCGCTGCTGGTGATGACGAAGTCGGACCTGGCGCCGCCGGACAAACTCCTTGAGCTGTACGGCGATCTGGACATCCCGTACGTCGTGACCAGCCGGGAGGAGCTGGAGAACGGCGGTGCGGCGGATCGCGTGCGGGAGCAACTGGACGGCAAGGTCACGGCGTTCGTCGGCCACTCCGGGGTGGGCAAGACGACGTTGGTGAACGCGCTGGTGTCGGTGGAACGGCGTCGGCTGACGGGCCACGTGAACGCGGTGACCGGTCGCGGCCGTCACACGACGACGTCGGCGCTGGCGCTGCCGCTGCCGGACATGGACGGCTGGGTGGTCGACACCCCGGGTGTCCGCTCCTTCGGCCTGGCTCATGTCGACCCGTCCCGTGTGATCCAGGCGTTCCCCGACCTCGAATCGGGAACCGAGGGCTGCCCGCGTGCGTGCAGTCATGACGAGCCGGATTGTGCGCTGGACGAGTGGGTGGCGGAGGGCCACGCCGATCCGGCCCGGCTGTACTCACTGCGACGACTGCTGGCTACACGGGAGCGCACGGAAGGCGACTGACCTCCGCGTTGTTTGTCTGCCGCTGAGGCCGGTAAGGGCATAATCGCACGAGCCTGATCCAAGCCTGACGAAGCGGTCACAGAACGTGGGGATACGGGAGGACAGCACATGGCGTGGCTGCTGGTCATCGTGGCGGGGCTGCTCGAAACCGGATTCGCCGTCTGTCTGAAACTGTCGCACGGCTTCACCCGGCTCTGGCCGACCGTCGCCTTCTGCATCTTCGCCCTCGGCAGTTTCGGACTGCTGACGCTGTCGCTGAAGAAGCTGGACGTGGGGCCCGCGTACGCGGTGTGGACGGGGATCGGGGCGGCGGGTACGGCGATCTACGGGATGATCTTTCTCGGGGACATCGTCTCGACGTTGAAGCTCGTGTCGATTTCTCTGGTGATCGTGGGGGTCATCGGGTTGCAGCTGTCGGGTTCGGCGCACTGACCAGGTCGGGCCGGGGGTCGGTTGGGTCGGGTCAGCCGGCCAACTGCCGGTACAGGGCGCTGCGTACGAGGTCGGTGACGCCGCCTTCGCCGGGTGGGGCGGCGACGCACGACAGGGCCAGCCTGACGACCAGTTCGCAGGAGCGGGTCAGCTCGGGGGTGTCGGACTTGTTGATGGCGGGGCCCGAGAGAACGGCTACGGCGCGGTCGCGGACGATGGCCACGAAGTCACCGGGTGACGGGAGCGGCCCGTCGGCGCGTCGCTGGGCCGGTACGGCCGAGGAGGACGGGACGGCGGACAGCGTGGGTGAGGGCAGACGCTCGCCCCAGCAACCGGTCAGCATGGCGCGGACGAGGGCGTTGTCGCGGGCGAGGCCCGCGGTCCACTCCGCGGTGGCGGTGAGGCGTTCGCGGGCGTCGCTGTGGGTGGCTAGGGCGCGGTCGACGCCGGCGAGGTAGCCGTCGGCTTCCCTTCTCACGAGCGCGCGGGCGAGGCCTTCCTTGCTCCCGAACTCGTTGTACAACGTCTGCCGGGACACTCCGGCTGCCGCGGCCACGTCCACCATTCGCACGGCGGACCACGACCGACGCGCCAGCGCCGTGTAAGCGGCGTCCAGCAGGGATTCCCGCGCTGCAGGCATCATCGCCTCCCGGGGGCAAGCGGCTCTGCGCCCAGATTTGACGCGCACAGCGGCACTGTCAAGGGGTCGCGAAGGCACGCGGGGGCGCCAGTCTGTTGCGGTGCGCGGGCCTGCGGCGGTGGGGGCGGGGATGCGTGCGGCGGCCTGTGCGGGTGGGGCGGGCCGCGCCGGGGCTCCGTCCTCTGACCGGCGGCTGAACCATTTCACCCGTCCGGCACTTGAGGACGATGCCCCTTCAGGGCCGAAGCGGGGGTCTGGCGGGCCACAGGCCCCCAGCAGCTCCCGCACCCGGCCACGGCGAGCAACCCGGCATGCCCTCGGCCGCAACTGACCATCCGTGGGCAACCCGCCCATGACACCGGGCACAGTAGCCCCAGCCCGACCACGACAGATACCGTTCGTCCCATGCCGGACTACCTCGACGATCTCCGCCTCGCCCACGTCCTCGCGGACGCCGCCGACGCCGCCACCATGGACCGCTTCAAGGCCCTCGATCTCAAGGTCGAGACCAAGCCGGACATGACCCCGGTGAGCGAGGCCGACCGGACCGCCGAGGAGCTGATCCGCGGGCAGCTGCAGCGTGCCCGGCCGCGAGACGCTGTCCTCGGCGAGGAGTACGGGATCGAGGGCACCGGCCCCCGCCGCTGGGTGATCGACCCGATCGACGGCACCAAGAACTACGTACGCGGCGTCCCGGTCTGGGCCACCCTCATCTCCCTGATGGAGGCGAGCGAGGGCGGCTACCAGCCGGTCGTCGGTGTCGTGTCCGCTCCCGCCCTGGGCCGCCGCTGGTGGGCCGCGAAGGGCCACGGCGCCTTCACCGGCCGCAGCCTCTCCTCCGCGAGCCGTCTGCACGTCTCCGGCGTCTCGAAGCTCACGGACGCCTCGTTCGCGTACTCCTCGCTGAGCGGATGGGAGGAGCAGGGGCGGCTGGGCGGCTTCCTCGACCTCACGCGCGAGGTGTGGCGCACGCGCGCGTACGGCGACTTCTGGCCGTACATGATGGTCGCCGAGGGGTCGGTCGACATCTGCGCCGAGCCCGAGCTCTCCCTGTGGGACATGGCCGCCACCGCGATCGTCGTGACCGAGGCGGGCGGCACCTTCACCGGCCTCGACGGCCGCCCCGGCCCGCACAGCGGCAACGCCGCCGCCTCGAACGGCCTGCTCCACGACGAGTTCCTGGGGTACCTCAACGAGCGCTACTGAGCGCCCCTTTGCAGCGCCGCTGAGCGCCCCCTTGTTGACCCCCTCTTTACCTGTCACTCTGAGAGTCCCCCCACTTGTGAATTTGTGAAACCGTGAACAAACGGTGCGGGGGCACTTCAGGAGGTGGCTCCATCCATGCTCGTACGTGACGCCATGAGCACCGTGGTCCTCACCATCGGCCCCACCCACACCCTTCGCCAGGCCGCCGCGCTGATGTCCGCCCGCCGGGTCGGCGCGGCCGTGGTCCACGACCCCGACGCCGGCGGCATCGGCATCCTCACCGAACGCGACATCCTCAACTCCGTCGGCCTCGGACAGAACCCGGACATCGAGCACGCCCACGACCACACCACCACCGACGTCGTGTTCGCCGCCCCGGCATGGACTCTGGAGGAGGCGGCCCGCGCCATGGCACACGGCGGCTTCCGTCATCTGATCGTCCTGGACCACGACGAGCCCGTGGGCATCGTCTCGGTCCGCGACATCATCCGCTGCTGGGCACCCGTACGACAGCACGTGCCCGCGTAGCCCACCCCGAAAATGGGCCGGATCCCGAAGGGGCCCGGCCCATCTCCATGCCGGATTCCCTATACTGGATTTTGTCTAATCTCGACTGCACTCCAAAGTCACATCCATTCGGAACCTGGTCCGCCTGCTGTTAAGGTGTTCTCCATGAGTGACCTTCTGGAACGGCTGCGCGGACGCGGATGGCGGATGACCGCGCAGCGGCGCGTCGTGGCCGAGGTGCTCGCCGGCGATCACGTTCACCTGACGGCCGACGAGGTGCACGCACGGGCCGTCGCCAAGCTGCCCGAGATCTCCCGGGCGACCGTCTACAACACGCTGGGCGAGCTGGTCTCCCTCGGCGAGGTGCTCGAGGTCTCCACCGACAAGCGCGCCAAGCGGTACGACCCGAACGCCCACCGACCCCACCACCACCTGGTCTGCGCCCAGTGCGGCTCCATCCGGGACGTCCACCCGACGGGCAACCCGATGGCCGACCTCCCCGACTCCGAGCGCTTCGGCTTCACGGTCTCGGACGTCGAGGTGACGTACCGCGGCATCTGCCCGAACTGCACGAAGGCCTAGCCCGCCACCTTCCCTGAGCCCCGGCACCGGTGAGTGCCGGGGCTTCGCGCTGCCCGGGTGCGAGCGGGCGGGGTTCCCGAATCTGACGGTCCGTCATATGGTCAACGGCACCCACACGTCCGTTCCGCACTCCGCGAGGAGACAGAAGTGGGAGAGCCGTATCCCAAACTCAGAGCGAACGACCTGACCCGCACCTTCGGCCGAACCCCCCACACGGTCCACGCCCTCGGCCCCCTGGAACTGATCGTCGCCCCCGGCGAGTTCGTCTGTGTCGTCGGCCCCTCCGGCTGCGGCAAGTCCACACTGCTCCGTATCGCCGCAGGGCTGCTCCGCCCGAGCACCGGCACGCTGGAGATCCGTGCCGCGAGCCCGCGACCGGCGGCGATGATCTTCCAGGACTACGGCATCTACGACTGGAAGTCCGTCCGCGCGAACGTCCGCTTCGGACTGGACATCCAGCGCGTCCCCCGCCGCGAGGCGAACGCCCGCGCCGACGACTGGCTGGCCCGCATGGGCCTGTCGGACTTCGCGGACGCCTACCCGGCCGCCCTCTCCGGCGGTATGCGCCAGCGCGTGGCCATCGCCCGAGCGCTGGCGGTGGAGCCCGAACTCCTGCTGATGGACGAGCCCTTCGCGGCACTCGACGCCCAGCTCCGCACGATCCTCCAGGACGAACTCCTCGACCTCACCCAGTCGCTGCGGACGACCACGCTCTTCATCACCCACAGCCTGGAGGAGGCGATCGTCCTGGGCGACCGGGTGCTCGTGATGTCCGCCCGCCCGGGCCGGATCATCGCCGAACACCGCCCGCCCTTCCCCCGCCCGCGAACCGGCGACATCCGCGCCACCCCCCAGTTCACCGCCCTGCGCAGCGAACTGTGGGACCTGCTGCGGAAGGAGGCGGTACCGGCATGACGACGCTCACGAAGCCGCCCGCCGACTCCGTCCTGGTCCGCCGCCCCGGCCCGCGGGAACTCCACCCGGCCCGCACCCACCGCCGCAGACGCGCGCTGGAGGCGTCCCTGGCGCTCGCCGTCCCCCTCGTCCTCCTCCTGCTGTGGCAACTGGCGGCCGCCCAGGCCTGGATCGACGACCGCGTCTACCCGGCCCCGTCCACGGTCCTCGCCGACGGCTGGGACCGGGCCGCGGCCGGCGATCTGTGGCCGGACGTGTGGGCCACCTTGAAGCGGGTCCTCGCGGGATACGCGGCCGGCACGGCGGCGGGCTACGCCCTGGGCCTCCTGATGGGCTCCCTCTCGCTGGTACGGGCCGCACTGGAACCACTCCTGGACGCGCTGTACGTCGTACCGAAACTGGCCCTCCTGCCCATCTTCCTGAACATGTTCGGCCTGGGAGAGGGCCCGCAGGTGGCGTTGGTGGCGGCCACGGTGTTCTTCTTCGTCTGGATCTCCACCATGTCCGCGGTCATGTCCATCCCCTCCGGCCATCGTGACGCGGGCCAGGTCTTCGGCGCCTCCCGGTGGCAGATGTTCCACCATGTCCTGCTTCCGGCGTCACTCCCGTCCGTCCTGGTGGGCGCGCGCATCGCGGCGGGGGTCGCGGTCCTGGTCATCGTCGCCTCGGAGCAGATCGCCGCGACGAACGGTCTGGGCCATCTGATCTTCGACTCGCGCGCGCTGTTCCAGAACGACGTGATGTTCGTCGGCATCGTCTGTGTCGCGGTCCTGGGAGTCCTCTTCTCCGAACTGATCCGCTTCGCGGGCCGCCTGCTCACCCCCTGGGCACCGAGGGACCGAGGAAGGGGCCAGTCATGAGAAGGAGAAGCCGCGGCCGGGCCGGTGTCGTCCTCGTCGCCGCAGGAGCACTGCTGGCGTCGGCGGCCTGCTCATCGCCGTACGAGAAGGACTCCTCGTCGAAGGCCGGCGCTGGTGAGCGCACCATCCGCCCGGTCGAGGGGTGCGGTACGACGTCCTGGACCGACCCGAAGGACCGCTCCGCGAACCGCACACCGGCCCGCTGCCGGCCCGGCGCCCCTCCCCCACAGCCGCTGCCCGAACCCCGCGAGCTGACCATCGCGACGGGAACGCTGAGCGCCGAGTACGTGGCCCCGCTGCACGTCGCCCTCGACAAGGGCGAGTTCAGGAAGGAGGGCCTGGACGTCACGCTCAAGGTGCTGCCGACGCCGGACGCGCTTCCGCTGCTGGCCAAGGGGGACATCGACGCCCTGTGGGCGGCCCCGGAGGCCGCGGTCATGAACGGCGTCAAGGGCGGCTTCGACATCAAGTGGGTCGCGGCCAACTTCTCTCCCGACCCGGACTCGAAGAGTGGCCTGTGGGTGCGTCTGAAGGACGGTGACACCGCGAACCGCGTCACCATGGCCGGCCGCAAGCTGGGCACGATGATCGGCAAGGGCTCGGTCATCGCGTACCCCATGGAGCGGGCCCTGGAGAAGCACGGGGGCGGCCTGGCCGACATCCAGTACCAGCAACTGGGCTCGGCCGACGTGCTCACAGCCCTCCAGAACGGCGGCGTCGACTCGGCATGGCTCCTCGACCCGGTCTGGCGCAAGGTGGACGGCAAGCCGGGCTACGCCTTCCTGGGCGGCCAGCCGCTGGGCGAACCCCTGGGCGGCATGCTGTACGGCCGCACGCTGCTGGACGACGACGTGGACGCGGGCGTGGCCCTGCTGAGGGCGTACATCCGCACGGTGAATACGTACTTCGCGTCGGACTACAAGCAGGATGCGACCTTCGTCACTTATCTCGCCAAGCTTCTCAAGGCGGAGAAGTCCATCCTCGAATCCACCCCGTCCCTCCGCATGGACTGGGAAATCCGCGACGGCACGACAACGCGCCTCCAGTCCGCCTACGAGGCCCAAGGCGTGGGGGACGGAAACCCGCTGCCGGAGTCACGAACGGTGGACCGCACCCTGTACGAGGAGGCCGTGGGCCACCGGCCCTGACCAGGCCCTCAGCACTTCGGGAAGACACCTGGGAAATACCCAAGGGAAAACACCCAGAGAAAACACCTGGGGCCGGAACCCTTTCGGATTCCGGCCCCAGGTCTTCAGTAGCGGGGACAGGATTTGAACCTGCGACCTCTGGGTTATGAGCCCAGCGAGCTACCGAGCTGCTCCACCCCGCGTCGGTAAACTGAACATTACGTCAACGGTGCGGACAGAAGCAAATCAGGTGCCGCCCGGCCCAGCGCAGCGTCACGCCGAGAGTTCCTCGCGCAGGGCGTCCCGCAGCCGAGCCGCCCGCTCCGCGACCTCATCCGGCCCCAGCGTCACCGCCCGGTCAGCCCACCGCTGCCCCTCGGCCAGCTCGCCGCGACGCGCGTAGACCAGGGCCAGCCGCAACGCCGACCGCCCGTGCCCGGCGTCAGCCGCCCGGGTCCACCACACCGCGGCCTCCGGCTCGCTCCCCTCCCGGGCCAGCAGCAGCCCGAGATTGAACGCGCCGTTGCGGGACCCGGCCTCGGCGGCCTCCCGGTACCACCGAGCCGCCTCCACGACGTCACCCCGGGCGGCGGCCAGCATCCCGACCCGCACCTGCGCCCGCCGGTGCCCCTGGGAGGCCGCCCGCTCGTACCACTCCTCGCACTCGGTCTTCTCGTGCACCGTCTCCCCGAGCTCATGCGCGGGCTCCGGCGGCCGGCGGGCATCCAGCAGCGTCGCCAGCCGATACGCGGCCTCAGGGCTGCCGCCCCCGGCCGCACACCGCAGATGCCGCTCCGCCGCGGGCTCGTCCCCGTCCCGCAGCCGGGCGATCCCGACCTGCAGCGCCGCCTCGGTGTGCCCGGCGGCAGCGGCACGCACGTACCACCGCAGCGCGGCCCGCTCCTCGCCCCGCCCGGCGTACAGGATCCCGAGGTTGAAGGCGGCGTCGACGCTCCCCGCCTCGGCGGCCTTGGAGAACCACGGCTCGGCACCCGTCGCGTCCCCGCCCTGGAGCAGCAGGATCGCCAGCGCGTTCGCCGCCTCGCGGTGCCCGGCGTACGCCGCCCGCCGATACCACTGCTCGGCCTGCGCGGTACGGCCCTGCTCGGCGCAGAGCAGCCCGAGGTTGTACGCGCCGTTGACATCACCGGCGTCCATCGCGGCCCGGTACCAGCGCTCGGCGGTCTGGGTCTCCCCGCGCTCGGCGTGCAGCGCGCCCAGCGCGTTCGCGGCGTTGCCGTCGCCGTCCTGCGCGGCCCGCAGCCACCACACGGCGGCGCTCTCGCTGTCCCCCGCGTCCCGCAACAGGAACCCGAGCGCACAGGCGGCCCGCGCCTCCCCGTCCTTGGCGGACGTCAGATACCAGCGCCCGGCCTCCTTGAGCTCCCCGCGCCTCTCGAGGATCGCCCCGAGGTGCAGCGCGGCCCTGCGGTGCCCGCGTGCGGCGGCCTGCCGGTACCACTGCTCGGCCTCGTCCAGCAGCGCCTCGCTCACCGCGACACCGTTGTCGTGCCCGTCCTCGCCCGCGTGGGGCGCCTGCCGGTCGAGCGCACGCGCCAGCCGGTACGCCGCCTCCCGGTGCCCCCGCTCGGCCGCGGCCCGCATCCACCGCTCGGCCCCGGCGTCGCTGCGGTGCTCCAGCAGATCGGCGAGCGCGTACGCGCCCAGCGAGTGCCCCTGCTCGGCGGACTGGCGCAGCCAGTACTCGGCAGCGGGCTCGTCGCCCCGCTCGCGGTGATGCCGTCCCAGCGCGTGCGCGGCCGCGGCCGACCCGGCGACGGCGGCGATGCGCCACCAGCCGGCGGCCTCGTCGGCGTAACCGCGCTGGTGAAGCAGGACTCCCAGGTTGTTGGCGGCGGCCCGGTCCCCGGCGGCGGTGGCGGCACGCAGATGAGGCTCGGCTCCGTCGAGATCGCCGCGGCGCAGCAGCATGGCGCCGAGGACGCTCATCGCCTCGACGTCTCCGGCCTCGGCGGCGAGCCGCTGCCGCGCCTCCTCGATCGCCTCCCCGGCCTCGTCCTGGTCCGCCGGCCGGTCCAGGGCGAAGTCACCCTCCGACTGCGTGAGTTCACTCACCGGCTGCGAGGCACCGTCCGTCGGCTGCACGAAATCGCCTGTCGGCCGCACAAAGTCGGCAGGCTGCACAAACCGCCCTGTCTCCAACAGAGTTGCCTTGTCCCCCATAACGTCCATCGTCGCACCACCTGCAACCTGGGTACACCTGGTATACCGCAGCCAGTGAGGTCACTTCAGCGTTTTGTCGACATGCCCACAGAGAGACAAGTCAAACACAGATCCCCCAACTCCCCACGGCGGCGTGGCCGCCGCACCCTTCGGCACATGCGTTCGCACACCACGAAGGCCCGGATCCTCTGGAGGATCCGGGCCTTCGCTGTCGTACGAATACTCGTCGACTTCAGTAGCGGGGACAGGATTTGAACCTGCGACCTCTGGGTTATGAGCCCAGCGAGCTACCGAGCTGCTCCACCCCGCGCCGTTGTTCTGCAACCGTATCACGGCGCGGGGTGGGCTATTCGATCAACCGTCGTCCCTAAGTGCCGGTGGGACTGCTGGTCGGGCTCGGACTCGAACTCGCGCTGGGGCTCGAACTCGGGCTGGGGCTACTGTCGCCGCCGCCTCCGCTGCCGCCGGTCTTGTCCGCCTGCGCCTGCGCGTCCTCGGCCCGCTTCAGCGCGTCCTCGAGGTCCTCCTGCGCCCGGCCGTACGCCTCCCAGTCACCGTTCTTCAGGGCTTCCTGGCCGGCCTCGAAGGCCTTCTGGGCGTCATTGAGCGCGTCTTGGACCGTCGGGTTGTCGGACGTCGGTGGTGGCGTGGTGCCGCCGCCGTCGTCGCCCTCGTCCGGCGGCTCGGTGGTCGGGCCCTCCGCTCCGAAGACCTTGTTGAGGGCCTCGCCGAGCGTGTCCTCGAAGGCGGTCGTGCCGCCGTAGGACACCAACACCTTCCGCAGCAGCGGGTACTTGAGTCCGCCACCGCGGACATAGACCGGCTCCACGTAGAGCAGTCCGCCGTCTAGCGGGACCGCCAGCAGGTTGCCGTACTCGACCTCGGAGTCGCCGCCTCTCAGCAGCCTGATGGTCTCGGCGATGTTCTGCTCGGAGTTGAACTGGCTCTGGACCTGACTGGGTCCGTTGACCGTGGTGTTGGTCGGCAGTTTCAGAATTCTGATCTTGCCGTAGTCACTGGTGCCCGCCTCGGCGTCGACGGCCATGAAGGCGCTGAGGTTGTCCCGGCCGTTCGGTGTGAACGTCGTCGTCAGCGAGAACGCCTGCGCCGCCTGGTCGGGCATCTTCATGCTCAGGTAGTACGGCGGCACCGCGTTGCCCGACTTGTTGGTCGGGTCGTCCGGCACCTGCCAGACCTCGCTGCCGCTGAGGAACGTCGTCGCGTCCTTCACGTGGTAGCGGGTGAGCAGCTCGCGCTGGACCTTGAACAGGTCCTGCGGGTAGCGCAGATGGGCCATCAGCGACTTCGAGATCTTGCTCTTCGGCTCCACCGTGTCCGGGAACGCCTTCATCCAGGTCTTCAGGACCGGGTCCTTGGTGTCCCACTGGAAGAGCTTGACCTCACCGGTGTAGGCGTCGACGGTCGCCTTCACCGAGTTGCGGATGTAGTTGACCTGGTTCTGCTGTGCCACGACCGCGCGCTGGTCGTTGGTCGCGGTCAGCGAGTCCGCCGTCGTGTCACCAAGGGTCGTACGGGACGAGTACGGGTAGCCGTTCGTCGTCGTGTACGCGTCGACGATCCACTGGATACGGCCGTCCACGACCGCCGGGTAGGCGTCACCGTCGATGGTCAGCCACGGGGCGACCGCCTCGACGCGCTCCTTGGGTGTGCGGTTGTACAGGATGCGCGAACCGTCGCCGATCGCACCCGAGTACAGGATCTGCGGCTCGCCGAACGCCACCGCGTACGCTGCCCGGTTGACCGGGTTGGAGAGACTGACCCCGCTGTCGGCCTTGTAGCTGTAGGTCTTCTCACCGCTGTCGTCGGAGTAGTCGATCTCCTTCTGGGGACCGCCGACGATCGAGTACATGGTGGTCTTCTCGCCGTAGTAGACCCGCTGCTCGTACGTCCCGAGGTCGCCCTTGGACGGCAGGTCGGACTCGGTGAAGTCCGGTCGGCCCTGGGAGTCGGCGTTGGTGCCCTCGGCGGCGACCACGCCGTAGCCGTGGGTGTAGCGGAAGTGGTCGTTGATCCAGTTCCGCTTCGGAATGCCGTTGAGGTTGATCTCACGCAGACCGATGACGGTGTCCTGGTCCTTGCCATCCTTGTTGTACCGGTCGACGTCCAGGTTGGTCGGGAACGCGTAGTAGTTCCTGATCTGCTGGAGCTGCTGGAACGTCGGCGAGACGATGTTCGGGTCCAGGATCCGGATGCTCGCCGCGGAGTCCACGTCGTCGCGCAGCTTGGTCTTGTCCTCGGTGTTGCTCGTGCCCGGGTACTCGGTGACCTTGGCGCCGTCGATGCCGTAGGCCTCGCGCGTCGCCTTGAGGTTCTTGTCGACGTACGGCGCTTCCTTGGCCTGCTCGTTGGGCTGGACCTGGAACTTCTGGACGATCGCGGGGTACAGGCCGCCGATGAGGATCGCCGAGAGCACCATCAGACCGAAGCCGATGACGGGCAGTTGCCAGGTGCGCCGCCACAGGGTGGCGAAGAACAGCAGCGCGCAGATGACGGCGATGCAGAACAGGATCGTCTTGGCCGGGAGATAGGCGTTGGCGTCGACGTACCTGAGGCCGGTCCAGCTGTCGGTGGCCCTGAAGTCGCTGGACTTCACCGCGAGTCCGTACCGGTCGAGCCAGTACGCGACCGCCTTCAGGGCGACGAAGATGCCGATGAGGACCGACAGATGGCCGGTGGCCGCGGCCGTGGCGCGCGCGCCCGGGCTGGTGATGCGCAGCCCGCCGTACAGGTAGTGCGTGAGCGCGGCGGCGATCACGGAGAGGATCGCGGCGGCGAAGCCGAAGCCGAGCAGGAACCGGTACCAGGGCAGGTCGAAGGCGTAGAAGCCGACGTCCAGGTGGAACTGGGGGTCCTTCTCACCGAAGGGCACGCCGTTGACCCACATCAGCCAGGTGCGCCACTGGCTGGAGGCGGAGGCGCCGGCGATCAGACCGACCAGGGCGGTGATCGCCAGCAGCAGCCACTTCTTGTACGGCGCGATGCCCATGCGGTAGCGGTCGAGGCTCTGCTGCTCCATCGACATGGCGCTCAGCGGCGGGCGCAGCCGGTGGGCCAGCCAGATGTTGAAGCCGACCGCGAGGGCCATCAGCAGACCGAAGACGAAGAACAGCCCGATCTTGGTCCACAGCGTGGTCGTGAAGACCGACGAGTAGTTCACCGACCGGTACCAGAGCCAGTCCGTCCAGAAGCCCGCGAACATGGTGAAGGCCATGCCGAGGACGGCGAGGACGCCCAGTGTCATGAGCAGCGTCCGGACCCGCCGGGACGGGCGGCCCACTCTGATCCGTGGCCCGGTCGGGCCTCCGCCGCGGTCCGGCATCTGGAAAGCCAAGGTTCGCACCCCGAGGTTCGCTGTTGATCCGTCAGGCCCGCGTCTTCGTGGACCCTCCGTGGCCCCCCGTGATCGTGGGCCCACACCTATGCAACTTACTCACCGTTTACTCAGTTCCCGATTCCGGCCAGGAACGAGAGAGGATTGTGACCATGTCCAACACTCCCATGGCGGCGAGCCCGCTCACCCGGGCCGTTCTCGAGATCGACGAGTACGCCTCCGGCCTCGGCTGGGACCAGCCCGCCCGCCTTTTCGCCCTCGTAGACACCGCACGGCTGCGGGCCCAGGAACCCGGCCTTGCCGCCCAGCTCGGCCTGGGGGAGGAGCAGGAGTCCACCGGCCTGACCCCGATCGAGCAGGACGAACTTCCAACGGGCAAGGCGCTCGATGAGTTCCTGGGCACGATCGCCTGGCCCGACGCGGTGGTCGGCTGCGCACTCACCGTCGAGCGACTGATGCTGCCCCCGTCCGCCGAGGCCCAGGTCCCGCAGGGCCTGAGCGAGGGCAAGCTCACGAAGTGGGTGGCGGAACACCCCGACCGCCAGGAGGTCCGCATGACGGTCGCGGTCCTGCGCGACGGCGCCCGCGAATCGGCCCTTCGCCTGCGCGAGAAGGACACCCCCACGGAGGTCCTCACCGGCCCGGACCTGATCCCGGGCCTGGCCGAGGCGCTGGCGGCGACGTTCGCGGACTGAGGACTTCCGGTACGGCAGTGGGGGCGCCCCTCGATGTGACGGGCGCCCCCACTGCCGTACTCAAGGCTTGCCGCTCAGCTCTTGGTCGTGCACTTCGGCAGGCCGGCGGTGTCGCCGGAGCGGATGTCCTTCAGGGCGCCGAGGGCGTCGTCGATGGTGCCGACCTTGACGAGGGTGAGCCCCTCGGGGACGTCCCTGGCCGCCGTCGCACAGTTGTCGGCGGGCGTGAGGAAGTACTGGGCGCCCTTCTCGCGCGCGCCGACGGTCTTCATCTCGATGCCGCCGATGGGGCCGACCTTGCCGTCGTCGTCGATGGTGCCGGTGCCGGCGACGAACTTGCCGCCGGTGAGGTTGCCCGGGGTGAGCTTGTCGTAGAGGCCGAGCGCGAACATCAGGCCCGCGCTGGGTCCGCCGACGTCGGCGAGCTTGATGTCGATGGTGAACGGGAAGGTGTGGTCGGTCCCGGCGGAGATCCCGACGATGGCACGCTTCTCGGCGCTGTCGTCGGACTCGGCGGTCCTGATCGTGATCTTCTCCGTCTTCGTCGGCGTCCTGCGCTCCTTCTCGGCGGCGGTCTGCTCCTTCGCCGGGACGATCGTGAACACGACGTCCTCGCCGGGCTTGTGCTTGGTCACCAGCTCGGCGACGTCGGCGGGCTCCTTCACCGCCGTACCGTCGACGGCCTTGATCACGTCACCGGCGTGCAGCTTGCCCTCGGCCGGAGTGCCCTTCACCACGGTCGAGACGATCACCCAGCTCTGCACCGGGATGTCCAGCGCCTTCAGCGCGGCGACCTTGGCGCTCTCCTGGGACTGGCTGAACTCCTCGGCGTTCTCCTGGGTGGACTGCTCCTCGGTCTTGCCGTCCGGGTAGAGGGTGTCGTGCGGCACGACCTTGTTGTCATGCGCGAGCCACCCATAGACGGCCTCGACGAGGTTCATCTTGTAGTCGGCGCTGGTGACCCGGACGGTGGTCATGTTGAGATGCCCGGTCGCCGGGTAGGTCTTGCGCCCGGATACCTGCAGCACCGGTTCGCCGTCGTGCTCGCCGAGGGTGTTCACCGTCGGCCCCGGGGACATCTCCGAATACGGCACGGGGATGAAGACTCCCGCGCACAGGAGCGCGATCAGCATCAGGGTGGAGGCGAGCATCGTCGCGGTGCGGCGTGGCATGGCACGAATGTACGTGACACTCCTGTCAGCGCCCCGTCAGGGCAGTCTGACCGTGACCCGTCAGAGCGGCGAGCCCCGCTCCTCTTGATCATGTACGGGAAGAGGGCTTCTCCATGGCCGCACGGAAGCGGGCATAGCCGTCGAGCTCGGGGCCGTCGCCCCGTGCCTTCCGGGTCCGGTTGGCCCAACTGCCCCACAGACCGGCGAAGATCGCAGCCCCAAGCGGAATCAGCAACCAGGCGAGCGCCGCCATGCCGTCCTCCCATCCCCAATGAGCGACCGCAAACTGACTGATCAGCAGATTAACCACTGGCACTGACAACGCTCACGCCAGGGGTGCGGTTACGCAACCGGAGTGGGGTGGACGGGGCTGCGGAAGGGCTGTACGAGGCTCGGACGGGTTGTTCAGCAGGCGCCGACCAGCCCGCCCGTCACCCGACCACCGCCCCCGAACGACGGCGCTACGCGCCGACCCATTCGTCGGTTCCGTCCGAGAACTTCTGATGCTTCCAGATGGGCACTTCGTGCTTGAGATCGTCGATCAGCCTCCGGCAGGCCTCGAAGGCCTCGCCGCGATGGGGACAGGAGACGGCGACGACCACGGCGAGATCCCCGACCTTGAGGTCCCCGACGCGGTGCACGGCCGCGAGCGCCCGCACCGGATACTCGGCGACGACCTTCTCGGCGATGCGCCGCATCTCGGCCTCGGCCTGGGGGTGGCACGAGTACCCGAGCTCGTCGACATCGGCACCGCCGTCGTGGTTCCGCACGGTTCCCACGAACAACGCGGTCCCACCGGCGGCATCGTCCCCGACGGCCCGGAAGACCTCGTCCAGGGAGAGGGCCGTCTCGCGAATGGCGATGAGCTTGACGGGATCCTGAGCGCCCTGCTCACCGGGGTGATCGTTGGAAGGTGCCATGGCCCCATCGTGCCCCACGCGCGCGAGGTCGGGAAATAGCGCTATCGCCCGGCACGCGCGCGTGCGGCTTGGAGCCTCCTACAGTCCGCGAGCGGGCGGCACCGCCCAGGGCCGCGGCCCTGGCCCCTCAGATCCGCCGCCTGGCCTTCCGCGCCCGCCGCACCACTGCCGCCGCGCCCAGCAGGGCGACCGTCGCTCCCGCGGCCCCGGCCGCCGTCGCGTCCTTGCGCCCGAGCCGCCGCCCGGCGACCGTGTGCCTGCCGGAGACCTCCTCCAGCAGCTCCGCGAGCACTTCCTCGTTGGTCCACTGCGGCCGCCACCCCGCGTCATGGAGCCGGCTCCCGCTGACCACCCAGGGGTACATCGTGTACGCCAGGTCCCCGGCCGGAGAGGGCGTCAGGCCGATTCGGTGCAGCCGGGCCGCCGCGCCCAGCGCGACCGCCGACGGCAGCTCCATCCGCCGGATCCCGCTGAGCTCCTCGACCTCCTCCTGCTCCAGCCAGCCGTCGCAGCCGACGGCGAGTTCCCCGTCGACCTTCTCCAGGACGGCGTACTCCAGGGCGCTGCACAGATCCTCGACATGGCAGAACTGCCAGGCGGGGCGCGACCCGGCGACGACAAGCAGTCGAGGTGACTCGAAGTACCTGGTCAGCGCGGTGTCCGTGCCGCCCACGAGCACCGCGGGCCGGACAACGGTGACATTGAGTCCGGGATGGGCCCGAGGCGCCCTGCGCGCGAGGCGCTCGATCTCCAGCAGATCTCCCACCCCGGTGGCCTCCGCCGTCGCCCGCAGCTCGGCGTCCTCGGACAACGGCAGCTCGTTGTCCGGCAGCGCCCCGTAGACCATCGCGGAGGTGCACAGCACGACCCGGTGGATGCCGGCCGCTGCCGCGGCCGTCAGCACGGTCTGCGTCCCCCGAACGTTGTATGCCGTCCGGGCGGCCGAATCCGTCTCCAGATCCAGATCGAGGGCCAGATGTACGACCACGTCGGCGCCACGCAGCTTCTCCGCGATGGCCGGATCCCGCACGTCCAGGATGTGCCACTGCGCCGCCGCGCACTCACCGCGCCGCTCGTCGATGGCGATGACCTGCTTGACCTCGTCGGACTCGACAAGGCGCTCGGTGAGCAGCGCGCCGATGCCGGACGCGGCACCGGTCACCGCCACGACGGGCCCGCGCACGCCGCGCGCGGGAGGGGTTGACTGGTTTCGCGCTGTGCGAACCTGCGGATCAGGGGAACTCACCGGGCGTCTCCAGCGGTTGTCTTCAGTACGAACGCTAGTGACGCGTACGTACCAGGTGGCATCCATCCTGCCGCAGGCCAAGAGTCGGCGAAGCACCGAGGCCCGAACGGCTCGCGGTGTCTACGCTGGGTGGTGTTATCGGGCAGTCGCGCCGCCGGTGCCAGCCGGTGGCCTTACCAGCCGAGGAATCCCGTGAGTGACACCCCATTCGGATTCGGCCTTCCGCCGGAGGAGCCGGACGACGGCGACGAGGGCAAGAAGAAGGACCAGCAGAGCGGTGGTGGTCAGGGACCGGCCAACCCGTTCGGATTCGGCGGGCTGCCCGGAGCCGGTGGCTTCGGTGGCCCCGGCGCCGACAATCCGTTCGCTGCCATGTTCGGTTCCCTGAACCCCACCGACCTGGGCGCCGCGTTCCAGCAGCTGGGCCAGATGCTCTCGTACGAGGGCGGCCCGGTGAACTGGGACATGGCCAAGCAGATCGCCCGCCAGACGGTCTCCCAGGGCACCGCGGACGGCACGAAGGACGCGAGCGTCGGCCCCGCCGAGCGCACCGCCGTCCAGGAGGCCGTCCGCCTGGCCGACCTGTGGCTGGACGACGCGACATCCCTGCCGTCCGGCGCGGGCACCGCCATCGCGTGGTCGCGCGCGGAGTGGGTCGAGGCGACCCTGCCCGCGTGGCAGGAGCTCGTCGACCCGGTCGCGGAACGCGTCGGCACCGCGATGGGTGACGTCCTGCCGGAGGAGATGCAGGCCATGGCCGGCCCGCTGATCGGCATGATGCGGTCGATGGGCGGCGCCATGTTCGGCACGCAGATCGGGCAGGCCGTCGGCGTGCTCGCGGGCGAGGTCGTCGGGTCGACCGACATCGGCCTGCCGCTCGGCCCGGTCGGCAAGGCCGCGCTGCTGCCGGTGAACATCGAGACGTTCGGCAAGGACCTGGGCGTACCCAAGGAGGAGGTGCGGCTGTATCTCGCCCTGCGCGAGGCCGCCCACCAGCGCCTCTTCGCCCATGTGCCGTGGCTGCGCTCGCACCTGTTCGGCGCGGTCGACGGCTACGCGCGCGGGATCAAGGTCGACACCGCGAAGCTGGAGGACGTGGTCGGCCAGTTCGACCCGCAGAACCCCGAGCAGCTGCAGGACGCCTTGCAGCAGGGCATGTTCCAGCCGGAGGACACGCCGGAGCAGAAGGCGGCCCTGGCCCGTCTGGAGACCGCTCTGGCGCTCGTCGAAGGCTGGGTGGACGCGGTGGTGCACGCGGCTGCGAAGCCCCGTCTGTCGTCCGCTGACGCGCTGCGCGAGACCCTGCGCCGTCGGCGCGCCTCGGGTGGCCCGGCGGAGCAGACCTTCGCCACGCTGATCGGCCTGGAGCTGCGCCCGCGCCGCCTGCGCGACGCCTCGCGCCTGTGGGCCTCGCTCACCGACGCGCGTGGTGTCGACGGCCGTGACGCTCTGTGGGCCCACCCGGACATGCTGCCGACGGCCACCGACCTGGACGACCCGGACGGCTTCGTGCACCGCGAGCACATCGATTTCTCCGAGCTGGACAAGATGCTCGGCGAGGCGGCGAGCGGCTCCGGCGAGAAGCCGAACCTGAAGAAGGACGACGACTCCAAGGGCGACGACACCGAGTGAGCCTGTACGACGACGCGGTCCTCGTACTCAAGGGCTACGAGGGCCAGGAAGAGCTGCGCCAGACCTACCTGGAGCATCTTCAGACCCACCCGGACGGCATGTGGAAGGCGTGCGAGGACGGGCACATCACTGCGAGCGCCCTGGTGATCGACCCGTCCCGCGGCCGTGTGCTGCTCACCCTCCACAAGAAGCTGCGCATGTGGCTGCAGATGGGCGGCCACTGCGAGCCCGTCGACGAAACGCTGGCATCGGCCGCCCTGCGCGAGGGAACCGAGGAGTCGGGCGTCGCGGGGCTGACCCTGCTCCCCGGCGGCCCGGTGCGCCTGGACCGCCATCACACGCCCTGCGCCTGGCACCTCGACGTCCAGTACGCGGCGCTGGCCCCGGCCGGCGCCGTGGAGGCGATCAGCGACGAGTCCCTCGACCTGCGCTGGTTCGCCTACGACGAGGTGGCGGACGTGGCGGACGAGTCGGTCGTACGACTGCTTCAGGCCACGCGGGCGAGGCTCGCGGCCTGAAGTACGTAGGCGCTGAAACATGTGTAAGGAGCGACCGCACTGGCGGTCGCCCCTTACATTTGCTTTCCGGACGGTCAACTCCAGACGTTGCCCTGGTTCTGCCCCCGCGCCCCCTGCTGGCCCATGCCGTACTGCGCGGCGAGGCCCGAGCCGATCTGGGCGTTCTGCGGCGGCAGCAGCTCACTGGGCTGGACCAGCGCGAAGCCGGTGCCCATGAAGCTGAGCTCCCAGCCCTCACCGGTGTTGCCACGGCGCCGGAACACCCCGGAGGAGTGCGTCTGGGCCTGCATCTGGACACGCAGGCCGGTCGACCAGGCGACGATCGCGTCGGCGTCGCAGTTGACGTACTTGTCGGGCGTCACCTGCATCATCAGCGGCATGCCGGAGGTCATCAGCGCGACCTTGCCGCGACCGGTGATGTTGAGCTGGTACTTACCGGAGCCGGAGATGCCGTAGAGGCTGTCCACGGCGATGACCTCGTGGTGCAGCGAGGAGTCCATCGCCAGCACATAGCTGCTGTCGACGGTCAGCCCGTCCTGGTCGACGTCCACCAGGTGAACGTGCTGCTTGAGATTGGCGAGGTAGACCGTGCCCTGTCCGTGACAGCGCATCAGGTCCAGGCCCTCACCGGTCTGCGCACGCGCGCGTCCCTGCTGGTTGTTCTGGTACTCGGCGTCGAACTCGACGAGGCCCTGGTAGGCGACCATGGTGCCCTTGCGGGCGAGGATGTCGTCGTGGCCCTCCAGGGCGACTCGGAGCATCTGCTTGTTCTGCAGGCTCCAGCGGTCCTGGGTCTGCTGGTCGTTGTAGGCGAAAAGCGGACTCTGCATGGCGTTTCCCCCTCAGCCCCGGACCCGGAGACGGTCGGTGCTGTCCTCGCTGGGCTGGACTACGACGATGCCCTGGCCGGAGAAGGCCATCTGGTAGGCCTCGCCACTGCCCCGGCCGATGAGCGACTGCGCCTTGAAGCTGCGCTTGCCCTTCACCTTGAGGTTCGGGGACCAGGCGACGAGCGCGTCCGGGTCGACGTACGTCTCGTCCTCGCCACCGCCGCAGTCGACGACGATCGGCTTGCCCCGGGAGGTCAGCGCGACCCAGCCCTGCCCGGAGATCTTGGTGTTCCACAGACCTTGACCGGCGAACTTCGCCAGGCCCTTCACGCGCTCGACGCCCCAGGTGAGGTGAGCGTCGAAGGCGAGCAGGTTGGTGGCGTTGACGGAGATGCCGTCGCCGTTGAGGTTGATGACGACGACGTTGGCGCCGTAGTCGGCGAGGTAGAGCAGACCGTCCCCCGAGCACTTCATCAGGGGCGCGCCCTCACCGGTCATCCAGTCCTTGGCGATCTGGCGCACGGCCGGCGGGTTGGGCTCGTACTGGACGAAGCCCTCGTAGGCGGTCATCGACCCCACGCGCGCGAAGAGGTCGTTCCCGGTCTGCATGGCGACCTTCAGCATGTGGTTGCCGTGGTTCTCCATGCGGGCGGTGACGGGTGCGGGGGCGTAGCCCGCGAGCGGCTGGTTCATGACGGGCTCCCTCAGATCTCGTACGGCTGGACGACGATGAAGTTGCCGGGCGCGCCACGGAACTGGAGGTTGACGCTCTCTCCGGTGTCGCCGGGGTAGGCGTTGCGGCGCATCCGCACCTGGCTGGAGACGACCACCTGGGAGGCGGCCGACCAGGCGACGACGGCGTTGCAGTCGGCGAACGTCGTGGGCGTGACCGGGAGCACCACGGGGGTGCCGTGGGTCTTCACGACGATCGTGCCGGTGCCCGTGAACTGCATCGTGAACAGCGCGCCACCGGGGATGCCGTGTCCCTCGATGCGGCGGACCTCGTACTGGAGGCTCTCGTCGAAGGCGAGGACGTTCTCCGCGGAGACGCAGATGCCGTCGCCCTGGAGCTCGATGGGGTGCAGCATCGAGGAGTTCTCGGCGAGGAACACCTGGCCCTGGCCGGTGCAGCGCATCAGCTGCATCTCCTGGCCGGTCGCGTTGCCCACGATCCGGCCGGCGAACCCGGCGCCCTTGTAGCTGAAGTCGACCTTGCCCTGGTAGAGCACCATGCTGCCCTGCCGGGCCAGCACGGGATGCCCGCCGATGCCGAGGTCGACCCGGACCATCTTCTTGTTCTGCTGGGTCCAGCGCTGGCCGGTGGGCGTCTCCTTGAACTGCTGGAGCGCGGCGGCCACGCCGGGCCCCTGGGGCGCGCCTTGCGGGACTCCCTGAGGGGCGCCCTGCGGGGCTCCGTAGGGCGCCTGCTGGCCCGGGACCTGGCCGTAGCCGGGGGGCGGGGTCGGCTGGCCGTAACCGGGCGGCAGGGTCGGGGCCTGCGGGGCCTGGGGCTGGGGGTAACCGGGGGGCGGTGGGGCGGTCGGGGCGGACGTCTGGCCGTACGGCGCCTGCTGGCCGGGCTGTCCGTACGGCTGCTGCTGACCCGGCTGGCCGTAGGGCGCGGGGGCCGGAGCCGGGGGCGGCGGGGTGCCGCCGGGCGGCGTCATGGGCGCGACGATGGTGGGCTGGGCGTGCACCGACGGTGCGGGCGCAGGGGCCGGGGGCGCCGGAGCGGCGGCCGGCGGGGGCGCGAAGCCCTGCGCGGCGGGCTGCGGAGCGGGGGCCGGGGCGGGCGCGGGAGCCTGCGCGGCCGGGGCGCCGAACGCAGGAGCCGCAGCGGCCTGCGCGGGCGGGGCGAAGCCGGGGGCGGCCCCGGTCTGCGGCTGCTGCTGCGGGGCGGCGGGCGCCTCCTCTTCGGCGACTTCGCCGCCGAAGTTCCTCAGCAGCGCGTCGAGGCCGCCGTCGAAGCCCTGGCCGACCGCGGCGAACCGCCAGACGTCCTTCAGGTAGAAGTCACCCAGCATCACGGCGCGTTCGGTGGAGAACTCCGAGCCGTTGAAGGCGTACCGGGCCACCTCCTCGCCGCCGGCGACGATACGGATGTACCCAGGGCTGATCTGCGACATCTGTCCGGCGCCGTCGATCGTCGCCGTGAAGGACAGCTTCTGGATCTGCGGGGGGATCTTGTCGAGTGTGACCCGGAAGGACTCCGTGTCACCGGCCTGGGTACCGAGGAGCTGGATGGACTCCTCGGGGGACTTCGGCTGGTTGAAGAAGACGAAGTAGCGGTCGTCCGAGAGCCGTTCGTCGGCGTCGAGACCGAAGCAGCTGATGTCGAAGCTCAGCCCTGGGGCGGAGATCTGCACGCCTACGTACAGATCCGTGCCCGCGGTGAGGTCACTGATCTTGGCCTTGTGGCCGCGTTGGAATTCCCTGGCCATGCGTAACGACCGTCCCCCATCCCGATTGCGAGTGCGTCGCGCCAGGCTAACGGCAAACTCGGACATCGGACGAAGCCGGTACAGACCCGGTACACAACCCCCGCCCGGCCGGACCGGAAGCACCGCCTCCGGGGCTGTCTCAGCGAGCGGTCACTCGCCGCGCGCACCGGGCACATGGGGCAGCCGCTCGGCGGCGACCACGCCCTCCAGGTAGCCCTTCGCCCGCTCGGTGCGGGGATACCCCTCCAGCAGCCGCCAGAAGCGGGGCCCGTGGCCGGGCACCAGAAGATGCGCGAGCTCGTGGAGGAGGACGTAGTCGACGACGTACTCGGGCATGCCCTGCAGACGGTGCGAAAGACGGATGCTCCCCTCGGCCGGAGTGCACGAGCCCCAGCGGGTGTTCTGGTTGGTGACCCAGCGCACCGAGCTGGGCCGGGCCCGGCCGTCGAAGTACTGTGCCGACAACTGCTCCGCGCGCTCGGCCAGTTCGGCGTCGCCGAGCACCTGCTTGCTCTCCTGGGCGGCCAGCTTGTCGAGCATGACGTTTACCCAGCGCTGCTCCTCGGCCTCGGACATCCGGGCAGGGATGAGCACGACGGTGCGATCGCCCTCGCGGTACGCCGAGACCGTCCGGCGGCGCCGGGCGCTTCTGCGGACCTCGATCGCGCTCGCCCCCGAGCCGCTCTGCGGCGGGCTCGTCGTACTGCGCTGTGGCGTTCCGGCGCGGTGCAGTGGGTCGGCGGACACGCCCCGACCGTACCCGCTGGGCATGGGGGAAGTCCCGCCTCATGGACAGTTCGATGCTGATCCCCCGCCATGCGTTTGATTTGTACGACGAATATCCACCACCTGTGGACAACTTTCGACGCCGGGCGCCGCGTCCGGGCATGCTGACAGTCACAGGCGGAGCTACGACCGAGCTCCACCGGCACAACGGGGACGTTCCACGACGGCTACGGGGGCCTGTTCATGCACGCGACGGTTTCACCCATTTCGAAAGCTTCGCCCGTTTCAGCGGCTTCGACGACTTCAGCGGATCCGACGGCTCCACTGGATTCGACGGCTCCACTGGTGAAGCCCGCGCTACGGCGAGGGTGGCGCGACCTCAACACCGTGCAGTTCGGGATGACTCCGGCGCACGCGATGACAGTGGGTCCGATGGACACGGCGACGGGCAGTTTCCTCGACCTGCTCAACGGCACACGCGGACCGGAGCTGCTGCGGGAAGAGGGCCGCCGCATGGATCTGCCGGACGGTCATGTCGACGGGCTGGTGCGGCGACTCGCGCGGGCCGGGTTACTCGACGACGCGAAGGGAGGCGGCCCGGCCGCCGATGCCCTGCGCGGCAAGAAGGAGGTCCTGGACCGGCTGCGCCCCGATCTGGCCTCCCTGTCCCTGACCACGTCCGAGCCGGGCGGGGCTATCGATCGCCTGGCCGCCCGCCGCTCATTGCGCGTGCAGGTCAGGGGTGCCGGCCGGGTGGGCGCGATGGTGGCCTCGCTGCTGTCGGGCGCAGGCGTCGGCGAGGTCGACGTACGCGACGTCGGCCGCGTCGAGCCCTGGGACGTGGCACCCGGCGGACTGCCCACCGAGGCGATCGGCGACCGCAGGGACGAGGCGGCGCGACGGGCCGCACGCCGCGCAGCGCCGGACCGCCCACCGCGCCGCGACCCCCGGTCGACTTCCAGCGAGGACAGCACAGGCCATTCCCTGGTGATCATCGCCCCGCGGGACGATGTCGCCGTGCACGCACCCTCCCCGTCCGCCGCCGAACCCCTCATCACTTCCGGTACGCCCCATCTGTACGTCGGCGTCGTGGAGGGAACCGGGGTTGTCGGCCCGCTCGTCCTGCCCGGCGAGACCGGCTGCGCCGGCTGTCTCGACCAGGGGCGCGCCGACCGGGACCCGACCTGGCCCCGCCTGGTCGCGCAGTGGCGCTCGGGCTCCGGAAAGACGCGTCAGGTGCCACCTTGCGATCTGGCGCTGGCCGCCTCGGTCGCCGGACTGGCGGCCGCACACGCCCTCACCTTCCTGGATGGCCACGCTCCGTCGAGCGCGGGTGCACGCTGGGAGGCGTCCCTGCCCGGTCTGAGCTGGCACGCCCGGCCCGTTTGGGCACACCCGGCATGCCTCTGCGGCGCCGCGGAAAAAGGTGAGCGAGAACACCCCTCCGAGGAAGAGGAGTCGCACGAGACAATGGCGGAGCAACGGCCGTCGAAGGAGTCACGCCGTACGGCAGACACGAAGCGGCCGGCTGGGACCTGGAGGGCGCATGTCTGATCTTCCCCGCAAGGCGGTCACGCGAACCGCCAAGCTCGCCGCGCTCCCGCTCGGCTTCGCCGGGCGGGCGACCTGGGGGCTTGGCAAGCGGATCGTCGGCGAGTCCGCGGAGATCGTCGGCCGTGAGCTGCAGCAGCGCACCGCCGAGCAGATGTTCAAGGTGCTCGGCGAGCTCAAGGGCGGCGCGATGAAGTTCGGCCAGGCCCTGTCCGTGTTCGAGTCCGCCTTGCCCGAGGAGATCGCCGGCCCCTACCGCGCGGCTCTCACGAAGCTGCAGGAGGCGGCACCTCCGATGCCGACACGCACCGTGCACACGGTGCTGGCGGAGCGGCTGGGCGAGAACTGGCACGACCTGTTCCTGGAGTTCGAGGACAAGCCCGCCGCGGCGGCCTCGATCGGCCAGGTGCATCGCGGGGTGTGGCACGACGGCCGAGAGGTGGCGGTCAAGGTCCAGTACCCGGGAGCCGGCGAGGCCCTCCTGTCCGATTTGAATCAATTGAGCCGCTTTGCCCGCCTGTTGGGTCCGCTGATCCCCGGCATGGACATCAAGCCGCTGATCGCGGAGCTCAAGGACCGGGTCTCCGAGGAACTGGACTACGGCCTGGAGGCCCAGGCCCAGCAGGCGCACGCGGAGGAGTTCTCCGACGACCCGGACGTCGTCGTGCCGGCAGTGGTCCACCATTGCGATCAGGTCCTGATCACGGAGTGGATCGAGGGCGTACCGCTCTCGGAGGTGATCTCGAACGGCACCCAGGAGCAGCGCGATCGCGCCGGCCAGCTTCTGGCCCGCTTCCTTTTCTCCGGCCCGGCCCGCACCGGCCTTCTGCACGCCGACCCACACCCCGGCAACTTCCGCCTCCTGCCGGGCGGCCCGGACGGCGAGGACGACTGGCGGCTCGGCGTGCTGGACTTCGGCACGGTCGATCGCCTCCCGGGCGGGCTGCCGACCCCCATCGGCGACTCCCTGCGAATGACCCTGGACGGCGAGGCGGACACCGTCTACGAACTCCTCTGCGCGGAGGGCTTCGTCAAGGAGTCAATAGACCTCGACCCCGACGCGGTCCTCGACTACCTCCTGCCGATCATCGAACCGGCTCAGGTCGACGAGTTCACCTTCACCCGCGGCTGGATGCGCAGCCAGGCCGCCCGGGTGGCCGACCCGCGCTCCCCCGCCTACCAGCTGGGCAAGCGGCTCAACCTGCCCCCGGCGTACCTCCTCATCCACCGCGTGACGTTGAGCACAATCGGCGTGCTGTGCCAGCTGGGCGCGACGGTACGACTGCGCGAGGAGCTGGAGGAGTGGCTGCCGGGGTTCGCACCGGAGGAACTGACGGACGAGGAGGAGTCGGCGGCGGAGGCATGAGCCTGGCTACCACCAGGCCGAGTCCAGTCGCCCTTCGATCGCTCTGAGGTTCTCTCGGGAGCAGGTGTCGCAGAAGTAGTGGCGGACGCCGTTCTCCACGGAGCAGGTCCAGGTGGGCTGCGGGGCCTTGGCCCGGGTGCCGCACCGGGCACACACGAGGGGCTGGGGCTCCGTGGAGGAACCGCCGTTGTCACTGCCTCCGGGAAGACTCGTCACTCGGCGACGATAGCGCCGCCACCGCCTGATCTGCGGGCACAACGCACCGCGGGGGCCGGTCCGTTCACACGAACCGGCCCCCGCGGGGAGCTACCGCCTCCCTGGTCGGGAGGCCACCGTCTGGTGGTGTGGGCGGCTACTGCATGACCGCCTTGGCGAGCGCGCGGCGGGCGCGCATCGAGGCGCGCTCGGCCCGGCGCTGCATGCGGCGAGCGGTCGCCACATGCGCGGCCCGGCGTTCCCGCTGGGCGTCATGCCGTAGCTCGTGCATATGCGCACGTGCCAGGGCTTCTTGGATGAGTTGCATCTCTCGGTTCCTGTTCTGACGCGATTCGTTCGCGCCGCGTGTGGTGAAGTCTTCAGGCGCGGAGCCTGCGAGCTCGTGGGTGGACGGCTTCATCGGGGCCTGCTTCTGGGGGTCGTGCGTGAGGGGGCGGTCGATCGTTCCTGCGGTGTTCATGCCGTGACCGGGTTCTTGCGCGGGCGACCACGCGGCCGCTTCCGGGCGACGACAACACCCTGGACGAACAGCTCGCCACCCCAGACGCCCCAGGGCTCACGCCGCTCCTTGGCGCCGGCGAGGCAGGCCTCGACCAGCGGGCAGGTACGGCAGAGGGACTTGGCGTACTCGACGTCCGCCGGCGACTCGGCGAAGAAGACCTCCGGGTCGTAGGAACGGCAGGGGACGGGTACGCCGAGGTTCTCGATGGCGTCGTCGAGCGCGGTGAGCGCAGTGAGCGGAGTCAAGGTGGAGTCCTCCGTGAGGCCGGGCTTGGGGATCACGTCTGAAGGCGGTACGGACGGGGCGTGCGCTTCGAGTTGCACGGTTCGTCTTCCTCGTCTGTTCGTTCCGGTCCTGTAGGACCGGGTGGCGGCTGGTACCGGGTCTTTCCTTGCCCGAGGCCCCTTCGCTCCGTCATCCCGTTGGGGGACAAACAGAAGGGCCGCGGATCCCGGATGGGGTTCCGCGGCCCTGAAGGCGCCGGCCTGATCGACTGTCAGGCTGGATCACTCCAGGGTTCTGGCCCACGGAAGGCCCACATCTGGTGGTGCTGCGTCGTCTGCTTCCGGAATCCGGCACCGGTCGCCGTGAAGGCATAGGCGTGCGCCTTTGCCTCTACTGCCGCTTCCAGTGCCTTGGTCGGTCGCTCATTGCGCTCACGGACGGGAAGGCCCGCGAGAGACAGGGAGGACGCCGGACGCACGGCACGGATGCCGGACAGACCGGTGCCCGGGTTGGAGGCGCCGAGCATGCACAGGGAAGCGACGACCGAGCGATCGGTCATTTTGACGATGCTGATGGAGCTGCTGTTAATGCTGATCACTGGACTCGCCTCCTCTCGGCGTCTCGGGGGACTGGGGTGAACCAGTCCGACGGGTATGCAAGTAGAACACGGAATTGGGGCCTCCGAGAAGGCCTCCGTTCCCGTGGCTAAGAACCTATGGGGATTGCTGGGGCATGCGCAAACTATTTTTTCGACGAGTTCGCATCATTCCCCGTCGGCGCCCTCACCAAGCTCCTGGCCTGCGCAGATGGCCAGCACATCGGCTCCGTAGCGCTCAAGCTTGCGTCTGAGGACACCGGGGATGCGGGAAAGCTCAACCGGACTGGTTGGCTCCGCCTCGGCGATGGCCATCAGGGTGCGGTCCGTGAAGACGCAGAAGTCCGGCTGCCCGCTGAGCCGCGCCTGGACCCCGCGCCACTCACGAAGGCGTTCGTAGAGACCCTCGTCCATGTCGGAGGGGCAGTCCTCACACCTCATCAGCTTCATCTCACCGGCGTCGGTGAGGGTGCGCCCGCAGACGCGACAGCGCGCCGGTGTGCGCTGTGTCCGTCTCGGGGCGGCTTCCGGTCTGCTTGTGAAGCCGCGCTCGACGCCTCCGGGACCGCCGCCGGCTGCGGTGCGTCCGGCGGTGCCGGTCGAGCCGGGGCGCAGGCCATCGAGGAAGCGACTCGGGCGGCGGTTGGGCCGACCGCCGGGCGCGCGGGTGAGCGACCAGGAGACGTGGAGGTGCTGCCGGGCCCGGGTGACACCGACGTAGAGGAGGCGGCGCTCCTCCTCGATCTGCTCGTCGTTCTTCGCGTAGGTGATCGGCATCATGCCCTCGGCCACGCCGACCAGGAAGACGACGTCCCACTCCAGGCCCTTGGCCGAGTGCAGGGAGGCGAGGGTGACGCCCTGGACGGTCGGGGCATGCTGGGCGTTCGCCCGCTCGTCGAGTTCCGCGACGAGGTCGGCGAGGGTGGCTCCCGGTTTGGCGGCGGCGAAGTCCTGGGCGAGGTTCACCAGGGCGGCCAGCGACTCCCAGCGCTCTCTGACCGCGCCGGAACCGGCCGGGGGCTCGGTCGTCCAGCCCTCCCCCGACAGCACGGCACGAACCTGCGAGGGCAGGTCTACGGCGTCATCGAGGAGCGAGTCGTTGCCGCCGAAGCGGGCCGCGCCGCGCAGGGCGATGCCCGCCTTGCGCACCTCTGGACGGTCGAAGAACCGCTCGGCGCCCCGCAGCTGGTACGAGATGCCCGCGTCGGCGAGGGCCTGCTCATAGGTCTCGGACTGGGAGTTCGTACGGAACAGGATGGCGATCTCGCTGGCCGGAACGCCGGAGTCCATGAGTTCCCGAATGCGACGGGCGGCGCCCTCGGCCTCGGCGGGCTCGTCGGTGCACTCGGTGTAGACGGGTTCGGGGCCGGGGGCGCGCTGGGAGATCAGCTCCAGCCGATGGTCGGCGGCGCGGCCCTGCGCCTGGGCCAGCAGCCCATTGGCGAGGTGGACGACCTGGGGCGTGGAACGGTAGTCACGGACCAGCTTGACGACGGTGGCTCCGGGGTGGCGGGTGCGAAAGTCGAGCAGATGGTCGGGAGTTGCTCCTGTGAACGAGTAGATCGTCTGGCTGGCGTCGCCGACCACGCACAGGTTGTCCCGCTCACCGAGCCACAGCTCCAGCAGTCGCTGCTGGAGCGGGCTGACGTCCTGGTACTCGTCGACCACGAAGTGCTGGTACTGGGAGCGGACCTGGTCGGCGATGTCGTGCCGGTCCTGCAGGATACCGACGGTGAGGAGCAGGACGTCCTCGAAGTCGATGACCGAGCGGTCCCGCTTGAGGTCCTCGTAGACGTTGTAGAGCTGGGCGATCTCGGCCGGGTCGCGGGGTGCTGTGCGGTCGGCCTTGACGGTGGCAAGGGCGTAGTCGGCGGGGACGGTCTGGGTCACCTTGGACCACTCGATCTCGGCGGTGACGTCCCGCAGCTCGTTCCGGTCGAGGCGGATGTGGCAGGCGGCGGCCGCGTCAGCGACGAGCTGGATCTTTCGGTCGACGAGTCGGGGCATGGAGCCACCGATCGCTTTCGGCCAGAAGTACTGGAGCTGACGCAGGGCGGCCGAGTGGAAGGTGCGGGCCTGCACTCCGGCGGCGCCCAGCTGGCGGAGCCGACCGCGCATCTCCCCGGCGGCGCGGTTGGTGAAGGTGACGGCGAGCACACTGGAGGGCTGGAGGATTCCGGCGCGCACCCCGTAGGCGATGCGGTGGGTGATCGCCCGGGTCTTGCCCGTACCGGCGCCCGCGAGCACGCACACCGGTCCGTGCAGGGCGGTGGCCACCTCGCGCTGCTCGGGGTCGAGCCCTTCGAGCACCGCGTCGGCAGAGTCCGGTGCCTGCGGGAAGAGGGTGGAGTGCGTTGCTGCTGTCACACGGCCATGCTGCCAGGTCGCCGGAGACGGCTGTGCCGGTTGTCCACAGGCAGGCACTGATAGTCGTACTAATGCGGCAGGCGTCACGTGCCAGGCATACCCCGGGTGGGAATGGCGCCCCGGTCGCGTACGTTCCCTCTCTGGACGACCTGTTCCCCCCGAGCCATCAGAGGAGCGCGCGAGACATGCAGGGCACTGTGACGATGTACAGCACCACGTGGTGCGGTTACTGCCAGCGGCTGAAGAAGCAGCTGGACCGCGAGGGCATCGCGTACACCGAGATCAACATCGAGCACGACCCCGAGTCCGCCGCGTTCGTCGAGAAGGCGAATGGCGGAAACCAGACGGTCCCGACGGTGCTCTTCGCGGACGGTTCCACGCTGACGAATCCGTCGCTGGCGCAGGTGAAGCAGAAGGTCGGCGCGTAACCGCGCCGCGCGTGCGGTTCTCGGAAGGCGGTCCCTGAGGTGTTTCAGGGGCCGCCTTCCTGCTGTGCGTCCGGCGCATGCCACGCTGGCACGTGTCCTCTCAGACGAAGCTCCTCGTGGGCAACGGCTTGCCGTACCAGAGCTCGATCAGGCGGGCCGCGATCGAGATGCCGTACGGCGGCAGGACCTCACCGGAGTCGAAGGCGGCGCGCAGTTCCTCGCGGGAGAACCAGCGGGCCTCGTGGATCTCGTCGCCGTCGACATTGACCTCGGTGCTGGTGGCGCGGGCCATGAAGCCCAGCATGAGGCTGGACGGGAAGGGCCAGGGCTGGCTGGCGACGTACTCGACCTGGCCGACGGTGATTCCGGCCTCCTCGTAGACCTCGCGGCGCACCGTCTGCTCGATGGACTCGCCGGGCTCGACGAAGCCGGCGAGCGTCGAGAAGCGGCCCTCGGGCCAGTGGACCTGACGGCCGAGGAGGATGCGGTCGTCCTCGTCGGTGACGGCCATGATCACTGCCGGGTCGGTGCGCGGGTAATGCTCGGCGCCGCAGGCGGGGCAGCGGCGGATGTGCCCGGCCGCTGCGATCACGGTGCGTTCGCCGCAGCGGGAGCAGAAGCGGTGGGTGCGCTGCCAGTTCTCCAGGCCGACGGCGTGCACCATCAGGCCCACGTCGCGCGGCGACAGCAGCAGGCCCGCCTCGCGCAGGCCGGCCGCGCGCGCGGACTGGTCGATACGGCCGGGCAGCGCGTCCTTCTGGAGGGCGAAGTAGCTGACGCCGTCATCGTCGATGCCGAGGAAGTAGCGGTGCGCCTCGGTGAGGGGGGCCTCGAAGGAGGGCGTCATGACGAGTTCGGTGCGCCCGTCCGGCGCCTCGTCGATGAGGACCTGACCGCCGGAGACCACGAAGCAGCGGGTCGTGGGATGGCTCCACGCCGCCGCGAGCCAGGCTTCGTCGAGCCGGTGGTGGGCGGCGCGGTCGATGCCGCTCGGGGCGGTGAGCGAGATGGGGCGGTCGGCGGTGTGGTCGGTCCAGGTGGTCACGGGTGCTTCCAACTCCCCCAGTGGAACGGTGTACTTCGGCGGGCAGATCGGCGGGACGTGGGACGGCAGGCGACCGGGTGCGGCAGGGCTCGCCGGTGCGGGACGGCCTTCTCAGTGTGCCCCGCGCGCGATGCCGCTCCGGACGACTTCGGTGGCTCAGGGCGCATGGCGCCAGTTGGCGGCGAGGTCGCCCCACAGGTATGCGCTGGTCTCGACGCCCTTGAGAAGCAGGTCCAGCTCGACCTTCTCGTTCGGGGCGTGCCAGCCGTCGGAGGGGACGGAGATGCCGAGGAAGAGCACGGGTGCGCCAAGGACGTCCTGGAGGTCGGCAGCGGGTCCCGAGCCGCCCTCGCGCGTGAAGCGGACGGGTCCCTCGAAGGCACGGCCCATGGCGCGTACGACGGACTGCAGGGCTGGGTGGTCCAGTGGTGTCAGGCACGGGCGCGTGGCTCCGCTGAACGTGATCTCGCAGCGGATCCCGGCGGGAACCTGGTCGGCCACCCACGCGCGGGCGGCCTTCTCGATGTGGTCGGGGTCCTGTCCCGCGACCAATCGGAAGGAGAGCTTCACCATGGCGGAGGACGGGATGATCGTCTTGCTGCCGGGGCCCTGGTAGCCGCCGCCGATCCCGTTGACCTCGGCGGTGGGCCGGGCCCAGATGCGCTCCAGGGTGGTGTGCCCGGCCTCGCCGTGGGTGGCGTACGACTTGGCGGTGCGCAGCCACCGCTGCTCGTCGAAGGGCAGCTCGGCGAAGAGCTCGCGCTCGCGGTCGGTCAGTTCGACGACGCCGTCGTAGAAGCCGGGGATCGACACGCGCGCGTGCTCGTCGTGCAGGGCGGCGACCAGGCGGGCGGCGGCGGTCGCCGGGTTGGGGACGGCGCCGCCGAAGGAGCCGGAGTGGATGTCCTGGTCGGGGCCGTAGAGGTGGATCTCACACTCGGCGAGGCCGCGCATGCCGGTGCACACGGTGGGGGTGTCCGCGGCCCACATGCCGGTGTCGGACACGATCACGGCGTCGGCCGCGAGCCGCTCGGCGTGCGCCTCGACGAGCGTACGGAAGTGCGGGGAGCCGGACTCCTCCTCGCCCTCGATCAGCAGCTTCAGGTTGACGGCCGGGGCGGGGCGGCCCGTGGCGGCGAGGTGGGCGCGGACGCCGAGTGTGTGGAAGAACACCTGGCCCTTGTCGTCGGCCGCCCCGCGCGCGTAGAGGCGCCCTTCACGGACGACGGGCTCGAAGGGCTCGCTGTCCCAGCCGTCCTCGCGGGCGGCGGGCTGCACGTCATGGTGGCCGTAGACGAGCACCGTGGGCGCCTCCGGGTCTCCGGACGGCCACTCGGCGAAGACGGCGGGCGCACCCGGAGTCGGCCAGACCTCGGTGGTCGGAAAGCCCGTCTCCTTGAGCTTGGCGGCGAGCCAGTCGGCGCTGCGGCGTACATCGGGAGCGTGGTCGGGCTGGGCCGACACGGAGGGGATGCGCAGCCACTCGGCGAGCTCGTCGAGGAAGGCGGCACGGTGCTGCTCGATGTACGTGCGGACGGCGCTGTCCGGGGTCTGGCTCATGGTCACGAGCCTATCGGCCCGCATCGACATCCTGGTTGGGCGGTTCCTCACAGTTCGCCTCCGCGACCGGCTCTCCGGTCAGCAGCCGCTCCAGTGCGGCCCGGTCCGGGAGAGCGCCCGGACGAACGGCCTCGCCGCCGCGGACGTACAGGAACACGGCGTCGACCGACTCCAGGGGCACGCCCTGCTGCTCGGCCCAGGCGAGCCGGTAGAGGGCGAGCTGGAGCGGGTCGGCGGTGCGGGTGCGGTTGGTCTTCCAGTCGACGATCTCGTACGTCGCCCCGTCGCCGTCGCCCTCCTTGTAGACGGCGTCGATACGGCCCCGTACGACACGGCCGGCGATCGCGAGCTGGAAGGGGGCCTCGACCCGGTACGGCGTGCGGTGCGCGTACTCGGTGCGCTCGAAAGCGTCCTTGAGGGCCTCCAGGTCGCGTTCGTCGGCGATCTCGGCCTCGCTGCCGGGCAGGTCCTCCGGCTCCAGCATGGGCAGCGTCAGCTCTTCGAAGCGCGCCTCGACCCAGGCGTGGAACCGGGTGCCTCGACGTGCGGCGGGTTGTGGGGGGCGCGGCATGGGGCGCGCGAGTTCCTGCGCGAACCCGTCCGGGTCGGCGGCCAGCCGCAGCAGTTGGGACGCGGTCAGCGAGGCGGGCAGGGGTACGTCCGTGACGCTCGCGCGGGCGCGCAGGAGCTCCCCGGTGAGGGCGTCGAGGTCGCGGTCCCAGGAAGCGATGGTTCTGGTCTCCTCCGGGCTGAGGGGTTCCTGTCCCCGGGTGAAGGGCTGCTGCTCCTGTTCCGGGGGTCGAAGGCGTGCCTTCGAGGGCTCGGCAGGGGATTCCGGGGATGTCGCCTGGTGCGGGACCGAGGGGCGGTCCGTGGTCCAGGAGTCCCAGTCGCCCGGGTCCTTCCCGGGGCCCGGGTCCTTTCCGGGGAAGGGATCCTCGCCGGAGAAGGGGTCCTCTCGGGAGAAGGGATCCTCCTCCTCGTACTCCTCGTGGAGCGCTTCGTCGTCGTCCGGTGGCGGGGGCCAGTCCGGATCGTCGTAAGTGTCCGGGTCGTGCGTCGCCGCGGGGTGGACGTCCTCCTGTGAGGTGGCGAGGTTCTCCAGGTGGGCCAGGACCGTCTCCGCGGCCGCGCGGCGCCGGGCCAGGGCGGCCTCGTCGAGGGGCAGGGGCCACACCTGGTCGGCGGTCTGCTGATGCAGGACCGGGTTCTCCTCGTCCTCGGCGGGCTCGTCTGCCCAGGTCTCGATCTCGCCGTACCCGGCGGCGCAGTGGTCGTAGAGGGCCTGCAGGAAGTCGGAGGGGCCGCGAGGCTTCTTCTGGGTCGAGCCCCACCAGTGACCGGACCCGAGGAGCAGGGAACGGGGGCGCGTGAAGGTGACGTAGCCGAGGCGGAGTTCCTCGGTGTGCTGGTGGTCCTTCATGGCCTCCTGGAAGGCCTTCAGGCCGCGGGAGTCCCATGAGGGGACGTCGGGGAGGGTGTCGGCGTCGCCACGCAGTTCGTGCGGCAGCACCTTGCCCTGGGCGGTCCACTTCTCGCGCCCCTTGGTGCTGGGGAACGTGCCCGTGACCAGGCCGGGGACGGCCACAACGTCCCACTCCAGGCCCTTGGACTTGTGCGCGGTGAGCACCTTCACGGTGTTCTCGCCGCCGGGGAGGGCGTTGTCGAGCCCCTTCTCGTACTGGGCCGCGGTGCGCAGGAAGCCGAGGAAGGCGAGCAGGGTCGCCTCGTTGTCGCTGGCCGCGAACGAGGCGGCGACGTCGAGGAAGTTGGACAGGGTCTCGCGACGGCGGGCGGCCAGGGCGTGCGGGGACGCCGAGAGCTCCACCTCCAGTCCGGTGACGGCGAGGACGCGGTGCAGGACGTCCATCAGCGGGTCGGACAGGGAGCGGCGCAGATCGCGCAGCTCGGTGGCCAGACGCGCGAACCGCACGCGCGCGTCCGGCGAGAAGGGCAGCCCGTCCTCGTCCCCGTCGCCCTCCAGGGGCGTCTCCAGGAACGTGTCGAGGGCGTCGGCGAGCGAGATCACCTCGGCGGGGTCGACCCCCTCGACGGCCTCGGCGAGCCGGCGATCCGGGTCGTCGTCGGCGTCCACGCGCGCGTGGGACACCAGCCGCCGTGCGCGGCGCCCCAGGAGGGCGAGGTCGCGCGGGCCGATGCGCCAGCGCGGGCCGGTCAGCAGACGGACCAGGGAGGCGTTGGCGCCGGGGTCCTGGAGGACCTCGCACACGGCGACCAGGTCGGCGACCTCGGGGAGGTGGAGCAGCCCCGACAGGCCGACCACCTCCACGGGAACGTCCCGGGCGACGAGCGCGCCCTGGATCTCGGCGAAGTCGGTCGCCGTACGGCACAGGACGGCGATCTCGCCGGGCGCCTTCCCCGTGTGCACGAGGTGGGCGATGGAGTCGGCGATCCAGTCCATTTCCTCGGCATGGGTGGGCAGCAGCGCACAGCGCACCATGCCGTCGCGCTCGGCGCCGGGGGCCGGGCGAAGGGCCTCCACACCCGCGTGCATGGCTCGCAGGGGCTCCGCGAGGCCATTGGCTAGGTCGAGAAGGCGCCCCCCGCTGCGGCGGTTCTCGCTGAGCGCCTGGCGGCCGGCAGGGCGTCCGTCGGCGTGGGCGAAGTGCTCGGGGAAGTCGTCGAGGTTGGCGACGGAGGCACCGCGCCAGCCGTAGATCGCCTGGCAGGGGTCGCCGACGGCGGTCACGGGGTGGCCTGTGCCGCCCCCGAACAGGCCCGCCAAGAGGACGCGTTGGGCGACGGACGTGTCCTGGTACTCGTCCAGGAGGACCACACGGAACTCGTCGCGCAGGATGCGGCCCACCTCGGGGATCCGGGCGAGCTGCGCCGAGAGCGCGATCTGGTCACCGAAGTCGAGGAGGTCACGCTCGCGCTTGGCGGCCCGGTAGCGGACCACCAGCTCGGCCAGTTCGCGGCGTGCTGCGGCCGTCTCGGGGACCTTGCGCAGATCGGCGTTGCTGAGCTTGGCGCCTTGGAGGGTGAGCAGCAGCTCGGCGTCGTGCGCGCGCAGTGCCTCGGGCCGTACGAGGTGCTCGGCGAGCTCGGCATCGAGGGCGAGGAGATCGCTGACCAGGTCGGCGAACGAGCGGGTCAGGGCCGGGTACAGGCCCGGGGCCTCACGCAGCACGCGCGCGGCGAGCTGGTAGCGGGTGGCGTCGGCGAGCAGCCGGGAGGTCGGTTCGAGGCCGATGCGCAGGCCGTGGTCGGTCAGCAGGCGGCCTGCGAAGGCGTGGTACGTCGAGATCACCGGCTCGCCCGGCGGGTTGTCCGGGTCGATGACGTCGGGGTCGGTGACGCCGGCCTTGACGAGCGCCTTGCGGACGCGCTCGGCGAGTTCGCCGGCGGCTTTGTTGGTGAAGGTCAGGCCGAGGACCTGTTCGGGGGCGACCTGGCCGGTGCCGACCAGCCACACCACGCGTGCCGCCATCACCGTCGTCTTGCCCGATCCGGCTCCGGCCACGATCACCTGCGGGGCGGGCGGCGCGATGATGCAGGCCGTCTGCTCCGGAGTGAACGGGATGCCGAGGAGCTCCTTGAGCTGATCGGGATCGGTGATACGGGCGGGCACATCGGAGAGGCTAGCGGCGGGCACTGACACTGGATGCCGGGATCGACCTTCGAGCCGGGAGAAGCGCAGGTCAGCACGGGTGGTGCGATCGATCACTCCGGTTGTGCGGCCAAGTGCCGCCCGACCGGCTCGACCGCGTATGCCCGGGTTTACTCGACGACCTGCCGCCCCTCGGGCCGCGCACTGCACGACGCCCGGAACGAGCAGTGTGTGCAGTGCTGGCCCGCGGTGGGTGCGAACCGTTCGTCGAGGACCTTGCCCGCCGCCGTGGCGAGCAGTTCGCCGACCCACTCCCCTTCGGGGCCTTCCAGAGGCTCCTGCCCCTGCACCTTGGGCAGCGTCTCACCGCCGTCCCGTTTGGCGGCGCCCTGGCGCAGCTGGACGAGTTCGGCGCCGCCCGGTTCGGGTCGTACGCCGTCGAAGGCCTCGTCGACGGCACCCTCATGGACAGCCAGCTGGTAGACGGCGAGCTGCGGGTGGCGGGCCACCTCGGCGGAGCTGGGTGCCTGCTTGCCGGTCTTGAAGTCGACGACGTAGGCGCGTCCTTCGCCGTCCGACTCGACGCGGTCCATCTGGCCACGGATGCGCACCTCGACGTCACCCGCTTCGAGGGTGACGTCGAAGTCGTGCTCGCTGGCCACCGGTGTGCGCCCCGCGCGGTCCATCACGTGCCACTTCAGGAAGCGTTCGAGCGCCACGCGCGCGTTGCCCTTCTCCTGCGCGGACTTCCACGGCGCGTCGAAGGCGAGCGCGTTCCACACGGAGTCGAGGCGTTCCATGAGGACGGCGAGGTCGGCCGGGGTGTGTCCGGAGGCGACCTCGTCGGCGAGGACGTGCACCACGTTGCCGAAGCCCTGGGCGGCGGTGGCGGGCGCGTCGGCCTTCACCTCGCGGCCCAGGAACCACTGCAGGGCGCAGGTGTTGGCGAGCTGGTCGAGGGCGCTTCCGGAGAGCACGACGGGCTGGTCGCGATTGCGCAGCGGCACCTTGGACTCGGTCGGCTCGAACATGCCCCACCAGCGGTAGGGGTGTGCGGACGGGACCAGTGGGCGGCCGTCCTCGTCGGCGAGCGAGGCGAGCCGGGCCAGCCGGCGGGCGGCGGCCTCCCGGAGGGTGTCCGACACACGTGGGTCGACCGTCGTGGCCCGCAGTTCGGCGACGAGCGCGGCGACGGACAGCGGGCGGCGCGGGCGGCCCGTCACGTCCTTCGGCTCCGCCCCGAGTTCGGTCAGGAAGCGGGAGGGCTGATCACCGTCGTCAGCCGGGGCCTTCACCGCCGTGACGACGAGGCGTTCACGCGCGCGTGTGGCCGCGACGTAGAACAGGCGACGCTCCTCCGCGAGCAGCGCCCCCGGGGTGAGCGGTTCGGCGAGTCCGTCGCGGCCGATACGGTCGGCCTCCAGGAGGGAGCCGCGGCGGCGCAGGTCCGGCCACAGACCCTCCTGGACGCCCGCTACGACCACGAGGCGCCACTCCAGGCCCTTGGAACGGTGCGCGGTCATCAGGCGCACGGCGTCCGGGCGTACGGCACGCCGCGTGAGGGTGTCGGCTGCGATGTCCTCGGCCTCGATCTCCTCCAGGAAGTTCAGGGTGCCCCGGCCGCCGGTGCGCTCCTCCGCGCGGGCCGCCGTCGCGAACAGCGCGCATACGGCGTCCAGGTCACGGTCGGCGTTGCGGCCCGCCGCGCCGCCGCGGCGGGCGGTCCGCTCCAGGCGCGCGGGCCACGGCGTGCCCTCCCACAGTTCCCACAGCGCCTCCTCGGCCGTACCGCCGCCCGCGAGGCGTTCACGGGCCTTGCGGAGCAGCGCCCCGAGGCGCTGGGCGCCGCGCGCGTACGTGGGGTCGTGCACGGCGAGCCGCTCCGGCTCGGCCAGTGCCCGCGCGAGCAGCTCGTCCGAGGGCGGCGGCAAGGGGTTGCCCGCGGCACGCTCCTCGTCGCGCAGGGCACGTCCGAGGCGGCGCAGGTCGGCGGCGTCCATGCCGGCGAGTGGGGAGGCGAGGAGGCTGAGGGCGGTCTCGGTGTCGAGCCAGGACGACCCCTCCAGTTCCTCCGGGCGCTCCAGCTCTTCGGCAGAAGGCTCTTCGCCCTCCTCCGCAGAGGCCTCCTCGTCGGTACGTACCGACGCCTCCTCGGGACGTACCGAAGCCTCCTTGGCGGCCACCACCGCCCCCGCCGCGGCCACCCCACTCTCCGCCAAGGCCACCGCCCGCAGCGCCGTCAGCAGTGGTGCCACAGCCGGCTCGTGCCGCAGGGGCAGATCGTCGCCGTCGATGTCCAAAGGCACCCCGGCGGCCGTGAGCGCCCGGCGCACCGTCGGGATCGTGCGCGACCCCGCGCGCACCAGGACGGCCATCTCGCCCCAGGGCACGCCGTCCTCCAGGTGCGCCCTGCGCAGGATGTCGGCGATGTTGTCCAGCTCGGTGCCGGGCGTCGGGTAGGTGAAGACCTCGACGCGGCCGCCCTCGCGGACCGGGGCGAGCTCTCGGTGGGCGCGTACCTTCTCCGCCGGGAGCCGGGTCAACGGCATGCGCTGGGTCAGCAGCCGGGTCGCGGTGAGCAGGGCGGCGCCGGAGCGGCGGGAGGTGCGCAGGACCTCGACGGGTGCGGGGCGGCCGTCCGCGCGCGGGAAGGCCTGCGGGAACTCCAGGATGCCGTTCACGTCGGCGCCCCTGAACGCGTAGATCGACTGGTCCGGGTCGCCGAAGGCGACGAGGGTGCGGCCCTCGCCGGCGAGCGCGTGCAGCAGCCGTACCTGGGCCGGATCGGTGTCCTGGTACTCGTCGACGTACACGGCGTCGTACTGCGCCGCGAGCCGCTGGGCGGTCTCGGGGTGGCGGGCGAGGAGTACCGCGCGGTGGACCAGTTCGGCGTAGTCGAGCACGCCCTGCATGTCGAGCACGTCGAGGTACTCGGCGAGGAAGGAGGCCGCGGCGCGCCAGTCGGGGCGGCCGATGCGGCGGGCGAAGGCGTCCAGGGCGTCGGGGCCGAGGCCGAGCTCGCGGCTGCGGGCGAGGACCGCGCGGACCTCGTCTGCAAAGCCGCGGGTGGTGAGGCAGGCGCGCAGGTCGTCCGGCCAGCGGACGTGCGCGAGGCCGAGCCGCTCCAGGTCGGGCTGGCCCGCGAGCAGCTCCCGTACGGTCACGTCCTGCTCGGGGCCGGACAGCAGCCGCAGCGGCTCCACGAACAGGTCGCTGTCCTGGTGGGCACGGACCAGGGCGTAGCAGAAGGAGTGGAACGTGGTCGCCTGGGGCGCGCGTGCCGCCCCTATGCGCAGGGCCATGCGGTCGCGCAGCTCCACGGCCGCCTTGCGGCTGAAGGTCAGCACCAGGATGCGCTCGGGGTCGCCGCCTCGGGTGATGCGCGCCGCCACGGACTCGACGAGCGTGGTGGTCTTTCCTGTGCCCGGACCTGCGAGAACGAGCATCGGACCGGCAGCGTGGTCAACCACCGCGCGTTGTGCGGCGTCAAGACGAGGGGGGGCCACCTGAACCGGAGGGGTACGCACCAGCCGGTAAGCGCCACGGGTCCCCTGTCGCACCTGGGGGTGCGACAGGCGCCTGGTGGAGGAAGAGGAGCTCACGTGGTTCGCCGGTCCTGGTGGGTGTGCTGGTGGGGCGTCCCTCGCGCGTGGAGGGCGGTGGCCGCGAGATGAGGGGGACACGCTCAGCCGACGCTACGCCGACGAATGGTCCGGAAGCAGGGCTTCCGGTTCATCCCTCGGGGCACTCGTGCCACGTGCGTCCCTCACCTCACGAACGTACGTCATGTCACGGACGTGCCCCGCTTCCCCCGTACGGATCACAGGTCACACCGAGGGCCGTCGGATGGCGGAAGCTGTCAAGTGTGACCTTGTGCGCGTTCGCCGCCGTCCCACCGCGCCCGCTTCATGTCGAGGCGCGGCAGGTGGCCCTCGGCGGCCCTGCTCGCCTCCTTCAGCGGTGTGCCCTCCGCGCGGTAGTGCTCCAGCGCTCTCAGCTCGTGGCCCGGCAGCAGGACCCCGTCCGCGCGGACCACCCGCCACCACGGCACGGCTCCCCCGTAGAGGGCCATCACCCGGCCGACCTGGCGGGGCCCGCCCTCCTCCAGCCATTCCGCGACGTCCCCGTATGTCATGACGCGCCCCGGCGGGATCAGTTCGGCGACCTCCAGGGCCCGCTCGGCGAACTCCGGCAGCGCGTCCGCGTGCGCCGGATGGGCGTCGTCCGGAAGCCTCTCCTCGCTCATCCGGCCCATCCTGCCCCATCCCACCGACAATGTGACGCGCTCGCCACTGTGCGTATGCCTCGCCCCGCGGCGGCGCTTCGGGCAGACTGTGCGCCCCCGCATTTGCACCCTGATGCCCCCGTGTGTCGGTGGAGCATGCCACCATCGTGCGGGCGGTGACTGGTGATACGAGATCAAGAAGAGACGATGAAGCAGCAGGGTGTGCACCCGGAGGACGCGGAGAGCACCTCTGCCGCTTCGTCGCGCCCTGACACCGCGAACGCCGACAAGAAGGACACCGGCGACAGCGACGACGGCAAGAAGGACGAGGCCGGGAAGGGCACCGGAACGGGCGACGCCGACCGGAAGGCCGTCGAAGGGAAGGCCGTCGAAGGGAAGGCCGTCGAAGGGAAGGCCGGGTACGACCTGGACGAGGCGCACGTCGACGAGGTCGAGGGCGACGAACCGCTGCTCCCCGCGCGCGTGCACCGTCCGTCCGACCTGATGCGGCTCCTGGTGGGTGTGCTGGGCATCGCCCTGCTGCTCGCCATCGCCGCGTTCGCGCACGGCACCACCTCGGGTCTCGAGCAGGACATCAACAAGGGCACCGGACAGGCGCCCGACGTGTTCAGCAAGATGGCCGGGCTGGTGTCCAGCATCGCGATCCTCCTGGTGCCGGTCGCCTTCGCGATCGAGCGGCTGATCAAGCGGGACGGGCTGCGCATCGCCGACGGCGTCCTCGCAGCGGTCCTCGCGCACGGCGTGACGCTCGCCACCGACCTGTGGGTCGCGCGGGCCGCCCCGGAATCCATCCGGGACGCGCTGACCCAGCCCTCACCCGGCGACATCGGCTCCCTCACCGACCCGGTGCACGGCTATCTCGCGCCGGTCATCGCGTACATGACGGCCGTGGGCATGTCCCGCAGACCCCGCTGGCGTGCGGTCCTGTGGGCGGTCCTGGTCCTGTACGCCTTCTCCATGCTGGTCACCGGCTACACCACGCCGTTCTCGATCATCCTGACGCTGCTGATCGGCTGGACCGTCGCCTACGGCACTCTGTACGCGGTCGGCTCGCCCAACGTCCGACCCACGGGGCGCACGCTGATGGCGGGCCTCAGGCACGTCGGCTTCCGCCCGGTGAGCGCGGCCCGCGAAGAGGTCTCCGAGGAGACCGGTGACCGCGGCCGGCGCTACTTCGTCACCCTCGAGGAGGGTCCCCCGCTCGATGTGACGGTGGTCGACCGGGAGCAGCAGGCACAGGGATTCTTCTATCGCGCGTGGCGCAATCTGACCCTGCGCGGCTTCGCCACCCGCAGCAGCCTCCAGTCGCTGCGACAGGCCCTGGAGCAGGAGGCGCTGCTCGCCTACGCGGCCATCGCGGCCGGCGCCAACGCGCCCAAGCTGATCGCCACCTCCGAGCTCGGCCCGGACGCCGTGATGCTCGTCTACGAGCACACCGGCGGACGCACCCTGGACTCGCTGCCGGAGGAGGAGATCACCGACGACCTGCTGCGCGGCACCTGGCACCAGGTCAAGGCGCTGCAGTCCCGGCGCATCGCGCACCGCAGGCTGGTGGGCGACGCGATTCTGGTGGATCGTTCCGGCAAGGTGATCATCACAGATCTGCGCATCGGTGAGATCGCGGCCAACAATCTGCTGCTGCGCATGGACATCTCCCAGCTGCTGGTGACGCTCGGCCTCCGGGTCGGTGCCGAGCGCGCGGTGGCCTCGGCGGTGAGCGTGCTCGGACCCGACGCGGTGGCCGACTGTCTGCCGATGCTGCAGCCGATCGCGCTGAGCCGCTCCACGCGCGCGACGCTGCGCAGACTCGCCCGGGAGCGCGCCCAGCGCGAGCGCGAGGCGGTGCTGGAGGCGTCCCGGCACGCCAAGCAGGCCCGCAGCGAGGAGGACACGGGCGACGCCGGGACCGTACTCGACAAGCCGGACAAGAAGACAGTACGGGCACAGGCGCGGGCCGATAAGCGGGCCATCGACGAGGCTCTGGACGAAGCGCGCGAGGAGGATCTGCTCACCCTGATCCGCCACGAGGTGCTGCGGATCAGGCCGCAGGCGCCGGTCGAGCCGGCCCGGCTGGAGCGGGTGCGGCCGCGCACGCTGATCAGCTTCATCGCCGGCGCCATCGCCGCGTACTTCCTGCTGACGCAGCTCACCCACATCGAGTTCGGCCCGCTCATCTCCAATGCCCAGTGGGGCTGGGTGGCCGCGGCCGTGCTGTTCTCGGCCGCCAGCTACGTCGCGGCGGCGATGGCGCTGCTGGGGTTCGTGCCCGAGCGGGTGCCGTTCCGGCGGACGGTCGCGGCGCAGGTCGCCGGGTCGTTCGTGAAGATCGTCGCGCCGGCCGCGGTCGGTGGCGTCGCCCTCAACACACGCTTCCTGCAGCGCTCGGGAGTGCGTCCGGGGCTCGCGGTGGCGAGCGTCGGCGCCTCGCAGCTGTTCGGGCTCGGCTGCCACATCCTGATGCTGCTGGCTTTCGGTTATCTGACCGGCACCGAGAAGACGCCGTCGCTGTCGCCGTCCCGGACCGTCATCGCGGGTCTGCTGACGGTGGCGGTGCTGGTGCTCGTGGTGACCTCGGTGCCGTTCCTGCGGAAATTCGTCGTCACGCGCGTGAGGTCGCTGTTCGCGGGTGTCGTGCCGCGCATGCTCGACGTGCTCCAGCGTCCGCAGAAGCTGATCACCGGCATCGGCGGCATGCTGCTGCTGACCGCCTGCTTCGTGATGTGCCTGGACGCGTCGATCCGGGCCTTCGGCAGCGGGGGGACCTCGCTCAGCCTCGCCAGCGTGGCCGTCGTCTTCCTCGCGGGCAACGCGCTCGGCTCGGCGGCCCCGACCCCGGGCGGCGTCGGCGCCGTGGACGTGACCCTGACCGTCGGCCTGATCGCCGTGGGCCTGCCCAGCGAGGTCGCCGCGCCCTCGGTGCTGCTGTTCCGGATGCTGACGCTGTGGCTGCCGGTGCTGCCGGGCTGGCTGGCCTTCAACCACCTGACCCGCAAGGGCGCGCTGTAGGGCGGGGCGGCGTACGAAGAGCCCGGCGTCGTACGGTGTAAGGGCACGGAAGAGGTGAGGCGCCGCGGTACCTCGTACGGCTCGCGCCCCGAGCGCCCCACCATGTACGACCGCAGGATGGGACCATGCCGAACCCGCCCCGGACGCGCGCCGCTGCCCTGACCGCCACCGCCCTGTTGATGGCCTCCCTGCTGGCGGGCTGCAGCGACGACGATCCCGGGGACGAGGATCTGACGGCCCAGGAACTGAGCTGGAAGGACTGTCCGGCCCCCTCCCAGGCGCAGGGCGGCGGGGGCAGCCCATCTCCGCTGCCGGACGCCGGCACCTGGCAGTGCGCCACGATGAAGGCGCCCCTCGACTGGGCCGAACCCAAGGGCGACACGATCGGCATCGAGCTGATCCGAGTGAAGGCGACCGGCGACCAGAACCGGCGCATCGGCTCGCTGATCTTCAACTTCGGCGGGCCCGGCGCCTCGGGCGTCACCACGCTGCCCGCTGCCGGCGACGCGTACGAGAAGCTGCGCACCCGCTACGACCTGGTGAGCTTCGACCCACGCGGGGTCGGCCGCAGCGAGCCCGTGATCTGTGAGAGCGACCAGCAGCTCGACGCCTACTTCCAGCAGGACGCGACGCCGGACGACGCCGCAGAGCGGACCGAACTGCTGGACAGCACCAAGCAGTTCAACGAGGCGTGCGAGAAGAACTCCGAGGAGATGCTGCCGCATGTGCGCACCACGGACGCGGCTCGTGACCTGGATCTGATGCGCCAGGTCCTCGGCGACGACAAGCTGCACTACTTCGGCATCTCCTACGGCACCGAACTCGGCGGCGTCTACGCCCACTTGTTCCCCAAGAACGTGGGACGGGCCGTCTTCGACGCGGTCGTCGACCCCACCAAGAACCCCGAGCAGAGTTCGCTGGCGCAGGCCCAGGGCTTTCAGCTCGCGCTCGACAACTTCGCCGCGGACTGCACCGCCAAGGCCGAGGCCTGCCCGATCGGCGACACCCCCCAGCACGTCAAGGACCGCATCGCCAAGTTGCTGAAGGATCTTGACAGCAAACCGATCCAGGGCATCTTCCCGCGCGAACTGACGCAGTCCGCCGCGACCTCCGGCATCGTGCAGGCCATGTACTCGAAGACCCTCTGGGACTTCCTCACCCAGGCCCTGGCGCAGGCCTACGACGGTGACGGCAGTTCCCTGATGCTGTTGGCCGACTCGAACAGCGGGCGCAGTGAGAACGGCGAGTACAGCAATCTCGTCCCGGCCAATGTGTCGATCAACTGCGCCGACGACAAACCCCGCTACACAGCCGAGTACGTGGAGCGCAGACTGCCCGAGTTCCGGGCCGCCTCGAATCTGTTCGGCGACGCCCTGGCCTGGTCCATGCTCAGTTGCACCGACTGGGCCGTGGCGGGCGCCGCCGGCCATCCCGACGTGAGCGCACCCGGCTCGGCGCCGATCCTCGTCGTGGGCAACACGGGCGACCCGGCCACGCCGTACGAGGGCACGCAGAGGATGGTGCAGGCGCTGGGCAAGGGGGTGGGCGTCGAGTTGACGCTCAAGGGGCAGGGACACGGGGCGTACAACAGCGAGAACAAATGCGTGCAGGACGCGGTGAACGGCTATCTGCTGGACGGGAAGGTGCCGACGGCAGGCACGGTCTGCTCCTGAGGCAGCCCGGAAGCCGCCAAAGTAGCAGGTCAGAGAGTTATCCACAGGCTGTCACGGGCTTTTCGAGATCTGCCTACTATGGCCTGACCGCCATCCGCGGCATGGAGCGGACGGCCTGCGAGGGGGGAACTGACATGGCGCGTTTCGTACGGTGGACGGCCCTGACCGCCGCCGCGGCGCTGCTGGTGACGGGCTGCAGCGGCGGCTCGTCCGACGGAGACAAGGCCGGCGGGAGTTCGAGCGGGCCGAGTTCACCGGCCACGTCCACCGGCTTGGCGACCCCACTGCCCTCCTCATTGACCTCGCAGACGCTCGACTGGGAGCGCTGCAAGGCCACCGGCGGCTCCCCCGCGCCGGGCGACGAGTGGCGGTGCGCGATGCTCAAGACCCCGCTGGACTGGTCAAAACCGGACGGCAAGACGATCGACCTCGCGCTGATCCGCGCCAAGGCCACCGGCGACGACCGCATCGGCTCGCTCCTGTTCAACTTCGGCGGCCCCGGCGGCTCGGGGGTGTCCACGCTGCCGTGGTACGCCTCCAGCGCGTCCGAGCTGCGCGAGCGGTACGACCTGGTGAGCTGGGATCCGCGCGGAGTGGGCGCGAGCGAGGGTGTCCGCTGTCGCGGCGACAAGGAGATCGAGGCGTCCGAGTCCGTGGACATCACGCCGGACACCCCGGCCGAGGAGACGGCGTACTTCCGGGACACCGCCGACTTCGGCAAGGGCTGCCAGAAGTCCGCGGGCAGGCTGATGGCGCATGTGTCGACCACCGACACCGCCCGCGACATGGACCTGATGCGCCAGGTCCTCGGCGACACCAAGACGCACTACTTCGGCATCTCCTACGGCACCGAACTCGGCGGCGTGTACGCCCACTTGTTCCCGAAGAACGTGGGGCGCCTCATCCTGGACGCGGTCGCCGACCCGAGCGCCGACGCGGAGGGGCACGCGGAGAACCAGGCCCGGGGCTTCCAGCGCGCGCTCGACAACTACCTCAAGTCCACCGGCCAGGACGCCGAAGAGGGCTCCCAGAAGATCGTGGACCTGCTGAAGCGGATCGACGCGAACCCGCTGCCGGCGTCCTCCAAGCGAAAGCTCACAGAGACACTCGCACTCACCGGCATCATCAGGCCGCTGTACAGCGAGGCGAGCTGGCCGACGCTGACCAACGCCCTGGCCGCGGCCGAGCAGGGAGACGGCTCGGAACTCCTGGCACTCGCCGACGACTACAACGACCGCGACGCCTCGGGGCACTACGACACAGGGGCCCACTCACAACGGGTCATATCGTGCCTGGACGACAAGCAGCGGCCGACGGTCGAGGAGACGAAGAAGCTGCTCCCGCGATTCGAGAAGGTCTCGCCCGTGTTCGGACCCATGCTGGGCTGGGACACGGCCGGCTGGTGCCACGACTGGCCGGTGGCCGGGCAGTACGACACCCCGGAGGTGAGCGCGCCGGGTGCGGCACCGATCCTGCTGGTCGGCAACACCGGCGACCCGGCGACGCCCTACGAGGGCACCCGGAGGATGGCGGACGAACTGGGCAAGGGCGTCGGCGTGATGATCACTTGGAAGGGCGAGGGCCACTCCGCGTACGGGAAGGGCAGCGACTGCGTCGACTCCACGGTGAACGCGTATCTGCTGCAGGGGACGGTCCCGAAGGACGGCAAGGTCTGCTCATGACGACGGCGGGGGCCTCGGGCACCCATGGTGCGCGAAGCCCCCGCCGCCGGAGCGAGGCCCGCCTCACGGGCGGGGCCGGCCGCTCAGTAGATCGGCTTGCTCGGCTCGATCTGGTTGACCCAGCCGATCACACCGCCACCGACGTGCACCGCGTCGGCGAAGCCCGCGGACTTCAGGACCGCGAGGACCTCCGCACTGCGGACACCCGTCTTGCAGTGCAGGACGATCTTCTTGTCCTGGGGGAGGCTCTCCAGGGCGGTGCCCATGAGGAACTCGTTCTTGGGGATCAGCTTGGCGCCGGGGATCGAGACGATCTCGTACTCGTTGATCTCGCGGACGTCGATGATCTCGATGTTCTCGCCGTCGTCGATCCACTCCTTGAGCTGCTTGGGAGTGATCGTGGAGCCGGCGGCCGCCTCCTGGGCCTCCTCGGAGACGACGCCGCAGAAGGCCTCGTAGTCGATGAGCTCAGTGACGGTCGGGTTCTCGCCGCAGACCGCGCAGTTCGGGTCCTTGCGGACCTTGACCTGGCGGTACTGCATCTCCAGGGCGTCGTAGATCATCAGACGGCCGACCAGCGGCTCGCCGGTGCCGGTGAGGACCTTGATGGCCTCGGTGACCTGGATGGAGCCGATGGACGCGCACAGCACGCCCAGGACACCGCCCTCGGCGCAGGAGGGGACCATGCCCGGCGGCGGGGGCTCCGGGTAGAGGCAGCGGTAGCAGGGGCCGTGCTCGGACCAGAAGACGGAGGCCTGACCGTCGAAGCGGTAGATCGAGCCCCACACGTACGGCTTGTTCAGCAGCACGCAGGCGTCGTTGACCAGGTAGCGGGTCGCGAAGTTGTCCGTGCCGTCGACGATCAGGTCGTACTGGCTGAAGATGTCCATCACGTTGTCGGCCTCGAGCCGCTCCTCGTGAAGGATCACGTTCACGTACGGGTTGATGCCGAGGACGGAGTCACGGGCGGACTCGGCCTTGGAGCGGCCGATGTCGGCCTGGCTGTGGATGATCTGGCGCTGCAGGTTCGACTCGTCGACCTCGTCGAACTCCACGATGCCGAGCGTGCCGACGCCCGCGGCGGCCAGGTACATCAGCGCCGGCGAGCCCAGGCCGCCGGCGCCCACAGCCAGCACCTTGGCGTTCTTCAGCCGCTTCTGCCCGTCCATCCCGACATCGGGGATGATCAGGTGGCGGGAGTACCTGCGAACCTCGTCTACGGTGAGCTCGGGGGCCGGCTCGACCAGGGGTGGCAGCGACACGGGGACTCCGTTGGTCGGTCGATCACTACATTTGTTCTCTCCGTAACAGTGCCATGGCCTTTTTCATTCCGAGACACCTGTTCCGATCCGCGAGACGATTTCGTCCCAGTAGCCGGGCAGGGTCTCCCAGGGGTCGCTGCGTCCGCCGCGGTCCGTGCGGTCGGTGAACCAGATCGTCGAGGCGCCCTGCCAGCGGGCGATACGCAGTGCCTCGTCGAGATGGCCGAGGGGCACACCGTGGACGAAGTGGCAGAAGCGGTCGGGCGGGTAGTCGGCCGTCCACTCCGCCACCTGCGACCAGCGGTAGTCGCTCCACGAGCCCCGGAAGGTGACCAGTTGGTCGGCGCACTCGGCGTATCCGGGGTGCGGGTGGGTGCCGTGGCCGAGGACGATGTGGGCCTTGTCACGCAGCGCACGGAGCGAGGTGGCCGTGCGGCGGATCTCGGGCAGCGCGGCGCTGTCGGTCGGGCAGCGGTCCAGGAGGAAGCCTTCGACCCGGTACCAGTCGAGGTACCGGTGCGCCTCGGAGATCACCTCCCCGAAGGCACGCGCGCCGGAGGCCGTGCCGAGATGCGCCGTGCCGAGCCGTGCCGTGTCGAGATGGCCGAGGACACGGACTCCCGCGGTGCGGAGCCGTTCGACGGCCTGCAGACAGTGAGAGTCGGGGCGGGCACCGGGGCCGTCGGCGACGTTCAGGACGACCCACTGCACCGGAGTGCCGGGACGGGTGAGTTCGCCCCACTCGGTGGGGGCGAGAAGGGGGTGTGCGTAGCCGGGGATGCCGAGGCCGGTGCGGAGGTCTGTGCTCGATGCGGTCGGTGTGGTGCCGGTCAGATACGGCATGCCGCCTCCATCCAGATGTCACCGAGTGACTCTTCGAGGTTGATGCGGGGGCGCCAGCCGAGCCGGTCGCGGGCGGTGCGCACATCGGCCTGCTGCCAGCTGCCGCAGCCGTCCGGGTACGGGTACGCGGCCGGGGAGGCGTGTCCCGGATGGGCCGCCTGTCCCACATGGGACATGTGGTCCGAGTCGCCGCGCGGGTGGCCGATGGTGGGCCGCAACGGGCCGGGCGGGCCGTCGAGTTCATGGAGGGCGCCGCCGTATCCGGCCACCCGGGCGAGGACCGCGGCGGCGTCGCGGAGGCGGACGGCGCGGCCGGAGCCGATGTTGATGACGCCCTGCGCCGCGGAGAGCGAGGCGGCGTGCACGGCGCGAGCCACATCGCGGACGTCGATGAAGTCGCGCTGGGCGCCGAGGCCGGTGAGTTTGAGCTCGCCGTCGCCGGACTGCATGGCGCGACGCATGGCCTCGGCGAGGCGGCCGAGAGGGGAGCCGGCGGGGGTGCCGGGGCCTGCGGGTGAGAAGACCCTCAGGACCACGGCGTCCAGGCCGGAGCCCAGGACCAGTTCGGTGGCGGCGAGTTTGCTGACGCCGTACGGGCCGCCGGGGCGGGGGACGGAGTCCTCGGCCGTGGAGGAACCGGGCTGGCTCGGGCCGTACTCGGCGCCGCAGCCGATCTGGACGAGGCGGGCACCGCAGCCGCTGCGCCGCAGGGCCTCGCAGACGGTGGCGACGGCGACGGTGTTGTGGCGGGTGAGTTCGCGGGCACCGCCTCGGGTGGCGCCGGCGCAGTTGATGACGACACCGGGGTGGACCGCGTCGAGGAAGCGGGTGAGGGCGCCGGGACTGCCGGACGCGAGGTCGAAGCGGACGTCGGCGTCGTCGCCGCGGCCCAGCGCGGTGAGTTGGACCGCGGGGTCGGCGAGGAGGCGGTCGGCCACGAAGCGGCCTAGGTAGCCGTTGGCTCCGATCAGCAGGACTCTCATCGGGCGGCTCCCGTGGCCGAGGGGTGGTCGGGTCGGGAGGTGATCATTTGGGGTTCTCCTTCACATGCTTCAGGGAGAGGGACTTCAGGAAGGGGCACTTCGGCGCGCGTGTGGGCGCCTGGTGGGGCTTGCCGGCGCGTCACCACGGCTGGTCCTGCGTTGCGTGTGCCGACGCCCTCGTGAGGGTGCGTGTGGCGTGGAGCAGGAGGGCCAGCGCGCCCGCACCGCAGGCGATGGTGGGGACGGCGACCGGACCCCATGTGTCGATCAGGGCCTGTACGGGGGTTGCCAGCCAGCCGCAGCCCGGGAGGCGGGCCGCGAAGAGGGCGGCCAGGGCCGTTGCCTCGGCTGAGGCCGCGGCCGTGAGGACGAGTGCGGGGGCGTGCGTGAAGCCGTGGGTGGTGAGGAGGCGGGCGAGGAACAGGAGGGCGCCCAGGGTGAGGCTCTGGAGGTAGGCGGCCGGCTCGTCCAGGACGGTGGCGGTCAGGGCCAGCAGGGCTGTCAGAGCGCCGAGATAGAGGGCGAAGGTGCCAAGGAGCAGGGGCTTTGCGGAGGTTGCGAACTCCTCCAGGGCTCGGCTGGCCGACAGTTTGCGGCGGGCCCGTACGGCGAAGAGGTGGGCGCACCAGGCCGCGGGGGCGCAGGAGAGGGTGAGAGCCAGGACGGGGGCGGTGGCGAGGGGCCAGGGACCGTCGGCGGTGCCGGTGGGGAGGGTGTCGGGGCCTCCGGTGGCGGCTGCGCGAAGGAGCCCGTCGCCCAGGAGGGAGTAGGCGATGAGCCAGGAGGTGCGGGTGGCCGTCGGGTTCGTGCGGTCCGTGGCGGCGAGCGGGCCCCGGGCCAGGGCCGCGCGCAGGGCGAGGGCCACGGCGAGGGCCCCCACGGCGGCCGCGATCAGGCGGGACTGGCCGTGGGTGAGGTGCAGGGCGGTCATGGCTGCCGCGCACGAGGCTCCGGGGAGGAGGGTGAGCAGAAGCCAGTCGGCGCGGGCGCGGGGGGTGATCAGGGGCGGGACGCCGGTCGATGTCTCGGCGTCTCGGGGCACTCGGGCGTACATCTCCTCCGCCAGGGAGAAGACGTCCCGGTGCAGGAAGCGTGCGGCGGTGCGGTCGGTGACGCCGTGGGCTTCGAGGCCCGCCGCGATCTCCAGGGGATCCACCGCGCGTTCGCACAGTTCGCGGTGGCGGTGCATCAGCGCCTTCACGGGGTCGGCGCCGGTCCTGCGGGTGGGGGCCGGTCGAGAACCGGCGCCGGTTGGCTCAGGGGCGGTGGTGGAGCGCTTGCCGGCGCCGGCGACGGCTGCCTCCCTGGCCGTGAAGGACCCGTCGGCTCCGGCGGCATCGGGGTGCGTATCGGCTCCGTCTTCGCGTGTGTGCGGCTCTGCTCCGAGCCACTCCCCCGACCGTTCGTCCCATGCTCCGGGGCTGGTCGGGACCCCTGGGCGGTCCAGTCCTCCGAGGCCGCTCATCGCGCTCCCTCCGTGGCGGGCAGCGCGGTGGCGCGTACGGGGGCTGCCGTCGGGCGGGCCGGGCCGCCGCGAGCCACCAGGCGTGTCGGGCGCTCGGTCCAGCGGCCGGGGACGTGGGCCTCGGCGGGGACGGCGAAGGGCAGGGGGGCTCCGGCCTCGTCCAGGACGACTCGGCGGACCGGTGTGCGTGAGACGATCTCCAGGTAAATGCCGTGAAATGCCGTGATGTTCTGCTCGACGGTGAACAGTTCGAGCGCACGCGCGCGTGCGGCCGCGCCCAGGCGCTCACGGCGCTCGGGGTCACGCAACAGCGCCACGCAGGCCTCAGCGAGCGCCCGTGGGTTGCGCGGCGGTACGACGAGACCGGTGCCACCGATGACCTCCACCACCGCGCCGACGTCGGTGGACACCGTCGCGCGACCGCAGAGCATGGCCTCGACCAGCCCGATCGGGAAACCCTCGACGACGCTGGACAGGACGGTCACGGCGCCCGAGGCGTGGGCGTCGGCGAGGGCCGGGATCTCCGGGCCGCCGATCTCCTCGAAGGAGACGGGGTTGTCGCCGACCCTGTGCGGGCCCTCCGCCTCGTCGGGGAAGAGCTGTGCGGCCAGCGCCTTGCAGTGTCCGAGGTAGGCGGCGCCCTCGGGGCCCGAGGGGCCGGCCGAAGTGCCGACGATCCGCAGGCGGGTCTTCGGCTCCTCCTTGCGGACCTCCGCGAAGGCGTGGAGCAACGACACCAGATCCTTGGCGGGTTCGACCCGGCCGACCCAGACGAGCGTGTCCGGGTCCGCGCACTCCGGAGCCTCGCCGACCTCCGCGAAACGGGTGGCGTCCATGCCGGGGTAGACCGTGCGGAGCTTCTCGCGGTCGGCGCCGCAGCGCTCCTGCCAGCGGCGGGCGTGGCCGTTGCCGGGGGTGATGAGGGTGGCCCGGGCGTAGGTCTCGGCGGCGAGCCTGCCGTGGAAGGCGGCGAGCAGGGCGCGTACGGCGGGCGAGGACCCGCCTGCGGCCAGGTAGTGCGTGCGGAGCCGGACGCCGTACTCGGTCAGCAGCAGCGGTACGTCGCAGAAGTGGTGGGCGAGCAGGCCGGGCAGGGCCGCCGAGCCGCCGGACGCGGCGTGGCAGAGATCGACCGAGCCCAGGCCGTCGTCCTCGTACCAGTCGAGCGAGAGGGGGCGCAGGGCACGTTCCACCTGCGCGGTGACGGCCAGCAGATCGGGTACGCGCGCCTCACGCGCCGCACTCAGCGCACCGCGCGCTCGACAGGCGCGCTCCAGGGCGCGTACGGCGGCTTCGGAGCGGAGCGCTCCCACCAACCCACCCTCGTCGCGGGCAAGTTCGGCGAGTGCGTACAGCGCGTTGCCGAAACGGTCCGCCTCAGTGGCCGACGCGTCCTCGCAGACCCCGGAACCCCCCATGGCGCCGCCGGCACAGAGCACGGCCACCAACTCGCCGTAGCACTCGGCGAACCGTCGGCGTGCGCGCCGCCCGTAGACCACCCCGTCGTCCTCGGCCGTCCACAAGGGCGCCGTACGCACCCTGCCGACCTGCGGTGGCAGCGGGACCCAGCCCTCGGCCTCCTGGCGCTCGCTGCGGCTGAGCGCGTAGATGTCGAACTCGTGCTGCCCGAGCCCGCGCACGAGCCGGTCGCACCAGAGCCTGGCGTCACCGCTCACATACGGATAGCCACCCTCCGCAATCAGTCCGATGCGCACGAGTACACCCCCGATCTCCCATAAGGGAGCCGCCGTTCCCCCGGCGGCTCAAGCGGGACGAACGTAAGCGGACAAGGCGGTGGCGCGACGGACGGTTGTCCATCGCGCCACCAAAAGGGGTGAACGGTCGTAACTTTCCCGTGCGGGTCGCGTTCCGTCGCGCTAGGAGATCAAACGCGCACGGATCGTCACACATGAACGGCGGTCACCCAGGACCGGCCCGGACGGTCACACCACGGCCAACTCCCGTCGCGCGGCCCGCCGCTGGGCCGCGATCCGCGGGTCGAGCGCGGGTACGGCGGCCAGGAGCTGCTTGGTGTACGGGTCCTGCGGGCTGTCGTACACCTCGTCCGCGGGCCCCTCCTCGACGATCCGCCCGCGCCGCATCACCGCGACCCGGTCGCTGACCTGGCGTACGACGGCAAGGTCGTGCGCGACGAAGACGAGCGCGAGTCCGAGTTCACGCTGCAACTCGCCGAGCAGGGCGACCACCTGGGCCTGGGTGGTGACGTCGAGCGCGGAGACGGGCTCGTCGCAGACGATGAGGCGCGGCTCGGCCGCGAGTGCCCGCGCGATGCCCACGCGCTGACGCTGGCCTCCGCTGAACTCGTGCGGGTAGCGGTCGAAGTGCGCCGGTTCGAGCCCCACACGCTCCAGCAGTTCCCGCACACGCCCCCGGATGCGCCCGTCGTCGAGCTCCCCACGCGCGCGGAGCGGGTCGGCGATCGACTCGCCCACGCTGCGGCGCGGGTTGAGGGAGGAGACGGGGTCCTGGAAGACCATCTGCACCGCGGGATTCACGCCCACGCGCGCGTGGCCGTCGTAACGGACCTCTCCCGCCGTCGGCTCCAGAAGGCCGACCAGCATGCGTCCCAGCGTCGTCTTGCCGCTGCCGCTCTCCCCCACGATCCCGAGGGTCTCGCCGCGGTGGATCGTCAGCGACACGTCGTCCACCGCCGCGAACGCCCGCTTCCCGCGCCCGAATTCACGCCGGAGGCCGCTCGCTTCCAGGACGACGTCCGTAGGCCCCTCGCCCGGCCCGGAGACGGCGCGAGGTGCATCCACACGCGGAACCGCGCCGAGCAGCTCGCGCGTGTACGGCTGGGCGGGCGCCCCCAGTACGTCGGCGACCGGCCCGTGCTCCACCGCCCGCCCGTGCCGCATCACCAGCACCTCGTCGACGCTCTCGGCGGCGACGCCGACATCGTGCGTGACGAGGAGGAGCCCCATGCCGGTCTCCTCGCGCAGCCTGTGCAGCAGGTCGAGGATCTGGGCCTGGACGGTCACGTCGAGCGCGGTCGTCGGCTCGTCGGCGATGAGCAGGTCGGGCTCGCAGGCCAGCGCCATGGCGATGAGGGCACGCTGGCGCATGCCGCCGCTGAACTCGTGCGGGCGCGAACGGGATCGCCGTACGGCGTCCGGAATGCCGACCCGGTCCAGTACCTCGACGGCACGCGCGCGTGCCGTTCGCCGGGACACGCGCGCGTGCACGCGGTACACCTCGGCGATCTGGTCGCCGATGGCGTAGTACGGGTCGAGGGACGACAGCGGGTCCTGGAAGACCATCGCCGCCTTCCCGCCGCGCAGCCGCCGCAGCGCCTCCTCCGGCGCCTTCTGTACGTCGACGCCCGCCACGTCGATCGCACCGCCTACCCGCGCACCCGTGCCCCGGTGCAGCCCCAGCAGGGCCGAGGCGACCGTGGACTTGCCGGAGCCGGACTCGCCGACGAGGGCGAGGGCGGCGCCGCGCTCCAGCCGGAAGGTGAGGCCGTCGACGGCGCGCAGGAACCCGAACTCGACCGTCAGGTCGGTCACTTCGACGAGGCTCCCGGAAGAAGCCTTCCCGGCGTCGCTCATACCAGCACCACCCGTCGGTCGGCCACCGCGTACAGGACGTCCGCGACGGCGCCCGCGAGGACCACGAAGAAGCCGGTCACCAGGACCATGCCGACGACCACCGGCAGGTCGACGACCTTGACCGCCTCGACCATCTCCTGGCCGATGCCGGGCAGGCCGAACAGCGTCTCGGTGAGCACGGCCCCGCCGAACAGCACGCCGATGTTGTTGGCGTTCACGGCGATGAGCGGGGCCACCGCGCCGCGCAGGGCGTGCCGCCAGATGATCGCCCGCTCCCCGACGCCGTAGGCCCGGAAGGTGCGCACATGGTCCTCGGCGAGGGTCTCCAGCATCGAGGCCCGGGTCAGTCGGGCGTATGTCGCGGACTCGATGAGCGCGAGGGACAGCCAGGGCAGCAGGAGGTTCCAGGCCCACTGTTCGGGGTCGTCGGTGAAGGCGACGTACTGCGGGAAGGGCAGCAGCTCCAACTGGCCGCAGACGACGATCATCAGCACGAGGCCGATGACGAAGACGGGCGTGGACATGCCCGCGAGGGTGAGCGTGGTCAGCAGCCGCTCGGTGAGCCGGCCGCGTCGCCACACCGACAGCACGCCGGTACCGACGCCGATGACCAGCCACAGCACCATGGCGCCGAGCGCGAGCGAGGCCGTGACCGGCAGCTTCGCCAGGATCAGCGACGTGACCTGCTGGTCGCTCTGGTACGACAGCCCGAGGCAGGGCGCCGAGCAGTGCTGGACCGAGGTGCCGGTGGAGTAGTCCTGGCCGACGAGGAGGCCCTGCAGGAAGTGCCAGTAGCGCGTGTACAGCGGGTCGTCGAGGTGCAGTTGCTCGGCGACCTGCTGCACCTGGGCCGGCGAGCAGCGCGGGCCGCAGGTGATCTGGGCGACGTTGCCGGGGGTGACGTAGAAGACGACGTAGATGACCACGGAGAGGGCGAGGAGGGTGACCACGGCGCCGACGGCGCGACGCAGGACGAAGCCGGCGAATCCGCTCACAGCGCACCTCCCTCGTTCTCCCGCTTGCGGCCCGTCCCGACCCGCAACCGCGAGGCCGCGCGGGGGTCGAGGGCCGTGCGTACGCCGTCGCCGAGCACGGTGAGGGCGAGGACGGTCACGAACAGCGCGCCCGCGGGCAGCAGCAGATACTGCGGTGCCGCCTGGTACCAGACGTCCGCGGAGGTGAGCATCTGCCCCCAGGAGGGCGTCGGCGGCTTCACGCCCACGCCGAGGAAGGACAGGGCCGCCTCGACGGTGATGTTGGTCGGGACGAGGATCGCCGCGAAGGTGATGACCGGGGCCGCGAGTCCGGGAAGCAGTTCGCGGCGCGCGATCCGGACGGTGCCCCAGCCGCTGAGCCGGGCGGCGGCGACGTAGTCGAGCTGTTTGAGGGTGAGCGTCTGCGCGCGCACCATCTTGGCGAGCGTGCCCCAGCCGGAGACCAGCCCGACGACCAGCGCGACCAGGACGGGGCGCGGGAAGCTCGTGGGCACGATGGCGAGCAGGGCGAGCGCGACGACCATCAGGGGCATCGCCACGAAGATGTCGGCGACCCGGGTCAGGACGAGGTCCACCCAGCGGTTGCCCAGCCCGGCCGCGACGCCGATGACGATGCCCAGCAGGAGCTGCACGACCGTCGCCGCCAGCGCGACCCCGAGCGACACGCGCGCGCCGTAGACCAGCCGCGCGAACAGATCGCGCCCGGTCTGCGGTTCGACGCCGAGCCAGTGGTCGCCGCTGATGCCCCCGAACGACCCGATGGGCACGCCCCCGCGCGCGGAGTCGACGAGCGACGGGTGGTAGGTGGTCGGGTCCTGACCCTCGATCGCGGTGAGCAGCGGCGCGGCGAGCGCGACCAGGACGAGCAGCGCGACGACGACCGCCGCGACGAGGGCGGCGCGCTGCGTCCGCAGCCGCCGCCAGAACGGACGAGCCCCCGAGGCCCCCGGAGCGGACGCCCCGGGAGCCTCGACGGCGAGAACTGCCTCACTCACGGCGCTACTTCACCGCGACCTGGGAGATGTCCAGCACACCGGTCCAGTCACTGATGACGACGTTCTTGATGTCCTCGCCGTACAGCCGCTTGTAGACCGGGTGGAACAGCGGCACGGTCAGCGCCTGCTCGCCGATCTTCTTGTCCAGCGCACCCCACCGCTTGGCGGCGGCGTCCAGATCGGTCAACTTGTTGATCGCGTCGATTTCGGCATTGACCGACTTGTCATCGAGCAGGCCCGTGTTGAAGTTCGCGCCGTCCTTGACGATCTGCCGACCATCGAAGATCGGCGCGAGGAAGGGACCGCCGGAGGGCCAGTCGGCACCCCAGTGCGCGAGGAAGAAGCCTGGCTCGGTCTTCACGTTGTGGATCTTGTCGGAGTAGTCGTTCTCCTCCAGACCCTGGAGCTTGACCGTGATGCCGGCCTTCTTCAGCGCGTCCTGGATCGCGGTCGCGATCTCGGGGCTGGTCTCGAAGTCCTGGGCGTTGGAGTGGGTCAGGGTGACGGTCAGTCCGTTCGCGTGACCGGCCTCCTTCAGCAGCTCCTTGGCCTTGGCCGGGTCACCGGCCTTGCCCGCCGGGAAGTGGTCGTACGCCGTGTAGCCGAAGGACTTCTGGTCCGGCAGGAAGGTGGTGGCGGACTCGGCCAGCGCGGAGCCACCCGCGGCGTTGACCACGGACGACCGGTCGATGGCGTACGAGATCGCCTGCCGCACCTTGGCGTTGTCGAACGGCTTGACCGTCGGGTTGAAGGCGATGTAGTTGGTGTAGCCGAAGTGCCCGGTACCGACACGAGCGGCCAGCTCCTTGTCACCGGTCACCTTGGCCAGCTCGGCGGGCCCGAGGTTGGTGTCCGTGGTGACCGCGGCGGCGTCCACGCCCTGGGACGAGGACAGCCGCTGGTTGATCACGGACGAGTCGAGCCCGGACCGCACGTCGATCTTGTCGGGGTACGCCTTGCGCTCGTCGTCCGTCGAGGCGGACCAGTGCGTGTTGCGCTCCAGGACGAGGTGCTCACCGTCGTTCTCGTTCTTGACGACCTTGTACGGCCCCGACGAGACCGGGTGCTCCTCGTACTTCGTACCGGTGTCCTTGTCCTTCGGCACCGGCGTGAACTGCGTCTGCGTGGCGAGGTAGGGGAACTCGCCCTCGGGCTTGTTGAGATGGAAGACGATGGTCCGCTCGTCCGGCGTCTCGATCGCGGACAGGCCCTTCTTGTCCTTGTACGGCCCCTGGTAGTCGGCCGCGCCGACCAGCCAGTCCCTCAAGTAGGGGGCGCCGCCGGACAGTTCGGGGGCGAAGGAGCGCTCAATGCCGTACTTGATGCCGGCCGAGGTGATCGGGGTGCCGTCCTCGTACTTCAGCCCCTCCTTGAGGGTGTACGTCCACACCGTCGCGTCCTTGTTCGGGCGCCCGGTGTCGGTGGCGAGGTCGGGGACGACCTCGGCGCCGGTCTCGCCGTTCTCGCGGTTGCGGGTGGTGAGGGTGCGGAAGACGAGCGAAGGGACGTTTCCGCCGCCGGAGGTGTACAGACGGGCGGGGTCGAAGTCCTGCTGCGGATCGCGGTTCAGGACCGTGAGCGTGCCGCCCTTGTGGGGCGTGGAGTCGCCGCCGGCACTCTTGGCATCGTTGTCGTCAGGCCCGCAGGCGGCGGCGCCCGCTGCCACGACCAGGCTGACGGTTGCCGCGGCCACGCGGCGCGCTATGACGGACGGTTGACGCATCGGAGACGACCTCTCGGAATGATGAGTCTCGAATAGCGAGACAGATTGACGCGGAGTGAGACGGAAAGGGGCAGACATCCGCCCCGGCGTCAGGTCGTCGAAACCCCTGGACGAGCCGCGGGATCAGAGACCCGTCGGCGACTCACAGGAGTGGCAAGAAAGAAGATCGCGACGCGAACGCCAGGCGGCGGGCGTCAGCGACAGTGAATGTCGGCCACGCACAGAGCGGTCACACCAATGAGCGCCAGCTCGATGGCGGCGCGAGAGGAGGTGTGACGGGTCGACATGTGCAGAAATATGTACGAACAAGCTGCACATGTCAATGTGACGTGTGAGTCATCCGTCAACTCCCGGGATACGCCCAGGGATTGGCCCGGCAGTGGATTCCATTGCGGTCGAGGAACTTGGTCTGCTGCTGCATGACGGGCGCGAGGTCGCCGTCCTTGTCGCAGGTGACATGGGGGAAGCCGAGCCGGTGGCCGACCTCGTGGTTGATCAGCATCTGCCGGTACGCGTATATCTGGTCACCGTATGTCTCCGACCCCTGCGCCCATCTGTACGCGTTGATCATCACGCGCTCGGTGGCGGTCGAGTTGCACGAGACGTTGTCCTCGGTGGTGTCGAGTCCGGACTTGGCGCACCAGTCGGCGGTGGTGCCGGGGCTGGCCAGCGTGATCACGAATTTGGGCGTGCCGGAGTAGATGCGCTCGAAGGTGCGGGCGCCGTTGTGTGCCCAGCTCCGGTCGTCGTTGAGGGTCTTCTGCACGGCCTCGGCGAAGAGTTCGGCGTCAAGGCCGAGCCCCTGCTCCACATCCACGCGATAAGTGATCTTCTGCCCCGTGCCGGGCGCCTTGGCGATCCCCGGGACAGCATCGAACTTCCCCGAGCCCTTGAGCTTCGCGCTGAGCGCGTACTTCTCGCCCATCGCCTGCTCATACGTCAGCGGCGTCGCGCTCGGCGAACCGGACGGCGTCGGCAGCCCGCCCCCGCCCGAGGCCGGGTCACGGGCGTCCCGCGCCTGATCGGTGGCGGACTGTGACTGTACGTCGCTGTCGTCCCGCCCCTTCGTGACCTGCCCGGCGACCACGACGGCCAGCACGGTCACGACGGCGGCGGCCGCGATGCCGGTGAAGGCCCGGCCCTTGGCGCCCTTCGCCGGCACGGGCTCGCCGGTCGGCGGGGCGTCGTCGTCACGGTCGGTGTCGTTCGGGACGCCGACACCGGTCCCGGGATCCCAGTCGGTGACGGAGCCGTACGGGTCGGCGGCGTGCCCGGAGTCGGACGTACGGGGCGCGAAGACGTCGACGTCCCCACCGAAGGCGTCGACGTAGTCCTGCCGAGGCCCTTCGGACGGCGGTGCCTGCCGGGGCCGCGGCAGGGGAACCCCGGTCCCGGGCGGAGCGCCGGCCGGCGCGGGACCGCCCTGGGCGACCCCGGGCTGCCCCCTCAACTCGCCCCAGCCACCACCGGCTTCACGCTGCTCGGGGTGGCCGCCGCGTATCAGAGGGGTGCCATGGGCGGGGGTGCCGTCAGGGAGACGGGGGACCCCGTGCGCGGGCGTGCCGTCGGGGAACCTCGGCATGCCATGGGCGGGCGTGCCGTCGGGCAGCCCCGGGAAGCCGTGCGCGGGCGTGCCGTCGGGGAACCTCGGGAAGCCATGGGCAGGCGTGCCGTCAGGGAACCCCGGGAAGCCGTGCGCAGGCGTCCCGTCGGGCAGCCGCGGTACCCCCTGCGCGGGAGTGCCGTCCTGGAAGCCACGCCCTCCGTACGCCGGGGGCCCACCCGCCGGCATCCCCGGCCGGCCGGGCGCCTGGCCTGGCACCCGGCGACCGCCGGGCCCACCGGGCTGTCCGCCGGGGCCACCTGGCCCGCCCGGACCACCGGACTGCGGCCAAGCTCCCTGGCCCGCCCCTGGCGCCATCCCCGGCCGGGAAGCCGGAGCCCTGCCAGGGCCGGGGCCCGGGCCCGGCGCAGACGGTCCCCGCCGGTCCGCGCCCGCCTCCGGCTGTGCTCCCCGAGAGCCCTGTCGTGCAGTTGTGTCCGCGGTGTCCCGCTTGGCGGCGGAACCGCGGCGGCTGTGCCGTCCCACGTCGCGCCTCAGCTCCCCGCGCTCTCGGTGACGGCGTCGTCCTCGCCCGCGACCTGCGGGTCGGCGTCCGACTCCACCGCCTCCGCGAGGAGTTCCCGGAACGCCCGGGCGACCACCTCCGGGTACTCCATCATCGCCACGTGCCCGGCCTCCGGCAGGCTCAGCAGGCGGGAGTCACGGAAGGTGCGCGCGGCCTTCTGGCTCATGCGGTGGCCGACGAGCTGGTCCCGGCCGCCGTAGATGAGCAGCGTCGGCGCCAGCACCCGCTCGGCCTGGCGCCACAGCGCGTGCTGGCCGCTCAGCGTGTAGGCGTTGACCAGTCCGCGCGCGGAACGCGTCATCGCGTCCCAGAAATACGGCAGTTGCAGTCGCCGTTCCATCTCCTCGACCGCGTTGCGGAGCGCCTCGGACGACACCCGCCCGGGGTCGCCGTAGCACAGGTGCAGCACGCCACGGACCCGCTGCTCGGCCGTCCACTGCCTGGTGAAGCGGGTGAAGAGTGCCGTCACGCCGGGCACCGCGAGCAGCGCCGTGGGCACGGCGGTGCGCTGGACGCGGATCTCGGGCAGCGCGGGCGACACGAGGGTGAGCGAACGGACCAGGTCGGGGCGCACCGCGGCGACCCGTGTCGTGACCGCTCCGCCGAGCGAGTTGCCGAAGAGGTGGACGGGGCCGCGGTCGGAGGCGTCCAGATAGCGGATCACCGCGCGTGCGTGCGCGGTGATCGAGTAGTCGCCGTCATCCGGCGGTGGCGAGTCTCCGAAGCCCGGCAGGTCGACGGCCTCACCGTCGACGTGGCCCTCGAGCTGCTGCATCAGCGCCGACCAGTTCTGCGAGGAGCCGCCGAGCCCATGGACGTACAGCGCGGGCGGAAGCCCCTCGCGCGCGGGCGGTCTCGAACGCACCGTCAGCGTGATCCCCGGCAGCCCGACCGATCGAAGCCGCTCCCCTTCGGCGACCCTTACGGTCGCCACCTTGGGGAGCACATTGGCGGCCGACACGGACGGCAGCTCGGTCGAAGACATGCGGCAATGTTACGAGACGATCACGCCATGGTTCATGTGTTCGCCATCACAACTCGGCACGTACATGGCAAACATTCGGCCATGCGGGGCACGCCGGAATCGCCCGCAAATCCCCCGCATATACCCCGCGGATCGCATAGCGTCCCGAACCGGTGTCTCCTAGGCTCGTACGCAGGGCACCCGTATGTGGACCCCTGCTTCACCCATGGACGTCGTGCCCCACGGGGACGTTCCAGGAAGGGAGCCCGCCATGGCCGTCGATCCCACCGACCCCGAGACATTCACGGACGACGACACCGAGGAAGCCGAGGAGTACGACGTCGAGGCCCCCGCGGCCGACGCGGCCGAACAGCACGCCGATGTCAGGCTCGATCGCGACGACCGGCCGACCGGCGCGAACCAGGACCGGGCCAACGAGGCCGATCTGATCGAACAGGCCCGCGTCGTCTCCATCGACGAGGACGACTACCGGTGAATCGACGACGGCCACCGGCGACATGTGCGCACTTGTGCGGCCGTTGAGCAAGAAAGTGATGCCGTTGAGCAGGAAAGAGACCGCTTGCTGACCGCTTCACCCCGATTTCAAACCTTCTGCGGGGCTTTCGTCGCTGTCCGGTCCGTGAAATTCTGCGCTCGCACCGCGCACACCCGGGTTACCGAAAAGTACGATGGCGACGCGGCGCACACCGCATGTGGACGACATTGGGAGGCGGCGTGACAGCCATCGAGCAGACAGAGGCGGCACGCCCGCGGGGCACTCGCCTGCCGCGCCGTGCCCGACGGAACCAGCTCCTGGGTGCTGCCCAGGAGGTGTTCGTCGCGCAGGGCTACCACGCTGCAGCGATGGACGACATCGCCGAGCGCGCCGGCGTGAGCAAGCCGGTGCTCTACCAGCACTTCCCGGGCAAGCTCGACCTCTATCTCGCGCTGCTGGACCAGCACTGCGAGTCCCTCATCCAGTCCGTACGCAACGCGCTCGCGTCGACGACCGACAACAAGCAGCGCGTGCGGGCGACGATGGACGCGTACTTCGCGTACGTCGAGGACGACGGCGGCGCCTTCCGCCTGGTCTTCGAGTCGGACCTGACGAACGAGCCGGCGGTGCGCGAGCGCGTCGACAAGGTCACGAACGAGTGCGCGGAGGCGATCTGCGAGGTCATCGCCGAGGACACCGGCCTCTCGCGCGCGGAGTCGATGCTGCTCGCCTCCGGCCTCGGCGGACTCGCCCAGGTGGTGGCCCGATCGTGGCTGCACAGCGACCGCAGCGTGCCGCGCGACCAGGCGGTGCAGCTGCTGACGTCCCTGGCGTGGCGCGGCATCGCGGGCTTCCCGCTGCACGGCATCGAGCACCACTGAGCCCGCGCCGCTGAGCGCGGCCGACGCGTACGCGCGTGTGCGGGGCGTTTGTTCCCGTCCACTGTTCGCTCCTGGCGTTCTTGGGCGGAGGGTGTACGTCCCCTCACCGGGCTAATGTGTGCTGGGTACGGCGCGTAAAGGTCGCGCACTTCACTGACCGTCGGAGGGACATAGCCGTGGAGGTCAAGATCGGCGTGCAGCACGCGCCCCGCGAGATCGTTCTGGAGAGCGGTCAGAGTGCCGAGGAGGTCGAGCGGGCGGTGTCCGAGGCGCTGGCCGGGAAGTCTCAGCTGCTGAGCCTCGTGGACGAGCACGGCCGCAAGGTCCTGGTCCCGGCCGACCGTCTCGCGTATGTGGAGCTCGGTGAGCCGGCCCCGCGCAAGGTGGGCTTCGGCGCGCTGTAGCCAGCAGCGGCAGGCAGAGCAAGACGGGAGGGGCCCGGCGACCAACGGTCGCCGGGCCCCTCCCGTCTCTGTATCCGTCTCCGTATCCGTCTCCACGGATGGCTCACAAGTCGATCACAGAGGAGGATTGCATTCCGCAGGTCAGGGGTATGACGGCCTACGACCGTTTCGAGCAGGTCGGCCATGTGGGAGGGACCCCAACATGCTCTTGGAAGCGCTCAGCTCCGCGATCCTAGGCCTGGCGCTGGCCTTGGCCGCGGCCCACCGCATGCCGCACCGCCTGCCCACCCGCTCCCTCGTCCTGCCGACAGGTGTCGCCGGCGCCCTCTTCGGCGCCTTCATCACGCACACCGCACTGGACTTCGGCAACCTCTTCGTGATCCTCATCGGCTCGGCAGTGGTCTCCGCCGCCTCTCTCTCCCTGCTGGTACGCCCCGCGGGAAGACTGAGCCGACACTCGGCGACCGCGTAGACCCTGAGGACGACCGGCCGCCGGAAGCCTGACGGCCACGTCTCGACGCCGGTCCAGGCAATGTCAGCCCGTCCGGCGTTCGAGGACAAGGCCCCGCAAGGGCCGAAGCGGGGGTCTGGGGGCGGCAGCCCCCAGAGCGGGACCGCGCCCTAGGCAGCGAGCCCCAGCGCAGCCATCCGCTTGGTGTGCGCCTCAGTGATCCGCGAGAACATCTTCCCGACCTCCGCGAGATCGAACCCGTCCGCGACCCCACCCACCAGCATCGTGGACAGCGCATCCCGATCGGCAACCACCCGCTGGGACTGCGACAGGGCCTCCCCCATCAGCCGCCGGGCCCACAGCGCAAGACGCCCACCCACCCGCGGATCGGCATCGATGGCCGCCCGCACCTTCTCCACGGCGAACGACGCGTGCCCCGTGTCGTCGAGCACGGCCAGCACCAGCCCCCGCGAGTCCGAGTCGAGCCGGGCCGCGACCTCCCGGTAGAAGTCACTGGCGATCGAGTCACCGACGTACGCCTTGACGAGCCCCTCCAGCCAGTCCGACGGCGCCGTCTGCTTGTGGAACCCGTCCAGCGCGGCGACGAACGGCTCCATGGCCTCCGTCGGCTCGGCCCCGATCTCCGTCAGCCGGTCCCGCAGCTTCTCGTAGTGGTGGAACTCCGCCGACGCCATCTTCGCCAGCTCCGCCTTGTCCGCCAGCGTCGGCGCCAGCTTGGCGTCCTCCGCCAGCCGCTCGAACGCCGCCAGCTCCCCGTAGGCCAGCGCGCCGAGCAGGTCCACGACAGCGGCCCGGTACTGCGGATCGGCGGAGGCCTGCGCCCAGTCCTGGGCGGCGACCCCGGTGTGTTCGACGGTGGAGTCAGCGGTGTCAGCGGCGTCAGGGGTGTTGTCAGGCGTCGTCATGAAGCGCACAATAGCCCGCTCACCGTGTCACGGAAGTCCCTGGTCAATCACTGTGACGCCGACTACGTGACCAATTCGGCCATCGCATGTGCGCGTTTCCGGGGTATGGTGGTAATGCGCCCGCTGAGTACCTTGATGTACTCGACGGGCCGCACGTTATGAGGATGCCCGGTCGGTGGCCCGATCGGCTCCGACCCGACAGCCCTCCCCGGCCGTACGGCACTGTGCGTACGACGACCGGAGGGACACCCTCAGCGGTACGAGCGCTAGAGCGTCGGCAGTGGTCCCGTGCCTTACGGCCCGACCGTACGGCAGCCGACGTCCCCCGGCACGGTCCGTCAAAGACCCCCGCGCTCGCCTCGCACCGCGTACACAGAAGAGGCAGCACCCTGACTACGACTTTCCGAGAGCTCGGGATCTTTCCCGAGACCGCCGAGGCCCTTGAAGCCGTCGGCATCGTCAACCCCTTCCCCATCCAGGAGATGACCCTCCCCGTCGCCCTCTCCGGCACGGACGTCATCGGCCAGGCCAAGACCGGCACCGGCAAGACGCTGGGCTTCGGCCTCCCGCTCCTGGAGCGCGTCACCGTCCCCGCCGACGTGGAGGCCGGGCGCGCCAAGCCCGAGTCCCTCACCGACGCCCCGCAGGCGCTCGTCGTCGTCCCCACGCGCGAGCTGTGCACGCAGGTCACCAACGACCTGCTGACCGCGGGCAAGGTACGTAACGTCCGCGTTCTCGCGATCTACGGCGGCCGGGCCTACGAGCCCCAGGTCGAGGCCCTGAAGAAGGGCGTCGACGTGATCGTCGGCACCCCGGGCCGACTGCTGGACCTCGCGGGCCAGAAGAAGCTCAACCTCAAGCACATCAAGGCGCTCGTCCTCGACGAGGCCGACGAGATGCTCGACCTGGGCTTCCTGCCCGACGTCGAGAAGATCATCAACATGCTGCCGGCCCGCCGCCAGACCATGCTGTTCTCGGCGACCATGCCGGGCGCGGTCATCGGCCTCGCGCGCCGCTACATGTCGCAGCCCACCCACATCCGCGCCACCGCGCCGGACGACGAGGGCGCGACGGTCGCGAACATCGCGCAGCACGTCTACCGCGCACACAACATGGACAAGCCGGAGATGGTCGCGCGCATACTGCAGGCCGACGGCCGGGGACTGGCCATGGTCTTCTGCCGTACGAAGCGCACCGCGGCAGACCTCGCCGACCAGCTCCAGCAGCGCGGCTTCGCCTCCGGCGCGGTCCACGGCGACCTCGGCCAGGGCGCCCGCGAGCAGGCGCTGCGTGCCTTCCGCAACGGCAAGGTGGACGTCCTCGTCTGCACCGACGTCGCCGCGCGCGGCATCGACGTCGAGGGCGTGACGCACGTCATCAACTACCAGTCGCCGGAAGAGGAGAAGACGTACCTGCACCGCATCGGCCGTACGGGCCGCGCGGGCAACACGGGTACGGCGATCACGCTCGTCGACTGGGACGACATCCCGCGCTGGCAGCTCATCAACAAGGCGCTGGAGCTGAACTTCAACGACCCGCCGGAGACGTACTCCACGTCCCCGCACCTCTTCGAGGAACTGAGCATCCCCGCGGGCACCAAGGGCGTCCTGCCCCGCTCGGAGCGCACGCGCGCCGGGCTGGCGGCGGAGAAGCTGGAGGATCTCGGCGAGACCGGCGGGCGCGGTGCGCGCGGTCGCGGTGGCCGTGGCGGCCGGGACGACTCCCAGGCGTCGTCGGACCGCGAGCGCCCGGCGCGTACGCCGCGTCGCCGTCGCCGTACGCGCGGCGGATCCGCACTGGACGGGACACCGGCGCCCGCCGCCGGTGCCGGCACTCCGGAGGAGACCGCCGAGGCCGTCACCGCGCCTCGCACCCCGCGCCGTCGGCGCCGCACCCGTGCCGGGGCGACGCCGGAGCAGGCACCTGCCGTGACGGCCACGTCCGCGGACCCCGCGGAGGCAGCCGTCGCGACGGCGGAGGGCCCGTCCCTGGACACCGTCGAGGAGACCCCGGCCAAGCCACGACGCCGCCGGACGCGCAAGTCGGCGGAGCCGCAGGCGACTTCGGCTGACGCCGGGGCGACGCCGGAGACGGAGGCCGCGAAGGTCACGGAGGCCGTTCAGGCGTCCGAGGCTGCCACGGCTCCGCAGGCCACCGAGCCCGAGGAGGCTCCGGCCGCCAAGCCGCGCCGCCGCACCCGCAAGGCGGCGGCCACGGCGGAGACCGCGGTCGCCACGGCCGAGGGCACCACGGAGGCCGTACAGCCGGCTCCGGAGGCCGCCGAGACCAAGCCGAAGGCACGCCGCACCCGCAAGGCGACCGCTGCCACGGAGACCGCGGAAGCGGCTCCGGAGGCCGCCGAAGCCGCGCCGAAGGCACGTCGTACCCGCAAGGTGACCGCCGCCGCGGAGACCGCCGTGGACACGGCCGAGGCCGTGGAGGCCAAGCCGAAGGCACGTCGTACCCGCAAGACCGCGGCGACCGTCGAAACCGCCGACATCCCGGCCCAGACGACCCAGGAGCCGGAGGCCGCCGAGGCTGCGCCGAAGGCACGCCGCACGCGCAAGGCGACCGCCGCGGCGGAGGCTGCCGTCGACACGGCCGAGGCCGTGGAGGCGAAGCCCCGGCGTACGCGCAAGGCCGCGGCCACCGCCGTGGACACGGCCGAGGCCGTGGAGGCCAAGCCGCGCCGTACCCGCAAGGCCGCAGCGACCGTCGCGGAGCCGGAGGCCGCCGAGGCCAAGCCCCGGCGCACCCGCAAGGCCGCGGCCACCGCCGAGTCCGCCGTGGACACGGCCGAGGCCATCGAGGCCAAGCCCAAGGCACGCCGCACCCGCAAGACCGCGGCGACCGCCGACATCCCGGCCCAGGCCACCCAGGAGCCGGAGGCCACGGAGGCACCCGCCCCGCGCCGCCGTACCCGCAAGGCGGCGGCGACCGTGGAGGCCGCCGACGGCGCGGCCGAGGCCAAGCCCAAGGTGCGCCGCACCCGCAAGGCCACGGCTGCCGCGGAGCCCACGGAGGGCTGATCTCCCGTACGACGGCCCGGTCCCACCTCGTGTGGGGCCGGGCCGTCGGCATGGGCACCGGCCCACCCCACGCCCGCCCCCACCCGCTACCCTCCCCCCGTGACCACCCAACCCGCCTCCACGCCGCCCCCGAACGCCCGCGCCTACCCCCTGCACACCTCTCGCGGCACCTTCGCAGTCGTCGACCACCCCGCCGCCCCCGGCGTCGAACCACGAGGCGTCGCGCTGCTGCTCCCCGGATTCACGGGCAGCAAGGAGGACTTCACGCTCATGCACGAGCCGCTGGCGGAGCGCGGCTACCGCAGCATCGCCGTCGACGGACGCGGACAGCATGAGTCGGACGGACCGGAGGACGACGAATCCGCCTACACGCGGAGCGAGTTGGCGCAGGACGTCCTCGCCCAGGCGGCAGCCCTCGGCACGGACAACGCCCCCCTCCACCTCCTCGGCCACTCCCTGGGCGGCCAGATCGCCCGCGCGACCGTTCTCCGCGACCACGCGCCGTTCCGCTCCCTCACCCTCATGGCATCGGGACCGGCCCAGATCTCCGACTCCCAGCAGCAGCGCGTGAAGTTGCTGCGGGACGCGCTCGCGGTGATGACCATGGAGGAGACCTGGGAGGCGATCCTCGCCATGGGACCGCCGGAGGAGGTCGGCGGCCCGGCGCGCGGCATCGGCGGCCCGGAACTGCTGCGCCGGCGCTGGCTCGGCACCAAGCCCGCCCAACTCACCGCCACGGGACGTCAGTTGTGCACGGAGCCGGACCGGGTCGACGAACTCGCGGCCCTCCCGCTCCCGTTCCACGTCCTGTCGGGCGCCAGTGACGACACCTGGCCGGTTCCGGTCCTCGACGACATGGCCGCGCGCCTGAAGGCCCGCCGCACGGTCATCCCCGGCGCCGAGCACTCCCCCAACGCCGACCAGCCCCTGCGCACGTCCCAGGCCGTCGCCGACTTCTGGGACAGCGTGAACGGCGTCGCCGGACGGTCCGAGCAGAACGGCTAGTTCCGAGCAGAACGGCTAGTTCCGAGCAGAACGGCTAGTACTGCGCCTGAAGGTGCTCCCAGAACCCGTCCCGCAACGCCCGCCGCAGATCCGCCTGTCCGCGCAGCGAGTACTGCAGCAGCCCCTCCGCCTCCACCAGCAGGTCCTGGTCCACCGAGCCGGGGAGGTACGGGTGCCCGGGCAGCAGCTCGACCAGCGACTCCCGCCCCCTCGCCGCGAGCCACTTCGCCGCGATCTGGGCGCCGACGAAGCGGACATCCTCCCGCGTCGGCCGGGCCGCCCCCGCCGCCTCGTACGCGGCAGCGGTGCGGCGGGAGACGTACGGCTTGAAGAAGTCGAGGTCGAGGGTGCGCTGGCTGTCGACCTCCCAGAGCAGGGGCTCGGCCTGGTTACGGCCCTCCGGCGCCTCGATGCCCCACAGGTGCACCCGCGCGCCGTACCCCTGCGCGGCCTCGACGGCCGACACCAGGTCCTCGTCGCCGCCGAGCAGGGCCGCGTCGCTGATGGCACGGTGCCTGGCCAGTGACTCCAGGTCGGTCCGGATCAGTGAGTCGACGCCCTTCTGCTGGTTGTTGGCGTTGAGGTTGCCGAGGCGGACCTTCACATCGGGGAGTTCGGCGATCGACTGCTGCTCCGCCGTGTGGATACGGCGCCGCGCACCGTCGTACCAGTAGACCCGCAGCAGCCTGCTGTCCGCGAAGATCGTGCGCGCCCTGTCGATGAGCGCCTCGATGAGCCCCTCGGCGTCCAGATCGAAGGCCCGACGGTCCTCCGTCCCGGCGACCAGCCGTCCCGCGGCGGCGTACAGATAGCCCGCGTCGACGAAGATCGCATGGGTCGAGGGCGTCTTCGCCACCTCGGCGAGCATGCGTTGCAGCAGCTCGTTGGTGTGGTCGATGCGGGCGGCGAGTGCCGCGAGGTCGTCGTTCATCGGCTCCATTGTCCTGGCGGTCACGCTGCGAACACAACCGGTCCCGGTCGGTCTCCTCTTGATCCCTCGACAACCACTTACCGGTCAGTAGTTAGCCGTTCGAAAAATTTCCTTAGCGTAGGGAATGTTTGTAACACGCAACCCGTTGACTACGTGTGTAACCAAGTAGTTCTCCTCAGGAGGATGACCAGACGAAGGGAGAAGCCATGCGCTTCGAAATCATGCGACTCGACGAGGTCGACGGCACGCCCGTGGACAGCACCGTCGTGGACGCCGCCTCCGTCAACCGGATCGTTCAGCAGGCCGCCGCGATCGGACAGCGGCTGTGGATCCGACCGGCCGAGACCACGGCCTCATAACAGACGCGAATCACCGCAGAAGCTTCGAAGCCCCCGTACGGCACCACGGCCGTGCGGGGGCTTCGCGCATACGTCAGGCTCAGGCGCCCTGGATCACCTGCGTGACCCCGTTGATGATCTGCTGCACGGCGATCGCCGACAGCATCATGCCCGCGAGCCGCGTCACCAGGACCACGCCTCCGTCCTTGATGACCCGGATGATCAGCAGCGAGTACCGCATCACGATCCACAGCACCACATGGATGGCGAGGATCGCCGACCACACCGACACCTGCGTGGCCACGCTGTCGGCCTTCTGCACGGCGAGGATGACGGACACGATCGCACCCGGCCCGGCCAGCAGCGGCATGCCAAGCGGTACGAGGGCGACGTTGACGTCCTTGGTCTGCTTCGGCTCGTCCGTCTTGCCGGTGAGCAGGTCGAGCGCGATCAGCAGGAGCAGCAGTCCGCCCGCGATCATCAGCGCGGGGACGGAGACATGCAGATAGTCGAGGATCTGATGGCCGAGCAGCCCGAAGACCGCGATCACCCCGCCCGCCACACAGACGGCCTGGAAGGCCATCCGCTTCTGCACCTTGACCGGCCGGCCGGAGGTGAGCGCGAGGAAGATCGGGGTGATCCCGGGAGGATCCATGATGACGAAGAGGGTCAGGAAGAGGGAGCCGAAAACGGCGAGATCGAACATGGGGAGGGGAGCCTTGAGGAGTGAGCGAAACGCGCGATGGCAGGCACGAAGCGCTGGGCCGCGCCGTGCCGCTACCGCTGTGGGCAGTCGTTCCCTGGGGTCCCCCCAGGCCCTTGAGGCACTGGGGGAGGAACGGGTGGGCAGAGCCGACAGCGCCGGGTGCCTCTGAACGAACGTGAAGGTGACCGGCCTAGACCCCGCCGGCCCCCGGGACGGGAAACGCTCCGGTGGCCCGCCGCGTGATCTCCCCGTACACCTCGGGGTCCGTCGTGTACTCACCGAGCACGCAGGTCTTGCGGCTGCCGTGGTAGTCACTGGACCCCGTGGCCAGCAGCCCGAGCTCCTTCGCGAGCCCGCGCATCCGCGCACGGGTGTCGGGGTCGTGGTCCATGTGGTCGACCTCGATGCCGTCGAGCCCGGCGGAGGCCAGCTCGGCGATCGCGGACTCCGGCACCGTACGGCCCCGCTTGCTCGCGGCCGGGTGCGCGAAGACGGTGACGCCGCCGGCGGCCTTGACCAGCCGGATCGCCTCGAACGGGTCGGTCTCGTGCTTCTCCACGAAGGCCCGGCCGCCGTCGGCCAGCCAGTCCTCGGTGAAGGCGTCACCCACGGTCGGTACGACCCCGAGCTCGACCAGCGCGGACGCGACGTGCGGCCGGCCGACGGACCCGTCGCCGGCGATCCGCAGCACCTGCTCCCAGGTGACCGGCACGCCCAGCTCGTTGAGCTTCGCGATCATGCCCTTGGCCCGCGGCACCCGGTCGTCCCGCACCAGTTCCCGCTCGGCGAGCAGCGCGGGCTCCTCCGGGTCGAACAGGTAGGCCAGCATGTGCATGCTGATGCCGTCGATACGGCAGGACAGCTCGGCACCGGTGACGAGGGTGAGCCCCTGCGGCAGCGCCGCGATCGCCTCTGCGTGTCCACGGGTCGTGTCGTGATCGGTGAGCGCCACGACGTCCAGCCCGGCCGCGGCGGCGTTGCGCACCAGCTCGGCCGGGGTGTCCGTGCCGTCGGAAGCGGTGGAGTGGGTGTGCAGGTCAATGCGCACGACGCGGACTCCAGTCGGGGACGGCACGGATGGGGACGCTCAAGGATAACCGGATTTTCAACGACCCCTGTCACACCCGAAATGCCGCAGCGCCCCCTACATGAGCTCTCAGCCCAGTCCCGGGACTCCGGGCGCAGACCCTCGACCCGCCCCTAGGGCCCCAGCAAGCGCGGCGACAACGCCCCACAAGGCACCAGCTCTATCTCCGCCCCCGCATCCCGCAGATCCGTCAGCACCAGCTCGTCGTACATCAGCAACCCCGACTGCTCGGGCCACATGACCGCCCACAGCCACATCCCGAGCGCCTCCCCCGCGAACACGGCACGATCGTCGGGCGTACCCGACACATGCCACAGCGGTGTCGGACGCCCGGCGGCCAGCACCTTGGCCTGCGGCGGCTTCTCGACGTTGATGTACGGCCCCGGGTCCGGCCCGTCGGTGCCCGCGTAACGCGCGCCGAGGCCGACGCCGAGTTCCTCGGCGACCAGGATCATCTCGCCCATGCCGCCGAGCGGACCGGGTCCGGAGCAGGCCACGGCGGTCGCGCGGCCACCGCTGCGGTCGTCGCCCGCGCTGGCGACACCCGTGAACAGCCAGCCGATCGGCAGCGGCCACGGCATCCATACCGGCACCTGCGTGCGATGCACGACCACACCGAGGGCCTCGACGCTGGGCGGGATCACGGGCTGCACCGGATGCACGGTGCCGTGCACATCGCATTGCCAGGTGTCGGCGAAGAGTCCGGGAGCCCTGACCCGGCCACCACACTTCGGGCAACTGGGTTCGCCCCTCATAGGGCTCCACGGTCCTACCCGTTCTGCGCCACGTCAAGGACGATCACCCGTCCGGACGGAACCCGTCCACCGAGAAAGCCGACCGCGCTTTGCATCGTTAGCCTATCTAACTTAATATGTGTATATGCCATCTACTTTTCCGCGACAGCCGAAGGCCGTCTGGGCGACGGCAGGTGCATCCGTCGTCGCCTTCATGGGCATCGGACTCGTCGACCCGATCCTGCCGTCCATCGCGAGCGGCCTGAACGCCACACCCGGCCAGGTCTCCCTGCTCTTCACCTCGTACTTCCTGATCACCGCGGTGGCGATGCTGGTCACCGGCTTCGTGTCCAGCCGGATCGGCGGCCGCAGGACCCTGCTGCTCGGCCTCGCCCTCGTGGTCGTCTTCGCCGGGCTCGCGGGCACGTCCGGATCAGTCGGCGAACTGGTCGGCTTCCGGGCGGGCTGGGGGCTCGGCAACGCGCTCTTCGTCTCCACCGCCCTCGCCGTCATCGTCGGCGCGGCGGCCGGCGGCAGCGCCTCGGCGATCCTGCTGTACGAGTCCGCCCTCGGACTCGGCATGGCGTGCGGGCCGCTGCTGGGCGCGCTGCTCGGGGACGCCAGCTGGCGCTACCCGTTCTTCGGTACGGCCTTCCTGATGGCCGTCGGCTTCCTGTGCATCGCGGTGTTCCTGAAGGAGCAGCCGAAGCCCGCCCGCAAGACCTCGCTGCTGGACCCGATCAAGGCACTCGGCCACGGCGGCCTGGCGTCCGCGGCGGTCTCGGCGTTCTTCTACAACTACACGTTCTTCACCGTGCTGGCCTTCACACCGTTCGTGCTGAACATGAGCCCGTACCGGTCGGGCGCGGTGTTCTTCGCCTGGGGTGTGCTGCTCGCCGTGTTCTCGGTGATCGTGGCGCCGCGCATGCAGCGGCGGTTCGGATCGCTGACGGTGCTCGGCGGCTCGCTGGTGCTGCTCGCCGTGGACGTGCTGGTCCTCGGCTACGGCGACCACACCACCGCCGTGGTCTGCACGATCCTGTCCGGCGCGTTCATCGGCGTGAACAACACCGTCTACACGGAGCTGGCCCTCGGCGTCTCGGACGCCCCGCGCCCCGTGGCGAGCGCGGGCTACAACTTCGTGCGCTGGTTCGCGGCGGCGGCCGCGCCCTTCTTCGCCCCGAGGATCGAGGAGTGGACCGACAGCCTCCGTATCCCGTTCGTGGTGGCGGCGGTCACGGCCGTGGCGGGCGCGCTCGTGGTGGTCGTACGGCGGAAGTCCCTCCTGCACGAAGCCGAGGAACCGGAGACAAAGCACGCGACCGAGGACAGCGTCACCGTGTTCGCCAACTGATGCATTTCAGCCACTGGTTGGTGAGGTTCCTCACGCGTCGCTCACTCCAGCGGGACGGACGTGCGGGCGGGATCCCTGAGGTCCGTCCCGTTCGTCAGCCAGCGCTCCTGGAGGGCCTGGGCGCCGTGCACGCGCTTCCAGGCGGCCTCGTTCGGGGTCATGGGGAGCAGCGGCAGGAAGTGCACGGGGTCGGCGGGCTCGTCGAGTTCCAGGTCCTCGACCAGGCCGCCCGGCTCGGCGACCAGGACCGAGGTGAACGGGGCGCCGGGCCACAGCGGATCACCGACGTCCAGGGAGGCACCCGGGGCCACGATCACGCCCTCCACCTGCGGGGACGCGGCGAGCACGGCGAGCGGGCGAAGCACCTTGTCGGTGTCGGCGAGGCCCGAGCGGACCGAGAGGATCAGCTCGGCGCGGGCGCCCTTGACCGGGTCGGCGACCATCGCGGTGGGGTCGTTCATGGGCTGCGCGGACATGCCGAGCGTGGCGTAGCGAACGACGTCGCCCTCCTGGAAACGGAGCACCTCGATGCGGTCCGTTCCGAGGAAGGTGACCGCCGCGCGCGCGTCCGGCTCGCCCAGCGCGGAGCGCAACCGGGCCTCGACCAGAGGAAGAACATCAGCCATGCGGCGAGCATAGGACTCGTCAGTACCGGGCAAAGCAGCGCCTTGACACTTCAGTCGGCTGATACTCTTGCCCGGTGTTCGGGACAGCATGCAGAAGCGTTGCGATCGAGTCCCAACGCTGAGTTCGACTCCCCTACGGGGAACCCCGAACGGGGTATGGAACGTCCCTCACGAGGGACCGGCCGGAGGAGGTGGGGCTGTCATGGATCGAAGTCGACCTGGTAGTACCACTCGCTCTTCCCGCCGCTGATGTAGCTGATTCGGCTGTTCCGCCTCCGGCTGACCGCCGCCTTTCACGCTCGCGTCCTCACACGGAAGAGCACTTCGTTTCGCTTTGCCTGATCGGTCTGATCTGAATCAGCAACGAAGCCCATCACCGCGACGGTGCGGTGCTCCCCGCTTTGTGGACGTGCCAAACATCCTGAGGTCAGGACGTCCCCATTCCGGGCAGTTCCAACCGTCCAGTGGTTCTCCACGCTTCGTTGCCCGTCGCGAAGGAGCCTGCTCATGTCGATGATCCGCGACCTGCGTGCCGTGGTCCGCCCGTCCCGCGTCTCACTGCGCAAGGACAACGGCAGTTACGACACCACCCGCGACCCCGGGACGCCCTCGGCCGTCGTCGACTGCGCCGTCTACCGGCACGGCGCCCGGGTCGAGACCCCGAAGCCCCTGACCCCGCACGAGGCGATGCGCCGGGTGCGCCGGGACGGCGGCTTCGTCTGGATCGGCCTGCACGAGCCGACCGAGGCGGAATTCGCCGGTATCGCGAGCGAGTTCGGGCTGCACCCGCTGGCCGTCGAGGACGCGGTGCAGGCCCACCAGCGCCCGAAGCTGGAGCGCTACGACGACTCGCTCTTCACCGTCTTCAAGACCATCCACTACGTCGAGCACGACGAACTCACCGCCAACAGCGAGATCGTCGAGACCGGCGAGGTCATGTGCTTCACCGGGCGGGACTTCTTCATCACCGTCCGGCACGGCGGGCAGGGCTCGCTGCGGGCGCTGCGCCACCGCCTCCAGGACGACCCCGAGCTGCTCGCCAAGGGCCCCTCGGCCGTGCTGCACGCCATCGCCGACCATGTCGTCGACGGGTACATCGCGGTCGCCGACGCGGTGCAGGACGACATCGACGAGGTGGAGACGGAGGTCTTCTCGCCGGGGCGCAAGGGCTCGCCGCGCGGTACGGACGCGGGGCGGATCTACCAACTCAAGCGCGAGGTGCTGGAGTTCAAGCGGGCGGTGGCACCGCTGATGCGCCCCATGCAGCTGCTGAGCGAGCGGCCGATGCGGCTGGTCGACCCGGACATCCAGAAGTACTTCCGGGACGTCGCCGACCACCTGGCCCGCGTACAGGAGCAGGTCATCGGCTTCGACGAGCTGCTGAACTCGATCCTCCAGGCCAACCTGGCGCAGGCGTCCGTCGCGCAGAACGAGGACATGCGGAAGATCACCTCGTGGGCCGCGATCATCGCCGTACCGACGATGGTGTGCGGTGTGTACGGGATGAACTTCGACTACATGCCGGAACTGCGCTGGAAGTTCGGGTACCCGGTGGTGCTCGGGATCACGGCGCTGCTCTGCTTCGGCATCCACCGCACGTTGAAGCGGAACGGATGGCTCTGACCGGCCCTGACACGGCTGGATAGGCTTGGGCCATGACAAGCGAGCTGCTCGACCAGGCCCTCGTCGAGGAGGCCACCAAGAAGTCCGGCCTCATCTGGGTCAAGGGGCCTGGTCACCCGGCCCGCGCTCTGTGGCACGTGTGGCACGAGGGTGCGGCGTGTGTCGTGGGCGACGGTCCGGGCGAGCAGCCGCTGCCGGGGCTGGTCGACGGGGCCGAGGCCGAGGTGACGGTCCGCAGCAAGGACAAGGGCGGCCGGCTGGTCTCCTGGTCCGCGAAGGTCGTCGAGCTGACGTCCGGTACCGAGCGGTGGGACACGACGGTCGGCGAGCTCAAGGGCAAGCGCCTGAACGCCCACGACGGCGAGGCGATGCCCGAGCGCTGGGCCCGCGAGTGCCGGGTGATCCGCCTGGAGCCGACGGGCACTACGGCGCCCCTGCCCGACGGCAACCTAGCCGAGGCCCCGTTGCCGACGTCGGCGACGACCCGGCAGCCGATTCCTGCAGGGCTGCCGAAGCTGCTGATGAAGCGGCGCAAGCGGAAGTAGCCGAAGAGGCACGAGCGGGCGCAGCCGACAGCCCGCCCGGCGCCTAGGACGTCGGCAGCTGCTTGCCGTAGTCGACCGTCTCGCCCTTGGGCGGCTCCTTCAGGGCGAAGTCCTTACCCCAGGAGGAGAACGTCAGGGTGCCGGCACCGCCCGCTCGGGCCAGGCGCAGAGGGTACGGGGTGCCCTCCAGGGAGACGTCGAGGGTGCCGCCGGAGCCCTTGTCGCCGGTGATGCGGATGACGCGGGTGCCCGCCTGCTCATGGTGGCCGTCGGTGGCCAGCGTGCCGTGCAGGGTCAGCAGGCCGTCGAGGAGTACGCCCTTCTCAGTGAAGCCGCTGAACTTCTTGTACGACGGATCGCCCTGCGGCACCTTCACGAACTTGCCGTCCAGCTTGTCCACGGCCGCGGCGTCGGTCTTGCCGTCGCCCGTCGCCCCCGCATCGCTCCAGAAGCCGGCGCCGGCCTTCAGATACAGCCGCTCACCGATCCGCAGCAGCTGGAACGTCGCTCCCTGCGAGGTGACCGATCCCGTCGCCCCGTCGGCCTTCAGCTGCATGTCGAGCTTGTAGGTGCGCCCACTGGTCACCACGCTGCCCGAAAGGCGCACCGCGTCGGCGGAGTCCGCTGCCGTACGGGTCTTGCGCTGGATCTCGGCGGCCGGCAGCTTGCCGACCCCGTTGGTGCCCTCGTCGGGGTCCTCACTGCATCCCGTCAGCCCCGTTCCCGACACGACCAGGGCGCACACGGCGCTCAACAGCGCGGCCCGGCGCGCACGACCCTGGGGAATCGCAGTCACAGGTGGGGCTGCCTTTCTGTTGTGGGACCTCAGCGGCGTACGGCAGCGTACCGGGGCCTCACGGCTCGGGCGGAGCCAGTCCGTCCGTACCGCTCACCAGGGCATATCGGATCCGGACGGGCTAGCCTGAAGCCCACCCGAGCGGGCAATTCGGATATGCGGCCCAGCCCACGGAACCGCACCAGCACCACGGCACACCCCGCACGCAAAGGAGCCGCAGCGATGGCAGCCGGCGCCCCCCGGATCTTCGTCTCGCACCTCGCCGGCATCGCCGCCTTCGACCCGAACGGCGACCAGGTGGGCCGCGTCCGCGATCTGGTCGTCATGCTCCGCGTCGGCCGACGCCCCCCACGGCTGCTCGGCCTCGTCGTCGAACTGTCCACCCGGCGCCGCATCTTCCTGCCCATGACCCGCGTCACGAGCGTCGAGTCCGGCCAGGTCATCACCACCGGCGTGCTCAACGTCCGCCGCTTCGAGCAGCGCCCCACCGAGCGCCTCGTCTTCGGCGAGCTGCTCGACCGGCGCGTCACGCTCGTCGAGAGCGGCGAGGAGGTCACCGTCCTCGATCTGTCGGTGCAGCAGCGACCGGCCCGTCGGGACTGGGAGATCGACAAGGTGTTCGTGCGCAAGGGCGGCAAGAGCGGCGCCTTCCGGCGGGCCAAGGGGGAGTCGCTGACCGTCGAGTGGTCCGCCGTCACCGGCTTCTCCCTGGAGGAGCAGGGACAGGGCGCCGAGAGCCTGCTGGCCACCTTCGAGCAGCTGCGCCCCGCCGACCTCGCCAACGTCCTGCACCACCTCTCCCCCAAGCGCCGTGCCGAGGTCGCCGCCGCCCTCGACGACGACCGCCTCGCCGACGTCCTCGAAGAGCTCCCCGAGGACGACCAGATCGAGATCCTCTTCAAGCTGAAGGAAGAGCGCGCCGCCGACGTCCTGGAGGCCATGGACCCGGACGACGCGGCCGACCTGCTCGGCGAGCTGCCCACGGAGGAGCAGGAGCGGCTGCTGAGCCTGATGCAGCCCGCCGACGCGGCCGACATGCGCCGCCTGATGGCGTACGAGGAGCACACGGCCGGCGGACTGATGACCACCGAGCCGATCATCCTGCGCCCCGACGCCACCGTCGCCGACGCCCTCGCCCGCGTCCGCAACCCCGACCTGTCCCCCGCGCTCGCCGCCCAGGTCTACGTCTGCCGCCCGCCCGACGAGACGCCCACCGGCAAGTACCTGGGCACGGTCCACTTCCAGCGCCTGCTGCGCGACCCGCCGTACACCCTGGTCAGCGCGCTGCTCGACGAGGCCCTGGAGGCGCTGGATCCGGACGCCGCGCTGCCGGTCGTCGCCGGGTTCTTCGCGACGTACGACATGGTCGCGGCGCCCGTCGTCGACGAGTCCGGTTCGCTGCTGGGCGCGGTGACCGTGGACGACGTACTGGACCACATGCTGCCCGACGACTGGCGGGAGACGGAGTTCCACCTGGACGAGGACACGGGCGAGGAGGTGACCGCCCATGGCTCATGAACGCGAGGGCACGCGCGAGCGCATGCCGGCGGGCGCCACCGCGACCAACCGGGCGCCCCGCACGCGCCTCGACCAACCCCGCCCGCCGCGCCGCCGGATCCTGCCGGAGTGGGATCCGGAGGCCTTCGGACGGCTCTCGGAGCGCGTCGCCCGCTTCATCGGCACCGGACGGTTCCTCGTCTGGATGACGGTCGTGATCATCCTGTGGGTGCTGTGGAACATCGCGGCGCCCAGCGATCTGCGGTTCGACGAGTACCCGTTCATCTTCCTGACCCTGGCCCTGTCCCTGCAGGCCTCCTACGCGGCCCCGCTGATCCTGCTCGCGCAGAACCGGCAGGACGACCGGGACCGGGTCAACCTCGAACAGGACCGCAAGCAGAACGAACGGTCGATCGCCGACACCGAGTACCTGACCCGCGAGATCGCCGCGCTGCGCATCGGCCTCGGCGAGGTCGCCACACGTGACTGGATGCGCTCGGAGCTGCAGGATCTGACGAAGGAGCTGGAGGAGCGGCACAACGGCCACCGCGAGCCCGGGGTATTCCCGGCAGATCGGTCGCGCGGACGTGACGTAGACGACCGCTGACGGGCTTTCCGGCGGATGGCTACCGCGCCGTACCATCGTCCTTATGGCTACGGAAGACGCGGTGCGCGAAGCACTGGCGACGGTGAACGACCCGGAGATCAACCGACCCATCACGGAGCTCGGGATGGTCAAGTCGGTGGAGATCGGCGCGGACGGAGCGGTCGCGGTCACCGTGTACCTGACGGTCTCCGGCTGCCCGATGCGCGAGACGATCACGCAGCGCGTGACGGACGCGGTCTCCGGGGTCGACGGCGTCACCCGCGTCGACGTCACGCTCGACGTCATGAGCGACGAGCAGCGCAAAGAGCTGGCGAACGCCCTGCGCGGCGGCACCGCCGAGCGCGAGGTCCCCTTCGCCAAGCCCGGCTCGCTCACCCGCGTGTACGCGGTCGCCTCCGGCAAGGGCGGTGTCGGCAAGTCCTCGGTGACGGTCAACCTGGCCGCCGCGATGGCCGCCGACGGCCTCAAGGTGGGCGTCGTCGACGCCGACATCTACGGCCACAGCGTGCCGCGCATGCTGGGCGCCGACGGCCGTCCGACCCAGGTCGAGAACATGATCATGCCGCCGTCCGCGAACGGCGTGAAGGTCATCTCCATCGGCATGTTCACGCCGGGCAACGCCCCGGTGGTCTGGCGTGGCCCGATGCTCCACCGCGCGCTCCAGCAGTTCCTGGCGGACGTGTACTGGGGCGACCTGGACGTCCTGCTCCTCGACCTCCCGCCGGGCACCGGCGACATCGCGATCTCCGTCGCCCAGCTGGTCCCGAACGCCGAGATCCTGGTCGTCACGACCCCGCAGCAGGCGGCGGCCGAGGTGGCCGAGCGCGCGGGCTCCATCGCCGTCCAGACCCACCAGAAGATCGTCGGCGTGGTCGAGAACATGTCCGGCCTGCCCTGCCCGCACTGCGACGAGATGGTCGACGTCTTCGGCACCGGCGGCGGTCAGACGGTCGCCGACGGCCTCACCCGTACCACCGGCGCGAACGTCCCGGTCCTCGGCAGCATCCCCATCGACGTCCGCCTGCGCGAGGGCGGCGACGAGGGCAAGCCGGTGGTCCTGACGGACCCGGACTCCCCGGCGGGCTCCGCGCTGCGAGCGATCGCGGGGAAGCTCGGGGGACGCCAGCGCGGCCTGTCGGGCCTGTCGCTGGGCATCACGCCGCGCAACAAGTTCTGATTCCCGTACGACGTTTTCCTGTACGACGATGGGGGCGCCGTCTCACCGGACGGCGCCCCCATCGTCGTAACTCTGTCCTTGTACGGGCGGGACCTAGGCGTACGCCGCGATGTCCTTGATCATGGCGAAGCCCAAGCCGTACGCGCTCATGCCTCTCCCGTACGCCCCCACATGCACGCCCTCCTGAGTCGAGCCGGCCAGTACCCAGCCGAACTCGGACTCGCGGTAGCGGAAGGGCGTCGGTACGCCGTCCACCGGCAGGGAGAGCGTCGACCAGTCCGGACCGTCCAGGTCGTCGGCAAGGGCCCACGCCGTCTCGGTCTGCTGGTCCAGCCAGTCGTCACGCAGCGAATGGTCCATCTGGCCGGGCCACGTGAACGACAGCAGCCCCACCCCCGCGAGCCACGCCGCCGACGACACCGATGTCGCCTCCAGCAGCCCCGTACCGTCGGCGCTCCTGCGGGAAGGATTCGCCGCGACGGTCACCACGACCGCGAACTTCTCCCGGTCCTCCGACGCCTCGTTCCGTACGGAGGGCTCGTCACCGTGTCCGATCGATCCGTGTTCCACGGCCCCGTCGGCCGCCGTGCCGACCTGCATCAGCCAGCGCGGCCCCGTGAAGGCCTCGTCGAGGCCGTACCACGGGAAGGGCGCCAGTAGGTAGCCGTCCACCGTGCGCCGGGCGGAGGGGACCTGCTGTCCGCTCTCCGCGGCCGGTGCCTGCGCGACTGCCCGACTCGTCGTCTGACTCGTCGTCTCCATGTGCCCGGACGCCTCCTCGCTCTCGCCGGGCCAGCCGGCCCGCCCCCCTTCGGGCGGCCCTACTCATTCAGGCGCGGCCCGTACAACAACTCGGCAGCATAGCCACACCGCTACGAGCAGCAGGGAAACCGCCCGGCGCGCGGGGCGCCCAGGGGGCGGGTTCAGGCCGCGTGCGACCCAGGCGGAGTATGAGAAGCGTCACGTACGAGCGGTGTTCCGCGCCCGTGTTCGTACGGCTCAGGTGGCGTCCGCGTCGAACGGCGGGCGCTCGTCGCGGGGGTTCTCGGGCTTCTTCGTCATGTCGATGCTGCCGCCGGAGGAGGGCGACGACGAGGCCGAAGAGGAGGACGCGGACAACTCCGAGTCACGGCTGTGGACGGCGTCGGTGACCTCGGCCATCTCCTTCTTCAGGTCGAAGCCGTTGCGGATCTCCTTCAGCCCCAGTTCGTCGTTGTCCAGCTGCTTGCGGATGAACGTCTTGGGGTTGAGGTCCTCGAACTCGAAGTCCTTGAACTCCGGGCCGAGCTCCGACCGGATGTCCTGCTTGGCGCTCTCCGAGAACTCGCGGATCTTGCGGATCGTCCGCGTGGCGTCCTGGATGAGCTTCGGGAGCTTGTCCGGACCGAAGACGAGCACGGCGAGGACGATGAGCGTCACCAGCTCGAGCGGTCCTATGTCATTGAACACCTGAAGCTCCTTGCGATGTCCGCGGTCCGCGGTCCTCGGTGGCCCTCGGTGGTCGCTTGCGGGTCTTCCGTGGTCCGGGCCGGATCCACGGTACCCGGCGATCCGCTACGACCGGTACTGTCCCGAGGCCTCCGAATGCGGGTGGGCGTGGGGTTTTCCGGGTTGTTTGCCTTGTCAGGGCCCGTGTCGGGCGGTGACGCGGTCTGCACTGTGAGGTTTCTGTGAGTCTGGCCCCTCGCTCAGTTCCCGCTCGATGAGCCCAGCGTCAGCGAGATCGTGATCTCCTTGCCGGCGCGTTCCAAGGTCAGTTCGAGCTGGTCACCGGGGCGGTGGGCACGGGTCTTGACGATGAGTTCCTCGCCCGAGTGGACGCGCTGGCCGTCGACCTCGGTGATGACGTCGCCCGCCTTGATACCGGCCTTGGCGCCGGGGCCGCCCTCGGTGACCGCGGGGCCGCCGTCGCCGCCCTTGGCACCGACGCGGGCGCCGTCGCCGGTGTAGTCCATGTCGAGGGTGACGCCGATCACCGGGTGGGTCGCCCCACCCGTGTTGATCAGCTCCTCGGCGACACGCTTGGCCTGGTTGACCGGGATGGCGAAGCCGAGGCCGATGGAGCCGGACTGGCCGCCGTCGAGGTCGGAGCCGCTGTCGGCGGAACGGATGGCGGAGTTGATGCCGATGACCCGGGCTCGCGCGTCGAGGAGGGGGCCGCCGGAGTTGCCGGGGTTGATGGGCGCGTCGGTCTGCAGCGCGTCCACATACGACACGTCGCTTCCGTCGCCGCTCTCCCCGCCGGCCGTGATGGGCCGCTCCTTGGCGCTGATGATGCCGGAGGTGACGGTGCCCGCCAGGTCGAACGGGGCGCCGATGGCGACGACGGGGTCGCCGACCTGGACGTTGTCGGAGTTGCCGAGCGGCAGGGGCGTGAGCCCCTTGACGTCGCTGACCTTCACGACGGCGAGGTCGTAGCCGCCGTCCCGTCCGACGACGGTGGCTTTGGCGGTGTCTCCGCTGTGGAAGGTCACCGATATCTCGCCGTCGTCCCCGGCGGGCTCGACGACATGGTTGTTGGTGAGGATGTGGCCCTGGTCGTCGAGCACGAATCCGGTCCCGGTGCCCTGCTCCTCGCTCCCGCTCACATGCAGCGTCACCACGCTGGGCAGGGCACGAGCGGCGATCCCGGCGACACTGTCCGGCGCACGCCCACTGGACTCGGCCCCGGCCTGCGGCAGCTCCAGCTCCCCCACACCACCGTTGCGCTCGAGATACGCCCCGACAACACCGCCGACCCCTCCGGACACAAGCGCGATCAGCAGGACCCCGACGAGGATCACCTTCTTGCCCCGCTTACGCCGTTGCTGCTCGGTGACCACAGCGGCGCCGTTCTGTTGGAGGGGGGCGCCGGGGTGGGGGTTGGAGGCCCAGGGGTCGTAGTTCTGCCAGGGGGTGGTCAGGGGCGCCGGTGACACGGGGGTTGGCTGGGCCGGGGGGATCTGGGCGAGGGGGTCGGCCGCCGGGGGTGCCGCCTGGGCGGGGATTCCGGGGGCTGATGCGGGGACGGGAGCGCCAGGGGCTGGGGGCGGTGCCGGAGCGGGTACGCCGGCTGTCGGGGCCGGGGCCGGAGCGCTTGGGGCCGAGCTCGGTGGCGGAACGGCCACACCGACCGGGGCCGACGCCGCGACGCCGGGGGCCGAGCTCGGCGGCGCGGCACTCACGCTGCCCGCCGGGGCCGGCGCTGCCGAGGGCGCCGGCGTGCCGTGGGCCGCGGTCGGGGCGCTGTGCGTCGGGGTGGGCGGACCGGGTGGGGGTGCCGAGGTGGCGTGCGGGGGTGGGGGTGGTACGGCCGTCCCGTGCGCGGGCGTGGTCGCCGGGTGCTGTACCGGCGGAGCGGGCGCCCAGGGGCCGGGCTCGCCGTAGGGCGGGGTGCTGTAGGGGTCGGGGTCGTGCAGGGGCTTGGGGCGTGCGTCGGTGGGCTCTGCGGGAACGTCGACGGGCCCGGGGCCCTCGGCGGACGCCACGTCACCCACACCGCCGCTCACAACAGGCCGAGCAAGCTCAAAGTCACCCTCGGCCGAAACCACCCCTCCCTCGCTGCCGCCCACACCAGGCCGAGCGAGTTCGAAGTCACCCTCGGCCTCAGCGGAGGCCACGCCACCACCACGCGCCGCAGGCTGAGCGAGCTCGAAGTCACCCTCGGTCCCAGCGGAGGCCACGTCACCGCCACTACCGCCCGCCGCGGGACGGGGAAGCTCGAAGTCCCCCTCGTGCGAAGCCGCGTCGTCGGCCGTGCGCGCAGCGGGCCGCGCCCATTCGAAGTCGCCGTCCGTCGCATCACCGAGGCCCCGCTCGCCGGTGCTCCCCGGTGCCGTGGGCCCGGTCGGGTCCGATGCGCCCGGTGCCGTCGCGCTCGTCCCGTCCGGCGTTGGCTCCGTGTCCTCCGCCTGGGCCGACGGCTCCTGCGGCCGAGGTCGGTTCCACCACTTCGCCTTCGCGGGCTTCCCCTCGTTCATGCTCTGCTTCCTGCTCGCTGCTGACCATTCCCCGAGTAGGACGCTTCGCAATCCGCCGTATCCGATGGGACCCGGCCGATCGCCCGTCGTTCCGCAGCCCGCGACGACGACGGCGCCGGACAGCGATCCCGCGATTGACCTGCCGGCTTCCCGGCCCTGGTTCCTCGGCAGGCCGCCACCGGGAACGTCCCGGTGCCCGAATGCCTACTCAACTCTGCGCTGTCGCGCTCAAGTTCCCTCAGGAAACCGGCGACCTCGTCGTGCTCCCTCCCCCATCCGGCACGCGGCGTCAACGGCTGCCGCGGTTCGTCGACTCCGCGCCCGGCCGTCGGGCCGGGGCGCGGCCCACCCCGGATTCAATCAGGTTCGTGGGCCGCTGCGCAGAGGCCGGGTCAGCGACCGGTGGCGGGAGAGGCGGAGGGGGATGGGGAGGGCGATGACGTCGCGTCGGGGACGGGTACGGAGAGCAGGTCGGGGGTCGACGTGATCTCAAGGGCCGTGGACAACGAGGCCAGGGTGAGCGGCGGGGTCGCGCTGAGCGGGCGTATGAGCGGGGACATGGCGGCCGCGCCGGCCACCACGGGCGCCGTCAGGGTGTGCATCTCCTGGTCGTCCGGGTGCTGGGCCGGCATCCCGGGCAACAGGGGCGCCGACACCTCGGTCGAGGTCGCCGGCGTGTCCAGCGTCCGCTGGCCCTGTCCCTGGGCGAGCAGCGGGCCGACGCCACGGCGGCGCTGGTTGTCGGGGGCCGTCGCGGCACCCGTGCCCTGCGTCCGCGCCGGCGTCGCGTTGCTGCCGCCCGAGCCGCCGCGTGCCTCCGCGTCGGTCGGTGCGCTCGTCGTGACACCGCCCAGCGAGATGGCGGCCAGGGACACCGCACCCGCCGCGACCAACGCGAACCGCATACGGGAGGACCCGGAGCGATCCGCGTCCTGACGGGCCACGGGATGGGTGCGGAAGCCGCGGTCGGAGGTGGGAAGCGCGGGGGCGTGCGAACGCGACGGGACGTACCCGAACTCGAAGCGGTCGCTCCGGTTCACCCCGAACACCCCGGTGGTGCCAGGCCGCCCGGACAGTCCGCCGAATCCTCCCCCGCCCAGCGGCGAGCCGCCGCCGTCGAGGTCACCTCCCCCGGGGAGGCCCTGAAGTCGGGCGAGGAAACTCTCGGAGGGCGGGGGCGGGGCCGCCTCCGCGAAGACGTTCTTCAGTCGGCGCTGGGCGTCGACCTCGGCCTTGCACCTGGCGCAGGTCGCCAGGTGGGCCAGGACACGCTCGCGCGTCTCATGACCGAGCTCTCCGTCGACAAGGGCGGAGAGTCGGTCGCCAAGGTGCTGCTCGGCCAGGAGCCGTTCGGCGGGGTTGGGTCGGGAGCCACTCACGCGGTCGCGCCCCCTCCCCCCAGTGCGGCCACACGCGGCACGAAGGAGCGGCGCTCGGCGCGCGCCTCCGGCGAGCGGTGGGCGAGGGCCTTGCGCAGCTGCGAGCGGCCTCGGTGGATTCGGGACCGGACGGTGCCGAGCTTGACGCCCAGGGTCGCGGCGATCTCCTCGTACGACAGCCCTTCGATGTCGCACAGGACCACGGCGGCACGGAACTCGGGCGCGAGGGTGTCGAGGGCCTGCTGGACGTCCGCGTCGAAGTGGGCGTCGTTGAAGACCTGCTGGGGTGTGGGCTCCTTGCTGGGCAGCCGCTCGGCGGCGTCGTCGCCCAGCGCGTCGAAGCGGATGCGCTGCTTGCGGCGGACCATGTCCAGGAAGAGGTTGGTGGTGATGCGGTGCAGCCAGCCCTCGAAGGTGCCCGGCGTGTAGGTCGACAGGGAGCGGAAGACGCGGACGAAGACCTCCTGGGTGAGGTCCTCGGCGTCGTGCTGATTGCCGGTGAGGCGGTACGCCAGGCGGTAGACGCGGCCGCTGTGCGTGCTGACGATCTCCTCCCAGGTGGGCGGAGTCCACGCCTGCCCGTCCGCGTCGGTGGAGAAGGTCGCGGTCTGGGCGAAGTCGCCGGCGTGGCTGTGGTCAGCGGTGTCGTTCACGGATTTCGGCCTGCCCGCCGATCCGAGAAAGCGCCGCAGCACTCCTCCCCGATCCACAGGCGCAGCCGCACCTCCCCTGTCGGCTCTGGTGGTGTCCAGTGGAGCCCCTACCATAGCCACCTCGCCCGTTAGCTCCGGATAAGCGGTTTTACGAGAATTTGATCTGGGCTGATAGGGCTGGTGGGCCTGCGTCAGCACTTGCTCGCGGTCTCGCTCGTCATCGTGATCCAACTGTGTCCCCCGCTCGTCTTCCCACCTCTCTAAACGCCCGGTCCCATCTGCGGGTTCCCGCCCGCAACGGATACAGTCACGCCCAGGCAACCACGGGGACAGGAGAGGGCCATTACCGGCAACCGGCAGACGAGCTGGGCGTTCGCCGACGCCTACGTCGCCGAGGACGAAGTCCTGCGCTGGGCCCGCGACCGGGCCCGCGAGGCGGGGCTGCGCTCGGTGTCGCCCGGCACGGGCGCCGCGCTGCGGATGCTGGCCGCCTCGGTGGACGCGAAAGCGGTGGCGGAGATCGGTACCGGCACCGGCGTCTCCGGCATCCATCTCCTGCACGGCATGCGCCCGGACGGCGTCCTGACCACGGTGGACCCCGAACCCGAGCACCAGCAGTTCGCCCGCCAGGCCTTCCGCGCCTCCGGCTTCGCCAGCAACCGCGCCCGCTTCATCCCGGGCCGCGCCCTGGACGTCCTTCCCCGCCTCGCGGACGCCGGCTACGACCTCGTCTTCTGCGACGGCGATCGGCTGGAGTTCCTCGACTATCTCGCTGAATCGTTGCGCCTGCTGCGTCCGGGTGGCCTCGTCGTCTTCGAGGGCGTCTTCGCCAACGGCCGCACGGTGGACTCGGGCCCACAGCCCACCGAGGTCATACGCATCCGGGAGCTGCTGCGCGCGGTGCGCGAGAGCCAGGAGCTGGTGCCGTCGCTGCTGCCGGTCGGGGACGGCCTGCTGTGCGCGGTCAAAAGATAGCCGCAGACATACCCCGACAAACAGCGACCCCGGCACCATGTGCGATGCCGGGGCAGCCGAAAGGGTAGGGTCGCTTCCGCGTCAGCCGACGACCTTCTTGAGGGCATCGCCGAGTGCATCGGCCTCGTCAGGGGTCAACTCGACGACGAGCCGACCGCCGCCTTCGAGCGGAACGCGCATGACGATGCCCCGCCCCTCCTTGGTCACCTCGAGCGGGCCATCGCCCGTCCGCGGCTTCATGGCCGCCATGCTCGTTCCCCTTCCTGAAACCAGCTCATAGTCAAAGCCGACGGCCCCATGGAGGGCACGCGCGTCTGGCATGAGACACGCGACACCGGCATCGAACACATTGCTTCCAAGCCATTATCCCGCATCTCAGGACCCGATGACCAACATCAGTCGGCATCGCTTGGGCAACGCGCGCGAGCAAAACCACTCAATTCGGCGATGTGACTGCGATACTGCGCCACCGCACGTGCTTGGACCGAACAGAACCGGACGTGAATTCTTTGACGCAGGTCACACGTCCGGTCAGGGCTGTTGCCGGTGATCTCCGCCATGCTGTCCTTCAGACAAGGGCGTACCGACGAGTACGCCCCGAGCCGCGACACCTGAGGGGATCCACCATGGCCGACACCGTGCTCTACGAGGTGAGCGACGGACTCGCGACGATCACGCTGAACCGCCCCGAGGCGATGAACGCGCTGAACATCGAGGCCAAGGTCGCCCTGCGGGACGCGGTCGAGGCCGCGGCGGGTGACGACGCCGTACGGGCCGTGCTGCTGACCGCGGCCGGGGAGCGGGCGTTCTGCGTGGGGCAGGACCTGAAGGAGCACATCGGGCTGCTGATCTCCGACCGGGAGACGGGGTCGGGGCACACGATGAGCACGGTGCGGGAACACTACAACCCGATCGTGAAGGCCCTTACGTCCATGTCGAAGCCCGTGGTGGCCGGGGTGAACGGGGTGGCGGCCGGGGCCGGTTTCGGGTTCGCGTTGGCCGCGGACTACCGGGTCGTGGCCGACACGGCTGCCTTCAACACGTCGTTCGCGGGGGTCGCGCTGACCGCGGACTCCGGGATCTCGTGGACGCTGCCGCGGGTCGTGGGGCCCGGGCGGGCCGCCGACCTGCTGCTCTTCCCGCGGAACATCAAGGCGCAGGAGGCGTACGAGCTGGGCATCGCGAACCGGCTGGTGCCTGCGGGTGAGCTGCGCGAGGAGGCCGAGAAGGTGGCGCGGGCGCTCGCCGGGGGGCCGACGGTGGCGTACGGGGCGATCAAGGAGGCGGTCGCGTTCGGGCTGTCGCACTCTCTTGAGGAGACCTTGGAGAAGGAGGACGAGCTGCAGACGCGGGCGGGGTCTTCTGAGGACCATGCGATCGCCGTGCAGGCCTTCGTCAACAAGGAGAAGCCGAAGTACTTGGGCCGGTGAGTTCGGGGCGGTGGCGCCATCGGGGGCTGCGGGTGCGTGGGGGCTGGTCGCGCCCACGCGGCGTAGCCGCAAGTCGATACAGTCCCGCGCTCCTCAGGGAGCGCTTCTCGCGACGCAGCTTTCCAAGTGGTCGTCGACCAGGCCGCATGCCTGCATCAAGGCGTACGCCGTCGTCGGGCCCACGAAGCGCAGGCCCTTCTTCTTGAGGGCCTTGGACAGGGCCGTCGACTCGGGTGTGACCGCCGGGACGTCCGCCAAGGTCTTCGGAACCGGGCGGGTGGTCGGGTCGGGGGCGTGGGACCAGATCAGTTCGTCCAGATCGTCCGGGGCCCAGTCCGCCAGTACGCGTGCGTTGGCGATGGTCGCGTCGATCTTGGCACGGTTGCGGATGATGCCCTCGTCGGCGAGGAGGCGGTCCTTGTCGGTGTCCGTGAAGGTCGCGACCTTGGCGATCTCGAAGCCCGCGAAGGCGGCGCGGAAGCCCTCGCGGCGGCGCAGGATCGTGATCCAGGACAGGCCCGACTGGAAGGCCTCCAGGCTGAGGCGTTCGTAGAGCGCGTCGTCGCCGTGGACCGGGCGGCCCCACTCCTCGTCGTGGTACGTCACGTAGTCCGGGGTGGACAGGGCCCAGGGGCAGCGCAGGGCGCCGTCCGGGCCGGCGAGGGCCGTGCCGTCGCTCACTGCTGGTCCTCCTGGTCGGGCTTCTCCATCGGCACCCGGCCTCCCGACCCCATCTGGGCTCCGGCCAGGGCGGACTCCAGGTCGGCGATACGGGCATCGCGCTCGGCGAGCTCGGCGCCGAGGCGGCTGAGGGCGTCGTCGACGTCGGCCATGCGGTAGCCCCGGGCGGCGAGCGGGAAGCGGAGGCTGTCGATGTCGGCGCGGTTGACGGGGCGGTCCGGCGGCAGCGGGTCCTGCAGGCGCTCGGGCGCGGCTTCCGGCAGCGGGCCGTCGCCCTCGCCGCCGCCCACCACGGCGAGCGTCACCGCGGCGACCACGACGGCCAGCGCGACGACCAGGAACAGGAACATAACCATCGCTGTGGCCCCCACGGTCCGTTAATGCGTGCGGTCGAGTGTGTCAGTGTCCGATCGTGCCATGCGACTCTGACAGTTAGGGTCGCAGGCGGCCGTAGACCGGCGACTTGCCAGGACGTACTAGGAGAGGTCACAGGGGATGCTCAGGCTGGGCACGCGTGAGTTCGACACCCACGAGCCGGTGATCATGGCGATCGTGAACCGGACCCCGGACTCCTTCTACGACCAAGGGGCGACGTTCCAGGACGAGCAGGCCCTCGCGCGCGTGGAACAGGCCGTGGCGGAGGGTGCGGCCATCATCGACATCGGCGGCGTCAAGGCCGGGCCGGGGGACGAGGTGACCGCCGAGGAGGAGGCGCGGCGGACCGTCGGGTTCGTGGCCGAGGTGCGGCGGCGGTTTCCGGATGTCGTGATCAGCGTGGACACCTGGCGGGCCGAGGTCGGGGCGGCGGCGTGCGAGGCGGGGGCGGATCTGCTGAACGACGCGTGGGGTGGGGTGGATCCGGGGCTGGCGGAGGTCGCCGCGCGGTACGGGGTGGGGCTGGTGTGTACCCATGCGGGGGGTGCGGAGCCTCGGACTCGGCCGCACCGGGTGACGTACGACGACGTGATGGCCGACATTCTGCGGGTGACGGTGGGGTTGGCCGAGCGGGCGTTGGGGCTGGGGGTGCCTCGGGAGTCGATCCTGATCGATCCGGGGCACGACTTCGGGAAGAGCACCCGGCACAGTCTTGAGGCGACTCGGCGGTTGGGGGAGATGGTGGAGACGGGGTGGCCGGTGCTGGTGTCCCTGTCCAACAAGGACTTTGTCGGGGAGACCCTGGACACGCCGCTGAAGGAGCGGGTGGTGGGGACGTTGGCGACGACTGCGGTGTCCGCGTGGTTGGGAGCGCAGGTGTACCGGGTGCATGAGGTCGCCGAGACCCGTCAAGTCCTGGACATGGTGGCGTCGATCGCCGGGCACCGGCCTCCGGCGGTGGCGCGGCGGGGGCTGGCGTAGGCGCCTTTTCCTCGCCCCCGCCGCCCCTGCCCGTCCCGTCCTCCAGGGGCTCTGCCCCTTCGACCCCGGGCGCCTCTTCTGGGGGCTGCCGCCCTCAGACCCCCGCATCGGCCCTGAACGGGCCTTGTCCTCAAACGCCGGACGGGCTGCGATGCCTGGGCCGGCGCCTAGAAATAACCGTCGCTCCACCGGCACGCCCCCGGCGGGTGGGTGGGGGCCAGGGACGGCGGGTCCTCATCCGCGACACCGACCGCGCTGAAATACACGGGCGACACCGAGAGGTGACGGCCTCCGGTCTGCGGCCCCCACCGGGTGGGTGGGGGCCAGGGACGGTGCGACCTCATCCTCGAACGCCAGACGGGCTGAATCACGCGGGTCCCTCGTCGAGGTGACGGCCGCTCGCGAGTGGGCGAGGTGCTCGGGACCGTGCGGCCTCGGCCCCGAACACCGGGCGGGATGAGATGCGCGGGCCGGCGCCGAGAAGGCGCCCCCGCTCGCCGGACCGGCTGGCCCAGCCGCGCGCTAGCGGCCCGCCTCCTTCGACACCAGCGCCACCGCCTCCTCCACCTCGTCCGTGACGTGGAACAGGAGCAGGTCCTTCTCCGAGGCCTTGCCCTGGGCGATCAGGGTGTGCTTGAGCCAGTCGACCAGGCCGCCCCAGTAGGCGCTGCCGAACAGGACGATCGGGAAGCGGGTGACCTTCTGGGTCTGGACGAGGGTGAGGGCCTCGAAGAGTTCGTCGAGGGTGCCGAGGCCGCCGGGGAGGACCACGAAGCCCTGGGCGTACTTGACGAACATCATCTTGCGGACGAAGAAGTACCGGAAGTTCAGGCCGATGTCGACGTAGGGGTTGAGGCCCTGTTCGAAGGGCAGCTCGATGCCGAGGCCGACCGAGATGCCGCCCGCCTCGCACGCACCCTTGTTCGCCGCCTCCATGGCGCCGGGGCCACCGCCGGTGATCACCGCGAAGCCGGCCTCGACCAGGCCTCGGCCGAGGCGCACTCCGGCGTCGTACTCGGGCGAGTCGACCGGGGTGCGTGCCGAGCCGAACACGCTGATGGCCGCCGGGAGTTCGGCGAGGGTGCCGAAGCCCTCGATGAACTCCGACTGGATGCGCAGCACTCGCCAGGGGTCCGTGTGGACCCAGTCCGACGGACCGCCCGCGTCCAGCAGCCGCTGATCGGTCGTACTCGCCGTCACCTGGCCCCGCCTCCGCAGGACCGGTCCCAGACGCTGTTCCGACGGTGGCTGCTTCTTCCCCTCGGGGTTACCGGTAGCCATGTGCGCTCCCTCCACTGCGGGGCCTGCGGGTCTTGCAGGTCGTTCCACCTCAGCGTAGATCCAAGCGGGTTACAGACGGGGGACGTGAGCATGACCGCCGTGCAGCACGGTCTCGGTGATTCCCCGGCTCGGTCCTACGCCATGAGCCACGCCCGCAGCCGTTCCTCCCCCGCCAGGACCTTCGCCTTCTCCACCCGCTCGTCCCGCTTGTGCGCCAAGTGCGGGTTGCCGGGGCCGTAGTTGACCGCCGGGATACCCAGGGAGGAGAAACGCGAGACGTCCGTCCAGCCGTACTTCGGGCGCGGGGTGCCACCGACCGCCTTCATGAACGCGGCGGCGGCCGGGTGGGAGAGGCCCGGGAGCGCGCCGCCGCTGTGGTCGTCCACCACGAACTCCTCGACCCCGCAGTCGGCGAAGACCTCGCGGACGTGCGCGACGGCCTCGTCCTCGGTGCGGTCCGGGGCGTAGCGGAAGTTGACCGTCACGACGCATTCGTCGGGGATGACGTTGCCCGCCACGCCGCCCGAGATGCCGACCGCGTTCAGGCCCTCCCGGTACTCCAGGCCGTCGATCAGGGGGTAACGCGGCTCGTACGACGCCAGCCTGGCCAGGATCGGGGCCGCCGCGTGGATCGCGTTCGAGCCCATCCAGCCGCGCGCGGAGTGGGCGCGCTCGCCCTTGGTCTTGAGGAGGACCCGCAGCGTGCCCTGGCAGCCGCCCTCCACCTCGCCGTCGGACGGCTCCAGCAGCACCGCGAAGTCGCCCTCCAGCCACTCCGGACGGTTCTCGGCGACGTGCTTGAGGCCGTTGAGGTCGGCGGTCACCTCTTCGTTGTCGTAGAAGACGAAGGTGAGGTCGCGGTTCGGGGCCGGGACCGTCGCGGCGATGCGGAGCTGGACCGCCACGCCCGACTTCATGTCGCAGGTGCCGCAGCCCCACAGGACGCCGTCCTCGTCCAGCCTCGACGGGACGTTGTCCGCGATCGGCACCGTGTCGATGTGGCCGGCGAGGATCACACGCTCCCCACGCCCCAGGTTCGTCCGCGCCAGGACGTTGTTGCCGTACCGGTCGACCGTCAGATGCGGCAGGGCGCGCAGGGCGGTCTCGATGGCGTCCGCGAGGGGCTTCTCCGTGCCGCTGACGGAGGGGAAGTCGACGAGCCGCGCGGTGAGCTGCGCGGCGTCCAGCGTGAGGTCCAGAGAGGTGTCGGCCATGGTGCCGACCCTAACCCGCCGGGCCGCGGGCCTGTCGGCCCACTTTCCCCGCAGCCCGCACTCCGTTTCCCACACAGCCCGCACTCCGTTTTCCCACACAGCCCATACTCCTCAGTAACCTCGGCTACCTTGTAGGGCGTGCCGAAGTCGTCCGCCTCTCCGAAACGTCGTGGCCGCCTCCTGCGTCGCGGGGCGGCCTTCGTGGTCCTGCTCGCCGTCGCGGGATATCTCGCGGTGCAGTACGTCACCGGAGGCCCGGGGGCGCCGGGCTGCGCGGTCGTCTCGGACGACGGCGACGGCGCGCGCTACGAGTTCACGCCGGAGCAGGCGGTGAACGCCGCGACGATCGCCGCCGTCGGCACCGGGCGCGGACTGCCCGAGCGGGCCGTGACGATCGCCCTGGCCACCTCGCTTCAGGAGTCGGGCCTGCGCAACATCACCCACGGCGACCGTGACTCGCTGGGCCTGTTCCAGCAGCGGCCCTCGCAGGGCTGGGGCACCGAGCGGGAGATCCTGGACCCGATCTACTCGGCGGGCATCTTCTACGAGCACCTGGCCAAGGTCCGCGGCTATGCGGAGTTGCCGCTCACCGTCGCCGCCCAGCGAGTCCAGCGCAGCGGCTATCCGGAGGCGTACGCCAAGCACGAACCGGACGCGACGCTGCTCGCCGCCGCCCTCACCGGGCGTTCGGCCGCGACGCTGACCTGCGAGGGGCTCCCCGGGGGCACGTCGGCCGGTGGTACGGACTCGGTACGGGCCGCGCTCGTACGAGACTTCGGGCAGGACGCGCTCCAGTCGGCCGCCGCCGAGGTGGGCTCCGCGAAGGCCACGCCCACGCCGACTCCGTCCGTGGTCGAGAGCGACGGGCAGACCGTCCTGCTGCCCGTGACCGGCGGCAAGGGCTCCGGCGCCGGGCGCAGTGTCCGCGAGCGCGGATGGCAGCTGGCCCACTGGGCCGTGGCCAACGCCTCCGACCTGCACATCCAGCGGGTGTCGTACGCCGGACGGGAGTGGACCGCCGGGAACACCGACAGCCAGTGGCGTGCGATCGTCGGGCAGGGTGCCTCGGGCGCGGGCGGCGGGCTGGACTCGGTCCGGATCGTCATGACTCACTAGCGCGCGCAGCCGTTCGGGAACCCACTCCCACGGGTTACCCGGGGTGTCGGCCGACGACGACGTGCGGGGGATTTCCCGCAGTCACCCTCATATCCGCCAAAGACCTTGAGAACAAAGGGCTGTAAGGATTCGGCAGCCATTCCTGCGGGACGCGTTTTGACCGTTTTTATCCGCAGGCGATAATGCGACGCATTGCCAACTCTTTACGTTGCGCCGCCGCAACCTTCCCGGGCTTCGAGCGGTAGTCACTGCGTCCGAGCCCGGAGATCAACAGCCAGTCGGTCAACTGCCGGGCGTGGTTGGACACTTCATCGTTCTCATCCGACTTACCCGTCGAAGGAGCATCATGTCCCTCCCCCTGACCCGCCGGATCGCCCGTGCCGCGCTGCTCGTCGCTGCGGGAGCGGCTGCCGGGGTCGGTGCGGCCGGCTCCGCCAGCGCGGCCCCCGAACTGCCCGACGCCTCGAAGGTCGGCGGACTGAGCGCCGTCGACAACACGAGCGTCGTCGAGGGTGCGGCTCAGAACGCCACCGGGCTCGCGAGCGGTGCCGTCGACACGGCGGTCGACCAGGCGCTGCCGACCGCCACGAAGGCCGGTGGCACGGTGACCAAGACCGGCGGCAAGGCCGCGACGAAGGCGAAGAAGGCGGTGCCCGCCGCCGCCAAGGCCGGCAGCAAGGTCGCGAAGAAGGCGACGCCCGCGGCGCAGGAGACCGCGGGGGGCGTGGCCGGGTCGGTCGGGACCGTCCTCGGTGACGCGGCCGGTGCGGCCACGCAGGGTGGCGTGCCGAAGACCGGGTCGCTGCCGGTGCAGGCGCTTCCGCTCGGCTGACGGTCACCGCGCGTGGCTTGAGCCGCCGACGGGGTTCAGGGAGTTCCCTGGGCCCCGTCGGCTTTTGTGTGCCTGCGCCCTTACGCCAGGCGCCGCACCGCCGCCGCCACCCTCTCGTCCGTCGCCGTGAACGCCACGCGTACGTGGTCGGCGCCCGCCTTGCCGTAGAAGTCGCCCGGGGCCACCAGGATGCCGAGGTCGGCGAGGTGGGCGACCGTGGTCCAGCAGGACTCGTCCTTCGTGGCCCAGAGGTAGAGGCTGGCCTCGCTGTGTTCGATGCGGAAGCCGTGGCCCTCCAGGGCCTCGCGGAGGGCACCCCGGCGGGCGGCGTAGCGGTCGCGCTGGACGCGGACGTGCTCGTCGTCGCCGAGGGCCGCGATCACGGCCGCCTGGGTCGGTGCCGACGTCATCATGCCGCCGTGCTTGCGGATCTCCAGGAGGGGACCGAGGACGGCGGGGTCGCCGGCCAGGAACGCGGCGCGGTAGCCGGCCAGGTTCGAGCGCTTGGAGAGGCTGTGGACGGCGACGATGCCCTCGTAGGAGCCGCCGTTGACGTCGGGATGCAGGACCGAGACCGGGTCGGCCTCCCAGCCCAGCTCCAGGTAGCACTCGTCGGAGAAGAGCAGGACGCCGTGCTCACGGGCCCAGGCGACCGTCCGGGTGAGTTCCTGCTTCGACAGGACCTTGCCGGTGGGGTTGGACGGCGAGTTCAGCCAGAGCAGCTTCAGGCCGCGCGGGTCCAGCTCGGTCGGGTCGTCGTACACCTCGTAGTCCGCTCGGGCGAGGCGGGCGCCCACCTCGTACGTCGGGTACGCCAGCCGCGGGTAGGCCACCTTGTCACCGGGGCCCAGGCCCAGCTGGGTGGGGAGCCAGGCGACCAGCTCCTTGGAGCCGACGATGGGCAGGACGTGCCGGTGGGTGACCTCACGGGCGCCCAGGCGGCGCTCCACCCAGCCCGTGATCGCGTCGCGCAGCGCCGGGGTGCCCCAGACCGTCGGATAGCCCGGGGAGTCCGCCGCGTCGATCAGGGCCTTCTGGATCAGCTCGGGGACCGGGTCGACCGGCGTGCCGACGGAGAGGTCGACGATGCCGTCCGGGTGCGCGGCGGCCGTCTTCTTGTACGGCTCCAGCTTGTCCCAGGGGAAGGTGGGGAGGCGGTCGGAGACTGCGGACACGGTGTCTGGCTCACTTTCTCGTACGGCACACGTACGGCAAACGCCTCGGCCCCGTACAGCGATCAGGGGTGATCGAGCCGTACGGGACCGAGGCGGCGCGGGTAGCGGGCCGCTCTTACTGGTTCTGCGGCGGCAGCGCGGCGACGAAGGGGTGGTCGCGCTCGATCAGCCCCAGCTTGCTGGCGCCGCCGGGAGAGCCGAGCTCGTCGAAGAACTCGACGTTCGCCTTGTAGTAGTCCTTCCACTCCTCCGGAGTGTCGTCCTCGTAGAAGATCGCCTCGACCGGGCAGACCGGTTCACAGGCGCCACAGTCGACGCATTCGTCCGGGTGGATGTACAAGGACCGGGAGCCCTCGTAGATGCAGTCGACCGGGCACTCCTCGATGCACGCCTTGTCCTTGACGTCGACACAAGGCTGCGCGATGACGTAGGTCACGCTGTCGTTCCTCCTCGATAGGGCGCCGGCGGGCCTCCACAGGCTCCGCCGCCTGGCGCGCGGGAGCGCGGCGTCGTCGATGCCCGCCCCTAGTATCTCCGTTCTTGGGCATGATCCGAACAGGAGGGGTGAACTGACCTGTGGAAATCTCTGCACACGGACGCCTCGAGGTCCGAATCACCGCTGCTGACGTGGGTAAACGAGTCTCCGTGCGGCGCTTGAGCGATCCTGGAGTTCCGGGTGAGAAGTTCACCGACACGGTGGGTGTTCTCGCATCATGGGACGACGGTGTGCTCCTGATCACACGGAAGAGTGGCGAGACCGTCCACATTCCGGAATCTTCGCTGGTGGCGGGCAAGGTGGTGCCCGCCGCCCCGGCCCGGCGCCGGGGGCCCGCAGCCTCGTACGAGGAACTCGCGCACGTCGCCACGCGCGCGTGGCGGCCGGTGGAGAGCGAGCGGCTCGGCGAGTGGGAGCTGCGGGCCGCGTCCGGGTTCACCCGCCGGGCGAACTCGGCACTGCCGCTGGGCGACCCCGGGATGCCGCTGCCGGCCGCGCTCGATGCCGTACGGCGCTGGTACGGCGACCGTGGGCTCCCCGCGTACGTGCAGACCGCGACCGGCGCCGAGGGCACGCAGGAGCTGCTGTGCGCGGAGCTGGAGCGGCTGGGGTGGGTGCGGGAGGTCTCGGCGGAGATGTGGATCGGGGCGTTGGCTCCGGTCGCGGACTTGGCCGAGGGTGCCGGGGTGGTGCTGTCCCGGGAGGCGGACGAGGCTTGGCTCGGGCGGTATCAGCGCAAGGGGGTGAGCGAGGTGGCCCTGAAGGTGCTGGGGAGCGGGCCGTCGGTGTGGTTCGCGACGGTCGCCGGTGCTGCGGGTGAGCCGCCCGCCGCGATCGGGCGGTGTGTCGTGGACGGGCGGTGGGCCGGGTTCGCCGCCGTCGAGGTGGATCCGGCGCTGCGGCGGCAGGGGCTGGCCACCCGGGTGATGGCCGCGCTGGCCCGGCGGGCCCTGGACGAGGGGGCTTCGGCGGCGTGGCTCCAGGTCGAGACGGAGAACGCGGGGGCACGGGGGCTGTACGCCGGGATGGGGTTCGCCGCGCACCACGCGTACCACCACTATCGCGAACCGGAGACGCCGGACACGACCGGCGCCGGACGGTAGTACCGATCGCCGTGAAAGGGCACGAGCCAGCTATGCGTCCCCCCAACCCCCCACCGCCCGAGCGCTCCGCCGAACTGCGGCAGCGGTTCGCCGAAGAGGCGCGGTCCGAGCGGCCCGATCTGTCCGCGCTGTGTCTGCTGGTGGGGGCCGAGGCGGACGGGGCGCTGAACGAGGCGGGCATGGACGCGGCGCAGATGGAGCTGGACGCGCTGGCCGGGCGGCTGCCGTTCCGGCCCGGCGGGCCGCGGTCCTGGGCGGTCGCTCTGCGGGAGCTGCTCGGGGAGCGGTACGGGTTTCGCGGCTCCAGCGCGGACTATCAGCGGCTGGAGTCGTCGTTGCTGCACGAGGTGCTGCAGCGGCGGCGTGGGTTGCCGATTCTGTTGTCGGTCGTGTGGATGGAGGTGGCGCGGCGGGCGGGGGCGCCGGTGTACGGGGTCGCGCTGCCCGGACACTTCGTGGTGGGGTTCGGGCCGACCGACGACCAGGTGCTCGCCGATCCGTTCGACGGCGGGCGGGTGTTGACGGGGGGCGACGCGGAGTTGCTGGTGGCGGGGGCCACGGGTGCGCCGTTGCATCCGTCGATGCTGACGCCGGCCGATCCGTTGGACGTGGTGCTGCGGATTCTGAACAACATCCGGGCGTGGGCCGCGACCCGGCCCGAGCGGACGGATGTGGCCCTGTGGGCGGTCGAGTTGTCGCTGTTGCTGCCGGCGCATCCGGCTCGGTTGCGCTTTGAGCGGGCGCAGTTGCTGGTTCAGCGGGGTGACTTCGTCGATGGGGCCGTGGAGTTGGAGGAGTACGCGGAGTTGATCAGTGCGGTGGATGAGGGGGCGGCGGAGCGGGTGCGGGGGGAGGCTCGGGCGGCTCGGGCGATGTTGAACTGAAGGTCAGCCCAGGCGCCGTGGGGGTTGTTGCCGTCTCGCGGGCGCGCCTGCGTCGTGGCTGGTCGCGCAGTTCCCCGCGCCCCTTACGGGGCGCTGTCCCACCCGGCGATTACAACCAGCCCTTCTCCCTCGCGATCCGTACCGCCTCCGCCCTGTTCCGTGCCGCCAGTTTCTGGATCGCTGTCGACAGGTAGTTGCGGACCGTTCCCTGGGACAGGTGCAGGGTCGCTGCCAGCTCGGCGTTGGTCGAGCCGTCCTCCGCTGCCCGGAGCACCTCTCGCTCGCGGTCGGTCAACGGGTTGGCGCCCTCTGCCAGGGCCGCTGCCGCCAGGGTGGGGTCGATGACGCGCTCGCCCGCCAGTACCTTTCGTACCGCTTCGGCCAGTTGGGCCGCCGGGGCGTCCTTGACCAGGAAGGCGTCGGCGCCTGACTCCATCGCGCTGCGGAGGTAGCCGGGGCGGCCGAAGGTCGTGAGGATGACCAGCTTCACGGCCGGCAGTTCCGTGTGCAGGAGCGCCGCCGCCTCGATGCCGGTCGCGCCCGGCATCTCGATGTCGAGGAGCGCCACGTCCACGTCGTGCTCGCGGGCCGCCGCCAGGACCTCGTCACCGCGGGCCACCTGGGCGACCACCTCGATGTCGTCCTCCAGGCCGAGCAGCGCGGCGAGGGCCTCGCGGACCATCGACTGGTCCTCGGCGAGGAGGACCTTGATCGTGAGGCTCATGTCGCGGATCCTACGTGCGCCGAAACCGCCACCGGGACGCGGGCGGTGAGGCGGAAGCCGTGCCGGGTCCCGCCCGCCTCCAGGGTGCCGCCGGCCTTCGTCAGGCGTTCCGTGAGGCCCGTCAGGCCGTGCCCGGGGCCGCTGCCCTCACCGCCGGAGCCGTCGTCCTCGACGGAGAGTTCCAGGACGGGCCCGTCGAGGGTCTGGCGGCGCAGCAACTCCACCGTGCAGCGCCGGGCGCCGCTGTGCCGTACGACGTTCGTGACCGCCTCGCGCAGTGCCCAGGCGAGGGCCGTCTCGCTGTCCTCGGGGACGCCCGTGAGGTCGGGCTCGGCCGGGAGTGCGGCGACCACGTCGGCCGCCGTGAGGGCGACCTTGGCGCCGGCCAGTTCCGCGGCCAGGCGCGGGCGCCGGTAGCCGGAGACGGCCTCCCGGACGTCGACCAGGGCCTGGCGGCTGACCTGCTCGATGTCGGCGACCTGCTGGGCCGCCTTGTCGGGGTGGCCGGGGAGCATACGGCCCGCGAGTTCGCTCTTGATGGTGATCAGGGACAGGGAGTGGCCGAGCAGGTCGTGCAGGTCGCGGGCCAGGCGCAGGCGCTCCTCGTTGGCGGCCAGTTGGGCGACCGTGGCACGGGCCTCGCGCAGCGCGATCGTCGTGCGGACGAGTTCGCGTACGCCGGTCATGGCGAAGCCGCCCAGCAGGGCCGGGATCAGCAGACTGGCCAGGAACGCCTTGCCGCCCGGGGTCGCGAACGCGATCACGCTCATCAGCGCGCAGGTGACCGGGATCGTCCAGCGGGCCATGCGCAGCGGCAGGGCCGCGCCGGACGCGATGGAGACGTACACGAACAGGACGAGCCACTCCCGGCCCAGGGTGAGCGCCAGGAGCGTGGACTGGGCGGCGAGGACGCCGAGCGAGGCGAGGACGACGCTGTTGCGTTCGCCGCGGCCCGTGCGGAAGAGCAGCAGCATGTACCAGGTGACGAACGCCGCGAGGCCGATCCAGCCGAGGATCCGCACGCCCGTGCTGTGACCGCCGTGCAGCAGGTCGCCCGCCGGTGCGCTCAGGTACACCAGCCAGATGCCGGTCCACAGGAGCTTGACGAAGCGTTGCTTGCGATTCTCCGGGCGCTTTCCGATGCCGACGCCTGTGCCGCTCACGCCTTCAACGTGTCCTTCCGGTACAGCCAGGCCGCGCCGCCCGTGAACAGGACGAAGAAGACGGCGAGGACGGCGATGTCCTTGGCATGGGGTGCCCGGCTCTGCTCGATCGCCTGCCCCAGGGCAGCGTACGCGTGCGTGGGCACCCACTTGGCGATGTCCTGGAGCCAGGTCGGGAAGGTCGTCGTCGGCATCCACAGGCCGCCGAGGATGGACAGACCGAAGTAGGTGATCATCGTGAGCGGGCGGACCGAGTCGCCGCTCGCGAGGTAGCCGAGAGCCACGCCGAGCGCGGCGAAGACGAGGCTGCCGGCCCAGATCGCGCCGGTGAGGGCGAGCCACTGCCAGGCGTCCAGCCGTACGTCCTTCACGACCGCGGCGACGACGAAGACGATCACGATCGACGGCAGGCTCACCACGGCCGAGCCGGCCGTCTTCGCGAGGACGTAGCCGTGCCCGGGCAGTGTCGTCAGCCGCAGCTGCCGTACCCAGCCGCCCTCCCGCTCCTTGGCGATGCGCTCGCTGTTGCCCATCAGGACGGCCGTCAGGGCGCCGAAGGAGGCCATCGAGACCATCATGTAGGTCGGCAGGGTCAGGCCCGTGCCGTCGATCTTCGTGGTGCCGTCGGCGCTGCCCGCGATGAGCAGGAAGAGGAGCGACGGGTAGAGCACGGAGAAGAACAGGAACTTCCGGTTGCGCAGGGCGCGGGTGAGTTCCAGCTTGATGAGACCGTTCATGACCGGCGCGCCTCCTCGGCTGCGGTGATGGCGACGAACGCCTGCTCCAGGCCGAGTCCGGCGACTTCGAGGTTGCGGGGGTAGAGGCCGAGGCCGTAGAGGGCGTGGACGGTCGCGTCGGCGTCGGTGGACTGGATGCGCACGGTGTGGCCCGAAACGTCGCAGTAGGTGAGGAAGGGCAGTTGCCGCAGCGCGGCCTCGTCGACCGGGCCGTCGGCGGCCAGTTCGAAGGAGATCCTGCGCGCCCCCGCCTTCGCCTTGATCTCGGCCGCCGTGCCGTCGGCCAGCAGCCGGCCCCGGTGCAGCACGAGCACCCGGTCGGCGATGGCGTCGGCCTCCTCCAGGTAGTGCGTGGCGAAGAGGACCGTACGGCCCTGGTCGGCCTGTTCGCGCATGGTGGCCCAGAAGGCCTGGCGGCTGGTGACGTCCATGCCGGTGGTCGGCTCGTCCAGGACGATCAGACCGCTGTCGCCGGCGGTCGCGAGGGCGAAGCGGACGCGCTGGGCCTGGCCGCCGGAGAGCTTGTCGACCTTGCGGTCGGCGATCTGCGCGACGCCGGCCCTGGAGAGGACCTCGGACACCTTGTACGGCCGCGGATGCAGAGCGCAGGCCAGCCGCACCAGCTCGCCGACGGTCACCTCGTCCATCAGCCCGCCGCTCTGCAGCATCGCGCCCACCCGCCCGGCGACGATCGCCTCGCGCGGACCGGTCCCGAAGACCCGGACCGTGCCGCGGTCGGGCTGCTTCAGGCCGAGCAGCAGATCGAGCGTGGTCGACTTACCGGCTCCGTTGGGCCCCAGCAGGGCCACCGTCTCCCCCGGGTGCAGCGCGAGCGTCAGCCCGTCGACGGCCCGTACGCTCCCGTAGCTCTTGCTCACCTGGTCGAACCCGACCACCGGGGTCGTCGTGTTCACCGCTGTCGTTGTCATGCGTTCCAGGGTGGCCGCGCGGGGGTGGGGCCCGGCAGTGTCGGCGTTCCTGACTGCCGGATGACAGATGTCATACGACGACGAGGGGGCACCCGGCGAGTGCCGGGTGCCCCCTCGTCCGAGCGGCTGCGCTAGCTCGGGTTGGTGTCGATGGTGACGGTGCGCTCCGCCGCCGTCTTGGCGCGAAGGGCCTTGCGCAGGGCGGAGGCAACGTCCTGCGGCAGGATGTCGCGCTTGCCGCTCGCGCCGTTGATCTGCACGCCGTCGAAGGTGGCGCCGTACGCCTCCTTGAGCGCCTTGAGGTCGTACGTGTCCACGAGCTTGCCGCCCACGGCCTTGACGCCGAGGATCTTCGGCAGGGACAGCGAGCCGAACGGGATGCTGTGCGCGGCGTCCGTCTGGATCGTGACCTTGTTGGCCATCGCCGGCTCGGCGAACTCCTTCATGAACCGGTCGACCTCGGCGTTCGAGATCGTCGGCTGCTGGGTGGTCGTCGGGACCTGCACGGCGGCGGACGTGCCCGTCTCCACCTGGGTGCGGTACGCCTCCTCGACCGCCGCGGTCGACTGGGCGACGTCGATGCCCTTGCCGGCCTTGCCGTAGACGGCGACCGCCTTGCCGGACTTGAAGGTGACCGTGCCCTCGGTCACCGAGCCGGAGCCGCCGGAGAGTTCCTCCAGGGCGGCGTGCAGCTTCTCCTCGTCCGTGGGCATGACCGGGTCGACGACCCGGTGGTTGCCGAAGAGCGAGCCGATCACCGAGACCGGGTTGTAGTCGCTGGTCGCGGCCGCACTGACCGTCTGCTGCATATCGAACTGCAGCCCGGCCTTGTCCGGCTCCAGCGTGACGGTCTCGCCGCCCACCGACAGCTTCAGCGGCTTGTTGACCTGCTCGTCAAAGGCGTCGTTGAGCTTCTTCACCGCTTCGTCCCGCGTGCCGCCGCCGATGTCGACGCCGAGCACGGTCGTGCCCTTGGGCACGTCGGAGTGGGCCATCAGCAGGCCGGCGCCGTAGACGCCGCCCGCGAGGACGATCACTCCGCCGCCGATCAGCGCCAGCTTGTTGCGGCCCTTCTTCTTGGGCGCGCGGGAGGCCGGGGCGTCCGACGCGTCCGGTTCGGGCAGCTTCGGGGGCGTGTGCGGCGCCGGGGCGTCGGTGGCGCCCGGGCCGAAGGGACCGCCGTTCTGGGCGCCCGGGGGGACGATCGGGATGCCGCTGGTGACGGTGTGGCTGGAGACGTTGTCGGCGACTCCGCCGTAGTGCGGGGTGCCGGGCTCGGGGGCCGGCTTCTGCGGCGTGAGGATCGCGGTGTCGTCGCTCAGGCCACCGCCGGGGCCGAGGCCCTGGGGGGAGCCGCCGGGACCGGCGGGGCCGGAGGAGATGCCGGAAGCGCCGAAGCCACCCGGACCACCCGGGCCGGCGGGACCACTCGGGCCCGCCGGGCCGCCGCCGGGACCGCCGGGCCGGCCGGGACCCGTGAAGACACCGGTGGCACCCGAACCGCTCGGACCACCGGAGCCGCCCGGACGGCCGGGCCCGCCCTGTCCGCCGCCGGCGATCGGCGGCACCGCCGGACCGTCACCGGTGACCGGACCGGTCGTCGGGCCCGCGGGACCCTGGGGGCCGCCACGGCCGTGCGGACCGCCGTAGTCCGGCCCGTTGAAGTCGCCGGAGCCGTCGAAGCCGTTCGAGGCGCCGAAGCCGTTCGAGGCGCCGAAGCCGTTCGAGGCGCCGAAGCCGTTCGGGGCGCTGAAGTCGGAGGCGGCGTCGAAGGGCGAGCCGCCCTGGGCGCCGAAGCCGTTCGGACCCTTGGAGCCGCCCTGCGCGCCGAAGCCGTTCGGGCCGCCCTGACCGTTCTGGCCGTTCTGGCCGTTCTGGCCGTTCTGGCCGCCGCCGTTCTCCGAGAAGTACGGCAGGTCGTCACGGCGCGCCTCGGCGCCGGGACCGGAACCGTTGCCCGGCGAGGCGGCCGCCAGCGCCTCGGTCACGTCGAAGGAACCGGTGCCTCCGCCGTGCCCGGGGGCCACGGGGCCGCCGGTCGCGCCGGGAAGCCCCGAGCCCTTCGTACCGCCGGGGCGGGAGCCGCCGGGCACGCTCATCGAACCGACCACACCACCGGGCCGACCGGCACCCGGACGCGCACCGCCGGGCACACCGGCACCTGCGCCGGGAGCCCCGGCACCCGCACCACCGGGACCGCCGCCCCCGGGGCCCGAACCGCCAGGCAGACCGGCCCCGTTGGTGGACGGGCCGCTCTGACCGCCCTTGCCCGGAGAGGACTTGCGGGGCGCGAACCAGTCGCTCGTCTTCTCCCCCGCCTGCGCCGTGGGCTCGACCGGAGGCTCGACGATGCCCGTGGACGTGGCGGTGGGGGCGGACGGCGCCGGCGGCGGCTCGGTGTCCGGGGCAGCCGTGGCACTCTCGGCCTCGGCGACGGGCTTGCGCACGACGACCGGCGGAATGGGCCTCGACCCGGGGATGTTGATCCGGATCCGGGTCGTCAGCGTGGTCTCGGTCTTGCGTTCCTCCGGCTGCGCGGCCGAACGGCCCGCGTCCGCACCGCTGTCGGAAGCCATGGGGGTCCCGTACGGCGGCGTGCCCGAGGGGTATGCGGCTCCGCCGTGCCCGTTGGGCCCGGAGGACGGAGTGTCAGTTTCACGACTCAAGGCAGGTTCTCCCGGTTGGCTCCACCGCCCGATTCGCCCTCACTGCGGGCGGCTCGGCGGCGCGCACCACCATACTGGCCACTTCTGGCCCGCATCCCACGACCGCCTGGGAAACCCACACGGGACTCGCACGAGTGCGTCGTGGAGAAGTGGTACGTCACTTGGCAAGTCGGACGCCGTCACCGTCCGGTTGCCGCACAGGTGCAAGGGTGGCGCAGATCACAGCCACGGCCATGCCTCCGAGGAGGAAGAGGTACGAGGCGGCGCCTGTGCCGAAGAGGAAGTCCCCTTCGGGGCGGCTGGCGGTGAGCAGAATGACGGCGATCATCCAGCCGCCGGCGGGCGCGACGGCCCCGCCCCGGCCGCCCGTCGCACGGGCACCGCCGAGACAGAGCCCGGCCTCGCCGGCGAGCGCGAGCAGCAGGCCGCCCGGGAACCACGCGGGCTGCACGAGCGCCCCGGCCACCCCGACCACGGCGCCGAGCACGAAGAGCCCGAGGAAGGCGAGGGCGCGCAGTCCGGAGGGCCGCTTCAGCGGCTGGGCGAGCATCGAGCTCATGACGCCTCCTCGATGACGACACCGGCGAACAGATCGGACTCCGTCCCCGCCGCCTTCTGCCCGCGCACCAACTCGTAGTACTCGGTGATGAAGAGGGGTTGTGCGAGCTCGTTGGAGAGCGCGAAGTACCGCTCGCCCGGCGAAACCTCGATCTGCGTGACGTGCGCCCGCATCGCGGCGGCCTTGGCGCCGGCGTGCGCGGTGCCGTCGATCACGGTGGTGATCCGCTCGTCGTCGACGACACCCGGTACGTCCTCGACGGTGGCGCTCTTACCGAAGGGCAATCCGGGCAGATCCACCTGCAGTCGAGCAAAGGCCTCATCGGCGACCGTGCGCGGCACGCGGTTCCAGTAGATCTTGGGGATCCGCCACCCCGCTTCCGCCGCCAGCTCGGCCGCGCGCGTGGCGATGCGGTGAGCCTGGATGTGATCCGGGTGGCCGTACCCGCCGTCCGGGTCATAGGTGACGAGGACCTGGGGGCGAACCTCCAGGACCACCTCGACGAGAGCCCGGGCCGCGTCGTCGACGTCCGCCTGCCAGAGGCAGGACGGGTCGTCGTTGTCGGCGATGCCCATCATCCCCGAGTCCTCGTAACGGCCCTTGCCGCCGAGGAGACGGAAGTCCTCGACGCCGAGCTCGCGCATCGCGGCGGTGAGCTCGGCCAGACGGTGTTCGCCCAGCTCGGCGCCGGTCAGGTGCTGGAGCTCGGGGGGAATGACCTCGCCGTGCTCACCGAGGGTGCAGGTGACCAGGGTCACCCGGGCACCCTCGGCCGCGTACTTGGCCATGGTCGCGCCGTTGTTGATCGACTCGTCGTCCGGGTGCGCGTGCACCAGGAGCAGACGCCGAGCAGGTGGTTCCGTCATGGACCCCACCCTACGAGGCGGCACCGACAGCGGCGCGCCCGCTGCTCAGAACTTGATGCTGCCGATCATGCCCGCGATGTTCGTCGTCAGCTCACTGATGGTGGGGGCGACGGTCGAGGACGCCAGATAGAACCCGAGTAGCGCGCAGACGACCGCATGACCCGCCTTCAGTCCTGACTTCTTGATCAGCAGGAAGACGATGATCGCCAGCAGCACCACCGCCGAAATCGAGAGTGCCACGGCGGCTCACCTCCAAGAATCCCAAGGGCGGGGGGTCGGACTATGGGGGCAGATAAATCCATACAGCAGCCAGCAGGTTCATACCCACTATGCAGTTGTGATCATAACTATCCGGGCGTGCGCATCGATCGGCGCACAGCCGCACAAGGGGGCGCACTGGCCAATATGGTCAGGGCATGACGACCGAGCCTGTCTCCTTCCCGCGCCGGCACGCCCGCACCCAGCGCTTCACCCTCGGCGCGCCCCGCGCGTTCACGGTGGCGCCCGACGGCAGCCGGGTCGCGTTCCTGCGCTCCACCTCCGGTACGGATCCGGCGAGTTCGCTCTGGGTCCTCGACACGGCGGACGGCGAGGAGCGCATGGCGGCCGACCCGCGCGCCCTCCTGGGCGGCGCCTCGGAAGACCTCTCGCCCGAGGAGCGGGCCCGGCGCGAGCGCAGCCGTGAGGCGGGCGCCGGCATCGTCGCCCACGCCACCGACAACGCTGTGGAGTTGGCGTCTTTTGCCTTGTCAGGGCGGCTTTTCACGGCCGAGCTGCGAGCCGGCACGGCACGTGAACTCCCGGTCCCCGGGCCGGTGATCGACCCGCGTCCCTCCCCCGACGGTCGGCACATCGCGTACGTCGCACAGGGCGCCCTGCGGGTGGTGGGTGCCGAGGGCGAGGGCGACCGTGCGCTCGCCGAGCCGGAGTCGGACGGGGTCACCTATGGACTGGCCGAGTTCATCGCGGCCGAGGAGATGGGGCGTTACCGGGGCTTCTGGTGGGGTCCGGAGTCGGACCTGCTGCTGGTGGCGCGCGCGGACGACTCGCCGGTGCGCCGGTGGTGGATCGCCGATCCGGCGCGTCCGGAGAGCGAACCGCAGCGCGTCGCGTACCCGGCGGCGGGGACCGGGAACGCGGATGTACAGCTGTTCGTGATCGACCTGGACGGGATCCGCACGGAGGTCAGGTGGGACCGGGCGCGCTACCCCTATCTGACACGAGTGCACTGGTCAGCGGCGGGTGCGCCGCTGCTGCTCGTCCAGGCGCGGGACCAGCGCAGCCAGTTGTTCCTGGCCGTGGACCCGGCGACGGGGGCGACGCGGATGGTGCACGCGGACGAAGATCCACAATGGCTGGAACTTTTCGCCGGTGTGCCCTGCTGGAGCCCCTCCGGGCAGCTGGTGCGCATCGCCGACGAGGGGGGCGCGCGGGTGCTCACGGTGGGCGAACGCCCGCTGACCGGACCGCAGTTGCACGTCCGCGCGGTGCTGGACGTCTCCGACGACGACGTGCTGATCTCGGCGTCGGCGGGCGAGGGCGCGGCGGACCCCGAGATCGGCGAAGTGCATGTGTACCGGGTGAACGAGCTCGGCGTGGAGCGTGTGTCGCAGGAGCCCGGCGTGCACGCGGCGGTACGTGCCGGGGGCGTCACGGTGCTGGTCTCCTACGCGCTCGATCGGCCCGGGGGTCAGGTGCGGGTACTGCGCGACGGAAAGGTGAGGGCGACGGTCCGGTCATATGCCGAAGATCCCGGTTTGACCCCGCGCGTGACCCTCACCGAAGGGGGCGCACGTCGCATCCCGTGCGCCGTGCTTATGCCTCGGGACTACGCCGGTGACACCCCGCTCCCGGTTTTGCTGGATCCCTACGGGGGACCGCACGGCCCCCGGGTCGTCGCCGCGCACAACGCCCACCTGACCTCGCAGTGGTTCGCCGACCAGGGGTTCGCCGTCGTCGTCGCGGACGGCCGAGGTACGCCGGGCCGCTCGCCCGCCTGGGAGAAGGCGGTCCATGGGGACTTCACGGTCTCCCTCGACGACCAGGTCGACGCGCTCCAGGACCTCGCGAAGTCCCACCCCCTCGATCTGTCCCGGGTGGCGATCCGCGGCTGGTCGTACGGCGGCTGGCTGGCGGGCCTCGCGGTGCTGCGCCGCCCGGACGTCTTCCACGCGGGCATCGCGGGGGCGCCGGTCACGGACTGGCGTCTCTATGACACGCACTACACGGAGCGGTACCTGGGCGACCCGGCCGCGCAGCCGGAGTCGTACGCGAAAAGCTCGCTCGTCACCGACGACGGCCTGTCCTCCCCCGCCGAGCCGCACCGCCCGCTGATGATCGTGCACGGCCTGGCCGACGACAACGTGGTCGTCGCGCACGCCCTGCGTCTGTCCTCGGCCCTGCTGGCCGCCGGCCGGCCACACGAGGTGCTGCCGCTGTCCGGAGTGACGCACATGACCCCGCAGGAGCAGGTCGCGGAGAATCTGCTGCTGCTTCAGGTGGACTTCCTGAAGCGCTCGCTCGGGCTCGCCTGAACAGCAACGGACCGGGGTGACATGGCGCACCCCGGTCCGTTTACGGCACCCGCACGGCCGTACGCTGTTCAGCCTGACGTGTCCGTATATCGGGATCGGGTCGGCCAAGTTGCCTGCGTGTTAACGCGGTTCGGGTGTGTTTGTGCGGCTATGCCCCCCTGGCGAGGGCACCGGTTATGGCCTCGGCTCCGCCCGCACCACCTGTTTCTCCTCGGCGAAATGACAGGCCGAGTCGTGCGCCGCGGGCCCGGTCGGATCGCCTCCGAGATGGGGCGGCACCGCGAGCGTCGGTACCTCCTGGGCGCAGCGTTCCTGGGCCTTCCAGCAGCGCGTGCGGAAGCGGCAGCCGGAGGGGACGTTCGTCGGGGACGGGACGTCGCCGGCGAGGATGATGCGCTCGCGGTGCGCACGGGCCTCCGGGTCGGGGACGGGGACCGCGGAGAGCAGGGCCTGGGTGTAGGGGTGCGTGGGGTGGTCGTAGATCTCGGCGTCCCTGCCGATCTCCACGATCCGTCCGAGGTACATCACCCCGACCCGGTCGGAGATGTGCCGGACGATCGACAGGTCGTGGGCGATGAAGACGTAGGAGAGGTCGAACTCGTTCTGGAGGCGGTCCATCAGGTTGATGACCTGGGCCTGGACGGAGACGTCCAGCGCGGAGACGGGTTCGTCGGCGACGATGACCTCCGGGCGCAGGGCCAACCCCCGGGCGATGCCGATGCGTTGGCGCTGGCCGCCGGAGAACTGGTGCGGATAGCGGTTGATGTGCTCGGGGTTGAGGCCGACCACGTCCAGCAGCTCCTGGACCTTCTTGCGCCGGTCGCCCTTCGGGGCCGCCTCGGGGTGGATCTCGTACGGCTCGCCGATGATGTCGCCCACCGTCATGCGGGGGTTGAGGGAGGTGTACGGGTCCTGGAAGACCATCTGGATGTTGCGCCGTACGGCCTTCAGGGCGCGGCCGGAGAGCCTGGTGATGTCCTCGCCCTTGTACTTGATCGAGCCGACCGTCGGTCGTTCGAGGTTGACCAGCATCCTGGCGACCGTCGACTTGCCGCAGCCGGATTCGCCGACGATGCCGAGGGTTTCGCCGCGGCGGAGCGTGAAATCGACGCCGTCGACCGCCTTGACCGAGCCGACCTCCTTCCTGAAGAGGACGCCCTGGGTGAGCGGGTAGTGCTTGACGAGTCCGCGGACCTCGAGGATCGCCTCCGCCTCCTCAGCCATTCAGGCACTCCCTCCAGAAGTGGCAGGCGCTGCCGCGTACTTCGTCGACCTCGCCCAGCGGGGGAACGTCGGTGCGGCACACGTCCCGGGCCATCGGGCAGCGGGGGTGGAAGGCGCAGCCCTGCGGGATGTCCATGAGGTTGGGGGGCAGGCCCTTGATCGCGTAGAGCTCCTGCCCCTTCTGGTCCAGGCGTGGGATGGAGTCCAGCAGGCCTCGGGTGTACGGGTGGGCGGGCGCCTTGTAGATGTCGTGGACCGGGGCCGACTCGACGATGCGGCCCGCGTACATCACGGCGATCCGGTCGGCCACGTCCGCGACCACGCCGAGGTCGTGGGTGATGAGGATCAGCCCCATGGCGTACTCGCGCTGCAGCTCCGCGAGCAGCTCCATGACCTGGGCCTGGACGGTGACGTCGAGGGCGGTGGTGGGCTCGTCGGCGATGATGAGGGACGGTTCGAGGGCGAGGGCCATCGCGATCATGATGCGTTGGCGCATGCCGCCGGAGAACTGGTGCGGGTACTGCTTGACGCGCTCCTTGGCGGCCGGGATGCGCACGCGGTCCATCAGCTCCACGGCCTTCGCGCGGGCGTCTTTCCGCGACATCCCCCGGTGCACGACGAACATCTCGCCGAGCTGATCCCCGACGGTCAGCACCGGGTTCAGCGAGGACAGCGCGTCCTGGAAGATCATCGCCATCTCGGCCCCGCGGACCTTGCGCCGCTCCTCTTCCCTCAGCTTCAGCAGGTCCCGGCCCTGAAAGAGGATCTCGCCCCCGGCGATCCGCCCCGGCGGCACGTCCAGAATCCCCATCACCGCCTGAGCGGTCACCGACTTCCCGGACCCGGACTCCCCGAGCACCGCCAGCGTCTCCCCCGCGTCCACGCCGTAACTGACCCCGTTGACCGCCTTGGCGACCCCGTCCCGAGTCCGGAACTCCACATACAGATCACGCACTTCGAGCAACATGCCCCGACCTCACCTCACCTTCGGTTCGAGGGCGTCGCACACGGCGCCGCCAAGACGATGAAGCCCGCAACGGCACCCGCGAGGGCAGCGGACGCCCGACAGGACCACCGCCCCGGCCTCCCGAGGCCAGGCCCACCCACACCCCGCACGGCGAACCCACGACGCCCTCACCTCGCCCTCGGCCCGAGGGCATCGCCCACCACGTCGCCCAAACGATGAACGCCGCCGCCACGACTCCGAGAGCACCGGAGGAGCGGCGGACGCCCGGCAAGGGCCGCCTCCCCCGCCCCGGCCCCCGAGGCCAAGCCCAGTCCCACCGCGCACCGCGGACCCACGCCGCCCGCACCTCGCCCTCCGACCGAGGACGTCGCGCACCACGTCGCCGAGGGAGTGAAAGCCGCAGCCGCGACTCCATGGACGCAGAAGGGACAGCGGACGCCCGGCAGGACGGCTGTCTCCCCCACCCCGGCCTCCCGAGGCCGCGCCCACCCACACCCCGCACCGCGAAACCCACAACGCCCGCACCCCGACCTCGGCCCGAGGACTTCGCCCACCACGTCGCCCAAACGATGAACGCCCCAGCCGCGACCCCGAGAGCACCGGACGCCCGACAGGGCCGCCTTCCCCGCCCCGTCCCCCGGAGGCCAAGCCCACTCCCACCGCGCACCGCGGACCCACGCCGCCCGCACCTCGCCCTCGGCCCGAGGGCATCGCGCACCACGTCGCCGGGGATGGGAGATCGCGCGTCACCGAACCCATGGCTCCCTCACCTCAACTTCGGATCCAGGGCGTCGCGTACCGCGTCGCCCAGCATGATGAAGGCCAGGACCGTGATGGCCAGGGCGCCGGAGGGCCAGAGCAGGGCGTGGGGGGCGTTGCGGATGTAGGGGGAAGCGGCCGAGATGTCGATGCCCCAGGAGACGCTCGGGGGTTTCAGGCCTACGCCGAGGTAGGACAGGGTTGCCTCCAGGGCGATGTACGTGCCGAGTGCGATCGTCGCCACCACGATCACCGGGGCTACGGCGTTGGGCGCGATGTGGCGGAGCAGGACGCGGGAGTGGGAGGCGCCCAGGGCTCGGGCGGCCTGGACGTAGTCGTTGTGTTTGGCGGTGATGACCGCGCCGCGCGCGATGCGGGAGATCTGGGGCCAGCCGAGCAGCACGATGAAGCCGATGACCGGCCAGACGGAGTTGCTGGTCACCACCGAGAGCAGGACCAGGCCGCCGAGGACCACCGGGATGGCGAAGAAGATGTCGGTGATGCGGGAGAGGAGCGAGTCCCAGAGCCCGCCGAAGAAGCCGGCGAGCGCGCCCAGTACCGAGCCGAGGAGCGCGACCCCGAGCGTGGCGCAGACGCCGACCATGACGGAGGTACGGGCGCCGTAGACCGTGCGCGTGTAGACGTCGCAGCCCTGTCCGTCGTAGCCGAAGGGATGGCCGGGCGCGGAGCCCTGCTGGGCCTTGGCGAGGTCGCATGCGAGGGGGCTGCCGGAGGTGATCGCCGCGGGCCACAGGGAGATGAGGACCAGGAAGAGGATGATCAGGGACGAGAGGACGAAGACCGGGTTGCGGCGCAGGTCGCGCCAGGCGTCGGACCAGAGGCTGCGGGCACGTTCGGCCGGGACGGCGGTCGGCTGCGGCTCCGTCGGTTCCGGGCCGACCGGCGACCGCCCGCCGAAAGGCCGCCGCTCCAGGGTCTCCGCCTCACTGGCGGCCAGGTGCATCGCGCCGGACGTACCGCTGCCGGAGATCGCCCCGTCGGACGGGAGCGGCTGGTCAGGCATAGCGGATCCTCGGGTCGAGTACGGCGTACAGGAGGTCGACGACCAGGTTGCAGAGGAGGAACACGAGGACGAGGACCGTCACGAAGCCGACGACGGTCTGCGTGTTCTGGCGCAGGATGCCCTGGTAGAGCTGGTAGCCGACGCCGTGGATGTTGAAGATCCGCTCGGTGACGATCGCCCCGCCCATGAGGAAGCCGATGTCGGCGCCGATGAAGGTGACGACCGGGATGAGGGAGTTGCGCAGAAGGTGGCGGGTGACCACGCGGTGTCTGGGCAGGCCCTTGGCGATGGCCGTACGGACGTAGTCGGAGCGCCGGTTCTCCGCGATGGAGGTGCGGGTCAGGCGGGTGACGTACGCCAGGGAGACCGAGGCCAGGACCAGGCCCGGGATCAGCAACTCGCCGAAGGGGGCCGCCGGGGAGACGGACGGGCGGATCCAGCCCCACTCCACGCCGAGCAGCAGCTGGAGCAGCAGACCGGTGACGAAGGTGGGGACGGAGATGACGACGAGGGTGAGGAGCAGGACGCCGGTGTCGACGGGGCGGCCGCGGCGCAGGCCCGTGACGACGCCCAGGGTGATCCCGATGACCACCTGGAAGACGATCGCCACGATCGTCAGCCGGATGGTGACGGGGAAGGCCGTCGACATCAGCTCGGTGACTTCCTGGCCGTTGAACGCCGTACCGAAGTCGCCGGTGAAGACGTTCCCCATGTAGGTCAGGTACTGCTGCCACACGGGCTTGTCGAGGCCGAACTCCTTCCGCAGCTGCGCCGCCGTCGCCGGGTCGCACTGCCGGTCGCCGCACAGGCCCGCGACGGGGTCGCCCATCACGTTCACCATGAGGAAGATCAGCATCGTGGCCCCGATGAACACCGGGACCATCTGCAGCAGACGCCGGACGACGTACTGCCCCATGGCGGGCTCAGCCGACCTTGATCTGGTCGTAGACGGGAACGCTGAACGGGTTGAGGGCCACGTTCGACAGCCGCTCCGACCAGCCGGCGCTGCCGTTCTGGTACCAGAGCGGGATGGCCGCCATGTTGTCCCGGACGACCTCCTCGGCCTTCTGGAAGGTCTGGACGGCCTTCGCGGGGTCGGTCTCGGCGTTCGCCTCGTCGACGAGCTTGTCGAACTCCTCGCTGGACCATTTGCCGTCGTTGGAGGAGGCGTTCGTGTAGTAGAGCGGCTGGAGGAAGTTCTGGGTCAGCGGGTAGTCCATCTGCCAGCCCGCCCGGAAGGGACCGGAGAGCTTCTGCGTCGTGCTCTTGCTGCGGAAGTCGGCGAAGGTGCCCATCGGGTTGCCGACGCAGGCCCGGTCGTTGTCCAGGGCGTTGTTGATGGAGTTGCAGACGGCGTCCACCCACAGCTTGTGGGAGCCGGTGTCCGCGTTGTACGTGATCTTCACCTGCCCGCCGGGCAGCCCGCCTCCCTCCTTGATCAGCTTCTTGGCCGCGGCGGCGTCGTACTGGCACCACTCACCGCACAGCCCCTCCTTGTAGCCGCCCTCCGCGCCGAGGACGGGTGAGGTCCAGTCGGTGGCGGGGGTGCGGGTCCCCTGGAAGATGGTCTTGGTGATCTGCTCGCGGTCGATCGCCCGGGACAGTCCCTTGCGGACCTTGACCGAGCCGGGCTTGTTCCAGTCCTTGTCGTAGTGGGGGAAGGCCAGGGTCTGGATGATGCCGGCCGGGGTGTTGAGGTAGCGGCCGCCCAGGTCGCCCCGGACGTTGCCCAGCTGCTGGGCCGGGACGTCGTCGACGAGGTCGAGGTTGCCGGCCATCAGGTCGGTGTAGGCCGTGTTGTTGTCGGTGTAGACCTTGAGCGTGACGCCGTCGTTGCGGGCCGCGTCCTCGCCCGGGTAGGCGTCCCATGTCGTCAGGCGCATCTCGGAGCCCTTGGTGTACGACTCCACGGCGTACGGGCCGTTGCCGACGGGCTTGTCCAGCCAGCCGGCGTGGTCGTCGAAGAACGCCCGGGGCAGCGGGACGAAGGCGTTGTAGCCGAGGGTGTCGGGGAAGCTGGAGAACTTCTGGCTGAGCCGGACGGTGAAGGTCCGCTCGTCCAGCACCTTCAGCCCGGACATCGTCTCGGCGCTCTGCTCGCCCTTCGCCGGGTGGACCTGGTCGTAGCCCTCGATGTAGCTGAAGAAGTAGGCGTTCTTCTGGTTGTTCTTCAGGCTCGCCCCGTAGTTCCAGGCGTCCACGAAGGACCGGGCGGTGACCTTCTCGCCGTTGCTGAAGGTCCAGCCGTCCTTGAGGGTGACGGTGTAGTTGCGGGAGTCCGGGGTCTCGATCTTCTCGGCGAGCATGTCCTCGGCCTCGCCGGTCTTCGGGTCGTACTGCTTCAGCCCGCGGAAGATCATGGTGAGCACCTTGCCGCCCTGCACCTCGTTGGTGTTGGCCGGTTCCAACGGGTTCTGCGGATCGGTCCACGAGGAGCTGAGCACCTCGCCACCGCCGCCGGCGCTGTCACCCCCGCCTCCGCAGGCCGTCGCCGCGAGGGCGACCACCACCGCGCAAACGGCCCGTCCGGCGTGCCTGGCTCCGCGCATGGTGCGTCCTCCTGACTGCGCCGCCCTGTGTCGCCGCGCCCTGGCAGCAAATATCGGCAGCCGCGAAGGGCTGTGCATGCGCACGGCACCCATCCGAGGCGCCGTTAGCTCTTTCGGCGGCAACCGTCGGCCGGCCGGTCGGCGCGGCGGTATCCGGCATGCCTCGCCTTCGCCCTGCCGGACCGTCAGGGATTGACCAGGTGGTCTTCACCGGTGTGGACCATTGGCTGTCTCAATCTCATCACTTCGTTGTTTCCGCAGGCCACATGGGGTTTCATGCGCTGTTCACGCGCGCAGTAAAGCGCTGACAGTCCAACAAGCCGTCCCTGTGCAAGCGATGACGTGAGGTCACGATCATGAGCACTCCACAGCAGCACAGCAGAGTGCGGCGCCTTCTCGCCGCCGCAGCCGCAGCCCTGACGCTGTCGGCCGGACTCGTGCCGCACCAGGCGGTGGCGGCGGACGGCGACAAGGTCCTCACCGTCGCGGTCGCACAGAGTGTCGACTCACTGAGCCCGTTCCTGGCGTCGCGGCTCCTCAGCACCAGCATCCACCGGCTGATGTACGAGTACCTCACGAACTACGACCCGGGGGACGCCCATGCCGTCCCGGCCCTGGCGACCGAGTGGAAGTCGTCGCCGGACAAGCTGACCTGGACGTACACGATCCGCTCCGACTCCAAGTGGTCGGACGGACAGCAGGCGGACGCCGAGGACGCGGCGTGGACGTTCAACAAGATGATGACCGACGAGGGTGCGGCCACCGCCAACGGCAGCTTCGTCGGCAACTTCCGGAAGGTGACGGCCCCGAGCCCCACCGAGCTGGTCATCGAGCTGAAGAAGCCGCAGGCCACGATGACGGCACTTGATGTGCCGATCGTGCCGAAGCACGTCTGGGAGAAGGTCGGCGACTTCTCGAAGTTCAACAACGACAAGGACTTCCCCGTCGTCGGGAACGGGCCGTTCATCCTCACCGACTACAAGCCCGACAGCTACGTCCGTCTCAAGGCCAACAAGGACTTCTGGCGCGGGGCACCGAAGTTCGACGAGCTGGTCTTCCGGTACTACAAGGACCAGGACGCCGCGGTCGCCGCCCTGCGCAAGGGCGAGGTCTCCTTCGTCGCCGGGTCCCCGTCCCTGACACCCGCTCAGGCTGCCTCCCTCAAGGGCGAGAAGAACATCCACGTCAACGACGCGCCCGGCCGCCGCTTCTACGCCCTCGCCACCAACCCGGGGGCACGGGCGAAAAACGGCCAGAAGTTCGGTGACGGCGACCCCTCCCTGCTGGACGAGCGGGTGCGGCACGCCCTGTTCACGGCGGTCGACCGCGACACCATCATCGACCGGGTGTTCCAGGGGCACGCGGTGCGGGGCGAGGGCTACATCCCGCCGCGCTTCTCCACGTACTTCTGGCAGCCGGCGGACGGGCAGGAACTCGCCTACGACCCCGCGAAGGCCGCCCGACTCCTCGACCAGGCGGGCTACAAGAAGAACGGCGACGGCAAGCGCCTCGGCAAGGACGGCAAGCCGATCACCTACCGCGTCCTGTGCCATGCCACCGACCCCAACGACAAGGCCATAGGGCAGTACCTCCAGGAGTGGTGGGGCGAGCTCGGCATCGGCGTGGACCTCAACTGCCTGGACAACGTCAGCGATCCCTGGCTCGCGGGCACCTACGACATCGCCTTCGACGGCTGGTCCGTCAACCCCGACCCGGACTTCGTGCTGTCGATCCACACCTGCGGCGCGCTGCCCGCGACGCCGAAGGACACGGGCGCGACGGACAACTTCATCTGCGACAAGACGTACGACGACCTGTACGCCAAGCAGCTCGCCGAGTACGACCCGGCCAAACGGGCGGACCTCGTCAAGCAGATGGAGTCCCGGCTGTACGACCTCGGGTACATGAACGTCATGGCGTATCCGAACGCGGTCGAGGCCTATCGCACGGACCAGATCAAGTCGATCACGACGATGCCCGAGAAGGCGGGCAACATCTACGGGCAGGACGGCTACTGGAGTTGGTGGTCGGCGACCCCGGCGGACTCCGACACCGTCTCCGACGGCTCCGGTTCGACAGGTGTCGTCATCGGGGTCGTCGCCGGTGCCGCCGTCCTCGTCGGCGCGGGAGTGTTCTTCGCTCTGCGCCGCCGGGCGACCGCCGAGGAGCGCGAGTAGCCGCCCATGACCGCCGACGCACCCTCCGCTCCGGCCGTCAAGGCCGCCGCGCCCGCGGTCCGGGGACCGCGGGCGCGCCTCAGCACGCGCTATCTGCGCTACGGCGCCGGCAAGGTGGGCGGCGCCGCCGTCTCCCTGCTCGCCGTCCTCGTCACCGGGTTCTTCCTGTTCCGGCTGATTCCCGGCGACCCCGTCAAGACCATGACGGGCGGCCGCCCCATCTCCGAGGAGCAACTCGCCGCCTATCGGCGGGAGTTCGGGCTCGATCTGCCGCTGTGGGAGCAGTTCACCGACTACTGCGGCAAGGCGCTCACCGGGGATCTCGGGACGTCGTACCAGTTCCGGGCGCCCGTCGTCGACAAGATCTCCGAGGCACTGCCCAACACCCTGCTGCTCACCGGCACCGCGTTCGTGCTGTACACCGTGCTCGGCATCGTGCTGGGCACCCGCTCGGCCTGGCGGCACGGAGGGCTCGGCGACCGCCTGAACACAGGTCTGGCCCTCACCCTCTACTCGATCCCGTCGTTCTGGCTGGGCCTGCTGCTGATCATCGTGTTCTCGGTGGGGATCGGCCCGATTCCCGGGCTGTTCCCGACCGGAGGCATGGAGTCCGGCGGTGAGGAGGGCTTCGCGTACGTCCTCGACGTCGCCCACCATCTGATCCTGCCCGTCGTCACGCTGGTCGCGGTCGAGTACGGCCAGACCCTGCTGGTGGCCCGCTCCGCGCTGCTGGACGAGATGGGCAGCGACTATCTGACGACCGCCCGCGCCAAGGGCCTCAGGGACGACCTGGTGCGGCGCCGGCATGCCGTGCCGAACGCGCTGCTGCCGACGGTGACGCTGGTCTTCGTCAATCTGGGCCGGACGGTCGCGGGCGTGATCCTCGTCGAGACGGTCTTCTCCTGGCCGGGGCTCGGCGGGCTGTTCTACCAGGCGCTCAGCGTGCCCGATCTGCCGCTGGTGCAGGGCCTGTTCCTCTTCTTCGCAGCGGCGGTGATCGTCATGAACACCCTGGCCGACCTGGTCTATCCGCTGCTCGACCCTCGGGTGGGCCGATGACGACCGAGACGAAGACTCAGGCGGTCGGCCCGCGCGCGCTCGCCCGGCAGCGGCGGCGCCAGTCCGTCGTACGGTTCTGGAAGCAGTACCGCACCCACCGCGCCGGGCTGGTGGGACTGATCGCCCTCGCCCTGTTCGCGCTGCTCGCCCTGACCGCCCCGCTCACGATCGGCTCCGACGTGGCCGGAGTGACCCGGGCGCCGGGGCAGCCGATGGAGAGCCCGAGCGGTGAGTTCCCGCTGGGGACCGACCGGTTCGGGCGTGATCTGCTGGGCCTGCTGGTGTGGGGCTCGCGGGTGTCGCTGCTGGTCGGGCTGCTCGCGGCGGCGCTGTCGGTGGCGATCGGCACGACGGTCGGGATCACCGCGGGGCACTTCAAGGGGGCGTACGCCACCGTGCTGATGCGGATCACCGACTGGTTCCTGGTGATGCCGACCCTGGTCCTCGCCATCGCGCTGGCCACCGTGCTGCCCCGCTCGCTGGGCACGGTCGTCCTGGCGATCGGCGTGACCTCCTGGCCGACCACGGCCCGGCTGGTGCGGGCGCAGACGCTGGCGGTGGAGTCACGGCCGTACATCGAACGCGCGAAGGCGCTGGGCGGCGGGCACTGGCATGTCATGTCCCGGCATGTGCTGCCCAATGTGATGCCGCTGGTGCTCGCCCAGACGACGCTGATGATCTCGTCCTCCATCCTCGCCGAGGCGACCCTCGCCTTCCTGGGGCTGAGCGATCCGAACGTCGTGTCGTGGGGCGGGCTGCTCCAGGACGCGCGGGAGGCGGGGGCGGTCAGCTCCGGGAACTGGTGGTATCTGGTGCCGCCGGGCATCGCCATCGCGGTGGTGGCACTGGCGTTCACGCTGTGCGGGCGCGCGGTGGAGTCCGTGCTCAACCCCAGGCTGGGGGTGGGGCGTTGAAGCCGCTCGCAGTCTGGGCCCGCGCGGCGACCTCCCGCGACGCAACAGCCGCCTCGCGGGAGGTCGCCTCCTCACCGCCCACACGCCGAAGCCCTGCCGACACCAGCGCAGGGCCGGTCCACCCGCCCCGCCGACCTGCCACGAAACCCGCCCTCAACCCCACACCGGGGGTGACACCTTGAGCCTCCTCGACGTAAGAGACCTCACGGTGACCTACGCCGGCGGAGCCGCCGCCGTGCGGGGTGTCGATCTGACGCTGGCGGCCGGGCAGAAGCTCGGCATCGCGGGTGAGTCGGGGTGCGGCAAGTCCACGCTCGCCCTCGCGCTGCTGCGGCTGCTGCCGGCCGGTACCCGGATCGGCGGGCAGGTCCTGCTGGACGGGGAGGACGTCCTCACCATGAAGTGGGGGCGGGTGCGGGCGGTGCGCTGGGCCGGGGCCTCCATCGTCTTCCAGGGCGCGATGCACTCGCTGAACGCGGTCCACCGCGTCGGCGACCAGATCGCCGAGCCGATCCTGCTGCATGGGAGGGCGACCCCGGCGGGCGCGAAGAAGCGGGCCGGCGAGCTGCTGGAGCAGGTGGGGCTCCCCGCGGCACGGGCGTCGGCGTATCCGCACGAACTCTCCGGCGGCCAGCGTCAGCGCGTCATGATCGCCATGGCACTCGCCTGCGACCCCCGGCTGATCGTCGCCGACGAGCCGACCACCGCCCTGGACGTGATGATCCAGGCGCAGATCCTCCGCCTCATCGAACAGCTCGTCGCGGAGCAGGAGTTGGGCCTGATCGCGATCAGCCACGACCTGGCGGTCCTCGCCGACACCTGTGACCGGCTGGCGGTGATGTACGCGGGCCGTGTGGTCGAGGAGGGCCCGGCGCGCAAGGTCTACGAGGACGCCAGGCACCCCTACGGCAAGGCGCTCTCGGAGGCGTTCCCGAGGATCGGCGACCCGGCGTCGCGGTTCGCGCCGCGCGGCCTGCCGGGCGATCCGCCGGACCCGTCCGCCGTGCCGTCCGGGTGCGCCTTCCATCCGCGTTGTCCGGTCGTGCTGGAGTCCTGCGCGGTGGACGACCAGGAGCTGTACGAGGCCGCCGAGGACCGGCGGGCGGCCTGCGTCCATGTACGGGCGGCACCGGCCGCGAGGAGCGGATCATGACCCTCTTGAGCGCACAGGGCCTGCACGTCACCTATCCCGGCCGGCACGGCGCCCCGCCCGCCCGCGCGGTGGACGGTGTCGAACTCGACATCGGCGCCGGGGAGATCGTGGCGCTGGTCGGCGAGTCCGGTTGCGGCAAGACGACGCTGGCCCGCGCCCTGCTCGGCCTGGAGCCGCCGACCGAGGGGCGGGTCGTCTTCGACGGCGAGCCACTGCGGTACTCCTCGCGGGCCCTGAAGGCGTACCGGCGGCGCGTCCAGCTGGTCCTCCAGGACCCGACGGGATCGCTGAACCCACGACACACGGTGTACGACGCGGTGGCGGAGGGCCTGCGGATCCACGGCCACGGCGGCGACGAGCGTGCGGCGGTGGCCGGGGCGCTGTCCCGGGCCGGACTGCGGCCCCCGGAGCGCTTCTTCCTGCGCTATCCGCACGAACTCTCCGGCGGTCAGCGCCAACGCGTGGTCATCGCGGGCGCGTTGGTCCTCGAACCCGAACTCCTCGTCGCCGACGAGCCGGTGGCCTCCCTGGACGCCTCCGTACGCGGCGAGATCCTCGCCCTGCTGCTGCGGCTGCGCACCGATCTCGGTCTGTCGGCGCTGGTGGTGACGCACGACCTGGGGCTGGCGTGGAACATCGCGGACCGGGTGGCGGTGATGTACCTGGGCCGGATCGTGGAGACGGGGGACGTGGAGCAGGTGCTCACGGCGCCCCGACACCCGTACACCCAGGCCCTGTTGTCGGTCCTGCCGGAGGCTCCCGGCGATCCGGTGGTCCTGACCGGCGAGCCTCCGGACCCGACCCGCATCCCCTCCGGATGCCGTTTCCACGCCCGCTGTCAGGTGCTGGCGAGCGGGGAGGCGGAACGGGCGGGAGTGGCGGACGCCTGCCGGGACGAGGATCCGGAGGTGCTCGGCGGGGATGCGCAGGCGCAGGTGGCGTGTCACTGGGCGCGGTCGCGGATCACCGCCTGACGCCCACGTACACACACGAATACGAATACGAATACGAAAGACCGGGTGCGGGAGAGTCGACTCCCGCACCCGGTCCCATGGCGATTCCGTCGGTCAGCTCTTCGAGACCGCCGTGCCGCCGTCGGCGTTGTCCTCCAGGGCCTTCAGGCCCTGGTCCAGCACCACGTCCTCACCGCGGTCCGCGATGGTGGGCTCCTCCGGGAAGTGGCACGCCGTCAGGTGCCCCTGCTTGCTGCCGTCGATGCGCAGCAGCGGCGGCTCCTGCGTCGCACACTTGTCCTGCGCCTTCCAGCAGCGCGTACGGAACCGGCAGCCGGACGGCGGGCTGATCGGGGAGGGCACGTCACCCGCGAGGCGGATCCGCTCCCGCTTGGCCGCGTCGATGTCCGCGTCCGGCACCGCCGACAGCAGCGCGTGCGTGTAGGGGTGACGGGGCCGGTTGTAGAGCGAGTCGCGGTCCGCGATCTCCACGACCTTGCCGAGGTACATCACCGCGACGCGCTGCGAGAAGTGCCGCACGATCGCCAGGTCGTGGGCGATGAAGACGAAGGCGATCCCCATCTCCCGCTGCACTTCCTGCAGCAGGTTCACCACCTGGGCCTGGATCGACACGTCGAGGGCCGAGACCGGCTCGTCCGCGATGATCAGCTTCGGCTCCAGCGCGACGGCTCGCGCGACACCGATGCGCTGGCGCTGGCCGCCCGAGAACTCGTGCGGGAAGCGGTTGTAGTGCTCCGGGTTGAGACCGACGATCTCCAGGAGCTCGCGGACCCGCTTCTCCCGGCCCCCGGGCGGGTTGATCCCGTTGATCTCCATCGGGCCCGAGATGATCTTGCCGACCGTCTGCCGCGGGTTCAGCGCGGTGTACGGGTCCTGGAAGATCATCTGGATCTCGGACCTGATCGGCGCCATCTTCGACCGGCTGGCGTGACTGATGTCCCGCCCCTTGTACTCGATGGTGCCCTCGGTCGGCTCGTACAGCCGGGTCAGCAGCCGCCCGGTCGTCGACTTGCCGCAGCCGGACTCGCCGACCAGGCCGAGGCTCTCGCCCGGGAAGACCTCCAGGTCGACACCGTCGACGGCCTTGACATGGCCGACGGTTCGCCGGATCGGGAAGCCGCCTTTGATCGGGAAGTGTTTCTTCAGGCCGGTGACCTTAAGGAGCGGTGTGCTGTCCTCGTCCCGCTGCTGCGGGATCGCGTCGGCGACCGCCGTCGTGGTGTTGCTGTTGTCGCTCATGGTGATGCCCCAGTCCCGGTTTGGCTCAGCCCAGCCGGGGCTGAATCGTCTCGATGAACAGCTGCTGCCGCTGGTCCCCCGTCAGGTGACACGCGGCGGCTCGCCCTGGGGCGAGCGGCGGCCGCTCACTGGAGCAACGGCCTCCAGGAACCTCTTCGGTGAAGCCGCACCGCGGGTGGAAGGCACAGCCCGAGGGCGGGTTGAGCAGCGAGGGAGGCGATCCGGGGATCGGCACCAGCGGCTCGTCGACATCGGACGTGAGCCTCGGCATCGACCCCAACAGGCCCCAGGTGTACGGGTGCTGAGGCGCCTTGAGCACCTCGCGCACCGTGCCCCGCTCGACCGCGCGGCCCGCGTACATCACGAGGATGTCGTCGGCCATGTTGGCGACCACGCCGAGGTCGTGGGTGATCATGATGATGGCGGAGCCGAACTCCTGCTGCAGGTCCTTGAGCAGGTCGAGGATCTGCGCCTGCACCGTCACGTCGAGCGCCGTGGTGGGCTCGTCGGCGATGAGCAGGTCCGGGTCGCAGGCGAGCGCCATCGCGATCATGGCGCGCTGCCGCATACCGCCGGAGAACTGGTGCGGGTAGTCGTCGACCCGCTGCTGCGGATGCGGGATGCCCACCTTCTCCAGCAGGTCGATGGCGCGCACCCGGGCGTCCCGCTTGGAGGCCCCGGTGTGCTTCATGAACGGCTCACCGATCTGGCGGCCGACCGTGTAGTACGGCGACAGCGCGGTCAGCGCGTCCTGGAAGATCATCGCCATCTTCTTGCCGCGCAGCGTCTCCAGCTGCTTCTCGCCGGCGTCGGTCAGCTCCTGACCGTCCAGCGTGATCGACCCGTCGATGGCGGTGTTCTTGCGGTTGTGCAGGCCGAGAACGGCGAGGTTGGTCACCGACTTGCCGGAGCCGGACTCACCGACGATGCCGAGGGTCTTGCCGCGCTCCAGGTCGAAGGAGAGCCCGTCCACCGCCTTGACGACGCCGTCCTCGGTGGAGAAGTGGACCTTGAGGTCACGTACCGAGAGAAAGGCCCGCTCCGCGGCGGTGGCCGCGGCCTCTTCGGGCTTGGTCTGAGTGGTCACGGTGGTTCTCCTAGGACAGCCGCACGCGCGGGTCGATGACGGCGTACAGGGCGTCCACGATCAGGTTGAAGACGATGATGAGCGCGGCGCTGATCAGCATGACGCCCATGAGCATCGGCAGGTCCTTGTTGACGACGGATTCCAACGCGAGTCGGCCGAGACCGGCCAGACCGAACGTCAGCTCCGTCACCATGCCGCCCGCCAGCAGGGAGGACAGGTCGATGCCGAGGATGGTGACGATGGGGATGAGGGAGCCGCGCCAGGCGTAGCGGAAGAAGACGAAGTTGCTCGACATGCCCTTGGCGCGGGCCGCCTTCACATGCTCTTCCTGCAGCTGCTCGATCATCGAGGAGCGGGCCATACGTGTGTAGTTGGCGGTGAAGATGGTCGCCATGACGACCCAGGGGATCAACAGGCCCATGAACCAGCCGCCGAGGTCCTCGCTGATCGGCACGTACTTCGGCTTGTCGAGCCAGCCGGTGCTGTAGACCAGGCCGAGCAGCACGAGCGGGCCGAGGAAGTAGATCTGCATGGAGCTGATGACCAGCGAACCCGAGCTGAACACCTTGTCCAGCCAGGTGCCGCGGTACTTGGCGGCCAGCAGACCGGCGCCGAGGCCGAGCGTGAGGAAGACCAGCAGGCTGCCTGCGGTCAGCGAGATGGTCAGCGGGAAGCGGTCGAGGATCGTGTCCCAGACGTTCTGGTTGTTGGCGAACGAGACACCGAAGCAGGGGGCGTCGCAGTGGCCGACGGCGAAGTCCCGGCCGACGAATATGCCGACGAGGAAGTTCCAGTACTGAACGGGGACCGGCGAGTCGAGGCCGAGGTTCTTGTGGATGATCGCCAGCGCGTCCGGAGTGCAGTTCTTGCCACAGGCCAGCAGGGCCGGGTCCTGCGGAATGGCGAAGAACATGAAGAACGTGAACGCACTGATCAACAGCAAAATCAGCGCCGCGCCGAACGTCCGGCGAACGAGGAATTGAAGCATGGCAGGCAGCTGCTCTCAGGACGGCGGCAGTCGATGGGAAAGTCTGGGGGAACCGGGCCCCGGTGGTGGGCGCTCCGCCACGCGCCCACCACCGATTGCCGACGAAGCGGGTTACTTCTTCAGGAAGACCCGGGTGACGTCCACGTAGCTCGAGTCCGAGCTGTAGCGGATGCCGCCGATGTTCGAACCGAAGATCTGGAAGACCTTGGTGTAGTAGATCGGGGCGGCCGGGTTGACCTTCTCGGTGATGTACTTGTTGAGCGCGTCCCACGCCTTGGTGGCCTGGGCGGTGTCCGTGATCTTCACGATGCGGGCGATCTCGGAGTTGACGTGCTCGTCATTGATGTGCGAGTAGTTCGACGCGCCGTCCTGGATGGTCGTGCCGTCGTACAGCGGCGGGAAGACCGTGGACGCGGACGGCCAGTCCTGGCCCCAACCGGTCATGTACAGGTCGTAGCCGTTCTTGACCTTGCCGACCTGCTCGTACCAGGTGGCGGAGTCGATCTCCTTCTTCTGGATGTCGAGGCCGATCTTCTCCAGCGCGTCGGCGATCAGGACGGCCTGCTGCTGACGGACCGGCGTGTTGCCGTAGGCGTAGACGAGCTTCTTGCCCTTGAAGCCGCCTTCCTCGATCAGCTTCTTGGCGGCCTCGATGTCACCGTTGGGCTTCTTGGCCCGGTTGAACGGGTCGTACTTCTCGTCGTAGCCCGGAGTGGTCGGCGACATCAGCGAGTTGGCGGTCTCACCGCCGTAGGCACCACCGTCGGCCTTGAAGACCGAGGAGGCCGGCAGCGCCAGCGTGATGGCGTCACGGAGCTTCTTGTCCTTGACGCGGTCCAGGTTGAAGTTGAGCTGCCACACGTAGGGTGCGTAGCCCTCGATGGTGCGCTTCCCCATGACGCTCTTGTCGCCCACGACGGCCTGCAGCTGCGTGGTGGCGACCTGACCCGTGAACATCATCGCGTTCTTGGCGTCGCCCTGGTCGGCGAGGAGGGTCTTGGTCTGGTCCTCGTCGTCGTGGTTCATCTCGATGTTGAAGCCGTCGACGTACTGGTGGCGCACCGAGTCGGACTTCGGGTCCCACTGGGTGTTCTTGACGAGCTTCATCGACTTGCCCGGCTTGAAGTCGGCGATCTTGTACGGGCCCGACGAGACCGGGTCGTTGTCGTACTTCTCCTTGGTGTCCGTCTCCTCCGGGACGAGGCTGTAACCGGGCATGGTCAGCATCTGCGGAAGGTCGGGCTGCGCGTCCTTGAAGTGGAAGACGACCGTCTTGTCGTCCGGCGTCTCCAGGACGCTGTCCGGCAGGTGCTTGCCCTTGTCCGGACCCGCGTAGGCGTCACGGTAGGTGGTGCCGGCACCGGACAGCCACTGCTGCAGGTACGTCGGGCCGTCGGTGATGTAGGTCGCGTACAGGCGCTCGACCGTGTGGCGGATGTCCGCCGAGTTGATCGGGTTGCCGTTCTCGTCCTTCAGGCCGGACTTCAGGGTGTAGGTCCAGGTCTTGCCGCCGTCGGAGACCTTGCCCGCGTCGGTGGCGAGGTCGCCCACGACGGTCAGGTTGCCCTGGTCGTCCTCGGAGTACTGGGTCAGACCGCGGTAGATGAGGCGGCTGAGCAGCTTTCCGTCCGAGACGTAGATCTGGCCCGGGTCCAGGTGGGAGAAGTCCGCCTCCTGGTAGACGGTCGCGGTGCCGCCCGCCTTGGCACCGGGGACCTCGGCAGCGGGGCCGGTGGACGCCTTCGCATCGCCGATCTGCACCGGCTTGGACTGCGACTTGGCGTCCTCCTTGCTCTTGCTGTTGTCCTTCGCCGAGCTGCCGCTGCCGCCACCGCAGGCGGTGAGGGTCAGGGCTCCGGCGGCCACCGCGACTAGCGCAGCTGTGGTCGTGCGGTTACGGAAGATGCTCATGGAGTGGAATCCACCTGCCTGTGAGTTGTGAGCACTGCTGGTAGCTGGCCGGAGCCGGGCCGTGGGGACCGAAGCCGACGTGGGCAAGAGGCCGTGGCCTGCCCGTGAGTGGGGGGACCCTCAGCGGCCCGTCTTGGGATCGAAGGCATCCCGCACCGAGTCACCGAGAAGGTTGAAGGCCACGACGAAGACCACCATGGCCACGCCGGGGAAGAGCATGTAGTACGGGTCCTGCTCGATGATGCGCGCGCCGATGGCGAACATCCGCCCCCAGTCCGGGGTGGGTTCGACGTACCCGACGCCCACGAAGGAGAGGAAGGCGATGCTGAGGATGGTGCTCGGCAGCGTGAGCGTGAACTGCACCAGCACCGGAGTGACGATGTTGGGGAGCAGTTCCTTGCGGATGATCCGCCAGGGCGAGGCCCCGGAGATCCGCGCCGCCTCGATGAACTCCCGGTCACGCAGGGACAGGGTGGCGGCCCTGATCAGCCGCGCCATGCTCATCCAGCCCAGGAAGGACAGGACGATGATGATCGCGCAGGTGCGCACATAGGTGGGCGTCTCCTCGTCCGGAGCGACGAACACCGTGGTGATGACGGGCATCGCGGCGACGAAGAAGAGCTGGTTGGGCAGAGCCATGAAGAAGTCGGTGATCCGGCCGAGCCAGTAGTCGGACTTCCCGCCGAAATAGCCGCCCGCCAGGCCGATCAGCACGCCCATCACAGTCATCAGCACCGTCGCGGCCAGCGCCGTGAACATCGAGGTCCGCATGCCGTACAGCAGCTGGGTGAAGACGTCCCGGCCCAGGCCCGGCTCGATGCCGAACCAGAACTCCCCGGTCATGCCACCGGCGGGCCCCGCCGGCATGGTGAACATGTCCAGGAGTTCCGGCCGCTCCTGCCCGTAGAGCGTGTACGGGTCCTTGCCGTACACCTTCGAGATCAGCGGCGCCGCGGTGGCGATGACGAAGAAGAACAGGACGACGACGGCGGAGGTCACACCCGTGCGGTCGCGCTTGAAGCGACCCCACATCAACTGCCCGGGGCTGCGTCCCTCAAGCTTCTTCGGCTCCTTGGCGCCTTCCTGCGGCGCGCTCTCCTTGTCCACGAGAGAAGGGGTTTCGGCACCCTCGAGCTCGATTGGACTCGTCATGATTCGTCCATTTCACAGGTGTTGGAGGTCGTCGGGACTGCAGAGTGTTCGACGACCGTCGCACGGCGTACGTCTTTCGCAGCGCGCGAGGAGAACAACGGCTGGGGGGCGAGCCCCCGGGGGAACCCTGGCTCGCGATCGGCACTGACCGGCCGACGGAGCGGAGCGTCAGGGGAGTTCTCGGCGCCTGGTCACCGTCGCGACCGCCGAACCGGGACTCGCACCTGCGGGGCCTACATCTGCCATCCGGGACGACGCGACCCATATGGCGCTTGTGGCACCTCGCATGGGTTCCTCCTCATGAATTCCGCTGGTTCACCGCAAAGGGGAGCACACGACACCTCCAGGCCCCGTCGCCGGTGCCGAAGTTCGTCTGGTGCCCCCACGCTCGTAAGTCCGCGCCCCGTCAGCGCGTAACCCGTTCATCCGAGCTCTACGCGCCTAACTATCTGCTATCGGCCAGGGGACGAACCACAGTCTCGAGGTCTCGGTTCGATCACAGATAGGGGCCAGGTCTTCCAAAATCCGGACAAAGGGTTTGAGGAGAGATCGCTGCGAAACGGACTTGTTACACATCTATCGGGGGTTAGCGTCCGTATAGCGGACGTCCTTCGCCGAAAAAACAGTTGCCTGTCGCATACCGGCGATGCTTGGACGCACCGACCGTGCGGGCGCATTGCTTCCGGGCAGGTTAATGGGATCCGACCCGCTGAAAGGCGACTCACAACGAATTCAAGGGTTTTCCCTACGCCCCCTCGGACCCCTTGGCGACAGTCGCACCATTCGCCCCATCCTACGCAAAACGGCACCGAGCGCCCCTTGTCGGGGCGCCCGGTGCCGTCTGCGGCGGTGGGGGTCAGCCGTGCTTGGCGCGGCTCGCGGCGCGGGCACGCTCGCGGGCGTCCAGGTTCACCTTGCGGATACGGACCGCCTCCGGGGTCACCTCGACGCACTCGTCGTCGCGGCAGAACTCCAGGGACTGCTCCAGGGAGAGCTTGCGCGGCGGGACGATCGCCTCGAACGAGTCGGCCGAGGAGGACCGCATGTTCGTGAGCTTCTTCTCCTTGGTGATGTTCACGTCCATGTCGTCGGAGCGCGAGTTCTCGCCGACGATCATGCCCTCGTACACCTCGGTGCCGGGGTCGGTGAACAGCACGCCGCGCTCCTGGAGGTTCGTCATCGCGAACGCGGTGACGGCACCGGCGCGGTCGGCGACCAGCGAGCCGTTGTTGCGGGTCTGCAGGGTGCCGAACCAGGGCTCGAAGCCCTCGTGGATGGAGTGGCCGATGCCGGTGCCGCGGGTCTGGGTCAGGAACTCGGTCCGGAAACCGATGAGACCACGCGACGGAACGACGAACTCCATGCGCACCCAGCCCGAGCCGTGGTTGGACATGTTGTCCATACGGCCCTTGCGGACGCCCATGAGCTGCGTGACCGCGCCCATGTGCTCCTCGGGGACGTCGATCGTCATGCGCTCGACGGGCTCGTACGTCTTGCCGTCGACGTCCTTGGTGACGACCTGGGGCTTGCCGATGGTCAGCTCGAAGCCCTCGCGGCGCATCTGCTCGACCAGGATGGCCAGCGCCAGCTCACCACGGCCCTGCACCTCCCAGGCGTCCGGGCGCTCGGTGTCGATGACGCGGAGCGAGACGTTACCGATCAGCTCGCGGTCCAGGCGGTCCTTGACCTGGCGGGCGGTGACCTTGCGGTCCTTGACGGCCGCCTTGTTGTCGGCGCCCTTGCCGGTGCCGCCACGGCCGACCAGCGGCGAGGTGTTCGTGCCGATGGTCATGGAGATCGCGGGCTCGTCGACCGTGATCAGCGGCAGCGGAATCGGGTTCTCGGTGTCGGCGAGGGTCTCGCCGATCATGATGTCCGGGATACCGGCGACGGCACAGATGTCACCGGGGCCGGCCTTCTCGGCGGGCTTGCGGGTCAGCGCCTCGGTCATCATCAGCTCGCTGATGCGGACGTTGCTGACGGTGCCGTCGCGCTTGATCCAGGCGACGGTCTGGCCCTTGCGCAGCTCGCCCTGCTCGACGCGGAGCAGCGCGATACGGCCGAGGAAGTTGTCCGCGTCCAGGTTGGTGACGTGCGCCTGGAGCGGGGCCTCCTCGTCGTAGGTCGGGGCCGGGATGTGCTGGAGGATCGTGGAGAAGAACGGCTCCAGGCTGGTGGAGTCGGCCGGGACCGTGCCGTTCTCCGGCTTGGTCAGCGAGGCGATGCCGTCACGGCCGCAGGCGTAGACGATCGGGAACTCGATCTGCTCCTCGTCGGCGTCCAGGTCGAGGAAGAGGTCGTAGGTCTCGTTGACGACCTCGTCGATCCGGGAGTCCGGGCGGTCCGTCTTGTTGATACAGAGGATGACGGGCAGACGCTGCTGCAGCGCCTTGCGCAGCACGAAGCGGGTCTGCGGCAGCGGGCCCTCGGAGGCGTCGACGAGCAGGACGACACCGTCGACCATCGACAGACCGCGCTCCACCTCGCCGCCGAAGTCGGCGTGGCCGGGGGTGTCGATGATGTTGATGGTGATGACGTCCCCCCCGTCCTTGGGGTGGTACTTCACCGCCGTGTTCTTGGCCAGGATCGTGATGCCCTTCTCACGCTCCAGGTCGTTCGAGTCCATCATGCGGTCGTCGACGCCTTCGAGCTGGTGCGCGGCGAAGGCGCCGGCCTGCTTCAGCATGCCGTCCACGATGGTGGTCTTGCCGTGGTCGACGTGGGCGACGATGGCGACGTTGCGGATGTCGTGGCGCGTGGCCATGGTGTGGCGTACTCCCGGAGTGGTGAGGACGGCTCTCGCGTACGTCTGTGTTACGCGGGCCCTGCCGGGCTGAACGTGCCACGGCCTTACCCCATGGTACGGGGCCGCCGTCACTGGGGCTTGGCGGGATACATTTATGCAGGTCAGGACGGCATTAGTCGCCCTGTGTGAAGCGAAGTGCCCGGCTGCGCCGGACCACCCGTGGAGCGTCCTCGGTGTCTGTGCCGGCGTCGGACTCGTCCAGGACCCGCCCGAGGGCGGCCACGGTGGGGTTCTGGAAGAACGTCTGGATGGTCAGACCGGCGCCGCTGAGGCGGCGGATCTGGGACACCGCTTGCGTGACGAGCAGCGAGTGGCCGCCGAGCGCGAAGAAGTTGTCGTCGGTGCTGATCTCTTCGAGTCCCAGGATCTGCTGCCAGATCCGCGCCAGGAGTCGTTCGGTGTCGGTGACGGGCGGGATGTGCGCGCGGGCGGCGGGGCGCAGGTCGAGGGCGAGCAGCGCCTTCTGGTCGAGCTTTCCACTGGGGGTGATGGGCAGCTTGTCCAGGACCAGGAACGCGGTGGGAACCATGTAGTCGGGGAGGACCTGGGCGATGTGGTCCCGCAGCGCGGACTCGGTGACCTGGTCCGCACCGGGCTTCGGCATGACGTAGGCGGCGAGCTGCTTGCCCGCGGTGGGTGATGCGGTGACCAGGACGCGGGCCTGTTCGACTCCGGGGTGGCCGGTGAGGGCGGCCTCGATCTCGGCGGGTTCGATGCGGAATCCGCGGATCTTGACCTGGTCGTCGGTGCGTCCGAGGAACTCCAGGACCCCCTGGTGGGTCCAGCGGGCCATGTCCCCGGTGCGGTACATACGCGTGCCGGGCGCGCCGAAGGGGCAGGCGGTGAACCGCTCGGCGGTCAGGTCGGGCCTGTCGAGATAGCCGCGCGCCAGGCCGTGGCCGGCGAGGTAGAGCTCTCCGGCCACACCGACGGGGGTGGGGTTGAGGCCGTTGTCGAGGACGTAGACCTGGATGTTCTCCATCGGCCGACCGATCGGAGGGGTGCGGTCGTAGGGCCCCGTGCACTCCATCAGGGTCTGGGCGACGGTGCTTTCGGTGGGGCCGTAGCTGTTGATGAACCTGCGACCGCCCGTGGCCCAGGTGGTGACGAGGCTGCCGGGGAACGCCTCGCCGCCGACCGACAGCAGACGGACGTCGGGCAGGTCGGCGGGGTCGATGAGCGGGAGCAGGGCCGGGGGGAGGTCGGCGACCGTGACGGCTGCACCCCGGATGAATTCGACCAGACGTTCTACGTCGTAGCGCTCCAGGTTGCCCGCCACGGCGAGGGTGGCGCCGGCGAGGAGGGTGCAGAAGATCTCCAGCACGGCGAGGTCGAAGGTGGGGGTGGCGAAGTGCAGCACCGTGTCGGTGGGGGTGATCCCGTAGACGTTGTTGTTGCCGATCACGAAGTTCACGACCGAGCGGTGCTCGATCACCACGCCCTTGGGGCGGCCGGTCGACCCGGAGGTGTAGATGACGTAGGCCGGGCTCTCCGGGGTGAGCGGGCGGACCCGGTCGGCGTCGGTCGGATCGCCCGGCACCGCTCCCGCGCCCGGCTCCGCGCCGTCACCGTCACCGTCGCCGGCCAGGAGTTCCGTCACCCGCTCCAGGTCGAGGACCATGGCCGGGGACGCGTCCTGAAGGATCGAGGCGATCCGTCCCTCGGGATAGCCCGGGTCGATCGGCAGATAGGCGGCGCCCGCCTTCAGCACGCCCAGCAGCGTCGCGACCAGTTCCGCCGAGCGGGGCAGGACGAGGGCGACCAGGTCCTCCGCGCCGACCCCCGCGTCGATCAACTGCCGCGCCACGCGGTTGGCCTGCGCGTTCAGCTCTCCGTACGTCAGGGTTCGGCCGTCCCACACCACCGCCGGCGCCTCCGGCGCCCGCGCGACCTGCTCCTCGAACACCATCGGCAGCGTGGTCGCCCGCCGGGGACGCGACGTGTCGTTCCACTCCCCCAGCAAGCGGCCGCGTTCCTCGGATCCGAGCAGGTCGAGCACGCCGATCGGCCGGTCGAGGTCGTCGGTGTACGCCTCCAGTGTCCGGACCAGTCGGTCCGCGAGGCCCTCGGCCGTCTCGCGGTCGAAGAGTTCGACGTTGTACTCGATGTAGCACTCCAGGCCGTCGGGGTCTCCCGCTGCGGTCTGTGTCTCGGTCAGGTCGAAGTGCAGGTCGAACGCGGCGGCGTCGACGTCGAGCGGCAGCACCTCGGCCCGGACCCCGGGAAGGTCGAGCAGCGCCTCGGGGCTGTTGTGGACGGCCAGCATGACCTGGAACAGCGGGTGCCGGGCAAGCGAGCGGGACGGGTTGAGGGCCTCGACCAGGCGCTCGAAGGGCACGTCCTGGTTCTCGTACGCGGCGAGATCGGTGGCCCGCACCCGATGCAGCAGTGCGCGCAGGCTGGGGTCGCCCGAGCTGTCCGTCCTCAGCACCAGCGTGTTGACGAAGAAGCCGACCAGGTCGTCAAGGGCCTCGTCGGTGCGTCCCGCGACGGGGGCGCCGAGCACGATGTCCGTGCCGCTGCCGTGCCGTGTGAGGAGCGCGACCAGGGCTGCCTGGACCACCATGAACAGGCTGGTGTCCGTCTCCTGGGCGACCGCCAGCAGGCGGCGGTGCAGCTGCGCGGAGCCCTGGAAGAGAACGCTGCTGCCCTGGTTGCTCGCCACCGCGGGGCGCCGTCGGTCGGTCGGGAGCACCGTCTCCTCCGGGGCGCCCGCGAGTTCCCGCCGCCAGAAGGCGAGTTGGCGCGCGATGACGCTCGCCGGGTCGTCCTCGTCGCCGAGCAGCCGATGCTGCCAGAGGGTGTAGTCGGCGTACTGGACCGGCAGTTCGGGCAGGTCGAGTGCCGCTCCCTCGCGCCGGGCGGCATACGCCGCGCCCAGGTCGTGCCAGAACGGTGCCAGGGACCAGCCGTCGCAGGCGATGTGGTGGACGACCAGGACGAGGACGTACGAATCGGGCCCGGTGACGAACAGATGCGCACGTATCGGGAGGTCGACCGTGACGTCGAACTCCTCGCCCGCCGCCCGCTCGGCGAGGAGGCCCACCTCGTGCGAGCCGGTCTCGGTCACCCGCAGTTCGGGGCGCGCCTCGGCCGGGTCGAGCACCACCAGGCGGGGACTGCCACCGGGACTCGGCAGCACCGTGCGCAGGCTCTCATGACGTGCCGTCACATCGGCGAGTGCCGCTTCGAGCGCGGGGATGTCCACAGGTCCTGACAGCCGCAGGGCCGCCGGGAGGTTGTACGCCGACCGCTTGGTCTCGAACTGGTTCAGGAACCACAGCCGCCGCTGCGCGAACGACAGCGGTACGACGTCCGGCCGGGCCGTCGGCCGCAGCGGCTCGCGCGCTTCCGTGGCCTCGGCCGCGCCCGCGGCGAGCCCGGCCACGGTGGGCGTCTCGAAGACCGCGCGGATCGGGAGCTCCACGCCGAGCACCGCGCGGATGCGGCTGATCAGCCTGGTGGCGAGCAGGGAGTGGCCGCCGAAGAGGAAGAAGTTGTCGTCGATGTTCTCCCAGGGGCGTCCCAGCACCTCGCCGAACAGGGCGCACAGGTCCCGTTCCCGCTGGTTCCTGGGTGACCGGCCGGCCCCGACGGCGTCCAGCAGGGGTGCGGGCAGGGCGCGCCGGTCCAGCTTGCCGTTGGGAGTCAGCGGCAGGGCCGGCAGCTGCACGAACGCGGTCGGCACCATGGAGACGGGCAGGGATTCCGCGGCGTGCCTGCGCAGTTCGTCCAGGTCGCAGGTGAGACCGGGAGCCGGCACCACATAGGCGGCGAGGTACTTACCGCCTGGCTGGTCGTCGCGGGCCACCACTGCCGCCTGGGCGACCGTCGGGTGCGACGTCAGGGCGGCCTCGATCTCGCCGGGTTCGATCCGTACGCCTCTGACCTTGATCTGGTGGTCCGCGCGGCCCAGGAACTCCAGCTCACCGTCGGGTCGGCGACGGGCCAGGTCCCCGGAGCGGTACATCCGGCTGCCGGGGGCTCCGTACGGGTCGGCGACGAACCGCTCGGCGGTGGGGCCGGGGCGGTTCAGATAGCCGCGCGCGATGCCTTCGCCCGCCAGGTACAGCTCGCCCGCGACCCCCAGGGGGACGGGGCGCAGCCTGCCGTCCAGGACATAGACCCGCGTATTGCTGATCGGACGGCCGATCGGGGCGGACGCGGTCCAGTGGGCGCTGTCCGCGGGCAGGGTGTACGCCGTCACCACATGGGTCTCGGTCGGCCCGTACAGGTTGTGCAGACCGCGGCCGGCGTCCCGGCTGTGGAACTCCCGCGTGCGGTCGTTGACGGTGAGGGACTCTCCGGCCTGCTGGACGTCGGCCAGCGCGGACAGGGCGAGGCCCTGTTCCTGGGCGGCCTCGTACACGGCGTCGATCACCGGCATGGGCGCGTAGAGCTCGTTGACCTGGTACCGGTCCAGCCAGGAGGCCAGCCGCTCGGCACTGCGCCGGGTGTCCTCGTCCGGGACGACCAGGGTCTTTCCGTTGACCAGGGTCGCCAGGATCTCCTGCACCGAGACGTCGAAGCCGACGGCGGTGAACTGGGCGACCCGGGCTCCGGGGCGGCCGGGTATCGCCTCGCGCTGCCAGAGCAGCAGGTTCCGCAGCGCCGCCACGGGCATCTGCACGCCCTTGGGCGTGCCGGTGGAACCGGAGGTGTAGAGCAGATAGGCGGAGTTCTGGTCGCTCAGCGGGCCGACCCGGTCGGCGTCGGTCGGATCGGTGTCCGGCCGGCGGCGCAGCTCGGCGGCGACCGCCGGGTCGTCGAGCCGCAGGGTGGGGACCGTCGCCGGCACCAGGTCGGCGGTACGGGTGTGCGTCACCGCGAGGACCGGAGCGGCGTCCCCGAGCAGGTGGGCGATGCGCTCGCCGGGGTGCTCCGGGTCGATCGGGAAGTACGACGCTCCGCTCTTGAGGACCGCCAACAACGCCACGATCAGGTCGGGCGAACGGGGCTGGACCAGCGCCACGGTCCGCTCAGGACCGGCACCGGCGGCGATCAGGGTGTGCGCGAGTCGGTTCGCCCGGGCGTTGAGCTCCGCGTACGACAGGCTCTCCTGCTCGAAGATCACCGCGGTGGCGCCGGGGGCCAGCCGGACCTGCTCCTCGACCATCTCGGGAAGGGTGAGCCGGCCGGTGGGGGTGGTCGACGGGTTGCAGTGCTCCAGCGCCTGCCGACGCTCGGCGTCATCGATGAACTCGACGTCGTCCACCCGGAGTTCGGGGGCATCCAGCACGGCGCGCAGGACGGCGAGGAAGTGCGCCGCCATCCGCTCGATGTGCTCGTCGTCGTAGCGGTCGGTGGCGTAGAGGAAGCGCAGCTGGGTGCCCTGCGGACGGACCTCGAACTGCACCTCCAGGTCGAACCGGGTCACCTGGCTCTCGAACTCCACGACTTCGACGGCCAGCCCGGTCGGGCTCCAGGTCTCGCGCAGGTCGAGGTAGTTGGCGAGCACCTGGAACACCGGACTGGCGCCGAGGTCGCGGTCGAGGGCCAGCGCTTCGACGACGGTGGCGAAGGACACCTCCTGGTGGTCCAGGGCGTCGAGTATGGTCCGCTCGGTGCGCCGCAGGAGTTCGGCGACGGTCGGCACGCCGGAGAGGTCGGTGCGCAGCGCCAGGGTGTTCACGAAGAAGCCCAGGACGCCCTCGAGTTCGGCACGACCGCGGTTGGCCGCCGGTGTGCCGACGATGATGTCCTCCTCCCGGGTGTAGCGGTGCAGGAGCAGGTTGAGCGCGGTGAGCAGGACGACGAACGGCGAGACCCGCGACTCCTGGCTGACGGCACCGAGGCGTTCCTCCAGCTCGGCCGGGAGTTCGGTCAGGATCGTCCGGCCCTGGAAGGTCGGCCGGCCGGCCCGTGGGCGGCCGCCGGGCAGGGTGAGGCTCGGCAGGCTGCCGCTCAGTTGCCGGGTCCAGTAGTCGATCTTGTCGCGGAGTTCCCCGTTCTTCAGGGACTCCTGCTCCCACTTGGCGTAGTCGGCGAACTGGAGGGGAAGGTCGGGGAGTTCGGCGGGACTGCCGACGACATGCCCGTCGTACAGGGCCCACAGCTCGCGGAAGAAAATCCCGTCCGACCAGCCGTCGGCGAGGCCGTGGTGGTAGTTGACGAAGAGGTAATGCCGGTTCGGGCCGGTCCGGTAGACGACGAGGCGCAGCAGCGGCTCCCCGCTCAGCGAGAACGGACGCCCCGCCTCCTCGGCGATGCGCTTGAGGACCTCTCGCTCCCTGTCTTCGGGCGACACCCAGGTGAGGTTGACGAAGGGGACGGTCGGCTGCGCCTCGGGGGCGATCCTCAGAACCAGGTCGTCGCCCTCGCCGGCGAAGGTGGTGCGCAGCATCTCGTGCCGGGCGACAAGGTCGTGGACGGCGGCGCGCAGGGCGTCCGGGGACAGCTCGCCGTCCAGGCGGAAGGCGAAGGGCACGTTGTAGGCGGCGCTGCTGCCGTACAGATGGTCGAGGAACCACAGGGGTTTCTGGGCGCTGGAGGCCGGCAGGTGTCCCTCGCGCGGCGCGGGTCGGATCGTGCTCGGGGCGGCCCCGTCGACGGCCCGGCTGAGCAGCTTCCCCAGCAGCTGGGTCCGCAGCTGCTCGGTCTCGTTCACGATGTCGCTCGCTGACATGTCAGGCGTTCTCTCCGTTGGTCAGGACACGGCGGATGATCGCCACGGCCTCGTCGACGTCTTGGGCGCGGACACCCGAGTGGGTGACGGCGCGCAGCCTTCCGTGGCCGAGCTCGGCCAGCGCGAGCCCGTGTCGGCCGACGGCCTCGACGAAGGTCTGCCAGGTGAAGCGGGTGTCGGTGACCCGGAACATGACGATGTTGGTCTGCACGGCCCCGGGGTCGATGTCGATGCCGTCGACCCCTGCCAGGCCCTCGGCGAGCCTGCGCGCGTGGGCGTGGTCCTCGTGCAGCCGCCCGATGTTGTCGAGCGCCATCAGGCCCGCGGCCGCGATGACTCCGGCCTGGCGCATGCCGCCGCCCAGCATCTTGCGGACCCTGCGGACCCTGCGGACGAACTCCTCGTCGCCGGCCACCATCGAGCCGATCGGGGCCGACAGGCCCTTCGACAGACAGAACTGCACCGAGTCGGCGTACTGCGCGATCTCGGCGGCCTTGACGCCGAGGGCGGTGGCGGCGTTGAAGAGCCGCGCGCCGTCCAGGTGCACCGGCACGTCCCGCGCGGTCGCGAACTCCCGGACCTCCCGCAGATAGGACTGCGGCAACGCCACGCCGCCGCAGCGGTTCTGGGTGTTCTCCAGACAGATCAGCGAGGGCAGCGCGAACTGCTCGTCGGTGGGGTCGTCGGGAAAGCCGCGTTCGAGGTCGGCGAGCGCCAGGGTGCCGTCGGCCTGGTGGGGCACGGGCTCGTACATGACGGCGCCGCAGACCGTGGCACCGGCCGCCTCGTAGATGTAGATGTCGCTCTCCGCGCCGACCAGCATCTTCGACCCGCGCGGCGCGTGCACCATGATCGACGCCAGGTTGGCCATGGTGCCGCTGGGCATCAGGCAGGCCGCCCGCTTGCCGAGCAGTTCGGCGGAGCGCTCCTCCAGCGCGCGGACGGTCGGGTCCTCGCCGTAGACGTCGTCGCCGAGTTCGGCCTCGCTCATTGCGCGGATCATGGCCGGGCTCGGCAGGGTGAAGGTGTCGCTTCGCAGCTCGATCATCGGAAGCTCTCCGAGTTCTCCGGGTTCTCCGAAATCACGCGGACGTCGATCCGGCGGGTGGCCTCGTCGAGGGCGTCCGTGACGTGTGCGCCGTCCGCTCCGACGGCGATGATGTGGCCGAGCCGGCCGTAGGCGTTGCGCGGTGGGCCGACCTCCGTGCCCGGCACCGCGGTGACCTTGACCTGCTCGACGCCGTCCACGGCGAGAGCCGCCTCGCCGCCGTCGACCGCGGCCAGCACACCGGGCCGGTCGGCCTGCAGGAACTGGATGCCGGCGTGGTCGTGCCGCGTCGCGGTCAGGTCGAGGGGCAGGCCGGCGGCGGCCCGGATCTGCTGCTCCAGCAGGTCGATGCCGGTGGCGCGCCGGATCAGGTCCGGGATCATGCCGCCCGCCAGCCGAGGGTTGATCTCGATGACGGCGGGCCCGGTCGCGGTGAGCTTGATCTCGGTGTGGGTCGGGCCGAGCGCTATCCCGGTGCCCTTCAGTGCCGCCCGTACGGCCTCGACGAGCGCGCCGGCGGCCTGTTCGGTGAGCGGGGCGGGGAAGACATGCCGGGTCTCGACGAAGTACGGGGTGCCGGTGACGGTCTTCGCCGTGATGCCGACGCAGGTGTGCTCCCCGGCCTCGCTGAACATCTCGACGCTGAACTCCGGCGCGTCCACGTACTCCTCGACCAGCGCCGTGCGGGCGGTCGGGAGTCCGCGCATGTTGCTGTGCACGGCCAGGATCCGGGCGGCGTGCCGCTCGGCCTCGGCGACGGTGTGGCAGAGCAGCACGTTGTTGGAGCCGGAGTCGTCGGCCGGTTTGACCACGCAGGGCAGGCCGACCGACCCGGTGGCTGCCACTACTTCGGACACCTCGGACACCACCTCGAACCGGGGCTGCCCGACGCCCGCGTTCCGCAGGGCCAGGCGCAGCTCCGCCTTGTTGCGGCAGCGGGTCGTGGCGATGGCGGGGTTGCCCGGGAGGGCTAGCCAGTCGGCCAGTTCGGCGACGAAGGGCACGTAGAAGTCGCTGGTCGTGGTGATGCCGACGATGTCCTCGCGGCGGAACCGCTCCTGGATCACCGCGCGCAGGGCGCGGACGGTGCCGGTGTCGCACTCGACGACCTCGCTGCCGGTCTCGGCCAGCCCCGCGTACCGCTCCGGCTTGTCGGTGAGCAGCACCGGGGAGAACCCGAGCCGGGCGGTGGCCGTCAGGGCCTGCATCCCGGTGCCGGTGGTGTTGGACTCCACGAAGAGCAGGTGCCGGGGCGGTGTCGGGCGCTCGCGGAGATCGGCCTTGGACCAGCGGTCCACGACCGTGCCGAAGGAGATCTTCGCGGGGGCCGTGGAGAGCGGCAGCTCGTCGAGCCGCTGGTCGGCCCAGTACGCGTCGCTGTGGACGGTGTCGACGTACCGGTCGCCGCGGTCCGGGAAGACGCCCACGATCACGCTGCCCGGCTCGGACTCGCGCGCGAGGTGCCCGAGCAGCCGGTAGACCGAGCCGGAGGTGTTGCCGGCGAAGATCTGCTGCTCGCGGGCGAGTTCGCGGGTCGAGGAGAACGCCTCCCGGTCGTTGAGCCAGTGCACCTCGTCGATGACGGTGCGGTCGAGGTTCTCGGGCACCAGGCTGTTCCCGAGGCCGCTCTGCCGTCGGCCGGGGAGGTCCGGCTGCCCGAACAGGGCGCTGCCGACCGAGTCGACACCGATCACCCGCAGCTCCGGCAGGGTGCGGCGCAGCACCCGCGCGGTGCCGCACAGCGAGCCGCCGCTGCCCACCGAGCCGACCAGCACGTCGAACCGGCCGAGGTCGCCGAGGAGTTCGTCGGCGAGCGCCCGATAGGCACCGGGATTGTCCGGGTTGCTGTACTGCTGCGGCCAGAAGGCGCCCGGCAGTTCACGCATCAGTTCGTCGAGCCGCTCCAGCCGGGCACCCTGCCACCCCTGGGCGTTCATCTTCGGGACGACGTGCACCTCGCAGCCGAGGGCGAGCAGCTTCGCCATCGTCACCGGGTCCGTGCGCGGATCGGTGACGATATGCACGGGGTGGCCGAGCGAGCGGCCGACCAGGGCGACACCGAGGGCCATCGTGCCGGAGGAGCTCTCGACGATCGGGGCGCCCGGCTTGAGCACCCCGAGCCGGGTGGCCTCGGCCACGATGTTCCGGGCGACCCGGTCCTTCATGCCGAACGGGTTGGCCAGTTCGAGCTTGGCGTACACCCTCGTCCCGAGGGAGGACGGCAGCGCGAGGCGGACCAGCGGTGTGTGGCCGATCGCGTCGTTCATCGATGAAAAGCGCATGGTTACGTCCCCCAGAAGTGATCGGTGCCGGCCGAACGGCTCGCCCGGGTGGCCGTCTCGTCGGCCTCGGGAATCCAGTTCTCGCCGACGCCCAGTGAGCGCAGGACCGTGGTGGTGCCGGGCAGGCGGCGGCAGGCGGCGAGGGCGGCGCGCACCTTGGTGTCGTGGTCCGGGTCGTCGGCGGCGATCAGCACGCCCAGCACGGTGCCGCTGTGTGCGCACACCACGCCGAGTCCGCCGGTCGCCTCGCAGATGTTCCGCAGCTCCCGCAGGGCCGGCCGCGGCCGGGTCAGCGCGTTCAGCTCGGCGCTGCGCGTGGCGATGCGCCCCACCCCCGGCAGGTCGTGCGCCCGGACGGCGTCACACAGTGCGGCCAGCAGCAGGCCGTACTCCTCCTTGTGCCGCTCGTCGACCGGCCGCGCCGAGCGGTTGTGCCGGATCGTGTCGATCTGGCCGCCCTCGTCGTGGCCGACGATGGTCATGGCCGGCAGGACGCCGAGGCCGCTGCGCAGCGTCACCTCACGGTGGTAGTAGGCGACCACCTCGTCGTACATGACGCCGTCGCTCGGTTCGATGTCCCGCAGGAGCGCCTCGATCGCGGCGGGCGAGAACGTCGTCCCCACGGCTGCCCCCACCGCGCGCACGGTGGCGACCAGGTCCGCGGAGGAGCTCGCCATGCCCTTCCCCTCGGGCAGGTCGCTGTGCAGTTCCAGGACGCCGCCGCCCCCGGTGCGCCCGGCGGCCGCCAGGGCCAGCTCGGCGATCCGCCGCGCCTTCTCCTTGTGCGGCGGCCAGACCTCGATCCCGGTGGACAGCGCGGAGTACCGCAGGGTCGCCGTGCTCCACCGCGCGAGCGGGAAGGTGACCATGAAGTGCCGGTCGGTCTCCGGCAGGACCCCTTGCAGCAGCTCACCGAAGGTCCCGTAGGAGCGGCCGGTGCCGGGCTCTACGGCGGCTTCCTCGGCCGCCTCGGGTACAACGTCAGACCGAACCGTTCCCATCGATGTCCTCCCCCGTTCCGCGGGCAACCGCTGCCCGCCTCGACCACTCCTCGACCAGGCGCCCGTGCTCCTCGGCCTGTGCGCGCAGCGCGTCGGCGACCGCCTGCGGATGCGCCGACCCCACCGACGTCATCCGCCGCAGCGCCCCCCGGACGTCGAAGGAGTCACCCAACGCCCCGGCCGCGTCGCGCAGTTCGAACCCCTGCTCCCGAGCGACCCGGCGCAGCAGCTCCGGGTCGCTGTCGGCGGGGCGGCGGCCCGCCTCCGCGGCGGCGACGATGTAGCGGCCGGCGATCACCTGGGCGCGCCGCCAGGGCACGTCCTCGTCCATGGTCAGCGAGTTGGCCAGGGCGAAGCCGCCCAGGAACTCGCGCTCGCAGGCCTCGGTCATCCGTTCCGCCCGGAAGTCCAGATGGCGCAGCACCTCGGTGAACAGACGCAGGGTGCTGCCGAGCGTCTCGAACGCCTGGCAGACGTGCGCGCCGGCCTCCTTGGAGACCTCGACCGTGTTGGAGTACGGGGTGTTGCGCTGTCCGAGCGTCACATCGACGTGGTAGGCCGACAGATGGCCGCTGCGGCCCCGAATCCGTTCGAGAATCGGGAAGTTCTTCTTCTGCGGCATGGCCGAGGAGATGCCCGACAGCTCGTCCGGCAGGTCGATGAAGCCGTACTCGCTGCCGCCCCAGGCGAGCAGATCGGTGGCGAACCGGCTCAGCGCGACCCCGAGGATGCCGAACTCGGCGGTGATCTCCAGTGCCCAGCCACGGGAGGCGACCGAGGTCAGCGCGCTGGCCTGCGGCCCGGCGAAGCCCAGCAGCCGGGCCAGCCGGTCGCGGTCCCAGGGCAGTTCCTGACCGGACATGGCGCCGGACCCGAGGGGGCAGAGGTCGATGCCGTCGTACGTGGCGAGCAGCCGCCGCAGGGTATGCAGGACCTGCCCGGACAGCGCCGCCAGATAGAACCCCGGCGTGATGATCTGGGCGGCCTGGTGATGCGTGTACCCGGGCATCGGCAGGTCGGCGGTGCGCCCGGCCAGCTCCCGTGCGGCCTCGCCGAACTCCAGCAGTGACGCCGCCGCGGCGATCAGCCGGGCCCGGCCGAACATCAACTGGGCGCAGGCCTGGAGGTCGTTGCGGCTGCGGTCGAGGTGCCAGCGCGGCACGGGGGCCGACAGGGCGGACTCCACCTGACGCTCCAGCGCGAACGCGATGTCCGACATGTTGGCCTGGGCCTGGGCGGTCACGCTCTCCCGGTTCACCGAGTCGAGCGCGTCCGTCAACTCCCGCGCCTGCGCCCGGGTGACGTGGCCCATCCGGACGTACTCGGCGACCAGGGCCTTCTCGACGGCCACGTAGTGCGGCAGCAGATGCTCGGCCTCGTAGTGGAACTGCGGGTCGAGGATCTCCTCGCGGAGCATTCGGGTGGGGCCGCCGGAGATGCGGCCGGTCAGTGTGGTCTCCATGCCGGGTGCCTCAGACCGTCACCGGTACGGTGTCGGGGATCTCCTTCACCCCGCGCACTTCGGACAGAGCGATCAGCACGCCGGCCAGCAGGACGCCGACCGAACCGATCACCAGTGTCTCCGAGACGCCGATCCAGCCGCCGAGGAAGCCGCCGAGGAGCGCGCCGACCGGCGAGACGCCCATCACGATCATGCGGATCGAGGCGTTCATCCGGCCCTGGAGCCGGTCCGGAGTGACGGCGGTGCGCAGGCTGCGCTGGTTGATGTTGTAGACGATCACCATGGCCGCGTCGATGAAGTGCATCGGCACGATCAGCAGGGGAGCCATGCTCTTCGGGACCTCGGTGGCCAGCGGGATCAGCAGGGCCGCCACACCCGCCAGCAGCAGCGAGAACACCATCGCCCGGCCGACGCCGAACAGCTGGCTGACCCGGTCGGCCACCAGTGCGCCGACCAGCGCGCCCGCGCCGGACGAGGCGAAGATGAGGCCGAGGTAGAAGGGCTCCAGGCCCAGGGTCCGGGTCACGAAGATCAGGAAGACCGGCTCGATCAGCAGCGTGAAGAGGTTGAAGAGCAGGGTGGCCGACACGAGGGTGCGGACCACCTTGTTACGGAACACGGGGGCGGCGCCCTCGGCGATCTCCCGCCAGATGCCGAGCGGCTTCTCTCCCTCGGCCGGCTCCGGCGGTGCGGGCGGCTCCTCGCGGTGCTTGATGCCCATCGTGAAGAAGGCCGACACCAGGTAGGTGGCCGAGTTGATGAGCACCGCGAACGGCGCCGAGACGATCTGCAGGATGCCGCCGCCGAGCGCGTTGCCGCCGATGTCCGCGACCGAACCGCTCAGCTCCAGTTTGGCGTTGCCCTCGATCAGATCCTTGCGCTGCACCAGCAGGGGCAGGTACGAGGCGCTGCCGATGTCGGAGACCACCGTGCAGACACCGACGAACAACGAGACGGTGAGCAGCAACGGGAAGGAGAGGAAGTCGAGCGCCCAGCCCACCGGTACGACCAGCAGTGCGACGGCTCGCACCACGTCGGTGAGGATGAGGATCGGGCGCTTGGCGCTGCGATCCAGCCACACGCCGGCGAAGAGGCTGACGAACAGGTACGGCAGGGTTTCCGCCGCGACGAGGATGCCCATCTCGAAGGGCGTCGCCTTCAGCGAGACGGCCGCGATCAGCGGGAGGGCGACGGCCATGACCTTCGCCCCGAACAGCGACGCGGTCAGCCCGAGCCACAGGTTCCGGAAGTCCGCGTGCCGCCACAAACTGGCTTTTTTCTCCGTCACCGAGCGTGCCTTTCCTGCATTGTTTCTTCCATGTCCTTCGCTATCTCCTGGAATTGCGGTGACCGGACGATCCGGTAGTGGTCGGTCTCGATGTCCCGGACCGTCAGACCGCCGTTGATGCGCTGTGCCCAGCCGTCCGCCGCGCCCAGCCGGGCCCCGTCACGGCTCTGGTAGAAGCGCACCGCGCCGGGGTAGACCGGTGGCCGGTAGGTCTCGGCGGCCAACAGGTTGGTCCTGAACACCTCGTAGTGGCGGGCGAGTTCCTCCCCGTCGAGACCACCGTCGGTGTCCCCGCCGGAGCGGAGCAGGTCCTCGGCGAACTCCTCCCGCAGCGCTCGATCGACCGGTTCGGCCGGCGCCGAACTGTCTCCGCCGCTGTCGGGGAAGGCGCTGTCCACCATGGCCAGCAGCTCCACGACCTCGCCCTCGGCCACCAGTCGGCAGGCCATCTCATAGGCCACCAGCCCGCCGAAGGACCAGCCGCCGAGCCGGTACGGTCCCGAGTCCTGGACCGCGCGGAGCGCGCGCAGGTGGCTGTCGGCCAGTTCCGCCACCGTGCGCAGCGGCTCCTCGCCCGGGACGAGGCCGGGTGCGGGCAGTCCGAACACCGGCAGCCCGGGACCGAACGCCGCCGCCGGCTCGCGGTAGCAGAGCACTCCGCCGCCCACCGGGTGGACCAGGAACAGCGGACGCTCGCCGCCCCCACCGCGGATCTGCACCGCCGCGCCCGGCCGGGCCCTCGGTGTCACGTCGCCGCGGACCAGGGCGGCCTGCTTGGCGACGGTCTCGTTCTCCAGCACGACCGAGACGCCGAAGTCGCGGTCGTACACGCTGTTGATCCGGGACACCAGCCGCAGTGCGGCCAGGGAGTGCCCGCCGATCTGGAAGAAGTCGTCGTGGATCCCGGCTTCCCTGCCGAGTACGCCCGCCCAGAGCGCCAACAGCCGCTCCTCGTACGCGTCCCGGGGCGCGACCGCCGGGCGTTCGCCGTCCGGCTCGGGCCGGACCTGCTCGGGCAGCCGTTTGCGGTCGAGCTTGCCGTTCGGGCTGAGCGGCATCTCGGCGAGCGTCGCCCACGCCGACGGCACCATGTACGACGGCAGCCGGGAGCCGACGTACGCGGCGAGGTCGGCCGGGCGGACCTCCGCGCCGGCGGCCGGCACGAGGAAGGCGACCAATCGCTCGTCGCGCAGGAGGACGGCGCATTCGGCCACCGCGGGGTGCCCGCCGAGCACGGACTCGATCTCTCCGAGCTCGATCCGGAAGCCGCGCAGCTTGACCTGTGAGTCGGTCCGGCCCCGGTACTCCAGCACGCCGTCGGGCAGGTACCGGACGAGGTCCCCGGTCCGGTACAGGCGGCGGGTCGTGCCGGTGTGGTCGGTGTGCCGTACGAAGCTGCGTTCGGTCGCTTCGGGTTGCCGGTGGTAGCCCTCGGCGAGTCCCACGCCCCCCAGATACAGCTCCCCGGTGACGCCCAGCGGCACCCGGAAGCCGTGCCGGTCCAGCACATACAGCTCGGTGTTGGCGATCGGGCGGCCGATCGGCACCAGCGCGCGGCCGTCCTCGACGCACTTCCAGTAGGTGACGTCGACGGCCGCCTCGGTGGGGCCGTAGAGATTGTGCAGCTCGGCCGGGAACTTCCGCAGGAAGCGCTGCTGAAGGTCGTACGGCAGCGCCTCCCCGCTGCACATCACCCGGCGCAGCCCGGTGCAGGCCGCGGTGGCCGGATCCTCCACGAAGGCCTGGAGCATGGACGGCACGAAGTGCACCGTCGTGATCTCCTCCTGGCGGATCAGACGCGCGAGATACCCGGAGTCCCGGTGCCCACCGGGAGCGGCCAGGACCAGGACGCTCCCGGTCAGCAGCGGCCAGAAGAACTCCCACACCGAGACGTCGAAGGTGTACGGGGTCTTCTGGAGCACCCGCTCGCCGGGGCGCAGTCCGTACTCCTGCTGCATCCACAACAACCGGTTGACGATGGCCCGATGGGAGATCGCCACGCCCTTCGGGGTGCCGGTCGAGCCGGAGGTGAAGATCATGTACGCCCGGTCGTCGGGGCCCACCGCCGACTCGGCCGGCGCGCCCTCGGGGCAGCGGTACGACGGGTCCTCGGCCTCGTCGGGGCGGACGATCGAGACGCCCGGCGTCGCGATCCTCTCGGCCCACGGCTCGGTGGAGATCGCGAGCCGGATGCCCGAGTCCGCGAGGATGCCGCACAGCCGCCGGGCCGGGTGCTCCGGGTCGAGCGGCACATAGGCGGCTCCGGCCTTGAGCACGGCGAGCAGGCAGACCGGCAGCTCCAGTGAGCGTTCCAGCAGTACGGCGACGAAATCACCGCGCCGGGCGCCGCGTTCGGTCAGCAGGTGCGCCAGGCGGTCGGCGCGTTCGTCCAGTTCGCGGTAGCTCAGCGAGCGGCCCTCGAAGCGGACGGCGGTCGCCTCGGGGGTCCGTCGGACCTGCTCCTCGATCAGGGCGTGCAGGACGTGCGGGCGGTCGTACACCGTCTCGGTGCGGTTCCAGGCGTCAAAGGTGCGGTGCTCGGCGGCGGACAGCAGGTCGGCGGTCTCGTACCGGTCCTGCGGGGAGGTCGCCATGGCCCGCAGCACGGCGGCGTAGTACCCGTGTGCCCGGCCGATCTGCGCCTCGTCGAAACGGGCCGCGTCGAAGCGGAGTCCGAGCCCGAGCGCGCCGTCGACGGAGTCCCGGAAGAACTCGGCGCCGAAGGGGAAGTTGGTGTCGGCGACCCCGTCCTGGTCGAGGATCTCCACCGCGGACACCTCGCCGAGGGACTGTTCGACGTGGAAGTGCGTGTAGTTGAAGAAGGTCTCGAACAGCTCCGGAGAGCCGGTCTGCCGCATGATCTCGGCCAGCGGGTACCGGCGGTGCCGCTGGATCTCCAGGTCGAGCGCGGCAGTCTCGCGGACCAGATCGCTCCATGTCCCGCCGGTCAGGTCGGCGCGCACCGGGACCGTGTTGAGGAACAGGCCGAGGACCCGGTCGCCGTCCTTCTCCTCGGTCCGCCCGTTGTAGACCGCGCCGGTGACCACGTCGCCGGTGCCGCTCAGCAGGCTCATCACCCGCAGATGCGCGCCGAGCAGCACGGTGCGCAGCGGTACTCCGAGGTCACGGGCCAGCGCGTCCAGGCCCCGCTGGACGTCGGCGGCGACCGGGCGGTCGGAGGTCCTCATCCGGGCCGGGGCCGGACCGTCCGCGGCGGGGAGGGCTCGCGGCAGCCCGGCGAACTCCGCCCCGTCCAGCAGTTCGTTCCAGAAGCGGCGGCTCTCCGGGGAGTCGAGGGCCTCGCGCTCCATCCGGACATAGGAGGAGAACCGTGCCCGCGGCGCGGGCTCGGCGGCCGAACCGGGCTCGGCCAGCAGTCGGGCGTAGCCGGCCAGCAGCTCGGTGAAGAGCGAGCGCTCGCTCCAGCCGTCGAGGATCGCGTGGTGCTCGGTGATGAACAACTGCTGTGTGTCGTCGGCGAACCGCTGGACGTGGAATCGGATCAGCGGCCCGGCCCGCCAGTCGAGGGCCCGCGCGGACTCCTCGGCGAACCGGGCGTCCGCCGCGGCGGTGCGGGCGTCGGCGCCGAGCGGGCGCAGGTCCTCGAACGTCAACGGCAGGGGTACGGAGCGGTGCACGAGTTGCAGCGGCTCCTGGTAGCGGTGGAGGTCGAAGGAGGTGCGCAGGACCTCGTGCCGGGCCAGCAGTTCGGCTACGGCGCTCTGCCAGGCCTCGGCGGAGAACTCGGCCCTGATCCGGTAGGTCGCGACGTTGTGGTACTCGCCGGGGCCCTCGGACAGGTCGCTGTGGAAGATCATCCCGGATTGCAGCCGGGTCATCGGGTAGGCGTCCTCGGCCTCCTCCGGGAGGAGGGCGGCGTCGGCCGCCGACACCATCGCGAACGGCACGCTGAGCGGCGCGTCGGCCGGCTCGTCCCGGCCCGCCACCGCGGCGAGTTCCCGCACGGTCTGATGCTGCATCAGGTCGTTGAAGGAGATCGTCAGGCCGGCCTCCCGGGCGAGCCCGACCAGTTGGATGCTGCGGATCGAGTCCCCGCCGAGCGAGAAGTAGTTGTCGTCGATACCGACCTCGGCCAGGCCGAGCACCGTGGCCCACACCCCGGCCAGGGCGCGCTCGGCCCCGGTGCGCGGTGCGACGAAGGAACTTCCCGTCCCGGCCCGGCTCCTGCCGGGGGCGGGCAGGTTCTTCCGGTCCACCTTGCCGTTGGCGGTCAGGGGGAACTCGGGCAGCACCGTGAAGGTCGAGGGGATCATGTGGTCGGGCAGCAGTCGTGCCACGTGCGCGCGCAGCACGGCGGCGTCGAGGTCGGCGCCCCGGGCCGTGACGTAGGCCGCCAGCTCTGCGTGGTCCTGCTCGCCGGTCCGCAGCAGCACGATCGCCTCGTCCACCCGCTCGTGGCCGGTGAGCGCGGCCTCGATCTCGCCCAGCTCCACGCGGAACCCGCGCAGCTGGATCTGGGAGTCGATCCGCCCGCAGTACTCCAGGTCTCCGTCGGGCAGGACCCGCACCAGATCGCCGGTGCGGTAGAGCCGGTCCTGTCCCGAGCCGTACGGGTGGGGGACGAAGCGCTCGGCCGTCAGCTCGGGGCGGTTGAGATAGCCGACGGCCAGTCCCCGGCCGCCGACGTACAGTTCGCCGGGCACGCCCTCCGGCACGGGCCGGCCCTGCCGGTCGAGGACGTACAGCTGGAGGTCCGGGATGGGGACTCCGATGACGCTGCCGCCGCCGGTCTCCATGTCCTTGGCCGTGATCGGACGGTAGGTGACATGCACGGTCGTCTCGGTGATGCCGTACATGTTGATCAGCTGCGGCGAGCTGTCGCCGTGCCGGTCGAACCAGGCGCGCAGGCCGGACGGTTCGAGCGCCTCGCCGCCGAAGATCACGTGGCGCAGCGACAGCGGGGCACCGCCGGCGTCCTCGGCGAGGTCGGCCCGGATGAACTGGTGGAAGGCCGAGGGCGTCTGGTTCAGCACGGTCACGCCCTGCTCCGCCACCAGCCGGCGAAAGGCCCGCGGGTCCCGGCTGACCGCGTACGGCACCATCACCAGTCGACCGCCGTGGGCGAGCGCGCCCCACAGTTCCCAGACCGAGAAGTCGAAGGCGTACGAGTGGAACATCGCCCACACGTCCTGCTCGCCGAATCCGAACCACGGGTCGGTGGCGGTGAACAGCCGGGAGACGTTCCGGTGCGGGATGAGCACGCCCTTGGGGCGGCCGGTCGAGCCGGAGGTGTAGATCACGTACGCGAGGTCGTCCGGGCCCGCCCCGCTGTCCACCGGTCCGTCCTCAAGCCCGGCCCACTCGCTCTCCGGCGCGGTGAGGTCGAGCACCGTTCCGCCGAAGCCCGTCCACCAGTGGGGGACGTCGCCGCCGACCACGATCGTCTCCAGGCCGGTGTCCTCGACGATGTAGCGCAGCCGGTCCTGCGGGTACGCCGGGTCGAGCGGTACGTAGCAGCCGCCGGCCTTGGCGATGCCGAGGATCGCGATCACCAGCTCGGCCGACCGCTCCATGCTGAGGCCGACGAACGTGCCGGGGCCCACGCCGAGCTTCCGCAGCCGGTGGGCCAGGCGGTTGGCCGAGCGGTCCAGCTCGGCGTAGCCGATCCGCCGTTCACCGTCCACCAACGCGACGGCGTCCGGGGTGCGGGCGGCCCAGGACGCGAACCGCTCATGCACCGGCGGCAGTTCGACTGAGGCGGACGCGGAAGCCGAGGCGGACGGCGGCACGAGCCTCTCGTAGGCCTCCTCGGGCAGCAGACGAAGGCGGGAGAGCGGAGCGTCGGGGTCCGCGGCGATGCTGCGCACCAGTCGGCCGAAGTTCTGGGCCATGGCGTCGACGGCGCTCGGGTCGAGCAGGTCGTCGCGGTACTCGAAGACGGCCTCCGGCCCGCCGGGTGCGTCGGCCACGTCCAGCAGCAGGTCGAACTTGGCGGCGCCGAACTCGACCGGGAGCCACTCCGTGGTGATCCCCGGCAGCAGGAGCCCCTGGTCCCCGGTCTCGTTCATGCCGAACATGACCTGGAAGAGCGGCGACGTCCCGGCCTCGCGATCGGGGTTCTTCATCCGGACCAGCTCTTCGAACGGGATGTCCTGATGGTCCTGCGCCCCCAGCACGGTGTCCCTGACCTGGGCCAGGAGTGCGCGGAATCCGGGGTCGCCGGTGAGGTCGGCGCGCAGCACGGTGGTGTTGATGAAGAGGCCGACGCTGCCGTCGAACTCACTGCGGCTGCGGCCCGCGATGGGCGTACCGACCAGGATGTCGTCGAGGCCGGTGTAGCGGTGGAGCAGCACCTGGAACGCGGCCAGCAGACCCATGAAGAAGGTGGCGTTGGACTCGGTGCACAGGGCGCGGAGCCGCTCGGCCGCGTCCTCGGGAAGCCGGAAGGCGTGGGAGCCGTCGCCCGGTCCGACGTCCGCGCCGCGCCGGCGGGTCATCGGCAGCCGCAGTACCGGGAGTTCGCCGGCCAGCTGCTGCCGCCAGTACTCCTTCTGCCGTTGGGCGGCGGGGCTCTCCAGCCACTCGTCCTGCCAGGAGGAGTAGTCGGCGTACTGGAACTCCGGCTCGGGCAGGGCGATCTCGCGCCCGTGCACGGCGGCGTCGTAGCAGGCGGAGAGTTCGCGGAGGAGGATCTCGCAGGACCAGCCGTCGGAGACGATGTGGTGCATGCCGAGCAGCAGGATCGTCTCGGACTGCGACTTGCGGTACACGCCGACCCGCAGCAGCGGGCCGCGTTCCAGGTCGAAGGGTCGGCAGGCCTCGGCGTCGATCCACTCGCGGGCGTTCGTCTCGGGCTCGGCGGAGCTGCGGGCGTCGATCTCGCGCCACTCGAACTCGGCCTCCGGGCTGATCAGTTGGAGCAGTTCGCCGTCGCGGACGGTGAACCGGGTGCGCAGCGCCTCGTGCCGCTCGACCAGAGCGCGGGCAGCGGTGCGCAACGCCTCGCTCTCCAGGCTGCCGCGCAGCAGGAAGAACAGCGGCATGTGGTAGGTGGGCGCGTCCCCCAGCAACTGCTGCAGGAAGTACATCCGCTGCTGTGCCCGGGAGGCGGGGAATTCGTAGAACCCCCCGCCGCTCTCCGGCAGTTCCTCGTTCATCAGGTCCTCTGGATGATGCCGATCGGTCACGGAGCCGGCCGTCAGCCGAGCGTGTCGAGCAGGGCGCGCATGTGCTCCGGGCTCATCCGGCTGATCCGGGCCATGAGCGTGCTCTCGACCTCGGCCGCGAAGGAGCGGAGCACCGGCTGCGTGAACACGGTCTGGAGCGGGAGGTCGACGCCGAGCCCGTCGCGCAGCTGCACCACCACCCGGGTGGCGATCAGCGAGTGGCCTCCGAGATCGAAGAAGTTGTCGTCGGCCCCCACCGTCTCGACCTCCAGGACGTTGGCCCAGATCGCGGCGACGGCCTGCTCCACCGGGCCTTCCAGCGGGGCACGTTCGCGTTCCGCCGCTTCCTGGCCCTGGGCCGGGTCGGGGAGACGGTGGCGGTCGATCTTGCCGTTGGCATTGAGCGGCATCCGCTCCAGGACCATCAGGAACGGCGGTCGCATGTGCTCGGGCAGCCACTCGGCGAGGTGCTGCCGCAGCTCACCGACGGTCGGGGCGTCGTCGGACCGGCGGGGCGTCACACAGCCGGTGAGCCGGTAGTGGCCGCCCGAAGTCCGCCGGGCGACCACGGCGGCGTCCTGCACCCGGCTGTGGTCACGCAGGACGGACTCGATCTCGCCGAGTTCCACCCGCATGCCGCGGATCTTGATCTGGTGGTCGTTGCGGCCCATGAACTTGATCGAGCCGTCGGCGCGCAGATAGCCCTGGTCGCCGGTGCGGTACAGCCGCTCCCCCGGCACGAACGGGCTGGCCAGGAAGGCCTGCGCGGTCTTCACCGGGTCGTTCAGGTAGCCGCGCGCCAGTCCGAGGCCGCCGATGAACAGATCACCGACCACGCCCGGCGGGACGGGGTTGAACGCCGGGTCGAGGACGTACACGGTGTTGTTGTCGAAGGGCACGCCGACGCTCACCGCGCCGGTGTCCTCGCCGTCCTCGGGCGTGCAGGTGCGGATCGTCGAGTCGATGGACACCTCGGTCGCGCCCCAGGTGTTGTGCAGCGCCCCGGGCATTACCTCGTGGAAGCGGCGCACGGCCGCCGGGGTGAGCGCCTCGCCGCTGGACACGGTGTTGCGCAGGGCGCCCAGGGCCGCCCGGTCCGCCTCGGTGACGGTGTCCATCAGCAGGGTGAGCATGCTGGGCACGGTCTGGAGCAGGACCGTCCGGTACTTGGTCGCGGCCGCGAGGATGGCCTCGGGGTCACGGTGCAGCCCCGGCTCCATCAGGGCGATCCGCCCTCCGTACATCAACGGCCAGAACAGCTCCAGCGCCGAGTCGTCGAAGGTCAGCGTCGTCTTGTGCAGCACCGTCTCGCCGGGGCGCAGGGCGTGCTGCTTCTGCATCCACACCATGCGGTTGACCCAGCCGGCGTGGGTGCTGGCCACGCCCTTGGGCGCGCCGGTGGACCCGGACGTGTAGTACACCGAGACCAGGTTCGCCGGCCGGACGGCCACCGCGGGCTTGGTCCTGGGCAGTTCGGCGAAGGCCGCGGCGGTGTCGTCGACCACGACCAGGTGAGCCACCTCGGGTGCCCGGTCGGTCTGCCGGCCGAGGGTGAGACACACCCGGGAGCGGGCGTCGGTCATGATCTGGTCGAGGCGCTGCCGGGGCGTCTGCGGGTCGAGCGGAAGGTAGGCCGCGCCCGCCTTGAGTGTCGCCAGCAGGGCGACGATCAGCTCCGGTGAGCGGTCCAGGCACACGCCGACCACGTCGTCCGGACGGACACCGAGCCGCACCAGGTGGTGGGCGAGCCGGTTGGCGCGGGCGTCCAGTTCGGCGTAGTCCAGCTCGGTGTCGCCCATCACCAGGGCCGGGGCGTCCGGGGTGGCCCGCACCTGGTCCTCGACCAGTTCGTGCAGACAGCGGTCGGCGGGGAAGTCGGTGCCGGTGGCGTTCCAGGCGGCGAGCTGCGCCAGCTCCTCGGGGGTGCTCAGGCGGTACCGGGCGAGCTGCCGCCGCGGCGCCTGAAGCACCTGCTCCAGCAGGGTGCGGAAGTGCCCTGCGAAGCGCTCGACGGTGGAGCGGTCGTAGAGGTCGGTGCTGTACTCGAGGTCGCAGCCGAGCGATCCGTCGGCCGATCGCCGCACCGACAGCGACAGGTCGAAGCGGGCGGTCTCGCCGGTCACCTCGACCGCCTCGGTCTCCAGGCCGGGCAGCCGCAGCGGCTCCACGGCCTCCCGATACGCGAAGAGCGTCTGGACCAGGGGCGAATGGCTGGAGACACCCGCGAGGTTCAGCCGCTGCACGATCTGCTCGAACGGCACGTCCTGGTGGTCCAGGGCGCCCAGCCAGGTGCGCCCCAGCTCGGCCAGGTACCCCGCGAAGTCGTCCCGCTCCAGGTAACCGGAGCGCACCGGCAGGGTGTTGACGAAGACGCCGACCATCCGCTCGGTCTCCGGACGGCAGCGGCCCGCGACCTGGGTGCCCACCACCAGGTCGCGCTGTCCGGTGTGCTTGTGCAGCGCGAGCAGGTAGACCGCGAGCAGCCAGGTGCCGGGCAGACTTCCGTGCCGGCGGCTCGCCGCCGCCACCTCGGCGCCCAGTTCCGCGGGCAGGGCGAAGCGGACGTGGTCGCCACGGTACGTCTGTACCGCGGGCCGGAGCCGGTCCGGCCGCAGCGCCGACAGCTCGGGGGCTCCGGCCAGGTTGGACGCCCAGTAGTCCAGCTGCCGTTCGCCCTCGCCCGCGGCGAGCCACGCACGCTGCCAGGCGGCGAAGTCGGCGTACTGGAGGTCGAGCGGCTCGCCCGGCGAGGGCTGTCCGGCGAGGGCCGCACGGTACGCCTCCCCGAGCTCCCGCAGCACGATCCCGGCGGACCAGCCGTCGGTGACGATGTGGTGGAGGTTCAGCACCAGCAGGGACTCACGGCTCCCGACGCGGAGCAGCAGCGTCCGCAAGAGCGGGGCCGCTCCCAGGTCGAAGGCGGTGGAGAGCTCGGCCCGAATCCGCTCCAGGGCCGCTTCCTCGGGCAGCTCGACCACCGCGAGTTGCGCGGTCGGTGTGGGCTCGACGCGCGACACCGGCCGGTCCCCGTCGAGTACGAAGGAGGTGCGCAGCACCTCGTGACGGTCGATCAGACGGTGGAGCGCGGTGCGCAGCGCCTCCGGGTCGACCTCGCCGCGCAGACGGAACACCATCGGCTCGTTGTGGACCGCGAGTTCACCGGTGAGCTGGTCCAGCAGCCAGAGCCGCTCCTGGGCGTGCGACGGCTCCCCGAGGCGTCCCGGAGCGGGCTCGATCACCGGGGCGTCGGCGTCCTCCAGGTCGAGCAGGTCGAGGTCCAGCCGATCGGCCAGGGCGGTCGGCGTGCGGTGCTCGAAAAGCATGGCGAGCGGAATTTCCGCCGTGGACCTCGCCCGAATCCGGGAGATGACCCGGACCGCACGAACGGAGTCCCCGCCCAGGTCGAAGAAATCGGCGTCGGGAGCGACATGGGAAATGCCGAGAATCTCACCGAAGACTTTTGCCAGCCACTCCTCGGCTTGCGTTCTCGGAACGCTCCGAAAAGACATGAAGTCCCCCACACCTCAAGATGATTGCAATTTACGAGCCTGTCAGCTCGGGCGGTCGAGTTCGAGCACAGAGGTAGTTCCTAAAGGTGCACGACAGGAAGCTGCACGGCCGATACACCACCACAAAAGCCAATAAACCAGACATCCATGAAGGCTTTCGCTGTTAATCTCCCGCCCATGGAACCGCTGAATGAGAAAACGATCCGCGCATCCTTCATCAACTGCTCCAAGGGGGAGGCGAGTCGAATCAGCCTGCCGCGCGGACTGGCCGAACTCCCCTGGGAGCACCTTGATTTCCTCGGCTGGCGCGATCCGGGTGCGCCGGACCGGGGATATCTGGTGGCCGAGCGGGAGAACGGGTACATCGGGCTCAGCATGCGCGTTCCGGTCGGCCTACGCCGAAGCCTGCTGCGGACGAGTATCTGTTCCGTCTGCCTGACCATGCACGGCGGCTCCGGGGTGTCCTTGTTCGCCGCCCGCCGGGCCGGCGTCGCGGGCCGGGAGGGCAACACGGTCGGCCAGTATCTGTGCACCGATCTCGCCTGTTCGCTCTACCTCCGGGGCAAGAAACAACCGGTGATCGGCGGCCGGATCGAGGAGTCGCTCACCCTGGACGAGCTGGTCGTCCGCGCCCGGACGAATCTGGAGCAGTTCATCGACCAGATCCTCCACGGCTCCAAGAGCTGAGCCGCACCGGGTGGCCGTGCGACAGGGGTGCCGAGGCCTTCCGCCACCGGACCCTTGTCGCACCCGACCCGGTCCCGGCGTTCATCAGCTGCGCGGACCGTTGTCCGCGGTGACCCGCTCCGGACGGGCCCCGGCCCCCTGCCCTTCGAGGTCCTTCTTGCCGATCGGTATCTCACTGCCGTCGGGGCCGACGCGGAGCAGCCGCAGCAGCGGGCCCGTCATCGCGGTGGTCAGTACGGCCATCACCACCATCACCGAGTAGAAGGACTGGTTGATGAGGTGGGCGTCCAGACCCACCGTGAGAATGACGATCTCGGTGAGTCCACGGGTGTTCATCAGCACGGAGATCGGCAAGGCACCGCGGTGCGGGATCCCGACCATCCGGGCGGCGAGGTACACACCGACCGCCTTGGTGGCGATGGCCACCGTGAGCACCAGGGCCAGGACCCCCAGCAGGGACACGTCCAGGCCCTTGAAGTCGACCTTCATACCCGCGTTGACGAAGTACAGCGGCAGCAGAACGGCGCCCAGCAGCTCCAACTTGCCCACCACACCGGCGTGTTCACCCGCCGAGACGGAGCGGGGCAGGACGGCGCCGAAGGCGAAGGCACCGAAGATGAAGTGAATCCCCAGCCACTCGGTGGCGGCGCACGACAGGGCGAGTCCGACCACCAGGGTCGGGAGCAGGGCGGCGGCCAGTTGCTCGCGCCGCTCGGCCGCCCGCAGCAGGGCCGCCAGCAGCGGACGCACCACGGTGGCCATCAGGATCAGATAGCCCGGGAGCAGCACCATGTTCCACTGGCCTGTGGCGCCGACGTAGGCGACGACACCGGCCAGACCGCTCCAGGCCGCCAGGTCGCCGACAGCTGCGGCGGCCAGCGCGACCCCGCCGATCGGCGAGCGGTTCAGCCCCCGGTCCGACAGGATCCTGGCCAGCACCGGGAAGGCGGTCACCGACATGGCGACCCCGGTGAACAGCACGAACGCCGTGTGGTTTCCCGGCGCGTAGGTCTGCGCCAGCGGAACGGCCGCCGCGATTCCGCCGGCCAGCGGGAGCAGCACGCTGCCGCCGGCCACACCCAGCGTGGCCCGAGCGCGGCCGCGCAGCAGCGCGATGTCGAGCTCACGGCCGATCATGAACATGAACGCGGCCAGGCCGATGTTGGCCAGGGCTCCCAGCATCGGCTTCACGTCAGCGGGGAAGAGGGTGTCACTCACCGTGCTCGACAGCACCATCGGGCTGAGCGCCACGCCCGCGATGATCTCTCCGACCACGGCGGGCTGGCCCACGCGCCGGGCCGCGGCGCCGAAGACCACAGCCGCGCCGAGCACGGTCGCCACCGCTATGAAGAAGGTCGCGATGGGATTGCCGGTCATGAGCCGTCTCCGATTCGGTTCGAACCCGCGGACCGCCGGGGCACGGTGTGTCGCGCCCCGGCAGCGGGCGGATCAGGTCAGGTAGGCGTTGTTCGGGTTGAGCGAGGTGCCGAACAGCGGCACGACCTTGTGCTCGCTGATGTCGAGGTTCGAACCGTCGAAGGTGTCGGCGGTGGTGCGCTGCGGATACACCCAGGTGTCGCCGAGGGTGTAGCGGGCGTTGACCGCGAGCCGCTTCTTGGCGGTGGGCAGGGAGGCGCGGGACCGGTGCATGCAGCGCTCGCTGAAGATGACGTACTCGCCCTTCTTCATCGGCATGGTCTCGGTGTCGGCCGGATCGACCTCGAAAGGCTCGGTGACCACGGCGAGCAGGCCGGCGCAGAACGTGTCGAAGATCTCGAAGAGTTCATCGAGGGAGTACTTGTCCGTGTCGATGCCCTCGAACACCCTGCGCGTGTCGATGTCGAGCACCAGGCTGTTGTTGGCCGCCTTGGCGAGCAACTCCTCCTTGGTGCGCACCCGGTTGCGCGGATCGACGAAGGCACCGGACTCGTTGAGCTGGACCATCCGCTTCGGGTAGGTGAGGCGCTGGGAGCCCTTGATGAACTCCATGACGCCGTCGTCCTCGGAGACGTCGGTGAGCGCCAGCCAGAGCGTCCAGTCCCACTCGCCTGCCGGGTTCATCGGGAAAAGCGCCGGCCGGTGCCCGCCGACTTCCTCACCGTCGAAGTAGCCGTATTCCTGGTGCCATTCGATCGCGCCGTCGCCGGGGAACTTCTCGAACAGCTTGGTGCGCCACAGCAGCAGCGATTCGGCACCGAGGGTGTCCTGCAACGTCCGGACCAGTTCGGGAGCGGACAGCAGCTCGCGAATCTGGTCATTGATGAGGTGCCAGTCGCGCAGCGAATAGCGTTTGTACATGGGATGAGTCGGCGCGTTCTCCAGCATGTCGCTGTAGAATTCGGCGATCTGATCGAGGGCCTCGATCGAGGCAAAGCGCGGGAACGGACCGACGAAGCCGTTCTTGACGAGCGACTCACGGGGCGTCAGGTCGGACATGAAGCCCTCCATTTCAATTACGGATTTTCCGGGAATCTTCGATCACCAAGCTCTTCGGCCGCATGTCGCTCCACGACTGGGCGACGTACGTCAGGCATGCCTCGCGGTCGGCCTCGCCGAAGGCGGTCGTCCAGCCGGCCGGGATCTCGGCGAAGGAGGGCCACAGTGAGTGCTGGCCCTCGGAGTTGACCAGGACGAAGTAGGCGCTGTCCGCGTCCTCGAAGGGGTTTTTCACCACCGAAAAGTGCCTTTCTGTATGGATTCGCATCCCGCGGGAAGCCAAGGGCGTCGTGCGGGACGGCCCTACAAGAAGGCACAAGAACGGCTGTCCGACGGCGAATCGCGAGTGGCAGAGATCAACATGCCGTCAGCGGCAATGCGTCCACTCGCGTCGTCCACAGCCTGCACAAGTCTGCGTCCCCCGCATTTGTGCTACCCCCGAAATCGCTTCCCCTGCCGGTCGAGCAAGGATCTTTCGCGATCAGCCGCCCCAGCCGGTGTCATGCAGGAAAACGCATGCGGTCAGGAGCGGGATAAACAGGTACCTCATCTGTCCCATGTGTCCTTTCAGTACCTTCCCGAGGTTGCCGTTGTGCGGCTCGCCCCGGTGATACACGACCTGGTATGGCGCCGAACTCCACCCTGTCAGGTAACAGTTTCCCCAACCACCTTTGTGGTAGATCATGAATATGCATGACACCGTCATGAGGAGGGGGAGTAAGTGAATGATTAGCAATCATACGGGCTCAATCGACAGCAAATGCCGTGATCACGCCAAGAAGGTGGTATACCGGCACCTGCTCCAACGACCGTCCGCCGGCCTCGCGGAGGCTCTCGACGACCTGGGCCTGCCGCCCGAATGCGCTGACCACGCAGTGGCGGACCTGGTGGAACTCGGCCTCGTGCACAAGGGTTCGGAGCAGTCGCCGGTGGCCGTGGCACCGGAACGGGCGGTCGAACGTGTTCTCGCCCCCATGGAGCGCGTCCTGCTCTCCCAGCGCCATCGCATCGAGGCCATGCGCGACCAGTTGATGGACCTCGCCCCGATCTACTCGGAGTGGCTCACGGGGGAGCGTTCCGACGGCTCGCTGGAGTACCTGGTCACCCTGGACCAGGCGCTCGCGACCATCACCAAGCTGTCCACGACCGCCGAGACCGAGGTGTTGACCGCACAGCCGGGCGGCGGACGCAAGGCCGACATCCTGGAGGAGGCGATCGGCCGGGACGAGGCGATGCTCGAACGCGGCGTCCGCATGCGCACCCTGTACCAGCACACCGCCCGGTTCAGCCATGGGACGCGCGCCTACGTCGAGCGGGTCTCCCGGCTGGGTGCCGAAGTCCGGACGATGGACGACGAGTTCATGCGCCTGTTGCTCTTCGACCGAAAGACGGCCGTCATCGGCGTCCAGGGCGACATGAACGCCGCGATCGTGGTCCGCGAGCCCAACCTCGTGCACTTCATCGCCAGCACCTTCGACATCTGGTGGCTCACCGCGGCCCGCTTCCCCCTGGACTGGCGGAACGACGAGGTCGCCGACGTCGCGGAACAGCTCAAGCGACGGATCGCCCTGCTCCTCAGCGAGGGCGTGTCCGATCAGGTGATCGCGAAGCGCATGGCCATGTCCGTGCGCACCTGTCGACGGCACATCGCCGAGATCATGGAACGGCTCGGGGCCGACAGCCGGTTCCAGGCGGGCTATCTGCTCGGCGTCCAACGGGCGGCCGGCACGGGGCCGTTCACCTCACCGCAGTGACCCGGGCCGAGTCAGCGGTGCGGCGAGGTCAGTCGGACGAGGCGCTCGCCGAAGGCACGAGCACACCCTTCTTCAGGAAGCCCATGTCCTCGTACAACGGCGTCCCGAATCCGAAGGCGCCCGCGTTGGCGACGTTCGTCCGCGCCGCCGTGAGCTGGGGGCGCTGGTAGAGGGGGATGGAGCCGGCCGCCGCCCAGATACGGGAGTCGGCCTTGCGGATCAGGGAGCGGGACTCGGACTCGTCGAGGGTGGCGATCGCCTGGTCGAAGAGCTGGTCGACCTGGTCGGTGCCGACGCGCGTGTAGTTCTGCTCGACGTTCAGCGAGCCGTCGGCGGCCGGTACCGGCTTGGCGTAGATGGGACGGGCGTCGGTGGCGGGGTAGGCGGAGGTGGGCCAGGAGTAGAGGGCCAGGTCGTACTGACCGGACGCGATGTGGTCCTTGAAGTAGCTCTCGTCCGAGACCTTGGTGATCGCCGTGCGGATGCCGACCCGCTCCAGCATCAGGCCGATCCGGTCCGCCACCGTGCGCAGCGTCTGGGAGCCCTCCCCCGCCGGCACCACGAAGCGCAGCGTCAGCGGCTTGCCGCCCTTGGCCAGCGGCCGGGCCGCCGCACCCGCCGGCGCGGGGGTCCCCTGGGGGGCGTAGGCGCCGGGCGCCGCGCCCTGCTGCAGCTGGCTGTTGCCGTACTGCTTGCCGTCCTGGGCGAGGTGCTTCCCCTCGCGGCTCTCGCCGCCGTCCGCCTTGTCGTCCCCTCCGACGATGTACGTCCCGTCGTCCCCGCCCGGCGACTCCGAGCGCTTCCCGGCGTCCTTCTCGGCGCCCTTCTCGGCGCCCTTCCCACCGTCCTTCTCGGCGCCCTTCCGAGCATCCTTCTCGTCCTTCTCGGCCTTCTCGTCCTTCTCGGCCTTTGCGGACTTCTTCCCCTCCGGTCCTGCCGCCTTCTCCCCCTTCTTCGCCTCCTTGATCGGCCCGCCCGACACCCATCCGGCGTCCGCGAGCAGCGCCTGTGCCTCCGCCGTGTCCTGGCCGCCGATCGCCCCGCTGTTGTCGGCGTACGCGAACTGGCCGGACAGTGCGAGGTGGCTGCCGACCGGCTCGGCGGGCAGGCCCAGCGGGGCGAGGACCAGCTTCGCCAGTTCCTTGCGGTCGATCGCGCGGGCCACGGCCCGGCGCACCCGTTCGTCGGCGAGCGGACCCTCGGCGCCGTTGAGGGCGAGCTGGGTGTACGTCGGTTCCAGGGACTTGCGCACCTCGAAGCCCCGGAAGGCCGCCGCCTCGCGGCGCTGCTCGGGGGTCGTCCGGCGCCGGTCGGGGCCCATCAGCGGCGAACCGGAAGCGGCCGGCGTACCGCCGGCACTGGCCGTCGCGGCCCTCGGCGGCGCGGCGAGCGCGATGCGCCGGGCCGCGGCGGGGTCGATCTCGGCCAGGTCGAGATGTCCGGCGGCCAGCGCGGCGGCACGCTCGTCGCGCGGCACGGCCCGCAGCAGGATCTCGTTGAGCTTGGCCCGCTGTCCCCACCAGCGGGGGTTGCGGGTGAGCCGTACCTGGTCCTTCTTGCGGTCGATCTTCTGCACCGCGAACGGCCCGGCGCTGACCTTCAGCTTTCCTCGCGCCCCGTCGTTGAACGAGTCCGGCGTGCCCATGACCTCCTTCGGGTACAGCGGCGAGAACAGCGACCGCCAGTCCGCGTACGGCCGCCCGAAGGTCACCCGGACCTCCAGATCGCCCTTGCCGCGCTCGATCTCCTCGATCCGGTCGTAGCCGGCGTTGCGGGCGGTCCAGTAGGCGCTGTCCCGGCCGGACAGGGCCCGCCACTGGGCGGCGAAGTCGGCGGCGCCGATCTCCCGGCCGTCGCTCCAGACGGCCTGCTGGTTGAGCTTGTACAGGACGACCTGCTTGGGCTCGGTCTCGACGATCTTGGCGGACTCCAGGTAGTCCGGGTTGCGCTCCGGACGGCCGCCCTGATCGAGCCGGAACATCGAGGGCAGGGTGGCCTGCGCGATCCGGGTGGTGGTCGCGTCGGCGTCCGACTGGAAGGTGTTCAGCGTCTCCGGCACGGCGTCCACGGCCCACCGCAGCGTGCCGCCGTCGGCGATCTGCGCCCGGTCGGCCGAGCCGATGTCCTGCCCGGCCAGTGGCTTTCCGGCCGGGTCCGGGTCACTGCAGCCGGCGAGTGCGGGCACCGCGAGCACGCCCGCGGCGAGGAAGCCGACGCAGCGCATGACCGCGGTGCGGCCAGGCCTGGGTCCGAAGCCGTCGTAGGACATCTCAGGTACCTCCGGGGAGCCGCTCCCGCCGGTGACGATAAGTGTGTTCTGATCACGTTTGGCGGTATTTTGGAGTTGATCAGATCTAAGGGCCCCCACTGAAGAGGAAAGGGTTCGCCCGGCGGAGTCGACACGGCGGCGGGGACGCGCAAGGCCACCCGTGTGGAGCAACGCGCTCCCACGCGGACGGCGCGACGCGCCCCCTCGCTCCCCTCGGTCCCCCGGCGTACACAGAGCGCATGCGGGCGCGCGTCTCAGGCGTGCAATCCGCCAATCGCTGCACATGCCTTCACAGCGACAGGTGTGACGCGCAACACTCGCAGGCGCATGAACGTTGCCACCAAGGGCCGAAGGCCCACGGAAGTGAGGTCACGTCATGTCCGTGCAAGACGACCTGACAGCTGTCCAGCGCTGCCTCGACGACCTGGCCCGGTCCGTGGGCCGCCTCGAGCAGCACCTGGGCACCGGCGGGCTGGAGATGCGCCGTGTGCGCACCGACGCCGACCACCTGCGCGAGAGCGTGGCGCTGCTGCGGGATTCCGCCGCGTCCCCGGGCGCGCAGCGCAGGCCGGAGCTCGTCACCATCCCCGATACGCCGTACGACGACTCTCTGTGGATCGACACGGATGACGAGGGTCTCGGCGCCCGGGACCGCCGCGCCCCCTGATTCCACCCCCTGACCCGACCGGAGTCATCCATTGGCCACTGGTACGGAACCCCATCTGAACAGCGGCGGCGTACGAACCGGTACGCGCGCCGCGATCGACGCCCCGCACCTGCGGACCGACCGCTGGTGGCTGGCCCCCGCCGCCACCGCGGCCGGTCTGCTGGCGTTCATCGTGTACTCGACCTGGCGGGCCTTCGCCAACGCGCATTACTACGCGGCGCCGTACGTCTCCCCGTTCTACTCGCCCTGTCTGGCGGAGAACTGCGAGACCATGCGCGGCGGACCGAACTGGGACCTCTTCGGGAGCTGGTGGGGGATCTCCCCCGCGATCATCATCCTGATCTTCCCGCTCGGCTTCCGCCTGACCTGCTACTACTACCGCAAGGCCTACTACCGCGGCTTCTGGATGTCGCCCCCGGCCTGCGCGGTGGCGGAGCCGCACACGAAGTACTCCGGCGAGACCCGCTTCCCGCTGATCCTGCAGAACATCCACCGGTACTTCTTCTACGCCGCCCTCCTGGTCGCCGGAATCCTGTCGTACGACACCGTGCTCGCCTTCCGCGACGAGCACTACGAGTGGGGCCACATGGGCCTCGGCACGCTCGTGTTCCTCGTCAACATCGTGCTGATCTGGGCGTACACCCTCTCCTGCCACTCCTGCCGGCACATCGTCGGCGGCAAGCTCAAGCACTTCTCCAAACACCCCGTGCGCTACCGCATGTGGCAGTGGATCGGGAAGCTCAACGCCCGCCACATGCAGCTGGCGTGGGCGTCGCTGGTGAGCGTGGCGCTCGCCGACTTCTACGTCTATCTCGTCGCGTCCGGGGTCTTCGACGATCCGCGCTTCTTCTGAATGGGTGGGGCTGACTGATGTCCGTGGTCGACCGACAGGAGTGGGACGTCGTCGTGGTCGGCGCCGGAGGCGCGGGCCTCCGTGCGGCGATCGAGGCACGCGAGCGAGGCGCCCGTACGGCCGTGATCTGCAAGTCGCTGTTCGGCAAGGCGCACACCGTGATGGCCGAGGGCGGCATCGCGGCGGCCATGGCCAACGCCAACGAGCACGACAACTGGCAGGTGCACTTCCGCGACACCATGCGCGGCGGCAAGTTCCTCAACCAGTGGCGGATGGCCGAGCTGCACGCGCGGGAGGCGCCGGACCGGGTGTGGGAACTGGAGACGTGGGGCGCGCTCTTCGACCGTACGAAGGACGGCCGTATCTCGCAACGCAACTTCGGCGGCCACGAGTACCCGCGCCTCGCGCATGTCGGTGACCGCACCGGCCTGGAACTGATCCGCACGCTCCAGCAGAAGATCGTCGCGCTCCAGCAGGAGGACAAGAAGGAGACCGGGGAGTACGAGTCCCGGCTGAAGGTCTACCAGGAGTGCACGGTCACCAGGATCCTCAAGGACGGCAGCCGGGTCTCCGGTGTCTTCGCGTACGACCGCGAGACCGGCCGCTTCTTCGTCCTCGAAGCGCCCTCCGTCGTCATCGCGACGGGTGGCATCGGCAAGTCCTTCAAGGTGACGTCGAACTCCTGGGAGTACACGGGCGACGGCCACGCGCTGGCACTGCTCGCCGGGGCTCCCCTGCTCAACATGGAGTTCGTGCAGTTCCATCCGACGGGCATGGTCTGGCCGCCGTCGGTGAAGGGGATCCTGGTCACGGAGTCGGTGCGTGGCGACGGAGGGGTGCTGCGCAACTCCGAGGGCAAGCGGTTCATGTTCGACTACGTCCCGGACGTCTTCAAGGAGAAGTACGCCGAGTCGGAGGCGGAGGGCGACCGCTGGTACGAGGACCCGGACAACAACCGGCGTCCCCCGGAGCTGCTGCCGCGTGACGAAGTCGCCCGGGCGATCAACTCCGAGGTGAAGGCGGGCCGGGGCTCTCCGCACGGCGGGGTGTTCCTCGACGTCTCGACCCGGATGCCCGCCGAAGTGATCCGCCGTCGCCTGCCCTCCATGTACCACCAGTTCAAGGAGCTGGCGGACGTGGACATCACGGCGGAGGCGATGGAGGTCGGGCCCACCTGCCACTACGTGATGGGCGGTATCGCCGTCGAGTCGGACACGGCGGCGGCGCGCGGGGTGCCGGGCCTGTTCGCGGCGGGTGAGGTGGCCGGCGGCATGCACGGCTCGAACCGCCTCGGCGGGAACTCCCTGTCCGACCTGCTGGTGTTCGGGCGCCGGGCGGGCTGGCACGCCGCCGAGTACGCGGCGGCACAGGCCTTCGAACGCCCCGAGGTCAGCGACCTGGAGGTCGACACGGCGGCGGCGGAGGCGCTGCGGCCCTTCTCGGCGGAGGGCCCGGTCGGGGGCGAGGAGGCCGGACGCCCGCCGGAGAACCCGTACACCCTCCACCAGGAGCTCCAGCAGACCATGAACGACCTCGTCGGCATCATCCGCCGCGAGGGTGAGATGGAGCAGGCCCTGGAGAAGCTCGCGGACCTGCGCGTACGCGCCCGTCGGGCCGGCGTCGAGGGCCATCGCCAGTTCAACCCGGGCTGGCACCTCGCGCTCGACCTGCGCAACATGCTGCTGGTCAGCGAGTGCGTGGCCCGGGCGGCGTTGGAGCGCACGGAGTCGCGGGGCGGCCACACCCGCGAGGACCATCCGACGATGGACCGCAAGTGGCGCAACATCAACCTGCTCTGCCAGCTGACCGACCCGACGGGCGGCCTGGCGGCCACCGACCCGGAGCGCGGCCAGATCGACCTCGTACGGGAGACCACCGAACCCGTCCGCCCGGACCTGCTCGCTCTCTTCGACAAGGAGGAGCTGGTCAAGTACCTCGCCGAAGAGGAGCTCTACCCGTGAGCAGCTACGATGCCCGCTTCAAGGTGTGGCGGGGCGATGTGCAGGGCGGCGGCCTGGAGGACTTCGAGGTCGAGGTGAACGACGGCGAGGTCGTCCTCGACATCATCCACCGCCTCCAGGCCACCCAGGCGCCCGATCTCGCCGTCCGCTGGAACTGCAAGGCGGGCAAGTGCGGTTCGTGTTCGGCGGAGATCAACGGACGGCCGCGGCTGCTGTGCATGACGCGGATGTCGGTGTTCACCCGGGAGGAGACGATCACCGTCACACCGCTGCGGGCGTTCCCGGTCGTACGGGACCTGGTGACGAACGTCGGCTTCAACTACGACAAGGCACGGCAGGTCCCGGCCTTCGTACCGCCGGAGGACCTGGGCCCCGGCGAGTACCGGATGATGCAGGAGGACGTGGACCGCTCGCAGGAGTTCCGCAAGTGCATCGAGTGCTTCCTGTGCCAGGACACCTGCCATGTGGTCCGCGACCATGAGGAGAACAAGCCGGCGTTCGCGGGCCCACGCTTCCTGATGCGGGTCGCGGAACTGGACATGCACCCGCTGGACGCGGCGAGCGAGAGCGGCCTGGACCGCAAGAAGACCGCCCAGGACGAGCACGGGCTCGGCTACTGCAACATCACCAAGTGCTGCACGGAGGTCTGCCCCGAGGGCATCAAGATCACGGACAACGCGCTGATTCCCTTGAAGGAACGGGCGGTCGACCGCAAGTACGACCCGTTGGTGTGGCTGGGGTCGAAGATCATGAGGAGGTCTTCGTAGCGTCGGTGCGGCCCGGGGACTGGGCCAGGCGCTGCACGTACAGGCCGGCCGCGAACGCGGCCATGCCTGCCATGGCGAACGGGAAGAACGTCGTGTTCCTCGACCCTTCGAGCGGGCCCAGGAACAGGAACACGCCCATCCCGGCCTGGCCGAGCAGCGTGCCGTACCCCCACACCTTGGGCCGCGCTATCTTGGCGCGCCCCTTCCCCGGAAGCAGCCATCCCTTGGTGGCCGCGGCCCCGCCGATCACCAGGCCGACCGTCAGCACCACGACGGCCGCCATCACCAGCATCTCGTGCATGTCGATCATCGTTTCACGAGCTCCAGCGCGCGCAAGAGATTTGACTCGGCTATGGCCCGCATGGACGCCGGGTCCGGAAAGTCGCCGTCGAGGAGCCGCAACGGGCCCGCGACCAGGGACAGATGCATCGCCAGGCGGTAGAGCCGCAGTCGGTCCTCGTCCAGGCCAGGGGCGCGCAAGGCGGCGTAGCGGCGGCCGAATCGGATCTCCAGGAAGGCGTGCTCCCACTCTGCGTCGAAGTACAGCAGACCCTCGATGTCGATCAGCACGGGATCGCCCTCGGGCGTCAACCGTACGTGGTCCGGGCCCAGTTCGCCGTGGATGAGGGTGTGGCGCTCGCGGGGGCGGACCTCGGCGGACAGGGTACGGACCGCGTCCGCCAGCGCCTCGCGGGCGGTCGCCGCGCGGGGGTCGCGCCGGGCGATCTCGTCGAGGTCGCGCAGGGCGCCCTCGGTGACGCGCTGCTCGCATGAACCGCCGTACGAGGAACCCCCGTTGTCCACCAGGGCGACCTTGCCGAAGCGGGGTCCGGTGGCGGCGTGCAGGGTGTCGAGGAGGGCGGCCAGGCGGTGCAGGGCATCGGTTGCCGCGTGCGGGTCGCGGGCGAGCAGGTCTTCCAGGGTTTCGCCCGGGAGGTCCTCCACGATCGCCGCGTCCGCGGGGAGGTGGGTGTGGGTGGGGTCCGCGTACAGGAGGCGGGGGGTGCGGACGCCGACCGCGGTCAGGCGGGCGTGGGACGCGGTGAACAGGTGGTGGCCGGTGCCGTGGGAGAAGGGGTCGCGGAGGTCGGAGGTGCCCGCGTCCCAGTAGTCCTCGTCCGCTGACCAGACGTAGGCGACGGCGGTCGAGCCGTCGTCGAGGGTGAGGCGGTAGACGCCCTTCTTGGTACCGCCGCGCAGTCGGGTCACGGCGGTGAGGGTCCGGGTGGGGCCGAGGGCGGCGCGGGTGAGCGGGGCGAGGTCGGCGGGCGTGAGGGCGCGGCGGGGTCGGCGGCGGTCTCGTGGCTGCATCTGTGTATCCCCCTCGTCCATCGGCACATCCTTCCCCACCCCACTCCCCTCACCCTCACTCCCCTCACCCCACCCCGGCCCCACCCCGGTAGCGCGGGGGCATTCCTGCTCATACGCTCCGAAATGTGACGTCATCCTTGATACGGGGCCGGCCGCGGCGTGGGGCCTCGCACATATCCGTGCGGGTGGTGCACGCGCTGGTGGGCGGGCTGATCGGGGTGGCGTGGCTGGTGTTGCCCGCGGTGACGATCGGGGGTGAGGGGCGGGTTGCGGGTGGGGCGGCGCGACCCGTTGCCGGCGGGGTGGCTCAGGGGGAGGTCGGGGAGACGTCGGCCGCGGATCTGGTGATGCCGATGCTGGCCGTGGTCGCGGTGGTGGTGCTCGCGGGGTACGGGTTCCTGCGGCGCAGGCGGCGGGCGCGGGGGCGCACGACGCCGGGTGGGGCGCCGGTTCAGGGCGCCGAGCCGGGGGCCGGGGAACTGGAAGAGCGCGCGCGGACCTTGCTGGTCGACGCCGATGACTGGGTGCGGGTCAGTCGGGAGGAGCTCGGGTTCGTCCAGGGGCGGGTCGGGGGCGTCGTCGGCGCAGGGCGTCCGGACGCCGCGCTCGGGGCGGGGGACGTCGAGCCGTTCACGCGGGTTCTGCGGGACGCCGAGGCCGAGCTGGCGGTCGCGTTCCGGATGCGGTGGCAGTACGAGGGCGGGGTTCCGGGAGAGGCGGCGGCTCGGCGGCATGTGCTCGCGGGGATCGTCGGGCGGGGTGAGGAGGCGGGGCGGCTGCTGGACGGACAGGCCGCCGCGTTCGATCAGGTGCGCGGGTTGGAGGCGGGCCTGGGCGGCGGGCTGGGTGAGGCGTTGGCCGTCGCCGAGGGGCGGTTCCGGGAGCTGGCGGGGCGTACCGGGGGCGCCGACGCGGCCCTCCGCGCCCTCGGTGAGCGGTACGCGCCCTCGGCCATCACCTCCGTCGAGGGCCATGTCGAGCAGGCCAAGGACCGGCTGGTGTTCGCCACGGCCCGCCTCAACCACGCCCGCCAGAGCGCCGACTTGGGCGACACCGAGCGGGCGGCGGGCCACCTGCGCGCGGCCGAGGGCGCCATCGCCCAGGCCGCCGTCTTCATCGACGGCATCGACCGGCTCACCGGCGAGCTGGCGACGGCCGCGGCGATGGTGCCGGCCGCGCTGACCGGCGCGGAGGTGGAGCTGGCGGGGGCGCGGCAGTCGCCGACGAGGGCGGGCGACTCATACCTGGACATCCCGCCCGGCGAGCTGCGCGCCCGCGTCACACACGCCGACCTCGTCCTGGCCGTCGTACGAGAAGAACTGACCTCCGGGCCGCACGACCCCCTCGACCTGCTGCGTCGGATCGTGCGGGGCGTCCAGCCCGTCGTCGCGGGGCGGGCCGGGGTGTTCCCGGCCGCCGCGCTGGTGTGCGCGCGCAGCGCCGTCGCCGGTGCGGACGACGTCGTCGCGACGCATCGGGCCGCGGTGGGCGAGGAGGCGCGCACGCAGCTGGCGGAGGCCCGGCGGCTGCTGGCTCCCCCACCGACCGCCCCCTCCGGACGCAGCGCCCGCCAGGAGCTCACCGACCTCCTCACGGCCGACACCCTGGCCCAGCAGTCCCACGCCCTGGCCGACCAGAACATCCGCACCCACGGCCACCCCATCGACGGCCCCGGCACGAACACCATCGGCCTCGCCGGAGCGGTGCTCGGCGGGGTCCTACTGGCAGGCAAACAGCACGACGCTCCACCCGCCAGCTTCGGCGGCCCGCGCACACGGGGGCGCCGCGGCGGCACGCCCTCCCCGTGAACGGACCCCCTGTCGATACCCCCGCCCGGGCGCGCTCAGAACAGGCTCAGCAGCGCCTCCGCCGGGTCCGTCAGGCCGTTCTCGCCGTCCGGGAGGGGGAGTTCGAACCACACCGTCTTGCCGCGGGGTGTGCGGCGGGAGCCCCACGCGGCGCTGAGGAGGCCGACGAGTTGGAGGCCTCGGCCGCCCTCGTCCGTGTCGCGGGCGCGGCGGCGGCGGGGTTGGACCAGGCCGGAGTCCCAGACCTCGCAGACCAGGGTGCGGTCCAGCAGCAGTCTCAGCCGGATCTCGCCCTCGCCGTAGCGGAGGGCGTTGGTGACCAGTTCGCTGACCAGGAGTTCCGTGGTGTCCACCAGGGGCTCCAGGTCCCAGGACAGCAGCCGGTTCCGGGCGTACTCGCGGGCGCGGCCCACGCTGCGCGGCTCGCGCGGGAGGGTCCAGTCGCCGACCGAGTCGCTGGGCAGGCCCTGGACTCGGGCCATCAGCAGGGCGATGTCGTCCTCGCCGTGGTGGCTGTCGAGGGTGTTGAGGACGTGGTCGCAGACGTCCTCAAGGGGGCGGGTCGGGTCGGTGAGCGCGCCCACGAAGGCTTGGAGGCCCTCGTCGAGGGGGTGGTCCCGGGACTCCACCAGTCCATCCGTGTAGAGCGCCAGCAGCGCCCCCTCCGGCAGCTCGACCTCCACCTCCTCGAAGGGTTCGCCGCCCACGCCCAACGGCATCCCGGGCGGCACGTCCAGCATCAGCGCCGCCTCGCCGGGTTCGACCAGGACCGGTGGGAGATGGCCCGCGTTGGCGAAGGTACAGCGGCGGGTGACGGAGTCGTAGACGGCGTAGACGCAGGTCGCGAGGTACACCTCGGACAGGTCCGCCTCGCGGGGGCGGCGGGCCGCTCGGGTGGCCTGCTGGACGCCGCCGGGGGCGCCGAGGCCCCGCGCGATCTCGTCCAGCGCCGAGAGGACTTCGGCGGGTTCGAGGTCCAGCAACGCCAGCGTTCGTACCGCCGAACGCAGTTCGCCCATCGCCACGGCCGCACGCAGGCCTCGCCCCATGACGTCCCCGACGACCAACGCCGTACGGTGGCCGGGCAGTTCGATGACGTCGAACCAGTCGCCGCCCACCTCGCTCGGGCGGTCGGCGGAGGAGTTGCCGGGCAGGTAGCGGCACGCGATGTCCAGACCGGACGCGACCGGGTCCCCGGGCGGGAGCAGGGACCGCTGCAGTATCAGCGCCCGTTCGTGCTCCCGCCTGTACAGGCGGGCGTTGTCGATGCAGACCGCCGCCCGCGCCGCCAGCTCGACCGCCAGATCGCGGTCCCTTTCCCCGAACGGCTCGCTGCCCTTCGTCCGGGCGAACTGGGCCAGTCCTACGACCGTGTCGTGGGCGACCATCGGCACGGCGAGCGTGGACTGCACGAGGCCGCCCTCCTCGCCGGGCACATGCTGCGGCCGGGCGGTGCGCAGGGCGTCCGCGCAGGGCGAGTTGAAGGGGTAGTGGTGGACGGCGCCGACCGCGACGGGGGCGCCGCCCCCGACGAACGGCGCGTCGGAGACCGCGCTGGCGAAGGCGACGCGGCGCAGCTCGGCGCTGCCGTCGGCGAGGCCGGGCGGGGTCTCGTCGCCGGCCAGCAGGCCCTGGTAGAGGTCGACCGTGGCCAGGTCGCAGAAGCCGGGGACCACGACGTCGAGGAGTTCGCGGGCCGTGGTCTCCAGGTCGAGGGAGTTGCCTATGCGCGCACCGGCCTCGTTCAGCAGGGCGAGATTGCGCCGGGCGGCAGCCGCCTCGCGGGCGGCGGCGCGGCGGGCCGTGATGTCGGTTCCGAGCCAGGCGATACCGATGGGGCGGCCGCTGCCGCTGTGCACCCGGTAGAGGAAGACGGACCAGTGACGACGCTCGTCGGAGCCGGGCAGAAAGCCCGTGACGTGCATGTCCGTGATGGAGTCGCCGCTCTCCAGGACCCGGCGCAGGGTGGCCGCGACCCGGTCGGCCTCGGCACGGGGCAGATAGTCGTGGACGCTGTGGCCGCGGTGGTCGTCCGGTGTGCCGCCGAACAGGGAGGCGAACCGCTGGTTGGCGCGGCGGACCTTCAGTTCCGGGTCGATCAGCACGAAGCCGAAGGGAGATTGGCCGAATATCGCCTGCGAGGCAGCGAGGTCGGTCTCCATCCGGCGGAGGGTGCGGACGTCGACCACGATGCACACGGCGGCCTTCTCTCCGCCCTCGGTGCGCGTCGGCATGACGTACACCTCGGCGAGACCGTCCCTGCCGCGCCCCCCGTCGGCGTCGTCCGGCACCCGGAAGGGGACCACTCCGGTCCACTCCCGCCCGTCCAGGATCTCGGCCATCTTGCGCTGCCCCTGCTCGCGCAGGTCGGGGTCGATGAACGCCTCTATGGGGTCCATCCCGATGGCACGCTCGGCGGGGATGCCGAAGACCTGCTCGGCGCGCAGACTCCACTGGTCGACCAGGCCGTCGGGGCCGATGGAGAAGGACGCGACCTTGATGTAGTCGTAGATCGAACCGGGCGGGCTGCTCTGCCAGACGGCGTCACCTGGGCGGGCGTCGTCGACGAAGGGGAAGCCGGGGTTGCCGGGGGTGGTTGCGTGCAGGCTCCGGGAGGGGTGCGTGTGCGACTCCCCACCGCCCTGTGAGACCGGTGTGTTCTGCGAGCCCCGCGTGTCCTCGGGGGCCCGTGTGGCTCGGGAGGCCTGTGTGTCGTAGGCCGCCCACTCCCCCGCGGCCCTCGCCCTCGCGCCGTCCGACGGGTCCTCGGACTCCGTGGCCTTCGCTGGTATCTCGCTCACGCGAACCGTCCCCTCCAGCTCACCGCGTCCGGCACCGGTCACCGGCGGCGGCTGCCCGCAGTATCCAGCACTACGGCCCCGCACAACACGGTGTTCACGATCACAGCACGTTCCCGATGGTTTTCGGTCCCGACTGCGGAAACACTTCCAGTCTTCTAACCAGCGGACACGCAGTCGAATCACGCGGCGGCCCAACTGCCACTGGCCTGAACCAGACGTTCGACAGGGCGAGGCCCCACGTACAGCGAAGTGGACGCCTACTGACGGGTTGTAGAACGGGCCGGCGGAGTACGGACGCCGCCCGCCGTCACTCCGGCACCGCGAGCTCGAACCACACCGTCTTGCCCGCGTGGCGGCCCGGCCGGGTTCCCCAGCGACGGGAGGAGTGCGCCACGAGCTGGAGTCCGCGCCCGCTTTCGTCCTCGAGGTGGGCGATGCGCTCGCGGGGCGGGTCGGGGAGGGGGTCGGAGACCTCGACCAGGAGGACGTCACCGAGGTCGGCGGGGCGCACCAGCCGTACGCCGATGGGGCCCGTGGCGTGCCGGAGGGAGTTGGTCACCAGCTCACTGACCAGCAGCGCCGTGATGTCGGCGAGGCTGTCCAGACCCCAGGCGCGCAACCGGTCGCGGACGGCGGCGCGCGCGGCGCGGACCGCGCCGGGCTCTGCGGGAAAGCTCCAGTCGGCGCAGTCGCCTTCGGTGTCGATCACGCCGATCACTTCCCAGGCCAGCGGGTCCACCCATGTCCGGTTTCGTGGGGTTAGTAGGCACATACCCGATATCCGGGGGCGATATCGCCCGGGCGCGCGGGCCACCGGGCAGTTCTAGACGGCGGTCGACGCCGGTCCGCTCAGCCTCCCCCAGCCGCACAGCCCGCTCCCAGCCGCCGGACCACCTCTCGAACCGCCGGCACATCCTGGTCCAGCCAGTCCACGTCCCAGAATTCCCCGGACCCCAGCCAGCGCAGGGCGTCGTGGTCCTCAAGGGGCTTGGGGTCGGGGGTGCCGGGCAGCAGGCGGGCAGTCCACACCTGCAGGACGTACGGGGATTTCAGGGGCCACTGCCCCGGCACCCGCTCGATCACCTCGGCGTCGACGCCGAGTTCCTCCCGGAGCTCCCGCACCAGCGCCGCCTCGGGCGCTTCACCGGGCTCGACCTTCCCACCGGGCAACTCCCAGCGCCCGGCCAGCTCCTCGGGTGCGCTGCGGCGCGCCGCCAGCAGACGGCCCCCGTCCAGCAGCGCGGCACCGACCACGATCCGTTCCGTCATGCGCCGGAGCCTACGGGAGCGAGCCGTCAGTCCTCGGCGCTGCTCCCGTTCTGCGCGATCCGCTCGACCCAGTACAGCTGCTTGTGTCCGCGACCGTCGAGGCTGTCCGCGATCTTCTGGGCCTCCGCCCGTGTCGCGTAACGGCCCACGCGATAGCGATTGCCGTTGTCGTCCTGTCGGACGACGAGCCAAGGAAGAGTGATCGTGCTGTCGTTCATCGCGCCCCACCGCTCCTTCCCGCCCACAGCCGTCCGCCTACCGCTCGCGGCCTGTGCCGTGCCCCGCCCGCTAAGGAAACCGCAATCCGCATATGCCCGAGCCTACGCCTAACCTTTACGCAGCGAATACGCCTTTTCACAAAGAGGTACGCAACCAGCCAAGTCGCAGGGGGCGCACGGCATTGAATGCGCCGTGCGCGGACCTCTACGCATCCGGTCACAGGCATGCCGGACACGCCCGCTACGACCTGCGAGAACGGCCAGAATCCAACGGCGGTGAAAGGGACGGGAGTTGGGGCCCTGACGGTGGCAACTGCGGTGAAGGTGTGCGCTACTTCACTGGGAGGTGGTACGCGACCCGGTAGCGGTCCGCAGGGATCACCACATCCGCCGTCTCCACGGGGCGGCCGGACGCGTAGTAGGTGCGCTGGATGACGACGACCACATGACCGGGGACGCCGCCCAACGCCAGCAGTTCCTCCGCGAGGCCGGGGCGCGCGCCCACCTCCTCCGTCACGTTGTCCACGACGACGTCGATGGCCGCCATGCGCTCGACGACGCCCATGCCGCCGAGCGGGCCCTCCTCGGGCAGCATCACAGGGGTGCGGCCGGTGACGGCGAGAGGCTCCCAGGAGGTGGAGAGCATCATCGTCTCGCCGGCGTCCCGGAAGACGTACCGCGTGCACATGACGCGGTCGCCGGGCCGGATGTCGAGCCGCTCGGCGACGGCGACGCTCGCCTCGGCCTGCGCGCTGTTGGACTCCCAGGTGCCGCGGGCCTCGCCGTCGGCCTGCTCCTGGCGGAAGGGTGTGGCACCGCTCGGCGGGCGGAAGCCGGAGCGGGCGATCCGGCGGGGCACGGGCCGCTCGCGGACGTATGTCCCGGACCCGGAGCGGCCCTCGACCAGGCCCTCGGCCATCAGCACCTTGCGTGCCTCCAGCGCGACGGTGTCCGAGACGCCGTACTCCTCGCGGATCCTGGCCTGGGACGGGAGGCGGGTGTGCGGTGGCAGCGAACCGTCGGTGATCTTCTTGCGGAGATCACCCGCGACGCGCAGGTACGCCGGCTGCTCACCGAATGTCACTGGCCGCTCCCATCAGGTTGTACAGACAGCAACAGCGTGGCAACCGTGGGTTGTCTCTTGCAAGCAAAGGCCAGAGAATCACTCGATGTGATGACTTGTGCCCGTGGAGGGCTTTACGCAGGCACTTTCTCCCCGCTATAGCCGCGGTCACACATCCGCTCACACATTGATGCCGCCCTCGTTCCCGCTCCCACCGCCGCTGTCCGAGTCGTCCTCGTACGTCGGCACGGTGGTGTCCAGGCCCAGAGCCTTGCGCGCGGTGACGGTCGTGGGGCCGTCGACGTACTCATACCCACTCTCGTAGTGCGTGTAGTACGTGTCCACGTCGGTCGCCGCGGCGGCCCGCGACCACTCCTTGCGGGCGGCCTCCATCTCCTCGACCAGATCGGCGACCGGCTGCCTCGCACCCGCCGGCCACTCGTGTCCGCGCAGGGCATCGATCTGCTCGCCGAGCACCGCGTGGACGTCCTTCGCCCAGGCCCGGTTCGCCGCCAGGTCGTCCTCCGGGTATTCCTCGGGCTCCTCGTACAGCGCCGTGTCGATGGCGTTGGTGGCGGAGAGGAAGACGGTCTGGTCGGTGTCGAGCGTCGACGCGTCGTTGCGCAGCGAGCCGGTCAGCTTGCCGTTCTCCTCCGTGCTGCCGAACAGACAGGTGATCTCGCGGTCGCCGAAGCGCCAGCTCTCCTCGGACGGGATGAAGTAGTAGACGTCCGCGTCGTCCGGCACGGCCCAGGTGTCCATGGCGTAGCCGTCCTGGAGCGCGTAGCACTTCTCGTCGGCGGTGTCGGTGACCTCGTCGTCGCCCGGGAAGTCCCCGCCCGGCAGCGTGACGACCGCGAAGACCTCGCCGTCGTGCTCGCGGGAGCAGGGCACCTCGTCGACGTCGTAGGCGTCCCCCTCCAGGTTGCCGGTCGGCGAGTCGAAGCAGTCGCCCTTGGCGAGCGCGAAGGCGGTGCCCTCGCCCTTGGCGGCGTCCCGGAAGCCTTCCCAGAAGTCGGCGGCCCCGCCCGTGGCCAGCGCCACCGCCCACAGCGCCAGCCCGACGGAGGACAGGATGGACCCGGCGATCGCCATGCCCTTGCCGCGCTCGCCCTTCTTCTTGATCTGCGCCAGCGCGATCAGCCCCAGCACCAGACCGAGGGCCGGCACGAAGCACAGGATGCCGAGCACGAGGGCGCCGATGGCCACGCCGTTGACGGGGGCGGGGCTGCCGTAGGGGCTGTACGGGCCGTGCGGGCCTTGCGGACCGTATGGGGCGTACGGGCCGTAGGGCTGCTGGTACGCGTACGGTCCCGGGGCGCCGGGTGCGCCTTGGGCATACGGCGACGTTGACGGCGGCGGGTACTGGCCCTGTGCGTACGGCCCTTGGGGCTGCTCCGGGGACCCTGGGGGCTGCTGGGGTCCGGGGGGCGGAGGTATGGACACGAGTACCGTGCTCCTGGGTCGGGCGGCGGGGCCGGGTGGCGGGAACTGGCGTACGGCTGGGCGAATCGTAAGCGGGGGGTGCGGGGGTTTGTCATGCGGGTTACGAATGCGACGATCCGGGCGGTGAACGGGCTGACCGCTCGCTGGGCACAGGCCTCGGAGACAGGCGGGGGCGGCACGGTCCTCTCGGCGGCGGGGGTGTGGCCGTTGCTCGCCCTGTTGGCGGACGGTGCGGGCGGTCCGGCGCGGACGGAACTGGCGGACGCGGTCGGACTGCCGGCGGACGAAGCGGCGGACGCGGCGCGGCAATTGCTTAGGGCGCTGGGCGCGATGCGAGGGCTGGACTCGGCGCTCGGGCTGTGGACGAAGCGGACGCTGGAGCTGCGGGAGCGCTGGGGGGCGGGGCTGCCGGCTGAGGCACACGGGGCGCTGACGGGGGACGAGCAGGCCGACAAGGCGGCACTGGACGCCTGGGCCGTGAAGCGGACCGGTGGGCTGATCGACTCGATGCCCGTACCGGTGACCGAGGACACCGAGTTGGTGCTGGCCAGTGCGCTGGCGTTGCGGACGAAATGGCTGCGGCCCTTCCGCGAGCGGCTCTGGATGCCCGAGACCGGGCCGTGGTGCGGGCGGGAGCTGGTGGGCCTGCGCCGCGAGAGCACGCTGCTGGACCGGGTCGGCGTCGCGGACACGCCCGCGGGCCACGTCACCGAGCTGAAGGTGCTGGGCGACAACGCCATCGACGTCCATCTACTGCTGGGCGAGGAGGGGATGACACCCGGGCGGGTGCTGGGAGCGGGAGTCGGCGTTCTCGCCCGAAGGCACCCCGTCGTCCCCGGTTCCCGGCTCCCTTACGGCGATGTGGGGCCCGGCCTGCGCGTGGCGAAGGAGCGCGTCGCGAGGCCGGAGCCGCCGACGTTGGACGTCCGGACCGTGGCCTACGAGGTGCGGACGAACCACGATCTCCTGGAGCGCCACGAGGTGTTCGGGCTCACGGCGGCGAGGCTGCGGCAGCTCCCCGGTCACTTCCCCGGAATCAGCGGCTCCCCCCTGTACGTGGAGGGGGCCCGGCAGTCGGCCCTGGCCCGGTTCGGCGCCCGCGGCTTCGAGGCGGCCGCGGTGACGGCCTTCGGCATGGCCGGCGCCGGCATACCGCAGCTGCGCTGGCTGACCACCACCGTGGAGGCGACGTTCGACCGCCCCTTCGGCTTCCTGGCCCTGCACCGCCACACGCGGCTCGTCCTCGCGGCGGGCTGGGTCGCCGACCCGGAACCGTACCGCGAGGACGAGGACGATCAGGATGAGGATGAGGACTGCTGAGTCGGGGCCGCGACGAGGGCTAGAACTGCAGCGCCCAGGCGTCGATCCGGCCGGTGTCGATGTTCGCGTTGTCGCTGACGCGGAGCTTCCACGTGCCGTTGGCCGTCTCCGATGAGGCGTTCACCGAGTACGTGGTGTCGATGTTGTCCGAACTTCCGCCCGTGCCGTACGACTTGAGGGTGTACGCCGTACCGTCGGGGGCGATCAGCTGGACCTGGAGGTCGCCGATGTACGTGTGGACGATGTGGACCTCGACGGCGAGGGCCGAGGGCGCGTTGCCGGAGACGCCGGAGACCGTCACCGGGGACTCGACCGTGGAGTTGTCGGCGATCGCGTAGTCACCGGTGTTGTCGAAGCGCGGGCCGGGCGGGGTGGTCGTACCGCCGCCGACGTAGAGGAGGCGGTTGGGCGAGCCCGTGCCGGGGCTGGTGACGACGCCGGTCGTGGCGGCGGACGTCAGGGCCGAGGCGACCTGGGCCGGGGTGGACGAGGGGTTGTCGGCCAGGTAGAGCGCCGCCGCGCCCGCGACGTGCGGGGTCGCCATCGACGTACCGGAGATGGTGTTGGTCGCCGAGTCGCTGGAGTTCCAGGCCGACGTGATGGACGAGCCCGGCGCGAACAGGTCCAGAACCGTGCCGTAGTTGGAGTAGCTCGCCTTGGCGTCGGTCGATGTCGTCGCGCCGACCGTGATGGCCTCCGTGACGCGTGCGGGTGACCTGGTGGAGGCGTTGGTCGTCTCGTTGCCCGCCGCGACCGCGAAGGTGACGCCGGAGGCTATGGCGTTGCGTACGGCCGTGTCGAGGGCGGTGTCGGCGGTGCCGCCGAGGGACATGTTGGCGACGGCCGGCTTGACCGCGTTCTGGGCGACCCAGTCGATACCGGCGACGACCTGCGCGGTCGTACCGGAACCGGAGTTGTTCAGCACCCGGACGCCGACGACCTTCGCCTTCTTGGCGACGCCGTACGCGTTGCCGGCGACCGTGCCCGCGACGTGCGTGCCGTGGCCGTGGCCGTCCTGGGCGGTGTTGTCGTTGTCGATGGCGTCGTAGCCGTAGGAGGCACGGCCGCCGAAGTCGCTGTGCGTGATGCGCACGCCGGTGTCGATGACGTACGCCGTCACGCCCTGCCCGGCCGAATCCGGGTAGGTGTACGAGCTGTTCAGCGGCAGGTTCTTCTGGTCGATGCGGTCCAGGCCCCAGGAGGGCGGGTTGGTCTGGGTCGCGTTGATGCTGAACGTGCGGTTCTGGACCACGGAGGCGACCGCCGGGTCGGCGGCGAGCGCCTTGGCCTCCGCCTCGGAGGCGTCGACCGCGTAGCCGTTGAGGGCCTTCTTGTACGTGCGCTCGATGTCGACGCCGTACTTCTCGACGAGGGCGCGGCCTGCCTGGGAACCCGAACGGGCGTGGTCCGCCTTGAGGTTCACGATGTAGCTGTCGGCCACGGCGTTGGCCGCGCCCGCGTACTGGATACGGCCCTCGGGGGCGGCCGAGGCGGGGAGCGCGGAGACGAGGCCGGCGGTGAGCGCCGCGGTGGCCGCGACGCTGAGGGCGGCAAGTCTTCGCCGGCTGTCTCTGCGGGAGTTACGCATCACTGCCATCTGAGGGATCCTCCTCAATCGGTGGTGCGCTGGTGGGGGGTGCACGGGAGCGGACCGACCACGGAGGCGGACAGGAACATGTCAATTCCCTGTGTCGCACCTGTGCGCCAGCCGAAAGATTGAGGCCTCCACAGGAATTGCACAAGGGCCCTGCACGGCGAACTCCGCCCACACCACCTTGCCGGGGGTCCGCTCCCCCACTCCCCACTTGTCGGCCAGCTCCTGGACCAGCAGCAGACCGCGACCCCCTTCGCTCTCGTCCGGTTCGTCGGGGATCCTCGGTTCGCCGGGTCCGCTGTCGTGTACCTCGACGCGGAGTACGTCGCCGTCGTAGCGGACGCGGAGGAGGAAACCCCGGCCGCGGGGCACTCCGTGCAGGAGGGCGTTGGTCGTCAGTTCGCTTACGCACAGGAGGACGTCGTCGCAGCGGTGCCAGTCGGCGAGGTCCCAGTACTTCAGGGCCCAGGAGGTCATGTGCCGGGCCGCGGGGATGGATCGGCGGTCGCGGGCGTAGAACTGGTCGCGCTGGTAGGGGAGTTCGTTTGCGGCAATCACGGTACGAATGTCGCGCAGAGTCAGTAGCGTGCAGCAGTGCGTGAGACCGTACAGATTTTTTGTACGGGTTCATGCTGGGGCGGTACTTCGGGTGTGGGGAGTTAGGTAGGCCATGAACACCAAGAAGCTGTCACGGGCAAAGAAGCACTCGACCATGCGCATGCTGGGCAAGCAGTTGCAGAGCGCCCGCAAGGCGGCGGGATACACGCAGAGTTCCCTCGCCCAGGCGGTCGAGCTGGACGAGGAGACCATCGCGTCGATCGAGCAGGGCAGGCGACCACTGCTGCCTCACATCGCCGTCCGCTTGGAAGAAGTTCTGGACGCGAAGGGCATGTTGCTGGCGGGCATCGAGAACATGCCGGAGATCGATCAGTTTCCGCTCAACGCGGAGCAGTTCAACATTCACCTGCGCGAAGCCATTGCCATCTCCTGGTACGAGTGTCTCGTCCTGCCCAGCCCGCTCCAGACTCCGGAGTACGCCCGCGCCGTGTTCCGGGAGCACGTACCCGCGTACGACGAGGACGAGATCGAGATGAGGACGGCGGAGCGAATCCACCGTCAGGAGATCCTGCGTCGGCCGTCTCCGCCGACGCTGAGCTTCGTTGTCTGGGAGCCCGTGCTCCATCTCCGCTTCGGTGGGGCCGAGGTCCGCCCCGCTCAGCTCCAGCACCTGCGCGAGCTGACCGAACTCCGGCAACTCGTCCTCCAGATCCTGCCTCTTGACGCACCCTCGCACGCCGGGACGGCAGGCCCTTTCACCATGCTGGAGACAGCGGACCACCAGCAGCTCGTCTACGCCGAGAGTCAGCTCGGCAGCCACTGGATTGCTGACCCGGATCAGGCGGCCAACTTGGCCCACAAGTATGCGATGCTCCGGTCGCAGGCCCTATCCCCCAAGGACTCCAAGAGCTTTCTAGAGCGTCTCGTAGGAGAGCAATGACCAGCACAGCACCCCAGTGGTTCAAGTCCAGCTACAGCTCCGATTCAGGGGAGTGCCTCGAAGTCGCCCTCACCCCCCACGCCATCCATATCCGCGACTCCAAGAACAACCCGGCGGACGGCCCCACTCTCCGGATAGGCCCCGACGCCTGGTCGGCATTCACCGCAGCGAGGTAAACGCCGTATCCCGCGTCCGCTTCTCCCACGCCGCGACATCGCCCCGCACCTGATCGAGGTGGCCGAGGACCGCGTCCACCCCGTCCTCCCCCAACGGCAACCGCAACGGCGTCCGCTCCGCCTCCAGCGCGGCCAGGATCAGAGCCGCCGCCTTCCCCGGGTCACCGGGCTGCGTACCGTCCCCGCCGGAGACGAACCCGCGGGTCTGGCTCACCTTGGGATACAGCCCGCTGTCCGCGCTCGCCCCCGCCCGCCCCGTCTCGAACAGCGACGTACGGAACGAACCCGGCTCGACGATCAGCACCTTGATGCCGAACTCGGCGACCTCGTCCGCGAGCCCCTCGGACATGCCCTCCAGGGCGAACTTGGTGGCGCTGTACGCCGAGAAGCCCGCGAAGGACATCTGCCCGCCCATGCTGCTCATCTGCACGATCGCTCCGGCCCGCCGCTCCCGCATATGAGGAAGCACCGCACGGGTGAGGGCGGCGGGCCCGAAGACATGCACATCGAACAGCTTGCGCAGCTCGTCCTCGGTTGTCTCCTCGAAGGCGCCCACATGGGTGCGGCCCGCGTTGTTGACCAGCACGTCGATCCGTCCGTGCCGGGCGATCACATCCCGTACGGCGGCCTCGGCGGCACCCGTGTCGCCGACGTCCAGCCGTAGCGCCTCCACCTGGTCGGGGTGGGCGGCCACGAGGTCGTCCAGCCCGTCGGGCCGCCGTACCGCGCCCACCACCACGTCACCCTCGGCGAGCGCGGCCTCGGCGATGGCCCGCCCGAAACCGCTGCTCGCGCCGGTGATCAGCCACACCTTGTTCATGACAGCTCCTCGTTTCCGCACTCGCCGTTTCCGCACTCGCCCGTCGGCGTAAATCCAGCCTGCCGCCGGGTCCGGTTGCGCGTCCAAGACCCACGCTGATAACCGATGGCTATGACCATGGACGTACATGTGCGCGACCTGCGCTACTTCGCGGCGGTGGCCGAGGAGCTGCATTTCACCCGCGCGGCCGAGCGGCTGTACGTCTCCCAGCCCGCGCTCAGCAAGCAGGTACGGGCGCTGGAGCGGCAGCTGGGCGTGGAGCTGTTCCGGCGTGAGCCGCGTGGCGTCGCGCTCACCGAGGCCGGGGCGGCGCTGCTGCCGTATGCCCGGCGGGTGCTGGACGTCTGGGAGGAGGGGGCGGCGGCGGTGGAGTCGGCCCGGGCCGCCGCACGCGGCACGCTGGTGGTCGGTATGAGCACCAGCCCGGGGCGCGGCGGCCTGCTCCCCGCGATCCGGTCCCGCTTCACCGCCGCGCACCCGGACACGGTGCTGCGTCTGCGCCAGGTGAGCTGGGAGGACCCCACGGCGGGCCTCGCGGACGGCGACGCCGACGTGGCCTTCGTCTGGCTGCCCCTCCCGGACGCCGACCGCTACGCGTGGACGGTGGTGGCGGAGGAGCCGCGCCTCGTCGCCCTCCCCGAGTCACATCCGCTCGCAGCCCTTACGGAGGTCGACTTCGCCGACCTCGCCGAGGAGCCCTTCCTCGCCCTGCCCGCGAGTGCGGGGCCGTTGCGTGACTACTGGCTGGCGCTGGAGGAGCGGGGCGGCCGGGCGCCGCGCGTCGGGGCGGAGATCGCGAGCACGGAGGAGACGTACGAGGCGCTGGTCGCCGGTCTCGGTGTCTGCCTGGTCGCGACGGGCAACGCCCCGCTGATCACGCTGGGTGGGGTGGTGACGCGGCCGGTTCGGGGGCTTTCGCCGAGTCGGTATGCGTTGGCCTGGCGTGCGGAGGACGGGGGGCGGCCGCTGGTGCGGGCGTATGCGGAGGCTTGCGGGCGGGTGTCGGGCCCATGACATAACATCAACTTCCCCTTCTCACCCCGCACTTACCGCACTTACCTCAGCGAGGCCCCTGCCATGGCAGACAGCTAGACGCCGCCCTCCCCCTCGCCGTCGCCCTCACCCTCCTCCACGCCCTCGCCCCCGTCATCCACGCCCAGGACCTCGGGCACCTCGCCGCTGATGGACGACGTCGTCGCCGGCGTCGTCCCGGAGGCGGCGGACACCGACCCACGCAGGCGGAACCGCAAGATCCTCATCAGGCTGGGCCGGGTGGTCGTCAGCTCGCTCCTGGTGTTCCTGGTGGCGAAGGGCGCCGAGTAGCCGTACTTCCAGCACAAGAAGATCGACCTCGGGAACGGCGACACACCCGGGGGCCTTCGGATCCAGGTCACGTCCGGCACCCAGGACTGCACCTGGAAGGCCTTCGAGGTCACCTACGTCGACTCCGAAGGCACGCACACCCAGGACATCACGAACAACGGCAAGGGCTTCACCGTGCACGGCCTCGCGGAGAAGCAGCGGCAGGTCCTCAAGCTCTCCGAAGCCGGCATCGAGGAATGCGCCCCGACGCCACCGACGTCCTATCCGTGCGGGTAGCCCGGGTCCAAGCCCGTACCGCTCCCACCCCATACGTGGTAATTCCCGGCGTATCTCCACCTTCCTCCCCTCCCACCCCGCATCGTCGACGGCGTGACGAAGCCCCACCTCCTCGCCCCCCTCCTGGCCACCGCGCTCCTCCTCCCGGTCCAGCCCCTCCACACCGTCCGCCCGGCACACGCCACCCCCCACTCCCCCGCCCAAGCCTGCGAAGCCCCCGGCTGGGCCCCCACCGCCACCCGGATCGACCCGAAGGACGCCCACCACCCCTACGTCGGCAACGGCTACCTCGCCACCCGCGTCCCGCCCACCGGCACCGGCTACGCCGCCACCGGCGAGAAGACCGGCTGGCCCCTGTACACCCCGCGCTACGACGGCACCTTCGTCTCCGGCCTCTACGGCCGCGGGCCCGACCACACGGCAGGCCGCGAGGCGCTCGCCGCGCTGCCGAACTGGACCGGCCTCGACGTCGAGGCGGGTGGCCACACATACGGCGCCCACGGCCGGGTCACCGACTACCGCCAGACCCTCTCCCTGCGCTGCGGCTACCTCCGCACCACCCTCACCTGGACCGCCCCCGACGGCCGCCGCACGGATATCGCGTACGACGTCCTCACCTCCCGCGACGACCCGCACACCGGCGCCGTACGCCTGCGTGTCACCCCGCACTGGGACGGCGAACTCACCCTCACCGACCGCCTCGACGGCCGAGGCGCCCGTCGGATGACCGGGACGGAAGCGGGTCGCGTCGACGCCCGCACGATCGCGGTGGCGTTCCGGACGCAGGGCACCCGGGTCGACGGAGCGGTCGCCTCGACGTTCCACGCGCCGCCCGGCGGACGGGCACAACACACCGGTAGTGCAACAAATCTGACCGCGAGTCAGGCAGTCAGCGTCTCCGTCCGCGCCGGACGTACCTACACCGCCACCAAATACGTCGGCGTCGACACCGCGCTCACCTCCCGCGACCCGCGTTCCGCCGCCCGCACCGCCGCGCACCGTGCCGCCGGGCGTGGCTGGGCGGCGCTGCTCGGCTCGCACAGTGCGGCCTGGCGGGCCCTGTGGACGGCCGACATCGAGGTGCCGGGGCATCGGGATCTGCAGTTGTGGGTGCGCTCGGCGCAGTACGGTCTGCTGTCGTCGGTGCGCGCGGGTGGTCGCGACAGCATCGCCCCGACCGGGCTGACCAGCGACAACTACGCGGGCATGGTGTTCTGGGACGCGGAGACGTGGATGTTCCCTGCGCTGCTGGTCACGCACCCCGAACTCGCCCGCCCGGTCCTGGAGTACCGCCACCGCACCCGCGCCGCCGCCGCCGACAACGCCGCGAGGACGGGGGTGAAGGGGCTGTTCTACCCGTGGACGAGCGCGAGCCGCGGGCGGCTGTGGAGCGAGTGCCAGAGCTGGCAGCCGCCGCACTGCGTCACCCAGAACCATCTCCAGGGCGACATCGCGCTGGCCGCCTGGCAGTACTACCTGTCCACCGGCGACCTGGTCTGGCTGCGCGAGCGGGGCCGGCCGCTGCTCGACGGGATCGCGCGCTACTGGGCCTCGCGGGTCACCGAGAACGCCGACGGCTCGTACTCCGTCAAGGAGGTGGCCGGTCCCGACGAGTACAGCAACGGCGTCACCGACGGCGCCTACACCAACGCCGTCGCCGCGACCGCCCTGCGCGCCGCCACCGACGCCGCCCGCCTTCTGGGCAGGCAGGCCCCGGCCGACTGGGCGCACATCGCCGGGCGGCTGCGCATCCCGTACGACCCGAAGCGGCGGATCTTCCTCCAGTACGACGGCTACGACGGCGCCCCGATCAAGCAGGCCGACACCGTGCTGCTCGTGTATCCGCTGGAGTGGCCCATGCCGGACGGCGCCGCGGCCGCCACGCTCGACCACTACACCGCCCGTACCGATCCGGACGGGCCTGCCATGACCGACTCGGTGCACGCGATCGCCGCGGCCTCGACCGGCGAGCCGGGCTGTGTCGCGTACACCTTCCTGCGGCGCGCCTACCAGCCCTTCGCGCGGGGCCCGTTCGCACTGTTCTCGGAGTCGCGCGGCGAGAAGGCGGGCGCCGCCGATCCGCTCGCGGGCTCCCCGGCGCAGGACTTCCTCACCGGCAAGGGCGGCTTCCTCCAGGTCTTCACCCACGGCCTGACGGGCCTTCGGCCGCGCCCGGACGCCCTGCACCTCGATCCGACGCTGCCGCCCCAACTCGCGGACGGGGCACGGCTGTCGGGGCTGCGGTGGCGGGGGCGGACGTACGACGTCTCGATCGGGCCGGAGACGACCACCGTCCGGCTCCGCTCGGGTGCCCCCGTCCCCCTGGACACCCCGGAGGGCCGCTACACGCTCTACGGCACGGTCACCCTCAAGACCCGCCGCCCCGACCTCGCCCTCACCCCCGACCTGGCCCGCTGCCGCCCGGTGACGGCGACCTCCGCAGAGCCGGGGCTGTATCCGGAGGCGGCCGTGGACGGCAGTGCGGCCACCGTCTGGTCCCCGGCCGCCGAGCGCGCCGCCCTCACGGTCGACCTGGGGCGGGCGCTCAAGGTCCGGACGGTCCGGCCGAGTTGGCAGAAGCGGCCGATCGCGTACGCCGTCGAGGTCTCGGCGGACGGGCGGACGTGGCATGCGGCGGACGGGAGCGCGGTCCGGTACGTGCGGGTGGGGGTGCGCGGGGAGACGGCGCTGGCCGAACTCGACGTTCGCACCTGAGTACGGATCCAGGTCCGCTTGACAACTCGGGTGCATGTGACGGCCGTTGCCCTACCTTGGGCATATGGCGCTGCATCACCACAGTGACGGTTCGTGGCGAGTGAGGGTGGACGACGAGGACGGTACGCCCTGTGGCGCCGGGGTGCTGCTCGACGACCGTCATGTGCTCACCTGCGCGCATGTCGTCCGGTACGCGGGGGCGGCACCCGGGGGCACCACGAGTCACGTACGGATCAACAGCGTCGCGTGCCGTCCGGAGTGGAGCCGCCCCGCGCGCGTGGCGTCCGGGACATGGGTGCACGCCAACGGCACACAGCGCGGTGACGTGGCGCTGCTCGAACTCGACGAGCCGGCCGGGTGCGGCACGCGGACGAAATTGTGGAAGGCGCCCATCTCCGGCGGCACGGTGCGCGTATACGGCTTTCCCCATGCCGATCCGGTCGGCATGGGGGCCGACGCGCAGCTCGCCGGGTCCGGGGGCCGGCAGGGCGAGTGGGGGCTGATGAAGCGGGTGCGCGTCGGCGATCCGTGGATCCAGCGGGGGTACTCGGGCGCCGGAGCGATGGCGATGGGCGGCGCCTTCGACGGGCGGGTCATCGGCATCGTGGTGGCCGACTTCGTCGACGGCGACGCGAAGGCGGCGTGGATGCTGCCGACCGAGACGGTGCTCCACTATCTGCCCCGGATCGCGGAGTTGGGGTTCTACGACGGCGACCCGGCGACCGAACTGGGCGACACCGGCGGCGCGTTGCAGGACCACGTGCTGGGCGACCCGCTGCGGCTCGCCCTCACGCAGGAGCTCACCCGGCTGCTCGACAGCGGCCGGCCGGGCACCGTCGTCGTCGGCACCGGCGGCACCACCGCGGTGGGCGACTCCTGGCTCGTCCGCCTCGTGCGCACGGCCGACCCCGCGGCCCGGGCGGTGGTCTCCGACGCGGAGCTGACCGGCGCACCCGGCGACACGGTCCTCGGCCTGGGCTCCATCGACGCGGCCTACGACGCGCGCGGCAGGTCGGTCGCCGAGGTGTGCGGCTATCTCGCGCGCCGCTTCGGCCTCCCCGGCGGCGACGCCCGCACGGTGGCCCGGCAACTGCTGCGCCGCAGGCCGCCCGCCTGTCTGGTGGTGGGCGGCGTCGACCGGGCCCAGGACCCACAGGCCCTGGTGGAGGACCTGCTCGGGCAGTTGGCCGCCCGGGCCCGGTCGCGGGGCCTGCGGCTCGTCCTCGGCTTCGAGGGCGTACCGCCGGAGGGCCTCGCCCGCGACGTGTCCCTCGACCCGGAACCGATCCGCGGCGCCGTCGTCGGGGGTGTGAGCGCCGACCGCGCCCAGGAGGTGGTCGGCCTGCTCGCCGCCGAGGAGGACGCCGCGGCGGCGCTGGAACAGGAGTGGGGCGTACGGTTCTTCGCCGCGCCCCGGCTGCCGCCCCGCACCGCGCCCCGGCTGCGGGTCCGGCTGGCCGTCGCCCGGGCGACCGCGCCGAACCCCGAACTCACCGCGGTCCACGATCAGGCGGCCGCGGCCCGCGCCGAGGTGGCCCGCTTCGACCGCGGCCTGCGCCGACTGGTCAGAACCCAGCAGGACCTCTCCTCGGCCCTGGAACTGCACCGGGTCCGCGCCGCCCGGTACTTCGGCGAGGAGGACCGCCCCCTCGCCGAACTCCACGCCCCGGCGGCCCGCGCCCTGCAGACCGTACCGATCGACCTCGCGACCGCCCGCCGCTCGGTCGGCCGGTACGCCGACGAGGTCAACCGCCGTATCGAGGAGGCGTGACGCGCCGTGCGGATGTGCAACCGGCCCGACTGCGGCCGAGGCGAGATCGATGAGGACGGGTTCTGTGACCGGTGTGACCGGGAGCCGGTGCCGCAGGACGGTGGCTCGGCGGAGCTTCCGGGGCCGGAGCCGGTGCGGGGTGCGGGTGTCGGGGTGGCTCATGTGCGGGCGGATCCCTGGTACGGGCTCGGGCTCGTCGACTCCGACCAAGGGGCGAGGGCCCCGGAGGTCCCGCCGAGGTCAGCGGATCCCGTCACCGAGGAGCATCGTTACTGCGTCAACCCGTTCTGCGACTCCCCGGTCGGCCGCGGGCGCGCCGGTGAACCGGGCCGGACGAAGGGCTACTGCCCGGAATGCGGCACCGGGTTCGACTTCGACCGGCCCAGCGGCCTCACCATCGCCGGCCGCTACGACGTCGAACGCGCCCTCGGCTCGGGGGCGTACGGCGCGGCCTACCTCGTCCACGACCGCAACCTCGCCACCCAGGTCGTCCTCAAGGCCCTGAACAAGTCGGTCGCCAGGACCGCGCTGCACGAGCGGGACGTCCTGGTCGGGCTCCGGCACGACAGCATCGTCCGCATCCTGGGCTACGAGCACGAAGGGCCGCATCTCGTCCTGGAGTACGTGCCGGGCGTCCCCCTCACGGCAGGCGACGGCGACCGGCTGGAGACCCTCCTCGCCCACGGCGTCCGCGTCCTCCAGGCTCTCGACTACCTGCACGAACGGGGCCTGCTGCACTGCGACGTCAAGCCGCTGAACATCATCCGGTACCGGGAGCAGAGCCCGGCGGGCGCGCTGGACCGGGTGCGGCTCATCGACTTCGGCTCGGTGCGCAGCCAGAAGGACGAGGGACCGATGGTGGCGTACACCGAGGCGTACGCACCCCCGTTGGGCGACCCGGAGCATGGGGGCCCGACCCCGGGCTTCGACCTCTACTCCCTGGGCATGACCCTGCGCGAGGTGTGCCGCTCCCGCGGGACCGACCCCTCGGCGCCGGGCGTCGACTCGCTGCGTCTGCTGCTCGACCGTGCCACGGACATCGAGCGGCCGAGTCGGCGGTTCGTGTCGGCGCGGCAGTTCGCGGAGCAGCTCAGCGGTGTCATCCGGCAGGTCGTGGCGGCAGCCCCGACGTATCGTCAGGTCGCCCGCCCGTCCGCCCTGTTCGGCTCGATGCCCGAGCCGCTGCACGGCGGACTGGGGGCGGCCCGTCCGCTCGCCCACTGGGTCGAGGCGCGGCCCGGCGAGGACGGGACGCTGACGATGAGCGCGCCGTTCGCCTCCCCCGAGCCCGGCGACATCGCGGCCGCGCTCCCGACTCCGCTGTCCGACCCCGACGCCCCCGACCTCGCGGGCGAGACCCGACGCGCCCTGGCCGAGAGCCGGCTGGCCCTGCGTCGTAGGGACCCGGTGCTCGCGGAGCGGACGCTCGCGGCGGCGGGCCTGTCCGACTGGCACTGGCTGCACGCCTGGTACTCCGGTCTGATCGCGCTGGCCCGCGAGGACGCGGAGTCGGCCGCCACCGCCTTCACCACGGTGCGCGAGGCCGTCCCCGGCGAGCTGATACCGCAACTCGCCCTCGGCCTCTGCGCCGAGCTGCGGAGGAACCTCACCGCCGCCCGGGCGCACTACAGCGCCGTCTTCGACACCACCCCGGCACTCGGCGCGGCCGGCTTCGGCCTGGCCCGCGTCCATCTGCTGGCCGGCGAGCGGACGAAGGCCGTGGGCACCGCCGTACGGCTGGCGGAGGAGTTCCGCTACGAACGCGAGGCGCGCGTGGCGGCCGTACGCCTGAGTGTCATGGTCCTCGGCGGGCCCGCCCATCCGAGGCCGACCGGCGACGACCTGGCGCGGGCCGAGGCGGGTCTGGACGGCCTCGACGTGGACCGGGCGGCACGGGACGGGCTGCGTGCCGAGATCCAGTACGCGCACTTCCTGCACCACCACGACCGCGAGCGCCTGTCCGACGCGATCCGTGAACTCGGCCCGCACGTGCCCACCGAGCGCGAGTACGTCGCCCTGGTGGACCTCGCGAACCGGCTGCGCCCACCGCTCAGGTGGAGATGGTCCGCACGACGTGGAAGAACCCGTCATTCCCGTTTCGGAGGAACACCCCGAACGCTAAGCTCCTGATACGCCAAGTGACGGACGCTTCCACGCTCCGTGAGGGGCGCGGCGGTACAGGGACACAGCGACACGCAGCGACGCGATCGGGTGGTGCCGGTGGGGGACAGCTCGCCCTTGGGGCTCAGTTTCGCCCTGGAAGTCGACGCACCCTCGGACCTGGCCCACGACCAACAGCGCGCGGACGCCCTCCTCACCGTCACGGCCCGCTCCGCCTCGGGCGCGGTCGCGGGCCCGGAGCCGCCGGGCGCCGAAGTCCTCATCATGGACCGGTCGTTGTCCATGTCCGGGCACAAGCTGGACGAGGCGAAACGCGCGATGTGCGCGGCCATCGACACCCTGCGGGACGGCACCCTCCTGGGCATCGTCGCGGGCCACCACGAGGCCGATGTGATCTTCCCGGCCGACGGCGGCCTGACCCGCGTCGACGCCGCGGCGCGCGAGGACGCCAAGCTGCGGGTCATCGGCCAGTTCGCCGCCGGCGGCACGGCGATCGGGCAGTGGCTGGCCTGCGCCGAGCGCCTGTTCGCCTCGGTGACCTCCGCGGGCGCCGTACGCCACGCCGTGCTCTACACGGACGGCAAGGACGAGCACGAGACGCCCGAGCAACTCGGTGACATCCTCGCCGCATGCACCGACCGGTTCGTCTGCGACGCCCGCGGGCTGGGCGACGACTGGCACTACGCCGAGCTGCTGCGCATCACCGAGGCCCTGCACGGCACCGCCGAGGCCGTCGTCACCGTCTCCGACCTCACCGAGGACTTCACCCGGCTCATGCGGAAGGCACAGCGCATCGTCGTGCCCCGGGTCTATCTGGGCCTGCGCCTCAACGACATGTTCCAGCTCGCCTTCGTACGCCAGATCCGCCCCGTGGAGGCCGAACTGACGGCACGTCAACGGTACGAGGAGGAGACCCACGTCCCGCTGGGCTCCTGGCCCCCGGAGACCCGCCAGTACCAGGTCTCCCTCGGCTTCGACCCGCACTCCCTGCCCGTCGACGAGAACCTGCGCGCCGCCCGCATCACCCTGCACGCCGAGCACCCCGACGGCACCCGGGCGCCCTGCTCCGACACGGTGTCCATGGCCGTACGACGCCGCTCGACGCCTTCCTTCGGCATCCCCCGCTCCGCCCATCTCACCCGGGTCGAGAACGAACGCGAACTCGGCATGGCGATGCGCGCCTGCGCCGACGCCCAGCTGCGCGGCGACCTCGACCGCGCCGACCGCGAACTGCGCCTCGCGACCGACCTCGCGCGGGACCTTGAGGACACCGTCCGGCTGCGCCTGCTGCGCGCGGTCGCGACCACCGGCCCCGACGGTCTGCCACGGGTGCGGCGTGATGTCTCCCGGGCGGAGATCCAGAAGATCGGGGTCGACTCGACGAAGACGGTGGCACCGCCGGTCGACATGGTCGACATGGTGGACATGGTGGACCCGGTCGACGTGGTGGGCCCGGTGGACCTGGTGGATGTGGGCGACTCGGGCGAACTTCCCTCGGCTGAAGCCCCGTTGTCGCCGCGCGAGTGCCCGCGCTGCGGTACGACGCCAGCGTCGCCGACGGCCAAGTTCTGCGAGCAGTGCAGGTACCGGTTCGCGGACGGAGCGCGGGACGGTGGGCCGGTGGATGCGTCGTGAGGCTCTCCTGGAGGACGGGGCGCGTGCCCCATCCGATCGTCGTGCTGCGGTGGCTGCGGGCCGGTGTGCTGGGCATGGTGGCCGTGACCGCGCTGCTGTATCTCGTGGTGGCCGACCGGGCCGGGGAGCAGATGGCCGCCGCCGATCGCACCCGCGAGGCCATCCGTGATCTCGGGGAGGCCCGCGAGAGTGCCGTAGCGGCGAAGGACGAGCTGGAGAAAGCGGATGCGGCCACCGACGAGGTCGACCTGATCGGCACCGGCACCAGCTTCGCCAACGCCACCACCCGCGTGAGCACCCTCCTCACCTCGGCGACCGAGGGCAACGCGGCCGGCGAGCAGGGGCTGCACCACATCCAGTTCGTCCAGGGCCAGTTGACCACCTCCGTACAGCTGGCCAACGGCCCGCAGGGCCCGAGGACGGCGCTCCCCTCGCTGGAGGACGGGCCGGAGAAGGACGACCGGGGCAGGGACGTCCGGTTCACGGGCGGGCTCATCGAGTCCCTGGAGGATCTCCGGGAGATCGAGGTCCTCGCCCTGGACGAACAGCTCCGGTCGCGTTGGCTGGACCCGTACCTCCTGTGGCCCGTGCTCATAGGGCCGGTGGTCGTCATGCTGCTGCTCGCCGGCACGACCGGCTTCGTCGTCGCCCGCCACTTCCGGCAGTACCCCAGCCCGGCGCTCGGCCTGGCGCTGCTGGCCACGGCGTCCGTCGCCCTGATCGCCTGCGGCGACCCACTGCTGCCGGGCCGGGGATGGGTCATGGCGATCGCGCTGCCGCTGCTGCTCGCGGCCGGTGCGCTCGCGTACCTGGCCTACCGCCCCCGGATCGCCGAGTACAGGTTCCCGCACTCATGAAGAGACTGACGGCACCCCTGGTGCACTGCGCCCTGGCCCTCGGGCTGCTCCTGGCCGCCCTCGGGTGCGGTGCGCCGGAGAGGGAGCGGGTGACGATCATGGTTCCCTGGTCCGGCACCGAGTTCAAGGCGTTCTACTCGGTCATCGAGGCCTTCGAGAAGGCCAATCCCGGTATCGACGTCGCCCCACAGGTCACCCGCGCCCTGACCCAGCAGCTCGACGCCGCGGTGGCCGCGGAGGCACCGCCCGACCTGGCCGTCCTGCCCAGTGTGGGAGCGATCGCCAAGTACCGCGGCGGGGCGCTCCGGCCGCTCGGCGTCGACACGTCCTCGTTCGTCGACCCGTTCCGCGGGCTGGCCATGGACGACGGCAAGGTGTACGCGGTCCCCGTCAAGGCCGACGTCAAGAGTCTCGTCTGGTACGACCGCCGGCTCACCCCGAAGCCGGCCGGCACCTGGTCCGCACTCCAGAAACGGCCCGAGACCTGGTGCCTCGGACTGGAGTCCCCCGGCGCGACCTCCGGCTGGCCCGGCGCGGACTGGATCGCGGACATCCTGCTCGCCCAGGAGGGCGTCGACGCGTACGAGAACTGGGTCTCCGGGGACGGTGTGACGTGGAACTCACCGCCGGTCAGGGAGGCGTGGGAGAGATGGTGGAGCCTCGTCGAGGGCAGCGAGAGCGCGACCGAGCGAGAGTTCGACGAGGCCGCCGTCGAACTGGTCCGCAACAGGTGCTCCCTGGGCCATGGCGCCCTGTCCGCGATGGCGTTCCCGGCGGACCTGATGAAGGACGAGCGCTACACCTACGTACTCCCCTCCCCGCGGCAGGCCCTGGAGGTGTCGGCGGACTTCGTCGGCAAGTTCACCCGGGACAACCCGGGCGCCGACCGGCTCATCGCCTATCTCGCCGGTGCGAAGGCTCAGCAGACCTGGGTGAACGAACCGGGGTACGCGCTCTCCGCCAACCGGCAGGTGACGACGTACGACAACCGGACCCAGGCGCGTATCGCCGGGATGCTCCGCTCCGGTCACACCCTCTGCTTCAGCGCCGCCGACGCGATGGATCCCGACGTGTCGGCCGCCTTCTACCGAGCGGTCATGGAGTACGTGAACGGCGAAGACCTGACCGGACTGCTGAAGGCACTCGACCAAGTCCAACAGCACCTGGGGGACTCCCCTCGGCCCACCCCTCTCTGCGGCACCCCGAACCAAGCCTGACGCGCCCCATCCCCACCTCGCCCCCACTCAGGAGCCCTTCATGCCGGACGCGGTCCAGTTCACGCTCTCCGACGGCACCGTCGTCCTCGTCGCCCCGCCAGCCCGCGCGGGTACCGGGGCGGTGGGACTCGGGACACGTTTGGAGAGCGCGGCACAGTCCCTGCGGGAGGCGCTGGGGCCGGTCACCACGGCCGCGTCCGATGTGATCGACGGGTTCCAGGCCCTCGCCCAGCGGCCCGACGAGGTGGAGATCACCTTCGGCGTCGCACTGGACGCCAAGCTGGGCGCTGTCCTGTCGAGCGCGGGAGCGGGCGCCCACCTGGACGTCACCCTCCGCTGGAACGCGGCGACATCGGCATAGAACCTCGCAGACCCCTTGCGCCGCTCGGATAACATCGTCGAACTAACTGACGATAAACATCTACCAAATCGGCCAAAACAATTGATATCTATATGGCGTCAACCACGGGCCGTGCTGTGGGCCACAGCAGGTGCGGCAGCCCTCGGATTCCTCGTCGCGCTGGAGATCGCCGCGCGTCGCCTGGGCATACCGGGGCCGATCACCACGCAGGCGCGCGAGGCGGTGTTCGCCCCGAAGTCGGGATTCCTGCTGTACGCGGGCATGGCGTTGACGATGGTGGTGCTCACCTGGCGGCAACGGCTCATCGCGCTCGGTGCCGCGATCGGCATCGACGTCACCGTCTTCGTGGTGCGGTGGCTGGCCGACGCCAGGGTGACCGAAGGCCACCCGTTCGGTAACGGCGCGTTGTGGGTGGTCCTGGGCTGTGGGGTCATCGCCGTCACCCGCCGGACCGGCCCGGAACGCCTTCTGCTGCTGAAGGGCGTCGCGCTGGGCCTGCTGCTGGTGGCCGGCCGCAAGACCGGCGACACCTGGCTGCTCATCACGGCGAAGACCCGCCCGGCGGTGCTCGACCAGTACCTGGCGACCGCCGACCACGCACTGGGCAACCCGTCCTGGCTGGTAGGCCGGATCGTCAGGGCCACCGGGCCGGTCGGCGCCCATGTTCTCGACTACGTGTACGTCCAGCTCGCGGTCGCCGCGGTCTGCGTCGCGCTGTACCAGTTGCGTCATGTGGCGGTCGAACGCCGCTTCCCGCGCCACCATCTGGTGCGCACCTTCCTGGTGATCGGCCTCCTCGGGCCGGCCATCTACATGATCTTCCCGGTGGTCGGCCCGATCTTCGCCTACGGCCCGGGCGCCTCCGGAACTGGCGGCGTGCACTGGGCGGTGGCCAACATCTGGCCGGAGACGGCTCCCCCGATGACCGCCCCGCAGCCGATGCCCTACGACGAGATCACCCCCCGCAACTGCATGCCCAGCCTGCACACGGCATGGGCCACCGTGATCTTCCTGCACTCCCGCAAGGGCCCACGAGTTCTGCGCTACGCGGGCACGTTCTGGCTGATCGCCACACTCGGCGCCACGCTGGGCTTCGGCTACCACTACGGCGTCGATCTCATCGCCGGTGTGGTGTTCGCGCTCACCATCGAGGCGGCTCTGCGCTCCCAGGCCCGCGGCTGGGATCGGTCCGGAACCCAAATGGTCGCCCACGGCGCAACGGTGTTCGTCGCGCTCCTGCTGTCCTATCGCTATCTGCCGATGGAGATGGCCAGACATCCGTTGCTCTACGGCCCCCTTCTCCTTCTCGCGATGGCGTCGGTGATCTACGGCTACATGCGCACGACCAAGCTGTGGGAAACGACGACCGCACCGGTACGGCAACAGGAACCGCAGCCCGAACTGGTCTGAGCCCTGCGGCACTTCGCTGCCCTCCCGTCAAACGGAACCCGCTGTCAGCCGGTTGTCAGTGGCTGCCTGGTGCAATGGGCCGGGTCCGTGGAGGAGCCGAACGTGGTCGGCGAGCGGCGAGCAGGAGGCTCTTGATGTCCTGGACGGAATGCAGTGAATTGCGGCCGTTCGCCGCGATGCGGCTGGTCTGTTTCCCGCACGCGGGCGGGTCGTCGTACTTCTTCCGGGACTGGCGCAAGGGGCTGCCCGAGTTCGAGGTGCACGCGGTCTGTTACCCGGGTCGGGCGGACCGGTTCGGGGAGCCGACGGCCACCGATCTGGTGGCGATGGCGGGTGAGATCGCCGAGGCCGTCAAGCCGCTCACGGACCGGCCCACCGTGCTGTTCGGACACAGCATGGGCGCGGTCGTGGCGTACGAGACGGCCAGGGCGCTGGAGGCCCAAGGGGCCCCGCTGTCACATCTGTTCGTGTCGGGTGCCCGCGCCGGCCATCTGATACGGCGGGACGCCTGGGCGGCCGGGATGAACGAAGAGAGCGTCATCGCGGCGCTCCAGGAGCTGGGCGGCACCGACACCGAGCTGCTGGACCACCCGATGTTCCGTGAGCTGATCCTGCCGTACGTCCAGGCCGACTTCCGGATGCTGGGCAGCTATGAGCACCGCCCGGGTGCGCTGCTCGGCTGTCCCGTCACGGCGGTCGCGGGGGCGAGAGATCCCCGGGTGACGGCGGAGCAGGTGGCGCAGTGGGCGCAGGTGACCGAGGGGTCGTTCCGGCAGCGGATGGTGCCGGGCGGGCACTTCTACCTCGCGGACTCGCCGCCGTACGAGCTGGTGCGAGAGGTGTGCGCCGAGCGAGGTGAGACGCCGAGCCGGTAGGCCGGTTCGGCAGGCCAACGGCGGGTGCCGGTGTTCCGGCCGGCCTCGTTCCGAAGACGCTGGATCACTGGGGGACACAGGTGCGGGTCAAGAGTGGGCCGAGGGCTGCCACGATCGCGATGGTCGTGCTGCCGCTGGCGGTGATCGTGTGGGCCGCGGTGGCGGTCGTCACGTCGAAGTCGACGGGCAGTGCGGCGGTGCGTGAGGCGGCGCGGCTGGACAAGGGCGGTCACTTCTTCCTCGCCGTCGCGGCCATCCTGCTCGCCAGCTTCCTGGGCGGATGGCTGGCCGACCGGCTGGGACAGCCTCGGGTGATCGGCGAGATCTGCGCGGGACTGGCCATGGGGCCGACCCTGCTGGGACGGTTCGCCCCCGATGCGAAGGACTGGCTGTTCCCGGCGGACAACCTGCCCATGCTCGACGGGCTGGCGCAGATCGGCCTGGTGTTCTTCATGTTCGGGGTGGGCCGCGAACTGACCGGAATGCCGCTGCGCGGTATCGGACCGCAGGTACTGATGGTGAGCCAGGCCTCCCTGTTGATCCCGTTCGCGGCCGGCACCGCCGCGGCCGTGCCCCTCGTCAACGACTTCAACGGACCGGCGGGCCACCCGATGGCCTTCGTCCTGTTCGTGGGGTGCGCGCTGAGCGTCACCGCGCTGCCCGTACTGGCCCGTATCCTCACCGACCTGCGGCTCACCCACACACGTCAGGGGCAGTTGAGTCTGTTCGCCTCCGCGCTAGGGGACGGCGTGGTGTGGTTGGTGCTCACCGCGATCCTGGCGGTCGTGCACGGGAGCAGCCCCACGGGTGTGCTGTGGAACGGCCTGTTCGCCGCCGCGCTGACCATCGTCTTCCTCGGCCCGCTGCGCCGAGGGCTGGCCCGCTGGGCCCGGTCCCGGAGGGCGTCCGGTGAGGGCGCCGAGGGCGATGCCACGATCATGGTTCTGCTGGCGGGCGGTGTCGCCGCGACGGCCACCCTCACCACGGTCGTCGGCGTGCACCAGCTGATCGGGGCCCTGCTGGCCGGACTGGCCTGGCCCACCGGCAACGCCCGGATGGCCCGGGTGGCGGACCGGCTGTCGAGCACGTCCAAGACCGTCCTGCTGCCGTTCTTCTTCTTCGGGTTCGGGCTCAACATCGATCTCGGCTCGTTGCGCTTCGACCGTTCCTCCGTGCTGGCCCTCGTCACCCTGCTTGTCCTGGCCGTCGTCACCAAGGTGTGCGGGCCCGCGCTGAGCGCCATGCTCACCGGCATGCGCCCGCGGCCGGCCCTCACGCTCGGCGTGCTGCTCAACGCCCGTGGTCTGACCGAACTCGTCATCCTGCAGATCGGCTACCAGGCGGGCGTCATCGACCAGCGGCTTCTCAGCATCCTCACCATCGTCGCGCTGGTCACGACGATCCTGACGAGGCCGCTGCTCCGGCTGCTCGGGCCGGAGGGCGTGGAGGCCGCACCCTCGCCGCGCGAGCCCGAGCAGGACGCCATGTCCGCCGCAAAGGACGCGCCCGAGCGCTCCTCGCTGTCCCACTGAGCGCTCCGCTGGAAGAACGGTGACTAACCCGCGGGCCGGTGGGGGCTGGTCGTGCAGTTCCCCGCGCGCCTTACGGGGCGCGTTACCGCACGGAACTTCACCGAAACCACTTAGTACCTCCGCGGCAGAACGGCTCCCATGATCGACGAGATACTTCCCGCCGCCGTCATGAGCGCCGAGTCCTTCGGGGACGAGCCGGACGCGTGGCTGTTCCCCGAGGAGAGGGCGGCGCTGGGAGAGGTCGGCGAGGCGCGCCGGCGGGAGTACACGACGGTGCGCCACTGCGCGCGGCGGGCCCTGGGCGGACTGGGCCTTCCGCCGGCGCCGCTGGTGGCGGGCGAACGCGGCGCCCCGCGCTGGCCCGAGGGCGTCGTCGGCAGCATGACCCACTGTGCGGGATACCGGGCCGCCGCCACCGCACACCGCTCCGACGTGCGCACCCTGGGCATCGACGCGGAGCCCCACGCACCCCTGCCGGACGGCGTACTGGAGTACATCGCGCTGCCGGAGGAGGCGTCGGATGTCGCCCGGCTCACCCGCCACACCCCCGAAGTGCACTGGGACCGGCTGCTGTTCTGCGCCAAGGAGGCCGTCTACAAGGCATGGTTCCCGGCGACCCACAGCTGGCTCGGCTTCGACGGGGCGGTGATCTCACCGGCGCCCGACGGCACTCTCCATGCGCGCGTCCTGACCCCGGCTCCCCCGCAACAGGTCCCCGCACCTCGGGAGTTCACCGGACGGTGGCTGGCAAGGGACGGTCTTGTGCTGGCGTGCGTGGTGTCCCCGACCGTCCCCCCGGCCCTTGATTGACTGCGTTTCTGGCATGTGTAAGATTTGACTTACACATACAGCTCGGCGTGGTGGGAGGTGGGGGCGTTGACCAGCGAGGAACTTCTGGCCTTCCTTTCCGCCGTCGGCCATGCCCAGCGGCTCAGGGCCATCGCAGGCCTCGCCGACGGCCGTATGTACGTCAGTGAACTGGCCCGGCAGCTGGGCATGTCCCGCCCCCTGCTGTACATGCATCTGGAGCGCCTGGAGAAGGCCGGCCTGGTCGTCGGCCATCTGGAACTCTCCGACGACGGCAAGGCCCTGAAGTACTTCGAGCTGGTGCCGTTCGATCTGCACATCAACCTGCAGACGATTCTGGAAACCCTGCGCGCGGACGAGCAAGCGGTCGAGCAACAGGCACGTGCGGCGGATGGGCCTGCCGATGAGGAAGGTTAGAACGTTATGAGGGGGACCCGGACATGACCGGCGCCGTTGTCGCCATCGCCATCGTCTTGATCGTCGTCGGGGGTATCACGGCGGCGGTGGTCTCGAACTTCAGACTGCAGCGCCACCGCGCCGACGCCGTGGCCATGGCCTCGTACCGCAAGCTCGCCGAAGAGGCGGTCGCCCGGCAGGAGGAGCTGCAGGCCGAACTGGCCGAGCTGAAGGCCAAGGTGAGCTCGATCGACGACATGTTGCGGAGGATCGAGTGAGCAGGCCGATGCCTGAGCGCCTACGCACTCGGGCCTCCCTGGCCGGACTTCCGTTATCCGCCGCCCCCTGGCTCGCCGCCGGCTACCTGGCGAGCTATCTCCTGGTCGGGGGCGCCCTGTTCGCCGTGGCGACGGCCGCCTTCCTGGGCGGCGTGGTACTGAGCCAGTTCACGGTGACCGTGCCGTTGATCATCTGCTCGGTGTGGGTGATCAGGGGCTGTGCGCAGGTCGAGCGGGGCCGCGCGGCCCTCGTCGACCGGCCGATCCCCTACCGGTACAGCGAGGTCACCGAACCCGGTCTGCCCGCCCACATCAGAACCCGCTGCGCCGATCCCGCGTTCACCCGCGACTGCGCCTATCTCATCCTCCTCTTCCCCCCTCTGCTGGTCCTGGACCTCTTCGCACTGGTCGTCTGGCTGGGCGCCCTCGGCTGCCTCACGCTGCCCCTGTGGTACCCGGCCATCGGCGTCTCCGGCGTCATGGCCGAGGACGGCATGTTCGGTTGGCTCCACACCCTGCCCGGAGCGCTGGCCCTCGCACTCGCCGCGCTCGTCCTGCTTCCCTTCGCCGCCCGGCTTCTCCTGGTCACCGCCCGGCTGCATCTGACCGTGGCCCAGGCGGTACTCCGCCCGCCCGGCGACCCGCTCGCCGAGGCCAAGGGCGTACTCGACCGCCCCGGTCCGCTCTCCGCCGTGCCGGGCGGCCGTCGCACCGGCATCCCCACAGAACCGACAGAGAACAGGGAAACCCATGAAACGAACACCGGCCGGGCCGGCTGAAGACGTCGTCCACCTGGACTCCGTGCACAAGGTCTACGGCGGCGGCAAGAACAAGGTGGCCGCCCTCGATGGTGTCAGCATCAGTCTGCGCCGGGGCACCTTCACCGCGGTGATGGGCCCGTCCGGATCGGGCAAGAGCACCTTTCTCCACTGCGCCGCGGGGCTGGACCGGCCGACGTCCGGCTCCGTCCGGCTCGACGGCGTGGAGCTGTCCCGGCTCAAGGAGCGGGAGCTGACCAAACTGCGCCGCGAGCGGGTCGGGTTCGTCTTCCAGGCGTTCAACCTGATGCCCGCGCTGAGCGTACGGGACAACGTCACCCTGCCCTTACGACTGGCGGGACGCCGCCCCAAAGCCAGCGAGGTCGACGAGGTCATCGAACGCGTCGGCCTCGCTTCACGACAGAAGCACCGCCCCGGCGAACTCTCCGGCGGCCAGCAGCAACGCGTGGCCATCGCCCGCGCACTCGTCACCCGGCCCGCCGTCGTCTTCGGCGACGAGCCGACCGGCGCCCTGGACACCCGCACCGCTCGCGAGGTCCTCGGGCTGCTGCGCGAGGCCGTGCAGTGGGCCGGACAGACCATCGTGATGGTCACCCACGACCCGGTCGCCGCCGCGCACGCGGACCGCACCCTCTTCCTCGCCGACGGCCGGATCGTCGACGCGCTGGAGCGCCCGACCGCCGACATGGTCGCCGAGCGCATGACGCATCTGGGTGCCTGGGCCGAGGAGAGCACGGCGCCCGACGGGCAGTACGGAGCGACCCGGTGATCGGCCTCGCACTGCGCTCCCTGAAGTTCCACAAGGGGGGCTTCGTCGCCTCGTTCATCGCGCTGTTCTTCGGCGCCGCCATCGTGATCGCCTGCGGCGGACTGCTGGAGACCGGAGTGCGCGGACTGGCCGAGCCGCAACGGCTCCAGGCCGCGACCATCGTCGTCACCGGGGACCAGGGCTACCCCGAATCCAACAAGGTCTTCCGGGAGCGGGTCCGTCTCGACGCCTCCGCCGTGTCCAAGGCCGCGGCCGTGTCCGGCGTCGAGGCGGCCGTGCCGGACGTCTCCGTCCCCGCGGTGGTCGTCCCGCCCGGCGGCAAGGGCGGCGTCACCGCCACCGGTCACGGCTGGGACTCCGCCCGCCTCGGACCGTACCGCCTGGTCGAGGGCAGCGCGCCGCGCGCCGAGGGCCAGGTCGCGCTCGACTCCCGGCTCGCCGCCCGCGCGGGTGCCAAGGCGGGCGACCGGGTCACCCTGGGCCTCCAGGGCACCATGGCCACGTACCGGGTGACCGGGCTGGTGAGCGGACCCGGCGAGGCCGAGACGCTGTTCCTCGCGGACGCCGACGCCGCGCGGCACGCTCCTCAGCAGGACAAGGTCGACTCCATCGGCGTTCTCACCCGCCCCGGCACCGACACCGGCCAGGTGAAGGCCGCGCTCGCCGACGCCTTCGCCGGGACCCCGGTCTCGGTGCTCACCGGCGACGAACGGGGCCGCGCCGAGTTCCCCGACGTCGTGACCCACGGCAAGAACCTGGTGTCCATGTCGGCCGTGTTCGGCGGACTGGCCGCGATGGTCACGGTGTTCGTGGTGGCCAGCACCCTCGGTCTGTCACTGCAGCAGCGGCAGCGGCAGATGGCGCTGCTGCGCGCGATCGGCTCGACGCCCGGCCAGGTCCGGCGGATGGTGCTGGCCGAGACCTTCGTCATCGCCGTCTTCGCCACCGCGCTGGCCTGCGTGCCCGGCCCCCGCCTGGGCAAGTGGCTGCTCGGCCAGTTCGTGGACGCCGATGTGGTGCCCGACGTGCTGATCTACCGGACCGGCTGGATCCCGCTGGTCGCGGGCGCCGGTGCGGCCCTGCTGACCGCGCTCGGTGCCGCCTGGATCGCGGCCCGTGCCGCCTCCCGCACCCGCCCGACCGAGGCGCTGGCCGAGGCGTCCCTGCAACGTCGCGGGCTCAACTGGATCCGGCTGCTGTTCGCCGTGCTCTGCCTGGCGGGCGGCACCGTTCTCGCGTTCGTCACGATGAACGTCGACGGCGCGACGGCCGGCAGTACGGCTACGCCCGCGGCGATGCTGTGGGCCGCCGGCTTCGGACTGCTGGGCCCCGCGCTGACCAGGCTGATGACGGCCCTGCTGCGCTGGCCGCTGCGCGCGGTCACCGGCTTCTCCGGCCAACTGGCCATCCTCAACGCCAAGGCCCGGCCGGCCCGGCTGGCCGGAGCGGTCATGCCGGTCATGCTCGCCACCGGCATGGCCACCGCCCTGATCTATCTGCAGACGACCCAGAACCAGGGCGCCCAGCAGGCGTTCGAGGACAACCTCCGCGCCGACCTGGTGCTCACCTCGGTGGCCGGCGGGATGCCCGCGTCCCTGGCCGCCGGCCTCGACAAGGAGCCCGGCGTGGCGGCGGCCTCCGCCTATGTGCCGAGCTCCGGCTTCCTGGAGCCGTCCAAGGCCGAGTTGGCGGAGTACGACGGCAAGGGCCGCAAACCGAAGGGCGACCCCGTGCAGATCACCGGGGTGTCCGCGACGGGCATCGAGCGCACCACGGCGATCCGTGCGGTCAGCGGCAGCCTCGCCGATCTGACCGGGGACACCGTGGCCCTGCCCGAGTCCTCCGCCGGGGGACACCGGATCGGTGACCGCATCCCCATGCGCCTGGGCGACGGTACCCAGGTCGAGCCACGCCTGGTGGCGACGGTCGGGGACCAGCGCGGATACGGCGCGGCCCTGATGCCCGCCGCCACGGTGGCCGCGCACACCACCGACGGCGCCGTGCCGCAGATCCTGGTCGCGGCGGACTCCGGCACCGACACCGCGAAGCTCTCCGCCGAACTCACCGGCTCCGGCGCGCCCTTGCCCGGGCTGCGCGCGGTCGACCGCGGCGACCTGGTCACCGCCTCGGCCGAGCAGAACGACACCCAGACCTGGGTGGCGTACCTGCTGGTCGCGATGGTCGTCGGATACGCGGTCATCGCCCTGGTGAACTCGCTGGTGATGGCGACCGGCGAACGGCGCCGGGAGTTCACCCTGCAGCGTCTGGTCGGCGCGACCCGGGGCCAGGTGATGCGGATGATGACGGTGGAGGCGCTGCTGACCGCGCTGGCCGGTCTGGCGCTGGGCATGCTGGTCGCGGTCGCGACCCTGGTACCGCTGAGCCAGGCCGTGCTCGCCCGGACGATGCCCGCGGGACCGCCGTCGATTCTGCTGGCGGTCCTCGTCTCCGCGCTCGTCCTGACGGTCGGTACGACCCTGCTGACCGCCCGGGTGGCGCTGCGCACCCGGCCCTCCGCGGCCATCGGCAGCCGCGATTGAGCTGAAAACCGGCCGACCCACCTTGTCCACCTGCGTATTTCGTCCACCACTTAACAACGTGGTGGACGAAGCCTTGTCAAACCTACGCTCGCTCTTATGGCGTTGAAGCCCATCGGAAACCATCTCGTCGCAGAATTGGAGTTTTTCGATGCTGAATAGAGTCGTGATCGTGGGCGGTGGTACTGCCGGCTGGATGACCGCGTCGTACCTCAAGGCAGCCTTCGGTGACCGGATCGACCTCACCCTCGTCGAATCCGGAAAGGTCGGCACCATCGGTGTCGGAGAAGCCACGTTCAGCGACATCCGGCATTTCTTCGAGTTTCTCGGGCTCAAGGAATCGGACTGGATGCCGGCGTGCAACGCCACGTACAAGCTCGCGGTGCGTTTCGAGAACTGGCGGAAGCCCGGTCATCACTTCTACCACCCGTTCGAGCAGATGCGGTCCGTCGACGGCTTCCCGCTGACGGACTGGTGGCTCAAGAACGGTCGCACCGACCGGTTCGACGTGGACTGCTTCGTGATGGCCAACATCTGCGACGCCGAGCGCAGCCCCCGTCACCTCGGCGGCGCCATGCTGTCGCAGCCGTACGACGAGCACGTCGAAGAGCCCCAGGGCCTGACGATGTCGGAGCACCAGGGCAAGACCCAGTTCCCGTACGCCTACCACTTCGAGGCCGCGCTGCTGGCGAAGTACCTCACCACCTACACGGTGGAACGCGGTGCGAAGCACATCATCGACGACGTCAAGGACGTCAAGCTCGACGAGCGCGGCTGGATCAGCAGCGTGGTGACCGCCGAGCACGGTGAGCTGACCGGTGACCTGTTCATCGACTGCACGGGCTTCCGCGGGATGCTGCTCAACAAGGCCCTGGAGGAGCCCTTCATCTCCTTCCAGAACACCCTGCCCAACGACAGCGCGGTCGCCCTGCAGGTGCCGCAGGACATGGAGGCGCGGGGCATCCGGCCCTGCACCACCGCCACCGCGCAGGACGCGGGCTGGATCTGGACCATCCCGCTCTACGGCCGCATAGGCACCGGGTACGTGTACGCCAGCGACTACCTGTCGGCCGACGAGGCCGAGCGCACCCTGCGCGAGTTCGTGGGCCCGAGCGCGGCCGACGCCGAGGCCAACCACATCAAGATGCGCATCGGCCGCAGCAACCGCTCCTGGGTCAACAACTGTGTGGGTATCGGCCTGACCAGCGGCTTCGTCGAGCCGTTGGAGTCGACCGGCATCTTCTTCATCCATCACGCGGCCGAGCAGCTGGTCAAGAACTTCCCCGGGGCCGACTGGAACCCGGTGCAGCGCGACAGCTACAACAGCTCCGTCGCGAATGTGATGGACGGCGTGCGTGAGTTCCTGGCTCTGCACTACGCCGCCGCCGCGCGCAACGACACGCAGTACTGGAAGGACACCAAGACCCGGGAGCTGCCCGACGGTCTGGCCGAGCGGATCGAGCACTGGAAGTACCAGCTGCCGGACACCGAGTCGGTCTACCCGTACTACCACGGGCTGCCGCCGTACTCCTACATGTGCATCCTGCTCGGGATGGGCGGCATCGACCTCAAGCCGTCCCCGGCGCTCTCGCTCGCCGACAACAGCGCGGCGCTGAAGGAGTTCCAGTCGGTGCACGACCAGGCCGCGACCCTCATCGGCCAGCTCCCGACGCAGTACGAGTACTTCACGCACATGCGCCGCTGACCCCGCTGACCCCGCAGGCGCCGCGGCGGCCCTCCGGCCGCCGCGGCGCCGCGTCCGTCGCGTCCGTCGCCCCAGGGAGCTTCACCCCGTGAACGAACTCATCCGACTCAACGAATCCGCACGGCCGGCCGCCCCCGCGTCCGTCGCCGAGGGCCAGCGCACCATGATGAGCGGCTTCCCCACCGGGGTCGCCGTCCTCACCACGACCGACCCCGACGGCACGCCCCGCGGGATGACCATCTCCTCGGTGTGCAGCGTCACGCTGGACCCGCCCATCCTGCTGGTCTGCCTCCGCAGCGGCAGCCCCACCCTGCGCTCGGTCCTGGACACCGGCCGGTTCGCGGTGAACCTGCTGCAGGGTGCCGCGCAGCCGGTCGCCGAACTGTTCGCGTCGGGTGCGCCCGATCGTTTCGACCGCGTGCGCTGGGAGTACGACGCCGGCGACCCGTACGCGGCCGGTCCCCATCTCGTGCACGACGCACACGCCATCGCGGACTGCCAGGTCAGTGACGAGCACCGCAGCGGGGACCACCTCGTGGTCTTCGGCAGCGTCCTGCGGGTCACCCCGTTCCCGGACCGGCAGCCGCTGGTCTACGGCAAGCGGGAGTACCGGGTGTGGCCGGTGGGGCAGGACCGCCGCCAAAGCGTGTGACCACAGCCGAGGGGCCCGAGCACATGTGCTCGGGCCCCTCGGTGTCGGGAATCAGTGCCGGCGGATCAGGCCGAGGACGCCATGGGCCTCGGGCCGAGAACCGGGCCGACCGCGGCCGTCCTGCCGTCCAGCAGGGCCATCCCCAGCGGGGTCACCGAGTGCAGCACGGTGTTGCGCACCCGCCGGGTGGTGATCAGCCCCGACTCGCGCAGCACGGAGGCGTGCTGGCTGGCGCAGGGCGCCGAGACGCCGAGCCGGTCGGCGAGTTGGCTGGTGGTGCGCGCGGCCCGCAGTTCACGCAGGGCCGCCGCCCTGGTCTGGCCGACCAGGGCGGCCAGTGCCTGGGACGGGAGACTGGTGTCGTCCCACAGCAGGGCGGACTGCTCCGCGTTCGGCGGTGCCGAGAAGACCAGGACGGCCGGGCCGCGCTGCTCGTCGGCGCGGAAGAGCCGGGCGGGGCGGTGGGCCAGGAACACGGACGGGCTGAGCACCAGGCCCTTCCCGTCGAGACGTACGTCGCTGTCGGGGCCGTCGTGCAGTTCCAGCACCTGGCCGTTCCACAGGGCCCGTCGTCCCAGCCCGGCGAGCAGCTGCTCGACACCGCCCGCCATGACCATCCGGCCGCGGGCGTCGCACTCGGCCTCGCAGTGGGCCAGCACCCGGTTCCAGTAAGGGGCCACCGCGGCCCGCCAGAAATCGCCCGGGGTCGACGCGGACGCCGTCTGGGTGCCCGATTTCGCGCGCAGCCTCGTATAGACCTGGCGCTGCCATCGCGCGTAAATGGCGCCGACGCCACGCGTGAACAGTTCTCTGGCGAGTCTCGACTCTATTTCCGGTCCCGCGGTGGTCTGCAGCCGTGTTCGCGCCAGATCGGCCGTCGTGAAATGGATCCGCTGCAAGGCAATACCCCCGTGTTGTGCACGATGTTCGGTCATGCATCCGCCCCCACCGGTCGGCCGACGGGGGAACGATTTTCGTGCGGTCGTGTGCGACTGGCCGGCGAGCCGAATCAGCTCGATTGTCCGGTGAGCCGGGCAAAGGCGTCGTCGAGTGTGGGTCGACGCACGGCGAAGTCCACGACGGTCACTCCGGCTTTCTCCAATGCCGTCGCGGCAGCGGCGATACTGCCCATGCCGGCATCGAGCGGGAGGGAGATGACGCCCTCGTCCCGGCCCAGTGCCGGGTCGTCGAAGGCGTTGGTCCGCAGGGCCGCCAGGGCGTCGGCGACGGCGCCGTGGCCCGCCACGCGGATCTCCAGCCGGTCCGGTCCGACGGACCGCTTCAGCTCGTCCGGGGTGCCCTCGGCGACGACGCGCCCGCTGTCGACGACGGCGATACGGTCGGCGAGGAAGTCCGCCTCTTCCAGATACTGGGTGGTCAGCAGGACGGTCATGCCGTCGGCCACGAGATCGCGCACGGCGGTCCACAGCGACATACGGCTCACCGGGTCGAGGCCGGTGGTCGGTTCGTCGAGGAAGAGCACCGAGGGCGACGCGACCAGACAGGCCGCGAGGTCGAGCCGGCGCCGCATGCCGCCGGAGTAGGTCTGCACGGGCCGGTCGGCGGCACCGGTCAGGTCGAACTGGTCCAGCAGCTGCTCGGCACGGCCACGGGCGCCGCGTCGGCCGAGGTGCAGCAGCACGCCGATGAGGGTGAGGTTCTCGCGGCCGGTGAGCAGCCCGTCCACGGCCGCGTACTGGCCGGCCAGGCCGATCCGGCGGCGGACCTCCGCGGGTCGGCGCACGACGTCGAATCCGGCCACTTCGGCGTGGCCGCTGTCTGGTTCGAGCAGGGTGCTGAGGACCCGTACGGTGGTGGTCTTGCCTGCTCCGTTCGGGCCGAGCAGTCCGAGGACGGTGCCCTCCACGACGCTGAGGTCGACGCCGTCGAGGGCCTGGTGGTCCTTGAATCCCTTGCGCAGGCCCTCGGCCCGGATCGCGGTCTTCACGTCTGTCGGCGGTGTCCGCGACGCCCGGTCAGGCGCCGAGGCCGGCAGCGGACTCGCGGATGCTTCTGGGCCGCATGTCGGTCCAGTGCTCCTCCACATGGGCCAGGGCGGCCTCCCGGCTGCTCTCGCCCAGCGCCACCGTCCACCCGTCGGGCACCGCGGCGAAGGCGGGCCACACGCTGTACTGGCCCTCGTCGTTGACGAGTACGAGGAACGTGCCGTCCTGGTCGTCGAAGGGGTTCGTCACGTCGCGCTCTCCAAATCTGAGGAGTTCGGGGAAGAGGGCCGACCGTGGCGGGCCCCGATACGAACATCGTGTCGAGGCCCGCTGACACGGCACTGACCGCTACCTGAAACGGGCGTCAGGCGGGAGCGGCCGCCCGGCGGGACTCCACGAAGCGCACGACGTGGTTCACCGTGCGGAAGTTGTCGATGTCGAGGTCGGTGGGGTTGACCGCGATGCCGAAGGTCCGCTCGACCCACATCACGAGCTGCACGGCGAACAGCGAGCTGACGCTGCCCGTGGCGAAGATGTCGTGGTCGTCACCGAGTTCGGCGTCCCGGACGTGCTCACCGATGAAGGTGCGCACGATCTTGGCGATGTCGTCTGTCATCAGGCCCCTGCCTTCTTCCCGGTGTTGACCGGCTCGTACGAATAGAAACCATGACCGCTCTTGCGGCCCAGGCGGCCCGCGGCGACGAGCTTGCGCAGCAGCGGCGCCGGAGCGAACTTGGGGTCGTTGAAGTTGTCCAGAAGGACCTCCAGCGAGTACATGACGGTGTCCAGGCCGATCAGGTCCGCGGTCTCCAGCGGACCCATCTGGTGGCCGAGGCACTGCCGGAAGAGCCGGTCGATGTCGCCGGCCTGCGCCACGTTGTCCTGGAGCAGCAGGATCGCCTCGTTGACGCTGAGCATGGCGACGCGGTTCGTGACGAAGCCCGAGGAGTCCTCGACCACCACGATGTCCTGTCCGACGGTGCGGAACAGCCCGCGGGTGACCTCGATCGTCTCCGGTGAGGTGTGGAAGCCCCGGATCACCTCGACGAGCTTCTTCAGCGGCACGGGGTTCATCAGGTGGGTGCCGACGACCCGGTCCGGACGGCCGGTGACCGACGCCATCCGCGTGATGGGGATGGCCGAGGTGTTCACGCCGAACACACAGTGCTCCGGCGCCACCGCGTCCATCTCGCGGTACAGCTTCTCCTTGATGTCCCAGTTCTCCGTCACGTTCTCCACGACGAAGTCGGCGTCCGCGAGCCCGTCCAGGTCGGTGCGGAACTCGATCCGGGAGAGCACCTCCTCGGGGCTGCTCTTGGCCAGCTCGCGGTCGAGCATCCCGTACAGCCGGGCGTTCTCCCCGATCAGGTCGCGGGCCCGGGACAGGGCTGTGTCGGTGGTGTCCACGAGCACCACGGAGAGGCCCGCCGCGGCGAAGGCGTGGGCACCGCCGATGCCCATCGTGCCGGCGCCCAGGACGGCCACGCGCCGGATCTGGCTGGTATCAGTCATCGCTTTCCCTTGCCCGGTTGAGGTGTGGTGCGGCACCGCTCGGCAAGCGGGGCCGGCCAGTCGGCGACGTCCCATCCGTACTGGCAGAGCACGGCGTAGGTGAACCGCTCCAGGCCGAATCCGACGCAGGCGGAGTACACCGTGGCGCCGTCGGGTCCCTTGATGCCGAAGGCGTCGCCGAAGTGCTTTTCATGCAGGTTGAAGGAGCCGATCGAGATGCTGTCCCCGGGGCCGACGTCCAGATGGAGTTCGTGCTTGAGTTCCAGCAGACGCTGCGAGGAGACCTGGGCCGCGGTCGCCGCTCCGGCGAAGAAGGGGTCGCTCGCCACCTCGACCCGGCCGGCCAGGTCGAGCTGTTCGACCAGTTCCACGGCGCGCCGGCGGAACCGGTCGCGGGCCTCGCGGACGAACTCGGCCGTGCCCAGGAAGACCGTCTCGCGGATGGTGAAGTCGGACAGCCGCTCCAGGGTCCGGTGGTAGCGGGACTCGTGCCGGAAGGAGCCGCCCTTGGCGGTCACGACCGTGTTCTCGTCGGGAAGGGTGCCCCCGGCGAACTGGTCGAAGGTGTGGTAGCACATCGTGGGCGGCAGGCACCGGTCCACCGGTGCGCAGCGGTGCAGCACCCGGTCCCCGATGGTGTCCCGCGCCCCGACCTCCTCGGCGAAGGCCCGGTAGGTATCGACGTCTCCGTCCAGCCGCGCGGCGAACATCATGTGCTGCGGGAAGGAGGACAGGTATCCGCTGCGGTGCAGCGCGGTGACCGGCAGCAGGGTCGGGTAGCGGTACTCGTGGGCCCCGAACTCCTCGCGGATGATGTCCCGCAGGAGTCCGTCGAGGGCGTCGAGCGCGGCCAGTGCCGGGGCGCCGAGCGCCACCTGCCCGGGCCCGATCTCGTGCACCACGCCGTCCGCCAGCAGCCCGTCGAAGGTGTCGTCGTTCGGCGTGCGGTCCGTGGCGGAGCGCCACAACACCTTGGGCGGGGTGGGCAGTTGGGGGCGTACCTCGGTGTCGACGACGTGCCGGAGCTTCTTGGCGAGGGTCTCGGCGTCGACCGGGTGCTCGGTGGTCACCTCGACCGCGTCGACCGCGTCGCCGTCGCCGGGGACGAGCCGGAAGCCGGTGATGGCCTCGGAGATGTAGTAGACGCGCCGGTTGAGTTCGTCGAGGTGGGCCCCCGAGACCGGTTCGTCGAGGGTGAGTCGGTAGGAGTGCATGTCGGCCTCTCGTCCTTACGCCGTCGTCGGCAGGCCCATGAGGCCGGCGATGATGGACCGCTGGATGTCCGAGGTGCCGCCGTAGATCGTGCCCGCGAGCACGTCCCGTACCTCCCGCTCGATACCGAGCTCCTCGGTGTAGCCGCGGGCGCCGTGGATCTGCATGGCGTCGAGCGCGGTGGCCTTCAGGCCCTCGCTGACATAGAGCTTCAGCATGGACGCCTCCTGCATCGCGAGGCGGCCCTCGGAGCGCAGCCAGCCGACCTTGTAGAGCATCAGCCGGGCCAGCTCCAGACGGACCCGCATGTCGGCGATCTTGTGGGAGACGGACTGGAACGCACCGATGGGGCGGCCGAACTGGCGGCGGCCGGCCGCGTACTTGGCGCACTGGTCGGTGAGCCGGCTCATCACCCCGACCTGGCTGGCGAACATGAAGCCGCGTTCCCACTCCATGGTGGAGGTGAACAGCTGGTACCCGGCTCCCTCCGCGCCCAGCCGCTGGTCCTCCCCGACCACGCAGCCGTCGAAGGTGATCTCGCCCATCAGGGTGCCGCGCAGGCCCGCCTTGGGGATGTCGCGGGCGGTGAGTCCGGCGGTGTCGGCCGGGACGACGAAGGCGGACAGGGCGCGCTGCGGAGCGACGTCGTCGCCACCGGTGCGGGCGAAGACGATGAACAGGTCCGCGCGCGGGCCGTTGCTGATGAACTTCTTCGTCCCGTTCAGCACATAGCCGTCCCCGTCACGGACGGCGGTGGTGGTGAGCGAGAGCATGTCGGAGCCGGTCTCCGGCTCGGACAGGGCGTGCGCGCCGACCAGCGAGCCGTCGCAGAGCGCGGGCAGCCAGCGGTGGCGCTGCTCCTCGGTGCCGTGGTCGGCGATGTAGACGGCGCAGGCGAAGAGGTGGTTGTTGATCGCGAAGACCAGGCCGTTGTCGACACAGCCTTCGCCGAGCGCCTCGTACGCCATGATCGCGGTCAGCGGGTCCAGGCCGCCGCCGCCGTACTCCTTCTTGATCGGCCAGCCCAGCACGCCGAAGTCGGCGCAGGCCTTCCAGCCGATCTCGTCGAAGGTGGCGTTGCGGTCGTGCTCGGCCACCTGGGCGCCGAGGTTGTCACGGGCGAACCGGACGACCTGGTCGCGCAGCGCCCGTTGCTCTGGCGTGGGTGCGAAATCCATCAGTCTTCTCCGTGGTCGGGGAGGTGGGGCCGGTTGCGAAGCGGTGGGCGGCTCACACCTCCCACAAGGTCACCGCCCATGCGGCCACCTGGCTGTTGTTGAGGACGAGCACCATGTCGCCCTGGTCCAGTTCGCCGCTCGCCAGCAGGGCGTCGATGTTCAGCACCACGTCTGCGGCGCCCAGATGGCCATACTCGGCGAGGTGCCGGCCGCACACGGGGTGGATGGGCAGGCCGAGCAGGGAGGTGTAGAAGTCGTACGCGGCGGCGGTGACGTTCTGCATCAGCGTGGCCTTGACCCGGTCCCGGTCCACCCCGGCGTCCGCGAGGACCTGCTCGATCATCGCGCCGAGCCTGCGCGAGCTGAGGGTGGCCAGCTGGAAGCGGTAGCGCGATACGTCCTCACACACCTCGCGCCACTCGTACCAGGGGGTTTCCTTGTACTCGACGCGGAACAGGTCGTGGAAGCTGCCGTCGGCCTGCTCACGATGGGCTCGCAGCACCGGCCGGCCGCCGCGGACCATGGTCATGGCGAACGCGCCGTCGCCGACGACGGTGACGGGGAACCGGATCCGGTCGACCCCGGTGGGGCGGCTGGCGTGGGTGATGACGACCTGCTCACGGGCGGGGTCCGCGACCAGCAGATCCCGGGCGAGGGCCCAGGCGGTGCTGGACCCGGTGCAGCCCAGCCCCTCGATGGTGAGGGGGTAGGCGGAGTTCAGCTTCGCCTCGCTCTGCACCCGGCAGACGTCCGAGCCGAGCAGGACGTCCGGTGCCCGCGGCGCCACCAGCAGCAGGACGTCCGGCTCCCCCGGATGCGCCTCGAACAGTTCCCGGCAGGCCCGCGCGGCGAGCGGCGCCTGCTCGGTCTCGTCGAAGACACCGACGGTCCGCACACCGCTGCCCCGGGCGAACTCCGCCGAGGCGGCGTCCAGCATCGCGAACTCGGGGAGGTCCTCGACGGCCACCCTGGTGTCGGGCAGCAGGAAGTGGATCGCCCCGATGCCGATGTCCGTGCCGGCGTTCATGCGGCGCTCCCTTCCGTGGCCCGCTCGGCGGTCAGGGCGACCGGCAGGCCGCTGTAGCCGTAGACGAAGTTGGAGAAGAGCCGCTCGGGCGGGCCCTGGAGACTGATGCCGGCGACCTGGGTGCGCAGCGCGTCGAGCATCGCGTTCACATGGACGCGGCCGAGGAAGGCGCCGAGGCAGAAGTGCGGGCCGTGGCCGAAGGCGACGTGCTTGTTGGGGGTGCGGGCCAGGTCGAAGACGTCCGGGTCGGTGAAGACCGTCTCGTCGAGGTTCGCCGAGCTGTTCCACAGGCTGACCACGTCGCCGGCCTTGATGGTCTGATCGCGCAGCGGTACGTCCACCAGGGCGCGGCGGCCGAAGTGCATGGCGGGGGTGGTCCAGCGCAGCACCTCCTCGGTGGCGCTGTCGACGCTCACCGCGCCGGACTTCAGGGCCCGCCACTGCTCGGGGTGTTCGGCCAGGGCTATCAGGCCGCCGACCGAGGACATCCGGCTGGACTCGTCGCCGCCCAGGATCAGGCTGTAGCAGTTGAAGACGATCTCGTCCTCGGTGAGCGGTTCGCCGTCGACGGTGGCCGTGGCGAGGGCGCTGATCACATCGTCGCCGGGGTGGCGCCGGCGCCGGGCGGCCAGGTCGGAGAAGTACATCAGGATCTCGTTGCGGGCGAGCCACTCCTCCAGCTCGCTGTCGTCGGCGCTGTGCCGGGAGAGCGTCTGGGTGTTCCAGGCGACGAGCTGCTCACGGTCCTCCTGCGGGACGTCCATGAGGTCGCCGATGGTGTTGATCGGGATGTGGTCGGCCACGTCGGTGACGAAGTCCAGCTCACCGTGGGCGAGGGCCTCGGCGACGAGGTCCTGGGTGCGCCGGTGCACGCCCTCCACCACGGGCTCCAGCACCCGGGGCGAGAAGGACTTGAGCATCAGGTTGCGGATCTCGCGGTGCCGTACGCCGTCGGTGACGGCGAGCATCTTGCGTGAGGCGGAGTCCTCGCCCTGGAGCAGGGTCGCCAGGACGTTGCCCCGCTCGGAGGTGAACCGCTTGTTGTCGCGGTAGAGGGTGACGACGTCGTCGTAGGTGGAGATCACCCAGAATCCGGGGCCGCGTTCGGTGGCCCGGTGCCAGAAGACGGGCTGCTCGGTGCGGAACCTGCGCCACATGTCCGGGAGGTTCACGTCGAGGAAGGTCTGCGGATCGGTGAGGTCCACCGTGGCCAGGTCGTCCACGGTCTGCCGTGGTGGGGTGGTCATGTGCTGTCTCTCTCCAGGGGTCAGGCGCCCGCGGTGCGGTAGCGGCGGAGGCTCACCGTTACGCAGAGGGCGAGAAGCAGGCCCAGGGACACCGCGACCACCACCCAGGGGTGGTCGGCGGGGAAGGTGCCGCCGGTGCTCGCGGGGTTGCCCCACAGCCGGCGGCAGCAGGCGATCACGGCGCTCACCGGATTCCACTCCGCGACCGGCCGGATCAGGGACGGGATGTTCTGCGGGGCCAGGAACGCGTTGGACAGGAAGGGCAGCACGATCACCACGAAGGGCGTGATCACGCTGATCGTCTCCACGTTGCGCAGGGTCAGCGCGAACAGCACGCCCAGCCACAGCATCACGTAGATGAACGCGCCGATCAGGGCGAAGCCGGCGAGCACGGACCAGGGCCCGGTGTGCGGGCGCCAGCCGAGCAGCAGTCCGGAGCCGGTGACGACGGCCAGCCCCAGCAGACCCACCAGGAGGTCGGCGAAGGTGTGCCCGAAGAGCACCGCGGAGCGGCTGATCGGCAGCGAGCGGAACCGGTCGGTCATGCCGCCGTGCAGGTCCAGCGCCACGGAGATGGCGGTGGGTCCCACACAGGCGAGGGCCACCTGGACGGCGCCGCCGGCGAAGACGTACTCCCCGTACGTGCCTCCGTCCGGCAGCGTGATGGAGTCCCGGAACAGATAGCCGAGCATCACCATGCTCACCAGCGGGCTGAGCGCCACGCCCAGCACCCGGGCGGGCGCCCGCCGCAGGTGTCGCAGACGGCGGCCGGTCACCGCGGAGATCTCGGTGAGGAGCGCCGCCACGGGGGCGGGCCGGGTGGCGGCGGCGGCCGTCATGACCGCCGCCCGTCGTTCTCGGCCGACTTGGCGTTCTCGGCGTGCCAGCGGGCCAGTTCGGCGGTGATGGCCGGGCCGATCTCCTGGAGCGGTCCGTTGCTCATCATCTCGTCGTGGGTGCAGGCGAGGTGGTGGACGTCCATCGGCCCGTCGAAGACCGGCTTCCACAGCCCCACCTTGTTCGCCTGCTCGCCGTCGGAGAGCGGGGACTCGGAGACGAAGAGCTGCATCTTCCCTTCGTAACGGCCGGGTGCGTACAGGGACTTCAGTGTCTGGTGATGGCTCATCAGGTCGACCATCGCCGCCATCCGCCGCTCCCCCATCCGGGCCAGCGGGCTGTTGTCGCGGCGCAGGGTCTCGAAGATGTCCTGGACGGTCAGGTCCCGGTCGCCGAACTCGGAGCGATGGTGCCCGATGCCCTCCAGCAGCCAGGCGTAGAGCGACTGTTCCTCGCGGTCGTCCGGGACCCCGGTGCGCGGGTAGGCGTCGAGGACGGAGAGCACGCCGACCTCCTCGCCGGCGGCCCGCAGCTGGACGGCCATCTCGTAGACGATGGTGCCGCCGAACGACCAGCCGAGCAGGTGGTACGGGCCCTCGGGCCGGACCTCCTTGATCATCCGGATGTAGTCGGCGGCGATCTCCTCGATCGACCCGGGCAGCGGCGCGAAGTCCACCACGCAGGGCGCCTGGATGCCGTAGATCGGGTGCTCGGCACCGATGTGCCGGGCGAGCGGCAGATACGGCAGGCTGAAGCCGACGCCGCTGTGCACGCAGAACACCGGTGGCAGGCTCCCGGTCGGCCGGATGCACAGCATCGCGCTGAACAGATCGGCCATGTCGGGCTCCGCCGGGGCGGCGAGGGCCTGCGTCATCACCTCCGCGCCGGTGCGCTCCGGCTCGGTGGCGGCCTCGACCGGGCCGCCCCGGCAGACCTCGGCGAGTTCGGCCACGCTCTGGTGCACGAAGACATCGGCGACGGTGACGTCGAGACCGGCCTTGCGTGCCCCGCTGACCAGCAGCAGCGACTTCATGCTGTCCATGCCGACGTCGAAGACGCTCTGCTCGACCCCGATCCCGGGCAGCCCCAGCACCTCGGTGACGATGTCGTGCAGCACGGACTCGGTCTCGTCGCGCGGTGCGGTCCCGGCCGTGTCCCGGACCGCCTCCGGCGCGGGCAGCGCGGCCCGGTCCACCCGGCCGTCCGCGGTGAGCGGCAGGGCGTCGAGCACCACGAACGCGGACGGCACCATGTAGGCGGCGAGCGCCGAACCCGCGGCCTTGGCCAGGGCGTCGGTGTCCACCGCGGCCCCTTCGGCGGGTACGACGTACGCCACCAGCCGGACATCGCCGGGACGGTCCTCACGGGCCACCACCGCGGCCCGGTCCACCGCCGCCTGCGACGCCAGCATCTCCTCGATCTCGCGCAGGCCGACCCGGAAGCCGCGCACCCGCACCTGGTCGTCCGAGCGGCCCACGTGCCGCAGTTCGCCGTCCGCGCCCCACTTCACCAGGTCGCCGGTGCGGAACATCCGGGAGCCGGGCGGGCCGTAGGGGCAGGGCACGAAGCGTTCCGCGGTCGCCGCGGGGCTGCCGGCGTAGCCGCGGGCCAGGCCGTCGCCGGCGAGGTACAGCTCGCCGGGCACACCTGGGCCGACCGGTCCCAGCCAGGGGTCCAGGACGTATGCCCGTACGTTGGCGATCGGCCGGCCCAGCGGCAGGACGCCGGAGCCGGTCTCCTCGCCGGGCTCGACGGTCCGGGAGAGCGCGCCGACCGTGGCCTCCGTCGGGCCGAACTCGGTCACCACCCGGACCCGCGGGTGGGCCGCGCGCCACTCGTCCAGCCGCTCGGCGAGCACGGGCTCGTCGGCGAGGACCAGTTCGCCGCTCGGCGAGCAGCCGTCGGGCAGCGCGCCCAGCAGCGCCAGGTGGCTCGGGGTGCCCTTGAGGAACGCGGCTCCGCCGCGCGCCGTGGCGTCGTCCTCGGTGAGTTCGGCCAGGCGCACCGTGCCGCCGGTGACCAGCGGCAGGAACAGTCCCGTGACCGAGACGTCGAAGGACAACGGGGTGGCCAGCAGCGCGTCGTCGCCGACGCGGTGGTAGGTCTCCCGCGCCCAGGCCAGGTAGTTGACCACCGCACGGTGCTCGACGACGACGCCCCTGGGGCGGCCGCCCGCGCCGGCGGTGTGGATGACGTAGGCGGGATGCGCGGAGCGCAGCGGGCCCGGACGGTCGGCGTCGGTGACCGCCGCCGTCGACGCGGCCTTCACCGCCGGTCCGTCCACCACCACCGGGGTCGTCCCGGTGGCCAGCATCCGCCGGGCGAGGCCACCGGTGGTGACCACCCTGAGCGGCCCGGCCTCGGCGAACATCCGCTTGATCCGCTCGACGGGTTCGTCGGCCTCGACGGGCAGATAGGCCGCACCGGACTTCAAGGCGCCGAGCACCGCGACGACCGCCTCCGGCGACCGGGGCAGGGCGAGCGCCACGACCTTCTCCGGGCCGGCCCCGGCCTCGATCAGATGCCGGGCCACCTGGTTGGAGCGGGCGTCGAGTTCCGCGTAGGTGAGGGAGCCCCACTCGGCCAGCACCGCGGTGGCGTCCGGGGTGCGGGCGGCCTGCGCGGCGAGCAGCTCGGGCAGGGTGGTGCCGGGCACCTCCCGTGCGGTGTCGTTCCACCCGGTGAGCACCTGGGCGCGTTCGTCGTCGCCCAGCACGTCCAGCCGGCTCAGCCGGACGTCCGGGTCGGCGACCACCTCGCGCAGCAGCCGTACGAAGCCGGCCACGACGCGCTCGGCGGTGGCCCGCGTGAACAGGTCGGTGCTGTAGCCGAGCAGGCCCCGCATGGAGCCGTCCTCGGGCCACTCCAGCAGTTGCAGGGCGAGGTCGACCTTGATCCGGCCGGACTCGACGAACGCGGGGCGCACCGTCAGACCGGGCAGCACCAGCGGTGCGTCCTCGTTGTTCTGCAGCGTCAGCATGACCTGGAACAGCGGGTGCCTTGCCAGCGAGCGCGGCGGGTTGAGCGCGTCCACGATCTGCTCGAAGGGCACGTCCTGATGCGAGTAGGCGGCGAGGTCGGCCTCCCTGACCCGGGCCAGCAGTTCGGTGAAGGCCGGGTCGCCCGCGGTGTCGGTGCGCAGCACCAGGGAGTTGACGAAGAAGCCGACCAGCTCGCCCAGCGCGTCGTCGGTGCGCCCGGCGACCGACGTGCCGACCGGGATGTCGGTCCCGGCGCCGAGCTTGGTGAGCAGGGCGGCGAACGCGGCCTGGAGCACCATGAACTCGGTGGCGCCGGCCTGCCGGGCGATGGCCACCAGGGCGGCGTAGAGCTCGCCGTCGAGTTCGAACATGACCTCGCCGCCGGAGTTGCCGCTCACGGCCGGCCGCGGGTGGTCGGCGGGCAGGGCCAGTTTGTCGGGCAGAGCGGCCAACGTCTGCTTCCAGTAGGCCAGTTGCTGCGACAGATGGCTGTCGGGGTCGTCGGCGGAGCCGAGCAGCTGCCGTTCCCAGACCGCGTAGTCCGCGTACTGCACCGGGAGCGGCGCCCAGTCGGGGGCCCCGCCGGCGCAGCGCGCCCGGTAGGCGGCGGACAGGTCGCCCAGCAGCGGCGCCATCGACCAGCCGTCGAAGGCGATGTGGTGGAAGACCAGCAGCAGCACGTGCTCGTCCTTGCCGAGGCTGAACAGCCGTACCCGCAAAGGCGTTTCACTGGTCAGGTCGAAGCCGAGGTCGTACTCGGCGTCGAGGGCGGCGGCCAGACCGTCCTCGGACAGGGCCCGCACCTTCAGCTCCGGACCGCCGTCGTCGGCGTCCAGCACCCGCAGCGACGGCATGCCGTCGGTCTCCGGGATCACGGTGCGCAGCACCTCGTGCCGGGCCGCGACGTCCCGCACCGCGGCCCGCAGGGCCTCGGCGTTCAGCCGACCGGTGAGCCGGAAGGTCATCGGCGAGTTGTAGGTGCCGGTGGCGCGCCCCTCGCGGCGGTTGAGGAACCACAGCCGCTGCTGGGCGAAGGACAGCGGCCGGCCGGCGTCCGCGGGGGCCGGTGCCAGGGCGGGGCGGGCCGCGTCGGCGGTGTCCAGCTGCCCGGCCAGGGCGGCCACCGTGCGCGCCTCGAACAGCGCACGGATGGGCAGTTCCACACCGAGCGCCGTACGGGCCCGGCTGACCAGCCGGGTCGCCAGCAGCGAGTGGCCCCCGATGTCGAAGAAGTCGTCGTCGATGGTGACCCGGTCCAGGCCGAGCACGTCGGCGAACAGGCTGCGGAGGATGTCCTCGACGGGGTTGCGGGGCTCGCGTCCCTGAGTCGCGGTGTGCGCGCTCGGCGCGGGCAGCGCCTTGCGGTCGAGCTTGCCCTGGGGGGTCAGCGGCAGCTCGGGCAGGGCCACGACCGCGGACGGGACCATGTAGTCGGGCAGTTCGCCGGCCAGCCGCTCGCGCAGCCCCTCGGCGACGGCGTCCTCGTCGGTGAGGACGACGTACGCCATCAGCCGCCGGTCCCCGCTCTCGTCCTCGCGCACGGTGACCGCGGCCTGGGCCACGCCCTCCTGGGCGAGCAGCACCGAGGAGATCTCACCGAGCTCGATCCGGAAGCCGCGCAGCTGGACCTGGTCGTCGGCCCGGCCGACGTAGTCCAGTTGACCGTCCTCCAGCCGGCGCACCAGGTCGCCGGTGCGGTACATGCGCTCGCCGGGAGCGCCGTACGGGTCGGCCACGAACCGCTGGGCGGTGAGGTCCGGGCGGCGCAGATAGCCGCGGGCGAGTCCGCCGGAGACGTACAGCTCGCCCGTCACGCCGACGGCGGTCGGCGCCAGGTCGCGGTCCAGGACGTAGACGCGGTGCGCGGAGGTCGGGCGGCCGATGGGCGGCCGGCCGGTCCCGGACAGCGGGCCGGCGACCGTCGAACTGACCACGGCCTCGGTCGGGCCGTACCCGTTGTACAGCCGCACGCCGGACGCCCAGCGTTCGACGACCTCGGCGGGCACGGCCTCGCCGGCCACCGCGAGGCGCAGATCGGCGGGCAGGGTGCTGCCCTCGGGCAGTCCGCCCACCACCACCGGCGGCAGACCGGCCAGGTTGACCCGGGCCTTGTTGATGAGGTCGACCAGCGGCCGGCCGGGCGTACGGCACTCCTCGTCGGCGATCACCAGCGTGCCGCCGCCCAGCAGCGCCAGCATGATCTCCCAGACCGACGCGTCGAAGCTGAACGAGGCGAACTGGAGCACCCGGGTGTCGCTGTCCAGCCCGAACCGCTCGACCAGGCTGGCGACCATCGCCAGCAGGCCCTGGTGCGCCACGGCGACGCCCTTGGGCCGCCCGGTGGAGCCGGAGGTGTAGATGACGTAGGCGAGATGGCGGGCGTCCAGCGGGGCGCGGCGTTCGGCGTCGACGACGTCGTGGTCGTCGTAGCGCGCGAGGTCGCCGAGCGTGCCGTCGGTGGTGACGGTGACGACGGCCGCCGGTGTGTCGGGGAGGCCGGCCGCGATCTCTTCCGTGGTGAGTACGGCGACCGGGTGGGCGTCCTGAAGCATGTACCCGATGCGGTCCGCGGGGTAGGCGGAGTCGACCGGGAGATAGCCCGCGCCCGCCTTGAGGACCGCGAGCGCGGCCACCACCATCGTGGCCGAGCGCGGCAGGGTCACCGCGACCAGGTCCTCGGGACCGACGCCGCGGTCGATCAGCAGACGGGCCAGCCGGTTGGCGCGGGAGTCGAGTTCCGCGTAGGTGAGTTCGTCGTCGCCGTCGACGACCGCGACGGCGTCCGGCGTGCGGGCGGCGTGCTCCTCGAAGACCTCGGTAGCGGGGCGGGACGCCACCGGAGCCGCGTGGCCGGCCCAGTCACCGAGCAGGAGGCCGCGCTCGTCGTCGCCCAGTGCGTCCACGGTGCTCAGCCGCGCGCCGGGCGCGGCGACCAGCGCCTGGAGGACGTGCACGAAGCGGCCCACGATCGCGCCGACCCCCTGGACGTCGAAGACGTCGGAGCGGTACTGCGCCTCCAGCCGCAGGCGGTCACCGGGGAACACACCGAGCGCCAGCGGGTATTCGGCGATCACCCGGGCCTGCCAGTCGAGCATCGACAGCCCGGGGATGTGCTCGCCGATGCGGTCGAGCACACCGGTCGGGTAGTTGTGGAAGCTCACCACGGTGTCGAAGAGCTCGCCCACCCCGGCGAGTTGCTGCACCTCGGCCAGGCCCAGATGCTGGTGCGGTTCGAGGGCGAGCTGACGGGACTGGAGGTCGACCAGCATCTCCTCCAGCGTGGTGCGCGGGGTGAGGGTCACCCGCACGGGCAGCGTGTGCATGAAGGAGCCCACCATCTGCTCCACGCCCGGCAGTTCGGCGGGGCGTCCGGAGACGACCGCGCCGAAGGTGACGTCCCGGCGGCCGGTCAGCCGCCCGAGGGCCACCGCCCAGGCGCCCTGCGCGACGGTGTTCATGGTCAGGCCGCGCGCATGGGCCCACGAGGTCAGCGCCTGCGTGAGGTCCTCGGGCAGCTCCACACTCCAGGTCTCGGGCAGCGAGTCGACCCGGTCCCGGTCGGCCGGGCCGAGCCGGGTGGGCTCGTCCACTCCGGCCAGCTCCTGCCGCCACGCCGTCCGCGCGGCCTCCTTGTCCTGGGCGCCGGCCCACTCCAGATAGCCGCGCACCGAGGCGACCGGTGGCAGTGCCGAGGTGTCCGCGCCGTTGGACCACAGCGTGACCAGCTCGTGGGCGAGGACGGCCGACAGGGACCAGCCGTCGACCAGGATGTGATGGGCGGTCCACACCACCCGATACCGGTCCGGGCCCAGGGTGTAGACGGTGAACCGGGTCAGCGGGGCCTCGGCCACGTCGAACCGGCGCAGCCACTCCTCGTCGGTCAGCCGGATCGTCTCGGCCTCCCGGCCGTCCGCCGCGCTGTCGGTCAGGTCGACCTCGTACCAGGGCACCTCGACGTTTCCGGGGATCACCTGCACGGGGTCGCCGGCGTCCCGGTCGCGGAAGCAGGCCCGCAGGACGTCGTTGCGCTCCAGCAGAGCCGCCACGGCCCGCCGCAGCGCGCCCTTGTCCAGCGGCCCCTGGATGTCCATGAGGACCTGGAGGGTGTAGGCGTCCATCCCGTGCCGGTCGAACTCGGCCTGGAACAGCAGCCCGCGCTGCAGCGGCGACAGCGGCAGGATGTCCGTGAGTTCCTCGACCTCGCGCTCGTAGGCCTCGATCTCGTCCTGGCCGACGGTCACCAGCGGGAACTCGGAGGGGGTACGGCCGCCCGCCCCGGGACGCCGGGCGTGTTCGGCGAGCAGGCGCAGGGAGCGGAACCAGCCCTCGGCGAGCTCCCGGACGTCGTCCTCGGTCAGCAGCCCGCCGGCGTAGGTCCAGGTCGCCGAGAGCACCGGTCCCCCGGGGCGGTCCTCGGTGACCGAGACGACCTCGACGGGGTGACGCAGCGGGGTGTCCGGGTGGGCGCTCTGCCCGGAGGCGCCGGACTCCATCTGCCAGGCCGCTCCGGTGCCGGCGGTGAACCGGCCCAGGTAGTTGAAGCCGATCTGCGGGACCGGCTGCCGGGAGAGCACCCGGGCCGTCTGCGGGTTGACGTGCCGCAGCAGACCGTGGCCGAGGCCGTGGCCCGGCACCGCGCGCAGCTGTTCCTTGACGCGCTTGAGCGCCCGGCCGCAGCTCGCGCCGGCGTCCGCGATCTCGGTCCAGTCGAGGTCGCCGAGGTCCAGGGCGACCGGGTAGACGCTGGTGAACCAGCCGACGGTGCGGGAGAGGTCGGGCTCGCCGGGGATCGGTTCGCGGCCGTGTCCCTCCAGCTCGACGACCGTCCGGGCGGCGGGGGCTCCGTGCCGTCGGCGCCGGTCGGCGACCGCCAGTGCCAGGCCGGTCAGCAGGACCTCGTCGACTTCCGCGTGGAAGGCCGCGGGGACGGAGGTGAGGAGCTCGGCGGTCTGCTCGGCGGTCAGCTCGATCGTGACCTCGCCGGCGGTCGCGTGGGTGTCCCGGACCGGGTCGAGGGCGCGGGTGCCGAGCAGCGGCTCGTCGGCGCCCGACTGCGCGGTCCACCAGGCCAGTTCGGCCGCGCGGCGGGCGGTGCGGGCCTCCTGCGACAGGGCCTGGGCCCAGCCGCGGTAGGAGGTGGCGACCGGGTCGAGCCGCACCGGGCGGCCCTCGGTCAGCTGGTTCCAGGCGGCCTCCAGGTCGGGCAGCAGGATGCGCCAGGAGACCCCGTCGACGGCCAGGTGGTGGATCACGATCAGCAGGCGGCCCGGCCGGTCCGGGCCCGCGTCGAGGAGCACGGCCTGCACCATCAGCCCGTCCTCGGGCTTCAACCGGCCGCGCGCGGCGGCGAGTTGGTCGGGCAGCGGATCCTCGTCGGCGCCGGAGACGTCGACCCGGGTGACGGTGTCCGCGGCGGACACGGCGCCGACGGGCAGCGTCTCCAGGGACCAGAGCCCGGGGGCCGGGACGGACAGCCGCATCCGCAGCGTGTCATGGGTGTCCAGCAGCGCCTGTACGGCGGTCGTGAGCTGCTCCCTGTCGGTTCCGGCCGGAACCGTGAGCGTCACGTACTGGCTGAACTCCCGTGCGGCGTCGGGATGTTCGGCGAGCTCCTCGCGGAGCTGGTCCACGATCGGGGTGGGCTCGATCTCACCGACGCCGTCCTGGGCGGCCGTCTGGGCCTTGTCCTCCACGGGCTGCGCGGCTGCCGCGATGGCGGCCGGCGTGCGGTGCAGGAAGACGTCGCGGGAGGTGACGACCAGCCCGGCCTTACGGGCCCGGCTGACCACCTGGATCGAGCTGATGCTGTCGCCCCCGAGGGCGAAGAAGCTGTCGTCCGGGCCGACCGAGGGCAACCCGAGCACCTCGGCCAGCACCTGGGCGACGAGCTGCTCCGTGGGGTTGCGCGGGGCCTCGGACGCGGCGTCGGCCACGGCGGCGGCCGGCGCGGCGAAGTCGGGGACGGGCAGCGCCTTGCGGTCCACCTTGCCGTGCGCCGTCAGCGGCAGCCGGTCCAGGGCCACGAGGGCGGCCGGCACCATGTAGCCGGGCAGGACGCCGGCGAGTCCGTCACGGACCGCGTCGGTGCTCGGGGCGGGCTGCTCGGGCACGTAGTAGCCGATGAGCCGCTTCTGGCCGACCTGGTCGGCGCTCGCGGTCACCACCGCGTCCGAGACGCCCGGCAGTGCGCGCAGCGCCGCTTCGACCTCGCCGAGCTCGATCCGGTGGCCGCGGATCTTGACCTGGTGGTCGCGGCGCTCGATGAAGTCCAGCTGTCCGTCGGCGCGCAGCACCACCCGGTCGCCGGTGCGGTACATGCGCGCGCCCCGGCCCACGAACGGGTCGGGCACGAAGGTGGTGGCCGTACGGCCCGGGTCGGCGAGGTAGCCGCGGCCCACACCGGCGCCGCCGATGAAGAGCTCGCCCGGCACCCCCTGCGGCACCGGCCGCAGTTCGTCGCCCAGCACGTACAGCCGGGTGTTGCGCAGCGGCCGGCCGATCGGGACGTACGCCCCGTCGAGGACGTCGCCGTGGCGGACGTAGGCGTGGGTCACGTCGTCCGAGCACTCGGTCGGGCCGTACATGTTGACCAGCCCGATCGCCGGGTAGCGGGCGAACCAGCGGTCGCACAGCTCGGGGGCGAGCGCCTCTCCGTTGGAGATCATCCAGCGCAGGCCGGGCAGCTTCGGGGCGTTGCCGGTGGTGTCCCAGGCGTCGAGCGTGGCGCGCAGCAGGGAGGGGACCACCTCAAGGGTGGTCAGGCCCTCGTCGCCGATGACGCCGAACAGCGCGTCCGGGTCGGCCGCGGTCTCCCGGCTCACCACACGGATCCGCCCGCCGACCAGCAGGGTGGTCAGGGTCTGCCACACCGTGATGTCGAAGGTCACCGGCGCGTTGTGCACCAGGCTGTCCGCGCGGGTCAGGGAGAGTTCCTCGACCTTGGCCAGCAGGTGGTTGATCATGCCGCCGCGCTGCACCATCGCGCCCTTGGGCTTGCCCGTGGACCCGGAGGTGAAGATGACGTAGGCCAGGTCCTGGGGACCGCCGACGACCGGCGGGAGGTCCTCCGGTGCGTCCTCGGCACCGTCCAGGACCAGCAGGTCGAGCCGGTGCCCGGCCTCCGCCGCCAGTCGCTCCGCCAGTTCCCGGTTGGCCTCGTCGGCCAGCAGGCAGGTGGCCGAGCTGTCGGCGAGCAGCGCGGTCAGCCGGGCGTGCGGCGAGCGCGAGTCGAGCGGCAGGAAGGCACGGCCGGAGCCCAGCACGCCCAGCTCGGCGACGACGAAGTCCCGCCCGGGCTCGACCAGCAGGGCCACCGGACCGGATCCGGTGAGCCGTCGGGAGAGCGCGCCCGCCCGGCCGGTCAGTCGGGTGTAGGTCAGGCTGCCCGCGTCGTCGGTCACGGCCACGGCGTCCGGGCGCTCGGCGGCCCGGGCGCGTACCCGCTCGACGACGCCGAGGTACGGTTCGGGCCGCTCGGGGCCGGTGAGCACACGGGTGAGTCGGGTCTGCTCGCCGGGCGCCAGCAGGTCCAGGGCGCCGAGCCGGTCGTCGGCGCCGGCGGTCACGAAGCGGTCGAGCCAGGCGATGAACCGCTGGAGGTGGTCACGGGCCTCGGCGCGGTCGTAGCGGCTCTCGTTGGCGCTGAGGTCGACCCCGACGCCGGCCGCGCCCTTGTCGGCGACGGTGAACTCCAGGTCGTCCACCAGACCGGTGGAGGGGCTCTGCAGAACGGCCTCGCAGGAGCCGATGGTCAGCTTCTCGATCTGCGGCATCATGTTGAGGAACGGGCCGAACGGGCGCCGGTCGTCGCTGGCCAGCCCCATGCCGCGCCGTACCTTGCTGACCCGGTAGCGCTGGTGCTTGAGGGCGCCGGTGATCTCCTTGTGCGCGGCGGCGAGCAGTTCGCCCCGGGTCGTCCGTGGCCCGATCCGCAGCCGCAGCGGCAGGTAGTTGACGACCATGCCGGGGATGTTCTGCAGGGTGCCGCCCACGCGGGCGGTGACCGGCAGCGACAGCATGACGTCGTCCGCCCCGGTCATCCGCTGGGTGTAGGCGCCCAGCGCGGCGACCAGCACGGTCTGCCAGGTCACCCGGGCGTCCCAGGCCACGGTCCGCAGCCGCTCGGCGAGGTCGTCGGCGAGGACGGTCCCCTCGCGCAGGAACGACTGGGCCGGCTCGGCGTCCCGCCGGGCCAGGGTCAGCGGTTCGGGGGCGTCGGCGAAGTGGTCCGTCCAGTAGGCCCGGTCGCGCTCCTGGCGCGGGGAGTCGCCGTAGGCGGCCTCGGCCTCGATCAGGGTGCTCAGCGGGGCGAAGCGCCCCTCGTCGAGGGAGGTGCCCGCGGTCATCGCCTCGTAGATGGCGGACAGCCGCTGCCAGTAGATGACGTAGCTGAAGCCGTCGGACGCCAGGTGGTGGTTGAGCAGGCAGAAGATCGTGCGGTCCGCGGCGAGCGTGAACACGCTGAACCGGAACAGGGGCGCGTCGCCGCCCACCGTGAAGGGCACCCGCAGGTCCGCCCGGATGGCTTCGTTGGCGGCGGCGACGGGGTCGGCGGCGCCGCTGACGTCGGTGACGGTCAGCGGCAGCTCGGCGAGGTCCTCGACGACCTGGCGGGGCTCGCCGTCGACCTCGAAGAAGCGGGCCCGCAGGCACTCCGACTCCTCGGCGAGCCGGGCCAGCGCCGCGGTGAACCGCTCGCGGTCCAGCGGGCCCTGGATGTCCCAGTAGATCGCGGTGTTGTACGTGGCACCGCCGCCGGTGAGCTTCTCGTCGAACCAGATGTCCTTCTGGCCAGCGGTGAGCGGCAGGCCGGCCGTCGGCACACGCTTCATTGCAATCCCCTCGGAAAGGTTCACCAGGTCCATGCAGCCGTCCCGGCCGTCGCAGCGCGATCAGCACTCGGCGCTCAAGGGCCCCGGGCCACGCATGAAGCGCTGCCTCCGCCGGCTGTCCGGAGCCGGCGGGGCAGCGTCGTGAATCGATGGTGGTCGAGCGCGCTGACAGCGCACTGACCGAGAACTGACGGTTGCCGCGGCCCGGTCAGCCGCAGCCGCCCGCGTGGCCGTCGTCGGCCGAGCGGCCGATGCCGACCGCGCCGGCCGTGGCGGGGGCCAGGGACGTCGCGGAGGGCGCCTTGGTGCGCAGGTGTTCCACGAAGGCGTCGAGCCGGTCGAGCCCCCAGTAGCGGGTGAAGCCCTGCACGAAGAACGGCACTCCGAAGACGCCGTCCTTGCAGACCTCCATCAGGATGTCCGCGCCCCGCTCGCGCAGTTCGGGGTCTTCATGGGCGCGGGAGATCACCTCGGGGTGGATCCCCAGCTCGCGGCCGATGTCCGCGATGGTCGCCGGGTCGCAGATGTTGCGCCCCTCGCCGAACCGGGCCCGGTAGACCGCGGCGATGTAGTCGTGTCCCCGGCCCTCCCCGGCCGCCACCAGGTATCCCAGGTGCGGGACCTCCCAGACCGGATCGACGTCCACGGGCCAGTTCACGGTGATGCCACGGGACTTGGTGATCCGGCCGACGTCCTGCAGGACGTACCGGTTCTTCTCCCTCGACATCTCCGAGTACGGGAACCGTCCGCCGCGCTCTAGCAGCAGCTGCGCGCTGCTGTCGTCCGGTTCGAAGAACGGCAGCCACTCCAGCCGTTCCACCAGGTCCTTGTGATGCTCCATCAGGTCCTGGTACGCCAGCCAGGAGTACGGGCTGCGCAGCGAGAAGTAGAAGCGCGGGGTCTTGTTCTTGGGCATGCTGCTCCTTAACGGGTCAGACGACGAGTCCGCCGTCGACGCCGAAGACCTGTCCGGTGATGTACGCGGCGCGGTCGGAGACCAGGAACGACACCAGGTCCGCCACCTCCCGGGGGTGGCCGAGACGGCCGAGCGGAATGCGCTCGGTCATCTTCTGGGTGTGCTCCGGCGCCAGCCCGGAGAGCATGTCGGTGTCGATGAAGCCCGGCGCCACGGCGTTGACGCGCACGCCGTAGCGCCCGGACTCCTTGGCCAGCGCCTTGCTGAAGCCGATGATCCCGGCCTTGGACGCCGAGTAGTTCGTCTGCGTCGCGTTGCCGTACACCCCCGCGACGGACGACAGCGTGACGACGCTGCCGGCCCGGCGCTTCATCATGGAGAACACGGCGGCCTTGCACAGGTGGTAGGTGCCGTCCAGGTTGGTGCGCAGTACGGCGTCCCAGTCGTCCTCGGGCAGCATCACCAGCGGGTTGTCGCGGACGATGCCGGCGCACGAGACCGCCGCGTGCAGCGGGCCGAGCGCGTCCTCCGCGCCGCGGACGAAGTCCCGTACGGCGCGGGAGTCGGCGACGTCGACGCGGGCGGTGAACACGCCCGCGCCCTCCTTCTCGGCCTCCTGGGCGGCGGACAGCGCCGCCTCCTCGTCGGACCGGTAGCAGAACGCGACGTCGAAGCCGTCCCGCGCGAGTGCGGTGACCACATGCCGCCCGATGCCCCGGGAACCCCCGGTCACCAGCGCCACCCTGCGGGCGTTCGTCTCCACTCAGCTCTCCTCGTTCGTCGCGGCGGCGAGCAGCGCGCAGCCGGCCGTGCCGTCCCGGTCGACCGCCGTCACGAGGGCGAGCGCGCCGGATGGGGTCTCCTCGTCGTCGAGCAGTGACAGCACCGCCGCGAGCTGCAGGCTCGCGGTCGCCGCCGAGGTGTCGCCCAGCAGCGCACGGCTGCCGAGCAGGTCGAACTCGGCCGAGCCGAGCACGTCCCCGATCGCGGCCTCCTCGACGCCGGCCAGCTGCCCGCCCGTCTCGGCCGGGGCCACCACACGCACGTCCCCGGCCCGCGCACCCGCCTGCTTCAGGGCGTCGCGCACGCACTCCGCCAAGGCCCCGCGGGCCTCGGACGGTTCGGCGAAGGCACGGAACCGGGTGGTCAGCAGACGGGCTCGCACCCGCCGGCCGGCCGCCCGGGCGTCGGTCGCGGTCTCCAGGAGGAACACCGCGCCGCCCTCGCCCAGCGGGGACGTCCGGTCGTCGCCGTCCCGGCCGTGCCACTCCAGCCACGCGCGCTGCTCGGAGTACTCCTCGGCCGCCCCGCACAGCACCCGTGCGCAGTGGCCGCCGCGATGCAGCCGGGTGGCGTAGCTCAGCGCGGTCAGGCCGGTCAGGCGGCCGCCGGCGATGGTGGTGTTCGGTCCCTTGATGCCGTGCCAGATGGCGCTCTGCCCGGCGGCCCGGTTCATCACCGTGTTCGGGAAGCGGGCCGGGTCGACGTGGTACGGGCGCTCCCCCACGAGTGAGTCGCGGGTGAAGTCCATGATGCTCTGCACGCTGCCCGAGCCGGTGCCCAGCACCAGCCCGGTCTCCTCGGGCCGGGACGTCAACTCCGGTCCGCCGTCGGCCAGCAGCAGTCCGACGGCGGTCACCGCGATGCCGGTGACCCGGTCCATGGTGCGGGTGCCCTTGCGGCCGATGTGGTCGGCGGCGTTGAAGTCCGGCACGAGCGCGCCCTCGGTGAACGGTCCTGGGAAGGCCGCCCGGTCGAGTGCGCCGATCGCGCTGCGGCCGGCCCGGACGCCCGTGCGGAAGGGCTCGCTGCCCACGCCGTACGGGGACACCGCCGACCAGGTGGAGAAGACCAGTGCGGACATCAGGCGGCCTCCCGGTGCCGGCCCAGGATGAGCACGGCGTTGTTGCCCGCGAAGGCGAGCGCGTTGTTCTGCACCACGGTCAGCTCGGCGGGACGCGCCTCGTTGGGCACACAGTCAAGACCGCAGTCCGGGTCGGTCTCCCGGTGGTTGATGGTGGGCGGGATGAAACCCTCGGCGATGGCCAGGGCGCAGGCGGCCGAGCCGAGGGCGCTGGCGGCGCCCATGCTGTGCCCGACCATCGACTTGATGGACACGGTGGGCGGCGGGGTGTCGAAGACCTGGCGGATGGCGCCCGCCTCGGTCACGTCGTTGGCCTTGGTGCCGGTGCCGTGGGCCGAGATGAAGTCGACGTCCGCCTCGGTGATCCCGGCGTTGCGGTGGGCCAGTGCCATGCAGCGGGCGAGGCTGTCCTGGTCGGGCGCGACGGGGTGGTGGGCGTCGCAGGTGAGCCCGTATCCGAGGACCTCGGCGTAGATGCGGGCGCCGCGGGCCCGGGCGGACTCCAGGCTCTCCATCATGAGGATGCCCGCGCCCTCGCCGGTGAGGATGCCCTTGCGGTCCCGGTCGAAGGGCTGGCACACCTCGGGGGCGATGGTGCCCAGCCGGTAGAAGCCGGCGAAGGTCTTGCGGCACACGGCGTCGGCTCCGCCGCACAGCGCCACGTCGACGTCGCCGGCCCGGATCGCGTCGTAGCCGCTGCCGATGGCGTAGTTGCCGGCCGCGCAGGCGGTGGGGATGGTCAGGGCCTCGACGTCGGTCAGGCCGAGTTCGCGGACGATGCTCGTGGAGAGCCTGCTCGCGTGGGCCCGTCGGGCGACCCCCGGGGTGAGGTGCTCCGGGCCCTTGTCGAGCTGTTCGCCGACCAGCAGGTCGAGGTCGCGGGACTCCGCGTCGGTGGTGCCGACCGACACCATGGTCCGCCGGCCGCGGAGTTCCTCCGCGTCGATCCCCGCGTCTGCGACGGCCATGTTGGCCGCCGCCACGGAGAACTGGGTCGCCCGGCCCAGTTCCTCCGGTTGGAACGTGCGGATCCACTTCGCCGGGTCGAAGTCGGCGACCTCGCATCCGTAGGAGTGCGCGAAGCCGGTGGTGTCGAAGGCCGTGATGGGCTTGGCCCCGCTGCGCCCTGCCCGCAGCCCGGCCAGGAACTCCTCGGCTCCGAGGCCGATGCTGGTGACCAGGCCCAGTCCAGTGATCACCACCTGGCGCGGCCGCTGCTCGTTGTCGTACACCCTGTACTCCAGTCCCTGACGCCCGGCGCGGGCGGCCCCGGCCGGGCAGCGCCTGCTACTTGGCGGCCACGGCCTCGTCGACGACGGTGACCACGGCGTCGAGATTGACCATGCGGGACAGCACGCTCTGGTCGAGGTCGATCCCGTACGTGCGCTCAAGGGTGGAGAGGATCTCGATGGCGCCCATCGAGTCGGCCTCGTGGTCCTCCTTGAACCGGCTGGTGCCGGTCATGTCGTCCGGCTCGATCTCGAGGATGTCGCAGATGATGCCCTTGATCTGGGCATACCGTTCGGCGCTGGTGGCTGCTGTAGTCATGCAGACGATGCTGGAGCAAGCGGCTGACAGCCCACTGACCGCGAACTGACGCGGGGACACGGGGGTGTTGTGCGGCGGTTCAGCCTGTTGTGAGGAAGCGCTGGACCTCGCGGAAGTCCTCGGGGTGGGCGACCATCCAGGACCAGAAGCGCGGGATGGTGCGGGCGTAGTCGCAGTAGTAGCGGCGCAGGTTCTCCAGCAGGGTCACCAGGGTCGCCCGGCTGAGCGATCCGGTGCGCCACACGAGCAGCATCTCGCAGTGGTGGGCACCCGCGACCGGGACGAGACTGACGTCCTTGGTGGCACCGGTCGGTACGGTCAGCGCGGCCACCTTGGCATCGCGGACCCAGCTCATCGCCTCGTGATGTCCGCGGACCCGGTGCACCGCGGCGGGCCGGCCCTCGACGAGGTCGGCGAAGGCGGCTTCCTCGTGGTCGTGGAACCAGTGGCCGCGCGCGTAGCGAACCCAGTCGAGGGAACCCACCTCGGCGGGGCCGACGGGCCCCTGTTCGGCCAGCGGGTGGCCGGGCGGCACCGCCAGCCATACCGGCTCGCGGACCACAACCGCCGTACTGAGAGGCATTTTTGTGAGGTCGGCCGGCTCACGGTCCGGCGAACTGGGCACCAGCGCCAGGGTGAGCAGCCCCTCGGCGACCGCGCTCATCGCGTCGGCCGGATCCACCGTCTCGGTCTGCACCTCGACAGCGGGCAGGCTCGCGGCGATCGCGTCCCTGAGGGTGGGCGGCGTCCACTCCACGTTCCCGACGCGCAGCGTCTCGGTGTTCTGCGCGGCCACCTCGGCGATGAGGGCGTCACCGCGCCGGGCCAGATCGACGAGCATCGGGATCAGCCGTTCGCCGAGCGGGGTGGGCACCACACCGCTGTGCGACCGGACGAACAGCTCCCCTCCGAACTCGCGCTCCAGGCGGCGCAGTTGGGACGAGAGAGCGGGCTGCGGAAGATTGAGCTGGGTCGCGGCCGACGAAATGCTCCCGGCGCTTGCGATGGCGGCTACGAGTCGGGCATGCCGTAACTCGACGCGCATTGCGGACCCAACTCCCCGTTCCCCCGGACACAAGCGATCATGCATCTGCCCCATTGCGAGGGCACAGACGCTAATCACCGTAACACCAACGTAATTGAATCACGGTGGTCGCAGGGTGTCGGGGGAATTACCGGCTCCGGTCGGCCGAGGGCGGGTCAGCCGACGAGACTCAGGGAGCCGTGGGGGCGTCCGAGAACGTCGTCCTGATGGAGGATGGCCTGGTACACCGCGTGCAGGGAACGTCCCGGCTCCACTCCCAGGTCCTCGGCCAGGCGCCGGCGCGCCTGATGGAACACGTCGAGCGCCTCGGTCTGCCGGCCTTCGCGGTACAGGGCCAGCATCAGCAGTTCGCTGAGCCGTTCGCGGCCGGGATGTTCGGTGGCCAGCAGACGCAGCTCCGGCACCGGCACGCGCTCCACGCCGACCGCCAGTCTCGCGGTGACCCAGTCCTCGTATGCGGTGAGCCGGCGCTCCTCCAGGCGCACCGAAGCGGTCCGGCACCGGAATCCCTCGCTGACGTCCAGCAGGGCCGCGCCCCGCCACATGGCCAGCGCCTGCTCCAGTGTGCGCGCCGCCGCCGCGGGATCCCGATCCAGCAGGGCGGCGCCCTGGTCGGCGAGGGCCACGAAGCGGTGGGCGTCGACCGATTCGGGTACGACGTCCAGCAGATAGCCGGTGCCCACGGTGCGCACCAGATCCCGGCCGTCCCTCCCGGCCACCGACGCCAGGAGCTTGCGCAGCCGGGTCACGTTGGCCTGCAGGGCGTTCTTGGCGTTCGAGATGCTCTCGTCGCCCCACAGCTCGTCGACGAGCTGGTCGAACGGAACGGGCTGGCGCGGGGCCAGGGCCAGCAGGGCGAGCACCGAGCTCACCCGCTTCGATGTCACGCCCCAACTCCGGGTGTCCCGGGTGAGCAAAAGTGAACCAAGTATGTGGATCTCCACGATTCGTAACCCCCGTCTTCGTCTGATCCACATCCTTTCCCGCGCCACGACGGATGAGAAATATCAAACTCTCCGGTTGGCCATACCTGGCAGATATGACCGAGGAATCAGCCATTCCGGAATTGTTTCTGCGCCAGAAATGATGCTGGGCCGCTCAGGGTGTGAGCGGCCCAGCATCTGGCCTTCCCGGGGGAATAGAAGGCCGTTTCGCGCGGCTGCCGGAACGGCAGCCGTGGTTCAGACGCGTCCTGATTCGTGCGCCCGGTACGGGGCGTCGGTCTCAGAACCAGTCAATCCGGTCTGCCGGGCCTGTGCCGTCCGCATGCCTCGGGACGGCCACCAACTCGCGTCACCGAGCAGGGTCAGGACCGACGGAAGGATCATGATCCGCACGATGAAGGCGTCGAGCAGGACCGCGGCGGCGAGGACGAAGCCCATTTGCTTCATCTCCACCAGGGAGAGGAAGACGAAGCTGGCGAAGACGGTGACCATGACCACCGCCGCACTGGTCACCACGCCCGCGGAGCTGCCGATCCCCTCCAGTACGGCCCGGCGGGTGTCCAGGCCGCGCTGGGCCGCCTCCTTGATCCGGCTGACCACGAAGACCTGGTAGTCCATCGACAGCCCGAAGAGGATGACGAACAGGAACAGCGGCACCCGGGCCCCGATCGCTCCCGTGGAGTGGAAGTCGAGGATGCCCTCCGCCCATTGGCCCTGGAAGACCAGCACCAGCAGGCCGAAGGCGGACGCCGCCGAGAGCAGGTTGAGCAGCATGCCGATCACGCCGATGACCACCGACCGGAAGGCCAGCACCGTCACGGCGAACGTCACCAGCAGCAGGAAGCCGACGACCAGCGGAAGCTTGGAGTTCTGGTGGTCCAGGTAGTCGGAGTCACGGGCGATGTCACCGGTGACGTACGCCTCCGCGCCGGGCACCTTGTCGACGGTGGCGGGCAGGAAGTCGTCCCGGACCCGGTCGAGTGACTGGAGCGCCTGGGGCGCGCTGGGCTTGGACGGCACGGAGAGCGTCAGGCTGGTGATCCGCCGGTCGTCGGAGGAGGTCAGCTTGAAGTCGACGTCCTTGGCGAACATCGGGTCCGCCTGGGCGCGCCGGCGCAGGTCCTCCATCGCCTTCAGCACCTGCGGTGAGCGGTCCGCGTCGGCACGCACCACCACTTGGTGCTGGACCAGCATCTCCGGGAAGGCGTCCGTCATCCGGTCGTAGGTCTGCACCGCGGGGATCTCGCGGGAGAAGGTGTCCCTGCCCAACACGCTCAGCTTCAGGTCGAGGGCGGGCGCCGCCAGGCCCAGCATGATGAGCACCGAGACCAGCAGGGTGATGCCGGGGCGCCGGGTCGCGGGCCGCAGCAGCGCGTTCCACGTCCTGCTCGTCCCCCCGTGGTCCCGGGTCCGCTTGCCCTGGGCCGCACGGCGGGCCGTACGGCGCTCGGCGCGGGCACCGAGCTTGGCCAGCAGGGCGGGCAGCACCGTGAGCGAGCTGGCCATGGCGACCGTGACGACGATGATGGCGCCGGTGGCGAGCGAGGAGAAGATGACGTCGGTCGCGAGGTACAGCGTCGCGGTCGAGACGATCACCGCGAAACCGGAGACCACGACGGCCCGGCCAGCGGTGGCCGCGGCGAGTTCCACGACGGCCTGCGAACCGAGTCGGCCGCCGGCCTTGGCCCGTTCCTCCCGGTCCCGCTTGAGGTAGAAGAGCGAGTAGTCCACGCCGACGGCCAGGCCGATCAGCAGGATGATGTTGTTGCCGACGCCGGCGTCCGGCAGTGCGTGCGAGGCGAGGGCGGACAGACCCATGGCGGCGGCGATGGAGGTGAGCGCCAGCAGGACCGGCACACCGGCCGCGATCACCGAACCGAAGGCGATCATCAACGTGATGACGGTGACCGGCAGGGTGAGCGCCTCGGAGAAGGCGAGGTCGTCACTGCGCTGCTGGTCGAGGCCCTTGCTCATCGAGGGGCCGCCGGTCTCCTGCACGCGTACGTCGGGGTGCTCCTTCTGCACCGCCTCGGTCTGCTCGACCAGCGGGCCGACCTTCTTGCGTGCCGCGAGTTCCTCGCCCGCCATGACGACCTGGACCATGAGGACCTTGCCGTTACGGGAGAGGACCGGCTTCTCGACCCGGTCGACCTCCTGAAGCTTCTCCATCCGCGCGGTGACATCGGCGGCGGCGGCCCGGGCCGCGGGCACGTCCAGCGTGCCGGACGGGGAGTCGATGACGATCTGCTCGACCGGCCGGCGCTGCAGGCCGCCCTCGGTCGCGATCGCCTCGGCCTTGCCCGCGTTGCCGACCCGGTAGTCCTCGGTGGTGGCCGCGTTGGTCCCGACGGCGGCCGACGCCCCGAGGCACAGCGCGACGAAGACGAACCAGCCGACGATGGCGCGCCAGGGGTGGGCCGCGCTCCAACTCGCCACCCTGACGGTGATCGAGCGTTTCTCCACTGTCTCCAACCCCTTACTCGCGTAGCTGATCTCTTCTACGTGTAAGTCAAAGCTTACAGGCGTAAGAGTGTTCGTCAATCGGTCTTCGCGCCATCTGCGCCCCGCCTGACGGCAGTTGCGCCACATCCGGCCATTCAGCACGGACCCCGCCCCCCGGTTTCCTGGGGGCGGGGTCCGTGTTTTCATCCGAAGGACCAGGTCAGGCGGTTGCCGGGAGCTTGGCGAAGAAGTAGCTGGTGGACGACGAGGTCTCCTTGGAGCCGGCGATCCACAGGGCGCCGTCCGGGCCGGTCGCCAGCGCCCCCACGACCAGCGGAGCCGCCTGCGGGCCCTCGGCCTCGGACCACGCCGAGCCGTTCCAGCGCTGCAGCGTCAGGCCCGTCCCCGAAACCCACACCTCGGTGGAGCCGTACTCCGCGAGCTGCGTGACCTCGGAGATGCCGGAGAGGGCCGGGTTCCGCGCGGACCACGCGCTGCCGTTCCAGACGGCCACGGCGCCCCGGTTGGCGGCCGACCCGCCGGCCCAGCACTGGCCGCCCTTGACGAGCAGCGAGGTCACCTGGCCCACCGCGGTGCCGAACGGGGCGGGCAGCACGGTCCACGAGGAGCCGTTCCAGTGCATCACCAGGGATCTGCGCGCCCCACTGGTGCCGACGGAGCCGGCCACCCAGACGTCGTTCGCCGCCACGACCTGCACGGTCAGCAGCGTGGCGGTGCCGAGCGTGCCCGGCAGGCTCACCGGGGCCCAGCTCGAACCGTCCCGGCGCAGCACGGCCGGGATGGCGTACGACTCCCGCGCCGAGCCGACCACCCAGACGTCGCTGCCGGTGCCGGAGACCTGGCTGGGCCGGGCGAAGGACTCGGCTCCGGTCATCGAGTTGGTCCAGGCCGTGCCGTTCCAGCGCAGCAGCTGGGGCACGTCGAACTTCTGCACCCGGTCCCACTTCTCGCCCACCGCCCAGGCGTCGGCGGGGCCCGTGACCGTGATGCCGTTCAACGGTCTGGTGTCGTCGGCGAAGCCGGCCCCGCTCCACCCCGTCCCGTTGAAGCTCCAGACGAGCGGGTCCTGCTCGATCGGGCCCAAGGGGCCGTCCGTGAAGTAGTTGTCAGTGCCGAGGGCCTTGGCGGTGCCGTCCGGAGCGAAGCTGATCCGGCTGAACCTGTACCACGAGCTCGAACCACCGGCGATCGGGAAGACCTGCCACGGCGCCGCCCGCGTCGCGCCCGAGGCCACGCCGGACAGCGCGCCACCGATCGCCATCGCCGGTACGACGGCTGCGGCGGACCGCAGAAGGCTTCGTCGGCTGACTGTCATCGTCCGCTCTCTCCTTGGCTTGTGGGTGCCAGTTCGACATGGATCAGTTCCAGGGCCCGGTCGAGGGCGTCGACGACCTCCGCCCGGCTCGCGCCGACGGCGACGATGTGGCCGATCCGCCCGTACGCGTCCGTCGGCGGAGCGATCCGTGTGCCCGCGGCGGCGGTGACCGTCACACGCTCCACCCCCGGGACCGCCCGCGCCTGCTCCAGCCCGGCCACCCGCTCCAGCACGCCCTGCTCGGTGGGCAGGACGAACTGGATGCCGGCGTGGCGCGCGAAACCCTCGGGCAGCAGCGGTGCGGTTCCACCGGCGTGGGTCACCTGGGCGGCGAGCAGGTCGACCCCGGTGGCGAGGCGGTAGAGCTCGGGGATGAGGCCGCCCGCGAGCCTCGGGTTGATCTCGACGACCGCGCTGCCGGTCTCGGTGCGCTTCACCTCGGTGTGGCTCGGGCCACGGCCGAGGCCGGTCGCGGCCAGCGCGGCCGACACCGTCCCGGTCATCTCCCGCGCCGCCTCGGCGGGCAGGTCGGCGGGCACGAGGTGCCGGGACTCCACGAAGTGCGGTGCGCCGGTCACGGTCTTCTCGGTGATGCCGATCAGCCGCTGGACGCCGTCGACGCCGAACATCTCCACGCTGTACTCGGGAGCGTCGAGATACTGCTCGACCAGAGCGCGGCCCGCCATGGCCTGTCCGCGTCCGTTGGTGGTCCGGGCCGTGATCTCCTCGGCCAGCTCTGCGGCCTGCTGCGCGGAGTCGCAGCGACGCACCCGCGTCGAGCCCGAGTCGTCGACCGGCTTGACGACGCAGGGCGTTCCGAGCCGGGCCGCCGCGGCGGCGGCGGACGGCCCGTCCTCGACCACCTCGAAGAGCGGCTGTCCGATCCCGGCCCGCTCCAGGGTCGCGCGCAGCCGCCCCTTGTCCCGGCAGCCGGCTATCGCCTCGGCACGCTCCGCGGGCAGCCCCACGGCCGTGGCCAGCGTGGCCGCCGCCACCAGGTAGAACTCGCTGGTCGTGGACACTCCGGCGATACAGCCGGGTTCGAACGCCTTGGTCACCGCCCGGACCAGCGCGTCGGGGTCGTTGGTGTCGCAGTCCACGACGGTCGCGGCGGTCTCGGACAGCCCCGCGTACCGGGTGGAGTCGCCGGTCACCAGCACCGGCTCGTAGCCGGCCTCCGCCGCGATCCGCAGCGCCAGCATGCCGGTCCCGGTGGTGTTGGACTCCACGAAGACGAACGCCGGTCGGGGCGCGTCCGCGCGGTTGCGGCGGAACGACCAGCTGTGCACCTCGGTGCCGTCGAGGACCTGACGCGGCACCGTGGCGACCGGCAGCCGCCGGATGTCCTTCTCGGCCCAGTGCTCGTCACTGTGCACGGTGTCGGCGTAACGGTCCCCGCGGTCCGGGAAGATCCCGACGAGGGTCGTGCCCGGTGTGGCCCGCGCGGCCATGGCACCCAGCACGCGATACACCGATCCGGAGGTGTTGCCGGCGAACAGCTTCTCCTCGCGGGCCAGTTCGCGGGTGGCGCCGAAGGCCTCGTGGTCGTTGAGCCAGTGGACCTCGTCGATCAGGGAGTGGTCGAGGTTCTTCGGGTGCAGGCTGTTGCCCAGCCCGCTCTGCAGCCGCTGGGGCCGGTCGGGCTGGCCGAAGAGCACGCTGCCGACGCAGTCCACGCCGACCACGTACAGCTCCGGCAGGGAGTTCCGCAGCACCCGCGAGGTGCCGCACAGCGAACCACCGCTGCCCACCGCGCCGACCAGGACGTCCACGGTGTCGAGGTCGGTGAGCAGCTCTTCGGCCAAGTGCCGGTAGGCGGCGGGGTTCTGCGGGTTCTCGTACTGCCGCGGCCAGAACGCCCCCGGGTTGCGGTCCATGATCTCCCGCAGCCGGGTCAGCCGGGCGCCCTGCCAGCCGTGGTCGTCCATCGCGGACACCACGTGCACCTCGCAGCCGAGCGACTCCAGCTTGGCCAGGGTCGTACGGTCGATCCGCGGGTCGGTGACGATGTGCACCGGATGCCCGAGCGCGGTGCCCACCAGGGCGACGCCGAGGGCCATCGTGCCCGAGGAGCTCTCCACGATGGGGGCGCCCTCGGCCAGGTCACCCTTGGCGCGCGCCTCGGTGATGATCTGCTTGGCCACCCTGTCCTTCATCGCGAACAGGTTGTTCATCTCGAGTTTCGCGTAGACCCTGACGTCCCGGTCGGCCCCCAGCCGCAGGCGTACCAACGGGGTGTGGCCGATGGCCTCGATCACGTTCTGGCTCAGCATGTGCGCTCTCTCTTCCCATCCCTGCGCCGGGCCGGCGAAGCGCCGGAGTTCATCGGTCGAAGCTCAAGGTCCGGTACACCGTGACGTTGCCGACGAGCTCGGAGCACGCGCTCGCGGCGTCCACCAGCCGCTGCGGATACGAGGGATCGGCCGTGTCGAGAAGCACCCCGAGGCAGGTCCCGCTGTGGCCGACGACCACCCCGAGCCCGCCGACCTGCCGACAGATGTCGATCATGTCGTCGAGCGTTCTCTTGGGGCGCAGCACCTGGTTCATCAGGGCGCTGCGCGTGGCCACCGCGCCCACCTCGGCGAGGTCCGCACGGGCCACCGCACCGGCCGTCCGCTCCAGCAGCCGGGCGTACTCCGCCCGGTCCGCGGCGGAGAAGGGCTTGGGGATGCGGTTGAAGGCGATCGTGTCGATCTCGCCGCCCTCGTCGGCGCCCACCACGGTCATCGGCGGCAGGGACCCGAGCTCGGTGTGGAGTGCCACCCGGCGGTGGTAGAACGCCACGATGCCGGGGTACAGCACACCGTCGGTGGGCTCGATCTGCGCCAGCAGCGACTCGATCCGCCGGGGCGGCATCGGCTCGCCCAGTGCGTTGGCGACCGCGCGCGCCGTCGCGACCAGGTCGGCGGACGAGCTGGCCAGCCCCTTGCCCTCGGTCAGCGTGCTCTCGATGGTGAGCACCCCGCCCATCGGCGTCGCCGAGGACTCCATGATCATCCTGGTGAGCCGGAGCGCCTTCTTCTTGTGCGCCGGCCGGACCTCCAGCTCGTCGGTGCCGGGCCTGCCGTGGAAGGTCACCCGGGCCCAGCGGGCGATGGGCAGGGTGACCAGGAAGTCGCTGTTCTCCTCGGGCAGCACGCCCTGAAGCAGCTCGCCGAACGTGCCGGACGCGGTACTCATCCCCGTCACCACGGCGAACGGTGCCGGGCCGCGCCCCGGGACGTCCGGCCGCAGGACGGCGTCGGGGGACCTCACCACTCCTGCCGTCCCTCCGGTCCGGCGAGCAGCCGGTCGACCTCGGCCGCAGCCGCGTCGACGTCCGCCCGCCGGCCGTACCAGCGCTTCTCCCATGCGTCGAACGCCGTCTCCTGATCGGCGAGCAGGGCCCGTACGGCGTCGGGATTGGCCGAGCCGTCCGAGCGCTTCGCCGTGAGTCCGCCCGGCACGCTCATCGCCTCGGCGAGCAGGTCCGCCGCGTGGTCGGCCGTATGCCCCGCCTCGGCCAGGATCGTGTCGAGCAGGGCGCCGTCGGGCTCCGCGGGAGACAGCCCGCGCTCGACGGCCCGGACGATGTAGCGCCCGGCGACCACCTGGGCGGTGCGCCAGGGGACCCCGGCGCGCAAGGTCAGCAGATTGGCGAGCGTGAACCCGCCCAGGTACTCGCTCTCGCAGGCCTCGCGCATCCGGTCGTCCCGGAACCGCAGGTTCTCCAGCACCGCGCCGAACAGCCGCAGTACCGACCCGACGGTGTCGAAGGCCGCGGGCACCCCCGCCCCTGCCTCCTTGGAGATCTCGACGGAGTTGCTGTACGGGGTGGAGCGCTGCCCGGTGGCGATCGCCGTGTAGGCCGCGCCGAGATGCGCCGTCCGGGCCCGGATCCGCTCCAGCACCGGGTAGTTCTTCTTCTGCGGCATCGCCGAGGAGATGCCCGACCAGTGGTCCGGCAGGTCGATGAAACCGAATCCCGCGCCGCCCCAGGTCATCAGGTCGGTGACGAAGCGGCTCAACGCGACGCCCAGCAGCGAGAACTCCGCGCAGGCCTCCAGCGCCCAGTCCCGCTGCGCCACCGCCCGCAGCGCGTGCGTACGGACCTCGGTGAAGCCCAGCAGCGCGGCCATCCGGCCCCGGTCCCAAGCCAGTTCCTGTCCCGCCATCGCCCCCGCGCCCATCGGCGAGGCGGCAGCGGTCCGGTACACCGACTCCAGCCGGTCGAGGGTGTGCAGCACCTGGTCGCACAGGGCCGCGAAGTAGAACCCGGGGCTGATCACCTGGGCCGGCTGCATATGGGTGTAGCCGGGCATCACCAGGTCGGCGCCCCGCCCGGCCAGCCGGTGCGCGGTGCGGCCGAACGCGATCAGCTCCTCGGCGCACTCCAGCAGCCGCGCCCGGCCCTGCATCAACTGGGCGGTGGCCTGCAGGTCATTGCGGCTGCGGTCGACGTGCCACGCGGGCGGCACCTCGGTCAGCCGGCTCGCGACATGGCGCTCCAGGGTGAAGGCGATGTCGCTCATGCTCTCCTCGGCCTCCCGGGCCACGGCCTCGGGAGTGACCGCATCGAGCAGGTCGGCGATGGCACCGACCTGGGCACCGTCCAGCAGGCCGAGCCGGCGGTACTCCAGCAGGAGCACCTTCTCCAGTTGGACGTACCAGGGCAGTAGGGCGTCGATCTCGAAGCGGAGCTGGGGCTCCAGCACCTCGGCGCGCAGGAGCGGGTCGGGACCGGCGGCGATCCGCCCGGTCAACCCGCCCGCACCACTGGAACTGTCCGTCGCCACATGGTCGTTGGGCATCCGATCGTCGGGCATCCGGTCGTCGGGCATCCGGTCGTTGGGCATCCGTTTCCTCACGGGGACGAAGGGGCGGTTCGGTTCAGCGCGGTCAGCACCGCGTCTTTCGCGTCGGCCGCCCGTGTGCGCGGGAAGTGGGCTCCGCCGCCCGGCAACCGGCGGTGCGTCACCTCGTCGGAGAAGAGCCGCCAGTCCCAGTGGCCGTGACCGTGGCCGAGGTCCCCGGCCGCCCCGTCCTCGGCTGCGACGAGGTCGATGCCCGCCTTGACCCGGTGGGCCTCCGGGCGCCGCCGGGCGGCCAGCAGGAAGTCTCCGGCCGACCGCACGTCGTGGCGGTAGGCGGGTCCGAGCAGCCCGGCCCGCTCGGGCTTGAGCCCGTCGAACTCCACGTACGCGCCCTCGCCCAGGAGGGTGGCGGCGACCTCCCGGTCGCTCAGGGCACGGGTGCGGTCCATGCTCGCCCGCACCCCGGCCGGCCAGTCCGGGGCGACACCGCCGACGAGAACCCGACGCGGTGCCGAAGGGCCGTCCTCCAGCAGCCGGGCCAGGGCGAGCGCGGGCGCCGCGCCCTCCCGCTGGCCCCACAGCACGAGCGGTACGGCGGTCAGCCCCGCCAGCTCCCGCGCGACCCGGCGCGCCACCTCCGGCACCTCCGCCAGATCCTGCGCGCCGGGCACGAAGTCGTGTCCGGGCAGTTCGACGCCGTACACCTCGATGCCGCTGGGAGCGAGTTCCCGGGCCAGAGCGAGGAAGTTGACGGCGTTCCCGCCCGCACAGGGGAAGCAGACGAGGCGGCCCTCGGCCACGGTCCGGCCCGGAAGCGCACGGCTCAGCGGGCGGAGCAGACCGTGCTCCGCCCGCCCCGCCGGCGCCGCATCCTGGCCGGCGTCGACGGCGGCGGCGAGATCGGACAGCACGGGATGGGCGACGATCTGCGCCAGCGAGACGAGTCGGTCCAGCTTCACGACGAGCCAGGTCGCCGCGAGCGACGTACCGCCGAGCGCGAAGAAGTTGTCGGCCAGCCCGATGCTCTGCAACGGCACGTTCAGCGCCTCCGCCCAGGCCATCGCGAGGCGCTGCTCGGTGGGCGTGGTGGGCGCCGTGCTGGGCACGCCGGCATGCCCGAGCGTGGCGGCCAGCTCGGTGAGCACCTTCCGGTCCACCTTGCCGTTCTCGCCGACCGGCAGCGCGTCGAGCCAGTGGCAGTGCGCCGGGATCATGTAGTCCGGCAGATGGCGGGCCAGGGCGTCCCGGACGGTGTCGGCGTCACAGCGGACGGCACCGACCAGGAACGCCACCAGGACCCGGTGCCGGTCGCCCGGCGCCGAGGCGACGACCACCGCGTCCTTCACCTCGTCCAGGGCCATGAGCCGGTTCTCGATCTCACCGGTCTCGACCCGGAATCCGCGGATCCTGACCTGCTGGTCGCGGCGGCCGAGGAACTGCAGCCGGCCACCGGGCAGCCAGCGCCCGAAGTCACCCGTCCGGTACATCCGCTGCCCCGGCCGGAACGGATCGGGCACGAACGCGGCCCGGGTCCGCTCGGGGTCGTTGACATAGCCGCGGCCGACCGCGACACCGGAGAAGACGATCTCCCCGGTCGCACCGAGCGGCACCAGCCCGCCCTGCTCGTCCAGCACATAGCCATGCACGTTGCGCCGCATCCGGCCGAGCGTGACGGGCCCGTGCTCCGGCACCGAGTCGAGGAACTCGTGCATGGTGTCGTCGGAGACCTCGGTCGCGCCGTACGCGTTGACCACCCGGACACCCGGATGGCACGCGAACCATCGCCGCAGCAGCGCCGGTTTCAGCTCCTCCCCCGTCACCGAGACGGCGCGCAGCACGCCGAGACCGCGAGGGCTGCGCTCCAGTGCCGTGATCAGCGCGTCGAAGTACGACGGGACGAACTGCGCGACGGAGACCCGCGACGCGGTCAGCTCCGCGACGAAACGGTCGACCTCCAGGAGCACATCGGTGTCCACGATGCGTGAACTGCCGCCGGTCAGCAGGGGGGCGATCAGCTGCCACAGCGAGATGTCCAGGGACTGCGCGGCGGTCTGCGCCACCACGTCGCCGGGCCCGAGTTCGAGGTCGGCGACCTTCATCAACAGGTGGTTCAGCAACCCCGCGTGCTCGCACATCACGCCCTTCGGCGTGCCGGTGGAGCCGGAGGTGAAGTAGATGTAGGCGAGCCGGCGGGGGGCGAGTGGGCGGTCCGGGTTGGCGGTGGCCGGTGCCTCGGGGGCGTGGCCCGGGTTGTTGGTGGCCGGTGCCTCCTGGGCATGGCTCCCGGTTCCGGCGCACAGGGCGGCGACGTCCATCGAACGGCGCGGCGCGTCGTCCCCGTCCCCCACGGGGGCACTGTGGCCCTCACCCTCCCCCTCCCCGAGCACGAACCGGCAGTCCGCGTCGTCGAGTTGGGCGGAGATCCGTGCGGCCGGGAGGTCCGGCTGCACCGGCAGATAGCAGCCGCCCGCCTTGAGCACGCCTATCGTGGCCGCCGCCCACTCCAGGCCGCGTTCCATGACGACGGCCACCACGTCCTCGTCGCGGAGCCCGTCCGCCAGCAGCGCGTGGGCGATCCGGTTGGCGTTCGCGTTCAGCCGGTCGTACGTCCATGACCGGCTCCCGTGCGACACCGCGACCGCGTCGGGGGCCGCCCGGACCTGCTCCTCGAACCGCTCGACGAACAGCCGCCCGTCGAAGGGCTCCGCCTCGCCCGCCAACCCGTAGATCTGGAAGTGCCGTTCGTCCTCGGCGAGCAGACTCCGTTCGCCCGCCGGTGCGTCGGGGTGGGCGGCCAGCAGCTCCAGGGCCCGTCCGTGGTAACCGACGATGCGGATCAGCTGCTCCTCGGACATGACATCCGAACGGGACCGGGCGCGGACGGTGACACGGTCCGCGTGCAGGGCGATGCGCACCCACAGCGGCGGTGCGACGTGCGGGGCCGGATGGGTTGTGGACGGGTCCGTTGTGGACGGGGCCGTTGCGGACGGGTCCGTTGTCGACAGGTCCAGAACGGATTCGTGGTACGGCTCGGCGGCCGGCGTCGGCACCGGTGCCGGCCGGCTCGCCGCCGCGGCCGCCTGCCGCACGAGTTCGTGCCAGCTGTGCCGCAGCACACCACTGACACCCAGCGAGCGCGGCGCGCCGGGATCACCGTCGGCGGGCACGTACCCGGTGACCGGGTTCTGGTCGGAGGTCAGCGCGGCGACCACCCGCAGGTGCGCGGCGAGGAGCACGGCATCCAGCGGGGCCGCGCTCTCGACGGCCACCGTGCGCAGCCGGGCGGTCAGTTCGGGAGGCAGAACGAGTTCGGCGGTCACTCCTCGCCGCGCACCCATCTCGTCGCCTGTGGTCCACCGCGGAACGCGTACGGCCGTCGCCCCGACCAAAGTCTTCGCCACGTGATCGCCAACCTACCGAGGAATGGACGGAAGAATGTGCTGTTCGGCATCGCCTACGTGACCATGCTGTCGACCGGCACTGACAGGCCACTGACGACGGCTCCCGCGCCGTTCGCGCGCGCTCACGTGGCAGTTTTCGCCGCTGCTTAAGGACGTGTCCCCCACCCGCTCCGAACGCTTATCGTCCGGTCGGTCACAGCCCGCAGGCCAGGGAGGGGAACACAGCGATGAATGCTCTCGACGACATCGTCAGGGGCGTACGCGAGGATGTGGCGTCACGCCGGGAGCGCACACCGGAGGCGGCCCTGCGGGAGCGGGCCCTGGCCCGGGGCGCGGGGCGGGACTGCGTGCCGCTGCTGCGCGGCGGGCCGCGGGTGCGGGTCATCGCGGAGGTGAAGCGCGCCAGCCCCTCGCGCGGTCCGCTCGCCGAGATCCCCGACCCGGCGGCCCTCGCCGCCGACTACGCGGAAGGCGGCGCGGCCGCGATCAGCGTCCTGACCGAAGAGCGCAGGTTCGGGGGCTCCTTGGCGGATCTGGAGGCCGTGAGTGCCCGGGTGGACGTGCCCGTGCTGCGCAAGGACTTCGTCGTGGACCCCTACCAGGTGTGGGAGGCGCGTGCCTACGGCGCCGAGATCGTGCTCCTGATCGTCGCCGCCCTGGGCCGGGCCCAGCTGACCGACTTCATCGCACTGGCGAACGAGGCACGACTGACACCGCTGGTGGAGGTGCACGACGAGGCGGAGGCAGAGCGCGCGGTGACCGCCGGCGCCACGGTGATCGGCGTCAACGCCCGCGACCTGACGACGCTGAAAGTGGAGCGGGGCACGTTCGCGAGGGTCGCACCGCACATCCCCGAGGGCCTGGTCCGGATCGCCGAATCCGGTGTCCGCGGCCCCGAGGACGTCGCGGCATACGCCCAAGCAGGCGCAGACGCAGTCCTGGTAGGCGAGTCCCTGGTCACCCACGGCACCCCCAGAACAGCAGTGACCGAACTCCTGGCCGCAGCCCGCGTCTAGGTCCGGTCGACGGGTGGGGCTGGGCATGTGGGGTGAGCGCGGCTTGGGACTGTCCGGGGGGTGCGCTGCGGGGTTGCCGCGTGGATGGGTGCGGGGGCAGTGCCGTGGACGGGTGCGGGGTGGGTGCTGTGGATGCTTCCAAGCTCCGCCCAGCAACACCCCAGCCCACCGCCACGACTCACCCCTGCGCCGCCCCCACCGACTGCGCCCGCTTGGTCGTCACCGTCGCCCAGCGTTCCAGTACCGCTGCCGCCGCACCCGAGTCCACCGACTCCGCCGCCCGCTCCAGCCCCGTCGCCAGCTGGTCGCCGACCGACGTGCCGTCGCCCGGATCCAGCGCGGCGAGGCCGGCCGCGGCCGACAGCAGGACCGCGTCGCGGACCGGGCCGTGGGTGCCGGCGAGGACCTCACGGGCCACCCGGGCGTTGTGGGCGCGGTCGCCGCCGCGCAGGGCGTCGGGTGGGGCGAGGCCGATGCCGATGTCCCGGGGGTCGAAGGTCTCCTCGGCCACCCCGGAGTCCGTGACCGACCAGATCGTGGAGGTCGTGGTGACCGTCAGTTCGTCCATTCCGTCGTCGCCCCGGAACACGAGCCCGGACGACCCACGCCGGGCGAGAACCCCTGCCAGCAGCGGCGCGAGCCGCGCGTCGGCCACTCCGATCGCCGTACCGGTGGGCGAGGCCGGATTGAGCAGCGGGCCCAGGGCGTTGAAGACGGTGCGCACGCCGAGTTCGCGGCGCGGCGCCGCCGCGTGCCGCATGGCGGGATGGAACGCCGGCGCGAAGCAGAACGTGATGCCGACCTCCTCGGCCACGGCGCCGATCTCCTCCGCGGGCAGCCCCAGCGCCACCCCCAACTCCTCCAGGACGTCGGCCGATCCGCAGGAGGAGGACGCCGACCGGTTGCCGTGCTTGACGACCCGCGCCCCGGCCCCGGCCGCCACGATCGCCGAGATGGTGGAGATGTTGACGCTGTTCGAGCCGTCCCCGCCGGTGCCCACGATGTCCACCGTGGGGCCCGGCACATCCAGCGGCACCGCATGCCGCCGCATGGCGCTGACCAGACCCTCGATCTCCTCGACGGTCTCGCCCTTCGCCCGCAGCGCCACCAGGAGCCCGGCCAGCCGGACCGGCCCGGCGACGCCGGACATCACCTGATCCATCGCCCAGTCGGTCTCCCGCGCGGAAAGGCCCTTCCGGTCGAGCAGCGAATTCAGCAATTCGGGCCAACTGAAACTCTGCGGTCCGGTTGTCACGTGAATTCTCCTCGGACATCTACGGCACGAATCGAACATCGATCAGTACGACGAGTCTCACGTCCGGGCGCCCCGCTCAGCCAGACCACTGCCACGTGAGAAATGCGGTCCAATTCCCGCGGTCCACTTCCGAAAGAGAGAAGGTCATGTCCCTCCACATGGCGGTCGAAGTCGTCCGGGATTCCGAGGTCTCCCTGACCGCGCAGATACAGAGCTTCATCAAGAGCGAGATAGCGGCCGGCAGCCTGCACGCGGGAACCCGGCTGCCCTCCAGCCGCCGTCTCGCGGACGACCTGGACGTCTCCCGCAGCGTGGTCGTGGAGGCGTACGGCCAGCTCGTCGCCGAGGGATACCTGGAGGCCGTCCAGGGCGCCGGCACCCGCGTCGTCGGACACCTGACCACCCAGGCGGTCGTACCGACACTCCTCGGTGAGGACCGGGTGCCCGAGGTCCGCTGGGACCTACGGCCCGGCGGCGGCAACCTGCCCGACTTCCCGCGCCGCGACTGGCTCGCCTGCTACGAGCGCGCGCTGCGCTCGGCCGCCCCTTCGGCGCACGCCTACCCGCCGCTGGCCGGAACCCCCGCGCTGCGCCTCGAACTCTCCCAGTACCTGGGGCGGGCACGCGGCGTACGGACCACGGCCGAACAGCTGGCCGTGGTGGGCGGGTTCTCACAGGGGCTGGACCTGCTGTGCGGCGTGCTCCGCCGGGAGGGGGTCGACGCGATCGGCGTGGAGGACCCGGGCCATCCCGGACAGCGGCAGTTCCTCCAGGAATGCGGTGTGCGCCCGGTGCCCCTGCCCGTCGACGAGGCGGGCCTGGACGTGACGGCGCTGGCCGCGACGGACCTGCGCGCCGTCCTAGTCACCCCCGCCCATCAGTTCCCGACCGGCGTGACCCTGAGCGAGGACCGGCGCGAGCAACTCGTGCGCTGGGCCCGGGAGGTGGACGGCCTGATCATCGAGGACGACTACGACGGAGGGCTCTGGTACGAACGCGGCCAGCGCCCGCTGGCCCTGCAACGCCTCGCCCCCGAACGCGTCGTGTACGCGGGCACGGCCAGCAAGACCCTCGCCCCCGGGCTACGGCTCGGCTGGCTGGCCGCACCGCCCGACCTGCTGGACCGGCTGCTGCGCGAGCGCGCCCGGCACGACCTGGGCACCGAGACCCTCACCCAGCTGGCCTTCGCCGAGCTGCTGCGCGGCGGACTGCTCGACCGTCACCTGCGCAAACTCAACGCCCGGGCGAGCACCCGCCGTCACGCCCTCGAAGAGGCCGTCCGCCGGCACCTGCCCGGCGCCGAGGTGCTCGGCCCGGCGGCGGGGCTGCACGCGTACGTCCGGCTGCCCCGGCACACCGACGAGGCGGCCCTGGTGTCCGGGGCACTGCGCCGATCCGTCGCGGTGCGCGGCGGCGCGGCGTTCCACGCCCGGCCACGACGGGGCGCGCCCGCGCTCGTCGTGGGGCACGCGCATCTGCCGCGCTCGGGCATCACCGAGGCCGTCCGCGTGCTGGCGGAAGTCGGATCCCGCGCGCCGGCGGAGGTCAGATCCCGCTGAGCGACTGCCGTTCCCGGCCACGCTCGTCCGCCGACATGGCCAGGAAGTTCTCCAGCAGGGTCAGACCGCCGGTGGTCATCACGGACTCGGGGTGGAACTGCACGCCCGCCACGGGCAGGGTGCGATGCCGCAGGCCCATCACATAGCCGTGGTCGACGGCGACGGCCGTCGTCTCCAGGACCTCCGGAACCGGTTGGGCGACCACGAGGGAGTGGTAGCGGGTGGCCTGCAGGGTGTTCCCGAGACCGGCGAACAGACCCGTGCCGTCGTGCTGCACGGTGCTGATCCGTCCGTGCATCACCTGGTCGGCCACCTCGATCCGGCCGCCGTAGGCCAGGGCGATGGCCTGGTGCCCCAGGCACACGCCGAGCAGCGGCACCCGCCCGGCGAACTCGTGCACCAGCTCCACATGGCCCGACTCGGCCGGATGCCCGGGCCCCGGCCCGAGGACCACGGCATCCGGTTCGTACCCGGCGAGTTCGTCGGCGGAGCGGGTCAGCGAGCGCACGACCCGCGTCTGCGCGCCGAGGTGGCGCAGATACTGGTCGATGATGTGCACGAAACTGTCGTACGCGTCGATCAGCAGGACCTTCATCGCAGCTCCTCCCCCGTGAGCGCCCAGTAGGCGGCGCCCATCTTCGCCAGCGTCTCCCGCCACTCGGACTCGGGGTCCGACTGGGCCACCAGGCCCGCCGAGCTCTGGGTGGAGTACGTGGTTCCGTCGTACTCGATCGAGCGGATGCACAGGGCGAGTTCGCTCCACCCGCGCACGTCCACCAACCCCACGGCGCCCGCGTAACTGCCGCGCCGCTCCCGTTCGAGACCGTCGATGATCTCCATGGCCCGCACCTTGGGAGCGCCGGTCATCGTCCCCGCCGGAAACGTCGCGCGCACCGCCTCCCAGGTGCCCATGCCCTCGTCGAGACGTCCGGTGACGGTGGAGACGAGATGGAAGACGTGCGAGTAGGACTCCACGGCCATCAACCGGTCCACGGGCAGGGTGCCGGGACGGCTGACCCGGCCGATGTCGTTGCGGCAGAGGTCGACCAGCATGATGTGCTCGGCGCGTTCCTTCGTGCTCTCCCGCATCTCCTTGACGCGCCGTGCGTTCTCCTCGTCGTCCGGCCCCCGGCGCGCGGTGCCCGCGATGGGGCGCATCTCGAGTTCGTCGCCCTCGATCCGGAAGTACAGCTCGGGGCTGGCCCCGATGAGCAGGTTGCCGGCGCGGGGCATCAGATACATGTACGGCGAGGGGTTACGGCCGCGCAGCCGCCGGTACACGTCGACGGGCGTGAGCTCGGTGCGTACGTCGATGCGGTGGCCGATCTGGATCTGGTAGATGTCCCCGACCCGGATGTGCTCCAGGCACCGGTGGGCCCACGACAGGAACGTCTCGTGGCTGACGGTGTCGTGCACTGAGGAGGGGACGGGAGCGGCGGGCACCGGGGCAGTGGCAGGGGCCTGGCTGCCCGGCCCGCGGGTGGCCCGGGCGGCCCGCGCGGCCGACTCCGACAGGGACGGTGCCTCCGGTGAGCGATCCCCGAACTCCGTGCTCTCGGCGGCGAGATGACGGACGGTGGCCGTGGTCAGGTCGTACCAGACGGCGTCCCGGAAGAGCGTGAGCGTGATGTCGGGCCCGTTCGGCTGCTTGGTCCGGGTCGGCAGCGTCTCCATGTGCCAGACGGACTCGTAGGCGAGCGAGGTGAGGAACCCGAAGGCGTACGAGGTCTCGGGTATGTCCGTCTCCACCTCGAAGACGTGCTGTGCCAGGGGCAGCAGAGTCCAGACGGCGGCAGCGTCGGGGGTGCGCAGCCGAAGGGTGCCCGTTCCGGCGCTGTGCGGCGGCTCCGCGGAAAGCGGCTGCTCGGGAAGCGGTTCCTCGGGAAGCGGTTCCTCGGGAAGCGGTTCCTCGGGAAGCAGACCCGCCTCCTCGGCGACCCGGGCCAAAGCCGACGCCACGCCCGGCACACCGTCGATCTCCACGTGTTCCGCGAAGACCCGGATCTCGGCGAGGCGGCCCAGACCGACGACGGCGGAGCGGCGGTCGGGGGCGGCGCCGTCGGTGCTCTCGAAGAGAAAGACGTCCTCCGCCCGGCACACCTCGCGCAGCCGCTCGTACAACTCCAGAGGGTCGTGGTGCGGTAATTCGGCAGCGGTGACCCGCACGCTGATCCGTTCCTGCAACGACACGGTAAACCCCCCGTGAATTCGGCATCGGCGACTGGATGACGAGTGCGCAACCCATCGCCCTCAGAGAATCAGCCGCTTTCCTGCCGGGGCCAGACCAATTGATCCCCGTGTACGCGGACCACTTCGGAATCGCTTGACCCGGGCCCGGCATTCGATTGAGCTGATACGGGTTCCCGACCATGAAAGGGAAGACGTGCGATGAGTGCGATGAGTGGCATGAGCGATTCACCCACCGATGCGTGGCGCCGGTTGCCGGCGGCCCAGCAGCCGGTCTGGCCCGACTCCACCGAGCTCCGTTCCGTGACGGATCGCCTGTCCACCGCTCCGCCGCTCGTCTTCGCCTCCGAGTGCGACCTGCTGCGGCGCAAGATGGCGGCCGTCGCCCGCGGGGAGGCCGTTCTCCTACAGGGCGGCGACTGTGCCGAGACCTTCGACCGGCTCACCGCCGACGACGTCCGCGGGAAGATCAAGACGCTGCTCCAGATGGCGGTCATCCTCACTCACGCCACCGCCCTGCCCGTCGTCAAGATCGGCAGGATGGCGGGACAGTACGCCAAGCCGCGGTCCAGCGCGGTGGAACGGCGGGGCGCGGTGGAACTGCCCTCCTACCGGGGCGATGCCGTCAACGCGACGGAGTTCACCGCCGAGGCCCGTCGGCCCGACCCCTGGCGGATGAAGCGGATGTACGAAAGTTCGGCGGCGACCCTGAACCTGATTCGGGCCCTGACCACGGGCGGCTTCGCCGACCTGCGCCAGGTGCACGCCTGGAACCAGGGTTTCGTGACGACCGCCGAGGCCGGGGAGCGCTATGAGACGCTCGCCGACGAGATCGACCGCAGCCTCGCCTTCATGGACGCGTGCGGGGTCGATACGAGCGAGCTGTCCACCGCCGAGTTCTTCGTCGGGCACGAGGGCCTGCTGCTGGACTACGAGGCGGCGCTGACCCGTACCGAGCCCGACACCGGACGTACCTACGCCACCAGCGGCCACCTGCTGTGGATCGGCGAGCGCACCCGGGATCTGGACGGCGCCCACGTCGAGTACTTCTCCCGCATCGCCAACCCCATCGCCGTCAAGCTCGGCCCCCGCGCGACCCCCGACGACGTGCTCGGCCTCATCGACCGTCTCGACCCCCTGCGTGAGCCGGGCCGGCTCACCTTCGTGATCCGGACCGGAGCCGACCGGATCCGTGACGTGCTGCCCACCCTGGTGGAGAAGGTGACGGCCGAGGGCGCCCAGGTGTGCTGGATCAGCGACCCCATGCACGGCAACACCATCACCGCGCCCAGCGGCCACAAGACCCGGCACTTCGAGGCGATCCTCGACGAGGTCCGCGGCTTCGTGGAGGTGCACCGTGCCCTGGGCACCCATCCGGGCGGCATCCACGTCGAACTCACCGGAGACGACGTCACCGAATGCGTCGGCGGCGGCAACGCCGTCCTGGAGGAGAACCTGCACCACCGGTACGAGACGGCCTGCGACCCCCGCCTGAACCACACCCAGTCACTCGAACTGGCCTTCCTGCTCGCGGAGATGTACCGATCGTGGCCTGCGGCCGGGTCGGGCCACTTCAGGTGACGGTGATGGCTCCGGTGACGACGGTGAAGAGGACGTAGGCGAGGGAGACCGGGACGAGGTTGTCCATGGAGTCGACGACTGCATCACCCCCCTGCTGACCGGGCACCCCACCCGCCGACTTACGGCGGTCAGGGCCGCCAAGCCCGCACGAGGTCCTCCGGTCCCCAGTGCGCAGCCAGTGGCAGATCGTCGGCCACCCCGCAGCGAGAGACCGCGACCAAGGGAGTGTCCGGGGCGGCACCGGGGACGGCGAGCATGTCGCGTACAAGGGCGTCGTACTCATGGCGCCCGAAGGGCTGGGTCTCCAGCCACACCATGCTCACTGTCGCGCTCATGGAGCGGGCGCCCGCTGATGTCGTCCACGTCGACGAACTCGACGAACCGACTGGCCGCCACGCGCCCGCAGGTATCTTCCGGGGCACCCTGAAGCGCCCCGTGCCTTTCGAGATCAGCCTGGACCTCGACAAGCTCACCCCGCCGCAGGGCAACTAGCGGTCAGCACGGGACCACAGAAGGGGCCGGACTCAACAGAGTCCGGCCCCTTCCGAGCTGCACACTTGGCGAATCACCCAGGGCACGGCAACGAGCAGCTCACACGTTGAAGCGGAACTCCAACACAAGGCTCTGAACTGCGGAAATACAGGCGCATCCCAGCACCATCCCAGCACGGGATCCGCGACAAAGCACAAGAAGACCCAAGGTCGCCAACGCTACCCGGCAGCGCCCGCACGTGCCTGAAGTCCGAGGAACTTCTACGCACGCCACATCAGGCTCGTGCCACCGCGTCGAGCCTCGCAGGGCGGCACAGCGTCCGCGCTCGCTCGCGGTCTTCCAGGACGCCGACGGCCGGCTCCGCCGCCTGGCCACCGTCCAGAATGCACGTCCAGACCTCGGGGCGCGCGCGAGCGTCCACAGATCCAGCCCAGGCGCTCGGCCAGGGCCCTCATCGACAGCGCCTCCGCTCCCGGACGACCGGCGGCGCGGCGCACCAACTGATCCATCTCCTCGGTCAAGACCACCGTGGTCGTCACACGTGGGGGCTTCCTCTTGACACGGCCACTTATCGGTAACAGTGTAGCCATTATGAGTACCTGGTCTGAGCCCCAGCCCGATTCCCGGTTCGTCGAGGTGGACGGACTGCGGATCCACTACAAGCGTGCTGGGCACGGCCCGGCACTCGTGCTGCTGCACGGCAGCGCCTCATCCCTGCAGCACTACGACCGCGTGGCGGATCTGCTGCGGGATTCGTTCGATGTCATCCGTCCCGACCTGCCGGCGTTCGGACTGACGGGCCCGCGCAAGGACCGCGACTACCGCATCCCGGCGTACGCCGCGACGGTGGCGGGCTTCATGGAGGCGCTGGGCGTGCCGCGCTACGCGGTGGCCGGCAATTCCCTGGGCGGCAACATCGCCTGGAACGTGGCGCTGGATCATCCGGAGCGGCTGACCGGCCTGGTGCTGGTCAATGCCACCGGCTACCCGGAGAAGACGGTGCCCGCGGGGATGCGCCTGACCCGCAACCCGCTGGTGCGGCCCCTGCTGAGGCGGGTGATGCCGCGCGGGGCACTCGAACGCAACCTGCGTGAGGCCGTCGGGCCGCATTCGCAGATCGTGGACGACGCCATGGTGGACCGCGCCTATCAGCTCATGAGCCGCCCCGGTAACCGCTCGGCCTTCGTCGACTTCTGCAACACCGACCAGCCGGACCGCAGCGCGCAGATCCCCCGCATCACGATGCCCACGCTGGTGCTGCGCAGCGCGAGCATCGACGGCCAGCACTTCACCCGCGACATCCCCGGCACCCAGGAGCTCGTCCACCCCCACGGCGGACATCTGCTGCCGGAGGAGGAACCGCAGTGGGTCGCGGACGCGATCGCGAAGTTCCTCGGCTCCTGCGCCGACACCCCCGCGAACTAAGGGCAAGGAGGCCCGTTCCATGAAGTACTTCGTCGCCTCGGGCGAGGACCGCAAGCTCACCGCCGACTCGCGCAAGGCGCTGCGCGGCAGTTTCATCGAGCTGTCCGACGGCGTCACCCACTACGAGTTGACGGGGCCCGAGGACGGGGATGTGGTCCTGATGGCGGGCGGTCTGACCATCCCGCTGTTCTACTGGGACGGCCTCGTCAGCGAGCTGCACGCCCGCGGGCTGCGCACCCTGACCTGCAGCGCCTACGGCCGCGGCTACTCCGACCGGGTACAGGCGCGATACGACGAGACGCTGTTCACGCGGCAGCTGGCCGAGCTGACGGACCGGCTCGGCCTGACGGCGCGGCCCCTGCACCTGGTCGGCACCTCCATGGGCGCGCTGGTCAGCATGACGTACGCCGCCCAGTACCGCTCGTCGGTGTCCACTCTCACCATCGTCGGACCCGCCGGTCTCGCGAAACCGCAGTTGTCCTCCCCCAACCGGCTGCTGCGCAGCAATCTGCTCGCCGGAGTGGTCGCCCGCCGTCGCGGCCTTCAGCTGCTCCAGGGGCACTTGGGGCACAACGTCCGGGACCCCGAGCTCGGCGCGAAGCTGACCGAGATGGTCCTCGACGCGTTCCGCTTCGAGGGCTCGCTGTACGCGGTCTTCGACACCCTGCAGCACCTGCCTGTCACCGGCCGTGACGACCTCTTCCGGCGGACGGGGGCACTGGGCGTTCCGACGCTGCTGCTGTGGGGCGACGAGGACAACGTCACGCCGCTGGCGCACTTCGACACAGCTCGCGCTCTGCTGAAGCCTCAGAAACATCATGCAATTAACAAATGCGGGCATATGGCACCATTCGAACGGCCTCGCGACGTCGCCGATCAGCTCGTCTCGTTCGTGTCCGCACGCACCGAAAGGCTCGACTCATGAACAGCCCGCAGGCCATCGACGTACTGATCATCGGTGCCGGCCCCTCGGGCTCCGCCTTGGCGATCGACCTCGTACGCCGCGGACTCGACGTCCGGATCGTCGACAGGTCCCCCCACGCTTTCGACGGCTCGCGCGCCAAGGGCATCCAGCCCCGCAGCCTCGAAGTCCTCGAAGACCTCGGCGCTCTCGACGACGTGCTGGCCGGCGGCGACATCTATCCCAAGCTCGGGATCCATGCAGGACCCATCGGTGTGCCGTGGAAGATGTTCCCCCACAAAGAGGCAACCCCGGACGTCCCGTACCCGAACACCTGGCTGATCCCGCAGTTCCGCACGGACCGCGCCCTGCACGCCCGGCTCGGTGAGCTCGGCCGCGAGGTCGAGTTCAGCAAGGAACTGACCGAGCTGACGCAGGACGAGGACACGGTGGTCGCCAAGGTGGTGGGCGCGGACGGGGTCGAGGAGATCGTCGCCCGCTATGCCGTGGGGGCCGACGGCGGCTCCAGCGTGGTGCGCAAGCAGCTCGACATCGGTTTCGCCGGGACGACGGACGAGGCCGAGCGCGTGCTGATCGTGGATGCCTCCGTCAGTGGCCTGGCCCGCAACCGGTGGCACATGTGGCCCGGCCTCGGCGGCAAGCTCATCGGTGCCTGCCCGCTCCCCGACAGCGACATGTTCCAGTGGATGATCCGGCTCACGCCCGACGAGAAGCCGCCCCAGGAGATCGGCGCCATCATCGACCGGATCCACTCCCACACCCGCAACCGGCACATCCAGCTGCACGAGATCCACTGGACGTCCGTGTTCCGGCCCAACATCCGTCTTGCCAAGCACTACGGCCGCGGACGTGTCTTCCTCGTCGGCGACGCGGCGCACGTCCACACCCCGGCCGGTGCCCAGGGCCTGAACACCGGTATGCAGGACGGCTACAACCTCGGCTGGAAGCTCGGCCAGGTCCTCGCCGGAGCCGACCCGGCCCTGCTGGGCACCTACGAGGCCGAGCGGCAGCCGATCGCCGCCGGGGTCCTGGGACTGTCCACGGAGAAGTGGGGCGGCATCGCCAAGCTCGACCCGTCGAGCATGAAGCGCGGCAAGGACGAGCAGCAGCTCGCCCTGACCTACTACGGCGGCCCGCTCGCCCCCGCCCCCGCCGACGGCGACGGCGACGGCGACGGTAGCGGCACCAGCACGCTGCACGTGGGCGACCGCGCCCCGGACGCCCGACTGCTCGGCGCCGACGGCGCCGAGACCCGCCTGTTCAGGCTCTTCCAGGGACCGCACTTCACCGCCATCGCCTACGGCCCCGGCGCCGCCCGGGACCTCGAACTCCTCGACTGGCCGACGACGGGCGCCCAGCTGAAGCGGCTCACCGTCGGATCGGCCGCGGGCGACGGCCGCGCCTTCTCCGACCCCAAGAACACGCTGCGGAGTGCCTACGGCCTGACCGGCGACACGCTGCTGCTGATCCGTCCCGACGGCTACATCGGGCACATCGCCACTCGGGATTTCCTCACCACCACACAAGCCGCCATGCGGGCAATGACGCCGCAGGCAAGGAGCCGCACCATGTCCCAGCAGAGCCACACCTCCCCCGGTTCGGGGGCCACTGAATGAGCCGCATACTGCTGCGCGGGGCGCAAGTCATCACGATGACGCCGGACCGGCCGGACGCCGAGCATGTCGACATCCTCGTCGACGGCGAGACCATCGCCGCCGTCGGCGAAACCATCGAGGCGCCCGACGCCGAGGTCGTCGACTTCTCCGGCCGCGTCCTCATCCCCGGCCTGGTCAACGCCCATCTGCACACCTGGCAGACCGCGCTGCGCTCCGTGGGCGCCGACTGGACGCTGATGGAGTACCTCACCCACCTGCACGGCGAGTGTGTCGGGCACTACACCCCGGCCGACATGCACATCAGCAATCTCGCCGGCGCCCTGAACCAGATCAACTGCGGTACCACCACCCTCGGCGACTGGTGTCACAACGCCCTGTCGCCCGAGCACGCCGACGCGGCCGTCGAGGGACTGGTCCAGGCCGGGATCCGCGCCGTCTTCCTGCACGGCACGCCCTACCGCTCCCCGGAAATCCCCCACCCGCTCGCCGAGATCGACCGGCTGCTCGACGGCCCCGTCCGCGACCACGCCCTCCTCACCCTGGGCATGGCACTCCAGGGGCCGCAGTACTCCTCCGCCGAGACCGCGGTGGCCGACTTCCAGGCCGGCGCGGAACGCGGCCTCGTCGTCTCGATGCACCAGAGCGGCGGCGAACCCTCACCCGGCTGGGAAGCCGTGCGCAACGCCGGGCTGTTCAGCCCCCTGACCAACGTCGTGCACGGAGCCGACCTGCCCGAGGACTGGCTGAAGACGCTGGTCAAGGCGGGCGTCACCTTCACCACCACCCCGGAGAACGAACTGGGCCAGGGTCACGGCACACCCATCACCGGATCCCTGCTGAGCCTGGGCGCAGCACCCTCGCTGGGCACCGACATCGACACCGTCGTACCCGGCACGGTCCTCACCGCCGCCCGGATCGCTCTGGCCCACCAGCGCAGCCTGGACCACGCCCACCACCGGCAGACGACCGGCATGTACGCCAACACACCCTCTGTCACCAGCAAACAGGCGCTTGCCTGGGCCACGGTCGAAGGAGCGAAGGCACTGGGCCTGGCAGACAAGGTGGGCCGGATCGAGGCGGGCATGCAGGCCGACCTGGTCGCCGTCGACGCCCGGGCGCTCAACCTGTGGCCGGCGCACGACCCGGTCGCCACGGTCCTGCACGCCGACATCGCCAACATCGAAGCCGTGATGGTCGCCGGCACCTGGCGCAAACGCGATCACGTCCTGCTCGCATCCGGCCTCGACGAGGTCAAGGACCAGCTACGCGAGTCCGGAGCGCGGCTGCTGCGCAGCATCAGGCCCGCGGGCTCTCCCGGCTGACATACCGCGGGCGGCCCCCACGCATGAACCGCGCGCCGACGCGCACGACACCCCGTCCTCGTCGGCGCGATGGCCACGCGCCCTCAGAGCCGCACACCGCGGCCTCGTTCCCACAGCAAGAAGGTCCCGTGAGCAGCCCCATGCCGACTACCGCGGGCATGCCCCGCGACGCCCTGCACCAGGAGCAGATCATCCAGGCGGCCATCGCCCTTCTGGACGAGGGCGGCATCGAGAGTCTGAGCATGCGAAGACTCGGCAGCCGTCTCGGCATCACCGCGGCGGCACTCTACTGGCACGTCAGGAGCAGACAGGATCTGCTCCTGCTGGCCGCTGACACCGTCTGGGGGCAGACACCTCTCCCAGCTCTCGACGGCGTCGAATGGCGTCCGGTCCTCCTGGCCATGGCCGACAACCTGCGTTCGATGCTTCTCAGGCGCCCCTGGCTGCTGGCCGCCATGACCATCCAGCCTCTTGACGGCCCGGCCAGAAACCGCCATGACGAGCACCTGCTCGCGGTCTGCGAGGCGTCCGGCCTCACCAGGCGGGATGCCGAGCAAGCCGCCCAGAGCGTCGTCACGTTCGCGATCGGCGCCGCCCTCGCAGACACCCCTCGCCCGTATGTGTCCTTCGGACTGCAGTCGCTTCTCGACGGCGTTGAAGCCAGGCTTGCCGCCCGTACCTGACCCGACACAGCAGAAGACTCGTCGTCGACGATCAGCAGGGTGGTCATGGTGCTGGTTCTTTCGGGGGGGTGGACCGGCGGTACGGGTGTGTACAGCGCTCCCCGAGTACGCCCTACTCGTGTGCGATGTGTGCGCGGTGTTCGGCGAGTACGTCCAGTCCGAAATCGGAGGTCAGGTCACGCCACACCGAGTGGGCGTGGTTGGCGTACCGCTGTGTGTTGTCGTACTCGATGAGGACGCGAGGGTCCTGCACCCGGTAGTAGTGCGGTTCCCCGGCGTCCGTGCTGCCCGCCCAGCCGAAATGCACCGCGTCGAGGACGGTGTCAGAGGCGTAGTGGGTGGCGTAGGCGTCTGCGAGGAACTCGGGTGCCCGTCCGGTGTAGAGGGTGACGAGCCGGCGCAACAGGTGCCGCTGCTCGTCGTTCAGGTCGCGACCGCTGATGCCTTTGGGGGGAATGGTGATGGCCACGCGCGCGTGGTCGTCCTCGGTGTATCCACTGCCCGATTCCGCCCGGCGGTCGATGTCGTCGACGAGCCGGTCCAGCTCGGGGTCGGCGAACCGGCCGCGCCACAGGTCCTGCATGTGCATCATCGTGTCGCCGTGTCCGACGCGCGGTCGGTTGCCGGAGACGATGTCCGAGACTGCGGACGGGTGGAGCAGGGCGCTTTGGAGTTGGCCCGTGTCCAGACTGCGGACCAGTTGACGGGCCGTCTCCTCAGGGCCTTGCAAGGGCCGCAGGGTGCCTCCGACCAACTCGGTCGTGGCCGGGTCGGCACCGATGAAGCAGGGGGTCGTGGAGACGAGCCGGCCGGCGACGACGAGGTTGTTCAGGGAGATGTGGTGGCCGCCGAACCGCCATGCCCAGACACGGTCGCCGGGGCGGCCGAAGATCCTCAGCCAGTACAGGCCGGGGTCCCGTCCGCGCTGCCGGCCCCAGTGGACCCGCCACCCTTCCAGCTGGTCCAGGACGTTCTCCAGTCCCATCACGGTGGTGACCGTGGCGTAGCCCGGGATGGACAGTCCGGTGGCCACCAGCCGCATGGCCAGGCTCTGTTGGCGGGCGTTCTGGTCTCGGACTGCGAGCCCGCCGTGTTCGGTGGGGGTGTAGAACCAGCGCAGCCGCTCGGCCTCCGCATCCGGGTGGAGCGGGGAGTCGTAGGCGGCGAGCGGGAGTTGGTCCTCGCTCAGGCTGTTCTGCCAGGCGGTGGCAGCATCGGCCATGACGGCCGCTGCCTTCTCCCGCCCGGCTGCCAGGGCGTCGGGCACGGTGCCCTCTCGGTCACCGGTCACCGGTGGACTCCGGGTCCTCGGAGATGTCAAGCATGACCTTGATGGCGTTGCCCCGGCGCTCGGCGTAGGTGTCGAACGCCTCGACGACGTCGGGCAGCCCGAAATGGTGGGTGACCAGTTCCGCTGTGCGCAGCCGACCCCGGGCGGCCAGGCCCACGGCGCGGGCCACCGAACCGGTGCCCTCGCCGCGGACCGTCTGGATCGAGATGCCGTTCATCACGGCGTGGTTGAGGTCGGCCTGTACGGGCTCTTCGAAGAAGCCGACGAGGACGACCTTCCCGGACCGCTTGGCCATACGAAGCGCGTCGTCCACCGCACTCGGGGCACCAGAGCACTCCAGGACGATGTCGGCGCCGATCCCGTCGGTCGCCTCCCGAACCGCCGCTACGGCGTCCTCCTCCCGGGAGTTGACGACCAGGTCCGCGCCGAAGGACTTGCCGATGGTGAGCCTGGCTTCCCGCGTGCCGGCCAGGGCTACGGTTCTGGCCCCGAGTTCACGTGCGACCTGTACCGCGAGCAGACCTATCGGTCCGGGGCCGATCACAGCGACCGTAGATCCGACGAGCAGGGTGTCGAGCACGTCGAAGGCGTGCATCACGGTGCCCACGGTGGTGAGGACGACCGCGGCGTCGAAGTCCACGGTGTCCGGCAACCGGTGGAGGGTCGCCACGTGGTTGAGCGCGTACTCCGCGAAGCCCCCGTTGACGGTCATCCCCTGCACGCGGTGCCCGGTGTGCCGCAGGCCGTAGTTGAGGCAGTCCGTGTAGGCCCCGGCCAGGCAGTTGGCGCAGCGCATGCAGCCGCGGTGGGCTTCCGTCACCACCCGGTCGCCGACCCGGAGCTCGTCCACGGCGCTGCCCACCGCGGCGACGACGCCGGCGTACTCGTGGCCGGGTACGAACTCGCCCGCTGCCGGGCCACCGTCCTTGAAGAAGTGCCGACTGCGGATCTTCAGGTCCGTTCCGCACAGGGACGCCCTGCGGACGTGTACCAGAACGTCTTCCGGTCCCACCCGCGGCACGGGCAGCGTCGTGACGGCGAGGGTGCCGGGCTCGCCCAGCACCGCGGCCTGCATGGTTTCCGGCAAGGACATAGGGGCCTCCAGTTACGGCCATGAACATGCGTCGGGAATCGACGGGCCGAAACGGCCCTATTCCCCACCTCATCTTGCACGCCGGCAACGCCTATTCCCTATGCGCGGCGCATAGGCATCCCTTATGCATGTCGCGAGAGATTCCTATTGGAGACCCACCACAACCTCGTGGCAGTGTCATGTGGAAACGACGGACGTAGCCGTCGGCCGTACGGCCGGGGGACGGGGCCACCGCCCAAGGAGCGAAGCTGTGGATCTGGGAATTTCGGGCAAGACCGCGCTCGTCCTGGGCGGAGGTGGGGGTCTCGGCGGCGCGATCGCCCAGGCTCTCGCCGCGGAAGGCGCCGCTGTCGCCGTCGCGGACATCAGCCCACAGGCCGCCGAGCGTACCGCCGAGGCGGTGGCCGACGCGGGCGGGAAAGCCGTGCCCCTGGAATGGGATCTCGGGGACCTGGGCGCGATCGACCAGCACATCGCGGCAGTCGAAGGGGCGCTCGGTCCCGTGGACATCCTGGTCAACAACACGGGAGGGCCGCCGCCCTCGCCGGTTGCGGGGCAGGACCCTGAACTCTGGCTGCAGCACTTCCAGTCCATGGTGCTGTCCGTCATCGCGATCACGGACAGGGTCGTGCCGCTGATGCGCAGCCGCGGCTGGGGCAGGATCATCACCAGCGCCAGCTCGGGGGTGATCGCCCCCATCCCCAACCTGGGGCTGTCGAACGCCTTGCGGGGCAGCCTGCTCGGCTGGTCCAAGACGCTGGCCCGGGAAGTCGCGGCCGAGGGTGTCACCTGCAACGTGGTCGTTCCGGGACGGATCGGCACCCAGCGGATCAAGTTCCTCGACCAGGCCAAGGCCGATCGGGAGGGCAAGTCCGTCGCGGAGACGTCCGCCGAGAGCGTCGCGTCGATCCCTGTGGGCCGCTACGGCGAACCGCGGGAATACGCCGCCGCCGTCGCCTTCCTCGCAAGCGCCCAGGCCTCCTACATCACAGGCTCGGTCATTCGCGTCGACGGCGGACTCATCGCCAGCCTCTGAAAAAGACATCGGATTTCTGAGGAGGCAGAACAATGGCACCCCTGGACCGCAACACCCATGGTGTTTTCGCCATCGCACCAACGCCCTTCGACGAGGAAGGCGCAATCGATTTCGACTCACTCAGCCGACTCGTCGACTTCTACGGAGACGCCGGCGTCACCGGATTGACCCTCCTGGGCCAGATGGGCGAAGCACCCAAGCTGTCCCACGAGGAAAGCGTGCGCATCGTCCAGCACGTCATCAAGCGCACCGCTCTGCCGATCATCGTGGGCGTCTCCGCACCCGGCTACGCCGCCATGCGGGCTCTCGCGGTTGACGTCATGTCAGCCGGCGCCGAGGGCGTCATGATCGCCCCGCCGAACACGCTGCGTACCGACGACCAGATCGTGAGCTACTACGAGGGAGCGGCGGGCGCCATCGGCGCGGACGTGCCGTTCGTGATCCAGGACTATCCGCTGTCGTTCTCCGTCGTCATGTCCCCTGCCGTCATCGCCCGCATCGCGAACGCCGCGCCAGGGTGCGTGATGCTCAAGCACGAGGACTGGCCGGGCTTGGAGAAGATCAGCGCACTCCGGCAACTCGAAGCCGACGGAGCGATGCCCCGCCTGTCGATCCTGTGCGGAAACGGCGGTCTCTTCCTGGACTTCGAGACCGAACGCGGAGCCGACGGAGCGATGACGGGCTACTGCGTGCCCGAACTCCTCGTCGACGTCGTACGCCACACCGCCGCCGGCGATCGTGATGCCGCCCATGACGTCTTCGACGCCCACCTGCCCCTGCTGCGCTACGAACAGCAACCGGGCATCGGCCTGGCCGTGCGCAAGTACGTTATGAAGCGCCGCGGAATCCTGGCCTCCGACACCCAGCGCAAGCCCGGGGCCGCGCTGTCGGCGCGTGCCCGCACCGAGGTCGACTACTTGCTGTCCCGCCTCACCCGTAAGGACAGCAGGGTCGCACTCATGGCATGACGCACAGGTAACACCCCTCAGCAGCACAGCAGTACGGCACCACGTCACCTGGCCCCGCCCCACCAAACGTCCACCGCCACACTTCCTCCCCGGACAAGAGCACCGCCACCGCATCCGGCGGCCTGATGTTCTTGACCGGAGTGGGTCGACCGGACTGGCAGATTCAGCCTCGGAGATTCGGAGTGAGGTCACGAAGATTTACTTGGCAGTCTCGGGGACTGCGAGCAGGTTCAGATTCAGGAAGACCCGTCTCCTGTCTTCGACACGCGCTACGTGCCATGCCGACTGATCCTGAAGGACGCCTGATTTGTGGTCACAGCGCGAGTACTGGGCAACGCTCGGCCGAGTAGCTTGATCACATGCAGCTACGTCAGCTGGAGTACTTCCTCGCGGTCTGGGAGGCGGGCTCCTTCAGCGGAGCGGCCGCGCGGCTCTATGTCACCCAGCCTTCGCTGTCCCAGCAGATCGGGGCCCTGGAGAAGGAGCTGGGCGCGGTCCTGCTGGAGCGCGGCCGGCAAGGGGTGACGCCGACTCCCGCGGGCCGTGCCTTTCTGCCCCGTGCGCAGGATGTCGTCCGTGCGGTTCAAGACGCGCAGGACTCGGTGCGCGAGGTGGTGGAGGGCCGTCAGGGCGATGTCCACGTCCTGACCGTACGGTCCGTCGCCTCGGGGATCCTGCCGCCGTCCGCGGCGCGCTGGCACGCGACGTACCCCTCCACCGTGCTGAGACTGCACGACTACTCGCACCGCCGGGACCTCGAAGAGGCCATGCGCAGCGGCCAGGGCGACATCGCGGTCGGTCCACGGCCCGACCCGTGGGAGGGGCCCGTCATCTCCCTGGGATATGAGGAGATGGTGGTGACCGGCTCGGCCGAATACCCGGCGGGGGCAGCGGCTGATCCGACCGAACTGGCCGCTGCCGACTGGGTGCTCTATGAGCAGGAACAGGGCATGAGCGAGGTGGTGGACCGCCTGGCAGGGCACCTCGGGTTCACGCCGCGCGCCGTCGCACGCACGGGCCAGGTCTCCGCAGCGCTCCTGTTCGCGGTCGAGGGGATCGGCGTGACGGTGACACCGGAGAACGCGGTGCCGCTGCGCTGGTCGAGGCACGCCCGGCGGATCGGGCCCGGCTATTTCCGGGAGCTGGTGGTGTTCAGCAGAAAGCTCCCCTCCCAACTGGCCGAGCGGTACCGGGACATGCTCACCTCTTTGGAGCTCCCGCTCACTGCTGAACGGGATCTGCCCGAAGGGGCACTCCGCTTCTAGCGGCATGATGCCCAACTGGGCTCGCCGCGCAGGAAAGGGCCCCGGCTGCGAGCGAAGTGTGCCGGTCAGGCAGCCTTGCCGCCGACGCTGTCAGAACCTCGGTCCAGGGCCCCGAGCACGGCAATCCGTACGACGCCGGCGAGATCGGCCCAACTGGGATCACGGTTCGCCATCATGACGACGGTCACGGCGCCGAAGGCAGCGACGCCACGGACGTGCCGTTCCTCGTCCGTCCCCGCACGCTGACCGAATGCAGCCATCATGCATGTGCCGTGCGGCAGCCAGACGTTCTCACAGCCGCCTGCATCCGCCACTGCCTGGACGGTGCCCTGGGCGAACCCGTGCCGGGCGATCACGGAGGCAGCGACGTCGATCAACGCAGCGTCCATCTCCTCGCCGCTCACCTTCTGCATTTGACTTCACGAAGAATGGTTACCATCCTGGTCACTCAGTAACCAAAATGGTCACCCAAAGGGATGTGCACACCATGACGAACGACAACAAGCCCGCAGGAAGCAGGCTGGGGCCGCGGTTGTGGCTGACCCCGGCAGTCATCGTCACCGTGGTCATGGCTGCCCTGGCAGCGTTGTATCTGGGGTCAACGGTCAACTCCTCCAAAGACCTCAACGACTTTCCCGTAGCGGTCGTCAACGCCGATACCGGAGCCACCAACCCATCGGGGCAGCACATCAACGTCGGCGAGCAGATCTCCGACAGCCTGCGCAAGGGGGTCGATGACGACAAGTTCGATCTACGCTTCGTCAGCCTTGCCGCAGCGAAGGAGGACATGGGCAAGGGGAAGGTCTACGGCGCGATCGTTCTGCCCTCGGATCTGAGCAAGGAGCTGGTGGCTCTCACGGAGAGCGCGGCGACCGGTGGGGCCGCACAGCAGCCCGCGGTCACCGTGTACACCAATCCCCTCGCGAACACTTCCAGCACGTCCGTCGTCAATTCCTTCGCTTCTCAGGCGCTTGCCGAGGCGAACCAGACCGTGGGCGAGCAGCTGCTCGCCACTGCGACACAGGCCGGAAACAAGGCGGCATCCGGCAGCCAGTCCGTCACAGGAACAGCACGCATCGTTCTGTCCGAACCGATGCCGGTGCATGTCACGCCGTTCAAGGAGGTTCCCGACGGGACCGGCGGCGGCCTCTCGGCCTTCTACTACGCCCTCCTGCTGGCGCTGGCCGGGTTCACGGGCTCCCTGATCGCCACCAATCTCGTCGACTCCCAGCTCGGTTTCACTCCGTCGGAGATCGGTCCGCTCTACCGCATGGAAAGCCACTCGGGTCGCAGCCGCCTGGCCACCCTTGTTTTGAAGTGGGGAATCATGACGGGTATCGCGGTGCTCGTCAGCAGTGTCTATCTGGGGATCGCGGACTGGATCGGCATGCCGCTGGACCATCCAGGGGAGCTGTGGCTGTTCAGCGTGCTGAGCATCTCGGCCGTCGCAGTGGTTGCTCAGGCGATTCTCGCCCTGCTGGGCGGTCTGGGCATGGTGGTCAACCTCTTCCTCTTCATCGTGCTGTCGATCCCCAGCTCCGGGGGTACGACACCACTGGAAGCCATGCCCCCCTTCGTCCGCTTCCTCAGCTCGTTCGAACCCATGCACCAGATCTATCTGGGTACGCGCTCGATCCTGTACTTCGGAGCCACCTGGGATTCGGGGCTGGCGCGTGCCGTGTTGGCCGCCGTGATCGCGCTTATCCTCGGCCTCCTCGTCGGGGCCTTGGGTACTCATGCCTACGACCTCAAGGGGCTGGCCAGGAAGCACAGCGCCCCTGCCGTCGCCGGGCAGTGACGGACAGACTCCGCTGGGGATGTTCCACAGCATCCCCATAGGCGCACCACGAGCGGCTGTTTAACTCGCCCGTCCCGGGCACTGCAACGTTGAGTGCCCGGGGCAGACGGCTTTCCTCGCACAGGCACCGGTGGGCCGATTCGGCCGGCGCATTCGCCCTTGGCCGGGGCCGGCGGGTCGATCACGAGTCCCTGACAGCCTCGCAGGTAACGTCACGGCGGTATCCGCATCGTGATGGAGGGGTCTCGGCGGTCACCACCGGGACTCTCCAGCCACTGCACAAGATCACGCGCTCAGCACCAGCAGCTGTGGCACCGCCCCCTGCCGACCGAGATGACTCCGTAGGCGGGCGGCCTCAGGTTCGCATCGTCCTGGCTGGTCAGGCGTCGTCGCGCAGGTGGGCAAGCCCGCTGAGAAGGAGTTCGAGTCCGAAGGAGAATTCGTCCTCGATCGGAACGGGCATTGACGCGGCGACGGTGACGGTTGCCGGGAACAAGGCTGGATCGACGCCCTGAAAGACGGCGGACACTTGTGCGTCGTCGAGTTGCCCGCCGCGGCCATGGCCGTTGACCTGTATGGCGAATCCGAGGACGTAGCGGGCGAGGGTGGCATAGGCGTGCGCGGCCAGTCGCGGCGGGAAGCCGCTGGCGAGCAGTGCCGCGACACAGTGCTCCCGCAGCGCCATGGCGTTCGGCCCCAGGGGAATCTCTTCGACCATCAGGCGCGCGGCGTTCCGGTGCCGTGCCAGGGCCTCGAACATGGTGTGCGCAACCGTCCGCAGCGCTTGCTGCCAGCCCATCGCGAGGAGTTCGTCGCCATTCAGCTCCACGGCGCCGAACATACGGTCCACGACATGGGCGACCAGCGCTGCCCGGTTGTCGAAATGCCGGTACAGCGTCGCCGTGCCCGAGCCCAGGCGCTGGGCCAGCGTCCGCATCGAGAGACCGTCGGCCCCTTCATCGTCCACGATCTGCAGTGCGGTAGAGACGATGCGCTCCAGCGGCACGGGCGGACGCCCCGGGCGCCGAGCCGATGCCGTGGTCGCCCGCGTAGGACCAGGTGCAGCCACTGAACGTCTACCTCCTCGGCCAGCACCATAACAGCAACACCGTATCCACTTTGGAGATCGCCGGTTGGGCTTGGAGCGGCGACGCCCCCTTCGATCAGCCCATCGACGACGGCCCCGGGTCCTCGGGGAGCTGGAGACCGCCGAGCCGGAGAGCACAGAGGCGGTCCGCGTCTTCATCGCGGCCCAGTGCAACGTCTCGCACGCGGCGGACCGGCTCTACGTACACCGCAATACCCTGCTGCGCCGCCTCGCCCGTGCCGACCGGCACCTGCCGCGCCCGCTTGCGGCGAACGTCGTCGAGGTCGCTTCCGCCCTCGAGGTCCTGCGCCGGCGAGCTGGCTTCTGACGCGCGGGCGCATGCCAGGAATCCAACGGCCCCTTGACGCGGTCGGTGCCACTCGAAGTTCTGTTCTCGGCCAGTGTGGTGGGTATCGACCTGGGCGCTGTCGGCTCAGACGGCAGGTTCATGCCCGAACCTGTCACGGGGCGAGGGCCGCCGTGAAACCCACAGTGGGATTGGCCGGTGCCGGAGTCCCCGATGAGCCCTGACGAAGTGGTCGGCACTCTCTGGGACGGCGGTCAGCAAGGTGACCAGCTCGACCTCGTCGTGCGTGGCGACCTGATGGGGAGAGGACAGACGTGCGAGCATCCGCTGGACAGCGAGGGCGTCGAGATGGCCGCGCCGGAAACCGTCGACGCCGTCGCCGGTCGAGCCGACGGCGATCCGAACGTCCGGGACTTCGGCGGCGCGGGCACGCAGCAGCTCCGGCTCGGGGCGGCCGTGCACCCAGACCCATCGGGTCGCGGCGCCGGCGAGGACGGTGAGGCACCGCTGGTCGCCAGCGACGGCGGCGACCAACTCGGCGGCCCGGTCGACAGCGCCGAGGTCGGCGTCCGGTCTGTCGTTCCACACGACCACCGCTGTGTGCTCGCCCGCGAGCCGGTAGCCGATGCGCTGCTCGGCACGCGGCCGGAATCGGGGCGTCGTCGAGGAGCAGGCTGGCCGTCTCCAGCCGCTCCGCGTGGCTGCCCGAGGTGAGACCCTCGCGCTCACGCGCGATGTGCTCGGCGATCGCGGCCATGGTGTCGGCGACGAACGCCGAGATCGAGCGGGACGAGACGTCAAGCAACTCACGCAGTTCGGTCGGATCGGAAGTGAGGCTGAAACAGATCTCCGTCCACCGCAGCAGCGCCACCGCCTGCCCGGTGGGCGCCCCGGCCAACCTCTTGACGAAGGAGTCCTTCGAGCCGAGATCCTGAGCCGTCGTCACTGCCGGGCGGGTGCGGTCAGCAAGCCATGACGAGTGGCTCCTCGAGCCACGTCAGGCACCCTGCCCCGGCCGAACTGTACAAAGTGACGCAGCATTGCCTCAGCCGACGCTGCGCACTGGTCGCCGGGCCCGTTGTTCCGTACTGCAGCGCCGGCTACCCCGTCGCAGTGCCTCAATCACCCGTGCCGGCATCGCCGTTGCTCCTGTGGCCCAGTGCGCCAAGGCCCGCGGCAATCACCACATCGGTGCGCTCGGTCCACCTGGCCTCACGGTTCGCCATCATCGTGACGGTCACAGCACCGATCGCGGACACCACCCGCACATGCCGTTCCTCATCAGTCCAGACATCGGGATCGAAGGCTTCCATCAACATGCGCTGCGCCCCGGAGAGGCGCTGCATGATCTCGGGCTCTCGCGTCAGCCAGAAGGCGCCGACGATGAGCGCACCAGTCCCCGGCCACTCCTCGATCAGCTCGACCAGTGCACCGAGCAGGGCGGCGTCCCGCTCGAGCCCGACCGGGAGGCCCTCACCCGCAGCCGCCACTCGTGCGGCATGTTCCTCCGCGCGAGCCACCACGGCGTCCTGGATCCGCTCCTTCGAGCCAAAGCGCTTCAGCACAGCCGCCTTGGAGTAGCCGGCACCATCAGCGATCGCCTGCACGGGGCCCTGAGCGAACCCGTGCCGCGCAAAGACGAAGGCCGCCACGTCGATCAGGGCACGATCGATCTCCTCGCTGGTGGGCCTCACAGATGACTTCATGACCAAAGGTTACCGTTTCGGTCAGCAAGTGACCGAAACGGCAACACCGCCCTTCCTCCACATCACGGTCCCCATCGGGGATGTCACGGACCAGGACGATCTCAAGCGCGCGATCCAAGCGAGCCGCACGGCCATCTCCGCACCCGACCCCAGCAACAACTTCAAGTCCATCCCGGTCGCACGGAGCGCCGCCGCGCCCCTCCCGGCACTGCCCGAGCGGGCGCGCCCCCAAAGGACCCGCGGCAGCCGTAGGCGTCAGCGGACACGGCAACCGAGCACACTCTCCCCCTGATCTCGCCCACCACAGCGATCGCACGGCGGCCAGGGCTGCGGCCGGAAGGAAACCTCGCCGCGGAGGAGCGCTCCCCCGGAAGACGCAGAACAACCGCACCCCAGGTGCCTTCACTGCGAACGTGAGCTCCACGTACGTCTCACGGACAGCGTCGACGCCCCTGGACCACATGGACCTGACCTGCGCGAACGCGCGTGCCCTGGAATCCCCGGACGCCAGAAGACGGTGCGGACTACCTGCGCCAAGTGGTACCAGCCTCACTGTTCGCAACGATGAGCGAGTGATGCACCTGCAAGTGGAGTCGCCTGATCTCGCGGCGGCTCACATAGTCGACTCGTCTCTTCCGGGAGCAATTATCAAGAGTTGTGGGTGAGTTGACTTCAGCTTCTGTTGTGGTGGTTCAGGCCGGTCCCCGCCCCATCGGTGCCGTAAGGCGCCACCGCACTCCATCATCACCGCCCAAGGCGAAAGTGTCGGATTCCTCGTCCTTCAAGAACAGGACCGCAGTGAACACGTCCCCACAGACAAGGAACTCGCCGACGCCAAGAAGTACTCATGGATGCGCATCGCCCGCTTCGACTACACCCCTTCCAGCCGCCTGCGTTTCATGCTCTGCGGCGGCAACCCGCACCGCGCCAGCGAATGGACCGACCTCCCCGACCGGCCGCTGGAAGACCAACTCGCCGAGATCGTGCAAGAGATCGGTCTTCGCGGCGAAGCCGCGGAACGCAAACGCCTTGCAGACCAGCAAGCCAGAGAGGTGCAGCAAAAGCGCTGGGAAACCGCCATGCAGGAAGCCCGCGCAGCCTACGCCCACGCCTATCGCGTCAAACACCTCGGAGAACAGGCAGACGCCTGGCACCAGGTCAACCACCTGACCGAATACGTCACAGCAGTACGCGACCACGCCACATCACTGCCGCCCGGGCAGGAGCGGACCGAGATCGAGGCGTGGCTCGCATTCGCGGACGCGCACCTCAAACACCTCGCCGCATCGGTCTCAGCACCGAAACTGCCCACACCGCCGAAGCCCAGCGGCGACGACCTCAAGCCCTTCCTCGGCCACTGGAGCCCCTACGGGCCCCGCTCCTACTGAGCCTGGCTCCGCCCGCGGCCTAAGGAACGCGCCAAGAGGCGGAAGGGCGGCAACATAGCGGCGGATCGCCGGTTACCGAACCGGTGATCCGCCGAATACTTGGAGCTCCACCGCCACTCACTGACCAACCGCCGAAAGACAGAAAGCGGACCAGGGGAGCTCACACCGCCACGAGCCGGACCCGCTCGCCGCAGAGCTTGGCCATGTCGTCGATATCGGACGTCAGCATGACCACAGGGCGGTGCTGTCGCAGCGCGGCCTCAGCGACCGCCGCGTCGATCGCGTACTTGTGCCCGTGCAACCCGGCATTCATCAGCAACTTCGAGGCCGCCCTCGCCTCCTCATCGCCCACAGGGACGACTCGCAGCCCGGACAGCACCCAGTTCAGGCGGGACTTGTTCGTACGCGAGTGGACGGCCTCGATGATGGTGAGCGCACTGATCACGACCTCCATGCCGCGCGAGCGTGCCTCCGCGATCAGAGCCACCGCTTGCTCGTCGTCGGCGAGCAGCTTCGAGAGTCCCTCGCTGTCGAGGACCAGCGTCCCCTCGTGACTCAGCCTGCGGCGGGCCACTCGGCCTCCTCGGCGAACACCTCGTCGAAGACCTGCCGCGCCCGCTGCCGGGCCTGCTCGGAGACCGCCCCCTTGCGGCTCTCGTAGTCCGCCAGATACTCGTCCAGGACCTGCCCGCGCAGCTCACGCTCGACCGCCTCGGCGATGAACGCGGAGAACTCCCGCTTGCCCACCCGAGCCCGAATCGCCTCCGCGGTCCCCTCCGGCAGCGACAAGCTCACTCGCGTCGCCGGCCCTTCCCCGATGCCGTACGTCGTCTCAGCCATACCCCGAGTGTGTCAAACGAGTAGGAAAAGCGCCACGCCCGCACTACCTTCACACTCGGCCAGCGCCCCGCTCGCACAAATCCCAGCACGGGCATCCCCATCCCATCCCAGCACGGGAAAAACCAAGGGCCCGACCCCGAAGAGTCGGACCCTCTCTGACCTGCATGTTCGCCAGATCAACGACGTGGTGATATATCAGCCGCTACACGTTGAAGCGGAACTCCACCACGTCCCCGTCCTGCATCACATAGTCCTTGCCCTCCATCCGCGCCTTCCCCTTCGCGCGGGCCTCCGCAACCGAGCCGGTCTCCACCAAGTCGGCGAAGGAGATGACCTCGGCCTTGATGAAGCCCTTCTGGAAGTCGGTGTGGATGACGCCGGCGGCCTCGGGGGCGGTGGCGCCCTTCTTGATGGTCCAGGCGCGGGATTCCTTGGGGCCGGCCGTGAGGTAGGTCTGCAGGCCGAGGGTGTTGAAGCCGACGCGGGCGAGGGTGGCGAGGCCGGGCTCCTCGGCGCCGACCGACTCCAGGAGCTCCAGGGCGTCCTCCTCGTCGAGCTCGGCGAGGTCGGCCTCCAGCTTGGCGTTGAGGAAGATCGCCTCGGCGGGGGCGACCAGGGCGCGCTGCTCGGCCTTGAAGTCGTCGTCGACCAGCTCGTCCTCGTCCACGTTGAAGACGTAGAGGAAGGGCTTCGTCGTCAGGAGGTGCAGGTCGTGCAGGAGCTCCTCGTTGCCGGAGCCCTGGACGATGCCCGCGGAGAACAGCGTGTCGCCCTTCTCCAGGATCTCCTTGGCCTCCTCGACGGCCTTCACCTTCGGGGCGATGTCCTTCTTGATGCGCGACTCCTTCTGGAGGCGCGGCAGGACCTTCTCGATGGTCTGGAGGTCGGCAAGGATCAGCTCGGTGTTGATCGTCTCGATGTCGTCCTTGGGCGAGACCTTGCCGTCGACGTGGACGACGTTCTCGTCCTTGAAGGCGCGGATGACCTGGCAGATCGCGTCGGACTCACGAATGTTCGCGAGGAACTTGTTGCCCAGGCCCTCGCCCTCGGAGGCGCCGCGCACGATGCCCGCGATGTCGACGAAGTCGACGGTCGCCGGGAGGACGCGCTGGGAGGAGAAGATCTCGGCCAGTTTCGTCAGGCGGGCGTCGGGGACGCCGACCACACCCACGTTGGGCTCGATCGTGGCGAACGGGTAGTTGGCCGCCAGCACGTCGTTCTTGGTCAGGGCGTTGAACAGGGTCGACTTGCCGACATTCGGCAGACCGACGATTCCGATCGTGAGCGACACGTTGCGACTTCCCGTACGTGAGAGGACAAGGGCTGATGGGATGGGCTGGGCTGGGCCCGGTCCTTCTTCGATCTTCGGTGCGGACGGATCTTCGTCGCAGACAGATCTTCGATGCAGACGCACGGGCCGATCCACCAGTCTACGGCGTACCCGGCCCGACCCCGGCGCCCTATCGAACACCTGGCCAAGGTCGGCCCCAAGGTGTGTCTGACGGGCGATTCAGCACATAAACCGACCTAGGTTGGAGCAGTGGAGCAAGACAGGGCGCGACCTGCCGGGTCGCGTCGGGTGAGGGCGGATTCCCAGCGGACGGGGGCAGCGTGGAGCGGGGCGAAGGTCGTAGGGGGCGCGGCGAGGGCGGGTTCGTCCGCAGCGACGGCGGATTCGTCCGCGGTGAGGGCGGTTCCGCTCGGTCCGCCTGGCCTGCCCGGTCGTCCCGATCTGCCGCGGCCCGGTCGTCCGGGGCCCGGCTCGCCTCCCGGGCCACCCGGCCCGTCGCCCAGCGCCGCCCGGTTTCGGGTACGGCCCCGGCGGCAGCGGCCGTACGTCGGCCCGGTCCCTCCCCCGCGCCGCAGCCGCTACGGCGGTTTCCCAACCCCCGGCTCACCGGCCTGGGCAGCGGGCTGTTCTGCATGGCCGTGATGGTGCTGCTCGGCTACCTGGACGCGCTGCTCTTCGGGGCGTCGCTCACGGTGTACAGCGTGCTGTTCCTGCCGGTGTGTGTGCTGACCGCCGTGTGGGTGCGCAGGGGCGACCTGGTGAGTGCGCCGGTCGTCCTGCCGATCGCGTTCGCCGTGGGGCTGGTTCCGGTGGCCGACAACGGCGGGGGAATCAGCGGCCATCTGATGGGCATCTTCACCGCCCTCGCCACCCAGGCCGGATGGCTGTACGGGGGGACGCTGATCGCCGGTGCCATCGTGACCGTACGAAAGGTGCGCCTGATCGCACGCAGGGCTGCGGCCCGCCGCCGGTCGCCGTGACCGCCGGCCGGCCGTGTCCGCACAGCGGCCCCCGGCCGTCCTGCTAGCGGTCCCGCTCCGCCGCGTGCATCGCGGCCCCTACGATCCCCGCGTTGTTCTGCAGCTGGGCCGGGACGATCTCCGCCTTGATGCCCTCGATGTAGTGCAGGAACTTGTGGGACTTCCGGCTCACGCCGCCGCCGATGATGAACAGCTCCGGGGAGAACAGCATCTCGACATGGGCGAGGTACTTCTGGACGCGGCGGGCCCAGTGCTCCCAGGTCAGCTCCTCGTCCTCCTTGGCCTTGCTGGAGGCCTTCTTCTCGGCGTCGTGGCCGTGCAGTTCGAGGTGGCCCAGCTCGGTGTTGGGGACCAGGGCGCCGTTGAGGAACAGCGCGCTGCCGATGCCCGTGCCGAACGTGAGGAGGATCACGGTGCCCCGGCGGTCGCGGCCCGCGCCGAAGTGCATCTCGGCGACTCCGGCCGCGTCCGCGTCGTTGACCACCGTCACCGGGTGGCCGCCGAGACGGTCGCTGAACAACGCGCGCGCGTCGGTGTCGATCCAGCTCTTGTCGACGTTCGCCGCCGTGCGGATCGTGGATCCGTCGGTGACCACGCCGGGGAAGGTGAGCCCGACCGGCCCGGTCCAGCCGTAGTGCTCGACGACCTCCTTCACACCGTCGGCCACCCCGTCGGGCGTGGCCGGGTGCGGAGTGAGCACCTTGAAGCGCTCCTGAGCGAGGTCGCCCTTGTCCAGGTCCACCGGGGCGCCCTTGATCCCGGATCCACCGATGTCCAAACCGAAGATCTGCATGGCTCTACGTTACGACGGAGGACTGACAGTCACTCCACGGAGTCGCCGGAGCCCTCGGCCCCCGTGCGTTCGGCGATCAGCGCCGCCGCCTCCTCACGCAGATCGCGGCGGAGCTCCTTCGGCAGGGAGAAGGTGATGGACTCCTCGGCCGCCTTGACGAGTTCGACGTCGCCGTAGCCGCGCTGGGCGAGCCACTCCAGGACCTCCTCGACCAGCACCTCGGGGACGGAGGCGCCGGAGGTGACGCCGACCGTCGTCACGCCGTCCAGCCAGGCCTCGTCGATCTCGCTCGCGAAGTCCACGAGGTAGGCCTCGCGGGAGCCGGCCAGCTTGGCGACCTCGACGAGCCGCACGGAGTTGGAGGAGTTGCGCGAGCCGACCACGATGACCAGCTCGGCCTCGGCGCCCATCTGCTTCACGGCGAGCTGACGGTTCTGCGTGGCGTAGCAGATGTCGTCGCTCGGCGGGGAGATGAGCTGCGGGAACTTCTCCTTCAGCGCGTCGACGGTCTCCATGGTCTCGTCGACGGAGAGGGTGGTCTGAGACAGCCACACGATCTTCGACGGGTCGCGGACCTCGACCTTGGCGACATCGTCCGGGCCGTCGACGAGCTGGATGTGGTCGGGGGCCTCGCCCGACGTGCCGATGACCTCTTCGTGGCCCTCGTGCCCGATCAGGAGGATGTCGTAGTCCTCCTTGGCGAAGCGGACGGCTTCCTTGTGGACCTTGGTGACCAGCGGGCAGGTCGCGTCGATGGTGGCGAGCTGCCCGCGCGCGGCCTCTTCGTGGACGACGGGGGCCACGCCGTGTGCCGAGAACATCACGATGTTGCCCGGCGGCACCTCCTCCGTCCGCTCGACGAAGACGGCGCCCTTCTTCTCCAGGGTCTGTACGACGTACTTGTTGTGGACGATCTCGTGCCGGACGTACACCGGAGCGCCGTACTGCTCCAGGGCTTTCTCGACGGCGATCACGGCGCGGTCCACACCCGCGCAGTAGCCACGGGGGGCGGCGAGCAGGACACGGCGGCCAGGCGAAGCAGTCATGCGTCCCATCGTAAGGGTGCGTTCGGGGGCTCAAAGATCGTGCGGGTGACGGGTTGGTGGCGAGACTGGCGGTGGGCTGTGAGGGGTGGGGGCCGGGGCGACCGGCGAGGCGGGGGTGCAGGGGTGGGTGACTGGCCGGTGGGGGTGCAGGCCCTTGCTCTTCACCCCCGCCGCCCCTACCCGTCCCATCCCCCCAGGGGCTCCGCCCCTTCGACCCCGGCCCTCTTCTGGGGGCTGCCGCCCCCAGCCCCCCGCTTCGGCCCTTAAGGGGCCTCGTCCTCAAACGCCGGACGGGCTGAAAGACACGGGCCGGCGTTGTCGGTGGTGGCCGTTACTCTCGGCGCATGGCTCTGAACACGTCGCCCGAATCCCCGCTGCCCGTCGGTGAGGTGTCGCGGCTCATCGGGGGGTGGATCGACCGGCTCGGGGCCGTCTGGGTCGAGGGGCAGATCACGCAGTTGTCGCGGCGGCCCGGCGCCGGGGTCGTGTTTCTGACGTTGCGGGACCCGTCGTACGACATCTCCGTGAGTGTGACGGCGTATCGACAGGTCTTCGACTCCGTCGCCGACGTGGTGAGCGAGGGCGCCCGCGTCGTCGTACTCGCCAAGCCCGAGTGGTACGCCCCGCGCGGCCAGCTCTCCCTGCGCGCCACCGAGATAAAGCCCGTCGGCGTCGGCGAGCTGCTCGCCCGGCTGGAGATGCTCAAGAAGGCCCTCGCCGCCGAGGGACTGTTCGCGCCGGAGCGGAAGAAGGCCCTCCCCTTCCTCCCCCAGCTCATCGGCCTCGTCTGCGGCCGCGCCTCCGCCGCCGAGCGCGACGTGCTGGAGAACGCCCGCCACCGCTGGCCCGCCGTCCGCTTCGAGGTGCGCAACGTCCCCGTGCAGGGCGTGCACGCGGTCCCGCAGGTCGTGCAGGCCGTCAAGGAGCTGGACGAGATCGACGACGTTGACGTGATCATCGTCGCGCGTGGCGGCGGGAGCGTCGAGGATCTGCTGCCCTTCTCCGACGAGCAGCTCGTCCGGGCCGTCGCCTCCTGCCGTACCCCCGTCGTGTCCGCCATCGGCCACGAGCCCGACAACCCTCTCCTCGACCACGTCGCCGACCTGCGCGCCTCCACCCCCACCGACGCCGCCAAGAAGGTCGTACCGGACGTCGGCGAGGAGTACGAGCGGGTGCGGATGCTGCGCGACCGCGCCCGGCGGTGTGTCGAGGCGCTCATCGCGCGGGAGGAGCGCGGGCTCGCGCATGCCCTCGCGCGGCCGTCGATAGAGGATCCGCACCGGATGATCGACGAACGCGCCGACCACGTGGCCTCCCTCCTCGACCGCGGCCGCCGCTGCCTGGGCCACCTCCTCGACCGCGCCGATTCGGAGCTGACGCACACACGCGCGCGCGTGGTGGCCCTCTCCCCCGCGGCGACGCTGAAGCGGGGGTACGCGGTGCTGCAGAAGGCCGACGGGCACGTGGTCCGTGACCCGGGCGAGGTGACCGCGGACGAGGCACTGCGGGCGCGGGTCGCCGAGGGCGAGTTCTCCGTACGGGTCGATGGACCAAGTGACGCAACGAGCGATGCATAGGGTGGGCGAATGACCAGCAAGGTGGAAGAGGCACTGGGCTACGAGCAGGCCCGGGACGAGCTGATCGAGGTCGTACGGCGGCTGGAGGCGGGCGGTACGACGCTGGAGGAGTCCCTCGCGCTGTGGGAGCGCGGCGAGGAGCTGGCCAAGGTGTGCCGGCGCTGGCTGGACGGGGCGCGGGCCCGCCTGGACGCGGCGCTCGCCGAGGAGGCCGAGGCCGAGCGAGAAGAGGCCGCGGGCGACTCGTGACCCTCGTGAGTCATGCGTGAGTCGAGTCGAGCGTGAGCCATGGCTGGGCTGTGAAGCGGATCACCACACCCTCTCCTTAGTTGAACCTTGAACTTCCCTCGCGTACCGTTGACCACGAAACCGGTCCACGGTCCGTTTACGCGTTCGACGCTCCACGCACGACGCACAACCCCGAGAAGGTTCACGCATGTCTCTCGCCCTTGACCCCGCCGCCCAGGACCTGCTGTTCCGCGAGGCCCGTACCGCGAACACGTTCACCGACGAGCCGGTCACCGAGGAGCAGGTCCAGGCGATCTACGACCTGGTCAAGTACGGCCCCACCGCCTTCAACCAGACCCCGCTGCGCATCACCCTGGTCCGCTCCGCCGAGGCCCGTGAGCGCCTGGTGCAGCACATGGCCGAGGGCAACCAGGCCAAGACCGCCACCGCCCCGCTGGTCGCGATCCTGTCCGCGGACAACGAGTTCCACGAGGAGCTGCCGGCCCTGTTCCCGGCCTTCCCGCAGGCCAAGGACCTCTTCTTCAGCGAGCGCTCCGCCCGCGAGAACGCCGCCGGGCTGAACGCCGCCCTCCAGGCCGCGTACTTCATCGTGGGCGTCCGCGCCGCCGGGCTGGCCGCCGGCCCGATGACCGGCTTCGACTTCGAGGGCGTCCGCAAGGAGTTCCTGGACGACGACCACACCCCGCTGATGGTCGTCAACATCGGCAAGCCGGGCGCCGACGCCTGGTACCCGCGCTCCCCGCGCCTGGAGTTCGACCAGGTCGTCACGACGGTCTGACCCGACCGCACACCACCGACCGCACACGACGAAGGCCCCCGGCGACAACACCGGGGGCCTTCGCCATGACCTTCGCGGTCACTCCGTCTTCAGGGCCTTCGCCATCTGCGTCAGCTGCTCGAACGATCCCGTGCCCGCCACCACGGTCGTCGCGCCCTTCTCCTGGTGCACGAGCGCGTCGTAGCGGCCACCCGTGTACCGCGTCCAGGTCCGGTCGCCGATCTCCTCGGTGACCTCTGTCGCCCGCCCGCCCTGGGTGGCCTTCTCCAGGAACGTCGACGGCTTCTCGGCCGACTGCTCGACCTGCACGTAGTCGCCACCGGGGATGTGGTAGCCGAGATGCCAGGCATCGAAGTCGTCGCCCTTGAACCGGACGGACGTCGCCTTCCAGGTGTCCGGCAGGCCCTGGGGCGCGGCCACCGCGTACGACGCCGCGCGGCGGGCCGTCAGCAGCTCCACGCGGTAGTCGACCCGGGGGAGGTCGGGAGTGCCGTTGTCATGGGGGACGAAGAGATAGATGACCCCCGCCGCGAGCACGGTCACTCCGAGGGAGAGGACCATGTTCCGGACCGACTTCTGCTTACCGTTCGAACCTGCCACGCCCCCTATCGTCGCAGGTGCCCAGGCCTGCTCATCCGTGGGGCCCCCTGCTCATTCTGTCCACCCGAGGATAGAGTCAGGGTCGTCACCCTCATCCGGCCGTCGTCGTATCAGAAAGGTGCGCTCCGATGACCGAGAATCATCATCTGCCGTCCGAACTCGAGGTCCCTTCCGAGGCCCCCGACCGCAACCTCGCCCTGGAACTCGTCCGCGTCACCGAGGCCGCCGCCATGGCCGCGGGTCGCTGGGTCGGGCGCGGGGACAAGAACGGCGCCGACGGAGCCGCCGTACGTGCCATGCGCAGTCTCGTCTCCACCGTCTCGATGAACGGCGTCGTCGTCATCGGCGAGGGCGAGAAGGACGAGGCGCCCATGCTCTTCAACGGGGAGCGGGTCGGCGACGGCACCGGTCCCGAATGCGACATCGCCGTCGATCCGATCGACGGGACCACACTGACCGCGAAGGGCATGCCGAACGCGATCGCCGTCCTCGCGGCTGCGGATCGCGGCTCCATGTTCGACCCGTCCGCCGTGTTCTACATGGACAAGCTCGTCACCGGTCCCGAGGCCGCCGACTTCGTCGACATCAACGCGCCCGTGTCCGTCAACATCCGCCGGGTCGCGAAGGCGAAGCGGTCGACGCCGGAGGACGTCACCGTGGTCATCCTCGACCGGCCTCGGCACGAAGGCATCATCAAGGAGATCCGGGACGCCGGCGCACGCATCAAGCTGATCTCCGACGGCGATGTCGCGGGGTCGATCTACGCGCTGCGTGAGGGCACCGGCGTCGACATGCTGCTCGGTATCGGCGGTACGCCGGAGGGCATCATCTCGGCGTGTGCCGTGAAGTGTCTCGGCGGGACCATCCAGGGCAAGCTGTGGCCCAAGGACGACGAGGAGCGCCAGCGGGCGATCGATGCCGGGCACGACCTGGATCGGGTGCTGCTGACCGATGACCTGGTCGCCGGGGACAACGTGTTCTTCGTCGCGACCGGTATCACCGACGGCGAGTTGCTGCGTGGTGTGCGGTACCGGTCGGAGACCGCGACGACCGACTCGATCGTGATGCGGTCGAAGTCGGGGACGGTGCGGAAGATCGATTCCGAGCACCGGTTGAGCAAGCTGCGGGCGTACAGCGCGATCGACTTCGACCGCGCGAAGTAGTGGTTCGACCGCGCGAACTAGTGGGTGGCGCCTAGCAGCTCGGGAACTGCGGACCGTCGGCGGCTGCGGGTGATTCGTGGCTGGTCGCGCAGTTCCTGACCGCGCCCCCTGACAGAACTGCACAGCCGAAGAGGGCGCCCCCGGTGCGGAGGGGGCGCCTTCTTCGTCATTGCTTCTCAGCCCGCCTGTGCTATCCGGTCCGTCGTCCTCGTCGCCTTCTTCAGTTCCATGTCGCGGCGGCGGCGCCTCGCCAGGACCACTCGGCGTTCCGCGGCGGTGAGGCCGCCCCAGACGCCGTAGGGCTCGGGCTGGAGGAGGGCGTGTTCGCGGCACTCGACCATGACCGGACAGCGGGCGCAGACCCGCTTGGCCGCCTCCTCACGGGAGAGGCGGGCCGCGGTGGGCTCTTTGGAGGGGGCGAAGAACAGGCCGGCCTCGTCGCGGCGGCACACGGCCTCTGTGTGCCATGGGGCGTCTTGGTCCCTGTCTCGCACTGGCACCCGCTGGGCCGGAACGGCAGCTACCTGCAGGGACGAATGCGGCGGTTGCAGCACGGTCTACTCCTGACGACGGCTTCGCGAGCGAGAGACGATGCAGCAAGGTCTACCCGCTGTACGCGCGCCTATGCAGTCAGTTCCGAACCGCTGGATTTCGGGGGGTACTGCGCGCTGCTGTGCGACGACCGCGAGCGGAACACGGGCCCGTGGAGGCCGGTTCTCTTCACAACCGTCAATGATCCAGATGCTTGCGCAAACCCTTGTCGACCTTGCGCTGCACACGATCCAGAATGTCCGCGACGAGCCTCCCCCGCTTCGCCCTGCCCTCGATGCTGCCGAGCACGGCCCAGCCGTCGACGTGGACGATCGGCGCCTCGGGGTCCTCCGCGTCGAGCGCGTCCACCTCGAAACTGCCGAGGACACCGCCGCCCGCGCCACGCAGCGAGACGTTCTCCGGGACGCGGACCTCGACGCTGCCGAAGACCGAGAACGCGCGGATCACGACGTGCTGGTACTCGAAGAGCGCCTCGCTGAGATCTATCTCCACACTGCCGAAGATCGCGTACGCGTGGATACGGCGGCCCGCGCGCCAGCGGCCCTTGCGGACGGCGCTACTGAAGACCGCGACCACGTTGTCGTCGGGGTCGGCGGGGATCGCGGCGGGGGCGGGGCGGCCGGGGGGCGGGAGGTGGGGTGCGCGGCGCTGGTGGGCGGCGGGCAGGTCCCGTATGAACGCGTCCAGTTCGCCGACCGTCTTGGCCGCCAGCACGCCCTCGACCCGCTCGGCGTGCTCGTCGGCGGTGAGGCGGCCCTCGGCCAGGGCGTCGCGCAGGATGTCGGCGATCCGGTCGCGGTCGGCGTCGGAGGCGCGGAGCTCGGTGCGGGCAGCGGGCGCGGTCTGCTTCTGAAGGTCCACCACAGCAGCGTACCCAAACACGATAGATCGCGATAGCCCCTGTCCGGATCACCCACCGGGCATCGAACTGAGCCTTACCTCACAAGCTCGCCGTCAGCGCCAGGTTCTACGCTGGTGGACGCTTGCCAATGGAGGCTGGCCGCGCTGTCTGTTTAGTGAGGAATGGGCGACATGCCTGAGTTCGCGTACACCGATCTGCTCCCCATGGGAGAGGACACCACCCCGTACCGGCTGGTGACCTCCGAAGGTGTCTCCACCTTCGAGGCCGACGGGCGGACGTTCCTCAAGGTGGAGCCCGAGGCGCTGCGCAAGCTGGCCGAGGAGGCCATCCACGACATCCAGCACTACCTGCGGCCCGCGCACCTCGCCCAGCTGCGGCGCATCATCGACGACCCGGAAGCCTCCAGCAACGACAAGTTCGTCGCGCTGGACCTGCTGAAGAACGCGAACATCGCGGCGGCGGGCGTCCTGCCGATGTGCCAGGACACCGGTACGGCGATCGTCATGGGCAAGCGCGGGCAGAACGTGCTGACCGAGGGCGGCGACGAAGAGGCCCTGTCGCGCGGCATCTACGACGCGTACCTGAACCTCAACCTGCGCTACTCGCAGATGGCCCCGCTCACCATGTGGGACGAGAAGAACACCGGCTCCAACCTCCCCGCCCAGATCGAGCTGTACGCCACCGACGGCGGCGCCTACAAGTTCCTCTTCATGGCGAAGGGCGGCGGCTCGGCCAACAAGTCCTTCCTGTACCAGGAGACGAAGGCCGTCCTGAACGAGGCCTCCATGATGAAGTTCCTGGAGGAGAAGATCCGCTCGCTGGGTACGGCCGCCTGCCCGCCGTACCACCTGGCGATCGTCGTCGGCGGTACGTCCGCCGAGTACGCGCTGAAGACCGCGAAGTACGCCTCCGCGCACTACCTGGACGAGATCCCGGCCGAGGGCTCGCCGCTCGGGCACGGCTTCCGGGACAAGGAGCTGGAGGACAAGGTCTTCGAGCTCACGCAGAAGATCGGGATCGGGGCACAGTTCGGCGGCAAGTACTTCTGCCACGACGTGCGCGTGGTGCGCCTGCCCCGGCACGGCGCCTCCTGCCCGGTCGCCATCGCCGTCTCCTGCTCCGCCGACCGTCAGGCCGTCGCGAAGATCACCGCCGAGGGCGTCTTCCTGGAGCAGTTGGAGACGGACCCGGCGCGGTTCCTGCCGGAGACGACCGACGAGCACCTGGACGAGTCCTCCGACGTCGTCAGGATCGACCTCAACCAGCCGATGGACGACATCCTCGCCGAGCTCACCAAGTACCCGGTGAAGACCCGGCTTTCCCTCACCGGCCCGCTGGTCGTGGCCCGTGACATCGCGCACGCCAAGATCAAGGAGCGGCTGGACGCGGGCGAGGAGATGCCGCAGTACCTGAAGGACCACCCGGTGTACTACGCCGGGCCCGCGAAGACCCCCGAGGGCTACGCCTCCGGCTCGTTCGGCCCGACGACGGCCGGTCGTATGGACAGCTACGTCGAGCAGTTCCAGGCGGCGGGCGGCTCCAAGGTCATGCTGGCCAAGGGCAACCGCAGCAAGCAGGTCACCGACGCGTGCGACTCCCACGGCGGCTTCTACCTCGGCTCCATCGGCGGCCCCGCCGCCCGCCTCGCCCAGGACTGCATCAAGAAGGTCGAGGTCGTCGAGTACGAGGAGCTCGGCATGGAGGCCGTCTGGAAGATCGAGGTCGAGGACTTCCCGGCGTTCATCGTGGTCGACGACAAGGGCAACGACTTCTTCCAGGACCCGGCGCCGGCGCCGACGTTCACGTCGATTCCGGTGCGGGGACCGGGGCTGGCGTAGTTCCTTGGGTGCGGCGGGAAACCCCGCTCCTCAAACGCCGGACGGGCTGAGCAGTTCAGCCCGTCCGGCGTTTGAGGACGAGGCCCCTTAGGGGCGGCGGGGGCGAAAATCCTCGGGCGAGCCACGAATGGGCCAAGCCCAGGAACAACCCCGCCGCACGCCATGCTTACCCAGGTATGAGCGACTACCGCATCGAGCACGACTCCATGGGCGAGGTCCGCGTCCCGGCGGACGCCAAGTGGCGGGCGCAGACCCAGCGTGCCGTCGAGAACTTCCCCATCTCCGGGCAGCGCATCGAACGGGCCCACATCGAGGCCCTCGCCCGGATCAAGGGGGCCGCCGCGGCCGTGAACGCGCGCCTCGGCGTGCTCGACAAGGACATCGCCGAGGCGATCCAGGATGCGGCGGTCGAGGTCGCCGGGGGGCGGTGGGACGAGCACTTCCCGATCGACGTGTTCCAGACCGGGTCCGGCACCTCGTCCAACATGAACACCAACGAGGTCATCGCCACACTCGCCACCGAGCGGCTCGGGCGGGACGTCCACCCCAACGACCACGTCAACGCCTCGCAGTCCTCCAACGACGTCTTCCCGTCCTCCATCCACATCGCCGCCACCGCCGCCGTCACCCGCGACCTGGTCCCGGCCCTGGAGCACCTCGCCGCCGCACTGGAGCGCAAGGCCGAGGAGTTCGCCGATGTCGTGAAGTCGGGGCGGACCCATCTCATGGACGCCACGCCCGTGACGCTCGGCCAGGAGTTCGGCGGTTACGCCGCCCAGATCCGGTACGGCGTCGAGCGGCTGCACGCCTCCCTCCCCCGCCTCGCCGAACTCCCCCTCGGCGGCACGGCGGTGGGCACCGGCATCAACACGCCCCCAGGCTTCTCCGCCGCCGTCATCGAGGAGGTGGCCCGCGTCACCGGGCTGCCGCTCACCGAGGCGCGGGACCACTTCGAGGCGCAGGGCGCTCGTGACGGCATCGTCGAGACCAGCGGGCAGCTCAGGACCATCGCGGTGGGCCTCACGAAGATCGCGAACGACCTGCGGTGGATGTCGTCCGGTCCGCGCACCGGGCTCGCCGAGATCTCCCTCCCCGACCTCCAGCCGGGGTCCTCGATCATGCCCGGCAAGGTCAACCCCGTCATCCCCGAGGCCGTCCTCATGGTCGCCGCACAGGTCATCGGCAACGACGCCACCGTGGCCACCGCCGGAGCCGCCGGAAACTTCGAGCTGAACGTGATGCTTCCGGTCATCGCAAGGAACGTCCTGGAGTCGATCCGGCTGCTCGCCAACGCCTCCCGGCTGCTGGCCGACCGCACCGTCGACGGCATCGTCGCCCACCGCGAACGGGCGCTGGAGTACGCCGAGTCGTCACCCTCCGTGGTCACGCCGCTCAACAAGTACATCGGGTACGAGGAGGCCGCCAAGGTCGCCAAGAAGGCGCTCGCGGAGCGGCGGACGATCCGCCAAGTCGTCCTGGAGAACGGGTACGTGGAGCGCGGTGACCTCACGCTTCAGCAGCTGGACGAGGCCCTTGATGTCCTGCGGATGACACGGCCGTAACCCTTCGTCGCCGGAAGGTCGCTGCGGGCGTGAACCATGACACGTGTCGCAGCGTCGTATGCCTGTGGCACCTAATATCTGTTCATGGCAGACGGTGGAGCGGTGACGACGGAAGTGGAAGCGGGCGGCTCGACGGGCTTCTGGGCGCCCGGGACGCAGATCCTGTGGCGGTACCGGGAGAACGCCGGCCGCCGCTTCCACATCGCGCGTCCCGTCACCGTCGTACGGGACGACGACGAGCTTCTCGCCGTATGGCTGGCTCCGGGCACGGAGTGCGTCAAGCCGGTGCTGGCCGATGGAACATCGGTGCACTTGGAGCCCCTTGAGACGCGGTACACCAAGCCGCGTTCCGTCCAGCGCGACCGCTGGTTCGGGACCGGGGTGCTGAAGCTCGCTCGGCCCGGCGAGCCCTGGTCGGTGTGGTTGTTCTGGGATCCAGGGTGGCAGTTCAAGAACTGGTACGTGAACCTTGAGGAACCACTGGCCCGTTGGGCGGGCGGGGTGGACTCCGAGGACCACTTCCTCGACATCTCCGTGCACCCGGACCGCAGTTGGCACTGGCGGGACGAGGACGAGTTCGCGCAGGCCCAGCGGGACGGGCTGATCGACGCACGGCTCGCCGCGCGGGTGCGGGAGGCGGGGCGGGAGGCGGTGGAGGTGATCCGCGCCTGGGGGCCTCCGTTCGCCGACGGTTGGCCGCACTGGCGCCCGGATCCCTCCTGGGCTGTACCTTCTTTGCCTGAGGACTGGGATCGCACGCCCGCGCACCTGTCCTCATGAGACTCTTGATGCGCCCCCGGGCAACAAACGTAGGATCGTCCTCCGCAAGGGCGCGCAAGAGCAACTACCGGAGTGCGCGCCGGGCTTGACCGATCGTCACCGAGGGGCGGCAGGACGTGAGCGAGGGTTACCAGGGCAACGCCGGTACGGCCAGACGGTCGACCGGCGGCACAGGAACTGCCTCTGGCCACGCGGGAATTCCGTTCCTGGGGCATGTATTCCGGGTATCGGAGTTTCGGCGGGACGAACTGCACGCATGGCGCGCAGCCCCGGACGGATGGATTCGAAAGGCGTGACGGAGCAGCCGACCTCCTTCGAACGCCCCGAGACGGGCGTCGACCCCGCGGAGTCCCGCGGGGCGCTTGTGCGTTCCTCGACACCGTCGACGAGGCACTCCACGCCGTCGCACAACCCTGGCGACGGCGCCCGCGGCGGCAGCGCCGCCTTACCCGTACAGGCGCGCGCCGGAGAGACCCCCTCCACGCCGGGCACCACCACGCCGTCCGGCCCGAGCAAGGAGCCCCCAGTCATCGCCGGCAACGGCCCCGAGCACTCACAGCCCTCCGTCGCCGCCGAGCCCGACACACACCGGCCGCGGCCCGTGACGGAGGCCATACCGCCCCAGCCTGGCACCGAGCAGTCGCAGGCGTCCGCCGAGCGGCGCACCGGGCAGGGCGTGACGCCCGGGCGGCCCACGCCGATGCGCCGGGACGGTGACCGGCTGCGCTTCGTCGGCGCCGCGACCCGGCGGATCGCGCGCGGTATCGACCTGGACGAGATCGTGATGGGGCTGTGCCGGGCGACCGTGCCGACCTTCTCCGACGCGATCCTCGTCTACCTGCGCGACCCCCTCCCCGTCGGCGACGAACGGCCCACCGGCCCCGTCGTCCTGCGCCTGCGCCGCACGGACCGCATCCCCGAGGAACGGGACACCGACGGCGGCTTCCTGCCCGCGCAGGCCCAGCCGGAGCCGACGGAGCTGGCCGAGTTGTCGGCCCTGACCGCCGAGTTGTGCGAGGTCCGCCCCGGCGGCGCGCTCGCCGAGGTCCTGCGCGGCGTACGCCCCGTCTTCGCCGACGCACCCGCAGCCCGCGCCGCCCTGCCCGAACTCCTCGGCGACGACGGCGAACTGATCATCCCCGACGGACAACGCGCCATCCTCGCCCCCCTACGAGGCCGCCGCCGCGTCATCGGCGCCGCCGTCTTCCTACGCCGCCCCGACCGCCTCGCCTTCGAACCCGACGACCTCCTCGTCGCCGCCCAACTCGCCACCCACAGCGCCCTCGGCATCGACAAAGCCGTCCTCTACGGCCGCGAGGCCTACATCGCCGACGAACTCCAGCGCACCATGCTGCCCGAAACACTCCCCCGCCCCACCGGCGTCCGGCTCGCCTCCCGCTACCTCCCCGCCGCCGAAACCGCCCGCGTCGGCGGCGACTGGTACGACGCGATCCCCCTGCCCGGCAGCCGCGTCGCCCTGGTCGTCGGCGACGTCATGGGCCACTCCATGACCTCGGCCGCGATCATGGGCCAACTGCGCACCACCGCCCAGACCCTCGCCGGCCTCGACCTGCCCCCACAAGAAGTCCTCCACCACCTCGACGAACAGGCCCAACGCCTGGGCACCGACCGCATGGCCACCTGCCTGTACGCCGTCTACGACCCCGTATCCCACCGCATCACCATCGCCAACGCCGGCCACCCACCACCCGTCCTGCTCCACCTCGGCGGCCGGGCAGAAGTACTCCGCGTTCCCGCGGGCGCCCCGATCGGCGTCGGCGGCGTCGACTTCGAGGCCGTGGAACTGGACGCGCCGGCCGGAGCGACGCTGCTTCTGTACACCGACGGCCTGGTCGAGTCCCGGCTGCGCGACGTCTGGACCGGCATAGAGCAACTACGCGAAAAGCTCGCCGCGACCGCCCAGCTCACCGGACCCGACCACCCCCCGCCCCTCGAAGCCCTCTGCGACGAAGTCCTCGACATGCTCGGCCCCGGCGACCGCGACGACGACATCGCCCTGCTCGCCGCCCGCTTCGACGGCATCGCCCCCAGCGACGTCGCCTACTGGTTCCTCGAGCCCGAAGACGCCGCCCCCGGCCGCGCCCGCCGCCTCGCCCGACGCGCCCTGGCCCGCTGGGGACTGGAAGAACTCACCGACTCCGTCGAACTCCTCGTCAGCGAAGTCGTCACCAACGCCGTCCGCTACGCCACCCGACCCGTCACCCTGCGCCTGCTACGCACCGACGTCCTGCGCTGCGAAGTCGGCGACGACGTACCGCAGTTGCCGCGGTTGCGCCAAGCCCGCGCCACCGACGAAGGCGGACGCGGCCTCTACCTCGTCAACCGACTCGCCCGCCGCTGGGGCGCCACCCGCCTCAGCACCGGCAAAGTCGTCTGGTTCGAG
>NZ_FNHV01000018.1 GCF_900103585.1 Streptomyces sp. cf386
TGATGTCCCGGAAGTCGTGCTCCTCGAAGAGCGACGCCTCCCACAGGGCCGACTCGACCAGGGCCTCGGGCGTCGCCTTGCCGTACTTCTGCAGCAGACGCCGGTCCAGCGAACCCGCGTTGACGCCGATCCGGATCGGCGTGCCGTGGTCCTTGGCCGCCCGCGCGATCTCCTTGACCTTGTCGTCGAACTGCTTGATGTTGCCGGGGTTCACACGGACCGCCGCACAGCCCGCCTCGATCGCCGCGAAGACGTACTTCGGCTGGAAGTGGATGTCCGCGATCACCGGGATCTGCGACTTGCGGGCGATCGTCGAGAGCGCGTCCGCGTCGTCCTGCGTCGGACAGGCCACCCGCACGATCTGGCAGCCGGACGCCGTGAGCTCGGCGATCTGCTGGAGAGTGGCACCGATGTCCGACGTACGCGTCGTCGTCATCGACTGGACCGACACCGGGGCCCCGCCCCCGACCGCCACCGGACCGACCTGGATCTGCCGCGACACACGCCGCTCGGCGATCGGCCGGACCGGTACCTCGGGGACGCCCAAGGAGATGGCGGTCATGCTGTCACTCCCGGTTCCCGGAGACCGTCTCGCGCATGGCGCGCAGCGACTCCTTGAGCGAGCCCATGGTGGCGAGGACGGCGGTCGGCTCGTAGCCGCAGTGCGCCATGCAGTTGGCGCAGCGCGGGTCCTTGCCGCGGCCGTACTTGTCCCAGTCGGTCTCCTCGATCAGCTCCCGGTAGGTGGGGACGTACCCGTCGCTCATCAGGTAGCAGGGGCGCTGCCAGCCGAACAGCGAGTAGTTCGGGATCGCCCACGCGGTGCACGGGAAGTCGACCTTGCCCTCCAGGAAGTCCAGGAAGAGCGGGGAGTGGTTGAGCCGCCACTTGCGCCGGTTGCCACCCGCGAAGGCCTTCTTGAACAGTTCGCGGGTCTGCTCGACGCCGAGGAAGTGCTCCTGGTCCGGGGCCTTCTCGTAGGCGTAGGCGGGCGAGATCATCATCTCGTCGACCTTGAGGTCGTCGTTGAGGTAGTTGAGGACCTCGATGATCGTCTGCGGGGTGTCGGTGTTGAAGAAGGTGGAGTTGGTGGTGACCCGGAAGCCGCGGCTCTTGGCCTCCTTGATGGCCTCCACCGCCTCGTCGAACACGCCCTCCTTCGCCACGGACTCGTCGTGGCGCTCGCGCAGGCCGTCGATGTGCACGGCGAACGCGAAGTACGGCGAGGGCGTGAACTTGTCCATCTTCTTGCGCAGCAGCATGGCGTTGGTGCACAGGAAGACGTATTTCCGCTTGGCCACCAACTGCCGCACGATCTCGTCGATCTGAGGGTGCATCAGGGGCTCGCCGCCGGCGATGGACACCATCGGCGCACCGGATTCGAGCACCGCCCCCACGGCCTGCGCGACGGGCATGCGCTGCTTCAGCACTCCGGCCGGGTGCTGGATCTTGCCGCAGCCCTCACACTTGAGGTTGCAGGCGAAGAGCGGTTCCAGCTCTACGATGAGCGGAAACTTGTCCCGCCTGCGGAGCTTCTGTTCGGCCAAGTAAGTAGCGACCTTGATGGACTGACGCAGCGGCATGGCCATCTGGCTCACCTCCTGGGGAGCAGCAAAGAACGGTGCCATTCGAAGAAAGCGGGCAGGACGGAACGAAGGACGCGGAAAGCAGATATTCCACCGCGCAACGTGCCGATCCGGACGAGTTCATGTTCTGGAGCGTCCACGACCACCCGGACGGCCGCAACCGGGCGCTCGCCCGTGCGTACGGCGCTCAGGAGCGTGGCCGCCGACTCCATGTCGACCGCGATTGCGCCGGTCGAGAGCAGGTCGGACCGTTCCTGACCGCGGATGACGTGATCGGAGCCGGTGAGTGGTCCGGTGTGGACGGTGCGGCCGGGGACGGCGCGCACCAGCTCTTTGACGAGTAGGTCGGTCCCCACGCACGGAATGGTTCCCGCCGGATCCCGGGTTTCCTCGGCGACGACCAGATCGCCGGGGTGCATCCCGGGAGCGAGCCCCGCACAGAAGCCCGTGGCGAGCACGGCGGCCCCGCTGAGGGCCGGATCGGCCAGCATTCGGGTGACGGAGCGTTCGGCCGCCCGGGGCCCCATGCCCGTACGGAGCACGGTGACCGGCCCGCCCGCCCCGCCGCGCTCGCCCGTGCGCAGGGCGAACTGCTCGATGCCGAGCGCGCAGGCGATCAGCAGCGGGGCCGGGGCGGACTGCGGGCTCATCAGCTCCCCTTGGCCTCGGCGAGCGGTTTCCCGGCCGCGGTGGGCTTCCCGGGCCGGTCGGCGAAGGGCTCTCCGTGGACGTACCGGCCGAGCGCGGTGAGCGGGAAGACCTGCCGGTAGAGGTGGTAGTTGATCGAGAAGTCCCAGGGGAACCCGGTGCCGGTGAAGTACGGCTCGTCCCAGGAGCCGTCCTCCAGCTGGGTGGCCGCGAGCCACTCGATGCCGCGCTCGACGGCCTTGGCGTCCTGCTCCCCCGCCGCCAGCAGGGCCATCAGCGCCCACGCGGTCTGCGAGGCGGTCGAGGCGCCCTTGCCGCTCCACTCCTTGACGTACTTGTAGGAGCGCAGGTCCTCGCCCCAGCCGCCGTCGTCGTTCTGGACGGACTCCAGCCAGGTCACGGCGCGGCGGATCGCCGGGTGCGAGCCCGGGAAGCCGGCGGCCACCAGGGCCGGTACGACCGATCCGGTGCCGTAGACGTAGTTCACTCCCCAGCGCCCGAACCATGAGCCATCCGGCTCCTGCTCGGCGAGCAGCCACTGGATGCCGCGCCGGGTGCGCGGGTCGTGGGCGAGGCCCTCGACGGCGAGCATCTCTACGACGTGCGCGGTGACGTCCGCCGACGGCGGGTCGATCACCTCACCGAAGTCGCAGAACGGCAGCCGGTTGGGGAACGGGCTGGTGTTGTCGACGTCGAACGCGCCCCACGCCCCGTTTCTCGACTGCATCCCAAGGTTCCAGCGCACCCCGCGGCCGATCGCCCGCTCCGCCCGCTCCGGGTCGTGGTGCCTGACCCGGCGCAGCGCGAGGACCACCTCGGCGGTGTCGTCGATGTCCGGGTAGTTGTCGTTGTGGAACTCGAACGCCCAGCCGCCGGGGGGCAGTTGGGGACGCTTCACGGCCCAGTCCCCGGGGCGGACGATCTCCTCGCCCAGCATCCAGTCCGCGGCCTTGACGAGCTGCGGATGGTCGGCCGGCACGCCCGCGTCGACGAGCGCGATGGTCGCCAGGCAGGTGTCCCAGACCGGCGACTGGCAGGCCTCGATCATCCGCGCCCCGTCCGCGCGCCAGACGGCGAAGCGGTCCAGCGACGCCAACCCCTCACGCATCACGGGGTGTTCGAGGTCGTAGCCGAGCAGGCGCAGGGCGATGATCGAGTACACCGCCGGCGGCTGGATGCCGCCCCAGCAGCCGTCGTTCTCCTGCCGCTCGATGATCCAGCGGGCGGCGCTGTTCATGGCGGCTCTGCGCAGCCTGCGCGGGGCGACCTTGCGCAGCTGGTGCAGCGCCTTGTCGAGCCGCTGGAAGGCTCCGTCCCAACTGGCCGCCGGAGCGAGGGGCTTGGCCGGGTCGGGGTTCGCCGGGTCCGTGTGGAGTTCGTCGAGCGGGAAGGGCGCGGGGCGTACCGGGCGCTTCGCGGAGACGATCGTCAGCGGGACGATGGTCTGCCGGGCCCAGCAGCCGAAGTCGTAGATGTTGAGCGGGAACCACTTGGGGAAGTAGATGAGCTCCGGCGGGAGTTCGGGCAGGTCCTCCCACTTCCACCAGCCGAACAGGGCCAGCCAGATCCGGGTGAAGACCCGGGAGGCGGCGATGCCGCCCTGCTCACGGATCCAGGCGGAGGCCCGGGCCATGTGCGGGGCGTCCGGCGGGTCGCCGGCCAGGCGGAGGGCGACGTACGCCTCGATGGTCGTGGAGAGTTCGCCGGGCGCGCCGTAGAAGGTGCCCCAGGTGCCGTCCTCGCGCTGCTCGCCGCGGATGAAGAGCGCGGCGGCCTGCGTGGTCTTCTCGTCGCGGATGCCCAGGAACTGACGGAGCAGCAGATCCTCGGCGTCCATCGTGACGTTCGTCTCGAGGTCGCCCTTCCACCAGCCCTGGGCGTCCTGCTTCGCCAGCAGGAAGTCGGTGGCGCGCTGGACCGCGTGTACGGCGGCTTCGTGCACCCCGGCCGCCACGGGGTTCTCGGTGTCGGTGTCGCTGGCCGCGGCTGCCCGGGGTGGCAGTGCCCCGGTGCTTCCGTCGGTCGTCGCTGTCATGGCTTCCCCTTCGTGCAGTGCTCCTGGTAGTGCGTCTGCTGCGGGTCCGCCGTCGGCCGGTGCGCTTGTTCCAGCGACACCGGCCGGCGACTACGCGAGGGCTATTCGACCGATACTGATCATCTCTTTTCGCCCGGTGGTGATCATCTCTTTCGTACGACGACGAAGTCGGCGAGTGCCGTGAACCGCGCCCGCACCTGCTCGGGCATGTCGACGGCGTCGAGGGCCCCGACGGCGATGGTGTGCTGACGGCGTGCCTCGTCGGCGGTCCACTCGCGGCCGCCGGCCTCCTCGATGAGGGCGGCGCGGGCGGCGAACTCCTCCTCGGAGAAGTTCTCGAAGTCGCTGCTCTTGGCGTCGGCGGCGAGGATCTCGCCGAGCCGCTCGGAGGCGGGGCCGCCCGCGGCGAGCGCGGCCACGACCGGCAGGGACTTCTTACGCTGGCGCAGGTCGCTCCAGGTCTGCTTGCCGGTGGAGACCGGGTCGCCCCAGATGCCGAGGAGGTCGTCGACGGCCTGGAAGGCGAGGCCCAGGTGGTAGCCGTACTTCTCCAGGGTGTCGGCGGTGCGGTCGTCGGCGCCGCCGAGCACCGCGCCGATGGAGCTGGCGCAGGCGAGCAGGGCGCCGGTCTTGTTGCCCTCCATCTCCAGGCACTCCTCGACGCTGACGCGATCGCGGTGCTCGTAGGAGATGTCCTGCGCCTGACCGTCGATCAGGGCACGGGTGGCGGTGGTCAGGCGGCGGGTGGCGCGGCCGGCCTCGACGGTGCCGAGCTCCAGCAGGACCTCGTTGGCCAGGGCGAACAGGGCGTCACCGACGAGGATGGCCTGGGCGGGGCCGTGCACCTTCCAGACGGTGTCACGGTGGCGGCGCTGTTCGTCGCCGTCCATCAGGTCGTCGTGCAGGAGCGAGAAGTTGTGGACCAGCTCGACGGCGACCGCGCCGGGGATGCCGACCTCGGGCGCGGCGCCGGTGACCTCGGCGGAGAGCACCGCGAGGGCGGGGCGCACGGCCTTGCCGCCGTCGCCGGCCGTGGGGTTGCCGTCGGCGTCGATCCAGCCGAAGTGGTAGGCGGAAACGGTGTCCATGGGAGCGGCCAGGCGGTCGATCGCCGCCCGCAGTACCGGTGTGGCCAGGGTCCGACCGCGCTCCAGGAGCGCGGTCACGTCCACCGCGGTCTCTGAAACGGCCTTCGAGGCCGGGGGCACAGTGGGCACAGTCTCTCCTCTTGTTGCGGTACCGGGGGTGCGGGGGCCTGCCGCCGTGTGCCGGTTGAGCATCACGCCGCCTCCTCGACGTCGAAGAGATGGCTGGGGCGGGGCCGGCCCAGGGCACTCAGCGCGGCGTCGGCCGCACTCACGCCACTGCGGACCGCACTCTCCATGGTCGCGGGCCACCCTGTGGCGGTCCACGCACCGGCCAAGTAGAGGCCGGGGACTTTGGTACGGGCGCCGGGCCGCAGCCGTCCGACGCCGGGGGTGGGAGCGAACGTCGCTGTGCGCTCCCTGGTCACGAAGAAGTCCTTCACTTCCGCGCCGCGCGCCCTGGGCAACAGCCGCTCCAGCTCGGGCAGATACCGTTCGCGCAGCTCGGCGACGGGTTCGTCGATCTCGTCCCGCGCGGCCGACTGGGACAGGGCGAGGTACTGGCCGTCCCGCAGCCCGGAGGCGTCGGTCCGGTCGAAGACCCACTGCACGGGGGTGCCGAGGGCCGCGAAGAACGGCCTGCTGAGCACCTTGCGGTCGTAGACGACATGGACGTTGAGGATCGGCGCGGTACCGATCTCGAGGAGCTGCTCCGGGGCGTCCAGGGCGCCGTCGGGCAGCAGGTCGTACGCCTCGCGCTGGGCGACGGCGAGCACGACCGTGTCCGCCGGGAGCGTCTCGCCGGGAACCTGAACGCGTAGGCGTCCGTTCTCGTCATTAGAGATGGAGGTGACGCGTGTACGGACCTCGATACGAACGCCCGCCGAGTCGAGCGCCTTGCGGGCCAGCCGGTCATGCAGATCGCCCAGCGGGACGTGCGCCCAGCCGATGTCGGCCGCGCCCGGGTCGGACAGCAGACCGGTCTTGAACACCATCGCGGCGAGCCCCAGCGAGGCGTCGCCCGCGACCGCGTTGAGAGTGGCGACCCCGACCAGGTCCCACAGGGCCTCGACGGCACGCGCCGACTGACCGTGCGCGGCCAGCCAACTGCCGAAGTCCTGCGTGTCCAGGGTCGGATCGGCGAGGTCGAGCCCCTTGAGCGCGAGCGCGGCCCGCCCTACGCCCGCGCGTTCGGCGAGGGAAAGGTGCGGATACGTCGCCAGGCTCCGGCCCAGGTGCAGGGGTACGGGCAGGGCGTCGCGCCGCAGCCTGCCGAGCCGCCGCCCCTCGGGCCGCGCGACGTCGAGTACGGGCACGTCGAGACGATCCTGCAGCGGCGCCAGCGCCGTCCCCTCGATGCGGTCGAGGAACCAGCGGTAGGCGGTGCAGCAGCGCAGGTACACGTGCTGTCCGTTGTCGATGGTGAGGTCGCCGCGCTGGAAGGAGAAGGCCAGGCCACCGAGCCTCGGCCTGCCCTCGATCAGGGTGACGCGCACTCCGGCGTCGGCGAGCGCGAGCGCGGCGGTGATGCCGGCGAGCCCGCCGCCGATCACGACGGCGTCCCTCCCGGAGCGTCCGGAGATGTCCGCGAGCGCCCCTTCGGGCCGCATGCCGTCGGTCATCGTGCACCCTCCCCTGCGCGACCACCGTGCTGGTGCTTGAACGGTGCACGGCCGGTCGTCTCAGTCAGGGACGCGACACGGCAGCGGAGGGTTGCCCACCACTTTTCTCCGGCGGCATCACCTTGGACCGGAATGTCCATCAGGCGCGCCTCCTGACGGTACGACGGCTCACATACCGGGTGTCCAGACCGCTCAGGCCACGCACGGCGACGTACGCCTTCTCACGTCCGGGCAGGGAGACCCGGCCGCGCAGCACGGCCTCCGGGTGGCGCTCGATGCGGTCCAGGAGGCGGCGGTAGATGCCGGCCATGGCGGCGACACAGGCGCCGCTGCGCCGGTCGAGCATGGGGAGCAGCCGGTAGCCCTCGGCGAAAAGGGCGCGGGCCCTACGCACTTCGAAGTGCACGAGGCCCGCGAAGTCGGAGCCCTCCGGTGGTGTCGGCCCGCTGAAGCCGGCCGAGCAGCCGAATTTGGCGAGGTCGTCGGAGGGCAGATAGGTGCGCCCGCCCTCGGCGTCCTCACGGACGTCCCGCAGGATGTTGGTGAGTTGCAGCGCGAGCCCGAGCGTGTCGGCATACTCGGGCGCGCGCTCGGCGCCGCGCGCCCCCGGTTCCGTGCCGAACACACCGAGCGAGAGGCGCCCGATGGCACCCGCGACACAACGGCAGTAGACCTTCAGGTCGTCCCAGGTCTCGTAGGTCTCGCCGCGCACGTCCATCAGGACACCGTCGATGAGCTCGTCCAGTCCGCCGAGCGGGATCGGGAAGGTGTCGGCGGCGTGGGCGAGAGCCACGGCCACGGGGTCGATGTCGTCCTCGTCGACCGCCCGGTCGCGGACCCGGGTCAGCAGCTCCCGGGTGTCCTCGAGCCTGGCGGCCTTGACCTCGCCGGTCAGCGCGCCGTCGCCGATGTCGTCGACGCGGCGCGAGAACGCGTACAGCGCCGACATCGCGCGACGCTTGGACGTGGGCAGCAGTCGGATGCCGTAGGCGAAGTTTCGGGCCTGCTGTCCGGTGACGGCCTCGCAGTAGCTGTAGGCGGCGAGTACCGGTGCGGACACGTGTGGTGCAGACTCCACGGTCCGAATCACCCCTCTCCTCGCAGAGTCACGCCCACCTCACGCAGCAACTGGAGCTTGCTGGCCTTGGGCGGGCCGGGAAGTACGTCGTATTCGGCGGCGGCGATCGCGTGGATTGCCGCCCTTCCCCCCGCCACGAAACCCGCGAGCAGCAGCTTGAGCCTGCCGTGGACGCTACCCACCAGAGGGGTGCCTTCATTCAGGAGGTTCTGGGCACGTTCGGCTTCGTATGCAACCAGCGCGCGCACCGATGCGCCCGCGGTTCTCACCGCCAGGTCGGTTTCCTGGACGTGAAAGTGCTTCATGTCCGCGGCGGGCAGATAGATCCGGTCACGGCCGAGGTCCTCGGCGACGTCCTGAAGGTGCTCGACGATCTGGAGCGCCGTGCACACGGCGTCGGAGCGGCGGATCCGCTCGGGCGTCTCCGTGCCCGTGACGGCGAGGACGAGACGGCCGACGGGATTGGCGGACAGTTCGCAGTAGGCAAGGAGGTCGTCGTAGGTCTCGTAGCGCCCCACGAGCTGGTCCTGGCGGTTGGCGGCGATCAGACCGAGGAAGGGCTCGGGGATCAGCGAGCGACGGCGGACGGTCGACTGGAGGCGACAGAGCAGCGGGTGACGCGGGGTGCCGTCGAAGACGCGGCGCAGATCGGCCTCGAAGGCGTCGAGGAGGACCAGGCGGTCCTCGGCGTCCGCGGCCGACACACCGAGCAGCCGGGCGTCGGCGCCGCCGGGGGCGAGATCGCCGTCACCGATGTCGTCGACGAGGCGGGCGAAGCCGTAGACGGCCATGAGGTCGGCGCGCCAGGCCCTGGGCAGGAAGAACGGCGCCACGGGGAAGTTCTCCGTGGCGGCCTTGTCGAGCGTGCCGCGCTCCGGATCACCCGCGCGCCCGCCTGGTCCCGTCACCGTTGACTGCCTGGGGCGGGGACGGCACAGACAGCTGCGTTGACCTGGGGAGTTTCCGTAGCCATTGCCGTCACATCTCCCGTTCTACACCGCTGACCCAATGCATACTATTTCGGACACGCCGCCCGGCTGTCCGCACCGTGGCCCTGCGGGAGGGTGTCGTTCCTTATCGCCCCACTTGCCGCGTTTCGGTACCGGTACAGCTTACGTTGTACAACGGGGCCGGGCCTGTGGGGGTGTCCTGCACATCACAACAACGCACCGATTGGCGCCAAGATTCCTAAGGCCAGCCGGAGTTGACGTTTCCTTTGCAGACGCGGGGCCCCGCCGGGGCAGTTCCGGCGGGGCCCGGTCAAGCGAGCTGGGCCGTACGGCCCATGTCCGGGTGGACTACTTGCCCGTGAACTTCTCGTACTCCTTGAGGACCTCGTCCGTCGGTCCGTCCATCCGCAGCTCGCCGCGTTCCAGCCACAGGACGCGGTTGCAGGTGTCGCGGATCGACTTGTTGTTGTGACTGACGAGAAACACGGTGCCGGCTTCCTTGCGCAGCTCGCGGATGCGTTCCTCGGAGCGCTTCTGGAACTTGCGGTCGCCGGTGGCCAGCGCCTCGTCGATCATCAGGACGTCGTGGTCCTTGGCCGCGGCGATGGAGAAGCGCAGCCTGGCCGCCATACCGGACGAGTAGGTGCGCATCGGCAGCGTGATGAAGTCGCCCTTCTCGTTGATGCCGGAGAAGTCGACGATCTGCTGGTACCGCTCCTTGATCTCCTCGCGGGACATGCCCATGGCGAGCCCGCCCAATATGACGTTGCGCTCGCCGGTCAGGTCGTTCATCAGCGCCGCGTTCACGCCGAGCAGCGAGGGCTGGCCGTCGGTGTAGACCCTGCCCTTCTCCGCCGGGAGCAGGCCGGCGATGGCGCGCAGCAAGGTGGACTTGCCGGAGCCGTTGGAGCCGATCAGGCCGATGGCCTCGCCGCGGTAGGCGACGAAGGAGACGCCGCGGACGGCGTGCACCTTGCGTACGCCCCGCGCCGCATCGTCGGAGCCGCGCTTCAGGATGCGGCTGAGGGCGGCGGTGGCGCTGCCCTTGCCGGCCTTGGCGCCGTTGACGCGGTAGACGATGTGCAGTTCGTCCGCGATGACGGTGGGGATGTGCGCGTCGTTGTTCTGGTCAGCCACGGCCGTACCTCTCCTCCGCCTTCCAGAAGTACACGAAGCCGCCCACGGCGAACAGCACGGCCCAGCCGAGCGCGGCCGCCCAGACGTGGTCGGGCAGGTTCGAGGAGCCGTAGCCGTCGATGAGGGCGAAGCGCATCAGATCCATGTAGATCGCGGCCGGGTTCCACTGCAGGACGGTGGAGATCCACTCCGGCTTGCCCTCCAGCATGATCGGGATGGAGAACATCACGCCGGACGCGTACATCCACGTACGCATCACGAACGGCATCAGCTGCGCCAGGTCCGGGGTCGCGGCGCCGGCGCGGGCCATGATCAGCGCCAGGCCGGTGTTGAACAGGAACTGGAGCGCCAGTACCGGGAGGATCAGCAGCCAGCTCAGCTTCGGGAAGCTGCCGAAGCCGATCGCGACGGCGAACAGCACGATCATCGAGAACAGCAGCTGCTGGAGCTGCTGGAGCGCGAAGGAGATGGGCAGCGAGGCGCGCGGGAAGTGCAGGGCCCGCACCAGGCCGAGGTTGCCGGAGACCGCGCGTACGCCCGCCATCACCGAGCTCTGGGTGAAGGTGAAGACGAAGACGCCCGTGACCAGGAACGGGATGTACACCTCGCGGGCCATGCCGCGGTCGGCCTGGAGGATCAGGCCGAAGATGAAGAAGTACACGGCCGCGTTGAGCAGCGGGGTGGCCACCTGCCAGAGCTGGCCGAGCTTCGCCTGGCTGTACTGGGCGGTCAGCTTCGCCCGCGAGAACGCGAGGATGAAGTGCCGCCGGGCCCGGAGCTGGCGGATGTACTCGAACAGCGAGGGGCGGGCGCCGCTCACGGACAGCCCGTACTTGGCGGCGAGCTGGGCCGCCGTGAGTCCCTCGTCGGGCGACGGAGGTGCGCTCACCGCAACACCGCCGTCGTGCGTTGTCTCACTCACCAGTTGAAACTTTCGTCTTCGAGATGCGCAGCCTGTGCGGGCATGGCATGAACCAGGGGCCGGTGGGCCCGGTCGCTCTCAGGGTCGAGCTTGTCAGATGACGGGAGGTCGGCCCAGTCGAGTCAGCCGCCACACCGTACGCCACTTCATGGGAGTGCGGGGACCGCACGGAGTGGTCCAGCCTTCCCTGAATCCGCCGAACCATGCCCGCAGCGCGGGGCGGGAGGGGCGGCGGAGGAGGGTGAGCAGCAGCCAGACGCCCAGATAGACCGGGACGAGGGGGGCGGGGAGGTTGCGGCGGGCCAGCCAGACGCGGTTGCGGGCGACCATGCGGTGGTAGACCGCGTGCCGCGAGGGCGCGGTCGTCGGGTGGAACAGCACCATGTCGGACCGGTAGTCGATCATCCAGCCCGCGTCGAGGGCCCGCCATGCCAGGTCGGTTTCCTCATGGGCGTAGAAGAACTCGTCCGGCAGAGCGCCGACTTCGGCGAAGACCTGGGTACGGACGGCGTTGGCGCCGCCGAGGAAGGTGGTGACCCGGGAGGAGCGCATCGGGTCGGAGGCCCGCAGCCGCGGGACGTGCCGGCGCTGGGTGACGCCGGTGTCCGGGTCGGCGATGCGGAAGCTGACGATGCCGAGCTTCTGGTCGGCCGCGAAGGCCTCGCGGCACAGCTCGGCGGTGTCCTGGTGGGCGAGGAGGCCGTCGTCGTCGAGGAAGAGCATTATGTCGACCTCGCGGCCACTGGGGCCGAAGGCCTCGATGCCGACGTTGCGGCCACCGGGGATGCCGAGGTTCTCGGGCAGCTCGATGGTGCGGACGCCTTCGGGGACGTCCGGGACCGGGGAGCCGTTGCCGACCACGACGACCTCGACCGGGTCGCCGTCCTGCTTGGCGACCGAGTCGAGGAGGGCGCGCAGCTCGTCGGGGCGGTTGCCCATGGTGATGATGACCGCGCCGACCTTCATGCCGCTCACTTCAGCCTGCTCGAAGCGAGGATGGACACGAGGTGCAGCACGGTCTGGAGCAGCGCGATGCCGGCCAGCACCGCGACGCCGAGCCGGGAGAAGAACAGGTCACCGCGGACCTGGTCGACGATCGCCAGGACCAGGATCAGCAGGGACGCCTCGATGCCGAGGATCAGCCGGTGGAACTTGAGCGCGGCCGCGGCACGACGGGCCAGCGCCATCCCGGAGGAACGCATCTCGGACGCGGCCTCCTTGACCGGCGCCAGGCCCTGCTGATGGCGGGCGACACCGACGAGGTCGGTCTCGGCCTTGATCAGGATCGCGCCGAGCGCGGCCAGGGTACCGAGGAACGCCCACAGCCAGTCGATACGGCCGCTGCCCCACAGGTCGGCGGCGCGCAGGCCGAAGCCGACGAGCACGGCGGCGTCGGTGAGGTAGGCACCGACGCGGTCCAGGTAGACGCCGCCCAGCGAGTACTGCTTCCGCCAGCGTGCGATCTCGCCGTCGACGCAGTCCAGCAGCAGGTACAGCTGGACCATGACCACGCCGAGCACCGCCCCCGGGATCCCCGGCACCAGGAGTGCCGGGGCCGCGAGGACACCACATACGGTCATCAGGTACGTGAGCTGGTTGGGCGTGACCCTGGTGTTCACCAGGTAGCGGTCGACCCGCAGGGACACCTCTCGCATGTAGAGGCGTCCCATCCAGTGCTCACCGCTGCGCCGGTCCTTCACCCCCGCGGGGTGAACGACGGGGCGGAGTTCAGCTACCGATGGCCTTGACATAGTCGGCGTAGATGTCCTTGATCTGGTCGGTTGTCAGGTCGAGGTGTTCGAGGATCGTGTAACGGCCGGGCCGGGTCTGCGGAGCGAACTCGACGACGCGGACGAACTCGTCGTCCGTGAAGCCGATCTCCTCCGGCAGCACCGGCAGCCCGTGCCGGCGCAGCACCTCGGCCATGTAGGCCGACTCCTCGTGGGCTCCGCGCAGGTACATCGCGAAGGCCGCACCCAGTCCGCACTGCTCGCCGTGGGCGGCGGCACGCTTGGGGAACAGCAGGTCGAAGGCGTGGTTGATCTCGTGGCACGCGCCGGAGGAGGGGCGGGAGTCGCCCGACACCGACATGGCGATACCGCTGAGCACCAGCGCCTCGGCCAGCACCTGGAGGAAGTCGGTGTCGCCGATGCCGCCCGGGTGCCGCAGCACCGCCTCGCCGGCCTGCCGGGCGATGGCCGCGGCGAGGCCGTCGATCTTCTCGCCCTTGACGCGGTTGGCCAGCTCCCAGTCGGCGATGGCGGAGATGTTGGAGACGGCGTCGCCGATGCCCGCGCGCACGAACCGCACCGGGGCGTCGCGGATGACGTCCAGGTCGATGACGACCGCGATCGGGTTCGGCACGCCGTACGACCCACGCCCGGCGTCGTTGTCGAGGGTGGCGACCGGCGAGCACAGTCCGTCGTGCGCGAGGTTCGTCGGTACGGCGACCAGGGGGAGGCCGACGCGTGCCGCAGCGAACTTGGCGCAGTCGATGATCTTGCCGCCGCCCAGCCCGACCACGGCGTCGTAGTGGCCGGCCTTTATGTCACTGGCCAGCTGCACCGCGTCGTCGAGGGTGCCGCCGGCGACCTCGTACCAGCTGGCGCCGGGCAGCGCCGGAGCGAGCCGCTCCTTCAGCCGGGCACCGGAACCGCCGCTGACCGCGACGGCCAGCTTGCCGGAGTGCGAGATGCGCTCGTCGGCGAGCACACAGGCCAGGTCGTCGAGGGCACCCGGGCGGATGTCGACGACGACCGGCGAGGGGATCAGCCGGGTCAGTACTGGCATGCGATCTCCCGTCCACGGGCGAGATCGTCGTGGTTGTCGATCTCCACCCACTTGACGTCGCCGATCGGCGCCACGTCGATACGGAAGCCGCGGTTCACGAGCTCCTGGTAGCCGTGCTCGTAGAACTGCTGCGGGTCGGTCTCCCACACGGTCTTGAGCGCGTCCGCCAGCTCGGGTGCCGCGTCCCCCTCGATGAGGGTGACACCGATGTACTCGCCGGTGGCCTCGGCGGGGTCCATCAGCTTGGTGATCTTCGTCATGCCCTTCTCGGGGTCGACGACGACCTTCATCTCCTCGTCGGCCAGGTCCTTGACCGTGTCCAGGGCGAGGATGATCTTCTTGCCGTCGCCGCGGGCGGCGAGCAGCGTCTTCTCGACGGAGACCGGGTGCACGGTGTCGCCGTTGGCGAGGATCACGCCGTCCTTGAGGGCGTCACGGCCGCACCACAGGGAGTAGGCGTTGTTCCACTCCTCGGCCTTGTCGTTGTCGATGAGGGTGAGCTTGAGGCCGTACTTCTGCTCAAGGGCTTCCTTGCGCGCGTACACGGCTTCCTTGCGGTAGCCGACGATGATCGCGACCTCGGTCAGGCCGATCTCGGCGAAGTTGCCGAGGGTCAGGTCGAGAACCGTGGGTTCGCCCTCTATGCCCGCGGGCCCCACCGGCACCAGAGCCTTGGGAAGGCTGTCGGTGTAGGGGCGCAGACGCCGTCCGGCGCCGGCCGCCAGCACGAGGCCGATCATGCGGGTTCTCCTTCATCGTGTACGGCGGGTGCCCCTGCGGACACCCAGAAGCGGATGCTCTCGACGAGCACCACCAGGGCCACGGCCACGGCGAGGACCGTGAGCGCGACCGTGAACTGCGATGCGGTGAGCGCGGCGGCCAGGACGGCGACGAGCAGCGTCCGCCCTTCGTGCCCCCCGATGGCCCGCACCAGCCAGGCCGGGGACGCGCCGGCGTTGCCGCGGATGCGGTACACCGTGTCGTAGTGATGGTAGGCGACCGCGGCCACCAGCCCGAAAGCCGCAGGAAGGGCTCCGTTCACGTCGGCTTTGGCTGCCAGGACCAGGACGGTGCAGTACTCGGCGGCGCGGAAGAACGGGGGGATCAACCAGTCGAGGGCGCCCTTGAGGGGGTGCGAGACGGCTTCGGCGGACAGTAGGACGTAGAGCCCCGCTACCAGGACGACCTGCCAGGCTGGACCCCAGAGCCAGGCCGCCAGCACCACGGCGACCGCGCCGGCGGCGGCGCTGAGGGGTGCCGTCCTGCGGACCGGGCCCGGCAGGAAGCGCACGATCAGTTCGGTCAGCGGCCCGCTGTCCGCCAGGTCCGCCAGCGCCTGCGCGGCCCTGTCCGTCCGCTTGGCCTTGCGGGTCAGCGACCGCAGCACACGGCCCGCCGTGGTGTACGTCGCCGCGAAGGCGCAGCCGATAAGCAGCGCGTAGAAGGTGATCCGAGGAGTCGTGGCCGCCGTGAGGACGGCGATCATCGCCCAGCGCTCGCCGATCGGCAGCACGATCATCCGGCGGATCCACACCGTCCAGCCGACGCTGTCGAGCCTGCCGGAAAGCGCGGCCGTGGGGCTGGTGTTGGCGGTGGCGTCGTGGTTCGCCTCGTTGAAGGAGAAGTCGACGACGTGCCGACAGGTCTGCAGGATCATCGCGCCGAGCGCCAGCGCCCATACGTCGTCACCGCCACGGGCGGCTCCCAGGGCGAGGCCCGCGTAGTAGGCGTACTCCTTGGCCCGGTCGAAGGTGGCGTCGAGCCAGGCGCCGAGCGTGGAGTACTGCAGGGAGTAGCGGGCGATCTGGCCGTCGACGCAGTCCAGGACGAAGGACGCGATCAGCAGGACGCCCGCCGCGACGAAACCGCCGCGGGTGCCGGTGGCAGCGCAGCCCGCCGCGATCAGTGCGGTGAGCAGGGAGGCGGTGGTGACCTGGTTCGGGGTCAGGCCCCGGCGGGCGCACCAGCGGGCGATGTAGCGGGAGTAGGGGCTGATGAAGTGCGTCGTGAAGAAGCCGTCACGGGACTTCACGGCCGACTTCAGGCGTACGGCCTCGTCGTCGACGGCGGCCACGGCCTGCCGTGCCTCGTTGCGGGCCTGCGGGTCGGCCGGGACGGCGGCGACCAGGCTGCCGAGTTCGACGCGGTGGATGTCGGTGCCGTCGTCGGCGAGGGCGGTGACGATACGGTCGGCGAGGCTGTCGACGGCGAGCGCCGTACCGCCGCCCGCGGAGTTCTCGCGGGCCATCGCACGGGTCAGGGCCTGGCGACCGGCCGACTGTGCCGTCACGGCGCCCGGGATGGCGGCGATCGGGAAGCGGGGGTCGGTGAGACCGAGGCGCAGCGCGTGCAGGTGGCCGACGAAGCGGGCGTCGACGAGTGCGACGCGCTGGTCGCTGGGAACCTGGGCGAGGAGCGTCTCGGCGTCGGACGGGTCGGCGGCGACCCGCACGTCGTAGCCGAGGGACCGCAGATCGCCCTCGATCGACGATCCGGGGACCGGCTGACCGGTGAGGATGGCGGTCGACAACCGAACTCACTCCCTGGGTGCCGGCGTGTCCGCGCCGGTCGTGTACATGGGTGGCGGCGCCCGTTGGCGGTGGCGGCCGGGCGGCGTGTCGGCGAAGGCTATCGGATGATTGGAAGCCACCGTTCACCGGCCGTTTGGCGGAGCGATCAACGTGGTTTGCCCAGAGCTTTGCCGCGATCATCATCGGGGATTCCCGGTCCCGCCCACAAACTCGCGCCGACAGACCGGGGCATCGGGGACATTGCAAACGCCGCAGATGCCTCGGCATAGGGTGGGCAACCATGACATGGCTGATCACAGGCGGAGCCGGCTACATCGGGGCACATGTGGCGCGGGCCATGACCGACGCCGGGGAGCGGGTCCTCGTACTGGACGATCTCTCGGCCGGGTTTCCCGCGCGGCTGCCGGCGGACGTCCCGCTCGTCGAGGGCTCGGCGCTCGACGGTGACCTGCTGAAGCGGGTGTTCGCCGAGCACGCGGTGACCGGTGTGGTGCATCTCGCCGCGCGCAAGCAGGTGGGTGAGTCGGTGGCGCAGCCGACGCGCTACTACCGGGAGAACGTGGGCGGGCTCGCCACGCTCCTGGAGGCGGTCGCCGAGGCCGGGATCAAGCGGTTCCTGTTCTCGTCGTCCGCCGCCGTCTACGGCAACCCGGATGTGGATCTCATCACGGAGGACACTCCGTGCGCGCCGGTGAACCCGTACGGCGAGACCAAGCTCACCGGGGAGTGGCTGGTGCGGGCGGCGGGCCGGGCGCACGGCATTTCGACCGTGTGCCTGCGCTACTTCAATGTGGCGGGCGCCGCCGCGCCCGAGCTGGCGGACACGGGCGTCTTCAACATCGTGCCCATGGTCTTCGACCGGCTCACCCGCGACGAGGCCCCGCGGATCTTCGGCGACGACTATCCGACATCGGACGGCACCTGCATCCGCGACTACATCCATGTCGCGGACCTGGCGGAGGCGCACCTGGCGGCGGCGCGGCGACTGAACGCGGAGGACGCGAGCGGCGATCTGACGGTCAACATCGGTCGGGGCGAGGGCGTCTCCGTCCGGGAGCTGATCACGGTCATCGGTGAGATCACCGGCGACCGGCGCCCCGCCGTCGTAGAGGCCCGACGTCCCGGGGACGCCCCGCGCGCGGTCGCCTCGGCCGCGCTGGCCGCCGAGGCGCTCGGCTGGACGGCTCGGCGCGGGGTGCGCGAGATGGTCGAGTCGGCGTGGCAAGGGTGGCTGCTGCACCACGGCGGCCGATCGAGCGGCTGATCACACGACCGGCGTCGACTTCTGTGCAACGCCCTGACCTGCGTATCGTTTCCGCAGGTCAGGGCACATGACAACGGTGTTCAGTGCCGCGTTGCCCGATACCCCCCACCCGTAGTTCACTGTGATCCCGGACGGAAATTCCGATCGTCGGACGGACCGCGGAAGGGTGGCTTTTCTCATGGGGGCTGGGCACGATCACGGGCACACGCACTCGCACGCGCCGACGAGCGGTACGGCGGCTGCCGCGTACCGCGGGAGACTGCGCGTGGCGCTGTCGATCACGCTCGGCGTCATGGTCGTCGAGATCGTCGGCGGTGTGATGGCGGACTCGCTCGCCCTGATCGCGGACGCCGCGCACATGGCGACGGACGCGCTGGGCCTGGGCATGGCGCTGCTCGCCATCCACTTCGCGAACCGCCCGCCGAGCACCAAGCGCACCTTCGGATTCGCCCGCGCGGAGATCCTCGCCGCGCTCGCCAACTGTCTGCTCCTGCTCGGCGTCGGCGGCTATGTCCTGTACGAGGCGATCCAGCGGTTCTTCACGCCGGCGGACACCGAGGGCGGCCTGATGATCGTGTTCGGCGCGATCGGCCTGGTCGCGAACATGATCTCGCTGTCGCTGCTGATGCGCGGCCAGAAGGAGAGCCTGAACGTGCGCGGCGCCTTCCTGGAGGTGGCCGCGGACGCGCTGGGGTCGCTCGCGGTGCTGATCTCGGCGGCGGTGATCCTGGCCACCGGCTGGCAGGCCGCCGACCCGATCGCCTCGCTGGTCATCGGCCTGATGATCGTGCCGCGCACCTTCAAGCTGCTGCGCGAGACCCTCGACGTGCTGCTGGAGTCGGCTCCCAAGGACGTCGACATGGCGGAGGTGCGGTCCCACATCCTCGCCCTGGACGGTGTCGAGGACGTCCACGACCTGCATGCCTGGACGATCACGTCCGGTATGCCGGTGCTGTCGGCCCATGTGGTGGTGCGCTCCGACGTCCTGAACGCGATCGGCCACGAGAAGATGCTGCACGAGCTCCAGGGATGCCTGGGCCACCACTTCGACGTGGAGCACTGCACCTTCCAACTGGAGCCGGTCGGGCACGCCCAGCACGAGGCACGGCTCTGTCACTGAAACAACCGTACGACCCGCGCTGAAACAACCGTACGGTCCGATAAAACGCCAGTACGGGCGGAATGCAGCGATCCGGTGGTCGGTTGCGTCCTCATGCTCACAGCGCCCCCGCCGACGGTTCCGTTCCCGCCGCGCCGGGCACGATCAACTGCCGGGAGTGCCGGATTCGTACGGCACACTTGGGGCGCGAAGACCGAAGCGAAGGATGGGTATGCCGATCACACCTGCGACCGCGACGCACAGTCCGTCGAACGGCGCCGCAGACGCGATTTTGCTGGAACTGGTCGACGAGAACGGTGTGACGATCGGCACCGCGGAGAAGCTCGCCGCCCATCAACCGCCGGGGCAACTGCACCGCGCCTTCTCCGTCTTCCTCTTCGACGAGCACGGTCGGCTGCTGCTCCAGCAGCGGGCGCTGGGCAAGTACCACTCCCCCGGTGTGTGGTCCAACACCTGCTGCGGTCACCCCTACCCCGGCGAGGCACCCTTCGCGGCGGCGGCCCGGCGGACGTACGAGGAGCTCGGCGTCTCCCCGTCGCTGCTCGCCGAGGCGGGCACCGTCCGCTACAACCACCCGGACCCGGAGTCGGGCCTGGTGGAGCAGGAGTACAACCACCTCTTCGTCGGCATGGTGCAGTCCCCGCTGCGGCCGGACCCGGAGGAGGTCGGCGAGACGGCCTTCGTGACGTCGGCCGAGCTGACGGAACGCCACGCGAAGGACACCTTCTCGTCCTGGTTCATGACGGTGCTCGACGCGGCCCGCCCCGCGATCAGGGAACTGACGGGTCCGTCGGCCGGCTGGTGACGCGCGGAGGTCCGTTCCGCCGGACCCGCCCTAGGGCACGTGCACGGGCTTGAGCGGTACGGCGGCCCAGATCACCTTGCCCCCGCTCGCCGTGTGCTCGACGTCGCACACACCGCCCGCCTCCCGTGTGACCTCGCGCACGAGAAGCAGACCACGGCCTCCGGTCTGGCCGTGGTCCGCCTCCAGGGCAGTCGGTCGGTAGGGGTGGTTGTCCTCCACGGACACCCGTAGCCACTCGGCGCCGACGGCGACCTCCACGGCGAGCATCGGCGACAGCAGCGCCGCGTGCCGGACGGCGTTCGTGACCAGTTCCGACACGATCAGTAGCAGCCCCTGGACCAGGTCGTCGGAGACCGGCACGCCCTGCCGGTACAGCAGGTCCCGCACGGCGTGCCGCGCCTGCGGGACCGAGGCCTCGACGGCGGGGGCGGTGAACCGCCAGACGCCTTCGTACGGCAGTGGATTCGGCGGCTGCTGACCGAGGGACTCGTCCGCGCCGCCTGCTGGGCGTGGACAGGACCCGCGCCCGAGGTTCTCCATTGTCCGGTCGCCACCCTCGCGCTCGATTGTCACCACACGTCGAGTGTTGGTAACGCGCAGGTCCGGACCGTAGAACTGAACAGAAGTCAGCAGGTATCGAGCGATTCTGACCGTTGGCGTATGACACGGTCAGTTGTGGGACCGGTCCTGTCGCGGTCGTGCCGACTTGGCGAACTATTCGGGTTGTACGGGTTTGGCGGCGTCCTTCGCCGCGACCATGCCGACGATCCGGCGACCACCGTAGCCGGTGGCGATCAGGCCGAGCCCGTCGAAGAGCAGGGCAAGGGAGAAGAGCGTACCGATGACGTACCTGCTGCTGGGCCAGGAGCTGAGCACCAGGATGCCGAGGAACAGGTCGAACGCGCCCTGCAGCAGGGTCCAGCCGAACTGCGGACCGCGCACCACCCAGACTGCCGACCAGCCGGAACAGCCCGCCGGTGAGGAACAGCAGGGCGGCGAACATGGCCAGCGCCTCGGCCGCCGCCTCCGGTCTGCGGATCACCACCACACCCGCCGCGATGTTCAGTGCGGCGACGACCACACCGAGCCAGAAGAAGTTGGTGCCGCGCGCCTGGACCGCGTGCAGCAGGCCGACGACGCCGCCGATCAGCAGCAGCCAGCCGAACAGCAGCATCGAGGTCAGCGTGGCGAAGGCGGTGTAGAGCAGGCCGATCACTCCCCCGACGACCAGCAGCACACCGAGGGCGGCGAGCCAGCTGAAGCCGCGCTGGAGTTTCGCCGCCTCACCCGTGGGTTTGCCGGACCTGGCCATCAGCGTCTCCTCGACCGATACCCACCTTTACCCTTTACCCTTTATCCCACTTTGCGCCTTCTGCCGTGATCATCGGCCGGGCCCTTCTTGATCGGCCGTTCGGCGCAAGCGGATAGCATCCGCCGCATGGAGCCCCAGCTGCTGCACGGCGTCACCGACTCGGTCGCCACCGTCGTCATCCACCATCCGGCCAAGCGCAACGCCATGACGGCCGCGATGTGGCGGGCACTGCCCCCGCTGCTCAGCACGCTGGCCGCCGATCCGGCCGTACGGACGCTGGTGCTGACCGGTGAGGGCGGGACGTTCTGCGCGGGCGCCGACATCTCCACGCTCCAGGGGTCCGCCAAGGAGGCGCAGGACCTCGCCGTGGCGGCGGAGGAGGCGCTGGCCGCCTTCCCGAAGCCCACGCTGGCGGCGGTCCGGGGTCACTGTGTCGGCGGCGGGTCGCAGCTCGCGGCGGCGTGTGATCTGCGGTTCGCCGAGGCGGGGTCGCTGTTCGGGGTGACGCCGGCGAAGCTCGGGATCGTGTACCCGGCTTCCTCCACCCGGCGGTTGGTGTCGGTGGTGGGACCGGCCACGGCCAAGTACCTGTTGTTCTCGGGCGAGTTGATCGGCGCCGAGCGGGCGTTGCGCACGGGCCTGGTGGACGAGGTCCTGCCCGAGGGCGAACTCGGCAAGCGGGTCGCGGAGTTCACCCGGATCCTGGTGTCACGCTCCCAGCTGACCCAGGCCGCGGCGAAGGAGTTCGCGAACGGGCGCACCGACCGCGACGGGCACTGGGCGGAGCAGGCACGCGGAAGCGGCGACACCGCGGAGGGCGTCGCCGCGTTCCTGGAGCGCAGGCAGCCGCGCTTCACCTGGAACGTTCCTACGTCAGACTGAAGCGGCTGTTCGTGCGGAACTCCTCGACGAGGTGCGCGGGCGCCTTCTGCGGGGAGCCCGCGTCGTAGGGCGGCTGCGGGTCGTATTCGATCAACAGCTGTACGGCCTGGGCGTGTTCGTCTCCGGCGATCTTCCCGACCAGGGTCAGGCCCATGTCGATGCCGGCGGAGACGCCGGCCGCGGTGATGTACTTCCCGTCGGGCACCACTCGCTCGCCCGTGGGCTCGGCGCCGTACTGCGGCAGGAAGTCCAGGGTGAGCCAGTGGGAGGTGGCCCGGCGGCCCTCCAGGAGCCCCGCGGCGGCGAGGAGCAGCGAGCCGCTGCAGACGGAGGTCGTCCAGGTGCTGGTGGCGTCGGCGGTCCTGAGCCACTCGAGGAAGGTCTCGTTCTCGATCTCGGCGGGGGTGCCGGACCCGCCGGGCACCACCACGACGTCCGGGTGCGGCACATCGGCCAGCGCCTTGTCCGCCGTGAGGGCGACGAATCCCGTGTCGGTACGCACGGGGCCTGCCTGCGCGGCGACGAAGTCGACGCGCGCGTCCGGGATACGGCTCAAGGCCTCGTAAGGCCCCACGATGTCGAGGGCTGTGAAGCGGTCGTACAGGACCATCGCGATCTGCATGGACTGTCCCTTTCTGCTGGGGATCTGCTGGGTTCCGCTGGGGTTCCGCCCGGTTTTTGCCGGGCTCACCGGACTGCGCTCGTCGGGCTCACTGGACGGCCACGGGGCGGAACCGGCGGCGGTACTCGACCGGGGCCGTCCCGAGGCTCTTGACGAAGGCGCGGCGCATGGCCTCGGGGGTTCCGTAGCCGCAGGCGCGGGAGATCTCCTCTACGCCGTCGCCCGTGTCCTCCAGGAGGCGGCGGGCGTGTTCGAGGCGGACCCGGTCGACGTACCGGCCGGGGGTCATACCGGTCTCGTTCTGGAAGGCGCGGGCGAAGTGCCGAGGGGAGAGGCTCGCGCGGGCGGCCAGCGCCTGGACCGTCAGGTCGGCGTCGGGGTGCTCGGTGATCCAACGCTGGACGTCCCTCAGGGGCTCTCGCTGGGCGGTCTGGGCGGCGAGCTGGGCGCTGAACTGGGCCTGGTTTCCGGGGCGGCGCAGGAAGACGACCAGGTGGCGGGCGATTCCGAGGGCGACGTCCCGGCCCAGGTCCTCCTCGACCAGGGCGAGGGCGAGGTCGATGCCCGAGGTCACGCCGGCGGAGGTGGCGACATACCCGTCGCGTACGTAGATCGGGTCCGGGTCGACCTCGACGGCCGGGTGGTCGCGGGCGAGCTTGTCGCAGTACGCCCAGTGGGTCGTGGCGCGGCGGCCGTCCAGCAGGCCAGCCGCGGCGAGCAGGATGGCGCCGGTGCAGACGGAGACCAGGCGCTCTGCGCGGGGGCCGTGGTCGCGCAGCCAGTCGGTCAGGTCGGGTTGCGGGCGGCGGGTGCCCTTGCCTCCCGGGACGACCAGGGTGTGCGGGTCGGGGGCGTCGGCGAGGGCATGGTCCGGTTCGACGGTCAGGCCGCCGGACGTGCGGACGGGAGCGCCGTCCAGGGAGGCCGTGCGGATGCGGTACGTGCCCGGCATGTGCGTCTCGGCCCCCGCGAAGACCTCCAACGGCCCGGTGACATCGAGGCTCTGCACGTCGTCGAAGAGTACGAAGAGAACGGTTCGCTGCGCCATGGCACCGATTCTTCGCGGGCCGTTCCAGTGGCCGCAATGACGAGTCCCCCACCTTTTCTGCCACGCTCACGCGCATGTGTCAGGGGCGTGCGCCGGGGCGTGCCGGACGTACCAAGCGGTTGGTAAGGTCCGGGCCATGACTACTGCCGCCCTCGAACCCCGTGCCGGCCGACGCTGCCACAACGTGCTGAACACCCTGCACGCGACGTCCTACTTCGCCCCGGAGCTGGGTACGGAACTCGCCGCTCTCGGTATCACGCACCCCAGGGCCGTCAACTTCGCGGTGCGGGCTGCCGCGCTGGGGCCGGTCGGGGCGGGTGCCGTGACGGCGACGTTCTACAACTACAAGCACGACCTGGTCGCCCGGCACATCCCCGCGGTCTGGGCGATCGCCTCGCCCGAGGACGTGCTGGCGGCACGCGCGCGTGCCGTCGACGCGACGCTGCGGCGGCTGCTCGGCGAGGAGGCGTTGGCCTCCCCGGAGATGGCGGAGGCGGCACGGCTCGCGCTCCGGGCCGCCGAGGCCTGTTCCCGCAGCGCCCGGCCCCTGTACTCGGCACACGCGGATCTGCCGGTCCCCGAGGTGGCGCACCTGGCCTACTTCCACGCCACCACGCTGCTGCGTGAGCACCGGGGTGACGGTCATCTCGCCGTGCTGATGTCGGCGGGGCTCGACGGTCTGGAGGCGGTGGTGACCCATACCGCGACCGGTAAGGGCATGACGCCGAAGTGGGTGTGCGGGACGCGTGGGTGGACGCGGGAGGACTGGGACGCGGCGTGTGGGCGGCTGCGTGAGCGGGGGATTCTGGACGGTGCGGGCGAGTTGACGCCGGAGGGGGTCGCCCTGCGCGAGGAGATCGAGTCCGAGACGGATCGGTTGGACCGGGCGCCGTATGAGCACCTCGGGGTGGAGGGGGTCGGGCGGCTGACGGAGCTCGGTGCGGGGTTCGCGCGGGCGGCGGCGGGGGCGGGGGCGTTTCCGGGGGATCTGATCGGTAAGGGGTGAGGTCGGCGGGGGCGCTCGGCGGTGTGTGCCGGGGGTGGCGCCCTTGCTTTTCTCGCCCCCGCCGCCCCTACCCGTCCCATCCTCCAGGGGCTCTGCCCCTTCGACCCCGGGCGCCCCTGCTGGGGGCTCCGCCCCCAGACCCCCGTTTCGGCCCTGAAGGGGCCTCGTCCTCAAACGCCGGACGGGCTGAGAGGCACGGGCCGGCGCCTAGAAGTGACGGGTGCCCGCGGGTGAGTGGGGGTTGAGGGCGGAACCCCCACGGGTGGGTGGGGGATCGGGACGGTAGGACCTCGTCGTCACACGCCGGACCCACTGAAATGCGCGAGGCGGCACCGAAAAGTGACGGCTGCTCGCGGGTGGGGAACCCCGACCCTGATACCTCGCCCTCACAGCCGGACGCGCTGGCATGCCGGGACCTGCGTTCGAGGGCTTCTGCCCTCCGCGACCTGCCGGGTTGGCGCCCTGATCCACGGTTGTCGGTGTCACCTGCCACAATTGCCGCGCAACCTCAGTGAGAAAGCGGGACGGGATCGTGACGACACCCCTCGTAGGGTCCATCGAAGGCAGGATCGCCGCGGAGCTCGGCGTACGGGAGCGGCAGGTGAAGGCTGCCGTGGAGCTGCTCGACGGCGGTTCGACGGTGCCCTTCATCGCCCGCTACCGCAAGGAAGCGACCGAGATGCTCGACGACGCGCAGCTGCGCACGGTCGAGGAGCGGCTGCGCTATCTGCGGGAGTTGGAGGAACGGCGGACGGCGATCCTCGACTCGGTGCGCGAGCAGGGCAAGCTGACCGAGGAGCTGGAGGCGCAGATCCGCGGAGCCGAGACCAAGGCTCGGCTGGAGGACATCTATCTGCCGTACAAGCCCAAGCGCAGGACCAAGGCGCAGATCGCCCGGGAGGCCGGCCTTGAGCCGCTCGCCGAGGGGCTGCTCGGTGACCCGAACGTCGAGCCCCTGGCGGCTGCCTCCGCGTTCGTCGACGCCGACAAGGGCGTGGCCGACCCGCAGGCCGCCCTCGACGGCGCCCGGGCGATCCTCACCGAGCGGTTCTCGGAGGACGCCGACCTGATCGGCGAGGTGCGCGAGCGGATGTGGGTGCGCGGTCGGCTGGCCGCCAAGGTGCGGGACGGCAAGGAGGAGGCGGGCGCGAAGTTCGCCGACTACTTCGACTTCGCCGAGCCGTTCACCGAGCTGCCCTCGCACCGGATCCTCGCGATGCTCCGCGGCGAGAAGGAAGAGGTTCTGGACCTGGTTCTGGAGCCCGAAGAGGCCACCGAGGGGCCCTCGTCGTACGAGGGGATCGTCGCCCACAAGTTCGGGATCGCCGACCGTGGCCGACCCGCCGACAAGTGGCTGACGGACACCGTCCGCTGGGCCTGGCGCACCCGCATCCTCGTCCACCTCGGCATCGACCTGCGGCTGCGCCTGCGCACGGCTGCCGAGGACGAGGCCGTGGGCGTCTTCGCGGCCAACCTCCGCGACCTGCTGCTCGCCGCCCCGGCCGGCACGCGCTCGACGCTGGGCCTGGACCCCGGTTTCCGTACGGGCGTGAAGGTCGCCGTCGTCGACGCGACCGGCAAGGTGGTCGCCACCGACGTGATCTACCCGCACGTCCCGGCCAACAAGTGGGACGAGGCCATCGCCAAGCTCGCCCGGCTGGCCAAGGAGCACTCGGTCGAGCTGGTCGCCATCGGCAACGGCACGGCGTCCCGCGAGACCGACAAGCTCGCCGGCGAACTGATCGGCAAGCACCCCGAGTTGAAGCTCACCAAGGTGATGGTGTCCGAGGCGGGCGCCTCCGTGTACTCGGCCTCCGCGTTCGCCTCGCAGGAGCTGCCCGACATGGACGTGTCGCTGCGCGGCGCCGTCTCCATCGCGCGTCGGCTCCAGGACCCGCTCGCCGAGCTCGTGAAGATCGACCCGAAGTCGATCGGCGTCGGTCAGTACCAGCACGACCTGTCCGAGGTGAAGCTCTCGCGCTCGCTGGACACGGTGGTCGAGGACTGTGTGAACGGCGTCGGCGTCGACGTCAACACCGCCTCCGCGCCGCTGCTCGCGCGCGTCTCCGGCATCACCTCCGGTCTCGCCGAGAACATCGTGTCCCATCGGGACGCCAACGGGCCGTTCACGTCCCGCTCGCAGCTGAAGAACGTCGCTCGGCTCGGCCCGAAGGCGTACGAGCAGTGCGCGGGCTTCCTGCGCATCCGCGGCGGCGACGACCCGCTGGACGCCTCCAGCGTGCACCCGGAGGCGTACCCGGTCGTCCGGCGGATGGTGAAGACGGCCGGCCAGGAGGTCGCCGCCCTCATCGGCAACACGGGCGTGCTGCGGTCCCTGAAGGCGAACGACTACGTGGACGAGACGTTCGGTCTGCCGACCGTGACGGACATCCTCAAGGAGCTGGAGAAGCCCGGGCGCGACCCGCGTCCCGCCTTCAAGACGGCCACCTTCAAGGAGGGCGTCGAGAAGATCTCCGACCTGGCGTCCGGGATGGTCCTGGAGGGCGTGGTGACGAACGTGGCGGCTTTCGGGGCGTTCATCGACGTCGGCGTCCACCAGGACGGTCTGGCACACGTCTCCGCGCTGTCGAAGACGTTCGTCAAGGACCCGCGGGACGTGGTGAAGCCCGGAGACATCGTCAAGGTGAAGGTCCTCGACGTCGACATTCCGCGCAAGCGGATCTCCCTGACCCTGCGGCTCGACGACGAGGCGGCTCCGCAGGGACAGCAGGGACAGCAGGGACAGCAGGGCGGTGGCGGCGAGCGTCGGCAGCGGGGCGGGCGACCGCCGCAGCAGCGGCAGGGCCGTGGTGGCAGCGGTGGCGGTGGCGGCGGTGGCTCGCGGCAGGCGCCGCCTCCGGCCAACAGCGCGATGGCCGACGCACTGCGCCGCGCCGGTCTGCTCGACCCGAAGAAGGGCAAGCGCTGAGCCGGCCGTTTGCAGGGCAGTCGCTGAATACGCAGGACAGGCGCTGACGCGACACGCGGGCCCGGACTCTCCCGTACGACTCGGAGGGTCCGGGCCCGTTCGCTCGTAGGGTGACTACATGGCGACGTCACGGGTCATCACCTGGGAAGTGTCGGAGAGCAAGGGCATCGAGACCGCGTGGACCGAGCTCGGCGCCGACGCCCTGCGGGCCCGTGGCCGGGCGGTGGGGACGACGCCACAGCCGTACTGGATCTCGTACGAACTCGACACCGGCGACGGCTTCGTGACACGCCGACTGCAGGTGACCGTCGAGTCCGCGGACGGCGTGCGCACGCTCGATCTACGGCACGACGGGGCGGGCCGGTGGACGGCGAACGGTGAGCGTCTGCCCGACGTCGACGGCGCCCTCGACTGCGACCTCGGCCGGTGTCCGCTCACCAACACGATGCCGGTGCTGCGGCACGGGCTTCATCTGGCGCCCGGGGAGCGGGAGTTCCTGATGGCGTGGGTGTCGGTGCCGGACCTGGCGGTCGTCCCCTCGCGTCAGACCTACGTGCACCTGGGGCAGGGGCTGATTCGCTTCGTGTCCGGCGACTTCAGCAGCGACATCGCCTTCGATGGCGACGGCTTCGTCGTGGACTACCCGGGGTTGGCGACGCGGTTCGGCCGGTCCTGAGGACGCGCGGCCCGTTGGGCCAGGTGCAGTAGCGGGAGCGGCTGCCCCGGTCCGGGCGGGAATGGCTGGACGGACCGGACCGCGTGTGTGTCCACCGCCGCCCAGGGAGAGCCGATGCCTACCCCCACGCCGCTTCGCCGCCGTTCCCCACTCGGCTCACGTATCGGGTCGGTGTCGCTCATCACCGTCTGTCTGATCCTGCTGTCCTCGGTCGGTGCGGGAGCCGCCCGGACCGCATCCCTACGACGCACTTGAGCTGCGGACCCTGCAGGCCGACCCCCGGCACCGCTTCGACTCCCGCCGGCTGCTCGGCTACGTCGCCGACCGGCCGCTGCCGTACGGTCACCACGTCGTAGGGGAGCAGATGCGCTGGATCCCCGGGGCGGCGTCCGAGCCCGCCGGACCGGGGCGCAATGACGGGGGCTCGGCATCTTCCGGTACACGACCCGATGCGGTGTGGTGCTGGGGCACACCGGCAACACGCTCGGCTACACGCAGTTGATCGCCGCCACGCCGGATGGGCGCCGGTCGCTGACCTTCTCCGTCACCACCCAGATCAAAGAGGCCTTGAAGCCAGATCTGTGCGCTACTGCGCGACCGGGGCCGACGGACACGCCCTAGCGTTCCGTCACCTTGCCGTCGGCGACCTCCAGGCGGCGGGTGACGTGGACCGCGTCGAGCATGCGGCGGTCGTGGGTGACCAGGAGCAGCGTGCCCTCGTAGGAGTCCAGGGCCGATTCGAGTTGCTCGATGGCCGGCAGGTCCAGGTGGTTGGTGGGCTCGTCCAGGACCAGGAGGTTGACGCCCCTGCCCTGGAGGAGGGCGAGGGCGGCGCGGGTCCGTTCGCCCGGGGAGAGGGTGGCGGCGGAGCGCAGGACGTGGTCCGACTTGAGGCCGAACTTGGCCAGGAGGGTGCGTACTTCACCCGGTTCCGTGTCCGGGACGGCCGCGCAGAAGGCGTCCAGCAGGGACTCCTCGCCGTGGAACAGCTTGCGGGCCTGGTCGACCTCGCCGATCAGGACGCCGGAGCCGAGGGTCGCCTGGCCTGCGGTCAGCGGGACGCGGCCCAGCAGGGCGGCCAGCAGGGTCGACTTGCCCGCGCCGTTGGCGCCGGTGACGGCCACCCGGTCCGCCCAGTCGATCTGGAGGGACACCGGGCCCAGGGTGAAGTCGCCGCGGCGCAGCTCTGCGTCCCGTAGGGTCGCGACCACCGAGCCCGAGCGGGGCGCCGAGGCGATCTCCATGCGCAGTTCCCACTCCTTGCGCGGCTCCTCCACGACCTCCAGGCGTTCGATCATGCGCTGGGTCTGGCGGGCCTTCGCGGCCTGCTTCTCGCTGGCCTCGCTGCGGAACTTGCGGCCGATCTTGTCGTTGTCGTTGCTCGCCTTGCGCCGGGCGTTCTTCACGCCCTTGTCCATCCAGGAGCGCTGGGTATGCGCCCGGTCCTGGAGGGCGGCCTTCTTGTCGGCGTACTCCTCGTAGTCGTCGCGGGCGTGGCGGCGGGCCACGTCGCGCTCCTCCAGGTAGGCCTCGTAGCCGCCGCCGTAGAGATTGATCTGCCCCTGGGCGAGGTCGAGTTCGAGGACCTTCGTGACCGTGCGGGTGAGGAACTCGCGGTCATGGCTGACGACCACCGTGCCGGCGCGCAGGCCGGCGACGAAGCGTTCGAGGCGCTCCAGGCCGTCGAGGTCGAGGTCGTTCGTCGGCTCGTCGAGCAGGAAGACGTCGTAGCGCGACAGGAGCAGCGAGGCGAGTCCGGCGCGCGCCGCCTGGCCGCCCGACAGGGACGTCATCGGCTGGTCCAGGTCCACGGCCAGGCCAAGCGAGTCGGCGATCTCCTCCGCCCGCTCGTCCAGGTCGGCGCCGCCCAGGTCGAGCCAGCGCTCTAGGCTCGTCGCGTACGCGTCATCCGCGCCGGGCGCCCCGTCGACGAGGGCCTGCGTCGCCTCGTCCATGGTGCGCTGGGCCTCGGCGACTCCGGTACGGCGGGCCAGGAACTGCCGTACGGTCTCGCCGGGGCGCCGCTCCGGCTCCTGCGGGAGGTGACCGACGGTCGCCGTGGGCGGGGACAGCCGCAGCTCCCCCTCCTCCGGCGCGGTCAGCCCGGCCAGCAGGCGGAGCAGCGTCGACTTGCCCGCACCGTTGGCCCCGACCAGGCCGATCACGTCTCCGGGCGCGACGACGAGGTCGAGCCCGTTGAACAGGGAGCGGTCGCCGTGCCCGGCGGCGAGGTTCTTGGCGACGAGGGTGGCAGTCACAGAGGGCGATCCTAGTGGCCGCGCCGGGGCGCGAGCACCTTCGTTACGGCGGGCCGCGCACTCAGCGGGCCCGCCGGCTTCGGCGCGACGACGCCTCCCCCGGCACCGCCGTGGTGTTCCCCGCGCCGAAGCCGCCACCGCACCTGCGTTCTGACCGCACCGCGACCGCCACCGACCCGTTCGTTGTCACCGCGCCGAAGCCGCCCCCCCCCTCACCCACATCACGCCACAGCCGCCACCGGCTAGGCCAACGTTCCGCCCGCACCGCGACCACCATCAACCCCACCGTGGTGCCCCCGCCGCAGCCACTCCCTCCGTCCTCACCGCGCCATCGCCTCCACCAGCACACTCCCCGAGGTCCGCGCCACCACGAACGACTCCCCCTTCACCGCCTTCGCGTCCAGCGCGATGCGGTGGCGGCCCGGTTCCAGGATGTCGTCGAAGACCTCGTAGGTGTGGGTGCGGTACAGGCGGTCGAGGCGGTAGGCGGTGAGGCGGACGCGGCAGGGGGAGGTGACCTCCAGGCCCGCTTCGCCGTCGGCTGCCACCAGGCGGGTCAGGCGGCGTTGTTCGACCGGGCTGCGGTCCAGGGCGTGTTCGATCTGGGCGACCAGCAACGGGACGATCGGCGCGAGTCCGTCGACGTAGGCCACGTCGACTCCCGCGTCCGTGAAGGCGCGGCGTACGGCGGTGCGCTGGTCCTGGGCGACCGCGCGGCCGAAGGCGACGGCGCCGTAGGCTCGCAGTTCGTCGGCGGGGACGCCGCCCAGGTCATGGGTGATGTCGGCGCCGATGCCGATGGTGCGCAGGGCGGCGGCGAGCTTGGCGAGGAGGGCGACGCGGGCGCCGATGAGGAGCACTCGGCGGCGTGGGGCGTCGGTGTCGTGGTCGAGCAGGGAGCCGAGTGCCGCGCGGTACTCGGCGCCTTGGAAGCGGAAGGGACCGATGCCGTGGTAGCCGTTGAGCTCCAGGTCGGCGTGTTCGTCGGTCTGCCAGGCGAAGTCCCCCCAGATGTAGTCGTCGCCGTCTTTGTCGATGACCGCGGTGACGGCACCGCAGGCGAGGTCGGCGCACTCGGGGCAGCCGTATATGACGTACCGGCTGCCCGGAAGCGGGGCTTCCGCCTCCAGGAGCAGGCTGCGGACCTGTGCGGTGAAGATGGCGGGTGGGACGTCGGAGGCGAGCGGGGAGACGGCGTCGAGGTCGGAGAGCTGGAACAGCAGCGGGCGTCCGTCGACGATGAAGTCCACGAAGTCCCGGTGCACTTGGTAGTCACCGTTGGCCAGGACGCCACCGGCACGCATCGCCGGTGCCAGGCCGAAGGTCGCGTACTCGGCAGACATGCTGTGAGTATCCCCAGGGCGGGACCGATATGAGCGCGGCATGACATATTCCGCTACGTCCCGCCCTGGGAAGCGAACAGGTGGGCGAGGCCGGCCGTGTGCCGGTCAGGCGTGGTCGTGGCCCAGCGGGTCGCCCTCCGCTCCGGTTCCGGGGCCCGGGCCGACCTTGATCTCGAACTCGCCGTCGTACCGCTTGTGGCCCTCGATCACGGCGAGTTCGACGGCCTCGGTACCCATCTCGGTGCGCACGATGACCGGATCCCGGCGCAGATCGCGCATGAGGGCGACGCACATGCCGACCATCACGAGAACGAAGGGCGCCGCCGCCAGGATCGTGAGGTTCTGCAGACCGGTGAGCGCGTCGCCCTGGCCGCTGCCGACGAGCAGCATGATGGCGGCGACGGCTCCGGTCACCACACCCCAGAACACCACGACGAAGCGGCCGGGTTCCAGGGCGCCCTTCTGGGAGAGCGTGCCCATCACGATGGAGGCGGCGTCGGCTCCGGAGACGAAGAAGATGCCGACCAGGATCATCACGAGCAGGCTGGTGGCGGTCGCGATGGGGAACTCCTGGAGGAGACCGAAGAGTTGGCCCTCGGGGGTCTCCTCACCGCCGAGCCCGCCGCCCTCCTTCACCTTCATCGCCGTACCGCCGAAGATCGCGAACCAGATGAGGCTGACCGTGCTGGGCACGAGGATGACGCCGCCGACGAACTGCCGGATGGTGCGGCCCCGGCTGATGCGGGCGATGAACATGCCGACGAAGGGTGTCCAGGAGATCCACCAGGCCCAGTAGAAGACGGTCCAGCTGCCGAGCCAGTCCGCTACTCCCTCGCCTCCGCTGGCTTCCGTGCGGCCCGCGAGCTGGGGCAGGTCGCCGAGGTAGGCGAAGATCGACGTGGGCAGCAGGTCGAGGACGATGATCGTCGGACCCGCGATGAACACGAAGAGGGCGAGGATCAGGGCGAGCACCATGTTGGTGTTGGACAGCCACTGGATGCCCCGCTCGATGCCGGAGACGGCCGAGGCGACGAAGGCCAGGGTCAGCACGGCGATGATCGCGACGAGCAGCCCGGTGCTCGCCTCGTCCATCCACTCCAGCTCCTCGAACCCGGAGCCGATCTGGAGCGCGCCGAGGCCCAGGGAGGCCGCGGAGCCGAAGACCGTGGCGATGATCGCGAGGATGTCGATCACCCGGCCGGCGGTGCCGTTGGCGTGCTTCTCCCCGATCAGCGGGGTGAAGACCGCGCTGATGGTCTGGCGCCGGCGTTTACGGAAGGTGCTGTAGGCGATGCCGAGTCCGACCACCGCGTAGATCGCCCAGGGGTGCAGCGTCCAGTGGAAGAGGGTGGTGGCCATCGCCGTCTCCATGCGTTCGGCGGAGTCGGCGGGGTCGGTGCCCGGTGGTGGGGTGTTGTAGTGCGCGAGCGGCTCACTGACGCCGTAGAACATCAGGCCGATTCCCATGCCGGCGCTGAACATCATCGCGACCCAGGAGACGGTCTTGAACTCGGGCTCCTCGCCCTCGGCGCCGAGGTGGATACGGCCGTAGCGGCTGATCGCGAGCCACAGCGCGAACACCACGAAGCCCGAGGCGGCCAGTATGAAGGCCCAGCCGCCGTTGTGGATCAGGCCGTTCAGCATCTTCGTGGACACGCTCTCCAGCGAGTCCGTGGCCGCCCAGCCCCAGATCACGAAGGCCACAGTTATGGCGGCGGTGACGCCGAACACCACTCGGTCCGTGCTGCGGTGGTCGGGAGCGTCCGGAGGACCCTCCCGACCACCTCTCTTCTTCAGGTCGTCGGTCATCAGCGGCACCTTCCCCGGTTAACGGTGGATACGCCGGTTCCACGTCGTCTTCCAGGACGTACCACAAATCCCGTCGATCTCAGCCGTTTCAGCAGTCGGTGTCGGGCTCACCCGCCGTCAGGTGGTACGGGGCCCGCTCGTCGAGGAGCAGCGGGACGAGGGCGCGCAGCGGCTGGCGGAGCGGGACGTAGGTGCCGTGGGTCCTCACTCCGTGCAGGGCGAGCTCGTCCTTCACCTGGGTGTACTGGTCGGTGGTGAGCCGGTAGCCGCAGGGCGGGTCCTGGATCACGTCGGCCGGTTCGGCCGGGTCGTTGTCGGCGCCGCCGACGTACACGGGTCCGGTGTCGGCGTAGCCCGCGAGCCGGGCCAGACCGGTCGCCGCCTCGACCTGACCGCGACGGGCGTCCGTGAAGTCGAACAGACCCACCAGAGCGCCCAGTTGGGAGTGCACCCGGCGCCGGTTGTTGAGGGCCTCGTCCGCCTTCTCCGCGTCCGTGAGCGGATCGACCCGGCTCTCGATCAGCAGGCCGACCGAGTGCTTGACGCCGGACATGTTCCGCAGGATGCGTTCCTGGCCGTCACCGGCGACCTGCTTGATCGGTTCGCCGGTCTCGGGGTCGGTCCAGATGCCGTAGGTGCCGGTCGAGTAGCCGGCGCTCGTGGCGGCGGGGCGTACGTACGACTCGGACAGTGCCTGGGCCTCGTCGTGGACGTGTGCGTCCGTGTTGAGGTTGCGCGGCCACAGGTCGAACAGGTCCTTGTCGTAGTACTGGGGTGTGGCGCCGTACTCGTGCAGGTCGTAGACCACGTCGGGGCGCTGGTCACGGAGGACGGCGGCCATGGCCCGGCCCTCGGCGGTCTGGAGCGCGAGGTGGTCGCGGTTGATGTCCACGCCGTCGCTGTTGCCGCGCGTGTCGGCGACGCGGCCGTCGGGGTTGGCGGTGGGCACGACCAGCAGGGTGGTGCGTTCCAGGAAGCGCCTGGTCTGCCGGTCCTTCGCGTAGGCCAGGTCGCGGATCGTGGACAGACAGGCCTCGCGGCCGGAGGGCTCGTCGCCGTGCTGGCTGCAGACGAGGAGCACCTTGTTGGCGGCGGGGCGCGTCCCGATCCGCACCAGCTGGAGCGGGCGGTCCTGCTTCGTCGTACCGATGCGGGCCACGGAGACCCGGTCGCTCGCTCTGTCGACGGCCGCGAGGAAGTCCTGCTCCTCGGATTCCCCGGTCCAGTTGGCGCCGTTCGACTGCTCGAAGCCCGTGCGGGGCGGGGTGTCGGCGGCCTGGGCGGGGACGGCGACGACGGATGCGGCGAGGGCCGCCGCGATGACGGTGACGGCTCGGATGCGGGTCACCGGCCTCCCTCCGGGATGCGGTGGGTGGTGCGGGGCGGGGTCACACCGTCGAGGGGCGTGGCCTGGGGAGTCGCGGAGCCGGAGCCCGCCGTGGCGCGGGCGAAGGCGTGGGCGCCGCCGACGAGCGGGACGCGGGCCTTGGTGCGGGAGAGGTCGAGGGTCAGGGTCGGCTTGGTCGACGGCGGGTCGATCAGGTCCTTGTCCGTGCCCGCGACGATCAGGGCGAGGCGGTGGCCGGCCGGGACCACGTGGTCGGTGGCTGCCAGATCGAGGGTCATGGTGTACGCCTTGCCCGGGGTGAGCGGTGCGCCCTGCAGGTCGGAGGCGTGATTGCCCAGGTCGGCCCAACCCCGACTGACGACCGTGTAGTCGACGTCGGCGGTCTTGGCCGCGGTCTCCTTGAAGCAGGCGCTGTCGCCGGTGGTGCCGGCGCCCCAGCAGGTGCGGTCGGTGAGCGTGGTGATGCCCTCGCCGCCGGCCGCGTAGTCGCGGATGGTGTCGGGGCCGAGGTCCACGAGGACGGCGGAGAGGTGGGCCGTCGTGGTGGTCGGGGTCGCGGTGACGGTGACCTCGGAGGAGCCGGACAGGCGCAGGTCACGGGTGAGCGGCTTGGTGACGAAGCCCGCCTTGTCGGGGGTGGCCTGGTCTATGTGGGCTGCCCAGTCGGTCTCGCTGTGCTGCGGGTCGTCGGTGAAGGTCTCGGTGCCCTTGCCCTTGCTCAGGCCGAGGGTGCCGACGCCCGCCTGGGTGCCCTTGGCCGGGCGCAGGGTGGTGGTGTCGGTGCCGCGCGGGGGCCAGACCTTGGAGGTGACCCACTGGTCGGGGTGGCGTTCGATGTCGGCCATGGGCTCACGGTCGATGCCGTTGTCGTAGCCGAGGAGTTCGTGGTCGAACCAGCGGTGCAGCGTGTCGACCCATTCGGCGCGGCGGAAGTCGAAGGGGTCGACGTGGCCGGTCTGGGAGAGCCAGATCTTGCGCTCGACGCCGTTCTTCGCCAGGGCGTCCCACCACTGGCCGACGTGCTTCATACGGACGTTGAGGTCCTGCATGCCGTGGATCAGGAAGACGCTCGCCTTGACCTTGCGCGTGTCCTTCACGTAGTCGCGCTCGGTCCACAGGGGCGTCCAGTCGCCGGTGCGCGGGGCGCCGTCGACGAGCGTCTGCTGGACGGCGCCGCACTTGGCGCGGGCGTCGGGGCTTTCGACGTAGTCGGAGAGCCAGTCGGGGCCGGAGTCGTAGAGCGGGGCGCCCTGCTGGAAGTAGTAGTCGTACCAGGAGGAGATGGCGCTGATCGGGACGATGGTCTTCAGGCCCTCGACGCCGGTCGCGGCGACGCCGTTGGCGATGGTGCCGTCCCAGCTCTTGCCTATCATTCCGGTGCGGCCGTTGGTCCAAGTGGCCTTGGCCTTGGTGGTGCCGGTGCGGGTCGTGTACGCCTTCGCGCGGCCGTTCAGCCAGTCGACCACGGCCTTCGCGGAGAGGATGTCGGAGCGGCCACCGACGTCCACGCAGCCGTCGGAGCGGTTGGTGCCGGCGAGGTCGACGCCGACGAAGGCGTAGCCGCGGGGCACGAAGTAGTTGTCGTAGAACAGCGGCATCTGGACGACGTCGCCGTCGGCGTCGTACGTCTTCTTCTGGCTCTCGTTGCCGCGCCCGCAGCAGGAGTAGTACGGGCTGGCGTCCATGATGACGGGCACCTTGCGGCCCTGTCGGTCCGCCTCGCGGGGCCGGACGATATCGACGGCGACGCGGTCGTGCTTGCCGTCGCGGTCGAGGTCCAGTCCGGTGTCCACCCATACGGCCTCGCGGATGGCGTTCTCGTACGAGTAGACGGGCCTGCTCTCCCGCGGGGCGGCGTGTGCCGTCGCGGGTGACAGGAACGCGGCCATCAGGGCGGCTGTGGCCGCCGTCGCGAGCAATCTCCAGATCGTGAAGCGCATGCGGTTCGGCATGCGCGGACGGTACATCGATCAACTCCTGTGCAGAAGAGGGCTGCTGATGACATATGAGGTCCTGGGTGGCCGATAAACGCCCCTGGGGCGGGTCACCTCGTGTCGGCCGAATGGCGATCGTGTGACAGCGGTGGTCATGGACACACAGGTGTCACAGGGGGTGAATAGGCTCCGGACAGACTTCGGGCCCCTACGACTTGGAGCTTTTGTGCACCGCAGAATCATGGCGCCGGGCGCGCTCGCAGCCGCCTCTTTGATGCTGGTGATCCCGGCGTCGGCCGCGAGCAACACCGCCGGCGCTCCGGGCATCGGCGATCCCTACTACCCGGCGTACGGCAACGGCGGATACGACGTCTCCCACTACGACCTCCGGCTGAAGTACCAGCCGGCCACGGACGAGTTGGAGGGCACGGCGACCCTGCTGGCCAAGACCACTCAGGACCTGTCCCGCTTCAATCTGGACTTTCTGCTGGACGTCAGCGAGGTCCGGGTGAATGGCGCGAAGGCGTCGTTCGCGACGTCCGGCGAGCACGAGCTGGAGATCACGCCGAAGAAGCCGCTGGCCAAGGGTACGGACGTCACCGTCGTCGTGCGCTACCGCGGGGTGCCGTCCTCGAAGAAGGCGTACGGCTTCACCAGCTGGCACCGTACGCCGGACGGCGGTGTCGGGGCGAACGAGCCCGAGGCCGCCTGGTGGTGGTTCCCCAGCAACGACCACCCGCTCGACAAGGCCACGTACGACGTCTCCGTGCTGGTCCCGGACGGCACCCAGGCGATCTCCAACGGCACACTGCAGTCGACGAGTTCGCGGGTGGGCTGGACCCGCTACAACTGGCGTTCGGACAAGCCGCAGGCGACCTATCTCGCCACGCTCGCGGTCGGCAAGTTCGACGTGACCACCGGGACCAGCGAGAGCGGCATTCCGGTCATCAACGCCTACAGCAAGGACCTGGGCGCACACTACGGCGCGGCACGGGCGAGCATCGAGCGGACCGGGGAGATCGCCGACTGGCTGACGGAGTACTTCGGGCCGTACCCCTACAACGCGCTCGGCGGCTATGTGCCGAACACCGACACCGGGTACGCGCTGGAGACACAGACCCGGCCGTTCTACAGCCCGTCGAACTTCGCGAACGGGTCGAACACCTCGGTTGTCGTCCATGAGCTGGCCCATCAGTGGTACGGCGATCTGGTGTCCGTGAAGGACTGGAAGGACATCTGGGTCAACGAGGGATTCGCGCGGTACGCGCAGTGGCTGTGGTCGGAGCACGAGGGCGAGGGGACGGCGCAGGAGATCGCCGACTACGTGTACGCCTCGCGTGCGGCCGACAACGCGTTCTGGACGGTCAAGCCCGGTGATCCCGGGCCGGAGAACCAGTTCCACATCGCGGTCTACGACCGGGGCGCACTGACCCTGCAGGCGCTGCGCAACGAGATCGGGGACGAGGCGTTCTTCGCGATCCTCAAGGGCTGGACGAAGAAGTACGCCTACGGCAACGCGTCGGTGACCGACTTCCAGCGGTACGCCGAGGAGGTGTCCGGAAAGCCGCTGGCGGCGCTCTTCGACACGTGGCTGTTCCAGCCGTCGAAGCCGTCGGCGCCCGCGGCACGGGAGGCGTCGATCGCGAGGGCGTCGGTGGCTCCGGTGCAGCCGAAGTCGTGGAAGAAGATCGCGGCGACGAACGGCGTGCACGACCACGGGGCCGAGCGCGGCAAGGCGCACGAGGACGAGCACGCGCACGAGGACTGACGTCTTCTGACGGCTTAGTGGGTGTCGGCCGCCGTCTTCGGCTCGGCCGCACGCGCGAGCAGTTCGTCCCGTCCGATCGCGTCCGTCTCCGTCGACGGCACCGTGCAGGCGTGGGCGCCGGCCACCGCGCCGTACAGGGCGCACCGGCGCGGTGGCTCGCCGGTCAGTCGGCCGAAGAGGAAAGCGGCGGCGAAGGCGTCGCCCGCTCCGTTGGTGTCCACCACCGGGGCGGGCGGCGTTGCCGTCGGTATCCGGGTCAGCTCGCCGTCGGCCAGCAGATACGCGCCCTGCGCGCCCGCGGTCGCGACGACGACCTCGGCGCGGCCCCGTTCGACGATGTGGCGCATGGTGCGCTCGGGGTCCGTCAGGGCGGCGGCGGAGAGGAAGACCACATCCGCGGCGTAGGCGAACGCCTCGTGGTACGGGTTCTCGCCGTCCCAGTCGTGCAGGTCGGTCGAGATGCTCACGCCGGCCTCGCGCAGCACGGGCAGGGCGTGGGCACATGGCTGGGTGATCGACACGTGCGCGTGCCGACTCGACTCGGCCAGGTCCCGGACCGTGGGCTCCGGGAGCCGGTCGTCGGGCTGGGAGCGGCTCGTGTCGTACAGGGACAGGCGCCGGCCGTCGGGACCGACGAGGTTGACGGCGCGCTTGGTGCCGGCGGGCTGCGGTACGGCGGTGAGCGCGATGCCGCGCTCGCTGTGCAGGGCACGGACGAGGTCGCCCTCGGGGTCGTCGCCGAGCATGTCGAGGTGGTGGGTGCGCAGGCCGAGGGCGCTCAGGCCTACGGCTACGAAGTCACCGGTCTGCCCGGCGCGGGTGCGGATGCCCGAGTCGATCATGTAGCTGTCGGCGTACGGGAGCGGCAGCTCGGGGACGTACACGATGGTGTCCACCCCGGCGCCGCCCAGCACGAGCACGTCGATGTCGCGGCTCAACTCCCGCCCTCCCCATGGTCGTAGACGGTGACGGCGATGCCCCGCCGCACCAGCCGATCGGTGACCAGCGGCTCGACGCGGGACCATGTGCCTCCGGCCAGCCCGCAGCCTATCCGGGGCATGTGCACGGTCGCGCCGAGTTCGATGACCTTGTCCGCGAGCCGCTCCAGCGCCGCGTCGATCGCCTCGTAGCGCACGGGCACGCCCTTGCTGCCCGTACGGATGCCCCGCTGCCCGACCATGTTGGCCACCCAGACGTACGGCTCGACCTGGACGAACTGGGCCGCGCCCAGCCCGAAGTCGTTCGAGGCGCGCTCCCGGTGCCACGCGCGATAGGACTTCTCCGGTTCCGGCCAGCGGCGCGATATGGCCAGGACGAAGCCCTTCCCCCATCCCCCGATGTCGTTGCAGACATGGGCGATCACCTTGACGCCCTTCACCGACGGAACGGTGGCGTCACCCCGGATGTAAGTGATCTCCGACATGACGCCACCGTAGAGGCCGCCACTGACAACGGCCTCGGAATTGCTTTCGTGAGCTCGGGACTACTTCGTGAGCTCGGTCAGCTCCTGGTCCTCCGCCTTCGCGACCCGGCGCCGGATCGCGTACCAGCCGCCGACGAGCATCGCCGCGATCACCGGGATCAGCAGGAGGGTCTTGCGGCCGACCTCGGGGTCGTTCCACATCATGCCCAGGCAGGCCAGCAGGAAGGCGATCGTGGCGATCTCCGTGACGGGGCTGCCGGGGAGGCGGAAGGAGGGCCGGGCCAGCAGGCCCGCCTTGGCGCGGCGGACGAAGACCAGGTGGCAGATCATGATGATCACCCAGGTGGAGATGATGCCGAGAGAGGCGACGTTCAGCACGATCTCGAAGGCCTGGCTGGGCATGAGGTAGTTCAGGCCGACGCCGAGGACGCACACCGCGCAGGTGAGCAGAATGCCGCCGTAGGGGACCTGGCTGCGGTTCATACGGGCCGTGAACTTCGGGGCCGAGCCCGCCATCGCCATCGAGCGCAGGATACGGCCCGTGGAGTACAGGCCGGAGTTGAGGGAGGACATCGCCGCCGTGAGGACCACGAGGTTCATCACGTCGCCCGCCGCCGGGACGCCGATCTTCGACAGGACCGTGACGAAGGGGCTCTGATCGGCCGAGTAGACCGAGCCGGGGAGGAGCAGGGCCAGGAGGACCACCGAGCCGACGTAGAAGAGGCCGACCCGCCACATGATCGAGTTCACCGCGCGCGGGACGATCTTCTCCGGCTCGGCGGTCTCGCCCGCGGCGACGCCGACCAGCTCCAGCGCGGCGTACGCGAAGATCACGCCCTGCATGACGAGGACGACGGGCATCATGCCGTGCGGGAAGACGCCGCCGTTGTCGGTGATCACGCTCAGGCCGGGGGTCTGGCCGCCGACCTCGTGCTGGGTGGCGAGGAGGAAGATGCCCACGAACATGAAGGCGACGAGCGTGGCGACCTTGATGATCGCGAACCAGAACTCCATCTCGCCGAAGATCTTCACCGAGATCAGGTTCACCGCCAGGACCACCGCCAGGGCGATCAGGGCGAGCACCCACTGCGGGATTTCGGTGAACAGGCTCCAGTAGTGCGTGTAGAGCGCGATCGCGGTGATGTCGGCGATGCCGGTCGTCGACCAGTTCAGGAAGTACATCCAGCCCGCGACGTACGCGCCCTTCTCGCCGAGGAACTCGCGCGCGTACGACACGAAGGAACCGGAGGACGGGCGGTACAGGACGAGCTCGCCCAGCGCCCGGACCACGAAGAAGGCGAAGATGCCGCAGACCAGGTAGGCGATCGCGAGCGCCGGGCCCGCGTTGTGGAGGCGGCCGCCGGCGCCGAGGAAGAGGCCGGTGCCGATGGCCCCGCCGATGGCGATCATGTTGACGTGGCGGGCCTTGAGGTCCTTGCTGTAACCGGCGTCGCCCGCGTCCGCGGGCACTTGGGCCGCGTCGGTACGGGGTGCGGCCACGGCCGTGTTCACGGCGTCCTTGCTCACGGGTGGTACCACTCTCTGGTGCGCCCGAGCGGGTCGCGCTCGGGTGTCCGGACGTACGTATGGCCTGCGCCTTCCGTAAAGGCACAGACCAAGGGGCCACCTTCCCCGGAATTCCACCGTCACGCGGTGGTACAGGTCACAGAGCGGGACATCTCACATGGTCATCCAGGGTGTGACAGAGGTTTCACACCATTGGTGAGACAGCGATACTGCTGCACATGACGATCGAACCCACCGACGTCGGGGAGCCGACCCTCACGATCGACGAGCTGGCCGCACGGGCGGGTGTCACGGTCCGCACGGTCCGGTTCTACGGCACCAAGGGGCTGCTGCCGCCGCCGGAGATCGGTCCCCGGCGGGTGGGGCACTACGGGCAGGAGCACCTGGCCCGGCTCGCGCTCATCGAGGAACTGCAGCAGCAGGGGATGACGCTCGCCGCCATCGAGCGGTACGTGCAGCAGCTGCCGACGGACCTGAGCGTGCGCGACCTCGCCATCCACCGGGCCGTCGTCGCCTCCTGGGCGCCGGACACCGTGGAGACGGTGACGCGCCAGGAGCTGGAGCGGCGGGCGGGGCGGGCTCTGGGTGACGACGACATCGAGCGGCTGGGCGCGATGAACGTCGTACGGCACGAGGACGGCTCGTACCGTGTCGACCTCGGGCTGCTCAGGCTCGGCGTCCGGCTTCTCGACGTGCCGCTGTCCCAGGACGCGATCCTCTCCGCACGGAAGGTCCTGATCGAGCACTCGCGCGCGGCGGCGCACGAGCTGTCGCAGCTGTTCAGGGGCGAGGTGTCGGAACGCGCCGCGCAGGACGTGAAGTCCCTGTCCGCCCATATGCAACCCATCGTCATGCAGGCCCTGCTGACGACCTTTCAGCGGTCGCTGAAGGAGGAACTGCACGAATGGCTGACGGACTCAGAGGAAGGCGGATCCGCCTGACACGTTGAGGGTCTGCCCGGTCAGGAAGCCGCTGCCCTCGTCGACCACGTACAGCAGGGTCGACACCAGGTCGGACGGCTCCTGGGTCCTGCGCACGGCCTGCCGGTCACGGACGTGCGCGAAGCCGCCGTCCGCGCCCACCGTGCGCTCGGCGGTGGCGGTGCGGACCATGCTGGGCGCGATCGCGTTCACGGTGATGTCGTACGGCGCGAGGGCGGCGGCGAGCGAGCGGGTGAAGCCGATCAGGCCCATCTTCGAGGCGACGTACGGGACCATCGTGGGCGGTGCGGTGAGCACGGCCGCCGAGGCGATGTTGACGATCCGGCCCCACCCGGCCGCCTTCAGATACGGCAGCGCGGCCTTGGCCACCAGGAACGGTGCCTCCAGGTTGACGCGCATGATGCGGCGCCACTCCTCGACCGACGTGTCCTCGAAGGGCTTCGCCGGGTAGACGCCCGCGTTGTTGACGACGACGTGCAGAGTGCCGAACCGGTCGATGACGCGCTCCAGTTGCCGGCACACCTGGCTCTCGTCGGTGACGTCTGCGGTCAACTCCATGTAGTCGAGGATCTTTCCGGCGGTCTGCGGCTGTGGCGCGAGGTCGAGGCCGGCGACCCGGTAGCCGCGCCCGGCGAGCGCGACGGCGAACTCCTGTCCGAGGCCCTGTGCCGCTCCGGTCACCAGGGCGGTACGCGTCTCCATGGGGCGAGTGTGATGACCCGTCAGCCGCTGGGCAAGGGCGCATTCCACTCGCTGAAACGCCTGTGTTGCCGCCCGGCCCCGCGGGGCCGACGCTGCGGGTCGACACCCCCGGCGCCGCACCGGCGCAGGCCGTACGTACGGGAGCCGTGCCCGATGACCGAGACCGAGCGTGCCGTGGACGACGCCTCGCGCACCCCCGAGAAGGGCAGGACCCGGCGGTCGATGCCGCGTCGGCTGGTGCGGGACGAGCTCGGGGTGCTGCTCGTGCTGGGGCTGCTGATCGCCACGATCGGGATTCCGTACCCGGACTTCCTCGACACCGACAACCTGCTGTCCACCGCGCACAACTCGGTCTACATCTCCCTGATGGCGTGCGGCATGGTGTTCGCGCTGGCCATGCGCGAGGTCGACCTGTCGGTGGGCGGCACCTACGCGATGTGCCTGGTCGTCGGGGCCCTGCTGGTGCGCGAGGGCATGCCGCCCTGGCCGGCGGTGCCGGTGGTGCTGCTCACGGGCATCGTGCTGGGCGTCTTCAACGCGCTGGTGACGACGCTGCTGGCGCTGCCGTCGTTCATCGTCACGCTGGGCACGCTGATGCTGTACCGGGGTGTCGGGCTGGCGCTCGCCGACGGCAAGCAGATCACGGATCTGCCGCTGGACGACTCGTTCTTCACGTTCGCGGGCGGGGATCCAGGCGGGGTCCCGTTCGCGCTGTGGGTCCTGCTCACGGTCGTCGCCGTGTTGGCCGTGGTGCTGGCCCGCACCCGGTTCGGGGCGCGGGTGCGGGCGATCGGGTCCAACCCCGACGCCGCCGCGTTCAGCGGCATCCCGGTCGTCCGCACCCGGATCCAGGCCCTGGCGCTGTCCGGGTTCACCACGGCCTGCGCCGCCACGCTCGCGCTGGCCTTCTACGGCGCCGGTGACCCGACACTGGGCCAGGGCTACGAGTTGCAGGCCATCGCCGCCTGCATCATCGGCGGCACCCCACTGGCCGGCGGACGTGGCTCGGTGGTCGGTGCGGTGGCCGGGGCGATGATCCTGTCGGTCGTGGCCGCCGGGCTGGTGTTCTTCGAAGTCCCCATCAACTGGACGTCGTTCGCGACCGGCGGGGTGATCCTCCTCGCGGTCGCGGCGGACAGCGCGCTGCGCCGGACCGGACGCCGCCGTGAATGAGCGTTCTGTGCCGTGAAACAGCGTTCCTGCGCCGTGTATGAGCGTTCCTGTGAACCCCGTAGGCCGCCGCCGAACCGCCCCTGTGAGCCGCCCCCTTGGAGGACCTGATGCACTCCCGATCCCGTACGGTGGCCGCCGCACTCGGCGTCCTGGTCCTGCTGGGTGCCGCCGGGTGCGGCGAGAGCGACGGCGCCGGCGGCGAGGGCGGCAAGCTGGAGATGGGCATCGCGGTGGCCAACATCTCGCTGAACTTCGCCCACGAGATGGTGCTCGGCGCCGAGAGCGCCGCGTCGCACGCCAAGAACGTCGACTTCCAGGCGGTCGGCCCGCCCAACACCGACGGACCTGCCGAGGTGCAGCTCTTCCAGAACCTCACCACCACCGCCAAGGACGGCATCGTCCTGGAGAACCTCGACCCGCCGATCTTCACCCGCCCCGCCGCCCGGGCCGTGGACAAGGGCATCCCGATCGTCGCCCTGGACACCTCCCCCACCGACGGCAGCAAGGTGAACTTCTATGTCGGCAACGACAATTACGCGCTGGGCGAGCTGATGGCCAAGGAGGCGTTGGAGCGGCTGGGCGACGACCCGAAGGGCGAGGTCGCCATCGGCGTGCCCAACCCGGGGACGCCTGTGCTGGACAGCCGGGCGCAGGGCATCGCCGACACCTTCAAGAAGGAGGCCCCGAAGGTGAAGATCGTCGGCCCCTTCCAGACGTACAGCGATCCCGGCCAGAACTACAGCTCCTGGTCCTCGCAGGTCAACGCGCACCCGAACGCGCTCGCCTTCCTCGGCGTCGGCGACGCCGACAGCTACAACCTCGCCAAGATCAAGAAACAGAAGAACGGCACGTGGCTGACGGCCGGCTTCGACGTCGACCCGAAGACCCTCGACGCGGTCAAGGACGGCTCCAACTTCGTCGCCATCGACCCGCAGCACTTCCTCAAGGGCTACCTCTCCACGGCGATCCTGATCGAGTCGGTGCGCGACAACGACGGCAAGCTGCCCGACGGCTGGTTCCTGTCCCCCGGCGGGGTCGTCGACTCCTCCAACATCGACGAGATCATCACCCGGCAGAAGTCCCCGGAGGCGGCGTACGACTGGTACAAGCCGACCATCGACAAGCTGCTCGGCGACCAGGAGAGGAACATGCGCCCCTTGAAGGACGCACGCTGAGATGACGTACGGCGACATCCTGGTGGCGCAGGGCCTGGTCAAGTCGTACGGCGGCGTCCGCGCCCTGGACGGGGCGGGGATACGGCTGCGGGGCGGCGAGGTGCACGCGCTGGTCGGCGAGAACGGTGCGGGCAAGTCGACGCTGGTGCGGATCCTGTCGGGTGCGCTGACGGCGGACGAGGGGGTGGTGCGGTCGGCCGCGGACACCCGGATCGCCACCGTCTCCCAGGAGCTGAGCCTGTTCCCCGACCTCACCGTCCGGGAGAACCTCTTCCCGAACCGTCCCCCGCGCCGCCTCGGCCTGCTCGACCGGGGCGCGATGGACCGGGCGGCCCGACCGGTCCTGGCCGAGTTGGGGCTGGACGCGGATCTCGGCACGGAGGTCGGTGAACTCCCGCTCGCCGACCAGCAGTTGACCGAGATCGCGCGAGCCCTGCTCCGCACCCCGAGGCTCCTGATCCTCGACGAGCCGACGTCCGCTCTGCCGGCCGCCGCCGTCGACCGCCTCGAACGGGTCCTGCGCACCCTCACCGGGCGCGGTATCGCCGTCCTCTACGTCACCCACTTCCTGGAGGAGGTGATGCGCTTCGCGGAGCGGGTGACGGTGCTGCGCGACGGGCGGGTCGCGCTGCCCGGGGTGCGCCGGGCGGAGGTCGACGTGCCCGAGCTGGTGACGGCGATGCTGGGCGGCCGCCCGGAGCAGCCGGTGCGCCGGACGCGGGCCGTGGTGGACCTGCCGCCGCCGGTGGTGCTGTCCGGGGTGAGCGTGCCCGGCCGGTTGGCGGACGTGACGTTCACGGTGCGGTCGGGCGAGGTGGTGGGGGTCGCGGGGCTTCAAGGCGCCGGGCATCTCAACGCGTTGGAGGTGGTGTGCGGCCGTACGGCGATCTCGGCGGGCCGCGTGGACGTCGGCGGGCGCGGGCTGCCGCGCTCCCTGCGCGACGCGATCCGCGCGGGCGTCGCCTTCGTGCCGAGCGACCGCAAGCGGTACGGGCTGATGACGGACCGCACGGTGTGGGAGAACACGACGGCGGTGAGCTGGCTGGGGCTGGGGCGGGGTGGCTTCGCACCGTCGCGTGCCGAACTGGTGTGCAGGGCGACCGATCTGACGGAACGTCTGCGCTTGCGCGGCGGCCCGTACGACGTGGTGGCCCGGTTGTCCGGCGGCAACCAGCAGAAGGTCGTCTTCGCCAAGTGGCTGGCGACCGAGCCGAGGATCGTCGTGCTGGACGATCCGACCCGGGGTGTCGACGTCGGCGTACGGGCCGAAATGCACCGCATCGTCGGCGAGTTGGCGGCGGGCGGGGCGGCGGTGCTGATCGCGTCCACGGATCTCGCCGAACTGACGGAGGTGTGCGACCGGGTGCTGGTGTTCGTGCGCGGCCGGATCACCGGGGAGGTGAGCGGGGGGCGGCTGACGGAGCGGGTGTTGGCGGTGGCGATGCAGCGGGGGGTGTCGAACCCGCCCTCAGGCTGACCCACCCTCAGCTGACCCACCTTCAGGCTGAACCAGCCCTCACGCCGACAGCGTCCGCGTCAGTGCCCGTGCTGCCGCGCACACCCGGGCGCCCAGGCGGTCCACGTCGAGGCGTCGGGTGCCGCCGGTGACGGAGATCGCGGCGACCGGGCGGGATTGGGGGCCGTGTGCGTAGACGGGCGCGGCGACGGCTGAGACGCCGACCTCGGCCTCCTCCAGGTTGACGCCGTAGCCGCGGGCCCGGGTCAGGGCGAGGTCGCGGGCGAGCTGGCCGGGCAGGACGAGGGTGCGCGGGGTGAGGCGGGGCAGCGTGCGGTGCGGTGGGCGCGGGTTCTGGGTGAGCGCGAGGAACACCTTGCCGGTGGCGGTGCAGTGGGCGGGCAGGCGGCCCCCCGTGTGGGAGACGATCGGGGTGGCGCGGCGACCGGTGACCTTCTCCAGGAACAGGGTGTCGGTGCCGTCCGGGACGGCCAGGTGCACGTTCTCCTGCGTGGCGTCGTGCAGATCGCCCAGATACGGCAGCGCGGCGTCACACAGTTCGCGCACGGACGGCGCCGACTGGCCGAGGACGAAGAGGCCCAGCCCGATGCGATAGGCACCCTCGGGCGTGCGCTCGACCAGGCCGAGCCGGACCAACTCGCCGATGAGCCGGTGCGCGGTGGGTTTGGGCAGTCCGGTGCGCAGGGCGAGTTCGGCAAGGGTCAGGGCGGTATCGCAGTCACCACAGGCACGCAGCAGCGCCGCGCCGCGCGCGAGCACCGACTTGGGCAGCGGGCCGTCCGTCATGGACCGATGGTGGGGGCTGGTGGGTGCGGTGACAAGGTGCGGGTCGCTGTGAGTCGGCGGCGTGGGGGTGTGGGTGGCTTTGGCGGCTGGGGTGAGTTGGACTCGCGGGCGCGGAGGTTGGCGTGGCGGGCGCCGGAGGTGGTGTCGCTGGCGCCGGAGGTGGTGTCGCTGGCACAGGGACCGCCGTTGCGGGCACGGGGGTCGGCTTCACGAACGCGCGGACGACCGTCACAGGTGTGGGGACGACCGTCGCGGGCACGCGGGTCGGCTTCACGGACACGCGGACAACCGTCACAGGCGCCGGGACGACCGTCACAGGCACGGCAACCTCCGTCGCAGGCACGGGAGTCGGCTTCACGAACGCGCGGACAACCGTCACGGGCGCGGGGGTTCGGTGCAGGGCACCGCGCGAGTCGGCGTCGCAGACGCGGGGGTCGTTGTCACGGACACGTGGGTCGGCGCCACGGACGTACAGGCCGGCGTCACAGCGATGTGAGTCAGTCTCACGAACGCGGCGGTCGGCGCCACAGCCGCGAGCATCGGTGTCACGAACGCGCGGGTCGGCGCCACAGACACAGGGGCCGGCGCCACAGAAGTACGCGTCGGGGCCTCAGACACAAGAGCCGGCGCCAGAAGTGCGCGTCAGCGCCGCAGACACGGGGCCGGCGCCACAGGCACGCGCTTCGTCACCCCAGACACCCGAGTCCTCCGTCACGAGCGCAGCGGCACATCGACGAGGAGCGGGCGGGTCAACGCCCCCGCGTGGGCGACCAGTTCGCGTAAGTGGGTGGCGCTCTCCGCTCGGGTCGCGTCGACGCCGAAGAAGCCCGCGGCCTGGGCGAAGTCCAGGGGGCCCAGTTCCGTGCCGGGGCAGATGCCCTGCCCGCCCATCGCGTCGTAGGTGTCCTGGAGGGTGCGGTAGGCGCCGTTGTTCATCACCACGTACAGGACCGGCGCGGCCTGGCGGGCGGCGCTCCACAACCCCTGCAGGCCGAACATCGTGCAACCGTCGCCCAGGACCGCGACCACCGGCCGCCCGGGTTCGGCGAGCGCGCGGCCGACGGCGGCGCCGATGCCCCAGCCGAGGCCGCCGCCGACCGTGTGGGTGTAGCTGCCGGGGCGGTCCAGGCGGACGAGACGGCGTAGCAGCAGGCCGACGGTGATGGCCTCTTCGACGACCACGGCGTCGGGCGGCAGCCCACGGGCCACGGCGTGGGCGGCGGCCCAGGGGGCGAGCGGGGCCTTGGAGTACGCGGCGCGGGCCGCGGACTCGGCGCGGTCGCGGTCGGCGGCGTGCCGTTCGCCCGCGCGCAGGATGCGGGCCTTGGCGGTGTGGTCGGTGACGCGGTCGCGGAGCAGTGCGGCGAGACGGTGCAGGGAGGGCGCGAGGGCGCCGACGAGTCCGGTGTCGACGGGGAAGTTGCGGCCGATCTCGTCCGGGTCGGAGTCGAGTTGTACGACGGTGAGGCCGGGCGGCAGCGCGGGGCCGGGGGTGTAGTGGTGCGGGGTGAAGGCGTGCGCGCCGGCGATCAGCACGGTGTCGTGGGCGGCGAGCGCGGTGCGGATGGCGTCGTGGCGCGGGGCCAGCATCCCGGCGTACAGGGGGTGCGTGGTCGGGAAGTTCAGGCAGTCGGCCATCGGTTGGAGGTGGACCGTCGCGCCGCATGCCTCCGCCGTGCGCACGAGCGCGCCGAGGGCGTCCTCGCGGCCCACGCCGTCGCCGGCGACGATCGCGGGGCGGGCGGCGTCGCCGAGCAGGAGGGCGGCGCGTTCGAGGCCCGGGGCCGGTCCCGGTGCGGGAGCGGGGGTGCGGGCCGGGACCTCGGTCTCGGTGGCCTCGCCGAGCAGGTCCATGGGGACGGAGAGGAACACCGGCCCGGCGGGCGGCCGTACGGCCAGCGCGAAGGCGCGGCGCAGGGCGAGTGGGAGGTCACGGGCGTGCTGGATGTCGTACGTCGCCTTCACCGCGGGGGCGGCCAGGGCGGTCAGGTCGCCGGAGAGCATCGGGTCCTGCTGGAGGTGCCGACGGTCCTGCTGGCCCGCCATGACCACGAGGGGGGTGCGGGAGCGGCGGGCGTTGAGCAGGCCGATCAGGCCATTGGCGAGGCCGGCCGCGATGTGCAGGCTCACGAACGCGGGGCGGCCGGTGCCGCGTGCGTAGCCGTCGGCCATGGAGACCACGGATCCCTCGTGGACGCCGAGGACGTACTCGGGGGCGTCCTCGGTCTCCGACAGCGCGGCCAGGAAGGGCAGTTCGGTGGTGCCGGGGTTGCCGAACACGCGGTCCACGCCCTCGCCGCGCAGGATGTCCAGCAGGGCGAGGGCGGGGCGGGATCCCATGGGGGCTCCTCGTGGGGACGGGGACCGTGCGACGGGTGTTCCCGTCAGCGTCGGTGGCCCCGCCCCGCGAGGGCAAGAACCGCGTGTCGCTCAGCGATACGTCAACGGCCGTCCGTGAACGTCTCGCCCTTCTCCGCCTTCTCCACCAGCAGCGAGGGCGGCGTGAACCGCTCCCCGTAACGCTCGGCCAGCTCACGCGCGCGTGCCACGAAACCGGGCAGCCCACCCTCGTAGCCGTTGATGTACTGGAGGATGCCGCCAGTCCACCCGGGGAAGCCGATGCCGAAGATGGAGCCGATGTTGGCGTCGGCGACGGAGGTCAGGACGCCTTCCTCCACCAGCTTGACCGTGTCGAGCGCCTCCGAGAACAGCATGCGCTCCTGCATGTCCTCGAACGGGATCTCGTGCCCCGGCTTGGTGAAGTGCTCCCGCAGGCCCGGCCACAGCCCGGCCCGCTTGCCGTCCTCGCCGTACTCGTAGAAGCCCGCCCCGCCGCTGCGGCCGGTCCGGCCGAACTCGTCCACCATGCGGTCGATGACGCCCTCGGCGGGGTGCGACGTCCAGGTGCCGCCCGCCTCTTCCACGGCCCGCTTGGACTCGTTACGGATCTTGCGCGGCAGGGTGAGCGTCAGCTCGTCCATCAGGGAGAGGACCTTGGCGGGGTAGCCCGCCTGCGCCGCCGCCTGTTCGACGGACGCGGGCTCGACGCCCTCGCCGACCATCGCCACGCCCTCGTTGATGAAGTGGCCGATGACCCGGGAGGTGAAGAAGCCGCGGGAGTCGTTCACGACGATCGGCGTCTTGTTGATCTGCCGGACCAGGTCGAAGGCGCGGGCCAGCGCCTCCTCCCCCGTCTGCTCGCCCTTGATGATCTCGACGAGCGGCATCTTGTCGACGGGCGAGAAGAAGTGCAGCCCGATGAAGTCGGCCTGGCGCTCCACGCCTTCGGCGAGGGCGGTGATCGGGAGCGTCGAGGTGTTGGAGCACAGCAGCGCGTCCGGCTCGACGATGTCCTGGATCTCCTGGAACACCTTGTGCTTGAGCTCGGGGTTCTCGAAGACGGCCTCGATCACCGCGTCGCAGCCGGCCACGTCCTGCGGGTCGGCCGTCGGCGTGATGCGGGCCAGCAGCGCGTCGGCCTTCTCCTGCGTCGTACGGCCCCGGGAGACCGCCTTGGCGCACAGCTTCTCGGAGTAGCCCTTGCCCTTGACGGCGGCTTCCAGCGCGACGTCCTTCAGGACGACCTCGATGCCGGCGCGGGCGCACGAGTAGGCGATGCCCGCGCCCATCATCCCGGCGCCGAGGACGGCGACCTTGCGGACCTTGCGCGGCTCGATGCCCTTGGGGCGGTTGGCGCCCGAGTTGACGGCCTGGAGGTCGAAGAAGAACGCCTGGATCATGTTCTTGGACGTCTGGCCCGCCGCCAGCTCCACGAAGTAGCGGGCCTCGATGGCCTGCGCGGTCTCGAAGTCGACCTGGGAGCCCTCGACGGCGGCCGCGAGGATGTTGCGCGGGGCCGGGTAGGGGGCGCCGTTCGTCTGCTTGCGCAGGTTGGCCGGGAAGGCGGGCAGGTTCGCCGCGAACTTGGGGTTGGCGGGGGTGCCGCCGGGGATCCGGTAGCCCGGCTTGTCCCAGGGCTGCTGCGACTCGGGGTTGGCCTCGATGAAGGCGCGGGCCTTGGCGAGCAGCTCCTCCTGGGTGGCGGCCACGTCATCGACCAGGCCGTTCTGCAGGGCTCGCTGCGGGTTGTACTGGGTGCCCTGGAGCAGGACCTTCAGCAGCGCGTCGGCGATGCCGAGCAGGCGGACGGTGCGGACGACACCGCCGCCGCCGGGCAGCAGGCCGAGGGTGACCTCAGGGCAGCCGATCTTGGAGCCGGGCGCGTCGAGGGCGATGCGGTGATGGCAGGCGAGCGCGATCTCGTAACCGCCGCCGAGGGCCGCGCCGTTCAGCGCGGCGACGACCGGCTTGCCGAGGATCTCGATACGGCGCAGGTTGCGCTTGATGGCCATGCCGCCGTCGAACAGGTCCTGCGCGGTCTCGGGGGTGACGCGGATCAGGTCGCGCAGGTCACCGCCGGCGAAGAAGGTCTTCTTGGCGGAGGTGATGATGACACCGCGGATGGTGTCTTTCTCCGCCTCCAGGCGGTCGACGACCACGGCGAGGGAGTCGCGGAACGCCTGGTTCATGGTGTTCGCGGACTGGTTGGGGTCGTCCAGGACGAGGGTGACGACGCCCGAACGGTCCTGCTCCCAGCGGATGGTGGTGGACTCAGTGCTCATGTGGAGATGCTCCGTGTGATCCGTCGGGAGGGGGTCAGATGCGCTCGACGATGGTGGCGATGCCCATGCCGCCGCCCACGCACAGCGTGGCGAGGCCGTACCGCTTGTCCTGGCGCTCCAGTTCGTCGACGAGCGAGCCGAGGATCATCGCGCCGGTCGCGCCGAGCGGGTGACCGAGGGCGATCGCGCCGCCGTTGACGTTGACCTTGTCCAGGGACAGGCCCATGTCCCGCACGAAGCGCAGGACGACCGCCGCGAACGCCTCGTTGATCTCGACGAGGTCGATGTCGTCGATGGTCAGCCCGGCCTTGGCGAGTGCCTTGCGGGTGGCGGGGGCGGGGCCGGTGAGCATGATCGTGGGCTCGGAGCCGGAGACGGCCGCGGAGATGATCCGCGCGCGCGGGGTGAGTCCGTGGCGCTCGCCGATCTCCTTGTTGCCGATCGCGACCAGCGAGGCGCCGTCGACGATGCCGGAGGAGTTGCCCGCGTGGTGGACGTGGTCGATCTTCTCGACCCAGTGGTACTTCTGGAGCGCGACGGCGTCGAAGCCGCCCAGGTCGCCGATGTCCGCGAAGGACGGCTTCAGCTTGGCCAGGGAGTCGGCGCTGGTGCCGGGGCGCATGTGCTCGTCGTGGTCGAGGACGACAAGGCCTGAGCGGTCCTTCACCGGGACTACGGAGCGATCGAAGCGGCCCTCCTTCCAGGCCGTCGCCGCCCGCTCCTGCGAGAGCGCCGCGTACTCGTCGACGTCGCGGCGCGAGAAGCCCTCGATCGTGGCGATCAGGTCGGCGCCGATGCCCTGCGGCACGAAGTTGACGGAGAGGTTGGTCATCGGGTCGTTGAACCAGGCGCCGCCGTCCGAGGCCATCGGGACGCGGGACATGGACTCGACACCGCCCGCGAGGACGAGGTCCTCGAAGCCCGAACGGACCTTGGCGGCGGCCATGTTCACGGCCTCCAGGCCCGACGCGCAGAAGCGGTTCTCCTGCACGCCCGCGACCGTGTCCGGCAGTCCGGCGGCGATGGCGGCGATGCGCGCGATGTCGGAGCCCTGGTCGCCGACCGGTCCGACGACGCCGAGGACGATGTCGTCGATGGCGGCCGGGTCGAGGTTCGGGAAGCGGCCCTGGATCTCGTGGATGAGTCCGACGACCAGGTCGATGGGCTTGGTGCCGTGCAGGGCGCCGTTCGCCTTGCCGCGGCCACGCGGGGTGCGGATCGCGTCGTACACGTACGCTTCGGTGCTCACAAGCAAGCCTTTCAGTGAGGGTTAGCCCAGCAGGGAACGGCCGATGATCTCCTTCATGATCTCGGTCGTCCCGCCGTAGATGGTCTGGATGCGGCCGTCGGTGAAGGCACGGGCGACCGGGTATTCGCTCATGTAGCCGTAGCCGCCGTGCAGCTGCAGACAGCGGTCGGCGACCCGCTTCTGGAGCTCGGTCGCCCACCACTTGGCCATCGACGCGTGGACGGCGTCCAGCTCCCCGTTCGCGTGATCCGCTATGCAGCGGTCGAGGAACGTGCGGGTGACGGCGCACTCGGTGGCCATCTCGGCCACTTCGAAGCGGATGTGCTGCTTGGTCGCCAGCGGCCGGCCGAAGGCCTCGCGCTCCTTGACGTACTCGGTGGTGATCTCCAGCAGGTGTTCGGCGGCGGCGATCGCGGAGACGGCGATGCTCAGGCGCTCCTGCGCGAGGTTCGTCATCAGGTGCACGAAGGCGCCGTTGAGCGTGCCCAGGAGGTTCTCCTTGGGCACGCGTACGTCGTGGAAGAACAACTCGGCCGTGTCCTGCGCCTTCTGGCCGATCTTGTCGAGGTTGCGGCCCCGCTCGAAGCCGTCCATGCCGCGCTCGACGACGAGCAGGGACAGGCCGTGGGCGCCGCCCTCGGGGGTCGTCTTCGCGACGACGATCACCAGGTCGGCGAGGATGCCGTTGGAGATGAACGTCTTGGAGCCGTTCAGCACCCAGTGGTCGCCGCGGTCCTCCGCGTGGGTGCGGATGCCCTGGAGGTCGGAGCCCGCGCCGGGCTCGGTCATGGCGATGGCCGTGATCAGGGTGCCGTCGCAGAAGCCGGGCAGCCAGCGGCGCTTCTGCTCGTCGGTGGCGAGGCCGGTCAGATACGGGCCGATGATGTCGTTGTGCAGGCCGAGGGCGAGTCCGGGCGCGCCCGCGCGCGTGAACTCCTCGGCGAGGACGGCGCTGTAGCGGAAGTCGACGGTGCCGCCGCCTCCGTACTCCTCGGGCGCGGCGAAGCCGAGCAGGCCCTGCCTGCCTGCCGCGCGCCAGGCGTCGCGGGAGACGATGCCGTCCTTCTCCCACTGCTCGTAGTACGGCAGCACCTCCTTGGCCAGGAAGCTGCGCACGGTCTCGCGGAACGCGTCGTGCTCGGGGGCGAAGATCTGGCGCTTCATGGGAGGTCCTTCGTTGCGGGGCCGTTCGTTTCAGGGCCGTTCGCTTCAGGGCCCTTCATTGCCGGGCCGTCCGAGTCGGTGCCCTTCAGGAGGTCGGGTACGTCCCAGTCGCGGGCCACCTCCGCCGTGTCGGCGCCCGGTTGCGCGGGGCCGGTGCGTACGGCGGTGGGGGTGGCCGAGAAGCGGGGCGCGGGGGCGGGCTGGGTGATGCCGCCGTGGTCGGTGAAGGTGCCGCGGGCGGCGAGGTGCGGGTGGTGCGGGGCCTCGCGCAGGGACAGGACGGGGGCCACACAGGCGTCGGTGCCCTCGAAGACGGCCGTCCACTCGTCCCGCGTACGGGACTTGAAGCGGGCGGCGACGGCCTCGCGCAGCTCGCCCCAGCGGGACCAGTCCTTGCGGGCGGAGGCGAACTCCGTGATGCCGAGGAGCCCCAGGAACTCGTCGTAGAACTGCGGCTCCAGCGCACCTACCGCCATGTACTTCCCGTCGGCCGTCTCATAGGTGCCGTAGTACGGGCAGCCGCCGTCCAGCAGGTTGGCGCCGCGCCGGTCCTGCCAGCCGCCGGCGGCGAGCATGCCGTGGATCATCGCGGCGAGGTGGGAGGTGCCGTCGACGATGGCGGCGTCGACGACCTGGCCGGTGCCGGTCGCGCGCGCGTGGTGGAGCGCGGCGAGGACGCCGACGACGAGGTAGAGGGAGCCGCCCGCGTAGTCGCCGACGAGGTTGGCGGGGACGGCCGGTGGCTCGTCGGGGCTGCCGATCATGCCGAGGGTGCCGGTGAGCGCGATGTACGCGATGTCGTGACCGGCGCGGTCGGCGAGCGGCCCCTCCTGGCCCCAGCCGGTCATCCGGCCGTAGACCAGCCCGGGGTTGCGGGCGTGGCAGGCCTCCGGGCCGACGCCGAGGCGCTCGGCGACGCCGGGGCGGTTGCCCTCGATGAGGATGTCGGCGTGAGCGGCCAGGTCGAGGACGCGGGCCGCGCCGTCGGGAGACTTCAGGTCGATGATCACCGAGCGCTTGTTGCGGTTGGTGATGTCGTACGCGGTGTTGATCGCGAGCCCCGTGCCGCCGGGCCGGTCCACGCGCACGACGTCGGCCCCCAGGTCGGCGAGGAGCATGGCCGCGAACGGGCCGGGCCCGATCCCGGCCAGTTCGACCACGCGCACGCCGGTGAGCGGGCCGTGCCCGGGCGTCGTTGCCGTTGTCATCCAGCCCCCATTGGCGTGACACAACTGATGTAACACCAGTGATGCTATGAACGTGCCCCGACAGGCACAAGGCCTGAGCGAGCAAGCGCTTAGCCAATTTACCGACCGGTCAGCGTCCGTCCAGCTCCGCCGTCAGTCGCTTCGGCGCTATCACCCGGTGGCTCTCCTCCACCCAGTCGCACAGCAGCTCCGCCGCCGGGGCGCCCTTCTGCTCCAGCGGGATGCTCACCCAGCCCGACTTGCCCAGGCCGTATCCGGCGGGCTCGGCGCCCGGGCAGGTCAGGGCGTGGGCGTGCGCCGACTCGTCCTTGAGCTTCACGGTGATGCCCAGCGGATAGCTGCCGTCGTCCACGCCGAGGAAGACGAACACCTTCTTGTTGACCTTCGCGACCGTCTCGCCCCACGGGCTGTATCGATATGCGGCTCCGCCGCGCGGCCTCGGTGGCACCCGGCAGCCCGAGCGCGAACTCGCGCACTTTCTCCCACTTCTTCAGGGCATTCCTGGGCACGGCCACCGCACTACCTCCGGGCTCGTCGTCGGGCTCCGCACACCTCACGCTAGCCTCGGCCACCGACAACGGCGCGTGGTGCGGAACCGAGGGGTGTCATGAGCAGGCTGAGCAGGACGGATCGTCCGTACGACATCGTGCTCTTCGGAGCCACGGGCTTCGTCGGAGCGCTCACCGCGGAGTACCTCGCCGCGCACGCGCCCGAGGGGCTGCGCTGGGCGATCGCCGGGCGCAGCGGCCAGAAGCTGGAGTTGCTGCGCGCGTCGCTGCCCGGCGGCGGTGAGGGGATCGGGTTGCTGGAGGCTGACGTCGCCGATCCGGCCTCGATGCGTCGTCTCGCCGAGCACGCGCGCGTGGTGGCCACGACGGTGGGCCCCTATGTGAAGTACGGCGAGGATCTCGTCGCCGCCTGCGCGGACACCGGTGCCGACTATCTCGACCTGTCCGGTGAGCCGGAGTTCGTGGACCGGACGTACGTCCTGCACGACGCACGCGCGCGTGAGACGGGCGCACGGCTGGTGCACGCCTGCGGCTTCGACTCCGTCCCGCACGACCTGGGTGCGTACTTCACGGTCCAGCAGCTGCCGGAGGACGTCCCGCTCACGGTGGACGGGTTCGTGACCGCAGACGCCACCTTCTCGGGCGGTACCTTCGCGTCGGCGCTCAACCAGTTCTCGCGTGGGCGGCAGATGCTGGCCGCCGCACGTGACCGGGCCCGGCACGAGCCCCGGTTGATGGGGCGCCGGGCGCTGGCGCCGACGGGCACGCCCCGGTTCGCCAAGGAGGTCGGCGCCTGGGCGGTGCCGCTGCCGACGATCGACCCGCAGATCGTCAAGCGCTCCGCGAGGGCCCTGGAGCGCTACGGCCCCGACTTCCGCTACCGCCACTACGCCGCCGTACGGCATCTGCCCGTCGCGGTCGGCGGGGTCGCGGCGATGGGCGCGCTCTTCACGGCCGCTCAACTGCCGCCCGCCCGGCACTGGTTGTCCGACCGGCTCAAGCCCGGCGAGGGGCCGGGCCCCGAGAAGCGCGCGAAGAGCTGGTTCTCGGTCCGCTTCGTCGGCGAGGGCGGTGGACGGCGGGTGTTCACCGAGGTCGCGGGCGGTGACCCCGGCTACGGCGAGACGGCGAAGATGTTCGCCGAGTCGGCACTGTCCCTCGCCTTCGACGACCTGCCCCCTACGGCCGGGCAGGTCACGACGGCGGTCGCGATGGGAGACGCGCTGATCGAGCGACTGCGCCGAGCGGGGCTCACCTTCCGGGTGGCCGCGACCCGCTGAACCGATCCTGCGGAGCCCCGCTCCGGCCGCTGCCGGAGCGGCCGCCGCGCCCCGTCCGCTGCTAGAGCGGCCACCCGGCGATGGTGTAGATCATCCCGACGATCCAGCCCAGCCCGGCCAGGGTGGCCAGAACGAGCGCGGCCGTCACGGCGCGCTCGATGGGGCGGTCGGGGTCGGCGAGGGGCTTCGGGGAGCGGTGCGTCGTCATGCGGCCCAGCCTGCCGGGCAGCGTGACGTACTCACATCCGTACGGGTACTCAGTCCGGGTACTCAGATCACGCACGCCTCAACGAGCCGCCTCACGGAGCCGCTTCCCGCAGCGCACTCCGGCACAGCGCGTCCGCCCTGCGCGTGGTCTCCGGAAGCCGGTACTCGGGGCTCAGCGCGAGCGTGTGCGCGCAGGCGTTGTCGAGGGTCACCCGGTGACCGACCGAGACGAAGACCGGCTTGACCGCGTCCCGGGTCCGCAGGGCGCGGCCGACCTCCTCGTCGTCCGCCAGCAGCGGGGCGGAGGAGCCGCGCGGTGCGTCCGGGTCGTCGTAGGTGAAGGTGAACGGGTTCTTGGCGACGCCGATCGTGGGCAGGCCGGTGAGGACGCCGAGGTGGCTCGCGAGGCCGAAGCGGCGGGGGTGGGCGAGGCCGTAGCCGTCGCACACGACCAGTCCGGGCGGGCAGGGCAGGGCGTCGAGCGCGGCCAGGACCGTGGGGATCTCCCGGAAGGCGAGCAGGCCGGGGACGTACCGGAAGGAGACCGGGCCGACCGCCGTGGCCTCGGCGACGACGTCCAGGGTCGCCGCGTCGAGGACGACCGCCGCGGCGGCGACGACATCGCGCTCGTCATCGTAGGCCACGTCCACTCCGGTCACGTGACCGGTTCCGGGCGGTGGCCCCGGCTCGTCGAGCACCACCCGTTCCCGCAGCTCGTCCTGAACGGCGCGGGCCTCTTCCTCGGTCGCGGGCCAGCCCGCGGGAATCTGTACGGTCGTCATGGTGGGCACGAGCGTACGGGGACAAAGCCGGCCGCCGGGGGGCCAGGGGTAGGCTGGTGATCATGTTCGTGCTGGAGCTGACCTACACCGCCCCGATCGAGGCCGTCGACGCCGTACTGGAGGCGCATGTGGCGTGGCTCGACGAGCAGTACGAGCAGGGGGTGTTCCTCGCGTCCGGGCGCAAGAACCCCCGTGACGGCGGAGTGATCATCGCCGTCGCGGAGACCCGGGCCCGGATCGAGGAGATCGCCGCGACCGATCCGTTCGTCGGCGCCGGCGTTTGCGCGTACCGCATCACCGAGTTCGCCGCCACGAAGACGGCGCCGGAGCTCACGCGGCACCGCGAGACACCTGCCTGACCGTCACTTGCCGCCCAGCGCCTGCTTGAGCTGGGTCTTGTTCATGTCCGAACGCCCGTGGATGTTGCGCCGCTTGGCCTCCTCGTACAGCTGGTCGTACGTGGGGCCCTGGGATCCCTTGCCCGACCGCTGACCGCCGCGCTTGCCGGACGACATGTCCTGGGTGGACGTACGGCTCGCGGTCTTCGACTCACCGGAGCGGGCGCGCTCCTTGTTGACCGTCCGCGCGGCGATCTCCTCGGCCCGCTCGGCGCTCTCGCCCCGGTCCTGGGCGCTCTCCTTGATGTGCTCGTACTGGCGTTCCCGCTTGGGGCTCGAACCGCGTGGCATGGGGGGTCACTCCTCTCGGCCGGCGCCCGAGTACCCACATTCGGCTCAGCGCTCCAGCCGCGCGACCCGGCCCTTCTCCCCCGCGGCCCAGCAGCCCAGGTCCGGCGTGCAGTCCACGGTGTCGTACGAGCCGGTGTCGACGGTCCGCCAGGTGCGGCCGGCGTCGGTCGTGAGGTCGGTGCCGGTGGGGCCGACCGCGAGGGCGGCGGTGCGGCTGTGCGGGAGCCAGGCGACTCCGGAGCGGTAGGCGGTCACCGGTGTCGCGGCGGGCTGCCAGGTGGTGCCCGCCTCGCCGGTACGGGCGGCTGCCTGCGGTGAGGCCTGGTCGGGGCGGTAGTCGCCGCCGACCGCGAGGCCGTGTGTGCGGTCGCGGAAGGCGAGGGCGAAGACGCCCCGGGCCGGGTCGCCGGCCGGGATCGGCGTGTCGGCCACGGTCCACGTCAGCCCTCGGTCGGCAGAGTGCAGCACGCGCGCGCGTGCCGCTCCGCCGGTGGCCAGCCAGACGTCCTTCGGCCCGGAGCGGACCAGGCACTGCCCGCTGGCCGCGAAGCCTGCCTCGCCCTCCAGCGCGGCGGGCATCCCGTCGCTGGGCAGCACCTTCCAAGAGCGGCCGCCGTCGCTCGTCGACAGGATGCGGAACCTGCCGTCGACCGGGTCGCTCATCGCCAGTCCGTGCCGTCGGTCGAAGAACGTCATGCAGTCGTAGAAGGCCCGCGCGTCGGTGTTGCGGAAGGACTCGGTCCAGGTCGCGCCGCCGTCGTCCGTGCGGTACACCCGGGACGCCTCGCCCTCCCCGATGGCCAGCACCACGGCACGCCGCGCGTCGAACGCCTCGACGTCCCGGAACTGCAGCTCGGCGGCGCCGGGCGGTGAGACGTTGCGCCAGGTCGCCCCGCCGTCGGTGGTGCGCAGGACCGTGCCCGCGGTTCCGGCCAGCCAGGCGGTGTTCCGGCTGACCGCGGAGAGCCCCCGGAACCGCACCTCGGGCGTGCCGCTGTCCTTGAGCTCCCAGTGCGGCGCCCGGCGCTCCGCCTCGTGCGCCTGCGCGGGTACGGCCGTCAGCGCGGCCAGCGCCGCCCCGCACGCCACCCCCGCGGCCACTGTCCGAAACGTATACCCCGACCGTCGCGTGCTCCCCGAACGCCTCATGGCGGGCGAAGCTAGCCCACCGCCGCGGTGCCGTCCAGACGGCCACGACGACCACAGGAAAAACAGGAGGAGACAGGAGGAGACTGGGGGAGCCAGGCGACCGCATGCGACTTTCCGGTCGCGGGAGGGCGAACGCCCCACTCCCGTGCATGAAGGCGGTGACGGAGGTCACTCGCCATTCGTGTGCACGGATTGGCTGATTCCGTCGTCTCTACCAGTGCCCGGTCTCATCCGCCCGGACGTTCGTCCAGCCGTCACAAGGGAGCAAGGCGTTGTCCACCGTCATCGAGCAGCCCGTAGAGGCCCGCCTGGTCGCCGCCGCGCCGCGGATGCCGAGCATTCCCGCGACCCTTCACTACGACCGGCGCGACCCGTTCGCCGTCCGCATGACCTTCCCGGCCCCCGCCACCCTGGAAGGCGTGGAGGTGTGCTGGACCTTCAGCCGCGAGCTGCTCCTGGCCGGCCTGGAGGAGCCCCAGGGGCACGGCGACGTCCGGGTGCGGCCGTACGGCTTCGACCGTACGGTCCTGGAGTTCCACGCCCCCGAGGGCACCGCGGTCGTGCACATCCGCACCGGCGAGGCCCGCCGCTTCCTGCAGTCCACGAGCGAGCTGGTGCCCCTCGGCCTGGAGCACCTCCAGCTCGACCTGGACCGCGACCTGGCGGAGCTGATGCGGGACGCCTGCTGAGGCATTCCGCCGGGCCCCCTTTAATTACGTTGACACCCTCATAGCCCCCTCCTACCGTGTAACACGGTCCTGTTGCCGTCGATTGGAGAAGGACGTTGCTCGTCTGAGGTCCTGAGACACCGCGTCACACACCTGAGGTGTGTGCGCAGCGTGCGACCTCGGCGTTCGAGCCGTCCTCCGGACACAGGGCTTTTCTCATGCCCTCCCGAGGCCTCCCCGTGGTCGCCGGTGTCTCGAAACGCGTTTGCCCTTGATCGCTTCGAGCATCCGCGGAGGCCCGTATGTCTACTTCCATCACCTGTACGTCCCTCTCCTTCACCTGGCCCGACGGCTCCCCCGTCTTCGAGGGCCTCGACGTCGCGTTCGGTCCCGGCAGGACCGGCCTCGTCGGCGTCAACGGGTCGGGAAAGTCAACCCTGTTGAAGCTCATCGCCGGTGAGCTCACCCCGGCCGACGGCACCGCACGCGTCGTCGGCGAGGTCGGCTATCTCCCGCAGAACGTCACGCTCGACACCGGCCTGAAGGTCGACGAGGCCCTCGGCATCGCCGCACAGCGGGCCGCGCTGCACGCCATCGAGGCGGGCGACGTGGCCGAGGAGCACTTCGAGACCGTCGGCGACGACTGGGACGTGGAGGAGCGAGCCCTCGCCACCCTCGGCGAACTGGGGCTCGGCCACGTCGAGTTGGACCGGACGATCGGCGAGGTCTCCGGCGGCGAGTCGGTGCTGCTACGGCTGGCCGCCCTGCTGCTGCGCAGGCCCGACGTCCTCCTGCTGGACGAGCCCACCAACAACCTCGACCTGTACGCACGCCGGCGGCTGTACGCGGCCGTCGAGTCCTGGCCGGGGGTGATGGTCGTGGTCAGCCACGACCGTGAACTCCTCGACCTGGTCGACCAGATCGCCGATCTGCGCTCCGGGGAGATCACCTGGTACGGCGGCAACTACTCGGCGTACGAGGAGGTGCTCGCCACCGAGCAGGAGGCGGCCGAGCGCATGGTCCGCGTCGCCGAGGCCGACCTGAAGAAGCAGAAGCGGGAACTGGTCGACGCCCAGGTCAAGTTGGCCCGCCGCAAACGCTACGGCCAGAAGATGTGGGACCAGAAACGCGAGCCGAAGATCGTCATGGGTGCGCGCAAGCGCGCGGCACAGGAGTCCGCGGGCAAGCACCGGATCATGCACGAGGAGAAGCTCGCCGAGGCCAAGGACCGGCTCGACGACGCGGTGGAGGCCGTACGGGACGACGACGAGATCCGCGTCGACCTGCCGTACACGGCCGTACCGCCGGGCCGGAGCGTGCTCACACTGCGCGAGCTGGAGCTGGCGTACGGCGCGCGCGTGGCCGGTGGCTTCGATCTGCACGGTCCGGAGCGGATCGCGCTGATCGGGCGTAACGGCTCGGGCAAGACGACGCTGCTGCGGACGATCGCCGGCGAGCTGGCGCCGGTGGCGGGCGAGGTGACGGCGCATGTGCCGCTCCGCTTCCTGCCGCAGCGGCTGGACGTCCTCGACGGCGAGCTGTCGGTCGCCGAGAACGTGGCCCGGTTCGCGCCGGACGCCACCAACAACCGGATCCGGGCGCGGCTGGCCCGCTTCCTGTTCCGGGGCGCCCGTGCCGACCAGAGGGCGGAGACGCTGTCGGGCGGCGAACGCTTCCGGGCGGCGCTGGCCGCACTCATGCTGGCGGAGCCCGCACCCCAGTTGCTGATGCTGGACGAACCGACGAACAACCTGGACATGGCGAGCGTGCGGCAGCTCACCTCGGCCCTGGAGTCGTACGAGGGGGCGCTGATCGTGGCCAGCCACGACCTGCCGTTCCTGGAGTCGATCGGCATCACACGCTGGCTGATGATGGAGGACGGAGAATTGAAGGAAATCACGCCAGAAGCTGTCGGGTATCCCGCCTAGCTTCGGGTTCATGCCCGATTTCACACCCGAGTTCATCACCATCACCGGAGCCAGGGAGAACAACCTCAAGGACGTCACGCTCCGCATCCCGAAAGGCCGGCTGACCGTGTTCACCGGCGTTTCGGGATCGGGGAAGTCGTCGATCGTCTTCGACACGATCGCAGTGGAGTCGCAGCGCCAGCTGAACGAGACCTTCACCTGGTTCGTGCGCAACCGGCTGCCCAAGTACGAGCGCCCGCACGCGGAGGAACTGCAGGACCTCTCCCCCGCGATCGTCGTCGACCAGCGGCCGATCGGGGGCCACTCCCGGTCCACGGTCGGCACGATGACCGACATCTACTCGGTGATCCGGGTGCTGTTCTCCCGGCACGGCACCCCGAGCGCCGGACCGGCGACCGCGTACTCGTTCAACGACCCCTCGGGCATGTGCCCCGAGTGCGACGGCCTGGGCCGGACGGTACGGCCGGACTGGGACCGCATCCTCGACCCCGACCGCTCCCTGGCCGACGGGGCGGTCCGCTTCCCGCCGTTCGCCGCCGGCACCTGGCAGGGGCAGGCGTACACCAACAGCACCGACCTCGACCCGCACAAGCCCGTCGGGCGCTTCACCGCCGCCGAGCGGGAGTTCCTGATGCACGGCCGCCCCGGCAGCAAGGTCACCGTCAACGGCACGGGCGGCACCTGGACGACCGAGTACGAGGGGCTGGCGGATCGTTTCGAGCGGCTCTATCTCAAGCGGGATCTGTCGGCGATGAGCCAGAAGACCCGCGACCTGGTGCGGGAGTTCCTGGCACAGGGCACCTGCCCGGACTGCGACGGAGCCCGCCTCAACGCGGCGGCACTCGCGACCCGCGTCAACGGCCTGACCATCGCCGACTGTACGCACATGCAGGTCACGGACCTGATCTCCGTACTGAAAGACATCGCCGACCCCGTCGCCGGACCGATCGCCCGCGCCGCCGCCACCGCCCTCGAACGCATCGACGCCATCGGCCTCGGCTACCTCAGCCTCGACCGCGAGACGTCCACGCTCTCCGGCGGCGAGGGGCAGCGCCTGAAGACGGTCCGCCATCTGGGCTCCAGCCTCACCGGTATGACGTACATCTTCGACGAGCCCAGTGTCGGCCTGCACCCGCGCGACGTCGGCCGCCTCGGCGATCTGCTGTTGCGGCTGCGCGACAAGGGCAACACCGTGCTGGTGGTCGAGCACGACCAGGACGTCATCGCGCTCGCCGATCACGTCGTCGACATGGGACCGGCGGCCGGTGCGGACGGCGGGCGGGTCGTGTTCGAGGGGACGCCGGGCGAGCTGGCCGGGTCGGGCACGGTGACCGGGCGGTGCCTGGGGCGCCGTACGGCGATCAAGGAGGACGTACGCACGGCGGGCGGCGGGCTCTGGGTGAAGGGAGCCGACCGGCACAATCTGCGCGACGTGACGGTCGAGTTCCCCACCGGGGTACTCACCGTGGTGACCGGGGTCGCCGGATCCGGAAAGAGCACGCTGGTCGCGGAGTTCACCGCCGCTCACGCCGACGCCGTGGTCGTGGACCAGTCGTCGATCGGGATCTCGGCGCGGTCGACCCCGGCGACCTATCTGGGGATCATGGACACGGTACGGAAGATCTTCGCGCGCGAGACGGGCGCCGAGCCGGGGTTGTTCAGCTTCAACTCCTCCGGCGCGTGCGGCACTTGCGAGGGCCGCGGGATCATCTACACCGACCTCGCCTTCATGGACCCGGTGACGACGACCTGCCACGGCTGCGAGGGGCGGCGCTTCAAGGACGAGGTGCTGCGGCTGACCGTCGGCGGCGACTCCGTGGCGGACGTGCTGGAGATGACGGCCGACCAGGCGCTGGAGTTCTTCCAGGAAGCGGGCGTACGACGACGCCTGCGCGCCCTGCGGGACGTGGGACTGACGTACCTCACGCTCGGCCAGCCGCTCTCCACCCTCTCCGGCGGTGAACGTCAGCGCATCAAGCTGGCGACGCGGCTGCACCGCACCGGGGCGGTGTACGTCCTCGACGAACCGACGACCGGACTGCACATGTCGGACGTCGACGGGCTGCTCGGCCTGCTGGACCGGCTGGTCGACGGGGGCAACACGGTCGTCGTCGTCGAGCACAACCTGGACGTGGTGGCGCACGCCGACTGGATCATCGACCTGGGGCCGGATGGAGGCCGGGACGGAGGTCAGGTGATCTTCGAGGGGCCCCCACGGCAGCTCCTCAAAACCTCCGGCTCCTTCACCGCGGAGCATCTCAGGAGGGCCACAGCCTGACCCCGAGGGTTTTGTACGGGCGGGTAGGCCCTGCATGATGGCGGACCGGTGCCCCATACATCAGGGGGCACCGAAGCCTGCCACTGATCCGGAGATCCCGTCGTGCCCAGCAAGAAGGCCCTCGTCCGCCGCCCGAGCCCGCGCCTCGCCGAAGGGCTGGTGACGCACATCGAGCGGGAGAAGGTCGATGCCGATCTCGCGGTCGAGCAGTGGGAGACGTACGTGGAGGCACTGCGCAAGCACGGCTGGGAGACCGTCGAGGTGGACCCGGCCGACGACTGCCCCGACTCGGTGTTCGTCGAGGACACGGTCGTCATGTACCGGAACGTCGCGCTGATCGCCCGGTCCGGTGCCGAGTCCCGGCGGGACGAGACCATCGGCGTCGAGGAGGCCGTGGCCTCGCTCGGCTGCTCGGTCAACTGGATCTGGGAGCCGGGCACGCTGGACGGCGGCGACGTCCTGAAGGTCGGCGACACGATCTACGTCGGGCGGGGCGGCCGCACCAACGCGGCCGGCGTCCAGCAGCTGCGGGCCGCCTTCGAGCCGCTGGGGGCGCGGGTCGTCGCCGTGCCCGTGAGCAAGGTGCTGCACCTGAAGTCGGCGATCACCGCGCTGCCCGACGGAACGATTCTGGGCCGCATCCCGCAGCTGGACGCCCCGTCGCTGTTCCCGCGCTTCCTGCCGGTGCCGGAGGAGTCCGGTGCGCATGTGGTGCTGCTCGGCGGCGACAAGCTGCTCATGGCGGCGAGCGCGCCGAAGACGGCGGAGCTGCTCGCCGACCTCGGCCACGAGCCCGTCCTGGTCGACATCAGCGAGTTCGAGAAGCTCGAAGGGTGTGTGACATGCCTCTCGGTGCGGATGCGGGAGCTGTATGCCTGACCGGGCCGAACGGATCTCTCTCAGCCCCGGGACCTGCGGGTCGTGGGGCGTTTCGCATGCCCGTGAAATCCCGACGGAACGGCTGCTGATCAGCGGTGTTTACGCCGCCCTTAACCTACGGCTTCGTAACCTACGGTTTCGTAGCCTACGATTCCGTAGGTTCCGGCAACCGCTCGCCGGTCATCTTCCTTGTGTCGTGCGTCCCCAGGAGTTCCCGTGACGATCGCTTCCCCTCACCTCGGCAGCCCCGCCGTCTGGACCGACGCCAAACTGCTGTACGCGCTGGAGGAAGTGGTCGAGAAGGAACTCAACCGGCATCTGAAGGTCACCAAGGACTGGATGCCGCACGAGTACGTGCCGTGGAGCGACGCCCGTAACTTCCCCGGCTTCTTCGAGGACGGCGAGGCCTGGGACAAGGAGCAGTCCAAGGTCACCGAGATCGGCCGCATCGCGCTCGTGGTGAACCTCCTGACCGAGGACAACCTCCCCAGCTACCACCACGAGATCGCCACTCTCTTCGGCCGTGACGGCGCCTGGGGCACCTGGGTGCACCGCTGGACCGCCGAGGAGGGCCGCCACGGCATCGTGATGCGCGACTACCTGCTCGCCTCGCGCGCGGTGGACCCGGACAAGCTCGAGCAGTTCCGGATGGCCCACATGAGCGAGGGCTTCGAGTCGGACAACCGCCACTCGATGCTGCACTCGATCGCCTACGTCGCCTTCCAGGAGCTCGCGACCCGTATCTCGCACCGCAACACCGGCCACCAGTCCGGTGACCCGGTCTGCGACCGCATGCTGGCGCGCATCGCGACCGACGAGAACCTCCACATGGTCTTCTACCGCAACCTGCTGAAGGCCGCGTTCGAGCTCGCCCCCGACCTCACCATGCAGGCGGTGCGTGACGTCGTGGTCAACTTCCGCATGCCCGGCCACGGCATGCCCGGCTTCGAGCGCGCCGCCGCGCAGATGGCCATCGGCGAGGTCTACAACATGCGCATCCACCACGACGACGTCCTGCAGCCCGTCCTGCGCTTCCTGAAGATCATGGAGATCGACGGCCTCGGCCCGGAGGGGCAGAAGGCACAGGAGGAGCTGGGCCTGTACATGGGCGGCCTGGACTCGGAGGCCTCGAAGTTCGACGAGAGGCTGGCGGCCCGCAAGGCCCGGATGGCGGCTCGGGCGGCGAGCTGATCGACGCGGTCCTGCCGGGGCTCGGCGGGGAGGCTGACGGGTAGGTCGGCGGCTTCGGCGGCGGACTGACCGGCAGGTTCACGGCCGAGGGCTCGGGCGGGGAGGCCAGCGGGTAGGTCGGCGACCGGCTGCTTCGGCGGCGGACTGACCGGCAGGTTCACGGCCAGGAGACTCGGGCGGCGGAGGCCGGCGGGCAGGCCTGCGGGCAGGCCTGCGGCCGACGCTCGACTCGGGTCGGGTCGAGCCGGAAGGTGACGGGCATTTGGTCGGGCTGCGACACGAGCGGAAGCTCACCCGCACTCCCCTGGCCGACGAAACGAGCGAGGGCGGACGGGCGCTTCCTCCGGCCGACGGCTCGGGCGGGAGCCGACCGGACGATGGAAGGCGGCGAGTTCCTCCTCGCCGATGACGGTTCGGCCCCGTCGCCCATCGTCCCCGCCCATGTCCCGGCCGTGCCGTGCCGTAAGTCCGAGTGGCCCCGGGCCGGATTCGAACCGGCCTCTCCGGCCTGACGAGGCGGCGATTCCGCCTCTGTTTTGCAAGGCCCGCGGACACACCCCGAGAGTCGGATTCGAACCGCTGTCGGTCACCTGGGCGAGGCGAGTGGGCCTGCCTCCGTGCCGACCCGGATCCCAACCACAGCCCTGACAGCAGCCGGGCCGGGCGTTCAGCGGGACGTGCGTCGGAGTTCCAGGCGTTCCTTCTCCGAGAGGCCGCCCCAGACTCCGAAGCGTTCGTCGTTGTCCAGTGCGTACTCCAGGCAGGTGGAGCGGATCGGGCACAGGCCGCAGATCCGCTTCGCCTCCCGTACCGAGCTGCCCGGCTCGGGGAAGAAGAAGTCCGCCCCGGTCTGTGCGCACAACGCCTCCTGCTGCCAGTCCAGGTCGGGCGAGGTGATCGTTGTGATCGTGTCGATGTGCATGCGCAGGATCGTGCCGGTCGGCGAAAAACGTTCGATCAACGCGGGATCAACGCCGCGCCGGAAGGCCTCCGCCCGACCCGATGGTCCCCTCCCCCGCACCACGGCGCACGGCGGCGCGCGCGGAAACCGGTGAAAACACGGAGACTGCGACCGGTCACCGAGGGTGACCCCATCCGTCACCGCCATCGGGGTCACGGTTCCGGCGGCGATTGTCAGTGGGCGGTGCAAGACTCGGCAGAGCAGACAACGGGACCCTTCCGAGGAGGGCGATGATGCTCACCACCCGTTACGTCACCGGCGCGCCGAACTGGATCGACCTCAGCACCCCGGACATCGAGGGCGCCGGCGCCTTCTACCGCGACCTGTTCGGCTGGCGGTTCCAGCCGGGCGGGCCCGAGACCGGCGGCTACGGCTTCTTCCAGCTCGATGGCAGGACGGTGGCCGGCGGTATGCAGACCACCGAGGAGCAGGGTCCGCCCTTCTGGACGGTGTACTTCCAGACCCCGGACGCGGACGCCACCGCGAAGACGGCCGAGCAGGCGCACGGCTCGGTGCTGATTCAGCCCATGGACGTGCTGGACCTGGGCCGCATGGCCATCCTCGCCGACAAGGCGGGCGTGCTCTTCGGCCTGTGGCAGCCCGGCACCAACAAGGGCCTCGACGTCGTCCAGGAGCCCGGCTCGCTGTGCTGGCTGGAGCTGTACACCACGGACGTACCGGCCGCCGCGGGGTTCTACAACGCGACGCTGGGCATGGAGACCTTCGCCCTCGACTTCTACGGCGGCACCTACACGACGTTCAGCCCTGCCGGCGCCGGGGAGGACGCCATGTTCGGCGGCGTCGTCGACAAGTCCGACGACCCGGCGGAGGCGGAGGGCCCCGCGTACTGGCTGCCGTACTTCGAGGTCAGCGACACGGACGCCACGGTCGCCAAGGCGCGGGAACGGGGCGGCACGGTCCGCATGCCGCCCACGGACCTGCCGGACGTCGGCCGCATCGCCAAGCTCGCCGACCCCTACGGCGCACGCTTCGCGGTGATCAAGAGCGCGCCGGCTCCGAACTGAGCGACCCACGACTAGAGACGAGACGTTCCGTTCTGTTACAGTGAGCGCGTGACTTTCTACTTCTTCCTCTGAGTCCGGGCACGGCCGACGCCGCCGTTTCCGCCGCCCGTAGACCCTTCACCCCCTCAGGGAAAGTCACATGCGCGAACGCGCCCACGCCTCCATGCCCGCTGCCGTGGCGCAGCTGTCCGTCAAGGGCGTCACCAAGTCCTACGGCACCCGGCTCGTCCTCGACCAGGTCTCCTTCACCGTCCGCCCGGGTGAGAAGGCCACCGTCATCGGCGAGAACGGCTCCGGCAAGTCCACCCTGCTCCGGCTGCTCGCCGCCATCGAGGCGCCGGACACCGGGGAGCTCACCGTCGGCTTCCCCGGCGGCACCGGCCACCTCGCCCAGACCCTCGACCTCGACCCGGACCGCACCGTACGGGACGCGATCGACCTCGCCCTCGCCGACCTGCGGGACATGGAGCGCCGGCTGCGCGCGGCCGAGGAGCGCCTCGGGGAGGCGTCGGAAGACGAACTCGCCGCGTACGGCGAGCTGTTGATCGTGTACGAGGAACGCGGCGGTTACGAGGCGGACGTCCGCGTGGACGCCGCGATGCACGGGCTCGGGCTCGCCGGGATCACCCGCGACCGCGTGCTCGGCTCGCTCTCCGGCGGCGAGCAGTCGCGGCTCGCCCTCGCCTGTGTCCTGGCCGCCGCTCCCGAGCTGCTGCTCCTCGACGAGCCGACGAACCACCTCGACGCGGCGGCCGTGCGCTGGCTGGAGGAGCATCTGCGCACGCACCGCGGCACCGTCGTCGCGGTCACGCACGACCGCGGCTTCCTGGAGCGCATCGCCACCACGATCCTCGAGGTCGACCGCGACGCGCGCACCGTGCACCGGTACGGCGACGGCTGGGCCGGCTACCGCGCCGCGAAAGTCGCCGCCCGACGCCGCGCGGAGCAGGAACACGCGGACTGGGTTGAGGAAGTCGCCCGTACCGAGGAGCTGCTCGACGCCGCCGGGAAGCGGCTGGCCACCACTGGCAAGGACCCGCGGCAGGGCTTCGGCAAGCACCGCCGCTCGCACGAGGCGAAGCTCGGCGGGCAGGTGCGCGCGGTCCGCGAGCGGCTGGCCCAGCTGCGGCGCAATCCCGTGGCAGCCCCACCACAGCCCCTTCGGTTCACCGCGGCACCGCCGACATCGGACGGCGGGCATCCCGTGGACCGCCCGCTCGCCGAACTCGACGGCGTGGCGGTCGGCGAGCGGCTGCGGCTGGACGGGCTGCTGTCCGTCACGCCCGGGCAGCGGCTGCTGGTCACGGGAGATAACGGGGCAGGCAAGACGACGCTGCTGCGCGTCCTGGCCGGCGACCTGCAGCCGGACGCGGGCGCGGTGCGCCGTCCCGCCCGGATCGGGTATCTGCCACAGGAACTGCCCGCACGCTCCACCCGGCTCCCGCTGCTCGCCGCCTTCGCGGCCGGACGGCCCGGGCTGCCGGACGAGTACGCCGAACAGCTCCTGGCGCTGGGCCTGTTCCGTGAGGAGGACCTGCACGTCCCGGTCGCCGCGATGTCCGCCGGCCAGCAGCGGCGGCTGCAGATCGCGAACCTCGTGACCCGGCCCGCCGACCTCCTCGTACTCGACGAGCCGACCAACCACGTCGCCCTCGACCTGGTCGAGGACCTGGAGTCGGCGCTCGCGGCGTACCCGGGCGCAGTGGTCGCGGTCTCGCACGACCGCGGCTTCCGCGAACGGTTCCCGGGGGACCGGCTCGCACTGCACGACGGCCGGACGGCTGCGGGGCCCTTGCGCGCGTCCGCGCCCTGATCCCTGGTCGGACGACCCGCACGAACGACGTCCGCGCCCGGGGCTCCCGGTGGCACGGCCTACGCGGACAACGCCGTGCCCGCGGAGCCCCGGTCGGACGACCCATGCGGACAACGCCCGTGTCCGGGAAGCCCGGCCGTACTACCTACGCGGCCAACGCCCGTGTCCACGGGCCCCGGTCCGGCGACCCACGCGGACAACGCCCGTGCCCGGGAAGCCCAAGACTGACGACCCCACGCGGACACGGTCTGTGCCCGGCAAGCCCCAGCCGAACCACCCACACGGAAAATCCCCGTGCCCGGCAAGCCCGGCCCTACGCCCTACGCCGACGCCCGCCGCACCAGCGTCGTAGGCAGCACCACACTGGACGGCGCAGCGCCGACGCCCTGGTCGGCTGCGTGACGGTCGAGCCCCCGCAACAGCAGGCGAGTCATCAACCGGCCCATTTCCTCGATGTCCTGACGGACCGTCGTGAGCGGTGGGTCGGTCTGTTCCGCCACCGGCAGCATGTCGTCGAACCCGACCACGGCGACGTCGTCCGGCACCCGCCGCCCCGACTCGCGCAGCACCCGCAACGCCCCCGCCGCGGTGAGATCGTTGGCGGCGAACACCGCGTCCAGGTCCGGGCAGCGGGCGAGCAGCTCTCGCATCGCCCGTTCGCCGCCGGCCGGCGTGAAGTCGCCCTCGACGATGAGCTGCGGATCGGCGTCGACCATGACGTCCCTGTATCCGTCGAGCCGGTCCACGGCCGACGTCTGGTCGAGGGCCCCGGCGATGTGCGCGATGCGGCTGCGGCCGAGGCCGATGAGATGCCGTACGGCGTCACGCGCGCCGCCCCGGTTGTCGGTGTCGACGTAGACCACGCCCCGCCGGTCGCCGCTCCAGCCGGGCCGTCCGCCGAACACGGTGGGCACTCCGGCGCGCTGGATCAGTCCGGGCAGCGGGTCGTCGAGGTGCAGCGAGAACACGAGCGCCCCGTCGACATGCCCGCCGGCGAGGTAGCGGGCGACGCGGGCGTGATCGTCGCGGCCCTCGGTCAGCAGCAGCACCAGCTGGTTGTCGTGGGCCGTCAACTCCTTGCTGATGCCTCGGAGTTGCAGCGCGAAGAAGGGATCGGCGAAGACGCGGGTCTCCGGTTCGGCGACGACGACCGCGATGGCGTCGTGCCGCCGGGTCACCAGGCTGCGGGCGGCCTGGTTGGGTACGTACCCGAGCTCCTCCACCGCCGCGCGCACCCGCTCGACGAGGGGTTCCCGCACCCCGTCCCCGCCATTGACCACCCGCGACACGGTGGCCCGCGAGACCCCGGCGCGTGCGGCCACGGCTTCCAGTGTGGGACGCGGGGCGGTCTCGGTCACTGCGCGGCTCCTCCTCGGTGGGTGCGGATCAGGATAGCCCCGAGGTGGGTGGACTGGTGAGAGCGCTCTCGCATGGGCGGGGCCACACCCGTACCGAACATCTTCAGAGCGATACAGAGCGGTACAGAGCGGTCCGAGTCACTCCAGTAGATCCACCCGCCGCCCGACGCCCTCCCGCTCCGCCGCCCGATACGCCAGCCGGCTCAGGGCCAAGTCCTGCCACGGCAGCCCGACCGGCGCGTAGACCGTACGGCTTTCGGCGCTCACGCGCCCCGGATGCTCACCCCGCAGCACCTCCCCGAGCGTGGCGTCGGCGGCGGACGCCGAAAGGCCCGCCGCCGCCAACGCCCCCATGCTCGCGGCGAGTTCCCGGTCGTCCACGACCAGCAGCGCGGCTCGCAGCAGGTCGGCCGCCAGCTCCTGCTTGCCGGGCTCGTCCACACCCAGGCTCGTGAAGTGCTGGCCATCCCGTGTGTCCGGCAGCCGCAGCAACGGGGTTCGGGCCCAGGTCGCCAGCAGTACGGTGTCGGCCGCCGCCGCGACCTCCTGCGGCGAGCCCACGGCCCGGCCGTCGTGCCGTTCGGCGAACGCGGAGGCCCGCTCGGGGTCCGTGTCATGGACGACGAGTGCACGATGCGGCCGCAGCACCGCCAGCCCCCGCACCATCAGCTCGGCCTGCGCCCCCGCGCCGATCACCCCGAGGACCTCTCCGTCGCCGGCCAGCACATGCGTGCCCAACGCCGCCGCCAGCCCCGTACGCCATGCCGTGACCGTCGACGAGTCCAGCAGCGCCAGCAGTTCGCCGTCCCGTCCGCTGTGCAGGCAGATCACCCCGCGCAGGGCGGGCCGCGCGCCCGGGAACTTGGCGTTGACCTTGACCGTGTACGCCTCGACGCCCGGCAGGAGTCCGGGCAGCAGGGCGGTCGCCGTGCCGGGGAACGGCAGATCGGTCCGCACCCGCTGCCCCGCGACCGGTACGGCGTCCGCGCACCGAAATCCCTCGGCCAGCGCGGCGAGGCACGCCTCCGGCTCCAGTACGGCTTCCAGGTCACCGCGTGTCAGAACAAGCGTCACCCGGACATGATCCCTCAGTGTTCGTGCGCGGCCCCCGAGCTCGACTCATGACCGTGCTCGTGCGGGTCGTACCCCGGAATCGTCCCGTCCGCCTTCTTCACCAGGAACAGCCCCACCATCCCCATGTCCGAATGGCTCTGCACATGGCAGTGGTACATCCACGCCCCCGCGCCGACCCCCTCCCCCGCGATCACCTGGAACCCGAACGAGTCCGCCGGGCCGACGATCTTGTTGTCGATGACCGGACTCGGGTCGTCGGGGCCGGTGAGCATACCCGTGCGGTTGTCCGCCCAGCGATGGCCGTGCATATGGAAGGTGTGGTAGTACTCGCCGTGCGTGATCATCACGAACTCGACGCGATCGCCCACCGTGGCCTCGAAGTTGGGGCCGGTGTGCGCGGGCTTGTTGTTGATCAGCATGTCGTTGAAGACGACGGTGTGGGTCGCGTCCGGGAGGATGTCGCCCTTGCGCCGCACGATCACCGGCCCGTACAGGCCCTTTCGGATGCCGCCGGTGCCGTGCTCCGTACCGACGACGTGGTCGTGGTAGTGCCAGTAACCGGCGCTCCCCGCCCGCCAGGTGCCGTCCTTGCGGCGACCGGGGGCGTGGGTGCGCCAGGTGTAGGTGCGGGTGCCGCCGGGCTCGACGTCGCTCTTGTTCAGCTTCGTGCCGTCGCTGGTGATCTCGTAGTCGAGGCCGTGGACGTGCAGGCTCACCGGCACGTCCATCGTGTTCTCGAACTCGATGTGCGCGGTGTCGCCCTCGTTGAGCTCGATCAGCGGGCCGGGGATCGTCGCCTTGCCCTTCTCGAAGCCGTAGCCCATCTGACCGTCGGCGAGCTTCTCGGCGTACAGCTTGAGGTGCCGGACCTCGCCGCCGGCCGGCGCGGTCTTCGGTGGTGTGTCGGCGCCCATGGCCTCGGGTGCCGATGCCAGCGACAACGATGTCGCGGCGGTCGCGCCACCCAGCAGTACACCTCTGTTGAAGGTACGCCTGTTGAAGCTGCGTCTGTCCATGCCGAACTCCCCACGGCGGTACGGAATTTACGGGGATGAACCGCTGAGACGGTACCGGCCGTTCCCTCGTTTATCCACACTCAGGACAAAGTTGGTCCCAGTGCGGTCATAGGTATTGGCGAGTCGTTCAAAGGGGTCTAGCTTCCTTGTCGCTGTTGCTGTGACCGTGGAGGTGCCCATGCGCTTACGAGGTTTAAGCACGAGAAGACAGACCTGGGTGGCCACCGTGACCGCCGGGATCGTCGCGGCCGGGCTGATGTCGGCCCCGGCCGCTGACGCGCGCCCGGCCCCGGAGCCACCCCTGACAACGATGTCCGTCAAGTCGCCGCCGGGCGGCGCCCATGTGCGTGTGCTGGTCTTCTACGGATCCGCGGCCGCAGGCGAGGAGTCGCCCCTGGTGAACGCCGGCATCGAGGCGATCGAGAAGATCGGCCTGTCCGGCGCGACCGACCAGCGCTTCAAGACCGAGGCCACGAACGACGCCTCGGTCTTCACCGATGAGACCAAGTTGGGCCGCTTCAACGCGATCGTGTTCCTGACGGGCGGCGGCGACGTCCTCGACCCCGAGCAGGAGGCGGGCCTGGAGGCCTACATGGAGGCGGGCGGCGGTTTCGTCGGCATCCATGACGCGGCGCGCGCCGAGCCGTACTCCGACTGGTTCACCGGCCTCGTCGGCGCCCGCCCGGCCGCCGCCAGCCCAACGGCCGTACAGCGTGCGGTGGTCGAGGTCGGCGACCGGCGGCATCCGGCCACCAAGGACCTGCCGGTGCAGTGGAAACGTCCCGACCAGTGGTTCAACTGGACGAAGAACCCGTCGGGCGAGGTGCACACCGTGGCCCGGGTGCGCGAGTCGACGTACCAACCGGGTGACAGCAAGAACGGCTGGGACCACCCGGTGAGTTGGTGCCGTGACTACGACGGCGGTCGCTCCTTCTACACCGGCATGGGCGGCACGGTGTCGTCGTACGACGAGACCGACTTCCGTACGCATCTGCGCGGCGCCCTGCTGTGGACGACCCGGCTGGTCCAGGCCGACTGCAAGGCCACCATCACCGGCAACTACAAGGCCGAGCGCCTCACCCGGGCCAACCAGCCCGGCCAGAACGACCAGATCGGCGAACCGCACGGCCTGGTCACCGCCCCCGACGGCCGGGTCCTCTACATCGGCCGGGGCGGCGCCGACTCCTCCCAGCCGGTGGTCACCGACTGGAACAACCCGGACATCGGCAAGGGCAAGGGCGAGATCCACGTCTACGACCCGAAGACCAAGCAGGTCACCCTGGCCGGGGCGTTGACCGTCTTCGGCAACAAGGGCGGCGGCGACGAGCTGATCAAGGTCGAGGAAGGGCTTCTCGGTATCGAGCTGGACCCGCGGTTCGAGGAGAACGGCTGGGTGTATCTGCACTACACCCCGCACTCTCAGCTCAACCGTGACACCCGGATGGCCGACCGGCGCGTCTCCCGCTTCACGCTCGACCTGGCCACGAACAAGCTGGACCTGAGCAGCGAGAAGGTGCTGCTCAAGTGGCCGGTGCAGGTGCACAGTTGCTGCCACTCGGGCGGCGGGATGGCCTGGGACTCCAAGGGCAACCTGTACATCGCGACCGGCGACAACAACTCCAGCCGCTTCAGCGACGGTTACTCGGGCAACAACCCCGAGCCCAACTACAAGGGCGTCTCCTTCGCCGACGCGCGCCGCACCGCCGGCAACACCAACAACCTCAACGGCAAGATCCTGCGCATCCACCCGGAGCCGGACGGCACGTACACCCTGCCGGAGGGCAACCTCTTCACGGGCAAGGAGACCGACGAGGGCGGCGGCAAGACACGCGGCGAGATCTATGTGATGGGCGTCAGAAACCCCGCTCGCATCTCCGTCGACAAGCAGACCGACATTCTCTACGCGGGCTGGGTGGGCCCGGACGCCTCGGCGCCCTCGACCACATGGGGCCCGGCGAAGTACGACACCTTCGCCGTCATCACCAAGGCGAGCAACCGGGGCTGGCCGTACTGCATGGGCAACAAGCAGCCCTACCGGGACCGCAATCTGCCGGATCCGAGCAAGCCGCTGGGCTGGTACGACTGCGACCACCCGAAGAACGAGTCGCCGAACAACGACGGTCTCGTCAACCTCCCGCCGGTCACCGGCAACAACATCTGGTACTCGCCCCAGGGCGGCGCCCCGGACTTCCCGCGCGACGCGAACGGCGTGCCGTCGTACAAGCAGGAGGAGTCCACCTATCAGCTGCCGTGGCTCAAGGGCGGCGGGCAGGCCGCGATGAACGGGCCGGTCTACCGGTACGACACGGCGAGCACCAGCGGGACCAAGTGGCCGGCCTACTGGGACGGCAAGTGGTTCGTCGGCGACTTCTACGACGCCGACCAGCCGCGCAACGCGGTGATCACCGACCCGAAGACGCACGGTGACGGCGGTCTGCCGGTGCACTCGGAGTCACTGAAGAAGATCGTGCCGATCGGAAACGACGGCATCAAGAACCTCATGGACTGGAAGTTCGGTCCGGACGGCGCGCTGTACGTGCTCGACTACGGCCGGGGCTTCTTCACCTCGGACGCCAAGTCGGCGCTGTGGCGGGTCACTTACACGGGCGGCGGCGCGACTCCGGCAGCCGACCAGCTGGCGAGAGGAGGAGCCCAGTGATCCGCAGACGACGTCAACGAAGAGTCTGGACGGCCCTGGTGGCCGTGCTGCTCGTGATGCTGGGGCTGCAGTCCGCGCCCGTCGCCGCCGGACAGCCCGACGCACCGACCGTGTCCGCCGCGCAGGTGCTCAACTGGACCGCGGGCGACGACATCACCAAGTACACGACAGCGCCCGTGACGGCCGTCGCCGGGCAGACGACGATCGTCTTCGAGAACAGCACGGCGACCGGCAACACCACCGGAATGCCGCACACGTTGACGTTCGACACATCCGACCCCGAGTTCAACAACGACGTCCAGCTCAACATCCTCGCCAACCCGAACGACGACCAGGGCGGCAAGCACACGGCCGAGGTCACGCTCACCCCCGGCCGCTACCGCTACTACTGCACGATCCCCGGCCACGGGCAGATGCAGGGCATCCTGGTGGTGACCGAGGGCAGCGGCGAGGACACGACGGCGCCCGAGGCCTCGGCGCACGTCAGCGGTACGCAGAACTCGCAGGGCCAGTACGTCGGTTCGGCGAGCGTGGCGATCCACGCCACCGACAACGAGGGCGGCTCCGGGGTCGACCGCGTCGAGTACGCGATCGGCGACACGGGCGCCTGGCAGCCGTACACCACCCCGGTCGTCGTCGACCAGGTCGGTGACCACAAGATCCGTTACCGGGCCCTCGACAAGGCGGGGAACGTCTCGGCGGAGAAGAACGTCACGTTCACGGTGGTCCCGCCGCCGACCGACGACACGACGGCGCCGGAGACCTCGGCGGCCGTCAGCGGCGAGCAGAACCCCGACGGCACGTACATCGACATGGCGACCGTCACCGCCTCCGCCTCCGACACCGGTTCCGGCGTCAACACCATCGAGTACGCGATCGGCGACGGCGCCTGGCAGCCGTACACCGCTCCGGTGATGGTGCACCAGGTCGGGGCCCACACGGTGCGCTACCGGGCCACCGACAAGGCGGGGAACGTCGCGGCCGAGAAGAACGTGCAGTTCACGGTGGTCGCGGCGCCCCAGCCGGACACGACCGCGCCGGTGACCGGTGTGACCGTCGAGGGCACGAAGAACTCGTCCGGGGCGTACGTCGGCAACGCCAAGGTCACCGTCACGGCGACCGACGAGCACCACGGCTCAGGAGTCGACCGGATCGAGTACTCGATCGACGGCGGACCGTACCTCGCGTACGGCGCCCCGGTGGTCGTCGACCGGGCGGGCACCCACACCCTCGCCTACCGGGCGACGGACAAGGCGGGCAACACCTCGGCGGCCCGCACGGTCACCTTCACCGTCGTGTCCGGTCAGGTCCCCGCGCCCAACTGCCCGGAGTTCGACGAACGGTTGACGGTGATCGTCGGCACGGTCGACTCAGGTGTCCCGAACCGGCTCACCAACAGCCGGTGCCGGATCAACGAGTTGATCGAGGACGAGAAGGAGTGGACGTCCCACGCGCTGTTCCTCAAGCATGTGACGACGGTCCTGGACAAGCTCCTCAAGGACGGGGTCGTCGACGAGCGCGAGTACAACGCCATCCGGAAGGCGGCCCGGCAGTCCGGGATCGGCAAGCCCGGCCAGACCGAGGGCTATCGCACGATCCTCGACGGCAGCGCGGCGTCGTTCGCCAAGTGGCAGCAGGTGGGCGGCGGTTCGTTCGCACCGAACGGCGACGGCTCGATCACCAGCGGCACGAGCAAGCCCGGCCTCGGCATGCTGTGGTTCCCGGAGCGCAAGTACGGCGACTTCTCGCTCAAGCTCCAGTGGCGTGACGACGCCCCGGGCACCGGGAACGCCAACTCGGGCGTCTTCGTAAGGTTCCCGTGGGTGCACGACCACCCCGAGGAGTCACGGCCCGAGTGGGTCGCCATCAAGTACGGGCACGAGGTGCAGGTGCTCGACCGTCCCGACGGCGACATGTACAAGACCGGCTCGGTCTACGGCTTCGACCGGGTGGGGCTCGCCGGTGCCGGCGTCACCCAGAAGGGCACGTGGAACGACTACGAGATCCGTGTGGTCGACCAGCACTACTCGGTCTACCGCAACGGCGTGCTGATCAACGAGTTCGACAACACCGGCGGCCAGGACTTCGTCCCGCCCCGCTCGGACGACCCGGGCACGGACGGGCGCAGGTTCGCCTCCGGTTACATCGGGCTCCAGGTGCACGGCACGACGGACGTGGTCTCGTACCGGGACATCCGGATCAAGGAGTTGTAGGTCCCTCTTTGCGGGCCCTGCTCGGCTGTACCCGCTTGGGTTCTCCCGGCATCTTCGGATACTCGGGCGGGTACGGCAGATCACCGAGCCCGTGGTCGCGCTCGTCCTTGTTGGCCAGCTCCAGCAGCGCGTCGAGCGAGAAGCGATGGTCGTCCATGTCCGCGTGCACGTCGCCCAGTTCGGCGAAGCGCGCGGGCATGGTCGCGATGTCGAAGTCCTGGGGGTGGGCCACGCCGACCTCGTCCCAGCGCAGGGGCGCGGAGACCGGGGCGTGCGGGCGGGGCCGTACGGAATAGGCCGAGGCGATGGTCCGGTCCCGGGCGGTCTGGTTGTAGTCGACGAAGATGCGCTCGCCCCGCTCCTCCTTCCACCACTTGATCGTCACCTGCTCCGGCATCCGGCGTTCCAGCTCCCGGCCGACCGCGATGGCGGCCCGCCGGACCTGGGTGAAGGTCCAGCGCGGCTCGATGGGCACGAACACGTGCAGGCCCCGGCCGCCGGAGGTCTTGGGCCAGCCGCGCAGGCCGCCGAACTCGTCGAGGACGGCGCGCAGTTCATGGGCGGCGCGGACGGCGTCGTCGAAGTCGGTGCCGGGCTGCGGATCGAGGTCGATGCGGAGTTCGTCGGGGCGGTCGACGTCGTCGCGGCGGACGGGCCAGGGGTGGAAGGTGAGCGTGCCGTACTGGGCGGCCCACAGGACGGCGGCCTCCTCGGTGGGGCACATCTCGTCGGCACTGCGGCCGCTGGGGAAGGTGATGTGGGCGGTGGGGATCCAGTCGGGCATGTTCTTGGGCGCCCGCTTCTGGAAGAAGTTCTCGCCGGTCACGCCGTCCGGGTAGCGCTCCAGGGTGGTGGGGCGGTCCCGCAGGGCGCGCAGGATGCCGGGGCCGACGGCGATGTAGTACTGGGCGAGGTCCAGCTTGGTGAAGCCCCGCTCCGGGAAGAAGACCTTGCCGGGACTGGACAGGCGCACCTTCCGGCCGCCCGCCTCCAGCTCCACCGCTTCACCCATGCGAGCCACGGTAGGCCCACCGCCCACCCCTCGCACACTGGGCGGCGGCTGCATTGTGCGCGCAGAATCGGACCATGGACCTTCCGGTGATGCCGCCCGTGAAGCCGATGCTCGCCAAGTCGGTGGCGAAGATCCCGCCGGGCATGCAGTACGAGGCGAAGTGGGACGGGTTCCGGGCGATCGTGTTCCGTGACGGGGACGAGGTCGAGCTGGGGAGCCGTACCACCAAGTCGCTGACCAGGTACTTTCCCGAGCTGGCGGCGGGGTTGAAGGCGCGGTTGCCGCAGCGGTGTGTGGTGGACGGGGAGATCGTGATCGCGCGGGAGGGGCGGCTGGACTTCGACGCGCTCACCGAGCGCATCCACCCGGCCGACTCCCGGGTGCGGATGCTGGCCGAGCGGACGCCTGCGTCGTTCGTGGCCTTCGACCTGCTGGCGCTGGCGGACCAGTCGTTGCTGGAGACCCCGCTGGCGGATCGGCGGGCGCTGCTCACCATGGCGTTGTCCGGGGTGACGGAGCCGGTGCATGTGGCACCGGCGACGACCGACATCGAGACGGCGCAGGGGTGGTTCGAGCAGTACGAGGGAGCCGGGCTGGACGGGGTGATCGCCAAGCCGCTGACCCTGCGCTATCTCCCGGACGAGCGCGCCATGTTCAAGATCAAGCACGAGCGGACGGCGGACGTGGTCGTCGCGGGCTACCGCCTGCACAAGAGCGGACCGGTCGTGGGTTCCCTGTTGCTCGGCCTGCACGACGAGCAGGGCACCCTCCAGCATGTGGGCGTGTCGGCCGCGTTCTCGATGAAGCGGCGCGCGGAGCTGATCGAGGAGCTGGAGCCGCTGCGCATGGCGGATGCCGAGGGCCATCCCTGGGCGGCCTGGGCCGAGGAGGCGGCGCACGAGTCGGCCCGGCTGCCGGGCGCGCCGAGCCGCTGGTCGGGCAAGAAGGACCTGTCCTGGGTGCCGCTGAGACCGGAACGGGTGGCCGAGGTGGCGTACGACCACATGGAGAACGGCGTGCGCTTCCGGCACACGGCCCGCTTCCGCCGCTGGCGCCCGGACCGCACCCCCGAGAGCTGCAGCTACGCGCAGTTGGAGGAGCCGGTGCGCTACGACCTGGCGGAGATCTTCGCGCCGCAGGCCTGACGAGACAGGTCTGACGAGACAGGTCTGACGAGACAGGTCTGACGAGACGAAGCAGGCGTCAGGGCTTCATCAGCACCTTGATCGCGCCCTCCTGCTTGCGCTGGAACATCTCGTACGCGTGTGGGGCATCGCTCAGCGGCACGCGGTGCGTGGCGAAGTCGTCGACGCCGAGGGGGTCCTCGTCCGTCAGGTACGGCAGGATGTCGTCGCTCCAGCGGCGCACGTTGGCCTGGCCCATCCGGATCTGGAGCTGCTTGTCGAAGAGGGTGACCATCGGCAGCGGGTCCGCGGTGCCGCCGTACACGCCGGACAGGGAGATCGTGCCGCCGCGCCGGACCAGGTGGATGGCCGTGTTGAGCGCGGCGAGCCGGTCGACGCCGAAGCGTTCGGCGAGCGGGCCGCCCAGCTTCCGCGGCAGCATCGCGGAGGCCTGCTGCGCCAGCCGGGCGGCGGCGCTGCCGTGCGCCTCGGTGCCGACCGCGTCGATCACGGCGTCGGGGCCGCGGCCGTCGGTCTCGTCGCGGATCGCGGCAACGAGTTCCTTCTCGTCGTGGAAGCTCCTCAGGTCGTACGTCTCGACACCCCGCTCCCGCGCCCGCCGCAGCCGCTCGGGCACCAGGTCCACGCCGAACACGCGCCCGGCGCCCCGCACCTGGGCGACCCGGCAGGCCATGTCGCCGATGGGGCCGAGTCCGAGCACGGCGATGCTGCCGCCCTCCGGGACCTCGGCGTAGCTGACCGCCTGCCAGGCGGTGGGCAGGACGTCGGAGAGGTAGACGAAGCGGTCGTCCGGCGGCCCTTGCGGGATCTTGATCGGACCGAACTGCGCCTGCGGGACCCGCAGGTACTCCGCCTGGGCGCCCGGCACCGAGCCGTACAGGCGGGTGTAGCCGAAGAGGGCGGCGCCCATCCCCTCGCCGGTGACCTGGGTGGTCTCGCACTGGGTCGGCAGCCCGGTCAGGCACATCCAGCAGTTGCCGCAGGCGATCTGGAACGGCACGACGACCCGGTCGCCCGCCTGCAGGTCCGGCACCCCGGCACCGACCTCCTCGACGATGCCGATCGGCTCGTGGCCGAGGATGTCGCCCGGGGTCATGAACGGGGTGAGCACCTCGTAAAGATGCAGGTCGGAGCCGCACAGCCCGCTGGACGTGATGCGGATGACCGCGTCCGTCGGCTCCTGGATCCGCGGATCCGGCACGTCCTCCACGCGCACCTCGCGCTTTCCCTGCCAGGTCACAGCCTTCATCGCCGCGCGCTCCCTCCGTCACTCGTGCGCGTCCGCACTTGTGGTGGCCGCCGGGTACCCCGGCGGTCCACGCCGCATACACCAACCGGCCGAATCCACCGACCGGCCACCCGAACCAGGGTCGACCGACGGAGTGAACAAGGCGGTCGAAAGCAATCGAATGTGGGCACCAATAAACCGATAAGCACACAATTGACGAGACGGACTGGGCGGGTGGTGGCGGGTGACCATGAGGGTCGGGCAACGAGCGACACGCACAAGACGCGCCAGGACGACGGCGCTGCTGGCCGCCGTACTGGCCGCTTCCCTGGCGGCCGGCTGCACGACGTCCGACGACCCACGCGACGACGGGCGCGGCCAGGGGCAGTCACCGGCGCCGAGCGGGAGCGGAAGCCGGCAGGCCCATGGGTCGGTGCTCGCCGTGAAGATCGACAACGTCCGCGCCGCGCGACCCCACACGGGCCTGAACGAGGCGGACATCGTGTACGTCGAGCAGGTCGAGGCCGGGCTGAGCCGGCTGATGGCGGTGTACGCGCAGAAGCTGCCGAAGGTCATCGGGCCGGTGCGCAGCGCCCGCGAGACCGACCTTGAGCTGCTGGGTCAGTTCGACCGGCCGACACTCGCCTTCTCCGGGGCGCAGGGCAAGCTCCTGCCACTGATCGACAAGGCACCGCTGCAGGCGGAGCCGCCCGGCAAGGCCTCCGACGCCTACTTCCGCAGCCCGTACAAACGCTCGCCGCACAACCTCTACCTGCGGCCCGCCCGGCTGATGCCGTCGGCGCCGGGCACAGACGTCCTGACGACCGGCTTCCGCTTCGGCGCCGCCCCCGAGGGCGGCAAGCCCGAGACCTCCCGGACGGTGCGCTTCGAGGCGGCCCAGTACACGTTCACCTGGTCCAGGAGCCAGGACCGCTGGCTGGTCGCCATGGACGGCAAGGCCGCCGCGACGTCGGACGGGAAGCCGATGACGGCCGGGACGGTGATCGTCCAGTACGTGAAGGTGCACAAGTCCGAGTTCCACGACTCCCTCGGCAACCACACGCCGTACACCGAGACGGTGGGCTCAGGGACGGCGTCGGTGCTGCGCGACGGACGCGCCTACGACGACGTGCGGTGGGAGCGCCCGACGGCCACGGACGGCACGACGTTCACGACCCGCGACGGCAAGCCGATGAACTTCCAGCACGGACAGGTGTGGGTGGTGTTCGCGACGGCGCCCTGACCGGCCCGAGGGTCAGGGCTGTGCGACGAGGGGTTCCGCCGGATTGCGGAGTCCCTCGGCCGCGTCCGCGACCCGACGGATCAGGTCGAAGAACAGGGCCTGCTCCTCGCCGGAGAGCGGGGCCAGGAACACCTGGTTCATCCGGGCCGTGCGAACGGTCAGCTTCTTGTGCGTGCGCAGCCCCTCGTCCGTGAGCCGCAGCAGGAAACGGCGGCCGTCCTGGGGGTCGCGCACCTTGTCGAGGAGCCCGCGGCGGCCGAGCCGGCTGATCACCTCGGCGATGGTGGACCGGTCGAGCCCCACCCGCTCCCCTACGGTCCGCTGGTCCAGGCCCGGCTCGGCGACGAGCGTGTTGAGCACGGCGAACTGGGGCGAGGTGATCTCCTCGGAGACCATCGTGTTCCACAGCAGGTAGTGCGCCTGCTGGAGCCGCCGGGCCAGATGCCCGGGGTGGGTGGTGAGGTCCACGGCGGCCATGCGCGCTCCCCTGGTCGGATTCGTCGGTGCACTGAACAATACCTGGCCGTGGCGCGACTGTCTGCGCTGCACGCGCTCTGCTGATACTGCATTTACCGAGGTCTTGACGGACTTCCCGCTCCAGTGGCAGCGTGAAGGAGAACCTCGAAGAAATAATCAGTGCCCTGACTAATCCGGGTGCTGGGAGCTCGGAAGAGATGGGGCTTCTCGGATGGACAAGGTGGTCGCCACGGCGCTGGAGGCGGTGGCCGATGTGGGTGACGGTGCGTCGCTGGCGGTGGGTGGTTTCGGGCTGAGTGGTGTGCCGAATGTGTTGATCCAGGCGTTGTTCGAGCGCGGGGTCTCGGGGCTGTCGGTGGTGTCCAACAACTGCGGGGCGATGGAGTCCGGGCTGGCGGTGTTGCTGGCGGCGGGGCGGATCGTCCGGGTGACGGGTTCCTATATCGGGGGGAACAAGGAGTTCGCCCGTCAGTATCTGGCGGGTGAGCTGGAGGTGGAGATGATCCCGCAGGGCACGCTGGCGGAGCGGTTGCGGGCCGGTGGTGCGGGTATTCCCGCGTTCTTCACGCCGGCCGGGGTGGGTACGCAGGTCGCCGACGGCGGGCTGCCCTGGCGTTACGACGGGGAGGGTGGGGTGGCGCTGGCCTCGCCGCCGAAGGAGGTGCGGGAGTTCGACGGGGCCGAGTATGTGCTGGAGCGGGGTATCCGTACGGATTTCGCGCTGGTGCGAGCGGCGAAAGGGGACCGGCACGGGAACCTGGTGTTCAACAAGTCGTCGCGGAACTTCAATCCGCTGGCCGCGATGGCCGGGCGGATCACGATCGCCGAGGTGGAGGAGCTCGTCGAGCCCGGCGAGATCGAACCGGACGCGGTGCATCTGCCGGGGATCTTCGTGCAGCGCGTGGTCGCCCTCACCGCGGATCAGGCCGGGGACAAGCGGATCGAGAAGCGGACGGTGAGCAACTGATGGCCTGGACACGCGAGGAAATGGCCGCCCGCGCCGCGCGCGAGCTCCAGGACGGCCAGTACGTGAATCTCGGCATCGGTCTGCCGACCCTGATCCCCAACTATCTTCCGCCCGGCGTCGAGGTGATCCTGGAGTCGGAGAACGGCATCCTGGGCACCGGCCCCTACCCTGGCGAGGATGAGGTCGATCCGGATCTGATCAATGCCGGCAAGGAGACCGTGACGGTGCTGCCGGGGGCGTCCTTCTTCGACTCGGCGTTGTCGTTCTCGATGATTCGGGGCGGGCACATCGATGTCGCCGTGCTCGGCGCCATGCAGGTGTCCGAGAGCGGTGATCTGGCCAACTGGGCGATCCCCGGGAAGATGATCACCGGGATCGGTGGGGCGATGGACCTGGTGCACGGGGCCCGCACGGTCATCGTGGTGATGACGCACACCGCGAAGGACGGTTCGGCGAAGATCCTCGCGGAGTGTGCGCTGCCGCTGACCGGCAAGGCGTGTGTGAACCGGATCATCACCGACCTCGGCGTCCTCGACGTCACCGACGACGGGCTCGTCCTCGTCGAGACCGCGCCCGGCGTCGCCGTCGACGAGATCATCGGCAAGACCGACGCCAAGCTGACCGTCGCGGAGGCACTGCTGTGAACACCGTCTACCTTGTCGATGCGGTCCGCACGCCGGTCGGCCGCTACAACGGCGCCCTCGCCTCCGTCCGCCCGGACGATCTGGCCGCGCACGCCATCCGTGAACTCCTCGCCCGCACCCCCGACTTGGATCCGTCGCGGATCGAGGACGTGTACGTCGGCAACGCCAACGGCGCGGGTGAGGAGAACCGCAACGTGGCCCGGATGGCCGCGCTGCTGGCCGGCCTGCCCACCAGCGTGCCGGGCGTGAGTGTCAACCGGCTGTGCGCGTCGGGGCTGGAGGCGGTCATCCAGGCGGCCCGTGCCATCGCGGTCGGTGACGCCTCCATCGCCGTGGCCGGCGGGGTGGAGTCGATGACCCGCGCCCCATACGTGCTGCCCAAGTCGGACAAGCCGTTCCCGGCCGGACACGCCGACCTGTACTCCACCACCCTGGGCTGGCGCATGGTCAACCCGAAGATGGACCCGCAGTGGACCATCCCGCTCGGCGAGTCGGCCGAACTCATCGCCGACAAACACAAGATCAGCCGTGAGCAGCAGGACGAGTTCGCTCTCGCCAGTCACCAGAAGGCCGCGCGCGCCCAACAGGCCGGTCTGTTCGACGCCGAGCTGGCGCCGGTGAGCATCCCGCAGCGCAAGGGCGACCCGGTCGTCTTCGGCGCCGACGAATCCGTACGGCCCGATGCGTCGCTGGAGGCGATGGCCAGGCTCAAGCCCTCGTTCCGCACGGAGAACGGCACCGTCACCGCGGGCAACGCCTCCCCCCTCAACGACGGCGCCGCCGCCCTGCTCCTCACCGACGAGGAGGGCCTGAAGGCCACCGGCCGCGAGCCCCTCGCCCGGATCTCCGCCACCGGCGTCTCCGCGCTCGACCCGCACTACTTCGGCCTCGCCCCCGTCGAAGCGGTCACGCGTGCCCTGGCCAAGGCAGGCAAACAGTTCGGCGACCTGTCCGTCCTGGAGCTGAACGAGGCCTTCGCCGCCCAGGTGCTGGGCTGCGTCGCCGAGTGGCCCGAGTTCGACCCGGCCATCCTCAACCCGCAGGGCGGCGCCATCGCCCTCGGCCACCCGCTGGGCGCCTCCGGTGCCCGCCTCGCCGGCACCGTCGCCCACCAACTCGCCCGCAAGGGCAGCGGCATCGGCGTCGCCACCCTCTGCATCGGCGTCGGCCAAGGACTCGCCCTCGTCCTCGAACGCTGACTCCTCGAACGCCAAGAACCCCCGAGGAAACCCCAATGACTCTCACGCAACACGACATCGACCAGGAAATCGCCGCTGAACACGCCGCCTATGAGAAGCGTGTCGCCGACGGCGCCCCCGTCGAGCACCAGCCGCGCCGCGACTACGCCCCGTACCGTTCCTCGGTCCTGCGTCACCCCAAGCAGCCGCCGATCTCGATCGACGTCACCAAAGACCCGGAGCTGGTGGAGCTGTCCGCCCCCGCGTTCGGGGAGCGGGACATCACCGAGATCGACAACGACCTCACCCGGCAGCACAACGGTGAGCCGATCGGTGAGCGGATCACTGTCGAGGGCCGGCTCCTCGATCGCGACGGGCGCCCGATCCGTGGGCAGCTCGTCGAGATCTGGCAGGCGAACTCGGCGGGCCGCTACGCGCACCAGCGTGAGCAGCACGACGCCCCGCTGGACCCGCACTTCACGGGCGTCGGCCGGACGCTGACGGACGACAGCGGCTTCTACCGCTTCACCACCGTCCAGCCGGGCCCGTACCCGTGGCGCCAGCACGTCAACGCCTGGCGGCCGGCCCACATCCACTTCTCGCTCTTCGGTTCGGCGTTCACGCAGCGGCTGGTGACACAGATGTACTTCCCGAGCGATCCGCTGTTCCCGTACGACCCGATCATCCAGTCGGTAACGGACGACGCGGCCCGGCAGCGGCTGGTCGCCACGTATGACCACAGCCTGTCGGTGCCGGAGTTCTCCATGGGCTACCACTGGGACATCGTGCTCGACGGCCCGCATGCCACCTGGATCGAAGAAGGGCGCTGACCTGCGATGACGAAGATCGACACGAGCCGTCCGGAGACGGTGCTCCCCACTCCGTCGCACACCGTCGGCCCCTTCTACGGCCACGCCCTGCCCTTCCCCGGCGGCGGCGACATCGCGCCCGTCGGCCACCCTGACACGATCGCGCTCCAGGGGTACATCCTCGACGGCGAGGGCAATCCGCTCCCGGACGCCTTCGTGGAGCTGTGGGGCGCCGACCCGGACGGCCATGTCCCGCAGGTCGACGGCTCGATGCGGCGCGACCCGGCGAGCGGCGGCTTCCTGGGCCGCAACGGCGTGGAGTTCACCGGCTGGGGGCGGATCCAGACGGACGCCAACGGCCATTGGACCGCACGGACGTTGCGGCCGGGGGCGCGCGGGCAGAGTGCGCCGTACATCAGTGTGTGCGTGTTCGCGCGCGGGCTGCTGGTGCACCTGTTCACCCGGATCTATCTGCCGGGCGACGACGCGGTGCTGGCCGCCGACCCGCTGCTCGCCCGGCTGGACGGGGCGCGCCGCGACACGCTGATCGCCGAGGACCGGGGCGATGGCACCTACCGTTTCGACATCCGCCTTCAGGGCGAAGGCGAGACGGTCTTCCTGGAGTTCCGGTGACTCCCCCACCCTCCGGGCGGGAGGTGCCCCCAGTCGATTCCGACGACACCGGCCTGCTCGCCCCCGGGTGGGCAGGCTCCCCCGCCGCTCACGCGACCGGCGACACGGCCTACCTCCAGGCCCTGCTCGACGCGGAGGCCGCGCTCACCCGGGCCCAGGCCGCCCTGGACCTCGCCCCGGCCGAGGCGGCGTCGGCGGTGACGGAGGCGGCGGACGCCGGCCGATTCGACGTACGCTCCCTCGCCGAGCGGGCCCGTGCCGGCGGCAACCCGGTCATCCCCCTGGTCGCGGATCTGACGAAGGCGGTCGGTGACGCGTACGGCTCCTACGTCCACCGTGGCGCGACCAGCCAGGACATCATGGACACGGCGACGATGCTGGTCGCCGTGCGCACGCTCGGCCTGGTCCTCGGCGATCTCGACCGCACGCAGGGGGCGCTGGCCCGGCTGGCCGCCGAGCACCGCGACACCGCGATGCCGGGGCGGACGCTCACCCAGCACGCCGTACCGACGACGTTCGGGCTGAAGGCGGCCGGCTGGCGGTCGCTGGTGCTCGACGCGCGGGACCGGGTGACGGGCGTACGGGACTCGCTGCCCGCCCAACTCGGGGGTGCGGCAGGGACGTTGGCGGCCTTCGGGGCGTACGGCGCGAGCGATCCGACCGCACTGCCGACGGCGTACGCCCGCGAGCTCGGCCTTCGGGCGCCCGATCTGCCCTGGCACACCCTGCGGACGCCCGTCGCCGATCTCGCCGGGTGCCTCGCACTCACGGCGGGCGCGCTCGGCAAGATCGCCGTGGACGTCCTCACCTTGTCCCGCACCGAGATCGCCGAGGTCGCGGAGGGCAGTGGCGGGGGTTCGTCGGCCATGCCGCACAAGTCCAATCCCGTATGGTCCACCCTCATCGCGTCCGCCGCCCGGCGGGCGCCGCAGCTCGCGGCCACGCTGTACGGGTCGCTGGCCGCGGAGGACGAGCGGCCGGCCGGGGCATGGCACGCCGAGTGGGAGCCGCTGCGGGAGCTGCTGCGGCTGGTCGGCGGGGCCGCGCGGGACGCGGTGGAGCTGGCCGAGGGGCTGCGGGTGAGGGCCGACGTGATGCGTGAACATCTGGATCTCACCCACGGGTTGATCGTCTCCGAGCGGCTGTCCGCCGAGCTGGCCCCGGTGCTGGGCCGGGCCCGCGCCAAGGAGCTGCTCACCCGGCTCGCGTCCACTGGGCGCCCGCTCGCCGAGGTACCCGACCTGGCGGACGTCGATCTCGATCCCACCCACTACACCGGTTCCGCCGGTTCCCTCACCGACCGTGCTCTGGAGCGACGTTGACCCACACACACCTCAACCACCGGACCGAAGGGCCCGCTTCCGCTCCCCCGCTGCTGCTCGGCCCCTCGCTCGGCACGTCGTACGCCCTCTGGGACAAGGTCGCACCGGAGCTGTCGATCACCCATCGGGTGGTGCGCTGGGACCTGCCGGGGCACGGCGGATCCGCCGCCGATCTGATCAGGGCGGGCGCCACCGTCGGTGACCTCGCCGCTCTGGTGCTCGCGCTCGCCGACTCGCTCGGCATCGAGCGGTTCGCGTACGCGGGTGTCTCGCTCGGCGGTGCGGTGGGGCTGCATCTCGCCGTGCACCACCCGGAGCGGGTCGCGTCCCTGGCCGTGATCTGTTCGTCGGCGCACTTCAACGGTGCGAAGCCGTGGGAGGAGCGGGCCGCGCTGGTGCGGCGCGAGGGGCTGTCGGGGCTCGCCGAGGGTGCGGACGCCCGCTGGTTCACGCCCGGGTTCACCGTGCCGGAGCTGGTCCAGGACCACCGGGACGCCGATCCGGCCGCGTACGCCGCCTGCTGTGACGCGCTCGCCGCCTTCGACCTGCGGGAGCGGCTGCCGGAGATCTCCTCGCCCACCCTGCTGATCGCCGGACGCGAGGACCCCGCGACCCCGCCCGCGCATCTGCGGGAGATCGCGGACGCCGTGCCGGGTGCCGCGCTCGTCGAGATCCCGGGGGCCTCGCATCTGGCGCCGGCACAGTGTCCGGAGGCCGTGCTGACCGCCCTGCGGGCACACCTCGGGGGTGGAGCCGGGCGGGGCATGGAGGTACGGCGCGAGGTGCTCGGCGACGCGCACGTCGACCGGGCGCAGGCCCGGCAGACCCCCTTCACCGCACGCTTCCAGGACTTCATCTCGCGCTACGCCTGGGGCGAGATCTGGACCGACCCGACGCTGACCCGCCGCGAGCGCAGCATGATCACCCTGACGGCGCTGGTCGCGCACGGTCACTACGACGAGCTGGCCATGCACGTGCGCGCGGCACGGCGCAACGGACTGACACCGGAGGAGATCGGCGCCGTACTGCTGCAGACGGCCGTGTACTGCGGGGTTCCGGCGGCGAACTCGGCGTTCGCGGCGGCGCAGCGCGTCCTCGCCGAAGAGGAAGGGTGACTCTGCTGGTCGTAGCCTCAGCAGCACCTCGCACATGTCTCCGCGACGTGCCTACCGTGGAGGCATGTCCACGATTCTCATCACTGGTGCGACCTCCGGTCTCGGCCGGTACGTAGCCTTCGAGCTGGTCCGCTCCGGGCACGTCGTCCTCGCACACGGACGCGACCCGGGCCGTACGGAGCAGCTGGTCGAGGAGCTGCGCACCGAGGGTGACGCCGAGGGGTTCGTCGCCGATCTGGCCTCGCTGACGCAGGTGCGCGAGCTGGGCGCGCATGTCGCCGACGCGCATCCCGACCTGGACGTGCTGATCAACAACGCGGGCGCGGGAGCGGGCACCCCCGGCGCGGGGCGCGAACTGAGCGCCGACGGACACGAACTGCGGCTCGCCGTCAACTACTTGGCTCCCGTGGTACTGACCCGTGCCCTGCTCCCGGTGCTGCGCGCGAACACGCCCGCCCGGATCGTCAACGTCGGCTCGGCCGGCCAGGAACCCCTCGACTTCGACGACGTGGAGTTCCGACGCGGCTACGACGGCTTCGCGGCGTACCGACGGGCCAAGTTCGCCCTGGCGGCCCATACCTTTGCCCTGGCCGAGGAGTTGGCGGGCACCGGTGTCGCCGTGAACGTGCTCCACCCGGCGACCTTCATGGACACGGCGATGGTGCGCGAAGGCGGCGTCACCCCCTGGAGCACGGTCGCCGACGGCGCCCCGGGCGTCCTGGCTCTGGCGACCCGGGACCTGGGCACGGGCACGTACTTCGACGGTACGAGCCCGTCCCGGGCACACGAGGCGACGTACGACCCCGAGGTACGCAAGCGGCTGGCCGCGGTCACCGACCAGCTGCTCGCTCTCTGACCCGCCTCAGACCACGCCCGCGGCCAGTGCCGCCTCCGCCTGCAGCACCAGCCCGTCCGCACCGCACGACCGCGCCAGGGTCAGTCCCCGCTGGAGTTCCGTGGACGAGCGGGCGGCGAGGCCGTACTCGACGCGGGCGGCGGCGTGTTCGTACTGGCAGGGCGAGGACTCCAGATAGGTGACCGCCTGTTCGGCGAGGCGGACCGCGCGCTGCCCGGTCTCCAGGGCGGCGGCGCAGCGCAGGGCCTCGCCGATGGCGGTGTCGGTGCCGAAGCGCTCGGCGTGCCGGCGGACGTCGGTGGCGAGGCGGGCTGCGCGGGCCGGGTCCTCGCCGGCGAGGGCGCGTGTCAGGTCGACGGCCCAGGGCACCAGCACCGGGTTGTGGTGGCCGCGCACGGCAGCCGCCTTCTCCGCCGCCTCCAGTTCGTTGATGCCGTCCTTGGTGCGGCCGACCGCGAGGAGCAGACGGCCACGGACCGAGCGCGGGTCGGGCAGGACGATGGTGGACGGGTAGGGCGGGGCGAAGCCGTGCTCCTCGGCGACCTCCCAGGCCTGGTCGACATGGCCGCGGGCGAGCAGGGTGTCGACGAGGTTGCAGGTCGCGGACCAGTGCAGGGGCAGTCGGCGGCCGACGCGCTCGGCGAGCGCCAGCGACTTGCGCAGGGACGCCTCGGCCTCGCGGAGCCGACCGCGCCTGCGGTGGCCTACGCCGACGTAGGCGTGGGCCAGGGCGAGGTGGCCGCCGCTCCAGCCGGCGGACTCGTAGGCGCGCAGGGCCTCGTTGTAGAGGGCCTCGGCCCGGTCGAGGCGGTCGCTGAAGGCGTAGGCGTTGGCCAGCATCATCAGCAGCTCGATGCCCCACTCCGGGTCGGTCCAGCCGAGTCCCGGGGCGAGGCGGCCGTTGACAAGGGCGCGGTCGCACAGTTAGGCGACCTCCTCGGCGTTCTCGCCGCGGGCCATGGCGTCGAAGCCGCGCAGGATGAGCAGGGCGCGCTCGGAGTTGTCCCGTCCGGAGCAGGTCTTGGCGAGGTCGGCGAGGCGGGTGGAGCGGCCGGGTGAGGTCGCCTCGCCCGCGTAGATGCCCTCCCACATGAACTGCACCGCCTGGAGCCGCAGTTTGGCGGGTCCGGCCTGGTGCTTGGCGGCCTCCGCCTCGACGGTGCGGACGGCCTCCTCCAGCTGGTCGTTGTGGAGCAGCGCCTGGGAGAGGCGGTAGACGGCGTCGACGCGTTCGTCGCCGTCGAGGCCGGGCATGGCGAGGGCGGTCTGGAGGTGGTCGATGGTGGTGGCGGGCGCGGTGAGGAGGGTGGCGCAGCCCAGTTCGTGGAGCACGCGCGCGTGGACCTCGGGCAGGGGCGGCTCCAGCAGGGCTCGCTCCAGACAGCGGCGGGCCGCGTCGGGGGCGCCGACGGCGAGGTGTTCGCTCGCGGCCTCGCGGAGCTGCTCGACGAGTTCCTCGTCGTTGTCCGGGTGGACTTCCAGGAGGTGGCGGGCGGCGACCGCGGCTCCGCGGCCGTTGTCGGTGACGACGCGCGCGGCGATGCCGTGCATGGCGGTGCGCAGGGCGTCGGGGATGGAGTTGTAGACGGCGGTGGCGATCAGCGGGTGGACGAACTGCAGCTCGCCGTCGTCCGGTTGGGCGCCGGCCGGGTCGGGCTCGGTGAGGATGCGGGCGGTGCGCAGGAGGTCGGCGCATCGCTCGGCGTCGTCCACGCTCATGGTGGCGAGTTCGGCGACCAGGTCGACCGAGATGCCGGTGCCGAGGATGGCGGCCGCCCAGGCGAACCGGGTGGCGTCGATCCCGAGCGTCTCCAGGCGGGCGACGAGGCCGCCGCCGCGTGCCGCGCGGTTCAGGGCGCGCAGTTCGCCGGCCGCTGACTCGGTCGGCTCGAACTCGCTGTCCTGCACCTTGGCGAGGAGTTCGACGGTCTCGTAGGGGTTGCCGCCGGTGACGGCCCACACCTCGCGGCAGAACGGGGCGTCGGCGTGCTCGCCCAGCGTGGCGCGGGTGAGGCCGGCGGTGGCGTCCGGGGTGAGGGCGCTCAGGTTGGCGACCGAGGAGCCCGCGGCGGCGATGGTGTCGAGGTGGCGGGCGCTGTCGCCGCTGACCCCGCCGGGGCGGCGGGCCATCACGACCATGACGCTCTGTTCGCCGAGGCGTTCGGCGAACGCGGCGAGCCAGCGCAGGGTCTCCTGGTCGGCCCAGTGGGCGTCGTCGATCAGCAGCACCAGCGGCCAGTCGCGCCGGGCGAGCCGGCGTACGACCGCCACCAGGCCGTCGCACACGCCCTGCGGGTCGGCCTGGCGCTCGCCGGGGTCCGCTATGCCGAGGGCGGGTCCGGCGATGTCGTACCAGTCGCCGAGGTACTCGCGCGCCTCTTCCGGCATCAGCGACAGCAGCGCCGGCTGCAGCAGCTGCCGTACCACGTTGAAGGGGACGGAACTCAGGGTCTCGCTGCCGCGCGCGGACCACACCATGCAGCCGCGGGCCTCGGCGATGCGGCGGGTCTCGGCCAGCAGTGCCGTCTTGCCGAGTCCCGCTTCGGCCCGCAGCACCAGAAGGCTGCCCGAGGAGGACTTGTCCGCGGACAGATTGTCGAGGGCCCGCTCGACTGCGGCGAGTTCCTCGTCGCGCTCCCAGAGGGAAGCCGAGGCGGCCGCTGTGGGCCGTACCTCCGTCATCCCGCTACCTCCCCAAGTCGCCCGAACGACGTACAGACCTTGAGCGTAGCCGTCCGATTGCCTAAGTGGAGCCCGGTCCGGGCAGCTGTTGCCGTGATGGGTGAAAGCGGGTGCGCACGGGCGACGCGCATGGCCCGCGACCTGCCCCGCTGAAACTTACCGACAGTCAAGAACCGCCAGTCAAAGGGCAGTCCGACCGACAGTCAGAAGGCTCGGGAATGACACTGACGCAGCATGACCGCAGCACGGTCCGCTCCCGCAAGGCGCTGGTCGCGGGATCGGTGGGCAACTTCATCGAGTGGTACGAATTCGGTGTCTACGGCTACTTCGCGACGATCATCGCGGCGCGCTTTTTCACGCCGGAGGGCGGCAGCGAGGCCGAGGCGCTGGTGAAGACGTACGCCTCGTTCGCGCTGGCGTTCTTCTTCCGGCCCGTCGGAGCGGCCCTGTTCGGCCGCCTCGGCGACCGGATCGGCCGACGACCGGTGCTGATCCTGGTGATCACCCTGATGACGGGGGCGACCACGCTGATCGGAGTGCTGCCGACGTACGCCACGGTCGGCGCCCTCGCGCCCTGGCTGCTGACGTTTCTGAGGGTGCTGCAAGGGCTCTCCGCCGGCGGGGAGTTCGGTGGCGCGGTCTCGGTGATGACCGAGTTCGCGCCACCGGGTCGGCGCGGGCTGTACGGGTCGTGGCAGTCGTTCACCGTGGCGCTGGGGCTGCTGGGCGGCGCGGGTGCGGCGGCGCTGCTTGCCACCGTGCTGACGGAGGATCAACTGGGCGACTGGGGCTGGCGGCTGCCGTTCCTGCTGACGCTGCCCCTCGGGCTCGGCGCTCTGTGGCTGCGGCTGAGGCTGGACGAGACGCCGGCGTTCCGGGAGGAGAGGGAGGACGAGCGGCCGCCGGTGCGGGAGATCACGGGGGCGATCGCGCTGGGCGCCGGGCGGATCATGGGCTGGGCAGCGGCCGGCTACACCTTCCTGGTGGTGCTGCCGTCGTATCTGCAGTCCACGCTGGACGCGACCTTCCAGCAGGCGCTGATCGCCACGGTGCTGGCCAACCTCGGTTTCGCGCTGACGATCGTGCCGGCGGGGTGGCTCAGCGACCGGTTCGGGCGGCGGCCGGTGATGCTGACGGGGGCGGTGCTCGTGGTGATCCTCGCGGTGCCGTTGCTCAACCTTCTCCAGGACCCCGGCGTTTCCCTCACCGTGAAGGGAGTGGCGGTGTGCGGCGCGGGTGCCGTCGTGGGGCTGATGGCGGGACCCGGTCCGGCGATGCTCGCCGAGCTGTTCCCGACGAACGTGCGCTACACGGGGCTGGGACTCGCCTACGCCCTGTCCAATGCGGTGTTCTCGGGCTGCGCCGGGCTCATCATCACGGAGACGATCGAACGGACCGGGAGCGTGGACATCCCCGCGTACTACGCTGCCGCGACCTGCGCGGTGAGCGTTCTCGCGCTGTCCTGGAACCCGAAGGCCCCGGTCAAGGCACCGAAGGCGCGGGGCAGGGCACCGAAAGGGAAGGCGAGGTGAGCGGATGCGGGTGATCGGCCTGATGTCGGGCACGTCGTACGACGCCATCGACGCAGCTGCCGCCGACCTGGGCCTCGTCGGGGACAGCCTCGTCCTCAAGCCGCTGGGGCTGGTGAGCGAGGCGTACGACGAAGCGCTGCGCGAGGCGCTGGCGGCGGCGCTGCCGCCGGGGACGACCTCGATGGCCGAGGTGTGCCGGCTGGACACGCGGATCGGGCAGGCCTTCGCGTCGGCGGCCGTCCGGGCGGACCGTGAACTGTGCGACGGGCGAGCCGAGTTGGTCGCCTCGCACGGGCAGACGGTGTACCACTGGGCCGAGGACGGACAGGTGCACGGCACGCTGCAGCTCGGGCAGCCCGCGTGGATCGCCGAGGCGACCGGGCTGCCCGTGGTCGCCGATTTCCGGCCACGGGACATCACCGCCGGCGGCCAGGGCGCACCGCTGGTCAGCCTGGTCGACCTGCTGTGGCTGCGCGGCCGGCCGGGCTCACCCGTCGCCCTCAACCTCGGCGGCATCGCCAACCTCACCGCACCCGACGGCACCGCCTTCGACACCGGGCCGGGCTGCGCGCTGATCGACGCGGCGGCCCGGGGGTTCAGCGGCGGGCGGCTGGCGTACGACGTGGACGGGGCGCTGGCCGGTCGCGGCACCGTCCATGAGCCGCTGCTGCGCAGGCTGCTGGAGGAGCCGTACTACGCGCTCCCCGCGCCCAAGACGACCGGAAAGGAGCTGTTCCATCTCGGTCATCTGCGGGACGCGCTGGCCGGGGTCGGGACGCTCCCCGCCGAGGACGTCGTCGCCACCCTGACCATGCTCACCGCCCGGACGGTGGCCGACGCCGTGCGCGCGGTGGGCGCGACCGAGGTGATCGCCTCGGGCGGTGGGACGTGCAACCCCGTGCTGATGAGGATGCTCGGGCAGCGGCTGCCCGGGGTGGCGCTGCGCGCCTCCGACGAGCTGGGGCTGCCGGCGGCGGCGAAGGAGGCGTACGCCTTCGCCGTGCTGGGGTTTCTGACCGCGCACGGGCTGCCCGGCACCGTGCCGGCGGCCACCGGCGCCCGGCACGCGCGTGTGCTCGGTTCCCTCACCCCCGGCCAGGACGGACTGCGGCTGCCGGCGCCCGCTCGGGAGCGGCCGGTACGGCTCGTCCTGGAGTGACCTGAATCCAAGTCCGGCGTGTCGGGGCCGGATCCTCTCATCACACTTTCACCGAGGCCTCATACGGTGGACCCATGACGCAGGTGACTCCTCCCGGCTGGTACCCCGACCCCGGCCGGAAAAGTGACGGTCCGCCCACCGAGCGCTGGTGGGACGGCAAGGCATGGACGGACCAGGTCCGACCCGCGGGGTCGGCCGCCGAATGGGCGCCTCCAGGGCAGGCGCCGACCGACGGGGCGCCTTCGGGGGAGCCTGCGGCCGGCGGTTCTCCTGCGGGGCCGCCGACTGCCGACGATTCTCCGTCGGGGCAGCCCGCGACCGACGGCGCTCATCCGGCGTATCCGGCGCAGCCACCGGCCGACGGGGCTCTTCCGGCGTATCCGGGACAGCCGTCGGCCGACGCGGCCCATCTCCCGTACCCGGTGCACCCGGGGTACCCCGGCGAGCGCCCGTCGAGCGGACGGCGCGGGCTGCGCACCGGGATAGCGGTGGGGGTGGCCGCGGTCGTCCTCGCGAGCATCGGTGTCGGCGTGTACGCGCTGACCGCCGACGGCGGCTCGGGCAGCGCCGGCTCCCAGCAGGGTTCGGGCGGTCAGGGCGGGCCCGGCGGCGGTCAGGGCGGCCCCTTCGGTGACTCCGGCGGCGGCAACGGGGGTTCCGGCGGTGGCAACGGGGGTTCCGGCGGGCAGTCGCCCTCCCCCGACCAGTCCGAGGCGCCGAAGATAGACAGCGGTTCGGTGACCGACCCGGTGAGCGGGATCAGCATCCCGATTCCGGACGGCTGGTACGGCCAGCAGCTCAACTTCGGCGCGCACGTGGCGTCGGACGACACCTACAAGTGCCCCTCCGAGACCTCCCAGACCTGCCAGAAGGGCGGCGCCTACTCGGCCCCGGCGATCGCGCACGGCACCAAGGGCGAGACGGCAGAAGAGGTCGCCAAGGCGGACATCGAGGCGAACGCCGAGGAGTCCTACGGCAAGGGGTACGGAGAGATCACCTCGCACGAGGTGCTGGCGTCGAAGGCGGTGACGGTGGCCGGGCAGAAGGGCTACCTGGTCCGCTGGAAGGCGATCACCAGCAAGGGCACCGACGGCTATGTCGAGTCGCTCGCCTTCCCCTCGCCCGCCATCGACCAGCAGATGGTCGTGGTCCGTCTCGGCGTCGACACCACGGAGAAGCAGTCGATCCTCGACGAGATCGCCAAGGGCATCAAGGTGTCCACCGGCGGTGGCAACGGCCAGGACGTCTGAACCGCTCTTCCGTGCGTTTCGCCTGATGCGCACCGGACATGATGCGGCCGGGTGGGGCGCCCCTCCGCTCCAGAGGAACCCCACCCGGCCGGGGGTGCGCGCCGTCCCCGTCCCCACGGGCGGCGCGGAACAGGTCACCGTCCAGTCATCCCGTGGACGGCGGCCTGAGTCTCAGGTCAGGCCCAGTGTCGGCAGCACGGCGGCCTCCACGAACCGGACGATGTAGTCGGGGTCGGCGTCCTCGCCCTCCAGGACGGGGCGCGCCCGCAGTACGCCGAAGATCTGTGCCGGGATGTACTCCAGCGCCGGATGGTCGGCGGCCACCTCTCCCCGGTCGACCCCGCGCTGCAGGATCTCCTTCAGCGCATCGAGCTCCGGGTCGATGAGCGCCTCGCGCAGCGCCCGCTGGAGTTCCGGGTCCTGCATGACGGCGTGACCGAGCGCCTGGAACAACCGGGTGTCCTTGCCCGACCACGCCCCCGCCGCCCGGGCGGCCTCCTTCAGGTCCCCCGCGAGGGTGCCGGTGTCGATGCCCTCGAAACGGGTCCGCCGGCTGGCGCGCAGGGCCGCCGCCACGAACTGCGGCTTCGTCTTCCACTGTCGGTAGAGCGTGGACTTGCTGCAGCGCGTGCTGGCGGCGACGCCCTCCATGGTGACGGAGTCGTAGCCGCACGCGCGGATCTGTTCGAGCACGGCGTCGAAGAACTCCTGCTCACGCTCGGGCGTGATCTTGGAGCGGCGCGAGGCGGTGACCGTGTCCGGTCCGTCCGCGGCCTGCGACGTCATCTGCTCGTCTCCTCGCTCGGGTGCGACGCCCCGCGGTGTGAAGGGGGCCGCGTTTCCAGTGTGGCGTACGTCTATCGATACGCCACTGTACCGGAACGCTGCCGTATCGGTACAGTGGCGTATCGGTACAGAGGCGTTTCGGTACGTCGACGTATCGATGACCCACCGTTCGGCGAAAGGGCCGGGGGAAATGAATGGCCGCACCGAGCCTGCAGAAGCGGAGACCGACGCGATAGCGCGGCCTCCGCTGGTCCGTGAGCTCCTGCTCGTCGCAGGGCTCTTCCTCGTCTACAAGCTCGGTCGGCAACTGGCCACGGGCCACACCGGCGAGGCCTTCCGCAACGCCGACCGTGTGTGGAATTTCGAACGAGCCGTGCATCTCCCGGGCGAGGGTTCGGTGCAGAACCTCCTCCTGCACGACGACACGCTCATACACATCGCGAACACCTACTACGCGACCGTCCACTTCCCGGCCACCGCGGCCTTCCTGGTCTGGCTCTACCTGCGGCGCCCCGCGCACTACGTCTGGGCACGCCGTGTCCTCGCAGCCGTCACCGCCGCCGCCCTGGTGGTGCATCTGACGTTCCCGCTGGCCCCGCCGCGCATGCTGGCCGCGGCCGGCCTCGTCGACACCGGGCAGATGTACGGCCCCTCCGTCTACGGCTCCCCCGAGACCGACCACCTGTCCAACCAGTTCGCGGCGATGCCCTCGCTGCACTTCGGTTGGGCCCTGATGGTGGCGATCGGCCTGATCGCGGCGACCCGGTCGCGTTGGCGATGGCTCTGGCTGCTGCATCCGCTGCTGACGCTGCTGGTCATCGTCGGCACGGCCAACCACTACTGGCTCGACGCGATCGTGGCGACGGCCATGCTGGGCCTCGCCCTCGTGGCGATCAGCCTGCCGCAGCGCACGGCGACGACGGCCGGACGCGGTGCCGACCAGCGCGTGCCGGCGGCCCGGGACGAGAAGAGCGCCCTCGTGGGAGCGGGAGCAGGCCGATGAACGCCACCCTCCTCGCCGTAGTCCTGTCCCTGTTCTCCGCCGTCGCCTACGCCACCGCGGCCGTCGCCCAGGAGCGGCTGGCCTCCCGCGCGCAGGGTTCGGGTCTGCTCCGGCTGCTGGGTTCCGGCGCCTGGTGGGGGGCCGTCCTGCTCAACGGCTCCGGCGCGCTGCTGCACGTGGTGGCTCTCAAGTACGGTCCGCTGACGGTGGTGCAGCCGCTCGGTGCGCTCACCCTGGTGGCGGCGGTGCCGCTGGGCGCGCGCATCGCGGGCCGACGGGTCAGCGCGGTCGAGTGGCGCGGTACGGCGCTGACGCTGGTCGGCCTGGCCGCGATCCTCGTCACGGCGTCCGGGCACGCGCCCGACGAGGTACTGAGCACGTCCGAGGCGCTGGCGGTCGCGGCGGCGACCGTGGCACTGATCGGCATGCTGTCGCGGCCGGGCGCCCGGCCGGGGCTGCGGCACGCGGCGGCGTCCGGCTTCGCCTCCGGGGTGGCCTCGGCACTCACCCAGACCGTGACGGTGGCCTTGACGGACCACTCCGCCCCGCTGCTCAGCCTCCAGGTGTCCGGGGTGGCACTGCTCATCGCGGCCCTCGCGGCGAGCGGACTGCTGCTGTCGCAGACCGCCTACCAGGGTGGCCTGGGCGCCCCGCTCGCGATGGTGACGCTGGCGAACCCGATGGCCGCCGCGGTGATCGGGCTCGTCCTGCTCGGCGAGCGGTTGCAGGGCGGCGCGGCAGGCGTCCTGCTGGCACTGGCCGGCGCGGGGCTGGCGTCCTGGGGCGTGGTGCTGCTCAGCCGGGCGGCACCGGAGTCCGCCTCGGACGAGAATCACGTCGATCCCGTGTCGGTCGACGAGCACCCCGTGGCCGCCGTCCTGGCCCTGGAGCCCGAATCGGCGAAGCCGGAGCCTGCGTTGGTGCCCCGGCAACCGGAGCCGGGGCACCTCACAGCACTCTGATCCGGGCTACTCGGTGATGATCGCCGGGTCGCTCACACCCGGCCGCCCGTTCTCGACGCGCCCGGCGAACCGCCGCAGGAACGCCGGGTCGGCCTCGGAGGTGACGGTCAGGTCGTACCAGCGCCGGCTCGCCACCAGGTCGACCGTGCGGCACACGGTCGCGCCGGGCCGCACCGTCACCGTCGTGGCGCGACCGTCGTAGCCGCCCGCGATCTTCAGGCGGACGCTCGCCGTTCCCTGGTTGGTGAGCGTCAGCTCGATGTCGTCGCCCTTGTGCCGGGCGGTGACCTCGGGGCCGGCCGCCTTGTTCGAGCCCTTGAAGTAGCGCACGAAGCCGGCCGGGCCGTGCACGGTCAGGTCGTACGAGCCGCCCGAGTACGCCGAGTTCCAGGTGTCGGCGATGCTCTTGCCGGCCTCCGTGGTGTACATCCACGGGCCGTCGGTGCGGTTGCCCGACGTGACATGGAAGGCGGCACCGGCCTTGGCGCCGGAGGCGAAGGACAGCGTGAACTTGCCGGCCGCCGCGTCGACGGAACCGTCCACGTGCGGGGCGTACTTGAGCGGCCGGGAGGGACGCAGACCGCGCTCCTGCTTGGGCATGTCCGGGTCGGCCGGCGGCGTCGGCTTGTAGTCCGGGTGACGCTCGCGGTCCTGCGGCTCGTACTCGTCCGTCTCCGGCAGCGGGGCAGGCCGGCTGTCCTTGCGGGAGAAGTCGAAGGCCGAGGTCAGGTCGCCGCAGATGGCCCGGCGCCAGGGCGAGATGTTGGTCTCCTTGACGCCGAAGCGGCGTTCCATGAACCGCAGGATCGAGGTGTGGTCGAGGGTCTCGGAGCAGACGTAACCGCCCCTGCTCCACGGCGAGACGACCAGCATCGGCACGCGCGGGCCGAGGCCGTAGGGACCGGCCGGGCGGTTGCTGTCGCCCTTGTAGAGGTCGAGCGAGACGTCGACGGTGGACTTGCCCCGGGAGGCGTCCTTCGGCGGCAGCGGCGGCACCACGTGGTCGAAGAAGCCGTCGTTCTCGTCGAACGTGATGAACAGAGCCGTCTTCGACCAGACCTCCGGGTTGGCGGTGAGGGCGTCCAGGACCTGGGCGATGTACCAGGCACCGTAGTTCGAGGGCCAGTTGGAGTGCTCGGAGAAGGCCTCGGGGGCGGCGATCCAGGAGATCTTCGGCAGCTGGCCGGCCTTGACGTCGGCCTTCAGCCGGTCGAAGTAGCCGTCGCCGTTCTTGACGTCGGTGCCGGTGCGGGCCTTGTCGAACCAGGGCTCACCGGCCTTGGCGTTCCGGTACTTGTTGAAGTACAGCAGCGAGTTGTCGCCGTAGTTGCCCCGGTAGGCGTCCTCGATCCAGCCCCAGGAGCCGGCCGCGTCCAGGCCGTCGCCGATGTCCTGGTAGATCTTCCAGGAGATGCCGGCCTGCTCCAGGCGCTCGGGGTAGGTCGTCCAGCCGTAGCCGAGTTCGTCGTTGCCGAGGACCGGGCCGCCGCCGGTGCCGTCGTTGCCCGTGTAGCCCGTCCACATGTAGTAGCGGTTCGGGTCGGTGGAGCCGATGAACGAGCAGTGGTAGGCGTCGCAGACGGTGAAGGCGTCGGCGAGGGCGTAGTGGAAGGGGATGTCCTCACGGGTCAGGTACGCCATCGCCGTGGTGCCCTTGGCGGGGATCCACTTGTCGTACTTGCCGCCGTTGTAGGCCTGCTGGCCGTCGGTCCAGCCGTGCGGGAGGCCCTCCAGGAACTGCATGCCGAGGTCGTCGGCGTCGGGGTGGAACGGCAGGATGTCCTTGCTGCCGTTCGACTGGTGCCAGTTCGACTTGCCGTTGTCCAGCTTCACCGGGCGCGGGTCGCCGAAGCCGCGCACACCGCGCAGCTTGCCGAAGTAGTGGTCGAAGGAACGGTTCTCCTGCATCAGGACGACGATGTGCTCGACATCCTCGATCGACCCCGTGCGGTGGTTCGCCGGGATGGCGGCAGCCCGCTGGATGCTGCTCGACAGAGCCGTGAACGCCGTGGTCGCGCCCGCGAGTTGAAGGAAGCTGCGGCGATTGACTTCGGGCATGAGTGAGGGACCTCTTCCCATTGAGGGTGATTTGACCGGACGGCATGTGACGGAATGCGCGCGGAAGGAGTGTTCCAGGAGCACCAAACGTCAGGGAAGGGTCCGGTGGCGCTCGTGTGAAAGTCGCGGGTACGTGAGGTGTGCCGGGGCCGGGGTGGGGGGATGGTCGCGATCATGACAGAGACGACACAGAAGGATCCCTCACCTTCCCCGCCGACGAAACGGCCCGTACGGCAGCTCCTCGCCGCCTCAGTGGGCAACGCTGTGGAGTGGTACGACTGGTACGCCTACACCTTCCTCGCCACCTACATCGCGGCCGAGGTCTTCCCCAAGAGCGCGGACAACTCCCTTGTCCCGCTGCTGTCGACGTTCGCGGTCTTCGCGGTGGGCTTCTTCATGCGGCCGGTGGGCGGTCTGCTCATGGGCGCCATCGCGGACCGACAGGGGCGGCGTGCCGCGCTGACCGTCACGATTCTGCTGATGGGCGGCAGCAGTCTGCTGGTCGGCCTGACCCCGACGTACGAAGCGGTCGGCGTCCTCGCCCCGGTGATCCTGGTCCTCGCCCGGCTCCTCCAAGGCCTGTCCGTGGGCGGCGAGTTCGCGGCGTCGACGACCTTCCTGGTGGAGTCGGCGGGGCCGGGGCGGCGCGGGCTGTTCTCCAGCTTCCAGTACGTGTCGACGACCATCGGGCAGCTGGTGGCGTCCGGCATCGCGACGCTGCTGGTGGACACCTTGAGCGACGGGCAGATGAACGGCTGGGGCTGGCGGGTGCCGTTCGTGCTCGGCGCCGTACTCAGCCTGGTCGGCTTCTGGATCCGGCAGGGCGCGGAGGAGACCAGGAGCGCCGAGCACCAACAGGCCCCGCGCCCCGGCCTGTTGGAGGCGCTGCGCCGCCATCCCCGCCAGTCCCTGCTGATCTGCGGCATCACCGCGGGCGGCACGATCGCGTACTACACCTGGACGTCGTATCTGCCGACGTACGCCGAACTCAACGCGGGCATCGAGAAGTCGGACGCGCTGCTCGCGGGCACGATCTCGCTGGCCTTCTTCGCCCTGCTCCAGCCCCTCGGCGGCCTCCTGTCGGACCGCTTCGGCCGCCGCCCCCTGCTCCTCTTCTTCGGCCTGGGCTTCGCCCTGCTCACCGTCCCGCTGCTGCACGCCCTGCGCGACTCGTTCGCGGTGCTGCTGCTCGTACAGTGCGCGGGCATGGTGCTGCTGACCGGGTTCACGTCGATCAGCGCGGCCGTGAACGCCGAGGTGTTTCCGCCGCGGGTGCGGGCGGCGGGCATCGGGTTCCCGTACTCGCTGACGGTCGCGATGTTCGGGGGAACGGCGCCGTACGTGGGCACGCTGTTCAAGGAGCTGGGTCACGCGGACCTGTTCCCCTGGTACGTCGCCGCACTCTGCCTCGGCTCGTCGCTGGTGTACCTGCGCCTTCCCGAGACGGCGCACAAGGCGCTCGCACGATGACCTCGCGGCGCCGGACCCGCAGCGCTCCGGTTCAGCGCGGCTCGGCGATGGTCCCGCGCACGACGAGCTGCGGGGTGAGGACCACCTCTCGGGGCTCGGTGCGGTCCTGGTCCAGGCGCTCCACCGCGGCGGCGACCGCGTACCGGGCCTGTTCCCTGGCCTCCTGGCTGACCGTGGTCAGGTTGAAGCAGCTCAGCCGGGACAGCGTGTCGTCGTCGTAGCCGGCCACGGACACCTCGCCGGGGACGGCCACCCCGGCGCGCTGGAGGGCGGCCAGGACGCCGATGGCGCACTGGTCGTTGTAGGCGACCACCGCGGTGGGGAGGTCGCCGGAGTCGAGGAGCTGGCGGGCGGCCCGCTCGCCGGCCTCCTCCGTGTGGTCGCCGCGCAGCACCCGGATGTGCGCGTCGAGGCCGTGCCGGCGCATGGCCGTGCGGTACCCGCGGCGCCGGTCCGTGGCGATGACGCCCTTGCCGCCGTCGACATGGGCGATCGCCCGGTGGCCGAGGCCCACCATGTGGTCGACGACCTGGCCGACCCCTTCATCGTCCGCGCTGCGCACGACGTCCAGCTCGCCCTCGGCGATCCGTCGGCCGACGACGATGACGGGGGATTTCTGGTCCAGGGAGGCGAGGGTGTCGGCGGGGGCGGTCGGGCCGAGCAGGATCAGGGCCTCGCTGCGGAAGGCGAGCAGGGTCTCGACGGCGGTGTGCTCGTCGCGGGTGCGGGTCTGGGTGCTCAGGACGAGGTCGTAGCCGACCTCCTCGGCGGCCGTGTGCAGATGCTCGACCAGTTCCGCGTGGAAGGGGCTGTGCACGTCGACCATCACGCCGAGTAGCCGGGTGCGCCTGGAGGCGAGCATGCTGGCGGTGCGGTCCACCTGGTAGCCGAGGTCGGCGGCGGCCTTCAGGACCCGCTGGCGGGTACGTTCGCTGGGGCCGGGTACTCCGCGCAGCACGAGCGACACGGACGCGGTGGACACGCCCACGCGTGCTGCCACGTCCTCCAGCCTGGGACGCCTGCTCGCGCCGTTGCGCCGACCCTCGGCCTCGACATCGCCCACTGCAAACCTCCCGGCGGCAATCTCCTCGCGCAACACCCTTGACACGCTCTGGAAACGAGCCGATAGTACCAGCACTTAAAGCGCTTTAAATTGTCCTGTTGTTCCAACGAAGAAAGCCCGAGAGTCAGGTCGATCGGGGTCGGCGTCATCAGCGTCGGTGACGCCCACAAGGTGCTCACCCGCGACACGGCCACCCCCGCGGCTCCCCGTATGCCGATGCCGACGACGGCATCGTCGTCCCGACCCCCTTCATGACATCGCGGGCGTGCCCGATCCCGGCCCACCAGCAGCCCGGATCCCACCCCGAATTCCCCGCTCCGTCGCACAGTGAGGTGCACGCACCATGAACCGTACGTTCCGCCCCCGCTCCCGCAGACTCGCCTCCGCCGTGGCCGTGGCCGCCGCGGCCGCGCTGGTCCTCGCCGGCTGTTCCAGCAGCTCAGGCGGCAAGGAGGCCGAGGACGCCGACAGCGGCGTGTCCGCGGGCAAGGCGACCACACCCCGTATGACCATCGCGATGGTCACCCACGCGCCCTCCGGCGACACCTTCTGGGACACCATCCGCAAGGGCGCCGAGGTCGCGGCGGCCAAGGACAACGTCAAGCTGATCTACTCCAACGACGAGACCGCCGCCGACCAGGCGAACCTGGTCCAGAACGCGATCGACCAGAAGGTCGACGGCATCGCCGTCACCCTCGCCAAGCCCGACGCCATGAAGGACGTGGTCGCCAAGGCGGTCAAGGCCGGGATCCCGGTCGTCGGCTTCAACGCCGGGATGTCCGACTGGCAGAAGCAGGGCCTGCTGTCCTTCTTCGGCCAGGACGAGGCCATCTCCGGCGAGGCGCTCGGCACCAAGCTCAACGACACCGGCGCCAAGCACGCCCTGTGTGTCGTCCAGGTCCAGGGCGCGGTCAACCTGGAGCAGCGCTGCGCCGGTGTGGAGAAGGGCTTCAAGGGCAAGACCGACAAGCTCTACGTCAACGGCGCGGACATGCCGTCCGTGAAGTCGACGATCACCGCCAAACTCAAGCAGGACTCCTCCATCGACCAGGTGGTCACGCTCGGCGCCCCGATCGCGCTGACGGCCGCGCAGTCGGTCGACGAGACGGGCAGCAAGGCGAAGATCGCGACCTTCGACCTGAACAAGGAGCTCATCGCGGCCATCAAGGACGGCTCCATCGAGTTCGCCGTCGACCAGCAGCCCTACCTGCAGGGCTACCTGGCGGTCGACTCCCTGTGGCTCTACAAGAACAACGGCAACTACAGCGGCGGCGGCGAGGCGCCGATCCTGACCGGTCCGGCCTTCGTGGACAAGTCCAACGTCGAGGCCATCGGCTCGTTCGCCGCGAAGGGCACCCGGTGATGAGCATGACCCAACAGGCTGCGCCGGCGGTGACCACACCGCCGGCCTCCGGCCCCGGCAAGGAAACCGACGGGCGGACCCGGCAACGGCCTCTGGCGCTGCGGCTGCTCGCCCGTCCCGAGGTGGGAGTCTTCCTCGGCGCCGTCGCCGTCTTCGTGTTCTTCCTCGTCGCGGCGCCGCCGGTGCGCGACGGCAGCTCGATGGCCAACATCCTGTACCAGTCGTCGACGATCGGGATCATGGCACTGCCGGTCGCGCTACTGATGATCGGCGGCGAGTTCGATCTCTCGGCCGGTGTAGCGGTGATCACCTCGGCGCTCACCGCGAGCATGACCGCCTACCAGCTGAGCATGAACGTGTGGGTCGGCGTGATCGTCGCCCTCGCCGTGTCCCTCGCGGTCGGGCTGTTCAACGGCTGGATGCTGGTCAAGACCGGGCTGCCGAGCTTCCTGATCACCCTCGGCACCTTCCTGATCCTCCAGGGCGTGAACCTGGCGGTGACCAAGCTGGTCACCAGCAATGTCGCCACCGACGACATCAGCGACATGGACGGCTTCGAGCAGGCCAAGGCGATCTTCGCCTCGTCCTTCGACGTCGGCGGGGTCAACGTGAAGATCACGGTGGTGTGGTGGCTGGTGTTCGCGGCCATCGCCACCTGGATGCTGCTGCGCACCAAGTACGGCAACTGGATCTTCGCCGTCGGCGGCAACCAGCAGTCCGCCCGCGCGGTCGGTGTGCCGGTCACCTTCACCAAGATCTCGCTGTTCATGCTGGTCGGCTTCGGCGCCTGGTTCGTCGGTATGCACCAGCTGTTCTCGTTCAACACCGTGCAGTCGGGCGAGGGCGTCGGCCAGGAGCTGATCTACATCGCCGCGGCGGTCATCGGCGGCTGTCTGCTCACCGGCGGCTACGGCTCCGCCATCGGCCCGGTCTTCGGCGCCTTCATGTTCGGCATGGTGCAGCAGGGCATCGTCTACGCCGGCTGGAACCCGGACTGGTTCAAGGCGTTCCTCGGCGTGATGCTCCTCGGCGCCACGCTGATCAATCTGTGGGTCAGCCGCACGGCGACCAGGAGGTGACCGACATGACGACCACCCAAGGAACCGGCACCCACGGCGCCGTTCTCCAGGACACCGCGTCCCAGGACGGCAGCACCGTCGTCGAACTGCGCAACGCGGGCAAGGCGTACGGCAACATCCGCGCCCTGCACGGCGTGAGCCTCGCCGTCCATCCCGGCAAGGTGACCTGCGTGCTCGGCGACAACGGCGCCGGCAAGTCGACGTTGATCAAAATCATTTCGGGGTTGCACCAGCACACCGAGGGCGAGTTCCTCGTCGACGGCCTGCCTGTTCGCTTCTCCACCCCGCGTGAGGCGCTCGACGCCGGTATCGCCACCGTCTACCAGGACCTGGCGACCGTGCCGCTGATGCCGGTGTGGCGGAACTTCTTCCTCGGCTCCGAGATGACCAAGGGCCCCTGGCCCATCCGCCGTCTCGACATCGAGAAGATGAAGAAGACCGCCGACCAGGAACTGCGCAACATGGGCATCGTCCTCGATGACATGGAGCAGCCGATCGGCACGCTGTCGGGCGGCCAGCGCCAGTGCGTGGCGATCGCCCGCGCCGTCTACTTCGGCGCCCGCGTCCTCATCCTCGACGAGCCCACAGCCGCACTCGGCGTCAAGCAGTCCGGCGTGGTGCTGAAGTACATCGCCGCCGCCCGCGAGAAGGGCCTCGGCGTCATCTTCATCACCCACAACCCCCACCACGCCTACATGGTCGGCGACCACTTCAGCGTCCTACGGCTCGGCACCCTCGAACTCTCCGCCGCCCGCAGCGAGGTCAGCCTCGAGGAACTCACCAACCACATGGCCGGCGGCACCGAACTCGCAGCCCTCAAACACGAGTTGGCTCAAGTGCGCGGCGTGGACGTCGAGGAACTCCCGGAAGAGGAAGACCTCACCGCCCCCGTCGCGAAAGCGCCCGACGGCTCGGCCTGACACCAGCCCACGATCCACCCTCTCCTACTGACCCGAAGGCATTCCCTCATGAAGATCGCCCTCGACCCGTACATGATCCGCAACGTGCCGTTGCTCGAACTCCCGGCCGTGGTGGCCGAGTTGGGCTACGAGTGGATCGAGCTCTCCCCCCGGGAGGACTTCATCCCCTTCTTCCGGCACCCGCGCGTCGACGACGCCACCGTACGGAAGTTCCGCAAGGCCCTGGACTCGGCCGGTGTCGGCATCTCCTCCCTGCTGCCGCTGTTCCGCTGGTCCGGCCCGGACGAGGACGCCCGCCAGGCCGCCGTCCGCTACTGGAAGCGGTCCATCCAGATCGCGGCCGACCTCGGCGTGGACAGCATGATCTCCGAGTTCAACGGCCGCCCCGAGGACGCGGAACGCAGCGAGGCGCAGTTCTGGAAGTCGCTGGACGAGCTGCTCCCGGTCTTCGAGCGCGAGGGCATCAAGCTCACGCTGGAGCCCCACCCGGACGACTTCATCGAGAACGGGTACGACGCGATCAACCTGATCCGGGGCATCAACCACCCCAACGTCACCTTCCTCTACTGCGCGCCGCACACCTTCCACATCGGCAACGACGCCCCCGGCATCATCAAGTACGCGGGCGACCTCCTCACCCACGTGCACCTCGCGGACGCCTTCGACCACACCGCGTCGTCCGGCCTGCGGTACATCCTCAACCCGCCCGGCACGACGGCGAGGGTCCACCAGCACCTGGACATCGGCCAGGGCGAGGTCGACTTCGACGAGCTCTTCCGCGAACTGCGCGCGAACGGCTTCGACGGGACCCTCACCGCCTGCGTCTTCGCCTGGGAGGAGCGGGCCAAGGAGTCGTCCCTCTTCATGCGCGAGAAGATCGCCGAGCACCTGGCCAAGTAAGGCCAAGCAATCCGGACAACCTATTGACATGACATTTAAGCGCAAGGCATCGTACCAACGAGCTTTTAAAGCGCTTTAAGTCACGAAGGGAAACCAGTCAGATGCCGTTCGAAGTGCTGACCATCGGCCGTGTGGGAGTGGACGTGTATCCGCTCCAGACCGGCGTCGGGCTGGCCGAGGTCACCTCGTTCGGCAAGTACCTGGGCGGCAGCCCGACGAACGTCGCCGTCGCTGCCGCCCGGTACGGGCACTCCGCCGCCGTGATCACCAAGACGGGCCGCGATCCGTTCGGGGACTTCGTCCGCACGGCCCTGGAGGGCTACGGCGTCGACCCTCGCTTCGTCGGTACGTCGGACATCGCGCCGACGCCGGTGACGTTCTGCGAGATCTTCCCGCCGGACGACTTCCCGCTGTACTTCTACCGGCTGCCGAAGGCTCCCGACCTGGACATCCGGGCGGAGGAGCTGGACCTGGGCGCGGTGCGCGGCGCGTCGATCTTCTGGGTGACCGGCACGGGCCTGAGCGAGGAGCCGAGCCGTTCGGCCACCCTCGCGGCGCTGGCCCACCGGGCGAAGGCGAGCCCGACGGTCTTCGACCTGGACTGGCGGCCGATGTTCTGGACCGACCCGTCCGAGGCGCGTGCCTACTACGCCGAGGCCCTGCGGCACACCACCGTGGCGGTCGGCAACCTCGACGAGTGCGAGGTCGCCACCGGTGAGCGCGAGCCGTACGCCGCCGCGAAGGCGCTGCTCGCGGCCGGAGTGGAGCTGGCGGTGGTGAAGCAGGGCCCGAAGGGTGTCTTGGCCATGGACAGGGACGGCTCGGCCGCCGAGATTCCGCCGGTTCCGGTGGACGTCGTGAACGGGCTCGGTGCCGGTGACGCCTTCGGCGGGGCGCTGTGCCACGGGCTGCTGTCCGGCTGGGACACCCGCCGCACGGTGTCCTTCGCGAACGCCGCCGGGGCCATCGTCGCGGGCCGGCTGTCGTGCTCCGACGCGATGCCGACCGAGATCGAGGTCGACGCCAAGCTCCGCGAGGCAGGCGCCTCCTCCCCCGCCGCAGTCTCCACCGATCGAAAGGCGTGACGACGTGCCCTCCACCAATGTGAGCCGGATCGTGGACGCCCGGGTCAACGACCCCGGCGCGATCGCGGCCGCCGCCACACGGCGCGTCCAGGCCGGCTCGCTGCTCGGCGAGCACGGCAAGGCGATGATCATCGCCGCCGACCACCCCGCGCGCGGCGCGAACGGCGTGGGCGCCGACCCCAACGCCATGGCCGACCGCTTCGAGCTGCTGGACCGTCTGTGCATCGCGCTGGAGCGGCCGGGGGTGACGGGTGTGCTGGGCACGGCGGACATCCTGGAGGACCTGCTGCTGCTCGGTGTCCTGGACGGCAAGAGTGTCTTCGGCTCCATGAACCGGGCGGGTCTTGCCGGTTCGGTCTTCGAGATCGACGACCGGTTCACCGGCTACGACGCCGCCACGATCGCCGCGATGGGCTTCGACGGCGGCAAGATGCTCACCCGTATCGCCCTGGGCGACCCGGCGACGCCGTCCGTGCTGGAGAACACCGCCCACGCCGTGGACGAGCTGAATGACCGTCAACTCATCGCGATGGTCGAGCCGTTCCTCTCCGCGTGGCAGGACGGCAAGATCCGCAACGACCTGTCCACCGACGCCGTCATCAAGTCCATCACCATCGCCTCCGGGCTGGGCCGACGCACCGCCTACACCTGGCTCAAGCTCCCGGTCGTCGATGACATGGAGCGCGTCCTGGCCTCCTCCACACTGCCCGCGCTGCTGCTGGGCGGCGAGGTCAAGGACGCCGACGCGGCCTTCGCGTCCTGGGGCAAGGCACTCAAGCAGCCCACCGCGCAGGGCCTGGTCGTCGGCCGGTCGCTGCTCTACCCCTCCAGCGGCGACGTCGCCGGTGCCGTGGACCGGGCGGTGAGCCTGCTGTGAACGAGACCAGCAAGTACCACCTCCCCGCGGGGAGTACGGCCGATGGCCCCTACGACCTCCTGGTCACGCCCGAGTCGGCGGGCTGGGGATACTCCGGGCTCAGGATCCTGACCCTGCAGCCCGGTGAGGCGCACGCCCTGTCCACCGGAGATTCCGAGTTCCTGGTCCTGCCGCTGACGGGCTCCTGCACCGTCACCACGGACGGCAGGGCCTTCGAACTCGCCGGCCGGACAGGCGTGTTCGCCTCGACCACCGACTTCGCGTACCTCCCCCGCGAGTCGGAAGCACTGATCAGCAGCGCATCCGGTGGGAGGTTCGCGCTGCCCTCCGCCCGTGCCGAGCAGGGAGGTCAACCGGCTCGGTACGGGCGCAAGGAGGATGTCCCCGTCGAGCTGCGCGGGGCGGGGGCGTGCTCCCGGCAGGTCAACAACTACTGCCTGCCAGGGACGTTCAAGGCCGAACAGCTGCTGGTGTGCGAGGTGTTGACGCCGGGCGGCAACTGGTCGTCGTATCCGCCGCACAAGCACGACGAGGCCCGCACCGACGAGAACGGCAACCCGGTCGAGTCCGAGCTGGAGGAGATCTACTACTTCGAGGTCTCCGGCGGCGAGAACGCCTTCGGCTACCAGCGGGTCTACGGCACGGAAGACCGGCCGATCGACGTGCTCGCCGAGATCCGCTCCGGCGACACCGTTCTCATCCCGCACGGCTGGCACGGCCCCTCCATCGCCGCGCCCGGCTACGACCTGTACTACCTCAACGTCATGGCGGGCCCGGGCCAGGACCGCGCCTGGCTGATCTGCGACGACCCCGCCCACGGCTGGGTCCGCGCCACCTGGGACGCCCAGGACGTCGACGACCGGCTTCCCTTCGAAGGACATGACCAGCGATGAACACCGTCCGACTGACCACCGCTCAGGCCCTGGTGCGCTTCCTGGCCAACCAGTACAGCGAGCGCGACGGCCAGGAGCAGCGACTGATCCCCGGTGTCTGGGGCATCTTCGGGCACGGCAACGTGGCCGGGATCGGGCAGGCGCTGCTGCAGGCGGCGATCACGCGCGAGGCCGATCTGCCGTACTACCTCGCCCGCAACGAGCAGGGCATGGTGCACGCCTCGGTGGCGTACGCGAAGATGCGGGACCGGCTGGCCACCTTCGCCTGCACCGCCTCCACCGGCCCCGGCTCCACCAACATGATCACCGGCGCGGCGCTGGCGACCACCAACCGCATCCCGGTGCTGCTCCTGCCGTCCGACATGTTCGCCACCCGCGCTGCCGACCCGGTGCTGCAGCAACTGGAGGACACCCGGGGCGGGGACGTCACCGTCAACGACGCCTTCCGCGCCGTATCCAAGTACTTCGACCGCATCCAGCGGCCCGAGCAGCTGATCCCGGCCGCGCTGGCGGCGATGCGGGTGCTCACCGACCCGGTCGAGACCGGCGCCGTCACCCTCGCACTCCCCCAGGACGTGCAGGCCGAGGCCTACGACTGGCCGGTCGACTTCTTCCGGCGCCGGGTCTGGCATGTGGGCCGCCCGGTGCCGGAACCGGCCGCTGTGGAGCGGGCCGCCGCACTGCTGCGGAACGCGAAGAAGCCGCTGATCGTGGCCGGTGGCGGGGTCGTGTACTCCGGTGCCGAGACCGCGCTGCGCGCGTTCGCCGAGGCCACCGGCATCCCGGTCGCGGACACCCACGCCGGCAAGGGCGCGGTGCCGTGGGACCACCCCTACGCGGTCGGCGGCATCGGTTCGACGGGGGCGTACGCGGCCAACGAGCTGGCCCGCGAGGCCGACCTCGTCCTCGGCATCGGCACCCGGTACTCCGACTTCACCACCGCCAGCCACACCGTGTTCGGCAACCCGGACGTCACCTTCGTCAACCTCAACGTCGCCCGCCTGGACGCCGTCAAGCACTCCGCCGAGCCGCTGGTCGCCGACGCACGACTCGGCATCCAAGCCCTCGCGGGCGCGCTGTCGGAGTGGGAGGTCGCGCCCGAATATCGCTCGCACACCCGCCACCTCATCGCCCGCACACGGGAAATCGAGCAGGAGTGCTTCGCCCCGGACCGCAACACCGGCGACCTCCCCGCCCAGACCCAGGTCCTCGGCGCCCTCAACGACGTCCTCGACGACCGTGCCGTCGTCATCAACGCCGCCGGATCCATGCCCGGTGACCTGCAGCAACTGTGGCGGGCGCGGGATCCGAAGGCCTACCACGTCGAGTACGCCTACTCCTGCATGGGCTACGAGGTCGCCGCCGGCGTCGGCGCCAAGATGGCCGACCCCTCCCGCGAGGTCGTCGTCCTCGTCGGCGACGGCTCGTACCTGATGATGGCCCAGGAGATCGTGACCATGGTCTCCGAGGGCCTGAAGGTCATCATCGTCCTCGTCCAGAACCACGGATTCGCGTCGATCGGCGCGCTGTCGGAGTCCCTCGGCTCGCAGCGCTTCGGCACCAAGTACCGCTTCCGTGACGGCGGTTCGGGCCAGCTCGACGGCGACGTCCTCCCCGTCGACCTCGCCGCCAACGCCTCCTCGCTGGGCGCGGACGTCCTGCACGCCACCTCCGTCGACGAGTTCCGTGCCGTGATGGAGAAGGCGAAGGCCGCGACCCGCACCACCGTCGTGCACGTCGAGACCGACCTCTACGGCCCCAACCCGCCCGGCCACGGCTGGTGGGACGTCCCCGTCAGCCAGACCTCCGCCCTGGACTCCACCCGCGCCGCCTACGAGACCTACGCCGCGAACAAGCTCAACCAGCGGCACTACCTGTAAGTCCCGTCCCCACAAAGGAAACCCGCACCGTGAAGACCATCCCGCACTGGATCAACGGCAGCCCCGCCCCGGGCGCCACCGCCGACACCCAGCCGGTGTTCAACCCGGCCACCGGCGCCGAGCAGGCTCAGGTCGTCCTCGGCGGCGGCGCCGACGTGGACGCGGCCGTCGCTGCCGCCTCCGCCGCTTTCGAGACCTGGTCGGAGTCCTCCCTCACCCAGCGCACCCAGGTCATGTTCACCTTCCGCCAGCTGCTCGTCGAGCACGAGGAGGAGCTGGGCCGGATCATCTCCGCCGAGCACGGCAAGACCGTCGACGACGCCCGCGGTGAGATCACCCGCGGCCGCGAGGTCGTGGAGTTCGCCTGCGGCCTCGGCGACGTGTTGAAGGGGGCCTTTTCGGACCAGGTCTCGCGCGGCGTTGACGTGCACAACTTCCGTCGGCCCCTCGGCGTCGTCGCGGGCATCACGCCGTTCAACTTCCCGGCCATGGTGCCGCTGTGGATGCACCCGATAGCCATCGCCACGGGCAACACGTTCCTGTTGAAGCCCAGCGAGCGCGACCCCTCCGCCGCCAACTTCGTCGCCGAGCTGTACAAGAAGGCCGGCCTTCCGGACGGCGTCTTCAACGTCATCCACGGCGGCAAGCCCGCCGTCGACGCCATCCTCACCCACCCGGGCATCCGCGCCGTGTCCTTCGTCGGCTCGACGCCCATCGCCAAGTACGTCCACGAAACCGCCACCGCCCACGGCAAGCGCGTCCAGGCCCTGGGCGGCGCCAAGAACCACGCCGTCGTCCTGCCCGACGCCGACCTGGAGTTCGCCGCCAACCACATCACCGCCGGTGCCTACGGCTCCGCAGGCGAGCGCTGCATGGCCGTCTCCGTCGCCGTCGCCGTGGGTGACGCGGCCGACGGGCTGGTGGAGATCCTGGAGCGCAAGGCACGCGAGGTGAAGGTCGGCCCCGGCGACCAGGCCGGCACCGAGATGGGCCCGCTGGTCACCAAGGCCGCCCAGGAACGCGTCGAGAACGCCGTCGGCGGTGCCGCCGCGCAGGGCGCCACCGTCGTCGTCGACGGCCGCGGGCTGAAGGTCGAGGGCCATGAGGAGGGCTTCTTCACCGGCCCCTCCCTCCTGGACCACGTCACCACCGAGATGGACGCCTACAAGGAGGAGCTCTTCGGCCCGGTCCTCGCGATCGTCCGTGCCGAGTCCCTCGATCAGGCGATCGACCTCATCAACGCCAACCCCTACGGCAACGGCACCGCCCTGTTCACCGGCTCGGGCGAGGCGGCCCGCCGCTTCCAGCGCAAGGTCGACGTCGGCATGATCGGCATCAACGTGCCCGTCCCGGTCCCGATGTCCTGCTACTCCTTCGGCGGCTGGAAGGACTCCCTCATCGGCGACTCCCCCATCCACGGCCCCGAAGGCATCCGCTTCTACACCCGCCCCAAGGTCGTCACCACCCGCTGGCCGGAGCCCAAGCAGCAGGTCACCGCCGGCTTCAACTTCCCCACCTCCAACTGAGGTACACCCGTCCCCCACATCGACCGGTAGGAGGTGGCCATGGACGTCAGGGACGACGCATCCCAGGCCCTCACACCAAGCAGTACCGTCAAGGACAACGCCTCGCCGGAGGTCTATCGGCGGCTGCGGCTCATCACCGTCATCGCCACCTTCGGCGGGCTCCTCTTCGGCTACGACACCGGCGTCATCTCCGGTGCGCTGCCCTTCATGTCCCTCTCGCACGAGGAGGGCGGCCTCGGGCTCACCCCGCTGACCGAGGGGATCGTCGCGTCGTCGCTGGTGCTCGGCGCGGCCTTCGGGGCGCTGTACGGCGGGCGGCTGGCCGACCGGCATGGGCGCAGGCGGACGATCCTCGGGCTCGCCGTGCTGTTCTTCGTCGGTGCGCTGGGCACCGCGCTGGCTCCGGGTCTCGAAGTGATGGTGCTGTTCCGGGTGCTGCTCGGGCTGGCCGTCGGCGGAGCGTCCGCGACGGTGCCGGTGTTCATCGCCGAGTTGGCCCCGGCGGAGCATCGCGGTCGTCTGGTGACGCAGAACGAGCTGATGATCGTGACCGGGCAGTTGCTGGCGTACACCTCGAACGCGGTCATCGCCAGGACCGTGGGCGAGGGTGGTGTGTGGCGCTGGATGCTCGCGATCGCCACCGTCCCGGCCGTGGCTCTGTGGATCGGGATGCTGTTCGTGCCCGAGTCGCCCCGGTGGCTCGCCTCGCGCGGGCGGTTCGACGACGCGGCCCGCACGCTCGGCCGGATCCGTGACGCGCGCGTCGTGGACGCGGAGTTCGCCGAGATCAAGCGCACCGTCGCAGCCGACGCCGATGAGCCGCGGGCCGGTTGGCAGGATCTGCGCACTCCATGGATACGGCGCATCGTGACCGTCGGGCTGGGGCTGGCCGTTCTGTCGCAGCTGACCGGCGTCAACTCGATCATGTACTTCGCGCCGACGATCCTGCTGGACACCGGCCTCGGCACCCAGGCGGCCCTGACGGCCACCATCGCCAACGGTGTCGTGGCGGTGCTCGCGGTGTCGACGGGCATGTGGCTGCTGGGCCGGTTCGGCCGACGTCCGATGCTGCTGACCGGGCAGGTCGGCGTCACGGTGTCGCTGGTGCTGATCGCGCTGTGCTTTCTGCTCCTGCCGGAGTCGACCGTGCGCAGCTATCTCGTGCTCGCGTCCATGCTGACGTTCCTGCTGTTCATGCAGGGCTGCATCGCGACGGTGTTCTGGCTGATGCTCTCGGAGATCTTCCCGCTGCGGCTGCGCGGCTTCGCGATGGGCATCGCCGTGTTCGGCACCTGGATGGCCAACTTCGTGGTCACGTTGGTGTTCCCGCCGCTGATCGACGCGGTCGGCGGGACCACGTTCCTGATCTTCGCCGCGGTCAACGTCGCGACGTTCTTCTTCTATCTCCGCACCATCCCCGAGACCAAGGGCCGCTCGATGGAAGCCATCGAGTCCCACTTCCGGCAGCAGTTCGCCGCCTGAGCACGCTTCCCTCCCTTTCCATAACCCCCCTCCTCTGAGACTTCTGAAAGGCACCGCCATGACCACCTCTGCCAAACCACTCTCCGTCGCGGTCATCGGCGCCGGTATGGCCGGCCGCAGCCACGCCGCCGGGTACCGCAACGTGAACACGGTCTTCGGCGCCGGCCTGCCGCCGGTCCGGCTGGCCGCGATCGCCGACGCCAACGTCGCGCTCGGTGAGGACGCCGCGCGTCGCTACGGGTTCGAGACGGCGCTCCCCAGCTGGGAGGCCGTGGTCGAGGACCCGACGATCGACGCCGTCAGCATCGTCGTCGGCAACGCTCTGCACCGGCCGATCGCCGAGGCGCTGGTCGCCGCGGGCAAGCATGTGCTCTGTGAGAAGCCGCTGGCCGGCTCGATGGAGGACGCCCGTGCGATGGCCGAGTTGGAGCGCACCGCCGAGGTCGTGACCTCGGTCGGGTACACCTTCCGGCGCGCCCCCGGCATCGCCGCGATCCGCGAGCATGTGCGGGGCGGCGAGCTCGGTGACCTGACCCTGTTCAGCGGTCGCTACTGGTGCGACTACGCGACCGACCCGAACGGGCCGCTGAGCTGGCGCTTCAAGGGCGGCCCGGGTTCCGGCGCGCTCGGCGACATCGGTTCGCACGTCATCGACGTCGCCGAGTACGTCGCCGGGCCCATCGCCTCGGTGTCCGGCGCCTCGCTGTCGACGCAGATCCCGAAGCGGCCGTTGCCGCTGGGCGCGGTCGTCGGGCACAACGCGGCCCCTGTCTCGGACGAGTTCGGCGAGGTCGAGAACGAGGACACGGCGACCTTCACGGCCCGCTTCGAGTCCGGTCTCGTCGGCACCTTCTCGGTGACCCGCACCGGTTTCGGGCTGCCCAACGGCCTCTTCTTCGACGTGCTGGGCGTCAGCGGCCGGGCCGCGTTCGACCAGCACCGGCCCGCCGAGTACCTCTTCGACGACGCCCAGCCGGAGGCCCGTACGCGCGGCGCCCGGCAGATCATCGCCGGCCCGCAGATGCCGTACTTCGCGGGCGGTGTCCCGATGGAGGCGCCGGGTGTCGGCGCCAGCAACGGCGACAACTTCACCTACCAGGCCCGGGCGTTCCTCGACCAGGTCGCGGGGGTCGCCGAGCCGCTGCCGGCCTGCGCCACGTTCGCCGACGCGCTGCGGACGATGGAGATCATCCAGGCCGTCGTCGAGTCCTCCCGCACCGACGGCGCGGCCGTCGCGGTCCCGCCCGTCGCCTGACCTCCCACACTTATCTCCAAGGAGCACCCGCATGGCCCTCAAGCTCGGCGCCTACACCGCCTGTCTGCACGACCGCACCCTCACCGACGCCCTCGACATCCTCAAGGAGAACGGCCTGACCTCGGTCGAGGTCAACACCGGCGGCTTCATCCCCTCCCCGCACTGCCCGGTCGACCTGCTGCTGTCCTCGGCCAAGGCACGCGAGGAGTACCTGGCGACCTTCGCCGGCCGCGGCATGGAACTGACCGGCCTCAACTGCAACGGCAACCCGCTCAACCCGCTCCCGGGCGTCGGCCCGAAGCACGCCGACGACCTGCGCCGCACCATCCGCCTCGCCGGCCTCCTCGGCGTCAAGCACGTGGTCACCATGTCCGGCACGCCGGGCTCCGACCCGGACGCCAAGTACCCCTCCTGGGTCGTGAACCCCTGGGACGGCGTCTACATGGACGTCCTGGACTACCAGTGGGGCGTGGCCGTCGAGTTCTGGAAGGAGATCGACGCCCTCGCCCGGGAGAACGACGTCCGGGTCGCCATCGAGATGCACCCGCACAACCTCGTGTTCTCGCCGGTGACCTTGAAGCGGCTGGTCGACGAGGGCGGCCTGACGAACGTGGGCGCGGAGATGGACCCGTCGCACCTGATGTGGCAGGGCATGGACGTCATCGCCTCCATCAAGTGGCTGGGCCCGCTGGTGTTCCACGCCGCCGCGAAGGACGCGACGCTGTGCCCCGGCGCCGACATCCGCGGCGTACTCGACACGTCGTTCACCCGCGTGCCGGCCGACGCCGAGGGCAAGGTGCCCACCGGTTACGGCTTCTGGTGCAACGCCTGGCCCGAGAACCCGGCGTGGAAGTTCGTCGCCGTCGGCCTCGGCAACGACGTGCCGTTCTGGACCGAGTTCCTCGGCGCCCTCGCCGAGATCGACCCGGACATGGCCGTGAACATCGAGCACGAGGACGCCGCCTACTCGCAGACCGAGGGCCTCGCCCTGGCCGCGAAGAACCTGCACACCGCGGCGGCGGCCTTGTAGCCCGGCCGCGTCACATGGCCCTGCCCCCGCCAGTCGGGTGCGGGGCCATGTCGCGTTCCGGTACGGGCTGTTGCGGTACGGACTGTTCCGGTACGGACCCGCCGGCGTTCAGGTGCTCCCGCAGCCACTGCTCCGTACTGCTGGAGACGGCCTCCCGCATCGCGTCAAGGTGCCGCTTCACCTCGGCCAGGTCCTCGTCGGAGATCCGGGCGACGGCCAGCGCCTTGACCGCCTCACGGGCGAGGTTGCGGGACAGCCCCAACTGGGCGGCGAGGTCGGGTTCTGGGGCAGCGTCGAGCCCGGGGGCAGCGCGCCCGAGCGGATCAGCTTACCGAGCTGGTCGATGGCCCTGTCCGTCAGAGACATGCGATGTCTCCCCTTGGGCAATCAACGTCATTCATCACCAACCGGTCAACTCCCCTATCTCAGCAGGCACATTCATCCCTGCACACCCGTTGACAGTAGTAGGTCCCATGCCTGACGTTCATGCGTATGTCGCAGTCGATCAGCAGGCGCAGGTTACTTGCCGGTGCCACGGCCGTCGTGACGGCCGCGGTGGCCACCGATGTGTTCGCTGCCGGAAGTGCGCCGGCCGCCCCGAGGACCTACCAGCCCACCTGGGACTCCGTGAACCGACACCCCGCCGCCCCCGAGTGGTTCAGGGACGCCAAGTTTGGCATCTACTTCCACTGGGGCGTCTTCAGCGTCCCCGCGTACGACAGCGAGTGGTATCCGCGCAACATGTACGTGCCGGACAGCAAGGCGAACAAGCATCACATCGCCACCTACGGCGACCCGTCCGACTGGCCGTTCCACCACTTCATCGACGGCGCGGACGATCTGGCGGGAAACCACCAGGAGTTCGCGCCGAAGCTCAAGTCCGAGGGCGGCGCCTTCGACCCCGACGAGTGGGCGCAGCTCTTCGTGGACGCCGGTGCGCGGTTCGCCGGCCCGGTCGCCGAGCACCACGACGGCTACTCGATGTGGGACAGCCAGGTCAACGAGTGGAACTCCGTGCGCAGGGGCCCGCGCCTCGACCTGCTGAAGCTGTTCACCGACGCCATCCGCGCCAAGCAACTGAAGCTGCTGGTGGCGATGCACCACGCGTACAACTACACCGGCTACTACGAGTACGCGCCGGCGCAGTCGGACGAGAGCCTGAAGAAGCTGTACGGGCAGCTCGGTCCGGAGCAGGAGAACCAGCTCTGGTACGACAAGCTCAAGGAGGTCGTCGACCGGGCCGAGCCGGACATCCTCTGGCAGGACTGGCGGCTGGACCACGTCGACGAGCGGCAGCGGCTGAACTTCCTGGCGTACTACTACAACCAGGCCGACAGGTGGGGCCGGGAAGTCGTCGCCACCTACAAGGACGGGTTCAACAGCCACGGGCAGGTCTTCGACTACGAGCGGGGCGGCCCGGCCGACCTCACCGCGCCCTACTGGTTGACCGACGACAGCATCTCCAGCTCCAGTTGGTGCTACACCGAGGGCATCGGCTACTACTCACTGGCCCAGATGCTGCACTCGTTCATCGACCGGGTCAGCAAGAACGGCAACATGCTGCTCAACATCGCCCCCAAGGCCGACGGCACCATTCCGCAGGGCCAGCGCGACATCCTGCTCGGCATCGGCGACTATCTGAAGCGCTTCGGCGAGTCGGTCTACGGCACCCGGGCCTGGACGGCGTACGGCGAGGGCCCGACGAAGATGGGCGGCGGCTCCTTCACCCGGCCCACGGCAGGCACCGCCCAGGACATCCGCTTCACCCGGAACAAGGCGAACACAGTCCTGTACGCCACCGTCCTGGGCCGGCCCGGCAGTTCGCTGACGATCGGGACCCTGGCGTCCGACCGCATCGCCCTGGACTCACTGTCGTCGGTGCAGTTGCTGAACGCGACGGCCGGCACCTACATCGACCTCCCCGCCCCGACCCAGGACGCCACCGGCCTGAGGGTGACACTCCCGCCGACGGTTCCGTTCGACGCCCCCGCCTACGTCCTGAAGCTCCGTTTCTCCGGCCGGATTCCGGCACTGCGTCCGCTCACCGGCGCGGTGGCCTTCAACGGCTTCGGCTACGGCGGCGACAGCGCCGCTCTCCCCCTCGGGGGCTACACCGCCGAGCAGTTGACCCTCGCGGGACTGCCGCCCCGTACCCTCTCCTCCCTCAGACTTGCCCCCGGGTACGAGCTCGTCGGCTACTCGGGCGACGACTTCACGGGCACCTCCTGGACCTTCACGGCCGACAACGCCGGAATCCGGAAGCGGATCACCTCCCTCAAGGTCGTGTTCAACCCGTCGGCCCACTTCCGGATCACCAACGTCACCAACGGCCTGGCCCTGGACAGCGGCGGCGACGTCCCCTCCGGCTCCGTCCTGAAGCAATGGACCTGGGACGCCTCCCCGAACCTGCAGTGGCAAGCGGTCGACCTCGGCAACGGCTACTACAAGCTGGTCAACCGCGCCAACGGCATGGTCGCCGACGGATGGGGCGCCACGAGCGACGGCGCCACCGCCCGACAGGCCGACTGGAACGGCGGCACCGATCAGCAGTGGCTGATCATCCACCGCGGCGACGACCGGTACTCCCTCGCCAACCGCACCACGGGTCTCGTCCTGGACGGCGGCGGCAAGGTGTCCGCCGGCTCCGTCACCAAGCAGTGGACGTGGGGCGCCTCCACCAACCTGCTGTGGACGTTCACCGAGTCCTGATCGACAGCTCCGGCGCCCCCGCCCGGCTCAGCCATCAGCTCGTCACACGGAAGGTGGCGTCGGCGCGTGCCGTGGCGGTGGTGACGGGGTCGAGCTTCAGTTGGTAGGCGTAGTGCCGGATGTAGCGGTCGGGGTGGTTGTAGGACCGGAACGACGACCAGCTTCCGTCGGCGAGCCCGGCGACCTGGTGGAAGGTGGCGTCCGCGGCGAAGGCGGTGGTGCCGTCGTAGTAGGCGAGTTGGAAGTCGGATCCGTCGTGCCGCAGGAAGTAGCCGGGGAAGTTCACCGACTCGAAGGAGACGGTGCCGGAGCCCGCGAGCCCGGTCCTCAGCCGGAACCGGGCGTCGTCGGCGGGGCTGACGCTCGGGTCGATGCGTACGTCGAAGTTGGTGTGCCGTACGTACCGGTCCTGGAAGTTGTACGACTGCAGCCGGCCGGCGGTCGCGGCGGGCCAGCGTGTCTGCACCCGGCTCTCCTCAGCGGCCGTCAGGTTCAGGATGGAACCGTGGCGCTTCTTGGTGCCGCCAAGGGAGTACGAGCCCGACGCCGGGAGCTTGAAGGCGCCGGGGGCGGACGGGTTGGTCGTCAGGACCGGCATGTAGCCCTTTCCGGCCGCGTACTGGTCGAGGTACAGGGTCCACTCGTCACGGTCCCGGAACTTCATCCACATCGGGCCCTCGACCTGGGAGCCGGTCAGGCCGATGCCGGAGAGGTTGCCGAGGCCGGTCCACGAGCCGAGGATCGAGTTGCTGCCTTCGAGGGTGATCTGGCCGTCACCGGAGGCCCGGACATAGCGGAAGTTGCCGACGCCGGACGGCACCTCGACGATCTGGGTGTCGATGATGCCCTGGGTGCCCGGGCGGTCGATGTAGACCTGCGGGGTGGTGATCGTACGGAAGTCCGTGGTGCGGGCGGCGTAGATACGGTGCTTCAGCACGCCGTTCAGGGTCGCGTTGGTCGCCCAGTACAGGACGTAGTCGTTCGTGGCCGGGTTCCAAATCGCTTCCGGCGCCCACGCGTTGCGCCCGTCGGGGATCGCGCCGGCGACGTTGAGCAGCCATGGCTGCGACCAGGTGACCAGGTCCTTCGACTCCCACACGACGAGGTTGCGGCTGCCGTTGTTGATGGCGTCGTCCCATGACTGCCCGCAGCCGATGCACAGGTCGGTCGCGATGATCCAGTAGCGGTCGCCGTTCGGGGAGCGGACCAGCGCGGGGTCGCGCACCCCGCGCGTGCCCACGGTGGAACGCAGGGTCATCCCGCCACCGTTGAGGTCGTTCCAGTGCAGGCCGTCCGCGCTGTGCGAGAAGTAGATCTGCTGACCGGTGGCCCCCTCCCCGATGAAGTGCGTCATCAGGTAGCCGGCGTCTGCGGCGGCTGCCCGGTCCGGTGCGGTCAGGGCTTGGCCGGTGAGGAGGAGGCAGGCGGCGACCAGTATCGCCGTCAGCCGGGCGAGAACCGCGGACATGCGCGTCTCCTATCCAGGGCGTTCGATATATCGTACGACGTTCGCAGAATCGGGCAGACGTTAAGGGCGTTCGAATGGACACGTCAATACTTCCGACATGCGCACCCCATCCCCGGGACGGAAGGGGAAAGGATTGGAAAGGGTTGCCAGAACACGCAGCACCACGCCATGCCCGACAACTCCCCTCTTCGAATGGAGACTTGCATGCCTCAGGGCACCGCACGCCGCCGAGCCGCCGTGGTCGGCCTGGGCGCCCGCGCCCGGCTGTTCACCCAGGCGCTGGCCGGTCCCTACGCGGACCGGATCGAGCTGGCAGCCTTCTGCGATGTCAACGCCCACCGGATGGCCGTCCACGACGCCTGGCTCACGGACGCCCACCCGGGACGGCCGCCCGTACCGACGTACGCCGCCGAGGACTTCGACGCGATGTTGCGCCGCGAGCGGATCGACCTGGTCGTGGTGTGCACGGTGGACCGCACCCATGACGACTACATCGTGCGAGCCCTCGAAGCGGGCTGCGACGTGATCACCGAGAAGCCCATGACGACGGACGCCGACAAGGCCCGCCGCATCCTGGACGCGCGGCGGCGCACCGGCCGCGAGGTCCGGGTGGCCTTCAACTACCGCTACAACCCGGTGCATTCGGCCGTACGGGAACACCTCGCGGCCGGTGCGATCGGCGAGGTCGGCTCGGTGCACTTCGAGTGGCTGCTCGACCTGCGGCACGGCGCCGACTACTTCCGCCGCTGGCACCGCGACAAGGCCAACTCCGGTGGCCTGATGGTGCACAAGTCCACCCACCACTTCGACCTGGTCAACTGGTGGCTGGGCACCCGGCCCGAGACTGTCTACGCCCAGGGCGGCCTCTTCTTCTACGGCGACCAGGCCGGCCGGCGCCGCGGCCTCGCCCGGGACTACGACCGCGCCCACGGCTCCCCCGCCGCCGAGACCGACCCCTTCGCCGTGCACCTGTCCGACTCGGCCGTGCTCAGCGCGCTGTACCTGGACGCGGAGGCCGAGGACGGCTACCACCGCGACCAGAACGTGTTCGCCCCCGGCGTGACGATCGAGGACGACATGGCGGTGCTGGTCCGGTACGCCACGGGCGCCACCCTGACGTACCACCTCACCGCGTACTCCCCGTGGGAGGGCTACCGGATCGCCTTCAACGGCAGCGAGGGACGCCTCGAACTGCTCGTGGAGGAGTCGACGTGGACCCGTCCCCGCGTGCGGACCGGCAGTTCCGAGCCCGTCCTGCACGGCGCCGAGACGGACCACAACGCCGGGCGCACCGAGCTGCTGCTGCGCCCCTTCTGGGGGAAGCCGCACGAGATCAAGGTCGCGACCGGCGAGGGCGGGCACGGCGGCGGTGACGTACGCATGCTGCAGGACCTGTTCGGCACCCCGGCCCCGGACCCCCTGCACCGCGCGGCCGACGCATCCGACGGCGCCCGCTCCCTGGTCACCGGCCTGGCCGCGAACCGCTCCTTCGAGACGGGGCTCCCGGTACGGGCCCGGGACCTGCTCGACGTCGACCGGTGACCGTGCGACTAACACCCGGTCCCAGCAAGGAACTTCAGGTGTCCAGCCCTCCCCGCTTGACCAACTGGCTCGCGATGACGTTGCGCTGGATCTCATTGGTGCCCTCCCCGACGATCATCAGGGGTGCGTCGCGGAAGTAGCGCTCGACGTCGAACTCGGTCGAGTAGCCGTAACCACCGTGGACGCGTACGGCATTGAGGGCGATCTGCATGGCCGTCTCGGAGGCGAAGAGCTTCGCCATCCCGGCCTCCATGTCCACCCGACGCCCGGCGTCCGCCTCCCGGGCCGCGAACAAGGTGAGCTGGCGGGCCGCTGTCAGTGAAGTCGCCATGTCGGCCAGGTAGTTGCCGATGGACTGGTGCTGCCAGATGGGCTTGCCGAAGGACTCACGTTCCCGGGCGTAGGCGAGGGAGTCCTCCAGGGCGGCCCGGCCGACGCCGAGGGCGCGGGCGGCGACCTGGAGGCGGCCGGTCTCCAGGCCCTTCATCATCTGGGCGAAGCCCTTGCCCTCGACGCCCCCGAGCAGCGCCTCGGCCGGTGCGCGGTGGTCCTCGAAGGACAGCTCGCAGCTCTCCACTCCCTTGTAGCCGAGCTTGGGCAGGTCGCGGGAGACGGTCAGGCCCGGGCCGTGCTCGACCAGGAGGATGGAGATGCCCTGGTGCGCCGGGCTCGCCTCCGGATCGGTCTTGCACAGCAGTGCGATCAGCTGGGAGCGGCGGGAGTTGGTGATCCAGGTCTTCGCGCCGTTCACCAGATAGCCGTCCGCGTCCCTTCGGGCGACGGTGCGCATCGCCTGGAGATCGGAGCCGCCGCCCGGCTCGGTGAGGGCCATCGTCGCGCGGATCCCGCCATCCGCCATGCGCGGCAGGTAGCGCCGCTTCTGCTCCTGCGTGCCGAACCTCAGCAGCAGCTTGGCCACCACCGTGTGGCCGCCCATCGCACCGGCCAGGCTCATCCAGCCGCGGGCCAGCTCCTCGGTGATCAGCACGTAGCAGGGGGTGGAGACGGGGGTGCCGCCGTATTCCTCGGGGACGGCGAGCCCGAAGATGCCGAGCTGCTTCATCTGCTCGATCAGCGCTTCGGGGTAGGTGTCGGTGTGCTCCAACTCCCGTACGACCGGCCTGACTTCCTTGTCCACGAAGTCGCGCACCGTGCGCACGACGAACCGCTCGTCCTCGGACAGGGTGTCCAGAGTGCTCATGTTGAGTTGCTCCCGGAAGTGGGACCGGCGTCACAGGACGCGGTCGGCTCGTAGGGCCTGGATCTCGGCAGGGGTGTAGCCCAGTTCGGCGAGAACGGTTTCGGTGTGATCGCCCACGGCGGGGACGGCGCCCATACGGGCGGTCACGCCCGCCAGGTCCGCCGGCGGGACCAGGGCCGGTACCGCGACGCCGCCGGGTATCGGCACGTCCCGCCATCGGCCGCGGGCGGCGAGCACGGGGTGGGCCAGGAAGTCCTCGATGTCGTTGACCCCGGCGTTGGCGATGCCCGTCTCGTCCAGCGCCTTCATCACCCCGGCGCTGTCCGACGCGGCGAACCGCTCGGCCACGATCTCGTTCAGTTCGTCGCGGTGGGCCACGCGCGCCGGGCCGGAGGCGAAGCGGGGGTCGTCGACGAGGGCGGGGGCGTCGAGGAACCGCTCGCACAGGGCGGCCCACTCGCGCTCGTTCTGGATGGAGAACAGGACGTCCTTGCCGTCGGTACAGGGGTAGGCACCGTACGGGGCGATGGTGGCGTGCTGGGTACCGGCCCGCGGGGGCTGGCCGCCCCCGAAGCGGGTGTAGTAGGCGGGCTGGCCCATCCACTCGGCGAGCGCCTCGAACAGGGAGACCTCGACGGCGCGGGCGACGCCCGTGGTGGCACGGGCGAGCAGGGCGGTGAGGATGCCGGAGTAGGCGTACATGCCGGCCGCGATGTCGGCGATCGAGATGCCGACGCGGGCGGGCTCTTCGGGGCTGCCGGTCAGGGAGACCAGACCGGTCTGGCACTGCACCAGCAGGTCGTAGGCCTTGCGCTCGGCCCAGGGGCCGGTGGCGCCGTAGCCCGAGATCGAGCAGGGGATCAGTGAGGGGAAGCGCTCGGTGAGCTCCTGCGCGCCCAGGCCCATCCTCGTGGCCGCGCCGGGCGCCAGGTTCTGCACGAACACGTCGGCCCGCGCGAGGAGTTTCTCCAGGATGCGGCGCCCGTCCTCCGCCTTCAGGTCGAGGGTCAGGGACTCCTTCGACCGGTTGAGCCAGACGAAGTAGCTGGACTCGCCGTGCACGGAGGTGTCGTACCGCCGGGCGAAGTCGCCGCCTCCCGGGCGCTCCACCTTGATGACCCGGGCCCCGAGGTCCGCCAGCTGGCGGGTGGCGAAGGGGGCCGCCACGGCCTGCTCAACACTGACGACGGTGATGCCGGACAGGGGCAGGGCTTCGGGGTGTTCGGGCATGCGTTGGCCTCCGGGGAAGGGCTCGACCCGCTGGGACTACCATCATGTGCACTCATGACATTCTGAGTGAAATAGCAAATCCTGATGCACCCATGCCCGGCACGGATGGCCATGGTGCGGATGCCGGTGCACCCATGGTGGTGGAGAAGCAATGGACGTCAAACAGCTCAAAGCGCTCGTCACCGTCGCCGAGGTGGGCAGCGTCACCCGGGCCGCGGAGCTGCTGCACCTGGTGCAGCCGGCCGTGACCCGGCAGATCCGCACCCTGGAGCAGGAGCTCGGCGTCCCGCTCTTCGAGCGCACCCGGCAGGGCATGCGGCCCACCGAGGCCGGGACGATCATGGTGGACCGGGCGCGGCGCGCCCTGAACGAGCTGGAGCGGGCGCGCGCCGAGGTCCAGCCCACTCCGGGCGCGGTGACGGGCATCGTCACCGCCGGACTGCTGGAGAGCACGACCGACCTGCTGGCCGAACCCCTCGTCTCGACCCTCGCCCGGGATCATCCCGGCATCGAACTGCGCCTGATGACGGCCTACTCGGGACACCTCCAGCAGTGGCTCGACGACGGCGACCTGGATCTGACCCTGCTGTACAACCTGGACAGCACGCCGTCGCTCAACGCGCGGCCACTGCTCCGGGAGCAGCTGTGGGTGGTCGCCCCGCCCTCGGCGGGTCTGCGGGCCGATCACCCCGTGCCCTTCACCGAGGCCGCGGCCCACCCCCTCGTCATGCCCGCGTCCGGCCATGCCCTGCGCGCCCTGATCGACGCCGCCTCGGCGCGGGCCGGGACCGCCATGGACATCGTCGTGCAGACCAACTCGATGCGGGTGCAGAAGCAACTCGTCCTCGCCGGGCACGGCTGGACGGTCCTGCCGGGCATCGGTATCGCCGAGGACGTCGCGGACGGCACGCTGAGCGCGGCGCCGTTGTGCGAGCCCGACGTGTGGCGTTCGATCGTGCTCGCCACGCCGCGGTCCGGCCGGACACCGCCCGCCGTGGAGGTCGTCGCACGGGAGCTGGTCCGCCAGATCGACACGGCCGTACGTCAGGGCAGATGGCCTTCGGCGCGACAGCCACACCCGCAGCGTCAGACGGAGCCGCAGCCGCGATCACAGGGCGGGTGAACTACGCGCCCGGGACGTGTGGTCATGCGGGTAGAGCATGCCGGGATCACGCTTTTCTATTGTTCACGGCCATCCATCAGTACCCATGATGTGCGGCATGAACGAGACACCCACTGCCGCGCCACCCTCCTGGCAGGAGGACGTCTTCGCCGCCCTGAAGAAGCGTGGCGTGCGACAGATCGCCTACGTCCCGGACTCTGGCCACTCCCACGCCATCCGCGAGGCCCAGCGGGACCCCGCGATCCACGACGTCGTGCTGACCACCGAGGAGGAGGGCGTCGCCGTGGTCAGCGGCGCGTGGCTGGGCGGTCAGCGGGCGGTGCTGTTGATGCAGAGCAGCGGCGTCGGCAACTGCGTCAACATGTTCTCCCTGCCGGCAATGTGCCGGTTCCCCTTCCTCACGCTGGTGACGATGCGGGGCGAGTACGCCGAGTTCAACCCGTGGCAGGGCCCGATGGGCCGCACCACCCAGCAGGCCCTGGAACTCATGGGCATCACCGTCCTGCGCGCCGACACCCCCGACGAGGTCGAGGAGACCGTCGAAGCCGCCCTGGACTCGGTGTTCGAGGCGGGCGAGCGCGTCGCCGTCCTCCTCGGGCAGAAGCTGATCGGCCGCAAGAAGTGGGAGCGGGACTGATGACCACCACGACCGACGTACGTCTCGACCGGCGCCGCTTCGTCGCCGACCTGATCGGCCGCGTTCCCGAGGACACCCTGATCGTCTCCGGCCTCGGTTCGCCCAGCTACGACGTCTTCGCCGCCGGCGACCGACCGGAGAACTTCTACCTGTGGGGCGCGATGGGCGCCGCCGCCCCGCTCGCCCTCGGTCTCGCCCTCGCCCAGCCGCAGCGCCCGGTCGTGGCGGTCACCGGGGACGGCGAACACCTCATGGGGATCGGCACATTGGCCACCATCGGTGCCCAACTCCCGCCCAACCTCACCCTCGTCGTCCTCGACAACGCCCACTTCGGCGAGACCGGTATGCAGCCCAGCCACACCGGCCTCGGCACCGACCTCGTCGCCGTCGCCCGGGGCTTCGGCATCCCCGACGCCGTCCGGATCACCGACCTGGCCCAGACCGAGGACCTCGCCCGGCGCATCGAGGCCCGCACCGCGACGACGTACGCACAGGTACTCATCGCCACCGACGAACCGCCGCGCGCACTGCCGCCCCGCGACGGCGTCGCCAACAAGAACGCCTTCCGCGCCGCGCTCGGCCTGAGCACCTTCTGAGCAGGCGAATCACCCATGCAGCACTACGAGTTGTTCATCGACGGGGAGAGCCGCGAGGCCACCGACGGTGAGTGGTTTCCCACCGACAACCCCTACCTGGGCACGCCGTGGGCGCAGATCGCCAAGGGCACCTCACAGGACGTCGACGACGCGGTGCGAGCCGCCGACCGCGCCCTGCGCACCGGCCCGTGGGCCGAGCTGACCGCCAGTGCGCGCGGCGCCCTGCTGCGGCGGCTCGGCGACACCGTCACGGCCCACGCCCGCGACCTCGCGGAGCTCGAAGTCCGCGACAACGGGAAGCTGTTCACCGAGATGCACGGCCAGGTCGCCTACCTCGCCGAGTGGTTCCACTACTACGGCGGCCTCGCCGACAAGATCGAGGGCAGCGTCCCGCCGCTCGACAAGAAGGGGTACTTCGCCTACACGAGGAAGGAGCCGGTCGGCGTCGTCGCGGTCATCACGCCGTGGAACTCCCCGCTGTTGCTGCTGGCCTGGAAGATCGCTCCGGCGTTGGCCGCGGGCTGCACCGTGGTGGTGAAGCCGTCGGAGTTCACCTCCGCCTCCACCCTGGTCCTGGCCCGGCTCTTCCACGAGGCGGGACTGCCCCCGGGCGTGCTCAACGTCGTCACCGGGTTCGGCCAGGACGTCGGCGCCGCGCTCGTCGAGCACCCGCTGGTCCGCAAGGTGAGCTTCACCGGCTCGGACGCCACGGGCCGTCGTATCAACGAGTCGGCCGCCCGCGACTTCAAGCACGTCAGCCTCGAACTGGGCGGCAAGTCGCCCAACATCGTGTTCGCCGACGCCGATCTGGAGGCCGCCGTGAACGGCGCCGTCTCCGGTATCTTCGCCGCCACCGGACAGACCTGCATCGCAGGCTCCCGCCTCCTGGTGCAAACGGGCGTGCACGACGAGGTCGTGGGCCGCCTGGTGGAGCTCGCGGGCACGGCCCGCATGGGCGATCCGATGGACGAGGCCACCCAGGTGGGTCCGATCACCACCCCCGCCCAGTACGCCAAGGTCCTCGACTACATCGGCATCGCGCGACGGGAGGGCGCCAGGCTCGCCCTGGGTGGCCGGGCCGCCGCCCGGGGCGGGTGGTTCGTCGAACCCACCGTCTTCACCGGGGTGCACTCCAGCATGCGTATCGCCCAGGAGGAGGTCTTCGGCCCGGTCCTCGCCGTCATCCCCTTCGAGGACGAGGACGAGGCGGTCGAGATCGCCGACGACAGCCGCTACGGCCTCGGCGCCGGCGTATGGACCAGTGACATCGGCCGCGCCTTCCGCATGGCCGACCTCATCCGATCGGGCACCGTCTGGGTCAACACCTACCGCGCGGTCAGCTACCTGACGCCCTTCGGCGGCTTCAAGGACTCCGGCCTCGGCCGCGAGAACGGCATCGCCGCCGTAGCCGCCTACCTGGAGGACAAGAGCGTCTGGATCAACACCGGCGCGCCCACGGGCAACCCCTTCGTCCTGCGCTGAGCGGAACCGCACGAGCCGTCCCCACCGCGACACGAGCAACGGAGCTTCCCATGTCGCAGAGCCGCACCCCCGCCCCCGCACCCTCCCAGGTCACCGCCAACGTCGTACGCGGCTGTCTGGGCAACCTCATCGAGTGGTACGACTGGTTCGCCTACGCCACCTTCAGCATCTACTTCGCCGCCGCGTTCTTCCCCGAGGGCGACGCCACCGCCCAACTCCTGTCCACGGCGGTCGTCTTCGCCGTCGGCTTTCTCATGCGGCCACTCGGCGGCTGGCTGCTCGGCGCCTACGCCGACCGGTACGGCCGCCGCCGCGCCCTGACCCTGTCCGTCACCTTGATGAGCGTCGGCTCGCTCACCATCGCCCTCGCCCCCGGCCACGCCACCATCGGCGTGTGGGCTCCCGTCCTCCTGGTCCTGGCCCGCCTGCTGCAAGGGCTCTCCGTGGGTGGCGAGTTCGGCTCCAGCGCCTCCTACCTGGCCGAGGTCGCGCCGCCGGGCCGACGCGGCTTCTACTCCAGCTTCCAGTACGTCTCCATCGTGCTCGGCCAGCTCGCCGCCCTGCTCGTGGCCATCGTCCTGCAGCGCCTGCTCACCGACGACCAAGTGCAGAGCTGGGGTTGGCGCATCCCCTTCGCGATCGGTGCCGTGGCCGGTCTGGTCGTGATGTACCTGCGCCGCACCATGGAGGAGTCGCAGCACTTCCAGCGGGAACGCGCGAAGGCCGCCGCGGCCCACGAGCGCAAGGGCCTGTACGCCCTGTTCACCGAGTATCCGCGCCAGCTGCTCGCCGTCTTCGGCCTGGCCATCGGCGGCACCGTCGCCTTCTACACGTACACCACGTATCTGCAGAAGTACCTGGTCAACACCGCGGGCATCGCCAAGTCGACCGTGTCCGTCATCGGCTTCGCCGCGCTGTTCGTCTACATGCTGCTGCAACCGGTCGCCGGTGCGCTGTCCGACCGCTTCGGCCGCCGACCCGTCATGTTCGTCTTCTCCCTCGGCGGCATGGCGCTCACGGTCCCGATCATGACCGTCCTCGGTGACACCGACAGCCCGTGGTTCGCCTTTCTGCTGATGACCGTGGCCCTGACCTTCCTGACCGGGTACTCGGCGCTGGCCGCCATCATCAAGGCGGAGATGTTCCCCACCAAGGTCCGGGCCCTGGGCGTGGGCCTGCCGCACGCCCTGGTCACCGCCACCTTCGGCGGGCTGACCGAACCCATCGCACTCGCCCTGAAGAAGGCCGGCCACGAGACCGTCTTCTTCTGGTACGTCACCGGGTGCATCGCCCTGACCTTCCTGGCCACCCTGGTGGTACGCGAACCGTCCCGCACCTCCCTGCTGGAGACCGGGGCGACCAGCGCGACGCCCGCCCCGCCGACGACCGCCCCGCTCCCCTGACCTCCCCCGAGGACCCGACATGCCCGCCTCCCTCTCCTCCCACGTCGAGTCATGGCACCCGGAACCGGTCACCGACTCGGACGCCCTGCCGCCCGGCCCGGCCGCCGCCCTGTCGGCGCTGCTGGACCTCCCCGCCGCCACGAAGTCCGGCGACCCGCTGCCGCCGCTGTGGCAGTGGCTGTACTTCCTGCACTGGGCACCGCAGCGAGCCCTCGGCCCCGACGGACACCTGCGCGAGGCCCGCTTCCTGCCGCCCCTCCCCCGACGTCGGCGCATGTTCGCCGGGGGACGCTGCGAGATCGCCGAACCCCTGCGCCTCGGCGAACCGGCCGAGCGCGTCGGCAGCCTGGCCGCGGTCACGCCCAAGCAGGGGCGCAGCGGCGAGCTGCTGTTCGTCACCGAGCGACAGGAGTTCCGGCAGAACGGCCGTACCTGCCTGGTCGAGGAGCAGGACATCGTCTACCGGTCGGGGCCCGGCTCCACTCCACGGCACCCGACCGCGCTCGACGACACGGCCGTACCCGAGCCCGAGGCGCCGGGCTCGGGCTCGGCCCCGTGGCGGCTGCGCCTACGACCGGAGGAAACCCTTCTCTTCCGGTTCAGCGCGCTCACCGCCAATGCCCACCGCATTCACTACGACGCCCCGTATTGCCGCGACGTCGAGGGCTACCCGGGCCTCGTCGTGCACGGCCCGCTGCTGGCCCTCCTCATGCTCGAACTGGCCCGGCGCGACGCCCCGGAACGCCAGGTACGGTCGCTCTCCTACCGGCTGCACCGGCCGGCGTTCACGGGCGAGCACCTCCTCGCCGAAGGCACGCCCACCGACGCGGGCGCCGAGCTGCGCATCGCCACGCACCGCGAGACCCGGCACGCCACCGCCGAGGTGACCTTCGCATGAGCCACCCGGACCGCGACCGCGTCGCCGCCGCGCGCACCCTGCTCTTCGTCCCCGGCGACCGCCCCGACCGTTTCGCCAAGGCGGTCTCCTCGGGCGCGGACCTCGTCGTCGTCGACCTTGAGGACGCCGTCGCCCCCGGCGACAAGGACGGCGCCCGCGCCGACGCCGCCGCCTGGCTCGCCGACGGTCACCGGGCCGTCGTACGCGTCAATCCGCCCGGTACCCCCTGGTTCGAGGAGGACCTGGCGCAGATCGCCGGCCACAGCGTGCCCCTCATGGTGCCCAAGGCCCAGGACCCGGCCGTCCTCGCGGACATAGCCGCCCGCACGGCCGGGCGCTGCCCGCTGATCCCGCTGGTCGAAACCGCCCTGGGCATCGAGCGGGCCCTCGCCGTGTGCGCCGTCGCCGGAGTCGTCCGGGCCGCCTTCGGCAACGTCGACCTCGCCGCCGGGCTCGGCATCGCCCACGACGACCACCTGGCCCTCAGCCCCGCCCGCTCCCGACTGGTCCTCGCCTCCGCGGCAGCGGGCATCGCCCCGCCCGTCGACGGTGTCACCACCGCCGTACGCGATCCGGCCGCGCTCGACGCCGACGTCGCCCACGCCCGACGCCTGGGCTTCACCGGCAAGCTCTGCATCCACCCTGCCCAAGTACCGCCCGTCAGCGACGGGTTCACGCCCACGCCGGACGAACTGCGCTGGGCCCGCCGCGTCCTCGACGCCGGCGAGTCGGTCACCACGGTCGACGGGCAGATGGTCGACCGGCCGGTACTCGAACGGGCGCGGGGCGTCGTGGCCCGAGCTACCCAGGCGGAACCCCCCTTGCTCCCCGCGTAGATTTTTCTGTTCCTTTCCTGAGATCTCTCCGACGTCCTTCTGATCCGGCGCCGCTTCAATGTGCGTGGTCCGAGTGATCGTCTCCGTCGTGGCCCCGCACACCGGAGCGACCAGCAACACGATCAAGGGAGCAAGCACGGTGAAATCCATGAGACCGCTGTCGACCATGGTCGGCCTCGCCGCCGCCACAGCCGCTGTCATCGCGGGTACGGCCACGCCGTCCTCGGCGGCGGTGAGCGACTGCCCGGACTTCGGTGTCTTCTGCGCCTTCAAGCACGTCAACTACGGCGGCACCCCTGTGTGGACCGAGAGTCGGCCCGGCTTCTACAGCTTCTCGGGCAGCGTGCGGGCCACGACCTCGGTCGTCAACCGCTCCGCCTACAAGGTCAGGATCATCGGCGACAACGAGAACCTCGGGCTGTGTGTGGTGAGCGGTCACGCCGTCCGCGATCTGCCCGACGGCTTCGACGACAGGCTCAGCGCCATCGAGATCAACCCGTCCGCCGACTCCCGCTGCGACTACACCTACTGAGGCTGATGACCATGCGCGTATCCACGGCACTCGCCGGATTCACCGCCGCGGCCGGGCTGATCGGCCTCACCGCGGTACCGGCCTCCGCGGCGCCCTACGACGACTGCCGGGGCCTGCAGTTGGTCTGCGTGTTCGAGCACCCGGACCACGGCGGCCTGGCCGTCTGGACCGGCGCCGAGGACGGCACGTACCGGATCAACTACCGCACCCGCACCACCGGGTCGAACGTCGTCAACTCCTCCAGCAGCTTCGCGCACATCAAGGCGTACAGCGGAGGCAAGTCCTGCTACGTCTACCCCGGTCGCGAGGCCAACCTGCCGGGCGGCATCAACGACAACATCGGCCAGATCGTCATCACCAACTGGAACGGCGGCCTTCCGGCCTGCTGACGAAGGCGGGCACGCGCCTCAACGCCCTTCCGCACACACCAAGGAGACATGACATGAAGGTCACCACCCCCCACGCCCTTCGCTCGTTTCTCGCCGGCGGTGTCATCACCGGTGTGGTTCTGACCGGCCTCGCGATTCCCGCCCAGGCGGCCGACGACACGGCGGCCGACTGCAGCAGCTTCACCCGCGCCAAGGTCATCAGCAAGCGCGAGATCCTCAACCCGATCACCAACGGCGAGCTGCGCAACCGTACCGGGGAGGTGCAGACCCTGGTCCTGGAGCGGTCGGTCTCCGACACCCGCTCGACGAGCAAGGAGTACCGCGGCGACTGGCAGCTCTTCAAGGCCGTGTTCACGGCCGGTGTCTCCAGGACCGTGACCGAGGAGCACACCACCAGCGGTCTCCAGCAGGCCCGTATCCAGGTTGGCGCCTGGCGCACGGTCCAGGTCACGGGCTACGTCCGCACCTGGCGCGTCGAGTCCGAGGTCACCAGCCGCAACAGCAACTGCGACTACAGCACGCGCCGCATCACCGGTGACGTCGCCACGACCGACTCCATGGTCTGGGACGCCCGCGACATCGGCCCCGCGTGACCCCGTCGGTCCGGCACAGGTCAACCGAACACTCGCAACGGAGAACCACCCCATGAAGACGAAGTTCGCGTACGTCTCCACCCTCCTGGTTGCCATGCTCATGGCAATAGGCGTCGGCGCCCCGACCGCCCAGGCCAAGGCGTCGGACTGCAAGTCGGCCCAGCTCTGTTTCTTCGCCGACCGCAACTTCGAGGGCAAGAGGCTGTACTGGTGGGACGACCAGCTCCCCCTGTCGACCAAGCTCAGCATCACCTCGCACGAGCCCTCCTGGACGGCATCGTCGGTGCTCAACAGAACGCCGTACTACGCCCACATCTGGAACGCCAAGGGTGAGCACCGCTGCCTGCCGCCCGGGTACGAGTTCTCCTACGTCGGCGACGCCTACAACGACAAGATCACTCACATCGGCCTCTACACCAACTGGTGCTGAGCCTCCCGCGGCGATAACCCGGAACAGGCGCGTACGGCCCCGCCGCCGTACGCGCCTTGAACTTTGTTAAAGATTAGACTGAATCCTGGAATCTACTTGTCAGGACATGTAAAAATGCCCAGGTGAGGGGGGATCCCACGTTTTAACTCAACGGGCCGAAAAGGTACAGGACATGACCAACCCTGCCTCGCCCCGCCTTCTCGTCGTGGACGATGAGGCAGGGGTCCGCTCGATGCTCACGATGGCCCTGGAATTCCAGGGCTTCACCGTGAACAGCGCGGCCACCGGCCGTCAGGCCCTGCAATCCCTCACCCGCTGGGCACCCGACCTCGTCGTGCTTGACGTCAATCTGCCCGATCTGAGCGGTTTCGAAGTATGCCGACTGCTGCGCGAACGCGGCCTGACCACACCGGTGTTGTTCCTGACCGCCCGCCACAGACTGGACGACCGGGTGCACGGGCTGGACCTGGGCGGCGACGACTTCGTCACGAAGCCATTCGAGCTCAAGGAGATCGCAGCCCGGATCCGAGCCCTGCTACGACGCAGCAACGGCGGTAAACGCCACATGGCCGTACAGCGGTTCATCGTCCGCGACGTTCAACTGGACCCCGGCAGTTACCAGGTGTGGGCGGCCGGACATCCCATCCAACTGACCCGCACGGAGTTCGAGCTCTTGCGGTACCTGATGGAGAACACCGGGCGGGTGCTGACCCGGACCCAGATCCAGCAACGCGTCTGGAATCACCGCGACGAGAACTCCGGGATCGTGGATACCTACATCTACTATCTGCGGCGCAAGCTGGGCTGCCAGCGGCAATCGATCATTCGCACGGTCCGCGGGGTGGGGTACCAGCTGTGCGCGGACTGACCGGCCCCGCGCGCCACAAGAACCACCGGACGGACGGTCCCGGTCGTACGCCGTCCCGGATCGTCGCCTACAGCATGGTCGCCACACTCGTCGGCCTCGGGGGGATCGCACTGCTGTCCGCCGTGACGCTCAGCCACGTCCTCGAAGCGCACACCGACCGCGAGATCGAGAACCAGCAGGGCCGGGTCGTGGAACGCCACGCGGGCGCCCCCGAACTGCCCGTATTCCCCAGGCTCAGCACGGCCCGCCTGAACGACTACGCCGACAGATCACACCCGGTGCCTGTCGGACCCTCACACGAGTACCGGGCCCTGGTGGTACGTGACTCCGATCGGGGCGGCTACCGCGTCATCGCGCGGTCCATGGCCGGCACCGAACGGGCCGCCACCCGATTGTTCCAGTCCCAGGCGGTTCTCGGTGTCGCCCTCCTGACGGCCGCCATGGTCGGAGCGCTCGGACTTCAGCGCAGGCAAGCGCGGGAATGGCGAGAGGGAGAGCGGCGGCTGCGAGAGTTCGTGGCCATCACAGGGCACGAACTGCGCAACCAGCTCACCATCATCGCCGGCTACACCCAGATCGCCGAGGCCGCGGGTGAGGAACGAACCCACCGGCACACGCGCCTCCAGGCATTCAAGAGAGTGACGGACGAGGTTCAGCGGATGACCTTGGTCCTCGACGAGTTGACTCTGCTGCAACGACTCGACCTCGGCCTGCCGCTGTGCCGACAACCGGTCGACCTGGCCCAGTTGTGCCTGACAGCGGTCACCGCGGCCCGCGACTGCCATCCGGAGCATCCGTTACGGCTGCTCATCGCACCCGGCAAGCACCTCGTCGACGGCGATCCCCAGCGGCTTCGCCAACTTGTCGACAACCTTCTGGCCAACGCCCGCCGACACACGCCGCCAGGCACCACGACCACGCTGGGACTGGGCACCGAAGACGGGTACCGGATCGTCGAGGTGACGGACGACGGGCCGGGCGTGGAGCCGGGACTGAGGGACAGGATCTTCGTGCCCTTCGTCAGGGGCGAACACACCACAGCCGTCGGCAGCGGCCTGGGACTCAGCGTCGTCGCCGCCGTCGCCGCGGCACATGGGGGCACGGCCTCGCTGGAACCGTCGCGGCGAGGTGCCTGGTTCCGGGTCAGGCTCCCCGCGGCCCCCGGTAGGCCCGACGCGCCCCTGGCCGTACCCGGATGCTGATCGAAGGGTCAAGGGCGGAACACCGTGCGGTGCCCCGCCCCTGGGTCGGAGGGTCAGTGGATCAGACGGTGGCGGGAAGTGGCTCGGAGGCGGGTGGCGCCGTCAGTCGGCCGGTGCGGTGCAGGCCGTGGAGGGCGACCGCGCAGGCCAGGCCGAGCGCGCACAGGGTGATCCACGGCAGGGCGGGCATCCCGGCCGCCCGGGCTGCGTCGAGCGCGGCGCCCATGCACAGGTTCCCGACGGTGATGCCGATACCGCAGATCGTGTTGTACAGCCCGTAGTGGGTGGCGACGAGGCGGTCACCGGAGAGGCGGACGATGGTGTCCATCTCGAACGGGTAGGCGATCATCGTGCCGAGGGCCAACAGCAGCGCGGCAAGCGCAGGGGGGACCGCGGCCAGCAGCCAGAGCCCCACGCCGGACTCGGGTACGGGCACAGCAGTGGCTGCCAACAGCGGCAGAAATGCCAGGCCCATGCAGGCCAGTCCCCTGGTCAGCGCCTGGCCGGGCGCATAGCGGGCCCCGCACCAGGCGGTCACCCTCGTCTGGCCGACGATCGTGCTCAGCCCGGAGACGGCGAAGAGCACCGCCACCGCCGCCGTGCCGAACTCCCCGTCGCCGCCGAGTCGTCGTACTTCCAGCGGCAGCGCCAGATAGACCTGGAAGGACAGGACGTACGAACCGATCATGGCGACGGAGAACAGCAGGAACGGCCGGTTGGCGAGGATGCCGCGCCACTGGGCCAGTACACCCTCCCGGTCATCCTTCTCGCTCTGGCTGTCGTCGGCCCGGCGGGAGGGCAGCGCCCGGATCTGGACCGCGGACAGCAGCGCGAAGATCCCGGCCGCCGTGAGGCAGGTGACGCGGAAGTCCACCCCGGTCAGGACCATGCCGACCAGAGGGCCGAGCAGGATGCCGGCCTGGTAGAACACGTTGAACAGGGCGAACGCCTCGACCCTGCGCTCCCCCGCGTCGGCCGCGAGGTAGGCCCGTACGGCCGGGTTGAACAGCGCCCCCGCCAGCCCGGTGGCCGCCGATGCCGCGAGCAGTGCGGGGAGTGAGTCGACGAGCCCGAGCGTCGCGAAGCCGAGGGTGCGCAGCACACACCCGGCGACGATCATCGGCTTGTAGCCGATCCGGTCGGCGAGTGTGCCGCCGACCAGGAACATGCCCTGCTGGCTGAAGTTCCGTACGCCGAGGACGAGTCCCACGATCCAGCCGGCCAGCCCGAGGGTGCCGGAGAGGTGGGCGGCCAGGTAGGGCATCAGCATGTAGAAGCCGAGGTTGATGGTGAACTGGTTCACCATCAACAGCTGAACGCTGCGTTCGTACGACCGGACCTGGGTGAACAGCCCCTTCATCGTTCCTCCTTGAAGGAGTCGGAGTCGAGCCCCGGAACGTCCTCGGTGACGTCCTGCTCCGCGCCTTGCAGGGTGAGGGGATCGACCACGGTGGTGCACCGGGTCCAGCGGTGTACCTCCTTCTCGTCCAGGCGGCCGATCAGTTCCGGTTCGGGCGCCGGCGGGGAGTCCAGCAAGCCGTGGGCGGCGCAGTAGTCGTCGTCGTAGACCGTCCCCAGATAGCGCTGCGGGCCATCGGGGAAGATCGCGACGATCCGGGCGTCCGCGGGCATCGTCCGGGCCAGCCAGCCGGCCACCAGCGCGACCGCGCCCACACTCCACCCGCCGGTGGCGTAGTGGGAGGCGGCCAGTTGGCGGCATGTCGACACGGCCTCGTGCGGTGCGACCCAGTGCACCTCGGCGAACTGCTCGTAGGCGACGTTACGGGGATAGATGCTGGAGCCGAGCCCGCGCATCAGACGGGGTCGGGCGGTCTGGCCGAAGATCGTCGAACCGGTCGTGTCCACGCCGACGACGGTCAGCTCCGGGTAGAGCTGCCGCAGGACCCGGGAGACGCCGGCCGAGTGACCGCCGGTGCCGACGCTGCACACCAGCACGTCGATGTGGCCCATTTCCGAGGCCAGTTCGAGAGCCAGCGGAGTGTAGGCGGCGACGTTGTCGGGGTTGTTGTACTGGTCCGGGCACCAGGAGCCGGGGTGCTGCTCCAGCAGGCGCTGGACGCGCTCGCGGCGGGCCTGCTGCCAGCCGCCCGTCGGATGGGGCTCGGAGACGACGTTGACCTGGGCGCCGTACGCCGTCAGCAACCTGGTCATGGACAACTCCAGCCCCGGATCGGTGACCAACGTGACGGGGTGGCCGTACACCATCCCGGCCAGCGCCAGCCCCAGCCCCAAGGTGCCGCTGGTGGACTCGATGATCCGTCCGCCGGGCCGCAGGTCGCCGCGGGCCCGGGCCCGCTCCACCATGTGCAGCCCCGGACGGTCCTTGATACCGCCGGGATTGAACCCCTCGAGCTTCGCCCAGAAGCCGCGCCCGGCCGGGGCCAGCGGCTCCGACACCCGCAGCAGCGGGGTGTTTCCCACCAGCCCGGACAGGGCGGACCGGCCCGCGTCGGCCGCGGCCTTGGTCAATGACTGCATGTCTGTGTTGTCACTCTCGCTAGATGAGTACAGGTGAAATCGCGTGAGTTCATCTCGTGACTACGCGTGGGTTCATCTCGCGCCCCATGGCGACAGGGCGGACCGCGGGTCCGCCTTCAGTGCATGGGGCGCGGCAGCCGACGAGGTCGGTCGGCTGCGAGCGAGTGGCCTAGATCCGCCACCGACAGGTGCGGGCGAGCGCCGCGCGGCCGGTGCGTGCGCCGCGGAGTCTGCGTGTTTCATGCCGTAGGAAGGGGCTCCCCACCGCCAGGGAAACGGCGACGAGTACCGCCACGGCCAGTGCGCCGAGGGGAAGATCCTCCGCCGACTGGGCCCCCGTACGGACGATCATGTCGACCGCACAGTCCTCGGCCTGGTGCGGGTGAGGGCCATGTGGCCGGTGCCCGTGCGGCTCCCCGCCCGTGTCCGTCGCCGCGGAAACGACGGGCACGGACACCGGCCCGTACGGATCCTCGGACACGCCATGAACCACGGAGCACAGCATGAGCGCCATCAGGAGGGCGCCACGGATCGCCGAGACGAGACGGCGCCGCCGCGATGAGCCGCATGGGGCCAAGGGGGCGTGCGTGGGCATACGGAAGTGTGTCGGCACAGGTCCTCCGCGCTGCTGCCACGTCTCCGGTGGGGACGACATAGGGCGCAGGCATCGTGGGGGCAGGACGGCATCAACGAACGTGACGCCCCATCATGAGCACGGGAAACGACGCTCGTCGTGCGATATCAGCCGAACCGGTGACCACCGGCAGGGCTGGTTGGAGGCCTCCGTGCTTCTAGACCTGTTGCACCACTGAAGCTGCTCTGAGAGCCGCACGTGAGGAAGCGTCCATGGACTCGTCGGCGGCAGGCACTCGCCCGGTTGAGGCGTCGTCGGCACAGGTTGATTCACAAACCGACGCTGCAAAGCAGGGAGATGCCGGGCCAGAACCCTGTTGGGGCTGCCCAGACGCGCACTGCTCGGCAGGATGTGACGCCTCATGACCGCCGTGATGATCGTCCGGTTCCGCGGTGAACAGCGACGCGGGCCCGTCGACTGGATGGCCAACGTCATCGCCCGAGAAGAACGCGGAGGCCGTTGCACTGGTGGAGAGGTGTCCCCTGACACTTTCGACATGCACGCCGTGTGTCACGAGGATCCCGAACAACAGCACGGCCAAGGCCGGCACGCGCAGCAGAGGGCCCGCACCGTAGCGGGCCCCGAGCACACGCAAGGGCGACCAAGCCGTAACCATGCCGTGATCCTAGCGGCACCTCGGCAGTGGCCGACCACCACTCCTGAAACACCGGGTCAACTCGTCGGGCGAATGGCTGGTTTGCTGCGGCGAGTGTGCAGGCGCCTGGCAAGCCCGCGTGCGTCGTTCATAGGACCGTCGCCGTTGCCTCGGTGCGACTCCGGCTCCGCGCATGACCGGCCGGACAGGGCCTCTAGAGCATGCTGAGTGCCTGCATCGCGTCGCGTTCGATGCGCGAGAGCTCGTGAAGGATGGAGCCGGCCTGCATGAGGTTCTTCGCGTCGCCTGATTCGCCTGCTGTCGCGACGAGTGCGGCCACCTGTGTCCAGAGGGTGGCGGCCTCCGTATACAGGCTGTGGCCGGTGCGCAGATGGCTGCTGCCGATCAGCTGGACACACTCGGCGAGGAAGTCCCGGTAGAGATTGCGGAACAGGGCGCCGCCGGTGCCGGCCCTCTCCATGAGGACTGCGGCCCGTGGCAGGTCCTCCCGCGGATTGTCGCTGCGCTGCAGCCACTTCGGCACTTGCTTGGCGGTCTTCTCGATGCCCCGGTGGCCCAGGTTCGCGATGGGCGGGTTCAGGAAGGCCTCGGCGCAGGTCTTGATCGCGGGGATGATCCGGTCCTGCGGTGACGTCAGGTCGCCGGGCGCTGTGATGGTGAAGGAGCGGTGTTTGGCGGTCATCGGGCCGCGCTCGGCTCTGGCCCGGGCCAGGCCGGCGAGGCTGGTCGAGACGGCTCCGCCCTGCGGGTCGGTGTCCACCAGGTAGGCGTCCTGTTCGTCGTAGCCGTACATGGCCACGATGTGTCCGCCGAAGTGCACCTTGGTGCTGAAGTAGTCCAGGTGGTAGCTGTCGAGCTGAAGGCCGACCGGCCGACCGGCGTCGATGGGTGCCGCCACGTTGTGCCAAGCCCTGCGCGGGGAGGTGGTCTCCCCGACCAGCAGCTCAAGCCCGAGTACGGCGGCCAGGTTCCTGGTGAGCTCGAACGGCTTGACCCGGCCTCCCAGGAAGGGAAAGCCCATGCCTTTGCCGTCCCAGTAGATGAAGGACAGCCCGGAGCCAAGCCCGAACAGCATGGGCTCGGACAGGTCGAGTCCCTCATGCCGCAGCAGCACGCCCAGCGTCGTCGTCTCGCAGTGCTGCATACCGCGGACATCGAGGTCCTTCACCATGGTCATGCCGCAAATTCTCCTCCCCCGCACAGCGTTGGCATCGCCCCGTGATCGTATTGCTGACATCACGCCTGGGCTGCCCCGGACGGACAACTTCCAGCACTGGCCGCCGTGGCGTGATGTGGACGTCGGTCCACGGCGAGGTCGCCCGTCCCGCGCGGCGGGCCCGACCGGCGGAACGGTCAGGCGGCGCGGCCCAGCACCACTGGACCGGCGGATGCCGCGGTGCGGGCCGCGGTCGTGGGCACGGGACGGGCGGCGCGGACTGTCGCCGCGACCTGCGAGCGGCTCCGCGTGAAGACAACGAGGCGCAGCACCGCGAACCGCGCGACACCGGCGAGTGCGGAGGCGGACAGGTAGACGACCTGCTCGAGCACCACACCGGGTGCCGCCACCAGTTGCTGCAGGACAAGCATCGTCACAGAGGTCACCGCATACGCGCCCGCCGCGGACCCGGCCGACTGCGCATGCTGGCGCCAGGTCGCGCGCCCGCCCGCGCCGAAGGTGAAACGGGCATGCAACTCGGTGGCGAGCAGCGTGGAAGCCGCGGTGATCAGAGCGTTGGCCAGGCCCCAGTAAACCCAGGAGGCGAGAGCCGCCACGGCGAAGCTGGAGGCGAGCCCCACTCCGCCGCCGAAGAGTACGAAGCGGGCGAAGGCGGTGAAGGTGCCGGGTGCCGCCTGCTGCTGACTCGGCGTTGTCTCCATTGCCCGACCCCCTTGATCGCTCGTTCCTGTGTGCCGTGACCGTCTGATGGCATTCACCAACGCATTCACCAAGGCCATCCGACAGGCGGCCCCTGCTGCGGGAGCTGACGGCGCATCAACTCGTGCGTCAACCCGTCACGGTGAGAGCCGCACGCGGATGCCCAGCGTCCGGTTCGCTCCCCGCAGCCAGCTGTCGAGGATCATGAGGCGGCCGACGATGCCGTACTTGCGGGCGATGAGGGTGCGGTAGCGGGCGCCGGTGGCCGCGTCGGTGATCTCGGCGGTGGCCGGGACCGGGTCGCCCGTCGGGTTGCCGCGCAGGTCGCAGGGGCCGACGAGGATGTCGCCGCGGGCCCGGATCCGCTTGACCTTCCAGGAATCGGCCGGGGTCCGCACGCCCAGCGTGTCTCCGTCGCGTACCACCCACACCGGGGTGGCGACCGGGGTGCCGTTCTTGCGGTAGCTGGTGATCAGCATGTACTTGCCGGCGCCGAGCTGCTCCAGCAGCGTGTCGTCCATGGCGCTCTTCTGCTCCTTGCTGCCGAGTTCGAGGTCATGGGCCACCGGGGCGGCGTACTGCGATGTCAATTCGCGCATGGTGATGCCTTCTCGCGAGGAGGGGGTGGGGCGGCAGCGCGTGTGAGGTTGCGGGGTGAGATTGCGTACCGCTGCCGGGGGCCGGGATGGGTCAGCTCAGCGGGACGTCGAGGACCGCCTTGCGGTGACTGAACGTCTCGATGGAGTAGCGGCCGTGGTAGTTGCCCATACCGCTCTCGCCGACACCGCCGAAGGGAAGCGTCGGCACGGCGAGGTGGCGCATCGGCAGGCCGAAGTTGAGGCCGCCCGAGGAGGTCTCGGCTGCGAGACGGCGCTTGGTGGTGTTGTTCTCGGTGAAGGCGTACAGGGCGAGGGGCTTGTCGCGGTCATTGATGAACGCGATGGCCTCGTCCAGGTCCGCCACGGGAAGGATCGGGAGGATGGGGCCGAAGATCTCCTCCTGCATCACCGGCTCGTCGGGGCGGACGTCGCCCAGCACCGTCGGGGCGATGTACTTGTCCGCGCGGTCGGTCCGCCCGCCGGTGACCGTACGGCCGGAGCCCAGCAGCGCGGTCAGCCGGTCGAAGTGCCGAACGTTGATGATCCGTCCGTAGGCGTCGGAGGTCTGCGGGTCCTCACCGAACAGCCCCTTGATCGCAACGACCAGGGCGGCCTGCAGTTCGGTCGCGGTGTCCGGGTCGGTCAGGACGTAGTCGGGGGCGACGCAGGTCTGTCCGGCATTGGCGAACTTCGTCTGCGCCAGGCGCTGCGCGACCGTGGCGATGTCGGCGTCCCGGTCCACGAACACCGGTGACTTGCCGCCGAGTTCGAGGGCGACAGGGGTGAGGTTCTTCGCAGCGGCGGTCATCACGATGCGGCCGACGGTGCCGTTGCCCGTGTAGAAGATGTGGTCGAAGTGCTGCTCCAGCAGCGCCGTGGTCTCCGGCGCGCCGCCCTCGACGACCGCGGTCGCGTCGGTGTCGAGATACGCGGGCAGCAGATCGGCCAGCAGTGCCGAGGTGCGGGCGGCGTAGTCGGCGGGCTTGATGACGACCGCGTTCCCGGCGGCGAGCGCGCCCGCGACGGGCACCAGCAGCAGATTGATCGGGTAGTTCCACGCCGAGATGACCAGGGCGACACCCAGGGGGTCGAACACGGTGCGGGCGGTGCTGCCGGGGACTACGGGCGCCGTTATGGGGGCGGGCTGCGGGGCGGTCCACTCCTCCAGGTGCTCCAGGTAGTCGTCGATCTCGACGATCGTGAGGTCGATCTCCATGGCGTCGGCTTCGGCGCGGTTCTTGCGCAGGTCGGCGTAGAGGGCGTCGGCTATCGCCGCGCGGTTGTCGGTGAGCAGGTCGCGCAGGCGGGTCAGTTGCTGCCGACGCCAGGCCAGGGGCTTGGTGCGGCCGGTGCGGAAGGTGGTGCGCAGCCGGTCCACCAGCGCCGTGGCTTCGGCGGCGGTGAAGGTGTCGTCGAGGGTGAAGGCTGCCTTGGTGTCGGTCACAGTCGTGTCCTGTTCGATTGGGAGGGAAGGCCGGGCGGCATCCGGCTGCAGGAAAGGCGCCGCCATGCAGGTGGTGTGGTCAGACCGTGGCGGCCGTGCGTGCGGTCGTGGCTTCGCCGTCGCCCGACGGGGCGGGTGTGGCTTCGCTGTCACCCGACGGGGCGGGCGTGGCTTCGCTGTCGTCTGACGTGGCGGGCGTGCCGGTGGCGGGCGACGGGGACGTGCGACGGATCGCCAGGCCGACCATGGCCACGCCGATGACCAGCAGGAACGCCATGCCGGCGAGGGCGAAGCTGAGGGTGTACTGGCTCTCGGCGGGCAGCGCGGGCACTCCGGCGGGCAGGTTGTCCAGCGTGTTGGAGGCGAGCAGCGAGGTGATGACCGCGCTGCCGATCGCGCTGCCGGTGGAGCGGGAGATGGAGTTGATGCCGTTGGCGATGCCGGTCTGGTGGTGGGGAACGCCGGCCACGATCAGGGCGGGCATCGCGGCGTAGCCGAAGCTGATGGCGACGCCGACGACCATGCCGGCCAGGATCACCGACGCGGTGGTGTCGTGGGCGAGGGTCAGCCAGGCGAACCCGACGACGCCGAAGAAGGCACCGACGGCGAGGGTGAGACGCGCGCCGATGCGGCGTACCAGCACGCCTCCGAACTGGGCGGCCACGAGCGAGACGAGGGCGGAGGGCAGCAGGTAGAGGACGGAGGCCCGCAGGACGGAGGCGCCGAAGCCGTAGCCGGCGATCTCAGAGGGCGTCTGGACGAGGTAGGAGACGCCGATGAACTGCGCGAACATGGCGAATCCGACGAGCAGTCCGGCGACGTTGGTGACCAGCACCGGCCGGTGGACGAACATCTTCATGTCGACCAGGGGGTCACGGACCCTGCGTTCGACGAGGACCCAGAGGACCGTCGTGACGGCGGCACCGGCGAACAGGGCGAGCGTGCGAGGTGAGGTCCAGCCCCAGGTGTGGCCCTGCGAGATGGGCAGCAGGAGCAGCACGAGCAGCAGGGCGAGACCTGCGGCGCCGAGCCAGTCGGTGCGCCCGCCCGTCCGGGTGCGGGGCGCGGGGACGGCGACCGCAACCGCGATCAGGGCGGCGGCGGCGAGTGCGGCGGCCAGCCAGAAGACCAGGTGATAGTCGGGGTTGTCACCCTGGCTCAGGAGTCCGGCGCTCACCAGGGCGAGACCGCTGCCGAACCCGAGCGTGCCGCTGACCAGGGCCATGGCGCCGGGCAGCCGCGCGGGTGCGACCTCTTGGCGCAGCACGGACAGCGCGAGCGGGAAGATCGCGGTGGCGGCGCCCTGCATCACCCGGGCCACGATGAGCCACAGCATCGAACTCGTGGTCGCGGCGAGCACGGATCCGGCGACCATCACCACCAGTACGCCCAGGAGGGTCGGCTTCGTGCCGTGCTGGTCGCCGAGGCGGCCCAGGAGCGGCGTGAAGACGGCGGCCGACAGCAGCGTGGCGGTGGTGACCCAGCTGACCTGGGCCGTGGTGGCGCCGAGGTCGTTCTGGATGATGCCGAGGATCGGGATGACCAGGGTCTGCATCATCGACACGACCATGGCGGCGAGGCCCAGCACCAGGACGAGGCTGAGGCTGCCGGCGCGGCGCTCCGGCGCGGTGGCAAGGGAGGACTTCACGGTGTTCTTTCCGCTGGAAGGTGGTGGTTACCCGAAGGGCGAAAGCATCGATGGTCGATGAGTCAAACCATTGAGGTACTCGATGCTTGAGGACATCAAACAATATGACGCCGGTAGATGTCAAAGGTTGAGGTGCTCAACCTTTTGGCGGTACCCTCGACGCATGCCACCCATCCCGTCCAAGGCGCAGCTCATGGAGTTGCTCGCCCATTCGGTCAGCACGCATTACGCCGACTTCACAGCCGCCGCCACCGATATGAGCCTCACCTCCAGTCAGGCGAAGACCCTCACGGTGCTGCGCCGCGCGCCTGCCTCGATGCGCTCGCTCGCGACCACCCTCGCCTGTGACGCGTCGAACATGACCGGGATCATCGACCGACTCGAAAAGCGCGACCTGGTCCACCGCGAAGTCAGCACCACCGACCGCCGCGTGAAGAACGTCGCCCTCACCGAGGCGGGCCAGAAGGCGATCGACACGATCCGTGAGCGGATGGAGCAGACGCAGACCGGCCTGGACAAACTGTCCGACGAAGAGCGCGCCGAGCTCTTCCGCCTGCTGACGGTCGTATTCCCGCGCTGATGCGCGCAGGCGCCGTTCCGTCGAACAACCGACACAGGGATCGGTCTCGACGTCGCTGATCGGCGAAGAAATAGTGATGGACCGGGCTTTTGGCCCCCGTCCCCCTCAGCGTCGCGGCGGTGGTGGCGCCGACCGCCTCGGCCGGCTGGGAAGCGACGCCGTCAGACGCGCGGCGATGGGTGCCGTGACGTGCACGGCGTCCGTACCCAGTGACGGTCACTCGCGGTTCCGGGCGCCTTTCACGGGCAGACACAGCGAGCCGAAGCCGAGGCCGCACATGTAGCGCAGCGGCAGCACCTCGCCGATCTCCGGATTCTTGCAGCACCAAGAGGTCCTCCATGTCGGTGGCGGACGGGTGAGGGATGCCTCAATCGAGCCGAGTACTGGCGCGAGGTCACCGGGAGAGCTATCGTCGAGCCCAGTAGAGTTACCGCTCATTCTACCTAGCGAGTGCGCGGGCCGTCCGGCGGGAACGCCTCCAGGCGGACGGCTGCCACGGGGTTCCCGGTGCACGTCGAACAGGGATGAAAAGGCTCCATGAAACCAATCCGCTCCCGGGTCGGGGTCGCCCCCGCCGGTGAGTCCCTCGCCGGCCTGACGCCGTGCGTCAGGGACCAGTTGGCCAGTTCCGAACCGTTGTGGGCGGCCGTCGAGTCGTCCAGGTAGCCGGCAGCCACGTCCTCCTTGGAAGCGAAGTGCTGGTGGAAGGCGTCGCGTCCGCCACTGCCGACGTCGCCCTTCCAGCCCTTCCGCCCTCAACAGAACCGGCCACCGCGCCACCAGCGGGACCTCACCGCGCATTGCCCCTTCGCGCCGACATGATCGACCATCCGCACCTCCCGACAAGGGCATCGACATGACCACCAGTACCGCGCGCCGCACAGCCCGGCAGTGCCGTCTCTGCAGACCCTCGCAGGAGCCGAACGACTACACCCTCTTCCTGCGGCGGTGGGTGCGCTCACCGGCCCGCATGGGGGCCATCGCGCCCAGCTCGCGGCACCTGGCCGAGGCGGTCTGCGCCCCGGTGCCCGAACGCGGTGAGCCCGTCGTGGTGGAACTGGGCGCCGGCACCGGGCCGTTCACCGCCGAGATCCAGCGCCGGCTCGGCGGACGGGGCCGCCACCTGGCCGTCGAGATCGATCCACTCCTCGCCCGGCGCCTGCGCCACCGCCACCCGGGTGCGGAGGTGATCCAGCGCGACGCCGTGCATCTGCGCCATCTGCTGGACGATCGTGGCATAGAGGGCGCCGACGTGGTGGTCAGCGGCCTCCCCTGGGCCCTCTTTCCCACCCCCACCCAGCACAAGCTCATGGACGCGACAGCCGCGGTGCTCGCCCCGGCGGGGGCGTTCACCGCGTTCACCTACCTCCACGCCGTTCCCCTCACCCCCGCCCGCCGGTTCCGCGACCTGCTGGCCGACCGCTTCGAGGAAGTCGTCCCCAGCCGCACCATATGGCGCAACACGCCCCCGGCCTTCGTCCTTCACGCGCGAAGACCCCGCACGTGACCCCCTTGAACTAGGGCGGGTGCGACGCCACTTGGGGTCGCGTCGGTGATCTCCCGGTCAGCCTCGGTGACGGTCTCATGGGGCATCGCCGGCTTCTCGGCGCCCTGTAGTCGGTGGGATGGGTGGTGGCGACGTGACCGGAACCGCAGCAGGTTCGCCATCGCGGCGTGTCGATGACCACCTGTACGGATCCGTTCTCGATCAGCGGCCACACGTGGTCCTGGACCTCGGCCACGATGGCTGCCTTCTGTCCGGTCGGGCGGGAACGCAGAGTGGTCCCGTGTACGGACGCGCGCTTGAAGAGGAATTCGGCGAGGTTGAGTTCGCCCTCCAGGCCGTTCTGCAGACCGATGACGACCCGGCGCCCTTCGAGAGCCAGGGAACGGACGTTGCGTTGGAGGTAGTGGCCGCCGATGACGTCGAGGATCACGTCGTACGGGCCGTGCTCGGCGAAGTCCTCGTTGCGGTGGTCGATCGCGAGGTCGGCGCCGAGGTCTCGTACCCTGGCGGCCTGTTCGGGGCCACCGACGGTGGTGACGACTCGGGCGCCGCAGGCCTTGGCGATCTGGATGGCCATCGTGCCTGTGCCGCCGGCTCCACCGTGCATGAGGAAGGTTTCACCCGCCTTCAGAACACCGGTCATGAAGACGTTCGACCATACCGTGGCGGCGGCTTCGGGCAGGGCCGCCGCTTCCACAAGACTGATGCCCTTGGGCACCCTGAGCAGCTGCCCGGCAGGGACGGCGACCTTCTGCGCGTACCCGCCCCCCCTTCCCCCCGGCAAGCAACGCGCATACCTCGTCACCTGGTTGCCACTGGGTCACGCCCGCGCCGATGGCGCTGATCCGGCCCGAGACCTCCAGTCCCGGGTAGGGCGATGCTCCCGGCGGGACCGGGTACCACCCCATCCGCTGGGCGACATCTGCTGGTGCCTTGATCGAGATTGCGGGCGGAGGTCAGCGTGGCCAGGGACCACGCTGCTCCGGTCCGGATTCGTGGGTCAGGCCAGCTTCTTGAGCATCTCGGCTGCGGCGGGCCCGGCGGAGGCCGGGTTCTGACCGGTGACCAGGTTGCGGTCCACGACCACGTTCGGGGCCCACGGCTCGCCCTCCTGGTAGTCGGCGCCGATGTCGACCAGGCGGTCCTGGAGCAGCCACTTGGCGCCTGCCGCCAGGCCGCCCTGGGTCTCCTCGACGTTACTGAAGCCGGTGAGCCGGTAACCGGAGAAGGCGTTGCCGCCGTCGGCCTTGGTGGCGGCCAGCAGCGCGGCCGGGGCGTGGCAGACCACGCCGAGCGGCTTGCCCGAGGCGAGGGCGTCGATGAGGAGCCTGCCGGAGGTGGCGTCGACGGCCAGGTCTTCCATCGGGCCGTGGCCTCCGGGGTAGAAGACGGCGGCGTAGTCGGCGAGGTCGACGTCCTCCAGCTTGATGGGGTGCTGGATCTCGCTGATCGAGGCGAGGGCGTCCGCCATCGCCTTCGCGCCCTCCTCGCCGCCGTTGAACTGCGGCGCCAGGCTGACCTGGTCCAGGGGCGGTACGACGCCGCCCGGCGTGGCGATGACGATCTCGTGGCCGGCGGCCGTGAATGCCTGGTACGGGGTGACGGCCTCCTCGGCCCAGAAGCCGGTCGGGTGCTGGGTGCCGTCCGACAGCGTCCAGTGGTCGGCGCCGGTCATCACAAAAAGGATCTTCGACATGGTGCAGTTTCCTCGATCTCGGTTTATCGGGTGACGCCTCGCGGATGCCGGCGCCCCAGATTTCTGTACTGGTTACTGGGTCTCGGCCAAGGCACTGAGAATCAAGTCGCTGACGGCCTTGGTGGACACGGGGTTCTGGCCCGTGATCAGGCGGCCGTCGCGCACGGCGTGCGGCGTCATCGGGACGGTGGAGCGCACATATCTGGCTCCCTTCGCGCGCAGTTCGTCCTCCAGGAGGAACGGCACCCTGCTCTTCACGCCCGCCAGCCTTTCCTCGACCGTCGCGAAGCCTGTGACAGTGCGGTTCTGTACGAGCGGATTCCCATCGGCGTCATGAAGGTTGATGAGGGCGCAGGCGCCGTGGCAGACCGAGGAGACGATGCCGCCCCCGGCGTAGATGGCCTCGGCCGTTCCCCGCAGGTCGGCACTGTCGGGAAAGTCCCACATGGTGCCGTGCCCACCCGTGAAGAAGATCGTGGAGTAGACGTCCGGATCCGCGTCGGCAAGAGAAGCCGTGGATTTCAGGGAGGCCATGAAGGCCGGGTCGGCTCCATAATGGCGAACCGTCTGGTCGGCGAACAATCGGCCCAGGCTTCGGGGGTCGAGGGGCACCTCGCCGCCCGCCGGGCTGACCACATCCACGGTGTGGCCGTCCTTGACCGCCTTGTCGTAGAAATGGACGAGTTCCCCCAGCCACAGGCCGGTGCGATGCCTGCTCGCCCCATAAGTAGCCTGATTGGTCACGACCGCCAGAATCTTTTTCTGTCTCACTTCTCACACGTCTCCTATATCGGCCGACTGCGCATTCGGAACCGGGTGAGGAAGAACGACACCGACGCTGGTGGTCTGTAGAACCCGTGCCCTTAGGTCTCAAAACTAAAGCTGTTGAAGTATCCGCGCCAATGAAGAGACCGATGTCAGGTATCGGTGCCCCGATGACTCGTCCCCTTGGACGGACGGCAGGTGGCTGCCACGCCTCTCTCGTAGGCTCGATACCGTGGGCGATCACGACATTCATGGGCTCGGTCCGCTGGATCTGAACCTGCTGCGAACCTTCCTCGCGGTCCACCGCCTGGGCTCCTTCACCGCAGCCGCACGTCAGCTGAGCCTGTCGCAGTCCACCGTCACCACGCAGATCCGGGCCCTGGAGAACCGCCTGGGCCGCGAGCTCTTCGAACGCCGGGCGCAAGGCGTCACCCCGCTCCCCCACGCCGACGAACTCGCCGGCCGACTGTCAGCCCCCCTGGACCAGTTGGCCGTCATCACCGGCGAGGAGCCGAGCAGTACCGTGGCACCGGTGCATCTGGCGGGACCCGCGGAGTTCATGAGCGTGGCCGGTCTGAAGGTGTTGGCCCCGCTGATCGCGCAAGGCGTCCGGCTGCGGGTTGCCATCGGGCTGACCGAACCGCTGCTCGAGGAACTACGGGCCGGACGCCACGACCTCGTCGTCGCCACCCGGCGGCCCCGAGGCCGGACGCTGCACTTCGAACTCCTCGCCGACGAGGAATTCGTCCTGGTCGCCGCTCCCGCATGGGCCGATCGGCTCAAGGGGCAGGAGCTGCTCACGGCCCTGGAGAGCTTTCCCCTGATCACCTATGCCGAGGACCTGCCCATCGCCCGCCGCTACTGGCGCCACGTCTTCGGCCGCCGGCTGCACGCCCAGGCCGCGATCACCGTCCCCGACTTGCGCGGCGTCCTCACCGCCGTCACCGCCGGCGCCGGCTGGAGCGTCCTGCCCAGCTATCTGTGCCAAGGCGAACTCGCCTCCGGCGCCCTCCGGTTGCTGCACCAGCCGGAGGACCCGCCGATCAACACCGCCTACCTCGTCCAACGCCCGGGCAGCTCCACCAACCCGCACGTGACACTCGTCCGCGAGCAGCTCCTGGCGGCGGCGAAAATCTGGTGAGCCGACCCCGGCAACGCCGTCGCATTGTGACGCATCGTGCCTCCGGCCGGTCTGCCGCCCGGGATTGCCGCCTCAGGCGGCAGCCGCCACTCGTCTGGACCTGAGTGCGGTGGAGTGCGCCCAGACGATGACGATCGGGAGAACGAACTCCAGGAGGGCGGAGGCGAGGAAGACTCCCGCCGGGCTGGGCAAGCCGTCCCGGGCGAAGGAGACCAGCCGCCCGACGCCACCGAGGAAGATCGGGACGGCCAGGAAGTGGACGAGTACTCCCTGCCGGCGGATCGTTGCCGCCACCCAGGCGAACAGGGGAGCCCAGCCCACGTAGACGCCCGCCAGGAAGCGGTGCGCGTTGTCCGCTTCCGCCGCGTCCGCCGGGCCTCCCTGCGCCAGTTGCTGCAGGCCGTCTCCGAGCGCGATGGCAGCGGCCAGCAGCAGGCAGACACGGACGATGGTGTTGGCTGCTGTGACAGGGGTGCCGGCCGCCATCATGACTCCTTGCTCGTCTCGGAGTTGGCCCCGGTGTTGGTGTTCAGGCCTGCTCGGTGGGGCGTACGAGCAGTTCGGCGACGGCCACGTGCCGGGGGCGGGTGACGATGTAGCCGACGGTGTCGGCGATGTCCTGGCTCTGCAGCCGCTCGATGTCTCCGAGGGCGGCGACGATGTGCTGCTGGATGACGTCGGGGTTGTGCGTGCGCAGTTCGGTGTCGACGCTGCCCGGCTCGATGACCGACACACGGACGTGCTGGCGTGTCAGTTCCTGGCGCAACGCCTCACTGAAGGCACCGACGCCGAACTTGGTGGCGCTGTACACGGCGGACATGGCGTAGGCGTTGCGGCCGGCGAGCGAGCCGACGTTGACGATGTCGGCGACCCGACGCGGCTCCTCGGCGGCGGCCTTGACCAGGTGGGGGACGGCCGCGTGAGCGGTGTACATCAGGCCCATGAGGTTGATGTCGATCATGCGCCGCCAGTCGTTCAGGTCCGCACCGGGGGCGGGCCCGAGCAGCATGAGGCCTGCGTTGTTGACCAGCGTGTCCAGGCGGCCCAGGCCGTTGACAGTCCGCTCGACCGCTTCCGCGGCGGCCTGGGCAGTGGTGATGTCGGCGGGCACGACCAGGGCCTTGCCACCGGCGTTGGAGATTTCCGTGGCAAGGTCGGTGAGCCGGTCCTCACGCCGGCCGACCAAGGCCACGGAGGCACCCTCGCGGGCAAGCTCCAGGGCGGTGGCATGGCCGATGCCGCTGGATGCTCCGGTGACCAGGGCGACGGTTCCTTCAAGACGACGAGTCATCGTTCAAGCCTTTCGATACGCGGCACGGCCACCCACCTTGCTGTGAGCCGTGCGGGACATGGGGGGATACGGCCCTGCTGTGAGGCCGTAGGGGGGTGCAGGCCGCTCAAGGCCGGGCCGAGGGCACAATGGGGAAGTGAGCATCACTGGGAAGAAGACCACCGACACCGAACGTCAGGGGACCAAGACCGTGGCAGATCTCCCGCCTCGCGAACGCCTCGTGCGGGCCGCGTCGCGGCTGTTCTATTACGAGGGCGTACGCGCGGTCGGAGTGGAGCGGCTGATCTCCGAGGCCGGGGTGACGAAGGTGACCTTCTACCGGCACTTCGCCTCCAAGGACGACCTGGTCGTGGCCTATCTGCTGACCAAGGACGCCTACTACAAGGGGGTGGCCGAACCGCTGGCCGCCGGGCACCCGCCCGCGGAGGCGCTCGACCTGATCTTCGAGGCGATCGCCGAGCACGCCCGCGAGCGCGGCTTTCGCGGATCGCCGTTCCTGAACGCGGCCGCCGAGTACCCGGACGCCGACCATCCGGTCCGCGGCCTGGTGACATCCCACCGGGACTGGATCCGCACCCTCTTCCAGGACCTGCTCACCCGGCTCGGCCACACCGACCCGGAGTCGGCCGCCGGTGCACTGCTGATGCTGTACGACGGTGCGATGGCAGCGGGCTACCTGGACGACTCGACGGCCGCCCACAAGACCCTGCTGGACGCGGTCCGGCTGATCCGGTCGGGAGGCTGACCCCTTCGAGGCCGCGCGAAACACCGGCCCTCTGTTGGGCCCCGGGCAAGCCGGGGCGCGGATTGGCTTCATGGAGCTTTTCATCTCTGTTCGACGTGCACCGGGACCCCCTGGCAGTTGCTTGCCCGGTTGGCAGTCCCGCCCGGGAGGTCGAGGCGCCCCTACGGGGTAGGGTTACCGGTCATTCTACCTCTAGACGATAACTCCCTTGGCATCCCCACGCCAGCGGGGTGGCCCGTTTGTGGGATCCCCCACGGGCTGCTGCTGCCCACAGGGCCTCACAGGGCCTTCCCGGCTTGCGCAGCGACGGAGTCCGGTCCGTTCGGGTTCATGTGGATCTTCTACAGACTCCCTCGGCCGCATAAGCAGGCGACAGGCACAGCCTCTCTGCCCGGTTGCCGGGTGCCGCCGTCGGCCGGGGAGCCGTCGAGAACCCGCGAACGCGTCGGCGTTGCTGCTCGTCGCTACCCGGCCGACTCGACCACATCGACGTCACCCCGCCGGCGCGCTGATCTCCCTCTTGAGAATCTTGCCGCTGGGGCCGGTCGGCAGCGTGTCCACGAGCCACACCTCGCGCGGGTACTTGTACGCCGCCACCCGCTCCTTGACGAACTGCCGGAGCTCGTCGGGTGTGGCCTGCGCCTGCGGGCGGAGCACCACCGCGGCCGCGATCTCCTCGCCCAGATGTGCGTCGGCCACGCCCACCACCGCGGCCAGCGCGACGGCCGGGTGCTCGTGGAGCACCTCCTCGATCTCACGCGGGTAGACGTTGTAGCCGCCGCGGATGATCATGTCCTTCTTGCGGTCGACGATGTACAGGTAGCCGTCCTCGTCCTGGCGCGCGAGGTCGCCGCTGCGCAGCCAGCCATCGGGGATGGTGGCCGCGGTCTCCTCCGGGCGGTTCCAGTACCCCTTCATCACGTTCGGCCCGCGCACGGCCAGTTCGCCGATCTCGCCGGGAGCCACGTCCTGGCCCTTGTCGTCGAGGAGCCGCACCTCCACGTCCTTGATCGGGGTGCCGATGGACCCGGCCTTGCGTGGCCGGTCGGGGTGGTTGAAGGTGACCACCGGACTCGTCTCGGACATGCCGAAGCCCTCCAGCACCACGCAGCCGAAGCGACGCTCGAAGCCGTGCAGGATCTCCACCGGCAGCGAGGCTCCGCCGGAGACGCACATCCGCAGCGTGGAGACGTCGGCCTCCGACGGGTGCTGGAGCAGTGCCGCGTACATGGTCGGTACGCCCTCGAAGATCGTCGCCCGGTCGCGGGCGATGGCGTCCAGGACGGTCTGCGGGTCGAAGCGGGGGATCAGGGTGAGCGAGGCACCGGCGCGGACGGTCACGCTCATCGTGCAGATCTGGCCGAAGATGTGGAACAGCGGCAGACAGCCCACGACCACGTCCTGCGCCGTCATCCGCTGCACGTGAACCGTGTTGACCTCGGTGTTGTGCCTCAGCCCGGTGTGGGTGAGCGTGGCGCCCTTGGGGCGGCCGGTGGTACCGGAGGTGTACAGCAGCACGGCCACGTCCTCGCCGTCCGGCTCGCTCACCTCCGGCAGCGGCTCGTGACCGGCCAGCAGGCCCGCGAAGGCGGCGGGCTCGACGGCCAGGTGCCGAACTCCGGCGGCGGCCGCGCCCTGCGCACCCTCGCCCGGCGCCTGGTGCCACTCGAAGAGCAGCTTGGCGCCCGAGTCACGCAGGTGGTACTCGGTCTCCCGGGTCTTCAGCAGCGGGTTCATCGGCACGACGACCGCTCCGGCGCGCAGCACGCCGTAGTACAGGACGACGAACTCGGGAACGTTCGGCAGCATCAGCGCGACCCGGTCCCCCGGTCGTACGCCCTCGGCCCGCAGCAGCGCGGCGGCACGGGCACTGCGCTCGTCGAGCTCCGCGTAGCTGGTGACCTGGCCCCCCAGTCGCAGCACGGGGCGTTCAGGCTGCCGCCGTGCCGTCTCCACCAGGAACTCCGCCAGATTGGCCATGACCGCCTCCACGAACGTCGCCGTCGAAATCCGCTGTTCACGTTGCCGACATCGTGCAGACGTCGATGGCGACGGCCTATGTGCGGCATGACAGCGTCTGCCCTCCCGGATTGTTCCCGAGAACAAAACAGGGGCGTTACGCTGCGGGAATGAACTTCTCAGGGGTGGTCTCGGCTCTTCAGGAGAAGCTGCCGGAACTGGGCGAGCGGATGGCGCAGCGCATCCGCTCGGACGTCGACGCCTACAAGGACGAGTCGCTGATCCCCTTCGACTCACTGCGCCGCTCGTGCACCGCCAACGCGGACCTGCTCCTGGACCAGCTCGGCCGCGCCGGCGCGCAGGACCCGAGCCCGGCCCGGGAGACCGGCCGTCTCCGCGCCGAGCAGGGCGTGCCGCTGGCGGACACCCTGCACGCGTACCGGATCGGCTTCGAGCTCCTGTGGACGGACATCCTCGCCGAAGCACGCACCCATCCCGAGGTCACCGACGCCCAACTGGTGTCCCAGTCCGCGGAGATCTGGGCTCTGTTCGGCCGCTACGCGGAGGCGGTGGCGGCGGCCTACCGCGAGACGACCGCCGAGCTGACCTCGCGACGTCAGGCGCGCCGCTCGGCGCTGGTGGAGGCGCTGTTCACGGGAGTCATCGCCGACCGCACACTGTGGGAGGCCGCCCGCGAGCTGGGTCTGCCCGACCGCGGACCCTACGTGGTCGCCGCGGCGGCGGCCGACGCTCCCGGCGAGGAGCCGCTGGCGGGGACGGAAGCGGCGCTGCGTCAGGCCCAGGTCCCCTTCGCCTGGCGGCTGCTGCCCGACCAGCAGATCGGTCTGGCCGCCCTGCCCACGGCGACGGCGGAGAGCACCTGTCTGCGCATCCTGCGCCGCGCGGGCGCCCGCGTCGGTGTCAGCCCGTGCTTTCACTCGCTGCGGGACACCCCCCAGGCTCTGCGCTTCGCCCGCCTGGCTCTGGCCGGCCTCCAGGGCACCGGCCCCGGCGTCGCGCGGTTCGACGACAACCCGCTGGCCATGGTCGTGGCCGCCGCCCCGGCCGAGGCGGCGCACCTCGTGGAGGTGGTCCTCCAGCCCATGCTCGACCTCCCGGCCGCGGAGCGTGCCCGTCTCCTGGAGACCCTGGAGCACTGGTACGCCGCCGCCGGCTCCGCCACGGACGCAGCGCGGAGTCTCTTCGTCCACCCCAACACCGTCCGCTACCGGCTGCGCCGTGTCGAGGAGTTGGCGGGCCGCTCCCTGTCCGATCCACGAGCGGTGGCGGACATCGGCGCGGCCCTCCTTGCGGTCCGCCGGGCGGGCGCCTCATTCGATGACGTCCTCTGAGAAGACCGCCGTGGTCAGTGACTTGTCGAGCGCGCCTCTCGTACGTCTGGCCGACAGCTGCCACGCTCAGTTACCTCAGCAACTGGCCGTACCTGGGGAATTCTTGATGGCACCGCCGTCAAGCAGCGGAAAGGATCTCCGTCGCGGTCTGGTTGGGGAAAGCTTTCGCCTCGTGGGCAGGGGTGTTCCTACTCAGCTCCGGCTGAGGGCCGCTGGTTTGCGACTTCGTGATCGGATGTCCGGATGCCTCGGCGGGTCGACGTTTTTGCCCGAGGGTTGAGGTCGACTTGACGGCTGACCATCTGCTGTCAGCGAATCCGCCTGACCGGGCGGTGATCCCGGTGCTTGTGTGTCGGTATGGAGATCCTGGTTCTGGGCGGAACGGCATGGGTGGCTCGGGAGTTGTCGCGGCAGGCGATCGAACGCGGCCACCGGGTGACCTGCCTCGCGCGTGGCGAGAGCGGAGAAGTCGCGGACGGAGCGACACTGGTCGCCGCCGACCGGCGCGATCCGTCGGCGTACGAGCCCCTGCTCGACCGCGTATGGGACGCGGTCGTCGAGGTGTCATGGCAGCCGGGCTTCGTTCGTGGAGCACTCGACATGCTGGGCAGCAAGGCCGGGCACTGGGTGTATGTCTCGTCCGGCAACGCCTACGCCTCGCACGCCACGCTGGGGGCGGACGAGTCCGCGGCCCTGCTCGCCCCGACCGAACGGAGCGAGGTCGACCGCGAGTTGTACGGCGAGGCGAAGGTCGCCTGCGAGCAGGCGTCGACGGCCGCTGTGGGCGACCGCCTCCTCATTGCACGAGCCGGGCTCATCGGCGGCCCGGGCGATGACAGCGGGCGCTCCGGCTACTGGGTCGCCCGCGCCGCACGCGATCCGCGAGGTCCGATGCTGGTCCCCGACACACCGGCCATGCCCACCCAGGTGGTCGACGTGCGGGACCTCACCTCCTGGCTGCTCGACTCCGCGGAGACGGGAACCACCGGCACGTACAACGCCGTCGGCCCGGTCGTTCCGTTCGAAGAGTGGATCGAGCTGTCCCGCGCCGCCGGCGGGCACACCGGTCCGGTGGTCACCGCCGAAACGGCGTGGCTGCTCGCCAACGGCGTGGCCCAGTACATGGGGTCCGAATCGCTGGCGATGTGGCTGGTCGAGCCGGGCTGGGAAGGGTGGTCGACCCGGGACGGCTCCTCGGCGCGCGCCGCGGGGCTGCGTCACCGGCCCCCGTCGGAGATGCTGGCCGACACGCTGCGCTGGGAACGCGAGCAAGGGCTGGACCGGGAAAGGCGCGCAGGCCTTAGCGCGCAGCGCGAGCGCGAGTTGCTCGACGCCCTCGGCTGACGACGCGGGACCGGGCTCGCACACCCGAGCGTCTCTACAGGCGCCTTCAGTTCCGACTTCCCGATCTCGTGGTGGGCCCGGCCGAGAACCGGTACGACCACCGCGTGATCACCGGGAGTTGTGTGGACTCCTGAAGATCGTGCGGTGGCCACAGGCCATAGCGTGGACCCTGCCCGCTGGCGGGCGATGTTCGACCGGGTCATGGCCCGAATCGCGGGCCGGTTCGGGCGAGTTGGGCCCCGGGCCGCGGCCCCGCTCCTACCTGCCCGGGCTGCCGTTCGAACGTCGAACGGAAGAACTGCTGGCAGCCGGCCGAGCAGGCGGGCCACACCCGGCCCGGGCCGATGCAGCGTTTGCTGCGCCACGCCCGCTTGGATGCCGATGCGGTCCGGTCCGGACGGCGACGAGGTACGCGCCTACGCCACTGAACACCTCGGCGCCGAGGACGGTGTCTTGATCGTGGACGAGACCGGCTTCCTCAACAAGGGCCAGTCCTCGGCAGGGGTGCAGAGGCAGTACACCCGCACTGCGGGACGCATCGAGAAGGCCCAGGTCGGCGTGTTCCTCGCTCTGGCCACCAGCCGGGGCCGGGCCTTGATCGACCGACGGCTCTACCTCCCGGAACGCTCCTGGTCCCATGGCCCTGAGCGCCGCACCGCAGCTGGGATACCCGAGACGGTGCAACTCGCCACCAAGCCCCGTTTAGCCTCGGAGATGATCGCTGCCGCCTGGACGCCGGGATCACCGCCCCCTGGGTGACCGCCGACGAAGCCTACGGACAGGACCCCCAGCTGCGTGCCGCCCTTGAGGCACGTGGCACCGGCTACGTGCTGGCCGTCGCCTGCCCGATGCGAGTGAGAATCAACCACGGCCGCACTGCCGTCCGCGCGGACACCGTCGCCGCTCGACTGCCCGCCACGGCCTGGCAGCGGCACAGCGCCGGCAACGGCGCGAAGGGGCCGCGGTACTACGACTGGGCCTGGATCCACACCGGCACCGACAGCCACCACCACCTGCTGGTCCGCGTCGCCGGTGCCCGCCGGAGCATCGAGGAATGCTTCCAAGCGGCCAAGGGCCAGGTCGGACTCACCCACTACGAGGTCAGCCACTGGACCTCCTGGCACCGGCACATCACACTCGCCCTGCTCGCCCTGCTCGCCCTGACCGTCCTCGCCGCAGACCGAGACGGACGACGGCTCCTGAAGCGGCAAAGTGACCCTATGCCGCCCCTTGCCGACTTACATGACGCAGCTCCACAACTGCAGAGCCCTTTACGTGGTCGGTCGGCGGTCGGGCTGGCCGAACCGCCGACGACACACGAGGCGGGCCACAGTCAGGTGGCGGAAGGCTCCCGCCGCTACGGGTGCGGCTCCAGCCAGAGACGTCCGAAAAGCGTCACCTCGCCCTGAACCGGGTGCAGAAGACACCTGCCATGACACTTGTCCGCCTCGCCCGCCGCTTATGTGGACACATGCCGCCGCCACGTGTGTTGGCCGATCGCGTGAACGTCCCGGATTCGACAACGTGAGCCGGCTCCGCTCGGCAGCGGGTTTCGGCCCCACTTAGTGATCTTTCGGACCTGATCTGGCAGTGGAGTTCGGCCCCACCCAGACCGCGCGGCATGCTGATCGGACATGCCGGGCCCGACGCGGGGGCATGGCAACGGGGCGGGGAGGATCGCGTTGATCGTCTGGGTGAACGGTGCGTTCGGCAGTGGGAAGACCACGCTGGTGGACGAGTTGCGTCCGCGCTGGCCCGAAGTGCTGGTCTATGACCCGGAGATGGTCGGCTATGTGCTGCGGGAGATCGTGGAGGTGCCGACCGGCGACTTCCAGGACCTTCGGCTGTGGCGTCGGCAGGTCGCCGACCTGGCGGTGGGCCTGGTCGAGGAGTATCGCCGCCCGGTCCTGGTCCCCATGACCTTGGTCAATCCCGGTTATGTCGGTGAGATCTTCGGCGCGTTGAAGGATGCGGGCATCGACGTCCACCACTTCTTCCTCAAGGTCTCCCGAGAGGTTCTGGAGCAGCGGATCGATGGCCGGAGCTTCACCCCGGACAGCCCTGAGCAGGACGAGAAGGTTCGGCGCTGGTGCAAGGCCAGGATCGAGCCGTGCATGGCCGCAGCCGACACCTTGCCCAGCGACACGGTGTTCCTGGACGGCGAGTTGACCCCGCAGGAGTTGGCCGACCAGGTGCTGGCCCGGGTCCGCGCCAGCGGAACCTCCGGGGTATGACCGCGGCGGCGGCTGCGCTCAGCCGCTGTCCTGCTGGGCCTTGGCGTGCGCGAGGCGGTAGGAGTCGGTGCCGGTCTCGATGATGTTGCCGCCGAAGGTGAGCCGGTCCACGATTGCCGCGCAGAGCCGGGGATCGGCGAAGGTCTTCGTACACCCTCCGAACGATTCGTTGGAAGCGATGGCCACCGACGCCTTCTCTTCCCGCTCAGTCAAGACCTGGAACAGCAGTTCAGCGCCGCGGCGGTCGAGTTCCATGTAGCCGAGTTCGTCGATCGCGAGGAGATCAACGCGGCCGTAGCGGGCGTTGGCCTTGGTCAACTGGCGTTCGTCGGCGGCCTCGACGAGTTCTTTGACGAGCTTGGCGGCCAACACGTAGCGGACCCTGAAACCGGCCGTGGCGGCCTCGGTGCCCAGCGCGATCAGCAGGTGCGACTTGCCGGTGCCGGAGTCACCGATCAGGCGGAGCGGCTCGCCCTTCTTGATCCATTCGCAGGAGGCCAGGGTGTGGATCACGGCCGGGTCGGTGTTGGGGTTGGCGTCGAAGGAGAAGTCCCGCAGGGACTTCTGGCGGGGGAAGCCGGCCGCTTTGCTCCGCCGCTCGGGCGTCGGCGGGCCCGGTCGTCGCACTCGGCCATCAGCAGTTCGGCAAGGAACCCGCGATACGTCATCTGCTCGCGGGCCGCCGAGCCGGCGGCGTCGGGGAACTGGGCCCGGATCGTGGGCAGCCGCAGCATCCCGCAGGCGGAGTCGATGGCAGCGTCGGCGGCCTGCTCGGTCAGGCCCCGATGGCGTTGAGCACTCACGGCGGTTCCCCCTGGGGACGGACGGTGGCGGGCCGGGGATGTCGCAGCAGCGCGTCGTAGCCGGCCAGCGACGGCAGCGGCTGGGTGTTGGCGGGCAGCCGGGCCAGCCGGCGGGCGGTCAACGAGGCCACCGGCTGTCGGCGTACACATGAACGTGCTCAATCACGTACGGATGAACGTGCCCGGTTCCTGACGTGCGGAGGGTTGCTGGTGGGCAGCCGTTCGCACGCTGCAGTCGCCGACCGTCACGGGCAGCGACTGCCCCGGGACCGTACGTGACCAGCGGTTCCACCTTTCGGGCGCGAACGTGATACCCCGGGTGCCGCCCGGTGAGAAGTCGTCGGCCTGACGCACTTTGTGCTCGACATGACACGCCTGGTCCGGAGCCGGACTCCCGGTTCTTGGCCGGACACCGCGACCTCCACACCGGGGAGTATGGGCTCGTCGAGCCAGATTTTACCCATTGAGCGAGAATTGTGATATTGCCGGTCACGGATGACCCAGAGTCGGCGCTCGGGTTCCCGCCGCTGGCGGCTTATCAGGGGTCATAACCGGCATCCGTCACGGGAGGTCGATGTGAGCACCCTGCAAGCACATAAGGACGGCGCAACGGACGTCGTACAAGATCCGACCATCAATATGAGCCTTGAGGTCATCGTCATCCCGGTCGTTGACGTCGACCGTGCCCTGCGCTTCTACAGGAGCCTGGGGTGGCGGCTCGACGCGGACTACGAAGCCGGCTCGGAGTTCCGGATCGTGCAGGTGACGCCACCGGGGTCTGTGAGCTCGGTTATCTTCGGCCGTGGGGTCACCTCCGTGGCACCGGGCTCCGCCCAGGGTCTCTACCTCGTGGTCTCCGACATCGACCGAGCCCGCGCCGACCTGGTCGACAGGGGCGTTGACGTGAGCGAGGTCTTCCACAACGTCTACGACAACGGCGTCCAGGAGCCGGTGGACGGCCCCGATCCAGAGCGTCGCAGCTACGGCTCATACGCCTCGTTCAGTGACCCGGACGGCAATGGGTGGTTGCTGCAAGAGGTCCAGGTGCGACTGCCCGGACGGTGATTCCGGGACGACGGAGGAAGTTTCGCCATGAACGTCACCGCGTTGACAGAACTCTTGCGTGAGACCGAGCAGCACCACGGTCTGTACGAGGCAACGGCCCCGGAGCACAACTGGTGGGACTGGTACGCCGCGTACATGGTCGCCCGTGAGAGCGGCCGGACTCCCGACCAGGCGGCCGGCGACGCCGCGCTCCACATGGAACCGCTGCTGCGATAAAGGCCGCCTGCGACGTGCCCGCCCAGGCCACACCGCACCTCAGCATGGCGCGACCTTGAGGCTGACACGCACACTGTCGTCCAACTGGGCACGTTCATCCATACCTCACTGAGCACGCTGATGAGTACGCGGACACCGGCGAGGGCTCCGGCTCCTCCGTCTGGTCCTCGGCGGTGTGCGGGTCGTCGGCCTCGGCGGCCTTGCGGGCCTCCAGCGCAATCGCGTCCGCGGTCAGGGCCCCGGCGCCCAAGGCCGCCGCGATGCCGGCCACCACGTGTTCGTGGGCCATGTGCCGGTGCAGCAACAGGACCTCGATCAGTGTCCGCGTCCCGGTTGCGTCACCGTGCGCCTTGCGGACCGCAGCAGGGCCTCCAGGTAGTGGTCGAGTTCGAGGCGCGCCCCTCCCTTGGCGACCAGGCGTTCATGCCGGGCGACCTCCGTGCGGCCGTCGTAGATGACCACTTCGGAGGCGTGCAGCAAGACCCGCACCTGCCGTCCGGTCAGCCGTACTGGCACCGAGTAGCGGTTGGTGCGGACGCTGACCTGTCCCGTAGCGGTTCACCCGCGGGCTCGACCAGCGGCCGGTCTCGAACGGCTCGTCGGGCAGCGGCTTGAGCAGCGGCCGTTCGGCGGCGAGTACTCACCCGCAGTCCGCGGTGCCGTCGAACGCGACACCCGCAGGGACTGTCTGGGGAGTTCCGGTAGCCATTTGTGCGCCGAAGGCATGGACAGCGGCCTCCTGGATCTGATGGCGCGCCACAGCACCGCTCGTCGTCGGGACGTCAGAGTCGCCCCACCAAGTCCAGCACCCCGCCCCAGGACCTTCGGCTCACAGGGCGGCAATCAGCTCCTGGGTGGCCGCAGATGAACGGGCCGGTACTTCGGCTGACAGCGTGTCATGGGCCGGTGCCACAGGCGGAGACTTCTCGCTGGGACCGGCCACGACCGTCGCCGCCCAGAACCGGTGCACCTCGGTCGACGAGAACCCTCGACTACGAAGCCACACGTGTCCGCCATGGTCGCTTCACATGGAGAGGACTTCCCCGGCTTCGGGATCGCAGCCGCTCCTGCTCTGTCAGCGACCACATTCCGCGCCGACGAGGACGAAGGCCATCGTGACCGGCTGGTCGCCGTGGTTGCGCCAGGCGTGGCGGGTGCCGTTCTGGATCACGATGTCCCCTGCCGAGAGCCGGGTGAGGTGGCCGTCGTCGAGTTCGAGGACGATCTCGCCCTGCAGCACGATGCCGTAGTCGACGGTCGGCGTGGTGTGCATGCCGTCGGGCCCGATGAGTTCGGCGATGCCGGGCGAGTCGGCCCGCTGTTCGCGGTCGAAGGCGTCGGGGTCGAACGCCGGGTCGGCCATCGCGGCGTCCGGCGGGAAGGTCAGGACGATGAATCGTGTGCCGCCGGGCGCCGGGAGCAGGCTGGTGACCTTCGGCGTGGGGTCCTCCCCGGTCCGGCCGACCTGCTCGCCGGGTTCGGTGGCCCATGGCAGGCGGGACACCCAGCCCGGCAGGCTGGTGAACTCCCGGCTGCGCGGCACGGGGCAGTCGCTGACGACGACGGACTTCCCGTTCTCGTCATGGCCGGTGACGACTCTGCGCATGTGTGTCTCCTCGGTCGGTTCCGGCGGATCCGCCTGGTCCGCCGGATCCGTCGAGTCGGTTGGGTCAGTCGCGTATGCGGCTGCCGGTTTCGGTCGGGGACTTGAGCGCGGTCGCCCAGGCGTCCAGGACATCCGCCATCGTGAGGGCGGGTGCCCGGAGCAGGGCCGACGCCACTGTCCGCACGAAATGCCGGTGCAGGTCATCCGTGAGGTACTCCACCGGGGACTTACCGTCCACGCGTGCCAGCAGCAGCGCCGGCAGCAGTGATGCGGCCCGCGCCTCGAGCACGGGCACGGGCTCCCAGTCGACGCACCGGACGTACTCCTCGGCCAGCACCCGGGCGGAGCCGAGGAGTTCGGCTCGGTGGCCGGGCACGACGAGGCTCTTCAGGAGCAGATGGTTGACGCAGAAGGCCAGGTCGAAGGCCGGGTCTCCATACCAGGCGCACTCGGCGTCCAGCAGCACAGGCCCCGAGGCGCCGACGAGGATGTTCTTGGGGCTGACGTCGCCGTGCACCAGGGCGAGGTGTGTGTCGGCCGTGCGGTCGGCGAGGCCTTGGAGGATGTCACTGAGATCGGGGTGTGCGGCAGCGGTGGCCAGCAGGTACGGCTCGATGCGCAGCGCGTGGAAGTTGTCGTCGGTGGCGAACTCCTCGGCGAGGGTGGCATCGCCCGCGCTCGCCGCGTGCAGGTTGCCGAGCAGTCGTCCGACGGCCGCGGCGGTCGCCGTCTCCACCTGACCGTCGAGCAACTGTGCCTTCCACACCGGGTATCCCTCGGGGGGCAGGAAAGCCATCGCGAAGAGGCCGGCTTCGGCGTCGTGGGCCAGCAGCTCGGGCACACTGTCCGGCTGGTGCCGGGATGCGAATCGCATCCACGCCCATTCGAAGGCGTTGCGCGACACGGGCGCCTGCCAGTCGGCGGCGACGCGAAGCCGGGCCAGCGCCCGCTTGACGCACAGGCACCGTCCCGGCAGGTCCACCCGCCACAGGTCGGACGAGACGCCACCGGCCAGCGGGGTCCAGTGCGCGGCTTCGCCGGGCCCGGCCAGCTTGTGGGCGAGCAGGAAGTCGGCCAGTGCGGGATCCGGGCTGACCTGCGCGGAGGTCGGGCTCATCACCGGTCACCCGCACCGGTGCTCGGGCCGCTGGGGGTGTTGCATGCGTGGGCCGGCGCCTCGCCCGCAAGGATCCGTACGACCTCCTCGGCGGCGCGGCGGCGCAGTTCGGTGACCGACGCGTCGGAGGAGAAGGCCACGTGCGGAGTGAGGAGCGCGCCCGGCTGGTCCAGCAGCTCGTCGGGGACGTGCGGCTCGGTCTCCAGGACGTCGAAGGCGGCCCCGTCCAGGTGCCCGGTGTCGAGCGCCTTGGTCACCGCGTCGGTGTCCACCAGGCCGCCCCGGCTGACGTTGACCAGCAGGCCGCCCGGCTTCATCAGCGCCAGCTGCTCGGCTCCGACGATGTGGTGCGTGGCGGGTGTGAGCGGCACGTGCAGGATCACCACGTCGCTGCGGCGGAGCAGTTCCTCCAGGCCCACCATCTCCACTCCGGGGGCGTCCTTCGGCGGGTGTGGGTCATGCGCCAGGATCCGGCAGCCGAACCCGCCGAGCCTGCGTACCGTGGCGCGCCCGATCCGCCCGTACCCGACGACGCCGCAAGTCAGCGCCGACAGACGGCGCAGCCGGGCGCTCGCGGGGTCCCAGTGGCCCGCACGGACCTCCCGGTCGAACACCGCGAGGCCACGTGTCCAGGCCAGCACCATGCCGACGGCGTGGTCGGAGACCTCCTCGACGCAGTAGTCCGGCACGTTGGTGACCCACACGCCCCGCTCGGTGGCGGCGTCCACGGCGATGTTGTCGAGGCCGACACCGAGCCTGGCCACGATCCGCAGGTCCGGCGTGGTGCCGATCGCGGTGGCGGAGACGGGCGCCCAGCAGGTCAGGATCCCGGCGGGCCGATGCTCGGCCACCAATTCCTCGATGGCCTCGGCGGAGGCGGGCTCGGCAGGGCCGGTCACGAGGGTGTGGCCCGCGCCTTCGATGATCGATCGCTCCACGGAGTCGTCGGGCCAGGCGTAGTCGGTGAGCAGCACAGTTGCCGGGCGGCTCGATGGGTTCATAGCAGATCGTCCTCGCATGATCGTGCGGCCGCGGCGGACAGACGGGCGTCGGGCTCGGTCGTGTCCGGTGAGCGGGTTCTGATTGCCACCTTTGAGGGCGGCCGACGGTATGTCCGATGAGTCGCCGGCCGCCACGGGTGGAAGGGAAGGGGTCGCTGGGCTCGGGTCGGGTGTCGCCGACGCTCGCCGACTTGTGGTCGGGCAGGTGCGGCAGTACGCCCCTGGAACGGGTCACGAGGTGCCGGGGCATGTCGAGTCACTTTGTCACAGCCACGTGATGCTAACGATAGCATTCACGGTCTTCGACGCGTCAAGAGTGCGGCGGTCACCTGATCTTCGGCGCCTGGCGGCAGCACCCATTTCAGAGCGGCGGAGCCCCGTCACCACAGGAAAAGGAGGACCGCCGAAGAAATCCACTGTTCGCATCTTGACGGGCCAAGGACTTCCCTTCATGGTTTCTGCCAGCACCGACCGTGTGACCAACGAGTGTCCACACGAGGTCCGGCTGTCGAAGACGCCATAGCCACGGACGTCCCGACGGGCGGTATACGGCTGAATTCGCATGCGGTGTCCGACCGCACGGCAGCCCACCTCCCGCATTCCGCCGACCGGCGAAACCCTCGCCGTCGCCGACTCAAGTCCGTGTTCAGCTCACCGCTTCTCGTCATCGCCCGCACAGCCCCGTGCAGGCGATGGATCCGCCGTGGCCTGCCGCGGCCAATTCCTCCTCAGGAGCCGCTATGACTCACGCAGCGCAAGTCGACACCAGCGCGGTGCCCGCCGGCGAAACACAGGAACGCAACCGGCCTCCCCTTTCCCGCCCCATGATCGCGGTGGGCTTCCTGCTGATCGTCCTCTCCTACATGGTCAACGCCATGGACCGCCAGGTCTTCCCTCCCCTGCTGCCCAACATCCGTGAGGATTACGGGTTCTCGCTGGAGCAGGGCGGACTACTGGCAACCAACTTCACCCTCGGCATGGCCCTGGCCGGCCTTCCCGCGGGCTATCTCCTGGACCGCTTCCGCCGCAAGACCGTGCTGCTGGTCAGCATCGTGATCTACTCCCTGGGCACGATGGCCACTCCGCTGGCGACCGGCTTCGCCGACATGAGTGCGTACCGGGTGGTCTCGGGCTTCGGAGAGGGCATGCAGTCAGCCGCCATCTTCGCGGCGATGGGCGCCTTCTTCGCTCACCGGCGCGGCCTCGCCTTCGGTGTCATCGGTGCGGGCTACTCCATCGGCGTCTTCATCGCCCCGCTGATCGGCGTCCGGCTCATGAGCACGCACGGCACCTGGCACTCGCCCTTCTACGTGTTCGGCGCGGCCGGGCTGCTGATCGCGGCCGTCTCCCTGTTCCTCGTGAAGACCGGCCTGACCGAGACCTCCGTGGAGAAGGTCGTCGCGACGAAGACCTACGAGCACATGCCGACCTCCGCCTACAACCGCAACACCATCGCGCTGGCGGTCCACTCGGTCGTCAGCGGTGTGGCCATCTACGGGTTCCTCGGTCTCTACCCGACGTACCTCATCACCTCGCTGCACTACAGCACCGAGCAGGCCGCGCTGGCCATGAGCCTTCTCGGGTTCGGAGGCATGACGGCCATCTTCGGCGGCTGGCTCGGAGACCGGGTGAACCAGCGCACCCTGCTGATCGTGAGCCTGCTGGCCGTCTCCGCCATCAGTGTGTGCATCTACGAAACGCAGGCCGGCGTCGGCGTGCAGTGCGTGTTCGCCTTCCTCATGGGCGCCTTCGGGCTGGGCTTCATCTACCCCAACACCAACAGCGCGATCCAGCGGGCCGTCCGCCCCGAACAGATCGGACGCGCCTCCGGCCTCTTCGTCTCCAGCTACTACGGGCCGGCGGCGTTCTCGGGCCTGCTCTTCGCCGCCCTGGTGGACTCCTTCGGCTGGAGCCAGGCCGGGCTGCTGCAGGTCACGGTCCTGCCGCTGTTGGCCGTCGCCGCCCTCATCTTCGTCCGCACGTCGCAGTTCAACAACGCGGTCCGCTAGCGAGCCCATCCGCAGGACATCTGTCGCCGTGTCGCACCGGGCGAACCTGGCGCGACACGGCGACACACCATGGGCAGGACACGGTGGCGCACCGCCGACATGCCGCGGGGCCTGCCCACCGCCGAGCGGTGGGCAGGCCCCGCGGGCATCCCGAGTCAGAAGCTCTCGGCCACGACCGGATTGCGCAGGACGCCGATGCCCTCGATCTCCACCTCGACCTCGTCACCAGGACGGATCGGCCCGACACCGGAAGGCGTACCAGTCATGATCACGTCGCCGGGCAGCAGCGTCAGATAGCGGCTGAGGTAGCTGACGATGTCGGGGACGGCGAGCAGCAGGTCGGCCGTACTCGCCGACTGCACGACGGTGCCGTTCACACGCGTCGTCAGCGACAGTCCCGAGGGGTCGAGTTCGGTCGCGATGACCGGTCCGAGGGGAGCGAAGGTGTCCTGCCCCTTTCCGATCAGAAGCGTTCCGTATTTGCTTTCCTTGCGCTGGACGATGCGATCGCTGACATCATTGCCGCAGGTGTAGCCGAGGATGTACTCGTGGGCCTCGGTGGGCTTCACATGGCGGGCTTCCTTTCCGATGACGACAACCAACTCGCCCTCGAAATGAATCAGTTCGCCGTCCGCCGGATAGACGATGGCGTCACCCGGCCCCACAACCGCCGTGCTCGGCTTCATGAAACACACGGGAACTTCCGGAACCTCACGGTCGGTCTCGTCAACGTGTGAGGCGTAGTTGTAGGCGAATCCGAAGATCCGGGGCCGCTCGAGCGGCGGGAGAACGACCACGTCGTCGGCTTTGTCAATGTGCCCCGTAGGGGACAGCCCGGTGAAGGGATCACCCTCGAATCTGGCGATTCGGGCGTCACCGACTTCCAGTTCACCGTAGTGACGCACACCGTCGACGGCATACCTGACGATCCGCACGGAATACCTCCGCAACTAGGCAGCCGGGGACGGCTGCACGGCCCATCCAGCAGTGCTAACGTTAGCACAACGGCAATGATCAACCCGAGGCCCCTCCTCTCCGACCACAGAGCGCGACGCGAACGCTATCGTTGGCACACGGAAAGTAAGCGGCACGGGACAAGTCACCCGAGGGGGCCCAGTACGTGATCACCACCAAGGACATCGCCGAACGCCTCGGACTCTCCGTCTCGACGGTCGGCCGGGCACTCTCCGACGACTCCCGCATCAGCGAGGAGACCAAGTTCCGGGTCCGCCAGGCCGCTTCCGAGATGGGCTACGTCGGCAACCGCGCTGCGCGGATGATGCGGGGCGCGTCCAGCAATGTGGTCGCGTTGGTGATCCCGGACATCCGTAACAGCTTCTACTCGACCATCGCGCACGAGCTGTCCAAGAGCATGGAGGCCGAGGGCTACCAGCTGATGCTCTCGGAGACCGACGACGACCGGATGGTGGAGCTGCGCCATTTGCGGGAGCTGTCCGCGACCCGCGTGGCGGGCGTCATCATCGTGCCCACCGCGCGCCCGCACAGCGACTCCGTCAAACTCCTGCGCACGATGCCGCACCTGCAGCTGCTACGCCGCCACCCGTCGCTCGGCTCCCAGTGGTTCGGCGTGGACGACCGTGAGGCACTGCGCCGGGCCACCGCCCATCTCGTGGAGCTGGGGCACACCCGCATCGCCTACCTGGGCGGCCCGGTCGAACTACCCACGGGTGCGGACCGCCTGGAGGGCTTCCGCAGCGCTCTTCACGAAGGCGGCCTCCCGGACGATGCCGGACGGACGGAGCTGGGACCGCCGTCGTCCGTGGACCACGGCCGCCAGGCAGTGCGCCGGCTGCTGAAGGAGCCGGATGCGCCCACCGCGCTCGTACTGGGATCGATCCAGCTCACCCTCGGCGTCCTGGAGGAGCTGTCCAAGCAGGGTGTGAAGGTGCCCGGGGAACTGTCCGTGGTCGGGTTCGGGGACGAGCCGGGTTTCTCCTGGTGGGGTCCGGGACTGACCACGATCGGCCTGCCGATCCAGGAGATGGCCGCCGGCTGCGCCCTGTGGATGATGCGCCGCCTCAAGACCAAGCCGAGCAACGACGGCCCGTACACGTCGGTCTCCCCCGGATCACTGGTCCTGCGCGGCAGCACGGCGCCCCCCGGCGGCCCGGCTCCGTCCAGGCCCCGCTGAACCGCGGGCGGCGCCCACCCCATCCACGGAAGGCGCCCGGAGCTCACTGCTCCGGGCGCCTTCCGTGTGTCCGGCGGCAGGTCAGTACGCTCCGCTGCGCAACCGGCGCATGACACGGGCGGTGCGTACGAGCTCGTCGAGCACCTGCTCGGCAGCGGTCTCGTGAATCTTGCCGGGCCGGAAGGCTCCGTCCTCGACGCATTCGTTGACGAACGGGATGCTCACGGTCGGACCGATCGGCAGCATCCTCAGATTCGCGACGACCTGCTTGCCCATCTGCACCGCCCGGGTGCCCGCCGAGACACCTCCATAGCTCACGAAGCCGGCCGGCTTGTGCTGCCACTCCACGACGAGGTAGTCCCACGCGTTCTTCAACGGGGCGGGGAAGCCGCCGTTGTACTCCGGGGTGACGAACACGAACGCGTCCGACGCGTCGACGATCCGGCTCCACTCACGGGTGTGACTCTTCGTGTACTGCCGTAGGGCGGGCGGATGCGGCTCGTCGAAGAAGGGCAGAGCGAGTTCCTGCAGGTCGACGGTGTGCGCCTCGAACTCGTCGTACTCAGCCGCCCGGGCCGTGAACCAGTCCGCGACGGACCTGCCCACCCGTCCGGGACGAGTACTGGCCACCACGGTGGTGAGGGTCATCGGCGCCACAGAGGCATCGGGTGCCATATCGGGCTCGCTTTCTCTTCGGCCGCGGCCGGGCCCGGCGGACCCGCCCCTTTCCTGTGCTGTCCGTCCGTCCAGGAAGAGCGCAGGCCCGCCGGAGTCATCGCCGGAGCGGAATCGTGCGAACGATAGCATTGACTCGCCAGTGAACCAATAGAGCGAAGCAAACCCCTTGCCCGCAGGTGCACAGTGCTAGCTACCCCCTTGACATCGACGCCGACACTTCGCACGATTGCGCTATCGTTAGCATGCCAGCCGCGATGAGCGAGCAATCTTCGTCATCGCCCTTCGCACCCGTAAGCCCCGGGTCGACTCCGGCACGACGGCGAAGAGAGCCGTACGACACTTCGCCCGCCGCCGACACCGGTAGTACCCGGCACCCGGTCCGGAAGTCACACCGCTGATTCGACCCCCACCGGTTCGTCAGCGAGGACCTTGCACACGCCTCAGATCTCCGGGGCGTCCGCCCCACCGTGACCGGCGCCGGCACGAGACACCGCCCTTCCTCCGATCGTCCGAACTCCGAAAGGTTGCACCGCCATGACAGACGCGCGGATCGCCAAACTCCACGGCCGCAGGGTGTGGGATTCACGTGGCCGGCCGACCGTCGAGGTCGAAGCCCACCTGGCGGACGGTGCGATCGGGCGGGCCATCGCGCCGGCAGGAGCCTCGACGGGGCAGGGCGAAGCGCTCGATCTGCGCGACGGCGGCGACCGCTTCGGCGGGTTCGACGTCCACCGCGCGGTGGGCTCGGTGAACCACGAGTTCGCGCCCGCCCTCATGGATCTCGACGCGACCGACCAGGAGACCGTCGACCGTCTCCTGGTGGACCTCGATGGAACCCCCGACCGCAGCCGTCTCGGCGGCAACGCGATCGTGGCCACGTCCATGGCCATCCTGCACGCCACCGCCGCGTCGGCTCGCGTACCGCTGTGGCAACACCTGGCGGGCGGCCGACCGGTCCGCATCCCGCTGCCGGAGATCCAGATCTTCGGCGGCGGCGCCCACGCGGACCGCCGGGTCGACGTACAGGACTTCATGGTGATGTGCCCTGCGGCAGCAAGCTTCTCGGAAGCGCTGGACTGGACCGCGGAGATCTACCGGGCGGCCGGAAGCCTCATGCGTCGGGCGGGCAAGGCACAGGGAGTGGCCGACGAGGGCGGATTCTGGCCCGCGTTCGACTCCAACGAGGAGGCGCTGGAGACACTGACCCGCGCCATCAAGACCGCGGGCTTCACTCCCTCGACCCAGGTGGGCATCTCACTGGACGTCGCCGCCTCGCAGTTCGGCAGTGGCGGGCGGTACACGCTGGCCCTGGACGACCGCACCCTCGGCACCGAAGAGCTGATCGACATGCTGGGCGGCTGGATCGAGCAGTATCCGATCCTGTCCGTCGAGGACCCGGTGGGCGAGGACGACCATGACGGCATGCTGGAGTTCACCCGGCGCTACGGCCACCGCTGCCAGGTGATCGGCGACGACTACCTGGTCACGAACGCCAAGCGGGTGGAGGCGGCGGCAACCGCCGGAGCGGTGAACGCCGTTCTCGTCAAGCCGAACCAGGCCGGAACGGTCACAGAGGCGTTCCAGGCGCTGCGTGCTGGAAAGGATGCCGGCTTCGGCACGATCGTCTCGGCGCGTTCCGGGGAAACCGAGGACATCACCATTGCCCATCTCAGTGTCGGATGGGACGCGGGCCAGCTGAAGGTCGGCTCGTTCACGCGCTCCGAGCGCATGGCGAAATGGAACGAGGTTCTGCGCATCGAGGAGTCCCTCGGTGAATCCGCGGAATTCAGCGGGTGGTCCGCCCTCACATTCGCCGGATCAGGGCCCATTGCGGCCAAGCCGTAAAACGCATCGAAGTATTACAGTCATCGCATTCCAGAGCCGATCGGAGCACGGAGGCCCGCATGCTGCCACCCGTCAATCTGCGCCCGAGTTTCAACATCACCCGCTCCAGCCACGTCCGTCTCACGGTCGCCGATCTGGCCGAGAGCCGGAACTTCTACGTGAACGCGCTGGGTCTCGTCGTCAGCGATGAGGACGAGCGCACGTGCTATCTGCGCGGCCTGGCCGAAGCCTGTCACCACAGCCTCGTTCTGGAGCTGGACGAGGAGGGCGCGGGCTCGTGCCGGAGGATCGGCTTCCGGGTCTTCTTCGACGAGGACCTCGATCTCGCGTACGCCTGGTTCCGTGACCGGGGGCTGCCCGCCGAGTGGGTCGACGTCCCGTACCAGGGCCGCACCCTGCACGTCAGCGACCCCATCGGTACGCCACTGGAACTGTGCGCGCACATGGAGACCAGGCCTCGGCTGCACATCGACTTCGAGCGGTACAAGGGCGCCCACGCGCAGCGGCTGGACCACTACCAGGTCTTCGCGCCCGACACCTTTGAGCTGTGCGCGTTCTACAGCGAGCTCGGCTTCCGCAACTCGGAGTACCTGGAGCACGGCGACACGTTGCTGGGTGCGTTCATGTACCGCAAGGGCACCTGTCTGGACCTGGCGATCGTGGAGAACACCGGTCCCGCCCTGCACCACTTCGCCTACACCGTCTCCGAGAGCCGCGACATCTTCACCGCCTGCGACTGGGCGGGCATCCTCGGCTACGGCGACGGCGTGGAGCGGGGCCCCGGACGGCACGGTCCGGGCGGGATGCTCTTCGTCTACCTCCGCGACCCCGACGGCCACCGGGTGGAGGTCTTCAACAGCCATTACCAGACGATCGACACCGAGATCGAGCCCGTCCGCTGGGACGCTGCATCGCTGAGCACCAACGCCCGCTGGGGCCTGCCGGCCCTGGAGAAGTGGTACTTCGAGGCGTCGCCCTTCGTCGGCGCGCCCCAGATCCCGCCGGCCGAACCACCGAAGCCCATGTCGCTGGAGCGGTTCCTGCTCGAACAGCCCCTCCCCTGACCTTTCGCAGGTTCCCTTCCCCCGACCCTTCGCATGTCAGTCCCCCAAGGAGACGCCATGGCACGAGTGCCCTACCTGCGCCGCGAGGACGCGGACGAGTCGATGAAGCCGCTGTACGACCGGCTGGAGACCGAACGCAAGGTACCGACCGCGAACATCTTCCTCGCCCTCGCCAACGCCCCCACCCAGCTGGACGCCTTCCTGACCTACGCCAACTCGCTGCGGGCCGCCGACCTCAGCCCGAAACTGCGCGAGCTGGCCATTCTCACCGTAGGTCACGCGACCCGGTCCGCGTACGAGGTCGCGCACCACCAGTCGCACGGTCTCAAGGCGGGGCTCACAGAGGAACAGCTCGCGGCGGTGGCCGACTTCGAGTCGTCCGACCTGTTCGACGTGACGGAGAAGGCGGTGATGCGCCTCGCCAGAGAATCCACGCTCCGGGTCGATGTGTCGGAGGAGACATGGCGTGCCGCCGCCGACCTTCTGACGGACCGGCAGATGGTCGAACTGTCATTGTCCATTGCCTGGTACAACTCCGGCGTCCGCATCATGGGGCTGCTGGACATCGACCTTGAGGCCAATTACCAGGACCCCTTCCCGAATTCGTAGTCATCGGCACCGTACGGCTCATCAATTCAGGAGTATTTCAATGGCGAAAATGCTCGCTGCACGACTGCACGCGCTCGGTGAGCCGATGTCCGTGGACACGATCGACGTGCCCACCCCACGGCCGACCGACGTGCTGGTGCGGGTCAAGGCGTGCGGGATCGTGCCGAACATGGCCAACGTGATCAACAACTGGCCCACCTGGTACCCGCACCAGCCGCTGCCCAAGCTCCCCGCGATCTTCGGCCTGGATCCCACGGGTGTGGTCGAGGCGGTCGGCGAGGCCGTACTCAACACCAAGCCCGGCGACCGGGTCTATGTGAGCCCCCTGCGGTCCTGCGGCAGTTGCCAGGTGTGCCGCGGCGGCGAACTCAGCCGGTGCCGCTACTTCACGCTGAACGGCTACTTCAGCACGTCCCGTGACGGCCAGCGGATCTTCGACCTCTACCCTTACGGCGGCTTCGCGGAGTACATGACCGCCCCGCAGTACTCGATCGTCAACATCCCGGACAACATGACGTTCGAGCAGGCCGGCAAGCTCGGCTACATCGGCACCTCCTACGGAGCCCTCAAGCACGCCGCGGCCGGCCCCGGCCAGGTCGCGCTGATCGACGGAATCACCGGCACTCTCGGCGTCGCCTCCACCCTCCTCGCGCTGGCCTCGGGCGTCTCCAAGGTCCTCGGAACCGGCCGCAACGAGGAGCTCCTCAAGCGTGTCAAGGAACTGGCCCCGGACCGGATCGAAGTCATGCGGCTGGGCGAGGGCTCCACCGGCGAGTGGGCCAAGTCCCGCACCGGCGGCGAGGGGGCGGACTTCGTCATCAGCGCCCTGGGGGCAAAGGCCCCGGTCGAGACGATGCTCGACTCGATGCAGGGTGTCCGCCGGGGCGGCAAGGTGGTCAACGTCGGGGGCGTGGCCGACCGGTTGCCCGTGGACGTGAAGTGGCTCATGGACGAGCAGGTCCAGCTGATCGGCTCCAACTGGTTCACCACCGCACAGGGCCAGGAAGTCGCAGACATGGTGGCCACCGGAGCCCTGGACCTGTCCTACCTGATCACCAAGCCCTTCCCCCTGTCGAATGTCAACGAGGCGATCTCGGGACGCGCCACGGACAGCGACGGCGGATTCAGCAATTACGTCGTGACGCCCTGAACCGCTGATCGTTCATACTCACCCCGCGGCGGCCCTGTTCTGCCCTGACGCCGCCGCGGGGTGTCCCAGCAGGACGGAGGAGCCGATGGAACTGCGCTGGCTGGAATCGTTCGTTGTCGTCGCGGAGGAGCTGCACTTCGCGCGGGCTTCGGACCGTCTGCATCTCGCCCCGTCGGCCCTCAGCGCCCAGATCAGAGCGCTGGAGTCACACCTGGGCGTACGCCTGATCGACCGTGGACGACGCACCCGCCCGGCGCTGACCAGTGCCGGGCAGCTGTTCTTGGAGGAGGCACGGCTGACGCTCGCCCAGGTCGCCCGGGCCGAGGCAGTGGGCCGCCGTGCCGGTCGCGGGGAGCTGGGGCACGCCCAGATCGCGTACGTCGCCTCGGCCGCGTTCTCCGGAGTGCTGACCGACGTCCTCACCCGCTGCGCGGCGCCAGGCACTCAGCTCACCGTGCAGGTACGCGAGTTGGAGACCCCTGCACAGCTGGAGGCGCTGGCCTGCGGGGACATCGACGTCGGATTCCTGCGCTGGCGGCCCGAGTACCCGCCCGAAGTCACGGCCACCTGTCTGCTCACCGAGAAGGTCGTCCTGGCGCTTCCGGCCGACGCGCCGCTCGCGGCCTACGAGGCGATACCGGCGGCGAAGCTGCGCGACGAGCAGTTCGTGGCCCCGCACTTCGACGAGGAGTACGGCTGCCGCGACCAGATCCTGGAGGTGGCGGAGCAGGGGGGTTTCAGCCCACGGTGCGCTCCCCCGGTGCGGGACTTCATTGCAGCCCTGACGCTGGTGGGTGGTGGTCTCGCGGTAGCCCTGGTCCCCGATTCACTGCGCCGTGTGCAGATCCCGGGTGTGGCCTACCGTTCGCTGGCGGACGTACCGCTGACCACCCGACTGGTGGGCGCCTACCGCAGGAGCGAGACCTCGCCCGCGGTCCGCGCTGTGATCCGCCGTCTGCGCGAGGCGGCTGCCGCCACGGTCACTGCCGGCTGAAGCGGCGGCGTCCCCCCAACGGGCCGCCCCCCGAGCCCACTGCGGCCTCCTCGTGCTCGCCTCGCTGTCCGGTCAATGCCGAACCGACGCATGTTTGTACGCGGAAAACGCACCATCTGAGCAGGTCAGAGGGGGTGCACCCAGCCTACGCTCGACACGGCACCAGACACCGTGGCGGCGGCCGTCGACCGCCGCCGGACGGAGAGGGCAGGCGGAGGAACACATGACATCGATCAAGCACGTGGGCGTCGTCGGGGCCGGACAAATGGGCCGGGGCATCACCGAGGTCTGCGCCCGGGCCGGACTGCAGGTCACGTTGTGCGACGTGACCGAGGACAGGGCCCGTACCGGACTGGCCGGCGTTGCGGACTCCCTGCTCAAGGCGGAGAAGCGCGGCGCCATCACCCCGGACGACCGCGCTCATGCCCTGGCCGGGATCTCGGTCACCGCCGACCTCACCGGCCTGTCCGGGTCGGACCTGGTCATCGAGGCTGCCGTGGAGGACGAGCAGGCCAAGACGGCGCTGTTCCGGCAGTTGGACGAGGTGGTCACCGACCCGGCCGCCGTGCTGGCCAGCAACACCTCCTCGATCCCCATCGCCCGGCTCGCTGCGGCTACCGGGCGGCCGGAGGCGGTGGTCGGCCTGCACTTCTTCAACCCGGTCCCGGTCCTGCCACTGGTCGAGGTGATCCCGTCATTGCACACCTCGAAGGCCACGGAACTGCGCGTGCGTGCCTTCGCCGGCGAGATCCTGGGCAAGAAGACCATCGTCGCCGAGGACCGCGCGGGCTTCGTCGTGAACTCCCTGCTGATTCCTTACCTGTTGGCAGCAGTCCGGATGGTCAGCTCGGGTACGGCGACGGCGGAGGACATCGACACAGGGATGACCGCCGGTTGCGCCCACCCCATGGGCCCGCTGCGCCTTGCCGACCTCATCGGCCTGGACACCGTGGCGGCGATAGGCGAGGCGCTGTACGAGGAGTACCGGGAACCGCTGTACGCCCCTCCCCCGTTGCTGCGCCGGATGGTCGAATCGGGGCTGCTGGGCCGGAAGTCGGGACAGGGGTTCTTCAACTACCAGGCGGCCTGAGGGCCGGCGCTCCAGCGGGGCGACTGCCGCCGCCGAGCAGACAGCTGCCGTGCGCCGACCGCCCGCCGGCAGCGGCACGGCCTTCGCCCACCAGCCGACGTCATCCACGGGCCGCGCGCGCCTCCCGGGGGCTCATGCCGTGCACCGCCTTGAAGGCGTGGCTGAAGTGGGCCGGGTCCGGGAAACCCCAACGCCCGCCGATAGCACCGACCGGAAGGTGGTCCATGGCGGGATCGACGAGGTCCTGCCGACACCGGGCGAGACGCTGTTCCCGGATCCAGCCCGCGACGGTGTACCCCTGCTCGGCCAGCAACTTGTACAGGTAGCGGCGGGATATGCGGTGGGCTGCCGCGATGCCCTCGGGGCTCAGCCGGGGGTCGGGGAGCCGCTGTTCCATGTACGCGAGGATGCGCCGGGTGAGCTGGTCCGGGCCGTCGCCCTCGGCTGCCCGGTCCGCGTCGGCGCGCTCCGCGAGCAGGGTTCCGATCAGGTCGACCACGTTGTCGGCGAGCCGGGGCGTGCCACGGGACTCCAGGTGCTCCACCTGCTGAGCCAGCCCGTACAGGAAAGGCAGTACCGCCGGGCCGAGCCCGTCATGACGCGACACCGCAGTCGCCGTCACCCGCGCCAGATCACGCTCCGCCATCTTCAACATGGCCTGCGGAAACATCAGTACGAGGCCGCTGTGGCGCTGATCGAGCTCGTAGGTGAAGGGACGGCGAGTGTCGTAGATCACCAGTTCGCCCGGACCCACCCGAACCTGACGGTCTCTCTGGGTGAGGACGCCCTGCCCGGAGAGCTGCAGAGTGAGCTGGACGAAGTCGGGTGCGTCGGAGCCGATGTGCCTGCGGGTGCGGGCGATGCTGTGCGGTTCGGCGGTGATGAGGGACATCAGTACCTGGCCGAACCGCGCGGCGTGCAGCGACGCGTGGAAGTCGGAGCTCTCGCGCGGCAGCACATCCAGGGGCGCCAGATTCCGGCTGACGGCGTCCCGCCAGCATTCCAGTCTCTCCGTGGCCGTGCCATCGCTCGGCGTCGTTATCCGGGGCATACGGCTCACCTCCTGGCGCATCCGGTCCCCGAGGAAAAGAACTCGAATTGCCCTCCTCCTGAGAGGGATTCTAAATCGCACCGGACGAGCCGTAACCGGCCTTTACGACGGATCTTTTCGGCTGTCGCCGGCGTCCGGGGAGTGGTGCTCAGCCAAGCAAATTGCCTGTGCTCCCGTACACAAGCGGGCCATGTGCCTCTCCCCACATCATTCGGGCAGTGACGAGGAGATATCGGCCGGGGTCCGTGCAGGACGAGCACGACACGGCCCGGTGAACCGCCCCGCCGGAACCTCGCTGCCGCGTCCTCAGCCGGGAGCGTCCCGGGGGAGCGGGCGGCCCTTCTCCTCAAGCCGTTGAGGCAACCATCCATCAGCCGCACCAGGTCCCCCCGGACCAAAAGCATTCTCAAGGACCGATCATGACGACATTGCTCCAGCCCACTCCGTCCCAGGACCGGACGACCGACGACAGCGTGCTCGGCCGGGTGCGCGCACACCTGCCCGAGATCGCGGCGCGCTCCGCCGAGGCCGAGACGGCCCGGGCGGTCCCCGCGGAGATCATCACCGCGCTGCGCGAGGCCGGTGTGTTCCGGATGAGCCTGCCCAGGGTGTGGGGCGGTGAACAGCTCGATCTGGTGGAGAGCGCCAAGGTGGTCCGGGAGATCTCACGGGCCGACGGATCGACCGGCTGGACCGTCCAGGCAGCCTCGATGGCCTGGTTCTTCGTACGGTCGCTGCCTCGGGAGACGTTCGAGAAGGAGGTCTTCGGCAACGGCGGCGACCTGATGCTCCGTGGGGCGATCGCCCCGAAGGGCAAGGCGACGCCGGTGGCGGGCGGCTACCGGATCGCTGGCCGCTGGCCGCTGGCCAGCGGCTCCTTCACCCCTGACTGGATCCTCGCGGGCTTCGTGGTCGAGGGCGCGCCGCCGCTGCCGGACGGCCGTCCGGACATGCGCGTCGCGCTGGTCCGCCCCGAGCAGGTCACGTTCCTCGACACCTGGGACGCGGTGGGCCTGCGTGCCACGCAGAGCACCGACTTCACGATGGACGACGTCTTCGTGCCCGAACACTTCACGGGCCCGCTGGTGGGCGGCAACAACATCCCCGCGCCCTTCTACCACCTGCCGTACACCGCCACCGGTGCCTCGCACGACGCCGTCATCATCGGCTGTCTGGAGGGCGCGCTCGGCGATCTCGCCGAATTGGCCGCCACCAAGCGGCCGGCGTTCAACCCCAGGGTGGTCATCGGTGAGGACCCGGTGTTCCAGGAGAAGTTCGCCGATCTGCACCTGCGCACGGCGGCGCTGTCGGCCTTGATGGAGCAGACCGGCCGCACCGTCATGGACCGGGCGCTGGCGGGCGAGGAGCCCACCCCAACCGAGTGGTTCAGCTACACCGGCGGCCACCAGCACATCCACCACGAGGGCATCCGGATCCTCAACGAGATCATGACGCTGTCGGGCAGCGCGGGCCTCTACAGCTCCAGCCCGATGCAGCGTCGCTGGCGCGACGTCCGCTGCGTCTCCCAGCATGTGGCGGGCAACAACGGCTCGCTGCGGCGCCTGGGCGCGGTCCTGTCGGGTCAGGAGGACGTCCGATGAGCCCGCTCGTCACGACACCGTCGGATCCCGCCGAACTGCGCCAGGCGTTCGGCTGCTTCCCGTCCGGGGTGACGGCCCTGTGCGCACTTGACTCCGGTACGCCGGTGGGGATGGCCGCGAGTACGTTCACTCCGGTCTCCCTCGAACCCCCCTTGGTGTCTGTCTGCGTCCAGGACACCTCGTCGACCTGGCCGAAACTGCGGAAGCAGAGCCGCCTGGGCCTGAGCGTGCTGGCCGAGGGGCAGGACCTGATCTGCCGTTCGCTGGCCGGGAAAGACGGTAACCGGTTCTCGGACGTCGACTGGGAGGCGAGCGAGGACGGCAGCGTGTACGTCCACGGCGCCAACCTCTGGCTGGACTGCTCCGTCCGCTCCGAGTTCCCCGGCGGCGACCACACGATCGTCGTGCTGGAGATACACGGTCTGAAGGCCGAACCCGACCGGGAGCCACTGGTGTTCCACGGCAGCCGGTTCAGGCGCCTGGCCGTCTGATGGGCCGATAGCCGCGATGGGAGCCCCTCGACCCCCGATGTGCAGGTAGCGGGAGTCGAGGGGCTCCCGCGCGGGAATCATCCTGGGCGAACTCCACTGCTCAGGCCGCGAACCATGTCAGCGGGCTGCGCGACGAGCGACCACTTCCTCCGTGAGCTGGGGAGCCACCGCGAACAGGTCGCCCACTACGCCGTGGTCGGCGAGGCCGAAGATGGGCGCCTCCGGGTCCTTGTTGACCGCGATGATCGTCTTGGAGGTCTGCATTCCGGCGAGGTGCTGGATGGCGCCGGAGATGCCCAGCGCGATGTACAGCTGGGGGGAGACGGTTTTGCCGGTCTGCCCGACCTGGAACTGGTGCGGGTAGTAGCCGGCATCGACCGCGGCACGCGAAGCACCCACCGCACCTCCCAGGGCGTCCGCCAGTTCCTCCACCACCTTGAAGCCCTCCGCTCCTCCGACACCGCGGCCTCCGGAGACGACGACACTCGCCTCGGTGAGCCCTGGCCGGTCGCCCGCGGGTGCGGCGCGCCGGTCGGTGATACGGGCGGAGGCCGAGGGGTCGACCGACGGCAGCACGAGTTCCCGTTCCACCGCCGCAACCGGGTGCTCCTCCGGCTCGACGGCACCCGGACGCAGAGCGAGCACCGGCGTGCCGTGGGTGACTTCGGAGCGCACGGTGTACGACCCGCCGAAGACGATCTGGGTGACCACCCCGGAGGGGTCCAGGTCGACCGCATCGATCAGCAACCCTGCGTCCAGCCGCGCGGCGAGGCGCCCCGCCACCTCCCTGCCGTCCGTCGTCGCGGAGACCAGAACGGCGGCGGGACAGGCGTCCCGAACCGCGAGTTCCAGGGCGTCGACGGCGGGCGTGGCGAGGAACTGTCCTGCTTCCTCTGACTCAGCCGCGTAGACGCTGGTGGCGCCGTGGCGGGCTAGGGATTCATTGAGACGCGCCGCAGTACCGGGAGTTCCCACGACGACGGCGGCCGGGTCCCCCAGCCGCCGTGCGGCAGCCAGGAGTTCGTAGATGGACTTGTGGACACGTTCCCCGTCGTGGTCGACGAGGACGAGGACATCGGGCATGGGTGCCTGCTTCTTGATCGTGCTTCCTGGTCGCGCTGCTTGGTCGAGACAGGGGGGCGGGGCGCGGTTCAGACGAGTTTCTGGGCGATGAGGTGCTCGACGAGCTGTCGGCCGGCCGAGCCGTCGTCCGTGATGCGGATTCCGGCGGCCCGCGGCGGACGCGGGACGGCCTCCACGACGCGGGTGCGGGTCACGAGGAACCCGGCGTCGTCCGCGTCGGGGAACAGGTCGTCGAGGTCGATCGTGTCCACCGGCTTCTTCTTGGCGGCCATGATGCCCTTGAAGGAGGGGTAGCGCGACTCGTTGATCTTCTCCGTGACGCTGACCAGCGCGGGCAGTGGCGCCTTCAGGGTCGCCTCGCCGCCCTCGGTCTCGCGCTCGGCGCTCACCTGTCCCGCCTCCACGGTCAGCTGCCGGACGTGCGTGAGCTGCGGCAGGCCGAGCAGATCGGCGACGACGGCCGGGACCGCGCTCGCCTGTCCGTCGGTGGTCGCGTTGCCCGCCAGTACCAGGTCGACGTCCTCCACCGTCCGCACGGCGGCCGCCAGGACTTTGGCGGTGGTCAGCAGGTCCGCGCCGCGCAGCCGGTCGTCGCAGATGTGGATTCCGCGGTCGGCGCCCATCGCCAGGACCTTGCGGATGGCATCGAGTGCGGAGTCGGGTCCCATGGAGACGACGGTGATGTGGGCGTCCGCGGTCTCCTTCAGTGTCAGGGCCTCTTCGGCGGCGCGTTCGTTGATCTCGTCCAGGACGAGGTCGGCGTCCTCGCGATCGAGGAGGTGGTCGGCCTGGGACAGAGTGCGTTCGGCACTGGTGTCGGGGACCTGCTTGACGAGTACGACGATGTTCACAGGCGTAGTCCTTCAGCCGGTGGTCAGCGGAACGCCGGATAGCCGGTGATCGTCTGACCGACGACCAGCGTGTGCATCTCGCTGGTGCCTTCGTAGGTGAGCACGGATTCCAGGTTGTTGGCGTGGCGCAGCGGCGAGTACTCCAGGGAGATGCCGTTGGCCCCGAGGACGGTGCGGCACTCCCGAGCGATGGCGATAGCTTCCCGGACGTTGTTGAGCTTGCCGACGCTGATCTGCTCGGGCCTGATGCGGTGCTGGTCCTTGAGTCGGCCCAGGTGGAGGGCGAGCAGCGCGGCATTGCCCAGGGACACGCTCATGTCGGCGAGCTTCTTCTGGGTGAGCTGGAATGCGCTGATCGGCTTGTCGAACTGCACGCGGGAGTCGGCGTACTCGATGGCCGCCTGGAGCGAGTCGCGGGCGGCGCCGACGGCACCGAACAAGATGCCGAAGCGTGCCTCGTTGAGGCAGGACAGCGGTCCGCGCAGGCCCTCGGCGAGCGGCAGTCGCGCCGCGTCGGGCAGCCGTACGTTGTCGAAGTACAGCTCCGAGGTGATGGACGCGCGCAGCGACATCTTCTGCTTGATGTCCTGCGTGGTGAACCCCGGCGTGCCGCGCGGCACGAGGAAGCCGCGAATGCCGTCCTCGGTCTGTGCCCAGACGGTGGCCACGTCCGCGATGCCGCCGTTGGTGATCCACATCTTGGAGCCGTTCAGGATCCAGTCGTCGCCGTCCCGGACGGCACGGGTGCGCATTCCGGAGGGGTTGCTGCCGAAGTCGGGTTCGGTCAGGCCGAAGCAGCCGATCGCCTCACCGGCGGCGAGCCGGGGCAGCCACTCCTGCTTCTGCTCCTCCGAGCCCCACTTCCAGATGGAGAACATCGACAGCGACCCCTGTACGGAGACGAAGCTGCGGAAGCCCGAGTCGGCCGCTTCCAGTTCCAGGCAGGCGAGGCCGTAGCTGACCGCGTTCGTCCCAGCACAGTCGTAGCCTTCGAGGTGCATGCCGAGAACGCCCAATTTCCCCAATTCCGGAGCGAGTTCACGGGCGAAGTGCGCGTTCTCGAACCACTCGCCGATGTGCGGGCGCACCCGGTCGGCGAGGAACCTGGCGACGGTGGCCTGGATCTCGCGCTCCTCGTCGGTGAGGACGGAGGCGATGTCGAGCAGTTCGAGGGGGTCCTTCATCGGCTTGCCGTTCATGCTGGGATCCTTGTCATCAGGGGTGGGAAATCCGGTGGGTTGGTTCGGTCGTGGTGCCGACGCCGCGAACGGTCAGGTGGCCGCTCCGTGTCACGCGGAGGCGGAGTCGGACCGGCCGGCAGGGCTGGAGGGGCCGTGGAGGATCTCCGCCGTGTGCTGGCCCAGGCGGGGCGGGGGCAGGCGGTACCGCGCGGGTGTTCCGCTCAGCGCGATGGGGTGCGCGACCTGGCGGGAGGGCCTGCCTTCTTCTCCGTCGGCCGGGACGGCGGGGATGTCGACGATGCCGGGAAGGCCGAGCTTCTGCGCGAAGGCGAAGGCATCGTCGAGGGTGTTGACCGGTCCGGCGGGCACCCCGGCGGCCAGCAGGACGGCCGACCAGTGGTCGGCACCTGCCGCGCTGAGCCGCTGGACCAGGATGTCCCGGAGTCCGGCACGGTGGGCGACCCGGTCGGCGTTGCTGCGGAAGCGGTCATCGAGGGCGAGACCGGGATCCCCGACGCACTCGGCGAGCGCCGCGAACTGCCGGTCGGTGCCCACCGCGAGGGCGAGCGGACGGTCGGTGGTCGGGAAGGTCTCGTACGGGGCGATGCTCGGGTGTGCGTTGCCCATGCGCCCCGGTACGACACCGGCGACAGCGAAGGCCGATGCCTGGTTGACCATGGCGGACAGCAGGGAGCCGAGCAGGTTCACCTCCACGAGCTGCCCCTCTCCGGTGGCGTCCCGGTGCCGCAGGGCAGCCAGGATGCCGAGCGAGGCGTGCAGTCCGGTGATCACGTCGACCAGGGCCACTCCCGCCTTCACCGGCTCCCCGTGTACGTCCCCGGTCACGCTCATCAGGCCGCCGACGGCCTGCACGAGCAGGTCGTATCCAGGGATCGCGGCGCCGACTCCGCTGCCGAAACCGCTGATCGAGCAGTAGATCAGCTCAGGGCGCCGGGCACGGAGCTCCTGATGTCCGAGCCCCAGCCGTTCCATCGTGCCGGGCCGGAAGTTCTCCACCAGCACGTCAGACTCGGCGGCCAGGGCACGGGCCTGTTCCAGGCCCGCCTCGGTCGTCAGGTCCAGTACGACGGACCTCTTGTTCCGGTTGACGCTCAGGAAATACGTCGACGTTCCGTCGTGGTCCGCGGGAGGGTGCCAGGCCCGGGTGTCGTCCCCGATCCCCGGCCGCTCCACCTTCACCACGTCGGCGCCGAGGTCGGCGAGGAGCATCGTGGCATAGGGACCCGCGAGAACCCGGGAGAAGTCGGCGATACGCACACCCTCCAGTGCGCCCCGTCCCGCTCCGTCGACAACGCCGGCCCATCCGTCCGGCGCGTTGTACTGGGTGCCCACGCACCCTCCTCTCTGATCGTGCCGCCTACGCGAACGTGACATGGCCGGAGTCGCTCCCCGTCACCACCAGCGCTCCAAAGCCGTTGCACGGTAGGTGAGTTCGATGAGGGGAAGCCCCTGATCGAGGGGCGCGACGGCCCGCACGACACGTACCCTCGCCCCGACCGCGACCACCACCGGTGCCGTCCTGGTGACCTGACAGACCAGGGTGAATCCCTCGTCCATCGCGACGAACCAGGTGTTGAGCGGGGTCTGTCCGATACGGCGAACGAGGACCCCGGCACCCGTGCTGTGCTCCCGTTTGAAGGCCGTGGACCCACAGGCACGGCAGAACGAACGGCGGTAGGCCGGAGTGCCGCACCAGAGGCAGCGCTGGAAGAGCAGTTCGCGGCAGCCCGCCGGGGTGTTCGGTGTGACGGGCGCGGTCGTGGCGGGCGCGATCGTGGCGGCGGCAGCCGCTTCGCGGTCTTCCCGCAACTCGGCGGGTTCACGGATGTCTGTCCGGAGCATCACGGCCTCCTGCACGCAGTTCGGTGACCGGAAAACGGGAGATCGGAATCCGATCTGGCTCCACCACCCTGGCCCTGTCGCAGATCGCCGGTCAACGACGAGCTGACGCATCTTTGTGCGCGGAACGCGTTCCATTCGCTGAGGTCAGAGCCGGTTTCCAGGCGCTATCCTCACAGCGCGGCCCCCGACGGGTCAGGGCCATCATCGAGCATCTTGCCCAGGTGGCCACGGTCGTAGGACCAGAGGTATGGCGGATGGGCAGCGCCCTGTCTGCAGGGGGTTGCAGTGTCGTCTTCTCCGTCCTCCGCCTGCGCCTTTCTTCCCATCGAACGAGCCCGTTCTCACGGGCGTGATCCGCCCAGCAGCGAGCGCAACTGCGTGCGCCCCCGGTGCAGTCGGGACAGCACCGTGCCGACGGGGGTCTGCATGATGTCGGCGATCTCCCGAACGGTGAAGCCCTCGACATAGGCGAGGTACACGGCGATCCGGAATCCTTCCGGAAGGGCCCGCAGCGCCGCTTCGACATCCCCGTCGGGCAGGCGGTCGAGCACCTCCGATTCCGCGGAGCGCAGCCCCGTGGCGGTATGCGACTCGGCGCGGGCAAGCTGCCAGTCCTCTATCTCCACCGTGCCGTCACGCTGCGGGCGGCGCTGCTGTGCGCGGCAGGAGTTGAGGAACGTGGTGGTGAGGATGCGGTAGAGCCACGCCCTGAGATTCGTGCCCTCGCGGAACTGGTGGAACGAGGCGTAGGCCCTGGCATACGTCTCCTGCACCAGATCCTCGGCGTCGGCCGGATGGCAGGTCATGCGCAAGGCGGCCGAGTAGAGCCGGTCGAGGAACGCCAGGGCCGGTTCGAACCGCGCGTGACGCTGCGCCTCGGACTCCCTTCGGCCCTGGCGCCCACGGTCGGCACCGTCCATGACTGTGCTCATAGGGCCTCCTGCATGGCGGCCTGGGTTCCCCGCTCGCGGGGCGGCGGGCTCAAACGTCGACGACCGGAGCGGCCGCCGAGGTACCTTCGGTGAATCGCGGCAGGGAGGCGGCGCCGACCGCGAGCAGGGCCACGATGCCCATCTGCACGTACTCGACGTCGGCGAAGGCGTGAGCGACGTCGTGCGGACCCAGGGTCAGGTAGAGGGTCCCGAGCGTGGCCACGCCGAGGGCGAGTCCGCTCTGCTGCAGGGTGATCAGTACGCCGCTGCCGATGCCGCCGAGGTGGGCGGGAACGTCGGCGAGCACGCTGCGGAACAGACCGGCGAACAGCATCGACTGCCCGGCGCCCACCAGGGCGAGCGGCCCGGCCATGGCCCAGAGACCGACATGCGGCCAGTTCGCAACCAGCACCGTCACCAGCAAGGCCAGGCCGACGAGTTGGACGATGGCACCTGCGGTCAGGGCCGCCCTGCCGTAGCGGCTGATGACGCGGGGCGCGAGCAGGGAACCGGCGAAGAACAGCAGGGCCATGGGCAGAATGGCCAGGCCACCGTGCAGAGCGTTGGCGTGCAGGCCGTTCTGGACGGTGAGGGCGAAGACGAACATGAACGCGCCGAAGCCGACGCTGAAGGCGAACACCATGACCAGGCCGCGTGACATCGACGGCAGGCGCAGCACGGACGGCGGCAGCAGCGGGACCTCGCCACGCTGCTCGGCGCGCTTCTCCACGACGTAGGTGGCGGCGCCGAGGACGACCGCAGCGGCGAGCGACAGCCAGGTCCACCACGGCCAGCCCAGCGAGTGACCCTCGGTCAGGGGAACCAGCAGGGCGGTCAGCGTGGCGGCGAACAGCACGGTGCCGGGCAGGTCGATGCCGACCGGATGGTGCGAACGGGTGTCGGGCACGACGCGGGCCGCGACGACCAGCACCAGCACGCCTATGGGCACGTTGACCAGGAAGATCGGTCGCCAGGAGGTGCCGGCTATGTCGGCGCTGACCAACAACCCTCCCACCAACTGCCCGACCACGGCGGCGATTCCGGAGGTGGCGCCGTACAACGCCACGGCACGCGCCCTGCGTTCCCCTTCCAGGACGTGATGGAAGGTCGCCAGCACCTGCGGAATGAGCAGGGCGGCAGTGGCGCCCTGGACGATGCGGGCCCCGATCAGGACGCCCACGTCGGAAGCAACTCCGCAGGCCAGTGAGGCCAGTACGAAGCCCACCAACGCGCCGAGAAAGACGCGACGGCGGCCGTAGCGGTCGCCCAGCCGGCCGCCGAGAACCAGCAACGTCGCGTACGCGACGCCGTACCCGGCGATCACCAGCTCCAGCGACGATGCCGAGGCATGCAGCGAGGCGTCGATGCTGGGCAGAGCCACGTTGGTGATGAAGAAGTCCATGATCGGCAGGAACGCGCCGGCCAGCAGGATGAACACCCCGGCCGGATGCAGCCCGCCTGCGCGGGCCGCGGCATGGGGCGAGAGCCTGCTCGCCCTGGCATGCCGGGAGGAAGTGATCGTCGTCATGACAGCCTCCAGAAGGCAGAGAGATTATGAGGTCATAACTACATGCCTCGCAATGAGTATGAGGTCATAACCACTTCCGGGCAACCCCGTACCCTGGAGCCGTGACGGAGGAGCAGACACACCCAACGGGCTCGATGACCGCGCCGAACGATGAGCAGCGGTGGGCCGAGCTGGCCGACCTCATCCTGATCATCAGTCGGGAGATCCAGTTCCGCGGCTACACCGACGAGCGGGCCATCCCGCTCTCCCCGTCCGAGGGCATGGTGATGCGCTACCTCCAGCACGAGCCCGCCGCCCCGCCCAACCGCATCGCCACGGCGACCGGACTGCAGCGCACCAACCTCTCCACCGTCCTGCGCGGACTGGAGCAGAAGGGCCTCATCGAGCGACGCGCCGACCCGGGCGACCGCCGCGGTGTCACCGTCCACGTCACCGAACATGGACGCGCCAACTACGCCCTCGTCCGCCGGGAATGGGCCGCAGCCGTCTCAGCAGCGGCCCACCACGACTCCACACACCTCGACGCCGCCCTCACCCTGCTCGGCGCCATGGAAACCGGCCTGGCCAAGTCACGGCCACGGACCCGCGCCACACATCCGACGACGGAGTCTTGAACGCCTGGCGGGGTCCCACACTTCGCGACCGTACCGGCACCCCCGTCCGCTCACGTCAGGGCGAGGAACCCGCGCGGGCACAGGAACTGTCAGGTGTCAGCGCTGGAGTACGCGGCGGCAGCGGTGATCACAGGAAGCCATGTCAGCGCCCTGACCAGCCCATTTACAAAGTTCCTTCCCCCTGACAGAAGCCGCCTTGCCTAACGACCTCGTGCATGGTTGGCCGTGGCTCAGCCCCCAGGTGGCTCGTTGAGCTGTGCATGGTGGGGGCTGGGGCGCGTGAGTTGATCGT
>NZ_FNHV01000035.1 GCF_900103585.1 Streptomyces sp. cf386
ACACTCGTTCGCTTCGCTGCAGGCATGATCGCTCTCCTTTCCGCCCCAGTTCCATCGCACCACGGACGTGCGCCGCGGGCGAAGCGACAGGTCCGGCGGTACCTCAAGGACCGAGCGGCCGCGTTCCCCGACGACCGGGCGGCCATCTTCCTGCCGATCGACGACCCGCTGGGCCCCGGTCCGCCGGGGGCCTCCGAGGAGCCGGAGGAGCGCCGACTGTGCCTGCTCCACCGCCTCGCCCCGCCATGGTGATCACCGCCGTCGACAAGTTCGCCCAGCGAACTATTGGAGTCCACCATGGCTACTTGACCTTGAATGGGTGATGTCGTCGTGGTGGCTGGCGTCGAAGGCCGGTGCCGGTGCCGGTGCCGGTGAGGCAGCCGTCGAGGACGTCGTACCCACCGGCTACCGGATGGGCTCCACCCGTATCTCCCTGTGGTCGCAGGGCTGGCTGGCGCGCACCCAGTTCGCGCTCGGCGCCTGGCCGGACGCCCTGGAGACCGTGCAGCGAGCCGCCGTCCGCCTCACCGAGGTACACATCGAACTGAGCCGCCCCCTGGTCCACTGGACCGGAGCGCAGATCCACGCGCTGCGCGGCGACTGGGACGCGGCCCAGCACCACGTAGGGGAGGCCCTCGCGGACCTGCACCACTACGAGGTGATGCTCATCCCGTCCTGCCTGGCCCGCGCCCAGGTCGCCGAGGCAGGGGGCGACTACGAACGCGTGGTGGAGGCCCTCTCCCCGGTCGTCCACCTGCAGGAGCGGCAGTCGATCGACGAACCCGGCTTCTGGCCCTGGCCCGACGTGTACGCCAACGCCCTGGTGATGACCGGCCGCCTCGACCAGGCCGAAGCATTCCTCGCTCCGCACGAGGAACTGGCCACCCGTCGCTCCCACCGCTCCGCCATGGCACGCCTGGGCCTGGCCCGCGGCCGCCTCACCGCGGCCCCGGGGGGGACATCGACACCGCCCGCAAGGAGTTCGAGCAGGCCCTCGCCCACCTCGAACACCTACCCCTCCCGTACGACCGCGCCCGCGTCAACTTCGCCTATGGCCAGACCCTGCGGCGCGCCGGAAAACGCCGCGAGGCCGACACCGTCCTGAAGAACGCCCGCGACGCCTACGCCGCGCTCGGCGCCCGCACCTACGTCGACCGCTGCGACAGCGAGCTGAAGGCAGGCGGCCTCCACACCACCCGCCTCACCCCGGGCATGGCCGGCCTCACCCCACAGGAACAGGCCGTCGCCCGCCTGGTCGCGTCCGGCGCGACCAACCAGCAGGCGGCCCTGGAACTCTTCATCTCCGTCAAGACCGTCCAGTACCACCTCACCCACATCTACTCCAAGCTCGGCATCCGCTCGCGCAGCGAACTCGCGGCGCGCTTCCGGGAGATACCGACGCAAGAATGATCCAACCGGCACGATGGCTCAGCCCTCTCGGCCGAAGGCTCCCCGATCCTGCACGCCGCAGCGCCTCAGCGCGAGGGCCGCGATGTCGTCGTCGAGCCGTCCGCCGCTGTGCTGGAGCAGATCCCGGTGCAGCTGGTCCAGCAGCTCGCGGGGCTGCTCCTGGCCCTGCCGCCGCATCCAGTCCGGCAGCGGGAAGAACTGGCCGGCGTGGTCCCGGGCCTCCGATACGCCGTCCGTGTAGAGCAGCAACTGGTCGCCCGGGGCGAAGGCGACGGTGTCGACCCAGTAGCGGTCGCCGATCAGCGCTGCCAGGTTGAGGGGCGGGGAGGAGACGGTGGGCTCCAGGACCCTGACCTTCCCGCAGTGCGCGACCAGCGGCGGGGGATGCCCACAGTTGAGGAGCCGTAGGTGGCCGCCGCCGTGCGGGATCTCGGCGAGGAGAGCGGTGGCGAAGTGCTCGGGCTGGTCATGGGCGGGAAACGCGGCGCTGTGGCGCGTGACGGTGGTCTCCAGGCGGTGGATGATGCCCTGCAGGTCGGGCTCGTCGTACGCGGCCTCCCTGAAGCAACTGATCACCGCCGAGGCCGCCCCCACTGCGGACAGACCTTTGCCCCGTACATCGCCTATGAGCAGCCGGACCCCGTGCGGTGTACCGATCGCCTCGAAGAAGTCGCCGCCGATCCGTGCCTGTTCCTGGGCCGCCAGATACAGCGACTCGATCTCGACGTCGTCGATGCGGCGCGGCAGCGGGCGCAGCAGCACCTTCTGGGCCGCGTCGGCGACGAGCCGGACCTGGAAGAGAATTTCCTCTCGCTGAATGCGGACATGGCTCCCGTAGGCGGCCGCCAAGGTGACCGCGATGATCGCGGCCGACGTGTACGGCGTCCCCAGATCGGTGTAGAAGAAGCTGAGGACGATCATGAGCAGCAGGCAGAACGCCCCCAGCAGCACCGTGGGCAGCACGGGCCACATCGCGGCGGCGAGGGCGGGTGCCGCGGGCAGAAGGCGGCTGACGGCGATCTCCCTGGGTGTGGAGAACGCCAGGCCGGCGATGAGGACGGTCAGGACCACGGGTGACAGCCGGGCAGCTTCCCATCGGCCGCTGTAGGCGGGGCGACGGCGCCACAGCCGTGCAGACATGATCACAAAATGCATCATATCGGCCTAAACGGGCATCGAGCACGGAAGGATCATGCGCCGCACTCGAGAATCTGCGGCGGACGGCCATGCCCGGAGGGGCCGAGGCCGTGCGACGCTTCGCCATACAGAAGCCCGAGGTCGGCCGAGCGAGGATCGGGCGACCCCTGGCCACTCGGGATCACCGGTGTTAGAAAGGTCGCATGGCGAATCGTTTCGCCCGTTTTCAACGCCTCTCGGTCAAGCGCCTGATCAGCAAGAGCACGCGGAGCGTGGCCGGACAGGTGTTGATTTTCCAGGTGGCTCTGGTTGTGCTGCTCGTGACCTGCGGCGTCTTCGCTCTCATCCTGCAGTCGGAGCGGGACACCAGCGCCGAGGCCAGGCGCCGCTCCACCGCCGTGGCACAGACCTTCGCGCACTCACCAGGCGTCCTGGCGGCCTTGCAGACCCCTGATCCGAGCAAGATTCTCCAGCCGCTCACCGAGGCGGCACGCCGGGCCGCCGGCGTCGACTTCATCGTGGTCATGGACACCGAGGGCATCCGGTACACCCACCCCTTGCCGGACCGCATCGGAAAGCGGTTCGTGGGCGAGATCGGCCCGTCGCTGGCGGGGAAGGTCTACGTGGAGAACGTCAACGGCCCGCTCGGTCGTGAGGTGCAGGCGACGGTCCCGATCAAGAACGCCGACGACAAGGTGGTGGCCCTCGTCTCTGCCGGGATGAAGGTCAAGAACGTCGAGAGTCAGCTGGCCCGGCAACTGCCGATCATCCTGGGCGCAGGGGCCGGAGCGCTCGTGCTGTCCACCGGTGTGACGGCCCTGGTGGGCAGGCGGCTGCGACGGCAGACACACAGCCTGGCCCCGGACGAGATGACCCTGATGTACGAGCACCACGACACGGTGCTCCACTCCGTTCGGGAAGGCGTGCTGATCGTGGCCGCCGACGGGCGGCTGATGCTGGCGAACGACGAGGCCAGACGGCTGCTGGAGCTGCCCCGGGACGTCGAGGGAAGGCATGTCTCGGAACTGCCGGGCCTCGATCCCGAGACGAAGGCGCTGCTCGCCTCCGGGCGCGAGGCCACCGACGAGGTACACCTCGCGGGAGAGCGGCTGCTCGCGGTCAACCAGCGGCCCACGGATCGCGCGGGAGGCCTCAAGGAGACGGTGGTGACGCTGCGCGACTCCACCGAGCTACAGGCGGTGACCGGCAGGGCGGAGGTGGCACGGGAGCGGCTCAGGCTGCTGTACGACGCCGGACTCCACATCGGTACCACCCTGGACGTGCTGCGCACCGCCGACGAGTTGGCGCGGGTCCCCATTCCCCGCTTCGCGGACTTCGTCACCGTGGACCTGGCCGACGCCGTCCTGCACGGCGAGGAGCCCGCCCCCACGGCGACGGACATGCGACGCGCGGCCGTGAGCGGCGTCCGGGACGACCATCCGCTCTCCGGACAGGGCCGGCTTTTCGACTATCTTCCCTCCACGCCCCAGGCGCGCGGCTACGGCAGCGGTCGCTCCCAGTTGGTGAGCGATCTGCCGAACGCCACGGGCTGGCGCGTGCAGGACCCGGGGCGCGCCAAGGCGATCATCGACTACGGCATCCATTCCCTCATCACCGCGCCCATCCAGGCCCGTGGCGTCGTGCTGGGCATGGCCAACTTCTGGCGGGCGCACCCGCATGAGCGCTTCAACGAGGAGGACCTGTCGCTGGCGGAGGAGCTGGTGGCCCGTGCCGCGATCAGCATCGACAACGCCCGCCGCTATACCCGCGAGCACACCCTGGCGGTGACCCTCCAGCGCAGCCTGCTGCCGCAGGCCATGCCCGAGCAGAACGCCCTCGACATCGCCTACCGCTACCTCCCCGCCCAGTCGGGCGTGGGCGGGGACTGGTTCGACGTGATTCCCATGCCGGGGAGCCGGGTGGCGCTGGCCGTCGGCGACGTGGTCGGCCACGGCCTCCACGCCGCCGCCACGATGGGACGGCTGCGCACCGCGGTGCACAACTTCTCCGCCCTCGATCTGCCACCCGACGAGCTGCTGAGCCATCTGGACGACCTGGTCGGGAGCATCGACCAGAACGAGGCGGCCGAGAGCGCGGCGGGCGTCGTGGGCGCCACCTGCCTGTACGGGATCTACGACCCGGTGACGCGCCGCTACGTCATGGCACGTGCGGGGCATCTGGCGCCCGCGCTGGTCCACCCCGACGGAACCGTCACCTTCCCGGACGTGCCGACCGGTCCGCCTCTGGGCCTCGGCGGCATGCCGTTCCAGACGGCGGAGCTGTGCCTCGCGGAGGGAACCCAACTCGTCCTGTACACCGACGGCCTCATCGAGGACCGTCGGCGCGACCTGGACGTGGGCATGGAACTGCTGCGCGATGCGCTGACCGGCCACCCCGGCCGGCCGCCCGAGGAGACCTGCCAGGACGTGCTGGACAGCCTGCTCCCCGAGCGTCCCAAGGACGACGTCGCCCTGCTCGTCGCCCGCACCCGGGAACTGCCGCCCGACCGGATCGCCGACTGGGATGTGCCGCCGGATCCGGCCGCCGTCTCCGGTATGCGCGACGCCGTGTCCCGAAAGCTCGAAGCGTGGGGCCTGTCGGAGTTCGGCTTCACCATGGAGCTCATCCTGAGCGAGCTCATCACCAATGCCATCCGCTACAGCTCCGGACCGATCCACGTACGGCTGATCCGCGACCGTACGCTGATCTGCGAGGTCGCCGACGGCAGCAGCACCTCACCGCATCTGCGGTACGCCGCGACGACGGACGAGGGAGGCCGGGGCCTGTTCCTGGTGTCGCAGATGGCTGAGCGCTGGGGCACCCGGTACACCCCGCAGGGCAAGGTGATCTGGGCGGAACAGACCCTGCCCCCGGCGTGAGGAGGATGCCGGTGCCCCGCGACCCTCGTTCGGGCGCCAGCGCGCTCAACCGGTGTGATCGGGGCGGTGCAGCAGCGGGCGCAGGGTCTCGATGACGCTCGGGTCGTCCACCGTGGACGGGATGGGTTCGTCGAGGCCGTCGGCGATACCGCGCATCGTCTTGCGCAGGATCTTCCCCGAGCGTGTCTTGGGCAGGGCGGCCACGACAGCGACCTCCTTGAGGGAGGCGACGGCGCCGATACGCTCACGCACGAGCCGGACCAGTTCGGCCTCGACCTCCCCCGGGTCGCGAGCGGCGCCCGCCTTCAGGACCACGAAGCCGCGAGGGACCTGCCCCTTGAGGGCGTCGGCGACGCCGATCACGGCGCACTCGGCGACGTCGGGGTGAGCGGCCAGGGCCTCTTCCATGCTGCCGGTGGACAGCCGGTGTCCAGCGACGTTGATGACGTCGTCGGTGCGGCCCATGACGTACACGTAGCCGTCCTCGTCGATGTGTCCGCTGTCGCCGGTGAGGTAGTAGCCGTCGTAGGCGGAGAGGTAGGAGGCGACGAAGCGGGCGTCGTCGTTCCAGAGGGTGGGCAGCGAACCGGGCGGCAGGGGGAGCTTCACGACGATCGCGCCGTCGACGCCGGCCGGCACAGGCTGCCCGGAGGCGTCGAGGACGCGGACGTCCCAGCCCGGCAGCGGAAGGGTGGGCGAGCCGGGTTTGACGGGGGCGGCCTCGATGCCGACCGGGTTGGCGACGATCGGCCAGCCGGTCTCCGTCTGCCACCAGTGGTCGATCACCGGGATGTCCAGGAGGGCGCTCGCCCAGTGGTAGGTCTCGGGGTCGAGGCGCTCACCGGCGAGGAAGAGGTAGCGCAGCCGGGAGAGGTCGTAGTCCGCGGTGAGCGTGCCCTTCGGGTCCTCCTTCCTGATGGCGCGGAAGGCGGTGGGCGCCGTGAACATGGTCTTGACGCCGTGCTCGGCGGCGACCCGCCAGAACTGGCCGGCGTCCGGGGTGCCGACCGGCTTGCCCTCGTACAGCACGGTCGTGGCGCCGGCCAGCAGCGGTCCGTAGACGATGTACGAGTGCCCGACGACCCAGCCGACATCGGACCCGGTGAACATCGTCTCGCCCGGGCCGATGTCGTACACGGCGCCCATCGACCAGTGCAGGGCCACGGCACAACCGCCGCAGTCGCGGACAACTCCCTTGGGTTTCCCGGTCGTTCCGGACGTGTAGAGGATGTAGAGGGGGTCGGTCCCTGCCACGGGAACACAGGCGGCCGGCGGTGCGGTGGCGACCAGGTCGGCCCAGTCGAGGTCGTCCGGCCCCAACTCGGCCCGCTCTTGCGGGCGTTGCAGGATGATCCGCTTCTGGGGCTGGTGACCGGCGAGTTCGATCGCGCGGTCCAGTAGCGGCTTGTACGGGAGGACGCGCTTGCCCTCGATGCCGCAGGAGGCGGAGACGATCACCTTGGGGGTGGCGTCGTCGATGCGGACCGCGAGTTCGGGCGGGGCGAACCCGCCGAAGACGACCGAGTGGACGGCGCCGATGCGTGCGCAGGCCAGCATCGCGATGGCGGCCTCGGGGACCATCGGCATATAGATGACCACCCGGTCGCCCTGCCCCACACCGAGCCCGGCGAGTGCTCCGGCGAAGGCCGCCACCTCGTCCCTCAGCTGGGCGTAGGTGTAAGTGCGGCGGGTGCCGGTCACCGGGGAGTCATAGATGAGCGCCGGCTGTTCGCCCCGGCCGGCTTCGACATGCCGGTCCACCGCGTTGAAGCAGACGTTGAGCCGACCGTCCGGGAACCAGCGGTGGAATGGTGCGCCCGAGGAGTCCAGGGCACGGGTCGGCGCCACCTCCCAGTCGACGGCTTCCGCCGCCCGCAGCCAGAAGCTCTCCGGGTCTTCGAGGCTGGCCCGGAAGACGTCCTCGTACATTCCCATCGCGCTCTCCTTGACCAGAGTCGTGGTGGCCCTGCCTGCAACCATGTCACATGTTGATCACGTTGCCGGCCAAGCCGCGGGCGCCCCTCACGAGCGGTCTTCCAGGATCTCGTCGGCCTTGCGTGCCGCGTCGTCGTTCCAACGGCGCTGCGCCTCCAGCTTCGCCCGGTGCTCGGCGACGAGTTCATTCTGGATGCGTACGTCGATGGCGTGCACGGTGCGGACGTAGCCGGTCTGCCGCTTGCAGCGGGCGTCGGCGGTCGCGGTCCGCTTCTCGAGGGCGGAGGGCTCGTCGGGGTCGCGGGACGACCCGTTCAGCCGCTCCTCCAGCTCATGGCGTCGGCGGTCCTCGCCGAGCTCGGCGTCCCTTGGGGTGGCGTAGTGGTAGCCCGCTTGGGCGTCGGGGCCAGGCGGGGAGGGGGTCGATGTCCAGGTTCTTCAGGCCCTCGAAGCCGAGGCGGACCATGCACTCCTTGGCGAGCGTCCACCGCGCCCTGCCGACCGTGCGGCCGTCGTCGTCGGGCATGTCGTAGGCGGCGAGCGGCTGGAAGCGCGGGTCGTTCGAGGAGGCGGGGCTCGCGTCGGATGCGGGCGGGCCGGACTGCTGCCCGCATCCCGCGAGGGCGAGGGCCAGGGCGAGGACCGGTAAGAGGGGGGCGGCTGTGCGCATGGGGCCACCTCATCAGGGCCCGGGAAACGCGGACCGTGGTGGAGGCCACACTTCCGGGTCACAGCCGCATCACAGGTCCTGCGCCGGTCAGCCGTTCGCGAGCAGTTCCAGTGTGTCGATCACGCGGTGGGAGAAGCCCGACTCGTTGTCGTACCAGGCGACCACCTTGACATGGCGGCCGTCGACGCGGGTGAGGGCCGAGTCGAAGATCGACGAGGCGGGGTTGCCGACGATGTCGGACGACACGAGCGGGTCGTCGGAGTACTCGAGGACGCCCGCCAAAGGACCCTCGGCCGCGGCGCGGTAGGCGGACAGTACGTCCTCGCGGGTCACGTCGCGGGCGACGGTGGTGTTGAGCTCCACGATCGAGCCCACCGGAACCGGTACGCGGATGGAGTCGCCCGACAGCTTGCCGTCGAGGCGCGGCAGCACGAGGCCGATCGCCTTGGCGGCGCCCGTCGTGGTCGGCACGATGTTGACCCCGGCGGCACGGGCCCGGCGGGCGTCGCGGTGCGGGCCGTCCTGCAGGTTCTGCTCCTGCGTGTAGGCGTGCACCGTGGTCATGAATCCGTGCTCGATGCCGGCGAGTTCGTCGAGGACGGCGGCCAGCGGTGCGAGGGCGTTGGTCGTGCAGGAGGCGTTCGAGACGATCGTGTGCAGGGCCGGGTCGTAGGCGTCGGTGTTGACCCCGTAGGCGAGCGTGACGTCCGCGCCGTCGGAGGGCGCGCTGACGAGGACCTTCTTGGCACCCGCGTCGAGGTGGGCGCGGGCGGCCTTGGCGGAGGTGAAACGGCCGGTCGACTCCAGCACGACGTCGATGTCGAGTTCGGCCCACGGCAGCTGCGCCGGCTCGCGCTCGGCGAGCACCGTGATGCGTCGGCCGTCGACGACGAGGGTGTCGCCGTCCACGGTCACCGGGCGGCCGAGCCGGCCGGCCGTGGAGTCGAAGGCGAGGAGCCGGGCGAGGGCGGTGGGCTCGGTGAGGTCGTTGACGGCGACGATCTCGAGGTCGCTGTCGCGTTCCAGCAGGGCGCGGAGCACGTTGCGCCCGATGCGGCCGAATCCGTTGATGGCGATGCGAGTCATGGGTGTCCCTTGCTGTCCCTTGGTGTCCCGACGGTTCGTCACCACCAGACTCCCGTGCCGGACCCTGCCGTGGCCGTGGCGCGAGCGCCATGGTTCGCAAGGATCGCGCCAGGCGGCCGTACGGCGGGCTACTCGCCCTTGGTGAAGGTGCGCCGGTACTCGCTCGGCGTGGTCCCGAGGATGCGCTGGAAGTGCATGCGCAGATTCGCGCCGGTGCCCAGACCCACGTCGCCCGCGATCTGCTCGACGCTCCGCTGCGACCGCTCGAGCAACTCGCGGGCCAGGTCGATCCGGGCCCGCATGACCCACTGCATCGGTGTGTATCCGGTGTCCTCGACGAAGCGCCGCGAGAAGGTGCGCGGTGAGACCGCCGCGTGCTCGGCGAGCGCTTCCAGGCTGAGAGGTTCGTCGAGCCTGTGCAGGGCCCACTCGCGTGTCGCGGCGAACCGTTCGCCGAGCGGCTCGGGCACGCTGCGCGGTACGTACTGCGCCTGGCCGCCGCTGCGGTAGGGGGCCGCGACCAGGCGCCGGGCCGCGTGGTTGGAGGCGGCCACGCCGAGGTCGCCGCGCAGGATGTGCAGGCACAGGTCGATGCCCGAGGCGGCGCCGGCCGACGTCAGTACGCTGCCCTCGTCGACGAACAGGACGTTCTCGTCGACCCGGACGAGGGGATGCTTCTCGGCGAGCGCCCGCGTGTAGTGCCAGTGCGTGGTGGCGCGCTTGCCGTCGAGCAGGCCCGTGGCGGCGAGCGCGAAGGCGCCCGTCGAGATGGCGGCGAGGCGTGCGCCCAGGTCGTGGGCGGCGATCAGTGCGTCGACGACGGCCCGAGGCGGGTCCTCGCGGTCCGGGAACCGGTAGCCGGGTACGAAGACGATGTCGGCCCAGGCGAGCGCGTCGAGGCCGTCGGCGACGTGGTACGCCAGACCGTCCCCGCCGGTCACCAGCCCGGGCGCCGCGCCGCACACCCGCACCTCGTACGGCATGCTCGCCCGCCTCGTGAACACCTGTGCCGGGATGCCGACGTCGAGCGGTTTGGCACCTTCCAGCACCAGGACGGCGACACGGTTCAGGCGGGAGGGCGGCACGGGAACAGGGTACGAGCGGTCGGGGCCACCACGATCATCCGCGCTGCTCCCTCTTGTCTCGAACGGCACACCACCCGTACGCTCACCCGTCGTACCGACCAGCCGGTATGCCAAGTACGACCGTCGAGGGAGCCGCCGGAGATGAGCAGGATCAACCGCCAGGTGCGCCTGGCCGCACGTCCCGTGGGAGAGCCGCGGGCCACCGACTGGGCGCATGTCGAGGAGCCGGCCGGTGAGCCGGGCGACGGGGAATTCCTGGTGCAGGTGCTCTGTCTGTCGATCGACCCGGCGATGCGCGGCTGGATGAACGCGGGCAGGTCCTACATCCGCCCGGTGGAGCTCGGCGAGGTGATGCGGGCCGGGGCGGTGGGACGGGTGATCGCCTCCCGGCACTCCGGGTTCGCGGTCGGCGACCATGTGTCGGGCTCGTTCGGCGTGCAGGAGTACTGCGTGTCGGACGGACGCGACGTGACCAAGGTCGACCCGGCGGCCGCTCCCCTGCCGACCTATCTCGGCACACTCGGCATGTCGGGCCTGACGGCCTACTTCGGTCTGATCGAGGTCGGGCGTCCCGAGCCCGGCCAGACCGTCGTCGTCTCCGGGGCGGCCGGGGCCGTCGGCAGCGTCGTCGGGCAGATCGCCAAGATCCTCGGCTGCCGGGTCATCGGCATCGCCGGCGGTGAGGCCAAGTGCCGCCTGGTCGTGGACGAGTTCGGGTTCGACGCCGCGATCGACTACCAGAACGAGGACGTCCGCAAGGCGCTGCGCGAGCACGCCCCCGACGGCGTCGACGTGTACTTCGACAACGTCGGCGGCGACGTTCTGGACTCCGTGCTGCTGCGGCTGGCGCGCGGTGCCCGCGTCATCGTGTGCGGTGCGATCTCCCAGTACAACAGCACCAAGCCGCAGGGCCCCGCCAACTACCTGTCCCTGCTGGTGAACCGAGCCTCCATGACGGGCATCGTGGTGTTCGACTACGCCGACCGGTACGCCGAGGGCATCACACAGATGGCCACGTGGCGGGCGGAGGGCCGGCTGAAGTCCCTGGAGGACGTGGTGGCCGGCTCGGTCGCGGAGTTCCCCGACACCCTGATGCGGCTGTTCCGTGGTGACAACCACGGCAAGCTGGTGCTGAAGATCGCGGACTGACCAGGTCGAAAGGAGGAGCAGGGAAAGGGAGGAAGAGATCCGATGAAGGCACTGACCTACCACGGCCGCCACGACATCCGCTACGGGGATGCCCCCGACCCGGCCGTCACCAGCCCCACCGACGCGGTGGTTCAGGTGACCGCGGCCGGCATCTGCGGCAGCGACCTGCACATCTACGGCGGCAGCCCGTTCAGCCCGGAACTGGGCTACACACCGGGACACGAATGCGTCGGCGTGGTCGTCGAGACGGGCGGCCAGGTCACCCGCTTCAAGCCCGGCGACCGGGTTCTGGTGCCCGCCTCGGTCGGCTGTGCGCACTGCCGGTCGTGCGCGGCCGGGTTCACCGCCCGGTGCGAGCGCGCCAAGTCGAGCACGGAGCTCTGCTACGGAGTGAGCCCGCAGCTCCCGGGCAGCCAGGCCCAGGCCCTGGCGGTGCCCTACGCCGACGTCAACCTGGTGCACCTGCCCGAGGACATCTCCGACGAGGCCGCCGTCGTCCTCACGGACAACGCCCCCACGGCCTGGTACGGCTGCCGCCGCGCCCGCATCCAGCCCGGCGAGACCGTCCTGGTCATCGGCCTCGGCCCGGTCGGCCTCATGGCCGCCCAGTCCGCCTTTGCGATGGGAGCAGCGCGGGTGCTGGGCGCGGACCTGGTCGCGGAGCGGCGCGCCTTCGCCGCCACCCTGGGTGTCGAGCCGGTGGAGGGCGAGGACGTGCGGGCGGCCATACGGGACATGACCGGCGGACGCGGGCCGGACGCGGTGGTGGAGGCCGTGGGCTCGGACAGCACCATCGAACTCGCCCTCAAGGCCGTCCGGCAGGCCGGCCGGGTCAGTGTCATCGGGGTCAGTCAGAACAAGGCGTTCCCCTTCCACATGGGACTGGCACAGATCAAGGAACTGGAGTTCGCCATCGGCCTGTGCTCGGTGCACTACGAACTCCCTCCCCTCATCGCCCTCACCCGGGCCGGCCGGATCAAGCCCGAGGTCGCGGTCTCCCACCGCTTCGCCCTCTCCGAAGGTCCGGCGGCGTACGAACTGTTCGCGGGCCGCGCCGACGGCGTACGCAAGATCCTTCTCGACCCCACCCACTGACAGCGTCTTACCTCTGCCGACCACGACACGATGCTCCATCCAGCGTTAGAGTGCCGTCGCTCCCCACGCCCCGCTGTAGGCCAGAGGAAGGCAGCGCGTTCCGTGAACCACACCCACGAGTCCACCGGCTCCGACGGAGAGCGCCGCCTGCAACACCTCCTCGGCACGGCCGATCAGGCCGCCACCTTCTACGACCGTCAGGTGCAGACCCGTCTGACTCCGCAGATGGCGGATTTCATAGGGCGGCAGACCATGGCGTTCCTGTCCACGTCGGACGCGGGCGGAGCCTGTGACGTCACCTTCCGTGCCGGTCCCCCGGGCTTCGTCACTGTGCTGGACGACGGCACCCTCACCTACCCCGAATACCGTGGGAACGGGGTCCTCGCCAGCGCGGGAAACATCACCGAGAACCCCCATATCGGTCTGCTCTTCGTCGACTTCGCCCACGACCACATCGGACTGCACGTCAATGGCGCGGCTCGGCTCCACCGGGACGAGGACCAGCGGCGGGCCTACCCCCGGCTTCCGGTGGACACCGCTCCAGGGCGCAGGCCCGAATTCTGGGTGCACATCACGGTGGAGGAGGCGTATGTGCACTGCTCCAAGCACATCCCCCATCTCGTGCCGGCGCCGCGTCCACGCCCGGGGGCCCAGCGGCCGAAGGACGCCGACTACTTCGTCCCCCGCGCCGAGCACCAGTCACCGCCGTACGAGGGCGAGCAGACTGCGGGAACTCACACCGGATCGCTGCCGGGCAGGGGTTGACCCGTAAGGGAGCCGGTGCCGTGGCCTCCGCGCGGAGGCCACGGCACCGGCGTCACTGCTCCCGGGGACCCTGATCGTCACGTGTCTACGTGCCCCCTGGACGAGCTGTCAGGGCGCCATCTCGTACGCCCCGGACAGCGCCTCGACCCGATCCCAGACGCGCTTCGAGCGCGCTTCGTCGACGACGGGCCGCCGAACTGCACCGAGCGCCCAGCTCTGCTGATCCGCGGTGGCGGAATCCTTGCCGTGCAGCTCGACTGCGTAGGCGGAGAAGTCGCGGACGAGGACGGAGAACAGCTCGTCCAGTACGTCCTCGTCGAGGCCCGTCAGGCGGGCCTGCTCCAGGATCAGCTGGCCGTGCACCACCAGCGCGAACAGCTGGCCGACGGCGAGGAGAAGATCGAGGTCGCGGCTCTGCTCCTCGTCGGGGGCCGCGGTGGTGACGAACTCGCACAGGGCGTCGGCCTGCTCCCGGAAGCGGGCGACGTTCGGCACCCCGGCGTATGCGTCGTAGGCGGGACGCCAGTCGTGGAAGCGCACGGAGCCGAGGCCACGGGCCGGTCCCTGCTCGAAGAGGAACGTGTCGTCGGCCGCGTCGAGACGGGTCGGCACGGGCGCGAACTCGGCCGGGTTCAGGAGGTGGTTGCGCATGAACTTGAGGATCAGCGCGAGGTTGACGTGGACCGTGCCCTCCAGCTTGGGCAGCCCCCGGATCTCGACGGCGGCCTGGGCGAAGTAGTTGTCCTTCTCGAAGCCCTTGGCGGCGATGACGTCCCACATCAGGTCGATGACCTTCTCGCCCTCCGTGGTCACCTTCATCTTCGTCATCGGGTTGAAGAGCAGGTAGCGGCGGTCGTCCGGCGAGGCGGAGCGAAAGTAGTCGACGGCGCGGTCGCTGAACAGCTTCATGCCGACGAGGCGGACGTAGGCGTCGGCCAGCTCGCGGCGCACGTGCGGGAAGGCGGTGACGGGGCGGCCGTACAGGATGCGGTTGTGCGCGTGGGTGACCGCCTCGTACATCGCGTGCTCGCAGATGCCGATCGAGGCGGTGCAGAGGTTGAACTTGCCGACGTTGACGGTGTTGAGGGCGGCGTCGAAGGCGGCGCGGCCCGTGTGCAGGACGTCGTCCGGGCCCACCGGGTAGTCCTCGAGGCGGAACTCGCTGACGTACTTCGAGGAGTCGACGACGTTCTTCACGAGGTGATAGGCCGAGTGGCGGCTGTCGGCGGCGAAGAAGACGTAGCCGTCCGGGCCCTCGACGTCGGTGCGTCGGCCGAAGACCGAGACGAGCCCGGCGGCATTGCCGTTGCCGATGTAGTACTTGGAGCCCGTCGCCCTGAAGCCGCCGTCGCCGTCCGGCGTGAGCAGCATGTCGGTGGAGTAGATGTCGGCGCCATGGGTCTTCTCGGAGAGACCGAAGGCGAACACCTCACCCTGGGCGAGGAGTTCCGCCGCGCGGGTGCGAGCCGCGGTGTTGTCGCTCTGCCAGACCGGTCCGAGACCGAGGATGGTGACCTGCCACGCGTACCAGTAGTCGAGGCCGTAGAACCCGAAGATCTCGTTGAGGGCGGCGATCCGGGCCGTGTCCCAGCGCTGGTCCTCGTTACCGGCGGCGGACGCCGGGGTGAGGAAGGTGGCGAACAGCCCTTCCTTCGCGGCGAACGCGAGGAAGTCGGCCAGCCAGGCGCGGGAGCGGTAGTCCTCGATCAGCCTGCGCTTGCCGCGGTCCTCGAACCAGTCGACGGTGGCACGCAGCAACCTCCGGGTCTCGGGGTCGAACTGCGCCGGGTCGTATGTGCGCGGGTTGAAGAGGAGGGAGTCGGCCATGGAGGTCCGCCTTCCGAGGGTTGAGGGTTGAGGGTGAGGGAATGGAGGTCGCGGAGCGCGGGCGCCGGTGGCCCGGCAGCTCAGGTATGCCGGTGTGACGTGCCGAGCCGGTGAAGGGTGGCGAGTACGTCGTCGAGCCAGGCGACCGTCATCCGCTCGTACGCGATGCCGCCGCGCAGCACGACATGCTGCAGCTCCTGACCGGCGTCGAGTGAGGCGGGGGCCGTCGGGCCGGTGAAGTCACGCAGTTCCCCGGCGAGATAGTGCGCGAGCCGGTCGCTGTGCACCTGGCGGTGCCGTTCGACCTCCTGGATCAGCACGGACGGGTCGTCGAAGGCCGCGCCGCGGATCTTCACGGCGAGGTCGTGCCGGATGCTCTCGGGTTCGATCGGTTCGTGCAGCCACTGGGAGAGGGCGGCCCGGCCGGGGCCGACGACGGAGTACTCCTTCTTGTCCGGCCGACTCTGCTGCGGCAGCCCGCGGACGGTGAGCAGGCCGTCGCTCTCCATGCGCTTGAGAACGCGGTAGATCTGCTGGTGCGTGGCGGTCCAGAAGTATCCGATGGACCGTTCGAACCGCCGGGCCAGCTCATAGCCGGAGCCCGGCTGCTCCAGCAGGGAGACGAGGATCGCGTGTTCGAGCGCCATACCTCGATCTTCATATGCAACTCGTTGCATAGCCAAGGGATGTTGCCCGGGTGAGACCGGGCTCACTCCGTGCGTATCCGGCAGAGGCCGGGGGCCGGGGCCGGGGGGGCATAGGAGTTCCCTATAGCGCGTGCTGCCTTTTCGTCTTTGCCTCTCCTTCTTTCCCGGCCGTACGGTGAAACCGCTCGACGAGGTGCTCACCGCGAATTCTCCTAATATTCGCGCTCTGCGCACGTCAATCCTTTTTCAATCGAGCAGACAATTTCGCGATCGAGAGGACCGACGCTATGACGACGATCGAGAACGGATCGGGAAGGCGAGAACTCACGGGAAAGCGGGCCCTGGTCACGGGTGGTTCTCGTGGAATCGGAGCGGCCGTCGTGCGCCAACTCCTGGACGCCGGTGCCGAGGTGCTCACGACTGCCAGGTCGGCGACGGACACGGTGCCGGAGGGGGCCACCTTCGTGGCGGCCGACGTGCGGACACGGGCCGGCGCGGAGGCGCTCGCCTCGGCCGCGCAGGAGGTGCTCGGCGGGGTGGACGTCCTGGTCCACAACGTGGGTGGGGCGCAACCGCACAAGGGAGCTCTGGCCATCCCTGACGAGGTGTGGCAGGACGCGCTGGACCTGAACTTCCTGGCGCCCGTGCGGCTGGACTCGCTGCTGGCACCGGGGATGCGGGAACGGCGTTCGGGAGTGATCGTGCACGTCTCCTCGGCGGCGGTCCCCCCGACGCCGCCACCGTTCCTGCACTACACGGCGGCGAAGGCGGCGCTGGAGAACTACAGCCGGGGACTGGCCGCGGAGCTGGCCCCGTTCGGAGTCCGGGTCAACACCGTGTCTCCCGGCCGGACCGCCACCCCCGGCGGCGAAGCGGCGCGGGAACAGTGGGCGCGCCTGGACGCGGGGCCCGGCCAGGCCACCAACACCCCTCCGCTGGGGCGCGATGGCCAGCCCGAGGACATCGCCCACGCGGTGCTGTTCCTGGCGTCCGACCGGACGAGCTGGCTGACCGCGAGCAATCTCGTCGTGGACGGCGGCGAATTCCCCAGGGGTTGACGCCGACGGAATTCCGGGCCGCCGGTTCCGAAAGAGGGAATTTCAGCGGCACCCGATTCCTTCTCGGCCGTCAGGACACCGGCGAGAAGAAATCGGACTCGGACTCGGCCCAGGTCTCCTTACGCAGGAGTTCGAGCAGCGCTGTCTCGGCCGGACCCGCGCCGTGCCGGACCACGGCGATCACAGGGTGGGACACCACCGGCAACACCGGGCGCGCGAGGTGCTCGTGACCGTGGGGAACCGCGGAGGCCGGGACCAGTGTCACGCCCAGCCCCTGGGCGGCCCAACGCACGGCTGTCGCCGTCTGGGACACGCGGGCGACCGTGTTCGGGGTGAGATCGTGGTCCCGCAGCAGATTCAGCAGTACGCCGTCGAGCGCGCTGTCGCGGTCGAACCTCACCCACGGCTCCCCCGCCAGCTCGCGCAGCTCGACCCGGTCCGCGGCGAGCAGCCGGTGCCCGGCGCCCAGCACCACGACGAACTCCTCGTCGCCGAGGTGGTGGGCGTCGGCGGGGCTCCGCTCGCACGCCGCCATCAGGGCGAGGTTCAGCAGGCCCCGGCGGCACAGCCGCTCCAGCTCGGCGTGGCTCGGCTCCTCGAAGACGGTGACCTCCAGCAGCGGGAAGCGGCGCCGCAGCGCACCCAACGCGCCCGGCAGTTGGCGCGTGCCAAAGCCCATCTGCACCGCGACCACCAGTTCGCCCACCAGCTCATCGGCACCGGCACGCGCCGTCGCTCTCGCCCGCCGTGCCGCGCTCACCGCGACCTCCGCCTCCCGCAGGAACGCGCGGCCGACCAAGGTGGGCACCAGTCCGGTCGGCGTGCGGGCGAACAGTGTCACTCCGAGTTCCCGCTCCAGGCCTCGGATCTGCTGGGACACCGACGGTTGAGCGACGCGCAGCAGTTCCGCCGCCGCCGTCACCGAGCCCTCCTCGGCAACGGCCAGGGCGTACTCGTACTGACGAAGGCTCATCGGCTCCCGTCCCTCCCTGCGGAAGGACCGCGGTCCCTCCACTTGAAATCGTTGTAGAGGCAACTCAGCTCCGCCGGCGAAGATTCCCGGGGACACGGCCAGGTCGACCCACACCAACTCGCCGCGCACCATCACCCCACGCGTCATCGACGACCGCGGCGGCCGGGGCCGCTCCATTCAGGCGCCGGCGCCACCGTCGACCGGGATGATCGCGCCGGTCACATACGAGGCCCGATCGCTGAGCAGCCACGCGGCCGCCTCGGCGACCTGCTGAGGCTCGGCCATCCGGCCGAGGGGGATCGTTGCGGTCAACTGCTCGACGATGCCAGGAGTAGCCGCTTCCCAGGCATCGATCATCTCGGTGGCGGTGCCGCCGGGGGTGATGCCGTTCACTCGGATTCCCTGAGGGCCCCAGGTCACGGCCGCGGTCTCGGTGATGCTGTTGAGCGCGCGCTTCATGGCGCCGTATGCGGGCAGGGCGGGGTTCGCTCGGCGGCTGCCGATGCTGGAGGTGTTGACGATCGCCCCGCCAGCGCCCCGTCGCATGAGTGCGGCCTCGGCGGTCATGGCGGTCCAGTGCGAGCGGAAGTTCACGGCGAACTGCTCGTCGAGGTCCTCGTCGCTCGTGGTGTCGAGCGGGCCGGGCTGCTGGATCGTCGCGCCGTTGTTGAAGGCGCCGTCAAGCCGTCCGTGCAGCTCTTCAACGTGGTCGACCGCCGCGCGGATGCTCGCACGGTCGGCGAGATCCAGGGTGACGGCGTCTGCGACCCCTCCGTCGGCGCGGACCTCGGTGACGATGCGGTCGAGGGCGTCCGTGCTGCGGGCGGCGAGCACGACGGCTGCGCCCTCGGAGGCGAAGAGTCGGGCCGCTGCCGCCCCGATGCCGCGGCTGGCGCCGGTGATGAGCACGACCTTGCCGGTGAGCAGGCCGATGGGTGCGGTGTCGTGGTTGTTCGTCATGACGGCAGTGTCGGGTCGACCTCCAGGCCGGATGCAGGCACAGGCTGTACCAGGATCCGTCGCCACGCGGCGTGCAGACTTGGGGGTATGAACAAGCAGGAGCTCGGGGCGTTCCTCCGTAGCCGTCGCGAGCGGATCCGACCAGGGGACGTCGGCCTCCCCTCCGGACCGCGACGCCGGACGCCGGGTCTGCGCCGTGAGGAGGCCGCGGTCCTGGCGCACATCTCCACGGAGTACTACGTCCGGCTCGAACAGGGCAGAGCACCGCGGCCGTCGGGCGAGGTCCTCGCCGGGATCGTGGGCGCGCTACGCCTCACCGATGCCGAGTCCGACCACCTGCACGTCCTCGCGGGTACCGCGCCGACCCGTAACCGGCTGCATCGGCGCGACGTCCGCCCGAGCATCCTCGCGCTCCTCGAACGGCTGCCGCAGACGGCGGCCTTCGTGACGTCAGCCGCGTTCGAGGTGCTCGCGTGGAACGGCCTCGCGGCCGCACTCATGGAGGACTTCGCTCGGCTCGCCCCTGAAGACCGCAATCTCGCGCGCCGGGCATTCCTCGGGCCGACGCGACCTGGCACGACGCTGTACGGGCTCTCCGACGCCGCCGAGTTCCGGCACCACGTCGTCATGGAACTCCGATCCACCCTCGCCCGCTATCCGACGGATCCCGCGGTGACCGGCCTCATCGACGAACTCCGCGACACCAGCCCCGACTTCGCCCGGCTCTGGGAGCGGCACGACGTACAGGCCGCGCCGACGCTCACGAAGACCTTCCGCCACCCGGTCGTCGGGGAGATCACCGTCGACTGCGACAGACTCACGCTCACAGACCGCGACCAGCACCTCGTGCTCTACAGCGCGCCTCCGGGATCCCCTGGCGCCGAGGCTCTGGCTCTTCTGGACGTGCTTGGCGCCGAAGCCGTTGACTACCTGCGATAGCGACGCGGATAGTCACAGCGAGCGCGGCTGTCGACAGAACAGAGCTGACTTTTCGTGACCCACTGTGCCGACATACCCAAACCTATCGGCTCACGGGACGATGAATTCCCGTTCCCCTACGAGCGCAGCTGCGCAGCGTCTCTCCACGAGCTGCAGAGCGTCGACGAGTTCCGCGTGACGAAGGCGGAATTCGGCAAGCTGTCCAAGCTGATGCAGAATCCTGTGCCGGTGTTCGGCTCACTCGCCGAGCGGCACGATCTGCCCTTGAGTGACAAGGTCCGGGGGTACTACTTCCGGCACAAGGAGGTCGCGGCTTCGTGGCGTCCGCTGGATGAGAACTCGGAGATGGTCGGCGAGTTCCGGCTGTCGCATGTGCTGACTGCCGTGACGCAGAACCACATGGACGACGTCTACGACGGGGACGACGTCGAAGAGCGTGCGCTCTACGGCGAGTTGCGGGTCTTCGACGACACCCCCCGGACCGGCACGGGCCGTATGGCCGCCCTGCGCGCGACCCCCGGTGCGAGCGACCCGGAGATCTGGTTCCACGACCTGCGCGACGGTGCCCTGCGCATGGACCTCGATTACCCGGGCTATCTGGAGAAACTCCTGATCACCAAGGGCGTCATCGGCTGGCAGTACCTCTACTGCCGGCCGGAGGACTGCGGCATGGGGTTCATCCCGATCGTGGACGGACTGAAGGAAATGCTCGACGTCTTTCCCCGCCTCTTCCCCGCCTACGACTACACAGACCTTCAGGTCCGTCTGAAGGACCGCCTGTGATCCGCAACGTCGTGCGTGAAACCGATGCCGGGGGCGCGCCAGGCCGTGGTCATCACAGTCCTTTGAAGAAGTGTGAGGTCGCGACAAGCACTGTGTGTTCCCCGGCGCCGATCACCCCGTCGACCCGCAGCCGGTCGTACGCGGCGAACACCGTCACACTGCTGCGCTCCCAGACGTGACCTCGGTCGCAGAGCCTGGCGAACCACTCGTCCGCCTCGCCTGGGGAGACCACCACCGCGGTGCCGCCGGAAAGGGTCGCCGCACGCTGGGCCTGGACGGTCGTGATGTGGCCGGCGATCGAGTACAACCGGCCGGTGTCACCGGGGAAGTGGCGGCCAGCAGGGTCATCATCTCGGGGTTGAGGAGCACCGGCGCGGACAGGGTGCGCGAGAGCACTCCGCTGTCGAGCGACGAGGAGCCGGTCGGCGTCGGCCGAGTCCGCCGGTCCGTCGGCGGCTCGATAGCGCAGATACGACAGCCAGTCACATGCCGGCGGCCGCGCCCCGAAGGACGCCGGCAGCGGCGCCCTCACCCGTACCAGCGTCTCGGTCGCTCCGCCGACGGGACTCGTCGACGCCACGGCCGTCTCGGTCCGCGCGGCCTCGCCCAGGGCGTCCGGGGCGGCCCCGGACAAGGCCCCGACGGTCAGCAGCACCGCCGGCGCGGCGCTCCGCAGCACCCTCAGGGTCTTTCCTCTGCTGCGACTCGTGTTCATCCTGGGACGGTAGGACCGCGAAACCGGCCCCACCGCCACATGCTCACAACTACGCAGCTCCAGTCGGCGCGTTTGTCACCAGGCACCAACTCCCCCTGTTCCAGTCCAAGTTGCGGCCCGTTCTTCGTCGCTCAGTCCCGGTAGTCAGGAGCGATGCGCTCGACCAGCCGGAGCAGTGCCGCCCACGCGAGGTCGTGGGCTTGGTCGTCCTGGAGGTCGGAGCCGGCGTCCTCGCCGGAGAGTTGGCGGGCGGTGAGTTCGCAGACGTCGGCGTGGGGCGTGACGAGCTTCGTGCCGCCGGCCGTGGCCGTGGTCTGGATCTCACACGCCTTGTCCAGGTAGTACATGCGCAGGAAGGCTTGGGCGGGGGTCTGACCGACGGTCAGCAGGCCGTGGTTGCGCAGGATCATCGCCGGGTGGCCGGCGAGGTCGGCGACGAGTCGTTGTTGTTCGGCGAGGTTGAGGGCGACGCCTTCGTAGGCGTGGTAGCCGAGCCTGCCGTAGAACTCCATGGAGATCTGGTTGAGCGGGAGGAGGCCGTGTTCCTGAGCCGCGACGGCGCAGCCGGCCTTGGTGTGGGTGTGCAGGACACAGTGGGCGTCCGGCCGGGCGGCGTGGATGGCACTGTGGATGACGAACCCGGCGGGGTTGACGGGGTAGGGGCTGTCCTCGACCGGCCGGCCGGTCAGGTCGATCTTGACGAGGTTCGATGCGGTGATCTCCTCGAACAGCATGCCGTACGGGTTGATCAGGAAGTGGTGCTCCGGCCCGGGGAGCCGGGCGGAGATGTGCGTGAAGATCAGATCGGTCATCCGGTAGTGCGCCACCAGGCGGTAGACCGCGGCGAGTTCACGGCGCAGCCGCAGTTCCTCGTCGGACATGGTCTTGGCGGCCTGGTCGGCGCGGAGTGCCGGAGCGGACATGGGGTGACTCCTTCTGTGTGGGGGGGAAGCGGGCCGAAAGTCGCTCGGGCGGCGGGAACGGATGCGGGGTCAGGCCGCGGTGAGTTCGTAGGCAGGGGTCGGCTCGCCTGCCAGACGGCGGCGCCACGCCTCGACGACCGCTTCCTCGGTCGGCTCGGTCACAAGGCTGACGGTCACATAGGCGACGAGGCCGGCGAGCAGGCCGTAGTAGATCGGCTCGTCGGCCAGGAGCCCATGGGTCACCATCAGAGTGATCACTGTGGCGCCGCCCGCGATCATCGAGGCCAGGGCACCCTGCAGGTTTCCGCGTCTCCAGACGAGGCCGCCGAGGATGGGGACCAGCAGGCCGCCGACGAGCAGGTTGTACGCGACGGTGAGGGCTGCGAGCACATCGCCCAGCGCACAGGCGATGACCATGGACGCCACACCGAGCATGGCGATGGCGAGCCGGTTCTCGCGGACCTCGTCGTGCTCGTCCGGGGCGGCGGCCGCCTCGGTGGCGTGCCGGCCCCGGTGGCGCAGCCGGGCCCAGACGTCGTTGTTGGCCACGGTCGCGGAGGCGATCAGGGCACCGCTGGCGGTGGACATCATGGCGGACAGGGCGGCGGCCAGGACCAGGCCCTTGACCCCGACGGGCAGGGCCCGCTCGACGATGGTGGCGAACGCCTGGTCGGGACTGCCGAGGCGCGGATAGAGCACCTTGGTGGCCATGCCGATGACGGCTCCGGCCAGGGCGTAGACGAGACAGTAGACGCCGGCGACGGTCCCGCCCCAGGCGGCGACCTTGTCGGTGCGGGCGGTGAAGACCCGCTGCCAGATGTCCTGCCCGATGAGCATGCCGAAGGTGTAGATCAGCACGTAGGTGAAGATCGTCTGCCAGCCGATGGACGTCGGCGAGAAATAGCCGTCCGGCAGCCGGTCGGCCATGACGGAGAAGCCGCCCGCCTTGACGACCGCGATGGGCAGCAGCAGGACGAGCACGCCCACGCTCTTGATCACGAACTGCACCATGTCGGTGAGCGTGATGGACCACATGCCACCGAGCACGGAGTAGCCCACGACAATCGTGCCTCCGAAGACGATCGCGGCCCAGCGTGGTACGTCGAACAGCACGTCGAAGACGCTGGCGTAGGCGATCGTGGAGGTGACGACCAGCATGAGGGTGTAGATCCACATCACGACACCGGAGATGACGCCGGCGGCGCTGCCGTATCGCAGGGAGAGCATCTCGGCGACGGTGTAGACGCGCAGCCGGGCGATCCGGGCGGAGAAGAAGATGCTCAGGGCCAGTAGCCCGAGTCCGATGGCGAAGACCATTGCGGCGCCGGAGATGCCGTACATGTAGCCCAGGCGCACGCCGCCGATCGTGGACGCACCGCCGAGGACGACGGCTGCCATGGTGCCGGTGTACATGAGCGGGCCCAGCCGCCGTCCGGCGACCAGGAAGTCGCTCTTGGAGGCGGCCCGCCTTTTGCCCCACCAGCCGACGCCGACGATGCCCAGCAAATATCCGATCATGACGACGTAGTCGACGGCCATCAGGTCCTCCGATTCGCTGCGGCCCGCGCCTGGTGCGCCGGACCGCCGAGTGGGTGCGGTTGAGGGGGGGGACAGCGGCTGCGCGCCAGGCACGAAAGGGGGGACGGCACGCCGCAGCGCTGATGAAAGGGGAGAGTGCATGGCTGCTGGGGCGGGGGTGGTGCCCTGTGGGTGCAGCGCTGCCAGGGCCGGGGAGTGCCCTGCTGGTCATGTGACCGTATCGGCTGTTCGCACTGGCGTTGAAGTGCAGGGTTTATCCAATATGGATCCATCCGTTGGATGAATCCGGCACTCCTGCGGGCGCTTCCGAGTTGGGAGGATCTCTCCTCATGAGCGAGTCCGTTCAACCGTCCGTCGCCCTCAGCGTGCTGCTCGCCAGCCCCGGGCTCGGCCTGAGCCAGGTCGCCGGGCCGGCCGAGGACCGCCTCATCGGCACGGTCGGCACCACCGAGATCGAAGACCCCACTCCCTATCTCGTCGGCGGTGAACTCCTCCTGACCGCGGGGGTCCGTCTCCCGCAGGACGCGGAGGGCATCGATACCTACGTCGCACGCGTCGTCGCCGCCGGAGTGGCCGCACTCGGTTTCGGTGTCGCGCCCGTGCACCAGGAGGTTCCGCCGGAGCTTGTCGCCGCCTGCGACCACCACGGCCTTCCGCTGCTGCGGCTGCCGCCGGACACACCCTTCGTCGCTGTCGGGCAAGCCACCTACGCCGCCATAGCCGAAGCCCGCAACCGGGATCTGAGAGAGATCTCCAAGGCGCAGTCGGCTCTCACTTCCGCGGCCGCCCGTCCGGACGCGCTGCAGGCCGTTCTGAGCCAGCTCAGCATCCACACCGGAGCCTGGGCCGTGCTCTTCGACGCCCAGGGCAACGAACTGTTCAGCGCGGGCCCCCGGCCGTCGGCACCCACCGCGCGACTGCTGTGCGACCTCGCCGTACGCACCACCACCCGCTCCACTGGAGACCAGGTGAAGGACAGACCCCCACCCCCGGCGGCAGCAGCTCACCACATCGAAGGAGTCCACCTCACCGTCCACACCCTGGCCGGCGCGGACAGCACCGCTGCCCCACTGGCCCTCGGTCAGGCCGCCCCCTCGACCCCTACCGCGGTCCACCGCCAGATGACCGGCATGGCGACGGTCCTGCTGTCCCTGCTCACCAGCCCCCGCCACGCCCTCAGTACGGAAGCCCGCGGTGTCGGCGCACTCGTACGACTCATGCTCGGCGCCTCCCCCGCCGAGGTAGCGGCCGCACTCGCCCTCACCGATGAGTCCCCGAGCGACCACTGGATCGTCGTCCATGGGCGCCACACGCCCACGCCCGCACGGACCGTTCCCGCTCCCCGGCCCGGCGGAGACCCGGCCCAACTCGCCGCCCTGGCCACCGCACTCGGCACCCCGTACGTGCACATGGACGGCCCTCACCTGCGGGCGCTGATGCCCAGCACACCCGGAAGGTCACCGAGCGCCCCCGCTCTGGCCGCGGTTCTCGGGTGGGTTCTCGGCTTCAGCGCACCCGTACCCGCGACGGACCTGCCCCGCGCCGACTCCCAGGCCGAACGGGCTCTGCAGCGTGCGATCGCCGCCGAGGCGCCGGCCGTCGTCCACACCGACGAGGCGCTCAGCGTTCATGCCCTCATCTCCCCCGCCGACGCCAGAGAGCTGGCCCGTACCCGCTTCGATCCGCTGGCCCGAGCCGGCGCACCGGGCGCCTCGGCCCTCCTTGAGACCCTGCGGACCTGGCTGACCCTTCATGGCAGTTGGGACCGGACGGCCGCTGCCCTCCAGGTCCACCGCAACACCGTGCGCCACCGCCTCGCGCGGGTCGCCGAACTCCTCGACGTCGACCTCCAGGACCCGAGCGTCCGCATGGAACTCTGGTTCGCCCTGCACTGGCTGCCTGGCGAGCAGGCGGGAGAAGGCCGGACATAGGAGATGAACGGGAGACGATCTCGGTTCACCCTCGTTGAGCTTCAGGAACCCTCTGCTCCGCCCAGATGATCTTGCCGCTGGTGGTGTACCGGGTGCCCCATCGCTGGGTGAGCTGCGCGACGATGAACAGCCCTCGGCCGCCCTCGTCGGTGGTGCGGGCATGGCGCATGCGGGGTGAGGTGCTGCTGGCGTCGGCGACTTCGCAGATCAGGACGTCGGGTTGATGGATCAGGCGTAGGCGGATCGGGGCGTCGCCGTATCGGACGGCATTGGTGACTAGCTCGCTGACCAGCAGTTCCGTGCTGAACTGCAGCTCTTCCAGGCCCCATTCGGTGAGCTTGCGGTTGGTGAGGTCGCGGGCGCTCGCCACCACGGCCGGGTCGGCGGACAGGTCCAGGGTGGCGACCCGCGCGCCTTCCAGGCCATGCGTGCGGGCCACGAGCAGTGCGGCGTCGTCGGGAGGAGAACCCTTCACCAAGGCCGCGACCACCTTGTCGCAGACGTCGTCCAGCACCGGGCCGGGGTCGGTCAGAGCATCGGTGAGGAGGGACATCCCCGCGTCGATGTCCCGGTCACGTGCCTCGACCAGGCCATTGGTGAACAGGGCGAGCAGTGTCCCGCGGGGCGCCTCCAGTTCGACGGCCCCAAAGGGCAGGAACCCCAGCCCTAGTGGAGGCCCCGCGGGCAGATCGGGGAACGTGACGGCGCCGTCGGTGGCGACGATCGCAGGGGGCGGATGTCCGGCCCGGGCCACCGTGCACAACTCGGCGACCGGGTCGTACACGGCATACAGGCAGGTGGCGCCCAGCACGGATGTGGCCACGTCGCGCTGCTCGTTGTCGACCGCCCCGCGCCCGCTCTCCTCGCCCAGACTCATGACCAGGTCGTCCAGATGGGCCAGCAGATCGTCGGGAGGGAGGTCGAGGGCGGCCAGCGTGCGCACCGCCGTGCGGAGCAGGCCCATGGCGGCGGCCGCATTCGTGCCGTGACCGACCACGTCCCCCACGACCAGGGCGACCCTCGCTCCGGACAGGGGAATCACGTCGAACCAGTCTCCTCCTGCCGAGCTCGGGGCGTTCGCCGGTACGTAGCGTGAGGCGACATCCAGCGCGGAGCCGGCGGCCAGCCTGTGCGGCAGCAGACTGTGCTGCAGGGTCAGGGCGGCCCTGCGTTCACGGGTGGAGCATCGCGCGGTGCTGTCGCGAGCGACGAGGGCGGGGGCGACGACCTCGTGGCGGGGGTCCGTGCGCCCCTGAAGGCGTTCGAGGACGAACTCGACGGCGAGATGGCCGGTATGGCGTGCCTGCTGGTCGACGGATGTCAGTGAGACGTGTTCGAGACCGGCGAGGAACGTGTTGTCATAGCCCACCAGTGAAATGTCCTCGGGGACCTCGAACCCGGATTGCACGCACTGGTCCTGCACCGCCAGAGCCGCGAGGTCGTTGTACACGAAGAGCGCCGTGGGTACGGAGCCCGCGGCGAGGATACGTCGGACTGCGGCACCGCCGTCATGCGCGGGACCTGCTCGAACACGCCGTGTGTACGCGGTCAGTCCGGCGTCGCGCATGGCCTCGCGGTAGCCCGCACGCCGCCCGGCGTTGTAGGGCTCCTCAGCACCGTCGGCGATGTCGATGTACGCGATGTCCTCATGGCCGAGGCTCTGGAGGTGTTCCACCGCGAGCCGGCCACCGAGGTACTCGTCGGTATGTACCGAGTCCACGGTGGGCGACGTGACCTCTCGGCCGACGACCGCCAGTGGGACGGCCCTGCTCAAGGCGTCCAGCTGCGCCTCTCCCATCAACGGTGCTACGACGACGATCCCGTGCGTGCGGAGTTCGAGAAAGGTCTCGATCGACTCGATCTCGACCTGCGGCCGTCCCCGCCCGGCGGTGATGAGGACGCGGTACCCGGCGTCGTCCGCCGCGTCCCGGATGCCGTCGACGATTTCGCCGAAGATCGGGTTGTGCAGGTCCTGCACGACAACGCCGATGACACGGAACGTTGCCTCACGCTGTTCGTCTCTGCCGACGGTGGTCCGCATGCGGGAATCCGTTCATTCCCTGCAACGGTAACCCGGCCTCTCCCACCGGGCATGGCTACCGGGAAGGGGCCGCGGCGGCGGGGATCCCCAGGTCGCCCTCGATGTACTGGGCGCGGCCGAAGCCGAAGGACCAGTCGGCCGGGGTGTTCTCGACGTATCCGATGAAGACGTCCTCCCCTGCCACACCCACCCTCGCCAACGAGGCGGTGACAGCCGCGTACAACTGCCGCTTGACGTCGGTCGAGCGGCCGGACTGCGTAAAGATCTGGATCATCACGATGTCCTCGCTGCGCTCGAAGCCCAGGCCGGCATCGAGCGCGATGACCCTGCCCGCCTCGTGCTCGGTGACGATCTGGAAGCGGTCGCGCTCGGGGACGGCCAGCACCTCGACGACGGCCGCGTGGACGGCGTCGGCGACGGCGCGGACCTGGGTGTCACTGCGGCCCTTGACGAGATCGATGCGGACCAGGGGCATGGCGGGACTCCTTGCTCGTGCTTCGGGGGCGTGCTTCCACCGTGCCGCCAGACGAGTCATAGGTCAAAGACCTGGGTCTTGGCTCAGCCATAAGCATCTCGAATACACTGACGTCATGGAGGTACGCACACTGCAGTACTTTCTCGCCGTCGCCGAGGAACAGTCCTTCACCCGGGCCGCGGCCCGCTGCCATGTCGCCCAGCCCGCCATCAGCCAGCAGATCCGTTCCCTGGAACGCGAACTGGGCGAGGCCCTGTTCGAGCGGGACTCCCGCAGCGTCCGGCTCACCGCCGCGGGCGAGGCACTGATGCCCCATGCCCGTACGGTGTCGGCGACCGTCGCCGCAGCGAAGGCCGAATTCGCCGCACGCTCCGGCCTGCTCGCCGGGACCCTGTCACTCGGAGTCGCCGACGGAGTGGAAAGCAGCAGCCTCCCGGCCCTGCTCGGCACCTTCCACCGGCTGTATCCCGGCGTCACCGTGCACCTCGTCGAGGGGGCGAGCGCCGGCCTGGTACCCCAGGTGCGGCAGGGCTCACTGGACGCGGTCTTCGTCGCCGTCCCGCCGGAGGGACTCGACCCGGGATTCGGGCACCGGGTCCTCGTCCGCGACGAGATCGTGGCACTGGTCGCCTCCGACCGGCCGCAGGCGCAACAGGCGGCACTCTCCCTGGACGAGCTCTCCGCCGCCCCGCTGATCACCTACGGTCCGGACAGCGGCCTGCACCCCCGGCTGCGCAGCGCCTTCGAAGAGGCTGAGGTCCCTTTCCGGCCCGCCTATGCCACCAACCACGTCGCACTTCAATTGGAACTCGTGGCCGCCGGCGTGGGCATCGCCCTCGCGGCGGGCGGGGCCCGGGGCATCACCGGGGATCCACGGATCACCGTGGTGCCGGTGACACCCCGTATCCCCTACGCGAAGGCACTGGTCTGGCGCTCCGGCCCCCACTCGTCGGCACCACTGCGGGCCATGCTGGAGCTGCCCCCCTCGGCTTCCGACGCCTTGCCCGTCGAGTGAAGGGCGGCCGAATTCACCACCTTCGCTCCCGTCAGCGACCCAGTGCAGTTCCGCTGGGATGCGCCCTACGCGCGGTCGAGGACGCGTTCGATCTCGCCGTCGTCCTCGTCCTGGGCCGGCCACCTGTTGCAGGGGAAGGTCCACTCCTGGTTGGTGCCCTCGTTGCGGCGGACGCAGATCCTGTCGAGGTACCAGCCCGACAGGGGGAACTTGTTGTCGTGTCGGACCCGGACGCTCTGCAGTTCGCCGAGTTCGGCCGGGTGATTCGGTCCCGGCCGAGGCAGGTCCGCTGTCGGCCGGCCGGTGTCCCGGTGGCATGAGCCGACGGTCCCGGCCGGGACGGGCACACTCCCCGGCACAGGCGGACGGTGTCCCGGGGTCCTTGTCCCTCGGCACCGGGGACCCCTGTCTCATGCGGGGCTCCTCACGGGGCGCGCTCCGCGTTCAATCCGACCGCCCGGGTCGACGAACGGGCAGCCACACTCGATCTGTTGTCGGGCGGACGCTACGACGTCGGCACCGGCGAGTCGACCACCCTCATGGAGCCGACCGGCTTCGGCATCGCCGGTTACAACGGCACCTACGTCTCCATGCCGGCCCGCAACGTCCTACCCAAGCCGGTGCAGCCCCCCGCTCTGGATGGCCTGCGGCAGCCGCGAGGCCATCCTCACGGCGGGCCGCAAGGGCCTGGGCCCCCTGAACTTCGCGTTCGCCGAGCCCGCACGCCGAGACCCGCAAATGGGTCGACGTGTACTACGCGGCCATCGCCTCCGAGGAGGTGCGTGCCCGCCGGTTTCGCGGTCAACCCGCGGGTCGCCGTCGTCGTCCCGATGCTGTGCCACCCGGACGAAGCCACGGCGGTCGAACGGGCCGCGGACGGCGTGCAGTTCTTCACCTACGGCCTCGGCCACTACATCGCCTTCGGCGACCACGCCCCCGCGAGGTGATACCGGAGTTCCAGGAGCGCGACGAACAGGCCCGCACCCAGCGGCTGGGGCGCCTCCGGCCCGCCATCGACGCGGCGCCGGCTCGCCGGGAGCCTGCGAGGCAGGCCGACCCCGGCTATCGCGTGAAGTCGCGCAAGCCCGGCATGACAGGCACGGGAAGCGGCGAGGCCGGCATCGACGCGGATGTGATCGTCGTCGGCTACGGCCCGTTGGGACAGCTCCTCGCGATCATGCTCACCTCGCAGGGACGAGGGACACCGGATACTGCGCTCGAACGCCGGGAAAAGCCCTACGAGTTACCGAGAGCCACGGCCGCCGAAGTCGGGCGCGCGGACGACGGCGACCTCGCGGCGGTCGCCGAGGCGACCCATGCCGGCCACTCGAACGTGCTCTATGTGGTCGTGGGTACGGGTATCGGCGGCGGCCTGGTCCTCGACGGGCGGGCGTACCCGGCCCTCGGCAAGGGATCGTGCGAGCTGGGCCATAAGTTGGCGGAAGGCGTCCTCAACCGTCTCCCGTGGGCGGTTGGCGCCCTCGACCGGGAGGCCTTCGCAACCCGGCGCCTGACATCCTCACCGGATCGCGACCGCCAACCGCGCGGACAACCTTCAAGTGGCAATCACTACTACCCAGTTGCCGGTCTTGCAATCACAGCTTCACGAGGTCTCTCCTCGGTCAATGAAGGCGTTCACGAGATCATCACGCTGCCCACTACAACCGTGACGGGGATCACTCGGAACATTGCATTCCGTCCACAGTTTTCTCACAGGGATCCCTACCGTTTCCTTGCGATCTTGCCGACCGGCACGATCGGGAAAGGAACGAAGGCTCTTGTCCGAGCACAGATTCCGGCGCCCGCCGAGCGGGCAGCGAAAGAGACGAATAGCCCTGGCGGTGGCCCTTTTACTGTCAGTCGAGGGCACGCTGTTGGCGAGCCAGTCAGCCACCGCCGCCACGCCCGCCAAGGACGTGCCGAAGACGCCAGCGACCACGACGACGGCCAAGTCCCCCAGCAAGGACGCAATTTGGCGCTCCGACCTGGCCTGGGCGGCCAAGCACGCCCAGGGCTCCAAGGCGTGGGCCCTCACCGAGGCGAAGAAGTCCGGCAGGAAGGTCGTCGTCACCGACGAGACCACGCCCACCAGCTACACCGTGGCCAACCCGGACGGCACCTTCACCACCGAGCTGACCACCGGCCCCGAGCGGGTCTGGAGGAACGGCAAGTGGCAGAAGGTCGATGCCGTCCTCGCCCAGAACGCCGACGGCAGCATCACCCCCAAGGCACACCCCAACGGGCTGCGTCTGGGCGGCAAGAGCGGCACCCCGCCGAAGTCGCTGCGTGCCGCGCAGGACAGCCCCGCCCGTGACCTGGTCACGCTGGGCAGCGGCAGTGATCAGGTGACGCTGCAGTGGAAGGGCGGTCTGCCCGAGCCCGAACTCGACGGCACCCGCGCCCGGTACAAGAACGCGGTGCCCGGCGCCGACGTGATCGTCGAGGCCACCCGTACTGGCTTCGAGCAATTCGTCGAGATCGGCGAACAGCCCTCCGGTGCCTACTCCTACACCCTTCCGGTCAAGGCGAAGGGGCTGAAGGCCAAGGCCAACAAGGACGGTTCGGTCACCTTCCGGGACACGAGGACCGGTACCGCGCGGGCCACCATGCCTGCCCCGGTGATGTGGGACGCCGCCGTCGACAAGGTCTCCGGCGAGCACACCCACCGGGCCCGCGTCGACATGAAGGTCGTCGACAAGGGCGCGGGCCAGGTCGACCTGGTGGTCACCCCGTCGGCGAAGTTCCTCGCCGACCCGGCCACGAAGTACCCGGTCACCGTCGACCCGTCCACCTCCGCGCTGACGAACACCTTCGACACGTATGTGCAGCAGGGCGAGACCGTCGACTGGTCCACCGACGTCGAACTCGACTTCGGCAACCCGGGCACCAAGAACGCCGACGGCACCCCGCGCACCGCACGCTCCTTCATCACGTGGAACACCACGCCCATCCAGGACGCGCTGATCGTCGACACCAACCTGGCGCTGTGGAACTTCCACTCGGGCAACACCGACTGCAGCGCCCAGAAGTGGACGGTCTGGGACACCGGTACCCCGTCCACGTCCTCGCGCTGGACGAACCAGCCCGCGTGGAACCAGGAGTACCACTCCTCCACACAGACCAAGGGCAACCCGGACTGCGCCTCGACCCAGCCGGACGGCTGGATCAACGCCGACATCGACACGCTCGTGCAGACCTGGGCGTCCGCCAAGGTCACCCGCGGCCACCTGGGCCTGCGCGCCGCGACCGACGACGTAAAGGCGTGGAAGCGGGTCAACTCCGCGAACAACGCGGCCAATCAGCCCAAGCTGTCCGTCACCTACAACTACCGTCCGTCGGACGGCACGAACCGGCAGGCCGGTGCGCCGTTCAAGTCGTACGCCGGTGTGTGGGCGGTGAACACCACCACGCCGACCCTGCGGGACACGTTCACCGACCCGGACGGTGACAAGGTCAACGGCACCTTCCAGGTCTACGACGCCGCCACGAACACACCGATCACCACCCCGGCCGGCGAGGGCCTGATCGTGTCCGACTTCGTCGACTCCGGCAAGCCCGCCTCGGTCACCGTGCCGGCCGGGCAGCTCCAGGACGGCAAGACGTACAAGTTCCGTACCAACGCCTACGACGGCACGCACTACAACCTCAGCTGGTCCCCATGGACCCAGTTCGTCGTCGACACCACCGCGCCGGGCACACCGGCCAAGATGACCTCGACCACCTACCCCGAAGGACAGTGGGGCGGTGGAGCCGGCACACCAGGCCGGTTCGACGTCGAATCCGGCGATGGCGGTGCCCGCGAGGTCCGCTACCGCGCGGACGGCATCGCCGACCTCGACGAGAGCGAGGGTTCCCTGGACGACCCCGAGACCGCGCTGCGGTCCCGCGCCCCGCGTGCGGACGTCTGGCAGTCGGTCGCGACCACCGCCGGCAACGCGGCGTTCCAGGTCACTCCCGGTGCCGAGGGCTCGCACTACGTCGAGGCGGCCACCGTCGACCGGGCCGACAACGTCGGCGAGGTCCGTGCCTACGGGTTCCGGGCGGGCACCGGTCCGCGCCGGGTGAACCACATCATCGACATCGCCCTGCCCAAGCCCCAGAAGAGCACCGGCACCTGGCAGCAGGTGGACGGGACTCAGCCCATTCCCGACTGGAGCCCCGACGCCGTCATCCTGGAACCCGCCCGTGCGGACGCCGTGAAGACCCCTGACGGCAGGGTCGCCAGAGGCAAGGGCAAGGAACGGTGCGAGGACTCCGGCACCACCCGGATCTGCTCGAAGATCGAACTGCGGGAGGTGCGCAGGCCCGGCACCAAGGCACCCGAACGCGACAAGGCCCCCGGCGCCGGGACCCGGGCCGACGCGACGCCCGCACCGATCATCCCGTACTGCTCGCAGACGGGCCCGTCGGCCGACGGCAGCTTCACCCGTACCCAGGCGTGCCTGGGCTACCGGTACACCTACCGTGCCATCGAGATCTCCAACAACCAGCCTCCCAAGCTCAAGGGCGTGGCGGTCTTCGACATCCAGGCGCAGGTGCTGACCGACGTCAGGTCCAAGGACATCAAGTACTGGGCGAAGTTCGCTCCACAGCCGCTGATGCCCGGCGAACCGCCGGTCACGGGCAGCATCAAGGTGAAGTTCGACCCCGCCTGTGACTTCGGGTGCACCAGCAGCCCCACGTTCGACTGGGACGGGCCCATGACCTGGAACGGCTCCTACCCCACGGACCCGCACGAGCAGACCGGTACCGCGGTGATGACGTGGGACACCGCCCTCGACGACCTCGGCAACAAGGGCCCGCACGACGAGGACCGGCAACGCACCTTCCCGATCGACTTCCGCATGCAGATCGACACCAGCCTGGACGGTGTCAAGCAGCAGAACGTCAGATTCGAGAACGGTACGTTCTCGGCCCGCTGCGACGCGGCCAACATCAACAACATGCCGCCGGGATGTGTGTTCCCGGCCAACAACCCCGGCTGGGTCATCAACCCGGTCACGCACCCGGCCGCAGCTGTACACGCCGAGCTGATGGCCGCCAAGCTGCCGGGATTTGTGGGAGGCGACTACAGCAATCCACTGCACTACCTGCCGATGACCAAGAAGGGCAAGCCGCAGCGCAACCGCTACGACCGGTCCGACCAGGAGAACCGCCGGGTCATCTGCGGCCGTTCGGGCCCGACGGGCTTCGTCCCGCACGACAAGACCGCTCTGTTCGACTACCTGCTGACGCCCAAGCCGAACAAGCCCGATCCGAAGGACAAGCCGTCGTGTGACGAGTACGCCTTCAACGCCACCTACGAGTCCGGTGGTATGCCCAAGACGCCCGACGGCAACGCCAACCCGCTCCTCGTCAGCAACGGTGAGGAGTGCGTGCAGACGTACGAGGGCCTGAGCGACGACGGAACACTGCACCTCCGTGACGACGGGCGTTATCCCGAACCGGACTGGACGAAGGTCAAGTGCGGGCGGTCGTCCATGTCGCTGGAGGTCAACTCGGGGGCCATGCGCCTGTTCGGCCAGTTCGCGTCGGCGAATCGACTGCTGGACGCCGACGGCTACTACGTCTGGACGGGCCTCAAGGCCGCCGGATGCGACTGGACCGCGGCGAAGGTCATCTGCGACGCGTGGGCCAACGGTTTCCCACAGCGCGGCCTGTCGGCGCGGAAACTCAGCGCGCCGCGCAGCTGACACCACCGGAAACGGCAACCCGATAGCGACCGCCCCGCCCGTTGCAGGATCAACTCCGCAACGGGCGGGGCTCGTTCGGTGCGGTCAGTGGAGTGCTTGAAGTTCGTCGGCGACCTCGGTCAGGTATCCGGTCAGAGTGCTGCCGTCGTCGTAGAGGTGGGAGACGTCCTGCCGGTTCCACGACCCGGTCAGTCCTGTCGCGGCGTCGATGAAGGTCCCGGTGAACGGGTCGTCAGGTTCGTCGGCGGTGAACGGGATCCATGTCGTCTCCCAGACCCCCGGGTGATTCAGCAGGTCGTAGGCGTCCAGGGCCTGGCGCACTCCGAGCAGCACCTCCCCCTCGGGCGTCAACGGCCCGACCGGCCCGCCGCAACGCCGCCACAGCGTACGAAGGTCGGCGGGGAGCCGGAACCCGAGCTCGGCCTCCGCCTCGGCGATCAGCTCGTCGGAGGCGCCGGGAGTCATCGGGGTAGCCGGCGGGTGGAGTCCCAGCCAGGACTCGACACGTTCCCAAGCCGCGATCACATCGTCACTCATGCGTTGATGCTATCGACGGGCAGGGGGGTGACGCCGAGGCTCCAGCCGCGAGCCACGGAGCCCCAGCAGAACCCGTTGGCGGACCAGAGCGACCACTGCTAGCTTCCTGGAGGCCGTGCGAGAGAACGAGGAGGTGGTACCCGTGAACGCAGTTTCGACATGGGTGCTCCCCTCCGGGGTCACGGTCGGACGATAGGCAGGTCGTCCGGGAGCGCCGTTCAAGCGCACTCCCGAAAGGCACGACCATGCACTTCACTTCCGAGCAGCGCCTCGACGACGGCGTCCTCCAACGCGAGTTCACCCTCGGCGAGATCCCCGGCACCCTGTGGACGCCTGAATCCGCCGCACCGGCTCCGCTGATCCTGATGGCCCACAACAACGGCCTGCCCAAGGGGCAAGCCCGGCTGGTGGCCCGTGCCCGGCACACCGCGGCGTACGGCTACGCGGTGGCCACCATCGACGCCGTCGGGTGCGGCGACCGGCCCCGTTCCGCCGCCGACGAGCAGGCCCGCGCCGACCTCCGCCGGGCGATGCAGGACGGCGAGCCGGTCGACGAGATCTTCGAGTCCTTCATCGGACCGCTGGTCGAAAAGGCGGTCCCGGAATGGCAGACCACTCTGGACGCCCTCCTTTCGCTGCCCGAGATCGGCGGCCCGGTCGGATACTCGGGGTGGATGGCCCTCGGCATCCGGCTTGCGGTGGTCGAGCCGCGCATCACCACCGCCGGTTTCTTCGCCGGGGGTTACGTGCCCCGCGCCCAGCGCGAGGAGGCACGGCAGGTCACCATTCCGCTGCTGTTCCTGCTGCAGTGGGACGACGAGGGGAACCCCCGGCAGCGCGCCCTGGACCTTTTCGACGCCTTCGGTACCAAGGAGAAGACGCTGCACGCCAATATGGGCGGGCACACCGGCACCCCGTGGTTCGAACTGGACGACGGGAACCGGTTCTTCGGCCGACACCTGAAGTGAGGGCGCGCGTCCCCGAAAACCGCTGCTGAGCCGCGGACGCGGAGCCCGGGCGCCGGGGCGGTGTCCTGCGCGCCCGGGCTCCCGTCGTCCGCGACGTTCACCTCCCGCCCGCTGCGGGCGGCCGCACGGTCGTCGCGCTCGGCATGTCCTGGAGCGCCCCCACCCTGATCGCCTCCGCCGCCTCGCCGTCTTGCCGCCCAACGGGGCAGGGCGGGGCGGGCGCGGGTCCCGGCGGCCTCGCCTCAGCGACGGCCGCCGCCTCCGCCCGTGCTGGAACCGCTGGTCGTCGAGTTGACGCAGCCGGTGCAGGGACCTGTGCCCTGCTGCAGGTACCGGTACTGGTTCGCCAGATCGATCGCGGGCGTCAGCGAAGTGTCGTCGGTGGGGATGCCGATACCGAACCGGCCATAGAAGGCGAGCAGGCCGGCGTCGGCGCCTTCGACCGCCGCCCGGGTGCGGTCGTAGGCCACCGTCGTCAGGCGGCGGACGTCGATGCGCACGAGTCGGCCGCCGTCGGGCGGGGGCCGGCCGATTCCTTCGCCCCACCGGTGGAAGATCTTCTTCACCGGGCCGTCCTCCACCAGCCCGCCGAGGTACTCCTTGACGAGCTGTACGGCCTGGTTGTCGCCCAGGTCGAGGGCGTCGAAGGTGCGGGTGATCGCGAGGGAGGCGAGCTCGGCGAACCGGTCGGTTTGTTCCTCCCGCTCTGCGGCGCGTTGTTGGCTCTCGTCGAGCTGATCGATCTGGCCGTCGAGGTCGTCGGCCTCCGGAGTCTGGCCGGGTTGTGGCGCCGGGTCGTCGAGCGCGAGTGTGGCGGCCTGGAAGCGGCCGACCTGCCGGGCGATGTCCAGCGCCGTCCGGTTCACGGGCTCTCCGGGTGGCGAAGGAGCGGCCCGGTGTACGGCGAGAATCACGGCCCTCAGACGGGCAGCGGCACGGGGATGCGCCGAGACCTGCTGGTGGATCTCCTTGTACGCGGCCGCAGCGCCCTCGGTGTACTGCCGACGCTGAACCTCGAGCGCGTATCTCTCGGCCACCGGCCGCTTCCATGCGCCCTCGGACACCGGCGCCATAACGACGAGGAACAGCAGGGCGACCATGATGCCGACGTTGATCCCCGAGAGGGACCGCCGTGCGAAGTTGGCGGTGATGCCCAGCGGCAGCCGGGACTCGCCGAAGCGTGCCGGGCGCAGCCGCCGTCTGACCCGCGCGACGTGGTCCGGCCAGCGCAGTACGACGTAACTGCCGACAGCCAGCAGCGTGTAGGCCGCCAGCCAGTACAGCCAGTGCACCTCGGTCAGTCCTTGGACCTTTTCCACCATGCCGCGCACAACAGTGACTTGGGACGGGGTGAACGACAGTACGTTGGCCAGCCACACCAGGAGCACGGTCAACACCAGGCCGAGTTCCACGGACAGCACGATGTCGGCCGCCGCCTGTACCGTCGGCCGCGTCGAGTCCTGCAACTTTCGCCAGCCGCGCCAGGAGAGCCAGATGGCGAGCGGGAAGAAGAGTCCGGCGGCCGGCGTGAGAGTCAGTACGTCGCCGGAGACGAGCTGCTCGACGGCGAGGACGACCAGAAACACGCCAGGGAGATCCGGAAGGTGGCGGACGATCAGTCGTTCGGACGCACCGCACCGCTTCACCGCGAGCAGCAACGTCCAGCCGCCGAAGAAGAGCAGCGCCACCAGGGGGACCAGACGAGAGGGGATTGCGCGGAACAGGAAGAGGAGCAGGGCCACCGGCGGGGCGACCGTGCACAGTGCGAGGGCGGCCGCGGCGACGTATCGGCGATGCCGGATCCAGCGGATCAGGGATTCGACGAGCAGCCCGCCCACTGTTTTCGGCACGACCATGAGGGCTGCCGCGAGGCCCAGGCCGAAGACCGCCCCGAAGAATCCGCCGAGGGCCGCCCTGATGGCGGCGAGGAGTGCAGACCCCGGTCCGTCGATCTCCTGCCGGGTGCCGAGGCGCCAGGCCGCCCACGCGCCGACCCCGAAGGTGACGTACAGGGCCAGGAGTTCCGGCACGTCGCTCGGTGACTCCTCGTCATCGCGGGCGGCCGACGCGGGTCCGGTCGGAGTCGGTGTGGCCGGAGTCGGTGGGGCCGGAGCGCGTTCGGCCTGCGACCTGCGGGCGTGCAGCCGGCGGGCGACTTCGAGAAGGATCTCCAGATTGGGTACGTGGTACCCGGGCCTGACGAAATATGTCGGGAAGTCGCTGCCACGCGAGGTGACCAAGAGGTCGCCCTCGGCCGTGAGGGAGAGCGAGTCAACGTCCTCCCAGGCAGTGAAGTCGTCCCGGCCACGCCTGCGCCGTACGGTCAACCCGTCCTGGCTCAACACAAGGTCTCCGAAAGAGACTTCACCGCCACCCAGAGCCGTTTCGGCGGCCGCGGCCAGCTGCGCGTCCCGGATACCCTGCCGGATCGCCGGACCCCACTCCTCCTGAGGGAGCTGCGCGCCCCTGATCACCGTACGGGTGCGCAGGCCCCGGATCTTCTCCCCGCCGAGTGCGGGGCCACGGTGCGCTGCCCCGAGCGTGACGACCGTCCCCTCGGGGTTGGACAGCTTGTAGCGATTCGATCCGTTGGTGAAGACGGTGGTCGACCGCCAGGGATAGACCGCTTCCGCACCGTCGGCCGCGATCGCGACGAGGCCCTTCTCGTAAAGACGGAACTCCACTCTTGTGTGCCGCCGATACCACAACGCCCGGACAGCGAACGGCCCCAGCAACGCCGGCCCGCCGAACACACCGGCCGCAACGGCCCCCTCCCAGCCGAAGAGAGCACCGAGGAGGAGAGTCAGGAGGTAGGTCAGGGCCGAGAAGGGGGCCAGGGCCAGCAGGAGCAACGCGTACGCGGAGGGCCTTCTGCGCTGCGGACGGTAGGTACGGCGATGACGCCCCAGCCCCGGGCGCTCCGCACCGTCCTCGGCGCCCATGAGCTCATCCATCTCAGAAGCGTCCCGCACAACACCTCTTGGGTGACAGCCAGTTGATGTTGCAGGGCACGGTAGCACCACCTGTGAAAATGAGCTGGTGGGAGATAGGTCGACTCTCCGTGGGCCTGCGGATAGCCGATTGCGGAGATGTCCTGGGCCAGGTCCGCAAGGGTGACCTCGACGTTCGACGACGACACCGGTTCCTGGTCCAGCGGCCGCAAGGCATACACGTCACTCACCGCTTCCAGATCCACCGAGACCTCGTCATAGTCCTCGGCAAAGCGCTGGAACGCGGTCATCGAGGCCCCGCCAGGTGGTGTCCCACCAAGTGGTGTAACGCTTCCCTCTGATCGGACCCAGAGGACTCACCACGAATCCCTCCTGATGCCCAGGTCTTCCCGGGCTCGCTCGTGGTACGTGTTCAGTCGCTCATGGAGGCCGCCGACCACGGGTGGAGGTTCGTGCGTGCGCGCCAGTTTGATCATCTCCCACAGGGCCACGTTGACTTCATGGGCTGCCTCGATGGCGGGTGGATCAGCCAGCATCACGAGCGCTTCGAAGAGGGCCGAGCGTTTGCGCTCTCCTTCCTCCATCTCCGCCATGAACTCCTTGTGAGTCTCTGAGCCTTCCTCGGCCAGCCGAGAGTGTTTGGAGGCGTCAGCGACCTCCTTCACACACGCGGCGTACTCGATGTAGGTGTCCAGCTTTCGTTGGTCCCAGCGGGTCTCCATCGTGCGCCGATGCCTCGCACGTTCGGCCATGGTGACGGACAGATACGAAGTCAGGGCCCCGACGAGTACGCCCACCAGCGTCACTATCTGACTGATCATGTCCGCGACCGTATCGTCAGCTGATCAAGGCGTGGCCGCAGCCTCCAGTTGCGGTCGCCGTGGAGGACGAAGTGGGGCAGGCCCCAGCGCCGGTAGTGGTCGGCCGGCAGGCCCCCGCACGCCAGAACACGTACACCCAGGTCAAAGACCCGGCTGTTCCTGGTTGTCCAGGCCCGTGAACGGCTGTCGCAGCCGGGCCAGGATTGTCGCCGCCAGCATGGCGGTCACGAACGCCGTGCGCACAGCGATCGAGCAGGAACTCACGGAAGGACGCGACCTTCGCGAGGCCCTGACGTCTTTCGCGTCCCGCGTGGTGACGGAGGCGTTCCCGTCCTCGGACTACGTGAGGTTCCGACGGCTGTCCGCACGGGGGCGTGCTCTGCACCACGGCTCCCGGAGGCAGTGCGTGAGCGTCCCGAGCGGATGCTGGAGGAGCGGTTCGAGCAACTGGCGACGGACGGCCTCATCCGGACGGCCGACCCGTGCCGTGCAGCACTTCACCGCCCTGACCTTTCTCCTCGCCATGGACGCGCTCGACGAGGACGACCCCGAGAGCGCGGTGGAGGAATCGGAAATCCTCGCGATCATCGCCGATGGCGTCGACACGTTCCTTCGCGCCTACCGCTGACCTCGCCTACCGCCGGCCTCGGGGTGTGTTGGTTGTCCAGTCCAATTCATTGCGGGACGGGACCGCTCTCCAGGAACAGGGAATCACGCAGCCGGCGTCCCGCCTACCTTGTCCACGAGTCCGACATCCAGCAGCGCCTCGTCCGCCGAGCCCAGGAAGTCGAGGGACTTCTTGTCGAAGACCCAGACCGTGCGGCCGTCGCGCTCCTCGAAACTCAGGCCGATGCCGGAGCGGCCGGTGTAGTCCTTGGCGACGGGGACGACCGAGACGCCTGGGATCTTTGCGGCCGCCCGGTAGAGCGCGGCGTCCAGTTCGGGCAGGAACGTGGCGTCGGGCAGCATGTCGCCGATCTTCTCCAGCGCCGCGCTCTGTCTGGTCTGCCCCTCCCCCCTCGTACCGGCGTAGATCTTCTCCAGCAGCGCATCGGGGTCGGTGGGCAGCGCCTGAAGCTCACGGAACGTGGTGACGTTCGGGTCGGGGCTCAGCCTCATGTCGTGAGTGCCCTTGGAGTACGAGGAGAACGGGTCCCGGGGCCGGAACGGCGGACCCACCAGCACCGTGACCCGGCGCAGCCCCGCGCGCTGGCCGTCGACGGCGGTCCAACTCTCTTCACGCAGGACCCGGATGTCGTTGTCCGAGAACTTCATGGAGCCCTGAGTGCGGACATAGATGTACTGGTCGTCCCTGACGGGCACGGTCTTCTTCGCGGCGGCGACCTCGGCGATGCGATGGAGGAGGTCGACCGCGTCCACGTCGGTCGTGGCGGTCTTGGACCCGCCGCCGACAAGCACTGCGGCGAAGATCACCGCCGCGGTGGCGAGGGGAACGCCGATGACAGCGAACCGGCGGCGGGGACCGCGCCCTCGCCGGCCGGGTGCAGGTGCCGTCGCGACGTCCGGGAGTTCCGGGGCGGCCGGCTCGGTGAATTCTCTGAACTCGGTGAGCTCTCTCATCAGATGGCCCTTCAGAAGGTCGTGGCGGTCGCTCGTCAGGACCGGCTCACCCGGGCTCGGCAGGAGCCTGGCCAGTTCCTCGCGCTCTTCGGGGTTCATCGGTGCTTCTCCTGTGTCGACCGGGCCGTTTCGGGACGGCCATCCGGTACCTGTCCGGTGCGCGGGCCGAGTCCCGGTTTCTCCTGCTGAGGTGGAACATCCGGTATCGCGGCGGCACTTGGCTCCCCCGGGTATGTGGCCGGCCGCCCGGCTGACGTGCGCCGGGCCAACTCCGCGTCCGACAACGTCCGTAGACGCTGCCTTGCCCGGGCGAGCCGCGACCGTACGGTGCTCGCCGGCACGCCGAGGGCCTCGCCTGCGGCCGCGTAGCTCAGTTACGACCAGACGCACAGGGCGAACACCTCGCCCTCGGCTCTGCGTAGCCGGCCGAGCGCGGTACGCGCGGCGGCGAGCTGCTCTGCCTTCTCCATACGGCCCACGAGGTCGTCGGCGAAGTCCGGCAGGGTGTCACGGTCCTCCGGGCGGTCCGGGAGCCTGGCCAGCGCGGCGCTGTGCCGGCGGGCTGCGCGGCGCGTGTTGCGCAGAACGTTGGTGGCGATGCCGTACAACCAGGGGCGCAGTCCGTCGCCGTCGGGCACGTCGGCGTCTTCGTCCAGGGCCGCGGCTTCAGGTCTCAGCCTCTCCCTGAGCCGCCAGGCTTCCAGGAAGGTCAGGGACACCACGTCCTCCGCAGTGCCCCGGTCTGCCGACAGGCGGGCGGCATGACCGTAGACGGCCCGGGCATGCGCGGCGAACAGTTCGGCGAAGGCTTCCGGATCGCCGGCGCGTATCCGGTCACGCAGGGAAGGTTCCACAACCCGCCCTGTCCGTTCGGCACTTGTCGTCTCAGTGGCGACGATCACATCACGAGCGGATCCTCCAACTCGCCTCCTGTGACCGGCCGCGTTCCCAAAGCGTGCCCATAGAGCGGTCAACACCGGTCAGCAGCAGTGCGATCCCGCACTCCCGACCGCCACGCCAGGGTTGCGTGCCCGCCCGCGTCCCGCTGCGGGCCGAGCTGACCTTCTCCGGAAGCGCTGTCTCAGGCGGCGAAAGGCTGGTCGCCTTCTACCGGTTTCACCAGGGGACGACCGCGTCCACGAATACTGGCGGCCCTCGCACCGCTCAGGTGGACCGGCGGGCGCCGCGGGCGCGGGCCGACCGGCGATCCAGCCAGACATTGCTGCGCCTGGTGGCGATGATTGCGGAACTCGCGGGACGCTACGCTGAGGCCTCTGTGCCGGAACAGGCCATGTGGTGCTGGGGAGTTGGGAAGAGTGTCGTCGACGCCGGTGAACATCGGGGATGCCGGGTCTGCCGAGTTCGTCGGCGGCTACATGATCCTCGGCAAGCTCGGCAGCGGCGGCATGGGTATCGTCCATCTCGGACGGTCGCCCTCGGGTCGCCAGGTCGCAATCAAGGTCGTGCACGCACAGTACGCGCAGGACGAGGAGTTCCGGGCCCGCTTCCGGCGGGAAGTCGCGGCCGCACGCCGGGTCAGTGGGGCGTTCACCGCACCCGTCGTTGACGCCGACCCTGACGCGGAGCAACCGTGGATGGCGACTCTCTACGTGCCGGGCCGCACGCTGGGCGACACCGTGGCGAAAAAGGGACCGCTGGTCGGGCGTGAGTTGCGTCTGTTGGCGCTGGGCCTGGTCGAGGCTCTTCGGGACATCCACCGGGCGGGCGTGGTGCATCGTGACCTCAAGCCCGGCAATGTCCTGATGGCCGAGGACGGTCCGCGCGTCATCGACTTCGGTATCTCACACGCAGCCGACCACCAGGCCCTCACGGTGACCGGTCGGCTGATGGGCACACCGCCTTACATGTCGCCGGAGCAGTTCGCCTCGCCCCGCGATGTCTCCGCACCGTCCGACGTGTTCTCGCTCGGGTCGCTGCTCGTGTACGCGGCCACCGGCGACGGCCCGTTCGACAGCGACAGCCCGTACATGACGGGCTATCGGATCGTGCATGAGTCGCCCGCTTTGGACCGTACTCCACAGCCGCTGCGCTCCATCGTCGAGCACTGCCTGGACAAGGACCCGCACAGACGGCCCGGACTCGGCGAGTTGCAAGAGCTGTTCTCCTCGCTGCCGGACACCGCCGCACCCTCGCCTCCGGCTGGAGCGCCCACCTCGGCGTACCTGGCCGGACAGGAGACGGCGGACGTACGGGGGAGCCGTGAAGCTCCCGGTGAGAACGCCAAGACGCAGGGCAGGAGCAGCTCCGCCGGACAGGGCCGTCGACCGGGTCGGCTCGTCCTCGTCGCCTGCGCTGTGATGGCGGTCATCGGTGCGGGCATATCGGCGTATCACTTGGCCTCGGACACGCAGACCGGCGGAGCGGCAGCCGCTGCCGACCCCTCCGCCGCCCCGGCGCTGCCGGTGGGCTGGCGGTCCTGGCGGACGAACCTGACCCGGACCGTCAAAGATGAACCGACGGCCATCAACGTGGATACGGTTGACTCCGGTTGCGTGACCAGCGGGACGTCGGTGTACTGCGCCGGGACCGGCTTCACCGTCGCGCGTATCGATGCGGCGACCGGCCGAGTGCAGTGGCGATTCGGCGACAACAGCCAGGCCGCACAGCGGCCTCTCGGCGTTCGGGGCGGACTCGTGTATGTGTCCGTGCCGCCGGACGAGGACTCCTTGTACTCGGCTCAGCGGCTCGTGGCCCTCGACACCACAACCGGCGAGCAGGTCTGGACCCGCACCGTCGACGCGGGCCACCCGGCTGCCCTGTTCAGCGGTGGCATCCTGGCAATGCCGGAAGGTGCGAACAAGTTCGTCGCCCTCGACGCCACGACCGGCAAGGACCTATGGCGTACGCCGTCGAAGTCGTCGCAGGGCACCGGCTGCTCACCTCTGGTGCTGGCAGGCGCCCCCTACGGTCTGTGCACGGACGCGAACGACCCCTTCAAGGGGAAAGTCGGCTTTCTGCGCCTCGATCCCGCCGACGGCACCCCCCGGGAGCTCGATCCACTGCCCCTCACGGTGCAACAACCGCTCGGCTCGGTCGCGGGCCGGCCGCTGTTCGCCGCGCTCAAAAGCGTGGACGCGGCGGACGACAACAGACTCGACGCCCCGTACTCGGCCCTCCTGAACGTGGACCCGGACACCGGATCCCTCACCCGCGTGTCCCTCAAGGGCATCACGCAGGGAGTGCCCCATCTCGTCGACGGCGTGGTGTACTTCGTACGCCCCGACGGCACGGTCACCGCGATCGACCCCACCAGCGGAGACCGGATATGGCAGAAAAGCACGCAGGTCGAAAACCTCTCGGCGCCCGCCAGGTCCACGACCTACGACACCCTGTACTTCGCCAACCGCTACGGCCGGCTGCTCGCCCTCGACCGTGCCACCGGCGCCACTCGGTGGACGACGGACAAGCTGGACGATCCCGGATCCTCAGCGGAGAAACGGCTCCCGAGCATCGTCCTCGTCCGGGACGCGATCGTAGCCGTGGCAGGTGACACGGCCTTCTCCGTACGCCCCGATCAGCCCCGGCCTGCGGCGGGGTGAGCACCCTGACTGTCGTGCCGTCGGCGGTGCCCACGGTGACATCACGACGGGCACCGCGGCGGCGGGCAGTCGGCGCAGGTTCGTCAAGGATGCTGCGCGGCCTCAGATCTTATTCAGGCAGTCGACGCGCGTCGGCGTACCGTGGAGGCAGCCGGGGGTTGCGGGGGGCGTGATGAGTGTCGAGTACGACGACCATTTCGACTTCAGAGGCGGGCAGTTCACAGGGCCGGTGATCGGCAGGGCCGACTATCAGCCGTATGTGCCCACGCCCACTGCTGTCGATTCTCTGCCTGCCAAGACCGTTGGCTTCACCGGTCGCGATGACGAACTGCGCAAGCTACTGGAGGCTTTGGATCCAGCGCAGCCGGGGCCCCAGGCCGTTCTGGTCGCCGCGGTGTCGGGGCTGGGTGGCATCGGCAAGACAGCACTGGCGGTGGAGGCCGCCCATGAGGCCCGGGCCCGGGGGTGGTTTCCCGGCGGCACACTCTTTGTCGATCTGCACGGCTACGACGAGACGCCGATCAGCGCCGAGGTGGCGTTGCAGTCGCTGCTGCGGGCGCTGGGCACCCGGCCGGAGCACATCCCGGTACAAGCTGAGGAACGTGCCGCGTTCTACCGCGCGGCGCTCGCCCGACGCGCGCGGGAGAGCGGTCCAGTACTGGTGGTGGCGGACAACGCCTCGTCGGTCAGCCAGGTACGACCGCTGCTGCCCGGCGACTTTCGCCACCGCATGCTGACCACATCCCGACACAAATTCCCCACCCTGGGCGCTCGCCTGCTCGCTCTGGACGAACTGTCGACGCAGGGCGCCTGCCGGCTACTCGACCGCGCGCTGCATGCGGCAGATCCCGCCGATGCGCGGCTGGCGGGCCATGCCTCGCAGGCATCCGCTCTGGCCACGCTGTGCGGCTGCCTGCCACTTGCCCTGCAGATCGCCGCGGCGCTGCTGATCGCGGACCACACCATGTCCCTGAGTGAATTCGGCCGCGACCTGACAGCGTCGCGCAGCCGTCTGGACCAACTGGATGACGGGGAGCGCAGTGTGCGGGCTACCTTTGAGCTTTCCTATCGCGCTCTTCCGGACCAGCAGGCCAGGCTACTGCGGCTGTTGGCGCTCGCACCGGGACCGGAGACCGGCCTCGAGGCCATCACCGCGCTGCTGGGTGAAGCCGACTCGCCGCGCGCAGACCTCGCTGCGCTGGAGCGCGCCCATCTCATACAGTGCGGCAGCAGCCGGCACCGATGGCGCATGCACGATCTCGTGAGGGAGTACGCGGCCCAGGTAGCCGAGAGCAATGACGTCCTGGCCGAAGAGTCCGCGGCCGCCCGGGGGCGAGTGCTGGAGCACTATGTCCACCGCACGGCCGCCGCCGTCGACCTGGTCCGCTGGTGGGCTGACACGCCCGTGCCTCAGCAGGTGTTCGGCAGCCGAGCGCAAGCCATTGCCTGGCTCGACAGCGAGCGGGCGAATCTGCTGGCCACTATGCACGGCACGGCGCAGGCACGCCACGGCACCCTCCTGGTCCGGCTGGGCCTGCTGCTGGGCACCTACCTGTACTTCCGCCGCGACTACGACGACTTCGTCACTGTCAGCCGCCACACCCAGGACACGGCCCGCCTTATCGGCGACCGCACGGCCGAAGCCCAAGCCTGCAACTACCTCGGCCTGGCGCTGCGCTCGGCGGACCGGCCGGTCGAAGCCATAGACGCCCTCACTCGTGCCCGCGACCTACTGGCAGCAGTCGGCGACCGGACCGGAGAGGCCTTCGCGTGGAACTTCCTCGGCTCGGCCCTGCGTGTCGCCGGCCGCCCCAGTGAGGCCCTCCCTGTCCTGGAACGGGCGGGTGAGCTGTTTCGGGCCCTCAGTGACAGCAATGGGCAGGCATACGTGTTCAACAACACCGGACTCGCCCTGATGGACCTTGACCGGCCCCACGACGCCATCGACGCCCACACCCGGGCACGGCGACTGTTCCGCACGGCCGGCAACCGTGACCGCGAAGCCAAGGCCTGGCGCAACACAGGCATCGCACTAGCGGCCACCGGCAACACCGCTGAAGCCGTCGACGCCTACAACAAAGCCCTCACCATCCAGCACGAGTTCGAGGACTGGCACACCATCGGCACCACCCACCAACACCTCGCCCACGCCCACGAGAACACCGGCCACCTCGCCAAAGCCCGCCACCACTGGCTCGCCGCCGCCGACGCCTACCAACAGGCCGACGCCGAACCAGAAGAAGTCCAAGCCCGTGAACGAGCCGCCGCCCTGCCTCCCCCACACCTCCCCACCCCCGACCAATAACCCCCGCGCATACGGCCGGGCCGACGTTCGGCATGTTGGCTGGGGCATCCATCTTCGGATCCTCGTTCTCGTCTCCGCAGGCACCCCTTGGACCACACCACCAGGAGGAACCAGTGTCATACCCGCAACTGCTCACCCCCGAGGAGAAGCTCGCCGACGCGAAGAAGCTGTTGAGCCTCCCGCGTATCGTCGTGATCTGCGGCTCCACCCGCTTCATGACCGAGATGAACGAGGCCGATCTGCGGGAGACCAAAGCCGGAAAGATTGTCGTCAAACCGGGCTGTGACATGAAGTCGCCGCACGAACTTTGGTCCGATCCTGTCGAGGCCGAGGCGCTGAAGGTTCGACTCGACGATCTGCACCAGGCGAAGATCCGGCTCGCTGATGAGGTGCTCGTAGTCGGCGACTACATCGGAGACAGCACCCGAGCCGAAATCGCCTACGCCCGGTCGCTGGGCAAGCCCGTGCGGTTCACGCACCCCGAAGTCGACCCTGACGCCTGACCGCCCGCTGCCACCTCGACAACCAGGGCCGGCAGCCCGCCGCCTGACCGTCTCGCGGTGGCTTCGGCCGCCGCCCACCCCACACCCTCAGCAGGCATCCCTTGGAATTGATCATCTAGGCATCGGCTCGCCAGGCGCCCCCACTCTCATCACTGATCCAAAAGAAGCGCCCTAGTCCCTTCGGGTCCTCGCCGATGTCGTCACCGGTTGGCTCGACGCGGCTCGGCAGTTCGCCTGAGCGGCCGAACGCCCGCGATTCGTGCGGCAAAGCCCTACAAGGGTCTCTACGGTGTGCCATCGGAAGGCCCAGGTGATGCACGATGGCTGCAGGACAACAGGGTGACGCGGACAAGACGCCCGCCGCGGCTGTCACCGCCGCCCGAGCGGGGGACATCGCTGCCGCGCGCCTCAAGGAGCGCATTTACGCGGCCCTTTCCCTGACCGCTGTCATCATCGCCCTTGCCGAGACCGACCACCGCGAACACCTCGAATCCGCCCTGACCGTGGCCGTGACGGCACTCGGGATCTGGCTGGCCACTCTGGTTGCTGACGAACAGTCCCACCGGGCGCTGACCAGACGCAGCGCCACCCTTCAGGAGATCCGCACCACCCTGCATGTTTCGAGTCCGCTGCTGCTCACCGCCGCGGGCCCGCTGGTGCTTATCGGGATCTCCGCTCTCGGCGCCCTGGAGCTGGAAACCGCGCTGCTGATCAGCGCAGGCGTAGAGGTAGTCACCTTGTTCCTGTGGGGCTGGCGAACCGGCCTACGCATAGGAAACGGCCCTCTGAGCGCCCTGCTCTCGGGCCTCGTAGACACCCTGATCGGCATTGCCGTCGTCGCCGTGAAACTCCTCGCCGGCCATTGAGGCATCAGATCCATGCCCAGCAGGAAGCCCACGGAACACAGGGACGACAGGGACGACAGGGACAGCTTTGCGAACGGCACTCGCGCCACCGTGTAGATCACGGCTTACTCGGTGGCCGCGGGTGACGGAGCAAGTTGCGAATGCCGTACACGCACGTCACACCCTGGAAGGGGTGCTGATTCGAGGTCGTGGGCATGGGCCAAGCGGGCCGACTCTCGGGATTGCATGGGGAGGGTCTCGTGCGTGCCGCCTCCTCCTTGACTTACTGGCCTGGCTGCGGACTGCCTCACTGTTCTGTCAACACTCTGGGTGCCGAGCTAGTCGGAGCCACGGACGCACTGTCACGACGTCCCCCACCGCGACCTTGGTCTCACAGGTCCCGTGCCCCGGACGAATCCGAGGAACACGACGTGAGAGCGGCGAACACGACAGCGACAACAACGGCGTCGGCGGCGGCCCTCGCCCGGGCAGTCGCGCCGCGGTACACCGGCACGGGGTGAGCGTCATCACGCCCGGCCTCATCGTCTGCACGACCACGAGCACAGCCGCGGCATCCACGGCGGAGTCTGCCTGACTGACGGGGACATCAGCTCCCGCACTGCGGAGAGCTGGAGGGTCAGGATGCTTCTGCCCCTCTGGCGCGCCGAGGCTCCACTGCGGGCTACAACCGTCAACCCTGCTCAGGCGTCTTCCCTGTCAAGTCGTGCGTGTTGAGGGGCTCTCAGCCCGCTTGCCGGCCTCACGGGTCCACTTCGGGAGACCCCTCACGGGTTCCGGTCAGCCGGCCTGGAGCGCGGGATAGATCTGCTCGACGAGGTCACCGAACGCATGCTGCTGACCAGGAACCTGCGGACCGTCAACGCCCTGACGGACCCGACGGTCCTCGAGCCGGTGATCGCCGGTGTGACCGCGGGCTCAAAAGGGCGGGCACAGTGTCGCCGGTCGGGCGCCTGTCCATGGGTGAGTGGGACTGCCGCATGGACAGGCGTGGCCGTGGGCCTCAGGCTGCTTCGAGGAAGGGGTAGTCGGTGTAGCCCTCGGCGTCCGGCCCGTAGAACAGTTCCGGCCGCGGCTCGTTCTCCGGGTGGCCACCCTGCCAGCGCTCGACCAGGTCGGGGTTGGCGATGAGGGCCCGGCCCACGGCCACGGCGTCGGCGTGGCCGGCCTCGATCTGCTGGAGCGCCTGCTCGCGGGTGGTCTGCCCCCCGAAGGGGCCGCTGTTGACGATCAGCTTGCCGTCGAAGCGCCGCCGCAGCTCCTGTACCAGGTCGCCGCCCGGCTCGGCGTGCAGTACGGAGAGGTAGGCCAGGCCCAGCGGGCGCAGTTGGTCGAGCAGGGTGCCGTAGGTGGCCAGGACGTCGTCCCGGTCGGTCTCGAAGACGTCCCCGAGGTCGACCTCCGGCGAGATCCGCAGCCCGACCCGCTCGGCACCGACGGCCTGGGTGACCGCCGTGACGACCTCGACGACGAAGCGGGCGCGGTTGTGCGGCGAGCCGCCGTATCCATCGGTGCGCTGGTTGGCCGCCGGGGAGAGGAACTCCTGGAGCAGGTAGCCGTTGGCGCCGTGGATTTCCACGCCGTCCGCTCCCGCCTCGATGGCCCGGCGGGCCGCGGTGACGAAGTCCTCCACGGCTGCCCGGATCTCTGCAGTGGTCATCGCTTCCGGTATCGGGTAGGGCTGCTCGCCCTTCTCGGTGAACGTCTTGTTGTCGATGGCGATCGCGCTGGGGGCGAGGATGCGGCGGCCGCCGTTGATGTCGGGGTGGGTGCCGCGGCCGGCGTGCATGATCTGCAAGACGATTCGGCCGCCCTCGGCGTGCACCGCCTCGAACACCCGCTGCCAGCCGGCCGCCTGCTCGTCGGTGGCGATGCCCGGCTCACCGACATACCCCTGCGACGCGTGGTCGGGGTAGGTGCCCTCGGTGATGATCATTCCGGCGCTCGCCCGCTGCCGGTAGTACTCGACCATCAGATCCCCGGGGATGCCGGAGGAACCGGCCCGGACCCGGGTCAGCGGTGCCATGACGATGCGGTTGGCGAGCTCGATCTTCCCGAGAGAGACCGGGGAGAAAAGTGACGGGGCGGGCGAAACTTCTGAAGTGTTTACAGGCATGGGTTGGCTTTCTTTCTGCACTACGGAGGAAAACGGGATGAAGGTCTGCGACGCAGGGGCCCACGCTGTCCCGGCGGATCGGGGTGGGGGTGGTGTCGGAGGCGAACGCGGTGAGAGCCGCATGCCGTCGGTGTCGGTGTCGGCAAAAGGCGCGAGGCTAGCTGAGCGGGACGTCCGCGACACCCTTGAGGTGGCTGAACGTCTCGAGGGAATACCGGCCGTGGTACCGGCCCATGCCGCTTTCGCCGACGCCACCGAAAGGCAGGCCGGTCATGAGCAGTTGCATCACCGGCTGGCCCCAGGCGACGCCGCCGGAGGACGTCTCGTTCACCAGGCGCGCCTTGGTGGCCTCGGACTCGGTGAAGGCGTAGAGCGCGAGGGGCTTGTCGCGTTCGTTGATGAAGGCGATGGCGGCATCGAGGTCTTCGACTTCGACGACGGCGAGGATCGGACCGAAGATCTCCTCCTGCATGATGGGCGACGCGGGGTCGACATCGGTGAGCACGGTCGGCGCGATGAACAGGTCGTCACGGTCGTGCCGGCCTCCCACCGCCGCCTTGCCGGAGTCCAGCAGAGCGGTGAGCCGGTCGAAATGCCGCTCGTTGATGATCCGGCCGAAGCCGGCCGCGGTCTGCGGGTTGGTGCCGAACTGGGCTTCGACCGCCGCGCGCAGGGCGGGAACCAGTGCGGCGACGGTGGCAGGATCGGCCAGAACGTAGTCGGGGGCTATGCACTGCTGGCCCGCATTGCCGAACTTGGCGCCGACCAGCCGCTTGGCGGTCTCGTCCACGTCGGCGTCGGGCGCCACGAAGACCGGCGACTTGCCTCCGAGCTCGAGCGTGACGGGGGTGAGGTTCTTGGCGGCTGCGGCCATGACGATCCGGCCGACCGTGCCATTGCCGGTGTAGAAGATGTGGTCGAAGCGCTGTGCCAGGAGGGCCGTGGTCTCCTCGGCGCCCCCCTCGACCACGGTGAGCACGTCCGGGTCGAAGTACTCTCGCAGGAGGCGTGAAGCGACCGCCGAGGTGTGCACCGAGATCTCGCTCGGCTTGGCCACCACGGTGTTCCCGGCGGCCAGTGCGCCGATGATGGGGTCGATGAGAAGGTGCAGCGGGAAATTCCACGGAGCGATCACCAGGACCACCCCGAGCGGGTCGTACGTGGTGTAGGCCGTGGTCGTGGGACCGAAGTGGGCGGGAACCTCCACCGGGCGAGGCTGAAGCCAGTTCTCGAGATTCGCCAGCGTCTCGTCGATGTCGGCGACGGTGAAGTCGATCTCCTGCGTCTTCGCCTCGGCGGCGTTCTTCCTCAGATCCGCCCAGAGCGCTTCGATAAGCTCCTGCTCGTTCTCGACCAGCAGTGCCCGCAGCCGCTGCAGCTGGTTGACGCGCCAGTCCAGTGAGCGGGTGACGCCGGTGTTGAACGTCGCACGAAGGCGGCCGACCACCTCCGCGGCCGTTTCGCTCTGGTGCGTCCTCGACTCGGTCCCCTGTGTTGTGGTCATGGGGTGTGCTCCGTTCTTGATGCAAGCCACGCCCCGGCTGCCTTCCAGCCGGGCACGGTCTCCAGCGTGCTGGACGATCCGGTATTCACCCAGGTCACGGCTTTGTGTACATCCGCTGTGACTACCACTGGCTGGTGCAGGCTGGTGTGCGTCCGACCGTGGATACTCGAAGGCATGGACGAATACCCCGAACCGGTGCACGAGCCGGCCGACGGCGCGCTGGACCCGCGTGCCGAGCTCAGTGAGTTCCTGCGCACCCGGCGGGCCCGGCTGAAGCCGGAGGACGTGGGGCTGCCGGACTTCGGGCGGTACCGGCGGGTGCCGGGGCTGCGCCGCGAGGAGCTGGCGCAGCTGGCCGGGGTGTCGGTGGGGTACTACACGCGGCTGGAGCAGGGCAACGGGCAGCACGTGTCGGCGGAGGTCCTCGACGCCATCGCCCGCGCGCTCAGGCTGAGCGAGGCCGAGCGCGCCCACCTCACGCACCTGGCGAAGCCGAAACAGAAGAAGAAGCCGGCCGGCCGCACCCAGCGGGTGCGGGGCTCCCTGCGGACGCTGCTGGACACCATGGAAGGCGGCCCAGCGATCCTTGTGGGGCGGCGGGGCGACATCCTCGCCTGGAACCGGATGACCGCGGCGGTCTTCGGCGACTGGGCCGAGCTGCCCGAGCACGAGCGGAACTGGGCGCGGCTGGTGTTCCTGCGGCCCGAGTACAGCGACCTGTTCGTGGACTGGGAGCAGAAAGCGAACGACGTCGTCGCTCAGCTGCGCCTGGACGCCGGCTCCCATCCCAACGACCCCCGGCTGTCCGCGCTGGTGGGGGAACTCTCCGTGAAGAGCGAGGAGTTCCGACGGCTGTGGGCCGCCCACGACGTCAAGGACAAGTGCCACGGCACCCTGCGCCTGCACCACCCGCTCGTCGGCGAACTCGATCTGCGCCTCGAATCGTTCCACCTGGCCGATGACCACGAACAGACGCTGGCGACGTACCACGCCGAACCCGGTTCCCCGTCCGCGGAGGCACTACGACTGCTGGCCAGCTGGGGCACCGACGCGACAAGGGCGGGAGCCGGGATGCCGCCGGCACGTACGGCTTGATGAACAGTTGATCATCGGTGGTTGGCTGCGCGCCACGCCCAGCGTCCCGTCGCCCTTGCCGCCCCCGGAGCCGGCACGCGCCGTCTCGCCGGCCCCCGTCGAAGCGTCGGCATCCCGCGCACCCTCGGAACCGCCCGCTACCGCAGCACCCGCAGTTCCTCCGCCCGTCGCGCCGGCCTCGCGCGAACCACGGAAAACCGAAGTACGTGCGCAGATCCCGGTCTGACTGGCTGACTACGGCTTTGGCCAGCTGCCCAACGCGAGGTTCGCGACTTGCAGCAGCTCGGGGCGGGAACTACCACTCGCGGCCTGGACGGCGATCCCATTGGCGACTGTTCTCAGGTAGAGCGCGAGAAGATGCGGATCTGTGGAAGGCGGAAGGTCACCGGCGTCCACCGCCTGTTGAAACCGGCGCGTCAAGTGGGCTATCCCGTCCTCGCGCCATGCGATGAGTGCGTCTCGGACCGGGCGGCTGTCATCCCCGGTGGCCAACGCGCCGTGCACGCCAAGGCAGCCCGTGGGCAGTCCCGGCATGGTTGCCGCCTCGACCGCCCCGTGGAGCACGGCAGTAGCCACGGCTTCACTGGTGGGCTCTGCCATGGCTCGGGCGAAGTAGGCGGTCAAGCCCTCGGTGTAGCGCTCCAGCGCCTTGTAGAAGAGGTCTTCTTTGCTGCCGAACGCCCTGTACAGGCTGGGGCGGCTGATCCCCATCGCTTCGGTGAGGTCGTCAAGGCTGGCGCCCTCGAAACCCTTTGACCAGAACACCAGGACTGCACGATCGAGTGCCTCGTCGATGTCGAACGCGCGAGGTCTGCCAGGAGGGGCCGGTGTCGTCGAGGTCATTTCTTCATCCTACTCCTTCGGTACCGATCGGTACGGATGTGCTAGAGTACTTTCGTACCAATCGGTACGCTATACAGAGAGGTAGCATCGTGTCACAGACCGTACTCATCACTGGCGGAACCTCAGGCATCGGCTTGAGCCTCGCGCAATCCTTCATGGAGGCCGGGGCGTCCGTCGTCGTCTGCGGGCGTTCGCAGGCTGCGCTGGACCGATTCGCGCAGGCCCACCCGCAGGCGCTGGCCGTGCGGGCCGATGTGACGGACGCAGCCGATCGGGCCGCGCTGCTGCAGGCGGTCGCTGATCGCTTCGGGCGCCTAGACGTGCTGGTCAACAACGCCGGTACGTTCGAGGAGCGAGACTATGCGGCCGGCAAGAACCCCAATGCGACCCTCGATGCCGAGGTGGCGCTGAACCTCACCGCCCCCATGCACTTGACGGGCGAAGCGCTCGAGCGGTGGCCGGAGCCCGACGCGCTCGTCTTCATCACCTCGGGGTTCGCTCTGGTCTCGCCCACTCGCGCACCCACCCACGGCGCGGTGAAGGCCGGCCTGCACGGCTTTGCGGACGGCCTGCGCCGTCAACTCGCCCCGAAGGGCACCCATGTCCTGGAGGTCCTCCCGCCGTCCACGGACACGCCCATGAACGCCGCAGCCACCGGGAAGAAGCTGACTCCCGAGCAGGTGACGGCGGTCACGATGAAGGCTCTTCGGCGGCGGCGGAACATGGCATTCCCCGGTCAGACCAAAGTCATGCCCGCCATGCTGCGCATCGCGCCGGGCTTCCTGCGACGCACCGTCGCCGAGCTCTGAACCCCAGGGAAAACCCTTCCCCCGGCAACACCTCACCGAAGCGGACAAGGTCGAATTCCTGACCCGCCACCTTCTGAACAGCTGACCGGCCCGTTCCGGATTGAAAGGATTCTCCATGTCCAAATTCCCCCTCCACCTGGTTCCTTCCCGCAGAGCGCTGACGACCGGGCGCTTCATCGTCGCGGCAACCCACTTGTTCACCCCGCGGCTGGCCGCGCGGTTTTTCCAGCTCACGGCTAGCGGTACCCCCGCGATCCCCTATTCGCGGATGTTCGCGATCCGCAACGCTGCTCTCGGGCTTGGGCTGCAACGGATGGACAGTTTCACCCGGCCCCAGCAGCAGCAGTTTCTTGCGGTGAACATCGTCATGGACTCGGTCGATGCCGCCGCTTTCCTGGCTGCGGGCCTGCGGCGCGACGTCAGCCGTACCTCGGCCATGCTGTCCGCCGCCGTGGCTCTTTCTGCGGTGGTAGCCGGTACCACGGCCCTCATCGAGGTCAAGCAAGCGGCCGCCCAAGAAACGGAGCCGACAGCGACGGCGTCATCGGACAGCGACTGGAAGTGACCGCACCGGCGTGGCACCGCAGCTGATCCACTGCACCGCCTCCATTGGCTGGAGGCCGCCGAGGACGGGTTGGCGGTCTCTGTCGAGTTCAGCAGTCCCGCCGAGCGACCAAGGCAGTTCTCAGAGCATCCGGTTCGGGTGCGGTTGGGTCGGCAGCACTCGAACGGGGGAGGTGGGCTGTGACAGTGCACCGCGCAGTTGTCGGTTCTCCACGGTCAGTTGGTTAACAGCGCGGACCAGGTGATCGACGTCGGTCCGCAGCTGGGACAGCTCCTGTGCGTCCTTGGCTCGGAGCTCCTTGAGTTTGACGATCTGTTGGCGCAGGCGGATCTCGGAGTCCGGCGTCTGTCCGCGCGCCCTGACCTGCGCGTAGAAGTCGTTCTTGAGGTCCGGGTGACGCTGGGTGAGCGCGTTGCGCGGTAGGCCGGCTTCCTGGGCCAGGGCGACGATCGTCAGCGCGCCGTTGGAGTGCTGCGCGGTTCCTTGCAGGATGCGGTCCATGGCCGCGCGGATACGGTCGCGTTCGTCGGGTGCGGGGCTCATGCGGTGCCGTCCTGAAGGGTGGTGCGGGTGCGGTGGTGGGTGTCGGCGAGGTCGCGCAGCCGGGCAGCGTTGCTCTGTAGCCGTTCGCCCAGCGGGCCGGGAACGTGGCCTGCCTGCTGGTCAAGCGCGGTGGCGCGGAGGCGGAGGCCGGTGGCGTGCTGGTCGGTGCGGGCGATGTTCGCGCAGGTGGGGACGCACCGGTCGAGGCTGGGGGTGTCCTTGAGGCCGCGGTGGCACAGGGCCTTGTCGCGCTTGTAGACGCACATCAGCAGCGTGTGGGGATTGTCGTAGACGGCCAGGTGGGGGTTGGCGAGGATCTGTCGGGCCTGCCGTGCGGTGATGACGGTGCCGGTGTACTGGGGCGCGGTGGCGGCGGCCTTGATGGCGCGGCGGGCGGCGGGCCCGGAGATGCCGAGGCCGTCCTCGAGAGCGGCGTTCAGGTCGGCGACGGTGTCGATGGTGGCGCGGGCCGTCTCGACGTCGAGGAGGTCGTGGATGCCGTCCCGGCTGCGCACGGCGTATCCGGCCGCTACGGAAGTCCGCAGATGGCCGTACTGAATCGCGAGCGCGACCAGGCCCCCGGGGCGGCGGGCGATGTGCCAGGCCAGGCTCCTGCGGAACCGTTCGGTTCCGATCCTGCCGTGCGGATCCGGCGGGATGACCTCGTGGACCAGCCCGCGGGCGGCTGCCTCGTGGTTGGCCCAGGTGATGAAGTCCTCCACCCGGGTGCCCAGGGTGTGCACGGTGAGGGAGCCGGTGCCGGCCCGGGTGCCGCGCAGGTCGTGGGCGTGGTGGTCGAACAGCAGCTGCCCTGGGGGAACCATGCGTTCCAGGACACGGATGGCGTTCACGACGGGGGCGATGGCCACCCAGGGGGCATCGCGGACCTCGCCCTCGGAGCGGTGGTTGCCGTCTTCGTCGCGGGCGGTCTTATACACGGTGCTCGTGATCAAGTGCCGCCCCGTGCGCCCCGCGCTGTCCGGCTCCGGGTCGGGGCAGCAGCCGCTGCGCAGTCCGGCCGCCTCGCCGGGACGCATCCCGGTCAGGTAGGCGATGACGATGAAGCACGCCGTGCCCAACTGGCGCATGAGAAAGCCTGCTTCGGTGTAGTCGACGGCGTCTCTCCAGGGGATGCCGCCGAGTGTGCCGGTGACTGGGACACGCAGTGGGCACCGGCCGGGCCGGTCCAGGGCGGCCTGCCGCCAGCCGTGATCACGGGTGGTGCTGTAGACCTGGCTCAGGGAGGCGCCGGTGAGCGCGGCGATATAGGCGCCGGCGATCGTGGTTCTGCCCAGCCACTGTGTGGTCGGAATCGGCAGGCGATCGGCGTCGGTGCGGTCCATGAAGGCCCGAAGGGCGGCTCGTGAGGCGGGTGTGGCGATGTTGGCGGCAGCCTGCGCATGCAGCCGGTTGCGTTCGGTCCAGGCGGACAGGATGTCGTCGCTGAACTCCTCGACCGTGCGGATCGCCCACACGAGCAGGGGGCCCATGGTCTGCTCGGCGATCGCCTCGGCGGCGTTCTCACCGCCCGGGGTCGCCGGCGGCAGGTAGTCGTCCACCCCCTCGGTCTCCCAGGGCGGGCGGCCGATTCCGCTGGGACGGCCACTGAGCTGGTCGAAGACCCACAGCCGGGTCAGCGACGACAGCACGCTGTGCACGGTGATGCGGGCCGCCCCGTTGTCGCGCAGGTGACGGCCGTACTCATCCAGTACCTGGGTGGTGCAGTCGCTCAGCGTGGTGGTGCCCCGGCCGGTGAGCCACACGGCGAGCCGGCACCAGGCCCCGATCGTCTGGCAGAGCGCCTTGGGCGCCTGGCGTGAGCGCCAGGTGGGATGGCGCTCACGCAGGAACACCGCGGGCAGTTCGCCGTTGATTAAGGTCCAGGCGGCCAGCCGCATCTCCTCCCGGAACGGGTCGGGGAACGTCGGCCAGTGGATGGTGCTGTGCGTGACGCCCGGGTTGGCGTTCATGGGGATCAGCGGCCAGGCCGGCGCCGCGTAGCGCGCTATGGGGCCGGCGTAGCCGCCGGCGATCCGGTGGGCGGGGATGATAGGGGTGTCGGGCCCGGGGAGGGCACGGGCAGGGGCTGGGGTGGCCGTCACGGGTCGAGGTCTCCGTTGAGCAGCAGGGCGATGAGTTCGCGGTCGGTGTCGGTCACGTCGGCCAGGGCGCGGGTCCACACCGCGGTGCCGAGCTGGGCCTTGAGGTGTTCCAGGCGGGCGTGTCCGTCCTCCCACTGGCGGTCCCATTGGCCCAAGTCCAGGGCGGTGCGCAGGTTGCCGAGTGCATGGTGCAGGTGGGCCAGGCGGCTGTGGTGGGCGGGGTGGATCCGGGCGTTGGGGCAGGCCAGGCACATCAGGAACGAGGCGCCGCAGCCGCCGCCGGGGCCGGGATAGGGGCTGTTGTCGTAGTCATGGCAGTCGGCGGTGGCGGTCGGCTGGTCGGCCGGATCGGCTCTCTCGCGCAGTTCGGCGGCGAGCACGGTCGCGCGGGCTTGGGTCACGACGGCTTCGGCTGCCTCGGCGATGACCGGGATCGCGTCCTGGCGGACCTGGGGATCGGTCAGGGTGTAGACGCGGTCGTGGGTGGCCTGGCTGTTCTGTCCGGGCGCGCGCCGGTGCAGCGTGTTCACCGTCCGCCGCCCCCTGCGGAACGGCGAGGAGGAGAAGCCCTGCTTGGGTCCCCCACTGCTTGGCCGTAACGCCGGAGATGCCGAACCCGAACACCCCGATGCCCGACCTCCTGCGGGTCTCATCGGGCTGGTCCTCCAGCGGAGCCTTGGCGGAGCGCCAGATCAAGAAGCGGTCCGTACCGGGGCTCAGCGTATGCACGGCCGCGCGGGCGAACACGGTGGCCTCCAGCGCCTGCGTGATGAGCCGCCCAGGGGAGGCGGCCCCGTCGTCGGTCAGGTTGCGGGTCTCGAAGTACCGGCCCGCGCCCCGCTTGTGCTTCTCCAACTCGACCCGGTAGATCCGCGGGCCGTCATTGCCGGCGTCCGGGGCCGCTTGCGGCACCTTCAACCGGTTGATCACCGACAGGTTCCAGCCGTGCCCGGCCAGCAGCAGCACCCCCAGCGCGACCGCCTCCATCCGGGTCAAGAACAGCCGCTGCCACGTGTGCTCGGGCCGCTCCCCGCCCAGCACCCGCGCATAGCGGGCGAGCACCCGGCCACGCTGGCGACCCACCCGGGTGTCGTGGGGCGCCTCACCGGTCCGGGCCAGACAGTCCAGCGCCTCACCCAGCAGCCATGCCTCACTGCCGCGAGCGAACCTTCCCGACCGCCATTGGGCAAGGTGGCGGGCGTTGTCCGTGATCCGCAGATGCGCGGCACGGAACATTCGCCGCGCCGTGGTGACGATCGCGTCGAACTCGGCCTCTGGGAAGGACACTTCCTTGACCGTGGGCTGCAGAACACGGCGGGCGAGCGCTTCCCGTGCCGCAGCGGACAGCCGCGGATCGTCCAGCAGCAGCCCCCGCACGGTGGTGATCTGGCGGTAGCCGAACCGGGTGTTCTGTCGGCTGAGCCTCCACTGCTGCCACATCCCCGCGGTCAGCTGGTCGAGGTCGGCAACCGGTCCGTCCAGCGTGGCCAGGTACGCGGTGAACGCCTGCAAGGGTAGCCAGAAGTACCTGCTGCTGTGGTGCGACGTCCACCGGCTCGGCACGCACCGCGCGGCGAACAGTCGGGCCAGCGACCGGCGCAAGGCATCCTCGACCGGCAGAGTACGGAAGTCGTAGACCGCGACGGCTCCCGATCGGTCTCGGTGCTCGACAACAAGGCCGTCGCCCCTCAGAACCCGTGGCCTGCGCACCGGCGCTGTCGGCAAAGGCGCCGTACGCCCGCGCCGACTCATCCGGTCGTCCGCGGAATGACCTGCAGCTTGGCGTCGATGTCCTGGATGCCCTCGGCCTCCCGCGCCAGACGCGCGAACACCTCATCCATCCCCTGTGCCGGCCGCTCCCCTTCGCGAAACGGGGGCGCGGTGGTCAGCAGCGACCGCAGCTGAAGGTCGGCGACGGGGGCCAGATACCGCTCGCGGGTCGTCTCAAGGGACGCATGACCCAGCAGGTCCTGCACCATCCGCCACGGATCCCCGTACAGCAGCCGGTAGTCCCGCCGCTCCTCTGGGCTCAGACCGAACCTCTGGTCCATCAAGTGGTGCAGGATCACCAGCATGTAGAGGGCGAAGCTGTGCCGGCAGGAATGCGGCGTCGCGTACGGCGCCCGGCTGCGGTGCGGGTCCAGCCGACGCTCCGGCTCCGGATCCAGCACCGCCCGGCACCGCTGGTTCGCTGCCGTGAAGACGTTGTTCCACGAATGCGGCTGGAACGGCAGGCCCATCTCGTTCAGCCACAGCCACAACGGTTCCGGTCCCTCCGGGCCTTCGGTGTACCACGACATTCGTTCGTCCGCGGTAGCCTCCGTCAGCGCGATGCGGCCCGTGACGCCCTGGCGGTCGCACCAGTACACCGTCGGCTTCGGTCCCCGGCTCACCAGGGTGACCAGCCGCATCCCCGGCACGCCGTCGTACCGGCCCCGAGCCTGGGCCGAGCGGATGGCCTCTGCGCGCGAGGACTCGACGTAGTTCTCGATATCGCCCACCACATGAGCCTCGACGTAGTAGGTACGGGCCCTCTTGGAACGAGTGACCGCCGCTGCCAGGCGCCCCGTGTAGTAACGGCCGCCCTCCAGCCGCAGTGACGGCACCTCGAACGTCAGCAGTGAGGCGCCCTCCAGCCGCCGCATACCCGACGAGGTCAGCAAGCGCACGAACGCAACATTGCGGCCCTCCAGCCGACCCACCCAGCCAGGCGCGGGAAGACCGTCAGCGCCGTACCCGCGCAGCCCCACATCCACCCACAGCCGGAACGTCCGAGGCGTCAGCCAGTGAACGTTGCTGCCCCGGGCGTCCTTCGCCTTCCCATCCGGCACCTCGACGATCTGCCCATGCCGGCCGACCACGCGATGCACCGGCACCGGGTTGCGCGGTAGAAACTCGTTCCCCGGCTTCGTCGCCCACGTGTACAGGTTCATCAGCGCGGCCAGTTCACGATTCCACTTGTTCCCGCCCACCCGCACCGGGTTCTCGGGCGACGTCTGGCGCCAGAACTGGAAGTCGTCGACATCCGACTCGACCGCCTGCGTCCAGACCTTTCCGCGCTGCCACAGGAAGTTGAGGAACAGGCAGAGGTCTGTGATGTAGTTCCGCTTCGTCTCTTTTGTGTATCCCCGGAAGGGGTTACTGCGCGTGTACAGGCTGAGGAGTTCGTCGATGCGGTAGTCCGGCGCCAGCAGAATTGGGTCGCCCGGCCGGATCCCGGTTGACGCTTCGCGCTCCGCCAGGTCAGTCCACCCCATCAGAACAGGTGCCTGCCGTGGGGCGATCGGCGTCGGCTTGGGAACCCAGAAGACACGCCACTTGCTCATCGCGCCACCCTGTCAGATCGGCTTCAACACGCCGATTCAATAGGGATGCAGTCCCACCCGTACCAATGCCCACGCCAGGAGACCCGCACATGAGGACCGCACGCCGCCGCACCAGAGTCGCCCTCACCCTCGTCGGTGTGCTGATCGCTGCCATCGGCCTGACCATCTACATTCCGGCGAGCATCGATTCCGACGCCGCGGACCAGGCCGCCGTCGACGCCTCCGCAGGCGACTGGGACGATGTTCTCGGCCACGACGCCGACTACGCCGCGGATGAGGCGGCATTCCAGGCCGACGCGGACAAGCGGATCGCTGAGGAAGACAAGACATTCGGGCTCGTACTGATCGGCCTCGGTGCCGCTGTCACCGTCGGGCGATGGGCCGTGCGGCCTCAGCGGTAGCGAGTGATCCGGGAGCGACCCGGCTCAAGGACCGGTGAGCCGAAGGGTTCGGTGGGCGAGCCCGCACACTCGACGACCAGGTCCAGGACGCCAGCGCCTACTTGGGGAGGGTGAGCCGGCCGCGGCGGACCGCAGCCGGTGAGAGGGCTCCTTCGTCGATGGCGGGGCGCAGCCGCGTCACCCGGTTCACAGCGAGGCGGTCTCAGACGCGGTGGTCCACGCGAAGCCGTCGGGGTCGGTGAACGGCTCGGCATCGCTGCCGATCGTGAGCCGGTGCGATCCGGTGCCGTCGGGAGAGACGCCGGCGACCTTGGCCAGGCCACGGCGCTTGTACAGCGCGAGCTTGACGGGATCGGCCTCGGTGGCGAACTCGACGTACTTGCCGCCGAAGCTCTTCGCCACGGTGAGGCCGTGCTTGACGTAGAACTGCTTGCTGGCCTTCACGTCCTCGACGCCGAGCAGGAGCACGAGCTCGTCGAACTGCCGGGTGGCCGGGCCGGTGTCCTTCTTCGACGACGAGGCGACCTGCCAGATCGTCCCGTCCGGTGCCTGTACGACGCCCCCATAGCCCCAGAGCGACTTGCTGGCGGGCTTCAGCGTCGCGGCACCGGCCTCGACGGCTGCGTCGATGAGGGCGTTGACGTTGGCCGGCTGGGACACCACGAGCGACAGCGTGAACCCGCGGAAGCCGGTCGACGGTGTCTCCGACGCCCGCAGGCGTACCTGGCTGCCCAGCTCGAACGCGGTGGTGTAGAAACGGTCGGCGGCTGTGGGGTCGGCCACCTCAAGGGTGACGGATGCGATGGAAGTCATGACAAGGACGCTAGCTACGACCACGAGGACGGCGCTTCTCGATTCCTGACCGGAACGGAATCCAGGCGCACGGGGATTGCTCCATTCGGTGACCGGGGTCCACCATCGGCAGGCTCGCGACAGACGACGCGTGGCGGCAGGGCGTACGGCTGACGACGGCGCCGCTGATCGCGCACGCGCTCCACGCGGCGCGATCAGGTCCGGTCAGGTCAGGTCAGGTCAGGTCAGGTCAGGTCAGTGGAGGCAGCTCCCCGTCGGAGGCGCGGTCGCGCTCGGAGGACAGCGACTCCTTGATCGCACGGAAGAAGGACCGCCGCTCGACCAGCTGGGCACCCCTCACCTCGGCCAGGGGCTCGGGGCGATACCCGAAGCCGGCCGGGAGTGAGGGCAGCCCGAGCGTGGCGAACGCCTCGTCGAGGTGCTGTCGTGGATCACCGGTACCGCGCAGTACCGCGGTGAGGGGTCGGTGGTCCGTCATGCCGTAGGCAGCCGCCAGCACGGTCGCCCGGTCCTGTGCCTCCTCCAGCGTCGGCATCTCGGCGGGGTCGGCCCACCAGGCGTGAGCGGTCACCAGGCGGCCGTCGCGGTACAGGTGGAGGGTGTAGTCAGCGCCCTCCTTGGCCGCCACCAGGACCGGCCACTTCTCACCCCGGCTGAAGGTACGGGCCAGCCGGGGCAGCCTGCCCTCGCCGAGCAGGGTCGTGCGCGTGCCCTTGCGGCGGCCCGGAGGTTCCGCTGAGGGCGCGGTCTCGACGAAAGTGGCGTTGCCGGGTACCGGGACGAGACGCATGGTCGTGCCGGTGATCAGAATTGCCTCGCGGACGTCCCGTAGCGGTGCGCCGGCCAGAGCGATGGCCATGGCCGCGGGCGGGGGCAGGGGCGTCGCTCGGGCCGTATCCGCTGTATCCGTCGTGTCTACGTCCGTTGTATCCGCCGTGCTCGCAGTGTCCGCCGCGTTCGACGGGCCGACGGCGGTCGACGCTGGTGCGGCGCCGCCGAAGTACGGTGTCCGGCGGGCGACATGGGCGCGAACCCCCTGGCGCATGAGAAGGAAGATCTCCCGCGGATCGCCCAGGTACGCCCAGGGGAATGTGCGCGCGTCGGTGCCGATGAGGCGGAAGACCTCCAGGGCTTCGGCCTCGCGCCCGGAGCGGATCAGCGCGAGCGCGAGGTGGTTGCGGAAGCCCGCCGCCCGCCGGTCGCCCGGCCCGAACACGGCGGACAGCTCCAGGCCCGACTCGACGAGCCCCTCGATCCTGGACCACGCCAGCGGCCCCTGTCCGATCCCCGCCTCGTGCTCCAGCGCGTACTCGGTGACCGCGTGCAGCTGGCTGCCGATAGAATGCCAACTGATGCCTGTTCGCCGCCAACCTCGCCGGATCGCCGGTGTGACGTCACATGTGTGGCCGACTGGCCGTCGTCGTCCTTCTGTCCCAGCTCGGCGATGTACCCGCACGAGCAGCCCAACCGGGGGATGGCCTGCGCCCACTGCGCCGCCTGGCCGCAGGCAGCCCCGATCGTAGCCCCCCTGCGAGACGTACGGTCCCGCCCCGCCATGCACGCGGGATATGAACTGATATGAATGCATCGCGTGCAGGACAGGCCCGCGTGTATCACGGGCGGTGCGACGTCCCCCGCACTCACGGTGTGTCGCCCCTGCGGCCCGAGCAGCGACCGGAGAGATTCATGAGACGTCTGGATCCCGCCGATCCGCCTGCCATTGGCGGCTACCCCCTGCTGGCGAGACTCGGCGCCGGCGGCATGGGGCAGGTGTTCCTCTCCCGTACCACGTCGGGTCGTCCGCTGGCCTTGAAGACCGTACGCACCGAGTTCGGCCTGAACCCCGGGTTCGAGCAGCGGTTCGCCCGCGAGATCGCCAGCAGCGACCAGGTGCGCTCCCCGTGGACAGTGTCGGTCGTCGATTACAGCCCCGCGGGGCACCGGCCGCAATGGCTGGCCACGGAGTACGTGGCCGCGCCCTCCCTCGCGGACTGGATGGCGTCGTACGGCCCGCTGCCCGAGTCCGCCGTCCGCGCTCTGGCGGCGGAACTCGCCGAGGGGCTGCGGGCCGTGCACCGGGCGGGGCTCGCGCACCGCGACGTGAAGCCGTCCAACGTGCTGCTCGCCCGTCGCCATCCGCTGCTCATCGACTTCGGAATCGCCCGGGCCGCGGACGACACCCGCCACACCCATACCGGCGGTGTCATCGGATCCCCCGGTTACATGGCACCTGAGCAGGTCACCGGGGGGATATCGGCCGAGCCCGGCGACATCTTCTCGCTGGGCGCGGTCCTGGTGTATGCCGTCACCGGGACCGGGCCCTTTCTGCACCCGGGCGAGGATCCGTCCGCCGCCCAACTGCTCTACCGCATCGTGCACGAGGAGCCCGTGCTCGACGGCGTGCCGCAGCCGCTCGCGTCCTTGCTGGCCGCCTGCCTGGAGAAGTCACCGCAGGCCCGTCCCACCGCGGACGCGCTGTTGGAGAGGCTCGAGGCGCGATCCGGGGTCTGGGCCTCGGCACGGCCATCGGGCCTGGAGGCGGACATCGCCGCGCGGGAAACCGAGCTGGCGGCGCTGCTGGAACACCCGGCACCGCTCCTCCCAGAGGCACAACTGGCGCCGGACCCTGCACCGCAGAGCGGGTTCGGGCCACCGACCGCGTACGGCTCGCCGATCACGTACGGCTCTCCCCCCGCCCTCCCGTCGAGTCCCACTCCCGGCCCTGTGTTGCACCTCACCCCGTCCGCGGCCGGTGCCGCGCCCGGTCGGCCGTCGGTGCGGGCATGGACGGCCGCCGTGACCGCGGGCGCGGTGGTAACCGCGGCCGTCATCACAGCGCTGGCCTGGCCCGACGGCACTGATGACGCAGCGGGTGGGAACGGTCGTACGACCCCGCCCGCCTCCGCCTCTCCCTCCCCCACCGCTGCCGAGAATGCCCTGCCCTCGTCCTGGGTTGGCACTTGGAAGGGCACAGGCCCCGGCAGCCCCGCCGGCGACGGCATCGTCAACGCGCGCACGAACCGGGTGGCCGTGACCGTCACCCTCCACGCCGCGAACCGGGGCGAGATCGTGGGCAGACAGATCAGCCACGTGACCGAGGACGGCACAGGCCGCGACCTCGGGTGCACCGAGACGCTGCGTCTGCGGGAGACGCACGGAACGTCCATGGTCTTCGAGGCGGTCACAAGCGCACCCACCGATCCATCGGCCGGCGTGCTGTGCTCCCGAGGCAACCTCTACACCCTGGCGAAGACCGGTGCCAACACCCTGACCCTGGGGAACGAGGGCAGTCAGACGACAGGGTCGCCCTCCCGACTGACCCGCTCCTCCTGACACCTGACCGGCCGCACACCAATCCGCTGCGCGTGAGGGCGAAAAGAGGGGCGAACACACAGGTCCGGGCCCCGTGGACCGGGCTCGGGTCCTAGCGGTCGCCGCAAATGAGCCGATCCCGACCACCAGGGTCAGAACGGCGCGATCGTGTTCGGCCTGATCAGCATCCCCGTGGCGATCCTGGCAGCCACTGGGGGATAGGTTTTCTCAACGCCACCGTCAAGACGGTTCTGGCCTCCGCCAGCGTCCGCCCCTCACTCCGCATGAAGGGGGGACGGAAGTCGAACACTGAACTGGCCAACTACGAGGCTGTGACCGTACTTCCGTGAAGCGTCAGTTCAACGCACGAGGCCACGCACACATGCTGCGCAGCCGGAGCGGAGCAGCGGTCCCAAGCTGGAGAACTGGGCTCTATGTCCGGCGCAGCACCCTGCTCGCTCCTGCCGCGACAGTCGTGGCCAGAAGCCAGCCCATGCCAATCAATGCGACTGCCGCCCACTGCGCGAGGCCGGTCGGTGCGTAGGAGCGTTCCTGACCTAGATCCACGAGGGGCAACAGCAGGTCGAGTGTGTAGATCGCGGGTTGAAAGTGCGGTGCCTTGCCGTCCCCCACGGCCGTGGGCGGCCATGCGGTGAAGAGCGCCCCTCCGGTACTCAGGAGACACAACAGCAGCCACACGGCACGAAGAGGGCGGTAGCCATAGCCCACCGTCGCGTCCTGGAGCAGGCTCCACAACCTGGCAGGGAGCGACAGCGTACGCCGCATGCTGCGATGCTTGGCGACCAAGAGGGCCCGGGCATCGGCGTCCCGGCCCTGGCGCTGGTAGGTGGCGGCGAGCTGCTCGTACGGCTGGGGCACGAGGCCAGCAGGGTCACGGCCCAGCCAGGGCAGGCGCGCCTGCGCCGGGAGCGCCGGTTCCAGGCTGTCGTAGACGGCCCCGTCGAGGACCAGTCCCCTGGGCCATGCGTCAGGGGCGTCCCGCAGCAACCCGATTCTGCTGTGGTGCAGAGCAAACACGCCCGTCGGCGCCTCACGCAGGCGAAGCGAGAGGATCGTTGCGGACGATCCGACAAAGCTCACGGCCCAGTCATCGGCGGGCGTGTGGAGGGCGACGTCATCGAAGGACGTTACGGGTTGTGGCATACGGGGTGCCTGGCGATGGTTGCCGGCGTCGGATGCTGCGCTCCTGCTGCCCGTGGCGGTGGGCATTTAGATGAGCACCGAGAGGGCGGCCATCAGCTGGGCGACCATGGCAAGTCTCAGGCCTCGCTTGGGCGGCCTGGGTTGCGTTGGGGCGTTCTCCGTCAGTCCCAGCACGTCGCGTTGGACCACCAGGTTGGTGAGCGTCTCCGGAGTCGTGGCTCTCCACGGCTGCTCTTGGCGTCTGTCCCTTGATCAGCAGATCCGCCGTTGATCAGACACTCCCACGCTGCACTGGTTGGGGCCGGTGGCACGTGTGTCCTGCTCGATGCGTAGATCTCGAGTCCGGCAGCGCATGGCCTTGACCTCGGCGTAGCGTGGCAGGTTCACCTGGGCGATGGCCTGGAAGCGGTCGGCGCTGCGTCCGAAGGTTCCCAGAAGTTGTCGGCGCACAGGCCGTGGCTGCGGCACAAGGCGGAGGGGAAGTCAGGATGTGGCGGTGCCGTAGTGAGCGCGTAGGCAGTCGGCAACTGGGTCCCGTTGTCTGGGTAGTTGAGGGGAGTGTTCTCGCAGACGGAGGACCACAATGCGGCACGCACGGGGTCGGGGCTGTGGGCAGATTCAGCCAGCGCCGACAGGGTCGGTCCGCGGGGCGGAGCCACCGGTCGAGTATGGCGAAGTCCCGGTCTGTCAGGCCGTGTCGTGGGTTGATCGGGTGGAGGAGGGCTCGTGATGGGCCTCGATCCATGCTTGGTCTCGGTCGGTGATCTCGCCATCGATCCACGCGAACGGATGTCCGGCTGCCCAGTCGAGGAGAGGACTGGTTTTCCAGTGGAGCCCGCCCGGTTCGTCGTCGGTGGGGTCCGGCCAGTTCACCACGGGCAGCTCCGGCAATCCGAGCCAGGGGACGATGCAGTCGTTCGCGTGGGACATCCCCGTGGTCGCCCACACCAAAGTGCACGAAGGGCCTGCAGCCGCGTTCCCAGCGCGGGGTTGATCCTGGTGATGAGCGGGTTGGTGTCGGCTCGTCGTGGCCTGCGCGCACTCTCATAGGTCGGGAGGCTGTTGCTGTGTTGCCCAGAGGGGGATGAGAGGGCCAGTGTCCCCCAGTCGCCGTCATGACGGCCATGCTCGCCCGTGACGGTGCGTCCGTACCGAAGGAACTGCTCGCGCGAGCGCTCAAGACCCTGACCCGCTGGGCCTCCAAGGCAGACAGCCCGACCATGCTCGCCTCCATGCCGAATCCCCCCTGCCGAACGAACCGGGCTGGCCGTAGTGATCGGCCATCAAGTCGGTTTACTCAAGCAGCAGTTGTAGCGGCGCCAGGCAAGCGGCAAACGACTCACTGAATAAGACGCAGAGGCACTACCACACCCGACGCAGAGACGATCCAAGAGAACCTCAGAGACCTAGGGGACGGCCGTGGGAAGAGTCACGGAAAGACGGCAGACAGGAAGGACCCGGCTGCGCCGCGCCGTGGTCTGGGTGCTGGGCGGAACCGCGTTGTTCGTGTCCCTGTTGGCACCGGCCGGTCATGATCCGGTGCCAGCGGCGGACTCCGAGCCCGCGTTCCCGGCCGTCAACTACGCGGTGGCCGTGGACGAGTCGGCCAGCCTCGAAGCCGCGGACTTGAAGGCCGAGAAGAGCGCCGTTCAGCGGATCGCACTGAGCGACGTCTCCTCGTCCTCACAGGTCACCGTCTTCGGCTTCGCAGCCGCGGAGACCGCCGGCCAACGCGCGGTGGACCCGGTGTGCCCGCGCACCACGCTGGACGCGGCGGGCCGCGAGACTATGGGCACGTGCGTCGACAAGCTCCGCGGCCGCAAGGGCACCGGCACCGACCTCCCGACCGCCATCCGGCAGGGCGTGCACGACCTCACCGACGGCTCCGACGCCTCGGTGCCCCGGGTGCTGTTCCTGCTGACCGACGGGAAGATGGACGTCAAGGACAGTCCCAAGTACGGCGATCCGGCGCACCGTGAGGCCGAGGGCGCACGGCAGCTGAAGCAGGCGCTCAAGGAAGCCGCCGCGCAGAACGTCCAGATCTGGCCGCTGGGCTTCGGGCCCGACCCGGACAAGAAGCAGCTCGACCAGATCGCCTCCGGCGGCTACCAGAAGGGCTGTGTGGAGCTGCCCTCCGCGGCTCCCCGGGCCCACAAGGTCGACGGGGCGAAGGACGTCGGCACCACGCTGGAGAAGATCTTCGCCGCCGCCCATTGCCTGCGCCACGAGGAAGGTCCCAGCAAGCGGCCGCCGGCCACCCTGGAGATCGGCATCTCCCCGCTGACGACCGTCGGCAGCATCGTCGTCGACAAGGGCGACCCCGAGGTAAAGATCAGCTACATCGACCCCAGCGGCAACAAGGTCCCCACCTCAGGGACGCACAAGGGATCCCGCTTCGAGCTGGCGGGCGACTCCGGCACCGTGGAGGCGCTGAAGATCGTCGACCCGCTGCCCGGCACCTGGAAGGTGAAGGCCGAGGCCCCGGAGGGCCATCGCTCGCTGCCCGTCGCCGTCAGCGTGCTGTGGCAGGGCGAGCTGCGCGGCGCCATCACCATGGCCCCGCCCTCGCCACAGGCCGGCGAGAAGGTCACCGTAACCATGCGGCTCCAGACGCGCGAGGGCTACAGCATCGGCAACCCGCGCGACTACGAGGGACTGCGCGTCCGCGGTGAGCTGACCGGGGACGGCTTCCCTCCGCTGGCGCTCGACCTCGCCGATGACGGCAAGGGGCTCGACCCCCACGCCAGCGACGGCACTTTCACCGGCACCGTGACGGTCCCTGAAGGCGCCGACGGCGCGCTGAACGTGAACGTCACGCTGACCGCTGCGGGGCTGAGCGCCGACACGCGCAGCGAGACCGGCGAGGTGTCGTCTGGCAATGTGCCCGTCAGCGCCGCGCTCGAACTGCCCGGCGGGGACACCCACCCCGGCGGCACGGTCACCGGCACTCTGGACGTCAGCAACACCACCGACGCCCCGCATACCCTGCGGCTGTCGGTCACCGATGTGCAGGAGGGGCTCCTCTTTGTCGAGCCCGCCGAGATCACGGTGAAGCCCGGCGAGTCCGGCACCCGGAAGGTGACGGTCGAGGTCGGCCCCGCAGGTGTCTTCGGTGACCGCCTCGGCGGCGACGGGGTGGACTTGGCTAGCACGATCACCGTCGTCGACACCACCGACGACGACCGGACCCTCGTGCGCTCGCCGCTCCCTGTACGGGTCACGCCCGAGCCAGGGCTCTGGGAGGAGTACTGGTGGGCCTTCCTGTCCACGGCTGTCCTGGTCGCACTGGGCGGCGCGGTCGCACTTACTTGGGTACAGCAGCACAGCAGGCGCAGGGATCCGTTCGGGCTGGTGCTGCAGTTGGTCTCCGAGGACGGCCAGGTCCTCAACGAGCACCGGGCCGGGCACGGAAACAACAAGCAGTGGTACGAGTTCACCGTCGTCGAGGCCCATGGCAGCCCGCGCATCGAACGGCGCCCTCACGGCCCGTACGCCGTCCAACGCGGCCGCAGGGGCGGAGCGGTGCTACGCACGAAGGGCAGCGGCCGGATTCTGCTCCCCGCCAACGGTGCGGTCCAGCTGACCGACACACTAAGCCTCACCCTCGTCGGCACCGCGCCTCCGGGACGCCGCCCGCCGTCGGCCGCCTACGCCCCTACCGTTCACCCAAGGCCTCCGGTCGGCCATACCCCGCCCGGCCCCAGTACCGGCTCCGACGACGACGAGTGGCCCGAGCCCACCAGTGAGTACCTGTGAGTGAGATCGCCAAAGGCGTACTCGGCGGGGCCTGGACATTGCTGGTGGGATGGATCCTGCCCAGCGCACTGAACCTGGCAGTCTTCCTGCTCGCTGTCGCCCCCAGTCTCCGCGGCATCACGCTCCTCGACCGGCTGCGCAGCGCGAGCGGTCTCACGGCTGGCCTTGTCCTCCTGACTGCCGCGCTTCTCCTCGGCCTCGTCGCCAATGCCTGCCAGAACGCGCTCTATCGGCTGTTGGAGGGCTATTTGTTGTGGCCAGCCCGAGCCTTCGTAGCAGGGTGCCAGCGTAGCCAGCGGAGGAAGAACTTCCTCGCCGACCGGCTGACCGTGCTGCGCTTGGAGCGTCGCGAGCACGAGCAGGGCCCGCTGCGGACCGAGGATGCGGAGCGGCTCGCCCAGTTGCTCTCCAACCCCGGCCTCGCCCGCGCCGCCGTCCGCGACCGGCGCCGAAGCGCTGCCCAACGTGCGCTACTACGAGAGCTGCTTGCCCGCTTCCCGATCTCTGACGACCAGATCGCCCCGACCCGGCTCGGCAACGCCATCCGCCGCTTCGAGGAGTACGGCTGGGACCGCTACCGGCTCGATACGCAGCTACTGTGGAACGAACTCACGGGCTGCGTTTCGGACCAGGTCCGACGTCAGAGTGAACTCGCAAGGGTCAGTGTCGACTTCTTTGTGGCACTGCTGTTCGGACACGTCGCCGTGGGCGCAGCCGCTGCGCTCGCCCTGCTCGGGAGCCGGCCGGATAAGCTGGTCCTGCTCAGTACGGTCGTCGCGCTCGCTGCTCTCGTGCCGCTTTGGTACCGGTCGGCGGTGACCGCGACCGACGAGTGGGCGGCCGCCGTCCGCGCCCTGGTCAACACCGGCCGCAAGCCCCTCGCGGACTCTCTCGGCCTCACGCTGCCGAAGTCGCTTGCCGAAGAGCGCGACATGTGGACGATGGTCTCGCGGCTGTCCCGCATCCCGTACCACGAGCGGGCGGGGGCCCTCGACCGCTATCGGGCAGAGCCCACCGCAGACCCGCCAGCCGCGGCGACCTAGGCTTGCGTTCCCTGCAGGTGGGCCGGACAGCAGCTGACCGGCCCAGAACGACGTCGGCAAGCACACGGCGGCCGTTGTCCGCGGGAGCAGCCCGGGGTGGCGTTTGGACGTCGGGAACGACGACACGGGCATGGCCGGTCAGCTGCAAGGCGATCGGCTGGGAGTCCCTGGCGGCGAGAAATCGTCACGGCGCACGGACAGCGTTCCCCGGCCGACAAACCCCGCCAAACCCGCCCCGTCGCGCGGCAAGCGCGCCGGCCAGACGCGGCGGCTTCTGCAGCCCAAGCCAACGCACAGGGAGGATGGACATCATGCACGACGCCCCGCCTCCATCGCATTGCCGTTGCGAGCAAGGTTTAGGCGGCGCCTGCCGTCCAACCTCAACGAGCTCACCGGACCCGAGCACGAGATGATGGAGCTCCCGCTGCATAGCGCATGGCCCGGACTGCGCACCCTCGATCTGGACCGGCCACGCCGGCGCATGAGCCTCTACAGAACCGTGCTCGCCGAAGGCCTGCGCGACGACCTACGCCACTTCCTCTACAAGGACACCCTGCTCCGAGCCGTGGCCAGTGCTCCGCAACCTCATTAGCTCAGCCATCAAGGACGTCTGGGAAGAGGCGTTCCCTGAGCTGCGACCATGATCAGCTTCATGCACACTCCCCACGCCCTCCCTGTAGGCGTTCTCACCACATTTGCTGCAATCTCATCCAACGTGCAGGACCGCAGGTCAAACCGCTACCCAGGTTCGAGGACACCTCGCAACCCATCTGCGGGACCGCAGGTCAAAGGCAGGCAGCCATCTCAACCTCAGTGAGACCTCACGCCAGCACACCACATCGACCGACGGCCGCGAGTACAGTCTGCGCGGAAAACTCGCCTACGTGTCGGCCGACCGCGGACACAGCCCGCCCCAACAAGGAGTCGGAGTCCAACCGTCGGAGAGATGCGCACCACGAACCCCGTGAATGACAGTCCGAGGCGGGCAGGAGATACCGGCGCCATTGTCAAGAGTTGTGAATCGAGTCGTTCGCATCGGTGGCGCTGTCGCTCGGATTGAGGAGGTAGGAGCCCTTCGCGATGCCTTGCAGGATGCTGTCGGCGGTTGCTTCAGCGGTCAGGGTGGTGGAATCCAGGACATGGGCCTCATAGGCGCCCAGGTTGCTGAACTGGCCGTGCAGTGAGCGAATTGGCTCGGGGTCGGTCAAAGCGTCGTCGGCCCGGCTCGTTGCCCGTTCCAGTGTGGTGTGTTGGTCCGGCCGAAGGATGACGTAGCTCAGCGGCAGGGCCCGTTCCCGGGCCGTCACGCGGAAGAGGTCGATGAACCAGGGCCCGACGATGCCGTCGCAGATCACCTGGTATCCGCCCTCGGCGTAGCCGAACGCTGCAGAGACCAGTACCTGCAGAACCACTTGATTCTGCTCGTGTGCTTCGGGCAGGTAAGGCGCGATCCAGCCCTGCTTGATATAGCGCCAGAAATCGTCGCTGTGCAGGTGGACGCTGGGAGTCAGGTGATCTGCCAGCAGTTGCGCCACGGTGCTCTTGCCGGCTCCGGGGGGCCCGGTCAGGACGATCACCTGACCGCGGTGAGGGGACGTCCGAGACAGGGGCGGCGAGTTCATGCCGCCACCGTGCCACGTTCGACCAGCACACCGCTTTCGAATTTGGCTCCCGCACGGACAAGGGGCACCAGGTGGGCGCAGGTGATCGCGCGCCATCGGGCCTGAGCGGACTCGATGAGCTTGAACACCATCGCGAGTGCGGCGGCGGGGCTACCGGCCCCGCGGGTGACCTTGGTGCGCAGCTTGACCGTGGAGAAGGTCAACTCGATGGGGTTCGTGGTCCGCAGGTGGATCCAGTGCTCGGCAGGGAAGTCGTAGAACGCCAGCAGTTCCTCCCGGTCGTCGTTGATCTTCGCGGCGGAATTGGGCCACTTGGTGCCGTAGGTGCGGGCGAAAGCATCTATCGATTTCTCCGCGTGGGCGCGGTCCTCTGCGTTGTAGATCTCCTGCATCGCCTTCGTCGCGCCCGGCTGTGCGGACTTCGACAGGCAGTTCGTGACATTGCGGGCCTTGTGAACCCAGCACCGCTGATGACGGGCGGCCGTAAGGACCTCGACCAACGCCTTCCACAGGCCCACCGCGCCGTCGCCGACGACCAGCTCGGGGTCGCGCATGCCGCGGCGGCGGCAGTCGCGCAGCAGGTCCGCCCACGATTCGGTCGACTCGCGCAGGCCCTCTGCCAGCGCGATCAGTTCCTTGGTGCCGTCCAGGCGGACGCCGAGCAGGACCAGCACGCACGAGTGCGTCTGCCCGAGCCGGACCTTGGGGTGCACGCCGTCGGCCCACACGTAGACGAAGTCGCGGTCCGACAGGTCCCGGGCCTGGAAGGCGGCATGGTCATCGCCCCACTGCCGCATCAGCCGGGACACCGTCGCCGGCAACAGACCGGCCGTCGAGCCGAGGAACTGCTCCAGCGCGGGCACGAAGTCCCCGGACGACAGGCCGTACAGGTAGAGCAGCGGCAGCACTTCGGAGATCTCCGGCGACCTGCGGCACCACGGCGGAAGGATCTTGGAGGGGAACCGCTTGCGCTCGCCGGTGGCCTCGTCCACGCGGCGGTCGTTCACCCGCGGTGCACGCACCTCGACCGGACCGGCGGCGGTGACGACGATCCTGGGGCGGTGATGACCGTTGCGGACCACCAGCCGCCGGTCCGCATCGTCGGTCTCGGCAGCCAACTCGGCTCTGTACTGGTTGCCTTCCGCTTCCAGTGCCGCGGCGAGCATCCGCCGGGCGCCCTCACGGACGATCTCGTCGATCAGGGAGCCGGCACTGGGTGGAGCCATTTTCGGTGACTACGCTGAACACGGGCGTGCCTTCCCGACGCGCGCGCCAACGTGGGCCTCCTCGATGGCCATCACAACAGGATCATGCGGGAAGGTACGCCCTCCGCGTTCCACCCGGGGTGATCCACAAGTCTCGAGCATTGCTCCCGCTCAACAGGTGGTAGCTGCCCGTGGCCAGTGCCGCGAACCAGCCCACCGCCACCGGGTACCGGCGCCGGAACAGCGGTGCCACGCACACCGCGGCGATCAGCAGCCAGGACGCGATGAGCGAGGGCGAGCCCTCTCCGCTCCGCAGCAGCTGCCCCTCCGCGACCGCAACCAGCACGAACGTCCCGAGGGCCAGTGCGGCGTCGGCTCGGGCGCCACGGAGCAGCGGGAAACGGCGCGGGTCGAAAGGGGCACGCAACCATTCTGCCCGCGACAGGTGAGCAGCCGGTCCCTTTGCCGAGGGCGGTGGCCGTTTCTGTGCATTGCCTGTGTTTGACGGCAACCTCCCGCCCATCGGCGGCCACTAAGACCGTGTCCTACGTGGTGAGGCGGGCGAGCCGTTTGTAGCAGCACAGGGCAGCGGCCAGCCCAAGAAAGGCCAGGTAGTTGCGGGGATTGCGTTCGTAGCGGGGGCTGAGTCTTCGGTAGCCGGACAACCAGGACATGGTCCGCTCGATGACCCAGCGGCGGCGTCCTAATCGTTCGCTGGATTCGATCCCTTTGCGGGCGATGCGTACTCCGATCCGCTTCCATCGCAGCCATCTGCGCAGGTCGGCACGGTCGTAGGCTTTGTCCGCGTGCAGGCGCTGAGGCTTGAAG
>NZ_FNHV01000001.1:0-79271 GCF_900103585.1 Streptomyces sp. cf386
AACGAGACACGACCCCTACCGCGGCCGGTACTTCAAGCCTCAGCGCCTGCACGCGGACAAAGCCTACGACCGTGCCGACCTGCGCAGATGGCTGCGATGGAAGCGGATCGGAGTACGCATCGCCCGCAAAGGGATCGAATCCAGCGAACGATTAGGACGCCGCCGCTGGGTCATCGAGCGGACCATGTCCTGGTTGTCCGGCTACCGAAGACTCAGCCCCCGCTACGAACGCAATCCCCGCAACTACCTGGCCTTTCTTGGACTGGCCGCTGCCCTGTGCTGCTACAAACGGCTCGCCCGCCTCACCACGTAGGACACGGTCTAAAGGGGAACGCAAGACGTTCTCCCGCCCCGTTCAGGTGAAACAAGGCCCGCCAGCGGATTTGCCGGGCAACCCGGAAGGCGCCTGACAGCCTCCTGGACCGCGAGTGCCTCAACGTCAAGGAAGCAGAAGCCGAGAGGACCAAGCCCGCACACTCACCCCGGAACAACACGGACGACCAGGTCCACGTCTACGAGCAAATCGACTGCGAGGGCGGCGTGAAAAGGGCGCGTCATCCGCCTGCGGCGTCCTCGGCCTCCCAGCGCAGCAGGTCGCCGGGCTGGCACTTGAGTACCTCGCAGAGCGCGGCGAGTGTCGTGAAGCGCACCGCCTTGGCGCGGCCGTTCTTGAGTACCGCCAGGTTGGCGGGCGTGATCCCTACGCGGTCCGCGAGCTCGCCCACGGACATCTTCCGCTTGGCCAGCATCACGTCGATGTCGACGGCGATCGGCATCAGATCACTTCGTCCAACTCGGTCTGCATCTGCGCCGCCTCGACGTCGCGGGCGACGGCTTGGGCGAGCAGCATCCGCAGCACGAGCACGATGAGCGCGACCCCCAGGATGGCCACGCCGACTCCGCCCATGATGACGGTGACGCCCGGGTCGTCCCGCTGGCCCGGCGCATTGATGACCGTGACCGCGAACCACACGAGGGCAGCCGCCACCATCGCGCCGATCACGCCGTCCACGTACCGGAAGGCGGCGTGGGAGAACACGGTTCCGCGTCGCACCATCGTCACCAGCCGCCATACGCAGACCAGGGCGACCTGGACCGACACCATGCCCAGGATCGTGATCACGCGCAGTGGGGTCAGGGGGAGCGACCCGTCCTCCGGGTCGCTCCCGCTCACCAACGCCCACACCATCCCCGCCTGTACGAACACGGTGCCGGCGAGCATCACCACGAGCACGGCGCGCAGTGCACGCACTGTCAGCTTTCCCACGACCCATCCTTCCATCGAATGACAATGGGAATCTATCGAAATTCGATAGATGAAACAAGGGCTGGGATGGTGAGTGGTGGCAGGTTCTCGCGATGGCGGGACGCCGCCGTCTCTGCAGCGAGCCAGGTCGTCGGGAGCGGCCGACGGGGTCACTGCCCGGTCGTTCCAAGGGTCTGGTCGGCCGTTGCGAAGCGGTGCTCCGTCGGCTTCAGCACTTCGTAGAGGTGGCCGAAGTACTCCGTTTCCGCCGTTTTGGTGAGTACCGCCAGAAGGAAGGCGAGGCACCCCATGTCGTGGTGCTCCCACAAGGGGCCGCGCCCCTCGTTGTAGAGCACGGTCCAGTCGTCGGGGTGCTGACCGGGCCGCGCCAGCCAGTACAGGAACGCTCCCGTACCCTCCTCGAATGCCCACGGCAGGACCCTCGCCCCCGCCTCCTGCAGGCCGGCGGGCTTGTCCTCGAACTCCCACAGGTCGGCCAGGATCTCGTGCCGTTCCGTCATCTGCGCGTGCAGGTCGCAGTCGTCGTAGGCTGAGTCGGGGACGAGCAGCCAGATCGTCTCGTCGAAGATGCCGTCGCCGTATGTCTCGACGAGCTGCTTGTAGTCGGCGGGCAGAGCCAGCCCGAGGGCCTGCTCGGCTTGTGCCCAGTCCACCGCGGGTGGCGGACTGGCGGGCGGCGGGCAGAGGCGGACGAGCGCATCGAGGGCGACCATGGAACGGACGCTAGCGGGACACCAGCCGGTACCCGTGGGAGGGTCGACAGGCCAGGCGAAGACCGGCAGCGGAACCCGGCCCCGGTACGCCCCAAATACCGCACTGCCAAACCCTCAGCCAAATGACCCGGATCAGTCCCACCAGTTGAACATCAGCTCTCCGACCGTGCTGGGACGCCAGTAACGCATCTGTTCCAGCTCTGCTTCGGCGAGCTCGCTGGTGTCAGCCGAGGCCAGCGGCATGTCCAGTTCTCCGACATCCAGCAGCCGGAAACCGCTCAGCTCAAATGCGTCCGCCCACGCCGGTGGGGATATGAAGTCCGCCAGAGGCGCACCAGCCCGCGGAGGACTCGCCACGAAGGCAACGACCGGGAGTAGCTCGTGGGACAAGACGGTCCACCGAATGCCTGGGGCGGTGATCAGAACCGTATGGAAACTCGGCGTGACTCCGGCCGGAGTCACATCGCCGACCGTGGCCCGAATCGACCGGGCCACCGCATGGCACGCGGATTTGAAGGCCCCGACGTCCACCTGCGGCAACGGGTCATCGCCTTGCCCCCAGAACCCGGTGGCTCCTCGCGCGACACGGATCAACGAACGACTCGACTCTCATTCCGTCCGTCAGGTCTGACAAGGATGCCACGCGACCGGGCCGAGTGATCACGCACCGACTGGGCGATGGGTGGGCGGTCGGTCCGACGGTCCGAAGACCGGCGGCAGTTGCCGCCTCGTGGGGAATCGAGCCGGGCTAGTAGTGCGCCGATTGCAGAGGAAGCAGCCGTCCCAGAGCGGGAGCGCGCTGAGGACGCGGTGGCGCACGCACGAGGCCATCGCGGCCTCGTCCGGGCCGGGGAAGCCGCGTGCGGCGCTGCTGTCGGCGGGCGGGGTGCAGGACTCCACCATGGTTGTGAAGCGGTGCAGGTAGTCATGCACGCGGGGCGGGTGGTAGCCCAGCTCGCTCCAGCGATGTCCGACCGCCGCGAGTGCTGTGGCACGCAGCACGAAGTCCTTCGCGCGGGCGCGTTCCTGCTCCGTCGCACCCCAGTCGAACTCCGCCAGGTCGAACCCGACGGCACCGCGCCCCATGACGTTCTGGTCCTGCAGGGTCAGCAGCGCCGCGAAGCGGAAGTCCCAGTCCTCGGAGGCGAGATCGGACACGGCCACCATCAGCACGTCGATGAACACCGCGGTGGCGCCATTGGACAGGTCCAGGTCGTGGCTACCGCCGGAGAAGATGTTGCTCACCGACCTATGATGCGATCCCGGCCCTCCACCTGCTTGGAGAAGACGCATGACGGATGCGAGCACCGGCAAAGTGGTCGTGAACAGGGTGATGTCCCTCGATGGGTTCATCGCCGGTCCCGGCCACACGATGGACTGGATCTTCGAGCACATGACGTCGGCGACGTTCCCGGAGGTCATGGCGGCCACGGGCGCCATGCTCATCGGCCGGGGCACGTACGAGGTCGGCAAGCGCATGTCCGACGAGAACACCGACTACGACGGCGGGGCGCAGTTCGTCCTCACCCACCGCCCGCCCGACGAGCCGGACCCCAACGTCACCTTCCTCACCTGCGACATCGAGGAAGCCGTGGCCACGGCACGCCGCGCCGCCGGCGACAAGAACCTGGAGATCCTCGGCGCCGACGTGGCCGCCCAGTGCCTGCAGCGCGGCCTCGTCGACGAGATCCTGGTGTACGTGCTGCCGGTGCTGCTCGGCGACGGCGTCCGCTTCGCGCCGCCGGGCCTCGACCGGATCGACCTGGAACCGTTCAGCAACGTCCAGTCGGGCGGGGTCACCATGCTGCGCTTCCACGTGCGCAAGTAGGCACGCTCGCAACTACTGGCCTGCTGTCATGGCCCCCATCCCGTGGGGCAAGTTCCCCACTCTCGCTGAACATCAACTGGCCCGACGGTGGCTGCAGTTCATGGCGAACATCGGTCGGGCTTCCAACATGATCGACGCGTACGGGCGGGCGGTCGAGGACCACCTGCGGTTCTGTGCAGTTGAAGGCACGGATCCCGCACTGGCCGGTGCGGACACGGTTGCCGCCTGGATCAGGGACATGCCGTCGAGGGCAGTCGAGCCGCCGTGGCCGTCCTCCTCGGCAGGGGCTCGTGCGGCGCCTCGAGCAGGCACCTTGGATCCCCAACGAGGACGTCTGGCAGCGGATCCTCTTTGCGTGCGCCGAGCAGTCACTACGCAACCGGCTCATGGTCACGCTCGCCCATGACGGTGCCTTGCGCCGAGAGGAGTTGGTCCAACTCGATGTCGGGGACTTCGAGCACGCGCACCGCCTGATCCATCTGCGGGCAGAGACGACCAAGTTCCAGCGGGCCAGGGAAGTCGCCTTCGGCGTCACCTCGTCTCAGCTGTTCTTGGCCTACCTCAACGAACGACGCGGCATGTTCGGCCGTATCGACGGACCGCTCTTCCGATCCGCCTCCAACCGCAACTACGGCAAGCCGCTGGGGCCTTCCACCTGGTCAAAGACCGTCGAAGGCATCGCCCGCAGGGCCGGTGCCGCACGGCTGTCCACTCACACCTTCCGGCATCTGAGGCAGACCGATCTGGCCCGCGCCGACTGAACCATCGACCAGATCGCCCAGTACGCCGGCCACCGAGACTTGGCTACCACCATGCGTTACCTCCATCTGTCCGGCCGGGAGCTTGCTGCTCGGCTGCACCGCGCGTCCGCATCGATCAGCAGGACAGGGAGAACCTGCTGGCAGCACTGGCGGCAGTCCGGTGAGCGCGACCGAACGGCCAGCACCTGCCTCGCTTGCGCAGTACTGCGCCAAAACCGCTACTCAGAGCCCAGTTCTGACTGCAGAAGAACGGGCGGCCCTCGGCCGCCTGGCCGGGCTGGATCATCAGGTGATCCACGAGCGAAACCGTGTCGCTCCGGCCCGGCTGATCGATCCGCTGGAGGCGGTCTCGACTCGGTGGGGCAACGCGGTGACCGACTCGGCCCGCAACATGCTCCTGATGGAAGTCGGCCGACGCTCCCTGGCCTACTGGGCCTGGGACGAGCAGACCTGGACAGCATTTGTCGCCTCCGTCACGGGCGAGATCCGTCACCGGCGCCGGGCCCACCTGGTGGCCTGGGGCTACCTCTTCGGCGGACACCGACGACTCCACCGGGTCCAGATGCCCAAACTGCGCCCGCTGGCCGACTTCGTCTTCGGCCACGGGGCCGTCGATCCCGCGCTGGAGCAGGTCTGCACGCTGCTGGAACGCTGGGAGACCTCGCCGAAACCGCAGCCGGAGTCGGTCCGTTCCTCCGTGATCGAGGCCCTACTCAGCGCCGGCAGCCCGCACCTGAAGGACGTGACTCTGGAACTGGTGCAGGACCTGGACGCCGACCATCCCGTATCCAGTGCACGACGCCGCGGGTTCTTCGAGATGTCCCGGGTCCTGGCGGCCAACGGCTGCATTCCCGAGCCGTTGGTCAACGGGCACCAGCAGCGCGGAACGCGTCCGGAGACCGTGGCCTCGGTCCCGCCGGAGTGGTTGGAGCCCTGTCGGTCCGGGCCGGCCGCGACCCAGACCCCCGGATCATCGACGATGCCGCATGGGCCAAGCTGATGGCCGCCGGGCTGACGCTGACCACCGACGACTTGCGCGCATACGGGACCCCGCGGGCGAAGGCTGCCGGATGGCACGCGAACTCCTACCCGATCGAAATGATCCGTGCCCTGGTCGGGTGTGGTTGTTCGGCGGTCTACAGATGGACGAGATCCGTCGACTCGAACTCGAATGCGTCCGCTGGGACCAGGCCACCGACCCCGACAGCGGCGAGACCTACCGCGTCTGCCTGTTGCACATTCCGGCGAACAAGACGACGGCAGCGTTCTCCAAGCCAGTCGACCCCATCGTTGGTGAGCTCATCGACGCCCGGAACGTCCGCACCATCCAGGTCCTCATCGACCGTGAATCCATCCTCACGGGCGCTGCCGCCAGCGGCGAGCAGCCGTGGAAGTACTACGCCCTGGGTGAGGGCTACTGCTCTTACGACTTCTTCGCCAAGTGCCCCCACCGGCTGGCCTGCGCGCGCTGCCCGTTCTACGTCCCCAAGACCTCCAGCCGAGGCCAGCTCCTGGCCGTCAAGGACGGCATCGAAGAACTTGCCAGGTACAGCCCGTCGTGGCCACGAACAGGATCGCCGCGAGCACTTCGCGATCACCGTACCGTCGTCGACCACCGCCCTGCGGACGCACCGGAGCAGCCGGGACCACCCGCTGAAACAACTCCCACGGCCCGTCCGGAACCAGACGCCCCACCCACGCCATCACAACGGCCCGCCTAGTGATCAAGCCAGTTGAGACAGTTGAGACGACCTGTAAGCCCCCAGCTACATCCTTTGGCACCTTCCCGTCGCCGCCGTGTACTTCGGGCTATGACGGATCACGGACAACCGCAGACCACCTCGGCGATCGCGCTGCTCGCCTTCGCGTGCGGGGTCGCGGTGGGCAATGTCTACTTCCCGCAGGCGATCGGCCCGTTGGTGGCCTCGGGGCTGGGCATCTCCCCCGCTGCCGCCACCACGGTGGTCACCGCGACCCAGTTCGGCTACGCGGCCGGCATCTTCCTGCTCGTCCCGCTCGGCGACCGGCTGCCGCCCCGCCGGCTCCTCGTCACCCTCCTCACCCTGACCGGCCTCGCCCTGCTCGCCGCGAGCACGGCACAGGCGCGGATGCCGCTGCTCGCCGCCAGCGTCCTCGTCGGCACGGCCACGGTCATCGCCCCGCTCGCCGGTCCGCTGGCGGCCGGACTGGTGCCCGCCGAGCGCCGGGGAGTCGTCGGCGGCACCCTGCTCAGCGGCGCCCTCGCCGGCATGCTGCTGTCCCGCGCCGTCGGCGGCGCCCTCGGCGACTGGCTGGGCTGGCGGGCGCCGTACGTCCTCGCCGCCGCGCTCTCCCTCACGGTCGCCGCTCTGCTGTCCCGCCTGCTGCCGGCGCTGCCCCCGGCCGCCGCGACGCCCTACCCGGCCCTTCTCGCCGCACCGCTGCGCCTGCTGCGCACCGAGCCCGAACTGCGCCGTTCGTGCCTGTACCAGGCCACGGTGTTCGCCGGGTTCTCCGCCGTGTGGACGGGCGTCGCGCTGCTGCTCACCGGACCGGTCTACGGCATGAGCGCGAAGGCGACCGGGCTGCTGGCCCTCGTCAACGCGGCGACGATGCTGTGCACGCCGGTCGCGGGGCGGCTGGTGGACCGCCGGGGGCCGGACCGGGTCAACCTCGTGTGCTTCCTGGTGGTCGGCGTGTCGGCGGTGGTGCTGGCGTTCGGCGGGCTCGGCGGCGCGCCCGGGCTGACCGCGCTGGTCGTCGGCACGCTGCTGCTCGACGTCGGCATGCAGTCCGGGATGGTCGCCAACCAGGTGCGGATCTACGACCTCGGCGCGGACGTCCGCAGCCGCCTCAACACCGCGTACATGACCTGCGTCTACCTCGGCGGCACGGCCGGCTCATGGCTGGGCGCCCGCGCCTACGGCCGGTTCGGGTGGACCGGCGTGTGCGTGCTGGTTGCCGCGCTCACGGCCGTGGCCCTCGCTCGGCACCTGTGTCCAGGCGTGCGGCGTCGGTTCCCACGCGCTCCGCTGCCTGCTCCTGCGTCTTCGAAGCGCGCAGGCTGGTCACCGTCGTCACCGCCAGAACGAGCACGATGAAGCCGAGCGAGAAGGGGATGCTGATCTCGGGGACGTGGACCCCGGACTCGTGCAGCGCGTGCAGGACAAGCTTGACACCGATGAAGCCGAGGATGATCGACAGGCCGTAGCTGAGGTGGACCAGCTTCTTCAGCAGACCGCCGATGAGGAAGTACAGCTGCCTCAGGCCCATCAGCGCGAAGGCGTTCGCGGTGAAGACGATGTACGGGTCCTGGGTCAGCCCGTAGATGGCGGGAATGGAGTCGAGGGCGAACAGGACGTCGGTCGAACCGATCGCCAGCATCACGACCAGCATCGGGGTCATGATCCGCTTGCCGTTCTCGGTGATGAACAGCTTCGTGCCGTGGTAGCGGTCCGCCACGCCGAAACGCTTCTCCGCCATCTTCAGCAGCTTGTTCTCCTGGTACTCCTCCTCGTGCTCCTCCTTGCGGGCGTCCTGGATCAGCTTCCAGGCAGTCCACATCAGGAAGGCGCCGAAGAGATAGAACACCCAGGAGAACGTGGAGATGATCGCCGCGCCGGCCGCGATGAATCCGGCGCGCAGCACCAGAGCCATGATCACGCCGACCATCAGGACGCGCTGCTGGTACTGCGAGGGCACCGCGAATTTGCCCATGATCAGGACGAAGACGAAGAGGTTGTCGACGCTGAGCGACTTCTCGGTGATGTACCCGGCGAAGAACTCACCCGTCGGCTGCCCGCCGCCGTAGTAGAACAGGCCGAGGCCGAACAGACAGGCCAGCACTATCCAGACGATCGTCCAGGTGCCCGCTTCCCTGATGGAAACGTCGTGGGGTTTGCGACCGATGAAGAAGTCCACGGCGACCAGCGCGCACAGGGCCATGATGGTCAGCAGCCAGACGGAGAGGGAGACGTTCACGGGGTGTTACTCCTGGTGCAGGTGGGGGACTTGATAGCGTTGTCGCCTTTTGGTGATTCCTTCCACCTACGGCAGGTGAACAGAGAGTCATGTCCTGGCAATCTCCCGGACGTGAGGGAGCCACCCGCCGGACGGCGGGCAGGTTCCGCCGAACGGCGGCCCTCCGGTCGGGGGCGGGTACGCGGATCATGGCCGCAAGCTGCGGAGCTACAGAGTTACTGAGCCGCAGATCCGCTGCGCACGCGTGCCCCGTATGAGGAGAAGCCATGACCCAGGTCCCGCCACCGTTCGATCCGGAGCTCGCAGCCGCCCTGGAGCTCATCAAGGACGTGATCTCGCCGAGCCTGACGATGGACGAGATCGCCGACGTCCGTCAGGGTGCGGGGATCCAGATGCTGGCCGAGTTGGACCTGACCATGGACGGCTACTTCGACGTCGAGGACCGGGCGGTGCCCGGCCCCGGGGGCGCCCCCGAGATCTCCCTGCTGATCTGCCGGCCGGCCGGCTCTGCCGAGGCGGGCCCGCGACCCGTGATCTACCACGTCCACGGTGGTGGCATGGTCATCGGCAACAACCGGGTCGGTGTGGACGTGCCGCTGTCCTGGGCCAAGGAGGTGGACGCGGTCGTGGTGTCCGTGGAGTACCGCTTGGCGCCCGAGGACCCTTACCCCGCGCAGATCGAGGACGTGTACGCCGGTCTGGAGTGGACCGCGAAGCACGCGGCCGAACTCGGCGGCGACCCGCAGCGGATCGTCGTCGCCGGTGCCAGTGCGGGCGGCGGGCTGTCCGCGGCGCTGGCCCTGCTCACCCGGGACCGCAAAGGCCCCGAGCTGATCGGCCAGCTCCTGATGTGCCCGATGCTGGACGACCGCAACGACACCCCGTCCGCCCACCAGATGGCGGGCCTCGGCATCTGGGACCGTACGGCCAACGAGACCGGCTGGACGGCGCTGCTCGGCGCCCGCCGCGGCGGCCCCGACGTCCCCGCGTACGCGGCACCGGCCCGCGCCGAGGACCTGTCCGGCCTGCCCCCGGCCTTCCTGGACGTCGGCTCCGCGGAAACCTTCCGCGACGAGGCCGTCGCCTACGCCTCCCGCATCTGGCAGTCCGGCGGGGCGGCCGAGCTGCACGTGTGGCCCGGAGGCTTCCACGGCTTCGACGGCTTCGCCCCACAGGCGGCACTGTCGCAGGCTTGCCGGGCGGAGCAGCTGGGTTGGCTGAAGAGGCTGTTGGGGGGCTGAGGGGGGCGGCGGGGGGCTGACTTGAGGTGTGGGGAGGTGGGCGGGGGCGGGGGCCTTGGAGATCAGGCGGGTTGAGCCGGGTGGCCGGCAGGCTGTCGGGGTTGCCAGGGAATCTGCGGCGCTGAGCGGGGATTCGCCGACAGGTCCGCCGTGCTGAGCAGGGCCAGTCGCAGCCCTATGGCCGGAACGGGCCGAGGCAGCGGAGCCCGGCCCGGGAGCCTGCCTCGGCACGGCGGGAGCCGGTGCGCGGACGGCAGGGACGGCACCCACGGCACCGGCCATGGGCAGGCTCTCGGCCACGTGACTCGGACTCCCCCACCACGCTCCCCGCTCACTCCCACCACCCTCCCCGCTCACTCCCACCACCCTCCCCGTTCACTCCAGGCCCAACGACCCCTGACTCCCCCTCGCCTCAACCACGACCTCCCCATCCCCCACCCCCATACCGCACCATGGGCCTATGAAAGAGCTGGCCGGACGACTGACCGCGCTGGATCCGGACGCCGGGGCGGCCGTCAGGGTCATCGCCTACTTCGATCAGCTTGCCGAGGCACGGGCCGGGCTGGAGACGCTGGTGCGTGGGGCCGCCGTGCTGGCCGGGGTGCCGGCGCGGCTGGTGGACGCGGATCGGCGGGTGCATGTCCGGGTCGAGGCCGATGGGACGCGCCGGGAGAGCGGGGTGCCGGTGGATCCCGCCTGGCCGTCCGCCGCGCTGACGCCGGGCGGCGATCCGGCGCTGTGGCTGGAGCGGGCCGAGGCGGCGGAGCCGAGTGTCGTCGACGCGGTGATTCTGGAGCGGGCCGCCGGTGCCGTACGGCTCGTGCTCGACCGGACGCGCGGGCGGGCGCCGGCCGATGATCCCGCCCTGGCCGAGACCGTTCTCGACGCCACGGCTCCGGAGGCGGCACGGCTGCACGCGGCCCGCCGGCTCGGGCTCGACCCCGCCGCACCGGCCCGCGTCCTCGCCCCGCTGGACGGCCGCCCCCGTATCGTCCCCGCGCACCCGGAGGCCGAGGCGCCCGCCGGCCGAGTGGGCGTGGGTCCCGCCGTCCCGGTGCTCGACCTGCCGCGCTCCTGGACGCAGGCCCGCGTCGCGCTCCGCTTCACGGCCGAGGGCACCGCGCAGGACCCCGGCCCGGGTGTCGTCCACGCCGACGAGCTGGGCGGCATCGCGCTCCTCGCCGACCTCGTCGCACCGGGCGCCGAGCCGCCGCCCGACGTACAGGCCCTGGAAGCGGCTGCGGCTGCCGCCCCCTGGCTGCTCGCCACGCTGCACGCCGTCGCCTCGACGGTGAGCCTGCGGGCGGCGGCGGCCGAGATCAACATCCACCACTCCACGCTCCAGGAGCGACTGGCACACGCCGAGCACCTGCTGGGCTGGCCGCTGCGCACACCGCAGGGCAGGTTCAGGCTGGGCCTGGCGCTGACGATGCGGCACCTGGCACGGCCCTGACGGTAGTCGTTCCAGTAGGTCCAGCAGGCCCAGCAGGCCCAGTGGGTCCAGTAGGTCCAGTAGGTCCAGCCCGGGCGATCCTCAGCTCCGGCAGTGGAGCAAGTGCTTGCACGCGCGCTCTACACGCATTCGCTGGAAATTTCACGGATGCCCTATCCTGGAGGACACTGCCCGGGGCCTCCCAGGGCGCCCTCAGGACACCTCACCGGATCACTCACCAGGACACCCACATCGGGATGGAGGACACCGGCGCCATGACCGCCACGGACCCCGCGCTCACCGCCCTCGCCCAGGGCTGGTGCGCCCTCTCCCTGTTGCACGGGAGGATCGAGGCGCACATCGAGCGCGCCCTGCAGGCCGGGCACGACCTCAGCGTGCGCGAGTACTCCCTGCTCGACGTCCTCAGCCGCCAGCACGACGGCGAAGGCGGCCACCTGCAGATGAAGCAGGTCGCCGACGCGGTCGTCCTCAGCCAGAGCGCCACCACCCGCCTCGTCACCCGACTCGAGGACCGCGGCCTGCTCTCCCGCTACCTCTGCCCCACCGACCGCCGCGGCATCTACACCAACGTCACCGAAACAGGACTCACCCTCCTGGAAGAGGCCCGCCCCACCAACGAGGCCGCCTTGCGCGAGGCCCTCGACGAGGCCGCAGGGAATCCCGAACTGGCCCCGCTGGTACGAGCCGTGGAGACCCTCCGCGTCCCCGTCTGAGGCGGCCCGCAGCAGCCCGCCCCCTCGGCCTCCGAGGGGCCTCCATTGACGCGATCTCCGTCGTGGCCGTACACATGGCCCCTATGAGCGCGCCCCACCTCCCCCTGTCCGGCATCACCGTGGTCAGCCTCGAGCAGGCCGTGGCCGCCCCGTACGCCACCCGGCAGCTCGCCGACCTCGGTGCGCGTGTGATCAAGGTCGAGCGGCCCGGCGACGGGGACTTCGCCCGCCGGTACGACACGACGGTGCACGGGCAGTCCAGCTATTTCGTCTGGCTCAACCGGTCCAAGGAATCCCTCACGCTGGATCTGAAGGCCCCCCGAGGCCGGGAGATCCTGCACCAACTCCTCGACGGCGCCGACGTGTTCGTGCAGAACCTGGCGCCGGGTGCCGTGGACCGGCTCGGCCTGGGTGTCGAGGTGCTCCGCGAGCGGTGGCCGCGGCTGATCCCGTGCACGATCTCGGGGTACGGCACCTCGGGGCCGTGGGCCGACCGGAAGTCGTACGACCTGCTGGTGCAGTGCCAGACCGGACTGGTGTCGCTGACCGGCACCCCCGAGGAGACCGCGCGCGTCGGCATCTCGGTCGCCGACATCGCCGCCGGGATGTACGCGTACAGCGGCATCCTCACCGCCCTGTTCACCCGTGCCACCACCGGTACGGCCCACCCGGTGGAGGTGTCCCTGTTCGAGGCGCTGGCGGAGTGGATGGGCCAGCCCGCCTACTACACGCGGTACGGCGGCACCCAGCCCGCGCGTCTGGGCACCCAGCACCCCACCCTCGCTCCGTACGGCGCCTTCACGGCCGCCGACGGCAAGGAGATCCTCTTCTCCATCCAGAACGAGCGCGAGTGGGCCGTCCTGTGCGCCGAGTTCCTGGGGCGGCCCGAGCTGACGGACGACCCCCGCTTCGCCACGAGCTCCGCCCGCGTGGCCCACCGCGACGAACTCAACACGATCGTCGCCGAGCGCTGCGCCCGCTCCGACGCCGAGGAGATCCTCAAGGACCTGGAGTCCGTCGCCATCGCCTGCGCCGGGGTCAACGACGTCGCCGCGTTCCTGGACCACCCGGTCCTCGCCGCCCGCGGCCGCTGGGCCGACGTCGCCGTGCCCGGCGGTGCGGCGGTGCAGGCCCTGCTGCCGCCGGCCGACCTCGCGGGAGTGCCCTCGCGCATGGACCCGGTGCCGGGGGTGGGCGAGCACACCGAGGCGATCCTCGCCGAACTCGGCCGTACCGCCGAGGAGATCGAGGCCTTGCGCGCCGACGCCGTCATCTGAGAGCCCCGAAAGGGATCGATCTGAGGATCCCGACAGGGCTCGAAACCTATGGCCCGACAAGGCTCGGCGTCACCAGGGAATCGGTCCCTCGACGTCGACATAGCCGCCGGTCGGGCCGTCGGGGCCGATCTGTGCCATACGGACGATGATCTCCGCCCCTTGCTCGACGGTCTGCGTGCCGGTACGCCCGTTGAGGTCCGTGGAGGTGAAGCCGGGCTCGACGGCGTTGATCCGCATGTCCGGGAACGCCTTGGCGTACTGCACGGTGATCATGTTGACCGCCGTCTTCGAGGTCGGGTAGGCGATGGCCTGGTAGAAGTGGGCCGGTGAATCCGGGTCGGACAGCCGGGTCAGTGAGCCGAGACCGCTACTCACGTTCACCACGACAGGGGCCGGGGACCGCTGGAGCAGGGGCAGGAAGGCGTGGGTGACACGGACGACGCCGAAGACGTTCGTCTCGAACACCGTGCGCAGCTCGTCGGCGGTGGTGTCCGCGGCGGCGGGGATGCCGTTGTTCTCGCCCCGCACTTCGATGCCGGCGTTGTTGATCAGTACGTCGAGCCCGCCCTCGGCCTCGACGGTCTTCACGGCGGCCTGGACGGAGGCGTCGTCGGTGACGTCGAGGTGGACGAACCGTGCGCCCAGCCGCTCGGCGGCCCGGCGTCCGCGCTCGGGGTCGCGGCTGCCGACGTAGACGGTGTGGCCTGCGGCGACGAGTCGACGTGCGGTCTCGAAGCCGAGGCCCTTGTTCGCTCCGGTGATGAGTGTGGTCGTCATGCCGTACACACTCCTGCGCGGTGCGGCCCGCAGCCAGTCGTCGCGTCTTCCTGGGACCGGGAGTACCAGGCATGTGCCTGCCCGACCGTGTTCACTGGAGGCATGACAGCGACGGAACTCGGCCAGGCCCTGCGCCGCTGGCGCGACCGGGTCCCGCCGGAGACGGCGGGGCTGCCTGCGGGCGGGCATCGGCGGGCGGCGGGGCTGCGCCGCGAGGAGTTGGCGCTGCTGGCCGGGATCTCGGTCGACTACGTCACCCGGCTCGAACAGGGCCGGGCGAGCAATCCGTCCGGGCAGATCGTCGAGGCCCTGGCCCGGGCGCTTCGGTTGTCGACGGACGAGCGCGCGCATCTGTTCCGGCTGGCCGGACTGGTGCCGCCGGGCCCGGAGACGGTCCCCGCGCACATCACGCCGAGCGTGCAGCGCCTGCTGGACCGGCTGAACGGCACGCCCGTCGGGGTCTACGACGCGGCGTGGACGCTGCTCATGGCCAACCCCCTGTACGCCGCGCTGATGGGAGACCCGTCCGCCTGGCACGGCTTCGAGCGCAACGGCGTGTGGCGTGCCTTCCTCGGATCGGGCAGCCGGGTCCGACAGACACCGGGCGAGCGACGCGCGTTCGAGGCCGGGATCGTCGCCGACCTCCGCGCGACTGCGAGCCGGTATGCGTCGGATCCTCAACTGCGGTTCCTGGTCAGGGAGTTGCGTACCCACAGCGACCGGTTCGCCGAGCTGTGGGACACGGGCGCCGTCGGGCGCCACGAGGCCGGCCGCAAGGTCGTCGAGCACCCGCAGGTCGGTCCGTTGACCCTGGACTGCGACATCCTCGCCGTGGCCGGCAGCGACCTGCGTCTGATGGTCTACACGGCCGACCCCGGCACCGAGGACGCGGAACGCCTCGCGCTGCTCGCCGTGCTCGGCACGCAGTCGCTGGTCTGACCGAACGCGGCACCCCTTTCATGCGTCACAGTGTCGGGGCGTCCGCGACACCGCCCCTCCCGCGTACCCGTCGCCGTCCGTTCGGGGGATCCATGCGTACGACCGCTTCACGCACCGTCTCACGTACCGTCCAGTTGCTCATCGTGCTCGGCCTGCTCAGCGCCGGATGCGGCGCCGACAAGGCGGGTTCGAGCGAGTCCGAACCGGCGCCGAACACCCGGCCTCGTGCCCTTGAGGTCGCGAAGGCCTGGGACGGTTCACCGGCCGCCGACACCTGGCGCGAGGGCTACTACCCGATGGGCGACCCGGTCCAACTGCCCGAGGACGCCTTCCACAACGCCGCCGACAAGGAGGCGTACACCACCCAGAACTTCGTGCTGCGCGGCGACCTCCCCAAGACCCCGGAGAAGGACGCGAAGGTGCGGTGGCGGGACGGTGACTCGCTCACCCTGCCGCTCGTGGGGGCGCGGGCGGCGTACGAGAAACTGGGCGGCGACAACGGCTCCGGGCCGCGTCTGACCGTGACCGGGGCGAAGCTGGGCGAGATGACGCTGGCCACCAGCCGCGGCCCGGCCACCGTCCCGGCCTGGCTGTTCACGATCGAGGGCTACGACACCCCGCTGAAGCGCGTCGCCCTCGGCTCCTCGAAGCAGCCGAAGCCGCCCATCGGACCGGCCGGCTCCGTCAGCGGCGCGCTGTGGGACCTCGACAAGCTGGTCGAGGTGTCCGCCGACGGCCGGTCCGTCACCGTGCTGGCCCACCACGGGGCGTGCGACGACGGACCCGCCGTGGACGTACTGGAGACGGACGGCAGTGTGGTGCTGTCCGGTTACTGGGTCGGAACCCGGGACGGTGTCTGCACGCTCCAACTCCTCTCCAAGAAGGTGAAGGTCGCACTGGACCGCCCGCTCGGCGACCGGGTCCTGCTGGACGCGTTCACGGGCGCCCCGGTGCACGGCGCCGAATGAGTCACCGGCCCTGAAGGACCTTCACATCCCATGGTCCGAGCAGTACTTCGGTGGCGTACTCGGCACCGGAGAGGACATCCCGCACACCTTTGGGCACGGGTACGGTCACCTCCTCCCACGACCAGTTGTGCAGGAAGCGCACCCGGCGGCCGTCGCGGGAGCGGGCCGAGGTCGACGTCACGCTCGGGTGCGCCTGGCGCCAGGAGTAGTCGGTCGGGGTCGCCCACTGCAGCAGTGCCTGGGCGAAGGCCGGGTCCGGGACGGTGCCTACGTAGGTGATGCGGCCGGCGCCGTGCCGGTGCGTCGTGACGGCGGGCCAGCGTCCGAAGTGCGGGTGCTCGTAGGTCGCCAACTCCTCGGCGCCCTGCGGCTGGAGACCGTCGGCCCAGTGCAGGGCACGGGCCTCGGGTGGGAGAGCGAGGCCGCCGGTGCCGGTCACGGGCAGCGGGGCGTCCAGGTTGCTGAACTCGTCGTACGTCACCCCGGCCGCCTCGGCGAGCCGGGCGGGCTGCGCTTCGGTGCGGGCCCGCGCCTCCAGGTCGCCGTAGGCCGTGCGGGGGCCGAGCACCAGGTGGCCGCCCTGCTCGGCGTAGGCCTTCAGCCGGTCCAGGGTGGCGTCGTCGGCGGCGTAATAGGCGGGGACGACGAGGACGGGCGGCAGTTCGGCGCCGGGGAGTTGGCCGGGGTGGAGGATGCGGGACTGGAGCCCGGCATCGAAGGCGCCCCGGTAGAAGGCGTCGAAGAGCGTCTCGTACGACCGCTGGTCCGCGTCTCCGTCGGGTGCGGCCAGCGGTGGCTGCGCCTGGAGTGCCCACTTGCTGGGGCCGTCGTAGAGGAAGGCGACGTCGGCGTCCGGGGTGAGGGCGGCCACCAGGTCGCCGGCCTTCTCCAACTCCTTCCCCAGTAGGGCGAGTTCGCGGTAGATCCGGCCGGGGCGGCCATGGTGCGGGAGGATGCCGCCCCAGTAGGTCTCGGTGCCGAAGTGCAGGGTGTGCCAGTGCCAGTACTCGATCATCGAGGCGCCGCGCGCGATGAGCGCCCAGGCGGCCTGGCGGTACTGGCCGTCGTAGGCGGGGCGGTTGTTCCAGGGCCCGCCGATGGCCTGCGCGTTGGTCTCCGTGACCAGGAAGGGCTCCTGGCGGGAGGAGTACATGCGGTCGGCGCTACGGTACAGCGCCCAGGTGCCGTTGGTCGTCCAGTCCTGGCCGGAGCGGCCCCGGTCGGGCAGGGCGAGGGCGTCCTGCATGGTGTAGTACGGGTTGCCGGCGGTGAGGTCGAGCCGCTCGGTCAGCTTGTCGTCCTCGACGCCCTGGCGGTCGTAGGAGATGCAGGTGGTGACGAACTGGTCGGGGCGGGCGTACTCGCGCACGATCTCGGCCTGCCAGGCGATGAACTCGGTGGTGAGCTTGGCCTGGAAGCGCCGCCACGCCAGGTCGTACTGCGGCTGCGCGTTGCCGTCGGGGGTCCACAGGTCGGCCCAGGTGGACAGCCGGTGCGACCAGTAGACGAGGCCCCATGCGCGGTTGAGGGTCTCGACGTCGCCGTACCGCTCACGCAGTTCGTCGGTGAAGCGCTGGAAGACGCCGTGGTTGTGGAAGAGGTGCAGGCCCGGTTCGTTGTCAACCTGGAAGCCGATCACGGCCGCGTGGTCGGCGTAGCGGCCGATGATCTTGCGGATGATCCGCTCGGCGTGGAAGCGGAACGCCGGGTGGGTGAAGTCGACCTCCTGGCGGGCGCCCCAGCCGTGGCGCTCGCCGGTGCGGTACTCCCCCGCGATCTCCGGGTACTGCCGGGCCAGCCACGGCGGCACGGCGTACGTCGGAGTCCCGAGGATCACCGAGATGCCCCGCTCGTGGGCGCCGTCCAGCACGGGCTGCAGCCAGTCGAGGTCGAAGCGGCCGCTCGTAGGCTCCCAGGTCGACCAGACGGACTCGCCGACCCGGATCACGGTGAAGCGGGCCTCGGCCATCAGGTCGAGGTCGTCCTTGAGGCGTTCGTGCGGCTGGTACTCGTGGTAGTAGGCGGCGCCGAACAGGACCCGGGGTGGAAGCGCGAACATCCTTCTCCAATACGGTGGTTGAGTGTGCCGGAAGTGGATCGGGCAGTGGCGTCAGCCCTTGACGGCACCCGTGGACAGGCCTTCGAGGAGCTGTTTGCGCAGGACGACGAAGAGGGCGACGGCAGGGACGACGGCGAGGACCGCTCCGGCGAGGACGAGGTCGTACTGCCGTTGCTCCGACACGAACAGGGTCTGCAGGCCGAGCGGGAGGGTGTACTGGGAGCTGTCGGAGACCAGCACCAGCGGCCACAGGAAGCTGTTGTAGCTCTGCAGGAACTGCCAGACGGCGAGTGCGCCGAGCGCGGGGCGCAGCAGGGGCAGCACGATGGTCCGGAAGATCCCGAACTCGCTCGCCCCGTCGATGCGGGCGGCCTCCAGCACCGAGTCCGGGATGGACTGCACGATGTACTGCTGCATCATGAAGATCCCGAACGCGGGCGCCACCCAGGGCACGATCAGCGCGAACCACGGACTGCCAAGACCGGTCTTGACGAGGACCACGAACAGCGGCACGAGGATCACCGCGAACGGGATGGACAGCGAGCTGAACATCACGCCGAAGAGAAGCTTCTTCCCGGCGAAGCGGAACTTGGCGAAGCCGTAGCCGGCCAGGGCGCAGACGAAGACGGACACGGCGGTGGCGGTCAGGGCGACGACCGTGCTCATCAGGAACCAGCGCCAGAACGGCTGTCCGGAGAACAGGCGCTGGTAGTTGTCGAGGGTGAACGGGTCGGGGATCAGCCGCGGCGGGTAGCCGAAGATGTCGCCGCGCGGTTTGAACGAGCCGCTCAGGGCCCACAGAAGTGGGGCGAGGAAGGCCAGCGACAGCAGGACCAGTACGCCGTACAGAGGCACGCGGGTGCGCATCAGTTGGCCCTCCCGATACCGAGGAGTCGGTTGACGAGCTGGCTGAGCCCGAAGACGAGGACGAAGAGCACGACGGCCGCCGCGGCGGCGTAGCCGAACTGCTGGCGCTGGAAGGCGGCCCGGTAGATGAACATCGTGACCGAGAGGGTCGATTCGGCCGGTCCGCCACCGGTCAGCAGATACGGCTCCTCGAAGATCTGGGCCGCGCCGATGAAGGACGTCACGACGACGAAGGCGGTCACCGGCTTCAACGCGGGCAACGTGACGGTGGTGAAGGTGCGCAGGCGTCCGGCGCCGTCGAGGGCGGCGGCCTCGTACAACTCCCTCGGCACGTTCTGGAGTCCGGCGAGGAAGAACACGGTCAGGTAGCCGGTCCAGCGCCACAGCATCACCACCGCGATGCTCACCTTGGCCAGGCCCGGATCGCCCAGCCAGTCGACGCCACCCGCGCCGAACAGGGCGCGCAGCACCGAGTTCGCGAGGCCGAACTGCCGGTCGAAGACCAGGCCGAAGATGAGCGCGACGAGGATCGGGGAGACGACGACGGGCACGAAGTACGCCGTGCGCCACAGGTCCCGCACACGCAGGCCGCGGGTGTTGAGCGCCTGGGCGATCAGCAGGGCGGCGGGGACGACGACGCAGACCGCGACGAGCACGAAGACGGCCGTGTTGCCGAGGGCCCGGTGGAAGCTGATGTCGGTGGCGAGGAGGCGGTAGTTGCGCAGGCCCACCCAGTGCGGGGTGCCGAGGCCGACCCACTCGGTGAGGCTCAGCCAGAGGGAGACCGCGACGGGGACCAGCATGAACAGGACGTAGAGGAGATAGAAGGGCGAGATGAAGAGGTACGGCGCCCAGGACTTCTTCCGGCCGACTGCGGCGGTGGTCATGGTGGGTGGGTCCTCCTAACGGCCGGCCTGGTCGCGGAAGTCGGCTGCGGTCTGTTTCAGGGCCTGACGTGGGCTCAGATCACCGTGGTAGGCGCGCAGGAGGTTGCCGGCGAGGACGTCGTAGAGGATCGACTGGTCGGGGCTCTGGTGGAACGGGGGCACCTGGGGCAGCAGGTCGCGGTAGAGCGGGAAAAGCCGCTGGCCGCCGCAGAAGTCGTCCCGGGCGGTGCTCAGGCGGGGATCGTCGTAGACCGAGCGACGGGTGGGGAGGTAGCCGGTCTCGGTGAAGCGGCGGACCTGGCCCTCATGGGTGAGCCAGGTGCGGAACAGGAACTCCTTGGCGGCCCGCGTGTGGGGCTTGTCCTCGATGACGCCGAAGCCGGTGCCGCCCGCGGCGGCCGTGACCGCGCCGCCCCTTTCGAACCGGGGCAGGGCCTTGACCCGCCATCTCCCCTTCTGCTCGGGCACGTTGGGTGCCAGGCCGTAGTTCTTGTACCAGATGGCCATGGGCAGTCCGATGACCCGGCCCTGCTTCAGGGCGGTCTGCATGGCGGCCCCGTAGTAGTCGGAGATGTCGATGACGAAGCCGGTGCGCAGGCCCTCGCAGAGGAAGCGCAAGACCTCCTCGGCCTCCGGTGAGTCGAGGACGAGGTTCTGGTCGGCGTCGAAGAAGGCGCCGCCGCGTTGGTAGAGCAGCATCTGGAAGGACTGCACGACCTGGCCGGCGTCACTGCCGGCCGTGGAGACGACGCACATCGAGGCGCCGTGGTCGCGGTGGACGCGGGCTCCGTGTTCGGCGAACTCCTCCCAAGTGGGCGTGTCCTTGGGGAGGTTGTACCGGTCGAAGAGATCGTCCCGGTAGAAGTAGACGACCATCGGGGTGTCCGAGTCGAGGGCGTAGACCTTGCCGTCCTTGCTGAAGGGGGCGGTGCGGGCGGGCAGCAGGTCGTCCTTGAGGTCGGGGACGGCGGCGATGTCGTCGGTGAGGTCGTACAGCAGCCGTTCGGATATGTCGCCGCGGAGCATGCGCGGGAAGCTGCCGATCTCGAAGCCCACGAGGTCGGGGGTGCCGCGTCCGGCGACGGCCTGCGCGAGGAGCTTGGTGACCACGTCGGACGCTCCGGCGCGGGTGACCTTCAGGTGGTAGCGGAAGTCGGTGAGCCGGTCGGCCTCGGGGATGCCCTTCTCGAAGAAGGACTCGTAGCCCGGGTCGTGGGTCCACAGGGCGAGGGTGACATCGCCGGAGGTGAGGGCGGTGGAGCTGCCTCCTCCGCAGGCGGAGAGGACGGCGGCCGTGCTCAGTCCCAGGGCGCCGCGCAGGACAGCGCGGCGGGGCGGACGGGGTGGCGGGTACACACGTGACTCCTCACGTGGTGCGGCTACGGGGGTATGGGCGTGCGGCGGCGGTCCCGTGCCGCGCACGCGGGGGGGGCACAGTCAGTCGGAGGCGGGTCCGGTGGAGGCCCGTACGGTCAACTCGACGGCAGATTCGGGGTGTTCGGCAGCGGCCGGACGGCCCTCGATCAGGGCGATCAGGTGGTCGACGGCGCGTTCGGCGATGGCGGCGAAGTTCTGCCGGACGGTGGTCAGGGGCGGGGAGAGGTAGGCGGCGGCGGGGATGTCGTCGTAGCCCACGACGCTGACGTCGCCGGGGACGCTGCGGCCCGCCTCGGCGAAGGCGTGCAGGGCGCCGATCGCCATGTCGTCGTTGGCGGCGAACACGGCGGTGACGTCGGCGAGTCGGGCCAGCTGTCGGCCGGCCGCGTATCCGGCGGCCGGGCTCCAGTCGCCCTCCGTGGCAAGCGGTGGCTCGGGGGCGCCCGCTGCGGCGAGGGCCTCGCGCCAGCCCCGGAGGCGGTCGCGGGCGGCCCACCAGTTCTGCGGGCCGGGGAGGTGCCAGACGGTGCGGTGGCCCAGGGCGAGCAGGTGCTCGGTGGCGATCCGGGCGGCCCGGACCCCGTCGGCGCCGACGACCGCGCCCACACCGTCGGTGAGTTCGACGCCCTCGCCGAGGCTGATCACCGGGACGTCCGCGCTGAGTCGGAGCGGGGTGCCGTCGTCGATGGGCTCGGACAGCACGATCCCGTCGACGCCCTGCTCCAGCAGCGCCTCGACGGCGACCGAGACCCTCTGCCCCTCCAGGGTGCTGGCCAGGGCGAAGGAGTACCCCGCCCGCTGCATCGCCCGCTCCAGTGCGATCAGCAGCGTCGACGGGCCGTACAGGGCCGTGCCCAGCGAGACGACGCCGATGCGCCGGTAGCGGCCGAGGAGCAGGGCGCGCGCCGCGTTGTTCGGGCGGTAGTCCAGCTCCCGGATGACCCGGAGCACGCGGTCGCGGACCTCCGGGCTGACGTGCGGTTCGCCGTTGACGACCCGGGACACCGTCTTCTGGGAGACACCGGCGACGCGGGCGACCTCGGTCATCGTCGTCGCCATGGGAGCTCCCGGATGGTGGCGGGTTGATCGGCTGTTGACTACGTAGTCGGCTGCAAGGACATTCGCATGACCGCTGTACTGACTACGTAGTCATGCCAGTGTCGAGAGCCTGCGGCGTCCCGTCAATGGTTCGTGCGTCAACAAGTACGCAGAATCGTCCTGGCCGCCGTGAGGGCCTGGTCCCCGTAAGCGCTGCCGAAGAGGACGGCGTGCACCAGCAGGGGGAAGAGCTGGTGCAGGGCGATGCGTTCGGTCCAGCCGTCGGCCAGCGGTGCCGTCTGCTGGTAGCCGTCCAGGATCCGGTTCAGGTGGGGACAGCCGAAGAGGTGGAGCATCGCCAGGTCGGTCTCGCGGTGGCCGCCGTGTGCGGCCGGGTCGATGAGCCAGGCGTGCCCGTCGGCGCCCCACAGGACGTTGCCGTTCCAGAGGTCGCCGTGCAGTCGGGCGGGCGGCTCGGCGGGGCCGGCCAGTTCGGGGAGCCGCTCGCAGACCTGCTCGATGACGGGCGCCTCCGTGCCGCGGAGGGTGCCGTCGTCGACCGCGCGGCGCAGATACGGCAGCACCCGGTACTCGGCGTACCAGCGGGGCCAGTCGGGGCCGGTGACGTTGCGCATCGGGGCGAGACCGATGTACGCGTCCTCGGGGCCGCCGGGCGGTGGGGCGCCGAACGCGGGTGCGCCGGTGGCGTGCAGGGCGGCCAGTTCACGGCCGAGGCGCTCCGCCGCCGCGGGGCCGGGCCGGCCGGTGGCCACGCGGTCGGTGACCAGCCACTGCCCGTCGTGTCCGTGCACGGCCGGGATGCGGACCGTGCCGGCGTCGGCCAGCCAGCGCAGTCCCGCCGCCTCGGCCTGTGCGGCCCGGTCGCCGTCGCCGCGCTTGACCATCACCACCCGGCCATCGTCGAGGGTGACTTCGGTGAGCGCCCCGGAGTGCCGGCGTTCGCCGGTGGCGGGGAGTCCGGTGAACCGTGCCGCTGCGGCACTCGGGCCCTCGAAGGAGTTGTGCACGGCCATCAGGGTATTCCGGGTCAGCTGTCGGCGGCGGCCTTCTTGATCGCCTCGCGGATCCGGGAGTAGGTGCCACAGCGGCAGACGTTCTCGATCCGGTCGATGTCGGCGTCCGTCGGCCGGGGCGTCTTCTTCAGCAGGGCGGCCGTGGCCATGATCTGACCCGGCTGGCAGAAGCCGCACTGGGCGACGTCGCAGTCCAGCCAGGCCTGTTGCACCGGGTGGAGGCGGTCGCCGTCGGCCAGGCCCTCGATGGTGGTGACCTCGCGGCCGGCGCAGTCGCCGACCGGGACGACGCAGGGCTGTATCTCGTCGCCGTCGAGATGGCTGGTGCAGGCGCGACAGGCGCCCACGCCGCAGCCGTACTTGGGGCCGGTGACGTTCAGCAGGTCGCGCAGCACCCAGAGCAGGGGCATGTCGGCGGGGGCGTCGACGGTGACGCGTTTGCCGTTGAGGGTGAAGGAGTAGGAGGGCATCGGTACCTTCTCGGACGTGGCTCAGAAGTCGAGGGGGAAGCGGCGCGGCTTGGTGCCGGTGGCCCGGGCATAGGCGTTGGCGACGGCGCCGGCCGCGGCCGGGACACCGAGTTCGCCGGCTCCGCCGGGGTCGCGCCGGGAGGGCATGATGTGCGCCTCGAAGTGCTGGGGGGCATGTCGCTGGCGGGCGTAGTGGAAGTCGGCGAAGCTGCTCTCGCGGACGGCGCCCTTGTCGATGTGCAGCCCGGCGCTCAGCACGGTGGAGATGCCGTCGACGGCGGTGCCCATCAGCTGGGCCTCCAGTCCGCGCGGGTTGACGGCCGTTCCGACGTCGGCGGCCATCACCACCTTGGTCACCCGGGGGTTCTTCGGATCCTCGGCGTCGATCTCGACCAGACAGGCCACACAGGAGCCGTACTCCTCGTGCACGGCGACGCCCTGGGCGTGACCCCGCGGCATGGTCCGACCCCAGTCCCCGGCCTTGGCGACCTTGTCCAGTACGGCCTTCACGGCCTTGCTCCGCAGTGTCGTACGGCGGAAGGCGACCGGATCCTTGCCGAGGCTGCGGGCGGCGTCGTCGACGACGATCTCCTCGGCGGTGCGCACCGTGCCGGAGTCCACCGAGCGCCAGGCGCCGAGCGGTATCGCCAGGTCGACCGAGCCCGAGTTCCCGGAGAGGCGCCCGAAGTTGTAGAGGCCGCTGTCGCTGGGGAGTGGAGCGGCGGCACGCACGCCGCCCTGAGCGGACATGCCCTGCTCGGAGGACTCGTTGACCGAGGCCGTCGCGTGGGCGAAGGCCACCACTCGGCCCTGGGCGTGGCTGGCCCGGATCCGGTGGTGGGAGGCCGGGCGCATACGGCCGTGCCGGATGTCGTCGGCCCGGCTCCACATCAGCTTCACCGGCCGGCGTGCCTTCTTGGAGATCAGCGCCGCCTCGATCGCGGCGTCGTAGTTCAGCCGGCGTCCGAACGACCCACCGCCGCGCAGGACATGGACCCGGACCTTCGACACCGGCAGGCCGATCCTCGCGGCGATGTCCTCGCGCGCCGACTGCGGCGTCTGGGAGGAGAACCAGATCTCGGCGCTCTGGGCGCGCACGTCCGCCACGGCGGTGAGCACCTCCATCGGCGCGTGACTGACGAAGGCGAACTCGAACTCGGCCTCCGTCTGCGCCGATCCGCGCGGCGGGCTCTCCAGCTTCGGCACGGCGGCACGCAGCCGGGCGCGGATCTCGGTGTCGGAGAGGTTCGCGAGAGGGCCCGGCGCCCACTTGATCCGGAGCGCGTCGCGGGCCTGGAAGGCGTGGTGGAAGGTCTCGGCGACCACGGCCACCCCGCCGTCGATCCGGACGACCGCGTGCACGCCGGGCATGGCGCGGGCCGCCTTGGAGTCGACCGAGACGGCCTTCCCGCCGATCGTCGGCGGCCGGGCCACGACCGTCGGCTTCGCTCCGGCCACCGCGAGGTCTCCGGTGTACTTCGCCTTGCCGGTGACGATGTCACGGGCATCGATGCGGGTCGCGGGCCGGCCGATGACCCGGTGCTTGGACGCGGGCTTGGGGTCGGTCGACACGGCCGGGCGTGTGATCCGGGCGGCGGCCCTGGTCAGCGATCCGAAGGTGGCCGAGCGCCCGTCCGGTCCGAAGACCATCGTGTCCCGGGTACGCAGGGTCCGCGCGGGGACGTGCCATTGGCGGGCCGCCGCGGTCACCAGCTTGGCGCGGGCGGTCGCGGCCAGGTGCCGGGCCGGCCCGTACAGCGAACTGACCGAGTTGGAGCCGCCGGTGAACTGGTTGCCCTTGCTGCGGGCGTCCGCGAGCGGGATGTCGACGTCGGCGAGCCGGGCATCCAGTTCCTCGGCGATCATCATCGCGACGGCGGTCGTGACGCCCTGGCCGACCTCGACGCGCGGCAGCCGTACGACGACCCTGTTGGCCGGGGTGACCTCCAGGACCAGCATCTCCTCGTCGGTGCCGGTGACCAGGACGTCGGAGGCTGCACGCCCGCCGGCCGCGGTTTCCTCGGCGCCCTGCGCGGTCGAGCCGTCGCAGCCGAGCGGTGCCGCGACGGTCAGGGTGGTCGCCGCCAGCGAGTACACCACGAACTGTCGACGGGACAACTGACTGGCCAACAGACGCTCCTCTCCGAGAACCCGGGGTGGTTCGACCTGTATGAGGGGCGAGTGCACGCCGGGGTTGCGCCGGTTGGCCGCTGCATCGATCTCCGGCCGAGTTGCGAGTGCCGGCCGACGGTCACGGGCGGGCGGTGCAGGGCGGGCGGTAGTCGAGGCCGGGGAAGTGGCGGGACCACTGGGCGCGGCTGATGGGGACACGGACGTGCGCGCAGGCGTGGGCGCGTGCCCTGGACAGGTCGGTGTTCCAGATCTCGACCGTGTGGTCGTAGGTCAGGGTGACGATCGTGCCGTGTGCCGAGAGAGGGAGTACCGTCCCGAGTCCTTGCGAGAGAGCGGTCAGCGAGGCCCGTTCGACGGGGCGCGACCGGTTGACTGCCGCCCAGAGGCGTACCGTCCCGTCCTCGCCGGCGGTGACCACCATGCGGCCATCGGGGGTGAACTCCACTGAGGTGATCACGTCGGTATGGCCTTCGAGCCGGCCCAGCCGTCGGTGGTGGCGCGGGTCGGTCACGTCCCACAGGATCGCCGTGTGGTCGTCGCTGCCGGAGAGGAGGGTGCGGCCGTCCCGGCTGTAGGCGAGGGCGTCGACGAAGTTGTCGTGGCCCTTGAGAACGGCGATGGCATGCGCGCGGCGCGGGTCGGTCACGTCCCACAGGCGGACCGTGCGGTCGTCGGAGCCGGAGGCCAGCGTGGTGCCGTCGGGGCTGAAGGCGACCGGTTTGACGTTGAGGGAGTGGCCGATCAGTTTGTTCAGGAAGCGGGGGCCGGCCGGGTCGCTCACATTCCACAGGCGGATGGTGTCGTCGTAGCTGGCGGTGGCGACCGTATGGCCGTCCGGGCTCACGGCCAGCGAGAAGATGAGTTCGGTGTGGTGCGTGCGGGCCCTTGAAAGCAGGCGCGGGTTGTGGGGGTCGGTCACGTTCCAGAGCCGGATCTCGCCGTCCTGGCCTGCGGCGATCAGTGTGTTCCCGCGGGGGCTGAAGGCCAGCGTGAAGGCGCTGTCGATGTGGCCGGCGACGGTGCCCAGACGGACGGGGTGCTGGGGATCCGTCAGGTCCCACAGCCGGAGACCGCCGTCGTCGAGCGCCGTGGCCAGAGTACGGCCGTCGGAGGTGACGGCCACAGCGTGGACGAGCCTGTCCAGCGTGCGCGGCAGCATGCTGAGGAGGCCGTTGCGGGTGGCCTCGTTCGCTTCCAACCGGTGTGCGGCCAGCGCGAGCTGGGCGGCCAGCGAGCTGTCGCGGGTCCGCAGCGCAACCGAACTGTCGACGGCCCTGAGCGCGAGGGCGTGGTTGCGCTGTGCGGTGACGATCCGCTGGGAGCGCACGGCGAAGCCGGCAGCGGTCACGGCGCAGACGAGCAGGACGACGAGGGCGGCGACGAGCCGGCGCCGACGGCGGACCCGGTGGCGCGCGCGCAGAGCCTCCGCCCGCTCCGCCGATTCGCTCGCGTCGAGGAAGGCGCGTTCCCGGGCGGTCAGGGCCTCCTTCGGGAGGTCTTTCACGGCGGCCAGACGCACTCCGCGGTAGAGGGAGTCGGGATCGCGCTCCAGTGAGTTCCAGACGGCGGTGGCCTCGGTGAGAGCGCGGTGCAGGCGCAGTTGGTCCCGGTCCTCGCTCAACCAGCCGCCCAGGCGGGGCCAGCAGCGGATCAGGGCCTCGTGGGTGATCTCGACGTGATCCCGGTCGACGGTCAGCAGGCGTGCCCGGGTGGCCTGTTCGAAAACCAGCAGGGTGTCGGAGGTGTCGTCGAGTTCGTGGCGCGGTACGCGGCGTTTGGTGTCCTCGGTGCCCTCGCCCAGGGCGATGAGGCGCAGGAAGAGCCGTCGGGTGATCTTCTGCTGCATGTCGTTCAGGCCGGAGTGGAAGGCTTCGGCGGTCTGCGCGAGGGCGCCCTCGAAACCGCCTGCCGCCTGGAACGCGGCGAGGGTCAGGGCGTTGCCCCGTCGGCGGTGCCAGGTCTCCAGGAGCGCGTGGGAGAGCAGGGGCAGCGCCCCGGGCCGACCGTGGGCGTCGGCTGTGAGGGCGGCGAGGAGGGCGCCCTCGACGGTCAGCCCGGCGCGGGCGGCGGGCCGGACGATCGCCGCCCGTAGTTCGTCGGTGGTCATCGGGCCGACGGGGACATGGGCGTCGGCCAGGGCGTCGACGAGGGTGGGGAGCCGGGTGCAGTGCGTGTAGAAATCGGACCGTACGGCCAGGACGACGCGGCAGCGGCTGTCGGAGGTCTGCGCGGCGTGCAGGAGTGCGGCGACGAAGGCGTCGCGTTCCTCCGCACTGCGGCAGAGCGTGAACACTTCCTCGAACTGGTCCACGATGACGAGGAGTTCGTCGGGCGGATTCGGTGATCGGGCCAGGATCTGCCGCACCACACGGTGCAGAGCACGCGGCTCCGACGCGAGTTCGGCGTGCAGGGGCCCTGAAGTGATGTGCGCGCGGGCCGCCAGTTGGATCGCGCATTCCTCCAAGGGGCGCGGGCCGGGAGTGAGAACCAGGGCGGGTGTTCCGGAGAACTTGGGGAGCACTCCGGCGCGCAACACCGATGACTTTCCTGATCCCGAAGCCCCGAACAGAACAAGGAATCTCTTTTTACTCAGGTGTTCGAACAGTTTGCTCGTGAGATTTTCGCGGCCGAAGAAACTGTCGGCGTCGGACTGCTGGAAAGAGGCCAGACCGACATAGGGCGCAGAGGCCGGGTCCCCGGCCCGATCCGGATCCGGATCCGGGCCGACGGTCCTGACCGTGCATGCGGCCGCCGTCCTGCGCCAGATCAGCTCCCATTCCCGCTCGTCACCGCCGCAGGCGCGGACGTAGGCGAGGGTGACGGCCAGCGTGGGCAGTTGACGCCCCGACGCGGCCCCGGAGAGCGTCGCGATCGAATAGTGCGCCCTTCGCGCGAGATCCCGGTAGGTGGGGCTGCCGGCCTGCTCCCGCACCTTTCGTAATCTTCCGGCGAATTCCAGCAGCGGCCCGCCGTCCGCTTCCAGCGGGCGCTCTCCACGTGGCACCTGTACGTACCTCCCCCGAGTCATTCGGATTGTTCACCATGCGTTTGTTCAGCGCCAGCGCGCCGATCGTGAACAACCGGCACCGGGCTACAAACGGTTCACCGGGTCCCGCACCGAGGACCGGAAATCCGTCGCGAGAACTACCGAACGGGGAGCACGCATGAACGCGTACACGCGACAGTGCGCCGGACCGCCGGGCGGGGCTGTGGGCACACCGCCCCCGGCCTTCGGCCTGCTGCCGTCAGCCACCGGGCCGGGCGCCGGGACCGCGGAGCATTCCGCGCCGGACCGGCTGGGCGAATTCATCGCCGGACAGCTGGGACGACTGTGCGACCTGGTCGGGATCGACGCGCAGCGGCGCACCGCCCACCAGCGGGTGCTGTCCGATCTGTTGGGCCCGGCCGCCGCCCGGCCGCTGGCCGACCCTCCGCCCTCGCCGTCGTTCGTCTCCGACGATCACACGCCGGTGGAGTTCTCGCTGACGTTCCCGGCCGGCGGCGACCCCGTGCTGCGGGTGCTGGTCGACCCGGGTTGCGCCGCCCGGGCGATGCCGGACAACGCCCGCACGGCATGGGCGGCCGTGGGGCGTCTGGCGGCGCAATGGGGTTTTCGCCTCGACGAGTTGACGCGGGTGAGCGACCTCTTCCTCCCGCCGGTGCCGCACGGACCGCTGTCCCTGTGGAGCGCCCTGGAACTGCGGCCGAGCGGCCCGCCAGGGCTCAAGCTGTACCTGAACGCGGGCTCGCGAGGCCCCGAGCGGGGCATGGAGACCGTCGACGAGGCCATGACCAGGCTCGGCCACGGGCAGGCGTTCGAGCCCCTGCGGTGCTACCTGAAGCCCCGCTTCCCCGAGCGGGCCACCTTCATGTTCTTCGCCCTGGACGTGGGCCCGTGGGCCGAGCCACGGGTGAAGGTCTACGTCGTCCACCACCACGCCACGGCCGACGACGCGGCGGACGCGGCCCGCCTCGTGCCCGGGGCGTGTCCGGACCGCGTGGCGGAGCTGTGCCGCCGGATCGGCGGGGACGAGCCCTTCAGCCGGCTCCCGCTCATCTCCTGCTACTCGTTCACCGGCGCGGACGCCGACCGTCCCACCGGCCACAGCATCCATGTCCCCGTCCGTGCCTACGTCCGCGACGACCGGGCGGCACGCGACCACGCCGTGCGGCTCCTGCGGCAGTACGACGTCCGCAGCGCTCCGCTCGACCGCGCCCTCGCCGCGCTCACCGCCAGGCGCCTGAGTGCGGGCGTGGGCCTGATCTCGTATCTGAGCCTTGTCCAGGCGGGCGGGCAGGCACCGCGGATCACCGCCTACCTCTCCTCCGAGGCGTACCGCGTCCTCCCGCCACGGGAGGACGCCGGACCCGGAAGTCCGGCCGATGGCCGCCGCGCCGCAGACCGCACCAGCTGAGCCCGCACCAGCCCGACCGAACCGTCGGCCGACGGGCGCCCTGAACATCCTCACCACCCTGAAGGGAAACCGACTGTGGAGCCGTACCGGATCAAGGTCGTCGAGCCGATCCCCGTCACCACCCGCGAGCAACGGCAGGCCGCCCTCGCCCGCGTCCACTACAACCTCTTCGACCTGCGGGCCGACGAGGTCACCGTCGACCTGCTCACCGACTCGGGGACCGGCGCCCTGTCCGCAGCCCAACTGGCCGCAGGGATGGCGGGCGACGAGTCGTACGCGGGGTCGCGCTCCTTCCACCGCTTCCACGACACCGTCCGGGAACTGACCGGCTACACGCACATCCTGCCGGTGCACCAAGGGCGGGCGGCCGAACGGCTGCTGGCCTCGACGCTGCTCGGCCCCGGCAAGATCTTCCTCAGCAACACGCACTTCGACACCCTGCGGGCCAACGTGGCGCTGCACGGGGGTGAGGCCTGGGACCTGCCCTGTCCCGAGGCCCGGGACCTGGACAGCACGGAGCCGTTCAAGGGGAACATCGACACCGCTCGTCTGAAGGCCGTTCTGGACGGGCCGGACGGCTCCCGCGTCGCCGCGGTGATCATGACGCTCACCAACAACGGTGGCGGCGGCCAGCCGGTGTCCATGGCCAACCTGACGCTGACCTCGTCGCTCTGCCGGGAGCGCGGCGTGCCCCTGCTCCTGGACGCGGCACGGTTCGCGGAGAACGCCTGGCTGGTCACGCAGCGGGAGGCCGCGTACCGCGACCACAGCCCGCGGCAGGTCGCCGAGGAGGCGTTCCGGCTCGCCGACGGCTGCGCGATGAGCGCGAAGAAGGACGGCATCGCCCACATCGGCGGCTTCCTGGGCCTGCACGACACCGACCTCGCTCGACGCTGCGAACTGCTGCTCATCGCCACCGAGGGCTTCCCCACCTACGGCGGACTGGCCGGACGCGACCTGGACATGGTCGCCCAGGGCCTGACCGAGGTCACCGATCCGGGGTATCTGCACGCGCGGGCCGAGGACACCGCGTACCTGGCGGAGCTGGTGCGCTCGGCCGGCGTCGACATCGTCGAGCCGCCGGGGCTGCACGCGCTCTACCTCAACGCGGGCCGTCTGCTGCCGCACATCCCGCCGCACCGATTTCCCGGCCAGGCGCTGGCCTGCCAGTTGTACCTGGAGGGCGGCATCCGCAGCGTGGAGCTCGGCTCCCTCTACCTGGGCACGGAGGACGAGCACGGCGCTCCGCTCACCAGCGCCCCGTACGAGCTGGTGCGCGTGGCGGTGCCGCGCAGGACGTACACCCGCGGGCACTGGGACCACGTCGGGCGGGCGCTGGTCCGCACGGTGCGGGACGCCCACCTGATTCCCGGCATGCGCATCACCGAACAGCCCGCCTCGCTACGGCAGTTCCGGTCCAAGCTCGCCCCGGTCGCCCCGTAGGCACAGGCCCCTCGACCCGCACCGACACCCTGACGAAAGGAACTCCACCATGGGACACGAGCAGCGCGTACGCGACTTCTACGACTATGCCGGACCCGCCTACGAGGCGATCATGGACGACATCTGGCACCACGGCGACCCGGCGGCGGAGGCCCGCGGCCTGTCGCCGCAGCAGGCCGCCCGAGCACTGGCGGAACGGCTGGTCGGCCTGGCCGGGCTGCGACCGGGGGACCGGGCGCTCGACTTCGGCAGCGGAGTGGGCGGGGGCACCCTGCACATGGCCGCGTTCACGGGGGCGACCTTCGTCGGGCTGACCAACAACGAGTGGCTCTCCCAGCGGGCCCGCCGACTGGCCGAGGAGCGGGGGATGGCCGACCGGGTGCAGTTCCTCACGGTCGGTGACGAGGACTACACGACCCTGGCCGCCTGGCCCGACATGAGCTTCGACGCCATCACCTTCTACGAGTCCGTGTGCCATCTGCCGCGCAAGGAGCGGTTCTTCCGGTCGACCCACCGGCTGCTGAAACCCGGCGGGGCCCTCGTCGGCATCGACTGGCTGCAACGGCCGTTCGGCGCGCATCAGACACCGGAGGAGATCGCGCACTTCACCGACCCGGTAAACGAGACGTTCTGCCTTGCCGCTCTCGGCACCCTGCACGCCTACGAAGCGATGCTGGAGGACGCCGGGTACGTCGTCACCCTCGCCGAGGACCTCTTTCCAGGCATCCCGTGCTGGGGCAACACCCCGTCGGAGGATCGGCCGAAGTGGCTCGGCTACGACGGCCCCGGCGGCGAGCAGATCCAGGCCGGCAAGCAGGCCCTCGACGCCGCACGCGGCGCCGGTGTCTTCACCGTCGGCGCCTTCGCCGCCGTCCGCCCCGCCCCGGCGCCCTGACGGGCGTCGCCTCAGCCGCCTCAGTCGCCTCAGGACGAGAGGTCGGTGCCCCACTCCAGGTGTCGTACGAGCTCGTCGTCGCCCGGCCGGTTACCACCCGCGCCCCGACCGCCGGGACCTGACGGGGTGTGGGTACCGCGGGAGATGTTGCCACTGACCGTGATGTTGTTCTCCACGCGGGGGCGGCGGAGTCTCTCGTAGAGGGCGAGCGCGGCGTCGGTGTCCGGCGCGTCCCGCAGGGACTTGGCGAGCACCACGGCGTCCTCCAGCGCCATCGACGCGCCCTGTCCGGTGGCGGGGGACGCCGCGTGGGCCGCGTCGCCGATGACCAGGGTGCGGCCGGAGCGCCAGGACGTCCCGGTGGGGAGTTCGGTGGCGTTGGTGACCATCAGCCGGTCGGCGGTGGCCGCCACGAGGTCCGCGGCCGGGGTGGAGTCCTTGCGCAGCAGCGGCAGCAGCAGGTCACGCCACCGGGCCGGGGTGCCGTCCGCGAGGGCGTCGGCGGCCAGGGGTGCGTCGGTGACGCGCGCGAACCAGTACGTCTCCTGCGCGGGCGACACCGCGTACCCGAAGGCGACGGAGCTGCCGCGCACCATGGTGATGGTCTCGCCCTGGGTGGTCTCGGGGACGGCGTCGGTGTAGCCGTAGAAGACGTACTGTCCGGCGTACTCCGGGCGCGCGTCGGGGGCGGTGAGCCGGCGGACGGTGGAGCTCAGGCCGTCGGCCCCGATGAGCAGGTCGCCGGTGGCCGTGCTGCCGTCGGCGAAGTGGGCGGTCACGGTGTCCGGGCCGTCCTCGACCGACACCAGGCGGGCGCCGTGCCGGATGCCGATGCCCCGGCGTGTGACCTCGGCCTGCAGGGCGGCGTTGAGGTCCCCGCGCCGCAGGCACCGGTACTGAAGGTGTGCGGTGCCGGCTTCGCCGAGCGGCACCCGGGCCACCTCGGCGCCCGTGTCGTCGAGGACCCGCATCGAGGTGAGAGGGAAGCCGATCGCGGTGACCGCGGCCGAGGCGTCGACCTCCGCGAGCGCTCGCATGCCGTTGCTCGCGAGCGTGAGGAACGCGCCGATGTCCTCGGCGGAGTCCGGGTGCGCCTCGTACACCTCGACGTCTAATCCGGCCTTGTGCAGCGCGAGCGCCGCTCCCGCACCGGCGATCCCGCCCCCTACGACAATCAACCGCGTCACATCGCCCCCTAGCTCCCCGTACGGCCCCTGCCAGTCGCCGCCGTCCTTCGTGGAACGTCCCAGGTCCGGCCCCAGTTCCCGAGCGATCCGCACAATCGCCCCACCCGCCCGGAACACCGAACCGGAACGAGTGCAACCATTCCGCCAACCCGAATGTCTCCCCTAATATCAGACACATCACCTCCCGGGGGACGTAATGGTACGAAACAGAGCCGCATGGGCGACGGCGATCGCGCTCATGGCCACCACCCTGGGCGTGGCGGCGATCCCTGCCGAAGCCACCACGACCACCACCTCCCAGACCACGGCCTGCCCCACCGGCTGGGGCAGTCTGGCCAAGACCCGCTCCGCCGCCACGTCGGAGTCGGTGACGAACATCCGGACCGGCCGGCACGCCTGCTTCGACCGCATGGTCGTCGACGTCCCCGGCGCGGGCACCAGCGGCCTCGGCTATTCCGTCAGGTACGTCAGCCGCCTCCACCAGGACGGCTCGGGCACCCACATCCCCGTCGGCGGCGGGGCCGTCCTCGAGGTACGGGTGGCCGCCCCCGCCTACGACCCCGAGACCGGGAAGCCGACGTATCCCGTGCGAGCCGGTCAGCGCCTGGCGGGCGTTGATCTCAAGGGCTACCGCACCTTCAGGGACGCCCGGTTCGCCGGCAGCTTCGAAGGGGACACGCAGATCGGGCTCGGTGTCCGGGCACGGCTGCCGTTCCGGGTGTGGGTGGCGACCGACCGGGTCGTGGTCGACGTCGCGCACAACTGGACCGGGGCACGCTGAGGCACTTGCGGCTGCTCGGCAGGCAGCGACTTCCCGGCAGGCTTGCCCTTTACCGCCTGGCATCGGTGGATGCGAGGAAGACGCTGGTGAGTGGCGCGTGTGTGGTCCAGCCAAGGGACTTGTACAGACCCTGCCCCTCAATCGTCGCGGCGAGCACTCCGGTCCGCGCGCCTGCCGCGATCGCCGCGTCGGCCAAGGTGTGCATCACCGCCCGCCCCAGGCCCTGGCGACGGTGGGCAGGTGCGGTCTCTATCTGGTCGAACACGACAGAGCCGGCGCGGGCGGTGGCGGCGACCTGGCCGTGAGCGGCAAAGGCGCCGTCCATGTCACGGACGAGGGCGCGGGTGACATCACCCCGGCTCCAAGTGCGCAGCTGGTAGCCGGGAGGGAGGTCCGGGATGTCCGACAGGGACGTGTGCAGGGATGTCGACATCAGGAAACCGGGGTCGTCGAAGGTCCATGCGGGCGTGAGCCAGGGGGAAATGACCTCCGGGGCCGCCATCACCTTGAGCCAGGTGGCAGGCGCTGTGGTCGTCTGCACGAGCCTGCGGATGACCGCCTCGTCGGCGCGGGGCAGGACATGCCGGGTTACCTGCCTGGGTAGCCCGACATCGACTGTGAACCCCCAGGGCGCCTCCGTCGGAGGGGCGGCCCCACGCGAGGCGGCCCAGCCTTCGACCCAGGCTCGCACGATTTCGGTATCCATAAGCCCTCCGCGGGTAATAGGCGCCGGTGATCAAGGCACATTACGCGCCAGGAGGTTCTAGGAGGTGCCAGCGGGATCAGGGCTTCGAGGCGGTCAACCCATCGCGTCCCTGATACTCCCGCAGCTTCCGGTAAAGGGTCGCCCGGGCGATCCCCAACGCCGCCGCGGCGCGCGCCTTGTTGCCGCCGTGGCGGCGCAACGCCTCCAGGATCGCGGCCCGTTCGGCGAGCTCCATCGGGCTGAGGCCGCGTCCCGCGGGTCCCTCCCGGACGGGGTCCGGCAGTTCACCGCGCCGCACCGGCCCGAAGACCCGGCGCTGACTCGCGAGCGCCCGTACGAGGTGGGCGAGTTCGGTGACGTTGCCCGGCCAGGGATGCTGTTCCAGCGCCCGTAGCGCATCCAGCGTCCAGGTCAGCGGTGGGCTGCCGGGAGCCGGCCTGGGCGCCAGGGCCGGGAGCAGCTCCCTGATGTCCTCGGTGCGTTCCCGCAAGGCCGGCAACGTCACCGAGCGGGCCGCGAGTGTGTCGAGGAGGCGCTGGAGGCAGGGGCCGGGCGAGGTTCCGGGCGTGTACGTGACGACCAGGCGGGCGTCCGGGTGCTCGTCCAGGAGCGAGTTGAGGGCGGCGACATCCGACTGGGCCAGCCGTTCGGCATGGCGCAGCAGCAGGGCGCGGTCGTTTGCCAACTCGTCGCCCTTGAGGCCGAGTTCGGGGGCCTCTGCGGCGTCCACGACCAACGGGGCCGTGCCGTCGAGGAGTTCGAGAGCGAGCGTCGTCTTGCCCGTCCCCCGCTCGCCCACCACCAGCAGGGGTCCCGCGGTACGCGCCAGCGCCGCCGCCCGCGCGACCGCGTGCCGCCACGGCACCGAGTCTCCCACCAGCGCAGCGGCCGGGCACGGGGGCGACGGCACCGGGTCCACGGGACGGGGTTCCAGCACCGCGACCAGACCGAGAGCGCGGCCTTCGTGCCGTACCGGAGTGATCTCGACCGTGCACCCGGCGTCCTCGGGGAGCGGGATCTCGTACGACCCACCCGACCCCGACCCCGCCCCGGACCCCGTGCCTGTCTCCTCGCTGGTCGGCGCCCCCTCACCGCTCCCCCAGGCTCGCGCACCCCGCTCCAACGCCTCCAGCACCTGCGGTGAGGCAAGGCGCACGGCCGCCTCGCTGACGAGGCGGTTGCGGCCGTCCAGCGCGACGACCGCACGCTCGCGCCCGCGCGCGGCCCGCTCATAGGCGTCGAGCAGTACGCGCTCTGCGGTACGCGCGCGTGCGCGCAGTTCGGCCTCCACCGCGGTGGCCGCCGCCTCGGCGAGGGCGGCGCCGGGGTGGGGTCGGCAGCCGGCGCACAGGCCGGAGGCGACCGTCACGGTGCCGAGTGCCTGGCCGGTCTCCGGGGAGAGCAGCGGCACGCTGACCGCGGAGACGTCCTGCCACACGTCGAGGAAATGCTCGGGGCCGTGCACCTCGGCCCGTCGCAGGGTGCGCAGGGCGAGTGCGGCGCTGTTGTGGCCGACCTCCCGCTCGGAGAGGTCGCGGCAGGTGTCGTCGCCGGGCGCGCTGCCGGCCGACCACAGCACCCTGAGCCGCTCGTCGGTGAGCACGAACGCGGCCCCTGCGGCGTCTAGGGCCGGGGCGAGGCGGGTCAGCACGGGACGCGCCGCCTCCAGCAGGGGCGAGTCGGCCGGGCCTGTGCTCAACTCCCGTACCGGACCGCCGAGATCGGGCCGTACGCCGAAGAAGCGGGCGCGCCGCCAGGCCGCGACGACGTCGTCCGGCACGCCGTCCGGGAGCGGTCGGCCTGTCAGGAACCGCTGGCGGGCCTGGCGGAGAGGGGCGAGGGCAGGGGGATCTTCCACGGTGGTCATGGCGTCCTCACCGTATCGGGGGCTTCACGCGCGGGGCGACGGTGGGTTGTCTCGTAATGAGACACCCACGATCGACCGCACCACTCCATGATCTTGAAGGTCGGAGGCCTGTTCTCACCTCCGGTCTCATCTCCTGTCTCATCTCCTGTCTCATCTCCTGGAGCGTTCTGTCGTGCACACCGTCGTCGAGACCGATGTACTGATCGTGGGCAGCGGCCCGGCGGGCGCATCGGCCGCGCTCGCCCTGAGCACCTACGGCGTGCGCAACATGGTCGTCACCCGGTACGCGAGTCTCGCCGACACCCCCCGTGCGCACATCACCAACCAGCGCACCATGGAGGTGCTGCGCGATCTGGGCGTCGAGGAGGACGTCATCGCCAAGGCGACGCCCCAGCATCTGATGGGCAACACGACCTTCTGCACCAGCCTGGCCGGCGAGGAGCTGGGCCGGGTCCGCTCCTGGGGCAACGATCCGCTCGTGCAGGCCGCGCACGAGCTGGCCAGCCCGACCCGCATGTGCGACATGCCGCAGCACCTGATGGAACCGGTGCTGGTGGACGCGGCGATCGCGCGCGGCACCGACCTCCGGTTCAGCACCGTCTACAAGTCCTTCGTCCAGGACGAGGGCGGCGTGACGGTCACGGTCGAGGACCGGCTGCGCGGCGACGAGTACCGGATCCGCGCCAAGTACCTGATCGGCGCGGACGGCGGCCGGTCGAAGGTCGCCGAGGACGCGGGGCTGCCGATGGGCGGGCAGATGGGTGTCGCGGGCAGTATCAACATCGTCTTCGACGCCGATCTGACCAAGTACACCGCGCACCGCCCCTCCACCCTCTACTGGGTGCTCGCCCCCGGCGCCACGGTCGGCGGCATCGGCGCGGGCCTGGTGCGCAACGTCCGCCCGTGGAACGAGTGGATGATCGTCTGGGGATACGACGTCACCGCGGGCGCACCCGACCTCACCGAGGAGTACGCCCTGTCCGTCGTACGCCAGCTGGTCGGCGACGACGAGATCCCGGTGACCATCAAGTCGTCCTCGGCGTGGACCGTGAACGAGATGTACGCCGAGACGTACGCCAACGGCCGCGTCTTCTGCGCCGGTGACGCCGTGCACCGCCACCCGCCGTCCAACGGGCTCGGCTCCAACACCTCCATCCAGGACTCCTACAACCTGGCCTGGAAGCTGAAGCTCGTCCTCGACGGGGTCGCCTCGCCGAAGCTCCTCGACACCTACGACGCCGAGCGGGCTCCGGTCGGGAAGCAGATCGTGACCCGCGCCAACAAGTCCATCGGCGAGACCGCCCCGATCTTCGAGGCGCTGGACGGCCTCTCGCCGCAGACGCCCGAGCAGCTGTGGGCCAACATCGCCGCACGCAAGGACGCCACGGAAGCGGCCGAGAAGCAGCGGGCCGCGCTGCGCGAGGCGATCGCCTTCAAGGTGTACGAGTTCAACGCGCACGGCGTCGACCTCAACCAGCGCTATCCCGCCGACAGCTCTGCCGCGGTCGTCCCGGACGGCACGCCCGACCCCGGCTTCACCCGCGACCCCGAGCTGCACCACCAGCCCTCCTCCCGCCCCGGCGCCAAGCTCCCGCACGCCTGGATCACCTCGGGGACCCGGACCCTGTCCACCCTCGACACCGTCGGCAAGGGCCGTTTCACGCTGCTCACCGGCATCGGCGGCGAGGCGTGGGTGCGGGCCGCCGAGGCCCAGCCCCTCGACATCGCCACGGTGGTGGTCGGACCGGGGCAGGAGTACGAGGACCCGTACGGCGACTGGGCGGGCCTGAGCGAGATCTCCGACGCGGGCGCACTCCTCGTACGCCCCGACGGGTATGTGGCGTTCCGGCACGCCGACGCGGCCGAGAACGCCGAAGGGGTGCTCACGGACGCGCTGCGGCGGATTCTCGGGCACGGTTGAGATGTGCACCCAGGAACCCAGAGAAGGACAGGAAGCCGGAAAGGAGCCGACATGACCGGCGAACCGACGGTCACCGACGAGGCCGTCGCCAGTCTGCACGGGACCGCCGATCCGCGCCTGCGGGAGCTGCTGACCGGCCTGATCCGGCATCTGCACGCCTTCGCACGGGAGTCACGGCTGACTCAGGAGGAGTGGGAGCGGGCGATCGGGTTCCTGACCGCGACCGGGCAGTCGTGCACGGACACCCGGCAGGAGTTCATCCTGCTGTCGGACGTGCTCGGGCTGTCGATGCTCGTGGAGACGATCAACGAGCGGCAGGGCGCGGGCGCCACCGAGTCGACGGTGCTGGGCCCGTTCCACATGACCGAGTCGCCGGTGCGGGAACTCGGCGCGGCCATCGACCTGATCGGGGACGGCGAGCCGTGCGTGGTCAGCGGCCGGGTGCTGTCCCGGGACGGCGGCCCGCTGCCCGGCGCGGTGATCGACGTCTGGCAGGCCGACGCGCACGGCTTCTACGACGTGCAGCGCCCGGACGTACAGCCGCCGGGCAACGGGCGGGGCCTGTTCACGGCGGACTCCGAGGGCCGCTTCTGGTTCCGGACCTGTGTGCCGAGCCCGTATCCGATCCCGACGGACGGCCCGGTCGGCGACCTGTTGCTGGCCACCGGTCGGCACCCCTACCGCCCGGCCCACATCCACTTCATCGCCTCGGCCGCCGGCCACACGCCGGTGACCACGCACATCTTCGTGGCGGGCAGCGAGTACCTGGACTCCGACGCGGTGTTCGCCGTCAAGCCGAGCCTGGTGCAGGACTTCGAGACGGCCGACGACCCGTCCCTGGCCCGGGAGTTCGGGGTCGACACCCCCTTCCGGCACGCCCGGTTCGACCTCGTGCTGGAGCGGGCGTGACAGGCTTCCTCGACTTCTCGTACGAGAGCCGGCCCGTGCGGGTCGTCTTCCGGCCCGGTGCGGCCGTGTCGGCGACGCCCGGTGAGGCCGAACACCTCGGTCTGCGGCGGCTGTTGGTGGTGTGCGGTGCGCGCGGGGCGGACACGGCCCGGGCGGTGGCGGGCGCGCTGGGTCCGGCCTGTGCGGGTCTGCACGACGAGGCCCGGATGCATGTGCCCGTCGAGGTGGCCGACCGGGCCGTGGAGGTGGCCCGGGCGGCGGGCGCCGACGGGTGCGTGGCGGTCGGCGGCGGCTCGTCGATCGGGCTGGGCAAGGCGATCGCCCTGCGCACCGGACTGCCGCTGATCGCGGTGCCGTCCACCTACTCCGGCTCGGAGATGACCGACGTCTGGGGCCTGACCGAGCACGGCGCCAAGCGCACCGGCCGCGACCCGAAGGTGCTGCCCCGCAGCGTCGTCTACGACCCCGAGCTCACCCTTTCCCTGCCCGTACCGCTCTCCGTGACCAGCGGCGTCAACGCGATCGCGCACGCCGTCGAGGCGCTCTACGCGCCGGACGCCTCGCCCCTGGTGGCGCTGATGGCCGAGGAGGGCGTACGGGCGATGGCGCGGGCGCTGCCGGAGGTGGCCGCGGAGCCGACGTCCGTTCAGGCGCGCGGGCGTGCGCTGTACGGCGCCTGGCTGTGCGGGTCCTGCCTGGGCGCCACCACCATGGGCCTGCATCACAAGCTGTGCCATGTCCTGGGCGGCACCTTCGGCCTGCCGCACGCCGAGACGCACACGGTGGTCCTGCCGTACGCCCTGGCCCACAACGCGCCCGCCGCGCCGGACGCCGCCGCCAGCGTGGCCCGCGCCCTGGACGCCGATGACGCGCCGACGGCCCTGTGGGAACTGTCCGGACGTCTCGGCGCCCCCCGCTCCCTGGCCGAACTGGGCCTCTCGGAAGCCGACTTGGCCAGGGCCGCCGCACAGACCGCGGGCCAGGCGTACGCCAATCCCCGCCCGGTGACGGCCGACGGCGTGCTCGCGCTCCTGCGTGCGGCGTTCGAAGGCGCACCGCCGACGGCGGCAGTCCAGTAATTCCCCTCGCGTTCCCCCCACTCACACTCCCCCCACCCTCGAAGAAAGGTGATCGCCATGCCCCTCGGACTGCTCAGGAGTCGACGCTCCCGGGGGGTGCCCGCCGCGGCGTTTCCCGTGCCGTCCGGTGCGGGCGGCGTGGCCCGCGAGGTCGTGGATCCGGTGGGACTGCCGATGCGGGGCGCCGATGTGACGGTGACGGCGATGGACTCGCACGAGGTCGTGGTGCGGGGCACCACGGATCCGTACGGGCTGTTCTTCGCCGCGCTTCCGCCGGGCCACTACGGCCTGCGGATCACCGCCGAGGGCCTCACCCCGCACCAGGAGACCGTGGACGTCGTAGGCGGCACGACGCCTCCCACCGCGCGGGTCCAGCTGGTGTCGGGACGGCAGCTGGACCTCCCGGTGCCGGGGACCTGGCTCTTCGACCCGCCGCACACGGCGATCCGGTTCATCGCCAAGCACGTCGGCATGGCGCACGTCCACGGCCGCTTCGAGCGCTTCACCGGCGGCATACGCGTCGAACCCGACATGGGCGCCTCCCGGGTGTCGGTACGCATCGAGGCCGCGAGCATCACCACGGGCAACAACACCCGGGACAACCATCTGCGCTCCGGCGACTTCCTGGACGTCGAGCGCTACCCGTACATCGACTTCACCAGCACGCGTTTCGCGTACCGGGGCGGCACCAAGTGGACGCTCCACGGCTCCCTGACCATGCACGGGATCAGCCGCTCCGTCGAGCTGGACACCACCTACCTGGGCTCCGTCAACGGCGGATACGGCGAGGAACTGCGCTGCGCGGCCCTGGCCAAGGCGGAGCTGCACCGTGAGGACTACACGCTGAACTGGCGCAGCATGCTCGCGCGCGGTATCGCGGTGGTCGGTCCCACGGTCCAGCTGGAGCTGGACGTACAGGCGATGTACCGCACGCACGACACCCCGACGCCGCCGAAGTAGGCCCTCACAGGGGGTAATGGGCCGGTGTCGGGCTACCTCACGCCACGGTTACAGTTCGCTCAACCTCTGGTTGCGACGCGGTGATCGGGTGACTATGGGGACATGACACTGGCCCAGCGCGCCATGGAGCAACTGGAAGTCTGGCCCGATCTGAGTGCGGGCCCGGCCGGTTGCGGCGCAGGGCGGGCACTGAGCACCGTCCACAGCGAGATCGTGCACTTCCACTCCGACCGGGACGTGGACCTGCATCTCACGCTCCCGGCCATCCAGCGCATCCACGGCGACCTCAAGGAATCGACCGCGGTCAGGCTGGTGCCGGGCTCCCGTTGGGTGACCGTTCACCTGGACTGCGACGCGGACGTGGACCTGCTGATGAGCCTGGTCAGCGTCGCCCTCAAGGCCCATCAGACCGGGCCGTCCCCCACCGGCCACCAGGCCCGGTCCGAGTGCAACTTCCGGCGCGTCACGGTGCTGCCCCGCGCCGAGGCCGGGAGCTGCTGAGCCTCAGCTCTCGTCCCCGGAGTCGTCCTCCCCCGCCTCCAGCAGGCCCGCGGCCGCGCCGACGATCCGGGGGTCGGCGGTGCCGACGACCTCCTCGTCCTTGTCGCCGTAGTCGAAGCGGGCCAGCACACTGCGCATGGCCTCGACGCGGGCCCGCTTCTTGTCGTTGCTCTTGACCACCGTCCAGGGCGCGTGGTCGGTGTCCGTCTCGCGGAACATGGCGACCTTGGCGGCGGTGTAGTCGCTCCATCGGTCCAGGGACGCCAGGTCCATCGGGCTCAGCTTCCACTGGCGTACGGGGTCGACCTGGCGGATGGTGAACCGGGTGCGCTGCTCGCCCTGGGACACCGAGAACCAGAACTTGATCAGGTCCACGCCGTCGTCCACGAGCATCCGCTCGAAGGCGGGCGCCTGCCGCATGAAGCGCCGGTACTCGTCGTCGGTGCAGAAGCCCATCACGCGCTCCACGCCGGCCCGGTTGTACCAGGACCGGTCGAACAGCACGATCTCGCCCGCGGTCGGCAGATGTTCCACGTACCTCTGGAAGTACCACTGCCCGCGTTCCCGCTCGGTCGGCTTCTCCAGGGCCACCACGCGGGCACCGCGCGGATTGAGGTGCTCCGTGAACCGCTTGATCGTGCCGCCCTTGCCGGCCGCGTCCCGCCCCTCGAAGACGATGACGAGACGCCGGCCGCTCTCCTTGATCCAGCTCTGCAGCTTCAGCAGTTCGATCTGCTGGAGCCGCTTGTGCCACTCGTACTCCGGACGCTCCATGCGCTGCTCGTACGGGTAGTTCTCGCGCCAGGTGTCCACCAGGCTGCCGTCCGGCCTGATCAGCACGGGGTCGTCCTGATCGGTGTAGTCGACGCGCAGCCCTGACAACAGTTCGGTTTCCATACACCGATGCAAGCGAGCGCTTTCGTACGCCCGGCTAACCCCAGGCAAAGATCAGCTATAGGAGACGTCCGATGTGCTGTACCGGCAGTGCGTGCCGTCGGGTCCGCTGCCGGTCTCGCTGGGTTCGTCGCCGCTGTCGTTGCCCTGGAAACGGTCGCAGACGGTGATGTCCCTGCCGCTGTCGCCGGTGATCGTCACGCCCGAGAGGGTGGCCGTGTCGCCGTAGTTGGCGTTGATCCCGGCTATGGCGTTGCCCGGGCCGGTCACCTGCACGCCGCTGATGACGACGTGGCGTCGGTACTGGGTGCCGCAGTTGCCGCACGAGCGGTAGAGCTTGCCGAAGTCCGCGACCTGGAAGTCCGTGATGGTCACGGTTCCGGCGCCGTTGTGCTGGAAGACCTTGTCGTCCGCGTGCCGCGCACCGCCGCCCAGGACGCGGTACGTCGCCGCCGCGGACGCCCCCTTGAAGGTGGCCGCGTCCTCGCCGACGTCTTCCCACCACACGTTCCGCAGGGTGCAACTGCCCAGGCAGTGCACTCCGTCGGCGGCCGGGGCGCCGAGGACCACGTTCTTCAAGGTCGCCCCGTCGGCGAGTTCGAAGAGCGGGTCCTGGTCCTCGTCCTGGCCGTCACCGCCGAGGGCTCCCGAGCCGCGGAAGCGCTTGAGGCCGCCGTCATAGCTGCCGGAGACCTCGATGGTGGCGGTCACCGGCCGGTCGGTCGTGGGGGTGGGCCAGGCGGCGAAGGCGGTGGACGGGCGAGCGGCGGCGGTCGGCTTCGCCGAGGGGATGACGCTCCTGCGGGGCGACGCCTTCGAGGGGGACGGGGACGCCGACGACTTGGACGGCGACGGGGAGACCGAGGTGGGCGTCGAGGACGCGGTCGGGCGGGGGCCGCTCGCCTCCTGGAGCGTCGAGTTCCCGCCCTTCGCCGGGTCCGCCCCGGAGTCGGGCCTGGCCATCAGCAGTGCGGCCGCAGCGATCACGGTGATGGTCAACGCGCCGATCAGCAGGGGGCGGCGGTCGGGTCTCCTACGGTGCTGGCTGCGCCTGCGCGGGGTCGCTCCGGTACTCATGCGGTGGCTCTCGTTCGGTCTCGGGGAGGCGGCGGGAAGCCTCCTCGACCGACAGTCGCCGCCGAGCGCTCAGAGGTTGCCGATCAGTTTCCGGGCGAGATCACCATGATCGGGTCGCGGTGATCGAGTCACCGTGATGCGGACTCGACGAGCCGGGCGAGGTTGGCCAGCGCCATGCGCGTGCCCGTCTCGTTGTCCTCGGCCGGTACGGCGTCGGGGATGCCCTCGTGCACGACGAGGGCGTCCGTGCCGCCGTCGGCGTCGGTGAGGGTGGTGGTCATCGTCATCGTGCCGCCCAGGGCGGGGTCGTCGGTCTCGAACTCGACCGCCTCGACCACCCGCTCGTCCGGCACGAGCCGCACGAAGTGACCGTGATAGGTGTCGGTGTGCGGGGCCGACTTCCCGGTCCCGGTCGGCAGGTCGTACGTCAGCGAGACGCGGAACGCCCCTCCTTCGCGGGCGTCGAACGCGTGCACCCGGGCGGTCATGCCGTCCGGCACCCGCCACCGCGCGACGGCGTCCGCGTCCAGCAGGGCCCGGTAGACGGCCGCACGCGAGGCGTTCACATGCCAGGAGACCCGCGTCGAGTACATGGCCTCACGATAGGGGTGCGCATGGTGTGCCGCTCCCCGGACGGGAAGGGTTGGATGTGTGTGACGTCCGCGTTCCGACCCCTCCCGAGAGGCGGCACCCATGCCCGTCATCGACGCCTGGATGCAGCATCCGACGCCGCGCCACGCCAACCACGAGATGTTCGAGTCGCTGCGCCGGTGGACCGGTATGGAGACGCTCGACAAGCCGCTGCCGGTCGAGGTCACGGTGGCGGCGCTGGAGGCCGCGGACGTGGAGATCGGCCTCGCCGCCGCCTGGTACGGGCCGCAGGGCGCGCTGATCGACAACGACGAGGTGGCCGCCTTCGTCGAGCAGTCCGGCGGGCGGCTGCGCGCAGTGGCGGGCGCCGATCTCGCCCGGCCGATGGCCGCCGTACGGGAACTGCGGCGCGCCGTCGAGGAGTCGGGCTTCGTGGCGCTGCGCGTCATCCCGTGGCTGTGGGAACTGCCGCCCACGGACCGGCTGTACTACCCGCTGTACGCGGCCTGCGTGGACCTCGGCGTGCCGTTCTGCACCCAGGTCGGGCACACCGGTCCGCTGCGGCCGTCGGAGACGGGGCGGCCGATCCCGTACATCGACCAGGTCGCCCTGGACTTCCCCGAGCTCACCATCGTGTGCGGGCACATCGGCTACCCGTGGACGACGGAGATGATCGCGGTCGCCGACAAGCACGCGAACGTCTTCATCGACACCAGCGCCTACACCGCCCGCCGCTATCCGCCGGAACTGGTGGAGTACCTGCGCGGCCGGGGCCGCCGCAAGGTCCTGTTCGGCTCCAACTACCCGATGATCACGCCGAGTCGGGCCCTGGAGCACCTGGACGCCCTGAACCTGGACGAGGAGACGCGGGAGCTGTTCCTGCACGGCAACGCCCGCCGCGTCTTCGCCCTCTGACGGCGGCCCCCGAAACCCGGCTCAGCGCACCAGACAGGGCCGCTTCGCGTCGAAGGTCCAGCCCTCGATCAGGTACTGCATCCCGGCCGCGTCGTTCCGTCCCGACAGCGCCTTCTCCTGGTACAGCTCATGCGCGGCGAGGAGCCGCTCCCTGTCCAGGCGGACTCCCAGTCCGGGTGTGTCCGGTACGGCGACCTCGCCGCCCGCGATCCTGGGCGGTTCCACGGTGAGCCGTTCCCGTCCCTCCTGCCAGATCCAGTGTGTGTCCAGGGCGTTGTACTCACCGGGGGCCGCCGCTCCGCAGTGGGCCATCATCGCCAGGGAGATGTCGAAGTGGTTGTTGGAGTGGCAGCCCCAGGTCAGCCCCATTGCGTTGCAGAGCTGGGCGACGCGCACCGAGCCCTGCATGGTCCAGAAGTGCGGGTCGGCGAGCGGGATGGACACCGACTGCAGAGCCAGGGCGTGGGTCAGCTGGCGCCAGTCCGTGGCGATCATGTTGGTCGCCGTGGGCAGCCCGGTGGCCCGGCGGAACTCGGCGAGGATCTCCCGGCCCGAGTACCCGCCCTCTGCTCCGCAGGGGTCCTCGGCGTAGGCGAGCGTGCCGACGAGCGGGCGGCACAGCTCGACGGCCTCGCGCAGGGACCAGGCACCGTTGGGGTCGAGGGTGATGCGCGCCTCGGGGAAGCGCTCCTTGAGCGCCCGTACGGCCTTGACCTCCTCCGCGCCCGGCAGGACACCGCCCTTGAGCTTGAAGTCGCGGAAGCCGTAGTGGTCGTAGGTGGCCTCGGCCTGTCGGACGATCGCCTCGGGGGTCAGCGCCTCCTCGTGCCGGACGCGGTACCACCCGACGGCCGAGTCGGGATCGCGGACGTAGTCCAGGTCGGTGCGGTCCGGGTCGCCGACGTAGAAGAGATACCCGAGCACCCGTACGGCGTCGCGCTGTTGGCCGTCGCCGAGCAGGGCGGCGACCGGGACTTCCAGGTGCTGGCCGAGCAGGTCGAGGAGGGCCGACTCGACGGCGGTCACCGCGTGCACCGTCGTCCGCAGGTCGAAGGTCTGCGCGCCGCGACCGCCCGAGTCGCGGTCGGCGAAGGTCGCCTCGATCGCGCGCAGGACACGCTTGTAGTCGCCGACGCGGGCGCCGACGACGAGCGGTTCGGCGTCGCGCAGGGTCTGGGTGATCTTCTCCCCGCCGGGCACCTCGCCCAGGCCGGTACGGCCCTCGGAGTCCTCCAGAACGACGACGTTGCGTGTGAAGTACGGGGCGTGGGCCCCGGAGAGGTTGAGGAGCATCGAGTCGCGGCCGGCGACCGGATAGACGGAGAGGCGGGTGACGACGGGCTGACTCATGGCTGGGCGGATGCCGTTCTCGTGAGGGGGTGGTGGGCGGTCGAGGGGTGGTGGGACATCCAGGTGAGGGATGGTGGGCGGGGTCAGATGCTGAGGGCGTCCAGGACCTGTTCCAGGACGAGTACACCGCCCAGGCCCAGGATCGCCAGGACCGTCGTGTACGTCGTACGGGCCTTGATGGCGTCCAGGACGGAGAGGTTGAAGTACTCCTTGAACATCCAGAAGCCCGGGTCGTTGACGTGGGAGAAGGCGATCGAGCCGCAGGAGACGGCGAGCACCATGACCTCGGGGTGGACCCCGCTGCCCGCGAGCAGGGGCAGGGCCACGCCGGAGGCGGTGACGACGGCGACGGTCGCGGAGCCGAGGGCCACGCGGAGGATGGCGGCGATCAGCCAGGCCAGGATGATCGGCGAGATGGACCAACCGTCGGTCGCGTCCTTGATGTAGTCGGAAATCCCGCCCTCGACAAGGACGTTCTTGAAGGCGCCGCCCGCGCCGATGACCAGCAGGATCATCGCCATCGCCTGGGCGGCCTCCTTGCAGGAGGCGCTGACCTCGGCCAGGCTGCGGCCGATGCGCGGGCCGAACGCCCAGATCGCCACGAGCAGGGTGAGCAGCAGGGCGATCGGCGCGGAGCCGATGAAGGCGATGAAGTGCAGCAGGCCGTTGTCGCCGGAGGCCGCCAGGTCGGTCACCGCGGCGCCGGCGATCAGCACCACCGGCAGCAGGGCGACGGACAGCGACCATCCCAGGCCCGGCATCTCGTCGTCCTCGAAGACCCGCTCGCTCACCAGGCCCTTGGGGATGGCCGGGTTCATCGCCCGCACGAAGGGCAGGCGCGGCCACAGCAGGGCGATGAGGGCGCCGACCGGGACGGCGATGAACAGGCCGTAGAACAGGGTCAGTCCGACGGACGCGTGGAAGGTGGCGGCCACCGCGGTGGGGCCGGGGTGCGGCGGCAGGAAGCTGTGCATGGTGGACAGGGCGATCGACATGGGCAGGCCCACCCACAGCAGGTTCGCCCGGGTGACCCGGACGAGGGTGAAGGCGATCGGGACGATGATGACGAAGGCGACCTCGTAGAACATCGTCACGCCGATGAGCATGGCGGTCAGCACCATGGCCACCTGGACCCAGCGGGGCCCGCACACCTCCAGGAGCTTGCCGGCTATGCGCTGGGCGGCTCCGGAGTCCCCCATCACCCGGCCGACCATGGCGCCGAGGCCGATGGTGAGCATGGTGTCGCCTATCTGGCCGCCGATGCCCTCGGCGAGCACGTCCGGGATCTTCTCCACCCCGATGCCCTGCACCAGGCCGACGCCCACGGCCACCAGAAGCAGGGCGGCGAAGCCGTTCAGCCTGAGCTTGGTCATCAGGAAGAGCAGGACCAGGACACTGATCCCGACCACCACGAGCGGCATATGTCGGTTCTCCTTTGAACGTCGGCCGCTTCTGTCCAACCCACTGAATGGGGTCCTCACATGAAGACGCCGTCTACATATGAAGACGGAGATTATGGTCGTGGATGGTCAAGGTCAATGGGTCTGCATGGGTGGATTCACTCGGCGGCCGGCGCGAAGGCCTGCCAACCGCTCCAGTGCTGGACGGTGATCACGATCACCGGTCCGTCCGGCGGCTGCCGCCGGTACTGGGGGTACTTCTGCCGCAGCAACTCGATGGCGGCGGCGTACTCGTCGGGTGCGTCCGGTGGTTCGGGTGCGTCGGGCGGCAGGATCCGGGCGCCGCCGTCCACCCTGACCCACCACAGGCGGTCCCAGTCGTCGTCGTACGCGTCCGCCAACAGGCAGACGGCCGGGCGGACGGCGATGTTGTGCAGCCGCCTGAGCTGGCGCGACCGCTTCGGCTTGCCGTCGACGGCGGTGACGATCTCGTCGCCGCGCACCGCGAAGACGACCGGCACCAGATGCGGACGGCCCTCGGGGTCGACCGTGGCCAGCCGTGCCACCGGCGCCGCGGTGAACCGCCCGCGTGCCTCGTCCCGCTCCATGTCCGGCATCTCGGCTCCCTCGGTCGCGGCGGTACGGCCTGCCCCGTCTCGGGTACCCCTATCCGTGTAACGCCCTCCTCGGGCACGACTCGGCGGATCAGGTGGTACCGATGGTCGGTGACCCGGACGACGACATCGAGACACGCCGGAGCGGTGGCAGCGGCCATCGGACGGTGCCGCACACGGCCGACGTGCGGATCGAGGCATGGGGCGTGAGCCGGGAGCGCTGTCTGGTGGAGGCCGCGCTCGGGATGGTGGAGTGCTTCGCGGACCTCACGGCGGTACGGCCCACCTCGGTGGAGCGGGTGCGCCTCGAGGAGGACAGCGACGAGGAACTGCTGACCGCGCTCCTCGACGAGGTCGTCTTCCGCCTCGACGTGGACGGCCGGGTCCCCGTCGACCTGGAGGCGGACACCACGGACGGCGACCTCGACGTACGGCTCGCACTCGCCGACCTGGCGGACGTGGAGGTCACCGGCGCCACGCCGAAGGGAATCTCGTGGCACGGGCTGCACTTCGGGCCGGGTCCGTATGGGTGGTCGTGTGCGGTGACGGTAGACGTGTGAGACGTTCGAGACGTGTGAGACGTGTGAGGGATACGGCCGTGCAGGCGCCGTGAGGGCCGTACGACCCCGCCCGACGTCAGGCCTTCCCCTCCAGGCGGCCTCAGCCCTTCACCACCCCCAGAGGCACCAGCCGGGCCACCGTCCGGCACAACCCCGCACCCTCGCTCGCGGCCACCACCTCGCCGACGTCCTTGTACGCCTCGGGCGTCTCCTCCGCGAGGCCCCGCAGCGATCGTGGACGCACCGCGATTCCCGCCGCCTCCAAGCGGTCCCACAGCTCTTGGCCGCTCACCGTGCGCGCGGCCCTGTGGCGGCTGAGGACCCGGCCGGCGCCGTGGCAGGTGGAGGAGAACGCGCCTCCGCCGGCCACGCCGACCAGGACGTACGAGGCGGTGCCCATCGTGCCGGGGATCAGCACCGGCTGGCCGACCTCGCGCAGGTCGTCGGGCAGCTCCGGATGGCCGGGCGGGAAGGCGCGGGTCGCGCCCTTGCGGTGGACGCACAGGGTGCGGCGGGCTCCGTCCACCGCGTGGGTCTCGATCTTGGCGAGGTTGTGGGAGACGTCGTACACCAGCGACAGCCGGGTGCCCGCGGTGTGGCGGAAGATCCGGCGGGTCGCGTCGGACAGCAACTGGCGGTTGGCGCGGCCGTAGTTGGCGGCGGCGGCCATCGCGCCGAGGTAGCGCTGTCCCTCCGGAGACTCGACCGGAGTGCAGGCCAGTTGGCGGTCGGGGACGTCGATGCCGTGGCGGGACATCGCGCGGTCCATCAGCCGGACGTGATCGGTGCAGATCTGGTGGCCGAGGCCGCGGGAGCCGCAGTGGATCATCACGCACACCTGGCCGACGGCGAGCCCGAACGCGGCGGCGGCCGTCGCGTCGTACACCTCGTCGACGCGCTGCACCTCCAGGAAGTGGTTGGCGGACCCGAGGCTGCCGACCTGGCCGAGGCCGCGCTCCCGCGCGCGTGCGCTCACCTGGTCCACATCGGCGTCCGCGACCGCCCCGCCGTCCTCGCAGCGCGTCAGGTCGCGCTCCTCGCCGTGCCCCTCCTGCACCGCGTACCGGGAACCGCCGCGCAGGATCCGCTCCAGCCGGCCGGGGCCGGTCAGGTGCCACACCCCGCCGGGCCCGGCGCCGCGCGGGATCGCCCGGTCCAGGCCGTCCATCACGGCGGGCAGCGCCGACGCCAGCGCCTTGCCGTCGGTGTCGGCGGCGAGCAGGCGTACGCCGCAGGAGATGTCGAAGCCGACCCCGCCCGGCGAGACGACCCCGCCTTCGGCCACGTCGGTCGCGGCGACGCCGCCGATGGGGAAGCCGTAGCCCCAGTGGATGTCCGGCATGGCGTACGACGCGCCGACGATGCCGGGCAGCGTGGCCACGTTGGCCACCTGCTCCAGCGACTTCTCCGCGTCCCTCAGCAACGCCCGGGACGCGAAGACCACGCCGGGCACCCGCATCCGACCGTGCGGGTCCATACGGAAGCGATGGGGAGCCTCCTCGACCAGTTCCATGACAGCCTCCCGCGCCTCGACCGACAGCCTCGCCACGCCGGGCACGCAGGTGCGGGGTACCCGCGCGGGGGCGTCCGTATCGCGTTGGGCGCGGCGGTTCACCGAGAGACGTCCTCGGGGTTCAGCAGGCGCCGCCGCGCGGCCATGCACCCGGTGCCTGCCCCACGAGAGCTCAAGAGCCCACCCCGCACCTCGGCCGACGGCCCCGTGCGCCCGGCGCGAGGGTACGGGGTACCCGCGCGGGGCTGTCGGCCGAGGCGCGGTGGTTCACCGGGGGGAAAAGTCCCCCAGGGGTTCGCGGCTATGCACCCGGGCCCGCCCCACGACAGCTCGAAGGCCCCCTCACACCCGGCACCCGGCACCCGGCACCCGGCACCCGGCACCCAAGTGCGGGGTACCCGCGCGGGGGCGTCCATATTGCGCCGGGCACGACGGTTCACCGAGGGGCTCTCCCGCAAGGAGTCACCAAGGGCCCCCAGGCAATCCCCGGGACCCACCCCGCAGCAGCTCAAGGACCCGTCCCGCGCCTCGCCCGACGGCCCCCTCGCGCCCGGCACGCAAGTGCGGGGTAGCCGCGCGGGCGTCCATATCGCGCTGGGCACGGCTGTTCACCGGGAGCCGTCCCGCAGGGAGTCGCCAGGGGCCGACCCGCGGCAGCTCAAGAGCCGCCCCCACGGCGGTCCCTCCGCAGACCGTCCCGCAGGGAGTCACCAGGAGCCGCCCCACTGCGACGCCAGGGCGTGCCAGGGCCCGCCCCGCCGCAGCTCAAGAGACCCGCCCCACGACGGTCCCCCACAGGCCGCCCCGCAGGGAGTCACCGACTGACCCTCCGAACAAGGCCACCCACCCCACGACCTCGTACCGTTGAGACATGAGCGGCGGCACTGTGACGCTCTTCCTCTGCGGCGACGTGATGCTCGGACGCGGCGTCGATCAGATCCTGGCACGGCCCGGCGACCCCGGGCTGCGGGAGGGGTACGTCGCGGACGCTCGGGCGTATGTGAGCATGGCGGAGGCGGTGAGCGGGCCGATTCCGGCGCCGGTGGACCCGTCCTGGCCGTGGGGCGAGGCGCTGGGGCTGCTGGAGGCGAGCGCGCCCGACGTCCGGATCGTCAATCTGGAGACGTCGGTCACGCGCAGCAACGCGTTCGAGCCCGGCAAGGCGGTGCACTACCGCATGCATCCGGCCAACCTCCCCGCCCTCACCGTGGCCCGGCCCGACGTCTGCGTCCTGGCCAACAACCATGTGCGGGACTTCGGCCGACCTGGCCTGGAGGAGACCCTCGCCGTGCTGCACGGCGCCGGTCTGCGGACGGCGGGCGCGGGGCGGAGTGCCGAGGAGGCGTACGCGCCCGTCGCGCTCCCGCTCCCCCACGGCGGCCGTGTGCTCGTCTTCGCCCTCGGCGTCGCCAACAGCGGTATCCCGCCCGGCTGGGCGGCCACGTCCGAGCAGCCCGGCGTCGCCCATGTGCCCGAACTCTCGCCGACCCCGGCCGCCGCCGCGGTGCGGCACATCCGGCAGGTGAAGCGGGCCGGCGACATCGTGGTCGTGTCCGTGCACTGGGGGTCCAACTGGGGCTACCTCGTCCCCCGCGACCAACGCCGCTTCGCGCACGCCCTGGTGGACGGCGGCGCCGACATCGTCCACGGCCACTCCTCGCACCATCCCCGCCCCGTCGAGCTCTACCGCAACCGGCTGATCCTGCACGGCTGCGGCGACTTCATCGACGACTACGAGGGCATCCCCGGCTACGAGGAGTACCGCGACGACCTGCGCATCGCCTACTTCGTGACGGTCGCGGCGGACACCGGCGCCCTCACCGACCTGCGTATGTCACCCCTGCACGCCCGCCGGATGCGCCTGGAACACGCGCCGCCCGAGGACCGCGCCTGGCTGCGGAGCACCCTGGACCGCATCAGTTACGGCGCCCACGTCACCCTGGGCGGAGACGGCGCGCTCACTCTGACGAAGGGCACCGCCCGATCCGCTCGGTGAGCCTCCCCAGCCTCCCGAACCACTGTGAACGCGACTCGCCGCCCGAGCCACCGTAAGCCTCACCCGCCGCAGCCTCACTCGCCGCGCAGCGCCTCCAGCACATCGGCGTCGGTCAGCTGTCCGAAGTCCTCGTACCACTCCCCCACCGAGCTGAACAGCCTCGGCTCGTGCAGGCAGACGAACTCGTCGACCTCCCGGCGCAGTTCCTCGGCCGCCTCCGGCGCACAGACCGGTACGGCCAGCACCAGGCGCTCGGGGTTCCGGTTCCGTACGGCGCGCAGGGCGGCCCGTGCCGTCGAGCCGGTCGCGACCCCGTCGTCGACCACGACGGCGGTACGGCCGCGCAGCTCCGTGGCCGGCCGGCCCTCCCGATACCGCTCCTCACGCCGCCGCAGCTCCTTGCGCTCCCGCTCCACCACCGACGCCAGATCGGCCTCGCTCAGCCCCAGCCGGTCCAGCGTCGCCTCGTCGAAGAGCGGAGGGTCGTCGCCCGCGAGCGCGCCGACCCCGAACTCCTGATGGAACGGGGCGCCGATCTTGCGTACGACGAGCACGTCCAGCGGGGCCTCCAACACCAGGGCGATCTCCCGGGCGACCGCGACACCGCCCCTGGGCAGCGCGAGGACGACGGGGTGCGCGAGGATGCCCTTGTCCTGCCGGATGCGCAGCTGCTCCGCCAGCTCCCGCCCGGCCTCCTGGCGGTCACGGAACTGCATGGCTTCCCCTTCCGTCCGTCGCCGCGTACCCCACCCACAGGAATCGGACACACCACGGTGCTCGGCGGACACATCGCGGCACTCCCGTCTTCTCCTCCGCACGGGTCTGGACCCCCTGATGGACCTGGCCTAGGGTTCCCAACAGCAAGCGCTTTCTAGCCTGACCATGCCAACTCACCCATGGCCATGTCGGACATTCCCCCTTCAGTCATGTGAGGAAAGGAAGCGTCTCGTGCCGCACCACGACTCGCCCCGCCCGCCCCGCCCGTCCCACCTCTGGACCCGCAAGTCCTTCCTGCGGGGAATGGCCGCCGCGGGAGCGGCCCCACTGCTGCCAGGCCTTCTCCCCACGACCGCCGCTGCCGCGCCGAACCGTCCCGACTTCCCGCTGCTGCACGGCGGCACCGCCGTCGACCTGTACGTCGACGCGGCCGACGACCCCGCCGTGATCCGCGCGGCCGGCGATCTCCAGGCGGACGTCGAACGGGTCGGCGGAGTACGGCCGGAGCTGCGCCACACCCTCCCGGAGACTTCTGCCGCGGGCCTCGTCCTGATCGGCACCCTCGGCGCCAGCCCGGTCGTCGACCGGCTCGTCGCGCAGGGGCGCCTGGACGTCTCGCGGGTGAAGGGGCGCTGGGAGGCGTCGGTGACGCAGGTGGTGGAACGTCCACTGCCCGGGGTGGAACGGGCCCTGGTGATCGCGGGCAGCGACCGGCGCGGCACCATCTACGGCGTCTACGACATCTCGGAGCGCATCGGGGTCTCCCCGTGGTACTGGTGGGCCGACGTCCCCGTGCCCCGACGCGACACGGTGGCCGTGCCCGCCGGACCGCTCAAGCGGTACGAGCCGTCGGTGCGTTACCGGGGCATCTTCATCAACGACGAGCAGAACCTCACCACTTGGTCGCACCGCACCCAGGAGCCGGACAAGAACATCGGCCCGGAGACGTACAAGCGCGTCTTCGAGCTGCTGCTCCGCCTCAAGGCCAACTACCTGTGGCCGGCGATGCATCCGTACTCCGACTTCTTCAACAAGCACCGCGAGAACCCCGAACTGGCCGACCGCTACGGCATCGTCGTCGGCTCCAGCCACCCCGAGGCCCTGCTGCGCAACGGCGTGCACGAGTGGGCGCCTTGGGCGGAGGAGCACCGCGGCGTGGACGGCACCCTGCCGGTGTACGACTACACGGTGAACCCCGCCGTCATCTCCGACTACTGGAGAGCCCGGGCGAGACAGAACGCCGGGTACGAGAGCAGCTGGACGATCGGGATGCGCGGGCTGCACGACAGCGCCCTGGAGACCAAGTACGCCACGACGATCCCCGAGAAGGTGGCGGTGATGAACGACATCGTCGCCGACCAGCGCCGCATCCTGGCCGAGGAGGTCGGGGCGGCCGTCGAGCCGCAGATCTTCATCCCGTACAAGGAGGTCCTGGAGCTGTACAACGCGGGCGTCCAGGTCCCCGACGACGTCACGCTGATCTGGCCGGACGACAACCACGGCAACATGCGCCAGCTCCCGAACGACGCCGAGCGGGGACGCGCGGGCGGCAACGGGATCTACTACCACCTCTCCTACTGGGGCCGCCCGAAGAGCTATCTGTGGCTGGACACCACCCAACTGGCCAAGGTCTGGCAGGAGTTGCGGCGGGTGTACGAGCACGGCGTCGACCGGATGTGGATCTTCAACGTCGGTGACATCAAGTCGATCGAGACCGGGCTGTCCTTCTCCATGGACATGGCCTGGGACGTGGACCGGTGGGGCGCCGACGACGTCGAGGACTTCCTCGCGGAGTGGGCCGGGCGGCAGTTCGGGCACCGCCACGGTCGGGAGATCGCCGCGATCCGCACCGAGTACTACCGGCTCGCGGCCGAACTGCGCCCGGAGTTCATCGCCGGCGGACTGATCTCCACGATCCACCACGGCGATGAGGCGGGCGTCCGCATGGCCGCGTACGAGCGGCTACTGGAGCGGATCCGGGCGGTGGGGGCCAAGTTGCCGGAGACCTACCGGGACGCCTTCTACCAACTGGTCGAATACCCGGTGCACGGCGCGTACTTGATGAACCTGAAGTACTACTGGGCGGACCGCAACGCGCTCGCGGTCCGGCAGGGACGAGGGGCCGGGACCAACCGTTTCGCCGACCTGGCGGAGGCGGCCCATGCCAAGGAGGCTGCGCTCACCAAGCGGTACAACACCGAGGTGGCGGGCGGGAAATGGGACGGGATCGTCAATCCGTACCCCTCGCAGATCCCGAAGGCCCCGGGCCGCCCGGCCGTCACCAGGATCGCCCGGCAGGAGACCTCGGGGCTGGGTGTGGCCGCCGAGGGCAACGAGACGGGCGCGGGCCGACCGCTGTCCTTCTCCTCCTACACCCGGGACAGCCGTTTCCTCGACGTCTTCAACACCGGTTTCCTGCCGCTCGACTGGTCGGCCGAGGCAAGCCGGCCTTGGGTGCTGCTGAGCACGGCGGGCGGTTCGGTGGCCGAGCAGACCCGGGTGTGGGTGGCGATCGACTGGGCGCGGATTCCCGAGGGCACGTACGACGCGACGGTCGCCGTGAGCGGGGCCGGGCAGCGGGTCGAGGTGCCGTTGCGGGTGGTCAACGACGGTGAGCGGGAGCGGCGACGGGCGCGTGGGTTCGTGGAGGCCCACGGGTACGTCTCGATCGACGCCGTGCATGCCGACCACCGGGTGGCGCGTGGCGGGGCCCGCTGGCGTGTGGTGCGCGGGCTGGGCCGCCGTACCGGTGCCATGGAGGCGGTGCCGTCGACGGCGGCCCCGGTGACCGCCGACTTCGCCGCCAGGGCACCGGAGTTGAGGTACCGGGTGCGTTTCGGCGGCACCGGTCGCTTCCCGGTCACCGTCTTCCGGCTGCCGTCCCTCGATGAGCGCGGGCACCGGCGGCTGGCCCTCGCGCTCGACGACCAGCCGGCCACCGTCCTCACCGGACAGGCCGTCGCCACCGGCAACCGGGGTGACGCCTGGGCCCGCAATGTGGAGGACGGTGTGGAGAAGCTGACCGCGACCGTGACGGTGACCGAGCCCGGCGAGCATGTGCTGCGGCTCTTCATGGCCGACCCGGGCATCGCCGTCGACCAGATCGTCGTCGACACCGGCGGGCGGCCGGTCAGCTATCTGGCCCCGCCGGAGAGCTTCCATCCGGTGTTCAACCCCGACCCGGACCGCACGCCGGGCCGGTAGCCCCCTACTCGATGGTCCAGCCGACGCCACCGACGCCCGTGCTGTAGATGGGGCAGACGGCCGACGACTCGTTGTACTGGCCGGGGGCCAGCGTCACCCACTGGCCGGAGACGTCGAAGGCCCTGCCGCAGACGACCTCGGCGCGGAAGGTGACGGTGCGGTCGGTGTTGTTCTTGCAGCCCGCGATGCCGTGGTCCGGGTTGTTGTTGTGCACCCAGCCGTCGCAGTCGACGGTGCCCGCCAAGGCCATGGCGGGGGCGGCCACGCCGCCCACGGTGAGGGCCAGGGCCGAGACGGTCGTGGCCAGGCCGGCTGCGAAGATGCTCTTCCTGCGGTTCATGCGTGTCCCCGTGATGTTGTGGTTCCGTTCGGAGTTGCCACCCTCAGTGAAGGTCAGTGGCGCTCCGGCGGGAACCTCGGACATCCGAGGGTGCCTCCTGGTTCACCCGCCCGCCGTATCGGGCGTGTCGGCTTCGTTCCAGTCGTACGGCCCGCCGCCGCGCCACTCGATCAGCTCGGCGTCGTCGACGGCCCGGTTCTCGGTGGGCAGGTCCGCACGATGCACCAGGTCCAGCACGTCGAACAGGCTGTACGCGGTGCCCGCAGGCTTGCCGTGGATCGTCACCTGACGCCCGCCGTCCGACGCGGGCGGCAGGACCACCACGGGGGGACGCGTGTTCATGCCACCACCATGCGCTCTGGAGGGCCCGTACGCAGCCCGGCGTGCCGGACGGACTCGCTCGTCCGTCCGTCGCGCCGGTCGCTGCGGCCGTCAGCGTTGGTACAGCCCGACGAGTGTTCCGCTGGCCAGCTGCTGGCGGTCGAGCACCCGGTGCGCCTCGTCCGCCGTGGCCTCGTCCGGGATGGAGACGGGACCCGGGAGGGCGTAGAGGCGGAAGAAGTACCGGTGCGCCCGGTCGCCGGCCGGAGGTTGCGGACCGCCCCAGCCCGACTGCCCGTAGCCGTTTGTGTGCGGGTGGCTGCCCGGGGCCGCCCAGCCCGCGGGAAGCCCCGCCGTGTGCGGATCGATGCCGGTGACCAGCCAGTGGACGAAGGTCCCGGACGGCGCGTCCGGGTCCTCGCACAGCAGGGCCAGCTCCTCCGCCCGGTCGGGCACTCCGGACCAGGTCAGGGGCGGGGAGACGTTCTCCCCCTCCATGGCGTGGCGACGCGGGATCGTCTCGTGGTCGTGGAACGCGGAGCTCTTGAGATCGATGCCTGTCATGCGCGCCGCAGTACCCCTCGGGGCGCGGACCACACGCGATGCCGGGAAGTCGGAGTCGGCCCGGCGGCGGAGCCACCAGGGAGAACACCGCCACGCCGCTGGTTGCGGCGCGCTTCGTTTCGCCGTGTGCCACGCAGGGAACCCGGCCGCTGCGCCGACCTTGAGGGAGCAGCGCCGTGTCATTCCGCGACCGTAGCCACGCCGGACAGGAACTCGCCCTGCGGCTGATCGAGTGGGCCGGCTCCGGCGACCTCGTCGATCCGCTCGTGCTGGCCCTGCCGAACGGCGGCGTGCCCGTCGCGGCGGAGGTGGCCCGTGGGCTGCATGCCCCGCTGGACGTGCTGGTCGCCCACGAGGTCAGCACCCCGATCCGGCCGGAGACGGCCATCGGCGCGATCGTCGGCGACGATCCGCCGCTGTACGACCGGCAGAGCCTCGCCATGATGCATCTGTCCGAGGACCGACTCGGTGACGTCATCGCCCGTGAGCGCACCGATCTGCACCGCCGCGAGTACGTCTACCGTGGCCGCCGCCCGGCCCCTTCCGTCAACGGCCGCACGGTCGTCCTCGTCGACGACGGCCTGACGACCGGCCTGACCGCCATGGCGGCGCTGCGCTTCCTCCGCCGCCACGGTCCGGCCCGGCTGCTCCTGGCGGTCCCCGTCGGCAGCCCGCGCACGACGGCCGCCGTCCGTCCCGAGTGCGACGACCTCGTGTGCCTGGAGCAGCCGCCGTCGCTCCACGCGGTCGGTGAGTGGTACGAGGACTTCGGCCAGGTCTCCGACGCACAGGTCGCGGACACGCTGCAGGCGTTCCACGCCACGGCGTGACGCGGCGCCGGTCACCGCGGCCGTGACATGGTGGAGTCATGACCATCGACGTTCGCCCGGCCTCGGTCTTCGAGGACGTCCGCAAGGTGATCGGCCCGAAGTCGCCTGTGGCGAACGTCTGTTGGTGCCTGAGCTACCGCATCCCGTCCAAGGACAACAACGAACTCCGTGGACCGGCCCGCGGTGAGTACGTGGCCGAGTTGTGCCGTGCCGATCCCGCTCCGGGGGTGCTCGCCTACGACGGTGACGAGCCCGTCGGCTGGGCCGCGGTGGCGCCGCGCTCGGCCACGACCTTCGCACGCAACCGCAAGATCCCGCACGTCGACGACCTGCCGGTCTGGTCCCTGTGGTGCATCCGGGTACGCCCCGGCCATCGCAAGCAGGGGATCACCCACGCCCTCATCGCCGGCGCGGTCGAGTTCGCCCGCGACCTGGGCGCCCCGGTGATCGAGGCGTACCCCCTGGACAACGGCGACGCCAAGGTGGACCTGACGATGGCGTACGCCGGGCTCCGCAAGAACTTCGAACGCGCCGGGTTCGTCCACGCCGCCGACACCACCTCGGTGCTGGCCGGTCATCCCCGGATCCTGATGCGGCTCGACCTGCGCTGACCGGCGAACCCGCGCTCCCTGGCTCAGTGCACGGAGAGCCCGCCGTCGACGAAGATCGCCTGCCCGGTGACGTAGGCGGAGGCGCGGCTCGCGAGGAACACGGCCGCACCGGCGAAGTCCCCGGCCACGCCGTTGCGCCCGACCATCGTGCGCGCGGCGAGCGCCGCCACCTTCTCGGGGTCGGACGACAGGCGTGCGTTGAGGGGCGTCATGACGAACCCCGGCACGAGCGTGTTGCAGGTGACGCCGTACGGCGACCAGGCCTCCGCCTGGGAACGGGCCAGCGACTCCAGCGCGCCCTTGGAGACGCCGTAGGCACCGCTCTGGACGAAGGCCCGGTGCGCCTGCTGGGAGGTGACGTGGATGATCCGCCCGAACCCTCGCTCGGCCATGCCCGGCCCGAACCGCTGCCCCAGCAGATAGGGCGCCTCCAGGTTCACGGCCATGGTCGTGTCCCACACGTCCTCGCCGAGTTCTCCCATCGGGGGGCGCAGATTGATCCCGGCGCAGTTGACGAGGATGTCGGGCTCTGCGAACACCTCGGCCGCCTCCTCCGCCGCCGCGCGCACGCCGTCCCGCGTGCCCAGATCCGCGCTCACCCAGGCGGCCCGACAGCCCTGCGCCCCCAGCTCGCCGACCGTCTCCGCCAGCTCAGCCTCCCTGCGCGCCACGACCACGACACTCGCCCCCGCCCGTGCGAGGGCCTCGGCGATGGCCCGGCCGATGCCGGAGCTGCCGCCGGTCACCACGGCGACACGGTCGTCAAGCGAGAACAGTTCGGAGAGGTATGTCTGCGCGATCATGCCCGCACCTTAGGCCCGGCACCGTGTCACCGGTGGGCGACGGGGGTACCCGGTTCTGCGCTCGACGGTGCCGGGCCCTTCTGTGCCGTGCGGAGGGCCGGCCGACAGTCCCGTGCTCAGGAGGGACGATCATGATGAGCGTCAGCCATCACACCCCGTCGCAGGCCGAGGGCGAGCGCGAGGACGCCGACACCCCCAGGGCCGATCATCCGACTCCGGAATACACGACGCCCTCCCAGGCCGAGGGCGAGCGCGACGACACCCCCGAAACGACCGAGACGGTCACCGCCACCGACAGCCGCTCGTGACGGAGCACCACGCGCGGGTGACGCCCTGGCTCACGCCGCCGTATAGCCGAGCTGGCGTCTCATGAACGGCGTCATGAGCGTCTTCGCCTTGGCCAGGGTCGTGGTGCGGCTGCCGAGGACCGCCGTCTCGCCGCCCGGCACGGGCAGCAGGGTCACTCCGTCGGCCGGGCCGAACGGGACGATGATCGGGGTGCGGTGGATCGGCCGGTAGAAGCGGGGCTCCTTGCGGTGCTTGCCGGCGCTGTTCAGATAGGTGCGGATGTTGTGGGCGGCCAGATCCGCCTGGGCGAGCGCGGCCGGGGTGATCTTGAGCTCGGTGGCGTCGTTCACGTCGCCGACCGCGAACACGTCCAGCCAGCCCTGGACGCGCAGCGCCTGGTCGACCTTCACGTGGCCCGACGGGTTCAGCCAGTCACCGTGCCCGGCCAGCCGCAGCCAGAGCGTGTTGGGCGTGGTGCCGGTGGCCCAGAAGGAGTGGTCGGCCTCGATGATGTTGCCCTGGGCGTCGCGATAGGTGCCGAACTCGAACCCGGGCGACATGAAGGCGTCGAGCCGCACGTCCACGTCGTGGGACTCCAGCCAGGCCCGCGCCTTGCGCCCGGCCCGTGTGCTGCCGGTGGCGTGCAGCAGTTCCGGTCCGGAGTGGGCGAGCGTGACCCGGGCGTCGGGTCGGGCGAGCCGGATCTCGGCGCTGAGCTCGACGCCGGAGGGCCCGCCGCCGACGACCAGGACGTGCTCGGCGCCGGCGATCTGCTGCTGGTGCCCGGCGAAGGACTTCGCCGCCTCCTCGGCGGTGGTACCGCTGAAGCGGGCCGGTTCGGGGTAGTCGGCGCCGGTGGCGATCACCAGCACGTCGTACGGGAGCCGCTCCCCCGTCGCCAGCACGACCTGTCGCTCGGTGGTGTCGATGCGGACCGCCTTGCCGACGGCCACGCGGCCGTTGGCCAGCAGTCGGTCGTACGGGATGAACGGGGTGAACGACCAGTCCGGGCGCACTCCGGCGCGCAGGGAGGCGATGCGGTGGAAGAAGACCTCCTTGCGGTCCACCAGCGTGACCCGCGCCGTCGCGTCCAGTCGCTTGGCCAGTCGGACGCCGGCATAACCGCCGCCGATCACCACTACGTCGCCGTCAAGCACGCCGAGTCTCCTGTGCTGGGGGGGGGAAAGGAGGGGCGCATGACGCGACGGGTGGGCCGTCGTCGGCCACTCCCCTGTTCCAGCGAGCCTATCGCTTGAAACATAAAGAATTGATGGGGCTCGGTGTGCGTTCTGTGAAGGGGGTAAACGAAGACGTCCGGGCCGACCCTTGCGGGCCGGCCCGGACGTCTTGCTCGGGACGGCTCAGACGAGGTCGAACCGGTCCAGGTTCATGACCTTGACCCACGCCTGGACGAAGTCCTTCACGAACTTCTCCTTGGCGTCGTCGCTCGCGTAGACCTCGGCGAGGGCGCGCAGCTCGGAGTTCGAGCCGAAGACGAGGTCGGCACGGGTGCCGGTCCACTTGACCTCGCCGGAGGCGTCACGGCCCTCGAACGTGGTCTGGTCCTCGGAGGTGGACTTCCAGGTCGTGCCCAGGTCGAGCAGGTTGACGAAGAAGTCGTTGGTCAGCTTGCCCGGGGTCTCCGTGAAGACACCGTGCTTGGACCCGCCCGCGTTCGCGTCCAGCACACGCAGACCGCCGACCAGGACGGTCGCCTCGGGGGCGCTCAGCGCGAGCAGGTTGGCGCGGTCCAGCAGCAGGTACTCGGCCGGAAGGCGGTTGCCCTTGCCGAGGTAGTTGCGGAACCCGTCGTACAACGGCTCCAGGGCCGCGAACGACTCGGGGTCGGTGTGCTCCTCGGTCGCGTCGACACGGCCCGCGGCGAACGGGACCTCGACCTCGACACCGGCGTCCTTGGCGGCCTTCTCCACGGCGGCGGAGCCACCGAGGACGATCAGGTCGGCCAGGGAGACCTTCTTGGCGCCGGAGTTGAACTCGCCCTGGATGTTCTCCAGGGCGCGCAGGACCTGCGCGAGCTCGTCCGGGTCGTTGGCCTCCCAGCCGCGCTGCGGCTCCAGGCGGATACGGGCGCCGTTGGCACCGCCGCGCTTGTCGCTGGCGCGGTGCGTGGCGGCCGACGCCCACGCGGCCTTGACCAGCTGCGGGACGGTCAGGCCGGAGGCGAGGATCTTGGCCTTGAGTGCCGTCACGTCGGCGGCGTCGATGGCCTCGCCCTCGGCCTCGGGCAGCGGGTCCTGCCAGAGCAGGGTCTCCGCCGGGACCTCCGGGCCGAGGTACAGGGACTTCGGGCCCAGGTCACGGTGGGTCAGCTTGTACCAGGCGCGGGCGAAGGCGTCCGCGAACTCGGCCGGGTTCTCGTGGAAGCGCTTCGAGATCGGACCGTAGATCGGGTCGAAGCGCAGCGAGAGGTCGGTGGTGAGCATCGTGGGCAGCTTCTTCGAGTCGCTGTGGGCGTCGGGGATGATCGCCTCGGCGTCCTTGGCCACCCACTGGTTGGCGCCGGCGGGGCTCTGGGTGAGCTCCCACTCGTAGCCGAAGAGGATGTCGAAGAAGTCGTTGCTCCACTGGGTGGGCTTGGTGGTCCAGGTGACCTCGAGACCGGAGGTGATGGCGTCACCGGCCTTGCCGGAGCCGTAGGTGGACTTCCAGCCCAGGCCCTGCTCCTCCATGGAGGCGGCCTCGGGGTCGTTGCCGACGGCGTCGGCCGGGCCGGCGCCGTGGGTCTTGCCGAAGGTGTGACCACCGGCGATGAGGGCGACGGTCTCCTCGTCGTTCATCGCCATGCGGCGGAACGTCTCACGGATGTCGCGGGCCGCGGCGATCGGGTCCGGGTTGCCGTTCGGGCCCTCGGGGTTGACGTAGATCAGGCCCATCTGGACGGCGCCGAGCGGGTTCTCCAGCTCGCGGTCGCCGGAGTAGCGCTGGTCGTCCAGCCAGGTGGTCTCGGGACCCCAGTACACGTCCTCGTCGGCCTCCCACACATCGGCACGGCCGCCGCCGAAGCCGAAGGTCTCGAAGCCCATCGACTCCAGCGCGACGTTGCCCGTGAGGATCATGAGGTCGGCCCAGGAGATGGACTGGCCGTACTTCTTCTTGACCGGCCACAGCAGACGGCGGGCCTTGTCGAGGTTGCCGTTGTCCGGCCAGCTGTTCAGCGGGGCGAAGCGCTGCTGACCGCGGCCGCCACCGCCGCGGCCGTCGCTGATGCGGTAGGTGCCGGCGCTGTGCCAGGCCATACGGATCATCAGCGGGCCGTAGTTGCCGAAGTCGGCGGGCCACCAGTCCTGCGAACTGGTCAGAACCTCGGCGATGTCGCGTTTCACGGCCGCGAGGTCGAGGGCCTGGAACGCCTCGGCGTAGTCGAACTCCTCACCGAGCGGGTTCGCGACGACGGGGTCCTTGGCGAGGATCTTCAGGTTGAGCCGCTCCGGCCACCACTGACGGTTGCCGCCGCCCTGCGTCGGGTGGGCGGCGCGACCGTGCGCGACGGGGCAGCCACCGGTGCCCTCAGCCTTTGCGTCAGTGACGATCGCATCGGGGTTCTCAGCCATGGGAAACCTTCCGAACTAGGTGAATCACAGTGCTCGGGGTGCACTGTTGGCGGTGGAACAGTCGGGGCACAGGCCCCAGTAGATGACCTCGGCCTCGTCGATGGTGAAGCCGTGGTCGTCGGACGCGGTCAGGCAGGGCGCCTCGCCGACCTCACAGTCGACGTCGGCGACGACACCGCACGACCGGCACACGATGTGGTGGTGGTTGTCGCCGATGCGCCCCTCGAACCGGGCCGGGCTGCCGGCCGGCTCGATACGGCGTATGAGTCCCGCCGCGGTGAGCGCGTGGAGGCCCTCGTACACGGCTTGCAGGGAGACATGGCCCACGCGATCACGCACCCCGGAGGCGATGGCCTCGACGCCGAGGTGGTCACCGGCCCGGACGGCCTCCAGCAGCGCGACGCGCGCGGCGGTCACCCGCAGGCCGGCACCGCGCAGCTCCTCGGCGGGGGTCGGTGTCTGGGATGCGGTCATGGCGACAACCTACCTCCCTAAACACGAACGATTCAAGAAAACGAATGATGAAAGTTTGGTGCACCCCGGCGGAGGACCGCCCCACCCCCGGACCGGGAGCAGGGCAACCCCGGCAAGGGTAACCAGAAGCCGCATATCGGACACGCGCCCGCACCCCCGACGGTCCACCGACACCGACCGGTTCATTCCGTCGCGGACATTGGCCAAAAAAAGTTTCCGTGGCCAATCGATCCGTGGTCATGGTTGGCACTCGATAGCGTCCGTGATAGCTTCAACTGGCGTTTGGGGGAAAAGAGATCACCAATCTCGGTGATCACCCCACGGCCGGGACGGCTTCTGACCAGGGCCTTATCGGGGCCGACGCAAGCCGCGAACAACAGGCAAACGCACAGCGAAACGCGAACGGGGAACGCGTGAACATGAGCCGTCGAACTGCGACTTCGACCGTTGTCGCATGTCAACTATCCGGCCTCGATCATGTGTAGCAGCCACCCACTGAAAAGCATCTGTCGATAAGCTCTTGCTGCGCCGATCCTTCTGATCGCGCGGGGGCTGTTCTGTAGCGCTGTCCGGGGACAGTGCTCCGCATAACCACAGAATTCCGCCAGATGGTCAGTCACGTCCGTGCTGGGAGTGTGTTAGCGCGTGGGAAAATCTGCCGCAAAAAGCAGTACACGTACCACGGAAAGCACCACGGAAAGCGAAACGACGTACTACCGCTGCCTCGGTATCGGGGTCGGCCCGGCCAACCTGAGCCTGGCCTCACTGCTGCACGGTCGAGCGGGGGTCCCGAACCTCTTCCTCGACCAGAAGGACCAGTTCGGCTGGCACGACGGCCAGCAGATGCCCGGCGCATCGCTGCAGGTCTCGCTGCTGAAGGACCTCGTCCTGCTGTCCGACCCGACGAACCGGTTCTCCTTCCTGTCGTATCTGCACGACCAGGGGAAGATCTACCACTTCATCAACGCGCAGTACGACGCGGTACCGCGCCTGGAGTTCCGGAACTACCTCCAGTGGGCCAGCCGCCGCAACCAGAACGTCGTATTCGGCGAGAAAGTACTTGCCGTCGAATTCGACGATTCCTTTGTTGTACACACCAGCCGCCGCACCCTGCAAGCGGAGAATGTAGTCGTCGGTGTCGGCACCCGTCCCTGGGTTCCGGAAGCCGCTCTGGGCAAGCTCGGTCCGACTCAGTTCCATGTCTCCGACTTCAATGACGAGACACAGAATCTGGCCGGAAAACGAGTCGCCGTCGTCGGCGGCGGCCAGTCCGGCGCCGAAGCCTTTCTGGATCTGATAGCGCGGCCACCCAACGAGTTACCCAGGCGGGTGACGTGGATATCGCGACGGGGAAACTACTTCCCCATCGACGACTCCCCGTTCACCAATGAGTACTACGTTCCGAGTTACGCCGACTACTTCTTCGGACTGGATCGGGCGACCCGGAACTCCCTCAATGAGCGGAATGTGCTGAGCAGCGACGGAATCTCCGAATCGACGCTGCGGCAGATTTACCAGCGCTGCTACGAGCACCGCTTCATCCATGGCGCCGAGGACCTCGTGGCGCTGTTGCCGAACCGGGGCGTCACCGAGGTGACCGGGGACGAGTCGGGCGGATGGACCATCAGGATGAGCCACAACGACCGTGCCGACGCCGTCGAGTACGTCGACGTGGACGCCATCGTCTGGGCCACCGGCTTCCGTCCCGCGCCGACGGACTTCCTCGAACCGATCGCGGACCGCCTGGAACGCGAGGGCGACGAGTACCGCATCGACCGGGACTTCGCCGTCCAGTGGGACGGGCCCCAGAACCGCATGATCTTCATGCAGAACGCCGCCCGCGGACAGCGCGGCCTGGCCGATCCCAACCTCAGTCTCACCGCCTGGCGCAGCCGGCGGATCTTCGACCGGATCGTCGGCATGGGCTCCGACGAACAGTTGCCCTCCTTCGTGGAATGGTCGGCCAAACCCCCCGCTGACGAGCTGGGCGGGCTCTGATGCCGCGCGGCACCGACGTCGCCGTCGTCGGCGGTGGAATCGTCGGCTGTCTGATCGCCCGGCACATCACCGCCCGCGCACCCGGAACCTCCGTGGTGGTCCTCGACCGCGACACGGCCGGCAGCGGCGCGAGTCGGCGCTCGGCCGGGCTGCACTGCCCGCGCGGTGCGACGGAACGCGTCCGGCGCATGGCCCGGTACAGCCAGGACCACTACGACAAACTCAAGGTCCTCGACCCGACGCTGCCGATCCACCGCATCGCCCTGTCCGTCGTCGCCCCGGCGGCCGACGAGCCGAGGCTCCGGGAGATCTACCTCGACAGCGCCCGGCTGACCCGGACGGACAGCCCGGCCGGCGGCCCACCCGGCATCCGCCTTCCCGAGAGCACCCAGGTCTTCACCTGCGAGGGCGCCCAGTACGCCGACGTGTACGGCCTCGTCCAGGCACTGGCACGGGAACTGCGCCACGCCGTGACGTTCCGCGAGGGCGTCGGCGTCGAGGCGGTCGACCCGGATGCCCACGACGCCGTGGACGGCGCGGGCGTGGCACTGCGGCTGAGCACCGGCGAGACGCTGAAGGCCCGTCAGGTCGTCCTGGCCCCCGGACCCTGGCTCGCCGCGCCCGCCTGGCGTGACCTCGTCGCCCCGCTCGGCGCCCGGGTCAAGAAGATCATCGCCCTCCACGTCGACCGCCCGCCGGCCGACGGCGACCGCGCGGTCGTCTTCCAGGACGAGGACGCCTTCCTGCTGCCGCTGCCGGAGCGGGGGCACTGGTTGTTCAGCTACACCTGCCGGGAATGGGACGTCGATCCCGCGGCGACGGCGGACGGGCTCTCCGCCGACAACGCTGTCGAAGCGCGGGAGAGCCTGCGCCGGTTCGCCCCCGACCTCGCCGAACGCGCCCTGTCCGGGCGGGTGTTCTGCGACGCGTACGGCAGCACCGGCGAGCCCGAGATACGCGCACTGGACGCCGACGGGCGCGTCGTCTTCGCCGGCGCCGCGGGCGGATCCGGTTACCGCCTCGCCCCGGCGATCGCCTCGGACGCCGTCGATCTGCTGCGCCTGCCGCAGCCCCGGCCCCGTCCGGCACAGAACCGAAGGAGCCAGCCGTGAAGATCAGCACCTACTCCACCGCCGAGTTACAGAAGTCGTACGGAATCGACGTCACCGCCCTCGACACCGGTGCCGCGGCACGGCTGGGTGTCGCCGCCGCCTGGGTGAGCGTCGAACCCGGTGCCCGGTCGGACGCCCACCAGCACGACGAGACCGAGACCTGGGTGATCGTCTCGGGCACCGGCGAACTGACCGTCGACGCCGGGCGTCACGCGGTGCGGGCCGGCACCGTCGTCCAGTTCGAGCCCTTCGAGACGCACACCGTCGAGAACACCGGCGACACCGGGCTGCTGCTGCTCAGCCTCTACTGGCGCGACGCCGGACGGGCGGTGCGCGCGGCGGGTGACACCGGCCACCGCCGCTTCGGAACCCGTCCGCTATTCGTGTTCTCCTCCGCGCCGACCCCCAACGGCGATCTGCACCTGGGGCACCTGTCCGGCCCGTTCTTCGGCGCCGACGTCTTCGTCCGCTTCCAGCGCATGCTCGGCGCCGACGCCTGGCATCTCACCGGCAGCGACGACTACCAGAACTACGTCGTGGCCGCCGCCCGCCGGGAGGGACGCGGACCCGCCGAGACCGCCGCCCACTACAGCGCCGAGATCCTCGCGACCCTCCGGCTGATGGACATCGACATCCATCAGTACACCGCGACCAGCCGGGACGACGCCTATCCGGACGCCCTGAGGGCGTTCTTCTCCCGCCTCACCGACTCCGGCACGGTCGCCCCCCGAGCGGGCGCCGCCCTCTTCGACGCCGAGACCGGGGACTATCTGTACGAGTCCGGTGTCACCGGCCGCTGCCCCACCTGCGCGGGCGACACCGGCGGGAACGTCTGCGAGTCCTGCCTGGAGCCCAATGTCTGCACCGACCTGACGGATCCACGCTCCACGGCCTCCGACGCCCCGCCCCGCGAGGGCACCGTCACCCGCTACACCCTGCCGCTGCACGAACTCGCGAAGGACATCGCCGCCCATCACCGCCTCGGCCGCGTCCCGGCCCCGGTGAAGGAGCTGGCCGAACGGCTCTCCCGCCGCGAGCACCTCGACATCCCGGTCACCCACCCCGCCACCTGGGGCGTACCGCCCGCCGGGTCGGCGGTCGAGGGCCAGGTCATCTGGTCATGGCTGGACTACGCCTTCAGCATCCTCCACGGCATCGAGGCGCTCGGCGACGGCCTCGGCCGCTCCTGGACGGCGGCCAAGCCCGAACAGGACTGGAAGATCGTCCACTTCCTGGGCTCGGACGGCAGCTTCTTCCACCCCATGTTCATCCCGGCCCTCTACCGGCTCGCCCACCCGGACTGGACACCGGACATCGACTACCACATCAACGAGTTCTACCTGCTCGACAACAGCAAGTTCTCCACCAGCCGCCGCCACGTCATCCAGGGCAAGGAGATCCTCGGCCCCCGTACGGTCGACTCGATCCGCTTCTACCTCGCGCTGACGCGCCCCGAGGGCCGCCGCACCAACTTCGAACTCGCCGCCTACGAGACCTATGTACGCCAGACCCTGATCGGCAACTGGCAGGGCTGGCTGACCGGCCTCGGCGACCGGGTCGAGAAGCGCTACGGCAACACCGCCCCGGACGCCGGCACCTGGACGCCCGAGCACATGGCGTTCCTGGCCCGGCTGGAGACCCGGCTGGCGCAGCTGACCGGCAGCCTGGGACAGGACGGGTTCTCGCTCAACCAGGCGGCCGAGGCGCTGAACGGCATCGTCGAGGACGTCACGGTCTTCTCCCGGCGTCAGGCCCCGGCGGCGGACGTCGAGAGCTACGCGGACGAGACCCGTACGGCCGTCGCCCTCGAACTGGCCGCCGCCCGCCTGCTCGCCACCTGTGCCGCCCCCGTCATGCCCAGGTTCGCGGCCCGCCTGGCCGAGGCGCTCGGCGGGCCCCCGCCGGCCGAGTGGCCCGACACCGTCACCCTGGTGCGCGCGGGAACCGAAGTCGCCCTGGCCCGCCGGGAGTTCTTCGCCGACCCACAGGAAGCCGAACCGCGGGAAGAGGCGTCGCCGCTGCTCCCCTGGCTGAGCGGCCTGGTGCGCGAGACCCTGCGGCTACCGGCCGACGCGTCCGTGCACGACAGCTCACTCGTCCAGATCGGCATGGAGTCGCTGCAGGCCATCGCGCTGCAGTACCAGATCACCGAGCAGGTCGGCGCCGACGTACCGATCGAGGACCTGCTGGGTGAGCGGACCGTCGCCGAACTCGCCGACGTCATCCTGGAGGGCGCGGAACCCGACGCCGTCGCCGCCGTGCAGGAGGTGACGACATGAGCCATGTGCAGGTGCTCCGCGACCTCGAGGCCCGCGGCCTGTCCCTCACCGCCGCCGGCACCGACCTCAAGCTCCAGGGACCGCGCGACCGTATGGACGCCGAACTCCTCGGCCGGATCAGGGCGCACAAGGCGGAACTGATCGCCCACCTCGACGTGTCCGCGGGCTTCCCGCTGACCGGCCTGCAGCAGAGCTATCTCCTCGGGCGCGGGGAGCATGTCGAGATCGGCAACGTGGCCAGCCACGTCTACCACGAGATCGAGGGCGTCTGGGACCTCGACCGGCTGGAGACCGCACTGCAGGCGGTCGTCGCCCGGCACGGCGTGCTGCACACCCGCTTCACCGCGGACGGCCGGCAGTTGCAGGAGGACGCCGTCGACGTGCGCATCGACCGGATCGACCTGCGTGGTGAGCGCGAGGACGTGCAGCGGGAGCGCAGGCGCGCCCTGCGCGAGGAGCGGTCGCACCGCGTGCTCCCCGCCGACCGGGCGCCGCTGCTGGCTGCGGACGTGACGATCCTGGCCGACGACCGCATGGTCCTGCACGTCGACCACGACGGCCTGATCATGGACGCCACCAGCATGTTCCTGTTCTTCCGGGACTGGTGGTCCGCCTACGCCGACGACGGCGCCGCGACCCGGGACGCCCAGGCCACCGAGGAGGCTTCGTACGAGGCGTACGTCGCGGCACTGGAGGCCGCCCGCACGCGCGCCCCTGCCCGGCGGGCCCGTGCCCATTGGCTGGAGCGGCTGGACGACCTCGCCCCATGCCCCGACCTGCCGTTGCGGACCAGCCCTTCGTCGATCGCCGAGCCCCGGTTCAGCGCGCGCTTCGCCCGGCTGCCCGAGGCGTCGTGGACCGCGCTCAAGTCCCGTGCCGCCGGCGCCGGACTGACGCCCTCCGCGCTGCTGTTCGCGGTCTACGCGGACACGCTCGCCGCCTGGGGCGCCGGATCGCGCTTCACGATCAACACCACGGTGGCCAACCGTCCGCCCATCCACCCGCGCATCTTCGACGCGGTCGGGAACTTCTGCGAGACCATGCTCGTCGAGATCGAGGTCGATCGCGGCATCCGCTTCACCGACCGCGCCCGCGCCCTGCAGGCCCGGCTGCGCAAGGAGCTGGACAACCGGCACTTCACCGGTATCGAGGTGATGCGCGAGCTGGCCCGGCGCGGGGGCGACGCCGCCCGGGCCCAGATGCCGTACACGTTCAACAGCGCCCTCGGCCATGTACACGCCGACGTGGACGGCTCGACGCTGGAGCTGTTCGGCCCCGAGGTGTTCACGTCCAGTCAGACGCCGCAGGTGTGGCTCGACGTCTCCGCGTTCGAGCAACACGGCGGTGTGGTCGTGCAGTTCGACAGCGTCGACGAGCTGTTCCCGGACGGAATGGTCGAGGACCTGGTCGCCGGATACCAGCGGCTCCTCGAAGTCCTGCTGACGGACGAGGCATGGCAGGCGACCACGTTCGACCTGCTCCCCCACGACCAGCGGCGCCGCCGCGAGGCGGCCAACGACACGGCCGCCCCGCTGCCCGCCCCCGGCACCCTCACCGACTCCTTCCTCGCCCACGTCGAGCACACCCCCGACGCGCCGGCCGTCATCAGCGGTACGACGACGCTGAGTTACGCGGAGCTGTACGGGCACGCGGCACACGCGGCGGCCTGGCTACGCGAGCGGAACACGGCCCCCGACGAGCTGGTCGGTCTCGTCATGAACCGGGGACCCGAGCAGATCGTCGGCATTCTCGCCACGCTGCTCGCCGGCGCCGCCTATCTGCCGATCGACGCCGCACTGCCTGCCGAACGGCGCACCTACATGCTGGACGACGGCCGGGTGCGCCACATCCTGACCAACTCCGACGACTTCCAGGGCGTGCACGACGGTCGCGACGTGCTCACCCTCGACGCGACACGGCCGCTGCCGCCCACCGCGCCGCCCGATCCGCGACCGGTGCCGGGCGCGGATGACGACGATCATCTCGCGTACGTCCTCTACACCTCGGGGACGACGGGCTCCCCCAAGGGCGTGATGGTGAGCCGTGCGAGCGTCGCCAACGTCGTCGCCGACTGCACCGCCCGCTTCCATGTCGGGCCCGCCGACCGGCTGTTCGGCGTCAGCGCCTTCACCTTCGACCTGTCCGTCTACGACGTCTTCGGTGCCCTGAGCACCGGGGCGGCCGTCGTGCTGCCGGACGCGGACAAGGCGGCCGACCCCGCGCACTGGTTGCGCCGCTGCGACGAGACCGGCGTGACCGTCTGGAACTCCGTTCCCGCCATCGTCTCCCTCCTCCACGACCAGGCCGTCGCCGAGGGACAGGACGGATCCGGGGCGCTGGCCGCGCTGCGGCTGGTGATGATGAGCGGGGACCGCATCCCTCCGGCGCTGCCGGCCGCGCTGCGCGGGCTGGGGCCCGACCTGGAGGTCGTCTCGCTCGGCGGACCGACGGAGACCACCATCTGGAACATCCTGCACCCGGTCCGCAAGGACGAGGACGGCTCGCGCAGCATCCCGTACGGCAGGCCCAACGCGAACAACCGGGCCTATGTGCTGGACGAGTTCGGCCTCGACGTGCCCGACTGGGTGACCGGTGAGATCTGGGCCGCCGGCGCGGGCCTGGCCCGGGGCTACTGGGGCGACGAGGCGCGTACGGCGGAGCGTTTCGTCGACGACCCGGTGCGCGGCGAACGCCGCTACCGGACCGGTGATCTGGGGCGCTATCTGCCCGACGGCGAGATCGACATCCTCGGCCGGAGCGACTTCCAGATCAAGGTGAACGGCTATCGCATCGAGGCCGGGGAGGTGGAGACCCGGCTGACGGCCCTGGCCGAGGTGGCCCGGGCGGTCGTCGTACGGCAGGACGGGGACCACGGCAGCCGGCTCGCCGCCCATCTGGTGCCGGCCGGGGAGCAGCGCCCCGAGGCCGAGTGGATCCGCGAGGAACTGCGGCGGCAGCTGCCGTACTACATGGTTCCCGCGGCCGTCCACTGGCACGACAGCCTGCCGCTGACCAGGAACGGCAAGGTCGACCGGGCCAGGCTGCTGCTCACGGCCGGTAGTGCCGAGCCGTCGGCCGCCGGTGTCGCCGCGCCCGACACGGAGCTGGAACGCGAGGTCGCCGCCGTGTGGGCAAGGGTGCTGCGGATCGAGGAGACGGAACTCGACGTCACCCGCACCCTGTTCGACCTCGGCGGTGACTCCCTGGCGGCAGCGCGCATCCTCACCGGTGTCCGCAAGGCGTTCGGCCTCACCATCACGCTGGACCGGCTGCCCGAGGTCGACACCGTACGGACCATGGCGAGCCGGGTCGGGGCCTCCCTCAACGAGCGGGAGGGGAAGGCGACATGACCGGATCGTCGGTGATCAACGACATCGTCGCCCGGCCTCCCGGGACCGGCCACCGGATCTCCTTCTTCCGGCTCGGCGGCATCGAGACCCTGGACCTCACCGAGCTGTACGACCGGGCCGGACGGCTCGCCTGCGCGCTGCGTGACCTCGGACTCGCCCGAGGGGACCGGATCGGCATCCTCGCCGGGAACTGTCTGGAATGGGTGGTGCTCGACCTCGCCGCGCTGCGGCTGGGGGCGATGACCGTCGGGTTCGACCCGGCGAAGTTCGCCACGGCCGATCCGGCCCTGCTGGACCGCTACCGGCTACGGCTGCTGTTCACCGACCGCGTCGCGGACGACGGCCCGGACGGATCCCGCGTCAGGCCCCTCGGCGGCGTCATGCGCATGGCCGCCGAGCAGGAGGCCGGACGCGTGCCGCCGCCGGTCGTCTACACACCCGAGGACGCGACGTCGCTCAAGCTCACCTCCGGCAGCACGGGCGAACCCAAGACGCTCACGGCGAGCGTCGGAAGCATCGACAGCGATCTGCTGGCCGTCCAGGAGATGTTCGCGCACGGGCCGGACGACAACGTCTTCGTCTTCCTCCCGCTGTCGGTGCTTCAGCAGCGGTACTGGACGTACTCCGCCCTCCGGTTCGGCCATGACGTCACCATCAGCACCTACGAGGCCGCTTTCCCGGCCCTGCGGCAGATCCGGCCGACGGTGGTGATGGGCGTGCCGGGCTTCTTCGAGACGGCACGCAAGCACATCGAGGCGCAGGCGGGTGGCCCCGACGCCGGGGAGGACGAGCAACGGGCCGCCGCCCGAAGGCTGTTCGGGGACCGTATCCGCTATCTGTGGACCGGTTCGGCCCCGGCGAGCGCGGGGACGCTGGGGCTCTTCAACCGGCTCGGGCTGCCGATCTTCGAGGGCTACGGGCTCAACGAGACCTGCATCGTCGCCAAGAACCATCCCGGCGCCCACCGTGAGGGCAGCGTCGGACGCGTCCTGCCCGGCAAGCGGGTGCTGCTGGACGCCGACGGGGTGATCCACGTGAGCGGCGACCATCCCGTGTGCCAGGGCTACGAGCAGGCGCCGCCGGGCGTGTCGGAACGTGTCTTCGGCGCGGACGGGACCGTGCGGACCAATGACATCGGCCACCTGGACGACGACGGCTTCCTCTACATCCACGGCCGCGCCGACGACGTCATCGTGCTGGACAACGGCCGGAAGATCGCCGTACGGCCGATCGAGGAGCACATGAGGACGCATCCGGCCATCGAGGAGTGCGTGCTGTTCTGCCCCGACCAGACGCGCCTGGTCGCCGTGGTCTCTCCGGCCGGCGGCACGGTCGGGGCGGACAGCGAGCGGGCGGACAACGAGCGGGCGGCCATCGCCGAGCAACTCGCCCGCACCAACGCGGCGTTCGGGGCGGACGAGCAGATCCACCGGGTCGTGGTGGCGCGCGGCCGGTTCACCGTGGCGAACGGTCTGCTGACCTCGCAGCTCAAGCCCAGACGCGGACGGATCCTCGACACCTACCGAACGGCGATCCACGACACCCGGGGAAGCATCCATGCAGTCTGATACCCGATCCATGATCGAGAACGTGGCGCGGAAGAACCTCGCCCAGGTCCTGGAGTCCGGCCCCGCGCCCGACGACCTGGACCTCGACACCGACCTTGCCGACGGCTACGGGCTCACGTCCCTCAACAAGGTCCTGTTCCTCATGTCGGCCTGCGACGACGCCGGGGTGAGCCTGGCGAGCTTCACCGAACCCGATGTCGCCGGGATGACGACTTTGCGCGATGTGACCGAGGCGCTGACGCGCCACGCCGGAGAGGTGGCCTGACATGACCTGGGCACAGCTGGCCAGGACGACCCTGGACAACGACCACGTCCTGCTCCGCCCGATCGTTCCCGAGGACCGCGAGGCGCTGCGCGAGCCCGCCATGTCCCCGGAGATCTGGCGCTACTTCGTGATGCTGATCGAGACGGACGCCGAATTCGACGCCTTCTTCGACGCGGCTCTCGCCGACCAGGACGCCGGCCGGCGCGTCGTCTACCACATCATCGACAAGCCGACCGGCCGTACGGCGGGCAGCATGAGCTTCTGCAACATCGCCGAGGCGGACGGCCGGCTGGAGATCGGCTGGTCCTGGCTCGGCACGAAGTTCCAGGGGCAGGGCATCAACCGCTGGGCGAAGTTCCTGATGCTGGAGCAGGCCTTCGAGCACCTCGGCGCCGAGCGCGTCGAGTTCAAGACCGACGTGCTCAACCTCCAGGCGCGCAAGGGCCTGCGCAACATCGGCGCCGTCGAGGAGGGCACGCTCCGCAGTTTCAACCCGATGCCGGGCGGCCGGCGCCGGGACGCCATCTACTACAGCGTGCTGCGCGGTGAATGGCCCGGAGTGCGCGCCCAGTTGCTCACCCGGCCCAAGGTGTCCAGCGGCCCGGAGCCGTCATGACCGCGACCGGGACAGAGTCCGGCACGGAGCTGCGGGTGCCGTATGTCCGCGTGCACGGCGAGCCCTACGAGTGCGGCCGTCTGCACGGTGCGCAACTCGGCGACAGCCTGCGCGAGTTCGTCGGTGACGGACTGGCGCGGCTGGCCCGGATCCTGCCGGAGCCGATGTCGCTGAAGTCGCTGCGCCCCGTGCTGGCCGCGCACCGCGCCGAGATCGAGACCCAGACCCCGCGCCTGGCGGACGAGATCCGCGGCCTGGCGGCCGGGGCCGGACTCAGCGAGGACGAGGCCCTGCTGTTGCAGCTGCGCCGCGAGATCATGGGGTACCGGCGGATCCCGACGGCCGGTGACTGCACGACCTACGCCCGCAGCGGCGGCGGCACCTCGCCCGTGCTGGCGCAGACCGTCGACCTCAACGGCGATCTCGACGACCGGATCGGCGTGATCCACGTGGCGCCGGCCGGGTCGGCCCGGCAGACCCTCGTCCTCAGCTTCGGCGGACTGCTGGGCTACCTCGGGGTCAACAGTGACGGACTCGCCGTAGGACTCAATCTCGTGCTCGGCGGCGAGTGGCGTCCCGGCCTGCCGCCGTACCTCGCGATCCGTCATCTGCTGGACAGTGCCTCCGGAGTCGACGAGGCGGTCGAGATCCTGCGCGGTCTGAAACTGGCCAGCTCGCGCACGCTCGTCCTGTGCGACAGGGAGAAGACGGCGTGGGTGGAGATCCTCGGGGACGAGCTGCGGATCGCCGAGGCCGACGTGACCACGCATACGAACCACTTCCTGCATCCCGGCTTCGCCCCGCGCGACGAACTCAACGTCTTCGCGCGGAACTTCTCCCTGCTACGACTCGACACCTGCCGCGAGAAGCTGGCCCGACTGCCGTCCGACGCGGGCGTCGAGGACCACTTCGCGCTGCTCTCGGCAGCGCCGATCCGCGTCGAGGGCAACGGCGACATCCGCCGGGAGCGCACGGTCGCGGCGGTCGTCCTGCGACCGGACCTCGGTGAACTCCATGTGCGCCCGGGCGATCCGGCGCGTTCACGCACCCGCTCCTTCCGGCTGCGCGAGCCCGCCCCGACGCGACCGACGACGAAGGTGACCGCATGACCGACCCTGCCCCCTGGTTCATCACCGCAGGTTCCGGCCCACCGGACGTGCCGCGCGTCTACTGTTTCGCGCACGCCGGTGGCGATCCCCGCTCGTTCCTCACCTGGCGGTCGGAACTGGAGGGCGAGGCGCAGCTCGTCGCCGTGTGCCCGCCCGGACGCGGCCACCGGGCGTCCGAACCCCGGCCCACCGTGGAGGAGTTCGCCGAGGGCGCCGCGGCGGCCATCCTCGCCGAGGAGCGCGACACCGGGGGCACCGGGCGCACCGGCTACAACGACCGCCCCGTCTATCTCTTCGGGCACAGCCTCGGCGGCCTCGTCGCCTTCGAGACCGCCCGTCGTCTCCGCGATCTGCCGACGCTGCGTCACCTGTTCGTGTCCGGGATCTCCGCCCCCGCCCTGGCGCCCTCGCAACGGGTACGGGAGCTCGCCGCCCTGGAGGGCAGGGAGTTCGCCGAGCAGCTGAGCTTCTTCGAGGGGCTTCCCCCGGAGGTCATGGCCCACGAGGAACTGCTCGACCTCCTGCTCCCCGGGGTGATCGCCGACTTCCGGATGGCCGCCGGGTACCGCTACCGGCCGGCCGCCCCGCTGGAGGTGAGCGTCTCCGTCGTCGGCGGGCGCGACGACGCCTATCTGCATCCCGAGAAGATGCGGCCCTGGCACGACGAGTGCCGCGTCCCGCCCACGCTGCACTGGGTCGACGGCGGTCACTTCTACTTCCGCGACAAGAGCCCCAAGGCCGTGACCGACCTGCTGCTCGACGCGATACAGGCGGATCGGCACATCGAAGTGATCTAGAGCGGCGTTGAAGGGACAGAGTTGAAGAGACAGGTCTGAAGCGCCGACAGACAGAGGCGCCAAGAGGCACACCTGAAGCACTCTCTGGAGGAGACGCGTGCAGCTCAACCCGGATGACCAGTACCGCAGGGCCGTCGCCTTCGCCCGGCTGCACGAGGGTGACCGGGCCTTCGTGGTGGCCAACGCCTGGGACGCCGGCAGCGCCCGCCTGCTGTGGCAGCTGGGGTTCCAGGCGCTCGCGACGACCAGCGCCGGTCTCGCCCTCTCCCTCGGCCGGCCGGACGGCGCCAACCTGGTGGGGCGCGACGAGGTGCTGGAGAACGCCCGGGCGATCGTGGCGGCCACTCCGCTGCCGGTCAGTAGCGACCTGGAGAGCTGCTACGCCGACTCCGCAGAAGGCGTGGCCGAGACCATCCGGCTCGCCGCCGAGGCCGGGCTGGTCGGCGCCTCCATCGAGGACGCCACCGGCGACCCGGACCACCCGATCCGCCCCGCGGCCGAGGCCACCGAACGGGTCGCCGCGGCCGTCGAGGCGGCCCGGGCCCTGCCGTTCCCCTTCACGCTCACGGCCCGTGCCGAGAACTTCCTGTACGGACGGGCCGACCTCAAGGACACCATCGCCCGGCTCCAAGCCTTCGAGGAGGCGGGTGCGGACGTCCTGTACGCCCCCGCCCTTCCCGACCTCGACGCGATCCGCACGGTCCGCGCGGCGGTGGGCAAGCCGCTGAACGTCCTCGCGGGCGTGGGCGCGACAGCGTCCGTGGACGAACTGTCCACCTGCGGCGCCCGCCGAATCAGCGTCGGCTCGGCCTTCGCACGGGCCGCGCTGGGCGGGTTCCTCGGGGCGGCGCTGGAGGTCCGGGACCACGGGACGTTCGCGTTCGTCGAGGGGGCCCTGGCCTATGGCGAGGCCAACGAACGGATGTCGTGCGGGGGCGGGTCGGGGGCCTGAGCCGGGAGAACGAGGTTGGGGGTTGGGGTGCTTGTGGAGGGTCGGTCCTGGAGGGCCGGGGCCGGAGGCTGGGGCCGGACGCCTCGGGTGGAGGCCGGTTCCGGACGCCGGGGCCGGAAGGGCGGTCCCCGAAGGCCGGGGCCGGAAGGCCGGGGCCGGAAGGCC
>NZ_FNHV01000001.1:79325-750386 GCF_900103585.1 Streptomyces sp. cf386
AGAACCTGGGCCGGACGCCGGACCAGACCCTGGCTTCGGAGACCAGGACCGGACGCCTGGGCCGGACCCCAAGTCCGGTCCCGGCAGGCCGGTCCCCGAAAGCCGGGGCCGGAAGGGCGGTCCCCGAAAGCCGGGACCGGGCACCAGGGCCAGACGCCGCAGCCGGAGGCCGTTGCGGACCGCAAGTCGGGAGGCCGGGACCAGACGCCGGGACCAGACGCCAGCGCTGGCGGCCGGTCCCGGAACCCAGGGCCGCGGCCGGAGTACCGACCCCCGAGGCCCAGCACAGCGAACCGACCCCGGAGACCTGGGCCTGACAAACAGCGGAGGCAATGCTCATGAGCACACCCCAAGTGCGGCTGTACGGGCCGCAGTACGTCCTCGGCGAGACCGAGGTGCACCACTCCGAGATAGCCGATCTGCCGGCCCGGGCGGCCGAGTTCCGTATGCCGCCGAAGCCCGGCCTGTGGGGGTGGGGGACGGTACGCCGCGCCGAGCGGAGCCTGGAGAGCATGGCGGCCGACAGCGCGACGGCCACGTTGCGCGCGGCCGGCGCCGACCCGTCCTCGGTCGACGCGGTGGTTCTGTGCTCCACCCGGATCCCGGGGCCCTCGGAGGTCCACGGCCGGTTCATGCAGACCTTCCTCACCGAGGCCGGTCTCGGCGACATCCCGTTCTACGGCCAGAACATGAACCGCTGCGTCAACCTGCTGGCCGCCATCGACACGGCCACCGCCTTCGTCGCCTCGGGGCGCCACCGCAGGGTCCTGGTCGTCACCACCGACGCCGTCGCGGACGAGGCGGACCGCATGGTCAGCTACGCCTTGTTCAGCGACGCGGCGGCCAGTTGCCTGATCGCGGCCGAGGGCGAACCCGGGGGCGAAACCGACGCCGGGTACGAGGTCCTCGGCTGTGCCACCGCGCAGGACAGACTGAGCCTCGACCACTCCAACGAGATCAGCTCCGACCTCGCCCGGACGGTCAACGACCGCCTCCTGGCCCCTGTTGGCATGAAGCTCGGCGACGTCGCCGGCTTGATGCACGCCAACATTTTCAAGCCCGTCGTGGTGATGAAGGAACTCCAGGCCGGGTTCACGCAGGCGCAGCTGTACACCGACAACATCACGCGCGTCGGGCACTGCTTCGCCGCCGACCCGCTGATCAACCTCGCCGACCGGGCCGCCATGGGCCAGATCGAACCCGGCCGGCACTACATGCTCGCCTCCGCTGTCGCCGGGCAGCGCATCGGCGTGCTGCTGCGCAAGACCCACCGCGCATGACGCCCCAACGGGCCGCTGCCGCCAAGAGGCGCGAGAAACCCCGTAGTCCCGCGAAGACCCGTAGTCCCGCGAAGACCCGCAGTCCCGCGAAGAACCGTAGTCCCGCGAAGAGGGGAGCCCGGGAATGACCACCGCACACACCACACACGCAGGGCGTCGAGACCGGGCCTTCGTGCCCTTCGTCCTGCCCGACACCATCGCCGCCCTCCCCCGCCGCCCGTTCGAGTTCAGCCGAGCGGGTCGGGACGAGGCGGCGGCAGCCTCACTGGAGCCGGCCGACCTGTTCCAACGGCTCCTGCGCGACCAGGAGTCCGAGGCGTCCTTACTGCTCGCCCGGCGTGTCCTCGACGCCTTTCTGCCGGCCGACGGCCCGTATGCGGACGGCGATCCCGAGGTCGGTCCGGAAGCAGTGGTCGCGGCCGTCGCCGCCCAAGTCCACGAGATACGCGCGGAATTGGCCGGGACGATCGACTCGCTCGGCCGTCTGGAGCCCGAGCTGCGCGAGGCCGTCGTAAGGGAGCGTTCGCCCCTGGCCCTGCTGGACGGCTGCTGGCTCGACGCCGTCTCACAGCCCGCCACCCAGCCCTCCGTCATCGTCAACCGCCTGTTCGCCCACCATCTGACGCTGCGCGGAGACGGCAACCCCAAGCGAGGCTTGGCCCAGTTACGACGGCGGGCCATGGAGGCCGAGGGCGTCTACCTGCCCTCCATCGCCGCCGTCGACTTCCTCGACAAGGCGCGGGCCCGGCCGCTCACCGCCCTGCACGGTTGCTTCTACCTCGCCCTCTCCCGACTGCCCGGCAACTTCCTGCCCGAAGTCGTCGGCGTGCACCTCGTCTTCCACGCTCTCGGCACCGACGACCTGCTGCTGGGCACCGCGCCTCCGCTGCCCGGGCAGGAACTGCTGGACACGCTCGCCGCCTTCGTGGACCTGGCCGGCCCGGACGAGTTACGGCGGCTGGGCGCGGCCGTACAGCTGACGCTGGAGCTGGAGCAGGAGCACGTCACCATGCTCGCCGAGCTGGCCTCCTGGCGCGCGGGGCTCACCCTGGAGTCGAAGGTGGCCGAGATCATCGCCCGGCATGCTCCCCTGGCGGGCACCCAGCACGGCGGCGTACGCGTCGGCGACAGCCTGCTGTCGGACATCTTCCGCGCGCCTGGGCGGGGGCGGGTCGAGAGCGGGTTCGGTGATGCCGGGGGCGAGAGCGCGCCATACGGTGCAGCCCCGGACGAGAGCGCGTCTTCCGGTGACAGCCCCACAACGCCCCCCACCCGCAGCGAACTCGCGGCCACAGACCTGGCCGCCTTCCTGGCCGACTTCCGTGACTCCCGGCATCTGCGACCCACCGGTTCCGGGGACGGTGCCTGTCGGTTCACCGATGCGATGAAGTTCGGCGGGCCGATGTTCGGGATCTTCGATGAGCGGGAGGCCGCGGCGTTCCGTGCCTGGGCGGCGAGTGTCCAGGCGGGTGAGCGGCCCGAGATCGAAATCTCGCCCGCCACCGTGGGGGACGTACGGGCCGAACGGTGGAGTTCCGCGCTCGCGCGCAGCGCCCCCGCCGACGTCATCGTCGCCGAGGCCGAGCCCAGCGATCATCGCGAGCTGTTCCACCGGCTGGTCAACATCGAGAACTTCCCCAACACCCTCCCGCTCGCCGCGCAGCGGGCCGAACAGTGCTTCCGGGACGCGGAGATCCTGTTCGTGCACGGACGTGAGGGCAAGTACACCGACGCGACGTGGTTCGACTACAGCCCCAGGGCGTTGTACGAGCGGGCCGAGCGGATCTACTGGGAGAAGCTCGTCGAGCCGTACCGGCCGCTGGAGGAGATACCCGACCGCGACGAGGTGCTCTTCCGCCAGACCACGTACTACCTCACCTATCTCATCGACGGCGCCTGGCTGCACCGGCTGGTCGGCCTCGGGCACGACGAGCGCGAGAGCGACGGCATGCTCTTCTCGATCTACGCGGACGAGATGGGCAACGGGGACCTGCGCAAGAACCACATCACCCTGACCCACCGGGTCCTGGCCAGCGCCGGGATCGAGCTGCCGCACATCCGTGACGAGGCGTTCATGGAGCAGGACGAACTCCCCGACGACCTCTACGGGTTCGCGATCCAGCAGCTGTGCATGTGTCTGTTCCCCGACCGGTTCTACAACGAGATCCTCGGCTACAACCTGGCCATCGAGATGTTCGGATCCGGCGAGATGCGGCTGCACGAGATCCAGAAGCTGCATCACCACGGCATCGACACCTGCTACGAGCAGGCCCATCTGACCATCGACAACTTCTCCGCCGGGCATGCCAAGCAGGCTGCCGACATCATCGTCTCCCACCTCGACGGCGTCCGGCGCACGCTCGGCGACGCGGCCGTGGCGGAGCAGTGGCGCCGGGTCTGGCGGGGCTACGCGTCCTTCGCCTACTTCCTCGAACAGCCCCTGCTGAATCAGGTCGCCGCCGCGGCCGACGCCTCGGACGCCGAACTGGTCATCTGATCCGCCGCGGGTCGTCCGATCCGCCGTGGGTCGTCCGATCCGCCGCGAGGCCGGGAGCCCCCAGCGAGTCCGACCACCGAACGAGGCAGAACCCAAACCAGGAGAACACGCAGCCATGACCGAAGCCCTCCCCGCCCCCACTCCCGATGCCGCTCCCCGCCACGCCCCCGCCGACGACAGGCCCAGGGCGTTCATCCTGACCGGTTCCTTCATGGTGATCCGCCGCAACCCCCTGTACCTGACCGAGCTCTCCCGGCGCGGCCTGAAGATCCTCGTCATCACCGCCGAGTCGTACCGGGAACAGGCGGCCGAGGCGATGGCCGACACCTCCAACCCCGCCTCGCAGATCACCGACATCGCCTTCGTCACCGGCGACTTCACCGTCCAGGGCGCCTTCGTCGCCGGTGCCGTCGCCCGCACCGCCGTGTGGCGGGAGGCGTACACGATCGTCGGCGCGTACGCCGTCGGCGACTACCTGGCCGAGCCGACCGGGCTGCTCGCCGACGGCCTCGGGGTGCGTTCGCCCGGGCTGCGGGCCAGCCGGGCGAGCCGTGCCAAGTACCTGCAGCGGTGGTACGTTCCCGAGCTCGGTCCGGCCTCGGTGACCGTCCCGGCCGGGGAGCGCGAGACCACCGACCTGAGCGCGGTGCGCTACCCCGCGGTGGTCAAACCCGCCTCGCGGGCGTCGAGTTCGGGCGTGGTGACCGTCACCGAGCCGGAGGAACTGCGTCAGCGGCTCGCCACGTACCCGGACCACGAGGTCGTCCTCGTCGAGCAGAAGGTCGTCGGCCCGGAGTTCTCCGTCGAGAGCCTGATCCAGGACGGCCGGGTGATCTTCGCGTCGGTGACCGGCAAGGACACCACGGACAGCCACTCCCGGACCTTCGTCGAACTCGCCCACAGCGTCCCCAGCGCACGCGACGAGCTGCGCGAGGCCCTGCTGGACGCCAACCGACGGCTGCTGGCCGGGCTGGCCTTCGAGGACGGGATCACGCACTCGGAGTGGCGTGTCGACGACGACGGCCGCCCCTTCCTGATGGAGGTGGCGGCGCGCACGCCCGGCGACGGACTGCTGGTGCTGTACCAGCTCGCCACCGGCCGCCCCCTCGAACCGGAGATCCTCCGCATCGCGCTCGGCGAGCCCGCGGGCTACCCGCAGCCCCGCCGCTGGACGCGCCAGGTCTACCTGGAGCACGACCCCGGGACGCTTGAGGACGTCACCGTCGACTGGCCGGGCGTGCGCGCCGAGTGGATCAGCGACAGCGGCGCCTGGCCGGACATCAAGCCCGGCGCCGTGGACGACCCGCCGACCCTGCGCGCCGTACTGGTCCTCAAGGAACGCGGCAACCTGCTGGAGCCGCTGTCCAGTTCGGACGACCGGTCCGTCACCTTCTTCATCGACGCGCCCACGCCCGAGGAACTCGACGACCTCGAAGCGCGTGTGCGCGCCCGGATCCGAGTCGTCACCGGCGGACGCCCATGAGCGGCGTCGCCCAGGAGGCCGCCGAGAGGGCCGAGCAGGTCACCGTAGGAGCGACCTTCCGGCAGGCCCCGCTCGCGGCGAAGACGCTGCTCGTCGGGGTGTTCGTCAACCGTCTCGGCGGCTTCCTCAACATCTTCCTCGTGCTCTTCCTCGCCTCCCGTGGCTACTCCACCGGCCAGGCGGCCTTCGCCCTGGGCGTGTACGGCAGCGGGGCCATCGTCGGGGTGTTCTTCGGCGGGGCGCTGGCCACCCGGCTCGGCGCCCGCAATGCCAGCGTCATCAGCATGGCGAGCGCGAGTGTGCTGATGGCCGCGATGATCCACCTGCCGTCGTACGGTCTGGTCCTGGTCGCGGTGGCGCTGGTGAGCCTGGTGGGACAGCTCTACCGCCCGGCGTCCGCCACGCTGCTCTCCGATCTCACCCCTGCCGACCGGCAGGTGATGATCTTCGCGATGTACCGCTTCGGCATCAACCTGGGCGCAACGGTCGCCCCGTTGCTGGGATTCGCGCTGTTCAACCTGGGCGACCAGAGCTACACCCTGGTCTTCTGGTGCGAGGCGCTCATCGCCCTGGTCTACGCGGTGATCGCCTGGCGCACGCTGCCGCCGCGCTCGGCGCAGCCGAAGCCGGAGGTCGACAGCGAGGCCGCTGAAGGAGCGCCGAGCCGAGGCGGCTACGCGGCCATGATGCGCGACCGGCGCTATGTGCTCTACCTGGTGGCGATGCTGCTCTACGCCATGGTGTACGCGCAGTACCTGTCCACGTTGCCGCTGGACGTGAAGGCCAGGGGCGTTGCGGTCCTCTGGTACACACTGGCCGTCTCGTTGAACGGCTTCATCGTGATCTGCTTCGAGCTGATACTCACGAAGGTCACCCAGGCGTGGCCGCACCGGCTGACGATCTCGCTCACGCTGGTCCTGCTCAGCGCCGGCGTCGCGCTGTACGGGCTGCCGCTCGGACCGGCCGTCATCCTGCTCGGCACCCTGATCTGGTCCCTCGGGGAGATCATCGGAGGCCCGGCCGCCATGGCGTACCCGGGGATCGCCGGCCCGCCGGGCCTCAAGGCCCACTACATCGGCGGCTTCCAGTTCATCTGGAGCCTCGGCGCCGCCGTCGGCCCGGTCGTCGGCGGCTGGCTCTTCATCCACCTGGGACACCAGGTCTGGCCGGTATTCGCCGCCGGCTCGCTGGCCGCGACCATCCTGGTCCTCGCCGCGGTACCGGGCAGGACGCCCGCGACGGAATGAAGTCACCAACCCCGCAAACAGCGTGGCAGGACGCACGAGACAGCGACGCACGAGGCAGCAGAAGGGAGCGGCGGCCATGGCGGTCCGGACCGCGCGGGCATGGCGGCGCGACGAAGGGCGGGCGGCGCTCGCGGCCGGGGTCACGGTGCTGTTGTGGGCCTCGGCGTTCGTCGTCATCCGCGACGCCGCCCCGCACTTCGCCCCGGGCGCCCTCGCCCTCGGCAGGCTTCTGGTCGGCGCGGCAGTGCTGGGCACCTTCGTGGCCGTACGGGGCGAAGGGCTGCCGCCGCGCGCCGCGTGGCCGGGCATCGTCGGCTCGGGAGTGCTGTGGTTCGGCGTGTACTTCGTCGCACTGAACTGGGGCGAGCAGCGGGTCGACGCGGGTACCGCGTCCCTGGTGGTGAACATCGGGCCGATCCTGATCGCGCTGCTCAGCGGCTGGTTGCTGCGCGAGGGGTTCCCGAGGCGGCTGCTGGCCGGTGTGGCGCTGGCCTTCGTGGGTACTGCCCTGGTCGGCCTCGCCGGCTCGGACGCGGGGCGGGCCCCGCTGGTCGGCGTGCTGCTCTGTCTGCTCGCCGCCGTGGGCTGCGCCACCGGAGTGCTGGCCCAGAAGCCCGCTCTCGGCCACGCCTCCGCGCTGCAGGTCACCGCCTTCGGCTGCGCGGTGGGCGCGGTGGCGTGCCTGCCGTTCGCGGGTGCGCTGCTGCAGGACCTGGCCGCGGCACCGACGCGCGCCGTGCTCGGCATGGTCTACCTGGGCGTGTTCCCGACGGCCCTCGCCTTCACCACCTGGGCCTACGCGCTGGCCCGCACGACGGCCGGACGGATGGGCGCGACGACGTATCTGGTGCCGGTCGTCGTCGTGTTGATGTCGTGGCTGTTCCTCGGCGAGGTGCCCGGTCCGGCGGCGCTGGCGGGTGGCGCGCTGTGTCTGGCGGGCGTGGCGGTCTCCCGCCGGACGGCGCGCACAGAGCGAACACCGACGCCTGCGCCCGGCGCGGAGCGGACACCGGCGCCCGGCGTCGAGCCGATACCGACGCGCCGCGCCGCGACCCCCGTCTCCCCGGCGGAGAGACCCGTCCCCTCGGCAGAGGGCGAATCCGCCACCGATCCACACGACCCCCGGCACAGCGCGCCCGCCCCGGCGACCGCGACCGACCCACGTGACGAGGAGGAGAACCCCCATGGACTCCGCCGTTGAGGCATCCGAAACGCCGACAGACGCCCGATCAGCGGTGCCCGAGTGGGAGACGGGATCCTTCGTCGGGCGGACCGCCGAACGCGCCGCCGTCCGGGCGGCTCTGGGCCGGGAGCGGCTCGTGTCGCTCATCGGTCCGGCCGGTATGGGCAAGTCCCGGCTCGCCTCTGTCGTCGCCTCCGAGGTGGCGCAGGAGTTCCCCGGCGGCGGGGGCTTCGCCGAACTCGTTCCCGTACGACCGGAGTTCCTCGCCCAGGCGGTGGCCGCCGCGCTGGGAGTGACCGAGCGGCCGGGGCAGCCCTTGGAGCAAGCGCTCCAGGAGCGGTTGGGTGAGGGCCGCTGTCTGCTGGTCGTGGACGGCTGCGAGCACCGACCGGACGCCGTCGCGGGCCTGGTCGGCCGACTGCTCGACGGCTGCCCCGGGCTCACTGTCCTGACCACCGGCCGCGCACCCCTCGGGCTCGCCGGAGAGCACGTCCTGGAGGTGCGGGCCCTCCCCGTGACGGAGGAGTCGGACTCGGGCGCGGTGGAACTGTTCCTGGACCGGGCACCGACAGTCGAAGTCGATCGGAGGCTCGTGGACCGGCTGTGCTCCCGTTGGGGCGGCACGCCGCTGGCCGTCGAACTCATCGCTGGGCACGCGGAGTTGTCCGGCGCGGTCCCCGACGACCGGCACATCCCCGAAGCCGGGCCCGAGGCAGCCCTCGCCTGGAGCTACGGCCTGCTCAACGCCGACGAGCGCCGCACCCTCCGGCAACTCGGCGTGTTCCTGCGCGGCTTCGACGCCGCGGCGGCACACGCGATCGCGGCCGTCGACGGCACCGACATCACCGACACGACCGCGCTCCTCAACCGTCTCACCGCCCGCGCGCTGCTCGTGCGCGGCGCCTCCAACACCGACCTGTGGCGCATGCCCCCCGCGGTGCGGACCATGGCCCTGGAACGCCTCACCGCCGAGGGCGAGACGGCGAACTGCCGCGCCCGCCATCTGGATTGGGCCATCACGACGGCCACCGAGCTGGAGGCCGCCGCGGGCGTAGGGGACGGGCCTGATCAGGAAGGTCGGCCGACCCGACTCGACCTGGTCACCGGGAATGTGCGCGCGCCACTGGACACAGTGCACACGGCATCCGACACGACCGGAGCCGATCAGCCCCGACCCCCAGTCCGGCCAACACGGCACCCGCCAACGCGTCTCGCCTCCACCGACGACGCCCCGCCCCCACCACCACCCACAACCGGAACCCACCGGCCCCACCCCGCAACCCGCCCGACACCACACTGGCCCGCCCGCTTCGACCTCGTCGCCGACGACCTGCGCGCAGCACTGGACGCCGCTGACACACACCCCGCGCCCGGCCCGCACCGACTCGCCCGCGCCCTGGCCCGGCTGTGCTACTCCAGGCAGTTCCTCGTGGAGGCCCGGACGCGCTTCCGGGGCGCCGGTGTCCTCGCGGCCTCCCCCTCCGAAGCGGCGGCCGACCTGCGTGCGGCGGCGGACGTGGCGATGGCCGAGCACCGCGGCGACCTCGCCCACCCGCTGTTGCGGGAAGCGGCCCAACTCGCGGCCGGCGCCGGGGACACGGCCGCGCAGGCCGTCGCGCTCTCCTTCGCCGCCTGTGTCGGGAGCCGCTTTCCCGCGACGTTCACCGACCTGGTGCCGTACGACGAACTGCTCACTTTGCTGGAGGAGGCCAGGCGGGTCGCGCCGCCCGGTGACCGGCTCGTCGCCGCGTACTTGGCAGCCGCCGAGGCATGGAACGCGACCGGGCAGAAGACCACCCCGGACGCCGAACTGGCTCAGGTGGCGCTGGAGAAGGCGCGGGCTGCCGACGATCCGGTGCTGATCGCCGGTGCCATCGACGCGGTGTGCAGCGGCTACGGCGTGGCCGGCCGGTTCCGCGAGGCGCACCGGCTCGGCGACGAGCGGCTTCGGCTCTTCGACCGGCTGCCCCGGCACGATCCCCGGATCGGCCTCGAAATCATCGACACCCTGCATGTGGTGCCGCTGGCCGCCGTGGCCGCCGGCGATCTGCCTCGCGCGGTGACGGCGGCCAGTCGGGCCTGGGACGATCCGCTCAGCGGTCTCTACATGAGGGCCAGCAAGAGCGTGGTGCCGCTCGCGCTGTCCGGCAGGTTCGACGAGGCGCTGGAGTACGCGGACGCCATGTGGGACGGCTGGCAGCGGGCGGGCAGCCCCACCGCCCGCTGGATGGCTCCGGCCGTGCATGCAGCCGCTCTGGTGCACGGTCTGCGCGGTGGCGGGGAGGGCGGCCGAAGGCATCGGGAATGGCGCGAGCGTGCCCGGGACATGGCCGAGCCGTGGGATCCGCGGAGCATCGCGGCGAGTTTCGCCGCCTTCGCCGAGGTGCGGGTCGCCCTGCACACGGGGGCGGTCGAGGACGCTCTCGCCTCGGCCGTGGACCTCGCGGCGGTGGCGCCCTGGTCACAAGGCACGCATCAGTTCTACGACGCCTACTCCTGGGCCGTCGCCGCCGAGGCCGCAGCGGTCGCCGGACTCCCCGACGCCCGCGAGCGACTCGCCGCCGCGGCTCCCGCCGGCACCGAGAACGCCTGGGCCGCCGCCTGTCTGGCCCGCGCGGCCGGCCGGCTGCACGACGACCGGGACGCCCTGCGGGAGTCGCTCGCGGGGTGGGAACGTATCGACGCCGCCTTCGAACGGGCCTGCACCCTGGTCCTGTTGCCCGAACGGGCCGAAGAGGGCCTCGCCCAACTGGCCTCCCTGGGCTGCGAAGCGCCGGCCGGCCTTGGGAGGATCGCCCGATGACGACTCCGGACCACGACGCGACCGACACGACCGACGCGACCGTCTTCGGCCGGCTCCGTGCCGACGGCGCCGAGCAGGTCCTGTTCAGCCACGATGCCCGCACCGGGCTGCGCTCCGTGGTCGTCGTGCACGACACGACGCTCGGGCCGGCCCTGGGCGGTGTACGCATGCACGCCTACGAGGACGAACACGCGGCGCTGGACGACGCGGCGCGGCTGGCGCGGGCCATGACGCTGAAGGCCTCGGCCGCCGGGCTCGGCCTCGGCGGCGGGTGGAGTGTCGTCATCGGGGATCCGGCGCGCGACAAGTCGGAGGAACTGCTGCGCGCCCACGGCCGGTTCATCGCCACGCTCGGCGGGCGCTTCATCCCGGTGAACGACATCGGTACGACCCAGGCCGACCTGAAGGTGATCGGACGCGAGGCGTCTCCGGTGTGCGACAGCGGGGACCCGTCGCCCATGACGGCGCTCGGCGTGCTCGAAGGCATCCGTGCCTGTCTGCGTGCCGACGGCGCGGACGGCACTCTCGCCGGGGTGCGGGTGTGCGTGCAGGGCGTCGGCAATGTGGGCTCCGCGCTCGCCGAACTGCTCGCCGCCGAGTCCGCCGAGCTGGTCGTCGCCGACACCGACGCGAAGCGGGCCGCCGACGTGGCGGAACGCCTCGGGGCCCACGTCGTCGCCCCCGGAGCCGCGGTGGGCACCGACTGCGACGTCCTCGCGCCCTGCGCCATGGGCGCCGTGGTGAACGACGCCACGTTGCCCGAGCTGCGCTGCCGGATCATCGCCGGCGGCGCCAACAACGTGCTCGCCGCGCCCGAGCACGCCGCCGCGCTGGCGGACCGCGGAATCCTGTACGCCCCCGACTTCTGCGTGAACGCCGGCGGGCTGGTCTTCCTGGAGGAGCAGATCCTGGGCCACGACCGTGCGCGGGCCGAGCGAAGTGTCCGTCAGGTCGGCGCCCGTTTGGGCGAAGTGATCGCCCAGGCGCGCCGAACGGGCGTCACGACCACCCAGGCAGCGGTGGACCTGGCCGAGGCCCGCCTGCGCACGGCACGCGCGCGGGAGAGCACGACGTCGGCCTGACCCCCTCTCCACCCACGGAGCCATCCCGCGCCCGGCCACGATCCCCTCCCCCCTCCCGCTCCCCCGTCCCAGTCCCTGTCCCTGTCCGCTAGCGCACATGGCACCCCAGGCGTCCCCCAAAGCGCGAAAAAACGTCTCTCCTTGCATCGCGACATGCCTTTCCGTCAAGGCCTTGGCATGGCCGACATCCCACTCGTACTCGATGGAGGTACATCGCCATGCTCGGCAGACACACCGCGGCCGGCCGCCGCGTCGCCCTTACCGCTCTCGGCACCCTCGTCCTCACCGGCGCCACCTCGGCCGCCACGGCCGCGCCGCCGCCCGCGCCCGCGTCCACGGCCGCGCAGACCCTCGGCGCCGACCGGCCGCCGGCGGCGGTGCTGCGCGCCATGGAGCGTGATCTGAACCTGAAGCCGGGTCAGGCGGAGGAACGGCTGGTCAACGAGGCGGAGGCGGGCGCCCGTGCGGGTCGCCTCCGCAACGCCCTCGGCAAGCACTTCGCGGGCGCCTGGGTGCGCGGGGCGACGTCCGCCGAGCTCACCGTGGCGACCACCGATGCCGCCGACGTGTCCGCCATCAAGGCACAGGGCGCGAAGGCCGTGGTCGTCAAGCGGACGTTGGCCGAACTCCAAACGCTGAAGAACACGCTGGACTCGACCGCCCGCACCGCCAAGACACGCGACACACCGGTCTGGTACGTGGACGTACCGGCCAACCGGGTCGTCGTACAGGCGACCAAGCAGTCGGCGGCCACCGACTTCATCAAGGCCGCCGGCCTGGAGGGCAAGGACGTCGGCGTCCGTGTGTCGACCATGCGGCCGCGGCTGCTGGCGGATGTTGTGGGCGGCGAGGCCTACTACATCGAGAGCTCCGCCCGCTGCTCCATCGGGTTCTCCGTCACCAAGGACCAGCAGCAGGGCTTCGCCTCGGCGGGCCACTGCGGCGACCAGGGCGACTCGACCACCGGCTACAACATGGCCAACCAGGGCACGTTCCAGTCGTCCACGTTCCCCAACAAGGACATGTCCTGGATCGCCGTCAACAGCGACTGGACGGCCACCGCCGACGTGAAGGGAGAGGGCGGCCAGCGGACGCAGGTCACCGGCTCGGTCCAGGCGCTCGTCGGGGCGTCGATCTGCCGCTCCGGCTCCACCACCGGCTGGCACTGCGGCACCATCCAGCAGCACGACACGAGTGTCAGCTACGCCCAGGGCACCGTCGACGGCCTCACCCAGACCACGGTGTGCGCCGAACCGGGTGACTCCGGCGGCCCCTACGTCTCCGGCTCCCAGGCACAGGGTGTGACCTCCGGTGGCTCGGGTAACTGCACGAGCGGCGGGACCACCTTCTACCAGCCGATCAACCCGATCCTCAGCGACTTCGGCCTCGTCCTGAAGACCGCGCCGACCCAGTCCGGCACGCCCGCTCCGCCGGAGAACGCCGCGGAGACCTGGGCCGCGGGCCGGGTCTACGAGGCCGGCGCCACCGTGACCCACGCGGGTGTGCGGTACCAGTGTCTACAGTCCCACCAGGCACAGGGCGGGTGGTCGCCGGTCGCGACTCCGGCCCTGTGGGAGCGGCTGTAGGAGTCGTACTGCTCGGGCGGTGCGGGAGCCTGCTCCCGCACCGCCCGTTCTCGTTTCCCCACCAGGCCCCCGGCTGCTCCGCTACTGCTGCGCGAGGAGCGCGTACGCGGTGGCGACGAACGCGTCGCGGGCGCGGAAGCGGCGGGTGCACAGCGCGACCAGGGCGGTGCCCGTGTCGGGTCTGAAGCCCAGGAAGGCCTGTTGGCCGAGGGTCGCCCCGCTGTGGAAGTACATGGGTCCGCCGTCGGTCGGATGCCGGAACCACGAGACCGTGTGGATGTGCCGGCGATCCAGTCCGCGCCGGAGCACCGGCGTGCGCACCGCCCGCAGCGACTCGGTGAGCGGGGAGCCGGCCGGGTCGAGGTGGGCTTCGAGGAACGTCAACAGGTCGTGCGGGGTGGCGCGGACGGCCCCCGCCGCGTCGAAGCCGCCGGCGTCGAAGGCGAGGGTTGGCGTGTGCCCGTCCTTGCCGTGTCCGACGGCGTCGGTCTTGGGGTCCTCCGCCGTCAGGGCGGTGCCGCTCAGGCCGAGCGGGCGCAGCACATGAGCGCCGAGCAGGTCGGCCCATGTCGTTCCGGTCGCGGCGGCGACGGCGTGGCCGAGCACGGCGACGCCGAAGTTGGAGTAGTGCCAGCGGGTGCCGGGCCGGTGCCGGGAGCGATGGCGCAGAAAGGCGTCGGTGACCCGCTCGGCCGGGTAGCGGCCGTAGGGGTTGGTACGCCAGGAAGGCAGCGCCCGCGGATAGAAGTCGGCCGGCAGGGCGGGCAGTCCGGCGGTGTGGGTGATGAGGTGAGCGAGCGTCACCGGGGCCGTGTCCGTGCGCCGGCCCGGGTCCAGGCAGACGGTGGCGGGCTCGCCTCCGGTCAGCAGGCCGCGCTGGATGAGCCGGGCCAACAGGAGTCCGGTGAACGCCTTGGACGCCGAGCCGATCTCGTAGCGCAGGTCCTGCCGCGGGAGGGGTGGGGGCGGGGTGCTGCCACCGCAGTGCAGCATGCGGCGACCGGACCGGGACACGGCGAAGACGACGTCGGGGGCGTCCACGGCGTCGACCGCGCTCTCCAGCCGCTCGCGCCACGCGTCGTCGCTGCCGGGGTCGCCGCCCGTGCGGGCCTCGTCCGGGTCGTCGGCGATGCCCGGCCAGGGTGTGGACCGGACGGTCATGGGGTGGCGTGCGTCAGCTCGGCGAGGGCCCGGGAGGTGGCCAGCACGGAGGCGAAGGCGGCGACCAGCGTGGGGTGGTAGATCATGTCGAACACCTCGTCCGGTTCGCCCTCGGGCATCGTCCGTACGGCGGGCATGGCGCCGTCGGGCTGCTGTGCGGCGGCGAAGCCCTGCCAGGCCCGTTCGTCCAGGGTGGGGCGGGGCAGACAGGCGTCGACGACGAGCAGTTCGCCGAGCAGGTCCCAGCGCTCCAGGTCCAGCCAGTCGTCGATCCAGACCGGCAGCCAGGTGGCGAGGTAGTCGGCGATGTCCGGCGGCAGGTCTTCGGGGTGCTCTCCCCAGTCGGTGAGGTGGAACACCGTGTGGGTGAGGTCGTAGGCGATGTGGCCGCTGACCGTCCAGGGTTCGGGTGTCCGGCCCAGCCAGGTGGAGCCGACGACATCCGCCTCGGGGATGCGGGGCGTGAGGCCGAAGCGGCGTTGGAACGCGGACAGTCCGAGGCGGCGGGTCGGGTCCAGTTCGAGGGCCGCCCAGCTGTCGAGCCGGTGGTAGAGGACGGTGGCACGCTCCACCTCGGGCTCGCTGTACCCGAGTTCCTTGTAGGGGAGGTACACCTCGAACGGGATGGGTGAGAGCGGTTCGATGCGCTGGCCGCGCACCAGCATGCGACCGCCGTCCAGGGTGTGCCGCCAGGTGTGGTCGAGGAGCCGGCGCGCGAGGTCGGCCTGCCGCGATCCGGCGACGCCTTCGCGGAACAGCACCCGGCAGATCAGCGCCAGTTCACCGACCGGCTTGAAGCGCTCCAGGAAACCCACTTCGGGGTCGACGTCGGGTTCCAGGCGGAATCCGTCGCGATGGGCCCACAGCCATTCCAGGGCGCGGACGCCGACGTTGTGCACGAGTCGGGTGTCGGTCATCCGGGCACTCCTTGTCCTTCATCGTCCTCGCCGCTCAGGCACTTGACGGTCTGTGCCGCCGCGAAGGCGGCCATCAGGGTGGAGTGGTAGCAGCGCAGGAAGTCAGGCTCCCGATCCGCCCCGGGGTCGTCCCCGAAGTCCTGCTCCGGGAGCGCGCCGGATTCGCGCTGCGCCCGCGCGATCCGGGTCCAGGCGTGCTGAAGTGTCGCCGGGTCGGGCGGGCGCGGCAGGCTCGCGGCCACGACCAGCAGCTCACAACTGAGGTCCCACATACCGGCGTCCAGGCAGGTGTCGAGCCAGGACGGCAGCCACTGGTCCAGGTAGGCGGCGAGGTCGGCGGGGACGCCCTCGGGGGTGCGGCCCCAGTCGGTGAGGTGGAAGACGACGTGGGTGAGCGCGTACCCCGAGGAGCGCTCGAAGGTCCACGGTTCCGGAAGTCCGCCCAGCCAAGTGCGCCGCAGCGCCTGCGTGGCCCGCTCCGGCCGGTGGATGCCGCTGCGCCGCTCGGCTCTGAGGACGCCGAGCCGGCGGGTCGGGTCCTGCTCGGTGAGCTGCCAGCTCCGGGTACGGGCCGTCGTGGCGGCCGCGGCCTCGTACCCGGCGTGCCGCAACCCGGCCGCGGCGAAGACGGAGTAGATCTCCAACGGGTAGGTCGCGAAGGGCTCCAGCCGTTGGAGCCGCAGGAACAGCTCGCCCCGGCCCGTCTCTTGCCAGGCGAACCGCAACAGGTCGGCCGCGCGGGCATGCAGCGGATCGGTCGGCCGCGTGTGCGAGCGTACGCTGGCACACGTCTGGGCCAGTTCCCCCAACGGTTTCCAGGTGGCGTCCACATGGCCGTCGAGGGTGAGCGCGTCCTCTCCAAGAGCGAAGTCGTCGCGGTGGGCGGACAGCCAGGCGAACGCGGCGCCCCCCACCTCTCGGATCTCGGCGACGCCCGGGGCGCTCACGCCCACGGCGGTCATACGAGGGCTCCGGCCGTCCGCATGACGCGGGCCGCCTGTACCTGTAGGGCCACCCGGGGGTCGTTGCCGCCCATGAGTTCCACGAAGTCCAGCCCGGCTTCGAGGCCGAGTGTGTCCGGTACCCCGTCGAGCAGGGTCAGCCAGCGCCCGGCGCCGGCCGCCTGCTGATAGTCCCTGCGCCGCACGGCCCGTACGAAGCCCCGGGCCACGTCGACCGGGCGGCGCCCTGCCGCGCGGGCCACGGCACAGTCGTCGCCGGGTACCGCGAGCGGTGCCAGGACCGCGAGTTGATGGGTGAGCACCTGCCAGGTCGCCGCGTCGAGCCAGTCGGCGTCGGGTTCGGCGGCCTCGTCCTCGAAGGGCGCACCGGGTGCTCCCGGTGCATCGGTCAGGGGCGAGTCGAGCCGCCGCAGAGTGCGACTCATCGCCCAGTGGCTCCACTTGACGGTGGGCGCCGCGTCGGCTCGGGGTGGGAAGGCCTCCACCGTCTTCCGGAACACGGCGAGTGCCTCCGGGTCGGGCGGGGCGGGGAAGAGTACGTGCGGCAGCAGCAGATCTGCTCCCAACACGCGTACGGCCGCGAGGTCGAGGCTTCCCTCGATCTCCTCCACGGTCCCGGTGCCGGTGCTGGACATGCGCACGTGGTCTCCGCCCCGAAGGGCGGAGACCACGTCGGTCGCAAGGTCCTGCACCGCGCCCTGCAAGAGGGCCGAAGTGCCTGACTGCTCCATTCAGCCTGCTCCCGTCGTCCGCTCAGCCCTTCTTGGGGCGGGGGGTCGGCGGGGACAGCAGCAGCTTGGTGTCTGCGGAGAGCAGCGCCAGGGCGGCGCACTCCCGGCTGTCGCGGTAGACACCGTCGGGTTCAGCGGGGTCGAGTGCCGCTTCGAGGTCGGTCCGGACGTCGGTGATCTCTTCGATCGCCTTGCCAATGGACGGCATATCACCATCTCCTCTGGGGTCAGCCTTAGCCTCCAACACCTAGGTGACCATACGGTCACAAAGCGCGCATCTTTTCCCAGAAGCCACATAGGCAACTTCTTCAACATGCCGCCGCGTCCCGCGTACGGACAGAGCGAACACCCTTGCCCCCGCGGCCAGTTGAGCCTCGACGGCACCCGACCACATCGGTGAGACCCAGTTCACACACGGCGTCCTGTCACAGCCGGCGGGGTGCCCCGGTCAGTAGTGCGTATCCCGCTACTCGGCAAGGAGAACACCGTGGAACCGCGTCTCGACTACTTCGGCAACCCCCTCGCGGGAAAGGTGCTGCGGCACATCAACTCGGCCAGCAAGCTGCTTTCGGACTCGACACTGCCGGCCACCGTCCAGGAGCTGGTGAAGATCCGCGCCAGCCAGATCAACGGCTGCGGCTTCTGCACGGACATGCACACCAAGGACGCCGTCCACGCCGGTGAGACCCCGCAGCGTCTCCATCTGGTCGCGGCCTGGCGGGAGGCCAAGGTCTTCACCGAGGCCGAGCGCGCCGCCCTGGAACTGGCGGAACAGGGCACCCGCATCGCCGACGCCGCCGGTGGTGTCACCGACGAGGCCTGGACCAACGCCACCAAGTACTTCGACGAGGACCAGTTGGTGGCCCTGATGTCCCTCCTCGCCGTCATCAACGCCTACAACAGGATCAACGTCATCAACCAGCAGCCCGCCGGGGACTACCAGCCCGGCCAGTTCGGCTGACCGCACCGGCACGAGAGAGGTGGATCATGACGGGAGCCAAGGGGACACGTCGCCTTTCGCCGGTCCCGTCGGCCGCGGACCCGGCGGCGGGATTGCGTGCGCTCCCCCGTCCCGTCGCTGTCGTGGTGGGCGCCGGTGGTGTGCTCGGAGCGGCGCACGTCGGGGTCGGATACGCGCTGGAGCAGCGCAGATTCACGCCGGACATGATCATCGGAACCTCCGTGGGTGCCCTCAACGGGGCCATCGCGGCCGCCCATCCCGACCGGGCCGCGCCGTGGCTGGACCATGTGTGGACCCAGCTGCGTCGCCGTGAGGTGTATCCGCTCGGCTACCTGTCCTCGCGGGCCAGTGTCTTCACCGATCGCGGGCTGCGCCGACTGATCGCCCGGGCCGGGCTGCCGTCCCGGATCGAGCAGTTGGCGGTCCCGTTCACGGCGGTGGCCATGGACCTGGGCACCGGTGCTCCGGCCCTGCTCGACAGCGGGGACCTGGAGTCCGCGCTGCTGGCCAGCGCGGCCATCCCCGGCATGCTGCCTCCGGTGGACCGGGAGGGCCGGACGCTCGTCGACGGCGGGGTGATCGCCTATGTGCCGGTCCTGGCGGCTCTGCAGGCCGGGGCGGCCAGCGTGGTCGTGGTGTCGACCGGGCCGGAGAGCTCACCGCCGGGCCCGGTCAGTCCGCGCCGCCGGGCCAGTGCGATCGCCGCCCGGGCCGGAATGCTCCTGTTGCGCCATCAGATCGAGCGTGATCTGCACGAGGTGTCCCGGCACGTCCCGACCGTCGTGCTCCCCACCGGTATCGAGGCCTGGCCCGCCCCGTGGGACTTCGGCCATTCCCAGCGACTGATCAGCACCGCGTCCCGCACGGCGGGGCGCTTCCTCGACGAGCTGCGCATCGACGGGCCGGGCCTGTACCGGGTCGACGGCCCTTCGGCATCGCCCGCCGATCCAGGCGGGGCATCGATTTCTTCCGTAGTGGAGGCCGGCCTGTGAGTACCATCGCGTTCCTCAACATCGGCATGCACGGGCACATCAACCCCACGCTGCCGGTGGTGACCGAGCTGGTCCGGCGCGGCCACACCGTCACCTACCACACCTCGCCCGCGTTCCGTGCGGAGATCGAGGCCACCGGCGCGAGGGTGTATCTCTACCCCGGGGGCGAACAGCCGCTCCCCGATCCGCCGACGCCGGTCACGATGGTGGAGTCGCTCGCGCGGACCACCCTGCGCCTGCTGCCCGCCGTGCTCGACGACCTGCGCCGCGACCGGCCCGATCTGATCGTCCACGACAGCTCCTGTCTGTGGGGCGCGGTCGCCGCCCGCGAGCTGGGTGTGCCGGCCGTCTCGTCGTTCACCACGTTCGCCTTCAACCGGCATGTCCCCAGCCCCACCAGTGCCTCGTGGGACCTGTTGGCCATGGCACGGAAGCAGCCCCGCAACGTCCGGGGCTACCTGCGGGCCCGCGGGGAGTTGCACCGCCGCTTCGACGCGCGCGGGATACCCGTGCTCGACCTGCTGAACATCCGCCAGCCGCTCAATCTGGTGTACACCTCGCGCACGTTCCAGCCCGCCGCCGAGCACTTCGACGAGTCGTACCGTTTCGTCGGCCCGAGCATCGGCGCCCGCCCGGCCGACCCGTCGTTCGAGGCCGATCGGCTCCAGGGCCCGGTGCTCTACGCCTCGCTCGGCACGGTGTTCAACGCCGACCCGCAGGTGCTGCGGACGTTCGCGACCGCGCTCGCCCCGCTGGGCGGCACCGTGGTCGTCTCCACCGGGCAGACCGAGCCGGACGCACTGGGTCCGCTGCCGGCCAACGTGCTCCCGCTGCGTTTCGTGCCTCAGCCGGAGGTGCTGGCCCGCGCGGCGCTCTTCATCACCCATGGCGGAATGAACAGCGTCAACGAGGCCATGTACGCCGGGGTCCCGATGCTGGTGGTCCCCCAGGGCGCCGACCAGCCGATGATCGCCCGTCGCGTCGTCGAGCTGGGCGCGGGCCTGTCGATCCGTACCGAGGACGTCGCCAAGGGCTCGGTGCGATCCCTGGCCCGACGCCTGCTGCACGAGCCCGGCTTCCGGACCGCCGCGGGCGGCCTCAAGGCCGCCCAGCACGACGCGGGTGGATACTCGCGGGCCGCCGACGAACTCGAACGGTACGTGCACGTCGCCGGCTGGGTCCGTCAGCCGGTCCCCGCCGATCCGGCACAGCGGGGCTGAGCGATGTCCGTCGTCGTCCTGCTGCTGTTCGCCGGGCTGTCGGAGGCCGCCGGCCGGATCCTGCCGCTGCTGGCCCGTCGGCCCGGCATGCCGCGCACTCTGGTGGCCGGGTCGCTGCTGACCGCCGGTCTCGTCGAGGCCGCCGTGTTCGCGCTGTGGCCGCTGACCGCGTGGACCCTGTCCGAGCTGGTGGTGTCCTCACCGCCACCGGGCGACGGGCTGGAGTGGACGGCGGGCCTGGTCGCGCCGCTGCTGCTCTCCGCCGTCCTCGCGTTCCCGTTGCTCGGGCCGCTGCTCCACCTGCTGCTCTTCGTGGGGGTCGGGGCCGGTCTGGCAGGCCCGCTCGCCGAGGCGTCCGGGCTCGGCTGGTGGGGCGCCGCGGGCTGCGTGGCCGTCGCCGGGACCGGACTCGGTGTCGCTGTGGAGGCCGTTCGGCGTCTGGTCGTCAGGATCAGTGCGCCCCGGACGACGGAGCCGATCTCATGAACGACTTCCTTCTCTGGGCCTGTGTGGTCGGACCGGTCCTGCTCGCCGAAGGCCTGCTGGCCCGCTACGAGGTGCTGTCCTACAGCGCCGGTTTCCGGGCCCCCACCACCGATCTCCCCGAGGGCGTGCCCTACGCCCGGGGTGCGACCGCGGACACGCCTCCGGACGCCTACCTGGTCTACCTGGACGGCATCGGCAAACGCCGCTTCCGGGACACCCGGGACGGCGGCCAGCTGGTCAAGGCCGTGCTCGCCGGGGCGCCGGAACTGCGGGTGCTGGGGCAGGTGCAGCCCTACTCGCCGCTGGCCGACCCGCTGGCCGACCGGCCGGTGTGGAAGTGGCTGCGCCACCACATCGGGCTGCTGCTCTTCCTGCACAACGTCATGCAGATCTTCGTCGCCGCCGACCACCGGTACCGCCCCCTGTACAACCGGGCCGTCGGCTCCCAGATCGCCACGCAGCTGCAGCTCGCCGGTTACCGGCCCGACAGCGGTGTCCCGGTGGTGCTGCTCAGCTACAGCGGCGGTGCGCAGGTCGCCACCGGGGCGGTCGACCAACTGCACACCCGGCTTCGCTGCCCGCTCATGGTGATCACGCTCGGCGGGTTCCACAACGGCGCCAACGACCTCACCCATGCCGAGCACGTGCATCAGCTGACCAGCGCGTACGACCGTATCGAGCGGGTCGGCACCTGGATCTTCCCGCAGCGCTGGCGTCTGTTCCGCAGGAGTGGTTGGAACCGCGCCCGGCGCGCCGGGAAGGTCACCGTGCATCGGCTCGATCCGGCCACCCACCTCGGTCCACGCAGCTACATCAGCCGGGAGCAACGGCTGCCCGACGGCCGCAGCTACCTCGATCGCACGACCGACACCGTGATCACCCTGATCCGCGCCGGGCACGGAGCGACCGCGGCCACCGACAACCCGGCGCGATGAGGCAACACTGCGCTATGAGGCCGGGGCCCCGTCGTCGTCCAACCCGGCGACCAGGCCACGCAGGAGGGGGCCGTACTCCGGGTGGGCCAGGGCGGACGCCATCTGGGCGACCAGGTAGTCGGCCGGGTTGCCGGTGTCGTACCAGCGGCCCTTGATGACCTGGCCGTACACCGCGCGGGTGGCCGCGTAGGCGTTGATGGCGTCGGTCAGGTAGACCTCGCCGGTCCGGTGCTCGTACCAGCGGCGGGTCTGTTCGCGCAGTTCGTCGACGATGCCGGGGGTGATGACATAGCCGCCGATGGCGGCGTAAGACGACGGGGCGGCCTCGGGCTCGGGCTTCTCGACCAGTCCGGTGATGCGCAGCTGGCCGTCCCCGAGGTCCTCCTTGACGATGGGCACGCCGTAGCGCTGGGACTCGGTGGGGTCCATCGGCAGGAGGGCCAGCACCGGGCAGCCGGTCTGCTCGTAGGCCCGGATCAGCTGCTGGGCGCGGGGGACCTCGGCGACGAACACGTCGTCGGGCCAGAGCACCAGCACGGGCTCGTCGCCGAAGGAGCGGGCGGCGTTCAGCACCGGCGTGCCGTTGCCGTACGGGCCGTACTGGTCGAGGTAGGTGATGTGGCCCTGGCGGGCCAGCTCCGCGACCTCCTCCACGGCGTCGGCGTAGGCCGTCTTGCCGTCGCCCCGGAGTTGCTCGACGAGGGCGGGGTTGGGGCGGAAGTGGTCCTGGATGAGGCTCTTGCCGCCGGAGACCACGATGGTGATGTCGGTGATGCCTGAGTCCACCAGCTCGCGCACGGTGTGCTCGATGACCGGCTTGTCGCCGACCGGGAGCATCTCCTTCGGTGTCGCCTTCGTCAGGGGCAGCAGACGGGAGCCGAGTCCGGCGGCGGGGATCACAGCCCTGCGAATCGTCGGGGACATCGCATCTCTCTCGGTCGATCGGCGCACCGTACCGGGAGGCACGGCACAGGGTCGACGCTACCAACGCGGTCCACAGGTCAGTTCGCGGGGCGTGGAGCGCGCAGATGGGTCCGACGGCCCAGTTCCTCCTCGTCGACCAGCGTGAGCATCGGCCGGCCCGGCGCACACAGCATGGTGACGAGGAACCGGCACGGCACGTCGGTTCGGGCGTTGCCGTCCTGGTAGTGGATCACGTCCCCGCCCGGCTCCCAGAACGTCTCGCCGGCCTTGACGACACGTTCCGGCTCACCCTCCAGCTCGAACAGCAGCTCGCCCTCGATGACGTATCCGAAGGCCGGCCCCGAGTGCCGGTGCGGAGGGTTGCCGGGGTCACCGGGCGGCCACTCGACCAGGATGGTCATGCTCGATGCGCCTTCGGGGATCTGGGGCGGTACGACGTCCTGCAGCATCGTCACCGCGTCCATTCCGATGGAACGCCGCTCGTCGTTGCCCACGTCCGCTGAGTCCTTGGTAGACACGATGTGCACCTCCGTAGTGGTCCCGGTAGGGGTTGCGCTCTCTGAAGACCGGGCACGGGCGGTATGTGTGACAGGGTCTGTCACAGACAAGCCACCTGACCGGTCTTGCTATATATGCTCCCTTTATGGCAGATGTGTCCGTTGATCCTCCCAGCCGGGAGTCGCCGGACGCCTACGCGATCAGTGCCGAGTTCTACGACATCCTGCAGGCGGACCGGGACAGGGCACGCGTACGCCGGTTCTACGGCCGCGATGTCCGCGTCGCCCGTCGGGGTGTGCTGGACGTCGGCGCCGGCACCGGGCGGGTCACGCTCATGAGTCTCGCGGACTCGCGGGTTCCCGTGCATGCCGTCGAGCCCACGCGCGCCATGCGGTCCCTGCTGATGACACGCCTGGCAGCCCTGCCCGTGGACGTGCGGATGCGGGTGACCGTGCACCCCGGCGGACTAGCCGAGGCCGCCCTGCGAGAGGTGGCCGACGTGGGCATATGCCACAACACGATCGCCTGTCTTCACCCGGCCGCACGCCGGGCCCTGTGGCCGGCCGTCGCCGACGCGCTCGTCGCCGGAGGGGTGTTTCTTGTCCAGCTCCCGCCCGACCGTCTTCCCCCGCACGAGGCCACGCATGTGCTTCCGGCCCAGCAGGTCGGCGGGCACGAGTACGGCGGGCGCATGGTGATGTCGGCCGACGCGGACCGGATCCGGACACGGTTCGACTACTGGGTGCGGGGCGAGTGCGGGGTGCTGCGCGAGTACACCGAGACCTTCTGGATGTGGCCGGCCTCCCGTGCCGAGGTGATCGGGGAACTGGCGGGTTCCGGGTTCGTCCCACTCCCCGAACGGGCCGATCCCGCCGTGCTGGCCGTAGGGCTCGGGCGGCGCTGACGGGGGCCCCGCGAAGGCCGATCCCGGCCGCGCACCCTGCCGCACCCGCTTGTAGCCTGGTCGTCCAGGACTGGAGGACACACATGCGCGCCGAGGACGACGCCGACTCCCTCGACGAGGCGACCAGGCAGTTCATGGCAGCGCGCCCCCAGCTCTTCGGCATCGCCTACCGCGTGCTCGGCAGCGCGGTGGAGGCCGAGGACATCGTCCAGGAGGCGTGGTTGCGGTGGCAGGGGACCGACCGCACCGAGATCCGGGAGCCGACGGCGTTCCTGGCGACCGTCACCACCCGGCTCGCGATCAACCTCGCCCAGTCGGCCAGGATGCGGCGTGAGTCGTACGTCGGACCGTGGCTTCCGGAGCCGGTCGACACCCGTGCGGATCCGCAGCTGGGCGCGGAACGCGCCGAGGCCCTCGACATGGCGGTGCTGCTCCTCCTGGAGAAGCTCAACCCCGTGGAGCGTGCCGCCTACGTGCTGCGGGAGGCCTTCGACTACCCGTACAAGCGGATCGCGGACATGCTGGAGACGAGCGAGGCCAATACGCGTCAGCTCGTCACCCGCGCCAGGAAACACCTGGCCGCGGAGCGTACGGCGCCGGTCAGCTCCACCGCTCACCGGCGCCTGCTGGAGGTGTTCCTCGACGCGGCCCGGACCGGCAGCCTGTCGGAGCTGGAGCAGATCCTCACCGCGGACGTCGTCAGCTACTCCGACGGCGGAGGGATACGCGGCGCCTCCAAGATCCCGGTCGTCGGGCGTCTTCGCGTGTCCAAGTACCTGGCCGCCTTCGCCCCACGCTTCTGGCCTCCGACGGAGGTCCGCTGGGTCGAGGCCAACGGCAGGCCGGCCGCCCTCGTCTCCGTCGACGGGAACGCGGTGGCGCTGCTCTGCGCCGATGTGTCGGAACGGGGCATCGAGCAGATCATGTGGGTCATGAACCCGGCCAAGCTGGCTCCCTACGTGGCCTCGCTGACCGATTGAGACGTGCCTCGTGCCGAGGCCGCGCCCGGCTGCCCGGCCCCAACAGGCGGCTGTCACAAGGTGGATGACTTGTCGGTCAACCAGCTGTCCCGGACCTGGGATTCCTCTACGCGGGAGGCACCCGATGAGCGAGCCGTTCCAGTTGCCCGACCTGTCCATCGAGAAGGACTACGTCGGAGAGTCCTTCTCCCCCATCTACACCACGACGGTGACGGTGAGCGGTGGACCGGCGAGCCACGGGCGGGCCTCGGGCAGGGCGCGCTCGGGCGACGGCGTCCTGGATCTCGACCTGCGCATGCCCGCCGAACTGGGCGGAGACGGCCGGGGGACGAACCCTGAGCAGCTGTTCGCGGCCGGCTTCGCCGCCTGCTTCCACGGCGCCCTGAGTCTGGTGGCACGCCAGGAGGAGCTCGACCCCGCACCGATCTCCGTGGCGGCGACCGTGGCCTTCGGACGGGACCCGGAGGACGGCGGCTATCTGCTGCACATCGACCTGGTGGTCGGGTGGCCGGACATCGACCCCGAGATCGCCGTGCCCCTCCTTCGGAGGGCCGATTCGCTGTGCCCCTACGCGCGCATGGCAGGGCAGGGCACACCGACGACCATCACGCTGGCGTCCTGACCGGCAGCGATACCCGCTTTCCGATCGGGGGTACCTGGGCCACGGAGTTCTGTCACAGATCCGCCGGCAGTCCGGTCGTACTGAATGACACCCCCTGATCGGAGAAGACCGTGGCTATCACCGAACAACGTCTTTCCACCATGGTGCTGGTGATCGGCACCGGAGGCGCCGGTCTGCGGGCCGCGATCGAGCTGGCCGAGGCCGGTGTCGACGTCCTCGCCGTCGGCAAGCGCCCCAAGGACGACGCCCATACGGCACTTGCCGCCGGAGGAATCAACGCGGCGCTGGCCACCATGGACCCGGAGGACAGCTGGCAGCAGCACGCGGCGGACACGATCAAGGAGAGCTACCTGCTCGCCGACCCCCGCACCGTCGAGATCGTCACCCAGGGCGCCGGCCGGGGCATCGACGACCTGGAGCGCTACGGCATGGCCTTCGCCCGGGAGGAGGACGGCCGTATCTCCCAGCGGTTCTTCGGCGCGCACAAGTTCCGGCGGACCGCCTTCGCCGGCGACTACACCGGGCTGGAGATCCAGCGCACGCTCGTCAGGCGCGCCGAGCAGCTCGACATCCCGGTGCTCGAAGGCGTCTACATCACCCGGCTCCTGGTGCATGACGGGGCCGTGTTCGGCGCCTACGGCTTCGACCTCGCGAACGGAAGGCGCTATCTGATCCACGCGGACGCGGTCATTCTCGCCGCGGGCGGCCACACGCGTATCTGGCGGCGCACCTCCTCCCGGCGCGACGAGAACACGGGTGACTCCTTCCGGCTGGCCGTGGAGGCCGGCGCCCGGCTGCGCGACGCCGAGCTGGTCCAGTTCCACCCCTCCGGGATCATCGAGCCGGAGAACGCGGCCGGCACCCTGGTCAGCGAGGCCGCCCGGGGCGAGGGCGGGATCCTGCGCAACGCCGTCGGGGAACGGTTCATGGCCCGCTACGACCCCGACCGGATGGAGCTGTCCACCCGCGACCGCGTGGCCCTGGCCTCCTACACGGAGATCAAGGAGGGGCGGGGTACCGCCAAGGGCGGCGTATGGCTCGACGTCTCCCATCTGCCCCGGCAGACGATCATGACCCGGCTCCCCCGCGTCTACCAGACGATGCTCGACCTCCAGATGCTGGACATCACCCGCGAGCCGATCGAGATCGCGCCCACCGCGCACTACTCGATGGGCGGCGTGTGGGTGCGTCCCGAGGACCACAGCACCGATGTGCGGGGGCTGTACGCCATCGGTGAGGCGTCGAGCGGGCTGCACGGAGCCAATCGCCTCGGCGGGAACAGTCTCATCGAGCTGCTGGTCTTCGGCCGCATCACGGGGCAGGCGGCCGCCGCCTACTCGCAGTCCCTGACCGCGCAGCGCCGGTCGGCGTCGGCCATCGCCGAGGCCCGCGCGGAGATCGACGATCTGCTCGCGGCCGACGGGCCGGAGAACGTGCGTGCCCTGCAGCGCGCGATCCGCAACACCATGACCGAGCACGCGGGGGTCGTACGCGACGAAGAGGGCCTGCGTGCGGGCCTTGCGGAACTCTCCGTGATCGAGAAGCGGATGGCGGACGTCGGCGTGCACCCGGACATCGCCGGATATCAGGACCTGGCGCACGCCTTCGACCTCAAGTCCGCCGCCCTGGCGGCCCGGGCCACCCTCGAAGCGGCGCTGGAGCGGCGCGAGACCCGTGGCTGCCACAACCGCAGCGACTACCCCGACCTGGATCCCGCGCTGCGCGTCAATCTCGTGTGGTCCCCGACGACGGGCGTCACCCACGAGAGCATCCCGGACATTCCGAACGAGGTTTCCGCCCTGATGGAAGAGGTCTCGACCGAAGGGAAACTCGCGGAATGAAATTTCCCGATTTCCTGCGCGTCGCGTGTCACACACGGATCCCCTGCCCTGTCTCTTCTGGTGCAGACGTTGTGCAGACCGAATTCTCCTCCGAAAGGAATCCGCTATGAAGGTCGTCGTGATCGGTGGCACCGGTCTCATCGGTTCGAAGCTGGTCGTCAAGCTCAACGAGCACGGCCACGAGGCGGTGGCCGCCTCGCCCAACACCGGCGTCAACACCCTCACGGGCGAGGGTCTCGCCGAGGTCCTGAAGGACGCGGCGGTCGTGGTCGACGTGTCCAACTCCCCCGCGTGGGAGGACGACGCCGTCATGAACTTCTTCCGCACCTCGACGGCCAACCTCCTCGAGGCGGAGGCCGAGGCCGGCGTGACGCACCATGTGGCGCTGTCCGTGGTCGGCACCGACCGCCTCCAGGAGAGCGGGTACTTCCGGGCCAAGCAGGCCCAGGAAGACCTGATCAAGGAGTCCGGCATGCCCTACTCCATCGTCCACGCCACCCAGTTCTTCGAGTTCATCAAGGGGATCGCGGACATCTCGACCGACGGCGACACCGTGCGGCTGTCCTCCGCCAAGTTCCAGCCCATCTACTCCGACGACGTGGCCGCGGCCGTCGGCCGCACCGCCGTCGGCACTCCCGTCAACGGCCTGGTCGAGATCGCGGGCCCCGACGTGTTCCAGCTCGACGAGCTGATCCGCAAGGCGCTCGCCGCCCAGAACGACCCCCGCACCGTCGTCACGGACCCGCACGCCCCGTACTCCGGTGCCGAGCTGCAGGAGACCACCCTCCTGCCGGGGCCGGACGCGCACATCGCCGAGACGAAGCTGTCCGACTGGTTCGCGCAGCAGAAGTAATCCCGAGTAATCCCGGCGAATCAGCCCCTGATTTCCGACACCAGTCCGACACGAGTCCGACACCGGTTGGCCCCTGCTTCGCTTTTCGGCAGGGGCCTCGAAATTCCGTGAATCAGTTGTCAGCAGCTACTCGCTCGCGTCTGCCGTGGGCACCGCTTCCAAGCGCCCGAGGTCACCGGACTGTGCCGCCGCGAGAAAGGCCTGAACGAGCCGCCGATGCGCCACCGAGTCCACGGGCTGCCTGTGCCGGTTCGCGTCGAGACGCTCCTGGGCGCGTGAGACGTGCTGCCTCGCGTTGGGGACGCCTAGGCCGAGGAGCTCGGCGATCCGGTTGTACGGGTATCCGAACCCCTCCCGCTGGAGGATGTCGCCCGTGCCCGTCTCCTCTACGGCGAGTGGCTGCGCCGCGAGAACCGCCGAGCCGACGCCCGTGCGCAGTTGAGTTCCGCCCATGACACGCTCAGCCAGATCGGCGCCGAGGCGTTCGCGGAACGCGCGCGGCGGGAACTCCAGGCCACCGGAGCGACGATTCGCCGACGCGCCGTCGCGACACACTCGGCCCTCACCCCGCAGGAAGCGCAGATCGCCCGGCTCGCCGGCGACGGACTCACTCGACTCGACGGCACGGCGACATCGGCCTAGGCACCGGCCCCGGTCCCGGCCCCGGTCGGGCCGATGTCACAAGATCTGCGCCTTTCCGGTCTCACTGAGTAAGGGAGTGATGCCGTATGGCGGGTACGGATGACGCGGTACCGATCGCGGAGTTGCTGGACGAACGACGGCATCTGCTGGATATCGCGTACTGGATGCTGGGCAGCGGCCGTGAGGCCGAGGGTGTCATCGACGAGACCTACCGGCGGTGGTTCGAGCTGCCGGATCCGGCACGGGCACGGATCACGGCGCCGCGGTCGTGGCTGTCCCAGGTCGCCGGGAGTATCTGTCTGTCCCGGCTGGCCCTGCCTCGCCGGGACCGGGAGCGTGCGGTCGGGGAGGCGGCCGGCTGTGCGGGTGCGGTGGCGCAGGGGATGCTCGCGGAGGAGATCAGCGGGGTCCTGCTGGAGGCGTTGGATTCCCTGTCCCCGGCCGAGCGGGCGGCGTTCGTGCTGAACGACGTCTTCGGGATGGCGCCGGGTGCGGTCGCCGACATCGTGCGCCAGACCGAGCCGGAGTGTGCCGAGCTGGCGGACCGGGCCCGGCGCAGTCTGCGGGTGCGGCGTGCGCGGCCCACGTCGGCCCGGGAGCACGATGCGGTGGCCCGGGCGGTGCGTGAGGCGTGCGTGGCGGAGGACGAGACGGTCCTGGCGTCGCTCCTCGCCGCCGATGCCATGGCGTTCTTCGACGGTGGCGGCAAGGTGCGGGCGCTGATCAAACCGGTGCACGGCAACACCCGAGTGGCGCGCAGCCTCCTGACCCTGCTGGCCCGGCATCCACGGACGAGCGTGCACACGCATCCCGTCAACGGACGGACCGGTCTCGTCGTACGCTACGGCCCTCAGGTGGCCGCGGTCATCAGCCTCGACATCGCCGGCCCGTACGTCGTCCAGGTCTGGGTCACCCTCAATCCGGACAAGCTCCGCACCTGGAACCGGAGTCGATGAACGCCGCGATCTTGCTCGGGTTGAACACCCACATCACCTGGTGAATGCCCTGGGGCGAGGCCGCCATCGTCATGAACGTCGTGGGCGTACCGTCCCGGTAGAGCAGCACTCCGCTGCGTCCGTTGGCCTCGACATGACGGATATCGGCACCGCTCCAGAACTTCCGCGTGGCAGTCGCCAGGTTCGCCACCCGTGCGCGGCCCAGTACGGGGACGCGGGCCGCGCCCCGGATGCCGTTGCCGTCGGACAGGCTCACGGTGTCCGGTGTGAGGAGAGCCTGCAGTGAGGCGACATCACCGTTCTGCGCTGCCGACACGAAGGCGTCGAGGAGCTGCCGATGCTGCGCCGTGTCCACGGTCTCCCGCTGATCGGCCGCGAGATGCTTGCGGGCCCGGCTCACGATCTGGCGGACGTTGACGACGCTGAGCCGCAGAATCTCCGCGATCTCGGAGTAGGCGTAGTCGAACGCCTCCCTCAGGACGTACGCGGCCCGCTCCGTGGGACTAAGCCTCTGCAGGACGAGAAGCAGAGCGAGTTCCAGAGCCTCCGCCCGCTCGGCGCCGACCTGGGGATCGTTGCTCGTGTCGACGGGCTCGGGCAGCCACGGGCCGATGTAGGTCTCGCGGCGCACACGCGCGGACTGAGCGACGTTGATGGCCAGCCGGGCGGTGGTGCTCGACAGAAAGGCCACGGGGCTGAGCACCACGGAGCGGTCGGTTCGCTGCCAGCGCATCCAGACTTCCTGAACCACGTCTTCGGCCTCGACCGCGCTGCCCAGCACGCGGTACGCGATACCGAAGAGCCGCGGACGGAGCTCCACGAAGACAGAAACGGCGTCGTCCAGGCTGCTTTCCGCGCGGGACGTCTTGAGATCCATGCCTCATAGACCGGGCAGCCCGCCGTTCTGTGACAGTGACTTCGTGCGGGGAGGGAGCCGTCCCGAGGCCACGTTCCAGAGAATGGACCGCCTCTTGGTGAAGCACTTCGGCTGCTGTACAAATGTGCGTCATGAGTCCCGAGCCCTTGGTGCGACGCCCGGTCATCGACCTGTGCCGACGCCCGGGCTCGTGTTGTCGCTGACCCAGCCTCTGCTGATGCGCCCTGCCGTGCGGTGATGGCACCCGCACACCCCGCACACCCGTACCAGGGCGGTTTCCGTGCCCTGTCCCAGGGTGTGCTCCCTCTTCGTTCGGCATCACTCTCGCTCGGGGCCGGCCATGTCCACAATTCCCCCTCGGGACGTGGAGCGAGACGCTGGTTCCGCCGCCGGCCAAGGTGTGGGACGCGTTCATCGACGTCTCCACCACCCATGACGGCGTACGGGGCTACAACGGCACCACACTCGTCGAGCACCTCGGCATCAGCCTGCGGCGCATCGCGGTCGGCGCCGGGATCGGCATCGCCGCCGGCGTGGTCTTCGGGCTGCTCATGGGCACCGTCGGCTGGCTGCGCTCGCTGTTCGAGCCCTGGATCACCTTCCTGCGGACGCTGCCGCCGCTGGCGTACTTCTCGCTGCTCATCATCTGGCTGGGCATCAACGAGGAACCGAAGGTCACGCTGCTGGCCGTGGCCGCCTTCCCGCCCGTGGCGGTGTCCACCACCACGGCCGTCGCGGCCGTGCCGAGGAGCCTGATCGAGGCGGCCCGTGCGCTCGGCGCGTCGCGGTGGGACGTCGTCCGGGACGTGGTCGTCCCGTCAGCCCTGCCGGAGACGCTCACCGGGGTCCGACTCGCCGTGGGGGTCGCCTACTCCTCCCTGGTCGCCGCCGAGTTGGTCAACGGCCTGCCAGGCATCGGCGGCATGGTGAAGGACGCCGCCAACTACAACAACACCCCTGTCGTGCTCGTCGGCATCATCGCCATCGGCGTCTCCGGCCTGATCATCGACGGCCTGCTGCTGCGGCTGGAACGGGCGGTCGTTCCGTGGCGCGGTCGCGCGTAGGGCCTTTGTCCCCCCTGTGCCCTGCCCTCCCTCTTCAGAGAAACGGCTCCGCCATGCCCCCTGTCCCCCAAGGTCCGTCCCGCCGTCTCCTCCTCGCCGGCGCCCTGGCCGCCGTCTCCGCGGCCGTCACCGGTTGCTCCTCGGACAGTGCGGCGTCGACGTCCGGCGGCTCAAAGCGGCTGCGTATCGGCTACTTCGCCTTCCCCAGCGGCGACTTGCTCGTGAAGAACGGAAAGCTGCTGGAGAAGGCGCTGCCGGACTACGAGATCACCTGGATCACGTTCGACTCCGGCGCCAGTGTCAACCAGGCCTTCCTCGGCAAGTCCCTCGACATCGCGGCGCTGGGCTCGAGCCCGTTCGCCCGCGGGGTGTCGGGCAGTTCGCCCATCCCGTACAAGGTCGCATGGATCCTCGACGTCGCGGGTGAGAACGAGGCCCTCGTGGCGCGCAAGGCCACCGGCATCACCGACGTCGCCGGGCTCAAGGGCAAGAAGATGGCCATGCCCTTCGCCTCCACCTCGCACTACAGCCTGCTCGCGGCGCTGGAGACGGCCGGCCTCAAGCCGTCCGACGTCGAGCTCATCGACCTTCAGCCACAGCCGATCCTCGCCGCCTGGCAGCGGGGTGACATCGACGCCGCCTATGTCTGGCTGCCGACCCTGGACGAGCTGCGCAAGACCGGCACCCAGCTCACCAACAGCAAGGAGATCGGCGCGGCGGGCAAGCCGACCCTCGATCTGGCCGTCGTGTCGGACGACCTGATCGCCCGGGATCCCCAGGCCATCGATGCCTGGCGCAAGGCGGAGGCCGAGGCACTGCGCCTGCTCAAGTCCGACCCGGACGGCTCGGTCAAGGCTGTCGCGGCAGAGCTCGGCATCAGCACGGCGGATGCCGAGGCGCAGCTCTCGCAGGGGGTGTTCCTCACCCCGGAGCAGGTGGTCTCCGCCGACTGGCTGGGCATCGACGGCAGCCCAGGCAAGCTGCTCACCTACGTCACCGACACGGGTCGGTTCCTGGCCGACCAGAAGCAGATCGACGGCGCACCGTCCCAGGACGTCGTCCGCAAGGCCTTCTATCTCAAGGGGCTGCCCGATGTCCTCAAGTGAGCTCACCGAGGCCAAGGAAGCGGGGGACGTCGCGCGCGCCGGGTCCGTCCGCCTCGACCAGGTCACCCATCGGTACGGCCGGGGCGGCGAGGCCTTCACGGCCGTCGGGCCGGTCGACCTGACCGTCCCGGCCGGGAAGTTCCTCGTCCTGGTGGGTGCGTCCGGCTGCGGCAAGAGCACGCTGCTGCGGCTGATCGCGGGCTTCGAGCGGCCCACACACGGCTCGGTGCGGGTCTCCGGCAGCGAGCCGCGGCCCGGCGAGACGGCCGGCGTGGTGTTCCAGACGCCGCGGCTGTTCCCGTGGCGGACCGTGCGGGGCAATGTCGACCTGGCGCTGCGGTACGCGGGTGTGCCCCGGGCCCAATGGCCCAAGCGGCGCGCGGAGTTGGTGGGCCGGGTCGGCCTGGAGGGCACCGAGAAGCGGCGCACCTGGGAGATCTCCGGTGGCCAGCAGCAACGCGTCGCCATCGCCCGGGCGCTGGCCGCCGAGAACCCGCTCCTCCTCCTCGACGAACCGTTCGCGGCGCTGGACGCGCTGACCCGGGAGCGGCTCCAGGAGGATGTCCGCCGGGTCACCTAACGGACCGGCCGGACCACGGTGTTCGTGACGCACTCGGCGGACGAGGCGGTGTTCCTCGGCTCCCGCATCGTGGTGCTGACGAAGAGCCCCGAGACCGTGGCCCTGGACCTGCCGATCCCGCTGCCGCGCGGCGACATCGATGCCGAAGAGCTGCGCGACTCCCGCGAGTTCGCCGAGCTGCGGGCCCAGGTCGCCCACGCCGTCAAGGCCGCCGCAGCGCCTTGATCCCCGTGATCCCCGCACTCACCCCCGACACCCCCGACACTCCCGAAAGGACACACAGGTGAGCATCCTCAGCGAGCGGCCCGCCGTGGCGAAGCTGCCGATCACCGCGCTCGGCCCCCACTTCGGTGCCGAGATCCACCGCACCGACCTCGGCAGCCTCGACGACGACCAGGTCCTCGCCCTGCGCGAGGCACTCGTGTCGTACAAGGTGCTGTTCGTACGCGGCCGCAACCACCTCGACGACGCCGCGCAGATCGAGTTCGGCCGACGCCTGGGCGAGGTCACCGTCGGGCATCCGGTCCACGACTCCGGTGACGTGGCCCCCGAGGTGTACTCCCTGGACAGCCAGGACAACGGGTTCGCCGACAAGCAGTTCGCCCAGTGGTGGGGCGACCACCGCGTCGCCGCCCGCACCGTGGGCACCAAGACCCTCAACCATCCGGTCGTCGGCGAACTCGTCCTGGACTGGGACACCCTGACCGCCAACACCGACCCCGACCAGCACCTCACCGTCTGGACCGCCGAACCCGGCTCCCCCACCCACGAGCGCCTGCGCATCCTCGCCTCCTGGGCCGCCGGCCAGAATCTGCCCGCGTCACCACCGCTCACCTGACCGGGGCTCCCGGACAGCGGCGCCGCCCGGGAGCCTGTGCGGTCTCAGAGCTTGAAGACGAGTTCGGCCTCGTCGCGCTTGGTGGTGTGCAGCTCCCAGTAGAGCGGGGAGATCTGTTCGGGCCGGGCCGCCTCCAAGCCGGGGATGACGGAGACGCCGATCGACGCGTCGATGCCGACGTGCGCGGCCTGGATTCCGGTGCCGGCGTCGGCCAGCTCCTTGTGCAGGTTCATCGCCCAGTTGCGCAGCGCCGCCGCGGCGGCGTTGACGTTGGCGACCCGCGGGTCGGGCCAGATCGAGCCGGCACCGGTGGTGTAGAGCAGGGTGCCCGCACCGGCCTCGCGCATGGCGGGCAGCACCGCCCTGGTGGCGGCGATGGCCCCGTACAGCTGGGCGTTCATCTCGAACTCCACGTGCGACGGCTCGGTCTCGGCCGGGGCGGTCAGTGCGGTGATGCCGAAGGTCCCTACCGGGGAGTACTCCAGGACATCGATCCCGCCGAACTTCGTGGCGGCCTCCCCCAGCGCGTGGGCGAGCGCGGCACGGTCGAGCACATTCGCGGGGAACGCGGCGGCGGTGATGCCCTCGGCGGTGAGCTTGTCGACCAGGGGGTCGAGCTTGTCGCGGTTGCGGGAGATCAGGGCGACGTCGAAGCCGCGGGAGCCGAAGGTGCGGGCGATGGCCAGGCCCAGCTGGGGGCCGGCTCCGACGATGGCGATGCTGGTCACAGCGATCCTTTCGTAAAACCTGGTTGAGGAAGCAGCAAGACGGATGCAGATAGGCCTATCCGCATTTTGGAACCGGATAGACCTATCCGGTTCCGCATCCGGATAGGCCTATCCGGTTCACCGCAACCACAGTAACATCAAAAATGGATAGGGCAATCCGGTTGCTAGACTCGTCGGCATGAATCCTGGCGCCCCGCACCCCGACGCTCCCGCCACGCAGCCGCTGCGCAGCGACGCCGAGCGCAACCGGGAACGGATCATCGCCGCCGCGCGCACCGTGTTCGCGCGCGACGGCCTGAGCGCCTCCATGGCCTCCGTGGCCCGTGAGGCAGGAGTCGGGATCGCCACCATGTTCCGCCGCTTCCCCACCAAGGAAGAGCTGGTCGCCGCCGTCTTCTCCGACCGTATGGACGCCTACGCCGACGCGGTCGCCGTCGCCCTGGACGACCCGGACCCCTGGCACGGTTTCACCGGCTACATCGAGACCGCCTGCGCGATGCAGGCCGCCGACTACGGCTTCGCGGACGTACTGACCATGACCTTCCCCACCGCCAAGGCCCTGGAGGAACGCCGCAACGAGGCCTACGAGGCCATGCTGGAACTCATCGGACGCGCCAAGGCCGCAGGGCGCCTGCGCGAGGACTTCGACCCCTCGGATCTGGTCCTGATGCACATGGCCACCGCCGGGGTCGTCAACGCGACCGGCAGCGCCGCCCCGGACGCCTGGCGTCGTGTCGCCTCCCTGCTGATCCAGTCCTTCGAGTCCCCTGCCCGCGGCCCCCTGCCCGACCCGCCCGAGCACGCCGCCCTCTACAAGGCCATGCTCCGCGCCAGCCCGACGGACCTCACCTCGCCGGCGCCGGAGCCGGGGGCTCGGCCGGGGCCGGGGAAGGGGAACGGGAAGGGAAGGGGGAAGGGGAAGGTGTCGGGAAAGCGGCCGGGGAAAGCTCCGGGCACGGACAGCTGATCGCAGAGCCGTAACCGCCGTGCCCGGCCGGGGCGCGGCGGCCGGACATCCGACCGGGCGCCACCAGTGCCGCCGCCGGGCACGCCCTTCACCGGCAACTCGCCGCCCGCCCGAAATGCCGGTTCCCTGGAAGCTGTGGCCCTCGGCCGCCCGGCCGTCTTCAGCGGTCGGCCTCAGCAGTAAGGAGCCATCCTCATGCGCGGCGTCTTGATGCATGCCCCCGGCGACTTCCGGGTGGAAGAGCGCGAGGACCCGAAGATCCTTCACCCCACGGACGCGATCATCCGGCTGTCGGCGACCTGTGTGTGCGGTTCCGATCTGTGGCCCTATCGGGGCGCCGAGCCCATCGAGGCGCCCTCCCCGATCGGCCACGAGTACGTGGGCGTCGTGGAGGAGGTCGGCGGCGAGGTCTCCACCGTCGAGCCCGGACAGTTCGTCGTCGGCTCCTTCGCCGCCTCCGACAACACCTGCGAGAACTGTCGCGCCGGCTACCAGACCGCCTGTGTCCGGCGCGAGTGGATGAACCGGATGGGAGCCCAGGCGGAGCGGCTGCGCGTCCCGCTGGCCGACGGCACGCTGGTGGCCACCCCGGGCACGCCCGACGCGGACCTGGTCCCGAGCCTGCTGACCGCCTCCGACGTACTCGGCACCGGCTGGTTCGCCGCGGTCGCCGCGCAGGCCGGGCCCGGCAGGACGGTCGCCGTGGTCGGCGACGGCGCGGTCGGCCTGCTCGGGGTGCTGTCCGCCAGGCAGCTCGGCGCGGAACGGGTCATCGCCATGAGCCGCCACGAGTCCCGGCAGAAGCTCGCCCTGGACTTCGGCGCCACCGACATCGTCACCGAGCGCGGCGACGAGGGCGTGGCCCGGATCAAGGACCTGACCGAAGGCTACGGCGCCCACTCGGTCATCGAGGCGGTCGGCACCCAGGAGTCGATGCTCCAGGCGATCCGCTCCACCCGCCCCGGCGGCCACGTCGGCTACGTCGGCGTCTCCCACGACGTGAAGCTGGACGGCACGGAACTGTTCTACTCCCACGTCCACCTGCACGGCGGCCCGGCCCCGGTCCGCCAGTACCTGCCGCACCTGATCGATCTGATCTGGAACCGGCAGATCGACCCGGGCAAGGTCTTCGACCTCACCCTCCCGCTCGAACAGGCCGCGGAGGCCTACCGGGCGATGGACGAACGCCGCGCCATCAAGGCCCTGCTGACTCCCTGACCGGACCAAAGCCGGGGCGGCTCAGCCTGCCGCCCCCGTCAGTCGGGCCGGTGGCTTCGTGCGGTGGATCGGGCCGGACGGGTCGGACAGCGGCGGGCCGGTTCCCCGGTTGGTGAGGTCGAGGCCGATCGGGGACCGCAGCCGGGCCAACCGGTGCTGCGGGACGCCGACTTCGCGCAGGAGGCGCAGGCGCTCGTCGTGGGTACGCCGGGATCCCATCGCACCGGCGTATGACGGGCAGGTCGAGTGCGAGGCGCAGCAGGGGGATGTCGAACTTGGCGTCGTGGGTGAGAACGCAGATGGCGGTACGGCTCTCCACGGTCGCCGTTGACAGGTGGCGGTGGGGCCGGTCGACCACGATCTCGTCCGCGTGCGGGAAGCGTGCCGCGGTGGCGAAGACGGGACGGGCCTCGCGGGGGCCGGGGGGGGGCGGCCACGTGGACCAGGACGGAGAGCCGGTCGGGGCAGGTGTCCGCATCACCGCCGAGCGGGACCAGCGCGGTGGGTCCCGCCCGTAGCTGGGCCGTGGCCCGGTCCGCCACCGCCCGTGCCGCGGCACCGCCGACCGCGGTACTGGTGGCGATGAAGGTGCGCCGACTGGGTGCCGCGGGAGACTCGCTGGATCCGATGGGAGGTGGAACGGCAGCTTCAGGTAGGTCAGAGGACATGGGTACGCCTTCACATCAAAGAGGGGTCAGTCGCACACAGCAGCGGGATCGACGTCACCGCGAGGATCGGGGCAACCGCGCGCCTCGGTGGCTGCGGCTGGTCGCTCCGGAAGTCTCGCACCACCGGCTACGCGCGTGGCAGGGAGACTTTCCTCCCCCCCCTTTAACGTGCGTCCTTTACGTGCGTCGCGCATGGGGCTCCGTCGGCTCCTCTTCCGCGAGTTGGCCGGCGAGCCTCTGTATCGCCGATCGGATCCCTTGGCCGTAGTCGTCGTCCTTGAGCGCGTCGAGGTGCTGTTCGGCATGGGCCAGGTGCGTGCGGGCCTGCGTGATGTCTCCGAGTTTGTGGAAGTCGGCTGCGAGGTTGAGGTGCAGGGACGGGTAGAACCCGCGGATGGCCAAGGACGAGTCGTGCTGTTTGGCCCGGTCGTCGGTCACCGACGCCGCGGCGTCCAGGGCGCGCAGGTCCCAGGCCAGTTCGTCCTGCGGATCCGGCTGGAGATCGGCCATGTAGTGGGCGAGGACGCAGCGGTGGAAGGGGTCGCCGTCCGAGGCGATCTGCTCCCAGATCTCGGTGAACCGTTGCCGAGCGCCGTCGATGTCGCCTGTGTGCTGCAGCATCATGGCTTGCTCGATGTGCTTCATGGTCGTGTCCTCGGTGGTCACGGCAGCCTCCCCGTCGCTCGTCGATGATCACGCGGAAGCGTAGGGGCAGCCACTGACAAGAGACCGGGACCGGCGTCCGTACCGCGAGGTCCTGGGACTTGGTGTCACAGGGTGGGCCCGTCAGGAAGTGGCGGTACCGGCCTGGGAGTCGGCGGGCGGTGCGGAGGTGTCGTCCAGGAATTCGCGGATCGCAAGGCCCGCCAGTGTGATCACCGCGGTCCACACCACCACTGCCGTGGTCGGGTAGTTCCAGGTGAACAGGACGATCGCCGCGATCAGCAGGATGGCGACCCCGATCCAGCGCTTGAAGCGATGGACGAACCGCCCGACCGCACCCGTGCGGAACCCCGCCGACGTCGCCACGTCGCGCACGGCGCCGATGCTCCTTCGGCAGCCCGTGCGCGTGAGAACGGCGATCCGGGACGGGCCGGCGAGGAAGGCGCCGGCGGCGGTGAACAGGGCGACCGCGGCGAGTGCCCGCACGCCGGCCCGTAGGAACTTGATCAGCGCGTCGTACACGGCTCCCGCGGCCGCCTGGGAGGTACCGGGCGGAAGTCGGTCGAGGTAGACGTCACGGGCGACGGTGAGGGAGATGCCCAGGACCAGCATGGCGACGAACACGGCCAGGGCCGCCCCGATCAACGCGTGCCGGCGGTTGAACGCCACGTAGACGCCGACAGCCGCGACCAGGAGCGCGATGATGGGCAGCCAGCCGCCGAGGAGCTGCAGCACTCTCACATAGGTCTTGATCTCGCCGATGTCCTTGGACGCGAACACCACGAAGTCCGTGTGGACCTCAGGGATCTTCGCGGCGGGCGTGAGGCCGGCGGCGACCAGCCGGTCCTTGACGTTGGCGACGATCGGCCCCACGTCGATGACGACCTGGTTGTCCTTCAGCTTGACCGCGCCCTCGCCCTCGCCGGTCAGCGCCTCGTCCACCGCCGCGTGCGCCCTGCGGTTGGCCTCCACCCAGGTCTTCTGGAAGGCGCTGCTGGTGACCACCCGTTCCACCGTGTTGCTGACCAGCTGCTTGAGGCCGCTCTCGATCGGGCCGTCCAGGTTCTTCAGCAGCTCGGCGGCCCGCGGGGGCACGCCCTGCTGCGCCGCCGCATCCGTCAGCTGCTGGACCAGCGCGTCCACGTCGACGCGCTCCAGCACGGCGGAGGTGACTCGGTTGGTGACCGCCGCCTGCACATCGGGATTGCTCGCCAGCGGCCCGACGGTCGCGACGTAGCGGTCCGTGTCCTGCACGATGCTGTTCGCCCACACCGCGACGACGGACAGCAGCGACAACAACGCGGCGAGAAGGATCAGCAGGGCGGCGCCGAGCGACCGGAACGGATGGTGGCGCCGCGGCGGCCCGGCGACCTCCAGGGCCCCCACGCGTCGCCGCAGTTCCTCCAACTCGCCGCGCTCCCGGGCCGAGAGCCCACCATCACCGGTCTCACTCATGGTCACCAGCAGATGTGTGTGGCGCACGACGCGCCACCTGAGTGGGCCGAACCAGTGACACGGCGATCGGACGTACGACGGCCGTGCCGCCCGTCCGGGCGGATACCGTGGCAGACCCCGCATGCAGCGCTGCATGCCCGGCCGAGAGAGGGTGCTCGTGGAGGGAGCCGCGAACGAGGAGGGCCGTCCTGCGGGCCTGTTCGTCGGCCTGTGCACGCTGGATGTCATCCAGCTCGTGGATCGTGTGCCGGGTTCCGACGAGAAGCTGACGGCGCGTGAGCAGGTCGTGGCGGCCGGCGGTCCGGCGGCGAACGCGGCCGTGGCCTTCGCCCACTTGGGCGGCGCGGCCACGTTGCTCACCGCGATCGGTTCCCATCCGATGGGACATGCGGTCACGGCGGACCTGGAGCGGGCGGGCGTGACCGTGTCGGACCTGGCGGCGGACTCGCTCGAACCGCCTGCCGTGTCCTCGGTCCTGGTCACCGCGTCCAGCGGAGAACGCGCCGTCGCCTCGACCAACGCCACGGGGTACCGGCTCGCTCCGCCCGACGATCTCGACACGTGGGTGACAGCCTGCGACATCGTCGAGTTCGACGGCCACCACATGGAGCTGGCTCAGGCCACCGCCCACGCCGCGCGTGCCGCCGGTCGCCGGACCGTGCTCGACGGGGGGAGCTGGAAGCCGGGTACGGAGAGCCTGCTGCCGTCGATCGATGTGGCCGTCTGCTCGGCCGACTTCCGACCACCGGGCGCGGACATGCCGAGGGACATCTTGCGGTTTCTGCGGGACCACGGGGTCGTGTGGTCGGCCGTGAGCCACGGAGGGCAGCCCCTCGTGTGGGCGGGCCCCGACGGCGGCGGGACCGTGGAGGTACCTCCTGTGCGGGTGGCGGACACACTGGGCGCGGGTGACGTCCTGCACGGCGCGCTCACCCACCACCTCGCCGGACAGAAGCAGCTGACCGCACCAGGCTTCGTCGAGGCCCTGCGTGCGGCGGCCGTGGTGGCCTCGCGGGCGTGTGCCTCGTTCGGCACCCGGGCCTGGATGCGGGGCGGGTGACGCCGTCCCGCACGGGCGGCGATGCCCTGGTCGACCCCACGAGGTGGGCGCGGTCGCCGTGGACATGCAGCGGGCCGAGCCGAGTGCTGCAATGGCCGGAGGAGTTGTTCCTCCGGCTGACCGACACCCGATGAGGTGTGACCGGGTCCGAACCACCTCTGCGGAGTGGCCATGCACGAGCCGAGGTCCCCGGCCGCCCCCGCTGCCGGTACGCAGCCGGCGGAAGCCGACCGGCTGCGTGATCTGCTGCGGAGCCCGGCCTACCAGAAGACGCTCGTCTTCTGCGCGCTCATCGGTATCCCGGTCTCCTTCACCGCGTTCTGGTTCCTCGCCGGCCTGCACGAACTCGAGCACCTGCTGTGGGCCGAACTGCCCGCGGAGCTGGGTTGGGACATCCCTCCATGGTGGTGGCCGCTGCCGCTGCTGACGCTCGCCGGCATCCTCGTCGGTCTCGTGGTCCGGCACCTGCCGGGAGCCGGCGGCCACGTTCCCGCCCTCGGTCTGCACGCCCCGGGGCTGCCCCTGGCCGCCCTGCCGGGAGTCGTCCTCGCGGCCCTGGCCAGCCTGCCGCTGGGTGCCACCCTCGGCCCCGAGGCCCCGTTGATCGCGTTCGGCGGCGGTCTGGCCATGCTCTTCGCCCATCTGGCCCGTGCCCCGGTGACGTCGCAGAGCGCCGCTCTCCTCGGAGCGGCGGGTGCCGCCGCGGCTCTTCCGGCGATCTTCGGCAATCCGCTGATCGGAGCGGTGATCCTCATCGAGGTGGCCGGAGTGGGCGGCCCGCAACTGTTCGCCGTGATGCTGCCGGCGCTCCTGTCCAGCGGAATCGGCTCGCTCGTCTTCACGGGGTTCGGCCGCTGGACCGGCCTCTCCACCGGCGGGCTTTCGTTCGATGTGAAGGGGCCGTCGCCCCGCATCGACGCCGGAGACGTGCTCTGGTCGGTGCCCATCGCCGTCGCGATCGGCCTCGCCCTGCACCTGATCTTCAGCACCGGGCGTCTGGCCGCGGTGTTCGTCTCGCGACGGCCCGTCGCCCACACGGCGGCCTGCGCCCTGGCCGCCGGGGCGTGCGCCGCGGTGTACGCGCTGGCTGCCGACCGGTCGCCGGCGGACGTGGCGTCGTCCGGTCAGGCCACGCTGGCCCAGCTGGCCGAGGACCCTCACTCCTGGGGTGTCGGTGCCCTGGTCGCCGTCCTGCTGTTCAAGGCGGCGGCGTACGCGCTGTGCCTGGGCAGTCTGCGCGGCGGCCCCATCTTCCCCTCGCTGTTCCTGGGGGGCGCGGTGGGCGTTCTGCTGGCGCCGCTTCCCGGGTTGGGGGTCGTGCCCGGCCTGGCGGCGGGCATGGCCGCGGCGTCCGCCGCCGCGCTGCGGCTGCCGGTGAGCAGTGCGGTGCTGGTCGTCCTGGTCATGGGGAGCGCCGAGATGACTCCCGTGGTGTTGCTCGCGGCGGTTGTGGGGTTCGTGACGGTCCAGCTGCTGCCGCCCGGTCGCGCTGTGCCGCCCATGGGCGAACACGCCGGCGCACCGGACGACGGGACCCCCGACACACCGAGCGGGCATCCCGAGCACACCTGACCCGGACGGGGCCCCTGGAGCGGTCCCACGGCCCCCGCGAACGCCGGGGTGTAAGCCACGACCGGGCAGCCGACAGTGGAACCGCGAGCCTGCGACGAAGGAGTTCCCATGACGGACCGCCGACACCGCGCCGCGCCGGTAGCACCCGGCCCGCCCGCCCCGCAGCGCATCGCCGCCCGGCCGGGCCATCGGTCGCGATGAGCACGCACCGACCTCCCGCGTCCCCCTCCCCGCCCCCGCACCGCATGTCCGAGGCGGCCTTCCGGGCCCTGTACCGCAGGCTGCGTGAGCAGGTGCCCACCGGCGCGACCGGCCACCGGGGAACACTCGGCCTGCTCACGCCCGAACGGGTCGTGGCCGCCGCCGGCGAGGTCCGCAGCGGACGCACCGTCTCGCTCGCCGCACCCATCGAGACCGCGCCGGGCCCCGACAATCCGGAGCCCGCCACCCACCGGATGATCGCGCCGACGTGCGAGGAGTCCACCTCCCACGGGCTGCACTTCGCCCGCGACCGGTTCGCCATGAACGTGCACGGCGACGCCGACAGCCACCTCGACGCGCTCTGCCATGTGATGTTCGACGGCGAGCTCTACGGCGGTGTCCCGGCGAGCACGGTGACGCCGGACCACGCCGGGGCGCTGACCCTGGACCTCGTGCGGGACGGCATCGTCGGACGCGGTGTGCTGCTGGACATCCCCCGGCTGCGGGGCGTGCCGTGGCTGGAACCCGGCGCCCAGGTGACCGCCGAGGACCTGGAGGCGGCCGAGACCGCCCAGGGGGTCACGGTCGGGCCGGGCGATCTGCTGTTCGTGCGCGTCGGGCACCGCAGTCGGCGCCGCAGCCTCGGCGCCTGGGACCCGGCTCAGGCCCGGGCGGGCCTGCATCCGGAGGCGATGCGCTTCCCGGCCGAGCGGGGTGTCGGCGTCCTCGGATCGGACGGCAACAACGACGCGGCACCGAGCCCGGTGCCGGGTGTCGACTATCCCGTGCACGTGCTGGCCGTGAACGCCATGGGAGTGCATCTGCTGGACTACCTGGACCTGGAAGAGCTGGCGGAGGTCTGCTCGGAGGCGGCCCGCTGGCACTTCCTGTGCGTGGTCGCCCCGCTGCGGCTTCCGTCGGCGACGGGCTCTCCGGTGAACCCGATCGCCGTCCTGTGAACTGCCGGGGGCTCCGTTGCGGATGCTGCATCTGTGGCGTCCGTATACGTTCGAAGTGGGGACTTCCTCGTTTCCAGGTCACCCCAAGGGCGGGAGACCGGCCCCGGCAAGGACGGTGGTCGTCATGGGCGACTTGCCCCAGTACGACGTCATCATCATCGGCACCGGTGCCGGCGGCGGAACCCTCGCCCACCGGCTCGCCCCCTCGGGCAAACGGGTCCTGATCCTGGAACGCGGTGACTACCTGCCGCGTGAACGCGACAACTGGGACTCCACAGCCGTGTTCGTCAAGGCCAAGTACCGGGCCCCGGAGTTCTGGCTCGACAAGCACGGCGACGAGTTCCCGCCCGAGGTCAACTACTACGTCGGCGGCAACACCAAGTTCTACGGCGCGGCCCTGTTCCGGCTGCGGCCGGAGGACTTCGGGGAGATACGCCACCACGGCGGCCTGTCCCCCGCCTGGCCGATCCGCTACGAGGACCTGGAGCCGTACTACACCGAGGCGGAGCACCTCTACCGGGTGCACGGGCGGCACGGCGAGGACCCCTGGGAAGGCCCGTACAGCGCCCAGTACGCCCATCCACCGGTCGAACACGAGCCGCGCATCCAGCAGTTGAGCGACGACCTGGAGAAACAGGGCCTGCACCCCTTCCACCTGCCCATCGGAGTCGACCTCACCCAGGACGCGAACGGCAAGGCCACCCACCTGAGCACCTGTATCCGCTGCAACCGGGTCGACGGGTTCCCGTGCCTGGTCCGGGGCAAGTCCGACGCCCAAGTGGTCTGCGTCGAACCGGCCCTGCGGCATCCGAACGTGGAGATGATCACCAACGCCCGGGTGACGCGCCTCGACACCGATCCGACGGGGCGCAGTGTCACCGCGGTCGTCGCCCGGCTCGCGGACGGGCAAGAGGCCCGCTTCTCGGCGGACATCGTGGTCGTGGCCTGCGGAGCGGTCAACTCCGCCGCGCTCCTGCTCGCTTCGGCGGGCGACCGGCATCCGGACGGGCTGGCGAACAGCTCGGGTGTGGTCGGCCGCCACTACATGCGGCACAACAACCTCGCCCTGATGGCCGTGTCGAAGGAGCCCAACGACACGCAGTTCCAGAAGACGCTCGCGATGCACGACTGGTACCTGGGCGCGGACGACTGGGACTATCCGCTCGGCGGCATCCAGATGCTCGGCAAGTCGGACGCCGAGCAGATCCACGGCGAGGCCCCGCGCTGGGCCGGGGCCGTGGCACCCGACATGCCCTTCGAGGTGCTGGCCCACCATGCCGTCGACTTCTGGCTGTGCGGGGAGGACCTGCCGCAGCCCGACAACCGGGTCACGCTGGACGGCGACGGCCGTATCCGCCTCACACTCGACGAGAAGAACAACATCGCCGGACTCGGGCGTCTGCGGCACAAGCTCCAGCACCTGCTCGGCCACCTCGGCATGCACGAGCACCACCTGCTGCCGCACAGCATCTACCTGCACAAGGGAATGCCCATCGGTGCCACCGCGCACCAGGCGGGCACGGTGCGGTTCGGCACCGACCCGGCGTCCTCCGCCCTGGACGTCCACTGCAAGGCGCACGACGTCGACAACCTGTACGTGGTCGACACGAGCTTCTTCCCGAGCATCGGGGCGGTCAACCCGTCCCTGACGGCCATGGCGAACGCCCTGCGGGTCGGCGATCACCTCGTGGAGCGGCTGGGTTGACCGAGGCCGGGCTCCGGCGACTCGCCTTCGAGCGGGCGAAGGTCCTGCGCCGGTCGGCGCAACGCCGACTTGCGCCGCGCGCCGTCTGTCGCCCCCGGTGATTGGGTTGCGCCCTGACCTCCGGGCCACGGCCCGGACGACCCCGCCACGCAGGAGACAGTGACCGTGAGTTCCCCCGAGGGCGCGCCCCGCAACGTGATCCCCGTCCATCTGCTCAAGGGCCAGAAGGCCCTGGTCACCGGGGCGAACTCCGGCATCGGCCGGGCGACGGCCGTGGCCATGGGCCGGGCCGGGGCCGACGTCGTCGTCAACTATGTGGCCGGTGCCGAGGAAGCCGAGAAGGTGGTCGAGGAGATCAAGTCCTTCGGGGTGCGGGCGGCGGCCTACGAGGCGGACGTCTCCGACGAGGAGCAGGTCGTCGCGATGACGAACCGGATGGTCGACGAGTTCGGCACGATCGACATCCTGGTCGCCAACGCCGGGCTGCAGCGCGACGCCGCGTTCACCGAGATGACGCTCGCCCAGTGGCGCAAGGTCCTCGACGTCAACCTCACGGGGCAGTTCCTGTGCGCCCGGGAGGCCACCAAGGAGTTCCTGCGGCGTGGTGTCGTCCCCGAGGTGTCCCGCGCGGCAGGCAAGATCATCTGCATGAGCTCCGTGCACCAGGTCATCCCGTGGGCCGGGCACGTCAACTACGCGTCCTCCAAGGGCGGCGTGCAGATGATGATGGAGACCCTCGCCCAGGAACTCGCACCGCAGAAGATCCGCGTGAACGCCATCGCCCCCGGCGCCATCAAGACTCCCATCAACACCAGCGCCTGGGACACGCCCGAGGCCCGCGAGGACCTCCTCAAGCTGATTCCGTACGATCGTGTCGGCGACCCGGAGGACATCGCGCACGCGGCGGTGGGCCTCGCCTCCGACCTCATGGACTATGTGGTGGGCACCACGCTCTTCGTGGACGGCGGGATGACCCTGTTCCCCGGTTTCGCCACCGGCGGCTGACACCACCCGCACGACGGCCCCCGGACGGAACTCGGATGCACAACACCCTCCATCTGCTGGCGGACGCGCCGGCGCAGCTGCTGCCGGCCAGGTCCCTGATGGCCTTCACCCTGGCGTCCCACATCATCCTGGTGCCCTTGGGTGTGGCACTGCCGCTGATCACGCTCATCCTGCACGGCTACGGGCTGCGCCGCGGGGACCGGACGGCCCTGCTGCTGGCGCGCCGCTGGTCGGCGGTCATGGCCGTCCAGTTCGCGATCGGCGTGGTCACCGGCACCGTGCTGTCCTTCGAGTTCGGGCTGCTCTGGCCGGGGCTGATGGGCAGATGGGGCGATGTGTTCGGCATCGGGTTCGGCGTCGAGGCGTGGGCCTTCTTCCTGGAGGCCGTCCTCATCGCCGTCTACCTGTACGGCTGGCGGCGGCTCCCCGCCCGGACCCACTTCCTGCTCGGACTGCCCCTGCCCGTCACGGCACTGCTCGGCGCCTTCGGGATCCTGGCCGCCAACTCCTGGATGAACACCCCGCGCGGCTTCCGGCTCGACTCCGCGGGCAACCCCGTCGACGTGAACATCTGGAAGGCGATCTTCACGCCGATGTTCGGCCCGCAGTACTGGCACTTCGTCGTGGCGATGCTCGTGACGGCGGGCTACGTGGTGGCCGGCGTCTACGCCGTCGGTTGGCTGCGCGGTCGCCGGGACCGCTACCACCGGCTCGGTTTCACGATCCCCTTCACGGTCGCCGCGGTGTTCACGCCCGTGCAGTTCGTGCTGGGCGACTCCATCGCCCGGCAGGTCTTCCACAAGCAGCCGGTGAAGTTCGCCGCCATGGAGATCGTCTGGGACACCGACACCCATGTGCCGGAGTACCTGTTCGGCCGACTGCATCCGGACGGGAGCATCTCCGGCGGTATCAAGATCCCGCAGCTCGACTCCATCCTCGCCGGTTTCAGCCCGGACACCAGGGTGACCGGGCTGACCTCCGTCCCCGCGGACCAGCGGCCGAACGCCACCCAGGCGACCATCGCCCACTGGGCCTTCGACCTCATGGTCGGCATCGGCAGCCTGCTCGCGGTGCTCGCCCTGTGGTACGGCCTGGTCTGGCTGCGACGGCGCCGGCTGCCCGCCTCCCCGTGGTTCTACCGGTGCGCCGCCGTGGCCGGCGTCGCCTCGGTCATCGCGGTCGAATGCGGCTGGATCACCACCGAGGTGGGCCGCCAGCCGTGGATCGTCTACGAGAACATGCGGGTCGCCGAAGCCGTCACCTCGACCCGGTCCACCAGTCTGTGGATCATGTTCGGCCTGGTCGTCGCGGTGTACGTGTTCATCTTCGGCTCGTTCCTCGCGATCCTGCTGCGGATGCGCATCCGCTGGCGGCTCGCCGACGAGGCGGACAGGGCGGCGGCCGGGGCCGGGACAGCGGTGGAGCCACCCGAGTCGGACACACCCTATGGACCGCGCCCCACGGTGCCGTCCGGTCAGGACCGGCCATGATGGCCGATGTCATCGCCGTCGTCCTGCTGCTCGCGATCGCCGCCTACGCCTGCGCCGGCGGCACCGACTACGGCGCGGGCTTCTGGGACCTGACCGCCGGCGGAGCGGAGCGGGGCAAGCGGCCCCGCTGGCTGATCGACCATGCGATGGCTCCCGTGTGGGAGGTCAACAACGTCTGGCTGATCTTCGTACTCGTCATCATGTGGACGGGCTTTCCCGTCTTCTTCCAGCAGCTGTTCCAGTCGATGTGGCTGCCGCTCACGCTGGCCGCCGTGGGCACCGTGCTGCGCGGCGCGGGTTTCGCACTGCGCAAGCCCGCACGGCGGCTGGCCGGACGGCGCCTGTACGGCGCGGTGTTCGCGGTCTCCTCCCTGCTGACGCCGTTCTTCCTCGGCGCCGCGGCCGGCGGAGTGGCGTCGGGCCGGGTGACCGCTGACACGAAGGCCTCGGATCACGCGTGGGCCCACCCCACCCCCGTGCTGTTCGGTCTGCTCGCCGTGGCGACCACCGCCCTGCTGGGCGCGGCGTTCCTCGCCGCGGACGCCCGGCGCTTCGGCGCGCCGGACCTGGACGGCTACTTCCGGCGGCGGGCACTGGCCGCGCTGGGCGTCGTCGCCGCTCTCGCCGTGCTCACGCTGGGCGTCGCACACGAGGACGCGGCGCACGTGTGGCACGGGCTCACGCACGGAGTGGGACTCGCCTTCGTGGTCGTGGCGGCCGTGAGCACCCTCGCCACCGCCTGGCTGCTGCTGCGTCCCTCCGGCGGCTGGTCCCGGGTCACGGCGGTCGGCGTGGTCGCGTCCGCCGTCATCGCCTGGGGCTTGGCACAGCGCCCGTATCTCGTCCCGACCTCGCTGACGGTGGCCGAGGGTGCGGGCGCGGACACCACCCTGCGCTGGCTGGGCGTGGTCACCCTCGTCGCCGTCGTGCTCGTCCTGCCCGCGGTCGTCCTGCTCTATTGGCTGGACACCCACGGCGAGCTGGAGGGTCTCACCGACGCCGATCTGCGGCGCGGTGCCGGTGACGAGGGCTGAGTCCCACGTCAGGTTCGGTCGAGAGCCGCGTTCAAGGTGACGGCCGCGTCGATGAGGGCGAGGTGGGTGAAGGCCTGCGGGAAATTACCCAGCTGACGGCCCGTCGGGGCGATCTCCTCCGAGTACAGGCCCAGATGGTTGGCGTACCCCATCATCTTCTCGAACACCAGCCGCGCCCTGTCGGTCCGTCCCGCGCGCGCCAGGGCGTCGACGTACATGAAGGTGCACAGCGAGAAGGTGCCCTCCGAGCCGAGCAGGCCGTCGGGCGACGCCTCGGGGTTGTAGCGGTAGACCAGGCTGTCACTGACCAGTTCCAGTTCCATGCTGCCGAGAGTCGCCGTCCACATCGGGTCTTCGGGGGTGATGAACCCGACCGTCGACATGCGTAGCAGCGAGGAGTCGAGGACATCGCTGCCGTAGTGCTGGACGAAGGCCTGACGTTTCTCGCTCCAGCCCTTGGCCATGACCTGCTCGTAGCAGTCGTCCCGGGCCTTGCGCCAGCGTTCGGCGGCAGCGGGCCTGCCGTTCGATTCGGAGAGCCGCAGGGCGCGGTCGAAGGCCACCCAGGACATGACGCGGCCGTAGGTGAAGTCCTGTCGCCCGCCCCGGGTCTCCCACAGGCCCTCTTCCGCCTGGTCCCAGTGGTCGACCAGCCACTCGAGGTTCGTCAGCAGCGCGTTCCATCCGTGGTGCCCCATCTGGAGCCCGTGCCGGTGCGCGAAGTAGATGCTGTCGAGCGCCTCGCCGTAGATGTCCAGCTGGAGTTGCGTGGCCGCGCCGTTGCCGATGCGCACGGGGGCGGAACCCGCGTAGCCCGCCCAGTGGTCGAGGGTCTCCTCGTCCAGGTCGGAGGAGCCGTCCACCTTGTACATGATGTTCAGCGGGCCTGTGGCGCCGTGTCGTCCGGCCCGCTCCTTGACCCGGTCGGCGAGCCACTGGATGAACGCCCTGGCTTCGTCGGTGAAGCCCAGCCCCACCAGGGCGTACACCGAGAACGACGCGTCGCGTATCCAGGTGTACCGGTAGTCCCAGTTGCGCTCGCCGCCCAGTTGTTCCGGGAGCGCCGCCGTCGGGGCGGCCACCACGGCACCGGTGGGCGCGAAGGTCATGAGTTTCAGCGTGATCGCGGAGCGCTCCACGGTTTCGCGCCAGCGACCCGTGTACCGCGACTGGCGCAGCCAGGTACGCCAGAACTGCACCGTCTCGTCGAATAGTTGCTGGTACTCGGCCAGTCGCAGCTCCCTGGGCGGCCCCTCCGCCGCCCACTCCAGGGCCAGCCCGCGCTCCTGGCCCGCCTCAAGCGTCAGTGTGAAGTGCAGGTCGTCGCGGCGGTCGCTCAGCAGGTCGAGCAATCGTTCGTCCCCCGGTTCACGGATGGCGTGGACGGTGAGCTCCGAGCCGTCCTGCGCGGCGAACACCGCTCCGTGCGGGGCGATCTGCAACCGGTGCGGCTGCCGCCCGTAATCGAACCGCGGCGCTATGTCCCCCTCGAACGTCATCCTGCCGCGCACACACCGGACCATGCGCACCAAGCGGTGGCTCTCGGTGACCGTCCTGCCGGTCACCGGCATGAAGTCGATCACCTCTCCGGCGCCCTCCTCGGTCATGAAGCGGGTGACGAGGATCGCCGTGTCGGGCAGGTACAACTGTTTGGTCGCGTAGGCACGGTGTCTCGGCCGGACAGTGCAGTGCCCGCCCTTGTCCTTGTCGAGCAGCGCGCCGAACACACTGGGCGAGTCGAACCTCGGGGCGCAGAGCCAGTCGACGCTGCCGTCGGACGTCACCAGCGCTGCCGTCTGCAGATCGCCGAGAAGACCGTGGTTCTCGATCAGTGGGTAGTCGTCCATCGGGGCCGCCCTTTCGGTGTGCGATTCACCCGAATGCCCCACGCATCACAGTAAGCCGAGTGCCCGGGATCGGCGCGCGGAGACGAGCGCCGCCGGCTGCCGCGCCCACGCAGCGGAGTGCCGTAGTCCGCTGCGTAGCGCACTCTGGAGGTGGGAAGGAGCGTCGATGGGGACTGACTCAGGCGTGCCGTCGGCGGCAGGGATCCGGACACCACGCCCGGGCACGACGCGCGTCGGCGGCTGATGCGGCGCGAAGCCGGGGACCGGCGGCGGATCCTCGCCCTGCTGCGCGTGTCATGGTGGCGTGGCCGTGTCAGGGAGCTGACTGCCCGGCAGAAGGACTTCCACGCGCGGGTGGAGACCCGCTTCCCGGTGGTCACCGGGCTCGTGGACCGCATGGTGTCGGTGAACATCTTCGACTCCGCCACTCGCATCGCGGCGCAGTGCTTCCTGACCGCCGTCCCGTTGCTGTTCGTGGTGGGTGCGTACGCCCCGACCGCGGTGCGGGACCAGGTCCTGGCATCGGTCAGTGCCGTCTTCGGTCTGACCGGGCCGGCGAAGGACGAGGTGAGGCAGGCGTTCCAGCCCCCTACCGACGATCTGCGCCAGGCGACCGGCCTGGTGGGCCTGCTCATGGTGCTGCTGTCGGCGACCGCGGTGAGTCGCGCGGTGCAGCGGCTGTGCAGGCGGGCCTGGCTCATGCCCCGGACGGGGGCGAAAGTCGCTCCGTGGCGGTGGCTGGCGTGGATCGCCCTGTGGCTGGGCGCACTGGTCGTGCAGGGGCTGCTGCACAACGGGTTCGGCCGATGGGCGGGGCTGGGATTTCTGACCATCCTGGTCATGCAGGCGGCCATGTGGTGGTGGACCCAGCACCTTCTGCTGGCCGGCGTCGTCCGCTGGGCGCCCCTCTTGCCCGGGGCCGTCATCACGGCGATCGCGGTCAGCTGCCTGTCCGTGACCGCGCACTTCTACATGCCACGGGCACTCAACCGGGCCCTGGCCAACTACGGTTCCGCGGGGTCGGTTTTCATCCTGCTGTCCTGGCTGATCGTCGTGTGTGTGGCCGTCGCCATCGGCCTCAGCGCGGGCGCGGTGCTGTCCCAGGATCCCTTTCTGAAGCACCGCCTCGGAACCCCTACATCGCCGCCTGGCGAGGCCGAGCACGGGTGACAGCCCCTGCGTGCCACCAGTGCGGGCCGCGCCTCCGGCCCGGTGCACACCGGGTGCGCACCGGGCCGGAAACTGCAGGTCAGGTCCAGGCCGTCACCGGCAAGAACGACCATCTGAGTGCACGGGGCGCACGATGAGGCGGCACATCACGTCTTCCTGCTCCCCTTGCGAACTGTGACTGCTGAGTCAGGCACTCGCTTGCTTGGCACGCCCTGGCAACGACCACGCGCCGCCTCGTCCCGGGCAGGGACTGAACGGTCTCCGGCAGCCAACTCACCTTGACGGCAAGCGCCCTCAACCGACTGACCGGCAACCGCGATTACGGGGTGAACTCGACGCTCCGAGCCAGGTTCTCCTCAGGAGCGGACCGGGCGGTCGAGGTCCGCCTCTCCCCATGAGTCAGCGAGCTTGTCCGGGACCGGGGCATCGGCCGCGGCAGCCTCGTCATCCCGATCCGGCACGAAGACAACCTCTCCGTTCAGCACCTTCCTTGCACGCCCGGTGTCCAGGGCACCTTCCCAGCGGGAGACCGCGAAGGCTGCCACACAGTTGCCGAGGAGGTTGGTGGCCACGCGCATCGAGTCCATGATGCGGTCCACGCCGAGGAGAAGGGCGACGGCGCCGGCGGGGATCACGCCGAGCGCGGAAGCAGTCGCCGAGAGGGCGAGGAACGCCGAACCAGGCACGCCCGCCATGCCCTTGCTGGTGAGCATGAGCATCAGCACGACGGTCACCTGCTGGCCCAGGGTGAGGTCGACACCCACCGCCTGCGCGATGAACAGCGTCGCTACCGACAGATAGATCGAGGCACCGTCGAGGTTGAAGGAGTAGCCGGTGGGCACCACGAGGCCCACCGCATCGTCACGACACCCGGCATGACGCAGTTTCTGCATCATGCGGGGCATCACGGTCTCACTGGAAGCGGTGCCGAGGGCGAGCACCATCTCCTCGCGGGTGTAGCGGACGAACTTCCACAGACTCAGCCCGGTGAACGCCTTCAACGCCACCGCGAGCAACAGAAGGAACAGGGCCGCGACGGCGTAGCAGACGCCGATGAGCTTGCCGTACGTCGACATCACACCCAGCCCGTACTGGCCGACCAGGTGCGCGGTGGCGCCGAAGACCGCGACGGGTGCGAGTTTCATGACGAAGCCGACGATCGCGAAAACGACGTCCTGCGCCTGCTCGATGGCCGGGAGGATCGCGGGTACCCGCGTGTGCCCCAGGTGGAGCAGGGCCGCGCCCACCAGGCAGGCCAGCACCAGCACTTGAAGCAGTGAGTTCTCGGCAAAGGCCCCCACCGCGCTCTCGGGCAGGGAGTGCAAGATGAATTCGCCGGTCGACGGCAGCGAGCCACCACCGGTCTTCTCATCGACTGCGGAAGCGTCCAGCTTGGACGGGTCCACGTTCATTCCCGCACCGGGCTGCACAAGATTGCCCGCGAGCAGCCCGATGAGAAGTGCGAACGTCGTCGCCACCTCGAACCACACCAGGGCCTTGAGGCCGATGCGCCCAAAGGCCCGCAGATTGCCGGCCTTGGCTATGCCGGTGACCACCACACAGAACACGAGCGGCGCGATGACCGCCTTGATGAGCCGCACGAAGCCATCACCGAGCGGCTGAGCCGCAGTGCCCACATCGGGCCAGAGCCGCCCGACGGCGACTCCGAGGGTCAGGGCGATGGCGACCTGCGTGAACAGCGAGGTGCGTATAAGACGTGCGGCGCGTCGAGGCAGGGACGGTGCGGACAGCGGCACGGGCTTCCTCCGATCCAAAGATTCCGACATGCGGAATCTCATTTCCATTGTGCGCTCGCCACTATGGTCCAAGTCACGACTTCGAAGAAGCCCACGAACACGACCCGGGCAGATATTGGATGTTCGTCCAACACCCCTCATCGGGGCGATGGATCATCGCCGTTGGCGCGCTCGAAGACTGTGAGAGCTTCGACAGGCGAGCCTCAAAGGACTCGGTGTTCGGCAGGCCGCACCCCACCCACACATCGCCCAGACAGCCGCGTCCGCACGACCCCTTGCAGCGCTTCAAATCACCACCGCCGAAGCCATTGACGTCTCTTTCCCGTCGCCGGTCATCGCGGAGGGCAGATGTGCGGACGAGACGTGGCCGTTGGGGTAGCCACAGGCACTCTTGGATCTCCACCGGCCAAGTCGGTGGGTGGTCTGCGGGGCCGCAGCGGCCCCTTGCCCGATCACCGTGTATGAGCGGGCGCCAGCCACTACCGCGGACGCCGCGATCAGCACCACGCTCACGAACGGATGACGTACTCCCCGCCCTGCGACGCTACAAGATCACGCGACTCCGCAACGGCCCTGCGCCGGAACCTGCCATGCTGAGCAGGTTCGATTCGATCCTCACACCTTGGAGGTTCTGATGCGTGCAGGCGTCGTTGTCGCCGCGCAGCCCGGTGTGGAGGACCTCGCCGTGCGGGCCGAGGAGTTGGGCTTGCACAGCTTCTGGGTCAACGACACCCCGATGGTCCACGGCGACCCCTTCGTCGCCTTGAGCCTGTGTGCGAAGGCCACCAGCCGCATCAGGCTCGGCATCGGCGTGACCTCACCGGCGCTGCGCTCGGCCCCGGCCGCCGCGAGCGGGCTCGCCAGCCTCAACGCCCTTGCACCGGGCCGGATCATCTGCGGAGTCGGCACCGGAAACACCGCCCGGCGCACCCTGGGCATGCGGCCGACCACGGCGGCCGGGCTGGAGAACTTCACCGTCGCACTGCAGGACCTGTGCGCCGGACGTTCGACCGAGTACCGCGAAGGTGACCGGGTCCGCGACATCCGGTTCCTGCACGCCGGGGCGCATGTGAACACCGCCGACCCGATCGAGTTCGTCGTGGCCGCGCTGCTCGGACCGAAGGCCGCCGCCGTCGCCGGCCGCCGCGGCACCGGCCTCATCTCCTTCGGCCTGCTGGACCCCACCGCCTGGCACACGCTGCACGACACCCGCCGCCAGGCCGCCCAGGGCACGGCCCCCGACTCCCACACGGACTCCTACGTGGTCACCTCGCTCCACCTACTCGACGAGGACGAGGACCCCCAGGGCGACGCGGCCCGGGACGCGACGGGCCACCTCGTCCTGTCGCTGCTGGCCTTCGCCGCCGACACAGGCGCCGACACAGCCGCCCTCGCCGAGCAACTCGGCCCCGAGGAACGCGAGGCGGTGCGGCGGCTCCTCGACCGGCGCGGCACTACCGCCACCGCGCCGGACCGGCACACCAAGCTCTACCCCAACTACCTCGGACGCATCGCACCGCAGGACCGGGACCTGGTTCTGCCCTCGCTGATGAACACCCTGGCCCTGGTCGGCACCCGCGACGACCTCCTCGCCCGCATCACCACCCTGGAACAGGCCGGCGTCGACGAACTCCTCATCCAGCCGGTGATCGACCCACCCACCGAGATGGCCCAGCTCGCGAAACTCCTCACCTGAGCCGACCCGCCTGCCGCACGTCCTTGACCTGTACTTTTCTACCGTGCGCCGATACCTCCCCGTCCCCACCACACACGAGGAAGTGGCACACATGGCCTCCGATGCTGTAGCGGCTGGCTCTTGCAGAGCAAGCGCGGCAACTCGACACCTTCGCGCCCGTCGGTTCCGCCCCACATCGCGAAGTCCCGTAGGTGCACCCACAAGGCTGGGCCGCGCTTCCCGGCCCAGAGCACTGAATGTGTTTGGCATTCATGACGTCCCCCTGCCTTTGTGTCGTGTGCTGCCTGAACCCGATGCACGTGCCCTTCGCGCCCCGGGCCGGCCGTCCTCTGCCGCAGCGGCTTGTAGCCCCGTCCGCTCCGAGCGTGGCCTCAATGCCGCCTCGGGCAATCCAGGAGGCGGCGGGATGCCGAACAGTTCCCCGAAGGAAGCCGGCGCGTTCTCCCAATCCACTTCCAGGGCAAAACCGTAGGTGTCCAGCGTCTCCGCGAGCGTGCCATGCCTCATGCGAGCCTGAAAACTCCGGGGTGGCACTCCAGCAGCGATCAACACAGCGTCCATGAAGTCCGGCAGGTCCCGGAAGGTGGCCGTGGGGGGGCATGACCCTCTTGGCGCGCAGAAGAAGGCATGGAGGCGGTGGCCAGTGCGGGGGCAGTCAGCGATCCAGGCCAAGGAGGTGGGCGACCTGCCCCAGGTTCCTCACAGTCGCTTTTGCCGCCGATGAATGGACCGGCGAACCCGAAAACCGCGAACCCAGCAAACTTGCCCAGGTTCGGTGGGTCGAAGCCGACGCCATTCCCGACGACTTCGTGGACACCACTGCCAGTGCACTCCACCGCTACCTGGGCGGGGGCCAGGAAGTCTCCCTCGACGGGTGGCGATAGACCGGTGATCACCGCACCGCGCTGAGCCTGTACGAGCAGGCAGTCGCGGACCGGCAACGCGAGCGTGGTCCGGACCACCCCGACACGCTGACCAGTCGCGGCTGGCTGGCCTCGGCACACAGGGACTCGGGCGACCCGCGCACGGCGGTCGCCCTGTACGGGGATGTGGTCGCCGACCGGACACGGGTGCAGGGTGCCGACCACCCGGACACCCTGCGCAGCCGCCACGAGCTGGGCTGGGCACTGTCCGAGGCCGAAGGACCCGATGCAGCTCGGCGGGAGTTCGAGTTGCTGGCGGCGGACAGCGCTCGGGCGCAGGGGCCCGACCATCCCTCCACGCTCTTCTACCGCGACGACCTCGCGGAGGCCCACCGAAACCGGGCGGACTACGCTCGGGCAACCGACGCGTACGAGGCGGTAATCGCCGACTACACCCGCGTCAGAGACAAAGATCATCCGGAGACGCTGCGGGCCCGGGCGGCGCTGGCCTACACCTGGCAGCTGGCGGGGGACCACCAGCGTTCGATACGGGAGCGCCAGACCCTGGTCGCGGACCGGACAAGGGTGCAGGGCAGCTGGCATCCGGCGACACTCACCGCTCGGGCCAACCTGGCCTTCGCTCATCGTGCGGCGTCCGAGTTTCCGGCCGCGATCGGGCTCTTCGAGGATGTGTTGCGGGATCGTCGCGCCATCCTGGGCCCCGAGCATCCTGAGGTCTTCGCCACACGCGAAGCTCTAGCCCGCACACTGCAGTGGGCCGACCGCCATACCCGCGCGGTCCGGGAACTGAAGTCACTGCACGCGGACATGGAAGGGTTCCTCGGCCCGGACAACCCGCGGGTGCTCAGCGTCCGGCTCGCTCTCGGCCGGGTGTACGCCGAGGAGTACCGCCTGGAGCAGGCCCTGGAGCTCTACGAGCCCCTGGCCGAGGACTACGAGCGGCTCTACGGTCCCGACCACCCCATGACCCTCGTCGTACGACTGTGGATAGGTGCCGCGTACCGTGCGGCCGCACGGTACGACCGGGCAGGCGAGGTGTTCGACGCACTGATCGACGACCACACCCGCATTCAGGGCCCGGACCATCCGGACACGCTGAATGTCAGGAGCTGGCGAGCCCTCGCCTTCCGGGATGCCGAGCAGCACAAGCAGGCGATCACGGCGTACCAGGAACTGATCGACGACCGCACCCGTCTCCTCGGCCCGGATGCCCCAGACACCCTGCACGACCGCAACGGGTTGGCGCCGGCCCGGCTGGACGACCGCGACCACGCGGGCGCGATCGCCGAATTCACCGGACTGCTCGATGACCGGCGCGGGCTCCTGGGGACGATGCCCCAGACACCATTCTGATGCTGGAGAACCTGGCAGACGCCTGTTCGGCGGACGGGCAGCATGACCGCGCCATCGCTTCGTACGAAGAGGCGGTCGAAGCATGGACCCGGAAGTGGGGAGCCGCACATCCGCGCACCCTGCGCTCGCGGCGGGACCTTGCGATGGTCCAGCGAGCGGCGGGTCGGCACCGGTCGTCGCTCGGCACGCTGGAAGCCCTGATCGGAGAGCGCGAGCGCGCCGACGGGCCCAATCACGCCGCCGTGCTGTCCCTCCGCTACGACGTGGTCGCGGGGCACAACGCTGCGGGCGACCATGTCCGGGCCGCGGAACTCGCCGAGCAACTGCTGACCGACACCGCCCGAGTGCGCGGCCGCGGCCATATCACCACGCTGAACACCCGCATGCAGTTGACGAACGCGTGGCGACAGTCTGGCCAGTACCAGCGAGCCATGGTCGGGTACGAGACCTTGGTGGAGGAGTACACACGGTTCCACGGCCAGGAGCACACCGGGACACTCGCAGCCAGGAGACTTCAGGGGTTCTGCTTCTCCGAGCGGCTCGACTGCGAGCAAGCCATAACCCTCGGTCAGGCGCTGGTGAACGACCGCATCCGCATCCAGGGCGCCGAGCATCCCGACGTCCTGCATGAGCGGCGCAACGTGGCCCGTTGGCGGGAGTGGGCCGACGACCGTGCGGGAGCACTGCAGGACTTGGACCTTCTGCTGCGAGACCACGAACAGATACTGGGCGCCGAGCATCCCGACACCCTCGACGTCCGTGGCGCTGTCGCCTGGACCATGCTGGGGGAATCCACGGCCGTTCGTGCCGTTGGGGAGTGCACGACGCTGTTGGAGGATGTCACCTTCTCCACCCGACTACTGCCGACCGACACCGACTATCCGCAGCGGGTCCTGGATCACCGCCTGGTCAACATCGACGCCGACTGGCTCTACCGCGGCAGCCGCCGCACCCGGCTCCACCCTTCGGGTGCCCACTCCGACTTCCTCCGTCCGGAATCCGCCCACCTCCTGCTGACACTGGCGGAACACTCCCGCTGACCGACATCGGTCAGAGGCTGAGCACCGCCCACGGCACGATGTCGACGCCTTCCACCTGCTCGGCGGGACATCGTCGAGACGGTGTCCCGCCAAGTGCAACACCGCGACTCTGTTGGTGATCTTGTATGGGTGCTGACGGGAGGGCCGTGGGATGATTCGCTGCGGGCGTGCGGGGACAGTGAGCGTCCTCACCCACATCACCACCACCTTGGCGTCCGCCCTGTCCAGCCCTTACGCCGCGAGCGCGTGACCGGGATGCAGGACGACCTTGGTGTAGCCCTCGATCCGCTGGTCGAACTTCTCGTACGCGCTCGGTGCCTCCTCCAGCGGCAGTTCGTGGGAGACCACGAAACTGGGCCTGGCGCGCCCCGCGATGATCAGGTCACGCAACTGGCGGTTGTACTGCTTGACGTTGCACTGACCGGTGCCCATCCGCTGGCCCTTCTCGAACATCCTGCCGATGGAGACCAACAGTTGACCGTGCTTGGCGTTCTCGTCGGGTCCGCCCGGGTCGGACGGCACATACAGGCCCGGTACGCCAAGCATGCCCGTCGGCCGCACCGTCTCGACGAGCGTGTTGAGGACGACGGCGGGCTCCTCGTGGCTCGCGTCGTGCGCCTGAGCCTGGTAGCCGACGGCGTCGACGCCCTTGTCTGTACCCTCACCGCCGGTCTGTTCCTTGATCTGCGCGGCCGGGTCGCCCTTGGTGAAGTCGATCGGGATGGCTCCGATCTCCTCGGCTTTGGCGAGCCGCTCGGGCACCCGGTCCACGGAGAACACCTTCGACGCACCGCGCAGCAACGCGGAATACGCGGCCATCAGCCCGACCGGGCCGGCACCGAAGACGGCCACGCTCTCTCCCGGGGTCACCTGAGCGAGCTCGCATCCGTGGTAGCCGGTCGGGAAGATGTCGGCGAGCAACACGAAATCGGTCTCGAAGTTGTTCGGCGGCAGCTTCAGACAGTTGAAATCGGCGAAAGGCACCCGCAGCAGCTCTGCCTGTCCGCCCGTGTACGGGCCCATAGCCACATAGCCATAGGCTCCACCGGCAAATCCCGGATTCACCGTGAGGCAGAAGCCGGTCCTCCCAGCCAAGCAGTTCTTGCAGAATCCGCAGGCGACGTTGAACGGCATGACAACGCGGTCACCCTTCGACAGAGAGGTCACACCCGCGCCGACTTCCTCGACGATGCCGAGGTTCTCATGCCCGAAGACGATGCCCGACTCGGCCGCCGTGCGGCCCTCGTACATGTGCAGATCGGATCCGCAGATAGCGGTCGACGTGACCCGTACAAGCACGTCGTTTGGATGCTGGATCTGCGGATCGTCGACGTCCCTGACAGCGACACTGAAGGGCTTCTCGTAGACAACGGCCTTCACCTGGATCACCTCCGCGTCGAACGCCGGGCAACGACGAGCCGCACCGATCGCGACCCTGGCCAGGAGAACAGGCAACGAGGCGGAGCCCCCGGTCCGTGTCGTAACCCAGGCGCCCTTGTTTCTCTGGATACTTCCAGGGAACGCCCCTGAACCATGCGCTGCAACCCGCGCCAGTCGGGAATCCCGACGTCGAGTAACACTCTGCACGCACCACATCACCGAGGGAGACAAGGCGGGCTCGCTCCCGAGGCCTGACCGTCGAGGACGACGAGTGAGGGCTGTGGACGCAGCGGATCTGAAGGACCGGACAGAGTCGCAATCACAATGTACGGTCCTTCAGATCACCGTTGAAAACCGCCCACCCATCCGAACGCTCGATTTCTTCAGGACAGTCGTGTTGTGATCGAGGTTGCCACTCTTCTATTCCTTCACGCACAAGAGATGCTCCTCCCGGTGAAGAAACCACGATCCCGAACAGAAAGACCATCCAGACGACGCACCGCGCCCGTCGGCCACGCCACTCGGCGGGTTTGAGCAAGCCAGCCGTGGCCAGCAACAGCAGCCCGTCCACAGAGAAGGGCCACAACGCGGCCGTCACCACGTCTGCCCCGCCCTGCAGAGCGAACTCCCGCTGGTGCACATACGAAACGTAGACTGCGGCCCCTGCGACGACCAGACCGCACAGGAGCCGCGCCCAGGCATCCAGATCAAGCCCTCGGCGAGCAGCTCGGCTGACACCGAAGCCCTCCTCCGGCCGCTTCACCGAGCGGTCGCCCCCGCCCGGCGCGTTGCACATCCATTGCACACTCGGCCGGGAACTCCCGGGAAATGGAGGGAAACATTCCGCAGCCGTCTCCGAAACTGCCCTGCTCAGCAGGGGTGCAGGTCAGGCCCAGGCTGCCACTGGCACGAACGAACTGTCCTGCCGGAACTGATCCGTCCCGTCCGACCGGTCCACCCGCAGCTGGTAGCTGTAGTGCCGCAGGTAGTACCCGGGGTAGTTGTACGACTCGAAGCGGATCGATCCGCTCGCCGTGCCGGTGCGGGCGACGAACGTGGCGTCCTTGGCGAAGGTCGACGTCCCGTCGTTGGTGTCGAAGCGGGCCCGGAAGTCCCAATGCCGCAGGTACCTGCCGGAGGAATCGCGGAAGGAGTAGCCGTTCGCGTCGGCGAGGCCGGCCACGACCGTGAACGTCGAGGCCTGCTTCTCGCCGGTCGTGCTGGAGCTGGTCACCACCGGGAGGTTGAGCAGCGAGGACTGCGTCTGCCAGTAGCGGGTGGAGTAGTTGGCCGACTGGAAGGAACGGGTGACGTTCTTCGCCAGGGTGGGGCCGCCGGAGACGGTCTCCTTGATGACGGTGAAGTGGCGGGCCGTTCCCGAGACGGCGGGCAGCGCGGCCGGGGCGGACCAGGTGGCGAAGGTGTCGTAGCTGTCGCTGTAGTAATAGGTGCCGTCGCCGTAGCCGTCGAAGAAGAGCCGCCAGGCGCCGTTGTCGAGTTGGACGAGGGCGGGGCCCTCGCGGTAGCTGCCCCAGCCGGCCCAGTTGCCCGTACGGGAGATCGTGTAGGGGCCGGTGAGGTTCGACGCGGTCGCGTACTCGATGTACTTCGTCGTCTCGTTCTTCGTGAAGGCGTGGTAGGTGGAGCCGATCTTCACGATGAACGTGTCGATGTGGTTCGCGCCGATTCCGGACAGCGCCACCGGTGAACTCCACGCCGTCAGCGCGGAGTTCGTGGCCTTGAGGAGGTACGGGGTGAAGATCCACTCGTCGTTGGTGGTCGAGCAGGACACGATGACGTTCACGCTGCCGTCGCTGTCCACGAACCACTCCGGCGCCCAGGCCCGGGACAGGTTGGCGATCGGGACCGTGTAGTCGTACAGGAACGTCCAGTTGACCCGGTCGCTGCTGCGCGCGAAGCCGATGGTGGTGCTGGTGTCCTGCCAGGTGTGGGTCGTGTAGGTGATGTAGTAGTAGCCGTTGGTGTGCTTGAAGATGCTCGCGTCGCGGATGCGGTTGCTCGGCGGCGTGTAGGCGGAGGCCTTGGCCAGGCGGAAGTCGGTGGCGTCGTCCGACTGATAGACGTTCACGGTCCCGTCGTTGCTGTTCAGGAACGGCACGATCGTGTAGCGGGTGGCCGAGCCGCTCGGCGGTGCGGCCGCCAGTGCCGTGCCGAGCAGGCCGGGGGCCTCGCCCAGGATCAGCGCCGAGGCGGGCACGGCGGCCATCGCGCGCAGCAGGGCTCGGCGGGACGGGGTGTGGGGACGTCTGGTCACTGCGGCTCTCCCTACGGTTCAAGGGATTCCCGATGAGTTCGATGGGTTCGAAATATCGAACTCGGTTCGGGAATTCGATCAGAAGGTAGGGGTGAGGCCCAGGCGCGTCAATGGTTTGCGCAGCAGGAAGCGAGACCTGAGAGAAACCTGTGGTGAACCCGCGGGCCGCGCCCGGCGAAACCGTTCCACCACGGCCGCATGGAGGTTACCGTTCGGTAGACATCGTGGAGACAACGTCGTCCCGGAGGTGCCCCGTATGACGCCCGACCGTGCCGTAGGCCTCGCCGAGTCCGCCCGCGCGCTGGCCGACGGGGAGGTGACGTCGCGAGCGCTGGTCGCTCAGGCGCTGGCGCGGATCGAGGGGACGCAGGGGTCGCTCAACGCCTTCCGGGTGATCCGCACCGAGGCCGCCCTCGCCGAGGCCGAGGCCGCTGACAAGGAGCTCGCCGCCGGAGGGCGCCGGCCGCTGCTGGGTGTTCCGGTCGCGGTCAAGGACGACATGAACGTGGCGGGCGAGCCGACGGCGTTCGGGTGCGGCGGGGAGTTCCCTCCCGTCGCGGAGGACGGCGAGGCGGTACGACGGCTGCGCGCGGCCGGCGCGGTGATCGTCGGCAAGACCAACACCTGCGAGCTGGGGCAGTGGCCGTTCACCGAGGGGCCCGCTTTCGGCGCGACCCGCAATCCGTGGAGCCCGGAGCACACCCCCGGTGGCTCGTCCGGCGGTTCGGCCGCCGCCGTCGCCGCCGGGCTCGTCCCGGCCGCGCTCGGCTCGGACGGCGCCGGCTCGGTGCGGATCCCCGCGTCCTGGACCCATCTGATCGGCATCAAGCCGCAGCGCGGCCGTATCTCGACCTGGCCGCGCGGCGAGTCCTTCCAGGGCATCACCGTCAACGGCACCCTCGCCCGCACGGTGGCCGACGCGGCCCTCCTGCTGGACGCGGCAGCCGGCAACCACGACCTCGACCCGCACCGGCCCCCCGCGCTCAACGCCTCGGAGGCCGTCGGCCGCGTCCCCGGCCGGCTGCGCATCGCGCTCTCCCTCAAGCCTCCGTTCACCGCCCTGCCCGCCCGCCTCCAGCCGGAGGTACGGGCCAGGATCGTCCAACTCGCAGAGAAGCTGAGCGCGTTGGGGCACGTCGTCGAGGAGGCCGATCCGCCGTACGGCCAGATCGGGCTGACCTTCGTCCCGCGCGCGACGGCCGGTATCGCCGAGTGGGCGAGCGAGGTGCCCTTCCCCGCGCTGCTCGACCCGCGCACCCGCGGCGCCGCCCGGCTGGGCCGCCTGCTCGGCGGGGCACCGCTGCGCGCGGCCCGGCGCGCGGAGGCGGCACTGCACCGTCGTATCGGCACGTTCTACGAGTCGTACGACGTGATCCTCGCCCCCACAACGGCCGCTCCCCCGCCCCGGATCGGCGCGATGCTCGGGCTCGGCGGGTTCGCCACCGACCGTGCGATGATCGCCGCCTGCCCCTACGCCTGGCCCTGGAACGTGCTGGGCTGGCCCGGCGTCAACGTCCCGGCCGGATTCGTGTCCGGACTGCCCGTCGGCGCCCAGCTGCTCGGACCCGCGAACAGCGAGCCGCTGCTGATCTCGCTGGCCGCCCAGCTGGAGGCGGAGCTGCGCTGGCACGAGCTGTGGCCGCCGCAGCGGGACGAGGCCGCACCCACCGCGGTCGTATGAGGCCGCACCCACCGCGGTCATGTGAGGCCGCCCCAACTCCCGTACCCAGGCCCTACTCTGTGACCATGGGCGATGCGTCGATGGTCGGGCTCATGGGGCGGGTCACGGGGACGATCGGGCCGGGGCTGGTCGGCGAGGTGATCGTCCGGGTGCGCGGCGGCGCCGAGCACTTCCTCGCGTATCCCGCCGTCGGCACGGACCGCATCGAGCGGGGCACGGTGGTGATGGTCGTGGAGTACCTGCCCCCGAGAACCGTCTACGTCCAGTCCGCGTACGACAGTTGAGCCCGCTCGGGCGCAGGGGAGAGCCGTCCGCGTCAAGGTTTCGGCAAGGATCCGCCGGCGTCTGTACCCGGGCGTCGCGCAGGCGCACACTCCCTTGCGTTCGGTGCCGAAAGGGCGCCAGGCAAAGGGGGCGTATGCCGATGGTCGTCGGCGTCGTTGCGGGGGCGGCCGTAGTCGCCGTTCTCGCGTTGATCGGTGTGTTCAAGATGATGTGGCGGGTCGCGGAGCCGAACGAGGCGCTCATCATCTCCGGTTCCAAGCACCGTACGGAGGGCCTGGAGGAGGGCATGGGCTTCCGTATCGTCACCGGCCGCGGCACGTTGGTGCTGCCCGGGGTGCAGGCGGTGCGCAAGCTGTCGCTCGACCTGAACGAGACCGAGCTGCAGGTGGACTGCGTGACCCATCAGGGCATTCCGCTGAAGGTGCGGGGCGTGGTCATCTTCAAGGTGGGCGACGACTTCGTGTCGATCGCGAATGCGGGCCGCCGCTTCCTCGACCAGCAGAAGCTGATGTCGGAGCGGGTGCACAACGTGTTCGCCGGTCATCTGCGGTCCATCGTCGGCGGGTTGACGGTCGAGGACATGATCCGCGACCGGGAGAAGCTCACCGGGCAGACCAGGGCCGCGTGCGGCACGGAGATGGAGAAGCTCGGGCTCATCGTCGACTCGTTGCAGATCCACGAGATCGAGGATCCGACCGGGTACATCCAGAACCTGGCGATGCCGCACGCGGCGGCCGTCCAGCGGGACGCGCGCATCGCGCAGGCGGAGGCGAACCGGCTGGCCACGGAGGCGGAGCAGCAGTCGTTCGCGCGGATGGCCGAGGCGACCCGGGACAGCGAGATCCTCCAGGCCGGCTACCAGGCCGAGCGCGACAAGGCGGGCGCCAAGGCCCGGCAGGCGGGTCCGCTCGCCGATGCCGCGGCCCGGCAGGAGGTCGTCGTCCAGGAGACGCGGGTCGCCGAGCTGGAGGCGCACCGGCGTGAGCAACAACTCCAGGCGGACGTCCGCAAACCGGCCGACGCGCAGGCGTACGAGAAGCGCACGCTGGCCGAGGCCGAGCGCGACGCGCGGATCTCGGCGGCGCAGGCCAAGGCGAAGGAGACGGAGCTCGCGGCCGCAGCCGAGGCGACCCGCGTCAAGACGGCCGCGGGCGCCGAGGCCGAGGCGACCAAGACGCGTGGCGCGGCGACGGCCGCCGCGACCCGTGCCACCGGCGAGGCGGAGGCCGCCGCCTCTCAGGCCAAGGGCCTCGCACAGGCCGAGGCGACCAAGGCGAAGGGCCTCGCCGAGGCCGAGGCGATCAAGGCCCGCGCCGCCGCCTTGGCCGACAACCAGGAGGCCGTGGTCGCCCAGCAACTCGCCGAGAACTGGCCGGAGATCGTCCGGGCCGGCGCGTCCGCCTTCGGCAACGTCGACAACATGGTGCTGCTCAACGGCGCCGACGGCATGGCGGACATGTTCGCCAAGGCGCTCACCATGGGCGGTACGGGGCTGGGCCTTGCCCGCCAGTTGCTGGCCTCGATGAACCAGAACGGGCAGGCGCCGAAGGAGACATCGCCCCTCAACGGGCTCGCGCAGAAGGTGCCGATGGACGAGAAGTGACCCTTCAGGTGCGTCTGGTGACCTTCCCGCGTAACCGGTGACCCTTCACGCGTAGCTCACGGGGGCAGCCCCTAAGGTGCCCCCGTGAGCACGTATACCGACGAGACCGTCCCGGGCCGCTCCGGCCCCACCGCCACCACCGAGGCCGACCCCCGCGCGGTCGGCAAGGTGCGCACCGAGTACTCCCCCGCGCACGACGGCGATCCCGACCCTGGGGAGATCGTCTGGACCTGGGTCCCCTACGAGGAGAACGACGGGCGGGGCAAGGACCGCCCGGTGCTCGTGGTGGCTCGGGAGGCGGGCGGCACGTTTCTCGCCGTGCAGCTCTCCAGCAAGCGGCATGACGGGGACCGCGAGTGGGTCGCCATCGGCAGCGGCCCCTGGGACCGGACCGGTCGTGACTCCTGGGTCGACGTGGACCGCATCCTCCGCCTGCACGAGCAGGGCATGCGCCGGGAGGCCTGCGCCCTGGACCGCGGCCGGTTCAACCTGGTCAGGCACCGGCTGCACGAGCGCTACGGCTGGACCTGACGCTCCGGGAACACCCTGCCGAACGCGGCTCGAACCGGGCTGTCCAACGTGCGGTCGAGGATTCCGAACACCACGTGCTCGAAGGCCCCGGCGAACCGCCCGCCGGGCCCGAGCAGCGCCCGGAACGCGCCGGCCACCTGCGCCGGTTCGTTCTGGAACACCCCGCAGCCCCACGCGCCCAGCACGAGCCGCCGGTACCCGTGCGCCGCGGCCGTCTCCAGCACGCGCTCGGCCCGGGTCGCGAGGGCGTGCGGCAACTCGGCCGTGCGCTGCGGGACCGTACGCCGGATGACACCCGCGTTCGGCGCGGCGGCGGTCAGGAAGCCGATCGTGTACGGCGCGTCGAGCAGGCGGCCGCGGTCGTCGCGGAAGACGGGCACGCCGGGTGAGTGGATGACACGGTCCGTGTAGAACGCGTCGCGGTGGGCGCGGTGGTGGTCGTAGAACTCGCGGGCTTCGAGCAGGCAGGCATACAGCGCCGAGGCGCGGCACAGGGCCTCTTCCTGGGCCTGGGCGCCGTTCAGAAATCCGCCGCCGGGATTGCGGGCCGAGGCGAAGTTCAGTACGGCCGTACGGCCACCGAGGCGGCGGGCGGCCTCCAGGCTGCTCTCGCCCGTGACCTCGAAGAACGTATCGGCCGCGGAGATCTCCGGCAGCGGAACCGGGTCCGGCCCGTACATCCTGGTGCCGGCCCGTGCCGTCTCGATCAGCGCGCCGAGTGACACCTCGTGGCCGTCCGGCGCGCGGTACGCGCCCGCCGCGACGATTTCTTCCGTCTCCCGTGCGATGCCGCGCAGGCGCGCGCTCATGGCGCCACCCCCGTGCGCGCCATGACCGTGCGCCCGCGCCGGCCGCGTACGACCTCGCCGGTCGTGATCTCCCCCGTCGTGCTCACACGGGCATCGTGCGCGATGCTGGTCGTGCGGTGCAACAGGGTTTCCGCGGCCCCACAGCCGACCGAGAACGACCGGGAAAGACCTTACGAACGCCCGGGGAGCGGATATTACCGACCCGGAACGTGCCGGAACGCACCCTTGTGCGAAGCGGCGCGAGGGTCTTGGGTGGGACGGGTGTGCCGGCCCGCCCACAAGATCCGGGCCGGGCGGCACCGTGGACTCTCAGGAGGATCGCGACATGTCCGATTCGGTGAGTGACTGTACGGAGCAACCCCGCTCCGCCGTCACCGAAGCCGAGGTGGAGGCCCTGGTCAGGGGCATCTGCTTCAAGACCGGCCCGCCCCGCACCCTCGGGGTCGAAGTGGAATGGCTCGTCCATGAGCTGCGCAGCCCGCGGCTCCCCGTGACACCCGAACGACTCGAAGCGGCCTACGCCGCACTACGGACCGTGCACCTGAGGTCGGCGCTCACCGTCGAACCCGGCGGTCAGCTGGAGCTGAGCTCCCCGCCCGCCACCTCGCTGATGGAGTGCATCGGTACCGTCTCCGCCGACCTCGACGCCACGCGCGCGGTACTGCGCGAACACGATCTCGGTCTGGTCGGCATCGGCAACGACCCCTGGCACTCGCCCCGCCGGTTCCTGCGTCAGCCGCGTTACGACGCCATGGAGGCGTGCCTGGACCGCGCGGGCCCGGCCGGCCGCGCCATGATGTGCACCTCGGCCTCCGTGCAGGTCTGCCTGGACGCCGGATACGAGGAGCCCGGCCCCCTCGGGCACGGGCGGCGCTGGTGGCTGGCGCACCAGTTGGGCGCCGTGCTGGTCGCCGTGTTCGCCAACTCCCCGCTGGCCGGGCGCGAGCCCACCGGCTGGCTCTCCACCCGGCAGCTGCTGTGGATGGAGATAGGCGCGGGACGCGCGGGCGCACCGCCGCTGGACGGCGATCCTCGGGCCGCCTGGGCCCGGCACGTCCTGGACGCACCGGTGATGTGCGTGCGCCGGGACGGCGGCCCGTGGGACGTCCCGGACGGGCTGTCGTTCCGGGAGTGGACCAGGTCGGGGGCGCCCAGAACGCCCACGCACGAGGACCTCGACTACCACCTCACGACACTGTTCCCGCCGGTCAGGCCGCGTGGCCATCTGGAGCTGCGCATGATCGACGCGCAGCCCGGCGAGGACGGCTGGATCGTGCCGCTCGCCGTGGCCACGGCGCTCTTCGACGACCCGGAGGCCGCCGAGACCGCCTACCGCGCGGTGAAGCCGCTGGCCGAGCGCGCCCTGTCGCGGGCCGCGCCGCACAATCCGCTGTGGATCGACGCGGCCAGATCCGGGCTCGCCGACCCCGAGCTGCACGAGGTCGCCGTGGAGTGCTTCACGGCGGCTCTGGAAGCCCTGCCCCGGCTGGGGGCCACGACCGAGGTCAGGGACGCCGTGGCGGCGTACTACGACCGCTATGTCGTCAGGGGCCGTTGCCCCGCCGACGACCTGCTGGACGAGCTCTACGGCACGGATCGCACCCTGCACGGGAAGGACCTGCGCACATGACCGACCCCGCCCTCGACGCCGACACGCTCCGCGAGCGGGCACTGACCACGCTGACCACCGCCCGTGCCCGGACGACCCTGCTGACCAGCTGCGTCGAAGACCCCGACCTCACCGCCCAGCACTCGCCGCTGATGTCCCCGCTGGTGTGGGACCTCGCGCACATCGGCAACCAGGAGGAGCAGTGGCTGCTCCGGGCGGTCGCCGGGCGGGAGGCGATACGGCCCGAGATCGACGGCCTCTACGACGCCTTCGAGCATCCGCGCGCCGCACGTCCCTCGCTGCCGCTGCTGCCGCCGACGGAGGCCCGGAACTACGCGGCCGAGGTGCGTGGCCGGGTGCTGGACATCCTGGAGAGCACGGCGTTCCACGGGACGCGGCTGACCGAGGCGGGCTTCGCCTTCGGGATGATCGCGCAGCACGAGCAGCAGCATGACGAGACGATGCTGATCACGCATCAGCTCCGTAAGGGCCCGCAGGCCCTGACCGCCCCGGACCCGGACCCGGCGCCGCTGTTCACGGGGCCGTCCGAAGTCCTGGTCCCCGGCGGCCCGTTCATGATGGGCACCTCCACCGAGCCATGGGCGCTGGACAACGAGCGCCCGGCGCACCGGCGTGAGGTGCCGGCGTTCTACATCGACACCACGCCGGTGACGAACGCCGCCTACAAGGCGTTCATCGAGGACGGCGGCTACGACGACGACCGCTGGTGGACGCCGGAGGGCTGGGCGCACATCCGCTCCCACTCCCTCCACGCCCCGCTGTTCTGGCGCCGGGACGGCAAGCAGTGGCTCAGGCGCCGCTTCGGTGTCACCGAGGTCGTACCGCCCGACGAGCCCGTGCTGCACGTGTGCTGGTACGAGGCCGACGCCTATGCCCGCTGGGCCGGGCGGCGGCTGCCCACCGAGGCCGAGTGGGAGAAGGCGGCCCGGCACGACCCGGCCGGGGACCGCTCGATGCGCTACCCGTGGGGCGACGACGACCCGACGCCGGAGCACGCCAACCTCGGCCAGCGGCATCTGCGCCCGGCACCCGCCGGAAGCTACCCGAAGGGCGAATCCCCGCTCGGCGTGCGGCAGTTGATAGGTGACGTCTGGGAGTGGACGGCGAGCGACCTGCTGCCGTACCCGGGTTTCCGGGCGTTCCCGTACAAGGAGTACTCGGAGGTGTTCTTCGGGCCCGAGCACAAGGTGCTGCGCGGCGGTTCGTTCGCCGTGGACGCGGTGGCCTGCCGGGGCACCTTCCGCAACTGGGACTATCCGATCCGGCGGCAGATCTTCTCCGGGTTCCGCACGGCCCGTTCCGCGGGAGACGTCTGATGTGCCGGCATCTGGCCTATCTGGGCCCCGAGGAGCCGCTCGGCCGGCTCCTCGTGGAGCCCGCGCACGGGCTGTACCGCCAGTCGTGGGCGCCGAGGCGGCAGCGGCACGGGACCGTCAACGCCGATGGTTTCGGGGTCGGTTGGTATGCCGAGGGGGACCCGGTGCCGGCGCGCTATCGCCGGGCCGGGCCGATCTGGGCGGACCTGTCCTTCGCCGATCTCGCCCGGGTCGTACGGAGCACCGCGCTGCTCGCCGCCGTACGGGACGCGACGGTGGCGGGCGCCGACGGGGAGGCCGCGGCGGCGCCGTTCGCCGCGGGTCCCTGGCTGTTCAGCCACAACGGCGCCGTGAAGGGCTGGCCCGACTCGCTGGCGCCGCTCGTCCCGACCGTGCCCGCCGTGGATCTGCTGTCGTTGGAGGCCCGCAACGACTCGGCGCTCGTATGGGCGCTGGTCCTCGCGCGGCTGCGCGGCGGTGACGACGAGGCGCAGGCGCTGGCCGACACGGTCGCGGAGGTCGCCGAGGCGGCCCCGGGCTCCCGGCTCAACCTGCTGCTCACCAACGGCGAGACCATCACGGCGACCGCCTGGGGCGACACCCTCTGGTATCTGACCCGGCCCGGCGGCGGCACCGTCGTGGCCTCCGAGCCCTACGACGACGACCCGCACTGGCGGGAGGTCCCCGACCACACCCTCCTCGCGGCGAGCCGCACCGATGTGCTGCTCACCCCGCTCAAGGACCCCGGCGACACCCTGCCACCCGCATCCGCACGACCGAAGGAGCCCAGCACGTGAGTCCGTTCCTTCTCACCCGGACCCTGCCCGAGGACGCCACCGAGGCCGCCCTGCGCGCCGATGTCCTGAAGGGCCTGACGAGTACGCCCAAGACACTGCCGCCGAAGTGGTTCTACGACGCGAAGGGCAGCGAACTCTTCGAGCAGATCACCGAGTTGCCCGAGTACTACCCGACGCGCGCCGAGCGCGAGATCCTCGTCGACCGGGCCGGCGAGATCGCCGCGGCCAGCGGTGCCCGCACCCTTGTCGAACTGGGCTCCGGCTCCTCGGAGAAGACGCGGTACCTGATCGACGCGCTGACCGGCCTGCACACCTACGTCCCGGTCGACGTCAGCGAGAGCGCGCTCACCCAGGCCGGGCAGGCGCTCGTCGAGGAGCGGCCGGGGCTGAACGTGCATGCCCTGATCGCCGACTTCACGGGCGGGCTGGCCCTGCCGGACACGCCGGGCCCCCGGCTGGTGGCGTTCCTCGGCGGCACGATCGGCAATCTGCTGCCGGCCGAGCGCGCGGCGTTCCTCGCCTCGGTTCGCGGTCTGCTCGCCCCCGGTGACGCGCTGCTGCTCGGCACGGACCTGGTGAAGGACGAGAAGGTCCTGGTCGAGGCGTACGACGACGCGGCCGGGGTGACGGCCGCGTTCAACAAGAACGTCCTGGCGGTGATCGACCGCGAGTTGGGCGCCGACTTCGATCCGGGCGCCTTCGATCATCTGGCGCTCTGGGACCCGCGCAACGAGTGGATCGAGATGCGGCTGCGCTCCCTTACGGCGCAGACGGTGAAGGTGCCCGCGCTCGATCTCGCCGTGGACTTCGCGGCGGGCGAGGAGATGCGCACCGAGGTGTCGGCGAAGTTCCGGAAGGAGGGTGTGGGCGCGGAACTGTCGGCGGCCGGGCTGGAACTGGCGCACTGGTGGACGGACGGGGAGGCCCGTTTCGCGCTGTCACTGAGCGTGGCGCGGTGACGGACGGCTCGCGCGATGCCCCGCCTTGGGGCACGGTGGAGTGACGCGTGACTCCGCCATGGCGGAGTCACGGGAGAGGAGCACCCCCATGTCGAACCACACCTACCGCGTCACCGACATCGTCGGTACCTCGCCCGACGGCGTGGACCAGGCCATCCGCAACGGCATCACGCGCGCCTCGCAGACCCTGCACAACCTGGACTGGTTCGAGGTGACCGAGGTGCGTGGCCAGCTCGACAACGGGCAGATCGCGCACTGGCAGGTGACCATGAAGGTCGGCTTCCGCCTGGATGAAGCCGGGTAACACGCCGGGTCCGCCCCTCAGGTCCGCCCCTCCCGCTCCTGCGCCACCTTCAGCGCGGCGGACGGGGCGGTCCAGCGCGCCCGTACGACGGTGAAACCGGCCCGTTCGGCGTCCTCGCAGACCAGCTCGTCGTCGTCCACGAGCACCCGGATCTCATGGGTGCGGGCGAGGCGGCGCAGGATCTCCAGCTTGGTGCGCCGGGCGGGCCGACGGTCGTCGTTGCGCCGCATGTACACCCGCCCTTCGGGCAATCCGTGCGCGGCAAGCCAGTCGAGCGTGTCGCGCCGGCACCGCTCGGGCCGCCCGGTCAGATAGCGGACCTCGCACTCCTTCGCGCACTCCAGCGCCAGCGCGACGCCCTCCGGGATCGGCGGGTCCTGCGGGGCGGCCGCGAAGAAGGCGTCCCAGTCGCGCGGTGCGCGCTCCAGGAACTGCTGCCGATGGGCCGTGTCGGCGAGGGTGTTGTCCAGGTCGAACACGGCGAGCGGACGTGTGCTGCTGTCGGTCACATTCCTCACCCTAGACGGACCGCGCACCCCGGCAACCTTCCCGCCCCGGGCGGCCACTGCTCTGCGACACGGCACGCAGGCAGAGCAGCGGCAGGAGGCCCCATGCGCGACGCGGTGAACGGCAGGCGCGGTACGGCGATCTGGACGGCGGCGGCGGTGGGTGCGGCCCTGCTGGCGGTGTGGGGGCCGGCGGGCGAGGCGCACGGGGCCGCGACGCTGGTCGTGGCAAGCGACGGGAGCGACTCGGCGCCGGGCACCCTGGACCGGCCGCTGCGGACCGTCCAGCGGGCCGTGGACCTGGCGAAGCCCGGCGACGTCATCGCCGTACGCGGCGGCACCTACACCCTCACCGACAACATCACCATCACGACCTCGGGCACCGCCGCCCTGCCCATCGCCCTCGGCGCCTATCAGGGCGAGCGCGTGGTCATCGACGGCGAGCAACTGCCCGCCAGCCACACGCCGGTCGGTGGCAGCATCCCGCGGGCCGAGCGCGGGGCGATCCACATGGAGGCCTCGCACTGGCGGATCTCCGGGCTGGAGCTCGTCAACGGCCCGTACGGCATCTATTGCGACGGCTGCAACAGCAACGTCTTCTCCCGGTTGTCCACGCACGACAATTACGAGTCCGGCTTCCAACTCCAGGGGTCGTCCAGCGACAACCAGATCCTGAATCTGGACAGTTACGGCAATCGCGATCCCCGTAAGAACGGTGAGAGCGCCGACGGGCTGGCCATCAAGGAGGGCAGCGGAACCGGCAACGTGGTGCGTGGGGCCCGGTTGTGGAACAACGTCGACGACGGGTTCGACGCCTGGAAGTTCGCCTCGCCGATTCTGATCGAGAACACCATCGCGTACGGCAACGGCTACAACCGCTGGAACTTCCCGGACTTCTCGGGCGACGGAAACGGTTTCAAGATGGGCGGCGGCACCCCCGCCCCGGCCGTGGGCCACATCCTTCACCACGCGATCGCATTCAAGAACGCGGCACACGGTGTCACGGACAACGGCAATACCGGCGCCCTGGCCCTGAGCCGCAACACGACCTGGGCCAACGCGGGCACCGGCTTCGACGCCGACGTCGCGGGCGGCACCGCCACCCTCACCGCCAACCTGTCGATCGCCGACGCCCGCGCCGTGGCCGTCGGCTCGGGAACGGTGGTCAGCGGCAACTCCTGGAATCTGGGCGGAACTTGGGACACGTCCTCGGTGCTCAGCACCGACCCGGCCGCGATCACGGGCCCACGCTCCACCGACGGCTCACTCCCGTCGGCGCCACGCTTCCTCGTGCCCCGGAACGGCACGGCTGTCGGCGCCCGGTTCTGAGCCGCCGGAACGGGCCGCGCGGCAAGGGGGGCGAGTTTCAGACAGTCCGACCGAAAGAACTGGCCCGGACTAATTCCCGGAAGGCCCTTTTCGCAGGCCACAGAAGCCTGATAAAGGATCACGAGCGGCGCGAACGCGCCACCGGACTACGGCAATTCAGCGCCGCGGTTGATTCTTCAATGAGCCCGCTGCCATACTCGCGACTTCCGGCTTCGCCGCCGCTCACAGCCTCCCCACAACAAAGCCCGCGCTCCCCCATGTCCGGCATGCCGCAGCAAAGAAGGTGCGCCTGTGCCCGAGTTTTCACCTTGGCACGACAATTCTTTCACATACAGTCCCCCGGATAATGAACCCGCACCGACCCGGCGCATATCCGAAGATCCTGAATTTCACTCACTGCGCCGCGCTCAGCGTAGATTCGGAGTCCGTGCGACGCTCCTGTCCGTCGGCGGATTCCTCCTGTACGTGCTTCTGTCCCATTCCGTCCCCGGCCTGATGAACCAGCGCCTGGTCGGCCACCTCACCCTCGGCCTCACCCTGGGCCTGGGCCAGTTCGCCGTGATGGGCGTGACGGCTGTGTGCTACGTCCGGTACATGCGCACCCGGGTCGACCCGCTGGCCCGTGGCCTGGGCTCGCGACTGGACCAGCACACGGCACGGCAGACCGTCCCGCCCGGCTCCAGGGGGTACCGCACGTGGTGACCATGTCCGAAGGCATCGTCGACCGGTTCAGCCTGAACCTGACGTTCGTGCTGTTCCTGTCGGTGGTCGTGGTCACGCTGTTCATGGCGCTGCTGACAGCCCCTCAGCGCGACGAGATCAGCGAGTTCTACCTCGGCAACCGCACGATGTCCCCGCTGCGCAACGGCCTCGCGATGTGCGGCGACTATCTGTCGGCAGCGACGCTGCTGGGCAGTACCGGCCTGGTCGCCCTCAACGGGTACGACGGCCTGCTGTACCTGGGCGGCACGGTCGTCGCCTGGATGATGGTGCTGCTGCTCATCGCCGAACCCCTGCGCCGGGCGGGCAAGTTCACGCTGGGCGACACGCTCGCCCTGCGCCTGACCAGGCTGCAACGTCCGGCCCGGCTCGCCCTGGCCGTGTGCACCCTGGTCATCACGACCCTCTATCTGGTGGCCCAACTCGTCGGTAGCATGGCCCTGTTGACCCAGTTCACCGGCGAGCCCAGTCCCGCGACACGCACCTTGTGCGTGGTGGTGATCGGCACCATCGTCATCGTGTACGCGGCCATCGGCGGCGCGCCCGGCGCCACGGTCATCCAGATCATCAAGGCCGTGATGCTGGTGGCGGGCGTGACGGTCACCGCGGTCATGGTGCTCCACCACTACGACTGGAACCCCAACGCCCTGCTCGCCGCGGCCGCGGACAACAGCGGCACCGGCACCCAGTTCCTCGAACCCGGACTGCGCTACGGCGTCAGCACCACGAGCAAGATCGATTTCTTCAGCCTGGAACTGGCGATCGTCCTCGGGCTCGCCGCCCTCCCCCACGTACTGATGCGGCTGCTCGCCCCGCGCAAGGTCGACGTCCTGCGCCGCTCCGTCGTGTGGGCGGTGGGCCTGGTCGGCCTGGTCTGCCTGGCGGCCGGCGTTCTGGGCCTCGGCGCCACGGCTGTCGTCGGCCGGGAGGCCATCGCGGAGACGGACCACAAGGGCGACTCCGCCGTCCTCCTCCTGGCCAACGCGCTCGGCGGCGGCATCCTCACGGCCCTGCTGTCCTGCCTCGCCTTCGTCACCCTGCTCGCCGTCGCGGCCGGCCTCACCCTGGCCGCCGCCTCCTCACTCGCCCACGACCTGTACGGCGAGGTGATCCGCAAGGGCCGCGCGAGCGAGACCGAGGAGCTGATGGTGGCCCGGCTGTCCGCGGCCGTCATCGGTGTGCTCGCGATGCTGCTCGCGCTGATCTCCTGGGGCGCCAACACCGCGACGCTCGCCTTCCTGGCCTTCGCCATCGCGGCGTCCGCGATCCTGCCGACGATCGTGTACACCCTGTTCTGGCGCCGCTTCACCGGCGAGGGAGCGCTGCTCAGCCTCTGGGGCGGCCTGATCTGCTCGGTCCTGCTGGTCCTGTTCTCCCCCGTCGTCTCCTCCGCGCCGGCCTCGTTCTACCCGGACTCCGACTTCGCCTGGTTCCCGTTGCAGAACCCGGGCATCGTCTCCATCCCGGCCGGCTTCCTCCTCGGCTGGCTCGGCAGCGTGCTGAGCAGCCGCCAGGAACGTCAGGAGGACGCCGCCTACGAGGAGTTCGAGGTACGGATGCTGGTGGGCGCGAAGGAGTAGGACATGCTTCTGTCATGCCTACCCGTACGTTCCTGATCGGCGCCGCCCGCGAGCGCCCCTGCACCCTCGTCGTCTGCCGGGGGTGCTGCTGCGGCAGTCCCGGCAAGCACCCCGGCACCGATCACGCCGGGCAGGTGGAGCGGCTGCGCGCCGCGGGGGCCGAGCACGGCTTCCAGGTCCGGACGACCGACGACTGCCTGGGTCCCTGCGACCAGGCCAACGTGATCGTCGTCCAGCCGTCGGCCGCGGGGCGCCGGGCCGGCGGGCGGCCCACCTGGGTGGGCTTCGCGATGGACGACGACTGCACGGAGGAGATCGCGCGGTGGGCGGCGGCGGGCGGGCCGGGCCTCGCGGACCCGCCTGTCACGCTGGAGCTGCAGTTCATCCAGCCGCCGAGGGCGGCACGGGTGCGCTCACGTCGCTGAGTCCAGGCCGACCCCCGGCTCATTGTTAATGGGATCCATTTTCATGTAGCGTCCTCGGTGTTCACCCACCGAGGAGGGGTCCGTCATGGCTGTCCCGAAGCGGAAAATGTCCCGCAGCAACACCCGTCACCGCCGCGCCCAGTGGAAGGCGAGCACGCCCCAGCTCGTGCCCGTCACCATCGACGGCGTCGGCCACCTGGTGCCACAGCACCTGGTCAAGGCGTACGAGCGCGGGCTGCTGCACCCCGAGGGCTGACCGGGGGCGCCGTGCGAGGGCTGCGCGCGGCAGCGATCGTCAACGACATCAGCGAGGTCAACGGCCACCCCCTGACGACTTGTCATGGAGCCACGGGCACCCGCGGCTCCCGAGCGCGGATCGCCGCTGCGCAAATGGCCGCACCGGGGGAATTCACGAGTCGGTGTCGGCGTGTCAGCACGTCGGCGTGCTCGGCATACTGGACGCTCGGCGTCGGTGCCGTGCATGACCTCGACGCAGTACAGCTCGGGCCCATGGATGCCCTGCGGATCGCGGCCCGGGCCTGGTCAGGGGCGGCGCCCGGGACGATCCCACAGGGGCCCTACTCCGTCGCGCGGAGCTTTGTCAATACCCGACACGCGGGCAGAAGTGTGAAGGGGTGTCAGCTCGGTCCCCCGAGCGGCTCAACTGTGGTGCCAAGTCACCTTCACTTTCGACTTTCTGACGAACCATCACAGACGTCAGCTTGAGCTTTCGAACGCCCGATCGGCCCCCTTCATCGCCCCTCCGACATTTCTGAGGTGGCGACAGATTTAGGCATGAGTATGTTCATTCTTAGTCGGTCGGCTCAGCTGACACCCTGAGAGATGGAGAAACGGAATGCCTGTGAGAAGGAGAGAGGGAATGCGTACGCGTACCGTTGTCGCGATCGCATTGTCGGTGGGCGTCACCGTCCTTGCCGCAACCGGTATGAACTACGCCTCGGCTTCCAGTTCAGCCCCGAAGTCCGCCCCGTCGGTGCAGGAGGCCGACGCCTCCGTTCCCCAGGGCGGCGACGGCCAGACGAACTTCAACTACCGGAACGACAACGACCGAAACGACAACTTCCGGAACGACAATTTCCGGAACAACGATCGTGGACGGATCCACGTCAACGAGCGAACGTTCGCCGCCGAGCCGGGGGTGTGCACCGCTGTCATCAGTAGTCCCGCGACCAGCTTCAACGTGCTGAACGAGAGTGACAGGACCCTCGAATTCTTCCGCGGGATTACCTGTGACAACGGCTCTGCAATCGCGAAAATTGGCCCCGGAAACTCCAGCAGCGCAATCGACGGCACGCCGGTCCTCGACGGGGCCACAGTGCCATTCGCGCTTGTCGGCAGCTTCCGAGCAATCGACAAGCGTCACCACTGACCGCTCCACGCGGACAAGGGCAGCGACGAGCCTGCCGATGTGCCACTTGGGCCCGGCCCGCAGTAATGGGGCCGGGCCGCGCCCATTGACGGGCCTGTGGTCGCCAGCCGGTTCCGTCCCCCGCTTCGCGCCCGGCGCCACGAGCACACGGCCGAGCTCCAGGTGTCCGGACACTGACTCCCCTGCGCCCGGCCCGCCTATTCTGGGGAGGGGCCGGTCCTGCTCGCAGAGCGCGAGAAGGGAGCCGCGGGTGACCGAGCGGACGATCGACAAGGCTGCCGCGGACACCTTGCGGCGGGCCAGGGATGCCGTCGCCCGTGAGGCGTGGGCCGAGGCTTATGGGCTGCTGGGCGACCTGGATCCCACCTGTCTGACCCCTGACGACTGCGCCGCCTTCGCGGACGCCGCCTGGTGGACGAGCCGGGTCGACGAGTCGATCGTCCAACGGACGCGGGCCTACTCCGGGTATGTCGCGGGCGACGCCGCCCGGCAGGCGGGGCACTCGGCCTGGCTGCTCTTCTACGAACATCAGCTGGCGGGACGCACCGCCGTCGCCGCGGGCTGGCTGCGTCGGGCCCGGCGGCATCTGCACGACGAGCCGGAGTGCGTCGAGCAGTGCTACCTCGCCTGGATCGACGCGGAGGACGCCCAGCGGCGCGGCGCGTTCGACGAGGCCATGGCCGCGGCCCGGCACATGGCCTCGATCGCGCGCCGCCGGGGCAGCCCGGATCTGCTCGCCATGGGCGTCCAGGCACAGGCGGGCGTACTGGTCGCCCAGGGACGGGTCAGTGAGGGGCTCGATCTCCTGGACGAGGCGATGTGCGCGGCCATGGCCGGTGAGCTCAGCTCCTTCTTCACCGGGTGGGTCTACTGTCTGGGCCTGCAGCAGTGCATGGCCTGCGTCGATCTGGAACGCGCCGCCGAATGGACCGACGCGGCCATGCGGTGGTGCGCGGCGATGCCGGCCGAGAACAACTTCCGGGGACTGTGCCGGGTGCACCGGGTGGAGGTCCTGGAGCTGCGGGGCAGCTGGGAGGAGGCGCTGACAGAGGCCGGGCGGACCTGCGCGGAACTGCTGCCCTACGAGCGGCGGATGGCGGCCGAGGCTGTCTACCTGATCGGACAGATCCAGCGGCGGCGCGGGGAGCTCGCGGCGGCCGAGCAGTCGTACGACCGCACACATGAACTCGGCCGTGACCCGCAGCCCGGCCTCTCTCTGCTGCGGCTGGCCCAGGGGAAGCCCGACGCCTCCGCCACAGCCCTGCAGCTCGCCCTCGCGAACGGAACCGAGGCCGGCGGTCTCGAACGGTGCAGGCTGCTCGCCGCCCAGGTGGAGGTGTGCCTGGCGCTGGACCGGACGGCCGAGGCGCACAGTGCCGCCGAGGAGCTGCGTTCCCTGGCCCGGGACTGGCAGCAGCGGTGCGGTTCGGAGACGACCCTGCTGCATGCGAGCGCCGCCACCGCCTCCGGCGCGGTGGCCTTCGCCGCCGGTGACCTCGACCGTGCGCTGCCCCGGCTGCGCCGTGCGCTGACGTTCTGGCTGGAGCTGCGGGTGCCGTACGAGGCGGCGCAGGTACGGATGACCCTGGCCGCCGCCGACCGGGCCGTCGGGGACGACGAGGGTGCCCGGATGGAGCTGCGGGCCGCGGAGCAGGCCTTTCGCCGGCTCGGCGCCGTGCCCGACGCGCGCCGGGCCGCCGCCCTGCTCGCCGATGTGCGCCCGGAGCGGCCCGGCGGGCTCACCGAGCGGGAGATCCAGGTGCTGCGGCTGGTCGCGGCGGGCCGCACGAACCGGGCCGTCGCGGCGGAGCTGGTGATCAGCGAGCACACCGTCGCCCGGCACCTGAACAACATCTTCGCCAAGCTCGACGTGTCCTCGCGGGCGGCGGCGACGGCGTACGCGTATCGCCACGGCCTCACCTGACACCGCCCATGGGCCGTTCTGCCCATGGCCGCTCCCCCGAGATGGGCGGTTCCGGCGATGATCGGGCCCTCGCCGCGCGCGTACACCGGTGATGTATCCCTTCCCGGCACAGGAACGGAAAGCGAGCGGCGGCCATGACCACCTCCACACCGACCCTCGACCAAGGGCTCACGGACCGGTTGCACGGCGACATCGTCGAGCCCGGCGACCCGGACTACGACGAGGCCCGCAAGGTCTTCAACGCCATGCACGACAGGCGGCCCGCGATCATCGTGCGGCCCGCCGACGCGGGCGACGTCATCGCCACGGTGGACCTCGCCCGCGACCGGGGCCTGCCGCTGGCGGTGCGCGGCGGCAGCCACAGCGTCCCCGGGCACGGGACGTGTGACGACGGCGTCGTCCTCGATCTCGGCCGGATGCGCGGCATCCGCGTCGATCCCGAGAAGCGGACGGCGTGGGTCGAGGGCGGCTGCACCTGGGCGGACGTCGACCACGCCACCCACGCCTTCGGTCTCGCCACCACCGGCGGGGTCGTCTCCACCACCGGCGTGGGCGGTCTGACGACCGGCGGCGGCATGGGGCACCTGGCCCGGCGCTGCGGTCTGGCCTGCGACAACCTCGTCTCGGTGGACCTGGTGACGGCCGACGGATCCTTTGTGACCTGCACCGACGAGCAGAACAGCGATCTGATGTGGGCGGTGCGCGGGGGCGGCGGGAACTTCGGGGTCGTGACGTCCTTCGCGTTCCGGCTGCACCCCATCGCGGACATCCTCGGCGGGCCGACCTTCTTCCCGCTCGACGGCGACGTGATCCGCCGCTACCGGGAGCTGGTCGCCGAGGCGGACGACCGGCTGGGAGCCGTGTTCGTCGTAGGGCTCGGGCCGCCGGTGCCGTTCCTGCCCGAGCGCTGGCACGGGCGGCCGATGTGCGGCGTGGTCACCTGCTGGAGCGGACCGCAGGACGAGGACGACGAGATCCGGGACCGGGTCGCGGCACTCGGGCCGGTGCTGGGCCGGCATGTGGAGCGGATGCCCTATCCGGTGATCAACACCCTGTTCGACGAGCTGGTGCCGGCCGGGCTGTACCACTACTGGAAGGGCGCCTTCACCCAGGGCCTGCCGAACGGGGCCGTGGACGCCCTGGTCGAGTACGGCGCCGACACGCCCTCGATCCAGAGCGTGACGGTCGTCTTCCCCATCGACGGGGCCTGCCACCGCGTCGGCCCCGAGGAGACCGCCTTCTCCTACCGGGACGCCGACTACTCGATCGCGCTCAGCCCGACCCTCACCACCCGGGAGGACTGCGAGGCCCAGAAGGACTGGGTGCGCGCCTTCGACCGGGCGCTGGCGCCGCACTCCATGGGAGGCGGCTACGTGAACTTCATGGACAGCGACGACCGCGACCGCGTCCAGGCCAACTACCGCACGAACTACGGCCGTCTCAGGGAGCTCAAGCGGCGCCACGACCCGGGGAACCTGTTCCGGCTGAACCACAACATCGCGCCGTGAGGAATCCTGCGGGCTCCGTGGTGTTGAACCCTGTATGAGCTCCGTGATCGCTTCGACCCGCTTCTCCGTCCTGGACCGCTCCCGCACCCGCGAGGGCCACTCGAACGGAGAAGCGCTGCGGGACACCGTCGGGCTGGCGCGGGAGATCGAGGCGCTCGGCTACCACCGCATCTGGGTCTCGGAGCACCACGGCGTACCCGGCGTCGCCGGTTCCGCGCCGACCGTGCTGGCCGCCGCCGTCGCCTCCGCGACCCGCACCATCCGCGTCGGCACCGGCGGGGTGATGCTGCCCAACCACCAACCGCTGGTCGTGGCCGAGCAGTTCGGGGTGCTGGAGTCCCTCTTCCCGGGCCGTGTCGACATGGGGCTCGGGCGGTCCGTCGGCTTCACGGACGGCGTGCGCAAGGCGCTCGGGCGGGACAAGGGGGACGCGGAGGACTTCGCGGCACAGATCCAGGAGCTGCTGGGCTGGTTCCGGGGCACGTCGACCACGGGGGTGCACGCGCGCCCCGCCGAGGGCCTGACCGTGCCGCCGTTTGTGCTGGCCATGGGCGAGGGCGCGGACATCGCGGCCCGCGCGGGGCTGCCGATGGTGATCGGCGACCTCAGGAACAGGGAGAAGATGCTGCGCGGGATCGATCACTACCGCGGCCACTTCCGGCCCTCCCCCTGGGCCGGTGAGCCGTACGTCGTGATCTCCGGCACGATCGCGGTGGCCGCCACACCCGAGGAGGCCCGTCGGCTGCTCGTCCCCGAGGCCTGGTCGATGGCGTACTCGCGCACCCACGGCACCTTCCCTCCGCTGCCGCCCGCCGAGCGCGTGGAGGCGCTGACCATGACCGACAAGGAGCGCGGCTTCTACGAGGGCGGCCTCGCCGGGCATGTCGCGGGCACGGAGGAGCAGGTCGCGCACGAGCTGGAGACGGTGCTGAAGGAGACCGGGGCGCAGGAGGTGCTGGTCACGACCAGTACGTACGACCGTGCGGCCCTGCTGGACTCCTACCGCAGGCTCGCCCGGATCTTCGGCGCGTGATCCGGGCGAGCGGCCGGACGACGGATCAGTCCGGGTCGCGCGGGTCGAACGACTTGGTGTCGATCGTCAGCGGCTTCGAGAACGCGCCGGCCACCGCGTCCCAGCGCGTGAACTTGAAGTCGGTGCCCTCCCGTTCCCCGTCCGCGGGCGCGGCCTCGCCGTCATGGGTGACGAGCAGGCCCTTGGGGAAGGACCGGCCCAGCGGGACGTTCACCACGGCGGCACCGTCGGAGTGCTGCACCCCGTCGGTGGCGGCGCTGTCGGTGACCGCGAAGGAGCCGAGGTAGGCGTTGCCGCCCTGGCGCTCGTACACGGCGAAGGTGTTGTCGCCCTGGCTGGAGGCGAGCAGATAGCCCTTGCCGTCGGCGGCGTGGTAGATCGTGGCGCCCTCGGCGTCGGCACTCAGGTGCTCACCGCCGAACCCGGGGTCATTGGCGGTGTCGATGACGCACTCCTCTTCCTCTGCGTCATACGTCCACGGAGTGCCGTACTCCCGCACCCGGTCGATCAGCTTGGGCCGGCCGAACTCCTCGTCGTCGAGGTCCACCCGCCACAGCCCGACGTCCTCCTGGGCCGCGTACAGGACGTTCTCCTCCTGGTCGACGACCATGCCCTCGACCTGCGCGTGGTCTCCGGGGTCGGCGCACGGCGTCCAGCCGCTGCCGTTCGGCAGGGTGAAGGAGGCGGGCAGGTCGAGGGTGTCCTCGGACTTGTAGCCGACGCGACCGCCCCGGTCCTCCAGCCGCAGCAGCCGTACGCGGGTCTCCGAGCGGCGCGACACCACCGCGTAGGCATGGTCGTCGTCGCTGAAGGCGGCCAGGCCGTAGGCGGTGCGCTGGTCGTCGACCTCGGCCTCGCTCGCGGAGAAGACCGGCGCGGCGTCGGCCACCGTCACGTCCTTCAGCGGGGGCCTGCCCGCCGCCACGGCGGCCGGGTCGATCGCGTAGGCCCGGATCCGGTCCCGGCCGCGGTCGCTGACCAGGGCCAGGTCGGTTTTCCTGCCGCCCAGTTCGAAGCCGTAGACGACGTCGACGTTGTTGAAGCGGCCCGGCGCCGCGTCCTCGCCCGGTGCGGCGGGCGCGGCGATGTGCTGGAGCCGCTTGCCGTCGAGACCGTAGACGTCGAGGCCGGCCTCCTTGAGGGTGGCGATCACGAGGCTGCGGCCCGGGTCGCGGGGGTCGACCCAGACGGCCGGGTCGTCCGCGTCGGCGTTGCCGCCCGCCTCGTCGTCGTACACGGCGGGCGTCTCCACGCGCGCGGAGACGGAGACCGGCTGCGGAGCGGAGACGCCCGTGACCATCAGCAGCGCGGCGGTGAGAGTGCTCAGAGCGGAAGCGCTCACGAATACTCCTCAGTAGGAAAAGAGACGGGACGAGACGCTATGGGCGACCGGTGTGGGTGAGCCGACGGCACCATGAACAGCAGATGGCTCGTACGGCCCGCGCGTCCCGTTCGCATAGAATCGCGGGGTTTGCCCACGGCCCCTCCCCCTTCTCCTTCCCCCACGCGTACCTTCCGGAGCCCTTACCCCATGCATTCCCCACACGATCCGTACGTCCGCGTCCGCAGCGCCCGCGAGCACAACCTCAAAGGCGTGGATGTCGACATTCCGCGGGATGTGCTGGCCGTGTTCACCGGTGTGTCCGGGTCCGGGAAGTCGTCGCTCGCCTTCGGCACGATCTACGCCGAGGCCCAGCGCCGCTACTTCGAGTCGATCGCGCCTTACGCACGCAGGCTGATCCATCAGGTCGGCGCACCGAAGGTCGGCGAGATCACCGGGCTACCGCCCGCGGTCTCCCTCCAGCAGCGCCGTTCGTCGCCGACGTCCCGCTCGTCCGTCGGCACGGTCACCAACCTCTCCAACTCCCTGCGGATGCTGTACTCCCGCGCCGGTGCGTACCCGCCGGGCGCCGAGCGGCTCGACTCGGACGCGTTCTCACCGAACACCGCTGCCGGGGCGTGCCCTCAGTGTCACGGGCTCGGTCAGGTGCACCGTACGACCGAGGAGTTGCTGGTCCCCGACCCGGCGCTGTCGATCCGGGAGGGCGCGATCGCCGCGTGGCCGGGCGCCTGGCAGGGCAAGAACCTGCGCGACATCCTCGACACGCTCGGCCACGACGTCGAACGGCCCTGGCACGATCTGCCCGCCGAGGAACGGGAGTGGATCCTGTTCACCGACGAGCAGCCGGTCGTCACCGTGCACCCGGTGCGCGACGCCGACCGGATCCAACGGCCGTACCAGGGCACGTACATGAGCGCCCGGCGCTACGTCATGAAGACGTTCGCCGACTCCAAGAGCCCGACCCTCAGGGCCAAGGCGGAGCGATTCCTCGCAGCCACGCCCTGCCCGGCGTGCGACGGCAGCAGGCTGCGGCCCGAGGCACTGGCGGTGACCTTCGCCGGCCGGACGATCGCCGACCTGGCCGCGCTGCCGCTCATCGAGCTGGCGGGGATACTGGAGGGCGGTTCCTCGGAGACGGCCCGTGTCCTCACCGAGGACCTCAAGTCCCGTATCGCGCCGGTCGTCGAGCTCGGCCTCGGCTACCTCGCCCTCGACCGCGCCACCCCCACGCTCTCGGCGGGCGAACTGCAGCGCCTGCGGCTCGCGACCCAGCTCCGGTCCGGGCTGTTCGGTGTCGTGTACGTCCTCGACGAGCCGTCGGCGGGACTGCACCCGGCGGACACGGAGGCGCTGCTGACGGTGCTGGAGCGGCTGAAGGCGGCCGGGAACACGGTGTTCGTGGTGGAGCACCATCTCGACGTCGTGCGCGGCGCCGACTGGCTGGTGGATGTGGGGCCACTGGCCGGGGAGCACGGCGGGCGGGTGCTGCACAGCGGGCCGGTGGCCGAGCTGGCGGCCGTCGCGGAGTCGGCGACGGCCCGCTTCCTGTTCGACGACTCCCCTGCCGCCGAGCGCCAAGTGCGTTCCCCGCAAGCCCAGTTGAAGGTCGGCCCGGTCACCCGGCACAACCTGCGAGGGGTATCCGCCGAGTTCCCGCTCGGCGTGTTCACCGCCGTCACCGGGGTCTCGGGTTCGGGCAAGTCCACGCTCATCGGCGAGATCACCGAGGAACTGGCAGGCGTCGGCCGCCTCGTCTCGGTCGACCAGAAGCCGATCGGCCGCACCCCGCGCTCCAATCTCGCCACCTACACCGGCCTCTTCGACGTCGTACGCAAGGTGTTCGCGGCCACCGACGAGGCGCGGGCGCGTGGGTACGGCGTCGGGCGGTTCTCCTTCAATGTCGCGGGTGGCCGGTGCGAGACCTGCCAGGGCGAGGGGTTCGTCAGCGTGGAGCTGCTGTTCCTGCCGAGCACCTACGCGCCCTGCCCGGACTGCGGCGGGGCGCGCTACAACCCTCAGACGCTCCAAGTCGCGTACCGGGGGCGGAACATCGCGCAGGTGCTGGACCTCACGGTCGAGGCGGCGGCGGAGTTCTTCGCGGACACCCCGGCCGTCGCCCGCAGCCTCGGCACCCTGCTCGACGTGGGCCTCGGCTATCTGCGGCTCGGGCAGCCCGCCACTGAGCTGTCCGGCGGCGAGGCACAGCGCATCAAGCTGGCGAGCGAGTTGCAGCGCGGCCGACGCGGCCACACGCTCTACCTCCTCGACGAGCCGACGACCGGACTCCACCCGGCCGACGTCGAGGTGCTGATGCGCCAGCTGCACGGGCTCGTCGACGCCGGGCACACGGTCATCGTCGTCGAGCACGACATGTCCGTCGTCGCGGGCGCGGACTGGGTCATCGACCTGGGGCCGGGCGGCGGTGACGCGGGCGGGCGGATCGTGGCGGCCGGTCCGCCGGTGGAGGTGGCTCGGGCGGAGGGGAGTGCCACGGCGCCGTATCTGGCCCGGGTGGTGGCCTCACAGCCTCGGTGAGGCCCTGAAAAGCCTTTGCGGACACGGCACTTGTGCCTCGTAGGATCGCCGCGTGGAGTCCCTCACCTACGACGCGTTCATCGAGCTCGCCACGGCCGACCCCGCCGTCGTCGGCCTCGTCCTCAAGGGCTCGCGGGCCCACGACAGTATGGCCACCGAGCACTCCGACCACGATCTGTACGTCGTCCTCGCGGACGGTGCGGTGACGGACCTCCCTCGCTTCACCGGTCACCGGACGTCGCGACTGGATCTGGTGATCGTCTCCCTCGCCGAGTTCCGGGCGGCCGGAATGCCGGGGCACGAGCGCTATGCCCTCGCCCGGGCGCGGGTCGTGCTCGACCGGCTGAGCGGAGGGGCCGCGGAGTCCGGGAGGCCCGCGGAGTCCGGGGGGATCGCGGAGATCCTCGCCGCCAAGGCACGGCTCGGCGTCGACGAGGCGTTCCGGGCCGCCGGCGGTTGGCTGGACGGGTACGCCAACTCCCTCTACCGCTCGGTGAAGAACGACCGTGACGGCGAGCCGCTCGCCGCCCGGCTCGACGCCACCGACAGTGTGGGACACCTGCTGGAGCTGCTCTTCGCCCTGGACCGGCGCCCCCGCCCGTACAACAAGTACCTACGCTGGGAGCTTGCCCGCCACCCGCTGCCCGGCTGGGACGGCGACACCCTGCTGGGAGCCGTGGACCGTATCTCCGCGAGCGGCGACGTGGCGGTCCAGCGGCGGCTGTTCGCCCGTGTGGAGGCCGCGGCCCGCCGGGCGGGTCACGGGGCGGTGCTGGACGCCTGGGGCGAGGATCTCCGGCTGATGCGCCCCCAGTAGGACGGACACCTCGGCCGCCCGGGCCAGGGAACGGCGGTCCGGGCGGCTGCCCTGGGAGATCGGCTCCCGCACCTCCGCCTCGGCGACGAGGTCGCGTGACCTCGTCACCCGCCACACCGAGGCGAGCAGCGAGTCATCGCCCACGAAGGCGGCCGCCGTGCCGGGGGCGCCGCCGGCCGCTCGGTAGTGCAGACGCACCGGCTGCACGGGCACGTCCGCATCCAGGGCGGCCTGGAAGGCGGCTCGGCGGAAGTGACCCTGGGCGCGGCCGCACCAGGTGCTGCCCTCGGGGAAGACGGCGACCGCCTCGCCCGAGCGCAGCGCCTGGGCGATCCGGGCCACCGTGGCGGGCAGGGCGCGGATACGGTCCCGGTCGATGAACAGGGCACCGCCGCGGGCGGTCAGCCACCCCGCGACCGGCCAGTCCCGGATCTCCGACTTGGCGAGCATCCTGGCCGGGCGCACGGCGGCGAGCAGCGGGATGTCCAGCCAGGAGATGTGGTTGGCGACGAGCAGCAGCCCGCCGTCGGGTGCGGCGCCGCCGTCGATCCGCACCCGGACGCCCGAGGCCCGCACGACCCAGCGGCACCAGCGCCGTATCAGTCCCGCGGGTATGCGCCCGCCGAGCGGGCTGGCGGCGAACCCGGCGACCAGCAGGAACAGGACCGCTACGAGCCGCAGGGCGGCCAGGGGCATGGCCCTGGCCGGTCCTGTCACGTCCACGCACGTCCGCGGGGTGCAGGGCGCGCTGGGCCGCCAGAGGGTCGCCACCTCGACGGCGTGGGCACGCGCGGCCGGTGCGCCGGTCGGCCCGGCGGTGGGAGCGGTCGCCGTCGGGACACCCAGGGCTCCGAGGGAGGAGGTGCTCATGGCCGCCCCGTCCGTCACGCCGGGACGAGGGAGAGGAAGTGCCGCAGATAGCGCGCGTTGATCCGGCGCATCGACAGCAGCACGTACATGTCGGCGACCCCGAACTCCGGGTCGTGCGCGGGCTCGCCGCAGACCCAGGCGCCCAGGCGGACGTAGCCGCGCAGCAGGGCGGGCAGCTCGACGCGCGTGGCGGGGACGGGGGCGGTCGGCTGCCAGGGGCGCAGCGGCCGTACCCGGTACTCCTCCGGGGCCAGGTGCTTGGCCTGCACCCGGTCCCAGGTCGCCGCCGCGAGCGTGCCGCCGTCGGCGAGCGGGATGGAGCAGCAGCCGGCCAGCCACTCGTGGCCGTGGTCGACCATGTAGCGGGCGATGCCGGCCCAGATCAGGCTGATCACGGCGCCGTCGCGGTGGTCGGGGTGGACGCAGGAGCGGCCGACCTCGACGAGATTCGGACGCAGGGAGTCGATCCGGGTGAGGTCGAACTCGCCTTCCGAGTACAGTCGGCCCGCGACGGCGGCCCGCTCCGGCGGGAGCAGTCGGTAGGTGCCGACGACCTGTCCGGACACCTCCTCGCGGACGAGCAGATGGTCGCAGTACGCGTCGAAGGCGTCGATGTCGTGACCCGGCTGCGGGGTGGTCAGCAGGGCCCCCATCTCGCCGGCGAAGACGTCGTGCCGCAGCCGCTGGGCGGCGCGCACGTCCTCCTCGTTGCGGGCGAGGCCCACGGTGTAGCGGGTGGGCGCCGTGGGCTGCGGGGGACGGTCGACGGTCAGTACGCCGGTCATGGCTTACTCCTGGTCACGGGCCGGGGACGGCGAGCGGCGGGAAGTTGCGAGCGGTGCGTGGTGCCGCCCCTGTTCTTCCTATGCCGGTTGGCGTACGCGTGACCTGTGTCAGGAGAGCGGATGTGCGGATGCTGAACGGCGTGAACTCGTACCGGTCGTCCACATTCCGGTGCCCGACCGGTCAGCCGACCGGTCCGGTGCTGTTCACCTGACGGGCGTGGGAACGCGAGACGGGGCCGGAGAGCACCACTCCCGGCCCCGTCCGTCCGCACCTGTCGGCGAACGTCTGCTGGATGACGCGGACTACCGCTTCACCTTCCGCGTGGCCCTCAGCCACTCCTTGTTCATGCTCGTGATGGACATGAGCGGGATGCCCTTGGGACAGGCGGTGGCGCACTCACCGGTGAGCGTGCACCCGCCGAACCCCTCCTCGTCCATCTGCTCCACCATGTCCAGCACCCGCGTCTCGCGTTCGGGCGCCCCCTGCGGCAGCACGTTCAGATGGTTGATCTTGGCGGAAGTGAACAGCATCGCCGCCCCGTTGGGACAGGCCGCCACACAGGCGCCGCACCCGATGCACTCGGCGTGCTCGAAGGCGAAGTCGGCGTCCGGCTTGGGCACCGGCGTGGCGTGCGCCTCCGGCGCGGCACCCGTCGGGGCGGTGATGTAGCCACCGGCCTGGATGATCCGGTCGAAGGCCGTCCGGTCCACCACCAGGTCCTTGATCACCGGGAACGCCGACGCCCGCCACGGCTCGATGTCGATCGTGTCGCCGTCCTCGAAGGACCGCATGTGCAGCTGGCAGGTGGTCGTCCGCTCGGGCCCGTGGGCGTCGCCGTTGATCACGAGCGAGCAGGCGCCGCAGATGCCCTCACGGCAGTCGTGGTCGAAGGCGACCGGGTCCTCGCCCTTGAGGATGAGCTCCTCGTTGAGGGTGTCGAGCATCTCCAGGAAGGACATGTCGGTGGAGATGCCGTCCACCTCGTACGTGGACATGGCGCCTTCGGCGTCGGCGTTCTTCTGCCGCCAGACGCGCAGGGTGAGCTTCATGCGTAGCTCCGCTGGGTGGGGTGGACGTACTCGAAGACCAGGTCTTCCTTGTGCAGCACGGGAGCGGCGCCCGTGTCGGTGAACTCCCAGGCCGCCGCGTAGGCGAACTCGTCGTCCTTGCGGGCCGCTTCGCCGTCCGGCGTCTGCGACTCCTCGCGGAAGTGGCCGCCGCAGGACTCGTCGCGGTGCAGTGCGTCGAGGCACATCAGCTCGGCGAGCTCCAGGTAGTCGATGACGCGGTTGGCCTTCTCCAGCGACTGGTTGAACTCCTCGCCGGTGCCCGGGACCTTGATCCGCCGCCAGAACTCCTCGCGGATCTGCGGGATGCGGCTCAGCGCCTTGCGGAGTCCGGAGTCGGTGCGGGCCATGCCGCAGAACTCCCACATCAGCTCGCCGACTTCACGGTGGAAGGAGTCCGGCGTGCGGTCGCCGTCCACGGCCAGCAGTAGGTTGAGCCGGTCCTGGGTCTCGGCCAGCACCTCCTGGACGACCGGGTGCTCGTCGGTGACCTTCTCGTGGTGCGGGTTGCGGGCGAGGTAGTCGTTGATGGTGGCCGGCAGCACGAAGTAGCCGTCGGCCAGGCCCTGCATCAGCGCCGAGGCACCGAGCCGGTTCGCCCCGTGGTCGGAGAAGTTGGCCTCGCCGATCGCGAACAGGCCGGGGACGGTGGTCTGCAGGTCGTAGTCGACCCACAGGCCGCCCATCGTGTAGTGCACGGCCGGGTAGATCCGCATCGGCACCTCGTACGGATCCTCGTCGGTGATCCGCTGGTACATGTCGAAGAGGTTGCCGTACTTGGCCTCGACGGCCCCCCGGCCCATCCGCTTGATGGCGTCCGCGAAGTCGAGGTAGACGCCCTGTCCGCCGGGACCCACTCCCCTGCCCTCGTCGCAGACGTTCTTCGCGGCGCGGGAGGCGATGTCGCGGGGCACGAGGTTGCCGAAGGACGGGTAGATGCGCTCCAGGTAGTAGTCGCGCTCGCCCTCGGGGATCTTGTGGGCGGGCCGGTCGTCGCCCTTGGCCTTCGGCACCCAGATCCGGCCGTCGTTGCGCAGCGACTCGCTCATCAGCGTCAGCTTGGACTGGTGGTCGCCGGTGCGCGGGATGCAGGTGGGGTGGATCTGCGTGAAGCAGGGGTTGGCGAAGTAGGCGCCGCGCCGGTGGGCCCGCCAGACGGCGGTGGCGTTGGAGTTCATGGCGTTCGTCGACAGGTAGAAGACGTTGCCGTAGCCACCGCTGGCGAGGACGACGGCGTCCGCGAAGTATGTGTCGATCTTGCCGGTGATGAGGTCCCGGGCGACGATGCCGCGCGCCCGTCCGTCGACGACGATCAGGTCGAGCATCTCGGTGCGCGGGTGCATCTCGACGTTGCCGGCCGCGATCTGCCGGCTCAGCGCCTGATACGCGCCGAGCAGCAGCTGCTGGCCCGTCTGGCCGCGGGCGTAGAACGTCCGCGACACCTGGACGCCGCCGAAGGAGCGCGTGTCGAGCAGACCGCCGTACTCGCGGGCGAACGGCACGCCCTGGGCCACGCACTGGTCGATGATCTCGACCGAGATCTGCGCGAGCCGGTGGACGTTGGACTCCCGGGCCCGGAAGTCGCCGCCCTTGACGGTGTCGTAGAACAGGCGGTGGATCGAGTCGCCGTCGTTGCGGTAGTTCTTCGCGGCGTTGATGCCGCCCTGCGCGGCGATGGAGTGGGCGCGGCGCGGGGAGTCCTGGTAGCAGAACTGGACGACGTGGTAGCCCTGTTCGGCGAGGGTGGCGCCCGCGGAGCCGCCGGCCAGTCCCGTCCCCACCACGATCACGGTGTGCTTGCGCCGGTTGGCGGGGTTGACCAGCTTGGCCTCGAAGCGGCGCTTGTCCCAGCGCTCGGCCACGGGGCCGGCGGGGGCCTTGGGGTCGACGACCGGTTCGCCGGTCGCGTAGTCGGTGTAGGTCATCTTCAGCTCACCACTCCGGTCATGACGCCCACGGGTACGGCGATGAACCCGGCCGTGAGCAGCAGCGCGAGGACGTTGGCGCAGGTCTTCAGGGCGCGGTCGCGGGTGCGGCTGCCGGCGCCGAGGGTCTGGGCGGCGCTCCAGAAGCCGTGCCGGATGTGCAGGCCGAGCGCGAGCATCGCGACGATGTAGATGACGTTGCCGTACCAGGTGGAGAAGGTGTCCACGATGTTCTGGTACGGGTGGCCCTCCTGGAAGCCGCCCGAGTGCACGGTGCCGGTCGTCAGGTCGAGGATGTGCCAGACGATGAACAGGCCGAGGATGATCCCGCCCCAGCGCATGGTGCGCGTGGCGTAGGACGCCCGCTTCCTCTTGTGCACGTACTTGCTGGGGCGCGCCTTGATGTCGCGGCGGCTGAGCTGGTACGCCGAGGTGGCGTGCGCGACCACGGCGACGACCAGCACGATCCGGACGAGCCAGAGCGTCCACTCGTAGTGCATGAACGGCTCGCCGACGGTGCGCAGCCAGTGCGCGTAGTGGTTGAACTCGCCCGCCCCGAAGAAGATCTTCAGGTTTCCGATCATGTGGACGACCAGGTACAGCAGCATGATCAGCCCGCTGACCGCCATCACGGTCTTCTTGCCGACGGTGGAGTCCCACACCGTGCGTGCCATGGACGGCCGTCGATCCGTCCGCGTTGCCAGAGCCATGGAACACGACGCTAGAGGCGGACCACCCCATCGGTCCAAGACATGGTCCGGCTCGTTTCCATAGCCACTGACTATGCTGGTTGGATGCAGTTCCAGCAGCTCCAGTACTTCGTGGCGGTCGCCGAGACCCGGCACTTCACCCGGGCCGCCGACCTGGTGCATGTCGCGCAGCCCTCCCTGTCGCAGCAGATCAAGGCGCTGGAGCGGGAGTTGGGCGCGGACCTGTTCCTGCGGGCGCGCGGCAACATCACGCTGACGGACGCCGGTGAGGCCCTGCTGCCGCTGGCTCGGCGCATCCTGGCCGACGCGGACACCGCACGGCACGAGGTGCAGGAGCTGGTGCAGCTGCGCCAGGGCCGGGTCCGCCTCGGCGCGACGCCCAGCCTGTGCACGGGCCTGCTCCCGGACGTGCTGCGCGCCTTCCACGACCGCTATCCCGGCATCCAGCTGCTGATCGAGGAGGGCGGCTCGCACGACCTGGTACGGGAGCTCGCGCGCGGCGCCCTGGATCTCGCCCTGGTCGTCCTCCCCCTGCCGAGCCCGTCCCCCGCGCTGACCACGGTGGAGCTGCTGCGCGAGGACCTGGTGGTCGTCTCCTCACCGGAGGCGCCCCGCCCGGGCGACGGCCGGCGCACCGTGCGCATCGCCGACCTGGAGGGCGAACGCCTGGTGATGTTCCGGCACGGCTACGACCTGCGCGAACTGACCGTCGCCGCGTGCCGCGCCGAGGGCTTCGAGCCGGACTTCGCGGTCGAGGGCGGCGAGATGGACGCGGTGCTCGGGTTCGTGCGGGCGGGGCTGGGCGTGGCCGTCGTACCGCGCATGGTGGCGGCGCGGTCGGGCCGGGGTCTACGGGTCACCCCGCTGGCCCGGCCCGGACTGCACCGGACGATCGCGCTGGCCCACCGCAGTGACGTGGCTCCGCCTCGGGCCGCTCGGGAGTTGCAGCGCATGCTGTTGGAGCGCTGAGCCGCCTCAGGTTCGGGGCGTCAGGAGATCCGGCATGCCGATGCGCTCGTAGAAGTCGGCGCGGACGCTGTCGGCGACGTCGCTCACCCGCTCGGAGCCGTCGTCGGCCGGGTCGATGGTGGTGCGGAAGGGGCGCTCGCCCTTCGGTGTGCCGACGATACGGACGATGGCGTCGGCGACCTCGCGGACGTCGGCGTCGGCCGGTGCCAGGGCGGCCAGGGCCTTGCCGATGTCGTCCATCAACCCCGCGTACAAGGTGTCGTACGCCTCCGCGGTGGCCGTGTCCCCGGGGTGCATCGCGTGGGCGAAGTGGTTGGTGCCCGAGGTGTAGGAGCCGGGGACCACGAGGGCCGTGTCGATGCCGAAGCGGCTCAGCTCGACCGCGTAGCTCTTGGCCAGGTGGTCCATCGCGGCTTTGGCACCGAAGTAGGGGCCGAGGTAGGGCGGGGTGCCGCCGAAGGTGCTGGACGACCCCACCCACAGCAGCAGACCGTCCCGCCGGGCCCGCATCTGTGGCAGCACGGCCCGGTTGACGCGCTGCGTGGAGAGCACGTTGGTGTCGTAGATCTCGGCGATCTGCTCGGGCGTGAACGCCTCGGTCGGGCCGAGCACCATGTGCCCGGCGTTGTGGACGACGACGTCGATCCGCCCGGCCTCGGCCGTCACCGACGCGACCGCGGCATCAACCGACTCCTGGCTGGAGACGTCGAGTTCGACGGTACGCAGCACGACACCGTGCTGTCGGGCGTAGTCCTCGGCGTCGGCGACGGCCAGGGCGTTGCGGCCGGTGGTCTGCCGTATCCCGGCGTAGACGGTGTGGCCGGCGTCGGCGAGGGCACGGGCGGTCAGGGCGCCGAAGCCGCTGGAGGCACCCGTGACGAGGGCGACGTAGGGCATGGTGATCTCCTTGCGCGAAGGCGGACGGTGATCCGGCGGATCAGGCGAAAGTGATGACGCTGCGGCCGTGCGCCGATCCGTCGGCCATCGCGTCGAGGACGGCCGGTGCCTGGTCCAGGGTGATCGGCGTGACGTCGGGCAGGATGCCGTGGGCCGCCGAGAAGGCGAGGGTGTCGCGCAGGTCGTGGGGCGAGCCGGAGGGCGACGCGGCCACGCGCAGGCGGTTGAAGACCATCGGCGCAGTGGGCAGGGTGAGCGGCTCGGAGCCGTAGCCGAGGAGCAGGAGGGTGCCGTCGGGGGCGAGGCCGCCCAGGGTGGCGGAGGCCGCGGCGGTGGACGGGGCGGCGTTGAGCACCAGGTCGGCGCCGCCGTCCCAGGCCCCCAGCGCCTCGGCCGGGTCGGACTCGTCGGTGGCGACGAACAGTTCGGCGCCCAGTGTCTTGGCCTGGTCCTCGCCGCGCCGGGAGCGGCCCACCACGGCGACGCGGGCGCCCATGGCGGCGGCGTAGCGCACGGCCAGCGCACCCACTCCGCCGAGTCCGACGACGGCGACCCGGGATCCGGCCGTCGCGCCGCCCTGCCGCAGGCCGTTGAACGCGGTGAGGCCGGCGCACATCAGGGGAGCCGCGGCCACCGGGTCGAGGCCGTCCGGCAGCGGAGTGACGAAGTCGGCCTTGAGCAGCGCGTACTCGGCGTAGCCGCCGTCCGCCACGATGCCGGTGATCCGCTTGCGGGGGCACAGGATCTGGTCTCCGCGCACACAGTGGTCGCAGTGCCCGCAGGAGTCGTACAGGAACTGGGCGCCCACCACGGTGCCGACCTCGGGCCAGGTCACGCCCTGGCCGACGGCGGTCACCACTCCGGTGATCTCGTGGCCGGGGACGACGGGGTACCGGGCGAAGGGGTAGTGGCCGCGCAGCAGGTTCAGGTCGGAGAAGCAGACGCCGCAGGCGGTCACCTTGACCAGGACCTCGCCGGCGGCGGGCTGGGGGACGTCGAGGGTGTCGAGGGTGAGCGGGAGGTTCGCGCCGGTGGCGACGGCAGCACGCATCGCGGGCTCCAGTGGTCGGGGAGGTACTCGGGAAGTTCCGGTGCCTCCGAGTCTTGGGGGGCCGGTGCGGCCCCGTCCAATGCCTCTTCCCGCGCGATTGATGCCGAGTCGGCATGAGCGCAGGTCTACGTCGTGTCTCTCACTCGCACGGCCGCACGCACCGCCTCGACGAAGCTCGTGACGAGCGGTGAGGGGCGCCCACCGTTCCAGGCCAGGGCCACCTGCCCCGGCGGTGCGTCGGCGACCGGGACGTAGGCGATGTCGGACCTGGGGAACGCCGCCGCGACGGAGTTCGGCACGAACGCGATGCCGCGCCCGCCCCGGACATAGCCCAGCAGTTCCTCCATGTCGTGGAAGGCGGGGCCGTGGCCGGGCCGGGTGCCGTCGGGGCGCGGGTCGGCGTTCCATACGGCCGACCAGGCCTCGGCGGCGTCGGCGTACTCCAGGACCGGATCGTCGGCCAACGCGGCGAGGGCGACCTTCGCGTCGCGTGCTCGTGGGTGATCGACGGGCAGGACGGCGGTGAGGTGCTCGCGGTACAGCGGGAGCACCTCCACCCCGTCCGCCTCGACGGGCAGCCGGACGAACCCGACGTCGGCACCGCCCTCCAGCAGGACCCGCGCCTGGCTCCACCAGCGCAGCCGGACCAGCTCGATGGACACATGGGGACGCTGCCCGGAGAACGCGTTCAGCGCGAGGCTGACGTCCGTGCCGAGCATGAACCCGACGACCAGCGCGTCGTCACCGGCGCTGATGCGCCGGGCTCGCTCCTGGGCGGCCTCCGAAGCGGCGAGCAGCGCCTTGGCGTCGCGCAGGAACTGTTCACCGGCCGGGGTTAGCGTGACGTCGCGGGTGCTGCGGGTGAACAGGTCGACCCGCAGGTCGTGCTCCAACTGCCGCACCTGCCTGGACAGCGCGGGCTGGGTGACATGCAGGGCGAGGGCCGCCTGACCGAAGTGCCTGCGCTCGGCCACGGCCACGAAGTAGCGCAGCTTGCGCAGATCCAGATCGATCGGCCCGTCAGGCATGGCTTCACGCTATACGACCGTGCGCAGGCCGTCCGGGGCCGAGGACCGGCCGAACGGGAGAGGAGAGCAGCGCCCACCGTCCCGTACGGCCGCGGCGTTCAGCCCGTCGCGTCCACCAGCGCCAGCTCGTGCAGCCGGTCCGGCGGGCCCGGGCGGGCGTAGTACCAGCCCTGGGCGGTGTCGCAGCCCAGTATCCGCAGCTGCTCGGCCTGGGCCCCGGTCTCCACGCCCTCCACGGTCACCGCGAGGCTCAGGCTGTGGGCCAGGGAGACGATGCCCTCGACGATCTTGAGGTCGACGGGGTCGGCCGGGAACTGCTGCATGCTCTGGGTGAAGGAGCGGTCCAGCTTGAGGATGCTCACCGGCAGCCGGCGCAGGTTGGCGAGGTTGGAGTAGCCCGTGCCGAAGTCGTCCAGGGCGATGTCGACACCCATCTCGGCCAGTCGGCGCAGGGGTTTCAGCAGGTCGTCGTCGGCGCCGATGAGGGCCGACTCGGTGACCTCCAGGCACAGGGAGTCCGGCTCGACACCCGCGCGCTCCAGGATGTCGACCGTGTCCTGGACCAGCCCGGGGTGCGTGAGCTGGCAGGGCGAGAGGTTGACGTTGATGCGGAGCGGCCCCGCATCGTCGTGGCGTTCTCGCCACTCGCGCGCCTGACGCACCGACTGTTCCAGCACCCAGCGGCCGAGCGGCACGATGAGCCCGGTGTGCTCGGCGAGCGGGATGAACCGGTCCGGGCCGAGGACGCCGTGCTGCGGGTGCAGCCAGCGCACCAGCGCCTCCGCACCGCGCACGCTGCCGTCGCCGAGGTGGACCAGGGGCTGGTACTCGATGAAGAACTCGCCCCGGTCCAGGGCCGTGGGCAGCGCCGTGGTCAGGCCGTGCCGGGTGATGGCACGGGCGTCGGCCTCCTCGTCGGCGAGCTCGAAGCGGTTGCCGCCCGCCGACTTGGCCCGGTACATGGTGATGTCGGCGCTGCGCAGCACCTCCGCCGGGCTGCGTTCCCCGGCCGGGCCCTCGACGATGCCGATGCTGCCGCGCACGGTCAACTCCCGGCCGTCGACGCTGATCGGGGCGATGAGCGCGTTCATGATGCGGGAGGCGAGTTCGTCGACCTCGTGCTCGGTGTCGGGACCGGTGGTCAGCGCCACGAACTCGTCGCCGCCGAGCCGTGCGACCATCTCGCCGGGCGCGGTGGCACAGGCCTGCAGCCGGTCGGCGACCTCGACGAGCAGCCGGTCGCCGGCGGCGTGGCCGAGGCTGTCGTTGACGGTCTTGAAGCCGTCCAGGTCGAGGTAGCACAGACCGAACCGCTGTCCTTCGCCGGCACCCAGTGCCTTCTCCAGGCGTTCGAAGAAGAACGTGCGGTTGGGCAGGCCCGTGAGGGCGTCGTGCGTGGCCTCGTAGCGCAGCCGCAGATTGAGCAGGCGACGCTCGGTGGTGTCCTCCATCAGAGCCAGTTGGTACTGCGGTTCGCCGTCGGCGTCGCGCAGCAGGGAGACCGTGAGGTTGGTCCACAGGACCGTTCCGTCAGGGCGGTAGAACGCCTTCTCGACGTGGTAGTGCTCGCGGTCGCCGCGCACGAGTTCGTCGTAGAGCTTCCAGGTCTGCGGCGCGTCCTCGGGGTGGGTCCACTCCATGACGTTGCGGCCGTGCATGGTCTGCTCGGAGACGCCGAACATCCTCAGCAGCGCGCCGTTGACCTGGAGGACGTTGCCCGTCAGGTCGGCGATGCCGATTCCTATGGCCGCACCCTCGAAGACCGCGCGGAAGCGGGCCTCGGTGGCGTGCAGCGCCTGCGCCACGACGCCCTGTGCCTTGAGGGCGGCCGCGGAGATCGCCTCCTGCTCGGCCAGCGTCCGCTCGCGCAGCGCCTGGGCGAACCCGGCGGCCATGGCGTGCTGGAGCCGCGAGGAGCGGGCGCGCAGGTCCTCCTGGTCACCGTCGGTGCCGCAGTACAGGACGAGGTAGGCGTCGACGCAGTCCAGCGAGCGGCTGAGCGCCTCGGGGTCGGTGCAGTGCGCGGTGACGAGCGCGGCGCCGACCGCCCTGCCCTCGTCCGCGTCGAACGTCCTGGCCCGCAGCGCCTCGCTCAACCGGCGGGCCAGCGGCAGCAGTTGCGCCTCGAACTCCGGCCGGGTCGACGACGTCGAGGTCACCGGGAAGACCGCCCGGCTCCAGATCGTCGCGAACCGGCGCAGTCTGTCCTCCGGCCCGTCCGGCCCCGCGCTCACGCCGTACGTCCCACGCCGGCGAAACCGGAGAAGGCATACGGATCCTCGTCCTCCGGTGCGGTGTCCGGCCGCCAGCGCGGCATCGGCACCAGTCCGGGTTCCACCATGTCGTACCCCTCGAAGAACCGCGCGATCCCGTCGCGCGAACGCATGATCAGCGGGTTGCGAATGTCCTTGTATACGTCGACCGTGCCCTTGGCCCGCTCCTCGGGCAGCGGGATTCCCTCGTACGAGGCATGCGTGAGCACCAGCATGCTGCCGGGCGCGAGCGCGTCGCGCAGCTCGGCCACCGCCTCGTACGGGTCGTCCTCGTCTTCCACGAAATGCAGTATGGCAACGAGAAGCAGCGCCACTGGCCGGTTCAGGTCGATGAGGCTCTCGACCTGCGAACTGGCCAGGATCTCCTTGGGCTTGCGCAGATCCGCGGCGACGACGTCCGTGCCCTCGGTGCCCTCCAGGACGGCCTGGCTGTGCGCGACGGCGACCGGATCGTGGTCGACGTACACCACACGCGCGTCGGGGCTGGCCGCCTGGGCCACCTCGTGGACGTTTCCGAACGTCGGGATGCCGGAGCCGATGTCCAGGAACTGGGTGATGCCCTCGTCGACCGCGAAGCGCACGGCACGGCGCATGAATGCCCGGTTGGCCTGCATGATCTTGGGGAGCCCCGGCATGAACTCCATGGCCTTGCGGGCCGCTTCCCGGTCGACCTCGAAGTTGTGCGAACCGCCCAGGTAGTAGTCGTAGATCCGCGAGACACTGGGCACCGAGATGTCGATGCCCCGTGGGGCCCAGGCGGGACGCTCCATCTATCTCTCCAAGGCGTAGGCGATCCGGTGTTCGAGCAGAGGCTACTGATCGCCCGCCAAAGGAGCGAGCGGAAACGGAAATTGACCATCCGTTCCCGGTCACTGCCAGCGGCACGTGCCGGATTGATGCCCCACACACACTCTGCGAAAGCATCGGAAGCATTCCACAGAGTTCCGAACCATGGTGAAAGTGGGCGAAGAATACCGGTGAATGACGGCAAACCGGTCCGCCCCCTGTGCGTGGAGCCTCAGGGGGCGGACCGGTGGGTCGGGCGCGCCGTCCGTTCGTCCGGCACTCTCGCTGCTCTCCTCCCTCCCTTCCGTGGCCCGTACTCGGTTGGGTGAGGCGATCAACCCTGGGGAGGTGTGATCTTTACTCCGACGCGCCGACCGGCTTGCCGTCGGGGCGAATGGCGAACCAAGTGCCGCCGACGCCCTGACCGTTGGTGTCTCCGGGCTTCTTGTCGCCCGCGAAGGTGTAGATCGGCACGCAGTCGATGGTCTGCTGCTTGATGCCGTCGGGCCGGTCGAAGACGACGTAACCCTGGCCCCGGGGACCGGAGCCCTTCAGGTCGATGCCCTCGGTGTCCTCGGCGTCGACCGGCGCGATGACCGGCCACTTCTCCAGGCACTCGCCGGTGCACGCCGTCTTCATCGGCCAGGGCGAGTCCTTCATGAAGCGGTAGACCGTGTGGCCGTTCTTGTCGATGACGATCTCGCCCAGCTTGGCGTCCTTGCGCGTGGACAGACCGGGCAGGTCGGCGGCCTCGGCGCCGCCTCCTTGCGCCTTCTTGCCGGTGGGGGCGAGCGCGTACCAAGTGCCGCCCACGCCCTGGCCGTTGATATCGCCCGCGTTGGTGTCCTTCGCGAAGCGGTAGGCGGGCCAGCCGTCGATCGTCAGCTGCTTGGTGCCGTCGGTACGGGTGACCGAGCCGAGCAGCTCGTCGTCGATGCCGGCGCCTGCCTTGGCGTCGTCCGCGGGGACCGGCGGCCACTTCTTCGCGCAGTCGCCGTCACAGTTCGACTTGGGCGGCTCCGCGACGTCCTTGTCGAAGCGGTAGAGCGTCAGCCCGGCGCTGTCGGTCAGCACCTCGCCGAGTTCCTGGTTGGTGGAAACGGACAGCTCACCGGCGGAGGCACTCGGCGCGGCCGCGTTCTCCTGGCCGGCCGCGCCAGCGTCGTAGCCGGATCCGTTCCCAAGGCCCGTACCGGCGCTTCCGTAATCGCCCGCCGCGGCCGTGGCACCCACATTCTGGCTGCTCGCCGGCGGGGCGGTTTCCGAGCCGCAAGCCGTCGTCAGCGCCAGCACTGCTACGGCGCTCACCACGAGCGAGGCGCTCCGCCACGAGGTATTCATCGTCAACTCCCCATAATCACAAGGGTGTTGCAGCGCCCTGCTGCGCCGCCGCACGACAATGGGTACGCACGGGAGCCACGCTCGTGTTCAACCGACGCACAAATTTCTTTCCGAGAGCTGTGACACCACCCGCATCACACCTGTGAGGAAGACGCTGTTCGGGTCGCACGGAAGTGCGCTTCGGCGGTCACACCCGTGCCCGGCGAACAAACCTATCGAGGGCCAAATGTCGCCCGTTCGGGGCAATCCACCCGGGCTCGGGCGTATGCGCGCGGGGACTGGCCTCAAGATCTTCGTCGTGTATGGACTCGAACCGACCCAATCCACCCTGACGACAAGGGTGTTGACGGTGGTGACACTGACCTGGCTTCTGGTGGCGGCACCGGCCGAGGCGGCCGTGGCCACGGTCTGCGCGTCCGCCGGCACGGGCCCGGACGGTGCGCAGGCGGTGGCCGTGGTCGGGAGCCTGACCTGGCCCACTCCCTCGCCGTGCCCGACACCGACACCCACTCCCACGCCGACACCGACCCCGACGCCCACGCCGGACCCGGAGCCGAAGCCCAGGCCCACACCGGACCCCACGCCCACGCCGTCACCGACGCCCACCCCGAAACCCGAGCCACCGCCACCCGCACCTCCTCCCCCGCCACCGCCCCCGCCCCCGCCGACGCCAAGGCCCGCGCCGCCGCGCCCGCAGCCGGCGCCCACCCCGACCCCCACGCCGAAGCCCTCGGTCAAACACACCCCGAGTCCGTCCACGACCCCGGTCGACTACCCGCCCTACCGCGCCACCCCACACCGACGGGCGGCCCACGACGCCCCGTCGCCCCTCACCTTCGTCCTGCTCATCGCTGCGCCCGCGATCGCCGCCGTCGCCGCGCTGCGTCCGCGCTGAATCTGGAGGCTTCCCTTGCCGGAATGGCTTGTTCTCACCCTCGCGATGCTGGCCGCCTGCTCCGTGGTGGTCATCATCACCCTCGTACGGCACCGCACCGCCCCCGAGGACGAGGATCCCTCCGAGACCCCTGACGTCATCGAGTACATGACCATGTGGATCGGTGTGGTGTACGCCATCGTCCTGGGCCTGGCCATCGCCGGTGTGTGGGAGGGCCGCAGCGCCGCCGAGGACCACGTCCAGGCGGAGGCCGTGGCGCTGCATGAGGTCTCGGAACGCGTCCGGGTCTATCCGGCCGACATCCGTGACCGCATTCGGGACGATGTCAACGCCTATGTCGGACACGTCGTCACCACCGAGTGGAAGACGATGTCCGAGGACGGCCGGGTCACCGAGCGCGGCACCGAACTCCTGCAACGCGTGCGCGAGGACGTCACCGACTACGAGCCGAGGACGAACTTCCAGGCGCAGGCCTACCAGCCGCTCCTCGACCAGGTGACCGCCGCCGACCAGGCGCGCAACGCCCGCGCGAGCTCCACCGGGGAGACCATGCCGGGCGTGGTGTGGTTCGGGCTCATCGCCGGCGGCATCGTCACCATCGGGATGATCTTCGCCCTGCAGATCCGGCGCACACCCCGCGAACTGATCCTCGCCGGGGTGTTCTCCGCGCTGATCGCCTTCCTGCTCTTCCTCATCTGGGACTTCGACGCGCCGTACAGCCGTGGCGTCACGGCGTCTGCGGAACCGTTCCTGGAACTCTTCCCGCACATCAAGGGCTGACGGGCCCTCATCCGACCGGCCCAGGCGTCTGCCCCATTCGCACGACAGCGATCGCGCGGGTGGGCGCGTCTTCCTAGCGTTCCGATCATCGAGGTGCATTTCCGGCGCACGTGGACAGAGGTCCGCAGCTGCTCCTCGGGGACCGGAGGGAACACCATGCGCGCGATACCCGTCGCTTCGGCCGTTCTGCTGAGCCTCGGCACCTTCGTCCTGTCCCCACCCGCCGCCCAGTCCGGTGGGGACGCCGAGGGTTTCCGGGTCTCTGTGCTGCCCTCCACCGTCGCCCCCGGTGGACGGGTCATGCTGCACGCGACCGGCTGCGCGCAGAGTGTCAGCGTCTCGTCGGGGGTCTTCGACACGGTCATCATTCCCCGCGGGCGGACCTCGGCCCGGTCGGTGGTCGACCGGGACGCCCGACCGGGTGCCGGGTACGAGGTGTCGTTCCACTGCGGCACCTTCTGGCAGGACGTCGACCTCACCATCGCCGGTGTCCGGGAGGCCGCTCCCCCGCACTGGCGGAAGGGCGTGGACGCGGGTGACGGCGGCAGCCTGGCCGACCTCGACCTCAAGCAGATCGGCATCGGCGCCGCACTGATCACGGCCTCACTGGGGACGGCGTACCACCTCTCGCGGCGCCGCAGCGACGAGGACGGCAACTGACACCACGGGCCGCACACACAGGATTCGCCCCGGATCCCCCGCAAGGGGGCCGGGGCGAGGTCCTGTTGAACACGCGAACTGTCCGGCACGGCAATGATCAGAACCGCTTCTCCGCTCGCCGCCGCATCCAGAACACCCCGCCACCGACGACGGCCAAGGCAATGAGCCCACCTCCGATGGCCATGTCGGTCGGCGTCGCCCCCGTGGAGGTGCTGCCGCCGAGACCGCCGCGGACGCCGCCGATGACGGTGAACGCGTTCGGGCGGGTCAGGGGCCTACCCGAGTTGGTGCAGCGGACCGTGATGTTGTGTGCACCCGGCCTCGCGCGGCTGTCGACCGCCGCGCTCCCCTTCGCCGTGCTGCCGCCCACGGGGACCAGCGACGTGGGCCGGAACGCGTCCGAGGTCGCGGTGCCGCCCTGCGGGCAGCCGTCGACGGTGATGGTCACCTGCCCGCTGCGCGCGATGACGCTGGGCAGGGAGACGATGTTGCTCGGTCCGATGGACAGGCCGTCCCGGGCTGTGGCCGCCGGGGCGGCGAGACCGAGAGCGGCGACCGCTGTGGCAGCGGCCGCCAGAGCTCGCGTAGTACGCATGTGATCCTCCGCGGAAGACACCCCGGGAACCGTCCCCGGTCGATCGGCGAGAAAGCGCCTCCCAGAAAAACCCTCAGATGCCGTGCCCGAGGCCGCATTTCGGCGATGGTCCGTCCTGGTGAGACGACACGCCGACGGACAACCCCGCAAATCGGAATTGCCGCAGGTCACGGACCGTCAGATTTTTCCGGTTCGGTGGCAACTCGGATGGCGCACCGAACGGGAGCGGCCACCCATTCGTATGCGACCCGTCGCCGGTTTCCCGCGCGGGACTTAGCGTTTTACTATGCGCGATTTCCGGGACGACTGCCGCGTCAAGAGGGGAAGTCGAATGTACGGGACCGAGCTGGCCGAGGACGAGGAGGAGCGGCGCAGGAAGCGCGCTCCCTGGGGCGTGCTGGCGCTTGTTCTGCTGACCGGTCTCGCGCTCGTCCGCAATGGCTCGGGGGAGTTCGACGTGGGGCCGCCGCAGCCCGCGTCGGCCGCCGCCGCGGACAGCCAGGTGTCCGGCGGCATCTTCGCCGGGGCCGCGCAGCCGCTGCCGTACGCCCTGCCGGACCGGGTCAGGATCCCCTCGATCCAGGTCGACGCGCCGACGATCCCGGTCGGTCTGGACCTGGACGGCTGGGTCGGCGCGCCGCCGCCGGAGGACCCGAACCTGGCGGGCTGGTTCACCGGCTCGGTGTCTCCCGGGGAGAAGGGCACCGCGGTGGTCGTCGGGCATGTCGACAACACTCTGGGCCCCGCCGTTTTCTACGGTCTCGGGGCGCTCAAGCCCGGGAATCGCGTCGAGGTCGCCCGCCAGGACGGAAAGACAGCCGTATTCGAGGTGTACGGCGTGGAGGTGTTCGCGAAGAACGACTTCCCCGGCGACCGGGTCTACGCCTCCAAAGGGAGCGCCGAATTGCGGGTCATCACCTGTGGCGGCGGTTTCTCGAAGCAGAACGGATATGACGGGAACGTCGTCGCTTTCGCCCGCCTGGTCGAGGTCCACTGAGCGTGCCCGGCCGGGCCGGCGAAAGCCGTCCCGGCTTTTCCGTTCCCGTCAGGCGTACTTCCGTTCGGAGACGTCAGGTGTACTTCCGTTCGGGGACCGTGACGAAGTATCCGGAGTCCAGCAGCCGCGGCAGATAGGCGCGCAGGGCCCGGACGCTCTGGGAGCGGTCGCCCCCGGCGTCGTGCGAGAGCACCACGACGCCGGGGGCGGCGCCGTCCTCGACCCGGTCGATGATCGTACGGGTGCCGGGGGTGGTCCAGTCGAGGGTGTCGACGGTCCAGGCCAGCGGCTCCATGCCCAGCTCGGCGCCGAGTTGGAAGGTGGCGCGGTTCCAGGCGCCGTAGGGCGCGCGGAACCAGAGGGGGCGCTCGCCGTACGTGCCCTCGATGATGTCGCAGGTGCGCTCCATCTCGGCGCGGATCCGGGACCGGCTGAGTGCGGTGAGCAGCGGGTGGGACCAGGTGTGGTTGCCGACGACATGGCCTTCGTCGGCCATCCGCGCCAGCAGGTCCCCGTTGTCGGCGACCATCTCGCCGCACACGAAGAACATGGCGCGCACGTCGTACTCGCGCAGGGTGTCCAGGATGTACGGGGTGTAGCGGGCGTCGGGTCCGTCGTCGAAGGTCAGCACCATGGTGCGGCCGCGCCCGGACACGCGCAGGAGCGGCTCGCGCCGTACGAGGGTCCGCCGGGATGCCGCGCGGCGCGGGCCGTACCCGGTCATGGGCTGGAGCCGGTAGGCGGAGGGCTTCAGCGCGCGGTGCGCCTGCGGGCCCGCGGCCGGGGCGGCGGGCCGGATCGTTTCCTCGCCCGTGATCGTCGCGAACAGTCCGGCGGTGGCGCCGGCGGCTCCGACGGCGGCGGCACCGGCGAGCAGCGCGCGGCGTCGCGTGAGCGGACGGATAAGCGACTGATCCTTCGTCATGAATGATCAGTCGCCCGGTGCGGGACCCACGCAGCTCGGCAACACCGGTACGGCGGCAGGAAAACGCCCGACCGGACCACCCGGCGTGCAGGGGGCCGCAGAAGGCTGTATGACCCCCTGTCAGCGACGGCGTACCAGCGGGAACGGCAGGGTCTCCCGGATCGTCAGGCCGGTGAGGAACATGACCAGCCGGTCGACGCCGATACCGAGGCCGCCGGTGGGCGGCATGGCGTATTCGAGGGCGTCGAGGAAGTCCTCGTCGAGTTCCATCGCCTCGGGGTCTCCGCCCGCCGCGAGCAGGGACTGGGCGGTGAGGCGGCGGCGCTGTTCCACCGGGTCGGTGAGTTCGGAGTAGGCGGTGCCGAGTTCGGTGCCGAAGGCGACCAGGTCCCAGCGTTCGGCGAGCCGGGGGTCCACCCGGTGCTGGCGGGTGAGCGGGGAGACGTCGGTCGGGAAGTCCTTGTAGAAGGTGGGCAGCTGGGTCTTCTCCTCGACGAGCCGCTCGTACATCTCCAGGACGACGTCGCCGTGGCCGTCGTCGGCGGTGTACGGCACACCCACGCGGTCGCAGTACCGGTGCAGTCTGAGCAGTTCGGTGTCGGGGTCGATCTCCTCCCCCAGCACCTCGGAGATCGCGCCGTACACCGTCTTGACCGGCCACTGCCCGGAGATGTCGTGCTCCTTGCCGTCCTTGCGGGCGATCGGTGAGCCGAAGGCGGCGGTCGCGCAGCCCTGGATGAGCTCGCGGACGAGGTCCAGCATCACGTCGTAGTCGGCGTACGCCTGGTAGGCCTCCAGGATCGTGAACTCGGGGTTGTGCTTGTAGTCGACGCCCTCGTTGCGGAAGGTGCGGCCCATCTCGAAGACCTTCTCCAGGCCGCCGACGCACAGCCGCTTGAGATACAGCTCGGGGGCGATGCGCAGATAGAGGTCGAGGTCGTAGGCGTTGATGTGGGTGGTGAAGGGGCGGGCGTTGGCGCCGCCGTGGATCTGCTGCAGGACCGGTGTCTCGACCTCCAGGTAGCCGCGCTCCAGCAGGCCCTGCCGCAGGGCCTGGACGGCGACGGAGCGGGCGCGCACAACGTCGCGGGCGACGGGGCTGGAGACCAGGTCGAGGTAGCGCATGCGGACCTTGGCCTCGGGGTCGGCGAGGCCGCGGCGCTTGTCGGGCAGCGGGCGCAGGCACTTGCCGATGAGCTGCCAGGAGGTGACGAAGACGGTCGGCTCGCCCTTGTCGCTGGCGCCGGCCAGGCCGGTCGCGCTGATGAGGTCGCCGATGTCGGTGTCGGCGGTGAAGCGGTCGAGGGCGGCGCCGGAGTCCCCCCGGGTGAGGGCGAGTTGGTGGTCGCCGGACCAGTCGCGCAGTACGGCGAAGACGATGCCTCCGAAGTCGCGGACGAGCATGATCCGGCCGGCGACGGTGACCCGCTCGCCTGGGCGGACGTCGGCGAGGCTGTGGGTGCGGGCCGGGATGCCCACCGGGTAGGGGTCCAGGCCGCCCGCGCGCAGCCGGTCGAGGGTGTGGTGCCGGATGCGGACCTGCTCGGGCAGGCCCGCATCCGGCCCGGCCGCCCCGGCCTCGTCCCCTCCATCGAGGCCGAGCGCCGCCAGCGAGGGAAGACCTTCGGTGGTCGCCGGACGCGGTCCGTTCCTCGGGTGCCCCTTTCTGCGGAGTTTGCGCAGCGACGGTACGGACACGAAGCCCTCGGCGATGCCGGAGGCGAGACCGATACGGGCGAGGGAGGCGGCCTCGCCGTAGCAGAGGAAGCGCGGATACCACTGCGGCTTGTACTTGGCGTTGGAGCGGTAAAGGGCCTCCAGCTGCCACCACTTGGAGAAGAACAGCAGCAGGCGCCGCCACAGCCGCAGCACCGGTCCGGCGCCGATGCGGGCGCCCTCCTCGAAGACCGAGCGGAACACGGCGAAGTTCAGCGAGATCCTGCGGATGCCCATCTTCGGAGCCACGGCGCACAGTTCGTCGACCATGAACTCCATGACACCGTTGGGGGCGCCGCGGTCCCGGCGCATGAGGTCCAGGGAGACGCCCTCCTTGCCCCAGGGCACGAAGGAGAGCAGGGCGAGCAGTTCCCCGTCCTCGCCGAGCGCCTCGACGAGGAGGCAGTCGCCGTCGGTCGGGTCGCCGAGGCGGTCCAGGGCCATGGAGAAGCCGCGCTCGGTCTCGGTGTCGCGCCAGGCGTCGGCCTTGCCGGTCACCTCCTCCATCTCCACCTCGCTGAGGGCCGCGTGGCGGCGGATACGGCAGTGCGCGCCGGTCCGTCGGACGCGGTGCACGGCCTGCCGCATGACCCGCATGTCGCGGCCGTCGAGGTCGAAGTCCGGGACGTACAGGATCGCCTCGTCGCCGAGCTGGAGGGCGCCGAGTCCGGCGCGCGTGTAGGCCGTGGCCCCGTCCTCGGAGGCGCCCATCGCGGCGGGCACCCAGGCGTAGCGGCGGGCCAGATCCAGCCAGACGGCGATGGCGTGCGGCCAGGCCTCCCGGTCGCCCACCGGGTCCCCGCTGGCGAGGCACACGCCGGCCTCGACGCGGTAGGTGACGGCGGCCTTGCCGCTGGGTGAGAACACGACGGCCTTGTCGCGCCGGGTGGCGAAGTAGCCGAGGGAGTCCTGGGTGCCGTAGGCCTTGAGGAGGGCGCGGATGCGGGCCTCCTCGTCGTCGTGCAGGGCGGCCTCCATGCGCTGTGAGCGGAACAGGGTCGCGGCGGCGTTCAGGAGGGCGAGGGCGCCGAACAGGCCCAGCAGGAAGTACAGGGGGCGCGGTGGCCGGCCGTCGTAGCTGGTGCCGGAGACGAGGCCGCCGCAGACCCGGTCGGCGGCCCACGCCAGCCGCTGGTCCTGCGGCAGCGTGCCGGGGAACAACTCGACGAGCCCCCAGCCGACGAGGATGCCCACGGCGAGGCCGACGACCAGGACGCCGATGGCCCGGCGCAGGGCGGCGCGGCGGGAGGCGGCGTAGAACTCCTTGCGGGCGACGATCAGCAGGGCCAGGGCGAGGGAGCAGACGATGAGGGACGGGATGTTGTCCGAGTAGTCGCCGAAGGCCGTGCCGAGGGCGTCGCTCAGGACGAGCAGGCCGAGATAGACGACGACCAGCCACCAGGCGATCTTCTTGCGGGCCGCCGTCGCGGCGGCGAGCAGGAACAGGAAGACGGCGTAGGCGAGGTTGGCGCTGACGGGGACGATGATCTGGTCCAGGGCGTTCACGACCGGGCGCAGCGCGGTGCGCAGCGGCGGGATGAAGGCCAGCAGGACGCAGAGCAGTCCGAGGGCGCCGAAGAAGGTCGCGAAACCCTCCGGCACCCTGCTGAGAAGGCGGTTCCCGGGCGGCCGTGTCCGGCCCGTGGTGTCCTTCGCCGGGGCGGCCTCCACGGTGGCACTCATGTTCCGACTGTAGGAAGCACTCGGCGTCCTCGCCCGTCGAGAGCCCCGTGCCCGCCCTCCCCGGCGCCGGGACCTGCGGCTTCCGATAGCCTCCCTGCCGTGACGGAACACCACGCGCACCGGTTCGAGCGGGGCACTGACGGGCCCAAGGTCATCGTGGTCGGGGTGGACGGCTCCGACTCCTCGTTCCGCGCGGCGGCCTACGCCGCCGGCCTGGCCCGACGACAGAACGCCCTGCTCGCCGTCGTGTACGTGCAGCCGGTGATGGCGGCGGGCGCCGCCCTCGGGGTGCCGGTCGCGGAGACGACGGACGAGATCGCCGAGGGCCTGATCGCCGAGATCCGGGACGCGACCGAGCGGGTCAGGGGGATATTCGACATCCGCTGGGAGTTCCACACCTTCCCCGGCGACCCCTACAACGGGCTGGTGAAGGCGGCGGACGACCTCAAGGCCGACGCCGTGGTCGTGGGCGCCTCCGAGCAGGCCGGGCACCGGATCGTCGGCTCCGTCGCGGTGCGGTTGGTCAAGGCGGGGCGGTGGCCCGTGACGGTGGTGCCGTAGAGGCATGGGATCGAGGGCGGACCCGCTGTCCGGGGGCAGGCGTCGCTCAGCGTGCGGGACCTGAGTTGACCCGGCCGCACGCTGAGACTTCGCGCTGCGCCGGACTTCAGAGGGTCCGCAGGAAGTCGAGCACGATCCTGTTGAAGACATCCGGCTTCTCCAGGTTGGGGTAGTGGCCGACGCCGTCGACGACCTCGGCGCGACCGTCGTGGACGGTGTCGGCAAGGCGCTCGGCCGCGGCAAGCATGTCGGCGGGTTCCAGGCGGCCGTTGAGGGTGAGCAGCGGCGCGGTGATCTCCGCCGCGCGGGCGAAGGTGTCCGGCACGGGCACGAACCAGTCCTTCTCGCCGGGTGTGTGCTTGGCGAGGGTGCCGCGGGCCATGTCCCGGATCAGCCGCAGGCTGTCCTGGTCGACGTCGGCGACGGTCCGCTCCGGGCCGGGCAGGACCTGCACGAACGCGTCGAGCCAGCCGTCGACGTCCGCGGCCTGCAACGCGCGGGCCATCTCCGCCTGGAGCGCGCGGGTCCAGTCGTCCGTGTACTGGAACTCGCCGGTCGCGGCACCGCAGGTGACGACGGCGCGGACGAGTTCCGGGTACTCCAGCACGGTGTTGGTGGCGATCAGCCCGCCCATGGACAGGCCGACGAGGACCGCGGGGCCCGCGTCGAGGTGGCGCAGCAGGGCGGCCACGTCGTCGGCCCAGCGGAAGGGCTCGCTCGCGTTTGCGGAGGAGCCGTGGCCGCGTACGTCCAGGGCGATCACGCGGTGGCCGGCGGCGAGGGCCGGTATCTGGGCGTGCCAGATCCGGTGGTCGACGTATCCGGAGTGGAGGAGGACCACGAGGTCCCCGGATCCGGTGTCGAGGTAGGCGAGGTCGCCGTCGGCGGAAGCGAAGGTGCTCAGGTCCGAAGCTTTGGTCGCTGTCGTCATGACAACCAAGGTGTCATCCTCGAAGCAATTTGGCAACCAAGGTGTCATCATGGCCGGGTGAACGACTCCGCCAAGCCCCTCTCCCCCGACGATCTCGGCCACCGGGTCAGCGAGGTGTTCGACCTGATCGGCGCCCTCTACCGGCGCGGCCTGCGCAAGCTGGAGCAGGGCGAGGAGGTCGAGGGGGTGTCCGTCGGCGTGCGCTCCGTCCTGGTCCTGCTGCACAGGTACGGGCCCATGACGGTGCCTCAGATGGGCCGGGTCATGGCGCTGACCCGGCAGTTCGTGCAGCGCATGGTGAACGACGCGCTGGCCAGGGGCTGGGCCGAGGCCACCGTCAATCCCGCGCACCAGCGGTCCTCGCTGATCCGGATCACGGACGAGGGCGAGGCCGTCATCACCGCGATCCTCGCGCGCGAGCACGCCCTGAACCGGCAGGTCGGCGGCGAGCTGACCGAGGACGAACTCCGGGCGTGTGTGCGCGTGCTGAAGGAGATGCTGCGGACCTTCGACCACGTGGAGACGGACTGACCCCGGCCGCCCGGCCCTACTCCCCCATCTGCAGCCCGTCCTCCGCCGCCCCCCGGCTCAGTACGACATCCCGGATCCGGTCCCGCACCCCACTCAGCTCGGCACCCTTCGCCAGCGCCCGGTTGAGATTGATCACCCGGCCGGCGTCGATGTCGAACAACTGCGGAATGAACTCGGCCTTCTTCACCTCCCAGCGACCGCCGGGCCGGGCGGGCGGGGCGAAGGAGAAGCGGGCGAGGGTGGACTGGTTGCCCCGCGGGTCCTGGACGCCCTGTTCGTTGTACATCGCGCCCGCGACCTGGTCGCCCATGCCGTAGACCACCCAGGTGCCGTTGACCTTCTCGTACGCCTGCGGAACATGGGCGTGGGTGCCGAGGATCAGGTCGATGTCCGGGCGCTCGCCGTCGGCCGCGGTGGTGAGCTCATCGGCGAGGGCCACCTGCGCGTTGTCGGGAGCGTCCTGCCATTCGGTGCCCCAGTGCAGCGATACGACGACCACGTCGGCGCCCCCTTCCCGGGCGGCGCGGGCGTCCGCGAGGATCTTGGCCTTGTCGATCAGGTTGACCGCCCAGGGCTGCCCCGCCGGCAGCGGGAAGCCGTTGACGCCGTAGGCGTACGCGAGATGCGCGACCTTGGCCCGTCCCGCGCGCAGCACGGTCACGGAGCGCGCCTCGCCCTCGGAGCGGGCCGTCCCCGCGTGCCGTACGCGCGCCTCGTCCAGGGCGTTGAGGGTGCGCAGGATGCCGGCGGCGCCGTCGTCGAGGCTGTGGTCGGAGGCGGTGGAGCAGCCGTCGTAGCCGGTGGCGGCGACGCCCCGGGCCACTTCCTGCGGGGACTTGAAGGTGGGGTATCCGGTGTACTCGCCCGGCTCGCCGAAGACGGTCTCCATATGACACAGCGCCAGGTCGGCGCGGGATACGACGGACTGGACACCGGCCAGCATCGGGCGGAAGTCGTAGCCGGAGCCACCCGCGTCGAATCGCGCACGGTCGATGACGGAGGTGTGCGGGAGGATGTCGCCGGAGGCGACGAGCGTGAAGCCGCGAGGGCCGGCGGAGGCACCCGGTTGCCCCGCTTTGCGGTTGTCGGCCTGGCAGGCGGCGCCCGCGGCGAGGGCGGCCGTCAGAGCCAGGGCCACAAGTCGACTGCGTGCAATCATCAGCTCACCCCGTGTGGTCGTATTACCCACCAATACGTATGAATCCGGGCCCGATCGCAAACAATCCGGCTGCTTTCGTTAGCCCGTCCGGCCTGCCCCGAATAGGCGGAAGGGACCGTTCGTCGTACCGTTCGCCGACGCGATCGACCGTCCGCCGCAGATCCGTGTGTGTGCCCTGTCCCACAGCGGCCGCCTGCGATGCCATACGGCCATGACGGCCGGAACCACCCTCACGAACGGGACGACGACCGCCGAGCACGAGCTCGCCGCACTGCAGCGCGAGCACGGCCGGCCCCTCTTCGCGCTGCTGCTCCGGCTCTGCGACGGCGACCGGCAGCGCGCCGAGGACCTCGTACAGGAGACGCTGGTGCGCGCCTGGCAGCATCCCGAGGCGCTCCGCGCAGACGACTTCGACTCCGTACGGCCGTGGCTGCTGACCGTCGGGCGGCGGCTCGCGATCGACGCGCGCCGAGCCCGGCAGGCGCGTCCCCCGGAGGTCGGGGACGCGATCCTGGAGAACGCGCGGGTGATGTCCGACCACGCCGAGCGGGCCGCGGAAGCGCTCGATGTGCGCGAGGCTGTGAAGACACTCACTCCGGAGCACCGTGAAGTCCTGGTGCTCGTGTACTTCCAAGGGGCGAGTGTTGCGGAGGCCGCGGAAACCCTTGGAATTCCTCCCGGTACCGTGAAGTCCCGCGCTTACTATGCGCTGCGCGCCCTGCGCAGGGTGCTTCCGGGATACGCGGCCGACCTGCGGTGAAACCGACGGCTTAGTCAAACCTCCGTAAAGCGCCTTGCTGAAGACACCGGTTGAGTAATCGGCTGTCCTCATCCGTGTTCCGGATTGGGCCAGGATCCTCGGGTCCCGGGTCGGGCGACGCACTCACCGGAGGAAGGCAGGAAGGGATGCTGCACAGAGGTCAAGAGAGCACGGACGGCACCGGCGGCGGTGAACTGACCGTCCCCATGGCGTGGTTGTACGCCGAGTACATCGCCGACGAGCTTCTGCGCACCGGCGATCTCATGCCACCGACGTCCTTCGAGTTCCGCGCCGGGCGTGACGCCCTGGCGCTGACCATCTTCCTGTCGGACACCGACGGCGAGCTGTCCGGCATCCGGGTCGTCACCCAGCTGGAGACCTGGCTGTCACTGACGGCGTACGACCAGCCGTGGCAGGACTGGGTGCGTGAACGCATGGCGGGCCTCGCTGCCGAGGCGGTCGAGTCCGGCGGGCCCGCACCCGACCTGGAGCTGGCCGAGGCGGCCTGGCGTTGGCTGCAGGAGACCGAGCTGCTCGCGCCCGATCTGAACGCGGTGCCGGGCGGTGGTGCGCTGGTCGGCGAGGACGAGGGGCCGAAGGTGTGGACGCCGGCGTGGCAGCTCGGGCTGCCGCTCGGGCACCTCGCCATCCATCTTTTTTAAGTTCTTTTCTTCCCGGACCAATCCTCGGCACCGACCGCTACGAATCCTTTGGTTGCGATTCTGTGTAGGCCTTGAGTGATTCGACTGCCTGGTGCGTACCAGTGGGCGCAAGGAGTAACACACCCCACACCCAACGGCACGAGGATTCGGCATGAGGTCCCTGGAGAGGCATCGCGACGTCGCCGCGTACGCGCTCGGCGTGCTGACCGAGGCGGAGGCATTCCGCTTCGAGGACCACCTCATGGAGTGCCCGCGCTGCGCGGCACACGTGACCGAGTTCGGGCCTGTGACCCGCCAGTTGCTGCTGTACCGGCGGTCCACGCCCCAGTTCGTGCACCCCATGGCCAAGCCCGGCCCGCAGATGCTGACCCGGCTGCTCGAGGCGGTGGCGGCCCGCCATCGCGCCCTGCGCCGGCGCACGCTGTACGCCGTGGCGGCCTCGGTCGTGATCGCCCTGGCCGGGCCGGCCGTCGCGATGATGGCGGGCGGCGACGACGCACCCGTCCAGGTCGTCCAGGCGACCGACGCACGATCCGGTGTGTGGGCGCAGGTCACGACCGGGAACGAGGCCTACGGCAGCCAGGTGGAACTGAAGGTGAAGGACGGCGCGGGTCCGCGCGCCTGCCATCTGATCGCCATCGGCCGGGACGGCTCGGAGGAGACGGTGACCAGCTGGCACGCGGCCGACCACGACGCCCGCGAGAACACCATGATGGGCGCCTCGACGATGCATCCCAACGAGGTCCTGCGCTACGAGGTACGGACGACCGGCGGGGAGCATCTGGTGACGCTCAAGCCCCGGTAGCGGGTGCCTACTTCAGCAGCCTCGACATCCTCCGGTCCGCCAGTGGCTTGCCGCCCGTCTGGCAGGTCGGGCAGTACTGGAGCGAGGAGTCGCTGAAGGACACCTCGCGGATGGTGTCGCCGCACACCGGGCACGGTTCGCCGGTGCGGCCGTGGACGCGCAGGCCGCTCTTCTTCTCGGCCTTCAGCCGCCCGGCCGCCACCCCGCGCGAACGCTCGACCGCCTCGGTGAGGGTCGTCCGCAGGGCCTCGTACAGCCTGGCCGTCTCCTCGGTTGTCAGTGACGACGCGAGCTTGAACGGGGACATCTTCGCCACATGCAGGATCTCGTCGCTGTAGGCGTTGCCGACCCCGGCGACGAGGCTCTGGTCGCGCAGGGCGCCCTTGAGCTGACGGCGCTCGTCCTTCAGCAGGGCCGCCAGACGCGCCTCGTCGAAGTCCTCGGCGAGCGGGTCGGGGCCCAGTCGGGCCACACCGGGGACCTGCTGCGGGTCCTGAACGAGGTAGACCGCGAGGCGCTTCTGCGTGCCCGCCTCCGTCAGGTCGAAGCCCGCGCCCGTCTCCAGGGCCACGCGCAGCGCGAGCGGGCCCTTGCCGGGGCGGGGCATACCGCTCGGGAGCCGGTCCTTCCAGTGCAGCCAGCCGGCCCGGGCCAGATGGGTCACCAGGTGGGGGCCGTCCGCCGTGGCGAGGTCGAGGAACTTGCCGTAGCGGTGCACGGCGGTGACCTCGTGGCCCTCGACGGCGGTGACCGGCGGGTCGTACGTCTTGAGGACGCTGATCGCGACGGGCAGCACGCGGACGATCTCGTGGCCGACCAGGTTCTCGGTCAGGAAGTCCTTGAGCGCTTCGACCTCGGGGAGTTCCGGCATAGGTCCAGAGTGCCACCCGGCACCGACAGTGCCAGGCGGCTCCCTCACCTGCCTGGGCGCTCCGGCGCCAGGAACTCGCACCACACCGCCTTGCCGCCGCCCCGCGCCTCCACGCCCCATACGTCGGTGAGCAGGTCGACGAGGAGCAGCCCGCGTCCGGAGACGCCGGACTCCCCGGCCTCCCGGCGGCGTGGCAGGGCACTGGAGGAGTCCTCGACCTCGACGCGCAGCCGGCGCTCCGAGCCGGTGAGGACGCGCAGGGTCACGACGGCGGATCCCTCGGTGTGCATCAGGGCGTTGGTGATCAGCTCGTCGGCGACCAGTTCGATCTCGTCGGCCCGGTCCGCGGCACCCCAGGCGCGTACGGCGGCGCGGATCATGTGCCGGGCCGCGGTGAGGGCCTCGGGGTCGCCGGGGGCCACGTGCTGCTGGAGGCGGCCACCGGCCTGCGGGGCGTCCAGGACGCGGCGGCGCAGCAGGAGCAGGGCCACGTCGTCGTCGCCGCCGCGATCCTCGGCCACGTCGATGAGGCGGTCCGCGAGGTCCCGTACGTCCTTCGGGCCGGTGGCGATGAGCGCGGTGAGGGTCTGCATGCCGTCGTCCAGGTCGGCGCCGGGCTGTTCGACCAGACCGTCGGTGCACAGCAGCAGGGTGTGGTCGGAGTCCAACTCGATGGTGCCGACCGGGTATTCGAGCCGCCCGAACTCCGCGGACAGCCCGAGCGGCAGCCCGCCCTCGACCGGGACGCGACGGCAGGCGCCGCTGGGCTCCCGGATCAGCGGGTCGATGTGGCCGGCGCGGACCACCTGCATGACTCCGGTGGACAGGTCGGCCTCCGCGTACAGGCAGGTGGCGAAGCGGTCGGTGTCCAGCTCGTGCAGGAACACCGAGGCGCGGGCCATCACCGTGGCCGGGGTGTGCCCCTCGGCGGCGTAGGCGCGCAGGACGATGCGGAGCTGGCCCATCACGGCGGCGGCGTGGGTGTCATGGCCCTGGACGTCCCCGATGACGGCGCCGACCCGGCCGCCGGGCAGCGGGATCAGGTCGTACCAGTCGCCGCCGATGTCCCGGCCGAGGGAGCCCGCGGCATTGCCGGCGCGGTAGCGGACGGCGACGTCGGCGCCCGGGACGCTGGGGATGGTGCGCGGCAGCATGGCCTGCTGGAGGCCGGTGGCGAGGTCCTTCTCCTGCTCGTAGAACATGGCCCGCTGCAGGCTCTGCGCGATGCTGCTGCCGAGGGCCACGAGCACGTTGCGGTCCTCGGTGGAGAAGCCGTCCCGGTCGCTGTAGAGCAGTCCGATGGCGCCGATCGGCCGGGCCTGGGCGATCAGTGGCAGATAGGCCGCGGCCGTGATGTTCAGGTCGGTGATGTGCGGCCAGAGGATCGGGTAGCTGTCGGCGAACTCCTCCGGCGACTCGATGAACCGCGGGATGAGGGTCCGTACGACCTCGCTCATCGGGTACTGCTCGTCTATTCGGGTGACCAGGGTCCCGGGCACGAAGCTGCCGGCGGGGCCCTCGGCGACCAGCCGGATCCGGCCGGCCTCGACCAGGCCCATGACCAGGCTGGTGGCGCCGAGGTTGCTCAGGCCGTGGGTGTCCTTGAGGACGTCGATGACGTCCTGGACGGTGCGGGCGTGTGCGAGGGCGGCCGTGGTGAGCTGGACGACGTTGGTCTGCCGGCGGCGGGCCTCGTCCTCGGCGCTCTGCTCGCCCCGCTCCTCGCTCTCGGCGAGTTCGTCGGTGGCGTCGCGGACGATGCCGATGATGCGGCGCGGGCGGCCGGTCTCGTCGCGGCGGATGTAGCCCTGCGTGTGGGTCCAGCGCAGGGCGCCATCGCGGCAGCGGATGCGGAAGTAGACGCCGTAGTTCTCGCTGCCGTCCTTCATCGCCTTGGAGACGAGGCCGTCCAGCCGGTAGGCCTCGGGCGGCGGCACCCGGATCGCCAGGGTCGCGGGGTTTCCGTCGTATTCCTCCGGGCGCAGATCGAAGACCTCGTGGGCCTGGGCGTCCATGTGGAACACACCGGTGTCCAGGTCCCAGTCGAAGGTGCCCATGTGGTTGAGCGCCAGAATCGGGTCCGGGTGGGCGGGCCAGTCGTCCGGGAGAGACAGGGCGCTCGCTCCCCGATCAACCATGGGGCCACCTTGCCAGGATTTGCCGGAATCTTCGACTGGGGCGACGGAACTGTTTCCGCTCGGCGCCCGGGATCTGTCCACCCGCGTCGGTCAGCCGTCGAAGACGTCGGTGGGGCTACCGAAGACGCTGTCGGTGGTCCGCGGCTCGTCGGGGATCAGCCCGCCGCCGTCGGGCAGGTCGGGGGATTCCGGGACGGTTTCGGGGCCGGTCTTCTCCGGGGAATCGAAGGTGGCCGGGGAGTCAGGGTTGGCCGGGGCGTCCGGTGAATCCGGAGCGTCCGGGGGCTTCGGAGCGTCCGGGGACTTCGGGGACGGCTTCGGTTCGGTCCCGGAGTCGGGGGCGCCGGGCTGCTCGGGCGACGCGGGTGCGCGGCCCGGATCGGTGGCCGGACGCGACGGGGTCACGGTGGCGGAGGGGCAGTCCGACGGGTCCGACGGGTCCGAGGGGTCTGACGGGTCTGACGGGTTCGAGGGGTTCGAGGGGTCCGACACGATCTCGGTCAGCGAGTCTTCGGTGGCGCCCGGTACGGCGGGGGCCTTCGCGGTCGCGCAGTCGGTCGGCGAACCCTCCGGCGCGGTGCTCTCGCCGGGCGACACGCTGTCGCGGGGGTGCGGCGAATCCGGGTCCGGTGTAGGGGGCACCGGCTGCGGTCGCGGCAGGACATGGTCGCGGTCGTGCCCCCGATGGCCGGTCGGCCGCTCGATCCACGTGTTGTCGACCAGGTTGATGATCGTGATGTCGGTGATCACCTGGGTCGCCGGCGCCACCACGACCACCCGGTCCGGCCGGTATCCGGACCAGGACCGACCACCGGTGCCCGGATCGCCCGCACTGCCCGGCAGGTCGGCGGCCGGGGCGAGCGGGTTGCCGCAGGCGCAGCGGACGCGGGGCACACCGTGGCTGTCGACGAGGACGGCGGTGCCCGCCTGCAGGACCGACTGGTAGGCGATCCCGCGGCCGTCGCGGAACCCGTGGTTGGTGACCCGGGTGTCCGCGCGCAGCACGACCGAGGTCAGCCCGCGCAGATAGCCGGGGATCGAGGCCCGGCGGATGCCGGACACCTCGGCGAAGACGCGCCCCCTGACCTGGTCGGAGGTGAGGTGGTCGATCTGCCGCCGGACGTCACAGCTGCCGGCTCCCCGGGTGCCTCCGTAGAGGCCGGGCGTGCCGCCGGACAGGTGCAGTGGGCCGGTCCGGCCCAACCGCGCAGGCTGCGGCGTCCGGGGGACCTGGGACGTGGCGGTCGTCGCGGTCACCGTGGAGCCCGTGAAGGGATCCGGCCCCTTGGCCACCGCGGGCTCAAGGAGGACTTCCCGGCCGGACGCCGTGCCCTTGTTCGCGCCCCCGACACAGCCGGAGAGGAGGAGTGCCGCCGAGAGCGCGCAGGGCGTGACGATGGCTCCGATGGATGTCAGCACCACGACCTCCCGCCTCTTCTCGGGCAGTTCGGCAACCATTGTCTGCTTCACTCGCACGGGTTACGCAAGCGGAGAGGTGGTATACGGAGAGTCACACGAATCTCGGCACGCCATGGGGCTCGGCGCGACAATGAGGAAGGGAGGGCAAGGCCGTGGACTGGTTCATCGCACCGGACTTCTGGACGAGCCGGCTGGTCTTCCAGCGGGCTCTGGCCGGCGTGTACCTCGTCGCCTTCCTGACGGCGGCCCTGCAGTTCCGGGCGCTGATGGGCGAGCGGGGCATGCTGCCCGTGCCGCGCTTCGTCGCGCAGGTGCCTTTCCGGGCCGCCCCGAGCCTGTTCCAACTCCACTACTCGGACCGGTTCTTCGCGGCCTGCGCCTGGTCGGGCTGCCTGGTGTCGGCGGCGCTGCTGGCCGGGCTGGACGCGGTGGTGCCCCTGTGGGGCTCGATGCTGCTGTGGCTGATTCCGTGGGCGCTGTACCTGTCGATCGTCAACGTCGGCCAGACCTGGTACTCGTTCGGCTGGGAGTCCCTGTTGCTGGAGGTCGGGTTCCTCGCCGTCTTCCTGGGCAACGACGAGGTGGCACCGCCGATCGTGGTGCTGTTCCTGCTGCGCTGGATCCTGTTCCGCGTCGAGTTCGGCGCGGGTCTGATCAAGATGCGCGGCGACGCCTGCTGGCGGAAGCTGACCTGCCTCGACCACCACCACGAGACCCAGCCGATGCCCGGTCCGCTGAGCTGGTTCTTCCACCACCTGCCGAAGCCCCTGCACCGCGTCGAGGTGGCCGCCAACCATGTCACCCAACTCGCCGTGCCGGTCCTGCTCTTCACCCCTCACCCGATCTCGACGGCCGCCGCCTCCCTGATGATCGTGACCCAGCTGTGGCTGGTCCTGTCGGGCAACTTCTCCTGGCTGAACTGGATCACCATCGTGCTGGCGCTGTCGGCGGTGAGGTTCCCGAGCGATCCGCCCGCCGTGGCGGACGCCCCGCTGTGGTACGAGGTCGTGGTCCTGGCGGTCGCCGCGCTGCTCCTGGTCCTGAGCTACCATCCGGTCGCCAACATGATCTCCCGCCGCCAGATCATGAACCGCTCCTTCGACCCGCTCCATCTCGTCAACACCTACGGCGCCTTCGGCAGCGTCAGCAGGATCCGGTACGAGGTGGTCATCGAGGGCACCGCCGACGACGTACCGCGTGAGGACTCGGACTGGCGGGAGTACGAGTTCAAGGGCAAGCCGGGCGATCCCCGGCGCTGGCCGCGCCAGTTCGCGCCCTATCATCTGCGGCTGGACTGGCTGATGTGGTTCGCCGCGCTGTCGCCCGCGTACGCGGGATCGTGGTTCGGCGCGCTGGTGGAACGGCTCCTGGAGAACGACCGCGACACGTTGAAGCTGCTGCGCCGCTCACCGTTCCCGTCCGACGAGCCGCCCCGCTACATCCGCGCCCGCCTCTTCCGCTACCGGTACACGACCTGGCGCGAGCTGCGGGAGACGGGCGCGTGCTGGGAGCGGGCGTATGTGCGGGAGTATCTGCCGCCGACCCGGTTGGCGGGGGTGGCCCAACGGTCGTGAGGGTCACTGCCCTCGCAGAAAGGAGTCGTCATGGACCGTCAACAGGATCAGGTCAGGGTCGTCACTCCCCATGACCGAACGCCGGGGCCCCGCACCCCGGGGATGGACCGGCAGCAGGCCTTCGCCACCGAGGGAACTTGGTCGGGATACGTCCGCACAGAGGCTGGGATGGTCTCCGGCTGGCACCACCACGGCGCCTGGGAATCGGTGATCTACGTCCTCACCGGCGCGCTGAGGATGGAGTTCGGCCCGGACGGCGCGGACACGGTGGAAGCCGGTCCCGGTGACTTCATCCACGTACCCAAGGGCGCCGTTCACCGGGAGAGCAACCCCACGGCGGAGGCCGCCGACATCATCGTCGTGCGAGCCGGCGCCGGTGGAGAATCGACCTTCAACGTCGACGGGCCGGAACGGTCCTGAGCACGTAGTGTCACAGACCGTAGCAGCGGGCCGCCGTGCCCTCGAAGAGCTGTGTCTGCTCGGCGTCGGAAAGCGCGGCGGTCAACTGCTCCGCGGTACCGACCACTTGGCCGTAGGTGGCCGCCACCGTGCACACCGGCCAGTCCGACCCGAACATCAACCGTTCCGGGCCGAAGGCGTCCAGCACCACGTCGGCGTAAGGACGCAGGTCGTCCACGGTCCAGGAGGCCAGGTCGGCCTCGGTGACCATGCCGGAGAGCTTGCAGACGGTGTTGGAGACGGCGGCCAGGGCACGGACCCCGGTCTCCCACGGTTCCCGTTCGCCGGAGGCGATGGGCGGTTTGCCCAGGTGGTCCAGGACGAAGGTGAGGTCGGGGTGGTCCGCGGCGGCCTTGACACAGGCCGGCAGCTGGTGCGGCAGTACGACCAGGTCGTAGACGAGCCCCGCCTCCGCCACGGCGGACAGTCCGCGCCGTACGTCCGCACGCAGCAGCCACTCCGGGTCGGGCTCGCCCTGCACCTGGTGGCGGATGCCCTTGAGGTACCGCCCGCCGGGCAGCTCCCGCAGCCGGGCCAGTTCCTCGGCGACGTCCGGTCGGGTGAGGTCGGTCCAGCCGACGACGCCCGCGATCAGGTCGTGCTCGGCGGCGAGGGCCAGGAACTCCGGGGTCTCCTCGGCGTCCGTGATCGTCTGGACGAGCACGGTCCGGTCGACTCCGGCGGCGTCGGCCTCGGGTGCGAGGTCGTCGACCGTGAAGTTCCGCCGGATCGGGCTGTCCTCGGTGATCCAGTCCTGGTCGCGCACCGACAGGTCCCAGACGTGATGGTGGGCGTCGACGAGCGTCACGGCAACTCCCACACGACGGGCAGCCCGGCGTCCGCGCCCTCGCCGGAGTAGTCGTGCACCACGTCGAGCAGCTCGGCCATGCGGGCCTGCCAGACGACGTTGACCGGCAGTTTCTCCAGTTCGGCGAGGAGGCGGCCGTAGTCCTCGCACTCCAGGACGTGGAAGAGGTCGGTGCCGCTGCGCCAGATGGTCCAGGACGTGGCCCCGGCGGCACGGATCGCGTCGGTGAGCTCGGCCGGCACCTCCCGGTGGGCGGCCTCGTACTCGGCGACGCGGTCCGCGCGGACCTTGGTGTGCAGGGCGACTCTCATGACGGCTCCTCGGTGACCAGGAGTCCGGTGTCCCGCAGCTCCTGCCAGAAGGCGGCGGGTACCGGTGTGGCGAACTGATCGGCGCAGTCGTGGACTTCGCCGGCCGAGCGGGCGCCCACCAGGACGCTCGTCACCGCCGGGTGTGCCGCGCAGAAGGCCAGGGCGGCGGCTCGCAGGGTGATGCCGTGACGCCGCGCGATCTCCTTCATGCGCAGGGCCTTGTCCAGCAACTCGCCCGGCGCCTGGACGTAGTTGTACGTCGCCCCCGGCTTGGGATCCGCGAGCAGTCCCGAGTTGAAGGCACCGCCGATCACCACGGAGACGCCTCGCTCCACGGCCGCGGGCAGCAGTTCGGTGAGCGCGCTCTGGTCGAGCAGCGTGTAGCGGCCCGCGCACAGCACCACGTCTACGTCCGTGTCGCGGACGAAGCGGGTGAGCATCTCCGCCTGGTTCATGCCGGCGCCGATCGCGCCGACGACGCCCTCCGAGCGGAGCTTCTCCAGCGCTGGGTAGCCCTCCCGGAAGGCCTGCTCGGCGTGGTCGTCGGGGTCGTGGAGGTAGACGATGTCGACGCGGTCGAGGCCGAGCCGTTCCAGGCTGGCGTCCAGGGTGCGTCGGATGCCGTCCGCGGTGAAGTCCCAGACGCGGCGGTGCGTGGCGGGCACGGCGAAGCCGTTTCCGAGGTCGTCGCCGCCGTCGGTCTGTGGCTCCAGGCGGCGGCCCACCTTGGTGGAGACCGTGTACTCCTCGCGCGGGTGCTCGCGCAGGGCCGCACCGAGGCGGCGTTCGGACAGGCCGAGGCCGTAGTGGGGGGCGGTGTCGTAGTAGCGGATGCCGCGCTGCCAGGCGGCGGAGACCGCTTCGTGCGCCTGCTCGTCGGTGACCTCGGTGTAGAGGTTGGCGATGACGGCGGCTCCGAAGCCGAGTCCGTGGGGGGTGCTCACTGACTCACCGGCCGCAGGCGCAGGCCCTGCATGCCGCCGTCCACGGCGAGGGCGGTGCCGGTCGTGGCCCCGGAGAGCGGGCTCGCCAAGTAGGCGATGGCGCCCGCGACTTCGGTGGCGGAGACGAGGCGGCCGGTGGGCTGACGGGCCTCCAGCGCGGCGCGTTCGGCGGCGGGATCGCCGGCCGCGTCGAGCAGGCGCCCGACCCAGGGGGTGTCCACGGTCCCCGGGTTGACGCAGTTGACGCGGATGCCCTCGCGGACGTGGTCGGCCGCCATGGCGAGGGTGAGCGAGTACACGGCACCCTTGGTCGCGCTGTACAGCGCCCGCTGCGGCAGCCCGGCCGTGGCGGCGATGGAGCAGGTGTTGACGATCGCCGCGTTCGACGACTCGCGCAGATGGGGCAGCGCGGCCCGCGCGACGCGCACCATGCCGACGACGTTGACGTCCATGACCCGGTGCCACTCGGCGTCGTCGTTGTCCTCGACGGTGCCTTGGGCGCCGATGCCGGCGTTGTTGATCACCACGTCCAGCCCGCCGAGGTCGGCGACGGCGGCCGCCACGGCCTCCCGTACGGAGGCGTCGTCGGTGACGTCGGCCCGGTGGCCGAGCAGCGGCTTCTCGACCGTCGACGGATCGAGGTCGAGTACGGCGACGAGGGCGCCCCGCTCAGCCAGCAGCTCGGCGGTGGCCCGGCCGATCCCGGAGGCGCCGCCGGTCACCAGAGCCTTCAGGCCTTCGAAGTCGCTCATGCCGCGTGCCCCTTCTTCTGCGTCTTGTGCTGCGTCTGGAGGTCGGCGGCCCAGAAGTCGCCGCCGGGGAACGTGTACCGCGCGATCGACTCGGGTCGCATGGCGGCCGAGAAGCCCGGCGCGGTGGGTGCCGTGTAGTGACCTTCCCTGATCACCACCGGGCCGAGGAAGTGGTCGTGCAGATGGTCGACGTACTCGATGACCCGGTCCTCGGTGGTGCCGGTGACCGCGACGTAGTCGTACATCGACAGGTGCTGGACGAGTTCGCACAGGCCGACGCCGCCCGCGTGCGGGCAGACCGGGACGCCGAACTTGGCGGCGAGGAGCAGGATGGCGAGGTTCTCGTTGACGCCCCCGACGCGGGCCGCGTCGATCTGGAGGACGTCGAGGGCGCCGGCCTGGAGGAGCTGCTTGAAGACGACCCGGTTCTGCACATGCTCGCCGGTGGCCACCTTCACCGGGGCCACGGCCTCCCGGATGGCGGCGTGGCCGAGGACGTCGTCGGGGCTGGTGGGCTCCTCGATCCAGTACGGGTCGAACTCGGCGAGGGCCTTGGTCCAGCGGATCGCCTCGGCCACGTCCCAGCGCTGGTTGGCGTCGATCGCCATGCGGATGTCCGGCCCGACGACCGAGCGGGCTACGCGGCAGCGCCGTACGTCGTCCTCCAGATCGGCGCCGACCTTCAGCTTGATCTGCCGGAAGCCGTCGGCGACGGCCTCGGCGGCGAGGCGGGTGAGTTTCTCGTCGTCGTAGCCGAGCCAGCCGGCGGAGGTGGTGTAGGCGGGGTAGCCGCGCTCCAGCAGCCGGGCCGTGCGCTCGTCCGCCCCCTCCCGGCCCCGGCGCAGGATCTGCAGTGCCTCCTCGGGCGTGAGCGCGTCGGTGAGGTACCGGAAGTCGATCTGACGGATGATCCACTCGGGCTCGGCATCGGCCAGCAGTCGCCACAGCGGCTTGTCGGCGCGCTTGGCGGCCAGGTCCCACACGGCGTTCATGACCGCGCCGATCGCCATGTGCATCACGCCCTTCTCGGGGCCGAGCCAGCGCAGCTGGCTGTCGCCGATCAGGTCGCGGTTGAGGGTCCCCGGGTCGGCGCACAGCTCGTCGACGGACCGGCCCACGACATGGCCGCGCAGCGCCTCGATCGCGGCGACCTGGATCTCGTTGCCCCGCCCGATGGTGAACGTGAACCCGTGCCCCTCGTGGCCGTCCGCCGCGTCGGTGCGCAGCACCACATACGCCGCGGAGTAGTCGGGGTCCGGGTTCATCGCGTCGGAGCCGTCGAGCTCGCGCGAGGTGGGGAAGCGGATGTCGTAGGTGTCCAACGCGGTGACACGAACGAGGGGGCCGGGGGTCGGGGACACAGAGGGCCTTTCGGTCGATGGTGGGGACGGCGCCGGATCAGTCCTGCGCCCGGCCCGTCGTCACGCGGGCGATCATGAGGGCCACCAGGATGATTCCGCCGTAGATGGCCTGGATCCAGAACGACGGGACCTGGGCGAGGGTGAGCAGGTTCTGTACGACGCCCAGGAGGAGTACGCCGGTGAGGGCGCCGAACATGGTGCCCTTGCCGCCGTCCAGGCTGATGCCGCCGATCACCGCGGCCGCGAACACGGTGAAGATCATGTTGTTGCCCTGGTTGGCGCTGATCGCGCCGACGTAGCCGGTCTGGATGATCCCGCCGACGGCGGCGAGGCTGCCCGCGACGACGAACACGCCGAGCATCACGCGCTCCACACGGATGCCGGCGGCGCGGGCGGCGTCCGCGTTGCCGCCGATGGCGTAGAGGGCGCGTCCGATGCGGTGGTACTTGAGCACGAACCCGGCGACGGCGAAGGACGCCGCCGCGAGCCACACCGACATCGGGATGTTGAGGAAGGTCGTCGTCGCGAGGGAGTAGAAGCTGTCGGGCATCCCGAACAGCGTCTTGCCCTTGGTCGCGCCGACCAGCAGACCGCGCAGGACGATCAGCATCGCGAGCGTCACGATGAACGCGTTGAGTTTGAACTTCACGACCAGGATGCCGTTGAAGGCGCCGACGGCCGCGCCCACCACGAGGATCGCCAACAGGGCGAGCGCGGCGGGGAGTTCGGTGCCCCAGCCGGAGGAGGCGACGGGCAGGACCAGGAGCGCTCCGACGGCGGGGGCGATGCCGACGACCGATTCGAGGGACAGGTCGAACTTGCCGGTGATGAGGACGAGCGACTCGGCCAGCACGACCATCGCCAGCGCGGCCGAGGCGCCGAGGATGGAGATCAGGTTCCGCTCGGTGAGGAACGAGTCGTTCACGACCGCGCCGAGCACCATGAGGACCAACAGGGCGGGGACCAGGGCGAGTTCGCGGGCGCGGCGGAGCAGGACCGTCCTGGCGGCACGGGCGTCCGGCACCTTCACGGGCAGGGCCGGTGGGGCCTTGGTGTCAGCCATTGTCCACTCCTTCAATGGAGGCGATCAGCTCGTGGTCGCGCCAGCCCGCCGGGTGCTCGGCGACGACACGGCCGTGGAACAGGACGAGGACGCGGTCGCAGCGGCGCAGGTCGTCGAGCTCGTCGGAGACGACCAGTACGGCGATGCCGTCCTCGCGGGCGCTGTCCACGCGGGCCAGCAGGGACTCCTTGGACTTCACGTCGACGCCCGCGGTGGGGTTGATCAGCACGAGCAGCCGGGGTTCGGAGGCGAGCGCGCGGGCCATGACGACCTTCTGCGCGTTGCCGCCGGACAGGTCGGAGACGGGCTGGTCCGGGCCCTCGGTGTGAATGTCGAGGCGCTCGATCAGCGCCGTCGCGAAGCCGCGCTTGCGCTCGGTGCCGACGAAGCCGAAGCGGCCGAGCCGGTCGAGGACGCTCATGGTGGCGTTGTCGCCGATGGTCATCCCGGCGACCAGGCCCTGGTCGTGCCGGTCGCGGGGGACGCAGGCGACGCCCGCTTTCAGAGCTGCCTGCACATCGCCGAACGGCAGCCTCTCGCCGCCCAGTCGAGCGGTTCCGCCGGTCGGGGTGTGCAGACCCGCGAAGGACTCGGCGAGCTCCACCTTGCCGCTGCCGCTGATCCCGGCGAGTCCGACGACCTCGCCGCGGCGCACGGTGAGGTCGATGTTCTCGTACGCCGGTGAGGTGAGCCCTCGGGCTTCGAGCAGGACGGGGGCGTCGTGGTCGACGTCCCTCGGGTCCACGGCCTGCTCGGCGATGGCCTCCAGGGACTCCCCCGCCATGGCCTCCACCAGCGCCCGGCGCGGGAGTTCGGCGACCGGCGCGGTGGTGATCCAGCGGGCGTCGCGCAGGACCGTGACGGTCTGGCAGACCTCGTAGACCTCCTGGAGGTGGTGCGAGATGAACAGGAAGGTGACGCCGGAGTCCTGGAGCGCCCGCATCCGTGTGAACAGCCGCTCGATCTCACGGTTGTCGAGCTGGGCGGTGGGCTCGTCGAGGATGATGAAGCGGGCGCCGAAGCTCAACGCCCGGGCGATCTCCACCATTTGGCGGTCCTCGACCTTGAGGTCGGCGGTGCGGGCCTCGGGGTCGACGTGCACGTCCCAGGTGCCGAGCAGCTCGGCGGCCTCGGTGCGCAGCCTGCGCCAGCTGATGAAGCCGCGCTGGAGGGGCTGCCGGTTGATGAACAGGTTCTCGGCGACCGTCAGCTCGGGGACGACGGTGGGCTTCTGGTAGACGCAGGCCACCTTGCGGCGCCAGGCGTCCCGGTCGGCCAGCGCGGGGGCGGGGTCGCCGTCGAAGCGGACCTCGCCCTCGTCGGCGGCCTGGAGTCCGGTGAGGATGTTGACCAGGGTCGACTTGCCGGCGCCGTTGCGGCCGACGAGGGCGTGGGACTCGCCGGGCAGGACGGTGAGCCGTCCGTCGGCGAGGGCGGTGGTGGGGCCGTAGCGCTTGGCGACGGCCCGCGCCTCGACGAGGGGTGTGATCACGGCCGTACTCATTTGACCGTGTTGCCCCAGAGCTTGGGGTCGTCGACGTTGTCCTTGGTGACCAGCGGGGCGGGCAGCTGGTCCTCCAGGATGCCGCTGGGGAGCTTGACGATGGTCGAGTCGTGGTCCGTCGGCCCCGGCTCGAACGTCTTCCCCTCCATCGCCGCCTTGATGTAGTACATGCCGTACTTGGCGTACAGGTCGGCGGGCTGGGAGACGGTGGCGTCGATCTCGCCCTTGCGGATGGCGTCGAACTCCTGCGGGATGCCGTCGTTGGAGACGATCGTGATGTGCCCGTCCTGCCCGGCCTTCTTCAGCATCCCCTTCGACTTCAGGGTCTGGAGGGTGGGCGCGAGGTAGACGCCGCCCGCCTGCATGTAGATGCCCTTGATGTCGGGGTTGGCGTTCAGGAGGGTGTCCAGCTTGGAGGCCGCGGTGTCGGACTCCCACTTGGCCGGTATCTCCAGGACCTTCAGCTTGGGGAAGTTCTTCTTCACGCAGGCGCGGAACGCCTCGGAGCGGTCACGTCCGTTGACGGAGGCCAGATCGCCCATGATCTGCACGACCTTGCCGGAGGGGATCTGCTCGCCGAGGTACTGGCAGGCCTTCTCGCCGTAGGCCACGTTGTTGGCGCGCACCACCATCGCGACCTTGCCCTTGTCCGGCGCCACGTCGACGGCGACGACCGGCACGCCCTTGCGCTCGGCCTGGTCGAGGCCGGCCTCGATGGCGGCACTGTCCAGCGGGGCGACGACGAGGCCCTTCACGCCCTGGTTGAGCTGGTTGTTGATGTCGGTGATCTGCTGGGAGGGGTCACTGTTGGAGTTGACCGTCTTGAGCGTGTCGACGCCTTCGGAGTCGGCCATCTTCGGCACGTAGTCGTTGTACGACTGCCAGAACGGCGAGGTCAGCAGGGGCAGGATCACCCCGACCTGGCCGCTTCCGCCGCCTTCGGCGCTCGCGGCGCCGGTGTCCTTGGTGCTTCCGCACGCGGCGAGCACGAGCGAGGCACCGGCGACCGCGCACACCGCCCTCACCATCCGTGACCTGTTCTGCTTCCGCGCTGTAGTGCCGGGCATCTGGCGGCTCCTCGTTGAGCGTGTTCGAGCACATGGTTCGAGCAGATGCCCGCATATTTATCAGACCACTTCGGCGATGCAACACCCTCCGGAGGCAGTTTTTCGCCGTATCCGGCCGTAGTGGTCGGACCACCCTGGTGATTACACTGCCGGTCACGAGGTGCCCGCAGGCGCCTCGGGCGACGGGAGGAACGGCGTGGACGAGACAGCCCCGCAGAAGGGCACCGTCGAGACGGCCCCACAGAAGGGCACCGTGACGCAGCGCGCCATCGAGGCGGTCAAGGCGATGATCGCGGAGGGACGCCTGGAGCCCGGCCAGCGCCTGCCGACCGAGCGCGACCTCGCGGCGCGGCTCGGCATCTCACGCAGCTCGATGCGCGAGGCGATCCGCGCGCTCACCGTGCTGGGGGTGCTGGAGGCCCGGCACGGTTCGGGCATCTACGTCACCCAGCTGGAGGCCGGCGATCTGCTGGAGACGTTCGGGGTGGTCGCCGACCTCTCCCGGGGCCCGCGACTGGTGGAGCTGCTGGAGGTGCGGCGCATCCTGGAGTCGACGGCGACGGCGCTCGCGGCGGCGCGGATCACGCCGGACCAGCTCGCCGAGGTCGAGAAGCACCTCACGGCGATGAACGCCACGGACGACCCCGAGGAGATCCTCGCCCACGACCTGGCCTTCCACCGCGAGATCGCTGCAGCCGCGGGCAACGACACCATGGCCGCGATCCTGGAGGGCCTGTCCTCCCGCACCTTCCGCGCCCGCGTCTGGCGGGGCTACCAGGAGGAGGGCGCCTTCACCCGCACCCGCCGCGAGCACGCCGCGATCCATCGCGCCCTGGTCGCCCACGATCCGGAGGCGGCTCGGGCCGCGGCGGCAGCGCATGTGGGCGAGGTGGAGGAGTGGCTGCGGACGCAGCTGGGCGGCTGAGCGCCGCCCAGGCGTACAGCGTCGTTTCTCCTACGGCTTCACGTCGAAGCCGTGCTCCCGTCCGAGCTTCTCCAGGGACGTCTGGCCGGGAATGCCGTTGGCGTCGTCACCCGAGAAGCCGCAGCGCCGCTGCCAGGCGGCGTAGGCCTTGACCGTCGTCGTGCCGAAGTGGCCGTCGGCGAACTTCGATTCGAGGAGGCCCTCCGCGACGAGGGCCTTCTCCACGGTCTTCACGCCCGTGTACGACACCGGTGTGCCGGACTTGGCCGGGTCGTGTGAGGCGGCGGCGACCACCTTGGACACGTCGATCACCGGGCGCGGGCCGGGAACGGTCGTCGAACCGCCGGGCCGCGGGGCGCCCTTCTTCACCCACGCGTACAGGTGGTTGCCCGGGCACGCCGTGGCGAGGCCGTCCCTGTGCCCCTTGATCTCGTCGCCGGCACCGTGACGGCGCAGCAACTCGATGCCGTCGCGGATCGCACCGAGCATCGCGTCCGTCGGCTCGGTCAGCCCCTTGTTGCCGACCAGGCCGACGATCGCGTAGTGGCCGCGGTTGAGTGGCTGGTTGCCGTTGGCCCCGGTGCGCTTGCCGAGGCCGCGGCCCTCCAGGAGGTAACCGTGCGGACAGGCACCGTAGTTGTAGGCGATGTCCGAGTAGTTCTCCTCCTCGTTCGCCAGGTGTGACTTTCTGATCGACTTCCACTCGGCGATGCAGAGGTCGTGGTCGTCGAGGAGTTTGACGCTGACCGTCGTGCCCTCGTAGTGGACCTTGACGCCCTTGGTCGACGTCTGCGTGGGTGCGGCGGATGCGGGCCAGCCGAGCTGGGCGCGCGTGACAAGCTTCAAGTCTGCCTCCAGGACGCTTGCGTAACGCCAATCCCCTCGATTGTGAGGCCAGTTGCCATCCGATTCACGACGACGCGCCGCCGTTCGCCGTGAGTGGACCTAGGCGCGCCGCAGCCTCAGCGTCATCAGCTCGAAGGGCCGCAGACGCAGGGCGACTTGACGTCCGTCGTGCGGCGGCGTCTCGGGCAGCGGGCGCTCCAGCAGGTCGGTCGCCTTGATGTCCGCGACCTCGAAGTCCGCCGTCAGCGTGGCCCGCGCCCGGCCGCCGTGGGCCTCGTGCAGGCGCACCACCACGTCCCCGCTGCCGTCGTCGGCCAGCTTGACGGCCGTGATCACGACCGCGTCCTTGTCCACCGTCACCAGCGGGGCAACCTCCGAGGCACCGGTGATCCGCCGCTCCGGCAGATTGATCCGCCAGCCCTCGCGCACCGCGTCCCCGATGCCCGCGCCAGGCACGAGGGCGTGCCGGAAGCGGTGGACGCCCTGGTCGGTCTCGGGGTCGGGGAAGCGCGGGGCGCGCAGGAGGGAGACGCGCACCGTGGTGGTCGTACCGCGGTCGCCGTCGGTGCGCACCGTGCGGGTCACGTCGTGGCCGTACGTCGAGTCGTTGACGACGGAGACACCCCAGCCCGGCTCCTCCAGGTGGACGAAACGGTGGTTGCAGGCCTCGAACTTGGCCGCTTCCCAGCTGGTGTTGGTGTGCGTGGGGCGGTGGAAGTGCCCGAACTGGGTCTCCGACGCGTACCGTTCGGCGTGCACGTCGAGCGGGAAGGCGAGCTTGAGGAACTTCTCCGTCTCGTGCCAGTCGACCTCGGTGTCGATGAGCAGCCGCCGCTCCCCCGGCGCGAGCGACAGATGCTGGGTGACACGCGAGGCACCGAAGGACCGGACGATCCGCACCGAGGCCCCGTCGTCACCGGGGGCGATCTCGTCCACGTCGGTCAGATCGGTGACCGTGTGCCGGTAGAACTCGTCGACGTCCCAGGCGTCCCACATGTTCGGGAAGTCGGGGTGCAGTTGGAGGAGGTTCGCGGAGCGGTTCGGGGCGATCGCCTCACGGTCGGCCTGGATGTCGTACGCCGACACGACCAGGCCCTGTGCGTCGATCTCGATGCGCAGGAGGCCGTTGTCGAGGACGAAGCCACCGTCCGGGCGTGCCGTGCGTGCCGTCCGGCCGTCGGTCACCGGAGTGCGCGCACCGCCCGCCGGTACCCCCTCGCGGCCGTGCGGAGCGGAGTTGAAGACGAGCTCGGCCACGCCCTCGCCCGCCAGAGCACGCTGGGCAGACTCGATGATCGCGGTCAGCTCACCCATGAGACGCTCATACGTGGCGCGGGCCTCCCGGTGCACCCAGGCGATCGAGGAACCCGGCAGGATGTCGTGGAACTGGTGCAGCAGCACCGTCTTCCAGATGCGGTCCAACTCGTCGTACGGGTAAGGGAATCCGGTGCGTACGGCGGCCGTCGCCGCCCACAGCTCGGCCTCGCGCAGGAGGTGTTCGCTGCGGCGGTTGCCCTGCTTCGTCTTCGCCTGGCTGGTGAGGGTGGCGCGGTGGAGTTCGAGGTAGAGCTCGCCGACCCAGACGGGCGGGTCGGGGTACTCGGCCTCGGCCTTCCTGAAGAACTCCTCCGGGGTCTCCCACACGACGGTGGCGGAGCCTTCGAGGTCGCGCAGCCGGGCCGCCTTGCCGATCATCTCGCGGGTGGTGCCGCCGCCTCCGTCGCCCCAGCCGGTGGGCGCGAGGGAGTGCCGGGCGACTCCCTTGTCCTTGAAGTTGCGGGCCGCGTGGGCGATCTCGCTGCCCTTCATCGAGCAGTTGTAGGTGTCGACGGGCGGGAAGTGGGTGAAGATGCGGGTGCCGTCGATGCCCTCCCACTGGAAGGTGTGGTGCGGGAACCGGTTGGTCTGGGACCAGGAGATCTTCTGGGTCAGCAGCCACTTGGAGCCGGCCGCCTTGATGATCTGGGGCAGTCCGGCGGCGAAGCCGAAGGTGTCCGGCAGCCAGGCCTCGTCGTTCTCGATGCCGAACTCGTGGAGGAAGAACCGCTTGCCGTGCACGAACTGCCGGGCCATCGCCTCCGAGCCCGGCATGTTGGTGTCCGACTCCACCCACATGCCGCCCGCCGGTACGAACCGCCCCTCGGCCACCGCCTTCTTCACCCGCGCCCACACCTCGGGCCGGTGCTCCTTCACCCACGCCCACTGCTGGGCCTGGGACATGGCGAACACGAACTCGGGCTCGTCCTCGATGAGCGCGGTCATGTTGGACGTCGTACGGGCCACCTTGCGCACGGTCTCGCGCAGCGGCCACAGCCACGCCGAGTCGATGTGCGCGTGGCCGACGGCGCTGATGCGGTGGGCGGACGGGACGGCGGGCTCGGACAGCACCGTCTCCAGCCGTACCCGCGCCTGCGCCGCCGTTCCGTTCACGTCCTGCAGGTCGATCGCGTCCAGCGCCTTCTCCACCGCCCGCAGGATCTCCCAGCGCCGCGCCGACTCCACCGGCAGCTCGGCCATCAGCTCGCCGAGCACCTCCAGGTCGAGCACCAGCTGCCACACCGTCTCGTCGAGGACGGCCAGGTCCATGCGGGTGAGCGTGTACTGGGGTGCGCTGCCGGCGGTCTCCTTGTCGCCCAACTGCGTGGGCAGGAAGGGATGGTAGTCGAGGATGACCGGATTGGAGGCGGCCTCGATGTGCAGCCGCACCTCCTCGCCGCCCTCGACCGGCGCGCCGATGCGCACCCACTGGTTGCGCGGGTTGAGACCCTTCACCGGGGTGCCGTCGGGCCGGTACACCAGGCCCTCGCACTGGAAGCCGGGCATGTTCTCGTCGAACCCGAGGTCCAGGAGTGCCTCGACCGTCTTCCCGGCCCACTCCTCGGGCACGGTCCCGGTGACCCGGAACCAGCTGGTGCCCCACGGAGCACCCCAGCGGGCGCCCACCTCGATCGGCTCGGGTTCGGCCGCGAGTCCCTCGGCGACCGGCACCGGCTCACCGGGCGCATTCCACACCGCCACCTCCAGCGGCACGGACTTCGGGTACACGGCGGGGCGGATGCGCTCGTCGAGGACGCGCTTGAGACGGGCTTCGACCAGGCTGCGGTCGTCATGCATGCGGGGTGCTCCGTAGGTCGTCCGGGCGGGTGGTTACCAGCGGTGGGTGACGGTCGCGGGGGCCGACGTGGTGTACAGCTCCCCCACGGCACGCAGTTCGAACCGCGCCTCCGTCTCGCCCTGTTCGGGCCTCAGGCCGCCGACGAAATACGCGCGCTGGCAGGTGCCGCCGAGGAAGCGCCGGGTGCCGTCGGGGAGGAGGCGGTGGAGGGTGTGGTGGCGTACGTCGCCGGAAGCCGGGTTCCAGGCGAAGCGCAGCTCGCCCGCGGACGCCTCGGTGATCCGGAAGCCGGCCGGGGCGGCGGGCGTGTGCGGGGCGTCACGGACCGCGAGGCCGCCGAGCCGCCATCGCACGGCACCGCCGTCGGCCGCGGTGAGCCGCACGCCGATCGCGTGCACGGTGCCGGTCAGGCCGGTGAGACGTACGGTCGAGGTCTGCCAGCCGTCACCCGAGGTCACGGGGAAGTAGGCGTACGGCGGGGTCGTGCCCGGCGCGGTGGGCTCGCCGGTGGCGACGGCCAGCTCGACGTTCACGCCGCCCGCGTCGGTCCGGTGGGTCAGCTCGACGACCGTGTCCGCGGTGACCGGCAGCCGTGTCGCATACACGTCCAGCACCGCCGGCCGGTCCAGTGCCCCGTCGACCAGCACACTGCTCCCGCCGCGCCACGCGTCCGCGAAGTCGAAGGTCACCGCAGGTCTCTGCCCGTCGGTGTGTACGACCCAGCGGCGGGACGGCAGCCGGTCCTGGAGGCCCAGATGGTTCCAGGGCGCGTCCGACGTCACCTTCCCGTCCTCGTACCAGCGTAGCCCGTGCCCGGTGTTGAACACGCTCGCGAACGGCATCGAGGTGACCGTCGACCGGTCGGCGACGGAGACGGCCGGTGCCCGCCAGCCGTCCGTTCCGTCCGGCCGCGAGGGATCCAGTGACCGCCCGGTCCAGAAGCGGTCGTCGGCGGCGTGGAACTCCCCCGGCCCACGCCCGTCCGCAGGAAGGTGATTCCGCGTCCACTCGGGCCGGTAGAAGCCGACCGACACGACGTGCGCCTTGTCGCGCGGCACGATCGCGTCCCAGTTCACGGACGAGTTCCAGCCGTTCGCCTCGACATCGACGCCCGCCCACAACTCGTACCGGCTGCGCCCCAGTTGATCGGCTCGCTGCCCGGACGACGTCAGCCTCGCCGCCGTCCACCGGAAGTCGACGAACATGTCGTCGGCGGTCCGGAAGAACGCCTCGTTCTGGGAGTTGAGCGCCCCCTGCCAGCTCACAGACCCGTTCACGGTCATCGAGTCGTACCAGGTGACCCGCTGCCCCTTGGCCTTGGCGAGCGTCTTCAGCTCGCGCATGAAGCCGAGCATGTCCGCGCCCAGCGCGGCGTTCCCGCCACTGGTCTCGGCGTTGACGAACCACCCGTCGAAGCCGTACGCCTCCGCGACCGCGACCAGCCGCTCGGCCAGCGGGTACCGCCCGGCCGCGTCCTTCTGCACCAGGTCACGCGTCCACTGCAACTGCCCGCCATAGGCGACGGGCGGCAGGAAGATGTTGCCGAGGACGGGCACTCCATGGCGGTGGGCTGCGTCCACGATCGGCGCGTTCGGCGCCAGGATCAGCCCCTCGCCGGAGGAGCCGCCCCAGAACACCAGCTCGTCGATGTACGCCCAGTGGGTGAGGGCGTAGTAGTCGGCGGTGGCCGAGCCCTGGGAGGGGTTGGAGGCGGTGGGCCCGAAGGACACCAGGGACTGGATACGGGCCTGGCTCGCGCGTGCGGTCGAGTTGGCCGGGGTCGGGGTGAAGCGCGGGGCGAGCGGGACGGTCGCCGCGTTGAAGGCGAGGTCCGGGTCGTCGGCCGGGCGCCAGGACTTCAGGCTGCGCCAGGTGATGCCGGTGCCCGGGGTGCCGGAGGGCAGGGAGTCCGGGTACCAGTAGGAGGCGTACGGCTGGAGGGCGTCCGCGGCCTTCGGGGCCGCCGCAGCAGGCGGCGAGGACAACAGGGCGGCTGCGGCGCCGGCGCCTGCGAGCAGGACGGTGCGTCTGGTGGGGTTCACGTGCGGGTGCCTCCTTGTGGGGTGGGGAGTACCTGGTCGGACGTGACGACTTCGGTGATGCCGCGGGCGGCGAGGTGATCGGCGTCCGTGGCGCGCTGGTCGAGAACGGTGGTGGGGCGGGCGCCGTCGGCGACCAGGCGGAAGAAGGCGTCGTAGACGGGACCGCCCGGCGCGCAGACCGAGCGGACGCCCGGGTCGGCCGGGACGACGAGGGCGGTGGTCCGGGGCGCGGGCACGGGCGTGGGCTCGCTCGCCGCGCGGGCGAGCACCCGAGCGGTGTCCTTGGGCTTCCGGCCGTTGGTCAACAGGCCGAGCCCGTATTCGAGTTCGGGGAAGTCGGCCAGGTCGCGGGACACGTCGTGGGAGCACCACCAGGTGATGCCCCACAGGTCGGGGCAGTCCAGCGCGTTCGCGACGGTCGCCGCGGTGAAGGCGGCGGCGTGCTCCGGCGGGACCAGGGGCGCGGGTGCGCCGACCTCCTGGAGCCAGACGGGGCGGCGCGGGTCGTCGGCCCAGGCCTTGCTCAGCTCGACGAGGTACGCGGCGTGGTGCTCGGCCGGGACGGAGGTACGGCCGTGGCGCTGGGCGGTGCCGTTGAAGACCCAGGAGTGCACGGCGGTGAGCGTGCCGAGGCGCGCCGCCTGGGCCGGCGTGAACGGCTGGTCGTCCTGGTACCAGGTGGCGTCGTACTCGGCGTGCAGATGCAGCCGCCCGGGGGCGCCCTCCTCGCAGGCGGCGAGCATGCGCGACAGCCAGCGGTCGACCTCATCCCCGGTCGCCCGGTCGGGGTCGGGATGCGGGCCCGCCGAGAACTGGTTGACCTCGTTGCCGAGGGTCATGCCGAGGAAGTTCGGCCGGTCGGCGAGGGCGGCGGCGAGCGTGCGCAGGTAGGCCGCCTGGCCGTCGAGGACGTCCGGGTCGGTGAAGAGGTTGCGGCGGTGCCAGGTCCGGGTCCAGGCCGGGAGGAAGTCGAAGCTGCTCAAGTGCCCTTGCAGACCGTCCACGTTGACGTCGAGGCCGCGTTCGGCGGCGGCGTCGACGAGCTGGACCAGCTGCTCGACGGCCCGGGGGCGGACGAGCGAGCGGTTGGGCTGGAAGTACGGCCACAGCGGGAAGACCCGGATGTGGTCGAGGCCCAGCGCGGCGATGGAGTCGAGGTCGGCGCGTACGGAGTCGAGGTCGAAGTCGAGCCAGTGGTGGAACCACCCTTCGCTGGGCGTGTAGTTGACGCCGAAGCGCACGGCAGAAGGCATGCGGTGTCCTTGACTTCAGTGGGAGGTTCAGCCCTTCACCGCGCCCTCGCCGACGCCACGGAAGAAGTACCGCTGGAGACAGGCGAAGAGGGCGATCAGCGGCGCGACGGCGATGATCGTGCCGGCGGCGACGAGGCGTTCGTCGCCTGCGAAGGTGCCGTGCAGATAGTTGAGGCCGATGGTCAGCGTGAACCTGGACGGATCGCTCAGCACGATGAGCGGCCACAGGAAGTCGTCCCAGGCGCCCATGAAGGCGAAGATCGCGACGACGGCGAGGGTCCCCTTCACGGACGGCACCGCTATGCGCAGGAACCTCTGCCAGACGTTGGCGCCGTCGACGTACGCCGCCTCCTCGATCTCGTACGGCAGGTTGAGGAAGGCGTTGCGCATCAGCAGGACGTTCAGGGCGCTGACGCAGCCGGGCAGCACGACACCGACGAGGGTGTTGTTGAGGCCGAGCTCCCGCATGGTCGTGAACTGGGCGATGATGATGCCCTCCACGGGCACGAGCATCGCGAGGATGAAGGCGAGGGTGGCCGCGCGGCGGCCCCGGTAGCGCAGCCGGGCGAGGGCGTAGCCGGCGAGGGCCGAACCGACGCAGTTGGTGACGACGTTGGCGGTGGCGACCTTCAGCGAGTTGAGGGCGTAGTCCCAGACGGGGATGGTGTCGGCGACCCGCTCGTAGTTGTGCAGCGTGGGCTCGCTCGGCAGGAACTTCGGCGGGGAGCTGAAGATGTCCTCGGTGGGGCCCTTGAGGGAGGTCGACAGCTGCCAGAGGAACGGGCCGACGGTGAGGGCGAGGACGCCGAGCAGGAGCAGGTAGCGCAGGGCGAGTTCCCAGAGCCGGACGCGGCGGCCGTGTTCGTCGGTGATGCTCACGCCTCGTCCCTCCGATCCGCCCTCAGCACCAGCAGCATCAGCGCGACGGTGACGACGAAGACGACGACCGATATCGCGGAGGCGTACCCCACGCGGCCGGTGAGGCCGGTGCCGGTGCGCTGGACCAGCATCACGAGGGTGGTGTCCTCACCCGCGGGGCCACCGGTCGGGCCCGCCATCAGGTAGACCTCCGAGAACACCTTGAAGGCGGCCACCGACGAAAGAGCTCCGACCAGCACCATGGTGGAACGCACGGCGGGCACCGTGACCGTGACGAAGCGGCGGACCGCGCCGGCGCCGTCCACGGCCGCGGCCTCGTGCAGCTCACGCGGCACATTCGCCAGCGCTGCCAAGTAAATGATCATGTAGTAGCCGAGGCCCTTCCAGACCGTCACGGCCATGGCGCTCAGCAGGAGCAGCCACTGATCGCTGAGGAAGCCGATCCGGCCGACCCCGATGGTCTCCAACAGTGAGTTGACCAGCCCGCGTTCGTCGAGCAGCCACACCCAGATCAGCCCGACGACCACGATCGAGGCGACGACCGGGGTGTAGAAGGCGGACCGGAAGAAGGTGATCCCGGGGATGTTCTTCTGAACCAGGAGCGCGAGCAGCAGCGGAAGGACCACCAGCGCGGGCACCACTCCGAGGACGTACAGCGTGCTGTTGCGCAGCCCGATCCAGAACATGTCGTCGTTCAGGAGCTCACGGAAGTTCGCCAGGCCCACGAACTCGCCCGGGATCAGGGTGCGGCGGTCGGTGAAGGCGTTGACCAGAGTGGAGACGAACGGGTACAGGATGAAGGCGCCGGTGATCAGCAGGCCGGGTGCGGCGAACAGCCAGGGACTCACCGGCAGCTGGCGTCGCACCCGTGTCATGGTGGACATGACTAACCCTGCTGCTGGAGGAGCCGGTTACAGGCCTCGACAGCGTTGTCAAGAGCTTGCTTCGGGCTCTCCTTGCCCTGCAGCGCCTTGGCGATCTCGTTGCGCAGCTCGGTCTTCATCTGCTCGCTGAACAGCACGGGCGTGTAGTTGACGGCGTTCTTCAGCGACTTGGCGGCGGCGACCCGCACCCGCGTCTCGTCGGTGCCGTCCTCCTTGGTGAAGTACGGGTCGTCGAGCGATCCGGCGGTGCTGGGGAAGATGGCGACCTGCTTGGCGAACGACATCTGGCGCTCGGCGTCGGTGACGAAGTGGGCGAAGGCGACCGCGGCGGGCGTGCGCTTGGTCTGCGCGTTGACCATCACGCCCATCACGTACATGTTGACGTGGCCGGTGCTGGTGATCTGGTCGGTGATCCCGATGTTCTTGTACAGGTTCGGCGCCTGCTTCTTGAAATTGCCGAGGTCCAGCGCGCTGCCGGGGTTCATGGCGACGGCACCGGTGAGGAACTTCTTGCCGGACGACTCGGGGGTGGCGGTGAGCGCCTGCGGGTCGAGGGCTTTGGCGTCGTACAACTTCTTGTATTCGGTGAGGAGTTCGACCCCCTTGGCGTCATTGAAGGTGAAGGCGGTGCCCTCCTTGTTCATCAGCTCGACGCCGTAGCGGCCGAAGTCCTCGACGGTGGGCACGTTGGCGAGGGTGGCGACCTCGCCGTCGGTCTTCTCCGCCATCTTCAGCGCGGCGTCGAAGACTTCGCCGTACGTCTTCGGCGGCTGCTCGGGGTCGAGTCCCGCGTCCCTGAAGAGGGACTTGTTGTAGAACAGCGGGCCGGTGTTGAGGTACCAGGGGAACGCGTACGTGCCCGTCATGCCCGGTATCTGATGGCTGGCCCAGGCTCCTTCCAGATACTCCTTCTTGTATTGCCCGGCCGCCTTGTCGAGGTCGAGCGCGAGGCCTGCCTTGGCGAGCGGGGCGACCAGGTCGGGAGAGACGTTGACGACGTCGGGGAGCGTGCCGCCGGCCGCGTCGGCACTGATCTTGTCGGCGTAGCCCTCGGCGGGCTGGTCGATCCACTTCACGTCGGTGCCGGGGTACTTCTTCTCGAAGTCGGCGATCAGGCCCTCGAAGTAGTCCTTGAAGTTGGCGCGCAGGTTCCAGGTCTGGAAGGTGATGTCGCCCTCGACTTTGCCGGAGGCGTCGGTCGAGCCGCCGTCGCCGCCTACCGAGCCGCAGGCGCTGAGCGGCAGGACGACACAGACGGCGAATGCGGCAGCGAGGGCTCTACGGGAAACAGGCACGGCGAACCGGCCTCCTTTGCGGACGAGTTGGCGAACGAGGCAGACCCTGCACGCCGATCCCGCAGCCCGTCAATGGCTCTCGCGGAGCTAATTTCTTTAGTGACTAATACGCATTAGGATCATCGAGCTGAACCGCATTAGGTGTTCAGCCCTGAACCGCATTAGTGCATACTGCTCCGGAATGTCTCGCCGGAATGGGGAATCACCATGTCAGGCAAGCGGTCACCGGCCCGTCGGCCGACGATGAAGGACATAGCGCGGCACGCCGGGGTCTCCCAGAGCGCGGTCTCCTTCGCCCTCAACGGCCGGCCCGGCGTGTCGGAGGACACCCGCGACCGGGTGCGGCGGGTCGCCGAGGAGCTGGGCTGGCGTCCCAGTACGGCGGCACGGGCCCTGTCCGGGGAGGGCGCGGCGACGGTCGGCTTCGTGCTGGCGCGGCCCGCGGACACCCTCGGAGTGGACTCCTTCTTCCTGCAACTCGTCTCGGGCATCCAGGAGGTGCTGGCCGAGCGCCATCTCGGGCTGCTGTTCCAGGTGGTGGAGGACATCGCCGACGAGTGCGCGGTGTACCGGCGCTGGTGGGCCGAACACCGTGTGGACGGCGTCCTGGTCGTCGACCCGCGCACCGACGATCCCCGCCCCGACCTCCTCGACGAACTCGGCCTGCCCGCCGTGGTGATCGGCGGCGCGCCCGACGACCGCCACCCCGGCCTGTCGACCGTCTGGGCGGACGACGCGGGCGCGATGGCCTCGGTGGTGGACGGCCTGTACGCCCTCGGCCATCGCCGGATCGTGCACATCGCCGGTCTGCCGGGGCTCGCCCACACCGAGCGCCGTATCCGCACGCTGCGCGCCGAGGCGGGGCGCCGTGGCCTGTCCGAGGTGAGGTCGGTGACCACCGACTACTCCGACGCCGAGGGCGCGGCGGTCACCCGCCGAGTCCTGGAGGGCCCCACTCCCCCGACGGCACTGATCTACGACAACGACGTGATGGCCGTCGCCGGTGCCGCCGCCGCGGCCGAACTCGGCTTCTCGGTACCGGCGGACGTCTCGGTGGTGTCCTGGGAGGACTCGGCCCTGTGCCGCATGGTCAAGCCGTGGCTGTCGGCGCTGTCCCGGGACAGCGTGGAGTTCGGACGCACGGCGGCCCGCGAACTGACCGCACTGCTGGACGGCGGGGCGGCGCGGGCGGTGCGGGTGCCGGTGCCGCGGTTGATCGAGCGGGGCAGTACGGGGGTGGCTCGGGGCGCTTGAAAGGCTTGCGCCACCCCCTCGGGCGGATCTGGGCCTACAGCCCCTGAAGTCCCTCGTAAGCCGCCGTCACGATCTCCATCCCCCTGGTGTCCTCCGCCGGCTCACGCATCTGGTTCGTCACGTACGCCACCACCAACCGGCTGTCGGGCTCGATCATCACCAGGGATCCACCCCAGCCGCCCCAGCCGTACGTGGTGCCGAACCGTCCGTACCCCAGGCCCCAGCTCATCGGCATGCCCAGGACCCGGTCGTCGCCGGTGAACTGCTCCTCCCCCGCACGGTCGCAGCCGGCCCGGGACAGCAGCCGTTCCCCGCGCACCTCTCCCCCGCAGGCGAGCAGGGACTGCACCAGGGCCACCGAGCGGGCGTTGCCGTAGCCGCTCGCCGCGGGGATCTGGGCGCGGCGCCAGGCCGGGCTGTTGCCGTCCCGGACGCGCACTCCGTTCCCGGCCTCGGAGCCCTCGGGGTTGCCGGGTGCGCTCGCCGCGTAGTCCTCGCCCTGTCCCGTCGGCGGGATGGTGCGGGCGACGCGGTGGTCGTGTTCGGCGGCCAGCCCGATGTGGAAGTCCGCGCCCAGCGGACCGGCCACCTCCTCGGCGAGGAACTCGCCCACGCTGCGGCCGGTGATGCGCCGCACGACCTCGCCGACCAGGAATCCCTGGGTGAGCGAGTGATAACCGGCCGCGGTGCCCGGCTCCCAGCGGGGCGCCCGCGCCGCGAGCCTTGCCGTGACGGAGGGCCAGTCGTAGAGGTCCTCGACCGACCCGTCCCAGTCGGGCAGGCCGGCGGTGTGCGAGAGAAGGTGCCTCACCAGTACCTTCTCCTTGCCCGCCGCGCCGAACTCCGGCCAGTACCGGGACACCGGCGCGGCGAGGTCGAGTTCGCCCCGGTCGGCCAGGACGAGGGCGCACAGCGCCGTCATCGTCTTGGACACGGACCAGACGTTGACGATCGTGTCGCGCTCCCACGGGACGGTGCGGTCGGCGTCCGCGAAGCCGCCCCAGACGTCCACGACCGGCTCACCGTCCACGAAGACCGCGACGGAGCCGCCCGTGTCCCCCGCGTCCAGCATGGCGGCCAGCGCGTTCGGCACGGCGATGAACAAGTTGTCGTACGAGCCCTGAATGTCGGCCATGCGCCCCATCCAGCCCGTGCCGCCCCGCCCCGGTCAACCGAATTTCAGACCCGTGACCGGTACAGCCCGAACTCCACGAGCCGCGCCGACGCGCGCGAACCGGTCACCCGGACCCGCCACCGCCGCGCCCGCACCGGAGCCGCCAGCAGCAGGATCCGGCTCGCGCCGATCACCCCGGCCCGGGTCACCTCCGTCCAGGCACCGTCGCGCTGCGCCTCCACGACGAAGCTCTCCACCTGCTGGCCGAGGCGGATGTCCTCGGCCAGCCGGATCCGGTCCACCTCCCTTTCCCGGCCGAGGTCGACGGTGATGAGGCCGGGCGAGGTGGTCCGCCGTGCGTCGCGCGCCAGGTCCTCGGGAAGCTCGCGGTCCACGCGCTCGCGGAACTCGCGCAGCCGCGCCACGTCGGGGGCGGGCAGCAGGCCCTCCGTGTCCGGCGGGATGTTGAGCAGGAGCACCGAATTGCGGCCCACGGACCGGAAGTAGATGTCCGTCAACTGCTCGACGCTCTTGGGCTGTTGGTCGGCGTGGTAGAACCAGCCGTCCCGGATGGAGACGTCGCACTCGGCCGGCCACCACTGGAGGTGGTCGGCCACCGGCTGGGCCTTGACGAGGGCGTCACGGCTGCCCATGTCGGGGGCGTCGTAGGCGAGGGCGTAGTCGGTCCGGCCGTAGTCCTTCTCCTGCACCGGTACGACGCTCCACTCGTCCTCCCGGGCCAGCCCGCCCTCGTTGCCGACCCAGCGGACATCGGGCCCGGAGACGGCGACGGTCGCGTCGGGCGCGAGCGAGCGGACGAGGGTGTACCAGCTGTCCCAGTCGTATTTCTCCACCTTGTCCGGCGGGATCCGGCCCTGCGCGCCGTCGAACCACACCTCGTCGATCGGACCGTACTCGGTGAGCACCTCGTAGAGCTGGTTGAGCATATGGGCGCCGTAGTCGGTGCCCGGGAGGGTGTACGACCGTGACGGTGTGCGGTCGTCGCCCTCGACGAAGGTGGGGATGGTGTGGTCCGTGCGGGCGCTGCCGTTGGCGTAGACGCCGTGGAGGTACTGGTTCTCGTCGGCGGGTGAGACATAGACGCCGACCTTGAGGCCGTACCGGCGCATGGAGTCGGCGAAGGACCGCAGGACGTCGCCCTGGCCGTCGCGCCAACTGCTCGACGCCACCGAGTGGTCGGTGTAGCGGGACTGGTAGAGCACGAAGCCGTCGTGGTGCTTGACGGTGAGGATGGCGAGCTTGAAGCCGCCGTCGCGCAGGGCGCGGGCCCACTGGTCGGTGTCCAGGCCGGTCGGCTGGAACACGTCCGGGTCCTCGTCGCCGGTGCCCCACTCCAGACCGGTGAAGGTGTTCACGCCGAAGTGCAGGAACGCGGTCCGCTCCAGGCGCTGCCAGGCGATCTGCCGTGCGGTGGGGCGGACTTGGGAGGCCTTACGGACCAGGTCGGCCGGGGTGTCGTCGGGGCTGACGGGGATGCGGTAGCGGGGGTCTTCCGCGGCGGGGGTGGGTGCCGCGAGGGCGGGTCTCGCCGCGCCCGTCACGGCGAGGGCGGCGGCTGTGGCGACGAAGACGCGTCTGGATACGGCCATGGGGGGCGACTCCTTGGGTCAAAGCCTCAGGTCAAAGCCTCAGGTCAGGTGCCATACGGCGGGTGTGCGCAGGTCCGGTGGGTACTGCACGAGCCGCCCGTCGTCCGTCACGCTCACCGTCATGCGGGTGATGGCGTTGACGAGCCGGTAGCCGCCCTCGGTCGGCTCCAACTGCCAGCGCTGGAGGGTGTTCGCGGGATCGCAGGTCTGCGGTGCCGCCTCCACTCCGGGCTGGAGAGGCACGTTGAGCGTGAGCTTTCCGCCGCGCACCTCTAGGCAGCCGTCCGCCGTCCGTACGGTCACGTAACCGTCGGCCGTGCGCCTGACCTCGGCCTGGAAGGACCGACCGCCCGTCCGGAAGGTGTACGACCCGTCCGGCACCGGCACCCGGGTCAGATCCCGCCACCCGGGCGCGTGCCCGACCGCCGTGCCGCGTGCGGTGAACTCGGCGTAGGTGCCGTCGGGGTGCGGATCACTCCAGGTGGCCTGGGCGATGTGCCGGAGTGCGGGCCACAGGGCGACGGCGACCTCGTTCTCGGTCTCGCCCCGGCCGTTGTCGGGCCAGAGGCTGATCTTCGCACCGGTGATGCCCTCGGAGGAGGCCAGCTTCTCGCCCTCGAAGCTGCGCGGGTCCCAGCTCTGGTCGTAGAGCCCCTTGGTGTCGCTGTGGAAACCACCGCGGACCAGGTAGAGGGCGTAGGCGGCGTTCATCAACGGATAGCCCTGAGCGCGCAGTCGGCTGGGTTTCGTCGCCACGTCCAGCCAGTGCTCGACCGTGGTCCCGGCGGTCACGGGGACGGTGTTGGCGCCGGTGAGCCCGTCGTTCCAGATGCGCAGCTTCTTGCCCTTGTCCGCCGCGTAGACGTGGACGCGGTTGACGAAGTCGATGAACGCGTCCTGGGGTGTGGCCTCGGGGCCGTACCGGTCCTGGGCATACTTCAGGATCTGCGGGTACTTGGCGAAGTCGGAGCCGAGCATGTACTCGTCGGCGCCCATGTGCCAGGACGTGGCGGTGAAGACCTGGGCGTACTCGTCGATGAGGCCCGTGTAGTAGGCGAGGGCCTCCGGCCGGGTGATGTCGAGGCGCGAGGGCTGCTTGTTGCCGTCGGAGTCGGTGAGTTGCAGGTCCGGGCGATTCTCGATCCACGGGTCCATATGGCCCGGGGAGTTGATCTCGGGGATGATCTCGACGTGGTACCGCTTGCCGAGGGCGACCAGCCGGCGTATCTCGTCCTTGGTGTAGTAGCCCCAGGTGTTGGCCTCGGGATGGGCGTCGCTCTTCACCTTCAGTTCGAGGAGCAGCTGGTTGAGCTTGTGGTACGCCATCTCGCGGACCAGGTTCTCCAGCCAGGGCAGGGAGATGTTGATATAGCAGGCGCAGACGCCGGCGCCCCGCTCCTTGTAGCGCGGTACGTCGACCGTGCGGCCGGCGGGGATCCGATCGCCCTGGGCGAGGAGCTGGAGGACGGTGCGGGTGCCGTAGAAGGCGCCGGTCTCGGTCGCCGCGGTCACCGACAGCCGCTTGTCCGCGCGGAGTTCGTAGCCCTCCGTACCGAGGGAGGCCTGCGAGGGCCGGACGTCGATAACGATGTCACCGGGCCGTGCGCCGCCCCGCACCACCGGAACGGTGCCGTGTCCCGCATCGCGGAGGTCGCCGGCGAGCGTGTCGGCCACCCGGCGTTCGGTCGCGCTGTCGGCCACGAGGCGGGCGGAGCGCTCGTACGTGTAGTTGCCGGATGCCGGTGTCCAGTCGGTGAGGGCGGGCACCGTGACCGGCGGCGCCCCCTGCTCGTCGTCCGCGAGCGCCGGCACCGGCGCCGTGAAGAGCAGCATCAGTGCCGCCAGGACACCGGCCGATCTCAAGCGTCTCCTCATGAGGCACTCCCATTCATCGGATGTCTGATGATTGGGCGACCCCCAGGGACTGTCAATGGAACGCGAAGTGAGTGGAGTTGACTCATTGATCGGATGATGCGCAGGTCAGCAGGGCTGTGCCGAGGGGAGGCTCCGTGAAAAGTCCAAGAAGACCTTCCCGAATATCCAAGCCGGGCGCCCTCTCGACTCCGGGCCCGCCGCCCGGCAGAGTTCTCCTACATACTCGCGAGTAAGCCCGAGGAGCGCCCGTGACCAGCTGGGTCGGCCGGACCGCCGCCGAGATCGCCACCGCCGTACGCGAGAAGCAGGCCACACCGCGGGAGGTGGTGGCCGAGCACCTGGCCCGTATCGAACGGCTCGACGGCCGCATCGGCGCCTTCCGCGTGGTCCGGGCCGAGGCGGCGCTCGCCGAGGCAGACGAGGTGGGCGCGCGCGCCGACCTGGCCGAACTGCCGCTCGCCGGCGTGCCGGTGGCGATCAAGGACAACCTCGCGGTGCGCGGCGAGTCCAACCGCGTCGGCTCCGCGGCCACGCCCGACACCCGGGCCGACGACGACCACATCACCGTGGCCCGGCTGCGGGCCGCCGGCGCGGTGGTCGTCGGGCTGACGAACGTGCCGGAGCTGTGTGTCTTCGGCACCACCGAGGGCGTGCACGGCACCGCCCGCAACCCGTGGGACACCTCGCGCACGGCGGGCGGCTCGTCCGGCGGCAGCGCGGCCGCGGTCGCCGCGGGCATGGTGCCGATCGCCCTCGGCAACGACGGCATGGGCTCCCTGCGCATCCCGGCGGCCAACTGCGGCCTGGTCACCATCAAGCCCGGGCACGGTGTGGTCCCGGCCGGCATCAGCGACGGCGACTGGTTCGGCATGTCGGAGAACGGCCCGCTGGCCACCACGGTGGAGGACGCCCGCCTGATGCTGTCGGTCCTCGCCGACACCGAGGTCGCCCTTCCGGAACCGTCCGGCACCCACAGGATCGCCGTGTCCCTGCGCAGCCCGCTCGCCGGGGTCACCATCAGCAAGCCGTACGCGACCGCCGCCCGTGAGGCCGCCGGAGTGCTCATCAAGGCGGGCCACCAGGTACGACGCGCCGACCCGCCGTACCCGATGTCGCTGGGCGTCACCTCGCTGACCCACTGGACGGCGGGCACCTCGGTGGACGCCCAGGGCCTCGACCCACGGCAACTCACCCGCCGGACCCGGGTCCACGCCGCGGTCGGGAAGCGCTTCGTCGACCGGGTGCGGGCCGGCGCGAGCCGCGAGGAGCTGCGCCGCCGGCTGGAGCCGTTCTTCGCCGAGTACGACGTGCTGCTCACCCCTGCCCTCGCCCGCCGCTCCCCCAAGTCCGAGCCCTGGCACGAGCGGGGCTGGCTGCGCAACGTCATGGCCAACACCAACTACTCGCCGCTGACCCCGCCGTGGAACCTCACCGGCTGGCCCGCGATGGCGATCCCGTTCGGCACGCTCCCGTCCGGCGCTCCCACCGCCGTACAACTGGTCGGGCGCCCCGGCTCGGAGGCGGAGCTGCTGGACCTGGCGGAGCAGATCGAGAAGCTGCACCCCTGGCGGCGGACGGCTCCGTCGGACCAGGCGGTGTCGTCGTAGGACTCAGATCGCGCCGTGCATGCGGCGCGCTGCGGCGACCCCTGCGAGCGTCCGCAGTTTTCGGTAGTAGGTTGTGCCGTACGCGTCGCCGATCAGGGGCAGGACCTTGTCGAGGTTCGCGATGTACGCCCAGAGGATCGCGACGCCCTCGTCGTCGAGCCCGACGTCGAGTTCCCTGTGGACGAGGCCGGCGACATCCGCGTCGAGCATGACCAGGTCCACCCCCTCGAAGTCCACGCCACGGCAGCGCGCGGGGAACGGCGCGCGCCTGTGCTCCTCCCACAGACGGCAGAGCCGGTCGTCATGGTCCCGCCTCATGTCCCCGATCATCTCCCCCGGCGAAGGGGCCGTCGCCGGTGAACGCCAGCCGGGCGAAGCGCTCACCGATGCGACGGTGGGTGGCGGCGTCGGGATGGAGGTCGTCGGGCAGGGGGAGTTCGGCGGAGTCGGTCTCGCCGTAGAGTTCGCGGCCGTCGAGGTAGTGCAGCTTCGGGTCGTCGGCGGCCCGCTGCCGCACGATGCGGGACAGCTCCTCCCGTATGACGCCCAACGTCAGCTTGCCGCTCGCACGTTCCGCCGGGTCGCCCATGGCGACGAACCGCAGTCGTCCGCCGCTCAGGCCACTGAAGTCGGGGGCGCAGGGGCCGGGCGTGTCCTCGTGGATGGGGCACAGGATGGGCGACACGACCAGCAGAGGTGTCGTCGGGTGCCCTTCCCTGATGGTGTCGAGGAAGCCGTGGACCGCGGGGCCGAAGGCGCGCAGCCGCATCAGGTCCATGTTGACCAGGTTGATGCCGATCTTGACGCTGATGAGGTCGGTGGGGGTGTCGCGCAGGGCGCGGGCGGTGAACGGGTCGAGCAGGGCGCTGCCGGCCAGGCCCAGGTTGATCAGCTCCACGCCGCCGAGGCGGGCGGCGAGCGCGGGCCAGATGCTGGTGGGGCTCGCGGCGTCGGAGCCGTGGCTGATCGAACTGCCGTGATGCAGCCACACCCTGCGGCCCGGATCCCGCGCGGGCTCGACGGGGGCGTCGGTGCGCAGGGCGATCAGTTCGGTGGTCTCGTTGTGCGGCAGCCAGATCTCGACGTCCTTGTCGCGGTCGGGCAGCCCGGCGAAACGGACGGTGCCGGCCGGGCCGGGACGGTGCTCGGCCGTCCCGGCCATCAAGTCGATGGTCACGACGTTGCCGCCGGTCACACTTCCCTGCCCGGCGGGGCGGTCATCGACGATCAGGTCGTATACACCGTCCGGGCGGGGCGGGGCGCCCACATAACTCCGTTTGGTGGGCAGCGTGTCGAGTTCGACGGCGGTGGCGCGGGTACGGAAGGCCAGCCTCACACCGGAGGGCTGTGACTCGGCCATGGCCAGCTGGCCGTCGGTGTTCTGGGCGCGCGCCCGGGCGGGCAGCCGGTGCGGCAGTACGCCGTGCTCGCCGTGCTCGGCGTCGAGGGCGCCGCGCAGGAGATCGGCGGTGACGGGCGTGGTGATCCAGTCGTGCGGGGTGTCCATGTCCTCTGCCTGTCGATCAGGGGGTGGGTGCGGTGGGCCAGTTGCGCAGCAGGGCGTCGAGGGCGTCCAGGATCCGGGTCCAGGTCTCCTCGGAGTCGGGTGCGCTGTGGCTGAAACCGCCCGCGGACTCCAGGCTGGCGTAGCCGTGGAAGACGCTGCCCAGCAGCCGTACGGCGTGAGTGGCGTCCGGTTCTGCCAGGTCGTAGCCGCGCAGGATCGCCCGCGTCATCTGCGCGTGCCGTACGCCCGCCCCGGCGACCGCCGTCTCGGGGTCCAGCCGCATGCGCGCGGCGGCGGCGCGGCCTGGGTGCTCAAGCTGGTAGTCGCGGTAGACGTTCGCGAAGGCGACCAGGGCGTCCTTGCCGGCCCGCCCGGCGATGGCGTCGGCGGCCCGGTCGGCCAGTTCCTCCAGCGCGAACAGGGCGATCCGGGTCTTGAGGTCCTGGGAGTTCTTCACATGCGAGTACAGGCTCGCGACCTTGACGTCGAACCGCCGGGCAAGCTCCGACGCGGTCACCTGCTCGAAGCCGATCTCGTCGGCGAGCTCCGCTCCTGCCCGGACCAGACGATCCGTGGTCAGCCCCACACGCACCATAACCATCCCCTCGATTGCCATAACCGAGTATGCATTCACCTAAAGTCTTTAGGCAAATGCCGGTGGTGTGAGGTCAAGCTGCCGAAGCTCCCCGCTAAAGCCCCCGGTACATGATGTGCAGCCCCACCCGCCCATGACGGGGATGTTCGTACGCGTCCGGGACCGTGCCGAGGATCGTGAAGCCGAGAGAGGTCCACAGCCGCACGGCCGGGTTGGTCTCGACGACCGCGTTGAAGATCATGCCGCGGTAGCCGTCGGCCTTGGCCGCGGCCAGCAGGTGCTCGGCGAGGGCGCGGCCGAAGCCACGGCCGCCGCGGTCGGGGTCCACCATGAAGCCGGCGTTGGCGATACGGGCGGCGGGGCCGCCGTAGTTGGGGGTGACGTAGGCGGAGGCGACGACCGTTCCGGCCTCGTCCTCGACGACGAAGACACGCTTGGCCGGGTTCATCCACAGGGCCCGGGCGGCTTCCTCGGAGGTGTCCGGATCCCATGCGTAGGTCTCGCCGGCGGCGACGATCCGGTGCCAGAAAGGCCAAATCCGCGGCCAGTCGTCGGCCGCGGCTTCTCTGATCAGCATGGGCGTGAGTCTCGCACGCCCATGCGGTCGGCGATCGCGAAGGGTTTCTGCCCCGTCAGTCGACGCTGGGCAGGATGTGGGGCTCGGCGAGGTCGTCCTCGTAACCGGCCAGGCGGATGGGGGCGGACCTGGCCCACACATCGAGACTGCCGATCTCCTTGGACCGGCGGCCCGAGCGCTCCGTGCGTTCCTTGGGGCGCTGTTCGCGATTCGTCTGCTCAGGTGTCACCGCGCACTCCTTCTGTGTCGGATCACCCTCGGGGCGGGCCGGGCCAGTCTGCGGTCCGGTACCTGACGCCCGCTCGGGTCTTACTCAAAGTCGGCTTGGACGCGGTGGCGCCGGTAACTGGTGTGCAAGCAGGCCGTTCTGCACCGGCTTGTCCCGGGACGGACCATGGGTGTGGGTTGGGACCCGGTAGTGATGTCCGTCCGCTACAGATTAACCAAATGAGCGGGCGCCCGCTCGATGGGGCTGCAAACAAGCTGTAACTATCCGGAGTCAAGCAGCATTCGGCCATCCCGTTATTCACGTGTTTGTTACGGAATGCTCCGTTTATAAGTCACTCGTTCGGCTCAACATCATTTTCCGGCCCGCCTCAGGACCCCGTCACGCCGCGCAGTTCAAGTCCCGTTGGCCGATTCGCAAGGCGGCCATGATCTGCTGACGGACGGCAACGGCTTGTCCGGCGGGAGGACTGACGCATGGAGCTGCGCAGTGTCGAAGAGCTGATGGATCTGATGTACGCCTGCCCCCACCAGCGCGCGCTGCGGACCGCCGCGCTGCTGCGCCGCAGCCGCCCCGCCGACAAGGAGCTCCAAGTGGCGGGGCTGGTGCACGACATCGGGGAGCTGCTGGGCCCCGGCGACGAGGTCCGCCGCAGCGAGAGCGCGGCCGAAGCCGTACGACCGCTGCTGGGCGAGCGCGTCTGCCGCCTCGTACGCGGCCACGGCACCGACGAGGACGCGCTCCGGCTCAGCCTGGCGGACGAGGAGAGCCGGGCCACCCGGTTCGACGCCGGCGTCCTGGAGGACTGGCGCACGGTCCTGGAGCTGGTGGCGGCCCGGCACTCGCGTCTTGGGGCTGTCGACTGACGGTCCGTCATGAGACGGTACGGCGATGAGGCCGTCGTACGGACTCCAGGGCAGGGCCGCCGTCGTCACCGGCGCCACGCGCGGCATCGGCCACGCCGTCGCCCGGCAACTGGCCGCCGCCGGGGCGCTGGTGTGCGTGACAGCGCGGGACGCCGACGAGGTGCGGCGGACGGCGGCCGAGCTGGGCGGTGTGGGGGCTGCGGGGAGCGTGGCCGACCCGGACCATCTGCGGGCGGTCGTGGACCTGACCCTGCGCGAGTTCGGCCGGATCGACGTCGTGGTCAACAATGCCGCGACGAACCTGCCGTACGGCCCCCTCATGGACGTAGATCCATTGGCGTGGCGCGAGGCCTTCACCGTGAACGTCGAGGCACCCCTGCGGCTCGTGCAGTGCGCCTGGCAGGCCTGGATGCGCGAACACGGCGGAGCGGTGATCAATGTCTGCACGGAGGGCGCCGGTCACGTCGGCCCCAACATCGGCGCCTACGGCACCAGCAAGGCGGCACTCCTTCACCTGACCCAGCAACTCGCGGGCGAACTGGCCCCGAAGGTGCGGGTCAACTCGGTGTCCCCGGGGCTGGTCCGCACGGAAATGGCACGGTTCGTGTGGGAGCCGGGCGAGCAGGAGGTAGCCGCCGGGCTGCCGCTCGGGCGGATCGGGGAACCGGAGGACGTGGCGCGGGCGGTGGTGTGGCTGGCGTCGGACGCGGCGGAGTGGGTGACGGGGGCGGATCTGCTGGTCGACGGGGGGACAAGGGTGCGGGCGGCACGGACGGCAACGGCGTACGCGATACACGACCACCTACGAACGCCCGGCGCTGGGCCCACCTGAAGGGGCGCGGGGAACTGCGCGACCAGCCCCCTACAACCCGCAGCCTCCCACCGCCGCAATCACCCACCCCAGTAGCGACCTACCACTTACCCGGCGCGTAATCCTTCAAGAAGACCCCGTACAGATCCTCGCCCGCCTCGCCCCGCACGACCGGGTCGTACACCCGAGCCGCCCCGTCCACCAGATCCAACGGCGCATGGAACCCCTCCTCCGCAAGCCGCAGCTTGTCGTAGTGGGGCCGTTCGTCCGTGATCCAGCCGGTGTCGACGGACGTCATGAGGATGCCGTCGCTCTGGAACATCTCCTGCGCGCTGGTCCGCGTGACCATGTTCATCGCGGCCTTGGCGGCATTCGTGTTCGGATGCCCCGCACCCTTGTAGCCGCGTCCGAAGACGCCCTCCATCGCCGAGACGTTGACGACGTACGCCCGCCCGCTCGCCGCCTTCTTCGCGGCCTCGGCCATGGCCGGCCGCAACTTGCTGATCAGGATGAACGGCGCCGTGTAGTTGCACAGCTGGGTCTCGAGGAGCTCCACCGGGGAGATCTGCTCGATGGTCTGCACCCAGGTGTTGGTGTCGACGACGTCGGGGACGAGGCCGCCCGCGTCGATGGCGGTGCCGTCGAGGTGCCGGGCGACGCTGGCGTTCCCGGCGACCAGGGCGAGGTCGGCGACCTGCTGGGCGTCGAGGCCGGAGATCCCGACGGGCAGCGCGGCCAGGCCGTCGACGGCGCCGGAGCCGAAGGCGCCGATGACGTGGTGGGCGGGCAGCTCACCGGCGGGCAGCGGCGCGCTCTCGCCCTCGACCAGGGCGGCGTAGGCGGCGGGCAGCCGGCGTACGGTCTGCGTCGCGTTGTTGATCAGGACGTCCAGCGGACCCGCCTCGGCGATCTGGTCGGCGAGGGCCACGGCCTGCGCCGGGTCGCGCAGGTCGATGCCGACGACCTCCAGGCGGTGCAGCCAGTCCGCCGAGTCGTCCATGGCCTTGAAGCGGCGGATGGCGTCCTTGGGGAAGCGCGTGGTGATCGTGGTGTGGGCGCCGTCGCGCAGCAGCCTGAGCGCGATGTACATGCCGATCTTGGCGCGGCCGCCGGTGAGCAGGGCGCGCTTGCCGGTGAGGTCGGCGCGGACGTCGCGCTTGTCCCGGTTCAGGGCGGCGCAGTCCGGACAGAGCTGGTGGTAGAAGTAGTCGACTTCCACGTACCGGGTCTTGCAGGTGTAGCAGGAGCGGGGGCGCTGGAGTATCCCCGCGATCTTGCCCGCCTCGGTGACGGACGACGGCAGGATGCCCTCGGTCTCGTCGTCGATGCGCTGGGCGGAGCCGGTCGCCGTGGCCTCCGTGACCGCCTTGTCGTGGGCGGTTTTGGCGGCCCGGCGCTCCTGTCGGCGGCGCTGCTTGACCGTGCGGTAGATGCCCGCGGTGGCCCGGCGTACGGCGATCGCGTCGGGGTGGTCGACCTCCAGCTTGTCGAGCTCATCGAGCACGCTGAGGCAGACGGCGAGCCGTTCCGGGTCGATGCCGGGGCCGTGGACGACTTCATCACCGGGCTCGTACGCGACCTCGTCCGTGGTCGCCGGGCCGTCCTCTGTCACCGTCATCGCGCTGCCGTTTCCCTGATCACCCACGCGGCGCTCCGACCGCGCCTGCTTTCGAACGCGGAATTCTACGGAGCGCCGGGCCGCTCCTCCAAAATCCGGCGAAGGAGACAGCGGAAGTGGGGCTCAGGGAGCGCAGGCGGTGATCAGTGACTCCACCTCCTCGGACACGGCCTTGGCGAGCACGTCCAGGTCCGGTACGGCCTTGGCATCGGCGACGAGCCCGTAGTGGACGCGTCCGCGGTACGTCGAGATCGCGATCGCGAGCGACTGGCCACGGGCCAGCGGGGCGAACGGGAAGACCTCGGTGACCTGGTGGCCGCCGAGCTTCAGGGCGATGCCGGGCAGCGGCACGCTGGTGACCAGGATGTCGAACCAGAGCCGGGCGGCGCCTCCGACCAGCGGTCCGCCGAGCCGGTGGCCGAGGGCGGGGACGTGATCGGCGAGCAGGGCGACGGCGCCCGCGCCCCGGTTGGGGCCGGCGTCCTTGTTGCGGTCCATGGCGGTACGGACCGTGGCGAGGCGGCGCAGCGGGTCGGGGTCGTCGACAGGGAGCCGTATCAAGTAGCCGGAGAGCCGGTTGCCCTGAGGGTGCGCGGTGCGCGGGCGGCGCTTGGAGACGGGGATCAGAGCGCGCGGCGCGACGCCTTCACTGCTGTCGCCGCGTTCGTCGAGCCAGCGGCGCAGGGCGCCCGCGACGACCGCGATGAGGACGTCGTTGACGGTGCCGCCGACGGCCTTGCGGATCACGTGCACGTCGTCGATGTCGACGACGACCCCGGCGGTACGGCGGGTGCCGCTCGGCTCGGCGGTCAGCGCGGACGACGACTGCATCCCCAGGGTCGACACGGCGACGGAGGCACCGATGTCCAGGGCCCGCCCCACGTCGGACAGGGCGCCACGCACCAGCCCCGGCAGCCTGCGCACATCCGGAAGGCGGCTGCGTCGGGGCTCCTCGGGGCGGGGCCCCCGGGCGGGCAGGTCCATGGGGTCGAGGACGGCGGCGGCGAGCGTCAGCGCCCGCAGTCCGTCGGCCAGGGCGTGGTGGAACTTGAACAGCACGGCGAACGACACACCGTCTTCGCCGGGCAGCACATGCGCCTCCCACGGCGGCCGGCCGCGCTCCAGCGGGCGCTCCATGAGCCGGCCCGCCACCGTGTGGAAGTCGGCGGTCGGGGCGTGCAGCCGGACGTGGTCGAGCGGGTCGAAGTCCGGAGCGGGCTCGCGGGTGGCGCCGCCGAAGGAAAACGGCTGGAGGAGGCCCTGCGGCTGCCATGCGTCGCGGATCCGCATCCGCAGCCCCGGAACGGCTGCGGCGCGCGAGGCGAGCAGGTCGGCCGCGTGGGCGCCCGCGGTGGGCGAGTGCGCCGTGAACACGCCGAGCGCGCCCAGGTGCATGGGGTGTTCGGCGGACTCGATGTTCCAGAACGCCAGGTCGAGAGGTGCGAGCAGGTCAGACGTCAATGGCTTGCCTCGCGTCGGCGACGGGTGGATCAGTAGTCAATCGCCCCTGAGCGATTACGGTCAAGTACGATCAAGCTACGCACAGTTAACAGCAGATTAAGTCCCGCCCCTTGCGAAAGGGGCGGGACTCATGGTGCATATGAGGTCACTTCAACACAGGTTGCGGCGCCGGGCATCCCGCAGGAGTCACCCGGGAGGCGTCACGGATCAGCGCCTCGTGCGCGGCCTTGAGCCGTGCCGTGTCCGGTTTCAGTACGGCCCGGTCGTAGGTCAGGAAGCCGTTCAGCTCCCCCTCGACATCCGAGATCTGGGTGTACACGGCGCCGTTACTGCCCCGGCAGACCAGGGCACGCACCTCGTCGAGCCTGGTGAGGTAGTCGTCGGTGTAGGCGGCCGGGTCGACGTCGACATACGACATCTGCACCGACCAGGCGTGCCCGGGCACCGCCAGACCGAGGCCGCCGTACTCGCCGCTGACCAGTGCCCGTTCGCCGTCGGGGCGCGGTGGCAGGGCCGGGCTCGGATAGCCGTGCTCGTCCATGATGTCGCCGGTGCCGCCGTCGGCCCCGAGGTTAAGACCTGACTGGTTGTTGACCAGCCGGGTCGGGTCCCAGGCCTTCGCCTGCTCGGCGACCCGGCCGACGTCGTACTGACCCCAGCCCTCGTTGAAGGTGACCCACATGACCACCGACGGGCTGCTGTTGTGCTCGTCGATCATCTGCTTCATCTCGCGCTCGTACTGGGCGCGGGCCTCGGCGCCCGGGTTCACCCCCGCGGTCATCGCGGGCATGTCCTGCCACACCAGCAGGCCCAGCCGGTCGGCCCAGTAGAACCAGCGGTCCGGCTCGACCTTGATGTGCTTGCGCACGGAATTGAAGCCCAGCTGCTTGTGGACCTTCAGGTCGTACGCGAGGGCTTCGTCGGTCGGCGCGGTGTGCAGGCCGTCGGGCCAGAAGCCCTGGTCGAGGGTGGCCATCATGAAGATCGGCTCGCCGTTGAGGACGGTGCGCGGCACACCGTTCAGCTTCTCGACGGCGATGGAGCGCATACCGAAGTAGCTGCCGACCCGGTCGGCGCCGACGGTCACCTTCAGGTCGTACAGGAACGGGTCGTCGGGCGACCACAGGTGCGGATCGTCGATGGTCAGGGTCAGCGGCCGGCCGGTGCGGCCGCTCGCGGTGGCGACCTTGCGCCGTCCGTCGTACGCCGTCGCCGTGACGGGTACGCCGTCGCGCACACCCTGCGGCTCGACGGTCAGGGTGCCCGCGTCGACGTCCGGGGTGAGCCCCAGCCCGTCCACGTGATCGGGGGCCACCGGCTCCATCCACACCGTCTGCCAGATGCCGGAGGACGGGGTGTACCAGATGCCGCTCGGGTCCAGGCGCTGCTTGCCGAGCGGCGGGTTCTCGCCGTTCGCCGTGTCGGTCGGGTCGTACACGCCGACGATCAGCTCCTGGGTGCGGCCGGGCTTCAGCGCGTCGGTGATGTCGGCGCTGAACTTGTCGTAGCCGCCTGTGTGCTCGGTGACCTTGGTGCCGTTGACATACACCTCGGACCGCCAGTCGACGGCGCCGAAGTTGAGCTTCAGGCGCTTGCCGGAGCCGATGCGCCAGTCCGCCGGGACCGTGAAGGTGCGGCGGTACCACATGCGGTCCTCGTGCCGCTCCAGGCCGGAGAGCTGGGACTCGACCGGGTACGGGACGAGGATCCGCTCGGCGAGGTTCCTGCCGACCGGGGGCCGCTCCCCCGCCTCGGCCGCCGCGAACTGCCAGCGGCCGTTGAGGTTGCGCCAGGCCTCCCGGGTAAGCTGCGGGCGCGGGTACTCGGGGTGGGCGTTGTCCGGGCCCACCTCGTCGGCCCACTTCGTGCGCAGCTGGTGCGTCGACCGGTTGGGGCCGCTGCTCCAGAAGGCTTTGACAACGTTGCCTTCGGCGTCGGCGAGGCCGCCCGCACCGTCGTAGCGGACATCGGCCGTGCCCCGTGCCGTGCCCGTCTTGTTGCCGACCACGGGCTCCTTCAGCGCGACCAGGAGGGCCTTGGAGTCGGCCGGGTCCACCTTGGCGGTCCCGAGCGGCCAGGCCGCTCCGCCGATGGCCGCGTCCAGGTGGTCGGTGACGTCGGCCGGGGGTGCGGCGACGTTCCGGGCGAAGTCGAGCTTGAGCGTACGGCCGTCGCCGAGGACCGTGGCCGCGATCGCCCCGTCGTAGTCGAAGCCGTCGGGGAGGCGGAACGCGGACTGCGGGACGGGCTCCTTGCCGCCGCCTGGCTCGGTCCAGCGGAGGTGGAGGTTGGAGCCGCCGTAGTGCTCGAAGTACTCGACCTTGATGTCGTAGGCGGTGCCGGCGGCCAACTCGACGGGGGCGGCGGTCTGTTCGCGGTCCCAGTCGTCGACCCAGTGGTCGATGGCGAGCCTTCCGTCGATCCAGAGGCGGAAGCCGTTGTCTCCGGTGATCGAGAAGGTGTGCGGGCCGGTCTTCTCCGGAACGATCTTTCCGGTCCAGCGGACGCTGACGTCGTCCGACCGGCCGGCGGCGAAGGCCAGACGCGGCTCCAGGTTGTCGAAGTCGAGGTCGGGGTCGAAGGCGGTCGCCTTCAGCTCGTGGAAGTCGAAGGCGCCGGGGGCGGACTGGGTGTAGTACTCGCCCTTCAGTCCCTGGATCTCCACGGGGTCCTCCCCTGCGGCGGGGGCGGGCGTCGCGCTGAGCCCCGCGACGCCGAGGGCCCCGGCGAGCAGTAACACGAGTCGGTTTCTGAGGCGTTGTATGCGCACAGAGCCTCCATAACAACGTTGTCATGGACAGTAGTTGGCATAACAGCACGGATTCCAACACCCGTCCAGGTGCATGACAAGAGTGCCCACCCCCCGACGGGCAGAAGTCAGGCCGGGCGAGACGTCACCGCGCTTCGGCGGCCGCAAGGAGAACCAGGGCCTGTTCGCCGGCGTGGCCGATGGGGTCCGCGAAGACGTTCAAGCCATGGGCGACGAGCGCCCCTTCGTGAAGGAGCATGAGCGTCCGGCCCAGGCCGTCGGCCCCGTCGGGGGTGACGTCCCTGGCGAGATCGGTGAACAGGGCGAGCATCCATTCCTTCTGCCCGGTGATGATCGGGTAGGCCGGATGGGACGGATCGCTGATCTCGGCGTGCGCGTTGACCATGCTGCACCCCTTTGAGCTGTGCCGCGCGGACCACGCGCGCGAGGCATCGAAGACGGCCTTCAGGCGTCCGGCCGACGTCGGCCGTGCGGCGTCGAGGCGCTGGGCGAGGAAGGCACGCCAGCGTTCGTCGCGATCCGCGAGGTACTCCACGACGATCTGCTCCTTGGAGCCGAACCGGTCGTAGAGGGTCTTCTTCGTCACCCCGGCCTCGGCGGCGATCAGATCCACCCCGACGGCATGGATGCCGCGCTCGTAGAACAGCCTCGCGGCGGCCTCCAGGGCGCGCTGTGCGCCAGGCGTCATCGTGATCCGTCGCGGCGTCCCGGTAGTCCCCATGACTCACGAGTATACCGATCTGTATAGTGGGAGGCGGTATACCGATCTGTTTAGTGGAGGAGGGTGAGCCGTGAACTTCCTGCTCTCGATCGCGTTCGTACTGTGCTGGAGTTCCGGGTTCATCGGCGCCAAGCTCGGCGCGGGCAGTGCGCCCGCGGTCACGATCCTGATGTGGCGGTTCCTGCCGCTGGCCGTCGTCCTGATCGGTGTCGCCATCGCTTCCAGAGCGTCGTGGCGGGGCCTGTCGGTGCGGGACGCCGCTCGGCAGGCGGTGATCGGCGTGCTGTCGCAGAGCGGCTACCTGCTGACCGTCTACTACGCGATCCAGCTCGGCGTCTCCAGCGGCACCACCGCCCTGATCGACGGCGTCCAGCCCCTCGTCACCGGTGCTCTCGCCGGGCCGCTGCTGTGCCAGTACGTCTCGCGCAAGCAGTGGCTGGGTCTGTGCCTGGGGATGAGTGGCGTCGCCGTCGTCACCGCGGCCGACGCAGCGGCCGGTACCGGTGCGGCCTGGTGGGCCTATCTCATCCCCTTCGTCGGCATGTTGGCGCTGGTGGCGGCGACGTTCGTGGAGAGCCGCTCCCGCGCGCGGGTCGCGCCCACGGTGTCCATGACCATCCACTGTGCGACCAGTGCGCTCATCTTCACGGCACTCGCCGTGGGCGCCGGAGCCGCGACACCGCCCGCCGAGCTGTCGTTCTGGACCGCGATCACCTGGCTGGTGGCCCTGTCGACCTTCGGCGGGTACGGCCTGTACTGGCTCATCCTGCGGCGCTCCGGGGTGACCAAGGTCAACACGCTCATGTTCCTCATGGCTCCGGTCACAGCGGTCTGGGGAGCGCTCATGTTCGGCGAACCATTCGGCCCGCAGACCACCCTCGGACTTGCCGTCGGCCTCGCGGCGGTCCTCGTCGTCCATCGCGGTGACAGCACCTCGACTCGGCCCGCACCAGCCAATTAGCGCCACTGACAAGCTATTTGACGGTTCATCGGTTGCGGAATCAAGTACAACTTTACGATTTCTTGGTGTAGCTCGGCCGTGGACTACGTGAGCCTCGTGGGCACCACAAGGTGACTCCAGCCCCAGTGGGAACACCGGGCGGCGTCACCGTTCCCCCACGTACGGTGAGAGGCAACAACCATGACGAGGAACCGCGCCCTGCGGTACGGCGGCCGCACCCTGGTGCTGGCGGCCACGGCGTTCGGGATGATCGCGACGGCCGTGCCCGCTGTGGCCGAGGACCAGCCCACCACGGAGCAGATCATGGCCGACTGCGCTTCCGGGGAAGGCAAGTGCAGCTTCAACTCCCCGGAGATCGGCCAGGCCTACCTCGGCGCGCCCCGTCAGGTCTCGGAACTGCTCTACAACTGCACGTCGTCGCCCGCCGCCCAGACCATGTCGTGGGCCGACACCGTGGGCTCCTCCCAGTCGGTGGGAGGGTCGGTGACCGTCGGTGGAGGCATCGAAGGGATCATCACCGCCAGTGTGACCGCGACGTTCGACTACACCTGGCAGAGCTCGCACACGGAGACGAGCTCCTTCACCGTGAACGTCCAGCCGGGAGAGGTGGGCTGGGTCTCCCGCGCCCAGGTGATGCAGCGGATATCCGGCACGTGGCAGACGCACTACGACGACCCCAAGTGGGGCCACTACTACTGGTTCGTACCCGACGTGATCACCGGCCCCGCCCCGAACGGCACCGACGGCAAGCACAACGCGGTCGTGGTCAAGTCCCGCAAGATGACGGCCGACGAGAAGAAGCTCTGCTCCGACGGCTCCACCCGAGGCGAGGTCTTCACCCGCAGCGGCTGACGAGCCGGCCCGCCGCTCTCCCTCGCAGCGGCGGGCCCGCGATCGCCTGCCGCTAGGAGACCTGCTGCCCCTTGCCCAGCGCGATCACCCCGCCCTTGGAGACGGTGTACAGCTCGGAGTCCCGGTCCGGGTTGACGCCGATCGTCGCCCCGGGCGGCACCTCGACGTTCTTGTCGAGTACGGCCCCTCGCACCACCGCGCCCCGCCCTATGCGCACGTTGTCGTGCAGCACCGCCCCCTGCACCACCGCCCCCGGGTCGACCACCACCCCCGGCGAGAGCACGGACCGCGTGACCTGCCCGCGGATCAGGCAGCCGGCGCTGATGATGGACTCGCTGGCCATGCCGCCCGCGTTGAAGCGGGCCGGGGAGAGCTGGTTGGAGTGGGTGTAGATGGGCCAGCTGCGGTTGAAGAGGTTGAAGGCGGGGCGCTCGGCGATGAGGTCCATGTGGGCGTCGTAGTACGCGTCCAGGGTGCCGACGTCCCGCCAGTAGCCCCGGTCGCGGTTGGTCTCGCCGGGGACGTGGTTGGCGCTGAAGTCGTACAGCTGGGCCTCGCCCCGGTCGGTGAGCTGGGGCAGGATCGAACCGCCCATGTCGTGCACGGAGTTGCGGTCCTCGGCGTCCCGCTGGAGCGCCTCGATGAGGGCCTTGGTGGTGAAGATGTAGTTGCCCATCGAGGCGTAGACGGTCTCCGGGTCGTCCGGGAGTCCGGGCGGGTCGGCGGGCTTCTCCAGGAAGCGTTCGATCGTCTGGCCGTCCGAGCCGGGGCTGATCACGCCGAAGGAGGACGACTCGGCGCGCGGCACGCGTATGCCCGCCACGGTGACGCCGGCGCCGTTCTCGATGTGCTGGGCCAGCATCTGGCGCGGGTCCATGCGGTAGACGTGGTCGGCGCCGAACACCGCGACGTACTCGGGGCGTTCGTCGTAGATCAGGTTCAGGGACTGGAGGATCGCGTCCGCGCTGCCCAGGTACCAGCGCGGGCCGAGGCGCTGCTGGGCCGGGACCGGGGTGACGTAGTTGCCGAGCAGGCTGGACATGCGCCAGGTGGTGGTGATGTGCCGGTCCAGCGAGTGCGACTTGTACTGCGTGAGGACGCAGATGCGCAGGATGTCGGCGTTGACGAGGTTGGAGAGGACGAAGTCGACGAGACGGTAGGTGCCGCCGAAGGTGACCGCGGGTTTCGCGCGGTCCGTGGTCAGGGGCATCAGGCGTTTGCCTTCTCCGCCCGCGAGTACGATTCCGAGCACCGAAGGTCCGCCACGACGCATGGCCGCTCCCCTCACCGTGGTTGCTCCCAGCCTGCCCCTGTGTAGCGCGCGCTAAGCCTGTTTGAGGATCTCCCCGTAGAGCCGGACCGTCCGCCGTGCCACCGCGTCCCAGCCGAACTCCCCCACCGCGCGCTCCCGTCCGGCCTCGCCCATCCGGCGGGCGGTCTCCGGGTCGCCGACGACCGAGTCCAGGGCCTGCGCGAGGCCGGCCTCGAAGTCGTCGTTCAGCGGGACGAGCAGCCCCGTCTTGCCGTCCTCGACGACCTCGGGGATGCCGCCGACCTGCGAGGCCACCACGGGAGTTCCGCAGGCCATCGCCTCCAGGTTGACGATGCCGAGGGGTTCGTACACCGAGGGGCAGACGAACACGGCGGCGTGCGTGAGGAGTTGGATCACCTCGGGCCGCGGCAGCATCTGCGGGATCCAGTGCACGCCCTCGCGGACGCGGCTCAGCTCCTGGTAGAGATCGCGGAACTCCCGGTCTATCTCAGGGGTGTCGGGCGCGCCCGCGCACAGCACCACCTGCACGGCGGGGTCGATGTTCCGTACCGCGCGCAGCAGATGGGGCACGCCCTTCTGGCGGGTGATGCGGCCGACGAACAGCACGTAGGGGCGGCCGGCGTCGAGGCCGAACCGGTCGAGGACGTCGGTGCCGTGGTCCGGTCGGTACAGGCTGGTGTCGATGCCGTTGTGCACGACGTGGACCCGCTCCGGCTCCAGCTCCGGATAGCAGCCGAGGATGTCCTCGCGCATCGCTCCGGAGACGGCGATCACCGCGTCGGCGGTCTCGATCGCGGTGCGCTCGGCCCAGCTGGACAGGGCGTATCCGCCGCCGAGTTGCTCGGCCTTCCAGGGGCGCAGGGGCTCCAGGGAGTGGGCGGTCATCACATGCGGGATGCCGTGCAGCAGCTTGCCGAGGTGGCCGGCGAGGTTGGCGTACCAGGTGTGGGAGTGGACGAGTTCGCGGCCTTCGAGGCCGGCGGCCATGGCGAGGTCCACGGAGAAGGTGCGCAGCGCGTCGTTGGCGGTGTCGAGCGCGGACCAGGGACGGTGGCGCTGCACGCCCACCCCGCGGCCCTCACCCCAGCAGTGCACCTCCAGGTCGACGAGGTCCCTCAACTCCCGGGCGAGGAACTCGACATGGACGCCCGCGCCGCCGTACACGTCCGGGGGGTACTCCCGGGTCAGCAGTCCCACACGCACCCGGAACCCCCTGTTCTCAGCGGCTGGTTGCCCTTTCATGGTCACCCAGATGGGGCGCGTGGGGAAGAGCGCGGGGCTCGTGTGAAGCAACAGTCACCGCATACGCCCCCGCCCGGCACCCGGTAGTAGAGGCAGCAGCTGCGGCGCCGGAACGCTGTTCCGGTGCGGGTGCCGGTGCCGGCGAGGAGGGGGTGGGTGAACAGCTCCGCGGTCAGGGCGCGGGCCCGGTCGGCGGTGTCGGTACGGCCGCCCGCGCGGGCCCACTGGTCCAGTTGCCGGGCGGCGCCCGCGAGCGCGGAGCCGGCGTTGCCCCACAGGAGGCCGGAGGCGACGCGGTACCGGGTGTGCAGGGCGGCGGTCAGGGGTTCCAGGTGGCCGTGCAGGACGACGTCCGCGACGGTCGCCGGGTCCGCGGGCAGCGGGCGCACCTCGGTGATCCACAGGTCGTCGGGGGCGCTGCCGTCGGGGTCCCAGTGCAGCAGGCGCGGGTCGAGGTCGGGGATGCGGCCGTGCAGGGCGGCGCAGCCGAGGGTCACCGACCAGAGGCGGGCCGCGAGTCCCTGCTGGGCCACGGAGGCGGCGATGCGCAACTCGGGGGCGCGCAGGGCGTTCGCGACTTTCCGGACGCGCAGGCCCAGGGGGTCTTGCTGAGGGTCCATTGAGGGCTCCGCGTACGCCTGAGCCAGGGTCGGAAGTGGCCGAAGTGCTTCCTCTGGTGTGCGTAGTACGAAGAAGCCCCCGAGGGGCCTGAGCGCGACGAGATCGGGGTCGAGGTCCACGAAGAGCAGTAGTACCAAGGCCGGTCGGGGTTCTCACCTGGGGGTCTCCACCCGGGGTCACCCCACCAGAGGATGAGACGGGCCCCTGGGTACTCCATCGGCAGTACGACACGGTGGGTGCTCTGGTACGACGACGGGAAGAGCTTTTCGAGGCATCGTGTTGATTATGAGAGCCGACCGTTCGCCGCGCCGGGGCTGCCGCCCCCGCCTCACGCAGAGGAGCAGCTCATGAGCGCCCTCGCGTTGTCCGTGCTGCTGTCGCTCGTCTCCGCCGTCGCGTACGCGGGCGGAGCGATCGTGCAGGAGCGTGTCGCGGTGTCCTCTCCGGGACAGCAGTTCGCGCCGATGCGCCGGCCGGGCTGGTGGGCGGCGGTCGCGCTGAACGGCGTCGGCGGTCTGCTGCACGTGGTGGCGCTGGCGTTCGGTCCGCTGAGTCTGGTGCAGCCGCTCGGTGCCCTGACGATCGTGTTCGCGCTGCCCATGGCGGCGCTGTTCGTGGGCCGCAAGGCCGGATCGACGGCCTGGCGGGGCGCGATCATGGCGACCGTGGGTCTCGCCGGGCTGCTGTCCCTGGTCGGCTCCTCCGAGTCGCAGTCGCTGGCCACGGCCGAGCGGGTGGGCGTGGCCGTGGTGACCGGCGCCATCGTCGTGACGCTGATGGTCGCGGGCCGCGCGGCCCACCGGCATCCGGCGGTGCGCAGCATGCTGCTCGCGACCGGCTCCGGCATAGCCTTCGGCATGTCCTCGGTGTTCACGAAGATCGTCGCCGTCGACTGGAACGGCGGGGTGTCGGCGGCCGACATTCCGTCCCTGGCCACGATAGGCGTCTTCGCCACGGCCGGCCTGCTGCTGTCCCAGGCCGCCTACCGGGGCGCGGGCCTCGCGGCACCGCTGGCCACACTGACGGTGGTGAACCCGGTGGTGGCGGCCGCGGTCGGCATAACGATGTTCGGCGAAACCTTCCGCTACGGCACCACGGGCACCGTGCTCGCCCTGGGCTGCGGCGTGGTGGCGGCGGGTGGCCTGATCCTGCTGACGACGGAGCGGATCGCCCGCACCGAGGCGCAGGCCCCGGAAGCCCTGCCCGAGAGGGCGACCCCGGCCGAGCAGACGGTGGCCCCGGTGGGTGCCGAGGAACTGCTCGCCGGCCTTCCGGAGCAGTCCGCGGCGCTGCCGATGCCGCGCGAGGAGCTCCTCGTGCCCGACCGGATCGACGGCATCCTCATCCCGGCCCAGGTCACGGACAGTGCGTACGGAGACGAGGAGCCGCCGCACCCCGACGGCCGGACCCCGAACCTCTACGGCCCCTTCTACGGCGGCCCGTACGTCCCGATGCCAGTCCTCGACCGGCACCGGAGCCGCGTCAAATCCTGACGCCGCCGGCCCGGAGATAGGCGACCGGGTCGATGTCCGCGCCGAATCCGGGCCCCGTCCGCACCTCGAAGTGCAGATGCGGGCCCGTGCTGTTGCCCGTGGACCCCGAGCGGCCTATGCGCTGGCCGGCGCCCACCGACTGCCCGGCCTTCACGGAGATGGCCGAGAGGTGGGCGTACTGGCTGTAGCGGCCGTCGGTGTGCCGGATCAGCACCTGGTAGCCGAAGGAGCCTTCCCACCCCGCGCTGACCACCTGACCTGCCCCGACGGACTTCACGGACGTACCGGTCGGGACGGGGAAGTCGACGCCCGTGTGGTAGCCCTTCGACCAGGAGGAACCGGCCTTGCGGTAGGGAGTGCCGGTGGCGGAGCTCACCGGGGCGACGAGCGAGCGCGTGGTGGTCGTGACCTGCTCTTCGCGCTCCGAAGAGGTCTTCTCGGGCGCGGACTTGGGCGCGGACTTGGGCGCGGACTTGGGCGCGGACTTGGGCGCGGACTTGGGCGGGGTCTTGGTGGCGGTCTTGGGGGCGGACGTCGTCCCGGTCCCCGTCGTGGGAGCCTTGCCGCGCAGCGCGAGCCGCTGGCCCGGCAGGATCAGGTCGGGGTCCGCTCCCACGGCCTTACGGTTCGCGGCGTACAGCCCTTGCCAACCGCCCCTGACCTTCTGCGACTCGGCGATCCCCGAGAGGGTGTCGCCGTGGACGACCGTGTACATCTCGGCGGTGCCCGCCCGTGACTGCGGCGTGGTCTGCGGCTGGACGTCCTGGACCGAGGTCTTCTTCGCGGCGCCGGCGGGCTGGATGTCGGGGGTGTCTCCACCCTGGGCCAGCCCCGCCCGCACCGAGCACACCGGCCAGGCGCCGGGCCCCTGCCCGTCCAGCACCTTCTCCGCCACGGCGATCTGCTGGTCCTTGGTGGCCAGATCCGCCCGGGCCGCGTACCGCGTGCCGCCGTAGGCCTCCCACGTCGATTGGGCGAACTGCAGGCCGCCGTAGTAGCCGTTGCCGGTGTTGACGTGCCAGCGGCTGGTCGACTCGCACGCGGCGACCTTGTTCCAGGTGTCCAGGTCGGCCGCCTGCGCTACGCCGGTGCCGATGAGGGGGAGCGCCATTCCGGCGCCGCCCGCGGTGACGGTGAGTGAGGCGCGGTTGATCCTGTTCGGCTGGTACCGGCGGTGCCGGCCGCGTGCGGCCATGTCGGAGCCCCCCATGGACATGCGTCAGGAGGGGCAAAAGTAAGCGCTGCGAACAGGCCATGACAAGACGGAAATTCAGCCGCCCGTTCACGCCAAATGGCGAGCTATCGGCGTACGTTGCCCGTCGTCCCCGGTCGACGGGCGGGACGGCTGAGTGCGGCGGGGCCTTCTGTGCGTATGTGCCTGCGACATCACGCCACCCCGGATGTGCGGTCGGAGTACCAGCACGTCAGGATGGACGATGGGGCAATACTGGCGGGCATGACCGGCACCGCTGATATATCGAGGTCACTAGGAGCCAACGCATGAGCACTTCGGCGCAGATCGGCGTCACGGGTCTCGCGGTCATGGGCCGCAATCTCGCCCGTAACTTCGCCCGCAACGGATACACGGTCGCGGTGCACAACCGGACGTCGGCACGCACGCACGCGCTGGTGGAGGAGTTCGGGAGCGAGGGCGACTTCATCGCGGCCGAGACCGCCAAGGACTTCGTGGCGGCGCTTGAGCGCCCGCGGCGGCTGGTCATCATGGTCAAGGCCGGTGAGCCGACCGACGCCGTGATCCAGGAGTTCGCGCCGCTGCTGGAGCCGGGCGACATGATCATCGACGGTGGCAACGCGCACTTCGCCGACACCCGGCGCCGTGAGCGCGACCTGCGCGAGCAGGGCATCCACTTCGTCGGCATGGGCGTCTCCGGCGGTGAGGAGGGCGCCCTGCACGGGCCGAGCATCATGCCGGGCGGCCCGAAGGAGTCGTACGACTCGCTGGGCCCGATGCTGGAGAAGATCTCCGCGAAGGCGGCGGACGGGGCGCCCTGTGTGACCCACGTCGGTCCGGACGGTGCCGGGCACTTCGTGAAGATGGTGCACAACGGCATCGAGTACGCCGACATGCAGCTCATCGGCGAGGCGTACCAGCTGCTGCGGGATGTCGCCGGGTACGAGCCCGCGCAGATCGCGGAGATCTTCCGGACCTGGAACACGGGCCGGCTGGACTCCTACCTGATCGAGATCACCGCCGAGGTGCTGTCGCACGTGGACGCGGCGACGGGCAAGCCGTTCGTGGACGTGGTGGTCGACCAGGCCGAGCAGAAGGGCACGGGACGCTGGACCGTGCAGATCGCGCTGGACCTGGGCGTACCGGTGTCCGGCATCGCGGAGGCTGTCTTCGCCCGCTCCCTGTCCGGGCACGCGGCACTGCGGGAGGCGTCCCGCGGGCTGGCCGGACCCAAGGCGTCCCCGCTCGGCGAGTCGGAGGCCGCGGCCTTCGCCGAGCGCGTCGAGCAGGCGCTGTACGCGTCGAAGATCGTGTCCTACACGCAGGGCTTCCACGAGATCGACGCCGCGCGCGCGGAGTACGACTGGGACATCGACCTGGGCGCCGTCTCCGCGATCTGGCGTGGCGGCTGCATCATCCGCGCGGCCTTCCTCGACCGCATCCGTGCCGCGTACGACACTCGGGCCGACCTGCCGAGCCTGCTGTCCGACGAGACGTTCGCGCGGGAGATCGCCGAGGCGCAGGACGACTGGCGTGAGGTGATCATCGCGGCGACCCGGCAGGGCGTGCCCACTCCGGGCTTCGCGGCGGCCCTCGCGTACTACGACGCCCTGCGCGCCGAGCGACTGCCCGCGGCGCTGACGCAGGGGCAGCGGGACTTCTTCGGAGCGCACACGTACCGGCGCACCGACCGGGACGGCTCGTTCCACACGCTGTGGGGCGGGGACCGGTCGGAGGTCTCCGCCTAGGACCTCCGGTCCGACAGGTGACCGCCCCGTGCCCGGGTTCTCGACCTGGGCACGGGGCGACGTGTTTTCCGGATGCGTGGTGGGAGCGGCTCGCCCAGCCCTGACCTCAGGTGAGCGGCGGACCGGGTTCGGGGTTCGGAACCGGATCCGGGCCCGGCGGGATCGGGGACGGGGAGGGTTCCGGGGGTGGGGTCGGTCCCGGTGGCGGGGTTGGCGTCGGACCCGGGGGCGGGGTCGGCGTCGGGCCCGGCGGGGGCGGCCCCGGGGCCGGAGGCATGGGCGGGACCGGGGTGGGGGGCGGCTCGGGGGTCGGCGCCGGCTCCGGGGGCGGGACCGGATGAGGCTCCGGGGGCTGCGGCACCGGGCCCGGCGTCGGCCCCGGGGAGACGGGATCCGGGTACGGGTTCGTCATGGCGTCCTCCAGCCAATCGGTGCGCGTCGGCTCTGGACTACTCCCCCGCGTACCCGACGGCCGCGCCGCCAGTCACTCACCCGCGTCAATGCCGGGGCCCGGGTGGGCCTACCTCAGGTGCGCCACCTGCGCACCCGCGGCCAGACCCGGGCGAGGGCTGGACAGTACGGGCACCCGCGTCGTGACCAGCTGCTGGGCCGGGGCGATGGAGACCTGGGCGAGGACGATCGCGTCGGCGTCCGTGACCTCGTCCGCAGCGGCTGCCACCAGACGGGCGCAACCGTCGACGTCACCCGCGTCGAAGCGCTCCCAGGCACCTTCGACAAGACGCGCCCGCACCTCGACCGGGCGTCCCGTACGCTGGGCCTCGTCCTCGATCAAGGACGCCGTCGGAACGAGCGTGCTCTCCACCGTGGTGAGGACGACGACACGCTCGCCCTCGGCCACCGCGGCCGCCGCCATCGGGCGGTCGACGCGCAGCACCGGCACCCCGGCCTCGGCGGCGGCCGCCTCCGCGACGCCGCCGATGGTCGAGCAGGTGCACAGCACGGCTCGCGCACCCTCGGCGACGGCTCGGTGCAACTCCTCGCGGACGTCGTCCGCAACGGCTTCGGGCCCTTCGCGGCGGGCCCGGGCCAGTAGTTCCTCGTCGACGAAGTGCCGTAGTTCCAGGTCAGGGTGGTGCTCCTGGCGCAGGGCCTCGAAGACCGGGATGTGCAGCGGTGAGGTGTGCAGAAGGGTCAGCATCAGAACCGCCCGGGGTGCGCCCTCAGCCAGTCCTCGGCCGCCGCCAGCAGGTCGGCGTCGGCCGCCGGGGCCTCGTCGGGGTGGCGTTCGGCCCACTTCACGACGTACGGGCACAGCGGCGCCACGACGACTCCCTCGCGCGCCGCCATGCCGTACAGCTCGCGCGCGAGGGAGCCCGCGATGCCCTTCCCCTCGTGGGCCGGTTCCACGATGGTGTGGACGGGGACGAGAGCGCGGGCCGGCTCTTCGAGGACGAAGTACTCGATGTGGCCGGTGACTTCGCCGCCCTGGAGGGCCTCCAGGCGGCCCGCCGCCCGGTCGTCGCGGATCTCTGGCTCGCTCATGGGACCCTCCTGGGCCGTCTTCCGTTGTTCGTTCGTGCGGAGCCGAGTGCCGTCAGGCCACCGGCACGGCCTGCGGGCTGCGCTCCTGGTCGGAGCCCGGCACCGGCGCGGACGGATCGGCGCCCAGCGCCACGATGCGGTTGGCGCCGTCCACGTGCACGACCCGCGGCTCGAACTCCCGCGCCTCGGCGTCGGTCATCTGAGCGTAGCTGATGATGATCACCAGGTCGTCGGGGTGGACGAGATGAGCGGCGGCGCCGTTGATCCCGATGACCCCGGAGCCGCGCTCGCCCTCGATGACGTAGGTCTCCAGACGGGCGCCGTTGGTGATGTCCACGATGTGGACGAGCTCGCCGGGCAGCAGGTCGGCGGCGTCGAGCAGATCCGCGTCGATGGTCACCGATCCCACGTAGTGCAGGTCGGCCTGGGTGACGGTGGCTCGGTGGATCTTGGACTTGAACATGGTGCGCAGCATGTAGAACTCCCAGAGGGTTGGCTCCCTGCCTGCTCTTGCAGGTCAAGGGCGTTTTTCACTCTACATCGACACGGTTTTCCAACGGGGTGCCGACGAATATCGAGGACTGAAGCCGACCAGTCGCTGACTTACCTGACGGCGCGTCCGCCATAAGGTCGAAAGGACCCTATGCGACAGACGCGGACCGGGCTCGTGAGAGCCGTCACATCACGGGTCTGGATCGCACCGATTCGTCGGCGGTTCAAAGGCGCGTCAAGCGTGCTGAGGGCCTGCTTGACCTTCGCCTCCTGAAGGGGGTTGAGAAGGCCGTGGGCAGGCGGGCTGATGTGACATGCGGGCGGCGGCCTGGACCGCCGGCAATCGTCGAGGATCCTGTGGTTCCTCATCTGGGAGAAGGCGTGCTCGAATCGCGAACGGACCTTCCGGTGAGCGGCGTTCTCCTGCTCCTTGCTCTTCAGCAGCGGTAGTCCGGAGCGTCTGCAGTGCGGGACGACCAGACCGGTAATGATGTCGGCACCATCGCCGAACACGGTCACGCCTCGGCAGGCCTGCAACTGCTCGACGCACTGGAGGCCGCACACGCGGCCGGCACCCTGCACCGCGACGTCAAACCCGCCAACGTCCTGCTGCGCCCCGACGGCAACGCCGTCCTCACCGACCTCGGCATCGCCGCCCTGGACAACGGCGAATCCCTGACCACCACCGGCGAACTGGTCGGCTCCCTCGAGTACATGGCGCCCGAGCAGGTGATGGACTCGGAGACCAGTCCGGCCTCCGACCTGTGGTCAAACGGAGCGACCCTCGCCACGGTCTGCGCCGGACAGTCCCCGTTCCGCAGGCCCGCGCGGCCCGCGACGCTGCACGCGGTGGCGTACGAGGACCCCGGCCTGTCAGAGCGTCTCGGCCCGCTTCGCCCGGTCGTCGAGGCGCTGCTGCTCAAGGCCCCGGACGAGCGCCCTTCGGCGGCGCGTGCGTGTTCCGCGCTGCGGCGCGTGGCAGCGGGGGAGGCAACCGGCGAGCCATTGCCGCCGGGGACCGTGTGCGCGCTCATGCCCTCACTCCCCTTGGCCGACGCGACACAGTGGCCAATGGGCAGGAGAGGCCCGTCCCCGGCGGGCAGACCGTACGACGGCGCAGCACGCCACGTCGGTCAAGCCTTCGCAGCACCACCCGTCCCACACGGCGGAGCCGAAGCGGCTGGTGTGGGCGCTGGCCGGTACGGCCGTGTCCGTCTAGCGGGGAGACCGGGTCACCGTGCGGTTCCGGAGAGTGGACGGTCGACTACCGCCGCGACCGCGCCGGAACTGCTGCTGGAGCGGGGGTGGTTCAACCTTCGGACGCGGGCAGCCAGTACCCGCGGAAGCAAATGTCCTTGCCACGCCCGATGCCTATTGTCAGGCCCTGACAACCGTCGTCGATCTCCACAGCGATACAGCGGGCGCGGCGGGCGCGCGACACCGGCCGCGCGCCCTCGGACGAGGCAGTGCCGTCAGCCCGGAATAATCAGTGATTCGGACAGCTCCGGTGGTGACGCCGTCTGGGATGGCCAGATGCGCCGGCGTCGCACCGGGCCGTCAGCTACGTCCTGGCCACCGTGCAACGTCGGCGGCCGGACGTCCGTCCGTCCGGGAATGCCAGTGCGGCGGCGCCACCGACCCGCGCCAGCCGCAGTTGGGCCCTCCCACAGGCGAGACCACCGGCTACGCCTCGCCCGCAACACGCACACGGACATGCGCACGTTGCGGGCCACGGCACCGGGCGCGCCAGTGAACAGCGCGCAGAGTGCCGGTAAAGCGGCCCGACCGCGGGACTGATCGACTCAGCCGCCGCTCTTGCGCCTGAACGACCGCTGGCTCGCAGCCGGGCCGTGCGCGGCACGCACCTTCGACGCATCCGGGTTGGCGGCAACATCGGCCGCGTCCGCCTGCGCACCGCGCTTGCGCGCCAGGGCTTCACGGAACTTGCGCTTGAGGTCGTAGTTGCCGTCGCTGTCCGGCGCCAGAGGGGACGTCTCGGCGGCAGCCGGCTCCGAACCTTCCGTAGTTACGGGCTCTGCGGTCATGGTGACCTCCTGGGTTCGGGGGTGGACCAGCACAGCTTGTCATGCCGGGCGCAGTGCGGAGCGCCGGCAACATCATGCTGCTCCGTTTCGGCGGGTATCCCATTCGCGGCCGAGGGCGTTCGCTTCGTAGTGGGGGGACAGGAGGGGCCTCGAGCCGGCCGAGGATTGTCGATCCCGTGGCCGGGAGATTCGCTGACAGGGCAACGGCTCTCAGCCGTTGCGACGCACGAGGGCTGCCTTTCGGGCCCCAGCGAGCTTGCGGGCCTCGCCAGCCTTCGGGACTTTCCGCCGACGCCGCGGGAGGTGTCCTTGCTGCAGCCGAAGCCGCGGAAGGGCGTTGCTGTTCTTGGGGTGGGGGACGGCGGGCCCGCCGTCGAGCAGGGTGCCAGAGGGAGCCTTGGCGCCGGTGATCCGGCTCAGTTCCGCCTCGCCCGAGCGCCCGTTGGTGACAGTCGGCTCGATGCCGGCCCCGGCCATCATGCGGCTAGCCTCGCGACGCTGACGCGCCAGCACGAGCGTGACCACGCTGCCGGACTCACCGGCGCGGGCGGTGCGGCCGTCCTATGCTGACCATTTGCTGACCCGGAGGCGGCACTCAGGGCGCTGACCTGCGTAAACGTCCACACGCTAGATCTTGGACTTGAACATGGTGCGCAGCATCGGTGTACTCCCGCAAATAAGCTCCCTGCCTGCGTTTTTGCAGGTCAAGGGCTGCTTTCCGTACCGTTTCAGCACGGGCGCCGACGTCAGCCTACGCAACGAGCTTCGACGACGTTCGTGACCATCGCCACAGAGCGGCTTCGCAGTGCCCCACCCTCGCCGGTGGCCGATCCTCCGTCGCGAACCTCATTCGTCACTCACGTTTCAGGCAACGGCGATTCGGCCAACCCGCGGCGTCCGCCGACCGCCCCAACACCGTGTCCACGCGTTCGAGCCCTTGCCGTGTCCGGGATCGCACACGTCCGGAATCGAGTGCGTTCGATTCCCGCGTCGCGTCGTTATGCCGTGCACCGCCGAGCCATCCAGGTGCGGCACGCGACCCGAGGAGGGCTCCCGGTGACAGTGACTGACGCCTCGACCAATAGCGCGGACGCACCGCCCCCTCCGCCCCCGGCCACCATCAACTTCGAGGGCAAGTTCGGGAAGAACCCGCTGGCGGACGCCAGTTTCGGAGCCATGTGCCGACGCCTGCCCGCCGTGCTCGGCCACACCGCCCGGATGGCCTGGGCCGTCGACAGCACCGGCGCCGTACTGCTCCTCGTCTGCCAGGCGCTGACCGGCATCGCGGCCGCCGTCGTCCTGGCGTTCACGGCACAGGCGATGACCCACATCCTCGGCACCGGCACCGTGCCCGAACGTCTGCACGCCGCGCTTCCCGCCCTGATCGTCGTGACGGCGGCCGCAGCAGTCGGGCGCGTCAGCAGCGCCCTGTCCTCCTACGCCGACGGTCGGATCACGCCCCTCCTGACGACCGAGGCGGACATCGCGCTCGTGACCGCCGTCTGCCGCGTCGAGTCGAGCGCGTACGGCGAGGACGGGTTCGCCGACCGACAGGAGGCCGCCGAGATCGGCGTCACCCGGACCCGGCTGATGGTGCAGGACGCCCAGCGGTACATGTCCGCCCTGATCCGCATGATCGCCGCGAGCGGCGTCATCACCACGCTGCACCCGCTGATGCTGCCCCTGCTCCTGCTGGCCGTCCTCCCGGCCGGCGCCGGGGCCGTCCTGTCGGCACGCGTCGACTACGAGACCCACTACCTCAACGTCGGTGACAGGAACGTCAGGTCGATGATGCGCTGGTGGGCGACCTACTCCCGCTTCGGCGACGAAGTCCGCGCCAACGGCATGACGAGCTATCTCACCTACTGGTACCGCGCCCTGTCCGACCGGATCGACCAGCGCACCCTGACCGCCGCCCCACGCATGCTCCGCATCACGCTGACCACCAACGCCCTGGGCGGGGTCTTCCTGCTGGGCACCTGGGCCACGCTCGCCTGGCTGGCGACCACCGGCCGGGTCGCCCTGCCCGTCGCGGCCACCGCCGTGGTCGCCGTCCAGACCACACTGGCGGCGCTCTCCCAGTTCGTCATCCACGGCGCCGCCATGTTCCACACCTCGCTCTACCTGGCCGACATGCGTTCCTTCCTCGACATGGCAGGTGAACGCGCCCCCAAGCGCGGCGAATCGACCATCCCTGACCGCGTGGACGAAATCCGGCTCGACGAGGTCGCGTACCAGTACCCCGGCAAGGAGGAACCGGCCGTCGCAGGCGTTTCGCTCACCCTGCGCCGAGGCGAGATCCTCGCCATCGTCGGCGAGAACGGATCCGGCAAGTCGACCCTGGCCAAGCTCATCACCGGCATCCTGCTCGCCGACAAGGGCCGCGTCCGGTGGGACGGCACCGACCTCGCCCACGCCGATCCCGACGCCGTGTGGAAACGCACCGCGCTGGTCCCCCAGAACTTCGCCTGCTGGCCCCTGCGCGCACGCGAGAACATCACCCTGGGCCAGCCACGGACGTACGACGACGCGCCGGTGTGGGACGTCGTCGACGCCGTCGGTATGCGCGAGGCGATCGAGAAACTGCCCCAGGGGCTGGACACTCTCCTCGCCAAGGAACTGTGGGGCGGGGCCGAGTTGTCGGGCGGGCAGTGGCAACGCCTGGTGTGCGGCCGCGCGCTCTACCGGCAGACCCCGCTGCTGATCCTGGACGAGCCGACCTCACAGATGGACGCGCGTGGCGAACACGCCATCTTCCTGGAGATCAAGCGGATCGCCGCCGAGCGCATGACGATCGTCGTCACCCACCAGCTCGAGAACACCAGGCTCGCCGACCGCATCCTGGTGATGGACAAGGGCCGCGTCATTGAACAGGGCACGTACGACGAGCTGGCCGGCGGCGGGGGGCTGTTCGCGGAGCTCGTTGCCCTGGCTCAGGACCGGTGACGCCCGGGCACGAGCGTGGGCTGATCACGCCGAGTGCTGGTACGCCGCGTAGGTGAGATAGCCGTCGTCGCCGCCCTGGAAATACGTGGACTCGTCGGCGGGAGCGATCGGAAGACCGGTGCGCAGGCGCTCCACCAGGTCGGGGTTGGCGAGGAAGGCGCGCCCGAAGCTGATGAGGTCGGCGCCCAGGTCGAGCCAGTGGTCGGCGTCGGCGCGGCCGGTCTGCCGGGGGCCCAGTGGCAGGACCGGGTTCATGACGAGTGTGCCGGGCCAGGTCCGGCGTAGGCCGAGAAGGGTCTCTTCGTCCGTGGTGGCCTCCAGGTGGACGTAGGCCAGGCCGAGCCGGGACAGTTCGGTCAGGAGCGCGGTGTAGAGCTCGGCGATGTCGGTCTCCTCGATGCCCCAGAAGGGGCCGCCGGGAGAGAGCCGGATTCCGGTCCGCTCCGCGCCGATGGCCTCGGCGGTCGCGGTGGCCGCTTCCACGGCGAAGCGGATCCGGTTGGTCACCGAGCCTCCGTAGCGGTCCGTGCGCAGGTTGGCGTTGGAGGAGAGGAACTGCGAGATCAGGTAGCCGTTGGCGCCGTGGAGTTCCACCCCGTCGAAGCCGGCGTCGACCGCCCGGCGCGCGGCATCCGCGTACGACTGGACGTGCGCGGGTACCTCGGCGGTGTCCAGGGCGCGGGGAGCCGGCGCGGGCTGCGGGCCGTTGGGGGTGAACACCTCGCCGACGGCCGGGACGGCCGAGGGCCCGATGGGCCGCAGCCCGGTCGTGTCGGGGTGCGAGACCCGTCCGCCGTGCATGATCTGGGCGAAGATCCGGCCGCCGTTGGTGTGCACCGCGTCGGTCACCGGGCGCCATGCGGCCACCTGTTCGTCGGTGTACAGCCCGGGAGTGCCGGGGTTGGACTGGCCGATCAGGCTCGGCTGCACGCCCTCGGTGACGATCAGGCCGGCCGTGGCTCGCTGAGCGTAATAGCGCGCCATCGACGGCGTCGCCAGACCGCCCGCGGCGGCCCGTACCCGCGTCATCGGCGCCATCACCACGCGGTTGGGCAGCGCCAGTTCGCCAAGGTGGTAACCGGTGAAAAGGGTCGTCACGTCATGTCTCCTTCGCGCTCCGTCGTGCCCGGAACCCGGGCACGACGGTTACGCTAAAGCCTGACATTGACGTCAGAGGCAAGGGTTGTGCGCCGGATCACCATGGGGAGGGCGGCATGCGTATCGGTGAGCTCGCGGCACGGGCCGGAGTGAGCGTCCGGTCCTTGCGCTACTACGAGGAACAGGGCCTGCTCACGAGCACCCGCAGCGCGAGCGGGCAGCGGCACTACACGGAGGCCCATGTCGAGCGGGTCACGTTCCTCCAGCGGATGTACGCCGCGGGCCTGTCCAGCCGGACCATCGCCGAACTGCTGCCGTGTGTCGACTCGCCCAGCGAGGCCACGTCCGACGCCGCGCTGGTACGGATGGCCGAGGAGCGGGAGCGGCTCTCCGAGCACATCGAGGACCTCGTACGCACCCGGGAGGCGCTCGACCGGCTGATGGCCACGAATCGGGCGCACCGCGCGAGTCTGAGATCGACGGTGCCGGGGTGACCCGGCCACGCTCCCACCCCTGAGCCCTGGGCTCGGCCGGACCGGGTCAGCCGACGGGCGGCATGTCCGTGGGGCTGGAGTCGAGTCCGGGCCGTTTGCCCGCCCAGGCACCGCGGGTGAAGTCCGGGATCTCGACCGGGCGACCGTTCCTCGCCAGGGACGCGGCGCTCAGCGGGACCGCGGCGCACCAGGCGGCCGAGTCGTACACGTCGATGTCGGGCACCAGCCCGGCGCGCATCAACTGGACGGTGCGCCACTGCAGGACGTAGTCCATGCCGCCGTGACCGCCGTTGTTCGCGGCGTCGTCGCCGACCTTCCGCCACAGCCAGTGGTCGAACTCCTTGCGGTAGTCGGCGAAGTCGCGCCAGGAGTGGCCGCCGTGGTCCGGTTCCAGGTAGACGCGTGCGCCGGTCGGGGCGGGGCCGGCGTAGTCCTCGACGAGTCCGCGGCTGCCGGCGAGGGAGTTGATCCTGCTGTACGGCCTGGGGGAACTCACCTCGTGCTCGGCCCTGATGACCCTGCCCTTCTCGGTCTCGATGAGGCAGGTGACCAGGTCACCGTTGATGTACGTCTCCTTCCAGGACGGGTGGTCCCGGGGGATGAAGCGCTCGCGGTAGTCGGCCAGTCCCTTCGGGGCGGTCGCGGTGGCGGACAGGGTGGTCAGCCGGTCGCCTCGGTTGATGTCCATGGCCGCCGCGATGGGGGCCAGCCCGTGCATGGGGTAGAGGGACGCGGTGCTGCGGGTGTGCCACAGCCGCCGCCAGGAGTCGGTGTAGTAGGTGTCGGAGAAGAGGAGTTCACGCAGGTCGTGGAGGTAGCCGCCATGGCCGTTGGTGATGTCTCCGAACAGGCCGGCGTGCGCCATCCTCAGCATCGCCAGTTCGTTGCGCCCGTAGCTGCAGTTCTCGGCGAGGAGCAGGTGTCTGCGGGTGCGCTCGGAGGTGTCGACCAGGTCCCACAGTTGGCGCAGTTCCGTCGCGACGGGGAGTTCCACCACGGCATGTCTGCCGCTCAGCAGCGCGGCTCTGCCGTGCTCGTGGTGGAACTCCCAGGGCGTTGCGACGTACACCAGGTCGATGTCGTCGCGCCGGAGCATCCGGGCGTAGGAGTCGGCTGATCCGCCGTACTCTGCGGGCCGGGGCTCGCCCTTGCTCACCAGCCGGTCGGCGGCGCTCCGCGCGCGGTCGGCACGGATGTCGCAGACGGCGGTCACGGTGCAGCCGGGCACGGCCGCCCAGCCCATGACCATGCCTCCGCCACGGTTGCCCAGGCCGATGACACCGACACGGACGGTTCTGTGGACCTCGAACGGCACGCCGATCATCGACTTCTGCCCGCGGCGACGGCGGGGCGCCTCCTCGGTCGCGGCGGACACGGCCGGGGCGGCCGCGGTCATACCGGCCGCGAGCGCGCCGGTGGCGACGGCTCCGCCCAGGAGCAGTCGGCGTGAGACAGCGGGTGTTTCGGACATGACGGCAACACTCCTCGATGGGGTGGCTTACATCACTGCCGGGGCACTGTCGGGACTGCGGGGACTGTCGGGGCATGACTCTGCGGGGTGCGGCAGCGCATGTCAATATGTGCTCGATGGAAGGTAGTTCCGAGCAGAATCAAGCATCAGTGGGGCTCAGCGGCGGCGTTGCGGCCCGCCCCGCTCGATGGGCTGTCCACCATCCAGATCAGAACAGCAGCGATGCCGAACGACCGGTCCCCACAGGGCAGTTGACACCATGTGACGGCGATGTACTCCGCTACGCTCGGGCCCGTTCGAACGCACGACGGCCGGCGGGCGCGGCGCATCCGGATGCGCCGCGCCGTCCGCGAGGCCCGCGCGGTCGCCCGACATCCTGCTGCGCCCCGACGGCAACGCCGTCCTCACCGACTTCGGCATCGCGGCCCTGGACGACGGCGAGTCCCTGACGACAACCGGCGAACTGGTCGACTTCCTCAAGTACATGGCGCCCGAGCAGGACTGACGGAGCAACTCGGTCCGCTGCGCCCGATCATCGAGGCGCTGCCCGCAAGTCCCCGGAAGAGCGCCCTTCGGCGGGCGTCGTGGGCGGTCTCTTCCGCACCGGGGCACGCTCACCGTGCGGGTGAGCGTGACGCACCAGCGTTGATGTCACATGCGGATCACTCCACCGCCGTAGGCCTCCGCGACGCCCCCATCGCCTCGTCCACGTCGGCCAGCGGACGCAGCCGGTACGTGTAGGAGTACTCGCGGCTCGCGAACAGCTTGTACTCGTCGTGCGTGTGGGCGCCCCAGCTGTTGTCGCCGCCCAGGCCCATCTGGCGGTGGTTCACGCGCAGGACGACCTCGTCGCGCGGGGAGAGCTGGTAGTCGTGGCGGACGCCGGACGACAGGTCCTCCGGGGTGAAGTGGGAGGCGTTGACCTCCAGCAGGGGTTCGCCGGAGACGAGGAGTCCGGTGCCCGTGGCGTCGGTGAGGGCGATCCAGCGGACGTCGGTCTTGTTGCCGTTCTCCTGCGGGCGGATGTACGGCGTCCACTGCTCGGAGACGGTTCCGGAGTACACGCCCACGTCGGTGGCGTCGTTGCGGTCTACGTAGTTCTCCTCGGGCCCGCGGCCGTAGTAGCGCAGCCGGTCGAAGCGTGCGGGCAGGCACAGCAGCGTGCCGACCTCCGGGATGTACGGGAGGGACGCGGCTCCGGGACGCAGGGTGTTGTCGACCTTGATCTCGCCGTTGCCGAACACCGTGTAGGTGGTGGTGTACGTCGACTCGACGGAGGTCGGCAGCGTGCCGCCGACCTTGATCTCGACCGCCTTGTCGCGCAGGGCGCGCACCGCCACGGTCGTCACCTTGCGGTTGGTGCCCGCGTCGCGCCAGGTCTGGTTGCGGGTGTGCTGGCCGTTGCCGCGGTCGTTCTCGGTGGGCGCCCGCCAGAAGTTCGGCACCGGCCCTGAGGTGATGAGCCGCTTGCCGGACGCCAGGTACGAGGTAATGACGCCGCTCTTCTTCTCGACGGTGACGGAGAAGGCCTGGCCGGTGACGGTCACCGACGCGGCGGTGTCCTCGAACGTCAGCGCCGGGACGCTGTCCAGCGGCGCCGGTGTCACGGCCGGACCGCCCGCGTCGACGGCGATCTGCTGCTTGGCCACCTCGAAGCCGGCCTTCGCCCAGGGGGTGGATTCCTTGGTGGTGAAGGACAGTTGGAGGAAGTACTCGGCCCCCGGTGCCGGATCGTCCGGCAGCTTCACCGGCACGGTGATGTCCTTGCTGCCGAGCGGTGGGACGTCCAGCTGGGCGCGGCTCAGCCTGCCGCGCCGCACCACCTCGCCGTCGGCGACCAGCGCCCAACGGCCGTCGAAATCACGGAGGTTGGTGAACAGGTACTCGTTGGTGAGGGTGATGGCCGCGTCGGCGGTCAGTGCGTCGCCGGAGGCCGGTGCCGCGTTCACCGCCTGGTAGATCTGCTTGATCTCGGCCGCCTTGCCGGTGTGGCGGCGGTCGGCGGTGACGATGCCGTCGGCGTTGGAGGTGCCGTCGTTGGGGTTGTCGCCCCAGTCGCCGCCGTACGGGAAGAACGTCTTCGCGCGGGGCCGCTGCTCCGTGAGGCCGACGGTGGCCGCGTCGAACCAGAACCGCACGCCCTCGTCGGCGGGGCCGCGGCCGTCGGAGCCGAGTTCGGCGGCGCTCAGCGCGCGGGCGTACACGCGTGCCCGGCGGATCGTGCCGCTGAACTCCCGGGTGGTGTTGTCCACGTCGGTGGCGAGGGCGAGGGGCGCGGTGTTGGAGGCGGGCCTGCGCGTGGTGGTCCGGGTGGCCTTCACCGCGCCGTCGACGTAGAGGGTCAGTGTGCCGGTGTCCGCGTCGAAGACACCGGCGATGTGGTGCTCGCTGCCGGTCCAGTCGGCCGGGAGGGCCCAGTTGGCGGTGATCCACTGGCCGCCGCCGTAGATGAAGAACTCCAGGGTGTCGTCGGACTGCTTCAGGGAGTACTGGGTGTCGCCCTTGGCGAGGATCGGCTGGTGGTAGCCCGTGTAGTGCGGGGTGACCCAGGCCTCCAGGGTGAGCGAGCCCGTGAGGTCGAGGCGCTCGTCGCGAGGGAAGACGGTGGCGCCAAAGACACCCTTGGCACGGTCGAAGGTGCCGCTCGCGGTGAGGACCTCGCCGCGCAGGCCGCCCGGTCCGGCTTCGGTGAGGAACTTACGGACGGGCACGGGCCAGCTCAGTGACTGGTCGACGAAGTCCCAGATCCAGCCGCCCTGGAGGACGTCGTGGCCGCGGACGAGGTCCCAGTACTTCTTGAGGTTGCCGTTCGAGTTCCCCATCGCGTGCGCATACTCGATCATGACGTACGGCCGGGTGTCGGCCGTGTCCTTGGCGCGCTGCTCGACGCGGGACGGGCTGTCGTACATCTCCGACCGGATGTCGCTGATGGTCGGCCGGTCGTCGCCCTCGTACTGGACGACCCGTGTCGTGTCGTAGGACTTGATCCAGTCGCGCATGGCGACGAAGGTGCTGCCGCCGCCGGCCTCGTTGCCGAGGGACCAGATGACCACCGAGGCGTGGTTCTTGTCGCGGTGGACCATGCTCTGGGCCCGGGCCACGCAGGCCTTGGTCCAGTCGGCGTGGTTGCCGGGGTACTCGCCGCGGATGCCGTGGGTCTCCAGGTTGGTCTCGTCGACGAGGTAGAGGCCGTACTCGTCCGCGAGTTCGTACCAGATCGGGTTGTTGGGGTAGTGCGAGGTGCGGACGGAGTTCATGTTCATCCGCTTGATGATCTCGATGTCCGTGACCATGTGCGCGCGGGTGAGTGCCATGCCGCTGTCGGGGTGCATCTCGTGCCGGTTGGCGCCGCGGAAGGACACGGGCTGCCCGTTGATCCGCATCAGGCCGTCCTTGAGCGCGAACTCGCGCAGGCCGACGCGGTGCGAGAGGGTCTCGATGACCTTCCCGGCCGGGTCGCGCAGCCGCAGCACGGCGGTGTAGAGGTTCGGGTGCTCGGCCGACCACAGCTTCGGCTCGGGCACGGCTCTGCTCGCGTGGACGGTCACGTCCTCGCCGGCGGGGGCGGACGCGAGGTCGACGGCCTGCTGGAGCGGCCGGGGCCAGACGGCGTGGCCGCGGGAGTCGTACAGCTGCGTCTCGACGGAGTAGCCGCCCTCGCCCGCGCCGCCGTACGAGCGCACGCTCGCGGTGACGGACAGTTCGGCGGCCGTGTAGTCGTCGCTGAGCGGGGTGTCCAACTTGAAGTCGCGCAGGCGGACTTCGGGCGTGGAGTAGAGGTAGACCGAGCGGAAGATGCCGCTCAGCCGGATCATGTCCTGGTCCTCCAGCCAGTCGCCGTCGGAGAAGCGGTAGACCTCGACGGCGATCTGGTTGGTGCCGGGCTTGAGGTGCGGGGTGATGTCGTACTCGGCGGGGGTGAAGGAGTCCTCCGCGTACCCCACCAACTCCCCGTTGATCCACACGTAGTGCGCGGACTTGACCCCCTCGAAGTGCAGGAAGGTGCGCCGCCCCGACCAGCCGCGCGGCACCGTGAAGGTGCGCCGGTACTGCCCGACCGGGTTGAAGCGGGTGGGCGCGGCCGGGGGCTGGGCCTCCTCGCCGAGGCCGTTGGGCCCCCACCAGGGGTAGGTGATGTTGACGAAGATCGGGCGGTCGTAGCCGTGCATCTGCCAGACGGAGGGGACCGGGATGGTGTCCCAGTCGCTGTCGTCGACGTCGGTGCGGTGGAAGTCGACGTCCCGGTCGTCGGGCCGGTCGGCGTAGGCGAACTTCCACTTGCCGTCGAGGCCGATCCGGTACGGCGAACGGGTGCGGTCGGCGTCCAGCGCCTGTCTGACGTCCGCGTACGGCATGAGAGTGGTGTGCGGCGGCTGGGTGCCGATCCGGAAGACGTCGATGTTGCCGTTCCACTCCGGGGTGCCGGCCGCCGCCCCGGCCCCGTCGGCCGCGTGCACCGGGGCGGTGGACCCGGAGACGGCGAGCGCCCCGAGCAGGGCGGCTCCTCCCTCCAGCAGACGGCGGCGGCTGACCGGCGCACCCGGCGAGCGGGACGGGCCGGTGGGGGGCACGGGAGAGAGCGGCATCGACGGTGGCCTTCCTCGGGACAACGGTGCGGCGCTGCACGGCATTGAGGGAGCGTCAGATCATGTGCGGTGCTGTTGGGAAACCGAACGCACACTAGGTTGTGAACACCTGTGAAGCAATGATGTTGTCGATGTTTGTGTGTTCCTGATGGCTACGGTCACCGACCTTGGCCAAATCCGGCTGCTGGAACTGTGTCCGGTACAGCTCGGCGTAACGTCCCCCTGCCGCCAGCAACTCCTCGTGCGTGCCGCGTTCCACGATCCGGCCTGCCTCGACCACCAGGATCTGGTCCGCCGCCCGCACGGTGGACAGCCGGTGGGCGATGACGACCGCCGTCCTGCCCTCCAGCGCCTCGGTGAGCGCCTCCTGGACTGCGGCCTCCGAGGTGTTGTCGAGGTGGGCGGTGGCCTCGTCGAGGATGACGACGCGCTGACGGGCCAGCAGCAGCCGGGCGATGGTCATCCGCTGGCGCTCGCCGCCGGAGAGCCGGTAGCCGCGCTCGCCGACCACGGTGTCGAGGCCGTCGGGCAGGGATCGTACGAGATCGTCGAGGCGGGAGCGGCCCAGGGCGTCCCAGAGTTCGGCGTCGGTGGCGGTGGGGCGGGCCAGCAGCAGGTTGGCGCGGACGGTGTCGTGGAAGAGGTGGCCGTCCTGGGTGACCATGCCGAGGGTGGCCCGCAGGGACTCGGCGCTCAGCTCGCGGACGTCGACGCCGCCCACGCGTACGGCGCCCTCGTCGACGTCGTAGAGCCGCGGGAGGAGTTGGGCGACGGTCGACTTGCCCGCGCCGGACGAGCCGACGAGCGCGACCGTCTGGCCGGGTTCGGCGCGGAAGGAGATGCCGTGCAGCACCTCGGTGCCGCCGCGTGTGTCGAGGGTCGCCACCTCCTCCAGGGAGGCGAGGGAGACCTTGTCGGCGGAGGGGTAGCCGAAGCGGACGTTCTCGAACTCGACCGACACCGGGCCCTCGGAGACCCGCCGCGGGTCCGGCTTCTCCTCGATGAGCGGCTTGAGGTCCAGCACCTCGAAGACGCGCTCGAAGCTGACCAGGGCACTCATGACCTCGACGCGGGCACCCGCGAGCGCGGTGAGCGGCGCGTACATACGGGTCAGCAGCAGCGCCAGCGAGACGACCGCGCCCGGCTCCAGCGTGCCGCGCAGCGCGAACCAGCCGCCGAGGCCGTAGACCAGGGCGAGGGCGAGCGCGGACACCAGGGTGAGCGCGGTGATGAACACCGACTGGGCGGTCGCCGTCCGTACGCCGATGTCCGCCACACGGCGGGCGCGCGCCGCGAACTCCTCCGACTCCTGCCCCGGGCGCCCGAACAGCTTGATCAGCGTGGCGCCGGGGGCCGAGAAGCGCTCGGTCATACGAGTGCCCATCGCGGCGTTGAGCGCGGCGGCCTCCCGCTGCATGCCGGCCATGCGGTGGCCCATGCGCCGGGCCGGGATCACGAACACCGGGAGCAGGACGAGGGACAGCAGGGTGATCTGCCAGGACAGGGTGAGCATGACGGCGAGGGTGAGCAGCAGCGTGACGAGGTTGCTGACCACTCCGGACAGGGTGTTGCTGAAGGCGCGCTGGGCGCCGATCACGTCGTTGTTGAGACGGGAGACCAGCGCTCCCGTACGTGTGCGTGTGAAGAACGCGACCGGCATGCGCTGCACATGATCGAACACAGCCGTCCGCAGATCGAGGATGAGACCCTCGCCGAGGGTCGCCGACAGGCGCCTGGCGAGGACCCCGAGGGCCGCCTCGGCGACCGCGATCAGGGCGATCAGCAGGGCGAGGCGGACGACGGTGCTCTCGTCGCCGCCCGTCACGATCGCGTCGACGACGCGTCCGGCCAGTACGGGGGTCGCGACGGCGAGCAGCGCGGTCATCACCCCGAGCACGACGAAGAGCGCGATCCGGCGGCGGTGCGGGCGGGCGAACGCGCCGATGCGGCGCAGCGTCGCACGAGCGAAGGGGCGGCGCTCCTGGTCGGCGTTCATGACGCTCTGGAGCTGCGTCCAGGCTGTGGTCTCCATACTCATGAGAGGGACCGTAGAACCTCAAGCATTGTTGAGGTCAACACTAGCGGCAGCGAGGGTGATATCACCGGCTTCGCGAAGATCGACAGTCGTCCGCAGCCGGTCCGTAAGGCCCCGTCTCCGCTGCCGCAACCCGCCGTTGTCGCAACGCGGAGAACCTCTCCGAATGTGACAGCGGTACGACTCTCCCTGGGACGCCTGCTCCGACGTGTCCCGCTCCGCCAGATACTGGTCCTGCTTCCGCTCGTCCTCGTCGTCGTGGTCGCGGTGCAGCACCGGGCCGTGCTCGCCGAGGGCATCGGCCATCTGGCGACGGCCAAGTGGCCCTGGCTGCTCGCCGCGGCCTGCGCCACCTGCCTCACCTGGGTGGCGGCGGCGGTGACCCGGCAGGGTGCCGTGGTCGACCGGCTGCCCAAGCTGCAGCTGCTCGTCACGCAGTTCGCGGCGGGCTCGGCCAACCACCTGCTGCCCACGGGGCTCGGCGCGAGCGCGGTCAACCTGCGCTTCATGACGGTGTGCGGGCTGCCGCTCGCCCGCTCCTCGGCCGCGCTGGCGCTGTATCTGCTCGCGGAGAGCGTGGCCCGGGTCGGTCTGCTGACCGCGCTCCTCATCGCCTTCCCGCACGCGCTGCAACTCGGGCCCCTCCTTCCCGAGGGCGCCTGGGGCCCGCTGCTGCTGATCATCGGCGCGGTGGCCGTCCTGGTCGTGGCCGTCTTCGCACTCGTACGACGGCTGCGCGCCGCCGTGACGTCGTTCCTGCGCACCGCGCTGGGCGAGGCCCGCTCGGTGCACACCCGCCCCTCCCGGGCGTTGGCCCTGTGGGGCGGTTCGCTGGCCTTTCCGGCGCTCCAGGCGTCCGGGCTGGTCCTGGTCGGGCTCGCGCTGGGGCTGGATGTGCCGCCGGCCCACATGGCGCTCGCGTATCTGGCGGCGACCGTCGCCGTCGCCCTCGTGCCCACGCCGGGTGGCCTCGGCTCCGTCGAGGCCGCGCTGATCGTGGCCCTGGTGGCGGCGGGCGGCCCGGTCGCGGTGGCCACGGCGGTGGTGCTGGCGTACCGGATCATCACGGTGTGGCTGCCGCTGCTGCCGGGGGCGTTGACGCTGGGGGCTCTGGTGCGATGGAAGGTCATCTGACCCATCAGTCGCGATGGAAGGTCGCCTGACCGATCAGTAACGTTCGGGGTCCGACCCACGGAAAGGACCCCGCCATGCCGGTCCGCGTCGAGCGCCAGGGCCCCGTCACCACCGTCGTCCTCTCCCGCCCCGAGGTCCGCAACGCGGTCGACGGTCCGACCGCCGCCGAACTCGCCGCCGCGTTCCGGGAGTTCGAGGCCGACGACGAGGCGCGGGTCGCGGTGCTGTGGGGCGAGGGCGGCGCGTTCTGCGCGGGTGCCGACCTCAAGGCGCTCGGCAGCGAGCGGGGCAACCAGGTCACCGAGGACGGTGACGGCCCGATGGGGCCGACCCGGCTGCGGCTGTCGAAGCCGGTGATCGCGGCGATCGCCGGACACGCCGTGGCCGGAGGCCTGGAGCTGGCGCTGTGGTGCGATCTGCGGGTGGCCGAGGAGGACGCCGTCTTCGGGGTGTTCTGCCGCCGCTGGGGCGTTCCGCTGATCGACGGCGGCACGGTACGGCTGCCCCGGCTGATCGGCACCGGCCGCGCGCTGGACATGATCCTGACCGGGCGGCCGGTCGAGGCACGCGAGGCCTACGACATGGGGCTCGCCAACCGCGTCGTGCCGACCGGACGCGCCCGCGCCGAGGCGGAGAAGCTGGCCGCCGTGATCGCACGGTTCCCGCAGGGCTGCCTGCGCGCCGACCGGGCGTCCGTGCTCGACCAGGAGGGGCTGGACGAGGCGGCCGCGATGCGGGGTGAACTCCGGCACGGCATGGGCGTGCTGGCGGAGAGCCTGGACGGCGCGGCCCGGTTCGCTTCCGGTGCGGGGCGGCACGGGTCGTTCCGGGACCTCTGAGGCGACGGGCGACGCACACAGGCAGGCGGGCCCTGTTCGGCCGCCGGTGCGCGCGCCGGTGCGCGACCCACGTGCGGCGCTCACGCATCAAGCGCGCCTCGGCGGGCGGTCGTTCACCCCTCGGAGGGGTGCGAGTCCGAGGGAGAATGCCCGAAAGTGGCCGAAGAGGCTGTCCGCCCGACGGTCCCGGTACGAACACGTGTACCCGATACGGCAGGATGAGCCCTCGCGCCGGTCACGGGGGATGGGGTGGCCGGCGCGACGGCACATCGCGGAATCGAGCAGGTGACAACGTGACGAGACTTCACATCCGGCCGTCGGCGAAGGGGTTCGCCGCCGCTTTTCTCCCCGGAGGTGACCGGTGAACCGGGCGCTCACAGTGGACGACCTGGTCTTCGCCGGGATCGCGCTGGCGGCGGGCCTGCTGGCGGCCTTCCTGCTGCGGATGCTGCTGCGCTGGCTGGGCAAGCACGCCGACCGCACGCGCTGGAGCGGTGACGACCTCATCGTGGACACGCTGCGGACGGTCGTACCGTGGGCGGCGTTCCTCGGCGGCGCGGCCTCCGCCGGAGCGGCGCTGCCGCTGACCCGGACGGTGCAGCACAACGTCAACCAGTGCCTGACCGTGCTGCTCATCTTCGTCGTGACACTGGCGGTGGCCCGCGGGATCGCCGGGCTGATGCGGACGGTCACCCAGTCCCGCCCCGGTGTCGCCGGCTCCGCCACGATCTTCGTCAACATCACCCGGATCCTGATCCTGGCCATCGGCTTCCTGGTGGTGCTGCAGACCCTGGGCATCTCCATAGCGCCGCTGCTCACCGCCCTGGGCGTCGGCGGTCTGGCGGTCGCGCTCGCCCTGCAGGACACGCTCGCCAACCTCTTCGCGGGCATCCACATCCTCGCCTCCAAGACCGTCCAGCCCGGCGACTACATCCGGCTGAGCAGCGGCGAGGAGGGCTACGTCGAGGACATCAACTGGCGCCAGACGACCGTGCGCGCCCTCTCCAACAACCTGATCGTCATCCCCAACGGGGAGCTCGCCAAGACGAACATGACCAACTTCATGCGCCCCGAGCAGGAGTTGACGATCCTGCTCCAGGTCGGCGTCGCCTACGACAGCGACCTCGACCATGTCGAGCGGGTGACCAACGAGGTCATCGCCGAGGTGATGACCGAGGTCGAGGGCGCCCTCCCGGACCACGAGCCGATCATCCGGTTCCACACCTTCGGCGACTCCCGGATCGGCTTCACGGTCATCCTGGGCGTCGGCGAGTTCAGCGACCAGTACCGGATCAAGCACGAGTTCATCAAGCGCCTGCACAAGCGCTACCGCAAGGAGGGCATCCGTATCCCGGCACCCACGCGGACGGTGGCGATCCAGCAGGGGGCGCTGGCGATACCGCAGCAGCGCGGCCCCGAGGAGGCGGACGAAGTGACCTCCGTCCGCCTCGACTGAGCCGGGCGAACATCCCTACAGGGTGGCCGAGTTGTCGTGGTAGTGGCCGCCCCGCAGGCTGTGCGGCGCGACGAGCGAGGTCTTCACCGGGGTGACCGTCCAGTCCGGATGCCCCGGCATCCGCGGCGTCTTCGTGCCGTACAGCCAGTCCCGCAGGAATCCGGACACATCCTGCCCCGAGACCTCCGAGGCGACGGCTATGTAGTCCTCCGTCGTCGCCGAGGAGTTGCGGTACCGGGCGAGGAAGGCGCGCTCCAATGCGTTGAAGGCCGCCTCGCCGACGAGGTTGCGCAGCGCGTACAGGACCAGGACGCCGCCCAGGTAGCGCTGGCTGTCGAAGAGGTTGACCGCGTTCGGCGCCGCGACCGGCCCCGAGTCGTGGCGCCACTGGTCGCCGCGCGCGTAGGTGTCCTTCATCCGGGCCTCCATGGTGGTGAGACCCAGGGAGTCGGCCCAGCCGCGCTCGTAGCGGTAGAGCAGCCCGTAGAAGTCGGCGTGGCCCTCGTTGATCCACAGGTCGGCCCAGGTGGCGGGGCTGACGCTGTTGCCGAAGTAGGAGTGGACCAGCTCGTGCATCATGTGCGAGCCGATCTTCTTCTCCTCCTGGAGCAGGAAGTTCGGCTTGTAGATCGTCAGCGTCTGGGTCTCCAGGCCCGTGAAGTCGAAGGCGTTCGGGTCGTCGGAGTTGCAGGGCAGCAGCCCGTACGTCTCGAAGGGGTAGGCGCCGAGGCGCGCCTCCAGCCATTCCACGATGCCCGGCGTCAGCGCGAGCGCCGGTTCGAGCGCCGCGGCCCGTGCGGTGGGGACGACGTCCCGCAGCGGGAGCCCGTGCGGGCCCTGCCGGTCCTTCACCACGTAGTCGCCGACGGTGATCTGCACCAGCTCCGTGGCCATCGGCTCGCGTGAGCGGTACGTGTACGCCGTACGGTCGCCGCTAAGGGTCTCGGTGCGCACGAGGAGGCCGGTCGCGACACCGCGCAGGCCGCTGGGGACGGTGAGGCGGAAGGAGAAGTCGGCCTTGTCGGACGGGTGGTCGTTGCAGGGGAAGACGGTGTGCGCCGAGTTCGGCTGGCAGCAGACCGCGAACCCGTCCGGCGTGTCGACCCAGCCGGTGTGCGCCAGGTCGCGGCGCGGGTCCGCCGAGTACTCCACGCGCACGGTGACCCAGGCCTTCGCCGGGAGGGTCCGTGCCGGCGTGATGCGCAGCTTCTCGTCCACCTGCTCGAACGTCGCCGTCCGGCCGCCGACGCGGACGGCCCGGATGTCGAGGCCGAGGGCGTCGAGGGAGAGGCGGGTCAGCGCCTGGGTGGTGCAGATCTTCAGGGTCGCGGTGGCGTCGACCAGCCGCGTCGTGGCGTCGTAGGCGAAGTCGAGGTGGTAGGAGGTGACGCGGTAGCCGTCGTTGCCGAGGTCCGGGAAGACCGGGTCGCCGAGGGTCTCGAGGCCCGGGGTGCCGGAGGTCTTGGCGGCCGGCGACGTCCCCGTCGGTGCCGGCGTCGCGTGGGCGGAGGAGGCGGCGGTCAGGGCCGCCGCCGTGCCGATCAGGGCGGCCGCGGGGGCCGTCACTCGGGTGCGATATCTCATGGTCCGCTTTCGCTCGGGCGGCCGGATGGTCAGGGCCGGCCGCCGGATCGGTGATCTCCCTACATGACTGTGGGAGCAGGCGATCAGGTTGCACGGAAGCGGCACCTCCGTTTGCGGGGATCCAAGATGTCGGCACACATCCCGCACCACTGTGCGGACCCCTGTCGAGCCGAGGTCGATCACGAGATATCTTGATGTCGAGCAATGTTGCAGACGTGGAGCGGAGCACCCGGTGACTGACTCGACCATCATCTATACGCACACTGACGAGGCCCCGGCCCTGGCGACGTATTCCTTCCTGCCGGTGGTCCAGGCGTACGCCTCGCAGGCGGGTGTCGACGTGAAGACGCGTGACATCTCGCTGGCCGGCCGCATCATCGCGGTGTTCCCGGAGTACCTGACCGAGGACCAGCGCATCCCGGACGCCCTCGCCGAGCTCGGTGAGCTCGCCAAGACGCCCGCGGCCAACATCATCAAGCTGCCGAACATCTCGGCGTCGATCCCGCAGCTCAAGGCCGCCGTCGCCGAGCTCCAGGGCCAGGGCTACGCGCTGCCGAACTACCCGGACGACCCGAAGACCGACGAGGAGCGGGACATCCAGGCCCGCTACGACAAGGTCAAGGGCTCCGCCGTGAACCCGGTCCTGCGTGAGGGCAACTCCGACCGCCGCGCCCCCGCCTCGGTCAAGAACTACGCCAAGAGCCACCCGCACCGCATGGGCGCCTGGACCCCCGAGTCCAAGACGAACGTGGCGACCATGGGCGAGAACGACTTCCGCTCCACCGAGAAGTCCGTCGTGATCTCCGAGGCGGGCTCGCTGCGGATCGAGCTCATCGCCGAGGACGGCACCACGACCGTGCTGCGCGAGTCGGTACCGGTCCTCGCCGGTGAGGTCGTCGACGCCTCCGTGATGCGGGTCGCCGCGCTGCGCGAGTTCCTGACCGCGCAGGTCGCCAGGGCCAAGGCCGAGGACGTCCTGTTCTCCGTGCACCTCAAGGCCACGATGATGAAGGTCTCCGACCCGATCGTCTTCGGTCACGTGGTGCGCGCCTTCTTCCCGAAGACCTTCGAGAAGTACGGCGAGACGCTCGCCGCCGCCGGTCTGTCCCCGAACGACGGTCTGGGCGGCATCCTCAAGGGCCTGGACGCGCTGCCGAACGGCGCCGAGATCAAGGCGTCCTTCGAGGCCGAGATCGCCGAGGGCCCGGCGCTGGCCATGGTCGACTCCGACAAGGGCATCACCAACCTGCACGTGCCGTCCGACGTGATCGTCGACGCCTCGATGCCGGCCATGATCCGCACCTCCGGCCACATGTGGGGCCCGGACGGCCAGGAGGCCGACACCCTCGCGGTCCTGCCGGACTCGTCGTACGCCGGTGTCTACCAGGTCGCGATCGACGACTGCCGCGCCAACGGCGCCTACGACCCGTCGACCATGGGCTCGGTCCCGAACGTCGGCCTCATGGCGCAGAAGGCCGAGGAGTACGGCTCGCACGACAAGACCTTCGAGATCGCGGCCGCCGGCACGGTCCGGCTGGTCGACCAGGCCGGCAACGCCGTCATCGAGCAGCCGGTCGCCGAGGGCGACATCTTCCGCGCCTGCCAGACCAAGGACGCGCCGATCAAGGACTGGGTGAAGCTCGCCGTCACCCGCGCCCGCGCCACCGGCGACCCGGCCGTCTTCTGGCTGGACGAGACCCGCGCGCACGACGCCAACCTGATCGCCAAGATCAACGCGTACCTGCCGGAGCACGACACCGAGGGTCTGGACATCCGCATCCTCGCCCCGGTCGAGGCGACCAAGCTGTCGGTGGAGCGCATCCGCCGCGGCGAGAACACGATCTCGGTGACGGGCAACGTCCTGCGTGACTACCTCACCGACCTGTTCCCGATCCTGGAGCTGGGCACCAGCGCCAAGATGCTGTCGGTCGTCCCGCTGATGGCGGGCGGCGGCCTGTTCGAGACGGGCGCCGGCGGCTCCGCGCCGAAGCACGTCCAGCAGCTGGTCAAGGAGAACTACCTTCGCTGGGACTCGCTGGGCGAGTTCTTCGCGCTGGTCCCCTCTCTGGAGCAGTACGCGACCGCCACCGGCAACGCCAAGGCCAAGGTCCTCGCCGACACCCTCGACCGCGCCACGGCGACCTTCCTCAACGAGGACAAGTCCCCGACCCGTCGCGTCGGCGGCATCGACAACCGCGGCAGCCACTTCTTCCTGTCCCTGTACTGGGCGCAGGAGCTGGCCAAGCAGACCGACGACGCGGACCTGGCGAAGGCCTTCGCCCCGCTCGCCGAGACGCTCACCGCCAACGAGCAGAAGATCGTCGACGAGCTGAACGCCGTCCAGGGCAAGCCGGCCGAGATCGGCGGCTACTACCAGCCCGACCCGGCCAAGGCCGCCGCGGTCATGCGCCCGTCGGCCACCTGGAACGAGGCGCTGGCTTCCCTGAGCTGACGCCCGTGGCCCGCGGTTCCTCGCCCGAGGTCCCGGCCCTACGGCCCTGAAGTCTCCGCCCCGGCAGGCACCCGCCCGCCGGGGCGGAGCCGTCTGCGCTCCGACCTACCTCACCAGTCCCTCGTAGCGATCAGTTCCTCCGCATCCGCATCCGCGAAGCCGTAGGCCTGGGCCACGAACCAGAACTCCTCGCCTATCTCCTCGCGCGCGACGGTCTCGAGCTCGCTCCCGGCGGCCCAGAACGCGTCCTGAAGGACGTTGAACTCGTCGGTGGACGCCTGCGTGAGCGTGTACAGCGCGGCCAGGTCGGCGGGCCGCTCGGCCTCGATGCGCTCGCACAACCGCAGCAGGATCGCCTTGCCCTGGTCCACCACGTGGTCGGGGTAGTAGTCGTCCTTGTACAGCATGCGCAGGAACGAGTGGGCGGCCACCTGCTGGTTGCTGATGTTCATGCTGTGATGGTGCACCACCCCACTGACAACGCCCCCGGAGCAGCCCCCATGACCTCTGCCCTGCCGTCGTTCGAGTTGCTCCCCGGGGCCGAGGAATCGCCGGTGATCCTGCATGTGCCGCACTCGGCGCGGGAGATACCGCCGGAGGTGCGCGCGGGGATCGTGTTGGGCGACTCCGCGCTGGAGCGGGAGTTGGACCACATCGTCGACGCGCACACCGCGCGGCTCGCGGAGGAGGCTGCCGGGGCGTCGGAGGTCACCCCGTGGCGGTTCGTGAACCGGCTGTCCCGGCTGGTCGTCGACCCCGAGCGGTTCCCGGACGAGCGGGAGGAGATGCTCGCCGTCGGGATGGGCGCCGTATACACGCGAACCACCCATCGGGAGGCGCTGCGGCCCGACGACTTCGACCCCGCGCCGTTGGTCTCGCGCTACTTCGAGCCGTACGCCCTGGCGATGACCGACGCCGTCACTCAGCGACTGGCCGCCACGGGACGGGCCGTGATCATCGACGTGCACTCCTATCCCACCGCGTCGCTCCCCTACGAACTGCACGGCGAGGGCCCGCGCCCGCCGGTCTGCCTGGGCACCGACTCCTTCCACACGCCGCCCGAGCTGCTCGCCGCGGCCCGGGAGGCGTTCGCACCGTGCGGGGAGACGGGGCTGGACAGCCCGTTCAGCGGCACCTACGTCCCGCTGGAGTTCTACGGCAGCGAACCGCGCGTCGGTGCCCTGATGATCGAGATCCGCCGGGACACGTACATGGCGGAGCCGGGCGGTCCGGTTCATCCCGGACTCGCCCGGCTCACGGATGCCCTGGCCGCGCTGGTGGACGTCGCTTCACGCTGACCCGATGGGTCAGGCGCGCAGCCACTCCGTGACCACGACCTCGCCGCCGGTGCGCAGCCGCAGGGCGAAGGGGCCGTTCGGCGGGGCGTCGCTGGTGAAGCGGCCCATGGCGTCGGCCACGACCGGCGTGGCCGACTGCGGACCGCAGAGCACCTCGATCCGCGCCTGCTGCGGGGGCAGCACCTGCCCCATCAGCCCCTGCGCGGTCACCTCCACGTCGACGGTCACCTCGCCCGCGCGGAAGGTCAGCATCCGCGGCACGTCCGTCGCTCCCCTGACCGGAATGGCGTCCACCACCGAGTCGAACGTCAACTCGGCGATACGGGCGTCCAGATCGTGCAGCGCGAACGCCTCGACGGCCATCTGCCGCAGCTGCGCCGGCACGGGGTCCAGGATGGCGGCGGCCTGCCGGAGCTCCTCCTCCAGCAGCTCGATGTCGAACCCGTCGTCGCCGAGGGGCTCTTCGCCCGACCCGCCCGTCACTTCGTCGTGCATGTCGTCGTTCACAGCGCTCCCCGTGCGTCGAGTCGGGCCCGAAGTCGGCGCAGACAGCGCTGGCGCAGCGGCCCGATGCTGCCCACGGCGATGCCCAGTGCGGCGGACACCTCCTGGTAGCTGGGCGGCGGCGAGGCCATCAGCACACGCAGCAACTGGCGGCAGCGGTCGCCGAGTTCCTCGAACTCCTGCCACATCCAGCGGATGCGCTCCGACTCCGCGGCGGCCTCCTCCGAGTCCAGGAGCGACTGTTCGGGCGTACGGTCCTCGCTGACCCGGTCGAGCAGCTGCGGATCGTTCGTCACGGTCAGTCGCCTTAAGCTCTTGAGCACCTTCAGGCACTCGTGCCGCGCGGTGCTCGCGAGCCAGGACCCGGCCTTCTCGGGTTCACGGATGCGCCCGAGATGCTGGGCGAAGCGGAACCACACGGTCTGATAGACCTCATGGGCGTCGGCGTCCCCAAGCCGGTGCGCGCGCACGACCGACCACACCAGTGGGCTCAGCCCCTCAACGAGCGCCTTCCAGGCCGCCGCATCACCGTCGACGGCGGACTGGACCAACGCACCGACATCTGCTCGGTCCACTGTCCCACCCCTCGTGTACGGCAAGTCATCGTACGCCGCGGAGGGGACGGTTCCGACCCTCATGACCGAGGAGCCGGAGGTACGACGGGGACAGGGCGCCAGGTCGGGGGGCGAAGTGCCGGTACATGCGCCCCCCGCACCTCCGCGTACCCGGAGTTCGCCGCGAGCATCTTGTACCGGGCGACACGCGGGTCGCTCTCCTGCTGTGCGGTCATGTGGGCGGCGATCATGCCGGCGACGAGCGGAGTGGCGAACGAGGTGCCGCTCCAGTGCGCGAATCCCTCGAACATCACCTGGTCGGGCTCGGTGGTGCCGCCCTGCTCGCTCAACACGCCGGTGTGGCGCGGGGACACACAGGTGCAGGTGTAGCCGAAGCCGTAGCGGCAGGCGTCGTAGGTGGAGTGCTGGTAGACGTACGGCATGGGCGCGTCGAAGCCCGTCAGGACGCTGGTGAGCCGCTCGCCGGGCGCGTACGCCTTCACCCAGCCGCCGTGGTTGCTGAAGCAGGCGCCGAACTCGCCGTCGGCGCGCAGCGCTCCGACCGACAGCACGACGTCCTGGTAGTCGGGCAGGTCGGCGTAGGCGGCGGGCCAGAACGGCGTGGCGCTGCCGTTGTTGCCGGCCGCGGCGACGAGCAGGGTGCGCTGTTCGCGCAACTCCCGCATGAAGGCCTCGACGCCCAGCAGGCCGTCGGTGCGGCCGTTGGAGGTGCCGGCGGAGAGGCTGAGGATGTCGGGCCAGCCGCCCGCGTCGACGGCCTCGAAGAGCTTCTCGCCGAACTCGGACTCCAGGATGGCGCCCGCGTCGTTCAGGGAGTTGCGGACCGTGATGTTCGTGTTGGGCGCGACGGCGGCGACGAGTCCGGCGATGAACGTGCCGTGGCCGACGTACTGCTGGAGGACTCCGTCGTCGTCGCACTCCTTGACCTGCGCGTCGCCGTCGGTGTGGGCGAGCAGCGCGGAGGACCGGAAGTCGTGCATGAGCCCGGTGTCGATGACCAGGACGCCGACGGCGCTGTCCGCGTCGTGGGTGCCGTCGGCCGCCGCCGGGTTGAGTCCGCCGGGCTCGGTGACGGGCACGGGTTCGTCACCGGGGCAGGAGTTGACCGCGATCGACACCAGGTGGTTGCGGCTGACCAGCCGGCGTCCGGCCCGGCCCTCGGTGTCCCGCAGGGCGCGCAGGGCATGCGCGACGGGGCGGTCGCCCTCCCGGTCGCCCTCGCCGGGGTCACCGACCCGGATGCGGGTGATGCCCGAGCGGTTGGTCTGCGGGCTCGCGCGGCGCACGTTGTCCTGCACCAGGTCGGGGTCGGCGGTGAAGTGCGCCCGCACGGTGTCCTCGACGAGGCGGGCGTCCTCGCCGTCACGGACCAGCACGTAGCCCTTCTCGTAGATGAACTCGGCGGAGTCGTCCGGTCCCATCGCGAGGGGGACGTCGGGCATGGAGCGCTGGATCTGGTCGAACTGCTCGTGGAATCGCTGTGGTGCCATGGCGGGTCCTCCCCCTGAGGCGACGTTCGTCAGTCAGAGCCGTGCGGTCGCTGATTGATACAGCGCCAAACCGGTGTGGCATGGTTCCGCGGCAACTACCATCCGTGGAGTGACAGCGGGAAGCGACTCGGTTCTCCAACTGCTGCCGATGGTGTTCGCCGCCCCGAACGACGCGCTGGCGAGGGCGGAACGGGTGCTCGATGCCGATCCGTCGCCGTTGCACGCCTCCGTCGCCCACCAGGTGATCGGCATCTGGCAGCGGGACTGGGGCGACATGCGCATCGCCCTCCAGCACCTGCGGCGTGCCCGGGATCTCGCGGCACGGGCGGAATCGGCCGACCGGGAGGCGGACGTCCTGGCGGCGCTCGGGGTCGCGTTGGTGCATGCGGGGCGCACTCAGCAGGGGCTGGCCGCGCTGGAGCGTGGGGTCGTGCGCGGGAGCGGACACACCCGCGCGCGCGTGCTGTTCCGCCGGGCCTACGCCCGCTGGGTCCTGGGCCACCACCGCGAGGCGCTGGAGGATGTGCGCAAGGCGATTCCCGTGCTGCGGCAGGCCGAGGACGTCATCTGGACGGCGCGAGCGCTGACGCTGCGCGCGACCGTGCATCTGGCGGTCGGCGCGGTGGACCGCGCGGACGCCGACTTCACCGCGGCCGAGGCGCTGTGGGACACCACGGGCCAGGAGCACGACAAGGCCGACGCGGTGGAGAGCCGGGGACTCGCCGCCTTCCGGTCGGGCGACATCCCGGCTGCGCTGCGGCTGCTCGACGAGGCCGAGGAGCGGTACGCCAAGCTCGGCACGCCGACCTTCATGCTCAACATCCGCCGCTGCGAGGTGCTGATGGCCGCGGGGCTCGCCCCGGAGGCGCTGGCCGAGGCCGACGCGGCGATCGCCGTGCTCGACGGCATCGGCGGCCAGTCCACCCGCAAGGCGGAACTGCTGCTGGCCGCCGCGCGTGCCGCCCGGCTGGCGGGCGAGGCGCACACCGCGATCGCGCGCGCCGACATGGCCGTACGGCTGTTCGCGGGGCAGCGGCGCAGCTGGTGGGAGACGCATGCCCGGCTGGTGCTGATCGAGGCCCGGGTCGCCGCCGGGCGCAGTTCGGGTCGGCTGGTGGCCGACACGGCGGCGGTCGCCGAACGGCTGGCCTCCTTCGGCGCGCCGGCCGCGCCGGAGGCCTCGCTGCTCGCGGGCCGGATCGCCCTGAACCTGGGCTGGCGGGCCGACGCCGAGCGGCATCTGGCCGTCGCCGCCCGCAGCAGGCGCAGCGGGCCGCCGCTGGCGAGGATGACGGGCTGGGCGGCGCAGGCATTGCGGGCGCAGGCGGCAGGTTCGGGGCGGGGTGTCCTGGAGGCCTGCCGACGCGGCCTGGACGTGCTCGACGCCCACCGGATGACGCTCGGCGCGTCGGAGCTCAGGGCCCGCGCCACCGCGCAGGGCGCCGAACTGGCCGCGCTGGCCCAGCAGGCGAGCCTCGACTCCGGCAGTCCGCGGCGGCTGCTGGTGTGGAGCGAGCGCTGGCGGGCCACCGCACTGTCGACCCCGCCGACCCGGCCGCCGGCCGATCCGGAGCTGCAGAGCGACCTGACCGCGTTCCGGGAGATCGCGGCCCGCGCGGAGGCAGCCCGTATGGAGGCCCGTCCCGTTCCGGCGCTGGAGCGCGAACAGCGTCGCCTGGAGCGGGAGATCCGCTCCCGGACCCTGCACCTGCGCGGCGACACGCCCGGCGACGGCTACCGCTTCGACCCGGGCCGACTGCTTCAGCGGCTGGGTGACGACGTGCGGTTGGTCGAACTCGCCGTGCTGGACGGGCGGGTTCAGGTGCTGCTGTGCGGGCAGGGGCGGGTGCGCCGGTTCGAGGCCGGGTTGCTGGCCGAGGCGGAGACGGAGGCCGAGCACGTCCAGGCCGGGCTGCGGCGGCTGGCCCATCCCGGTGCGGATGCGCGGCTGCCGATCGTCGAAGCGGCGGGGCGGCGCCTGGAGGAGTTGCTGCTCGGTCCGGCCGCGGCTCATCTGGGCGACGGGCCCGTCGTGGTCGTACCCCCGGCCCGGCTGCACCGGGTGCCGTGGGCGCTGCTGCCGTCGCTGCGGGAGAGGGTGCTCAGCGTGTCGCCGTCGGCGAGCAGTTGGCTGCGCGCGCGGGAGACCGAGCCGCCGCCCGGAGGGCGCCAGGTGCTGGTGCGCGGGCCGGGTCTGGCGACCGGCGGCGCGGAGGTGCCCCACCTCGCCTGCCGGTACGGCGGCGCGGTCGTGCTGGAGCACGCGGACGCGCGCGTGCCGCGCGTACTGGAGGAGCTGGACGGTGCCGAGCTGGCCCATATCGCGGCCCATGGCACGTTCCGCGCGGACAGCCCCCTGTTCTCGTCGCTGCGGATGGCCGACGGGCCGATCGTCGTCCACGACTTCGAGCGTCTGGACCGCAGCCCGTACCGGATCATCCTCTCCTGCTGCGACACCGCCCGCTTCGCCTCCGTCGGCGCCGACGAACTGCTCGGCTTGGTCACCGCGTTGCTGCCGCTGGGCACGGCGGGCGTGGTGGCGGCCAGCGCGCCCGTCAACGACGCCGCGGTGGTGCCCCTGATGCTGGCCCTGCACAAGGGCCTGAGCGAGGGGCTCTCCCTGGCGGAGGCACTGCGCGACGCCCGGGCGGCGCTGCCGGGCGACGCGCTGCACCAGGCGACGGGGTGGGCGTTCTCGGCGTTCGGGGCGGACTGATCGGTCGTGATCGATGGGTCGTGACCGATGGGTCATACCCCATGGTGCCTGCCCAGCTCCCAGCTCAACTCCCTTATGCGGACTGCGTGTCCGGCAGTTCCACCAGCCACGGCAGTGCGCCGCGGTCGCTGGCGCCCAGGCGGGCGTAGGCGCTGTAGAGGTGGTTGCCGACCGTGCGGACGGACAGGGTGAGCTTCTCGGCGATCTGCCGGTTGCTCAGTCCTGCGGCGGCCAGCGTGACGATCTGTCGTTGCCGGGCAGTCAGTTCGCCGAGGACCAGCCCGGACAGTGCGGGGGTGCGGGCGCCCTGGCAGCGGCGGGCCAGGGCGACGGCACGCGTGCGTGCGGTGCGTGCGGCACGCGGGTCGCGGTGGGCCCGTACGGCCTGGGCGTGCGCCTCGGCCGCGAAGAGCAGGAAGCCGCGCTCCTCCAGCTGTTCGGCGACCCGGTCGAGCGCGGCGCCGTCGCCCTGGGCGAGCGCGTCGGCATGCGCGGCGAAGACGCCGGTCAGGCGGCCCTCGGCGAGCTGGGGGGTGCCCAGGCGGACGGCGTCGTAGGCGTCACCGGCGAGCGCCTCGACAGCCGTGTCGTCGGCGCCGGGGAACACGCCCACAGCCCCGTGCGCGTCACCGATGCCCGCCGGGACAACCCCGACGGTGTCGCCGCGAGCCGTGACAGGCCGGGTGACCGCCCCACCCCCGTGGGGGCGGCCACCCAGGATCTCGTGCGCGGCCGTCGTGTCGCCCGACTGCGCTGTGGCGAGGGCGAGTTCGAGGCGGCAGGACGGATCGTCGTCGCCGTCCCGCAGCCCCTCCCGCGCCCACGCCGCCGCCTCCCGCAGCTCGCCGCGCAACCGCGCGAACCGGGCACGTACGGCCGCGTACCCGGCCGGCACCGGCGCGCCCTCCGCCACCAGCCACTCCCCCACGGGCGCCGGCATCTCCCGTACGTCCGCCCGCTCGATGCGCCGGGTCAGCGCGGCCCGCTCGGCGTCGAGGGCGGGGCCGCACTGGTCCGGCGTACGGGACAGCCGCCTCGCCCGGAGCCTGCCGGCCGCGGCCCGCAGCACCGGGCCGTGCAGGGGGTGGGCGAGGCGGACGGCGCCCTGGTCGTCGATGTGGACCAGGGCGTCGGCCTCCAGATGTTCGAGGGTGTGCAGATCGAGTCGGTCCCGCGCCAGGTCCAGGGGCAACGGCTCGGCGAAGGCGAGGCGTTCGAGCGTCTCGCGCTCGTCGGGGCGGCTGCGGTCGAGGACGTGTGCGGTGCGCTCGCGCACGGTCGCGGTGACCGGCACCGGGCCGCGCCACGCCCACTCGTCCGACTCCGGAACCCGGGTCAGCAGCCCGCGCTCGCGCATCGCGTCCACCAGCTCGCGCAGCAGTCGCAGGTTCCCCTGGCACAGGCGGTACAGCCGGTTCACGGTGAGCGGTTCGAGGGCCGCGCCGCCGGCTCCGCCCGCCAGCAGGTGGACGGTCTCCTCATGGGGCAGCGGCTCCAGGGTGAGGCGGGGCAGGAGTTCGCCGGTCCACAGGCGGGAGATCGCGCCCGGGACCGGGGCGCCGTCGGTGGTGACGACCAGGAGCCGGGTGCGTCCGTGCACGGCCAGTTGGTGGACGAGGGCGGCCGAGGCGTCGTCGAGCAGATGCGCGTCGTCCACGAGCAGCAGCCGTACGCCGGTCAGGTGCTGGAAGGCGTCGTGCAGGGTGGCGGTCTCGGGTACGAGGTGCGCGAACGCGGCCAAGCGGATGCGGCGGGTCTCGGGGGTGCCGGCCACCCTGGCGCAGTCGGTGCCGCGGACGGCCTCGGTGACGAGCCGGGTCTTGCCGCAGCCCGCCGGTCCCGTGATGACGATGCCGGGCCGGCCGGCGGTCGAGGCCCTTCGGACCAGTTCGAGTTCGTCCTCCCGGCCGGTGAACGGCCAGGGCAGCTCAAGGGTTTTCGCGTCACGTTCCCAAGTCATCACGGCAATAGGAGCGCGGTGACTCACCCTTGATACACGGGTACTTGAGTAGCCCCCGACTCAGGCGCCCGCGACGCGTCGACGGCACCCTGTTCGCATGACCGCACGCTACTGCTCCCTCGCGCAGGCGTCGGCCCCCGCCTTCGCGCCGGGGCTGGCCGCCGAGCGGCTCAGTGCGCTCATCGGCGGACGCCGGATGTGGGTCAACGGCACCGTGCTGCACTACCACTTCTTCGACCGGGACTCCGACGGATCCGTGATCCCCGATCCGGAGACCGGCAAGGCCCGGCATGTTTCCTGGGTCGGCAGCAAGGAGCAGCGGGACGTCGTGCGCGAGTGCTTCCAGGAGTGGCAGGCCCTGGGCATCGGGCTGTCGTTCGTGGAGGTGGCCGACCGCTCGGAGGCCGAACTGCGCATCGGGTTCCAGCTCGGTGACGGCTCCTGGTCGACCGTGGGCAAGGACGCGCTCCAGGTCGGCCTGAACGAACGCACCATGAACTTCGGCTGGGACCTGACCGTGCCCGGGGAGCGCGGCACGGCCCTGCACGAGATCGGGCACGCGCTCGGCCTGCTGCACGAGCACCAGAGCCCGTTCGCCGGCATCCACTGGGACGACGAGGCCGTGTACACCGATCTGGCGGGCCCGCCGAACTTCTGGAGCCGGGACAAGACGTTCTTCAACATCCTGCGCAAGCTGGACCCGAACGAGGTCAACGGTTCCGTCTGGGACCCGCACTCGATCATGGAGTACCCGTTCTCGGCCGGGCTGATCCTGGAGCCGGAACAGTTCCGCGGCGGCCTGAACCCGCCCGGCGCGCTGTCCCGGGCCGACAAGGAGTTCGTCCGCCGCTGGTACCCGTCGGCCGAGCCGCCGGGGGCGCAAGACCTGGTGCCGTTCCGCTCGGTACCGCTGCGGCTGGGCCCGGCGCAGCAGGCCGACTTCGTCGTCGAGCCCCCGGAGACCCGCGAGTACACCGTGGGCACCTTCGGCGACAGCGACACGGTCGTCGTGGTCTTCGAGGAGCGGGACGGCGAACCCCGCTACCTCACCGCCCACGACGACGGCGGCACCCCGCACAACGCCACGGTCAAGGCCCGCCTCGTCAAGGGCCGCCGCTATTTCGTCCGGGTGCGCCTGTACTCCAGCTGGGGTTCGGGAGAGACGGCGGTCATGTGCTGGTGACGGCACGGATCCGCTGACGCGCACGGACGCCATCGTCCACTGTCCGGCGCCGGGGGAAGTGAGCGGGACGCCACCTTCGGGGGAGGGTGACGTCCCGCTCACGCCATGTCCGGGCCGCACCCGCCCTGGCCGTGGCTAGGTGGGCTGGGGCTCGAAGTCCCAGTAGGGGCGGGCCCCCGAGCGCATGTAGAGGGTCTGCTGGTGATCGGGACCATGGCTCGTGGCGAGGGTCGTCAGTGCCGTGCGTTCGACGGTGTCCGCCTCCTCCACACGGCCCAGTGCGCGCAGGTCCTGGGCGAGGCCCGCCCGCAGGTTGGCCGACAGGACATGGTCGGAGCCGACGGCGGCTACCGCCCGGTCGAGGGCGTCCCTGCCGAGCCGCTCCGCGGCCTCCACGTCCCCCACGGCGGCCAGCGTGGCGGCACAGTTCATCGCACAGCCCACCGCCCACACATGACCGCGCCCGATCGCGTCCTGCAGTTGCCGCATCGACTGGTCGGCAAGGCGGTGGGCGGCCTCCGGCTCGTCGTCGTCCAGGAGCAGCAGCGCGCAGTTGTTGCGGGCGCCGATCGCGTACGGGTGCAACTCGCCGAGGCGGTCCGCGTACGACTGTGCGCTGTCCTCGGCCAGGCCGCGGGCCTTGCTCCGCTCACCGAGCACCCGCAGCAGCATCGCGTAGTCGAGGGACACCATGAGGACGTCGGGATGGTCGGCGCCACTGAGCACGATCAGCCGCTTGCGTGCCTCCCGCATGATCTTCCGCGCCTCCTCCAGCTCGCCGTCGCGCCGCAGGCACAGGGCCAGGTTGTGCTCGGCGAGCAGGGTCTGGCGGTGGGCCTCGTCCAGGGTCCTGCGGAGCAGGTGCACGTTGTACGCCTGGAGACTGCGGGCCTCGCGCAGCCTGCCCAGCAGACGCAGCATCCGGGCCGTGTAGTAGCCGGACTGCAGGGTGCGGCGTGCCCGTGAGCCGAGCAGCCCGACCCGCCGGTCGTACACCTCGCGGTGCAGGGCACAGGCGGCCTCATAGTGTCCCTGCATACCCATGGCCAGGGCGAGGTTGGTGCGGAACTGCAGGGTCTGGGCCACGTAGTGCTCGTCCAGCCAGTCCACGGCGTTCTGCGCCGCCTCCTCGTACAGCTCGCGTGCCTCGTCGTACCGGCCGCGGGCCATCAGGGTGGCGCCGAGGCCATCCTTGGCGCGCAGCAGTTTGATGCCGTTCTCCACGCCGACCTCGGCGAACAGCGTCAGGATGGCCCGGTCGGCCCGCTCCGCCTCCTCGTACCGGCCGAGGCCGCGCAGCATGCGCGCCTCCTGATGCGCGGCCGCCAGCACGCGCCGCTCGGTCGGTTCGAAGGTGCGCCGCCACCTCTCCAGCACGCGCCGGGTCAGTGCCCAGCCGTCCTGGTACTCGCCCCGCACCCGCAGGTAGTCGATGCAGTTCAGCAGCAGCCTGCGGACGTCGGCGTCGTCGGAGTCAAGGGAACCGGACGGTTCGAGGTGCGGGAGGATCTCGGCGTAGCGGTGCCAGTTCCAGGGCGAGCCGGGCTCGCCGGGGTCGGCGGCGACCAGCACCCGTGCGGCCGTCTCGGCGTACTCGCGCTCGGTGTCATGGGTGAGGCCGTCGCGGATGAAGCGGCGGAAGCTGCGGTGCATGCGCAGCGACACGACACTGGTGGAGTCCTGCCGGGCATCGGTGGCGAACTCCACCCGCATGGAAGTTAGTTCGGAGATCGTGAGCAGGGCGGTGTCCCAGTTGCCGGGTTCGGTGACCAGGCCGGCGAGGTGGGGTGGCAGGTCGCTGGGCCGGGCCGAGCGCAGCAGCCGAACGGGCAGCATGTCCGGCGAGAAGAAGGTGAGCAGGAGCAGCAGCCTGTGCACCGCGGGAGACCGGTCGGCCAGTGCCTCCAGGGTCCGTGCCCACACCTGCCGGTGGGCGGGCGGCACGTCGGCGGCGTGGTCCGTCGCACCCTCCGCACCGGCCGGCCGTGGTTCGCCCTCGTCGAGGGCGCGCACATAGCCGGTGACATCGGCGGTCGGGTGGGCGTCGATCCAGGCGGCGCTCTGGTCGATGACCAGCGGCAGGTCGTCGAGCACGGCGGCCAGTTCGGCGGCCTGTGCCTCGGTCAGTCGGGGTGCCCGCCGGCAGGCGAAGGCGACGCTCTCGTCCCGGGCGAACGTCGGTAGCTCCCGCAGTTGGGCGCCGTGCCCGGCCCACCGCGTGGTCTGCGCCGTGATCATCACCTGGCCGAGGCCCGAGGGCAGCAGTGCCGCTATCCCGTCGACGTCCTCCGCACCGTCGAAGATGATCAGCCAGCGGCCCTTCTCATCCCGCTCCAGCGCCGCCTGCACCGTTTCGATCTGTCCCGTGAGCTGGTCGCCCTCGCCGAGGCCCACCTCCCTCGCCAGCCCGGCGAAGCCTTCCCTGGCCGCCGCCTTGGTCGCGGCGGGGACCCACCAGATCAGGTCGTACTCGCCGGCGAACCGGCGTGCATACTCGGCGGCTGCCTGGCTCTTTCCGACGCCGGGCGGCCCGTGCAGCAGTACCCGGCGGCTGTGGCCGTTGCCCGAGTTCAGTAGGTCGTGCACCTCGTTCAGGAGGTCCTCGCGCCCGGTGAACCTCGGATTGCGGCGCGGGGTGTTGGCCACGGCCGGCGGGTCCTCGGGATAGCGCGGGCCCTTCCCCTGCCGGGCGTACGGGGAGCTCGGCGCGAGCCCCACCTTGGCCAGCACCCGGCGCCGGGCTTCCTCCGGGCCGATGCCGCGCAGGGTCACCGCGCCGAGGCTCACCGCCTCGTCCGGCAGGGCCCGGGTGGTTACCGTGACCGCTCCGACCCGGTCGTGGAGGCGGGGCATCACCTCGTGCAGCACCTGCGCCCACTCCCGGTTGCGGCCGGTGTCGAACCGCAGGTACCAGTCGTCGAGCACCAACAGCGCCCGCCCGGGCTGGGCGAAGAATGCCTCCAGCTCCGACACGTCGGGCAGCCTGCCGAGCGGCGACCAGCGCACCTCGGCGACCGTGCAGCCCTCCTGCGCGAGCACCCACGCGATCCACTGTGCCCACCCGTTGCTGACGCCGGCGTAGACGACGGAGACGTGAAGGGGGTGGGCCAAACGCCCTGCGACCATGGGCAGGCTCCTGGAGGAATGACGGAAATCGAGCGGCTCACTGCTGATGGTGCAACAAATACCCTGATTTACAGAACAGTTGCCGCTCGATGACATTCCCGATCACAGCGGCTGCGGTTCGAAGTCCCAGTGCGGGCGCACCCGCCGCTGCGCGTCCCGGGTGTGCGGGTGCTCGGGGCCGAGGATGTCGTCGAACGCACGGACCGCGTCCCGCTCGTGGCCGGCGGCCTCAACGGCCTGGCCCAGACCGCGCAGATCGTCGGCCAGGGCGGTCCTGGCCGCCAGGGTCAGCGGATGCACGTCACCGAGCACCCGGGCGGCGCGCCGTACGGTGTCCCGGCTGAGCTCGTACGCGCCCTGGACGTCGTAGGCGCGGCTGCGGGCGGCGCTGACGTTCAGGGCACATCCGAGGGTCCACGGATGGTCGTCGTCCAGCGCCTCGCCCATGTCCCGCAGCGCCGCCTCGGCCAGCCGCAGGGCCTGCTGGTGGTCGCCCGCGTGCCCGAGCGCCAGGCCCAGGTTGCCCAACGTGCCGATGGTGTACGGGTGTCGGGGTCCCAGCAGGCGGCCGTACTGCACCGCGACGGACTCGGCGGACCGCAGACCGGCGCCCAGTTCGCCGTGTTCGCGCAGGAAGGTGGCGTAGTCGGCCTCGACGGCGAGGGTGTCGGGGTGGTCGGGGCCGAGAACCTGGGCGGCCCGGCGGGCCGCTCCGGACAGCCGCTCGCCGGCCTCCGCGATGTCTCCGGCCCGGCGGCGGGACACGCCGAGCTGGTGGTCCGCCATGATGGACTGCGGATGGCGTTCGTCCGAGATCTGCCGCAGCGTGCGCACGATCTGCTCGAGCCGCGAGACGGACTCCGGGTAGTCGCCGAGCAGACGGATCAGCCGGGCGTACACCGTCCCGGAGAGCAGCGTGAGGTGGTGCTGGGAGCGCAGTCGGCGCTGGCGGATCTGGAGTACGTCCCGGTGGATGGCACGGGCCTCCGTGTAGCGGCCGAGCAGGAGCAGGGCGAGGCCATGGTTGTGGCGGGAGGCCAGGGTCTGCGGAGCCTCCGTGCCGAACTGGTCGGCGAAGCGCGCCGCCGCCTCCTTGAACAGGTCCCGGGCCGGCTGGAACCGGCCGAGGGCGAGCAGGGTGCTGCCCAACCCGTCCTTGGCGCGCAGCAGTTCGGGGTGTTCCTCGGGCCGTACGGCGGCGAGCCGGTGCACCACCGCACGGCCGCGTTCCTCGGCCTCGGGGTAGCGGCCGGCCTGCCGCAGGATGTGGCACAGCCGGTGCTGCAGCATCAGCAGGGCGCCGTGGGCGGGATCCAGGTGCCGCTGCCAGTGTTCGAGCACCTCGTCGCAGAGTTTCAGGGCGGTGCGGTACTCGCCCCGCACTCGCAGGTACTCGATGCAGTTGAGCACCAGTTCCTGCACGGCCGTGCGGGTCGAGTCGAGGGCCCCGGCGAACTCCAGGTGCGGCAGCAGCAGCGCGTAGCGCTCCCAGTCGCGGGTGTCCCCCGGCCGTCGGGGGTCCGCGCCGACGAGTACCTGGCAGGCGATCTCGGCGTAGGCCTGGCGCTCCTGCTCGCCGAGTGCCTCGCGCAGGAACCGGTGGTAGAGCCGGTGCATCCGGACCTGTTCGACCGCCGGATTGTCCGCCAGTTCCTGCTCGTAGTCCAGGCGGACCGCGGTGTACTCGGACAGCCGGCGCAGCGCCAGGTGCCAGGAGCGCGGGTCGCGGACCAGGTCGTCCAGCGACTCGGGCAGATCCCCGTAGCGGACTTCGGTGAGCAGCCGTACGGGGATCTCGTTGGGCGAGAAGAAGGCCAGCAGGCTCAGCAGCTCCGCGGCCTTGGGGTGGCGCTCGCGGAGGGTGGCGAGGGTGGTCGTCCAGGTGGTGCGGAAGCCCAGCGGGTAGCCGACGTCGGTCTCCCCAGTCTCGGGGGGATCGGAGGCGCCGCGCAGCCGCCGTACGTACTCCTGCGTCGGCACCTCGTTGGCGTGCAGCCAGGCGGCCGTCTGGGCGAGCAGCAGCGGCAGGTCCTGGACGGAGGAGGCCAGTTCGTCGGCCTCGCCGGGCGTGAGGCGGGGGGCCCGGCGGCGAACGTAGGCGACACTCTCCAGTCGGGTGAAGGGGCGGATGTCCAGCACGCGGGTGCCCGGTACGGCGGACCAGTCCGGGGTGCTGGCGGTGAGCAGGACGTGGGTGTGCCGGTCCGGCAGCAGGTCGGTCAGCTGGGCGGGCTCCTCGGCACCGTCGAAGACCAGCAGCCACCGCCCGTTCGAGGTGGACCGCGCGGCCTCGTACAGGGCCCTGATCCGCTCTCCGATGCGCTCGCTCACGGGCAGTCCCAGCCGGGGGGCCAGCGCGGCAAGCCGTTCGCGGGCCTTGGCGCGGTGCGTGGCGTCGATCCACCACACCACGTCGTAGTCGTTGCCGAAGCGGTGGGTGTACTCGGCTGCTATCTGTGTCTTGCCGGTTCCGCTGCTGCCGTGCAGCACGATCCGGGTGACGGGCTGCGGCTCCTGCCATGTGGCGGTCAACAGAGCGCGGATCTGCTCCAGTTCGGCGTCCCGGCCGGTGAAGCGGCGGTTGCGGCGGAAGGTGTCGAGTACCGCGGGCGGCTCGTTGGGGAAGCGGGGCCCGGCAGCGGACGCCGGCCTCAGCGGGTCGGCGGGGTCGATGGAGAGCCTGCGCAGCAGCCTGCGGACCGCCTCCTGTTCGTCCAGGTCGTGCAGGTCGGCGGGGTTCAGCAGGGACACGGAGTCGGGCACCGGCAGGGTGGCGACGCTGACCGCCGCGAACCGGTCGGTGTGCCGGGGCACGGTCCGCCGCAGCACTCGGTCCCAGTCGTCCTCCGGGATGGGGCCGAGGCCGAAGTACCAGTTGTCGAGGACCAGAACGATGCAGCCGGGGGCGGCGAGCAGGGCCTCGAACTCCTCCTCGAAGGGCACGTCCACCCGGGGGTCCCAGCGCTGCATGGCCACCTTGTGACCGCGCGCGGTCAGCTGGTGTCCGACCCAGGCCGCCCACGGCCGGTTGAACCCGGCGTAGCTGATGGTGAAGTGCCGGCCGCCCTCGGCCGTGCTCCGGCTGTCCATGCGCCTGGTCTCCTTGGCGGCCGCCGTACCGGGTGCGGCGTCCTGGTGAGGGGTCAGATGGGCTGCGGTTCGAAGTCCCAGTGCGGTCGCCTCAGCGCCTCCGCCGACCTGGTGTGCGGATGCTGCGGCCCGAGGGTGTCCCGGAGCCGGGTGACGGTCTCCTGCCGCAGCGCCTCGGCTTCCTCGGTCCGGCCCAGTGTGCGCAGGTCGCAGGCGCGGGCTGTGGCGGCGGCGAGGGTGAGGGGGTGTTCCGCGCCGAGCCGGCGGCCGGCGGCCTCGAGGAGGTCCGTGTCGTGCGCCAGCGCGCTCGACGTCTGCCCCGACAGGGCCAGCCCGGCGGCCAGGTTGAGGCGGCAGCCGAGGGCCCAGGGATGATCGTCGCCGACAGCGCGGCTCATCAGCCGCCAGGCGGTGAGTGCGGAGGCGTCGGCCTCGCCGCGTTCGTCGCCGTCGGCCCACTGGGCGAGGGCGAGGTTGCCGAGCGAGCCCGCGGTGTAGGGGTGATCGGGGCCCAGCAGGCGCAGATAACGTTCGGAGACGGTGCGGGTCAGCTCATGGGCCTGGCGCGGGTTGCCCGCGCGCAGCAGGGTGGCCCGGTCGGAGGCCATCATCAGCGTCTCGGGGTGGAGTTCGCCCTGCCGCTGCTGTGAGCGGCCGACGACACTGGTGAAAAGGGCCGCTGCCGCCTCCAGTTGCCCGTCCCGCCGCAGGCACTGGGCGAGGTTGTGCTCGGCACGCAGGGTCTGCGGATGGTGGGGGCCGAGGACGCGGCTGTGCAGCCGCGCGTTCTGTTCCTGCAGGATCAGCGCCTGACGGAAGCGTCCGAGGAGCCGGGTCATCCAGGCCAGACAGAGGCCGGAGTACAGCGTCTGGTAGTGGTCGGGACCCAGCCTGCGGATGCGCAGGTCGAACAACTCCTGGTGGATCGCCCGGGATTCGGCGTAGCGGCCGAGCAGGCCGAGGGTCAGTGCCATGTTGCTCTTGGCGTTGAGCGCGTACGGCTCCTGGGGTCCGGACCGGTTCGCGTGACCCCGCCAGACCTCGTCGAACAACTCCCGGGACCGCTCGAACTGGCCCAGGGCCATCAGGGTGCCGCCCAGCCCGTCCTTGGCGCGCAGCAGTTCCGGGTCGTCGGGCTCGCGGGTGCCGGCGAGCTGTTCCACCACGGTCTTGCCGACGGCCTCCGCGTCCCGGTAACGCCCCACGCGGCGCAACAGGTTGGCGTACTGGTGCACCAGGACCAGCATGTCCGCGTCGGTCTCCGAACGGCGGGGCCGCCAGCGGGCCACTGCCTGCTGGCACAGACGCAGTCCGGTGTCGTACTCACCGCGCAGCCGGAGGGTGTCGACGCAGTCCAGCACCAGCTTGCGCACCCCGCGTTCGTCGCGGTCGAGTGTGCCCGCGAAGTCGAGATGCGGGATGAGCTGGGTGTACGCGGGCCATTCGCGTCGGTCCGCCGGCCGGCCGGGGTTGGCGGCGGCCAGGACCCCGCAGGCAGCGGCGGACAGCTCCGCCCAGCGTCGGCCGGTGAGGTTGCCGCGGATGAAGCGGTGGTAGAGCCGGTGCATCTGGGCGGACTCGACGCCCCATTCCAGCGACGGGTCCTGGGTGTAGCTCAGATGGATCGCGGTGAGGTCGGCGAGACCGGCCAGGGCGGTCTGCCAGCGGGTGGAGTCGGACACGGTGCGGGCGAGACTGCCGGGCCGGAACACACCGGCCGGGGCGGCGGCGATGAGCCGCAGCGGGATGGCGTCCGGCGAGAACATGACCATGAGCTCGATGAGTTCGGCGGCCTCCGGGTGGCGCTCCCTGAGGGTGTTGAGCAACAGGACCCAGGTGCGTACGAAGCCGACCGGGTAGTCGTCCTCGATCCGTAGCTCGAACTCCTCCGGGGACTGCCGATCCAGCGCCTCCAGGTAAGCGTCGACGGACTCGCCGGGGTTGGCGCTCAGCCAGGCGGTGGTCTGGGCCAGCACGAGCGGCAGGTCCTGGGCGGCCTCGGCCAGGCGGTCGGTCTGGGCCTCGGTGCACCTCGGGGCCCGGCGGCGGATGAAGGCGGCACTCTCCTTTCTGGTGAATGTGCGGACGGTGTACTCCTGGAAGCCGAGCATGCCGGCCCAGTCGCGGCTGAGGCTGGTGACGAGCACATCGCCGCGGCCTTCGGGGAGAAGATCGCGGATCTCGCCCACGTCGTCCGCGGCGTCGAAGATCAGCAACCAGCGTTGGCGCGGCCCGCTCCGGCCGCGCAGGGCGCTGTGCACGGCGCGGACGCGCTCGCCGACGTCACGGCCCACCGCCAGTTCGAGATGGACGGCCAACGCAGCGAACTCCTCGCGGGCGGTGGGGCCGGCCTTGACCCACCACACGACGTCGTATCCGTCGCCGTAGCGATGGGTGTACTCGACGGCCAGCTGGCTCTTGCCGACGCCCGAGATGCCGTGCAGGACGACCCGGGCGCCGGTGGGGCCGGGTTCGGCCAGCAGTTCGGAGAGTTCCTCCAGGTCGTCCTTGCGACCGGTGAAGTGGACGTTGCGTCGGGGTGTCTCGCGTGCCTGGGGCGGATCGTTGGGGAAGCGGGGGCCGTCGGCGTGCCGGGATTCCGGGCGGTCCTCGATGCCGAGCGTCTCCAGGACCTTGCGCCGGGCCTCGCCCTCGTCGAGTCCGGCCACGTCCACGGGGCGCAGCAGGGCCGTGGCGCCGGGCAGCGGCTCGCTCAGGGCGATGGCGGCGAAGCGGTGCCGGTGCGGGGCGACGACCAGCCGGAAGGCCTGGGACCACTCCGACTCGTCGTGCAGGTCGGCCCGCAGGGCGCGCTCGTTGATGAGCAGGAGCACCTGGCCCGGGGCGGCCAGCAGGGCGGCCAGGGACTCGGTGGGGGTGCGGGAGGCGGTGTCCCAGTGGAGCACGGTGGTGGTGCAGCCGGCCCGTTCGATCTGGTGGGCGGCCCACTGGGCCCATGGGCGGCTCTCGCCTGCGAAGCAGATGCTGATGTGCCCGGCGGCACGGCGCTGGGAGCCGTCGTCCTCCCCGGGCTGCGCGGTCCGGGCCGGGCGGTCCGCCGACAGAGTGGGTGAGGGCTGCGGGACCATCGGGGAGGGCAGTTCGTACGTCGCTCCGTCCGCGGTGTGCAGCAGTCCTCCGGCGGGGCCCACCCACTCCTCCACGGCCATGTCCCGGCCCACGAGAATGGTCCGGACGGAGCTGGACGTGACCAGTTCCACGACCCGTGGATCGGTGTCCGGGACGGTGATGGCGAACTGGTCGGGGCCGAGGGGGGTGTCGCTGAGCATCAGGCGCGGGCCGTCCCAGCCGAGGTGCAGCCGTGCCTTGGGCAACCCCTCGGCGATGACGGCGACGTCGGCGAGTACGAGCCGCTGCGGGCGCGGCGGGGTGGGCGGGTCGTGGGAGAGCCGCACCGCGGAGAGGGTCAGCAGCTGCCAGGCGGTGGTCGAGCGCTGCACGCGCTCCGGAAAGCTCTCCCAGGCTTCGGTGAACCAGGTGGCGACACCCTCGCGTTCCTCCTCGACCAGGGCGCGCAGGGCGGGCTGCAGAGTCTCGTCGATGTGCCGGTCGGCCTCGGGGTGCCCACTGACGGCCTGCCAGATCGCCGTCTCCTGGGCGACCATGGCGGGAGACTGTCCCGCGCGCAGCTTCTGAAAGGTGGGCCACAGACGGTGGACGGGATCGCCCTCGCCCGCCTGCCGCAGTTTCTCGGCGAGTTCGGCGCGCAGCTCGCCGAGCAGTTGCGGGTTGAGCACGACGTAGCCGAACCCCCGATGAGTGACCAGGTCCCCGAACCAGAGGTCGACTTCGGCGGCGACATCGAGGCCGGGTGCCGCCCGCAGGCGGACCGCTCGCATCAGCTCCGGGTCGATCCGGGCGGCGATGCTGAGCAGCACCGCCAGGGGTCGGCCCGGCCGTGACCGCCCGCTCAAGGCCGGGTCCCCAGCGCCATGCCGACGGTTGTGCCGCGGTCCCAGGACAGCATGGGCAGCAGCCCGCGTGCCCAGCGTGGCCAGTACCGCTGGGGCAGGGGCACCAGGGCCACGGGGGCACAGCCGCGCTGACGGATCGTGTCGATGGTGGCGCGCCACTCCTGTTCGGTGGCGCGCCAGGGGTTCAGGACGGGGCCGCCGGCCCCGAGGTCGGAGAGGATCAGGACCCGCGCGCCCGGCCTCGGTGGCCGGTAGGGCCGCTGCCAGGTGGCCCGGGAGCCGGGGCCCGCACCGCGCACGGGTACATCGGCGAAGCGCAGCACCTGGGTGCCGGCGACACCGGCGAGCGCCCGGATGTGGCCGATGACGTCCTCCACGTCCCGCGCGAAGGGCTCCATCGCGCCGGAGGTGTCGGCGAGGATCTGCACGCCGTGCCGCAGGGTGGGCAGCGGCAGCCGGGGAATGGCGGTCAGCGGGCGGGCGTGGGCCAGTTCCTCCGTGGCGCGCTCGACGTCGAGTTCTCCCTCATGGGTGACCCGGGAGAGCACCATGGTGAGCAGTGCGGCCGTGGAGCGCGGTGCGAGCAGTGGCAGGTGCGGAGGCCGCCGGCCGGCCTGGTCCCGGCCACGGGGGCGGGGCAGCGTCGGCGTGGTCCAACGATGGGGCGACCGGGGCCGCTCGTCGACGGGAACGAGGACGGTGACCGTCTCGGAGCAGGCCGGCCGGTCGCTCTGCCCGAAGACCGACGGGTCGGCGTCCGGTTGTGGCCGTTCGGGGTCCTCCTCTCGCGCCGGCGCCTGCCATCCGGGAGCATCGGAACGGGCCGGTTCGGGGCCGGGGCGCGGGGGTTCGGCCGGTAAGCCGCCCATGCCGAGCAGGGCCGCGATCCGGGCGTAGTCCTCGGCGGAGCGGGCGCCCAGGGCCCGGGCGGCCCGGGCGACGTCTCCCAGCCAGATCTCGCCGCCCGGGAGGTCTTCCCTCCAGGCCTCGCCCCTCATGCCGGGTCACCGGCCATCTGCTGCGGTTTGATCAGCACGTTGCGGGTCAGCAGCTGCCATTCTTCGCCGTCGGGGCGGATGCCCAGCGACCGGCAGGCGAGCAGGGCGTCGAGGTATTCGGCGGTGCTCGGCCGACGTACGTCCTGCATGGCGGCCTCGTCGCGGACCTCGGTCAGCTTGTCGGCCACCGACTCGGCGAGTTCCTCGTCGTCGGGTGTCACCTCGCCGGGCCAGGTCTGCATGTGCTCTTTGGCGATACGGACGAGCATGTCCCTGTCGTGCTCGGGAAGGACGTGCACCACGCAGCGGCGCAACAGGGCCTGGGGAAGCTCGCGTTCCTCGTTGGTGGTGAGGACCACCAGGTGACGGGCCTGGCTGGCGTTCTCCCCGGTGGACTGTGGTGCGGAACCCGGCAGTTCGGGACGGATCTCCTCGCCGATCTCCGCGACGAGGAACCGGCGCAGGCCGAGCGGGACGAGGAGGCTGTTCGGTACGTCCGGATCGGCCTTGTCGATCTCGTCGATGAGGACGACGGCATGGTCGGGACTGCGATCACGGTTGATCTTCTCGAACGGGTCCAGGCAGGGGTCGGGGATCACGGCGTCCTCCGGCCTGCCGCGCCTTCGGGCCGAACGGGGGGCCAGGGCCCACCACAGGACGCCCGGCTGGACGTAGCTGGCGTCGTCGGGCCGCTCCCCGCGGCGGGCGGCGACCTGGGCGTCACCGAGCCTGCGGACGCTGTCGAAGTTCCAGAGGAGTTCCCGCGGCTGGGTGCGGTACGAGACCACGTGCTCGTAGTACCGCCAGCCCAGTTGACGGGCGATGAACGGCGCCAGGGAGGACTTCCCGGATCCCGGCATGCCCCGCAGCAGCAGTGGCCGACCGGTGGCGAGGGCGACCTTCACCGCGAACTCCAGCTCGTACGGCATGACATACACGCGCCCGTCGCCGCGGTCGGGCGTGTCGAGCCATTCGGGCCCCGCCGTGCCGTCGCCCCGCTGTCCCCCGCCGGTCTGTTCCTGGCTCACCACGACCCCCCGTTGATCGGACCCACATGGTCGGTCACGCGTCGCACGACGGTCTTGACCAGAGTCTCATGGCCCGCCTCGAACGGCGGGTCGAGAACCAGCACTTCGTCGGGGCTTCCCGGCCAGCACTCCCGCACGTCGACGCCCCGGCCGGGAATGACCAGGACGTGCATCCAGGGGATCTTCTCGTGGAGCTGGGCGATGACCCGGTGCACGATCCCCAAGTCGCATCGCTTGGCGTCGAGCAGGAGGAAGAAGCGGCCGAAGTTGCGGGGTTCCTCCAGGCCGTCCAGGTCCTCGTCCGCCCCCAGACAGAACTTGGCCCTGACCGCGCTCTCGCACTGGTCCAGCAGGTAGGACTCCGGGTCGTCGTCGCCGGGCGGGCGTCCGGCCACCTCGGCGATGTAGTAGCTCTTGCTGTCGACGCAGAACGCCCGGTGCAGGTACTGCTGCCCGATGAGCGGACTGTCGACGTTCAGGATGACGACGCGGCGGATGGAGCCGTCGGTCTCGCGCACGATGCGCCGGGCCTCGTCCCGATCGACCCAGACCGGAAGGATCATCGTCGCCAGCCGGGCGGTGCGGCCCCGGTCGAGCCCGCCGTCCCAGGCCACCAGCACCGCGTTGCACAGCTTTACGACATCGTGCGTGTCGAGCATCTGCGAGGCCAGCAGCACGGGGGCCATCCCGGGGATCAGCTCCGTGTGCTCCTCGTCGGGGATGTCCAGCTCCCGGGCGATTCTGGCGAAGGTGGAGTCGGCTTTGATCTCGGCGAGTTGAATGCCGATGTTGTCGAGCCAGGCGCTCACGGCGTCGTCCCGCGTCCGGCGGATCCGGGGGAACTGCCGGACGAGTTGGGCGATCTCCTCCTCCGCGCAAGTTCTGACCCGCTCCACGTCGTCGTCGGCCAGGTAGCGCAGCGCGGAGTCCCTCAGCTGCCCGGCACTGACCCCGCCCACCAGCACGGTGACCAGGACCATGCCGGGCTGCAGGGTCTTGCGCCAGTGCAGGATGTTGGTCTCGCGGCGCACCCAGGACGAGCCGAGGGCGGCCTCGTTCACCAGGACGAGGGCCGCATCGCACTCGCCCAGGAACCTCGCGAGCTTCAACTGCCAGGGACGGCCGGGCTGTTGTAAGCGTACGTCGAGCAGGACGGTGTACTGCCGTTCCTCCAGGCCCTGGGCGATGGCGTCGCGCAGCCGGGCGGTTCGTTTGTCCGAGCTGGTGCTGTGGCTGATGAACACCTTGACCACCCTCGCCCCGCCTTCAGTCCGCGATCCACTTGGCCATCCAGCCCTCGTTCTGCACCGAGACGATGTGCTCGGTCCGCTCGGCCAGCCGGTCGGCATCCGCGTCCGTGGCCGGGGCACGCTGCTGCCACCACCGCAGCAGCCGTTCCAGTTCACCGGCGGTCATGCTGTACTCGATCTGCTGACTCACATAGCGCGCCGACGCCCCGTGGGAGACCACGGCGACGGTGACGGCGGCGACGACGGGGATCCAGACCGCCGCCGCCTGGGCCTCGAAGGCCCCGGCCGCCGCGCCGAGCAGCACGGAGAGGGCGGCCAGCGCCTGACCGCAGCGCTCCACGAGCCGGGCCCGCCCGGCCATCTCGTCGGCCTTGGGGCGGTAGTAGCTCTCGAGTTGGTGCCGCAGCCGCTGCTCGACGTAGCCGACCGTGTCGGTGACGGGCGGCAGTGGGCGGTCGGCGGGACGGATGCCGTGGGTTTCCGACTCCAGGTCGGCGATCTCGGCGAGCACGGCGCCGGTACGGTCCAGCAGTTCCGCGTCCCGCCGCGCCGACTGCCGGTACTGGGCGAGCCCGGCCAGGTAGACGTACACCTGGCTCTTGAGCTCCTCGGAGACCGAGCGCAGCCGGGTCCACTGCCGTACCCGGTCGGGCGACGCACCCAGGGCCGTCAGCGGCGCCGATCCCGCGGCCAGCAGGGCCAGGAAGGCGAACGTCCGGCCGGCGGGCGGGGAGAGAGGCATGAGTTGTGCGGCGGCGGCGCCCAGTACGCCGGCGCCGACCCCCGCGCACAACGTGGCCGCGCGCGCCCGGGCGATACCGGTTCTGCGCCGGGCGGCCGCCTGCGACCAGATGCTCTGGACGCGCCAGACTTCGCGCGCCGCGGCCCCTCCCCCGCCAGTGCTCACGACAAGAAGTCTGACGTGCGATCAACTGGCTTGCAATGAGAACCGGTTCAATCGGGCAGGAGGGGTCCCGAGCGCAACACCGGCTCAATTCTGTGTGCGACATGCCGGATGAGCAGTTCGAGATCCGAACAGTAGACCGATCGGTTGCGGAAGCCGCTGCCGCTGCGATAGCGGTGGGCGTAGTGGCCTCCGCCGCAGACGCGCAGCACGGGACAGTCCAGGCAGTCCGAGCCGAGCGCGCCCGCACCCAACTGCCGGGCCACGATGCCGGGGTGGTCGAGCACGTCGTCGAAGCTGTTGCGGAAGACGTTCATGCCGGTCGCGGGTGCTTGGGCGTACGCGGCCTTGAGGCTGTCCACCTGCTCGATGGCGCCGTCGGTCTCCACCAGCACGGCGGCGACCGGGGAGAGCCCGACGGCTTCCGCGCGGCTGGGGAAGCCGAGGAGCAGCCCTATGATCTCGGTGAAGAGCCGGATCCGGGTCCGGTGCCGGCCGCTGTCGAACCAGCGGTCGAAGACCTGGGCGAGCCATTCCCCGTACGGCGCCGAGCCGACGCTGGACGGCCCCTTGCCCGGGGGCGGCGACTCCCAGTTCGCGTGCGGCAGCAAGAAGTCGAGGGCGGCCGGACGGAACTCCATCAGGGAGTCGTACACGTCCTCCGGGTCCAGGTCGAGGTCGATGGTGCACAGCAGGCCGGCGTACGCCTCGGGGTGGCGGGCGAGCAGGGCGAGACCGCGGGTGGCGGCCTCCCAGGCGGGCCGACCGGCGTGGTCGACGCGCCGCTTGTTGTGCTCGGCCCTGCCGCCGTCGAGGCTGACACCGACGCGGACGCCGGCCGCCGCGAGCCGCCCCACGCCGTCGGCGGTCAGCTGGGTACCGTTCGTCTGCACGCTCACCCGCACCTCGCAGTGCGTCCCGGCAGCGGCCAGTACCGCGGCGCGCACCTCGGAGACCTGCCGCAACGCGATGTCCACACCACCGAGCAGCGGCTCTCCCCCGTGCAACTCGACCCTGATGCCGCGCAGACCATGGCCGGCCACGTGCTCGCCGATCCGTTCGGCGCTGCGCTCGAGCACGTCCTGCCGGATCCGCGGGGGACGACCGCGCCAGGAGTCGTCCGCCGCGGTGTAGACATAGCAGTAGCTGCACAGCAAATTACAACGACTGCTGAGCTTCAGGACGAACTGCTCAAAGGGCACCGGCGAGGTGCCGGCCTGCCGGAGGGCGGGCACGTCCAGCAGCCGGTGCGGCCACGGGGCCGACGCGTGCACGTCTGCCGAAGCCGCCGCTCCGCCTTCCGGACCGCGTCTCACCTCAGGGACTGTCCTCGTAGTACGCGACCGGCAGACCCACCGTCTGCGCCTGGCGCTCCATCAGATGACGTAGCACTTCTGTCAGTACCGGGTGGTCCAGGCCGCGCTGCAGCAGCTCCGGGCCGACGCCTGCCGGGAGACGGGACCGGTCGGCCTGACCGGGGCCGTCGACCGCGAGACGGTCGTCCAGCCGGGGATTCGACACTGCGCTCCCTCCACGATCAGCCACTTTGGACGTGGCTGTGCCGTGTCGCGTCGTACAGGACTCACGGCGACGGGGCAATCGTAGAGGCAGCCGCACGCCTCTAGGCGTTCTTCGGGCAGCAGCATCCGAGCCCGCGAGCCGCGCACCGACCGTGCCGGACAGCCTCGGCCCCCTTGCCTCGCCTGCACCATGCACCTAACCTGATTTTGTGCCGCTAATAAACAAACCCCGAACGCACAACGCCGTGCCGGGCAACGGCAGCACGCTGACCCGCCTGCGCATCGCCCTCACCGCCTTCTTCGCCCTCGACGGATTCCTCTTCGCCGGCTGGGTCGTACGTATCCCCGCCATCAAGGAACAGATCGGCGCCTCCGCCAGCGCCCTCGGCCTCGCCCTCCTCGGCCTCTCTGCGGGCGCCGTCCTCACCATGACGCTCACCGGTCGGCTCTGCCGCCGCTACGGCACCCACCAGGTCACCGTGGTCTGCGCGGTCCTCCTCTCCCTCAGCGTCGCCCTGCCCCCGCTCACCCACTCCGTGCTCGCCCTCGGCGCCGTGCTCCTCCTCTTCGGCGCCGCCTACGGCAGCATCAACGTCGCCTTCAACAGCGCCGCCGTCGACCTGGTCACCGCCCTGCGCCGACCCGTGATGCCCAGCTTCCACGCGGCCTTCAGCCTGGGCGGCATGGTCGGCGCGGGGCTCGGCGGGCTGGTCGCGGGGGCTCTCTCCCCGACCCGGCATCTGCTGGGCCTCACCGTGATCGGGCTGCTGGTGACGGCCGTGGCGGGCCGTACGCTGCTGCGTCACGAGCCGCCGACCGGCGCGAACGCCGTACGCGCCGAGAGCGGCGGCCCGCGCCGCCTGGACGCCAGAACCCGCGGACTGGTGATCGTCTTCGGCCTGATCGCCCTGTGCACGGCCTACGGCGAGGGCGCCATGGCCGACTGGGGCGCGCTGCACCTCGAACAGGACCTGGACGCCTCGCCGGGCGTCGCCGCCGCCGGCTACTCCTGCTTCGCGCTGGCCATGACCATCGGCCGCCTCAGCGGTACGGCTCTCCTGGAACGGCTCGGCCACGGCCGTACGGTCATCGCGGGCGGCGCCACCGCGGCGGCCGGGATGCTGCTCGGCTCTCTCGCGCCCTCCCTGTGGGCGGCGCTGCTCGGTTTCGCGATCACGGGACTCGGTCTCGCCAACCTCTTTCCGGTGGCCGTCGAGCGCGCGGGCGTCCTCGCCGGCCCGAGCGGCGTCGCCACCGCCTCCACCCTCGGCTACGGCGGCATGCTCCTCGGACCGCCCGCCATCGGCTTCATGGCCGACTGGTTCTCCCTGCCCGTCGCTCTCACCAGCGTCGCCGTACTGGCCGCGATCGCCACCCTGATCGGCATCGTGACCCGCCGCGCGACACCGAACCGACCGGGGTCGCCGTCCGGACCGTGACCGGCCTCGCCCCGATACCCCGGCACGGCGATCGGCGGCGCCCCGCCGACCGTTGTCCGCCCCGCCCACCGACCGCATCATGACCGGATGGCACGACTCCACGACATCGTCATCGACTGTGCCCGTCCGGCCGCCACGGCCCGTTTCTGGGCCGCCGCCCTCGACGGTTACGCCGTAGCCCCCTACGACGACACCGAACTCGCCCGGTTGCACGCACAGGGCATCGACGGCCCGGAGGACGACCCGACCGTGCTGGTCGAGTCCCAAGCCGGCGGCCCTCGCCTGTGGTGTCAGCTCGTGCCGGAGCCCAAGCGCGGGAAGAACCGTCTGCACCTTGACCTGGTCTCCCCCGCCCCGGAGACCGAGATCGACCGCCTCACCGCCCTGGGCGCGACCGCCCTGGCCCGCCACGAGGACCACTGGGTCCTCGCCGACCCCGACGGCAACGAGTTCTGTCTGTTCCCCACCCGGTCCTGAGCGCCTTCAGACCCGCGCGAGTTCCGCCGCCCCGAACGACACGTCGAAGCGGTCGCACCAAATGCTGACGCTGCTGTAGCGGGAGAGGTCGACGTCGTTCGGCACGACATAGTTCTGGCTGCCCTTGTTGCCTTTGAGCTTGCCGAGGCTGACGTGCTCGCCGTCGTCGAACACGCGCCAACCGCCCGGTCCCTTCTTCACGGGCGCGTCCGTCAGCCACACCCGCAGGTCCGGCCCATTGCTGGTGTCGAGCTTCTCCAGGCGTACGACATGGGAGCCGTCGGCCAGACGTACGACCCTCACCGTGCCCGACGTCGCGTGCTCGTGGCTGATCAGCTCGCCCCTGGCCAGCGTCTTCGGCGCGGGCGCCGAGGACGACGCGTCGGCAGGTTCCACCGCGCCGGGGAGGGCTTCCTCGACCGTCTGGTCCTGCCAGAGCTTCCAGGGCTGGAACCAGTAGAGCCCGAAGCCGCCCGCGGCGACGACCAGCACCAGCAATCCGATGCCCAGCGGCCTGCCCAGCACCTTCCGCACCCGTCCCATGCCCGTCCCACTTCCTGAGAGTGACCTGTTCACACCCCATTCAACGGAACGCACGGCCCGCCGGATACACCGAGCGTGATGACGAAACCCTTACGTCTGTCCCGTCAAGGCGTTGCCCTTCGACCGGGCTCCATCCGGCACACTCACCCCCATGGAGACCGCTGAGTTCGTTCGAACCCTGGACCGCGAAGGTCTGCTGCTGGCCGCGGCCGCCGAGGAGGCCGGGGTCGACGCCAAGGTGCCGACCTGTCCGGACTGGCAGGTACGGGATCTGCTGCGGCACACGGGGACGGTGCACCGCTGGGCCGCGGCGTTCGTCGCGCAGGCACTCACCTCGCCCAGGCCCCTGGGCGACGGCCCCGCCCTCGACGGCCCCGAGCTCCTGGCCTGGTACCGGGACAGCCACCGCCGCCTGGTCGACACCCTCGCCGGAGCCGCGCCCGACGTGGAGTGCTGGACCTTCCACCCCGCCCCCAACCCCTCACCCCTGGCCTTCTGGGCCCGGCGGCAGGCCCATGAGACGACCGTCCACCGCTTCGACGCGGAGTCGGCGCGCGGCGGCACGCCGACCGGCATCGCGACGGAGTTCGCGGTGGACGGGATCGACGAACTGCTCCGCGGATTCCACGCCCGCTCCAGGAGCAGGGTCCGTACGCAGGAGCCGCGCGTGCTGCGGGTGCGGGCCTCGGACACGGACGCGGTGTGGACCGTACGGCTGTCGGCGGAAGCGCCCGTGACCACGCGGGACGCATCGGGCGGGGACGCGGATGCCGAAGTGGCCGGTCCTGCCGCGCAGTTGTACCTGGCGCTGTGGAACCGGCTGCCGGTGCCGAGCGTGACGGGTGACGTCTCGCTCGCCGCACTGTGGCGGGAGAGGTCGGCGATCGGCTGACGCCGGTGACGGACGGTCAGCCGGCCTGACCGACCGCCAGCATCCGGGTCAACACCGCACGCTGCACGGGCAGTACCTCACCGTGCAGCGCGCGCCCTTTCACCGTGAGCGCCACCTTCACGCCCCGCCGGTCCTCCGCACACATCCCGCGCTCGACGAGCCCGTCCTTCTCCAGCCGGGCGATCAGCCGCGACAGCGCGCTCTGACTCAGGTGGACGCGCTCGGAGATCTCCTGCACGCGATAGGCGCAGGCACCGTCCGCCAGCACGTCCAGGACCTCGAAATCGCTGGCGCACAGCCCGTGTTGGTGGAGAGCGCGGTCGAGTTCGCACTGGGTGCGCGCATGCAACGCCAGGATGTCCCGCCACTGGTCCACGAGCGCCTGTTCGGCCTTCTTCGCCGCCATGGGCGCACCGTAGCAGAGTTCACAGTTCATTGCGCTGGCATTAAATGCATTTGCATTCGATGCATGCGCATGTACTGTCTTCGCCATGACCTCTCCGCTCACCCACCCCACGTCCGAGGGCCGTTGGACGCCCCGGCTGTGGGGCACCCTCCTGGTGCTGTGCGCCGCGATGTTCCTGGACGCGCTGGACGTGTCGATGGTCGGTGTCGCCCTGCCGTCCATCGGCGCCGACCTGGGCCTGTCCACCTCGACCCTGCAATGGATCGTCAGCGGCTACATCCTGGGCTACGGCGGCCTGCTCCTCCTCGGCGGACGGACCGCCGACCTGCTGGGCCGACGTCAGGTCTTCCTGGTGGCCCTCGCCGTCTTCGCGCTCGCGTCCCTGCTCGGCGGGCTCGTCGACTCGGGTCCGCTGCTGATCGCCAGCCGCTTCATCAAGGGCCTGGCCGCCGCCTTCACCGCGCCCGCCGGCCTGTCCATCATCACCACGACCTTCGCCGAGGGCCCGGTACGCAACCGCGCGCTGGCGATCTACACCACCTGCGGCGCCACCGGCTACTCGATGGGGCTCGTCTTCTCCGGCCTGCTCACCGAGGCCAGTTGGCGGCTCACCATGCTGCTGCCCGCGCCTGTCGCGCTGATCGCCCTGTTCGCGGGCCTGAAGCTGCTGCCGCGCACGGAGCGCGAACGGACCACCGGTGGCTACGACGTTCCGGGCGCCGTTCTCGGCACCGCCTCGATGCTGCTGCTCGTCTTCACCGTCGTCGAGGCACCCGAGGTGGGCTGGGGCTCGGCCCGCACGATCCTGTCCTTCGTCGCCGTCGTCGTCCTGCTGACGGCCTTCGTCCGCGTCGAGCGCCGCAGCCCGAGCCCGCTGATCCGACTGGGCGTGCTGCGCTCCGGCGCCCAAGTGCGGGCCCAGCTGGGCGCGTTGACGTTCGTCGGCAGCTACATCGGCTTCCAGTTCCTGGTCACGTTGTACATGCAGCAACTGCTCGGCTGGTCGGCGCTGCACACCGCGCTGGCCTTCCTGCCGGCGGGCGCGCTCGTGGCGCTGTCGGCGACGAAGGTCGGGGCGATCATCGACCGCTTCGGTACGGCACGTCTGATCGCGATCGGCTTCGCCCTGATGGTCGCGGGCTACGTCCTGTTCCTGCGCATCGACCTCGACCCGGTCTACGCGGCGGTGATCCTGCCCACCATGCTGCTGGTCGGCTCGGCCTTCGCGCTGACCTTCCCCTCGCTCAACGTCCAGGCCACGAACGGCGTCGACGAGCACGAGCAGGGCATGGTCTCCGGGCTGCTCAACACCTCCGTCCAGGTCGGCGGCGCGCTCTTCCTGGCCGTCGTGACGGCGGTCCTGACCGCGAACACTCCCAAGGAGCCGGCGTCCCCGCAGGCCGTCCTGGACAGCTACCTGCCCGGCCTGGTCGTGATCACGTTGATCGCGGTCGCGGGCCTGCTGATCTCCCTCACGGGGCTGCGCACACGCCGTAGCCGGCCGACCGTGGTGGTCGCCAAGTCCATGTCCCAGGAGGCGGAGCGCGTCACCGTACGCGACTAGGGGGCCGCCTCCTACCCCGTGCGCCCGGCGGAGCCCGCTTGCTCCGCCGGGCGCACTCCTGTGAAACTCCCTGTATGAGCACGTTGGGGGGACGGCGCAGTCAGGCCGAGCGGGACGCGATCACCGTCGAGATCGGATACGCGCTGTGCAGTGCGGCGTTCGCGGCGGCCGTGCTGTTCGGGGCCGTGGCTGGGCCGGCGTTCGTCTTCGATCTGTGGGACGGGGCACGCGGCACGCTGGTGCGAGTGGGCGCCACCGCGGCCGCCGTGCTGTTCCTCGCCCGTGTCATCAGCGTGCTGGTCCGCTTCGGGCAGCGCAGGGGCACCGGGGACGGGGCGGCTCAGCCCAGCCAGCCGGGGCGTACCAACCCCGACTCGTAGGCCAGGACGACGAGTTGCGCCCGGTCCCGGGCGCCGAGCTTCACCATCGTGCGGCTGACGTGGGTCTTCGCGGTGAGGGGGCTGACCACCAGACGGCGGGCGATCTCCTCGTTGGACAGTCCGATGCCGACCAGCGCCATCACCTCCCGTTCGCGCTCGGTGAGTTCGGCCAGGGCGTCGGCCGCCGCGGGCTCCTTGGAGCGGGCGGCGAACTCGGCGATGAGGCGCCGGGTCACACCGGGCGAGAGCAGCGCGTCACCCTCGACCACCGCCCGTACGGCGCGCAGGAGTTCCTCCGGCTCGGTGTCCTTGACCAGGAATCCGGAGGCGCCCGAGCGGATGGCCTCGAAGACGTACTCGTCGAGTTCGAAGGTGGTCAGCATGACCACCTTGACGCCCTCCAGGGCGCCGTCCTCGGTGATCCGGCGGGTCGCGGCGAGTCCGTCGAGGACCGGCATGCGGATGTCCATCAGGACGACGTCGGGCCGCAGTTCGCGTACCCTGCGCACCGCTTCCTCGCCGTCGGGCGCCTCCCCCGCCACCTCGATGTCGGGCTGCGCGTCGAGCAGCGCGCGGAAGCCGGCCCGCACCAGTGACTGGTCGTCGGCGAGCAGTACCCGGATCACCGGTCCTCCTTCGTCTCGGCAGAAGCCTTCAACGGCAGTACGGCGAGCACCCGGAACCCTCCGTCGGCGCGCGGACCCGCCTCGATCGTGCCACCCAGCGCAGCCGCCCGCTCCCGCATTCCGGCGAGTCCGTTGCCGCTGCCGCCCGCGTCGACGCCGCCCGCCGGACCGTCGTCGTCGATACGCAACCGTAGCGTCGCTCCGTCGTCGTGATCGAGGTGCACGCGTGCGTGCCGCGATCCCGAGTGGCGTACGACGTTGGTGAGGGCCTCCTGGACGATCCGGAACGCGGCGAGGTCGGTGCCCGGCGCGAGGCGGGGCGGCTCGCCCTCGACCTCGACGGTGAGGCCCGCGCTCGCCGCCTCCCGCACCAGTTCGGGCAGGCGGTCGAGACCGGGTGCCGGGGTGCGCGGCGCGTCGCCGGGCGTGCGCAGGGTGTCCAGGACCTGGCGGACCTCGCCGAGCGCCTCCTTGCTCTTGGCCTTGATGGTGGTGAGTGCCGTGCGTGCCTGCTCCGGGTCGCTGTCGAGGAGCGCGAGGCCGACGCCGGCCTGCACATTGATCACGCTGATGCTGTGCGCGAGGACGTCGTGCAGCTCGCGGGCGATCCGCAGCCGCTCCTCGTCGGCCCGTCGCCGCGCCGCCTGCGCCCGCTCGGCCCCCTCCCGCACCCACTGTTCGCGCCGCGTCCTGGCCAGCTCCGACACCGCCAGGATGGCCGCGACCCAGGCGGCGATCACCCCCTCCTGCCCCCACGGGGCGGCCTGGTCACCGGACGGCGGCAGCCACTGGTACAGCCAGTGGGCCACCAGCGCGTGCCCGACCCAGAACACCCCGATCGCGGCCCAGGCGGCCCTGCGATGTCCCCTGACGATCGCGTTGAAGCAGGCCACGGCGACGGCCACGAGGACCGGCCCGTACGGATAACCAGCGCCCAGGTACACGGTGGCGGCGACCGACGTCCCGAACACGACGGCCACCGGATACCGCTTGCGCCACAGCAGCAGTCCCGCCGCCACGAACAGCAGCACACGCGCGAAGGGGTCGAGAGCGGCCCTGTCGTCCAGCTGGCCCCGGGCCGCGAAGTTCGAGCCGGCCAGCACGAAGACCGTGATCAGCACGGTGGAGCGCCAGGGCCAGCCGGGTGCACGCTCCTCCCCGTCCCACCGGTTCCACCACGGCGGCCCGTGCCGCCACCACATCGGCGGACCGCCGCCCCGGCGTGCCTGCTGCTCGTCCATGTCCGCCACGCTAGACGCGAAGGCCGCCGGGCGGCGTCAGCCGAGCGTGGTGATCACACGTACTCCCCGCGAAGTACGTCCGCGGCCTCGGGCTCCCTGATCCGCAACCGCCGCAGACGCCGTGGCACCCACCAGTTGGCCCGCCCGGCGAGCCGCATCGTCACCGGCAGCAGGACGACCCGGATGAGGGTGGCGTCGACGAGGATCGTCAGGGCCGTGCCGATGCCGAGCTCCTTGAGGAAGACGACGCCCGAGGTGGCGTACGACAGGAAGGACAGCGCGAGGATCCCGGCCGCGGCGGTGATCAGAGGCGCACTGCGGCGGATGCCCTCGCCGACCGCCTGCCCGGTGTCCCCCGTGCGTTCGTGCTCCTCCTTGATGCGGGCCAGCAGGAAGACCTCGTAGTCCATGGACAGCCCGTACGCCACACAGAACATCAGCACCGGGATGCTCGGCTCGATCGACCCCGTGGGCGTGAAACCGAGCAGCCCGGACAGATGACCGTCCTGGAAGACCCACACCAGGCAGCCGAACATCACCGAGAGGCTGAGCAGGTTCAGCACGGTCGCCTTCGCGGGCAGCAGCACACTGCCGGTCATCAGGAAGAGGATCACGGACGCCGCCACCAGCACGATCCCGACGGCGAGCGGGAGCCGGTCGAGCAGCGTGGCCCGGAAGTCGGTGGTCTCGCCCGGGTAGCCGCCGACGAGAGCGGGGGCGGGGGCGGGCGTGTCCCGGACGCGCTCGACGAGGGCGGGGACGTTGCCGTACATGGCCTGCTGCGTGGGTACGACGGCCAGGCGCACGCGTCCGTCCGGTGCGGTGAGCCGGTCCTGGCCGGGGGCGCCGACGCGACTGCCTTCCCGGTAGGCGCCGCTCGGTGCGTCGACCTGGAAGACGCCCGGAAGCCGGGAGAGTTCGGCGGCGTACGCGCGCGTGTCGGACGGCTCGGTGAGCACCACCTGGACGGTGTCCGTGGGTTCGGCGGCGAAGTCGCGGTGCACGGTCTCGGAGGTGGTGCGCGAGGAGGTGCCCTCGGGGAGCGTGCGCTCGTCGGGGAGGCCGAAGCGCAGGCCCAGGACGGGTGCGGCGGCGAGGAGGAGGACGGCCAGGACTGCCGCACCGGCGATCAGTGGGCGGCGCACGGCGGTGAGGGCGGTGCGGTGCCAGAACCCGGAGGTGGGTGCGGCGGGGCGCTCGACGCGGTGGCCCCAGCGGGCGAGCGCCGCCGGGAGGACCAGGACGGCACCGGGGACCGCCGTGAGTACGACGAGCACTCCGGCGTACGCGAACGAGCTCAGGAAGAAGAACGGGAACACCAGCAGCGCACTCAGCGACACACCGACGGTGACGCCGCTGAAGACGACGGTGCGCCCGGCCGCCGCGGTGGCCCGCACCACCGCCTGCTGCTGGGCATGACCGGCAGCCCGCTCCTCGCGATACCGGTTGATCATGAAGAGGCTGTAGTCGACGCCCAGTCCGAGGCCGAGGACGAGCGCGAGGTTCGCGGCGAAGGTCGACACCTCGGTGAACTGCGCGAGCAGCCGCAGCCCGGCGAGCGTGCCGAGGATCGCGAGCAGGCCGACGGCGACGGTCAGCAGGGCGGCCACGGTACGCCGGTACACGAGGATCAGCAGGAGTAGTACGGCGGGCAGGGCGAAGGCCTCCGCGCGCAGGAAGTCGGCGCGGGCCTCCTCGCCGACCTGCCGCGAGATCTCCTCCTGGCCGCCCACCCGGACATCGAGCTCGGGGGTGATGCGGGTCAACCGCGGTGAGAGCTCGGCGAGTTGCTCGCGGGCCTCGGTGGCCGTGCCTTCGAGGCGGGCGAGGATCAGGGCACGCCGGCCGTCCTGCGCCCGCAGTGCGGGGCTGTCGGCGTCCCAGTAGGAGGTGACGTCGCTGACGAGCGGCAACTCACCCACCTCTGCGGCGAGTTCACGTCCCGCGCGCTCGGTGCGCGGGCTGTCCACGTCGCCGTCGCGGGCGGTGACCAGCAGGGCGAGGTTGGGGTTGCCGGTGCGGAAGTCGTCGCGCAGCACGTCGCCGGCGCGCACCGACTCCGTGCCGGGCGAGCTCCAGCGCGCGAGGTCGAGGTCGCCCTGGGCCCCGGCGCCGTACACACCGAGGCCGAGGAGGACGAGCAGGGCACCGACCAGCACGGCACGGCTGCGGTGCACGGCCAGACGGCCGAGCCGGGTGAGCATGGGGCGGCCTTTCTCCGGGAGTTGAGGACTCACACCGTCACCCGGCCCGCTGGAACGGCCGCTGGAAGATCCACTGGAACGCGGGCCCCGGGATAGGCTCGACGCATGGGTGAGGGGACATCGGAGGGCACGACCGGCGGCACGTCTCATGGCCTGCGCTGCGAAGTGCTCGGCCCGCTGCGCGCGTTGCGCGACGGCGCGGAGATCCCGCTCGGCCCGCCGAAACAACGCGCCGTCCTCGCCGTACTGCTGCTCCAGGAGGGCCGTCCGATCTCCTACGACGGCCTGGTCGAGGCGGTATGGGGCGGGGCGCCGCCGGCCCACGTCCGCAACCTTGTGCAGAAGTACGTCTCCGGGCTACGCCGCGCGCTCGGGGCGGGGCCGGAGCTGGCATGGACCGGCACCGGCTATCTGCTCACCGGCATCGAGGCCGACGACCTGCGGGAACGGCGCCGCCTGGTGGACGCGGCGCTGGCGGCGCGGGACGCGGGCGAGCTGCGCCGTGCGGGTGAACTCGCCCGGGGTGCCGAGGAGTTGTGGCGCGGCGAGTTCGCCGAGGGCCTGCGGGCTCCGTATCTGGCGGCTGAGCGCCTGCGCTGGACCGAGAAGCGCCTCACCGTCCTGGAGGCCGTGCTCGCCGGGGAGATCGAACTCGGCCACGCCTTCGAGTACGTCCACGAACTCGTCCGCCTCGTCGCGGCGCATCCCCTTCGGGAGCGTCTCGTCGAGCTGCTGATGCTGGCCCTGTGCCGCACCGGCCGCCCGTCGGACGCGCTCACCGCGTACGAGGCGGCTCGGCGCCGGCTGGCCGACGCCCTGGGCGCGGACCCGGGACCCGCACTGCGCTCCCTGCACGCACGGATCCTGCGCCAGGACCCGGAACTGCTGCCGTCGCCGCCGGTACCCGTGGCCTGACGGCTCGCGCCGGCCTACCGCTGCCCCTCCTCCGCGAGGCCCACCCCGTGCGCGAGCCGCACCACCGCATGCCGGAAGAACGCCTCCCTGTCCTCCACGACCCGGTTGAACTGCCCGAACAGCTCGAACCCGACGAGACCGAAGAGCTCGGCCCAGGAGGCGACGAGGGCCACGACCGTCGCCGGAGGGAGGTCGGGGGCCAGGTCGGCGGCCATGCGCTCGGCCTCGGGGCGCAGGTCGGTGGGCAGGGGCGGGAGTTCGGTGAGGGCGGAGCCGGCATGGGCGTCGCGGACGATGCCGATGAAGAGGAGCCCGACGCGTGAGGCGGGCGGGACGGTGGTGTCGGGGGCCGTGTAGCCGGGCACGGGCGAGCCGTAGATCAGCGCGTACTCGTGCGGATGCCGCAGCGCCCAGGCGCGTACGGCCTCCGCGACCGCCGTCCAGCGCTGTACGGGACCTGCGCTCGCGGCCTTGTCGTGCGCTGCTTCGGCGCTCTCGCCGAGCGAGTTGTAGGCGTCGATGATGAGAGCGGTCAGCAGGTCGTCGCGGCTGGGGAAGTAGCGGTAGAGCGCAGAGGAGACCATGCCGAGTTCGCGGGCCACGGCGCGCAGCGACAGCTTGGCTGCGCCCTCGGCCGCGAGCTGTCTGCGCGCCTCGTCCTTGATGGCCGCGGTGATTTCCATCCTGGCGCGGGCACGTGCGCCCTGTGCGGTGCTGCTGCTCATGGGAGGCAGTCTCCCATGAAGAACGGAGCAGTGCACACAATCGAGAGCACTGCTCTTGCTTTGGATCAGCGATCTCGTGCACACTGCTCTCAAGCGAGAGCACCGCTCTCTCAAGCCCCTCTCGAACGAAGACACCGGGAGTCACCATGTCGTCGCCGTACTACCTCAAGGGCAGCCCGCTGAACGTCCGCCTCAACAGCGTCATCGGCTGGCTGGCCCGGCGCGGGCTCAGCATCGCGGGCACGGCGGAGATGTCCGTACGCGGACGCAAGAGCGGACAGATGCAGCGCATCCCGGTCAATCCACACACGCTTGATGGCACGCAGTACCTGGTCTCGGCGCGCGGCCACTCCCAGTGGGTACGCAACATGCGTGCCGCCGGCGGCGGGGAGCTGCGGGTCGGACGCAAGGTGCGTGAGTTCACCGCGGTGGAGCTGCCCGACGAGGAGAAGCTCCCGATCCTGCGGACCTACCTGGAGAAGTGGGGCTGGGAGGTCAACCAGTACTTCCAGGGGGTCACCGCGAAGTCCTCCGACGAGGAGATCGTCGCGGCCGCCCCGGACCACCCCGTCTTCCGGATCACCGTCGAGAAGTGACCCCGGTCGCCATCAAGAAGTGACCCGGGACGCGTCAGGAAGGTGCTTCCTCCCCCGCCACCGCCTGCCGGCGGTCCAGCGCGGTCAGGGCGCGGTGGGCCATCGGGTGGGTGCGGACGATCTCGGCCAGTGAAGTGGAGCCTCGGGTGATGTCCGTGAACGCCTTCCAGGCCGGCCGCAAACCGGTCAGCGCCGCGTGGAAGAGACCGGGACGGCGCTCGAACGCCGTCAGCAGCCGCTTGCCGATGCTCATCTCGACGCCGAGACCCGCCTTGACCGCGAAGGCGTAGTTCAGGGCCTGGCGCCGGGTGTCCACCGCGTCGTGCGCCTCGGCGATCCTTACCGCCCACTCCCCCGCGAGCCGCCCCGACCGCAGCGCGAACGAGATCCCCTCGCGCGTCCAGGGCTCCAGCAGACCCGCCGCGTCACCGCACACCAGCACGCGCCCGCGTGACAGCGGCGAGTCGTCGGCGCGGCAGCGCGTCAAGTGCCCGGAGGAGACGCTCGGTTCGAACCCGGCGAGCCCGAGCCGCCCGATGAACTCCTCCAAGTACCGCTTGGTCGCAGCGCCTTCACCGCGTGCCGAGATCACCCCGACCGTGAGTGTGTCGCCCTTGGGGAACACCCAGCCGTAACTGCCGGGAATCGGCCCCCAGTCGATGAGCACCCGCCCCTTCCAGTCCTCGGCGACCGTCTCCGGCACCGGGATCTCCGCCTCCAGGCCGAGATCCACCTGGTCGAGCTTCACCCCGACATGTGCTCCTATCCGGCTGGCGCTGCCGTCCGCGCCCACCACGGCCCGCGCGAGCAGCGTCTCGCCGCCCTGCAGGACGACGGCGACGCTGCGCCGGTCCGGCACCGCCGAGCCGTGCTGCTCGACGCGCTGCACGGTGACGCCCGTCCGCAGCTCGGCGCCCGCCTTCTGCGCGTGCTCGACGAGCTGCTGGTCGAACTCGGGCCGGTTGATCAGCCCGAACAGCATCTGCTTGGAGCGCCGGGTCCGGGTGAAGCGGCCGTTGTTCGAGAAGGTGACCGCGTGCACCCGGTCCCGGAAGGGCAGCTCGAAGCCGGGCGGGAGCGAGTCGCGCGAGGGGCCGATGATGCCGCCGCCGCAGGTCTTGTAGCGCGGCAGCTCCGCCTTCTCCAGCACCAGCACACGCCGCCCGGCGACCGCAGCCGCATAGGCGGCCGAAGCCCCCGCGGGTCCCGCACCCACCACGACGACGTCCCACACCTGCCGTACGTCGTCCGCCGAAGAGTTCTCGCTGCTCACGATGGTCTACTGCTCCCGCTCAAGCCGCCGCCTGCTGCTGTCTCCCGCATCCTACGGCGGGCATCGTCGCAGGCTGCTGTGGGAGGATCACAGCACTCATACGTACAACGTCGCACCCACAAGGAGCGTGCCCATGTCGTCGAATCCGGTCGCCGAGACCGTCGCCTCGCTGATGCCCAGGGCGCAGGCGGAGCTCACCGAACTGGTGGCATTCAAATCGGTGGCGGACTTCGACCAGTTCCCGAAGAGCGAGAGCGAGGGCGCCGCCCGCTGGGTCGCTGACGCCCTGCGCGCCGAGGGCTTCGAGGACGTGGCCCTGCTGGACACCCCCGACGGCACCCAGTCGGTGTACGGCTACCTGCCCGGCCCCGAGGGCGCGAAAACGGTCCTGCTGTACGCCCACTACGACGTGCAGCCCCCGCTGGACGAGGCCTCCTGGAGCACCCCGCCCTTCGAGCTGACCGAGCGCGACGGCCGCTGGTACGGGCGCGGCGCCGCCGACTGCAAGGGCGGCGTGATCATGCACCTGCTCGCGCTGCGCGCACTCAAGGCGAACGGCGGCGTGCCGGTGCACGTCAAGGTCATCGCCGAGGGCTCGGAGGAGATGGGCACCGGCGGCCTGGAGCGGTACGCCGAGGAACACCCGGAGTTGCTGGAGGCCGACACCGTCGTGATCGGCGACGCGGGCAACTTCCGGGTCGGCCTGCCGACGGTCACCTCGACCCTGCGCGGCATGACCCTGGTCCGCGTGCAGATCGACACGCTCGAAGGCAACCTGCACTCCGGCCAGTTCGGCGGGGCCGCGCCCGACGCGCTCGGCGCACTGATCCGCGTACTGGACTCGCTGCGCGCCGAGGACGGTTCGACGACGGTGGACGGGCTGACCGGCGAGTCGTCGTGGCAGGGACTGCAGTACGAGGACGAGCAGTTCCGGCAGGACGCCAAGGTCCTCGACGGCGTCGAGCTGATCGGCTCCGGCACGGTCGCCGACCGCATCTGGGCCCGCCCCGCCGTCACGGTCCTCGGCATCGACTGCCCGCCCGTCGTCGGCGCCACCCCGTCCGTGCAGGCGAGCGCGCGGGCCCTGGTCAGCCTGCGGGTGCCGCCGGGCGTGGACGCGGCCGAGGCGACCAAGCTGCTCCAGGCCCATGTGGAGAGCCACACCCCGTGGGGCGCCCGGGTGCGCACCGAGCAGATCGGCCAGGGCCAGGCGTTCCGCGCCGACACGACCAGCCCGGCATACCAGGCGATGACGGACGCGATGACGGTGGCGTACCCGGGCCAGGAGATGCAGTACGCCGGCCAGGGCGGCTCGATCCCGCTGTGCAACACCCTCGCCGCGCTCTACCCGCACGCGGAGATCCTCCTCATCGGCCTGAGCGAGCCGGAGGCCCAGATCCACGCCGTGAACGAGAGCGTGTCGCCGCAGGAGCTGGAGCGTCTCTCGGTCGCCGAGGCGCTGTTCCTGCGCAACTACGCGGCGAGTTGAGGGGCCGCGCGGTGAGGATGGGTCCGTGACCAGCACCGCGCGCCTCGTCGCCCACACGGACATCGCCACGTCCCTGGATCTTCTCTCCGATCACGAACTCGCCGACCTCGTGGAGTCGGGCACACCGCTCGGCTCCGGGATCGGTGGCCGTTCGACGCTGATCGAGGTGGACGGCAGACGGGTGTTCGTGAAGCGGGTGCCGCTCACCGATGTCGAGCGGCACCCCGAGAACCTTCGCTCCACCGCCAACCTCTTCGGCATGCCGCCGTACTGCCACTACGGCATCGGCAGCTTCCCCAGCCCGGGTCTCGGCGCCTGGCGGGAGCTCGCCGTGCACGAGATGACCACCAACTGGGTGCTGGCGGACGCGTTCTCGGGCTTTCCGCTGATGCACCACTGGCGGGTCCTGCCCGAGTCCGAGCCCCGTCTCCCCGCCGACCTGGCGGAAGTGGAGGGGGCTGTGGAGTACTGGGGCGGCCATCCCGGGCCGCGTCGGCGTATCGAGGCCCTGCGAACGGCTTCGTCAAGCATCGCGCTGTTCCTGGAGTTCATCCCGCAGACCCTGCACGACTGGCTCCGCGCCAGGCTCGCCGCCGGGGACGCGGAGGGCGCCTGCCGACTGGTGGAACAGCAACTGACGGCCGTCACCTCCTTCCTGCACACGCGCGAACTCCTGCACATGGACGCCCACTTCGGAAACATCCTCACCGACGGCCGCCGTCTGTACCTCTCCGACTACGGCCTCGCCCTCTCCTCGCGTTTCCCGCTCACCTCAACCGAGCGCGAGTTCTTCGACCGGCACCGCGGCTACGACCGCGGCTACACCTCCCTGTACCTGGTCCTCTGGCTCGTCACCGAGTTGTACGGCCACCGCGGCGAGGAGCGGTCCGCCTTCATCCGCGCGTGCGCCGACGGCGCCCGGCCGGAGGGCATCCCGGAGGCCGCCGCCGCGGTGATCGCCCGGCACGCGCGGACGGCCGCCGCGATGGACGCGTTCAGCAGGAGGTTCCAGGAGGAGAGCAGGCTGACGCCATTGCCGTACGACGTCCTGGGTCACGGCGCCGGAATGCCCGCCTCCAGATAGAGCGCCGCCCCGCGTTCCCGCGCCCGCAGCGCCCAGCGCAACCTCTCGTAGCGCACCGGCGGCAGCAGATCGGCTGCCTCCTCCTCGGTCACGAAGCGCCAGTCGCGCAGCTCCGGTCCGGGCAGCATGAGGCGTTCGGCATCCGCGGAGTCGAGGCGACCTCCGTCGAAGAGGAGGCGCAGACCGCCGTAGCCGGGCGGCGTGGGCCGCTCCCAGTCGACGACGAGCAGCCGGGGCACATCCTCCAGCCGTATCCCCGTCTCCTCGGCGACCTCGCGCATGCCCGCGCGCGCGGGCGCCTCGCCGGGTTCGACGACACCGCCCGGGAACTCCCAGCCTGCCTTGTAGGTGGGGTCGACGAGCAGCACCCGATCCTGCTCGTCGAAGAGGAGGACCCCAGAGGCGAGGGTCTCGGAGGTGGGCTCCGGGGTCTGCACGATGTCGCAGACGGGGACCGTACCGCTGCCGACCGCCTCGGCGATCCGGAGGGCCGTCTCGTACGGCGTCAGACCACTGTTGTCGACGGGGTGGGCGTCGGCGGTGAGCCAGGAGGCGAGCGCGGCGCGGTACGGCGCTATGTGGTCGTACGACCACTGCCGTATCCGTATGTCGCCGTCGGGCAGGTCGGGCGGGATCTCCCGACCGGCTATTCGCTCGCGCAGGATCGTTTCCGCCGGGGCGAGCAGGATGTGCTGGACGGTGACACGGCGGGCGGCGAGGCCGCCGAAGATCTCGTCGCGGTACTCCTGGCGCAGCAGCGTCATCGGGACCACGAGGGTCCCGCCGAGCTCGGCGTGCAGCGCTGCCGCCGTGTCGATCACGAGACGTCGCCAGATCGGCAGGTCCTGGAAGTCACCGACCTCGGTGAGGTGTTTGGGCGGGAGCAGGTGGGTGAGTGCTCCGCCGATGACCTCGGGGTCGAAGAGCGTGCTGTTCGGGATCAGCTCGATCAGGTCCCGTGCGGTGGTGGTCTTCCCCGCACCGAACGCACCGTTGATCCAGACGATCACGTTTCCCCCTCTTCTGTTGGCCCCCTGTGGCTTGCCCGCTCCACACTGCCACGGAAACCACCTCCAGTAGAGGGCGCATGACCACGGCGCCGGAGCCCCCCTCGAATCCGGGGGCTCCGGCGCCGTGTGGTCGGGTCGGTGGGCTCGTCAGCGCTTCTTCCCGTGCGGGGCGTTGTTCACAGCCTTGTCCGTCTCGCGGTTGATGGCCCGGCCGAAGGTGTTCAGGGCCTGGTCCACGTTCACGCCGGCGACCTTGGTCTCGCTTCCGGCGAGCTTCGTCCCCCCGGCCTCACCGCCGAGGAGCTTCATTCCTCCGCCGAGGCCAGGAGTCTCCGTGGAGGGGGTCCCGGTGACAGGGGCCTCGGCGGCGTGGGACGGGGTGACCGCCGCGACGACGAATCCGGTGGCCAGGGAGGCGATGGCGAGCATGCTGCGCTTCTTCATGGCCGGTTCAACTGCGAAACGGGAGCGGGAGTCACGCCTCACCTCAGGACAATCAGGACAGCGCCGGAACCCCGGCCCCGGGCCGCCGCCGCTCGACCCGGCGCAGCCGCACCCGCTGCGCGAGGTCCTCGGCCGCCTGAGGCCAGTGGCCGTACTCGAAGGCGAACCCCTCGTCGAGCAGCCGGCCAGGGACGACGCGCCGGCTCTTGAGCAGCAGCTCGGTGTCGGAGCGCAGTGCGAACGCGCCGAGCTCCGCCATCCACTTCGTCGCGGGCAGACCCACGGGGACGCCCCACGCGGAGCGCAGAGCCCGCATGAACGCACGCTGCGGCAGCGGTTCGGGGGCGGCGAGGTTCACCGGTCCGGTGAGATCGTCCCGGTCGACCAGGAAGTCGACCGCGCGGACGAAGTCGCGGTCATGGATCCAGGAGACGTACTGCGCGCCGCCCGCGACGGGGCCGCCGAGCCCCAGCCGCGCCATCCCCAGCAGGACGTCGAACACGCCACCGCGATCGGGGCTCATCACCATGGCGGAGCGCAGGGCGACCTTCCGGGTGCGCGGGGTGTCGGCCTCCTCCTGCGCCCGCTCCCAGGCCTTGGCGATCTCGATGCTGTACGCCCAGTAGTCCGGCACATCGGGCTCGCTGCCGCCGATGACGCCCGTCGCCTCGTCATTGGGCGCGTCGAAGCGGTGGGCGTAGACGGTCGCTGTGCTCATCTGCAGCCAGACCCGGGGCGGCCGGGCGGCCCGCGCGATGGCCTCGCCCACGACCTGGGTGGAGTGCACCCGCGAATCCATCATGGCCTGCAAATTGGGGGCGGTGTAGCGGCAGCTGACGCTGCGCCCGGCCAGGTTGATCACGATGTCGCTGCCGTCGACCACCTCGGCCCACTGACCCAATGTCTCACCGTCCCAGCGCACTTCCCGCTCCCGCGCGGGTCGCCTGGTCAGGACCACGACGTCGTGGCCCGCGGCGGTCAGCGCGCGGTTCAGGATGGTGCCGACCTGCCCGGTTCCCCCGGGGATCACTATCTTCATCGACTCCCCCATCTCGTGTGGGCACGAGCGTAGCGCAGATATTGAACATGTTCAAAACTCTGCCGCGGAAGATCTTCCAGGCACCCCGGACCCCACTCACCGCCACTCGACTTCCAACACGACGCACCGGCCCCTACCGTGGGGCAGTCATGACGCGTACATGCAGTCATCCCACCTTTGCAGGTTCGGAGGAACGTAACAATGCGTCACCTTCACACCCGCACAACCCGCAAAGCCCGTAGAAGAGCGGTCGGCGCACTCGTCGCAGGCCTGCTGTGCGCGGCGGGACCCGCCGTCCCCACGGCCACCGCGGCCCCCGTCGCGGCCGCCCCGGACGACGGTCTCGCCCTCACCCCGCCCATGGGGTTCAACAACTGGAACTCCACGCACTGCCGTGCCGAGTTCGACGAGGCCATGGTCAAGGGGATCGCGGACCTCTTCGTCGAGAAGGGCCTCAAGGACGCCGGATACCAGTACGTCAACCTCGACGACTGCTGGGCCCTGCCCTCCCGGGACGCGAACGGAAAGCTCGTGCCGGACCCGGTCCGCTTCCCGGGCGGCATCAAGGCGGTCGCGGACTACGTCCACTCCAAGGGCCTCAAATTCGGCATCTACACCAGCGCGGGCACGAAGACCTGCAACAGCGCCGGTTTCCCGGGCGCGCTGGGTCATGAGTACAGCGACGCCCAGCAGTTCGCCGACTGGGGCGTGGACTACCTCAAGTACGACAACTGCAACAACCAGGGCGTGGACGCCAAGCTGCGCTACACGACCATGCGCGACGCCCTCAAGGCCACCGGCCGGCCCATCGTGTACAGCATCTGCGAATGGGGCGCGAACAAGCCCTGGGAATGGGCGTCCGACGTCGGCCATCTGTGGCGCACGACCGGTGACATCAGCGACAACTGGGGCTCGATGCTGTCGATCCTGAAGCGGAACCTGCCGCTCGCGCCGTACGCCGGCCCCGGCCACTGGAACGACCCCGACATGCTGGAGGTCGGCAACGGCGGGATGACGGACACGGAGTACCGCTCGCACTTCTCGATGTGGGCGATCATGGCCGCGCCGCTGCTCATCGGCTCCGACCTCCGGTCGGCCTCCGAGGAGACCTACGAGATCCTCGGCAACCGCGAGGTCATCGCGGTCGACCAGGACCCGCTGGGCAGACAGGGCACGGTGATCTCCTCCGAAGGCGGACGCTGGGTCGTCGCCAAGGAGATGCGGGACGGCAGTCGAGCGGTGGCCCTCTTCAACGAGTCCGGCACCGCCCAGCGCATCACCACGACCGCCGAGACGGTCGGCCTGCCCACCGCCGACGGATACACGCTGCGCGACCTGTGGCAGCACCGCAGCCTCAACACCGCGGGCACGATCTCTGCGACCGTCCCCGCCCACGGCACGGTCCTCCTGCGCGCCTGGGCCGACCCCAAGTGGGCCCAGCACCCGCCCGCCGTCGACCTGGGCCTGGAGGGCAGCCCGATGGTCGAGGCGGGCCGGACGGCAACGCTGACGTCGACGGTGACCGACCTGGGGCGCACGACGGCCAGGCGCGTGTCCGTCACACTGACCGGACCCCAGGGGTGGACCGTCAAAGCGACGTCCCCGACCACCTCACCCGCACTCCCGACGGGCCGCACCCTGCGCACGAAGTGGGCGGTCACCGCGCCGCAGGGGACGCCGACGGGTTCGTACGACGTAGCGCTCAGGGCGACCCACCACTCCCCGACCGGCGTCCGCGTCGTCAGCACCCTGCCCCTGACCGCGACCGTGGTGACCCCACCGCCCTCGGGGACGTCCGGCCTCGGTGACCTCCCCTGGCTGTCGGCCACCAACGGCTGGGGACCCGTCGAACGCAACACGAGCAACGGGGAGAGCGCCGCGGGCGACGGCCGTCCGATCACCATCGGAGGCGTGATGTACGACAACGGACTCGGCGTCCACGCCGAGAGCGCCGTCGAGTACTACGCCGGCGGCGCCTGCGAGACGGTCACCGCGGACGTCGGTGTCGACGACGAGTCGGGCGCGGGCGGGACCGTCGCCTTCGAGATCTGGGCCGACGGCACCAGGGCCGCCTCGACGGGCACCCTCACCCACGCGATGCCGGCCCAGCCGATCAGTGCCGATGTGACCGGGGCCCAGGTGGTTCGGCTCGTGGTCGCCGATGGTGGCGATGGGATCGACTCGGACCATGGGGACTGGGCGGGGGTGCGGATGAGTTGCTGAGTCGCTGAGGGGGTTGGCCGGGTCCGGGCCCCGACCCGCGTGTCTCGGCACGCGGCCCGGACCCACATACCCGCGGGAACGTTCCTGCCGGCCCCCTCAGACCGTCGCCGCATCCGTCCGACCCGCCAGCGCCGCCGCCGCGGCGCCCACCAGCCCCGCGTCCGTCCCCATCTGGGCCGGCGTGATCGCCAGCCGCTGCACGAAGGACAGGGTGGCGTAGTCGGTCAACGCCTTGCGCAGCGGCGTGAAGAGCACGTCGCCCGCCTTGCCGACGCCGCCGCCGATCACGGCGATGTCGATCTCGACGAGGGTCGCGGTGGCCGCGATCCCGGCCGCCAGGGCCTGGGCGGCGCGATCGAAGGAGGCCACGGCGACCGGGTCGCCGTCCCGCGCGGCGGCGGCCACCGCGGCGGCGGACGTGTCGCCGTCCGGGCCCGGCTGCCAGCCGTTCTCCAGCGCCCGCCGGGCGATGTTGGGGCCGCTGGCGATGCGCTCGACGCAGCCGCGCGAACCGCACGGGCACAGGTCGCCGTCCAGATCGACGCTGATGTGGCCGATGTGGCCGGCGTTGCCGGTGGGGCCCGGGTGCAGGCGGCCGTTCAGGACCAGGCCACCGCCGACGCCTGTGGAGACGACCATGCAGAGGGCGTTGTCATGCCCCCGGGCCGCGCCCTGCCAGTGCTCGGCCGCCGTGATGGCCACGCCGTCGCCGATCAGCTCGACGGGCAGACCGCCGGCGGCCTCGCGGACCCGCCGGACCAGCGGATAGTCACGCCAGCCGGGCACGTTCACGGGACTGACGGTGCCCGCCGAGGCGTCCACCGGACCCGCACTGCCGATGCCCAGGGCCGTGGCGCGCTCCCACAGGGGCGACGCGGTGAGCTCGGCGACGACCTCCTCGACTGCCCGCATCACCGTCTCGCCGTCCTCCCGCGCCGGCGTCGCGCGCTGAGCCCGGACCACGATCGTGCCGTGGCCGTCCACCAGCGCCCCGGCGATCTTGGTGCCGCCGATGTCGAGCGCAGCCACGAGGTCGGTGTGCATCTGATTCAGTTCTCCCGGTCAACCATTCGGATCTCCCCGCCAGCCACGGGAATTGGACGAGCCGGTCTCGCGGTGGGGGCGCAGGCCGGAGATTGCGGTGGACAGTGTCTCCCGGATCTGACAACGTTGTCCAGGCTCTATGCTCGACGCCACATCCTCATACAAACCCATGGACCTACGCACCCCCATGGGCCGACGCATCCCCGTGGATCGACGTATCCCATGGCCCGACACCTCCCGTAGCGGGACGAATCCCCATGGACCGCCGTATCTCCGTGGACGACGACAGGACAGGACACCGCATCGTGCCCGAGGCCATCCGCCGATCCGACCGCCCTGCTGACCGCCACTCGGACCGTCTCTCCGGGGCCCGCTACGGCAACCGTCCGACCATGAAGGACGTCGCCGCGCGTGCCGGAGTCGGTCTGAAGACCGTCTCGCGCGTGGTCAACGGGGAGCCGGGGGTCACCCCGGAGACGGAGCGCCGTGTCCAGGAGGCCATCGACGCGCTGGGCTTTCGCCGCAACGACAGCGCGCGGGTGCTGCGCAAGGGCCGTACGGCGAGCATCGGCCTGGTCCTGGAGGATCTCGCGGACCCTTTCTACGGCCCCCTCAGCCGGGCGGTCGAGGAGGTCGCCCGGGCGCACGGCGCCCTGCTCATCAACGGCTCCAGCGCCGAGGACCCGGACCGCGAGCAGGAACTGGCGCTGGCGCTGTGCGCGCGGCGGGTGGACGGGCTGGTGATCATCCCGGCCGGTGACGACCACCGCTATCTGGAGCCCGAGCTCAAAGCGGGCGTCGCCACCGTGTTCGTCGACCGCCCGGCGGGCAAGATCGACGCCGACTGCGTCCTGTCCGACAACTACGGCGGTGCCCGGGACGGCGTCGCCCATCTCATCGCCCACGGCCACCGCAGAATCGGCTTCGTCGGCGACATGCCCCGCATCCACACGGCCGCCGAGCGACTGCGCGGCTACCGGGCCGCCATGGAGGACGCGGGCATACCGGTGGAGGACTCCTGGATGTCCCTGGGCGTCACCGACCCGGAGCGGGTGCGTGACGCGGCCGAGGGGATGCTCTCCGGTCCCTCCCCCGTCACCGCGATCTTCGCGGGCAACAACCGGGTGACGGTCACCGTGATCCGTGTCCTCGCCGAACAGACCCGTCGCGTCGCCCTCGTCGGCTTCGACGACATCGAACTCGCCGACCTGCTGGAGCCCGGCGTCACCGTCGTCGCCCAGGACGCGGCGGCGATCGGCCGTAGCGCCGCCGAGCGGTTGTTCCGTCAGCTCGACGGCACCCTGATCACCCCGGAACGCATCGAGCTGCCGACGCGGCTCATCACCCGCGGCTCGGGCGAGCTGCCGCCGGCGGACTGAGCACCTCATGGCCGACCGCACCAGCGGGTCGTGGCTGCCCCTGCGTGGGCGCACCTTGGAGGCCCTCGGCCTGACCGAGGCGCCGCGCGATCATCCGCTCCTCTACCCGGGCGCCTGGCCGTCGGACTCCGGGCTCCTCGACGGGGACCGGCTGCTGCCGCTGGACCGCCTGGTGCACGACGACCGCGTACCCGTCCTCGCGGTCGGCTCCAATGCCTGCCCCGGCCAACTGCGGCACAAAATGGAAGAGTTCGGGATCGCCTCCCCCATCCCGATGGTGCGGGCGCGGGTCACCGGCATCGAGGTGGGCGTCTCCGCGCACGTGAGCCGCATGGGGTACGTGTCCGCGTCACCGTTCCACGCACCGGGCCGCGTGCGGGAGTTGTTCGTCACCTGGCTCGACGCCGAGCAGCTCGCGGTGATCGACGCGAGCGAGGGCGTGCCGGTGCCGGGCGGCAACTACGACCGCGCCTGGCTGCCGGCACCCACCGTGCGGATCGAGTTCGCGGACGGCAGCACACTCCCGGGCGCTTTCGCGTACGTCAACCGCCATGGCGTCCTGCACGACGGCGCCGGTACGCCGCGCACCCACCCCGGCCAGCGGCCGCTGCTCACCGAACTTCTGCTGGGCTCGGCCCGGTTGAGGGAGCTGTTCGGTGTCACCGCCGAGGAGTTCTGCGCGCGGGCGCGTGCCGATGCGATGCTGTGCGAGCGGGGTACCCGGCTGTTCGCGGAAGAGAAGCGGGTGACGGCCTCCGGGCTGGAGGGCTGCGTCCGGGTTCAGGGCTCCTGATCGCGGCGGACCGCCTGGATGTCAGCAGACCGGAAGACCCGGCACCGGCTCGTCGTTGTTGCCGCCCTCCAGGTAGACGTCGCTGACGAAGACGTTGGTGTTGCCGTTGTCGTCGTCCGTCTTGGCCCACCAGACGTTGGTCCACTCGCCGTAGGTCTCGCGGCGGCCCAGGTTCTGCTGGCAGTAGAAGTAGTTGGTGCCCGCGTTGAGTTGGCCGACCTCGCTGCCGGAGGCGGTGTAGGACTTGGCGGTCCTCCAGACCTGGCAGTTGTACTTGCCGCCGCCGATGGAGGTACAGGCCGGGGCCTGTGTGGTGGCGCCCCCGCCCGTCGTTCCACCGCCGCCCGAGGTTCCTCCGCCGCCCGTCGTACCGCCGTCGCCGGAACCGCCGCCCGTGGTGCCGCCGTTGGTGCCGCCACCGCCCGAGGTCTTGGTCGGGGCCGAGGTGGGCCCGTCGGTGCGTCCGGTGTCCGCCGAACGGCTCGGCGTCTTGGTCGCGTCGGGGTCCTTCTCGTCGTCCTTCTCGGTGAGACCCGATTCGCCCGAGGGGTCGTCGGCGTCGGGGCTGCCGGTCTGCGGGGCGGACTCGCCCGGAGAGGTGGCGGACGACGACGTGGCCCGCGCCTCCTTCTTGCTGTCGCCCGTGTTGTTCACCAGGGCCACGGTGCCCCCGGCCGCCGCGAGCACGACGGCGACGGCCACGGCGGCGAGCAGGGCACGGCCCTTGCGCCGGGCGGGGCCGTCGGAGGACGTGGTCATCGGGCCGGTGGGGGCCGAGTCGTGCGGTGACGGGGTGGGGCCGACGTAGCCGTGCGGGGGTTGGCCGGACGGCACCGGCGCACCGCCGTACGACGAAGGGGTCGGCTGCCCGGGGACGGGGTGTCCGTGGTTGTGTCCCGCCGGGCCCGGTTGGCCGACGGCACCGTAGCTCTGGGCCGGCGGCGTGCCCTGTCCGGGAGTCGTGGGCCCTTGCACCCACGCGGCGCCCAGTCCCGCGGGGCCTGGTGCACCCTGTCCTGCGGGCCCGGGTGTCCCCTGCCCCGCAGAACCCTGTGCTCCCGGAGCGCCCTGCCCCACGGACCCAGGTACCGCCTGCCCCGCAGGCCCCGGCGCTCCCTGCCCCGCGGGCCCCTGCGCCGCAGGCGCACCCTGCCCCACATTCCCGAAGGGCGGCGCCCCGGGCACACCCGACGCAAGAACGCCCTGCCCCGGCACTGCCAAGCCCTGAGCCCCCGGCGCCCCCTGTCCCGGGCCGCCGTACGCCTGCCCGGCGGGCGCCGTCGGCGCGATGGGCGTCTGTCCCTCCGGCGCCGTGGGCCCAGCTCCTGGCGCCGGCGCCGGAGCGCTGGGCTTCGTCTCGTCCGGCACGGGCCCGGCTCCCGCCGATCCCAGCAGCGCCGCCGTAGGCGAGTCAGGACCCGCCGAGTCGGCCACCGCCTGCAGGAGTTCCCGCGCCTCGTCGGCCTCGGGGCGGGACTCGGACCGCTTGTCCATGAGCCGCTGGAGGACGGGGCCGAGGGGCCCGGCGTTGCGGGGCTCCGGCAGGGGCTCGGAGATGATCGCGGTGAGTGTGGAGAAGGTGGACGTGCGGCGGAAGGGCGCGGAGCCCTCGACCGCCGCGTACAGCGTGGCGCCCAGGGCCCAGACGTCCGAGGAGGGACCCGGATCGGCGCCCTGGGCCCGCTCGGGGGCCAAGTAGTCGAGGGAGCCGACGAGGTGGCCGGTGCGGGTCAAATGGGTGGCCGAGCCGTCGCCCGGGTCGTCCATGGTGGCGATGCCGAAGTCGGTCAGGACGACTCGGCCGGAGCGGTCGAGCAGGATGTTGCCGGGCTTGACGTCACGGTGCAGGACGCCTGCACGGTGGGCGGCGGCCAGCGCGTCCATGACCTTGGCGCCGATTCCGGCCGCCTCGCGCGGGTCGAGGGTGCGCTCGCGCAGCACTCTCTCCAGGGAGGGGCCGTCGACCAGCTCCATGACGATGAGGGGGCGTCCGTCGATCTCGGTGACGTCGTGCACCGCGACGACGCCGGTGTGCCGCACCCGGGCCGCCGCGCGGGCCTCGCGCTGCATCCGCAGCCGTAGATCGGCGAGTTCGGGACCGTCGGCGTCGCTGTAGGTGCGCAGTTCCTTGACGGCGACCTCGCGGCCGAGGACCTCGTCGACGGCCCTCCACACCACACCCATGCCGCCGCGCCCGAGCTGTGCGATGACGCGATAGCGCCCGGCCAGCAGTCGACCGGCCTCGTCCGGCTGTCCGTTCTCCCCCGAAGACACCGCTGCCCCGTTCCTGTGACACCTCAATGAGTCCGTACAGACTACGGGGCAGCGGTGACAACACCAGCCGGTGATGGCCCCTGTGACAGGGCCGCCACGTGGAGGTCTTGTGTGGAACCTACTGGGCGGAGACCGTCAGGTCGCCGCGCCGGGGCGCCGCGAAGCCCTCCAGATCGGCGCGGGTCAGGCCGGTCAGCCGGGCGACCTCGGCGATGTCGAGGGCGCCGCAGTCCAGACCGCGCAGCAGATAGCCGCTGAGGGCCTTGGCGGTGGCCGGCTCGTCCATGACGTCGCCGCCCGCCCGGTTGGCGTATCGGGCGAGGCGGGCCGCAGCCTGCTCGAAGCCCTCGCGGTAGAAGGCGAAGACGGCCGCGTACCGAGTGGGGATGTGGCCGGGGTGCATGTCCCAGCCCTGGTAGTAGGCGCGCGAGAGCGCCCGCCGGGTCAGGCCGTAGTGCAGTCGCCAGGCGTCGTGGACCTTCGCGGTCGGGCCGACCGGCAGGACGTTCGTGGAGCCGTCCGAGACGCGTACGCCGGTGCCCGCCGCCGCGACCTGCATGATCGCCTTGGCGTGGTCGGCGGCCGGGTGGTCGCTGGCCTGGTAGGCGGCGGAGACGCCGAGGCAGGCGCTGTAGTCGAAGGTGCCGTAGTGCAGGCCCGTGGCGCGGCCCTCGGCGGCCTGGATCATCCGGGCGACGGTGGCGGTGCCGTCGGTGGCGAGGATGGACTGGCTGGTCTCGATCTGGATCTCGAAGCCGATCCGGCCGGGCTCGAGCCCGCGCGCCTTCTCGAAGGCCTCCAGGAGCCTGACCATGGCGGTGACCTGCTCGGGATACGTCACCTTCGGCAAGGTGAGGACGAGCCCGTCGGGCAGACCGCCGGCCTCCATCAGGCCGGTGAGGAAGACGTCGAGGGTGCGGATGCCCCGGTCGCGTACGGGTGCCTCCATGCACTTCATGCGGATGCCCATGTACGGGGCCGCCGTGCCCTTCTCGTACGCCTCGGCGATCAGCCGTGCCGCGCGGGCGGCCGCCTCGTCCTCCTCGGCGTCGGGGCGGGGGCCGTAGCCGTCCTCGAAGTCGACGCGCAGGTCCTCGATGGGCTCGCGCTCCAGCTTGGCGCGCACGCGCGCGTGCACCGGCTCGGCGAGTTCGTCGGACAGGCCGAGGACGGCGGCGAAGGAGGCGGCGTCCGGCGCGTGTTCGTCGAGGAGGGCCAGGGCCTGGTCGCCCCAGGAGCGGAGGGTGTCGGCGGCGAAGACGTCGCCGGGGACGTAGACGGTGTGGACGGGCTGGCGGCTGCCGGGGTCTCCGGGGTAGCGGCGCTCCAGCTCCGCGTCGACCGGCGCGAGGGAGGCGCTGATCTCCTCGCTGACGGCACCCGCGAGGCTCGTCGCCACCTTCTCCTGCTGGCCCTGACCCATCCCACACCCTCCTGATTTCCGCGATACGGAATCAACAATCCGCATGACGAAGTTATCCGGGGACCTTCCACCTGGTCAACACCATGTCCACGGGGAGTCACTCCACCATCTCGCCATGTTCACGCCCATCTCGGTACGCGGTATCACACTTCCATACGCACGCCCCGCACGACTCGTCCGGCAGTTCCCACCGAAGGAGCCCCAGTGCCGAACCACAGCCGAGTCACGCGCCGTCTGGGCCTGAAGGCCGCGTTGGCCGCAGCGGTCACCGCGCCCCTCTCCAGTACAGCACTGCCCACGTCCTCCGCCTCGGCGGGCGAACGCCCGGCCCGTCGGCACCTTCAGGTCATGTCCTTCAACCTGCGCTTCGCGAGCACCACCGAACCCAACAGCTGGACCGTGCGCAGACCGGTGATGCGCGAGCTGCTGCGCCGCGAGGCCCCGCACGTCATCGGCACCCAGGAGGGCGTCTTCTCGCAGCTGCTCGACATCGACAACGACCTCGGCCCGCGCTACGACTGGGTGGGCACCGGCCGGCTGCACGGCAGCCGAGACGAGTCCATGGCGATCTTCTACGACTCCCGGCGACTGCGCCCGACCGAGTACGACCACTTCTGGCTCTCCGACACCCCGGACGTGATCGGCTCCAACACCTGGGGCGCGGCCTTCGCCCGCATGGTCACCTGGATCCGCTTCCGCGATCTCACTGACGGCGCACGGGAGTTCTACGTCCTCAACACCCACTTCGACCATGTGAGCCAGCACGCGCGCGAGCGCAGCGCCTCGCTGATCGCCGAGCGGATCGCCGGCTTCGACCGCACCCTGCCGGTCGTGGTGACCGGGGACTTCAATGTCGCCGCCCACAAGAACACGGTGTACGACACGCTGCTCGGCGCCGGTCTTGTCGACACCTGGGACACCGCCGACGAGCGCAGCGCGCTGTACGCGACCTTCCACGGCTACAAGCCGCTGACGCCGAACGGCGACCGCATCGACTGGGTCCTGGCCACGCCCGGCGTCACCACGCATCGGGCGACCGTCAACACCTTCGCCGCCGACGGCCAGTTCCCGAGCGACCATCTGCCCGTCCAGGCGTCCCTGACCCTGGGATGAGCCGAGGCCCCCGTGACCGTCTGCACGGTCACGGGGGCCTCGATGCGCCCGATCGGGATCAGCCCTTGCGGGTGTTGATCTCCTCGGTCAGCTGCGGGACGACGTCGAAGAGGTCGCCGACGACGCCGTAGTCGACCAGCTCGAAGATCGGGGCTTCGGCGTCCTTGTTGATCGCCACGATCGTCTTCGAGGTCTGCATACCGGCCCGGTGCTGGATCGCGCCGGAGATGCCGGAGGCGATGTACAGCTGCGGTGAGACGCTCTTACCGGTCTGGCCGACCTGGTTGGTGTGCGGGTACCAGCCGGCGTCCACCGCGGCACGCGAGGCGCCGACGGCCGCGCCGAGGGAGTCGGCGAGGGCCTCGATGATCGCGAAGTTCTCCGCGCCGTTGACGCCACGGCCACCGGAGACCACGATCGCGGCCTCGGTCAGCTCCGGGCGTCCGGTCGACTCACGGGGCGTGCGCGCGGTCACCTTGGTGCCGGTCGCGGCGGCGGAGAAGGACACCGCCAGGGCCTCGACCGCACCGGCGGCCGGAGCGGCCTCCACGGCGGCCGAGTTCGGCTTGACCGTGATGACCGGGGTGCCCTTGGCGATGCGGGACTTGGTGGTGAAGGACGCGGCGAACACCGACTGGGTGGCCACCGGGCCCTCGTCGCCGGCCTCGAGGTCGATGGCGTCGGTGATGATGCCGGAGCCGATGCGCAGCGCCAGACGAGCGGCGATCTCCTTGCCCTCGGCGGAGGAGGGGACGAGAACGGCGGCCGGGGAGACGGCCTCGACGGCGGCCTGGAGGGCGTCGACCTTCGGGACGACCAGGTAGTCGGCGTACTCGGCGGCGTCGTGGGTGAGGACCTTGACGGCGCCGTGTTCGGCGAGGGTGGCGGCGGTGTCGGCGGCGCCGCCTCCCAGCGCGAGAGCCACGGGCTCGCCGACGCGGCGGGCCAGGGTCAGCAGCTCCAGAGTGGGCTTGCGGACGGCACCGTCCACGTGGTCGACGTAGACGAGAACTTCAGCCATGGGAATGCTCTCCTGCGGATTGCGAAGGCTTAAGGGGCGGAGGGGGTGTTGAGCCTCGAGCGGGCCAGTGCCCCTTTAGACGAACTTCTGGCTCGCGAGGTACTCGGCGAGCTGCTTGCCGCCCTCGCCCTCGTCCTTGACGATCGTGCCGGCGGTACGGGCCGGGCGCTCGGCCGCGGTGTCCACGACGGTGTAGGCACCCTCGAGACCGACCTCCTCGGCCTCGATCTCCAGGTCGGAGAGGTCCCAGGACTGAACCGGCTTCTTCTTGGCGGCCATGATGCCCTTGAAGGACGGGTAGCGCGCCTCGCCCGACTGGTCGGTGACCGACACGACGGCCGGCAGGGACGCCTCGAGCTGCTCGGAGGCGGCGTCGCCGTCCCGGCGGCCCTTGACCGTGCCGTCCTCGACGGAGACCTCGGACAGCAGGGTGACCTGCGGAACGCCCAGGCGCTCGGCCAGCAGGGCCGGGACGACACCCATGGTGCCGTCGGTGGAGGCCATGCCGGAGATCACCAGGTCGTAGCCGGCCTTCTCGATCGCCTTGGCCAGCACCAGGGAGGTGCCGATGGCGTCGGTGCCGTGCAGGTCGTCGTCCTCGACGTGGATCGCCTTGTCGGCGCCCATCGACAGGGCCTTGCGCAGCGCGTCCTTGGCGTCCTCCGGGCCGACCGTCAGGACGGTGATCTCGACGTCGTCGTCGGAGTTCTCGGAGATCTGCAGCGCCTGCTCGACGGCGTACTCGTCGAGCTCGGAGAGCAGACCGTCCACGTCGTCCCGGTCGACGGTCAGGTCATCGGCGAAGTGCCGGTCGCCAGTGGCGTCGGGCACGTACTTCACAGTGACAACGATCCTCAAGCTCACGCCGGCTCTCCTACTGCGTCGACATTTCTCTGCTGCCTACTTGCAGGCAGCATAGGCGCCCCAAGCGGCCGATCCCGATCGGGGCGACCCGCGCTCCGAGCGAAATATTACTCGTCAGTACACCCAGTTCGTTCCCGCTAAGCAAGCGCTTTGAACTGTGACCTTTGCAACGCAGCGTAATCGGAGTCGGACCGCTTCGCAGAACGGCGGAGGGGCTGATCGGTCACATCGGCCCGGTGACGTCAGTCACGCAGGCCGTTGAACCGGCCCTGGTGGTACAGGAGCGGACGTCCGGGACCGGTGGGGTCACCCAGGACGACCTCGGCCAGCACGATGCGGTGATCACCCGCGGGCACCCGCCCCACGACCCGGCACACCATCCAGGCGAGGACGTCGTCGAGCACGGGAACGCCTTCAGGACCCTCGCGCCAGGCCGTGGACGCGCCGAAGCGGTCGGCACCGCTACGGGCGAAGGTGGCGGCCAGCTCCTGTTGGTGCTCGCCGAGTACGTGGACGCCGATGTGGTCGGTGCCGGATATCGCGGGCCAGCTGGAGGCGCCGGTGCCGATGCCGAAGGAGAGCATCGGGGGCTCGGCGGAGACCGACGTGAGGGAGGTGGCGGTGAAGCCGACCGGGCCCGACTCACCGCGGGCGGTGATCACGGCCACTCCGGCGGCATGGCGTCGGAAGACGGAGCGGAGCAGGTCGGGAGAGGCGAGCTGGGCTGTGCCGAGGTCGGACGTGGCCGTCATGGAATTGTCCTTCTGCGAGGGGAGGCGTACGGACCGGTGACTGCTCAACAGCCCGGACAGCGCGCGCTCGCGGTGCGGGCCAGGTCGACATGGGCCCGCCCGAAGAGAAGGAGTTCCTCTGGCATACGGTCAGGCTGACGATAGGTGGTGCGCACAGTCAAGTACGTTCCGGCATGTGGGAGATGACTCACCCTCGGCATCACGGCCCCTCAGACCGCTTCACCCAGGGCGGCGATCACGTCCGCCTTGCGCGGCTGACCGGTGGCCCGCCGTACGACGTTGCCGCCCGCGTCGAGGACCAGCACGGTCGGCGTCTTGAGGATGTCGAGCCGTCGTACGAGGTCCAGCTGGTCCTCGGCGTCGATCTCGACGTGGGTCACGCCCGGGACCATGCCGGCGACCTCGCCCAGGACACGCCGGGTGGCCCGGCAGGGGGCACAGAAGGCGCTGGAGAACTGCACGAGGGTGGCGCGCTCGCCCAACGCCTCCCCCAACTCGGCCGCCCCGAGCCGCTTTCCGTCGTCGCGCCCGCGCACCCGTACTCTCCCGCTCCGCCGCCGCTGCAGCACTCCGTAGACGCTCGCCGCCACGAGCACCACCGCACACACCACAAGTCCGCTCATCACCCTGCTCAAGCGTTCACGAGACTGCAAAGATTCCCGACTCCCGGAAAGCCTTTCCGCTGCGGAATGCTTGATTCATGGACATCGACGTAAGAGGGCCGCGCTTCGGAGCGGCCCTGACGACCGTGGTGCTCGCGGTCGTTCTGGTCACCGGAAATGCCTGGCTGCTGGCCTGGCAGACGCTGGCCTTCGCGCTGGGCGCGGCGGGCGGAGTGTCCCGTTCGCCGTACGGCTGGCTGTTCCGCAAGGCCGTCCGTCCCCGGATCGGGCCGCCGACGGAGTTCGAGTCGCCGGAACCGCCGCGGTTCGCCCAGGCGGTGGGGCTGGTCTTCGCGGGCCTCGGGCTGGTCGGCTTCACACTCGGCCCGGTCTGGCTGGGGCTCGCCGCGTCCGGCGCGGCGCTCGCGGCCGCTTTCCTGAACGCCGTTTTCGGCTATTGCCTGGGATGCGAGATGTACCTGCTCGTGCGGCGGGTGATGGTGCGCGCCGAGTGAAGCAGTGTAAAGGGCGCTACAAAATCCGAGGTGGATCACGGGGCGACGTGACGAGGATCTCGCCGTTCCCCGGCACTTAGGCTTGGCCGTCGGCCGTTCTTGGGGCACGATCTGCGACATGCCGTAAACCTACGGCTGCGTAACTTTTCCACTGGGAGCCCCCTTCCCAGGCAGAGAAGGAAGGGTCCACCCCGTCCATGGCAGAGCTTGTCTACCGTCCCGTCGTCGGTTTCGCCCAGACGTTGTTCAAGGCGTGGGACCTCAAGATCGACTGCAAGGGGTCGGAGAACATTCCGCGCTCGGGCGGCGCTGTGCTGGTGAGCAACCACATCAGCTACCTGGACTTCGTCTTCAACGGGCTGGCGGCGCTCCCGCAGAAACGTCTTGTTCGCTTTATGGCGAAGGAGTCGGTCTTCCGGCACAAGATCTCGGGCCCGCTGATGCGCGGCATGAAGCACATTCCCGTGGACCGCAAGCAGGGCGAGGCGGCGTACGCCCACGCGCTGGACTCACTCAAGTCCGGTGAGGTCATCGGTGTCTTCCCGGAGGCCACGATCTCGCAGTCGTTCACGTTGAAGGGCTTCAAGTCGGGCGCCGCACGGCTGGCCCAGGAAGCGGGTGTGCCGCTGATCCCGATGGCCGTGTGGGGCACGCAGCGGCTGTGGACCAAGGGCCAGCCGCGCAACTTCAAGCGCAGCCACATCCCGATCACGATCCGGGTCGGCGAGGCGATCGAGGCGTCCAAGGACAAGTACGCGGGCGCGATCACCCGCCAGCTGCGCGAGCGCGTCCAGGAACTCCTGGAGGCCGCACAGCGGGCGTACCCCGTGCGCCCGAAGGACGCCAACGACACCTGGTGGATGCCGGCCCACCTCGGAGGCACGGCGCCGACGCCGGAGCAGGTGCGCGAGGCCGAGGCCCGCTAGGCGCTCCGCTGGTAGTGCCGGGTACGTTGTGGGTCGTCTGCGGCGCCGTCGTGGCTGGTCATGCCCGCGCGGCGGAGCCGCATGTTCAATACAGCCCCGCGCCCCTATAGGGCGTTGCCGAACCGGCCCCTACGAGCGCACCGTGATCTTTGCCCCCGGGCTGAACTTCTCCAGCAGTTCGGCTAGTTCGGCTGCCGCCTGCTCTACGTCTGCGACCGGCATCGGCGCCAGGCTCTCCAGCAGGAAGATGCCCGCCGTGGTCTCCTCCGCGAGTCGGGTCCGCGGTCCCTGGCGCCAGTTCCAGCGGCGGCAGGTCACGCCCACTCCGTCGCACCACACCACCTCGCCCGCATCGGGGTGTTCGACGACCGCCTCGCCTCCGGCGACGGTGACGAAGTTCTCGTCCCCGGTGGCCCGCACCAGGCGCATACCGCCCTCGATGCGGTCGATGTCCTCACCGCCGACCGGGATCAGGTGGGCGACGCTGATGGCGTTGTAGAGGTCGACGAGCAGGTTGATCCGGGGCAGCCCCGCGTCCGAGAGCGCCCTCTTGGCCAGCGCCTCCGCGGAGTTGCGGGTGCGGGACGGCTTCGAGCCGAACGCCGTGTAGACCTCCCGCCAGGCCGCCATGTGCGGGTCCTCGTGCGGAGCGCGCCCTTCCAGGCGTACGGCGAGACGGCGGGCCGCGTCGTCGAGGAGTGCGGAACTGGCCTCGGTGGTCGGGCCGTTGACCAGGCCGTGTGCCTCGATCGCCAGGTGCGTGAAGCCGGGCGCCAGGGCGCGCACCTCGTCGGACACGGTCAGGGAGAGAGTCATCGCCTGCCTCAGAGTGCGGTGGGGAGCGTGCTCCACAGATACGGCCGGTCGGGGGCGGCTTTGAGGGCGCTCAGTACGGTCGGGTGCGGTTCAGCGTACAGGACCGGATAGTCCAGCTCGTTGGACCGGACCTCGGGCACCCAGGCCAACCGCTCGGCGTCGAGCGAGAATTGGGCGTCCACGCCCGGCTTGTTGCCGCGGGGATCCTGGCGATGCCAGGCACCGTTGAACCGCACGGCGACCAGGCCGTGCACGGCGTGGCCATCGCCGTCGTCGTGCGCGAGGCGCTGGTAGCACAGCGCCGTCGGGATGTCCTCGGCCCGCAGCAGGGCGGCCAGCGCGTGGGCCTTGGCGTAGCAGATACCCGTCCCCTGCTTCAGGACGTCGGAGGCGCGCCAGGTGACACGCATGTCTCCGGAGTCCTGCGAGTGCGGAATGGCGTCACGCACGAACTCGAACGCCAACCGCGCATAGGCATACGAGTCTTCCGCATCCGCGGCGAGACGCGCAGCCGTCTCCCGAACGGCCGGGTGGTCGTGATCGATGACCTCATCCGCCACCAAATACGCAGACAGGTCAGGGGTGTTCTGGATCAGCTCCATACCCGCAGAGCATAGGAAAGCGATCACCCGGGAGTCAATGACTTTCCAGGTGATCGCATACCTATGCAGTTGCTCCTAGCCAGCCATCTCCTGCTTCACCGCCGCGACGAACGCGTCCACGTCCTCCTCGGTCGTGTCGAACGCGCACATCCAGCGCACGACACCCGCCGGCTCATCCCAGAAGTAGAAGCGGAACCGCTTCTGCAGGCGCTCGCTCACCTCGTGCGGGAGCTTGGCGAAGACGCCGTTGGCCTGCACCGGGTAGAGGATCTCCACGCCGTGGACGGCGCGTACGCCCTCCGCCAGCCGCTGAGCCATCTCGTTGGAGTGCCGGGCGTTGCGCAGCCACAGATCCTTGGCGAGCAGGGCCTCCAACTGCACCGATACGAAGCGCATCTTGGAGGCGAGCTGCATGGACAGCTTCCGCAGGTGCTTCATATGGCGGACGGCGTCCTGGTTGAGGACGACGACCGCCTCGCCGAACAGGGCGCCGTTCTTGGTGCCGCCGAGAGAGAGGAGGTCGACGCCGACCGCGTCGGTGAACGTCCGCATGGGCACGTTCAGCGAGGCGGCCGCGTTGGCTATCCGGGAGCCGTCCAGGTGCACCTTCATGCCGTGCGCATGGGCGTGGTCGCAGATCGCGCGGATCTCGTCCGGCGTGTAGAGGGTGCCGAGTTCGGTGCTCTGGGTGATCGAGACGACCTGCGGCATCGCCCGGTGCTCGTCGTCCCAGCCGTACGCCTGCCTGTCGATCAGCTCGGGGGTGAGCTTGCCGTCGGGCGTGGGCACGGTGAGCAGCTTCAGCCCGCCGACCCGCTCCGGCGCCCCGCACTCGTCCACGTGGATGTGCGCGCTCTCGGCGCAGATCACGGCGCCCCAACGGTCGGTGACCGCCTGGAGCGCGACGACGTTGGCGCCGGTGCCGTTGAAGACCGGGAACGCCTCGGCGGTGGCGCCGAAGTGGCTGCGGACGATTCGCTGGAGGTTCTCCGTGTAGTCGTCCTCGCCGTACGCGACCTGGTGCCCGCCGTTGGCCAGGGCCAAGGCGGCGAGCACCTCCGGGTGGGCGCCGGCGTAGTTGTCACTGGCGAAGCCGCGGACGTCCGGGTCGTGGTGACGGCGGGCGTCGGTCTTCGGAGGGTTCACGGCTTCTCGGTCAGCCACAGGCGGTTTCCGTTCACTTCGGCGGCGGGCTTGTCCCAGACACTGACGACGGCGTCGGCCAGGTCCTTGACGTCCGTGAAGCCCGCGAACTTCGCGTTGGGTCGCTCGGCGCGCATCGCGTCGTGCACCAGCGCCTTCACCACCAGGATGGCAGCCGCGGACGTCGGCCCCTCGGCGCCCCCGGCCTTGCGGAAGGCGTCGGCCAGTGCGAGCGTCCAGGCCTCGGCGGCGGCCTTGGCGGCGGCGTACGAGGCGTTGCCCGCGGTCGGATTCGAGGCGCCGGCGGCGCTGATCAGCACGTACCGGCCGCGCTCGCTGCGTTGCAGGCCCTCGAAGAAGGCGAGCGAGGTGTGCTGCACGGTGCGGATGAGCAGCAGCTCCAGAAAGTCCCAGTCGTCGAGGCTGGTCTTGATGAAGGTCTCGCTGCCGCGCCAGCCGCCGACGAGGTGGACCAGGCCGTCGACCCGGCCGAAGTCCTTCTCGATGTGGTCGGCCCAGTCCTGGGTGGACTGGAGGTCGAGCAGATCGACGGGTTCGCCGGTGACGGTCGCGCCGCCCGACGCGTAGCGGGCCGCGTCGACGGCCTCCGCGAGCCGCTCGGGATCGTTGTCCGCGGCGGCGACGGTCGCCCCCGCCTCGGCCAGTCGCAGCAGCGCCGCCCGGCCCGCGGGTCCACCCGCGCCGGCCACCGCGATCACCGCACCGCTGAGAGCTCCGTTCCCCGCCATGTTCTTCGCCTCCTGAGCAGTGTTCTGGGTACCGCGGTCGCTCACGCGGCGATCCGCTCGGCGCTGTCCGCCGTGATGCCCTTGGTGGAGGCGATCACGTTCTTGAGCTTCTTGGACAGGGCCTCATAGAACATGCTCAGCGGAAACTCGTCCGGAAGCACGTCATCGACGAGTTTGCGCGGCGGCTGGGTCAGGTCCAGGGCGTCCGGGCCCTTGGCCCAGCGGGAGCCCGGGTGCGGGGCGAGGTAGGTGGAGACGAGCTCGTAGGCGGCGAACCAGTGGACGAGCTTCGGGCGGTCGATGCCGTCGCGGTAGAGCTTCTCGATCTCTGCGCACAGCTGGTTGGTGACCTGCGGAGCGCGGTCCCAGTCGATGTGCAGCTTGTTGTCGGTCCAGCGGATGACGTCGTGCTTGTGCAGGTAGGCGAAGAGCAGCTGCCCGCCGAGGCCGTCGTAGTTGCGCACCCGCTCACCGGTGACCGGGAAGCGGAACATGCGGTCGAACAGCACCGCGTACTGCACGTCACGGGCCTGCGGGACGCCGTCCGTCTGGAGCTTCACGGCCTCCTTGAAGGCGGTGAGGTCGCAGCGCAGCTCTTCGAGGCCGTACATCCAGAACGGCTGGCGCTGCTTGATCATGAACGGGTCGAACGGCAGGTCGCCGTGGCTGTGGGTGCGGTCGTGGACCATGTCCCACAGTACGAAGGCCTCCTCGCAGCGCTTCTGGTCGTGGACCATCGCGGCGATGTCCTCGGGCAGGTCGAGGCCCAGGATGTCGACCGCGGCGTCGCTCACCCGGCGGAAGCGGGCGGCCTCGCGGTCACAGAAGATGCCACCCCAGGTGAAGCGCTCCGGGGCCTCGCGCACGGCGATCGTCTCGGGGAAGAGCACGGCGGAGTTGGTGTCGTAGCCGGCCGTGAAGTCCTCGAACTTGATGCCGCAGAACAGCGGGTTGTCGTAGCGGGTACGCTCCAGCTCGGCCAGCCACTCCGGCCAGACCATGCGCAGCACGACCGCTTCGAGGTTGCGGTCGGGGTTGCCGTTCTGCGTGTACATCGCGAAGACGACCAGGTGCTGGAGGCCGTCTGTGCGGCCCGCGGCCGGCTGGAAGGCCAGCAGCGAGTCGAGGAAGTCGGGCACCTCGAAGCCGCCCTCGGCCCAGCGGATCAGGTCCTTGACCAGGGCCTGGTGGTAGGCGGCGTCGTGCGGCAGCAGCGGGGAGAGCTCCTCGACGGCGCCCACGACACGCCGTACGGCGGCCTCGGCATCCACACGGGCGGGAGCGCCCTCGGCCTCGAAGTCGATCGACCCGTCCTTGGACTGCCAGGGACGTATCCGTTCCACGGCGTCCTTGAGCACCGGCCACGCCGGGTGCTCAACCACCCTGATCGCGGGAGGAATCCGCTCCTCCGTAGCCGCCTGCACAAGAATTTCCGTCATGTCCCATCCTCCACGGGAGAACCTCGCGTATGGACACCGTATGCGGACGAGGTTTCTCCCAGCAAGAGGAGACTCGGGAAATTATCCTGTCGACCTTCAAGGTCACCGAACTTTTTCCTGTCGGTCATCCCGGCGGCGAATACTTCCGCATCGCACGGGCATACGCGGGGCGGGCCCCCTCCGGCGGGTCAATCCCCGCGTGACTCGCCCACGCCAGGGTGACCATCCGGAGGCGCGCGATCCAGGTACGACATGCCCCCTGCCGCAAACCCCGTGTACACGTGGGGTTCATCACGCGCCCGGGCCACTAGGCTGCGGCACTGCCGCGCGAACAGTCCGCTCCGGTTCGCGCGCTGCCGAGCCGCCGTCGACGGAAGCGAGTTGAATCTTGAACTTCCTTACCATCGGTCACCGCGGAGTCATGGGTGTCGAACCCGAGAACACCCTCCGTTCCTTCGTCGCCGCCCAGCAGGCCGGCCTCGATGTCATCGAACTCGATCTCCACCTGAGCAAGGACGGCGCCCTCGTCGTCATGCACGACACCGACGTGGACCGCACGACCGACGGCACCGGCCCGATCGCCGACAAGACCCTCGCCGAGCTGCGCGCCCTGGACGCGGGCCGCGGCGAGCGCGTGCCGGTCTTCGAAGAGGTCCTGGACGCCGTGAGGTCGCCGCTCCAGGCCGAGATCAAGGACGTCGCGGCGGCCCGGGCGCTCGCCGAGGTCATGACCAGCCGGGACCTGGTCTCCCGGGTCGAGGTGTCCTCGTTCCACGACGAGGCGGTCGCCGAGATCGCCCGCCTGGTGCCCGGGGTCCGGACCGCGCTGATCGCCAGCCGCTATGGCACCGACATCGTCGACCGCGCCGTCGAGGCCGGTGCGGCGACCGTGTGCCTGAACATCCGCCGACTCACCCTGGAAGTCGTGGAGCGCGCCCGCAAGGCGGACCTCAGGATCATCGGCTGGGTGGTCAACACCCAGGACCACCTGCGTCTCGTGCGGGCCCTGGAATTGGACGGCGCGACCACCGACTACCCGGAGATCAAGCGCACCGGCCGCTTCACGGCGTGACCGCCGACCGCATGAACGTCACGCCAGTTCCTTGACCAGCAGCTCGAACTGCAGGTCGTCGCGCTGCGGGATGCCGAAGCGCTCGTCGCCGTACGGGAACGGGGTCATCCGGCCCGTACGGCGGTAGCCGCGCCGCTCGTACCAGGCGATGAGGTCGTTCCGTACGGAGATCACGGTCATGTGCATCTCGCGCACGCCCCACGTCTCCTGGGCCTGCCGCTCCGCCTCCGCGATGATCACCTTGCCGTGTCCGGCGCCCTGGAGTGCCGGGCTGACCGCGAACATCCCGAAGTAGGCGTGGTCACCGCGGTGTTCGAGCTGGCAGCAGGCGACGACCTGCCTCTCCAGCTCGACCGTCAGCAGTCGGCTGTCGGGCGACTTGATGACCTCCAGCACGCCCTCCGGGTCGGTCCGCTGCCCTTCGAGGATGTCCGCCTCGGTCGTCCACCCGGTCCGGCTGGAGTCCCCGCGGTAGGCGGACTCGATCAGCGCGACCAGGGTGTCCACGTCGGCGTCGAGGGCGTCACGGAAGACGAGTACGGAGGCGGCGGGGGTCGCGGCGGTTTCCATGGGGCACTTCTCCACTTCGAGGGCGCGGCACGAGCACCGCTGAGCGTAACGCGCCACTAGGCTCCGGCTGCATGGTGCACGTACTGAGCGGACGGACCCTTCTCCGTCCCACCGACCCCGAGCGCTCCCGGGTCTTCTACGGCGAGCAACTGGGCCTGGCCGTCTACCGCGAGTTCGGGACCGGGCCGGAGCGCGGGACCGTCTACTTCCTCGGCGGGGGCTTCCTGGAGGTCTCAGGGCGGTCCGAGACGCCGCCGTCCCCGGCCGTGCAGCTGTGGATGCAGGTCGAGGACGTGGCGGCGGCACACGACGAGCTGCGCACCAAGGGCGTCGAGATCGTGCGGGCGCCGGTGAAGGAGCCCTGGGGCCTGGTCGAGATGTGGATCGCCGACCCGGACGGGATGCGGATCGTGCTGGTGGAGGTGCCCGCGGACCACCCGCTGCGCTACCGGCCCGGGATCTAGAGCCGGTGTTCCCAGCCTCGGTCGGTGCGGGTCAGCTCCCGGAAGCCGGCCGAGGTCAGATGGTCGACCATCGTGCCGTCGCCGGCCGCCTCGTAGGCGAGGAGGCGGTCCACGCCGCACAGGCGCAGCCAGTCGGCTGCCTGCCCCAGCAGCCGGTGCTCCAGGCCCTGGCCGTGCGCCGACGGGTCGATGTGCAGGTTGCCGATGTCGGCGAGACCGCTGCCCCGGGTGTGGCGCTCGGGGCGGGACAGGGCCGTGTCGACCTCGATGAAGCCGAGGGCACGACCGTCGGCTTCGTATGCCGTGAAACGGGTGCCGCACTCCCCCAGCGTGCGGTCGACAGTGACGCCGGGCCACGGCTCGGAGGGCGGCAGGTCGCTCACCCGTGCGATCAGGACGACCTCGGTGTCGCCGACGTGCCGGAAGCCCGAGCGTTCGTAGAGGGCGCGGATGTGCGGCCAGTTGCGGGGCAGGCCGTAGACGGCCGGGGCGGGGATGTCGCCGCTCGCCCATCGGGCGCGTACGTTCCAGCGGGCCAGCTGGGCCAGGCAGGCGCTCATCAGCAGGTCCGCTGCCTCGTCGGCGTCCGGCCGGAAGGAGGCCGGCGGACGGCAGGCGAGCCAGCCGATCTCGCCGATGTCCCGGTAGGCCGGACCGACCGCGTCGTCCGCCCGGTAGCGCAGCAGATGGGCGGCGGCCACGACGTGGTCGCGCTGCTCGGCGACGAGGGTCACGCGCTCGCTCACCCACGGGTCGGTGATGAACTCGTCCGGCTGTCGCTCCAGAGCGCCGAGCACCGTGTTCACGGAGACGGTGACGCCGGGGACGACGGCGGCGACATGCAGATTGATCAGTTCGGTGAGCTGGTCGCGGTCGGCGCGGCGGAAGGGGCGCACTTCGAGCGCGGGCATGCGGGACCTCCGGTCGGAGAACGGTGTCGGAGGCCGCCATGCGGTGCGGTACGCGGTCGAGGGTACGGCGTCTGCGGCGCCGGGCTCCACTGGGTTTCGCCGGATGGCCGCGGCCGGGGAGCCGGGCTTAGCGTGCTGGGAGGGGGTCTCCCAGCGATCCCGGCGAAAGGAACGCCATGAAGCTCGACAAGCCGGTGCCCGGCGGGCCGTGCTGGGCCGAGGTGGGATGTCCCGATCTTGAGGCCGGCCGGCGGTTCTACGCCGCTCTGTTCGGCTGGCGCACGGAGTCGGACACCCGCGAGGAGATGGGCGGCTACACGATCGCGTATCTGGCGGACGCCCCGGTCGCCGCGCTCGTCCCGCTGGGCGAGGAGTCGTTGTCGCACCCCGTGGTCTGGTACGTGACGTTCGCCGTGGCGGACCTCGACGCCACGGTGGCGAAGGTGCGGTCGGCGGGCGGCTCCGTGGTGTACGAACCCGGTGACGTCCCCGGCATGGGCCGCTTCGCCTCCGTCACCGACCCGCAGGGCGCCGCCTTCCAGCTGTGGCAGGAGCGCGGCTTCGCGGGCGCCGGTGTGCTCAACGCACCCGGTGCGCTGGGCTGGGTGGAGCTGCTGACGCGTGCGCCCGAGGAGGCGAAGGCCTTCTACACGACGGTGTTCGGCTGGAGCGTCAACGCCTCGGAGCGCTACACCCAGTGGGGCCTGGACGGCGCCGACTTCGGCGGCATGGTGACGATGGACGACAAGTTCCCGCACGAGGTGCCGGCGCACTGGCTGCCGTATTTCGCCGTGGCCGACGTGGACACCATGGCCGCGAACGCGACGGAGGCCGGCGGCACCGTCCTCATGGAGGCCACCTCCGTACCCGACGGACCGCGCATCGCCGTGCTGAGGGACCCGCAGGGGGCGATGTTCGGCGTGTACGACGCTGCCTACGAGCGCTGAGACGGGCCTACCGTCGCGCGGTCAGCGGCGTCACCACCACGCGGTCGATCACCGGCGCGTACGCGGAGCGCTGACCGTGCGCGTTCCTGGACTCCCCGTCGAAGTCGGGGAGTTCGTCGGCGGTGAGGGTGAGGGTGTTGCCGCCGCGGTCGAGGGTGACGGGGACGGTGAGGGTCCGGAAGTCGTTGAAGTGGAAGGTGGTGGGGAACAGGACCCGGTGCGACTCGCCCCCGTTGACCGTGATGTCGGCGTGGCGGCAGATCGGGTCCGGGTTGTAGTGGGTGGCCGGGGCCTGCTCGCCGTTGGAGTAGCGGATCGTCAGGGCGTGGCGGCCGGCGTGTTCGGCCGTGACCGTCAGGGCGAGGGCGTTCCCGGGACCGGCGCCTATGCCGTCCACGGCCTTGCCGCCCGTGGCGTACGCGAACCCGGTCACCTTCGCGGTGCCGGTGAGGCTGCCGTCCTCGGCGGCGTACGCCGTGCCGGGCAGCAGGCCTCGGGACGGGCCGACCCGCAGCCGGTCCACGATCAGCAGGTCCGAGGTGCCGGTGACCGTGATCTTGTTGATGCCGCCGGGCAGGAAGAGCGGCAGTGCGCGGTCCTCGACGCGGCCGGCCGCCTCGCCGTTGACCGTCACCACGCCCTCGCCGGGGCCGAGCCGGTCGACGGTGACCGTCGCCTCGCCGTCGTCGGCCGCGTGCACCCAGAAGGTCGCGGTGCCGCCCCGGGGCAGTACGGCGACGCCGGGGCCCGAGGCGCCGCGGTGGGCGTGGCTGACGCGGGCGCCGTCGCGCAGGTCCGCGTACTCGGCGTCGTAGAGCGCGGGGCCCTCGGTGTCGCGCAGGGTGAGGTCCAGCTTGTCGACGACCGCGTCGCCCTTGGTGGCGCCGAGGTCCGGGTCCTGCGCGGCCAGGGTGATCCGGTGGCTGCCCGCGGTGAGTTCGGCCTCGGTGTCGGTGTGGCCCCACACCGCCCACTTGTAGCCGAGCGGCAGCAGCAGTTCGCGCGGTCGCTCGCCGTCTATGCGCAGGAAGACGTTGGTGGGGCCCTGGTCGCGCACCAGGTCGGCCTCGTTGTGGGAGTTGGCGTACACGCTGATCTCGTACGTCCCGTCCTGCGGGACCTCCACGTCGAAGGCGAGCACGCCGTCGGAGCCGGTGCGCAGGCCGCCCACGTGGTGACCGCCCGAGGTGGCGAACCTGTCGACGGCGGACGGGGAGCCTTCGGGACCGTTCCTGGAGTAGCCGGTGCCGGTGTACGTCGCGTCCTCGGCCTCGTACGTCCGCCGCCAACACACCGCAGGCGCGAGGGAGTCGGCGCCATGGCCACCGGGCGACAGGATCACCTGGTACGCGGACATCTCGTCCAGGCCGGTGACGGGCAGGGTCACCGTGCCGTCCACGACGGGCAGTTCGTCGTCGCGCAGACCCAACGGCGGCCCGCTGGCGCCGACTTGGCCCGTCCAGCGGATCTCGTCGAGCCGCACATGCACCGTCGCGCCGAAGACCTCCGGGTCGACGTGCGCGAAGACGATGTCCGCGGCACCGCCCGACCCGCCGAACAGCAGCCGGGACTGCCGTTTGGCCGCGTCCAGGGTGGCGACGCCCTGCAGGGTGTACTGCACGTTCGGCTGCGGCGCGGTGACCTCCACCGTGTTGCCCGTCATCCGGCCGTAGGCGTTGAACAGCCACCACTGGCCGTTGCCCTTGTTGGCCTCGACCACCGAGTCGTTGAGATTGCCGGCGATGTTCCAGTACGCCATGTCGGCGTCGACCTTGGACTCCTCGATGGCGGAGATCCACTGCACCATCTGGCCAGGCACGGACAGATGGTAGTTGTGGGCGTACTCGTTGAGGTTCACGGGCAGCGGGCCGATGCCCAACTCCCGTTCCCATGCACGGTACTTGGCGACGTTCGTGCGCACTTCGGCGGGCGAGGACAGCTCGTGCCAGGTGATCACGTCGGGCAGGACGCCCTGCTCCTTGGCGAACTCCAGGAAGCCCCGGACCTCGGGATACAGGATGCAGGTGTTGGGGCCGGCGATACGCGCCCCGGGGTGGAGGCCCTTGATGAGGTGGTAGGTCTCCTGCCAGGCCGCGAAGTAGGGGCGCGGGTCGGTGTGCCAGGAGACGCCGTCGTGGCTCCACTTCCCCTCGCCGAACATGTTGCCCTCGGGTTCGTTGAACGGGACGTACACGATGTGCTCGGCCAACTCGCCCAGTGTGAGGGCGTGTTCGACCTGGCGGCGGACGACCTCCTTGAACCCGGCGAACCGCTCCTCGCCCGTGGCGCCCGGCCACTCGTAGGGGAAGCCACGGTAGAAGTCGGGCAGGTAGACGTAGACGTCCTTGCCGCCCGCCGCGACGAAGGACGGCAGGATCTCCAGGGCGTCGGCGCCGGGGTGCTGGATGCCGTCCTGGGCCTTGGTCGCGACCGTGCGGACGTACATGCCCTCGACGACGGCACGGCTGGGTACGCCGTCGCCGTACAGGCCGTAGAGCGTGCCGCTCGCGCCACCGTGGAAGCGACCCGTCTCGCTGCCGAGGTCGACGGTGAGCGTCTGGGGGCCAGGGGCTTCGGCTGTCACGACATCCCTCCCATGGTTCGACATGCCGTACATAAGTCGGCGATCCGAACCGACCCGGTTGAACTTAGGAAGATCGCGTATCCCGCGTCAACAGAGATCCCGCTTCGAAACTTCCGAAACCCGCAGCTCGGCGGGCTCGGATTGGATGGGCTCAGACGCGCAGCGCGCCCAGCCGTCCCTCCAGCTGGCTCAGCAACTCGCCGAGCAGGGAGGCCAGTTCGTGCTGCCTCTGCGCGCCCATACCGGAAAGTACGGCCGTCTCGTACGCGAGCTGCTCGGGCAGGGTGCCGTCGACGAGCTCCCGGCCCGCGTCCGTGAGCCGGAGGTGGGCGACACGGCGGTCCCGGGCGTCACCGCGGCGCTCCACGAGGCCGCGTTCGGTCAGCAGCTTGAGGCGCTTGGTGACGGCGGCGCCCGAGGAAAACGTCTCCCGGGCGAGCTCGCTGGGCGTCAGCTCGTGGCCGGTGCGGCGCAGCGCGCCGAGCAGGTCGAACTCGGGGCGGCTGAGGCCCGCACGGCGCAGGGGGGCGTCCTCGGCCTGTTGGAGGAGGGCCGCACAGCGGTTGATGCGGCCGATGATCTCCATGGGGGCGGTGTCGAGGTCGGGGTGGACGCTCTGCCACTGCCTGACCACGGCGGCCACCGTGTCCTGTCTCGTCCCGGTCGGCCCGCCGTTGGTCGCCGTCATGGCCGTACGCCCTCCGTCGTTTCGCTGCCCGTGCGCTGATCCGGGTGCGGCCGTTGACTCCGCCCCGTAGCCGCGAGCGTACGGGGTGCGCTCTGCTCGGTGCGCACGACCCGCTGCCGACGCCGGTCGGGTACGGCCACGGCGGCGACGAGGCCGACCAGTGCGCCGACCAGGGTGTCCACGATCCGCTCGGTGATCAGCCGCCCGGGCTCCTGGAACCCGGCGAACTCGGTGACCAGCAGTGCCATCGGGGTCACGCAGACGCTGCCGAGCCAGTAGTTGCGGCCCATCAGGGCCTCGGCACCGAAGTTGAGGGCGAGGCAGCACAGCACGAGGGCGACCTCGCCGGTGTGGGCCACCGGGACGACCGCGGCGAAGAGGAGGACGCCGAGCACGTTGCCCACGACGCGCTGGACGCCACGGCCCCAGGTGAGCGTGAGGTTGGCCTGGTACAGGGACGCCGCGGTGACCAGGGCCCAGTAGGGGCGGCCGACCCCCAGGGCGAGGGAGACAAAGCCGGCGAGGGCACAGCCGAGGGCCACGCGTACGGCCAGTGGGGCCAGCGGGCGGACGCGGCGCCACAGCGGGCGCGGCGAGGCGAGTCCGGCGCCGAGGCCCGTGAGGTCGTCGACCTCCGGCACCGGGCGGTTGCCCCGCGCCTGACGGGCCCAGGTGCGCAGCAGCCCGGGGTCGGCGTCGGCCGGGGCCGCGAGGGCGACCTCGGCGCGGACGAGGAGGCGTTCGAGAGCGCGGCGGGTCTCGGAGGGGCGGCCTGCGGAGAGCAGGGTCTGCCGGGCGGCCTGGACTGCGGTGGTGGCGGTGGTGTGAGGGCGGACAGCAGCAGCGTGGAGGCGGGAAGCGGCGGCGGTGTGGCGTCGGGCGCGCCCCTCACTCCGGCCGCCCTGGCCACCCCCGGCGCCCTGTCCGCGCCGACCACCCCTACCGCCCTGTCCGCCCTGGCCACCCCGTCCGCCGACATCGCCCGCCTCGACGTACCCGGCCACCGCGTCCAGGGCACCCGCGACGGCCCGGCGCTCCGGTCCGTGCGGGCGCAGCATTCCCGGCGCCATGCCGACCAGCCAGGCCCACGCACCGGACGCCGCGGCCAGCGCGAGATGGCCGGGGACCTGGGCGAGGGACTGCGGGGCGAACAGGGCGGCCGAGCTGACGAAGGTGAGGACCACATTGCCGGGCGGACCGATCCGGGTCGCGTCGCACAGCACCTTCTGCACGGCGGCCAGCACCGCGCCCACCGTGACCAGCACGACCGCGCCGGTGGTGAGCGACGCCGCGAGCAGGGCGGCGGCCAGACCGCCGAGCATGCCGAGCACCACCCACGCCAGGGCGCGGGCCCGGGCGGCGTAGGGGCGATTGTGGGCGTAGAGCGCGCACAGGGACCCGGCCATCGTGTACATCGCCAGGTCGAGGCGGTCCAGCACCAGCAGGGCGAGGTTGGGCGGGGCTACGGCGACGACCACGCTCAGGGCGGGCTTGAACCAGATGTCGGAGGGCCGGCCGAGACGCAGCACGCCGGCGAGCGGGAGACGACTGCTCATGCTCATCAGCTTAGCAAGTGTTTTACTCGTAAAGAATATGAGGTGGGCGGCGGAGGCGGCGGCGCGATGACCTGCCGCGCTCCGCTGAACGCTCCCCATGTACACCCTTGCGCTCGCGTGCGCGCCGCGAGGTCGGGGCATCGACGGACTGTCCGAGACCGTCGAGCGGGGAGGGTGCGCGTGCACGGACCGGCTTCGCACGGCTGGCTGCTGGTCGCGCTGTGTGCGGCGACCGGCGCCTACTGTCTGCTGCGGATGCGCAGCCACGTCGAGGAGCAGCGCCGGGCCGCGGGCGGTGAGGCGCTGATGGGCTTCGGCATGGCGGCGATGGCGGTGCCCGGCGCGGTGTTCACGCCGCCGTCGTGGGCCTGGCCCGGCTACGCGGCCGTGTTCGGCGTGGCCGCCCTGCACGCGCTGTGGTCGGCGCGGGCGGGCGTCCACCATCTGCACCACCTGGTGGGAGCGTCTGCCATGGTCTACATGGCGGCCGCGATGGCCGCCTCGCCCGGGCACGCGGGAGGACACGGCGGCTCCGGGATCCCGCTCGTGACGGGCGTACTGCTCCTGTACTTCACGGGATACGTGCTGCTGTCCGGCGTACGGCTGGTACCCGTCGCCGCGGGAGGTGTCGAGGGCGTCGGGAGCGGCGGCCTCGGGGTCGTCGGCTGGGGTGACCGGCCGGAGCTGGCGCGGGCCTGCCGGCTGTCGATGGGGATCGCGATGGTGGCAATGCTGGTGACGCTGTGAAGCAATAGGGTGCTGCCCATGATGGTCCCCGCGGCACTGTTGCTGCTCGGCGCCCTGACCGCCGTCGTCGCCCCACGGCTGCTCGCGCGGGCCGACTGGCCGGACCGTGAACCCGTGGTCGCTCTGTGGGTGTGGCAGTGTGCGGTGGCTGCCGTTCTGCTGTGCTGTGCGCTGTCGATGACGCTCAGTGCGGCGGCCGCGTGGCAGGCCGTGCGCGGCCATGTGTTCGCCCCGGCACCGCGTGCCGTCGTGGAGGCGTACGCGCTCGGTGTGGGCGGTCCGTTGGCCGCGACGACCGCGGTGACGCTCGCGTGCGGGGGCCTGTGGACCGCGGCGATGCTGGTGCGGGAGGTCGTACGCGCGCGTGACCGGCGTCATCGGCGGCGGGCCGAACTGCTCGTGCGCGCCCCGGTGTTGCCCGGCGAGGAGCCCGGGAACGACCGGCTGGTGATCCTGGAGGGTGAGCGGCCGGACGCCTGGTGGCTGCCCGACGCGGCGCCCCGGCTCGTCATCACCACCGCCGCGCTGCGCCGTCTGAAGGGGCGCCAGTTGGACGCCCTGCTCGCCCATGAGCAGGGCCACGCACAGGCCCGGCACGACTGGCTGCTGCACTGCTCGGCGGCGCTGGCGGGCGGGTTTCCGCAGGTGCCGGTGTTCGCGGCGTTCCGCGACGAGATGCACCGCCTGGTCGAACTCGCCGCCGACGACATGGCCTCCCGCCGCTTCGGCCGGCTGACGACCGCCCTCGCCCTGGTCGAACTCAACAAGGACCGAGGCGTGTTCGGACCCTGCCCGACCGCGCAGGCGCAGGTGCCGCAGCGGGTGAACCGGCTGCTGACTCCCCCGGACCGGCTCACGGCGGGCCGTCGGCTCCGGCTGACGGCGGCGGCAACGCTGGTGGCGGTGGTGCCGGTGCTGGTGGCGTTCGGGCCGGGGCTGCGGGCACTGGGATAGTCGGGGCTGCGGCCGGGTACCCGGATCCCGTCCCGGTGGTACTTCTCCGGCGGTACTTCTTCCCGGAACAGCCGGTTCTCGTGTGGCGGGCGTCGCAAACCCACCCCCTGCGTTGGCCTCTCGCCCCATCGGTCGGCGAGGATCACACTATGCACACCCAGTCCGTCGAATCCCCGCCCCGCCCGTCGGCCGAGCGCGGCATCGCCCGCTGGGCCGGTGCCCTGGCCGTCTGCTCGGTGCTGCTGCTCGCCCTGGTCGCGGTGCGGTGGTACCCGCTGATGACCCTCGACGGGGACATCGCCGAGACCACACACCGCTGGGCGGTGGACGAGAAGGGCGTCACGCACGCGTTCCGCATCCTGACGGACTGGGTCTGGGATCCGTGGACGATGCGCATCCTGACCGCGGCGGTGGCGATCTGGCTGGTGTGGCGCAGAGCGGCACGCTGGACCGCCGTCTGGCTGGTGGCCACGTGCGCCCTGACCGCGGCCGTCCAGCAGTCCCTGAAGGCCCTGCTCGACCGCCCCCGCCCCGTCTGGCCCGACCCCGTCGACTCCGCGCACTACGCCGCCTTCCCCTCCGGCCACGCCATGACGGCCACGGTGGTGTGCGGCCTCCTGCTGTGGCTCCTGCACCGCTACGGCCCCGAACGCACCCTGTGGCGTACGGCCGTCGCGCTGGCCGCGCTCTCGGTGGCCGGCGTCGGCCTGACCCGGGTGTGGCTGGGCGTCCACTGGGCCACGGACGTCGTCGGCGGCTGGCTGCTGGGCGCGCTGGTGGTGGTGGTGGCGGTGCGGGTGCACACCCGGTGGCGGGGCTGAGCGGGCCGAACGATTCCCGTAGTTCCCGCGTGAGGGGATGCGGGCCCGTAAGATCCGCCGCATGACCGCAGTTCTGTTCGATTTCTCCGGAACCCTCTTCCGCGTCGAGTCCACCGAGTCCTGGCTGCGCGGAGCGCTCGCCGAGGTGCAGATCGAGCTCGACGAGGCGGAACTGGTCGAGGCAGCGCAGGCGCTGGAGACGATGGGGGCGTTGCCGGGCGGGGCAGATCCCTCGTGGCTGCCCGAGGACGTCGCGAGCGTCTGGGGAGTGCGGGACAAGAGCGCGGAGCTGCACCGGGCCGCCTACACCGGGCTCTCCCGGCACGTCCAGCTCCCCGACGACCGGCTGCACGACCTCCTCTACGACCGCCATATGGCGCCGGCCGCGTGGCGGCCGTACCCGGATGCCGCCGAGGTGCTGCGGGTGCTGCGTGAGCGGGGCATCAGGGTCGGGGTCGTCAGCAACATCGGCTGGGACCTGCGGCCGGTGTTCCGGGAGCACGGTCTCGATCCGTACGTGGACGCCTACGTGCTGTCCTACGAGCACGGCGTCCAGAAGCCCGACCCCCGGCTGTTCACGGCCGCCTGCGCGGAACTCGACGCCGATCCCCGGGACGTCGTCATGGTCGGCGACAACCGGCGGGCGGACGGCGGTGCGGCGGCCCTGGGCTGCGCGGTGCACTTCGTGGACCATCTGCCGACGGCACAGCGGCCGGATGCCCTGCGGCCGGTGCTGGATCTCGTGGGCGCCACCGCCGATCACGCCGCCCCGCGGGCGAACGGTTCCGGCCCCGGGACCGACAGGTAGCTCCCGGCCCCCTCCCCAGGGCGGTCGCCATCGCCCTGGACGATCCCCCGCGTCGCCCAGGGCAGACGGCAACCCCGACCAGGCCGTATCAAGGTCCGGCCGGAAGCGCTGAGTATAGTTGGCTGGCAGCCAGTCAACGCAGGAGTTACAGCATGTCCCCGCGCAGCGCCTCGGTCAATGAAGAGCTGCGGAGGCGATCCCGGGAGCGGCTTCTGCAGGCGGCCGTCGAGCTGGTCGGCGAGCGGGGCTACGACGCCACGACGCTGGGCGACATCGCGGACCGGGCGGGCTCGGCGCGCGGTCTGGTGTCGTACTACTTCCCCGGCAAACGCCAGCTGGTCCAGTCCGCGGTGCACCGGCTGATGCACCGCACGCTGGAGGAGGCGCTGGAGCGCGAGCCGCGCAGCGAGGACGGCCGGGAGCGCATGGCCCGGGCCATCGACGCGATCCTGGGCCTGGCCCGGGACCGGCCGGTGCTGATGCGCCAGCACATGGCGGGGATCCTGCAGGCCGAGGGCTTCGTCCAGTGCCCGGAGCAGCGGCGCCTGGCCGAGCTGCTGCGGGACGTCTGCGTACGGCACGGCTCGCTGGACGTCGACGCCGACTACCCGATGCTGCGCGCCCTGCTCATGGGTGCCGTCTACGCGGCTCTGGTGCCCGGTGTGCCGATGCCTGTGCCGGTGCTGCGGGCCGAGTTGTTCAAGCGCTACCGGCTGGAGTGGGAGATGGGAGTCCCGCCGGACCCGGGGTCCGGCTCCGGCGGGACGTGCGACACGGATCTGTCACGGTTCTTCGCAACCGGGTCGGCGCCCGGCTGCCCGGACGGTCAGTCGAAGTAGTCCGGCTGCGTCTGGACGTTGAGTTCGCGGATCTTGACCCAGCGGGCCGGGTCCGTGCGCCGGTCGTCGATCTTCAGGACGTCGAAGCCCCTGGCGTACTCGTTCGAGTAGATGTAGCCGTTGTAGTAGTACGCCGACCACGAACCGCCCGACTTGATGGCGTCGGTGGTGAGCGGGCCCCGGTCGAAGTAGGCGATCTCCTTCGGGCGGGACGAGTCGGTGAAGTCCCAGACGGAGACGCCGCCCTGGTACCAGGCCTGGACCATGATGTCCTTGCCCTTGACCGGGATCAGCGAGCCGTTGTGGGCCACGCAGTTCTCGGTGTCCGCCTGGTGCCGGGGGATCTTGAAGTAGCTGCGGAAGACGAGCTTGCGCTTGTCGCCCTTGCCGACGATGTCGTAGATGCCGTCGGCGCCGCGGTCCGGGCCGATCTCCGCGTTGCAGGTGGCCGCCCCGCCGCCGCCCAACTCGTCGGTGAAGACGACCTTGTTCGCCTTCTGGTTGAAGGTCGCCGAGTGCCAGAACGCGAAGTTCACGTCGTCCCGGATCTGGTCGATGACCTTCGGGTTCTCCGGGTCCTTGATGGACAGCAGGATGCCGTCGCCCATGCAGGCACCGGCGGCCAGGTCCTTCGAGGGAAGCACCGTGATGTCGTGGCAGCCGGTGGTCTTGCGCTGGCCCGCGGGCGGGCCCGGGTTGCCGCCGCCGTCCGGACCCTCACCGGGGAAGAGCACCGGGAAGTTCACGACCGCCGCTTTCTCCGGTGCCTTGCGCGGCACCTTGATGACGGAGATGCCGTCGTGCGGCGGCTGGCAGTCCGGGTAGGTGGCGTCCGGCGAGTACGACGAGACGTAGACGTAGACGTCCTTGCGCTCCGGCACCAGCGTGTGGGTGTGCGAGCCGCAGGCGGTCTCGACGGCGGAGACGTACTTCGGGTTGGTCTTGTCGCTGATGTCGAAGACCTTCATGCCCTCCCACGAGGACTTCTCGGTCGCCGGCTGGGTGGTGCTGTTGCAACTGCTGTCGCTGCGCGAGGAGTCGGTGGACAGGAACAGCAGGTCGCCGGAGACGGAAATGTCGTTCTGCGAGCCGGGGCAGAGGACCTGGGCGACCGTCCTCGGAGTCCTCGGGTTGCTGATGTCGAAGATCCGGAAGCCGTCGTAGTTGCCGGCGAAGGCGTACTTGCCCTGGAAGGCGATGTCCGAATTGGTGCCCTGGAGCGCGTCCTTGGGGACGAAGGCCAGGTGCTCGATGTTGTCCGAGTGGACGATCTCGTCCTGGGCGGGTATCGCGCCGTCCGCGAGCGCCTCCCGCACCTCTGCCCGGGTGCTCTCGGAGACCTCTTGCTCCGTGACGGGGGCGTCCCCCGGATCGGGGGTCGCGACAGCCGGCTGCGCGGTGAGCAGCGCGGCAAGGAGTCCGGCGGCAGCGGCAGCAACTCCCAGATGTCTGCGCCGCGTTCGGGGATTACTGAACAGGATCACTGTTTTCCTCCCTTGTCCGTTCCCACTGGAACGGTTCATGCAAGCCCGAGTATCGTCATGGCCATGCACATATCAACAGGGGGCAATGAACATGTAACGAAGACGCCCTTCCGCCGGACACCCGTCTTCGCTGCCGCGTTGGCCGCCCTGGCCGTGTTCGCACTGGGCGGCTGCGACTCCGAGCCCGAGGCCGCCGAGGAGAGCGGACCTTCGGTGATCGTGCCCGGCAAGCCCGGCGAGGCGAACCGGAAGCTGTCCGCCGAGGAGGCGGCACGGCAGCGCGCCGAGGACGACTCCCCCAACTCGGCGGACGTCGCCTACGCGCGCATGATGATCGAGCACCACACCCAGGCCCTGGAGATGACCGAACTCGCCCCGGACCGCGGTGAGTCGACGAAGGTCAAGGCGCTGGCCGAGCGGATCGCCGCCGCGCAGGGCCCGGAGATCAGCGCGATGAAGGGCTGGTTGAAGAACCACGGCAAGCCCGTGAAGGCCGAGGAGGGCGACGGCCACGAGCAGCACGCCGCGATGCCCGGCATGGCGACCGAGGCACAGCTGAAGAAGCTGCGCGCCGCGCACGGGAAGGCGTTCGACCAGCTCTTCCTCACGTTGATGATCACCCATCACGACGGGGCGCTCACCATGGCCACGGACGTGAAGGGACAGGGCAACAACATCGCGATCGAGGAGATGGCCGACGAGGTGGTCGCTCAGCAGACGAGCGAGATCACGCGGATGCGGGACATGCTCTGACGGACCGTTCGATCCGTTCCGCCGCCGAGGCCACGGTCGTTCGGGAGGGCGTGCTCAGCGGCGGGCGCGGCGCGGTGTCAGGAAGCCCGCGTCGCGCGCCTGCCCGATGAGCCGGAGCGACCTTCGGCGGCTGTGCCCCGTCGCACGCATCACCGCGAGGACGGGATCGGCGCCCAGCTCCTGGGCCGCGCGGTACTCCTGAGCGACGAGCCACTGCCCCTCGACGCCCAGCGGCCAGGCCGGCCGGGCCCGGCTCGACCCGGCACCCTCGCCGTCCGGTTCGGCCGCGACCCCGCACGCCTTGGAGAGCGGATCCTCGATCCAGTCGGCGAGCGCCGCCAGGTCCTCCAGGGAGAGCGCCGGACGGGCGCGTACGTCCTCGATGGAGACGCCCCCGTCGGACACCACGGCGACCGCGTCGACCCGGGCGCCGTCGCCGAACTCCAGCCGGACGCCCAGCCAAGCCGTGGCGCCGACACCGTCCCGCACTTCCCACGCGGGCCACACGGACACGAGGCCGTCCGAAGCGCAACGATCGGAAAGATTAAGAAAGGATGCTTCCAGCACACACGCAACGTAACCGCATGATCACATTCCATACTGAACGAACACGCCTCCCTTACGGCGCACAGCACCCTGTCAGCGGAGCGGCCACGGTGCGATGCTGGACTCGAGAGCGACTCCTGAAGACCCTCGATGCCCCCGACAACCCTCGTCCAAGGAGTTCCGCCGTGCTGCATGTCGCCGTCGTCGGCTCCGGGCCGAGCGGGTGCTACACCGCCCAGAGCCTCGTCCAGCAGGACCCCGATGTGGTGGTCGACGTCCTGGACCGGCTGCCGTGCCCGTACGGCCTGGTGCGGTACGGGGTGGCGCCGGACCACGAGAAGATCAAGTCCCTGCAGAACAACCTGCGGACCGTGCTGGAGCACGAGCGGGTGCGTTTCCTGGGCGGCATCCAGATCGGCCCGGGCGGAGTGCCGACCGACCGGCTGCGGGAGCTCTACCACGCGGTCGTGTACTGCGTGGGCGCCGCCACCGACCGCCACCTCGGGATTCCCGGCGAGGACCTGCCGGGCAGCTGGTCGGCGACCGAGTTCGTGTCCTGGTACAGCGCCCACCCGGACGCCGTGGACGACGGCTTCGTGCACGGCGCGCGGTCGGCGGTGGTCATCGGCGTCGGGAACGTCGCGGTGGACGTCACGCGGATACTGGCACGGGGCACGGCGGAGCTGAGCCCCACCGACATGCCGCAGGGGGCGCTCACCGCCCTCGCCGCGAGCCGGGTGACCGACATCAGCATGGTGGGACGCCGCGGCCCCTCGCAGGCCCGCTTCACCACCAAGGAACTCCGGGAGCTGGGCACGCTGCCGGACACGGCGGTCACCGTGGACCGGGCCGAACTGGGACTGGATCCGGCCTACGCCGATCCCTCCGGGCTGCCCGCTCCCCAGCGCCGCAACATCGAGGCACTGCGCACCTGGGCCGAGTCCCCGACGCAGGACGCCGGTCATCGCATCCGGCTGCGCTTCTTCCTGCGCCCAGTCGAGCTCCTCGCCGAGGCGGGACACGTGGCCGCCGTGCGCTTCGAGCGGACGGCACCCGACGGGCGGGGCGGCGTGACGGGCACGGGCCACTACGAGGACGTCGAGGCCCAGTTGGTGCTGCGCTCGGTCGGCTACCGCGGAGTGCCACTGGAAGGCCTCCCCTTCGACCCGACGACCGGCACGGTGCCGCATCTCGCCGGCCGCGTCCTGCGCGAGGGCATCGTGGCACCCGGCGAGTACGTGGCCGGCTGGATCAAACGGGGCCCCACTGGCGTCATCGGCACCAACCGCCCGTGCGCGAAGGAGACGGTGACGTCCTTGCTGGAGGACGCCGCCGCGCTCCTACGGCGAGACCCGCCCGAGGATCCGCTGACCGCTCTGCGCACCGAGGGGATCGAGCCGGTGGAGTGGACGGGTTGGTGTGCGATCGAACGGGCGGAGGCGGAGCTGGGCGCGTCGCTGGGACGCGGGGTCGTCAAGCTCCCCGACTGGCAGTCACTGATGAACGCCGTGCACAGCAACGCCGACTAAGGGGCGCGGGGCTGTATCGATGTGCGGCTCCGCCGCGTGGGCGCGAGCAACCACCCACAACCCGCACCGAGCAACGAACCAGCAACACGCCCGAAATCAACAACCTGTTCAAGGAGCTTACGGTCCCGCCATGACCAAAACGGCACACCCCGTCGACGAGATCCCGCCCAAACGCCAGCTGGCCGCCTTCGGCCTGCAACACGTCCTGGCGATGTACGCCGGCGCCGTGGCCGTCCCCCTCATCGTCGGCGGAGCCATGAAACTCCCACCCGCCGACCTGGCCTACCTGATCACCGCCGACCTGCTGGTGTGCGGCATCGCGACCCTGATCCAGTGCATCGGCTTCTGGCGTTTCGGCGTACGGCTGCCCATCATGCAGGGCTGCACGTTCGCCGCCGTCTCCCCGATGGTGCTGATCGGCACGACAGGCGGCGGACTCCCCGCGATCTACGGCTCGGTGATCGTCGCAGGCCTCGCGATCATGCTGCTGGCCCCGGTCTTCGGCAGGCTGCTCCGCTACTTCCCTCCGCTCGTCACAGGCACCGTGATCCTGATCATCGGCCTCTCGCTGCTGCCGGTCGCGGGCAACTGGGCGGCCGGCGGCGTCGGTTCCGCGGACTTCGGGGAGCCGAAGAACCTCGCGCTGGCCGCCTTCGTCCTCGCGGTGGTGCTCGGCGTGCAGCGCTTCGCGCCGGCGTTCCTCAGCCGGATCGCCGTACTGATCGGCATTGTGGTCGGGTTGGCGGTCGCGGTTCCGTTCGGGTTCACGGACTTCGGCGGAGTGGGGGACGCCGACTGGGTCGGGATCAGTACGCCGTTCCACTTCGGGGCGCCCACCTTCGAGTTCTCGGCGATCGTGTCGATGCTCGTGGTGGCGCTCGTGACGATGACCGAGACGACCGGTGACCTGATCGCGGTCGGCGAGATGACCGACCGCAAGGTCGAGCCGCGCTCCCTCGCGGACGGCCTGCGCGCCGACGGCCTGTCGACGGTGCTGGGCGGCGTGTTCAACACCTTCCCGTACACGGCGTACGCCCAGAACGTGGGCCTCGTCGGCATGACCCGGGTGCGCAGCCGCTGGGTGGTGGCCACCGCGGGCGGCATCCTCGTGCTGCTCGGCCTGCTGCCCAAGCTGGGCGCGGTGGTGGCGGCCATACCGGCTCCGGTGCTGGGCGGTGCGGGGCTGGTGATGTTCGGGACGGTCGCCGCGAGCGGGCTGCGGACCCTGACCGAGGTGGACTTCAAGGGCAACAACAACCTGACGGTGGTGGCCGTTTCCGTGGCCGTGGGCATGCTGCCGGTCGGCGTGCCGACGGTCTACGAGAAGTTTCCCGACTGGTTCCAGACGGTGATGAACAGCGGCATCAGCGCGGGCTGTCTGACGGCGATCGTGCTGAACCTGCTCTTCAACCACCTGCCCACGAAGGGCGGTTCAGGCTCGACAGAAGCGGATTCAGGCGCCGCCGAGCCGGACGGCCTGCCGGGCGGCGGCGTCGAGAAGGGCGTCGAGAAGTCCCGGGAAGAGGCCGTCTAGGTCGTCCTTGCGCAGGCCGTTCATCTTTGCCGTGCCCCGGTAGACCTGCTGGATCACACCGCTCTCGCGCAGCACCCGGAAGTGATGCGTGGTGGTGGACTTGGTCACCGGCAGGTCGAAGTGCGAACAGGAGAGCTCGTCGCCGACGGCGGCGAGCTCTCGCGCGATCTGCAGCCGCAGCGGGTCGGAGAGCGCATGCAGCACGCCTTCCAGGCGGATCTCCTCGCGGGTCGGGTGCGGGAGGTCTCGGCTGTTGACAGCGGGGCTGGTCACGGCGGCTCCACTTCGTCGGGTTCCCCCATTGTACGAGACCTCTCGTAGTTTGACACTTCCCGTACTACGATGCCTATCGTACGAGTCGTTCGCTGATCCCCGTGACGAATGGAGTCCGCCGTGAGTGCGCTGTTCGAGCCCTACACCCTGCGCGATGTGACGATCCCGAACCGCGTGTGGATGCCCCCGATGTGCCAGTACTCGGCCGCACCGGAGGGCCCCGACATGGGCGCCCCCAACGACTGGCACTTCGCGCACTACGCCGCCCGCGCGGCCGGCGGCACGGGGCTGATCATCGTCGAGGCCACCGGTGTCAGCCCCGAGGGCCGGATCTCCCCGTACGACCTGGGCATCTGGAACGACACCCAGGTCGAGGCGTTCCGCCGGATCACACGGTTCCTGGTGTCGCAGGGCACGGTGCCGGGCATCCAGCTCGCCCACGCCGGCCGCAAGGCGTCGACCGACCAGCCCTGGAAGGGGGGTGCGCCGGTGGGGTCGGACGCGCACGGATGGCAGCCGGTGGCGCCGAGTCCGGTCGCCTTCGCCGACGGGCACCCGGTGCCGACCGAGCTGACGGTCGCCGAACTCCAGGAGATCGTGGGTCAGTTCGCGGACGCCGCCCGGCGTGCCCTCGCCGCCGGCTTCGATGTCGCCGAGGTCCATGGTGCCCATGGCTATCTGATCAACGAGTTCCTCTCCCCGTACTCCAACCACCGCACCGACGAGTACGGCGGCTCGTACGAGAACCGCACCCGCTTCGCCCTCCAGGTCGTGGACGCCGTACGGGAGGTGTGGCCGGACGACAAGCCGCTGTTCTTCCGTATCTCGGCGACGGACTGGCTGGAGGAGAACGGCTGGACCGCCGACGACACGGTCCGCTTCGCCGCCGATCTCCAGGCCCACGGCATCGACCTGCTCGACGTCTCCACCGGCGGCAACGCCGCGGGCGCCCGCATCCCCGTCGGCCCGGGCTACCAGGTGCCGTTCGCGGCGCGGGTGAAGGCGGAGACCGCGCTGCCGGTCGCCGCGGTGGGGCTGATCACCGACGTCGAACAGGCCGAGAAGATCATCGCCAACGGCGAGGCGGACGCCGTCCTGCTCGGCCGCGAGCTGCTGCGCAGCCCGTCGTGGGCACGGCACGCGGCGCGGGAGCTGGGCGGGGATGTGCATGTGCCGGACCAGTACCACCGGTCCGTCTGATCATCGCCGGGGGTGATCAACACCCCCTGCCACGCCGCCGATCCGCGCGTCAACCGGCCGTGCAGGCCGTCCCGTTGAGGGTGAAGGTGCCCGGCGCCGCGCTGTTGCCGGTGTGGTTCGCCTGATAGCCGATGCCGACGCTCGCTCCTGGCGCGAGCGCCGCGTTGTACGAGGCGCCGACCGCCGTCACCGTGCCTGTGGCCGGGGTATAGGTGGCTCCCCAGCCGTTGGTGATGGTCTGGCCGGTCGGCAGGGTGAAGCCGAGCTGCCAGCCGTTGATCGGCGTCGTGCTCGTGTTGGTGATCGTCAGCGAGGCGGTCAGGCCCGTGTTCCAGGCGTTGGTGGTGGCGGTCACCTTGCAGGCGCCGGGCTGGGGCTGGGGCTGCGGTGCGGGTCCGCCGCTGTCCAGGCCGAAGAAGGTGAGGACCCGGGCCGCCATGCCGTGGCTGTAGAGGTTGTGGCCGACACCCTGGAGGCTGATCGCCTCTACGGGGGCCCGGTCACCGGTGCCGCCGTAGCGGGTGCGGGTCCAGCCGGACTGGGGCGTGTCCGTGGCGGCCGGGGTCTGGCTGACGCCGTGGACGTTCGTCCACTGCTTGATCATCTCCCCGAAGTTGGGGTAGCGCAGGACATCGTCCTCGGTGCCGTGCCACAACTGCATGCGGGGGCGGGGCCCGGTGTAGCCGGGGTAGGCGGCGCGCGCGATGTCGCCCCACTGCTGCGCGGTGCGGCTGACCGTGCCCTGTGCGCACGCGCTGTTCCACTCGGAGCCGTCGGCGGTGGCGAAGCAGCCGAAGGGGACGCCGGAGAAGGCGGCGCCGGCGGCGAACACGTCCGGGTAGTCGCCGAGCAGGACGTTGGTCATCATCGCGCCGGAGGAGATACCGGTGGCGAAGACCCGGCTCGTGTCGGCGTCGTAGGTGCGGGTGACCCAGTCGACCATGGACTTGATGCCGACCGGGTCACTGCCGCCGTCGCGCCTGAGCGCCTGGGGCGAGGAGACGTCGAAGCACTTGCTGCTGCGGGTGACGGACGGATAGACCACGACGAAGCCGTACTGGTCGGCGAGCGTGTCGTACTCGGTGCCGTTGTACATGTCGGGACCGGAACCGGTGCACCAGTGGACGGCCACCAGGACCGCCGGATTGGCGGTGACGTTGTCCGGCACGTACACGTACATCCGCAGGTTGCTGGGGTTGGTGCCGAAGTCGGTGACCTCGGTGAGCGTCGCGGTGGGGACGACGTCGACGGCCTCGTTGCGAGCGGCGGCGGCCGTGGGGGCGGTGACGAGCAGCGCCGCGAGCAGCGGCAGGAGGGCGGCGAGCAGCGTCCGGAGCTGTCTTGTCACGGTCGTGCGGAGGGGGAGGGATGCGGGGGTGGGGGTGGGGGTGGGCACGTCCTTGTCCCTTCTGGTCGCGGCTCGTGGACGTGGTGCGGCGGTGGTTCAGCAGGAGCTGTTCGTCCGGGTCAGCAGGCCGAGCTTCCAGGGGAGTTGGGAGTAGTCGCCGCTCGATGCGGGGTCCATCCCCCCGGGACAGGCACCGGGGGCGGGGATACGGCCACAGCACCGAATGTCGGCAAAGTGAGCACCAGCCCATCGGTCAACGTACGCATATGTGGTGTCGACATGGACTCGCCCTTTCGCAGGGAAAGCATCCGAAAGGGCATCGTGGCATGGACACGCTCATCATGGAAGCGCTCCCACGCTAGCGGCACAGAGAGCCCTTGCCCGCCACCAGCACTGACTGACTTCTTCTGTGCGAAGCGTTGACTAGAAAGCGCTTGCACCCTACGTTCCGTTCAACAGTGTGACCGAGCCGCTCCGCAACACCCCCCACATGGCCACACTGTCCGCGCACGGCGTTCAAGTTGACGCACATCGTTCACGTACACGATCGAGTAGGTCCTCCCGAAGGGACGCACCCGCATGCGCACTCTCCCCCCACGTGCACGCCCGCAAAGAACCGCACTGGCGACGGCCGCCGCAGCCGCGCTCGCCACTGCGGCTGTCATGATCCTGCCCAATCCGGCAGGGGCGGCCGAGACCTCGCCGATCGGGTTCGGCGCGGGGACGACCGGCGGCGGCAGCGCCTCGGCTGTCACCGTCTCGACGCTGGACGCCTTCAAGTCCGCGGTGACCGGCAGCTCGGCCAAGGTCGTCCGGGTCAACGGCCTGATCTCACTGAGCGGTCAGGTCGACGTCGGCTCCAACACGACGGTGCTGGGCGTGGGTTCGTCGTCCGGGTTCACCGGGGGCGGGCTGCGGCTCAAGAACGTCACGAACGTCGTCGTCCGGAACCTGAACATCAGCAAGCCGGTGGCGCCGGCCGACGGCATCACGGTGCAGGCGTCGACGAAGGTGTGGATCGACCACAACTCCTTCTCGGCCGACCGGGATCACGACAAGGACTACTACGACGGCCTGCTGGACATCAATCACGGATCGGACAACGTCACGGTGTCCTGGAACACCTTCAAGGACCACTTCAAGGGCTCGCTCGTCGGCCACAGCGACAACAACGCGAGCGAGGACACCGGGCACCTGAAGGTGACGTACCACCACAACCAGTTCAGCAACGTCTACTCGCGCATCCCCAGCCTGCGCTTCGGCACCGGGCACTTCTACAACAACTACGTGTCCGGCGCGGACACCGCCTGCCACTCGCGCATGGGCGCCCAGATGCTCGTGGAGAACAACGTCTTCCGCGACACGAAGATCGCCGTGACCACGAACCGCAGCAGCGACGTCGACGGCTACGCCAATCTGCGCGGCAACGATCTCGGCGGAGCCGCGACCGAGGTCTCCCGGACCGGCACCTTCACCACGCCGCCCTACAGCTACACCGTCGAGTCCGCGTCGACCGTCGTCGCCTCGGTGACGTCCGGCGCGGGCGCCGGAAAGATCTGATCCCCCACTCCGATCACCCCCCAACTGGAAGAAGGCATACGGGACATGACTTCACCAGCAAAGCCACGCCCCCGTCGGCGCGCACTGACCGGCGGCCTGGCTGCACTCGGCCTTTCGTCTGTCATGATCACGACAATCGGAGCACCGCCGGCGAGCGCCGCCACCTGGCCGACGCCCACCAGCAGCCAGCCGGTGAGCTCCACGATCTCGGTGTCCGGTGTTCGGGACGGCGGCATGGTCCGCTACTACGGCAGCGGTGACCTGGCCGGTGACGGCCAGGAAGAGGGCCAAGACCCGATCTTCAAGCTCGCGGCCGGCGCGACGCTGAAGAACGTCATCATCGGCGCGCCCGGCGCCGACGGCATCCACTGCGAGGGCAACTGCACCCTGCAGAACGTGTGGTGGGAGGACGTCGGCGAGGACGCGGCCACCTTCCGCGGCGGCTCCACCTACACGGTGACCGGCGGTGGCGCGAAGAAGGCCGCCGACAAGGTCTTCCAGCACAACGGGCCCGGCACCCTGAACATCTCCAACTTCGCGGTCAGCGAGTTCAAGACGCTGTACCGCTCGTGCGGTGACTGCTCCACGCAGTACACGCGCAAGGTCAACCTCAGCAACATCGAGGTGACCGGCACCGGGTCCACGGCGCGCCTCGTCGGCATCAACGTCAACCGGGGCGATGTGGCGACCCTGCGCGGCATCACGATCCTCAACGACGCCTCCCGCAAGGTCGTTCCGTGCCAGAAGTACAACAACAACACGGCCGTGGGTACGGGGCCGGACAGCACGAACTGCCTGTACTCCAGCTCGGACATCACCTACAGGTAGGCCCCGGCCGCAGGTAGTCCCCCCACGGTGAAGGCGGCCGTACGAAGCGTCCCCGCACGGCGCTTCGTACGGCCGCTGTGGCGTTCTCGGACGGTTTCGAGGTGGCCGTCTTCGGCGACCACGCGCGCGTAGGCTCTCGGTCGGCTATCGACCGCCACGCGTGCGTGCGTCCACGGTCGCCTCGCCGACGCCCTGCACACGCACCGCCTCGGCCACCTCCAGCCGGTAGTCCGCGTAGGCGGCGCGCAGTGGCTCACCCGGCCAGTCGGGCGGCAGGAGTTCGGGCGGCAGCACCGGATCGGCGAGCAGATGCCGTACGACGGCCGCGAAGGCGGTGAAGCGGTCGGAGGGGTGACGCGCGCGGGCGACCTGGGTGAGCAGGGCGTGGCCCGTTCCGCTCCACGCGTCCAGCGGCCACAGACTCGCGGCCAGCTCGCGCGCGGGGCGGTCGGGACGAGCCGTGCAGCGCTCGGCGACCTGGCCGAGGGCGTCGGGCAGGGGGCGGAGCAGGTTGGCCGGCCGGAGCCAGACGCCCTCGCGCAGCTCCGCGAGCCGGAGCCGGGTCAACTCGGTGCGCAGTTCCGCCCGTTCGGCCGGGCCCCGGCCCGTGGCGGTGACCACCACCATCTCCCAGTCGCCGGTCCAGGGCAGGGTCTCGGGGTGCACCGCCTCGTCCTGGCGGCGCTGGCGGTCCAGCAGCCGGTCGCTGAGCCCGTAGACCGTGTCCGCGCGCCGCAGGTCTCCGGCCGCCACCATCCGGCTGAGCGCGGCTCGCAAGGTGGATCCCGCGATCCCGAACGGCTCCACGCCACGCACCAGGTCCTTCACCGGCAGCTCGGGCGGATGCAGCCCCAGCAGCAGGCTCAGCACGACCGACCTGGCGGACAGCGGGCGCAGTTCCACCTCGTCGGCCTGCGGAGACGCGTTGTTCGGCATGGCCACGACTGTACGTGGCAGGGTGGCGTATTACAGGATTGCTGCAATCGCAGAGATGATGCAACACTGACGGCATGGTCTCGATACTTGCCCAGGAGCCGTCCGGAGCCGCTCACGAGCAGTCGTCCGGGCAGTACGCCACCCATGACGTCACCAACCAGCCCCCGCCCTCGACTCCGTACGACGCGTCCGAGGACACGGCTCTGCTCGAAGGGCTGCGCCGGGAGGGCGCCGGGTGGGCCGAGGAGGACATCCGGCGGCTCGGCCGGCGGGCCGGGAGCGTGGAGGCGCAGGAGTGGGGTGAGCAGGCCAACCGGCACGAGCCCGAGCTGCGTACGCACGACCGGTACGGCCATCGTGTCGACGAGGTCGAGTTCCATCCGAGCTGGCACCACCTGATGCGGGTCGCGGTCGCGGAGGGGCTGGCGGCGGCGCCCTGGGCGGACGACCGGCCCGGAGCGCACGTCGCCCGGACCGCGGGCGGGCTGGTGTGGGGGCACACCGAGGCGGGCCACGGCTGCCCGACGTCGATGACGTACGCCGCCGTCCCCGCACTGCGCAAGCAGCCCGAACTCGCGAAGGTCTACGAGCCCCTGCTGACCAGCCGGGAGTACGACCCGGGGCTGCGCGTGCCGACGGAGAAGCGGGGGCTGCTCGCGGGCATGGGGATGACCGAGAAGCAGGGCGGCTCGGATGTCCGTACGAACACGACCACGGCCTGGCCGTCCGCCGAGCCCGGCGTGTACACGCTGCGTGGGCACAAGTGGTTCACCTCGGCGCCCATGTGCGACGTCTTCCTGGTGCTGGCCCAGGCCCCGGGCGGCTTGTCCTGCTTCCTCGTGCCGCGCGTCCTGCCCGACGGCAGCCGCAACACCTTCCGTATCCAGCGTCTGAAGGACAAACTCGGCAACCGTTCCAACGCCTCCTCCGAGCCCGAGTTCGACGGGACCGTCGCCTGGCTGGTCGGGGCCGAGGGGCGGGGCGTCAAGACGATCATCGAGATGGTCAACTGCACACGGCTGGACTGCGTGATGTCGTCGGCGACGCTGATGCGCAAGACGCTCGTCGAGGCGGGGCACCATGTGCGGTACCGCAGCGCGTTCGGGGCGCGGCTCGTCGACCAGCCGCTGATGCGCAACGTCCTGGCCGACCTGGCGCTGGAGTCCGAGGCCGCGACGACGCTCACGCTGCGGCTGGCCGGTGCGGCGGACCGGACGGTGCGCGGGGAGGGTGCGGACGGAGGCGAGGCGGCGTTCCGCCGGATCGCCACCGCCGTCGGCAAGTACTGGGTCACCAAGCGGGGTCCGGCCTTCACCGCGGAGGCCCTGGAGTGCCTGGGCGGCAACGGCTACGTCGAGGACTCGGGCATGCCCCGCCACTACCGCGAGGCACCGCTCCTGTCGATCTGGGAGGGCTCGGGGAACGTCAACGCCCTCGACGTGCTGCGGGCGTTGGTCAAGGAACCGGGCACCGCCGAGGCACTCTTCGCCGAACTCGCCCTGGCAGAGGGGGCGGACACCCGGCTCGACGCGTCGGTCACCCGCCTGAAGGGCCTACTGACGGCCGGCTCCGAGGCCGGCGCCCGCCGCTTGGTCGAACTGATGGCCCTGACCCTCCAGGCCTCCCTCCTGGTCCGCCACGCTCCCGCGGCAGTCGCCGACGCCTTCTGCGCGACCCGGCTGGGCGGCGACTGGGGGCATGCGTTCGGGACGCTCCCGGATACGGCCGACGTGGACGCGATTCTGGGGCGGGCGCTGCCGGGTGGGGAGTGAGGCTCGGCGGGGGTGGTTGGGAGGGGACAGCGACGGTCCGTTGATCGGGCGCCCGGTGGGTGCTGGGGGGCGCGGGAAGCACGGCGAGTTGAGCCGGGGCGTGCGTTCGGGACGCTGCCGGATAGGGCCGAGCCGATGGGAACGCGGTCTTGCGCACGGACGCTGCCGGGACAGGAGGGGCGACGGGACCGGCAGCCGGTCCGGTACCGCAACGCGTGCCGGGGGCGGGAAACGCCACCAGCCCAGCCGGGGCATGCCTTCGGGACGCTGCCGGATGCAGCCGAGTGGACGCGGCCGGAAGGGGAGTGGGACCCGGCGGGGCTGGCCGGGCGGGGACCGCACCGGAATCATTTGTCGGGCGCCGATGGGCGCCGCGCGTGGGAAGCGCGGCCAGTTGATCGGGGCCGCGGGCCGGTCGCCATCGCGGGACGTTGTGCTGCCCGTCGAGCTGCCCATCAGTGGCGCAGCGCTGACGGCCGGGGCCGGACCCCCATGGGAGCCGCAGCAGACCGCCGGACCAGACACCCGAGGCAGTCGCCGCACTGACCGCCGGGGCCAAACCCCCACGGCAATCACCGCACTGACCGCCGGGCCAGACCCCCACATCAATCGCCGCGCCGACTGCCGCACGTACGGTCCGGGGGATGACAGCCCCCCCTCAGCCGTCGCTGCACCGCACACACGTCGCACCGGATCCCCCGCCCGGCGGCCCCCGATGCCCTACAGCCCTGAGTCGGCAGGGCGGGTCGGTGCGGCGGCAGCAGTGCCCGTGAAAGGGTGCGGCCGGTGGTGCGCGAGCCTGCGCAGTGGCTCGTGGTCGCGACGATCACCGCCCACTACTCCCCCTGCGCCCGTCAGCCGGTCGTCCGCCCACCCCACAGCGGCCCGAACCGTGCCCACTCATAGCCCCACCGGTCGATGCGCCGGCTCTCCAGGCGGCTGCGCAGGGCGCGGCCGGCGAGGAAGGGGACCGACGCGGCGCACAGGCCGGCGAGGCCGCCGACCAGGGCTGCTCGTGAGCGGGCCTCGGCCGGGGAGGCGGGTTTGGTGACCAGGCGGCCCTGGGGGTCTGTCCAGATGGTGACCGGTGTGCCGACGCCGCTGCCGGGGCGGACGCGAGCCTGGCCGGTGTGCGGGGAACCGTTCTGTGCGCTCCAGCGGACCTTGGCCCAGACAGTCGCGCCGCTCGGAGTACCGGTGCGCGAGTCGGTCGGGCCGGGTGCCTGCTCGGTGAGCAGGGCGACGACCGGCCGCCACTCGACGCGCTCTCTGGCCATGCCCTGTTCGACCGTGCCGGCCGTTCCCAGGCCTGCCAGCACTCCGGCGAGGACGGTGAGTCCCCAGGCGGCGAGCAGTACCCAGGCCTCCACCGCATCGGCCCGGCGCTTGAGCGGATTGCGCCGCCAACGCCACAGCCACACCTTCGGACCACGGAACGCCATCGAAGGCTTCCTCCTCATGAGCACACGAACATGCCGGACCGACCGCTCTTCCATACGGGAGACGGCAGCCGGTTACTCACGGCACGCACCCTCGGAGTCGAGCGTCACACGAGCCCCGCGGCCCTCGCGGGCGACTTCGCGAAAGTGCCCCGCGGATCGCGGCAGCCAGCTATCCTCGCCGCCCTGACCTGCGAGGGAGGCCTTTCCAGAGGTGACTGTCAGTGCCGGGGTGCAGACTGGCCGGTGTTCGGGACAACGACGTCGCGGAGGTGATCGGCATGACCGAGGTACTGCTCGCCGTGGGCACGCGCAAGGGCCTGTTCCTGGGGCGGAGGCGAGGTGGCACCTGGGAGTTCGACGAGAGCCCTTACTTCAACGCGCAGGCCGTGTACTCGGTCGCCATCGACACCCGGGGCGAGCGTCCGCGGCTGCTGGCGGGCGGCGACAGCGCGCACTGGGGCCCGTCCGTGTTCCACTCCGACGACCTGGGCCGCACCTGGACCGAACCGGCGCAGCCGGCCGTCAAGTTCCCGAAGGACACGGAGGCCTCCCTGGAGCGGGTGTGGCAGCTGCACCCGGCGGCCGCGGAGCCGGACGTGGTGTACGCGGGCACGGAACCGGCCGCGCTGTACCGCTCGGAGGACCGCGGCGAGACCTTCGACCTGGTCCGCCCGCTGTGGGAGCACCCTACCCGGTCGAAGTGGGTGCCGGGCGGCGGCGGGGAGGGCCTGCACACCGTGATCACCGATAAGCGCGACCCGCAGGCGGTGACGGTCGCCGTCTCGACCGCCGGGGTGTTCAAGACGACCGACGGCGGCGCGAGCTGGACGCCGTCCAACTCCGGTGTCTCCGCGGTGTTCCTGCCGGATCCCAACCCGGAGTTCGGCCAGTGCGTGCACAAGATCGCGCAGGACGCCACGAACCCGGACCGCCTCTATCTGCAGAACCACTGGGGCGTGTACCGCAGCGACGACGCGGGTGCGCACTGGACGGACATCGGCGAGGGACTGCCGTCCACCTTCGGCTTCGCTGCCGCCGCCCACCCCCACCGCGGCGAGACGGCGTACGTGTTCCCGATCACCGCCGACTCCGACCGCGTACCGGCCGACCGGCGATGTCGCGTCTTCCGTACGGCGGACGCGGGCAAGACCTGGGAGCCGCTGTCGGCGGGCCTGCCGCAGGAAGACCACTACGGCACGGTGCTGCGCGACGCGATGCGCACGGACGACGCGGACCCGGCGGGCGTGTACTTCGGCAACCGCAACGGCGAGGTGTTCGCGTCGGCCGACGACGGCGACAGCTGGCAGCAGTTGGCCTCGCATCTGCCGGACGTACTGTGCGTACGGGCCGCGGTGATCGGATGAGCCGTCAGGGCTTACGGGCCGGCCTTGGCCACTGGTTGATCGCCACCGCCGCTACGGCAGTAGGGTGACGCCCGTGGCACCACGACCCTTGCATGAAATCGTCGAACCGGGTTGGGCGAAGGCCCTGGAGCCCGTTGCCGAACGGATCGCCGGGATGGGCGACTTCCTGCGCGCGGAGATCGGCGCGGGACGCACCTATCTGCCGGCCGGACCGAATGTCCTGCGGGCCTTCCAGCAACCCTTCGACGACGTACGGGTCCTGATCGTCGGACAGGACCCGTACCCGACGCCGGGACATGCCGTCGGACTGTCGTTCTCGGTCGCACCCGACGTACGTCCGCTGCCCGGCAGCCTCATCAACATCTACCGGGAGCTGAACACCGACCTGGGGCTGCCGCAGCCGTCCAACGGCGATCTGACGCCGTGGACCCAGCAGGGCGTGCTGCTGCTCAACAGGGCGCTCACCACGGCCCCGCGCAAGCCTGCCGCCCACCGCGGCAAGGGCTGGGAGGAGGTCACCGAGCAGGCCATCCGCGCGCTGGCCGCACGCGGCAAGCCGCTGGTGTCCATCCTGTGGGGCCGCGACGCCCGCAACCTCCGTCCCCTGCTCGGCGACCTCCCGTCGGTCGAGTCCGCGCACCCCTCCCCCATGTCCGCCGACCGCGGCTTCTTCGGCTCCCGCCCGTTCAGCCGGGCCAACGACCTGCTGATCCGGCAGGGCGGGCAACCGGTGGACTGGCGCCTGCCGTGACCGATGCCTCCGGGTTCCTCGCCGTCGACTCCGGGGGGTCCGGGATGCGCGTCGTCGTCGGGACCGTCGACCGGGGTGCGATGGCCGGGCGGGAGTCCCGCGATCCGGTGCGTACGGGTGATCGGGGCATCGACCCCGGGCACCTGATGGAGCAACTGGTGCCCATGGTGCGGGCGTTGCTCGCCGAGACCGGCATCGACCGGCTGGGGGCGGCCGGGATCGGGGCCGCCGGGCTCGCCTCGCTGGGTGATGCGCTGCGCGCCGACCTGCCGGCCGCGCTGGAGCGGGACTTCGGCATCGGGCGGGTCGCTCTCGTCGCCGATGCCGTGACCGCCTATGTCGGCGCCCTCGGGCCCCGGCCCGGTGCGGTCGTCGCCGCTGGTACGGGGCTGATCGCGACGGGCATGGATCTGACGCGCTGGCGTCGTGCGGACGGTTGGGGGCATCTGCTCGGCGACTGCGGCGGTGGTGCATGGATCGGGCGGGCGGGTCTGGAGGCGGCGCTGCGCGCGTACGACGGGCGGACTGGCGGGTCGGCCGGGCTGCTGGCCCGCGCCGAGGAGCTGTTCGGGCCGATCCAGGGGCTGCCCGGCCGGCTGTATCCGCGCCCCGACCGTCCCGCCGTCCTCGCCTCGTTCGCTCCCCAGGTGGCCGCCTGCGCCGACGGCGATCCGGTCGCCGCGGACATCCTGCGCGCCGCCGCTCGGCACATGGCCGAGTCCGCGGCGGCCGTGTGCCCCGGCACCGGAGAGCCCCAAGTCGCGCTCACCGGCGGTCTGTTCAAGATGGGCGCCCCTCTGGTCGTACCCCTGGAAGAGGAGTTGTCGAAGCGGCTGCCGCACGCACGGCAGGTCCCGGCCGCCGGGGATCCCTTGCTGGGGTCGGTGCGGATCGCGACCGATCTGGCGACGGGCGAGCTCACTCTGCCGAGTGACGAGAGGCTGCTCCACGTGGTGACCGAAGAGGCGTGACCGGCAAGGGGGACTGATCTCCCACGCCGTTCGGTTCCGCACTACAGGTAACTCAATCAGACAAAAGCGGACGGATACCGCTCACCTGCACCCTCCCCGAACAGGGGAGCCCAAGAAGCCAGTAACATGCGTCGCCATGAGCTCCCCCACTGGGCCCGCGTCCGGCCTGCCAGTACGAATGCCGCGACCTCGTCAGCCCGGGCGGCACCGCCGACCCGAGCCGTTGGCGGCTCCCGAGGGCGCGCCCGCGCTCGTTCTCGCGGTGCCGGGCACACCGAGCGCCGCCACCCGCGGTCTCGCCGAGGAGGTCGTGAGCATCGCCCGCTCCGAGCTCCCCGGTCTCGACGCCCGGATCGGGTACGTCGACGGTGACGACGGGGAGTTCCCCACGCTCCAGTCCGTGCTGGTGCACGCGGCCGAGGAGCGCGCCGCCCGCTATGAGCAGGCACTCGCCGCAGGGGTGGAGGTCAAGGAGCCGGAGGGCCCCGTCGCCGTTGTCGTGCCGCTGCTGGCCGGCCCGGACAACGCGCTGCTGCGCGTCATCCGTCAGGCCGTGATGGACAGCCGGGTCGCGGCCGACCTGACCGATGTGCTGGGCCCGCACCCGCTGCTCGCCGAGGCACTGCACGTGCGTCTGTCGGAGGCCGGTCTGGCCCGCGCCGACCGCGCCCGCCTGTTCACCGTGGCCACCGCCGCGGACGGCATCATCCTGGCCTCCGTCGGCGGCGAGGAGGCCGTGCAGGCGGCCGGGATCACCGGCATGCTGCTCGCCGCGCGTCTGGCCGTTCCGGTGATGGCGGCGGCCCTGGACCAGGACGGCTCGATCGCGGCCGTCGCCGCGCAGCTGCGGTCCTCGGGCTCGCAGCAGCTGGCGCTTGCGCCGTACCTGATAGGGCCGGAGATCGACCCGAGCCTGATCGCGGAGGCCGCGCAGGAGGCTGGCTGTTCCGCCGCCGAGGCGCTCGGCCCGTACCCGGCGATCGGCAAGCTCGCCCTGTCCAAGTACACGACCGCGCTGGGCATCGCCCCGCAGCAGGCGCAGGGCACGCCGGTGCGCTGACGCGCACGTCAGAGCCACAGTCGTCACTCCGAAGGCCCGCTCCTCAAAGGGGGAGCGGGCCTTCGGCGTACGTCACACCCTGCCCGTGTCCGGGCCGATGACCACGCAGGATGCCGCGGGCGCCTCGATGGAGCCCTCGTAGCGCGGCAGCCCCCGGTCCGGGTCCAGGGCGAACCAGGACACGTCACCGGAGCGCTCGTTCGCGACGTACAGGAGCCCTCCCGCCTCGGTGATCGCGCGCGGCCAGTGCCCAGCGCAGGTCACCGTGCCGGTCAGCCGCAGCTCGTCGCCCTCGACGGCGAACGTGGACAGCACGTCCTCGCCGCGTGTCGCGGTCCACACGAAGCGGCCGTCGGGCGAGGCGACGATGCCCGAGGGATAGGCGTCCCCCGCCGGGGCGCCCGACAGGACCGGTGTCTCCGTCAGGGGCTTCAGCGTGCCGTCGTCGGCATCCCAGTGGCAGACGGTGACGGTGGGGGTGAGTTCGTTGAGGACGTAGGCGTAGCTGCCGTGCGGATGGAAGGCCAGGTGGCGGGGTCCGGAGCCCGGACGCAGGGCGATCTCCCGGTACAGGTCGAGCGGGCCGTCGGCCAGGGTGCACACCCGCACGGAGTCGGTGCCCAGGTCGACGCTGACGGCCCAGCGGCCGCTCGGGTCGGGCTGGACCTGGTGGGCGTGCGGGCCCTGCTGGCGGGGCGTGTGCGGACCGGATCCGGTGTGGCGCAGGACCGTGGAGGGGGCGTCCGCGAGGGTGCCGTCGGCGCGGACGGGGACGGCGGTGACGCTGCCGGAGCCGTAGTTGGCGGTCAGGACGTGACCGGCGAACAGGCTGAGGTGCACGGGCCCGCTGCCGCCCACCGGCACCGGCGGTCCGAGCGGCTCCGGAGTGTCTCCTGTCACGCGGTAGGCGGCCACCGCGCCCTCGGCCGTCTCGCTGACGGCGTAGAGCGTGTCGCCGCCGGGCGACAGGGCCAGATAGGCGGGGTCGGGCAGGTCGTCCACGCCGCTGAGAACGGTCAGCGCTCCGCTGCCCGCGTCCACGGCGGCGGTGGTGATGCCCTGGCCACCGGCCGCCGTGAACGACCCGATGTAGGCCCGTCCTCCCCTTCTGCCGACGTCTGCCACCGCTGTCCCCTTCCGGTCGGTTGCCGTCGGGGCGACGGTAGCAGTGGATCAGCATCGGTCTAGACCAAGAGTCCCGTGCGGCGAAGGAGTTCCGCAGGACACTCCGCACCGGGCTCACCCGCGGGCCGCTCCCGCACGGCTCGCGGGTTCCGTGACGTCCGATGGCCCGGAGTTACCCGGCGGGACGGCTGATCCACCCTCTGGGTGGCCGATGAAGCGACTTGCCCATGTGATCGGGTCAGGCGAGCCAGTCGCTGTAGCGGGTGGCGGCGAGGTGCGCGTCCTTGTCGGTGAGGACGTCGCCCTTGACGGCGGCGAACATGCCCGCCGTGGGGTCGCTGACGACCGTACGCTTGTCGCCCTTGTGGGACAGGGTGATCCGGCCCAGCTCGTCCAGGGCGAAGATCTCGGGTCCGCCGATGTCGCGGATGCCGTTCAGCGGGGAGCCCATGGCCACCTCCGCCACCGCCTCGGCCACGTCCTTGGCGGCGATCGGCTGGATCGGCGTGGCGGGCAGCCGGACGGTGTCGGCGTCGGCGGTCCAGGACAGGACGGCGTCGATGAACTCCATGAACTGCGTCGCCCGGACGATCGAGTAGGGGACCGGCCCGGCCGCGAGGACGGCCTCCTGAAGCGCCTTGGCCTGGTAGTAGTCCAGCTCGGGCACCTGGTCCACGCCGACGATCGAGAGGATGACGAAGTGGCCCGCGCCGCCCTTGTGGGCCGCGGACAGGAGGTTGTCCATCGAGGTCCGGAAGAAGGCCGGGGAGGCTTCGTCGAAGGTCGGGGAGTTCGTCAGGTTGACGACGACGTCGGCTCCCGCCACCGCCTCGTCCACTCCTTGGCCGCTGATGACATCGACCCCGGTGGACTTCGAGTGCGGCGTCGCCTCGTGTCCGGCGGCGTTCAGGATCCTGACGACCTGCGAGCCGATCAGCCCGGTGCCGCCGATGACGGCGAATTTCATGACATGCCTTTCGTGGGGGGAACCTGCGGAGTGCGGCATGAGAACCACCATGGGGGCGCGGCCGGGAACTGCGCCCGGATCGACCGAAAGCGCGCGGCCCTCTCAACCATCGACGAACGTGAGCGTCTCGTCGAGCGGGGCCCGGCCCGTACGGACGTGGTCGACGGTGACGTCCTCGAACCCGATCGACATCCCACAGAAGAGGATGAGCCCGTCCGGGGGCGCCAGGACCTCGCCGACGGTCCGGTGGAACTTCGCCCAGGCCATCTGTGTGCAACTGTGCAGCCCTTCGGCGCGCAGCAGCAGCATGACGGTCTGCAGATACATGCCGACGTCGGACCACTGGGCCGGGCCCAGGTCGCGGTCGATGTAGCAGAACAGCGCGGCGGGCGCGCCGAAGCAGTCCCAGTTCGCGGAAGAGGCCCGCTGGCGTGCCTCGACGTCCTCGCGCGGGATGCCGAGTGCCCCGTAGCGCTGCTCACCGAAGGCGGATCGGCGCTCGCGGTACGGGGACTTCAGCTCGGGCGGGTACTGCTCGTACTCCGGCTCGTCCCAGGAGTCGCCTGCCTCCAGACGCTCGCCGGCGCGCTTCTTGAGTTCGGCCAGTGGCGCGCCGGTCACCACGTAGGCGTGCCAGGGCTGGAGATTCGATGCCGACGGCGTCCAGGCCGCCGCGGACAGTACGCGCTCGAGTACCTCGTTCGGGACCTGCCGGTCGGTGAATCCGCGTACCGCTCGCCGACTGGTGACCGCCTCATAGACGTCCAAGATCGTCTTCCTCCCGTTTGCTGAACTTGTCCATCTGCGTTGCAATCGCGATCGTATCAGTTGATACTTTCTCGTGTTTAACTATGGGCGAGAACAAGTCATCGGCTCCGGGCCCCGACTCGGACCTCACCTTTGGAGAAAGCCATGGCCACGCTGCTGCACATCGACTCGTCCGTACTCCCCGGCGAGGCGTCCTCGTCCCGTTCGGTCGCGGCCGCCTTCCGCACGGCCTGGGAGGAGCAGCACCCGGAGGGCACGGTGATCTACCGCGACCTCGCCGCGGACCCCGTCCCGCACATCACCGCCGTCGCCTGGTCCGCGGGTTACGTCGCCCCGGCCGAGCGCACGCCGGAGCAGTCCGCCGCGTTCGCCGCGCGGGAGATGCTCATGGAGGAACTGGAGCAGGCGGACGCCATCCTGATCGGCGCCCCCATGCACAACTACTCGATCCCGTCGAGCCTCAAGGCATGGCTGGACAACGTGCTTCTGCTCGGCCGCACGGCGGGCGAGAACCCCTCCGCCCAGGGCACGCCGGTCATCGTCGTCGCCAGCCGCGGCGGCTCCTACGCGCCGGGCACCCCGCGCGAGGGCTTCGAGTTCGTCCAGAACTACCTGGAGGCCGTCCTCGGACGCACCCTCGGCCTGGACCTCGACTTCATCGTCCCGGAGCTCACCATGGCCCCCCGCAACCCGGCCATGTCACAGCTGGTCCCGCTCTACGAGGCCTCCCGCAAGCGCGCCTTCGAGGACGCGGCCGCCAAGGCCAAGGAACTGGCGGAGCGCCTGGCCGCGTAACCCTCAGGGCCTCGTAGCCCTCGGGCCGTAGACCCGCAAAGCGCCCGCGCGACAGGCAACCGTCGCGCGGGCGCGCTCACGCCTCGCTGTCTGGCTTGCTGTCTGCGGGGTGGGCGAACCGGGTCAGCAGATCCATCAACTGCTCGGTCTCGCCCGGCGCCAGGCCTGCGACCAGCCCCTCGGCCAGCGGCTGCGCCGACGCATGAGCCGCGTCGAAGAGTTCGATCCCCTTGGGTGTGATCTCCACCGACCGCGCCCGCCGGTCCCCCGGGACGGCCTTGCGGACGGCCAGCCCCTTGCGCTCCAGGTCGTCCACGACCCGCATGATTCCGGCCTTGTCCGAGCCGGTCGCCGCCGCCAGATCCCGCTGCACCGTGGGTCCCTCGTTGACCAGCACGATCAGCACGGCGAAATGCCGCAACTCGACGCCGAGCGGCCGGAGCGCCTCCGTCATCACCGCGGCCGCACGCCAGTGCGCCCGGCGCAGCAGCAGGCCGAGTGCGAACGGCGAGCCGTCACCGGGGCGGTCGGTGGCACGCGCGGTGGGGGTGGGGCTGGGGACGTCGGCGGTCATGAGGTCACCGTACCGTCGACCACTCATTCGATACGGTATCGGCTGAAACCAGATTCCTACGGCTGCTGGGTCACGAGCCGCGACCCGGACGGCGTGCGCAGGGGCTGGGCCAGCTCGGCCAGCGCCCGCTCCAGGCCGTGCAGGTGGGCCAGCGCGGGGTCCGACGCGGCCGACTGCGCGGTGGGGGCGGTGACGTCCGTGCCCCCGGTGAGCGCCTCGACCGCGGCCTCGACACGCCAGCACGCGGCGGCCAGGCGGGCGTCGTGCGAGGCCTCCGGATCGGCGGCGACGGCGGCCAGGCCGCGGATCTCGCGGGCGCAGTCGTCGAGCAGGGCCAGGACCCGGCGGGCACGCCTCTTGCGGGCCGGCACCGGGTTGAGCGGGTGCACCAGCGGGGCGACCGAGAGCCGTACCCGAGCCAGCAGCTGCTCCAGTTCGGCCACCCGGGAGGCTGGGTCGGCACTCTCGTCCCCGGCGAGGCGTGCGGCGGCCTCGGCGGTGGCCGCGTGGACACAGCGCAGGGCGCGCTGGATCCAGGCGTCGGTGATGGTGTGGGTGGTGACGGGCAGGACGAACAGCACCGCCAGCACGGCACCGACCGCCCCGACGCCGGTCTCGGCGAGCCGCAGCGCCAGCAGGGCGGGATCGAGGACGCCCAGGAGGCCGTAGAGAAGCTCGGCGAGCACCGTGACGCAGAGCATCATCCAGGTGTAGGAGACGGCGGCGGTGTAGAAGATGCCGAAGACGCAGACGGCGAGCAGCGCGGCCGTCGGGATTCCCGCGCCGTTCAGCGGGACGGCGACGAGCAGGCCGAGGCCGATGCCGATCACCGTGCCGAGGACCCGGCGGAAGCCGCGGACCAGGGTCTCGCCGCGCGAGGCGGTGTTGACGAAGATCCACCAGGTGGCGCCGACGGCCCAGTACCAGCGCTGGCCGGACACCAGCTGTCCCACGACGAGGGCGAAGCCGGCGCCGGCGGTGGCCTGGACGGCCTGGCGCGTGGTCACGCGGGCCAGGCCGCTGCCGCCCGGCGGCGCGGGTACGGGTGCCGGGGGCATCCGGCGCTCGTAGCACCACAGCCCGAAGCGCACCGCGGACGCGGTGAGCAGGGACAGCAGGACGGCGGCGTAGAGCTCGGGCAGCTGCCGCGGGGTCGCCTGGAGGAACTGCGCCACGAAGAAGGTCATGAACGCGAACACGCCGAGGCTGTGCCCGCGCGGCCCCCAGCGGCGGGCGTACACACCGGCGCCCACGACGGCGAGGAAGGTGAGGTCGCGGGCGACCGGGTGGTCGTGCAGCCCGGCCGCCGCCGCGAGGACGGGCAGCCCGACGAGCGGCAGCAGCGCCGTGGTGACCGCCTGTCCGCGGACCGTGGCGTCGGTGACGGTGAACAGCGCGAGCAGCGCGGCGAGCCCGCCGGTGACGGCGCCGACGAGGGAATGTCCGGCCAGGGCGCAGACGACGACCGCGAGCCCGATGCCGAGGACGGCCCGCACGGCGAAACGCAGCCGCGCCCACCCCGGGTCCGGCGCCGCGAACACCCTCTTCAGCACTGCTTCCCGCCCCTTTGCACCGGCATGAAAAAGGCGCCGCGGGATCCGCAGCGCCATCGACCGGTCCATTGCAGCATCACTGAGGCGACTGGCTCAAGTGGCACTTAATATGGTGGGCCATTGGCACAGACATATCGGTCCCAGCACGTCCATCAGCGGGCCAACGGACCACACAGGCGGAAAGGCCGGACCCCATGGCCGTGGACGAGCTCGACACCCGAATCCTGCGGCTTCTCCTGGAGCAGCCCCGCACGAGCGTGCGCGAGTACGCCCGCATCCTGGGCGTCGCGCGCGGCACGCTGCAGGCCCGGCTCGACCGGCTGGAGCGGGACGGCGTGATCACCGGCACGGGACCGGCCCTCTCTCCCGCCGCCCTCGGCCACCCGGTGCTGGCCTTCGTGCACATCGAGGTCACCCAGGGCCACCTCGACGACGTGGGCGACGCGCTGGCCGCCGTACCCGAGATCGTCGAGGCCTTCTCGATCACGGGCGGCGGTGATCTGCTGACCCGCGTGGTGGCCCGTGACAACGCCCACCTGGAGGATGTGATCCAGAAGCTGATCAGCCTGCCCGGCGTGGTCCGCACCCGCTCCGAGGTGGCCCTGCGCGAGCGCGTCCCGCACCGGCTGCTGCCGCTGGTGGAGTCGATCGGGCGGGCGGCGGCCCGGAAATGACCTTTGACATGCTGGGGCCATGAGCGGTCTCAGCGGCACTTCGGTCATCTTCGATCTCGACGGAACACTCGTGGACAGCGAGCCCCACTACTTCGAGGCGGGCCGCCAGGTCCTGGCCGAGCATGGAGTGCCCGGGTTCACATGGACGGATCACGAGCGGTACGTCGGCATCAGCACGCTGGAGACGGTCACGCTCTGGAAGCGGGAGTACGGCCTGGAGGCCACCGTCGACGAGTTGCTCGCCGCCAAGAACCGCCGCTACCTGGACCTCGCCCGCACGGCCACGCGTGCGTACCCCGAGATGCGCGAGTTCGTGGAACTGCTGGCGAACGAGGGCGTCCCGATGGCCGTGGCGTCGGGCTCGTCACTGGAAGCCATCACGGCGATCCTGGCCGGCACGGGCCTGGACACCCATCTGCGCACCGTCGTCTCGGCCGACGAGGTCGACCACGGCAAGCCCGCCCCCGACGTCTTCCTGGAGGCGGCCCGCCGACTGGGCGTCGCTGCTGGCGACTGCGTGGTCCTGGAGGACGCGGCCCCCGGCGCCGCCGCGGCGCACGCGGCCGGGATGCGGTGCATCGCGATCCCGTACGTGGCCGCACAGGCCGACGCCCCGGAGTTCGCGACAGCCGGCCTCCTGGTGCGGGGCGGGCAGGGGGAGTTCACCGCGCGTGCGGCGTACGACTGGCTCCGCAACTGACCGGAATTAAAACGCTCCAGATCCATTGACCCCCACTCGTCCCATCCCTATCGTCTGGTCGACCATCCGCACACCGTTCGTAATACCGAACGGATGTCCCCCCGCGTGGAGGAGCACCCATGGCACCGCCCCTCTCCAGACGATCCCTTCTCCAGGCCGCCGCACTGGCGGCGGCGACCCCCGCGGTCTCGCTCGCCGCAACGGGCCGGGCCTCGGCCGCAGTTGACGCCCCGCAGGCCGCGACCGTCGCTGCCGCCGCCGCTCCGGCCGCTTGGACCGTCCAGCCGTTCGCCCTCGACAACGTGGCCCTCAGGCCCGGCGTCTTCGCCACCAAGCGTCAGCTGATGCTCGACCACGGCCGCGGCTACGACGTGAACCGGCTGCTGCAGGTCTTCCGCGCCAACGCCGGGCTCTCCACCGGCGGCGCGGTCGCCCCGGGCGGCTGGGAGGGCCTGGACGGCGAGGCCAACGGCAACCTCCGCGGCCACTACACCGGGCATTTCCTGAGCATGCTGGCGCAGGCGTACGCGAGCACCGGGGACCAGGTGTACGCCGACAGGATCGGGACCATGGTGGGAGCGCTGAACGACGTGCGCGAGGCGCTGCGTCGCGATCCGCGCATGCTCAGCGTCACCGGGAAGTTCGGCACCGCCCAGGAGAACGTGCGCGGCTCGTACCAGTACGTCGACCTGCCGTCCACCGTGCTCGGCGGCGCCTCCGCGATCACCCTGTCGGCCTGGGTGAAGCCCACCCACAACGCCAACTGGGCCCGTGTCTTCGACTTCGGCAACAACAACACCCGGTACATGTACCTGGCCGGGCGCAACGCGGGTGGCGTCCCGCGGTTCGCCGTCACCACCAACGGCCCCGGCGGCGAGCAGGGCCTCGACGGCACCGCCGCGCTGCCGCTGAACCAGTGGAGCCACCTGGCGGTGACGATCGGCGGCAGCACCGGCACGCTGTACGTCAACGGCACGGCCGTAGCCACGAACACGTCGATGACGCTCAACCCGGCGGCCCTGGGCACCCTGACGAACAACTGGCTCGGCCGCTCCAACTTCTCCGGCGACCCCATGTTCGCGGGCGCCTTCGACGAGTTCAACGTCTGGTCGCGGGCGCTGACCGCCGCCGAGATCACGGCGCTGCAGAGCAACCGGGCCTCCGCGACCTCGGCCGGTCGGGGCAACCTGGCGTCGTACGACTTCTTCGAGACCGCCGGTGGCACGTTCGCCGACTCCTCCGGCCGCGGGCTGACCGCCACCCTGCGCCGCACCTGGGGCGGACCGAGCCACCCCGGGTTCCTGGCCGCGTACCCGGAGACCCAGTTCATCGAGCTGGAGTCGATGACCAGCGGCGACTACACCAAGGTGTGGGCGCCGTACTACACCGCGCACAAGATCCTCAAGGGTCTGCTGGACGCCCACCTCGCCACCGACGACGCCCGCGCCCTCGACCTCGCGTCCGGCATGTGCGACTGGATGTACTCGAGGCTGTCCAAGCTGCCCGACGCCACACTCCAGCGGATGTGGGGCATCTTCTCCAGCGGCGAGTTCGGCGGCATCGTGGAGACGATCGTCGACCTGCACGCGATCACCGGCAAGGCCGAACACCTCGCCCTGGCCCAGCTGTTCGACCTCGACCGGCTCATCGACGCCTGCGCCGCGAACACCGACATCCTGGACGGTCTGCACGCCAACCAGCACATCCCGATCTTCACCGGTTACGTCCGGCTGTACGACGCGACGGGCGAGGCCCGCTACCTCACCGCCGCCAAGAACTTCTGGGGCATGGTCATCCCGCCGCGCCTGTACGGCATAGGCGGGACGAGCACGGCCGAGTTCTGGAAGGCCCGCGGGGTCATCGCCGGCACGATCAGCGACACCAACGCCGAGACGTGCTGCGCGCACAACCTGCTGAAGCTGAGCCGGATGCTGTTCTTCCACGACCAGGATCCGACGTACATGGACTACTACGAGCGAGCCCTCTACAACCAGGTGCTCGGCTCCAAGCAGGACAAGGCCGACGCGGAGAAGCCGCTGGTCACCTACTTCATCGGCCTGAAGCCCGGGCATGTGCGCGACTACACCCCCAAGCAGGGCACGACCTGCTGCGAGGGCACCGGCATGGAGAGCGCCACCAAGTACCAGGACTCGGTGTACTTCAAGAAGGCCGACAACTCCGCCCTGTACGTGAACCTCTACAGCCCCTCGACTCTGACCTGGTCCGAGAAGGGCGTCACGGTCACGCAGACGACGGACTTCCCCAGGGAACAGGGCTCCACCCTCACCATCGGCGGGAGCAGCGCGGCATTCGAGCTGAAGCTGCGCGTGCCGTCCTGGGCGACCGGCGGCTTCAAGGTGACCGTCAACGGCAGCGCGGTCAGCGGCACTCCGGCCGCCGGCAGCTACTTCACCGTGTCCCGGACCTGGCGCAGCGGCGACACGGTGCGCGTCACCCTGCCGTTCCGGGCACGCATCGAGAAGGCCCTCGACGACCCGTCCCTGCAGACCCTCTTCTACGGTCCGATCAACCTGGTCGGCCGCAACTCCGCCACGGACTACCTCCAGTTGGGCCTGTACCGCAACGCCGGTCTCTCCGGCGACCTGCTGCCGTCGCTCACCCCCGTGTCCGGCAAGCCGCTCCACTACACCCTGAACGGGACCGAGTTCGCCCCCTTCTTCGAGGGCACCGAGGACCCGACCCACGCCTACTTCCGGCGCTCCGAACCCCGGGTGGTCTTCGGCACCACCGACTCCGGCGTCGCCAACCCCGCGAAGTCCGACGGCACGACGCTGTTGGACGAGATCTGGGCCGGGGCTCCGTTCGCCGACAAGGGCGCTCTGGTCACGCGGGTGCGGTCCACCGTGAACGCGTGGGTGAGCGCGGGTCTGCTGAGCCAGACCAACGGGGCGACGGTCGTGCGTACGGCGGAGCAGGCGACGTACGCCCCCTGAGCCGCCGGCCGGTCAAGGGCCCCGGGAGCGAATCCGGGGGCCCTGCCGGCCTCAGCGGTTGCGGGGCTTGCCCCGGCGGGTGCCCTTGGCGCCGCCCTTCGCGCCCTTGGCGCCGCCCGAGCCGCCGCGCCCGCTGCGGCCACCGGCTCCCGGCTGCCGCCGTGCGCTGCCGCCGCTCTCGGGGCGCCCCCGCTTCGGCTGGTCCTTGGCGGCCGAGGCCTCGGAGGTCATACGACCCCGGGTGCTGTTGACCGTGCGGCCGCGGACGACGCCGATGAAGTCCTCAACCTGGTCGGTGGTGGCGTCCTCGGGCCAGGACAGGGCGATGCTCGACTGGGGGGCGTCCACGAGAGGGCGGTAGGTGAGGTCCTTGCGGTGGTGGAGGCGGGCCAGCGACTGGGGCACGACGAGCAGGCCGACGTTCGCCGCGACGAGCTCGACGGCGTCCGCGGTGGTCGCGGGGCGCTCGAAGGCGGGCTGCCCCGGGGGCCGCTCCCAGTCGATGACGTCGTCGAGGGGGTGGAAGACCACCTCGTCGGCCAGGTCCTCGGCGGTCACCTCGTCCACGGCCGAGATGACGTGGTCCTTCGGGACGACGACGACCGTGGTCTCGGTGTAGAGGGGGATCGCGCTGAAGACCGTACGGTCGACCGGGAGCCGTACGAAACCGGCGTCGGCGTCGCCCACGCGGAGCACGTCGGGCGCCTCGGCGGCGGTCACCGAGTGCAGGGTGAGGGGGATCTCGGGGAAGCGCTCCTCCCAGATCCGCACCCACTTCGCGGGGGTCACACCCGGGACGTACGCGAGCCGAAACGAAGGGGTGTCTTGCGAGCCTGTCACCTGGCCAGGTTACCGGCCGTGGTCGGCGACCGTTCACCCAGTCGATACCCTGGGACCATGACGTCGCACCAAAGCACCCAGACCATGAAGCCCGCGACCGCGGCGAAGAAGCTGGGTGTGTACCTCGAAGCCACCCCCGCCGAGTTCCGGGAGGGTGTCGTCACGCGCGCGGAGCTGAACGCGCTGCAGGCCGACCCGCCCCAGTGGCTGCGCGACCTGCGACGTGACGGTCCGCACCCCCGCCCCGTCGTCGCACAGAAGCTGGGCGTCTCCATCGCCGGGCTCGCCCGCGGTGGCGTCACCGAGGCGCTCACCACCGAGCAGATCGAGGCGCTGAAGCAGGACCAGCCCGAGTGGCTGCAGAAGGAGCGCGCCACTCAGGCCGAGGTCCGCAAGGAGACGGCGCGGCTGAAGGCGCGGGACGCCGAGCAGTCCTGACCTCTGCGTCACCGGTGAGGCGAGCCGCCCCGTGCGACCCGCCTCACCGCCAGCGGGTTCAGTCCGTCACGGAGCGTTCCGGAATGGCCTCCAGGAACGTGACCGAGGGGATGAAGAACAGCGTTCCGGTGACCGCCTGCGAGTAGTCCAGGATCGGGTCGGGGCCGGATTCCGAGTCGCCCAGGAACATCTTCCTCAGCATGGCCTCCGGGATCTCGGGCGTCCGGGCGTAGGCGATGAAGTAGGTGCCGAACTCGCCGTGTCCCGGCCGACCGAACGGCATGGCGCCGCGCAGTATCTCCAGCTCCTCCCCGTCCGGGCCGGTGACCGTGTTCACGTCGATGTGGGAGCCGGGCACGTCGAGTTCGATGTTGGTCAGCTTGGAGCGGCCGATCACCTTCTCCTGGGCCTCGACCGCCAGGGCCTCCCAGGCGTCCACGTCGTGCAGGTACTTCTGGACGATCGCGTAGCTCCCGCCGGTGAACGCCGGATCCTCGTCACCGACGATCGCCGCCTCGGCCGCCGACTGGCCCACCGGGTTCTCGGTGCCGTCGACGAAGCCGAGCACGTTGCGCGAGTCGAAGTAGGCGAAGGCCTGGACCTCGTCCTGGACGGTGACCGCGTCGCGCAGCCGCTTCATGATCTCGGCGACGAGGGCGAAGCACAGGTCCGTGCGGGCGGCACGGATGTGGAAGAGCAGGTCGCCGGGGGTCGCCACGGCGCGGTGCCGGGATCCCTCCAGCTCCGTGAAGGGACGCAGTTGCTCGGGGCGGGGACCGTCGAACAGCCGGTCCCACGCGGATGACCCGACACCGGCGACACAGCACAGGCCGCCGTCGGGGCTCGGGAACCCGACGGCCCGGACGAGTCCCGCGAGCCCGGCGAGCAGATCGCGCGCCTCGGGCTCACCGCCCGGTTTGATCGTGACCACCAGGAAGACGGCAACGGGCGCCGGCGGACTGAGCACCGCTTGTGGCTGTGCTCCGGCCCACCGTATCGACGACGACGGCATGGTTCCCCTCTCACCCTCAAACCCCGCCAACTAACGATGCCCGGCCGAACGGCGAACGATACCCGCCAAATTCCGCACATCCGGCGAGTGCGACGAGTGAGGAGAACCGGGGTTCGACACGGGAAACCCGCATGCGAACACGCGTATGGGTCTGGGACCATCGCGGCATGGTCCACCGACTCGAACCCCTGGTCATCCGGCATGCCCACCGCCTCCCCGACCCGACGGGACCCGCCGGGGAAGGCGCCGTCGCGGCACGGCAGTTCGACGCCGCGCTGATGTCCGTGGGCTTCAAGCTCTCGGCGGAGCTGCTGACCCGTCTGTCGGGGCTGTCCGAGGGCACGGTCGTCGACACCGCGGTGCGGACGCTGGGTACGGTCCGCGAGTTGGTCGGCGACCATGTGCGGCACAACGTGTACTTCATCGACTTCCCGGCCAACGTGCCGGACACCTACGACTTCTGGATGCGCTGCATCGCCGAGGCGCTCGCCGAGGACGCGACGCGCGAGAGCGTCCTGGAGCAGCTGAGCGACGGTGTCGTCGACCTGCTCACCCTGCCGTCGTACGGCCGCTACCAGCACACGTACGCCGAGATGCTCGGCCACCACGAGGAGCTGATCGCGGCGGCGGGCGACCGGATGACGGTACTGCACCTGGGCGGCGACGCGGACGCCGAAGTCACCGCGCTCTACCTGGCGTTGGCGGGCAGCAGCACGCCGCTCGGGGAGGACGCGCTGCGTGACCTCGACGTGCTCGCCGAGGCGTGCGTGGGTGGGCCGCAGCCCGAGGCGATCCCGGTCCGGGAGAACCGTGCCGTGCTCAACCGGGCGCGTCTGCGGGCCGGTTCGGAGCTGCTGCTGGACACGGTCACCGATGTGCTGCGGCTGGCCTGCGCGGTGTCCGGCGGTGACGTGACGCTGGTGGAGCCGACGCGGTTCCGGGGACTGTCCCGGCCGGTGCGCCGTGCTCTGCTGGCGGGCCTCGACGCGGTGGTCGCCGCCGCGCCCGCCAAGCTCGCCGACGTGCCCGCGTACCGCGAGGAGTTCAAGCGGCTGGGCGAGCGGCTGCACCCGCACGAGTACCCGCAGTGGCCGCACGCCGCCGACGTGTTCGCGGTCGCGCGGGGCGAGAAGCAGGCGCGTTCCTTCGACAGCCTGGTCGAGGAGCTGCTCGGCGCGCAGGACGTCACCGGCGCGGTGAAGCTGCTCAAGTCCGCGCCGGGCAGGCTGCTGCGCGCGCTGGACCGGCTGCTGCGCATGGCGCTCACGCAGGAGGAGCGGTTCGCGGTCGTGGCCGCCGCCGAGGAGGTCGCCCCGCAGGTCGCCGGACGCGTGCTGCTGTCGGTGCGTGAGCACCTCCACAACCGGGCGAAGGAAACCGGCGAGCGCCGGGTGTTCGTCAACCGTCTCGGCCGTGCCTGGGTCACCGAGGACACCCGTCCGTCGGTCCTGCCGTCCTTTCGGCTGCGCCTGACCACCATGCTCGACGCGGAGTTGCGGCGCCGCCTGCCGGCTCCGGGCCATCTGCTGATCGACCCGGCCGTCCTCGACGTCGCGCTCCCGCTCAGCGGCAAGGCGGTCTCGTCCGGTCTCGGCGTGCTGCCGCGCGGCTCATTGTCGCCGGTCGACGGCGAGCTGCTGCGCTTCTTCGTGTACTGGAAGCAGAAGAGCCGCGACACCGACTACGACCTGTCGGCGCTGATGCTGGACGACGCCTACCGGACCGTCTCCTGGCTGTCGTACACCAACCTCACCGACGTCGACGGCGAGCACTCCGGTGACATCACCGAAGCGCCCGACGGTGCCTCGGAGTTCATCAACCTGCGGCTGGGCGCCGTGCGGGGGACGTTCATCGTGCCGCAGGTCAACCTCTTCTCCGGGGAGGGCTTCGAGGAGGTCGAGGAGTCGTTCTTCGGGTTCATGCTGCGCGAGGGTGAGCAGCAGGGGCGTCCGTTCGAGGCGCGTACCGTGCGCATGAAGTCGGAGCTGCGAGGTCCCGGCCGGGTGGCGCTGCCGCTGGCGTTCTGGCGCGGGGAGGACGGGCGGTGGCGTGCCAAGTGGCTGCACCTGTACCTCAAGGGCACCCCGGCGGCCAACCGGGTCGAGGGCAACCACGTGTCGGTGGCGACGCTCCTGCGCGGCATCGTGGAGCGCGAGCAGCTGACGGTGCGCTATCTGACGGGCTTGATGAACGCCACGACGACGACTCTGTGGGACGGCGAGAAGATCCCGGACGGCCCGGTCACCTTCATCGGTCTGCAGCGCCCGGACGGGCTGCACCCCGAGTCGCGGATCCTCACTCCCGAAAATCTGCGCGACCTGATCCCGGCCTGAGTGCTAGCGTTCGTCGTGGCGAGGCCATGAAGGGGCTTCCTTCTCAACCTCCTTGAATCTAGTCCCTTCGCTTTCCTCGCCACTCAAGCTTCTTCAGCCGGCTCAGCTGTCGTAGTCCACCGTCAGCGTCTCGGACACCGGGTACGACTGACAGGTCAGCACATAGCCCGCGTCCACCTCGGCCGGCTCCAGCGCGAAGTTGCGCCGCATGTCCGCCTTGCCGTCGGTGACCAGCGCCCGGCAGGTGCCGCAGACGCCGCCCTTGCAGGCGAACGGCAGGTCGGGGCGGGTGCGTTGGGCGCCGTCGAGGAGGGACCGCTCCCTCGGCAGGGCGGCGGTGGTCGAACGCCCGTCGAGGGTGATGGTGACCTGGCTGACGGGTCCTTCCGGGCCGCCCTCCTCGTGACGCACCTCCCGCACGGGCTCGTCGTCGGCGTAGAACAGCTCCTGGTGCACCCGCTCGGCCGGGACCCCCAGGCCTTCCAGCACCCCCTGTGCGTCCCGGACCATGCCGTGCGGTCCGCACAGCCACCAATGGTCGGCGCTCCGTACGTCGACCAGCGCGTCGACCAGCGTCGCGAGCCGGTCGGCGTCGATACGGCCGGACAGCACCTCGGCCTCACGGGGTTCGCGGGACAGGACGTGGGCGAGCTGGAACCGGGTCGGGTAGAGGTCCTTCAGGTCGGCCAACTCGTCGGCGAACATCACCGTGCCGGTGCGACGGTTGCCGTAGAGGAGGGTGACCGTCGAGCGGGGGTCGGCGGCGAGGACGGACTCGGCGATGGACATCATGGGCGTGATGCCGGAGCCCGCAGCGATCAGCACATGATGGCCTGGCGTGCCGAGGTCGGGGGTGAAGGCGCCGGTGGGGGCCATGACCTCGACGGTGTCGCCGGGGTGTACGTCGTTGACGAGCCAGGACGAGAACAGCCCGCCGGGCACGACCCGTACGCCGATCCTCGGCCCCGACCCGACCGGCGAGCAGATCGAGTACGACCGCCGCTCGTCCCGGCCCTCGATCTCGCGCCGCACCGTCAGCGACTGGCCGGGCTCGAAGGCGAACTCCTCGGCCAGCTCCGCCGGGATGTCGAAACCGACGGCGACCGCGTCCGAGCACAGGGGCTGGACGGTGGCGACGGTCAGGGTGTGGAAGGCCGGACGGCGGCGGGTGCGCGGGCGGGCCGCGGCGGCCGTCTGTGCTTCCCTCAGGCCTTCCATTCAGATCTCCTTGACGTACTCGAACGGCTCGCGGCAGGCGCGGCAGCGCCACAGTGCCTTGCAGGACGTGGCGGCGAAGCGGGAGGTCTCCTCGGTGTCCGCCGAGCCACAGCGCGGGCAGGTCGCCGCGTGCCGGGTGGGGGACAGCACGAGTGGGACGGGGCCGTCGGCGCGGGGGGCGGGTCCGGGCGGGGCGATGCCGTGCTCGGCGAGCTTGCGGCGGCCGGCCGGGGTGATCCAGTCGCTGGTCCACGGCGGGTCGAGGACGGTACGGATCTCCACGCGCGCGTACCCGGCGTCCCGCAGTCGCGCCGCGACATCCGCCCTCATCTCGGCCATCGCCGGGCAGCCCGAGTAGGTCGGCGTCAGGCTCGCGACCACCGTGCCGTCCTCGGTCAGCTCCACGCCCCGCAGGACGCCCAGGTCGGACAGGGTGAGCATGGGCAGCTCGGGGTCCGGCACCTGGTCGGCGATGTGCCGGGCGCGCCGGGCGTCGAGCAGGGTGGTCACCATGTCGCCTCCGGGTGAGCGCGGGCCACGCCCTGCAACTCGGCCAGCAGCGGGGCGAGATGCCCGGTGTGCTCGCCGTCGCGGCCGGAGCCGGGCAGCGGGCGGTACACCGGCATGGGCAGTCCGGCGGCGTTGGTGACCTGGCGGATGACCGCGACTACCTCGTCGCGCACGTCGTATGCCGTGAACAACTCGCCCAGGTAGGGGGCGACTTGCTCCTGCGCTCGACGCATCCGCCGGTGCGACTCGTCGGTGCCGTCGCCCAGGCGCACCGCCCACTCGGCGGCGTACTGCCGGTGGTAGGCCAGCTCCTTCACGCCCTTCGCGGCGATGGCCGCGAGCACGGGGTCCGGGTGCGATGCCAGCCGCTCGAAGTGCGCGAGGCGCCAGCTGGACAGCACCAGCAGCCGCACGATCGAGAACGCGAAGTCCCCACCCGGCAGTTCGGCCAGGCGTACGTTGCGGAAGTCGCCGGCGTCGCGGAAGTAGGCGTAGGCGTCCTCGTCGCGGCCGGTGCCGTCGACCTGGCCGGCCCGGGAGTAGAGCAGGCGGGCCTGGCCGAGGAGGTCGAGGCCGATGTTGGCCAGCGCCACCTCCTCCTCCAGCTCGGGGGCGCGGGTGACCCACTCGCCCAGTCGCTGGGCCGAGACCAGGGCGTCGTCGGCCAACGCCACGCAGAGGGCGGCCAGTTCACCGGAGTCGATGCCCTCGGGCACGGTGGTGTCGACGCCGTACAGGGGGTCCTCGAAGCCGGTGCCGTAGGCCCAGCGGGTGTCGTCCTCGTGTCCCTCGGCGAGGGTCATGTAGACGTGGTCGTCGCTCATGCCCTCTCCTTCAGATGTGCGGGACGTCGTCGGGGATGTCGTAGAACGTCGGGTGGCGGTAGACCTTGTCGGCGCTGGGCTCGAAGAACGGGTCCTTCTCGTCGCGCGTGGAGGCGGTGATGTGCTCGGACCGCACCACCCAGATGGACACGCCCTCGTTGCGCCGGGTGTACAGGTCGCGCGCGTGGGTGAGCGCCATCCGGTCGTCGGCGGCGTGCAGCGAGCCCACGTGGACGTGGTTGAGCCCGCGCTTGCCGCGCACGAACACCTCGTACAGCGGCCAGTTCTGCCTGTCGGCGCTCATGCCACCGCTCCCTTCTCCGCACGGGCGGCCTGCTTGGCCGCGTGGGCGGTGGCCGCCTCGCGGACCCAGGCGCCCTCCTCGTGGGCGCTTCTGCGCCGCTCCATCCGTTGGGCGTTGCACGGCCCGGCGCCCTTGATGACCCGCATCAGCTCGTCCCAGTCCGGGGTGCCGAAGTCGTGGTGGCCGCGCTCGGCGTTCCAGCGCAGCTCGGGGTCGGGCAGGGTGACGCCGAGCTTGTCGGCCTGTGGCACGGTCATGTCGACGAAGCGCTGACGCAGCTCGTCGTTGCTGTGCCGCTTGATCTTCCAGGCCATCGACTGCGCGGAGTTGGGCGAGGCGTCGTCGGGCGGGCCGAACATCATCAGGGACGGCCACCACCAGCGGTCGACCGCGTCCTGCACCATCTCCCGCTGGGCCTCGGTGCCCCGCATCATCGTCATCAGCAGCTCGTAGCCCTGCCGCTGGTGGAACGACTCCTCCTTGCAGATCCGCACCATCGCGCGCGCGTACGGCCCATAGGAGCTGCGGCACAGCGGCACCTGGTTGCAGATCGCGGCGCCGTCCACGAACCAGCCGATCACACCGACGTCGGCGAAGCTCATGGTCGGGTAGTTGAAGATCGACGAGTACTTCTGGCGGCCCTCGATCAGCCGGTCGGTCAGGTCCGCGCGGTCGGCGCCCAGCGTCTCCGCCGCCGAGTACAGATACAGCCCGTGACCGGCCTCGTCCTGCACCTTGGCGAAGAGGATCGCCTTGCGGCGCAGGGACGGCGCCTTGGTGATCCACTCGCCCTCCGGCTGCATGCCGATGATCTCCGAGTGGGCGTGCTGCGCGATCTGGCGGACGAGTGTCTTGCGGTAGCCGTCCGGCATCCAGTCCCGCGGCTCGATCCGCTGGTCGCGCGAGATCGTCGCGTCGAAGTGCTCCTGCAGCTGCTCCGTCATCGATACCAGCTTCCCCAACCGACCATTCGTTCGGTATCCAGTGTGACGTGTTTCCGCCAGGCGAGCAAGACCCTTTCGTCGCACGAAAACGGCCCAGGACACCCCCGAGGGGTACCTGGGCCGCTTCAGCGAAGGCCCGTCACACGCCCGGCACCCTCAGCTTGTCCCAGCTGACCTTGCCGGGGATTCCGTCCGCGTCCTTGCCCTTGAAGCCGAGCTTCTGCTGCCAGGCGGCGTAGGAGCGGCGGTCGGCCTCGGTCCACTCGGGGCTCGGGCCCTCCTCGTAGCGACCGCAGCCCTCGGCGACCAGGCGGCGGCCCATCGCGGTGATGATCGGGGACTTCTGGCCGGTGTGAAAGAAGCCGCCGCCCGGGAACGGCTCCAGCTTCGGCTTGGGCGCGGGCTTCGGGTCCGGCTTCGGCTCCCCTCCCCCGCCGCCTTTCAGTCGCTGCGCGATGCGCTTGCGCATGCCGTCCATAGTGAAGCCGCGCGGGTCGGTCTTGCCCGGCTGCCACTCCTTGTGGCCGATGACCGAGCGCTCGCTCCAGCCGTGGTGCCGGCAGATCGCGGCCGAAACCCTCTCGATGGCCTCCTTCTGCGCCTCGGGCCAGGGATCCTTGCCGTCGCCGAGGTTGATGCACTCGAAGCCGTAGAAGCGCGCGTTGCCGTCGGTGTCGGCCTCGTTATCGTGCGGCAGCGCGGACTCGTTGATCACGGCGCGCAGGACGTCGCTGTCGCCGAGGCCGGCGTGGTTGGCGCGGCCGTTGCCGACGAGGTGGATCTCGCCCTTCTTGTCGATCACGCCGTGGCAGAGCGGGCCCGGCAGACCGGAGTAGCCGTTGTAGCAGATGCTGACCGAGGACTCGGTGCCCTTGGTGACGGTGTGGTGGATCATCACGCCGTTCACCGGGCCCCAGGCGCCCTTGCTGTTGCGGTTGTGCGTACGCCAGCTGCGGACCTCGTGGACCGTCAGGCCCTCCGCCCGCAGTATCTCCACCATCTTGGACGCGCTCAGGGGCTTGGCCATTACTCGTCTCCCTCCGCCGCCGCCTCCGCATCCGCAGTGGTCTGCGACCTCCCGCCCGACGGGTCCTCCGCCAACTGCTCCTCGCGGCGCGCCTGTTCCTCCGCCGCGAGCGTCGCCTCGTCCGCGGCCGGGATGCTGCTGGCCAGCGGGTTGAAGGCGAGGCGCAGGTCGACGGTGCCGCCCTCGCCCTTGACCAGGGCCAGCGGCGCGTAGCCGCGGACGATGCCGGCCGGGCTCTGGAGCAGCGGACGGCGCGCCGCGTCCGTGGGCCACTCGACGCTGCCGGTGGCGGTGCGGGCGGGGATGATCCAGTGGTCGCCGGTGCGGTAGGCGGCGCCCTTGGCGAAGTACACCTCGACGCCGTCCTCCAGCGTCAGCCACTCCCCCTCCGCGACGGGCACGGCACCGCCCTTGAGGGCGGTGGTACGGCCCTTGCGCCTCGGTCCCTCGTGGTGGTCCCAGCGGCGCAGGAACGGGTTGAGGTGGGGCAGCCGGCCGACCGCCTCGTCGGGCTCGGAGCTCAGGCGGACGCGACGGCCCGGCAGGTCCAGCTCCTCGACCCGGAGCAGGGGCAGGGGCTCCAGCCGGGAGGCGTACGCGGTGTCGACGAGCTCCACGTGGTCGCCGACGTCCAGGTCCAGCTTGTCGTCATGGCCGAGGGACGCCAACTGCACCCAGGTGCCGTCGAGTTCGTCGACCGGGAAGACCACCGAGCCGTTCTCGCGGGACCACTTGAAGGTGGCGTCCTTCGCCCCACCGCCGGCGTGCACCTCGACGCGGTACAGCTGGTTCTCTTGGCCGCGGTAGCGGGCGTCCGGCTTGACCAGGCAGGGGTCCTCGTCGGCGTGGTCGGGCCGCTCGCTGCGGGCGGCGAGGCGCGCGGTGGGCGTGGCCTGCTTCTGCGCCCACTTGTCGAAGGCGGCCCGCACGACCTCCTTGGACGGGTCGGTCTCCTCGATGTCCAGCGCGGCCAGCGACAGCGGCAGCACCTGCCAGACGACCTTCACGCGGGCGGCGGTGTCCGGCATCGCGGCGCCGAGCGCGACCTCGCGCAGCGCCGGGTCCTCGGCGGCGGAGACGGCACGCTCCCACACGTTCAGGTAGACCACGAACGGCGAGGTGGCGGGCGAGGGCAGCCGGTCGCCGGGCTTCTCCGGGTCGCGGAAGCCGTCGGGCTGGTCCCAGTAGGTCCAGTACGGGGGCGGGGTGGCGGTGTCCTGCTCGTCGTCGGCGTCCTCGTCCGGGACCGGCACACCGGGCGCCGGGCGGCTCGCGTCCAGCAGGATGCCGTCGACGTAGTAGCGGCCCCGTTGGATGTGAAGGGTGTCGATGTCGTGCTTGCCGCCCACGTAGTCGATCTTGAAGCCCGCGGCGTCACGCGGCCCTCCGTGCCGGCCGATCAGGTCGGCGGCGAGGGTGCGGGCCTGGTGGAGCTGGATCGCGGTCTGCTCGTTGATGTCCGCGTCGAGCTGGACGCGCCCCTGCTGGGCGATGACCGCCGAGTAGCGCCGCTGCGGGCGGAACGTGAGGCGGGAGAGGTCAGCGTGCATGAAGGGGGTCCCCCTGGTTCAGGAAAGTGCGGGTAGGGCTTACGGCGGCGGCGCGCATGCAATGGCTCATGTCTCGCCTCATGTCACGAAGAAGATCCCGGCGTCCGTGCCCGCCGGGGTGTACTCCGCGAGCCGTGCCCTGAGGCCGTCCTCGCGCTGCGGCCGGTACAGGTCGTGGAAGGCGCCCATCTCGGCGCCGTCGTCCGAGCCGCGCCGGATCTCCTCGGCACACCGGTCGGCGAGCAGGCCGTACCAGGGCGTCCCGTAGCGCTCGGAGGTGAACAACGGCCGTACCCGACCGGCCTGTTCGGGCCCGGCGAGGTCGGGCTGGCAGCGGTACCGACGCGGGGTGCGCGAGCCGGGCGGCACATACGAGTACCGCAGGCAGCCGATGCCGCGCCGGGCCACGTGGAGCCTGCCGGTGAGGATCGAGTTCTCGGCGATCTGCACGGCGTGGGTGTGGATCTCGCCGATGACGGTGGTGCGGTGCAGATGCAGCACGGCGTGGGCGTGGCGGCAGTCCGGTGCGGACAGGGCCTCGCGGTCGCTGCCCGTCGCGTCGAGGATGCTGTCGCGCAGGTGGATGTCGAGGGGGTCCTCGCTCACCTCGTCGCCGATGACCTCGATGGTGCCGAGGATGCTGTGCTCGATCTGGAGGCACGCGGTGGTGCGCTCCAGGACGATGCTGGGCTCCTCCGGCGAGTGCGGATCGCACTCGGGCTCCAGCGACCAGCCGGGCACGAGCGTGGAGTGCCGTACGACGACCGCGCCCATGGGACCTGTGACGTTGATGCCGCGTCCGGCGACCAGCAGTCCGTCGAGCACGATGCGCGGACGCTCGTGCGGGGCGCAGTCCTCGGACACCGCACGGATGTTGAGGGCGTCCGGGCGGTTGCTGTACCAGTCGAGCAGGCGTATCACCGGCCGGGTGCCCTCGGCGGCCCGGACTTCGAGGCGGTCGCCGGGGTCGAGATCGAAGTCCAGCTGCTCCTGGTAGGCGCCGCTGTGGGTGATCTCGATGATGCCGTCGGGACCGGTCCGGTCGGCACGGCGGTCGTGCTGCCAGGCCCGGTAGGCGTCCATGATCTGGCGGTACGGCTGCCCGGGACCGACACGGTAGACCTCGGCGTCGGGACGCGGCTCGCGGTCGGGCCGGTCGTACTCGCCACCGCCCATGTCCGCGGCGAACGCGTACTGGTAGTCCACCCACACGCCCTGCCGGGGCGCCGACCGCGACCCGAACGCGATCCGCCCGAGTTCCGGGTCGACGGCGACCTGGCCGCGCTTGGGCCGGTAGCGCCACTCCGACAGGTCGGCGACCACGATGTCCGACGGCGGTACGGGCTGGTCCTCGCCGTCGCGCCGGATGACGAGGCTCTTGCCGGGGCCGTAGTAGTCGGTGAGCCGGTCGTGGAGCTGGCGCCGCGTGATGAACGCCGGGACGTTGTCGATGGTCGCGATGTGCGTGGGCGACGGCTCCGGGAACGGCTTGGTGACCAGCGGGGTGTCGTTGCCCAGGATCGAGAAGGTGTAGAGGTTGCGGGCGCGGTCGATGCAGTACGCGGGGGACTGGGTGAGCGAGTGGGCCTTCAGACGCCAGACGAAGAGGGCGACTCCGGCGGGCGTCCAACCCCCTTGCCGATGCCGGGAGTTGGCACGCCGGACGTCGACCGTGCGGGCCGTAGCGCCGAAGGGGCCGCCCGCGAGGTCGAGGGCGGAGTTGTCGCGCAGGTCGACGAGTCGGCCGCGCCCGCCCCGGTGGACGCCTGTGTCGCCGTACAGCTTCACCGGCTGGGTGTGGGCGACCTGCCGGGACAGCTCGACGGCGCGGGCGGGCCAGCCGGCGACCTGCTCGGAGAGCTCCTCCAGGAGGTGGAGGGTGCCCTTGCGGCGGCGGTTGGCGACGGTGGCGGCCACGTCGGCGCGCGGGGCGACGGCCTCGGCGAGGGCGGCGCGGCCACCCTCGTGCAGGCCGGTCGTCAGGACCCGCTCGTAGCCGGGCAGGGTGCGGTAGCCGACCAGGTCGCCGAGGTACGGCAGCACCCAGGGCGCCGCCGTCTCCACGAACAGGTCGTCGTAGCCCTGCTGGACGCCGTCGCGGACCCGGTCGAGCTGCTCGGCGATCACCGCGAGCAGCGCGCGCAGCGGCTCACCCTCCTCGGCGTCGCGCAGCAGATGCCAGCGCGGCAGCAGTTCGGCGAGCCCGTCGGGTTCCCTGGACGTCGTCGCCGGGTTCGCGGTCTCCAACTTGACGTCCGGGGACATCACTTGACCTCCGTCAGAATCAGGGTGTCCGCCGCCCTCGGCGACAGCATCGCGAGCTGGGCCGGGCGGATACCGCGGAAGACGAACACCGAACGGCCCTTCGCCAGACGCCGGGTGTCGGTGATGTCGGGGTTCAGGCGCAGGAGTTCGGCGAGCGGGACGCCGTACCTGGCACAGATCTCCGACAGCGTCTCGCCGTTCGCGGCGCGGACCGTGTGGACCTTCTCGTCGTACGTCGCCGGGTGGGCCGGGACGGACGACTTGGGCGGGCCGGGGTTCGTGAGGATCCCGGTGAGTTCGTCGGGGGTGGCGGACGCGGGGACGCCGGTGAAGACGTCCACGTCCACGTAGTCGACGCCGGGCACGGTGTGGGCCGTGGCCAGGACGTCCGAGAGACGAGCGGGTCGCCCCAACTCCCGTCCCTCGTAGCCGAGTCGGCGGAGCAGCGCCTGACGCAGACGCGGCTCGACGATCTCCCACGCATGGTCGGGAGCGACCTTCACCTTGGCGGCGATGAGCAGCAGGACCAGCTCGCGCACATCCACCCGGACGGTGAGGTTGAGATCCCCGTACTCGGTCAGCGCGCCCCGCAGAGCCCTCAGCGTGTCCGAGTCGCCGTCGATCGGTACGTCGTCCGTACCCGCGACCGTCACGTGCAGCACGCGCCGCCGCCCGTCGAAGAGTTCGCGTGCGGCGGCCCGGCCGATGCCGGCCCGGGAGCGGGCGAAGTCCTCGTAGTCGGACGCGGAGACCAGGCGGTCCAGCGCGGAGACGGCGAGCGGGATCGTACGGCGGGTCAGGCCGGGGCCGTCCGCGTCCGCGCCGCCCTTCGCCGGGCGCGGGTTGGTCACCTGGGTGACACCGAGCGGGCGGGTGAGGGGCTGGGTGACGCGGTCGGCGGCGACATTGGCGGCCTTGCCGGTGCCGAAGCGGTAGCGGGCGCGGATGTTCTCGTGACCGCTCGGCAGTCGGGCGCCGTTGACGCCGTCGCCGAACGTCACCGTCGTACGGCCGTCCGCGGTGGAGCCGGTGATGTAGACACGCTCGACCGGACGGCGTCCGGCGAGGCTGTCGACCTCGTGCCACAGGACGCCGTCGACCCGGATCTCCAGCACCGGGGTGGCGCCGAGGGGGTTGTCATCGGCGAGCCACGTGAGCGGGGACTGCCAGAGCGCGAACGTCTGGTTCACCCGGTCCGAGTCACCGCTTCCGATGGCCTCCTCGCGGCTCTCGCCGTGGGTGGCCTCGACGACGTTGCCGAGGATCCTGACCGTCTCGCGCCGATAGCGGTGGGCCAGGTCGGCGGTCAGGGTCAGGCGGGTGTGGACGTGGTCGCCGGGCAGTTGCGGATCGACGGCCGGGTCGGCGGCGGCGATGGTGACCACCTCGGTGGCCTGGACGCCCACCGTGCCCGGGATGTCGCTGCGCTCACCGCTGACGACGAGGGTGCGGCCTGCCCGCAACCCGTCGTACAGCTGGGCGAGTTCGATCTCGTTGCCGTGGACGTCCTCGCCGAGCGGTTCGTCGGCGAGGCGGAGTGCCTCGCCGGCCGCATGGACGGTGGTGTCGCGGATGTGCGAGAGCAGGACGTCGAACTCGTCCAACCACGGGTCGGCAAGGGTGAGTTCGGTGCCCCGGCCGGTGATGCCGTAGTTCGTGTACGCCGCCGTACGCGCCGCGACCACCTGGGTGGTGACGAACGCGAGCTTGGCGTCGCCGGGGATACCGCCCTGGGCGCCCTTGGCGGGACGCTGGATCGCGACCCAGCTGCCGACCGTGATGCCGGTGTGAACCGTGTCCAGCTGCAGGATGCGGCGGTTGAGCGGCTCGGGCTTGCTGGCGATGACGACCTCGACGTTGGGCTCGGTGGAGCCCACCGTGTACTTGAGGCTGACCTCGTACTCGCCGTGCGTGAACTGCTCGCTCGCGTTCGGCCGCAGCGCTATCTGCTCGGACGTGCCGTTGTGGACGCCGACGTGGATCAGGCCCTCGTCGTCGGGCCGGGACACGAAGAGCGTGCGCTCGGGCAGACCCGAGTGGAGGCGGGCCGTGACACCGGGCTCCTGGGAGTCGGTGGGACGGCGGTTCAGCCAGCTGAGGTCGCGGTCCTGGCCGGAGCGTACGGACAGCTCGACCCGGCCCGTGCCGAGCGGGAAGTCGACCGTCTGGGTGACGGGCAGGTTCTCGGCACGCTGGTCGGAGCTGCTGCCCTCGACGTACTGGAACTCGGCCCGGATGGGCGTGCGGCCCGCCGTGTCGTACACGACCCGCATGGTCGCCAGCACGGCGCCGGTGAGGGGCCAGTCGGCGGTGCGGATGACGCGGCCGCGGTCGTCCTGGACCGGCTTGAGCGGGGCCGTGGCGCCGAAGGGGGCGGTCGTGACCCGCATGGCGAGCAGTTCGCGCAGGAGCTGCGGGGTGCCGGGGGCGGCGGCCCTGCGCCAGGCCGGGTAGAGGGTGCCGAGCCCTGGGTTCAGGGCGGACAGCAGGCGGGCGGTGTCGCTGCCCGGGCGTCGGGAGCCGGTTCCGCCCTGAGCTGCGGGGGTCGCCGCACGCAGGGCGGGCAGGACGGCGCTCAGGGTGTGGAGGGCGGCCGCTCGCGGGTCGGCGGCGCTCTCGGCGGTCTTGGCGGACCGCAGCGCCGGCTCGGCCGGGGCGTTCTGCGCGGGCGCCAACTCCAGTGCCCGTTCGGCGAGTTCGGCGAGCACCGCCTTCAGCTGCTCGAACCACGCCGCGACGTCCTCATACGGCTCGGCCAGCACCTGTGCCTCGCCGAGCCGTGCGACGGGCTCCGCGAGCCGGGCCGCGAGCCGCTCGGGGGTCTTGATGCCGTCCAGGTCGTCCCGCAGCGGCGCGAGGACCTGGTCCTCGAAGTCCTCGATCAGCCGGCTGACCGGCCGCGGGTTGGGGACCTCGGGCGTGGGCGGCTCGTCGCCGGGCTCGCCCGGGGCCGCGGGGGCCGCGGCCCAGCGCCGTACCTCGTCGACGAGTTCCTTGAGGGTCGGCGGGGCCGACTTCGGCAGGGAGATCGCGGTGATCTCGTCCTCCCGGTCGACACGCGCCTTGGCCACGGGCAGCAACTTGCGCTCGCCGCCCGCCTGTTCACCGAAGACGAAGAGCAACTGCTCCCCGGTCTGCAGCGAGTTGGCCGTGCCCTCGACGAAGATCTCCGAGCGGCGCTCCAGGTCCCCGGGCGTGACGAGGGAGGGACGCCGACGGCGGACCTTCAGCTCGTTCCAGTCCCAGCGGGCCGTCAGGTCACGGCTGGTCTCGAAGGTCAGGGACTGCTCGTCGGCGGACGCGGGCACGCTGTGGCTGCGGGCGCCGCGCGGGATCAGTACGGACAGCGTCTCGGCGCGCGGATCGCGTTCCAGGGTGTACGCCAGGTGCGTGGCGGCGGCGACGCCGGGGCGCGGGCGGTGGCCGACGAGGCGGCCGAGCAGGACCAGGGAGCGGTGCTCGTTGGCCGTGCGGATGTAGGCCTCGTCGGCGATGCGCTCGGAGTGGAAGGTGAGCAGGTCGCCGAGGACGGCGGTGGCGTCGAGGAGGCCGATCGCCGGGTCGTCCGGGGTGCGGACGGTGAGGCCGCCCAGTGCCGGGTACGCCGGTGAGGCGAGCCGGTCGAGGAGGGCGGCCCGGAAGGAGCCGTACTCGCCGACGCGGTAGTCGAGGGCGCTGCGGCCGGGCGGGTTGTGCACGGGGGCCGGAGCGAGGCGCTCGTCGTGGCCGCCGCGGCATGCGCCGCCGCAGCTGCAGTCGTCGGTGATCGTGCCCTCGGTGGTCGGGAACTCGGTCATCGGGCACCTCCCAGGGAAATCGCCAGCCGGCCGTTCTCCGGCCGGTCCGGGTCGTTGTCGCAGGTGGCGATCTCCAGCGGGCCGAGCCGCAGCACGCCGTCCTCCCTCTCTCCTCGGTCCGGCTCGAACAGCCTCTGCAGCCGGGTGACTTGGACGCTCTCCACGCCGGGGACCGCCGCCGCGACGGCGACCAGACGGCTGAGCCGCACCGGTTCGCCGAAGGTCAGCGCGTCCGGGTGGAAGAAGCCCCGCACGCCATTGCCGAGCGCGCCGCTGCCGAGCACGCGGTACAGCTCCGCCAGGATCTGCCCGTGCTGGTGGCCCGGCTTGGCGCACACGGTCAGCGCGATGTCCAGCGGGACGAGCCGCGAGGCGCCGACGACCAGGTCGTGACCGATACGCCGGTACGGCTCCAGCGACTGGGCGACGGAGGTGAGCAGCTCGTCGGACGGGGCGCCCGTGCCGTACGCGTCGACCGCGACGTGCGCCTCCTGGACGCTGCCGGTCCAGCGCAGCTCCGCCGCCGCGCGCTGCACGCCGGGCAGGGCGGAGGCGAGGGCCGCGTAGTCCTCGGCGGTGACCGCGCGCAGCCGGGTGCGGCGCAGGTCGAGCGGGGCCAACTGGCGTACCTGGTCCACGGGTTCGGGCTCGATGCCGCCGGTGGCGGGCAGCGGGTTGCGGACCACGGCGGCGGGCGGCTGCTCGCAGTCGGACTGGACGACCAGGTGGTTGATGGCCTCCGCGCCGACGTTGCCCGCCGTCCCGCCGCCGAGCCGGTAGTGCAGGGCGAGCCGGGATCCGGGCGTCGGCTTCGCGCCGTGCCGCCCGTCGCCGAAGCGCAGGGACAGACGACCGTCGTCCTCCAGTTCGCCGACGAAGTGCCGGTCGCGGGGGCCGCTGTCGAGCAGGTCGCGGCGCGGTTCCCAGGCGGCGGCCTCGTCCCCGTTCTCTTGGATGTGCACGGCGGGCAGCGCGCGACGCGGGTCCTGGTCGAGGGCTGCGGTCGCGGAGCCACGCAGCACCAGCTCGTCGGGGTGCAGTCCGGCCGCGTACGACGGGCCCCAACTGTGGGCGATCTCCCAGGCGATGTGCCCGTCCAGGACGGTGCCCGCGCGGGCGCGCGCCGTGAGGACCTCGATCCGGCGCAGCTTGGCGTCGAGCAACTGATCGCTGCGGTACAGAAGTTCACGCAGCGCACGGACGGGATGGAGGCGCAGCTCGATCCGCTCCAGGATCCTCAGCCCGTAGATCACCGCGAGTTCGGCGATCTCGGCGTCGGCGAGACCGCCCCGGTCGCGGGCGCTGCGCCACAGCTCGACGAGCCGCTGCCGCACCCGTCCCGGAATCGCGGCGATCCGCTCGGCCTGCCCGGCGGCGACGGTGCCGAGGTCCGGGAACGGCACCGCCTGCACCACGGGCGCGCGACCGAGGACGGGACGGAAGCGGGGCTGGATGCCCGGGTAGACGGACTGGGCGAGCAGCGTGCGCAGGCCGGCGGCCTGGGCGTATGCCGTGCCCGGCACGACGCGCTCATGGCGCTGACCGGCGCGCTCCAGACCGATTCCGGCCCGCGTGGTCGCCCCTTCGCCGACCACCTGGAACAGCTCGCGGACGTCGTCGGGTGTGAGCGCCTCGCCCGACTCCGCCTTGTCCGTGAGGGAGTTGATGAGCCGGGCGGGGGCGTTGCCCTCCTCCCGGTCGTAGCAGCCGAAGGCGGGCGGGTCGCAGGGCGCGATCTCGGCGGGTACCTGCGGGACGGTGAACGTCTCGGGCAGCCCGTGCAGCGTACGGCCGTGATCGACGAGGACGACATTGCCGCGGGCGAGGCTCACGTCCTCGACGGGCAGACAGTCCCGGCCGCCGCGCGTGGTGAGGCAGAGCGGGAAGCGCAGGGCGTCACCGGCGGTCCAGGTGACCTCCAGGACCGGCTGGTCCTCGATGCGGTCCACGGCCGGGGTGACGGAGGTCAGGCGGACGGCCTGGCGATGGCTCGGGTCGGCATCGCCGGGGGTGCCGGTGCGCGGGCCCTTGACCTCCTCGAGGATCAGCAGGTCGCCGGGGAGCAGGTCGAGTCGGCGCTCCCGGCAGGTCTCCGGGTCGACCCACTCGTCGCGCAGGGTGGCGGAGGTGGCGCCCTTCGGCAGGGTGCAGACCTCACCGCCCCACGTCCACAGGCGGATCGCGTTGTGCGCGACGCGCAGCTCCAGCGGGTCGGCGGTGACGACGGGTTCGAAGACCTCCACCGAGCCGCGCTCGTCGAGGTCGCCGAGGTCGGCCTCGTCGACGACCGTGCCGGGCTCGGGTCGGTCGTGCGGGTCGAGGGTGCGTACGTCGACGGAGGCGAAGCGGAAGGTGCCCGGGGCCAGCGTGCGGTCGCCGGCGGTCTCGACGGCCACGTACGCGCGGGCGGTGCACCCATCATGCATCGCGTAGTCGATGAGCCGGACTTGCCGCCGTACGGAGACCCTGCGGCGCGCGGTGTCGAGGTAGGCCTCGGTGGCGACCGCGTCCTGCTGGTAGCTGATCTGGTCGCCGGTGTAGGCGAGCAGCTCGACCAGGGTCATGCCGAGGTCGGCGGGGTTGCTCTCGACCCAGTCGGGGGTGGTGAGCGCGAGCCGGTCGAGGAGCAGCTTGCGGATGGTGTCGTAGTCGCGGGCCGTGTAGTCGATGACGGGCGCGGCCGGGAAGTCGGCGCTCGGCTGCTCGTCTTCCTTGCAGTCGAAGGGAGTGGGGCAGTCGGGCCGGAAGACGAAGGTCGCGCTGTGGTAACGCTGGTCGAAGCCGCGATACGGCTCCGTCCCGGGTCGTCCGTACGGGTCGGTCTCGACCAGGGACAGCCGGTAGCGGGAGGAGTCGCCGGCCTTGTCGAGGGTGACGTAGAGGCGGTCGTCGAGCTCGGGATCCTCCTCGCGCTCCACACTGACGTCCACGGCGGTGATGCCGGTGATACGGCGGCCACCGTCGATGCGGACGTTCTCGGGGACGAGACCGTGCGGGGCCTTGCCGAGGAAGCTGACGGTGAGCAGCAGTCCGTCGTCGCCGACCTCGACGGAGTCGACTCCGCCCAGCTGGGCGGCGCGGACCTTGGCCCGGCGGGAGGTGGTGGTCGTACCGGTCATGCCGTGGCCCTCCCTTCGAACGCGTCGTCGCGCCGGGCGCCGTCGGCGCGTATGGCGTACGACAGATACACACGGACGACGTTGTCCTCGCTGACCACGTCGAGGGCCTCCACGTCGATGAGATCGCCGAGCCAGCGCTGGAGCGAGGCCTGGACGGAGAGTTCGAGGGTGCTGATGAGTTCCGGGCTGGTCGGGGCGAAGACCAGATCGAGGAGCCCGCAGCCGAAGTCGGGACGCATCACGCGTTCGCCGGGGCTGGTGAACAGCAGCTGCTCGATGAGGTCGTGGACGTGCTCGCCGCGGGTGGCGTGCGCGGTACGGCCTCGGCGGTCGGGGTGGAAGGGGAACGCGATGTCGCTGCGCGGGCGCTGGCTGGTTCGGCGGCTCATCGGACGGTGACCTTTCGCTGCGCGGCCTGGACGACGGGCGGCCCCTGCGGCACGAAGGCGGCGGTGAAGCACTCGGCCGCGGCGGTGTCGAGCAGTACGGCCGCGCCGTCGACGGTGATGCCGGTGCCGCCGGCGGTCCAGTGGACCGTCACGCAGGGCGTGGGCACGCCGTTCACGGTGTGCGGGCAGCCGGTGACGACGTACCTGTGGGCGGCCGTGGCGACGGCGGCACCCGCGATGCGTACGCCGCCGGACGGTGAGCTGGCGGCGGTGACGCGGCCGCCGTGCGGGCAGCCGATCACGGCGCCCGCGTCGAGCAGACTCCCGGATGTCCCGGACACGTTCTTCCTTCCCCCGGTTCTTATCGCTTGGACGCGATGGTCAACTGGCCCTCGTTCACGTCCACTTGGTTCCCGCGCAGAATGACCTCCGCGCCGAGGCCGTTGGAGATCACGATGGTTTCCTTGGTGATGCGGATGTACGCCCCGCCCTGGGCCTGCAGCAGGATCCCCTGATCGGGGCCCGGCGGGTCGCTCATCACGATCTTGTGCGCCTCGGGTGTCTGCACCACGACGGGCTTGGCCTGCGACGCGGGCTGCACGAGACGGCGGGCGTCGGGCGGCAGCTCGCCCTGGTCCCCGTACCAGCATCCCGTCCACACCGGAAAGCTGGGATCGCCCTGCTCGAACTCGACCCACACACCGGCTCCCGGCGCCGGCACCACGAACTGGCCCGCCTGCGGTCCGGTGAACGGCAGACAGGGCAGCGCCCAGGTCGACGGCTCGTCACCCAGGACGTCGGGTACCTCGACGGTGATCCGGCCGATGTGCAGCGGATCGTTGTTGTCCACGACTCGGCCGCGGAACTTGCCGAGGTAGCGATTGCTGGGTGCCGCCATGTGAACTGCTCCTGGTCGTGACTGGTCGTGATGGTCGGTTCGGGGTGGATCAGGGGTGGATCAGGGCCTGACGTAGGCGCTGCGCGCTTCGAGCCCCTCTCGCGACAGCGTGAAGTTCTGCTGGAAGGACCCCTGCCGCAGGATGTGCGTGACGGACTTGACGAAGTAGTCGCCGTCGTACGTACGGCCCGAGCCGCGCACACCCACCAACTGGCGCGGCTGCAGGATGTAGCCGTGCCGGTTCACGTCGAGCGAGCCCGAACCGGAGACGACGTCGGCGGACACGGCCGCGCGCGCGAGGAGCTCGGCCTCGGCCTGTTCGCGCTGATGCTTGGCGGTGCCGGCGAGGGTCCTGCGCTTGAGGGCCGGGGTGGGGCGCTTGCCGAGCGGCGGGCGCAGCGGGCTGATCGGCGGCTGGGGCAGGAGCGTGGACTGCCGGGTGCCGGGGTCCTGCCAGCGGGCCTGCGGCTCCTCGCGGGCCGTCCCGTCGTAGGCGAACGTGAGCTGGTCGACGGTGGAGTTGGCGTCCATGTTGACGTTGAGGGCGTGCTGGCGTACGCCGAGGCGCACTTCGGGGCCCCAACGGGCCGAGGACTGGCCGGGGTTGGGGCCCGGCTCCAGGTAGAACGTGTAGCCGTTCGCGCGGGCGAGCTCGTTGATGTACCCCAGATCGGTGCTCGTCTGGTAGTGGACGCGGAGGTCCTGATGCGGCGGCTGGCTCACCTTCTCGGTGTAGACGTCGGGCCGGATGCCGTAGTCGGAGTAGCGGCCCAGGATGGCGAGGACGCGCTGGGAGGGAGGGAGGTTGGGGTAGCGGTCGGTGCGCTCCTCCAGGTCCATCAGGAGGCTCAGGTCCTCGCCGGTGACGGTGAGCGTGGAGTGCCCCGGCTGGTTGCTGGCCCCGACCTCCTGGCGCACGACGAGCCCGTCGAAGAGCACCTCGGGGGTGCCGCGGACGGTGACGGTCACGATGAGCCGCGTCTTCGGGTCGAAGTATCCCTCGGGCAGGAGGGTGCGGCTGATCAGCCCGTTCTTGGTGAGGTCGAAGGCGAGCTGAAATCCGGAGCGCTCGCCCGCGGTGGCGGTGATCTGGGCTGAGAGGAGTGCCTCAGCGACCTCCGCGGGCACGGGCTTGGCCAGCTTCGGCCCCATGTGCAGGGTGATGTGAACGGGGCCGCGCCCCACGGGCAGTTCAGCCACGCCGCACTCCCTGCCGGAAGTGCCCGGCGAGCGGCACCTCGACCTCGCGACCGGGCTCGTCGGTGAGTTCCCGCGGATCCAATACCGGGTTGGCGTCGGCGATCTGCCACCACTGGCCGGGGTCGCCGAAGTAACGCTGCGCGAGCAGGTCGGGCCGCTCACCGGTACGGACGATATGCGTCTGCGTGTCGTCGCCCGCCTCCTCGATCGGAGGCAGCAACCGTCGCTTGGCGTACCGGACCTCGGTACCGTCCGGCAGCCGGTGCACGCCGATCTCGGCATCGTGGTACCGGCTGGTGCGGGGGTACGGGTGGGCCCCCGGTATCGCGTCAAGCGCGTTCTCGTACGGCTCGATGTCAGCCATGGCGTTCGCTCCTCAGCCCCTTCCCACCCCGACGCCACCGGAGCCCAGCCCCAGCGACCCGATCCCCGCGGTGCGCGCGGCGGCGGCGAGGCGCTCCTTCTGCGCGAGATGCGCGTAGTACAACTCGGCACCCGGGTGCCCCAGCGGCAGATCGCTCACGGTGAGCACCTTGAGCCCGATGCTGAGCGAGGCCCGGATCGGGTTGAGGTTCACATCGAACGCGGACTCGTTGATGGACAGTTCGGTGAGCCGCACAGGCATGACCCGCTTGCTCCCCCAGGTGAAGAGGGTGAGCGGCATCTCGATCGGAGAGATCTCGATGGTCCCCTTCTGCGACTGCCGGCTGGCCTCGCGGAGTTGCGAGGACGTCGGCTGCACGAGCATTTCGAGCACGGCGAGCTGCGGGTGGATCCCGTCGGGTGCGGCGATCTCGAACTGGTCGGTGGCGTCGATCTCAGCGGTGAACTTCCAGGTCTCCTGGGCGGGGCCCTTGAGGCGGAGGGCCTCGTTTCTGTCCCCGTTCCCGCTGCCTCCTCCACCGGAATCGCCGCTGCCTCCTGCGGACTGGGGCGAGAGGCTGCGTTCCAGGGTGTCGGGGTTGAACTGGAGCACGATGATGCGTTGGGGGGTGCCGGTCTCGGGGTCGAGCAGGACTATTCCGGAGCGGATGGGTTTGGGGATGTCCTGATATCTGGTCACAAGCGCTCCGAAAGTCGCTGCCGAAGGGGCTCGTAGTCGTGTGCGGGAAATACCTCAGGAAAGACTTCAAGCATGGATTTCAGATTGGTGGCTGACCCCACGAACTCACGGGATGCAAGCGGCGCTTCAGTGAAGAGGTACTGCCATCCGGAGGTCCCCTTGGTGACCAGGATCGCATCGAGATACTGGCAGTAGTCGACATCCATCTTGAAGGTCCCGTGCGCCGGGTCGTAATACCAGATTTCCGGGCTGTCCACGCTTGGCTGAAGCCTGATGGCCGCAAGGGCTCCCGTGCCGCTTTCTGGACGATCGTCCAGAACTCGCAGCTGTTCGTAGAGTTGCCGCTCGGACGTCGAGGAACTGGCGCTGGCCAGTGGAGGGGTGGGCGTGCCCAGGGCAGCAAGCAGGTAGGACATGCGCATTTCACCGGGGAAGGCCACACCTCCGGCCTCGTACCGCCAGTGGCACCAGAATTGCGAGAATCGCATGTAGCAGCGCTGCAGCGACGAACGCAAGGGCATGTCGAACCAGTCGGCGACCAACTGGAAGGCGCTTTCGGCATCGCCGAACTCGTCGGCGATATCACCCTGATTGTCGATGTCCACCTCGATACCAGGAGCGCCCCTCAGCTCATCCAACATCGCCACCAGATTCTCTTCAAATTCTGTCATTTTCGTCACCTTTCTTCCTTGGTGGCTCCTCAGTAATCGATATTACCAAGTTTATCCTGGTCCTCAATTTCCTTGATGACCCGTTCGAAATCATCCAGCGGGCGCCCGATCTTCGGCGGATATGTAATTCCTGAGCCCGGCGCCGGCTTCCCCTCATGCCGCCTCAGCCTGGCAATCAGATCACCGATTCCAGTGGAGTCCCTTTCGGCTGCCAGCTTCCTCAGTACTGTGACGTACCCCGGGGTCGCGTTGAACTTCTCGATAATGTACGCCGGAGACTCACTCACGTCATTCACTCGAACCTTGCGTGCGCCCGAAGGAGACGGGATCACATCGGAGTGGCGCTTCTTCCCCCCTGACACTTCGGGCATCTCCTTCCAAGTCTTCCCATTTTGGTAATAGAAGTTCCAGCTGCTAGTGATGCGCTGCGGGAAATTTTCAAACGGTGCGGGATGGAAATTGACCACCGTCTTGTACCAGATCATTTTCCGGTCACCCTTACGTGCAATGTCCGCGGGTTCCTCCACCTCGTCCTTGAAGTTGTTGTTGATTCGAAGCGGAGCAGGAACCAGGTTGGATCCGGAGGCGAGGCCGCCGAATCGTTCGGTAAGCAGGTGCATCCTCAGGAAATAGTCCGGGGCCGCATACAGCGAAGTGCTGTAGCCCAGCGGATTCCCCGGCCGGTGCGCATCTGATTTTTCCCCGCGAGGTGTGTTCTTGCTGATGTAATGCGTCTTGGTCTCTTTCGGGGCACGGACGTTGTCCGCGAACGGGGGGAAGATCGTCGGGGGGAGGTCGTCTTCGCTCGCGTTCCTGACCGCCATCACTTGGGCGAGCTTGGTCATCTCTCCGCGCAGGAGGTTCAGTTCGGCTGGAGAGGTGGCGGTTGTGAACCTGCGCCTACCCGACGCCTTGTTGGACCTATCTGGTGACATTCCGTTCTGCAGTCGATTTACACCACCTTGGAGTTGCTTGGACCTGTTGAGGGCCCACTCCTGTCGTTCCCGTTCCGGGCCGTCCGGCATGGTTTCGATTTCCTTGCCCCAAGCATGGAAGAAGAGGCGCAACGATTGGGTGACACTGTGCACCTCAAGATCCGCACTCTTGGTCCGCCCGTTGAAGGAGAGAGTGTGGACCTCGCCATTCGCCATACGGAACCGCACCCGCGGTAGTGGAGGTTCCTGCTGGGACAACTGGGATTCTTCTTCTTCCTTTCTCTTCTCCTTTGCGTCCTCGCTCTTCGGTCGCCCGGGTTCGTCCTTGTCCTTGCCGTCACTGTCGGGGTCCTTCTTGCCCGGACTGTCGTTGTCCGACGGGTCCTTCTTGGAGTCGGGATCGGGACGCTTGTTGTCGGGGTTCGGACTCTTGTCCTCGTTGCCCTTGTTCTCGTCCTTCTTCGTGCCGTCCGGCCCGTCCTTCTTGCCCGGATCCTGCTTGGGCTTCGCCGGTGGAGTCGGCTTGGTGTCAGGCTTGTCCTTGTCCGGCTGCTGGTCCTTGTCCTTCGGATTGCCGTTCTTGTCCTTGGACGTCGGGGGCGTCGGCTTCGTGGACGTGTCGCTCGGGGTGTTGTTCTTCTTGTCGTCGGGCTTGCCGTTGTCCTTGCCGGGCTTGTTCGTGGGGCTCTTGGGGTTCGTCGGCTTGGGGGACGGGGCGTCGGTGTCCTTGTCCTTCGGCTTTCCGGGCTTCGTCGTCGCCGGCTTCTTGTCCTGGGGCTTGCCCGGTGCGTCCTTGTCCTTCGGCTTGGCAGGCGCGCCCTGGTCCTTGGGCTTGGCGGGAGCGCCCTGGTCCTTCGGCTTTCCAGGGCCGCCCGCGTCCTTGGGCTTCGTCGGGGGCGTGACCTTGGCCGGGGGCGTCTGCGTCTTCTCTGGAGTCGACGAGGGCTTGTCTTTGTTGGAAGCCGGCGGGTCGCCCCCGCCGTCCTTGCCCTTGTCCGTGCCGCCGCCCTTGTCCTTGCCCAAATTGGCAGCGACACCCTTCAACCGCTGGCCCACCTTCGACACGTACTTGCCGATCCCGCTGAGGATCAACTCGTAGGCCATCTCCAGCAGAACCACGATGCCCGCCGCGATCGCCTTGGCGAAGAGGACGCCCGCGCCGCCCTGGCGTACGGACTTGAGCCACGTGATGACCGCGCCGATCGCCTTGAGGATCTCGCCGAGGGAGCCGATCGCGGCCTGGATGGCCTCCAGGATCGCCGCACCCCAGCCCGCGCCGGGGATCAGCTTCGCCAGGACCTTCGTGATGACGATCTCGCCGATGATGAACGGGAGTTGGGGGACGATCGCGTCCCACACCTCCTTGGCGATCTTCTCTAGGGTCCAGCCGCCCTTCATGAGCTTGTTCCAGACGGCTTCGGTCAGGCCGGTGATCTCCTTGACCTTGTCGTTGAACCACTGCTTGACCGCGCTCTTGACCTCGTTGAAGAGGTGGTTCTTCGCGCCGTCGTACGCGGAGTTCTTCGCGCCGCTCAGCCAGCCGCCCGGGTCGGACAGGATGTCGACCAGGATCATCATGAACTCGCCGAACGCGGCGATGAACTTCGTCGCGAAGTCGAGGACCGCCTTGAGGGCGTCCTTGCAGGCCTTCAGGACGTCGAGGAGCATCTTCTTCAGGACGTTCAGGATGTCGCTGAGAAGCTTCGCGATGGACTCCAGCAGATCCTTCATGATCTGCTTCAGCGCCGCGGCGAGCTGGGTGACGAACGCGAGCGCCGCGTTGATCAGGTCCGTGATGAACTTGCGGATACGGCGGGCGATTTCGATGACCGCTTCCACCAGGGACGTGACGAACTCGATCAGGTCCTCGATGAACTTCTTGATCATCTCGACGATGCCCTCGCGGGCCGCGTTGATCCAGCCCTCGACCGTCTCCTTGAACTTCTTCAGGGCCCCGATGATCGCTTCACGGGCGTCCTTGATGATCTTGACGATCTTGTCCCGCAGCGCGATGAACTGTTCCTTGATCCAGTCGAGCGCCTTGGACAGCCAGTTCTTGGAGTCGTCGGTCTTCTCGTCCTTCTTCTTCTCCGCGTCCTCCTCGGCCTTGGTGCCCTTGTCCTTGACGTCCTTGTCGCTGGTTTCCTTCTCCTTGTCGACGTCCTTGTCGGTGTCCTCTTCTTCCTTCTTGACGTCGTCGCGGATCTTCTTCTCGCGGTCGGACTTCTTCGTGCCGAGCTTCTTGAGCTCTTCGTCCTGGTCCTTGGTCCAGTCGGAGCGCTGCTTGTCCACGTCCGTCAGGACGCCCTCGCGCTTGCCCGTCTGTTCCTTGGTGTTGGACTGGACTTCCTTGTCGACCTGCCGCTTGTGCTTCTCCTGGCCCGTGCGGGTGTCCTGGGTCTTCTTCTCCCGGCCCTTGCCCATGTCCTGGCGGCCGTCGCTGAGCGCCTTCTTGAACTGCGGCTTGCGCTCGTGCTCGGCCACTTCCGAGGCCGCTTCGGGCGGTACGGCACCGGTACCCGCACCGCCGCCACCGACGACCGACTTGCCGCCCTGCCCGGCCGGCACCTTCCCCTCGAGCCGTTCCTTGGGCGCGTCCGGGTAGACCTGGTCCTCGCCCATCTTGCGACCGGCGTCGTCGGCCCCGGTCTCGGCGGCCTCCTGGCTCTTGTCGTCGGTGTTGCCGCCCTGCTCCTCGGCCTTGTCGTCGGCCTGGCCCTGCATCTCCACGCCCGGCGCAGTACCGTTCTGCGCCTGCTTCATGGCCTCGTCCTTGGTCGGCATCCCGGCGAACTGCGCGGCGAGATCCTCCGCCGTCACATCGAGGCCGATCAGGTCGCCCGCCCAGCCGAGGGCATAACCCGCCATCATCCCGACCTGGTCGAAGAAGTCGGGCTCCTCCATCTCCTCGGCCTCGATCTTGCCCTCGGGCTTCTTCTCGCCCTTGACCTCGGCCTTCTCGTCCTCTGCGTCCTCGGCGCGCGCGGCCTTGTCCTCGTTGTACTGTGCCGCTTCCTCGGCGTCCGGCTTACCGTGCAGGGTCTTCGGGGCGCCGGTGGGACGGTCCATGGCGGGCGGCTTGGACGCCAGCTGCTTGTGTTCCTTGCCGACGTCCTTGTCCACGGCGCCGCCGACGCTGTCCATCGCCTCGACGGCCTGGTGCGGCTTGAGGTTCGACGCGGTGGCAAGGCCCTCCTCGGGGGAGCCACCGGAGAGGTCCGGCGCCGCCTTGGACGCCTTCTTCGCCTTGGACGCGGAGGCCTTGCCTCCACCCGTGGAGCCGCCCTTCGGGGCGCCGCCGCCTCCGCCGCGTGTCGGCGCGGGTGCGGCCCGGGAGCCGGAGTCGTCCCCGACACCGGAGTCGGCCTTGCTCTCCGGCTGCGGTGCCTGCTCCTTGGACTTCTCCGTCCGCGGTTCCTGGGCCCTCGGGCTCTGCTTCTCCGTACGGGAGGACGAGCGCGACTCCGTACGCGAGCCTGAACTCGCCGTGTCCGAGCTTGAGTTGTCGCTGCCGGAAGGCTGGCTGGAGGTCGAGCCGGACGGCGACGTCGCACCGCTGTCTGCCGAGCTGTCGGAGTCGGTCGTCCCGCCGCCGGACGCGGACCCGTCCGAAGTGGCGCTCCCGCCCTGGTCCTTGGGTCCCTTCGACTCCTGCGGGCCAGGGGACTCCTCGGCCTTCGCCGCACCCGTGGTGCCCTCGCCGGACGCCGCCTTCTCCCCCTCCGCGGCCGTCTTGGCCGTGTCCGACGGGGACTGGGTGGCCGAGGTGTCGGAGCGGGACTGCGCGGAGCCCTTGTCGCCGCCCGACGCCTTGTCGCCGGGACCTCCCGCGGTCGGCGTGCCCTTCTCGTCCTTGGCGGCCTGCTCGGCCATACCGCCGCCGGTCTCCTTCGAACGGTCCTTGGCCTCCTGCGTGTTGGCCTCGGCCGCAGCCGGACCCGCCTTGGGGTCGTCGCCCAGTTTGGGATCCTTGGAAGCCACGCCCGGTGCGGGCTTCGGCTCGGACTTCTCCTCGGGGTCGAGCTCGCTCTCCGTACGGCGGCCCTGCTCCGCCGCCTCCTCCTCTGCGCCCGGCACGGGCGGGGAGTCGTCGGTGCCCGGGTCGTCCTTCTCCGCCGCCGCCTCGCGCTCGGCGTCCTCCTCGTCCTCCTGCTGACGCTGTGCCTGCACCTTTTCGGCCCTGGTCGGCGGCGGCGCAGAGAAGGAGGGGGTGGGCGGGGCGGAGTTCCCGGCGGACTCGTCGATCTGGTCGGAGGTCGGCACGTTCGACACGTCGAGGTCCTGCTCGGGAAGGAAGTCCTCCGGCCTGAGTTTGATGTCCCACGCGCTCGGCTCCCCGCCGCCGACCTCCACCTCGGAGTCGCCGCCCTGGGCGGGGGACTCCTCCTTCTCCTCCTCACCCTCCTGGTCCTGGGCGCGTGCCCCGTCAAGCGTGCTGGCACGGCCGGGGAACCCGTCGTCCTTCCCCGTGTCCGTAGCGGTGCCCTCGTCGCGGCCCGGCGCGTCCTTCTTGGCCGCCTCGGTCGCGGCGGCGCTCTCGCGGGCCTTGGCGGCTTCGTCCTCGGCGTCGGCGCGCGGGCCTGCCGCCTCCTCCTGGCCGGCTTCCTTCTTGGCCTTCTCCTCGGCCTGCTTCGCCCCGGCCCGGTCGCCGTCCTTCCCGCCGCCCTGCTTCCCCTTGTCCCCCTTGTCCCCCTTGTCTTGCTGCTGGCCCTGCTGTCCGCTCTTCTCCGCGCCGGACTTCTCGCCCTGCTTCCCGGCGGCCTGCGCTCCGGCATTCCCGCCGGCCGCTGCCTCCTGCTGCCCCGGCTTCTGCTCGGACTGCGCGGCGGGCGAAGTGGGCTGCTCGCCGTCCCCCTTGGGGCTGGAGGCGTCCCCGCCCGTCCGCGGGTCGGACTCCTTGTCGTCCTCCGCCTTCCCGGCGTCCGCGCCCGGAGTGCCGCCCTGCGGGATCGTGCCGCCCGCGTTCTCGGGCGTACTGCCCGCGGCGGGAGCGGTGTCGCCGGCCCCGGAGTCAACGGACTGCTTCTCCGGGCCGGGAGCGGGCCCCGTCCGCTCGGTGCGCTGCTGCTCCTCCTGGGCGGCCTCCTGCTCCCTCTCCCGCTCCGCCTGTACGTCCTCGGCCGTGTCCTCCTCGACCTCCGGGGCGAGGAGGCCCCGCTGCCGGGCGGTGGCCTCGCTCTCCGCCTGGCCGTCCTCGGCGATCTCCGTGACCAGGTCCACCACGAAGTCGTGCTCGGAGGTGAGCAGCCGGTGCTCCAGACGGTCCAGTACGCGCTCCTGGAGCTCCTCCGAGAGCGGGGCCAGGGAGGCGCGGACGCGCTGCGCGCTGTCCGTCGGATCGCTACGGATGGACCGGATGACCGTGTTGGCCAGGCGGTCGACCAGCGTGGCGGGGTCGAGGTGTTCGAGCCGATTGCGGTCGGCGTGGACGGTGGTGTACCGCATCCACGCCGGAGTGCTGGCCTCCGGGGCGACCTCGGGTGCCTGCTCGCCGCGCGCCACGGCCTGGGCGGCGTCCTCGGCGGCGCGCTCGGCCGACTCGTGCGGCGCGCTGACCTGGCCCAGGTCGCGGCCGGCCGCCAACGCGCCGCTGGCGAACGGGTGTTGGATCGTGTGCAGCAGCTCATGCGCGAGCAGGGCGCGGCCCTGCTCCGTGCCCGGCTGGTACTGGCCCTCGCCGAAGAAGATGTCCCGGCCCACCGCGACCGCGTCCGCACCCAGCATGCCGGTGAGAGCGCTCGCGTCGCGGTCGGTGTGCAGGCGTACGGAGCCCAGGTCGTGGCCGAGCTGCTCCTCCAGCTCCCGGCGCACACCGGCGTCCAGCGGCTGCCCGGCCCCGCTGACGATGCTCTTCGGCTCGGGCGCACGGTTCTTCGCCGCGCGCTCCTTGCGCTTGCGGCGGCGCTCGGCGGCGGCCTGCTCGGCCGCCTGGGAGTCCTGAGCGGCGGAGTTCGTCATCGCGTCACCTCCCCACGGCCCGAAAGCCCCGCGTGCACCGCGCGGGCCAGCTCCTGGCCGAGGCGGCGCGCGGACAGCCCGGCGGGCATCGGGGGCAGTCCCGACACCCCGTCCACCGACACGGCACCGTCCACGGCCAACGGCACCCCGTGTTCCCGTACGAGACGGGTCAGCTCCCGCTCGAACGACGCCGACACGCGCCGCGGGTCCACGGACGAGCCGAAGCCGTCCAGGACCAGCTCGCCGATGTCGACGCGGATCTCGCGCGGCTCGGGGCGACCGGCCGCGCTCTCCCGGTATGGCCTGTTCACACCCATCCGCGGACCTCCGTCGGCGTCAAGGAGCGTTCCAGCTTGGAGTATTCGGTGCGGGCCGCGGCGAGCATGTGCCGCATCTGCAGCCGGTCGCCCTCCTCGGCGGCGAGGAACGCGCCGGACAGGGCGATGTTGCGGATCGAGCCGCCCGCCACGGTGAGTTGGGCGAGGAGCTCGGGTTCGATGCCCTTCGACGGGGTCTGCGCCGGAAGCACCCGGCGCCAGATCTCCGCGCGCTCCTGCTCGGCCGGGAACGGGAAGTCGACGACGAAGCGGATACGGCGCATGAAGGCCGTGTCCAGGGCCTTCTTCATGTTGGTGGTGAGGATGGCGAGGCCCCGGTAGGCCTCCATCCGCATCAGCAGATAGCTGACCTCGAGGTTGGCGTACCGGTCGTGGCTGTCCTTCACCTCGCTGCGCTTGCCGAAAAGCGCGTCGGCCTCGTCGAAGAGCAGGAGTGCACCGCCGGCTTCGGCGGCGTCGAAGACCCTCCGGAGATTCTTCTCCGTCTCGCCGATGTACTTGCTGACGACCTGCGACAGATCGATGATGAACAGGTCCAGGCCCAGCTCCTTGGCCATGACCTCGGCGGCCAGGGTCTTGCCCGTGCCGGAGCCGCCCGCGAACAGTGCGGTGACGCCGAGGCCGCGGCGCAGGGTCGCCGCGAACCCCCACTCCTGGTGCACGGTGGCCCGCTGCCGCACGTGCGCGACAATCTCCCGCAGCACACTGGTCTGCCGCTCGTGCAGGACGAGATCGTCCCAGCCCGCCTCGGGCTCGATACGGCGGCCCAGTTCGTCCATCCCGATCCGGGCTTCGTTCAGCCCGGCCCGCCAGGCGAGTCCAGCGGCGTCCAGCTCGTCCTCGCCGGGCAGATCACGGCGTACGGCGGCAGCGGCGGACCGTACGACATGCGGTGCCAGCTGGAACTGTGCGACCAGCGACCGCAGTTCGTGCTCCCCGATGTCGACGACGTCCCGGAACGCGCCCACCCACAGGCCGAGTTGCTCCTCGTCGTCCAGGCGCGGCACGGCCACCCGGTCGCCGTGCGGCCGGTCCGACTGGCGCGGATCGCGGCTCGACACGACGACGGGAACGGCGGCCCCGGTCAGGAACGCGTCGGTGGCCGCGTGCTGGTCGCGGTCGAGCTCGCCGATCTCGACGAGCAGCGCGGCGGGCAGCAGGATCGCCTCGCGCTGCCACAGCCGAGCGAGCCGGTCGCGCTCCGCGGCGTCGGTGGGGATGTCCTCGGCGCTCATCGCGTACAGCCCGAGTCCGGACCGGGCGGCCGCCGCGGCGGCGATGTCCGCCCGGCTGCGCAGATCGCCTCCGACAACCTCCACGAGCAGAGGCGCGTCCGGGCGGGCGGCGGTGCTCCAGCCGGCGGCGACCCGGCTCGCGGCCAGGTCGTACGACGGCGGCAGCTCGTCCGGCACCGAGGTGCGGCGCAGTTGGCCGTGCAGCCGGGCGTCCAGGTAGGGCGAGCCGAGCAGGAAGTGCAGGATGCGTTCGTCGAGCCGCAGCCGGGACAGCGTCAGGCGCGACTCGTCGTCCAGCTCCACCATGCGCCAGCGCCGCAGCGGTGCCACGGGCGTCAGGGCGCTCCAGTGCGGTTCGCCGAGGGCGGCCAGGGCCAGTGAGAAGGTGGGGTAGGCACGCTCCGGGTCACCGCTCGCGGCGGCGCAGCGGGCGGCGGTCGTGGCGTCCAGCTCGTAGGCGGCGGTGAGGAGTACGAGGTCCCGTTCGAAGGCCGTGAGGCCGAAGCAGGTGACGAGCGCGTCGAGGGGCGCGGTCGCGGGGGCCGTCGGGTCCGGTACGTGTTCGACGTCGGCGGCACGACCGCGGGAGCCGTCATCGGGCTCCGCTGCCGTGTCCGTACCGGCGGCCGTGCCCGGTTCGGCCGCGCGCGCCGCGTGGGCGTCGACACGGGCCAGGACGCGCCGGATCTCCGCGAGCAGCGTCGGGCTGCCGCCCGGTGCGTTCACGGCACCCGTCCGATGCGTCCCCATGTCCTCACCTGCCCCCGTCGTCCCCATTCCGCCTCAGTTCTCCGCGCCCTCGGGGCCACCCGCCGAGGAGGAGCCCGGTGACGGGTCCGGCGAGGGGTCCGAAGAAGGCGCGGCACCCGTGCTCCTGGCGGTGCCGCGCGCGGACTTGGCCGTCTGCGCCGTCTTGCTGCCGGGCTGGGCATCCTTCCTGGCGCGGGCAGGTGCCTTGGCAGGCGCCTTGGCCGCGGATTTCGCGGGCGCCTTGGCCGAAGCCTTCGCCGGCGCCTTCGCGACCGCCTTGCCAGGCGCCTTCTCAGACGTCCCCTCAGGCGCCTTCCGGGCCGGTTCTTCCGCCGGCGTCCCGCTCTCCGCGGAACCCGCCTCGGGAACCGGCCCATCGTTCCCGCTCCCCCCCGACGCCTCCGCCCCGCCGCCCGGCGGCACCGGCGCACCGGGCGCCCCGAACGGGAGCACCCGCGCCGTGTACCGCTCCACCGGCTTCGCCGGCACCGGCGTCTCGCGGCCCTCGATGAAGACGAGGGCCGCCTGGTAGACCACCGAGAGGGCGTACGGCGTCTGGTGGAGCATCCCCCACAGCTTCGACGTCTCGTCGATGTCCATGACCGTCGGCGTGAACCGCACGCGCTGCGCCGCCTCGGCGAGGTCGCTGCCCGCCAGGTACGGCTTCTCTCCGGCCTGTTCGATGACGTCCTTCGGCAGGATCGGGATCTCGTGCAGGGTGCGCACCACGCCGCCGATCAGCCGTTGCCCGACCAGCTCCGACTCCTCGCCGTACGCGCTGATCAGGTAGTGCAGGTCCAGTGCCGCGACGGGCCGCTTGCGCAGGGTGCCGTCGGTGGCGCGGGTCGGCAGGTCGTTGCCCCGCTGCGAGACGTTGGGCGTGACCTGGTAGCAGAACACCGAGATGGTGGGCTCGGACGGCGGTTCCGTCGGCGGTTTGCCCAGCTCCATCTTGACGGCCTCGTCGAACTCCGGCAGCAGATTGGATGCGATCAGCACGGAGAGGGCCTGGGTGACATGCGCGATGGCGAGTGCGTTGCTCATGGCGTCGGTTCCTCGGTTCCTCGGTCTGTCATGTCACTCCCGCCCTCGCGCCAGATAGTCGGCCAGGCTCAAGGTCGCCCCCGAACGCTCCCTCGCGGGCGTCCGCTGCCGGCCCCCGCCGGACGGTGCCGGTCCGGCCGTCACCTCCAGCCGCCCGATCTGCACCTGAACCACCTGCTCCGGCGCCTTGCCGGGCCGCCGGGCCGCGGCCTGCCGTACGGCGTCCCGTGCCGCCGCCGTGTCCGCGGCGCTGGGCCGCAGGGGGGTGGACACGGCGGCGGGCGAAGCGACGTCCCTGCCCGGGGGGTTGGGCATGGGCGCCGCGCTCTGGGTGGAGTCCCGCTCCTGCCGCCCCCGGCCCACCGCCCGGTGCGCGGCGTCGGGCGTCGGGCGCGGTCCCGTCGCGACCGGTGCGACGGGGCGCAGCAGCGGCGTCTCGGGCAGGGCCCTCGGGGCGGGCCGCGGCGCCGGGTCGGACGGGGCGCGTTCGGTGCGTACGACCGTCCGCTCCCGCTCCGTGTGCGGCCGGGCGGCGTGCGGACCCGGGCGCGGCGCCTCCACCGGCCGTACGTCCGACGGCGTGGTGGAGGGCCACAGCAGGTCGGTCCCGTCGTCCGGGCCCGGTGTCGTGGCCCGTACCGCCTCCACCCGTTCGAACGGGCCGGGCTGCCGGGGCCGTACCCGCACCACGCCCGGGCGGGGACCGGCGGCGGCCGGGGCGTGCCGGGCGATCAGCCGGTCGAGGAAGTCGGGAACCGGCGCCCCTTCGGCGTCAGACATCCGCACACAGCTCCAGGTAGTAACGGCGCCGCAGCGGACTGAGCGCCAGGATCTCCGGCTCGCTCCAGCCGTAGGAGGTGGCGAGCAGATGGACGTCGAGCAGCAGGTCCCGGGCCCAGGTGTCCAGTTCGGTCCAGAGGTAGGAGGCGATGTCGAGCTCGGCGCGGGTGGCCTCGCCGCACTCCGGGCAGGCGATGTTGAGCGTCACGTCGGCCCCGGGGTCGGCCGCCTCGACGGCCTCGGCGATCCGGCGCTGGACCGGGACGGGCAGGTCACCGGGCCCTGCGTCCGTCCCGTCGCGCACCGCCGAGACGAGGCACCGGGCGAGCAGGGCCGCGCGCGGGTCGGCCGCCCGGGCCGCCGCCGTCAGGTCGGCGACACCGGGCAGCCGGAACACGACGTCCCAGCCGTCCTGTCGGACCCGCACGACGGCCCCGGCGGACGAAGCCGACCCGGCGAACGAAGCGGTCCCGACGGACGAAGCCGACCCAGCGGACGAAGCGGCCCCGGCGGACGAGTCGCGCCCGCCCACCGAACCGCCCTGCCCGCCCGTCGAACCGCCCTGCCCGTCCCCCGACCCGCCCCGCCCGCCCAGCGACCTCGCGAACTCCCCGGCGTCCAGGTCGAACTCCATGTCCTCCCCGCACGCCGAGCACGCCAGCCGCACCTGCATCCGCTCCCCGAACAGGGCGCGGCGCAGCGCGAACAGGTCGGCCTCGCGCTCGCCCACCGGCAGCACCGGCAGGCTCGCGACGTCGACGTCCGGGCGGGCCGTGCGGTGCAGCAGCAGGGCGCGCCCGGAAGGTGCCTCGGCGAGGCCAGCCTCCCAGGTGGCCAGCAACTCGACCGCCCCCGTGATCGTCATCTCGTCCCCCCTCAACTACCCACTGATCAAGCGGGGTTGAGGAACGACGGCTCCTCCGGCTCGGGCACCTCGTAGTCCCGCTCCCAACCCTCGCACTCCAGCTTCAGCGACTGGATGGCCACCGCGTTGGCGTTGGCGTCCAGCTCGCCGAGGACCTGGTACTCGCTCGGCCAGGTCCGGTACAGCTTGTGCGAGACGGCGACCTGGCCGGCCTCGTTGAGGACCTGGATGACGATGTCCTTGCGGAAGTCGGCGAGGGACACCTCGGAGCCGAGGCCCGCCCCGACCTGCCAGACCTTGTTGGCCCAGCGGTCGAACTCGGGGTCGTGGGTGACGCCGCGCTCCAGGGTGATGCCCTCGAACTCGGAGCGGCCCGGCGACTTGCGGGGCGACGACGGGTCGCCTCCGTGCCGGTGCTTGACGACTTCCGTCGTCCGCTTGAGCGGACTGATCTTGCTGATGCCGGCGACCGTACGACCGTCCCACAGGACCAGGAACTTGAAGTTCTTGTAGGGGTCGAAGCGATGCGCGTTGACCGTGAACTCAGCCATCGGATTCCTTCAGTTCTCCACGATTCCCGGCGCTTAGAGCGCGAACTGCCCGGACGTCTGCTGGATTTTGACGATCACGAACTCCGCCGGCCGGACCGGTGCGATGCCGACGAGGACGTTGACGATGCCGTTCTCGATGTCCTCGGCGGTCGTCGTGTCGCTGTCGCACTTGACGAAGTACGCCTCGCGCGGGGTGCCGCCCTTGAAGGCGCCCTGACGGAAGAGCGTGTGCAGATACGAGGACGCGGCGAGCCGGATCTGCTGCCACAGGTTCTCGTCGTTGGGCTCGAAGACCACCCACTGCAGGCCCCGCTGGAGGCTCTCCTCGACATGCAGCGCGAGGCGGCGCACCGGCACGTACTTCCACTCGCTGTCGAGCGCGTCCGAGCCCTCCAGCGTGCGCGCGCCCCAGACGACCGGGCCGGTGACCGGGAAGGTGCGCAGGACGTTGACGCCCAGCGGGTTGAGCAGCCCGGCCTCGCGGTCGGTCAGGTTGACCGTCAGCGAGTGCACGCCCGCGAGCCGCGCCTCGGTGCCGGCCGGGGCCTTCCACACACCGCGCTCGGAGTCGGTGCGCGCGATGACGCCGGCGATCGCGCCGGACGGCGGGAAGGAGCGCAGCCGGCCCGTGAGCGGGTCGGTGAGCTGCAGGTGCGGGAAGTACAGGCCCGCGTGGTTGCCGCGTACGGCGTCGAAGGCGGCGAGACCGGCCCGTGCGGTGTCGACGCTGACCCAGGTGCTGGGGGCGTCGACCAGCAGGAAGATCCGGCGCTCGGCGGCCAGACGCTGGGCGGCCGAGATGACGGTGAGCGCGTCCTCGACCTTCTCGTACGCCGCGAGTTCCGGCAGCGCCAGCAGGTTGACGTCGGCGACGCCGCGCAGGGCCTGGATGCCGGTCTTGTCGGCCTCGGAGCCGATGAGGTCGCGCGGGCCCGGTGCCTCGCCGTCCTCGCCGCCCTCCAGCGGGAAGACCGGCGGGTTGACGGAGGCCTCGAGACCGAGGTCGTTGGCGCACTCGCCGAGGAAGCGGACGATGTCCTCGGGGTCGGTGGAGCCGGCGACGACCTGGATACGGCGGCCGAAGGCGGTGACCTCGGCGCCGGCGAAGGCGTGCTTGCCGGGCGCGTCGGGCAGGGCGCGCAGCTTGCGCTCCAGCAGCAGCGCCAACTCGGCGACGCTGCACGGGGGTTCGCCGTCGCAGTCGGGGTCGTAGAGCTTGAACTCGCGCTCCACCTCACCGATCTTGACGGTCAGGTCGACTTCCAGGTTCGGCAGTTCGTCACCGAAGGGCTTGGAGACGGTGCCGGACGGGTCGGGACGGCCCTCGCCGACGACCTCGACACGGATCAGCTTCGAGCCCGCGTTGATCACGGTCTGCGCGTAGCGGCCGTGCGAGGAGTCCATCGACAGGCCGGTGAAGCTCTCGCGGGCGTCGCCCTTGGCGTCGTAGACACGCAGGTTGAACGTCTCGTCGGGGCACGGCGTGTCGTGGTCGACGGCGACGCGCAGGCCGTTGCCCCAGACGCCGGGCTCCTTGGCGTGCACCTCGAGGACCGGGCCCTCGCTGTGGCCCTCGGTGGACTTGAGGGTGACGCAGGCGGCCTTGCCACTGCCGGCCTTGGCGACGCGGACGATGACCGCGATGGTCCCGCCGTTGCCGAAGAACTGGTGGACGGCGTAGCCGACGGCGCTCTGGGCGCTCAGCCCACCGAAGCGGCGCTCGAACTCCGCGAAGCTGTTGACGCGTACCGGCTCGTTGAGCGGACCACGTCGGGTGTGGCCCACAAAGGCGGTCACGGACGTGGTCAGGGTCGAGATGGTGCGGGTACTGCTGGGAAGTTCCTCTACGTATACGCCGGGATACGTCGGCTTGGCGGCGCTGACCGCGCTCATCGGCATTCCCCCTCCTATCCCTGTCTCGGGTACCGGACAAAGGCACCAAGAGATGGCAGAGGGAGGCATTCCCGACCCGGGGCACGACGACGCCACTCACACGAGCGACGCGGACACGTGCACCGCACCAGTTCCCCCGTCATCACCGTGGGCGATCGACCGCACGGCTCAAGCAAACGCGCTTGTGACTCCTGATGCTCAAGTGCTCAACCCACCTTCACGTGTTCGAAGTTGACCGAGCAAGGCGCCTTCAGGCCACCCCAGAAGGGGGTTTGGTGAAGACGCCCTCGCGACATCCACACATCACGCCTGCGCGCCCCGGCCAGGTGGTTCACAGATTCCGCACGCAGAGGGGTGTCGCGGAACCCCACGCGGGCTCCCGACCCCGCCGAAGGCCTGCTACCCACACCGTTCGACTGGTCGCACGTCCGTGCGCCTCCCCGAGTCGTACACAACGCGCCGTGGCTGGTTTTCCGGGGGTGACGCAAACCCACCCCCTTCGTCGATCGCGCTTTATAGGGCCGGTGAAATCTCGCAGCCATGTCTTGACATACGGCTGAAACGATTCGTAGCTTGGCCGATCATTTAGATGCGTGAAGTGAGTTCACGCATGTGAACCACCGAACCAGAACCACCTGGGATCCACGGAGTGTGCCCATGCGCGATCGCCGACGAAGTCGCCGCCCGGCCGCCCTGCTCGTCGCCGCGGCGCTCGCGTTCGGAACGGCCGCGTGCGGCTCCGGTTCCGGCAGCGCGGGCAGCGACGACCCGAACACCCTGGAGGTGTGGACCCGGAGCAATCCGGACTCCGCCGCCACCTATGACCGGGTCTTCGCCGCCTTCACCAAGAAGACCGGCATCAGGATCGACTACCAGCCGGTCATCAACTTCGACCAGCAGCTCCAGAGCCGGGCGTCCACCAAGGACCTGCCGGACGTCATGATCAACGACACGGCGCTGATGGGCAGCTACCAGAGCCAGGGCCTGCTCAAGCCGATCGACCCCGCCTCGATCGCGGGCGGCGACCAGATCACCGACAAGTCCTGGTCCTCCACGGTGGGCGTCGACGGGAAGCACTACGGCATTCCGTACTCCCGCCAGGCCCAGACCCTGATGATCCGCACGGACTGGCTGAAGAAGCTTGATCTCAAGGCGCCGACGACCTGGCAGGAGATGCTCTCCGTCGCCAAGGCGTTCGCCACCGAGGACCCGGACGGCGACGGCAAGGCCGACACCTACGGCATCGTCGCGCCGGGCAGCGCCCAGAACGGCTACGCCGCCTGGTGGGGCGCGAGCTTCCTGTGGCAGGGCGGCGCCGAGATCATCGAGTCGGACGGCAAGGGCAAGTACAGCCCGGCCATGAACTCCGCCGCCGCGGTGAACGCCGTGACCTGGATGAAGGACAACCTCTTCTGCGGCGAGAAGGGTGTCCTCCAGCCCGGCGCGATCACCGCCGTCACGTCGACCGCCACCAACTTCCAGGACGGCAACGCCGGGATGTACATGACCGGCCCGTACAACATCACCACCTTCGACGGCACGCTCGGCAAGGACAAGTACGAGGTCGTCCCCGCCCCCTCGGGCCCGGCCGGCGGCGATGTGCTGGCCGACGGCGAGAACGTCTACCTCGGCGCCAAGACCGGCAAGGACAAGCAGGAGCTGGCGCTGGCCGCGTTCCTGGTCTCGCCCGAGGGCCAGAAGATCGCCATGACCAGCGTCGACGGCCACCAGCCCGTCGTCCGCATCCCGGTGAACTCCACCCTGGACGCGGCCAAGGTCCGCGGCGACGCCCGCTGGAGTGTCGTACAGAAGGCCTACGAGGACGCCTCCCAGCAGTTCCCGAACGCGCCGGACTTCGCCCCGATCAAGCAGGACACCGCCGACGCGCTCAACTCGATCTTCACGTACTGCGGCGGTGACGTCCGCTCCCAGCTGGGAGAGCTCAACGAGACCCTCGCCGGTGACCTCAAGGACCAGGACCTGCTCAAATGACCGCTACCGTCCCCGCGCCCGCGGCGCGCAGAGGCCTCGGCAAGAGGGCCTTCAACAAGAAAGCCGTCGTCCCCTGGCTGTTCCTGGCACCCGGCCTGCTGCTCGCCCTCGTCTTCAAGTTCTGGCCGATGGCCAAGGGCGTCTGGCTCAGCTTCTTCGACGTACGGCCCTTCCTCGGCGACCGGTGGATCGGCCTCGACAACTACACCCGGGTCCTCACCGACCACCGCTTCCAGGACGCCATCGGCCACACCCTGGTCCTGGGCATCGGCCAGTCGCTCGGCGCCATCCTCCTCGGCTTCGTCCTCGCCCTGCTGCTGGAGGGCCAGGCCCGCTCGCTGAAGATCATCCGTATCGCGGTGTTCCTGCCCGCCGTCACCGCCACCGCGGTCGTCGGTGAGCTGTGGCGGCTGATGTACTACCCGACCTCCGACGGCCTCCTCAACAGCGGTCTGCACCTGCTCGGGCTCGGCCCCGTTCAGTTCCTCGACAACCCGGGCATCGCGCTGTACTCGACGATGGCCATGGGCATCTGGATCTGGGCCCCGTACAACATGGTGATCATCCTCGCCGGTCTGGCGGGCGTGGACCGCTCGCTGTACGAGGCGGCGGCGATGGACGGCGTCTCGCTGTGGCAGCGCCTTCGTCACGTCACGCTGCCCGCGATCCGTCCGGCGCTGATGATCGTGCTCACGCTCGCCACGATCCGCGGACTGCGCGTGTTCACCGAGGTCTACGTCCTCACCGGCGGCGGCCCCGCCGGGTCCACCGACGTCTGGATGACCCGCGCCTACACCCTCGGCTTCACCCGCAACGACATCGGCGGCGCCTCGGCGGCCTCCGTCGTGCTGCTCTGCGTGACGCTGCTGCTCACCGTCACGATCAACTACCTCCGCAAGAGGGGAGAAGCGCGATGAGCGCCCCCGTCATCGACCCCGTCCGGCCGGCGGCCCCTGACTCCCCGGCCGGACGGAGCACCAAGGCACAGCGGACCACCCCGGCCCGCTTCGACACCGCCCTCGGCTGGAACGACAAGCCCGGTCCCGCCTGGGCCCTGAGGATCCTGCTCTGTCTGATCGCCCTCGGCGTCTTCGCTGCGCCGTTCCTGACGATCTTCTCGGGCGCCCTGACGACCAACCCCAGCGGCTCCTCGCTGTCCTTCCTGCCGCACGACAACACGCTGCTGAACTTCAAGGTGGCGGGCGAGCGCGGCATCTGGGACTACCTCGGCAACTCACTCGTCATCGCGGGCGGCGGGCTGTTGCTCCAGCTCGTGGTGTGCACGCTCGCCGCCTACGCGCTGGCCCGGCACAGGTTCCGCGGCCAGGCGCTGATCATGATGCTGTTCATGATGACGCTGATGCTCCCCGAGGAGGTCATCGCGATCCCCCTGTCGCTGGTCCTCGGCGACGTCCCGGTGGTTCACCTGGACCTCAAGGGCACGGTCTGGGGCGTCATCCTGCCGCTGGGCGCCTGGGGTTTCTCGGTGATGATGCTGACCGAGTTCATGCGCGACATACCCGACGAGATAGAGGAGGCCGCCCGCCTCGACGGCGTCGGCGTCGGCGTCGGCGTCGGCGTCGGCGAGCTGAGGATGCTGTGGCAGATCGTCCTGCCGTTGTGCAAGCCCGCACTCGGCGTGGCCGGCGTCCTCGGCTTCATCATGATCTGGGACCAGTACCTGCTGCCGCTGATCGCCTCCAAGGACCCCACCGACTACACGGTCACCGTCGCCCTGTCCATCCTGCGCACCGACCCCGAGGTCGGCTCCGGGGTGGTGCTGGCCGGCGCGGTCATCGCCCTGATCCCCAGCCTGATCGTCTATCTGCTCCTCCAGCGCTCGCTGGTCACCGGCATCGCCGCCGGGGCCACGAAGGGCTGAACCACCCCCCACGTTTGAGGGAGACATGAAGTTCCAAGGAGTGCTGTTCTTCCCGGTGACGCCGTTCGCCGCGGACGGTTCGCTGGACGAGGAACGGCTCGCCCGGCACATCGAGAACGGCGTCGCGGCCGGTGCGGGCGGCGTGTTCGTCGCCTGCGGCACCGGTGAGTTCCACGCGTTGACGCCCGACGAGATCGAACGGGCGACGCGCGTCGCCGTGGAGACGACCGCCGGCCGCGTCCCCGTCCTGGCCGCGGCGGGCGGCCCTCCCCCGGTCGCCCGCGACCATGCCGCCCGCGTCGAACGCGCCGGCGCCGACGGCATCCTGTTGCTGCCGCCCTATCTCGTGACAGCGCCGCAGCGGGGACTGGTGCGGTACGTCGAGGAGGTCACGGCCGCCACCGACCTGCCGGTGATCTTCTACCAGCGCGGCACCGCCCGCCTCACCGAGACCACGGCGGCCGAGATCGCCGCCCTGCCGAAGGTCGTCGGCCTCAAGGACGGTATCGGCGACATCGAGCGGATGCACCGCATCGTCCGCGCGGTGCGTGCCGTGCCCGGCGGGGCGGACTTCCAGTTCTTCAACGGCCTGCCCACCGCCGAGATGACGGCGCCCGCCTACCAGGGCATCGGCGTCGACCTGTACTCGTCGGCGGTGTTCGCCTTCGCCCCGGAGATCGCGCTCGCCTTCCACCAGGCGCTGGCGCGGGGAGACCATGAGGTGGTGACGACCCTTCTCGACGAGTTCTACGGCCCCCTCGTCGAACTCCGCGACGAGGTCCCCGGGTACGCCGTGGCCCTCGTCAAGGCCGGAGTGACCCTCCGGGGCCTGGACGTCGGCGGCGTACGGGCGCCGCTGCTCGACCTCACGCCGGAGCACCTCGCCCGGCTGGCGAAACTCATCGACCACGGCCTGGAGGCGGTCCGCGCATGAGCACCACCGTCGGCACCCGGATCCGCGAGCTGATCGTCACCCCGATCGCCTTCCGCGACCCGCCCCTGCTCAACTCGGGCGGCGTCCACGAGCCCCTCGCCCTGCGCGTCATCCTCCAACTGGTCCTGGAGGACGGCACGGTGGGCCTCGGCGAGTCCCCCGGAGGCGTCGCCCGGCTGGAGCGGCTTCAGGCCGCCGCGAAGGTGGTCGTGGGCATGGACGTCTTCGACACGACCGCCGTCTCGGCCGCGATCGACGCCGCCCTGCTGCCCACCGTGCCCAGCTCCCACGAGCGCGGCTGGACCACCTCGGCGGTGGAGGTCGCCTGCCTCGACGCACAGGGCAAGCTGCTCGGCCGTCCGGTCAGCGACCTGCTCGGCGGGAAGGTCCGGGACTCGGTGCCCTTCGCCGCGTACCTCTTCTACAAGTGGGCCGATCACCCTGCCCTCGACGGCCGCCCGTCGGTCGGCGACGAGTGGGGCGAGGCGCTGGATCCCGCCGGGATCGTCGAGCAGGCCCGGCTGATGCAACAGCGGTACGGGTTCGAGTCGTTCAAGCTCAAGGGCGGCGTGTTCCCGCCCGACGAGGAGATCGCGGCGATCAAGGCGCTGGCGGAGGCCTTCCCCGGGAAGCCGCTGCGCCTGGACCCCAACACGGCCTGGACGGTGGAGACGTCGAAGTACGTCGCGCGCGAACTGGACGGCGTGCTGGAGTACCTGGAGGACCCGGCCAAGGGCATCGACGGGATGGCCGAGGTCGCGAAGGACTCGCCGCTCCCCCTCGCCACCAACATGTGCGTGATCGCCTGGGAGCACCTGAAGCCGGGGATCGAGCAGAACGCTATCCAGGTGCTCCTCACCGACCACCACTACTGGGGCGGACTGCGTCGCACCCGTGAACTGGCCGCCGTCTGCGAGGCGTTCGGCATCGCGCTCTCGATGCACTCCAACTCGCATCTGGGCATCAGCCTCGCGGCGATGACCCATGTGGCGGCGGCCATCCCGAACCTCGACCACTCCTGCGACACCCACTACCCGTGGAACTCCGCCGACGAAGTGATCGTCCCGGGTGTCCTGGAACTGCGCGACGGGGCGGTCGAGGTGCCCACGGGACCGGGCCTCGGCGTGGAACTCGACCACGACGCCCTCGACCGGCTGCACCGTCTGTACGTCGACTCGGGGATGCGGTCACGCGACGACACCGGGTACATGCGACGGATCCAGCCGGAGTACGAGCGCCGACTCCCCCGCTGGTGACCGACTGACCGTCACAAGGTGCGGCCCAGCAGCTCCAGCAGGGCCGCCCAGTGCCGTTCCGTCGCCTCGGCGTCGTACATCGCGGTGTCCGCCTGGGTGAAGCCGTGGTGGGCGCCGGGGTAGACCTCGCCGCGGTGGCGGACACCGGCCGCGGCGAGGGCCTTGTCGAGGCGGTCGATCTGCTCGGCAGGGTTGGTCGAGTCCTGGTCGGCGTGGCCGAAGTAGAGCTCGGCGGTGATGCGGTCGGCGACCAGGTGCGGGCTGTCCGGCGCGTCCGTCGCGAGGTACGCCCCGTGGAAGCCGGCCGCGGCCGCCACCCGGTCCGGATACGTCCCGGCGGTGCGCAGGGCGAGGCCGGCACCCATGCAGTAGCCGGTGACGCCCACCGGGCCGTCCACCGTCAGCGGGGAGTCGGCCAGCCAGTCGAGGTAGACACCGGCGTCCCGCATGGCGGCTTGGGGTGTGAGGGTCACGGCGGCCGGGCGCAGACTCTGGAAGATTTCCGGCCGCTCGGCCGGGTTGATGAAGTCGGGCAACTCGACGACGGGCGCCGGGCTATGCCGGTAGAAGACGTTGGGGACCAGGACGGTGTACCCGGCCGAGGCGAGCCGGTCCGCCATCCGCTTCAGGTGCGGGCGCAGGCCGAAGGCGTCCATGTACATCAGCACCGCCGGGTGCGGTGCGCTGCTGCCCTCGGGCCTGGCGAGATAAGCGTCGACGGTTCCGTCCGGGGTGGGGACGGTGACGGGTGTTCCCTGCATGGCGGCCTCAGTTCTCGAAGGTCGTGGCGTCGAAGGTCGTGGCGTCGATCAGTTCCCGGACGCGCTCCGCGGAGACCGGGACGCCCGGGGTCTCGAAGAACCAGCGCCGCGCCTCCTCCTGGTTCAACCCCTCGGGCCGTGGTGCCAGGTACGGGTCGACGTAGACCGGCGTACCGGGCTGGCTGCGTCGGCTGTCGGCGAGCGTCCCGATGTCCACGGCGTCGTAGCCGAGGGTGTCCAGCAGCCGGGCCACGTCGGCCTTGGCCCCGGGGTCGTCACCCGCGATGGGCAGCGCGGTGCGGTCGGGGGCGCCGGAGGGCCGGGCCGAGGTCGCCAGCCGCTGGAAGTCGATGTTGTTGAAGGCCTTCACCACGCGCGAGTCGGCCAGGTGCCGCTGGACCAGGGCGCTGGAGGTCAGCTCGCCCGAGTCCAGTTCGGCGAGGCGGCCGTCGCGGTCCGGGTAGTAGTTCATGGTGTCGATCACGGTCCTGCCCGCGAGGGCGGCGGCCGGAAGGCGGTCGTAGGCCTTGAGCGGGACGGTCGCCACGACCAGGTCACCGGCTTGCGCGGCCTCCTCGGGCGTGACCGCCCGCGCATGGTCGCCGAGTTCGGCGACGAGGTCGGCGAGGGTCTCGGGACCGCGGGAGTTGCTGAGGACGACGTCCAGTCCGGCGGCGACGGCGAGGCGGGCCACAGCGCCGCCGATCATGCCGCTGCCGATGAGTCCGAGGGTCTTGGTCACGGTGTGCGTGCCTCCGTCGCTGTGCTGGGGGGAGCCTGCGCAATGAAGTTTTGTGAAGTGGAGTTTCGTATGTGAAACTGAGTGTCACGTTAGTGACCGAGTATCGGATCTGCAAGTCGGATCGGACGGCGGGATAGGGTCGCGAGGTGAGCGCAGCAGCACGTACCAGCACCAGAGACATCGCCCGGGCCGCCGTACGGGCCCAACTGGCCGAGGTGGCCTTGGAGTTGTTCCAGCGCGAGGGCTTCGAGAAGGTCACCCTGGACGACCTGGCGACGGCCGCCGGCGTGTCCCGCAGCACCTTCCTGCGCTACTTCGGCACCAAGGAGGAGGCCGTCCTCGCCGCCTTCGACGCCCATGGCGACCAGGCCGCCGACGCCCTGCGCGCCCGGCCCGCCGACGAGGACGACTGGACGGCGCTGCGGCACGCCCTGGACACGGTCATCGCGCGCTATCACGAGGACCCGGCCCGTGCCCTCGCGACGACCCGCCTGGTCAGGGACACCCCCGCCCTGTGCGCGCGCCAGCTGGAGAAGCAGCACGGCTGGCGCCCCGCCCTGGCCAGGGCGCTCGCGGAGCGCGCCGGTTCCACGGACGGCCCCTCGGGGGCGGCGACGCTCGGCCAGACGGTGCGCGCCGCCGCGGCGCTGGACTGTCTGAACGTCGCGGTCGACCACTGGAGCGCCTCCGACGGCCGACTCGACCTGGTCGAGCTCCTGGACGAGGCCTTCACGGCGCTCGGGTCCCGCTAGCGCCTGTCCGGCGGATCAGGCCAGGGCCTGTTTCAGGGGTCGCCGAATCCGTGGCCGCGTCCCATCATCGCTGCATGACCGAGCTGACCCGACGAGGCTCGACCAGCAGCAGGAAGGGAGTCGCCGGCCATGTCACTGACTCGCGTCCACAACTTCTCCATCTCGCTCGACGGCTTCGGCACCGGTGAGGGGCTGAGCCAGGAGGCGCCGTTCGGCCACGCCGGCGAAAGGCTGCACGAGTGGATGTTCACCACCCGGTTCTGGCACAACATGATCAACCGGCCCGGCGGAACCGGCGGCCTGGACGACGCCTTCGCGCGGCAGTTCCTGCCCGGGATCGGCGCCGAGATCATGGGCGCCGGGAAGTTCGGCTATCCGGGGTGGCACGAGAACCCGGAATGGAAGGGGTGGTGGGGGCCCAACCCGCCGTTCCACACACCGACCTTCATCCTCACCCATCACCCACGCCCGTCGATCGAGATGGAGGGCGGCACGACGTTCCACTTCCTCGACACCTCGCCCGCCAAGGCGCTCGAGACGGCCCGAGAGGCCGCGGACGGCCAAGACGTACGCATCGGCGGCGGGCCCACCGTGATCCGCGACTTCGCCGCCGCCGGGCTCATCGACCACATGCACATCGTGGTGAACCCGATCCTGCTCGGCCGGGGCGTACGTCTCTGGGACGGCCTGGAGGGCTTCGAGGACGACTACGAGGTCGAGGCCACCTCCTCGCCCAGCGGAGTCACGCATGTGACGTTCACCCGTGCGGGCCTCTGAACCAGCGTGGTGCCGGTGTTGCCGGACCGCTACCCCGTCAGTGCCTCGACGCGCCGCATCACGTCACGGCAGAACGCTCCCACCCCGTCCGGGTCGTCGATGAACTGGTTCGGCTTGACGCAGAAGGTCGTGAAGCCCTGTTCCAGCTGCTCCGGGATCGACGCGAGTGCGGCGCCGAGGTCCGCCGGGGAGTGGTCGTCGGGGAAGACGGCCTGGGTGCCGCCGATCATCTCCAGGTCGGCGAGGTCGCGGCCGGCCGCGGCCAGGGCGTCCTTGAGGAGTTGCATGTCCTCGCCCGAGGGCCGGCCGAGGGGGTGGAATCCATGGCCGTGGCGGACGAGCCGGCGCAGGACCGGGCCGTGCAGGCGCTGTCCGCCGAACCACAGCCGGGGGCCCTCCGGGCGGTACGCCTTCGGCTCGAACCAGACGTCCTTGAAGGAGTAGTGCTCACCGGCGTGCGAGAGCGGTGACGGCCCCCAGGCTTTCGCCCAGATCGCCAGGTGCTCGTCGAGCAACCGGCCGCGGCTGCCGAACGGCACGCCCAGCGCGTCGTACTCGTCCTTGCTCCAGCTGACCGTGGGCTGCACCACCAGTCGTCCTTCGCTGAGCAGGTCGAGGGTGCCCAACTCGCGCGCCATCAGCAGGGGATGGCGCAGCGGGGCGAGGACGGCCGCGGCGGCCAGGCGCAGCCGCTCGGTGACGGAGGCGATGGCGGCGAGCAGAAGCAGCGAGTTCGGCCAGGGGGTGTTCGGGTCCTGGTTGCCCGGGAGGGCGTAGTCGCGGGGGTTGCCCATGACGCCGGCCGCGGCGGCGTCGGGCCCGAGGACGATGTGTTCGCTGACCATCACCGCGTCGAACCCGGCGTCCTCGGCCTCGCGGGCCCAGCGGACGGCCCTGGGGAGATCGGCGCGGCCATCGGTGAGGGTCCAGTTCTCGCTGAGGACGAGAAGCATGCGGGGTGCGGTGGCCGTCGGCCTGGTGACCGTCATGCGCATCCTTGCCTTTCGACGAAGCGGGAGACGTCCTCCGGGGCCGGACGCAGTACCCCGTCACGCACCGCGAGCGCCGTGGCCTGGGCGCGGGAGGCGCAGCCGGTCTTGCGCAGGAGGTGCTCGACGTGGCTGTGCACGGTCCGCGGAGAGAGATAGAGGGCCTGGGCGATGGCCTGGTTGGTCTGGCCCATCGCGGCCCGCGTCAGTACTTCCAACTCGCGCGGACTCAGTCCGTACGGCAGTTCCATGGGCACCTCGTGGACGACGACCGCCCGCCGGATCAGTGCCGAGCCGACGGCGCACCGGCGCAGCACCACGCGGCGCCACTCACGGCCGACCGGCCACAGCACCCGTAGCCGCTGCCCGCCGGTGTGCTCGAACGCCCGGACCAGACAAGCGAAGTCATCGTCCGCGAGGACCTGGGCGGGTCGGTGTCCCGGGAGGTCGACGACGCCTCCGTCGGTGACGAGGTTCGCCCCCGCCTCCGCCGGCAGGTCGTACAACTCGGCCGGTCGGGCCGTCGGGTCGGCGAGGGCGCCCAGGGCCGGGAGCACCGAGGCGAGCAGCCGGCGCGCCTCGGTGCCGTAGGCGTTCGTACCCTCCGCGGCCAGGTGGACCAGGCCCACGAGCCGGCCCTCGTGACGCAGCGCTCCCGTCACGCCATCCCGGAAACCGGCCGGGCGGACGCGCTCGGCGTAGAACCAGCCGTGCCGGAAGCGCTGCCCGGCGTCCTCGGCGTCCTCGGTGATGGACGGCGGGAGTTCCTGCCGTACGACGTTGTCGTACCACGGCGTCCCCACGAACTCGGCGGCCAGCGCCTCGGCGTCCCCCGGTTCGTAGCCGACGCCGGCCACCTGGACGTGGGCGCCGCTCAGCGGGTCGATCGCCAGCAGGGTGGCGGCGTCGAGCGGCAGGGCGGCAGCGAGCTCGCACAGCGCCTGCGCGCAGGCCGAGGTGGTGTCGCGTTCGCGGGTGAGCATGCCGATGCGGGCCGCTGCCGCGAGCTGGTGGTGGCTGATCATGCGGGCCTCCGGGGGCGGGACCACCGGGCGATTGTTTGGGCCCTAACGATATGGGTGGGCGGGGCGGTACACAAGGCGTTGCCGGGCCGGTCCCACTTTTCGCCCCCGCCACCCCTACCCCTCCCATCACTGGGGGGCGGAGCCCCCTGGCGGGGGCGAACCCCCTACGGCCCCGCACCACCCACTCGTCCGCGGCTCCGGCCGCGACGGTCGGTATTTGTACGGATGGCGGCGCGACCTGCCCGGGTCTTTCCTGTTCGGCACGCACCAACGCCCGGCACACCCCGGGCCCCGTCCCCCGAAGGGCACCGCCATGACCGCATCCCCCTCGCCCGCCTCCCCGACCTCAAGACGACGGTTCCTCGCCTGGTCCGGCGTGTCCGTCGCCACCGCCGCGCTGGCCGCCGCCGGATGTTCGGCGCCGGACGACGGAACCGGCTCGGCGCAGGCCGCGGCATCCGGCGGACCGTCGGGCAAGCTCACCAGGATCGGCCTGGACTACCCCTTCACCCAACTCCCGCTCTACTCGACCCTGGTGAAGCTCTCCACGGCCGCCGCCGAGCAGCACCGCATCTCGCTGCTGACCACGAGCGACGCGGGCAACGCCGACACCCAGGCCACCAACCTCAACGCCTGGGTCGCCCAGAAGGTCCCGGCCATCGTGTCGTTCCCGATGGTCTTCGAGGCGACGGAGTCCATCGCCAAGGCGGCGCTGGACGCGGGGCTGATCTGGGTGACGTACGGCGGATCGCTTGAGCACCAGAGCGCCGACATCCAGTTCAGCTTCGTCGAGGGCGGAACGCTGCTCGGAGAGGCCGCCGCCAAGTGGGCGCGCGAACGGCTCGGCGGCAAGGGCAAGGTCGCCTTCCTCACCGACAGCACCATCCAGCTGGGCCGCGAGCGCACCAAGGGCATGATCGACGCCTTCACCAAGAACGCGCCCGGCGTCGACGTCGTCGCCCAGGAGCAGGCCATCGACCCGGACACCGGCCTGTCCAAGTCCCGCGCCATCCTCGCCAAGCACCCCGACCTCAACATCGTCCTCGGTGTCACGGACGCCGCGGCGTACGGCGGGTTCAAGGCACTCCAGCAGACCGGGCGGGCGAAGGACGACGCCAAGACCTTCGTCGGCGGGCAGGACGGCTCGGCACCCTCCCTCCTCGCGATCAAGCAGGGCACCTTCTACCGCGCCTCCGCCGCCCTCGCGCCCAAGGACATCGCCGCCGCCATCGTGGACGTGCCGCGCGCGGTCGCCGCGGGGAAGGCCGACGCGAGCGCCCAGGTGCCGATCACTCTCGTCCAGCGCGCGGACACCGCCCGGATCGACGCCCTGCTCGCCCAGAACGCACAGGGCTGGTCATGACAGCGGTCACCAACCTCCACATCCAGGGTCTGAGCAAGTCCTTCGGCGGCGTTCGGGCGTTGGACGGAGTGGACCTGACCGTCCCGGCGGGCCAGGTGCACGCCCTCCTCGGGCACAACGGCGCAGGCAAGTCCACGCTCATCAAGTGCCTCGGCGGCGCCTTCCCGCCGGACGCGGGGACGATCGAGGTGGGCGGGACGGCGTACACGCGGCTGACTCCCCGCGAGTCCATCGCCGCCGGCGTGGCGATCATCTTCCAGACGCTCAGCGTCGTGGACTCCCTCACGGTCGCCGAGAACATCTTCCTCGGCCAGGAGTGGACCCGGTTCGGCCGCATCGACCGGCGCGCCCAGGAAGAGGTCGCCGACGGGCTGCTGCGGCGGGTCGCGGCCAGTTGTTCGCCCCGTGACCGGGTGGGCGAACTGCCCACGGGGCAGCGGCAGTTGGTCGAGATCGCGAAGGCCCTCAGCCGCAGCGCCTCGGTCCTCGTCCTCGACGAACCGACCGCCGCGCTCTCCGGCGCCGAGAGCGACGCCCTGGCCGCACGGGTCGAGGACCTGCGGGCCCAGGGGCTGGCCATCGTCTACGTCACGCACCTGCTGAGCGAAGTGGAACGGCTCGCGGATGCGGTGACCGTGCTGCGGGACGGGCGTGTGGCCCATCAGTCGGGGGTGGCGGGGCAGACGCGGGGTGAGCTGGTCGAGGCGATCGTCGGTCGGACGGACGCCTCGCAGGGCGTCGCTTCGAGCCTCTCGCCGGGCCCGGCTGCGGGGCTCTCGCAGGCGACCCGTCCGGCGACCGGGGACGACAACGCCCCGCGCCCCGCGCGCCTGACCGTGGACGGCCTGCGCGGCCCCGGCTTCGGACCGGTCGACGTCCGCGTCGACTCGGGCGAGATCGTCGGGCTGTACGGGCTCATCGGCTCCGGTCGTACTCGACTGCTGGAGACCCTGTTCGGCAGACGCCGCGCCTCGGGCGGAACCGTACGGATCGGAGAGCGGGCCGTCGTGGCGACCCGCCCGGCCGACGCGCTGGCCGCGGGCATCGCCCTCGTACCGGCGGACCGGCGCAGACAGGGCCTGTTCCCCTCGCTCAGCGCCCAGGACAACACCCTGCTGCCGACGGTCCGTTCACTCGCCCGGCACGGTGTGCGGGCGCTCGGTGCCGAGCGACGCGTCTTCGGCGCGCTGTCCGACGCGGTGGGCCTGCGTCCGACCCGGCCACGGCTGCCGGCGGCCGCGTTCTCCGGCGGCAACCAGCAGAAGCTGGTCCTGGGCCGGTGGATCAACGCGGCGCGCACCGTGGACGTACTGCTCCTCGACGAGCCGACGCAGGGCGTCGACGTCGGTGCGCGTCAGGAGATCTACGGGGTGCTCTCCTCGCTCGCCGAACAGCACGGCACCGCTGTGCTGTTCGCCTCCAGCGACCCCGAGGAGATCGTCGCACTGGCCCACCGCTGTCTGATCGTCTCCGGCGGCCGGGTCGTCGGCGAGCTGAGCGGAGCCGAACTCACGGAGACGGCACTGCTGTCGGCCGTACATCACACGGCGCCGGCGCCGTCCGGCGGAAGCGCGCCGGCCGAAGAACTCACGGCGCCCACCTGTCCTCCGCCAACAGACAGCGCCGCACGCACCCAAGACCCCACCGCACCCGACAGGCCCGCCGCCCCCGAAGGAGCACCATGACCACCGCCACCAAGGGCTCCGCTCCCAGCCCCACGGGCCCCACGACCACCACCCTCACCAGCCGCCGGCTGCCCTCCCCCGGCACCTTCACCGAGACCGGCCTGACCACCCTGCGGCGTCACCCCCTGCTCGCCGTACTCCTCCTCATGGTCCTGGTCTTCCAACTGACCACCGGCAGCTTCCTCGACGCGGGCAACCTGCGCGGGATCGCCACCGACGCCGCCACGCTCGCCATCGTCGCGGTGCCGCTGGCGCTGCTGGTGATCAGCGGCTACCTCGATCTGTCGGTCGGCTCCACGCTCGCCCTGGGCGGGCTGGTGGCGGGCTGGCTCGCCGGGTCGCAGACGCAGTCACCGGTCGTCGCCGTGCTGGGCGCGCTGGTGGCGGGTGCGGCGGTGGGCGCCGTGAACGGCGTGCTGTGTTGCTACCTGGGACTGTCCGCCTTCATCGTGACGCTGGGCATGCTGACGGCCGTACGGGGACTCGCCCAGCAACTCTTCCCGCTGCCGCTGAGCGGTTTCGGATCCGGGTTCGCCTGGCTGGGCGGGTCACGGATCGCCGGCATCGACGCGCCGGTCCTCATCGCGGTGCTCGTGCTCGTGGCGGGCGCGCTGTTCCTGGCGCTCACCCCGGCCGGGCGGCACGTCTTCGCCATCGGCGTCAACCGGGAGGCCGCCCACCTCTCCGGCATCGACGTCCGCCGTACGCCGTTCACGCTGTTCGTCGTCACGGGTGTCGCCGCCGCCCTCGCCGGGGCCATCAAGGCATCCGTGCTGGACAGTGTCGTCGCCGGGACCTCGGGCGCCGGGTTCGAGCTGACCGTACTGACCGCCGTCCTGCTCGGCGGGGTCGCTCTGACGGGCGGCTCGGGCTCCGTCTTCGGAGTGCTGCTCGGCGTGCTCTTCCTCGGCTGCCTCCAGAACGGCCTCACGCTGCTGAACGTGCCCACGTTCTGGCAGCAGATGGCGCAGGGAACCGCCCTGGTGGCGGGCGCGGCGCTCGCCTACTTCGGTCCGCGGCAGACGCGATGACCGCCCCACCCACGATGACCATCCACGACTCCCCCCCCCAGACATGACCACCCACAACTCCCCCACCGCACGGAAGGGCCCCGCGTGAGCGACACCACCCCCATCCCCACTCCCACCCCCGCTCGCCCTCCCATCCCCGCTCCCCCTCCCACCCTCGTCCTGACCGGCGGTCAGGTCCTCACCGTCGACGCCGGTTTCACGGTCGCCGAAGGCGTCGCCGTGCGCGGACGCGACATCGTCGCCGTCGGCAGTGACGCCGAGATGCGTGCCCTGGCCGGGCCCGGCACGCGCGTCGTCGAACTCCACGGCGGGACCGTGCTGCCCGGCATCAACGACTCGCATCTGCACGGAGCCGCGTACGGCCTGGCCAAGCCGCCCTTCGCCCTGGACGTCGGCAATCCGGCGGTGGGGACGATCGCCGGCATCGCTTCGGTCGTGGAGCGGGCCGTGCGCGCGTCCCGCCCCGGTGAGTGGATCGTCGGGCTCGGCTGGGACGCCGGATACCTCGCGGAGTGTCTGGCCGATCCGCAGCGCTTCCCGCACCGCCGGGACCTGGACGCCGTGGCGCCCGACAACCCGGTCTGTCTGACCGACTTCTCCCAGCACATGGTGTGGGTCAACAGCGCGGCCCTGCGCGTCTGTGGGGTCGACGCGAGCAGCGCGCCACCGCCCGGCGGTGTCATCGACCTGGACCCTGACGGGCGGCCCACCGGCATCCTGCGGGAGGCGGCCGGGAAACTCGTCCAGGCCGCGCTCCCCTCCCCCACCGTCGGCCGGCGCCGCCAGGCCATCCAGGCGGTGGTGCGGGAGCTGCACGCGCGCGGCATCACCAGCTACACCGAGCCGGGCCTCGGCCCCGGCGGTGCGGAGACCCTGTTCGGCGGTCTGAGCACCGACAACTGGACGGCGTACGCCGAACTCGCCGAGGAGGGTCAACTCGACGCCCGGGTCAGTGTGTTGCTGCTGCCCGCGCCCATGGGCGGCTCGGCGGACGACGTACGCAAGGGGCTGGCCGAGCTGCGTCGGCCGGAGTCGGCGGACCCCCGGTTGCTGCGGGCGATCGGCGTAAAGATCTTCGGCGACGGGGTGCCGCCGAACCGTACGGCTTGGATGAACGAACCGTACGCCGACGGTGGCCACGGCGCGCTGTGCGTGCACGGCACCACCCCGGCACTCCAGGTCGCCGAACTGCGCGAGATGATCCGGCTGGCGCACGAGGCCGGCTTCCAGCTGGGTGTGCACGTCACGGGGGACCGGGCCATCGACACGGTCGTGGACGCCTTCGTCGCCGCGAACGCCGCCGCGCCCCGCCCGGACGCCCGGCACTACGTCATCCACGGCGACTTCATCGGCGCCGGCAGCCTCGCCAAGCTGGCCGCGCACGGTTACGGCGTCAACATGAACCCGGCCATCAAGTGGACCATCTCCGACCTGATGGACGAGGTCATCGGCACCGATCGCTCCGCCTATCAGTGGCCCGTGCGCTCCGCCGTCGAGGCCGGGGTCGCGGTCTGCGCCAGCTCCGACGCGCCGATCACCGCGCCCGACTGGCGGCAGGGCGTGGCCGCGATGATGCTGCGGGAGTCGAAGGCGAGCGGGCGGCAGAGCGGCCCGGAGCAGTGTGTGGGCCTGGCCGAGGCCCTGCGGGCGTACACGGTCAATCCGGCCCGGCAGGACTTCGCCGAGGAGTGGAAGGGGTCCGTCGAGGTCGGCAAGGTCGCGGACCTCTGTGTCCTGGACCGTCCGCTGCTGGACCTGGACCCGCACATGATCACGGACGCGGAGGTGGTGATGACGGTGTTCGACGGGCGGGTCGTGCACGAGCGTTGAGGGCTCCGCCTGCCGCCTGCTCCACCCTCTGCTCCACCTTCCGCTCCACCTTTTCGAAAGCATGGCCGCGCACCGGTGACGCCGCTACCGTGATCGACCGATCTTCCGCGCGGCAGAAGGAGTGACGGTGGGCGCAGTCGGGTCGAGGGTCGTGTTGGTCACCGGTGGCAGCGGGTTCGTCGGCAGCCATCTGGTCAAACGGCTTCTGGAGCGGGGGTACCAGGTCCACAGCACCGTGCGGAGCACCGCCGACACGGCGAAGATGCGCCCGCTGCGGGAGTTGCAGGAGACACACCCCGGCCGACTGTCCCTGTTCGAGGCGGACTTGCTGAAGGAAGGCGCCTTCGACGAGGCGATGAGCGGCTGCCGGGTGGTGTTCCATGTGGCGTCGCCGTTCCGCATGCCGGAGAAGATCAAGGACGGCCGCCGGGACATGGTCGACCCGGCGCTGCTCGGCACGCGCAACGTGCTGGCCGCCATCGAGCGGACACCCACGGTCGAGAAGCTCGTCCTCACATCGACCGTGGGCGCGATCTTCGGCGACTACGCCGACGTCCTGGCCATGGACGACGCCGTGCTGTCGGAGCGGTACTTCAACACCACCAGCACGGTGGAGAACAACCCCTACCACTACGCCAAGACGGTCGCGGAGCGCGCTGCCTGGGACGCGGAGGCCGCGCAGGGCCGCTGGCAGATGGTGGCGGTCAACCCCGGCCTGATCCTGGGCCCTTCCCTCACGCCCGCCTCGGAGTCCGGCAGCCTGTTCCTGCTGGAGGAGCTGTTCAAGGGTTACTTCTTCTACGGCGCCCCGGACTTCAGCTTCACCACGGTGGACGTGCGCGACGTCGCCCACGCCCACATCGCGGCAGCGGAGAACCCGGACGCCAAGGGCCGTTACATCCTCGCCGCCCCGACCATGACGTCGTTCCACGAGATGGCCCGCATCCTCCGGAGCCGCCGCCCCCGCGACCTCCGCCTCCCGCGCGCCGCGCTCCCGCACTGGCCCGTACGCGTCCTGGGCCCGGCCTTCGGGCTGACGCAGGACTACATCCGGGGGCACCTCGGCATCCGCTTCCGGGTGGACAACAGCCGGAGCGTGAACGAACTCGGCGTCACCTACCGCCCGATCGAGCAGACGGTCCTCGATCATTACGCGGCGTGGCGGAGTCAACGCGCCGCGAAGTGAATCCGGCCGTCCGTCCACACGGAGCGTCGAAGGTCACAAAAACGTATCGGACATTTCACACGTCAACCTTCACGTGAGTCACACAAGTTGGTTAGGTTACGCCTAGGCCGCACGACGACCTCCGGCGAACCCCGTCGGGACGTGCGGCCTCCGCCGAGTCCGGTGCCTCCATAGGGGCCACTGGAGCCGGGGACCCAACCGAACTTGGGGTGAATCGGCCCAACTGCCCTTCGGGGCAAGGGCCGTAGGGCACACCTTCCGGAACCGATCGCCCGAACCCGTCAGCTAACTCGGTAGGCGGAGTACGGAAGGAGTACGTCGCCCATGGCGCCGGAAGGCACCGCGCGTCCGGGGGCTCTGAGCCTCCCCGGTATGCGCAATTCCGCACTCGCGTCGGCGGCCCTCACCTCTGTGGCACTGCTCGCCCAGACGGCCAACGCCGCCCCCTCCGCGGGGGACGAGACACCGAGCCGCGACGAGGTCAGCCGGAGGGTCAGCTCCCTCTACGACCAGGCCGAGTCCGACACCGGTACTTTCAACGCCACTCGCGCGGCGTCGACGGGGCCGCGCAAGCGCGCCGACCGGCCGACGGACGCCGGACGCGGACCCGCCGCCGCGGCCCGAAGCGCCCGGGGCGAGGAGAGCGGGCGCAGCGACCCCGCGCTCGACAGCGTCACCCGGCAGTGGTTCGACGCCGCCCGCTCGAAGGTGGGTCCGATCGTCCCGGCAGTGCTGCCGAGGGACAGAATGCCGGACCGTCCCACCGGGGCACGACCCGCGCGCCCGGCGGAGAGCACTCCGGAGGGCCTCACCGACCGGGGGCAGGCGGCGTCCGGCCGCGCCGCCCTGGAGCTGACCGCCGCACCGGTGGCGGAACTGTCGGCTGCTCCGACCACCGGAAGGGCTCCCGTGGCGGAGCTGACCGCCGGCCCGATCGCGGCCCTGCCGGCCGCTCCCGAGGCACCGCCGGAGACGAGCCGGCAGGCCCTGGGCGCACAGAGCGCTCAGAGCACCGCGACCGCCCTCGACCTGCCCGCCCCGACGGCCGACCCGCCGCGCTCCTCCCTGCGGGCGACCAAGGAGCAGAACCAGCGCAAGCTCGACCGTGCCCGCCGGCTGCTGTCCCCGTACACCGCACAGCAGAGCACGGCACTCCTGCCGATCGAGAACCCGCTGGGCCAGCCCTCGGCCGAGACACAGTGGCAGGCACTCCAGGACCTCGGAGCGTCCGATCTGACCCCGGTCCAGGCAGGCACAACGGCCTGGTCCGGCACGGCAGTTCAGCCCGCCGTCACCCTCGCGACCACCGCCACCGACCCGACCACGGTCACGAGCCATGCCTTCGACACCGGCCAAGCTTTCGACACCGGCCAGACCTTCGGCACCGGCCAAGCCTTCGACACCGGCCAGACCCTCGGCACCGGCCAAGCCCTCGACACCGGCCAGACCCTCGGCACCGGCCAAGCCTTCGACACCGGCCAGACCTTCGGCACCGGCCAAGCCCTCGCCACAAGCCAGTCTTTCGACACGAGCACACCCCTCACCGGCACCGCCCTCACCAGCACCGCCCCCACCGCCACCGCACCGCAGGACACCCGCGCCGCGCGGGCCCTGGACTTCGCCGTCGCCCAGATCGGCAAGCCCTGCGTCTGGGGCACGACGGGCCCGGGCTCGTACGACAGTGGAGGCCTCACCCAGGCCGCCTGGAAGGCGGCCGGCATCACGCTCCCCCGCACCCCGCAGGAGCAGGCGACCGCCGGCCGCGGAATCGCCCTGACCTATGTCGAGCCCGGCGACCTGGTCCTCTTCCACGCCGGCCACGTCGGCATCTACTCCGGAAACGGCATGATGATCCACGCGCCCGGCCCGGGAACGGTCATCCGCGAGGAGTCGATCCACTACGCCGGGGAGTCGGCGATCCACAGCGTGATACGGCCTGCCTGAGCAGTCGACCCGCCACCACCCACCCGCCATCCACCCACCCATCACCCCGCCCCAACCCTCCCACCCCGCCTCCACGAGGCGGGGTGGTCGTCTTATACCCCCTTGTCGATACGTCCTGACAAACCCATTGACATCACCTCCGGACAGCCGCATAGTTCCTGCCACTAGAGCGCGCTAGTGGAGCGCTCCAGCCGATCAGCACAGCGAGGTGCACGGGACATGCGCAGACACCACAGAGCCGCCGCTCTGACCGCCACCGCCCTGGCCGGCGCCCTGTTCGCAGCGGGCTGCTCCAGCAGCTCAGGCGGCAAGGACTCCGAGGACGGCGCCGCCGACGCCTCGGCGGGCAAGGCCACCACCCCCCGGATGACCGTGGCCATGATCACCCACGCCGCCCCCGGCGACACCTTCTGGGACCTGATCCGCAAGGGCGCCGAGGCCGCCGCCGCCAAGGACAACATCAAGCTCGTCTACTCCAGCGACCCCAGCGCCGGCACCCAGGCCAACCTGGTGCAGAACGCCATCGACCAGAAAGTCGACGGCATCGCGCTGACCGCGGCGAAGCCCAGCGCCATGAAGGCCGTGATCGCCAAGGCCACCGCCGCCGGCATCCCGGTCGTCGGCTTCAACGCCGGCCTGGACAACTGGAAGGACCTCGGCATGCTCGAGTACTTCGGGCAGGACGAGAACATCGCCGGCCGGGCCTTCGGCGAGCGGCTCAACGACAGCGGCGCCAAGCACGCCGTCTGCGTCATCCAGGAACAGGGCCACGTCGCCCTGGAGGCCCGCTGCGCAGGCCTGAAGAAGGGCTTCAAGGGCACCACCGACAACCTCTACGTCAACGGCACCGACATGCCCTCCGTGAAGTCGACGATCACCGCCAAGCTCCAGCAGGACTCCTCCATCGACCAGGTCGTCACCCTCGGCGCCCCCTTCGCCCTGACCGCCGTGCAGTCCGTCGCCGACGCCGGCAGCAAGGCCAAGATCGCCACCTTCGACCTCAACAAGTCACTCGTCACCGCCGTCCAGGACGGCAAGGTCGAGTTCGCCGTCGACCAGCAGCCCTACCTCCAGGGCTACCTCTCCGTCGACTCCCTGTGGCTGTACAAGACCAACGGCAACTTCAGCGGCGGCGGCACCGCACCCGTCCTGACCGGACCCGCCTTCATCACCAAGGACAACGTCGACGCGGTCGCCGAGTTCGCCGCCAAGGGAACGCGGTAGCCCTGAGAACGGGCGGGGCCGGCCGTGACCGCGACGGGGCACGGCCGGCCCCGCCTCCCCACCCTCTCGGAGCTTGCGAACAGGCTCTCAGGCCGGCTCCTTCGGGGCCGGCCCACTCGTGCCCCGGACGACGAGCTTCGGGTCCAACACGGCCTCACGCGGCTCCAGTTCCCGGTTCTCCAGCCGCTCCACGGCGAACCGCACCGCGTTCTCGGCCAGCAGCAGCGCGTCCTGACGGACCGTCGTCAGACCGATCGGCATCAGGTGGGAGAGATGGCTGTCGTCGTAGCCGACGACCGACATGTCGCGCGGGACCTCGACGCCCGCTCGGGTCAGGGCCATCAACAGGCCCATGGCGCACCGGTCGTTGCCCGCGAGGACCGCGCTGGGAAGGGGCAGCCCTCGGTCCCGCTCCGCCAGGAGCAGTCGGCCCGTCTCGATGCCCGACTCCTCCGTGTGCTCGCCGGGGATGACCCGCGCCTCGGGCTCCAGTCCGTGCCTGCGCATCGCGGCCTTGTACGCGCGGCGCCGCTCGGCCGAGCCGGGGCCGCGCCCGCCGTCGATGTGCACGATCCGGCGGTGCCCCAGCTCCACGAGGTGGTCCATGGCCTGCCGTACGCCCTTGCCCTCGGCGGAGTGCACGAAGTCCACGTGGGCACCCGGGGCGCGGCGCCCGACCGAGACGGTCGCCGCCCGGTGTCCGAGTTCGTCGAGGTAGGCCGGGTCGGCGTCGGGGGCGAGCAGGATCAGCCCCTCGCAGCGGTGACCGAGCAGCGCCTCGATGGCCTTGGCCTCGCTGCGGCCCGGCGTGGTGCCGGAGAGCAGGACGTCGTAGCCGAGCCGTTCGGCCTCCGGATAGATGCCCTCGATGAGATCCGTGTGGAAGATCTGATGCACGATGAACATCACGCCGAGCGTGCGGCTGCGGCCGCGCGCGAGCAGCCGGGCCGCGTTGTCGGGCCGGTAGCCGATCTCGTCGGCGACCCGCAGGACCCGCTCGCGGGTCTCCTGGCTCGCCCCCGGCTGATTGCGGAAGACGATCGAGACGAGCGCCCGGGACACGCCCGCCCTCCCGGCGACATCCGCCATCGTGGGCCGCTGCCTGCCCGATCCGTCCACCCGTGCACCCACCTTTCGACGCCGCTCACCTTAGCCGGATCCAGAAATCTTCAGCGGGGTCTCGAAATCTCCCGGCAACAACCTATTGACATGACATTTGGACCAGGGTCATCGTACTCGAACTAGAGCGCTCTAGTAGAGCGCGACAGCACAATCGTCCACCGGCTTCCGTCCCCTCCCCGAAGGACCCGTCATGGCAACGGCGCCAACCTCGCTCCGCACCACCGCGGGCAATCTCTGCCTGGGCTCCGCCCCCGACTCCTGGGGCGTGTGGTTCCCCGAGGACGACCAGCAGGTTCCGTACACCCGCTTCCTCGACGAGCTGGCCGCGGCCGGCTACCAGTGGCTGGAGCTCGGCCCGTACGGCTACCTCCCCACCGACCCGGCCGTCCTCGCCGAGGAGCTCGCGGTGCGCGGCCTGAAGGTCTCCGGCGGCACCGCGTTCGGTGCGCTGCACCGCCCCGAGGCCTGGGACGAGATGCTCGCCCACGTCCGCCAGGTGGCCACCCTGACCGCCGCCGCGGGCGCACACCACCTCGTCCTCATCCCGCCCATGTACCGGGACGAGAAGACCGGCGCGTTCACCGAGTCCCCCGAGCTGACCGCCGAGCAGTGGGCGGGCTTCGGCAGGGCCGCCGACCGGCTCGGCAGGCTGCTGCTCGACGAGTACGACGTACGGCTCGTCATCCATCCGCACGCCGACAGCCACATCCAGACCCAGCCGGAGATCGAGCGGCTCCTCAACGAGTCCGACTCCCGCTACACCAACCTGTGTCTGGACACCGGCCATGTCGCCTACGGGGGTGGCGACAACCTCGACCTGATCCGCCGGTTCGGCGAGCGTGTCGGGTACGTCCACATCAAGCAGATGGACCCCGGCATCCTCGCCCAGGTGGCCGCCGAGAACCTCTCCTTCGGCGAGGCCGTCAAGCGGGGTGTGTGCGTGTCGCCGCCCGCCGGGGTACCGAGGCCCGCCGACGTGGTCGCCGAACTAGCCCGGCTCGACGCCGAGTTGTTCGTCGTCGTGGAGCAGGACCTGTATCCGTGCGCACCCGAGGTGCCGCTGCCCATCGCGGTCGGCACCCGTGAGCACCTGGCCGGCGTCGGCCTCACCGGCACCCGCCGCCCGGCCCTCACGACCCCCGAACGGTGAGGAGGCGGCCCATGGATGTCAGGGACGACTCGACGCAGGCCCCCGCCGCCGTCACGGACGACGCCCCGCCGGCGGTGACCCGCAGGCTGCGGCTCATCACGATCATCGCCACGTTCGGCGGACTGCTCTTCGGCTACGACACCGGCGTCATCAACGGCGCCCTGCCGTACATGACCGACGACCTCGGCCTGACCGCGGTCACCGAGGGCATGGTCACCAGCTCGCTGCTGCTGGGGGCCGCGCTCGGTGCGGTGATCGGCGGGCGGATGTCGGACGCGCGCGGGCGGCGCCGTACGATCCTCGCCCTCGCCGTGCTGTTCTTCGTCGGCGCGCTCGGCTGCACGCTGGCGCCGACGACCGCCGTGATGGTCGTCGCCCGGTTCGTGCTCGGCCTCGCGGTCGGCGGCGCCTCGGTGACCGTGCCGGTCTACCTCGCGGAGGTCTCCCCCGCCGAGCGGCGCGGCGCACTGGTCACCCGTAACGAACTGATGATCGTCAGCGGCCAGTTGCTGGCGTTCACCTCCAACGCGATCATCGCCCGGGTGGGCGGGGAGTCCGGCGAGGTGTGGCGCTGGATGCTGGTGATCGCCACTCTCCCGGCCGTGGTGCTGTGGTTCGGGATGCTCGTCATGCCGGAGAGCCCGCGCTGGCTCGCCTCGCAGACCCGCTTCGGCGAGGCCCTGGAGGTGCTCAAGCAGGTCAGGTCCCGGCAGCGCGCCGAGGCAGAACTCGCCGAGGTGTCCGCGCTCGCCGTCAAGGAGGAGCAGGAGAAGCTGGGCGGCTGGCAGGACATGAAGGCCACGCCGTGGATCCGCAGGCTGATGTTCATCGGCTTCGGCATCGCCATCGTGCAGCAGATCACCGGCGTCAACACGATCATGTACTACGGCACCCAGATCCTCACCGACGCCGGTTTCGCCTCGGACAGCGCGCTGACCGCCAACATCGCCAACGGCGTGATCTCGGTACTGGCCACCTTCGTCGGCATCTGGCTGCTCGGCCGGGTCAACCGCCGCCCCATGTTGATGGTCGGTCAGATGGGCACCACCGCAGCCCTGTTGCTGATCGGCGTGTTCTCGCTGGTGCTGCCGTCCGGCGACGGCCGTGCCTACGCGGTGCTCGCCATGACCGTCACCTTCCTCGCCTTCCAGCAGGGCGCGATCTCGCCGGTGACCTGGCTGATGCTGTCGGAGATCTTCCCGATGCGGATGCGCGGCTTCGGCATGGGGGTCGCGGCCGTGGTGCTGTGGCTGACCAACTTCGTGATCGGACTGGTCTTCCCGTCTCTCGTCTCCGGCATCGGGATCTCCAACACCTTCTTCCTGTTCGTGGTGGCGGGTGTCTTCTCGCTCGCCTTCGTGAAGCGCTACGTCCCCGAGACGAAGGGCCGCTCGCTGGAGACCCTCGAAGCCGAACTCCGGGCGCGCTTCTCCTGATTCCCCCCGTCCCCGGGTCCGTCGCGGCCGGGGATCGCAGAAAGGACCACCACCCATGACTGTGCGAGTAGGCGTCATCGGCGCCGGCTGGATCGGCATGGAGCACATCCGGCGCCTGACCGACACCATCACCGGTGCCCGGGTCACCGCGGTCACCGACATCGACGCCGCCCGTGCCGAGGAGGCGGCGGCACCGGTCGGCGCCCGGATGCTGCCCGACGGTGCGGCCGTGGTCGCGGCGGACGACGTCGACGCCGTCCTCGTGACGTCCTGGGGCCCGACCCACGCCGAGCACGTGCTGAGCGCGATCGCGGCAGGCAAGCCGGTGTTCTGCGAGAAGCCCCTCGCGACGACCGCCGAGGACTGTCTGAAGATCGTCGAGGCCGAGACGGCACACGGCCGCCGACTGGTCCAGGTCGGGTTCATGCGCCGCTACGACGCCGGCTACCGGCGTATGAAGCAGGTCATCGACTCCGGCCGCATCGGTGAGCCGCTGATCGTGCACTGCGCCCACCGCAACCCGACCGTCCCGGAGTCGTACACCTCCCACATGGCCGCCCTGGACACGGCGGTGCACGAGGTCGACGTGCTGCGCTGGCTGCTGGACGACGAGATCGTCTCCACCCAGGTGGTCACCCCGCGCGCCACGAGCAAGCGGTTCGCGCACCTCAAGGACCCGCAGATCATGCTCTTCGAGACCGCCAAGGGCGTCCGAATCGACCTGGAGGTCTTCGTCAACTGCCAGTACGGCTACGACATCCAGTGCGAGGCGGTCGGCGAGGAGGGCCTCGTCCGGCTGCCCGACCCGGCCTCGGTCGGTGTGCGCACCACGGGACAGCACAGCACGGAGGTCCTCACGGACTGGGTGGGCCGCTTCGCGGACGCCTTCGACACCGAGTTCCGCGAGTGGATCGCGGGCATCGCCGCCGGCGACGAGCCGACCGGGCCCTCGGCCTGGGACGGCTATGCCGCCACCGTCATCACCGCCGCGACCGTCGTGGCCCTGGAGTCGGGCCGCGTCGTCGCCACCGACCTCAAGCCCCGCCCCGCCTTCTACGGAGGTGCCGCGTGAAAATCGCCCTCGACCCGTATATGCTCCGCGCGCTCCCCATCGACGAGATGGTGCGCACGGTCGCCGAACTCGGCTACGAGTACATCGAGTTGTCGCCCCGCGACGACTTCATGCCGTTCTTCCTGCACCCGCGCGCCGACGACGAGCGGATCGCGGAGCTGAAGACCTCCCTGCGCACGCACGGCGTCCGGCTGTCCTCCGTGCTGCCGCTGTACAAGTGGTCCTCGCCGGACGAGACGGAGCGGCAGACGGCCGTCCGCTACTGGAAGCGGATGATCGAGATCACCGCCGACCTCGAATGTCCGCTGATGAACTCGGAGTTCAACGGCCGCCCCGAGCGCGCCGCCGAGAGCGAGGCGGCCTTCTGGCGCTCGCTGGAGGAACTGCTCCCGGTGTTCGAGCGTGAGGGCATCGCGCTGAACCTGGAGGCCCACCCGGACGACTTCTGCGAGGAGAACACCCCCGCGGTCGATCTGGTCCGCGCGATCAACAAGCCGTGGGTGAACTACCTCTACTGCGCCCCGCACTCCTTCCACCTGTCCGGCGCCGACCCGACGGCGGACATCGCCGCGATGATGCGCTACGCCGGGGACAAGCTCCAGCACGTGCACATCGCGGACTCCTTCAACCACAAGGGCTCGTCCGGTCTGCGCTACATCCTCAACCCGCCCGGCACCCCGGCCCGGATCCACCAGCACCTGGACATCGGGCAGGGTGAGGTCGACTGGGACGCCTTCTTCGGGACGCTGCGCGAGCTGAACTTCGACGGCGTGGCCACCGCCTGCGTCTTCGCCTGGGAGGAACGGGCCGAGGAGTCCTCCGCGTTCATGCTGGACCGCATCCGCAAGGAGCTGGCCGCGTAGGCGGTACGGACGTTCAGCCGGGCATCCGGTCCCGAACTCACCCGTGGCTCTCGGGACGGAGGCGGTCCGCCCTGCGCTGTGCCAGCCACAGGGCGACCGCCTCGGCAATGGGCTGCCCGGTCTCCAGCTCGACGAAGCCGAACTGGCCGCCCTGGTTGCACTCCAGGAACCACCAGATGCCGTCCTCGTCCTCGGCGAAGTCGAAGGCCGCGTACGCCAGTCCGGCCAGAGTGACGTACTCGTGCACCGACTTGCCGATGCGCTCGGGCACCGGAACCGGCTTCCAGGGGTGCCCGGTGTCGCCGTAGCGGCCGTCGATCTGGCCGGGGTCGGCAATCTTGCGCGCGGCGAACGACCGGGCGCCGACGCAGGTCAGCCGGATGTCCGCCCGCTTGGGTATGTACCGCTGGAGCAGCGCGGGCCCGGCCGCGACGGCCGAGAAGTCGGCGTCGGGCCCGATGAGGGTGGTGGGCAGATCCTGCGCGGGGTCACCGGGCGGCGGCCCCGAGGCGGACTTCACCACCACGTCCCGGTACTCCTCGACGAACTCCTTCGCCAGCCTGGGTGCCGTGGTGAAGACCGTCGGCGGCACGGCGAAACCGCTGAGGTGGGCGACTCTCAACTGCCAGGGTTTCAGGCGTGCCTGGTCGGCGTTGCGGGGATGGTTCATCCACCGTGCGGCGGCGGAGTGGAGCATCCCGTACAGCGCCTGCCGGGTCTCGGCGGTCAGCCACGGTGAGGGGTGCGCGGCGTGCGCGGCCGGTTCGCCGGGTCTGCGCACCCAGATGGAGCGCAGCCCGCCCATGCTGAGCACATGGCCGTTGACCGACAGATGGCCGTCGAAGTCGCCGTGTGCGTAGTCGGCGGACAGCACGGCCTTGCCGGGCAGGTCGGCGGGGTCCAGCCGCAGCACGGGCGTCCCCGTCGCGTGCAGCCTGGCCACCACCAGGTCGGCGGTCACGTCCTCCTCGGACGTGAGGATCAGTACCGTCATGCGCGGTCGGGGTCGTCAGTCGTCGAAGTGGGTCGCGGAGCCGGCGGTGGACGTCGTCGTGCCGACGGCGAGCAGGAGGTCCGGGTCGCTGACGGCGGGGCGTCCGTCGGCCAGCACGTTCAGCTGCCGGGCCGGGTCGAAGTGATACGGCGTCACCGCGTCGGAAAGCCCCCTGAGTGACGCGTAGTTGAGGGTGAACGGTCGCACTGTGAACCTCCTGTGTGGTGCGGGTGAATTACCGTCACTTACGCACCCCTTGCGTAAGGAATTCATCACTTTCCGCCACATCGGCGTGAAGGTCGTCACACACTTCTCCGGATTCCCGGACCCGCCACGGGAACCCTTGACGCTGAACCGTTTCATTGCTTCTCTCAAAACGCAGTTCTCCATGGGAGCGCTCCCAACCCCACGTGAAAGGGATCCCCGTGCAGACAACCCCCCACCCCAGACGCACCCTTTCCGCCCTCCTCACCGCCGCACTCGTCGCCTGCCTGCTGTCGCTGTCCTGGGCCGGCGGCACCCCTGCGCGGGCGGCTGCGGGCGACGGTTCGGTGTCCGACCCCAACATCGTCTATGTGGGCCGCTGGGACACGAGTTCGGGCACGGCCGCCGTGCCCCAATGGTCCGGCGCGTATCTGCGGACGTCGTTCACCGGCACCACGGTGAAGGTCAGGGCCAGGGACGCGGTCAACTTCTACGCGAGCGTCGACGGCGGCCCCGACGTCTTCCACGCGGGCGTCCGCGGCACGGTGAACCTCACTCCCCAGCCCCTGTCCCCCGGCACCCACACCCTACGGATCTCCTATCGCTCCGGCGACACCGTCTTCCAGGGCCTGGTCCTGGACTCCGGCGCCCGCACGGTCGCTCCGGCGGTGCCGTCAGGGCTGGTCGAGTTCGTCGGCGACTCCATCACCGCGGGCGCCCTCACCGACCGGCTGGCGCTCGACTCGTACGCCTGGAAGACCGGCGAACGCCTCGGGATGCGGCACACCCGGATCGCCCGGGCCGGGTACTGCCTGGTCGCCCAGTCCGGTTGCACAGGCCTGAGCAGCCAGTACTTCCGCACCGGCAGCACCGGCGACCAGAACTGGGACTTCTCCCGCTATCCGGCGAGCGCGGTGGTCATCAACCTCGGCACCAACGACATCGGCCACGGCGTGTCCGGCCCCGCCTTCCAGACGGCGTACACCAAGTTCCTGAGCGATGTGCGCGCCCGGCACCCCGAGGCCCACCTCTTCGCCGTGCAGACGCTCAAGAAGCGCTACGTCGCCGAGACCAGGGCGGCCGTGAGCGCCCGCAACAGCGCCGGTGACGCCAAGGTGACCTACGTCGACACCACGGGCTGGCTCACCGACGGCGCCGACTACGAGGACGGCAACGGGCACCCCAACGAGGCGGGCCACACCAAGTTCGCGGACCGTCTGGCCCCGGTCATCGCCGCCCGACTCGGCACCGCCGCCACCGACGCGTCCACCAAGGCCGCCGCTCCCGGCCAGCCCGGCGACCCCAACATCAAGTTCGTGGGCCGCTGGGACACCCGCAGCTCCAGTACCCTCTACACCCCGTACTGGGCGGGCGCCTACTACCGGGTCGGCTTCACCGGCCGGACGGTCAAGCTCAAGCAGCGGGGCACCATCGACTTCTGGGCGCGCATCGACGACGGACCGGTGAGGTTCTACGACGACGTCAAGGGCACCGTGGACCTGACGCCGACGGCACTCGCCTCCGGGAACCACACCCTCCAGGTCAACTACCAGGTGGTCGCGGGCTCGTACCGCGGCGACGCCGTCTTCCAGGGGTTGGCCCTGGACTCCGGCGCGACCACGTTCGCACCGCCCGCTCCGGCCAAGCTGATCGAGTTCGTCGGCGACTCGATCACCGTGGGCACCACCACCTCGCAGAACGCCCGTACCGCGTACGGCTGGCTGATCGGCGAACGGCTCGGCGCCGAGCACACCCAGGTCGCCCAGGGCGGCGCCTGTCTGGTCGCCACGGCCGACGGATGCGTGGGCCTGGAGCAGCAGTTCGGCAGGCTCAACCCCAACTCCTCCACGCCCGACTGGGACTTCTCCCGCTACCAGGCGGACGCCGTCGTCATCAACCTGGGCACCAACGACGTGGGCCACGGCGTCAGCTCCACGCAGTTCCAGTCGGCGTACGCCGGCCTGCTGCGCAAGGCCCGAGCCGCCTATCCGCGGGCCTGGATCTTCGCGCTGGAGACCTTCCGGGGCCGTTACGTCCCGCAGACCGAAGCGGCCGTCAAGGCGGCCGTCGACGGCGGCGACACCCGGCTCTCCTTCGTCGACACCACCGGGTGGCTGGGCTCCGGCGACCTGACGGACTCGGTCCACCCCAACGACCAGGGCCACCGCGTCATCGCCGACCGCCTGGCGCCGATCATCGCGGCGCGGATCGGCGGCTGACCCGACCGGTTCGCCCCGGCCGGTCAGCGCTTCGAGGCGCCGGACCGCAGCTCGCGCAGCAAGTGCGGCGCCGTCTCGATCAGTTGGTCAACCTGGTGGTCGATCAGCCGGAGACACCCGTCGAGCGAGTCGGCGGGTGTCTCCGGGATCTCCAGCAGGTAGCGGTATCCGCTCAGCGGAACGCGCGCCGGTCCGCGTGCAGCGGGGCCGAGAGCCGGATGGTGATGAACTCGTTGTTGTCCGCCTTACCCGCCGTACGGCCGGACGAGAAGGGGAAGTTGTTGTCGTTGAGGACCGCCAGTGTCCGGTCGTCGACGAGGTTGACGTCCTCGATCGTCTGGAACGGGAACCGGAACGTCTCCCCGAAGCCGCCGAGCTGCTCGGGGTTGGCGATGTCCAGCAGGTCGGCGACCAGGGTCTTGTCCATCAGGCCGTCGTTGTCGCGGTCCCGGGTGTCGGCCAGGTAGATGCGCTTGAACTTGGCTGTGTCGCCCTGTCCGCCGTCGCGCTCGATGACCAGGAAGCGGTGCCGGTCGACGGCGATGGCGTCGCCGATGGCGTTCGAGGTCGACTCCAGGCGGTAGACGAAGCGCTTCCCGGTGTACGTGCGCTCGCACAGGTCGAACTCGCTGAACCGCAGGTCGCCGGGGGTGTCGCCGGTCACCGTGCCTTCCAGGAGCGGGTAGAGGTGGCGGCCGTCCACGGAGCGGACCAGGCCCTCGAAGCCCTTGCTGCCGGCGATGTTCGGCTGGGCGCCGTTCAGGTACGGGTTCTCCGGCGCCTTCACCCCGTCGAGCGCGATGGGGGCCTCCAAGAGGCGGCCCTTGGCGGAGAAGTGCAGCAGCCAGGGGCCGAACTCGTCACCCAGCCAGTACGTCCCGTCCGGCATCCGCACGATCGACTCGACGTCGAAGTCGGCGCCGGTGAGCACCCGGTCGGCCCGCGTGAGCGGGAACGGAACGTGGCGGTCGGGGTCGCTCAGGTTGAAGCCACCGAGCACGGTGACCTTCCCGGTGCGGGTGTCCGGCTTGACGCGGTGGACGCGGAGCAGGAAGTCGGCGCTGTTGGCCTTGGTGCCGTATCCGTTGTCCGACAGAGCGTCGAAGGTGCCGTCGCGCCGGTTGACGACGCCGCTGAAGCCCTGGACGGGCTGGTGGGCGAACGGCGCCGCTATCCCGTTGAAGGGACCGGCGCCGATGGCCGCGCCGGACGGCTCGCTGCCCGGCACGAACGTCTCGGCCGGCAGCGACGCGAAGCCGGTCAGCGTGGCCCGGCCGAAGTCCTGCCCGCCCCGGTCGGCCACCGCGGGGGACGCGAGGGAAACGGTCAGCACCGCGGCGCCGGCCATGATCGAGATTCTTCTCATGGCGCGCACGGTAAGAGCATGCGGTGACGTGGGCGCCAACGGCAGGGGAACACCTCACTGCATCGGCATTCCTCCGCCCCGGAGCCGTTCCAGGTCGGAGGGGCGGACCTGGATGACGAGCAGGGCGATCACGGCGGCGATCGCGGTGAAGATCGCGGCCATGACGAAGGCGGCGGAGACTCCCGCGGTGAGGATCTCGTCGGCGTACTGCGCCGGCAGCTGCCCGGTGCGTTCGAAGCGCAGCCGCTCCAGCGGGGTCGCCTGGGACAGGAAGTCGGGGATCTGTTGCTCGGCCTCGTTGTTGCTGGCCGTGCCGTACATCGTGACCAGGATGGACAGCCCGAGGGAACCGCCCACCTGCTGGGTGGCGTTGAGGAGCCCGGAGGCGGCGCCCGTCTCATGGACGGCCACGTTGGACAGCGCCATCAGGGTCAGGGACACGAACTCCATGCCCATGCCGAGGCTGAAGACGAGCATCGGGCCGAGGATGCTGCCCAGGTAGGTGGAGTGGATGTCGGTCAGGGTCAGCCAGGCGAGGCCCGCGGCGGCCAGGATCGCGCCCGTCACCATGAACGGCTTGGGCCCGTACTTCGGCAGGAGTTGGGAGGCGAGCCCCGCGCCGATCGCGATGACGGCGCTCACCGGGAGGAAGGCAAGGCCGGCCTGGAGCGGGCTGAAGTCGAGCACGTTCTGCACGAAGAGGGTGAGGAAGAAGAACATGCCGAAGATCGCGGCGGCGAGGCTCAGCATCATGCCGTAGGTGCCCGCCCGGTTGCGGTCCGCGAACATGTGCAGGGGCGTGATCGGCTGCCGGGAGCGCTGCTCGACCAGGATGAACAGCAGCAGGAAGACGACCGCCGCCCCGAACGCGGCCAGCGTCAGCGGGTCCCGCCAGCCGTCCTGCGCGGCGCGGATGAACCCGTAGACCAGGAGCACCATGCCGATGGTGGAGGTCAGCGCGCCGGTCAGGTCGAAGTGCCCGGGGTGGCGCTCGGACTCCCGGATCCAGCGCGGCGTGGCGAGGACGATGAGCAGCCCGATGGGCACGTTGACGAACAGCACCCAGCGCCAGTTGAGCCACTCGACCAGGATTCCGCCCATCAGCAGCCCGATCGCGCCGCCGCCCGCCGAGACCGCGGCGAAGACGCCGAACGCCCTGTTGCGCTCGGGTCCTTCACGGAAGGTCGTGCTGATCAGGGCGAGGGCGGTCGGGGAGGCGATGGCGCCGCCGACGCCCTGGAGGGCACGGGCGGCGAGCAGTTGCCACTCGTTCTGGGACAGTCCGCCGAGGAACGAGGCGAGGACGAAGAGCAGCACGCCGAAGACGAACACGCGCCGTCTGCCGAGGATGTCACCCATCCTGCCGCCGAGCAGCAGCAGTCCGCCGAAGGTGAGCGTGTAGGCGTTGATCACCCAGGACAGGCTGGTCGTGGAGAAGCCGAGCGAGCGCTGGATGTCGGGCAGGGCGATGTTCACGATGGTGATGTCGAGCACCACCATCAACTGACAGGACGCGATGACCAGCAGCGCCATACCGCTGCCACGGCCATCACCTCGCTCCGTCTCCTGCGGGGTGGTCCGTGCTTCAGGGGTCGGCTCCGGATTACTCATGGCATGCGCCATCGATGGGTGGTCGGGTCTCGTTCCCGCCACCATTCGACCGTACGCCGCAGCCGGACGGCCCTCCAGTCGATCACCGGGCCGGCTGCGGCGCCCCTGGTCAGCGCCCGGCGCGGATCAGCCCCGTGAGATAGCGCCACAGGGACGAGCGCTGCCGGGTGGCCTGGTCCGGCAGGACCGGATCGATCGCCTCGGGTGCCGATTGCGCCGCCGGGTCCGTGGCCGTCCGCTGCGCCGGTACTCGCTCGGACGCGGCGGGCCCGGCGGGCCTCGCGGCGAGTTCGTACCGTACCGGCAGTGAGCGCAGGCCGCGCATGAACGGCGAGGAGCGCCACGGTAGTTGGTCGGCCGGGAGGGCGAGGTCGAGATGGGAGAACCGCTCGAAGAGCCGGCCCACGCCGACCGCCGCGACCGTGGACGCTAGCTCACGCGCCGGGCACTGGCGAGGGCCCGCGCCCCAGGACAGATGGGCCCGGGTGCTGATCGTGCTGCTCGATGCCACGTGGTCGGCGAAGAGCGGGTCGGCGTGCGCGGCGGCGGAGGAGACCCACACCGGGTCGCCCGCCCGGATCGTGTAGTTGCCGAGCGGGGCGTCCTTGGTGGCGAAGCGCGGGACGAAGTTCACCAGGGGCGGCTTGCGCATGACCACGCGGTTCATGGTCTCCCGGATCATCCCGGCGGAAAGGCTGGCGCGGACGCCGCCGTCGCCGTCGCCGGAGATGACCTCGACCACGGTGTTGGACATGAGGATGCCGACGTGGTCGGAGGTCATGCCGAGCAGCATGAACAGCTCACGGGCCAGGTCGTCCAGCGACAGTTCGGGATGCGCGGCCAGCAGGTAGGAGGGGAAGTCGTCCCCCGGCTCCTTCAGCTTCACGGCGGCCAGTTCCGCGAGCGTCGCCAGCAGCCTTTCCAGCGCGGGCTCGGCGTCCGGGCCCGCGTCCAGGACCCGCCACATGTCCATGAGCGCGTCGTCGCCCTGGGAACCGGGGAAGCCGAGCAGATGGCTGGCGACCATCAGCGGCAGCGGGCGGGAGAACTGCGCGGACAGGTCCGCCACGCCCGTGCCGCCGCCCTGCCCGACGAGGGTGATCAGCTCGTCGGCGTAGGCGGTGACGGCCGCCTTCAGTCGCTTCGCCTGGGGGTGCGCGGGATCCTGGAACGGCTTGAGTGCCGCGTCCCAAGCGGTCCGCAGCGGTTTGTATCCGGGACCGCCCTGGATCAGGACGTGGTTGACCTCCAGGGACGGTCCGAGCGGCCAGTCGGCGGGCACTTCGCCGTCCGAGCGGGCCCGCCAGTTCTCCAGCCCCTTCGGCCAGCCGTCGTCGTCCTGGAGTACCTGGAGCGCCTCCCGGTAGCCGAGGACGAGCCAGGCGGGCACGCCCAGCAGATCGACCGGGGCGACGGGTCCGTGCCGCTGCCTCAGCCGCTCGTACACGAGCGAGGGACGCGTCTCGTAGTCGCGGGTCAGCAACGGCTGGGGAGCCAACTCCTCCAGCCTGGTGCCGTCGACGCCCACGGGTCCGCTCCCACCCACCTGGGACTCCATCTGCCTGCCGCCCCCTCCGACACTCCCCGCACCGGCGTACTACCAGTCAGTAGCCGGCAACGTCCGCGACCCTACCCCAGGGGCCCTCGGGGGTGAACGACGGGGGCGAGGGAGGTCAGCCGGTCGTCGGCGGGATGTTCTGGTTGGCGTGGAAGAAGTTGTCCGGGTCGTAGGTGTGCTTCGTCGCGGCCAGTCGGTCGTAGTGGCCCCGGTAGGTGGCGCGGACGCGGTCCGGACTCTCCCCTTCGCCGAGGAAGTTGATGTAGGAGCCGCCCATGGAGTACGGATGCAGGTCGCTCCAGTAGTCGACGCACCACTGCCGGACCAGCCCGGCGTTGGCGGGGTCCGGGTCGATCCCGGCGATCACCGCGGACCACACGGCGTCCCGGTAGGCCCAGGCCGTGTCGTCGGCACCGACCGAGTGGGCCTGCGCATCCACCGGGTACAGGTGCATCAGGGACAGCTCAGTGGGGAGGTTGTCGCCGTACTTGTGGTGCACCTCGATCGAGGCGTCGGAGATCTCGTCGAGGAAGTCGCCGCGCCAGTACCACTGGTAGCCCTTGGGGATCAGCTCGTCGAACATGCCCTGGAGGGCGGGGTAGGGCATGGGGGTGGTGAAGTGGAAGGCGGGCGGCGCCGGTTCGTTCACCGTGGCCAGTGCCTGCTCCAGGCGTTCACCCGCCAGGTCACCGGTGTAGCACCAGACGACGCCGCACATCTTCTGCCCGTGGATCGGCTCGGGGAACGGCGGTCCGGGTGGGATGGTGAACAGGGTGAAGAAGCCGTTGAGGTCCTGCGGTGCGGCCGGTAGGAACTCCCGGTACCAGCGCAGTACTTCCGGGGTGCTGTCGACCGGCCACACCGTCACCGCGACGCCAACGGTGTCCACCGGGTGCAGCCGGAACCTGAACGACGTGACGACGCCGAAGTTCCCGCCGCCGCCCCGCAGCGCCCAGAACAGCTCGGGGTGCTCCTCCTGGGACGCGGTGACGAAGGTGCCGTCGGCGAGGACGACGTCGGCGGACAGCAGGCTGTCGATGGTCAGGCCGTACTTGCGGGTCAGATGACCGTGGCCGCCGCCGAGGGTGAGGCCGCCGACGCCCGTCATCGAGATGATGCCGGACGGTACGCCCAGGCCGAACGTGTGGGCCGCGTGGTCGAGGTCGCCCAGCTGCGCGCCGCCGGCCACCTGCGCGGTCATCGTGCTCGGGTCCACACGCACCCCGCGCATCGTTGACAGGTCGAGGACGAGTCCGTCGTCGACCAGGCACAGACCCGGTCCGCTGTGCCCACCGCCGCGCACCGCGAGCTCCACTCCGGTGTCCCTGGCGAAGGAGAGGACGGCCCGTACGTCCGCCACGTCCACGCACTGCGCGATGGCAGCGGGCCGCCGGTCGATCATGGCGTTGTAGATACTGCGGGCCTCGTCGTAACCCGGGTCCCGCGGGGTGATGACAGGCCCCCGCAGTCCCTCGCGCAAGACCTCCAGTGCCGTTCCGTCGATGCCGCCCATGGCCGGACCCCTCTTGATGAAGACGTCTGTGAAGTCGTCTGTGTGAAGACGGTGAACCGCGGACGGATGGCGGCGCCTGACGTCCGGGCGGGCAGCGGGGGCGTGGTGCGCGGATCCGTTCGCACGTCGTGTCGATGGTCGATGTCGGCAGGACACAGCGGCCCCGCCATGTCCCAGTCTTCACCTCCCCATGGACGTCCGCACGTCGATCGGGGAAAGGGGAAACGGCCCGGGGCCGCTCTCCGGCCCGGGCCGCCCGCCCGGCGTCAGGCCAACTCCTCGGCGGGCTTCGCCCCGTGATCGCGCAGCCAGGTGACCAGGGCGTCGTGGCCGGAGCGGTGGGCCGCGTCGAGGGCGGTCAGGCCGTCGTACCCGATCCAGTTGATGTCACCGCCCCGTCGCAGCAGGTAGTCGGCCATCTGCCGCTGTCCGCCGTGGCAGGCACACCACAGGGCCGAGGTGACGTCCTCCTTGGTGGGCGGCTCCGACTCGGCCGTGAAGCAGACCGCGACACGGTGGGCCTCGCCGAGGGCGGCGGCCTGCCACAGGGTGGTGCGGGCGCCGCGCTCCACCAGTCGCCGCGCGCTGTTCCACTGGCCGAAGGCCACCGCGTCCGCCAGCGGTGTGCCGTTGCCGATGACCGCGCCGTCGGCCTCGATGTCGGCGCCGAGGTCGAGCAGCGCGTCCAGGACGGGCACGTCGTCGCAGCTCGCCGCCCAGTGCAGCGGGGTCTCGCGGTGGGCGCCCGTGAAACGGGCGTTCACCTCCGCGCCCGCGGCGACCAGCGCGGCCACCGTCCGGGGGCCGTCCGGCAGGTGGCCGGGCCAGTCGGTGACGATGTGCAGCAGGGTCCGGGCGCTCTTCATGGTGCCGAGCCGCGCCGTGACCAGCCCCGGATGCGCGGTCAGTAGTTCACGCAACGCGTCCACGTCGCCGGTGCGGATCGCCTCGCCGGCGGCGCGGGCCAGCGGAGCGGTCGTGTCGATCAGCATGGACCACCTCCCGGATTCCCCGAGAACGAATTCCTGAAAACGGATTCCTCGGAACCGGATTCCTGAAAACGGATTCCCTAGAAGCTGAAGGTCATGAACGCCCCGAGGCCGCGATCGGCCGCCTTGCCGAAGAACTCGACCAGTTCCTTGTAGCCGTCCTCGAGCCACTCCCCGCCGTCGTCGTCCCAGATGCGGGGGTACACATCCTCCTTGGTCATCTCCTCCGCGTCGTAGTGCGCCGCCACCTGCTCCCACGGGGTGGCCCGCAGTTGCCGTGCGATGGTCACGACGTCCTCGGCGGCGTACCCGAACAGGGTCCCGTCCTCCAATATCGTGAACCCGTCCATCAGGAACTCGAGTTCCACATCGCTCTCGTCGAGCAGGAACTGGAGGCCGGCCCACATCTTGTCCAGGCCGACGTCGGGACGGTCCTGCAGCGAGTCGTCGTCGCCTTCGTCGTAGTACTCGTAGACGAAGTCATTGGCCCAATCGGGCTCCTTCACCGCCCTGTCCAGTTCCTCCGTCGTCGCGCCGATGAACGAGATGTACATGCCCATTACAAGTATTCCCCCTGTGAACGAACCGTCCGGCCTCTTGATCGAACAACGAGGCCGAGTGTTCCACAGGGCACTGACAACCGGGTTGAGCTCCCTCTGTTACGCTCCCCGGGCCTCCCGCGGGGGAAGTCCGGTGAGAGCCCGGCGCTGACCCGCAACGGTGTGCGTGAGGACCTGGTCGTCCGTCGCGCGAGCCCGATCGCCCGTGGTTGGCGCGACCCGTTGACTGCTCGCCGAGGACTGCGAGGGGGGACCGCGCGGCCGGCACGGTCGTTCGGGCTGTCTCTCTGCCAGAGGTTCACAGGCGGCCCCAGGCGAAGGACCACCCCGCCCGTGCACCGAAGTCCGCCCCGGATACCGGCATCTCCACCACGAACCAGTACGTCACGCGTGCCCGTGCTGCCGCTCGCCCTGGGACTGGGGCTGCTGCTGCTCGTCTCCCTCGTGTGCGGCGTCGGGCTCGGAGCCGCCGGAATCGGGTGGGGCGATGTCTTCCGGCTGCTCGGGGCCGGGTTGACCGGCGGGACCATCGACGCCCGGGACGTCGCCTCGTACACCATCGTCTGGGAGATCCGGCTGCCGCGCGTCGTGCTCGGCGCGATCGTCGGGGCCGGGCTCGCGGCCGTCGGGGTGGCCGTGCAGGCGATGGTGCGCAACGCGCTCGCCGATCCGTTCGTGCTGGGCATCTCCTCCGGCGCCGCGGTGGGCGCCAACGCGGTGATCCTGCTGGGCGCGTTCGCGGGGCTGGGGGTGTGGGCGCTGTCCCTGTCCGCCTTCGCGTCGGCGCTCGCGGCGATGGCGCTGGTGTACACCGTGGCCCGCTCACCGCACGGGCTCACCCCGCTGCGGCTGATCCTGACCGGGACGGCACTGGCGTACGGCTTCGAGGCCGTCACCACCGTCATGGTGTTCGGCGCGGCCCGGGGCGAGGCCGCCCGGTCGGCGATGATGTGGCTGCTGGGGAGCCTGGGCGGCGCGACCTGGGCTCAAGTACCGCTGGCCGCGGTGACCGTGGCGGCCGGATGGGCGTGGCTGCGCTGGCGGGCCGAATCGCTGAACGCCCTCGCCATGGGGGACGAGACGTCGGCCGCGCTCGGCGTCCGGCCGACGCTGCTGCGCAGGGAGTTGTTCCTCGTCACCGCCGCCGTGACCGGGACCGTGGTCGCGGTCAGCGGGGCCATCGGGTTCGTCGGGCTGATGGTGCCGCATGTCGTGCGGATGCTGGTCGGCGCCGATCACCGGCGGGTGCTGGCCGTGGCGCCGCTCGCCGGAGCCGTGCTGCTCGTGTGGGCCGACCTGCTGTCCCGGCTCCTGCTCGCCCCCGCCGAGCTGCCCGTCGGTGTGATCACGGCCGTCGTCGGGGTCCCCGCGTTCCTGGTGCTGATGCGGCGCGGCGGCTACGCGTTCGGGGGCCGGTGACCATGCGGCTCGACATCGAGGGCGTCACGGTCGAGGCCGCCGGGGCACGGCTGGTCGACGACATCCGACTCGCCGTGGACAGCGGGGCGTTCGTCGGGCTCGTCGGCCCGAACGGCAGCGGCAAGTCCACGCTGCTGCGCTGTGTGTACCGGGCGCTGCGTCCGGCCGGCGGCGTGGTGCGGCTGGACGGGGACGACGTACACGCCATGGCGCCCCGGGCCGCCGCGCGGGTACTGGCGGCGCTGCCCCAGGAGTCGGCGGCCGAGTTCGACTTCACGGTCGCCGAGGTCGTGGCCATGGGACGGCTGCCGCACCGGGACCGTACGGCCGCCTCCGACCGGGAGATCTGCGCCGCCGCCATGGAGCGCACCGGCGTCGCCCAGCTCGCCGACCGCGGGTTCCTCGCCCTGTCCGGCGGCGAGAAGCAGCGCGTGCTCATCGCCCGCGCGCTCGCCCAGCAGCCGAAGGTACTCGTCCTGGACGAGCCCACCAACCACCTCGACATCGCCCACCAGTTGGACGTGCTGTCCCTGGTGCGGGCCGATGGCCTGACCGTGCTGGCCGCCCTGCACGACCTCAATCTGGCCGCCGCGCACTGCGACGTCCTGTACGTCGTCGCCGGCGGCCGGGTCGTCGCCTCGGGCCCGCCGCACGAAGTCCTCCGCCCCGACCTGCTCGCCGAGGTGTTCGGGGTCCGTGCCCATCCGGTACGGCACCCGGAGACCGGCGCGGTCCAGCTCCTGTTCGACCTCCTCCCCCAAGGATCCACATGCGCAAGCTCATAGCCACCGCCCTCTGCCTCGCCGCGACGGTCACCGCGACCGGCTGCGGAGCCACGGTGGAGAAGTCGGCGGACGCCAAGTCCGAAGCGGTCACGCTCACCAACTGCGGCCGGAAGGTCACCTACGACGCGGTGCCCGAGCGCGTCGTCACCAACGACGTCGGCATCACCGAGCTGATGTTCGCCCTCGGACTCGAGGACCGCATGGCCGGGTTCGCCATGCCGGACGACAAGGGCGATCTGACCGACGTCCCCTGGAAGGACGGCTACGACAAGGTCCAGTGGCTGTCGAAGGACCAGCTCACCAAGGAGAACGTCCTCGACGCCCGCGCCGACCTCGTCTTCGCCGGCTGGAACTACGGCTTCCGCCAGGACGGCGGCTTCACCCCCGACGCCCTGAAGAAGCTCGGCATCCCCTCGTACGTCCTCACCGAGTCCTGCCTCAACGGCCATACGGAGACCTCGCGCGGCATCATGCCGCCCCTGGACGCCCTGTACGCCGACCTCACCAACCTGGGGAAGCTGTTCGGGGTGGAGAAGCGGGCCGCCACTCTGATCGCCGACTTCAAGAAGCAGATCGCCGAGGTGCAGACGAAGGCACCCACGGGCGCCGACCGGCCGAAGGTGTTCCTGTACGACAGCGGACAGGACCAGCCCTTCACCTCCGGCCGCTACGCCACCCCCGAGCAGATCATCAGCAAGGCCGGCGGGATCAACGTCATGCACGACGTCCAGGACTCCTGGACCACCGCGGGCTGGGAGAGCGTCGTCCAGCGCGACCCCGACGTCATCGTGATCTGCGACTACGGCGATGTGAGCGCCGAACAGAAGAAGAAGTTCCTGCTCTCCTACGCGCCCCTGCGGAACGTCTCCGCCGTCAAGCACAAGCGGATCTTCGTCCTCGACTACGTCGACCTGGTCGAGAGCCCCCGCAACCCGTCGGCCATCGCCCGCCTCGGCGCCTATCTGCGGACGGTGGCCGAGGAGCGCTGACCGCCGGCGCCGGACCGCTCGAAGTGGCTCGGCCTCCCGTCGCGGTGGACCAGCCGACCGAGAGTCTCCGCCCGCGCGCGCGGCATGAGGGTCCAACCGCCATCGGGCTCGCGCAGGGCGGCCGAGTGCCAGGGAGTGGTCCAGGCGTCGGGTGCGTCGAGCAGTCGGATGCCGAACTTGGCGGCACCGGCCGGCTGGGGGTGGATCGACAGGCGTACGGCGCGCGGGTGGTGGTCTGCGATCAGTGCGCCCCAGGCACGGCTGCGCTGGATGACGCCGTACGCCCGTCTGCGGCACTCGCGTTGGAGCGCGGAGCGGGTGCCGGGGAAGTCGGCCGTGTCCTCGACGAGGAAGCGGGTGATGCCCCGGTACAGCGCGAGGGTGGGGGCGTCGGTGCGGACCTCGGCCCGCAGGGCCTCCAGGGTGGGGGCGTAGCGGTCGTGGACGTGGGCGCGTTTGGTGGCGTGGGGGAGGTCGTCGCCGAGGACGTCGCGCAGGTCGAAGACGGAGAGGCGGTCCAGGTCCGACTCCCGTATCAGCGCGCGTAGTTCGTCCGCGTATGCGTCTATGTGGTCGTCGGGGACGCGGATCAGGTCGCCGAAGACATGGCCGTCGGAGCAGATGACGACATGGGCGCCGGGCGGGTGGATCCGCTCGATCCGCCTGCACAGCGTGTCCAGGAACGCGAGGGAGAGGCGTTCGCCCATGTCGGGGAGGTGGCCCAGGGTCTTGGCCGGGTTGGGTGACTTGCAGGGGAAGCCGGGCAGGGTGAAGGCGATGGGGGCGCCCTCGCGGACGAAGTCGGTGATCCTGCGCAGCTGCCGGGGGAACGCCTCGGCCGGGGCGCGGGTCTGGTCGGTCGTGCGGTGGTGGGGCAGGAGCAGGTTCAGTATCTGCGCGCTGGTGGACTCTGCCTGGGCGACGCCGACGGTCTCGGCCTGCGCGACGCCGACGGTCTCGGCCTGCGCGCCGGTGGTCCTGGTCTGCGCACCGGCCGTCTTGGGGAGGGTGTCCGGTGCGGTCGTCAGCGACATGTCGTCTCTCCTCGGGTCGTGCGGGCATGGCGGCATGGCGCCGGGGCGGGCCAGGCGCTGTTGGTCGGGGTGCGGTGGGTGGAGTGCGGTGGTGTGGGGTGCGGTGGTGTGGGGTGCGGCGGCGTGGGCAGGCTGGGGTGGGATCAGTCGGCGGCGGGGGCAAGCCGAAGGCGGGGGGAGGAATCAGCCGAGGGGCGGGCCAGGACCAGCCGGGAGGCCGGGACCGGGCAAGCAGCAAAGCCGGGCCGGGTGAGCAGGGAGGCCGGGGACTGGACCAGCGGGGAGGCCGGGGCCGGGCAAGCCGCGAGACCGAAGCCAGTCCAAGCCCGGCGGCCGGGGCTTGGACCAGCCACGAGGCCGAGCGCCAAATCCGACCGGCAGGCCGACCCCGGGACCAGCCGCGAGGCCGAAGGCCAAGGCCAAGGCCAACCGGGACGCCGAGCCCAGGACCTGCCGGACGCGGGGCCGAGACCAACCGAAAGCCACGGCCAAGACCAACCCGGCCCGGAGGGCCGAGCCCCACCCGGCCCGGAGGGCCAAGCCCGACCGGGACGCCGAGGCCAAGACCAGCCTTCCTCGGCCTCACAGCCGTAGGTCGTACCCCACGGGCAGGTGGTTCGTGCCGCGGCCCAGGACGGCCGGGATCCACTCGATGTCCTCGTCCCTGACGGCGAGACGCAGGCCGGGCAGGCGGGTGAGCAGGGTGCCGAGGGCGATCTGGAGTTCGGCGCGGGCGAGGGCGGCGCCGGGGCAGAAGTGGATGCCGTGACCGAAGGCCAGGTGGGGGTTGGGCGAGCGGTCCAGGTCGAGCGTGTCGGGGTCCTCGAAACGGCGCGGGTCCCGGTTGGCCGCGCACAAGGAGACGATGACCGAGTCGCCGGCCGGGACCTCAGTGCCGTGCAGGTCGCTGTCCTTGTCGAAGAAGCGCCAGGTGGTGAGCTCGAAGGCGCTGTCGTAGCGCAGGAGTTCCTCGACCGCGCGGGGCAGCAGGCCGGGTTCGTCGCGCAGTCGGGCGAGCTGGTCGGGGTGGCGGAGCAGGGCGATCAGGGCCGTCGTGATCTGGTTGGTCACCGGTTCCTGGCCCGCCACCAGCAACTGGAAGATCATCGAGTCCAGTTCCTCCTGGGACAGTTCGCCCCGGTCACGGGCCACGACGAGCCGGCCGAGCAGGTCGTCGTCCGCGCGCTCCCGCTTGTGGGTGACGACCTCGGCGATATAGCTCTGCAGGCCGTGCAGCCGCGCCTCGTACAGCGGCCGCCCCGGGTCCGTCGGCCCGACCGGCTGCACGACCTTGCCCCAGTCGCGGTCGAAGCGCGCGGCCAACCCATGCGGCAGCCCGATGACTTCGGCGAGGACCAGGAAGGGAAAGCGGGCGGCGAAGCCGGTGACCAGGTCGGTGGGTCCGGTCTCCGGAAGGGCGTCCACCAGCACGTCGGCCAACTCCTGGAACCGGGGCCGCAGTTGCTCGATGCGACGCGGCGTGAAGGCATCCGTCACGAAGCGCCGCATGTGCGTGTGCTGCGGCGGGTCCTGGTGGAGGAGGTGGACCTGGAGCCGGGAGTGCTGCGGCTCGGGCATGATCGAGGCACGGGCCCGCCAGCGGTCGTTGCCCCGGTCGTGGTTCTTGCCGAGGCGGTCGTCGTTCAGCGCGGCGTGGGCGGCGTCGTATCCCGTGACGAGCCACGCCTGTACGCCGCTGGGGAAGAGGACCGGGTGGACCGGCCCGGCCTCGCGCATCCGCTCGTACAACGGATAGGGGTTGGCCTTGTACGGGCAGCCCATCAGCGGAACCGGGTCGGGGAGCGACTCCGGGTCCGTGGCCGGAAGGGGTTCCTGGAGGGTCATGCGCGGGCTCCTCAGAGGGCGAGTTCGGGCTTGTGGTGGTCGAGCCAGAGGGCGAGGTCGACGACGCGTTCGAGGCGCAGGCGGTGGCCCCACTCCAGCCGCTCGGGCGGGGTGTCGAGGAAGGGCTTGATGCGGGTCTCGTCGGCCAGCGCCCGGACCTGTTCGACGGAGAGCGCGTCGCGGGCCAGGTCCTGCAGGCCGCGGTTGTAGTCGGGGTGGTGGGTGGCCGGGTAGTGGTTCTTGGGCCGGTGCAGGACCGATTCGGGGGCCAGCCCCGTCCCCGCGGCGCGCAGCAGGCTCTTCTCCCGGCCGTCGAAGCTCTTCAGTGCCCAGGGCGCGTCGAAGGCGTACTGGACGAGCCGGTGGTCGCAATACGGGACCCGTACCTCCAGTCCCCGGGCCATGCTCAACCGGTCCTTGCGGTGCAGGAGTTGGCGCAGCCAGCGGGTCAGGGACAGGTGCTGCATCTCGCGCTGCCGGTGCTCGGCGGGGGTCTCGCCGTCGAGGTGGGGTACGGCGGCCAGGGCGCTGCGGTAGGTGTCGTCGCGGAACTCGGCGATGTGCAGGTCGAGTTCGGGGTTGAGCGGCATGGCGGCCTCGTCGCCGGTGACCAGCAGCCAGGGGAAGGTGTCCGCCCCGAGCGCCTTCGGGTTGTGGAACCAGGGGTAGCCGCCGAAGACCTCGTCGGCGGCCTCGCCGGACAGGGCGACGGTGGAGTGCCGCCGTATCTCCCCGAACAACAGATACAGCGAGGTGTCCATGTCGCCGACGCCGATCGGCGAGTCCCGGGCCACGACGACGGCCTTGCGGTGCTCGGGGTCGAGCAGTGCGTGCGGGTCCAGTACGACCGTGCTGTGGTCGGTGCCGAGGAACGCGCCCGCCTCGGTGGCGTACGGGGTGTCGTGGCCGGTGCGCAGGACGTCGCCGGTGAACTGCTCGGCCTGGTCGCTGTAGTCGACGGCGTAGGAGCGGATGCGGGCGTCCGGGCCTTCGCGCAGGCGGAGTTCGTCGGCGAGCAGGGCGGTCAGGACGGTGGAGTCGATGCCGCCGGACAGCAGGCTGCACAGCGGGACGTCGGCCTCCAACTGACTGCGGGCGGCCTTGCCGAGCAGCGTGCTGATCCGGTCCACGGTCGTGGCCCGGTCGTCCTCGTGCGCACCGGCCTCCAGCTGCCAGTAGCGGCGCTCACGGATGCCGTCCCGGTCCAGGACGAGCAGGCCGCCCGGCTCGACCTCCCGTACGCCGGACCACACCGTCGGCCCGGTGTTGAACAGCAGGCTGTACGCCTCCCGCAGCCCGTCCGCGTCCACCCGGGGCCGTATCTCCGGGTGTTGGAAGAGCGCCTTGGGCTCGGAGGCGAAGGCGAGGCCTCCGTCGACGGCCGCCCAGAACAGCGGTTTCACGCCGAGCCGGTCGCGGACGAGGAGCAGCCGGTGGGCGCGCTCGTCCCAGACGGCGAAGGCGAACATGCCCTCCAGGTGGTCGGCGAGCCCTTCGCCCCACTCTGCGTAGGCGCGCAGCACGACCTCGGTGTCGCTGCGGGTGTGGAACACGTGCCCGCGGCCCCGGAGTTCGGCTCGCAGCTCGTGGTGGTTGTAGACCTCGCCGCTGTGGCTCAGCACGACCGTGGGTTCGTGTGGCCGGTCGGTCATCGGCTGTACGCCGCCTTCGAGGTCGATGACGGCCAGGCGGCGGTGACCGATCGCGGCGTGCTCGCCCAGCCACACACCTCCGGCGTCCGGGCCGCGTCGAGAGAGTTCGGCGGTCATGGCCTCGATGACCGGGGCCTGGGTGCGGGCGTCGCTGTGGAACGACACCCAGCCGGTGATTCCGCACATGGGGTCTCCTGGATCAGGTCGAGACGGTGTCGGTGGTCCGCTCGGGCACGGCGGCGGTCGGTCGGCCGGGCAGCGCGAGCAGCGGTACGGCAAGACAGGCGGCCACGGCTGCGAGGGCCAGCCCGGCCCGCGCTCCGTCGCCCGCCCCGTCGCCCGTCCCGGAAAGGGCCCAGGCGGCGGTGGCCAGGGCCGGGCCGAGGGTGAAGCCGAGACTGCGGGCGACCTGCACCGTCGAGCCGACGGTGGCGATCCGCTCCGGTGGCGCGGCGCCCATGACCAGGGCCTGGGTCGGGCCGCCGCCCAGGCCCATGCCGATGCCGGCCAGCGCGAGCCGCCAGGCCACGTCGGGCGGGGACCAGCCGTCGCCGAGCGGGATCAGCAGGAGCAGTCCGGCCGCGGTGAGCGCGGCACCGGTGACCGCGACCCGCCGGAACCCGTACCAGTCGGCGAGCCGTCCGCCGAACGGCCCGGCCAGCGCCATGCCGAGCGGGAAGGCGAGCACGGTCAGCCCGGTCGCGGTGGCGCTGACTCCGTCGTCCCGTTGGAGGTGCAGGGCGACGACGTAGTGCATGGCGGCGAACCCGGCCGCGAGGGCCAGCACCGCACCGTGTGCGCGGAACAGTCCCGCAGCCCGCAGGACACCGGTCACCGGACGCCCGCCCGGCCCGCGCAGCCACCACCACAACGGCGGTACGGCGGCAACCGCGAGCAGGAACCACGGCGGTTCCCCGGATCCCAGCGTCAGGGCGAGCAGCAGCAGGGCCAGCCCGCAGGCCACCGCCGGCGCGTCGGTCAGTGATCGCCGGTCGGGCCCGCGCAGGGCACCGTCCTTGGGCATCGCCCTCCAGGCCACGACCAACGCCAGCAAGCAGAAAGGGATCTTGACCAGGAACACCCAGCGCCACCCGAGGTGGTCCAGCAGCAGCCCGCCCACCGCCGGGCCGGTCACGGCGCCCAGCGGGCCGAGCGTCGCGGGCACGCTCATCGCCCGGCCGCGCGCCTCGGGTCGTACGGCGCGGATCGCCAGCACCGGCATCAGCACGAACAGCACCGCCGCGCACGCGCCCTGCCCGATCCGGGCGGCGATCAGCCAGGCGGCCCAGGGCGCGAGGGCGGCCAGCGCACTGCACAGAGCGAAGCCGGTGGTGGCCGCCAGCAGCGCGGGCCGCGTGCCCGTGCCGTCCAGCCATCGGCCGACCGGCAACAGCAGGGCCACGACCGGGAGTTGGTACCCCAGCGCCGCCCACTGCGCCGTGGCGGCCGAGACGTCCAGGCCTTCGGCGATGTCGGCCAGCGCCACGTTGACGATGTTCATGTCGAGCATCGCCACGAACGACAGCGTGCCCGCCACGGCCACGAGAACCCAGCGGTCCGTCACCCTCGCGTCCCCTCCCCCTCACGACCGGCTGCCGGACAGCAGCCTCGCTTCAGAGGTCGGGGACGCCGGGGGCTGAGTTCCCGAACATGGCCGGAAATATGATGAAACGCGGAGTCAGCCTCCGTACAGCTCTGTACGGCGCCTTCTACCTGTGTCTCTTCGGCCTTCTACGAACGGTCAGGCCGAGACGATGCCGTCCAGCTTCCCGGACTTGGCTTCCTCGACCAGCGACGAGAACTGGTCGGCACTCATCTGCACCCGTTGCCCGAAGTCGTCCGTGAGGACGACCCGGCGCTCGGCCGGGGCGGCGGGGTCGACGAACAGTTGCGGACAGCCGCAGTCGCAGTTGCCGCAGAAGGTCGCCACCGGGTCCAGGCCGTCAATCCCGTGGATGTCGCTCATCGTTCACAACCTTTCGCGATCGTGGGCGCTCACCGGTGTGACCGCCCGGGACCAGCCCCCAGCGCACCGCTCGGGGCCGACATGGGGATACCCGCTCCGTCCGGCCCGTCCACCGGGGCCCGATGATCGAAGGCGATCAGCGGATCGCCGGTCAGCGGATGGTCCACCACGGTCGCCCGGACGCCGAACACCTCGGCGAGCAGAGCGGGTTGCAGTACCTCGCGAGGTGGGCCCGAGGCGACCACCCGGCCGTCGTGCAGGACGTGCAGCCGGTCGCAGACGGAGGCGGCGGCGTTGAGGTCGTGCAGCGACACGAGGGTGGTGCGGCGCTGGGCGCGCAGCAGGGCGAGCAGTTCCACCTGGTGGCGGATGTCGAGGTGGTTGGTGGGCTCGTCCAGGACCAGGACGTCCGGCTGCTGGGCGAAGGCGCGGGCCAGCAGGACGCGTTGGCGTTCACCGCCGGACAGCTCGGTGAAGCGACGCCCGGTGTGCCGCTCCATGCCGACGTCCCCGAGGGCGCGGGCTACGACGTCCCGGTCGGTGGCGTCCTCCCCGGCGAAGGCCCGCTTGTAGGGCGTACGGCCCATGGCGACGACCTCGCGGACGGTCAGCTCGAAGTCACCGCCGCGCTCCTGCGGGAGGGCGGCGACATGGCGGGCCGATCGGGCAGGTGCCATCTCGCCGATGTCGGTCCCGGCGAGCAGCACCCGTCCGGCGGTGGGCTTCAGGTGCCGGTACACGGTGCGCAGGAGCGTGGACTTGCCGCTGCCGTTCGGACCGACGAGGCCGGTGATCTCCCCCTCGGCCGCGATCAGGTGGGCGCCGGCGACGACCGTACGGCCCGCGTACGCGACGTGCAGGTCCTCGATGTCGATCCTCAATGTCCGCTCCCCCAGATCCCCCGGATCCCCCAGCTCTCCCAGATCCTCAACTTCCGCTCCCCAGACGCCGGTCCAGCAGATACAGCAGGGCCGGAGCACCGATCAGCGAGGTGACCACGCCGACCGGCAGCTCCTGGGTGTCCATCGCCGTGCGGCAGACGATGTCGACGACCACCAGCAGCAGCGCCCCGAACAGCGCGGAGACCGGCAGCAGACGCCGATGGTCGCCGCCGACGACCAGACGGCATACGTGCGGCACCATCAGCGCGACGAAGGCGATCGCCCCCGAGACCGCCACCAGGACGCCGGTCAGCACGCTGGTCACCGTGAACAGTTCCCGCCGCAGCCGGGTGACGTCGATGCCGAGCCCGGCCGCGGTCTCGTCGCCCATCAGCAGGGCGTTCAGGCCCCGGGCGCGTGCCTGGAGGCACAGCCAGCCGGCCGGCACCGCGACCGCGGGTACCGCCAGCAGGTCCCAGTTCGCGCCGCTTAGGCTGCCCATGAGCCAGAACAGCACGCTGTGGGTCTGCTGTTCGTCCCCGGCCTGCAACACCAGGTAGCTGGTGAACCCGGACAGGAACTGCCCGATCGCCACCCCGGCCAGCACCAGCCGAAGCGGCGCGAATCCCCCGCCCCGCCGGGCCACGGCCCACACGAGCGCGAAGGTGGCCAGAGCTCCGACGAAGGCCGCCCCGGACAGTCCGAGTCCCAGCGCCCCGCCGGCCCCGAGACCGAGGACGATCGCGGCGACCGCGCCCAGGGAGGCGCCGTTGGAGATGCCGAGGAGGTACGGGTCGGCCAGCGGGTTGCGCACCAGCGCCTGCACCGCCGTACCGACGAGTCCGAGCCCCGCGCCGACGAGGGCCGCCAACAGGGCTCGGGGGACGCGGAGTTGCCAGACGATCAGGTCGTCGGTGCCGGGGCGCGGGGCCTCGCCGGACAGACGGCGCCCGACCACGCTCCACACCTCACCGGCTGGGATGGACGTCGAGCCCCAGGACACCGCCGCGGTGAGGGTGGCGAGCAGTCCCAGGGCGAGGGCCAGCGCCAGCGGTCCGGAGGGGACGGAACGCGTACGCGTACGCTCCTGTCCCTTCTCCGTGCCCTTCCGGCCGGCCAGGGTGTCGACCACGGTCAGCCGACCTTGCCGGGGTACAGGGTCTTGGCGATCTCCTCGACCGCGTCGGCGTTGGTGACACCGGCGATGGTGGTCCGCTCGGAGCCGATGCGCAGGAAGCGGCCCTCCTCGGCGGCCTTCAGGCCCTTGGTGGCGGAGTTCGATTCCAGCCACTTCTGCGCCTCGTCGAAGGCCTTCTGGTTCGCCGCGTCGCTGCCCCGGTCGCGCACGCCGAGCTGGATCCAGTCCGGGTTCTTGGCGATCACGTCCTCCCAGCCGACCTGCTTGAAGTCACCGTCGCAGTCGGCGAAGACGTTGCGCGCCCCGGCGAGGCCGATGACCGCGTTGGCGACCTGGCGGTTGCAGACGGCCATGGGCTGCTTGGTGCCGGCGTCGTAGTCGAAGAAGAAGTAGGTGGGCCGCTCGTCCTCGGGCGTGCCCCCGACCGCCTTCTGGACGGCGTCGATCTTCTCCTTCATCCCGGCGACGAGTTCCTTCGCCTTCGCGCTGGTCCCCGTGACCGCGCCGAGCGAGGTGATGTCGTCCTCGACGGCGGAGAGATCGGTGACCGGGCTCTTGCTCATGGCGGCGCAGGCCGTCGACTTCAGGAAGGTGTGCTTGATGCCGGCCGCCTCGAACTCCTCCTCGGTCGGGGCGTCCCCCATTCCGCCGCCCATGTTCATCGAGGCGAAGGTGTCGATGTACAGGTCGGCGCCGGAGCCGAGGAGCTTCTCCTTGGGGATGACGGTGTCGCTGAGCACCTTCACCCGCTGTGCCTGCGCGTCGAGTTCGCCGGGCAGGGTGCCCTTGCCGGGCGGGAAGCCGGTACCGATCACCTTGTCCCCGGCGCCCAGCCGGAGCAGCAGCTCCAGGCTGGAGGCGTTGCTGGTGACGATCTGCTTCGGGGCCGAGGCGAAAGTGGTCTTCGCGCCCGTGCAGTCGGTGACGGTGACCGGGTAGTCCGCGGAGTCGCCCTTCCCTGCGGTGGGGCCCGCCTGGTCGCTGTCCCCGCTGTCTCCGCTCCCCTCACTGCCGCAACCCGCCGCCAGCAGGCCGCCGAGCACCGCAGCCGTCGTAGCCCGCCACACACGAGAACGCATCGAAACTCCCCGAATTCACTGGACGCACAGGCGGATCTCCGCCGCCCGATCCAGTAGTCGGGGCGAACCCGGTGTCAGTTCCCGGCCGGGGGAACTGACACCGGGGCTCCCGGTCAGGCGGCCACGGCAGCCGGTTCGGCCGCGGTCACGGTGTCCGCCTCGGCCTCGGTCAGCAGCTCGACGAGGGTCGCCCGGGCGCGGGCCACGCGCGAGCGGACCGTCCCGACGGGGCAGTCGCTCATCTCGGCCGCCTCCGCGTAGGGCAGGCCCGCCAACTGGGTCAGGACGAACGCCTCGCGGCGCTCGTCGGGCAGCGCGTCCAGCAGGTCGAGCAGGGCGATGCCGTCGTCGAAGCCGGGCAGTCCGGTCGGCTGGGCGCGTTCCGCCAGCAGCGTCCAGTCGTCGGTGTCGCTGAGGCGTGGCCGGGCGGCGGCGTACCGGTGGCTGTCGATCACCGCGCGGCGCGCGATGGACAGCAGCCACGCGCGTGCAGAGGATCGGCCCTCGAACCGGTGCAGGCTGCCGAGCGCACGCAGGAACGTGTCCTGCGCCAGGTCGTCGGCGGCCTGTGGATCGGCGGACAGATGGGCCACGTACCGCACGACATCGCGGTGCAGCGAGCGGACGAAACGGTCGGTCGCGTCCGGGTCACCGCCGCGGGCGGCCAGCGCCCAGGCGGTCGTCGACTCGTCGCAGGAGGCCGTTTTGGAGGGGGTGTCCGCCTTCGTGTGTCTCACGCGGGTCACACGTGAGGAGGGCAGGGCAGGAGTGATCACCTGAGTCCTTCTCGGTAGACCGGACTTCGGCACGGCGGCGACGGGCACGACGGTGACGCCGTCGGATACCAGGGCGCGCGCAGACGTACGGCGCGCCGTACCGGAGGTGTCCGGGGGTACGGGACACGGCCGTACGACAGGTACGACCGTCGGCCCGAGGCACGGTCGGCGTCGACTGCTCGACACCGGTACGGCGGTCGCCACTGCGGGCATCCGTGTCCGTACGGCCTCGGGGAACCGGCTGTCTCAGACGACAGCGGTCCCCGCCGGGGGCCCCCGAGAGGTGATCGTGTGAACGAGCGGCAGCAGCCGCGGCGCCCGGTCGGAACGAGCGCGATGCGGACGCAGACGCGGGCGGTGCGGCGGCACGGGCAGGACGAGCGACAGCCGCAGCGGGGCGGCCAGCCATCCGGCGACGGCCCGCAGGATCCGGAACGCGGCACGCTCACCGTGACCCAGCCACAAGCCGCACAGCAGCGCGGCGAGGGTGTGGGCGGCGAGCATGCCCAGGGAGGACATGCTCGCCATGTCGTGGCTCATGTCCATGTGACCTACGGACATGTTGCCTACGGACATGTTGCCTACGGTGTCTCTTCCGGACATGTGGCCCGCGGACATGTGGCTCATGCCCATGTGTCCCATGTCCATGGAGCCCATGTGTGCCGAGCCCATGTCGCTGGAGCCCATGGCGTGCCCGGTGCCGGTGGCCCCAGGGGCCAGGGACTGCGCGTACTCGAAGGCCGCGTGCAGTCCGCCCTGGGCGGCGACCACGACGGTCACGACCAGCGGAAGCCCGCGCTCGCGGCCGGCCAGGCACCAGCCCGCACCGCCCGTGAGGAGGACACCGGCCGCCAACGTCCACCAGGGGACCGTCGCGCCCGACATCAGTACGTGGCCGAGGGCAGCGAGCAGCACACAGACGGCCGCGAACACCGCGGCCCGAACCGTGCGCACACACCACCCAGCAGTCATGACGGCCCTCATCCTCGCATCCTGGGCCCGCTCGTCACGGGTGGGTACGCACAGCACCCCCGTCCCGCACTCAAGCCCAGAAGAGTGATACAGGACACACCGTCACGAGGGAACCGTGCGCGCACGCTGACCGACTAGTAGAGGTGAAGGTCTCGCTGTGCGCGGCCGGCCTCACGAGTCGTCAGCCCTCGCCGGGGCGGACCACCACCGCCGACACCTCGACCCGCCCGCCGTGCTCGAAGTGCAGCGTGAACGGTACGAGGTCACCCGCCCGCCAACCCGGCTTCGCCCGCAGTGTCACGTCCAGTCCGAACGGGGACATGTCCAGGCCGTCGCCGGCCGGGACGCTGGCCGAGTCGACCGTCTGCGCGTAGGCCATGCGGCCGCTGGTCATGCGATGCCTGCTGAGCGTGGCCTCTCCGCCGACGGCGGACGACGTCACCTTCAGGAGCCGATCGTCTGCGCCCCCGGTGTTGGTGATCCGGAAGAACGCGGCGGTGTCCCGGACGTCGCCGAACGGCAGGAAGACCCGCCCTTCGGTCACCGCGATCCGCGCCGGGCTGCCCGCGCTGCCGGAGTTCACCCAGGTGGTCAGCGCGCCCAGGGCGACGCTGCACGCGGCGATCGGGGCGAGTGCGGCGAGCAGGCCGTCCCCGATACGGCGACGGGTCGGGCGCCAGTCCCGGGACTCGGTCCGCCGCTCGGCCGTGGATGTGGTCATCGGTTTCCCTTCTCGTCACCCATAGGCCTCCGGCCCCGGCCCTGCCCCCGAACCTGATCCTGGCCCTGGCCCTGGCCCTGGCCCTGGCCCTGGCCCGCTACACGCTCACGCCCTTGCGCCGGCCCCGGCTGCCACGCCCGCAGCCGCAGGCTGTTGCCCACCACGAGCAGTGAACTCACCGACATGGCCACGGCGGCGACCATCGGGTTGAGCAGGCCGACCATGGCGAGCGGCACGGTCACCGCGTTGTAGCCGAAGGCCCACAGGAGGTTGGCGCGGATCGTGCCGAGGGTGCGCCGGGCGAGCCGTACGGCGTCCCCGAGGGCTTCGATGTCGCCGCGCACCAGGGTCACGTCGGCGGCGCCGATCGCCACATCCGTGCCCGTGCCCATGGCGATGCCGAGGTCGGCTCCGGCCAGTGCGGCCGCGTCGTTGACGCCGTCGCCGACGACCGCGACCCGGCGGCCCTGCTCCCTCAGTTCCCGTACGAGGTCGGCCTTGTCCTCGGGGGTGCAACGTGCGTGCACCTCCTCGATACCGAGTGCGGAGGCGACCGCCCGGGCCGGTGCCTCGCGGTCGCCGGTGGCCAGCACGGGGTGCACTCCGAGGCGTCGCAGCCGGTCCACGGCCCGGTAGGCGCCGGGGCGTACGACGTCGCCGATCTCGATCAGCGCCTCCGTCGCCCCGTCGACCCGAACGAGCACCGGTGTGTGCGCGGCGGCCTCCGCCACCGGCAGGGCGTCCGCGAGCGCTGTGGGCAACTCGTCGTCCGGCGCGAGGACCTCCACCAGCCGACCCTCGACCCGGCCGTGCACGCCCCGGCCCGCCTCCGCGCGGAAGTGGGACACCTCGGGCAACGGCCCGGCCAGGGTCCTGCGGGCGTACGCGACGACCGCGCGGCCCAGCGGATGTTCCGAGCCCTGCTCCACCGCCCCGGCCAGCCGCAGCACGGCCTCCTTGCCCAGCCCGCCGGGAACTGCCGTGACACGGGCGACGCTCATGTGCCCGGAGGTGAGGGTGCCGGTCTTGTCGAGGACGACGGTGTCGATGTGCTGGAGCCCCTCCAGGGCCTGCGGTCCCCGGACCAGGACGCCGAGCTGGGCGCCGCGTCCGGTGGCGGCCATCAGCGCGGTCGGTGTCGCCAGGCCCAGCGCGCAGGGGCAGGCGACGACCAGGACGGCCACGCACGCGGTGATCGCCGCCTGCGGATCCGCCCCGGCCCCGAGCCAGAACCCGAGCACGGTGACGGCCAACGCCAGCACCACGGGCACGAACACCCCGGCCACGGCATCGGCCAGCCGCTGCGCCCGTGCCTTCCCGGCCTGAGCCTCCGTCACCAGCCTCGCGATTTGCGCTAGTTGGGTGTCCGCGCCCACGGCGGTGGCCCGTACGAGCAGCAGCCCGCCCTCGTTGACGGCACCGCCCACGACCGCCGAGCCGGGCCCGACCTCGACCGGTTCGCTCTCGCCGGTGACGAGCGACAGGTCCACGGCGGAGTTGCCCTCCACCACGGTCCCGTCGGTGGCGACCCGCTCGCCGGGCCGCACGACGAAGGCCTGCCCGACCGCCAACTCCTCGATCGGGACCAGGCGTTCGGTGCCGTCGTCCTCGCGCACCGACACCTCCTTGGCTGCCAGCCGCGCGAGGGAGCGCAGTGCCGCACCGGTGCCGTGCCGCGCCCGTGCCTCCAGGAAGCGCCCGGCCAGCACGAACAGCGGGACGCCGACGGCCGCTTCGAGGTACAGGTGCGCGACGCCGTCGGACGCGGAGGTGAGCAGGCTGAACGGCATCCGCATCCCCGGCACGCCCGCACCGCCCAGGACCAGGGCGTACGCCGACCAGGCGAAGGACGCCACCACGCCCAGGGAGACCAGCGTGTCCATGGTCGCCGTCGAGTGCCGCAGCCCGCGCAGCGCCCGCACATGGAACGGCCAGGCACTCCACACGGCGACCGGCGCGGCCAGCACGAAGCACAGCCACTGCCAGTTGCGGAACTGCCAGGCGGGCACCATCGACAGCACGAGCACCGGCATCGCGAGCAGGGCGGTGACCAGCAGCCGGACGCGCTCCTGCCGTACGTCGTCGGACTCCCGCTCACCCGAGGGCTCCCGCTCACCCGAGGACTCCCGTTTCTTCGGAGGCTCGGGCAACGCGGCGGTGTATCCGGCCTGTTCGACCGTCGCCACCAGTTCCTCTGGGCGGACGTCCGGCGGGTGGCTCACCCGGGCTCGGCCGGTGGCCAGATTGACCGTCGCGGTCACGCCGTCCAGCTTCGCGAGCTTCTTCTCCACCCGCCGCACGCAGGCCGCGCAGGTCATTCCGCCCACGGTCAGGTCCGTGGTGGTCATCGGGAGGGGCGGTTCGATGGCCATCAGTGGCCGCCCCCGTGCCGCATGTCCATATCCCCCGTGTCCCCCAACTCCCCGGTGTCCGCGCCGCCGCCGCTCGTTCCCGAGCGGTGCATGCCGGGCGCGACCGGCCCGGCGGCGGATCCGACGGCGTACGACACCGTGAAGATCAGGGCGAGCAGCAGCAGAAACCCGCAGAGAGCGGGTGGCACAAGTTGGGGTGCTTTCATCGACGGCCTCCTGACGCACGTACCGCTTCAGGAGTCGGGCGCGGAGGGCAGGGAGTTCCCGCCCGCCGTCTCAGATGGAGTTCCAGGCCCGCCGTCTCAGCCGGACTTCCCCGGCCGCCGTCTCAGGCAGCCCCGCCGCGCCGGCTCCTGAACCACCACACCCCGGCGCCGAGTACGACGACGGCCGCGCCGATGCCGATCGGCAGGGCCACCGGCATGCCGTCGTCACCGTCGCTCTCGTCCGCGACAGCTTCCGCCGAAGGGGACGACGGCGCGCTGGTCGAGGGCGCCGCCGTGGTCGGTTCCTCGGTGGGGGTGGGGCTGACGGCCTTCGCGCCGGGTGCGGCGGCCTTGAGATCCAGCCGCGGCGCGGGGTGGCCGTGCCCGTGGTCGTCGCCCTCGCTCTCCTCGTCCAGTTCGATCCAGCGGTCCACCTGACCGTCGCTGTACGACTGCAGGGTCTTGAAGACGAGCGTCTTGGTGTCGGGCAACTGCCGTACGGAGACGACGTACTCGGCGTCCTCCCCGACCGCGAGCTTCGGCCCGGACACGGTGTAGCCGCGATCGGTGGGGGCGAGCTTCCAGCCCTTGGGGCCTTCCTTGTAGGTGATGTCGGCCGGGGTGATGCCCTCGGGCAGGATCACCTCCAGCTTGCTGATCCCGGCGGAGCCGGACTCCGACTCCGCGCTGAACGTCAGCGCGACGTTCTGGTCGAGCGCCCGGGCGCCCTCCGCCTCGACCTCCGCGTGCGCCGCCGCCGGTCCCGCGAGGGCTACGGCGGCCGCGAAGGCGACCGCGGTGAGGGCGCCGGTGCGGCGCAGGGTGCGGGTCAGGGTGGGGCGGGGCACGTGTGACTCCCTCGTACCGGTGATGTGGTCGCTGCATTCAAGCGCAGGGGAGTCCGCAATGCGAGGGGCGCCGGTCGAGGCGACGGGCGCTCGTCAGCGCGGAGGGCTTTCGGCAACGCGCAGGCCTCTCGTCATCGCGAGGGTTCCTCCGCCTCGCGCGGGTGGCGGAGGCAGGAGGCGACGACCAGGAACGGCCAGAAGGACTGGATGGCCGTCACCAGGCGTTCAGCGGCCCCGTCGGCACCGTCGTCGTACATCTCGATCACGAACCAGGCCGCGCTCACGAACATCAGAGCGGTCGCGATGAAGGAGGGCACGGGCCTCAGTCCCCACGGTGCCGCGCCACCGCGGTCGGCGGCCAGAACCGGCCACACCGCCAGCAGTGTGAAGGCGACCGCGACCGCCGAAGCGTGGCGCAGCGAACCTCCGCTGCTCGGCGGCGGGACCAGCGCCACCACGAACGCGGCCGCTCCTCCCGCGCCGAGCGCGACCCGGCCGGGCAGTGCGGCCGGGCGCAGGCCCAGGGCGGTGATCATGTGGCAGACACCCAGGGCGGCCAGCGCCGCGTTCATCACCCAGAATCCCGCGGCACCGGAGGCCGCCAGAGCGCTGATCGGCTGCGTGGCGGGGTCGTAGGCGGGCCCTTCGAGCAGCGCCGCGAACGTCCAGCCGGCGATCAGCACGGCAGGTGCACATCCCGACGACAGCAAGGCCCATCTGGGGACATATTGCATCAAGCCACCGTAAAACCCCCTTAGTCGATCCCGTCACGCACACGCCGCGTCGCCAGACCACCGGAGGCCCGACCCTTCGAGGCGGAACTCGAAGACGGGCGTCGGCCCGAACGCCTGCCGGTACCAGGTGGCCTGTGCGGCCAGGTCGCGTACGTTCAGGCCCACATGGTCGACCCGGCCGACCGGGATCCGCTCCTCCAACTCGGCCTTCGGCCTTTGACCGGAACAAGAAATGCGCCGGAGAAGGGGCATCGGGGGTTTGTATGGCTGGTATGCGGCGAAGGGGAACGGCCGTGCTGCCGTCGAACGCGTCGGCCTGAATCGCCAGGACGCGCCAGAGTGCGCCACCCCTTCCGGCACATAGAAATATCCATCAGCATGAAGGGCCCTGATCGGGACGGCAGGGCAGAGAGTGCTGGGGGTTGGACATGCAGGGCACCATGGGGAAGCAGGCCGTCGAGTGGCTCGCCGCGGCCGCCACGGATCCTCGCTCGTGCAAGCGGCAGTGGGACGAGGGCGCGGACGCGGTCCTGTTGGAGGCCGGGCAGCTGTGGGACGTGCTCTCCGTTCCCGAGCACCTCGGCCTGGCCGCCCTGGATCTCCTCAGACGTGCCCGACAGCGGGCCTCGGGCCCCGTGTTGGTGAACTGCGGGGCGCGCAGGGTGGGTTTCTTCCTGCCGCCCGATCCGGTCACCCGGTGGGTCGGGCCCGGCGTACGCCATGTCGGCAGGGGATCGTGGGTCGCCGTACCGCCGCCCGACCGGTCCGCCGGCTGGCGCCTGGAGTGGCTGCTGCCGCCCGACGGCACCGGCGCCCTGTACGACCCCGGCCTCGTGGAGCGGGCGCTGCGCCAGGCGTGCGGCACGGCGGCGGCCCCGGGGCGCCTCAGTCGGGTGTGGGCGGGGCGGAGACGCTGACGCGCCCGCCACTGCCGCGCCACTCCCACAGCTCCACCGGCCCGGGAAGGCCGCGGGGGACGACGACGGCCGGTACGCGCTCCGTCGCCTCGGCCTGCTCGTCGCTCTCCCGTGCGGCCTCGATCGCCCTGACCGGGCCCGTCCACCGCCCGACCGCCCAGGAGGTGACGGCCTGCCCGGGGCCGTCGGCCACGGTGACCGAATCCCACCATGTGTCGCGGCGCCGTGGCACGGCACGGCCGTTGGCCTGCCACTCGGCGACCAGCGCCGCGTAGATCGACGGCTGGGTCCGGACACCGGTGACCGGTACGACGTACGTCACGGGTGCGGCATCGCCTCCGAAGACGCGCCGCGCCGACTCAATGCTGTCCATGCCCGGGGCAACGCCGCGGTGTGCGCCGGTGGTACGCCGTTGGCCCCCGCGACCACCCAGTCGGGTGAGCCGGTCCCCCGGATGGAGCCGTGGTCTGTTCGACCCACCCTCCGCGTTCTGTTCGACCCGCCCTACGCCCACCATCGAGACAGGAGCCGCTTCCATCGACGGACGACAGTACGTTCCCCCCTTCTCCGGCATCCGCGACGGGGCCGACGCCGACACCACCGACGACTGCCCGTGGTGCGACGCCCTGCGCGAGGCGGGCCGGCCGCCGACCGACCAGCCGTCCAGGCCTGCGGGACGGCGGCACGACCCGTATGTCTCCGGCGCCCAGTACGACGACTGGTGAGGCCGGGACAGCTCACAGTTGTCCGTCGAGGTCCTGCTCCGTGCGCTGGTGCAGCTGGGCGGCGAGTACGGCGACGTCGTCCTCGGCATGCCGGGCGTCGAGGCGGGCCAGCACCGTGTCGATGACGTCCTCGACCCCGGCGGTGGCCTCGAATCCGACGCCGGCCAGCCGGTCCAGGGAGTGGTCGATGTCCTCGCCCCGGTGCTCGACGAGCCCGTCGGTGAACAGCACCAGCGTCTGCGTCGGGTCCAGCCGGTAGGTGGCCGGCTCATAGCCGCCCAGGCCCGTGCCCAGGGGTGGGCCGACCGGCACCGGCAGCAGTGAGGTGCGGCCCTCCGCGTCGATCACGGCCGGGGGCAGATGGCCGGCGCTGGCGAAGGTCACCTGGCCGCGGTTGGGGTCGACCCGGGCGATCAGACAGGTGGCCGGCCGGCGCTCGGGCTCTGCGGAGGCACCGTCGTCGAGCTGGCGCAGCACCCGGTGCGGCGGAAGGTCGGCGGAGGCGATGTAGCGCAGCGAGGAGCGGTACGCCGTCATGTCCACGGCGGCCTCAAGGCCGTGCCCCATGACGTCGCCGACGACGAGCAACGTCCGGCCGAAGTGCAGCCGGACCGTCTCGCACCAGTCGCCGCCGACCAGTGCGCTCTGCCCGACGGGCAGGTAGCGGATGGCGACGTCCAGGTTCGGGTGCGGGCGGCCGGGTTCGGCGAGCAGGGCCCGCTGGAGCTTGCCGACGATGCCCGTGACCCGCTCGTGCTCCCGGGCGTGCCGGATGTGGGAGGCGGCGCGCTCGGCGAGGAGGGCGAGCAGGCCGGTCTCCGCCGGGGTGAAGGGCGCTCGGTCGCGGGCGCAGACCAGCCCGCCGTACGAGCGCCCGTCGGTGGCCAGGGGAACGCACAGCGCCGACCGGACACCCCCGGACGCCTCGGCGGGAATGGTGTCCGCGGCCTCCCTCGGGGCGCTCGTTCCGCGTGTCGCGGCCATGGCCCACTGGACGTCGGGCAGCAGCTCCGGGTCGCCGTCGACGGCCTCGTACTCCGCCCCGGTCTCGCTCCCGACCCGCAGCACCGCCGCGGTGCCGCCCACCTGCCGGACGGCCTCCCGGGTGAGCTCGGCGCAGGTGGCGTTCTCGTCCAGCGTGGTGCCGATCCGGGCCACCGTCGCGCGCAGCGCGGTCAGCCGGGACGACACTCCGAGGTCCTCCTCGGGAACGCCGGCGGAAGCGACGGGAGCCACCGTCGCCGGCCTGCGAAACAGCTGAATCCAGCGCACCACAACAAACACCCTAGATCGGGGACAAACGGAGGGATGGCCCGGCGTACTCCGCCGACGCGGGGGCGCACGCCCTGCTCTCTGCCTGTTTGGTGCGCGGGCGCTCGCCCCATACGGGGAATTGAACTGCCGACGTATGGCCGCGGCACCGGCCACCCGGTGCACTGAGGGCCCACCGGTCATCGCACCGAGGCTCCACCGGTCATCAGGAGGCATTTCTTGGCGCTCATGGAGTGGACGAAGTCAATGGAGTGGCTGGCCGCGGCGTCGGAGGACCCCGGCGCCTGCAAGGAGGAGTGGCAGAACGGCATCACCGGGGTCGCGCTGCTCGCGGCCGGACGGTTCTGGGACGTGCTGATCGTGCCGGAGCAACTCGGCCTGCGCGTCGCCGATCTCCTGGAGGAACTGCCGCTGCTCGAACCGGGGCCCAGTCTGCTGGACACCCGACGCCGTCATGTGGGGTTCTTACTGCCCCCGGAGCCGCAGACCGTGTGGATCGGCACCGGTGTACGGCTGCTCGGCGCGGGGACGTGGATCACCGCTCCCGCCCCGCACTGCCGCTGGGGCACGCTGCGCTGGCTCGTCCCGCCGGACGGCAGCGGCACCCTGACGATGCCCGAGGTCCTGGAAGTGGCCCTGCAGCGCTGCGCGGACGAACTGTCCCGCCTCCAGGGCCGCCCCGCGCCCTCCGGACACAGCCGGACGGCATCGGAGGACGGGCAGGTCAGCGGCCCGCAGATGGTGCGCCAGTGCGCGGTGCGGGGATACCCGCAGCCCTGACCTGCCCCCCGTCGACACCAGTCAGCCCAGGAAGCTCAGCCGCACCTGCCGGTTCGGGTTGTCCCGGTTGGTGTCGACGAGGCACACCGACTGCCATGTCCCGAGCTCCAGGCGTCCGCTCAGCACCGGCAGGGTCGCGTGCGGTGGGACGAAGGCCGGGAGGACGTGGTCGCGGCCGTGGCCGGGGCTGCCGTGCCGGTGCTGCCAGCGGTCGTCGGCGGGGAGGAGGGTGTGGAGGGCGGCCAGGAGGTCGTCGTCGCTGCCGGCGCCCGTTTCGATGATCGCGATGCCGGCCGTCGCGTGCGGCACGAAGATGTTCAGCAGGCCGTCGCGGCCTCCCGCCGCCTCCCGCAGGAAGGCCTCGCAGTCGGCGGTGAGGTCCACGACCCGCTCCGAGGAGCCGGAGGCGACGTTCAGAACTCGGGTGGTGAAGGCGTCTGACATGCCCTCCATCCTCGCCCATCCACCGGAGTTCGCAGCCAAGGAGACGACCCCGGGTGGCGGTCGAGCCGTGATACGCAAGGTCCACTTCGCGAGACACCGTTGACCGTCGCCACGCAGGCTGGCTACTTTCAGCGGCATGTTGCGTTCAGCCCTGCTCACCACGCGCGGTCACATCGACCTGCTGCGGGTGGCCTCCGCCGCGTGTCGCCGCGGCTGCTGACGCCCTTTTTCCTCTCACAGCTGCCACCTCCGCCGCCTCACGGCACCGCTCCACCCGCACGTCTGACGTCCCCGTGAGACGTGGCGGCGCCGAAGCGCATGCCCCCATCGGCCGCTCTCCCCCGTGGAGCACTCATGAGCATCAGCCACGCCCCACCCGACTCTTCAGAGCCGGATATTTCCGATATATCCGGTGACACAGTCGTCAAGGCCGCCACCACCGCGACCTCCACCGCCGCCTCCACCCCCTCCCCACCCGACCTCGAACCCCTCGTCCCCACCTCCTCCCGCCGCACGCACGTCCCCCGCTGGCTGCGCCGCACCTCCGGCCCCGTCCTGCTCCTCGCCCTGTGGCAACTGCTCAGCAGCACAGGCGTGTTGACCGCCGACGTCCTCGCCTCACCCGGCCGCATCGCCCAGGTCGCGGGCGATCTGATCGCCGACGGGTCGCTGTCCTCGGCCATGGGCACGTCCCTCACACGGGTCGCCGCGGGGCTGGCGCTCGGCACCCTCGTCGGGACCGGACTCGCCCTGGTCTCGGGCCTGTTCCGGATCGGCGAGGACCTGGTGGACGCACCCGTGCAGATGCTGCGGACCGTGCCGTTCGTCGGGCTCATCCCGCTGTTCATCATCTGGTTCGGCATCGGCGAGGCGCCCAAGGTCGCCATCATCACGCTCGGCGTGACGTTCCCGCTCTACCTCAATGTGTACGCCGGTATCCGCGGCGTGGACTCCCAGTTGATCGAGGCCGGTGAGTCGCTCGGGCTGTCCAGGTGGGGGCTGGTACGGCACGTCGTGCTGCCCGGCGCACTGCCGGGGGCCCTGACCGGCCTGCGCTACTCGCTCGGCATCGCCTGGCTGGCCCTCGTCTTCGCCGAGCAGGTCAACGCCGACTCCGGCATCGGGTTCCTCATGGTGCAGGCGCGGGACTTCCTGCGGACCGACGTGATCGTCGTCTGCCTGATCGTCTACGCCTTCCTCGGCCTGCTCGCCGACTTCATCGTCCGCTCCCTCGAAAGGCTGCTACTGCAATGGCGACCGACGTTCACCGGCCGGTGAGCCCCCAGGCCACCCAGGCGGGGCAGGCCGCACAGACCGCGCAGGCCGTGCATGTGGCGGGGCTGACCCGCTCCTTCGACGGGCGCGCCGTCATCGACCGGCTCCATCTCGACGTCCGGCCGGGCGAGTTCGTCGCCCTCCTCGGGCGCAGCGGCTGCGGCAAGTCCACCCTGCTGCGCATCCTCGCCGGTCTCGACCGCGACATCGAGGGCACCGTCCTGGTGCCGCGCCGCAAGGCCGTCGCCTTCCAGGCGCCGCGGCTCATGCCGTGGAAGAAGGTGTGGCGCAACGTGCTGCTGGGCCTGCCGGGCAAGCCCGGGCGCGCGGTCGCCGAGCAGGCGCTGAAGGAGGTCGGCCTGGACCACCGTACGGATGCCTGGCCCAAGACCCTCTCCGGCGGTGAGGCCCAACGGGCCTCCCTCGCACGGGCGTTGGTCCGCGAGCCCGATCTGCTGCTGCTCGACGAGCCGTTCGGCGCGCTCGACGCGCTCACCCGCATCAAGGCCCAGCGCCTGGTGGGCGAGTTGTGGCAGCGGCGCGGCTGCGCGGTGCTGCTCGTCACGCACGACGTCGAGGAGGCCGTACTCCTCGCCGACCGTGTCCTCGTGATGGACGACGGGGTCATCGCGCACGAGCGGCGCATCGACCTCGACCGCCCCCGCGACATCACCGACCCCCGGTTCGCCGAACTGCGTGCCGGCCTCCTGGAGCGTCTCGGCGTCGACACCGCCGCCGAAGCGGCCTGAGCCCCCACCCCCTCCTTCCGCCTCCCTCCTCCCCCATTCCTTCCCCTCCCTCATTCCCACCTCAGTTCCACAGAACGGATCCGTCATGCGACGTCGCCTCGTCCCCGCCGCACTGCTTCTCCCCCTGGCCCTGCTCCTGTCCGCCTGCGGAGGCAGCTCGTCGGCCTCGACCGGCGGCGACACCGACGGATCGGGCTCCCTCACCCTCAACGTCGGTGACCAGAAGGGCGGTTCGGAGGCCATCCTGCGCGCCGCCGGAGAGCTCAAGAACCTCGACTACAAGATCAAGTGGTCTACCTTCACCTCCGGCCCCCCGCTGCTCGAGGCCGTCAACGCCAAGGCCGTCGACATCGGCGGTGTCGGCAACACCCCGCCGGTCTTCGCAGCCGGTGCGGGCTCGAAGATCACGGCGGTGGCGGCGTTCAAGGGCACCTCCAAGGGCGACGCGATCCTCGTGCCGAGCGACTCGAAGCTGACGAAGCCCGAGCAGCTCAAGGGCAAGTCGATCGCGGTGGCGCAGGGTTCCTCCGCCAACTACCAGTTGGTCGCGTCCCTCAAGGCGGTCGGGCTGAGCCTCGGCGACGTCGACGTCAAGTACCTCCAGCCGGCCGACGCGCTGGCCGCGTTCACCGCCGGCAAGGTCGACGCGTGGGCGGTGTGGGATCCGTACACCTCCCAGGTGCTCCAGTCCAAGCAGGGCCGGATCCTGACGACCGGCGACGGGATCACCAACGGCCTCACCTTCCAGGTCGCGGCGCCCTCCGCGCTGCAGGACAAGAAGAAGGCCGCCGCCATCAAGGACTACCTGGAGCGGCTGCGGCGCGCCACGGCGTGGGTGTACGACCACCAGGAGGAGTGGGCCAAGGTCTGGGCGAAGGACACCGGGCTGCCCTACGAGGTCGCGCTGGCCTCGGTGAAGCGCACCAACGCGACCCGGATCTCGGTCGCGTTGGACAAGCCGGTCATCGCCTCCGAGCAAGAGATCGCCGACACCTTCACCGAGCTGAAGCTCATCCCGAAGAAGGTGGACTTCGGGGACTTCGTGGACACGCGGTACAACGGCGATCTGCCGCCGTCGACGACTGAGGACCGCGCCTCGGAAGGTTCGTGACATGACCGTCCGTCTGCATTGGTTCCTGCCGACCGGCGGGGACGGCCGCACCCTGGTGGACCGGCACGCGTACGGGTCCCACCAGGCCGGGAAGCTCAGCGGCGTACGCACCCCCGACATCGACTACCTCGCCCAGATCGCCAAGGCCGCCGAGCGGTTGGGCTTCGAGGCGGTCCTCACCCCGACCGGCACCTGGTGCGAGGACGCCTGGCTGACCACCGTCGCCCTCGCCCAGCACACCGAACGCCTGAAGTTCCTGGTCGCGTTCCGGCCGGGCCTGATCTCGCCGACGCTCGCCGCACAGATGGCGGCGACGTACCAGCGCGTCACCCGCGGGCGGCTGCTGCTCAACGTCGTCACCGGCGGTGACTCGGGCGAGCAGCGCCGCTTCGGCGACCGCCTGGACCACGATCAGCGGTACGCCCGGACGGACGAGTTCCTCTCCGTCGTACGCGGAGTGTGGCGCGGTGAGCCGTACGACTTCCACGGCGAGCACTACCAGGTCGACGGCGGACTGACCGCGCTGCCGCCGGACCCGGTGCCGCAGCTGTTCTTCGGCGGCTCCTCCCCGGCGGCCGGGCCGGTCGCGGCGCGGCACGCGGACGTCTATCTGACCTGGGGCGAACCGCCCGCACAGGTCAAGGAGAAGATCGACTGGATCCGCTCGCTCGCCGAGCGGGAGGGCCGTACGGTCCGCTTCGGGATCCGGCTGCACACCATCTCGCGCGATTCGTCGGCGGACGCCTGGGCGACCGCCCACCGGCTGCTCGACGACCTCGACGCGGACACCGTCGCGGCGGCGCAGGCGGCGCTCGGGCGCAGCGAGTCGGTGGGGCAGCAGCGGATGCTCGCCCTGCACGGCGGCTCCCGTGCCGATCTGGAGATCTACCCGAACCTGTGGGCGGGCGTCGGCTTGGTCCGCGGTGGTGCGGGGACGGCGCTGGTCGGCAGTCATGCCGAGGTGGCCGAGCGGATCGAGGAGTACCACGCGCTGGGTGTCGAGCACTTCGTGCTGTCGGGGTATCCGCATCTGGAGGAGGCGTACTGGTTCGGGGAGGGGGTGATCCCCGAGCTGGCGGCGCGCGGTCTGCTCGGCGGTACGGTCGCGGCAGCCGAGGCCGAGGGCGGTGTTCCGCTGCTCGTCGCGGGCGGGCGCTGACGTCCGGGCCTCCGGGGGGGGAGAGTGCCTCGGGGGAAGATCCGCGCCCCCTGGGCGGTTGGTAGAAGCGTGAACAACACAGAGGCGGTCGAGGCAGTCGACGTGGTCGTCATAGGCGCTGGTCAGGCGGGTCTGTCCAGCGCCTACCACCTGCGGCGCACCGGTTTCGAGCCGGGCCGCGACTTCGTCGTCCTCGACCACTCCCCCGCTCCGGGCGGCGCCTGGCAGTTCCGGTGGCCGTCCCTGACGTACGGCAAGGTGCACGGGATGCACTCGCTGCCCGGCATGGAGCTGACCGGCGCCGTTCCCGAGCGGCCGTCGTCCGAGGTCATCGCCGAGTACTTCGACACCTACGAGCGGACCCTCGACCTGCGGGTGCGGCGGCCCGTGGATGTGCGTGCCGTGCGCGAGGGCCCGGACGGGCGGCTGCTCGTCGAGAGTTCGGCGGGGACCTGGTCGGCGCGGGCGCTGATCAACGCGACCGGCACCTGGGACCGGCCGTTCTGGCCGCGCTACCCCGGGCAGGAGACGTTCCTGGGGCGGCAGTTGCACACCGCCCAGTACCCCGGGCCCGAGGAGTTCGCCGGACAGCGGGTCGTGGTCGTGGGCGGCGGCGCCTCCGGTACCCAGCATCTGCTGGAGATCGCCCAGTACGCGGCGGCCACGACGTGGGTCACGCGGCGTCCGCCGGTGTTCCGCGAGGGCCCCTTCACCGAGGACGTGGGCCGGTCGGCGGTGGCGCTCGTGGAGGAGCGGGTCCGGCAGGGACTGCCGCCGAAGAGTGTCGTCTCGGTCACCGGGCTGCCGCTGAACGACGCCATCCGGCAGGGGCTCGCGGACGGGGTCCTGGACCGGCAGCCCATGTTCGACCGGATCACGCCGGACGGGGTGGAGTGGCAGGACGGGCGGCACATCGCTGCCGACGTCATCCTGTGGGCGACCGGTTTCCGGCCCGCCGTCGACCACTTGGCCCCGCTGCGCCTGCGCGAGCCGGGTGGCGGGATCCGTATCGAGGGGACGCGCGCGGTCGCCGATCCCCGCGTCCACCTCGTCGGCTACGGCCCGTCCGCCAGCACGATCGGCGCCAACCGGGCCGGCCGCGCGGCCGTCCGGGACATCAGACGGTTGCTGTCCGAGGAGACGGTCGCCGCGTGACGTACCGGTTGCCGGTCAGCTGATCGGTGGCCGGGCCCCCGAAGGGCCGCGCCGACGCTCCGTCGGTCACTTCGTCGGCTTCGCGCTCGCCGCCCTCGCCTTCTGCTCGGCGTTGAACTCGGTGACATTGCGCTCGTGTTCCGCGTAGTCGGCCGTGAAGCGGGTGTCGCCCGGCTTGACCGTGACGAAGTACAGCCAGTCGCCCGGCGAAGGGTTGATCGCTGCGCGCATCGCCTCCTCGCCCGGGTTGTCGATCGGTGTGGGCGGCAGGCCCATGCGCTGGTACGAGTTGTAGGGGCTCTCGATCCGGGTGTCGGCCTCGGTGGTCCGAAGGGTGGAGCGGCCCAGCGCGTAGTTGATGGTGGAGTCCATCTGCAACGGCATCCCGCGTTCGAGCCGGTTGAAGACGACCCGCGCCACCTTGCCCATGTCGGTACTGCTGGCCGCCTCCGCCTGGACGATGCTCGCGATGGTGACCGCCTGATAGACGTTCATGGCGTTGCGCTGCGCCCCGGCGGCGATCGGGGCGCCGTTGAACTTCTTGTTCGCGGTGTCGACCATGGCCGACAGCAGGGACTCCGGCGTCGCCTTCTTGCCGTCGCGCTCCAGCGGATACGTCGCCGGGAAGAGGTAGCCCTCGGGGTTGCCCTCGGCGTCGCCCGGCAACTTCAGGTCGAGTTTTTCGAGGGACTTCTTCGTTGAACCCGGCGGCAGGGCGAGGGCCTTGTCGACGGCCTCGTAGACCTGGCTCGCGCGCCAGCCCTCCGGGATCACCACCGAGGTGGGCTTCGGCTGCTCCTTGCCCGGGCTCAGCAGCGGCACCGCCACGGCGGTGCCGGCCACGACGGCGCCGCCGGCGATGAGAGCGATACGGCCCCGGCGTGTCAGTCGAATCGTTCTCCGTGACGGAGTGTTCAGGTACATGCGCGAACGGTAACCCGCGCATGCTTACAAATCCGGCATAACGCTACCCCGTCGGCTCCAGTTGGGCGTCCCGGCGGACCAGCCCCGCATAGCGGCCGTCCCGCTCCAACAGTTCCTCGTGCCTGCCCCGTTCGGCCACGCGTCCGGCATCGAGGACCACGATCTGGTCGGCGCCCCGAATGGTGGACAGGCGGTGGGCGATGGTGAGGGTGGTGCGGTTGGCGGACAGGGCGTCGATGGCCTCCTGGACGGCGTGTTCGGTGCGGGTGTCCAGGGCGCTGGTCGCCTCGTCGAGGATGAGGACGGGCGGGTCGCGCAGGATCGTCCGGGCGATGGCCAGGCGCTGCTTCTCGCCGCCGGAGAAGCGGTGGCCGCGCTCACCGACGACCGTGTCGTAGCCGTCGGGCAGGGCGGCGATGTGCTCGTGGATCTGGGCCGCCCTGGCCGCCGCGTGCAGTTCCTCGTCGGTGGCGTCCGGTTTGGCGAAGCGCAGGTTGTCGGCGACGGAGGCGTGGAAGAGGTACGTCTCCTGCGAGACGACACCGACCGAGCGGGCGAGGGTGTCGAAGTCGAGGTCGCGCACGTCCACGCCGTCGAGGGTGACCCGGCCGCCCGTCACGTCGTACAGCCGCGGCACGAGATGGCCGAGCGTCGACTTTCCGGCGCCGGTCGGGCCGACGATCGCGAGGCTGCCGCCCGCCGGGACGGTGAGGTCGATGCCGTCGAGGATCGCGCCGCTCTTCCCGTCGTACCGGAACTCGACGTTCTCGAACCGGACCTCGCCCTTGACGCGGTCGAGGTGGACGGGGTCCTCCCGCTCGGTGATGTCGATGGGCAGGTCGAGGTACTCGAAGATGCGCTGGAAGAGCGCGAGCGAGGCCTGGATCTGGACGCCGGTGGACAGCAGGCTGACGGCCGGGCGGAACAGGCCCTGCTGGAGCGAGACGAAGGCGACGATCGTGCCGATCGAGACCTGCGGGCCGCCGAGTTGGAGGGCCGTCCCCGCGGTCCAGTAGATGACGGCGGGCATGGCGGCCATGACGATGCCGATCACGGCCATCCGCCAACGGCCGGCCATGTTCGACCGCACTTCGAGGTCGACCAGCCGCTCGGACTCGTCGGAGAAGGCGCTCGTGAGCGAGTCGGAACGGCCCATCGTGCGGCCGAGCAGGATGCCGCTGACCGAGAGCGACTCGGTGACGGTGGCGGCCATCGCGGCCATCTGCTTCTGGCGCTGGGTGGTGATCTTCTTGCGTTCGTTGCCGACGCGGCGGCTGATCCAGACGAAGACCGGCAGCAGGAGCAGCGAGACGACGGTCAGGCGCCAGTCGAGCGCGATCATCGCGACGATCGTGGCGACCACGCTGGTCAGGTTGGAGACCAGGGAGGTCGCGGTGGAGGTGACGGTGGCCTGCATGCCGCCGATGTCGTTGGCGATGCGGGACTGGACCTCGCCGGTGCGGGTGCGGGTGAAGAAGGCGAGCGACATGCGCTGGAGGCGGCCGTAGACGGAGGTGCGCAGGTCGTGCATGACGCGCTGGCCGACCGTCGTGGAGATCAGGGTCTGCAGCACGCCGAAGACGCTGGTGAGGACGGCGCTGAGGATCATGCCGAGCGCGAGCAGGCTGAGCAGGCCGGTGCGGCCCTCGGGGATCGCGACGTCGAGGATCGCCTTGAGGAGGAACGGCGTGGCAACGCCGACCAGCGACGCGGCGCCGACGAGCAGGCCGACCACGGCGAGGCGCCCGCGGTACGGGCGGAAGAGTCTGAGGATGCGGCGCACCTGCCGGGGCTGTTCCTTCTCCGCGGCGAGTGGTGTCCAGGTGGGTTCCTTGTCGGGGTGCATGGGCTCCTACGGAAGGTGTGGTGATGCGGACTGACGGAGCTTAGCTCATTGTTACCTATGCTCACAATGAACGTCGTCCTGATATTGTTCCCGCATGACCACCCCCGATCCCGACGGCCCGCTCGCCGAGCAGCTCCTGCGCTTCACCCGCCGGGTCCACCGCATCCAGAAACAGCATCTGCAGCAGTGTGGCGTGGGCATCACCCCGGCCCAGTCCCGTCTGCTGCGCACGCTCGCGCACTACGGCTCACCGCCCCGGATGGCCGATCTCGCCGAGCGCCTGGAGGTGGTCCCGCGTGCGGTGACGTCGCTGGTCGACGGGCTGGAGGCAAGCGGGAAGGTACGACGGGTGCCGGATCCGACGAACCGACGGGTGATCCGAATCGAGCTCACCGACGACGGACGGGGAGCCCTGCGGGAGCTGCACGGTGCGCGGCGGTCGGCGGCGGAGGAGATCCTGGCGCCGCTGACGGACGAACAGCGGGGCGTGTTGGGCGAGTTGCTGGACACGTTGATCGACAGGGGTGGGGAGCGGCGCTGCTGAGCGGCGGACGCGAACCCGGCGGCGCCGGCTGAGCAGCAAAGCGGGACAGGCCGCGGCCCCCTCCAGTGGTGTGGAGGGGGCCGCGGCCTGTTGGTGGGGGTGGGGTCAACTGGCCCCGGAGGCGGTCTCCTTGTCCGTCTGGGCGGGCACGGCGACCGGCTCCCCGGACTCGGAGGCCTCGGACGTCTCGGGCTTCTTTAGCTCAGCCTTCTCCGCCTTCCCGGGCTCCGCCTTCTCCGACTCCTCGTCGTCCAGCTCGACCACGATCTCGCCGTCCAGGACCTTCCTCGCCCACTCCTTGTCCAGCGCGCCCTCCCAGCGCGAGACCGCGAAGACGGCGACGCAGTTGCCGAGCAGGTTGGTGACGACGCGCATCGAGTCCATGATGCGGTCCACGCCGAGGAGCAGGGCGACGGCTCCGGCCGGGATGGCACCCAGCGAGGAGGCGGTCGCGGACAGGGCGAGGAACGCCGAGCCGGGGATGCCCGCCATGCCCTTGCTGGTCAGCATCAGGACCAGGATCACGGTGACCTGCTGGCCGAGGCTGAGGTCGACACCCACGGCCTGGGCGATGAACAGCGTGCCGATGGACAGGTAGAGCGAGGCGCCGTCGAGGTTGAAGGAGTAGCCCGTCGGCAGCACCAGACCCACGGCGTCGTCACGGGCGCCGGCCTTGCGCAGCTTCTGCATCACGCGCGGCAGGACCGACTCGGTGGACGCGGTGCCGAGTGCGAGCAGCATCTCCTCACGGATGTAGCGCAGGAACTTCCAGAGGCTGAGCCCGGTGACGACCTTCAGGGCGACGGCGAGGAGCGCGATGAAGAGCGCCGCGGCCGCGTAGCACAGGATGATCAGCTTGCCGTAGGTCTCGATCACGCCGAGCCCGTAGTTGCCGATCAGGACGGCCATGGCGCCGAACACCGCTATGGGGGCCAGCCGCATCACGAAGCCGACGATCGCGAAGATGATCTCCTGGGCCTGCTCGATGGCGGGCAGCACCTGCGGCACCTTGGTGTGCCCGAGGTGCAGCAGCGCGGCACCCACCAGACAGGCCAGGACGAGCACCTGCAGCAGGGAGTTCTCGGCGAAGGCGCCGATGAAACTGGTGGGCAGGGCGTTCAGCGCGAACTCGGTCGTCGAGGGCAGGTGTCCGCCGCCCGTCTTCGCGTCGACCGCCGAGGCGTCGAGCGTGGACGGGTCGACGTTCATCCCGGACCCGGGCTGGACCAGGTTGGCGGCGAGGAGCCCGATGAGCAGCGCGAGCGTGCTCGCGACCTCGAACCAGATCAGGGCCTTCAGCCCGATCCGGCCGAACGCCTTCAGGTCACCGGCCTTGGCGATACCGACGACGACCACGCAGAACACGAGCGGGGAGATGATCGTCTTGATGAGCCGGATGAAACCGTCGCCGAGCGGCTGAAGATCCGCGCCGAAGCCGGGCCACAGCTTCCCGACGACGATTCCGAGTACGAGCGCGCAGGCGACCTGCGCGAAGAGAGAGGTACGCAGCATGCGTGCGACGCGTCGCGGAAGGGACGGTACGGACGGCGGCACGGGGACTCCTTGGGGACGGCGGCACACAGAAGCCCCCAGGGACGGTTGGGACTTCTGCCATACGGAAAGCGGATTCCGTGCCGATCACTTTGAGGGTCATGATGTCCTGACACAAGACCCCCGTGTTGCATCCGTGTAAATCGCGCCCCGAGTGACGCATCGCACACCACCCGTCTCAGCAGCCTCTGTTGTCCTCCGTGAGCACCCCTTGGACGCTGGTCAGCGAGCGGTCGTAGCAGCCGTCCGAGCCGTGCAGCCGGTAGCGCTCGCTCGTCGTACCGACCGCCTTCCGCTGGTCGCGCGGCACGTTCATCGTCCAGGCGGCGTCACCGGTGTAGGTGTCGTCGAGCCGCGACCAGGAGATGCGCCGGTCGCCGTACGACGTGACGGCCGCGGCATGGTCACCGAGGGTCAGCACGGTGCGCAGCCGGTCGCCCGCGCCCAGCGTGATCGTGCCGTCCATGGTGTACGTCCGCTCGGTGCGCGTGGTGCGGGCGGGCCCGTGCCCGTCGACCGTGACGGACAGGGCGTCCGTCCAAGTGGCGTCGAGCGCGTCGAGGTTCTCGCCGTCGGTCCAGCGGTGGACGGAGGTGTTGCTCAGCGCACGGCGGACGGTGGTCGCCACGCGCCCGTGCGAGGTGTCGACATAGCCGGCGACGGTCAGCCGGTGCCCACCCTCCGTGTCCACCCGGTGCTCCGAACCGGGCGTGTACGTCGAGGAGTTGGCGAGGTCACCGACCCGGTGCGCGGTGAGCTTCCCGGTGACCTGCGTACTCTTCGCGTCCTGCCAGACGAGGACGTTCACCGGTGCGCTCCAGCCGCTCTGCCCCTCGGGGACGCCGACGACGGAGACCTCGACGCGATGCGGGCGGCCGTCGTTGAGGATGCCGGCGAAGGGAGTCAGGTCGTATTCGATCGGCTTGACGTCGAAGGCGCGCGGTCCCGGAACGACGTACCAGAGGAAGGGGTTGGACCAGCCGCCGGTCCACACGTGCGGGAACGGCGCGGCGATTCCGGCGAGCCGGCCGTCGACCTTGATCTGCACCTCGCGGTAGGGGCCACCGGCGGCCTTGCAGGAGTAGGGCGCCGGGTCGGGCGCGGACAGGTACCAGAACTCCTCGCAGCCGCCGCCGGATCCGGTGGCGTACACCTCGGCGACGATGCGTTCGCTGTTGCGCGGGGTGGTGAGGGTGCCGTCCTGGAGGGTGAGGACGCGGTCGGGGGTGGCCGCGGGGTTGTCGAGGGTCGCGACCGGGCCGCCGGTGGCCTCGGCAGCGCGGCCGGCATAGAACGTCAGCATGACCTTGACGTCGATGACGCCGGTGTACGTGTCGTCGACGACGTTCCCGATGAGCATCTCGACGTCCTGGCCGCGGCGCAGGGTGTCGCTGTAGCGGGTGACGTCCTTCTCCACGGACCACTCGATGCCGTCGGGTGACGGCTCCGGAGTCGACGTACGGAAGATCTCGACGCCGCCTACGTGCAGATAGCCGAGCCGGTCGTACTGGCGCCCCTTGACCTTGCCGTCCATGCGCAGCACGACCTTGCTCCAGCGGTCGCCGCAGCCTTCGGGCGGGGTGTAGGTGCCCTTGTACGGGGTGAAGTCGCGGAACTGAGCCTCGGCGACGGTGACTTGGCAGGATTTGCCGGACGGTTCGGTGATGGGCGGGGCGGCGGTGATGGGGTCGTGCCAGTCGGTGCCGAACTCGGCGGGCACGTCGGCCGATCGGGCGGGGGACGCCCCGAGGACCGAGGTCGCCAGGAGGGTCGCTCCGGCGAGCATGGACATGACGATCCGTCTCTTCATGGCCGGTGTTCTACGGGGAGTTGGGCATTCGCCGCAACGATGCCTGCTGCGTCAGTGCGAGCGTTTCAGGTCGGCCCTGTCCCCCATCACCACCACGGGATGCCGGTCCGGATCGAGCGTGCGCAGTAGATACTCCATCGCCGATTCGGACAGACTGACACAGGCCGACGTGCCGCTGCCGTGGTCCATGTGCAACCAGATGCCACCGCCCTTGGCCTCGCCCTCGGGGCGAGTGGGGTCGTTGGGCGGGGTGCCCTTGACACGGTTGTAGTCGATGGCGATGACGAAGTCGAAGTCGTGCCAGTACGACTTCGCCCACCAGCGCGGCGCCGCGAAGGCCGCGGACCTCGTGTACGGCAGCCTGGACCCGGGGTCCTTCAGTACGCCGCCCGCGTCGCTCAGCGTGAACACACCGACAGGACTGCGGTTGTCGCCCTCGCGGTGGTCGGTCGTCCAGCCCTTCTTGCCGTTGTGCGCGGGCCAGCTGCGGGTGCTTTCCCAGGTGGAGCCTTGCCTCATGTACAGCACGACCGTGGAGTTCGCGGCGTCCTTGCCCTCGCCGTAGACCGCCACGACCTGGCGGGAGTCCGCGGGGATGCGCCGCTGCCAGCGGTCGCCGACGCCCGGGATGCGCGTCGGGTCCATGGTGGCGGCCGGGCGCGTGGGGGCGCCCTTGCCGCCCGTGCCTGTGCCGTGCCGCGCGCCTTCGCACGCGGTCAGGATCGCCATGACCGCCAGGAGGGAGCCGAGGGCCGCCGTCGCGCCCCTCGACCGCCATGCTCCGCTGTTCCGCATCGCTCCATGGTGGCACCGCGTACAGCGTGGCCGGGGGATCGCCGGTGCTGCGTTCCGGAGGGGACCGGAACTGTGCGGCGCAGCGGAAAACCGTTTGCGTCCGACCACGCTGCGACGCGAACCTGTCACGGTTTGCTGCCGCCGTGCGCGTCCCCACACCACGCATCGGCACCCCATCAACTCACCACCCCCATCCCTGATCCCCCCACTGACACGAGCCACTGGGACGTCATGCAGATTCAAGACCTTCCGTATCCCGATCCAGGTGTGCCGGACGCACGCTCGGGTCCCCGATTTCTGTGGTGGCTCTTCCGGAACCAGCTGGGCGGACAGCTGAAGGCCCTGGCCTGGGGGCTGCTGCACTTCCTGTCCGTCTCCGCCCTGCCGTTCTGCGTCGGCGTCGCCGTACAGGCCGTCGTCGACCGCTCCGGGACGAGCCTCGCCCTCGCGGGCGGTCTGCTGGCCCTGTGCTGTGCCGGAACCGCGATCGGCGAGACCTTCCTCCACCGCACCGCCGTCACCAACTGGATCACGGCGGCCGCCCGCGTTCAGCAGGTGCTGGCCCGCAAGGCCGCACAGCTGGGCTCGGCGCTGACCCGGCGCGTCGCGGCCGGTGAGGTCGTCGCCGTCTCCACGGGTGACGTCGAGAAGATCGGCTGGTTCGTCGAGGCCTGGTCGCGGTTCACGGCTGCGGCGGTCACCATCGTGGTCGTCTGCGTCGGACTGGTCGTCTACCAGCCCGCGCTCGGTGTCGTGGTCGCCGTGGGCCTGCCCGTGCTGGCGGTCGCCGTACTGCCCCTGCTGCCCCGGGCGACCCGACGGGCCGACTTCCAGCGCGAGAAGGCGGGCCGCGCCACCGAACTGGCCTCGGACACCGTCGCCGGACTGCGCGTCCTGCGCGGCATCGGCGGCGAGGAACTCTTCCTCGACCGCTACCGCAGCGCCTCCCAGGAAGTACGCCACGCCGCCGTGCGCAGCGCCCGGATGTGGTCCCTGATCTCCGCGATCCAGGTGCTGTTGCCGGGGCTGCTGCTGATCGCGGTGGTCTGGTACGGCGTCCACCTGGCCCGCGACGGCCGCGTCACCATCGGCGAACTGGTCGCCGTCTACAGCTCGATCATGATCCTCACCTACCCTCTACGCCACTTCGAAGAGATCGCGATGGCCTACTCCTTCTCCCGCCCCTCGGCCCGGCGGGCCGCGCGCGTGCTGGCACTGGAGCGGGTCACCGACACCGACGGTTCACGCGACGGGTCCGAGGTGCCCTCCGGGGACCTGTACGACCCGGCCACCGGGCTCCTCGCCCCGACGGCCCGGCTCACCGCCGTCGTGTGCGGCGACCCGGACGCGGCAGGGCGGCTCGCCGAACGCCTCGGCGGACACGCCTCGGAGGAGGGCACGCCCGTCCTCCTGGGCGGCGTCCCGCTCGACGAGTTGCCGCTCGGCAGCGCCCGTACGGCCGTCCTCGTGCAGGACAAGGATCCGGTGCTGCTCTCCGGCACGCTGCGCGAACTGCTCGACGTACCGAGGTCGGGCGGCGTCGGTGCCGAGGAGGCACTGGCGGCGGCGCAGTGCGAGGACGTCCTGGCCGCCCTGGTCCAGGGGTCGCTCGGCGCCGAGGACCCGATGGACGCCCGTATCACCGAACGCGGCCGGTCCCTCTCCGGCGGCCAGCGCCAGCGCCTGGCGCTCGCCCGGTCGCTGATCACGGACCCGGAGGTGCTGGTCCTGGACGAGCCGACCTCGGCCGTCGACTCACACACGGAGGCCCGGATCGCGGAGGGCGTGCGAAAGCTGCGGGCGGGACGCACGACGGTGGTGTTCACCTCGTCCCCCCTGCTCCTGGACCGTGCCGACCGGGTCGTGCTCGTCCACGAGGGCGAGGTGGCCGCGGTCGGTGTGCACCGCGAACTGGTGCACACCGAACCGCGGTACCGGGCGGTGGTGACCCGGGAGACCGACGAGGAGGCCGCGGTGAACGGCACGGCGGGCGACAAGGCCGCCCCGGACGGTGCGCTGCGCAAGGGGGCCTCCCTCAACGACGTACTGAAGGAACTGGAAGAGATCGAGGAGTCGGCATGATCGGCGTGGCGCCACCGGCCTACGACCCGGCGGCCCCGACAACGGCGAACACCTTGCCGGTCGGCGCCCCCGCGACCGTACGCGCCTATGTGGTCGAGTTGTTCCGCAGGCACCGCCGTGCCTTCCTCCTGCTCGTCTCCGTCAACACGATCGCCGTGGTGGCCTCCATGGTGGGGCCCTGGTTGCTGGGCGGGCTGGTGGAACGGGTGTCGGACGGCGTCGCCGACCGCGACCTCCATCTGGAGCTCACCATCGGCCTGTTCGTGGCCGCACTCGTCGTCCAGGCCGTGTTCGTACGGCAGGTGCGGCTGCGCGGCGCGATGCTCGGCGAACGGATGCTGGCCGATCTGCGCGAGGACTTCCTCGTACGGTCGGTCGGGCTGCCGCCCGGTGTCCTGGAGCGAGCCGGGACGGGCGACCTGCTGTCCCGGATCACGACGGACATCGACCGGCTGGCCAACGCCATGCGCGAGGCCGTGCCCCAGCTGGCGATCGGCGTGGTGTGGGTGGTCCTGCTGCTGGGCGGGCTGGTCATCACCGCGCCACCGCTCGCGGCTGCCGTGCTGCTCGCGCTGCCCCTGCTCGTGATCGGCTGCCGCTGGTACTTCAAGCGGGCACCGGCCGCCTACCGCTCGGAGGCCGCCGGGTACGCGGCCGTGGCCGCCGCGCTCGCCGAGACCGTGGACGCCGGGCGCACCGTCGAGGCCCACCGGCTCGGCGAGCGCCGTGTCGAACTGTCGGAGCAGCGGATCAAGGAGTGGACGGCCTGGGAGCGCTACACGCTCTGGCTGCGCTCGGTGTTCTTCCCCTTCATCAACGTCACCCACGTCATGATCCTCTCCTCGGTCCTGCTGATCGGCGGCGTGTTCGTCCTGCAAGGCTGGATCGGGGTCGGTCAGCTGACGACAGGTGCTCTCATCGCGCAGATGCTGGTGGATCCCGTCGGGCTGATCCTTCGCTGGTACGACGAGCTCCAGGTGGCCCAGGTGTCGCTGGCCCGGCTGGTCGGTGTCCGGGACATCGAGCCGGAGGCCGGGGACGACCAGCTCACGCCCGAGGGCCGTGACGTGCACGCCGACCGGGTGCACTTCGGCTACCTGGAAGGCGTGGACGTGCTGCGCAAGGTCTCCCTGGAGGTCGCGCCCGGCACCAGGCTGGCGCTGGTCGGCCCCTCGGGCGCGGGCAAGTCGACCCTGGGCAGGCTGCTCGCCGGCATCTACGCGCCCCGGGACGGCCGGATCACCCTGGGCGGTGCGGAACTGTCCCGGATGACCGCCGAACGGGTCCGCTCCCACGTGGCCCTCGTCAACCAGGAACACCACGTCTTCGTAGGCTCCCTGCGCGACAACCTGCTGCTGGCCCGCACCGACGCGACCGACACCGAGCTGTGGGCGGCGCTGGGCGCGGTCGACGCGGACGCGTGGGCCCGTGCGCTCGACGACGGCCTGGACACCGAGGTCGGCTCGGGCGGGTTCGCGCTCACTCCGGCCCAGGCCCAGCAGATCGCCCTCGCGCGCCTGGTGCTGGCCGACCCGCACACGCTGGTCCTGGACGAGGCGACCTCGCTCCTCGACCCACGGGCGGCCCGCCACCTGGAGCGATCCCTGGCCCGCGTCCTCGACGGCCGCACCGTCGTGGCCATCGCCCACCGCCTCCACACCGCCCACGACGCGGACGCCATCGCCGTCGTCGAGAACGGCCGCATCACCGAGCTCGGCAGCCATGACGACCTGGTCAGGGCCGACGGGGCGTACGCGGCGCTGTGGCGGTCCTGGCATGGGTGAGCGGTGGGGGGAGCGGGGGTGAGCGCGGGGCTTGGGTGACCCCGGTTGAGGGGTGGGGTTGCGGGGCTCGGGCAGCGGTGATCGGGAGCGGAGGTGGCCTGGCTCGGCCGACCGTGGTTGGGCGCCGTAGTGGCTTGGCTCTGCCGACCATGGTTGCGAGCCGGGGTGGGCCGACTCGACCGACCACAGTCGGGAGCCGAGACGGCCGAGTTCGGCCCACCATGATCGGGAGCCAGGGCGGCCGGGCTCGACCCACCACGATCGGGCGCCGCAGGGTCCCCGCTCGGCCCACCACGCCTGCGAGCCGAGACTGCCGACCTCGGCCCACGACGATCCGGAGCCAGGGAGGCCTGGCTCGACCCACCACGATGCGGCGCCGCAAGGTCCCCACTCGGCCCACCACGACTGCCAACCGAGACAGCCGGTCTCGACCCACCTTGATCCGGAGCCACAGCGGCCTGCCTCAACCCACCACGACCCGGCGCCGCAGGGTCCCCGCTCGGCCCACCACGATCGGGCCCCAGGGTGGCCCATCCGGACGGCACGGAGCGCAGTCCGCGGGCTGTATCGGGACCGGGCGGCGTGGCCCGGCCAGGCACTGCCTGCTCCGGCGTGGCGGCATGGATCCGGGCGCGGCCCATCCGCGGTCCTCACCCTGGCCCCGTGCCGTTGCGCAGGGGCGAAGAGGGGTGGAAGGCTGGATAGCGGCACCGGTTCGGGGGCACCCGGGCACCAGGTGATTCTCGCCGGGTGCGGCCTGTGCCCCGCGCTGCGGCTGCCCGCCGCCGACCGCGGTGACTTCCGGCCCGTCCCCACCACCTGGAGGTACCCGTGAACAGCGCCGACGGATGGGGTGACGACGTCTACCAGCCCGACGCATCCGATCAACGTGAGGACACGGGGCTGCTCGACGCGGAGGACACCCTGGAGAACGACGGCGTCGACGACCCCCTGGACCGGGGCTGGTCCCCTCCGGACCGACCATGGGCGGTGGAGCACACCGGCGTGACGGCCGCCGAGCGCCGAGAGGGCGAGACACTCGACCAGCGGCTCGCCGAGGAGATGCCCGACCTCGTCCCTGGGGACGGCGACGGCCTGGGCGACGCCGAGGGCACCGACGGGGAACTCCTCGACAACGAGGTCGGCGCCATGCGCTCCGGCCGCCTCGTGGCCCCCGACGAAGGGACCCACGAGGACGAGGAGAGCGCGCTTGTCGCTACGGACGTGGGCATCGACGGCGCGGCGGCGTCCGCCGAGGAGGCCGCCATGCACATCGTCGACGATGACGCCCTGTACAGCTGACCGTCGTCCGGCTGACCGCCAAGCGGCTGACCCCTGTACGGCAGAGCGCACAGCCACCCGTGCCCCGGTCCGCGTGCCTTCGGCCCCACACCGTCGGCTCTTGCCGATGCCGCCAGAGGAGGAACTCGCATGCAGCAGGACAAGCACCCCGACTACCACCCGGTCGTTTTCCGCGACCGCTCCGCCGGCTACGCCTTCCTGACCCGGTCCACCGCGAGCAGCGACCAGACCATCGATTGGGACGACGGCGAGACCTACCCGGTCGTGGACGTGGAGATCTCCTCGGAGAGCCATCCGTTCCATACGGGCAAGGCAAGGACCCTGGACTCGGAGGGCCGTGTCGCGGCCTTCGAGCGACGCTACGGCGGCGGGGCGGGACAGGGCGGCTGATCCGGAAAGGCCGGAGATGCTGGAGAGCGCACCGTAAGCCCCACCGCACGTCCATAGCTCCTGGCGGCTCGGAACCGGAAACCCGGAAGAACGGATCCCCGGCGTGAGAAGCTGCCGGAACCCTTCCCCTGCACCGGTGCCGAGCGGATCGCCCCGGCCCGGAAGCTGACCCTGACCCTGGCCCTGCCCGAGGCCCCAGGGACCCCTCCCGATCAGATGACGTTGAGCGCCGCCGCGCAGCCCACCCCGCCGAGCACCATGAACACCGGCATCAGCACCTTGAGCTCGACCCAGCTGCCCGCCCGGAACCGCATGGCCTTGGGCGGGCCCACCGGGTACCAGCGCTTGCGGCCGACCGGGATCGGCCACAGGATCGGGCAGCCGGACACCGTCAGCGCGTCCCCGATGTCGTGCACGAGCGCGCCCAGCACGATCGGCAGCCCCAGCCACAGATACTCCTGACCGGGCGCCGTGAACAGCCAGTCCGAGCCGTTGCCCGGCTTGTCCAGGACTCCGGCGATGATCCACGAGCTGGTAGCGGCCAGCAGCCACACCAGGACATCGGCGCTGGAGCCCCGGGTCGCGCGCCACAGCAGGCCCTCGATGGCCAGCACCATGTGCGCGAACAGGATCGCCAGCACCGCCCAACGGCCACCGGTGATCGCCAGGACCGAGGCACCTCCGCCGATCAGGACCGCCCACAGCCAGGTGTGCGTGAGCGTGCGGTGCCCACCGGAGCGACGCGGATCGCCCTGCTTCTTCGTCCCCTTGTAGACGGCGTACGACAGCTTGTCGACGATCTCGCACAGCCAGCGCGACAGCGGCCCGAAGGCTCGCGAAATGGTGGCCGCCTTGTGATCGAGGTCCGGGGCGAGGGCGGCCCCGGCGCAGATCAGCGCGCCGGCGAGGAGGACCGGCCAGGGCATCCCATGCCCGGCAGCGGTTGCCGCCGCTCCGACGCCGAGCCAGGCCGCGGCCCCCGACAGTGAGTGTGCTGGTCCCATCATTGCCGTTGCCCGCCCCATTCCTCGTGTGCCGCTGTCCAGTTGACCGGGTTCGCTGACGTGTCGTCGGCGACACAGCGTAGCGTTCGCGATCTTCGCCCTCGCATCCGATTCCCCTATGGGGCAGGAGGGCAGGCAAGATGGGTGGGTGACCCTCATCGATCAGCTGCCGCCGACCGCCGACCCCGACGCCCTCTACGAAGCCTTCGAGTCGTGGGCCGAGGAGCGTGGTCTCACGCTCTACTCCCATCAGGAGGAGGCGCTGATCGAGGTGGTCTCCGGTGCGAACGTGATCGTGTCGACGCCCACCGGCTCCGGTAAGAGCATGATCGCCGCGGGTGCCCACTTCGCCGCGCTGGCCCGGGACGAGGTCACGTTCTACACCGCTCCGATCAAGGCGCTGGTCTCGGAGAAGTTCTTCGAGCTGTGCAAGATCTTCGGCACCGAGAACGTCGGCATGCTGACCGGCGACGCGTCCGTCAACGCCGATGCCCCCGTCATCTGCTGCACCGCTGAGGTGCTCGCGTCGATCGCGCTGCGCGACGGCAAGCAGGCGGATGTCGGCCAGGTCGTCATGGACGAGTTCCACTTCTACGCGGAGGGGGACCGCGGCTGGGCCTGGCAGATCCCGATCCTGGAGCTTCCCCAGGCGCAGTTCATCCTGATGTCGGCCACGCTCGGCGATGTCTCGATGTTCGAGAAGGACCTCACCCGGCGCACCGGCCGCCCGACGGCGGTGGTCCGCTCGGCGACCCGTCCTGTGCCACTCTCCTACGAGTACAAGCTCACCCCGCTCACCGAGACGCTGACCGAGCTGCTGGAGACCAGGCAGGCGCCGGTCTACATCGTGCACTTCACGCAGGCGCAGGCCGTCGAGCGGGCGCAGGCGCTGATGAGCATCAACATGTGCTCGCGCGAGGAGAAGGACCAGATCGCCGAGCTGATCGGCAACTTCCGCTTCACCACCAAGTTCGGCCGCAACCTCTCCCGTTACGTGCGGCACGGCATCGGCGTCCATCACGCCGGCATGCTGCCCAAGTACCGCCGTCTGGTGGAGAAGCTCGCGCAAGCCGGTCTGCTGAAGGTCATCTGCGGTACAGACACGCTCGGCGTCGGCGTCAACGTCCCCATCCGTACGGTGCTGTTCACGGCCCTGACCAAGTACGACGGCAATCGCGTCCGCACCCTGCGCAACCGGGAGTTCCACCAGATCGCGGGTCGCGCCGGGCGCGCCGGCTTCGACACGGCGGGCTTCGTTGTCGCCCAGGGCCCTGAGCACGTCATCGAGAACGAGAAGGCACTCGCCAAGGCGGGCGACGACCCGAAGAAGCGCCGCAAGGTCGTCCGCAAGAAGGCACCCGAGGGCTTCGTCGGCTGGACGGAGAACACCTTCGAAAAGCTCATCGCCTCCGAACCGGAGCCCCTGACCTCCCGCTTCCGGGTCACGCACACCATGCTGCTGTCGGTGATCGCCCGCCCCGGCAACGCTTTCGAAGCGATGCGGCACCTCCTGGAGGACAACCACGAGCCGCGCAAGCAGCAGCTGCGGCACATCCGGCGCGCGATCGCGATCTACCGTTCGCTGCTGGACGGCGGCATCGTCGAGAAGCTCGATGAACCGGACGCCACCGGACGTATCGTCCGCCTCACGGTCGATCTCCAGCAGGACTTCGCGCTCAATCAGCCGCTGTCCACCTTCGCCCTGGCCGCGTTCGAGCTGCTGGAGCCCGAGTCGCCGTCCTACGCCCTCGACATGGTGTCCGTCGTCGAGTCCACCCTGGACGATCCGCGGCAGATCCTCGTCGCCCAGCTGAACAAGGCCAAGGGCGAGGCCGTGGCCGCGATGAAGGCGGACGGCGTCGAGTACGAGGAGCGCATGGAGCGCCTCCAGGACATCTCCTACCCCAAGCCTCTGGAGGAGCTCCTCTTCCACGCGTACAACACGTACCGCAAGAGCCACCCCTGGGTCGGCGACCATCCGCTGTCGCCGAAGTCCGTCATCCGGGACATGTACGAACGGGCGATGTCCTTCACGGAGTTGGTGTCCTTCTACGAGCTGGCCCGCACTGAGGGCATCGTGCTGCGCTACCTCGCCAGTGCCTACAAGACCCTCGATCACAACATCCCGGACGACCTGAAGTCCGAGGATCTGCAGGACCTGATCGAGTGGCTCGGCGAGATGGTGCGCCAGGTCGACTCCAGCCTGCTCGACGAGTGGGAGCAGCTCGCCAACCCGGAGGAGATGACCGCCGAGGAGGCCCAGGAGAAGGCCGACGAGGTCAAGCCGGTCACCACGAACGCGCGCGCCTTCCGCGTCCTCGTCCGCAACGCCCTGTTCCGTCGTGTCGAGCTCGCCGCCCTCGACCAGGTCGAGGAGCTGGGCGAGCTGGACGCCGAGGCCGGCTGGGACGCCGACGCCTGGGGTGAGGCGATGGACAAGTACTGGGACGAGTACGAGGACCTCGGTACCGGACCCAACGCGCGTGGTCCCAAGCTCCTGGTGATCGAGGAGGAGCCGGAGAACCGCCTGTGGCGGGTCCGCCAGATCTTCGACGACCCGAACGGCGACCACGACTGGGGCATCAGCGCGGAGATCGACCTCACCGCCTCCGACGCGGAGGGCCGCGCGGTGGTCCGCGTCACCGACGTAGGCCAGCTGTGAGCACAGGAGAATTCCACCCATGACGACGAACCCGGCCGAAAGGCTCGTCGACCTGCTCGACCTGGAGCAGATCGAAGTCAACATCTTCCGGGGCCGCAGCCCGCAGGAGTCCCTGCAGCGGGTCTTCGGCGGCCAGGTGGCCGGCCAGGCGCTGGTCGCCGCCGCGCGCACCACGGACGGCGACCGTCCCGTGCATTCGCTGCACGCGTACTTCCTGCGTCCGGGTCGGCCGGGTGTGCCGATCGTGTACCAGGTCGAACGTGTGCGGGACGGCAGGTCGTTCACGACCCGCCGGGTCACCGCCGTGCAGCAGGGCCGAACGATCTTCAATCTCACCGCCTCCTTTCACAAGCCTGAGCAAGGGAGCTTCGAGCACCAGCTGCCGCCGGCCCGCAAGGTCCCGGACCCGGATTCGCTGCCGACGGTCACCGACGAGATCCGGGAGCATCTGGGCACGCTGCCCGAGCAGTTGGAGCGGATGGCACGCCGTCAGCCCTTCGACATCCGCTACGTGGACCGGCTGCGCTGGAACGCCGAGGACGTCAAGGGCGCCGAACCGCGCAGCGCGGTGTGGATGCGCGCGGTCGGGCCGCTGGGCGACGACCCGGTCGTGCACACCTGCGCGCTGACCTACGCCAGCGACATGACGCTCCTGGACGCGGTCCGCATCCCGGTCGAGCCGCTGTGGGGCCCGCGCAGCTTCGACATCGCGTCGCTGGACCACGCCATGTGGTTCCACCGGCCGTTCCGCGCGGACGAGTGGTTCCTGTACGACCAGGAGTCGCCGATCGCGACCGGCGGGCGGGGCCTCGCCCGTGGACGGATCTACGACCTGGAGGGACGCCTGCTGGTGTCCGTCGTCCAGGAGGGTCTGTTCAGGGCGTTGTAGTCCGGGGAGTCCTGCGCCGCAGCCAGCTCAGGAGGCCGCGTGACGGCTCCTGCTCCTTGGGCGTGGGTGAACCATCGGGCACTGGATGCGTCGGCGCCGGGGCCCGGTTCGCTGTGGGACGCGGCGCCGGCCGCGTCTCGCGAGCTTCGTGCAGGACTGCCGTCAGGTCGGCCCGCAGCAGGCTGATCTCGTCCGGGTCGTCCGCCGTCATGAGCCTGTCGGCGATGTGCGCGGCGGGCGAACCCGGTGCCCCGGATGCCGGCGGCCCTGGCCGGAATCGGTTCAGATGGGAGCGCTCATAGGGATCGGGGACGATCTCCGCGATCTGGACGGGATCGAGGAAGGCAGCCAGCGCGCCCACCCTCTCCCATGCGTCGTCGGTCTGTCGCAGCAGAAAGCCCCGGTGGCGTCCGCGCCAGTTGCGCGGACGCAGATCCACGCCGGCGTCCAGCAGGCCGCGCAGACCCTCGGGCGTTCGGCGGGCGTTCAGCAGTGGGGCGTTCTGCTCGTCGGTGGCGAACTGCTTCAACTCCTCGGCCAGATACATCCAGACCACGGCTCGATAGCGGTTCAGATACCAGTTCACCGGAACGATCAGCCCCAGGCGCGCAAAGCGTGTGAACCTGCCGTTGGGCACGTCCATCAGGCCTGCGCCCTCCACCGTCCCCACCGTTTTCACGCGCTCCAGCAACGAGTCGGGAAACCTTGCCCCCGAGTACATCCGGTCGATCTCGGACCGGGGGACGCGTCGGCCCCCGCCTCCTTCGTCGGGCACGGTCCGGATGAGCCCGAGGTGGACGGCAAGCTCCAACTCCCTTCGTTTCAGCCCCAGGTCCCGGGCCGCTCGACTCGGCGTGCAGGACGGGTGGTGCGGCTTGGTGACGGTGTCGCCGGACATGGTGATCTCCCCCGTGGAGTCAGTGGCTCACGCTGTGTGCGATCGCCGTGACAAAACCGTAGCCAATCCGCCAGACCTCGTGGCGAGCCTGTGGATAACTCCGCGGGGGACGACGAATCAGCAGGTCAGAGGTCTGTGACCGGTGCCCGTTCGGGCTGTCGCGCGTCCACGTCGAGATGCTCGCCGACGCGGTTGACGAGCAGGGTCATCTCGTAGGCGATCTGGCCGATGTCGGCCTCCGAGCCGCTGAGCACGCACAGACAACTGCCGGTACCCGCCGCGGTGACGAACAGGACGGCGTCGTCGAACTCGACCATCGTCTGGCGCACTCTGCCCGCGCCGAAGTGCCGTCCCGAGCCCTTGGCCAGGCTGTGCAGTCCGGACGAGACGGCGGCGAGGTGCTCGGCGTCCTCGCGTCGCAGTCCTGTGCTCGCGCCGGTGACGAGGCCGTCGTTGGACAGCACCAACGCGTGTCGCACATGATCGACGCGCTCTGTCAGATCGTCCAGGAGCCAGCCAAGTCCCTGGTTCTGCGCCATGATCCGGTCTCCCCGTGTAGATGTCTCCCCCTGCACCGGAGGAATCTCCTTCGCCACCATTCCCGACGATCCGGCCCATGGGCAAGGAGGATGGGGGCATGGCGCAGAAGATGACCGATGAGGAATGGCGCGCGTTCGTCTCGCACGGCACGCGCACCGGCAAGCTGTCGACCGTACGAGCCGACGGGAGCCCGCATGTGACGCCGATCTGGTTCGTGCTCGACGGGGACGAGGTGGTGTTCAACACCGGCGCGTCGAGTGTGAAGGGGCGCAATCTGGCCCGGGACGGCAGGGTGGCGCTGTGCGTGGACGTCGATCAGCCGCCGTACGACTTCGTGGTGCTGCGGGGCCGCGCCCGGATCTCTGAGGATCTCGCGGAGCTGAGGCACTGGGCCGGGCGTATCGGGGCGCGGTACATGGGCGAGGAGCGCGCGAAGGAGTTCGGGGAACGCAACGGCGTTCCGGGGGAGCTCCTGGTCCGCGTCACCATCGAGAAGGTGCTGGCGGAGAAGGGCGTCGCGGAGTGAGGGCGGTCCCGACTCCGGACGAAGCCGACAGCGGCTGAGAACCGGTCATCCCACGGAGTCGAGCAGCCGGGCGGTGTGCATCCGTCCGGCGTACTCGACGAGCCGGATCAGCACCTCCTTTCCCGAGTCGCGGTCCCTGGCGTCGCAGAGGACCACGGGCGTTCCCCGGTCCAGGTCGAGGGCGCGTGAGACGTCTTGGGCGCCGTAGGCGCGGGCGCCCGCGAAGCAGTTGACGGCCACGACGAACGGGATGTGCCGGTGCTCGAAGTAGTCCACGGCGGGGAAGCAGTCCTCCAGGCGCCGGGTGTCCGCGAGGACCACCGCGCCCAGGGCTCCCTGCGACAGTTCGTCCCACAGGAACCAGAAGCGGTCCTGGCCGGGGGTGCCGAAGAGGTAGAGGGACAGGCCGGACCGGATGGTGATGCGTCCGAAGTCCATGGCGACGGTCGTGGTGACCTTCTGGTCCACACCGTCGGTGTCGTCCACCAACTGCCCGGCTTCGCTGAGCAGTTCCTCGGTGCGCAGCGGCCGGATCTCACTGACCGCGCCCACCAGGGTGGTCTTCCCCACGCCGAATCCACCGGCGACAAGGATCTTCAACGCCAGCGCGGTCGTCTCGCCATCGGAGGCGTCGGACGCGTCGGAGTGCTCGGAGACCATCGATCACTTCTCTCTGGAGTGCCGGCATCGGTCGACGTCGCGGTGCGAAGTCAGCATCATGACAACTGCGGCTGACTTTCGTGGCGTTGGACCGCTTTTTGCCCGAGGCGACCGTATCTTTCCTTGAAGTGTCATTTACAGCGCCCGCAATCCTTCGATCACCTCGCGCAGAATCCGCTCGTCCGGAAGCTGCGCGGGCGGTACCGGACGGCTGACGGTGACGCAGCCCATTTCCAGGAGGTCGCCGAGGAGCACCCTGACGACCCCCACGGGCAGATCGGCGCCCGCGGCGAGTTCCGCGACCGACTGTGTCTCCGGACGGCACAGCTCGATGAGGGACCGGTGTTCCGGCCCGAGCGCGGTGTCGTCGTCGGCTCCGGGCGCGGCGGCATCCAGCGTGACGAGGGCGATCAGGTCGAAACGCACCCCGGTGGGGCCGGGCCTGGTCCGTCCGCCCGTCATGGCGTACGGGCGCACGAGGGGCCCGGCCTCGCTGTCGTACCACTGACTGCCCTGCTCGCGCGGGGCGCCCGTCGTGTCCTCCGTCATCGGCGCGGACCGCCCTTCCGGCTCATCCCGCGGCGGGCGGCCGCGCGGCGGCCCGCGTCGGCGTGTAGAGGTGTTCGCCGACGCGTTTGACCAGCCGTGCCATCTCATAGGCCACCAGCCCGATGTCGGCGGTCACGGCGGTGAGGACCGCGAGGCAGGAGCCGTCGCCGGCGGCCGCCACGAACAGGAAGGCGTCGTCCATCTCCACCATGGTCTGGCGCACTCCCCCGGCGCCGAAGTGCCGGCCCGCGCCCTTGGCCAGGCTGTGGAAGCCGGACGCGACCGCTGCCAGGTGCTCGGCGTCCTCGCGGCGGAGGCCGGTCGACGCGCCCACGGCGAGTCCGTCGTTGGACAGCACCACGGCGTGCCGTACCTCGCCCACCCGCAGCACCAGGTCGTCGAGCAGCCAGTCGAGTTCACCGGACCGCTGGGCGGCCCTCATGCTCGGATCCTGGATCATGCGAGATCTCCTTCGCTGCTGTCGCTGCGCGCAGTGGAATCGGGAGTGGCACCGCGGCCGGGCTGCCTGCCGCCGCCGCGCGCCCAGCCGTCGCGGTACGCCGCCATGCGGTCTCTGACGAGTTCGGGGGTACGCCCGTCGTCGTGGCGGGAGGTGACTGTCTCCGGCGGTTCCTCCGGACGCCCTTCGCGCAGTTGGGGCGCGAGGCTCGCCTGTCGTACGCGGCGTGGGAGGTCGTCGGAGGCTTCGGAGTCGTCCGGGGGGCGGTGCAGTCGCAAGGTGGTGACTCCGGGGGGTGGGGTGTCGGTCGTGGTCCTGGCCACGGGCGGTGCGGGAGCCACCAGCGCGGGCCGGTCGGCGGCCGCGTGGACGGATTCCTGGTGCCGGTCGGTGACCCTGCCAACGGATTCCCGGTGCCGGTCGGCGGCGGGCACGCGCGCGTACTCGCCTTCGGAGGGCCGCTCCGACTCCGTCTCCCTTCCGGGGGAACGTTCCGCCGTCGCGTTGTGCAACAGGGCCGTGGGCAGCAGGACGACCGCGGTGGTGCCGCCGTACGGCGAGGTGCGCAGATGCACTTTGACGCCGTGCCGGGACGCGAGCCTGCTCACCACGAAGAGGCCGAGCCGGTCGCTGTCGAACAGGTCGAGTGCCTCGGACTGCTCGATGCGCCGGTTGGCCTCGGCGAGAGTCTCCTTGCCCATGCCGAGCCCGCGGTCCTCGACCTCGACGGCGTAACCGTTGCCGACGGGTTCGCCGGTGATACGCACGCGCGTGTGGGGCGGTGAGAACTGGGCGGCGTTCTCGACGAGTTCGGCCAGAAGGTGGGTGAGGTCGGCGACAGCCGCCCCGATGACGGCGGTCTCGGGGAGCTGTCGTACCTCCACACGCGCGTAATCCTCGACTTCGGAGACGGCAGCGCGGACCACGTTGGTCAGGGAGACCGGCATGCGCCAGGCCCGGCCGGGCGCCGCTCCCGAGAGGATGATCAAGCTCTCCGCGTGGCGCCGCATGCGGGTGGTGAGATGGTCGAGCCGGAAGAGGTCGCTCAGTTCGTTCGGATCGTCGGAACGCCGCTCCATGCTGTCCAGCAGGCTCAGTTGACGGTGCACGAGGACCTGGCTGCGCCGGGCGAGGTTGACGAAGACCCCGGAGATGCCGCTGGCGAGCTCGGCGCGCTCCACGGCGGCCCGGAGAGCGGCGCGGTGGACGGTGCCCAGGGCCTCGCCGACCTGACCGGTCTCGTCTTCGGCGGGCGGTCCGGGCGGAGCCTCGGCCCGGATGTCGATCTCCTCCCCGGCCCGCAGCTTCCGCATCGCCTCGGGGAGTTTGCGCCGCGCGATCTCCAGTGCGCCGTTTCGCAGGCTGACCAGTTCGACGACGAGACCACGTCCGATGCGTACGGAGATCACGAGTGAGGCGGCGACAGCCGCGAGACCGAACACCACGGCGGCGCCGGCCGGGGTGAGCAGCCCGCGGGTGAAGGGGTCGGCTCGCTCCGCGACGTCGCGCCCGGCTTCCAGCTCGATCGTTCGCATTCCGCCCTGCACGCGTGCGTGTGCCTTGCTCCAGGTGGCTTCCGGCACCGCGTCGATCGCCCGTTCGCCCGGTGCGGTGGCGAGGACCTTGTCCTCGACGGCGGCCACGGCGGCGTAGTCGCTGCCCTCGGCGAGGCTCTGCCAGGCCGTGCTTTCGGGGCCCCGCAGGTCGGCGACGGCGGACTCGGTGAGGGTACGGCGGGTGTCGACGGCGCCGGTGAACAGCCGCAGTCGCACTCCGTCGAGATGCCCAGCGAGGCGTGCGCTGTCCAGCACGACGTCCTCCCGGGCCAACGCCTCGCCCGCGCGGGCGAATTCGAGCAGCACGCGCGCGTCGGAGCCGAGCTCGGCGTCCTGGATTCCGCTGAGCGCACCGCCGACCGAGAACGCGGTCGCGATGGTCTTCGTGTATCGCCCGTACGCCTCGTCCCAGCCCGAGCGGCGGTCTAGGACGGCACTGCGTACGGTGTTCAGCTGCTCGGCGCCGGTGACGAAGGCGTCCAGTCGCCGGGCCACTCCGGCGGGGAGTTCCTCGCCGTCGGCGACGGTGCTGCGGTCGTCGAGCCGCAGCCGTGCCACGGCCCGGTCCGTGACCTGAGCGAGCCGCTTGTAGTCGCCGCTCTGTCCGGCTGAGGGATCGCCCGCGTAGCGGACCGCGGCCGCACGTTCGGCCTGGAGGGCGGCTACGGCCGCCGCGACGGGGGCCCTGATCTCGGAGTCGACGCGCTGCAACTGGCGCAGCCTGGACACGTCCTGCGCGGTGGTGACGGTGGCGTAGGCCCACAGGGCGAGCAGGGAGACGACGGGCACCATCAGCAGGCAGACGATCTTGGCGCGGACGGTGCGCGGCCGTATGCGCCAGCGCTCCGCGCGCGTGGGCGGGGCATCAGGCGACACACCTGTGGGCTCTTCGGGGCGTTCGTCGGCCGGCGGTCCGGCATGAGCGCGACGGCCGCGCACAGGGGGCGTGGACGGCGTCCTGCCGTCGGCCGCGGTGGTCCTACGGGGTGTACGCATGGCCTCCTCGCTCGGAAGTGGTTCGGGGGGCGTGCCTTGCGGGCCGTCGCCGGTCCGGGCCCGCGGCTAGCCGACGGCTCCTTCGACCGGTCGCTGAGCCGACGCGGACGCCTCACGTTCGCCCGTCGTGGGCGACAGTGCGACGAAGGCCGAGGTCAGGAAGAGATAGGACCCGAGGCCGACGGCGAGGGGGAAGATGAACTGCATCGCCGTGGCCCCGGGCAGGACCCCGCCGGACGGCGTGACGTCGACACCGACCGCGAACATCCCGGTGTAGTGCATGCTGCTGACCGCGGCGCCCATGATCAGGGAGGCGATGGTCACGGCGATCGGCGACTTGATGTTGAGCGCCGCCCACAGGGCGGCCGTCGCCGCGACGACGGCGATCAGGACGGAGAGTCCGACGAGGACGGGGTCGTAGGTGACATCGCCGTGGAGCCGTACGGCGGCCATGCCCAGGTAGTGCATGCTCGCGACGCCGAGCCCGGTGGTGAGCCCGCCGAGGAAGAGCGCGCGGGTACGGTCACGGCTGTAGCCGACGGCGAAGACGCCGGCGCAGACGACGGTCACCGCGACGAGGAGGCTCACGATGGTGAGCGGTACGTCGTAGCGGATGTCGGTGCCGCTGACGCTGAAGCCCAGCATGGCCACGAAGTGCATGGTCCAGATGCCGGTGCCGATCGCCGAGGCCGCGGTGATCAGCCAGTTGCGGCGCGACCGGCCGGTGGCGCCGAGCGCGCGGACGGTGCAACGCAGTCCCAGCGCGGCGCCTATGCACGCCATCACATACGACAGCACGGGGGTCAGCCAGCCCAGGGCGGCGTGGTCCAGGTGTCCCATGGCCCCGGGACGCTAGCCGGAGCACGGGCGCACAAAGGGGGCGCATTTCGAAAACTGTTGGAATATGACGCACCGATGCACCGGAACGATCGCGTCACGCTCGAACGTGTGCACAGCGATGTCATCCGTCCCGGTGAGGGATCATGCGGAGCATGAGCGACGACCACACACACGTGCAGGAGTTCTTCTCGGCCCGCGCCGCCGGCTGGGACAGCAAGTTCCCCGACGACGGGCCCGCATACGCGGCCGCCGTCGCCGAGCTCGGGCTGCGCGAGGGGGCACGCGTGCTCGACGCCGGCTGCGGCACCGGACGCGCCCTGACGCCGCTGCGTGCCGCCGTGGGGCCCTCGGGAGTGGTCATCGGGGCCGATCTGACCCCGGCGATGCTGGAGGCCGCCGTACGGGCCGAACGGGACCGGGACGGGCAGTTGCTGCTCGCCGACGTGGCCGCGCTGCCGGTGCGGTCGGAGTCCCTCGACGCCGTGTTCGCGGCCGGCCTCATCGCGCACCTGCCCCAGCCCGCGGCGAACCTGCGGGAGTTGGCCCGTGCGGTGCGCCCGGGCGGCACGCTCGCGCTGTTCCACCCCATCGGCAGGGCGGCGCTCGCGGCGCGACAGGGCCGGCAGATCACTCCCGACGACCTGCGGGCCGAGCCGAATCTCCGGCCGCTGCTGGCCGGCTCCGGGTGGCGCATGACGTCGTACGTCGACGAGGACGACCGGTTCCTGGCGCTGGCCGTACGGGAGTCCTGACGACTCAGTTCTGCCCGACGACCGCCGCCGCGAAGGCGTCGGGATTGTCGAACATGACGTTGTGCCCGGCGCCGGGCACGGTCACGACCCGTACGCCGGCGGCTTCGAGGGCCTTCCTGCCGGGGAGTTCGCCGCTCAGCTCGCCCTGTAGGTACACGCGGTCGACCGACAGCCCTTCGAGGATGTCGCGCATGATCGGCTCGGAGCCGCGCCTCAGCCAGGTGGCGCTGCGGTGCAGGGCTCGCGGGTCGGCCAATCGCATGGTCGCCGCCCAGAGGGGCCCGACGGCTTCCAGCACCCGCGCGTATGCGCCGCCGACGAACTCGTCCTCGTCGTAGGCCGTGATCCACGCGCTCCCGGCGGCGGGCGAAGGCGAGGCATCGAGATTGGCCTCGGTGAGGACCAGGCGGGAGACGAGGTCGGGCCGACGACGGGCGAGCACGATGGCGACGGAGCCGCCCATGCTGTGCGCGATCAGCTCCGCGCCGGTCAGCCCCGCCACGTCCAGGGCTACCGCCACGGCGTCGGCGTGGTCCTCCAGCCGGTAGCCGTAGTCCTCGGGACGGTCGCTGATGCCGTGCCCCGGCAGGTCGACGAACAGGCTGCGGCGCCCTGCGAGTTCCGGCCGGGCCGCGATGTGGGCGTGGTACACGGAGGAGACCGACCCCAGCCCGTGCACATACACGCGCGCGGGCCCCTCTCCCGGCGTCTCCGTCCAGCGGATGCAACTGCCCTTGCCGTCGAACTCGGCCTGCCTCATCGCGTCCTCTCCTGGAGCCTTCGGTCGACGCTCAGCCACGGAGCCCGAGCCGCTCGAAGCGCTTCACCGCGCCGCCCCCTTCTGTCGCCGAGACTCCAACTCTACGTTGATTAGGGGAAGATGGATGATCAGTCAGGTCACCCACACAGGGGGAAGGCGGTCAGTATGTGGGGCAGGGTGCGCAAGGCGAGTGCGAGATTTCTCCGTTCCTTGCGCGTGGAGGCGGACACCGGCAAGGACAAGGACAGGCGCACGCACAACCTGTTCGAGGCCGCCGCCGTGTATGTGTCGGCCCGCGCGGAGGACGACCAGGAGCAGATCGACGAGGCCACGGGCTGGGTGTCTCCGGAGGCGCTCTCGTTCGGGGTGAGTGAGCTGGCGTGCCGGGCCGTCATCGCGCTGGCCCGGGAGCGCGACGAGTCGCCGCAGACCGTCGCCCGGTCCCTCTTGGGGCTCCCGGCGGCCTGACACCGGGGACATTCACGGTCGATTCGCCCCGTCCAGTCGGAAAACTGCAGCTCCGGGTGTGTCTGGGAGTCGTGACAAGCGGCTTCCGGGCGCACTAAGGTGCGCGCCGATGGACGAACCGATGGGGAGGCTGGGATGGCCGGGACGGACGAGGAGGCCGTCGCCGCTGCGGACGACGCGCTCTATGTGCTGACGGCGGTGTTGCTGACGCCGGCGCAGTTCCCGAGCGTGCTGGGCGACGACTATCCGGAGGCCTGCGCGGCGCTCGACCTCGCGCCGCTCGCCGACGGGTACGGACTGGTACTCGGCCAGGACGGCGAGGGTGCGCGGTGGACGGTCGTCATCGACGACGTCTCCCTGGTCGCCGTCGCCATCGCGTCCTGGGACTGCGGCATGGAGTACGACCTGTCGCCGAATGAACGCACGGTCGTGGCCGCGCTGCCCGGATGGCCCCTCGCGGTCGCCGTCGCCGCCCCCAATGTTCCGGCACCGCACGATCCCGACCCTGATGTCGCGGACGGTCCGCTCCTGGCGCCGCCTGACACGAGCGTCTGGGGCCCGGCTCAGCGGCGTCTGGGCGCCGACGAGATCGCCCTGCAGTGGGCGACGTGGCGGGATCAGGTCAACGACGCCGCCTTCGCGACACCGAGCGGCGGGTCGGACGCCGCCGCAAGCAGGGACGAAGGCGAGGGCGAGGGCCCAAGCAAGGGCGAGAGCGAGGGCTCCGGCGAAGGCCAGGGCCAAGAGGCCAAGAAGTCCGGGGGGAAGGTAAGCCATAGCGGCATCCAGCGGGTGCTCGCGGAGGCGCACGCGTACGTGGACGCCCCGCCGCCCCTCGGCCGCGTCCGGTCGTCGTTCGCCCCCGGTGACGCACGGACCCTGCGTGCGGACGGTCCCGGCTGGTCGCTCGTGGCCAGGACCGACGACATCGCGTTCGTGCTCCTCGACGACGAACCCGGTGAGGTCCTGCCGGTCGGCCGCGGACCGGAGCTGCCCGGGCTGCTGGAAGCACTCGACAAGATGGCCGTTCGGCCGAGCTGAGGCGTCGCCCGGGCGCCAGGCAGCTTGCCTGGAGGAAGCGGCGACCCGTGGCAGAGTCACGGCTCCCTGATGCTGCGCGGAGCCCCTTGGCCTCCCATCTCTGTCCCGAAGCCCCATTCGACGGCGACGTTCCATGTGGCCCCACCCCATGGAAGGCGCGGAACCAGACCCGCACCATGAGGCAGCCTTCGCGGCTCCGCTCTCTGTGTTGTGCTCCGTCTCCCGCCTTCAAGGAGGCCGTCATGCGCCTGTCCCGAGGTGTCCCGTTCGTCGCCGCCACGCTGCTGGTCGGCGCCCTCGGCTGGCCGGCTCCCGTTGCAGCCACGGCAGTTGGCGAGCAGCACTGCGTCCGTCAGGATCACGTACGAGTACCCGGCGCCGCATTCCAGCAGAGCGCCTGCCTCGTGGATCTGACCACGACGGGACTCGCCGGGACGCCCCACACCGACCTGGCCGACCAGGCCGGGCTGACGGCTCGGGGTACCCGGACACCGACCGGGGTTCCCGGGATTCAGATCGACGGATACTTCCCCGACTCCTCCCGCTTCAACGCCACGCACGGCTGGCAGCACGACGCACAGTTCGTGATCCGGCTGCCGGACCGTTGGAACGGCGGACTGGTCGTCACCGGAGCCCCTGGCACGCGTCGGCAGTACGCCACGGACACGGCGATCTCCGACCAGGTGCTCGCCCTGGGTTACGCCTACGCCTCGACCGACAAGGGCAACAGCGGCGCCGACTTCTACCGCGACGGCAAGCGCCCCGGAGACGCGGTCGCCGAGTGGAACACGCGGACCACCGAGCTCACCCGGGCCGCGAGGAAGGCGGTGGCCCAGCGCTACGGGCATGCTCCCCGCCGGACATACATGACCGGTATCTCCAACGACGGCTATCTCACCCGCTGGCAGCTGGAGAACCATCCCGAGCTGTACGACGGCGGCGTGGACTGGGAAGGCGCCCTGTGGACCGCGAACGGCCCCAACCTCCTCACCTCCTTGCCCATGGCAGTGGCACGCATGGTCGGCAGCGCGCGGGACGAGGACCTGTACGCGGCGGGTTTCGCGCGCGGCTCCGAGTTTCTGTGGCCGTACCACGAGCGGGCCTACTGGGGAGTCACGCAGAAGATCTACCGCGCCGAGTTCGACCCGGCATACGACTCCGACTGTCCCGGCCCGTCCGCCGGGAGCACGCCGGAGCAGATCCGGGCGCCGTGCGCGTCGGATGCCGCGTACGACTACGCGTCCCGTCCGGCGTCCGTCCACCGCGCGGTGAGCCGCGTCGCTCTGACCGGGCGCATCGGCAGGCCTCTGATCACGTTGCACGGTGATCTGGACGCGCTGCTGCCGAAGGCCGTCGACTCGGATGTGTACGCGCGCTTGGTGGACGCCAGCGGGCGAGGCCCACTGCACCGCTATTTCACGATCGCGGGCGGCACCCACGTCGACGGGCTGTACGACACCTATCCGGACCGGCTCCGGCCGATCCTGCCCTGCTACCGGTCGGCGTTCGACGCGCTGGTGTCATGGGTGGAGCGAGGCACTCGACCGCCCGCGGACCATACCGTCGGCAGGCCCGCGAACGGTGAGGTGCTCAACTCCTGCACGCTGTCCACGCCGGTCGCACCGGATGCCAGGTGAGGCTCAGCGGCCGAGTTCCTTGCGGGTGGTGCGGCGCAGCCTGCGCCGCTGTGACGGGTCGAGCGTGAGATACGCGGCGGCCGGAACTCCCAGAACTATCAGGAGCGAGGCCCACCAGGGCAACCAGATCAGCAGGATGATGCCCGCCGCCACACCTCCTGCGGCGATCTTCGCGTTCTTCGACATGTGCGTCGCCTCCTTCGCGGCCACTGCCGCTCTCTGTCCTGAAAACGGGTCCGCGCTTCCGGCAGTTCCGGACCGCGACCCTGAGACGACCCTGAGGTGCGGCCCCTACTGGTCACGGAGATCCGGTGACGAACGAGGTGCGGTCGGTGCACCGGGCTCCGCACAGGACAGATACCCACACCGGCCAATAAGTGACCCAGGTCACCGCGCGGGGATGCCGGGTTCGCAGACGAAGTGCTGTACCCTCGGCCACTCAACCGCGAGTAGTCAAATTTGAGGAGCGTCACAGAGCTGTGCCGAGGCTTTCCGAGGCAACACCGTCCCAGATCTCCGAACTGGCATCCTGCTGTGCCGTTTTCGTACCCGGCGATCCTGCCCGCACCGGCCGGTTCGCGTTCTGGCGAGCCGATGGCGACGCGGCTCCCTTCGTCGCGTCCGGATCAGTGGACGAACAAGCCGTCGCACTGCCGGTCGAGAACCTGACCGTCACGCTGCCCGGAGAGGACGGTGTCGAGCTGGTGAGCGTGCCGGCCGTCGTGCTGCCGGTGCGCACCGCACTGCCTGTGCTCACGCGTGCGCGTGCCGACGCGCAGGCTCACCGAGCGGCCACTTTCTGGGGCGCGGCCACGGTGCTGGCCCTGCAGCTCGTGGCGCGCGGTCTGCTGTTGCCCGGCCTGTCGGCGACCGATCACGACGCCTGGCGCGTCGGTCCCCTGCGACCGGAGGACGTCGAACGCGTCCGTGCCCTTGCCGCCGCCATGCCGCCCGAAGCGCACGCCGTGCCACTGGAGGACGTCGAGCCACTGACGCTGCCGGACCCGGAGCGGCTGCTGCGGGCCTTCCTGGACGCGGTCGCCGACGCGCTGCCCCGCTCCCCCGCCGCGACGCTCGTGACAGGCGGGCCCGCCTATGCGGCGACGGAGCCGCAGCGGATCCCCGACCAGCGTGCGTGGGCCGCCGATGTCGCAGCCGGCCACGACGCTGGCGTACGGATCTCCCTGCGACTCGAGGTCCCCGGCCTCACCGCGGCGACACAGGATGATGCGGCGCTGTCGTTCCGGGCGGTGCTGCAAGTGCACAGCGTGAGTGATCCGACGCTGGTCGCGGATGCCGGCGACGTGTGGGCGGGGACCGGCGCCTTCGGCCCACACGCGCCGATGGACGCCCTGCTGGCGCTTCGCCGGGCAGCGCGTGCGTGGAACCCGCTCACGCCGCTGCTCTCGGCGGCCGTGCCGGACGCCGTGGAACTCGCCGACGAAGAGGTGACCGACCTCCTGGGAGAGGGCGCCCGGGCCCTCGCCGGTGCCGGCGTCGAGGTGCACTGGCCCAAGGAGCTGGCCCGCAAACTGACGGCACGCGCGGTGATCGGCCCGCCGGACGACGAGTCCGCGCCCGGCAGGGTCTCCTCGGACACCCCGTCGTTCCTGTCCGCCGACGCGTTGCTCGCCTTCAACTGGTGGTTCGCGCTGGGCGACCAGCGGCTCACCCGCGAGGAGCTGGACCGACTCGCCGAATCGAACCGCCCGATGGTGCGGCTGCGCGACCAGTGGGTCCTTGTCGATCCTCAGGAGGTGCGACGCGCCCGCGCGCAGCAGGACCACAAAGTGACGCCCATCGACGCGCTCGGAGCCGCTCTGACGGGCTCCACCGAGGTCGACGGCCGCCAGGTCGAGGTCCGGCCCACGGGGTGGCTGGCGGCGCTGCGCGAGCGGCTCGCGGATCCCGAGGGGCAACAGCCGGTCGGACAGCCGGCGGCGCTCGCGGCGACGTTGCGGGACTACCAGCGGCGGGGCCTGAGTTGGCTTGCCCGGATGACGTCCCTCGGCCTGGGCTGCTGTCTGGCCGACGACATGGGCCTCGGCAAGACGATCACGCTCATCGCGCTGCATCTGCACCGGCAGTCCGAAGCCTCGTCCGCCGGTCCGACGCTGGTGGTGTGTCCGACGTCCCTAATGGGCAACTGGCAGCGCGAGATCGAGAAGTTCGCGCCCGGCACACACGTGCGTCGCTTCCACGGGTCACGGCGTGACCTGGACGACGTGGCGGACGGGGAGTTCGTGCTCACCACGTACGGCACCATGCGTATGGACGCGCACCGGCTCGCCGAGGTGCCGTGGGGCATGGTCGTGGCGGACGAGGCCCAGCATGTGAAGAACCCCTACTCGGCGACCGCGCGGGAGCTGCGCTCCATCGGCACACGCGCGCGCGTGGCGCTCACCGGCACCCCGGTCGAGAACAACCTGTCGGAACTGTGGGCGATCCTCGACTGGACCACTCCCGGCCTGCTGGGCCGGCTCGGCACCTTCCGCACGCGCTACGCACAGGCCGTCGAGAGCGGACAGGACCCAGCCGCAGCCGAACGCCTCACCCGGCTCGTGCGCCCGTTCCTGCTGCGCCGACGCAAGTCCGATCCGGGGATCGCTCCGGAACTCCCGCCGAAGACGGAGACCGATCGTGCCGTGTCCCTCACCGCGGAACAGGCGGGTCTCTACGAGGCCGTGGTCCGCGAGACGCTCGCGGAGATCTCCGGCGCCGACAGCATGGCGCGACGCGGTCTGATCGTGAAGCTCCTGACAGGCCTGAAGCAGATCTGCAACCACCCGGCGCAGTTCCTGAAGGAGGAGCGGCCGAGAATCTCCGGACGCTCGGGGAAGCTGGAGCTGCTGGACGAGTTGCTCGACACCATCCTCGCCGAGGGGGCGAGCGTGCTGGTCTTCACCCAGTACGTGCGCATGGGACGCCTCCTCGAAGAACATCTGGCGGCGCGCGGCATGCCCTCGCAGTTCCTGCACGGCGGCACACCTGTGGCCGAGCGCGAGGCCCTGGTGCGGCGCTTCCAGGACGGTGAAGTGCCCGTCTTCCTGCTGTCGTTGAAGGCGGCCGGCACCGGCCTGAACCTCACCCGCGCCGAACACGTCGTGCACTACGACCGCTGGTGGAACCCCGCCGTCGAGGCACAGGCCACCGATCGCGCCTACCGCATCGGGCAGACCCGGCCCGTGCAGGTGCACCGGCTGATCGCCGAGGGGACCATCGAGGACCGCATCGCCGACATGCTGAACCGCAAACGGGAACTGGCCGACGCGGTGCTCGGCGGCGGCGAGGCGGCACTGACCGAGCTGACGGACGCCGAACTGGCCGATCTGGTGGAACTGCGAGGGGGCGCGCGATGAATCGACACGACGGTGACCTGGAGCGCACGTTCGCCGCACTGCCTCCCGCGCGCGGGAAGGGGTTCGCGCAGACGTGGTGGGGCCAGGCCTGGCTGAAGGCGCTGGAGGAGACGGCGCTGGACTCGGAGCAGCTCAAAGCCGGCCGCAGGCTCGCGCGCGCGGGAGCGGTCGGAGCGGTGTCGGTGCGTCCGGGGCGGATCACGGCCGTCGTGCAGGGCCGCGACCGTACGGCGCACCGGGCCGACGTGCTGCTGGAGGAGCTGTCCTCGGAACAGTGGGACCGCTTCCTGGACATGACCGTCGAGCGGGCGGGGCATGTCGCGGCGCTGCTGGACCGCGAGATGCCACCGCACCTGGTGGAGGACGCGGCCGCCACGGGCATCGAACTGCTGCCGGGCATGGGCGACCTGGAGCCGGAGTGCGGCTGCGGTGCCTGGGACCACTGCGGGCACACGGCGGCCCTCTGCTATCAGGTGGCACGGCTCCTGGACCAGGACCCGTTCGTCCTGCTCCTGATGCGCGGACGCGGCGAACGCGACCTGCTGGACGATCTCCAGACCCGTAGTGCCGCGCCCGCCGGAAGGTCACCCGAACCTTCCGCGTCGGCCGAGCCGGAGGGGGTGAATGCCACGGAGGCGTACGCGACCGGCGACATCCTCCCGCCGCTGCCCGCCCTGCCCGAACTGCCCGCCGAGCCGGGAGTGCCGCCCTCCCTGGACACCGAGACGCCACCCGCGCCCGGCGTCGATCCGGACGCCCTGGAGTTCCTTGCCGCCCGGACAGCCGCCGAAGCCCACCGCCTGCTCGCGGAAGCACTACGCACCGGTCCGGAACAGCACACCGTGGGTGAGGAGTTGACACCTGCCCAGGACGCGGTGCGCCTCGCCGCCGGTGCCCCCTCCGAGGGTGTGGCGGAGCGGCTGGCCGACGCGTCGGGGCGCGGTCGGGAGGGGCTGGCGACGGCTGTGACCGCCTGGCGCCTGGGAGGCGTTGCCGCGCTGTCGGTGCTCGACGAGGAGTGGTCCGTCGAGGGCGAGACGCTCGCACGCGCGCGTGCCGCTCTGAAGTCGGCCTGGGACGAGGGCGAACGGCCGTCTCTGCGGGTGAATCGCAACCGCTGGACGGTCGTCGACACGCCGAGCCAACTGCGCCTGGGGCGCGACGGACGCTGGTGGCCGTACCGCAAGGAACGCGGACGCTGGGTACCCGCCGGAGGCGCTGCGCAGGATCCGGCGACTGCGTTGGCCTCGGCTGAACTCATGTTCGAGGACAGGGTGTTGTAGGGCCTGGGCCGTGGGGGCTTCGGCAAGGATCGCACCTGACCTGTCGAGGCCCTCGGCACCCGTCCCGGCAAGAACCGGTGTGGAAGGGCGGCTGAGTCGACCTGACACAAGGCATTGCGGCCAACCATCCTCACTCTCTCCGACCAGCTGCCCGTGGAAGTCGGCTCGACGAGCGCCCGTCGCATTGTGTTCACCTCACCGTCGTACGACGTTCCGCGCAGACTTCAACCCTGGCCGCTGTCAGCGAACTTGCTCCTCAGGAGGCCCGATGTCCCCGCACGCCACCGGCCGGCGCCGCGCTCACCGATTCGTCGCAGGGGGCGCACCCCTCGCCGTGGTCGCGACGCTGCTGGCCGCCGCCGGACCCGCCGCCGGCTCCGGGGACGCGGCCGGCGAGGCGCACGTCGTGCGCGCGGCGACGCTGGGCGACATCTCCCTCGGCGAGTTCAGCAACGCGCTGCTGCCCGGCACCGTGGCCGACGACCGGGGCGTGGACCTCGGCGGCATCGGCAGCGACATCTACCCGACGGGCCGCAAGGGCGAGTTCTGGACGGTCACCGACCGCGGCCCCAACGGCCAGATCAAGGTGGACGGCACGAAGCGCCGTACGTTCCCCGTGCCGGGCTTCGATCCGGCGATCGTGAAGATCCGGGTGTCGGGAGGCACCGTGCGGATGCTGGACGCGATCCCGGTCACGACCAGGTCCGGGAAGCCCGTCACCGGGCTGTCGAACCAGGAGGGGCGCGACGAGGCACCGTACTCCTACAACGCGCGGACCCCTCTGACGTACAACCCGAACGGGCTGGACACCGAGGGCATCGTGCGGGCCACCGACGGGAGTTTCTGGCTCGTCGACGAGTACGGTCCGTCCCTTGTGCACGTCTCCGCGCGCGGGAAGGTCCTCACCCGCTACGTACCCGAGGGGCTCGGCCTCACCGGCACCGACTACCCGGTGGTGGAGGCGCTGCCGTCCGTTCTGCTGCACCGGAAGATCAACCGCGGCTTCGAAGGGCTGGCCCAACTGCCCGGCGGCGACCTGGTGATGGCCGTACAGAGCCCGCTGTCCCTGCCGGACACCGATGCCGGGGAGGCGTCGCGGACCACGCGGCTGCTGCGGTTCTCACCGAAGAGGAAGGCAGTCACCGCGGAGTACGCGTACCGCTTCGACCCGGTGGACGTGGTGGACCCGAGCGAGGACGACACCTCCGAGCTGAAGATCTCGTCGGTCGTGGCCGTGGGCGGGAACCGGTTGTTGGTCGAGGAACGCACCGACAAGGCCGCCCGGATCCAGATGGTGCGTCTGGACCCGGCCTCGAACATCCTGCGTGGTCCCTGGGACGACGACATGACGTCTCCGTCGCTCGAGCAGCTCGACGACCCTGCCGTCTCGGGGGTGCCGGTGCTGGCCAAGAAGCTGGTCGTCGACCTGGGCACGGTCGCCGGCGTGCCCGGCAAGATCGAGGGCATCGCGCGCGTGGACCACGACACTCTCGCGCTCATCAACGACAACGACTTCGGTATGACGGACGGCGAGGGCGCCTTCGACGCCCAGGGCCGGCTGGTCGACAGCGGTGTGGAGACGTCGGTGATCTACGTGCGGCTGCCGCGCGGCATCTGACAGTCGCTCACGAGACCGCCTACGGCAGCTACTCCCCCAGGGACGGAAGCAGCGACTCCAGATCGCTCGGAAAAGCGCTGGGCAGCTCGGTGGGGAACCCCGACGGCAGCGACGTCGGCAGCTCGCTGGGGAGCTTGGTCGGGATGCTGAAGGACGGCTTGGGCGTGCCGCTCGTGCTGGTCTCGCCCGATGGTTTCCCGTCGGGCGAGTCGTCGCTTCCCGAGGCCATGAGAACTACGGCCACGACAGCTCCGACGACCACGATCGCGGCGAGCAGGATGAACAGCGGATTCCGCCGCCGCCTCGGTCCACCACCCCCGTCGGGTGGTTCCGGCGGCGGCCAGTCACCGTACGAGGGCGGGCCGCTGTTGCCCGGAGGGGGACCGTAGCCTCCCGGGGGTCCGTATCCCCCCGTCGGAGGCGGTCCGAAGCCGCCACCCGGAGGCGGCGTGTCACCCGGCGGTCCGGGCGGCTGAGGCGGTACGGGCGGCATGGCCATACCGTCAAGAGTCGCCTCATATCCGTCAGGACGCGACCCCTGCGGGCGAGTTGATACCCGCCCATGCCGTGGATCAGATGATTCCGGAACATCCGGCACGAAGCCCCGTCAGCACCGCGCAACGCGCACCGCGTGTGACCGGATCCCTCGGGCGGGCGGGTCACACGCGGTAGGGCGATGACAGGGCACGCGCGCGTGGCCTCAGCCGCGGGCGCCCAGCAGGTGGTCCATCGCCAGCTGGTCGAGACGCTCGAAGGCCATCCCGCGCGCGGCGGTCGCCTCGACGTCGAACTCCTCGAAGGCCGTGCGGTCCGCGAGCAGCGACTTGAGGCCGTCGGCGGCGGTCGGCTGCGCCAGCTCGTCCAGGCGCGAGGCACGCAGGGCCTCCTGCACCTCTGGGTCGGCACGGAAGGCGGCCGAACGCTCCTTCAGGATGAGGTAGTTGCGCATGCATCCCGCGGCCGATGCCCACACACCGTCGAGGTCCTCGGTCCGCGGCGGCTTGAAGTCGAAGTGCTTGGGGCCCGCGTAGCCGGCGCTCTCCAGGAGGTCGACCAGCCAGAAAGCGGCGCGCAGGTCGCCGGCGCCGAAGCGCAGGTCCTGGTCGTACTTGATACCGGACTGGCCGTTGAGGTCGATGTGGAAGAGCTTGCCCGCCCACAGGGCCTGCGCGATGCCGTGCGGGAAGTTGAGCCCGGCCATCTGCTCGTGGCCCACCTCGGGGTTCACGCCGTACAGCTCGGGGCGCTCCAGGCGCTCGATGAACGCCAGTGCGTGGCCGACGGTGGGCAGCAGGATGTCGCCGCGCGGCTCGTTCGGCTTGGGCTCGATCGCGAACTTCAGGTCGTAGCCCTGGGAGGTGACGTACTCGCCGAGGAGGTCGAAGGCCTCCTTCATGCGGTCGAGAGCCACGCGCACGTCCTTGGCGGCTCCGGACTCGGCGCCCTCGCGGCCGCCCCAGGCGACGTACGTCTGCGCGCCCAGCTCGACCGCGAGGTCGATGTTGCGGATCGTCTTGCGCAGGGCGTAGCGGCGCACGTCGCGGTCGTTGGCGGTGAACGCGCCGTCCTTGAAGACGGGGTGCGTGAAGAGGTTGGTGGTGGCCATCGGCACCTTCATGCCGGTCGCGTCGAGGGCCTCGCGGAAGCGCTTGATGTGCGCCTCGCGCTCACTGTCCGAGGACCCGAAGGGGATCAGGTCGTCGTCGTGGAAGGTGACGCCGTGGGCGCCGAGCTCGGCCAGGCGCTGCACCGTCTCGACGGGGTCGAGGGCACGGCGGGTGGCGTCGCCGAAGGGGTCCCGTCCCTGCCAGCCGACGGTCCACAGGCCGAAGGTGAACCTGTCCTCGGGGGTGGGCTGGTAGCTCATGCCGCGGCTCCTTGCTTGCTGACGACTGCTTGCTACGGGTTACTACGAGCTTGCTCCGACTATTTCGTCATCGCGGTTTACAAATTAGTATGCCGACGCGTCCCTGGGAAGGGACAAGATGTCCCCGAAGGGGTGAGGTCCGGGTCGTGGTTTTCCGGGGCACCCTTGAAGCAGCAGGTCAGATCCCGCGAGCCGCGGAAGAGGGAGAGCCCGATGTCAGCAGCCGAGGGTCCGCTCGTCGTCGGCGTGGACACGTCCACCCAGTCCACCAAAGCGCTGGTCGTCGACGCCTCGACCGGACAGGTCGTCGCGAGCGGCCAGGCGCCGCACACGGTGTCCTCCGGAGCCGGCCGCGAGAGCGACCCGCGCCAGTGGTGGGAGGCCCTGTGCGAGGCGCTGCACCAGTGCGGCGATGCCGCGCACGAGGCCGCCGCGGTGTCGATCGGCGGGCAGCAGCACGGCCTGGTCACCCTGGACGCACAGGGCGAGCCGGTGCGTCCGGCTCTGCTGTGGAATGACGTGCGCTCGGCGCCGCAGGCCGGCCGGCTGACCGAGGAGCTCGGGGGCGCGAAGTTCTGGGCCGAGCGCACGGGCTCCGTCCCGGCCGCGTCCTTCACGGTCACGAAGTGGGCCTGGCTGGCCGAGCACGAGCCCGAGGCGGTCCGGGCCACCAAGGCAGTCCGTCTCCCCCACGACTATCTGACCGAGCGCCTCACCGGTCAGGGCACCACCGACCGCGGCGACGCCTCCGGTACGGGCTGGTGGGCGTCGGGGACGGAGTCGTACGACGAGGAGATCCTCGCGCACGTCGGGCTCGACCCGGCGCTACTGCCCCGTGTGGTCCGGCCCGGCGAGGTCGCGGGCACCGTGCGTGACAGCCACGATCTGCCGTTCTCCAAGGGCACCCTGGTCGCTCCCGGCACCGGCGACAATGCCGCCGCCGCTCTGGGCCTCGGTCTGCGACCCGGTATGCCCGTGCTGAGCCTCGGCACGTCGGGCACTGTGTACGCGGTGTCGAGGCGACGCCCCGCCGACCCGACCGGCACCGTGGCAGGGTTCGCCGACGCGCACGGCGACTGGCTGCCACTGGCATGCACCCTGAACTGCACGCTCGCCGTCGACCGCCTCGCCGCCCTGCTGGGCCTCGACCGCGAGGCCGTCGAGCCCACCACCGGCCTCACCCTCCTGCCCTACCTGGACGGCGAACGCACCCCGAACCTGCCGAACGCCTCCGGTGTCCTGCACGGACTGCGCCACGACACGACCGCCGGTCAGCTGCTGCAGGCCGCCTACGACGGCGCCGTCCACGCGCTGCTGGGTGCCCTGGACCTCGTCCTGGACGACGACGCCGACCGCTCGGCCCCGCTGCTGCTGATCGGCGGCGGCGCCCGGGGCACCGCCTGGCAGCAGACCGTACGACGGCTGTCGGGGCGCCCGGTGCAGGTGCCCGAGGCCAAGGAACTGGTCGCGCTCGGCGCGGCGGCACAGGCGGCCGGCCTGCTGACCGGCGAGGATCCGGCAGCGGTCGCCCGGCGCTGGAACACCGCGCGTGGGCCGGTGCTCGGCGCCGTGGAGCGGGACGAGAGGACGCTGGCCAGGATCAGCGGGGTACTCTCCGACGCGGCCCCGCTGCTGGAGCGAAGCCCAGAAGCCCACTGAGGACGGACGAGGACTGACGGAGGCATGACCGCACCGCTGCACGAGGCCCATCCGGCCGGCGCCGGACCCGCGCTGCCCAACACCCAGCAGGGCATGCGCCGCCGCAACCTCGCCCGCGTGATGCACACCGTCAGCGCCGAGGGTCCGCTCTCCCGTGCCGCCGTCGCCTCCCGTATCGGGCTGACCCGTGCCGCGGTGTCGACGCTCGTCGACGAGCTGATCCGCTCGGGGCTGCTGGAGGAACTCGGTCCCGAGCGGCCCGGCCGGGTGGGCCGCCCCGGATCGGCGCTGGCCGTCAGCGGGCACGGTCCGGCCGGGATCGGCGCGGAGATCGGCGTCGACCACCTCGCCGTCTGCGCAGTCGACCTGCGCGGCGAGGTGCGGTCCAGGGCCGTGCGGTACGGCGCGAACCGGGGCCGTACGCCCGAGCCGGTGATCGGGGAACTCACCGAGCTGGTGCGCCGGGTGCTCGCAGAAGCCGAGCGCGAGGGGCTGTGGCCCGCCGGTCTGGCGATCGCCGTGCCGGGACTCGTCGCGCGGGACGCCCGTACGGTCGTACGTGCGCCGAACCTCGACTGGCGCGACACGGACCTCGGCGCTCTGCTGCCCGTGGACTTCCCCATGACCGTGGACTTCCCGCTGACCGTCGGCAACGAGGCCAACTTCGGCGCGCTCGCCGAACTCTGGCTCGGCGAGGGCACTCCGCGTGACTTCCTGCACGTGTCGGCGGAGATCGGCATCGGCGCGGCTGTCGTGGTGGACGGTGGGCTGCTGCACGGAACCCGTGGATTCGCGGGCGAGTTGGGGCACGTGCCCGTCCGACCGGACGGACCCCAGTGTCCGTGCGGCGGGCGCGGATGCCTTGAGCAGTACGCCGGTGAGGAAGCCGTACTGCGCGCAGCCGGACTGGAGCCGGGCGAGGACCGCGTCGGCCTGCTCGCCGAGCGTGCCGCCGAGGGCGACGAGGACGTACGGCGGGCTCTGCGCGACGCGGGCACGGCGCTCGGTATCGCCCTGACGGGCGCGGTCAATCTGCTCGACCCCGAGAGCGTGGTGCTGGGCGGCGCGCTGGCGGGACTCGCGCCCTGGCTGCTGCCGTCGCTGGAGGCCGAGTTGGACCGGCGCACCGCGGGGCCCGCCTGTCCGGTGTCCGTGTCGCGGCTGGGTCCGCAGGGGCCGTTGCTGGGGGCGGCGCATTCGGTGGTGCGGGCGGTGCTCGACGATCCGGTGGTCGTGGCGGAGCGCACCTGACGGTCCGCGGAACTGCCGAACCGACCTCATTCCAGGTCGAGTTCACTCGTGTGAGTGAGCGAGTTATCCACAATCGCGGGGCTGTCCACGGAAACCCAGCGCTCCCTTCTGCCCGACCCACCAGCGCCGTACCGTGATTCCCGCGAGACGCCCCTCCACCACCGGCCTTCCGCAGAACGGAGCTGTGCAGCGATGAGCGACCCCCGGATCCTGACCGTGCGACCCGAGCCCGGCGAGTACGCCTGGACCTTCGGCGGGGCACCTCCCGTGGCGCGCATCGCACCCGGCACGGTCCTCGACCTGTACACGGAGGACTGTTTCGCCGGACGGGTGCGGTCCGAGAAGGACCTGGTGTCCGAGGTGTGCGAGTTCCCCTTCCTCAACCCGCAGACCGGGCCCTTCTACGTCGAAGGCGCCGAGCCGGGTGACACGGTCGCCGTGCACTTCGTGTCGATCGAACCGGCCCGGGACTGGGCCGCGTCCAGCACCGTCCCGCTGTTCGGCGCACTCACCTCGACGCACACCACGGCCACGCTGCAACCGCCGCTCCCGGAGACCGTCTGGATCTGGCAGCTCGACCGGACACGGCGTACGGCGCTGTTCCGGGCGCACGACAGTGACATCGAGGCCGAGCTGCCCATGGACCCGATGCACGGCACCGTCGGGGTGGCGCCGGCCAATCTCGAGGTGCGCTCGGCCCTGGTGCCCGACGCCCACGGCGGGAACATGGACACACCGGAGATGCGGGCGGGCGTCACCTGCTATCTCGGGGTGAACGTCGAGGGCGCGCTGCTCAGTCTCGGCGACGGACATGCCCGGCAGGGGGAGGGCGAGACCTGTGGAGTCGCGGTCGAGTGCGCGATGAACACCGTGGTGATCGTCGAGCTGCTCAAGGGACTTGCCACGCCCTGGCCCCGCATCGAGTCGGACACCCACATCATCGCGACGGGTTCGGCCCGGCCGCTGGAGGACGCCTTCCGGATATCCCAGTTGGAGCTGGTGCAGTGGCTGGTGCGCGACTACGGGTTCAGCGAGCTGGACGCGTACCAGTTCGCGACCCAGGCCGTCGAGTCGCCGCTGGCCAACGTGTGCGACACCAATTACACGTGCGTGGCCAAGATCCGCAAGCAGTGGCTGCCCGCACGTGAGACGCACCGTGGCGTCCACGCGCGACTGCGGGAGACGGCAGCGACACTGCGCTGAGCGCCCCGGCCGACGTCAACACCGACCCGTGGCCAACCTCGACGATGAAAGGCCATCGCCCTTTGGAACGCGTAAGCCCCCTCCTCAGCCGACGCCGGATCCTGCAAGGCACCGCCCTCGCCGCCGTCCCGTACGCCCTGCTCCCTGAATGGCGGGCCGGAGCACACATCCCGGGTCCGGACTACCCGCTCGCCGAGTGGCAGCCGGCGAGCACCGCCAACTACACGGTGGCGAACCGTCCTACGACCCATCCTGTCGACCGGGTGATCATCCACGTGACGCAGACCACCTACCCCAACTCCCTGTCCGTCTTCCAGAACCCGAAGAAGAAGGTGTCCGCCCACTATGTCGTCCGGTCCGCCGACGGACACACCTCCCAGTGCGTTCGCGAGGCGGACATCGCCTGGCATGCCGGGGACTGGGACCACAACACGCGCAGCATCGGCATCGAGCACGAGGGCTGGGTCGACCGGCCCGGCTACTTCACCGACGTCCTGTACGAGACATCGGCCCGGCTCACCGCGGCCATATGCGCGAGGCACGGCATACCGAAGGACCGCGCGCACATCATCGGGCACTACGAAGTGCCGGGCACCGACCACACCGATCCCGGTCCGCACTGGGACTGGACGCGCTACATACGACTGGTCGACGCCGTCTGAACACACGACTGGTCGATGTCGCCTGAACACACAACTGGTCGACGCCGCCTCAACACATGACTGGTCGATGTCGCCCGAGGAGTCGCACATCTGCGCCGGTGTGCCCGTCCTTCGGGTGCCTCCCGTCGAAAAGGTTGTCCGCGCGCGTACCCGGAGTGACGATGTCCCCAGCCGCATCGCCTTCCGGGGAGGCCGAGTTGACCGATCCGTGGGTGGCCCTGGAGCCGGGGGCCGACCCCGCCGAGCGTGTCCGTGTGCTGCGCCGTGCGCATGAGACGTTCACCGAGGCGGGGACGGTGCCGCAGCCGGTGCGTGACGTGGTGGCCGACTCGTGGCGGCGTTCCGCGCGGGCCGGTGTCGGTCCGGACGGGACCGCCAATGTGGAGCTGGCCGACGGAGACCTCGGCGCCTATCGCGCGGAGCATCCGCTGGCGCGGGTGATGCCGCTGTTCCGGGAGCTGCTGGGCACGTTCGCCGCCGACGGCGAGCACCTGCTCGCCGTGTGCGACACGCACGGCAGGCTGCTGTGGGTGGAGGGCCATCCCACGACCCGGCGGAAGGCGGGGCGGATGAACTTCGTGCCGGGGGCGCGGTGGGCGGAGACCGCGGTCGGTACGAACGCGCCGGGCACGGCGGTCGCCGTGGACCGGCCGGTGCAGGTGTTCGCAGCCGAGCACTTCATCCGCCGGGTACAGCCCTGGACCTGCGCGGCGGCGCCGGTGCACGATCCGCGCAGCGGACGGGTGCTGGGCGCGGTGGACATCACCGGCGGGGACAGGCTCGCGCATCCGCACAGTCTGGGGTTCGTGCAGGCGGTGGCCCGTGCCGCGGAGTCCCAACTGGCGCTGCTCGCCCCGCCTGCGCCGGCCGCCGACACGCCGGAGCTGAGCGCACTGGGCCGGGACGAGGCGCAGCTGCTCATGGGTGGCCGACGGGTCAGACTCAGTCGCCGGCACAGCGAGATCCTGGTGCTGCTGGCCCGCCATCCGGAGGGGCTGACCGGGGACGAGTTGCTGTGCGCGCTGTACGAGGACGAGTCGGTGACGCCGGTGACACTGCGCGCCGAACTGGCCCGCCTGCGCCGGACGCTGAGCCCCGGGCTGCTCGCCTCGCGGCCGTACCGGCTGACGGTGCCGATCGAGTCGGACGTGGCGGTCGTCGAGCGTCGGCTGGAGACGGGTGCGGTCACGGCCGCGGTCACGGCGTACTCCGGCCCGCTGCTGCCCGGCTCCCAGGCACCGGCGGTGGTGCGGCTCAGGCGGCGGCTGGCCGACGGCCTGCGTACGGCGCTGATCGCCCGCCACGACCCCGACCTGTTGGCCGACTGGGCGCACACGCCGTGGGGCGAGGACGACCTGGACGTGTGGCGGGCGCTCGCCGTGGTGCGGCCGACGGCGGTGGTGCGGTCGAGGCTGGCCGCGCTGGAGTCCGAGCTCGCGGCGCAGCCTGTCTGGGAGGGCCGTCCGCCGTACTGATCGAAGCGCCACCACCGTCAACTGGTCGAACCGCCGTCAACCCGTCGAACCGCCATCACCGGTCAACTGATCGAACCAGCGGCGGGCTGGTCGAACCGCCGGCCGACCGATGGGCCCACCCCTGGCCCGCGCAACGTACTTGCAACCTAGCCGTCCCTAGCCTCGCGCCGAGAGCTGCCCAACGGCGGGCAGCGCTTCTTCGGGAGGCAGAGCAGCATGACCCGTTACGCGGCGCCCGGCACCGAGGGCGCGATCGTCTCCTACCAGGCGCGCTACGACCACTTCATCGGCGGTGAGTACGTGCCGCCGATCCGGGGGCAGTACTTCGAGAACCCGACGCCGGTGAACGGGCAGCCGTTCACCGAGATCGCGCGGGGTACGGCGGAGGACGTGGAGCGGGCGCTGGACTCGGCGCACGCGGCCGCCCCCGCGTGGGGCCGGACGTCGGTGACCGAGCGGGCCGACATCCTGCTGAAGATCGCCGACCGTATGGAGGCGAACCTAGAGAAGCTGGCGGTTGCCGAGAGCTGGGAGAACGGCAAGCCGGTACGGGAGACGCTGGCGGCCGACATCCCCCTGGCCATCGACCACTTCCGCTACTTCGCGGGCGCGATCAGGGCGCAGGAGGGCTCGCTGGGCGAGGTCGACGACGACACGGTGGCGTATCACTTCCATGAGCCGTTGGGCGTCGTCGCGCAGATCATCCCGTGGAACTTTCCGATCCTGATGGCGACCTGGAAGCTCGCCCCCGCGCTGGCCGCGGGCAACACGGTCGTGCTCAAGCCGGCCGAGCAGACGCCGGCGTCCATCCACTACTGGCTGAGCCTGGTCTCCGATCTGCTCCCGCCCGGCGTGGTCAACGTCGTCAACGGATTCGGCGTGGAGGCGGGCAAACCGCTGGCGTCCAGTCCCAGGGTGGCCAAAGTGGCGTTCACCGGGGAGACCACGACCGGCCGGCTGATCATGCAGTACGCCTCGGAGAACATCACCCCGGTCACGCTCGAACTCGGCGGCAAGTCCCCGAACATCTTCTTCGACGACGTCTGGGCGGCCGACGACGACTTCCGGGACAAGGCGCTCGAAGGCTTCACGATGTTCGCGCTCAACCAGGGCGAGGTGTGCACGTGCCCGTCCCGGGCGCTGGTCCAGCGTGGCCGCTACGCCGAGTTCATGGACGCGGCGATCGCTCGCACCGAGCGCATCAAGACCGGCCACCCGCTGGACACGGACACGATGATCGGCGCACAGGCGTCCAACGACCAGTTGGAGAAGATCCTCTCCTACCTCGACATCGGCCGGCAGGAGGGCGCCCGGGTCCTCACGGGCGGCGAACGTATCGAGCACGACGGCGAGTTGAAGGGCGGCTACTACGTCCAGCCGACCGTCTTCGAGGGCGATAACCGGATGCGGATCTTCCAGGAGGAGATCTTCGGGCCGGTCGTGTCGGTGACGTCCTTCGACGACTTCGACGACGCCGTCAAGATCGCCAACGACACGCTGTACGGGCTTGGTGCGGGAGTGTGGACGCGGGACATCAACACCGCGTACCGCGCGGGCCGCGCCATCCAGGCGGGGCGCGTGTGGACGAACTGCTACCACGCGTACCCGGCGCATGCGGCCTTCGGCGGCTACAAGGGCTCGGGCATCGGGCGTGAGACGCACAAGATGATGCTGGAGCACTATCAGCAGACCAAGAACCTTCTTGTTTCATACAGCCCGAAGAGGCTTGGGTTCTTCTAGAGCTTCAAGTCGGTTGTCTGGAGGGAGCTCTGCCTTCCAGACAACCGAGACCCGAAGTCACTGTAAGCAATTGCTCGACGACGCTTCGTGGCGACCGGCTCTGAAGCAACGAAGCCAGATCCCCCCCGCCCTTCATGATCGGCCGATCCCCTGGCCAGTATGTCCAGCTGTGACCCACACCCATCCGTCACCGACTGGACCCGAGGGCGGCTGGCCGTCGAAACACATCCAACTCGTCCTGGATGCACTGGACATGAGCCTGTGGCAGCACGACCGAGACGGTCGTCCATCCATGGCCCTTTCACGGTGCTCGGTGACTCACAGGCCGTTGATGGCCCCCGGATCACCGACTCGCCCGTCAGCCTGCCGCGTGTCAAGGGGCGTGTCCTGCAGCTGGACTGTCCACCCGTACCCCACTACCCGTACAAGCCCTGACACTTCGCCCGGCATCTGGGCGCAGCATGGGCACTGCATGGCGACGGCGCGCTCATCGTCCGTTGCGCCTTGGCGCGATTACCGGATGGCCACGCGATCCCTTCAGGCCGTGGCCAAGCGTTACGGCAGTTCTGAAGCACGGCCGGCACGCTCAGCAGCACGCCGTACGCCGCGATGGCCAGACCCACCACCCAACCGGGCAGGTCCAGGCCCAGCCCGGCGAGGAAGAGCCACATGAGCGGGGCCGTGGCCCACATACTGCCCGCCCCGCCCGCGGCGGACCGCTCGACCTCGTCGTACACCCGCTCCTGCGACACTCGGATGCGCCGCAGATCTCGCCATGCTCACCCCCTCTGAAGCCCGCCGTGCTCTGGCGTGAGCAGACCCTGCATTTCGTCCCTCTGGACAGAATTCCGGTCACTGGCCTTCTCGTTGGTGGCTGGACACGACGACACGGCCCTGCCCGACGCCTCCGCTGCAGAAGCGGACCGCACCCTCACATGCCTGGGGGCTTCCGTCCTTGGGCGCTTCAACGGCGTCGACGCGGGCCGCGGCGATCAACCCGCACTCGTCTACGACTCACCCGTGACCGGCACCCGGCGCACCTACACCTACGCCCAACTGAGGGACGAGGTGGCGGCCTTCGCCGGAGGGCTCGCGCAACTCGGTGTGGAACAGGGCGACCGAGTGGTGATCTACATGCCGATGGTCCCCGAGGCCGCCATCGCGATGCTGGCCTGTGCGCGCATCGGCGCCGTGCACTCGGTGGTCTTCGGCGGGTTCGCCCCGCACGAACTCGCCCTCCGCATCGACGACGCCGCCCCCAAGGTGGTCGTCTCCGCCTCCTGCGGCATCGAGGGCAAGCGGGTCATCGCGTACAAGCCGCTGCTCGACCGGGCGATCGAACTCGCGGTCCACAAGCCGGAGAAGAGCGTGGTCCTGCAACGTCCGCAGGAGAGGGCCGAGTTGGGGGTCGACGATCTCGACTGGGCCGACCTGGTCGCCGCGGCACCGCCGGCCGGCTGCGTTCCCGTCCCGGCGAACGCGCCCCTGTACATCCTCTACACGTCCGGAACGACCGGGAAACCGAAGGGAGTTGTCCGTGACTGCGGCGGTTGTGCCGTGGCCCTGCACTGGTCGATGGGCGCCGTGTACGACGTGGGCCCGGGCGAGACGATGTTCACCGGCTCGGACGTCGGATGGGTCGTCGGGCACTCGTACATCGTCTACGCCCCGCTGCTGGTCGGCGCGACCACGGTCCTGTACGAGGGCAAGCCGGTCGGTACCCCGGACGCGGGGCAGTTCTGGCGCGTCGCCGCCGAGTACCGCGTCAAGACGATGTTCACCGCGCCCACCGCTTTCCGGGCCATCCGTAAGGAGGACCCCAAGGGTCTGCTCGCCGTGGACCACGACCTGTCCGGCCTGCGCCACCTCTTCCTCGCGGGCGAGCGCCTCGACCCCGAGACGTACCGCTGGGCGAGCACCCTTCTGGACATCCCGGTGATCGACCACTGGTGGCAGACGGAGACGGGCTGGCCCATCGTCGCCAACCCGGTCGGCATCGAGGCCGCGCCCGTCAAGCCCGGTTCCCCCACCCGCCCGCTGCCCGGCTGGGACGTCCGCGTCCTCGACCCCTCGGGCGATCCGGTGCCCGCGGGCGTCGACGGCGCCATCGTCGTGAAGCTCCCCCTGCCGCCGGGCGCGCTTCCTACCCTGTGGAACGACGACGAACGCTACGTCGCCTCCTACCTCTCCGCATTCGACGGCTACTACCTCACCGGCGACAGCGGGCACATCGACGACGACGGCTACGTCTTCGTCATGGGCCGTACCGACGACGTCATCAACGTCGCCGGACACCGGCTGTCCACCGGCAGCATGGAGGAAGCCCTGGCGGCTCATCCCGATGTCGCGGAATGCGCCGTCATCGGGGTCGCCGACGCACTGAAGGGGCAAGTGCCGCGCGGTTTCGTCGTCCTCAAAGCCGGCATCAGCCGCGAGGCGACCGAGGTCGAGGCCGAACTCGTCCAGCTCGTACGCGACCGCATCGGTGCCGTCGCCTCGCTCAAGAGCGTGGCGGTCGTGGCCGCCCTGCCCAAGACCCGATCGGGAAAGATCCTTCGCAAGACGATGCGCGGCATCGCCGACGGCCTCGACGAACCCATCCCCTCCACCGTCGACGACGCGAGCGTCATCGAGGCTCTCCGCCCTGTCCTTCGACGCGCAGGCCGCGCCGTATGACCGTCCATCTTCTGCTATGCGCTGTTGAGCTGTCCGCGGCTGTCGTCCAGCGTCATGTCGATCACAGGGTGGCGGGTGCACTTCACCCGGCGAGACCTCGCGTGGCCGAGGGAAGTGAGCCCATACATACGGGAGTTCAATGAGCTGTTCGGCGATCTGGATCAACGGCTGGATGACCTGGGCGTACCCGGAGGTCAGCCGTTCCGAATCAGTCCGAATCAGTCCGACGGCCGAGGGATCGCTGTGGCGTTGTCGCGTGCGGCTGGAGCGGTCGAGGAGTTGGCGGTGTGCCGCTGGGGTGGCGCTGACGCGCGGGGTGTAGTCCTGGCCGCGTCGTACGGTCACGGCCTGGCTCAGAACAGCAGTACGGGGCGCCCCCGTACACCGCCCCCTTCGAAGAGACGGTGCGCCTCTGCCGCCTGTTCGGCTGGGAACGTGGCCGCGACGCGGAGTGTGAGGATGCCGGACTCGGCCTGGTCGCGTAGTTCCGTCAGGGCTGCCGTGTCCCGGAGCCGGTCCCCCACGAACCAGGGCAGCCGGCGCACACCACGGTCCGTGGTCCCGGTAAACCCCTGAAGGGTCACGATGGTTCCGCCGTCGCGCACCCCTGCGGCCACCGCCGCGTTCGTCAGCCCGGCGCCGATGATCCCGCCCGCGCCGGCGGGGGGGCAGTTCACGGACTCGTTCGGCGAATTGGTCCCCGCGGGGGAGCACGTGCTCGGGCCCCAGGCCGGTGACGAGGCCGCGGTCCTTGTCCGCCGCGTCGGCGATCACTGTCAGCCCGGCGGCCTTGGCCGACTGCACCGCGTAACCGCCCACCGCGCCGGCTGCGCCGGTCACCGCGACCGTCGCTCCGGGGGGCAGTTCAAGGGCGTCCAGCGCCATCCGCGCGGTGAGCGCGTTCATCAGGAGGGTCGACGCCGCCGTCAGGTCGGCCCTCTTGGGCGCACGAACCACCGATTCCGGGGTTGCGACCACGTGGCGATCGTCGACGCCGTTCTCATGCCTTTGCTCTGACGGCCATTTGTGAAGCGTCACCGGCAGGCGATCGGTCGGAAGCGAGTTCAGGGTTGGTGTGCCCGCCACGAGCAGAGTGGCGCTGCGTCGCGAGGTCGGGTGTGGACCTGTTCGCCCGCCTTGAACCCGTGCACCGCGGGTCCGACGCGGCAGGCGAGGCCCGCGACGTCGCGCCCGTACGTAGGGGGTGGACAAGGCTGCGTGCAGGCTCCAGGTGTCGAGTGGGTACCTCTTCCCGTACGGGTGTCGCGCCGCAGGTGAGGTGTTGGCGTGGTGCCGAGGGCGCGGCGCCCGCTCCGCGGTGTCCGCTTGAACGCCGGTCAGTGCGCCGCCCTGGCGTCCCCTTCATGCTCGATGCCCAGGAGGGCGAGGGCGTTGTGGATGCCCTGTTCGAGGACTTGATCAGCGAGCTGCGGGTCGGCGAGGGCCCGCGAGAGCTGGAGTGTGCCGGCCATCATGGCGTACGAGCTCAGTGCCATGGGGCGGACCGAGAGCGGGTCGTTGGGCGCCAGGCGGGTGGCGATGCCGTCGGCGACCACCAGTACGCCGTCGGTGTAAGCCTGCTTGGTCGGGTGTGTGCAGCGCCCTATCTCGTCGAGCAGGGCAGCGGAGGGGCAGCCGACGTCACGGCTGTCACGGTGCCAGGGGGACAGGTACCAGCGCACGATCTGTTCGAGGCCGGCGCGGCCCGGTTCCGCGTGCGCGACGATAGTCGCGTTCTGAGCCTGCAGCTGGTCGGCGATCGTGGTGGCCACCAGGTCGTCCTTGGACGTGAAGTGGGTGTAGAAGGCGCCGTTGGTCAGCCCGGCGTCCCTCATGAGCGCCGCGATGCCCGAGCCGTCGATGCCGTCCTCCTTGAAGCGACGGCCCGCCGTCTCGATGATCCTCTGCCGGGTGGCCTGCTTGTGCTCTCTCCCGTATCGCACCACACACTCCTCTACGTACCGGGCGGCCGCTCGCCCTCCATCGGCTCCTCCAATGTATTGTATTGTGAACGTAATTCAATAGCCCAGGATTCCGGCACCCTCGCGACCGGGACGGGGACACGACCTCTCAGTTCCTGTCGTACTGGACCGCTTGCACCGCCGGTCCGCATTCGGCTCCACGGCCGACCGCGGGCTCCGCTCACCACACAGACACCCCCTTGTACATCAGAAGCGTCCATGCTTAATATTATGATCATCATTTAATTGCCTCGCGGCTCGGCCCGATGGATTCCGAGGCGATCGGAGCGCGCCGGAAGCCGCCTGGGTGACCCCAGGGGTCGAGAAGGTGTCGAGCGATCCGAGCGGATCGGATCGTCGGCCTGATCCACAACTCCAGCTCGCCTCTTCGAGCGCCGGCCAACGGCAGCGGCCCCACAGGCCCAGCACGTCTCCCCGTGTGCCGCGTGAGCAGACCCGCCAGAACTGACGGGCACCCGCCAACAAGAGAAGGACGTCATGAGCACATATCTGGCCGACACGGCCGAGAACCTCACCGTGGAGGGGCCCTCCGCGACCTTCACCTATCGGCGCATGGGACCGCAGGGCGGCGTCCCGCTGGTCCTGCTGCAGCGTTTCCGCGCGACCATCGACTGGTGGGACCCGGAGTTCCTGGACTACCTGGCCGCCGACCACGACGTGATCGTCTTCGACAACGTCGGCGTCGGCTACACCACCGGAGAGCCGCGCGACTCCCTCGACGGATTCGCCGAAGGCGCCGCCGAGTTCATCGAGGCCCTCGGCCTCACGCAGGCCGACCTGCTCGGCTGGTCCCTTGGCGGCTTCGTTGCCCAGCGCCTGGCCGCGCGCCGCCCGGAGCTGGTGCGCAAGATCATCGTGGCGGGCAGCGGCCCGACCGGCTGGGTGCCCGGCGCGCCGGAGGCGAGCGAGAAGGTCCTGGGCATCATGGCCAAGCCCGACGCCGACCTGGAGGACATGCTGTACCTGTTCTACCCGGAGACGGACGCGGCCCGCGCCTCAGGGCACGAGCACTTCACCCACGTCGCGACCCGGCTCGCCGCCGGCGGCCCCGCGGTCACCGAGGCGACGGCGCAGGGCATGCTCGCCGCGATCGGCCAGCTCTTGGCGGCCCCCTTCGACGAGATACGGGCCGAACTGGAGTCCATCAAGCACCCCGTCCTGTACGCCAACGGCCTGCACGACGTGATGGTCCCCGCCCACGCGTCCTACGTCGCCGTCCAGCACCTGGCCGACGCCACCCTCCTCCTCTACGGCGACGCCGGCCACGCCTTCCTCTTCCAGCACGCCAAGGCCTTCACCAAGCAGGTGACCGACTTCCTCGCAGCCTGAGCACACCGACCCGCGCCGCCGATCCCGAACCCCGGCGGCTGGCCGACAGTTGTGCAAGCGCCGCCTCACAGCCGTGAGGCGGCGCTTGCACGATGGTTGACCGGCGTCGCCATCGAGGCTCGGCAGTCGGTGCGCACCGGCGACGTGACAATTCTGGATTGCCGGTTCCGAGTAGTTCACCGTCGTGTAGCTGAGGCCCTCGCCGAAGCGGCCGTGATGCCCCCGGCCCTGGCCGCAGTAGACCGGCAGCTGTCCGGCAGGGCGGGGAACGCTGAGCGGCAGCCGCCCACTCGGCTCGATGCACCCGAGCATGAACTCGGCGATCGCCCGACCGCCCCGTATCCCCGGGTTGAAGGCCTGGATGATGGCGTCCGCGCCGAGTTCCGAGGCGGGCAGCGTCGAGGGATTGCCCTGAATCAGGACGACGACGAGGGGCCGGTCGAGAGCCTCTGGAGGGCGTCGAGGAGCGCGATCTGACTCACCATGAGCTCCAGCGTCGCCGTGGAGCGGCCTTTCCCCGGTCAGACCGACGGTGTCGCCGACGACCGCGACGACGTAGTCCGCCTGGGACGCGACCGCCACCGCCTCAGGCAGTTCGGCCTCGCCGACCTTGGCGGGCAGGGTCGACCGGATCCGGGATCGGCCGGCCGATCTGCGCACCACGACGGTGTTGCGCAGGAGCACGAGTGAACATCACGACAGTTCGAGGTCGGGGCGGACGTCGATGACGACGACGCTCACCGCGTCACCGGCCGGGATGCCTTTGGGCCGACCCGTGAGCTCGGCGCAGCGGAACCCGTGGAAGGCCATGGCCGGTTCGAAGGCGCCTTCGCAGCCGCTCAAGATGAAGTGGTTGGTCGCCAGGGCCGAACGCAGCGGCCGTACGCACAGCTCGCTGTCCCCAAGGACCCCGGGTGCCGCGCCGTGATGCCGCCCCGGCCACTCCGCGCGCACGGAGCTTGAGCCGGCCCACGGTGTTCTGTCCGAAGTCGAGGAGAAGGGGGGCCAGGAAGCGACGCGCCAGATCCGCCGCAGGTGCACGTGGGCATGCGCCGTACCGGCGGCGCGGGATCGGGGCTGAGGCGGCGTTGTCGAGACGGTGCAGGCTCCGGCTCAGCCCTCGTCCTGGATCCCGGGGCGCAGCCAGGCGTCGCCGTCACGCCGGCATCGATGTCCTGACCGTCGTTGTCACCGCTCCGGGGCCGGACGGCCACGACTCGCCGGTCACGATCAGCGTCTCGGGGCCGTCGGTGTAGGTGAGCCGCTCCTGCTCTGGTGGTGCGTTGCGCTATGCGCCATGGCGCTTGGCGGAACTCGGGATTCCACAGCTGTGCATCCAGTTCGGCTCCCCCACTTGCACCCCGATTGAAGTACGGTCATACTTCAATGGTCGGCGGGTTGCTCCAGGGACCTGATCCAAGGGGTTTCGCACTTCCGGGGCCTCCTCTGACCGCCGACTCCGGACTGCAGTCGCAGCCGGGAGACCGGGAGCCGCTCCGCGCCCACCTGCGAGGAAGCAGAAATTTGCGCGCAGTGGCGGTAACCAACACATCGAAGGGCACGACCGTGAACGCACACGAAACGCGAGGCGACGTGGTGACGTCGTACAAGAGCGCGCAGACCCGCACCGTCACCGCCGACGGAGTGACCTTCGCCTACCGCGACCTCGGCCCCCGAACCGGCATGCCGGTCATCTTCATCACCCACCTCGCCGCGGTCCTGGACAACTGGGACCCCCGGGTCGTCGACGGAATCGCCGCCAAGCACCGGGTGATCACGTTCGACAACAGGGGCGTGGGCGCGTCCAGCGGCAAGACGCCGAAGACCATCGAGGAGATGGCCAAGGACGCCGTCACCTTCATCCGGGCGCTGGGGTTCGAGCAGGTGGACGTCCTCAGCTTCTCGATGGGCGCGATGATCGCCCAGGAGATCGCCCAGACCGATCCGCAGCTCATCCGCAGGCTGATCCTCGCGGGCACCGGTCCGGCCGGAGGCGAGGGCATCAAGAACGTCACCCGGATCTCGCACTACGACACCGTCCGGGCACTGCTCACCCTTCAGGACGTGAAGCAGTTCCTCTTCTTCACCCGCACCCCGAACGGGATTCGGGCCGGAAAGGAATTCCTGGCCCGCTTGAAGGAGCGCACCAAGGACCGGGACAAGGCGATCCGCCCCACCTCCTACTTCTCCCAGCTCAAGGCCATCCACCGCTGGGGGCTGGCGCGGCCGCAGGATCTGTCCATCATCCAGCAGCCCGTGCTCGTCGCCAACGGTGACAACGACAGGATGGTTCCGACGTCGAACTCGGAGGACTTGGCCCGGCGGCTGCCCAACGCCGAGCTGGTGATCTACCCCGACGGCGGCCACGGCGGCATCTTCCAGTACCACGAGCAGTTCGTGCCGACGGCGCTCGAGTTCTTCGGCCGGCCGTAGGGCCGCGGTGCGGTCTGCGTACGGGCCGAGGACGTTTGACTCAGAGCCGTGACGCCCGGCGGGCGTCACGGCTCTCGTGACCTGTTCGACGTAACTGACCTGCTCGCTTCTCAGTCCTACGGCGCCGAGGCGGTTTTTGTGCGGACGGCGATGCGGAGACCGGCGTGGTCGATATCCCGTCTGTGCCAGTCCGCTACGGCGTATCGAATGAGTAGAGCGTCATGCGCCGTACGAGCGGAGGATCGCCGCATCGGTGTCGCTTCCGAGATCGCAGTCGTCCCGGCGACCGCCCGCTCACGCTGACGGCTGGAATCGCGGGTGCGCGGCACCGGCGTCCCGGCCCTTGCCAGGTGGTCAGCCAGCCGGTACCGACCGCTGTTGCGCGAAGGTGAGGGCGTTCTCGATTCCCTGCTCGAGGACCTCGTCGGAGAACTTCCGGTCGGAGAGCGCCCGGGACAGCTGCAACGTTCCCACCGCCATGGTGTAGAGCCCGATGGCCTGACCGCGGGCGGATTGCGGATCCTCGGGTGCCAGGCGGGCGGCGAGCTCGTCCAGGATGGCCCTGGCGCCGTCGCTGTAGGCGTCCTTGGTCGCGTCACCGCAGCGGCCGATCTCGTCGAGCAGGGCCGCGGACGGGCAACCGTCACCGGGGTTGTCCCGGTGCTCGGGCGACAGGTACCAGCGGATGAAATCCTCAAGTCCCTCGCGGCCGGGCCGGAGCGTGTCGTACTGCTTGACCTGCGCGCGCAACTGCTCGGCGACGACATGGGCGACGAGGTCGTCCTTGGACTCGAAGTGGGCGTAGAAGGCTCCGTTGGTGAGTCCGGCGTCGGACATCAGCGTGGAGATGCCGGAGCCGTCGATGCCGTCCTGCTTGAACCGGTGGCCGGCCCGCTCGATGATCCGCTGCCGCGTCACCTGCTTGTGCTCTTTGGTGTAGCGCGCCACAGGGTGCCTCCCTCAACTCTGCCGGACATTGCCTCGTAATCCCATCCTAATCCATGGCCTGACGCACGTAATATTACGATCGACAGGTGATTGTGTGGTCGATCTCCCTCCCAGCGGACGGCAGGCCACGGGCTCGCATGGCGGCCTTGGCTGTTGCCCGGCGCGACCGCCCCTCCTGGAGACCACCGACTTGCCGGCGGACGAGATCGCCGGCCAGGTCGGCTTCGGTGCAGACACCTTGCTGCGACCTTGCTGCGACCTTGCTTAGCGGCCTGAACGCCCGTCGAGCTTGCCGAGGATCGCGTGCACCACGCGATCACGTGCCAGACGCCCGTCGATCACCGGGTTGATCACTCCTCGCGGCACGGACAGCGGGGCCCAGCGAGCCGGCCGGATCACACGGGGTGACCGGTGTTCGATGACCCGCACCACGGCTTTCGGCGGCCTGGTCCGGCACCAGGCGCTTGAGCAGCGGCCCCGGCGATGTCCTGGCCGGTATCTCAGTGATCGCAGGATCCGCGTCGACGCCGTTTCTGATCATGTCCGTCTGGATCAGAGAGAAGTGGGCGGTGGTGGCGGAGGCGCCGTGGCGGGCGAGTTCCAGGCGCACTGCCCATGATGCCGGCGCTCGCGATCGCGACGCCGACCCGCCCGAACCGCTCACGCTGGGCCACGGCATCGTTGAGCGCGCCGCGGTCGCAGACGTCCGCGGTAAAGCCGACGACGTGGGACGACGAGATGTCGGCTGCGATCTCCGGCGCGTCCGGACGCAGATCCACGATGCCGAACCGGGCGCCGCGGGAGAGAAGGGCCCGGGCCGTGGCGCTGCCGAGTCCGCGGGTGCCGCCGGTGCCGCCGGTGCCGCCGGTGCCGCCGGTGCCGCCGGTGCCGCCGGTGCCGCCGGTGCCGCCGGTGCCGCCGGTGATGAGTACGACCTTGTCGGCGAGTTCGCATGCATTGATGCGGATGCCTCGTCTTCAGTCATGGGATGGGGCCGAGTCCCCGTCCGGTGCGGCGAGTCCGGATTCAAAGCCGCGGGGCGAGACCTCGTCGTCATCGCCGGCGCACCGCTCGCGTCGCGAGCGCATTTGCCCCGCTGCCTGGCTGCGCCGCGCGCACGCCGAAGCGCCCGAGGAAGGCGACTCCCTCGGGCACCGGGCGCGCTGGTCAGGCGGCGTAGGTGGGGTAGTCGGTGTAGCCGGCCGCGCCACCGCCGTAGAAGGTGGCCGGGTCGGGGGTGTTCAGGGGCGCGCCCGCACGGATGCGCTCGACCAGGTCGGGGTTGGCGAGCGCCATTGAGCCCACGGTGATGACGTCGGCGATGCCGTTCTCGATGTCCTTGGCGCGGGTGTCGATGTCGGTGCCCGCGCGGTTGAGGAGCAGCGTGTTCGGCCACAGCTCGCGCAGCGTGCCCAGGAGTTCCTCGTCGCCGCCGTGGGCGAGGTGCAGGTAGGCGAGGTCCAGGGCAGCGAGGGCGCGCACGAGGTGCGGGTAGAGCTCGCCGGGGTCGTCCTCCGTGAGGTCGCCGAGTTGGAAGGGGTTGCCCGGGGAGAGCCGGATGCCGGTACGGTCGGCTCCGATCTCGTCGGCCACGGCGGCGGCGACCTCCACCGCGAAGCGGATGCGGTTGTCGAGGGAGCCGCCGTACTGGTCGGTGCGCTGGTTGGTGTTGGTGGCGAGGAACTGATGGACCAGGTAGCCGTTGGCGCCGTGGATCTCGACGCCGTCGGCGCCGGCCGCGATGGCGGCCGCGGCGGCCCGCCGGAAGTCGTCGACCGTCGCGGCGACCTCCTCGGTGGACAGTGCGCGCGGCTCCGGCATCTCCTGCATCCCGGAGCCGGTGAACGTGAGGCCCCCCGGCTTGATCGCGGAGGGGGCCACCGGCTGCCGGTGGTGGGGGGTGTTGTCGGGGTGGGAGATACGCCCGACGTGCATGAGCTGGATGACGATACGCCCGTCGGCCTTGTGTACGGCGTCGGTGACCTTGCGCCAGCCGTCGATGTGCTCGACCGTGTAGATGCCCGGCGTCACCGGGTACCCCTGGCCGTCGGCGGAGGGCTGGGTGCCCTCCGTGATGATCAGGGCGTGCGAGGCGCGCTGGGCGTAGTACTCGGCGTTGAGCTCGGTCGGCACGCCTTCCGGGGTGGCCCGGCTGCGGGTCAGGGGGGACATCGCCAGACGATGCGGCAGGGAGATCTTTCCGGCGACGGTCGGGGTCCACAGGCTGTCGAGCATGCGTGCTTCCTCAGGTTGTTGGTGGCGGACATCCGGCAGACCTACGTCCGGGCTGTGAATCCGATGAGGCGTCCGCCATGAGCATGGATACATTATATTACGTACATAATATTTTACTGGGTGGCGGACGGTGCCGGGACGGCCGTCGGCCGAGGACGTGCCGTTCGCCTTGGCGTGCAGCTACTTACTCGTCGAGGAACTGGAGGGCGTGCTTGAGGAACCGCTCGGGGTACTGGAAGTGGGCTCCGTGTCCGGCGTCGGGGTAGATCAGCAGCTGGGCGTTGGGGATATTCTGGGCGAGGTGCCAGGAGTTGATCGAGGCGATCATCACGTCGTTCTCGCCGTTGAGGACCAGCGTCGGCTGGGTGATCGCGTTCAGGTAGGCATAGGGATTCTCGCCCGGCAGCGGTTCCGCATAGGCCATGGACGCTTCGAACTGCGCCTGCCCGACTACGGGCGAGCTCGGCGGGTCCTGGTCGGCGCGCTGGTGGCGTCGTTCCCAGAAGGCCCGGCCGGCTTCGACCGCGGCTTCCGAGCGGCCGAAGAACAGGAAGAGGAAGTCCTCCAGGCCGGGGACCGGATTCAGTGCCACTTCGGGCACCTTGGGGTCCATCGTGGGGTCTCCGCCTCGCAGGCCGGTGCCGAGCAGGAGGAGCTTGCGCACCAGCTGGGGGTGGCGCAGCGTGACCTCCTGCGCTTGGTAACCGCCGAGCGAGAAGCCGAGCAGATCGACCTGCTCCAGCCCCAGCGCCTGGATGACCGCGGCGATGTCGTCGGCCATGTCCTCGACCCGGTTGCGCGGCGTGCCGGATGACGAGGCGATGCCGCGCCCGTTGAACAGGATGACCTCACGGCCTTCGGCCAGGCCGTCGGTGAGCAGGGGGTCCCAGTTGTCCATACCCCCGCGGAAGTGCTGGACGAGGAAGATCGGGACGCCGGAGGGCTTGCCCCAGCGGCGGTAGGCGAATCGGTCACCGTCGACCTCGATGTACTGGGTCGATGCGGTCACATGCTTGTCACTCACGGCCTGGGCCTTTCTGGTGGGGATGAGCAATACGATGACGTTCGTAATCTAAAAAGTCAACCTCTTAGATGTCGATCGACATCTATGTATGCTTGACCGTCGAGCGTCGACCGTGGAAGGGGTGGCTGGACATGCGAGTGACCAAGGCGCAGGCGGAGCAGAACCGTGCGCACATCGTCGCGACAGCCGCCAGGCTGTTCCGCGAGCGCGGCTACGACGGTGTCGGCGTGGCGGAACTGATGGCAGCCGCCGGGTTCACCCATGGCGGGTTCTACAAGCACTTCCGCTCCAAGGCCGACCTGATGGCCGAAGCGTCCGCGAGCGGGCTCGCGCAGACCGCGGCACGGACGGAAGGCCTGGACCCCGCCGAGTTCGTCGAGCGCTACGTCTCCCGGGAGCATCGCGACGGCCGCAGTGACGGTTGCACCATCGCGGCCCTCAGCGGCGATGCCGCACGTCAGTCGGCGGATATCAAAACGGAGTTCGCGGCCGGGATCGAGAACCTGTTGACGGCCCTTCAGGACCCGAGCGACACGCCGGGGGATGCGGATCAACGCGTGGACCGCACCACGCTGATCGACATGCTCGCTCATTCGGTCGGCGCGGTCATGCTGTCGCGGGCATGCCCCGACGGTTCTCCGCTCGCGGACGAAATCCTCGATGTCTGCCGCAAGGGAATCCTCGCCTCGCTGGCGCACGGCAGCGAGGACCAGCCGGCGGCACTGAGCCCAGAAGCCTGAGCTTGTCCTACGGTTCTAGCGCGGGCGGGCTTGATGGCCTGGGCCGTTCGAGAGCCGTCGAGGTCCGGGACGAAGTGGCAGTGGAACATCGGCTGATCAATTGCGTACTGCCGTAGCTCGCCGATCCGGGTGTCGCTGGTCCGATGCGCGATCGAGCTGCAGGTCCCCGTTCTCGCAGGTCACGCCTCCGTACCACGAGAAACGAGCCATCAGATGGCGCGGCCGGCATCGCGCGACACTACTGTCAAGCGGTCTCTTTCAGCTGCGGGGAGGAGTCCTCCACCCGCAACACATAGGCCGCAGCGACGGCGTAGGAAGCCTCGACGACAAGAACGGCGATCAGCACCGCATGGGGCCACCCATCCGCCACGATGCTGACCACGCGCCCCACAGCCAGGCCGCTCATGAAGGTGAACAGCGTGATGAGCGAAGTCCTGGTGTAACGCGGATTGGAGGCTCCCAGGCAGAACAAGATCGCCACGGCTACGAACAGTGACCCGGAACCGCTCCTGAAAATGTTCGCCTCCGATGGCGACTGGATGTCGACCCCGTAGACGTCGAGCAAGAGGTGGGGAGCCAAGAGATAGATCAACCCGATCACGGCGATCCCGAGGCCCGCGGAACCAAGAACAATCTTCTTCAGACTCATCTTTCTTGATACCTCCGGTGTGGGAGCTCATCGAAGAAGCTCCAGAACATGTGGCACGAACTGCTCGTGGTGCTGGAAGACGCCGCCATGGCCGGCATCGGGGTAGATCCGAAGTGAGGCGTTGGGCAGGCGATGCGCGAGGTCGGACGGTGCTCGTGTTGGAAGCCTGCGGTCGTCCTCGCCGGACGCGACCAGAACGGGATGCCGGATCAAGGAGAAGTCCATCGGTGCTTGATTTCCCCAGCGAAGAGTCGCCTTGAGCTGGGCAGCGACCCTCTCGGTGAGGTGCCGGACACAGCCTCGAGGTTCGGACCCCGGCGGGCGGGGCGCGGCCCTCCGGCAGGGAGCCGGCGGCCGGGGCTGCCGTTGGGGCGCGCCCGGCCGCCGCAGGGACCCTGGTGGGCCACCGAGGATGGCACCGGCCCAGGCTGTCGCGGCGCCTACGGGCGCCCAGTGGGGCGCTGCGGTCGGTCGTGGGCGCGGCCGGGGCGATCAGAGGGCTTCGCTGACCCGGCCGATGTACTCACCCAGCTGGTACTCGACGTCGAGGCCCTTTTCGGCAACCAGTGCGCCGAGTCCGACCGCACGCGCGGCGAATCCCTGCTGCGTCAGGGTGCCCGCGAACTCGCCGAAGGCGGCGACCAGGTGGGCGTCGGGCGGCAGTGTCGCCCGGTTGACCTGGGACTTCGCGGTCGCCAGCGCATGCCGGTCGAAGGAGGCGAGGCGGGCGACGGTCGCGTCGACGAAGGCGTCGAGTTCCGCGTCGGGCAGGGTCCGGGTGACCCAGCCCCAGCGTTCGGCCAGGTCGGCGTCATAGTCGACGCTGGTCAGGATGGCCTCCAGGGCGCGGTCGCGGCCGATGGAGCGCGGGAGCCGCTCGGCGCCGCCTCCGCCCGGGACGAGGCCGAGGCCGACCTCGGGCTGGCCGAAGAACGCCTTCTCGCGGCTGGCGTAGCGCAGGTCGCAGGCGAGGGCCAGCTCGTTGCCGGCGCCGCGGGTACGGCCCCGGATGGCCGCGATGCTGACGAACGGAGCCTTGCTCAGCCGCAGGACCATGTCGGTCCACAGCGGGTTGTCGTCCTCGTGCTCGGGCACGGGAAGGTCGGCGGCCGCGGCGGCGTCGAAGTGGTTGATGAAGAAGTCGGGAAGTTCGCTGGCGAAGACGACGACCTGGATGTCCGGGTCGTTCTCCAGCTCCGAGACGATCTTGTGCAGCGTCACGATCGACTCGGGAACCACCAGGTTCACGGGAGGATTCGAGAACGTGATCCTCGCGGTCCGCGGGGTCGTCCGCTCCAGGCGGATCGTGCTGGGCTGGCTCATGGCGTGGTTTCCATTTCATAGGGGCTTGGGCTTGCATGACCGTGATCGCGTCCGGCGACCACGGAGCCGTTGCGCCTGGCGGGGTGGGGGTGTCGCCGACTTGTCCGTCGGAGCGGCGTCGGCTGGGCCGGCCCCGCCTGCACCTGTGCGGCATGGTGTGGGCTCTGTTCGTTCGAGCTGATGGCGAGCCATCGCTCGTTTCCCACCATTCACCTTACGATCGTAATACAATAGGTCGGAAACCGCTCATCAGGCAAGACCCGACACACGGGGCGAGCCACCGGCCAGCCGTTTTCGCATGGATGGCCGACCGGCGAACCGCAGCCGTCGAGACCGTCCGGCGGCGCACGAGAGTGGGAAAGGTCAGGCGGGCGGAAGAGATCCTCGCTTTTGAGCGAGGCCGCCGCCGAGGTCTTTGCGGATGGAGGGGAGGGTGGGGGTGACGATCAGGTTGTCGAGCGCGGTGATGACTCCGGCCATGCTGGTGATGACCGCGGCCCCGACGGCACCTGCCCCCGAACCGGTTGCTTGTGATGCTGTGGCAGGACGTTCCCTTGGCAGACGTGCCTGGCGGTTGGCCGGCGAGGGCGGGCCCTCCTCAGGGGAGCTGCGGGTAGAGCGCCGAGACGCCCCCGGACAGTGCTGCCTGTGCCTGGCGGGCCGCATTGTCGGCGAGGATCTCGTAGGCGCCGGCGGCGATGCCGTCCACGGCGATGCGCGCGATGTCGGCCGGGTCGGACTTGGCCGCGTCGACGGTTCGGACCATGTCGGTGTCCATGTAGCCGACGTGCAGACCGGCCACGCGGATGCCCTGGTCGGCCAGTTGCACGCGCAGGGTGTTGGTAAGTGACCACTCCGCGGATTTGGCGGCGCAGTAGGCGCCGAACTCCGGGAAGCTGACCCAGGACAGGCCGGACAGGACGTTCAGCATGGCCCCGCCACCGTTGGCCGCGATCTGGGGTGCGAAGGCGCGGGCCACCGTCAGGGTGCCGAGGTAGTGGGTGTTCATCTCCAGGCGGATGTCGTCCAGGTCGGCGGTGAGCAAGTCGGCGCCGGTGGAAGATCCCGCGTTGTTGACCAGGATGGTCACATCGCCGGTGGCCGCGGCGGCGGCCGCGACGGAGGCGGGATCGGTGATGTCGAGCGCGATCGGCTTGGCGCCGGGCAGGTCGACCTGGTCGGGGTTGCGGGCGCCGGCGTAGACGGTGGCGCCGCGGCTGAGTAGTTCGGCGGCGAGGGCCCGGCCGAAGCCCCGGTTCGCTCCGGTGACAAGGGCGGTGCTGGCGGAGAGGTCCATGAAGGTTCCCGGTGAAGTGGAGAGGAGATGACCAGAGCGCTGATGGCGTGACCCGACGTGGCCCAGGTTCATTGAATTACGATCGTAAGAGTAAGCAGGCTGAGTCAGTGATCGCAAGCGATCCGCCTGATGAATGACGCTGAGCCCGGCCTCTTGCCGGAGCACTGTCAAGGAGCTGATCGATGCGGGCAAGGCCAAGTACTTCGGACTGAGCGAGACCGGCCCGCAGACCTTCCGCAGGGCGCAGGTGGTGCGGCCGGCCTCCGCCCTTCAGGCTGGCACTCCTGTTCGAGCGGAACGTCGAGCAGCTCTTCCCGGTCCTCGACGAACTGGGCGTCGGCTTCGTCGCCTACTCGTCTCTCGGCCGCGGCTTCATCACCGGCACCGCCACACCCGCCGGCGAACGCGACGTAGCCGACATGCGCAATGTCGGCCCCCGCCGGCAGCCCGGCAACGTCGAGAAGAACGTCCAAGCCGTGGGCAAGCTCGGCGACCTGGCCGCGACCAAGGGCATCACCGTCTCCCAGCTGGCCCGCCAGCGCCGTCGATGTCCCTCTGACCAGGGGCGACGGCCTCGCCACGATCGACGAGATTCTGCACACGGCGGCTTCGGCGCCCGATACTCCGAGGACCACGCGCCCGTCTGGATCTGAATCCGCGCCGGGACCCAAGCCGCCCTTCCTGACGGACACCGCCGGGACCCTCACCCCGAGGGCACCGACAACCGGCTCGCGACGGACAACGGACAACGTAAAACCCTGTCGACAATGACGGCTCGTACGCTGCATCACGACCTTGGCCCCGCCGCCCGCCGCACCGATCGCCTCCGCCACGGCTTCCGCCACGTCGTCGTCGATGAGGCACGCCGGATCCTCACTCCATACTGCGACCCGGAAATCAGCGAGTCCGGTCGCGCGCGGAGGCGCGAGTGTGTAGGTGAAGCCGACGTCGTGGTCCGCCGGCCCGACCACCGCCTGCAGGATCGGGACGAGGTCACGTGGGTCGCGGACCTGTGCGCCGCCGCAGGCCATGTCCGCCTCTGTCCCCTCTGTCCCCCGTCCCGGCCCCGGGCCGTAGGGAATATGTCCGATGAGGGGGATCGATCGCCTTGTCGACTCGTGCCCGTACAGGCCGGTGAAGTGGGACGACCGCCTCCGGCGGACCCGCCCGACGTACGGGCCCTGTCCCACGGGTGTGATGAGGGGCCGAACACGGGGTTGTCGGCCTGGACGTCCTGGTTGCCCGCCGGCATGTTGCTCCTGCCCATGATGACGGCGCCCGCCGAACGCAGCCCTCTGACCGCCTCGGCGTCCTGGTCGGGTATGTAGTTCTTCAGATCCGTACGGCCGCAGACGGTGCGCATTCCTGCCGTCTCGAAGCTGTCCTTGACCGTGCTGGGGACACCGTGCAGGGCATCCACAACGCATCAGCGCTGTTGGACGTCGGACACCAAAACTCGGGGCAGTGAGGGCATTGAACGGACGCATCTCCAGGCACGCCTGACCGGCGATTCCCGTCGCACGCCGCGCCAACTCTTTGCGCCAGCAGGCGAGCAGCCTTCGCACGGGCCCCAGAAGGGACAGTTCGGTCGAGCCCGTAGGGCGAAGGGTTCCCCCGCGCACCGAGACATTGCCGGCGCCGGTCGCCGTGGCGTGAGCCGCCCCCACTCGTGTGGCAAGGGCGCTCAGGGGCGCAGCCTGGGAGGCCCGTTGGCACGCAGTGACATGTCGCACACATCTCACAGGCTGTTGACAGGCCATCACAGAGTCCGTGATTCTCCTGATCACAACACGGCGCATCACGACAACAGCGGCTTGCAGCTACCTGCACGCTTCCGCGAGGTCCGGCTGGAACCTCACGGTCCGTGCCCAGCTCGTCGTCCGCGTTGATCCGCCAAGCCCCCGACGCAGCACCCTGTGCATCGAGTGGCAGCAGATGCGAACAGCCCCATGTGCTGTGTGCCGTGCTCCCCTGGGCGCCACACCCGTTGGCCCTTGCCCACCATCGCCATCCCGTGACCGGCCGGACCCGCCTGCCGGCATCGGACGCTGCGCGCTGCGCCGTCACCCACCCTCAATGCCCGGAGGTTCCGTGCACTCGTTTTTCTCCCCGAACCCCCCTGGCCCCCCGTCGGCCCCGCTCCCGTCGCACCATGACGGACCGTCACACCACTTGGACAGACTCCGCGAGACCGCGCATCGCCTGCAGCGCGACTTCCTTGTCGTCAACGGGATCCCCTTCGCCGTCGGCATCACACTGTCCTGCTTCACGGACGTCCCCGCGGTGCAGGTGTACGGCAAGCTCACCCTGGGCCTGATGTGGGGCGTTCTGCAATGCGCCCTGTTCATCGCCACTGCCTGGTTGTACGAGATACGAAGCGCCCGGTCGACCGATCCCCTCGAACAGGCTCCGACCTCCGACGCACCGCCCACCAACGTATCCGATGCCGCCTCCGCCAACGGTTCCCGGTGGTGACGCGGTGACTCTGGACATCCTGAGCTCGGGCGTACTCGACCCCATCGGTTCGGACGCGAGACGCCCCGTGATCATGGCCTTCCTCATCTTCATCGGAGGGTCCCTGTTGTGGCTCTTCACTCTCGCCACGGCGGAGGAGGAGAATCCGGAGAGGCTTTATGTCGCCAACCGGTCGCTCTCCCCGGTCATCAACGGATTCGCCCCGGCCGGTGAGCAGATCTCGGTCGTCACTCTGCTGACGGTCTCCGCCGGTGTCGCGCTGTTCGGTTACGACGGGTTCACGTACGCCCTCGACGGCCTGATCATGCTCGGCGTACTGCTGCTTCTCGCCCAGAAGATACGTACCAGCGGTCGCTACACCCTCGGTGACCTCTACGCATTGCGGGCGTCAGGACCGGGCCCCCGCCTCGCCGCGGCGGCGGTGACGCTGGCCATCACGATCCCCCTCATCGTGATCCAACTGCGCGTCGCCGGAACCAGTACGGCCCTCCTGGTCGGTATGCCGACCGACGGGGGGCAGCTCGTGTGCACGATCCTGATGGGCTGCCTCGTCGCCTGCTTCGCCGCGGTAGCGGGCCTTCGCGGCAACAGTTTCATGCACGTCGCCAAGGTCCCGCTGACCCTGACGGCACTCGCGGTACTCACACTGCTGGCCCTCCGGAAGTTCGACTGGGCCCCTGGGTCTCTGTTCTCGGCCGCGGTGGACAACAGCACGGCGCCGGACGAATATCTGGAGCCGGGGTTCTGGCCGTACACGGCGAGTTTCGGCTCACTCAACACATTCGGCAATCACATGGTCTTCATCCTCGGCACGGCCGTGATGCCTCACCAGATCCTGCGGGTCAGCGCATCCCGAACCGGCCGCACGGCACGGCGGTCCACGAGCATCGCCACAGGACTGGTCGGCGCGTTCATTCTCCTGCTGATCACCACCGGCTTCGCAGCAGCGGCCGTGGTGGGCGCCTCCGGTCTCGGCGCGGTCGATGCCACAGGGCAGTCGTCCCCGATCCAGTTGGCCTCCGAGGTGCTCCAAGACGGTTCGACGGGACGCATCGCGCTCATCACCGTCTTGGCATGTGTCGTGTTCCTCACGGTGATCACGGCCATGACCAGCGTGACCTTCGCTGCCGCCGTCTCTCTCACCCACGATGTGTTCGCGCGTGGCAAGCGCCTGCGCACCGAGACCCAAGAGCTACGGGCGCTGCGCATGGCCGCCGTCAGCGTGTGCGCGGTGGGCCTTTCGCTGGCCGCGGCCATCCACCGGTACCCGACTGAATTCCTGGTCGCCTTCTCGATCAGCGTTGCGGCCACGTGCGTCTTCCCGGCGTTGATCTACTCCTTCTTCTGGAGTCGCTTCAACCGTAGAGGCCTACTGTGGTCCGTCTACGGGGGACTACTGCTCTGCACCGTCCTCACGGCCTTCTCCCCCATCGTCTCGGGCACCGCGTTCGCGCTATGGCCGCAAGCCAGTTTTGACTGGTACCCGTTCCAGACCCCAGGCCTGATTTCCGTTCCCGCGGCGTTCGCCCTGGGCTGGCTGGGGAGCATCACCTCATCCCGAGAACCCCAAGTCGATTTCCGGCACGTGCAACACGAAATCCTGACCGGACAGAGAGCCAGATGACCGGCGGGACAGTGGACTCACCGCCGCCGTCCTGCACTGGACCATCTGAAGGGACCCCGCAGCGACGCACTCAACCATCTAGGTTTACTTACTTATACTCAGATGGTAACGTCCCGATCAACCGTCCGCAGGGTCGCCACAAGTCGCGGACCCGCACCAAGTTGCCGCACCCATCTGGCAACTGCGCCCACCGCTGTCCGATCCGGAACTCTCCAGGCGCACGTGTCAGCGCCTCACGGCGACAACGCCAAGGCCCTCCCGCTGCGACGACCGACCAGCCACGGTCGCTCAACTGCGGGTTCGCCGATCAGGGCACACAGAAACGAGGCTCTCCGTGCGCGACCTCCCCTTCCAACCGGCCACGGACCAACTGGATGCGCTGGCGTCAGGGCAGGTTTCGAGTGAGGAACTGCTCGAAACCTACTTGCGACGCATTGGCGTGCACAACGAAACGCTGAACGCAGTCGTCACGCTGGACGTCGAGCGGGCGCAGTCCGATGCCAGGGCAGCCGACGCGAAACGGGCGGCCGGGGCGGAACTCGGCGCGCTCCACGGTCTCCCGATCACGCTGAAGGACAGCTACGAGACCGCCGGCCTGCGGACGGTCTGCGGTCGCACCCACCTCAAGGACTACGTACCCGAGCAGGACGCAGAGGCGGTACAACGCTTGCGGGCCGCAGGTGCAGTGATCATCGGCAAGACCAATCTGCCCGCCGGAAACCAGGACGTCCAAGCGGACAACCCCGTGTTCGGGCCGACGCTGAATCCCTGGAACACCGCCCGCACGTCCGGAGGTTCCGCGGGCGGTGGAGCAGTGGCAACAGCCGCCGGACTCACGGCTTTCGACTTCGGCTCGGAAATCGGCGGATCCACCCGGATTCCGGCACACTTCAACGGTCTGTACGGACACAAGGCGACCTGGCGGTCCATCCCCCTCATCGGACACGTCCCGGGCGGACCAGGTGTCGGACGGTGGGCGGAGATCGACCTCGCTTGTGCCGGCGCCCAAGTGCGCGACGCACGCGACCTGGTCCCCATCCTCCACGCGACGGTAGGACCGCCGGAGCGTGACGGTGGCTTCAGCTACACCCTCGCACCACCACGAGCGAACGAACTCGGCGCCTTCCGTGTGGCGGTGTGGACCGAGGACGCGTCATGCCCGATAGACCACGATGTCGTTGCCGCAGTGGACGACGCCTTGAGCGCCCTGAAAGCGGCGGGCACGAAGGTCGAAGTACGGCCCACCAGCCTGCCCGTCGACATGACGACCAGTCATGCCCTGTTTCAGCGCCTGCTCTTCGGCGCCTTCACCTACGACCGGTCCGGACTGACAGCGGCCTCCAACGCCGCGACCCTCGCGCGTCTTGTCCAACACCCTCGTGGAGAGGTGCTGGACGCGGTGAGAGGAACCTTCCAGTCCCACTACAGCTGGCTGCAAGCGGACGTCGCACGCCATGAACTCCGGCACCGGTGGGCCGAGTTCTTCCGTAAGTTCGACGTCCTGCTCATGCCAGTGACTCCGACCACGGCGCCGCCTCATCACACCAAGCCGATCGACAGGTTCGGCCGCCGGATCCAGGTGGACGGGCATTCCCGTTCCTATTGGGATCAGGTCAAGTGGAGCGCCATCGCCAATGTGGCAGGCTCTCCGGCGACGACCATCCCCGTCCGAACGGGCCGTGACGGTCTGCCCGTCGGGCTGCAGGCGATGGGGCCGAGCGGCGGCGACCTCACCACCATCAAGTTCGCCGAGCTCCTGGGGCGGGAAGTCGAGGGCTACCAGCCCCCTCCGGCCTTCGCGTGACGATCAGCCGCCCGTCCCCGCATGGGTGAACGGCCACCGGATCGGCCCGCACGGTTTCACTCGCCGTCGGGCACCATCGAGACCACGACCTTGCCGGCCTTGGTGCGGCCCTGCTCGACGTACGCCATCGCCTCGAGCGTCTGGTCGAAGGGGAAGGTGCTGTCGATGACCGGGCGGAGCTTCCCGCTGTCGTAGAGGGCGCCGAGTTTGCGCAGCTGGGAGCCGTTGGCCTCCATGAAGAAGAACTCGTAGCGCACGCCCAGCGCCCTGGCCCGCTTGCGGATCTTGCGGCTGAGGGCGCTCATGACCAGGCCCATGACGGCGGGGGCGCCGAGCTGCTTGGCGAATCCGGCGTCCGGCGGGCCGACGACACTGATGGCCAGGCCGCCGGGCTTCAGCACGGTCAGCGACTTCTCGAGGTTCGCCCCGCCCACGGCGTCCAGCACCAGGTCGTAGCCGGAGAGCACCTTCGAGAAGTCCTCCTTGGTGTAGTCGACGACGAGGTCGGCGCCGAGGTTCTTGACCAGTTCCTCGGTCGCGGTGTTCGTGGTCGTCGCCACCGTGGCGCCGAGGTGCTTGGCGAGCTGGATGACCGTCGATCCGAGGCCGCCGGCACCGGCGTGGACGAGCACCTTCTGCCCCGGCTTCACGTGCGCGCGCTCGACGAGGACCTGCCAGGCGGCCAGGGCCACCAGCGGCACCGCGGCTGCCTCTTGGAGGGTGAGGGAGGCGGGCTTGGGCGCGACATCGTCGACGTCGATCGCGATGTACTCCGCGAAGCCCCCGACGCGAAGGTCGCGCGGGCGGGCGTAGACCTCGTCACCGACCTTGAAGCCGCGTACGGCGGAGCCGACCTGTGTCACGACACCGGCCACGTCGTGGCCCAGCACGAACGGGGTCTTGTACTTCAGGAGCTGCTTGAACTCCCCGTTGCGGACCATTTTATCCAGCGGGTTGATGCTGGCGGCGCTCACTCTGACCAGAACGTCGCGGGCTCCGACGGTGGGCTCGGGCACGTCGGCGGCGCGGGCGCCGTCCTTGCCGTACTTCTCGACGACGAATGCCTTCATGGCGGCCGCCTTTCTGCGTGGGTGTCTCGGTGGTCGGTGTGATTCTTGGGACGGGTCCCCTGTGCGCCTGCTTCTCGTCTGCGGCAGGGTTGACGTGCCGATCATGACAGTACTGGCTGAGTATGGAAAAGTAAACTCAGAGGAGGTTAGGATCACCCCCATGGATGCAACGACCGAAGCTCTACAGGACGCCGGCGTGGACCCCCGTCTCGACCGGGACACGTCGAACTGCTCGATCGCCCGGACCCTTGAGGTCGTGGGCGAGAAGTGGACGATCCTGATCCTGCGCGAGGTCTGGTACGGCTCGTCCCGTTTCAGCGAGTTCGAACGCGTCCTCGGCTGTCCTCGCAACCTCCTCGCGGCGCGACTCAAGATGCTCGTGGAGGAAGGGATCCTGGCCACCGAGACCTACAAGGAACCGGGCTCGCGGAGCCGGCCGAAGTACGTGATCACACCCAAGGGTGTGGATCTGGTCCCGGCCGTGATGGGGCTCCTACAGTGGGGCGACCGCTACCGCGCCGACCCGGAGGGCCCGGCCATGCTGACCCGGCACCGTGGATGCGGCGCGCACGTCGACGCCCAGATCCGCTGCGACCAGGGCCACGCCGTACAGCCGGAAGACATCGAGAGCATCCCCGGCCCCGCTTTTCGCCTGAGGCCCGCCGAGTGAACTGAGCGCGGTGGCGCCGGGAGCTCGCGACGGGCTCGGTCCGTCCAGGTGCGCTCGCGCTCGCCCGGTCCGGCCCGGGTCTGCGTTCTGGCGGTCGCCGCCGGGACCTGGACCACCAGTGGCGATTGCGGGCGTCGGTCGCCGGACGTGGACCAGGCGGCCCCGAGAATCGAACAACGCCCGTTCCCGCCCCCGCCGAGCGCGGCCCTGAAGCGGTCACGCACCCACCACCTCTCCAGGCAGGTCACGCCACAGGCGCAGGCAATGCCCGCACAAGTAGCGCAGCAATCACGGCGGCGCGGGCGGCGGGCACGGTCAGAACCCTGCGCCCCGGCTCGGGCGTCGCCATCCTGAGCTGCGTCTCCAGCGCCAACACGACTGCGATCGCGCAGACCGAGTACAGCCAGAGCAGCGGCAGGTGAGAGGCATCCATGCCCATCAGGCCGACCGCGCCCGCCATGACCAGGGTGCCCATCAGCAGGGACAGTCCGGCCATGAGAGTGCTGCCATTGGCGAGGGTGAGCGCGTAATAGAACGCTGTCAGGCCCAGGCCTCTGTGCGAGTCGAGCGGATGCCCGTCCTTCACGGTGACGTCGGCCGGGTCGGCGAGCAGGAGGCGCGCCGCAGCGGGCAGCTTCGCCTCCTGCACTCCGGACTGCGCGGTCAGCTCCGTGCCCACTTGCAGCGAGGCGTTCTCGGCCGCTGTGCCGATCAGCGCGCAGGTGCAGGAGGTGAAGTCGTCAGGCACGACGCGCGCGCCGAACAGCTTGCCCTTGCCGAGCTCCTCCTTCACCTCCTTCTCGTCCATCACCTTCCCACCCATCGGTCTTGTCTCCGCCGACGACTGACTTCATGATCGACCAGGTTGTCCGCGCGCCCAGGTTGACGTGCTTCCCGCCGCCGACCGCCCCCTCGTCGGCGTTGACCAGAGCGGCGGGCAGTTTGTGCAGGTGGCCACCGGATCGACGTTTGCGCCGAGACAGCGGACCGCGAACAACAGGGCCACGACGCCCGCGATGGCACCGGTGACTGTCCACAGGCCTCGGATGAACTCCAGTTCATGTAAAGACGGCTCCCGTCCCTGATCAGCTGCCGGGAGCGCGGGAGCGCGCCGGGGCTCACACCACCCGCACGACGTCGAGGAAGCGAGCGGCGTAGTCGGCATCGCCGGAGATCCGCAGGTCCCACTGGAGTGCCACGAGAGGCGAGTGCCCCCCGCGTCCCGCGGTGCCGGCCGTCGTACGAGCCCTTGAGCTCCCCGGTGAGGAAGTCCGGGCCGACCTCGCTCGCCTTCAGCTCCTCAGCGAGCATGGCGAGTTCGATGCCACGGCCGAGTCGTTTGTGTTCGTGGACGAAGAGGGTGACGGCGACGCCGGAGGCACGGATCTCGGGTGACCCCGGCCGCGGCGAGGGAGTCGAGCTGTGTGTCGAGGGACTGCCGGGCGGTCGCGGCGCGGGCGTAACCGCGGCGGACATGCCCGCCCGGTCCGGCGCCGGCACACACAGGCCGGGGCAGCCCGGTCCATACCGTCCCCGTCTCGCGTACGGCGGGGGTCGGCACACTGAGCGCCTTGCCGAGTTGGGGCACCAGCCGGAAGCGCGCGGTGTGGTACTGGATGGCCGGCTTGCCCTTGCCGGTCCGGCACGGCCAGCCCGCCGGCGCGGGCCTCATAAGACATGATCGCCGCAGATGGACCGCCGCCCGGCGGGGTGGCCCACCGTCGGCGTGCCCGACCGCGACTTCGGTGCTGCCCCCTTCACCTGGGATTGCTGCGGCAGTTAGCCGAGGTAGAAGTCCTTGCGGACGGCGACGAACTCCTCGACGGCCAGGGGCCGCCTCCCGGTGATGCGCTCGACGTCGATGGTCGCCCTGTCGTAACGGTTCGCGCGGTGCAGCTGCGCCATGGTCGCGATGTGCTGCTCGGTGTGCTGTGGCAGGCCCGCGTTCGCCAGTACCTCTGTGCGCCACCATTGCAAGGGGACGTCCAGGTAGGTCACCGTGCGGCCGAGTGCCTTGGAGAACTCCTGGGCTACTTCGGTCATGTCGAGCGCCCGCGGTCCGGTCAGCTCGTACACCTTCCCGGCGTGCTCCCTGGGATCGCGCAGGATGGTCGCGACCACCTGGGCGACGTCGTCGGCAGCGACTGGGGAGGTGCGTCCGGTCCCGAACGGCAGCGCCAGCGTGCCGTTCTCGCGGATCGAGCGCGCCGCGAGGGCGGTGAACAGCGGATTGTCGAGGAACGTCGTCGGGCGCACATGCACCACGGGCAGGCCAGACCAGTCCAGCACCTGCTCCGCCAGCCAGTGCAGCCGCTGCTGGTGGGATTCCGCGGTGCTGGTGGCGGTCATCTGCGAGACCGTCATCTGCGACATGTCCACCAGGAGGTCGAGTTCGCCGTGCGCCTTGGCGACCGTGGCCATGACGGTCGCCGCCAGCAGGTGGTCCGGGGACACGCTGAGTCCGAAGTACGTCCGGCGGACGCCGTTGAGCGCGGCCGCCACCGTTTCGGGCCGAGTCAGGTCCCCGGTGACAACCTCGGCGCCCCATGCCCGCACCTCGGCCGCGCGCTCGTCCTCGCGGCGGATCAGGACGCGGACCGGCACGTTCTGCGCGCGCAGCCGCTCGGTGACGAGGCGGCCCATACCGCCGGCGCCGGTGACGAGAACGAGGTCGTGATCAGCCATCGGTGGCTTCCTTCCGGAGGTGTTCGCCTCGGCCAGGCCCTGGCCGCTGCGTGGGCGGTACTGCGTGTTGGTGCTCGACGTCGCCGATCGGCCTCGACGAACGGCCAGCCGCACTTGTGTGTGGGGGTGTGGTGCTCTGGGCCTGCGGGTGCCCGTGGTGCCTCCTTCATCGGAGGAAGAAGTTGAGGAGAGCTTCGGTGCGCTGCCTGCAGCAGGCGGGTGGCGTTCCAGCGTCCTTGCACGTAGATGCCCTTGGGGTGGCTGAGCGTGCGGAAGCCTTCGATGCCGTGGTATTTGCCCATCCCGCTGGCGCCGACGCCGCCGAAGGGGAGGTCGTCCTGGGCGACGTGCATGATGGTGCCGTTGACGGTGACGTTGCCGGAGGTCGTGCGGTCGAGGACCTTGCGCCGGTCGGGGCCGTCGTCGCCGAAGTAGTAGAGCGCGAGCGGCCGGGGTCGTGCGTTGACGTAGTTGATGGCGTCGTCGATGTCGCGGTAACCGAAGATCGGCAGGATGGGCCCGAAGATCTCCTCGTGGGCGATGCGCATGTCGTCGGTGACGCCGAGCACGACGGTCGGTGCGAGGGTGTGCGGACGGCGGGCCGCGTCGCCCGGCCGGTGTCCGACCTCGATGATCCGCGCCCCGTGAGCACGGGCGTCGTCTATCAGGTCGGTGAGGATCTTGTACTGCTTGTCGTCGATGATCGAGGTGTAGTCGTCGCTGGTGGGGCCGTCGGGGTAGGCGGTCTTCACCAGTCTGTCGTAGGTGGCGATGAAGGCGTCGATCTCGGATTCGTGCACCAGGGCGTAGTCGGGGGCGATGCAGGTCTGCCCGCCGCTGAGAAGCTTGCCGAAGACGATGTCGGACACGGCCTGGTCCCGGATGTGTCCCTTGGCCACGATGGTCGGAGACTTGCCGCCGAGTTCCAGCGTGACGGGGACAAGGTTGTCGCTGGCCGCCTTCATCACGGCTCGCCCGACCTCGGTGCTGCCGGTGAAGACGAGATGGTCGAACGGCAGGGAGGAGAACGCGGAGCCGTCGCCGCTGACGATCGTGACCTGCTCCGGCGGGAAGAGTTCGCTGAGCATCGACGCGAGCACCGCGTTCGTCGCCGGGGTCAGCTTCGACGGCTTGAGCATGACGCGGTTGCCGGCGGCGATCGCGGTGACGACGGGCATCAGCGACAGGTTGACGGGGTAGGTCCACGGCGAGATGACGCCGACCACGCCGAGCGGCTGCTATTCGATGCGGTTGCTGCCGTTACGCAGCAGCAGCTCGATGTGGCGGCGGGTCGGGCGCATGAATCGGCGAAGGTTGCGCTGCAGGTAGTCGATGCCCTGCACGACGCCCACGAGTTCCATGAACGCGGTCTCGTGTCGCGAGCGATGTCCGAAGTCGGCGTTGATCGCCTCCTCGATGGCTGGCGACGGTCATGATCGTGTTCCTTGGCTGTTGGTGCGGGCGACGGGGTGCTGCGGGCGCTGGCGGCGGGCCATCCAGCCCATGAACCGGACCATCGAGCGGCGCGGCAGGAGCCTGCCGATGATGGCGAGCGGCCGGCCGTTGGTGACCACCGACGGGGGCGCGGACCGGCGGTCGAGCGTGTCGAGAGCGATCTTCACGACCTGCTCGGGGGTTGCCCGCTTCGTGCCGTAGTCGGCGGACTGGCTGCCGACGACGTCGAAGAACTCAGTCCGGGTGGCGCCGGGGTTCACGGCCAGGACGCGCAGGCCGGTGCCGCGGGTCTCCTCCCACAGCGCTTCGGTGAAGCTGAGGACGAAGGCCTTGGTGGCGCCGTAGACACCCATGTAGGGGGTCGGCTGGAAGCCCAGCAGGCTCGCGACGTTGATCAGGATGCCGGTGTCGGCGGAGGACAGCGGGTCGATATAGGCGCGGCTGAGGTCGACCAGCGCGCTGACGTTCAGCGCGATCATGCTCTGCAGGCGGTCGGGGTCCTCGTCGGTGAACGCGTCGTGGGTGCCGAAGCCGGCGTTGTTGACCAGCCCGGTGGCGTAGATGCCGCGGGACTCGAGTTCGGCGCGCAGCGTGCGGCCGGCATCGGGCAGGCCGAGGTCGCGGGCGACGGCGGTCACCGTGACGCCGTGGGCGCGGGTGAGTTCGGCGGCCAGGCTCTCGAGCCGGTCCGCCCGGCGGGCCACCAGCACGAGGTTCGCGCCGCGGCGGGCCAGCTGGCGGGCGAATTCGGCGCCGAGGCCGGAGCTGGCGCCGGTGACGATGACGGTCTGGCGGTGGTAGTCGATGGCACTCATGACATTCACTCTACGCACGCTTTTGCACTGAGTGCAAGTTCCTGCATCGAGTGATACGACGTACCATCGGTGCATGGCTCAGAAACCGACACCTATTCGGGCACAGACCCGCTCCGTGGTCCGATCACTGCTGGCCCGGACCGCCATCGAGCTGTTCGCCGCCAAGGGCTACGACGACACGACCCTCGACGAGGTCGCCGCCACAGCGGGCGTCTCCCGGCGGACCCTGTTCAACTACTTCCGCAACAAGGAAGACCTCGCGCTCAGCGGCCTGGACGAACAGGGCGACCTGATCGCCGCGCGCCTCGCGGAGCGCCCGGCCGACGAGGACGCCTGGGCGGCGCTGCGCGCGGCGTTCCAGGTGCTCGAGGAGATCGACACGACAGCCGAAGGGCGCCTGGAGTTCATCACGCTGCTGTTCGGCAACGATTCCCTACGCGCCGGACACGCCGAGAAGCAAGCCCGCTGGCAAGACCTGTTCGCACCGCAGATCGAGCCGCGACTGCCCGACTCCGACCGCCGCAGCCTGCAAGCCCGGGCGATCGCAGCCGCAGCGATCAGCTGCATGCAGGCAGCCAACGAGGAATGGGTACGCCTGGGCGGACAGGCCGACATGTTCGACCTCTACGACACCGCCGTACAGGCCATCCGCCCCCCCACCTGAAACCGGCCACGTCCAGCAAGACCGAACCACGCGCGGATGTCGTCGTCGACTACAAGAAGCAGGAGTTCGAGACAGTGCTGCACGATCACGACGTCGTGCAGGACTCGCTCCGCGGCCACACGCTTCAGCAGTCCCTGAAGGTGCTCCCGTTACAGAAAGATCGGGACATGAGCACCCCCTGGAACTCCCCCTCCCCCTCGACGGCGTCGCACAAGAACGCGGCGACCCGCTCCGTGTCCGTTCTCGGCGAGAACTTCGCCTACCGGGAACTCGGCCCCAAGGACGGCGTACCGCTCATCCTCCTGGTTCACCTGGCCGGGGTGCTGGACAACTGGGACCCGCGCGTCGTCGACGGACTCGCCGCACGTCGTCGGGTCATCACCTTCGACAACCGCGGAGTGGGCGGATCGAGCGGCTCCACACCCGGCACGATCGAGGCGATGGCCCGCGACGCCGTGCTGTTCATCCGGGCTCTCGGGTTCGACCAGGTCGATCTGTTCGGCCTGTCGATGGGCGGCTTCATCGCACAGGTCATCGCGGCGGAGGAGCCGCACCTCGTGCGCAAGGTCATCCTCGCCGGCACCGGACCCGCCGGGGGTCCCGGCATCGACAAGGTCCCGGCACTCGCCATCCAGGCCGCGCTCAAGGGCGCCCTCACCCGTCAGGACCCCAAGCTCTTCCTCTTCTTCACCGACACCGCAGGCGGTCGGCAGGCCGGACGCGAGTTCCTGGAACGGCTGAAGGAGCGCACGCACGACCGCGACAAGGACATCTCGCTGCCGTCGTTCCGCGCTCAGTTGAGGCCATCAAGCGGTGGGGCCGACAGGCGCCGTCGGACCTGTCCGCCGTTCGGCAGCCGGCCCTCGTGGCAAACGGCGAGATCGACCGGATGGTACCCAGCCCGAACACACTCGACCTGGCCGCCCGCCTGCCCGAGAGCGAACTCATCCCCCTCTACCCGGATGCCGGGCACGGAGGTGTCTTCCAGTGCCACGACGACTTCGTGGCCCGGGTGCTGGAGTTCCTCGAGTCCTGAACTTGAGTGGCTGTCGCAGGAGTGGGGCCTTACGGCCCGGCCCCGGCCCTCTGCGAGCCGGTACGGCGTGGCATGGTGCCGACGCTTTGCCCCCCAGGGGTCGGTGGAGTTGCACAGCACGAGGTCGGTACCCACCTCCGTGTGCTCCATGGGCAGCTTCCGCCCCTCGATGGGGACAGAGGCGGTGGTCCACGAGGCGCCCTGCTGAGGCGAATTGAGGCTCCGGTCGTGCGGAGTCGCCGCCGACCTGCGGATTCCGGCGACTTGGGACCGGCTGCACCACCCGGCGGGACGCCATCTGAGGCCATCGCACCGATGTGGGCGGCCGGCAGTCGCAGGACCTTCTCCAGGCGGGGTGAATCAAACTGGGCGTCGTGGTGAGGACGCACACCGGGTGGCATACACGGCCGGCCGTCGCACACGGTGACGTAGTAGCCGAGGAACTTGCCCGTGCGCACCAGCGCATGCCCAGGTACGCGTTGAACGGACGTCCGATCGCGGCGGCTGCGCATGTCGGCCCGTACGGCCGGTGGCGCAGCCGTGAGCAGGGTGTCGCGCACGCCTTGCGCACCGGGGCGCGGATCGTCGCCGTCCGAGAGGGGGAGTTCCGCCCACGCCCCGAAGCGGAGCGGGATCAGGCCGGATCGACGAAGATGTCGAGGGCGAGTTCCCCCTCGAAGCCGGCAGGGCTGTACCCGGAGAGGTCGGCGACGCCTTCGTCCGACAGGACCTCGTCGTCGATGAACAGGTTGCCGGTGCACTTGCGCGCGTCACGCGTGAGGACGGCGTACGCGGCGTCAGCCATGATCCGCGGACTACGGGCCTGTCCGGCGCCGCCGACCACGTTGCGTACGGCGGCGGTGTCGATCAGCGTTCGCGGCCACAGCGAGTTGGCGGCGATGCCGTCGGCGGCGAGCTCCTCGGCGAGCCCGATGGTGCACAGACTCATCCCGTACTTCGACAGCGTGTAGCCGAGATGCTTGCCCACCCAGTGCGGCGCGAGGTTCAACGGCGGCGAGAGGGTGAGGATGTGCGGGTTGTCCGCTTCCCGCAGGTGCGGGATCGCGGCCTTGCTCAGCAGGAACGTGCCGCGCGTGTTGATGTCCTGCATCAGGTCGTACCGCTTCATCTCCAGCTGCTCCGTCGACGACAGGTCGATCGCGCTGGCGTTGTTCACCACGATGTCGATGCCGCCGAAGGCAGTGACCGCGGCGTTGACGGCGGTGCGTACGTCGTCCTCGTTGCGGACGTCACCGACGACGGCCAGCCCCTTGCCGCCCGCGCGCTCGATCTCCTCGACCGCGGTGTGAACCGTGCCTTCGAGCTTCGGGTGCGGTACGGCGGTCTTGGCGAGCATCACCACGTTCGCACCGTCGCGGGCAGCGCGCAGGGCGATGGCGAGTCCGATGCCGCGGCTGCCTCCCGACATCAGGACGGTCTTGCCGGCCAGCGTCCGTGGCATGGTCGAACCTCCAAAATCGATTGGTGAACTAATCATACGTGACACGAATGATATGGTCCGCGCATGACTTCCACTCCCGCACGCCAGAGCGACCGGCTCTACCACGAGCTCCTCGCCCCCAAAGAGACCCAGTCCGTACGTGCCGCCGTGCGCCGGATCGCGGAGCACGAGGTGGCTCCGCACGCCGCGGCGATCGCCAACGGCGACGAGCGCACCGACGGCTTCCCCCGTCAGGCGTTCGACGCGCTCGCATCGGCGGGGGTCTTCCGCATCCCGTTCCCCGGCGAGGTCGGCGGCGACGGTCTGACCCACCCGGCGACCGCCACCGCCGCGGCGATCGAGGAACTTGCCTACTACTCCAGCAGCGTCGCGGCCGTCTTCGACGTGCACTGCATCCTGGCGGGCAACGCCCTGCGGCAGGGCACCGAGGAGCAGCAGCAGCGCTGGCTGCCCAAGGTCGCGGAGGGCTCGGTGGTCGGCGCGTTCGCCACCACCGAGCCGGACGCCTCCAGCGACCTGTCTCCGCAGGCCGTTCAGACCGAGGCCGTACGCACCGAGACCGGCTGGGTGCTGAACGGCCACAAGCGGTGGATCTCCAACTCGCCCGTGGCCGCGTTCGTGGTGGTTCTCGCCCGCACCGGCGAGCGGCTGAGCATGTTCATCGTCGACACGGCACTTCCGGGCGTTCAAGTCGGCCTCGCCGACCGCAAGATGGGCAACCGCGGCCAGCTCACCGCGGACATCCGCTTCACGGACGTACACCTGTCCGACGACGACCTCCTCGGCGGCACCGAGGGACACGGACTGCGCCACGCACTGACCACCCTCACCTACGGCCGGATCGGCATCGCCGCCGCCGGGGTCGGCATGGCACAGGCCGCCTTCGACCACACCGTGGCCCACCTGTCGACGCGCCACGCCTTCGGCAAGCCGGTGGCCGCCAACCAGCACTGGCAGTTCCTGCTCGCCGAGCGGGCCACCGAGATCGACAACGCCCGCACCCTCGTCACCAAGGCGGCCCTTCGCCTGGACGCCGGCAACCCGTCCCCGGAACCCGAGGCCGCGATGGCGAAGTACTACGCCACCAAGCTGTCGGTGGACATGGCGCGCGACGCCGTCCAGGCTTTCGGAGGCCTCGGCTTCGCCCGCGAACTGGGTGCCGACGGCAGCCCCGGCCCTGTCGAGGCGATCTACCGGGACAGCAAGATCGGTGAGATCTACGAGGGCACCAACGAGATCCAGAAGTGGGTCATAGCCCGGCAGATCTTCGGCCGGACCATCACCGGCTGACGACCCCGCGCATCCCCTGCCCTGCGTGCCCCGATTCAGCGCGCCTAGATCGCTGACCCTGTCCGGCCACCTCAGGCCTTCTCGTAGGATGGACCCAGACGATACGCAGGGCTAACCATAGGCGGGATAAACGATGTCCGAGGCTCCGCTGGTACCGGGGACAGTGGCTGAACACACCATCTGCCTGCTGGTCAAACTCGGGCAGGTGGCATTCAGGATCGCCGAAGACGGCATCAGCGGCACCGGCCTGCGCGTGCGCCACTACAGCGTCTTGCAGGCCCTGGCCGACAACGGGGCCATGCCGCAGCTGGCGCTCGGCTCGTTCCTGCGCATCGACCCGGCGACGATGGTGACAAGTCTCGACGACCTTGAGCGGGCCGGATACGCCGAGCGGACACGCGATCCGCAGGACCGACGCCGCTACGCCGTCGACATCACCGACGACGGGCGCAAGGTCCTGGCCGACCTCAACCGCACACTCGTCGGCCTCGACACCGAAATCCTCCCCGACCTCGGCACCACTGAGCGGCACTCGCTACACGCCCTGCTGAGCAGCCTTGCCGAGAGTCCCGCTCTCACCGCCATGTTCGACGTCGTCCGCGAGCAGAGCGGCGCGAAAAGGGCTTGACGTGCTCCCGGACCTAGGCCGTGTCTGATAATTGATCTTGTGGTTGGTCGGGGTGAGTTGACGGATGCGGCGTGGGAGCGGATAGCTCCGCTGCTGCCGGGTGCGGATGGTCGTGGGCGGTCTTGGCGGGAACACCGGCAGGTCGTGAACGGCGTGTTGTGGCGGTTGCGGACAGGAGCGCCCCAGCAACACGGCCGGGTGCAGATACCTCTTGCCCGGTCACAGCGCACCCGCGCAACCCCCTCGGCTTCGCCGACGCCCTGAGACACCACGGTCTGCCCGCCCGCGCAGCCCGGAACACCGCCATGATGGACGCCCTCGTAGACCTGCCGCCCATGGTCATCACCGACCTGCTCGGCATCCAACCCAAGACAGCCGAAGCCGGGGCCACCCTCGCGGGCGGGAACTGGTCCGAATACTTGGCAGCGCGGCAGTCCGCCCCGCCGGGCTGAAGCCCCGGGCTCCTCCAGACGGCTGTCATCGCTGGGCGCTCTGTCGACCGACCCCACGCCATCGGACCCGTGCGGGGAATAGGGGGAAGTCGACCTTCCTTGCGGCCATTGACAGGGTACGAACGCACCTCTTAACGCACCCACGTGCAGGAGCACCCCGTCGGCTCACCTCGTCCGCGCATGCCCGCCTGCGGCCCGAGGGGCCGATGGAACCGACCGTAGCGATCCTGCCGCTCTTCGACGAGGAGCCCTCCCAGCCAGTCGCCGACCGCCTGCGCGCAAAGCTGGAAGGCGTCGGGCAGGACCACCTCCTGGTCCTGGCCGCGGACTCCGCTTCTGGGCCCGTACGGTCGCCCAGCGGCGCCTCAGTGCCACCGTCCAGGACCGCCTGGCGCCGGGAAGGCCATCATCGCCCGGCTCCTCGCGGGCGGCAGCAACACGGCCTTCGAGCCGGTGTCGGCCACCTTCTCCGTTGTGGCCGAACCGCGCCAGACCACCGATGGTAAGTGGATCGACTTGCCATGAGGGTGGTGCGGGAGTTACCTTCAAGTGGTGAGTCCATTGACTTACCTTACGCCTCGGCAAGGAACCATGAACATGACTCGTCTTATGGGCAAGCGCGCCCTCATCACCGGCGGCACGAGCGGGATCGGTCTGGAGACCGCCCGGCGTTTCCTCGCGGAGGGGGCCGACGTGCTGGTCACCGGCGTGACCCCGGCCAGCATCGACAGGGCCCGGCAGGTCCTCGGGGACAAGGTGCCCGTCGTGCAGGCCGACGCACGCGATCTCGATGCGCAGCGCGCCCTGGCCAAGCAGGTGGGTGAGCACTTCGGAAAGCTGGACGTGGCGTTCCTGAACGCCGGCGTCTCGGACTGGCGGCCCTTCGAGGACCACACGGAGGACAGCTACGACCGGCTCTTCGACATCAACGTCAAGAGCGTCTTCTTCCTCACCCAGGCCCTGGTGCCCGTGCTGGCCAACCCGTCCTCGGTCATCCTCAACGCGTCCAGCAGCGCGCACGGCGGCTACGGGCACTCGAACGCCTACGCCGCGACGAAGGCGGCTGTCTCCTCCCTGATGCGGTCGTGGAACGCGGACCTGCTCAAGTCGCACGGCATCCGCTTCAACGCGGTCAGCCCCGGCCCGGTGGACACCCCGCTGTACGCCAAGCTCGGGATCGAGGACCCCGCGGTGCAGGCGGCGGTCCTGGAGGGGATCAGCGCCGGCATCCCGCTGGGCCGCATGGGTCTGCCGGAGGAGGTCGCGGAGGCCGTCGTGTACCTGGCCTCCGACGCCTCCGCCTTCGCGGTGGGCCAGGACCTTATCCTGGACGGAGGCCAGACCGTCCTCTGACAGCGAGGACACGGCCGGGAGACGGGCGAGAGGCGTGAGCATGTCGGTGGCGGACCGAGCGGAAACCGGTGGCGACACATGCCAGGCCGGATATCACGCGCAGATCAAAGAAGAGAACCGCGCCCGCATCATCCGCGCCGCCCGCGACCTCTTCCTCGCCCGGGGATACGACAAGACCTCCTTGGCCCAGATCGCCAAGGAGGCCCGCGTCTCCACCGGCACCCTCTTCAAGCGGTACCCCTCCAAGGCCGCGCTGTTCGCGGCCGTCACCTCCGAACAATGGCAGCTGGATGTGGAGTACGCCGCGCCGCCACCGCCCGGCGACCCCCGGTACGGTCTCGACCACATCGGCCGCGACTACGCCTGCCTGGTCGCGCGGCCGGGCACGGCGGCGCTGTGCCGCCTCATCATCACCGAACTCCCCCAGATGCCGGAACTCGCCGACATCGTCGGCACCGGCTTCGCCATCGACCGGGGCCCCTTCTTCGACCGGCTCCGCGACTACCTGGAGGCCGAAGCACAGGCGGGCACACTCGACTTCCGTTCGGCCGACGGACAGTCGCTGCCGGCATCCGAAGTGGCCGAACAGTTCCTCGGCATGATCTGCAGCCAGTTCCTGTGGCCCCAACTCGTGCGGACCGACTTCGTCCCGCCCAACCCCACCGACGCCGCGATCGTGGACGAAGCCGTCGCCCTCATGCTCAGCCGCTACGGCACCGGATCCTGAACCCCGGACCTCCGGTTCACGCCGCAAGGACTTCGATACGTCGCCCTACCGTCGGCAGCGCTCGCGGTCGTCCGTCCAGGAGGTGGGCGGATACAGCCGCCGGTCGATCAGCGTGCGTCCGCGGCCGGTAGGCGAGGAACACACCGATCTGGCAGTTCTCGAAAGCCGCCGGCAGCACGCCTCCGCGAGAGCGTCACCAATGTCGAGCCCTCATAACGCTACATGTTGATCATGTGGCCGGCGAGGCCGTGGACGGCTTCCTTGACCGCCTCGCCGAGGGTCGGGTGGGCGTGGACGTTGCGGGCGACCTCGTGGACCGTGAGGTCCCACTGCTGGGCCAGGGTCAGCTCGGGGAGGAGTTCGGTGACGTCGGGGCCTATGAGGTGGCCGCCGAGGAGCTCGCCGTACTTGGCGTCGCTGATCAGCTTCACGAACCCGGTCGCATCGCCCAGGCCATGGGCCTTGGCATTCGCGGTGAACGGAAACTTGGCCACCTGGACGTCGAAGCCCTTCTCCCGGGCCTGTGCCTCGGTGTAGCCGAAGCTGGCGATCTGAGGCTGGCAGAAGGTGGACCGCGGGATCATCACGTAGTCCAGCTCCATGGTCTCCGCGTCCGCGATCGTCTCGGCGGCGACCACGCCCATGGCCTCGGCGGCGTGCGCGAGCATCAGCTTCGCGGTGACGTCACCGATGGCGTAGATGTGCGGGACGGAGGTGCGGCAGCGGCCGTCGACGTCGATCGCGCCGCGTTCGGTGACCCGCACGCCGGTGTTCTCCAGGCCGTAGCCGGTGACGTTCGGCGCGAAACCGATCGCCTGCAGGACCTTGTCGGCCTGAAGGACCTGCTGGGCGCCGTCCTTGCCGGTGACCGTGACACGGACCTGCGCGCCCGACTCGTCGATCGACTCGACGCGGGTCGAGGTGAGGACGTCGATGCCCGACTTCCGGTACTGCTTGGCGAGTTCGGCGGAGACCGCGGCGTCTTCCAGCGGGGCGATCCGGTCCAGGAACTCGACGATGGTGACCTTCACACCGTAGTTGTGCAGGATGTACGCGAACTCGACGCCGATGGCGCCGGCTCCCGCGATCACGATCGACTGCGGCAGGTCCTCGGCGAGGATCTGCTCCTCGAACGTCACGACACGCGAGGTGCGGCGGGTGCCGGGCAGCAGCTTGGGCGTCGCTCCGGTGGCGATGACGCAGTGGTCGAAACCGACGGTTCGGGTGTTGCCGTCGTAGTCCACGACCTGGAGCGTATGGGGGTCGAGGAACGTGCCGCGCCCACTGATCTCCGTGATCTTGTTCTTCTTCATCAGGTAGTGGACGCCCTTGACCCGGCCGTCCGCGACCTTCCGGCTGCGGCGGAACGCCTCGCCGTAGTCGAAGGAGACCTCGCCGTCGACCTTGATGCCGAAGGTCTTCGCCTCGCGCGTGAAGACGTGCGCGAGTTCGGCGTTGCGCAACAGGGCCTTGGTGGGGATGCAGCCGACGTTCAGACAGACGCCTCCCCAGTACTTCTCCTCGACGACCGCGACCCGCTTGCCCAGTTGTGCGGCCCGGATCGCGGCAACGTACCCGCCGGGGCCCGCGCCGAGTACGACGACGTCGAAGCGCTCACCCTGCTCATCCATGGACGGCTTCCTTTCCGCTGGTGCGGCCGGCCCCCGCGGGGGGCGGACTCACTCCCGATCGAACCATCTGTTCACCAACCCGCCGGCGGCGGCATCCGCCACCGCCCGCCGCGCGGGGAACCGGTGGAGGCGGCCGTATGGTCCACCGTCTCGGCGGCTTCCCGAACGTCAGCTTCAGCGCCGCGGCTTGGTGATCTATGCCCGCTCAGTCATCATCGACGGCGGGCCGGCCGCCCCGTCGACTTCGTGTACTCCGGCCTCGGCGGCACCGAGCCTGAGAGTGTCGAGGCCGAAGGCGGCGACCGGGCCGTGCGCACCGGGCTTGAGTACGGCATCCGGCTGAGCCGCGTGGGCGGCGCCCCACGCCAGGAGGGATCCCGTCATCTCGTACGGATCGGGTCCGGTGAGGGCCGTCGTGGCCAGGGGTCGGCCGTGGCTGTCGCGGGCGACGGCGATCACCAGGGAACGGCCGTCGGGATCAGGCTCGCGCTGTGATCCCGGGAGCCGCTCGGACCACCGCGCCAGCGCGGCCCGTACCTTCGCCGAGCGCAGCATGGGCGCCTGGAGCGTGGCAGCGATCTGCACCGGGCGGGTCCACCGTCCAAGCCACCCGAGGCCCACCTCGACGCTCTCCAACTGAGGGAAGACCTCCGGCAGTCCGAGATGCTCCGTGCCCGGGACGGTCATGGTCGTACGTTTCATGCCTCCGTAGTGGAAAGTGCGTACCCGCTTGGCGGCGCGCTCGTCGACCACGCGGGCGCCGGCCCAGGGGCGCGGCCTGCGGTAGGCGAACCCGTCCTCGGCCGCGGCAGCGACCAGCGTCTGACGTGTGCCTCCCGTGGTCAGGGTGTACGCGTCGCGCAGGGTGCTGCGGTAACGCAGTTCGTCGCCGTGTCCGGCGCGTGTGATGAAGTACCCGGTCTCCACGTGGCGTGCCCGCTCGCCCGCGCGCGTCAGGGCGAGCGCGCCGGCGAGGTTGCCCGGCACGTAGTCGTAGCCGAAGGCGGGCACGAGAGTCGCTCCCCGGCCGGCCGCGACGGCGTCCAGCTCAAGGAGGACGCGGCGGGCGAAGGTCCCCTCCCCCGTCGAGTCGAAGTAGTGCGCCCCCGCCCGCGCGGCAGCCGTGACCGCGGGCATTCCGAGCCACATGAACGGTCCGATCGTGGAGACGACGACATCGCTGGGCTCCACGAGGCGCGTCAGGTCGGCCGTGGAGGTGACGTCGACCTCGGCCACCGGCAGCTCCGCCTGGAAGCGGTCGGCCAGGGTCTGCATCCTGGTCCGGCTCCGCCCGACCAAGGTCGGCTTCTCCCCTCGTGCGAGCAGTTCCCGGAGCACGCGCTGCCCGGTGTACCCCGTCGCACCCAGCAACACGATCCTGCGCTTTTCCACGGCTCCGCCTGCCTTCCGGAGGGCACTGTCACGACAATCACCCGACTGACCTCAAGTCATTCACTGACCCAGGGTCACTGAATATACGATGGTGCGCATGCGAGGGCCAAACCGACGACAGATGTATGCGGAGCAGACCCGGGCGGACCTGGTGACAGCCGCGCGGAAGCTGTTCGTGGACAACGGGTTCGCGGACACGTCGGTCGAGGCCATCACCGGGGCGGCGCGGGTGAGCAAGGGCACCTTCTACAGCCACTTCCCGGACAAGAGGGCAATGTTCGCCGAGCTCTACATCGAACTGCTTCAGCAGGTCGGCGCCCTGTGCGACACGACGTCCGAGGCGATCCGTGCGACAAGGCCGGACCAACCCGCCATGACCGCGGTCGCCGACCTCACGCACGCCTTCCTGCGGCGGACCATCGACGACCCCCTGCACCGGGAGCTGATGGCCCAGGCGCCCTCGGTCCTGGGAGAGCAGTACCGGCATGTCAACGACACCGTCGCCCAGCCGCAGATCGAACGGCTGCTGACCGTTCTGGCCGAACGCGGTGACCTGCAACCGGACGTGCCCGTCGCCACCGTCGCCCGACTACTGCTGGCCGGCCTGTGCGAGGGCAACCAGATCATCGCCGCCGCGATGGACCGGGAGGAAGCCCTGACCAGGACATTCCAAGCGATCACCCTGATGATGTCGGGCCTGGCGGCCGACGGCGTCAGCGCCCGCGGTTGACCTGAACCGGGGCACGGCGGACGGCATCGGCCTATGGCGGCCCGCCTCGGCCACTATGGCCTGTCGTCAGCTTGCCACCTCGTCTCGAGGTCGCGGACCAGGTCGATGGCCCGGCCCAGGGTGGCGAGCCGGGCGTCGAGAGTCTCGCCGGCGGGATAGAAGCGGACGGTGTCGACACCGACGTCGCGCCACACGCGCAGTCGCTCACGCACCATGTCCTCGGTTCCGATCAGCGTCGTCGCCAGCACCATCTCGTCGGTGATCAGACCGGCCGCGCCGTCCCGGTCCCCGGCCTGCCAACGGGTCCGGACCTCGGCCGCGACCTCGGCCCAACCCTGGCGGCTGTAGGCGTTGTTGTAGAAGTTCGTGGTCGCCGAGCCCATGCCGCCGAGGCTGAAGGCCAGCTCCTTCTTGCGTCCGGCCACCATCATGCGCAGGTCGTCCTCGTCCTCCGCGAAGGCGACCTCGGCGCCCTGGCAGATGTCGAGGTCGGCGCGTGTACGGCCGGCGTTGGCAAGGCCCCGGTCCAGGTGGTCGAAGTACGCCTCTTTGGCGCCTTCGGGTACGAAACTGGTGCCCAGCCAGCCGTCGGCGATCTCACCGGTCAGGTGCAGCATCTTCGGCGAGAGGGTGGCCAGGTAGACGGGGATGTCGTGCTCGGCACGCACGGACAGACGCATGGGCCTGGCCTCCCCACCGGGCAGCGGGATCTGGAATTCACGGCCGGGGTGGGAGATCTTCTCCCCCGAGGCGGCCTGTCGCACGATCTCGACGGTCTCGCTCATCCGGGACAGCGGCCGGTCGAAAGGCACGCCGTGCAACCCTTCGATCACCTGCGGTCCGGAGGGGCCAAGCCCGAGGAGGAAGCGCCCCTGGGAGATCTGCGACAGCGTGATCGCGGCGCGCGCGATGGCCATCGGCGTGCGGGTGCCGAGCTGGATGATTCCCGATCCGAGAAGCATGCGCTCCGTCTTCGCGGCGAGATAGCCCAACGGCGAGGGTGCCTCGGAGCCCCACGCCTCCGCCACCCAGCAGATGTCCAGACCGAGCCTCTCCGCCTCGGTGACGTAGTCGACGATCTCCCGCCAGTCGCCGCCGGAGGCTTCGATCGTGGTGGAGGTACGCATCACAGACTCGCCTCGCCCGAGGTCCGGGGGCTCTCGGCCAGCTTCTTGACCCCTTCGAGGGTGACGGTCATGTTGGCCTCGAACTCCCGCATGCGCACGAAGACGATCTTCTGCTCCTTCTCCGGCATGCGTTCGATGGCGAAGGAGAGACCCGAGGGAGCCGGCCCCATCTGCATCCACTCCCGCAGCAGAGTGCCTTCGTCCTGCGGCTCCAACGTGAACCGCCAGATCGCCGTGGGGTACTGCGGATCCTCTACCGCCCAGGCGAGCCGCTTCGGCGGCTCGCACTCGACGATGTGGGACGTGGTGGCCCACTCCCCGAGCGCTTCATGCTTGCTCCGGCCGACGAACCGGGCTCCCAGAGCGGGCCCGCTGCCGTCCAGCCATTCCACCGACTGCAGCTCGGGGCTCATGCGCGGCATCAGCTCGATGTCGGACACCAGCTTCCACACCTGAGCCGGTGGTGCGGCGATCCAGGTGTGGACCTCAACCGTCGGCTTGTCCGCATAGCGTGCGCCCGTCCACTCCATGACCCCGCAGCCTCTCTGCCGCCAAGAACACCCACATGAGCGTCTGACCAGTAAAGTTGCGTAGGTAGACCCACTTGTCAAGGGTGACGTGCCTTCCAGGGCGCTGCCCGGTCAGCCCGCGAACCGCTCCCGCACATCCGGCCGTTCGGCCAAGTGCGGTGGGTAGCCGGGGCCCATCCGGGGGTGGGTGTTGTCCAGGGTCAGGGGCTCACCGCAGGCGGCGCACACCACCTCGGCATGCGTCTCCTGCCCGCACGCCTCGTGGCGCATCGTCACCGGTGGGCCCGCTTCGCCGGAGAGCCAGCGGTCCCCCCACCGGTTCATCACCAGCAGCACGCCATAGAAGTCGCGCCCCTTCTCGGTGAGCACGTAGTCATGGCGGACCGGCTCCGTCTGGTAGGGCCGCTTCTCCAGCAGCCCCTCCTCCACCAGCCGACGCAGCCGGTCCGTCAGCGTGTTGCGGGCGATCCCCAGCGACTCCTGGAACGCGTCGAACCGCCGGATCCCGTAGAACGCCTCACGCAGCACCAGCGGCGTCCACCAGTCCCCGAGCAGGTCCATGGTGCGCGCGATCGAGCAGGGCCACTGCGCAAAGGATGTCCGTCTCATGACGGCCAGCATAGGTTCGTCCAGTCGTGAGACCCAGCAGGTGAACCGAACAGCGACCCGGTGCGCAGTCTCTTGTGCTCCATCAATAACGAAGTTATGTTGCCGCCATGAAACGTGACTTGCTGGGCAAGAAGCTGGTTGTTACCGGAGCGGCACGCGGCATCGGTGAGAAGGTGGCCCGCCTGGCTGCCGCCCGAGGGGCCCGGGTGACCGTGATCGGACTCGAAGCCGATCGGTTGCGCGCCCTCGCCGACGAGCTGAGTCCCAGCGCTTCGTGGCGTGAGGCCGATGTGCGCGACAGGGCCGCTCTACAGTCGGCGATCGACGAGGCCGCCGAGGTCATGGGCGGCGTCGACCTCGTGGTCGCCAACGCCGGCGTCGTGGCGTACGGGACGGTGCGGCAGACGGACGAGGCGTCGTTCGAGCGGGTTCTGGACATCAACCTCAACGGCGTCTTCCGCACCCTCAAGTACGCGACGCCCCATCTGGAGCGCAGCCGTGGCCATGTGCTGGTCGTGGCGTCCGCGCTGTCGTTCATGCCGCTGGCCGCGATGGCCTCGTACGGCGCGAGCAAGGCCGGGGCCGAGCTGCTCGCTCTGACCTACCGCCAGGAGGTGGCCCACCTAGGAGTCACGGTCGGCGTGGTGCACCCCTCCTGGATCGACACGGACCTCGTCCGGGGCGCCGAGGCGGACCTCCCCTCGTTCCAGGGCCTGCGCGCGCGGCTTCCCTATCCGGGCAACGTCACCACGAGCGCCGACCGGGCGGCCGCCGCGATCGTCGACGGGCTCGTGCGCCGACGCAGCCGTGTGTACGTCCCGCGCGCGGTCGTCGTGGCCAACTGGGCGAAGGGGGCGCTGAACTCGCCATTGGCGTGGCCTTGGATGAGGCGTTTCGCCGCCCGGGCGGTTCCCTCCCTCGAACGGGAGGTCGCAGCCCTGGGCAGGAACGACCAGCGCACGCCGAGCACCGATACCCCTGCCGCGAAGACCAGGTCGTCCTAGCCGCACCCGGGGCAGCGCCCAACCCCCCGGCTTCTCACCGGACTTGGGCGATCGAGTCGTACAGGCGCGCACCGGCCGCATGGGAGGCCTCAGCACGCTCCCGCTCCCCACCCAGTCCGACAGTGAAGTTCACGCCCATCGGCACGAGCACCTGCGCCACGGCGTCGTCGAACTCGACGAAGTGCTCAGCCAGTTCAAGGGTGATGTAACCGTGCACGTAACTCCACAGCTGGGCGGCGATGGCTCCGGGTTCCTGACGCTCGATCCTGCCGGTGCGCACGAGCCGTTCGCACGCCGCGGTGACATGAGCGTGGGCTTCCCGAAAGGCCGGGGAATGCCCGCTCATGCGACGGTCCGTATCCGGCAACGGCCGGTACGTCGCCCGAGTGGACAGACCGAACATCAGGTCGTAGAGGTGAGGGTTCTCACGGGCCTGCCGGCGGCAGGTCAAGGCCATGGCGAAGAGGTCCGCGACCGGGTCCTCCGTCACCGGTACCCGGCCGAACGCCGCGCCGAGTTCCTTGAACCCGTGGTCGGCGACAGCGCTCATCAGCTCGGGGATCCCACCGAAGTGGCTGTAGACCACCATCGTCGACAGTCCGCTCGCGGACGCCACCGCGCGCACCTTCAGAGCCGACGGACCCTGCTCGGCCAGCAAGCCGACGGCCGCCTGCACAAGTCGTTCCGGTGCGTCATCGACTCTCGCCCGCCCTGCCATGTCCCGCACGCCTCCACCGTTGACACACATGAAATAACTTGGTTATGTAATTCTTCACGGCAATAGTACACATCGTGTGTGACCTGCCGCCTCGGATACACACGTCCGCTCTCGGACACGCCATCACGCGCTGGTCCAGTCTCCTGCCGCCCCTGCGGGCACAGCGTGTCGGGCGAACCCGACCTCATCGCTGCGACACGCATCCGCGGCCGTCCCCACGCACTTTCCCATCGCCATGAACTCAGCACGGGAGCAGAACTCATGCCATACAAAGACAAGGGCCGTCTCACGGTCGAAGATCGCGGGGCCGTTCTGATCGCGCGGGTCGACGGCGGCCCGCTCCAGGAGTTCGGCCTCGACATCGCCCAGCAGCTGGAGAAGCTGGTGGCCCGAGCCGACCGTGATCCGAACATCCGTGCCGTCGTCTTCACCGGGGCACATCCCGAGCGGTTCGTCAGCCATGCCGCGGTCCGGTGGCTGCAGGAAGAGGGCGCCGCGAGCCCTACGGTCGGCCGGCGCGCTGCCTCAGCCGTCGTCCGCATGGCCAAGCACGTGGACCGGTCCCGCCTCCTCGGGTCCGTGATGCGCAGAACCCCGATGCGCGGGGCTCTGCAGCTGGAACGTCTGCACAGGACCTTCCTGCGGATGAACGCCAGCGGTGTGCTTTACGTCGCCGCCCTCAACGGTTCCGCTCTCGGCCTCGGCGCGGAGTTCGCCTGGGCGTGCGATCTGCGGGTCATGGCCGACGGGGACTTCTTCATCGGCCAGCCGGAGATCCTGCTCGGCATCATCCCGGGCGGGGGCGGCACCCAGCGGCTGACCCGCCTGATCGGCACCCACCGGTCCCTGGCCGCGATCCTCGAAGGCAAGCCGTTCACGCCCGAAGAGGCCCTCGCCAACGGGGCGGTGGACAAGGTGGTCGCGCAGGACAAGGTGGTCGCGCAGGCGGTCGATCTCGCCGAGCACTTCGGAAAGCGGTCGAAGGCGTCGGTCGCGGCCGCCAAGAGGTCGGTGTACTTCGGCGGCTCGATGTCACTGGAGGACGGTCTGCACGTCGAACGCGCCGAGTTCTTCGCCCAGATCATGTCAGAGGAAGGCCAGAGGCTGATGCTCGACTACCAGGCCACAACCGCCGCCACCGGCGAACTCCCGCTCTACACACCGGGCACCTACGCACGAGCCCTCGCCTCGGGCAGCGTGCCGGGCCGTCGCTCGACGAGCGGGCGGTGAACCGACGATGACCACTCAGCAGTCCTTCACCCGTCACGACATCACGTTCCCTTCCGGCGACAGCAACTGCGCCGGCTGGCTCTACCTCCCCACAGGCGTCACGTCTCCGCCCGTCGTCATCCTCGGGCACGGCCTCGGCGCCGTCCGCGAAATGCGGCTGGACGCCTTCGCCGAGCGCTTCGCGCAGGCCGGCATCGCCGCGGTGGCCTTCACCTACCGGCACTTCGGCGACAGCGGCGGCCACCCTCGCCAGCTCCTGTCGATCAAGCGTCAGCTCGCCGACTGGGACGCCGCCATCGCCTACGTCAAAGCCCGCACGGACGTCGACCGGACCCGCATCGCCGTATGGGGCAGCTCGTTCGGCGGCGGCCATGCCATCACCGTCGCCTCCCGCCACCCCGAACTGCGCGCGGCAGTGTCGCAATGCCCCTTCACCGACGGTCTCGCCTCCGCGCTCGCGCTGGGCCCTGCCGCCTCACTCAAGGTCCTCCCCGTGGTCGCCCGCGACCTGGCGGCCAGAGGCCGCGGAAAGCCGCCCGTGATGGTGCCGATCGCCGCCACCCCCGGCTCTTCGGCCCTCATGAACGCCCCGGACGCCCTGCCCGGATACCAGGCGCTCCAGCCTCCGGGAACGACGTTCCGCAACGAGGTGGCGGCGCGGGTCATCCCGACCATCCTCACCTACCGGCCCGGGCGCGCGGCCAAGAAGATCGCCATGCCGATCCTCTTCTGCGTCAGCGACACCGACTCCGTCACGCCTCCCGCCCAGACCCTCCGCTACGCGCGCACCGCACCCAAGGGAGAGATCAAGAGGTACGACGCCGGCCACTTCGACTTCTACACCAGCGAGACCTTCGAAGTACTGGTGCGCGACCAGATCGAGTTCCTCACCCGCCAGCTGAACCCGGCAGCCGCCACTTCAGCTCCGTGACCGGACCGCATCACACCCAGACAGGTACGCCCTCGCCATGAATTTCGCATCTCTGCCCGACCGCCGCGCGTCCCTCGACCCCGACGGGGCCGCGGTCTCGGACGGCCGCCAGGCCCTCACCAACGTCCAGTTGCTGCGTCGCGTCCAGGCGGCGACACGTCACCTCCAGGACCTCGGGATCGGCCCCGGCGATGTCGTGGCTGTCAAGCTCACCAATCGCGTGGAGTTCGTGCTTCTGCTGTTCGCCGCCTGGCGGCTCGGCGCCACCATCACGCCGGTCAACCCGAGCATGACCGACATCGAAGTGGCCCGACAGCTCAAGGACTCCCGCGCACGCCTTCTGCTGAGCGAGGACGGCGAGGCCGCAGTGGCGGACGGGACTGCCTTTCTCGCCGTCGGCGAACTGCGCGACGACGCAGCGGCGGAGCCGGATGAAGCCCCTCTTCCGGACCCGTCCGCGCTGGCCCTGCTCATCTACACCAGCGGCACGACCGGGGTTCCCAAGGGGGTGATGCTCGATCACGCCAACATCGACGCCATGGCGGACATGGGGCGTCGGGCGCTGGAGGTCGGTCCGGTCGACCGGTGTCTGCTGATCCTGCCGCTCTTCCACGTCAACGGCATCGTGGTCAGCACCCTCGTACCGTTGCTGGCGGGCGCGAGCGTCACCATCGCCGACCGATTCAATCCCCAGACGTTCTTCGACGTGGTCGAGCGCGAGCGCCCCACCTTCTTCAGCGCCGTGCCGACGATCTACAGCATGCTCGCGGCGCTCCCGGACCAGGTCCGCCCCGACACGTCGTCCCTGCGCTTCGGAGTCTGCGGCGCGGCACCCGCCTCCGCCGAGCTGCTGACCCGGTTCGAGGCCCGTTACGGATTTCCGCTCGTCGAGGGGTACGGGCTGTCCGAGGGAACCTGCGGCTCCACCATCAATCCTGTCGCGGGCCCTCGACGCGCCGGAACCGTGGGACTGCCCTTCCCCGGCCAGGAGATCCGGATCGTCGACGCCGACGGCAGCGAGGTGCCGCCGGGCGGGGACGGAGAGGTCGTCGTGCGGGGCCCCAACGTCATGCGGGGCTATCTCGGCCGCCCGGAGGAGACAGCCAGGGTCATCGTCGACGGCTGGCTGCACACCGGCGACGTGGGCCGGCTCGACGCCGACGGATACCTGACCCTGGTCGGACGTTCGAAGGACATGATCATCCGGGGTGGGGAGAACATCTACCCCAAGGAGATCGAGGACGTCCTCGTCGGTGACCCGTCGGTGCTCGAGGCCGCCGTGATCGGCGTCCCCGACGAGAAATGGGGAGAGGTCGTCGTCGCCTACGTCCAGCCCCGACCGGGTTCGACCGTCGATCCGTCGGCACTGCAGTCCCTCTGCGCGCGCAGCCTCACCGGCTTCAAGCGCCCGACCGCGTTCTTCGTGGTGGATGCCATCGCGAAGAACGCGGTCGGCAAGATCGACAAGGTCTCGCTGCGTGCTGCCCACGCCGAGGTCTCCGCGCGGTCCTGACCTCCAGGAATGGCGCTTGGGGCTGTCTCCGGTGGCGGCCCTCAGCTCCGTGTCAGGGACCGAGTCCAGATCCGGGACCCCCCAGAACTCCGCGAGCTTCGCCACTCGCCCGGCCTGCCGGGGACATCCGCGAAGTTGCACGCAAGGATGGCCCAGCCCTATCGGTGCGCTCGCTCCCAGGCCGCTCCTGCCGGAGCAGGTCGGTAAGGAGACACCATCAAGATCCGGACCATACACGGACCAGCTCCCGCCAACGCTCCACATACCTCGCATTCGCACAGGTCAGCGCCATACGTACGGCGTACCGCCAGCAGACCAAGAACCTGCTGGTGTCGTATGCGCCCAAGAAGCTGGGCTTCTTCTAGACACCAGGAAAAGGGCGCCTGACCGGGCAGATGCCCGTCAGGCGTCCTTCGCAGCGCACGGATCGGGATCGGCTCGGCATCGAAGTCCGCTGCGCGTACGGACTACTGCCCCGGACTCTCCTCGCGCACGTCCAGGATCCAACGGGCACCGGCCGCGCGGCCCAGGACGATGGGGATCACCTGGCCGGGGGTGGCGAGTAGTGCGGCGAGCTCGCTCTCGGCCTGGGCTGTGTCTGCCTCGCAAAAGACGAACTCCAGGGGCGGGTCCGTCTCCTCCCGGCGTCGCGTGATCAGCTCGGGGATGTCGTCGGCGGACTCGAACGTGTCCACGTTCCGCGCCAACTCGGCAACCGAGCCGACGGCGACCGCGCAGGCCTGGTCGAGTATCGGGCTGGCGCCCAACTGCAGGACCAGGGACTCCACGAGCCTGCGGCCCGCGTCGGGTTCGCCGCGTACCGCGATGGCTCCGGGGGCCTGGGCCAGGTCGAGGAAGAGGCAGCCGCCGTCCTCCTCCGATGCTCCCACGCACACGAACGCGAGTCCGCCTTCGGGGGTTTCGTAGGGCACAGGGTGCCAGCCGATGCTGCCGGCCAGGGATTCTTCGGTGTCACCCCGGACTCCGCGCAGGATCACGGTGACCCGGTCGTCGCCGAAGGAGACCGTGTGGGACAACGTCGGCACAGGTGGGGCCGGGAGCTCCGCGGAGGTTGCTGACGGGGTGGGCTGTTCGGCGGATTCGGTACGTCCCGTCGTACGCGGTACTCGCCGGGCGGATCCGGCACGCGGGCCCCGCGCCGGGGTGGTGAGTCGGCTGGGGCGGGCAGCGGTCGCCACCACGGAGGCAGGGGCGGGGGCGGGGGTTGCTGCCGCGCGCACCGCTGTCGGGGCTCGCAGGAGGGTCGGGATCCGGGCTGGGGCGGGCCCCACCTCGCCGGACCCGGACCTACGGTTCACGGACTCCGAGGTCCCGGACTCGGAGGTCCCGGACTCGGAGACGACGGTCTCGGAGGTCCCGGACTCAAAGACGACGGTCCCGGACCCGGGGATATCCCTATCGGTCTCGGCGATATCAGCGCGCCGTGCGGCGCCGGCCGTCGTGCGCCGTACCGTCCGCGGGATCCTGGCCGTCGGGGCGGGGCGCACGGTCGGAGCGGTCGTCGTGTCCGCCTCCGCCACGGCGGCGGCCTCGGTAGCGTCGGCGGTCGCCGGGGCGGCCACCTTGCGCCGGCGCAGCAGGAACACCCCGGCACCCGCGCCCGCCGCGAGCAGTACCGCCCCGCCTCCCATGGCCCACGTCACGGCATCGCCCGGGCTCTGCGCCGGGGTCGCCCGTCCCTCCCGGGATGAGTCCACGGCTGCCTGCCGCGAGGGCCGCGCAAGGGGGAGCGGCCCGAACCGCACGCCGGGGCCCTGGGCGTCCGGAGGCAGTTCGAGCACCCAGCCGGGGGCGATCACGGTCGGCTGGGTCAGGGCCGAACCATCGGCCTGGGGGCGGCCCTTGTTCAGGTCGAAGATCTCGGTGAAGCGCTCGCCGTCACCCAGAACGCGCTCCGCGATGTTGAAGAGGAACTCCGGTTCGCCGTCCGGGCGGGACTCGACCACCACGTACTTGACCTTCTCCTCGTCGGCGGCGACGGCCGCCCGCGCGCTGCCCGGTACCTCGGCCACCGCCGGTAGCGCCGGTGCCGCCAGCGAGAACAGCAGTCCGGACAGGAGGACCGCCACGGCCCTGGTCACCGCACGCCGGTCGGGGGTCATCTCCGCCTCCGCGTCATCTCGATCGTCACGATCGTCTCGTTCGCGCGGGCTGCTCGGCCCGCATGCGATGGCACGCGGGGCCGGGGCCCCCGGTTCATCTCGTACGGCCCCCTGCTGAACCACCGCCGGGTCGGCGACGTACGGCCGCCGGATCACCGTTCGCCGACTCGCGCGCTCGCCCGCTCGCCCGTTCGCCCGTTCGCCCGTTCGACGCACCGTTCGTCGACCGCTGACGGCCCCTTTCGACCGCTCACCGACGGTCACCTACGCATACGCCAAGTGGCGGATATCTCGGTGCGCCGCCTTTGCCAATCTCCCTGTCATGCCCCACTGCCCGCACCAACGGGTGGTCCCGACAGACGACTTGACGAAGAGGTGATCCGGGTGAGCTCCACTGCCCTGCAGCGCAACGAGAAGTCGGCCCTGCGGCCGGCCCGCACCGACGAGCAGGCGCTCGCCGAGCTGAAGAAGGAGCACGGCAGGGCCCTGCTCGGGTTCCTGATGAGCCTCACCTACGGTGACCGGCAGCGCGCCGAGGACCTGCTGCAGGAGACGTTCGTGCGTGCCTGGCAGCACCCGGAGGCCCTGGAGACCGACCACGAGTCGATGCGGCCGTGGCTGTTCACGGTGGCCCGGCGTATCGCGATCGATGCCCGCCGTGCCCGGCAGGCCCGGCCCGCCGAGGTCAACGACCAGGCCGTCCTGGAGGCCAAGCCGATCCCGGAGGACCACGCGGAGCGCTCGGCGGAACGCCTCGACGTACGCCGCGCCCTGGGCACGCTGTCCGCCGAGCACCGGGCCGTGCTGATCCAGGTGTACTTCCGCGGCCAGTCCGTGAACGAAGCGGCGGAGGCGCTCGGCGTGCCGCCGGGCACGGTCAAGTCGCGTACGTACTACGCGCTGCGGGCGCTCAAGAAGGCGATGCCCGGCTACTCGCTCTGAGACCCGCGCCCCACTCCCGCTCGACCTTCCCGACCGCCCCACTCCCGCTCCACCTTCCCGACCGGCCTGCCCCCGGCCCGCGGCGGTGCTCCCCCGGCCCGTCGCGGGCAACCGAAGCCGCCCGTACCCCGCTTGACGATGCGGGGCACGGGCGGCTTTGCCGTGCGAGCGTGCGGGTGCTGTGCAGTCGCACGGCCGAGTGGACGAGCCGCCCGCGCGGGCTGCGCGAAATGGGCCCTGTGCTTGCGGAGAGCGAGGATCAGGAAGGCGCGACCACCTCGATGACGGCGGTGCGCCGGCCCTGCTCCGGCGCGGTGCCGCGGTTGCCGCGTGACGTGGTCTTGATGGGCACGGCGACCGGGTTGAACGTGCCGTCCACGTCCGCGTTCGCGGCCCTCAGGCGGCTCAGCGCGTCGGCGAGCTCCACGCGCAGGAGCTGAGCGATCTTGTTGGCCCGGTCACGGCCGTCCCGCATGCCGGTGAGCCGTGAGTTGCCGTAGCCGGTGATCTTCACCGTGGGCAGGGGGCGCCCTTCCTGGTGGGCGGTGCGCAGTTCCTTGAACAGATCGGCGGCCAGTCGCTTGATCTGCAGGGTCGCCTCCGGGGTGAGGCGCGTGCCCTCGGTGAAGGCGAACACGGAGGATGCGGGGGCCTGGGCCGGTGCGGGCGGCGCGGGCATGCTGACGCCCGGCAGTTGCTGTCGCTCGCCCTGCATCAGGGCGTCGATCTGCAGGGGCGGCCCTGCCTGCCCCGGTACCGGCGCGATCTGCGGCCCGAAGACGAAGGGGATGTCCGCCGAGCTCAACTTCGGGGTGCCGTCGCCCAGTTCGGCCCATTCGCCGAAGCGTGCGGTGAGCCGCTCGGCCAGGTGGAGGGCCGCCTTCTGCTGGAGGTTGGCGTTCAGCGGGCCGCCCGTGGTGCCGCCGTTGAACTCGACGACCGGCGGCGGCAGTTGCTCACGACTGCGCCACACCGCCACCTTGGCGATCTTGTCGACGAGCTTGTCCAGGCGTGATTTGTCCGCGTCGGTGAGCTGCCCGCCGGGACGGTCGCCCTCCAGCAGCACGGACTGGTCGCCGTGGTCACCGAGCACGACCACGGTCAGGGCATTGGGCACGACGCTGCTGTTCTCGATCGTGTGCAGGTCCGTTCCGGGTGCCGTGCTGTACGTACGGAAGTACCAGGCATCGCCGTTGCGCCGCAGGGAGTCGCCGGCGATGGCGGTGAGCAGTCGGCGGGCCTCCTTCGTGGCGCCCGTGAGCTGCTGCTCCAGACCGGGGACGTCGGTGCTCGCCGCCTCGATGGCGTTGTTGAGCTCCACGATCTCCTCGATCTTCTCGAAGAGCGCCACCTCGGGTGCGTCGGCCGACAGGTCCCCGTTGTCGATGCGCTGGCGCAGCTGGGTCGCGGTCTCGTCGAGCCGGCCCGCGTAGTGCTCGATGTTCAGCCGCAACGCGTCGTCCAGGACGGCTCGGGTGAACTCGGCACGGCGTACGTTCTCCAGCGTCACCACACTGCGGCCGTCCCCGCTGAACGTGACGGCGCTCGCGAAGTGGTAGCCGAACCCGCGCCGGGTCAGCGAAAGCTGTCTGTCGCCCTCGGCGTTGAGCTGGGGCACGCCCTGGGAGGTCATCGCCTCACCGATGTGCTTGGGCAGGGCGAACTCGTTGATGCCCAGATCCTGCGCCTGCTGTGCGGCGCCCGGATCCGTCGCCTGGAAGGCCTTGTACTCCTTGCCGGGCGCGGGCCAGTCCTGCGCCACCTTGCCGAGGCCTTGCTGTATCAGCGCCTTCGCCTGCTCCGCGCCGACCTCACCGTTCGTGCTCGCCGCTTCCGCGATGCCCTGGGCGAGGTGGGCGATGCCGGATACCTCGGTGGCGCTGGAGGTGTTGATACGGGCGACGGCGGTCGTGCCGCCGTTCGGGGACCGCAGCACCGCGTGGGTCTGGTAGCCGCCGAGTACCTGCTGCGAGAAGTCCCGGCAGATGTCGATGGGGTTCGACCTGAACGTCGGTGTGACCCGGATCAGTTCATGGGTGGTGCCGTTCTTCGTGAACCTGATCATGGTGTCGGGGTGGGACCGCAGCGTGACGTTGCTGCCGATCAGCTTCAGTTCCTTGTTGGCGGCGGCGAAGTTCTCCTGGGTGATGAAGATTTCGCGGCCGGTGTCCGGGACCACGACGGTGCCGTCCTCGGACACGGTGAGCCGGGGATCCTGCGGTTCGGCCTCGCGCATCGGCATGTAGGCGGGGAAGGCGCCCGGGTTCGCGTCGGTGCGCATGTCGTAGACGGCCGGGGGCTCCAGAGTGACGAAGGGCCGGTCGTCACCCTGCAGTCCCTCGGGCATGACGAGCCGGTACGTGCCTTCGGCGGGGACGGGGTTGCCGGCTTCGTTCTCGCCCTCCGATGCGTCCTCGGTGAGGTCGGAGTCGGAGAGCGGGGCGTCCAGATAGGGGTCGTAGGCGTCCAGGTAGCCGTCGCTGGAGGCGCTGTCCGGCGGTGCGTCGTTCGCTTCGTCGGTGGTGTCGGTCGGTGTGCCGGAGGAGTCGCCGCCGTAGCCGTCGAGGATGTTGATGATCGCGTCGGAATCGGTGCCGTTGTCCGACGTGTCGGGCTCCTGGTCCGATTCGGGGCTGTCGTACAGGGCCTCGGTGTCGTTGCCGTCGCCGTTGCTGCTGTGGTTGTCGTTGTTGTCGGTCACGGGCGGCGTGCCCGTACCTCCGGCGCCCGGGTCGGACTTCGGCGACACCCGTACACCACCGCCCTCGCCCCGGGCACCCGGCAGCGCGCCGGGTACGGGCTCGGCCACGGTCGGCCGGGGCGTGTTCGCCGCGATCGCTCCCGGTGTGGCGGAGAAGCCGAGCGGTCCCACCGGCGAGGTTCCGATGTCTCCGCCGCCCGGGCGGAAGACCACCCACGGCTGCCAAGAGGCGTCCGCGGGCAGGTCCGCCGGACGCTCCACGAGCAGGACGGGCGTGTCGGAGCCCTGCTCGTAGCCCTGGAAGACCTCTCCCCAGGGGGCGATGACGGGCCCCTGCTTGGCGTCCGCGAGGGCCTGGCCGGGCGGCGTTCCGTAGATGTCCGCTCCTGTGTCGTCCGGACCCAGGAGCTTGCCGGACGCCGCGTGGTTCACCGCGAGGACGAGCGGTGCGTCGCCGGGCATGCCTGCGTCGTCGAGGCGGTCGGCGACTTCGGTCATGGTCAGCGGCTGGTATGCGCCGCCGCCGTTGCCGTCCGGCGTGAAGGCCTGGACCTTGCCGCCCTTCAGCGCTCCTTCGACGAGATACGTCTCCTGGGCGCCCAGTGAGTCCATGGCCTCGTTCAGGGCCGTCGACGGGGCGGCGGGGTTGTCACGCCAGACGTTGTCCACCTCGGAGCGGAACGAGGCGGCGCCGGCGAACGACTCGTCCCAGGCGATCTGGGCGTGGCCGGGCTGCTGCGGCTCGTAGGCGTTGAACGCGGTGTCGCTGTCCGGGTCCGCGTAGGCACCGACCTTGCCGTCCGCGCCGATCGCGACGACATGGCCGCTGCCCCAGACGTCGACCCCCTCGTCCGCGAAGCTGTTGGCGAACTCCTGCGCCGCGAGAGTGGGTTGGAGGGTGTCCGCGCCCAGTTCGCAGGACAGGGGGACGATGGTGAGGCGCCGGCCGGTGAGGGCGGCGTACTCCTTCAGCGCCGCGTACTGCGGCCCCTGTTTGACCAGCTCGGCCAGGTGTCCCGGGCTGGTGCGCACGAGACCGTCCGTGTTGCCGAGCTTGGGGTTGTCGAGCGCCGGGGAGAACCGGTCGGCTCCGGCGTGCGAGGAGACGTACAGGGTCAACTCGCCGCCCCACGGCATGGGTTGGCTGCCGCTGTGCAGGGCGGCGCCGGGGCCGGCCGGTGCGAGGAAGAAGACCTCGTCCGCCGCGCCGGCGGTGTGCTGCTGCCAGTACGCGGTCTCGGTGGCCGTCTCGCTCTTCGGCGTGAACTGCATGACCACCGCGTTCGGGGACGCGGTCGGCGTGTACTCCCACTTGAAGGCGGACAGGCCCGCCGAGCCGACCACACCGGACGGCTGCAGCGCTGCCGCGCTCGCGGCGGCCGCGTCGGCGCCCTGGGTGTGCAGGGTGTGCGCCACGTCGAGCAGTTGGGCCTGCTGGACCGAGGGGTCGGTCGCACCGGGGCGGCCCGGCGCGTTGGCCTTGAGGATGTCCTTCGCCCGGTCGAGGACTCCCTTGCGCTCGGAGGCGGTCAACTGGCCCTTGAGGGTGTCCAGTTGGGCGATCTTCTTCGCGGTGAGCAGGGCCGCACCGGGTCCACCGGTGGTGAAGGCCTGCGCGACGGCCGAGTTGACGGCGTTCTGGCGGGGCGCGTCGAACTGGGTCAGGCCCGGGTGCACTACCTGGGCCAGGTTGCTCGCCTCGGTACGGATCCTCTCCAGGTCGGTGAGCCGCAGGGACCCCTTCTTCAGGCCCGCGTCGAAGGCGGCCTCGGCCTTCCTGGCGTCCTTGAGTACGGAGTCGGCGGAGCCGGAGACGGTCTTCTCCACGGCGGAGGCGGCCTTGTCGAGCGCCTTGGCAGCCGCTTTGGCATCGGCGGCGCTCGTACTCGTCGAAGCGGTCGGCGCGGTGCCGGGAATCGCGCGGGTGCCCGGCGCGGACGACGACGCGTCACCGGACCGGTCGGCCTTGGACACCTGCCGCACTCCCCCACCGGCCGCCACCGCGCTCAGATCGGCGGCGGTGACCGGCTTGCCGCTCTTCTTCGCGGCAGGCACCAGGTCCACGAGGTCTCTGCGCTGCGCCGGGGTGACGGTGGCATCTGGGGCGAACTTGAAGACGTCGCGCACGAGCGGATCGAGTGAGCTCGGGGTGAGGGGGCCGGTGTGGCTGTACTCGCGTCCCAGTACGTCGCCGAGGCGGCGCAGGTCGGTGAGGCGGGGCGTGGTCGGCGGCGTGGTGTGGCCGTCGAGATGCTGGGCCGTTTTCACCAGGTCCTGGACGGCTGCGAGTTCGGTCTCGGTGACCGGGGTGAATCTGCCCTTCGCCTTGCCGCCGAGGCCCTCGGCCTTGTGTACGCCTGTCTCGCGGGCGAGGTCCGTCAGCTGTTCGGGAGTGAGGTCGACGTTGTCGGCCGGGTTGCCCTCGGGGAAGGCGTCCAGGAGCACCTGCGAGTGGACGTCCATCTCCGGGTCGCCGAACAGGTCACGGACGGCCTGGGCATCGCGGCCCGTCTCGCGGACCGTGACCGGGAAGTCGTCGGCGGTCAGCGACGTACCGGCGGGCTGCTGCCGCAGATGGGTCTCCAGGCTCCCCTGGAATGCGGTCCGCACCGCCTCGGCCCGGGCATCGGCGAGAGACTGCTCGCCGGGCAGCGACTGCACGGTGATCTCGATGTGCGGCGGGTTCAGGCCCTGCTTGGCACGCCAGGTGGCGGCCTTGGCTACCTTCGCCGCCGTGCGGTCGAGGATCGTCTGCTGGGTGGTGTCGAGGGTCGTCGTGCCCGGGGGCAGGGCGAACTCCTGGTGCTGGTTGTTCTGGCCCGCGACGACGACGGTGGTGAGGGGGTTGGTGACGTCGATGGTTCCCTCGGGGCTGCGGAACTGGAAGTCGTGGAAGGTCTCTCCGGGTGCGCGCCCGTACATGCGGACGAACCACATGTCGCCCGCCGAGCCCAGCTCTTCGGCGAACACGGCGGTCATGGCGCGCACCGCGTCCCTGCGGGCGGCGGTGGGTGCGTTCTCCAGGAGCTTCAACTGCTGCTGTGCGTCGGGTCCCGCGGTGCCCGAGGCGATGGCCTGCTTCAGGGCGGCGAGTTGCGCCTCGGCGTCGTGCAGCTTCTGCAGCGACTCCAGGAGGCGGAAGCGAGGGTCGCCCGAAGGCAGCGTGCCGGCGGCGACGGCCTGGTCGAGGCTTGACTTCACGTCGTCGAAGCGGCCCGCGTAGTGGCTGAGGTTCTCGTCGACGAGCGTCTCGATCTGCTCCCGGGCCAGGCTGCGGAAGTTGGCGTTCTCAACGCTGACCTGGTGGTTGCCGTCGAGGCTCTCCAGTACGACGGCACCGAAGTGGTAGCCGTAGCCGCTGCGGTCTCCCGGCACGTCGAAGCCACCGCTGTCGGGCGCCGTGAAGTCCGGCTTGAAGTCCCGGGTGGTGCCCTCGACGCGGGAGGCGATCGACGACTGGTTGTAGGCCTCGCCGGGCTTGGCGAAGGCGCTCTGGTTCACCCCGAGGGTCGCCTCCAGCGCCTTCAGGCCCTGGTTGCGGAACTGCTGCGCGGGATCCGCGGTGTTCTGCGCGCTGCCCCACGCCTCGCCCGGGGTCGGCCAGGTCGACTCCGGTTCGGTCATCGCCTTGGTCACCTGTGCCGCCGCGCCCTGCGGGCTCACCTTGTCGAGCAGAGCGGGGTTGTCGATGGCCTCGGTGAGCATCTGGACCAGGTGGTGGCTGCCCGCCACCTCGACCGGGCTCTTGGTGTCGATCCTGGCCGTGCTGACCTTGCCCGTTCCGCCCATGCCCGACGGTCGGGCGTCGTAGAGGACCATGTGGGTGTGCGTACCGCCGACGATGCCCTCGGAGAAGTCCCGGCACACGTCGCTGAGTTCGGACGAATAGTCCGGCTTCACCTTGTACAGCTGCTGTGGGGTGCCCTCGTTGTCGAAGGTGACATACGTTCCCGGGTCCATCCGCAGCTTGATCTTGCTGCCCGACTGGTCCAGGGCGGTGTTGGCCTTGGTGACGGCTTCGGGTACGGCGTAGAACTCCTTGATGCGTCCGGCGGAGGTGTTGATCGCGAGGGTTCCGTCGCCGGACACCTTCAGTACGGGGGCGGCCTCGGCGATCACCGGGCGGGACGGCCGGATGGACGGGAACGACGCGGCGCTGCCGTCGTCGGCGATCTCGCTGCGGGTCACCATCTTGGGGTCGCGTGAGGTGAACGGAGCCTGCTGCAGTACCTGGTCGGGGCTCAGCCCGTCGTAGGTCGCGGTGCCGTTCGGCGTCACCACCTGGAAGTCCGTCACCTCTCGGGCGGGCTTGATCTCCGATAGGGGCGGGGCGGACCGGCCCGGGGCCTTGGAGGCGTCGAAGGCGCCTGTCTCGTCCGGGCCGATCGGGTCCTGGTCGAGCAGGGCGGCCTCGGCGTTGAGGTTGTCCTGGAGGAGGTCGAGCAGGGCCGGGTCCACGGCGGGGGTCTCGGTGGGCGAGGTGGGTGAGTCGGCCGAGATGGGCTGTCCGCCCGGCGGCGGTGGCGCGGTGCGAGTGTTGTCGCCCGGCCGGCCGGGCGCTGCCCCGCTCGGACCGATCACGGGTGAAGTGGGCGGCGGCGGCGAGGAGTTGAGGGCGGCCTCGGCAGCGACGGCGTCCTGCAGCAGGTCCTTGAGTTCGCCGCCGGGCGTCTGCCCGACGAAGGTCCGGGCGTCCTGTACGGCGGTGGGGCTGCCCGAGTTGAGGATCTTCATGGTCTCGACGAGCGTCACGAAGTCGTCGGGGCTGCGCTCGGACAGCGGCCTCGGGTCGCCGTTCGCGGGGGCGGGCCGCACGATCGCGGCCGCGTCCGCCTCCAGCTTCTGGAACGCCGCGTCGCCGAGCGCCGTGTGCAGCACGCCGGCATCGCTCTGCGCCTTGCCCACGGGGTTGAACAGGGCATCGAGCGCGTTCCCGTCGAGCCCGGGGGTGGTCGAGGCCGCGGCGAAGTCGGTCAGTGACGCGAGGTCATTCGCCGATACGGGGGAGCCGGGCGGCAGTGCCTTCGCGTCGTTGATCAGGTTCTTGACGTCGTCCAGCGTGACCTTGCCATGCGGCCCGTCGGCACGGTTCGGGTCGAGGCGGATCGCGTCGGTGATCTTGCGTACGGCCTCCAGCTGGGGCTTCGAGATGTTCCCCGCGCCGGGATGCAGCTCCTGGCCCAGCTTGGTGAGGTCGAAGAGCCGCTTGAGGTCGCTCTGGTCGGGCGGGCGCCTCGACGCGATACCGGGCGACTGGGTGTTGAGGCCGATCTCCTTGGTCAGGTCGGCGAGGTGGTTGACGCCGGTGGCGCGCGGACCGGTGAGCTCGTCGAGGTTGGTGAGCGCGGCGGCGTCCTGGTCCGTGAACGGTGCCTTCGGGTTCGCCAGGAGCAGTTCGCCGGCGCGTATCGCGGCCGCGTCGAGCTGCGGCCGGGTGAGGTTCGGCGCTGCGGGGGGCGGTTCCTCCTTTCCATTCGCCTTCGGGTCAGCGGTCTGGGAGTTGGCCGGGGAGGCGGTGTTCGCGCCCTGGTTGTCGGTCTGGTTCTCGGTCTGGTTCGCGGTCTGCCCCTGGTCCTGCTTCTTCTGCTTCTTCTGCTGCTTCTTCTTCTCCTTCTTCGAGGTCGGCTCACCGCCGTGGTTCGCCTTGTCCTTGGCCTGAGCGCCCTTGCCACCGGTGTCCTGCTGCTTGCCCGATGTCCCCGCACTGCTCGCCGTGTTGGCACCACCAGGGTTGATCAGCGCCGCGGCCGCATCCGCCTGCTTCTTGATCGCGTCGAGTGCGTCCTTTCGCTCCTTCAGGAGCTGCTCCGCGAGCGGCTTGGTCCCGCTGTCGGCCCGGGCGGCGAACCATTCGGAGTAGTTGACCGCCTCCTGGGCATTCTCGACGGCCTTCTTGTAGAAGCCCATGACCCGCTTGTCGGCTCCGGGCGCCTTGTCTTCCTTCGCCTCGGCGATCTTCGCCGCATCCGTATTGCCGGCGTTCGCGTCGGCGCGGGCGGTGGCGGCGTCCTTGAGGATCGCCTTGTACGTCTCCAGCGCGTTGTCGCCCTGGCGGGCGTAGTCGGCCGCGGTGTCCGACTTCTTGGCCGCGGTGAAGGCCGGGACGTTGAAGGTGCCGTTCGGGTTGAACCGGCCGTCGCCCACCTTGTTGTGCACGGTGATCGGCGCGGGCCAGCCGTTGGGGTTCTTGCCCTCGGTCAGATCGACCGGCAGGCCGGCCCCGAATTTCGCCTCCGGGCGGTACATGCTCGACACCAGTTTGCCCAGGTCGGCGGGGTCGGTGAGCGACAGCGCGTACTCCTGGAACGGGCCGCCTACGCGGATCACCTCGCGGACCGTCGACAGGGCGATGCCCTTGGTGAAGTCGTCCCCGTGGAACACCTCCTGATCGAAGCTGATGGTGTGCTTGGCGCCGTCCGGGTAGGTGTTGGTCCACTCGGACCGGGTGCCCGAGCCGCCGACCGCGGGCGTGTACGCCGACGTGCGCACCGGAGTGTCGGGGGCGGGCGTGGTGGTGCTCTGCCCCGGCGTCGTCGCCCCGGAGCCCGACGAGCCGGTACCCGGCATGTTCAATTGCTGCATGGCAGGGCGGTCCAGCGGGTGCAGCTGGTCGTGCAAGGAGACCCAGCCGCCCAGGTCCTGCAGGACGGTCGCGTCGAACACCATGGTGGTGGGCCCGTAGCGGGTGTTCATCGGGCCGTCGCCGACCTCCACGCGGAAGAACACGAAGTCGTCGTTGCCGAGATTGCCGGTGTTGGCCGCGCTGCTCTTGCCGGAGGAGAGGAACATCTGGTCCAGGCGCCTCAGGTCGCCCTGCGAGGTCATCTTCCCGCTGTTGGAGATGGCGTAGTAGGCGGGTGTGGCGTGCTTGAGCCGGAACGGCAGGTTCTCCACCCGGCCCATGAAGTCCCGGAACTCCTGGGCGTGCGCGTTCAGTTCGGGCGAGTCGAGCAGGCCGTCCACCTCGTTCTGGAGGTTCTCGACGTTCTTCTGCGACAGCTCCTTGACGAATTCGGCCTTCTCGTCGGGCGAAAGCTTGTCCAGGCCCGGCTTGACCAGGTTCCACTGGGTGCCGGTGGGGACTTCCGCGTACGCCTGCTTCGACCGGCGGTCGCGTGCGGCGGGGGCGAGGCCGCTCAGGGTCTCCGGGCTCACGGGCGGCTTGGGGCCGAGGGTGCCGTCGGTCGACGACGCGATCAGGTCGGTCAGGTTCTTCGCGGCGCCGGTCACCGGGGAGATCTCGTTGCGCAGCGTGTAGACCCCGCCTTCCGTCTGCGCGTTGGTGATGAACCCGGACAGGTCGAGGTTCAGGTTCATGGCATCGAGCCCGAGGACCGCCGAGTTCTTCCGCGTGTGCACCGGGATGGAGTCGCCGGAGTGCTGGCTCAGGGTGTCGACCAGGTCGCTCAGGTTGCTGCTGACCGAATTGGCCCGCTGGCGGATCTCCACGGCGTCCCACGCGACCTGCCCGGACAGCCTGCGGTTCTTCGCGTCGAACTCCGCCTTCTGGCCGTCGGTGAGATCCTGTGTCTGCGCGTCGCCCTCGGTGGCGTACTTCGCCTCCGTCGCCGCCGTCAACTCGTCGCGCAAGTCCTTCAGTTCGGTGCCGGCCTTCGCGTCCAGCTTCTTGGCGTAGTCCTGGAGCTGCTCCGCGAGATCGGACCTGCCCGCCTTCGCGAGGTGGTCGGTCAGCTGATGCAGATCCTGCTGGCTCAGCTGGTCCGCCGTGACGACGAGCGGCGTCTGCGCACTGGTCCCGCTCGGCAGCGCCTTCCACTCCGCCCAGGACAGCGCGTTGTTCACGCTGTCCTTGGGGCCGAGCACCTTCCACTGGGCCCCCTTCGTGCGGGCGAGACGCAGCGGGGCGTCCCCGTCGCCCTTGTTGTTGGTGTGGGAGGGTTCGAAGGTGAAGCTGCTGCTGCCCGAGCCGACCGGGCCGCCGTCGGTGCCGTACGAGGCGACGCTCGCGTCCTCCGGTGTGGTGCCGGCGCCGGACAGCGGCTTCAGGGGGGTGCCGGGCGGCAGCTTGTGGTCCCGGACGACCGGCCCCGAGGTGATGGCCGTCTCGATCTGTTTCAGGTAGTCGGCCGGCAGGCCGGCGCTCAGGCCGTCCGCGCCGGTGTTGGCCATGACACCGCTGTTGTCGGTCTTGGACGGGTCGTTGCGGAACAGCTTGCCCGGGTCGGTGTACCGGTCCTTCACACCGGCGTAGTGCAGCACCTCGTGCACCAGCATCGGGCCGTCGCCGGTCTTGAAACTCCCCTCCGCGTCGGGAGACTTGAGCGCGAAGGTCTTCTGGTCGGAGTCACCTCCCTTGGGGGTGACGGAGATGTCCACGGCGTCCTTGCGGTCCGGGCGCGGGGTGAGGACGACGTTGATGTTGATCTGGTCCTTGGAGCCGGGCAGTTCGTAGCCCGGGTCGTTGATGTGCAGGCCGAGCAGATCGTTGATGTCCTTCTGCAACCCGGGCAGCTGCGCCTCGGAGAAGCCGGGCCCCGGCCGCACCGGCAGTGTGACGGTCAGGTCCGTCACCCAGCCGCCGCTGTCCGCCTGGATGCGGCGCACCCGGGTGCGGACATAGGTGGCGTCACCGATGAGCAGTCCGTCCGGGCGGTTCGAGCCGAGGGCGTTGGTGCTCGGGTCGAAGATCTCGGTGACCACTTCGGCGGGCGTGGCACCGCCACGACGGTACTTCCAGTACGACGGCGGGATCGGGGTGGCCTTCGGGGTGGCCATCTCCGGGGTCTTGCTCCCGGTCCTGCGACTGCCGCCCGGGGAGCGGGACGGGGTCTGGGCGGGTGCGTCCGCCTTCGGTGCGTCCGCCTTCGGTGCGTCCGCCTTCGGTGCGTTCTTCTCCGAGGTGTTCTTCTTCGGCGCCTTGGTCCTACCGGTCGGGGGTCTGGGCGCCGGCGGCGGCACCGGGATCGTTGCCGGTGCGTCGCCGAGCAGGGAGCCGGAGGGATTCGTGCCCGCTCCGGCGTCCTGGGTGGCCGGCTTCGGCCGTGCGGGGGCGGGCTGGGGCGCGGCGGGCCTGGGTGCGGGCGCACTCGGCGAGTGAGCGTCCGGGGTGCTCGGCACGGCGGACATGGGCATGCCGGGGGTGCCGACTCCCGCCGGGGCCACCGGAGTCGGCAGGCCGACAGGGGTGCCCGAAGTACCGCTTGCTGCCTGGCTGTTGGCTGCTGGGGCCGCCGTGGGGGCAAGTACGTCGCCCATGGTCGGCGCTTGCTGCGGCGGACTGGACGCCTGAGAGAGCTTGGATCCGCCCGCGGGTACCGGTGTGGCGGATGAAGCGTCGGACTTCGGGATGCTGCCGCCGCCGGCGGTGGGGGCGGTGCCCTGATCGCCGTTCGGGGGCTGTGCGGGGGTGGGGGCCGGGGCCGGATCGAGGGCGGCGGCCGGGGCAGGATCGGGGGTCGGTGTCTGCAGATTCGGGGTGTCGACCGTTGGCGGCGCGGGGATGTCCGGCCCGGAGGTGAGCGATGGTCCGGGCAGGTCAGGGGTCGACGTGGTCGGATTCGGATTCGGGGCCGGTGCGTCCGGAGTCAGCGAGGGCGGCGGAGTCGGCACCGGCGTATCGGGAGCGGGCGCAGGCGGCGCCTGTGTGTCTGGGACCGGCGCGGGTGGCGGAGTCGGCGCCGGCTGCTCCGCCACCGGGGCCGGCGCGGGGGCGGACGCATCGGGGACGGGGCTGGGCGCTGGGGCGGGCGCATCGGGGGCAGGTGTGTCGGTCACGAGGCTCAACGCCGGAGCGGGTGCGGGCGCGTCGGGCCCCGGATTCACAGGCGGCGTCGGCGCGTCCGGCGCGGGCGTCGAGGACGGACCGGACGCATCGGGGGCAGGTGTCTCGGTCACCAGGCTCGGCGCCGGAGCCGGTGCGGGCACGTCAACCCCCAGGGCGGCAGGCGAAGACGGCGGCGCCTCCGGGACCGGGCCGGGCGCGGGCGTCGAGGACGGGCCGGACGCGGGGGCGTCCGTGGTCAGGGACGGGGCGGGCGTCGGTGTCGATGACGTATCCGTGGTCAACGGGCCCGGTGCGGGCAAGGACGACGGCGTACTCGAACCATCAGAGCCCGGTGCGGGCAAGGACGACGGCGTACTCGAACCAACGGGGCCCGGTGCGGGCGCCGGAGCAAGTCCAGGCGTCGACGTGCCGCCGCTCGGCGTCGCCGATCCGTCCGGCGTGGAGGGCGTGGAAGGTGTCGGCGTACCGCCCGGTACCCCTGGATCGCCGCCACCCGTCGGCGAGTCGGCAATGCTGCTGGGCGGCGCATCGCCCAGGTCGGGAGCCGGTGCCGACTTGATGATGCCGTCGTTCGTCGGCGTGACCGTCGGCGCCCCGTCGCCCGTCTTGGACGGAATGCCCTTGTCCGACGCGCTCGCCTCCGGCGACGCACCCGTCGGGCCCGCCGGGCTGGGCGACTGCTCAGAGCCCCCGCCGTCCGGTGCGGGCGAGAAGGTGGGTGGCTTGATGCTGAGGTCGATGCCGTTCGAGTCGACATTGACGTTGATGTCGGCGATCTTCGTGCCCTTGTAGTCCTTGGCCTTGCCGTGCAGGCTGGACGCGCCGCCCTCGAACAGCCCACCGATGAACGGGTTGGCACCCGGGTCGTCCACGGGCTCGCCGGTGATCTTGCTCATGCCATGGGCGATGATGTGCTCGGTGGTGCCCTCGACAAGGCTGTCCTTGATGGTCTCGCCGAGGAAGCTGTCGCCGAGCTTCTTGGCGAGGTTCTTGCCGAGCGTCTTGCCCAGGCCGAAGTCCAGGCTCTTGCCGAGGCCGAAGCCGATGACACCGCCGGCTGCGCCGAGTGCGGCCTGCATGCCCAGCTCGCCGAGGTCGAACCCGTTGCGGTGGCCGCGGGCGATCTGGATGGCCTGGGCCAGGCCGTTGATCGCGACCATCATCAGGGCGCCCATCAGGATCGACTTGATGAGCTGGAAGACGAGCTTCTTGGCGAGCAGCGCCGTCATCTTGATGAGCGCGGCGAACGCCGGACCCGATGCGCCGAAGGTGAAGAACAGGGAGATACCGGCGGCGATCAGCTCGGCGACCACCATGGCGGCCATCGCAATGATGCTGATCTTCGCGGTCTCGACGTTGTTGGACGTCTTGCGGAGGTTCTCGGCCAGGGCCTTGGCGCTCATGATGGCGCCGTTGAAGGCCCCGGGATCCTCCTCGGTGCCCTTGCCGACCAGGAACTCGTTGATCATGTCGCGTATCGCCTGGGCGCCCGAGCCCTTCAGGCCCTGGAAGATGCCGTTCACTTCGTCCACGAACCGGGGCTGGAGCTTCTCCATCGCCTGGTAGGCCTGTTCATAGGCCTCGGCTCGGCGGAGCAGATCGATCTCACTCACATAGGGCCAGTCCTCACCCGCGATCATCGCGAGCATGTCGGCCAGTTCCCTGGGGGGATTGATGTCCCCTTGCATGATCGATCCGCTCCCTTCGGTTCAGGTCGTTCAGGTCAGTTCAGGTCGGCTCAGGTCGGCTCAGGTCTTGGTGGGCTTGGTGTTGGTGTTGCCGCCCTTGGGCTTCTCGGACGGCGGCGGCATCGGCGGCACGCTCACGGGCGCCACCTCGGGCAGATAACTGTCGAGCTTCACCATGTTTTCCTTGGCGTATTGCTCGGCCTTCTCACCGGAGGTCGCGACGTCGGCCATCGTTTCGGCGAACTTCCGAATGTATTGACCGATGGCCTGGAAGCCTTCGACGACCTTCGGACTCTTGCCATAGAACTCCATCATCGCCTGGTACGTCTCATTGCCCGAATCTCCTTCTACGGGCGTACCGTTGGCGGTCTCGAGCATCGAATGGAGCGATTCGATCTCGCCGCCGACACCTTCCATCCCGGGAATTCTGGACCGGATCTGAGAAGGCACAACGAGGATTTCCTCGTCGTCCTTGGTCTTCAGCAGGCCGGCCATGTCAGTCCTCGTCGTCCAGGGTCCGGGCCGCCGCCTGCCGCGCGGTACTCCGGAGCGCCGCGGTCTCCGGTGCGTCCTCGGCGCCGAAGCCAGTGCGCAGGACCTTGAAGAAGTCGGCGTTCTTCGGGTCCTTGGCGCCCGGCAGCAGGTCCCAGATGGTGTCGCCCTCGAACCGCGACGACTCCTCGGTCGCGGCGAGCACGGGCGCGGCGACGGCCGCGGCCTCGCGCTGCAGGCCAAGCTGGGCGGCGGTCACCGTCTCCAGGATGAGCGCGGCCAGCCCGGCCGGCGGCAGCGAACGGTAGGCCGTACCCCGGAACTTGACGTCGGTGATACGGCCCTGCGCGTTCACCGTGACGCTCATCGACCGGTCCTTCGACTCGGCCGTGTGCGACATCCTCCCGAGCGTCTGCTGCGCTTCCAGAAAGGCGTCCCGGGTCTTTTCGTACCCGGCCATGATTTCCTTCAGCAGGGCTTCGTTCGCTGGATTCACGGTGACCTCCGGGAGAGAAAGGGGGGAAACGGCGGAAAGCACACGGCAAGCGAAAGGCCCGTGCCCCTGGGTTCGTTGCTTCATGCGGGGGCACGGGCCGCCGGACGTCCTGGTTCAATCGCGCCGGGCGCTTACAGGTCGATGCCCGTGACGGACGAGAACGAGCGCGCGGTGAGAATGGTGCCGATCTCGAACCTCGCGAAGGCGATGTCCTCGCCGGCCTGTCGGATCGGGTCGGGCCACTTCTTGATGATCTCCACGAGCTCGCGCAGGAAGTCGCGCAGCCCCTCGATGACCACGCGGAACGCCCGTGCGCCCTCGCCGGTCCAGCCGTTCTCCGGGTCGAGAAGCTTCTGGGACTGGAGCTCCACGTCGTTGGCCATCGTGGCGATCAGGTCCCGCACCTGCCCCATCACATCACTGGCCTGGTAGTAGAGGTTCTCGTCCAGCTGGTTGAGCGCCTCGATGACCTGTGTGAGATAGGCCAGGTCCGCCTCGGTCGCCATGACCGCCATGGGGTCTCACCTCCTGGGTGTCGGTTCGTGCACTGCGTACGGTTGTGGCGGCGTCAGTCATGGCGACGTCAGTCATGGCGGCCCAACTGCCCGGTCTCGCCGGTGCCTTGGGCGCCCCAGACCTCCTCGTCCTCGGTGAGCCAGGTGTTGTTCTGCTGGCCCTCCTTCTGACCGGCGCCACCGGGCGGTGCCGCCCCGCCCATACCGCCGCCCATCGGCGCCATGGGAGCACCGGTACCGGCTCCGGTGGGTACGCCGGGGCCCCCGGCACCAGGGCCGCGGCCGGCGCCGACGGCGTTGCCGATCGGGTCGGCGGTCAGGCCGGTGCTGCCGGGGCCGCCGAGGCCACCGGCCTTGCCGCCGCCGAGCCCGCCACCGCCGATGCCTCCGCCGCCACCGCCGATCCCTCCGCCGGTGAGGCTGGGCAGCTTGCCGATGCCGCCGCCCGCGCCACCGCCGCCGATCCCGGCGCCGAGGCCCTTGCCGTCGAGGCCGGAGAGCTTGGCCCCACCGGGGGTGTCGAAGCCCGGGAGCTTCCCAGAGGGGCCGCCGGGGCCGCCTCGGAGACCGGGCAGCGGCTTGCCGTCGGGGCCGAGCAGGGAACCCCGCCCCCCGCTCCCGATACCACCGACGCCGCCGACACCGCCGGACCCGGGTCCGCCGCCGGTCAGATTCGGCAGCGGCGCACCCCCGCGGCCGAGACCGCCGCCCCCTACGCCCGAGCCGTCGAGGCCGGAGAGCTTGGCGCCGTTTCCGATGGCGCCGATGCCGTTCGGGTCGAGGTTCGGCAGGCCGGCGCCGCCACCGGGGGGTTTGCCCGAACCGGTCGTCAGGTTCGGCAGGCCCGCGCCACCTGCGGTGAGACCGCCGCCGGGAGCACCGGGAGCGTTCAGCCCGCTCAGCGCAGTCTTCGGATCCGGTGCCGTGAGCCCCTTCAAGTCGGCGCCGCCACCGGGCAGTCCACCACCGCCAGGTACTCCGCCACCGCCGCCGGGCGGTGTCAGTGCCGGGCCGCCGCCGGGTGCCGTGAGCGCCTTGCCGCCGGGCGGCGCTCCTCCGCCGCCTGGCGCCCCGGGGCCCCGAGGGGCTCGGCCGTCGCCGTCCTGCGTGCCCTTCCTCGGCTGCCTCAGTCGCGGATCGCCGGCCTGCCCGCCCGGGGCACCGTCACGACCGCGGAAGGTCGGCACGCCGTCACCACCGATGACGCTCTTGTGAAGTTGGTGCTGCTGGGACAGATTGGCGAGGACCCCTTGGACCTCCTGGGATGCGACGGCGGCCTGCGCCTGCGTCAAGAACATGGCCGACCGCCCCTCACTGCGCTCATGACTGCGTCCTCATGGTTCCGGGCGCGGGGTAGCCCTCGCCGTACTCGGCGTTCTCGTCGATCACGGCACGGCTCAGGTCGCCGTCATCGGTTGCGACCGGGTCGCTCTCCGGAAGCACCTCGGGCTGGAACGGCTCTACTTCCTCGCCGTCCACGATGGCGCCCGTGGACGGGGGCCCGTCAGCCGTACCGACGGGGCCGTCCGCGCCGTCCGGACCGGACGTCTGGTCCGGGTCGTATGTCTCCTCCGGTGTGTCCTCCGTGCCGCCAGTGCCGTCGCCCCTGTCGCCGGGGTCTTCACGCTGGGCGTTTTCCCGCTCGGCGTTCACCTCGTCCTCGACGGCGCGGGCATCGGCGTTGGCATCATCGATCTCGCGCTGCGCCTCGTCGCGGGCCGCTTCTTCCTTCCGCTCCGACTCGGCGTAAGCGGTTTCGGGGTCGCCACCGGCCGCGATCTTCTCCTCGGCTTCGGCGTACGCCTCGTCCACCTTGCGGTCCGCTGTCTCATTGGCTTCGTCGATACGCCGGTCGGCCTCGGCACGGGCGTCCGCCACGCGTTCTTCGGGCGTACCGTTCCCGTCCGTACTGGAGAGCTCGGTCTCGTCACCGGCGTCGCGCTCGTGCTCTTCTATCTCGCCGTCGCCATCGAGGTCACGACCTTCCGAACCGGCATCACGCTCGTGCTCCTCGATCTCACCATCGCCATCAAGGTCACGACCCTCCGAACCGGCATCACGCTCGTGCTCCTCGATCTCACCATCGCCATCAAGGTCACGACCCTCGCCGGTCTGAGGCTTCTCCCCCTCGGGGCCTTCGCCCGCCTCGGGTTCCTCGGCGCCGCTGCCCGGGGGTTCCTCGCCCGCACCGCCCGGCGGCTTCTCCTCGGGCTTCTCCTGCTCCGGCTTCTCCTGCTCGGGCTTCTCCTCTTCCTCGGGGCCTCCCCCGCCACCGGAGTCGGGGCCACCCCCACCGCCGGCCTCGGGGCCTCCCCCGCCACCGGCCTCCGGGCCGCCGCCTCCGCCGCCCGACGAGGAGCCTTCTTCCGATTCCTGCTTGTCCTCCTCCTCTTCTTCCGTGTCCTGCTCGTCGTCGTCCCGCTCGTCCTCGTCCTCCTCCTCCGACTCAGGAATGTCGTCCTTGTCGAAGTCCGAGTCGGGCACTTCCTTGTTGTCGATGTCCTGCAGCGACCCGTCGCGGCTGTCGATGAACTCCGCGGTCTCCTCCAGGGTCCGGCCGAGGTCGTCCATCTCGGCCTTGGACATCTCCTCGCCCGAGTCGTACTTCTCGGCCGCGTCGACCAGTTCCTCGCCGAGTTTCGTCAACGCGTCCGACATCAAACGGAGCTCGGACCCCAGACTGCGGCGTACCGAACCGAGCGTCGCCTCCAAGGCGTTGGTGCCGGGGAAGAGCGTCGGGTCGGCGACGGGGAGCGTGAACGAGTCGAGCAGCTCGGCCGTGGCCAGCATGCCTGAACCGCCCAGGCCGTCCCGTCCGTTGCCCGCCAGGACCTGCAGGTAGTTGCCGAACTTCTTCAGGTCGTTCGGCCTGACGCTGATCACGTCTTCATCGGGCATGTTCTCTCACCACCTTCCGGGGTCCGTCGCCGTCAGCCCTGGAAGGTCCGCTGGACCTGCAAGTCCTGCTGCTGATAGATCTCGGCCACGGAGCCGACGGCCTGCGCCGCCGTCGTCAGGAACGTCTGCAGGCGCTTGGCGGCGCCGTCCCAGATCGCCTGGGCGTCCAGGTAGGCCAGCTTCGAGCCGCCCTCCCACTCGCTGAGCGTGGGCTGGATCTCCTCCTCCAGCTTGTCGAGGCTCTGCCGGACCTTGTTGCTGGCGGCGATGATGGCGTCCATCGCGTCGATCATGCTCCGGGTATCACCGCGGAATCCGTCACCCATGGTCTTGTCTCCTCAAATGCGTTGCGGGAAAGGTCAGTTGTCGGGCAGGCCGGGCCGGCCTGTTGTGCGGGGCTGCCGTGAAGGGATCAGTTGCCGTCGAGGACCGAGCGCAGCTGGCCCATCACGAGATTGGTGTCGTCGTCGGCCTTCGTCTGCTCGCCCAGCGCCAGTTCGAGGCTGAGCTCGATCTGCTCCAGGGCCTGGAGCATGGTCTGGTGCTCGATGTCGTACTGGTCCATGATCGAGATGAAGGTGGTCTGTGACTCGGCGGACCAGCTGGTGGCCAGCCCGCCGACGATCGACTGCGCCTCGGTGTGGTGGGTGCGCAGGTCGTTGCCGCACTGGGTGATCTTGTCCCGTCCGGCTGTCATCTGAGCGAAGTTGGTACTCGTCAGGCCCTGGGGCGGAGTGCTCATGGTGTTCTCCTCGGTTGTGTTCCGTGGTGGTCCGCGGGCGTCAGTCGACCGCGGGGTTCTGGGAGGGGACGGGGGCCGCCGGGGCCTTGCCCGGGTCGGCGGCCAGGGGGCTCTTCGCGATCTCCGGGTCCAGCGCGGGACCCGTGGGGACGAGCGAGAGCACCGTGCTCGGTACGGGCACCGCCGAGGCGGGGTCGTAGCCGAGAGACGTGGCGACTTCGGGGTTCGCGAGGGGGAAACGTACGCCCGAGTCGGTGATGAGGAAGAGCGTGGGCGCGGCCCCGGCGCCGGTCGCGGTGGCGAGGGTGCCATGGCCGGGGGCGACCACGATCCGGTCGGCCGTGGGCCCGTCCGTCGCGGGCTGTTCGGGGCGGGGCAGGCCGGGCGGCGCCGCGTCGGCCGTGCCGCCCGCGGCTTCCCGTACCGCGACCGTGACCTTGGGCTTGTCACCCGCCCCGGTGCCGGGGGTGACCCGGACGCAGGGCACCTGGTTGCCGTTGCCGGGCGCCACGAACGGGGCCGGGGGTGTGGTGGGCAGGCCTTCGGTACGCAGTTCGCGGGCGGAGCGCGGCGCCGCGTTGAGGGCGGCGGTGGGCACCTTCACGGGGGTGACCTGGCCGCCAGGATAGGCCTCCGCGGTCGCGGGGTCGCCGAGCAGCAGGGCCGCCTCGGTGGCGGTGATCGGGGAGAGGCCGTCGGCGAGGAGCAGGAAGTTGATGTCGGGGTCCGCGTCGTCCTGGAAGATCTGGCCGACCACGCCGTTCTGTCCGCCGACCGGGGGCCCGGCCGAGCCCCGGCCCGGCACGTCCGGTGCGGTCAGGTCGGGCCCTGAGGCGAGGGAGTTGAGCCAGGCGTCGGGGACCTTGAAGGCCGGGGTGTTGGCGTAGCCGAGCGCGGTGAGGGTGGCTTCGCCGTCCACCTTGAGGCGTACGCCGCTCCAGGCCAGGTAATTGGTGCCGTCGGCGGCCTCGATCTGAAGGGCGCGGTCCGCGCCGAGCTCGGTGAACTTCTCGTTGCCGCCGCCGATGTACGCGGTGACGATCGCCTCGTCGCTGCCGTCGGCCTTGGTGCGGTTGGCGGTGCACACGGACCACTTGTCGCGGTCGAGGCTCTTCGCCTCGGGCAGCGAGTCGGGGGCGCCGGGGATTCCGAGGACGGGGCCCTTCGGCACGCTTCGGACGGCCTTGGCGGCGACGGTCTGCGGCTTCAGATTGCCCTGGCCGGTGATCATGATCGCCGAGGAGGTGTTGAGCACGGGGTGCAGCGCCCCGCTCAGATACAGATACCGTGCGCCGGTCTCCTTCTCGACGACCAGCGTGCCCTCCTTCTGGAAGGCCTTGCTGCTGCCGGGGAAGAGAAAGCCGTAGGCCGCCATGCCGCCCAGTGCCACCACACCGAGCGCGGTCCCGGCGATGGTGCCGAAGGTGAAGCGGCGCATCGGGACCTCGGGGGCGTCCGGCTCCCCTCGGGTGAGGCCGGCCGTGATCCTGCTCAGGGTGAAGGTGTACGCCTGCACCTGATCGCGGCGTGTCTGCATGGGGACTCGCTCCTCAGCTCAAGCAAGTGGTCGGTACGTAGCGGTCGTTGACGATGCGGGCAGCGCTCAGCCGAAGAGGGCCTGCGCCCACCCGTAGGCGTCGAGGATCGCGAGCAGCAGCGGCAGCACGGACAGGCCGACCAGCAGCTCGAGGATCTCGGCCGCCCGCCCCCAGTACGGCAGCAGCCGCCGGCCGGGCAGGATCCGCGCCCCGGCGAGCAGCATCCCGGCGGTGACCACGGTGCCGCTCACCGCGCCGAGCAGCCGCGACTCGAAGGGCAGCAGCCATGCCGCGCCGATGATCAGCACCAGGAGGCCGAGTACGGCGGGGGCCAGCAGGGCGATGCGCTGCCCGGCCCCGATGAGGATCCGGCTGCGCAGCAGCAGCGCGACACAGCACACGGCGAGCAGCGTCACGTACTCCCAACTCCCGCCGAGTGCCACCAGCGGCAGTGTGCCCGCGACGACCAGGCCGACCGCGGCGAACAGCCCGGTCATGAAGCGGTCGGCGACGGCCGCGCGCTCCAACAGCCACGTGGCGCGCATGGGTTCGATCTCCTGTTGCAGCTCCTCGCTGTTGCTGGGAAGCAGCGGCATCCGCAGATCGGCGAGGCGGAAGGAGGTGCCGGGCACCATCACGTTGAACACCAGCGCCACGACCAGGAGCACGGACGCCGACTGCGCCGAGTTCAACGTGGTCGCAGCGGCGAGCAGCCCGCCGAGCGATACGGCGGCGCTCACCGTGAGGAGCGCGGCGAAGCCCTGATGGAGGCCGCCGACGAGGACCATGGCGAGCACGGTCGCGGCCAGTGCCGCGAACCCGGCGGCAAGAACCTGGGCCGCCTCGACGCCGCCGGTCGCGCTGCCCACGACGAGGTATCCGGCGAGACCCGCGAACAGCACGCCGAACAGGGCGATCAGCCCGGCCGGGGCCGTGTCCTTCATGCCGCGGGCCACGACGGCCGCCCCGCCGTGCAGGGCGAGGGCGAGCCCGGCGGCCGTCGCGGCCCGGGTCAGGGGCGGTCCGGACATGAGCAGCATCGTCCAGGCGGAGGCCAGCGCGCCCGCCATCAACAGCAGGAACAGCCGGCGCGTCATCGCGTCGCGCCAGCGGTCGGGCCGGCCGCGTACGCCGTCGGCGACGCCGGTGATCAGGTCGTCGTAGTCGATGACGGGAAGCTCGGCCCTGCGGGGCGACAGATACAGGGACTCGCCGTCGCGTACGGCGAGCGCGGAGAGGGTGCGTTCCTCATCGAGGGCGGGCTCGCCGAGGCGCTGGAGCACCCAGCCGTCGTGCTCGACTCCGACATCCGCCAGGTCCTGGCCCGCATACGTCATGAGGGTCGGCAGCAGGTCGTACAGCGGGACGTCGGACGGCACGGCGACCTCGAGCGACGACGAGGGCGTCACGAGCATCATCCGGCACAGTTCGTTGGTCGCGTTGCTGGTCACGCCGGGGGGCACGCGGGAGTCGACGGCCGGGTTCAACCCGTATTCCCCTCAACTCGGTTTGAGCCGTGGGGGCTTGGCGTGCGTGCAGGTGCGCGAACCCCTTTGCCGAGTTCGGACGAGTTCCGTCGAGTCCGCCGAGCCCGTCGACTTCACCAGTACCGAGTCCCTGGAGGCCGCGTGTCCACCGTCGTCTTCCGCAGGCCCGCGCGGCGCGCGGCGCCCGCGCTGCCCACCGGCGAGATGCCGCTCCAATCGCCGCCGCCCCTGCCGGAGTTGGAGGCGCAGGGCTTCACGGCGGTGGTGGGTTTCCTGCCCATGGCGCTGTCCTCGCTGACCATGGGCATGATGTTCGTGGTACCGGGGATCGGTGCCACGTTCCGGTACGTGATGATGGCGATGATGGCCGTGTCCCTGGTCGTCATGCTGATCCTGAACCTGATGCGCGGCCCCATCGAGCGCAAGCGCAAACTGCGTGGCGAGCGCCGCGGCTATCTGCGTTACCTCGCACAGCAGCGCCGCAAGGTGCGCAGGGCCACCGATCAGCAGCGCCGGCACGGTCAGTGGCAGTTCCCGGAGCCGGACGGCCTGTGGTCGCTGGCCCTGAGCAAGCGACTGTGGGAGCGGCGCGTGTCGCATCCCGACTTCGGCGAGGTGCGCCTGGGCACCGGGCCGCAGCCGCTGTCGATGAAGCTGAGCCCGCCCGAGTCGGCGCCGGTGGAGGATCTGGAGCCGGTGAGCGCGCATGCGCTGCGGCGTTTCATCGAGGCGTACGGGAGTGTGCCGGGCGTCCCGGTCTCGCTCTATCTGCGCGGCTTCGCGCATGTGCTGATGGACGGGGACATGGACGCGGCGCGCGCCATGACCCGCTCGGTGCTGGCCTCGCTCGCCGTACTCCACTCCCCCGTCGACCTGCGGATCGGGGTACTGGCCTCGGGTGCGGCGCTGGAGGAGTGGGAGTGGACGAAGTGGCTGCCGCATGCGATGCACCCGGGCCGTACCGACGCGGCGGGCCCGGTGCGGCAGATCGCCGAGGACTTCGCCGAGTTGGAGGAGCTGCTCGGCCTCAGCGGCGAGGGCGCGCGGGAGCGGGCCCGGTTCGAGCCGGACACGGAGGTGTCGGCCGATGAGCCGTATCTGGTGATCGTGGTGGACGGGGCGCGACTGCCCGCCAATGTGCAGGCGGCGACGAGCGGTTACCGCAATGCCGTGATCATCGACCTCTCGGACTCGCTGCCGCGCCGGGCCAGCCGCTATGTGCTGCGGCTGCAGGTGTCACCGCAGCAGGTGGAGCAGGTCACCAAGGACGTGGCGGGCCAGGACGTGTTCACCGATGTCTGTGCGCCCGACGCACTGTCGGCGGGCCGGGCGGGCAAGCTGGCCCGGCTCGTCTCCCGCTACCGGCTCAGCGGCGGCGCCGACCAGTCGGAGCCGCTGACCACCGACTTCGAACTGACCACGCTGCTCGGGGTGGGCGATGCGATGGCGCTCGACCCGCAGGTGACCTGGCGGCCGCGCTCCACCTGGGACCAGCTGCGCATCCCGATCGGGATCGCGGAGAACGGCGCGCCGGTCGAGCTGGACATCAAGGAGGCGGCGCGCGGCGGCATGGGCCCGCACGGCATCCTCATCGGCGCCACCGGCTCCGGCAAGTCCGAGACCCTGCGCACCCTGGTCCTGGGGCTCGCGGTCACCCACTCCTCCGAGGCGCTGAACTTCGTCCTCGTCGACTTCAAGGGCGGCGCCACCTTCCTGGGCCTGGACCGGCTCCCGCACACCTCGGCGGTCATCACCAACCTGTCCGACGAACTCCCCCTCGTGGACCGTATGCAGGACGCCCTGCAGTCGGAGATGAACCGCCGCCAGGAGCTGCTGCGCGCCGCCGGGAACTACAGCTCGGTGCACGACTACGAGAAGGCCCGCCAGGCCGGGGCCCCGCTCGATCCGCTGCCCTCGCTGTTCATCGTCGTCGACGAGTTCAGTGAACTGCTCTCGCAGAAGCGGGAGTTCATCGACACCTTCGTGATGATCGGGCGGCTCGGCCGGTCGCTGGCGGTGCATCTGCTGCTCGCCTCGCAGCGCTTGGAGGAGGGAAAGATCCACGCGCTGCAGTCGCATCTGTCGTACCGCATCGGCCTGCGGACGTTCTCGGCGATGGAGAGCCGCGCCGTGCTCGGTGTCACCGACGCCCACAATCTGCCCTCCGCGCCCGGCCACGGCTATCTCAAGACCGACACCGATACCCTGCAGCGGTTCAAGGCCGCCTATGTGTCCGGCCCGTACGGCAGCCCAGTGAGCCGCGAGCGCCGCCAGGCGGTGATCGAACAACAGGTGGTGCCGTTCACCACCCGCTACATCGAGCCGCGCATCCTCCAGCCCGCCGAGCCGGTCGCCGACGAGGTGCCGCGCGAGGAGTCGGGCGCATCGCTGCTCGATGTGATCGTGGACCGGCTGGCGGGCCAGGGCCCGCCCGCGCACGAGGTGTGGCTGCCCCCGCTGGGCGATCCGCCCACCCTCGACATGCTGCTCCCTGCCCTCAGCCGGCATCCGGAGCTCGGTCTGTGCACCGCCGACTGGGAGGGGCGCGGGCGGCTGACGGTGCCGCTCGGAATCGTCGACAAGCCTCTGGAGCAGCGCCGTGACCCGCTGATCGCGGACCTGTCGGCGGCCGACGGCCATGTGGGCATCGTCGGTGCCACCCAGAGCGGCAAGTCCACCTTCGTCCGCACCCTCGTGACGGCCCTCGCGCTCACCCACACTCCGGCCGAAGTGCAGTTCTACTGCCTGGACTTCGGCGGCGGCGCGCTGTCCTCGCTCAAGGGCCTGCCGCATGTCGGCAGCGTCGCGGGCCGGCTCGACGTGGACCGCGTCCACCGGACCGTGAACGAGATCGTCGGGCTGATCGACCGGCGTGAGGAGATGTTCCGCGACGAAGGTATCGAGTCGATCGCCGAGTTCCGCCGGCTGCGCGCGGCCGGGCGGCTGCCGCGGGAGAGGTACGGGGACGTGTTCCTCGTCATCGACGGCTGGTTCACGCTGCGCCAGGACTTCGACAAGCTGGAGGCCTCCGTCCAGGAGGTCGCCTCGCGCGGCCTCGGCTACGGGGTGCACCTGATCGTCACGGGTACCCGGTGGATGGAGTTCCGGACCTGGCTGCGCGATGTGATGGGCACCCGCTTCGAGCTGAAGATCGGCGAGCCGATGGAGTCCGACATCAACTCCAAGGCCGCGGCGCTCGTCCCGAAGGTCCCCGGGCGCGGACTGACCCGCGACCAGCTGCAGTTCCTGGGCGCGGTGCCGCGTACCGACGGTGTGGAGAGCGGCGAGAACCTGGCGGAGGCGCACCGCGCCCTGGTGGAACAGGTGGCCAAGGCGTGGCACGGCCCGGCCGCACCCCAGGTGCGCCTGCTCCCGGCGAAGCTTCCGCTCGCCGAACTCCCTGCCGCCGACGGCGACTTGCGGATGCCGTACGGCCTGGAGGAGACGGGCCTGCGCACCGCCTGGCACGACTTCGAGCAGACACCGCACCTGATCGTGCTCGGAGAGACGGAGAGCGGCAAGACGAACCTGCTCAGGCTCGCCGCCAAGTCGATCATGTCCCGGTACACCCCGGCCGAGGCCCGCATCATCCTCGGCGACACCCGCCGCCACCTGTTCGACTCCGTCCCGCAGAACTACCAGCTCGGCTACGCCGTCTCGGGCGTGAACCTGGCGGGCCTCGTCAAGGAGGCCGCCGAGTCCCTCACCAAGCGGGTGCCGGGCCCGGACATCACCCCCGACCGGCTGCCGCTGCGCGACTGGTGGTCCGGGCCGCGTCTGTTCCTGCTGATCGACGACTACGACCTGCTCGCCGCCCCGATGAACCCGCCGCTGGCCCCGGTCGTCGAACTCCTCTCCCAGGGCACGGAGATCGGCCTGCACGTCATCATCGCCCGCTCCACGGCCGGCGCGAGCCGCGGCATGGGCGACGGCGCCCTGCGCCGGATGCAGGAGCTGGGCACCCCGATCCTGCTGCTTTCCTGCGGCCGCGAGGAGGGCACGTTCCTGCCCACGGCACCCCCGAAGAAGCTCCCGCAGGGCCGCGCACAGCTGGTGACGCGGCGGGCGGCGCCGGTGCTGGTCCAGACGGGGCTGGTGGAGGAGCCCGAGGCGTAGTTGGTGAGGGCGGCGCGCCGCAGCACCCGCGGGCTACGGCGCCTGCTGGCGCGCCGCCTCCCGTGCCACCTCGGTCCGTGACCGCACCCCCAACTTGCCCAGGATGTGCGACACATGGGTCTGTACGGTGCGCGGTGACAGAAACAGCTCGGCGGCGATCTGCGGATTGGAGCGTCCCTCGGCCACTCGGCGCGCCACCTTCAGCTCGGTGGGCGTCAGCGCCTCCCAGCCGGTGGCCGCCTTGCGGTGCGTGCCGCGCCGGCCGCGGCGTACGCCGAGGGGGCGCAGACGGGCGTCGGCACGGTCCACGTCCCAGTCGGCGCCGAGCGTGGTGTAGACGTCGACGGCCTGGTTGAGGTGGTCGCGGGCCGCCTCCAGGTCGCCGTGCCAGGCCTCGGCCACGGCCAGGTCCACCAGGGTCCGGCCCAGGTACTCCGGGCGGGCCCCGGTCTCGTAGTAGGCGAGGGCTTCCCGCAGCGTGCCGGGGTCCTGTGCGAACAGGCCGCGGCAGCGCAGGGCGGCCGCCCCGAGGCCGGGGTGTCCGCTGCCCTGCGCGGCCTCGGCGGCGGCGAGATCGACGGTGCGGCGCGCGGTGTCGGTGTCGCCGGTGTCCAGGGCGAGGCGCACGATGTCGGGGAACCAGTGAAATCGCTGGTCGAGGTCCTTGGCGTACTCCGGGGCGAGGGTGGGCAGCAGTTCGGCCAGCGCGGCCGCCGGGTCGCCGCGGCGTTCGGCCCGCAGGGCACGGGCGAGGACCACGTAGGTGGAGTGGTTGCGCAGGATGCCGGCCGCGATGTGCAGGCCGTCGAGGGCGGACAGATGACGTTCGGCGTCGTCGTGCCGGTCGCGGTGGCCGAGGATGAGGGCGGCCAGACCGTGGCGCTGCACAGGTGTGCTGGGGTCGGGCGCGAGGTCGCCGATCAGGTCGAGGACGGCGAGTGCGTCGTCCCATCGCCCGGCCCAGTAGTGCAGGGACGCGGCCGCGCCGGCGGCGACGGCGATACGGCGCGCGTTGCCGGTGGCCCGGGCCAGCTCCAGGGCCTCGGTGATGCTGGCGCGGGCCGGCTCGATGCGGTCCAGCTTGCCCAGGACCACAGCCTTGTTGGCGATGAGCCGGAAGCGCAGGTCCCGTTCCTGCGGCAGGGCCTCCAGGGCGGCGAGGCCTCGGTCGATGTGGTCGAGGGCCTCCTCGTGGCTGTGTCTGCGGATCGCGAGGAGGTGGGCGACATGCCGGGTGTATGCCCTGGTCAGGGGGTCGTCATGGCCTGCGGCGTCCAGGGCGCGTACGACCCCGGCGGCCTGCGCGTGGTCCCCGGCGCACCACAGGGCGAGGGCGTACACCCCGTCGAGTCGGGGCGGCCAGGGCGCGGGCAGACCGGCGTGGGCGCGGGCTCGCTGCGCGGTTTCGACGGCCTCGGTGAACTCGGTCCTGGTGAGCAGCGCCTCGATCAGCATCAGCAGCAGGGACGCCTTGCGTTCCAGGTCGGTGGCCACGTCGCTGAGGCGGCGCACCAGGCCGACCGATTCGGGGCGGCGCAGCAGATACGCGGCCGCGCCGAGCTTCTCCTCGAGGATCTGTCGGCGCCGGTCGTCGGGGCCGGTGCGCTCGACGGCGCGCTGGATCAGTTCGAAGGCCTGGGCGGGTGCGCGTTCCAGGAGCGGTTCGCCGTGGCGGGCCAGCCAGTCGAGCGTCCAGTCGTCCAGTTCGTCGTGCAGGTCGTGGAGTTGGTCCAGGACCCGCTCGGCGGGTGCGCCCGTCCGGTCCAGTGCTTCGGCCGCCTGTCTGTGCAGGGTGCGACGCAGCGAGAGGGGCAGGCTCGCGGTGAGGGCCTCGCGCACGAGGGGGTGGCGCAGGCGCAGGCGTTCGCCGGACTCCTCGATCAGGCGGTACGCCAGGGCCTCGTCCAGCACGGCGAGCAGTTGGCCGGCGGAGTGCCCGGCGAGGGCGGCGAGTTCGGCGGCGGCGAAGTCCTCGCCGAGCAGGGCCGCGAGGCGCAGGGCGTCGAAGGTCTCGGGGCGCAGGAACCGCAGCCGCCGGGTCACGCGCGCCGCGACCTCGGCCTCTCCTCCGAGTAACTCGGTGAGCAGCGCCGGATTCCCGGCGGCGTCCGGAAGGCGGGCGGCGAGCTCGGGCGGCAGCGGCTTGCCGTGCACGTCGGCGAGCAACTGCCGTGCGGTGTCCGGCTCCAGGCCATTCAGGCGTACGACATGGTCCGCGTCCGGCAGTCCCCGCGGATCGCCGGCCGTGGTGATGAGCAGGAGCTGCGACGTGCGGGCGAGCGTCCCGAGCCGCCGCCACACGGCGAGGCTCGCCGCGTCCGCCCGGTGCGCGTCGTCGAGGGCGAGGACCAGCGGGGCGTCCGCGCTGTGGCGTACGCACATCTCCCGAAGGTCCTGCGCGACGGCGGCGACCAGTTCCGCCGCCGGGCCGCCGGTCCTCAACCGGTCGACGATGTCCGCACGTCGGTCGGTGAGGGCCGAGACGCTCACACAGTCGAGCAGGGCCTCCAGCGGCTGTCCGTCCCCCACCCCCGAGCCGGCCCACACCCGGCAGCCCGCTTCGCGTGCCCTGTCGAGGGCCCAGTCGAGCAGCCAGGTCTTGCCGCCGCCGGGCTCACCCTCGATGCGTACGCTGCCCCCGCGCCCGGCGGTAACACCGCGGACCATCTCCCGCAGCCGAGCCCGCTCCGGTCCACGCACAGCGCCATCCGCACCACGGCCCACGCCCCACCGCCCCCACCTCGGCCCACGAGTTCCGCGCCCGCTGCCAGGCGTCGGCTGCCCGATCGGCAATGGCCACCATGGTGCCATCGGCGGGGGTCGAGCGGCAGGTCACGTGATCCTCGGATCTCCCCGGCCGGCGCGACGGATCTCCTCAGACGGACCGCCGTCGTCCGAGCCGCGCCGCAAGCACCCCCGCCCCCGCGAGGACCACGATGCCGCAGCCGCCCAGGACGACCGGCAGCACACCCGCCGGGACCCCCGGGACAGCCGCGGCGGCGTCCGGTCCCGGCGTGGCGGAGGGGACCGCCGGCCTCTCCCCCGCAGAGGCGCTGCCCTCCCGCCCCGATTTCTCGTCCGCGGCGTCCCCGCCCCGCTCCCCGGGCACCACCACTGTCACCGCGTTGAACGGATTGACCACGCCCCAGCCCACCTTGGGGTCGGGCACCCGGCTCGCGGGCCGGTCGGCGGTGGCCTCCAGACGGTGCTTGACCTGGGCCGCGGTGAGTTCGGGATGGCGGGCCCGGACGAGTGCCGCGGTGGCGGCGACGTACGGAGCGGCGAAGCTGGTGCCCGCGTCGAGCCGGTAGCCGGGGCCCTTCACACCGAGGCTGAGGATGTCCACGCCGGGCGCGGCGAGGTCGACGAAGTCGCCGGCGACGGAGAAGATGGCGGCCTGGTCCTCGCGGTCGGTGGCGGCGACGGCCAGGACCTCGTCGTAGACGGCGGGGTAGGTGATCCCGGCGCCGGGCTGCTGCGGGGTGCCCGGGTCGGCGTTGCCCGCGGATGCGACGATCAGCACGTCCTTCGCGGCGGCGTACTCGACGGCGGCGCGCAACGGATCGCTGGGGGCCGGGGCGTTGGCGGACACGTTGATGACGGTGGCGCCGCCGTCGACGGCCGCGCGGATGGCCCTGGCCATGCCGGCCGCGGTGCCGTCGCGTCCGTCGCTGGTCTGCACGATCGGCAGGATCTTCGCCGCGGGCGCGAGCCCGGTGAACTTCAGGCCGGTTGCGGGCCGCGCGGCGATGATCCCGGCGACGAAGGTGCCGTGCCCCACGCAGTCCGTGTCACCGCGCCCGGTTCCGCCGAGCACATCGCTGCCGCGCAGCACGGCGCCTTGGAGCTGCGGTACGGAACCGTCCACTCCGGTGTCGACGACGGCGACGGTCTGTCCGGCGCCCTGGGTCAGGTCCCACACCCGCTGGGCGTCGAGGCGGGCCTGCGACCAGGGCATGTCGGGCACGGTGTCGACGGACTTCTCGCGGCACTGTCCGGTGGGCGGCAGGGTCGAGGCGCCGGCGGGCGGGGCGGACAGCTGGGCCGCGGCGGCCAGGGCGAGCGCGCCGAGGAACGTACGGATGCGCATGCGGTCAGCCACCGTGGGCCTCCATCGCACCGCGGAACTCCCGCTCGGTATCGGTGGGTTCGATACGCAGCAGCTCCGCCCGGCCGGGCAGCACGAGCGCCGTGGCGGAGCCGGGGAGCATCGGCAGCAGCCGCAGCGCGCTGTCGGGGAGTTCGTACGCGGTGGCCAGCTGGCGGGCGGTCGTCGCCGAGACCCGGGGTACCAGGACGGCGTCGTGGCGGCGCAGTTCCTCGGTGGAGCCGGTGGGCGCCGCGGAGTGCAGTGTGATGCCGAGCTGCCAGGGGGCGAGGTCCGAGCGCGGGGTGCCCGGGGTGGTGCCCGTGTGCTCGTCGATGACGGCGACGGGATACTGCGGGCTGCCGCCGGGCGGGGCGAGGCCGCCGGGGAGCCGGATGACCAGATGCCGGTCGTCGGTGCCCGCGGCGCGCATCACGGCGGCCCAGTGCGCGGGGCGCGGTGAGCGGACGTGCACGGTGAACCCGGCCGCGAGGAGCCGCAGCACGAGCAGGTGGCTCTCGGCGGGGCGCAGGAACACGCCGAGCCGTACGGGTTCGGCCCTGACCAGGCGGAGCACGGCCTGGCTTCCGTCGGCGTACCGGCCGAGGGTGACGCCGTCGCGGTGCAGGGCGAGGCCGAACCGGCGGGCGTCCGGGTGGGGTTGGAGGCTCAGTCCGTCGTGCCGGCCGAGCGGGAGCGTGGCGGCGACGGCACGTCCCTGGTCGCCGTCGAGACGGACCAGCCGGATGCCGCGCGCGGCGGCCGCCTCCACCAGAGCGGTGTCGGGGGCGGCGCCGACGGTGCGCAGCAGTGCGAAGAAGCCGGTCTCGTGGACGGTCGGGGCGGTGCACGTGACCGACAGGGCGCAGGACCGGGCGGGCACGGTGGCGAGGAGTTCCTGCAGGGTGCGCAGGCTGGTGTCGGGGGTCTTGAGGTGGCGGATCCAGTACGAGGCGTGCACGGTGCCCGCGCCGTGCCAGGCGGTCCACTCCTCGGCGCCGGTGCCATGCGGCGTGTCGGGGGCGAGTCCGGCGGACGCGGCCAGGACGTCGGTGATCTCGGCCTCGTCGAGGACGCGGGCCGACCAGCCTTCCTGGCCGAGGAGTTCGACGGCTCGGTGGGCGCCGCGGCGCAGGGCGCGCCGGATGCCTGCCTCGCCGCCGCCGCGGGTGGCGACGGCCTCGGGGCAGGTGGCCTCCTCGAAGCGGACGGCGACGACGGCGGTGTGCAGCAGTGGTACGCGGTCCGGGTTGAGCTCCGCGTGCACGCGCGCAGCGAGCGAGCGGGCCGGGTCGGTGCCGTCGGGGGCGGCATGGTGCTGGACGAGCAGTTGCACGGACTCGAACGCGATGTCCTCCACATGCAGCAGCTCGGCCAGCCGGGCCACCGGCAGTTCGGCTCCCCCGGCTCCCCCAACTCCCTCGGTGCCCTCGGGTTCGAGCCCCTCGGTGAGTGAGGGGCCGCGTTCGACGGCGACCAGGGCGATCCAGGCGCGTCCGTCGTGCACGACGCCGAGCCGAGTGCGGCTGCGCCCGCCGGCCCGGGTCACGGCCAGCTCGGGGAGCAGCCCGCGCAGTGCGGCGAGCGGGCCGTCGGTGTCGGCGGCCGCCTTGCCCCTCGTCTGGAAGCGCACCGCGGTCAGCAGCCACTCGTACAGCCAACGCCGCTTCCAGCGCACCGCGGTGGCGACGAGCAGGAGCAGCGCGGCGGGAAGCGCGAAGAGCCTGCCGGGGCTGGTGGTGAAGGCGCCGACCGCCAGCAGGACGAGGACGAGCTGCCAGGCGACCAGCTGCCCGAGGCGCACCCCGAGTACGGGCCGGTTGGCCCGCTGCCGTACCCGGGTGTTCCGCCGCCCCGGTACGGCCGCCGGTTCCCCGGCTTCCCGTGTGGGGCCTTCCTGCGCCACCGCTGTCATGTCGTGTCCCGTCCCTTCCGGCCGGCCCCGCTGCGGGGCGATCAGCTCTGTCCGGAGGCACGGTCGACGGGGGCTCGCGGCTCAACGCATCCCGGTGTCAGGCGGCTTTCGGGGGAATCGGTCGGCGCTCGGCCCTCCGTGCCCGCGCGGGCACGCCGAGCCGGCGCACCGCCCGGGTGGCCCGGGCGTGCAGTTCGGCCAGGGGCATGCCGAGCTCCTCCGCGGCCTGCGCGGGCGGGCGGCGCAGCAGGTACAGCTCCCGCACGACGGCCCGGTCGAGCGGGGCGAGCGCGGTCAACGCCGCGTGCAGTCCGGCGCGTTGGGCGTGCGTGGGCCGGTCGATGAGTGCGGTCGTGTTGTCCATGGCGTCTCCCCCGCTCTGCGGCGACTGGTCTGTCGCGTGGTGACCAGGGGTACGGGCGTGGTTCGCGTACGACTCAAATGCACCGGAACCGGATGCGCCCGGTGCGCCGAACGGCTGCCCCGCCGCGTCGAGCGGTCGCCGCGGCGGGACGAGCGGTTCGGCGCACCGGTCGCCCGGACCGGTCGGTGGCCGCGGGATCCCCGGCCCAGGCTCCTGGCCGGGTCTGCCCCAGGGTCGGGCTGCTCAATCGCTGCGCACCCCCGGCTGATACTTCGGCAGCCGCACCGTGATCTTCATCCCGGCGCCCTCCGCCGTCTCGATCACCAGGCCGTGGTCATCGCCGTACACCTGCCGCAGCCGGTCGTCGACGTTGCTCAGGCCGATGCCGCCCGACGGGCTGCCCTCGCCCGCGAGGATGGCGCGGAGCCGGGACGGGTTCATGCCGGTGCCGTTGTCCTCGATGACGACGACGGCCTCGGCGCCCGCGTCCCGCGCGGTGATGTCGATGCGGCTGCGGTCGACCCGGCCCTCCAGGCCGTGCTTGACGGCGTTCTCCACGAGGGGCTGCAGGCACAGGAACGGCAGGGCGACGGGCAGGACTTCGGGGGCGATCTGCAGGGTGACCGAGAGGCGCTCGCCGAAGCGGGCGCGGACCAGGGCCAGATACTGGTCGATGGCGTGGAGTTCGTCGGCGAGGGTGGTGAAGTCGCCGTGCCTGCGGAACGAGTAGCGGGTGAAGTCGGCGAATTCCAGGAGGAGTTCGCGGGCCCGGTTGGGGTCGGTGCGCACGAACGACGCGATCACGGCAAGGGAGTTGAAGATGAAGTGCGGGGAGATCTGGGCCCGCAGCGCCTTGATCTCCGCCTCGATGAGCCGGGTGCGGGAGCGGTCGAACTCGGCGAGTTCCAGCTGCACCGACACCCAGCGGGCCACCTCGCCCGCGGCCCGGACGAGCACGGCGGACTCGCGCGGCGCACCGGCCACCAGGGAGCCCAGGACCCGCCCGTCGACGGTCAGCGGCGCGATCACCGCCCAGCGCAGCGGACAGTGCACGTCGCCGCAGTCGAGCGGCACGGCCTCGCCACGGCCGGTGCGCACCACCTGTGCGAGCTGCGCCACGAGCTGATCTCGATGGTGCTCACCGGCGCCGTCCCAGGTCAGCACCGTGTCCTGGTCGGTGAGGCACAGCCCGTCCGTGCCGAGCAGCGAGCGCAGCCCGCGGACCGCCTTGCGCGCCGCCTCCTCGGTGAGCCCGGCGCGCAGGGGCGGCGCCGCGAGGGAGGCGGTGTGCAGGGTCTCGAAGGTGGCCCGCTCCACGGGACTGCCCAGTTCGGGCCGGCCGCCGACGCGTGCGGTGCGCCGGCCGAGCCAGAAACCGAGGACGAGCAGCGGAAGGACGGCGGCGCCGGCGCCGGCCAGGAAGGTGGTCAACGCCGCACCTCTTTGCGGGCGGCGGGGGCGGCCGGGGCAGCGGAGGCGGCCGGGTGGACGGCACGGCGGGCGAGTTGCTCGGGCAGATGGAACCGGGCCAGGGTGGCCGCGGTCCCTGCGGGAATCCGCCGTGGCGTGGCCAGCGACACCACGATCATCGACAGGAAGCCGAGCGGCACGGACCACACCGCGGGCCAGGCGAGCAGCGCGTGCAGCACCCCGGACTCGGGCTGCCCCGCCATGGTCACCGCGACGGCGACGAGCGCCGAGCCGCCCCCGAGGAGCATCCCCACGACCGCGCCCGGCGGGGTGAGCCGCCGCCACCAGATCCCGAGGATCAGCAGCGGGCAGAACGACGACGCCGACACCGCGAACGCGAGGCCCACCGCGTCGGCCACCGGCACCCCGGCGACCACCACGCTTGCCGCGAGCGGCACCGCCATCGCGAGCAGCGCGGCAAGCCGGAAGAGAGACACCCCGCCCCGCCGCGAAGGCAGCATGTCCTGCGTGAGCACCCCTGCCACGGCCACGGCGAGCCCCGACGCCGTGGACAGGAACGCGGCGAACGCCCCGCCCGCGAGCAGCGCACCCAGGAGGTCCCCGCCGAGCCCGCCGATGATCCGCTCGGGCAGCAGCAGCACGGCTGCGTCGGCGTCCCCGGTGAGGGTGAGTTCGGGGGCGTAGATCCGCCCGAGCGCACCGTAGACGGGCGGCAGCAGATAGAACGCGCCGATCAGAGCGAGCACGACGACGGTGGTGCGGCGCGCGGCCCGCCCGTTGGGGCTGGTGTAGAAGCGGACGACGACGTGCGGCAGACCCATGGTGCCGAGGAAGGTGGCGAGGATCAGCCCGTACGTCGCGTACAGCGGGTACTCCTCACGGCTGCCGGCCAGCGGCGTGGACATGCCCCGGCCTGCCCCGGGGTCGGTCCACGGCACGCGCTCGCCCTTGGCGAAGTCCAGGCGGGTGCCGCCGCCGATGCGGTGGGTGCCCTTGGCCAGCCGGAGCTCCTCGCCCTGGTGGCGGCGACCGTCGACCAGGCCGTCCGCCTTCACGGTCAGCGGTGCGGTGAGCCGCATGTCGATGGTGTCGTCGATGCGTACGCTGCGCTGCTCACGGAAGCGCGCCGGTTCGTCGAAGGCCACGGCGGGCGCCCCGTCGCCACGCCAGGCCAGGACCAGGAAGAAGGCGGGCACGAGCAGTGCGGTGAGCTTCAGCCAGTACTGGAAGGCCTGTACGAAGGTGATCGAGCGCATGCCGCCGGCGGCGACGACGGCGATGACCACGACGGCCACCAGGACCCCGCCGAGCCAGCCCGGCGCCCCGGTGAGGACCTCCAACGTGAGCCCCGCACCTTGCAGTTGGGGCAGCAGATACAGCCAGCCCACCCCGACCACGAAGGCCGCGGCGAAGCGCCGCACCGACCTCGACTCCAGGCGCGCCTCGGCGAAGTCGGGCAGCGTGTACGCCCCGGAACGGCGCAGTGGCGCGGCCACGAACACCAGCAGCGCGAGATATCCGGCCGTGTATCCCACCGGGTACCAGAGCATCTCTGGCCCCTGCACCAGGACGAGCCCCGCGATGCCGAGGAACGACGCGGCGGAGAGGTACTCGCCGCTGATGGCGGCCGCGTTCAGCCGTGGGCCGACCGTGCGCGAGGCGACGTAGAAGTCGGACGTCGTACGCGAGATGCGCAGGCCGAGCGAGCCGACCAGGACGGTGGCGACGACGACGAGTGCGACGGCGAGGACGGAGTAGTTCTCGTTCACTGAGTTCCCCGAGTCACCTGAGATCCCCGAACTCCCCATGGATGACGGTGCATGTCAGCTGTCCTCCACCAGGCGGGCGAAGTCCTCCTCGTTGCGCTCGGCGCGTCTGACGTACCAGCGCGCGAGCAGCACCAGCGGCGGATAGATCGCGAAGCCGAGCACCGCCCAGACGACCCCGCCGTGTCCGGGCATGGCCGCGAAGATCAGCGGGAGCGGTACGACAAGCACGCACAGGCCGGCGAACGTGACCACTCCGGCCCGCAGTTGGCTGCGCATCAGGGAGCGCACGTAAGCGGCACCGAGGCTGGTCTGCTCCTCGATCTCGGTGGTCGGCCGGTAGGGGGCGGGGCGCCGGGAGTGCCGGGGCGGGCCGGTGACGACCTCGCGGCGCGGCACGGACTCAGCGGTCATGGCCGTCAGCCTCTGGCTCTGCGGGTGAGCAGGTCGCGCAGTTCACGGGCGTGGCGCCGGCTGACCTGCAGCTCGTCGGTGCCGACCAGGACGCTCACGGCGCCCGCGTTCATCCTTAGTTCGCCGATGTGGGCGAGGGAGACGAGATGGCGGCGGTGGATACGGACGAAGCCGCGGTCGCGCCAGCGTTCCTCGAGCGTGGACAGCGGCATCCGCACGAGGTGGCTGCCGCGCCCGGTGTGCAGACGTGCGTAGTCGCCCTGGGCCTCGACATGCGTGATGTCGTCGACGGCGACGAAGCTGGTGACACCGCCGAGTTCAACGGGTATCTGCTCGGGCTCGGTCTGTGGTACGGGGGCGGAGGCCCGCACCTGCGACGGATCGGCCGGATCGGCAAGGCGGTGCGGGTCGGCGACGGAGGCCCGGCCCGTCTCGGCGAGCTCGGCGACTCGGCGTATCGCCTCCGCCAGGCGCTCACGGCGTACCGGCTTGAGTATGTAGTCAACGGCCTTGAGGTCGAATGCCTGCACCGCGAACCCTTCGTGGGCGGTGACGAACACGATGTGCGGAGGCCGGGCGAATCCTGCCAACAGGCGTGCCATGTCGAGGCCGTCGAGACCGGCCATGTGGATGTCGAGGAACACCACGTCGATGGCCTCGTCCCCGTCGGGCCCGCATTCGAGAGCCCGGGTCACCCGCCGCAGTGCCTGGGTGGCATCGCTCGCACCCTCCGCGCTGCGCACCCGGGGGTCGGCGTTCAGGAGGTAGAGCAGTTCCTCAAGGGAGGGTTGCTCGTCGTCGACGGCGAGGACACGCAGCATGAGCATGGAGTGTAAGAGTCCATCGTAGGAAAGCACATACGTCCGCCGGCCGGTGATCCGGCGGCGGGTCAGCCGGTTCGCCCCCCGGGCCCCGGCAGGTCGCCGTCCGGTCCGGGGAGTCCCGTACCGAGGCCTTCGGCGAGGTCGGTCTCGCTGAACAGGGCGAGGAAATCAGGGACGTCGGCGACTCCCAGATAGGCCGCGCCGCACTGGTCGCACTCGGCGAGGTGGGCGGCCACGCGACGGTCCTCCACTGCGGAGAGCGCGCCGAGGACATAGGCCCCGAGCAGCAGCTCGACATGGGCGTCGTCGTCGGGCGGCACAGTCATCGAGGTTCCGTTCCCTGAGTGTCTTGCTGTCTCGCAGGTCGCGGCGCCCATTGTCCGGGCCCACGCCGACCGCCCGCAAGCGCCCCGGGGGGGCCGCCGGCGGGCAGCTTCAGCCATGGTTCGCGCGGCCCCGGCGAGGACTCACTTGACGAGCTTGCCTTCGGGCGAGACGGCGTACCAAGTGCCGCCCACGCCCTGGCCCTTGGTGTCGCCGGGCTGGGTGTCGCCGTAGAAGGTGTAGAGCGGCCAGCAGTCGATGGTCTGCTGCTTGATGCCGTCGGGCCGGCTGAAGGTGACGAAGCCCTTCTTCAGGATGCCCTGGGTGTCGTTCTTGTCGACGGGGGCGACGACGGGCCACTTCTTCAGGCAGTCGCCGGTGCAGGCGGTCTTCATCGGCCAGGCCGAGTCCTTGACGAAGCGGTAGACGGTCATGCCGTTCTGGTCGACGACGATCTCGCCGAGCTTGGGGTCCTTGCGGGTGGACAGGCCCGGCAGGTCCGCGGCTCCCGCGCCCGCGTCCGCGCCCGTCCCGGTGCCGCTCGGCTTGGAGGCGGCGTCGCCCCTGGCGGCCTTCTTGCCGTCGGGGGCGGCGGCGAACCAGACCCCGCCCACGCCCTGGCCCTTGGCCTGGCGGGGCGCGGTGTCCTTGGCGAAGCGGTACATCGGCCAGCCGGCGACGGTGAGCTGCTGGGAGCCGTCGGAGCGATTCACCGAGCCGAGGAGCCCCGCGTCGATGCCGGTGGCGGCACCCGCCCCGTCGGCCGGGACGATGGGCCAGGCCTTGGCGCAGTCACCGTCACAGTTGGACTTCGGCGGCTCGGCGGTGTCCTTGTCGAAGCGATAGAGGGTGAAGCCCGCGCTGTCGGTGAGCACAGGGCCCAGGTCCTTGCTGTTCCACACGGTCAGCTGCCCGGCCGCGCGCGCCTGGCCGGCAACGGCCGGCTGTGCACCGGCCGGTGCGGCCGCGGTCGCAGGCGCCTTGCCCTTGTCGTCCTTGCCACCGTCCTCGGCACCGGCGCAGGCCGCCGTCGCAAGGAGGACCGCCGTCGTCGCCGCGATCGACGCACCACGCCACTTGCCCATGTCCCACTCCTGAGTTCGCTTGCCGCTCACGGCGCTTGATGCGCCCTGTCGCCCGGAGGCACGCAGGGATGGGGAGCATGGTTCGAGACCTGAGCCCAAACGCCGCTCAGAGGCTGCCCGGACGGACCAGGCCGGTCCTTTTGACCCCGGTCAGGATGGGGGGTGACCTCAAGGGTGGAGGTCCTGGACGACGCGGTTCCCGGCGGCGCCGGGCTGCCGCTCTTCGACACCCCGGTGCCGGACGACCCAGCCCTGGCCGGAGCCGTGGCCCGCCCCCACACCGCGGTCGTCGAGGACGCACCCCGATTGGCCGTCGAGGAGCGCCTCACCGCCGCGGTCCTGTACCTGAGCCGCCGTGCCGCCACCCGCCCCGCGCGTCTGCCGGAGGGGTATGGCCTGGCGGAGCCTGCCGCCATGGCACGGGCCCGCGGTCTGCTGCGTCAGCGATACGCCGAGAACATCGCCGCCGACGAGCTGGCCCGGGTGGCCGGCTGCAGTCGCTTCGCGCTGTACCGAGGCTTTCGCGCGGCCTACGGGTTCGCACCCAGCGACTACCAACGCGATCTGCGGTTGCGCCGCGCCCGTGCGCTCCTGGCCGAGGGACTGGCGCCGTCGACGGCGGCCGCCGACGTCGGCTTCGCGGACCAGGCCCATCTCACCCGCTGGTTCACCCGCACCTACGGAGTCACGCCGGCCGCGTACCGCACGGCACCGCGTTGAGGACGGCACCGCGTTGAGGACGGCGCTCGTCCGCCGCGCGTGTGCCACATCCCGGCACGGCGACTGGGCCGATCACAGCTCGGCGTCTTCTCCTGTGCCCATGGAGCGACACGACGGCCTGCCGACCACTGAGGCGCCTCCCACCGGGGGGAAGGAGAGCAATCCGTCCGTGTGGGGACCCACCCTCCACGCGGTACCCGGACCCCCTGAACCCGTCCTCGACAGCTCTTGGACGCTCCGCCCTGCCGCCGACGCCGCCATGCCCGCACGGCGGCCCGCCGGGCGTACATGGACCGTCACCCATTGCGGTGGCGGCCCCCCGTTGCTGTTGCACCTGAGCCGCGTGTCGCATCATCCCGTGCGTGCCTGCTACCCGTTCGGCGCGCACGATCTGGCCGTCGCGCTCGTCCTCCCGGGCTCGGCCCCATCCGGTGAGGACCTGGCCTCCCGGCTGCTGCGTCAGCTCGCCCCGGCCCTGTTCGCCGCCGACGCCCGGTGCCGCCGTATCGTCGCCGCACCGGACGAGCACGATGCCGTCGGCCGACGGGTCCTGGCAGCCGGCGGCTTCGGCGAGATCACCGAGGCTGAGTTGCCCGACGGCGGCGTGGTGCTGTTCGCGACCGAGCGTCCGGAGATCGCGGACCTGTCCACCGCGCTGGACGACATGCCCCACTGACCCTGCGTGCGCCGGACGGCTACGAGCACATTACGTACGCGAAGAACGCCCTGACGGACTGCTGCGCCGCCGAGGCGCCGGCGCGCCTCCTGCGCCAACTCCCCGAATCCGCATCGGCCTTGGGCAGTTCCTGCTCAGCTCGGCCCGGCACCGCGTCCGCAGCTCCCCGCTCTTCCTGAGGCGCCCGCCGGGGTGCGATCCTGGGCAGCAGCGCAGCCCGGACACCCGGACGTCCACGTCTCGTCTGCGACAGGAGGTGTTCATCCCCTGTGTCGGTATGGATGGCGTGCGTGTGGGGTCTTCTCGGGGCCAGTGCCATCGAGGCCCATCACCTGCACAGCGCCATCGGCCGGGTGAAGAACCTCCCGTGGAGAGTGCAGGGCGAGCTGCCGCTCAAGCCCTACCTGGTCGCCCTTGCGCTCAGACTCGCCCTGGGTGTGGGCATGGCCGCGGCGTTCGGGGCCTCCGGGCAGGCAGGTGGTCCGGTGGGCGTCATGGCGGTCGGAATTGCCGCACCAAAGGTCCTGGAGCAGTTGGCCGGCGGGAAGTTGGCGGGGCTCGAGATGTCGCACGCAGGCCGAGGCGTCGAGGGTACGGGGCGACCGGGCCCCGAGTCCGAACCAGGGCAGGGTGTTCCAGCGGACTCTGTGCAGTCTCCGCGGTCCGGCTCCGACTCGGCCCGCGCTCCCGAGCCTGTCCCCGATCAGCGTTCCGGGCCGGGTCCCGCCTCGGCGGAAGGAGTAGCAGGTGATGGCTGAGTCATTCATGCAACAACTCATCGCCTCGCTCGCGCGCCGCACTCCCGTCCTCGACGAGGCCGGGCCGTACGGGCTCGGCGCGTCGGAAACCGAGGAGCGGTCGCGTCGCCCGGCCAAGCCTCATCTGCTCGCCGAGGACCGGGAGGACTTCGAACGCACCCTGGACGAGGTGCTCGCCGCGGAATCCCATGGCAGGCCGGCACGCCTCGATGCCGAGCAGTTGCGCAGGATGGCGCTCGCAGCCTCCGAACTCATCGCGGCGACGGCGGCGACCGAGTATGCGCAGTACGTTGAGGTGCGCGAACGGGTCAGGAACCCGCGCGGGTCCGACGGACTTCTCACGGACGGTCCCTCGGCTGAGCAGCCGGGAGCGTCGCTGACCGCGGTCATCGCCGTCCTCGCCCCTGTGCTCTTCGGTTCCGCCGCAGTGATCTTCCTGCTTGTCGGCTTCGTGCTGGGCATGGCCAACCCGAAACCGTCCATCGCCTCCACGATGCTCACCACTGGTTGGGTCTTCGGCGCGGCCACGGCGGCAAGCCTGCTCCTCGGCATGATCGGTCTCCTGGTGGCAGCCCTGCGCAACCGCCCTTCCTACGAGGAATGGGCAACCAGGAACGAGGAGGTCGCCACCGCGAGAGACATCTGGCGGCAGGCCCTGCGCAGGCGGGGCATCGAGCCCTTCCTGCGTGAAGTGGGCCATGCGGTGAGCAGAAGCCTCGATCACGACCAGGCGCCGTAGCGTCCTCAGCCGGTCAGTCCCGAGTCAGCGACTCGGGGTGAAACTGCTCGACGCGGTCCCGCTTGGCGCACATGTCCCAGTAGTGCTCGGCGAGTTCGTCCGGGTCGGCGATCGGGAACCGCGGGCCGTCGGCCGACTCGGCCTCGATCCGGGCGGCCGCCGCCTCGCCCATCTCGCTGCGGGCGATCGCGGCCCCGATGGTCAGGGTGCCGGCGTAGACCCCGGTGCCGGCCAGCTCGGCGTTGAGGGAGTACAGGTAGTTGCGGGTGGCGGACATCACCGGACCCACGCCGCTGAGGTGGGGCAGCGGCTGGGCCGCCGAGTAGCCCTGCGTCAGCAGGAAGGCGCCGTCACCGCGCTCGGTCCACTCCGGCAGCACGGCCCGGACCACCTCGACCGGGGTGAGCAGCAGCAGCGGGAGCAGGTTCTCCAGGGTGGCCGCGTCCAGCTCCGTGGCCGCGGTGAAGCCCTGCTCGCCGCTGATCGGCCCGTACTCGACCACGTCGATACGGCCGAAGCGGTCACGGATGGCCGCGACGAGGGCGGGCACCTCGGCGGGCGCGGAGAGGTCGGCGGGGAAGGCGGCAGCCTCGATGCCCTCTCCGGCGAGCTGCTCGACGAGGGCCTCCAACCGTTCCCTGCGGCGGGCCACCAGGGCGACCCGGAATCCCTCGCGCCCGAAGCGACGGGCCACGGACACACCGAGACCGGTACCGGCACCGAAGACGGCGATCACCGGGGACATGGACGTACTCACGGACGTACTCATGGGCGTACTCCTTGCAACGGAAGTAATCTTGACCCGATGGTCAAGTTGCCCTCTCGACCGTAACACGTAACTTGACCCTTCGGTCAAGTTATTCCTGCACGGGAGTGCTCGGGAGTGCCACCATGGAGGCCGCAACGCCTGGGCCAGGAGGGACGACCGGATGCGTGCCGACGCACGACGAAACGCGGAGAAACTGCGGGCAGCCGCTGCCGAGCTCTTCCAGGAGCGCGGCCTCCAGGTGTCCCTGAAGGAGATCGCCCGCCACGCCGGCGTGAGCCACGGCACCCTCTACAACCTCTTCGGCACCCGCGAGGCGCTCATCGACGAGGTGGTGACCGACCTGGCCGCGGGGCGCCTCGCCGAGGTCGCCGAGCACGCCCTCGCCTTCGAGGACGCCTGGGAGGGATTCGCGTACTACATCGCGAAGCTCTGCGAACTGCAGGCCGCCGATCCCGCGGTCGCCGACGTGGTCAGCGGACGCTATCCCGGCGCCGAACGCCTGATGTCCCTCTGCGGCCGGGCACAGGAGACCGCCGAACGGATCATCGAGCGCGCCCACCGAGCCGGCACCCTGCGCCCGGACTTCACCGGCCAGGACCTCCTGCTCGTCCTCGGCGCCAACGCCCTGCTCGCCCGCGCCGCCGCGGACGTCGCGCCCGACGCCTGGCGCCGCGGTGTCGCCTTCCTGCTCGACGGACTGCGGACCCAGGCCGCACAGGGATCGCTGGCGGCCCAGCCGCTGACCCAGCAACAGATGCACGACGTGATGGGCAGGCTCGCCGGCACGTCGTAGCAGATGCGAGGGACCGAGCGGTTCGGTCCGGCCCTCCGTCCGGTCTCTTGACCAGGTCGGTTAATGTGCATGGCTAAGTGGCACGAAGGGGGGCAGAGCAGGCGGAGGTCAGGGCTGTGTCGGACGAAGGACGGCTGGTCGCCGGGCGCTACCGGCTCGTCGAGTGCATCGGCAGCGGTGGCATGGGCACGGTATGGCGGGCCGAGGACGAGGTGCTCGCTCGCCAGGTCGCACTCAAGCAGCTCCACGCGCAGCCGCATCTGTCCGACGGCGAGGTCGCCACGCTGTACGAGCGGACCCGCCGCGAGGCACGCAGCGCCGCCCGGGTCGTCCATCCCAACGTCATCGTCGTGCACGACGTCGTCGAGGACGACGGACGGCCCTGCGTCGTCATGGAGTACGTGCCCGCGCCCACCCTGGGCGACGTCCTCAAGAGCGGCCACACCCTGCCGCCCGAGGAGACCGCCCGCATCGGCCTCGGCATGATCGCCGCCGTCCGGGCCGCGCACGCCGCCGGTGTCCTGCACCGCGACATCAAGCCCGGCAACGTCCTGCTCGGCGAGGGAGGCCGGGTCGTCCTCACCGACTTCGGCATCGCGCTGACCGTCGGCTCCTCGACACTCACGCAGACCGGCGAGATGGTCGGCTCGATCGACTTCATGGCCCCCGAGCGGGTCCGCGGCCAGACACCCGGGCCCTCCTCCGACCTGTGGTCGCTGGGCGCGACGCTGTACCAGGCGGTCGAGGGTCGCCCGCCGTACCGCCGCGACACCGCCATGGAGACGGCGTACGCCATCGCCGTGGAGCCGCTGGATCCGATGCGGCAGGCCGGTCCGCTCGAACCGCTCATCGAGACCCTGCTGTCGAAGAACCCCGGGGACCGGCCCACGGCGGAGCAGACGGAGCGCGCTCTGCGAGCCACCTGGTCCGGTGGCCCGTCGGTCACCTCACCGGCCGCCGTTTCCGCCGTCGCCCATGCCGGGCCCGACGGCAACGCGGACGCGTCCCGGACGTCCCGGACGTCCCGGACGCGACATGCCCTGCCCGTGCCGCCGTCGGAAAGGGGCGACGGTGATCGCCGCCAGGGCGGGAAGCGGGGGCGGCGCGTCTTCGTCTCCGTGGTGTCCGTGGTGACCGTCCTGGCCGCGGCCGCCACCGCGATCGCCCTCTACACCTCCTCGCACGACGACCGGGCGACGCCGGACACCCGGGCGACCGGCAACACCGCCACCCCGTCGGCCACTCCCTCCCCCGTCCCCGACGGCTACCACCTGGTCCGCAACCGGCAGCTCGGCGTCTCCTTCCCCGTGCCGGACGGCTGGAAGCCGAAGAAGGGCCAGAGCGACGAGGTCACCTACACCGATCCGACCGGCCTGGCCGGCCTCACCATCGGCATGGTGGACCCGGCCGGCTCGCACCCCGTCGACCACTTCAAGGACATCGAGGCGAACACCAAGGCCAACTACCCGACGTACCGCAGGCTGCGCATGCAGAAGACCACCTTCAAGGAAAAGCCGGCAGCGGTGTGGGAGTTCACCTTCCAGGGCCGCGCCCGCGCCTTCCGCGCCATCGACCTCGGATACGGCACGCCGGGCGGCCGGGAGTACGACATCTACCTGTCGGCGCCGGACGCCCAGTGGGACACGTACCGTCCCGTCTTCGACGTCGTACGCGCCGGGTTCGCCGACTGACACCCTTACCGACGCCGCTCAGTGGGCCGTCAACTGCCCGGAGGGAGGCCCACCCTGCGAGCGCGCGCCCGTCAGCGACTCCCGGCATTGAGGCGGGCGTTGAGCCGCGCGGCCTGCCGGGTCAGGTGGCCGACTTCGGCGAGGTTGGGCGCCTTGCCGGCCGCCTCGGCGTACAGCCGTGCCGCTGTCGCCAAGTCGCCGTCGCGTTCATGGAGATACGCCGCCACCGCGGTGTGGCGGGGCACTGAGTCGTCCACTTCCGCGAGCGCCGCGAGCCCTGCCCGTGGTCCGTCGGCCTCGCCGACCGCGACCGCGCGGTTGAGCCGGACGACCGGGCTGTCGGTGAGGCCCGCGAGTTCGTCGTACCACTCGACGATCTGCACCCAGTCGGTCTCCTCGGCGGTGGGCGCGTCGGCGTGGAGGGCGGCGATGGCGGCCTGGGCCTGGAACTCGCCCAGCCGGTCGCGGGCGAGGGCCGCCTGCAGGATCTCGACGCCCTCGGCGATCGACGTGGTGTCCCACCGGCCCCGGTCCTGCTCGGCGAGCGGCACCAGGCTGCCGTCGGGCGCGGTCCGGGCGGCGCGCCGGGCGTGGTGGAGCAGCATGAGGGCGAGCAGCCCGGACACCTCGGGGTGGTCGATCGCGGCCGCGAGCTGCCGGGTGAGCCGGATGGCCTCGGCGGCGAGGTCGACGTCGCCGGAGTAGCCCTCGTTGAAGACCAGGTAGAGGACGCGCAGCACGGTGGCGACGTCGCCGGGCTGGTCGAACCGCACGCCGGAGACGGTGCGCTTGGCCCGGCTGATGCGCTGCGCCATGGTCGCCTCGGGCACCAGGTAGGCCTGGGCGATCTGACGGGTGGTCAGTCCGCCGACGGCGCGCAGCGTGAGGGCGACGGCGGACGACGGCGTCAACGACGGGTGGGCGCACAGGAAGTAGAGCTGGAGGGTGTCGTCCACCGCGGGGGCGGGCCCGGGTGCCGGCTCGTCGTCCACGAGGTCCTCACGCCGGCGGCGGGCGGTGTCCGCCCTGGTCGCGTCGAGGAACTTGCGCCAGGCCACGGTGACCAGCCAGCCCTTCGCATCCCGCGGAGGGTCGGCCGGCCAGACGCGGACCGCCTCGACGAGCGCGTCCTGCACGGCGTCCTCGGCCGCCGCGAAGTCGGCTCCGCGGCGGACGAGGACGGTGAGCACACCGGGCGTGAGGCTCCTCAGCAGGGCCTCGTCCATCTGAAACTCCTAAGACACCTGGGACACCCGGGACACCCGGACACCTGAGAGGTCACTCCGTGATGGTGGGCGGAGCGGTCAGGAACGGGCGCACCTCCAGCCACTCGTGGATCGGCTTCCCGCCCGCCCCGGGGGCGGCCGACAGTTCCCCGGCCAGCTCGACGGCGCGCTCGTAGCTGTCGACGTCGATCACCATCCAGCCGGCGATGAGGTCCTTGGTCTCGGCGAACGGCCCGTCGGTGACCGGCGGACGCCCCTCACCGTCGTACCGGACCCACTTCCCCTCGGGGGCGAGCGCCTGGCCGTCGACGAATTCGCCGGTCTTCTCCAGGCGGGCCGCGAAGTCGTTCATGTACTGCACGTGTGCCGAGATCTCCTCCGGGCTCCACTGGTCCATCGGCACGTCGTTGACCGCGGCCGGGGCGCCGCGGTAGTGCTTCAGCAGCAGGTACTTGGCCATCGTGATCTCTCCTCGATGCTGGTGCGACCCATTCTGGTCGCCTTCACCACGGGGACGGAGCCGGTCACGGGTTCTCGACATCGCCGTCCGAACTTTTTTTGCCCTGGACGAGGCGAGGGCGCGCGGGCGGACGGGCAAGCGCTCCATGTTCACCCATGCGCACTTCATCGTCACGCGTGTGCCTCAAGCGCCCGCAGGTGCGCTTGCATGGGCCACGTAGTTCCGGGGATGGTCGCGGGAAACGGCCCGCCACGGCACTGCGAGGTCCTCGGCAATGAAGACCGGCACCGCGCCCGCCGCTCCTGGAGCGCTCCCCCTCATCGGCCACGCGGGCCGACTGGCCCGCGACCGGTTGGGCTTCCTCGAAGACCTGCGTGCGCTGGGGCCGGTGGTGCGCATCCGGCTGGGGCGTACCCCGGTGTACGTGGTCAACTCCCCCGAACTCGTCCAGCGGATGCTGGTGGCGGGCAACGGAGGGGAGTTCGACAAGGGCGGCCCCTTCTTCGACCAGGCCGCCCAGCTCGTGGGCAACGGTCTGTCCACCGCTCCGGCCGGGCCGCACCGCCCGATGCGTGCCCTGCTGCGGCCCGTGTTCGCCCGTCACCGACTGCCCCACCACACCGAGCGGTTCCGCGACTGCGCGCTGGAGGTGTCCTCGGCCTGGCGGCCCGGGCAGGTCGTCGACGCGTATACGGAGATGAAGCGTTTCGCGGTCACCGTCCTGGCCCGGACCCTCTTCCTGGCGCCCGAGGACCGGCAGGCCGTCGAGGCCGTCCAGCGCAATGTGCCGCTCCTGCTCTCCGCCCTGGCGACCCACATGATGGTGCCCGGCAGCAACCGGCTGCCGACCCTGGAGAACCTCCGTTACGCACGGGCCGCCCGCGAGACCCGCCAGGCGGTCGGCGCGATGGTGCGGCGCCGGATGAGCGACCGCACCGACCACGGTGACCTGATGTCGGCACTGGTACCCCCCGACCACCCGGCGGCCCACACCGAGCAGGAGGTGTACGACCAGGTCATCACGTTCTTCATCGGCGGCACCGAGACCATGGCGGGCCTGCTGTCCTGGACCCTGCACCTGCTGACCGGCCACCCCCGCGAGTACGAGCGGCTGGAGGCCGAACTGTCCGCCGTGCTCGGCGACGGCCCCGTCACCCACCAGGATCTGCGCCGCCTGGAACACATGAAGCGCGTACTCAACGAGTCGCTGCGGCTGCACCCTCCCGTATGGCTGCTCAGCCGCGTCACCCTCGTCGACACCGAACTGGGCGGTCATCGGCTGCCCGCCGGCGCGGGGGTACTGTTCAGCCCCTACTCCCTCCACCGCGACCCGGCAGTGTTCGCCGAGCCGGAGCGGTTCGATCCCGACCGTTGGCTCGACGCACGAGTCGAGCGCCGCCAGCGGGAGGCGTTCCTGCCCTTCGGCGCGGGCGCTCGCCGCTGCATCGGCGACGCGTTCGGGCTCGCCGAGGCGCAGGTGGCGCTCGCGGTGCTGCTGCGCCGGTGGCGGGTACGGCCGCTGCCGGGCAGCAAGCCCGAGCCGCTGCTGCGGATGACGATGCGGCCGCAGGGCGTACGTCTGGTGCTCGACCGGCGGGCGCACAGAGCCGGGGGTTAGCCCCACCCTCGATCCGGATGGTCACCCCATCGCGTCGACCCGCACTCCGCGGACATCGTGGGTGGTACGTCGAGACAGGTTCTGTCGTCGGTCGGATCGCGGTCGTTCGGATCGCGGCAAGGGGGCACATGTGATCAAGCGCAAGCGTGCGATGGGTGTGGGTGGCTTACTGGCGTTGTCCGTGGCGGTCGGTGCCGATGTCGCGGTGGGCGCGCCGACGGCTGACGCCGCCGTCCGAACCACCCACTCCACCGACCACCCTCGGCTGCACAAGCTCCTGCACCGGCTGACCACGGTCGACGGCGGACCGGGAGCGCTCGCCGAAGTGCGGGACCGGACCGGCAGCACGGTGCTGACCAGCGGTGTCGCCGATGTGAGGAGCGGCGCGCCGGTGCGCCGGGACAGCAGGTTCCGGATCGGCAGCATGACCAAGCCGTTCGTGGCGACGGTCATGCTCCAGTTGGTGGGCGAGCGTCGCGTCGCCCTCGACGCACCGGTGGAGCGCTATCTGCCCGGCGTCGTCCGCGCGAACGGCAACGACGGGCGCGTGATCACCGTCCGTCAGCTGCTCCAGCACACCAGCGGCGTGCCCGACGTCCTCGACCATCTCAGCCCGCAGGAGATCCTCAAGGACCCGCTGGCCCACCGCGACACCCGTGACCTCGTGAACATCGCGCTCGCCCACCCTCCGACCTTCGAGCCGGGCACTGGCTGGCGCTACTCCAACACGGGATACCTGCTGGCCGGCATGATCATCGAGAAGGTGACCGGCCACTCGTACGCCGAGGAGATCCGCCGCCGCATCATCACGCCGCTCGGCCTGCGGGACACCTACCTGCCAGGGGACGACCCTGCGATACCGGGACCGCACCCGCGCGGGTACGCACGGCCTGGCGAGGACGCACCGCTCCTCGACATCACCGCCATCAACCCGTCGGTCGGCGGCGCGAGCGGCGAGATGATCTCCAGCGGCACCGACCTCAACCGGTTCCTGGACGCGCTCGTACGCGGCAAGCTGCTGCGCCCGGCCCAGCTCCGGGAGATGACGAGGACCCGGCCGACGGGCAACGCGGACGGCCGGGCGTACGGCCTCGGCCTGGAGAGCAGGCCGCTGCCCTGCGGCGGCCTCTACTGGGGGCACACCGGGGACTTCCCCGGGTACGAGACGGCGGGCGGTGCCACGATCGACGGCATGCAGGCGACGGTCATGGTGAACCTCGGCCCGGGCGGCTCGGACGCGCAGAGCGACGACATGAAGGCCGCCGTCCAAGCGGCGCTGTGCGAGAGCCACCCCTCGGCCTCCCAGTAGCGCCTGCCCCTACGGCCTGACCGCCGGGACAGGCGCCCGCGCCGCGCGCACGCGATGCTTGATGAGGGGCGACCGACGAGGACGGCCGGGAGGTGATGGCGGTGATCACCAGCCCGATGATCACCACCGGCCCGGCGAGCACCGTCAACCCGGTGATCGCCGTCAACCCGATGGACGGCGCCTCGGTGCTCGCGACCTTCGGTGCCCTCGGTGTCCTCGTGGTGATCTTCGCCGAGTCGGGTCTGCTCGTGTTCGGCTTCTTCCTGCCCGGCGACACCCTGCTCTTCCCGGCCGGTGTGCTGTGCGCGGGGACCGCCGAGCAGGCGCCACGGCTGGTGCTGTGGCAGGTGCTGCTGTGCGCCGCCGTCGGCGCCGTGGCAGGGGGCCAGGTCGGATTCCTGCTCGGGCGGCACGGCGGGCGGGCCCTGCTGGCCCGCACCGACAGACGTCGCATACGGGAGACGGCGGCCCGGTCGGAGAAACTCCTGGCCCGGTACGGCTACGGCAAGGCCCTGGTGATCGGCCGCTTCATCCCGATGGTGCGGACGGTCCTGCACCCGGCCGCCGGTGCGCTCGGCGTGCCCACGCGGACCTTCACGATCTGGCAGATCGTCGGCGGCCTGCTCTGGTCGCAGAGTCTCGTCCTGGCCGGATACGCCCTCGGGGCCTCCGTCCCCGACATCGACGACTACCTGTTGGCCCTGGTCGCCGCCGTCGTCGCGGTTTCGCTGCTGCCCCTGCTTCCTGTGCTGACCGAGTCACGCCGCGCGCGGCGCGATCGCTGACCGGTCACGATCGCTGAACCGTCGCGATCACTGAACCGTCGCGATCACTGACCCCTCAGGAGAACAGCGCCTCGACATCCGGTTCCTTCCCACCGAAGATCCCGTCCTTCTCCCCCAGCGAGGCCAGCTTCTCCAGCGATGCCATGTCGACCTGAGCCGGCCAGCTGGGGAGCGTCAGGTCGTCGATGACGTCGTCGCTGATCTTGGTGTAGGTGGTGAGGATCCGGCGTGCCTCGTCGGGGTGTTCGGAGGCGTACCGCAGCGATTCCGTCATCGCCTCGGTGAACTTCTTCACCAGTGAGGGGTTCTCCTGCGCGAGCTTCGTGGAGGTGAAGTACGTCGCCACGGTGAGCTTCGGGTCGGTCTCGGCGAACGGCGACGCGACCACACGGGCGCCCTGCCCCTCGGCGATCGTCATCGCCGGCTCACCCATCCACGCGGCGTCCACGCGCCCGCCGTCGAGGGCGGCCGGCATCTGGTCGAACGGTATCTCCACGAACTCGACCTCGGACGGGTCGCCCCCGTCCCTGCGCACCGACTCACGGACGACCGTGTCGCCGATGTTCTGCAGGGTGTTCACCGCGACGGTCCGCCCGGCGAGGTCCTTGGCCGACTTGACCGGGCTGTCCTTCCTGACCGCCACGCCCGTCACATCGCCGCCCACCTTGCCGTTGGAGGCAGCCCCGTTGACCACGGACTTCACGGGAACGCCCTTGGTCCGGGCGATCATCAGCGAGGTCGTGTTGCTGAAGCCGAACTGGTACTGCCCGCTCACCACCCCGGGAATGATCGCCGCGCCTCCCTGGGCGGCGACCATCTCCAGATCGAGGCCCCGGCTGCTGAAGAACCCCTGTTTCTCCCCCAGATAGAGCGGCGCCACATCGACGATCGGGACGACGCCGACCGTGACCCGGGTCGCCCCGTTGCCGTTCGCGGGCGAGGCGGCACCGCTCCCGGAGTCCGACGATCCGCAGCCCGCGACGCCGGCGATGGTCACGGCCGCGAGGGCAAGCCCGAGTGTGCGCCGTCGCATGGGCTCCTCCAGAAGCACTTGGAGAACTCGAACAAGACGTTGTGCAGATTGCTGACGCCAGAAACGTACTGGCCCAGCTAAGCGCTGTCAGTCCTCCGGACCGAAGTAACCAATTTCACGTCCGTTCGACCAGTCGGACATTGTTCGAAACCTCTTGACGCTGTGCCACACCCCGATTGACACTCTCGCAACACGACGTCACACAGCCGAAACGGCAGGGTGCCCATGGCCGAGGCCCCGCCATGCCTCAGCAGGGAACTCGACATGCCGTACATCGCACACGTCCGTGTCCGCGCGAGACGTCTGGCGAGCCAACTCGCCGGGCTGACCGCCGCGTCGCTGTTGCTGGGACTCGCCGCACCCGCGCTCCCCGCACAGGCCGCCGATCAGGCCGGAGCAGCCGAGGTCACCGACGGTCTCGCCCTCTGGTACAAGCTCGACGCCGCTTCCGGCAGCACCGTCGCCGACGCCTCGGGCAACGGCCGCGACGCCACGGTGAACGGCACCGCCGACTGGTCCGGCACCGGTCAAGGGCTCGCCTTCAACGGCTCGGACACCTACATCAAGGTGCCGAACGACGTCATGAAGGGCATGGACGCGATCACCGTATCGATGGACGTGCAGATCGACTCCGCGCAGAGCACGCCGTACTTCGTCTACGGCTTCGGCAACACCAGCGGCGGCAACGGGAACGGCTACCTCTTCACGACCGGCAACTCCTTCCGGACGTCCATCGCGACCGGCAACTGGTCGACGGAGCAGACCACCAGGCCCGCCGACTCCCACAACCTCACCCGCTCGGTCTGGAAGCACCTCACCTACACCCAGACCGGCACAACGGGCGTGCTGTACGAGGACGGCGTCGAGGTCGGCCGCAACACCTCGGTCACCACCACCCCCGGCGCCATCGGCTCCGGCACCACCACCGCCAACTACATAGGCAAGTCGGTCTACTCCGGCGACAAGCTCTTCAAGGGCCGCATCCGCGACTTCCGGGTCTACGACCGTGCCCTCGCCGACTCCGAGGTCGAGCAGCTCTCCCTCCCCGTCGCCACGCAGGGCGTCACCGACGACAAGGCAGCGCTGAGCCTCGGTGACACCGGCGCCGTCACGGCCGACCTCGACCTGCCGAAGACCGGCACGGCCGGCGGCTCCTCGATCAGCTGGGCGAGCGACGCCCCGTCGGTCGTCTCGGACACCGGCGAGGTCACGCGCCCCGCCGCCGGTGAGCCCGACGCGCACGCCACGCTCACGGCGACCCTGAGGAAGGGCACCGTGACCGACACCAAGACCTTCGAGGTCACGGTGCTCCCCGACTTCGACGACCGGACCGCCACCGAACAGGCCGCCGAGGCCCTCACGGTCCGCAACCTCGACGACGTACGCGGCAACCTGACCCTCCCGGCGGCCGGTACCTACGGCACGAAGGTCACCTGGTCCTCCGCGAACTCGGACGTCATCTCCTCCGACGGCCTGGTCCACCGCCCCGCACACGGCAGCGGCGCCACCACCGTCGAGCTGACCGCCACCGTCACCAAGGGCGAGGCGAGCCAGACCCGCGCCTTCACCGCGAAGGTGCCCGAACTGCCGAAGCACGAGGCCCTCAAGGGCTATATGTTCAGCTACTTCACCGGCGAGGGCACGGCCGACGGCGAGCAGCTCTACGCCGCCCTCAGCAAGGGCAACGACCCGTTGAAGTGGCGGGAGTTGAACGACGGCAAGCCCGTCCTGACGTCCACGCTCGGTGAGAAGGGCCTGCGCGACCCGTTCATCATCCGCTCCCCGGAGGGCGACAAGTTCTACCAGATCGCCACCGACCTGAGGATCTACGGCAACGGCGACTGGGACGCCTCCCAGCGCACCGGCAGCAAGTCCATCATGGTCTGGGAGTCCACCGACCTCGTCCACTGGACCAACCAGCGGCTGGTCAAGGTCTCCCCGGACAGCGCGGGCAACACCTGGGCGCCGGAGGCGTTCTACGACGCCCAGCGCGGTGAGTACGTCGTCTTCTGGGCGTCGAAGCTGTACGACAACGAGGCGCACTCGGGCGACACCTACAACCGCATGATGTACGCGACGACCCGCGACTTCTACACGTTCAGCGAGCCCAAGGTCTGGATCGACCGCGGCTACTCGGTCATCGACTCCACGGTGATCCAGCACGACGGAACGTACTTCCGCCTCTCCAAGGACGAGCGGAACAACTCCTCCTCCACGCCCAACAGCAAGTTCATCTTCGAGGAGAAGAGCGACTCCCTCCTCGACCTGTCCTGGGACGCGGTGGCCGAGGGCATCGGCAAGGGCGCGATGAACGCGGCCGAGGGTCCGCTGGTGTTCAAGTCGAACACCGAGGACAAGTGGTACGCGTTCCTCGACGAGTTCGGTGGCCGCGGCTACATCCCGTTCGAGACGACCGACCTCGCCTCCGGCACCTGGACCCCGTCCACCGGCTACGACCTCCCGGCCAAGCCCCGCCACGGCACCGTGCTCCCGGTCACCCAGGCCGAGTACGACCGGCTGCTGCGCGCCTACCAGCCGGACCAGCTGGTGGAGGGCGTCGAGGACATCTCCGTGAAGACCGGCATCGGACAGGCCCCCGTCCTGCCGGCCACCGTGATCGCCACCTACGGCGACGGCGTCAAGCGGCCGGTCGCGGTGACCTGGGAGGACATCCCCGAGTCGAAGTACGCGCAGGCCGGCACCTTCACGGTGACGGGCAGCCTGCCGGACGGCGCCGCGCTCCCGGTCCGCGCCGAGGTCACCGTCTCGGAGGACGGCGCCGACGTCCCCGCCGACCTGCTCGTGCACTACGACTTCGACGAGACGGGCGGCAACATCGCCCGTGACTCCAGCGGGCACGGCTACCACGGCACCTACGTCCGTACGCCCGAATTCGGCACCGGGGTCGACGGCGGCTCGTTCAAGATGTCCGGCGGGTCGAGCTCCTCGACCACCTCGCCGTACGTCCGTATCCCGAACGGTATCCTGAAGAACGCCGACAGCGTCACCATCTCGACGTACGCCAAGTGGAAGGGCGGCGACAGCTTCCAGTGGCTGTTCGGGCTCGGCCCCGACAGTGACAAGTACCTCTTCGCCACTCCCTCCAACGGCGGCTCCAGCCTGTACTCGGCGATCACGAAGGCGAGTTGGTCGGCGGAGTCGAAGCTGACGGCCGGCTCGCAGCTCACGCCGGGCGAGTGGCGGCACGTCACCGTCACCCTCGACGGCCCGACGGGCGCGATGGTCCTCTACGTGGACGGCATCGAGGCGGCCCGTACGACGACCACCATCAAGCCGTCCGAGCTGTACGACGCGAACAAGGACTACAGCGGCTACATCGGCCGGTCCCTGTACGCGGCCGACCCGTACTTCGGCGGCGAGGTCGACGACTTCCGCGTCTACGACCGGGCCCTCACGGCCGCCGAGGTCATGGAGCTCAGCGGCAACACCGCGGGCATCGCGAAGGCGACGCATCCCTCGCTGAAGGTGGACGCGCTCATCGACAACGCGGACAGCAGGATCACGCTGCCGATGAAGGAGGGCACCGATCTCACCGCCCTCGCTCCGGAGTTCACGCTCGCCCACGGCGCGGCGATCAGCCCGGCCTCCGGCAGCGTGCAGGACTTCAGAGAGCCGGTGACGTACGAGGTGACCGGCTCCGACGGCACGAAGCGCAACTGGACAGTCTCGGCGCTCGTGATGAGGAGCCCGGTGCTGCCGGGCCTCAACGCCGACCCGAACATCGTCCGCTTCGGCGACACCTACTACCTGTACCCGACGACCGACGGCTTCGAGGGCTGGAGCGGCACGCAGTTCAAGGCTTACTCCTCCACCGACCTGGTCCACTGGAAGGACCACGGCGTCATCCTCGACCTGGGTCCGGACGTCTCCTGGGCGGACAGCAGGGCCTGGGCGCCGACGATCGCCGAGAAGGACGGGAAGTACTACTTCTACTTCTGCGCCGACGCCAACATCGGTGTCGCGGTGTCCGACTCGCCCACGGGCCCGTTCAAGGACGCGCTCGACCAACCACTACTGAGGGCGGGCCAGTTCAGCGGCCAGATGATCGACCCGGCGGTGTTCACGGACGACGACGGCACGTCGTACCTCTACTGGGGCAACGGCCGCGCGTACGTCGCCCCGCTGAACTCCGACATGACGTCCATCGACACCTCGAAGGTCAAGGACATCACCCCGAGCGGCTACAACGAGGGCACCTTCGTCATCAAGCGCAAGGGCACCTACTACTTCATGTGGTCGGAGAACGACACCCGGGACGAGAACTACCGGGTCGCCTACGCCACCGGCCCCTCGCCCACCGGCCCGTGGACCAAGCACGGCGTGATCCTGGAGAAGGACCTCCCCCTCGGTATCAAGGGCCCCGGCCACCACTCGGTGGTCCACGTCCCGAAGACCGACGAGTGGTACATCGCCTACCACCGGTTCGCGATCCCCGGCGGTGACGGCACCCACCGTGAAACGACCCTCGACAAGCTGGAGTTCGACGCGGACGGGCTGCTCAAGAAGGTCGTCCCGACCCTGACGGGCATCGACCCGATCGTCAACCGAACCCCGGCGATCACCTCCGCCACGGGTCCGGAGTCCCCGGTGCCGGCCGGCCACCGCACCACCGTCACGGCCGAGTTCCGGGACGCCGACGTCGGCGACACCCACACCTGCCGAATCGACTGGAAGGACGGCACCGACCCGACGGCGGGCACGGTCGACGGCACCACCTGCCGAGCCGAGCACACCTACACCAGGCCCGGCATCCTCCGCCCGGTCCTCACGGTCACCGACAACGACGACGCCTCGGACCGCACGACACTCCCCGAGCTGATCGTCTACGACCGGGCAGCCGGACCCGCCCTCGGTACGGGCCTGTTCACCTCCCCGGCCGGGGCCTACCCGGCCAGGCCCGCCCTGACCGGCAAGGCCGCCTTCGCCTTCGCCGCCGCCTACGGCAAGGGAGCCACGGCCCCCACGGGCAAGGCCTCCCTGGACTTCGGGCCGGCCAAGCTGAAGTTCCGCTCCACCGGCTCCGACTGGCTCGTGGTCACCGGCACCAAGGCCGTGTACCAGGGCTCCGGCACGGTGAACGGCAGCGGCGGCTTCGGCTTCCGGATCACCGCGACCGACGGACCGGACAGCTTCCGTATCAAGATCTGGAAGAAGTCCACCGGTGATGTCGTCTACGACAACGTCAGTGGCGCGAAGACCACGGGCGTCGTCGAGATCGGCGGCATCCGGCGCTGACCCCCACCGTGCCCCGGCCCGGCCCCGCGACCTGCGGACCGGCCCGGGGCACACGTGCGTGCCCGGCCCTGAAACCGCTCTGAAACCGCGCCAAAGCCGGCCCCCCGCAGGCTCTGAAGCACGAACTCCGACGCTTCACCGCCAGAAGGGCACACGGCATGACGGCCACCCCCCTGCACCTCACCCCCGAGCTCGTCGAGGACCCCGTCCGCGGCTACGCCGACCTGCGCTCCCGCCCCGACCTCGGCCACGCGGTCCTGCCCGGCCTGGACACCCCCGTACGGCTGATCACCCGCTACGAGGACGTACGCGCCGCACTCACCGAGCCGCGCCTGATCCGGGACCGTACCTCCGTCCCCGGCGGCTCCGACATGCCGGACCCGCAGGCCGAGTTGCTGGCCCAGGGCTTCGAGGGCCTCCCGGAGGAGTACCTCCCCTATCTCTCCGGTCATCTGTCCCTGTTCGACGGCGACGAGCACACCCGGCGCCGCAACCCGCTCACCCGCGCCTTCACCGCCCGCCGTGTGTCCGCGCTGCGGCCCTTCGTGGAGAAGACCGCCCGGGACTTGATCTCCGGTCTCGGCGAGCGCGAACAGGCCGATCTGCTGGGCGAGTTCGCCTACCCGCTGAGCACGGCCGTGATCTGCGAGCTGGTCGGGGTCGACGCCGGGGACCAGGAGCGGGTCTGCGGGTGGATCCGGGACTTCGCGTACGGCGACGGCAGCGGGATCGTCGAGGGGCTGGCCGGAATCGTGGAGTACACAAAGGACCTGGTGGCCCGGCGCCGCGCCGAACCGGCCGACGACCTGGTGTCCGCGCTGCTGGCGGACGGCGGAATGAGCGACGACGAGATCGTCACCATGTTCTTCCTGCTCATCAACACCGGCATCACTCCGCCCGCCCTGTTCCTCGCCCACGGCGCGCTCGCTCTCCTCGACCACCCCGAGCAGGTCGAGCTGCTGCGCGCCGAGCCGGAGCTGCTGGCCCGCGCGGTTCCCGAACTCCTGCGGTTCGTCACGCTGGTGCGCATCGGCGCCACCCTGTACGCCACCGAGGACTTCGAGTTCGCCGGTACGCCGCTGAAGAAGGGCGAGGCCGTGGCGGTCGCGCTGTTCGGCGCCGACCACGATCCCGAGGCGTACGAAACGCCCGAACGGCTCGACATCACCCGGGAGTTCGGGCGCGGTGACGGCCATCTCGCCTTCGGGCACGGTCCGCACTACTGCATCGGGGCGGCGCTGGGCCGTGTGGTGACGGGCGTGGTGTTGGAGGAGCTCTTCGTCCGGCGGACGGCGCCCCTCCTGGCCGTGGACCGGGCCGACGTCCGGTTCGGACACTGGCCCGGCGACGGCTTCCACCTGCTGAGCCTGCCGGTGCGGCTCTGACCGAGCAGGCTCAGCCGGTCCGCTCCCGCAGCAGTCCGAGCGCGGCCTCGCGCAGACCGTCCGGGTCCAGGGCGGCGTACTCGGACACCGCGTCCGCGTAGGCCGCCCGGTCAGCATGCTCGGCGCTCTGGCGGGCGCGGGCCGAGGACATCGTCGGCTGGAAGTTGCGCAGATAGCGGAAGCCCTCGGCCAGCGCGATCAGCCGTACGCCACGAGCCGAGGCGTCCTGCGCCAGGTCGGCCGTGCCGAGCGCGAGCAGCAGCGCGCCCAGGACGGGGAGGTCCGCCGTCGTGCGGGGCGCGGCCGGGGACCGGGTGAGCAGGGTCGTCAGGCGCTCGGGGAGCGCGGTGGCGAGGGGCGCGACGAGGTCGGTGCGGCCGTGCCGGGCGTGGGCCGTCACGGCCACGGCCTGGAGCTCCAACCGCCAGCCCTCCAGGAGGTGTTCACCGCCGATGACGGGGCTCGTCCCCCTCCTCATCCGTTCGATGGCCCGGCGCCACAGGCCGAGGCCCGTCTCGACGTCGCCACGGGCGAGCGCGATCTCGGCGCGGGCACCTAGGTCGGGGGCGAAGGCGTCGGGGGCCATGCCCTCGGGTCTGCGCCGCAGGGTGTGTTCCAGCCGGTGCTCGGCCTCGTCGAGGTCCCCGGTCTGGAGGTGGGCGAGCATCAGTCCCCAGCCCAGTCCGAGCGAGTCGGTCCGCTCGCCGTACTCCTCCAGGGCCGCCAGCGCGTCCTCCATCGGGCCGATCGCCTCGGCGCCGCGCTCCGTGCGCAGGCACAGCTCGCCGAGCCGCGACTGCGGCCAGAACCGCAGCATGGGGATGTCCCGGTCACCGAGGGCGTCGAAGGCATCGAGCGTCCGGCGGGCGGCGTCGAGCGCCCGCTCCGGGTCGTGCGCGCTCTCCCACACATAGCCCGCCGCGCCGTTGGCGAAGCCCGCGAGCAGCGGCTCGTCACTGGCGCACAGCGCTTGAAGCTTCTTGTGGTCGGCGGTCGCGAGGATCTCCGGCAGGGTGCACAGCACCGTCGACAGGGCCCGGACCAGGGTGTCGGGCGGAGTGGACGGCAGTCGCCGCAGGGTCGCGAGGGGGCGTACGGCGCAGGTGCCGAGGGCGAGGACGAGGGTGCACGTCACCATGGCGAGGGCGGTGCGGGTCGGCTCGACGTACGCCGGGCCGGGCCGGTGGTGCGAGAGCAGCCGGGCGGTGTCCTCGGCGAGGGCCATCAGCCGGGTGTAGTTGGCCTCGGTGGCCCACAGGGAGCCCAGAACGGCGGCCACCGCGGCGACGGTGTCGGCGTCGTCGCGGGCGAGGGCGAGCCGCAGCGCCTGGACCAGGTTGTCCTGCTCGGCGCGGATCAGCCGCCAGGAGGGAATCGGGTCGGGCCCGAAGGGCGCGTCGTGATGCGTGGCCCCGAACTCCCGCGCCCAGCCCAGGAACCGGTCGGCGACCAGGTCCTCCTCCCCTGCCCGTTCCCGGTGGGCGGCGGCGAACTCCCGTACGGTCTCCAGCATCCGGAAGCGCGTGCCGTGCGCGGTGTCGGTCACCTTCAGCAGGGACTGATCGACGAGGTCCTCCAGCACGTCCAGGACGTCGTGACCGCCGACGATGTGCTCGGCGGCGGCCCCGGTGAAGCCGCCGGGGAGGACCGACAGGGCGCGCAGAGCCGCCTGGCCCTGCGGTGCGAGGAGGTTCCAGCTCCAGTCGACGACGGCGTGCAGGGTGCGGTGCCGCTGCGGTGCGTCCCGCGGTCCGCCGCGCAGCAGGGCGAAGCGGTCCTCCAGGCGGCGGGCGATCTCGGCCACCGACATCACCCGTACCCGGGCGGCGGCCAGCTCGGTGGCGAGCGGCAGCCCGTCGAGGCGGCGGCACAGGTGGGCCACGGCGTCGGCGGGCAGCTCGGCGTCGGGGCGGGCGGCGCGGGCCCGCTGTTCGAACAGCTCGACGGTGGTGGCCGGGTCCAGCTCGGGCAGCGGGTGGACGACCTCCGAGGACAGGCCGAGCGGGGCGCGGCTGGTGGTGAGGACGCTGACGTGCCGGGTCATCGACACCAGCGCCTGGACGAGGTCGGCGACGCCGGAGACGACCTGCTCGCAGTTGTCGAGGACGAGCAGCGCCGGCCCGGGGCCGAGGGCGCCCACGATGCCGGCGAGCGCTTCGGCCGGGGCTCCGGGCCCGCCGGACGACGCGCGCAGGCTCTCGCCGACGCCCAGAGCGGAGGCGACCTCGCCCGCGACATCGGCGTCCCGGCCGACCCCGGCGAGCGGCACCAGCTGCACGACCCGGTGCTCGGCGTCGCGCGCCACGGCACTCGCGAGCCGCGTCTTGCCGAGGCCGCCCGGCCCGACGATCGAGGTGACCCGCGAGCTGTGGATCAACCGGGTGACGGCGATGACGTCGGCCTCCCGCCCGAGCAGCGGGTTCGGCTCGTGCGGCACCCCGCGCCGCACCACCGGCGCCTGACCGCGCAGCAGCTCCTGGTGCAGCTCCTGCAGGGCGGGGCCCGGATCGGTACCGAGTTCGTCGCGCAGCCGGCGCCGGTAGCCGTCGTACGTCGCCAGCGCGGTCGCCGCACCGGCGGTGGCCGCCTGACAGTGCATCAGCTCCAGCAGCGACTCCTCGTCGAGGGGATGGGCTGCCATCAGCTCGCCGAGCGGCCCCATCGCCTCCTCCCGCCGCCCGGAACGCGCCAGCGAGAGCGCCCGCAGGCGCGCCAACGCCCGGTGTGCGGCGCCGAGTTCGAGGCGCAGTGCCGCCAGCGGATCGTCGAGGGGGCCGCCTTCCGCCGGGCCGCCGTCCCACAGCGTGAGCCCCGCCTCGGCCTCGGCGACCGCGCCGTGGTGGTCCCCGGCCCGAGCCTTCTCGGTGCTCGCGGCGGCGTGCAGCTGGACGGCCCAGGCGTCCACCTGGTCCTCGCGCAGGGCGATGCGGTAGCCGGTGGGTGTGCTCGCGATGGCGTCGCCGCCGAGCAGCGACCGGGCCCGCGAGACCAGGATCTGCAGGGCCTTGGTCGGGTTCTCGGGCTGCTCGTCCGGCCACAGCCCGGCCACGAGCCGCCCTGTGCCGCATCCCGCCCGCGGCTCCCCGGCCAGCAGCGCGAGCAGGGCGCGCAGGCGGGGCGCGGTGATCTCCTTGCCCCGGTGGGAGACGGTGGTCAGCAGCGTCAACTCGATGGTCACCTCAGCAGATTAGTCAGAACGGGTGGTCACAGCGGGTGCAACCCTGTCGCAACGTTTCCCGTGCTGTGCTTGCCGCCATGGACGAGGAGACCCCGCTGTTCGAGGAGACCCCACGCGTCGAGCTCACTCCCGCGGCCGAGGACCTGCTGCGCCGTCTGCACGCGACGCACGGCCCGCTGATGTTCCATCAGTCCGGTGGCTGCTGCGACGGCAGCGCGCCGATGTGCTACCCGGAGGGTGAATTCCGCACGGGCGGATCGGACGTGCTGCTCGCGGAGCTGGTCGTCGAGGGGGTGACGGAGCCGGTGACGTTCTGGATGTCGCGCAGCCAGTACGAGGCGTGGAGCCACACCCGGCTGATCGTCGACGTCGTCGAGGGCCGGGGCAGCGGCTTCTCGCTGGAGGCGCCCGAGGGGGTGCGTTTCCTCACCCGTTCGCGGGTCGTCGGCGCCTAGAAGCCCCGCAGGTCATCGCGGTCTGGTGCACTTCCCCTGAGTCCTGGGACATTTGACGCGACATCAGGGGGGAAATGTGACACGTCATCGGAAACGGTTCGGAACGACCAGAGCGGCTCTCGCTCTGCTCACCGCACTCAGCGCGCTGGCCGGTGCGACCCTGGTGGGGGCCGCACCGGCCGGCGCCGTGCAGCGGGGCTCCGAGATCGCGCCGGGCGTCCGGTACGAGGAGTTCGACATCGCGGCCCTGAAGGGCCCGGCACACGCCCATGTGCTCACCGTCGACCTGCGCGATCCACGGGTACGGCTCGACCTGCTGCACCCGGGAGCGGTGGCGGCGCGGGCCACGGTCTCGCAGCAGGCGACCGGGCTGGGTGCCGTCGCGGGGGTGAACGGCGACTTCTTCAACATCAGCGAGACCCAGCACCCGGGCGTCGAGGCGACCGGCGCGAGCGTGGGACCGGCGATCGCGCGCGGGCGGGCACTCAAGGCGGCGGTGCCGAACGGCCAGCGGTTCGGCCCGGCCCTGCCGCCCGGCACGAGCACCGAGGACGTGTTCGGCGTGGGCGTCGACCGCCGGGCCCGGCTCGACGACCTGAGCCTCGACGGCTCGATCCGTACGCCCGAGGGCCGGCTGCCGCTGCGCGGGCTCAACCAGTACGCGCTGCCGGTGAACTCCATCGGGGCGTTCACGTCCAAGTGGGGCGGCGTCTCCCGGGTGCGCGCGACCTGCGGCACCGACACGGACCGGGCGGCTCCGTGCAGCACCGACACCTACGAGGTGACGGTGCGCCGAGGCCGGGTCGTCTCGACCGCCGACACCCCGGGCAGCGGGGCGATCGCCCCGGACACGACCGTCCTCGTGGGCCGGGAGGCGGGGGCGCAGCAATTGCGGAAGTTGTCCGCGGGCGAGCGGGTGAAGGTACGGCACCGGCTGGTGGCGTCGGCGTCCCGATTCCCGTACCGCTTCGCCCTCGGCGGCTACCCCGTGCTCGACGACGGACGGCCGCTGCCCGGCCTGGACGACAGGGCCTCGGCCGTGCGCACCGCGGTGGGCATCGCGGACCGCGGACGGCGCGTCGTCCTGCTCGCGCTGGACGGCGCACCCGAGTACCGCACCGGTCTGACGATCGCGGAGGTGGCGTCCTTCATGCGGGAGCTGGGCTTGGTGGACGCCTTCAGCCTGGACGGCGGCGGTTCGTCGACGCTGGTCGTCCGAGAGCCGGGAGAGGCGACGGTGTCCGTACGGAACCGCCCGTCCGACGGGCGGGAACGCCCCGTCCCCAACGGCATCGGGGTCTTCTCGACCCGGTGACGGTCATGTTCACGGTCATGGTCTGAGGCTGCTGACGATGTCCGCCGTGGCCGTCAGACCGCTGTTGATGGTGGGCGCCATGCTGGTGCTGGCCAGGTAGAAGCCGAGCAGCAGGCACACGATGGCATGGGTGATCTTCAGTCCGCCGTTGCGGACGAAGATCACCGCCAGGACGAACAGCAGCAACACCACAGAGATGGAAATGGCCATCGACAACCTCCTCCGCCACGCCATGTCCCGGTTCACGGCGTTCGGCCGTAAGTGTGGCGTAGCGGAGGGTTCGTCCGGGCGGCTGACCTGTCCTCCGAACGTGTGGTGTCCCTCAGGGTGGCGCTAGACCGCCCGGTGGGCGTCGAGGAAGGCCTCCAGACCGGCGAGGTCGTCGGTGTTGAGGAAGTCGACGTCGGCGGCGAGCAGCTCGCCCCACAGGGCGTCCCGGGCGGGTCCGGCCACGTCCGGCGTCGCCCAGAAGCGCACCTTCTGGCCACGGGAGTGGGCCGACCGGACGATGCCGCGCAGCTTCTGCCGTTCGGCGTCCGGGAAGGCCCCGACGCCGAGCCAGGTGAAGTTGAGCGTCCAGTTGTCGCTGATGAGCGGGACGAAGGAGGCGGGGGCGGAGCTGCCGAGGTCGGCCAGGCGGCCGTCGTAGAAGGCCCGGCGGACGGTCTGGGCCTCCATCGGCACACGGGCGGCGCGGTCACCGGAGATCACGGCGGTGACCGGGCCCGGGAACACCCGGCCGTGGGCGTAGGTCGTGAACAGGTGCCTGTACCGCTTGAGGTGCTTGTCGAGTTCGAGATACGTCGACGAGCCCTCGGTCTTGATGTCGATGAGCAGCTGGATCGGCCGGCGGTAACCCCGGTGGACAGAGCCGTGGTTGGCCCGGACGCGGGCGGCCAGCGGGTCGAGGTAGAGGGACTCCAGGGTGCGGCCGGGGTCGAGGTCCTCGGGGTCGTGGGCGACGAGGAGCTGGTCGCCGACCAGGTAGATGTCGGCTTCGAGGCTGCCGAAGCGGTGGTCGAGGGCGTCGAGGAGCGGACGCGGGTGCTCGTAGTCGTTGTGGGCGTGCGCCCGCCACAACGGACGTGGGCGGTGCTTCTGTTCGCCGGCCAGCGCGCTGGTGGCGGGCAGGGCGACGGCGCCCGCGAGGGCGGCACCGAGGGTCGTGAGGGCTCTGCGACGAGTGGTGAGGGCCATGCTCTGCCTCCCTGACAGGGCGTTTTCGGACGTGGGGAACCGCTGCGAGTATGCGATTCCGCGGGCCCAAACAGCAGAGCTGAGCGGCGAGTTGGCCTGACTGCCGCCCTGTGTTCACTTCATCGGTGCAGAGCACACGAAAAAGCCCGCCCCAGGTCGGGCGGGCTTTTCGCGGGGTTCGCTCAGGTGTCCGTCAGGGGGCGCCGAGGTCGACGAGTTCGGCCAGTGCCTCGCGGTGGGCGCCCGCGGTGCCGTAGGCGATCGAATCGGCCTTCGCCCGCTTCAGGTACAGGTGCACCGGGTGCTCCCAGGTCATCCCGAGACCGCCGTGCAACTGCAGGGCCTCCTCGGCGGCGTGCACGGCGACGGGCGCCGCGTAGGCCTGGGCGACGGCGACCGCCACGTCGACGTCCTCGCCGGTCGCGAGCGCGTCGGCGGCGTTACGGGCCGCCGCGCGCAGGTTGACGACCTCCAGCCACAACTGGGCGAGGCGGTGCTTGAGGGCCTGGAAGCCGCCGACGGGACGGTTGAACTGCTTGCGGTCCTTCAGATACCGGACCGTCTCGGTCAACGTCCAGTCGGCAAGCCCGAGTTGCTCGGAGGCGAGCAGTCCGGCACCGGCGCGCAGGGCGCGGCGTACGGCGGACTCGGCGTCCCCCAGCAGACGGCCGGGCGCCCCGTCGAGGCGCACCGTGGCCACCGGCCGGGTCAGGTCCAGGGACGGCTGCGGGGTGACGGTCACGGCGTCGGCGTCCACCGCGTACAGACCGCCGTCGTCGGCGGGCACGAGCAGCACATCGGCGGCGGACGCGTCCGCGATGCCGGTCAACTCCCCGTGCAGGGCACCGCCTTCATGCCGTACGGCCTTGTAGGCGCCGCCGGGAGCGACGTTCAGGGCGACGGCGAGGGCGCCGATCTTCCGCCCCGACGCCAGCTCGGCGAGCAGACCCGCGTCGCTCTCGCAGCCGAGCAGTGCCTCGGTGGCCACGACAGCGCTGGTCAGATACGGCACGGGAGCGACCGCGCGCCCCAACTCCTCCAGCACGACGGCGACTTCGCGGTGCGTGGCACCCTGGCCGCCCTGCGCCTCCGGCACCAGGAGCCCGGCGAGGCCCATGCCGTCGGCGAGCGCCTTCCAGGCCGCGAGGTCGTGCGGGGCGTCCGACTCGGTGCGGGCGATGACGCCGGGCGCGTCGCAGTGGTCGGCGAGCAGGTCCCGTACGGCGGCGCGGAGCGCCTCTTCCTCCTCCGAGTACAGCAGGTCGGGCTGTGTGCTCATCGGGCCAGGTCCTTCCAGGCGACGTCCTTGTCGGTGCGCGGCTCGGACGGCAGGCCCAGGACGCGCTCGGCGACGATGTTCAGCAGGACCTCGGTGGTCCCGCCCTCGATGCTGTTGCCCTTGGAGCGGAGGTAGCGGTAGCCGGCGTCGCGGCCGACGAAGTCCACCAGCTCGGGGCGGCGCATGGTCCAGTCGTCGTACAACAGGCCTTCTTCGCCCCGGAGTTCGACCTCCAGGCCGCTGATCTCCTGGTTGAGGCGGGCGAAGGCGAGCTTCATGCCGGCGCCCTCGGGGCCGGGCTGGCCTGCGACGAGCTGCTGGCGCAGCCGCTCCGCGGTGAGGCGGGAGACCTCGGACTCCACCCACAGCTTCAGCAGCCGCTGGTGCAGGTCGTGGGTGCGCAGCTCGGGCCGCTCGCGCCAGGTCTTGGTGATCGGGCCGATCATGCCGCCCTCGCGGGGCAGTCGCATGCCGCCGATGGCGACACGCTCGTTGTTCAGCGTGGTCTGCGCGACCTTCCAGCCGTCGCCGATCTCGCCGAGGCGACGGGAGTCCGGGATGCGGACGTGGGTCAGGAACACCTCATTGAACTCGGCCTCGCCGGTGATCTGGCGCAGCGGCCGGACCTCGACGCCGGGGTCGGTCATGTCGCAGAGGAAGTACGTGATGCCCGCGTGCTTGGGCACGCCCGGGTCGGTGCGGGCGATGAGGATGGCCCAGCGGGCGACGTGGGCGCTGGACGTCCAGACCTTCTGCCCGTTGACGACCCAGTCGTCACCTTCCTTGACCGCCCGCGTCCCGAGCGCTGCCAGGTCCGATCCGGCGCCGGGCTCACTGAAGAGCTGGCACCAGACCTCCTCGCCGGTCCACAGGGGCCGCAGGAACCGCTGCTTCTGCTCCTCGGTGCCGTACTTGAGGATCGTCGGCGCGGCCATGCCCAGCCCGATACCGATGCGCCGGGGATCGTTGTCCGGGGCGCCCGCGGCCTCCCACTCGGCGTCCACGACGACCTGGAGGGAGCGGGGCGCACCGAGCCCGCCGAGGCCCTCGGGGTAGTGCACCCATGCCAGACCCGCATCGAAGCGGGCGCGCAGGAAGTCAAGGCGCTCGGTGGTGGCCGGCGGGTGGGCGGCCAGCAACTCCGCTGTGCGGCGGCGCAGTTCGGCGGCGTCGGTCATGCCGCTCCTCCTTCGGTCAGTCCGGGGATCACGGCGACGCGCCCCGTGGTGACGCCGTCGGCGACCCGCTGCACGGCGGCAGCGGCCCCGGCCAGCGGCACCCGCTCGCTCACCAGCGGCTTGATGGCGCCCCGGGCCGCCAGTTCGGTGAGCTGCTCGTGGCAGTGCTGGATCAGCTTGGGGTTCTTGGTGTTGTACAGACCCCAGTGCAGGCCGAGGATCGAGTAGTTCTTCACCAGGGCGTGGTTGAGGGCCGGGCTGGGGATCGACCCGCTGGCGAATCCGACCACGACGATCCGGCCCTCGAAGGCGACGACCTTGGTGGACTGGGTGTAGGCCTCGCCGCCGACGGGGTCGTAGATGACGTCGGCGCCCCGGCCGCCGGTGGCCTCCTTCACGGCGCCGATGACGTCCTCGGAGCGCCGGTCGAGGACGACGTCACAGCCCAGCTCCCGGGCGACGGCCGCCTTGTCCGCGCCGCCCACGACACCGATGACCCTCGCCCCGGCCGCCTTCCCGAGCTGCACGGCCGCGCTGCCGACCCCTCCTGCGGCAGCGTGGACCAGCAGCGTCTCGCCGGCTTCCAGCCCGGCCCGCCGGTGCAGGCCGAACCAGCCGGTCTGGTAGCCGATGTGCAGGGCGGCGGCCTCGGCGTCGTCCAGCGCCTCGGGGGCGGGCAGGACGGCGGAGGCGTCCGCGACGGTGTACTCGGCGAAGCCGCCGTGGGGCAGCGCCGGGTTGGCGAGCACGCGGCGCCCGTCCTCGGTCTCGCCACAGATCTCCACGCCCGGCGTGAACGGCAGCGGCGGCCGGACCTGGTAGTGCCCCCGGCACAGCAGCGCGTCCGGGAAGTTGATGTTCGCGGCACGCACCTTCAGCAGGATCTGGCCGTCACCGGGCGTGGGCGTCTCGACGTCGTCGAGGCGCATCACCTCGCTCGGCTCGCCGTTCTCGTGCACTTGCCATGCCTGCATGCGGGGCCTCCACGGGGGACTGCTTCGTCTGACCGGGGTCGGTTCGCATACTAAGCGGTCGCTTGCCGATCAGGGAACAGTCCGCCGGGGAACAGTCGCGTCCATCACGCTTTCCGGGGACGCGCCCGTACGTGCATGCGCTCCCCCTGCGGCCCGAACAGGCTCAGGAACTCCGCCGACCCCTCCCCCGTCGACCCGAACCAGTGCGGCACCCGCGTGTCGAACTCGGCCGCCTCTCCTGCCGTCAGCACCACGTCGTGCTCGCCCAGCACGACCCGCAGCCGCCCGGACAGCACGTACAACCACTCGTAGCCCTCATGGGTGCGCGGCTCGGGCTCCTCCTTGCGCTGCGGCACCAGCACCTTGAAGGCCTGAAGGCCACCGGGCTGCCGGGTGAGCGGCCAGTAGGTGCGTCCGTGTCGCTCAAGAGGCTCGGCCTTCACCCGCGGGTCCCCCACCGGCGGAGTCCCGACCAGCTCGTCCAGCGGCACCTGGTGGGCCTGGGCGATCGGCAGCAGCAGTTCCAGGCTGGGCTTGCGCAGTCCGGACTCCAGCCGGGACAGGGTGCTGACGGAGATCCCGGTCTTCTCGGACAGCGCCGCGAGCGTCACCTCCCGGTCCTTCCGGATCCGTCGCAGTCTCGGTCCGACCTCCGCGAGAACGTCATCGGTAGTCATGGGCGTAATTGCAGAATCGGCAAAGACGTTTGTCAATCCCACGCCCTCGGAGTGACCGTGTCAGCATGACCCAGACATCCGAAATGACCGAGACATACGAAGTGATCGTGATCGGCGGCGGTGCGGGCGGCCTGTCCGCCGCCCTCGTCCTGGGCCGCGCCCGACGCCGCACCCTGGTCGTCGACGCGGGAGAGCCACGCAACGCGCCCGCCGCCCATATGCAGGGCTATCTGTCCCGGGACGGCATGTCGCCCACCGAGTTCCTGGCCGTGGGACGCGAGGAGATCGCACGGTACGGCGTCGAGCTGGTCCGGGATCGGGCCGTGGACGTCACGCGCGGCGAGCACTTCGCGGTCGCCCTGGCGAGCGGCCGTACCGTCCACGCCCGGCGACTCGTCGTCGCCACCGGCCTCAAGGACGACCTCCCGAAGGTCCCCGGCGTCGCCGAGCGCTTCGGCAAGGACGTGCTGCACTGCCCGTACTGCCACGGCTGGGAGGTCCGCGACCGGGCCTTCGGCGTGCTGGCGACCACACCGATGAGCGTGCACCAGGCGCTCATGGTGTCGCAGTGGTCGAAGGACGTGGCCTTCTTCCTGCACGAGATCACCGAGTCGGACCTCTCGGCCGACGACCTGCGCAGGCTCGCGGCGGCCGGGGTGAAGGTGGTGCCCGGTGCGGTGGCAGAGCTGGTGACCGAGGAGGCCCGACTCACGGGCGTGCGCCTGGCCGACGGTACGGTGCACGCGCGCGAGGTGCTCTTCGTCGCGCCCCGCGCGATACCGCAGACCGGCCTGCTGGAGCGGTTGGGCGCCGAGTTCCAGGAGACCCCCTTCGGCTCGTACCCGGTGGTCGACCCGACGGGGCTCACCTCCGTGCCCGGCGTCTGGGCGGCAGGCAACGCGATGGGCTTCTCCGAACAGGTCATCAACGCTGCGGCGGGCGGCTACCGGGCCGGAGCCTTCATCAACGGGGAGCTGCTCTTGGCAGACCTCGATGCAACCCCCTAGGGGCGCGGGGCTGTATCGATATGCGGCTCCGCCGCGTGGGCGCGACCAGCCACAACGCACCCGCAGACAAAAACGACCCATCCCCCACGTGAAAACCAGCGGAGCGCGTCGCACCATGGCTGCATGCTGCTGACCCGGCTGGCCCGCGTGTCCCAGGAGGTCGCCGCGACCTCGGCGCGATCCCGGAAGATCGCTCTGCTGGCAGAGCTGTTCCGGGACGCCGAGGCGGACGACGTGCCGATCGTCATCCCGTATCTGGCGGGCCGCCTGCCCCAGGGGCGGCTCGGCATCGGCTGGAAGGTGCTGAGCCGCCCGGTGCCGCCCGCCGCCGAGCCGACCCTGACCGTCCTCGACGTGGACGCCCGGCTCACCGAACTCGGCAAGATCTCCGGCACCGGCTCGCAGGCCGAACGCGCCCGTCTGGTCGGCGAGTTGATGAGCACGACCACGGAGGACGAGCAACGGTTCCTGTTCGGGCTGATCACCGGCGAGGTGCGGCAGGGGGCGTTGGACGCGGTCGCGGTGGAGGGCCTGGCCCAGGCGACCGAGGCACCGCCGGCCGAGGTACGGCGGGCGGTGATGCTCGCCGGATCCCTCCAGAGCGTCGCCCAGGCGCTGCTCGCGGACGGACCGCGATCGCTGGCCCGCTTCCGGCTCACCGTCGGCCGCCCGGTCCTGCCGATGCTGGCGCACACCGCCTCCTCGGTGGCCGAGGCGGTCGACAAGCTGGGCGGCTGCGCGGTCGAGGAGAAGCTGGACGGCATCCGGGTCCAGGTCCACCGCGAGGGCGACACCGTTCGGCTCTACACCCGCACCCTCGACGACATCACCGACCGGCTGCCCGAACTGACCGCCGCCGCACTGGAGTTGAGAGGAGACCGCTTCATCCTGGACGGCGAGGTGATCGCCTTCGACGCCGGGGGCCGCCCCCGCTCCTTCCAGGAGACCGCAGGCCGCGTCGGCTCCCGGGCGGACGTGCCGACGGCGGCCAAGCAAGTCCCGGTCTCCCCCGTCTTCTTCGACGCCCTGTCCGTGGACGACCGCGACCTGCTCGACCTGCCGCTCACCGAGCGGCACGCGGAGCTCGCCCGGCTGGTCCCCGAGCCGATGCGGGTACGCCGCGCACTCGTGTCCGGCCCCGAGGACCTGCCCCGGGCCGAGGACTTCCTCGCCGAGACCCTGGAACGCGGCCACGAGGGCGTGGTCGTCAAGGCCCTCGACGCCCCCTACAGCGCGGGCCGGCGCGGCGCCTCCTGGCTGAAGGTGAAGCCCGTCCACACCCTCGACCTGGTGGTGCTGGCCGCCGAATGGGGCCACGGCCGCAGGACCGGCAAGCTGTCCAACCTCCACCTGGGGGCACGCACGGCGGACGGCGGTTTCGCCATGCTCGGCAAGACCTTCAAGGGCATGACCGACGCGATGCTGACGTGGCAGACCGAGCGGCTCCAGCAGCTCGCCGTGGAGAGCGGCGACTGGGTGGTGACCGTACGCCCCGAGCTGGTCGTCGAGATCGCCTACGACGGCCTGCAGCGCTCCACCCGCTACCCGGCCGGCGTCACCCTCCGCTTCGCCCGCGTGGTCCGCTACCGCGAGGACAAGCGGCCGGAGGAGGCCGACACGGTCGAGACGCTGCTCGCCGCGCACCCGGAGGTGCGGCCGTGACGTCGGCCGGCGAGAGGCGCGAGAAGCGCAGCGCGGGCCTGCTGCTCTTCCGCCGCACCGATGACGGCCTGGAGGTGTTGCTCGGCCATATGGGCGGCCCGTTCTTCGCCAAGCGGGACGCCGGGGCGTGGACGGTCCCGAAGGGGGAGTACGAAGCCGACGAGCCCGCCTGGGACGCGGCCCGCCGGGAGTTCCGGGAGGAGCTGGGGCTGCCGCCGCCCGACGGGGCGGCCGTACCGCTCGGCGAGGTCAGGCAGTCAGGCGGCAAGATCGTCACGGTGTGGGCGATCGAGGCCGACCTCGACCCGGCGACGGTCGTCCCCGGCACCTTCGTCATGGAGTGGCCGCCACGCTCGGGCCGGACCCAGGAGTTCCCGGAGCTGGACCGGGTGGAGTGGCTGGGCCTCGACCGGGCGCGCGAGGTCGTCGTCAAGGCGCAGGCCACGTTTCTCGACCGGCTGGCGGAGCACTCGGCCTGAGAGCCTGGGCGGCCGTGCACGCGTTGCGGTACCCCCCGCCGCGCGGGAAGGTCGAAGCAGCGGGAAGGTCGAAGCATCAGCCCGCTCCCAGGAGGTCAGGAGGTTCAGGGATGCCCATCGCAACGGTGAACCCGGCCAACGGCGAGACGCTCAAGACGTACGAGGCCATGGGCGCCGAAGAGATCGAGCGCAGGCTCCAGCTCGCCGAGGCCACGTTCCGCACGTACCGGACGACGAGCTTCGTCGACCGTGGCCGCCTGCTGCTCCAGGCCGCGAATCACCTGGACGAGGACCAGCAGGACGTCGCCCGGATGATGACCACCGAGATGGGCAAGCCCGTCAAGCAGGCCCGCGCGGAGGCCGCCAAGTGCGCCAAGGCGATGCGCTGGTACGCCGAGCGCGCTGAGGAACTGCTCGCCGACGAGGAGCCGCTCGACTCCGACGTGAAGGACTCGAACGCGTCCCGCGTACGGGTGCGCTACCGCCCGCTCGGGCCCATCCTCGCGGTGATGCCGTGGAACTTCCCCCTCTGGCAGGTCGTCCGCTTCGCGGCCCCGGCGCTGATGGCGGGCAACGTCGGCCTCCTGAAGCACTCCTCGAACGTCCCCCAGACCGCCCTCTACCTCGAGGACCTGTTCCACCGCGCGGGCTACACCGAGGGCTGCTTCCAGACGCTGCTGATCGGCGCCGGGCAGGTCGACGAGATCCTGCGCGACGAGCGTGTCAGGGCGGCCACGCTGACCGGCAGCGAACCCGCGGGCCGCGCGGTGGCCGCCACCGCCGGGGAGATGATCAAGAAGACGGTGCTGGAGCTGGGCGGCAGCGACCCGTACGTCGTCATGCCGTCGGCCGACCTCGACCGTGCGGCCCAGGTCGCGGTGACGGCGCGCGTGCAGAACACCGGGCAGTCGTGCATCGCCGCCAAGCGGTTCATCGTGCACACGGACGTCTACGACGCCTTCGCCGAGCGGTTCGTCGAGGGCATGAAGGCGCTGGTGGTCGGCGACCCGATGCTGGACGAGACGGACGTCGGCCCGCTGGCGACCGAGAACGGGCGGTCCGATCTGGAGGAACTGGTCGACGACGCCCGGCGCAGCGGAGCGGACGTGCTGTGCGGCGGCCACCAGCTCCGCCGGCCCGAACTGCCCGGCTGGTACTACGCACCCACCGTCATCGCCGGCGTCACCCGTGAGATGCGGATCCACCGGGAGGAGGCGTTCGGACCGGTCGCCACGCTGTACCGGGCCGGTGACCTCGACGAAGCGGTGCTGATCGCCAACGACTCGCCCTTCGGGTTGAGTTCGAACGTGTGGACGCGGGACGAGGCCGAGGTCGACCGTTTCGTACGGGATCTGGAGGCCGGGAGTGTCTTCGTCAACGGGATGACGGCGTCCCATCCGGCGTTCCCGTTCGGCGGAGTGAAGCGGTCCGGATACGGGCGTGAGCTGTCCGGGCACGGAATCCGCGAGTTCTGCAACATCACCACCGTTTGGCACGGTGCGTGAGCGCTGCGCGACTACGATCCCGGGTGTGAACCGCGAAGTTACTCTGCCGCTGATCGTCGATGACCGCGGGACCTTGCAGGTGGCTGCCGCCGATGTGAGCAGGCTGCTGCGTACCGTCGGTGGTCGGTGGCTGCACCTTGTCGAGGCCGGGGAGGACGGGCTCGACGAGGACACGGTGGCTGCGTTGACCATTGAGCTGGCGAAGCTCGCGGATCGCATTGATGTGGCGTGCATTGCCCATAGCAGCGGGAGTGCCCCCTAGGGGTGGGTCGGCTCGCGCAGCGTCTCCCAGAACATCTCCTCGTAGGACTGGAGCAAGCGGGCGTACCCGCGTGCGCGCTTCTCATCCAGGTGCCCGGCGTCTCGTCCCGCCTGGACCGCGGCTGCCGCTCTCTGCTCCAGCTCCGCGGAAGGTTCCGCGAAGAAGTCGAAGAAGGCGCAGGCCTCGTCCGTGAAGGCGTAGTGGTGGCGTAGGCCCTGGGCGATCGTGGCGCAATAGCCGCCCCAGGTGGAGAAGTTGGCCGTGAGGGCGAGGACCGCTTCGGCCGGTGAGGCGTTCAGGGCGAGCCAGGCGACGTAGGCGGGATAGGCCTGGCAGCCCGGGAGGGGCTCGTAGGCCGCCGACTGCCCCTCGGCCACGCCGCACGCCGCCGCGAAGGCACCCAGCCGCTCCGCCGCCAGGGCCTCACCCTCGGCCAGGAGGGTGAAGAAGGCGGCGGACTCGGGGGCGGCGGGCGTGGCCCGCTGGGCCAGATGGAGGAAGGCCCGGCGGTCGGCGGGGATCACCCGGCTCTGTTCGAGGGCGAGGGCGGCGAGGGTGGTGGTGCGGTCGGCTTCGCCACGGGCGATCAGCGGTACGAGGGGGTTGACCGTCATCGGGTTCCTCCTTCGACGCGGGTGCGGACAGCGCCCTGAGGGGCGCGGGGAACTGCGCGACCAGCCACCAACGACCCGCAGTCCGCATCGCGCAGAATCCCCCACGGCGCTACCGAATCGACATACCCGACAACGTACGCGCGATCACCAGCCGCTGGATCTCACTCGTCCCCTCGAAGATCGTGTAGATGGCGCTGTCCCGGTGCATCCGCTCCACGGGGTACTCCCGCGTGTAGCCGTTACCGCCGAGGATCTGTATCGCCTGCGCCGTCACCTTCTTCGCCGTCTCGCTCGCGAACAGCTTCGACATCGACCCCTCGGCCGCCGTGAACGGCTTCCCGCTGATCGCCATCCAGGACGCCCGCCACACCAGCAGCCGCGCGGCGTCGATCTGCGTCGCCATCTCGGCCAGCTGGAAGGCGACCCCCTGGTTGTCGATGATCGGCCGCCCGAACTGCTCGCGCGTCATCGCGTAGTCGAGGGCGACTTCGTACGCGGCACGGGCCGTACCGACGGCCATCGCGCCGACGGCCGGCCGCGAGGCCTCGAACGTGGCCATCGCCGCGTTCTTCACGCGCTCGCCGCCCGCCTTGGCCCGCTCACGTGCCCGCGCCAGCCGCTCGTCCAGCTTCGCCTTGCCGCCCAGCAGGCAGGAGCCCGGCACGCGCACGTTGTCCAGGACGACCTCGGCGGTGTGCGAGGCACGGATCCCGTGCTTCTTGAACTTCTGGCCCTGGGTGAGGCCGGGCGTGTTCGGCGGGACGATGAAGGAGGCGTGGCCCTTGGAGCCGAGCTCCGGGTCGACGACCGCGACGACCACATGGACGTTGGCGATGCCGCCGTTGGTCGCCCAGGTCTTCGTGCCGTTGATCACCCACTCGTCCTTGGCCTCGTCGTACACCGCACGCGTGCGCATCGAGGCCACATCCGACCCGGCGTCGGGCTCCGAGGAGCAGAACGCGGCGAGCTTGACATCGCCCGCGTCACCGTACATCTGGGGCACCCAGGTGCCGATCTGCTCCTCGGTGCCGTTGGCGAGGACGCCGACAGCGGCGAGACCGGTGCCGACGATCGACAGGGCGATGCCCGCGTCGCCCCAGAACAGCTCCTCCATCGCCATGGGGATGCCGAGACCGGTCGGGTCGAAGTACTGCTGGGCGTAGAAGTCGAGCGAGTAGATGCCGACCTTCGCGGCCTCCTGGATGACCGGCCAGGGAGTCTCCTCACGCTCGTCCCATTCGGCGGCCGCGGGGCGGATCACATCGGCGGCGAAGCCGTGGAGCCAGTCGCGGACCTCCTTCTGTTCGTCGTTGAGCTCCATGGTGAACTCGGCCATGACCCCTCCAGCGGCGGTACGTGCGTGTTACTAGCGGTAACCCTAGTTTGTTACTGGCTAGTAGGTAAAGTCAACTCCCGATGCCTCATCGACAGCCCATTCGATGGATGGGACATGTTGAGTGTTAGTTTGCGCAGGCGTCACCGATTCAGCACGGGTGGGGAGAGCACATGGACACCACGCAGCGGACCGATCAGCAACGGTCCGCCGACCGCCGTCGGCGCGAGCTGCTCGAGGCCGCCGACAGAGTGGTGCTGCGCGACGGCCCCCAGGCCTCGATGAACGCCATCGCGGCGGAAGCGGGGATTACGAAGCCGATTCTGTACCGGCACTTCGGCGACAAGAGTGGACTTTACGCGGCGTTGGCCAAGCGGCACACGGATGCGCTGCTGGACTCGTTGCGGGCCGCGCTGGACGCTCCCGCGGACCGGCGTGAGCGGGTCGAGGCCACGTTGGACACGTACCTCGCGGCGATCGAGGCCCGTCCTCAGGTGTATCGGTTTCTGATGCATCCGACGGAGGGGGGTCAGACGGCGGATCAGGGATTCGACGTCGGCAAGCACTCGATGCCGTTGCTGCGGCGGATGGGCGAGGAACTGGCCACCGTGATCGAGGAGCGGTTGGATCTCGGGCCGGGGAGTCAGCAGCTGGCCCGGGTGTGGGGGCACGGGATCGTCGGGATGATGCATGCCGCCGGGGACTGGTGGCTGGGGGAACGGCCTTGTTCGCGGGCGGAGTTGGTGCGGAGTTTGGCCGACCTTTTGTGGGGACGACTTGCTGCCGCGGGGGACAAGGTGGGCGGTCCGGGGTTCTGACGGTCGTCGCTCGACTGTCACCGGTGCCAGGAAGCTCGTGCCACTTGACGCATCAGGCGTCTGTGGCGCCAGCCCGTCACTCGGTCCGCGTACACCCGGCCTTCCAAGTGGTCGCACTCATGCTGCAAGCACCGCGCGAAGAAACCCGTGCCGTGGACCGTCACCGGCTCCCCCGTCATCGTGAAACCCTCGACCACCGCATGGTCGTACCGCTCCGTCCCCGCCTCCAGGCCCGGCAGCGACAGGCACCCCTCCGGGCCTCGGAGCACCACCCCGTCCGTCTCCACGAGCCGCGGGTTCACCACGTGTCCGAGGTGTCGTACGTCCTCGTCGTCGGGGCAGTCGTACACGAAGACCCGCAGCAGCTCCCCCACCTGGTTCGCAGCGAGGCCCACGCCCTGGGCGGCGTACATCGTCGCGAACAAGTCCTCGACGAGTGCCGCGAGTTCCGGGCCGAACTCGGTCACCTCGTGGCAGGGCTCACGCAGGAGCGGGGAGCCATGCAGGGTGAGAGGCCGGACGCGCCCGTTGGTGCCCGGAATGGAGCCGTTTCGCATGGCGGCAAGGGTACGGCGATTCGGGAGTGCGAATGGATCTCGATAGGCTGACCACCACCACGTTGCCGTAGGGCTTCAGGCGCGGCGCGTACGCAAGGAGGATCGAGAACTGATGGCAGGCAACTCGGACCCGCTTTCGCCGCGGGCCAAGCTGGCCGTGACCGCGGGCAAGGCGGTCGCGGCGGCATCACGCGCCGCAGGGCGCGGCAGCGGTTCGGTGATCGGCGGCCGGGTGGCGCTCAAACTCGACCCCGACCTCCTCGCTCGGCTCGCGCAGAACCTGGACGTGATCCTGGTCTCGGCGACCAACGGGAAGACCACGACCACCCGGCTGATCGCGGAGGCCCTGCGGGCCGCCGGGCCCGTCGTGTCCAACGCGCTCGGCGCCAACATGCCCGCGGGCATCACCTCGGCGCTCGCCGGCGGCTCGGAGGCGCGGTACGGCGTCATCGAGGTCGACGAGAAGTACCTCGCCGGGGTCGCCCGGGACACCGACCCGAAGTGCATCGCGCTGCTCAACCTCTCCCGTGACCAGCTGGACCGCGCCGCCGAGACCCGGATGCTCGCCGAGAACTGGCGTGAGGGGCTCACGGGTTCGAAGGCCGTGGTCATCGCCAACGCCGATGATCCGCTGGTCGTGTGGGCGGCTTCCTCGTCCCCGAATGTGATCTGGGTCGCCGCCGGGCAGATGTGGAAGGACGACGCCTGGTCCTGCCCGTCCTGCGGTGGTGTGATGCAGCGGCCGGGAGATGACTGGTTCTGTGGTGAGTGCGGCTTCCGCCGTCCTACGCCGAGCTGGGCGCTTTCCGGCGATCATGTCCTCGACCCGCACGGGTCCGCCTGGCCCATTCATCTTCAGCTGCCCGGGCGCGCCAACAAGGCCAACGCCGCCTCCTCGGCCGCCGTCGCCGCCGTGTTCGGAGTGCCGCCGCAGGTCGCCCTGGAGCGGATGTACCAGGTGCAGGCCGTCGCGGGACGGTACGACGTCGTGCAGTTCCAGGAGCGGGATCTGCGACTGCTGCTCGCCAAGAACCCGGCCGGCTGGCTGGAGACGTTCTCCCTGATCGACCCGCCGCCGACCCCGGTGATCCTCTCCGTGAACGCGCGCGGCGCCGACGGCACCGACACCTCCTGGCTGTGGGACGTCGACTACACGCGGCTGTCCGGGCACCCGATCTGTGTCATCGGCGACCGCAGGCTCGACCTCGCGGTGCGTCTGGAGGTCGCGAACCAGCAGTTCCAGGTCTGCGAGAACCTCGACCAGGCGGTCCAGCTGAGCCCGCCGGGCCGAATCGAGGTCATCGCCAACTACACCGCGTTCCAGGACCTGCGCCGCCGGGTCGGCAACTGAGCACGAGACTTCAGGGGACTTAAGTGAGCGACAACCAACTGCGGGTCGTCTGGATCTACCCGGACCTGCTCAGCACCTACGGCGACCAGGGCAACGTCCTCGTCGTGGAGCGCCGGGCCCGGCAGCGCGGCCTCGACGTGGCCCGCCTCGACGTGCGCAGCGATCAGCCGATCCCGACGTCCGGCGACATCTACCTGATCGGCGGCGGCGAGGACCGTCCGCAGCGGCTGGCTGCCGAGCGGCTGCGCCGGGACGGCGGTCTGACACGGGCCGTCGAGAACGGCGCCATCGTGTTCTCCGTCTGCGCCGGCTACCAGATCCTCGGGCACGAGTTCATCAACGACCTCGGTCAGCGTGAGCCCGGCCTCGGGCTGATCGACGTGGTGTCCGTGCGGGGTGAGGGCGAACGGTGCGTCGGTGACGTGCTCGCCGACATCGACCCGCGTCTCGGCCTGCCCCCGCTGACCGGCTTCGAGAACCACCAGGGCGTCACCCACCTCGGCCCGACCGCCCGCCCCTTCGCCCAGGTCCGCCTCGGCAACGGCAACGGCACGGGTGACGGCACGGAGGGGGCGTACAACGACACCGTGTTCGGTACGTACATGCACGGCCCGGTGCTCGCCCGGAACCCGCTGATCGCCGACCTGCTGCTGAAGCTGGCACTCGACGTGAACGCGCTGCCACCGACCGACGACCGCTGGTACGAGGCACTGCGCAGCGAGCGCATCGCGGCCGCGCAGCAGCCCGCTTGAACAGGGTCGCTCGGCAGCCCGTCTGACGGCACGTCCGCACAGGTGAGCGGGGTCGTCCAGCAGGCGGACGGACGGTTCGGCCCCGCCCCCCGATGCCGCTAGGGTGGCGGGGATTCGAGCCGGACAACGTGGTCCGGTCCCGGCCCACGTTGAGAAGGTTTTTCGGGCTATGCGCATTGGTGTCCTCACGTCCGGCGGCGACTGCCCCGGCCTGAACGCCGTCATCCGGTCCGTCGTGCACCGCGCCGTCGTCGACCACGGCGACGAGGTCATCGGCTTTCGGGACGGCTGGAAGGGCCTCCTGGAGTGCGACTACCTCAAGCTCGACCTCGACGCGGTGGGCGGCATCCTGGCCCGCGGCGGCACGATCCTCGGGTCCTCCCGGGTCCAGCCCTCCCATCTGCGGGACGGTGTGGAGCGGGCCAAGGGCCATGTCGCGGAGCTCGGCCTCGACGCGATCATCCCGATCGGCGGCGAGGGCACCCTGAAGGCGGCCCGGCTGATGTCGGACAGCGGCCTGCCCGTCGTGGGTGTGCCGAAGACCATCGACAACGACATCGCCGTCACCGACGTCACCTTCGGCTTCGACACGGCGGTGACCGTGGCGACCGAGGCGCTGGACCGGCTCAAGACCACCGCCGAGTCCCACCAGCGGGTGCTGGTCGTCGAGGTCATGGGGCGGCACACCGGGTGGATCGCGCTGCACTCCGGTATGGCGGCCGGCGCGCATGCCGTCGTCGTGCCGGAACGGCCCTTCGACATCGAGGAGTTGACCCGGGTCGTCGGGCAGCGGTTCGAGGCGGGCAAGCGCTTCGCGATCGTCGTGGCGGCGGAGGGGGCCAAGCCGAAGCCCGGGACCATGGAGTTCGACGAGGGCGGCAAGGACGTCTACGGGCACGAGCGGTTCGCCGGCATCGCGCGGCAGCTGTCCATCGAGCTGGAGGAGCGCCTCGGCAAGGAGGCGCGGCCGGTGATTCTGGGGCATGTGCAGCGGGGCGGTACGCCTACCGCGTACGACCGGGTGCTGGCCACGCGCTTCGGGTGGCATGCGGTGGAGGCGGTGCACCGGGGCGAGTTCGGCCAGATGACGGCGCTGCGCGGGACCGACATAGTGATGGTTCCGCTCGCCGAGGCGGTCGAGACCCTGAAGACCGTTCCCGAGGACCGCTACGACGAGGCGGAATGCGTTCTGTAGGTTCGGTTCGCCATTGAACACAATGCCCCCGGTCGCAAGGTCGACCGGGGGCAGTTCTAGTCTGGGGCGGACAGACTTGCACAACCCCCACGAATCAGGAGCCGGCGGATGGATCACAGCGGGCACGGCATGACCATGGATTTGCCGCCGTTCACGCTGGGGCGGGGACTTCAGTGGTCGACCGACCCGTTCTTTCTCGTCGCCTGCCTGGTCGGGCTCGCGCTGTACGCGTGGGGGGTCGTGCGGCTGCGGCGGCGGGGCGACGCGTGGCCCGTGGGGCGGACCGTGTCGTACGTCGTCGGTGTGCTGTCCGTGATGCTGATGATGTGCACCGGGCTGAACGACTACGGCATGGTGATGTTCAGCGTGCACATGGTGCAGCACATGGTGATCAGCATGCTGTCACCGATCCTCATCCTGCTCGGCGCTCCGGTCACGCTGGCACTGCGTGCGCTGCCGCCCGCCGGGCGCGGGCGCAAGGGGCCGCGGGAGTGGTTGCTGGCCCTGCTGCACAGCCGGTACATGCAGATCATCACGCACCCGGCGTTCACCATCCCGCTGTTCATCGCCAGCCTGTACGCGCTGTACTTCACGCCGATGTTCGACTTCCTGATGGGCTCCAAGACGGGGCACATCGCGATGATGGTGCACTTCCTCGCCGTGGGCGTGGTGTTCTTCTGGCCGATCATCGGCGTGGACCCCGGGCCGCACCGGCCGGGGTATCTGATGCGGATGCTGGAGCTGTTCGCGGGAATGCCGTTCCACGCGTTCTTCGGCATCGCGTTGATGATGGCGTCGGAGCCGATGGTCGAGACGTTCAAGAACCCGCCCTCCTCGCTCGGCATCGAGGCCCTCGCCGACCAGAACGCGGCCGGCGGTATCGCCTGGGCGTTCAGTGAGATTCCGTCCGTGCTGGTGCTGATCGCGCTGCTGTTCCAGTGGTACCGCTCGGAGCAGCGCCAAGCCCGGCGCAAGGACCGGGCCGCGGACCGGGACGGCGACAAGGAACTCGAGGCGTACAACGCCTATTTGGCCTCATTGAACGCACGCGGAAACTGAGGAAACCGAAAGGCTTCGCCTTTCAGTAGCATGAAGCGCGTCGGGGGAACCGCACCGGGGGGAGCGGTAATGGCGCTTCGTGTGTTCGTACGCAGGGTCGGGAAATCGGCGATTCGGAGGATCGCCGTCCTGTTGGTGTTCGTTCTGGCGCTCAGTGGGTGTGACCGGGACGCACCGATGTTCGCGGTGAAGGCCGTCGCCGCGGGAGTTCCGTCGCTCGCGCCCTTCTTCGACGAGGGCCAGGGGTTGGGACGGGACCAGCAGGTCAGGGCGCAGACGGCGCACGGTGGTCTGCAGCAGGGCGACTCTCCCGGCCTGTACGGGGGATCGAAGCAGCCGACGATCTGTGACGTCGTACGGCTCAGGGAGTTTCTCACCGATCCCGCCAATGAGCGGAAGGCACAGGCGTGGGCAGCCGCGCTCTCCATCACCAAAGCGGAGATTCCCGGTTATCTCGATCGCCTCACACCTGTTCTCCTGCGTCACGACACTCTCGTGCGGAATCACGACTACAAGAAGGAAAAAGCCGTCCCCTTCAACGCATTGCTGCAGACGGGAATCGCGATTCTCGTCGATACGGACGGACTTCCCGCCGTGAAGTGCTCGTGCGGAAATCCGCTGCGGCCCTTCGAGGGAGACACCAGTCGGATAAAGGTCGAGTTCGACGACCGCAACGAGGAGTGGAAGGGCTACGAGAAGACTTCCGTGGTGGCCGTGCGGCCCGCCACGCGGAAAGTGGAGCGGCTCGCGCTCGTCGATGTCGAGGAGCCGGATCGGGGCATCAACCGTCCGGTCGGGAGCACGGGCGAGGACGACACGTCGTTCGACACGCGCGAGCGGCGCGCGGTGCCCGACCTCGCCGGGGCGACCTTCCGGCGGGCGAGCCGGACGCTGGCCGACCAGGGGCTGGCGGTCGCCTTCGAGGGCGGAGGGCTGCCGCCGGAGGGCGCCCGGGTCACGGCGTCGGATCCGCCGGCCGGGACGGAGCTGCGGTTCGGGGAGTACGTGACGCTGAGCGTGGCCGGCGGGACGACGACGTCCACTCCCCCCAGCTCCGGGACCTCCCCGCCGACGCGGGATCCGTCGTCACCGACGCCGTCGGCTCCGTCCTCCGGGCCGGGCAGTTCCGGTCCGGGCAGCTCCGGGCCTACGAGCCCCGAGCCCACGAGCCCGGGTCCCACCAGTCCTGGTCCGACGAGCCCTGGCCCCACGAGCAAGCCACCGTCCTCGTCCGCACCGCCTGCCTCCGCGTCTCCGCCCAGCTCCAGGCCGCCCTCCTCGGACCCACCCCCGTCGACCAAGGACCCCACGACCAGCTCACCACCCCCGCCCGAGACCACCAGCGCACCACCGGCGACCACCAGCGCACCACCGGCTACCGCCGACCCGCCCCCGACCAGCGCCCCGGTCACCAGCAGCGAGCCGCCACCCGGGACTAGCGCGCCCGCCACGAGCACGACCGCCTAGCAACCAACGCGGCGCCCCCGCAGAACCCGGGAGTCACCGGATGCCTTCAGGATCACCGACGTCGGGAGTGGGCCGGGTCATCGCCGGCCGCTATCTGCTGCTGAACCGGCTCGGCAGCGGCGGTATGGGCCATGTCTGGCTCGCCCACGACCGCAGACTCGCCTGTGAGGTCGCGCTCAAGGAGATCGTGTTCCGGGACCCGGCCGAGGCCGACGAGCGCGAGGCCCGGGTGGCCCGTGCCCGAGCCGAGGCCCGGCACGCGGCGGGGCTGCGCGGACATCCGCATGTGGTGACCGTGCACGACGTGCTGGAGCACGAGGGGCTGCCGTGGATCGTCATGGAGTACGTGGCGGGCGCCGTCAACCTGCGCGACCTGGTCGAACGGCACGGTCCGCCCGCGCCCGCGGAGTGCGCCCGGATCGGGCTCGCCGTACTCGACGCGCTGACCGCCGGGCACCAGCGGGGCGTCATGCACCGGGACGTGAAACCGGCGAACATCCTGCTGTCGCCGGACCGCACCGGGGCGCCGTACGGCCGGGTACTGCTCACCGACTACGGCATCTCGGTGCAGCCGGACGCCGGGGAGACGCGGTACACGCTGGCGTCGGTGCTCGTGGGCACGACGGGCTATCTGGCGCCGGAGCGCGTCACGGGCGGGGCGCCCACGCCGGCCACCGATCTGTTCTCGCTGGGCTGCACGTTGTATTACGGCATCGAGGGTCGGGGGCCCTTCGACCGGGAGTCGCATCTGGCGGAGCTCACCGCGGTCGTCATGGAGGACCCGCGGCCGGCCGCGCGGGCCGGTGCGCTGGGCCCCGTCCTGCGGGCGCTGCTGGAGAAGGATCCGGCACAGCGGATATCGGCCGCGGAGGCGGAGGCGGCGCTGTCGCGGATCATCACGCCGGAGGTCGACGCGTACGCACGGACTCAGACCGACCTCGGTTCCCAGCCGCACTGGGGTGGGGCCCCGCCACCGGGAACCGCGCCCGACGCGGCGGCGGGATTCGGCTCCCCGCCGAGGGCGGATCGGCCCGGTACCGCGGGCTTCGGACCCCCGTCGGCAACCGATCGCCCCGAGGCCGCGGGCTACGGCCCTCATCCCGGGGCCGCACAGGGCTTCAGCCCTCCGTCCGGCCCGGCCGGGGCGGGATCAGGCTCGGGCTCGGGCTCCGTGGCCGGGCAGCCCGGCGTACCGCAGGGCTTCGCCTCCCCGCCCGGCCAACGCGACGGACCGCAGTTCTTCGGCCCCGGCCCCGGCGGGCGCCGCCGTACTCGCCCCCGCGTCCTCCACGCGGTGCTCGCCGGGCTTCTCGGGCTGGCGCTCGCGGGGGCCGGCGTCTGGTACGCCATGGCCCAGGAACCGGACACCAAGGGGACGCAGCGGCCGTACGGCGACGCCGTAGGACTCGGCGATGCGCTGAAGGGCGGGGACTGCGTGCTCGCCGACTGGCCCGGCGCGAAGGTCTTCCAGGGCATGCCCCGGCTGAGTCTGGATCCCAGTTGCGGGGAGAAGGCACCCGACGGTCAGGTGATGGACTTCGTCACGGCCGCGTCCGCCGCCGAGGCGCGTGAGGAGGGGCCGGCGGCGTGCGAGGAGCGGACCGAGGAGATCCGCGGGCGGCTCGCGGACGTCCGCAGCTTCGCCGTCGTACCGACCGAGGCGGGGTTCGAGGCGGCCGGGCGGCGTACCGCCTGTCTGGTGCTGGGCGCGCACGGGCCGGTGTTCGGGCCGCTGGGCGAGCATCGCAAGACCGGGGCGGCCTTCGCCGACACCGCGACCATGCAGCGGCGGGACTGTCTGGACGTCCGCTCCCAGCGGGACGCCCGCCTGGCGTCCTGCGACGGGCCGCACGACGAGGAGGTGCTCGGGTTCACCCGGTTGGGCGCCGACGTCACGCTGACCGAGGCACGCACCGAGTCGGACACGGCGTGCGCCCGGGAGGTGCCGCCACGCGACTATGGCTTCGATCCTTCCGTCTACACGGCCGGCTCCTGGACGAGCGACGGGCCCTGGAAGAACGGCACCCATTTCGTCGTGTGCACCGTCAGGAAGCAGAACGGGGGCACCATGGAGGGGGATGAACCTTAGGAGGGTGTTGCGATGCCCGGTTCTACGGACGGTTCTACGAAGGCGATGGGGGTGGTCACCGTCGGTGGGCTCGTCGTGGTGACGGCCTACACGGTGGCGCTCGGGAGCAATGGCTGGCTGTGGTTCGGGTGGGTGGTGCTGGGGCTGATCACGCTGGGGCTGGTGGTCAGCCGCGGCACCTGAGCCTCACTCCCGGGTGAGTCGCCCGGCGGAGTGCACGCCCGGCTGGTACTTCGGCAGCCGGGCGGTGATCTTCATGCCCGCACCCATGGCGGTCTCGATGACGAGGCCGTAGTCGTCGCCGTACACCTGACGGAGCCGGTCGTCGACGTTGGACAGCCCGATGCCGCCCGAGGGGCTGACCTCGCCGGCGAGGATGCGGCGCAGCACCTCGGGGTCCATTCCGGCGCCGTCGTCCTCGATGACGACGAGGGCCTCGGCGCCGGCGTCCTGTGCGGTGATGCTGATGTGGCTCTTGCCCGCGCCGGACTCGGCCCTGCCCTCCAGGCCGTGCTTGACGGCGTTCTCGACGAGCGGCTGGAGGCAGAGGAACGGCAGGGCGACCGGGAGCACCTCGGGGGCGATCTGCAGGGTGACGGAGAGGCGGTCGCCGAAGCGTGCCCGGACCAGCGCCAAGTAGTGGTCGATGGCGTGGAGTTCGTCGGCGAGGGTGGTGAAGTCGCCGTGCTTGCGGAAGGAGTAGCGGGTGAAGTCGGCGAATTCCAGGAGGAGTTCGCGGGCTCGCTCGGGGTCGGTGCGCACGAACGAGGCGATCACCGCCAGCGAGTTGAAGATGAAGTGCGGGGATATCTGGGCGCGCAGGGCCTTGATCTCGGCCTCGATGAGGCGGGTGCGGGACTGGTCGAGGTCGGCGAGCTCCAGCTGTACGGAGACCCAGCGGGCCACCTCGCCGGCCGCCCGGATGAGTACCGCCGACTCTCGGGGCGCGCAGGCGACGAGCGCGCCGTGGACCCGGTCGTCGACGGTGAGCGGGGCGACCACCGCCCAGCGCACCGGGCAGTCGGGCGCGTCGCAGGTGAGCGGGAAGGCCTCGCCTCGGCCTGACTCCAGTGGGCCCGCGAGGAGTTCCATGATCTCCGTACGGTGATGGCCGCCCACCCCGTCCCAGACCAGGACGTCCTTCTCGTCCGTCAGGCACAGCGCGTCGGTGCCGAGCAGTGAGCGGAGTCTGCGGGCCGACTTGCGGGCGGTCTCCTCCGTGAGTCCGGCCCGCAGCGGGGGCGCGGCGAGGGAGGCGGTGTGCAGGGTCTCGAAGGTGGCGTGCTCGACGGGGGTGCCGAGGCCGCCGAGATCCCGGGGGCGGGCGGTGCGCCGGCCGAGCCAGAATCCGGCGGCGAGCAGCGGGAGGATCGCCACGCACAGGCCCGCGATGAAGTCGCTCATGCCTTAGCCTCCGCCCGCAGTTCCTCCGGCAGATGGAACCGTGCCAGGATCGCCGCCGTCCCGGCCGGCACCCGGCCCGGGGTGGCCAGGGACACCAGGATCATGGTGAGGAAGCCCAGCGGCACCGACCAGAGCGCGGGCCAGGCGAGCAGCGCGTGCAGGGCACCGGAGCCCGGGAAGCCCGCCATCGTCGCCGCGACGGCGAGCAGCGCCGAGCCGCCGCCCACCAGCATCCCGGCCGCCGCACCGGGCGGGGTCAGCCGCCGCCACCAGATGCCGAGGACGAGCAGCGGGCAGAAGGAGGACGCCGACACGGCGAAGGCGAGGCCCACCGCGTCGGCCACCGGGAGCCCGCCGACCAGGACGCTCGCGGCGAGCGGAACGGCCATGGCGAGGACCGTGCCGAGCCGGAAGTGCCGTACGCCGCGCGACGGGAGCACGTCCTGGGTGAGGACGCCCGCGACGGCCATGGTCAGCCCCGAGGCCGTGGACAGGAACGCGGCGAAGGCGCCTCCGGCGATCAGCGCGCCGAGCAGGTCGCCGCCGAGGCCGCCGATCATGCGCTGGGGCAGGAGGAGTACGGCGGCGTCCGCGTCGCCGCTGAGGGTGAGTTCGGGGGCGTAGAGGCGGCCGAGGGCGCCGTAGACCGGGGGCAGCAGGTAGAAGGCGCCGATCAGGCCGAGCACGGCGACGGTGGTGCGGCGGGCGGCGACGCCGTGCGGGCTGGTGTAGAAGCGGACGACGACGTGCGGGAGGCCCATGGTGCCGAGGAAGGTGGCGAGGATCAGTCCGTAGGTGGCGTACAGCGGGCGTTCGCCGCGGCTCTCGGCCTGCGAGGGTGACAGGCTGCCGCCCGCTCGGTGGTCGGGTTCGGGGACCTCGGCGCCCTTGGCGAAGGTCAGACGGGTGCCGCCCTCGATGCGGTGTGTGCCGGCGGGGAGCCGGAGTTGCTTCTCCTCGTGGTCGCGGCCGTCGATCGTGCCGTTGACCGTGACCGTCAGAGGTCGGTCCAGCTTCAGGTCGAGGGTGCCGTCGACGCGGACGACGCTCTGTTCGCGGAAGGTGGCCGGTTCGTCGAAGGCACGGCTGGGGGCGCCGTCGCCCTGCCAGGCGAGGATGAGGAAGAGGGCGGGGACGAGCAGGGCGGTGAGTTTGAGCCAGTACTGGAAGGCCTGCACGAAGGTGATGCTGCGCATGCCGCCCGCGGCGACGATGGCGACCACCACGACGGCGACGATCAGCCCGCCGAGCGAGTCGGGCGCCCCGGTCAGCACGGTCAACGTCAGCCCGGCGCCCTGGAGTTGGGGCAGCAGGTAGAGCCAGCCGGTGCCGACGACGAAGGCGCCCGCGAGCCGCCGTACCGCCTGGGAGGAGAGGCGTGCCTCGGCGAAGTCGGGGAGGGTGTAGGCGCCGGAGCGGCGCAGCGGGGCCGCGACGAAGAGCAGCAGGACCAGGTATCCGGCGGTGTAGCCGACCGGGTACCAGAGCATGTCGGGGCCCTGGACGAGGACCAGGCCCGCGATGCCTAGGAAGGAGGCGGCGGAGAGGTACTCGCCGCTGATCGCGGCCGCGTTGAGGCGGGGGCCGACGGTGCGGGAGGCGACGTAGAAGTCGGAGGTGGTGCGGGAGATGCGCAGGCCGAAGGCGCCGACGAGGACGGTCGCGAGGACGACGAGGGCGACGGCGGGGACGGCGTAGCTGGAGTTCACGTCGGCGTCGCTCCTCGGGCTCAGCGGTCTTCGACGAGGCGCACGAAGTCCCGCTCGTTGCGTTCCGCGCGCCGCACGTACCAGCGGGCCAGCAGGACCAGGGGGGCGTAGAGACCGAAGCCGAGCACCAGCCATTCCAGGCCACGGGCGTCCGGCATGGCCGCGAACAGCAGCGGCAGGGGGCCGATGAGCAGTCCGAGGACGGCGAACACCGTGAGTCCGGCGCGGAGTTGGCTGCGCATCAGGGAGCGGACGTAGGTGTGGCCGAGGGTGGTCTGCTCGTCGATCTCGGTGCGCGGGCGGTAGTAGCCGGAGACGCGGCTGGTCCGCCGGGGCGGGCCGGTGACGACGACGCGGCGGTCGGCGGGGCTCTGGGGCATGGTCACGGCCTCCTCATCAGCAGGTCCCGCAGTTCGCGCGTGTGTCGGCGGCTGACCTGGAGTTCCTCGGAGCCGACCATGACGCTGACGGTGCCCGCGTCCAGGCGGAGTTCGCCGACGTGGCGCAGGGCGACGAGATGGCGGCGGTGGATGCGGACGAAGCCGCGGGAGCGCCAGCGCTCCTCCAGGGTCGACAGGGGGATGCGGATGAGGTGGCTGCCCCGGTCGGTGTGCAGGCGGGCGTAGTCGCCCTGGGCCTCGACATGGGTGATGTCGTCGACGGAGACGAAGCGGGTCACTCCGCCGAGCTCGACGGATATGTGGTCGGGGTCGGGCTCGCTCACGGGTATGCGGGGGGCGGCGGTGTCCCTGAGCTCGGCGGCCCGGCGGACGGCCTCCGCCAGGCGCTCCTTGCGCACGGGCTTGAGGACGTAGTCGACGGCCTTGAGGTCGAAGGCCTGGACGGCGAAGTCCTCGTGGGCGGTGACGAACACGACGAGCGGCGGGTCGGCGAAGCCGGTGAGCAGCCGGGCCAGGTCCAGGCCGTCCAGGCCGGGCATGTGGATGTCGAGGAAGACGACGTCGATCGCCTCGGGCCCGCCCGGCCCCGACTCCAGGGCGCGGTTGATCCGGCGCAGCGCCTCGGTCGCGTCGCCGGCGCCCTCCGCGGTGCCGATCCGGGGATCGGCGTTGAGGAGGTAGAGGAGCTCCTCCAGCGAAGGGCGTTCGTCGTCGACAGCCAGGGCGCGCAGCATGAACCCGGAGTGTAGGAGCAATTCGTACGCCTGCACACGTGCGGACGTCTGCGCGTTCCCGCTGGATACAGTGCCGCCATGGAGAGCAGCACCCCGCCGTTCGACGAGCTCGACCGGAAGATCATCACCGCCCTGATGGCGAACGCCAGGACGAGCTTCGCCGAGATCGGTACGGCCGTCGGGCTGTCCTCGACGGCGGTCAAGCGGCGCGTGGACCGGCTGCGGGACACGGGCGTGATCACCGGATTCACGGCCACCGTCCAGCCGTCGGCGCTGGGCTGGCGCACGGAGGCATACGTCGAGGTGTACTGCGAGGGCGCGGCTCCCCCGCGGCGGCTGGCGGAAGTGGTCCGCAACCATCCGGAGATCACCGCGGCGATGACGGTGACCGGGGGCGCGGACGCGCTGCTGCATGTGCGGGCACGGGACGTGGATCACTTCGAGGAGGTGCTGGAGCGGATCCGGATCGAGCCGTTCATCCGGAAGACGATCAGCGTGATGGTGCTGTCCCATCTGCTCCCGGAGAGCCCCGAGGCGGGCGCGAGCCAGCCCGCGCCGGAGTAAACCTCGCGGCGCGCAGCAAAGCTGCGTCCGGTCGGAAAAACTCGCAGCATTCCTGCGTAGACGCGCAATATTAATTCCTTGTCGGTCGTATTCGCCGCTTCCTACCTTTGTGTCAACCCTCAGTCGACACTCGCAGGAAGCGGAGGAACCCCTCTGTGTCCGACACCCGTGTGCCGCGCCGGCGGCGGTATCTCGTCTGCGAACCCAGACACTTCGCCGTGCAGTACGCGATCAACCCCTGGATGCGTCCCGACGCACCCGTCGACGTCGACCTGGCCCAGGCGCAGTGGCAGGCGCTGATCAGCACGTACCGGGCCCACGGTCACACCGTCGACATCGTGCAGCCCGCCCCCGGGCTGCCCGACATGGTCTTCGCCGCGAACTCGGCGGTCGTCGTGGACGGCCGGGTCTTCGGCTCCCTCTTCCACGCGCCGGAGCGGCGCCCCGAGTCCACGCACTACGACACCTGGTTCAAGACGGCGGGCTACGACGTGTACCGCCCCGAGTCCGTGTGCGAGGGTGAGGGCGATCTGGTCTGGACGGGCCGGTACGTCCTGGCCGGCACCGGGTTCCGCACGACCCGCGAGGCGCATCGCGAGGTGCAGGAGTTCTTCGGCCACCCGGTGATCAGCCTGACGCTGGTGGACCCGCGCTTCTACCACCTGGACACGGCGCTGTTCGTCCTCGACGACGACAACATCTCGTACTACCCGGAGGCGTTCTCGCCGGGCAGCCGTGAGGTGCTCGGGCGGCTGTACCCGGACGCGGTGCTCGCGACCCGCGAGGACGCGCTGGCGTTCGGGCTCAACTCCGTGTCCGACGGAAGCAACGTCTTCATCGCGCCCCAGGCCGAGGCCCTCGCCTCCGCCCTCGCCGACCGCGGCTATGTCCCCGTCCCCGTCGACCTGTCGGAATTCCGCAAGGCCGGCGGCGGCATCAAGTGCTGCACCCAGGAGATCCGCTGATGACCGCTCCCGTCACCACCCGCTCGTCCGCCGACCTGATCCGCGCCGAGGAGCCGGTCGTCGCGCACAACTACCACCCGCTGCCCGTGGTCGTCGCCCGTGCCGAGGGCACCTGGGTGGAGGACGTGGAGGGCCGCCGCTACCTGGACCTGCTGGCCGGGTACTCGGCGCTGAACTTCGGCCACCGCCACCCGGCGCTGATCGAGGCGGCGCACCGCCAGCTGGACCGCCTCACCCTGACCTCCCGCGCGTTCCACAACGACCGCCTCGCCGAGTTCGCGGAGCGGCTGGCGGCGTTGACGGGCCTCGACATGGTGCTGCCGATGAACACGGGCGCCGAGGCCGTGGAGAGCGGCATCAAGGTGGCCCGCAAGTGGGCGTACGAGGTGAAGGGCGTCCCGGCGGACCAAGCGACGATCGTGGTCGCCGCGGAGAACTTCCACGGCCGTACGACGACGATCGTCAGCTTCTCGACGGACGAGACCGCGCGGCAGGGCTTCGGTCCTTTCACTCCGGGGTTCCGGATAGTGCCGTACAACGACCTGGCGGCCCTGGAGGCGGCGGTCGACGAGACGACGGCGGCGGTGCTGCTGGAGCCGATCCAGGGCGAGGCCGGGGTCGTCATCCCTGACGACGGCTATCTGGCCGGGGTCCGCGAACTGACCCGCCGCAAGGGCTGTCTGTTCGTCGCGGACGAGATCCAGTCGGGCCTCGGCCGCACGGGCCGTACGCTCGCCGTCCAGCACGAGGGGGTCGTCCCGGACGTACTGCTCCTCGGCAAGGCGCTGGGCGGCGGCATCGTCCCGGTGTCGGCGGTGGTGGCCCGCCGCGACGTACTCGGCGTCCTGCGGCCGGGCGAGCACGGATCGACCTTCGGCGGCAACCCGCTGTCCGCCGCGGTCGGCACGGCGGTGGTCGAGATCCTGGAGACCGGCGAGTTCCAGCGCCGCGCCGCCGAGCTGGGCGTGGTCCTGCGGGGCGGCCTGTCGGCCCTGCTCGGCAAGGGCGTCGTCGGCTTCCGCGCGCGGGGGCTGTGGGCGGGCGTGGACATCGACCCGGAGGTCGGCACGGGCCGCGAGATCAGCCAACGCCTGCTGCGCGAGGGAGTCCTCGTCAAGGACACCCACGGCTCCACCATCCGGCTGGCCCCACCGCTGACGATCACGTCGGAGGAGTTGGAGGGGGCGCTGGGGGCACTGGCGAGGGTCCTGACGTAAGGGCACCTGGTCGAGCCTGCAGTCCGGCTCCCGTATCTCCGAGCAACCCGGCAGCCCGGCTCCCGCACCATCGGGGCCGGGCTGTCGGCGTTTCCCCCCCCGCCGCCCCCGCCCGGCCCCCGCGAAGAGGCGACGTTGACCGGAAGGGTGAAGATGGGGACAAGAGGTGGTAGACCGCTCTCAGCGACAGAGAGGTCGGCCGTGGGCACACACGAGGAGCAGGGCGTTGCCAGGCAGGGGTTCGACGTGGCGGACGCCGCGCCTCTGCTGCTCGACGCGCAGGGTCTGGTGACGGGGTGGACCAGGGACGCGCAGCGGCTGCTGGCGTACGCGGCCTCCGAGGCGGTGGGAAAGCACGTCGGCGAGCTGTTCTGTGCCGAGGACGCCGAGCGGATCCCGGGGCTGATCGAGCGGTGCCGTGACGAGGGCGGCTGGGCGGGGCTGCTCACCGCGCTGCACAGGGACGGCGCGCCCGTCAGGCTGATGGTGCGGATCACGTCGGCCCCCGACGCCGAGGGCCCCTCGCGCTGGCTGGTGCTTCTGTCCGAGCTCGGCGACGCGCACGGCTGGGACATGAGCCGGGGCACCCTGATGCAGATGGTCGCCCGCTCCCCCGTCGGCATAGCGATCGTCGACACGGAACTGCGCTACGTCTGGTCGAACCCGGCCCTCGCCCAGTTCGGCGGCGGCCCGCCGCCCCACCGGCTCGGTATGCGGCTCGCGGACATCCAGCCCGGCCTGGACTCCCAGTCCATCGAGGCACAGATGCGCCAGGTCCTGACGACCGGCGACCCGATCGTCGGCTACGAGCACGTCGGCCACGCACGCTCCGCCCCGCTGCGCGAGACCGCGCACATGATGTCGTTCACCCGGCTCGACGACGGCCACGGCCACCCCACCGGCGTGTACTACACGGTGGAGGACATCTCCGAGCGGCACCGCGCCCGGCAGCGTCTTGCCCTGCTCGACCGGGCCGGCGAGCGCATCGGCCGCACCCTCGACATCACGCGCACCGCCCAGGAGCTGGCGGACGTGGCCGTACCGGGACTCGCCGACATCGTCACGGTGGATCTGCTGGAGTCGGTGCTGCGGGGCGGCGAGCCCGCGCCCGGGCCGCTGGGCGACACCGAACCGGTGCCGCTCCGCCGGGCGGGACACCAGTCGGTCAACGGGAGCGTGCCGGTGACCGTCGTCGACATCGGCCAGGTGGCCGCCTATCCGGCGGAGTCGCCGCCGATCCGCTGTCTGCGGACGGGCAGGTCCTGGCGCGAGGAGAAGCTCGATCCGCTCGGCGAGGCCTGGGCCAAGCACTCGCGCGGCGGCCCGGCCGCCATCTTCCTCGAACTGGGCCTGCACAGCGTGATGATCGTGCCGATCCGGGCACGGGGCGTCACCCTGGGCATCACCACCTTCTTCCGGCGCCACCGCCAGGAGCCTTTCGAGGAGGACGACCTGAACCTGGCGGAGGACCTCGTCTCCCGCGCCGCCGTCTGTGTCGACAACGCCCGCCGCTACACCCGTGAGCGCGACGCCGCCCTGGTCCTGCAACGCAGTTTGCTGCCGCACCGGCTGCCCGAGCAGGACGCGGTGGAGGTGGCCGCCTGCTACCGGCCGGCCGACGAGCTGACCGGCCTCGGCGGCGACTGGTACGACGTCATCCCGCTGTCGGGCGCCCGCGTCGCCCTGGTGGTGGGCGAGGTGCCCGGGCACGGCATCGGGGCCGCCGCGGCGATGGGGCGGCTGCGGACAGCCGTACGGACGCTCGCCGCGCTGGAGCTGCCGCCCGACGAGGTGCTGGCCCATCTCGACGACCTGGTCGCTCGGTCGGCCCGCGAGGAGGGCGTCGAGCCGGGCGGGGAGCCGCGCGGGGAGGAAGCCGACGGCACGCAGTCCGTGGGCGCCGGGTGCGTGTACGTCGTCTACGACCCCGTCGACGGGACGTGCACGATGGCGGCCGCGGGCCATCCGGCGCCCGCCGTGGTCATGCCCGACGGCTCCGTCACCTTCGTGGACCTGCCGCTGGGCCCGCCGCTCGGCGTCGGCGGTCCCCCCTTCGAGTCGGTGGAGCTGGCCCTGGCGGCGGGCAGCACGCTCGCCCTGCACACCGACGGGCTGCTGGCCGGCGGGGACGCGTGGGCCGTGGACGCCGACCGGGCCCGGCTGCGGCAGGCCCTGGAGCGGGGCGCGGCCTCGCTCGACGAGCAGTGCCGGACCGTGGTCGACGCGCTGGTCCCGGACCGGCCGTTCGACGATGTGGCCCTGCTGATGGCCCGCACCCGCCTCCTGGGCGCCGAGCAGGTCGCCGACTGGGACCTGCCCGCGGACCCGGCCGCCGTCGCCGACGCCCGCAAGACGGCCGCCCGGCAGCTGACGGAGTGGGGCCTGGAGGAGCTGGCGTTCACGACGGAACTGGTCGTCAGCGAGCTGGTCACCAACGCCATCCGGTATGCCGCCGGACCCATCCGGCTGCGTCTGATCAGGGAGCGAGCGCTGTTCTGCGAGGTGTACGACGGCGGTGCCACCGCCCCCCATCTGCGCCATCCGCGCACCACGGACGAGGGTGGGCGCGGGCTGCTGCTGGTCTCCCAGTTCACCCAGCAGTGGGGTACGCGCTTCGTCCCCGAGGGGAAGATCATCTGGGCCGAGCAGTCGCTGACGGAACCACCACCCTGACCTGCCGAATCCTCTCAGATGTAGTACATCGGTACATACGCCGTACGGCGTGGGAAACTGGTCAGGTCCCGGTGGTGAGGCGGGAGCCATGGATGAGACGTCGATCGACTACGAGATGGTGTTCCAGGCCCTGCCCGGAATGGTGGCGCTGCTGACCCCGGAGCTGATCTACGCCGACGCCAACGAGGACTTCCAGCGTCTGTCCGGGCGCACCCGGGAGCAGTTGGTGGGCCGGTACATCTTCGATGTCTTCCCCGACAACCCCAACGACCCGGCCGCGACCGGCATGAGCGACGTCCGGGCGTCGATGCTCCGCGTGGTGGCCACCGGCGAGCGCGACACGATGGCGTTGCAGCGCTACGACGTCGAGGACCCCATGCTCCCCGGCCAGTGGGAGGAGCGTTACTGGAGCCCGATCAACGCGCCCGTGCACGGCCCCGACGGGCAGGTGGAGTTCGTTCTGCACCGGGTGGAGGAGGTCACCGAGCTGATCCGGCTGCGCGGCGGCGCGGGCGGTGACAGCCGGGCGCGGGTGCTGGAGGCCGAGCTGTACACGCGAGCCCGCGAGCTGCAGGAGGTCAACGACCGGCTGCGGCAGGCCCACGCCCGCGAGCGCGAGGTCGCGCTGGCGTTGCAGGAGGCGATGTTGCCCGCCCGGCGGCAGGTGGGCAACCACCGGGCGGCGGTGCGCTACCGGCCCGCGGTCGGCGCGCTGAACGTCTGCGGCGACTGGTACGACCTGGTCGACCTGGTGGGCGGCAACCGTATCGGCGTGTCGGTGGGCGACGTGGTCGGCCACGGCCTCGCGGCGGCCGGCGTCATGGGCCAACTGCGCAGCGCGCTCAGCGCCTCCTCCCGCGTGGCCGACGGCCCGGCCCAGGCGCTCGACGTCCTCGGGCGGTACGCCCATGTGGTCGACGGCGCGGAATCGGCCACCGCGGTCACCACGTTCATCGACTTCGACGCCCGCACCGTCACCTACAGCAGCGCGGGCCATCCGCCGCCGGTGCTGGTCCACCCGGACGGCCGGGTGGAGTTCCTCGACAAGGCCACCGACACACCCCTGGACGCCCGCCCCGAGCCGATCTCCAGACCACAGGCCGTGACGACGTACGCCGACGGAGCCACCCTCGCGCTGTACACGGACGGCCTGATCGAGCGCCGCCGCGAGGACATCGACACCGGCCTGTCCCGGCTCGCCGACTCCCTCGTCCGCCATCGCACGGCAGACCCCGAGAGACTCGCCGACGCCGTCCTGCTGGAGCTGCTGCCGCCCGGCGGCTCCACCGACGACACGGCGCTGATCATCGTGCGGCTGTGATGCGTGCGGCCACGGTGGACGAGCAGGCGCGACGGCGCCCCGCAAGGACGGGCCGCCTGCCACCCGGTGGCCGTGATCACGCCAAACCGGGCCCACCCGGTTGCCGCGCGCCGACCCGTGCCACCAGGCTGGTCCGGCGGTCCTCCCCATCCGCAAGCGCCGCCACCCGGCCACTTCCTGACATCCGGTCAGGATTCGCCATTGGTCGGCATCCGTCCGACCCGACCCGGTTCCGGCCCGTCAACCCTGCCCCTACACTGGCAGCCCCACGGCACGCTGGTTGACCTGCCAGAACGCGGCGGCCCGAGCTGATCCCCCCGAGTGAGGAGCGCCCCCTTTGTTCTACTACGTACTGAAATACGTACTGTTGGGACCTCTCCTGAGACTGGTCTTCCGGCCCCGAATAGAGGGTCTTGAGCACGTACCGGCCACGGGCGCGGCCATCGTCGCCGGCAACCACCTGTCGTTCTCCGACCACTTCCTGATGCCGGCGATGCTCAAACGGCGCATCACCTTCCTCGCGAAGAAGGAGTACTTCACGGGCCCCGGCGTCAAGGGACGCCTGACCGCGGCCTTCTTCCGCAGCGCCGGCCAGATCCCGGTCGACCGCACCGGCAAGGAGGCGGGCCAGGCCGCGATCCGCGAAGGCCTCGGCGTCCTCAGCAAGGACGAGCTCCTCGGCATCTACCCCGAGGGCACCCGCTCGCACGACGGCCGCCTCTACAAGGGCAAGGTCGGCGTCGCGGTGATGGCCCTCAAGGCCCGGGTCCCGGTCATCCCCTGCGCGATGATCGGCACGTTCGAGGCACAGCCGCCGGGCAAGGTCATCCCGAACATCCACCCGGTGACGATCCGCTTCGGCGAGCCCCTCGACTTCTCCCGCTACGACGGCATGGAGAACGAGAAGGCGATCCTGCGCGCGGTGACCGACGAGATCATGTACGCGATCCTGTCCCTGTCCGAGCAGGAGTACGTCGACCAGTACGCGGCCGTGGCCAAGGCCGAGCAGGAAGCCGCCGCCAAGGCCAAGGCCAAGGCGGAGAAGGAGCGCAAGTTCCCGCGGCTGCCCATAAGCTGACCCGCCCTCGCGGGGGGGACTCAGCCGACGGCGGCGAGCGCCTCGTCGAGCACCTCACGCAGCCGCAGCGCGTCCGCCGCCACGGCGCTCACCAGGGCGGCGGGCCCGGCGAGGGGCATGACGGCGGCGTTGTCCCCGAGCAGCCGGGCCATCACCGGAGCAGCCGCGAACTCGGGCCGTACGACGACGAGTTGCCCGACCGCGCGATACCCGCCGAGCCCGGCGGGGCCGTCCCAGCCACCCGGCGCACCGGGCCCACAGGCAAGCTCCTGATCAAGAACCACCCGCCCCGCGACACCCACCCGGATCCGGCTGCTCAGCCGCCCGGACTCCTCCCCCACCCGCCCGAGCACCTGCTCCTCACGCAGCACGAGCCGTCCCGTCGCACCGACGTCGACGCGGGTGGTGACGTGCAGATCGCTGCCCCGGGCGGAGATCAACTGCTCGGGCAGCCAGTGCAGTTCACCGCCGTCGGCGACGCGGAGCCGTACGTCGTAACGGGCCCCGCCCTTGCTCTGCCCCGGCAGCGCGATGGTGGCGGCAGCCGAACCGACGCGCAGCCGGGCACCGGGCTCCACGTCGGCCTCGACGGTGAAGTGGTCGCCGCCGAGGGGCCCGCTCATCGCGCCGACAAGCATGACCCGCGCCTGCGCACCGCTCCCCCGGGTCCGCCTGAGCGCCAGCGGCCCCTCGCTGTCGAGCACGGGCAGGGAGGCGCCGCCCCGCCCGTCGTCCCGGGCCACGATCCGCGCGACGGCCCGTACCCCACCGGCCACCGTCGTCATGCCGCCCACGCGGCGAGCTGGGCCCGCACCCAGTCGGCGACGTCCTGCACGCCGGGCTCGCTCCTGAGCGACTGGAACACCACCGGCAGCTCGGCCCGCTGGGCCTTGGCGTCCGCGGCCATCCGCGCCAGGTCGGAGCCGACGTACGGCGCGAGGTCGGTCTTGTTGACGACGAGCAGATCGGCGGTCGTCACACCCGGACCGCCCTTGCGCGGAATGTCGTCCCCACCGGCGACATCGATGACGAAGACCTGCGCATCGACGAGCCCCTTGGAGAAGGTGGCGGTGAGGTTGTCCCCGCCGGACTCGACCAGGATGAGATCGAGGGGCCCGACCTCGTCCTCCAGATCCTCGACGGCTTCGAGGTTCGCGGAGATGTCGTCCCGGATCGCGGTGTGCGGACAGGCCCCCGTCTCCACGGCCGTGATCCGCTCGGGCGGCAGCACGGCCTCCCGCAGCAGGAACTCGGCGTCCTCACGCGTATAGATGTCGTTCGTGACGACGGCGAGGGACAACTCGTCCCGCAACGCCCGGCAGAGCGCGGCAACGGTGGCGGTCTTACCGGACCCGACGGGCCCACCGAGACCGATACGCAGGGCGCGGCGCGAGCCGTCGGGACGGTGAGCGTCGGCGCTGACGGCGGCGGGACCGTCGTGGGAGTGGTCGAGGTGCATGGGCGGCTCCTTTTCATCGATGGACCGGCAAATATGGGGCCTCGGCGTGTGACGCCGGTCCGCGCATCTCAGCCCGTCCGGCGTTTGAGGACAAGGCCCCTTCAGGGCCGGAGCGGGGTCTGGGGCGGCAGCCCCAGCGGGGTCGAAGGGGCAGAGCCCCTGGGGATGGGACGGGTAGGGGCGGCGGGGGCGAAAACCCTCAGGACGCGAACAGCCGCACACCCCAAGCCGCATGCACCTCCGCCCCGATCTCCAGCAACGGAGCAGAAGCCGCAGGCAGCGCATCGACCCCGTCGTCGACCACCCGCCGAGCCGCCTCCACCGCCCGATCCGCAACCCGGTCCATCTCCGGCGCCAACCGCGCCAGCACAGCCGTAGCGTCAAAGGGATCGAGACTCAGCAACCGCACCGTCGCACTCGCCGCCCCGCTCACACTCTCGTACGCCGCACAGTACGCGGCATCAACCGCCCCCAGCCCGGCCGCCCGAGCCGCCAGCCCGAGCACCACCGGCTGGTGCGCCCCCTTGGGGAACTCCCGCGCCACGGCGTCGAGTTCCTCGGAGGGCCAGGTCGCCCGAGCCGCCCTCATCAGCTGACGCCCGAGCTTGCGCGCGGCCGTACGCAACGCGGGTGACGGCGTACGGGCATCGGCGGCCTCGTCCAGGGCCACGACATCGACCCCGAGCGCGGCCGCCCCGGCGAGGGAGGCCGCGACCAGCCCCGCCGTGTGCAACCGCCCCCGGCAGAAGTGGTCCAGGCTCGCGGCCCCGGTGATCCGCCCCGCCTTGACGGCCGCCTCCGCACCACCGGAGTGCGCATGGCCCCCGGCGGGAAATCGGCCGTCGGCGAGGACGAGAAGTGCTGCCCGCGACATCAGACACCAGCCATCAGAATCAGAGCCCAGCCATCAGAACAGGAAGTACCGCTGGGCCATGGGCAGTTCGGCCGCGGGCGTGGCCTCCACCAGCTCGCCGTCGATGTGCACGGCGAAGCTGTCGGGATCGACCCGCACGTCGGGCCGCGCGTCGTTCTGACGCATGTCGGCCTTGGTGACCCCGCGCGTCGACTCGATGGCCACGAACCGCTTCCCGAGCTGGAGCCGCTCCGGCAGTCCGTCCTCGATGGCGAGCGGCGCCACGAAGTTGACCGAGTTCGAGGCCGGTGCCCGCCCGATCGCACCGAACATCGGCCGGGGCAGGATCGGCTGCGGCGTCGGGATGGACGCGTTGGCGTCGCCCATCTGCGCGTACGCGATCTGCCCGCCCTTGATGACGAGGTGCGGCTTGACGCCGAAGAACGCCGGCTCCCACAGCACCAGGTCGGCGAGCTTGCCGGTCTCCACGGAGCCGATCTCGGCGCCGAGACCCTGCGCGAGTGCGGGGTTGATCGTGTACTTGGACACGTACCGCCGCACCCGCAGGTTGTCGGCCCGCCCGTCCCCGGGCAGCGCACCGCGCCGTCCCTTCATCACATGGGCGGTCTGCCAGGTCCGCATGATGACCTCGCCGACGCGTCCCATGGCCTGCGAGTCGGACGAGATGATCGAGATCGCGCCCAGGTCGTGCAGTATGTCCTCCGCCCCGATGGTCGACGGCCGGATCCGCGACTCGGCGAAGGCGAGGTCCTCGGGCACGGCCGCGTTGAGGTGGTGACACACCATCAGCATGTCGAGGTGTTCCTCGGCGGTGTTGACGGTGAACGGCCGGGTCGGGTTGGTCGAGCTGGGCAGTACGTGCGGCTCGGAGACGACGGTCATGATGTCCGGCGCGTGCCCGCCGCCCGCGCCCTCGGTGTGGTAGGCGTGGATGCCCCGGCCGGCGATCGCGGCGAGCGTGTCACCGACGAAGCCGGCTTCGTTCAGCGTGTCCGTGTGGATCGCGACCTGGATGCCGGTCTGGTCGGCGACGGTGAGCGAGGCGTCGATGACGGCGGGGGTGGAGCCCCAGTCCTCGTGCAGCTTGAGGCCGAGCGCGCCGCCGCGGATCTGGGACAGCATCGCCTCGTGGGAGACGGTGTTGCCCTTGCCCAGCAGGCCGAAGTTGACGGGGTGGCCCTCCATCGCCTCCAGCATCCGCGCGAGATGCCAGGGGCCGGGCGTGACGGTGGTCGCCTTGGAGCCCTCGGCGGGTCCGGTGCCGCCGCCGATGAGGGTGGTGGTGCCCGAGGCGAGCGCCTCGTCGGCGATCTGCGGGCAGATGAAGTGGACGTGCGCGTCGATGGCGCCTGCCGTCAGGATCCGCCCGTTGCCGGCGATGATCTCGGTCTCGGGGCCGATGACGAGATCCGGGTGCACCCCGTCCATCGTGTCGGGGTTGCCCGCCTTGCCGATGCCGGTGATACGGCCGTCGCGGATGCCGACGTCGGCCTTGACGATGCCCCAGTGGTCGATGATCACGACGCCCGTGATCACTGTGTCGGGGGTGCCCTCCGCGCGCGTGGCTCGCGACTGGCCCATGGACTCGCGGATGACCTTGCCGCCGCCGAACACGGCCTCGTCACCGGCGAGTCCGGGACCGCCGGAACGATCCTCCTCGATCTCGACCAGCAGATCGGTGTCGGCGAGCCGGATGCGGTCACCGGTGGTCGGGCCGAACAGGTCGGCGTACGCGGCACGGGAGATCTCAGGCATCGAGGGCACCTCCGGTCTCCCCGCGCAGCCCGGGCACCACACGGGCACCGGTGAGCGGGACGAGTTCGACGTCGACGGGGATCCCGGGCTCGAAGCGCACGGCGGTGCCGGCGGCGACGTTGAGCCGCTTGCCGCGCGCGGCGGCGCGGTCGAAGTCAAGACCGGGGTTGGCCTCGGCGAAGTGGTAGTGGGAGCCGACCTGGACGGGCCGGTCGGCGGCGTTGAGGACGGTCAGCCGGGTGACCTCACGGCCCTCGTTGTAGACGATCGGGTCCTCGGCGAAAAGGATCTCTCCGGGAATCACGGCGGGCCCCCCGTCAGACGATCGGGTCGTGGACGGTGACGAGCTTGGTGCCGTCCGGGAAGGTCGCCTCGACCTGGACGTCGTGGATCATCTCGGGGATGCCCTCCATGACGTCGTCCCGGGTGAGCAGCTTGCGCCCGGAGGACATGAGCTCGGCGACCGTGCGGCCGTCCCGGGCGCCCTCGAGGATGTGCGACGTGATGAGGGCGACCGCCTCGGGGTGGTTCAGCTTGAGGCCCCGGGCCCGGCGCTTCTCGGCGACGTCGGCCGCCACATGGATCAGCAGCCTCTCTTGCTCGTGCGGGGTCAGTTGCACGTCCCACCTCACAGTCCTCGCTCCGGACCGTGCGGGGTCCGGTTGCCGCAGCCATCCGGGCAAAGTCCCTGGTGGCGTCGATCGGCAGGCTAGTTGGACCGCATTTCAAGCAAGTTAACCGAGCTGTGATCTCTCAGCCGTCCGACGGTGGGGCCGACATGCTCATCAGCCCGCGCAGACCGTTCTGCAGGACCTCCACCGGCGCCGCCCCGAACAGGGCCTGCTGGGCGACGAACCCCTGCACGGTGGCGATCATCGTGCGTGCCACATGGTCCGCGGGGATGTCCGACCGCATCATCGAGGCGTCCTGGTACGCCTCGACGGCCAGCACCCAGCTGTCGCGCAGCTCGGTGTAGACGTCGGTCAGGACGACCGCCAGTTCCTCGTTGCGCACGGTCTCGGCCCACACCTGCATGATCAGCCGCGGGAAGAGCGGCTCGCCCTCGGCGTTCAGGGACGACCACACGCGCAGCGTCCGTCCCATGACCAGGCCGACCAGGATGTCCGGCGGCGGAGGCGGGCTCTGCCGGGTGACGTCGGCGAAGGCCGCGCGGATCTCGCCGAGCACCTCCTTCACGATCGCGGCGATCAGCTCGTCCTTGCCGCTGAAGTAGCGGTACACCGCCCCGGCCGAGAGGTCGACCTCCTTCAGCACGTCCTGCATCGACGTGGCATGGAAGCCGTTGCGCGCGAAGAGACGCGCGGCGCCGTCGAGGATCTGCCGGCGGCGGGCGTCGAGGTGTTCCTGGGATACGCGGGCCATGGTCCACAAAGTAAAACGAACATTCCTTCTTGACAAGGACCGACATCGGCAGGACGGTGGGAGCAGAAGTAAAACGAACGATCCTTCTTTTTAGCGCCCACGCCTCGAGACCCTCAGAGGGAGACCCCATGTCCACCCCCTCCGCCGCACCGCCCGGGAACGCCGCACCCCGGCGCCTGATCGCGGTCGTCGTCCTCGTCCCCGTGCTCGCCGCGCTCGCCCTGTGGGCCTTCGCCTGGCCGGCCGCCCGCACCGCTCCGCGCGATCTGCCGCTCGGCGTGGCCGGGCCGACCGCCGCCACGGCCCAGGTGGAGCGGCAGCTTGCACAGCAGGACGGCGCGTTCGAGATCCACCGCTACGCCGACGAGGCCGCAGCCCGGGAGGCCATCGAGGACCGGACCGTATACGGCGCCGTCGTCGTCACACCCCAGGGGCCCGAGCTGCTGACCGCCTCGGCCGCGAGCCCGACGGTCGCCCAGCTGCTCCAGCAGGCGGTGACCCACCAGGCCGCCGCCGAGGGCACCGAGGTCAGGACGGTCGACGTGGTGTCCGCATCCGAGACGGACCCGCGCGGCGCGGCCTTCAGCGCGAGCGTCCTGCCGCTCGCCCTTGCCGGCATGGCGGCCGGCGCGGCGGTGACCCTGCTCGGGCTGCGCGGCATCCACGCCGTGAGCGCCCTGGTCGGCGCCGCCGCTCTGATCGGCATGACCGCGGCCGCCCTCGCGCACAGCTGGCTGGGGGTCCTCACCGGCGGCTGGTGGGCGGAGGCGGGGGTGCTCGCCCTTTCGACGCTCGCCGTGAGCGCCGCCGTCGCGGGACTCGCCGCACTGATCGGCGCCGCGGGCATCGGCATCGTGTCGTTCGTGGTGATGTTCCTCGGCAACCCGTTCTCCGGGGCGTCCTCGGCTCCGCAGATGCTGCCCGAGCCGGTCGGCACGATCGGTCAGTGGCTGCCGCCGGGCGCGGGCGCGAGCCTGCTGCGCTCGGTGTCGTTCTTCGACGGCGCCGCGGCGACCGGCCCCGCCCTGACGCTGACCTGGTGGGCCGCGCTGGGCCTGGGCGCCGTACTGCTGGGGAGCGCCCTCAAGGCACGTACGACGACCGCCGAGCCCGCACCCGAGCGGGAACTGGCCACCGTCGGCTGACCGTCCGGCCACACCGAACCGACCGTGCACCCCCGCTGTAGCGGACGGGGGTGCACGGTCCTGTCGTTTCGGCCTGTTTCGAAGGAACCGGGAGCCGGCTCTACGAGGGGGTCGGCCCCCGATGCTCGGCCGCGATGCCGAACCGCTGCCGTTCGCGGGGAGCGGAAGCGACCCCGCGGACGCCGGAGACCGCGCTGATCACCTGCTCCTCGACCGGCGCGTCCAGGGCGTCGAGTCGCTCGAGGTCAGCAGCGGAGACGAGGGCGACGAGGGGCTTGCCGTGACGCGTCACGACGACGCGCTCACCGCCGTACACCACGCGATTGATCAGTTCGGCGAGCTCAGCCCTGGCTTGCGTCACCGGAATCTCGTAGGCCATGCTCCCTAGCTTACGTGGCGTCCATGGTGTCCACGAGGTCCATGCGGGACGGCAAACGTCCAGTTCAGAGTTGATTTGGCCGCCGCCTCACACAGGCTCTGTGAGATATGTGTGAGACGGCGGCAGGTTCGAGCAGGGCCCTCAGCGAGCACGACACGGCCCCGGCCGACGGAGGTTTCCGGTCCTCCGCCGACCGGGGCCGACGTGTGTAGACGCTAGCCGGATTCGAACACGTTTTCTAGCAACTCGGCATATGCCTGCGCGACTCTGCCGAGAAAAAGCCCGCCCCGCCGACGGTTTCCGGTCCGTCGACGGGGCGGGCGCCCAAGAGCGCGTGAGCGCATATATCTACCGCATGCCCATGATCGCCAAATTTACCCAGCCAGGTAAAGACTTCCCATCATGATCAATTCAGCGTGGTCGGGTGCCAGACAACCCCCCGCCCCCCTGGGTCCTCACCCGCCAACGGGCCATTGGGGTGCAGATCCGCGAAGCGCGCCGACAAGCCGACCTCACTCAGATACAGCTCGGCGACCGCATCGGCCGTGACCACAAGACCATCAGCCGGTGGGAGAACGCCGTCAGCACCCCTGACCTCCGGGACCTTGTGCTGCTCGCGCACGCTCTGGATGTCACGCTCGCCGACCTCGTACGCTGAGCGGCCGCCCCCGCCGGGGGTGACGGAGGCGACCGCCGTCTCGGCGCCGGCCTTTTGCCGTCCCGGCGCCGAGGCTCTACAGGCGCGTGCCGACCGCGACCCTGTCGTTGCCCGCAAGGACCGGCATCGCCCGCATCAGGATGAGGAGACGGCGCTCGTCCAGCTCCTCCACCGCCGACAGGGTGTGCAGGCCGATGCCCACCATGCCCAGCACCAGGCCAAGGAACGCCCGCTGCGCGTCGTCCAGGCCGAGCCCGTACAGACGGCCCATCAGGCCTTCCCAGCGGCACACCGGACCGTCGTCGCCCTCTATGACGAGCAGGCGGCGCACGCTGTCCAAGGCGAGGATTGTCTCCTCCTCTGCCAGGGCCTGAGCGGCCGCACGACCCCGGTCGAACGTGGATGATGCGATCAGCAGCTCGCCGAGCGTCTCGGTTTTGGCCTCATCTGTCTCGGGCGCGGCCGTAGTCGTCGTCATGGTGTTGCCTCCGTGTGGAGTCGGTACCCACCGGGGCCGAACGCGGCGGCGAGTACGGCTGGATCGGTGAGCTGCCCGGAACCGTCGGGATACGTGATCCACATCCGGCCCCCGACCAGCCAGCGCGTTGGCGGGCAGAGCAGGGTCCAGCCCGCGGGCTGCACCGCCAGCTGGCGCACGTCGGCGAGCTCCTCGGCTGCGTCAGGCGGGATCAGCCACCAGAGCTTGTCGGCTTCGGGGTCGGCGAGGATGGGGCCCCGGTGCTCATCGCGGATGCGGCCGATCAGCAGATAGGCGGTCGCGAGGCGTGCCTCAGCAACCAGCCAGCGTTCGCCCGAGGCGATCGGAGCCAGTGTCTCCTTGGCCCACGCCGCACGGACGAGGTCCGGGTGCGCGGAGCAGTCGGCGAGCCACGCGTCCCCGGCCTCGTACCGCTGGGCGAACTTCGATAGGGCCATGACCAGGACCGTAGGCAACGGGGTTGCCGCAATGCGGCGCGATTTCTCGGGATTTCTCACGCGTAGGCGAGCGGTTCCCGAGGTTGCTCACATCAGCTCAAGAGTGGCCCTCGCCCGGGCGATCAGACGATGCGCCTGAGGCCCGGTGACGGCCACCCGCTCCAGCTCTTCCCACACCGTCCGGTACAGGTCGATCTCGGCCCTGTCCGTGACGCGCAGCTCGGCACCGATCGTCTCCACCATGACCAACTGGTCGTCGAACAGCCAGAAGCCGTGAGTGGGGACCACCGTCATATCCGCCCCCAGGGGCACGATGCCGAGCTCCACAGTGGTCATGCCGAACACTCCGGACAGGCGGTCCAGCTGGCCGGCCATCACCTCACGGGGGCACAGGACCATATGCAGGGCGGACTCCCAGACCAGAAACCGAAAGTCCCGGCCTGGCGCGTAGAGGGCCTGCTGGCGCTGCATCCGCGCGTTGACCCCAGCCTCGATGTCGGGGGGCGTCCGGTGCAGGGCAGTGGTGCGCTCGAACATGTGCCGGGCGTACTCCGCGGTCTGGAGCAGCCCGGGGATGCAGGCGGACTCGAAGTTGCGGACCGTTCCAGCGGTGCCCTCCGTGGCCTGCCACGCCTCCTGGCGTGCGCGTACACCCGCGGCAAGCTGTCGCCGCCACGCGGCGTAGTGGGTCTCCAGCGTGCGCAGCCGGCCCATCAACTCCGTGAGGGCCTCGGGAGTGCCGAGGACGCCGACCAGGACGCGCAGGTCCTCGGCCGTCGGGCTCTGCTTGGCGTTCTCCAGCTTCGACACCTTCGACGGCGGCCAGCCGAGACCCTCGGCGAGCTGCTTACCGTTCAGACCGGCCTCGGCGCGCAGCTCCCGCAGCCGCGCGCCGAGTGCGATCCGGGCCGCCTGATAGTCGCTCACTGGGGAGGCGCGTGCTCCTTCTGGTAGTCCTCGAAGGTGATCGCATGGTGCCATGCCGCGCCCTGCCACTGCACGTGCCGCAAGACGTCCGCCGGCTCGTCGGAGAGCAGGACGCCGAGGAAGCGGTCGTGCTCGCCGAACTGGAGCCGGGCCACAGCCCGGCTGTCAAAGAGCCAGTAGTCGTACGCGGGCAGGCCAAGGGCGCTGGCCTGAGGCCTCGTGAGATAGCGAATGTCCTCGCCTACGGCCAGGTTGTACGGCGTGCCCCACAGCTCGAACCGCAGGTAGTCCGAAGGCGGTTCGTCGATGACGCGAACCCGCTCCACCCGCTTGCCCTTGCTCGTCTCTTCGCGCATCAGGTCCAACCAGGGCTCGAACCAGTCGAGGCCGGGGTCATCGCCCGCGAGGAAACGGCCGTACGGCTCGTCCTCCTCGGGGATGCCGTACGACGTGCGAACCTCCAGCCGGTACGCGGTGTGCTCGGCCTCCCGGAAGAGACGGAGGAATGCTTCGCCGCTGACCAGCTCAGGCACCGGCCACCTTCTCGGCGTGGAGCGCGAACAAGACGGCCGGCACGACGACGGCGTCCTCGCCGGGCTTGACCTTGAGGAGCTGGGCGCGCTTGTCGGGGTCGGTGAGCGAGATGCCCTGGACGATAATGTCGCCCGTCTCGGTGTCGCGGTAGAAGGACGGGCAGCCGCCGCCCTGTGAGGTGTTGCTGCTGCCGAGGAACTCAAGTGCCATGATCTCAACCTTTCGTGGCGGTTGGGGTACTCAGTGTGCTCGGCATGGCGTGAGTGCTGGCGCTGATTGCTCGAAATTTCGCGGATTGCTGTGCGGGTTGGCCGAGTTGCTCGCATCAGGGCATGACGAAAGGCCCCCTCCCGCCCGAAGGCGAGAGGGGGCGTTTGTTCATGGGTACTGGCGGCGGTTCGGGTCAAGGCCCGCGGAAAGCAGTCCGCCGCCGGTCGGCTCCGGATCCGGTGCTCCATCTCGTCGGCAGACCAAGGCGTCGGGGTCCCAGCTTGGCGCCTGGAGGCTGTAGCCGTCAGGGCAGTCGGGTCCGGGCGGTCCCTGCTCCCCTTGCTCGCCGCGCTCGCCCTGGACGCCCTGTTCGCCGCGCTCGCCCTGGGTGCCCGGGATACCAGGCTCGCCCTGAGTGCCCGGCGATCCGGCCGTGCCAGGCGTGCCGGGCGCCCCGTCTTTGCCCGGGGTGCCGTCGGTCCCGTTCTCGCCGGGCGAGCCGGACGCCCCTGGTTCTCCCGGTTCCCCCTGCTCGCCCTGGGCTCCTCGGGCTCCGGGGATGGGGACGGGGACCCGGGTGCGGTCGTCGAGGTCCTCGACGGCCTGGCTCGGGTCGGGCACCTTTGGCGTCTCCCCGGCCGCCTTGACCTGCTCGCGCAGGACACGGACGTCGGAGGCCAGGACGCTCACGGCCGAGCCGCGACGGTCTGCCTCGTCGGCCAGCTGGCTGTACCAAGTCCAGCCGACGACGGCCACACCGGACAGGGCCAGCAGCCAGCAAAAGACGGCGATCCACCGCCAGCGCCCGGCGAGCGCCCGTTCAGCACGGGTCACAGTGGATCGCCTCCCAGGGTGATGACTTGGGCACGGAGGCGGGCGATCGTCACGTAGTCGTCGCCCTGCTGCTTGAGCAGCTCGCCGACCCTGGCGTCGCGCGCGGCCAGCTGCGCGCGCAGCCCGTCGCGCTCCTCCTGAATCTGATCAATCTCCGAGTTCATGCGGGTGGTCGCGAGCTCTCCCCGCTTGCCGAGGTACGCCACCACGCTGCCGGACAGGACCCCAGCGAGCGCGAGAATCGCGCCGATGGTGGTGGCGTCCAAGGTGGCTCCCTACGACAGGCCGCGCGGGGTGTGCTTGGTGACCCAGCCGGACACGAACGTGATCGCCGTGGGGACCAGAGCGAGGACGAACGGAGCCAGGCCCGGATGCATCCAGCTGACCAGCTCGGCGTTGTCGCGCACGGCCTCCAGGCCGCCGAGCAGCGCGGTGCTGCCCACGAACGTGCCGGCGGTCGCCGCGGTGACCTTCTTCTCTACGCGTGCAGCCATGGTGGTTACTCCTTGACGTCGAAGCCGCGGCGCTTGCCGAGCTTGGTGAGGGATGCGATGCCGGGCGTGCCGTCGGCGTCGTCGCCGGACCAGCCACAACGGCGCTGCCACGCCGCGTACGCCGTGACAGTGGCGGTGCCGAAGTGGCCGTCCGCCAGGCTCTTGGAGAGGAGGCCCTCGGCGACGAGCGCGGCCTCCACGGTCTTCACACCGGAATACGAGACAGGCGTACCGGACTTGGGCGGGTCGGCCCTCCGCGCGGCAATGAGCTTCGAGAGGTCCACAACCGGCCGCGAAGGCGTCGACGTGGTCGGCTTGGTGCCGCCCGGCCAGGGCGCCCCCTGCTGCACCCACGCGTACAGCGGGCCGCCCGGGCACGAGGTCGCGTAGCCGTCCTTGTGGCCCTTGATCTCCTTGCCCGCACCGTGCTCCTGGAGGTGCTCGATCGCGTCCCGGATCGCGCCGAGGAGCTCGTCGGTCGGCTCCGTGAGCCCCGAGCTGCCAATCAGGCCGAGGACGGCGTAGTGCGCCTTGTTCAACGGCTGGCTGCCGTTCGCGCCCGTACGGCGGCCGACACCGCGGCCCTCGAGAACGTAGCCGTGCACGCAGGCCGCGTAGTTGTACGCCACGTCCGAGTAGCCCTCGGCGACGTTCGCGAGGTGAGCGACGCGGATGTCCCGCCACAAGTCGATGCACCGCTGGTGGTCCTTCAGCAGGGCCGTGGAGACCGCGCTGCCGGTGTAGTGGACCTTGACGCCCCTGGCCGAGGCCTGGGTGGGGGCTGCCGAGGCGGGCCAGCCCAGTTGCTTACGGGTGACGAGCTGCATGGGCCCTCCGGGGCATGAAGAAGGCCCCGAGCCGTATGGGCGCGGGGCGTGAGGGGTGGGACGAGGATCAGCCGATGCGCCAGTACAACAAGCGCGTCTGGTTGCCGCCACGAAGGATCGTGTCGCTCGCATGGGCCGTGTTCTGCGCGAACTGCATCGTGACCGAGCTGCCCGTGCCGTCCGTGGTGAACGTGCCACGGTCGTAGGCCGAGTGGAAACGGCCGGGCGGCGACGTCGTGTCGGTGCCGCCAGCGATGCGGGCTGTGGTGTTGCCCGGCCGCCTGAAGATGATCAGCGATCCGGTGTCGGCGCTGGTCGTCGCTGCGGTCGCGGCATATCCGGCCGTGAACGAGGCGAGCGGGGCGCCCGGAGCGTTCCATGCCCACTTGAAGTCGCCGCCGTCGACCGCGCTGTAGGAGATGAACAGCTCGTAGGCGAAGAGGGCGTTCGGCTCCGGCGTGAACGTGATCTCCGAGTTGACCAGCGTCGTCGAGTTGTTCACGGTCTGGTCGTTCTGCTGGATGATCAGCCTCGGGTGCCGGGCGTTCATGCCGTCCGCCGTCATCACCTGCCCGGCGAACCACTGGGGGATGGACACGCAAGGCCTCCTACAGGGCGACGGGGGCGGGCTGGGCGAGCGACAGCGCAGTGCCCGCGGCCTGCGGCTTGGCGACTGCGTTGATGCTGCGCGTCACGGTCATGCGCTGCGGGTTGGTGATCTCGAAGTTGTCGTAGGAGAAGACCACCGGCAGCGGGTTGGTGTTCGCGCCGTCCAGCACTGAACGCACCCCAACCGAGCCGGCCGCTGTCAGGGACGTGTCCGTGACGATCGCCTGCCACTTCTCGGGCTCGGCCTGACCCACGCGCCAGGCTTTTGCCCGCAGCGTTGTTCCGGCCAGCTGGAAGCGGACCGTGTAGAACGTGGCCGCCGCGTGCACGCCGGGCACGGTGACCGTCACCAGGTCCGTCTGGGCGCCGGCCACGCGCTTTTGGATGACCAGTTGCAGCGTCTGCGTGGTGGTGAACGCCAGCCGCGCCGCGTACATGTTGCTGACGTCCAGGTACCGGGCGAGCAGGTGCAGATAGTGGCTGCCGCCCGTGGCGAGGACGCTGGTGGCGACGTCGATGCGCAGGTCGAGGTCGGCCGCCGGGGACGGTGTGTGCGTGTACCGGGAGGAGTTGACCGAGCCGAGCGAGTGCAGCCCGACGGAGCCGTTGGTGGAGAAGTCCGACGCCGCAGCGTTGGCGATCGTCCACACCCCACCCGAGGACGAGGTGCCCCACCCGTTGGAGGTGGTGCGGGCGAAGTCGTCCCAGGCGCCGGGCGCGCACGCGGTGACCCGGGCCACCTCCCCTCCGAGGTGCACGTCGAACGGGAACTGGGTGGGCTTCAGGTTCGGTGCGCTGGCCAGACCCGTCGAAATGATCCACGGGGCACGGGGGAAGATGCCGTCTGGCGGCGTGTGCACCGTGAAGCTGGTCCCGCTGCTGGTCACCGCGGTCACCAGCTGGCACGCGGACGTGTCGAGCCGGTTGGGCCGGTTCGGGCCGGCCGAGTAGCCGGTCGCCCGAGCTTCCCGCACGGTGATCTGGTCGGCGTGCCAGATGTTCCCGGCCGCCGGGGTGCCGCCGTGGCGGGCCCGAGGCACGAGCCGGGAGGCGTTCGCGGGCGCGGTGAGCGTCTGCGTGAGCAGCGTCCACTGCCCGGCGGGAACGGCGGTGCCGGAGCCGAGCCCGGACGACAGGAACGTGCCTGCGGCGTTGTGCCAGTCCACGCAGGCCTGGATGTCCGACCAGCCGCCCGGCGAGTACACCCAGCACGAGGCGATGTACTGCTCCCCCGGGATGACCGTGCCCGCCGCGGTGAGCGGTCCGTTGATGCCGCCGGACGCGCTGGACCCGTTCGGGGTGATCTGCGCCGACCAGGCCCCGCCGAACGGCGACATGCCGGGGGCAGCCACGCGGGAGATGCTGCCGTTGTTCGCGGACCAGCCCGTGAGGCTGGTCTCGAAGTCGCCCTGGACGAGGATCTGCGGGGTCGCCAACTGGGCGACGGACCACAGTTTGCCGGGGGTGGCGTTCGATTGGAACGCCCACTCGTACTCCCCGATCGTCTCGCTGTACCCCTCAACGATCAGTTCCACGTCATCCGGCGGCAGATCGCTTGGCGGATTCGTGATCAGCATCTTGTTGCCGAGGCTGGCGGAGGCAACTGGGTCAGCGAGGCCGGTGGTGTTCCCCGCCTTCGCGAGGTCGCTGTGCACCTCGGGGATGCGGGCGTCCGGGCTGGTACCTACGTGGACGCGCCACGATGCCTGGCTGCCGAGCTGGTCATCGGAGGCGACCTCCACGGTGACACTGCCCGGCTTCGAACCGATCGTCGTGGTACCGCGCAGCCCCGTCGTCTGGGTGTAGCGGGCTTCACCGCCCCCCTGCCTCTGCGCGGTCACGTCGTTGACGATGGCCTCGGTGTCCACGGTGGGGCGGAACGGGTCGCGGATGTGCCCACCGGCGTAGTTGAGCGACAGCACGCTGCTGCCCACGCGCACATGCTTGGTGTACGCCTTCCACACCTGGCCGTTGATGTAGCCGGTGCCGGTCAGCGAGAGGGTGTGCCCGTTGTCGGCGACGCGCATCGTGCCGTACTGCTGGCGCCCCTGGTTCTGCCCGACGTCGTAGATCTCCGTGCTGTTGGTGCCGTAGCTGGAGTCCATCGACGCGAACATGAACATCGGGAAGTGCCCGTAGGGGTTGTACGGGCCAGAGCAGAGGGATAGGGCGTGCTCGTCGGCCGTCATGAAGATCATGCGATCGAGCCAGCCGGTGTCGCCGAACATCTGCACCATCTCGGCGCGCTCGTGCTCGAACGACGACCAGGTGTCGGTGCCGCCGATCCACCTGGACGACGACTGCCACACCAGGGCCTCGGCTCCGGTGTCGCGGGCCGTGAGGAGCAGGTTCTCGAACCACTGCTTCTGCGCCGTGCCCAGCAGCGTCTTGGCCGGCCCCTGAGGGTCGCTGTTGGGGTCGCGGAACGAGCGGCTGTCGGTGGCCACGTACAGGACGCGGCCGACCTGCCACGACTGGTAGATGCCGGTGCTGCCCCCGGCAAGCGGGTAGTGCGGCACGCACTCGCGGTACACCAGGTTCGCGGCCGGGTTGCTCGCGACGGTCCTGTTGCTGTCGTTGCCGCCGAAGTCGTGGTCGTCCCAGACGTAGGTGATGGCCTGCCCTCGCAGGAACATCCCCTGCCGCGCGCCCGGGTTGAACCCGAGGTTGAAGTTGTGGTTCTCGTCGTAGGCCTCGCGGAACAGCGCCGGGTCGTTGACGTTGTAGTTGCGGTAGTGCAGGTCTCCGAGGTGAGAGAACCATGTCCAGGACTCGTCGACGCACTGCTGGCGCATGACGTCGAACACCGGGTTGTTGCTGACCTGGTCGGTGATGTACGAGTCGTCCCCGGCGCCGACGAGGCCGGCGTCTCCGGCCGCGCCGAAGATGTAAGACAGCGGCTCGCCGACCGCGCCCGGGTGGGTACGGAACGTGCCCTTGTACGAGTTGTTGAGGCCGCCCGCGTCGACGACGTACCAGTACTGCGTGTCCGGGTCCAGGCCGGTCACGGCGAAGTCCAGGATGCCGTTGATGGTGGCGGTGACCGGGCCGACCGTCGTCGCACCCGTCATGGCCTCGTTGTCGGCCACCAGCAGGGAGCCGTTGGTGGGCGGGGCGGTATCGGCGACCACCCGCACCGAGGTGGAGGTCAGCGCCCCCGACCACACCGACTTGCAGTCCAGCGCCACGTGTTCACCTCACAGGCCTTGGTTGTAACGGGATGCGTTGGTCCGGTAGGCGAGCGCGAACTCGTCGCGGGCCTCGTGCAGGACCCCGCCGTCCACGGCTGCCGCACTCGCCAGCAAGTCAAGGAACTTTCCCGGTCTCTGCGGGCCCATGGCGGGGCTGGTGTCGAGGTCGCCGTTCACTTGGAGCGGCACACTCTGCTCGGCGCACAGACGCTCGATACGGCGCCCGGCGAGCTCGCGCACGTGTCCCTGGACGGCCCGCCAGGTGTCGATGGCCGCGGGGGCGTTCGGGCCCCAGTAGGTGAGGTGCCCGAACGGCACCGACTCGGTGGGGACGCCGCCGCCTTCAACGAGGGACCAGCGGAACACGGCTTGTTCGAGCGGGCGGAACACGGTCGCTCGGGTGCCGCTGGCCACGCTGATGCCGTCGATGTACAGCTCCCAGGCGAGCCCGCCGGCACCGTCGTCAGTGACCTTCAGGCGCAGATGATGCACGCCGCCGTCATAGATGCCGGGGGCGTTGATGGTCGCCAGGATCGCGGTCGTCGACGATGCGTCCAGTCGCTCGGTGATGCGCAGCTGCACCTGGTTGAAGCTGCCGCTGCCCCATTCGTCGATCCGCCACTCGACACGGGGCACGGTGGCCGACTGGGCGCCGGTGTCGTACACCTGGAGGCTGGTGACGTTGCCGGGGCCGCGGCTGTTGACGACGTGGTCGACGGACCAGGCGTTGATCGTGCGTGGGGAGATCGTCGCGGTGACGTAGCCGATGGTTTGCGCGGGCAGTTCCACGACCGGGTCCAGCCAGGACGCGAGCTGTCCCCTCCCCCAGTTCGGTTGCCCCTGGTAGAAGGAGCCGGCCTCGCCGACCGACCGCAGCGGGGAACCGCCGCCGGTGACCTCCGTGCCCTGGATGGCGTTCTCCCCGTCGGTGCCCGGCCAGTACGCCAGCGGCCCGTGCGCGTCGATGTGGCGGCGCAGCGTGTCTTGTGGCGGTGCGCTGCGCCTTTGGAGGCCGTAGAGGGGTCCGAAGGCGTCGACTGCGACCCACCGGTCCTTGTCGGTTCGATTGCGCTCCAGCGGGAAGCTGGGGATGTCCCCGAAGAAGCGGAAGCGCTGCGCGACGGCGGGGTTGACGCTGACCCGGACCGGCGTGTCGATGTTGAGAAGGCCGTAGTACTCGCCAGTGGGGTTCACCGGGCTGTACTTGGCCGCAGCAGTGTTCTTCAGGTAGAAGCGGCAACGGGCCGGGCCGGGGCGGGATGCCTGGTCCCTCCTGCCCTGGGTGATGCTGATGCGCGCGCGGAGGTAGACGTCGTCGGTGATGTCCACCCACTGCCCGCCGACGAAGATTTCGATCTTCGCGGTTGGGTAGGCCATCAGCTCACCCCGCCTTCCCGAAGGCTTCCTGGACGTCCCCGCCGCCCTCGATGTCCGCCCACTTGCGGATGAGACGGACCATCTCGTCGTCGCCTCCGCGCACGTCCAGGACGTTGCGGGTGACGACTTCCACGCGGGTCGGCGCCCCGTACCCGCCGGCAGCACCCATGCTCATGGCGCCGGCCATGGCCATGTCGGGCAGCGCGAAGCCGGGCAGATCGCTGGTCAGGCCCTGCAACTGCGACCGCAGAGCCGGGGTCAGGTCGTCGATACCGTCGATGAACCCGCCGAGGACGAGACGCCCGGCCGGGCGCAGGATCCGCTTGTCGACGTCCTCCGGGCCCTTCCACGAGGTCAGGTTGGACGTGAGGTCGCTGAGCGTGGACCGGACGCCGCCGATCATGTCCCGGATGCCGTTGATGAAGCCGCGGATCAGGTCGGCTCCCGCGTTGTAGAGGGTGCTGCCGATACCGGACAGCTGCGAGCGGGCAATCCCCGGGACCTTGCCCATCTGCTCTGTGAGCTCGTTGAGCATGCCGCGCACGCCCCTCAGGAGTCCGCTCGCCGCGTTACGGCCAGCGTCCGTCGTCCCGGTGATGAAGTCGTCCAGCCAGGGCCTGACACGGTCCGGCAGTGTGCCGAACGCGTGCACCTGGCTGTCGATCATGCCGTTGATGACGTCGCGGCCGATCTCCGCAGCCGTGGTGAAATCGCCCTGCATGATCGCAAGGAAGCCCTTCACCGCGGGGACGACGACGTCGTCCAGGAACTCCGCCATGTCCTCAAGGATGGGAAGGAGAAGGAGCTCCAGCCCTTCGGCCGCCATAGCGATGACGGGCGCCAGCTCCTCGATGATGTCGCTCACGATCCGGATGAGCGGGATCAACGACGGCAGCAGCTCGGCAATCAGCTCGCCTGCGAGGCTGAGGAGGGGCAACGCTGCGAGGATCAGCTCACCGAAGGCGCCAGCCAGTTCAACCAGCACCGGCCCCAACTCATCCAGGATCGGCCCCAGCGCATCACCGAGCGCCTTGATCAGCTCCTGGACCGGCGGCCCCAGCTCCTCCAGGATCGGGGCCAGCATCTTGATTGCCTGGCCGAGCAACGGCGCGGCCGTCTCCGCCAGCAGGCCCATGGTCTCGAACAGGGACCGAAGCCCCGCCTGTACCTCCGGCGACTCGAACGCGTCCGCGAGCGCGCCCGTGACCTCCTTCAGCGTGCCGATCAGGCCCCCACCAGAGGTCTGAGCCGCCTCGAACACCGAGCCGAGGATCCTGCCGACGTTCCTGCCGACGTCCACCAGCTCGCGGATCAGGTCGATCGCGTCCTCGATCGCCTGCTCCATCCGGCCGGACTCGAAGGCGTCCGAGATCCGCTCGGAGATCTTGTCGAAGGCGTTGCCGGCGGCCTTCGTCAGCCGCTCGAACGAGGGCCCGGCAGCTGCTGCAACCTGGGCCAGCGCGACCGTCAACTGACCGGGGATCCGCGACAGGTTGAACAGGCCGATGTTCGCCGAGCTGATCGCCTGCCCGAGCGTGCCGGACTTGCTCAGCCCGATCGCCGCGTTGCCCACGTTGCGGGCCATCAGGTTCACGGCGCCCGCGGCGTTGCTCAGCCCGTTGTGGAGGACAGGCAGCGTGTACTCGGCCATGCCGCGCAGGACCTCGTCCAGGCGCTCGAAAAGCCGGTCCTGGACGTTCTTCTTCAGGGCGTCGAACTCCTCCGACATGCCCTTCAGTTCCAGCACGAACGCTCGCGCGTTGGGGCTGAGCTTCTTGAGGGCCTCCTCGAACTCCTCGGCCTTCGAGGGGTCGAACGCGGCCGACACGGCGTCGCTGACTCCCGCCATACCGATCTTGACGGCGTTCGTCGCCAGCTGCACCGCGACGATGCCCGTAGCCGCCACACCCGCAGCCGGAGCGATGTTCGCCAGCGTCGTGGCCAGCCCGGCAGCGGCCGGAGCCGCAGCACCGAGCATGGCCACGATCCGGCCCACCGACCCCGCCACCCCAGCCAGGCCGCCGGCCATCCCGGCAATCCGGCCGAGCGAGAGGCTGAACCGGTCGCCCTCGTCGGTTCCCTCGCGCAGGCCTGCCGCGATCAGCTCTCCGGTAGTGGCGAAGCGGCCGTCCAGGTGGCGCAGGCGCCCCTCGGTGTCCCGCTGAAAGCCCCGCATGGCCAGATCGGCACCCGACAGGCCTCGCCGCATGCCGGAGTCGTCCGCGTTGATGAGACCGACCAGCTCGCCGATGGTGAGGGCCACGCCAAGCACCCCCTGCCGCTGTTGAGTTGTGGTTGGTCAGGAGTGCAGGGCCGCGCGGATCTGCTCGTTGTCGTCAACGACCGCGATGTAGTCGCCCGCGACCTTGCGGAAGATGGCCTCGGGGCTGAGGCCGGTGAGGAGGTTGATGAAGCGGCGCCGGGTCAGCGCTGCGATGTCTTGCGGCTGGAGCCGGTACTCGCGCGCGAAGTCGGCTTCGACCGCCCACCACCAGCGGCGGATCGCGAACTCGAAGCGGTCGTCTTTGCCGCCCGCCGCGTTGCCCGGTTCGCCCCCGCCGCTTTTCCCGGGTCGTCGCTGGTGACGATCTCGTAGGCCTCGCGGAACGACATGTCCGTGCCCTTGGCCTGCGCCATGCCCCACGTGATGGCCGTGAGGAACTCCTTCGACCCCATGCCGGCGTCGACCCACTGGCCGAAGGTGCCCTCACCGAAGAGCGGCGACACGAGATCTTCGAACTCCTCCAGCGGGGATTCCTCGCCGAGGTGGCGGAGCTGTTCGAGACGGGCCTGGAAACCGAGCGGCATGTCCGTGGGGACGGTGACTTCGACCCCACGGATGATCTCCGTACGGCCGCCGGACACCTCGGCCCAGAACGCGTCCCACGACTCGTGGGTGTTCTTGGCCGTCACGACTTGGCCGCGGTGCTGTCGGGACCGGAACGGGTCACGGTCACAGACCAGCCGACCTTGTCGTTGTTACCGCCGCCGGAGTCGCCGAGCTGGAAGTGAGCGTTCGCCCACACCGTCCAGTTCGCGTCGCCCGGGGCCGCGAAGCGGAAGCCCACGAGGCTGTCCTCGCCGAGGCGCGCGGCCTGGGCTTCCACGAGCGCCATCCCAGGATCGAGGGCTCCGGTGACCTTGTCCTTGAGGCGGAAGCCCTCCAGGGTGAGGGTCTTGCCCTCCTGCATGTTCTGCGACTCGGCGCGGCCGTCGCTGGCGAAGGTCGTGGTGTCGGTGGTCTCGTACTCGTGGCCGACGCTGAAGGTGTTGACGCCACCCTCGCCGGATCCGCCCTGGGCGGTCCGGATCGCCACCCACGTACCGGGGGTGTTGAAGTCCTCGATCTCGAACTCGCAGTCGCGGGCGTTGTACTTGGTCGCTGCCATGTCTCCTCCGGGGCATGACGAAATGCCCGCAGCGCACACCGCCCGGGCTGGAAAAGGGGAGTTGAGGGGCTACACGCGGTGCTCAGTCACCGCGCGGTGCTCCATGCGGAAGTTCACGACGTGCTCGTGCCGGCCGTTCTCGTCCGTGCCGATCGTCGCCGGGCCGTTCTGGAGGGCGACGGACAGGATCAGTTCGGTGCCGTCCGGCAGCGTCACAGGGCCGAGCCCGTGCAGCTCGGCATAGATGGCCTTGCACCGCTCCCGGGACACGCGGGGGTCCTTCGTTCCGCGCACGCGTACCTGGACGCGCGGCTCGTCGTAGCCGAGCAGGCTGTCCGGCTCGCGGCCGTCGTCGTACGTCGACAGGACGACCGCCTCGTCTGGCGTCTGCGGCATCGACTCCAGGAAGCAGTCACCCCCAGCCGAGGCCGTCCGGTACGAGACCAACTGCTTGTCCTGGAGGTGGCGGGCCAGGCCGTCGAGGAGGTCAGCCACGTAGCCACCTCCTCAGGTCCACCGCCATCAGCCGCAGCACGACGTCCCGTTCCCGGTTCATCGGGATCTCCAGATACTTCGCAGACCTGCCCGGGAGGTGCTTCCAGGTCAGTTCCTCGTGCTGCCTGCGCGCGTACACGGTGTCGTACGAGACGGCACCGTTGAGGCCGTCGACGTCGACCCGTCCGGACCGTTCGAGGGTGCCCTCGTCCAAGGGGACGATCTTCCGGGACTCCGCGAGTACGTGCTCCAGGCCGCGCCGAAGCCCGTCCGAGGCGAGGCGCCGGCCGCGCGTGGTCCACTGGCGTCGGCCCGAGAAGCTGAACCGCGTGTACTGCACGGCGACACCTCCTAGATGAGCTGCACTTCGAGGTGGTCCGGAAGGGGTAGGCCACCGCCGTCGTGCCGGGCCTGGTCGATGACGGTGGTCTGGCGGTCACCGGGCAGGGTCACCTTGGACTCCGGCGGTGCGTCGACTGCGTCCAGACGGCAGTAGAACGTCGTCGAGCTGGTGACCTCGCGGCCGTCCGGCGCGCGCACCAGCCGGTTCTTCTCCTCGAGGAAGCACCGCACCTGGACGGGCTGGCCGTACAGGGGCCCGACCGCGCTGTTGCCCTCGTACGGCTCCACGGTCACGGTGTGACGCAGCCACATGCCAGGGAGCTTCACGTCTGCGTCACCGCCCCCAGCGTGAAGATGTCCGGGGTGAGGTCCGGGGCCTGGAGCACGTCCCAGACCGCCGGGGCGATCTCCCGCGAAGGGGAGGATGCCCCCGACACGGAGGTCACCGAGCGGGACAGCTGCGCCGAGCCGAGCCGTACGCTGCCCCACCCGACCGCAGACGCCCCCGTGGAGTCCCCGACGTCATCGAACCACCGCGTCTGCGCGCACACAGCGTCGGTGAACGCCTGCCGTACGAGGGTGTTGGAGGGGTAGCCGTCCTCGTCAGCCTCGAAAAGGCACTGGCGGAAGACGGCCGCCTCCAGCATCCGCGTAGCGTCGGCCAGCAGGACGGTGATGTCCGACGGCGGGGTCTGCCCGGTGAACTCCTGGTAGTCGTCCGCCGTGGCGTAGATCCTGGCCACCGGGCACCCCCCTACGTCGCCGCGCCGAGGATCAGCACGTCGTACGTCACCGACGTGCCGGCCGCCGAGTTGGTCGCCGTCAGCAGGTCCCCGGTGCCTGCGGTGACCACGGCGCCAGCGGCGCTCGGGGCCACCCACAGGAACGCCCCGCCGGGCTGGACGGAGATGCCGTCGCCTGCGGCCAGGAAGACGCCTGGGACGCCGTTGGCCGCGGGCTGGGTCACCTGGACGTTGTTCGTGTTCGCCGCGGCCGCCACGACGAGCACGGCCTTGATCCGGGCGAAGGTGAGGGCCTGGCCGAACTTGTCGCTGAGGACGCCGGCCAGGTCCAGGTTCTCCGTCGCGGACGCGGCGAGGGTGCGCTTGTCGTGGAAGACGAGATTCGCCGCACCCGCCCCGGCCCCGTCCACGAACGACAGGGCCTTGAGGTACTCGATCGCGTCCTGAGGGACGGACAGGTCGTCGGGCTTGGTCTGGGTGGCGGTGAGCTTGACCTCCACCCTGGTGCGGGTGAGGGCCATCAGTCACCGCCTCCGTCCGTGTACTTCGCGGCCAGCTCGTCGCGCGGGGCCTTGTCCGCCTCGGCCTCGCCCATGCCTTCCTGGACGGCGTAAGCCTTCCAGTCCGCCTTGGACGCCGACTTGGACGGCCGCTCCAGGACGACCGGCTCCTGATCCGGCTCGGGGTCGGGCTCGGCGCAGCGCCACCCGGACGCGGGGTCGGCGGCCAGGGCGGCGTACCGCTCGGCCTCCTCGCTGCCCGGTACTGGCCGCACCCGCTCGGCGACGTGTGCGCCGGCGCCTCGCTCGTAGACCGCCACGTCACACCACCAGGCCGTTCATGACCGCATGCGCGCGCTCGTTGCCGAACTTGAGGCCGATCTCCCCGTACAGCTGGACCTCGTCGGAGGCGCCCGTCTTGGCGAGCGGCTCCTCGAACATGACGCCCTTGCCGGGGATGTTCAGCATGACCGGCATCAGCTGCTCCAGCGACGCCACCAGGATCGTGTCCTGCGGCATGTGCCGGTCCAACATGATCCCGAACCGGCCGAAGTCGGTCTCGATGGTCTGCACGTTAACGCCGCCGACGTTGCGGTTGGCCTCGGTGACCATGACGGACTTGCCGTACGCGTCGGCGAACGCCTTGGTGATCGCCCGCTTCTGGACCGAGTTCGTCACGATCGTTGCCGTCTCCTGCTCGGAGACGCCACCGTTGTCGTAGGCGAGCTGGATCAGGTCGTCGATGTGGCTGGTCGCCAGGGTCGTCGACCACGGCACCGTGTAGGAGATCCCCGAGGACGTGCCCAGGGTGATCGCCGCGCCGCCGCTGGTCGCGGACACCTTGAAGGTGTCGGTGGTGATCTGGTCGACGAAGTAGACGCGGCCAGCGATGATGCCGGTCGCGTCGCCGGTGTCCCGGAACACGATCTTGTTGCCGTCGACCAGGCCGTGACCGGTCGAAGTGATCGTGTCCGTCGCCGATGTCGCGCCCGTGACCGTGGTGCCCCGGGCGATCCGGTTCGTCACGATCGCTTCGAGGATGCCCTTGGTCTTACGGGCGGTCGCGTTCGTGGTCGGGTTCGCGAACTCGCCGTTCAGGAAGCTGAAGTTCACGTCCAGCGCGATGGACTTGAGCGCCTGGGCGATCTGCCAGTCCATCTCGTTGGAGACCGGGTTCGAGCCGTCCACGCCGCGGAACGGCGCCGCGCCGGGCGTCGCCAGCGCGCCGATGGCGGCCTGCTTGGTGTACGAGACGGAGACCTTCTCCTGGTGGATCTGGACGACGTTCCGCACGTTCGCCCGCACGCGCTCCTCGGCGGTCGGCGCGGTCGCGCCCTCCACCTTGGTGCGCTGCGACGGGTCGCGCAGGTCGTAGGTCTGCCACTCGAACTCCTGCGACGTCGTCATGCCGCCGCCCGTAAGTCCGCCGATGGCCGACAGGAACGGGGTGTCCTCCGGCGTGATCGCGAAGAGTTCCCCGGCGTAGTTGGGGAGGTTGAAGGTGGTGCCCATTCCGGTGATGCCGGCCATGGCCTACTCCTTACGTGGTCTGTGCGGCCTTGAGCCGCCTGAGTCGTACGACTTCGGCGAAGTTGCGGGCCTTGGTCGCGTCCTCGATCTGCTTGTCGATGGAGCCGCCCTGGTCTCCGGAGCCGCCTCCGCCGCCCATGTCGCCGCCGGAGCGTCCCGCGCCCTTCGGCGCGAGCTTGGAGAACTTGGTGACGGCGGCCTGGATGGCCTTGTCGTCGACCTGGCCGCCGTCGCCGACGAACTTGGTGAGGTCGATGAACTCGGCGAACTCGCCGAGGTCGACGCCCGCGCGAGCGGCAGCGGCTTCGAGCCGGGCTTGAGCGATCTGCGGAGCTGCCTCGGCGAGGGCGGCCGTGCGGCCGTCAGCCTTCGCCGCCTTGACGGCCTTCTCCTGCTCGCTCATGTTCGCGGCCTTGAGCGCTTCGAGCTCGTCGGCAGCGGTCTTGTTCGCCTTCGCCCGGTCCTCCCACTTGCGGGCCTCGGCCTTCCAGTCCGTGCCGTCGCCGCCCGCAGGGGGCGTGGCGGCCGGAGGTGCGGCTGGAGGCGTCGCGGGCGGGGTTCCCCCTCCGCCGGGTGCTGGCGGCGGGGTTCCGGTGCCGGAGCCGCCTTCGCCCTCGCCGCTGCCACCCGCGATGGCGTAGATCGGCGAGCCGTTGCGGCGCTGGCCAAGGACGGTGCCCGCTGCGTGAGTTGCCAGCGGGTGCTTGAAAGGGACCTGCATGTTGATCTCCCGTGCGGGATAGTCCGGCGGTCGCCGTGCGGCGGGTGCCGGGAGCATGAGAAAGGGCCCGCACAGTGGCGGGCCCTGAAAGGGGGTGGAGCGGTCGGAGCGCTACGCGGTCGGCAGCTGCCGATTCTTGGCGTAGCCGCGGATCCAGGCGGTACGGCGGAGGTCCCCAGCGGCGTACGGGCACACGGTGACGTGAGCGCCCTGCCGTGCGGCCTCGGCGCCCTCGTTGGTTGCCCTCACCAGCTGCTCACGCGGACCCACCTGGTACCCCCTGGGTCAGAGTCGGTTCTGCTGATCACCGCGGTTCTTGCGGGCCTTCTCCGCGGCCTCGCTGCGCTGCCCGGTGATCTGCTCCGTGTACTCGGCAAGCGTAGTGCGCGGGTTGTCTTCCCACCACCGCTTCAGCTCTTCCGAGGCACGCGCGTACGCGATGTGTGACGGACCCGTGAACAGCGACACTGGGTCGACACCGTCCGCCTGCGCCTTGCGGCTCAACAGGCGGCCGTTCGTGGCCTCTTCGGCGGCCAGCAGCTGCGCGAAGACGTGCTCGCGGTACATCTCCCGGACCTGCGCGCGCGTGTACGCGCCGCGCGCCGACTCGGCTTCCGCCTCGCGTTCGGCGATCCAGCGCTCCGTCGACGACATGCCCTCGAACGGGTCCGGCAGATCGTCTGCGAGGAACGCCCAGTCGTCCGGCGTTCCCGCCGGCCCGAGGATGGCGTCCATCGCGGCGTGGTCGGCGAGCTGCCCTTCCACTGAGTGCGCGCCCGCAGCTTCTGGTAGCGGGGTCGCTGGGTGCCGGCGGTCCATCTCGGCCGCGATCCGTTCGGCGTCCTGCGCGCTGGCGTAGCGCAGCGCCCACCCGAGGGTGTCCTCGTCGACGCCGGAGAGGTCCGCGGCGAGGCGACCACCGGGGAAGACCTCCGCGAGCAGCTGGCGCCGGTCGGCCTCCGCAGCAATCGCCGCCAGGTCCTCGCCGCTCGCGTCCCGGGCGAGCTGCCCGAGCTGCTCGTCCGACATGCGCGCCAGCCGATCGTCGACCCCGGGAAGCTGGGTGTCGGCATCGCGGCGGTCCATCTCGGCGGCCAGGCGCAGCACGTCACCCGTGTTGAGGTGCGGCAGCAGTCGCGCGAGCTCGTCGTCGGAGAACCCGGTGAGGTCGTCGACCAGGCGCAGGGCCGGGCGCGCACGGGCGAGCAGGGCCTCGGTCTCGCGCCGGTCGACCTCGTCCTGGACCCGTCGGAGGTCCTCGCCGGACAGTCGGCCGGAGCGCATGGCGGTGGCCAGCTGCTCCTCCGTCATCTCGCGCAGCGCGCCAGGGTCTGTACGCAGCCTGGCGGCCTCGGTGCTCTCTGCGCGGGCCGACGGCTGCGTCCGGGCAGTCTGGACCTGCTCGCGCTCAGGCTTGCGGCGCAGGTGCTCGTGCGCGGCCACGTGCTCGCGCATGGCCTTCTGCCACTCGCGGACCTTCGCGTTCGCCGATCGGCGGGCGTCGTCGTCCATAGCGGCTGCTGCACGGCGCTTCCACCGGCGGATGTGCCGCTCGATCTCCCGCTGCCGCTGAGTGTCCTCGTACGTCGTCCCTGGCGTCGGAGGTGCCTCGGGCCGCGTCGTGACGCCGGGCAGGTACGCGCTCAGGCTGTGGCGGCAGTTCGGGTGGAACAGCCCTGCTGCGCGGGCCTCAAGGAGACTGCCCGCGACATGGATGACGACCGTACGGCCGTCCTCGATCTCGTGCTCGGCACGGATCGTGTGAGGGCCGGAGCGGTCGGCCAGGGTGAGGATCTCGCCCTCCCACGCTGCGCACAGCGGGCACTCCAGCGGTGCGTCCGACACAACGACGAGTCCCACTTGGATCTCGGCGAGGGCGTCGATGTGGCCCTCGATCGCGGCGCGCGCGGTGACGGACCGTACGGCCATCTCGGCGTAGGCGGCCATGTCCCAGGAGCGGCCGGCGCGGTCGACGAACCCGGTGATTCCTCGGCTGGCGAACTGGTCCAGTGCCCTCTGGGTGGCCTGGCGGCGCGTCGTCGTGCCGAGCAGGACGCCGCCGGACACCCGCGACACGATCGAGCGGAAGGTGTCGACGACCGCGCGCGTGATGCGCTGGTAAAGCGGCCGGGTGTCCTCCGCCATCGAGGCGGCAAGCCGGTCGACCGCCGCGGCGTTGGGCAGCGTCCGGCGGGCCACCAGCTCCCGCCCGACGTCGAGCGCGCCGAGCTCGGCGACGGCGGCCTGGCGGCCGCGGTTGTACGCCTCGATCAGCGCTTCGGCGACGGCACCGGACGTGTCATTCGCCAGAGCCGTCGAGACGGTCTCCACGGCCCGCCGGAGATCGCCCACGGCCGCGAACTTGAGCTCCGCCCACCGGGGCGACTCGATGTCCGCTTCCAGGGCCGCGGCGAGGCGCTCCAGGAGCGAGGCCTCGGCGTCCTCGTAGAGGCGCCGGACCTCAGTCGCGAGGTCCTCCGCCATCGCTGGGGATACCGGCATTCGGCACCCCCTCGGCTCCCGTCTCAAACGGGTCAGCAACCGCGCGCCCGGACTCGCCGAGGATCTTGTCGACCTCGGCCTCAACCTGCTGGTCGTCCCAGTCCGGATGCATCATCCGCACGAGGGTGTCCGTGGACGCTGCCTCGGCCCGGCGCAGCAGCTCGGCCGTGGTGGCCAACTCGGTCGGGCCCTCACTGATGGAGTCCTGGAACTCCACCTTCGGCGGCTCCAGGTCCAAGCCCGTGACGCGGAACCTGTCGCCTGCCTGTACGGCCATCAAGGCGGCCGTGATGCTGGCGAGCGCCGGGCCCCAGTACAGAGTCTTGCGCGAGCGGGTAGCCATGCTCCGGCGCTCGCGAGCGCGGATCTCGGTCGCGGTGACCGCGGCCCCGTCGCCGGTCTCACCGAACGTCGAGGAGGAATAGCCGGCCTGCCGTACCGCCTGCTCCACGAGCTCGGCGCACGTGTCGCGGTGCTCCTGGACCCGGATGTCGAACTGGACGACGGTGAGCGGATTCGGGTCGCCTGGCCGCTGGAGCATGTTGAGCCCCGAGTAGACCCGGCGTTCCTCGCTCCATGCCACGCCCTGGCCGGGGCCGAGGGACTCCAGCATCGTGTCGGGGACGACGATGCGGCCCTTGCCGTTCTGCACGTCCCGCATCCACGACGAGTAGGTCTCGTCCAGCTGGTCCATCAGGCCTTCGATGCCCTGGAAGTCCGACTGTCCCCAGTAGGCGGCCGTGGGGATGTGCCGCCAGGCGCGCGCGGGGCGCACGTTGGGCACGTATGCCGCGGTGAGGTGGTCGGGGGCGCCGGTGTCGAGGCCGCCCTCCTCGTCGACCATCGAGGCGAGCGGTGCTGTCTCGGGGTGGTCGGCGAGCGGCCGTGCGGCGCCCAGGCTCGTTGCGGAGCCCTCGTAGAGGCCGTGGAAGATGCGGCCCTTCTCGTGGCGCTCCAGGTGCCGGAAGACCCTCTGGTCGTTGCGCCCTTCGGCCTCCAGGACGGTCCAGAAGGTGACCGCGACGAGCCGCCCGTACCGGAACTCGGGGACGGCGCGGTCGGCGGCCGCGGTGTCGATCCACGGCCGGTCGGACACCTCGTCGTCCCAGACGACGCGCAGGTAGGCGCCCCCGAGCGCTGCGCAGATCTCCCCGGCCTCCAGGAGGGTTGGCTGGAGACCGTCCTCCATGAGCGCGTCGAGGGCCTGCTGTGTCGCTTCGCTGGCCCCCTCCGGGGCAAGGAGTTTGGGCGGCTCCGAGAACAGCAGCTCCGAAGAGGTCCGGGCGATGTCCCCGGCGAGCGGCACGTGGAGCTTGTCGCGCTTCTCGCCCTCCGGTGTGGGCTGGCCCCAGAACCAGCGAGCGAGGCGCCCAACGAGGCCACCGCGGTGCTGCGCCGGCCGGTCGATGGCTTCGCGGTAGCCGCGGCCGGAGTAGCGGGCTTCAAGGCGGTCGGGCTCGGAGGAGTACCAGGCATCCCAGTCGGCGAGGGCGTACTGGACGCGCTCGTCGACGGGTGGCCACGTCATGTCGCCAGTGGGCAGAGGCATTACGCGGCCACCTCCAGGAGCATCGGGATGTGCGGCCGCCACAGGGCCTCGGTCGTACGGACGCCGTACCGCAGCGCATCGCACGAGTGGTCATCGATCTTGATGGGCTTGTCCTCGCCCTTCTCCGCTGCCTCGTCGTCCCAGGAGTAGCCCGGGAGTTCCTCGATCAGCCCGCGCGCGGACGGGTGTACGCGCAGCCGGTCACCGGCGAACAGGGCCGCCACGGTTCGGATGCCGTCCAGCACGGTGTTCTCTGCCGGGGTGACGCCGGAGACGCCGTCCCGGTGCAGCTGCTCGATGTACGAGGCCGCGGACGGGTCGACGACCGTCCAGTCCGGGTGGACACCGAGGACGTTGGTCTGCGGCTGGGCCACGGAGGCGAGCCAGTGCCGGCGTGCGGCGGAGTACTCGGCGTCGGTCTTCTTCCGGCGTTCGGTGCGCGAGTCCCACCGGTACTCCGAGACGACGTAGAGCCGTTGGTCGACGCCGAGCCCGATGAGGAGGTCGGCGTACGGGTTGGTGGTGCCGTAGTCGATCGCGTCGCACAGCCACCGTTGGATGTGCGGGAGGTCGGCGACGACGTGACGCTGCTCGTCGAACGCCTCGTAGATCGCGCCCTCGGCCTGCACCCAGTGCCCGAGGATGTTCCGCCGGTAGAACAGCCCGGTGTAGGTGGTCTTGAGGAACGCGACGTACTGCGGGTCGAGGTACGGGTTGTCGTCGAGGGTGAAGTGCCAGCTGCGCAGGCCGGTCTCGGCGGGCCGCTTCAGGTACTCCTTGCGGAACCAGTGCGCCGGGTTGTCCGGGTTGGTCGTCGTGAAGATCCGCGCGCCCTTGACGGAGCAGCGCGCGACCAGCTGGTCGAAGAACGTCCGGGGCAGGGTGGTCGCCTCGTCGACGTACGCGCCCGCGCAAGTCATGCCTCGGACCTTGGGTTCAGCCTTCGCGTCGTTCGCACCGAGGACGTGGACGACGCGGCCCATGATGATCGCGATCGGGGCGCCCGCGTTGTAGCTGATCTGCTTGGCGAGCGGCCCGAAGATCTCCGGGTTCGTGAGCGGCGCGATCACGTTCCGGTACAGGGAGTCGCGGGTGCGGCCCACCATCACCAGCTCGCCCCCGGTCGGGGCGTCGGCGACGAAGGCGAGCCAGCAGATCAGCGACGCGATCGTCTTCCCGGAACGGACCGACCCCTCCCACGCGTTGATGCGCGCCTCGGCCTCCACGACGGAGACGATCTGCTTGCGGGACAGCGGCAGCGCATCAAGGAGACTCACCCTCCGCCTCCTCGTCGGCGCCGCCCTCCTCGCCCGCGGCCTCGTCGTACGCCGCCTTGAGACCGAGCATGAGCTGGCCGAGCATCGACTTCGCGTCGTCGGCTCCGGCGTCGGCCGAGGGGGGCACAAGCTTCAGCGACCGGTCGATGGCCATGCCCGCGGTGGACATGAGCGCCTTCTTCGCGTCGGCCGGCGGCTCGTCGACCGGGCGCTCGTTGTAGGTGTTCTCCTTGCCGCCGAAGCTGTAGACCACCGAGGGCCGCCAGAGCTGCTCGGTGAGACGCTCGGCGTCGCCCTGGAGGGCCTCGGCGAGGACGGCGCGCCGCTCGGCAAGCTGGGCGACGCGGTGCCGGGTGGCCTCCTCGGTCATGGTGACGTCGAAGACGAGCCCGAGTTCGGCGGCGATGACGGAGACGGTGCGCTGCGCGCGGCCGATCTCGCGGGCGATGGCGTTGCGGCCCATCCCTTGCGCGTGCAGCTCGCGTACGCGCTCGTAGTCCTCGTCGGTGACGGGGGTCTTGGTCCAGCCGGAGACCATGGTCACCTCCGGGCGTGCGAAGGCCCGGCCGCGCACGGGCGCGAGCCGGGCCAGACTGCGGGGCGGGTAAGCGCTCCTACGGGCAGTTGATGGCGAGGTGCGGCCAGGAGTCGGGCCACGCCTCGGTGCTGCCGCTGTGGGCGCGGTACGCGTCGGGGTCGGCGTACCAGCGGGCGCGGCAGACGTAGCGGCTGGCGGCCTCGCTGTGCTGGACCTTGATGTAGTACAGCTCGGCGCCTCGGATGCCGCGCGCGTGGTCGCGGATGGCGGCGCGGGCTTGTTCCTTGGTTGCCCCAGGGATGATCAGGTCTGCGCTGCCGGTGCTTCCGTCGGCGGTCTCACGCGCGGTGACGCTCGCTTCGCGAACGGCGGCGCTTCCTGGCGTCTGATCGGCGCAGCTGGTGAGGGCGAGCAGGGCGCCGGCGGCGAGCGCGGTGGTGGTGTGGGTGCGCATGGTCCCCCCTGGACGTGCGTGCCTGAGGGTCCATCATGCGGCATGTGGAGACGATGTGAACGTCGGTGTCCGCTGCCTGGTGCGGAGTGTTGGGAAAGGCGGAGGCCCCGGCCTGTGCGGCTCGGGGCCTCCCGTCCGGAGCACGACTCCCGGTTACGTGCTGGGTGATTCTCGGAGTATCAGGGTCCGGGCACGCCGGACGTGGGGCCAGGATGCGGCATGATCGCGTCGAACGCAACTACGGACGTAGTCCAGCGATCACTTCGGAGCTGGCCCGGTACCCAGCAGGCCCACGCTCCAGTGCGCCCCGTTGAAGCCGATGCTCGTCACGAGCACCTGGCCCGTCCGGCCGTCCGGCAGCTCGATGAGCACGGACTGAGGGCCTTCCAGGTCCCCCGGGAAACCCTCTGGCGTGTCGCTCGCAGAGAAGCGCGCCGAGCCTTCCCAGGACCTCAGCCCTCCGTCCGGGGCGTTCTCCTGGAGCCGGACGTTCGGGAGCTGCACGCCGCCGATTGTGGCTGAACCGCTGTACGTGAACCGTTCGGTCATGGGCTCATCCTCCCTGTGGTGTCAAACGGGAGCGGTCAGTCGTCGTCCTCGTCGAGGGCGGTCTCAACTTCCTTGATCTTCCCGGTCGTCGACAGCTCCGCGCGTATCGGGTTGTCGCCGGGGACGCCGGCCTTCCTGGCGGCGTCGACGAACGCTGCGAGCTCGTCCAACGTCAGGTCCTTGTCGGCGCCGGTGAACTTCAGGGCTGCGGGCATGGGTTCAGGATGGCGTACGAAGGCCCCGCCGCGAAGGGGAAGCGGCGGGGCCAGTGGCGCTCAGCCTCAGGGGGTTGGAGGCTCTCGCCTGTGCGTCTTGCCGTGCGCCTTCTCGGCCTCGGCGAAGAAGCGGTCGACGATGTTTTCGAGGTCGCCGCGGGTTGGGGCGAGGTAACCGGCATCGCCGATGGCCTGTACACGGATCCCCTCCCCGGATGCCTCTCCGTCACCGTTGTTGCTGTTGGCGTTGTCGTCTGACCTGCAACAACAACCCTCTCCATGGGGTTCGGCAGCAGGGGGAGAGGGCGCGGGCGGGATGGCATCCCGGTGTACGGCCGGCCCGTTCCCCTCTCCCGTGCGTACGGCCTTCCAGGGGATGCCCTCGGCCTTGAGGAGCGCCTTCACGGCCTTGGTGTCGGGGAGCTTCAGGTCGGCGCGGAGGGTGGTGAGGAGGACGCCCTTGTCGTCGCCGACGAGGCGGCGCAGAGCCTCGCCGACGTCCGGGGGCGTCTCCTCCTCGGCGGCGGCCTGGTCGTCGTGGCGGCGGGTGGTCCAGTGGCGGGCCTTCTGCCAGCCGTGTGTGCCGAGGATGCCGACGATGACGTAGGCGATCTCAGGGAACGCGGCGACGAGGCCCCAGACGGCGAGCCCGGCAACAAGGGCGAGGATCACGCGGGCCGCGCGCTCGCTCATCCCGTCCGACTCCCCCGCCGGTTCGGCCTCCTCGGCCTCTGTCTCTGGGGCCTCGTCGGCGCTCACGTGAACGTCCCGGTGAACCCGGAGCCGAGCATGTTGACCGCGCTGCCGAGCGGTACCGCAGCCATCCCGGCCACGTTCCCGGACAGGGCCAGGCACACGCCGGAGAACGCTCCCGTCATCAGCTTCGAGTTCGGCACTTTGGGCGCCCACTTCAGCAGGGCGATGAACACCAGCGTGAACAGGAAGACGATCACGAAACCCCCGTCCGTGAGGACGACGGGGTTGCCGCGGACGACGAGCGGGGCGTTCCCCCCGACGCCGACGACCAGGCCGGCCCACCCGCCGACGTTGGCGATCCAGATCGCGAGCCAGGTGACGACGCCGAGCGCGGACCAGGCGGTGAACGTGGCCAGCGCGGCGAGCAGGCCGTAGATGTGGGCGAGGACGAACGGGACCAGGCCGGCCCACCGGTGTTTCTCCTGGAACCACCAGCGGATGAGGAACATGAGGATGATGCCGACGCCGATGGCGACGCCACCGAGGTTGATGACGGTGTACGGCATGGTCAGTGGCTCCAGACGGCCGCGACGTAGGTCACGGCGAGGGTGATGAGGGCGACGGTGCAGGCGGCCGGGCCGAGGTAGAGGAGTGGGGCGCGGCGGGGTGCGACGGCGAGCAGGCCGGCCGCGCCGATGGCTGCGATGACCGGCCAGACGATCACTGCGGGCCCGGCCATGGCCCCTCCGGTCGTACCGGCGTCGGGCCCTGGGCGCCCGGCGTAGGACCGGGCGTCGTACGGGCGTGATCGGACGTCGTACGCGCCCAGTAAGCGGTAGGAACGGTGGTCTGGAAGGTGCCGGGCTCGGGCCACTGACCGGGGTCGTACCGTGTGATCCAGTACCGCTCGATCGTCGGACGAGTGCCGAACGGTACGTCGGTGTTGTCCCAGACCTTGCGGTAGGTGCCGGCCACGATGCGCAGCGCGGAGCGGACTGCGTCGGACACGGTCATACCGGTGGCGAGCATGGCCTGGAGGTCGTCGTGCAGCTGGGCGTCGACCTTGACGGAGAGGGGCTTGCCGACGGGTGGCGGTGTGCTCACGGTGGTCTCCAAGATGGTGGCCGCCCCCGCCGGGGGATTTCGCGGGGGCGGCCGATCTGGTGGGCTCAGTTGGTCCAGTCGGTGTGGCGCCAGCCGCCGCGCCGGTCACGCTGGCGGTCGGCGTCCTCCCATGCCTGGCCCTCGGCCGCCGCCTTGCCGACGGAGCGGCGGTGGTTGCGGCGGCGCTGGGTGCTGAGGTCGGCGGCCAACTGCCGGTCGTTACCGGGGAGCAGGCTGCGGAGGAAGCCCTTCATCGGCGCGCCCTCGCTTCCTGGTCGGCGAGGGTGTCGCGGACGTCGGCGCCAGCGTCGTAGTCGGCGCGGCAGGTGTCGACGGTGGCGGGCTCGCTGAGGATGCGGCCGGGCGGCGGGGACCAGGGCGCGGGGCTGGGCTGCTCAGGGGGTTGATCGGTACGCTCAGGCATCAGGGCCTGCTCCTTCGTCACGGTTGCGTGCAGGTCCGCCCCCGGCCCGGGATCGCCAAATCAGCGGGCCGGGGGCTTAGTTGTTCGCACGGGACCAAGGAGGCGGCCCCGCCCGACCAAGCTAAACCCTAGGGTTGATGACCGCAACCCTAGGGTTTAACGTGAGGGCGGGTCGCGCTCACCGCAGGAAGGGGCGCGCGTGGCAGACGAGTTGGAGGAGGTGCGGCGCCTGGTGGAAGCAATCGAGGCGTTCGAGGCCATCGAGGACGACGAGGCGTGCGCCGTCGCCGTGTCGCAGGCGCTGGCCAAGTGGCCGGATCAGCACTCGAAGCTGCGTGACCTGCGGCAGCGCCGGGTCCAGTCGCTCAAGGCGCAGGGGAAGACCTGGGCCGAGATCGGTGCGCTCCTCGGCGGCATCAGTGCGGCGCGAGCTCAGCAGATCGGCGCCGGCCTGAGTGGAGCGTCCCGTAAGAAACTGAAGGCCGAGGAGTAGTCGGGCGTACGTGAGCCCCCGCGCGAGCGCGTGCGGGGGCTTCGTCATGCCGCAGCGCCCTCCCTGGGTGGAATCAAGGGAGGGCGCTACGGGTGTCCGTGTTACGCGAGTACGCGGACGTGGGTCACATTAGGCCTGGTCGCTCGGTTTAGCAAACTTGTTCGATTTTACGCGACGGCGGGTACGTCCTGTCCGGTCCACACGTGCCCGCACTCGGTGCAGCGAGCGACCGGAGGTGCGCCGGCGCCTCCGTACATCTCGATGCGGCCGTTGCACGGGAACACCACCTTGATCATGCGCGGGCAGGTCTGCGCGAGGGTGGCGGTGCGCTCGCCGACGTCGAGGACATGCTCGATGCGCTCGGCGGCTCCGCGGGCGACGTTAGCGATCAGCTGGGCCTCAGGGGCGGGGAGCGGGCGGAACGGGCCGGGGGCGCCCTGGACGCGGCCGAGGAGCCACAGCGCGGCGTACGGGGCGCCCGGGCGGGTACCGGTCCAGGACCACCGGCGCCGGTCGTTCCGGTCCTGGATGACGAGGAGCTCGCGGCGCTCGCGGTCCGCCTTCGGGTAGCCGGCGGGGAGTGGGCCCATGACGGGGCGCTGTACGACGGCCGCGACTTGGTCGGCGCACTCGATGAGCCCGGCCTGGACGATGCGCATCGTCTCGTGCACGGTCAGCCGGATCGGGATGGGGCGCTCGCCGATCTGGGACGGGTCGCGTTCCAGGGTGCGCAGGGCGAGGGCGCGGTGCCGCTCGGCCTCCAGCTCGTCGGCGTCCAGCTCGTCAAGGGCGCGGAGGTAGTCGGACATGCGACCGGCGGGCGGCCAGACGGGGGCGCTGGTTCCGCCGAGGGCGTCGACGAGGTCGGTCCAGTGGCGGATGACGGTGGTGAGGTGGTGTGCGGCGGTGGGGCTCATCGTCGTGGCTCCTGTGGTGCGTGGGGCGATACGGTGGGTCCACCTGGGGGCGTGCGCTGGTCCGGCCAAGACTGTGGCGCACGCCCCTTCGTCGTGCTCAGTCACGGCAGTTGGGGCAGCGCTGGCCGTACGTGCAGGCGCAGGCGGGCTGTTCGTCCACCTGGGTCGGCTCGCTGACCTGCGGGTTCGGCTCGGGGTGGACGAGGTTGGGCGCGGCCGGGATGGAGTCGTCCACTGCCGCGCGGAGTTCGACGAGGCGCGCGTCCCACCAGCGGGACACGGACGTGCCGAGCGGCGGCGGTCCGGCCTTCACCCACTGCTCGTACAGGGCGTGCACCCGGGCGAGGGCGGCGGCGTACTGGCCGGTGAGCGGGGCGCGGCGTGTCAGCTCGTTGGAGAGCACGGCGGCACGAGCGCGGGCGTTGCGCCATGCCGCCTCGTAGCGTTCGGCGGCGGCGAGGTACTGCGTGCCTACGCGTGACGCGGCCTCGGCACGGGCCTCGGCGGCCTCCAGCTCGGGCACGATCAGCTGGACGTGCCGCTTGTTGCCCGCGGCGACGTGCTCCAGGGTGGCGATGCGGTCGTACAGCGCGTCGAGTTGGTCGCTGTTGATCGTGTCGACGGTCAGGCGCTCCGGTGTGGCGGCCTCGGGGAGCAGCATCTCGGGCACGTTCATGCCGGACGGCGCCGGGACGATCACGCAGGACAGACAGTGTGAGCCGATACGTCCCGCCGTGGGGTGCTGCTCGCATCCTCCGGGCTCTACGAGGCCTTCCAGGGGCGTGTGTGCCGGGCTCATGTGGTCTGGTCCTTCCTGGTACAGGTGGCGGGCTCGTGCTCGGCGCCGGCGGATGTCCACCAGCGCTCGCAGCAGGCGGCAGCGAGCGCCACGGCGACAACCGCGTCCGTGGCGGGGGTGGGCGGTCTGGCGTTGCGCTCCAGCTGGGCGCGGGTGAAGCGGAGTTCGTCGCGGTGGTAGGCGTGGTGGCCGACGGCGAGGCCGAAGAGCACGGCGCAGGCGGCGAAGATCGCGCAGTACAGCGTGCTGCCGTTCTGCTGGCTGGTGATCGCGCAGTCGAGCATGGCGAGGCTGGCGAGGCAGTAGGCGGCGGTCAGGGGCGTGAGGATGCGGTTCACGGGGAGACCTCCGGGTCGATCAGGTCGGCGGCCGCTTGAGCGCCCTTCAGGCGGAAGATCCGGTTGTCGCTGAAGTCGCGGTCGTGCCGGGCCTGCGCGTCGGCGCGGATCTGCTCGGCGAGCTGGTGGGCGTGGGCGTCCTTCACGGCCGTCTGGTGGTCGTCGATGAGCTGAGCCACTCGCTCGTGCACGCGCGAGCCCTTCACGCCTTTGTAGAGCCAGGTGCTCAGCTCCTGGCGGGCGCGGCCGAGTTCGGCAATGAGGCGGTTCATCGGTTCCTCCGGGCCCATGAGGGCGTGTGGCGGGGCGGGTTGGGCTGGTCGTTGCCGAAGCGGGCCCACCGGACCGTCGCGAGGAACGTCCACGCGACGGTCACGGCGGCTATGGCGAAGCTGGCGAGGAGCTCGGCGATCACTTCGGCTCCTGGGCGGCGCGCCAGGCGTCGACGATGGCCTTCGGGACGCGGCCGATGGCGGGGCAGTCGAGGCCGTTCTCCTTCGCCCACACACGGACCTCTGCGGCCGGGTAGTCGACGGGCTTCCGGGCCTTCTTCGGTTTGGCCGGCGCGAGTTCGGCCTCACGGGCGCGGAGTTCGGCGAGGCGCTTCTCCAGCTGCTCGGCCTCGGTGGTGATGGCGGTGAGCTCCTGGTCGGCGGCGTGACGGTTGCGGAGCCCGGTGAGGCCGGCTCGCACGCGGGCTGCCTGGTCTCGGACCTCGGTGTCGGGGTGCTCGTCGCCCCACTTGAGGAGCTGGCCGACGGGGATCGGCTCGGGGTCGGCGGGGACGGTCTTGAGGCGGACGTCGGCGCTGGCCTTGAGCTGGACGTCGACGACCGGGTGGGCGGGTGCGGTGGACATGGGCTGTTGGGTCCCTTCGTCGTCGGGGAGGTGCAGGCGGTTGTGGCGGGCGGCTTCGGGGCCGCCCTGCTCGTCGATCTCGTCGAGGAGGCGGCGGAAGGCGGCGATGGTCATCTCCTGGCCTTCGGGGAGTCGGCGCCGGTCGGCTGCGGTGAGGCCGCCACGGACGCCGTACCGGTAGGAGGGCACCTCTTCGCGCATGCACTCGTAGAGGCACATGTCGCGGACGGGGCAGCGGGCGCAGATCGCGAGGGCTGCGCCGATCTCGTGGATCTGGCCGAACCATTGCTCGGTGTCTTGGCCGCGGCATGCCGCCCGCAGGCGCCAGTCCGCGGCGTCGCGGGCGGCAGTGGTCACGGCTGCTGCACCTCGGTCTCGGGCTTCGCCTCGGCCGCCGGCTGCGCCTTCGCAAGGAGCTTGCTCAGCAGGTAGGCGACGGAGCGGGCGCCGCGCGCCGGCTCGATGCCCACCTGGGCCTCAAGCCGGTGACCTTCCTCGCGGGCGACGTCGACCGCCTCCCGCAGTACGGCCTCCCGGTCCCCTGGCGGCTGCTCGTCGGCCCACACGATGCGAGTGGCGCCACCATGCCCGTGGACGTGCTCAGCGTCCGCCAGGCGATCCCAGTGGACCGTGGACGGCCGCTCGCCTATCCAGCGCAGCGAAACGGTCCCGTCGGGCCACAGGACGCCGTTGGCGACGCGGCCGGTACCGGAGACGCCGGAGACGTCGTGGTCGCGCTGGAGGTGGAACAGCCGCGGCTGCTCGGACGGCTCCACGACGGCCGGCGGAATGGGGCACGTGATGATCGAGTCGAGGAGCTCGGCGACGGCCGGTGCCTCCTCGTCGGCGGTCAGCTCGTTGGCGTGAGCGGTGAGGCTGAGAGCGGCGGCGACCTCCCACGCGCCAGCGCCGGGGGCCACTGCGTGCCAGCGTGCGGCGAGGACGTCGACGTGGTGGGCGAGGAGCGCGGCGAGCTGGGCGCGGTTCAGGCTGATGATCACGGGTTGCCTCTCGTGTGCGCGCGTGATGCGCGATGGCGGGCGGAACCGGATGAGACGGCGGTCAGGCGGCGTCTGTGTGGCTCTGCTCAGTCGGGACGAGGTGGAGGTGGCGCTTCTGCTCGGCTCGGTCGCTGGGGTCGTGCCAGTCGGCTACGGCTTCGTCGGCGATGCGGCGGTGTTCGGCTTGCTCGTGTGGAGTCCAGGGCCGCTTGTGGGGGTCACTGGGGGGCGGTGGGTAGCCGAACTTCCCGGTGGGGATCGCTTCGGCCATGAGCCGCTCGTAGGGGGTGCTCACGGCGCGGGGGCGAGCGGGAAGGCGTGCATGGTGCGGTCGTTGGGGAGGGTGATCGTCCACGGGCCGCAGAGGAGGCCGTAGGCGGCCCAGTCGCAGCCGCGGCCGGTGTACTTCCCCTGGCCCTTCGCAAGGGCGCCGAGGGTGCGCCCGATGCACTCCTGGCCGACGACGTCCGAGGCGATGACGGTCTCGCCGGAGCGGTGCTTGCGCGGGTTGGCGGCGAGGGCCTCGCTGAAGTCCTGGCCGTTGGCGACGTCGCCGCAGGAGGGGCAGACGAAGGCCCACTTGAGCGGGTCGTCTCCGAAGCGCTCGGCGGCCTCGGCGACGAGCTCGGCCTGGGTGAGGGTGCGGGGTCCGGTGGCGGTGGTCATGACGCGGTCCTCTCGGGTTCGGTGAAGGGCTGGCAGTGGGCGTGGGTGGTGCGGCCGTAGCGCGGGAGCATCGGGTCGCCGCAGCGGGCGCAGAGGAGCCAGCCGGATGTGTCGGCGGCGGCGTGGTCGTCTTCGTGGGAGTCGTGATCTTGTGACTCGGGGGGCCCTAGTGGCTGAGGTTGAGAAACGACCTGAGCCCCGTCTTGGGAAAGCTCTTGGGTAACCCCTGGGTTGTTCGGGTCGCGGTGACCCGAACCGTTCGGGTCGCGGTGACCCGAACTCATACGGGTCGCGGTGACCCGAACTTCGTTGTCCGTACCGTCGGTAAGTTCGGGTCGCGGTGACCCGTTCTGGTTCGGGTCGCGGTCACCCGAACTTCCGGTCTCTGTCGACCACGGCGCGGGACGCTTCCCCGGCTTCCGGGCGGTCGACTTGAGGTAGTCCTCGGCGGCCTTCCAGTCGGGCCACGGCGTCGGGACGATCACGTACAGCGTGGGCTTGCCGCGCTTCCGCTCGCCCTTGACGACGACGGCACCTGAGCGGATCGCGGCATCGAGGTAGCGGCGCGCGTCCTTCTCACTGGCGCCGGCCGCCCTGGCGATGTCCTGGATGCGGATGGGCTGACGGTCGCCGGTGAAGCGCAGTTCGCCGGAGGCGTTGGCCATGGCACGGAGGGCGTAGAGCAGCGTGAGGAAGCCGCGCCGCAGGGGCGTGGGCATCTCGCGGGACCACTTCCAGGCGAGGGCGTTACCGAAGGCGTTCGGCACGCTCCCGCTGGCGCGGTCCTGCTCTTCGTTGCTCAACTGGGGTCTCTCTCCGTGATGTTGCGGAACCGATACGGCAAGATCCGGGCAGCGGGGCGGCCCGCGGTGGACCGCCCCGAGGCGCGGCTACTCGCGGGCGCGGATGTGGGCGAGGGCGCCGTTCGCGAGGCTGGCGGCGGTGGCCAGGAGCTGGGCGACCGAGGACACGTACTCCTCGTCGCTGGACTCCAGGGCGCCCCGGAACAGGGCGATCGCGGTGTCCTTGTCGTCGTTGGCGTACGCGACGATGAACCGGGTGGCGAACACCTCGGCCGGGTCGGGGGACTTGCCGGGCAGCATCTGCATGGCCCACATGCCGCCCTGGGAGGCGTCAGGGGCCTGGTCGCCGTAGAACTTGACCAGGGCGGCCTTGCCGACCTCGGCGAAGGCGCAGCACGCGCCGTACACGTTGTGCCAGGTGCCGTTCTGGCCGATCTCCACCATGGCGTCGCTGGCGCCCGCGGCGTTGCCGTCCAGGGCGCAGCCGATGGCCCGCATGGTCAGCTCGTACAGGCGGTCGTGGTCCATCAGCGGTCCGCCGATCCGAAGCGCGTGCGCGTGCCGCCACGGGGCCGGAGCTTGACGCCAGCCTCCAGGAGCAGGTCGCGGGTGCTGCCGTACGAGCGGCCGATCTGCCGGGCCGTGGACTGGATCGTGCAGCCCTGGACGTACAACTCGGCGGCGCGGTCGGCGACTTCCTTGCGCTGGGTGCCCTTGAGGACCGGGGCGCGGTTGGCGGTCGTCATCGAGCACCCCCGGACGTGCGGCGGTGGCGCTTGGTGATGACCGCGGCGTCCGGGTCGTTGGCCTTCACGGCGGCCTGGAGCTGTGGTGAGACGCGGAAGCGGAGCTTCGCGCCGGCCTCCACGACCACCGGGTCGCCGGTCTGCGGGTTCCACGCCATGCGGGACGGGAGGTTCTTCGGCGCCCAGGTCCCGAAGTTGGTGACTGTGACGGTGTGGCCGGCGGCGACGGTGCGGGCGATCGTGTCGAGCACCGCGGCGACGGCCTGGTGGCCGTCGTCGATGCTGACGCCGAGCGTGGCGGCGACGACCTCGCCGAGCGCGGTCTTGTTGAGGGGCCCGACGGGGCGGACTTGTCGGCTCATTTGGAGTTTCCGATCTGGTAGGCGTCGGTCGCTTCGGCGGCCTGTTGGGCGATGGCGTGTTCGGCGCAGAGCTTGTGCGCGGGCTTCCGCTTGGAGTCGCGCATCTGGGTCGGCTTGCCGCAGTAGCGGCAGGGCTTCTCGGTCCAGGACCAGTGGTCTGGGGAGCGCCAGTCGAGGAGCGGCAGCTCCAGGCCGCCGCTCCCCTCCTGGCCGGTCACCTCAGGACCTTCGTGGTGCCGGTGCGCCGCAGCCGGTTGTCAGCGGCGGTGTTCGCGGCCCGGCACGCGTCGTCGATCGGCTCCCCGTTCTTTACGTGCCGCTGGTAGGCGGACCGGGTGCCGCACTTGGCGGGCTTCCGGCCCGTGCGCGGCTTCGGGGGCGCCTGGAGCAGTTCCTTGGCCTGCCAACGCAGCGACTCGGCGGCCAGCTCGGTGCGCTCGGCGGGGGTGAGCCCGCCGTAGATGCCGTACCGGCAGCCGTCCTCCGCGCGGAGGCCTTCGGCGAGGCACTCCTCACGGACCGGGCACCGCTTGCAGATCCGCTTGACGTACGCGACGTTGGCCGCGGCCTCGGAGAAGAACAGCTCCAAGTCGTAGCCGCGGCAGGCGGCGCGGTCAGCCCAGCTGAGCCCGTTGGGCAGCGTGTCCGGGTGCTGGCGCGAGGCGCTCACGAGTCCCCCTCAGGCCGGGTGGTGGTGAAGCAGTGGCCGCAGGTGTGCGAGCCGTCGGGGTGCAGCACGGACGGCATCTCGCCGTCGCACGGGCCGGAGCAGGGCCGCCACGCCTGCGTGAGGACGCCGCAGGGCGGCACGTCCGTCACGGTCGGCGTCGTGTACCAGGAGCGGGGGCCGAGGAGATCGTCAAGCGGGACCTCGATGCGCTCCGGCACCGACCCCGCCCGGGGCCCACGGTGAACGCCCCTCGGCGGCAGGACCCGATCGAGGAGCTTGTGCAGCGGGCTCATGCGCCGGCCTCCGATCCTTCGCGGAGGTCGCGCAGCTCGGCGGCCATCGCCTCGTTCGCGGCCTGGAGCGGGAGGATCTGCTCGTCGAGGAAGCGGCGGGCCCGCTCGGCGAGGTCGAGGCGGCGGCGCAGCTCGGCGTCGCCCTGCGGGGGCTGCGGCTCGCGCACCGGTGTGGTCGGGTGCCAGTCGTCGCGGCGGGTCAGTTTCTCGGCCTGCCGGGTGACGGTGGTCAGCCGCTCGGCGGCGAGGTTGACGGCCTGGTCCCGCTCGGCGATGACGCGCTGGTACGCGGCCTGGAGTGCGTTGTACGTGCTGCGGCGGACGAACATCACGCCTCACCGCCCTGCTGGCGGGGCGCCTGACGCTCCTGGTAGTGCCGCCTGCCGAGCGCGTCGAGGGTCTCCTCGTCGCCGTTCTCGTTCTGCACCAGGACGTGAAGCATGCGGGCGTTGCCCAGTTCGTAACTGATCTGCTCCAGGCGGCCGAGCGACGTGTCCGGGTTGACGATCTCGTCCCGGTAGTCCTTCGCCGACCGGACGGGGGCGTCACCCCGCTCCACCTGGGCGGCCTCGGGCTCCGGGTCGCCGGTCGGGATCATCCCGGTGTTGAACAGCAGCGCCCGCAGCGCTAGGGACTGCGCCTTCGCGGTGCCCTTGTCGCCCGAGTCGAGGGACTCGCCGGCCGATTTGAGCAGCGGCAGGCTGTCACCCTTCGGGCCGAGGACCTGCCACGTCACGACGACCGTGCACTCCCGCATCGGGTTGCCCCGGCTGGACTTGGTGTCGCGATACGACGTCTCCATGTCGACGGCCATCACGGTGATGCCGTGCCGGAGCGTGGCGGGACCGAAGGCGTTGAGGGCAGCCTCGATGCCACGGAACCGGTACTTCTCCTTCTGCCGACCGCTCTTCTGGTCGTACTCCATGTGCCGGTCGCTCTTGGCGACGGCCCGCACGTCGTTGCGGACGCGCAGCCACGCGATGTGCACCGGCACCATGGCGGGGGCCGGATACTCCTCGCTCGCCTCGAAGTCGAGGTCCGGCAGCCGCTCGCCAGCGGCCGGCGGGGCGTACTCGGTGGCGGCCGGGGCCGCGGGCTGGTCGCCGATGGCGTGCTGCTCGGCGCGCTCGGTCAGGGACGTCATGCGGTGAACTCCTCGCGCACGGGCTTGGGGATGGCGATGCGGTCGTGGGGCTTGTCCTCCACGCACGCGCGGTAGGCCTCGGGGAACTCCTCGGCGAGGCGCGCCAGATCAGGCGTCTTACGGAACGACTGCTCGATCGAGAAGAAGGGCCGGTCGTGCCGTACGGCGGCCTGGGCGCTGCCGAGGGAGCCGAGCAACTTGGCCTTGGCCGCCGCCTTCCGGCGCTTGCCCTGGCTCTCCAGGGCGGCGGCCTCCATGTACTCGGACATGGCGTCGACGGCGTCCAGGTCGCGGTCCAGGACCGTCACGCCCTGGCGGTCGGGGTGGAGGCGGTCGTACAGCTCGATCAGCGCGTCCGGCGGCTCCTCGCCGGACAGAGCCGGGGCCCGGCCGGGAACGATGTGGTCGTGCCACAGGCGGGACGCTTCGGCGTGCAGGAACGCGACGAGCTTCACGTGCTCTTCGCGGCGCACGGTGTACTGCCGGTAGTCCTGGCCCCCGATCAGGCACACCACGTGGATGTGGTCCAGGCCGGTGACGAGGATCTGCCACAGCACCTGGGCGAGGACGTCGTCCGGCGGACCCTGATTCCAGAGCTTCGCGACGAACGCGTTGCGGGTCTTCACCTCCAGCGCGCACAGCGACCTCTGCGACCGGTCCAGCGGGCACTCGGTGCACAGCCGGTCCAGGGTGCACATCTGCCAGCGCTCGTCGGCGTTCGCGATCAGCCCGACCGGTTCGACGACGGTCCGGTTGCGGCGGGCCCAGTCGCGGGCGAGGGGCTCCTCGAAGAGCACGCCGAAGTGGGCGGCCTCGCTGAACTCGTCGTCGTGCGGGAGGCGTCCGCGCTTGTCGTGGAAGACGTGCAGCGGGGTCTTGAAACCGCTGAGGTTCATCACGGCGGGCAGGTCGCTGGAGCCGATGCCCTGGCGGCGGGCGTCCAACCACACGTCACGCGCGGCGGTGTGGTGCAGGAGGAGCCGGCCGGTCGGGGTGACCGGGCCGGCGGCCGGGGACTGCTCCCCGGCCTGCACGGTCGTCGTCATTCGTCGGCCTCCGGGTCATACTCGGAGGCGACCGTCACCGGCGTCACGACGTAGCCGGTCATGGACTCCTCGTCGGGCCCCTCGACCACCGACAGCTCTTCGGGGCTGAGCGGGTCCGAGTCGTCCGGGGTCCAGGTGAAGGTGAGAGCCGTGCCCTTCGACCACGTGCGGCGTTCCTCTGCCTCGCACTGCGCTCGCGCGGCCGCCCGGTTCGTGTACAGGCCCATGGGGATCGATTCGTGCGACGCCCGGTAGACGATCGGTACGGCCTCGCCCGGCTGCATGGGCGTCCCGACGGTGACCTGCTGGAGCAGGTACAAGGCGCCGAGAGCTGCGGTTCCGGGGTCGTCGAGGTCGTGGCAGAGGGCGGCGAGGACGGCGCGCGCCTCCACAGCGGCCTGCTCCAACTGGGCCCGGTCAGCGTCGTACTCCGCGAGCAGCCGGGCGGCCGATACCTGCGGGTCGGTGTCGCGCCGGTAGTACCGGGCCAACGCCAGCTCGATCACATGGCGGCTCATCGCTGCACCTCCGGGAGGTCCCGGCCGACGCGGTAGCCGTGGTGCAGGGGGCTGTCGTGCGGGTCCTCCAGGGCGGCGCGCTGCCCGGCGACGAGCTCACGCAGCCCCCGCACGCGAGGCGTCACGTCCGCGGCCTTCTCGGTCAGCGCGTACGCGATGGGGTCCTCGTCAACCGGGTGGTCCTTCGCAGCGAGCTGCTGCTCCAGCTCGGCGACGCGGTCCCGCAGCGCGTTCTCGACCTTCATCCGCTCGCCGCGCTCCAGCACCAGCTGAGCGACTGTGGCCGCAGCCTCGGTGTACTTCGCCCGCAGCTGCTCCGTGTCGGCGGCGGTCTCCGGTGACTGGAGCAGCTGCGCCGACTCCAACGCGAACGCGGCCTGCGACGCGAGGTCGTACGACGGGCCATGCAGCCACGCGGCCTCGATCACCTTCTTCGCCGCGAGGGCGAGGGGCGAGATCGTCATGCCGACACCGCCTCAGCGGCCTCAGCCGACGCGTCGGCCGGGAACAGCGTCCACGCCTCGACGTGCACGCCGCTGATCTCGCGCGTCGCCTCGATGTAGACCGAGCCGTCCTCCCGGGTCTCCATGGACTCGGTCAGCATCTGGCCGTCCCGGAACTGCCGCAGGCCCGCCACGTCCCGGTGGAAGTAGAAGCGGAGCTCCGGCTCGTTCGGCGCGAACGCAGGGACCTTGACGTCGAAGTTCGTCGGCAACAGGCCCGTCTCGCTCATGATCTGCTCGGCCAGCGACAGAGCCTTCATGTAGTTCCGGCGCCGGACGCTCACACCGTTCTCGGCAGGCGTTTCGGTAATCTCTGTGGTCACGGTGACCTCTGCTTTCTCTGTGGTGGAGGCGCCGAGTCGCGGGGTCGTCGGGTCGCATCCGGCGGCCCTTCGGCGCGTTCAGGGGTGGATCAGGCGCCGAGCGGGCGATCCCGCCGGCACTTCCGGCACTCCATGCGGTGCTTCGGGTTCCGGTGCTCACAGGTCGGGCACCGCCAGCCGAGGAGGCCTCGGCGGCGAGCCCGCATCAGGAGCCCTCCAGCAGGCGGACCAGCGACGCGGTGATGACGCGGTGCCGGCCGTCCAGCGGCAGGACCTTGACCGGGGCGTCGCCCCGCTTGATCAGGGCGTGCAGGTAGGTCTTGGAGATGCCGAGCGCGGTCGCCGCCGTCGGCACGCTGACCGTCGCGGGCCACGCTCGGATCTCGTCGAGGGTCGGGACTTCGGCGGCCATCAGGAGGCCTCCGCCTGGTCGTCGTTCTGCTGCGGGGGCATCAGGTCGGCGATCTGGCAGCGGAGGGTCCTGGCGATGCGCATGAGGACTCTGGGCGATGCGTTGCGCTCTCCCCGTTCGAGCCATGTGACGTACGACGGGTGGATCCCGGCCCCAGCGGCCAGCTCGCGCTTGTTCAGGCCCGCCTCGATCCGTCGCCGTCTGAGGCGGTTCGGGTCTTGAGTGGGTGGTGACATACCTCAAGAGTAGATGAAAGTAGAAGCCAGTCAAGTAGTAAGTAGCGGAAAGTAGAACCCCGTTTGTGAAGGAGTCGTGTGGAGGGGTTCACGGCTTGGGGCCCCGCCTCGACTCTGGGACAGTTGACTGAAGTTGACGAAAGTTCACAGGAGTAGAGAGGACTCAAGCCATGAGCTCGCCCGAGCACGGCGCCCCCAAGCCGCCGCCCGAGGCAGACCTCATCCGTCTCGCCCGGCAGGCGCGCGGCCTCAGTCCCGAAGAAGCCGCCGAGCGGACACCCGTCCGCATCAAGGGCTTCCGCTGGCGTCAGATCGAGAAGGGTTTCAAGGGCAAGGTCGGTGAATCCGACCCCGTGAAGGCGCTCCCCAAGACGCTGGCGCACATGGCGTACACGGTCGGCGTTACCCCTGGCAGGCTCGTTGAGGCCGGCCGGGAGGATGCGGCGCAGATCCTGCGCGAGATCCAGATCCAGAACGCCGGGCAGACGGCCAGCCTGCCCGACCCTCTGGACGCCCTGGACCCCGAGCGGCAGCGCATCATCGTCGACATGCTTGGCCAGCTCCCGGCGCGCGACCGCGGGCCCGCCCTGCGCAGGCTCGCCGAGCGTGTCGAGGCTGGCGAGCTCGACGAGAGGGGAGACCCCCCTCCCGAGCTGCCGATTGAGCATCCAGCAGAGGGGCGAGCTTCACGCACAGGTACCTAAAAGTAACGTTTCGGCTACGAACCGCGTTCACCTGGTCACCAATGGTCAACTTCTGTCGCATCGTGTGTACCTCGCACAGAAGCGCCGACCTGTGCGAGGTACCGAGACCCACCTGCACAGGGGACGAGAATGATCGGAATCGTTCTCGCGGCTGGGCTCGGCTTCGCAAACTTGATATTCGTTGCGCTGCTTTTCCGGCGGGGGAGGCAACTCTCCCGGCAGCTCAGTGACATGCGTGCCGAGCGCAACAGCGAATGGATACTCCGCGCCCTCCAGGACGCACCCGACCAACCCGCCGTACGAGCAGCAAACGGAGCAGCCTCCAAACCACCGCCAGCAGGTCCGCAACCCGTCCGACGAAAAAGGCACTTGGGTCTCTACATCGGAGGGCTCGCCGCTGCGATGGTGGCCCTCGGTGGCACCGTACGGAACGCGTTGCAGACCCCCCGCGGGCAGTGGACAGCAGCTGCCGTGGGCGCCGCCGCAGTCGCGACCGCCATCACCCTGCTGATCGCCACCCAGTGGCCAGCAGACAAACGCGGGCCGCGGTCATCCGCACCGACCGCGACAGTGACCGTAAGCGTCGCCCCACCTTCCACACCTGCACCCAGCGCGACCGGCAGTCCACCAGCAACCAACGGACCGCCAGCCGCCGTTAGCCCCATGGCGCCAGCATCCGACAGCGCCGCGTCCACCACTGCCGGCAGCGCCTCCTGGGCAACCGCCGACGGCGGTATGTCTTCCGTGCCGATCACGCCCGCCGGTAGCGCATCATCGGGGGGCAGCGCCGAGCCGAGCCCGCCCACCGGAAGGCCCTCGCCCGCGCCCTCCACACCTGAGCCACCAGTAGATCCCACGCCGTCCCCGTCGCCCGGCAGATCCGGGCTGTGTCTGGCGCTGGCCCTCTGGCCAGTCCTGGACCTCGCGGCCTGCCTCGCGGGAGGCGGATGACCCCAACCCACCCCAAGGAGTAGGAGCCAGTGCCAGAGATCAAGAAGGTCGTACTGGGAAGCGGTGCCGTCCGGTACCGCTTCGTGGTCGACATCGGCTACGAGCCGAAGCGGGACGAGGTCACCGGCGAGGTGATCATCAACAAGGCGACCGGTAAACCGGTGCTGAAACGGAACCAACTGACCGTAACCAAGAACGGGTTGACGGAGGCGAAGGCCGAACTCGCGCGCATCATCAACCAGAGGGCCACCGGCACCTTCATCGCGCCCAGCGAGGTCACGGTGTCCGAGTGGATCAACACCTGGCTGGAGATGAAGGCTCGCGACCTGGAAGAGAGCACGATCACGGGGTACAGGAATGCGCTCGTGCACGTGCACGCCTATCTGGGGCACCTGCGGCTCCAGGCCCTCACCGAGGAAGACGTCGAGTCGATGGTCGCCTGGCTGCTCGTGGCGGCCCGCAGGCGTGGAGGGAAGCCCGGTACTGGACTGCGGCCCAGCACGGTCGAAGGGATCCTCGGCCGCCTCAAGGAGGCGCTCAACCGGGCTGTCACCAAGAAGATCGTGCACCTGAACGTCGCCCAGGAAGTCAACATTCCACGCAGGGCCAGGAAGGAAGACAGGCGCAACTACCCCCGCCCCGAGCCGTGGAACGTCGTAGAGGTGAAGGAGTTCCTCGTCGGCATCCGGGACGACCGCCTGTTCGCACCCCTGCTGCTCAGCTTGATGGGGCTGCGCCCTGCCGAGGTCGCCGGCCTCAAGTGGGAGCACATCGACCTGGAGGCGGGGAGCCTGAGTATCGCCAACACACGGACGATGATCGGCAATGCGAAGGTGGTGGAGAAGGACACCAAGACGGAGGCTGGCGAGCGGACGCTGCCCCTTCCCAGTCCGGTACACACGGCGCTGCTGGCGTTCCGAGCCGTCCAGGAGGCTGAGCGGGCGGCCCAGGGGTCCTGGTACAACTGTGCGCCCACGAGTCACATCTTCGTGGACTCGCACGGGTTGCTGCTCAACACCAGGCACCTTCGCGAGCACGCCTACGCGCTGATCGAGAAGCTGGGGCTTCGGAGGGTCCGCCTGTACGACGCGCGGCACTCGTGCTTGACGTTCCTGGCCGTCAACGGCGTGCCGGACGTCGTCCTGGCGGCGTGGGCCGGGCACGTGAATGCGAGTTTCACCAAGCGGGTCTACGTCCGCCCCTCCGCCGACGATCTGCGCGTGGCGTCGGATCACCTGTCGGCCCTGCTCGGCTTCGGCGGCGAGGACGCCGCGTAGCCCTCAGCCGCGTGTGAGATGTTGTGAGATTTTCTGCTCCCATCGAACCGGGAAAGCCGCTCTGACCTGTTGCTTCTTTTGGATCACTAGACCATGCTCCCTACATTACGTCATGTACGTCCTGTACATTTTTTACAGGCACCCCGGCTAAGGGAGCGTGAGTCATGACCCGCCCGTCCGCCCGCTATGCGTTGCCCGAGTTCACCGAACGCACGAGTTACGGCACCAAGACACAGGACCCGTACTCGAAGCTGCTGGAGGAACGGATCGTCTTTCTCGGCACGCCGATCGACGACATCTCGGCGAACGACGTGATGGCCCAGTTCATGTACCTGGAGCACAGGGACCCCGACCGGGACATCTCGCTGTACATCAATTCGCCCGGAGGCTCGTTCAGCGCCATGTCGGCGGTCTACGACACGATGCAGTACGTCACCTGTGACACGGAGACGATCTGCCTGGGCCAGGCCGGCTCGGCCGCCGCCGTGCTGCTCGCGTCGGGTACCCCGGGCAAGCGGTTCGCGCTGCCGGGGGCCCGGGTCGTGATCCATCAGCCGTCGCTGCCCGAGCCGGTGGAGGGCCAGGCCAGCGATCTGGCCCTCCAGGCCGACGAACTGACGCGCATTCGGACGCGCCTGGAGGAGATGCTCGCCCGGCACAGCGGGCGCAGCCGTGAGCAGGTGAGCCGGGACATCGAGCGGGACAAGATCCTGGGCGCCCAGGAGGCACTGGAATACGGGCTGGTGGACCGGATCATCCCCAGTCGCAAGGCCACCCTCGCCCCGCCCACGGGGAGGTGATCGGCCGGTGCTCCCACCCGAGTTGCCGCCGCTGCCCGCGCTGACCCGCGCGGAGGGGGAGTTGATCGACCGTTATCTCGACGTGGTCGACCTGCTCGGCCGGATCAATCCGGCCCAGTACGGCGACACCTACCGCGGACTGCGTGCCGCCCAGGCGCTGGTCAGCAAGGCGGCCGAGCTCCGGGACGCGCTGGCGCTGATGCACCAGCGGGGCGAGACGGAGCTGCACGCTCCCACGCTGGCGCGTGCGCTGCGCGTGCTGGACGGAGAGCGCCGCACGGCTCGTGTCACGGTGCCACCGCGCTCCGACAGTTGACGACCCGACGCAGACCGATTCCGGATGCCTCGACCCTTCGACGAGGCGTCCGGATCCACGCCGAAACGGACCAAACGGCGTACCCCCGTTCGGCGTAGTCGCGTCTCCAATTGCGCGCCCGCCGAGCTTGCGCAACAGGCATCGACGCAAGGCGGAATTGGGTGTTCCGTCGCTGGTCCGGGGCTCCTCGGGCATCTGGACATCTGCCCGGACACGAGGGCGTCCACCCGAACGGGTGAGTGGTGAGTAACCCCACAAATCCCCGATTCCGTTGGGTATTTCGCTCATCCGTGCGTCAAGATCCCTGTCTGACGACAAGCCCCCGCCACAACGGCGGGGCGATCCGGGCGGACGCCGAGTCCTGCCGCCGCCCGGACGACCGGTCGACGGAGTGGATCGGCAGGAGTGGAGGACCCAAGCAAGACGGGTCGCCGGAGCGGACGTTCGTTCGAGCCGAGCAACCCTTGGGGTGAAGCCGTGGCAACGCGGCCGGGCAACTTCGCCAGCCCGAATCCGACAGGTCATCCTTCACAGGCGGCTGACGAAGGGTTGCGCATGACTGCGCTCAATCGTGTCCCGTCGCTCATGGTCCGGGCCGGTACGGCCTCGGCTCTCACCCTGGCCGCAGTGGGCGGCACCGTCATCGCCCCAGGCTTCGCCTCCGAGGCCGAAGCCGCGACGCCGGCGACGAAGGCACTTCAGATCGCGGCCTCGAAGAAGGGCTCCCCGTACAAGTGGGGCGCCGCCGGGCCGAACAGGTTCGACTGCTCCGGGCTCACGCTGTACTCGTACAAGAAGGCGGGCAAGAAGCTGCCTCGTACGGCGGCCCAGCAGTACAACAAGACCCGCCACATCTCCGCCGGCAACCGCAAGGCCGGAGACCTGGTGTTCTTCCACTCGGGGTCGAACGTCTACCACGTCGGCATCTATGCCGGGAAGGGAAGGATCTGGCACTCCCCCAAGAGCGGGGATGTCGTGCGGCTGCAGAAGATCTGGACCAGGAGCGTCTGGTACGGCCGGGTCAAGTGACCTTCCCGGGGGCGGTGACGGCGACCTGACACGCCGTCACCGCTCCCGGGGCCTCAGGCTCTCAGAGGGCCGACAGCGGCCCGGCGAGGAGCGCGACGCCGAAGGCCGTCAGTGCGGCGCCGGTGACGAGCGTGACCGCCCGGGCGGCCCGCGGCCTGCGCAGCCACCGGCCGAGCCGGTCCACCAGCAGGGCGACGACCTGGAACCACACCATGGCGATCGCCAGGACGATCAGGGCGAGCAGCAGCGTCCGGGGCAGCGCCGGAGCGCCCGCGGGCACGAACTGCGGCAGCACGCTGAGGAAGGTCAGGGACGCCTTCGGGTTGAGGGCGTTGGTCACGAAGCCCTGCCGCAGCGGTCGCACGGTGGAGTCCCCGTGAGTGTCGGCCACCTCGGTATGCCGCTGCCGCAGCGTCTGGACACCCAGGTACAGCACATAGGCGCCGCCCACCACCTGGAGCGCCCGGAACAGCGCCGGCACGGCGGCCAGCACCGCGGCGACTCCCACCACCGCCAGCGTCACATGGATCAGCAGCCCGGCGCCGATCCCGAGCGCGCAGGCGATGCCGGCCCGGCGGGAGACGAGGGCGTTGCGTACGACGACGGTGAAATCCGCCCCGGGCATGGCGACCAGGCCGGCCGAGACCCCGGTGAAGGCGATGAGCTGAGCATCCATGCCGCAAGCGTGCCGCGCGGAAGCCTTCAGTAGGTATTTCGGATAATCTAGGTTGGCCTAAAGCGTTGCTTAAGGCTTGGCCGGCACGGGTCCAGCCAGACAGGAGCCGCTATGTACGACCCGACCCGCCTCGCCGCCCTGGTGGCGGTCGCGGAGGCGGGTTCGATCACCCGGGCCGCCGAGCGGCTCGGCTACACCACGCCTGCGCTCTCCCAGCAGCTGGCCAAGCTGGAGCGCGAGGCGGGCACCGCCCTGCTGGTACGGCACCACCGCGGGGCCCGGCTGACGGGTGCGGGTGAGCTGCTGGTGGCCCGGGCACGCCGGGTGCTCGACGAACTGGAGCAGGCCCGGCACGAACTGGCCCGGCTGACCGGCCTGTCGGGCGGGACGCTCCGCCTGGGTACCTTCCAGACCGCCGGCATCCATCTGCTGCCGCCCGCCCTCAGCGCCTTCCGCCGGGCGCATCCGGACGTGGAGCTGACCGTCGCCGACTACGAACCGTCGGCCGGTGTCACCGCCGTGGCCTCCGGCGAGGTCGACCTGGCCCTCACCCACGCCTATGAGCCCGGCGACCCGGTCCCCCTGCCGTCCTCCGTCGGCATCGAGCCGATCCTCGTCGAGGAGCTGGTCCTGGTGTCCGCTCCGGGCCACGCCCTCACCAGCGGGACCGCACGGCTGCCGCTGGCCGAGCTCGCCGGCCAGCCACTGATCAGCATGGCGCCGGACGCTCCGGCCCGACGGGACGTCGAGGCACTGCTGACCCGGGCCGGGGCCACGCCCTCGGTACGGGTCCCGACGCCGGGGTACCTCCTGGTGTGCGCACTGGCGAGCGCGGGGCTCGGGGTCGCGGTCGTACCGGAGATGGTGGCGCGCACGTCGGTCACACCGGTCGGGGTGCGCGCGCTGGAGGGCGGAAGCCTGCGCCGTACGATCTCGGTCGCCTACCGCAGCACCGAGAGGGCCCCTGCGGCGGACGCCTTCCGAGCGCTGCTGCGCGGTACTTTCGGCCGGGCCGGACACCCCTGAAAGCCCCTTCAAGGGCGCGGGGAACTGTGCGACCAGCCACAACGGACCCGCAGACAACACACAACCCATTTCCGCGGAACCAGCGGACCGCTACGACTTGCCCGCAGCCGACACCGGCTCCGCCGGAACCGTCCACGGCAGCTCGATGGAGACGGTCTTGCCACCCTCCCGCGTGGGCCGCACTCTCAGCTTGCCGCCGCACTCCGCGGTCAGCCAGCGGATGATGACCAGCCCCCGGCCGTTGTCCTGCTGGACGGCGGCCGGCAGTCGCTTGGGGAACCGCGGATGGCTGTCGGTCACCCCGATGCGCAGGTGCTCGTCACGGTCGAGCTCGATGTCCACCCGGAAGGTGGGTGACTGCCCCAGGGTGTGCTGTACGGCGTTGGTGGTGAGTTCGGAGACGATCAGCCGGATGGTCTCGGCCGTCTCGGTCTCCGGTGGCAGTCCCCACTCCGCCAGGGTGGAGACCACGTAGGCCCGGGCCGCGGAGACCGAGGCGGGATCGCTCGGCAGAGTGACGGATGCTTCCAGGTGATCTGCCATGGCGACGTCGTCCCTTTCCCAACGGGACCGCAGTCCGCACGGAGCGGGTGGTTCGAGTACGGTCCCGGATTGGTGCTTCGTCGCCAGACTGCCATTACCAGGGGCGTCAGGGTGCCGATCCACCAAGATATGCATATATCTGTCGCTCGAAGCGGTGAACTCTGCGACGGCAGAGCGTATTTGGGCGGCCCGGTTGGAGTAAGGAGTTGCCCATGCAGCACGGCCCCGCGGTACGCCGCCGGAAACTGGGCGCGGAACTGCGTGCGTTGCGCACCAGTGCCGGGCTCACCAGTGGTGAGGCGGCCCGGCTGGTGGGCTGGCACCAGTCCAAGGTGAGCCGGATCGAAACCGGCGCCAGCGGGGTGAAACCGGCCGATGTGCGGTTACTGCTCGACGCGTACGGCGTTCGGGACGCCCAACTACGGGAGCTGCTACTGGTGTTGGCGGGCTCCGACGAGGGGGGCGGCCGGCATCACTGGTGGCACGCGTACCGCGGAGTGCTGCCGCCGACGTACCGGGACTTCATCAGCCTGGAGTCCCAAGCGAGCGCGATGCGCACGCTGGAGACCTCCGTGGTGCCCGGGCTGCTGCAGACGCCCGAGTACGCCCGGGCGGTGACCCGGGCCGCGGTGAGCGGACTCGCCGACGAACCCGGCTCCGCCGACGAACGGCTCGACGCGCTGGTCGCGGTGCGTCTGGCCAGGCAGGACGTGCTGCATGGCGATCCACCGCTGCAGCTGAGCGCGGTGCTCGACGAGGCGGTGCTGCGCCGGGAGATCGGCGGGCCCGAGGTGATGGCGGGGCAGCTGAGGCGGCTGATGGAGGCGGGGCGACTGCCCCAAGTCAGGCTGCAGGTCCTGCCGTTCACGGCCGGTGAACATATCGGCATCACTGGGCCTTTCGTTATCTTCTCATTTTCGAACACTTCTGATCTGGATGTGGTTGTTCTCGACCACTTGACGAGTAGCCTCTACCTCGAACGGAAAGAAGACCTCCAGGCCTACACGGAGGCCTTCAACGCCCTTCGGATCCACGCCCTTTCGCCCGAGGAATCGCTGGATTACATCGCCGCGCTAGCCGGCGGCGCGTAAGGAGGCACCATGACCGCACTGCCTCGGAACGTACCCACAAGTGCCGATCTGCTCGGTGTGCGATGGCTGCGCAGCAGCTACAGCACGGGAGCGAACAACTGCGTCGAGACGGCACGGACGCAGTCCGATCCATGGACCGGACTGCTCGCCGTGCGCGACTCCAAGAACCCGGCCGGACCCGCGCTGCTCTTCTCCCCCGAGAGCTGGGCGGGTTTCACGGCCGCGTTCCAGTCCTGACAGTCCCGCCACTTACGGACTGTCCCGACAGCCCCGACAGGCCTGGTTCTGATCAGTCCCGATCGGATCTGATCAATACCGCCTGATGCGACGGCACGGCCGTGTCACGCCGACTCATGGTCGTGTCTCGCGGATCACCTGTACAGCTCGTTCGATCTGCCCCTCGGTGAGGTCCGCGCGGGCGGTCAGCCTCAGCCGCGAGATGCCGTCGGGAACGGAAGGAGGACGGAAACAGCCCACGGCGAGGCCCGCCGCCCGGCACTCGGCCGCCCAGCGCACGGCCCCCTCCGGGGACGGCGCGCGCACGGAGACGACCGCGGCGTCCGGACGTACCGCTTCCAGACCCGCGGCCGTCAGCCGTGCGTGGAGTTCGCGTGCCACCGTGCGCGCCCGCGCCGCCCGCTCCGGCTCACGGCGCAGCAGCCTCAGTGCCGCCAGGGCCGCGCCCGTCGCCGCGGGCGCGAGGCCCGTGTCGAAGATGAACGTCCGGGCCGCGTTGACCAGGTGCTCGATCACCCGGGCGGGGCCGAGGACGGCGCCGCCCTGGCTGCCCAGGGACTTGGACAGTGTGACCGTCACGACGACGTCGTCGGCGCCCGCGAGGCCCGCCGCGTGCGGGGCACCACGACCGCCGGCGCCGAGCACACCCAACCCGTGCGCGTCGTCGACGATCAGCCCGGCCCCGTGCTCCCGGCACGCCTGAGCGAGCCCGGCCAGCGGTGCGGCGTCGCCGTCGACCGAGAAGACGGTGTCGGACACGACGACGGCGGGACCGTCATGCGTCTGGAGTGCCTTGCGAACGGCGTCCGGTTCGGCGTGCGCGACGACCTGCGTCGTGCCGCGGGCCAGTCGGCAGCCGTCGATCAGCGAGGCGTGGTTGCCCGCGTCCGACACGATCAGCGAGCCGTGCGGCGCGAGCGCGGTGACCGCCGCGAGGTTGGCCGCGTAGCCGGACGAGAAGACCAGCGCCGCCTCGAAGCCGCAGAAGTCGGCCAGCTCGCGCTCCAGCTCGTCGTGCAGCTGAGTGGTGCCCGTGACGAGCCGTGAGCCGGTGGCGCCGCCGCCCCATGTCCCCGCCGCCCGCGCCGCGCCCTCGGTGACCTCGGGGTGGCGGGCCAGGCCCAGGTAGTCGTTGCTCGCGAGGTCGAGGAGCGGCGATTCGGCGGGCCGCGGGCGCAGGGTCCGTACGAGTCCGGCCCGGTGGCGCAGCTCCGCCTGCTCGTCGATCCAGCCGAACGCCATGGCTCCTCCGGGCTTTTGTAGGCAGTGCACAGACACTAGTCGCACGGTCCGCCACCCACGGTGTGGCAATACCCACACATCGAAGTGACAGGGTTGTGCGAACTCTCCTTGGCTCGGAGCCGCCTCGTACGTCAGGATCAGCTCCCATGGACCTGCTGAACACGCTGGTGGACAAGGGGCTTCGGCGCGAGCTGCCGACCCGCGAGGAAGCCTTGGCCGTCCTCGCCACTTCCGACGACGACCTGCTCGATGTGGTGGCCGCGGCCGGCAAGGTGCGCCGGCACTGGTTCGGCCGACGGGTGAAACTCAACTATCTGGTCAACCTGAAATCGGGCCTGTGCCCGGAGGACTGCTCCTACTGCTCGCAGCGCCTCGGCTCCACCACCGGCATCCTCAAGTACACCTGGCTCAAGCCCGACGAGGCCTCCCAGGCCGCGGCCGCCGGTTTGGCGGGTGGCGCCAAACGGGTCTGTCTCGTGGCGTCCGGGCGTGGCCCGACCGACCGTGACGTGGACCGGGTCTCCGCCACCATCAAGGCGATCAAGGACCAGAACGAGGGCGTCGAGGTGTGTGCCTGTCTCGGTCTGCTCTCCGACGGTCAGGCGGAGCGGCTGCGCGAGGCGGGCGCGGACGCGTACAACCACAACCTCAACACGTCCGAGGGGACGTACGGGGACATCACGACCACGCACACCTACGCCGACCGCGTCGACACCGTGCAGAAGGCGCACGGGGCCGGGCTGTCCGCATGCTCCGGTCTCATCGCGGGCATGGGCGAGAGCGACGAGGACCTGGTCGACGTCGTGTACTCGCTGCGTGAGCTGGACCCGGACTCGGTGCCGGTCAACTTCCTGATCCCGGTCGAGGGCACCCCCCTGGCCAAGGAGTGGAACCTCACCCCGCAGCGCTGCCTCAGGATCCTGGCGATGGTGCGGTTCGTCTGCCCGGACGTCGAGGTGCGGATCGCCGGTGGCCGCGAGGTCCATCTGCGCACCATGCAGCCTCTCGCCCTGAACCTGGCCAACTCGATCTTCCTCGGTGACTACCTCACCACCGAGGGCCAGGCGGGCAAGGCCGACCTGGAGATGATCGCGGACGCCGGGTTCGAGGTGGAGGGCACCGGCCAGGTGACGCTGCCGGAGCACCGGGTGGCGGACGGAGGTGGCTGCGGCTCGCACGAGAGTGCGGGCTGCGGGTCCCACGAGGGCGCCGGTTGCGGTTCGCACGAGGAGAGCGCCGGCTGCGGGTCGCACGCGGGTGGCGGTGTGTGCGGTACGGCCGCTGCCGCCCCGGCCAACGAGGCGCGCACCGACCTGGTCGCCGTACGCCGCCGGGGCGCCGGAACCGACCTCGCGCCCAATGCCTGACGTGCCCGGCCCCACCGGTCTGACCGTGCCGGAGCTGCTGGAGCTCGACCGACGGCACGTCTGGCATCCGTACGGCCCCATGCCGGGCCGCGTCGAACCGCTCGTCGTGGAGTCGGCGAGCGGGGTGCGGCTGAAGAGGGCGGACGGCTCGGGCGAACTGGTCGACGGCATGTCGTCCTGGTGGTCGGCGATCCACGGCTACAACCACCCGGTGCTCAACGAGGCCGCGCACGAGCAGCTGTCGCGGATGAGCCATGTGATGTTCGGCGGGCTCACGCACGAGCCCGCCGTACGCCTGGCGAAGCTCCTTGTCGACATGTCGCCCGACGGCCTGGAGCATGTCTTCCTCGCCGACTCCGGGTCGGTGTCGGTCGAGGTCGCGGTCAAGATGTGCCTGCAGTACTGGCGTTCGCTGGGCCGACCCGACAAGCAGCGGCTGCTGACCTGGCGCGGCGGCTACCACGGTGACACCTGGCAGCCGATGTCGGTGTGCGACCCCGAGGGCGGGATGCACGAGCTGTGGACCGGGGTGCTCCAGCGCCAGGTGTTCGCGGACCCGCCGCCCGCGGAGTACGAGGAGTCGTACGCCGACCAACTGCGGTCGCTGATCGAGCGGCACGCGCACGAACTGGCGGCGGTGATCGTCGAGCCGGTCGTGCAGGGCGCGGGCGGGATGCGGTTCCACTCCCCCGCGTATCTGCGCGTGCTGCGGGAGGCGTGCGACGCGCACGACGTGCTGCTGGTGTTCGACGAGATCGCGACCGGGTTCGGCCGCACGGGCGCGCTGTTCGCCGCGGACCACGCGGCGGTCACGCCGGACGTGATGTGCGTGGGCAAGGCGCTGACCGGCGGCTATATGACGATGGCGGCGACGCTGTGCACATCCCGCGTGGCTGACGGGATCTCGCGGGGCGAGGTGCCGGTACTCGCTCACGGCCCGACCTTCATGGGCAATCCCCTGGCGGCAGCGGTCGCCTGCGCCTCGATCGAGCTGTTGCTCGGCCAGGACTGGCTGGTCGAGGTCAAGCGGATCGAGGCGGGGTTGTGGGAGGGGCTGAGGCCCGCGATGGACATTCCGGGCGTGCAGGACGTACGCGTCCTCGGCGCCATCGGGGTCGTCCAGCTCGACCACCCCGTGGACATGCGGGCGGCGACGGACGCCGCCGTGCGCGAGGGCGTGTGGCTGCGGCCGTTCCGCGACCTCATCTACACGATGCCGCCGTACGTCACGGGTGACACGGACGTGGCACGGATCGCCCGCGCGGTGTGCGCGGCCGCGCGGGAGGGCTGACATGCCGGTACTGGTGATCACGGGCACGGGCACGGAGGTCGGCAAGACGGTCACGACCGCCGCGGTCGCCGCCGCGGCGGTGGCCGCCGGCCGGTCGGTGGCGGTGCTGAAGGCCGCGCAGACGGGCGTGGGCCCGGGCGAGCGCGGGGACGCGGACGAGGTGGCGCGGCTCGCGGGTGCGGTGACCACGGCCGAACTCGCCCGCTATCCCGACCCGTTGGCCCCGGCGACCGCCGCACGACGGGCCGGACGCACACCGGTCCGGCCGCACGAGATCGCCGAGGCCGCCGCCAAGCTGGCCACCGACCACGACCTGGTGCTGGTGGAGGGGGCGGGCGGTCTGCTCGTCCGCTTCGACGAGGCGGGCGGCACGCTGGCTGACGCGGCCGAGCTGATGGCGGCGCCGGTCCTGGTGGTGGCATCAGCGGGCCTGGGCACGCTGAACACCACTGAGCTGACGGCGCGTGAACTGCGCGTCCGGCGGCTGGACCTGCTGGGGGTGGTGATCGGCAGCTGGCCCGAGTCGCCGGATCTGGCGTCGCGTTGCAATATCGCCGATCTGCCGGACGTCGCGGGGGCGCCGCTGCTGGGTGCGGTGCCGGCCGGGACCGGGGCGCTGGCGCCCGCCGACTTCCGCGCCGCGGCGCCGGGTTGGCTGGCGCCGCGGCTGTTCGGGACGTGGGACGCGGAGGGGTTCCGGGGGCGGGAGGCGCCCTGAGGCGTGCCTGCCGAGGTGCCAGACCCTCGTGCCATCCTCTGATCGTGGCCAATACAGACGGCTGTCGGGGATCGGCACAACGCCCCTGGCCCTTGGGTCTGCCCTCGGAACCTCGCCGGATTCGCCCGCGCGTTCTCCGACGCGTAGACGACCGCTGGTCGGCCGCCAGGGCCGGGCAGGACCTAGACGGCCTCGCTCGCGTCGCTCTCGGCGATGAGCCGCACCAGTTCGATGCGGGAGCGGATCCCCAACCGGGTGAAAACACCCCGCAGATGGTGATCGATGGTGCGCGGGCTGAGGGCGAGACGGGTGGCGATCTCCCGGTTGGTGGCTCCCTCGGCGGCCATCCGGGCGATCAGCAGCTGCTGGGCCGTGAGGCGGGTGGTGAGGGCGTCGGGGCCGGGCTGTGCGGGGGCGGCCGGGGTGCCCAGGGCACGGAGTTCGGTGCGGGCCTGGGCCGCGCAGTGCGGGGCACCGAAGGAGTCGAAGGCCTCCAGGGCACTGTGCAGACGGTCGCGTGCCTCCGTGCGGTGGCGCAGTCGGCGCAGGGCGCTGCCGAACAGCAGCTCCGTGCGGGCGCGTTCGAAGTCGCGGGTGCCGTGGGAGTGCAGGTCGAGGGCCGTGCGGTAGTGCTCGACGGCTTCCTCGCCGGGTGCGAGCAGGGCGCGGCAGCGGGCGCTGAGGGCCAGGTCGTCGGGGCTGCGGACCGTGCTCGCCCAGCGGTGGTAGTCGGCGTGCGCGACTCGGGCGACCCTCGTGTCCCCCGTACGGACGGCGGCCTCCACGTAGTGCGGGGTGGCCAGGTGGCGGATGGCCCGGTGGCCGTGGCCGGGGCCGAACCCGGCGAGGGCGCGCAGTCGGGCGGCCGCGGCGGCGAATCGGCCGCTGCTCAGGTCGAGGTAGGCGAGCGCCCACTGGGCGAGGGCGGCGGGCAGGCCCAGGCCGTGGGTGAGGGCGTACGACCGTGCCGTCGTGGCGCGTTCACGGCAGACGTCGGCGTCACCGGTGAGCGCCGCGAACATGGCGAGGGCGGCCTGCAGATGACAGGCGCCGTTGTCCTGCCCGCTCGCGTGGGCCTGCCACAGCGCGTCGGCAGCGGCGGCCTCGCCGGCCCGGGGGCGCCCGGTCCAGAAGTCGGCGTACGCGCGGAACTCCATGGCCTGCGGCACGGTGACCGGCGTGCCGAGCGCCCTGGCGGAGGCAGCCGCACGGACGGTCGCGGTGGCCGCGCGGGTGTGGTCGCCGAGGAGCAGCGCGGCGATCCCGGCGTGGATGAGGACGGTGGGGTCACCACCGGGCCCACATCGCCCGGCCGCCGCCTTCAGCAGGTCACGCGCGTCCTCGTACCGCCCGTCGAAGGCGGCCACGAGCCCGGTCAACGTGCCGGGCGCCACCAGCCCGAGCCGATCCGCGACCCGGGCGGCCTCGCGCAGCCGGCGCACATCTCCGGTGTAGACGGCGGCTTCGGTGGCTCGGGCGAGGAGGTGGACGGCCGGGGTGGGGCCGGGGGCCACAACGGTGGTTGACGCGGCGGGAGCGGGGGCGGCCGTGACGGCCGACGGTGCGGGAACGTCGGCGGCAGAGGGTGCTGCGGGTGGAGAGGCGGCGTGACCTGCGGCCCGGGACCCCTTGCCGGCAGAGCCCGCCGACGGTCCGGCAACTCCGCCAACCGAGGACACCCCCGACACAGAGGCAGCGTGACCTGCGGCCCCGGACCTCCTCCCAGCAGAGCCCGCCGACCGCACGCCAACCTCGTCATCACCGACGGCCGCTGAGCTCACCACCCCCATCAGCAACGCGTCGAACGCCTCCGTAGCGTTCCCCGCCCGGAGGGCCAGCACCCCGGTCAACGCGTCGTCGGAGGTGGCCGCGGCCAGCCTGCGTGCCCGGTCCCCGTCGCCCGACCGCCAGGCGTACGCGGCGGCCCGGGTCAGCAGGCGGGACTGTTCGGACGGGTCGGGGCACAGTGCGGCGGCGCGCTCGGACAGTGCCCGTGCCACCGACACGCGCCCCGCCTCCCCCGCCTTGGCCGCGGCGGCGCCGAGTTCCGCTGCCAGGCGTGCGCTGGGGCCGAGCGCCCCCGCGCCCCGGTGCCAGGAGCGCCACGGTGTCTCGCCCGCGCCGCCCAGCACACGTGCCAGCAGGTGGTGGACGTCTCGGCGGTCGGCCGGGGAGCCCGTCTCGTAGGCGGCGATCCGGGTCCACGCGTCGCGGAACACCACCCCGCCCGCTCCCGAGTGCGCGATCCCGGCCGCCTCGGCGGCGTCCAGGAGCCGGGTGTCGAGGCGGGCGGCCATGACGGCGCGCAGGAAGGCGTCGGTGGACACGGGGTACTGGTCGGCCGCGGCGAGGAGCAGGAGGAGCCGGGTGTCGTCCGGCAACGCCCTGATCTCCGCCCGGCGTTCACGCAGCAGGGACGGGGCCAGCTCGGCCGGTGCCGTGGGGAGCGGGTCGACGCCCGTCGCCTGGCGGTCGGTCAGGCGCGGGACCAGTTCGGCGGCGGCGCGCGGATCGCCGTACACGGCACGCAGCACGCGCACGCGGACGCCCTCGGGCAGTGCCGACGCCGACTGTCGCCACGCGTCCGCGTGCGACAGTGGCGAAGTGCGGTCGAGAGGTGGGGGGTTCACCGGAGTCACCACACAAGTGACGTTACTGGCGAGTTAATTGAACCGTAAAGACCGGCGATTTCGCCGATGCGGCGCGCGTAGACCCGGCTCGACACTCCTGACAACCCCACACGTTTCAGGAGGCATCATGCAGCGCACCACGCGTCGCATCGCCACGACCGTCTCGGCCCTGGCGACCTCGCTCCTTCTGTCACTGTCCCTCTCCCCCACACCCGCGCAGGCCGCGACCCACGACCCCGTCGTCTTCGTGCACGGCCTCAGCAGCTCGGCGAGCAGCTGGGACGACTGGATCGGCTACTTCGAGGCCGACGGCTACAGCGCCTCCGAGCTGGACGCCTGGTCGTACGACTGGGCCCAGTCGAACACCACCACCGCCCAGCAGCTCGCGACCGAGATCAGAAACGTGCTCGCCCGGACCGGCGCCTCGAAGGTCGACGTCGTCGTCCACTCCATGGGTGCGCTCAGCTCCCGCTCCTACCTCAAGAACCTCGGCGGGACGTCGTACGTCGACGACTTCGTCTCCACGGCCGGCGTGAACCACGGCACGACCACCGCCTCGTGGTGCGCGTGGCTCTACACCTCCTGCGCGGAGATGAACACCGGCAGCTCGTTCCTGAGTTCCCTGAACTCCGGCGACGAGACCCCGGGCAACGTGTCGTACGCCAGCTACTGGTCGAACTGCGACGACGCGCTCACGCCCGACACCACCGCGATCCTCAGCGGCGCGACGAACGTCGAGGTCGGCTGCGTCTCGCACACCGACATGAACAACGACCAGGGTGTGTACGAGCAGGTGCGGGACTTCATCGGCTGAGGCTTCGGTAGCGACAGCGGGGGTGCGCCGGCCCCGTACGGGGGACAATCGGGAGTGAGTCCCGTCCCGTCCGGGAGGTCCCCATGGCCCTGAGGTCCGCACGGCCCGCCGGCTCCGGCAAGGTGGCACGGGATGCCGTGCACCACCCGCTGTTCGCCCGCTTCTACGCCCGGATGAGCGTCAACGCCGAGACCCGGATGGGTATGGGCGGCGTACGCGACCGACTGCTTTCCGGGCTGTCCGGCCGGGTGATCGAGATCGGCGCGGGCAACGGTCTGAACTTCGCCCACTATCCGAGCGCGGTCTCGGAGGTCGTCGCCATCGAACCGGAGCGCCTGCTGCGGAAGTTGGCGGTGGAGTCCGCGCTGCGCGCCGGCGTGCCGGTGGACGTGGTGCCGGGCGCGGCGGAGGCGCTGCCGGTCAAGAGCGAGGCCTTCGACGCCGTGGTGCTCTCGCTGGTGCTGTGCAGTGTGCGGGACGTGCCGCGGGCGCTCGGTGAGATACGCCGGGTGCTGCGGCCCGGCGGTGTCGTGCGGTTCTTCGAGCACGGGCGCGGCGGCGGGCCCGCCATGCACGTCACGCAGCGCGCGCTGGACCGGACCGTGTGGCCGCTGGTGAGCGGCGGCTGCCATCTCTCCCGCGAGCCGGTCGCCGCGCTGCGTGCGGCCGGGTTCGAGCTCGGCCCCTACCGGCGGGTGATGATGCCGGAGCGGGGGCCGGTGCTCCCGTCGTCGTACTGCGTGCTGGGGACGGCGTGGCGGCCGGCCGAGGAGCGGCCCGTCTGATCACAGGCTCCACTGGCGCAGTTCGCGCGCGATGTCCTCGACGGAGGCCTCACCGCTCTTGACCAGGCGTGCCAGGTCACGCACCTGCTCGGGTGAGGTGACGACCTTGAGGCCGCTGGCGACCAGGTAGGCATAGGCCACGGCGGAGGCGAACAGCGCGTTGGAGCGCTCCAACGCCGGGACGTGGATGAGCAGTTGGAGCAGGGCCGCGGCGCGGGCCTGCGGGCTGTCGTAGACGGGGATGTCGAATATCTGGGCCTCATGGCGGGCGACGGCGGCGACGAGAGCGCCCCAGTCGGCGACTTGGGGATCCCCCGGCGTCCGCTTCTCGGCCAGCATCAGCAGCCAGGCAAGGTCGATGGTCAGATTGCTCAACGGATCAGCGGCGACCTTCGCGCTCCGCGCCGAATTCCTCGGCGAAGACGGACTCGTACTGCTTCATGAAATCGGCGGCGGCGTCCACGAACGTGTGGCCGACCTCCCCGGTGTCCTTTCTGACCAGTTCCTCGATGTAGCGGTTGACGCTCATGCCACGGGCCAGGGCACGTTCGCGAGCGGCGCGGGCCGTGCCCTCGTCGACTCTCACGTTCAGCTGGGTCTTCGCCATACCTAGAAGCTAGCGCTCGGGCGCTAGCAACGGCAAGGGGTCACCCCAGGGGCGGAGGGTGCCCCTTACACCGATATCAGGGACCCGACCTGGGATGGAGACAGACCGGGACCTCGGGGGGATACCAGGTGTGGGGTGGATCACATTACGCTCGGCGGGGACGAGGAGTCCGTTACGTCCGTGAGGAGGCGGTCTTGTCCACAGCAGCTGCGGAGCACGCCCCGAAACCCGCGTCGGCCGACGGGATCGCGGCCCGCGCCCGCGCTCTGACCAAGGCCTACGGCTCGGGCGAGACCACGGTGCTCGCCCTCGACTCGGTGGACGTGGACATCGCGCGCGGCCGTTTCACGGCGGTCATGGGACCGTCGGGTTCCGGTAAGTCCACGCTGATGCACTGTCTCGCGGGCCTCGACGACGTCTCGGCGGGGCAGGTGTGGCTCGGCGACACCGAGATCACCGGGCTGCGGGACCGCGAGCTGACCCGGCTGCGACGGGACCGGATCGGGTTCATGTTCCAGTCGTTCAACCTCATCCCGACCCTGAACGCGGCCGAGAACATCACCCTACCCATGGACATCGCGGGCAAGAAGCCCGACGAGAAGTGGCTGGACCAGGTCATCGACACCCTCGGGCTGCGGGACCGGCTGAAGCACCGGCCGTCCCAGCTCTCCGGCGGCCAGCAGCAGCGCGTCGCCTGCGCCCGCGCGCTGGCCTCCCGGCCCGAACTGATCTTCGCCGACGAACCGACCGGCAACCTCGACTCACGGGCCGGCCTGGAGGTGCTCGGCTTCCTGCGGGAGGCCGTCGACCAGCTGGGGCAGACCGTGGTCATGGTCACCCACGACCCGGGCGCCGCCGCCCACTCCGACCTGGTGCTCTTCCTGGGGGACGGGCGGATCGTCGACGAGATGGAGCGGCCGACGGCAGAGGCCGTACTGGAGCGGATGCGCCTCTTCACCGGGACGAACCCCCAGACCCCCGGCTCCGACGTGATCCGCGACCAGTTCGACGACAGCGGACCCGCGCCAGGAGCGATCCCCACCGGCAACCCGTCGCCCGAGGAGCCCTGACCCGTGCTGAAGGCGACGCTCCGCAGCTTCCTCGCCCACAAGGGGCGGCTGCTGCTCTCCGCCCTGGCGGTGATCCTTTCCGTGGCGTTCGTCGCGGGCAGCCTGATCTTCTCGGACACCGTCAGCCGCACCTTCGACCGGCTCTTCGCCTCCACCGCCGCCGACGTCACCGTCACCCCGAGGGAGACCCTCGACGAGACGGTGCCCTCCGGACAGACCCTGACCCTGCCGGCCTCCCTGGCCGACCGCATCGCCAAGGTCGACGGCGTCGCGGCGGCCCGCCCGGAAGTGGACGTGCAGGGCCTCACCGTCGCCGACCAGAACCGTGAGTCGGTGGGCCCGACCACCGGTGCCCCCACGATCGGCACCGCCTGGAACCCGACCGAGCGCAGCCCCGTGGAGCTCACCTCGGGCCACGCACCGGAGGGCGACACTCAGGCGCTGATCGACGCGGACACCGCCGATAGCAAGAACGTACGGATCGGCGACCGCCTCACGGTCATCGGGCAGGAGGGCTCCTTCCCGGTCGAGGTCGTCGGCATCGTCACCTTCACGACCACCAATCCGGGTGCCGCGCTGGTCTTCTTCGACACCGCGACCGCACAGACGAAGTTGCTGGGCGACCCGAAGGGCGCCACCGGAATCTCGGTGGACGCGGCCGAAGGGGTCAGTGACGCGGAGCTGAAGCAGCGGGTGGCGGCCGCGCTGAACACGGACAACTACGAGCTGCGGACCGCCGCGGAGCAGGCCCAGTCGGACGTCGAACAGCTGGGCGGATTCCTCGACATCATCAAGTACGTCATGCTCGGCTTCGCCGGGGTCGCGGTCCTCGTGGGCGTGTTCCTGATCGTCAACACCTTCTCGATGCTGGTCGCCCAGCGCACCCGCGAGCTGGGCCTGCTGCGGGCACTCGGCGCCGACCGGCGCCAGGTGCGGCGCTCGGTCCTCACCGAGGCGCTGCTGCTCGGGCTGGTCGGCTCGACGCTGGGCCTCGCCGCCGGCATCGGACTTGCCGTCGGACTCATCGAGCTGATGGGTCTGATGGGCATGAACATCAGGGCGAACGAGATGGCCGTCGGCTGGGTGACCCCGGTCACCGCGTACGTCGTCGGCCTCGGCGTCACCCTCGTCGCGGCGTACCTCCCGGCCCGGCGCGCGGCCGGCGTCTCACCGATGGCGGCCCTCGCGGACGCCGAGATCGCCGATATCGGACGACCGCTGCGGATGCGCGCGGTGGTGGGCTCGGTGGTCGGGGCGGCCGGTGCGGCGGCGCTCGTGGGCTGTGCCGTGTCGTCGAAGACGTCGACGGCGGCGTCCCTGCTCGGTCTCGGCGTCCTGCTGACCCTCGTCGCAACCGTGATCGCGGGACCGCTGCTCGTACGGCCCGTGATCCGGGTGCTCGGCGGGGCCTTCCCCGCGCTGTTCGGCTCGATCGGCCGGATGAGCCAGCGCAACGCCCTGCGCAATCCGCGCCGCACCGGGGCCACGGCCGCCGCCCTGATGGTGGGCCTCGCGCTGGTCGGCGGAATGTCGGTGGCGAGCGCCTCCATGACCAAGTCGTTCGACGAGCAGATCGACAAGACGCTGGGCGCCGACTTCGTCGTGCAGAACAGCAACTTCGTACCGTTCCCGCGGGAGATCACCGAGAAGATCGACGAGACCGAGGGCGCGGGACTCGTCGTACGCTCGCAGTTCGCGACGATCGCGGTACGTCTGCCCGACGGCGACCGGGTGAAGACGACCGCCGCGGCGTACGAACCCGAGCTCGACAAGGTCGCCAACATCACCTACGCGCAGGGCGACACCGCTGCCGCGCTCGCGGACGGTCACCTGGCCATGGACAAGGACTTCGCCGAGGACCACGGCGTCAGCGTCGGCGACACGCTCCCCGTCGAGTTCCAGGGCGGTCGTAGGGCCGAGCTGACGGTGGGCGCCCTGACCGACCAGGAGTCCGCCGACGGGTTCGGCAGCCAGGGCGGGATCTACTTCGGCCTGGCCACCCTCGACAAGTACGCACCGGGCGGGCAGGACGCAGCCGTGTACGTCAACGCCGCCGCCGGCACGAGCGCGGGCGACCTGCGGGCCGGCCTGGAGAAGACGCTCGACCCGTATCCACAGGTGCAGGTCCGCGACATCGCCGACTACAAGGACCTGGTGCACGACCAGATCGCCGTACTGCTCTATCTCGTGTACGCCCTGCTCGGGCTCGCGATCATCATCGCGGTGCTCGGCGTCGTCAACACCCTCGCTCTGTCGGTCGTGGAGCGCACCCGGGAGATCGGGCTGCTGAGGGCCATCGGGCTGGCCCGGCGGCAGCTGCGCCGGATGATCCGGCTGGAGTCGGTGGTGATCGCCGTGTTCGGCGCGGTCCTGGGTCTCGCGCTGGGGCTGGTGTGGGGCGTGTGCACCCAGCAGGTGCTGGCGTTGCAGGGCATGACGGCGCTGGCGATCCCCTGGGGCACGATCGTCGGGGTGGTGATCGGCTCGGCGGTCGTGGGCGTCGTGGCGGCGCTGCTGCCCGCGTTGCGTGCATCGCGCATGAATGTGCTGGCGGCCATCGCGCACGAGTGATGGAATCGCGGCAGGCACTCAAGTCCCTGAAAGGCGAGGAGAGTTCATGTCGCAACCGGATGGCCCGCGTCCGTTCCGTTTCGGCGTCAACCTGTTGACGCCCGCCCCGGCCGTGGAGTGGCGGGCCAAGTGCCGCCGGGCCGAGGAGCTCGGCTACGACGTGATCCTGGTCCCCGACCATCTGGGCATGCCCGCACCGTTCCCGGCCCTGGTCGCGGCGGCCGAGGCGACCGAGCGGCCACGACTGGGCACGTTCGTGCTCAACGCGGGGTTCTGGAACCCGGCCCTGCTCGCCCGCGAGGTGGCGACGACCGACGCCCTGACGGGCGGGCGGCTGGAACTGGGACTGGGCGCGGGCTACGTACAGGCGGAGCACGACACGGCGGGTCTGCCGTTCGGCACTCCTCGCGAGCGCGTGGACCATCTGCGGCGCACGGTCGAGGAACTTCGGCGACTGCTCGGGGCCGAGTCGCACCAGCCGCAGCCGACGCAGAAGCCGCGCGTGCCGCTGCTGGTCGGCGGCAACGGCGACCGCGTGCTGCGGCTGACCGCCGAGCACGCCGACATCGCCGCGTTCGGGGGCGCGTACCCGGACCCGAAGAGCTCGACCGGGCGGCTGCTCCCCGTGACGGCCGAGCAACTCGACGAACGGGTGGCCCGCTACCGGAAGTTCGCGGCGGACCGGCCGGAACCGGCCGAGCTGAACCTGCTCCTCCAGATGGTGACCGTCACCGAGGACCGCGAGGCCGTGATCCAGCCCCTCCTCGACCGGGTACCGGAGCTGACCCTGGAGCAGGCTCTGGCGTTGCCCATCGTCCTGACCGGCACCCTGGAGCAGATCACCGCGCAGGTACTGACCCAGCGCGAGCGGTACGGATTCTCGTACCTGACCGTCCTGGAGCCGTACATGGAGGCGTTCGCCCCGGTGATCGAGCGGCTGCGCGCCAAGTAGCCGTCCGGATGCTGGAATTCCGCCCCCTGTCCCGGCACTCGTGATGAGATCACGGCATGACTGATCTGCGGATACGGGCCGCCACGGCCGATGACCTCGACAGTGTGCTGGCCTTCTGGAAGACGGCCGCCGAGGGCACGAGCATCAGCGACGACCGCAGCGGCGTGGAGCGGCTGGTCGCCCGCGACCCCGAGGCGCTGATCCTGGCCGAGCTGGACGGCGAGCCGGTCGGCACGGTGATCGCGGGCTTCGACGGCTGGCGCTGTCATCTGTACCGGCTGGCCGTGCATCCGGAGCGCCGCCGCCGGGGCATCGGCTCGGCGCTGCTGGCCGCCGCGGAGGAGAGGTTCGTACGGCTCGGCGGGCGGCGGGGCGACGCGATGGTGCTGACCCGCAACGAAACCGCTCACCATGTCTGGGGCGCGGCCGGGTACGCGCCCGAGGAGCAGTGGCGGCGGTGGGTGAAGCACCTCACAGACTGAAATACTTTGCCCGTCCTTTACTATTGGGGGACCACTTCGGTCCTCCAATGAAAGGTGTGAGCGTCCGCCCATGGGCGAGCCTCCCAGTAGACGACATCGCGCGATCCTCCCCACCCTGTCCGACGATGGGACGGAGGTGACCCGATGACCGAAGTGCTCCTCCTTCTGGTGGCGATCCTGCTGTCGCTCGCCTGTGGTGCCTTCGTCGCGGCCGAGTTCTCGCTGACCACGGTCGAGCGCAGCGAACTCGAACGGGCCGCGGAGCGCGGTGAGCGGGGCGCCGCCGGCGCCCTCAAGGCCGTACGGAATCTGACGTTCCAGCTCTCCGGAGCGCAGCTCGGCATCACCGTCACCAACCTGGTCGTCGGCATGCTCGCCGAGCCGTCGATCGCCGCGCTGATCGCGGGCCCGCTGGAGTCGCTCGGCATCTCCCGTTCGACGGCGAGCACGATCGCGCTGGTGATCGGCACCGCCCTGTCGACCGTCGTCCTGATGGTCGTCGGCGAACTGGTGCCCAAGAACTGGGCGATCTCCTCGCCGCTGGCCGTGGCCAAGCGGGTCGGGAACGCGCAGCGCTGGTTCAGCGCGATCTTCCGCCCCTTCATCACCCACCTGAACAACACGGCGAACCGCATCGTGCGCCGCTTCGGCGTGGAACCCACCGAGGAGCTTGCCGCCGCGCGCGGCCCCCAGGAGCTGGCCGCCCTCGCCCGGCACTCCGCCCGGGAGGGCGCCCTGGAGGCGGACACCGCCGAGCTCTTCGTACGGACCCTGAACCTGGCCGACCTGACCGCGGAGAACGTCATGACGCCGCGCGTCCAGGTCGTCGCCCTCGACGCCCAGGCGACCTGCGAGGACGTGGCGAACGCGACGCGGGCGACCGGGCTGTCCCGGTTCCCCGTCTACCGCGGCAACCTCGACTCGGTCGTGGGCACCGCGCACATCAAGGACATCCTGGCGGTGCCCGCCGAGCGCCGGCCCCGTGTCTCCGTCGCCGAGCTGATGCGCGAGCCGCTCCTCGTCCCCGAGACGCTCACCGTCGACCGGCTCCTCGACCGGCTGTCCGGCAAGCGCACCATGGCCGTGGTCATCGACGAGTACGGCGGCACCGCGGGCGTGGCCACGCTGGAGGACATCGTCGAGGAGGTCGTCGGCGAGGTGCGGGACGAGCACGACCCGCACGAGACGCCCGACCTCGCCGCCGCGGGCCGCGACGACGAGGGCCGGGCGCTGTTCTCGGCCGACGGTTCGGCGCGGGTCGACCACCTCGCGCGCGTGGGTCTGCGGGCGCCCGAGGGGCCGTACGAGACGCTGGCCGGTCTGGTCGCCACCGAGCTCGGCCGGATCCCCGCCGTCGGTGACCGCGTCGAGGTCGCCGGCTGGCGGCTCGACGTGGTGGACGCCGCGGGCCGCAGGGCCGCCCGGGTGCTGCTGCACGCACCGCTGGACGACATGGCGGAGCAGGACGAGAAGGAGGGTGGGCGATGACCGCCGTACAGCTGCTCATCGGTTTCGCGACGCTGGTCGTCAATGCCTTCTTCGTGGGCGCCGAGTTCGCGCTGATCTCGGTGCGACGCTCACAGATCGAGCCGTACGCCGAACAGGGCGACCGGCGCGCCAAGAGCGTGCTGTGGGGTCTGCAGCACGTGTCCGCGCTGATGGCGGCGGCGCAGCTCGGCATCACGCTGTGCACCTTGGTGCTCGGTGTGGTCGCGGAACCCGCCATCGCGCATCTACTGGAGCCGGTGTTCCACGCGGTGGGCGTGCCGGAGAGCGCCGGGCACGTGGTGTCGTTCGTGATCGCCCTGACGCTGGCCACGTATCTGCACATGCTGCTCGGCGAGATGGTGCCGAAGAACATCGCGCTGGCCGAGCCGGTGCGCAGCGCCCTGGTGCTCGGTCCGCCGCTGGTCACGCTGTCCCGGGCGCTGCGGCCGGTGATCTTCACGATCAACGCCTTCGCCAACGCGCTGCTGAAGCTGATGCGTGTCGAGACCAAGGACGAGGTCACGGCGACCTTCTCGGACGCCGAGCTGGCCCGGCTGGTGCGCGACTCCGGCGATGCCGGACTCATCGACGAGCGGGCGCGGGAGCGGCTGAACGACGCCCTGGAGCTCGGCCGTCGCCCGGTGCGTGACGTGGTGCTTCCGCTGGAACGCGTCGTCTACGCGCGCGTGGGCGTCACGCCGGAGGAGCTGGAGCGGCTGTCGGCCGAGTCGGGCTTCTCCCGCTTCCCGGTCGTCGACGAGGGCCGCCGCATCGTCGGCTACCTGCATGTGAAGGACGCGCTGGACGCCTCCCCGCGGGATGTGCCGCTCCAGGTGCGGGACATGCGGCCCATCGCGCGCGTGCGGGAGAGCACGCCGCTGGACGACGTGCTCACGGCGATGCGGGGCAGCCGTACGCATCTGGCGGCCGTGCTGGGCAGCGACGGCCTGCTGGCGGGGGTGGTGACCATGGAGGACGTGCTGCGGGAGCTGTTCGGACAGCGGGCCTGACCGCCGGCCACAGCGGTAACCCGGGCCGACCGACCGACGGGTATGTCGCCCCGGTACCATCTCTGTCGCCATGCAGACGAACCCCACTCACACCAGCCTGGTCGCCGTCGGCGACTCCTTCACCGAGGGCATGTCGGACCTGCTCCCGAACGGCTCCTACCGGGGCTGGGCCGACCTCCTCGCCGGACGGATGGCCGCCCGCGCCCCCGGCTTCCGGTACGCCAATCTGGCGGTGCGCGGGAAGCTGATCGGGCAGATCGTCGAGGAGCAGGTCGAGGTGGCGGCCGCGATGGGCGCCGATGTGATCACGCTCGTCGGCGGGCTCAACGACACGCTGCGACCCAAGTGCGACATGGGGCGGGTGCGCGGGCTCCTGGAGGAGGCCGTGGAGACGCTCGCGCCGTCCTGCAAGCAGCTCGTCCTGATGCGCAGCCCCGGCCGCCAGGGCCCGGTCCTGGAGCGGTTCCGGCCGCGCATGGAGGAATTGTTCGTCTGCATCGACGAACTGGCCGAACGGCACGGCGCGCTCGTCGTCGACCTGTACGGTGCCCCGTCGCTCTCCGACCCCCGCATGTGGGACGTGGACCGGCTGCATCTGACGCCCGAGGGGCATCGCCGGGTCGCCGAGGCGGTGTGGCAGGCGCTCGGTCACGACCCCGAGGACACCGAGTGGCGCACGCCGATGCCGGCCACGCTGCCGCCGGGGTGGGTCACGCGACGGGTCACGGACGTGCGGTTCGCGCGCCGGCATCTGCTGCCCTGGATCGGGCGGCGGCTGACGGGCCGGTCGTCCGGCGACGGAATGCCGCCGAAACGGCCGGAACTGCTGCCCTACGAGGGGCCGGCGGCGTAGGCCCGGACGGTCCTGGCCGCCCCGGGCCGGGGGTCAGGGGCGGAGGCCCCTGACCGCGCCGGCACCTGGTGCACTATCGACGGGACGTGGCCCGGCTTCGCCGGTACATGATGGTTCCGGCGATCAGCAGCGCCCCACTGGCCGCCACGCCCGCGATGACGCTCTCGGCGCCGGTGTCCGGCATCTGGGGGTGATCCGGCTTCTCGGACGGAGGCGTCGGGGGCTCGTGGTGGGGCGGCGTCTTGCTGGGCGTGGGTTCGGGTGTGTGCGGTTCCTCGTCGCCGTACCCGTCGCCGTACCCATAGCCGTAGCCGTGTTCGGTCGGCTTGTCGGAGCCGTAGCCCTCGTCGCTGGGCTCCTTGCCGTAGCCCTTGTCGCTCGACTCCTCGCCGTAGCCGTAGCCGTAGCCGTCGTCGCTCGGCTTCTCGGAGCCATAGCCATGGTCCTTCGGCTTCTCGGAGCCATAGCCGTCGTCGCTCGGCTTGTCGGATCCGTAGCCGTGATCCTTCGGCTTCTCTGACCCGTAGCCATGGTCCTTCGGCTTCTCTGACCCGTAGCCGTGATCCTTCGGCTTCTCTGACCCGTA
>NZ_FNHV01000001.1:750396-894534 GCF_900103585.1 Streptomyces sp. cf386
TCCTTCGGCTTCTCTGACCCGTAGCCGTGATCCTTCGGCTTCTCTGACCCGTAGCCGTGATCACGCGGCTTCTCGGCGCCGTAACCGTGGCTGCTCGGCTTCTCAGCGCCGTAGCCATGGTTGCTCTGCTTCTCGGCGCCATAGCCGGAGCTGCCATAGCCGGAGCTGCCATTGCCGAAGGAGCCGTTTTCGGAAGCGCGCTCCAGCGGATGCAGGTCGCTGACCCTGTCATGCATCTCGTAGAATTTATCGCGCATCTCACCGAATTGTTCTTCCAGCGCCTCTGTGTCCCATGGATCCGTACGACCCGGCAGTGCAGCGGCGGAATTCACCACGGCCCCCTGCACGCGGGGGGCGGCGAACGCGCAAGTGCCGTACAGAGACAGGGCGCTTGTCGCGGCGGCGGCCACGATCAATCCCTTGGTCAGGGTCTGTCGCATTCTCGTTTTGTCTTTCTCTCAGCCGGAAGGGGGAAGCCGACGCCGGTCGTTGACTCGAACTTGTCGATTGCCGGATTTGACAGGCTCACCGAAGGAATCGTGATGCCGCGCGTTCAGTCTCGCCATTACTTGCAGACTATGAACGAAATATGGAGGCCCCGGGAAACCAAGACGCGTTGACCACCGGGGAATTCACCCGATCGCCTGTGGACATCGGGGCCGGCACCCCCTGACCTGGGGTGCTCCGGACTGCAGGGACGATCCGGGGGGCCTCCGGACGCCGGGTAAACTCCGTACACGTGACTTCTGCGCCCGCCAAGCCCCGCATCCCGAACGTCCTCGCCGGACGCTACGCCTCCACCGAGCTCGCCACGCTCTGGTCCCCCGAGCAGAAGGTGAAGCTCGAGCGGCAGCTCTGGCTCGCCGTGCTGCGGGCCCAGAAGGACCTCGGCATCGAGGTGCCGGACGAGGCGATCGCCGACTACGAGCGTGTCCTCGACACCGTCGACCTGGCCTCCATCGCCGAGCGCGAGAAGGTCACGCGGCACGACGTGAAGGCGCGGATCGAGGAGTTCAACGACCTCGCCGGGCACGAGCAGGTACACAAGGGCATGACGTCCCGTGACCTCACGGAGAACGTCGAGCAGCTCCAGATCCGGCTCTCCCTGGAGCTGGTACGCGACCGCACGGTGGCCGTGCTGGCCCGCCTGGGCAAGCTGGCCGGTGAGTACGGCGAGCTGGTCATGGCCGGCCGCTCGCACAACGTCGCCGCCCAGGCCACGACGCTGGGCAAGCGCTTCGCGACCGCCGCCGACGAGCTGCTCGTGGCGTACGGCCGGGTCGAGGAGCTGCTGGGCCGCTACCCGCTGCGCGGCATCAAGGGCCCGGTCGGCACCGCGCAGGACATGCTGGACCTGCTCGGCGGGGACGCGACGAAGCTGGCGGAGCTGGAAGACCGGATCGCCGGGCACCTGGGCTTCTCGCAGGCCTTCACCTCGGTCGGCCAGGTCTACCCGCGCTCGCTGGACTACGAGGTGGTGACCGCGCTGGTGCAGCTGGCGGCGGCGCCGTCGTCGCTGGCCAAGACCATCCGGCTGATGGCGGGGCACGAGCTGGTGACCGAGGGCTTCAAGCCGGGCCAGGTCGGCTCCTCCGCGATGCCGCACAAGATGAACACGCGGTCCTGCGAGCGGGTGAACGGCCTGATGGTCATCCTGCGCGGCTACGCCTCGATGACCGGCGAGCTGGCGGGCGACCAGTGGAACGAGGGCGACGTGTCCTGCTCGGTGGTGCGCCGGGTCGCGCTGCCGGACGCGTTCTTCGCGCTGGACGGTCTGCTGGAGACGTTCCTGACGGTCCTCGACGAGTTCGGCGCCTTCCCGGCGGTCGTGGCGCGCGAGCTGGACCGTTACCTGCCGTTCCTTGCCACCACCAAGGTACTGATGGGCGCCGTGCGGGCGGGCGTCGGCCGTGAGATCGCGCACGAGGCGATCAAGGAGAACGCCGTCGCCTCCGCGCTGGCGATGCGCGAGCAGGGCGCCGAGCGCAACGAACTGCTCGACAAGCTGGCCGCCGACGAGCGCATCCCGCTCGACCGCGCCGGGCTGGACGCGCTGATGGCCGACAAGCTGTCCTTCACAGGGGCGGCGGCCGACCAGGTGGGCGTCGTCGTGGGCCGTATCGAGGAGATCGTGAAGCAGCGCCCGGAGGCCGCCGGATACACGCCCGGCGCCATCCTCTGACGCACCGCACACCATGGCGCGCTTCACCGCCGAGCAGTTGGAGGCCGCCCGCGACCGTCTGGTACCGGACGTCGTCGCGGACGGCCTCCATGTGCTGTTCTGCGGCATCAACCCCGGTCTGATGACGGCCGCGACCGGCCATCACTTCGCCCGCCCCGGCAACCGCTTCTGGCCGGTCCTGCACCTGTCCGGCTTCACGCCGAGGCTCGTGAAGCCGTCGGAACAGGGCGAGTTGCCGGCCTACGGCCTCGGCATCACGAACGTCGTCGCGAGGGCGACCGCACGGGCCGACGAGCTGAGCGCCGAGGAGTACCGCGAGGGCGGGCGGCTGTTGGCCACGAAGGTGGCGCGGCTGCGGCCGCGTTGGCTGGCGGTCGTCGGGGTCACCGCGTATCGCGCGGCGTTCTACGAGCGCAAGGCCCAGGTGGGTCCGCAGGAGCGGATGATCGAGGGCACGCGCGTGTGGGTGCTGCCGAATCCGAGCGGGCTCAACGCGCACTGGACGGCCGCGACGATGGCGGAGGAGTTCGCCCGGTTGCGGGTGGCGGCGGAGGCCGGGGCTCAGGAGATCACGGAGAATTGACCTGCCTCGGCTCGTGAGTCCGTGCTTCCCTTCGGCTCGCGGGTCAGGCGTCACCTCGGCTCGCGGGGTCACGCGTCCCGTCGCCGTACGCTCCAGGCCCCCGCCAGCAATGCGGCCGCCGTCCACAGAGCGGTCACCGCGAGCCCCGACCATGGTCCGAGTGTGCCGTCGTACGTCTGGTGAAGGGCGATCTGGCCGGCCTTGTCGGGCAGGAAGTCCGCGACGGTGCCCGCGGCGTCGCCGATGACGAACGACACCACGAGGATGAACGGGATCAGGATGGAGAGCGTGGCCACTCCGCTGCGCAGCACCGCGGTGAGTCCCGCCGCGAACAGGGCGATCAGCATCAGGTAGACCGCGCAGCCCAGGACCCCGCGCAGTTGCTCGGCCACGCTGAGCCCGTCCGCCGCGGAGCCGAGGCCCGCGCGTGCCACGGTGAGCGCGGCGAAGGCGGTGACCAGGCCGACCAGCAGGGCCGGTACGGCGATGGCCGTCACCTTGGCGGCGAACCAGCGTCCGCGTTGCGGAACCGCGGCGAGCGTCAGCCGGAGCGCACCCCCGTGGTACTCCGACGACACGGCCATGGCGCCGAACGAGATGGCCGCGATCTGGCCGGGAAGGATGCCGGACAGGGCCGTGAACAGCGGGTCGAACTCCGGGTCGGAGCTCCCGTCGGCTCCGGCCACCGCCGAGAACGCCGTCGTCACGGCGAACAGCGCCAGCAGCGCTCCCGGCAGCGAACGCAGGGTGCGGATCTTGAGCCACTCCGCGTGGAGTGCGGGTGCGATGGTCATGGTCAGGCCTCCTGGGGGTGGTTCTGGGGCTGGGGCTGGGTGGTGAACTCGGCCTCGGTCGCGGTGAGGTCGAAGTAGGCCTGCTCCAACGTGCCCTCCTCGGCCGCGAGTTCAAGGAGCGGAACGCTCGCTTCCGACGCGATGCGACCGATGTCGTCCACACGCGCGTGCTGCACGGTCCAGTGCCCGTCGTCGTGGGGGACGGCGTCATGACCGTGCCGGGCCAGGGCGGTCCTGAGTGCGGTGGCGTCCGTCGTGCGGATCCGCACGCTCGGCCGCACACGCGCGTGGATGAACTCCCGCATCGGGGTGTCGGCCAGCAGACGTCCCCGACCCAGGACCACGAGGTGGTCGGCGAAGGAGGCGGTCTCGTTCATGAGGTGGCTGGAGACGAGCACCGTCCGCCCCTCCCCCGCCAGGCGCCGCGTCAGTGTCCGGATCCAGACGATGCCTTCCGGGTCGAGCCCGTTGGAGGGCTCGTCGAGCATGACCACCTCGGGGTCGCCGAGGAGTGCGGCGGCGATGCCGAGCCGCTGGCGCATGCCCAGCGAGTACGTCTTCACCCGGCGCCGCGCCACCGACGCCAGGCCCGTCTCCTCCAACACCTCGTCCACGCGCGTGCTCGGGATGCGGTTGCTCGCCGCCAGCACGCGCAGATGGTCGCGGGCGGTGCGGGAGCCGTGCGCGGCCTGGGCGTCCAGCAACGCGCCCACGTGGCGCAGCGGTTCGCGCAGGGCAGCGTAGGGGCGGCCGCCGAGGGTGGCGGTGCCGGAGGTCGGCCGGTCGAGGCCGAGCACGAGCCGCATGGTGGTGGACTTTCCGGCGCCGTTGGGGCCGAGGAAGCCGGTGACGCGGCCCGGCAGGACGGTGAGGGTGAGGTCGTCCACGGCTCGCCGGGTGCCGAACTCCTTGGTGAGGGCCTGGACTTCGATGCTGGTCATGGCAGCAGCCTGGCCGTTGGGGCGAAGGTTGTTCCTCCCCCGCGCGTGGAGATCGTCTCCCCCGTGCGGGGGAGGTCCGTTGTCAGTGGCGGCTGGCACGATGACGGAATGGCCCGCTTGCTGCGCCCGTTCGCCCGGGCGGTGACGTACACACGACTGCTGCATCTGTTCATCGCCGTCGTGTGGCCGAGCATGTGGCTGTTCGTCCAGGAAGCGTGGTGGATCTGGCCGGCGGCGGGCGTGGCGCTCGCCCCCGCCGGGCTGGTGCCCGCGATGCGGACGGTGGAGGGGATGCAGGCCAGGCTGCTGCTGACCGGTCACCGGCCCGACAGCGGGAGCGCCGACATCGTCGTCGCGCCGTCGGCCTCCTGGAGCGACCGGGGGCGGCTCGTGATGTGGCTGGAGGCACGGCTGCTGCTCGGCTGTGCGACCTCGATCTTCGCAGTCCAACTGCTCCTCTCCTCGGTGGACTTGGTGTCGGCGGCCTTCGGCGGTGACATCGACTCGGGCGAGCTGCTGCTCCTCGACGGCCACGCCTGGTGGCACGTCCTGCTCGCGCCCGTGGCGCTGGTCACCCTGGCGGTGACCGTGGTCGCCTCGGGCCGGCTCATCACCGCACTCGCCCTCCGGCTTCTGGGCCCCTCCCCCGCCGAGCGCCTCGCCGCCCTGGAGGAGCGCACCGAGCAGCTCCTGGAGCGCACCCGCATCGCCCGCGAACTCCACGACTCCATCGGGCACGCCCTGACGGTGGCCGTGGTGCAGGCGGGTGCCGCGCGGGCGGCCGGCGACCCCGCCTTCACCGACCGGGCCCTGGACGCCATCGAGGAGACCGCCCGGGCCGCCCTGGAGGACCTGGAGCGTGTCCTCGGCATCCTGCGCGAGTCCGAGCGGCCGGTGAGCAGCAGGCCGACGCTGACGGACGCCGACCGTCTGCTGGAGTCCGCGCGTGCCTCCGGTGCGAAGGTCGACGTCGACCTGACCGGGCCCTTGGACACGGTGCCCGGGCCGGTCTCCCGGGAGGGCTACCGCATCCTCCAGGAGTCGCTGACGAATGTGCTGCGGCACGCCGGGTCCGTCCCGGTCCGGGTCCGCATCGTCGTCGCGGACGGCACGCTCACCCTTGAGATCCGCAATCCGCTCACCGCCGACATACCGGGGCCCGGCAGAGGCAGCGGCCTGCGTGGCATACGCGAGCGCGCATCCCTGCTGGGCGGACACGCGCACACCGGTCCCGACCGAGGTGACTGGCAGGTACATGTAGAGCTGCCGCTCGGTTGATCTACGCTGGCCGGATGCCGGTCACCGTTCTCCTCGTCGACGACGAACCCCTCGTACGCGCCGGTCTGCGGGCCGTGCTGGAGGCGCAGCCCGACATCGAGGTCGTCGGGGAGGCGGCCGACGGGGCGGCGGTGATTCCGCTGGTGCGGCAGCTGCGGCCCGACGTGGTCGCCATGGACGTACGGATGCCGCTGCTGGACGGGATCGAGGCCACGCGCGCGGTGCTGCGGACCGTCGACGAGCCACCGAAGATCATCGTCGTCACGACCTTCGAGAACGACGAGTACGTGTACGAGGCGCTGCGCGCCGGTGCCGACGGCTTCCTCCTGAAGCGGGCCAGGCCGGCCGAGATCGTGCACGCGGTGCGGCTGGTCGCCGAGGGCGAGTCGCTGCTGTTCCCCGCCTCCGTGAGACAGCTGGCCGCGCAGTACGGCGAGGACGGCGGGAACCGGGCGGCCCGGGCCGTGCTGGAGCGGGCCCGGCTGACCGAGCGGGAGGCCGAGGTGCTGCGGCTGATGGCGCGCGGCCTGTCGAACGCGGAGATCGCCGCCCGGCTGGTGGTCGGGACGGAGACGGTGAAGTCGCATGTGAGCTCCGTCCTGGCGAAGCTGGGGGCGCGCGATCGCACCCAGGCCGTGATCACCGCGTACGAGTCGGGGTTCGTGGCACCGGGGTGATCCGGGCGGCGGGTGGCCGACGGGGCCCGGAGGGAGGGGCCGGCGCAGGGCCCGCCACTCGCCCGGGTCCGTCTCGGCGAGTACCATCCGGCCAACATGCGCATGAGCTGGGAGGACGGACGTTGGCTCGGCTGACCGGCGGGGATCCCTCGCTGCTGCGAAGGATCAACTCCGCGGTGGTGCTGCACGCGCTGCGTGCCACGGACGCCGCAACCCTGACGGAGATCACCCGGGTGACCGGGCTGTCCCGGCCGACCGTCGAGGGCGTGGTCGAGGGGCTCATCGAGGCGGGTTACGTCGTCGAGAAGGCGGCCGACGAGAGTGTCGTACGGCGTCAGGGGCGGCCCGCGCGGCGGTTCCGGTTCCGGGCCGAGGCGGGGCATCTGCTGGGCCTGGACATTGGGGCGCATCGGGTCGCCGCGCTCCTCGCCGACCTGGACGGGCGGGTGCTCGGCGCCACCGTCAAGGACGTCGACGAGACGGCTCCGGCCGACGAGCGGCTCGAACGGGTGCGTGCGGCGGTGGCCGAGCTGCTGCGCCGGGCCGGTGTCGCGCGCGACTCACTGCGGGCCGTGGGGGTGGCGACGCCGGGCATCGTCGAGGCGGACGGCACCGTGCGGCTGGGCGCCGCGCTGCCCGAGTGGACGGGGCTGCGGCTGGGCGAGCGGCTGAGCCGGTCCTTCAAGTGCCCGGTCCTGGTGGAGAACGACGCCAACGCGGCGGCGGTGGCCGAGCACTGGAAGGGGTCGGCCACCGAGTCGGACGACGTGGTGTTCGTGCTGGCCGGGCTGAGCCCGGGCGCCGGTTCACTGATCGGCGGGCAGTTGCACCGGGGCTTCGGCGGCGCGGCCGGCGAGATCGGCGCGCTGCACATGCTGGGCCGCGAGGCGACTCCCGAGACCCTGCTGTCCACCACCGACGAGCCGCTGCGCCCCCTAGACGAGCACGCCGTCGCCGGGGTCTTCGCACAGGCCCGTGAGGGCGACGAGCGGGCCCGCGCGGCCGTCGACCGCTTCATCCAGCGTCTCGTCCACGACGTGGCCGCCCTCGTCCTCGCCCTCGACCCCGAGCTGGTCGTCATCGGCGGCTGGGCGTCCGGCCTGGACGGCGTACTGGAGCCGCTGCGACGTGAGCTGGCCCGCTACTGTCTGCGCCCGCCGAAGGTCGCCCTCTCTCTGCTCGGCGAGGCGGCGGTGGCGACGGGCGCCCTGCGGCTCGCGCTCGACCACGTGGAGGAGCAGCTGTTCGCGGTGGAGGGGACCGTGACGGGGCGGCGCTGAGCCCCGTCGCTGGTCGACCGTCGGCGGTGCGTCGGGGTCTGTGAACGTAGACGTATATGCCTCACGCCCCGGAGTGGATCCGGGGCGCGAGGCATAGGTCGATACGGCGGTCAGGACGCCCGGCGCTCCGGGTCCTGGTGGATCTCCACGCCGCCCGAGTCACCGAAGGTCAGCCGGCAGGTGTCCGCGCGGTACGTGGCGACGGAGAGCGCGGCCGTGCGGCCCTCGGCGAGGTAGCGGGTGGTCACCACGAGGACGGGTGCCCCGGGGAGCCGGTCGAGTTCCTTGGCGTCGTCCGCGCGGGCCGACCCCAGCTCGACGGCGCTCTCCTGGCCCTCCAGTTCCAGGCGCTGCAGCTCGCGCAGCACGGCACGCGCGCGTGCCGCTCCGGACGGGGCGTCGATCGCGGAGAGGTCGGGCACCGACGACTGCGGGACGTAGAGCAGCTCGGCGGCGACGGGCTGGCCGTGCGTCACGCGGGAGCGGCGCACGGTGTGCACGGGCTCGTCACGACCGCTCTCCAGGGCGTCGGCGACGGACGCGGGCGGCACCGCCTGCGTGCAGTCCGCGGGCTGCCAGACCTCGTCGGTCCCGCCCGGCCAGGCGTGCTGCTCGGTGCCGACGGCCACGCCCACACGCGGCGGCGCGACGGTCGTACCGACACCGCGGCGGCGCTGCAGCCTGCCTTCCAGTTCGAGCTGCTCCAGAGCCTGGCGGAGCGTGGCCCGGGCTACGCCGAAGCGGGCGGCCAGGTCGCGCTCGTTGGGCAGGATCTCGCCCACGGTGAATTCGGAGTCCAGTGCCTCACTGAGCACGGTCCTCAGGTGCCAGTACTTCGGTTCCGGCACCGATTCCAGCTGCGTGGTCCCCACCCTGTCCTCCGCAATCGCCGTGGCCCAGCGGCGTTTTAGCGCCCTTGTTTATTAAAGGTTGTTGCACTTTCTCTGCGACCATAGGACGGCCCTCAACCTTGGTCAATACCAATCCTCCATCCCTTGTGGGCGGCGCCCGCATGCGGCTCGGGAACGTTCACGGCGTGTTCGTACAAGGCCACCTCTGTGACATGCCGGCAAAGCCCCCGTTGCATCGACGGAGGCGGCACCGGCGGGGCGGCGGCGGGCGACGCGGCGATGTGGCCTACTCGGCGGCCAGGAACCCCAGCTTGTCGGGGTTGCGGATGATGTAAACGGCCTGGATGCGCCCGTCCACCAGGTCGAGCTGGAAGACCGAGTCGGGCTTGTCTCCGGACAGGACCAGCACCGCGGGCCCGCCGTTGATCTCCAGGAAGCGCCAGGAGAGGTCGGAAACGTCGCCCTTCCGGGCGACGCCGACCAGGAAGCGGCCCACCTTGTCGGCCGTCTCCAGGACCCGCACCGGCGCCTTGGCCTTCCCGCCGCTGTCGCCGACGAGGCGGACGTCCGGGGCCAGCAGCGACATGAGCCCCTCGAGGTCGCCCTCCGCGGCCGCGGCCAGGAACCGCTCGGTGAGGTCCCGTCGCTGGACGGGGTCGACGTCGTAGCGGGGCCGCCGCTCGTCGACGTGCTTGCGGGCCCGCCCGGCGAGCTGGCGCACCGCCGCCTCGCCGCGGTCGAGCATGGCGGCGATGTCCGCGTACGGGTAGCCGAAGGCCTCCCTCAGGACGAACACCGCGCGCTCCAGGGGCGACAGCGACTCCAGGACGACGAGGACGGCGAGGGAGACGGAGTCGGCGAGGACGGCCCGTTCGGCGGTGTCCGGGACGGTGTCACCGAAGTCGGTGACATACGGCTCCGGCAGCCAGGGGCCGATGTAGGTCTCGCCCCGCGCCTTGACCTGGCGCAGCCGGTCGATGGCGAGGCGGGTGGTGATGCGCACCAGGTAGGCGCGCGGTTCGCGCACCTCGGACCGGTCGGCCCCGGACCAGCGTAGCCAGGCCTCCTGCACCACGTCCTCCGCGTCCGCGACGCGGCCGAGCATGCGGTAGGCGACCCCCAGGAGGACGGGGCGGTGCTCTTCGAAGACGTCGGTCTCGGTTTCGGTGGTCACTTCCCCATCCCAGCCGACGTGTACGGCCATGTCCAGGCGAAATCGGCGCACGTGGCCGGTTCGTGCAACCCCGTGGCGGGCAGGGCTCGTTGGCGGACCGTGCATCCACCATGGCGGGCCACACCCAGGGTCTACCCGTCGGTAGCAATTGCTGACAAGCTGTCTACGGCCGTCCGTCAGCGTGTCCCAGACGAGGAGCACCCATGTCCGCCACCGTCTCCTTCGAGGTCCCCTCTCTGCGCGGCCCGCAGAGCGTGACCGTCGACTACGCGCGCGTGGGGAGCGGTGAACCGCTGCTCCTGCTGCACGGCATCGGTCACCACCGGCAGGTCTGGGACCCGGTGGTGGACATCCTCGCGACCGAGCGCGACGTGATCTCCGTGGACCTGCCCGGGTTCGGGACGTCTCCGGGCCTGCCGGACGACCTCTCCTACGACCTGGCCACGACGACGGCCGTGTTCGGAGCCTTCTGCGAGGCCATGGAGCTCGAACGGCCGCATGTGGCCGGCAACTCGCTGGGCGGTCTCATCGCGCTGGAGCTGGGCCGCGAGAAGCTCGTGCGGTCCGTCACCGCCCTGTCCCCCGCCGGGTTCTGGTCCGAGGCCGAGCGGCGTTACGCCTTCGGCGTGCTGCTGGCGATGCGGCACATCTCCCGGCGGCTGCCACTGCCGCTGGTGCAACAGCTGTCCAGGTCGGCGGCCGGCCGCACGGTGCTGACCAGCACGATCTACGCCCGCCCCGGCCGGCGGTCACCCGAGGCCGTGGTCGCCGAGACGCTCGCGCTGGCGCGGGCCACGGGATTCGACCAGACCCTCCGGGCCGGTGGGTCCGTCCAGTTCACCGACGACGTTCCCGGGATCCCGGTCACCGTGGCGTGGGGCACCAGGGACCGGCTGCTCGTGCGCCGCCAAGGGGTGCGCGCCAAGCAGATCATCCCCCGGGCGCGTCTCGTCCGGCTGCCCGGCTGCGGGCACTGCCCGATGAACGACGACCCGGCCCTGGTCGCGCGCGTCATCCTCGACGGCAGCCGCTGATCGAACGGCCGCCGCTGATCGACGCGAGGCACGCGTCAACGCGCCGGACCCCAGGGCGACTCCGGCGCCCACCAGGGCGCTACCCAGGGCCTGGACGGCGCCGTAGGAGCCGGTTCCGACGAGCGGGGCGGTGCAGGCGGCGGCGACCGGGATGAGGCCGGAGAAGAGCGTGGCGCGCTCGGCGCCGATCCGTTGCATGCCCATGTACCAGCACACGAAGCCGACGACGGTCACGACCACCGCCTGCCACAGGAGTGCGGCGGTCTCCGTGGCGTCCGGCCGCCGCAGCCACGCGGTGCCGTCGAGGAGCAGCCCGGCCACCGCACACTCGACGGCGGCGATCCCGCACACCGTGGCGGACAGCAGCCGCGGGCCCAGGGGGCGCAGCACGGGCACCGCGAGGACCGCGAAACCGACCTCGCCGACCAGCGCGCACACGGAGAAGGCGATGCCGGCGGCGTCCGTGCGGCCCCAGCCCTGGACCGTGAACGCGCCCACCGCCACGAGCGACGCCCCGTACATGACCGCACGCTGAGGCCGGCGCCCGTCCAGCAGGGGGACGACGCCGGCCACGACGATGGGCGCGCAGCCGACGAAGACACCGGGGACCGCCGGTTCGGCGGTGCGCTCGGCGGCGATGACGGCCAGGTTGAAGCCGACCATGCCCACGGCCGCCAGCACCGCGAGGCGAACCCACTCACGGGCGGCGAGGGCCCGCAGCCTGGCCGGGGCGTCCCGCCCGGCCAGGGGGACGAGCAGGAGACAGGCGAGGCCGTAGCGCAGGAACTGGCCGCCGGCGTACGGGTACGCGCCGAGCAGGCTGTTGGCGGTGAAGGACCCTCCGACGAGGACGCAGGCGAGCGCGGTGAGGAGGACACCGCGCGTGGTGGTGGCGTTCATGGCAGTGACGCTAGGAACCGACGCGGTCCGGTTTAAGGTCCATTTTCATGACGTCATCGGAGACCAATCCTGCGGGAAGGACGGCGAAGCCCCCTGCGCCGCCGCCCGGAGGCGGACCGGAGCAGCATCTGGGCACCCCTGCCTGGGAGTTGCTTCTGCCGGCCGCTTCCGCGCCCGCACGCGCGCGTGGGCGTTCATTGCAGGCGGCACTGCGTGAGGCGGTGCGGTCCGGGCGACTCACGCCGGGGACGCGGCTGCCGTCGAGCCGGGATCTCGCCGCCGACCTCGGTGTGTCGCGAGGGCTGATCACAGAGGCGTACGAGCAGCTGACGGCCGAGGGCTATCTGCGCAGCGGCCGGGGTGCCGGTACCTGGGTGGGCGGTGCCGTACGGGCCGCCCGGCCACGCGCGCATGACCTGGCTCCACGCTCCACCGACGCCCGGGCCGACTTCGTACCCGGCACGCCGGACGTGTCGCTGTTCCCGCGTGCCGCGTGGGCGGCCGCACAGCGCGGCGTGCTGGCCGAGCTGCCGCACCACGAACTCGGCTATCCCGACCCGCGCGGGCTGCCCCGGCTGCGTACGGCGCTCGCCGAACTGCTCGCCCGCCGCCGGGGTGTGGTCGCGGACCCCGAGCGCATCGTGGTCGTCTCCGGGGTGTCGCAGGCGACTGCGGTGCTCGGCTTCGTGCTGCACGCGCGCGGGATACGCGAAGTCGGCGTCGAGGACCCCGGAAGCCCGCAGCACGACGCCCTCTACGCCGCCGCGGGCGTCTCCACCGTGCCGCTGCCCATGGACGACGAGGGGCTCCTCATCGGCCCGCTGCGGGAGTCGGGCGTACGGTCCGTCGTCACGACACCGGCCCACCAGTTCCCCACCGGCATCGCCTACTCCGCCCGCCGCCGTACCGAACTGCTCGACTGGGCGCGGTCCGTCGACGGGTTCGTCCTGGAGGACGACTACGACGGCGACTTCCGGTACGACCGCGCCCCCGTGGGCGCCCTGCAAGGGCTCGACCCGGAGCGCGTCGCCTACGCGGGGTCGGTGAGCAAGTCCCTCGCCCCCGGGCTGCGGCTCGGCTGGCTGCTCGTACCGGAGCCCCTGGCCGAGGAGGTGGTCGAGCGCAAGCGGACCATGGATCTCGGACATCCGACCCTGGATCAGGCGCTGTTCGCCCGGTTCCTGGAACGCGGCGACTACGACCGCCAGCTGCGCCGCTGCCAGCGCGCGTACCGGGAGCGTCGCGACGCCCTGGTCGGCGCTCTGGCGGAGGACTTTCCGGGGTCGGAGGTGACCGGCATCGCCGCGGGACTGCACGTCATCGCCGCGCTGCCGGAACGGTACGGGCCCCAGGAGCGCTTCCTCGCGCGCGTGGCCGCGGCCGGGGTGGCGGTTCGCCCTCTGACGGACTACACGCACGCGCGAGCCGGTGACAGCGGGCGGCCGGGGGTGCGGCTGGTCCTGGGATACGCACATCTGTCGCCGTCGCGGATCCGGGCGGGCGTACGGCTGATGGCGGAGGCGGTGGCGGGGCGTCCGGGCTGACCGGGAGGGCCGCGAGGCGCGCCGCGCCCACCGAGAGGTGACCGGAAGCATGCGTGCGCCTGTCCCCACGTGACGCAGCAGTTCCCCTGCGGATGCGGTCAGTTGTTCACTTGTGGTTTCCGTGTGCGCTGCGGCGCCCCAGTAGTTGTGGCTCTGCACACTGGCCGGATCCCGTCCCTGGAGGCCTCCATGTCACACCGTCCGTTCCCGGGTCGTCGCAGCGTTCTGCGCGGCTCACTCGCCGCATCGGCGGCCCTGACCCTGCCCACCGCCCTCGGCTCGGCACCGGCCTTCGCCCTGTCGGGGCGTCCCAGGGCGGGCTGGGGCGTGCAGACGGGAGATGTGACCTGCGACTCGGGGCTGGTGTGGGTGCGGTCGGACCGTCCGGCCCGGATGATCGTCGAGACGTCCGCGACCGACTCGTTCCGCAAACCGCGCAGATGGCACGGCCCGCTGCTGGGCGCGGACACGGACTTCACCGGCACGACCCGGCTGCGCGGTCTGCCGTCCGGCGAGCAGATCCACTACCGCGTGCTGCTCGCCGACCCGGACGACCCGCGCCGCACCGGTGAGCCGGTCACCGGCACGTTCCGTACCGCCTCCGCGCGACGGCGCGACGGGGTGCGCTTCGTGTGGTCGGGCGACCTGGCCGGGCAGGGCTGGGGCATCAACCCGGACTTCGGCGGCTACCGGATCTACGACGCGATGGCCGCGCTGGACCCGGACTTCTTCATCTGCAGCGGCGACAACATCTACGCCGACGGCCCGATCTCGGCATCGGTCACCCTGCCCGACGGCAGCACCTGGCGGAACATCACCACCGAGGAGAAGTCCAAGGTCGCCGAGACCCTGGCCGAGTTCCGCGGCAACTTCCGCTACAACCTGCTGGACGACAACCTCAAGCGGTTCAACGCCCAGGTCCCCTCGATCATCCAGTGGGACGACCACGAGGTGACCAACAACTGGTACCCCGGCGAGATCCTCGGCGACGCCCGCTACACCGAGAAGAACGTCGACGTCCTGGCCGCACGCGCCCGGCAGGCGTTCTCGGAGTACTTCCCGATCTCGACCCTGCGCCGCCCCGACGGCCGGGTCCACCGGGTCGTCAACCACGGTCCGCTGCTGGACGTGTTCGTGCTGGACATGCGCACCTACCGCAACGCCAACTCCACGGACGACCAGCCCACCGACGCCCAGGGCATCCTCGGCGCCGAGCAATTGGCCTGGCTCAAGCGTGAGCTGGCCCGCTCCCGGGCGGTGTGGAAGGTGATCGCCTCGGACATGCCGCTCGGCCTGGTGGTGCCGGACACCGGCGACGGCAAGCCGAACGTCGAGGCCGTCGCGCAGGGCGACCCGGGGGCGCCGCTGGGTCGGGAGCTGCAGATCGCCGAGCTGCTGAGGTTCATCAAGCACCGCAGGATCACGGGCACGGTGTGGCTGACCGCCGACGTGCACTACACCTCGGCCCAGCACTACCAGCCGTCGCGGGCGGCCTTCACCGACTTCGAGCCGTTCTGGGAGTTCGTCTCCGGCCCGCTCAACGCTGGCGCGTTCCCGGCGAACACCCTCGACAACACCTTCGGCCCGGAACGGGTGTTCATCAAGGCGCCGACGACGGCCAACGTCTCGCCCGCCGGGGGCTACCAGTTCTTCGGCGAGGTCGACATCGACGGCGACAGCGGCGAGCTGACGGTGCGGCTGCGCGAGTCGGACGGCACCGTGCTGTTCACGCAGGTCCTGCAGCCGGGCCGGGTCGGCCAGTGACTCCCGTAGCCTGAAACCCGTGCCGCGCACCGGTGTCATCCCCCGGGGCGCGGCACGGTCGTACCGGCCTCGCGAACACCCTCTGCCGGACGGTGTTTTGGCAGGTCAGAGCGATTGTCAGTGGTCGCCTCTACGGTTTTTCCATGACGCGATCTCTACAGGCCGTGGCCTATTGCCGACCCTCCGTGCTGGAGTCCGCAGCGGACGGACAGCGCCTGGGGCTGGAGACCTCACGGGGTGCGACGCCGTCGGGCGTGGAGGACCACCCGCGCTTCTTCGCGGGCTTCCTGACATCGCCTCAGGTGGCCTCCGCCGGGCTGCTCGCGGTGGCCGACGTGGCGGCGGCTCGCTACTACCAGCGGCAGCTGCGCGCCTCCCTCGACCCGGTGGTCACGGGCAACGGCGACCGCCTGCGGTTCGAGTCCTTCTCCGGCTGCGGCGGGGTGTACGCCCGCCTGGACGTGCTGGAGTCCGGCCTCGACGGCGGCGAGGTGGGTCACGGCACGACGAACGTCGACGTCAACAACCCCCTGCGCGAGGCTCTGTCCAGGATCGGAGCGGACGATCCGCTCCATCTGCGGGTGGGCCCGGAGGAGTTGGCCGTGACCACGCTGGACGGACCGGTCGTGGAGAAGAAGGTGCCGCTCACGGACCGCTGGCTGCGGGGCTTCGCGGAGGCGCAGGTGATAGCGGCCGGCTTCGATCTGCGGGCCGAGCTGCCGGCTGCCGAGGCGGTTCGGTTCCTGCGGGCTCTGCCGCGCGGCGGCGGGCGCGGTGCCTCGGCCGGTCCGCGATGGGTGGTGCCCTCTTCGGCCGGGACGGGCGGCGGGCTGCGCCCGACGACGCGCGCGGTGCCCGGCGCGGTGTGCCTGCCCGGCCCGGAGCGGCTGATCGCGCTGCAGCGGGTGCTGAGGTATGCCACGGCCCTTCGGGTGTACGGCCCCGCGGTCACCGGCGGTGCGGCCGCCACAGCGAGCGCCTGGGAGGCGGTGCTGCCGGGCATGCGACTGACGCTCACGCTGTCGCCGGACGCCTCGCGCGGCTTCTCCGGCGAGGGAGGCGTCCTCTACGCGCTCGCGACCGATGACGCCGTCGAGGATGCCGAGTTGATCGCGGTGCTCCTCGCGTGGGAGCCCCGCATCGACGTCGCCGACCTGGCCGGAGCCTCGGGCCTCACCCCCGAGCGCGTCCGGGCGGCCCTGGTCCGCCTGGGCACGTCGGGGCGGGTCGGGTTCGACACGGCGGAGGCGGCCTACTTCCACCGGGAGCTGCCGTACGACGCCGAGCGCGTGGAGCGCCACAACCCGCGGTTGCGCTCGGCCCGGGCGCTGGTGGCGGCGGGCGCGGTCGTGCTGGACGGCTGCATGGGGACGGTGACGGCCGAGGACGGCCATGTGCACCGGGTGCGGGACGAGGCGGGGGTGCTCAGTTGCAGTTGTCTGTGGTGGGCGAAGTACCGGGGTGGGCGCGGGCCGTGCAAGCACGCGCTGGCGGTGCGAATGGTGCGGCGGGGCATCGCCGCGGCGGAGCGGGACATGGCACGGGTCGGCGGGGGTGCGCGATGACTTCACTGATGGACGCGGTACGGGCGGGGCGGACGGCCGAGGCGGTGAGCCTGCTGGACGGGATGACGGACGCCGAACGGCGGGCGTTCTTCCCTGAGTTGCGGGCACTGCGCAAGGAGCTGAGGGCGGATCAGTGGACCTCGCAGTCCCGCCGCGCCTATCCCACCCTGCATGCGGCGGGCGCCGCGTGCCAGACCGGCGCGGCCGGGGTGGCGAGTTGGCTGGTCGCTGCCGACATGCGCTGGTGGCCCGCATCACCGGGAGTGCTGATCGACGTCCTGGGCGACCGGGCTCCCGGCTGGCTCGCCGATGTGGCGCACCGGATCGCCGAGCGGCCGGTCAGCGCGCGGGTGCCCTATGAGCTGATGGCGGGCCTGGTGCGGCTCTCCGGCTGCCCGGTGCCGACGACGGAGGCTTATGTGCACGGGTGGGTGGAGCACATCGGTCACGTCTGGCAGCGCGGCGACACGGTCCTGGACCGGCTGCGCAAGGACCCGCATCTCGCCCAGCTCACGGCGGCGCTCTTCGAGACGAACGACATCGGCAGCCGTCTGGCCTGGTCCGCCGCCGAGGGTCCGAACAGCTGGACCGACGCACTCGCCCACCTGACCGCCGAGGGCGTCCTGGACCGGAAGGCGACGGTCGGCGCATGCCTGGCCCGGCTGCTGCGGGGCGGCCCGGCGGCCGACCATCGGGTGTTCCTGCGCATGCTGCAGGCGTTCGCCCTCACCCGGGACGAGCAGCGGGAGCACACGGCCGACTGGCTGGCACTCGCCTCCGATGCCCCGTCCGTCGTGGCCGGGCACGCCCAGTCGGTGCTCGCGTCACTCGCCCTGGACGGTGAACTGACCACACGCCAGCTGGTCGAGATGTCGGGGGCCGTCCTCTTCCGCACCGAGAAGAAGCTCGTGCGCGCTCAGTTGGTCCTGCTGGGCAAGGTGCTCACCGGTGAGCCGTCCGCCGCCGAGGAGTTGCTGCCCGCCGCGGCGCAGGCGTTCGGGCACGGGGACTCGGACGTTCAGGAGCGGGCGCTCAAGCTGGTGGAACGGCACCTGAGTAAGGTCCGGAGCGCTCAGGCACGGGACGAACTCGCGTCGGCCGCCGAGCAGTTGATCCCCGTCCTGCGCGCGCGTGCGGTCCGTAGCCTCGGGGCGGCCCCGGCGACTCCTGAGCAGCTGACGTACGAGGAGGTCCTGCCGCCCGCACCCGAGCCGGTCCGCCTGGCGCCCGCCCCGGATTCGGTGGCCGAGCTCACCGAAGAGGTGGGGGCGTTGCTGGCGTCCGAGGCGGACGTGGCGACGTTCGAGCGCACGCTGGACGGGTTGGTGCGCCATGCCCATCGGGACAAGGACGCGCTGGTGGAGGCACTCGCCCCGGTGGTCGCACGCCGCTGGTGGGCCGACACCGAGTCCTCGCAGATCCGGCTGAAGGACCACTTCGCCTACTTCACCAACCAGCCGCAGCGCCTGGAACTCCTCCTCGCGACCTTGCTCGACCAGGTGCCCACCGCCACTCTCCACAGGGCCATCGAGCACGGGCCGTCGGGGTCCGAGTGCGTACACAGCGCCTTGACCCGTGCCTTCAACGCCCGGATCCAGGAGGTGGCGTACCGGATCCGTACGGAACCGCTGCCGTTCCTGCTGTCCACGCCCACCTGGAGCACCGGTCTGCTGGAGCCGGACGAGCTCGTCACCCGCCTCGACGAGTACCGGCACCTCGGCGCCCGAGTCTGCGCGGCCGACTTCGCGCAGGCACTGCTGCGGGTGCGCCGCGAGGACCGTACGGCGGCCGAGGCGGCTGCGGTCCGGGCAGCCGCCCTCGGCACCCCGGAAGGGGCACACCTCGCGAAGTGGCTTACCGCGGACGGTCCGGCCCTGCCTGCCGCGAGGCGGCGGACCGCCGGTCCGCGCATCCTGCTGGAGTGCGCTGAACTCCTGGAGCTGCAGGAGGACTTCCCGCGGGAATTCCGGCCCCTCGGACGTCCGGTGGGCGTCTACGGTGAGCGCCGGTACTGCTACCACTGGGACGACGAGATACGCCCGCACTGGCTCGCCATCCTTCCCGAGCGGCGTGAACTCGTCGCGGTCAGGCTGCTGCACGACCTGTCCACGGTCGCCGTGGACGACGTCCGGGGTGCCGCCGCGACACTGCCGCTCCTCGCCGAATCCGAGGGCGAGGCCGGCGAAGCCGTACACCTCTGCGTGGCGTACGGGCTCGGTGCGCGGCATCCGGAGGACCGGCTCGCCGCCGTGGACGCCCTGCTGGTACTGGCGGCGCGCGGGCAGCTGGACGCGGCCAGGCTGGGCACGGATCTCGGGCAGTTGGTGCGGCGCGGCGCCGTGAAGCCGTCACGGCTCGTGGAGTCGGCGCGGACGGCGGCGGCCACGGGGGCGAATGCCACCGTCTGGGAGATGCTCCGGCACACCCTGCCCGTTCTGCTCGCCGACCTCGCGACCGGTGGGGCGGCGGCACCTGCGCGGGGACTGGCGGATCTGCTGACCGTCGCCGCGGAGTGCGCCGAGCGGACGGGTGCGCGCGAGGAACTGCCGCACCTGGCACGGACGGCGGACCGCCGCGGCTCGTCCCGGCTCGTGGCCCAGGCGCGGCGACTGCGCAGTGCACTGGCGGAGGAGGTGGCGGCCTGACTGGGGCCACCTGACGGGAAGGATCGCAAACCAGACATAGTGGCTCTTTACCGCCCGGTCACAAAGCGTTCGTGATCACGCAACACCCTTCCTTCACAGTGGCTGCATGAGTCGAGACATGTCTGATGTGACACGCGCGAAGCACGGCCGTCCTGTACACCACTGGCGCCGCGACGTCATCGAGCTCGCCGCGCTCTTCACGGCGGTGGCGGTGGCCGACGCCGTGGCGAACCTGGTCGGGCACGGGCCCGACGGACCGACGCTGCTGCTGGTCTCGGCGGCCGTGCTGGTCGCCACGGCGGGGTTCCACACATGGTGGGCACGCCGCCACGGTCACGCGCCGCCGACGGGCGATACCGGTGCCCGGCCGCGCTCCCTGGAGCAGGCCGGGCCGTCGGACCAGTCGCGGGACGCGGCCGCGACGGTGTCCGAGGAGAGTGCGCTGTGGCGGATGCGGACGACGGTGAAGGACGAACCGGGGTCACTGGCCGCGCTGTGCGCAGCACTTGCCGAGCTGCGGGTGGACATCCTGAGCCTGCAGACCCATCCGCTGGCCGAGGGCACGGTGGACGAGTTCCTGCTGCGGGCGCCCGGCGGGCTCCCGGCGGCCGAGATCACCCGAGCGGTCTCGGTGGCCGGCGGTGCCGGCACCTGGATCGAGCGGGCCGACGCCCATGACCTGGTGGACGCGCCGACCCGGGTGCTCGGCCTGGCCACCCGTACCGCCCTGGACGCGGCGGAACTGCCGCTGGCCCTGCGGCAGTTGCTGGGGCGGTGCACCATCCGGTCGCTGCCCGCCGTACCGGCCGGGGGCGGTCGGGGGCCGGAGCCGGTGCCGATGGAAGGGGCTCTGGAGGACACCGTGATGCGGCTGCGGGCGCCGGAAGGTGGAGTGATCACTGTGGAGCGGCCGTATCTGCCGTTCACGCCGACCGAGTTCGCGCGGGCGCGGGCGCTGGTGGAGCTGGACGCCCGGCTCGGCCCTCGCGTGCCGCGCAGCCAGGACGTGCTGACGCTGCCCGAGGGCAACGACATCACCGTGCGCCGGGCGGACACCGGTGACCTGGCGGCCGCGAAGGACATGCACGAGCGGTGCTCCTCGCGGACGCTCGGGATGCGGTATCACGGGCCGGTCGGCGATGCGGACCGCTACCTCAAGCACCTGCTCAGCCCTCGCTTCGGCCGCACGCTCGCCGTGCAGACGGCGTCGGGGCGCGTCGTCGCCCTCGGCCACCTGCTGTGGGACGGTGACGAGACGGAGGTCGCGCTGCTGATCGAGGACGCGTGGCAGCGGCGGGGTATCGGCAGCGAGTTGCTCCGCAGGTTGGTGGGGATGGCGGTCGAGGCGGGCTGCGAGAGCGTGTACGCCGTGACGCAGTCGTCCAACACCGGGATGGTTGCCGCGATGCGGGCTTTGGGGCTCCCCCTCGACTATCAGATCGAGGAGGGGACCCTGGTCATCACGGCGCGGCTGGCTCCGCCGGTTGAACCGGGGGGCGCCGTGGGGGTTGCGGAGCAGCTGTCTGGTGCGGGTGAGCTGGGGAAGGCCTGAGCGCCGTAGGGGCTACTGAGCGCCGTAGGGGCTACTGAGCGCCGTAGGGGCTACTGAGCGCCGGCGACTGCGGGTGCGTTGTGGCTGGTCGCGCAGTTCCCCGCGCCCCTGGAGGGGCGCTGCCGCGCCCCCAAGGCCTGATCCAGATCGGCCCACAGATCGTCCACGTCCTCCAGACCCACCGACATCCTCAGCAACCGGTCGCTCACCCCGGCGTCCCGTCGGTCACCCTCGTCCACGATGCGGTGGCTGATGGACGCCGGGTGCTGGATGAGGGTGTCGACGCTGCCGAGGCTGACGGCGGGGGTGATGAGGCGGACGTCGGCGATGACCTCGTGCGGGTCGCCGTGGACCTCGAAGGCGATCATCGCGCCGCCGATGCGCGGGTAGTGGACGCGGGCGACGCGCGGGTCGGCGGCCAGGCGGCGGACGAGTTCGGCGGCTGTCGCGGAGGCGGCGCGGACCCGCACCGGGAGGGTGGACAGGCCGCGCAGCAGCAGGTATCCGGCGAGAGGGTGCAGGACGCCGCCTGTGGCGAAACGTATCTGCCGCAGCCGTCCGGCGAACTCCTCGTCGCAGGCCACCACGCCCGCCATCACGTCCCCGTGCCCGCCGAGGTACTTGGTCGCGCTGTGCAGCACCAGCCGTGCGCCCTGTTCGGCGGGGCGCTGGAGCACCGGCGTGGCGAAGGTGTTGTCCGCGAGCAGCGGGACGGAACCGCAGGCATGGGCCACCGCCCGCAGGTCCACCTCGGCGAGCGTGGGGTTGGCCGGGGACTCGACCATCACCAGACCGGTGTCGGGACGCAGGGCCTCCGCGATGCCGGCCGGATCGGTCCAGGTCACCTCCGAACCCAGCAGCCCGGCGGTCAGCAGGTGGTCGCTGCACCCGTACAGGGGGCGTACGGCGACGACGTGGCGCAGGCCCCTCGAGGCCCGTACCAGGAGAACCGCGCTCAGCGCGGCCATCCCGCTGGCGAAGGCGACCGCCGCCTCGGTGCCCTCCAGACGGGCCAGGGCCGTCTCGAAGCGGGCGACGGTCGGGTTGCCGAGGCGCCCGTACACGGGCGGGCCGTCCGGCTCCGCGCCGGTCGTGGCGAACGCGTCGATCCGGGCGGCCTCGCCTCGGCTGTCGTAGGAGGGATAGGTGGTGGACAGGTCTATCGGCGGGGCGTGCAGTCCCTGCCGGGCCAGGTCGTCGCGGCCGGCGTGCACGGCCTCGGTGGCGAGTGCTCTGGATGCGGTGCGTGCGTCGTCGTACCTGGGCATGCCGTCGTATGCCTCCATGCTCGCGATGTCCATGGGCGGAAGAGTGAACATCGGCCGGGGTCCGGCGGGCGCGGACCGTGTTACGTTCGGCCAATGGCCGAATCTGTCGTACTGGATCCGGTCGATCTGCATCTGCTGCGGCTCCTGCAGAACGACGCCCGGGCCACCTACCGCGACCTCGCCGCGCAGGTCGGGGTCGCGCCGTCGACGTGTCTGGACCGGGTGACCCGGCTGCGCCGCTCCGGCGTGATCCTCGGTCATCAGCTCCGGCTGGATCCGGCCAAACTGGGCCGAGGGCTTCAGGCGCTGCTGTCCGTGCAGGTCAGGCCGCATCGGCGGGAGCTGGTGGGGCCGTTCGTGGAGCGGATCCGGGCGTTGCCGGAGTCACTGACCGTCTTCCATCTCACCGGGCCGGACGACTATCTCGTGCATGTCGCGGTCGCGGACATGACGGATCTGCAGCGGCTGGTGCTGGACGAGTTCACCGCCCACCGCGAAGTGGCCCGGGTGGAGACGCGGTTGATCTTCCAGCAGTGGGACTGCGGGCCGCTGCTGCCACCCGACGCGTCGGGACACACGCCCTCAGCGAAATCGGGCTGACTTGGGACAAGGGCCGGCCAAACCGGGCTGACGCGGCAGCGGTCGCCGTATGAGGATGGATCGCATGTCTGAGACCAAGACCCCGCTGCCCCGCGAGATCGCCGACGCGTATGTCGACGAGCTCATCGCCCTCGACCCGGTCACCGGTACGTATCTCGGCGTGAAGGAGAGTTCGGGCAGGCTCCCCGACCTCTCACCCGCGGGCCAGGAGGCGCTCGCGCAGCTCCAGCGGGCCACGCTCGCACGGCTCGACGAGGCCGAACGCCTGCCCGGCGCGGACAGTGACATCGAGCGCCGGTGCGCGCGCCTGCTGCGCGAACGGCTGACCGCGGAGCTGGCCGTGCACGAGGCCGACGAGGGCCTGCGCACGGTCGGCAACATTGCCACGCCCGCGCACTCGGTGCGCGAGATCTTCACCGTCACGCCGAGCCAGACCGACGAGGACTGGGCCGCGATCGCCGAGCGGCTGCGCGCGGTGCCGGCCGCGTATGCGGGCTACCGCGAGGGGCTCACGCTGGGTCTGGAGCGCAAGCTGTACGCGGCACCGCGCCCGACCGCCACCTTCATCGAGCAGCTCACCGAGTGGGTGGACACCGGTGAGGGTCGTGGCTGGTTCGAGGACTTCGCCTCGGCCGGCCCGGAGGCGCTGCGGGCGGAGCTGGACGAGGCCGCCCGCACGGCGACGGCCGCCGTGGTGGAGCTGCGGGACTGGCTGCGCGACGTGTACACGCCTGCGATCGAGGGCGCGCCGAACACGGTGGGCCGCGAGCGCTACGCCCGCTGGGCGCGCTACTTCAACGGCACGGACCTCGACCTCGACGAGGCGTACGCGTACGGCTGGTCCGAGTACCACCGGCTGCTCGGCGAGATGAAGAAGGAGGCCGAGAAGATCCTTCCCGGCGCCGCGACCCCGTGGGTGGCGCTTGCGCACCTCGACGAGCACGGCAAGCACATCGAGGGCGTCGACGAGGTCCGTGAGTGGCTCCAGGGCCTGATGGACGAGGCGATCGAGAAGCTGGACGGCACGCACTTCGAACTCGCCGAGCCGGTACGGCAGGTGGAGTCGCGCATCGCGCCTCCCGGCGGTGCGGCGGCGCCGTACTACACGCCCCCGTCGGAGGACTTCTCGCGGCCGGGCCGCACCTGGCTGCCGACGATGGGCCAGAACCGTTTCCCGGTCTACGACCTGGTCTCGACCTGGTACCACGAGGGCGTGCCGGGCCATCACCTCCAGCTCGCGCAGTGGACGTACGTCGCCGGGAACCTCTCCCGCTACCAGGCCACCATCGGCGGGGTCAGCGCCAACGCCGAGGGCTGGGCGCTGTACGCGGAGCGGCTCATGGACGAGCTCGGCTTCCTGACGGACCCGGAGCACCGGCTCGGCTACCTCGACGCGCAGATGATGCGGGCGGCCCGGGTCATCGTCGACATCGGCATGCACCTGGAGCTGGAGATCCCGGCCGACTCCCCGTTCCACCCGGGTGAGCGCTGGACTCCGGAGCTGGCCCAGGAGTTCTTCGGCGCGCACAGCAGCCGCCCGGCGGACTTCGTGGAGAGCGAGCTGACCCGCTATCTGACGATCCCGGGCCAGGCCATCGGCTACAAGCTCGGCGAGCGGGCGTGGCTGCTGGGCCGCGAGAAGGCGAGCGAGCGGCACGGCGACGCCTTCGACCTCAAGGCCTGGCACATGGCGGCCCTGTCGCAGGGTTCGCTGGGCCTGGACGACCTGGTCGACGAGCTGGCCCGGCTCTGACGCGGCAGGGTCGTCGAGCAGACAGCCGAACGCCTCACCTCAACGCCGGAATCCTCCCTCGGAGTTGATGACCTCACCGGTGATCCAGCCCGCCTCGTCCGTCGCCAGCCACGCGATGAGGCGGGCCGGGTCGTCGGGCATGCCCCACCGTCCGGCGGGGAAGCGGGCCGCCACGGCCTCGTACGACTCGCCGGTCAGGTAGTCCGTGTCCACGGGGCCGGGGTTGACGGTGTTCACCGTGATCCCCTGCTCGGCGAGCGTCGTCGACAGGGAGCGGGTGATCGAGGCGAGGGCGCCCTTCTGGAGGGCGTAGGCGATCTCGCCGGGCATGCCGCCCGCGATGTCCTGGCCGGAGGTCATCATCACCACGCGGCCGCCGGGGCCGGCCGGCCTCAGCCGGGCATGCGCCTGGACGAGCAGCAGGACCGAGCGGGTGTCGACCGCCCAGTGCGTGTCGAGCATGGTGGCGTCGATCTCATCGAGGCTGCCGTCGGAGCCGCTGACCGCGTGGTTGGCGATCAGGATGTCGAGCCGTCCGCCCAGTGCCTCGGCGGCCGTGGCGATCAGCTCGGCGGGTGCGTCCGGGTCGGAGAGGTCACCGGGCCCCGCGAGGACCTGGGCATCAGGGTCGCCGAGCGCCTCACGCACGGAGGCGACGACGTCCTCGGGGCGGTCGGCTCCCCAGGGCATGGCGGCGTCGTGCGGCACATGGTGGTGCAGATAGACGCTCGCCCCGTACGCCGCCAGCCGCCGGGCCACGGCATGACCGATCCCGGCGCGTCTGCTGGCCCCGGTGACCAGGGCGGTGCGCCCGCGCAGGGGCAGGGGGTCGCGGAGCAGGTCTTCGGGGGCGGGGTGCGGGAGACGCGGCATGGGAGTTCATGATGGGGAACGGCCGGGTCCAGCGCACCAGGATATTCGCCAAGACCCCGGTTGTTCACCAGGGCTCCCGGTTGTTCACCAGGGCCTTCGGTTGTTCGCGAAGGCCCTCACGCTCCGAACGGTCAGTGCGGCAGCCGTCGCAGCTGGACGAGTCCCAGCCAGGTCTCCGGCCCGGGCTGTACCTGGGCGGCGCGGACCGCGTACGCCCCGGGCTCCAGGTCCACCCGCAGATGCTCGGTCCGTTCCGTCTCCCCTCCCGGCCAGGCCGAGTCGAAGAGGACCACCGTGCCCGGCACCTTCCAGTGCACCTCGTGCCCCCAGTCCGCCGTGGCGAGGGCGGCCGGAACCCGCGCCAGCAGGTCCTCCTCGGAGTCGGCCGCGCACCACCGGACGAAAATGCCGTGGTCGGGAAGGTACGAGGTGGACGCGGGCTCGTCACCGAACACCAGCGCCGCGCTGTCCCCCACCGGCAGGAGTCCGACGAACCCGTCGACCTCGCAGGCCCGGTCGTAGTCGGACGCCGTCTCGTCGCCGTCGGCGCCCGCCCAGAACGGCAGCACCGTCTCCGGCACCGCTATCAGCGGGCCGCCTCCCGACTCCACCCACTCCACCGCGCCCGGTTCCGCGTATCGCACCATGGCAGCAGAACCTACACGCACCGGGACCTCGCCAAGTCACCGTGGTCAACTCCAGCCTCAGCACCCGCAGTTGTCACCCGACACCGGCGCGGTCAGCGGGTCGACGGGGATGTTCTTGCGGCGCTGCCAGGTCTCGTACTCGAATCCCTCGCGGGCCCAGTACTCGAAGCCGCCGAGCATCTCCTTGACCTGGTAGCCGAGTTCGGCGAGGGCGAGCGCGGCACGGGTCGCGCCGTTGCAGCCGGGGCCCCAGCAGTAGGTCACGACGGGCACGGACTTGTCGAGGAGCTGCTCGGCCTGCTCGGGGATGAGGACGGTGGGGAGATGGACCGCGCCCGGGATGTGGCCCTGGTCCCAGGATTCGGTGGAGCGGGAGTCCACGACGACGAACGCGGGGTCACCGCCGGAGGCGAGGGCGGCGGCGACGTCGGAGACGTCCGCGTGGAAGGCGAGACTCGCCCTGAAGTAGGCGGCGGCCTCGGCCGGGGCGGCGGGGGCGACGCGGAGAACGGGGTTGGCGGCGGTCGCCGCAGTAGTCGTCATGCCCAGAAATCTACGGCCGGTGATCGACTCCCTGAAGGGGAGATCCCCGGCCCTCCTCTTGATCTGCCGGGCATTTGCCTGCTATTCCTCGCCCATGACCGCGTTTTCCCCGGACGCCACCGACTGGCGCATCCTCGACGTCCTCCAGCGCGAGGGCCGCGCCAGCTTCGCCGAGCTGGCGCGTGCCGTCTCCATGTCCGCGAGCGCGGTCACGGAGCGGGTGCGGCGGCTGGAGGAGGCGGGCGTCATCCAGGGGTACGCGGCGGTCGTCGACCCCGAGCGGCTGGGGCTGCCGATCCTGGCCTTCGTGCGTCTGCGGTACCCCAACGGCAACTACAAGCCCTTCCACGATCTCGTCGCCGCCACGCCCGAGATCCTGGAGGCCCATCACGTCACCGGTGACGACTGCTTCGTCATCAAGGTCACGGCCCGCTCGATGCAGCACCTGGAGGAGGTGTCCGGCAAGATCGGCGCGCTGGGCTCGGTGACGACGAGTGTCGTCTACTCCTCGCCGCTGCCCCGCCGACCGCTGGGCAACTGAACCGAGGTCACCCGACGCCGCGCTGCCGCAGCACCGACCCCGATCTCCCCTTCACGACCTCCAACTGCGCGTGGATCCGCCGCCGCAGATCGGCGACATGGCTGACGATCCCCACGCTGCGGTCGCGCTCACGCAGTGAGTCCAGGACGTCGAGTACCTCGTCGAGGGTCTGGTCGTCGAGGCTGCCGAAGCCCTCGTCGATGAAGAGGGTGTCGAGCCGGACTCCGCCCGCCTCGTCGGTGACCACGTCCGCGAGCCCGAGGGCGAGGGCGAGGGAGGCGAAGAAGGTCTCACCGCCGGACAGCGTCGCCGTGTCCCGCTCCCGCCCGGTCCAGGCATCGACCACGTGCAGCCCGAGCCCGCTGCGGCCACGACCGGCCCGGTCGTCGGAGTGGACCAGGGTGTAGCGGCCGGACGACATGCGCTGCAGCCGTACGGTCGCGGCGGCGGCGACCTGTTCGAGGCGGGCCGCGAGCACGTACGACTCCAGGCGCATCCGGCGTTCGTTGTCCGCCGAGGTGCCCGCGGTGAGCGCGGCGAGGCGGGCCACCCGGTCGTACTCCTCGCGCAGCGGGGCGAGTTGGCGTACGGCGGTGGCCGCTCGGGCGGACAGGCGGTCGAGTTCGGTACAGCTCCGGGCGGCCGCGTCGCGCGCGGAAGCGGCTGCGCGGGCCCGCTGGGCGGCGGCGGAAGCGGTGCGCTCCGCGGACACCACGTCGGCGGGCGGCTGCTGGGCGGCGGCCGAGGTGTCGGCCTCGGCGAGGACGGCGCGTACGGCGGCCTCCTCGGACTGCCAGGAGTCCAGGCGTCGTTGCAGCTCGCGGTGGGCGGTGTCGTCCAGGAGGGCGGCAGCCGCGGCCTGCGGGGTGTCGAAGCCCGCGCGGAAGGCCGCGTCGGCCAGGCGGGCGTCGGCATCTTTGAGTCGCTGGGCGGTGTCCTCGGCGGCGCGCGCGGTGTCGGCGGCCTCGGTGAGCAGCGCGACCTGCCGCTCCAGCTGCGCGGCCCGCGCGGCCACGCTGTCGGCGGCGCCGCGCGCCTGGGCCAACTCCGCTTCCAGGGCCGCCTTCTCCCGGTCCAGCCGCTCACGGTGGCCGACCCGGGCGGCGGCCCGGACCGCCGCCTGCTGGTGGGCGGCTGTGCGCTGCTCGTGTTCCGCCTCGGCCCGACGCAGCTCCTCGTGCGCGGAGTGCAGCGCGGAGGCGTCTTTGCGGGCCTGCGTGTACAGCTGCTCCAACTGATCTACCGCCTCGGCGAGTTGACGCGTCGGCAGGTCGCCGGCCTCGGCGGTGGCGGCGGCCAGGGCTTCCCTTACGACGCCCAGGCGCCGTTCACTCTCGGCCTGCCGTCCCTCTGCCTGCTGGTACGCGGCGAGCGCCCGCTCCTCCGCCTCCCGGTCGATGTGTCCGGCGTCCTTGCGGGCGGGGGCGGGATGCTCGGTGGCACCGCAGACGGCACAAGGGGCGCCGTCCTGGAGCTGCGCGGCGAGTTCCGCCGCGATGCCGTTCAGGCGCTGTTCCTTGATGTCCAGCCACCCCGCCTTGGCCGCGAGTGCCTGCTCCTGGGCGCGAGCGGCCTGTTCGGCGGCCGTGTCCGTGTCGCCCGCCAGTTGGTCACGCATCCGGGCCGCGGCGAGCCGCTGCCGCGCGGGCTCGCGCTGCACGGCCACTTGGTCGGCGCGGTGCGCGGCCTCCTGCGCGGACTCGATCCGGGTCTGCAGCCCGGCGCGGGTCGCCGCCCACCCGGCGAGCCATGCCTCGGCATCCAGACGGACCTCGTCGTCCGCCCGCTCCTGGCGATCCAACTGCGCCCGCTCCGCCATGAGTTCGGTCAACTGCCGCTCGCCCCGACGGGCCGACTCGAGCCCGCCCAGCTCCTCGGCGAACCGCCGTGCGGCGGCCGAGAGCCCGGCGGCACCGGAGTCGGCGAAGGTGTGCGAGGCCTGCCCGTCCTCCGGAGCGCCGCCGGACCCGAAACCGGCGCCGCGGTCCGGCCCCTCTCCCGGGCCTCCCCCACCGAAGGCGTCCCGCAGCAACGCACGCGCGCGTGCCTGCGCCATGGCCGCCTGCCGGTGCTCGGCCTCGGCGGCCTCCCGCAGCTCCAGTGCAGGTGCCACCGCCTCGGCCTTGCGGGCCCGCTCCATGCGCGCCTGCGCCTCACGGTGGGCGTCGGCCCGCCCCGCCAGCAGCCGGGCCCGCCCCTGCGCCTCGGCGAACCGCCGCTGCAACCGGGCCACTTCGTGTACGTCCGCCAGGGCACGGTCGGCCGCGGCCTGGGCCGACTCGGCGGCCAGGAGGCGGCAGTGGGCGACGGTCAGCTGTTCGCGGGCGGTGCTGCGGGCGACGGCGGCGGCACCCAGGATGGCCTCGGCCAGGCCGGGCTCGCCCGGGGCGAGGTCGGGCAACGGCATGGCGTCTCCCGCCGCCTGTTGCATCCGGTGCGCGTCGGCCAGCAGCGCGGCGTCGCCGTCCCGCACCTGGGCCTCGGCGGCCCGGCGACGCTCGGCGAGGCGCTTCTCGACCTCGGCGAAGCGGTGGGTGTCGAAGAGGCGGCCCAGCAGCTTGCCGCGGGCCTCGGCGTCGGCGCGCAGGAAGCGGGCGAAGTCGCCCTGGGGCAACAGCACGACCTGGCAGAACTGCTCGCGGCTCATGCCGAGCAGCTGGGTGATCTCCTCGCCGATCTCCTGGTGCGAGCGGCTGAGGTCCTTCCAGGTCCCGGCCTGAGTGGCGTACTCGCGCAGCCAGCTCTGCGCCTTGTCGAGCGTCGTACCCGAACCGCGCTTCTTGGGGCGCTCCCAGGGTGGCTGCCGGGTGACCTCCAACCGGCGCCCGGCGACGGTCAGTTCGAGGCGGACCTCCGTGCGTGTGCCGGACACGGCGTGGTCGCTGCGCAGCGTCATGCCCTGGCCGCTCTGCCGGGCGCCCGGAACGGAGCCGTAGAGCGCGTAGCAGACGGCGTCCAGGACGGAGGTCTTGCCGGCACCGGTGGGGCCGTGCAGCAGGAAGAGCCCGGCGGTCGACAGCGCGTCGAAGTCGACGGTCTGGGAGCCGCCGAACGGACCGAACGCCGTCACATCGAGGCGATGGAGCCTCACCGCGCCACCTCCCGCACGGCCTCGTCGGCCCGCACCGCGTCGAACGCGTCCCGCAGCACGCCCTGTTCACGCATGTCGGGCCCGGCCCCCCGCACATGCGCCACGAAGTCCTCCGCGATCTCCTGGTCGCTCCGGCCGGCGAGCCGCTGCGCATAGGACACCTCGGGATCGTCCGGCGCCCGCTCGGGGTCGAAGACGAGGCTGAGGGTGTGCGGGAAGCGTTCGGCGAGGCGGGCCATGGGGTCCGCCGGGCGCACCGCGTCCGTGAGCGTCGCCTCGACCCACGCCTCCTCGTGCCGCGCGAGTGCGGGGTCGGCGAGCAACTCCTCCAGAGTCCCCCGGATCCGGGCCAGCGCGCGCGGCACCGGGCAGTCGACGCGCTCGGCGGTGACCGCACCCTCGGCGTCCAGGTCGACGAGCCACATGCTCTTGCGGTGGTCGGCCTCCGAGAAGGAGTACGGCAGGGGCGAGCCGGAGTAGCGGACGCGCTCGGTGATGGTCTGGCAGCCGTGCAGATGCCCCAGGGCCGCGTAGTCGACGTCGTCGAAGACCCCGGCGGGCACCGCGGCCACCCCGCCGACGGTGATGTCCCGCTCGCTGTCGCTGGCCTCGCCCCCGGTGACGAAGGCGTGCGCGAGGACGACCGACCGGGTGCCACGCGCGCGTGTGGCGAGGTCGGCACGCACCCGGTCCATGGCGGCGGCGAGCACGGCCTCGTGTCCGGGCTTCTCCACGCCGAACTCGTCCTTCACCAGGGCGGGTTCGAGATAGGGCAGCCCATAGAAGGCCACGTCACCGAAGTCGTCCCGGAGCACGACCGGCGTGCCGCACGCGGACGGCTCGGTACGCAGATGGATGCCCGCGCGGCCGATCAGCCCCGCACCCACGCCGAGCCGGCGTGCCGAGTCGTGGTTGCCCGAGATCATCACCGTCGGCACACCAAGATCGGCGAGCCGGTGCAGGGCGTCGTCGAACACCTCGACCGCGGCGAGCGGCGGCACCGCCCGGTCGTACACGTCTCCCGACACGACCACCGCGTCCACGCCGCGCTCACGCACGGTCGCGACGAGGTGACCGATGAACTCGGCCTGGGCGCCGAGCATGCCGACCCGGTGGAACGCCCGGCCGAGATGCCAGTCGGAAGTGTGCAGGAGCCTCATGATCCCCGAGACTAACGGGCGGGTCTGACAGCACGGGTGGTTACTCCCGTATCGCCCCGTCATGGCAGGCCCGCCATATGCGCGTTACGGACATTTCAGTCGCCGACATCTCATCAGTTGCCGACATCTCACCCGAGCAGCAGCTCAGCTCGTCACGCGTCCCCGTACGCCTCTCCCCCGAGCTCGAACCCCGCCGTCCCCGCCGTCACGTCCGCGAGCCACCCCCGGAACGCCGCCACCTCGGCCTCCGGCAGACCGATCTCGATGGTGACCACCTCCGCGTACCGCACGTCGCGCACCTCGCGGCCGGTCGACCGCAGGTCGTTCTGCACCTTGCCGGCGCGCTGGTGGTCGACGGTGACCGTGGCCAGCCGGAAGCGGCGGCGGGTGAGCGTGCCGAGCGTGTCCAGGGCCTCGCCCACGGCTCCGCCGTACGCCCGGATGAGCCCGCCCGCGCCGAGCTTCACGCCGCCGTAGTAGCGGGTGACGACGGCGACGACGTAGCGCATGTCACGGCGCAGCAGCATCTGGAGCATGGGGACGCCTGCCGTGCCGCCCGGTTCGCCGTCGTCACTGGCCTTCTGGATCGCGGCGTCGGCGCCGATGACGTAGGCCCAGCAGTTGTGGGTGGCGTCCGCGTGCTCCTTGCGGACGGCGGCAAGGAACTCCTGGGCCTCCTGCTCGGTGGCGGCCGGGGCGAGCGCACAGATGAAGCGTGAGCGGTTGACCTCGGTCTCGTGCACGCCCGCGTGGGCGACTGTGCGGTACTCGTCCTGCATCGGGCCAGCCTATGCGCCGCGGCCACGCCCGCCCGCGCGGGAGGTGCTCACTTCTTCCTGCCCCGCGCCACCATCACGTCCGTGAGCAGCGCGGTGCCGGGCGCGAGCGCCCGCCAGGCGAGCCCGTGCCAGGCCAGGACGGCGATCGCCGACGTCGGGAACTTCGTGCGGACCTCGTCCAGGGTGTCGTCGAGGCCGTCCCCGGCGAGTTCGAGGACGAGGTCCTCCAGGCCCGGGTTGTGCCCGACCAGCAGCAGCGTCTCGACCTCGGGGGGTACCTCGCGCACGACGGCCAGGAGGTCGGGCACGTCGGCCGCGTACAGCCGCTGGTCGAGGCGCACCGGTGGCGGCGTGCCCCACTCGGCGGACGCCAGTTCCCAGGTGGCACGCGCGCGTGCGGCGGTCGAGCACAGCGCGAGATCCGGCAGGCAGTCCGCGTCGGCGAGCATCCGGCCCGCGACCGGGGCGTCCCGAAGCCCGCGCGGGGCGAGCGGGCGTTCGTGGTCGGCGACGCCGTCCGGCCAGGCGGACTTGGCGTGCCGCAGGACGACCAGACGGCGCAGCGGGCCGGCTCCGATGCGAGCGGTCATGACGGGTTTCCCAGGTCGTGGGCGAGGTCGAGGCCGAGGAGGCGGTCGGCGTAGGCGTATGTCTCGAAGCGGGCGCCGTCGGGCAGGTCCGGCGCGGTCTCCACCCAGCGCAGGACTCCGAGGACTCCGGGCATGTCCAGGTCGTCCTCCCACGCGGTGCGGAGCTCCGCCCGCACCTCGTCGGGGATGGGCCGCGACGGTCGCTGTGCCCAGGTGGCGACGGCGCCGCGCCAGCGTACGAGGGTGTCGTGGGCATCCGCGAGGGCGGCCGTGTCGAGCTGCAGGGGCACGCTTCTGCGCCGCGACAGCAGCGCGAGGCGCAGGGCGGCGGGATCGGCCTCGTCGGGAGGTGCCTCGGCGTGCACGGGCGCGACGGCGACCCGCACTCCGTCGGGTTCCGCGCCGCCCTCGCGTACGACATGGAGGACCTGTGCCTCGCCCAGTCCCGACGCCGCGTCCCGGCCGTCCTCGAAGGGCCGGATGCCCAGCGCCGCGGCGCCGGCCCGCAGCTCCGCCTGCTGCCGCTCCTCGTCGAGCAGCGCCCAGACCGGCGTACCGCCGAGCTCCAGGGCGCGGACGAGAAGGTCGGCGACCAGCAGTATCCGCAGGGCGGTGACGTCGAAGCCCTCCGTATGCGCCTCGACGCGGGTCAGGCCCCGGCGGGCGGGGGCGGCGTCCACGGGCTCGCCGGTTCGGGCGTCGATGATGCGCAGCACGGAGCGAGCGTAGGCGGACGGACCGTCCTGCGCAGCCATCCGGCCCGTTTTCCGGTCACCGTGGCGGGCTTCGGGTCTGCCGGAAGTTCGCTGGTCGTCCATGGTTGTACGGGCCATTCAGGCACACGACGCGTAGGTCGTGTCCGGGCATCGCCACCCCGGGAATCCTTGTGGGCCGTCGGCCGTTGTGCGTGGTGACGACAGAGGGACGACGGTTGGACGGAAGTCCCACGAGGCGCAGGGAGGCCGACGGTGCACGGCGACGAGGCAACGGTCCGCAAGATCCTCACCGAACTGGGCGACACCTGGGCGATCGTGGGCCTGTCGTCGAACCAGCGGCGAGCGGCGTACGGCGTCACCGAGGTGCTGCAGCGCTACGGCAAGCGCATCGTGCCGGTCCATCCGAAGGCGGAGACGGTCCATGGCGAGCAGGGCTACGCCTCCTTGGCGGACATCCCCTTCGACGTGGACGTGGTCGACGTGTTCGTGAACAGCGACCTCGCCGGTCCGGTCGCCGACGAGGCGGTCGCCAAGGGTGCCAAGGCGGTCTGGTTCCAGCTGGGAGTCCTCGACGAGGCGGCGTACGACCGCACCCGCGCGGCGGGACTGGAGATGGTCATGGACCGCTGCCCGGCGATCGAGATACCGCGCCTGGGCTAGGGGCGTCTTCCAGGGCACATCGAGCCGCCCCCGGAACCCTCCCCTCCCCGCGTCGGCCGCCCGCATAATGCTCGGGTGACTTCCACCTCCCCCCACACCAACTCCGGTGCCCCGCAACGCTTCCCGGTCGTCATCGTCGGTGCCGGACCGGCCGGCCTCACCATCGGCAACATCCTGCGGGCGGCGTCCGTCGACTGTCTGGTCCTGGAGATCGAGACCCGTCAGTTCATCGAGCGGCGGCCGCGGGCCGGGGTCATCGAGGAGTGGGCCGTACGCGGACTCCAGCAGCGGGGGCTCGCGGACACTCTGCTGGAGCGGGCGCAGCGGCACACGGAGTGCGAGTTCCGGTTCGCCGGGGAGCGCTATCGGTTCGAGTACGCCGAACTGACGGGACAGCACCACTGGGTCTATCCGCAACCGTTGCTGGTGACGGACCTGGTGCGCGAGTACGCGGACGTGCGCGGCGGGGCCATACGCTTCGGCGTTCAGGACGTGGAGCTGCACGACCTCGACACCGACCACGCCTCGGTGTCGTACACCTGCCCGGAGACGGGCCGACGCGAGGTCGTGCACTGCGACTTCGTCGCGGGCTGTGACGGAGCGCGTGGCGTCACGCGCGCCGCGGTGCCCGACGACCGTGTGCACATCTCGCGCAGCGACTATGGCATCGGCTGGCTGGCGCTGCTCGCCGAGGCGCCGCCGTCCTCCGACTGTGTGCTGTTCGGCATGCATCCGAACGGGTTCGCCGGCCACATGCCGCGCAGCGCCGAGGTGACCCGCTACTACCTCGAGTGCCCGCCCGGCGACGACCCGGAGAACTGGTCGCACGACAGGGTCTGGACGGAGCTCCAGCAGCGGCTCGGGGCGAACGGCGCGCCGCCGCTGACGGAGGGCCGGCTGATCGAGAAGCGCGTCCTCGACATGCACAACTACGTGGTCGAGCCCATGGCGTTCGGCCGCCTCTTCCTGGCCGGCGACGCCGCCCACCTGACCGCCCCGATCGCCGCCAAGGGCATGAACCTCGCCCTGCACGACGCCTTCCTGCTCGGTGACGCGCTCATCGCGTACCTCACCAAGGGCGACGGCACCGGCCTGGACGGCTACTCGGCGGCCTGCCTGGGCCGGGTGTGGGACTACCAGGAGTTCTCGCACTGGCTCTCCGAGGTCTACCACGGCACGTCTTCAGGCGACCCCTACCGCGCGGGGACCACCCTCGCCCGCCTCCGCCGCCTCTTCGGCTCCCCGAAGGCAGCGATGGCGTTCGCGGAGCAGTACCTGGGCACGCACGCCGACTACTGAGGCCGACTCGTCCTCGCCCGGGGTGCGCGGGTGCGCATCCAGTGCAGGTGATAGGTGCATGCGTGCGCTCATACGCACATAATGGCGGTGTGAGTGGCCACTCGCCCACTCCCATGCACCGGAAGGGGACCGCCGTGAGCGACGGGCACGCGCACGAGCACGAGCACGAGCACCAGGGCCATCACGGCCACACGCAGGACCACCATCACGACCACGACCACCATGGACACGCCCACACCCACACACCGGCCCCCCTCCGCCACCGCCTGACCCACCTCCTCAAGCCCCACTCCCACGAAACCGCCGACAAACTCGACTCCGCCCTGGAGTCCTCGGCCCGCGGCATGCGCGCACTATGGGTCTCGCTGGCCGTGCTCGGCGTGACCGCACTCGCCCAGGCGGTCGTCGTCATCGCCTCCGGATCCGTGGCGCTGCTCGGCGACACCGTGCACAACACCGCGGACGCACTGACCGCCGTACCGCTGGGAATCGCCTTCGTACTGGGCCGACGCGCGGCGACCCGCCGCTTCACCTACGGCTACGGGCGGGCCGAGGACCTCGCGGGCATCGTCATCGTGCTGACGATCGCCGCGTCCGCGGCCTTCGCGGCGTGGACGGCGTTCGACCGCCTCCTCGATCCGCGGCCCGTGGAGCAGATCCCGGCCGTGGCCGTGGCGGCGCTCGTCGGGTTCGCGGGCAACGAGTGGGTGGCCCGGTACCGGATCCGGGTCGGGCGGGCGATCGGCTCGGCGGCGCTGGTCGCGGACGGACTGCACGCCCGTACGGACGGATTCACTTCACTCGCCGTCCTGTTGAGCGCCGGAGGCGCCGCGCTGGGGTGGCAACTCGCGGACCCGATCGTGGGGTTGGCGATCACGGCCGCCATCACGCTGGTACTGCGGGACGCGGCACGCGAGGTGTTCCGGCGGGTGATGGACGCCGTGGATCCGGCGCTGGTGGACCGGGCCGAGCGGGCGCTGCGGGAGGTCGAGGGCGTGCGCGAGGTGGGCGAGTTGCGGCTGCGTTGGATCGGGCACCGACTGCGCGCGGAGGTGGCGGTCGTCGTGGACGGCGAGGTGACGGTACGTCAGGCGCACGCCATCGCCGTCGACGCCGAACACGCCCTGCTGCACGCCGTGCCCCGGCTCACCGCGGCCCTGGTCCACGCCGACCCGGCACCGGTGCCGGGCGAGGCGGATCCGCACCTGGCCCTCGCCCACCACGCCACGGCCTGAGCCCGCGACGCACTCAGGCGACGCCGAGCCCTTCCAGCACGACCGCCCCGGGCAGCTCAGCGAACGCCTTCCCCGGCACCAGCAGCTTGCCCCTCCGACGCCCGCTGCCGACCAGGACGTACGGCAGGTCGACGACGGCGGAGTCCACCAGCACCGGCCAGCCGTCGGGCAGACCGATCGGGGTGATGCCGCCGTACTCCATGCCGGTCTCGCCGGTCGCCGTGTCCATCGAAGCGAACGACGCCTTGCGGGCGCCGAGTTGACGGCGTACGACACCGTTCACGTCGACCCTGGTGGCGGAGAGCACCACGCAGGCGGCCAGCGTGGTCTCGCCGCCGCGCTTGCCCGCGACGACCACGCAGTTCGCGGACTGCTCCAGCAGTTCCGGCCCGTAGTGCTCCAGGAAGACGGCGGTGTCGGCCCACCGCGGATCGGTCTCGACGTACACGATCTGCTCGGCGGGGACGCTGCCCTGCCAGTGGCGTACGGCGTCGGCGACGGGGCGGGTGAGTTCGCCGAGGCAGTCGGGAGCGGGGGTGGCGTTGTCGAAGTGTCCGATGGGCGCGTCCATGGGCGCACGCTAACAGGCACGCCGAAGCCCTCGGAGCGAGGTCTCAGCGGGCGGGCGGGACCGAGACGGCCAACATCCACTCCGTGGGGACGTCGCCCTGATTGCCGTACGAGTGCGGGGCGTCGGCCTCGAAGGTGGCGCTCGAGCCGGCCGGGATGCGGTACTCCGTGTCGTCGACGGTGAGAGTCAGTTCGCCCACCGTGACGTGGACGATCTCGACGGTGCCGACGGGATGCGGGTCGGAGACGCTGCTCTCGCCCGGCATCACCCGCCAGTGCCACATCTCCAGCGGCCCGGGCGCCTCCGTGCCGGCGAGGAGCCGGCTGGCGCTGCCCGCGTCCGTGTGCCACAGCCGCACGACCTGGTCGGCGGGGACGACCCGGACCTTCGGCCCCTGCTCGTAGTCGAGCAGGGTGGTGATGCTGATCCCGAGCGCGTCACCGATCTTGATCACCGTGCCGAGGCTCGGGTTGGTGCGCGCCTGCTCGATCTGGATGAGCATGCCGCGACTGACGCCTGCCCGGGCGGCGAGCACATCCAGCGTGAAGCCGCGCGCCGCGCGCCAGTGCTTGACGTTGCGCGCCAGGGACTGGGTCAGCAGGTCGAGGTCCGACACATTCCGTCCAATTCTTTCCCATTCCATCCAACCGCACCTCAGTCCCGGAGTACAATATTCTGGAGGGCAGAGTCCAGCGTGCTGCACTACGGTGGGGTGCACCCGATCGTGCACCGAACTGTACTGCGAGGCACCCCGTGACAGCACTCTTCGCCCTGGCCACCAGCCTGCTGTGGGGGCTGGCCGATTTCGGCGGCGGACTGCTGACCCGGCGTACCCCGGCGCTCACGGTGGTCGTCGTCTCGCAGACGATCGCGGCGGTGGTGCTCGGCGTGATCGTGGTCGCCACCGGCGGCTGGAGCGAGGCCGGTTCCCAGCTGTGGTTCGCGGTCGCCGCCGGCCTGGTGGGGCCGGTCGCGCTGCTCTGCTTCTACAAGGCGCTCGCGCTGGGCCCGATGGGCGTGGTCTCCCCGCTCGGCACCGTGGGCGTGGCGGTCCCAGTCGGTGTGGGGCTCTTCCTCGGCGAGCGGCCCGGTCTGATGCAGGTCGCGGGGATCGCGGTCGCCGTGCTCGGCGTCCTGCTCGCGGGCGGACCGCAGCTGCGGGGCGCTCCCGTGCAGCGCCAGGCCATCCTGCTCACGCTGATCGCGGCGTTCGGTTTCGGCACTGTTTTCGCGCTGATCGCGGAGGCGTCGACGACGATCACCGGGCTGTTCCTCGCGCTCTTCGTGCAGCGCGTGGTCAACGTGGCGGCGGGCGGCCTCGCGCTGTACGTCTCCGTACGACGGGGCGCCCCCGCCCTCCCGGAGGACGGTTTCCCCTGGCGCTCGCTGCCGGCGCTCGCCTTCGTCGGCCTCGCCGACGTCGCGGCGAACGGCACCTATGTGGTCGCCGCCCACCACGGCCCGGTCACCGTCGCCGCCGTACTGGCCTCGCTCTACCCGGTGGTGACCGCGCTGGCCGCGCGCGGGATTCTCCGGGAGCGGCTACGGGCGGTGCAGGCGGCGGGCGCGGGTCTGGCGCTGGTGGGAACGCTGCTGCTGGCATCCGGCTGACTCAGCAGCCATGTCACCGCGCGTGCCGGGCGCCCGGCCGGGGGCATACCCCAGGCTCTCAGGACTCCGCGGCCGGCTCGGCGAGTTCGACAGCCGCCTTCTCGTCCAGCTCCGCCAGCTTCGCCGCCGTCTCCTCGTCCAGCTCGGCCAGGGCCTGGAGCTGCTCGGGGGTGATCCCGTCGGGTAGCGGCACCGGCGCCGGGGTCCGAAGCGGCGGCTGCCAGCCGTCGCCGGGCGTCCAGCGGCGTACGACACGGGCGGGCGCCCCCGCCACGACGGCATGGTCGGGCACCGTGCCCCGGACCACGGCGCCGGCCGCGACCACGACGTTCCGCCCGATCCGCGCGCCCGGCAGGATCACGGCACCGGTGCCGATCCAGCATCCCGGCCCGATCTCGACCGGCTCCATGCGCGGCCACTGCTTCCCGATGGGCTCGTGCGGATCGTCGTAGGAGTGGTTGGTGGAGGTGACGTAGACGTACGGCCCGAAGTAGCAGTCGCTGCCGATGGTGACCGTCGTGTCGGCGATGACATGGCTGCCGCGGCCCAGCACGACGCCGTCCCCTATGCGCAGGATCGGCTCCGGGCCGAGGTCGAGGTCGGGCATCAGACCGGCGGTGAGCGTCACCTGCTCGCCGACGATGCAGTGGGAGCCGAGGTGGATCCAGGGTTCGCCGAAGACCGTGCCGAGCGGGAAGGCCAGTCGGGTGGCTTCGCCGATCGAGCCGAAGCGGAGGCGGCCGGGGTTCTCGGCGGTCACCGAACCCGTGCGCTGCGCCCAGGCCCAGGCCGCGTGGACGGCGCGCTGCGTGAGGCTGCGCCGCCAGGACGAGAACGTGTTCTTGCGCTTGGGCACGCGTTCACCGTACTGAGCCTGCGGCTCCCTTATGACGTCGAGGGGCTGTGATCTTCGCCCTACCGGGTGGCGTAGCGTTCCGACGTACCGAGGACGACAGGAGACGGTGATGACGCACAAGGCACTGATCAAGGGCATCGGCGGCAGAGAGCCGAAGATCGACGCAGAGGTGTTCGTGGCGCCGACGGCCTCGGTGATCGGGGACGTGACGCTCCATGCGGGGGCGAGCGTCTGGTACGGGGCGGTGGTGCGCGGCGACGTCGAGAAGATCTCCGTCGGCGCGAGCAGCAATGTGCAGGACAACTGCACGCTTCATGCCGATCCCGGCTTCCCTGTGAGCGTCGGTGAGCGGGTGTCGATCGGGCACAACGCGGTCGTGCATGGGGCGACCGTCGGGGACGACTGTCTGATCGGCATGGGGGCGACCGTGTTGAACGGTGCCGTGATCGGGGCGGGGTCTTTGGTCGCCGCCCAGGCTCTGGTGCCGCAGGGGATGCAGGTACCGCCCGGGTCGCTGGTCGCGGGGGTGCCTGCGAAGGTCAAGCGGGAGCTTACGGAGGAAGAGCGTCAGGGTGTCACGCTCAACGGGACCATGTATGCGGAGTTGGCGAAGGCTCACCGGGACGAGCACGGGGCGTAGGGTCGTGCTCGGTCTGCAGGTTCGTTGTGGCTGGTCTCGCCCACGCGGCGGAGCCGCATAGCGATACAGCCCCGCGCCCCTAAGGGCGTTTCAGTCCCCGGCGGCTACAGGTTCTGGCTCCTGCTGTACCGTCTGGGCCTGCTTCGCCTTGCGCTTGATGATCAGCATTGATGTGACGCCGATCAGGACCGCCGCCACCAGGCCCAGCCAGGAGAAGCGCTTCAGCCAGGACTCGGCGACCACGCCCACGTAGTAGATGACCGCGGTCGTGCCGCCCGCCCAGAGGATGCCGCCGAAGACGTTGGCGATCAGGAACTTCCAGTACGGCATGTGCAGGACGCCCGCGAGGGGGCCGGCGAAGATGCGCAGGAGGGCGACGAAGCGGCCGAAGAAGACGGCCCACATGCCCCACTTCTGGAAGGAGCGCTCGGCGGTGGCGATGTGGCCCTCGCTGAAGTGCTTGGGGAACTTCGCGCCCAGCCAGGCCAGGAGTGGTCGGCCGCCCTTGCGGCCGATGGCGTAGCCGATGGAGTCGCCGATGATCGCGCCCGCGCTCGCGCAGGCGCCGAGCACGAGCGGGTCGATCTCACCGTGCTGTGAGGCGAGCAGCGCCGAGGAGACCAGGATGATCTCGCCGGGCAGCGGGATGCCCAGGCTCTCCAGTCCGATGACCACGCCGACCAGCAGATAGATCGCCAGTGGGGGCACCGTTTCGAGCCATTCCTGGACGTGCAACGCCGCTTCCTCTCGTCACCTGGACTCTGTGTTCCCGGCGCACGCTCGGCCATGAGCGTGCGCCGGGGCAGCCTACCCGTTCTGAGTGACGGTCTCGGTGTCCCACAGGTTGCACTGATGCTCACCGTGCACAGTGGTGCTCGTCTCATTCCCGCCGGCGGACGTGGTGCGCAAGGTCAGCACCATCCCCGACCGGGACGGCATCGCGGGCTGTCCTGCCGCGCGCGGCACCCCGTCCCGGACGAAGGAGCCCCAGTACTGGACCATCTGCCCCGCCAGCCTCCGCTGCTCGGCGTTCAGCGGTGACCGAAGGCCGAAGTGCTTGAAGAGGTACTGCACCTCGTTGACGTGGGTCGCGCCGAAGTCGAAGTCGGTGCCGAGGTTGCGCAGGGAGGCGAAGGGCGGGGAGGTGCGGTCGGCGAACTCGTACGTGTAGACCTTGCCGCGTCCGGCGAGGGTGCCGTCGAGGCGGAGGCCCGAGCAGGCGAAGAGCTGATCGCCCTGGGCTGTGGCGTACGCGATGGTCGGCGAGGGGTAGGACGAGAGGGGGTAGCGCGCGAGTGCCTTTTCGCCGTAGTCCGTCCGCATCACCGCCGGGTACCGGTCGGCGGTGAGCGGGGTGCCGCTCAGGTCGAAGCGGGCGAAGGCGAAGAGGCGTCCCTCGTCCTGGTTGGCACCGTTCATGACCGGTACGCCGGCTGCGGCCCCCTGCGCGAACGCCTCCTCGGGCTGCCTCGGCAGGAACGCGCCGCCGGTCACCGGCCCCCAGTCGAACCCATTCTGCGCGGCCAGGATCTCGGCGGGTGACTTGGTGCGCAGACACGCCATGTCGGTGCAGCCCAGCTTCTGCGCGAAGGCGGCGCCCTGCGCCACGGCCGTCTCCTGCGTGCGCGCACCGCAGTCGCCGTACGCCCCGCTCTGGATGATCCCGGCCCGGAACAGCCCTCTAGCCGTCGGCGAGGCCAGCTGGGTGCAGACCGACCGACCGCCCGCCGACTCGCCCGCGATGGTCACGCGGCCCGGGTCGCCGCCGAACCGACCGATGTTGGCGCGCACCCAGCGCAGCGCGGCCTGCTGGTCGAGCATGCCGAAGTTGCCGGAGACCCCGTCACCCGCCTCGTCGTCGAGGCCTGCCGTGGCGAGGAAGCCCATCGCCCCGAGGCGGTAGTTGACGGTCACGACGACCGTGCCGGTCTGCCGGGCGAAGGTGTCGGGGACGACGTCCTGACCGGCCCCGGCGGTGAGCCCTCCGCCGTGGAACCAGACCATGACCGCCCGGCGGGCGGCGCCTTCGGCGACGTGCGCGTTGCCGGGGACATACACATTGAGGTCGAGGCAGCCCTCGGTGTGGCTCGGCTGCTCGTAGCCGGGATCCCAACTCGATGCCTGCACACACTTGTCGCCGAAGTCCCGTGCCGCACGCACGCCTCGCCAGGGCCGGACCGGCCGCGGCTCCCGCCAGCGGAGTCCTGCGACGGGCGGCTCGGCGTAGGGGATGCCGAGGAACTGCCGTCCCTCTGCGGTGGTTTCACCCCGGATCGAGCCCGCGTCGGTGCGGATCACGGGGTCGTCGGTGGCCTGCGCGGGCACGGGAATGACGAGCGCCGCCACGAGGGCCAGCAGCGCGACGGACAAACGACGTAACACCGGTCCACCTCCACATTCGTCCACGGTTGAAGCCACTACGTTGTGAGGCGCTGGTGACGCGTGTCAACGACGTGGACGAGAACGGCCGAATGAAGGCAGTAAGAGAAGAAGAGGCCACCCCGGCTGGGTGACCCCTCGACTAGCGGACGGCGGTGTCGAGCGCCGTCTTGGCGGTGCCGACGACGGTGGACACCGTGGCCGGCACCTCGACCGGGAGGGCCACGACGGCATCGACGGGGGCGGCGGGCTCGGCCGAGTCGCCGGAATCGTCCTGGACGTAGCGCGTCTCGTACTGCGGCTCGGGATGGTCCGACGGCCGGTCCGGCTCGTCCTTCGGGGACTCGGTCTCGGGCGGCCCGGGGACTGCGGCACGCGGCTCCTCGGACTCGGGCTCCGTGGACGCGCCGCCCTCCCCCTTCTCGGCCGGCTTCCCCTCCTCCTTCCGCTGCGGCGTCGCCTCGCTCACGCCGGCGAGCCCGCCGTCGAGCGACCAGCGCTGCTCCTCGGACCCGTCCCGTTCGGCGAGCACCACGCTCTCGCTCTCGCCGGACGCGACCGCCAGCCCGCCGGACCGGCGCGGCAGCAGTTCCCCGTGGACGGTGAGGTCGTAGCGCACCTCGCCCGCGTGCGCGAGGCAGTTGGCCAGGACGACCGTGCCCTTGTCGGGGTCGGAGTCGAGGCAGAGGGTGGGGTCGGCGGCGCTGCGCAGCAGACCGCTCTCCTGGTACGACCACTGCTGGGACGCGGCGGACGAGCACTCCGCCAGCTCGGCCCGGGCACCCGTGCGGATCTCGCCCTCGTGGAGGTCCAGGCACAGGCCCCGGTCGACGTTGCGGAGTCTGCCCTGGGCGATCTCGACGGGGTCCTCGGCCGACGCGGCCGACGGTGAACCGCCCGTCGATGGTCTGGTTCTCGGGCCCGGAGTGACGGACTGGCCGCTGGGCACACCCCAGGTCGCCTGGGCGTCGGGAACGCCGCTCTCCTCGGACCAGCCCTTGGCGGTGAGCACCGTGACGAGCAGGGCGAGGGAGGTCAGACCGACGCCCACGGCGAGAGCCTTCGTGCGTCCGCGCTCCATGGCGAGCTGGGCCGGGCGGTGCCGTCCGCCGCGTCGGGGGCGGGTGCACGACGCCGATCCCGCGCCGCCTCGCCCGGGCCGGGAGTCCAGGTAACGCCGGGCGCCCCAGCCCAGCACGGTTTCGGCCAGCAGTACTTCGAGTCCGCCCTCGAAATGGCTGAGCTGCTCGGCGGCGTGCCGGCAGTAACGGCACTCCATCAGATGCTGTTGCACATCGGGCAACAGAGCCCCGCCCCGGCGAATGGGGACGTCGAGGAGACGGTTGTAGTAACGGCATTCCCGGCTGGGCGCGAGTTCGCGGTGGGCTCGGACACAACCTGCCCGGAATTGCTCACGCACTCCCTCCATCGCGGCCGACGCGGTGCCCGCGTCCACCCCCAGCAGACCAGCGGGTATGGTTATCGGTTCCGCCTCGACCTCGGTGTGCCAGAGGAGGCATTGCGAGGCCCCCGGGAGAGCCCGGAATGCGCGCTCGGCGATATGGCGCCTTTCGGGCGTCACGGACCGTGCGGCACGCATCCCACGCCCCCCGGTGGGTTTGCCGAGTTCCGGCAGCAGAGCGGAAATCGCGCCGTCCGCCGCCCACTCCTTCACCAGCTCCCTTACGGCGGTGAGCAGTTGGGGGCGCAGTGCACCGCCGGCCGGTCGGCCGAGCACGCGATGGAACGCCGCGGCGGCCACCATGGAGGCCGAACTCTCGGTGGACACGAGGCAGATGGCCGCGTAGTCGTAGGCGGCGCGCCAATGCCGCGCCATGAGCAGCGCGACGGCGCGGCCGTCGGCCCCGGTCTTGCCCAGGTTCGCGAGGAGATCGCGGTCGGACCCTCCTGGGCTCACTCCGGGCCGCGGCGGGTACGGCGGTCGTGGGGGGTAAGGGGATTGCACTGAACCATTTCCTTCCCAGCCGCAGGACGCCATGAGGAATGCGCGTCCGTCGGAAAGCAGGTGTGTGATTGGTGCGTACCTAGGCCGCGTCACCTGTGGACCGGCTATCGGGTCGCTCACTTTCGCACAAGCGATCCACAGGAAACAAGGAGTTCGAGTGACCGTCGTTCAAGAAGCAGGGAATTCAGAAAAGTTACCGGCGGTATCCGCACCCGCATTCGAAAGCATCATCGGACCGGACGTCAAGTTGTGTGCACGCAAAGACCGTTACCCCACGGAATCTTCTCTTCCGCATACCCCACAGCAAGCTCCGAGCTTTCTCTCGGCGTGCTCTCATGCCCGTACTCCAGCATGGGCCGCATGATCGTCCCCCACACCACACCCACCACCCCCGATCAGGCCCGGAAGGTCCGCAAGGCGGTCGTCCCGGCCGCGGGCCTCGGCACCCGGTTCCTGCCCGCGACGAAGGCGACCCCGAAGGAGATGCTGCCGGTCGTCGACAAGCCAGCCATCCAGTACGTCGTCGAGGAGGCCGCGGCGGCCGGTCTCGACGACGTTCTTATGATCACCGGTCGGCACAAGCGCGCCATCGAGGACCACTTCGACAACGCCTTCGAACTGGAGCAGGCCCTCACCGCGAAGGGCGACACCGTACGGCTGGACGCGGTGCGCGACCCGGCCCGGCTCGCCGACATCCACCACATCCGCCAGGGCGACCCGCTCGGCCTCGGCCACGCGGTGCTGTGCGCCCGCCATCACGTCGGCGACCAGCCGTTCGCCGTCCTGCTGGGCGACGACCTCATCGACCCGCGCGAGACCCTGCTGAGCCGGATGCTGGAGGTCCGCGACCGCTACGAGGGCAGCGTGGTCGCGCTCATGGAGGTCCCGCCGGAGCAGATCCACCTCTACGGCTGCGCGGCCGTAGAACCGTCCGGCGAGGACGGCGTGGTCCGTGTCACGGGCCTGGTCGAGAAGCCCTCACGCGAGGACGCGCCGAGCCACTACGCGGTCATCGGCCGCTACGTCCTCGACCCGGCCGTCTTCGGCATCCTGGAGCGCACCCCACCCGGCCGTGGCGGCGAGATCCAGCTGACCGACGCGCTGCAGGACATGGCGGCGGGCGGGACGGTCCACGGGGTCGTCTTCGACGGGCTGCGCTACGACACCGGCGACAAGGCGGACTACCTGCGCACGGTGGTACGGCTGGCGTGCGGCCGGGCGGACCTGGGGCCCGAGTTCATGGCCTGGCTGAAGGAGTTCGTGGCGGGTCTGGAGGATGCCGGGGCGGATCGGGCAGATGCCGGGGCGGACCGGAACCGGCTCGCAGCCTGAGCGCTCACGCCCCCGGACAGCGCACAGGGGCCCCATCCGGGACCCCCGCCTGCTGCCGTGCGAGGTCGGCTCAGCTGTTCGGCCGCAGCGTCCATACGACGGTCATCTCGCCGGTGACGGCACCGTCCCCGCGCTGGATCTCGATCGTCACCGGGAACTCCGGCCGCTCCCCCGCGTCGAGCTCCGCGACGACCTCGGCGGCCGGACGGCCCAGCGTCGCGGTGGCGGTGACGGCGCCCATGGCGAGCTTCTTGTAGGCGATCTCGGCGCGCACGGCGAGCGGCACGGCACGCGAGAGCTGCTCGCCGAACGCGGCCAGCACGATGGCCCCGCTGGCGGACTCCCCGAGCGTGAACATCGCGCCGGCGTGCGGCCCGCCCACGTGGTTGTGGTAGTCGCTCTGGTCCGGCAGAGCCACCACGGCCTTGTCCGGCGTGGTCTCAAGGAACTCGAGGTTCAGGGTCCGGGCCATGGGCACGGTGGCGGCGAGCATCTCGCCGATGGACATCTGGTCTGCGCTCATGGCGGTCATGTTACCCATGAGTAGGATCCAGGGAACAGGTCGAGCCCGATGTGACGAGCGTCGTATCCGCGCAGCGCCCGGGCACCGCCCGCCGTGCCCGGTGGGCGGTCCCATCCGGCCCGTGACCTGCAATCCGCTTGGCAAATCGGAGCCCGGGCGGCGATAGTCGGCAGGTGAACGCCCCCGCCGACCTCCGCCGCTCTCCCGTCGCCCCGCATGGGCGGGCCGCAACTACAGCCTGCTGACCGCCGCCGCGTTCGTCACGAACCTCGGCAGTCATGGCGCGCTGGTCGCCGCAGCGTTCGCGGTACTGGAGTCGGGCGGTGACGGCGGTGACGTCGGTCTGGTGGCCGCTTCCCACACCCTGCCCCTGGGGCTCTTCCCGCTGATCGGCGGTGCCGTTGCGGACCGGCCGCCCCGGCACCGGGTGATGGTCGCGGCCAACGCCCTCAGCTGTGTCTCGCAGGCCGCCTTCGCCGTGCTGGTCCTCTCCGGGGAAGCGCAGCTGTGGCAGATGATGCTGCTGACGGCACTCGGCGGCACCGGCCACGCGTTCTTCAGCCCCGCGACCGAGGGCATGCTGCTGTCGTCGGTCCAGGGCGAGCAGGCGAGCCGGGCGTTCGCCGTGTTCCGGATGGCGATGCAGGGGGCGGCGGTGGGCGGCGCCGCGCTCGGCGGTGCCATGGTGGCCGCGATCGGGCCCGGCTGGGTGCTGGCTGCGGACGCGGCGGCCTTCGCGATCGCCGGTTCCATGCGGGCGTTCCTCGACGTGCGGCACGTTCCCGAGCGCACGCCGGGTGGCGGCATGCTCGCCGATCTGCGGGAGGGCTGGCGGGAGTTCGTCGGGCGTCCGTGGCTGTGGGGCGTCGCGCAGTTCTCCATCGCCAACGCGGTCGTCGCCGCCGCCGACGCGGTCTACGGCCCGCTCGTCGCCCGGGACCACCTCGGCGGCGCCGGCCCGTGGGGCCTGGCCCTGGGTTTCTTCGGGGCGGGCACGGTCGTCGGCGCCCTGCTCATGACCCGCTGGAAACCCCGCCGCCTGCTCCTTGCCGGCACCCTGTGCGTCTTTCCGCTCGCGCTCCCCTCCGCCGCGCTGGCCGTGCCGGTGCCGATCACGGTCCTGTGCGCGGTGATGTTCCTCACCGGCCTGTCGGTGGAGGCGTTCGGCGTCTCCTGGATGACCGCGCTCCATCAGGAGATACCGGAGAACAAGCTGTCCCGGGTCGCCGCGTACGACTGGTTCGGCTCGGTCGGCCTGGTCCCGCTGGCCACGGCGCTGGCCGGCCCGGCGGAGACGGCGTTCGGGCGCACGTCGGCGCTGTGGGGCTGCGCCACGCTGATCGTGGTCGTCACGGCGGCGGTCCTGTGCGTACCGGACGTACGGAACCTGCGGCGTCGTACGAAACAGGTGGCCGCGGCCGGACGGCCCGAATCAGCCGATGCTGAAAGCCCCGTCCGGGGGCTCGGGTGACGGTACGGCGTCCTCGTCCCGCACGGGTCGCGCGCCGCCGATGAACTCCCGCAGGGCGTAACCGTGTTCCACCCGCGCCGGAAAGGCGTCGGAGGCGGTGAGCCGGGCCAGAGCCGCCGTGTCGAGGGGCTTGTGCGCGGCGACGAGCACCGCGTTGCCGAACCGCCGCCCGCGCAGCACACCCGGCTCGGCGATCAGCACGAGCTCCTCGAACAGCGTGGCGTAGGTGGCGAGTTGGGAGCGCAGGAAGGCGAAGGGCGCGGCGTCGGCGAGGTTCGCCAGATAGACGCCGCTCCCCCTCAGCACCCGCTCGGCGTGCCGGGCGTACCCCACCGACGTCAGATGAGCGGGCACCCGTGACCCCCCGAAGACATCGGCGACCAGCACGTCGACGGAGTCGTCCGGCGCGGCTTCCAGCCACTCCCGGGCGTCCCCGCAGTGCAGCCGGACGCCGTCCCCGTCCGCGACCGGCAGATGCTCGACGACCAGCTCCGTCAGCCCCCGATCGGCCTCGACGACATCCTGCCGCGAGCCGGGCCGGGTGGCCGCCAGATACCGGGGCAGGGTGAGCGCCCCACCCCCGAGATGCAGCACATCCAGCGCCCGCCCCGCGTCGGCGACGGTGTCCAGCACATGCCCGAGCCGCCGCGCGTATTCGAACTCCAGATGCGTCGGCTCGTCAAGATCGACGTAGGACTGGGGCGCTCCGTCGACGGTGAGCAGCCAGGCCCGCCGCCGATCGACGTCGGGCATCAGCTTGGCGGTGCCGTAGTCGACGGAGCGGGTGACGGGTAGGGGCTCATTCACCTCCTCATTGTGCCGGGACCTCTTGGCGCGGGGCACAGGAGCGCCCCTTCAGGGGCGCGGGGCTGTGTCGATATGCGGCTCCGCCGCGTGGGGGACTGCGCGACCAGCCACAGCCGGACCCGCAGTCCCCCACAAACCGCAACAATCCTCACACGACGGCGGTAACGGTCCCCGCCCCAACGGTCCTGCCACCCTCACGGATGGCAAATCCGAGCCCCGCCTCCAGCGGAACGTCACGCCCCAGCTCGACAGTCATGGCGACTGTCTCCCCAGGCCGCGCCACGCCCACCTCACCGAGGTCGATGTCCCCGACCACATCCGCCGTACGGATGTAGAACTGCGGCCGATACCCCGTGACGACCGGTGTCGTACGCCCACCCTCACGAGCCGAGAGCACATACACCTGCGCCGAGAACCGACGACGAGGCACCACACTCCCCGGCGCGGCCACGACATGCCCCCGCCGGACGGCGTCCCGCGGAACCCCCCGCAGCAACAGCGCCACGTTGTCCCCGGCCTGCGCCTCGTCCATCGGCTTGCCGAACGTCTCCAGGCCGGTGACCACGGACTCCAGCCCGGCCCCCAGCACTTCGACCCGGTCACCCACCCGCACGGTGCCCCGCTCGACGGCGCCGGTGACCACCGTCCCCCGGCCGGTGATGGTGAGCACGTTCTCGACGGGCAGCAGGAACGGCGCGTCCACATACCGCTCCGGCATCGGAACGTAGGTGTCCACCGCGTCGAGCAGCGCGTCGATCGACGCCGTCCACTTCGGGTCCCCTTCCAGTGCCTTCAGCCCCGAGACCCGTACGACGGGTGCGGCGTCGCCCCCGTAGCCGTGCTCGGTGAGCAGGTCGCGGACCTCCAACTCGACGAGGTCGATGAGCTCCTCGTCACCCGCGTCGGCCTTGTTGAGGGCGACGACGATGTGGTCGACGCCCACCTGCCGGGCGAGCAGCACGTGTTCGGCGGTCTGCGGCATGATCCCGTCGAGCGCGGAGACGACGAGGATCGCCCCGTCGAGCTGCGCGGCGCCGGTGACCATGTTCTTGACGTAGTCGGCGTGGCCCGGCATGTCGACGTGCGCGTAGTGGCGGGTGTCGGTCTCGTACTCGACGTGCGCGATGTTGATGGTGATGCCGCGCGCGGCCTCCTCGGGCGCCCGGTCGATGCGGTCGAACGGCACGAACGTGCCCGACCCGCGCTCGGCGAGGACCTTGGTGATGGCGGCGGTCAACGTGGTCTTGCCGTGGTCGACATGACCCATCGTGCCGATGTTCAGGTGTGGTTTGGTGCGCACGTATGCCGTCTTGGACATGGCTGTACCTCGAAGTCTCTGCGAAGGAGAAGGGGACCCCAGCGACTCGCCGACCCTCCCCCTGCGGGGTCCGCCGGACTTTCCGGAGAGGGTCAGCTTCGGGCGCCGTCGACAGCAGCCAGGAAGACGGGAACGGCAGCCTTCGGTGCATCCGCGACTGCGGATGCTGCGAGGAGGAAGGCGTACCGGAACATGACGTCGATCATTGCCGACGCTTTGCCCGACGTCGAATGGTTTTTCGCGGTACGGAACTTGGCGGTACGGAACTTGGCGATACGGGACTCGGCGATAGGGGACTCGGCAGTACGGATGATGTTCAGGCGCCGATGTTCTTCAGCGCCTCCCGCACCGACAGCGGCGCGAACCGCCCCCGTTCCCGCGCCAGGAACTCCCGTACGGCGTCCGGGTCGGTCTTGGCGTACTCGCGCAGGCACCAGCCGATGGCCTTGCGGACGAAGAAGTCGGGGTGGCCGGACTGGCGCAAGCAGTAGGCGAAGAGGCGCTCGGTGTCGGTGCGTTCCTTGTAGCGCAGCTGGTGGAGCAGGGCGGTGCGGGCGACCCACAGGTCGTCGTCGGCGATCCAGGCGTCCATGTCCGCGGTGAGCCTCGGGTCGGCCGCCACGAGCCCGCCGACCACGTGCGCGGCGAGCGCGTCGACGGTGTCCCACCACGAGACGGCGGTGATCAGGTGCCGGGCCACCGGCAGGAAGCCGGAGGAACAGCGCCCCACGTAGCGGCGCAGATAGTCGACCGCGAAGTAGTGGTACTCGCGCTCGGGCAGCTGCCAGCAGCGCAGGGCGACGGCGGTGCAGTCGGACTCGTCGGGGCGCGGTGTGCCCTGGAGGACGGTGCGGGACAGGGCCCGGCGCTCGGGTGTGGGGATGCCGAGGAACGGGGCCGCGTCCTTCATGTACGCCCGGGCGGCGACGGCCCGCTCCGGGTCCGCTGCGGCGGCGTACGCGGTGGTGAGCCGCTCCAGGACGGTGTCGGCCAGAGCACTGCGGGGAACTTCCAACGTTCCCTCACCTGTGACGCGCATGAGACGAACCATACGGCGATCACACATCTTCGTCGGTTACTGTCGCCGAATGCTCGATGCCACCACCCGCTCTGGGGGCACCGCAACGGCCTCTCCTCGGGCCGCCGCCACGGAGCTCACCGTCCCCGCGCCGCTGACGGCGCCCGCGCCCGCGGGCTTCGCCGCGCGCTGCACAAGAGTGCTGCTCTCTCCCTGGTCACGGCTGTCCCTGCTCGTGGTCCTGCTGGCCGCGGCCGCGTCGTCCGTGCTGCTCTTCGAGCCGCACAAGCTCCTCGCGAACGGCTGGCCGCCCCAGGTCGGGGGCCCGACCGCGATCGTGCTGTTCGCGGTGGCGTACGGGCTGATCACGGTGGCGTTCGTGCCGCGGCCGCTGCTGAACCTCGCGGCGGGTGCGCTCTTCGGCTCCGAGTGGGGCATCGGCGCGGCCCTGGTGGGCACCGTGATCGGTGCCGGGATCGCCTTCGGACTGGGCCGGCTGCTCGGCCAGCAGGCGCTGCGCCCGCTGCTGCGCGGCCGGTGGCTGAAGGCGGCGGACAACCAGTTCAGCAAGCACGGCTTCCGCTCGATGCTGGCGGCGCGGCTGTTCCCCGGTGTGCCGTTCTGGGCCGCGAACTACGCTGCCGCCGTCTCCCGCATGGGCATCGTCCCCTTCCTGCTCGCGACGGCGCTCGGGTCGATCCCCAACGTCGCCGCCTACGTGGTCGCCGGTGCCCGGGCCTCCACACCGACGTCTCCGGTGTTCCTGATCGCGGTGGCCGCGATCGCGCTGCCGGCGCTCGCGGGCGCGGTGGTGGCCTGGCGCAAGCGCCACCACCTGCGCGGTCGCTGAGCCGGCCGTCGGAACTGGCAGTCGGATCAGGCCGCCGGAATCAGGCCGTCGGTTCAGTCCGTCGGTTCAGTCCGTCGGCTCAAACCGACTCGATGATCATCGCGTTGGCGAGCCCGCCCGCCTCGCACATCGTCTGCAGGGCGTAGCGGGCGCCGCGTGCGCGCATCGCATGGACCAGGGTCGTCGTCAGCCGGGTGCCGCTCGCGCCGAGCGGGTGGCCGAGGGCGATCGCACCGCCGTGCACGTTGACCTTGGCGAGGTCGGCGCCGGTCTCCTGCTGCCAGGCCAGGACGACGCTGGAGAAGGCCTCGTTCACCTCGAAGAGGTCGATGTCGTCGAGCCTCAGCCCCGCCCTGCGCAGCACCTTCTCGGTCGCCGGGACGACTCCCGTGAGCATCAGAAGGGGGTCGGAGCCGGTGACGGCGAAGCTGTGCAGGCGGGCGAGAGGGCGCAGGCCGAGTCGGGCCGCCGTGTCGGCGGAGGTGATGAGCACGGCGGAGGCGCCGTCGTTGACGGGGCTGGCGTTGCCCGCCGTGACATTCCACTCGATCTGCGGGAAGCGCTCGGCGAAGGCCGGGTCGTAGTAGGCGGGCTTGAGGCCGCCGAGGATCTCGGGAGTGCTGCCCGGTCGTACGCACTCGTCGCGCGAGACGCCCTCCAGGGGCGCGACCTCGGCGTCGAACAGGCCCTTGTCCCAGGCCTCGGCCGCCTTGCGGTGCGAGGAGACGGCGAACGCGTCCATCTGCTCGCGCGTGACCGACCACTTGGCGGCGATCAGCTCGGCGCTGATGCCCTGCGGGACGAGACCTTCCGGGTAGCGCTCGGCGATGCCGGGGCCGAAGGGATCCTTGCCGGGCGGCACGTTCGACCACATCGGCACCCGGCTCATCGACTCGACGCCACAGGCGACGACCAGGTCGTACGCGCCCGAGATCACACCCTGGGCGGCGAAGTGCACGGCCTGCTGGGACGACCCGCACTGGCGGTCCACAGTGGTCGCCGGGACCGTCTCCGGGAAGCCCGCCGACAGGGCTGCGTAGCGGGTGGTGTTCATGGCCTGCTCGCCGACCTGGTCGACGGTGCCGCCGATGACGTCGTCGATCAGCGCCGGGTCGACGCCGGAGCGCTCGACGAGGGTGCGCAGGGTGTGGCCGAGGAGCTGGACGGGGTGGACGTGCGCCAGGGCGCCGTTCGGCTTGCCCTTGCCCATCGGGGTGCGTACGGCTTCGACGATGACTGCGTCACGCATGGTGCGGCCTCCACAGCTACCAGTCAGTAGGGAATTCAAACTCACCATAGCCCTGCGGGTTGGAAAATCAAACCCTCCCCTAGAATTGGCGCCATGGCCGCCACCAAAGACCCTCGCCCCTGTTCCATCGCCGACGCCCTGGCGCTCGTCGGCGAGAAGTACTCCCTGCTCGTCCTGCGCGAGGTGTGCCTCGGCAACGGTCGCTTCGACCAGCTCGTACGCAACATCGGCGCCCCGCGCGACATCCTGGCCACGCGACTGCGGCGCCTCGTCGACGCGGGCATCCTGACCAAGCGCACCTACAGCGAGCGCCCGCAGCGGTTCGAGTACCGGCCCACGCAGGCGGGGCTGGAGCTGGAGCCGGTCCTGATGACCCTCATGGCGTGGGGCGACCGCCATCTGCGCAAGGACGACGACCGCCCCATGGTGATCGAGCACACCTGCGGCAACGAGCTGGTCCCGCTCGTCACCTGCCGGGCCTGCGGTGGCGTGGTGCACCACGAGGACCTCACGGCCCACCCGCAGGTGCCGGGATGGACGGTGGCGGGGCCGACGGCGGCCTGAGTCACCCCAGGGTGACCATGAACTCCCTGACGTTCACCAGGGATGCGTCTGTAGATACTTGGCGATCTCGTCCCGCCCCCACGCCCCGTCGGCCACGACGACCCGGTAGCGGCGGGTAAGGGTCTCGCCGGGCGCCAGCTCCAGCTCGTCGTGGAACGCCCAGGAGGGGGCCACGCCCGCGAAGGGCTCGTTGCGTACGAACCAGCGGGCGGGGTGGGTGCCCCGGTCGCCGGCGTGATCGTTCTCCGGGGCGTGCAGGAAGACGAGGGTCGCGTGGCCGTCGCGGCCGTCGTGCTCGCCGGAGTAGGCCAGCCAGGGCGCCTGTTCGGCCATCAGGCCGGGACCATCGGCGTCGGGGGCGATGATCCGGCCGCCCTGGAAGGCGCGCGGGCCACGCCAGAACAGGCCGGTGTATCCGGCCATTTCGCGTCCGGCGGTGGTGGGGCTACCGAAGCGCAGCGGCTCGTCGCGCCGGTTCGTGACGGCGCTCGTCCAGGTCAGGGCCCAGGACCCGGAATCCGGCTCGACATCGTGTACCTCGACACGGCGCCGCTCGTCGGCCCACAGCTCACCGCTGTGCGGATGCCAGGTCAGCCGCTCGGCGATGACGACACGGTCGCCGTCCGAGGAGACCTCGTCGAAGCCGACGTGCGCCATCGACCCGACGCGCTCGGGGAGTTCGAGATACCCCTGTCCATGGACGTACGAATTGCCGCCCCACAGGTTCGCCCCCGACAGATGCGAGGCCGTGAGGGACAGGCCCTTGTGCCAGCGGTGGTCGTTGGGCCGGTAGTCGGTGACGACGTCGCCGGCGAGGGTCCGCAGCGGGTGGACGTACGGCTTCGGGGCCTCCCAGGCCGCCTCCGGCCGATAGACGTAGGCGAGCAGTTCGACGCCGCCCACCGGCTCGGTCACGGTGATGCGGTCGCCGTACATGTGGACGATGTGCAGCCCGGTCACGCGGCGGCCTCCTCGTCCGCGACGGCCCCCTCGCCGCCGTCGACCTGCCCGCCCCCGCCGGGCGCCCACCCGAGCGCACCCCCGTGCATCGCCGCGTAGAACGGGTCGCCGGGTCCGATCTCACCCGCACGCACCGTCGCATCCGTGAACGCCGACTTGTACAGCGCGGCGATCAGCTCCAGGCTCGTCCGCCCCTCGGCGCCACTGCTGCGCGGACGCTCCCCCGCGTACATGCTCGCGACCAGTTCCCGCAGTTGCTCCAGATGCGAACTGGGCAGGTCCGTGCCGAAGTCCTGCCAGCGCGCGGCATCGGCGGCGGGCACGTCCCGGGCCGGGGTGATGCGCCAATTGTCGTTGCTGTGGCCGTAGAGATGGGTGAGTTCGACGGTGGCGCGCTCGCAGTCGATGCGGATGCGGCTGACCTCGTCGGGGCTGAGCACGCTGTTCACGACGGTCGCCATCGCACCGTTCGCGAAGCGCACCAGGGCGGTCGAGACGTCCTCCGTCTCCACGTCGTGCACCAGCCGGCCGGCCATGGCGCGCACCTCGCTCCACGGTCCGAGCAGGTCGAGCAGCAGGTCCATCTGATGGATGCCGTGCCCCATCGCGGGGCCGCCGCCCTCGGTCTGCCAGCGACCGCGCCAGGGCACGGCGTAGTAGGCGGTGTCGCGGTACCAGGTGGTCTGACAGTGCGCGACGAGCGGCCGGCCCATGGCCCGCTCGGCCAGCAGCCGCCGTACATGGCGGGTGCCCGAGCCGAAGCGGTGCTGGAAGACGATCGAGGCGTACGGCCCGCCGTCCTTGCCCTCCTCCGCCTCGACGGCGTCGAAGTCGGCGAGGCTCGGCACGGGCGGCTTCTCGCACCACACCCAGGCACCGGCGCGCAGCGCGGCGACGCTCTGGCCCCGGTGCAGCGTGGGCGGGGTGCAGATGGTGACCAGGTCGGGGCTCTGCTCCCGGAGCATCCGATCGAGATCGGTGTAGGGGCGGGGAGCGCCGCCCGCGACAGCGCAGAAGGACTCCACCGACCCCGGGTCGACGTCGACGGCGGCGACGAGCTCCGTCTCGCCCTCCTCGGCGAGCCTGGCGAGCGCGGGCAGGTGCGAGTCACGCGCGATGGCGCCGGTGCCGATCACGGCGACCCGGATGCGGCGGCCGGTGAGCGGGGCGGACTCGGATGCGGCCATGGACGTGATCAGACTCCTCCGGGGCACGGGCAAGACCAAAGGGGCAGCAAGCGCTTTCATTCCGCAGCAACGTAAGCGGCGGCCCCACCGCAGGTCAACACCGGTATGGCCGGGGGTGGTGAGCTACGGCCCAACCCCCTGTGCCGGAGCTGTCATCGCGGGACGCTACGCTGCCCCTCGACACTCGCGATCACTGCGCCGCCGACGCTGTGTCCCTCCGCCCCTCACCACGATCAGCACTGGACTCCGTAACTTCATGTCTTGGTTTGAATCGCTCATCCTCGGACTCGTCCAGGGGCTGACCGAGTTCCTCCCCGTGTCCTCCAGCGCGCACCTGCGGCTGACCGCGGCGTTCTCGGGCTGGGAGGACCCGGGTGCGGCCTTCACGGCGATCACGCAGATCGGCACGGAAGCCGCGGTACTGATCTACTTCCGCAACGACATCGGGCGCATCATCGTGGCGTGGCTGAAGTCGCTGACGAACAAGGAGATGCGGCGCGACCACGACGCCCAGATGGGCTGGCTGGTGATCGTCGGCTCGATCCCGATCGGCGTCCTGGGCCTGACCCTCAAGGACCAGATCGAGGGCCCCTTCCGCGATCTGCGCATCACGGCGACCATGCTGATCGTCGTCGGCATCATCATCGGCATCGCCGACCGGCTGGCGGCACGCGACGAGTCGGGCGGCCGGCACCGCGCGGCCAAGCAGCGCAAGGGCCTTGAGGAACTGAACGTGAAGGACGGCCTGATCTTCGGCCTGTGCCAGTCCGCGGCCCTCATCCCCGGCGTCTCCCGCTCCGGAGCCACCATCAGCGGCGGCCTCTTCATGGGCTACCAGCGCGAGGCCGCGGCCCGCTACTCCTTCCTCCTCGCGATCCCGGCCGTACTCGCCTCCGGCCTCTTCGAGCTCAAGGACGCGATGGAGAGCGACCACGTCTCCTGGGGTCCGACGATCTTCGCCACGGTGATCGCCTTCGCCACCGGTTACGCGGTCATCGCGTGGTTCATGAAGTACATCTCGACCAAGAGCTTCATGCCGTTCGTCTGGTACCGCATCGCGCTCGGCATCATCATCTTCGTGCTGGTGGCGGCGGGTGTCCTCAGCCCGCACGCGGCGGAATCGGCAGGCTGACGGGCACCGGGGCGTCCATGGCCCTCACCCAGCAGTTCGCCCGTGTCACCCCGGAGTACCTGGAGCTCTGCCGCACCTCGGCACTCGACTCACCGGGGGCGGCGCCCGGTTGGAACCCGCCACCCGACGATCTCCTGGACACGGACTGGGCGGTCTGGGGCCTCATCCGGCACTGCCGCTCGACGGGAGTCGACGCGGACCTGATCGCGCTGCTCGACCGGGCGGTCTGCGGGGACCCCGGCGGGGACATCGGCTTCCTCGATCACGACGAGGTGTACGACGGCTTCGACGACCCGCCCCAGGTCCTTTCCCCTGCCTCCGTCGCGGACATCGCCCACGCCCTCGTCAAGGTCGACCTCGACGTCGTTCTCGCCAACCTGCCGACCGCCACCGACGACGCGGCTGCCGCATGCGGATTCGGCCGTGGTTTCAACGGAGATGTGCGGGGCCATCTCGTCGAACACTTCGGGGCGATGCGGGAGTTCTACGTCGGGGCGGCCAGGCGCGGCCTGTGTGTGGTCGTCTGGGCCGACTGAGCGCGCGAGCGTCGCTGACCCACCGGTCAGTAACAGCGCCTCACCGCCCTACCCCTGAAATCCGTGACCAATCACATACGTTGTGCGTAGCCGTTCGGTAGCGCACTGTCAGTTCTTACCCCTAGGCTTGTCCGCATGTCCCCCCATTCCTTAGGCCCTGGTTCCGTGCGGTCTGCTGCCGCTGTGAACGAGGAGATACGCGCCCTGTGGCTCCGCGCGGGCGGCTCGCTGTCGGCTCAGGAGCGTGCGGAGTACGAGCTGTTGGTGGTCGAGTGGGCGGCCGCCATCCGCGGCGAGGTCATCGAGGCGGCCTGAGGTCCAGGTCTTGCAGGGGGACGGCACGCCGTCCGTGACTGCCTGTTGCCGAACTCCCGGCACAGGACGGCCCATTGGTCCGAGGGCGCAACGGAGACGCCAGACGCCCGTCAGGCGTCGAAGCGGCTGCGCGCGTCCTCGATGTGACCGAGGTACTGGTGAGTCCAGCCGCACATGGCATCGACCGTGGCGCGCAGGCCCCGGCCCGGCTCGGTGAGGGTGTACTCGACCCTCGGCGGCACCGTGGGGTGCACCTTCCGGCCGACCAGACCGTTGCGCTCCAGCATGCGCAGGTTCTGGGTCAGCATCTTGTGGCTGACGCCCTCGACCTCGTTCCGCAGCTCACTGAAGCGCAGGGTGCGCTCGCCGAGCGCCTCGATGATCAGGAGCGCCCATTTGTTGGCGACGTCCGAGAAGATCTCCCGCGCCAGCGAGTCCGCGCGCCTCAGGTCGGCGTCCTCGGGCAGGCCCTTGAGCAGTTGCTTGGTCACCATCTGGTTCCCCAGTCACCGAAAAGTGCGTTCTTCCAGGTCAGCCCTCACTCTCCTACAGTTTCCGAGTAACCACAAGAGAGCACCTCAGAAGGGCGAGCACCATGGTCACCCCCATCGATGTCTTCAACCACCACGTGCCGGCCGAGAGCGACTTCGGCTACTCACAGGCGATCAGGTCCGGCGACCTGATCCACATCTCCGGACAGCTCGCGCTCGGTGAGGCGGGCGAGTTCCTCCACCCGAACGACTTCGCCGCCCAGCTCAAGCAGACCTACGCCAACCTGGAGAAGGTCCTGGACCACTACGGAGTCACCCGGAACCAGGTCGTCTCGCAGACCCTCTACGTGGTGGACCTACGGCAGAACACCACGGCGACGGCAGAGGGCAACCTGGCGTACTTCGGCGATCACCGCCCTGCCAGCACGGTCCTGGGTGTCTCCGAACTGACCTTCCCCGGCCAGGTCATCGAGATCAGTCTCGTCGTCGACGCACGGCTGCCCGCCTGAACTCACTCGCGACTAGGACTTGTCCGGCCGATCATGTTGCTGGTTAGGGTGCGAGCGTGTCGGAGACGAGCGTGAGCAACGAGACCAGCAGCATGCTCTGCCTGTGGGTCGAGCCATGGGGAACCGATCACTGGATGCGTCCGGGCGAGGAGTTCACAGTGGTGACTGAGACGGAGGCGGAGGAGTCGCCGTTCAATGTGGTTGTGCATGGTCAGGGCATCACGGTGTGGGTGAACTCTGGCAACGATGCCGAGGTCTTCGACAAGAACGGAGGCCGAGTGCCGTGTGGGCACCAGAGGCCGGCCGAGGGCGGTCTTTGAGCTGGTTCCCGGATCTTCAGGTCCGGAGCCAGATCCCCACGGCCGCCGCTGTCGCGGTGCCAAGGTAGACGTAACCGCGCTTGTCGTAGCGAGTGGCGACAGCTCGGGACTGCTTCAAACGATTGATAGCCCGTTCGACGGTGTTTCGCTTCTTGTACCGCTCGTCGTCGAAGCCCGGTGGCCGCCCGCCGCGTGAACCCTTGCGCAGACGGGCCGCCTGGCTGTCGGCCTTCTCCGGGATCGGGCCGCCGTAGGTACTCGCGACACGGCCTGTTGCTGTATGCCTTGTCCGCGGCGAGGCTATTCGGCTTCTTGCGGGGCCTGCCCGGGCCGAGTTTGGGGACCCAGATCTTCTCCAAGACCGGCTTGAACTGGGTGCAGTCCGCCCTTTGACCTGGAGTGATGACCAGAGAGAGCGGACGGCAGCGGCCGTCCGCGCTCAGATGGACCTTGCTGGTGAACCCGCCCCGCGAACGACCCAAGCCCTCACTTCCAGCACCACCTCCACCAGGCGGCCGACGAGGCTCTGCCACGGCGTCTCGTCCTGGTGTTCCACCTCGTCGGCCCCTTTTGAGGCGGGCGCAGGGGGCGGATCGGTGCGCGCCCCGGCCGCGTGCTGATGCGCGCGGACGATGGTGGAGTCCACCGAGATGTCCCAGTCGAATTCACCTGCCGCGTCAGCTGCGGCCTGGACCTGCTGAAGCAGACGTTCCCAGGTGCCGTCGGCCGACCACAGCCGGTGGCGTTCGTAGATGGTCTTCCACGGGCCGAACCGCTCGGGCAGGTCCCGCCACTGAACGCCGCTCCGCACCCGGTGCAGAATCCCGTCGATCACCTGACGGTGATCCCGCCACCGGCCGCAACGACCGTTGCTCACCGGCAGGAACGACCGCAGCCGTTCCCACTCGGCATCACTCAGATCACCCCGTCCCATGACAGGAAGAACGACATGGGACAGACGGCAGTCACAAGATCACACGAACCCGGATCCCTACTCCGTGACGAAGGGTGCGTATCCGACCGGGACCTCGCTCACCTGAAGGTCCGAGAAGAGCAAGGTCACGTTGTGCGCGTTGGTTTCAATGCGCACCTCGTGAAAGTCGATCCCGAGGGCCTGCGACCAGCGGCGGGTCGCCTCGGACTTAGAAAGGAGTTTGGCTCCCGGGTACAGGGCGTGCCACTTCACACCCCAGACGTATCCGTCGAGGTCGACACCGGTCTCGTGGTCGATGAGCCGATCGTCCAAGGAGACCCGCCAGGTCTCCGCCGGCACTGACGTCTCACACCGGGCCTCAACGCAGTACCGGAAGAGATACCGCAGGTGGGACGGCGCGATGCCGGTACGGGGATCAGCCGTCGCGTAGACGATGACCTCGTAGTCGCGCATGTAGTTGGTGTATCCATGGTGCACGACAGCGTGATCGAAGGTCTCGTCCAGCATCTGCGCAAGTACGGCGGTATCCATGCCGCCCTTCTACCTCACTCGGCAAGACCTTCGATAACGAGATTCACGGGTGCTCGGCGCCGCTTCCCTCGGAGATCGTCCGGACAAGTCCTAGGGGCCCACCGCACCTTGCACGAATCGCCGAAGGTGCGCACGGACAGCGTCGGGCTGCTCCAACCAGGGCTCGTGCCCCGCGCCCTCGATCCGGGTCAGCGGGAGAGCGAGCCGGAGCGCGAGCGATTCAAGTGCCGACGCCGGCCGGGGATCCTCGGCCCCGCAGAGGAGTTCCGCCCGCGCGGGCAGACGCTCACGTAGATCGGCAAGGTGCTCATCAAGCGGATCCGCGCGTCCTTCCTTGCCGAGTTCGCCGTTCATGGACCAGTTGACCGGGCGACGCCGCCGGGCTTCCTGGGCCGCCCAGTGCCAACCGCGTTCGGGATCGGCGTGGTCGGTGAACCAGGCCAGCGTGAGCAGTTCGACTTCCTGCTCCTCCGTGCGGAGCGGCAGCTCCTGCAATGCGCGGAGCCGCTCCTGCTGCGCCGCGGACATGCGGCGGCTCCGCTCCGCTCGATACCCGGTACGCCAATCACCGACGAACGGCCCGCACATCAGCATCATGGCGGCAACCCGATCGGAGTGCCTCAGGCAGAACCGGCTCGCCAGGTCGGTGCCGTAGGAGTGCCCGATCAGTACGGCCTCGGACACGTCCCACGCGTCGAGCAGCTCGGCGAGATCGTCGACATGCCGGGCGAGGGAATGGGTGCCCCGCCACGGGGATCGGCCCGTGCCGCGCTGGTCGTACCGGTACACCGGCGCGAGGTCCGCGATCATGGGGGCGACCACGCCCAGGTAGTCCGGCAGTCCCGGACCCCCGTGGAGCAGGATCACGGCCGGCCGCCGGGTCGTGTCCCCCAGCGCCGTCCACCGCAACTGCGCCCCGTCGGTCATCGACACGAGACCCGGCGTCTCCATCAAAGTCACCGCGCAGAACCTACCGGTGACACTGACGCTCCGCCAAAGGTCAGGAACAGGCCCCCGTCAAAGGTTCGCGGTCACGCGTCCCAGGTGACCGGGAGGCTCTTCACCCCGTAGATGTCCGCGGTCTCCGGGCGCAGGCCGACTTCCTCGGCCGGTACGGCCAGGCGCAGCGTGGGGAAGCGGTTGAGCAGCGCGGAGAACGCGACCCGCATTTCGATGCGGGCCAGTTGCTGGCCCAGGCACAGGTGCACGCCGTGGCCGAAGGCCAGGTGACCGCCGTCCTGCCGGTGGAGGTCGAGCACATGGGGATCGGTGAAGCGCTCGGGGTCGCGGTTGGCGGTGTTGTACGACAGGACGACGGTCGTGCCGGCCTCGATGGTCTGGCCGCCCACCTCGACGTCCACCAGCGCCGTCCTCATGAACGACTTGGCGACGCTCAGATACCGCAGCAGTTCCTCCACGGCCCGGTCGGCGAGCGCCGGATCAGCGCGCAGTGCGGCCAGTTGGGCCGGGTGCTGCAGGAGCGCGAAGGTGCCGAGAGACAGCATGTTCGCGGTGGTATCGAACCCGGCCGCCAGCAGGATCAGGCTGATCCCCTTCAACTCCTCATCGGTCAAGTCGCTGTCGGTGAGCTCGCTGAGCACGTCGTCGGTGGGGTTCGCGCGCTTGGCGGCCACCAGTTCCGCGAGGTACTCCTGAGTCGCGGTGTAGGCGGCTATCAGCTCCTCGTCGCTCGGCTCCCCGTTCATGAACGAGTCGACCTGCTCCTGGAAGGAGGCCCGTTCCTCGTACGGCACCCCCAGCAGCTCACAGATGATGATGGTGGGGATGGGCTTGGCGAACGCGGTCACCAGATCCGTCGGCGGCCCTGCCTTCTCCATCGCGTCCAGGCAGTTGGTGGTGATCTGCTCGATGCGCTCGGTGAGCAGTCGCATCCGCCGCGCGGTGAACTTGCCGACCAGGGGTTTCCGGTAGCGCCCGTGCTGTGGGTCGTCCATGAGGAGGAACTCGCCGGGCGGCGCCGGGGGAAGCTCGAAGTCGACCACGTTCAGGAGCTCCTTGCGCGAGCTGAACCGCGGGTCGGCCAGGACCGACCTGACCAGGTCGTACCCGGTGATCAGCCAGCCGGGTTTTCCGCCGGGGTGGGTGTAGCGGCTGATGGGTCCGTGCCGACGGGCGTCAATCAGTTCTGTCGGCGGGTCGAAGGGGCAGCCGGATCGGCGCGCCGTCGGCAGCGTCGTGACGGTGTGGAGCGATTCACCCATGACATTCCTCATCTCACGAAAGAACGCGTTTAACAGAATCGAAAGCTACGTTGCGTTCACATTTTCGTCAATCAGTTGAGAGTCATATAGGCAGGTGAAGAGCGGTAAATTGATGCAATGACACTGAGAGTGAATGCAACGGCTCGTTGCATTGAATGAGGGCGAAGGCAATACCGGCGGGGACGTTCCCGGTCATCGGTCGCCATGGGCTCGTAGCTGCGCGAGGACGTCATCGTCCAGCGGATAGGGCCGCTCCTGCGGCAACAGCTGCGCCGCACGCTCCAGTTCACCCGCCCGTACGCGCGCGTGGATCTCCGTGACGAGGGAAGTCACGTCCGTGATGCCGACGGTCCACTCGTCCGCGTACCGGGCGGCAGCCTCCCCGGAGAGCCCCAGTTGCAGGGACCGGTACGGCAAGGGGTTGAGGTGCAGATCGCGCTCCGGATCCCACTGCACGCGCGCGGGCGCCGCCTTCAACTGCCGCTTCCAGGTGGCCCGGTCACCGTGCAGGACGGGGACGTAGTGCGAGAGACACGCATGGCGCAGCGCCCAGACGAAGCCCTCCCGGCTGATCTCGACGGCGAGGACGGTCTCCTGGTTCTCCTTGGTGGCCCAGCCGCAGCGGTACATCATCCAGAGGAACGACGGCTTGATCCACGTCATCCGGTCCCGGCTCCAGGACGACGGAAAACGGCCGTCGCGGGCCGCGGCCCGGCCGATCCCGGGGCCGTAGGCCTGGTAGACGGTGACCGTGGACTCGCTGTGGTGGGCGCGGATGCGGAATCCGGGTTCCTGTCGGCGGAGGGGGACCGGACGGTCTTTCTGATCATTCACGGAGACAGCCTCGCCGCCGCCCCCGCCGACATCCACCGAATTTCGCTGCACGCCCTCTTGGCTCATCCCACCTCATGCCCAACACTGAGCCGATGACGCAGCGTGTGGAACTCGCCACCCTGAGGGATCGGCTCGCGGTCGACGAGCTGATCACCGACTATGCCGTGGCCGTGGACGACGGCGACTGGGCGGCGTACCGGAGCCTGTTCGCCGCCGACGGGCGCGCGGACTACCGCTCGGCCGGTGGCATCGAGGGGGACGCCGGGCAGGTCGCCGTGTGGCTCGCGGAGAGCATGCGGCTGTTCTCGATGCGGCAGCACCTCATCGTCAACCGCCGGGTGCGCTTCGAGGTCCTGGAGCAGGACACCGGCGACACGGCCCGGGTCCAGGCCGACTACGTCAATCCGATGCGGATCGCCGAGAACGGCGAGGGCTCCGCCGCCCCCGACTTCGTGTGCGGCGGCCGGTACGCGTTCGGGCTGCTGCGGACGTACGACGGGTGGCGGCTGCGCCAGGTGGTCGTACAGGAGAAGTGGCGCCGGCTGCCCGAGCGGACCGCGCCCGCGGTGATCGACTGAGCGGACGCCCACTGTCCCACTGTCAGTGCCTGCGAGCACACTGGAAGGACCACGGGGTAGGGAGACGCCGCATGAAGACGATCAGCCACTGGCTCGCCTCGCCGTGGCGGCGTTCGACCGCCGCCGCGCTGGCCGGTGCGCTGCCCGTGCTCGCCTTCCCGGAGCCGTCGCTGTGGTGGTTCGCGTACGTCGCCCTGGTCCCGTGGATCGCGCTGCTCCGGTCCGCGCCGACCGGACGGCAGGCGGTGCACGACGGCTGGTGGGGCGGGTTCGGCTTCATGCTGGCGATGCACCACTGGCTGCTGCCGAACCTCCATGTGTTCACACTCGTGATCGCCGCCCTGCTCGGCGCGTTGTGGGCCCCCTGGGGCTGGCTGGTGCGCCGCTTCCTGGCCGGGAGACCGTCCGCGGGCCGGGTCGCGGCGGCCTTCGCCGTCCTGCCGTCGGGATGGCTGCTGATCGAGTTGGTCCGCTCCTGGCAGGGGCTCGGCGGGCCGTGGGGCGTGCTGGGCTCCAGTCAGTGGGAGGTGGAGCCCGCGCTGCGGCTCGCCTCGGTGGGCGGGGTGTGGCTGATCAGCTTCCTGGTGGTGGCCGTCAATGTGGCGGTGGCGGTGCTGGTGGCGGTGCGGAGGGCCTGGGTACCCGCGGTGGCGGGTCTGCTCGCCGCCGCCGTCGGCACCTCGGCCGTCTGGGTGTGGTCCCCGCGGCCCGACGTCGAGGGCCGGGTGCGGATCGCCGTCGTACAGCCGGGTGTCATGCAGGGCGTCGGCCAGCCCGAGCGTCGTTTCGACCGGGAGGAGCAGCTCACCCGCGAGCTGGCCGGCCAGGACGTCGACCTGATCGTCTGGGGCGAGAGCAGCGTCGGCTACGACCTCGACGACCGGCCCGACTTCGCACGGCGGCTCGCCGCCCTGTCGCGTGAGACGGGGGCGAACATCCTGGTCAACGTGGACGCGCGACGCTCCGACAAGCCCGGCATCTACAAGAGCTCCATCCTGGTCGGCCCGGACGGCCCGACGGGCGACCGCTACGACAAGATGCGGCTGGTCCCCTTCGGGGAGTACATACCGCTGCGCTCGATGCTGGGCTGGGCGACCTCCGTGGGCAAGGCGGCCGCCGAGGACCGCAGGCGCGGCACGGAGCAGGTCGTGATGGACGCCGGGCACGGGCTGCGCATCGGCCCGATGGTCTGCTTCGAGTCCGCGTTCTCCGACATGAGCCGCAATCTCGCCGACGACGGCGCCCAGGTGCTGATCGCCCAGTCCGCGACCTCGACGTTCCAGCAGAGCTGGGCCCCCGAGCAGCACGCCTCGCTCGCCGCGCTGCGCGCCGCCGAGACCGGCCGCCCGATGGTGCACGCGACCTTGACCGGCGTCTCCGCCGTGTACGGCCCGAGCGGGGAGCGCATCGGTTCCTGGCTGGGCACGAGCGCGAGCAGCAGCACGGTCTACGACGTGCCGCTGGCCGACGGTGTCACACCGTACGTCCGCTTCGGCGAGTGGCCGGTGTATGCGGCGCTGCTGATCATCGCCGCCTGGGGCGTCGGCGAGGCCGCCCGGACCCTGCGACCTCGGTTCAGGCGGCCGAGGACCGATCCTGAACCGCCCGCACGACCTGCTCGCACAACTCATGGGTCGCCAGCGCGTCCCGGGCGCTGAGCACCTTGCCCGCGCGCACGGCGTCGAGGAAGGCCAGCACCGCCTGCTCGATACCGCGCTGGCGGGCCACCGGCACCCAGTCCCCGCGCCGCCGCACGGTCGGCTGGCCCTTGTGGTCGACGACCTCGGCGAGGTTGAGGACCTGACGCTTGGTGTCCTGCCCCGACACCTCGAGGATCTCCTCGGCCGAGCCGCTGAGCCGGTTCATCACACCGAGCGCGGTGAAGCCGTCCCCCGAGAGCTGGAGCACGACATGGTGCAGCAGACCGCCCTCGACGCGGGCGCGCACGGTCACGTCGTCGACGGGGCCGGGCGCCAGGAAGCGCAGCGTGTCCACGACATGGATGAAGTCGTCCAGGATCATCGAGCGCGGCTCTTCCGGCAGCCCGATCCGGTTCTTCTGCATCAGGATCAGCTCGCGCGGATGGTCGGCGCACTGCGCATAGCCGGGTGCGTAACGCCGGTTGAAGCCGACGGCGAGGCTCACCTCGCGCCGTTCGGCCAGTGCCACCAGCCGCTCGGACTCGTCGAGCCGGTAGGCGAGCGGCTTGTCGACGTACGTCGGCACGCCCGCCTCCAGCAGCCGGGTCACGATCTCCGGATGGACGACGGTGGGCGCGTGCACGAAGGCGGCGTCGAGGCCCTGGGCGAGCAGCGAGTCGAGGTCCTCGTGCCGCTGCTCCGGCGGAAGGTGGAGGCCGTCGGCGACCCGGGCGAGCGTCGCGGGGGTACGGGTCTGCAGATGCAGTTCGACCCCGGGCCGACCGCCGAGCACCGGCACGTAGGCCTTCTGCGCGATGTCACCGAGTCCGATGCAGCCGACCTTCACGGGGTGGTCTCCTCTAGCGGTTGCCTGCCGGGGTTTGCCTGGAAGCATACGGCTGTTGCGGTGGCCGCCAGTCGGCGATGCCCTCGAAGCTCCGCAGGAACAACAGCGGCGCCGCCTTGGACAGCGTGGCCAGCAGGGTGTTCCGTACGGCGACCCCCGCGCGGCCGGTCATCATGTTGAGGTGGCCGATGCGCACGGCCTGGCGGGCGATGTCGGTCGTACGCGGGAGACGGGCCGCCGTGTACGCGGCGAGGTCGTCGGCATGGTGCGCCAGCACCACGGCGTCCTCGATGGCCTGGTTCCCGCCCTGCCCCAACGTCGGCGGCATGGCGTGGGCGGCGTCCCCGACCAGGGCGACCCGGCCGCGGTGGTAGGCGGGCAGCGGTTCGGCGATGTGGTGGACGTCGTGCCGCAGGATGTCCTCGGGGCGGCCGGCGGCGAGGATCGCGGGGATCGGGTCGTGCCAGTCGCCGTACCGGCGCAGCAGTTCCGCTTTCTCGTCGTCGGGCGCGCGCTCTCCGGCGGGCGTGCGGGCCGCGGCGTACGCGTAGACCCGGCCGTCCTTGAGCGGATGCGAGCCCCAGATGCGGCCCCGGCCCCAGGTCTCGTGCGAGGCGAACCGCGCGCCCGGCACCGGGATGACGACCCGCCAGGTGGTGAAGCCGGAGTAGACGGTCCCGGGGTGGTCCGGGAACAACGCCCGGCGTACGGCGGACTGGATGCCGTCGGCGGCCACCACCAGGTCGGCCTCAAGATCGCCGTCCGGGGTGCTCACGCGCGCGGGCCGGTCGGTGTCGCCCGGGTCGGAGACGGTTGCGGCGGCTCCGGTACGGACGGCCTCGGCGGGGAGTCGTGCGGCAAGGCTGGTCATGAGGGTGGCCCGGTGCAGCAGGACGAGAGGGCCGCCGAAGCGTTCGGCCACGGCGTCGGCGTCCGTGCGGGAGAGCCAGCGCCCGGACGGGGTGCGCAGACCCCCGTCGCCCTGCCAGGCCGCGAGGTCACGGATCTCCTCGCCGAGCCCGATGACGTCCAGCGCGCGCAGGGAGTTGGGCGCGAGGGAGATGGCCGCGCCGACCGGTTCCAGGGACGGCGCCCGCTCCAGCACGGTGACGTCCCAGCCGCCTCGGTGCAGTGCGACCGCCGCGGTCAGGCCGCCGATACCGCCACCGATCACGACGGCCCGCCTCGACTGTGCCATGGCTCCTCCTCGCATCGGATGCACCTACAGATCCCCGTACAGATCCCAAGGTCAACTACAGATGTAGTCAACCGCACGCCGACTCTACTACAGGCGTAGTGCGACGGGTAGGTTGATCTCCATGTCCGAACGCACCACCGGCGGCGCCCGCGCCGATCTCGTCGCCGACACCGCCCTCGCACTGCTCGCCGAGCGCGGGATGCGCGGGCTCACGCACCGGGCGGTCGACGAGGCGGCCGGGCTGCCCCAGGGCTCCACGTCCAACCTCGCCCGCACCCGGCAGGCGCTGCTGGAGCTGGCGGTGCGCCGGCTCGCCCACCGCGAGGCGCGCGTCCTGTCGCTGGAGGAGATGCCGGACCCGCGAGGCGGTCTCGACTCACTCGTGGCCGGCCTGGCCCTGGCGACGCACCGCGCCCTGACCCAGGGCCGCGAACTCACCCTCGCCCGCTACGAACTGGCCCTGGAGGCCACCCGCCGCCCCGAGCTGCGCGCCTACTTCGACGCCACGGGCGCCCGCTTCCGCGACCAACTCACCGCCCTGGTGACCGCGATGGGGTCGACCGACCCGACCCGGCACGTGCTGTCCCTGGTCGCGTGGGCGGACGGGCTCATGTTCAGCTGTGTGGCGGGCTCCTACAGCGCGGAGGTGCCGAGCCTGGCGGAGGTCCGGGCTGGGCTGCGGGAGCTGCTCGACGGGATGTTCGACCGGGGAGCCCGGTGACCGTGAAAAACTCCCGGTGAACCGGCCCGAGTTGGGAAATGATGCGGGCATGACGATCGAACGCCATGAACCCGCCACCACCGCCGGCGAACGCACGATGCTGGAGGGCTGGCTGGAGTACCACCGGCAGACCCTCGCCTGGAAGTGCGAGGGCCTGACCGACGCCCAGCTCAGGACCGCCTCGGTGGAGCCGTCCGAGCTGTCCCTGATGGGGCTGGTGCGGCACATGGCGGAGGTGGAGCGGGGCTGGTTCCGCAAGGTGCTCGCGGCCGAGGACTCCGACCCGATCTACTACACCGAGGAAGACCCGGACGGCGAGTTCCACCTCTCCGAGACGGACACCTGGGAGGAGGCGTACGCCACCTGGCAGGCCGAGATCGAGTGCGCCCGGCGCAACGCGGCCCGCTTCGGCCTCGACGACATCTCCGAGGGCAAGCACCGGCGGACCGGCGAGCGGTTCAACCTGCGCTGGATCTACACCCACATGATCGAGGAGTACGCCCGCCACAACGGCCACGCCGACCTGGTCCGCGAGCGCGTCGACGGCGCCACGGGCGACTGACGTCAGCCGGGACGCGAGCGCGCCGCCCGTACGGGGTCAGAGATCACCCGTGTGGATCAACCTCTGCTGGTCCGGTGTCCGGGCGGCCGCCCGACCCACCAGAGTTGCGCGCGTGCATCGAACGACGACCACCGCAACGCTCCTGGTCACCGTGGCCGTCTCGGCCCTCTCCGGCTGTACCACGGTCCAGCGCCCGGCGACGCCCGGCCCACCGGCGCCGACACCGTCCCAGCCGCCGGCGCCCCGGGCGAGCGGGCCGACGGAACGGCCGGTCGTGCAGTCACCGGCCCGCGAGGCCCTGACCCTGATCGACCCGTCCCGCCGCCCGGACCCCACGCCGTCGACCGCACACTCCGCGTCCCCCACCACCCCGCCACCGGCGCACGCACCCTCAGCCCCTCGCACGCACCCGCACAACCCTCGCCCCGGGCACCACGAACCCGGTCGCCCCGCCGGGCGACCCGCCTCCGACGCCCCCGAGCGACCGCCCGTCAAAATCCCCGTCGTACCGGAGCCGGTCCGCCCGGTGGCCCCGAAGAACGGGGACATCTGCGCGCTGGGCAGGAAGTACGGCGGTTGGCCGGCGGGCAGCCCGGAGTCGAGGATCTGCGAGCAGACGTACGGCCGCTGAGCGGCTCGGGGCGCTCCGCTGACCCGGCGCATCCCCCTCCCCCCAAAAAAAGCACCCCTGAGGGCGTACTACCCCTCCCCCAACCACCCCTCCAACCGGCGGATCTCCGCCCGCACCCCGTACCCGTACCCGTCGTCCCCCAACACCGCCGCCGCCCCCCGCGCCCGGCGCAGGTGCACCAGCGCGGCCTCCGCGCGGCCGAGCTTCACATAGTCGGCGGCCAGATTCAGATGCAGCGACGGATACAGGGCTCGCGCCGCGGGCGCACCGCCGGCCCCCTCCGCCTCGGTCAACGCCCGCAGATCCCACGCCAGCTCGTCCGAAGGGTCGTCCTGCGTGTCCGCCAGGTAGTGCGCCAGGGTACACCGGTGCAGTGGGTCGCCGTCCTCGCCGAGCTCCGTCCACAGGTCCAGCAACCGACGCCGGGCCTCCTCCCGGTCCCCCGCGTGATGGAGCATGACGACCTGCCCGATCCGCGTCGGCAACGCGTCCGGCGTCGCCTGCTCCCGTTGCTCCGCCACCGCGTCCTCCGGACCCTCGTCGGATGATCCCTCCGACGCTAACGGTCCCCACCGGCGATCCAGGGCAGGCGGCTCCGTAGGGAACCGGGCCGGTCCCGGCGCGGCACCGGCCCGGCGACGGGTCAGCCCAGGTCCGGGATCCGCCAGTCGATCGACTCGTGCCCCTGCTGGGACACCGCCTCGTCGATCTGCGTGAACGGGCGGGAGCCGAAGAACTTCTTCGCCGACAGCGGGGAGGGGTGCGCTCCCTTGACCACCACGTGCCGCGACTCGTCAATGAGCGGGAGCTTCTTCTGGGCGTAGTTGCCCCACAGCACGAACACCGCGGGGTCGGGCCGGTCGGCCACGGCCCGGATCACGGCGTCGGTGAACTTCTCCCAGCCCTTGCCCTTGTGCGAGTTCGCCTCGCCGCTGCGGACCGTCAGCACCGCGTTGAGCAGCAGGACGCCCTGCTCGGCCCACGGCATGAGATAGCCGTTGTCCGGGACGGGGTGGCCGAGCTCCTCCTTCATCTCCTTGTAGATGTTGCGCAGCGAGGGCGGCGTCTTCACTCCGGGACGGACCGAGAAGCACAGGCCGTGGCCCTGGCCCTCGCCGTGATACGGGTCCTGGCCGAGGATGAGGACCTTCACCCGGTCGTACGGCGTCGCCTCGAGCGCGGCGAAGACCTCCTCGCGCGGAGGGTAGACGGGACCCTTCGCCCGCTCCTCCTCAACGAACTCCGTCAGCTCCTTGAAGTAGGGCTGCTGCAGTTCGTCGCCCAGAACCCCGCGCCAGGACTCGGGCAGCATGGCGATGTCGGTCACGTCAACTTCCTCCGGTGTGCGCTCACTTCAGGGCCGCACCATGTGCGCCCCGCGGACGGCCGCGCCGGAGCGCGGCCCCCTTCCGAGCACAGAACCTACAGGCGCCCACTGACAATCGCGCTACCAGCTGGTCTTCCGGGACAGCGTCCACATCGTCATCATCGTCGCGACGTCGATGGACTGCTCCGCGCCGGAGATCTCCTCGCTCGCGGCCACGAACTGCTTGCCCTGCCACAGCGGCAGAAGTCGCGCGTCCTCCACGACGATCTGCTGGGCCTCCTCGAACTCCTTGGCCACGGCGCCGCGGTCGCTCTTGCGGCGCGACTCGGGCAGCAGCGTCTCGGTGATCTTGGGCGCCACGTAGGGAGTGCCGAGTGCGTTCTCCCGGCCCACGAAGGGCGCGACGAAGTTGTCGGCGTCGGCGAAGTCAGGGAACCAACCACGCCCGAACACCGGGTATTCGCCGTTCTGGTAGCCCTGCACGTACGTCTTCCAGGGGCGGCTCTTGAGGGTGACGGTGAACAGGCCGGACTCCTCCAGCTGCCGCTTGAGCTCCTCGAACGCGGGCTTGGTCTGCGAGCCGTAACGGTCGCTGGTGTACCAGAGCTGGAGCGGGACGGGATCGGTGATGCCCGCCTCGGTGAGGATCTTCTTGGCCTTGTCGGGGTTGGGGTTCCCGAAGCTGTCGAAGAAGCTCGTGGTGTGGCCGACCAGACCCCGGGGGATCATGGAGTACAGCGGTTCGACGGTGTCCTTGTAGACCTTGTGGGCGAGCGACGGTCGGTCGATGACCTGGGCGATCGCCTTGCGGACCTCGGGCCTTCTGGCCCATGGGTCCTTGGGGTTGAACACCAGGTAACTGATCTCGGTCGTGGAGTTCTCGATGAGCTGGAGCCCCTCGTCCTTGCCGTTCGCCTGGATGTCCACGGTTTCGGAGGCGGGCAGTCCGCGGTAGATGACGTCGATCTGCTTGTCCTTCAGCGCGTCGACCATCGCGGACGACTGCTTGAAGTAGCGGATGGTGACGCCGTTGTTCTTGCGGTCCGCGATTCCCTTGTAGGTGTCGTTGCTGACGAGCTCGGCCTGCTCGCCGTCCTCGTAGGAGGAGAGGTTGTACGGCCCCGAGCCACCGATCTTTCCGTCCTCGCGGAGCTTGTCCGCGGCGTACTCGTCGGGGTTCACGATGGACATCGCGGGCGTGGACAGCACGAACGGGAAGGTGGCGTCGGGCTCGTTGAGGTGGAACACGACCTCTCGGTCGCCCTTCACCTGGACCCGGGAGAGGCTCCCCAGCAGTCCCGCGGGGCCGCCGTTGACCTTGATCTTCTTGATCCGGTCGATGGAGTACTTGACGGCCTGAGCGTCCAGCTCGCGTCCGTCGGAGAACGTCAGACCCTCGCGCAGCGTGCAGCTGTACACCATGGTCGAGGTGTCCGTGAACCTGCAGCTCTCGGCAGCGTCGGGCTCGGGCTCGGACGCGCCGGGGTTGTAGTTCAACAGAGTCTGGAAGACATTGCGGAACAGCTCCCAGGAACTGTCCCAGGCGGCCGCCGGATCCAGCGTGCTCGGGGCACTGGTCGTCCCCACAACGATCGGACTCTCACTTTCGGACGAGTCCGAGGAGAAGACACCACATCCCGCGACCATGCCTATGGCCGTGACCGCCGCCAGCTGGCGGAGGTATCTGTCCCGCTTGAACACGCGCACCATCCTCGATCGGGCATATCACAAGGGTGGGCAGACCATACCGCAGTGTTCGGCCGCTTGGACCTCCGCCCTGGCAAGCCCTTGATCAGCGCGTATGTCGGTGGCAGGAAACAACGGTGCTCTTCCTTTGCGCGCCCCGCAAGGTGGGCGCCCGCGCGACTGTAGACCTCGCCGCACAGGCGCCCACCGCCGTCGTCAGCCGACGCCGGCGTTGAGGAAGATGCCGCCGTCGACGACGAGCGTCTGCCCGGTGACCCAGTCGGACTGGTCCGAGGTGAGGAACGCGGCGGCGCCGCCGATGTCGGAGGGCACGCCGAGCCGGGCCAGCGGGTAGGCCGCGGCCGCCTCCTCCTCCCGGCCCTCGTACAGGGCCTGCGCGAACTTGGTCTTCACCACGGCCGGCGCGATGGCGTTGACCCGCACCTTGGGCGCGAACTCGTGCGCCATCTGCTGGGTGAGGTTGATCATCGCGGCCTTGCTGACGCCGTAGGCGGCGATGAACGGCGAGGGCGCGATACCCGCGACGGAGGCGATGTTGACGATCGCGCCGCCGTTGTCCTTCTGCCAGGCGTGCCAGGTCTTCTGCGCGAAGCCGAGCGCCGAGATCACGTTGGTCTCGAAGACCTTGCGTGCCACACCCAGGTCGAGGTCGGCGAGCGGCCCGAACACCGGGTTGGTGCCGGCGTTGTTGACCAGGTAGTCGACCCGGCCGAAGGCCTCCATGGCGCGCTCGACGGCGACGGCCTGGTGGGCCTCGTCGTGCGCCTTGCCGGCCACGTAGATCGCGCGCTCGGCGCCGAGCTGCTCGACGGCCTCCTTGAGGGCGTCCTCGGTGCGGCCGGTGATGACGACGCGGTCACCGCGCGCGACGAGCGCCTCGGCGACGCCGTAGCCGATGCCGCGGCTGGCGCCCGTGACGAGGGCGACCTTGCCGGAGAGTTCAGGCAGTGCAGTCATGTCCGTGTTCTCCCTGATCCCTAGTCGAGCGGTCCGCCGGCCACGTACAGCACCTGGCCGGAGACGAAGCCGGCCGCCTCGCCGGTGAAGAAGGCGATGGCGTTGGCGATGTCCTCGGGCTCTCCGACGCGCGCGACCGGGATCTGGGTGGCGGCGGCGGCCTTGAAGTCCTCGAAGCCCATGCCCACGCGGTCGGCGGTGGCCTTGGTCATCTCGGTGGCGATGAAGCCGGGGGCGACGGAGTTGGCGGTGACGCCGAACTTGCCGAGCTCCTTGGCGAGGGTCTTGGTGAAGCCCTGCAGACCGGCCTTGGCGGCGGAGTAGTTGACCTGGCCGCGGTTGCCGAGCGCGGAGGACGAGGAGAGGTTGACGATGCGGCCGAAGCCCGCGTCCACCATGTGCTTCTGACACGCCTTGGACATCAGGAAGGCGCCGCGCAGGTGGACGTTCATGACGGTGTCCCAGTCGGAGACACTCATCTTGAACAGCAGGTTGTCGCGCAGCACGCCCGCGTTGTTCACCAGGATGGTCGGGGCGCCGAGCTCCTCGGCGATCCGCGCGACGGCCGCCTCGACCTGTGCCTCGTCGGAGACGTCGCAGCCGACCGCGAGGGCCTTGCCGCCGGCCGCGGTGATCTTCTCGACGGTGTCCTTGCAGGCCGCCTCGTCGAGGTCGATCACGGCGACCGCGCGGCCCTCTGCGGCCAGTCGTACGGCGGTGGCGGCGCCGATGCCGCGCGCTCCGCCGGTGACCACGGCGACCCGCTGCTCAGTGGTGGACATGGATGGACTCTCCTCGGGTGAGCGACCGCTTAGTACCTTCGATGGACGTGACGCTAGAAGTCCTGGCACGCGGTGTCAACGGTGACCGCGCGCATGTGATCCATTACCTGATCCGTCACTTCACCAACCGGTCCAGCAGCCGTGCCGTCTCGGCCGCCGGATCGGACGTGAATCCGGTGTGCACGGGTCCCGGCTGCACGACCGTCGAGCGGGGGGCGATCAGCCAGCGGAAGCGCCGCCCTGCGTCGTCGCCGGCCGCCTGCCCCGCCGCCTCACCGCCCCCGCAGACGCTCTCGACGGCCCCGAGGGCGGCCCTGACTCCGGCCACGTCCGCGTCGGGGTCGAGGGCGAGCAGCCGCGCCTCGTCGAGGTGGGTGCGGGCGCCGACGTAGCCCCGGGCCCGGCAGTACACCAGCACGCCCGCGTTGATGCACTCGCCGCGTTCGACGCGGGGTACGACGCGCAGGAGGGCGTACTCGAAGACGTCCCGGTCGCTCGACTCACCGCCCCGGATGATGTGGCGTTCGACCACATGGCCGGCCATATGGATGTGGCGCTCGCTCACTTGCTCTCCTCGATTCCGGTGACGCGCTCATGGACGCCGGCCGCGCGGGCGAGCAAGGGCCGCGCATAGGCCCGCCGGAGGTCATCGGGTGTGTCGAAGCCCGGTTCACCGGCCAGCCAGGCATCGGGGATCGCGGCGGTCACCTCGGCGAGCACTTCCTCGGTGATCAACGGCGCCAACTCGGCTGCGGCGCCCCGCACTTCGGGCGCGAAGGAGGCGAGGGCGTGGTCGGAGGCGTCGTACGGGCGGGCCGCCGATGCCTCTGCCCCGGGCCAGTTGTGGTGCCAGATCATGGTCGCGCCATGGTCGATGAGCCACAGCTCGCCCTGCCACATCAGCAGGTTGGGGTTGCGCCAGGAGCGGTCGACGTTGTTCACCAGGGCGTCGAACCAGACGATCCGGCCCGCTTCTTCCGGGCTCACCTCGAAGGCGAGGGGATCGAAGCCGAGTGCGCCGGAGAGGAAGTCCATCCCGAGGTTGGTGCCGCCGCTGGACCTGAGCAACTCCTGCACCTGCTGGTCGGGTTCGCCGAGCCCCAGCACCGGGTCGAGCTCCACCGTCACCAGCCGGGGCACCCTGAGGCCCAGCCTGCGCGCGAGTTCACCGCAGACGACCTCGGCGACCAGCGTCTTGCGGCCCTGTCCGGCGCCGGTGAATTTCATGACGTACGTACCGTAGTCGTCGGCCTCGACGAGCCCCGGCAGCGAGCCACCCTCACGCAGGGGCGTGATGTAGCGGGTCGCGATGACCTCTTTCAACATGAAGCGAGCATAGTGACCGAGGGTGATGGCGGGCGAGGAGCGCTCCTGGCGCGGATCTCGTACGTGTGAACCAGGTTTTCTTCTCCGGCTCCTCGGAGCCGGAGAACTGGACCCGCGCACAAGCGATTCGCTCTTAGGTTATAGAGCGATCAGGCCGGCTGTCGTCTCCTTGAAGCCGCAGGCATCGAAATAGAACGACCGAAGGTGTTCCTCGAAGTCGACGTGGAGCCATTCGCACTGTGCGGCACGGGCCTCGTGGGCTGCGGTGGCGACCAGCGCGGCGCCGACACCTCTCGCCCGGCGATGCTGTGCGACCACCGTGTCCAGGACGAAGGCATGGACTCCACCGTCCCAGACGACGTTGACGAAGCCGATCAGTGAGCCGTCTTCCCACGCGCAGACCCAGCCGAGACTGTGCCGCTCAAGCCGTTCTCGCCAGTCGGTCAGGGCTACCGGGTGGTCGAAGCCGTCAGCGTGCAGCGCGTTGAGGGCGGCGTTGTCGAAATCGCCCCGCCACTCGTACTTGATCGTCACTCCGCGATCGTAATGTCCGTGCGGCGGGCGGCCCGGCGGGGCGGCGCCTTTGCATCGACAGCAAATCGACAGCTCCGGACAGTGAACCGACAGCTCCGCTTTACCCACCTCTTGGCCGGACCGAGTCAGGATTTCGACAGCGTCTGAACAGCCGGTCCGTACGGACCGTACCTCTCGGCAGATCACGAATGACCGGAAGGAACGTCAGCATGACCAGCGAATCAGTTCAGCCGGTGTCGAAACCCAGTCGCCGTACCGTCGTGGCGGCGGTCGGCGCGGCGGGGCTCGCCGTTGCGCTGACCGCGTGCGGGTCGGACGACGACGCGTCCGGCTCGTCCACCGAACAGGGCGCCGCCGGCGGCGGGGCGACCACCGAAGCGGGCGGGTCGTCGAGCGAGGCCGGCGCCGGCGGTGCGGCGCTCGCGCAGACCGCCGACATCCCGGAGGGCGGTGGCAAGGTCTTCAGCGACGAGAAGGTGGTGGTCTCCCAGCCGACGGCGGGCGACTACAAGGCCTTCTCGACGATCTGCACCCACCGGGACTGTCCGATGACGGACCTCAAGGAGGACACCCTCTCCTGTGCCTGCCACGGGAGCCAGTTCTCCGTCCTCGACGGCAGCGTGAAGAAGGGGCCCGCCACCGAACCACTGGCCGCCAAGGAGATCAGCGTGTCAGGCGACTCGATCACGCTCGCCTGACCCCGCGTGGACGCTTGAAGCAGCTCAGTACCTCGTCCGTGGTCGCGACCGTGGCGACCAATGCGAGGGTGTGGCGGATCATCGCCGGGGTGTAGTCGGAGGGCACCCCGGCGATGGCGTCCCGTGGCACGACCACGACGTACCCCCGGTTCACGGCGTCGAAGACGGCGTTGGGTATCGCCACGTTGGCCGAGACGCCGGTGACGATCAGAGTGCGGCAGCCGAGGTTGCGCAGCAGCGCGTCGACGTCGGTGCCCTGGATCGGGGACAGGCCGTGCAGCCGCCGTACGACGAAGTCCTCCTCGGCGACCTCGATGGGCGCCGCCAACCGCACCGCCGTGCTGCCGGACAACTGCTGGACGGGGAGCCGTTCGGCGGCCCGGAACAGGCGGGCGTTGTGGTTGGCGCCGCGGCCGTCGGGACGGCGTTCGGCGATCGCGTGGATCACCTGGACGCCGCTCTCGTGGGCCGCCGCGACCAGCCGGGCGACGTGGGCGAGGGCACCCGAGGAGCGGGCCTCCCTGGCGAGTTCGGGCAGCGCGCTGTCCGGTCCGACGACGCCCTGCTGGCACTCGACGGTGAGCAGGACGGTGGTCGCGGGGTCGAGGAGTTCGCTGAGTTCGGCGTACGACGGCATGGTTCCCCCTGTGACCGACGGCGGTGTGGGCGGGCGAGCGTAGCCACCATTGCGTGAGGACGGAAGACGACCCATCCTTTTCTGACGTGATGTCAGAGGATCTCTCCTCTGACACGACGTGAGAGAAGAGGGGGCCGCATGACCGTGACTCAGCGCCGGGGCCGGAAGATCATGATGACGCCTGGCGAGCTGGACGAGTTCCTCACCACCCAGCGCACCTGTCGGGTCGCCACGGTGTCCACCGACGGCTTTCCGCATGTCAGCGCCCTGTGGTTCGCCTGGGACGGCATCTCGCTGTGGCTGTACTCGGTCGTCCGCAGCAAGCGGTGGACCGATCTGCGCCGCGATCCGCGGGTGGCGATCGTGATCGACACGGGCGAGGAGTACGAGCAGCTGCGCGGCGTCGAGCTGTCCGGCACCGTCGAGTTCGTGGGCGAGAGTCCGCGCGTCGGCGAGCTGCGGGCCGAACTCGACGTCCCCGAGACGCTGTTCGCCCGCAAGAACTTCGGCCTCGACGAGATGCCGCACGACGGCCGGCACGCGTGGGTGCGGCTGACGCCGGAGAAGATCGTGTCGTGGGACTTCCGGAAGCTGGGGTCCGTATAGGTCCGGGGTCCGTGCAGGTCCGGGGGCCGTAAGGGTCCGGGGGCCGTCAGCCGACCTTCTCGGCCGCCGCCTGGAGCGCCTCCACCGCCGCCCGGATCGACGGGCGGCGGTCGGCGTCCGCGCGCCACACCGCGTAGATGTACCGGTGGACCCGGTGCCGCACGGGCACGGTCCGCACCCCGGGCAGCATCGGGTCGCGGCCCAGCCGGGGCGCGACACAGACACCCAACCCGGCGGCGACCAGCGCGAGTTGGGTGTGGTGCTCCCCCGCGCGATGGGCGATACGCGGCTCGATGCCCTTGGTGCGCAGGGTGTAGAGCAGCCACTCGTGACAGAACTCGCCCTCGGGCCAGGCCACCCACTCGTCGTCCACGAAGTCCTCCAGATCGACCTCGCGCCGGTCGGCGAGCGGGTGTCCCTCGGGCATGGCGATCTCCACGCGGTCGTCGAGGATCGGCGCCTTGGCGAGCCCTTCCGGCATCGGCAGGGGCTTGTTGTACCAGTCGAGGACGACGGCCAGGTCGACGTCGCCGCGGAGCACGGCGTCGACTCCGCGCTCGGGCTCCAGCTCCAGCGAGTGCAGGCGCAACGCCGGATGGTCGGCCCGCAGCATGGCGAGCGCCTGAGGGAACAGCCCCCGCAGCCCGGTGGGGAACGCGGCCAGCCGCAGCTCACCGACCACCTGGCCACGCTGCGCCTCCAGGTCGGACTGAGCCAGCTCGACCTGCGACAGGATGCGCGCGGCATGCTCGGCGAGCAGCCGGCCGGCATCGGTGAGCCGCACACCGCGGCCGTTCTTGGCGAGGAGCTGCTGGCCGACCTCGCGCTCCAGCTTGGACATCTGCTGGGACACGGCGGACGTCGTGATGTGCAGCCCCTCGGCGGCACCGCTGACCGAGCCGTGGCGGGCGAGGGCGTCGAGGGTCCGTAGGCGCTCCAGGTTCAACATATAAGCAATGCTACGAGATATCCCGTGCGAATTCTCGATTGTGCTACGAGATCGTGTACAGCATCGTTGCTGCCATGACCACCGCCACCGCCTCGCGCACCCCGGCCGCAGCGCCTGTCCGACCCCGCCCCCGCGCCCGCCTCGACTGGCGGTTGCGCTTCGCCGCGCTCTCCCTGATCTGGGGCTTCAGCTTCCTGCTCATCAAGGTGGGGACCCATGGCTACGCCCCCTTCCAGGTCACACTCGGGCGGCTGGTGTTCGGTACGGCGGTGCTGGCGGCGGCGATGCTGGTGAAGCGGGAGCGGCTGCCGCGCGGGGTGCGCACGTGGGGGCATCTGGCGGTCGCCGCGTTCCTGCTGAACGCGCTGCCGTTCTCCCTGTTCGCGTACTCCGAGCTGACCATCCCGTCCACGCTGGCGGGTATCTGCAACGCGACCTCGCCGCTGTGGGGCATGGCGCTGTCCCTGGTCGCGCTCTCGGAGGACCGGCCGACGCGGGTGAGGGTGGCCGGGCTCGGTATCGGATTTCTCGGGGTGCTGACGGTGCTGGGGGCGTGGCAGGGGTTCGCCGGGCTGGACGCCACGGGGACGGCGATGGCCTTGCTGGCCTCCTTGAGCTATCCGATCGGGTGGATATACGTCCGGCGGACGCTGGCCGGGTCCGGTGCCTCGCATCTGTCGCTGACCGGGGCGCAGTTGTTGTTGGCGTCGGTTCAACTGGCCGTGGTGACACCCCTGTTCACGTCGTTTCCCGCACGCTGGGAGCTGGTGCCGCTGCTCGCGGTCGTGGCGTTGGGTGCGCTGGGCACCGGGCTCGCCGTGTTGATCCAGTACGGGCTGGTCGCCGAGGTCGGTCCGACGACGGCTCAGATGGTCACGTACTTCATTCCGGTCATCGCCACGGGGGCGGGGGTTGCCTTGCTGGGCGAGTCGTTGAGCTGGTCCACGCCGGTGGGGGCGCTGGTCGTGTTGGCGGGAGCGGCGCTGACCCAGGTGCGGCGGAATAGCGCCTAGTGGGGAGGGGCGGAATGATCGTTCGCGACTGCGGGTGGGTTGTGGCCGGTCGCGCAGTTCCCCGCGCCCCTTACAGGTTGGCTGCCCTTCCCGGAGCTACACATATCTCCTCGCCGGTGCCGGGGCCACCGCCGACGCCACCGCATCCGCCAGCGGGGCTACCTCCTCCGGGCCCAGCGTCGCGATCGTGACCCTGATCCCAGGCGGTGCGCTCATCCGGAAGCGGGCGCCGGGTGCCACCGCCCAGCCGGAGTGGAGGAGGCGGGCCACTGCGGTCGTCTCGTCGGGTACCGGGATCCAGATGTTCAGGCCGCTGCGGCCGTGGGCCTCGACGCCGCGTTCGGTCAGGGCCGTGAGGAGCAGGTCACGGCGGCTGCGGTACGCCTTCGCCACCGCCGTCGGATCCAAGGCGCCGTCGGCCCACAGCCGTACCACGGCCCGCTGCTGCAGGCGGCTGACCCAGCCGGGCCCCAGTCGCTGGCGGCCGCGGACCCGGTCGACCGTGACGGAGTCCCCGGTGAGGACGGCGAGGCGCAGGTCGGGGCCGTAGGCCTTGGCGACCGAGCGGACGAAGGCCCAGGTGGAGGTGGTGCCGGACAGGGAGTGCAGGGGCAGGTCGACGATGCCGTGGCCGTGGTCGTCCTCGATCAGCAGGATCTCCGGGTGCTCGCGAAGTACGGAACGCAGGGCACGCGCGCGCGTGGCGCTCACCGCGGCACCGGTGGGGTTCTGGGCGCGGCAGGTGACGATCAGGGCGCGGGCTCCGGCTTCCAGGGCTCGCCGTACGTCGTCGACCAGCGGCCCTTCGTCGTCGACGGCGACCGGAGCGGTGCGCAGCCCGAGCGCGGGGATCATGTCGAGGAGGCTGCCCCAGCCGGGGTCCTCGACGGCGACGGTGTCTCCCGGCTTGAGGTGGGCCGCGAGTACCCGCTCGATGGCGTCGAGCGAACCGGAGGCGACGGCCAGGGGACCTTCCGGCACTCTCTCGGCGGCCAGCTCGGCCCGCGCCATCCGTGCCAGCTCCGGCTCCACGGGGTCCGCGCCGTACAGCACCGGTTCCCGGTCGCCCTGTTCGGCCGCGGCCGCGAAGGCCTTCGCGAGGGAGGGCAGCAGCGCCGGGTCGGGGTTGCCGTTCGCGACGTCACGTACACCCTCGGGCGCGACCACCCGGGCGTGCTCGCGCCCGGTCGTGGCCGGCCTGGGCCGCACCCGGCTGCCCCGGCGGCCCGCGGTCTCGATCACTCCGCGTTCACGCAGGGTGCGATACGCGGCGGCGACCGTGTTCGGGTTCACCCCCAGCTCTACCGCCAACTCCCGCATGGGCGGGAGGAGTTGACCGGGGGCCAGGTCACCCGCACCCACCGCGCGCTCGACGCTCGCCGCAATCTCCGCTGCGCGTCGCCCTTCGATCCGATATCCTCCTAGCACAAACACGATTATGCACTAGTGCAATGGAGAACGCAATGCAGGGGACCCCGCAGCCGACGTCGCCGCCCGCCGCCTACACGCCGACCGACCGCACCGTCCCCACGCGCTCACCGGACCGGGCGTCGTACGACAAGGAACTGGTGCACGCGATACTCGACGAGGCCTACGTCTGCCATCTCGGGTTCGTGCGCGACGGCGCGCCGGTCGTGCTGCCCACGCTGTTCGGCAGGGTCGGCGAGACGCTCTACGTCCACGGCTCGACGGGCTCGCGCCCGCTGCGGATGACCGGCAAGGCCGACCCGGGGCTGCCGGTGTGTCTGACGGTCACGCACGTCGACGCGCTGATCCTGGCCCGCTCGGCCTTCCACCACTCGATCAACTACCGGTCGGTGGTGGTGCACGGCATGGCGTACGACGTGACGGACCCCGAGGAGAAGCGGGTCGCTCTCGACGCGCTGGTCGACCATGTGGTGCCGGGCCGGGCGGCCGACTCCCGCCCGGCCAACAAGAAGGAACTGGCCGCGACCGCCGTGATCCGCCTCGACCTGACCGAGGTCTCCGCCAAGCTGCGCACCGGCGGTGTGAACGACGAGCCCGAGGACCTCGCCCTCCCCCACTGGGCCGGCGTCGTCCCCCTGCGCAAGGGCTACGAGGCACCGGTCGGGGACCCGGACCTGGCCCCCGGCACGCAGCTCCCCGACTACCTCGGAGCCCTGTGATGCTGATCCACCCCTGGGACGCGCCCCGCGACGACGCCGAGTGGCAGCGGTGGCTGGCCGTCCACGACTTCGGGCAGCTCGTCGTCAACGGCCTGGACGGGGAGCCGCCCCATGTCCAGCCGCTGCACTTCGTGTACGACGCCGAGCGCGGCGAGGCTCTCACGCATCTGGCCCGGCCCAACCCGATGTGGCCGGCGCTGCTGGCGAACCCCGAGGTCGTGCTGAGCGTGGTCGACGACTACGTGTACGTACCGGGTCCCTGGCAGGCGGCACCGGAGGAACCGTCCGAGCACGGCACTCCGACCAGCTTCTACGCCGCCGTCCAACTCCGGTGCCGGGCCCATGTCGTGGACGACCCGGCCGAGAAGGCAGAGCTGCTCAACCGCCAGGTCGGCCACTTCCAGCCGGAAGGCGGCACGGCACAGGTCGCGGTGGGCGAGGTGCCGTACGGCCGCCTGCTGTCCGGGCTGCGCGGGGTGCGGCTCGAAGTGACGGGCGTACGGGCCAAGTTCAAGTACGCCAATCACCGGACCGAAGAGGTCAAGGACAGGGTCGCGGCCCGTCTGGCGCAACGGAACGGTCCGCGGGACGCGGCGGCCCGCGACCACCTGCTCCGTCGGCGCACGGGCTGAGCGAGGGGCCCGTCACCCGTGCGGTGCGGGCCCCTCGATGTCAGGCCGTCAGCGGCTCGCGCCGCGCCCCGCGCGTCTCCGCCACCGCGAGACCCGCGACCGACCCGAGCATCAGCAAGGTGCCGGCGACGGTCGGCGCCGTCAGGTGTTCGCCGAGCAGGACGACGGCGAGCACCGCCGCGCTGACCGGCTCCAGCAGCATGATCACGGACACGGTGGCGGACCGTACGGCCGCCGCGCCCGCGAAGTAGAGGGCGTACGCGAGGGCCGTGGGCACGGCCGCGATGTACGCCACCAGCCAGCCGAGCCGGACGGGGTCGACCGTGTGCGGCAGGAGCCCCTCGACGAGGGCGAACGGCAGCAGGCTCAGGCTGGTGACCGCGAAGGCCCAGACGGACGTGGCGGCGGCGCCGGCCCCGCCGTCCCGGCCCCACTTGCGGGTCAGCAGGGTCATCACGGAGTACGCCGCCGCCGACACCAGCGCGAGCAGCACCCCCCACGGGCGTACGGCCGCACCCTCGTCGCCGAGCGCGAGCACCGCGAGCCCGGTGAGCGCGCCGGCCACCGCCGCGACGCCCCCGCGGCCGAGCCGCTCCCCCAGGGTCAGCCGGGCGCCGAGCGCGATGAACACGGGACCGGCGCCGAGGGCGACGACGGTGCCCACGGCGAGTCCGGTGGCGTCCACGGCCGCGAAGTAGGCCGTCTGGAAGACCGCGAGCCCGAGACCAGTCGCTCCGGCCCGCCACATCTTGCGGCCGAGGGGCTCGGAGGCGGCGGTCCGCGTGCGCGGACGCAGGAGCTGGACGGCGAGCAGGAGCACGAAGCCGACGGCGCAGCGCCAGAAGGAGAGGGCGATCGGCCCCATGTCGCTGGTCCGGTAGACCAGTGAGGCGGCCGCGCCGGCGGTGCCCCAGGCGGCACCGGCGATGATCAGGTAGATGAGGCCTCGCCCGATGGGCAGGCCGGAGACAGAGGTGTTCGACACGAGTTGTTCTCCGCAGACATGCAGAAGTTCTGGGAGGAGCCCGGCTCAGCGGGATCCGTGGACTTCGTCTGCGGGCAGCACCGTTCCGCCCGGTGAAACGCCGGGCCGATGTTCCGGAGGGCCCGCCTCAGGCGGCCGGAGGCGGAAGAACGAGTGTCGAAGGCATGACGGCGAGCCTAGGCGACGTTTCCGCGGGCGGACAACTCGCGCTCGGGACCGCCGCTGGCCACCGGGTCGGCCGGGCTCTTGGCGGGGGCGGACGACTGCGCGATGAACGCCCCGCAGAGGACGACCGCCCCGCCGACGATCTGCGGCGCCGAGAGGTGCTCGCCGAGCAGGAACCAGGCGAGGACGGTCGCGATGACCGCCTCGAGACAGGCCACGACTCCGGCGACCTGCGGCGAGAGCCGTCGTACCGAGACCACGCCGGTGACGTACGCGATCACCGTCGCGACGAGCACGATCCAGGCCAGCAGAGCAACGGCCGCGACCGGGGTGCCGTTCATGTCGGCGGTGTTCGCGAGCAGCGACCAGTCCAGGTTCCAGGGGCGGGCTACGACGGTCAGGACGGCGGCGCCGACGAGCAGGCCGTACGCGATGACGCCGAGCGGGTCGGGGGCGGCCTCGCCGGAGTCGCTGCCCTGGTCGGACAGGACGAAGTAGCCGACCTGGCAGCAGGCGGCGCCGAGCGCGAGGAGCAGTCCGAGGGCGTCGAAGCTCAGGCCCGACCAGACCTCGACGACACAGGCGAGGCCGCCGACCGCGAGGACCACGCCGACGGCGGCGGCACGCGTCACCGGCCGCCGCTGCACGAACCGCACCCAGCCGAGGACGAGGGCGGGCGCCAGGTACTCGACGAGCAGCGCGACGCCCACCGGGATCCGGGATATCGAGGCGAAGTAGAACGCCTGCACACCGGCCACACCGAGCAGCCCGAACCCGGCGAGCAGCGCCGGGCGGCTACGCAGCAGGTCGCGGTGGCGCACGGCGAGCGGCAGCATCACGAGGGCGGCGCCGGCCACGCGCAGCCACACCACGTGCAGCGGGTCGAGCCCCGCCTCGATCAGCGGCTTGGCCGCGACTCCGGACCCTCCGAAGGCGACCGCGGAACCGATCGCCAGACCGAGCCCGACGCCCTTGCCGCGGCCGGCCTGACTGCTCTCATACGTACGCACGGGCACATGATGACAGGCGACGACAGGAGCGTCATCCCTGATGGCACCTGTCTCACCGAGTGGACGGGCGGGGTTCGGCGCCTAACGGGCGGTGTCGCCGGCCACGTACTCGTCACGCCGCTCGTCGATCCGGGCGCGCAGCACGTTCGCGTCGATGCCGGCGCGGTCGAGCACCTCGACGGCGCGCGCATGCGGGTCCAGCACGATCGCCGCGAGCAGGTCGATACCGCGGGCCTGGGTGTCGCCGCGCCGGGCGGCGTAGAGGCGGGCGTGTTCCATGGCGCTCGCGGCCAGCGGGGAGAAGCCCTCGCCGTCCCTCACGACGGGTACGGCGCCGGAGTCCTCGACGGTGCCCTGCCAGCGCAGGCCGTAGCCGATGGTGCGCTGCACGAGGTAGCCGAGCAGACGGGCGATCTGGGGGCCGTCACCGAAGACGGCGTACACGTCCGGGTCGTGCTCCAGCAGCGAGTGCAGCAGGTGGGCCGTGTCGATCTGCCGGTCCCCGTCCCTGACCGCCCGGCGACGGGCACCGGAGACCACCGCTGCCAGCTCGTCGCTGAGCCTGGCATCGTCCGCCGGGGCGTCCGGGAGCCGGCGGTCCGGCTCCTGGGCCGACTGCCGGGGAATACGGGGTTGCACATCCCCTACCCCATCAGCCCCTTCGCGCCAGGTCATCCCCGAGAGGAAGCATTTTCGCGTCCCACACAGAGTGGACTCGGCCGACCGGAATCTCCTCCTTACGGATGAGATCACACCGAGCTACGCCAAGGGGCGCGCGCCCCCTTGAAGTGCGCCTCGTGCGCAACCGTGGCGCTGCGGCGCACGTCCCACAGAGAGATGGAGAGCAGGTGCTGGCTGGTGGCCTTACCGGCCGTGGACGGCAGACAGTACGTCTACCGGGTGTACGCCCCGGAGGACGCCCTGCTCGCCGACCTGTTCTGGGAGGCGTGGCACTGCCACGACGAGAGCGCGTTGCCTCGGGCGTGGGATGTGTTCGACGCGGCGGCGATACGGCGGGTGGGCTGAGTCCGCGGGGCGGGCCCATGTCTCCACAATTTCTGACGGTTCATCAGTATTGAATGTTCCACGCCCCACGGCTACGTTCCGCGACACCGTAGCCCGAGACGAAGGGGTGGTCGCATGGCCGAAGTCAGCGCGGAGGCACACATCGAGGCACCGGCCGAGAAGGTCTGGGCACAGCTGACCGACTGGTCGGCGTACGGGCAGTGGAACGCGACCCACACCAGCTTCCCCGGTGGCGGCCCCACGGCCCTCGAAGCGGGTGGGACCTTCCAGGAGAACATGAAGCTGATGGGGTTCCCGGCCGAGGTCGAGTGGACCATCGAGGAACTGGAGCCGGCGCGAGTGCTCGCGATACGCGGCAAGGGCCCGATGGCCGTGACCGTGGCCACGCGCTACACGCTCACCCCCGATGGCGACGGCGCCGCCACGACCGTACGCATCGACGGGGAGTTCACCGGGGCGGCGGTGTCACTGATGGCGGGCAAGCTCAAGGACTCGGCCACCGCGGCGTTGAACGAGTCGCTGCGCAAGCTGGCGGGGTTGGTGACCTGACCGGCCGCGCGACACCGGCGAAGGCGCCCCGCGGAACGTTCTGCGGGGCGCCTTCACTTACGGCGGGGAGGCCGCCGGTGCCGCTCAGTCCTCGTCGGCGAGGATCAGGTACAGCTTCTTGCGGGCGTCGTTGATGACGGCCAGCGCCTTGTCGCGCTGGTCCTTGCTGCCCGTCTTCCAGACCTGCCCGAAGGCCTCCATCAGACCGAAGCCGGCCTGGCGGATCTCACCGAGGGCCTCCCAGTCGACACCGCGGGAGGCTTCCTCCCAGGGCGCCTCGGGACCCGCCTCGGCCGCCTCACGGCCCGCCTCGGTGAGCGAGAAGAGCTTCTTGCCGCCCTCGCTCTCACTGGCGATCAGGCCCTCGTCCTCCAGCAGCTGGAGGGTGGGGTACACCGAGCCGGGGCTGGGCTTCCACGCCCCGCCGCTGCGCTCGGCAATCTCCTGGATCATCTCGTAGCCGTGCATGGGGCGGTCCTTCAGCAGGGCGAGGATCGATGCCCGTACGTCACCGCGCCGCGCCCTCCCTCGCGGTCCGCCCCGCCCCCTGGGCCCCCAAGGGCCGGGCCCGCCGAAACCAGGCCCACCGAATCCGGGGCCACCGCCCGGCCCGAAGGGCCCGAAGGCACCACGAAGCCCCTCGAAGCCGCCTCGGCCCTGGTGACCGTGCCCACCGTGTCCACGCTCGTATCCATGGGAACGCATCGCAATCACTCCATCCATCGTTGATCTGTCGCGATGCGTCAACGATATATCGGAACAGTTCGGATGGCAAGGGTCGGGATGCTCGCCGTATGTGATCTACTGCCGGCCGTGCCCCTGCTGCTGATTGACCTCGACAACACCCTGGTCGACCGGGATGCGGCGTTCCGTCGTGCCGTTTCCGATTTCCTCGCCGAGCACGGTCTGCCCGCCTCCGACCTCTCGTGGGTGATGGACAGGGATGCCAGTGGCTACGCCGCGCGCCGTGAACTCGCCGCAGCGCTCACCGGCCGGTATGGGAGCGCGGTGTCGACCAGCGCCGTACGGGACCTTCTCGACACCGGCGTCGCCCGACACGTCGTCCTGGCGCACGACACCAGAGAGGCTCTGGGCCTTGCCCAGGCGGACGGCTGGACCTGTGTGATCGTCACCAACGGCCGCACCGCCCAGCAGGAAGCGAAGATCCGCAGCACCGGACTCGACCGACTCGTCCAGGGCTGGGCGGTCTCCGAAGCCGTCGGCAGCAAGAAGCCCGAGCCGGACATCTTCCGCGCGGCAGCGGCGCGCGTCGGTGCCCCGCTGGCCGACGCATGGATCATCGGCGATTCACCGCAGGCCGATATCGCGGGCGCCAACGCGCTCGGGCTGCGCAGCGTGTGGGTGGCCGACGGGCGGCCCTGGACGCAGGACTCCTATCGGCCCACGCACACGGCTCACGACGTCGCCTCCGCGATCCACCTCGCCATCGGCACACCGTCATAGGGCCCCCGAAAACGGTCCAGCACCCCCGAATTGGCCTTGGCCGCCCCCTCCCCGCACCCCCTAGCGTCAGCGCCATGCGGATTCGAATCGTCGATGCCTTCACCGACCGTCCCTTCTCCGGCAACCCGGCCGGGGTCCTGCTTCTCGACGGCTTCCCGGAGGACGACTGGCTGCAGAACGTGGCCATGGAGGTCAATCACGCCGAGACGGCGTTCGCGCATCGGCTGGCCGAGGGCGGGGAGGCCGACTGGGCGCTGCGGTGGTTCACTCCCGTCGCCGAGGTGGCGATGTGCGGGCACGCCACGCTCGCCACGGCCCACGTGCTGCACGGCACCGGCGCCCACGAGGGACCCGTACGGTTCGCCACCCTCAGTGGGGTGCTCGTCGCCACGCCCCGCGAGGACGGGTCGATCACGCTCGACTTCCCGACCGCCCCGCTCACCCCGGTCGAGATCCCGGACGGGGTCGCGCGGGCACTGGGCGCCGAGCCGCTCACCGCTGTCGACACCGGCCCGAACGTCGGCGACCTGCTCCTCGAACTCGCCGACGAGAAGGCCGTGCACGCCCTCGCCCCGGACCTCAAGGCACTCGGCGCCCACTCCCGGCGCGGCATCATCGCCACCGCCCGCGCGGAGGACCCCACCCGGGGCTACGACTTCGTCTCCCGCTGCTTCTTCCCGAACTTCGGCATCGACGAGGACCCGGTCACCGGCAGCGCCCACACGGCCCTCGCCCCGTTCTGGTCCGAACGCCTCGGCCGGACCGAACTCACCGGCCTGCAGGCCTCCCGTCGCTCCGGCCGCGTCCGCACGGAACTGCGCGGTGACCGCACGCTGCTGAGCGGCCGCGCGGTCACCGTCATCGAAGGGGAGTTGATCGCCTAGGCAGGCACCGGAGCATGACCGAGGGGGCGTACGAGACCTTCGTACGCCCCCTCGAAGACGTTCACGCCGTCGGCAGCCACCCCACCTTCCCGGCCAGCAGCGCATACCCCACGAACGCCCCTATGTCGAGCAGGGAATGCGCGACCACCAGCGGGCCCACCCGCCCCCAGCGCCGGTACAGGTACACGAACACCACGCCCATCGCCATGTTGCCGATGAAGCCGCCGATGCCCTGGTAGAGGTGGTACGAGCCGCGCAGTACGGAACTGGCCACCAGCGCGGTGCCGGGTGTCCAGCCCAACTGGCCGAGGCGGCGCAGCAGATAGCCGACGACGATGACCTCTTCGAGGATCGCGTTCTGCATCGCCGAGAGGATCAGCACCGGGTACTTCCACCACACGTCGGGCAGCGCCTCGGGCACCACGGTGAGGTTGAAGCCGAGCCCACGAGCGGCCAGGTAGAAGGCGATTCCGGTGCTGCCGATCACCGCCGCGATCGCCGCGCCGCGGCCGAGGTCGGGCCAGGGCCGGGTCCGGTCGAAGCCGAGGGTGCGCAGGCTCTGCCCCTCGCGCAGCAGGAAGTGCGCGACGAGCGCGACGGGCACCAGCGCGGTGGTGATCCCGAAGAGCTGCCAGGCGAGATCCAGCCAGGGACGGCCGGGCGCGGCCGAGGCGTTGAGGGTGGCCGCCTGGTCCTTGAGCCCTCCGGGCTTGGTGACCGACCCGACAAAACTGATCAGGGCGGACACACCGCTCGCACCGAGCGAGAGCGCCAGAACGAGCAGCGTCTCATCACGGAAGATCCGTCGCGAGAGTCGCTCGTGCGGAAAAGAATCGGCCACGGGGCCTGCCTCGCCCTGCACACGTGCCTCCAGTCGCACCACCGTCACGGGACGTCACAGCTTGCCCGATCAGTATGGGGCGGGCATCGGCGACCCCCATCGAGGCGACCCCGGGCGACCGGCCCTCACCCCAACGGCACCGGCTCCAGCAAGCCCACCGGCCACGTGTGCACCGGATCCCCGCGATGCATCAGCTCCCGGTACCGCCGCGTCGTCGCCGCCAGTGCCGCCTCCCGGGTCATCCCGGTCTCCCGTGCTCGATGGAACGTGGCCGCCTGCCAGGACGCGCCGTTCATGCGTCGTCGGCACCGCTCCTCGATGACACCCAGGTAGAGATCCCGGTCGGCCGGCTCCACTCCCCAAGCGTCCAGGCCGACCTCGGCCAGCGGCAGCAGTTCGTCGCGTACGAGGCTCACCGCATCGATCTCGGTGGTCCCGCCGTACCGCCCCCGCCGGGGCCAGCGCAGCCGGGCGTCGATGCCGTGCTCGCAGGCCGCGTCGAAGTTGGCGGCCGCCGCCTCGAAGGGCAGCCGGGTCCACACGGGCCGCGACTCCTCGGCGAGGGCGCGGACGACGCCGTAGTAGAAGGCCGCATTGGCGATGACGTCGGTGACGGTGGGCCCGGCGGGCAGCACGCGGTTCTCCACGCGCAGGTGCGGGACGCCGTCGGCGATGCCGTAGACCGGGCGGTTCCAGCGGTACACGGTGCCGTTGTGCAGCACGAGTTCGGCGAGCGTCGGTGTGCCGCCCGCGTCCAGGACCGCCAGCGGGTCCTCGTCGTCGCAGATCGGCAGCAGGGCGGGGTAGTAGCGCAGGTTCTCCTCGAAGAGGTCGTACGCCGAGGTGACCCACCGCTCCCCGAACCAGGTGCGCGGCCGCACGCCCTGGGCCTGGAGCTCGGGCGGGCGGGTGTCGGTGGACTGCTGGAACAGCGGTGGGCGGGACTCCCGCCACAGCTCACGCCCGAAGAGGAAGGGCGAGTTGGCGCCCACGGCGACCTGGGCGGCGGCGACCGCCTGCGCCGCGTTCCACACGTCGGCGAAGCGGCCCGGGGTGACCTGGAGGTGCAGTTGGACGGAGGTGCAGGCGGCCTCGGGGGCTATGGACTTCGATGTGCAGGTCAGGCGCTCCACGCCGTCGATGTCGAGCAGGAAGTCCTCGCCGCGGGCGGCCACGATCTGCTCGTTGAGCAGGGCGTAGCGGTCGACGGCGGAGAGGTTCGAGGAGACCAGGTCGTCCCGGTCGAGGGTCGGCAGAATGCCGATCATCACGATTCCCGCGTCGAGCTCGCCGGCTTTCCGGTCGGCATATGCCAATGACGTACGGAGTTCCTCGGCGAGCCGATCGAAAACCTGCCCCTGCAACCGGTGTGGGGCTATGTTGACTTCCAGATTGAACATGGCGAGTTCTGTTTGGAAATCGCGACTCGCGATCCGCTCCAGCACCTGCGCATTCAACATTCTCGGCATGCCGTCGGCGCCGGTGAGGTTCAATTCGATCTCCAGCCCCATGAGATTCTTGGGGCGGTCGAACCGCTTCTCCTCCAGCAGCCGCTCCAGGCCCGTCAGACACTGCCGCAGCTTCTCGCGGTAGCGCTGGCGATCGGACAGATCGAACCGACCTGCCACGACCTTCTCCCCCATCGAAGCTTCCCTCCTCGGACGGGCGGGCCCCGGGGCCCGCCCAGCTGGTCCTGGATCCGACCGCCGGCCTCCCGGGTCAGGTGGGATGATGCCCAGCCGAAGCGATCGATAACGTCCCGCGCCGGCCCGGCGCCCGCTAGGCTGTCGGGCGTGACCGGCGGCACATTCACCGGGCATGCGGCACCGCGCAGTTTCGGACGGCTCACGAACTCGTGAAAAACGCCGACGAGAATTGGCCGACCGCACCGGGGCATTTTTCGAGGTCATCGCCGTATGATCGGCCGGGAATCGGGATGATTCCCGCATATCTCCGACCGAATGAACCCTTGCCGGGTGCACCGAAATCGGTTAGACGAAACACTGTCTGAACACCCGTCGTATAAACTCCGCAATCAAGGCAGAGGGTTGGCGCCCGCGGTCCCAGGACCTGCCGTCAGGTGACGTACGGCAGGCCCCACTCACCCCCCTCGCGCTCCCTGACCCCGGCCCCCGCCTCTCTGACCTCCGTGAGCAGACAGCGCCGTCCGCCCCCGCCCCGCCCTCGCGCCACCGTGCCTGTCGAATGAGAGGCGACCCACCATGCCGCTGCAGGTTCCCCCGGCTCCCGCGCCCGCACTTCGCTCCGTCCTCACCGCACTCGGTTCACCCACCGCGGTCCGCGAGGCCCGAACGCCCTCCCTGCGCGCAGCCCAGGGACCCGCCACACCCGAACTCCCGCTGCCCGTACATGTGGTGGACGAGATCACCCCGGCGGGCGTGTCCGCGACGCGGCTGGCGGGCTGGCGCTTTCTGATCCACTGCGGGGAACGCGCGGTGGCCGCGGCCGAGACCCGGCTGACCCCCGACGGCTGGGCCTTCTCGCACTTCTTCGAGGGCCCGTACATCGCCTCCACCGAGCGCGCACTGCGCCAGGCCGAGACGATCCAACAGCCCTTCCAGCCGCGCCTGCTGTCGTTCCCCGGCCTCTACATGCTCACTCTCTGGCTGCACGGCGACTGCACCGCGGACGGCACCGCCGGTCACCCGGACGCCGCCGACATCCTCATCCCGCTGGCCCCTGCCCCGCCCGGCATCGCGTCCCACGTGCCGCACCGGGTCGCCGAACTGCTCCCGGTGCTCACCCATCGGGCGACCCCGACCCCGACTTCACTGCCGCCGCTGCCGCCACTGCTCGGCTCACCCGCCTGACGGCACGCCCCGCGAACACCTCCGTACCCCGTCGCCCTCTTCCGGGTAGCGGGGTACGCGGCTGAACGGCGGCGGGATTACGCTCGTATCGGACAACAGGAAACACACGCGAACCGTAAATAGCTCGCACGAGCGAGAATGCGCTCGAATGAGCCCCGCGCGGCACCCGGACCACCCTGACTAGCCCTATCCGACCACGGCGAACCATCCGAAGTGACCGTCGAGTTGGAATGAACCGCGGGCGCTCGGGATGCGTCATCAACCTGTAAGAAAGCGGTGCTGCGAAATCCCTGCGGATTGACGCCCGTGGGGCAACACTGGGTTCCGACCGACCTAATCAACGGGGGGCGGCCATGAACGAGTCTTCACGCCGCGAAACAGACACCACAGCCATCTCACACATCACGACAGAGCGAAAGATCCCATCCATGTGCCAGCACCAGCCATCGTGCCCCTCAGCCAGCTCCGCCGACCGGGAGTCCGCCCGTCTCGTGGCGCACCACCCGGAGCAGGGATGGAGCCTGCTGTGCAACGGTGTTCTGCTCTTCGAGGACACCGGTGAGCTCCTGCCGGACGGCCAGATCATCGCCCCGCACCGTCCGCACGGCACCGGCAAGGTGGTAACCGCCGCGTAATGCCTGCCGGCGGAGCACGCCGGAGAGGCCTGCACCACCGGGCGGCGCGACGGACGCCCGGCGTTCTTCCAGGGGCCGGTCGCAGACCCTGACTGCGAGCCGGCCCCCACATGTATTCAGGGACGGTCACTCAACGTAACGCCCCGGTCGCCCAGCCCCCTCGGCCTACTTCAACGCCTCCCGTAGCGCGAAGTACGCCGGCTTCGGCCGCAGCTCCTCGTCCCACGGCAGTGCCGCGCCCTGGCCCTCGAAGAACGCCGGGATCCAGCTGTACTTGTCCGTGTAGTCCCAGACGGTGATGCCGACGCAGCGACGCACCGCGAGGCAGGCGTCGGTCAGATCCGCGTACCACTCGGCCTGCTGGGCCAGCTTCTCCTCGGTCGCGGGCAGGATCATCCGGATGTCGACCTCGGTGAGCGCGGTGTCCAGGCCCAGCCTGGCGAAGCGGCGAAGGTTGTCCTCCAGGGTGGTCGGATAGCCGTACTGGAGCGCCAGATGGGCCTGCAGACCGATGCCGTCGAGCGGGACGCCCTGCGCCTTCAGCTCCTTGGCCAGGTGGTAGTAGGCGTCGCTCTTCGGGCCGATCCCCTCGATGTTGTAGTCGTTGAGGTAGAGCTTGACCCTGGGGTCGGCCTGACGGGCCCAGCGCAGGGCGTCGGCGATGTAGCCGGGGCCGAGGGTCTTGTAGAAGATCGTCTCGCGGTACGTCCCGTCCTCGTTGAACGCCTCGTTGACGACGTCCCAGGCGAACACCTTGCCCCGGTAGTGCCGTACCTCCTGCTGGATGTGGTTCTTCAGTACGGCCCGCAGCTCGTCCGCCGTCCACTCCTTACCGGTGAGCCAGCCGGGCAGCTGGCTGTGCCAGACGAGCGTGTGGCCGCGTACCTTCTGGTGGCCCGCGCGGGCGAGGTTCACGATCTCGTCGCCCTTGGTCCAGTCGAAGACGCCCTGCTGGGGCTCGGTGGCGTACCACTTCATGCCGTTGCCCGGCGTGATCTGGTCGAACTCGCTGCCCAGGAGGGCCTTGTACGGCTCGTCGACGAGCTCGGGGTTGTCGGTGGCGCTGCCGAAGTAGCGGCCGTGGCGCTGGGCGAGGTCGGCGAGCGTGGTCGGCTTCTCGTGCGCCTGGGCAGGCGCTCCGATGCCGATTCCGGCGGCCATCAGGGCGGCGGCGAGGGCTCCGACAAGTCTCAGACGGTTCTTGCGCATGGTGCGACTCCTCACGTGCGGATGTGTGGGCGAGCCGTACAAACCCCCGGCACGGGTCATCCCTTGGTGGCGCCGGCGGTGAGGCCGCCGACGAGCTGGCGCTCGGCGACCGAGTAGAAGGCGAGGGCGGGGACCATGGCCAGCACCAGGTAGGCGAAGACGCGGGCGTAGTCCGCGGAGTACTGGCCCTGGAACTGCTGGACGCCGATGGGCAGGGTCCACCAGGTGGAGTCGGTGAACACCAGCAGCGGCAGGAAGAAGTTGTTCCAGCTGGTGACGACGGCGAGGACCGACACCGTGCCGAGCGCGGGCCGTGCCATGGGCAGCAGGACTCGCCAGAAGAAGCCGAGCGGACCGCACCCGTCGAGCGTGGCCGCCTCCTCCAGCTCGCCCGGGATCTGCCGGAAGAACCCGCGCAGGATGATGATCGTCATCGGCAGCCCGAAGGCGGCCTGCGGCAGGATCACGCCCAGCGGGTTGTCGAGCAGGCCCATCGAGCGCAGCAGCAGGAACAGCGGCAGGGCCGCCACCGCGAAGGGGAACATCAGCCCCATCGTGAACAGGGTGAACAGCAACTCCCGTCCACGGAAGGCGAACCGGGCGAAGGAGTACGCGGAGAGGGCGGAGAGCGCGACGACGATGACGGTCGTGGCCACGGCGATCAGCGTGCTGTTGCCGAGCAGCCGCCAGAAGTCGCCGGAGCCGAGGATGCCGGTGTAGTTGCCGGCGACCCAGGGGGCGGGCAGCCCGACGGGGTTGCTGGAGAGCTGGTCGGTGGACTTGAAGCCGGAGAACAGGGCGTAGAGCAGGGGTACGGCCATCACCGCGCCGACGGCGACGAGGACCACGTGCAGGGGCAGGTTCCGTAGGGTCTTGCGGCTCACTTGCCGTCCCCCCTCATCGTGGTGGTGGCCCCTTCGAGGTCACGGCGGAGCACGAACCGCTGGTAGGCGAGGGCGAAGACGAGGCTGATGCCGAACATGGCCACGCTGATCGCGCTGGCGTAGCCGACCTGGTAGCGCTTGAAGCCGTACTGGAACATGGTCACGGCCATGGTTTCGGAGTGGTGGTCCGGGCCGCCCTGGGTGACCACCCACACCAGGTCGAACAGCTGGATCGACCCGATGACGGACAGGAAGACGCTGATGCGCAGGGTGGGCGCGAGCAGCGGCAGGGTGACGTTGCGGAAGCGCTGCCAGGGTCCGGCGCCGTCGATCAGCGCCGCCTCGGTCAACTCCCGTGGGATGGACTGGAGTCCGGCGAGGTAGAGCATCATGTGGAAGCCGAAGTACTTCCAGGTCATGACCAGGAACAGGGTGGCCATGACCATGGACGGGTCGGCGAACCACTCCCCGCCGATGCCGTCCAGGCCGATCCCGCCGAGGATCCGGTCGGCGAGTCCGTCGTCGGGGGCGAAGATCATGCTGAACAGGACGCCGGTGATGGCCTCGGACAGCACGTACGGCGCGAAGAACAGCATCCGGTAGACGGCCCGGCCGCGGATCTTCTGGTTGAGCGCGACGGCCAGGGCGAGCGCGAACGGCAGTTGGAGCACGAGGGACAGCGCGACCAGGACGAAGCAGCGCCACAGGTCGCCCAGGAAGACCGGGTCGTCGAAGAGCCGGGTGAAGTTGTCGGCGCCGATGTAGTCGGTCGGCATCCCGAAGCCGCCCCAGCGGAAGAAGGCGGCGTACAACGCGAAGAGGATCGGCAGCAGCACCAGCACGAGGAACAGCACCAGGGCGGGCACCTGGAAGCCGACCGCCGTGAGCCAGTGCAGCGCACGCCGCCGGGCCCGCCCCCGGGCCGCACCGGCGGACGGGGGCGGGGTGTCGACGTCGGGGCCGCCGGGGCCGGGCCGGTTGTCGGCGGACGGCAGGAACGTGGAGGCCATCGCCGGCTACTGCTCTTCCTTCGTGACCTGCGTGATCGACTCGGTGACCTGCTGGGGCGACTTGGACCCGGCGATGAGCGCGGCGACGCTGTCGTTGACCTCCTGGCCGACGGCGGGCGCGTACGCCTGGTCGAGATAGAGCTGGAAGCCGGTGGCGGCCTTCAACTGCGCCTGTACGGCCTTGATGTTGGGGTCGACGATGGCGCTCTCGGCCGCCGGGAGCACCGGGAGGATGCCGGTCTTCTTGACCAGTTCCAGATCCGTCGCCTCCGAGGCGAAGAACTTCAGGAAGTCGACGGCCGCTTGCGGGGCCCCGCTGCGCAGGGCGTGTCCGCCGCCCCCGCCGAACACCTCGGTGATCGCGCCCTTTCCGCCCTCGACCGCGGGGAACGGGAAGAAGCCGAGGTCGTCGCCGAGGCCCTTGCCGGCGTCCGCCTGGACGACCGGGGCCCACTGGCCCATGAGCTCCATCGCCGCCTTGCCGTTGCCGACGGCCGCGGCCTGGCCGGTGGGCGTGGAGTAGGCGGCGCCGAGGAAGCCCTTCTGGAAGGGCTGGAGGTCGACGAGTTCCTGGAGATGCTGACCGGCCTGCACGAAGGCGTCGCCGGTGAAGTCCTTGTCGTCGTACGCCTTCTGGAGGGCGGAGGCGCCCGCGGTGCGCATGGCGAGGTACGCCCAGTAGTACATGCCGGGCCACTTCTCCTTGCCCGCGAGGGCGAGCGGGGTGGTGCCCTCGGCCTTCAACTTCCGTACGGCGTCGAGGAATCCGCTCCAGGTGGTGGGCGGCTCGGCGACGCCCGCGTCCTTGAAGAGCGCCTTGTTGTACCAGAAACCGATCATGCCGATGTCGAACGGGATGCCGTACACCTTCTCGTCGAGGAGATACGGCTCCTTCGCGACCGGCAGCAGGCCGTCGGCGAAATCTTTCGTGCGGTCGGTGAGGTCCTCGACGAGACCGGCGTCGACCTGCTGCTTGAGGACGCCGCCGCCCCAGGTGTGGAAGATGTCGGGCAGCTTCCCGGAGGCGGTCAGAGCCGTCATCTTGGATTTGTAGGCGTCGTTCTCCAACTGGACGATCTTTATCTTCACCTTGGGGTTCTGGGCCTCGAACTTCTTGGCCAGCGCCGCCCAGACGCCCTTCGTCGGCTCGGTGGTGGAGATGTTCCACCACTCGATGGTGGTCGTGCCGTCCGACGACCCTCCGTCCGAGTCGCCGCCGCAGCCGCTCAGTGCCGTCATGCCCACACCGGCCGCGGCGGAGACCGCCAGGAAGCCGCGGCGGGACAGTCCCGGGTCGCCCATCATGCGCTCCTTGGGTACGGGACGGTCCGTCCTTGACCGTCCACTGGACCGAAAGTTTCGGAAGAGATCCAGAAAGCTTCGTTGCTGCCGCACCCTAGAGACAGCTGCCAAACGGTGGCAACCCCTTGTACGCGGTGAATCTGCCGCCAACCGTCACGGCATGGGCGGCTCTTGAGGGACGTACTCGAGCCGGTCGAAGGCCGCGCCGCCCTCGGTGACGTACATGCCGACCACCCGGCCGGTGAAGCCACCGGCAACCTGCGTGGACAGATAGCGGCCGTCGAGTTCGGCGAGCCGCACCCCTTCGACCGCGAGGCCGATCGTGTCGGGACCGCCGGCCCGGAGTCCGGGCTCGTCCTCGCCGGTCGGGGACACCGGCCGATCGGTGCGCATCTCGACCTATACGCCTCGTCCATGCGAACGGACAGTCCGGCGTGGCCCGTTCCGGGTTCCAGGCGAGCCGCGAACCGGCAGTCGGGGTGCTGCCGGCGGCGCCCGACGAAGGTGTGTCCCGGCCGGTCGAGGCTGTCGCCGGCGGCGTGCAGGGTGAGCCGGCCCGGCCGTTCGCTCAGCGACCACGAGCCGACCGGCCTACGGTGCGGGGAGATCGGTGCCGCCGTGGGAGAGGACGGGGTTGGCGGGGGCCGGTTCGTAGGGGCCGCGCGGGGAGCGGGGGCGGGCGACGGAGACGCTGTGACCGAGGGCCGTACCGCCCTCGGCGAGCACCAGGTACCACCAGTCGCCGACGCGATAGAGGTGCGGGGCCTCCGGATGCTGCTGGCCCGTCCCGGACCACACCTCGAAGGACCCTTCGAGCACCTTTCCGGTGGCCGGGTCGATGCGGGCCACCCTGACCCCGGCGGCGGCGCACCAGCAGTTGCCGTCGCCGTCCCAGGCGAGGTCGGGATCGATGCCGGGCAGGTCGATCCACACCGGGTCGACCAGGGGCCCTCCGGCCGCTCACTGCTGACCAGGAAGTTGCCGCCCGCACCAGGCCGATCGAAACATTCGGCCTCGATGGCGAACATTACGAAGCGGACTGTACGAGGATGCCCGGGCCGGGACAAGACCGGGCGCCGGGCATCGGGTTCGGGGAAGTGACGCGTCGGCTACGACCGCGGGCTAGAGCCCCACGTCGCGGCTGCTGATGTCCTCCAGGGACTCGCGGCGGATCAGGAGGCGGGCCCGGCCGTCGTCCACGGCGACGACCGGCGGGCGGCCGACCATGTTGTAGCCGGAGGCCATGGACAGGTGGTAGGCGCCGGCGACCGGGACGGCGAGCAGGTCTCCGGGGCGGATGTCCTCGGGGAGTTCGACGTCGGCGGCGACGATGTCGCCCGCCTCGCAGTGGCGGCCCACCACGGTGACCGGGGCCGGGGCGGCGGTGCTGTGCCGGCCGACCAGGCGGGGCGCGTACCGGACGCCGTACAGGGCGGGCCGGGGGTTGTCGCTCATGCCGCCGTCCACGGCGACGTAGGTGTGCGTGCCGGTGCGCTTGACGGCGAGGACGTGGTAGAGCGCGATCCCCGCCGGGCCGGCGATCGCCCGCCCGGGTTCGATGATGAGCCGGGGCACGGCGAGCCCCGCCGCCGCGCACGCCTCCACCAGCTCGGCACGCACCTTGCGGGCCAGGCTTGTGAGATCCAGGGCGAGTTCGCCGGGACGGTAGGCGATGCCGTGGCCACCGCCGAGGTCGAGTTCGGGCAGGACCAGGCCGTGCTGTTCCTTCAGCCGGGCCATGAGGCCGACGATGCGCCGCACGGCGGCGATGTAGGGCTTGATGCTGGTGATCTGCGAGCCCAAGTGGCAGTGCAGGCCGGTCAGTTCGAGCTGGGGCTGGTCCATTATCCGGGCGATGGCGTACTGCGCGTAGCCGTCGGAGATGGACAGGCCGAACTTCTGGTCCTCGGTGCCGGTGCGGATCTTCTCGTGGCCGCCGGCGCTGATGCCGGGCACGACGCGCACCATCACCTTCTGGTGACCGTCGGGCCCGACCGCCGCGGCCAGCCGGGCGATCTCCGACGGGCTGTCGATGACGATGCGTCCGACCCCGAGGCGCAGCGCGGTGTCCAGATCGCGCGGGGACTTGGCGTTGCCGTGCAGCACGATCTTCTCCGGCGGGAAGCCGGTGGTGACCGCGAGCTCCAGCTCACCGGCCGAGCAGACGTCCAGGCCGAGGCCCTCCTCGTCCACCCAGTGGACCATCGCCCGGCACAGAAACGCCTTGGCCGCGTACAGGATGTCGGCGTCGGGGAAGACCTGCCGGTAGGTGCGGCAGCGTTCGCGGACCTCGTCCTCGTCGATGACGTAGACGGGCGTACCGAACCGGTCGGCGACCTCGGCGAGCGGTACGCCGCCCACGGTGATCTCGCCCTCGCGGGGCTCGACGGCCGAGGCCGGCCACACCGAGAGCGCGTCGGCCGGGGCCGTCACCGCGGGTTCGTGAATGGTGGTCATCGTGCGGTTCCCCCTCAGCCGATCCACAGGGCAAGTGCCGAGACGAGCGCTGCCACGCCGGTCACGCGCAGCGCTCCGACCGCCTGGGGATCCCAGGCGCTCTGACGGAAACGGGGACCGGAGTGCTGCTGAGCGGGCTCCGCGGCGGACGGCGTGGTCACGGCCGGGGCGGGCGCGCAGAACTGGGGGTCCACCGTGACGGTGGTGACGCCGAGCGGTGCGGTCAGGGAGCGCAGGGCGGGCTCGGCGAGCCGGATCCAGGGCTGGTCGGGGCCGAGGGTGGCGGTCAGTTTCCGCTGCGAGGTGAACCCCACGGCGGTGCGGTCACCGATCGGTGTACGGAAGAGCCGGGCCGCGCAGGCGGCCTGTCCCGGCCGGACCGGTACGTACAGAGGGCCGGCCGGGAACCGTTCAGAGGGCTCCGGGTCTTCGTCGGACAGGGTGTCTGCCATGGGATTCCTCCGGGAGGATCCGAGATGGGTCGGGCAGGTTGTTTCACGGCCCCGGACGCGGGGAGGCGGACCGGGGCTTGCCACTGACGCTATGCCCGAGGACCCGGGGGTTCCGAGGGCTCATGACGCGATGCTGACGGCGATGCCCCGGACGCTGACGGGTTGCTGACACGAGGCCCGGCCGACCGGGGAGAACACCGTCAGAGGTGCGCCAAGAAGAGCGGCGAGGGCTGGCTGCGGGCTTGCGGCGGGGGTGTGATGGGAACGGCCCTTCGAGGGCTTCCCGCGACAACGAAGAACCGTGAAGAGAAGAAACGGTGGAGTCATGTCTGGTTCCGACGGCCCCGCGACGGCACGGGTCGTAGTGGGCGTGAGCGGCTCGCTGGGCAGCCTCGCCGCGCTGGCCCGGGCCGCGGACGAGGCGCGGCGCCGAGGCGCCGAGCTGTGGCCGGTGCTCGCCTGGCAGCCGCCGGGCGGGGAACTCGCCTCCCGGCGGGGTCCGGGGGCGAGCCTGCTGCTGGACGAGTGGCAGGAGATGGCACGCGAGCGGCTGGTCACCGTCCTTCAGGACGTCTTCGGTGCCTCCGGGCCCGGAGTGTGGATGCACGCCCTGGTCGCCCACGGCACCCCGGGTCTCGCCCTGGTGGAGATCGCCGACCGCGAGAACGACATCCTGGTCGTCGGCGCAGGCCGCCGCAGCCCCTGGCACCGCGCCTGCCACCGCTCGGTCACCCGCTACTGCCTCGCCCACGCCAGTTGCCCGGTCCTCGCGGTACCGCCGTCGCCGCTGGAGTCCGAGCTGGCGACGGCTCACCGGCGCAACGCCTGGCGATTGCGGTTGGACACCCGGCACCTGGTGTAGCAGGCAGAGCGAGCCGCTACGAAACCACCGCGGCCGGCACCTCCGGCTCCCCCGGCCGCCGCCCCTGCGCCATCCGCAGGCTCAGCACCATGGTGAGGCCGCCGCCAGGTGTGTCCTCCGCGTTGATCGTGCCGCCCATCGCCTCGGCGAAGCCGCGGGCGACCGCGAGGCCGAGGCCCACTCCGGCGCCGCGCGGGGAGTCGCCGTAGCGCTGGAAGGGCTCGAAGATGCGGTCCTTGGCCTCGTCCGGGACACCTCGCCCGCGGTCGACCACGCGTACCTCGACGCGGTCGCGGATGGCGCTTGCGGAGACCAGCACGGCCTTGTCCTGCGGGCTGTACTTGACGGCGTTCTCGACGACGTTGGCGACGACCCGCTCCAGCAGGCCCTTGTCCACGGCGACCATGGGCAGCGTCTCCGGGATGTCCAGCTCCACGCTGCCCTCCGGCACCCCGCCCAGCGCCATCGGCACGACCTCGTCGAGGTCGATCTCCCTGATCAGCGGTGTGACGGTGCCTGTCTGAAGGCGCGACATGTCCAGCAGGTTGCCGACGAGGAGGTCGAGCCGGTCGGCGCCCTCCTCGATCGCCTGGAGGAGTTCGGCCTCGTCCTCCTCGGACCAGGCCACGTCGTCGGACCGCAGCGAGGAGACCGAGGCCTTGATACCGGCGAGGGGCGTCCGCAGGTCGTGGCTGACGGCGGCCAGCAGGGCCGTGCGGATGCGGTTGCCCTCGGCCAGTTCCTTGGCCTGATCGGCCTCGCGCCTCAGGCGCTGGCGGTCCAGGACGACGGCGGACTGCGCGGCGAAGGCGGCCAGCACCCGGCGGTCCTCGGCGGGCAGCACCCGACCGGTCAGCGCCAGCGACATGTGGTCGCCGACCGGCACGTCCACGGCCGCGTCGTCGGGGTCCTGGCAGGGCTGGGGACCCACGCTGCCCGCGCAGGTCCACGGGGCGACATCGCTCTCCCGCTCCAGCAGCGCCACCGAATCCATACCGAACGTCTCACGGACGCGATCCAGCAGCGCCTCCAGGCTGGTCTCGCCGCGCAGCACGTTGCCGGCCAGGAAGGACAGGATCTCCGACTCGGCGCGCAGGCGGTTCGCCTGGTGGGTGCGGCGGGCCGCCAGGTCCACCACGGAGGCCACCGACACGGCCACGCCTATGAAGATGGCGATGGCGACGATGTTCTTCGGGTCGGCGATGGTCAGCGTGTGGACGGGCGGAGTGAAGAACCAGTTCAGCAGCAGGGAGCCGACCACCGCGGAGGCCAGGGCCGGCAGCAGCCCGCCGAGGAGCGCCGCGGCGACCGTCAGCGACAGGTACAGCAGCATGTCGTTGGCGAGGCCGACTTCGGGGGCGACGTGCGTCAGCAGCACGGTGAGGACGACCGGGCCGAGTACGGCGACCAGCCAGCCCCGGATGATCCGCGACCGGCCGAGGCGGGCGCTGCGGGGCACGGGCAGTCCGCGGCCCTTGCCCGCCTCGTCGTGGGTGATCAAGTGGACGTCGAGGTCGGGGCCCGAGTCGCGGGCCACCGTGGCGCCGACGCCGGGCCCGAAGACGTACTGCCAGCTCTTGCGGCGGGAGACGCCGAGCACGATCTGGGTGGCGTTCACCCCGCGTGCGAAGTCCAGCAGGGCCACGGGGATGTCGTCACCGACGACATGGTGGAAGGTGCCGCCGAGGTCCTCGACCAGACCGCGCTGGACGGCCAGTTCCTTCGGCGACGAGGACGTCAGGCCGTCGCTGCTGGCGATGTAGACGGCCAGCACCTCACCGCCGGCGCCCTTCTCCGCCAGCCGGGCGGCCCGACGGATCAGCGTCCGCCCCTCCGGGCCGCCGGTCAGGCCGACGACGATGCGCTCCCGCGATCCCCAGATCGTCGAGACCTCGTGCTCACTGCGGTACGCGTTCAGATACTCGTCGACCCGGTCGGCGACCCAGAGCAGGGCCAGCTCGCGCAGGGCGGTGAGGTTGCCGGGACGGAAGTAGTTCGACAGCGCCGCGTCGACCTTGTCCGACTTGTAGATGTTGCCGTGCGCCATCCGGCGGCGCAGCGCCTGGGGCGACATGTCGACCAGCTCGACCTGGTCGGCGCGGCGCACCACCTCGTCGGGCACGGTCTCCTGCTGCCGCACGCCGGTGATCGACTCGACGACGTCGCCCAGCGACTCCAGGTGCTGGATGTTGACGGTCGAAATCACGTCGATGCCGGCCGCCAGGAGTTCCTCCACGTCCTGCCAGCGCTTGGCGTTGCGGGAGCCGGGGATGTTGGTGTGGGCCAGCTCGTCCACCAGCGCCACCTTGGGCCGGCGGGCCAGGACGGCGTCGATGTCCATCTCGGTGAAGGAGGTGCCCCGGTACTCCAGCTCATTGCGATGGATCTGTTCCAGACCGTGCAGCATCACCTCGGTGCGCGGCCGGTCGTGGTGCTCCACGAACGCGACCACGCAGTCGGTGCCGCGTTCCACCCGCCGATGCGCCTCGGACAGCATCGCGTACGTCTTGCCGACGCCGGGTGCCGCACCGAGGTAGATCCGAAGTTTGCCGCGTGCCATGTTCACCCTTCGAAGCGGTAACCCATGCCGGGTTCGGTGATGAGATAACGGGGGTGCGAGGGGTCCGCTTCCAGTTTGCGGCGCAGCTGGGCCATGTAGACCCGCAGGTAGTTGGTCTTGCTGCTCTGAGAGACCCCCCAGACCTCCTGGAGCAGGTACTTCTGTGTGACGAGTCGGCCCGGGTTGGTGACCAGGATCTCCAGCAGATGCCATTCCGTCGGCGTGAGGCGCACGTCACGGCTGCCGCGGGCGACCTTCTTGGCGCGCAGGTCGATGACGAACTCGTCCGTCTCCACGACCGTCGTCTCGGGGGCGAGCGGGCTCTCCTCGGTACGGCGGACGGCCGCCCGCAGCCGGGCCATCAGCTCGTCCATGCTGAACGGCTTGGTGACGTAGTCGTCGGCGCCCGCGTCGAGGGCGGCGACCTTCTCGTCGGACGACTGGCGCGCCGACAGCACCAGGATCGGTACGCGGCTCCAGCCACGCAGTGCCTTGATGACGTCGACCCCGTCCATGTCGGGAAGTCCGAGGTCCAGCAGCACCACGTCGGGCTGACGGATGGCCGCCAGTCGCAGGGCGGTGGCCCCGTCGGGCGCCGCCTCCGCTCCGTAGCGGCGGGCCTGCATGTTGATCACGAGTGCCCGCACCAGCTGCGGGTCGTCCTCCACCACCAACACCCTGGTCATGGGTGTGTGCCATTCCTCTCGTACACGTCGGCCGCTGCGCGACCGGCTTCACGGCGACGGGAGTCGGCGGATCCGGATGTCTCCGGCCGCCGACTCCCGCTCGGTTCGGTTAACGCCATCAGCCCTTGGCCACGAGTTCCTTGAGCGCGATGTTGAGCTCCAGGACGTTCACACGGGGCTCCCCGATGAAGCCGAGCGTGCGTCCCTCGGTGTGCTCGTCGACCAGCTTCTGCACCTGGTCGACGGACAGCCCGTTCTTCTCGGCGATCCGGTGGACCTGGAGGTCGGCGTACTCCGGGGAGATGTCCGGGTCCAGGCCGGAGCCGGAGGACGTCACCGCTTCGGCGGGGACGTCGGACGGCTTGACCTTGTAGTCGGCGGTCGAGTTGTCCTTGACGACGGCGGCCTTGGCGTCCTTCACCCACTGGATGAGCTCTTCGTTGTCGCCGGACCGGTTGGTCGCGCCGGACAGGATGAGCTTGTACTGGGTGTTGACGCTGTTGCTGCCGAGGCCGTTCTGCGGGCGGCCCTGGAACCACTTCAGGTCGGGCGCCGGGGTGTCCTCGCCCTTCTTCAGCGGCAGGTTGTAGGACTGCCCGATCAGGGACGATCCGACGACCTTGCCGTCCGCCTTGATCTCGGAGCCGTTCGCCTTGTCGCTGAACAGCCCCTGCGCGATGCCGGTGACGACCAGCGGGTAGATGACACCGGTCACCAGGGTCAGCACGAGGAGGGCACGCAGGCCCGCCCCGAGCAACCGGACCGTGTTCGAAACGGAGTTGTTCATCACGATCAGCCGATTCCGGGGATGAGGGAGATGAGCAGGTCGATGATCTTGATGCCGATGAAGGGCGCGACCAGCCCGCCGAGACCGTAGACGGTCAGGTTGCGACGCAGCATCTTGTCGGCGCTCACCGGCCGGTACTGCACGCCCTTCAGGGACAGCGGCACCAGCGCGATGATGACCAGCGCGTTGAAGATGACCGCGGACAGGATCGCGGAGTCCGGCGAGGACAGGCCCATGACGTTGAGCTTGTCCAGGCCCGGGTAGACGGCCGCGAACAGCGCCGGGATGATCGCGAAGTACTTCGCGACGTCGTTGGCGATGGAGAACGTGGTCAGCGCACCGCGGGTGATCAGCAGCTGCTTGCCGATCTCGACGATCTCGATGAGCTTGGTCGGGTTGGAGTCGAGGTCGACCATGTTGCCGGCCTCCTTGGCGGCCGACGTCCCCGTGTTCATCGCCACGCCGACGTCCGCCTGCGCCAGGGCCGGGGCGTCGTTGGTGCCGTCACCGGTCATCGCGACCAGCTTGCCGCCGGCCTGCTCCCGCTTGATCAGCGCCATCTTGTCCTCGGGAGTCGCCTCCGCGAGGAAGTCGTCGACGCCCGCCTCCTCGGCGATCGCCTTGGCGGTCAGCGGGTTGTCACCCGTGATCATGACGGTCTTGATGCCCATGCGGCGCAGTTCCTCGAACCGCTCCCGCATACCGTCCTTGACGACGTCCTTGAGGTAAATGACGCCCAGGATGCGGGCGCCCCGGTCGTCCTCGACGGCGACCAGCAGCGGGGTGCCGCCGGCCTCGGAGATGCGGTTGGCCGCCGTGTCCGCGTCGTCGGCGACCGCGCCGCCCCGTTCCTGCACCCAGGCCATGACCGAACCCGCGGCGCCCTTGCGGACCTTGCGGGACACGCCGTCCTCGGTGAGGTCGACGCCGGACATCCGGGTCTGGGCGGTGAACGTGATCCACTCGGCGCCGACCAACTCGCCCTGGTGACGCTCGCGCAGGCCGTACTTCTCCTTCGCCAGGACGACGATGGAGCGTCCCTCCGGCGTCTCGTCGGCCAGCGACGACAGCTGCGCGGCGTCGGCGACCTCGGCCTCCGTCGTCCCGCTCACCGGCACGAACTCGGCGGCCTGGCGGTTGCCGAGCGTGATGGTGCCGGTCTTGTCGAGCAGCAGCGTGGACACGTCACCGGCGGCCTCGACCGCGCGGCCCGACATCGCCAGGACGTTGCGCTGGACCAGCCGGTCCATGCCCGCGATACCGATCGCGGAGAGCAGGGCGCCGATCGTGGTCGGGATGAGGCAGACCAGCAGGGCTACCAGCACGACCATCGTCAGATGCGTGCCCGCGTAGTCCGCGAGCGGCGGCAGCGTGGCGCAGGCCAGCAGGAAGACGATCGTCAGCGAGGCCAGCAGGATGTTGAGCGCGATCTCGTTCGGCGTCTTCTGCCGGGCCGCGCCCTCTACCAGGTTGATCATCCGGTCGATGAAGGTCTCGCCGGGCTTCGTCGTGATCTTGATGACGATACGGTCGGAGAGCACCTTCGTACCGCCGGTGACGGCCGAGCGGTCGCCGCCGGACTCCCGGATGACCGGGGCCGACTCACCGGTGATCGCCGACTCGTCGACGGAGGCCACACCCTCTATGACATCGCCGTCACCCGGGATGATGTCGCCGGCCTCGCAGACGACCATGTCGCCGATCTTCAGCTCGGTGCCGGGCACCTGCTCCTCGCGGTCGCCCACGAGACGCCGCGCCACCGTATCGGTCTTGGCCTTGCGCAGGGTGTCGGCCTGCGCCTTGCCGCGGCCCTCGGCGACGGCCTCCGCCAGGTTGGCGAAGATCACCGTCAGCCACAGCCAGGCGCTGATCGTCCAGCCGAACCAGTCGCCCGGGTCCTTGAAGGAGAAGACGGTGGTCAGGACGGAGCCGACCAGCACCACGAACATCACGGGGGACTTGACCATCACCCGCGGGTCGAGCTTGCGCAACGCGTCCGGCAGCGACTTGACCAGCTGCTGCGGATCGAAGAGGCCCGCGCCGACACGGCCCTCCGGGGACTTGTGCCCGGTGGGTACGTCGCTGTGCGGCGCCCGGGTCGGGGTGGCTGTGGACATGGAGTCCTCTTGCTTCTCGATACGAGTGGTCATCACGCCAGCCCCTCGGCCAGCGGACCCAGCGCCAGCGCCGGGAAGTACGTCAGACCGGTGATGATGAGGATCGTGCCGACCAGCAGACCCGTGTACAGGGGCTTGTCGGTGCGCAGGGTGCCCGCGGTCTCCGGGACCGGCTTCTGCTCGGCGAGCGAGCCGGCCAGCGCCAGCACGAACACCATCGGCAGGAAGCGGCCGAACAGCATGCACAGTCCGAGCGTGCTGTTGAACCACTGCGTGTCCGCGTTGAGTCCGGCGAAGGCCGAACCGTTGTTGTTGGAGGCGGACGTGTAGGCGTACAGGATCTCGGAGAATCCGTGCGCCCCGCTGTTGGTCATCGAGTCGGCCGGGGTCGGCAGGGCCATCGCGAACGCGGTGAAGACGAGCACCAGCGCCGGCGTGATCAGGATGTAGCAGGCCGCCAGCTTGATCTCGCGGGATCCGATCTTCTTGCCCAGGTACTCGGGCGTACGGCCGACCATCAGACCGGCGATGAACACCGCGATGATCGCCATGATCAGCATGCCGTAGAGGCCGGAGCCGGTACCGCCGGGCGCGATCTCGCCCAGCATCATGCCGAGCATGGTGATGCCGCCGCCGAGGCCGGTGAAGGAGGAGTGGAAGGAGTCCACCGCGCCGGTCGAGGTGAGCGTCGTCGACGTCGCGAAGATCGCCGAGGAGCCGACCCCGAAGCGGACCTCCTTTCCCTCGTACGCCCCGCCCGCGAGGTCGAACGCCGGGCCGTGGTGGTTGAACTCGGTCCACATCATCAGGGCGACGAAGCCGACCCAGATGGTGGCCATGGTGGCCAGGATCGCGTAGCCCTGCTTGACCGAGCCGACCATGACGCCGAACGTGCGGGTCAGCGAGAACGGGATCACCAGGATCAGGAAGATCTCGAAGAGGTTCGTGAACGGGGTGGGGTTCTCGAAGGGGTGGGAGCTGTTGGCGTTGAAGTAGCCGCCACCGTTGGTACCCAGCTCCTTGATGGCTTCCTGCGACGCCACCGCGCCGCCGTTCCACTGCTGCGAGCCGCCCATGAACTGGCCGACCTCGTGGATGCCGGAGAAGTTCTGGATGGCGCCGCAGGCGACCAGGACGACGGCGGCGACCGCGGCGCCCGGCAGCAGGATGCGGGTCACGCCACGCACCAGGTCGGACCAGAAGTTGCCGAGCTCACCGGTGCGCGAGCGCGCGAATCCGCGCACCAGCGCCACCGCGACGGCGATACCCACGGCCGCGGAGACGAAGTTCTGCACGGCCAGACCGGCGGTCTGCACGACGTGGCCCATGGCCTGCTCGCCGTAGTACGACTGCCAGTTGGTGTTGGTGACGAAGGACACTGCGGTGTTGAACGCCTGGTCCGAGTCGATCGCGGAGAAGCCGAGCGAACCGGGCAGCACGCCCTGGAGCCGCTGCAGCAGGTAGAGGAACAGGACACCGACCACGGAGAAGGCGAGGACGCCGCGCAGGTACGCGGTCCAGCGCATCTCGGTGTCGGGGTTGGCGCCGATGCCCTTGTAGATCCACTTCTCGACACGCCAGTGCTTGTCGGAGGAGTAGACCTTGGCCATGTAGTTGCCAAGCGGTTTGTAGGCGAGCGCCAGTGCCGCGATCAGGGCAAGCAGCTGGAGCACGCCGGCAAGTACGGGACCCATGTCTTGTCTCAGAACCTCTCCGGGAAGATCAGGGCGAGGACGAGATAGCCCAGCAGGGCGACGGCCACGACGAGGCCGACGATGTTCTCGGCGGTCACAGCTTGGTCACCCCCTTGGCGACGAAGGCCACCAGCGCGAAGGCCGCGATCGTGGTGACGACGAAGGCCAGATCGGCCATCGTGAGCTCCTGGAGTGAGGTTCGGTTGGACAGGGACGGTTAGAGGAAACAGCCTTCTTGGCCGGAATCGAGCGTCGTTGACGGCTCCCTTACGGCCCACTGCGCGCCTTTGACGGAACTCATACGGCGACACGATCACCGCAGGTGACAGACGCACCCGGGTCAGAACAAGCGGAACCTCAACCGGCAGATCACCGCGTCCGTCTCCTTGCGGACGGCATGCGCGACGACCGCGCCCCGCTGGTTCTGCAGCAGCCGCTGCCACAGCCGCTCCGGCTCCGTCTCCGGGATCAGGACCGTCACCCGGGTGGCCGGCTCGGAGGCCATGACCTCACGCACGTACGCGGCGATGGGACGGCCCAGGGAGCGCCGCTCGCTGCTGAGCCGGACGAGGGGCACACCGGGGTCCCACTCGGTCCAGGAACGCTCCAGGGCGTGCAGCGCGGCCCGGTCCTCGGGATCGGGGTGGCAGACGGTGACCGCTCGGACCTCGTCACCCAGGGAGGCGGCGGCGGTGAGGGCCTCCGAGGTGAGCCGGGTGAGCGAGGAGACGGGCACGATCACGACCGAGCGGTCGCGGTGCGGGTGCTCGGGGATGCGGCCGAGGCCGAGGCGCTCACCGATCCGGGTGTAGGCGCGGTGCACGGTCTCGAAGGCCATGACCAGCAGCGGCAGAGCGATCACGATCAGCCAGGCACCCTCCTCGAACTTCGTCGCGGTGACGACTACGGCCGAGACGCCGGTCAGCAGCCCGCCGAAGCCGTTCAGGAGCGCCTTGCCCCGCCACCCCCGCCCGCGCTCGATGCGCCAGTGCCGGACCATGCCGACCTGCGCGATGGTGAAGCCGACGAAGACGCCGATGGCGAAGAGCGGCACGAGGGTGTTGGTGTCGCCGCCCGAGAAGACGATCAGCGCGGTGGACACGGCCGCCAGCGCCAGCACGCCGTGCCGGTGCACCTGCCGGTCCGCCTTCAGCGCGAACGCGTGCGGCAGGTAGTTGTCGCGGGCGAGCAGCTTCAGCAGCACCGGAAGGCCGCCGAAGGAGGTGTTCGCGGACAGGGCCAGCAGGATCATCGTCGCGAACTGGATGACGTAGAACGCCCAGTTGTGGCCGAAGGAGGCGTCCGCGAGCTGGGCGAGGACGGTGACGCCCTCGACCGGCTGGAGATGGAAGCGCGAGATCAGCACCGACAGGCCGATCAGCATCACACCGAGGACGGCGCCGAGGGCGATCTCCGCGTGCTGGGCACGCTTGACGCGCGGGACGCGGAAGGAGGGGACGGCGTTGGCGATGGCCTCGACGCCGGTGAGGGCGGAGCAGCCGGAGGCGAAGGCCTTCAGCAGGAGCAGGGCGCCCACGGTGGTGGCGTTGTCGGAGAGGACCGAGGCGTGGCCCGCGGCGGCCTCGGTGCTCACCGGTTCGGACCGGAAGAGCCCGACGACTATCAGCACGAAGATCGAGCCGACGAATATGACGGTCGGTGCGATGAAGGCCTTCGCAGACTCGACGATGCCACGCAGGTTCACCGCGGTGATCAGCACGAGCACGGCCAGGCACAGCCAGAGCCGGTCGTCGTAGAGGGCCGGGAAGGCGGAGGTCAGGGCCGCCACACCGGCCGTGACGGCGACGGCCACGTTGAGGACGTAGTCCAGGACGAGCGAGCCCGCCGCGACCAGGCTCGTCCGCCTGCCCAGGTGGGTCTTGGCCACGGCGTAGGAACCGCCGCCGTCCGGGAAGGCCGCGATCACCTGCCGGTACGAGGCGACCAGCACCGCCAGCAGGGCGGCGATGGCGAGCGTGACCGGGAGCGTGAAACCGAGGCCGTGGGCGCCGGCCGCGGCGAGCACCAGGACGATCGCCTCGGGCCCGTAGGCCACCGACGCCATGGCGTCCAGGGAGAGGGCGGCAAGGCCCGTGACGGCGGTGAGCCGGTGCCGTTCGCCGGTATCCGGCGGTTCCTCGTCGGCGGGGGTCGCCCCGGGCTCGGTGGTCAGGACGGACATGGGATACGGCTCCTTCGTACGGACGAGCAGTCACGCGCGGGGATCCGCGCGCGACTGACCAAGGTTCTGTCCGGATCCCGCCGCTCCCGACCGTTCCTTGCGCGTTCTTCGCGCGTAAGCGACCGTCCTTGACGTCACTTTGATGTGGGTGTGACGCGCACAACGGGCGCGGTCCCGCTGCGGCCGCGTCAAGAACGGCGGTGCGCCCGTCAGAAACACATCAAGGTGCGTCATCCCGGGTCGCACGGTCCCTACGGTCGCCCGTATGGGACACCGCAACGAGACGGCGTACGACCGCCGTTGGGCACGCGATGTGATCGACTCGGTCCGCTGTGCGGCCGTACTCCTCGCTCTGCTGCTCTTGATCGACTGGGGCGCCGGGACCCTCACCGACGGGCGGGCTGCCCTGTGGATCACGCTTGCGGTGATGCTCTTCCTGGTGCTCTGCCCGGCGCGCGTCTCGGCCGGCGAGGGCTGGCTCGCCTCCCGCAGACTCCTGCGCACGCACCGCGTCCGCACCGATCTGCTGGTGTCGGTCGGCTGCCTCGACGGCGTCGGCCAACGCCTGGTTCTCCGGGACGCCTTCGGCGAGCGCGCCGAGCTCGACCCCCAGGTCCTCGTCAACAACCCCGATCTGTGGCACCGCCTGTACGAGGACACCCACACGTCCCTCGCCAGGGGGACGCTGATGTGCGGGGCGACCGCGCTGCGGGGGGTGGCGGAGCGGATCGACCGCGAGAACGCCGAGACGGTGTTCAGGGTCTCCGGCCTGGAGTAGTCAGCTGCACCGGTCGGCCGGGTGCGGCTGCACACCGGCGATCAGTATGTCCAGGCCGCGCCGCGTGGTCGCCAGCACCACCCGGTCCCCCGCCCGTAGCACCCGCCCCTGGGCCGGGCGCCAGTCGAACCCGGTGCGTCCGTCGAGGCGGAGGCCGGCCAGGGTGTCCGTCGCGGCGGAGGCCGGCCAGGGTGTCCGTCGCGGCGGAGGCCGGTGACGCCACGGCGGTTCCGACGGCCAGCACCCGCCACTCGTTCTTCCGAAACGCCGCGTGCACGGAGCGGCCCTCCAACTCCGGATGTCCCGCCACGTCCACGCAGGTGAACAGCAGCGAACCCCGCTCCACCGGCATCACACCGAGCACATGCCTCCCCATCATCGCGGCGACGAAGGACGGCGCGGCGAGCGCCGAGACGCTGCGGCTGCGGGTCAGCGCCGACGGGTAGGAGGCGCGCAGGGTGCGCTGGACGGTGGCGGCGAAGTCGTCGTCGTAAAGCCTCATCACCACGCGCACGCCCGGGTTGGCCTCGCGGGCCGCCATGACGATGTCGAGGTTCTCGCCGTCGTCGTGGGTGAGCACGAGCAGCGATCTGCTGTGCCGGATGCGGGCCTGGTCGAGGACGCCGGGTGTGGCGGCGTCCTCCAGCAGCAGCGGCACTCCGAGTTCGCGGGCGAGAGTGACGGCGCGCGCCGCGGGGTCCCGTTCGACGGCCACCACCTTGTGGTCGGTGGTGCACAGTTGGGCCAGCACCCGGGAGCCGATCTTGCCGAGGCCGACGATGACTATGTGGTCGGACAGGTCGCCAGCGGGCGGGTGGTTGACGGAGGCACTGCGAAACGCCTCGGTCGCGTTGACGGCGGCGGCGACCACGAGCGGCAGCACGGCGAGGCCGACCAGACCGGCGATGAGCTGGAGCCAGCGGCGCACGGCGCCCTCCTCCGTCGCCGGGTCGCCCATGGTGAAGATGTCGAGCAGGGGCAGGTACAGGCTCTTCCACCAGGGGTCCGGATGCGCGAAGAGCCAGGTGAACAGCGCGAGGAAGGCCACGATCGCCGCCAGCGCCCCGAAGACGGCCATCACCTCACGGGCGAGGAACACCTTCCAGGGCAGGTGCGCGATGCGCCGCCGGAGCCAGGCGCGCCGGACGGAGGATCCGCTCGTGCCGCGGGCCGCCGGGACCGGTGTGTGGTGGTGGGTCACCTCCTCCAGCACGAGACGGCCGTGGGTGAATTGCCGACGGTCCACCGTCACCGTGTCGGGCAGCAACTGGGTGCCGTCCTCGCCCGGTGTCTCCGCGCTGTCGTCGCCGGCCGGGTCGTCCTGGTGTGCGCCGGAGAGCACGGCCAGCGCGATCAGGTCGGTCGGGCGGGGCGGAGCTCCGGCCGGGCGTACGACGCCGCGGAACACCTTGCCCTCGATCTGGAGGGTGTGGCCGTGGCCGACGGCGGCGGCCGCGACCAGTTCCGGTACGGCGGTGTCGGCGTCCGACAGCACCGTGGTGGACATATCGAGCAGGGAGTCGTCGTCGATGCCCCCCGCGCGGGCCGCGCGGTCCAGCAGCAGCTCCAGATGGCGTCCGCGCTCGCGGTTGAACATACGGACGACCAGCCGTACGGACGGGTTGAGGCTGCGGGCGAGCAGCGCGGCCGTCATGTTGGTCCGGTCGTCGGCGTAGGTGAGGGCGAGCGCGGCGGCCCGCTCCACGCCGGCGGCCCGCAGGGTCTGCTCGTCCGGGCGCTTGGTCACCAGCAGCTCGACGGGCGATCGGGGGTCGCGGTGCAGCGCGGCGATCACCGCGCCGTACTCGTCGCGCCGCGACGGGAGTACGACGGTGACGGCCTCGCCGCACACGGCGTCCAGCTCGACGGCCAGCCGGTGCGCCAGTCCGTCGTCGCCGCAGACCACCATGTGCTGCGAGCGCCGGCCAAGTTCTCTGCGTAGGTGGAGAGTCGACTCCACATCAGCATTGAACGCCCTGGTGGGCGGGGGCGGTTGCGGTCTGGGCCCGCCCGGGCGTCAGGGTCGCGTATGGAGCACGCGGCCACTGAGGCCGACAGGGCTCGGTACTCGACCGATCACGGCCTTCATGAGACCCCGCCCGCCCCTGCCCGGTCCTGCCGGGCGAGCACGGCCCGCTCCGCCAGCGGCAGGGACACCACCATCGTCAGACCGCCCCCCGGTGTGTCCTCCGGCGTGATCGTGCCGTTCATCGCCTCCGTGAGGCCCCGGGCGAGGGCGAGGCCGAGGCCCAGGCCGGTGGTGTTGTCGGTGTCGCCGAGGCGCTGGAAGGGCTCGAAGAGTCGGTCCCGGTCCGTCGGCGGGAGACCGGGCCCCCGGTCGACGACACGCAGTTCCGCCCGGCCCGCCAGGACGCTCGCGGCCACCAGGACCTTGGCGTCGGGCGGGCTGTGCCGGGCCGCGTTGGCGACCAGGTTGGCGATCACCCGCTCCAGCAGCGGCGGGTCGACGAGCACCGCGGGGATCTCCTCCACGTCCCCGACCTCGATGCCGGGGGTGTCCACCAGCGCGGCCGGGAGAACCTCCTCCAGGGCGGTGGGACGCAGGTTCAGCTTCAGCACGCCCGCTTCCAGGCGGCTGAGGTCGAGGAGGTTCTCCACCAGGCGGTTCAGCTTGGCCATGGACTCGTCGGCGGTGGCGAGGAGTTCGTCCCGGTCCTCGGCGGTGAACTCGACGTCCCTGCTGCGCAGGGACGTTACGGCAGCCCACCCCGCGGCCAGCGGCGTGCGCAGGTCGTGGCCGACGGCCCGCAGCAGCGCCGTACGCATCCGGTCGGCGGCCTTGACCGGCTCGACCTCGGCGGCGGCCTCGGCGAGCCGGGCCCGCTCCACCGCGGACCCGACGTGCGCGGCGAAGGCGGCGAGGACACGCCGTTCGGACGACGACAGGTCGCGGCCGTGCAGCACCAGGCAGGCGCCGGGGCCTGCCGGTACGGCGGTGGCGCCCACGGCATCGGGCGGCTCGTCGACCAGTTGCGCCGACTCCATGCCGAAGGTCTCCCGGGTGCGTTCCAGCAGGGCCGGGATCGTCTGGCCGCCGCGCACGATGCTGCCCGCGAGGGACGACATGGTCTCCGCCTCGGCGGTGGCACGGGCGGCCCGTCGGGACAGGCGCAGGGAACGGTCGACGACCGCGGCCACCGTGGCGGCCACCAACGCGAACACCGTGAGCGCCAGCAGGGCGTTCGGATCGCCCAGGGTGAAGGCACCCATGGGTGGGATGAACCAGTAGTTGAGCAGCAGAGACGCGGTGACCGAGGCGATCACCGCGGAGGTCACGCCGCCTATGCAGGCCACGCCCACCACCGTGAGCAGGAACAGCAGGGCCTCGCTGGTCAGGTTCAGTGTCCCGCGCATCTGCGCGAGGGCGAGGGTGAGCAGCACCGGCAGCACCAGTCCGGCGACCGGCCCCGCGATCATCCGGGACTTCGAGAGCGTACGGCGGCGGGAGGGCAGCAGCGTGCCGCGGCCGGCCCGCTCGTGCGTGACTCGGTGGACATCGATGTCGCCCGAGAGCGCGACGACGGACTCCCCCGTCCCGAGGCCCGTCACGAACCGTTCCAGGCGCCCGCGCCGACTGGCGCCGAGGACCAGCTGGGTGGCGTTCTCGGCGCGGGCGAACTCCACGAGCGTGGTCGCGACGTCGTCGCCAACCACCGAGTGGTAGCTGCCGCCGAGGTCCTCCACCAGCCGGCGCTGGCGGGCGAGCGAGGCGTGCGAGGCACCCGTGGCAAGGCCGTCGCTGCGGGTCACGTGCACGGCGAGCAGGTCACCGCCGGCCGACCGGGCGGCGATGCGAGCGGCCCGCCGGATGATCGTGTCGCCCTCCGGACCTCCGGTCAGCGCGACCACGACCCGTTCCCGGGTCTCCCACACCCCGCCGATCGCATGCTCGGCGCGATAGCTGTTGAGCGCCTCGTCGACCCGGTCGGCCGTCCACAGCAGCGCCAGTTGCCGCAGTGCGGTCAGATTGCCGGGGCGGAAGTAGTTGGCGAGGGCCGCGTCGATCTTCTCGGGCGCGTAGATGTTGCCGTGCGCCATGCGGCGGCGCAGCCCCTCGGGCGGGATGTCGACGAGCTCGACCTGCCGGGCACGGCGTACGACCTCGTCAGGCACCGTCTCGTGCTGCGGCACCCCGGTGATCTTCTCGACCACGTCCTTGAGGGACTCCAGATGCTGGACGTTGACGGCCGTGATGACATCGATGCCTGCGCCCAGCAGTTCCTCGATGTCCTGCCACCGCTTGGGGTTGCGTCCGCCGCCGGGAACGTTGCTGTGGGCGAACTCGTCGACGATCGCGACCTGCGGCCTGCGGTCGAGCACCGCGGCGAGGTCCATCTCCTCGAACTCCCCGCCCCGGTAGGCGCATCGAATCCGCGGCACGACCTCGAGACCGTCGAGCATCGCCTGGGTCCGGGGCCGTCCGTGGCATTCGGCGAACGCCACGACCACATCGGCCCCGCGGCCGGCCCGGCGCAGCCCCTCATCGAGCATGCGGTACGTCTTGCCCACCCCCGGGGCCGCCCCGAGGTAGACCTTCAGCCGTCCGCGCGGTACTTCGTTCATCAGGTCTCAGCGAACCCCTCCGCGAGCCGGGGGGCGGTCATCTTGACGCAACCCTGGCGCCTCTCACGAGGACGTTGACACTGTCTTGACAAGGCGGAGCCGGATAAGGTGAAGGCGGTGTGCCGGGAAGTCTGGTCGGCCGGGGAGCCACGGTGGCTCCCTTCGTGGCCCCAGGGGGACGGTCGGCATGCGCAGCGTAGGTACGGTTCTCGCACTCGTGGTCCTCGCCACGTTGGTGGCGACCTTCGCACGCCGCTGGCGCATCCCCGCCCCTTCCCTGCTCGTCGTCGCCGGTCTGGTCGTGGCGCTGCTGCCCGGGACCCCGCAGATCGAGATCAGTCCCGAGATCATCGGCCTGGTCGTCCTGCCGCCGCTGCTGTACGCGAGCGCGGAGGAACTCTCCTGGCGCGAGCTGCGGCTGGTCTGGAAGCCGGTCGGCGTACTGGCGGTGGGCCTGGTGCTGGCCTCGGCGGCGGCCGTCGGCGCGGTCGCTTCGGCGATCACCCCGCTGTCCTGGCAGATGGCCCTCGTCCTGGGCGCGGTGCTGGCCAGCACCGACCCGGTGGCGGTCACGGCGCTGGGCAGACGGCTGGCGCTGCCGCCGAAGGTGCAGGTCCTGGTCCAGGCGGAGAGCCTGTTCAACGACGCGACCTCGCTGGTCCTGTTCCGCGTCGCCGCGGGCGTTACCGTGGCGTCGGCGGCCGCCGACTGGGGTGCGGCGGGCACGGAGTTCGCCGTCCTCGCGGGCGGCGGCACGGTCATCGGCGCCGCGGTCGCGGGCGTGGTCGCGCTGATCCGGCGGCGCACCGAGGACCCGGTCCTGGAAACGGTGATCGCCCTGGTGACGCCGTACGCCGCCTACGTCCTCGCGGAGGCGGCCCACACGTCCGGCGTCACCTCGGTCGTGGTGGCGGGCGTCGTCCTGGGTGGGCGGGGCGACCGGCTCACCAACGCCCGCATCAGGCTCCAACTGCACGCCGTCTACGGCACGGTGGTGTTCCTGCTGGAGAGCGTGGTGTTCTCGCTGATAGGGCTGGCCCTGCCCGCCCAGGTGCGGGCGCTGTCCGACGCCGACCGGGTGTGGCCGCTGTACGCACTCGCGGTCGCCGGCACCCTCATAGCCGTACGTCTGCTGTGGCTGGTGCCGCTGTCGGCGGTGGTCCAGCGCAAGGGCGGGATCACACGCATGAACTGGCGGGTGCCGGTGGTGCTGACGTGGGCCGGCACCCGCGGCGTCGTGCCGCTGGCGGCGGCCCTGTCCATTCCGGTGACGACCCAGGCGGGCGCCGACCTCGCCGAGCGTCCCCTGGTGCTCGTCCTGACCACCTCCGTAGTGGTCGTCACCCTCGTGGTCCAGGGCTTCACCCTGGCGTCCGTCGTGCGCCGCTCGGGCATCGCCCTGGAGCCCGATCACACGGAGCGCGAGGAGGCGGGCGCCCGCTGCAGCCTGGCCGGAGCGGGCATGAAGCGCCTGGAGGAACTCTCCGAACTGGAGGCCGTGCCGGACGTCGTGGTCGACCGCCTCCGCCGCGGCCTGAACGCCCGCCTCGAAGACGCCCGCGACCGCCTCACGGACACCAACGGCAATGGCAACGGCAGCGGGACCGCGCCCGAGTCCGCCGACCTCATCTACCGCCAGCTGCGCCGCGACCTGATCGCCGTGGAGGCGTCGGAACTGCAGCGCCTCTACGACGACCACCTCATCAGCGACACGACCCGCCGCCGCCTGCAGCGGTCGCTGGACCTGGAGGACGCGCGGCTGGCCGACGCCTGACCGGTCCGGGGCTCGTGGGGTTCAGCGGAACTCGGCGAGCCTCGGCCGCAGTCCGACAGCGGTGAGCAGCAGCGCGGCGGGCAGCAGACCGCAGGCCCAGGGCAGCAGTGCGCCCACCGTCGAACGGCCGTCGCGCACCGCGGCCGCGAAGTGGTCCCGGTTGATGTCCGTCACCCCGTCCAGGGCGGCCATCCACGCCCCGAAGTGGGCATTGGACATCCCCGGCTCCCAGGTGATGCAGAACTCGACGGCCGCGCGCTCCTCGCCCTGCTCCAGCAGCGCCCGGATCCTGCGGTCGTCCCGCTGGTAGACGGCGTACGCCCGGACCGTCTCCTCGGCCGCGGCCCGCTCCCCGGCGAAGGTGATGTTGTCGAGCTCGCGCCGGAACTCGCCGGTGAAGCGCAGGTCGTCCGAATCGGACTCGTACGCCTGCCATGTGGTGGCGAGGCCGGAGTCGTACGAGGACAGGGTGGCGCCCTCGATGCCGTACAGCTCCCGCGACTTGGCCAGAAAGGCCCGCTCGTACCGGTCGCGGCGCTCGGGGTCGAGCAGGTAGCGGCTCTCGTCGGCGTTGGCGTCGTAGGCGATCGCACGCGCGCGGGAGAGCGCGACGACGGAGTCGAAGGCGTCGCGCCTGGCCACCCGCAGGTACTCGGACGACGCGGACAGCAGCTGAGCGCCGAGGACCACGGCCAGCAGGGCGCAGACGGTCGCGGCCAGCACACCGGGGTTGAGGATCCGGCGGAAGCGGCGGGCCAGGTACCACTGGAGGACGCCGAGCACCGCGAGCAGCAGCAGGCCGAGCACGATGACGGCGACGAGCTGGGCGGAGAGGGTGGAGCGGGCCGAGGTGTACCGCGTGTCGAAGGCGTCGTCGTTCGAGGCCACCAACTTCCTTGCGTTCGGCAGGAGTTGGAGCCGCAGCAGGTCCGTCGCGGTCCGGTAGTCGGCGAGGGCGTCCGCTTTCCGGCCCTTGCGGCCGTCGTTCTCCAGGGCGCGGCCGACGAGTTCCTGGTACTCGGCGAAGCCGTCGGTCAGCGACTCCACCGTCTTCTCGTCGGCGCGGTTGCCCTGCGCGGCGACGGCGAGAGTGCGCAGTTCGTGCCCGATGTCACGACGCGCGTCGCCGTAGAAACCGACGGCCTTCCCGTACGGCGTCCTCAGGCGCCCTTCGCCCGCGTTCCCGCTGGACAGCAGGATGTTGGCGGCCTGTGCGTCCATGTCGTTCAGGGCGAGAGCGAGGCCGGCGGCGCTGGTGGTGCGGGGTGCGTCGCGGTCGGCGGTCGCGTCCCAGGTGCCGAGGGCGGTGAGCCCGGCGACGAGGAGCAGCACAGCCAGGGCGGTGGCGAGCAGGGTCGTGGCCGTGCGCAGAAGGCGCAGTCGCGCGGGCACGGTCGCCCGGTGGCGTCGGCGCAGAGCGGCCCGCACGGCCACGACCCGAGCCCTGAGGGGCCGCCCCGGACCGCTCGGCCGTGTTCCCCCACGTGACCGCGGCCCGGGGCTGCCCCCGGCAGGGGCGACCCTCTCCCGCCGTGGCTGCTCGGCAGCCTCCGTCCGAGGTCTGCCGGTGGTGACCGTCACGGTCCCTCCCACATCACGCCACGGACGGTCGCCCGTCCCCCGTGCCGCTCAGTCTGCGACCGGATCCGGCCATGAACGGCATTCGTTGACGGGCTTCTGACGTGTGCTCAGGCCGGTTTGACGCGGCATTGACGCGACACACCACCAGGCCGTATGAGTCCCGCAAATACCTTGCCGAGCAGGGTCGTCCGGGCACGGAGCGCGACTAGATTCCCTGTCGGCCGCCGAGAAGGCCACGGGCGTCAGTGGCCTCACGGGACCGGACCGCCGTCCGGAACCGGGCGAGGTGGCCGGGTGCGGGTCCAGGGGACACGCACCGGCGCACGGCGTACCGCCGTCCCACCGCCGACGTCCGTGCGCCCGCCGTGCGGGGCCGGGGCCCCGGTCCCGCACGGCTTCTGCGGTCACTGTCCTGTCGTCGACGAGACCCGAAGGTCCCCATGCTTCCCGCCGCTCCCGAGCAAGCCCCGCCGTCCCGCCCCCAACGCACCGCCGAGCCCGGAGCAAGACGGAGTGCCCGGCGGCGCGCCCCGAGCGGACTCTTCGAACCCGCCCAGCTCATCCGGTCGTTCCCCGAGGCGCTGCGCAAACTGCACCCCAGGGTCATGGTGCGCAGTCCGGTGCTGTTCGTGGTGTCCGTCGGAGCGGGCCTGACCACGCTGTCGGCCCTGATCCACCCGGCGGTCTTCACTTGGGTCATCAGCACCTGGCTGTGGCTGACGGTGATCTTCGCCAACCTCGCCGAGGCCGTCGCCGAGGGCCGCGGCAAGGCCCAGGCCGAGTCGCTGCGCAAGGCCCGTACGGACACGGTGGCGCTGCGCCTGCTGGACTGGCGCTGGGGCACCAACGCACGCACCGCCCGCTCGGAGGCCGTCGCCGCCACCGACCTCAAGCCACTGGACGTCGTACTGGTCGAGGCGGGCGAGCTGATCCCGGCGGACGGCGACGTCATCGACGGCGTGGCGGCGGTCGACGAGTCGGCGGTCACCGGCGAGTCGGCGCCCGTCATCCGCGAGTCCGGCGGCGACCGCAGCGGGGTCACGGGCGGTACGACCGTCCTGTCCGACCGGATCGTGGTCCGGGTCGGCGCCCGTCCCGGTCACAGCTTCCTGGACCGGATGATCGCCCTGGTGGAGGGCGCGAACCGGCAGAAGACGCCGAACGAGATAGCGCTCAACATCCTGCTGGCGTCGCTGACGATCATCTTCCTCCTGATCGTGGTCACCTTGCAGCCGATGGCCGCCTACGCGGACGCCGCCCAGTCGACGACCGTGCTGGTGGCGTTGCTGGTCACGCTCATCCCGACCACGATCGGCGCCCTGCTCTCGGCGATCGGCATCGCCGGCATGGACCGGCTGGTGCAGCGCAACGTCCTCGCCATGTCGGGCCGCGCGGTCGAGGCGGCGGGCGACGTCAACACGCTGCTGCTGGACAAGACCGGCACCATCACCCTCGGCAACCGCGAGGCCGCCGCCTTCGTGCCGCTGCCCGGCATCGACGAGCGGCAACTCGCGGACGCCGCCCAGCTCTCCTCGCTGGCCGACGAGACACCCGAGGGCCGCTCCGTCGTCGTCCTGGCCAAGAACCGCTACGGCCTGCGCGAGCCCGCCGAGGGCGAACTGGCCACCACCCGCTGGGTCGCATTCAGCGCGCAGACCCGCATGAGCGGCGTCGATCTGCGCTGGGACAACGGCGCCGTGTGCGCCATCCGCAAGGGCGCCGCCCAGCAGGTGATCGACTGGGTGCAGATGTACGGCGGCGAAGTCCCGCCCGAGGCACGGCGCTACGCCGACTCGGTCGCCGCCTCGGGCGGCACCCCGCTGCTGGTGGCCGTGCACGACTGGAACGGCCCGCGCGTCCTCGGCCTGATCCAGCTCAAGGACGTGGTCAAGGAAGGCATCCGCGAGCGCTTCGCCGAGCTGCGCCGCATGGGCATCCGTACGGTGATGATCACCGGCGACAACCCGCTCACCGCCCGTACCGTCGCCCAGGAGGCGGGCGTGGACGACTTCCTCGCCGAGGCCACGCCCGAGGACAAACTCGCCCTGATCCAGCGGGAGCAGGCCGGCGGCAAGCTCGTCGCCATGACCGGCGACGGCACCAACGACGCCCCGGCGCTCGCACAGGCCGACGTCGGCGTCGCGATGAACACGGGTACGTCGGCCGCCAAGGAGGCCGGCAACATGATCGACCTCGACTCCAACCCGACCAAGCTCATCGACATCGTCGAGATCGGCAAGCAACTCCTCATCACGCGCGGCGCGTTGACGACGTTCTCCATCACGAACGACGTCGCCAAGTACTTCGCGATCATCCCGGCGATGTTCGCGAGCGCCTACCCGGGCCTGGACGCGCTCAACATCATGGGCCTGCACAGCCCGACCTCCGCGATCACCTCGGCGATCATCTTCAACGCCCTGATCATCGTGGCGCTGATCCCGCTCGCCCTGCGCGGTGTCCGCTACACCCCGTCGTCGGCGCACGACCTGCTGCGCCGCAACCTGCTGCTGTACGGCCTCGGCGGACTGGTGCTGCCGTTCCTGGGCATCAAGCTCATCGACCTGCTGATCTCCGGGGTGCCCGGCCTTGGCTGAACCCCGCCCGGCGTCCTGGCCCGTCGGCCGTCAAGGACACGTATGCGCACGTCAGAGGCCCGTCAGAGAACAGCACTTCGACTTGTCCGGGCCGTGCGGAACGGCTTCCATGGACACCGTGAACAGCGCCTGGCTCCTTTTCGACCGGCCGCCGAGTCCCACTCGGCCGCCCCGTCGTGCGCCGCGCTGCCCGGAAACGCCCACGTCCCGCTGACGACGCGTTTTCCGTGACCCGAGGGGCGCCGTGAACCTGTCCGGCGCCCCTCACGCTTCCCTTCATCCCGCACGTCCGCCGTCCCCGCACCGGGGGCCACATGGCGTGCCGTATCCCCGGATTGGAACATGTCCGACTCCACCCTTTCATTCCGTACTGTCCTCCTGACCGGTGCCACCTCGGGCATCGGCTACGCGACCGCCCGGCAGCTCGCCGAGCGCGGCGCCACGGTGCTGCTGCACGGCCGTACCGCCGAGGAGGTCCGCGCCGCCGCCGACCGGCTCATCGCCACCGCCGGCGTCGACGCCAACCAGCTGTGCACCTACGCCGCCGACTTCACGCGCCTCGACGAGGTCGAGACCCTCGCGCACAAGGTCGTCGCCGAGCACCCGCACCTGGACGTCCTGGTCAACAACGCGGGCATGGCCGCGCCCGAGCGGCACACCGTCACCGCCGACGGCAACGAGATCGCCTTCCAGGTCAACTTCCTCTCGCACTATCTGCTGACCTGCCTGCTGGAGCCGGCGCTCACGAGCGACCCGGGCGGCCGCGTCGTCAACGTGTCGTCGTCGCTGCACCGCATGGCGTCCATCCAGTGGGCGGACCCGAACCGGGCCCGCCGCTACTCCCGGCTCGCCGCGTACGCCCAGTCCCAGCTGGCCCTGACGGTGTTCGCGGCCGACCCGCGCGTCACGGCCGTCTCGGTGCACCCCGGCGTCTGCGACACGGCACTGCTCCCCCTGTACGCCCACGAGGGCGTCACCCCGGCCGAGGGCGCCGGGCATGTGGTCCGGCTGTGCGACCCGGCCGTCGAGATCGTCAACGGCGCCTACTACGACCGCGCCGAACGCGTCGACCCCGCCCCGGCCGCCAAGGAGGACCGCACAGTGAAGCGCCTCAACAAGCTCGCCGACCTCCTCGTCGGCCGCACCGCTTGAACTTCGTTCCATCGCAAGGGAGTTGAACCGCGTGTCGAAGCGCGCCCGGAAGAAGAAGGCCCGCCGCAAGAAGAAGGCCAACCACGGCAGCAAGGCCGGTCAGCGCTAGCCGAGCACCGAACCACAGACCGTCATCCACCGGGGCGGGCCACGGGAGCAGCGATGTTCCCGCCGGCCCGCCCCGCGTCACATCACCCATCCGTTCACTCATCCGTGCGGCATTCGTCTCCGTGAGGCAGTCAGATCGAGCTCGCTCCCCAGCACCTTCCCGCCCTCCCCCGTTGGTCCCGGTCGGCACCCCCGGCTCCGCCGCCATCGGCGAGCACGTGCTGGCCACGGGCATCGGCCACTGGTGGGCCGACCGTCCCGGCCGGCCACGCACCGTCGCCGCGTCGTGCGCCGGTTACGGCGTCCTGCGCGGCGCCCCGGACACGCTCTCGCCCGAGATCCTCGCCCCCCTCGCCGGCAACCGCATCGACGCCCCGGCCCGCTTCCTGCCGGCGCTCGGCGCCGCGTTCGACCGGATCACTCCGTGGGAGCGCATGGTCTGGACGCTCCAGGCCAGGCCGCAGCCGGCCACCGTCCCGCTCGGTGTGACCGTTCGCCGCCTGGAGCCCGCGGACACCGACGCATTGGTGGCCCTCGGCACCGACGCGGCGTGGCTCACAGCAAGCTGGGACGGACCGCTGGGCCTCGCCTCCTGCGGGCACGGCTGGGCAGCAGTGAGCCGCAGGGGCCGAATCCTGGCCGTCGCCTGCACGTACTTCCGGGGCAGTCGGTACGAGGACGTGGCCGTCTTCACCGTGCCGGACCACCGTCGCCACCGCCTCGGCCTCGCCTGTGTCACCGCGTTGCGCGCGGACATCGTCGGCCGCGGCCGGGTACCCAGCTGGAACTGCTCGGTCCTCAACCGCTCCAGTCGTCTGCTCGCCCGGACCGCAGGGTTCCGGCTGGTCCGCGAGTACGTCCACTACGCGGTGGGCGCCCCGGTCTCCGGAAGCCGGCTCAGCGCGTGAGCCCGCCGGCCGACACCGAGTTCTCGTACCGCCGTCACGCTGAGTGTCGACCCCTCCGGTCAGCCACCCGTCCCCCATACAGCCCATCCGCCGACGAGCAACTCCCCGAGCTGAACTCTTGATGCGCAACCGACGCCGACGTGCCCAGTCTTAACGGAAGCTTGACGTCACCAGCCCACTGATCCGCAGGCCTGTGCGTCACGCTCCGCTTACGCTGGTGCCGCCGTCCGCGTGATGGCCGGAATCCGACGCCGTCCCGCACACCACGGCGTCCCGCACATCAGGAGCGCGCCGATGGCCACGACCGAACACCCTCCGCCCAGTCGCCTGCGCGCCTGGATGCTGGAGGGCCTGTCCGACATGGGCAAGGGCCATGGCCGCCAGGCGGAGCCGACCGAGTCCAAGCTGGAGCACAAGGGACAGCCCTGGTACCGCGTCATGTGCCTCACCGGCGTCGACTACTTCTCGACCCTCGGCTACCAGCCGGGCATCGCGGCCCTCGCGGCCGGCCTGCTGTCACCCATCGCCACCATCGTGCTGGTGATCGTCACCCTGGCCGGCGCCCTGCCCGTGTACCGGCGGGTGGCCGAGGAGAGCCCGCACGGCCAGGGCTCGATCGCGATGCTGGAGCGGCTCCTGACATTCTGGAAGGGCAAGCTCTTCGTCCTGACGCTGCTGGGCTTCGCCGCCACGGACTTCCTGATCACCATCACCCTGTCGGCGGCGGACGCCTCGACCCACCTCGTCGAGAACCCGCACCTGGAAAGCGCCCTGCACGACAAGCAGTTGCTGATCACCCTGATCCTCGTGGCGCTGCTGGGCGCGGTGTTCCTCAAGGGCTTCCTGGAGGCGATCGGCGTTGCCGTCGCCCTGGTCGGGGCCTACCTCGCGCTGAACGTCGTCGTCGTGGTCGTCGGCCTATATCACGTCGTCACCGAAGGGCACGTGGTCACCGACTGGGCCAACGCCCTCACCGCCGAGCACGGCAACATCTTCGTCATGATCGGCGTGGCCCTGATCGTCTTCCCCAAGCTCGCGCTCGGCCTCTCCGGCTTCGAGACCGGCGTCGCCGTGATGCCCCACGTCAAGGGCGACCCGGGCGAGACCGAGGAGAACCCCAAGGGCCGCATCCGGGACACCAAGAAGCTCCTCACCACCGCCGCCCTGATCATGAGCTGCTTCCTGATCGCGACGAGCTTCATCACCACGCTCCTGATCCCGGAGAAGGATTTCGAGCCGGGCGGCGAGGCCAACGGCCGCGCGCTCGCCTTCCTCGCCCACGAGTACCTCGGCAACGCCTTCGGCACGGTCTACGACGTCTCGACGATCGCCATCCTGTGGTTCGCCGGCGCCTCCGCCATGGCCGGCCTGCTCAACCTGATGCCTCGCTATCTGCCCCGCTACGGCATGGCCCCGCACTGGGCGCGCGCGGTACGCCCCATGGTCATCGTGTTCACGCTGGTCGCCTTCCTGGTGACCTGGATCTTCGACGCCGACGTCGACGCCCAGGGCGGCGCCTACGCCACCGGTGTGCTGGTCCTGATCAGCTCCGCCGCGATCGCCGTGACCATCGCGGCCCGCAAGGCCGGCCAGCGCAACTGGTTCATCGGCTTCGCGGTCATCTCGACGGTGTTCCTCTACACGACCGTCGCGAACGTCATCGAGCGCCCCGACGGTGTGAAGATCGGCGCCTGCTTCATCGCGGGCATCATCCTCATCTCCCTGCTCTCGCGGCTGCTGCGCGCCTTTGAGCTCCGCGTGACCAGCGTGACGCTCGACCCCATGGCGGAACGTTTCGTCAGGGACATAGCCAGCCGCAAGATCCGGTTCATCGCCAATGAGCCGGACCGGCGGGACAAGGCCGAGTACCGCGACAAGATCGAGCAGATCCGCAACGACAACGACGTCCCGGGCCAGGAGGACTTCGTCTTCGTCGAGGTGACGGTCACCGACCCCTCCGAGTTCGAGGCGGGCCTGACCGTACGCGGCGAGGTCATGCACAACCGCTACCGCGTCCTCACCCTTGAGTCCTCCTCCGTCCCCAACGCCCTGGCCGCGCTGCTCCTGCACGTCCGTGACACGACCCGCTGTATCCCGCACATCTACTTCGAGTGGACCGAGGGCAACCCCTTCGCCAACTTCCTGCGCTTCTTCCTCTTCGGCCAGGGCGAGGTCGCCCCGGTCACCCGCGAGGTGCTGCGCGTGGCCGAGCCCGACCGGCCCAACAGGCCGCGGGTGCACACCGGCTGAAACGCCCGCGGTCATCAGGATCGCGTCAACGATGACTCGTAAGGCGTCAGAACAGCGTCACGGGCGGTCACTCCGGCGCCCCGGCCACCTACCGTCGACCATGTGCATGGCAGCAGACCGCGTCCGGCCCCGACCGGCGACCGCCACTGGCCAGGCGGCGCGCGGTTCGCCATGGGCTGCACCCTGACCTTCTTCGGCATGGCCCTGTTGGTCGACTGGGACGGGCACACCCTGACACCGGCCCGCACCCTGCTCTGGCTGGCGATGACGGCCGTCCTCTTCACGATCCTGCTCCCTCAGCGCGTCACCGCCGGCCCGGGATGGCTGGCGGTCCGGGGGCTCGTACGACGGCAGCAGATACGGACGGACGCCCTGGTGGCCGTACACCTGTACGGCGATCTCTCCGCACACCTGATCCTGCGGGACACCGACGGCCACCGCCTGGAGCTCGACCCACGGACCCTGATCGCCAACCCGCTGCTGTGGCACGAGCTCGACAGCGGGGTACAGCGCTCGCGAGAACGTGGGACGCTGCAGGAAGGCACCGACGCACTGGAGAGGCTGCGGCACCAGATAGACGACGCGACGGCTCGGGCGGTGCTCCGGGCGTCGGGGATCTACTGAGGCCGCATCGAAACATCCAACGGCCAACCCCCTACCCGGGGTTCCCGGCGATGCCCCCTATCGTGACCGCCATGCACTCCTACACGATCGGCCAGGCGGCGCGACTGCTGGGCGTGAGCCCCGACACCGCACGCCGCTGGGCGGACGCAGGCCGGGTGGCCACCCACCGCGACGAAACCGGACGCCGTCTCATCGACGGCACTGACCTCGCCGCGTTCTCGGTCGAACTCGCCAGGCCCGGCAGCGGCGAGGAGGAGACGCCGTACACCTCGGTTCGCAACGCCTTCCCCGGCATCGTCACCGCGATCAAACTCGGCGACGTGGCGGCCCAGGTCGAGATCCAGGCCGGCCCGCACCGACTGGTCTCCCTCCTCACCCGCGAGGCGGTCGAGGAACTGGGCCTGGAGGTGGGCATGGAGGCCACCGCCCGCGTGAAGTCGACGAACGTCCACATCGACCGCACGTAATCGGACAAAAGCGGGCACTACGGTAGGAATCGCAAGCCCAAAACGCCGCAAACCCCTACCGTCAGCGAGGCGTCCCCCATGAGCCTGAGCATCCGCAACCAGCTCCCCGGCACCGTCACCGCCATCACCCCCGGCGAGGTCATGGCAACGGTCAAGGTCCGTCTCGCCGGCGGCCAGGACCTCACCGCGGCGGTCACCCTGGAAGCCGTCGAGGACCTCGGCCTGACCGCGGGCACGGCCGTGACCGCCCTCGTGAAAGCCACGGAGATCTCCCTCGCCACCGCCCCGGTCAAGGGCCTGTCCATCCGCAACCAGCTCCCCGGCACGGTCACCGGCCTCGCCATGGGCGGCGCGATGGCCTCGGTCAAGATCGCCGTGGACGGCGCCGACCTGACCGCGGCCATCACCAAGGACGCCACCACCGACCTCGCCCTGTCCCCCGGCGTCCCCGTGGTCGCGCTGGTCAAGGCGACGGAGGTCGCACTGACGACGGCGTGACGCACAAGGGCCCCGCCCGGCCATGGACGGCCAGGGCGGAGCCCTTCATTCGCCTACGTCGATTCGGTACGAACCCCGTGAACGTCAGTCCTCGTACGCATCCAGCGGCGGGCAGGAGCACACCAGGTTCCGGTCACCGAAGGCCTGGTCGATCCGGCGCACCGGCGGCCAGTACTTCTCGGCGGCCGACACCCCGGCCGGGAACACGGCCTCGTCACGGCCGTACGCGTGCTCCCACTCCCCGCCGAGCGCGCCCGCGGTGTGCGGGGCGTTCCGCAGCGGGTTGTCGTCGGCGGGCCACTCACCCGATCCGACCTTCTCGATCTCCGCGCGAATGGCGATCATCGCCTCGCAGAACCGGTCCAGCTCTGCCAGGTCCTCGGACTCGGTCGGCTCGATCATCAGCGTCCCGGCCACCGGGAACGACATGGTCGGCGCGTGGAAACCGTAGTCGATGAGCCGCTTGGCCACGTCGTCGACGCTCACCCCGGTCGCCTTGGTCAGCGGCCGCAGATCGATGATGCACTCGTGCGCGACGAGTCCGCCCGGCCCGTTGTAGAGCACCGGGTAGTGCGGCTCCAGCCGCTTGGCGACGTAGTTGGCGGACAGCACCGCCACCTGCGTGGCCCGCTTGAGCCCCTCGCCACCCATGAGCCGGACGTACGCCCAGGAGATCGGCAGGATCCCGGCGGAGCCCCAGGGTGCGGCCGAGATCGGCCCGACGCCCGTCTCGGGCCCGGCGGCGGGCTGCAGCGGGTGGTTCGGCAGATACGGCGCCAGGTGCGCCCGTACGGCGACGGGCCCGACCCCCGGACCGCCGCCACCGTGCGGGATGCAGAACGTCTTGTGCAGGTTCAGGTGGGACACGTCACCGCCGAAGTGCCCCGGCTTGGCAAGCCCCACCAGGGCGTTGAGGTTGGCGCCGTCGACGTACACCTGCCCGCCCGCGTCGTGCACCTGCCCGCAGATGTCGGCGACGTGCTCCTCGAACACACCGTGCGTCGACGGGTACGTGATCATCAGCACCGACAGCTCGTCGCGGTACTGCTCGATCTTCGCCCGCAGGTCCTCGACGTCGATCTCGCCGTCCTCGGCGGTCTTCACCACGACGACCTTCATGCCGGCCATCACCGCACTCGCGGCATTGGTGCCGTGCGCGGACGACGGAATGAGACACACGGTCCGCTGCTCGTCACCGTTGGCCCGGTGGTACCCGCGTACGGCGAGCAGCCCGGCCAGCTCACCCTGCGACCCGGCGTTGGGCTGCAGCGACACATTGTCGTAGCCGGTGACCTCGGCGAGACGTTCCTCCAGCTCGCGGATGAGCGTCAGATAGCCCTGCACCTGCTCGGCGGGCGCGAAGGGGTGCAGCTGCCCGAACTCCGGCCAGGTGACCGGCTCCATCTCGGTGGTCGCGTTGAGCTTCATCGTGCAGGAGCCCAGCGGGATCATGCCGCGGTCGAGCGCGTAGTCGCGGTCGGCGAGCCTGCGCAGGTAACGCAGCATGGCCGTCTCGGAGCGGTGCTGGTGGAAGACGGGGTGCGTGAGGTACTCGTCGTCGCGCAGCAGCCCACCCCGAAGACCGTCCTCGGCCACCGCGTCCAGCGCCTCGATGTCCCCCTCGACCCCGAACGCCGTCCATACGGCGCCCAGTTGGGTCCGCGTGGTGGTCTCGTCGCAGGCGATGGACACATGGTCGGCATCGACGAGACGCAGGTTGACGCCGTTCTGCCGGGCGGCGGCGACGACCTCGGCGGCCTTCGCGGGCACCCGCACGGTCAACGTGTCGAAGTAGGCACCATGCACCACCTCGACCCCACCCGCCGCGAGCCCCGCGGCGAGGACGGCGGCATACCGATGGGTCCGCAGAGCGATGCCCTTCAGCCCCTCGGGCCCGTGGTAGACGGCGTACATCCCGGCCATCACGGCGAGCAGCACCTGAGCGGTACAGATGTTACTGGTCGCCTTCTCCCGGCGAATGTGCTGCTCACGCGTCTGCAGGGCCAGCCGATACGCCTTGTTCCCGTCGGCGTCCACGGACACACCCACCAGCCGCCCGGGCAGGCTGCGCGCGAACTTCTCGTGCACGGCCATGTAGCCGGCGTGCGGCCCACCGAAGCCCATCGGCACACCGAACCGCTGCGTCGTACCGATCGCGATGTCCGCCCCCAGCTCACCCGGGGACTTCAGCAGCGTGAGCGCGAGCAGGTCGGCGGCGACGGTAACGAGGGCACCGAGCTCGTGGGCCTGCTCGATGACGGGCTTGATGTCCCGTACGACACCGGAGGCGCCCGGGTACTGGAGGAGCACGCCGTTGATGTCACGCGAGGCGACGTCGGCCGGAATCCCGCCGCTGAGATCAGCGACGACGACCTCCACACCGGTCGGCTCGGCACGGGTCTCGATCACGGCGATGGTCTGCGGAAGGACGTCCGCGTCGACCAGGAACAGACCCTTCTTGTTCTTCCCCATGCGCCGGGACAGGGCCATGGCCTCGGCGGCCGCCGTCCCCTCGTCGAGCAGCGAGGCACCGGAAGTCGGCAGCCCGGTGAGCTCGGCGACCATGGTCTGGAAGTTCAGCAGGGCCTCGAGCCGCCCCTGCGAGATCTCGGGCTGGTACGGCGTGTAGGCGGTGTACCAGGCCGGATTCTCCATGACGTTCCGCAGAATGACCGGCGGAGTGAACGTCCCGTAGTACCCGAGCCCGATCATCGAGTCCAGCACCTGATTGCGGTCGGCAAGCGACCGCAGCTCGGCCAGCACCTCGGCCTCGGTACGCGCCCCGGGCAGATCGAGGGAGTCGGCGTTCTTGATCACATCCGGCACCGCGGCGGCGGTGAGCTCGTCCAGCGAGCCGTACCCGACGTGGGCGAGCATCTTGGCCCGAGCCTCATGATCAGGGCCGATATGACGCTGCTCGAAGGGAATACCCTGCTCGAGCTCGGAGAGCGGAATGCGATGGGCGGTCATTGCGGAGGCCTCCTGGTCTGACACGACCTTCGAGGGGCACCACGGCACGGGTACCCCGACGGCCTCCCCCTCTGTCATCTCAACCTGAGAGCTTCACCGGGCCACCCGAGGGCTCCCGGCTTTCACCGTCGGTGAGAGCGGAGGCCATCGACACCCGCCCTGCTTTCCAGAGTGACCTCGTCCGTGCGGTACGTGTGCCTGAGAGATTCCGGGGAGGATTTGCTCCTTCGGCGCCTCCGATGGTGTTCGGAGGACTCTCCCGCACGGGGTCAGCAGCCGCTAGCAACAGTACCAGCGAGGTCAACGCACGGACCTTCGAGTGGCCGCACTCACCAATGTGCCCTTTCGTAGTGCTTACGGATGAGTTGCGACCAAGTGGAGGGCCCGTGCAGACCGACATCGATCCGCGCAACCTGATCGGCCGTAAGGCCTTCGACCGCAACGGCACCAAGATCGGCACCATCGACGAGGTCTACCTCGACGACGCGACCGGGGTGCCGGAATGGGCGGCGATACGCACCGGCCTGTTCTCCCGGGACGCCTTCGTCCCCTTGGAGCCCAGCGAACTCATAGAGGGCACCCTCCACGTCCCCTTCGAACGAGCCCTGATCAAGGACGCCCCCGACTTCGGCGTAGGCCGCCACCTCTCCCCCGAACAGGAACTCCAGCTCTACCACCACTACGGCCTGAACGTGGCCCCTCCACCCCCCATCCCAGACCGAGACTTCGGCAAGCTGGCAGGCACAGACGACACCTGACCCACCGGCCCACCCCACAACAGCCCCGCCAAAACGTCCGCCTCACCCTGCAGCCCCCACCAAACGCCTGCCACACCCCACAACCACCATCACGGCGCTCCAGCCCCACCCCATAATGAAGCCCGCGGCACGCCTGCCTCACTCCACCACAGCGCCCACGACACACCGGCCCCACCCCACGACACTCCGCTCCCGCCGCACAAGCGCTCTCACAGCACGCCTGCTCCCCCTACGACGCGCTCCATCCCCCAACGACCCGCTGGAGCGCTCCTTAGCCCGCCCTCGCGCACCTGAGGCCACACCCACCCCAGCTACCGGCCCGCCCCGCACAGCCCGCGACACCCAAGCCCACCCAGCCTGCCGACAGCCATGCAGCTGGAACGGAGCCCACCCAAGCAAGCGCAACCGCCGGGTCCCCGTCTCCCACCCAGCCTGCGGACAGCGGCGCCGCTAGGACAGAACCCACCCAAGCAAGCACAACCCCCGGGTCCCGCCACCACCCAGCCTGCCGACACCCACGCCGCTAGGACAGAACCCACCCAAGCAAGCACAGCCGCCAGGTCCCCGCCACCCACCCAGCCTGCGGGCAGTCGTGCCGCTGGGGCGGCACGGGTGGGCGCAGGCGGCACCCCGCAAGCGCGGGCGAGCGTCCCCACCTCCAGCGCAACCACAACCCCGGCTCGGCTCGGCTCGGCAGCCAAGCTCCCCCACGCCCCCAGCCACCCCACGCCCGCCAGCCGACCCGCCCCCTAGCCGCCCGGCATCGCAGATTCCACCCCCGAGTCCCCCTCCCCACCCCCCGCACCCGAACCCCCAGGTCTTCGCGCCACCAACGGCAACGGCTCCGCCGCCTCCAACCCCGGATCGTCCACCCGAAACGTCCGCACCCGCCCCGGCTCCGACCCAGGCGTCTCGAACCGCACAGTCACCCGCCCGAGCCCACTCCCCTGCACCCACCCATGCCCGAACTCGACGTGCCGCACGTCATGCCCGGCAACCCACCGCCGCTCAACAGGCACAACCTCCCGCTCCTCCCCAGGCCCCCCGTGATCCCCCTCCTCCTCGGAATCCTCCACCCGAACCCCCGCCGCCTGCGCGAACAGATCCTCCTGCGTGTAGTCGGCCAACCCACTCACCCCGACCCCCAGCAGCCGCACACCCCCCGTCGTATCCACGGCATCCAGCAACCGCGCCGCAGCCTCCCGCACCACCGCCGGATCATCCGTAGGCCCCCGCAACGTCTCGGACCGCGTCAGCGTGGAGAAGTCGTACCGCCGCACCTTCAGCACGATCGTCCGCCCGGACAACCCGGCCCCCCGCAACCGCCGCACACACCGATCGGCCAGCCGCTGCACCTCCAGCCCGACCCGGACCCGATCATGGATGTCCACGTCATACGTGTCCTCGACAGAGACCGACTTCGCCTCGCGCTCCGCCACCACAGGCCGATCGTCATGCGCCAGCGCCATGGCGTACAGGGCATGCCCATGCGCCTTGCCGAGCAGCCGTACGAGCTCGTCCTCCCCCGCCTCGGCGATCTCGTCGACCGTGTGGATCCCGGCCCGCCGCAGATGGTCCCCCGTCGCCGGCCCCACCCCCGGCAACGTCCGCACGGACATCGGCCCGAGCAACGCCCTCTCGGTCCCGGGCTCGATCAGCACCAGCCCATCGGGCTTGGCCTGCTCCGAGGCGATCTTCGCCAGCATCTTGGACGCGGCCAGCCCCACCGACCCCGCAAGCCCGGTGACGGCCCGTATATCGCCGCGCAGCTTCGTCCCCACCAACCGCGCCGACCGCTCGTCCCAGGCCACTCCCCCGGCGTCCAGATCCACGAACGCCTCATCCAGGCTCAGCGGCTCCACCAGCGGCGACAGCTTCCCCAGCAGCCCCATCACCAGCTCGCTGATCTCCCGGTAGACCCCGAAGCGCGGCACGAGATACGCGGCATTCGGCGCCAGCCGACGCGCCTGGGCCATGGGCATCGCCGAGTGCACCCCGAAGACCCGAGCCTCATAGGACGCGGTGGCGACGACTCCACGCGGCCCGAGCCCGCCCACGATCACGGCCTTCCCGCGCAGGCTCGGCTTGGATGCCTGCTCCACCGAGGCGTAGAAGGCATCCATGTCGAGATGCAGGATCGTGGGCGCGTTTCTCACATCTCCGATGCTGCCTCACGCCACTGACATTGCCCCGCTACGACCGCTCGGCCCGTCGGCCACCCGCCCCGTCGAAGCCGCCCCCAGTCGGCGACCCGACAGCCGCCAGGCCCTGCGGCAACAGCCACTCAGACCGTTCCGACCGCTCAGACCGCCCGATTACGCCGCCGAGCCAGCTCATCCGCCGGGTTGTGCCCGACCAATGTCTCCCCGGTGTCGATCCGCTCCCCGTGCAACTGCGACAAGGCGCTCTCGACGTCCCGCCACACCACACCCACGGCGATCCCGAAGATCCCCTGCCCACCCTGGAGCAGTGCATGGACCTCGTCCGGCGAGGTGCACTCGTACACCGTCGCCCCGTCGCTCATCAGCGTCATGCGCTCCAGATCGCGAAAGCCCCGCTCCCGCAGATGCTGCACGGCGGTACGGATGTTCTGCAGCGACACACCGGTGTCGAGGAACCGCTTGACGATCTTCAGGACGACGACGTCCCGGAAGCTGTACAGACGCTGGGTCCCCGACCCGTACGCGGGTCGCACGCTCGGCTCGACAAGGCCGGTGCGCGCCCAGTAGTCGAGTTGCCGATAGGTGATGCCGGCGGCCGCACACGCCGTCGGACCCCGGTAGCCGATCTCCTCGGACTCCATGGACGCCGCCCCTCCGCCGCTGCTCGGCACGGCCGTCGGTCGCTGCGGAGCATGATCGGTCGCGCTGCCCTGAAGCGGGTACGGTCCGCTCGTCTTCGCCTCGAGACTGCGCCCGGAAGCGCCCCCACCCGCACCGTCGCCGCTGCTTCTCACGCCGACCTCCGTCCTTGACCTGCCTTCTCGACGGTAGGCAGTCACCAGGGGTGCGTCAACGATCGCCACACTCGGCACGCCGAGTGATAATCACCCTAGGAGTGGTTTCCCGCACCCCACCGCGGGGAAAGGCTAGCCGAATGCTCTCGGACAAGGCCCCGGGACGCTCTCACTCGCCTCCGGCAAATGCCGGCATTTGAGCCGCAACCGGCTGTGGGCCGCCCGTTCACGGACCGCGACCCGCCGAGCAGCCCACGCCGCCTCACTGACTGCTGGTGCCGAAGTCCTCCGGCGAGATCTGGTCGAGGAATTCGCGGAACTTCTCCACCTCGTCCTCCTGCTCGTCCGGAATCGCGATGCCGGCATCGTCGAGCACCCCGTCGCTGCCGTAGATCGGCGTTCCGGTGCGCAGGGCCAGCGCTATGGCATCGGACGGGCGGGCGCTCACCTCGACGCCGCTGGCGAAGACCAGCTCGGCATAGAAGACGCCCTCACGCAGATCCGTGATGCGCACTTCGGTGAGCTCCTGACCGACGGCCTCCAGCACGTCCTTGAACAGGTCGTGGGTCAGCGGTCGCGCAGGGGCCATGCCCTGCTGGGCGAAGGCGATCGCCGTCGCCTCCCCCGGCCCGATCCAGATAGGGAGGTAGCGGTCGCCTCCCACTTCGCGCAGGAGCACGATCGGTTGGTTGGAGGGCATTTCGACCCGGACACCTACGACATCGAGCTCGTTCACACAGCAACCCTAGGCCGTGCCCGGGACGTTTGGGTAGTCGGGCCGAGAACGGGTGGCCGATCCGGCCGATCCCGGGTATGCCCGGCTCAGGGCAGCCGCACCCCGAGAGCGGTCTGCACCAGCGCGGCATGCAGCTTCACCGTCAGTCCCGCCAGCTCCTTCGCACGGGCCTCCGCGTGAGCCCTGGTCTGCGGGTTGCGGTGACGCCTGAGGGGTGCCACGACCTGGTCCACGAGCCCGGCCTCACGGTCGGCCGCCGCCTTCATCACCCGAAGATGCCTCGGCTCGATCCCGAACCGCCCCAGCTCGGCCACGAGCGAGACCACGGTCACCGCCTCCGCGTCGTACGCCCCGCCCGGCAACGGAGCGATCAGGCCGTACGACTCCCACTCCTCGAGCTCCTGCTCACCGATCCCGGCGGCCACGAGCAGCTCGGCGCGCCCCACCCGGGCCACCGTGGGCCCCTCGACGGGCTCCAGAACGGTTTCGCCGTCCCGCTGGCGGCACAGGGTCGGCAGGGGGGCGGCTTCACCGCGCTCCATGGCGTCCAGATGCTCGCGGATCACCTTGAGCGGCAGATAGTGGTCCCGCTGCATCCGCAGCACATGGCCGAGGCGCTCGACGTCCTGCGCGCTGAACTTGCGGTACCCCGAGGGGGTCCGCTGCGGCTCGACAAGACCCTCCGACTCCAGAAAGCGGATCTTGGAGATGGTGATGTCAGGGAACTCCTCGCGCAGCCCGTTCAGGACCGTGCCGATGCTCATCAGCCGACTGTCCGCGGCGGCGGTGCCGGGCCTGGCACCGCCACTCGGTGTTTTCAGCATGGACCTTCCCTGGGTCTCCCCGGATGGACTCCGGGGGAGGGTCAGTAGCCCCGCTGGCTCGCGTAGAAGACCAGCCGGTACTTGCCGATCTGCACCTCGTCGCCGTTGTTCAGAGCGACCTGGTCGATCCGCTCACGGTTGACGTACGTACCGTTCAGACTGCCGACATCGGCCACCGTGAACGAGCCGTCCTGGGCGCGACGGAACTCCACGTGGCGACGCGAGACCGTCACGTCGTCCAGGAAGATGTCGCTCTGCGGATGCCGCCCGGCCGTGGTCAGATCGCCGTCCAGGAGGAAACGGCTGCCCGAGTTCGGCCCGCGACGCACCACCAGCAGCGCGGAGCCCAGCGGCAGCGCGTCGACGGCCGCCTGGGCCTCGGGAGACAGCGCCGGGATCTGCGTCTGGCCGGTGACCTCGGCGTCGTAGGCCTCAAGGCCGGAGATGGAGATCGTGGAGGTCGTCTCGGACGGGCGCTCGGGCGTGGCACCGGCCCGCAGCGGAGCGCCGCAGTTGGAACAGAAGCGGCTGTTCTCCGCGTTGCGGTTACCGCACCTCGTACACACCAGGGCCGACATCGGGGAAAACCCTCCACCCGTACTTGAGGTTGACGGTTGCCCGAAACCTATGCCGCCGGACTGGCCAGGGTCAACTGACGGCGCGCCTTGACCTCCGGAAATGTCACCGCCCGGTCCAGACACCTGATCCCGGAACAGGGGACGCTGCCCTTCCTCGTCTCCCTGTGCGCGATGACGAGCGGTCGCGTTGTCGCTACCCTCTCGCGCGCTCTTGCCGAACAACTTCGCAAACAACTTCACGGGCGATTCCCCTTGACCGAAACAGACCCGCCCGTGGGGCAGGACGAACCCTGACTGCTCACTCTGGCCGACCCGGACATCTTCACAACGTCCGTCTCCACCAGACAGTTTCCACCACGCACCACCCATTCGGTGCGCCGACCCCCCGCAACCTCATGCCCTCGCCGGACGTCCCCCATGCACCGCCGGTTCACTGGGAGGACGACCGAGCGTAGTCAGGCCGCTTCGCCGCTCGCAAGGCGTCCACAACGATCTTGTCCGACCGCTCGATGGTCACGGTGGCCTGCTCCTTCTCGAGAGTCTGCACCACGCCTCCAGGGATGTTGAGCGCCGGCTCCAGGTCCTGCGGCTTGCCGATGACCTTGAAACGATAGGGAGCGTTGATCTTGTTCCCGTCGACGCTCACGCTGTTGCCGGATTCCGTCAGATAGGTACCGGCGACGACGCGTACGCCGTTCACCTGGATCGCCTCCGCGCCGGCCGCGCGCAGCTCCTGGATCGCGTCGAGCAGCATGTCCGCTTCGACCGTCCCCTTCGTGTCGTCGATGGTCAACGTGATGCCTGGTCCCTGCGCGGCCACCGTGCCCGCCAGAATGCCGAGTTGCCTCTCCTTCTCGACCGTCTGCTTGCGGGCCTCCTCAGCCTGGTTCGAGCTGTTCTCCAGCTCGTCGCGCTGCTTTTCGAGACCTTGCTTCTCGTCCTCAAGACGCTGAGTACGGTCGTCCAGTTCATCGAGAATGCGAACGAGATCTTCCTGACGTGCGCCACGCAGGGCGCTGTCACCGTCGCTGTTCGACGCGACCTGGACGGCCAGGCCGAAGCCGAGGCCGAACAACAGCAGCGCGACGATGAGTTGGGCCCGGGTGACCCTCGGCGGCCACAGCCCCTGCACCAGCCGCTGCCGCCCGCTCAGCCCGGTCTGCTGCTCCTCAGGAGCCTGCACGGCCTCGGCAGCACCGACCGCCGGCACCTCCTCGGGCAGTTCCTTGCGCAGCCTGTTCTCGGGGGTCTCGTCGTGGTTGCTCATCGGCCTCACGCCCGGAACACGTGCCGGCGAATCGCCGCGGCATTGGAGAAGATCCGGATGCCAAGCACGACGACGACACCCGTGGACAGCTGGGCACCCACGCCCAACTTGTCACCCAGGAACACGATCAGCGCGGCCACGACCACGTTGGACAGAAACGACACGACGAAGACCTTGTCGTCGAAGATGCCGTCGAGCATGGCCCGCAGACCCCCGAAGACGGCGTCCAGCGCCGCCACGACGGCGATCGGCAGATAAGGCTCGACGACCGCCGGAACCTCAGGCCGGACCAACAGGCCGGCCACGACTCCCACGACGAGGCCCAGTACGGCGATCACGATGTGCCCTTCTCGGTTTTCTCGGTGTTCGGCTGTGCTGTACGTACGGTCACGCTCGGTGCGGCGGGCAGTCGGAGGTCGTCCTGCACGGAAATGCTGGTCCTGATCCCGAAGTTCTCCTGCAGGGCGTGCAGGTAGAGCCCGTCGGCGCTGTCCTGGAACCTGGTGCTGAGCCGCTTCCCGTCCCCCACCGCGAGCACCGTGTACGGCGGAACCAGCGGCTTGTTGTCGACCAGTATCGCGTCACCCGCGGCCCTGATCGCCGACAGGGCCGTCAGCCGCTGCCCGTTGATGGAGATCGCCTCGGCTCCCGACTCCCACAGTCCGTTGACCACACGCTGCATGTCGCGGTCGCGCACCCGCCCGGTGTCGGAGAACCCGGATGTCCCGCGCGGATTGCCGTCGCCATCCGTGGAGGCTTCCTTGGCGTCGTTCACGACCAGCCTCACGCCGGGCCCGTGCACCTCTACGGCACCCGCCAGGATGCCCACCAGCTCGGCCTGGTCGCTGTCGCCCGTCGTCTTCAGCGCCTCGCGCTGCCTCGCGTTCACGTCGTCACGCAGCTGGTCGACGGACTCCTCCAGCTGATCCGCCGCCGCCGTCTCACGGTCGATGCGGTCGATCAGTTCCTCGCGCTCCTTGGCCATGACCGGCGCCGTGACCCGCGCCTGCGCCGCTCCCACGGTCACCACGAGCGCCGCGAGCACTAGACCAGCAGCGAGCCCCAGCTTCGCCCGCAGCGTCTTGGGCAGACCCCCGTAGCCCGCGGCCTTCTTCCGGGCGGCAGCCTCGGCATACCCGTCGTCGAGGCTGTGATCCATGACGTTGGTGAGCAGCGACATGGACGCGTCCGGCCGCGAGGGGGGCGTAGGTGTGCTCCGAACGGGGGGCTGCGGCATGCCGCACATCGTCGCACGTTGCGACCACTACCTCCGAATGGCCCCACCGGCGTGCCGGACAGGCCCCGTTCGAGGGCACCTGTCCGGCACGCGCGCGTGCTGCTTGCCTCAGCGGCCGGCGCTGTCCACGACAGCCGCCCACTCGTCGAGCAGGGCCTGCGCGGACGCGTCGTCCGGCCCCTCGGCCCACAGATGGGTGACCGCTTCGGCCGGGTCGGGCAGGACCATCACCCAGCGCCCGTCGGTCTCCACCACCCGCACCCCGTCAGTGGTGTCGACAAAGCGATCGCCGGCCGCCTCGACGACCCGCCGCATCACCAGCCCCTTCACGGCCCAGGGAGTCGCAAGATCCCGCTTGATGACATGCGCCCGCGGAATCCGCGCGTCGATCTGGCTGAGCGTGAGCTGCGTCCGCGCCACCAGCCCGATCAGCCTTACGAAGGCCGCCGTACCGTCGAAGACGCTGCTGAACTCCGGGATGATGAACCCGCCCCTGCCGTCACCACCGAAAATCGTCGTGTCGTCGCGACCGACCCGGGTCAGATCGTCCGGAGACGTGGTCGTCCACTCCACCTGAGTCCCGTGATAGGCCGCCACCTGCTCCGCGATCCGTGTGGTGGTCACCGGCAGCGCCACCCGCCCACTGCGCCGCTCAGCGGCCACGAGGTCGAGCATGACGAGCAGGGCCCGGTCGTCCTCGACGATCCGCCCCTTCTCGTCGACCAGCGACAGCCGCTCACCGACAGGGTCGAATCGCACCCCGAACGCGGCCCGCGCCGAGGCCACGATCTCTCCCAGCCGCACCAACCCCGACCGCCGCGTGTCCGCCGACTCCGTGGGCCTCGACTCGTCGAGACCGGGGTTGATGGTCAGCGAGTCCACGCCGAGCTTCCCGAGCAGGCTCGGCAGCACAAGCCCGGCACTCCCGTTCGACGCATCGACCACGACCTTGAGCCCCGACTCCGAGATCCCGGTCGTATCGACGTTCCGCAGCAACGACCCGGTGTACGAGTCGAAGACACTGGCCGGAAAATGCAGGTCCCCGATCTCGCCCGGGAAGGCACGCCGGTACTCCTGCCGCGCGAAGACCCGGTCAAGCTTGCGCTGACTGGCCTGCGACAGGTCGGCCCCTTGCCCGTCGAAGAACATGATGTCCACGGAATCCGGCACCCCGGGCGTCGTCCGGATCATGATCCCGCCGGCACTGCCCCGCGCAGTCTGCTGCCGCGCCACAGGCAGGGGTACGTTCTCCAGGTCTCGTACGTCGATGGCGCTGGCCTGCAGCGCGGAAATGACCGCCCGCTTCAGCGCCCGCGCACCACGGGAGTGGTCGCGAGCCGTCGTGACCGTGGACCCCTTCTTCAAGGTCGTCGCATAGGCACCGGCGAGGCGCACGGCGAGCTCGGGCGTGATCTCCACGTTCAGGATTCCGGAGACACCACGGGCACCGAAGAGATGCGCCTGGCCCCTCGACTCCCAGATCACCGAGGTGTTGACGAAGGCGCCGGCCTCGATGGTCTTGAACGGATAGACGCGCACATTGCCCTGAACGATCGATTCCTCACCGATCAGGCACTCGTCACCGATGACCGCGCCGTCCTCGATCCTCGCGGCGCGCATGATGTCGGTGTTCTTTCCGACGACGCAACCGCGCAGATTGCTGTGCTGCCCGACGTACACGTTGTCGTGGACAACAGCCTTGTGCAGAAAGGCTCCGCTCTTCACGACGACGTTCGAGCCGACGACGGTGTGCTCTCGGATTTCGGCTCCGGCCTCGACCTTGGCGTAGTCGCCGATGTACAGCGGCCCACGAAGCACAGCATCGGAATGCACCTCGGCGCCTTCCGCCACCCACACACCCGGGGAGATCTCGAAGCCGTCGATCTCGACGTCGACCTTGCCCTCCAGAATGTCGGCCTGCGCCTTCACGTAGCTTTCGTGAGTGCCGACGTCCTCCCAGTACCCCTCCGCGACATACCCATAGATCGGCTTGCCCTCCTTCATCAACTGCGGGAAGACATCACCGGACCAGTCCACGGGAACGTCGGGCTCGACATAGTCGAAGACCTCGGGCTCCATGACATAGATGCCGGTGTTCACCGTGTCCGAGAAGACCTGACCCCAGGTTGGCTTCTCGAGGAAGCGCTCGACCCGGCCTTCCTCATCGACAATGGTGATGCCGAATTCCAGGGGATTGGGCACACGAGTCAGACAGACGGTGACCAGCGCGCCGTTTTCCTTGTGGAAATTGATCAGCTCGGTGAGGTCGAAGTCGGTCAGGGCATCACCGGAGATGACGAGGAAAGCATCGTCCTTCAACGCCTCTTCGGCGTTCTTGACGCTTCCGGCGGTACCGAGTGGCTTCTCCTCATTGGCATAGCTGAGCTCCATTCCGAGCTCTTCACCGTCACCGAAGTAGTTCTTGACCAACGAGGCCAGGAACTGAACGGTCACCACGGTCTCGGTCAGCCCATGCCTTTTGAGCAGCCGCAGAACGTGCTCCATGATCGGCCGGTTGACCACCGGCAGAAGCGGCTTGGGCATGCTTGAGGTCATGGGGCGCAGGCGTGTGCCTTCGCCCCCGGCCATCACGACGGCCTTCATGTCGGAAGCGTCCTCCTCGAAGAGACGACGGTCTAGCCGACTTCACCCGTCCAGATTGTCCCGCACTTTTCCGCCGCGGGCCATCGAGGCGTTACGCCCACTTCAATCCGCGAGTTCAATCGGCCATGGCGTCCGCACGAACCAGGCGGCGGACTTGCACCACGTAGAGGACTCCTGCCCACCAGTACAGCGTTGTACCCCATCCTGCGAACGCCCATCCGAAAATAGCAGCGAGTGACGGTAGCCAGCCACTCCCGTCACTGAGCAGCAACAACGGGAAGGCGTACATCAGGTTGAACGTGGCGGCCTTCCCAAGAAAGTTCACCTGCGGCGGCGGATAGCCATGGCGCCTGAGGACGCCCACCATCACCAGCAGAACCAGCTCTCGCGCCAGAAGTGCAGCGGTCAACCAGATGGGCAGAATCTCGCGCCAGGTGAGACCGACCAAAGTCGAGAGAATGTAGAGCCGGTCGGCGGCGGGATCCAGCAGCCGGCCGAGACTGCTGATCTGGTTCCAACGCCGCGCGAGCTTGCCGTCCAGATAGTCACTGACGCCGCTCAGAGCCAGCACCAGAAGCGCCCAGCCGTCGCTCTTCGGCCCGCCGAACTCGGGCCTCAGAATCAGCCACAGGAACAGCGGCACGCCAACGAGCCGCGCCATGCTGAGGATGTTGGGGATGGTGAGGACCCGGTCCGTCTGGACGCGGGTCTCCTGGACCTCCACCCGGGAGCCTCCTGTGGGAAACGTACTTACGATGCCCCCTGACCCTACCCCAACGCAAAAAAGCTCTGGCTCTCGGGCTGCGTGCCCGAGAGCCAGAGCTCTAAAAGGAGTTCGGCGGCGTCCTACTCTCCCACAGGGTCCCCCCTGCAGTACCATCGGCGCTGTAAGGCTTAGCTTCCGGGTTCGGAATGTAACCGGGCGTTTCCCTCACGCTATAACCACCGAAACACTATGAAACTGTCAAACAAAGCCACACCGCTGCTGTGACTACAGCGGGGCCGTTCGTGGTTTCAGAACCAACACAGTGGACGCGAGCAACTGAGGACAAGCCCTCGGCCTATTAGTACCGGTCACCTCCACACATTACTGTGCTTCCAGATCCGGCCTATCAACCCAGTCGTCTACTGGGAGCCTTACCCCATCAAGTGGGTGGGAGT
>NZ_FNHV01000044.1 GCF_900103585.1 Streptomyces sp. cf386
CAGGGACGGCCAAGAGGCGGCAAGCCGGGGCGGCCAGCCAGTAGGCGGCGGGGGAAGTCAGCGGCGGTCAAGCCGGTAGGCGGGGGGGGAAAGTCAGGGACGGCCAAGCCGGTAGGCGGGGCCAGCAGCGGTCAGCCAGTAGGCGGCAGGGGAACCAGGGGCAGCCAAGCCGGTAGGCGGCGGGGGGGGGAAGTCAGGGGCGGTCAACCGGTCGGTGGGAGGGAGCCAGGCGGTCAACCGGTAGGCGGGGCGGTCAGGCGGTGCCAGAGGTCGTCGTCCCGGCGGAAGAGGCGGTCCTTGACCTGGGTCGGGCGGATGCCCGTGGCGACCGCGGCGTGCCAGTCGCGGGTGAACGCCTCGGCGTCCAACAGGCTCACCGCGGGGGCGGCTAGCCGGCCCGCCGCCCTGACCCGGGCGTACTCGTCGGACTCCGCCGCCAGGCAGAGGTCCAGGGCAGCGGTGAAGCGGCCCGTCTCGGCGGCGTGCCAGGGGGTGCGGGGAGCGATCGCGAAGCGATAGCGCGGGGTGCCGTCGCCTGCCGTCTCCACCCGGCACGCCACATTGCGCAGCGCGAGCCCGCCGCGGCCCAGGGCGGTGCGCAGGGCCCGGACCACCTGGGCGTCGCGCAGCCGCTCCCCCGCCGCGTCGGAACGGCCGCCCCGGCCCGCGTACTCCACCCGGGGCACTCCCCCGGCCCGGTCCACGACCCGGACCACATCGCCCACGGCGTACCGGTAAAGGCCGCCGACATGGCTGAAGAGCACGTGGTAGTCCCGGCCCGCCTCCAGTTCGTGCGGCAGCAGGGTCTCGCTGTCCGGGGCGAGATCCCGCTCGGCGGGCACGAACTCGTACACCGAGGCCGACGCGACGAGACCGCCCGCCGCGGGGTGCCGGTCCAGCGCCACGCCGACCGGCCCCTCCGAGGCGGCCACGGGCGCGGGCAGCGCGGTGACCCCGGTGCCGAACTCCTCGCGCAGCGCGGGCAGATACAGGGACGCCACGCCGGTCGTCCAGCAGAACAGCGCGCGGAGGCGGGGCCACACATGGGCGGGGCGTACGGTCCCGAAGTAGTCGGCCAGCCGCTGGAGTTCGGCGGCGCGGTCGGGGTCCGGGGCGCGGTGGGGCAGGCCGCCGAGGGTGCCGTCGCGGACCTCCCGCACGATCCGTGGCCACCACAGGTTCAGCTGGTACGGGACGGCGGCGATCATCGCCGGGTTGATGCCTATCAGACACCGCACATCGCTCTGCACCGCGAGCCGCAGCCGCAGATACGCCCGTTCCAGGTGGTCACCGGGCTCGGTCGGCACCGGCAGGGTCGCCCAGGGCGCGCCGGTGCCGGGCTCGGCGGAGAGCGGTTCGCCGAACCTGGCGCCGAAGTCCACCTGGCTGGCGCCCACATGGGGGTGGCCGTCGGCTGTGGTGGGCGGGGTGGTCAGCGGATCGTGCTTGAGGTTGAGGACGGCGTCGGGCCGGTCCAGCACCTCCGGGAAGTGCTCGATCAGCGGGGCCCACGCGGCGAAGTAGAACGGCATGAACGTCGTGCTCATGAAGCGCGGGGTGACCGGGATCTTCTTGTGCGCTCCGGTGCTGCCGCTGCTGGTGAAGTACACCGCGGGGGCGTCGGCCGACAGCAGGTTCCGCTCCCCGGCGGCGGTCCGCTCGATCAGCGGGGCGTGGGCGGCGTAGTCCCGCACCGGGACCGCCTTGCGGAAGTCGTCGATCGTACGGATGCGGCCGAAGCCGTGCTGCCGCCCGAACTCGGTGCCGGCGTTGAACTCCAGCAGGTCGGCGAGGACGCGCTGTTGCGCGCCGCACAGGTCGGCGTGGTCGCCGGCCAGCCGCTCGCGTGCGGCGAGGACCCGCTCGCGGTAGCGGCCGGGGTGGCCCGGGGTGTGCCACACGGAAGCGGGGGCGAGGGCGCCGGCGGGCGCGGGGGTGTCGGCGGGTGCCCTCACGCGGCCAGCACCTCCCGTACCGCTCGGGCGGCGCGGTCGACTCCGGTGTGTTCGGGGAGCATGGTCACCGGCAGGTCCCGGATCTCCTCCAGGAGCAGCTTGCGCAGGTTCTTCTGGTAGCGCTCGAAGCCCGCCCAGTCGCCGTCGGCGCCGTCGTGCTCCAGGGCGTTGAGCTCCGCTCCGGCGCCCCGGCGGCGCCACGCGGTCTCGGGCGGGACGTCGAGGAAGACCACCCGGCTGGGCCGGGGGAAGGCTCGCCACCAGGAGTACATACGGCTGTCCTGGACGCCGGCCAGCCGGCACTTCGCCAGGATCTTGTAATAGTAGGAGTCGACGAGCATGGGCACGCCGGGGTCGCTGTCGCGGACCTGGTCCCTGAGGTGGACGACGGCCGTCTGGAGCACGCTGGCCAGGAAGTCCACGGAGTAGGCGGTGCCGAGGCCCGGCAGCAGCCGGTCCGTGAGGTCCCTCCGCAGCCGGGGGATCAGCGCGTGCTCGGGGGCGACGAAGGCGCTGTCCGTCGACACCATCCGCCACTCGGGCAGCTGGCGCGCGAGGTGTCCCATGACCGAGGACTTGCCGGCCCCGTCGGGCCCCAGCAGCACGTGGAACGGGCGCTCGCTCACGAGGCCCGCCCGGTCCCGGACAGCCGCGCGGCACGGTCCGCCAGTCGGTCACGCAGCTCGGTGTCGTCCCCGACGACCACGGGGTGCCCCACGAGTTCCAGCATCGGCAGGTCGGAGATGTGGTCGCCGTAGGCGTAGCAGTCGAGGGGGTCGACGTCGGGTCTGGCCGCCAACTGCCCGAGTACCGCGGCCCGTTTGCCCTCCCCGATGACAGGGGTGTCGACCTCCCCGGTGTAGGCGCCGGCCGCGATCCGCGGGCGGGTGCACAGGACGGCGTCGGCCCCCACCTCGCGTGCCAGCGGCTCCAGCAGGGGCGGGAACGAGCCGGACACCAGGACGATCGTGGCGCCCTCGGCCCGGTGGGCGCGCAGGGCCGCGCGGGTGGAGTCGATGTAGAAGCCCCGGGTGGAGGCGGAGCGCTCGGTGAACCAGTCGTCGGCCAGGCTCTTGATCTCCGCCACGGACTCGCCCGTGTAGTGGCGGTAGTAGAAGCGGTTGATGTCCTCGCGGGGCGTTCCGTCGGCGGCGCGCCGGCGGATCACGGCCATGATCCGCTCGTATTCCTCCTCGCCGGCCGTGCCGTGCCGGCGCACCAGTCGGTAGTGGAGGAAGTCGAACATGCTCTTGACGTTGATCAGCGTCTCGTCGACGTCGCTGAAGACCAATAAGGGACGTTGCAATAACGGGCGTTGCGGGTCTGTCATGTGCCGGGTCCTCCTTGTCACGACGGTCGGCGGCCCGCCGCACACGGGCCGCCGTTTCAGGCGCAGCCGTCCGTCGTGGTCACGACGTTCGGACGGCTGTCTTGGCCGGGTCCGCCGCGGCGGTCGCCGCCGCCAGTGCCGTGGCGGCCTCCAGGGCGTGCGCAGCCGCCCGTGTCTCCTTGGCATGGGAGAGGTGGTTGTCGAAGGCGGTGAACCGGACCTCCATGGCCGCGGTGTCCGATCCGCTCTGGCTCACGGCGATCTCGCAGTGGAACGTCGTGCGGGTGCGGTGCGGGGAGCGGTGGGACAGGACGTCGCACCGCACCACCGCCGGGAGCGGGAAGAGGAAGTTGCGGTACCGGGTGGCGAAGCTGTCGATGACGAAGTAGCTGTTGCCGACCGCCTCGGGCGGCAGGTAGAACTGCTCGGCCACCGCGATGAACATCTGCCGCCCGGCTTCCATGGCGAGCATTCCCTGCATGTGCTCACCGGTGAGGTGGTCGGACATCACCTCGTTGCCGGCGTCCACCAGCAGGTCGGCCTCGAAGCGGTCGGCGCCGACCGTGCGGGGCCGGGAGATCAGCACGTTCTCCTGGCGGTGTTTGTGCGCGATCTCCCGGCCCGCGCGCTCGTGCAGGGTCCGGTCGTCGATGACGACGCGGTCGGCGAGGCCGCGCCGGGCGAGGGTGTCGCGGACGAACTGGACGTCGAACGGGGAGACGCCCTGGCCGAGCGTCACCCGGATCTCGTCGGTGTCGGCGTTCTCGGGGGCCTCGGGAGCCTCGGGAAACGTCCCGTTCCTGATCCGGCGGGCCAGCCTGGAGACGGTCAGCACGCCTTCGTGGTGGGCGAATTCGGCGAACACGTCGCCCACGAGGAACAGCGTGTCCGGCTTGGCGTCGGTGCCCTTGGATGTCTCAAGGGGCATGGGCATTCGGCCTTCTCCCTTCTCGGAGGGCTACGCGGAGAGCTACTCGGAGGGCTACTCGGAGAGCCGCCGGCTCAGTTCCGGGAACTTCGGGTCGCTGCCCAGGGCTCCGCCCTCCGCCCAGCGGTTGCGGGGCACCTCCTGGATGTAGACGGTGATCTTGTCCAGGGGTGCTCCGGTGACCCGCCGGACGGTCCGGGTCAGTTCCTCCAGGAGTTCCTGGCTCTGGGCGTCGTCCTGACCGTCCCAGGTGGTGACGGAGATGATGGGCATGGGGCCTCTCTCGTGCTCTGGGTTGCTCTCTCGTGCTCTGGATTGCGCGCTGGTGGTCCGTCAGGGCCGTGCGGCCCCGCTGGTGCGCAGCTCCTGGAAGGAGGGGCCGCGCAGCTTGAGATGGGCGTGGATGTCGCCGCCGAGACCGAACTCCCCGATGGCGCCGCCGTAGCTGCGCTGGTAGCTCATCCACAGCACGACCACGTTGATGATCCGGTTGGCGCCGGGCAGGTCCGGGTCCGGGAACGGGTTCGGCATGGTGGCGTGGTACCGGCCGGAGCCGTCCGCGTCCGTCACGAACACGTTCGGCACGCCGAGCGGGCCGGGGCGGGTCGGTCCGGCGGGGTCCAGGTCGTGGGCCCGCAACGACATGACGGTGTAGACGCTGTGGGGTACGAGGCGGGAGAACTCGAAGTCGAACGTGCCCGAGTGGCCGTCCGCGGTGACCCCGACCTGAAGGGTTCCGCTCGCCCGCATCCAGTCGCCGAACGTCACCGGTTCGACGACCTTGGGTCCGTCCTCGGCACGCAGGTCCGGGATGGGCACCTCGTGGAAGGCGTGGCTCGGCCGCTTGACCTGGTCGGCGTCGGGCAGTTGCTCCGGCGCGAACAGCATGGGGTAGTTGTTGCACGGCAGGGGCAGCGGCAGCGTGTACAGGACGAGGTCGCGGTCCGCCCCGTCGGGGTCGGTGTCCAGTTCACGCACCACCGTGTACGGGGCGAGGGTGCCGAACTCGGGGACGGGGCTGTCCGGGGAGACCACCGCGGCGCCCCATTCGGGCACGGTCGCGCCCTCCGGGGTGGTCCGGTTGATCATGCCCACCACCACGAAGTCGCCGTCGCCGTCCATGACTTCGCTCGGCGGGTACAGCGGGCCCTGGGTGGTGAGACTGAGCTCGTGGGTCTCCGTGCGGTTCGGGGTGGCGGGCGCCACCGGGCCGGCAACCGTGCCCGGCTCAGACATCGGCGCGCCGGTAGACGCGGGTGTACAGGCCGCTCTCGCCGCCCACGATGTAGCGGTCGCCGGCCTGCTGGACGATCTCCTGGTATTCCGGCGACGTGAAGACCTTCTGGTACTCGGCCGGCTCGCACTCGAAGCCGGACACGAACATCACGCCCGGCTCGGTGCTCAGCAGCGAGTGGTAGGCCAGGAACGCGGTCACCTGGTCCGCACGCCGGACGACATCGAAGATGGTGCTCTCGCGCCACTCGCGGTAGGCGGCGTACTCGCGCGGCTTCACCTCGATGTGCCGCAGCTGCACATACGGCGTGCCGGGCAGCGGTTCCGCGATGTCCTTGGGCGCCTCGACGAACTCCAGCAGATGGCGCCGGAAATCCGTGGCGAGGTCCGCGGACACCCTCTCCCAGAGCTTGTGCCAGACCACGTTGAGAGCGCCCAGCTCCGCGAGGTCCGTGACGGGGGTGATCTCAAGGATGTTGTCGTCGTCCGTGCTGCGGTACAGCGTGCGCCCGGGCACCGGCTCCTTCTGGTTCAGGGCGCTCCACTCGGCCAGGACGCCGTCCGCCTTGCCGGGGGCCGCGGCGACTTCGTTGAGCACGAGCAGGGGGGAAGACATGGGTGTTTCCTCTCGCTTGAGACGTGGTGGACGGCACGGCCGACGGTCCGCCGGTCGCGTCGGGGTAATGCGGGGGTGGGGAGAATGGCGAGAATTCACGGTGCGAACGTCTCACAAAGCCCGTCAGACTACGGTGACGCCCTTGGACGCGAGTACCGCGGCGGCTTCGGCGATGGTCTGCTCGGGGACGAGTTCACCCATCTCGATCTCGATGCCGAAGGTCTTCTGCAAACGCAGCGCCAGCTCTTCGAGAAGCAGTGAGTCGATCTCCATCGAGTCGAAAGTGGTGTCCGGCGTGACATCCGTTGTCGGCAGGGTCAGTTCACCCAGCACCGCGACCACACGACCGACGATCGAGTTATCCATCTTCTTCCTCCGCGCATCAGGAATGCCGTCACATGAAAGAGCGGGAAATCCGAGCGACCGGAATTCCGCCGTGTCCCACGCATTCATCGTGGGAGGCGCGGCGTCATGGAGGAAGTGTCTGCTCATCGTGGTGGTGCGAACACCACCAGCGAGGGAAACGGGGTCCCGGATCCCGGCGGCCCCGTGGGACACGACGAGCACGCCGGTGTCCCGAACCGGCGTTTGTCGTCGCGTCAGCGTACGGCTCAGGCCGCCTCGGCGTGGGACCGCTGGGGCGCGTCCGTCCCGGACTGGGCGAGGTACAGCGTCAGAAGCGACTCGGGGTGCTCCGGCACCCGCATGGTCACGCGGTTGAAGACCATCACGCCGACCCGGGGGTGGGCGATCCTGCGCACGTTCTGGCTCCGGTCGTCGACCTCGTGGGAGTCCCACAATTCGGCGAACCGGTCGCTGCGCTCACAGAGCCATTCGGCGATGCGGCCGAACTCCGGATCCTCCGAGTAGCGGGCCGACTGCACCCGGAACTGGGCGACCAGACCCCGTCCGACCTCGTCGGGGTTCGCGTATTTCGCGCGCACGGACGACTCGGTGAAGAATTTCACCAGACAGCTGTCACCGCTCTCGCTGAGCCGGAACAGCGTGCGGGCCGAGCGACTGGCCAACTCGATACGGCCGTATCTGTCGGTGATGTAGGCGGGATTGGCCGCCCACCCCTCGACGAGCTCGCACATCCGCGCATGCACGGCGTCCTGGTACCTGCCCGCCGCGCGCTGCGGCGGGTTGTGACCGGCCAGCCGGTAGAAGTAGTCGCGCTCGCAGCCTTCGAGCCGCAGGGCGTTGCTGACCGCGTTCACGATCGCATCCGAGACGTTGATGTCACGTCCCTGTTCCAGCCAGGTGTACCAGGAGACGCCGACCCCGGCCAGGGCCGCCACCTCCTCCCGGCGCAGTCCGGGAGTGCGCCTTCGCTCCACGCTCACCAGCCCGACTTCCTCGGGCGTTATCTCCGCCCGGCGGGCACGTAAGAAGTGACGCAGTTTGACGCGCCGCACAAGTCCGGATACTGGGGGGGATGCAGTCACCTGCATGTATCGGCCTCTTTCCTCTGACCTCTCTAGGCGTCGACATTCTCGCCGCGCTGCGAGCGTCCACGCTGCGCTGGAATCCGGAGGGCTCCGACGGGTGAACCCTGCCGAAAGCACTGGAGAATAGTTCCGCAGCGAGCGGCAGTGTATTGGACTAGACAACGCGATCGCAACTACAGCTTTCAAGTAATTCTATAGAGAGCCTTTTCCAACGCTTTTCGGCGAACTCCGGAACGTGGCCTGAATTCTCCCCTCGCAAATGCGCCAGTGATGGTGTTGGCACCACCCGGTTCGGCACACACTGCCTCCCGCCGACCCTCGGCGGCAGACTGACGGGCATGTTCCGGACCACGGCGAACACCGGCACGAACCCGACGACAGGCACGCCGACGCGGGGCGAGGTCACACGGCTTCGGCTCTTCTGCTTCCACCACGCGGGCGGCAGCGCCTGGTCCTTCGCGGGCTGGGGACACCGGCTCGGCAGCGGTGTGGAGGTGGTGCCGGTACCCATGCCGCCGCGGTCGGCGCCGACGGCCGGCGCACCCGGCGTACCCGGTGCCGTGAGCACGATGGACGCCCTGGTGGACGAGGTGACCCGACAACTCGCCCCCGCCCTCGACCGTCCCTACGCCTTCTACGGCCACAGCATGGGTTCACTGGTCGCCCACGGTGTGGCACAGCGTCAACTCGCCGCGGGACGGCGCGCGCCCGCCTGCTTCGTGGCCGGGGCCCATCGCGCGCCGCACCTGCCGCCCGCCCCCGCCCTGGAGGTGGCACCGTCGGACGAAGCGGCCCTGGATCTGCTGCTGGGTCTGGGCGGAGCGGGCCGGCTGCTGCGCGAGAACCCGGCACGGATGCGGGCCGTCGTGGACCAGCTCCGGGAGGACCTGCGCGTGTGCGGCACCCACCGCCGGCCCCCGTCGGGGCATCGGCCGCTGCCCTGCCCCCTCCACGTCATGATCGGCGACCGCGACCCGCTGGTCACCGTGGCGGACGCCGAGGCCTGGCGCGTCCACACGAGCGCGCGCTTCGCCCTCCACACACTGCCCGGCGGGCACTTCTTCGTCCGGGAGCAAAAGGACCTGTTCTTCGAGGAGTTGAGGCGCGCACTCGGGGCGGTCGAGGCCTGAACGGGGGTTCACCGCTGTCCGATATTTCAAACCACCTGGAGTGTGATTCGCGCCGCTGACAGTGCGTTGAGAGCGCTCTACCGTCGGCTGGCATGAACGTGCCACCCACCACCGGCAGCAAGAAGAAGCGTCGCAGCGAGTTGACCCACTTCCTGCGCAGCCGGCGTGCGGGGCTCTCCCCCTCGGACGTGGGGCTGACCACCACCGGCAGGCGGGCCAGCGCCGGCCTCCGGCGTGAGGAAGTCGCGGTCCTGGCCGGGGTGAGCGCGTCCTGGTACGCATGGCTGGAGCAGGGCCGTCCCATCAAGGTGTCGGACGGGATACTCGACGCGATCAGCCGGGCCCTGCGCCTGAGCGAACTCGAACGCGTCCATCTGTACCGGCTGGCCGACGTCAACCCGCCGCTGCCGGTGTCCGAGGCCGAACACCCGAACCTCGAGATGTTCCAACGGATGGTCGACACCCAGTTATTAGGACCGTCGTGCGTCATCGACCGCTACTGGGACGTTCTCGCGGTCAACCAACTCGCGCGCGATGTGCTGCACCTGGGCCACGACGGCAACCACAACTTCCTGGCCAGCCTGTTCACCGGCAGCCACGGCGGGCAGTATCCGAACCGGCCGCAGGTCGCCCGTAAGATGACCGCCCGGTTCCGGCTCCAGGCCTCCTACGTCCCCGACGATCCCCGATACGAGCAGATGGCGGACCAACTGTCCTCGGACAGCGAGCTGTTCGCCGACTTCTGGGCCCGCCACGAAGTCGAGCAGTGTCTGCCGACGACCGTCGAGCTGAACCACCCCGAGGGCGGCCCTCGCCCCTTCGTGCTGTTCACCATGGACCTGGACGAGGCCGCCTGCACCCGACTCCTGGTGTACCTGCCGCCGGGCGTCGCCGGTCCCCCGTGCGCCTGCCAGTAGAGGCCATCGTGGTGGTCGTGCCACCACCGCGGGCAGTCACAGCGCCAACACCGTCTGGTAGGGACCTGTCCGCCGCCGGATAATCGTCGTACGTCTTCAAGACGGCGTACGTCTTCGAGTCCGCGTACGTCTTCGAGACGGCCCGGCGCTCGCGCCCTTCGTATCGAGCCGCGTCCGGTGACCGCGTACCAGACCCACTGGTGACGTCTCCCGTCCGCCGCCCTCCACCGAGCAGCGGCGGCCCTTCCACCATGCCTGGCGCGGCTGCCCGTACCGGCCCCCACCGGCAGCCAAGGAGGCTTCCTTGATGCATGTCCCCCTTCCCAGACGCGCACTTTCCGCACGGCCGCCGGCGAGGGAGGCGGCGGCATGAACACAGCGGCGGTCCTCACCGGGCTCGGCACCTACGTCCCGCCCCGCGTCGTGACCAACGAGGAACTCTCGCGGACCATGGACACCTCGGACGAATGGATCCGGACCAGGACGGGCATCGCGCAACGGCACTGGGCCGACACCGGGACCGCCACCAGCGACCTGGCCGTGGAGGCGGGCGCCCGCGCGCTGAAGTCGGCCGGCTCGGCCGACGTCGACCTGGTGGTCCTCGCCACCACCACCCCGGACCACCCGTGCCCGGCGACGGCTCCCCAGGTCGCCTCCCGGCTGGGCCTGCGGACCGTCGCGGCGTACGACGTGGCCGCCGTGTGCAGCGGGTTCGTCTACGCACTGGCCTGCGCCGCGGGTGCCATCGCCGCCGGTGTCGCCGAACGCGTGCTGGTCATCGGCGCGGAGACGTACTCCACGATCCTCAACCCGGACGACCGCACCACCTCGGTCATCTTCGGCGACGGTGCCGGAGCCGTGGTGCTGCGGGCCGGCGACCCCTCCGAGCCGGGCGCGCTGCTGGCCCACGACCTCGGCAGTGACGGTTCGTTGAAGGATCTCATCATGGTGCCGGGCGGCGGTTCACGGCAGCCGGTCACCGGGGCCGCCGAGCCCGGACCGCGCCCGGCCGACTCGTACTTCGGCATGCAGGGCAAGCCGGTGTTCCGGCACGCCGTCACGCGCATGGCGGAGTCGTCCCAGGCAGTGCTCGACCGCGCCGGCTGGGCTGCTCAGAGCGTGGACTGGTTCGTCGGCCACCAGGCGAACGTACGCATCCTGCACGCGGTCGCCGATCAGCTCGGGATGGACAAGGAACGCACGGTCGTCAACCTCGACCGCGTGGGCAACACCTCCGCCGCCTCCATCCCGCTGGCGCTCGCCGACGCCGTCTCCGACGGCCTGCTCGCACCGGGCCACCGCGTCCTGCTGAGCGCCTTCGGCGGCGGCGTGACCTGGGGTTCGACCGCTCTGGTCTGGCCCGACATCACCACGGACCGCGACATCTCGCCTAAGACACCGAGGAGTTCGTGATGGCGGATACGACGACGCCCCTGACCATCGGCATCCTGGGCGCCGGAAACATCGGCCGCCCGCTCGGCAGGCACTGGCTCGCGGCCGGGCACACGGTGACCTTCGGCTCCCGGAACCCGGACCGACTCGCCTCCTTCGTCGAGGAGCTGGGCGAGCGGGCCCGTTCCGCGACGTATGCAGAGGCGGCCCGGACGAGTGACGTCGTCCTGCTGTCCGTCCCGCACCCGGCCCTCGACGACCTGCTGGACCAACTGGCGGACCGGCTGGCCGGAAAGACCGTGATCGACGCCACCAGTCCGATCGGTGTCTCCCCGGACGGTCTGTTCGTGTCGCAGCTCGATGCGGGCATCACCCAGGGAAGCCGGCTCGCCGCGCGGCTGCCCGCCAGTTCCGTGGCCCGGGCGTTCACCCACTTCCCGGACGAACTGCTGTGGTCGCGCGGCACCCGGCAGCGGCACTTCTGGGGCATGGGCATCGCGTCCGACGACGCCGGCGCCCGGCGGGTCACCGAGACCCTGGTGCACGACGCCGGTTTCGTACCGGTCCATGTCGGCGGCCTCGACGAGTCCGCCGCCGTGGATCCCGGCGGCGTCCTCTTCGGCTATGTCTCCACCCCCGCGGGGCTGCGCGTCGCGGCCGGACTCGCCGGCTGAGCCGGCCGAGAGACGAAAGGGCCGCCTGTCCCGCCCGGCTCCGGCCGGACGGGACAGGCGGCCCACTCGTCGACAGGGGGACGACTGTCCCGGCGCTCGGCTCTCTCAGTCCTCGACCACGCGCCCCGCGGCAAGCGGCACCGGCTCGGCCTCGGGCTCGGGCCCCCTCGCCACCGGCTTCCTCCTCGGGTTCGACCAGCGCTGCGTGATCGGCCGCTCGACCAGGGCGTACAGCGCCCACGAGGCCAGGATCGAGACACCGAGGCACAGCGCCATCAGCGCGACCGCCTCCGTGTTCGAGTACGACTTGCTGCCGAGCGTCTTCCAGACGGCGACGATCACCGTGTAGTGCACCAGGTAGAAGGCGAACGAGATGTCGCCGAGCCAGACCATCACGCGGTTGCGGCAGAACGTGAACCTGCCCTCGTCGTCCGCGATGGCACCCGCGGCGATGAGCAGCGCGGCGGGGACGACACACACGGCCCTCGACGAGTAGATGTACGGCGTGAAGTAGCCGACGACATAACTCGCGGCGAGCAGCGCACCGGACCAGATCATGCCGATGTTGCGCCAGCGTCCCGCCATCACCGAGCGGGCCACGAGGATGCCGAGGGCGAAGTCCAGCACCCGGGGCAGCGGCACGATGTAGGAGAAGAAGTACTGGTTCACCGAGGTCTCGGGTTCCATGTCCATGAACACCGTGCCGGCCGGGACCAGCAGCGTGGACAGCCACGGCGTCGCGAGGATCCCGGCGGCCACACCCGCGATCGAGAGGTTCAGCCGGTGCGCCGGGATCTTCTTGATCACGTGGAACAGGACCGGGAAGGAGAGGTAGAAGACGGCCTCGACCGCCAGGGACCAACCGGCCGGGTTCACACCGAAGTTGATCGCGAAGTCCGGGTACCAGACCTGGACCAGGAACAGGTTGAGCGCCCCGACCGTCACGTCCGTGTGAGGGGCGGCGAACACCACCATGGCCAGCGCCCAGACCAGGACGTAGTTCGGGACGATCTTGAGGAAGCGGCGCCGCCAGAACCGTGGCGCCGTGTCGGTCTTCCGGGCCGACCAGGTCAGCACGAAGCCGCTGAGCACGAAGAAGAAGGTCACGCCGAGGGCCCCGACATGGGCGACGGCGCCGTAGTAGGTGGTCACGGCCGAACTGCTGCTCAGCCAGGGGATGCCCAGGAACCCCAGAAGCGCGGCGTGGTAGAGGAACACCACGAACGCCGCGGGGAAGCGGAGTCCGGTCAGCGTGTTCAGGCGGGTCACCCGGGCACGCGATTTCTCCGTCGACAATTCATGCTCCTTCAGGGAATGGGGGATTCGCGGGATGAGGGGTGGAAGAACAGGCCGATGAACTAAATTCGGCACGCCGCTCGAAACCTACTGGAGGGGCAGCAGAATTACCGGGGTGCGTTTATCCAGTTGGCGCCAGCACCACCCCGGACGCCACCACCCAGGCCACACAAGCCCAGCGTGAGGCACTGACAGTCCGCCGACTGGTGGTCCCACCACCATGATCGAGAGACCCTTCCGCCGCGCGGCGCGCACACGCGACACTTCACCTGCGGACTTCTTTGCGCCCTGACGCAGATCTGCTGACAAAAAGCTCCGCGCCATTTGTGCTGCCCGCGAGCAGCCCCCCCTTTTTTCATTTCCCCCGGAGCGACGATGTCCCAGAGCACGACCGATCAGAACAGCAGTCGCCCCGGCGACGCCGCCCCGACTGCCCCGACTGCCCCAACCGGCCCGGACGGGGCGGCCGTCGACGCACCCCGGCACTCGGCGGTGCGCGGCTGGCTCGCCGTGGTCGGGCTGGCCCTCGGCGTCTTCTCCTTCGTCACCACCGAGACCCTGCCCATCGGGCTGCTCCCGGCCATCGCCGACGGCACGTCGGTGTCGGTGGGCACCGCGGGCTTCCTGGTCAGCGGGTTCGCGGCGGTGGCGGCGGTGACCGCCGCTCCACTGACCGCGCTGGCCGGGCGGGTTGACCGCAAGTGGCTGCTCGTCGGCCTGATGCTGGTCTACATCGTCGGCAACCTCCTGGCCGCCGCCGCCACCGGCTACGCACTGCTGCTGGCGGCGCGCGTCATCGTGGCCCTGGCGCACGGTGTGTTCTGGTCCATCGCCGCGTCGATCGCCGTACGGCTGGTCCCGGAGCGGCACGCGGTCCGCGCGACCTCCGTCGTCCTCGGCGGCATCTCGCTCGCCTCCGTGGCGGGAACTCCGCTGGGCACCGCCGTCGGTCAGTCCGCCGGCTGGCAGGCGGCCTTCGTGGGCGTCGGGATCCTCGGCTTTCTCGTCCTGGCCGCCGCGCTGCTGTTCATGCCCTCGCTGCCGGCCCGGGGCAGCGGCAGCCTGGGCGCACTCGTCCATGTGCTGCGGCACCGGGCGTTGCGCGTGGCGGTCGGCGTCACCGCACTGATCATGAGCGGCCACTTCCTGGCCTTCACCTATGTGGCCCCCTACCTGGAGGACGTCACCGGCGTCAGGCCGTCCCTCGTCGGCGTGCTGCTGCTGGTCTTCGGCGTCGCCGGGCTGGTGGGGAACTTCGCGGCGGGCGCGGTGGTCGGGCGGGCCCTGCGGACGAGCGTGATCGGCTGCACCGGGCTGCTGGCCGTGGTCATGGCGGTGATGTACGCGGGCGGCGCCGGCCTGTCCCTGACCATCACGCTGCTGGTCTGCTGGGGCGTGCTGTACGCGGCGCTGCCGGTCGCGTTGCAGACCTGGGTGATGCGACTCGTCCCCGAGGAGAGCGAGGCCGCCTCCTCCCTGTACGTGGCCGCCTTCAACGGCGCCATCGGCGTCGGTTCCTTCATCGGCGGCCTGATCGTCGACGCCTCCGGTCCCCGCCCGGCGATGCTCGCGGCGGGCGCCTTCGCGCTGGCCGCCATGGCGCTGACGGCGGCCCTGGGCAGGCCCCGGACGCCCGAGAGCCTGTGAACAAACCCCCGCCTGCGCTGCGACGCCCGCCGATCGGGCGGACGACAGGGGTCTGGTCACAGGCTCTGAGCGCCGGACCACCGGACCACCGGACCGCCGGACGCCCGAGCCCGCCCGTACGCGACAGCTCGTGACGGCTACCGCATCAAGACGCCCGCCGCCTCCCCCACATCCTCAGAAGGCACCGCCACCAACCCCAACTCCGCCCCGGACGCGAGCAGCCGATGCGCCGGCAGAATCCGGACCGTGTACCCGTACGGCCCGGTCCGGTCCAGGGCGAGCGGCCCCTCGTACACCCACCGCCCCTCCCCGTCCGGACTCCCCACCGGCTTCAACGGCACCGTCGACGCGTCGGCGATGCGGTCCTCCGGGTCGACGCGTCCCGAGACGGCCTGCACTTCCACGTCTTCCGGCCCCAGGTCGCCCAGGCCCACCCGCACCCGGAGACCGAGCGTCGACCCGAGTTCGGCGGTGGGTGTCGCCGCCGTTGTCTCGACATGGTCGACCGTGACGCCGTGCCAGGCCGAGCGCACCCGTGCCTTCCACCCCGCCAGCTCACGCGCCGCGTCCGGCGTCATCGCGCGATGCGCGTGCGCGGCCGGGGTGTAGAGGCGCTCCACGTATTCGCGGACCATCCGGCCCGCCAGGACCTTCGGGCCGAGCAGGGTGAGGGTCTGGCGGACCATCTCGATCCAGCGGTCCGGGAGGCCGGCCTGGCCGCGCTCGTAGAAGCGGGGGGTGACGCGCTGCTCCAGCAGGTCGTACAGCGCCGCCGCCTCTATGTCGTCGCGGTGGTCCGGGTCCGTTCCGGTGCCGTCCGCCGTCGGGATCGACCAGCCGAAGTCCGGCTGGAACCACTCGTCCCACCAGCCGTCCAGGACGGAGAGGTTGAGACAGCCGTTCAGCGCCGCCTTCATGCCGCTGGTTCCGCAGGCCTCCAGTGGCCTCAGCGGGTTGTTCAGCCAGATGTCGCAGCCCGGGTAGAGCTTCTGCGCCATCGCCATCCCGTAGTCGGGGAGGAACACGATCCGGTGCCGTACGCGCGGGTCGTCCGCGAACCTCACCAGTTCCTGGACCAGGCGCTTTCCGCCGTCGTCCGCCGGGTGTGCCTTGCCCGCCACCACGATCTGGAGGGGCCGCTCCGGGTGCAGGAGGAGGTCCATCAGGCGGTCGCGGTCCCTGAGCATCAGCGTCAGTCGCTTGTACGACGGGACGCGGCGCGCGAATCCGATCGTCAGGACGTCCGGGTCCAGCACACCGTCGATCCAGCCCAACTCGGCCGTCCCGGCGCCGCGTTGCCGCCAGGAGGTGTGCAGCCGCCGCCGTACCTCCGTCACCAGCTGCTCGCGCAGGTTCCGGCGCAGCTCCCAGATGTCCTGGTCCGGGATCTCCCCGACCGCGTCCCAGCGGTCCGAGCCGCCCACGGTCAGCGCGTCCTCGGTGCGTTGGACGCCGATCTGGCGGGCACCCAGGCGGAAGACCTCGGGGGCGACCCAGGTCGGGGCGTGGACGCCGTTGGTGACGGAGGTGATCGGCACCTCGTCGGGGTCGAAGCCCGGCCACAGACCCGAGAACATCTCGCGGCTGACGTTGCCGTGCAGGAGCGAGACGCCATTGGCGCGCTGGCCGAGGCGCAGGCCCATCACGGCCATGTTGAACAGGTTGGGCTCGCCGCCCGGGTAGGTCTCCATGCCGAGCTGGAGGATGTGCTCGACGTCGATGCCCGGGAGTTCGGCGTCGGGGCCGAAGTGCCGGGCGACCAGCTCGCGGTCGAAGCGGTCGATGCCGGCCGGCACGGGGGTGTGGGTGGTGAAGACCGTGCCGGCGCGGACGGCCTCCAGCGCGGAGTCGAAGTCCAGCCCCTCTGAGGCCAGTTCGGCGATGCGCTCCAGGCCCAGGAAGCCCGCATGGCCCTCGTTGGTGTGGAAGACCTCGGGGTCGGGATGGCCGGTCAGCCGACAGTACGTCCGGACCGCCCGCACCCCTCCTATGCCGAGCAGCATCTCCTGCAGCAGCCGGTGCTCGCTGCCGCCGCCGTAGAGCCGGTCCGTCACGCCGCGTTCGCCGAGGTCGTTCTCCTCGACGTCCGAGTCGAGCATCAGCAGCGGCACCCGGCCGACCTGGGCGAGCCAGACGCGGGCGTGCAGCGACTTGCCGCCGGGGAGGGCGAGGGAGACCTGGGCGGGGGTGCCGTCGGGCTCCTTCAGGAGCGTCAGCGGCAGCTCGTTGGGGTCCAGGACCGGGTAGTGCTCCTGCTGCCAGCCGTCCCGGGACAGGCTCTGCCGGAAGTAGCCGTGCCGGTACAGCAGGCCGACACCGATGAGCGGGACACCGAGGTCGCTGGCCGCCTTGAGGTGGTCGCCGGCCAGGATGCCGAGGCCGCCGGAGTACTGGGGCAGGGCGGCCGTGATGCCGAACTCGGGGGAGAAGTAGGCGACGGCGTAGGGGAGTTCGGCGGACTGCCCCTGGTACCAGCGCTCGCCTGTGACGTAGTCGTTGAGGTCCCTGGCGACCGCAACCAACCGGCCCAGAAACGGGGCGTCCTCGGCCAGCTCGGCGAGCCGCCCGGGAGGGACGCTGCCCAGCAGCCGTACGGGGTCCTGACCCGAGGCCGCCCAGTGCTCGGGGTCGACGGACTGGAAGAGATCGCGGGTCTCCGCGTGCCAGGACCAGCGCAGATTGCGTGCGAGATCGCTGAGGGGCCGGAGCGGTTCGGGGAGGACGGGTCGGACGGTGAATCGACGGATCGCCTTCACTTGCCACCTCGTCTGGCGTGTGGAAGGGGACGCACTGCGGTGTGCGTCCCGTCGTCAGTGTCGACGGTAGTGGTTACCACGGGGTCAGTGGGGGCGGGCTCGGTAGCGCATCAGGGTCTTTCGGTGTGCTCCGGATCGGTGAATTCGATATCGGGCGGGAGGGTGTGGCCGAGTTGCTTCAGACGGCGCGCGATCTCGGTCGGCGTGCGGTTGAGGCGGTGGGCTGAGCGGAGGATGTGGGTGAGGGGGACGGGGTTGGTGGGGTGGAGCCAGTCGGAGTCCTGAAACCTCCGGCGGAGCAGTGCCACATCGTCGCCCGGCGTCCACTCTCCGGCGGGTGGTGGGGGCGCGACGTCGTAGCCGCAGCGCGTCAGCCGCTCGACGACGTCCTCTTGCGTCAGCCGATGCGTGTGCGCGGCGCGTACGACGTGGTGCCGGGGAACCTGGTGATCCGTGTCCAGCCAGGGTTCCAGACCGTCCTGGCCGCGGCTCATCAGCACCAGGTCGGCATAGTCGCGGGCCTCCCGCGGTTGCCCTGGTCCCGGCACCTCGTAGCCGAGGTCGATCAGTCGCCGGGCGATCTCGGTATCAGGGAGGTCGTGGTCCCAGGCCAAGGCCAGCACGGCAGCGGGGTGCAGGACGGCCGGGAGGACGACGATGCTGTACTCGCCCTTTCTGTAGAAGCTCAGCACATCGTCGACGAGCCTCTCGTACACCCGCGACGTCTCGGCATCGGGCAGCTCGGGCGGCGTGATCCCCATGGCGGCAAGCCGCTGCATCACGCTCTCCGCATCCATCCGACGGGCACGGGCGACCCTTAGGACGTGATGCAGCGGGATGCTCTGGTCCTCGGAGTTCCACGGTGCCTCCCCGTCGCCGTCCCGGCTGATGAGCGCGAGGTGGAGGTCGTCGACCTGGCTGGGAACCGTACTCGGGAGTTGGTATCCGGCGCCGGTGAGCACTTCGGCGATGCGCGCCTTCTCCCCGGGGAAGGCGCGCTGGGCGAGGATCAGGTGAGACACCGTCACAGGCCGGTCGCGCGGAAGCTCGGGGCCGGTCGGGCTGAGCTCCCGTCGGAGAACCCGGTTCGCCAGGTTCTCGAGGTCGCGCGCCAGCCATGCGGCGAGCTCCCCGTGGTCGGGCACCTGAAAGCCCAAGCCTGCCAAGATACGTGCCCTGGCGTGGATACCGTCGCGGCTCCCGTAGTTGTCCAGGAGCATCTCGGCGCTCAGACTCGCCCCCATCGGAAGCCAGTCCGAGCCACCACTGCCGTCACGCGTGAGGATGCGGAGCTCCTCGATGTCTTCAAGCCGTTGCAGAACCGCGTCGTCGGGCAGTTCCAGCCCGAATTCCCGCAACCGGTCCGCGGCGTACCGGACAGCCACTCCGGCCGACCGGGCGGCACTCAGCACCGCGCCTGGGGGGAGAGGGCTGCTGTCCACCCCTTCGATCACGTTCAGGAGCGGTTCGTCCGTGGGGCGCGCGACAGGAAGGGGAAGGCGGGGCAGCACCCCCGACGCCGAGTTCGCGGCAGCCCAGACTCGTGCCCGCCATTCGCCAAACGGGCCGGATTCCTCCGACTCGATGATCAGCGCTCCGCCGATCATCCGGGTATGGCTCAGTAGGAACTGGTCCCCAGGGCAGCAGCCGACGGCACCTGCGTCCGCGATCACGGTCCCGTCGGGCGTGGGAAACGAGAAGCGATGGCTTCGCGCCACGGCCTGCGCGGCGATCTGATCGGCCAGCAGCCCCTGGCCGCCATCGGGTGGGCTGCCTGAGAAGCCCAGCCGACTGCCTCCATCCAACATCTCGCCCATGACCAGACCGTGCAGCCACTCCAGGGACAGCACCCCTCCATCCGCCTCGAACAACACCGGAATCTTCTCGACGAGCAGGTCGGCGACGTACTTCTCGTGGTCTTCGAGCATCGCCCCGCGGTCCAGCCGCAGCCTGGGCGCATGCTTCCCCGTGAGGTTGACCACGCAGCCGAAGCGGCGCTCCCCCGCCCAGAGCCCGTCCGCGAGGACCGCCCCACGCCCGCGGCACCACCACACTCCGTCTCCGGCGTCCTGGTCCCGCCACTCCACTGCCAGCGTGGGCCTGACGTATTCCGACAGAACACCGCGCCGCCACACCAACGGCTCGCGCTCCCCCTCCTCCACACGCACGTCGAAGTCCGACACCCACAGATGCCTGCGCATGACCTCACCGCATGACACGTCGTCATCGGGATTGCGCAGATACAGCCGCACCGTCGTCCCCGCCTGCCGCCGCACCTTCGGCCGGATCCGGAACAACGCCCCGGGCCCGTCGATGGTGACCTCCAGGCCCTCGCCGGGCAGCAGGTTCTTGCCGAGCCGGGTGGTCGTCACCTTGATCTCGTCGGCGAGCATGAAATAGCTCAGTACGCCGATCCCGAACCGGCTGTTCGGATGGAACGGGATATCCGCCGCGTCCCACTCGGCCCGCTCGTCCAGGTACTCCCGCTCCTCCACGAACCGGCTGCCCGCGAAGGCGAACAGGTGGCGCAGCTCGTGGCGGCCCATGCCGATGCCGTTGTCCCTGCACTCGATGAAGCGGCGGCCGCCCTCCTCGCCCTGGACGAAGACGATCTCGCCCTTCCAGTCGTCTTCCTGGTCGTCGGGGTGTTCGAGGTTCCACAGGGCGGTGCGGGCCTGGCGGTACCGGCAGGCGTCCAGGGCGTTCTGGTACAGCTCGCGCAGGGCCAGCGTGCGGTCCTGGTAGAGCTGTTCGCCCATGAGCAGGTCGCGGACCCGGTCGCCGTCGAGCCGGAAGCGTACGTCGGCCGCGTCGTACAGGGGTTTACCGTCCTCGCCGGGGGCGGCCCTGACCTTGCTCGCGCCGAGCACGGCCGGGACACCCCAGGTCAGGGCGCGTTCGCCGACCGGGCCGTGCAGGAGGGTGCGAAGGGTGCGGTCGAGCACGTCGATGTGCTCGCCCAGAGCGAGTTCGACGGCCTCGTGCGGGCATTCGACGGACAGCACCCGCCGGCGCGGCGCCTCGCTCAGCCAGGTCAGCCGGTCCAGCGCCGCGCGGAAGGCCTGGCCGTCGACGGGCTCGCTGATGCCGAGGTGTTCGGCCACCAGGGAGGACAGCAGGACCGGATCGACGGCCATGTGGTGAGCGACGGTGAGCAGTGTGCCGGTCTTCTGCCAGTCGACGACATGCTCGGCGGCGTCCAGCGCCGCGACGGTCTCCGGCTCGGGTGTCCCCGGCTGCTCCAGGTCCAGGCCGATCAGCTTGACGAGCCGCCGGAGCCGGGCGGGGGCCAGCACCTCGCGGACGAGCGACGGCTCGAACTCGGGCCCGTCCGGCAGGACTTCGAGACCGGCGAGCCCGGAGTGGCGTACGGCCTTCCGGGTCGCGGGCAGCCGCAGCAGCCACTGCCGGGCCAGCCACCAGGCGACCGCCCTGGCCTCGTCGTCCCGGCCGCGCTCCCGCGCTCGGCGCTCACGGTCCCGGAGCGACAGGTGTCCTTCGCAGTACCGGTCGAAGGCGACCCGGTCGGCGAAGCCCGGGATCGCGGTGGCCGGGGTTCCCTCCTCCAAGGTCCATGGCCTCAGGTCGCGGGCCAGCCAGGCGTATCGGGTGCCGAAGGCGGCGTACAGGAAGGGACCCGCGACCAGCAGGGCCGCCTCGGTGAGGCTGAGGCCGACGCCGGGTGCGGTCCGGTCGCCGGTGCCCGGCCCGGGGACGGGGCCCGAGTCCCGCAGCATCTTCTCGATGCCGCGGCTCATCCGGTGTTCGCTGCCCGCGGGCCGCCAGATGTCGCCCTGTCCGGCCAGCCAGGCGTCGGCGGGGGCGGACTCGCGCCCCCACAGGCCCACGAGCCGGGCGACCGCGTCCCGTACCTGCGCAACGGCTTCGGCCCGCTGTGCCTCGTCGAGTTGCTCGCAGACGACGCGCCGCCACGCCTCGTGCTTGACGGCCTGCTCCTGCCACAGGTGTTCCGGTGACTGGAGGTTCGCCTCCGTTCCCCGGTCGGGAAACAGCAGGAGGTCTTCCCTGCCGGTGGCGTAGTTGACCTGGACGCACTGTTCGGAGGGGACCCGGTTCTCGCGGGCGATCGCGCGGACCCGCTCGTCCAGCAGGGGCTCCACGGCGTCGAGGAAGCCGGGAGCCGTGGTGTTCTGGGCGATCTCGGTGAGGGCCCGGGTGAAGTACGAGAACTTCTTGGCCTCGTCACCGGGCGAGGTGTCGGCCGCGGGCCCGAACTGCGCCTTGCCGTAGCGGTTGCAGGCGTAGACGTGGGCGTACCGGGGAGAGTCGAGGACGTCGGACTCGCGGTAGCCCATGGCGCCCTTGCCCCAGGCGAGTCGGTCGGTGGCGGCCTTGGAGTAGGCGTCCAGCTCCACCCGGCAGGCGTCGACCGCGACCACCAGCTGGTCGGCCTCGCACCGGTGGACGAGGTACTTGCCGAACTCGATCGGCAGGCACATCTCCTTGAAGTCCAGGGAGTCCCAGAGCGCGGGGCCGGTGATCAGGTAGTCCAGGCCGTCCTGGTGGAAGCCGTGCCCGGACAGGACGAGCAGCAGGTGGTCACCCGGCACGGCGCGCGAGAGGAAGCCCGCCACTTCTTGCTTGAGCGCCGTCCCGTTGCGCTCGTCGGCGTCGACGACCTCCGCCTCGTCGTACCCGGACGCCTTCAACGCGTCGGCCAGTCCCCGCAGTTCCGCGGTGATGAACGACATCGACGGAAAGGCAGAGTCGCTGTAGTGGTCGACGCCGATCAGCAGCGCACGAAACCGCCGCTCTCTCGCGCTAGCGCTCACTGCCGTCACTGCCGGCCGGCCGCGGGGTCAGCGTCAGCAGGATGCCGCCGGTGCGCTGGGCCTGCGATCCGACGCCGAGGACGACGAGCTGGCCGGAGGCGGTCAGCTGGCAGGAGACCTGCACCTCGGAGATGCCCCAGCCGTCGGGTCCGGCCTGCTGGAGTCCGTCGAAGGCATCCCTCAGGCCGTTGAGGGTGCGGTTCAACTGGACGTTCAGGTCGGCCGGTTTGAAGCTGCGGCGACGCACCCGGCCCCCGTCCTCGCCGCCACCGCCGCGCCGTGGGCCGCCGGACTTGTCGAAGCCACGACGTTCCTCCTCGGCGTCGTCCAGCACGAGGAACTCCAGTTCCTCGGCGGCCTGTCCGTCTGCCGGATCCTCGACGTACGACTCCACGCCCCGGCTCCCCCATACTCGTCGCGGCACCTCGGGCGCCGATCATAAAACCTCCGCCCGAGCCACCGCCCCGCTTTCGCCACAGTTCGCAGCACATCCGCCGACTCCACGCCCCGGCCCGTCCCGACGGCACACGACGGCACACGACGGTCACTACGCCCGAAAATCGCCGCAACCTTTACAGATCCCCCATGGCCGATATGGCCGATTCCGCCCCCGTAGGCGTCCTTGTGGCGACTTCTCACCTCACGAGAGGGTGACATCGGCGCACCGGTCCACGCCAGGTGCACCCGGCGATCCAGGGCCGCCGTGCGCCGAGTTGAGGAGGGGAACTCACACCATGGCACGGACGCGCATACGGCGTCTGCGCTGGGCGTGTGGTCTGACCGCGGTGACCTGCGTCGCCGCGTTCTCGGCCACCAGCATGCCCGCGCACGCCGCACCGGAGGGGCAGATACTCGGCGCCGGAGAACCCGGCTCCGTCGGCGGCAGTTACGTGGTGACACTCAAGGGGGGAACGAAGGCTCCGTCGACGGCAGGAAAGAGCCTCGCGGAGAAGTACGGGGCGAAAATAAGCCACACCTACGGCACGGTTCTCAACGGCTACGCCATCCGGGCCGACGAGAGACAGGCCAAGCGGCTCGCGGCCGACTCCAGGGTCGCCTCGGTCGTCCAGGACACCCGCGTGACCCTGGACCACAACCAGAAGAACCCGCCGTCCTGGGGACTCGACCGCATCGATCAGGCCAATCTGCCGCTGGACAACAGCTACACCTGGCCGGAGTCCGCGGGCGCCGGGGTGACGGTCTATGTGATCGACACCGGCATCCGCATCTCGCACAAGGACTTCGGCGGCCGGGCGAGCCACGGCTGGGACTTCGTCGGCGACGACAAGGCCGCGGGCGACGGCAACGGCCACGGCACCCATGTCGCCGGCACCATCGCGGGCGGCAAGTACGGCGTCGCCAAGAACGCCAAGGTCGTCTCGGTACGGGTCCTCGACAACGCCGGCGCCGGCACCACCGCCGATGTCATCGCGGGCATCGACTGGGTGACCAGGCACGCCAAGAAGCCGGCGGTCGCCAACGTCAGTCTCGGCGGCTACCGAAACACGCAGCTGGACGCGGCCGTACGCAACTCCATCGCGTCCGGCGTCACCTACACGGTCGCGGCGGGCAACGACGGACTGCCGGCCGGCCTCTACTCCCCCGCGGCGGTGAAGGAGGCCATCACGGTCGGCGCCACCGACATGAAGGACGCGCGGGCGGGCTTCTCCAACTTCGGCTCGGCCCTGGACCTGTTCGCCCCGGGCGTCGGGATCACCTCGGCGTCGTATGCGAGCAACACGGGCAAGGCGACCTACTCGGGTACGTCGATGGCGTCGCCGCACGTGGCGGGCGTGGCCGCGCTCTATCTGGCCGACCATCGCAAGGCGTCGCCCGCGCAGGTGTCCAAGGCGCTGGTGGCCCAGGCCGTGTCCGGCAAGGTCTCCGGGCGTGGGCTCGGCTCGCCGAACAAACTCCTGCAGGTACCGGGCTCCTAGCGGTCTGTTCACGGCCAAGTCCGGGCACCGGCCCCGTTCCTGAGGAACGGGGCCGGTCTTGTGCGTAGACATACGCGTGAGTAGTTAACAAAGTGCCGGATTGCCCACCCGAATAGGGTGGGAAGGCTCCAGCGGTACACCCCACCCGTGCGCCCCCGGGCGCACCCCCGGAAACACCACGCAACACCCCGCAGGACCCCGCAGGACCCACCTCCCCACAGCCATCCGCCCACCCACGTTGACGCGGACAGGAGCGGTCATGCCCGCCATGCACCACCAGTCGTCCTCACCCCCGACGTCCCGCACCGAAGCACCCCCCGTCCCCCGCGCCGTCACCGCCGACACCGGACCGCCCGCCCCGGAGCGACCCTCCGCGCGCGACACGGCCGGCGGCATCGGACGCATACCCGTCCTCGACGTCCGCCCGATCGTCCAGCACGGGCGCAGGCCCGCGAAGGCGGTGACCGGAGAGACCTTCGAGATCTCGGCGACCGTGTTCCGCGAGGGCCATGACGCCGTCGCCGCCAATGTCGTCCTGACCGACCCCGACGGCCGTCCCGGCCCGTGGACGCCGATGCGCGAACTCGCCCCCGGCACCGACCGCTGGGGCGCCACCGTCACCGCCGGTGCGCCCGGCCACTGGACCTACCGGGTCGAGGCCTGGGGCGATCCGGTGGCCACCTGGCGGCACCACGCCCACATCAAGATCCCGGCCGGGATGGACACGGACCTCGTGGTGGAGGAGGGCGCGCGGCTGTACGAGCGTGCGGCGGCCGGCGTACCCGAGGGTCAGGGACAGCAGGTGATCCTCGCGGCCGCGGAGGCGCTGCGGGACGAGAGCCGCCCGGCCGCCTGGCGGTTGGCCGCAGCGTCGACACCCGAGGTGGATGCGGTGTTGGGGCGGTATCCACTGCGGGACCTGGTCACCGCGTCGGACCCGCTGCCCCTGCTGGTCGAACGCGAACGGGCCCTGTTCGGCTCCTGGTACGAGTTCTTCCCCCGCTCCGAAGGCACCCCCCAGCAGCCGCACGGCACCTTCACCACCGCCGCCCGCCGCCTGCCCGCGATCGCCGCGATGGGCTTCGACGTCGTCTACCTCCCGCCCATCCACCCCATCGGCACCACCTTCCGCAAGGGCCCCGACAACACCCTCTCCGCCGGCCCCGACGACGTCGGCGTCCCCTGGGCCATCGGCTCCCCCGAGGGCGGCCACGACGCCATCCACCCGGACCTGGGCACCCTGGAGGACTTCGACGACTTCGTGGCCCGCGCCCGCGACCTCGGCCTGGAGATCGCCCTCGACTTCGCCCTGCAGTGCTCCCCCGACCACCCCTGGG
>NZ_FNHV01000015.1 GCF_900103585.1 Streptomyces sp. cf386
CGACGCCGACCTGTCCATCATCCAGGGCCGCAAGGTCGCGGTCATCGGTTACGGCAGCCAGGGCCACGCCCACGCGCTGTCGCTCCGTGACTCGGGTGTCGACGTCCGCGTCGGTCTGCACGAGGGCTCCAAGTCCAAGGCGAAGGCCGAGGAGCAGGGCCTGCGCGTGGTGACCCCGTCGGAGGCCGCCGCCGAGGCCGACGTCATCATGATCCTCGTCCCGGACCCGATCCAGGCCCAGGTCTACGAGGAGCACATCGCCCCGAACCTGAACGACGGCGACGCCCTGTTCTTCGGCCACGGTCTGAACATCCGCTACGGCTTCATCAAGCCCCCGGCCGGCGTCGACGTCTGCATGGTCGCCCCCAAGGGCCCGGGCCACCTGGTCCGCCGCCAGTACGAGGAGGGCCGCGGCGTTCCGTGTATCGCGGCTGTCGAGCAGGACGCCACCGGCAACGCCTTCGCGCTGGCCCTGTCGTACGCCAAGGGCATCGGCGGCACCCGCGCCGGCGTCATCAAGACGACCTTCACCGAGGAGACCGAGACCGACCTGTTCGGTGAGCAGGCCGTCCTCTGCGGTGGTACGGCCGCCCTGGTCAAGGCCGGTTTCGAGACGCTGACCGAGGCCGGCTACCAGCCGGAGATCGCGTACTTCGAGTGCCTGCACGAGCTGAAGCTGATCGTGGACCTCATGTACGAGGGCGGCCTGGAGAAGATGCGCTGGTCGATCTCCGAGACCGCCGAGTGGGGCGACTACGTCACCGGCCCGCGGATCATCACCGACGCCACCAAGGCCGAGATGAAGCAGGTCCTCGCCGAGATCCAGGACGGCACCTTCGCCCAGGCCTGGATGGACGAGTACCACGGCGGTCTGAAGAAGTACAACGATGGCTCTGGGCCTTTGTCCACCTCGACGCCGGATCGTTCGATGTGCCGGTCTTGCGGCGGACGGACCGGGCACAGGCCCAACTGGATCACCTGCTCGACGCGGTTCGTGTCGTACCCGTGTTCGAGGACTGTCCCAGACTGCTCTTCGGTACCGAAGAGCTCACCTGGCGACATCTGCCGCGCGATCTCGTCGCCGACGGGGCGCTGGCCTACCTGTCGGCTGCCAGAACTGCCGGCGACGGCCGGGAGTACGAGAGCGGAGGGCGGACGCTGGCGGCGGCCTTCCAATCGGCCGGTTTCCGCCATGTGATCGCGGCACTGGGGCAGTTGGGGGATGCGGTGGCGGAGCGCACCGCGGTCTCTGTGTACAGGGCGCTCTCGGACGCCGACGGACGGCTGCATCCGGAGCATGCCGCCCGTGCCCTGCACCGGGCCCTGCAGGAGGTGCGGTCCTCTTCCCGCCGCGAATCGCTCGCCTTCGCCAGTCTGGTGCACTTGGGTCCTTGAAAGCACGATGCTCGCGCATCTGCCCAGCCCGCGCCCTCAGTTCTCCCCCTCGATCCGGGCGAGTTCCAGCAGGTCCTTGCGTACCGCCGACGGCTTCGCGGCGAAGATGCATCGCCAGGCCAGCGACGCCAGCCAGGGTATGGAGGCGCTGGCAACGGCGAGCCCGTACAGCCAGGGGGTGTTGGTGGTCGCGGCGGCGGTGACGAGGGCGGCCGTGGATCCACCCGCGGCGGCGGTTGCCTGAAGTCTGCGTGTTCTTGTCATGGCATCGAGTCTCTGGCCGACCCGGTGACCAGCCCAAGTAGGGCCACGATGACATTCGGATGCCCGCGCAGCCCAAGTACACCGAAAAGACAGCGGTTTGGTCATTGGGCGGTCACCGTCGCACGTCACCTGCCGCTATGGTGAGGAAATGACCCAGGCGGTGTCGACTGAGTTTGCGGGCATCCAGGTCGAGGTCCTCGGCTCCCCGAGGGTCCGCCTTGCCGATGGGACCCACTCCGACCTCGCCGCGCTGCCCGGGGACCTGCTGGCGACCCTGGTGCTCGCCGGTCCCGAGGGCCGTTCGGCCGACTGGCTGCGCAGGGAGCTGTGGTCCAGTCTCCCGGTCGAGGACAACAATCCGGTCGCGCGGGCAATGATGCGGTTGAGGAAGGACGTCCCGATCCCGAAACCGCGCGCCGGGGGCAACTACGTCCTGGCAGTCCCGCCGGACCGCATCGACGCGCTGGTCTTCCGCGACGGTGTGGCAACCCTGGGTTCTCAGACCCCCGCCACCGAAGTGGACGCGTTGCTGGGTCTGTGGCGGGGCAGCCCCTGGCAACGCAAGTCGCGGGTACGGGCCGCGTCCTGGGCCGAGATCCGTAGGGCACGCGACCGGCTGGGTGTGTACGTGGACGCCATGCCGCCGCAGCAGAGGGCTGAGTTGACGCACTGGCACCGGTTCTGCGGGCTCTTCCAGCACGAGACGGAGGCCTGGCACGGGGAGGCGGTCCCCGAACGGCCGCGCCGTAAACAGGTCCTCATCGTCGACGACATGATCGGCGAAGCGCTCGCCCGGGCCCTGGGAGGTGTGTATGACTGCGAGGTCGTGACCTCGTTCACCGCCTGGACGGAGATGCTGAGCCAGAACCATCCACTGGACTACGACTGCGCTCTCGTCGACCGCCACCTGGACGAGAACATGGCCGACGAGAACGGCGAGATCGTCCTGAAGAATCTGCGTGAGCTGCGCCCCGCGATGCCCACCGCACTCATGTCGGCCGAGCTTCCCTTCGAAGACGCCGAGAGCGTCAAGAGCAGGCTCGGTGTGCGCACCGTCATCCCCAAGCACAACGACAAGGACGGGAGGTTGGTCCCGCTCGTCGAACTGGTGGAGAAACTCATCGGCTCCGGGTGAGCGAGGAGGCCGCGTCACATCGCCAGAGGCAGCCAGACACGCAGATGGGCCCCGCCCAAGTCGGGCGAATTGCCCTGGATTCGCTCCAGCTTGCCCCGACACGCCTCCAAGGCCCGCAGTGCGTGCTGGAGTCCCTCCCCGCCGGGCATCCCGTTGGCTTTGCGGACACGGTCCAGTTCGGTTCGGTCGGTGTTGCCGAACCCCGGGCCGCTGTCCTCGACATCCGCGACCAGGAAGCGCTCGGTGGCCGTGTCCTGGTGGCGCACGGTAATCCGCACCGCCCGCCGGGGCGACTTGACTTCGTCCATGGCTTGGGTGGCGTTGAGGATCAGGTCGCTCAGCGTCAGCTGGACCAGCAGTCGTCGGGCCGTCACATCGCCGTCCCCCTCCGTACGGTCCACCACTTCGACCTCGACCCGTCCAGTGGGGCGCTGGGCCTGCATGAGGGACCGGGCCAGCCCGACGAAGTCGAACGTCGTGGTGCGCACCGCGTGCTCCACATCGCCACTCTCGATGGCCGTGCAGTCGGCGACGAGCTCGTCCAATGCTGTGATCTGGTCCTCGATGGCCCTGCGCTCCACGGGGTCTCCGGTCACCGCTTGGCGGCCGCGCAGCTGGTCCAGAGCGTAGAGGAAGCCCTTCTTGACGTGCTTGTTCTGCCGCTCCGTGCGGCTTAGAAGGAGGAGCCTGGCCAGTTCCTCGGCCTCGTCGAGATTCTCGTGCAGCCGACGAAGCACCCGCACGGTGTCCGCGATCGCCTCGTCGCCCGCGATGAGGGAGACCAGGCCGGCGCCGGGCAGCACCACGTCGTCGCCGCGCCGCTCGGCGAGGCCGGCGTTCTCGACGCGGGTCAGGGTGTTGTCGATGTCGATGCGCTCCAGGGCGAGGTTGCGGGGCCGTTCGCCTTCCCGCTCGTATTCCTCCATCAGCAGCATGGTGAGGTCGTCCAACTCGGCGTCCAGCCGGCGGATGCTCACCCGGTCGGTGCCGAGCCGGGCTGCCGCGCCGAGCAGCGCGCCGCAGACCACGCGGGCCGGCATGTCGTCGTTCAGCGGTGCGAACACTGCCGCGCGCACGGCGCGGGTCGCGTCCGGGTCGTTCCTGAGTCGGGACAGGTCCTCGTGGACGAGGTCCCGAGGACGCCGCGGTCGGCTCAGTTCGCGCAGCATCGCCTCCAGCGCCGCCGGTACCGCCGCCGTGTAGAAGAGGACCATGTCCGCGACCTCCGGAGCCGCACACAGCCCCAGCACGTCGAACAACCACAACAGCGATGCCCTGATCCCTGCCTCGTCGCCCAGATCCTGCTCCGCCAGGTTGACCACCTGATCGAAGGGCAGCTGCGCGCACACATGCCGCAGCATGTTCATCCGTCGCCACTGGGTGGGATAGGACCGACCTTCACCGTCCGGCTCCAGCAGGCTGAACAGCAGGTGCGGCTCCACCACCGCCACCCCCTGTGGGAGGACGGGCCGGTCGACGGACGTGGGCAGCCACAGCAGCGGCTCCGCTCCTGGCTCGGGCAGGCGCGTGCCGATGTGCAGCGTGGTCCGCCAGGACGGGGCCAGCCACGGCAGCCGGGCGTCGACGAAACAGGACAGCTCGACGGTGAAGCCGCCGTTGTCCGAGGGCCGCACCCGGTGGATGGTCGGCGCGTCCTGGATGAGATGGCCGAAGGCGTCGGCCAGCACGCGGGCACTGTTCTGGTTCAGCTCCGCGTAGGCGTCCTGCAGGGCGGTGACAAGGGCCCAGGCCTGCTCGTCCGACGGCGCGGGACGGTGCTCGGCGAAGTCCGCGGGGGCCGCGGCCTTGCCGAGGAACCACTCCACCACCCTGTCGTACGAATGCCGGTACGGCCATCGGGGTGGCCGGGAGACGCTGGCGGGACCGAGCCACCCCTGCTCGTGCTCGGTCTGCGTGACCACATGTTCGGCGACCGCGTACTCGCCGCTCTTCAGGCATGCCCTGGCAATGGCGATCCGGTCCCGGTGCAGTCCCGCGAAGTGCTTCTCGATGGCTGTACGACGTTTCGCGGCCTCGCCGTCGAGCGCCTCCTCCCATTCATCGAGTGCTCCGTCCGCCTCCCGTCCGCTGTCGCTCGCGAGGAGGCTCCAGTACTCCTCGTCGGCAGGGAGCTTGAGGGCCCGGGCCCGGGTGGCCAGCCGGTGGGCGCGGGGCTGCCGCGCGGTGCGGGCGGCAGCGGCAGCCCGGGTGATGCGGTCGGCCAGCTCCGTGCGCTGTTCCTCGGTGAGGCTCGTGCCGGTCCGCTCCAGCAGCGTGCGCGCTGGCCGGAGCTCTTCGGAATCGATCAGCCGTTGCACGCCCTCGGCCACGTCGGCGACCGGATCCAGCAGGCCGGCCAACACCGTGTCTGCGGCGGCGGTCGCCGTCATGCCGACGCCTGTCAGACCCAGCGCGAACAGCCCCGGCTGCTGCCAGGCCGCCGGCCAGTCCGTGACCACCACTGCCAGCTCATCCGTCCGTCCCGCACTCACCGCTCCCCCATTCCCTGATGTCCGTCAGCGCCGTCAACGCGTGCTCGGTGAGGTGGCGTTCCGGCGCGGGGTGGTCGTGCAGGTCGGCGTGCAGCTCAGGCCAGACCTCGGCCAGCCGGATCGCGGTCGGGCGGGCTTCGGTCACCTGGTACGCCATGTCCACATCGCGCTCCGCGTCGTGGAACGCCGCGACGACTCCGGCAGCTCCCTTCACCTGCCGCAACCGGTCCAGGTAGACCCGTCGTTTACTGCTGTGGATGACGTTGTTCTTGTGTCCTGCCATCAACTCGGCGGTCGTCCGGTCGACGTGGGCGGCCAGGTCCGCCACCTCGGGCCGCCCGGCCCACTGGGCCGCGCCGGTCACGTCACGCCGGTTGAGGACGGTGCGCAACTCGCCGAACAGGCCTTGGGCGTGGAAGAGATGCTCGTGGGTCTTCAGTCCGGCCTCGAAGCGGAAGTTCGTCGCCCCGGCCGTCGCCAGCGCCTCGTCCATCTCGTCCCAGGCCTCGGTGAGCCTGCTGCCCCGGTCGCGCCAGACGAGCTGCCGACGGGCGACGACGGCGGGTCCGGGGTTCTCGACGATCCCCTGCGGGCACTGCCGGGCGAGTTCGGCCAGCTTCTTCCAGCACGGCCTTGCCCGTCCCTCTGCCACGAGGAAGCCGAGGGTCTCGCGCACGCGGTGGGCCAGGTCCGGTGGGATGGCGGGCTGCTCGGACGTGCCGGACCAGGCGAGTAACTGGCTGACGCCGAGGGCCATGAGCGCTGCGGTGTGACCCGGGGACGGCGGCTCCTGCAGGGCAGCGGTCTCCAGGGCCTCGCCCAGGTGTGCCGTGTTCGCAGCGGCAGCGGCAGCCGCCGGCAGTAGCGGCAGCGCGCCGTCCGGCAGTGCCCGGCGCAGCACCCAGGCCTCGACGAAGCGGCCCCGCGACCACAGATCTGCGACCAGCCAGTCGGCCCATTTGCGCAGGTCCCGGCCGACGGTGTCGATGCGGCCGCGCAGCGCGGCAGCCACGACGACCCTCAGCAGGTCGTCCGGCGCCTCCGCCTCCCGTAGCTCGGCAAGCAGTACGGCGGGATCGCCCTGGCCGATGGCTCTCCTGACCAGTTCGGCACGCTGCCCTGGATCCGGGCACCCCTCCAGCTCCACCATCAGGCGGTTGGAGCGGTGGTCGAGTCGGTCACCCCGGACAGGTCGCGGCCCGGGGCGGCGTACGGCAGGCGCGCCGAGCAGGGTGGCCGCCTCCTGGGCCAGTCCTCCGCCGGTGACCCGCAGGCTCACCTCTGCTGCCGGTCTGCGGCCCGGCAGACCGCGGAAGGAACCCTCGTGGGAGAGAAAGTCGAAGCTGCCGACGATCAGGTCGTCGTCCCATATCAGGGCGCGTGCGGCCGAATCGCTCCGGTGCACGGCGAAACCCGAAGCGGAGTCGGCTGTCCTCTCCAGCAGGTCCCGGGCGTCCGCGCCATGCTTCTGGACATGGCGGTAGAACACGTCGGCCCGTACACCGGTCTGGACCCTTTGCGCCAGGACATCGACGAGAGGTTGCTTGACCACTCTTGGAGCGATCGTCTCGCTCGCCAGGACCAGCTGTGCTGTAGCGGAACGCACGGCCTCCCACAGCGCGTCGCGGTGCGCGGAGTCCTCTACCACGGTGACCGACGGCAGTGTGCGCGCCGCCAAGTGCCGTCGTACCTCCTCCGCGCAGTGGCGCCAAGCGAGCGCCCAGGCGCGCACGGCCGTGTCGGAGGCCGCGGTGTCCAGCTCCAGCGGCGAGGGCAGCTCCGACCAGGTCAGCCGCTGCGACGGCGGGACCCATCCGTCGAAGTGGCGGGCGAAGTCGCGCTCCCGGAAGTACACCGCCGAGGCGGTCGCGCCGTCAGGCATCGCCCGTCGTACCCAGCGCAGGATCATCTCGACGGGTTCGCAGCCGCCCGGTTCGGTGGCGGTCACCAGCGCGCCGAGCTGGTCGGCATTGCGGTCGAGGCGTTTGAGGCAGGGGTAGCCCCCGACGAGTGCCGTGTGGTTGTCGGCCACCACCATGTTGGCGTTGACGTTCCCCGGCCGCCGCGACACCAGCACGACCGACTCGCCCGTTTTGCCTTCCTCCCCCACGTAGCGCAGTTCCTCCAGGGCGTTCGCCGCGCGCGATTCGATCGTCTCGTTGTGTCCGCGGCCCCACAGCAGCACCAGCTGTGTGCCCCGTTCGACCGCGGCCCGCAGCGTCGGCAGCAGGTCGGACAGCCCCTCGAAGTTGACCGCCGACGCGACGAGGATCACCTGCCGGTCGGCGGCCGCAATCACGTCCCGGATCGCGGCACGGTAGTCCTTGTGCGTCCGCACCAGCCGGACGTCGGCCTCACCGTCCACCCGCGCCCCAACCTGCGAGTGGGCCGTGCGCAGGGCCTCGACAAGGCTGTCGTGCAACGCGCCGCGGGTGCCGGCCGCCGCAGTCAGAGCCCGCCCCGCCAGGGTCTCCAGCCGGGTGACGGTGCGCTCCAGGGACGGGGGGTCGGCCAGCCGGATCTCCAGACTGGCCCGTAACTTCCTTGAGAACCGGTGCTCCGGCCGCCGGTCCAGGAATTCGGTCAGCTGCCTGCCGATCCGTTCGCAGTGTGCGAGGTTGCGCCGCGAGTCCTGCACCACACTGACCCGGACGACATCGCTCTCCGGGTCCTGCCGCACCGTGATGTCCACGGGAAACCACATGGTGCGCCTGGCTGCGGTGAGCTGCTGGGCGGGCATCAGACGTGCCTCCAGCACGCGCAGGTTCCTGCCCTGCGGGCGGTGGGGCGGCGCGGAGGCCTCGCGCTCCTGGACGCGCTTGGCGAGCGTCTCCCGCACGGCCCGAACCAGGTCGCTGCCCGTGATGTCGTCGACCGTGGCGCTGAACAGGGGATGCGCCGGCACCACCAGGTCGCGGTCGGGTGGGTGCGTATGACCGGAGCGCCCGGTCAGATGGCCGCTGACCCGGTCCAGCCACACGTCGACGGTCTCCACAGTGAACTCGCCGCCCGTCAGCTCGTCCTGTCTGCCCTGGGCGAAGGCTTCGAGCACCAGGGGGGTCGGAGCCACCTCCGCGCCGTACATGTCGAGCGTGACGTAGTCGCGCCGCCACAGGTCGAAGACCAGGTGCAGGGTCATCCGGTTGCCTATCTCGAACATCCCGGAGAGCCTGCTCAGGCTCACGCCGTGCCGCTCGCGTTCCATGCGCTGTTGTGCGGTCCACAGCTCGACGATGCCGCGCAGCACGGTGGACTCGATTCGGGACAGCGTCCCGCCGTAACCGAGTTGGACACGCGCCGGTACTGCCTCGTACGGCAGGAAGATGCGCAGTGCGGGCATCAGATGACCCCTGCTTCACCGGCGGGGACGATCACACCGTAGCGCTGGACCAGTGCACACACGTCCTCCCACATCGGTCCGCCATGGGAACGGAAGTGCTCAAAGGAGCCGACGACGATCAGGTGCTCGCGGGCCCGGGAGAACAGAACGTTGACGAGCTCTGGTTCGTTCAGGTGGCCGATGCTGCGCCACGGCTGTTCCGCGGGTCCGCGTTTCTGGTCGCGGACCAGGGAGACGATGACGACGTTGGCCTCCCGGCCCTGGAAGGCGTGGATGGTGGAGGCGTGCGGGCGTATCTCACCCCAGGAATTGAACAGTTCCAGTTGGCGCCGATAGGGCGTGAGTACGGCCACCGGATGGTCGCCGTAGCCGTCGTGGCCGGGCACCGGACGCGGTTTCAGCGACTGGAGCAGGGAGTTGATGATCCGCACCTCGCCCGGATTGCACCAGGCCGGTTCCTCGGAGCAGTCGGAGATGTGGCTTGTGTCCAGCCACAGCACCGCCTCCGGGCTGGGCAAGCTCAGAACGGGAGTATCGTCCCGCCCGGTGGCGAGCAGTCCCTCAGCATCGATGTCGACGTGTCCGTCCTCGTCGGGCGGGTCGACAGCGTAGAAGAGCCGACTGACGATCTGACTGATGGCCGGCCGCATGCGGTACTGGGTGCGCAGGGTGTGCCGAGGCGGGTCCTTGACCGGAGGGGTCGGATCGTGGGCGAAGAGGTGGCCGAACATGCCGAAGACGTCAAGGTAACTGTCCTTGCGTTTGCCGTGCAGCTGTAGGTCCAAGTCCCCCGACCGCTCGCAGACGTCGAGGAAGTCGAGGACCTCTCGGCGGCGGTGCGCGGGTAGTTGTCGGTGGTCACCCACCAGCGACCATCGGGTGCCACGGGCCAACGGGATGGCCAGCTCCGTCGGCCAGGCCTTGGCGGCCTCCTCGATGACCACCCAGTTGAACAGGTCCGTGTCCGCGGCATGGGCCAGTGCGTCGCGCGTGGCCGACGAGCAGGTGGCAAAGACCAGGTTGGCGGCACGGTGCAGGCGGTCGATCAGCTCAGGCAGGCTGTCCCGCACCACTTCGCGCCAGGTGGCAAGCAGTTCCTTCTCCCTCTCGTCGCCGTGCGCGTCATTCAGTTTCTCCGAAGTGCGGCTGATGATCTCCTGCTGGGTGCGCTCGGCCAGGTGGTGGATCAGGAACGGCTTCACAAGCTCGTCCACCTTGTCCTCGCGGCGGATGCTGCTGGCGCGTACGGCGATCACGTCCGAGTTGGCCTGCGCCAGAGGGACGTCACCCGACAGCAAGTCCAGTTTGCGCAGCAGCCGCTCGGCGATGTTGTCCAGGGCGAAGTTGGACTGGGTGGACACCAGGACGCGGTCGCCGGGCTCCCTTTCCAGGTAGCGCACAATCGCCCGGGAGGTGACCTCGGTCTTGCCCGTTCCGGGCGGGCCCTGGAGGGCGAAGAGCGGCTCCACGTCGCTGAGCGCCTCGACGACGCGCTCGGCAGTGCTCCGTTTGTTCAGGGAGACCGGGTTCGCCGCCTTGGGCCCGGCGAGTTGCTCGACCAGTACCCTGTTTTCCAGTAGCTCCCAGGCGGCATGCTGCTGCCGGTCCAGCGCCATCCAGGAGCCAAAATCGTCGGCGAGGATGAGCCACCCCTTCTCGGGGATCGACTCCGAGCGCCGGCCGACCGCCAGCGTGACGGTGTCGGTGTGGGCGTCGATGCAATCGCCGGTGAAGGACGGGGTCCGCGCGGGCCTCCCCTTGTCGTCGGCGTGAACCGAGACCGATACCGTGCCGTCCTCGTTGCTGGACCCGGCGAAGAAGTCGCCCATCAAGGGACGCAGACTCGGCGTGTTCGCGAATGCGGTGGCCATGGCCGAGCCGAACCGCCACATGCGGTCCCGTTCCTCGTCGAAGCGCAGTACCGCAGAGCCCCGCTGGTCCGGCTCTTCGACCATGACGTAGGGATACCGCCGGGCCTCCAGCTCGATCCGCTGGAACTGCAGCAGCCACTCGAAAGCCTGGGCGTACTCCCGTTCCGCCCTGGTCTTCGGGGCGATCTGCTGGACAGCCTCGAGCAGCGGCTCCCAGGAGGGGCTGCCTCTGAGTTGGGCCCCCATCTCCCTGGGATGGATGTCCGAGGCTTCGATCCGCACTCTCGGCGGAATGAAGCGCCATTTCTTGGCCTTCTTCACAGTGGCCAGGAGGCTGCGGCCGCGCGCGCTGTCGAGTTGTAGTGCGAACGTCAGCAGCAGGCCGCGCGGGTCCGGGGTGCCTCGGTGCCGACCGGCCCGATCGGGTTCGTAGAGGCGGCAGAACCAAGCAATGTCACGACCCATGAGAAGCTGGTCGGCGGCGCGCAGTTTGTCGGCGTCGGCACCCGGCACGAACGGCAACGCACCATCGGGAAGGTGCAGAAGCCGGGCTTCGCGGAGGTCGCTCAGGATGAACTCGGTGGTCTCGAGTCTGCCTTCCTCACTCGTCGGATCGAGATCGATCAGCTCCCACTGAAGCAGTGTCTTGCGGCACTCGTCCGGCATGAAGACGAGCAGGTGCTCCGCGTCGCTCCCCTCCGCGGTGGTGACCGTCACCAGCTCGTAGTGGTCGCTCAGCCGCCCGACGACGTCCATTGCGGACGGCCGTCCGGTCGGCTTTCCCCACTCGATCATGTCGCGCAACAGGGTGGCCAGAGGGCCGGGCAGAACTCGCACGGCGTCGGCCAAGTGCCCATTGACACGGTGTGCGGCAGCCAGGAGCCGATCGGGGTCGGGAGCGGCTTCGGGCCCCGCCGTCATAGCCGCCTCGGCCTCCGCCAGCAGGTGGTCGGGGATGGGGCCGGTCATCCACTCCGCCACCACCATGCCCAAGCTGTAGGTGTCCGACCGGAAGTCCTCCAAACGGGCTCCCTCCTGCAGCAGGAAGCGGAGGCGCTCGGGGGAGAAGTACACCAGGGCATCGCTGCCCTGGGACACGATCAGTCTGCGCGCGTGGGCAGCCCGCTCGCGGGCGTCCAGCAGGAAGGATCTGAGCAGGTTCGACACCAGGCCGCTCATCTCGAACCGGCTCAGCACCATCTGGTCCTTGCCGTCGATCTTGGCGCGGCTGATGGTCCCCGGCCAGATGTTGCGGTGCACGATCCTCATGTCATGCAACACCGATAAGGCGTCGGCAAGCGACATGAACTGAGCGACCGCCTCACGGCGGTTGTCGCGCAGGTCCTCGATCTCCTCCGCGAGTCCCGGCCTCATCCCATATTCCGGGTCGGTTTCGTCGTACAGCTGTCGCTGTCCGGAACGGGTGACAACGTAGGCACAGCCGCGGATACCGAAGCGCCTGGTCGCGGACTCCTCTATGTACCCGCCGTGCACGAGGCCGGGCAGCGCGGGATGCTGCAGGGCCGCGACCCTCCGCAGGACGGTGAGTTCCTGCTTCCACAAGCCCTCACCGAGGCCGGACACCCCCAGGTAGAACTGCACGGTGACAGGCGCTTTGGTCGCCCGGTCCGCCAGTTCGTAGCGGTACAGCGTGCCCGGGAGGAGTTCGGCCCCCTCAGCGCGGCTGCCCCCGCCTGGGACCCGGAAGGATCCATAAGGAGTAGACTCGGTTCCGCAGAACAACGCCGTGACGAGCGCGTCCATCTCCCCCAGTGCCATCGGCCCAGCCCCTCCAGGCACGCAGCAACCCCGCATGGCTTCACATGCGCTGGTCCGTGCGCGTGCCCTCGCCCGCCCCGACTTATATGTCCGGGAACGTTATCTGATTGCCCATCTGGGCGAGGCCGTATTCGAGGGGTTCGTGAGAACTGCGGCGTCTGCGCATCTCCGTCGACGCCAACGCATGCGTAAATGCCGGACATGGAGCGCCCCGTGACCGCCCATCTCAACAGGTCACGGCGCTGGCTGTTCCCTTCCGGGACATCGGAAGGGCGGACCCCGCCGCGCCTCATCAGACCTGCACAGATCCTGGTCTGATGAGGTGCGGTGTAAGCCGGGGAGCTGGGAAGTGATCTGGCGGGCCGGCGGGACGAGCCGGTCGGCGCCCTTCGCCCCGACGGGCTGCGCGAGGGTGAGCATCCAGGTGCGGGACGCGGTACGCCACACCACCCACGTGACGGTCTGTCGCGGTTGGAGCACCTGGCGCACTCGTTGAAGGCGGCCCGCCCCAGGCTGGTGACCTCGGTGACGCGTACGGAGCGCATGCCCGCCGATGCGCTGGCAGAGGAGGAGCTCGCCTCCCTGAACTCCCCCAGCGGCGGCCGGGTCCGGCTCGCGGCCATGCAGAGCAGCTGCGTCTCCCTGGTGCCCCGCGCCCTCGGCGCCCTGCGCCGCACGCATCCGGAGCTGGAGGTCACGGTCACCCAGGCCGAGTGCCCTGTCTCGCACGGTCTGCTGCTGAACGGCGAGATCGAGCTGGCGGTGATGTGCGACGTGGACGCGGTCGACCCGGCCGTCGAGCCGGAGACCGGGCGCGAGTCCCTCACCATCGACATCGATCCCCGGCTGAGCCGTATCCCCCTGCTCACCGACCGCCGCTGCGTGCTGCTGCCCGCCGACCACCCGGCCGCCGCCCAGCCCTTCGTCTCACTGGCGGACCTCGCCGAGGAGCGCTGGGTGCTGGAGTCCGGCCGGGCCCGCTTCCTGGCGGCCTGCCGCGAAGCCGGTTTCACCCCCCGGATCGCCGCCACCGTCGACGACCAGCTCACCCTGCACCATCTGGTGGCCCACCGCATCGGCCTCGCGGTCCTCAACACCCTGGCCGTCACCGCCCACACCGACCCCCGCGTGGTCACCCGCCCGCTGACCGGCTTCCCGGTCCGCCATGTCTTCGCCCTGCTCTGGCCGGACGCCCGGAACATCCCCGCTGCGGCCCTCCTGCGAGCCCTCAGCGACGCGACCCGGCCGACGGCCGACGGCGTGCCGGGCATCCTGCCCTCGGCCGCCGCCGGGCAGACGTGACGCGATCAGCCGACGCAGGTCACAGGCACTCAACCATCCGCTCTGACCGGCTCATTCGATACACGACCTAGACTCCCGCCATGAGCCTGCCGTCCCTCGCCGCCGACCTCGCGCCCACCGGTGTCCTGCGCGCCTCCATCAACCTCGGCAATCCCGTCCTCGCCCAGGGCACGCCGGACGCGCCGAGCGGCATCACCGTCGATCTGGCCCAGGAGATCGCGGCCCGGCTCGGCGTGCCCGTGGAGTTCCTCTGCTTCGACGCCGCACGGAAGTCGTTCGAGGCGATGGCCGGTGGGCGGGCCGATGTGTGCTTCCTCGCGATCGAGCCCGCGCGCGAGGCGGAGGTCGCGTTCACAGCCCCGTACGTGCTCATCGAGGGCGTGTACGCGGTACCCCGGGACTCCGAGCTGACGAAGCCCGAGAGCGTCGACGCGCCCGGGGTCAGGATCGGCGTGAAGTCCGGGTCCGCCTACGATCTCTATCTCACCCGGACCCTGCGCCACGCCACCCTCGTGCGCGGCGACGAAGGCGTCGACGTCTTTGCCGCGCAAGGCCTGGAGGTGGGGGCGGGCATCCGGCAGCCGATGACCGCCTACGCAGACACGCACCCCGAGGTGCGGCTGATCCAGGAGGGATTCATGCAGATCCGCCAGGCCGTCGGCACGACCAGGGCCCGGCGTCCGGAAACCGTGCGATTCCTGCGGGAGCTGGTCGAGGAGCTGAAAGCCAACGGCTTCGTCGCCGCGTCGCTGCGCCGCGCAGGGCAGCCGGAAACCCTGGTGGCCCCGTCGGCCTAGCAGGGTCCACACACCGTCGCCGTCGGATACATCACCGGCGGTTCGGCCTCTTCGGAGGCAGTATCGCCCGTACCGCCCGTACCCTTCATGGTGTCCAAGGCGTCACGCAACGGGCGCCAAACCACTGGAGGCAACACCTCGTGCTGATTGCTCAGCGTCCGTCCCTGACCGAAGAGGTCGTCGACGAGTTCCGTTCCCGGTTCGTGATCGAGCCGCTGGAGCCGGGCTTCGGTTACACCCTCGGCAACTCCCTCCGTCGAACCCTCCTGTCGTCGATTCCTGGCGCTGCTGTCACCAGCATCCGTCTCGACGGTGTCCTGCACGAGTTCACCACCGTGCCGGGCGTCAAGGAGGACGTCACCGACCTGATCCTCAACATCAAGCAGCTGGTCGTCTCCTCGGAGCACGACGAGCCGGTCGTGATGTACCTGCGCAAGCAGGGTCCGGGTCTGGTCACCGCCGCCGACATCGCGCCCCCGGCCGGTGTCGAGGTGCACAACCCCGACCTGGTCCTCGCCACGCTCAACGGCAAGGGCAAGCTGGAGATGGAGCTCACCGTCGAGCGCGGCCGCGGCTACGTCTCCGCCGTGCAGAACAAGCAGGCGGGCCAGGAGATCGGCCGTATCCCGGTCGACTCCATCTACTCGCCGGTTCTGAAGGTCACATACAAGGTCGAGGCCACGCGTGTCGAGCAGCGCACCGACTTCGACAAGCTGATCGTCGACGTCGAGACCAAGCAGGCGATGCGTCCGCGTGACGCCATGGCGTCTGCTGGTAAGACGCTGGTCGAGCTGTTCGGGCTTGCCCGTGAGCTCAACATCGACGCCGAGGGCATCGACATGGGTCCGTCCCCGACGGACGCCGCGCTCGCCGCCGATCTGGCACTGCCGATCGAGGAGCTCGACCTCACCGTTCGGTCGTACAACTGCCTCAAGCGTGAGGGCGTCCACTCCGTGGGTGAGCTCGTCGCCCGCTCCGAGGCCGACCTCCTCGACATCCGCAACTTCGGTGCGAAGTCGATCGACGAGGTCAAGGCGAAGCTGGCCGACATGGGCCTGGCCCTCAAGGACAGCCCGCCCGGATTCAATCCGACCGCCGCCGCCGACGCCTTCGACGCCGGCAATGACGGTGACGCGGGCTTTGTGGAGACCGAGCAGTACTGAACCGCTGCGCCAGGGCAGGTTCGCCCGATGCCGGTCCACGGGACCGAGCTCGGCGCGGCCTGCCCCGGCCCTGCCGGCGTCAGCGGCTTCATCGTCGGTCTGCACACGCTTCAGGGGGTTAGATGCTGGACACGTTGGTGACAACGGCCGCTGGTGCGCTCTCCGCCACAGCGGGTGTGCTGGTCGGCGGTATCGTCACGCGCCGTGCTCAGGATCGTCAGTGGACACGTGATCAACAGCTTGCCGCCTATCAGGAGCTGTTCAGCCACTACGCCAAGTTCACGATGGAACTCAGGCGAGCGCATGGTGACCGGCGCGGCTGGGACTACGACTGGGGCGAGTGGAGCGCGGCCTTGATACGCGTCAGCCTGGTCGCTCCCGCGGAAGTCGCGACGGAAATCGACAACTTCGGCCGTGCCATCAACTCCTTCCTGGACCAGGTGGAACGAGGCGAACGCACTCCGCTGCGTGACCCGCTGAGCCCGGAGGAGTTCGAACAGGCCAGGCAGGCTTCCGCCCAAGCCCAGGTGAAGCTGGTCAACGTCATACGACGTTCGCTGAGCAACGATCGTCAAGGCCTGCCCTTCGGAATGGGCGGGTAAGGCAGCATCCAGCCATCCCCGCATGCCGCTCTTGCGAACCGTTGTCGGCGATGGCGTGGTGGTCGGGCATGCCGCGGTGTTCGGTTCGCCCTCCGAGCGTGAGGTCACCTATGTCGTCGGGCGACCCCACTGGGGCCGAGGCATCGCCTACCGGGCGCTCGCCGAGCTGATCCAGCTGGAGGGCACCCGCCCTCTGCACGCCGACGCCGCTGCCGACAACGCCGGATCCATCCGCGTACTGGAAAAGTGCGGCTTCGCCGTGACCGGGCGCAGCCGGTGCTCCGCCCATGCCCGGGGTCATGAGTTCGAGCTCGTGCACCTGACGCTGAGTTGAGCGGAAGGGCACCCTGCCGAGGAGTTCGGCCACCGTCCGCCACCGCCGATCCCCGGCGCGTCCCCTGCCCCGCCACCGCCCGCGCCGCTAGCGTTGCTCCTTCGCAACTGCGGTGGAGGGGGAGAAGTTGGGGTGGTTGGGCGGGGGCCGGGGCAGTGTGTCGGCGGGGTCGGCGGAGGATGCGGACGAGCGGCGGCGGCTGTCGACCTCGGACCTTGTGGGGCTTGCCGCCGGTGGGGTTCTCGGGTCCGGGTGGCTGCTGGCCGCCGGTCCGGCCTTCTGGGGGCTCGGAAAGTACGCCGTGTGGGGGTGGGTGGCCGGCGCGGTGCTGATGCTGCTGATCGCCGCCGTGATGGTCGAGCTGGGGATCGCCGTCCCGAAGACCGGCGGGCTGATCTTCCTTCCGCTGCAGGCCGCCGGCCCGCTCGTGGCCTCCGTCGTGGCCGCGGGGCTGTGGATCGTGTACGCGGTGAACCCGGCGAGCGAGGCGGCGGCCATGGTCCGCGGGCTGGCGTACAAGTTTCCCTCGCTGCTTGAGAATTCGGGTGAGCTGGAGAGGGCCGGCGAACTCGCCACGGGCGTGGGCCAGCCCTACGACCTGTCCAACACCGGCCTCCTGTGCGCCGTCGTCTTCATGGCGCTGATCGTGGGGCTCAACCTGCTGCCGCCCCGTCGGCTGATCAGGCTGAACCTCTTCATCACCGTGGTGAAGATCGTCATCCCGCTGCTGGTCGTCGTCTGTCTGTGGCTCGCGGCCCTCGACACCGGCCACAGCTGTCAGCCACGCGACGTCTGGTATCTCAGCGGCGGGACGGAGAGCGCCAGGGTCCTGAAGGAACAGGCCGGGAATTCCTCGCACTTCCTGTACACGGTGCTGGGCGGCAGCATCATCTACGCGTACATCGGCTTCCAGGCCCCGCTCGACTTCGCCGGCAACGTCAAACGGCGCGGCATGGGCGAGGCCGCACGGCTGCGATGGGCGGTGTACGGCACTCTCGTCGGCGCGTTCCTGCTGTACGCGGCGTTGCAGTGGGTGTTCGGCATGCAGTGCGGGTGGCTCGACGGGAACATGCTCGACTCGCCGTACGCCAAGATCGCCTTCGCGTTGGAGATGACCGGGCTGGGCTGGCTGATCCGCGTGAACGCGTTGCTGTCCCCGATGGGCTCCGGCATCGTCTTCACGCACGCGCTGACCCGTGAGGTCGCCGCCCTCAGCCGCGCCCACCTCACCCACCGGGGACTGCAGACGGCCCGCCGGGCCTCGTTCCGGTTCCGGGGCGGCGCGATCGACGCGTACTGGATGATCCTGCTGGTCAACTTCGCCATAGGGCTGGTGATGCTGGCGTTGACGCGGGGCAGCTGGGAGGAGTTGGTCGCCCTCAACAGCGTGCCCGCGCTGGTGGTGTACGCCATGCCGGGCGTCGTCCTGGTGGCGCTGAAACCGCCGGGGTTCCGGGGAACGCGGCGGATCGTGCACCTGGCCCTCTCCTACACCGCGTTCGTGGCGATCGCCGTCGTCATCCACGAGGCCAGGTGGGACGACGTATGGCGGGGCATGGCCGCCGTGGGGATCGGCTCGGCGCTGCTGCTCGGGCTGCCGTGGCTGGCGGGACTCGACCTGCCCTTCGTGGGACGCCTGTTGCGGCGCTACGACGCCCGGGAACACGTCTCCCGCCTGGCCGACCCGGACGACCCCGCCGTGCGGCCGGTGCTGCTGTTCCTGGCGTATCTCGCGGTACTCGTGGCAAGCACGCTGCTGGGGGACGAGTACGACCTCGACCAGGTGACGCTGCCGGTCGCCGCCCTGTCGGCCGCCGTGGTGTTCCCGCTGCTGGTGCGGGCCTGCCGACGCTACATGGACTCCGTACCGCCCACCCTGCCCGCTCCCCGCCAGGAGCCCCGGGTGCAACCGTCCGTCACCGCAGGGACTTGACGACCCACTCGGCCGCCTCGCTCCGGCCGGCCGCCCGCAGCGCGGCCACCGTGTCATCGCGGTGGCCCACGTCCGACCAGCGGCCCACCGTGGCCCGCAGCAGCAGCTCCGCGTCCGGCAGTGGCAGCTCCAGCACCTGGCCCACGACCTCCACGACATCGGTCCGCGTCACCAACTGCTCGTTCTCCAGGAACCGTTCGAGCAGCGTCCAGGCCACGTTGTCGAGGCCTGCCCGGTGCAGCCGGCCCGCGACATCGGCGACCAGCTCGGCGTCGACCGTCGCCCCGGGAGAGGAGGGATCGGAGAGTTCGCGACACGCCGCGCGCACGGCGACCGAGAGCCTGGCCTCGTGCAGCGCACGCAGGCAGTCCACGAACCCGTCCCGGTCCGCGTCCGGCTCCATCACGGCCACGGCCAGCCGGCGCCCCGCCTCCAGCGCGGCCCGGGTCCGGTCCCGGCTGCGCTCGACGCGGCCCAGCAGGGTCACCAGGTCGGCGCCGGAGCGCCCCTCGACGCGTACCGCGGCGGCATGGCGCAGCAGGCGGGAGCACTCGGGGGCGGCGTCCTCCAGGGGCAGCCACTCGTCCAGCTGACGCAGCTCTTCCAAGGGGCGGGGCGCGAAGCCGGAGGCGGACGGGCCCGCCACGATGTCGGCCAGCAGATCCCTGGTGGTACGGGTCAGGACCGGTACTCGCTGCCAGGACGCCACGAGCACGGCCAGTTCCTGCACGCTCTTGTACCCGGCCGCGTGGTGCCGCACCAGGGCGCACTTGGCGGGGGACGCCTCGTCCTTCGCCAGGATCGCGCAGAGCTTCACCAGGTGCCGGGGCTGTGTGGTGCGGCCGATGTGCTCGGCCAGGGCGTCATGGCCGGTGCCGCGCCGGGCGATCAGCCTCGCCACCAGTCGTTTGGTCCGCTCCACCTCGGTCGCGTCCGAGGCGGCCAGCCGCTCCTCGACCCAGCGCTCCAGGACCCGTCCGGCCGGGCTGAGATGCTGGAACGCGCCGGCCAGGTCGGCGATCTCCTCGCCGTCCTCGCCCGCTCCGGCGGCGCCCGGCGGGCCGTCGGCGATCGCCCGCAGGGTCAGCCCGAGCAACCGGTCGGCCTCGCGATGGCAGCCCTCGTCGCGCAGCGCGGTGTGCAGCAGCGCCTTGTCGAGGTTGGTGCGGCCGGAGCCGGCGCCCGCGAACACCTTCACGGTGCGCTTGGCGAGCGCCGACTGCCGCTGCTCGAGAACCCGCACGAACACCGCCACGTCGAACGCCGTCCGCTGGCAGGCCACGTCATGCACGATGCTCGCGGTGATCGTGGCGGGCTCGCTCCCGGACTCCGCCTCCTGCTGCATCACGGCCAGCTCGGCCGCCTCCCCGACGGGCCGCGACAGGGCTGCCGTGGCCATCAGCATGACCGCGTCCCGCCGGTCGAAGTGGTGGACGAGCTCGACGAGTTCGCCGACCGGGCGGCGCAGCGCGAAGGCGTGCAGGGCGCGCATGGCCATCGCCCCGCGGTGCTCCTCCCGCATCCTGCGCAGGATTCCCACGAACTGCGGGACCTCGATCCGGGTCACCCAGGCGTACGCCTCGTTGAGCGACTCGGTCAGGTCCGGCTGGAACAGATGGTCGGTGCGGCGGGCACCGTGGGTGCCCTCGGTGCCGGTCATCCGCCGCCCAGCATCGCGGGTTCGATCTCACCCCAGTACCTGACGAAGTCGACCGGGTCGGGCAGCAGTTCGCCCGCCCTGGCGTCGACCCTGCGGGCCAGCTCGCGGCTCTGCTCGTCGCCGGCCTTCAGTCGCACCACCACACGGCCCGCGAGGTCGGGGCAGCGCATCAGCTCGGGCAGGTTGCGCTCGCCGTTGAGGAGCAGTTCGCGGACCCACTCGTCCACCGTGACCGGTGCGCGCGTGCGGGACCGGCGGCCCTTGGCGTGGTTGGTGAACAGCGAGGCCGCCTCCGAGGCGTCGTTCAGCAGCATCCGCGGGGTGTGGTGGACACCGCACTCCTGCATGCCCTCGTCGATGCCGGCGCGCAGCGCGCCGAGCGTGAGGTCGTCGGGGTGCTCGGGCATGCCCTGGGCCAGCACGTTCAGCAGATGGCCGCTGAAGGTCGTGCAACTGTCGAGGGGGGCGGGGAGGTTCGGGCAGGCGCCCGCCCAGGCGTTGTGGACGTTGCCGCCGACCGCGGTGAGCACGCAGGTGCCCTGGTATCGGGTGCCGAGGACGCCCGGCAGGGCGGACTCGGGGCCCAGGTGCGGCAGCATGCTGGAGTAACAGCAGTCCGCGATCAGCACTTTGAGGCCCGCCTTGCTCTTCCTGATCGCCCGGTACACGTACCAGGCGGACAGCCAGGTCCAGGGCTCGTTGACCCGGGAGGAGCCGAGCGCGAAGTGGACCTGGCCGCCGGGCACGTCCTGCCAATAGGCGCCGTGTCCGACGTACACCACCAGCAGGGTGTCCTGCGGTCCCTCACCGGCCGCGGCCGCTTCGTGGAGGGCGCGCATCACGCCGTCGGCGGTCCGCACCTCGTCCCGGTCCAGCACCGGGGACCGGGTCGCCGTGCCCCACCGCGGGTCCCGGCCGAGCGCTTCCCCGTATGCGCGGGCGCTGGCCTCGATCGTCGGATACCCGTGTATGCCGGAGTCGTCGGCGTACGTCCCGACCCCCACCACCACCGCCCGTGATGCCATGCCGGTCAGCTCCCCTCGGGGCCGTCGGTGCGGCGCGGCGGCTGTGGGTCCTGCGGAGGCTCGGGCGGCCGGACGACGACGATGACGGGCGGCGGGTCGAGCCTGCGGCGCCGCCAGTTGTCGACCGCCAGTTGCGTGGCGGCCTGCACCGCGGCCCCGACGGCACCGCCGAGCACTGCCTGCAGCATCGTCTCGGCGAGCCCCCCGTCGAGGGTGCCGTCCCGCCCGGCCGGCTCCAGCCGCCAGGCCAGCCCGGTCGCCTGCCCGAGCTCTTCGAGGAGTTCCTGCGGGTCGTCCAGGCCGACCGGCCCCTCGACCTTCACGGAGATGGTCGCCGTCATGTCTGCCATGTCTCCCCCGCCGCCGTGTGCCGTACCCATCCACTCTGCCAGGCCGGACACCGGCTTCACGAGGGCGAACCGAGGCCCGTTGCCGGGTCGGTGCGCCCCTGGTCGCCGTCTGCGCGCCCCTGATAGCCGCCCGAACGGGTGCTGAGAGCGCGGGGGCTGGGGAAGCGTACGGCCCTGAGACCGTGGGGAGCGGGGAAGCGAACGGCCGGTTCGCCCGGCGGCCCCTTTGGGCAACCGGTCAGTAGAACTCGACGGTGTTCACGCGGTTGAGCAGGTCGCGGCCGTCGAGGAACCGGGTGGCGTTGGCCGCGAAGAGTTCGGCGATGAGGCGGTCCTCGGCGGCGTTGAGGGCGGCGGTGTGGGGGCTCACCAGGACGCGGTCGTGGCCCCAGAGGGGGCTGTCGTCGGGCAGCGGTTCCGTCTCGAAGACGTCCAGGGCGGCGAAGCCCACCCGGCCGCTGTCGAGGGCGTCGATCAGGGCGGCCTCGTCGACGACGGTTCCGCGGCCGACGTTGACGACGGTCGCGCCGGGCCGGAGGGCGTCGAAGAACCCCTTGCCGAGAAGGTGTTCGGTCGCGGCGGTGCCGGGGAGGGTGTTGACGACGGCGTCCACCGTCGGTGCCGCCTCGGCCAGCCGCCCGGGATGGACGACGTCGGACACGCCCGGGGCGCCGACGCCGTTCCTGCTCGTGCCGATGACCCTCGCCCCCAGCGCGTGCAGTTTCGCGGCGACGACCCGTCCGATCCCGCCGAGGCCGAGCACGAGCACGGTCTGCTCGCTCACCTGCTTCATCGTCCAGCGCCCGCTCCACTCGCGGTCGCGCTGCTGACGGCCGAGGCGGGGCAGGTCCTTGGCACCGGCGAGCACTCCGAAGACGGCGAACTCGGCGAGGGGCTGTCCGTGCACCCCGGCCGAGGTGGTGAAGACGATCCGGTCGAGCTCTTCGGCGCCGAGTCCCGCCGCCTGGACCTGGCTGCCGCCGCCGGCCGCCATGGTGTGCACCCAGCGCAGCCGCGGGTTGGCGCGCACCGTCCGGGCAAGGGCGGACGGGTCCACGTCGGGGATGCCGTACAGCGCGTCGGCACCGTCGAGGGCGGCCTCGTAGGCGCGCTGCTGTGCGGGCGTGCGCCGCCAGGTCGGATCGCCGGCGAAGTCGGCGGGCCAGCGCATCGGCGGGAGGAGGGCCTGGTCGACGACGAGGTCGATCCGCGGCTCCAGCTGCCGTATGCGGGCGCGGTTCTCCTCGGACAGCGGCGCGGCGACCGCGACGCGCAGCCGGTCGGCCGGTCGGGCGCCGCGCGGGGCGGTCGGCATCAGGCGGCCCGCTTCCGCAGTGCCTCGACCTCGGCGTCCAGGTCGGCCTCGCGGGCGACGATCGCCTCGACCGCCGCGAGGGCCTCCTCGGCGCGGTGCGGGGGGACGACGATCACGCCGTCGGCGTCGGCGGCGACGATGTCGCCGGGGTTGACCACGACCCCGCCGACGGCGACGGGGTCGCCGATGGTGCCCGGCCCGTTCTTGAAGGGACCGGCCGGCGTCAGCCCGCGTGCGAAGACGGGCACGCCGAGCTTCTCGATGATCGCGCCGTCGCGCACATAGCCGTCGACGACCGCGCCGACGGCGCCGTACACGTCGAACCGCTGCGCGAGGTTGTCGCCGATGATGGCGCGCCCCTCGTAGCCGAAGGCGTTGATGACGACGATGTCGCCGGGGCGGATGTGGTCGAGCGCGGCGATCACGGCCTTGTTGTCGCCCGCGACGGTCAGGACCGGGAGCGCGGTGCCGACGGCCCTGGCCCCGTGCCAGACGGGCGCGATGCCTCCGTCGACGATGTTCAGCCGGTCGAGGGCGTCGCCGAGGTTGGCCACGGAGTGCTCACGGAACCGGTCGAGCACGTGCCGGTCGACACGGCCCCACCCCGTGCTGACGCGCACGTTGTCCTGGGTCATCGCAGGCCCCTTCCCTGAAATGCGAAAGTCTTCGCGTTTTGAGATGCCAGTCTGCATCCATCCGAGCCGCCGAACAAGGGGCCACAACCGCCGAATCAGCTGCAACGACCACGGAAACATGGCGGAATCGGAAGGTTGACACGGACGCAACTCCAGCCCTTGACCACCCCGAGAATGCGAACTTATTCTCATTCGCGATTCAGCTCGCAACTTGGCGAAGGTGAGCCCATGGCAACGTCAGATCGGCTCGATATCACGTCGGACCACTCGGAGAGAGCGGTCGACGTCGTCACCGCACAGGACAAAGTCGTCCGCAAGGCCACCGTCGCAGGCGCCATCGGCTCCTTCGTGGAGTGGTACGACTACGGCATCTACGGCCTGCTCGTGACCTATCTCGCACTCAACATCATGGGCGAGGCGGAGGCCGGAGGGCTCTTCCTCACCAACGTCGGCTTCCTGATCAGCTTCCTCGCACGGCCCTTCGGCAGCGTGATCTGCGGATACCTCGGGGACAGGCTGGGCCGCAAGACGCTGCTGGCCACCCTCCTGGTGCTCATCTCCGGGGCGACGGCCGCGATCGGCCTCATCCCCTCCCACTCCGTCATCGGAGTCGCCGCACCCGCCCTGCTGGTCCTGCTCCGGGTGCTGCAGGGCTTCTCGGCGGGCGGCGAGGTGGCGGGCGCCATGTCCTTCGTCGGCGAGTACGCCCCGGACGCGCGCCGCAACTACATGATGAGCTTCATCGCCGTCGGCTCGTTCGTGGCCCTCATGTTCGGCAGCACCCTCTCCGCCATTCTCATCACCACGCTCGGCGACGACGCGATGACCTCCTGGGCCTGGCGGATCCCGTTCCTGCTCGCGGTCCCGCTCGGCTACGTCGGCTTCTACATCCGCAGCCGGCTGGAGGAGACCCCGCACTTCACGGCCCTGCGCGAGGAGAAGACCGTCGCCCGCAACCCGCTCAGAGAGGCACTGACCTCCAGGCGGCACCTGAAGGCGATCGCGCTCACCATCTTCCTGCCCGCGCTCAACGGCCCCGGCTACTACCTGCTGTTCGTCTACATGCCGACGTACCTGAAGACCTCGCTCGGCGAGCACAACTTCTCGATGGTGCGGGCGCTCATGGTCACCGCGTGCAGCCTGGTCGCCATCGTGATCAGCATCCCGCTCATGGCCCGGCTGTCGGACCGCATCGGCCGCAAGCCCGTGCTCGCGGGCTCGGCCGTCGCCATGGGCCTGGTCTCGTACCCGATGTTCCTACTCATCACCACCGGCGAGTTCGGCCTCGCGTGTATCGGCACCGTCGTGCTCGCGATGGCGTTCTCCGGCCACGCGGCCGTGGTCCACACCGTGCTCGCCGAGATGTTCCCGACCAGCGTGCGCTACTCCGCGTACAGCATCGGGTTCAGCGTCTCGACGATCATCTTCGGCGGCAGCGCCCCGCTCGTGATGACCGAGCTCATCGAGTCGACGGGATCCAACCTGATCCCGGCGTTCGCCTCGATCATCACCGCCGCGATCACCCTGGTCACCGTGGGCTTCCTGCGGGAGACCAAGGGCCGGCCGCTCGCGTCCCACTGAACCGTCCTTCTGAACCGCACTTTGGGAGACACCCCATGGCATCCGGAACCCACTCGGTGGCGGTCGTCGCCGACCTCGGCGAGAGCTTCGGCAACTACACGATCGGCGACGACGCGGCCCTGCTCGGCCTCGTCACCGCCTCCAACATCGCCTGCGGCTTCCACGCGGGTGACCCGCGCATCATGGATCGGACCGTCGCCGACTGTGTGGCCCGCGGCATCGAACTGGGCGCCCACCCCGGCTACCCCGACCTCGTCGGCTTCGGCCGCCGGCTCATCGAGGCGTCGGAGGAGGAGATCCGCACCGACGTCGTCTACCAACTCGGCGCACTCGACGCCTTCGCGCGCGTGCACGGCGGCACGATCAGCCACGTCGCCCCTCATGGCCGTATGGGATCGATAGCCCAGACCGACGCCAAGCACGCCCGCGCCATCACGGACGCGATCGCCGCGTACAACACGGACTACATCGTCATCTGTCAACGCGGCCTGCTCGCCGAGGAGTCGCGCAAGCGCGGCCTGGACGTGGGGTACGTCTTCCTCGCCGACCGCGGCTACGGCGACGACGGCATGCCCGTGCCGCGCTCGCACGAGCAGGGCCTGATCTACGACCCCGAGGTCATCGGCGAGCGGTGCGTGCAGGTCACGCTGGAGGGCACGGTGCGCTCGGTCGACGGCAATGTCGTCCCCCTCGGCCACGACGTCGACGTCCTGCTGCTGCACGGCGACCACCCCAAGGTCCTGGCCAACGGCACCGCGCTGCGGGCCGCGTTGGGGAAGGCGGACGTCCGGGTCACGGGTCTGAAGGACGTGCTGGCCGAGAAGGCGAACGTGGCGGTCTGAGGGCGCTTCGATGGCCACCGCACAGTTCCCCGCCGTCACCGTCGAGCCCTTCGGGGACTCGGCGGTGATGGTGACCGTTCCGCATCCCGACCCGGCCCTGCGCAGGGCGGCGATCGTTGCCTTCCGCGAGCGGTTCCTGGCGGACCGGCCGCACGGTGTGCTCGACGTCGTCTCCGGCCTGGAGTCGCTGCTCGTCGAGTTCGACCCGCTGCAGACGGCGCCGACGCATGTGGAGTACGCCGTACGGCTGCTCGCGCGGCGCCTGCCCGTGCACGAGCCGCTCCGGCCGCGTACGGCGCTGCGGTTCGCCATTCCCGTCGTCTTCGACGAGGAGACCGGACCCGATCTGGCGGCCGTCGCCGAGGAGGTGGGGCTCGCGCCGGCCGAAGTGGTCGAGGCGATCGCCCAGTCCACGTTCACGATCTCGCTGCTGGGCGCGGCGATGGCCCCGATGATGGACGGGCTCCGGGTGCCCCGACCGGTACGCCGGCGCGCGGAGCCACGTACCGATGTGGCGCCCGGGGCGATCATGGTGGCCGGTACGAACGCGATCATCCAGCCGTTCCCCGGACCGACCGGCTGGCGGGTGGTCGGGCGCACCCCGCACACCATCGTCGACATCTCGCGCCCGGAGCCGGTGTCCTTCGGCACGGGCGACATCGTGCGGTTCGTGCCCGTCACACGGGACGAGGCGGCGGCACTGGACGCGAGCTTTCTGCTGCCTACGGAGGTGCCGGCATGACGACGGTGGGCCTCGACATCACCGGTACGGGGTGGATCACGACGTTCCAGGATCTCGGCCGCCGGGACTCCGAACGCCGCGGCGTCCCCACCGGGGGCGCCGCCGACCAGCACTCGGCGGCCGTGGCGAACGTCCTCGTGGGCAACCCGCGCGGGGCGACGCTGATCGAGAACCTCGGGGGCGAGCCGGCGTTCGTGCCCGATGCGGACGTCCTGGTCGCCGTGACCGGCGGGCCCGCCCGGGTCACGGTCGGCGGTGCGCCGGTCGACAGCTGGTCGCCGGTGGTGGTGCCGGCGGGCCAGGAGCTACGGGTCCGCGGTGACGTCGGCCTGGGTGCCCGGACCTATCTCGCGGTCAACGGGGTCCTCACGACCGAGACCCTGCTGGGCAGCGCGGCCCCGGACGCGCGGATGGGGTTCACGCAGTCCCTGGGGTCACGCGTCTGCCTGGAGTCCGGCTTCCGGGGATTCCGGCGCAGCCACTTCACTCCCCCACTCTTCCGGCTCCCCGTCCCCGTGCTGCGCTGTCCGGACGGGCCCTGGGTGATCGACGTCGTCGAGAGCCACGGGATCCAGGCGATCCCCGGGGTCCGGGAGCTCATCGCGGAGTCGTCGTACGTCGTCACGGGCCGCTCGAACCATGTCGGCCTGCGCCTCGACGGACCGGTGCGCCATCCGGACTCGGACACGGAGATCGTCTCGCACGGGGTTCCCATCGGGGCCCTGCAGATCCCGCACGCGGACGAGCTGATCGTCCTCGGCCGGTATCGGAGCCTGACGGCGGGCTATCCGATCGTCGGGGTCGCCTCGCGGGCGTCCCTTCCGCTGCTCGGGCAGGCCGGGCCGGGGCGGGAGCTGCGGTTCCGGTGGGTCGACCGGGAGACCTCGGTGCGGCGGTTCGCGCGGCGGGAGGGCGAGTTGCGGGTGCTGGAGCGGGCGACGGCCGACGCGTTCGGCGCGCTGGGCTTCGAGCCCTCGGCGCACTTGATCCAACACTGAATGAGAAAGTATTCTCACTTGATACGGGCGTCTCACTCGGAGGAGGAACAGTGACGAGGACCGTGACGAGGACCGCGCTCATCACAGGCGCCGGCAGCGGGATCGGGTTCGAGGCGGCCCGGCTGCTCGCCCGGGACGGCGTCGCCGTCGTCCTCGTCGGCCGCCGGCAGGAGGCGCTCGACAAGGCCGAGGCGGCCATCCGCGCCGAGGGCGGCACCGCCCACGCGATCGCGGCCGACATCACCCGCCCCGACGACGTGACCCGCCTCGTCGACCGGATCCACGACCGACTCGGCCCGGTCGACGTCCTCGTCAACAACGCGGGGAGCGCGTCGTCGGTGCTCAACCCGCAGTGGCTGCCGCACGAGGAGTGGCGCCAGGTCCTGGACGTGAACCTCACGGCGGTCTTCCAGCTCACCCAGGCCGTGCTGCCCGACATGCTCGGCCGCGGCGGCGGAACGATCGTCACGGTCTCCTCGCTCGCCGCCGTCAACCCCAACCTGCTCGGCGGAGCGGCCTACGGCGCGGCCAAGGCGGGGGTCCGCAACTTCATGACCTTCCTGCACAACACCTTCCGCAACGAGGGCCTGCGCGCCATCACCGTGCTGCCCGGCGAGACGGACACCCCGATCCTCGACAACCGCGCCCGGCCGCCGGCGACCGAGGAACGCGCCCACATGCTGCGCCCGGAGGACGTGGCGGAGGCCATCCGCCTCGCGGTCACGCTCCCCCAGCGAGTGGTACTCCAGGAGATCGTCGTCGCCCCGACCCGTCAGCGCGACACGTCCGCCGACCTCGACATCAGCCGCAGGACGGGTGCTCCGGCCGACGCCCCGGCGACGCGGGTCGGATCCGTCGGCACGGCATCCCCGACCGACACCTCGACACACGTCCACCCCAGCGGCACGGCGGCCGAGGCCGACACCGCCCACATCACGGGGCAGGTCCACCACGCCCACATCACGGGGCAGGTCCACCACGCCGACACCGCGGGGCAGGTCCAGCCCACCGACACCGCGGCGCACGCCCGCCCCGCCGACACCAAGGCGCAGGTACAGCCCGCCGACCCAACAGCGCAGGTCCAGCCCGCCGACACCGCGTCTGAGATCCGTCCCGGCGACACCGCGCCCGAGATCCGTCCCACAGGCACCGGGCGCCGGGAGCGGCCCACCGACGCCACACCTCAGCCCCACCCCACCGGCACCACGCCTCAAGCCCGCCCGGCCGAACCCGAGCACCAGGTACGGCCCACCGACCCCACACCCCAGCCCCACCCCACCGACGCCCGCCCCCAGGACTGACCACCCCCGCTTCCAGGAGGAGCGCATGTCGCCCACCGTCACCACCCCGCCGCTCTCATTCGCGCCTGCCGCGGCCGTCGCCCGGATCGCCGCTGCCTCGCGTCGGGTGCAGCAGCCGCAGTCCGGAGGGGATCTCGTGTCCCTCGCCATGGGCGAGCCCGACTTCGACACGCCCGCGCAGGTGACCGAGGCCGCGGACGCCGCGCTGCGTGCCGGGCGTACCCACTACTCGCCGCTGCTGGGCGAACCGGCGTTGCGTGAGGCGCTCGCCGAGAAGCTCGGCGGTATCGCCGGGACGGCCGTCTCAGCCGCCGACATCCTGGTCACGCAGGGCGGCACCGCCGGGCTCGCCGCGTCGATCCTCGGCATCGTCGACCCCGGCGACAAGGTCGTCATCCCCGACCCGACGTACTCCCTCTACGCCGACCTGGTGAGCATGGCCGGCGGTGTCGTCGTCCCCGTCCCGCTCGCCCCCGACCTGCACTGGGACCTCGACCGGCTGGCCGACGCGCTCGCCGGGGCGAAGCTCTTCGTGTTCTGCAACCCGGGCAACCCGACCGGAATCGTGCACAGCCGCGCCGAGTTGGAGGCGCTCGCCGAGATGCTCGACGGAACGTCCACCGTAGTCATCTCCGACGAGGCCTACGCAGACCTGGACTTCACCGGCCGGCCGTTCACGTCGGCGCTCTCGCTGGACGGCCTGCGCGACCGTACGGTCTACTGCCAGACCTTCTCCAAGAGTTACGCGATGACCGGCTGGCGGGTGGGCTACCTCTGGGGCCCGTCGCCGCTGATCCAGGCCGCCGCGCGCATCCACAACACTTTCAACGGCTCGGTGAACACGGTCGCCCAGGACGCCGCGCTCGTCGCCGTGCGGACCTGCGCCGCCGACATCGCGCGGATGCGGGCGGAGTACGAGCGCCGCCGCGAGCTCATGCGGACCGAACTCGCCAAGATCCCGGGACTCACTCTGAGTTCCCCGGAGGGCGCGTTCTACCAGTTCCCGCGCTACGACCTCGACCTGCCCTCGACCGAGGTGGTGGCAGCGCTGCGTACGACATACGGCGTGGCCGTCCGGCCCGGCAGCGAGTTCGGCGCCCGGGGCGAGGGGCACCTGCGGTTGTCGTACGCTGCCGACGCGGAGTCCATCACCGAGGGCGTCCGCCGACTGGCTCACGGTCTCTCGGCCCTTCAGTGAACGCCGTCTCGTATGCAACGGGGGAGTCGACCCATGCGCAGTGACACCCAGCGCAACCGCAGGCAGCTCATCAAGGCCGCGGCGGTGCTGTTCGAGAACTCGCCGACCCCGGTCAGCCTGGCCGAGATCGCCAAGCACGCCGAGGTGTCCACCGCGACGGCCTACCGGCACTTCTCCTCCGTCGAGGAGATCCTGCACGCCTTCCGGGCCCAGGTCGGCTCCGAACTGCGCGACTTCAGCGCACGGCAGACCACCCGCGGTATGCAGCGGCTGGAGGCGGTGTCCCGCTACTGGGTGTCGCTCGTCCTCGAACACGGCGGAGCGATGGCCCAGATGCGCTCGCACCGCGGCTACCTGGAGCGGCTGCGCGAGAGCACCGGCTATCTCGTCCCGCAGGCCGAGGCGCTCACCGAGCCGCTGCGGCAGACCACCGAGGACCTCGGACTCGGCGACCTGGGCGACGAGGCGCTGTACCTGTGGAACGCCCTGTTCGACCCCCGCGACATCCTCGACCTCATCAAGAGCGGACGCACCGAGGACGAGGCCGCCTCCCGCCTGGTGGCCGCACTGCGCGGCGCCCTCATCGGCTGGTCGACGGCCCCGGACCGGAGGGACGACTGAAGCGCGGTCGGCGGCCGTCACCCGTGCCCATCGAGGTAGGTGCGCAGGAGTTCGTCCAGCGCCTGCCGTACGTCCGCCTGCCGGGCCACCGTCAGCAGGGCGCCGGCGAGGACGGAGGGCGGGTCGTCGGGGCCGGTGACCAGGCCGACGCGCGGTCCGTGGGCGGGGCCGTCCAGGGGGACGACGCGCATGCCGTCGGGTACACCGAACATGTGCAGCCAGGCGTGCGAGATCACGCTGGACCAACGGCCGCCCGGCAGATGGGCGTACAGACCGGCGACGCTGTCCGACTCGATCGCGGGCGCCGCGGTGGCGCCGTCGGCCGCGAAGCACTCGTCGATGATGCGGCGGTTGCGCATACGCGGCCCGAGCAGGCACAGCGGGAGGTCGGCCGCCTGCGCCCAGCGGGCGGTGGCCGCGGTGGCGAGCGGGCCGTCGACGGGGGTGAGCAGGACGTACCGCTCCTCGTACAGCGGCAGCCGGCGCAGTCCGCCGCCCAGCGCGTCGTCGTCGAGGTACGTCATCGCCGCGTCCAGCTCGAACTCGGCCAGCCCGTGCCTGATCTCGGCCGAGGACAGCGACTCGATGCTCACCCTGGCCCGCGGGTGGCGCTCACAGAACGGGGTCGTCAGGAGGGACGCGGTGGGCAGGGCCGTCGGGACCACGCCGAGGCGCAGGGTGCCGGTCAGCCCGTCGCGCAGCGCCGACAACTCCTGTCGGAGTCCGTCGCGTTCGGCGAGGATGCGGTGTGCCCACGCCAGCACCACCTCGCCCTCGGGGGTGAGCCCTTCGTAGCGTCGGCCGCGCCGCACGATCGGCACGCCCAGTTCGTGTTCGAGCCGGCGGATCGCGGCCGACAGGGACGGCTGGGAGACGTAGCAGGCAGCCGCCGCGCGCACGAAGTGGCGTTCGCGGGCGAGCGCTACCAGGTACTCCAGCTGACGCAGCAGCATGCACGACCTCCGAGGGCGACCGCGGGGGCAGGGCCTGGGACATCGCATCGTAAGTACGAGGTCAGCCGACGGTCAGCCGAGCGTGAGCAGTTCCTCGTAGAACCCGCCGAACTCCCGCCCCCGGTCCACGAGATGGATCTCCAGGATCCAGTGGCAGCGGCGCCCTGCCTTGTCGGTGCGCCGCAGCGGGGTGTCGTTGCCGGGTGCGATGTACGACTCCACGTCGGCGCCGTCGATCCACTCGTGCGGGAACTCCCCGACCAGGTGCCCGGCGTGCCAGCCGCCCAGCTCCCAGCCGGCCTCGGCGGCCAGCCGCTCGACCTCGGCGTACAGCCGCTTGCCGGTGATGTCGGGGTCGCTCTCGAAGAACCGCTTCGCGGCGGCGAAGACCTTCGGCAGATCGTCCGCGAGGCGCCGCTTGACGGGGTCCTCGCCCAGCACGAAGGTCCGCCCGAAGTCGGCCTCGTACTCCTCGAAGATCGGCCCGAAGTCGGCGAACACGATGTCGTCCGCCCCGATCAGCCGGTCCGGCGGGTTCTCCCGGTACGGCAGCAACGTGTTCGGCCCCGAGCGCACGATCCGCTTGTGCCAGTGCCGGGTCGTCCCGAACAGCTCGTTCGCCAGATCCCGCACCAGGTCGCTGACAGCCCGCTCCCCCTCCCCCGGCGCGACGAGCCCGCGCTCCTCGATCTCCGCGAAGAGCCGCTCGGCCTTCGCCTGGGCATCCAACAGCCTTGCCGCGCGCGTGGGTTCGTCATCGTCCGCCATGGCCCGAAGGTAGGTCGCGAGATCGTTACCCGGCAACCGGGATCTGGTCGATCGCCGTGCGCCGGGAGTCACCTTCAGGACGACCGGTCAGTCGCCCTTGCCCACCGCCGCGTCGAGGAGCGGCCCGAGTTCCCGGGCCACGGTCGTCAGGGCGCGGACGTCCCGTTCGGCGCGGGCGATCAGGAGGGCGCCCTCCAGAGCGCTGATCATGAGCGTGGCCAGCGCACCGGCCCGTTCCCCGGGCACGCCCATGTCGGCCAGGGCCTCCGCCACCGGGCCGGTCCAGGTGGCGAAGGCGGACGCCGCGGCCTCACGCGTGGACGCCGTGGACTCGGCCCAGTCCACCGTGGCGGCGGCCACGGGGCAGCCGCCCGCGAAGCCGACGGCCGTGTACTCGTCGGTCCACTGCCGCACCATCTCGCCGAACAGCCCGCTGGGCGTCGGCTCGGGCAGCGCGGCGAGGAAGCGTCCGACACGGTTGCCCGCGTAACGCCCCGCCCACCCCACCGCCTCGTTGACCAACTGCTCCTTGCCGCCGGGGAAGTAGTGCTGGAGCGAACCGCGCGGCGCACCGGCGTGCACGGCCACCTCGCGCATCCCCGTGGCGGCGACCCCGTCGCGCCGGATGAGCTGGGCCGCACTGAAGACCATCCGCTCACGCGGGCCGCGTCCGGACATCCTCGACCTCCCCATTCGTCCAATTCACGCCATGCACGCCATTCGGCGAACCCTCCGGCATCCATCCTATGACCGCTGTCATAGGGGTCGGCTACTATGACCGCTGTCATAGGCCTGGCTCGTGGCCGACCGAGAGTGGTGGTGCATCGTGGACGTAGGCGCGTACGTCGGTTTCGTCGGCCTTGGGGTCATGGGTCAGCCCATGGCACTCAACCTCGCCCGCGCCGGAACACCCCTCGTCGTGTGGAACCGCACCCCCGCCCGGTGCGACCCCCTGCGCGCCGCCGGAGCCCAGGTCGCGGCGAGCCCCGCCGAGGTATTCGACCGGGCCGGCACCGTGATCCTCATGCTGGCCGACGAGGCCGCCACCGACGCGGTGCTGGGGCGCGGCACTCCGGAGTTCGCCGCACGCGTCGCCGGACACACCGTCGTCCACATGGGCACGACCTCGGCCGAGTACTCGGGCAGCCTGCAGGACGACATCCGGGCGGCGGGCGGGACATACGTCGAGGCCCCGGTCTCGGGCTCCCGCGTGCCCGCCGAGCGGGGCGAACTGGTGGGGATGCCGGCGGGTGACGACGACGCCGTGGCGGCCGTACGCCCCCTGCTCGCCCCCATGTGCCGGGAGACGTTCGACTGCGGCCCGGTCCCGGGCGGGCTGCTGATGAAGTTCTCGGTGAACCTGTTCCTGATCACCCTGGTCACCGGGCTCGCCGAGGCGTTCCACTTCGCCGACCGGCACGGTCTCGATCAGCGTCTGCTCCGGGACGTCCTGGACGCGGGCCCGATGGCCAGCGCCGTCTCCCGCGTCAAGGGTCCCAAACTGCTGGCCCGCGACTTCACCGTCCAGGCGGCCGTCACCAACGTGCTGGAGAACAACCGGCTGATCGCCGAGGCCGCCCGCAAGGCCGACCTGGCCTCCCCGCTCCTCGACGTCTGCCACCGTCTCTTCCAGGAGACGGTGGCGCGGGGCCACGGCGGCGAGGACATGGTGGCCGTACTGCGGGCGCTGGAGGCTCGGACCGACGGGGACTCCGTGGTCGTACGGCCTTCCGGAGCCGTACGACCGTCCGCGCCCGCACGACCGGAGGAGCACGCATGAGCTGGACGATCGAGCGGCGCGGCCGTGTCGCCGTCGTCACCATGACGACCAACCCGGTGAACGCGCAGAACCGCGCCTTCTTCGCCGACCTGCACGACGCCTTCGACCGGCTCGAACGCGACCACGCCGACTCCCCCGTCGTCCTGACCGGTACCGGCACCCGCTTTTCCGCCGGTCTCGACCTCGGCGAGAACTTCCCCCTGCTCGCGAGCGGTCCGGCGGCCGTCGCGTCCTGGTTCCAGGACTACCGGGCCACGAACATGCGGCTGTTCACCTACCCGCGCCCCATGGTCGCCGCGGTCAATGGGCACGCCTTCGCCGGCGGACTGATCACCGCCGCCGTGTGCGACTACCGGGTGGCGGTGGCGCAGGGGGCGCGGTTCGGGCTGAACGAAGTGCCCATCGGCATCCCCATGCCCGCCGTGTACGTCCGTATGCTCGCCCACGCCTGGGGCGAGCCGGTCGCCTCCCGGGCCTGCCTGCTCGGCGAGATCTTCACGCCCGAGCAGGCGCACGCTCTGGGCATGGTGCACGAGCTGGCGTCGGCCGACGACCTCCTGGACCGGGCCGTCGCCGTCGCCGAGCGAACACCCGAGGACTGCATCGAGCAGTACGCGTTCACCAAGCGGGCCTGTCAGGCGGCCGCCCTGCGCGACATCGCCGAACTCGCCGACCCGCTGGACGAGGAGTTGCCCGGCGGCATGACGAGCGACCGGGCCCGGCAGGCGCACCGCCGCTACTGGCAGCAGCTCAAGGGGCGCCCCGCCGAGTGGTGATGCCCCACCGCGCCCCTCCGGACCGGCAGAGACGCGGTGCGCGTCGTGCCGCAGCGGGATACCGCCTACGCCTTCTTCAGGGTGATGTCCTCCTTCAGCGCCGCGTGGAAGCGGGGCAGGGGCAGGATGCCCACGGGGTGGAGTTCCACGATGGTGGCCTCGACGTCCGCCTTGCCGTGCTTGAGAGTGGTCGGGGACGGCTTGCTCTTGTTGGCCCAGCGGTGCAGCTTGCCGTCGCACACGGCGGAGGTGCCACCGATGGCGTACCGGACGGTCTCGGACTTCTGGCCGACGGAGGAGCTCACGAACACCGGTCCCACGCTGTCGACGCAGCGGTAGGTGCCGGACAGGGTGACGGTGCCGTCCGCGGACATGAGGCCCTTGGAGTCGACGGTCACGGTCTCCTCGGGGTCGGCGAGCGCCGAGGAGTCCGCGGGGGCGGCGACCAGCAGGAGCAGGGCGGCGCAGGCGGCGGTGGCGAGCGCGGGGCGCAGGGGCATGGGATGACCTCCCGGATGGGCGGAGTGAGGGCTACCACTCGTACCCGGCAGGTGTGCCGACGGACGTGACCGTCACCCACTCGGTGGCGAGTCCGCCCCGACCTTCGTGGATCGGTCAGAGTGTTGTCCGCGTGTTGTCACGGTTCACGACCGGCCGTTCCGATGCCCCGCGGCGGAGCCGCATATCGACACTGCGCGGCGGGAGCATGGTCTACCCATATGGACGACCCACACGGCTCGTCCGCCCAATGTGGAGGTGCGCCATGTGTTCCCACCAGTCCTCGTGCCCGTCCTCCGAACACCCCAGCGCACATGTGGTGGCCGCCCACCCCGAGCAGGGCTGGAGCCTCCTCTGCGACGGCGCGATCGTCTTCGACGACAGCGGCGAACTGCTCGCCGACGGCCGCGTCGTCGCACCGCACCGGGTGCCGACCGCGCGGCTCGCGATGGCCGCGTGAGCGCGGCTTACGGCAGCACCGCGAACCCGTCGAGTTCCACCATCGCCCGTTCGTCCCAGAGGCGTACGACCTCGACGACCGCCATCGCCGGATAGTTCCGGCCCGCCGACTGCCGCCAGATACGGCCGAGTTCGGCCGCCTGAGCACGGTACGCGGCGACGTCGGTGGCGTAGACGGTGACCCGGGCGAGGTCCGCGGGGGTGCCGCCGGCGGCGGTGAGTGCGGCCAGCAGATTGGTCAGGGCCCGCTCGAACTGCTCGGGCAGGGAGTCGCCCGTCACCTTGCCGTCCGCGTCCAGGGCGGTCTGCCCGGCCAGGAATACGACACGTGAGCCGGTGGCGACGACCGCATGGGAAAAGCCGGTGGGCGGGGAGAGATCGGGCGGGTTGACACGCTCGGTGCTCACTGGGCGGCCTCCATGGTCGCGTACAACTCCTTGGCGATGATGCCGCGTTGGACCTCGCTGGCACCCTCGTAGATACGCGGGGCGCGCACCTCGCGGTAGAGGTGTTCGAGCAGGTGACCACGGCGCAGGGCACGCGCACCGTGCAACTGGACCGCCGTGTCGACGACATACTGCGCGGTCTCGGTGGCGAGCAGTTTCGCCATCGCGGCGCGCTTCGGGACATCTCCGGCCCCTTCGTCGTGCGCCGTCGCCGCCGCGTACACCATGAGGCGGGCCGCCTCCGTGCGCAGGGCCATCTCGGCGACCTGGTGAGCCACGGTCTGAAGGTCCTTCAACTTGCCGTCGAAGGCGTCCCGTTCGGCCGTGTGGGCGAGGGTCGCATCGAGGGCCGCCTGGGCCATGCCCACGGCGAAGGCGCCGACGCTGGGCCGGAAGAGGTTGAGGGTGCCCATCGCGACCCGGAAGCCTCGGTCGGCCTCGCCGAGCATGTCGGCGGCGGTGACGGGGACGGCGTCGAAGGCGAGGGCGCCGATGGGGTGCGGAGACAGCATGTCGAGGCCCGTTCCGGTAAGGCCGGGACGGTCGGCCGGGACCAGGAAGGCGGTGACGCCTCGGGCGCCGGCGCCGGGGGTGGTGCGGGCGAACACGGTGTAGAAGTCGGCCTCGGGGGCGTTGGAGATCCAGCACTTCTCGCCGGTGAGCCGCCAGCGGGCGGGGCCGTCGGGCTCGGCGACCGGCACCTGCCCCGCCCCCGCGGTGTCCCGTTCCGCCTTCAGCTCCAGCGCCGCCGCGTCCGACCCCGCCCCCGGCTCGCTCAGGGCGAACGCCGCCACCGCGCTACCCTCGGCCACCCGGGGCAGCCAGCGTTCCCGCTGGGCCGGGGTGCCGTATGCGTGGACCGGATGGGCGCCCAGACCCTGAAGGGCGAGCGCGGTCTCCGCCTCGGTGCAGGCGTACGCGAGGGACTCCCGCATCAGGCACAGGTCGACCGCCCCTGAGGTGAACAGCCGCCCCAGCAGCCCCAGTTGACCGAGCTCGGCGACGAGCGGACGGTTGACGTGCCCTGGCTCGCCCTTCTCCGCGAGGGGGCGGAGCCGTTCGGCTGCCAGGGCGCGCAGCTCGGCACACCAGGCGGTTTGCGTCGGATCGAGTGAGAATGCGGGCATTGCCGACCTCCCTGCGGAGCCGTCCGCGACGGACGCTCTCGACGGACCTCTTCGACGGATTCTCACGGACCTGTAGACGGTATCGCGCCCCATTGACTGCCGTCACCAACACGATACGCTCCCTGTGCGAGCCCACCACGACGCCCACAAGGCAAGGGGGCGAACCGCCATGGCCGGTCTGCACCGCTCCGCCCACGTCGACACCTTCGCCCGCGAGCACCTGCCACCGCCCGACCAGTGGCCCGAGCTCCGCTTCGACCTTCCGGGGCTGCGTTACCCCGAACGGCTCAACGCCGCCGCCGAACTACTCGACGGCCCCGACGACGAGCGGCCCGTGTTCCACACCCCGTCCGGCCCCCCATGGACGTACGGCACACTGCGCGCCCGCGTCGACCGGCTCGCACATGTGCTTACCGACCACCTGGGCGTCGTCCCGGGCAACCGGGTGCTGCTGCGCGGCCCGACCACGCCCTGGCTGGCCGCCTGCTGGCTGGCGGTGCTGAAGGCGGGTGCGGTCGCCGTCACCGTGCTGGCCCAGCAGCGGCCGCACGAGCTGCGGACCATGTGCGAGATCGCCCAGGTGCGGCACGCGCTGTGCGACATACGCGCCGTCGACGACCTCGCCAAGGCCGAGATACCCGACCTGCGCATCACGACGTACGGCGGCGACGCCCCCGACGACCTGCTGCGCCGCCCGGCGCCCGACACGCCCTACCCCGCCGCCGACACCGCGGCCGACGACGTCGCGCTCATCGCCTTCACCTCGGGCACCACCGGACGGCCCAAGGGCTGTATGCACTTCCATCGGGATGTGCTCGCGATAGCCGACTCCTTCTCGGAACATGTGTTGCGCCCCCATGTGGGCGATGTCTTCGCCGGCAGTCCCCCGCTCGGCTTCACCTTCGGCCTCGGCGGGCTCGTCATCTTCCCGATGCGGGCCGGCGCCAGCGCCCTGCTCCTCGAACAGGCCGGTCCCAAACAGCTGTTGCCCGCGATCGCCGAGCACCGGGTGTCCGTGCTGTTCACCGCCCCGACGGCGTACCGCGTCATGCTCGACGAACTCGACTCGCACGACGTCTCCTCACTGCGCCGCTGTGTGTCCGCGGGCGAGAACCTGCCCGCCGCCACCTGGCAGGCCTGGCACGAGCGGACCGGGCTGCGCATCATCAACGGCATCGGCGCCACCGAACTGCTGCACATCTTCATCTCGGCGGCCGACGAGCACATCAGGCCCGGGACGACGGGAATGCCGGTACCGGGGTGGCACGCGCGCGTGGTCGACGACGAGGGCCGGGACCTGCCCGACGGGGAGCCCGGGCTGCTCGCCGTGCGCGGGCCCGTCGGCTGCCGCTATCTCACCGATCCACGGCAGCGCGAGTACGTACGCCACGGCTGGAACATCACCGGCGACACCTACGTCCGGGAGAGTGACGGCTACTTCCGCTATGTCGCCCGCGCGGACGACATGATCATCTCCGCCGGTTACAACATCGCGGGCCCCGAGGTCGAGGAGGCGCTGCTGCGCCACCCGGACGTGCTGGAGACGGCGGTGGTGGGGCGGCCCGACGAGGCGCGTGGCCAGGTCGTGGTGGCATACGCGGTGCTCAGGGAGGGTGCGCGACGGGACGTGGAGGCGCTGCGCACGTTCGTCAAGGCCGAGCTGGCGCCGTACAAGTGCCCGCGTGAGATCGTCTTCCTGGACGCCCTCCCGCGCACCGCGACCGGCAAGCTGCAGCGGTTCCGACTGCGCGACGACCGTCAGCCGCTGGGCGACCAGCAGTGATCCGTAAGAACTAAGATGATCAACGTGTCCGACCAGCATGCACCACGGTCTCTCATCGTCACGCTCTACGGCGCCTACGGCCGCCATATGCCCGGCCCCGTGCCGGTCGCCGAGCTGATCAGACTGCTGGCCGCGGTCGGCGTGGACGCCCCTTCCGTACGCTCGTCGGTGTCACGGCTGAAGCGACGCGGGCTGCTGCTCCCGGCGCGTACGGCGCAGGGCGCGGCCGGATACGAACTGTCGCCGGAAGCCCGGCAGCTGCTCGACGACGGCGACCGGCGCATCTACACCGTCACGCCGCCCGAGGACAAGGGCTGGGTGCTCGCGGTGTTCTCGGTGCCGGAGTCGGAGCGGCAGAAGCGGCATGTGCTGCGCTCCCGGCTGGCCGGGCTCGGCTTCGGGACTGCGGCTCCGGGGGTGTGGATCGCTCCCGCGCGGCTCTACGCGGAGGCCCGGCACACCCTTCAGCGGCTGCGCCTGGAGGAGTACGTCGACTTCTTCCGCGGTGAGCACCTCGGCTTCACGCCGACCGTCGAGGCCGTCGCCCGCTGGTGGGACCTGGCCGCGATCGCCAAGGAACACGACGCGTTCCTCGACCGCCACGCGCGCGTACTGCACGACTGGGAGCGGCGGCCGGACACCCCGCCCGAGGAGGCCTACCGCGACTACCTGCTCGCCCTGGACTCCTGGCGCCACCTCCCCTACACCGACCCCGGCCTGCCCGCCCGGCTGCTGCCCGAGGACTGGCCGGGCGCACGTTCGGCCGCCGTCTTCCGGGGACTGCACGAACGTCTGCGGGACGCGGGGGCCGTGTACGCCGGTCTATGACCTCAGGCACACCATGCACCACTAACGGAACCCTCAGGTTCCTCTGCGCCTCTTCTCAAGTTTCTTACCTAGCGTCCATCGGGTCGCCGCCAGGTAAGAAATGAGGACTGTTGCGCATGACCACCACGGCCCGAAAAGGAGGCCCCAGGGCTCAGGGAGCCACCGTCTGGCTCACCGGACTGCCGAGCGCGGGCAAGACGACCATCGCCCGCCTGCTCGGTGACCGGCTGACGGCGGAGGGACATCGCGTGGAGGTCCTCGACGGCGACGAGATACGCCGCTTCCTGTCGGCCGGTCTCGGCTTCTCACGGGAGGACCGCAACACCAATGTGCAGCGCATCGGGCTGGTCTCCGAGGTGCTCGCGCGCAACGGCGTGCTGTCCGTCGTCCCCGTGATCGCGCCCTACGCCGACAGCCGCGAAGCGGTGCGCAAACGGCACGAGGCGAGCGCCACGCCCTACGTCGAGGTGCATGTCGCCACACCGGTCGAGGTGTGCAGCGAGCGGGACGTGAAGGGGCTGTACGCCCGGCAGGCGGCGGGGCGGCTCTCGGGGCTGACGGGCGTCGACGACCCGTACGAGCCGCCGACCGACCCGGCGCTGGTTCTCAGGACCCAGGACCAGACGCCGCGGGAGTCGGCGGACGCCGTGTACGCGGTGCTGGCGGAGCGGGGGTTGGTATGAGCGACTTCGCCCTCTCGCACCTGGACGCGCTGGAGTCCGAGGCGGTGCACATCTTCCGCGAGGTCGCGGGCGAGTTCGAGCGGCCGGTGATCCTGTTCTCCGGCGGCAAGGACTCCATCGTCATGCTGCACCTGGCGCTCAAGGCGTTCGCCCCCGCGGCGATCCCCTTCTCACTGCTCCACGTCGACACCGGACACAACTTCCCCGAGGTCATCGACTACCGCGACCGCACGGTCGACAAACACGGCCTGCGCCTCCATGTCGCCTCCGTACAGGACTACATCGACCGGGGGGTGCTCAACGAACGCCCCGACGGCACCCGCAACCCGCTGCAGACGGTGCCGCTGACCGAGAAGATCCAGAGCGAGCAGTTCGACGCCGTCTTCGGCGGCGGACGACGCGACGAGGAGAAGGCCCGGGCCAAGGAACGGGTGTTCAGCCTCCGGGACGAGTTCTCCCAGTGGGACCCGCGCCGACAGCGCCCCGAACTGTGGAACCTGTACAACGGCCGCCACGCACCCGGCGAACACGTCCGCGTCTTCCCGCTGTCCAACTGGACCGAACTCGACGTCTGGCAGTACATCGCCCACGAGGAGATCGAGCTGCCGGAGATCTACTACGCCCATCAGCGCGAGGTGTTCCCGCGCGACGGCATGTGGCTGACGGCCGGTGAGTGGGGTGGACCCCGCGAGCACGAGGTCGTCGAGAAGCGGCAGGTCCGCTATCGCACGGTCGGCGACATGTCCTGCACCGGCGCGGTGGACTCCGACGCCGACACCATCCAGAAGGTGATCGCCGAGATCGCCGCCTCCCGGCTGACCGAGCGCGGCGCCACCCGCGCCGACGACAAGCTCTCCGAGGCCGCCATGGAAGACCGTAAGCGCGAGGGGTACTTCTAGACATGACCGGCACGACCATCGACACGCTTCGGTTCGCCACCGCGGGCTCCGTCGACGACGGCAAGTCCACGCTCGTCGGGCGGCTGCTGCACGACTCCAAGTCGATCCTCGCCGACCAGCTGGAGGCGGTCGAGCACGCCTCCCGCAGCCGCGGCCAGGACGCCCCCGACCTCGCACTGCTCACGGACGGCCTGCGGGCCGAGCGCGAACAGGGCATCACGATCGACGTGGCCTACCGCTACTTCGCCACGTCCCGCCGCCGGTTCATCCTCGCCGACACCCCCGGCCATGTGCAGTACACCCGCAACATGGTCACGGGCGCCTCGACGGCCGAGCTGGCGATCATCCTGGTCGACGCGCGCAACGGGGTCGTCGAGCAGACGCGCAGGCACACGGCCGTGGCGGCCCTGCTCCAGGTCCCGCATGTCGTCCTGGCCGTCAACAAGATGGACCTGGTCGGCTACGAGCGGACGCGGTTCGCGGAGATCGTCGAGGACTTCGCCGCCGAATCGGGGCTCACCGGCTTCACCTCGGTCCCGGTCTCGGCGCTCGTCGGCGACAACGTGGTGGAGCGCTCAACGCACATGGACTGGTACGAGGGACCTGCGCTCCTGGAGTTCCTGGAGAACGTCCCCGTCGGCACCGAGGCCGCCGACGCGCCCGCCCGCTTCCCCGTGCAGTACGTCATCCGTCACGGCGAAGTCCGTTACTACGCGGGCCAGTTGGTGTCCGGCTCACTGCGGGTCGGCGACCGGGTCACGGTCCACCCGTCCGGCGAGACCTCCGAGATCACCGGCATCGACGTGCTCGGAGTCGCCCAGGAGGCCGCGCTCGCACCGCAGTCGATCAGCGTACGGCTCGCGGACCAGCGGGATGTGTCGCGCGGCGACATGATCACGGCGGGGGCGAAGGCGCCGACGCTCACGCGGGACGTCACCGCGAACGTCTGCCACCTGGCCGACCGTCCGCTGCGGGTCGGCGACCGCGTCCTGCTCCGGCACACGACCAGGACCGTCAAGGCTATCGTCAAGGACCTCGCCGGAGCCGCCGAGTTGAGCGTGAACGACCTCGGCCGGATCTCCCTGCGCACCGCCGAGCCACTGGCCCTCGACGACTACGCGGCCTCCCGCCGCACCGGCGCGTTCATCCTGATCGACCCGGCGGACGGGGCGACGCTCACGGCGGGCATGGCCGAGGTCAACTCCCCAGCGTGAGCCGGGGCTTGGGGGCGTCCGTGCGGCCGGTCTGCGGACGTCGGCTGCCCGCCCGGTACGGGTCCGGCCAGCTGGCGCCCGGACCGTCGTAACCCTGCTCGGCCGCCGCGTGCAGCGTCCAGTGCGGGTCGTAGAGGTGCGGGCGGGCGAGGGCGCACAGGTCCGTACGGCCCGCCAGGATCAGGGAGTTGACGTCGTCCCAGGAGGAGATCGCCCCGACCGCGATCACCGGCAGACCGGTGGTGTGGCGGATCCGGTCGGCGTACGGCGTCTGGTACGACCGCCCGAACTCCGGCTGCTCGTCGGCCACGACCTGCCCGGTCGACACGTCGATCGCGTCGGCGCCGTGCGCGGCGAAGGCGCGGGCGATCTCTACGGCGTCCTCGGCGGTCGTGCCGCCCTCGGCCCAGTCGGTGGCGGAGATACGGACGGTCATCGGCCGCTCCTCGGGCCATACGCTCCGTACGGCATCGAAGACCTCCAGCGGGAAGCGGAGTCGTTTCTCCAGGGAGCCGCCGTAGGCGTCGGTGCGGCGGTTGGTGAGTGGGGAGAGGAAGCCGGAGAGCAGATAGCCGTGCGCGCAGTGCAGTTCGAGGAGGTCGAAGCCGGCGCGGGCGGCGCGCCAGGCGGCGGCCGTGAACTGTTCGCGGATATCGGTGAGTTGGGCGCGGGTGAGCTCGCGCGGGGTCTGGCTGTCCGGCTTGTAGGGGAGCGGGGACGCGGCCACGAGCGGCCAGTTGCCGTCGTCCAGCGGTTCGTCGATGCCCTCCCACATCAGCTTGGTCGAGCCCTTGCGACCGCTGTGGCCGAGCTGCACACCGATCGCGGTACCGGGTGCCTGGGTGCGCACGAACTGGACGATCCGCCTCCAGGCGTCGCCCTGCCTGCCGGTGTAGAGACCGGCGCAGCCGGGGGTGATCCGCCCCTCCGGGCTGACGCACACCATCTCCGTCATCACCAGGCCGGCACCGCCGAGGGCGCGGGCGCCGAGGTGGACGAGGTGGAAGTCGCCGGGGACGCCGTCCTCGGCGGAGTACATGTCCATCGGGGACACGACGACCCGGTTGCGCAGCGTCAGGCCGCGCAGCCGGAACGGGGTGAACATCGGGGGCGTGCCGGGCGGGCAGCCGAAGTCGCGCTCCACGGCCTCGGTGAAGCGGGCATCGCGCAGGCGCAGGTTGTCGTGGGTGACGCGGCGGCTGCGGGTGAGCAGGTTGAAGGCGAACTGGCGGGACGGCTGGTCGAGGTAGAGGCCGAGGTTCTCGAACCACTCCAGGCTGGCGCGGGCGGCGCGCTGCGTGGAGGCGACGACCGGTTTGCGCTCGGCCTCGTACGCGGTCAACGCGCTGGCGAGGTCCGGCTGTTCCTCCAGGCAGGCGGCGAGCGCGAGGGCGTCCTCGACGGCGAGCTTGGTGCCGGAGCCGATGGAGAAGTGGGCGGTGTGGGCGGCGTCGCCGAGCAGCACGATGTTGTCGTGCGACCAGCGTTCGTTGACGACGGTGCGGAAGGTGGTCCAGGCCGACTTGTTGGACTTCAGCGGCCGTCCGCGCAGCGCTTCCGCGAAGATCTTGGCGCAACGCTCGACCGACTCCTGTTCGTCGAGTTCGTCGAAGCCGGCCGCGCGCCACACCTGTTCGTGCATTTCGATGATGACGGTGGAGGCGTCGGCCGCGTACGGGTAGCCGTGCAGTTGCATCACGCCGTGCTCGGTCTCGGCGATCTCGAAGCGGAAGGCTTCGAAGGCGAAGTCCGCGGCGAGCCAGATGTAACGGCAGTGGTGTTCGGCCACATGGGGGCGGAACACATGGGTGTAGGCCTCGCGGGTGGAGCTGTGCACACCATCGGCGGCGATGACGAGGTCGTACGTCTCAGCGAGCCAGGCGGGGTAGGGGGCCTCGGTACGGAAGCGGAGTTCTACGCCGAGGGTGCGGCAGCGGTCGTGGAGGATTTCGAGGAGGCGCTTTCTGCCCAGGGCCGCGAAGCCGTGTCCTCCGGAGGTTTGGTGGGTGCCTCGGTGGGTGATGTCGATGTCGTCCCAGCGGGTGAAGTGCGCTTGCATGGCCTCGTAGACCACGGGGTCTGCGTGTTCGATGCCGCCCAGGGTCTCGTCGGAGAGGACTACGCCGAAGCCGAAGGTGTCGTCTGGGGCGTTGCGTTCCCAGACGGTGACTTCCCGGGTGGGGTCCAGGCGTTTGAGGAGAGCTGCGGCGTAGAGGCCGCCGGGGCCGCCGCCGATGATGGCGACTCGTAGGGGGTGGCTGGACATTGTCGGCGGCTGCGGGTGGTCTGTGGCTGGTCGCGCCCACGCGGCGGTAGCCGCAAATTCAACACAGCCCCGCGCCCCTGACATGGGTGCAGTCCCCTTGGTCGAGAGCATCCGCTACCTCCCCTGCCACTTCGGTGGGCGCTTCTCCGTGAATGCCGCGTGGAATTCCGCGTAGTCCTCGCCGTTCATCAGCAAGGCCTGTGTCGACGCGTCCATCTCCACCGCTGCCGCCAGTGGCATGTCCAGCTCGGCCGTCAGGAGTGCCTTTGTCTGCGCGTACGCCAGTGCCGGGCCGTCGGCCAGGCGGTGGGCGAGGGACTGGGCGGCCTCGTCGACGCCGCCCTCCTCCGTCAGCTCGCTGATCAGGCCGATCCGCTCGGCCTCGGGTGCGCGTACCGGTTCGCCCAGCATGAGCAGGCGGGTCGCGTGGCCGAGGCCGACGACCCTGGGCAGCAGGTAGGCCGCGCCCATGTCGCCGCCGGACAGGCCGACCCGGGTGAAGAGGAAGGCGAAGCGGGCGGTGGGGTCGGCGACGCGGAAGTCGGCCGCGAGTGCCAGTACGGCACCGGCACCGGCCGCCACTCCGTGCACCGCCGCGATCACCGGGAACGGGCACTCCCGTACGGCCCGCACGACCTGCCCGGTCATCCGGTTGAAGTCGAGCAGCTGGGCGGTGTCCATGGACAGGGTGGCGCCGATGATCTCGTCGACGTCGCCGCCGGAGCAGAAACCGCGCCCCTCGCCGGCCAGCACCAGGGCCCGTACCGCCCTCTCCCGGGACAGCTCGGCGAGCAGATCACGCAGGTCGGCGTAGGCGCCGAAGGTGAGCGCGTTGAGTTTCTCGGGGCGGGCGAGGGTGACGGTGGCGACCCCGTCGGCCTGCTCGACCCGCAGATGCTCCCAGTCGGTCGTGCGGGCGGCGGAGCCGGTGAAGGGACTCATGACGTGCGGCCTCCTCGGGCGGACGGCGGGCACTGACTCACTGAGCTCTACCCTTCGAGCTCTCTCCTTCGAAGCTATCACCCAACTTTGACTGTCGTCACGACCACGCAATAACCCGTCCGGGTGTGATCTCGGGTGTGATCTTGGGTGCCTTGTCGAGTCACATCTCGGATGTGACCTGGCCCCGTCACATCCGTCACGGATCGTCGACGCCCGCGTAACGACGGGATCAACCGCGCGAGGCCGACCGTTCACCGGGGTAAGCCGCCCAACAGTCGGGGCCGAAGGTCCCGAACGGTGCCCGTCGGATGCCTTGTCGGGTGGCGCCGTACCATTCATAAGGTTGAAAGCAGGACAGCCTGCTCATGAACGGACCCGCCTTGCAAGATCGCTCGCCCGCCTCCGCCTCCTGGCGCATCGCACTGCCGCACACCGCTGCAGCCGTGCCCGTCGCGCGTGCCCTGGTCCGTACAGCGCTGACCGAGCTGGAGCATGCCGCCGACAGCGACACCGCGGAGCTGCTCACGGCGGAGCTGGTCGCGAACGCCGTGGAGCACACCGCGGGTGACGGCCCCATAGAGCTGGTGGTGGAGCTCCTGCCCTCCGGCTGCCAGGTAGAGGTACACGACCCGGACCCGGCCCCGCCGGGCAACCTGACCCGCCCCACGGACGGCGACCCCGACCCGTGGCAGGAACACGGCCGCGGCCTGCTCCTGATCCGCGCCCTGAGCTCGTCGTGCGGCCACCGCCCCACGGACTCGGGCAAGGCGGTATGGTTCAGGCTGCCGATTCTGCCTGCTCAACGCCGCCCGGTGTAGGCCTCTCCCTCAAGCCGGCGTCTCCCCTCAAGCCAGCGTCGCGACCAGCACCGCCTTGATCGTGTGCATCCGATTCTCCGCCTCGTCGAAGACCACCGAGTGCGCCGACTCGAACACCTCGTCGGTCACCTCCAGCGACTCCAGGCCGTAGCTCTCGTAGATCTCACGCCCGACCTTCGTGCCGAGGTCATGGAAGGCCGGCAGGCAGTGCAGGAACTTCACGTCCGGGTTCCCGGTCGCCCGCAGGACGTCCATGGTCACCGCGTACGAGCCGAGCGCAGCGATCCGCTCGGCCCACACCTCCTTCGGCTCCCCCATCGAGACCCAGACGTCGGTGGCGACGAAGTCCGCGCCGAGCACACCCTCGTCGACCTTCTCGGTGAGGGTGATGCGAGCACCGCTGGTCTCGGCGAGCTTGCGGGCCTGGCCGATGACGTCCTGGGAGGGCCAGTACGCCTGGGGAGCGACGATCCGTACGTCCATGCCGAGCAGCGCGCCGGTGATCAGGTAGGAGTTGCCCATGTTGAAGCGGGCGTCGCCCAAGTAGGCGAAGGCGATCTCCTTGAAGGGCTTGGCGGTGTGCTCGGTCATGGTGAGCACGTCGGCCAGCATCTGGGTGGGGTGCCAGTCGTCGGTGAGGCCGTTGTAGACGGGCACCCCGGCGTACTCCGCCAGCTCCTCCACCTTCTGCTGGCTGTCCCCGCGGTACTCGATCCCGTCGTACATCCGCCCGAGCACGCGCGCGGTGTCCTTCACCGACTCCTTGTGGCCGATCTGCGAGCCCGAGGGATCCAGGTACGTCGTCGAAGCGCCCTGGTCGGCGGCCGCGACCTCGAACGCGCAGCGCGTGCGCGTCGAGGTCTTGGCGAAGATCAGCGCGATGTTCCTGCCCCGCAGGTACTGCGTCTCGGCCCCGGCCTTCTTGGCCCCCTTCAGCTCGGCGGCCAGCTCGACCAGCCCACGGAACTCCTGCTCGGTGAAGTCGAGCTCCTTGAGGAAGTGGCGGCCGGCGAGGGCGGTCGGGACAGTCGCCATGGGGGCGCTCCAGAGGTACGTGAACAGGGACCCTGGAAGTCTATACGACGATAGGCATTTCTATACAGGCGCATGAGGCCTACCAGACGCATCAGGTGCGTCTACACAGGCGCACGCTCGACCGGACAGCTCATACAGCGCGGCCCTCCCCTCCCCCGCCCCAGCTCACTTCCCGGAATCTCGATCACCTCGATGCCCTGCTTGCGTAGATGCGTGTTGGTGGTGGCGTTCCGCTCATAGGCGACGACCACACCCGGCTCCACGGCCAGCACATTGCAGCCGTCGTCCCACTGCTCGCGCTCGGCCGCGTGGACATCCTGGGTGGCGGTCAGGACGCGGATCTCGCTCAGACCCAGCGCGGCGGCGATCGCACGGTGCATGTGCTCCGGCGGATGGTCGGTGACCTTCAGCTCCTTGTCACCGGCGCCCGGTTCGATGGTGTACGAGCGGAGCATGCCAAGCCCGGCGTACTGGGTGAAGACATCGCCGTCGACCATCGTCATCACGGTGTCGAGGTGCATGAGGGCACGACGCTTGGGCATGTCGAGGGCCACGATCGTCTCGGCCGAGCCGGCGGCGAACAGCTTGTGGGCGAGCATCTCGACGGCCTGCGGGGTGGTCCTCTCGCTCATCCCGATGAGGACCGCGCCGCTGCCGATCACCAGGACGTCCCCGCCCTCGATGGTGGACGGGTAGTCCGCCTGCCCCTCGGACCAGAAGTGGAACGTTTCGTCACGGAACAGCGGGTGATGCCGGTAGATCGCCTCGAAGTGCACGGTCTCGCGCTGACGGGCGGGCCAGCGCATCGCGTTGACGGAGACGCCGTCGTAGATCCAGGCGGAGGTGTCGCGGGTGAAGAGGTGGTTGGGCAGGGGGGCGAGCAGGAAGTCGTCCAGTTCCATGACATGAAAGCGCACGGAGGTCGGCTCGGGGTGCGCCTCCAGGAACTCCCGCTTGGTCATGCCGCCGACGAGCGCCTCGGCCAGTTCGGGCGCGGGCAGGCCCTCGAAGGCCGCACGGAGGTGGTCGGTGGCGAGCACCCCGTACTCCTTCTCGTCGAAGACCCGGTCCAGGACGAGTTTCCGGGCCGCCGGGATCTCCAGGGCCTCGGTGAGCAGGTCACCGAAGAGGTGGACGGTGACACCGCGGTCGCGCAGCACGTCGGCGAACCCGTCGTGCTCGGCGCGCGCCCGGCGCACCCACAGCACGTCGTCGAAGAGCAGCGCGTCCTTGTTGCTGGGGGTGAGCCTCTTGAGCTCGAGATCCGGCCGGTGCAGGATGACGCGGCGCAGCCGCCCGGCCTCGGAGTCGACATGGAATGCCATGCCTCCATCCTGACCATCGGGGGCCGCCTTCACCCCCTACTTGCATCTTTCTTGTTCTCGTCCCCTTGACGACAACCCTGCCTCACGATTATCGTCTTGGTGACGAGAAATCGTGGAGGGGATCACATGGCCGACATCACCCGGCGCCTCGGTTGGCGCCATCTGCGCGGCGCGCCCACGGCGCACATCCGTCACCACCGTGGCGGAAAGCTGCTGCACGACGGCCCCGGGCTCAGCTTCTGGTTCCGTGCGCTGACCGCCGCGCTCTCCGAAGTGCCGGTCGACGACCGGGAGTTGGCGATGACCTTCCATGCCCGTACGTCCGACTTCCAGGACGTGGCCGTCCAGGCGACGGTCACCTACCGGATCAGCGACCCCGCGGTGGCCGCGACCCGCCTGGACTTCTCCGTCGACCCGGACACCGGCGCGTGGCGGGGCACCCCGCTGGAGCAGCTGGGCACGCTGCTGACGGAGACGGCACAGCAGCACGCACTGGACGTCCTGGCCCGTACGCCCCTGTCGGCGGCGTTGGCCGACGGCGTCACGGCGGTGCGGGAGCGGATCGCGGCGGGCCTCGCCGGGGAGCCCCGGCTCCCGGCCACCGGCATCGAGGTCGTCGCCGTACGCGTCATGGCGCTGCGCCCGGAGCCCGAGGTGGAGCGGGCGTTGCGCACCCCGGCCCGCGAGCAGATCCAGCAGGAGGCGGACCGGGCGACGTACGAGCGCCGGGCGGTGGCCGTCGAGCGGGAGCGCGCGATCGCCGAGAACGAACTGGCCAGTCAGATCGAACTCGCCCGCCGCGAGGAGCAGTTGGTGGACCAGCGGGGCACCAACGCGCGCCGGGAGGCCGAGGAGCACGCGGCGGCCGACGCGGTCAGGGCCGAGGCGGAGGCGGCACGGACGGTACGGCTCGCGGACGCGGAGGCGGTACGGACGGTGCGCCTCGCGGAGGCGGAGGCCACGCGGTCCGTGCGGCTGGCCCGGGCCGAGGCAGAGGGGGCGCGTGAGGTCGGCGAGGCGCGGGCGCAGGCGCAGGCGGCCTGGCTGCGGGTGCACGCCGAGGTGGACGTGGCGACGCTGCACGCCCTCACCGGGACCCGGCTCGCGGAGAACCTGCCGCGGATCGACAGCGTGACGGTGTCGCCGGACGTGCTGACGGGGTTGCTCGCCAAGCTCGGCGCCCAGGCCCAGGAGCAGGCGTGAGCCTCGCTCCCCGGGTCGTGCTCGTCCATCGCACCACGGAGTACGAGGAGTTGGTGGCCCGGCACGGCACACACGGCCAGGCCGCCTTCTTCCTCTCCTCCCGCGGCCGGGACATCGCGGAGATCACGGAACGCCACCGCCGGACGCGACAGGCGCTCGCGGAGGTGACCTCGGCGATCCCCCTGACCTGGCGGCAGACCAGGGTGGAACGGGGCGACCTGGACCGTTTCCTGTTCGCGCCGGAGGACGTGGTGGTCGTCGTCGGACAGGACGGCCTGGTCGCGAACGTGGCGAAGTACCTGGCCGGACAGCCGGTGCTCGGCGTCGACGCCGATCCCGGCCGCAATCCGGGCGTGCTGGTGCGCCACCGCCCCGGGGACGCGGCCAAGTTGTTCGCGTCCACGCAATCCGGACGGGCCCGCTTCGACGAACTCACCATGGTCGAGGCCGTCGCCGACGACACACAGCGGCTCGTGGCGCTCAACGAGATCTACCTCGGCGCCGTCGGACACCAGACGGCCAGATACCGCCTGGGCCTGGAAGACGACGGGGGTGTCGTCGAGGCCCAGGCTTCGTCCGGGGTGATCGTGGGCACCGGGACGGGGGCGACCGGATGGCTCCGGTCGGTGTGGCAGGAGCGGGGAGGGCGACTGCGGTTGCCCTCCCCCACGGAGGAACGGCTCATGTGGTTCGTCCGCGAGGCCTGGCCCTCCCCGGCCACCGGTACCTCACTGGTGGCCGGGGAACTCGCGGCCGCGACCCATCTGCGGCTCACCGTCGAGTCCGAGCGGCTCGTCGCCTTCGGGGACGGGATGGAGACGGACGCGGTCGAGCTGACCTGGGGTCAGACGGTCCGGGTGGGCGTGTGCCGGGAGCGGCTGCGACTCGTCAACTGACCGTGAACAGCCGCTTACCGTCACTGCCCTTGACTGTCACAGGCGCGGGTCCACCGGCTCCGACTCCAGCGCCAGCACCCCGAACACCGCCTCGTGCACCCGCCACAGCGGCTCCCCCTCGGCCAGCCGGTCCAGGGCTTCCAGTCCCAGCGCGTACTCCCGGATGGCGAGGGAGCGCTTGTGGTTGAGGAACCGCTTGCGCAGCCGGTCCAGGTTGTCCGGGCGGGTGTACTCCGGGCCGTAGATGATCCGGAGGTACTCGCGGCCCCGGCACTTGATGCCGGGCTGTACGAGCCGTCCCTCCTCGCTGCGGACCACCGCCCCGATCGGCTTGACGACCATGCCCTCGCCGCCCCGGCCCGTCATCTCCAGCCACCAGTCGACACCGGCCCGCACCGACTCCGGGTCGCCGGTGTCGACGTACAGACGCCGGGTCGTCTGGAGCAGACCCGTGCCGTCGTGCTCCACCAGCCGGTCGAGGAGCGCGAGCTGCTCGTCGTGCGGGAGCGCGGCGAGGCTGCGGCCCTGGACCGCCAGGATCTGGAAGGGGGCCAGGCGTACGCCGTCGAGGCCGTCCGTCGTCCAGCAGTAGCGGCGGTACGCCTCCGTGAACGCGGCTGCGTCCGAGGCCCGTTCACGCTGACGTGCCAGCAGGTCGGACACATCGACACCGCGCGCCGAAGCGCCCTCCAGCGCGGCCAGCGCACCGGGGAACGCCGCCCCGGAGGCGGCACCGACCGCCGCGTACTGCGAGCGCAGCAGCCCGGACGCCTTCAGCGACCACGGCATCAGCTCGGCGTCGAGCAGCAGCCAGTCCGTCTCCAGCTCGTCCCAGAGGCCGGCCTCGCCGGCCGCCGCACGGACCCGGTCGAGGATCGTCTCCGTCACGGACTCGTCGTCGAAGAACGGGCGGCCCGTGCGGGTGTAGATCGATCCCGTGGGGCCGTCCACGCCGAACCGCTCGCGTGCCGCCTCGGCGTCCCGGCACACCAGGGCCACGGCCCGCGAACCCATGTGCTTCTCCTCGCACACGACCCGCTCGACCCCGTCCGCCCGGTACTGCGCGAAGGCCTCCACCGGGTGCTCCAGGAAGCCCTCTTCGTGGCTGGTCGCCGTCGGTGCCATGGTGGGCGGGAGGTACGGCAGCAGGCGCGGGTCGACCGCGAAGCGGCTCATGACCTCCAGGGCCGCCGCCGCGTTCTCCTCACGGATGGCGACACGGCCCTGGTGCCTGGTCTCCACGACCCTGCGCCCGTGCACGTCCGCCAGGTCCAGCGGTCGGCCGTCGTGCCCGCCCGGTGCCTCGGAGCGCAGCGGCTTGGCCGGTTCGTACCAGACCTTCTCGGCCGCTACGTCGACCAGCTCCCGCTCCGGCCAGCGCAGTGCGGTCAGCTTGCCGCCGAAGACGGCGCCGGTGTCCAGGCAGATGGTGTTGTTCAGCCAGGTGGCCTCCGGGACCGGGGTGTGGCCGTACACCACGGCCGCCCGGCCCCGGTAGTCCTCGGCCCACGGGTAGCGCACCGGCAGCCCGAACTCGTCGGTCTCCCCGGTGGTGTCGCCGTACAGCGCGTGCGAGCGCACCCGGCCGGACGTGCGGCCGTGGTACTTCTCCGGCAGACCGGCGTGGCAGACGACCAGCTTGCCGCCGTCGAGGACGTAGTGGCTGACGAGCCCGTCGATGAACTCCCGTACCTCCGCGCGGAACTCCTCGTTCTCGGTCTCCATCTGCTCGACGGTCTCGGCGAGTCCGTGCGTGTGCTGGACCTTGCGGCCCTTGAGGTAACGCCCGTACTTGTTCTCGTGGTTGCCCGGCACGCACAGCGCGTTGCCCGACTTCACCATCGACATCACGCGGCGCAGCACACCGGGGCTGTCCGGGCCGCGGTCGACGAGGTCGCCGACGAAGACGGCGGTACGGCCGTCCGGGTGCACGCCGTCGGCGTAGCCCAACTTGCCGAGCAGCGACTCCAGTTCAAAGGCGCAGCCGTGGATGTCGCCGACGATGTCGAACGGGCCGGTGAGGTGGGTGAGGTCGTTGAAGCGCTTCTCGGTGACGACGGTGGCGTTCTCCACGTCCTCCACGCCGCGCAGGATGTGCACCTTGCGGAAGCCCTCGCGCTCCAGGTGCCGTACCGAACGGCGGAGTTCGCGGATGTGCCGCTGGATGACCCGGCGCGGCATGTCGGCCCGGTCGGTGCGGGCGGCGTTGCGCTCGGCGCACACCTCCTCGGGCACGTCGAGCACGATGGCGATCGGCAGCACGTCGTACTGCTTGGCCAGCTCGATCAACTGCCGCCGTGAGTCCTGCTGCACGCTGGTGGCGTCGACGACCGTACGGCGGCCGGCCGCCAGGCGCTTGCCCGCGATGTAGTGCAGGACGTCGAAGGCGTCCCGGGTCGCGCTCTGGTCGTTCTCGTCGTCGGAGACGAGGCCACGGCAGAAGTCGGAGGAGATGACCTCGGTGGGCTTGAAGTTCCTGCGGGCGAAGGTGGACTTGCCGGATCCGGAGGCGCCGACGAGCACGACGAGGGAGAGGTCGGTGACAGGCAGAGCACGTCCCTTCGGTGTCTGGTTCATGCTGCCTTCGCCTCCTTCTCGTCGTTGTTGCCCGTGGTGGTCGTGCTTGTCTCGGCTGTGCCCATGTCGAACACGGCCATCTGCGTGGGTGGCCCCACCTCGGGGTCGTCGAGCCCGACGGGCACGAACTCCACGCGGTACCCGTGCCGTTCGGCAACCGCCCGCGCCCAGATCCGGAACTCCTCGCGCGTCCACTCGAACCGGTGGTCGCCGTGCCGGACGTGCCCGGCCGGGAGGGACTCCCAGCGGACGTTGTACTCGACGTTCGGGGTGGTCACCAGGACCGTCCGCGGGCGGGCGGCGCCGAACACCGCGTACTCCAGCGCGGGCAGCCTGGGCAGGTCGAGGTGCTCGATGACCTCGCTGAGCACCGCGGCGTCGTAGCCCTTGAGGCGGTTGTCGGTGTAGGCGAGGGAGCCCTGGAAGAGGTTCACGCGCGAGGCCTGCCGCTCCCCCATCCGGTCCAGCTTCAGCCGCCGCCCGGCGATGGTCAGCGCCCGCATCGACACGTCCACGCCCACGATCTCGGTGAACGCCGGGTCCTTGAGCAGCGCCTGCACCAACTGGCCCTGCCCGCACCCGAGATCGAGCACGCGCGCGGCACCGGACGCCTTGAGCGCGGCGATGATCGCGTCCCGTCGCTGCACGGCGAGCGGGGTCTGCTTCTCCTCGGTCTCCTTCTCGGCCTCGACGGCGTTGTCGATGTCCTCGACCTCGCTGTCGTCGGCCTCCGCGAGCCGCACCAGCTCCAGCCGCTCCATCGCCTCCCGGGTCAGCGACCAGCGGCGCGACAGATACCGGCTGGTGATCAGCTTGTGCTCCGGGTGGTCCGGCAGCCAGCCCTCACCGGCCCGCAGCAGCTTGTCGACCTCGTCGGAGGCGACCCAGTAGTGCTTGGCGTCGTCGAGGACGGGGAGCAGGACATAGAGGTGGCGCAGGGCCTCGGCGAGGGTCAGCGCCTCCGACTCCAGGACGAGACGGACGTAGCGCGAGTCGCCCCACTCCGGGAACTGCACGTCCAGCGGCACGGGCTCGACGGTCACGGCCCAGCCGAGCGGCTCGAACAGCCGCCGTACGAGCTCCGGGCCGCCTCGGGCCGGCAGCGCGGGCACCTCGATGCGCAGGGGCAGCGGCTGGGCGGCGCGCTCGGGACGGGCGTTGCACACGCCCCGCATCGCGCTGGAGAACACGCCGCTGAGCGCGACCGCGAGCAGCGAGGAGGCGGCGTACGGCCGGTCGTTCACGTACTGCGCGAGTGCCGCGTCGGGCGCACCGCCCCGGCCCTTGCCCTTGCCGCGCCGGACCAGCGCCACCGCGTCCACCTCCAGCAGCAGCGCCGCCGTGCAGCGCTCGGCGTCGGCCTCTGGGTAGAGGACATGGGCCTTGCCGTAGGAGGTGGAGAACGCCTGCGATTTCTCGGGGTGCTTGTGCAGCAGGAAGCCGAGGTCGGTGGCCGGGCGCTCTGGAGAGCCGGTGGTGGTGATGGTCAGGAACACGGTGGGCAGGCCTTGGAGTAGTCGTCTGAACTGCGGTTACGCCCACCGTACAGAAGCGGGCATCGGCAGCACCCGAGAATTTTCGCTAGCCTCCGGACCGTCCGGGCGTTCGAACAGCGCACGACCGATCGCCCCACGCATGTCCCCCCTCGCCCACGCATGCCCCCAGCGGAGGCCCCACGTGACAGACGCCGGATTACGCGCGACCCCCATCGACACCAGCAAGCCCCACTCGGCCCGCATGTACGACTACTTCCTCGGCGGGAAGGACAACTACCCGGTCGACGCGGAGGCGGCCGAGCAGGTGGTTTCCCTTTTCCCCGCCGTGCGGGAGATGGCGCGGACCAACCGCTGGTTCATGCACCGTGCCTCCCGGCTGCTGGCCGAGCGGGGTGTCCGCCAGTTCCTCGACATAGGCACCGGGATCCCGACCGAGCCGAACCTCCACCAGATCGTGCAGGGCATCGCCCCCGACGCCCGGGTGGTGTACGCGGACAACGATCCGATCGTCCTCCGGCACGCCGAGGCCCTGCTGCACAGCACGCGCGAGGGAAAGACGGCCTACGTCCACGGCGACGTGAGGGAACCGGGACGGATCCTCGCGGCGGCGCGGGAGACCCTCGACTTCACGCAGCCGATCGCGCTGTCCCTCGTGGCTCTGCTGCACCTGGTGGTGGACGAGGACGAACCCGCCCGGATCGTGAGCGAGTTGCTCGAACCGCTGGCGCCGGGCAGCTATCTGACGCTGTCGCATGCGACGGGGGATTTCGACCCGGAGACCTGGGAGCGGGTCGTCGAGGTGTACCGCAAGGGCGGCACTCCGGCCCAGGTGCGAGCGCGTGACGAGTTCGCCGGCTTCTTCACGGGGCTCGCGTTGGTGGACCCGGGCGTGATGCTCGCCGCCGAGTGGCATCCGGAGCTCGGTGAGCGGCACGAGGGCGAGGAGATACCCCTGTACGTGGGGGTCGGCCACAAGCGATGACGACGCATCCGGCGGACCGCCCTTTGTCGGCCCGGTCCGCCGGATGACGCATGGATCGCTCGTGTCGCCGGTACGGCCCTACGGCCCTACGACAGCTGCGACTGCACCTGGGAGGAGATGAGCTCCAGGTGGTCCAGGTCGTCGAGGTCGAGGACCTGGAGGTAGATCCGCTGCGAGCCGATCTCCTGGTACCGGCCGATCTTGTCGACGACCTCGTCAGGGGAGCCGGCGAGCCCGTTGAGCTTCAGCTCGTCGACCTCCCGCCCGATCGCGGCGGCGCGGCGGGCGATCTCCTGGTCGTCCTTGCCGACGCAGACGACAAGGGCGTTGGAGTAGACGAGGTCGTCGCCCTTGCGGCCGGCCTCCTCGGCGGCGGCCCGCACCCGCCCGAACTGCCGCTCGCTGTCCTCGATCGAGGCGAACGGCATGTTGAACTCGTCGGCGTACTTGGCGGCGAGCCGGGGCGTGCGGGTGGCGCCGTGTCCGCCGATCAGGACGGGGATTCGGTCCTGGGCGGGCTTGGGCAGGGCGGGTGAGTCGGTGAGGTCGTAGTGGTTCCCGTGGAAGTCGAAGGTCTGGCCGACCTCGGTCGCCCACAGCCCGGTGACGATGGCGAGCTGCTCCTCCAGCCGCCCGAACTTCTCCTTCGGGAACGGGATGCCGTACGCCTTGTGCTCCTCCTCGAACCAGCCCGCGCCCAGGCCGAGTTCGACCCGGCCGCCGGACATGCGGTCGACCTGCGCGACCTGGATGGCGAGCACGCCGGGCAGCCGGAAGGTGCCGGCGGTCATCAGGGTGCCGAGGCGGATCCGCTTGGTTTCGCGGGCGAGGCCGGCGAGCGTGATCCAGGCGTCGGTGGGGCCGGGAAGGCCGTCCCCGGAGCCCATCTTGAGGTAGTGGTCCGAGCGGAAGAACGCGTCGAATCCAAGGTCTTCGGTGGCCTTCGCCACGGTGAGGAGGGTGTCGTAGGTGGCCCCCTGCTGGGGCTCGGTGAAGATGCGAAGATCCATACCTCCATCCTGCACGCCGGGGTGCGGGCCGGGCGCACCGGTCCCCCCGCCTCTCGCGTCCCCGGTCGGGTGAATTCCCGCCACGCTGTTGCCGCCCTGGGCCGGGCCAGTGACCGCCCCCGACGGTGATCGTTGGCTCGGTCGGAGCCGGACCGCCCGGCGCCCGCGCCGGCCGGTGACCGCCGGAGCGTCACCGTGTCGGCCCCCTTCTGTCGGGGGCCGGAGGCCGAGGAGGCCGTCATGTCCGAGGAAATCGCACCACAGCAGAGCGGCGGCGGTCAGCCCAAGGGGCTGTTGCAGCAGATGGAGGAGCTGATGGCGGCGCTCAATGCGGACCTGTCGGCCCTGGACGCGGATCTGCAGGCGACCGGGGGGTCCGGCGTGGGGAAGCGGCAGGACGGAGAGGCCGGCTGAGTTCCGGGCCGCCCACCCTGCTGGGGGCCTGCGGCCCCCAGACCCCCGCCTTCGGCCCTGAAAGGGCCTCGTCCTCGAACGCCGGACAGGCTGAGATGGCCTGGACCGGCGTTGAGAGGATGACCGACGGCCGCCTGACGCCCCTAGCCCGCCTCCCGCTCCGCCAGCACCTGATCCCGATCCGCCAGTCTTCGCAGCATCTCCAGCACGCGGTCCCGGGACTCGTCCGCCGCGTCGATCGCCTCCATGCACTGCCAGTACGTCGTCTCCTCGTCCGCGGCGCTGGCCATCCCGACCAGGGCGATCCCCACCTCCCCCAGCAGGCTCCCCAGCTGCATCAGCGCCTGTCGCGCATCCCCCAACTCCGTGAGCTGGGCCGCGCGTAAGGCCCCCTCCGCGAGGTCCGGCGCCTCCAGCACGCCGCAGCCACGCCCGGCCAGTTCCGTCAACCCCAGCGCCTCGCCGCGTAGTTCAGGTGGACCGAAGACGGCCAGCCGACTCCCTATCGCCTGGGCCAGGGCCTGCGCCTGCCACACCTCGGTCATGGTCTCCGGCAGGCTCCCACTGCCGGCCAATGCACGCCTGCTGGTCTTGATGAGCCGCACCGCGTCCATCCGCTGCCCCGTCTGTCCGACGCGCTGCCCACGCGTCCGCCTGAACTCCCTTGTTCACTACCCAGAGTGAAGGGCGTTGAGACGAAAAGCCAGAGGAAGGCGGAAATCTCTGGACAACTTTTCGGCTACAGGCGCCAAATTGGATACGGAGAGTGAAAGTGGACGCGGATCCTCCTAGCGCCGGAAGCACCCCTTCCGCACACCCTCCCTACGGCGCCGGAAACCTCCGCTCGTTCCGGTCGATCTTCGCGTCCAGCGCCGCCAGCGGATCGATCGCGAGCACCTCGCAGAGCTGCAGCAGATACGCCAGCACGTCGGCGACCTCGTCCGTCACCCGCTCCGCGGTCCGCGCGTCGTCCATGACACGGGCCGACTCCTCCGGCGTCAACCACTGGAAGATCTCCACCAGTTCGGACGCCTCGACGCTCAGCGCCGCGACGAGGTTCTTCGGCGTGTGATACGGCTGCCAGTTGCGCGCGGCGGCGAACTCGGCCAGCCTGCGCTGCAGCTTGGCCACATCAAGAGGTTCGGTCACGGCTCCAGGTGTACCACCGTCACCCCGCCCGCCTCCGCCACGCCCGAAGCGTCACTCACCGCCCCGACCACCCGGATGTGCCCGCGCTCGCACATCCGCACCGCGAGCCGCACCACTTCCCCGCACTGCCCGGGATCCAGCCCTCGGTCGAGCCCGTCGGCCAGCACGGTCAACGTCTGCATGGCCTCCGGCACCTCACCGGCCGGGTCGACCTCCAGCACCCCGGGCCCGGTCAGCAGCACCAGCGACAGCGCGAGATAGCGCAGCTCGCCGTCGCCCAGCCGGCCGAGCTCCGTGCGGATCCCGTCCCCGCGGTCGAGCACCGCCCGCATGGTCCCGTCCCCCAGCACCTCCGCGGCCACGTCTGTCACCGCCCCGGCGCACCCCGCCCGCACCGCGGCCACGAACTGCGCATGCCGGCGCCCGCACTCGGCCCGGGTCCGCCACAGCACATCGGCGAGGTTGTCGCAGCCGCCGAGCAGGCGGCCGGACCCGACCGGCACCCGGCCCCGCATCCGGTCGGGCCGCGGATCGCAGGCGAAGACCGACCGCAGCGCCACCACCATCTGCTCCGCGGCGGCGAGCACCCGCCGCTGCCCGTCCGTCTTGCCCGCCACCCGCAGCGGCAGCAGCGCCGTTCCGAGCCGGTCGTCGGGCAGGGGCGCCCGTGTGACCGGCGACTGACCGGCCGTGTGCCAGGCGGCCTGCACATAGGGCCGGCTCGGATCACGCAGGGCCGTCTCCAGCAGCACGACCCCGCCGGCGCTCAACCGCTCCCCCACGATGCGCAGTTCGGGCTCGGCCTGCACGGCGACATCGAGTCGCACCGGCCCCTCGGGACCGTCGGCGGTGCAGCCGATGCGGAAGCCCCGGCGGCGCTGGGCATCGGGCCGGGCCCGCTCCGGCACGCACGCGTCCGGATCGGGGAACGCCTCACCGACCCCGGCACCGCCGGCGAGCCGCGCCAGCGCCTCGTACGCCCGCAGGGCAGTCGTCTTCCCGCATCCGCTGGGCCCCGCGAAGAGTGTGAAGGGCCCCAGCGGCAGCGCCGCCCGTCGATGCCCGGCGAACGCCGACAGCCGCAGTTCGGTGAGATGGGACCGGTCGGGGCGCGCCGCGGACGGCTCGCCGGCGGGGCGTTCCGGCGACGGCTGGGATACCGCGTCTCCCCTCTGGGACGGCGGGGAAACCGCATGCCCCTCCCGGGACGACAGGGAATCCGCATGCCCCTCCCGGGACGGCGGGGAGACCGCACGGCCCTTCTGGGACGGCAGGGAAACGGCACCAGAAGCAGATGACACGGCCATTCCCGGACCGTAGGGCCCCCGCCGTCAGACGAACCGTTCCCTCCCGGCGCCCTTCCTACGATCGAGGGATCGCCCGGCCGGGCCGCCTCAGGTGCCCGGCACCCCCGCCCCCTCCATCAGCCCGCTCACCTCGGTCCCGGGCGGCGTCAGCAGGAACACGTTCCGGTCGACCCGGTGCATCCCGCTCGCCAGCCCGAAGACGACACCCGTGCTGAAGTCCAGGACCCGCTTGGCGACCTCGGTCTCCGCTCCGGTCAGATCCAGCAGCACCGGAATCCCCGCCATCAGTGTCTCGGCGACCTCACGGGCGTCCGCGAACACATTGACCCGCAGGACGACGAACCGCCGCCGCGTCTCCGTCTCCGCCTCCGGGTGCACCCGATGGTCCACCGCCGACGGCCAGGCGTCCCGGCCGCGCAGCGGCACGACCTGGGCGAGCCCTTCCCACTGTTCATCGGTGACGTCGTGGCTGTTCACCGGCTCCCCCCGACCTGACTCGCCTTCATTGCCTGCACCTGCCAATTCTTACGCCAAGTCACCCGTTCGGCCCAACAGCGACACGATGCGCGACCGCCACAAGCCCCTCACATCGCGCCGTGGAGGGCTGTGTGGCCGACGTAACTCCTCATGATCTAGGGATGTGACATCGACGTAACGGGCAATTCGTACGCTTCAAGCACCACCCCGACCGCCGGAGAAGGGCAGCACGTGACCTCGACCACCTCCACGACTCAGGTCCGGACGGTCTGCACGTACTGCGGGGTCGGCTGCGGAATCCTGCTGGACGTCGGGATGGGGCCCGACGGGCGGCGTACGGTCCTGAAGGCCTCCGGTGACAAGGCGCACCCGGCGAACGCGGGCCGGCTGTGCACGAAGGGCGCCACGACGGCCGAGATGCTGGCCGCACCCGGGCGACTGACCAGCGCACTGGTGCGGGCCGACCGGGGCGAGGAGCCGGTGCCCGCCCCCATGGCGGACGCCATCGCCGAGACCGCCCGCAGGCTGCGCGCGATCATCGACGAGCACGGGCCGGACGCGGTCGCCTTCTACGTCTCCGGGCAGATGAGCCTGGAGGCCCAGTACCTGTCCAACAAGCTGGCCAAGGGGTTCGTGCGGACGAACCAGATCGAGTCGAACTCACGGCTGTGCATGGCGAGCGCCGGTATGGGATACAAGCTGTCCCTCGGCGCGGACGGGCCGCCCGGGTCGTACGACGACTTCGAGAAGGCGGACGTCTTCCTGGTCATCGGCTCGAACATGGCCGACTGCCACCCCATTCTGTTCCTGCGGATGATGGAGCGGGTCAAGGCGGGTGCGAAGCTCATCGTGGTCGACCCGCGACGCACCGCCACCGCCGCCAAGGCCGATCTGTTCCTGCAGGTCAAGCCGGGCACCGACCTCGCCCTCCTGAACGGCCTGCTGCATCTCCTCGTCGAGAACGGCCACACCGACCCCGACTTCGTCGCCGCCCACACCGAGGGCTGGGAGGCGCTGCCCGAGTTCCTCGCCGACTACGCGCCCGCTGCCGTGGCGGAGATCACGGGCATCGACGAGGACGACCTGCGCACCGCCGCCCGGCTGATCGGCGAGGCCGGCGAGTGGATGAGCTGCTGGACGATGGGGCTCAACCAGTCCACGCACGGCACCTGGAACACGAACGCCCTGGTCAACCTGCATCTGGCGACCGGGGCCATCTGCCGTCCGGGCTCCGGGCCCTTCTCCCTCACCGGGCAGCCCAACGCCATGGGCGGGCGTGAGATGGGGTACATGGGGCCGGGGCTGCCGGGGCAGCGGTCGGTCGCCGTCGAGGCCGAGCGGGCCTTCGTCGAGGAGCTGTGGGAGCTGCCGCCGGACACCCTGCGCGCCGACGGGGTCGGCAAGGGCACCGTCGAGATGTTCCAGAAGATGGCCGACGGCGAGATCAAGGCCTGCTGGATCATCTGCACCAACCCAGTGGCCTCGGTCGCCAACCGCCGTACGGTCATCGAGGGTCTCGAGGCCGCCGAGTTCGTCGTCACACAGGACGTCTTCGGGGAGACCGAGACCAACGCCTACGCCGATGTGGTGTTGCCCGGCGCCATGTGGACCGAGGGCGAGGGCGTCTTCGTCAACAGCGAGCGCAATCTCACCCTGACCGCGCCGGTGGCCGACCCTCCGGGCGAGGCGATGGCGGACTGGCGGATCATCGCGGCCGTCGCCTGTGCGATGGGGTACGAGAAGGGGTTCTCGTACGACAGTGCCGAGGACGTCTTCGAAGAGATACGGCGGGCGTGGAACCCGGTGACCGGCTGGGATCTGCGCGGGGTGACGTACGAGCGGCTGCGGGCCACGCCCGTGCAGTGGCCGGCCGCCGACGTGGACGGACCCGAGCGCAATCCGATCCGGTACGTCGACGGCGACGGCGGGCTGCGGTTCCCGACCGCGAGCGGGCGAGCCGCGTTCCATGCGCGGCCGCACATGCCGGCCGCCGAGATGCCGGACGACGACTACCCCTTCGTGCTGAACACCGGGCGGGTGCAGCACCAGTGGCACACGCTGACCAAGACCGGGCGGGTCGCCAAGCTCAACAAGCTGAACCCGGGGCCGTTCGTGGAGGTGCATCCCGAGGACGCGGGTGCGCTGGGGATCGCCGACGGGGACCGGGTGGAGGTCGCCTCGCGGCGGGGGCGGGCGGTGTTGCCGGCGGTGGTGACGGATCGGGTGCGGCCCGGGGGCTGTTTCGCGCCGTTCCACTGGAACGACCTGTTCGGGGAGTATCTGAGCGTCAACGCGGTGACAAGTGACGCGGTGGACCCGATCTCCTTCCAGCCGGAGTTCAAGGTGTGTGCCGTGTCCCTGACGAGGGTGGCGGCTCCGGTACCGGCGCCGGCGCCGGAAGTGCCGGTGGAAGCGCTGACGCCGACCGCCGTCACCCCCGGCCCGGCCGATCCCTTCGGTCTGGAACCCGCCCCGCCACCCGTCCTGACCGCCCAGGAACGCCTCTATCTGACCGGCTTCCTCGCCGGCATCCGGACCGGCGCGCCCGGCATCCCCATCCTGCCGCCGGACGCGCCCTTCAGCCCCGAGCACGCGATGTGGGTCAACGGCGTGCTGGCCGGGATGTACTCCCGTACGGCAGCGGAACCGGTCACGCGTGATGGCCGTGAAGTTCGTGAGGTCGTGGTGCTGTGGGCCTCGCAGACCGGCAACGCCGAGGAGTTCGCCACCGCCGCCGCCGAGCGGCTGGGCGCGGCGGGGCACCGGGCCACCCTGGTCGGCATGGAGGACGCCGATGTCCTCGCTCTCGCCCGCGCGGCCGACCTGCTCTTCATCACCAGCACGTTCGGCGACGGTGACGCGCCCGACAACGGGTCGGGCTTCTGGGACACGCTGTCCGACACGGGGGCTCCACGGCTGGACGGGGTGCGGTACGCCGTGCTCGCCTTCGGCGACTCGTCGTACGACGACTTCTGCGGGCACGGGCGCCGGCTCGACGCGCGCCTCGACGAGTTGGGGGCAGTGCGGCTCGCGCCGCGCACCGACTGCGAACCGGACTACGAGCCGTCGGCGGGCGCCTGGCTGGACCAGGTGCTCACCGCGCTGGAGCCGGAAGCGGCCGACACGGAAACGGCGACCACGACGGCACCGGCGCCCGAGCCGACGTCCAGGCCCGGCGCGCGCCCCGCCAAGCCCGCCCCCACGACCGCCCGCCTCGTCGGCAACCGGCTGCTCAGCCTGCCCGGCGCGGGCAAGGAGGTACGGCGCTTCACCTTCGACACGAGCGGGACACCGCTGACGTACGAGACGGGCGACGCGCTCGGCGTGCGACCGGTCAACTCGACCGCGCTGGTGGAGGAATGGCTCGCGGTGACCGGCGCGGACGGGTCGACCGCCGTGGAAGTGAACGGCGTTGGCGAGGTCCCCTTCGCCGAGGCCCTGCACCGGCACCTCGACATCACGAAGATCACCTCGGATCTGCTCCGCTTCGTCGCCGAACGCGTCCGCGACGACCGGGAGTTGCGGCGGCTGCTGCGCCCCGACAACAAGGACCGCCTGGCGCAGTGGAGTTGGGGGCGGCAGGCCGTGGACGTCATCGCGGAGCACCCCGTGCGGGCGGGCGCCGAGGAGTGGGCCGGCGCGCTCAGGAAGCTCCAGCCGCGTCTGTACTCCATATCGTCCAGCCCGCTCGTCGACCCGCACAGCGTCTCGCTGACGGTCTCCGTCGTGCGGTACGAGAACCTGCACGGCCGGGCGCGCGGAGGCGTCTGCTCACCGTTCCTCGCCGACGCCGAGCCGGCCACCGAGGTACCGGTCTTCGTGCAGCGCTCCCCGCACTTCAGGCCGCCCGCGGACGCCGCGACGCCGATGGTGATGGTCGGCCCGGGTACCGGTGTCGCGCCGTTCGTCGGCTTCCTCCAGGAGCGGCGCGCGCTCGGGCACAAGGCCCCCAACTGGCTGTTCTTCGGGGAGCAGCACCGGACCAGCGACTTCTACTACGAGGACGAGCTGACCGAACTGCTCGACGAGGGCACCCTCGCCCGCCTCGACACCGCCTTCTCCCGCGACCAGCGCAACAAGGTGTACGTCCAGGACCGGATGCGCGAACACGGCCCGGAGCTGTGGCGCTGGCTGCAGGACGGCGCCCACTTCTACGTCTGCGGCGACGCCTCGCGCATGGCCAAGGACGTGGACCAGGCCCTTCGGGACATCGCGGTCACGCACGGCGGGCTGGCGGAGGTCGAGGCGTCGGCGTACGTGAAGCAGCTGGCGGCGGCGAAGCGGTACGTGCGGGACGTCTACTGACCGGTTCCGGGGAGTCGGGGGAGCTTCTTCTCACCCGCCTCACACCGGACTCTTCACCTCCCTCGGCACCTCGCTCACCAGGCCTGATTACGGTCCGGTGGCGTGCAGTTGGCAGAACAGCAGCCGGTGATGCCGGCCCGGGGGACACAGTCGCCGGCGCCCGCCGTCCCGGACACGGAACCCCCCGCCCAGTGGCATCGCGTCCTCACCCTCCTCGCGGCCGTCAGCCTCTTCATCGGGACGCGTGCGATCTGGACGCAGGCGGCGAGTCACCGTCTCGTCGTGGCCGCCGCCATCTCGGCGTGCTACGTGTCGATCCTGGTGTGCGGGGTGCTGGCGCTGGTCGTGCGGCGGGCGAGGTCGTTGGCGCGGCTGGATCTGTGCGTCCTGGTGACCGCCGTGACGCTGGCGCTGTGCGCATGGGCGATGAACCACCGCGGCAGCGACGAGGCGATCCTCACCACGCAGGCCGCGCGTGCGCTGGTCGCCGGGCATCCCGTCTACGGGCAGCCCTGGCCCTGGCTGTTCGGCCACGGCGTGGCGCTCACCCCGACGGTCACGGGCGGCTACGACTTCACGTACGGCTATCCGCCCCTGGCCCCGCTGCTGACCGCGCCCCTGCTGTGGCTGGGGCACGGGGCCCTGCCCGCGACCGTCGTGAGCACGGCCGCCCTGCTGGCCGGCACCGTCGCGCTGTGGCGGATGCTGCCCACGCCGTGGCGGTCGGCGGCGACCATGACCTGCCTCGGCTTCGGCTTCCTGCCGTCGTACGCCCGCCTCGGCTATCCGGCGATCGTGGCGCTGGCCCTGCTGGTGCCGGTGGTGGTGCGGTGGCCGCGGATCGGGCGGCGCGGACGGCTCGGGGCGGGCGGGCTGGCGCGGGCGGCGTGTCTGGGGGCGGCGTGCGCGGCGCAGCAACTGCCGTGGTTCGTCGTGCCGTTCCTGCTGGCCGGGGTCTACGCCGTGCGGCGCGGGGAGCTGGGCGCACGGGCGGCGGCGCTGGTGGTGGCGCGGATCGTCGGGGTCGCCGGGGTCGTGTGGCTGCTGATCAACACGTACTTCGTCGTCAGTGAGCCGGGCACCTGGATCCGGGGCATAGCGCTGCCGCTGACGCAGGGCGCGGTGATCCACGGGCAGGGTGTGGTCGGCATCTCGCTGTACTTCACCGACGGCAGCGACCGGCTCGACTGGTACTCCCACGCGAGCATGCTGCTGGCGGCGGGGCTGCTGGCGCTGTTCGTGGTGTTCGTGCGGCGGTTGGGGCCCGCGGCGACCGTGCTGCCGTGGTGCGCGTTCTTCGTGGCGACCCGGTCGCAGGACGGCTACTACCTGATGATGACGCCACTGTGGCTGGCGGCGGCCGTCACCGCGTCGGCGTCGGAGTTCGCCAAGGCCTGGCAGCCGCGTCTGCGGGTACGGGTGCTGTCCGGGAGGCCGGCACGGATCGCGGTGGCCGTGCTGCTGCTCGCCCCGGCCCTGGCGGGCGTGGCCTGGGCGGCGACCGGGACGCCTCCGCTGGACATGCGGCTGACGTCGGTGCGGTGGGCGACGCGGGCCGCCGTGTCCCGCCTGGAGGTCGAGGTCACCAACACGGACGCCGCCGCTCTGGCGCCCCACTTCACGCTCACCACGGGCCAGGGCATGAACGCGTACTGGACGGTCGTACGCGGTCCGGCCACGCTGGCCGCGCATGCCACGGCGCGCTATGAACTCCGGCCTCCCGCAGGGAGGTTCCGCCTCCCCCGTCCGGGCGTGCGGATCCGGCTGCGGGCCTTCACGGCCGTACCGCAGACGCTGTCGAGCGCCGACGTCAGGCTGCCGCGGTCCGGGTGAAGCGGAGCGTGGCGGCGATCGTGGCGTGGCCGCGCATCATGCCGAGCTGGTTCCAGCCCATGCCGAACTGCTCGCGGTCCACGGTGAACTCGGTGTCCAGGGTGAGCGCGTCGGCGTCCGCGCCGACGAGGCGGGCGGTGAGGGACTTGGGGCGGCTGACGCCGCGCGCGGTGAGCTGACCGACGACGTGCACGCTGTCGCCGTCCCGGAGTTCGGCGCTGCGGACCGAGAAGGTGATCTCGGGGTGGTTCGCGACGTCGAAGAAGTCGGCGGAGCGCAGATGCTCGTCGCGCTTGGCGTTGCGGGTGTCCAGGGAGGCGACGTCCAGGGTGATCGTGCCGACGGCGGAGCCGTCGGGGCGCACCTCGCCGGTGCCGGTGACGGCTGCGAAGGTGCCCTTCACGTTGACCAGGCCCCACATCGTCCGGTGCCGGACGGCGACGGTGGAGGCGGTGGCGTCGAGCTGCCACAGCCCGGTTTCGACGGCGACGGTCATGATGCTTCTCCTGCGACCTTGTCGTTCAAATTTGGATGACTGCACGCTAGCCCATAATCCAAATATGGACAACCATTCCGAGGGTGCCTCGTCCAAAAATGAACGACAGGTAGAATCGAGCCATGTCCGCCGCCGATGAACACCCCGCCGACCAGCTCGAATGCCCCTCCGCCCAAGGTGGCGGACTACTCCCCGCCGAGCTGCGCGGCTGGATGCTGCTGCTGGCCGCGACGGGGGCCGTGGAGCAGCAGCTGCGGACCGTAGTCAAGGAGCGGCTGGACGTCTCCCACGACGAGTTCCTCATCCTGTGCCTGCTGGCCGAGCAGCCCCCGGCGGGCAGCCTGCGCATGACCCGGATCGCGGAGCTCCTCGGCCGCCCCAAGACCCGGCTCACCTACCAGATCGCCTGCCTTCAGCACGCCGGTCTCGTCACCCGCAAGTCGGTGTGCGGCGACAAGCGGGGCGTCGAGGTCGCCCTCACGGAGAAGGCCCGCCGGCTGCTGACGGAGGCTTCCGAGGCCCTCGGCGAGACGGTCAAGGCGGCCCTCGCTCGCTTCGTCGGGGCGGAACAGCGGGAGGCGCTGTGCCATCTGCTGCCGGATCTCGCCGGGGAGACACCGCGTCAGGCGGAGGGCGCTCCGGTGAGGACCTCCACCTGGCCCGTGTCGAGCGAGTAGTAGGCGCTGACGACGGCCAGGTCGCCCTTCTTCACCAGCGGGGCGAGATTGGCGCTTCTCCGCAGCCCGGCGGCGGTCTGCTGGGCGTGGACGCGGATCATGGCGTCGACGGGGTCGGCGTGCTTCGCCTTGGATATCGCCTCGTACGCCGGGCGCAGCGTTTCGACGATCGACTGCAGGTTGCCCGGCAGTGGCTTGCGGTCCTTCAGTGCCTTGTACGCCGCCTTGACCGCACCGCAGTTCTGGTGTCCGAGCACGAGGATCAGCGGGGTCCCGGACGTCACGGGACCGTACTCGACGGAACCGGTGACGACCGGGGCGACCACCTGGCCGCCCGTGCGTATCACGAACAGGTCGCCCAGCCCGGTGTCGAACACCATCTCCGGAGGCACCCGGGAGTCGATGCAGGACACTATGACGCCGTACGGGTCCTGCTCCGCGGCGACGGACTCACGCCGGTCGACACCCTGGTTGGGGCGCTGGAGCGCACCGGCCACCCAGCGCTTGTTGCCCTCCAGCAGCCGACCGTACGCGGCCCGGGGTGTGGTGGGGGACGGGCCGGCGGACGGTGACGGAGTCGCCGCCGCGCCCACGACCGTCGCCTTCGAACCCGAATTGCCGTTCGCCTTCGCCGAACAGCCGGTGATCACGGCCGCGGAGGCCACGAGCCCTCCGGTGAGAATCGCTCGGCGCTGCGGTCGCGAGACACTGCCCATGGCACTCTTCCCTTCTGCAATTCGCCCTGCTGGGGCGGGTGTTTCCACTGTTGCGAAGCAGCGGTTAACGCCCGTACAGGGCTGATGCAGCGCACGAGAAGGGCTCGTCCAAATCGCTGAACGTTCCGTGGGCGAGCGGCGTCGTAGCAGCAGCCGCTCGGGAAGGGACCACCGCCATGACCGCCGTAACTCTCACCGCCCGTACCGTGTTCAGGGCCGCACTGATCACAGGGCTGCTCTGCGCGGTCGCCGCCTGCGGCACCGAATCGCAGAGCGCGTCGGCGCGCAGCGGGGCCACCTGGCAGGAGCCCGCCTCGTACACCTACACGCTCCGATCGGCCGAAGGGGAGCGGACGTTGCTCGGCACCTTCCGGATCACGGTCCGCGACGGCGCCGTGGTCGAGGCGGTGGGCCTGGACGACAGCGGCCGGCGCGTGGCCGAGGACGTGCCCGACGCGGTGCCCACCATCGGGGAACTCCTCGATGAACTGGAGCAGGCGCGGCGGGACGACGCGGACAAGGCCGAGGCGGAGTACGCGGCCGACGGGCGTCCGGCGTGGATCTCCCTGGACTGGGAGGAGAACGCGATCGACGACGAGGCGCTCTACGTCATCAGCGCCTACGAGGCCGACGAGCCGACCGGGGCCTGACGGCCCTCAGGCGTCCTCGCGCCGCTCCAGGGCCTCCTTCAGGCGCCGGGTCGCACCTCCATGTGGGCGGCCATCGCGACGCCGAGCATCTCGGTCAGCTGCCGCTCGGGGCCGTGGTGAGCCACCGCCCGACCGGTGGACCAGTGAGCCGGAAGGCCGGCTCGTAGTGCTCACGGCAACCGCATCGGTGATGTTCCGGGACCGTTGTGGCTTCGGCCAACTCGTCGCCGCCATCGGCGAGTTGTTTTCGGAGAACGGCCCGATGGACGGTGCGCCCCCGGGACCGATCCACTGGGCGCGTGGACAGCAACGACGAGCCGGACGTGACCGGCGTGATGGTGATCGAGCCCATGGGCAACGCGGGCCCCTTCCTCGTGGAGGCGGCCGCCCGGTCGGGCATACGGCTGTACGCGGCCACCGACGAGCGGGTCCACGCCGGCTACGAGCCGTGGCTGACCCGCGCCCTCGCCGGGGTGTGTCTGACCGAACTGGCCGACACCGCACGCGCGTTGGACGACATGGAGAAGTTCTGCCACGCGCATCGCATCGCGGGTGTCGCGGTCTGCTGGGAGTTGCTGACCCCGCTGGCGGCCCTGCTCGCCGCGCGCCTCGGGCTGCCGGGCAACGACCCGCTGCGCGCCAGGGCCGCCCGCAACAAGATCGCCATGGCGGAGGCGTTCCGGGCGGCGGGCGTGGCGGCCCCGGCGGAAGCGGTGGTCACGAGCGCCGAGCAGGCCCATCAGGTCGCCGCCTCCGGCCGGCTGGGCTGGCCGCTCGTCGTCAAACCGGCCGAGCAGGGCGGTTCCTGGGGTGTGAGCGTGGTGGACGGACCGGACGGGCTCGACGCCGCGGTGGCCGCCGCCGCGCTCGTCACTCACGCCGAGCCGCACGGTCTGCCGCTGGACGCGCGGGTGCTGTTGCAGAGCTATGTGCCCGGTGAGGAGTTCTCCGCCGACACCGTCGTGCACGAGGGTGTGCCGTTCCCGCTGCCCGTGGTCCGCAAGGACACCACGGCGGGCCGGTATCGGGTGGAGACCGGGCACTCCTGCCCCGCCGGGCTCGACGCGCGCACGGTGCGGGCGATCCAGGAGGCCGCTGCGCGCGCCGCGCTCGCCGTCGGGGTGCGCAACGGCATCGCCCACACCGAGGTGAAGATCCTTCCGGGCGGCGAGCCGATCGTCATCGAGACCGGGGCCCGGCTGCCCGGGGACAACATCTGCGAGATCGTCGAGGCCGCGACGGGCGTCAGCGAGGCTGCCGCCTATCTGCGGGCCTTGACCGGCCGGATGCCGGACACCACGCCGACCCGGGACGCGGCTGCCACGGTGCGCTTCCTGCTGCCCGACCGGGCGGGGGTGCTGGAGGACGTCGTCATCCCCGATGTGCCCGGCACCCACAGCCGGCTCCACATCCGTCCCGGGCAGCGGGTGCCCGAACCGGCCGACAGCGCCGGCCGGATCGGCCATGTCGTGGCGCGTGCCGCGTCCGTCGACGATGCCCGCCGTCTTGCCGCGCAGGTGATCGCCGGCACCCGAGTGAAGGTGAGGTGAGCCGTGCGCAACCCCGTGCGGAAGCCCGTACGCAAAACCGTGCGGAAGATCGCGTTCCTGCGGTCCGTGGAGATCCGGCGCGCCGACCCGTACATCCAGCGGTGCGTCCGCGACCTGGCCGAACTCGGCGTCGAGAGCTGCCTGTTCCACACCCACGGCACGGCGGACGACAGGGACTTCCCCGGCCCGCGCCGCCGCCTCGACCCCGCCGTCACCCCCGCCGACCTGGCCCGGGAGGTCGCGGAGTGGGGCGCGGACGCCGCCGTCTCGATCTCCCTGCCCTGCGAGAACGCCCTGCGGGACGCGACGGTCAAGGAACTCCTCGACGCCCAGGGCATCCCCACGGTCATGACTCCGCTCCCGTCGACCCTGGCCCTGTGCGACAAGTGGGAGACCAAGCAACTCCTCGTCCGCGCGGGTCTGGACACCCCGCGCGGCGTCAAGGTCGACTCCGATCTGCTCGCCGGGCGCGGCGTGGCCGTTCCCGCCTACGCGGACGCCCTGCGCGCATCGGCCACCCGGATCGGCTACCCGCTGCTGTCCAAGCCGCTGTGGGACTCCACCAGCATGGGGATCCGAGCCCTGCCCGACGCCGCGGCCCTGGAGGCGTACCTCGCCGATCCGCCCGAGGTGTCGGCGGTGATCGAGGAGTGCGTCGCCGGCGCGCTGTGCTCCGTGGACATCGTGGGCGAGCCCGGCGCGTACCGGGTACTGCCGGTGTGCTGGACCGGCACGGCGGGCACCGAGCCCGTGTTCACCTTCGCCGACCTGCGCTGGTGCGGGCCCCGACCGCGGGCCGACGCCGATTTCGCACCCGTCGCGGCCCGGCTGGTCGCCCTGTGCGAGGACCTCGGCGTCCAGGGGTCCGTCAACGTGGACATGATCTACACCGGTTCGCGGTACGTGGTCCTGGAGATCAACCCACGGATCGGCGGCGCCACCACCCTGTCCTGCGCCGCCTCCGGCACGAACACGTTCAGCGCGCTGGCGGACATGGCTCGCGGCGGCTACGTCCCCGCTCCTGTCCGCCGTACGGGATGGGCCATCGAGTTCCTGTCCCCCGAGCGCCTGCCGGACCCGGTCCGCGCGGAGCTGATGGCTCGTCTGGGTGTCATCACCGCCCATGAGTTGGTGATCGACGACACCAGTCACGGCGACATCGTCGTGTTCACCCTCGCCGAAGGGGACGAGCGACAGACCGTCAAGCACCTTCAGGAGCTGCACCGGACGACGGGCTGGCCGCGCGCGGAAATCCTCGACAAGACCCGGGCCCTGCTCACCCCATGACGCGGACGGCACAACCAGGCAGGGGCCCGACCCACTGTCATGGGTCGGGCCCCTGCCTGGTTTCCGCGGGGTGCGCTGCCGTCGGCGGGACCCCATGGACCGTCTGCCACGGCCCGTACTCCACCGGTGGGTCCCGCCGTGCGGCGCCGGTCCGCTCCCGCCGGCGGGTCCCGTCGATCAGCCTCCGTCGACATGCGGACGGCCCGCCGACCTGCGCAACAGGCGACCGCGGTGCCACACGGGCCTGCGCTCACCCGGGATCCCCACGTCCCACACCGCGATCATCACGGCATGGGACGTGGCGAGAAGCCCCGTTCCACGGCACAACCTAGAAGGCCTTACTGTTGCAGCCCATCTCCGCGCCCAGGTGGGTGCCGTCCTGCCCACCCGCGATGCCCTCACCGTTGAGCGCGTTGCCCAGCGCGCCGTTGAGCACGCCGACCTGGCCGAGGACGTCGACGTTCAGGTCGTGCGACTTGCAGTTGGAGCTCTGCAGGACGCTGAACTTGTCACCGCCCTTGCCCTTGCCGTCGAGTCCCTGAGCGGTGGCCGTGCCGGCGCTCATGAGTCCGAGGCTCCCGAGGGCGACGACCAGGACTGCCGCCTTGCGAAGGTTGTGCATGTCTTCTCCGATGGACTGAGGTGGGTGCGATCCGCGGAAGATCGACTTCGTACAGTGAGGGAGAGATTAATGGGAAAAGTCCCAATATATTCCCAGACGCGCCGGATCACTGTGCCTCAGGTTCACCCTCGGTAGGCGTCAGTCGTCCTCGATCACCAGCCCCTTCGACGCCAGCAGCGGCGCGAGGTTGCACATCTCGATGACGGTTTTGCCCGCCCGGTAGGCGGCGATGTAGCCCGTCTCGGCGTCGACCCTCTCCTGCGACGCGGTGACCACGTCCGCCGCGTCCTCCCGGCGCACGACGACCACACCGTCCGCGTCGGCCCGCATCACGTCGCCCGGCCGGACGAGCACCCCGCCGACGGTGACCGGTTCGCACATCGGGCCGACGGTCTCCTTGACCGTGCCCTTGATGGAGACGCTGCGTGAGAAGACCGGGAAGCCCAGGGCGCGCAGGTCCTCGGTGTCCCGGACCCCGGTGTCGGTGATCAGGCCGCCGAGGCCCTTGGACTGGCAAGCGTTGGCGAGGACGTCTCCGAAGGAGCCCGCCTCCTCATAGGCGCCGGCGGAGACGACGACGACGTCGCCCGGGCGGGCGTAGGCGATGGCGGTCTGGAGCATCAGGTTGTCGCGCGGCGCGCACTGGACGGTGAACGCGGGGCCGCACAGGGACATGCGGTGGTCGACCGGCTTGATGGTCGACTCCAGGGCACCCAGACGGCCCTGTGCCTCATGGATGGTGGCCGAGGAGAAGGCGCTGAGCGCCTCGACCACGGCGGCGTCCGGCCGCTCGAACTTCGTGCTGACACGGATCATGACGACCTTTCAGACAGAGATCAGGCAGAGATCAGGCAGAGGGAGCCCCGGTCAGGGCGGCGCAGGCCTTGGCGATGCGGGCGCATGCCTCCGTCAGGACGTCCGTCGACGTGGCGAACGAGATGCGGAAGTAGCCGGGCGCGCCGTAGGCGGATCCGTGGATCACCGCCACCTGCTGGGAGTCCAGGAGGTGGCGGGCGAAGTCCTCGTCGCTGTCGATCCGGACTCCGGTCGGGGTGAACCGGCCCAGCGCGGCTCGGCAGTTGACCAGGAGGTAGAAGCCTCCGTCGGGAGTGGTGCAGCTCAGCTCGGGGACGTCGTTGACGAGCCGCACGGTGGCGTCGCGGCGCCCGCGGTAGACCCGTACGGTCTCCCCCACGAAGTCCTGCGGTCCGGTGAGCGCCACGGCCGCCGCGGCCTGACTGACGGAGGACGGGCAGGAGGAGATCTGGGACTGCAGGGTGTTGATCGCGGTCACCAGGTCCGCCGGGCCCACCCCGTAGCCGATGCGCCATCCGGTCATGGCGTACGTCTTGGACACGCCGTTGGTGAGGAACACCCGGTCGGCCAGGCGGGGTTCGACGGCCGCGAGCGACGGGGCGTCCTCGTCGCCGTACCAGATCTCGTCGTAGATCTCGTCGGTGAGGACGCGCACCTGCGGGTGTTCCAGCAGCACCTCGGCGAGTGCGCGCAGTTCGGCGGGCGTGTAGGCGGCTCCGGTCGGGTTGCCGGGGGTGTTGAGCACGACCCAGCGCGTCCGTTCGGTGAGCGCCGCGCGCAGGCGTGGCGGGGTCAGCTTGAAGCCGTCCGCCTCGGGGCAGTCGACGATGACGGGGGTGCCGTCGTTAGCGAGGACCATGTCGGGATACGACACCCAGTACGGCGCCGGGACCACGACCTCGTCGCCCTCGTCCAGGGTGGCCGTCAGCGCGAGGAAGATGACCTGCTTGGCCCCGCCGCCGACCGTGATCCGGGGGTCGGTGACGGTCAGCCCGTGGCGTTGGCGGACCTTCTCCGCGATCGCGGCGCGCAGTCGGGGTGTGCCGTTCACGGGGGTGTACTTGGTCTCCCCGGCCCGGATCGCCTCGATCGCGGCGGCCTTGACATGCTCCGGGGTGTCGAAGTCGGGCTCGCCCACGGTCAGGTCGAGGATCGTGTGCCCCTGGCTCTTGAGTTCGCGCACGCGCTGCGCCGCGGCGGTGCTGGGCGAGGGGTTGATACGGCGTACACGCGCTGCCGTACTCATGCGCTCATCCCTCCCTGCGCTCGAAGTTCAGGCCGCCGGGGACCTGGAAGGTGGGCAGGATCTCGATGTGGCCGATGTTGACGTGCCGGGGCGAGTCGACGGCGAACGCGATGGCGTCGGCGATGTCCTCGGGCTTGAGGGACTCGTAGCCGTCGTAGAACTGCCGCTGAGCCTCTTCCATGTCGCCGAGCAGCCGGCCGAAGATCTCCGTCTCCACCCGGCCGGGGCAGATCTCGGTGACCCGGATCCGGCGGCCGTAGCCGTCGACGCGCAGCTGGCGGGAGAGGGTGTGCACCGCGGCCTTCGTGGCGTGGTAGATCGTGTTCCCGCCGAAGTTGTAGACGCCGGCGATGGAGCTGATATTGACGATGTGGCCGAGGTCGCGCTCGACCATGCCGGGCATGAGCAGCCGGACCAGGTGCAGGACCGCCTGGATGTTGACGGCGATCTGCTCGTCGACGGCGAACTCGTCGGCGGTGAGGATGTTGCCGGTGCGTGAGACGCCCGCGTTGTTGACGAGGACGTCGATCTCCAGACCGTCCAGTACGGCGGTGAGGGCGTCGGTGTCGGTGATGTCGACGGCGTGCGGGACACAGCCGGTGGTGCGGGCTAGGGCGTCGAGCCGTTCGGCGTTGCGGGCCAGGGCGTGGACCTCCAGGCCCTGCTTGGCGAGTCGTTCGACGACCACGGCTCCGATGCCGGTCGACGCCCCGGTGACGAGGGCCGTCCTGTAGTCGGAGATGGGCATGGTGGGGTGCTCCTCAGGGTGCGGGTGGGGGTGGGGGGTTGGTTGCCGTGCGGGTGTACGTGGTAGTACGTGGCGGTACGTGGCGGTACTTAGCTGTCAGGCGTCGCGCAGCGGGAGGTGTGCGCGGTCCTTCACTCGGCTGACCGCGATGAGCGTGCCGAGGGCGGTGAGGACGGCGTAGAACGCCGGCATGTTGACGTTGCCGGTGCGGTCGATCAGGTACGTCATCAGCAGCGGGGCCGTGCCGCCGAACAGGGCGGCGGAGACGTTGTAGCCGAGGCCGTAGGCGGAGTAGCGGACGCGGGTCGGGAAGAGCTCGACGAGCAGGATGTGGATGACGCCGGTGTGTCCGGCGAACACGACCGCCATGAGACAGGCGCCGAGGACCGCGAGGGCTACGTTGCCGGTGCCGATCAGGAGGTAACAGGGGATGCCGACCACGGCCATGGCGATCGCGGCGCCTGCGATGACCTTCTTGCGGCCGATCCGGTCGGACAGCCTCCCCATGTAGGGGATGGCGATACAGATCGCGATGAGACTGGACGCGGTGACGAGGAGGCCCTCGACCTTGCCGAAGTTCAGCTCGTTGCTCATGAAGGTGGGCATGTAGCTGAACAGGACGTAGTAACCGGAGCCGTTCATCAGGGGGATGAACAGGGCCAGGAGCATGGCGCGGCGGTGCTCGGGCGAGGTGAAGGCCTCCTTGAGGGGGTTCTTGGACAGACCGCCCTCTTCTTGCAGGCGCGTGAAGTTGGGGGTGTCGCTGATCCGCTTGCGGATGTAGATGCCGGTGATGCCGAGCGGGACGGCGAGCAGGAACGGGATGCGCCAGCCCCAGGACTCCATGCGCTCGGCGCCGAGTCCGCTGGTCATGGCGGCGGCTATCAGGGTGCCGGTGAGCAGGGAGAGGAACGACGCGATCTGGGCGTAGCTGGTGTACAGACCGCGCTTGCCCTCCGGGGCGTGCTCGGCGAGGAAGCTCATCGCGCCGGACGCCTCGCCACCGACGGAGAAGCCCTGGGCGACGCGCAGCAGGATCAGCAGGGCGGGTGCGGCGACGCCGATGCTGACGTAGGTGGGCAGGAGGCCGATGGCGGCGGTGGCGACGCTGATCAGCAGGATGACGAAGACCAGCATCCGCTGGCGGCCGATGCGGTCGCCGAGGTGGCCGCAGATCACGCCGCCGAGGGGGCGGAAGAAGAAGGAGACGGCGTAGCCGAGGAAGACGAGCTGGATGGCGTTGTCCGAGCCGGGGAAGAAGACCGCGGCGAGCGTGCCGGCCATGAAGCCGAAGATGCCGTTGTCGTAGAGCTCGGCGAAGATGCCGACGCAACCGGCGAGGGTGACCTTACGGGCTGTTCTCGGGTCGACGGTGTGGGGAACTGACTGAGCGGCCATGGTGCTCATGGCGTCTCCTGTCTGGAGCGGGCGTGGGATGAAGGGCGTTCGGCTCCGTGCGGGTGGGGTGGGTGGGCCGGATGCCGGGTGGGCGGGTGGGGGGTGGGTTTCGTGCGGGGTGGGCTGGGTGGAGCGGGTGCCCTGCGGGCGGCGGGGCGGGATGGGTTCCGTGCGGGGCGGGTTGGCGGAGCCGGGTCCGTGTGGGTGGGGGCGGGACGAGGTCCGTGCGGGACGAGGGCGGCTGGATGAATTTCAGCGGGGCGAGCTGGCGACGCGTGTTCCACGCGCGGCGGGCTGGGTGGAGCGGTGTCCGTGCCGGAGGGGCGGGGTGGGTTCCGCGCGGGGTGCGCTGGCGGAGCCGGTTCCGTGTGGGTGGGGGCGGATAGATTCCGTGCGGGGCGAGCTGGTGGAGCGGGTGCCGTACCGGGGGCAGAGTGGCGCGGGGTCCGCGCGGGGCGGGCAGGGACGGGGTGATTTCCGTGCGGAACGGGGTGGGTTCAGCGCGGGGCGGGTTGGCGGAGCTGGCTCCGGGTCGGTGAGGCGGGAGATTCCGTGCGGGAAGGGTTGGCGAAGCCGGGTCCGGGTCGGCGTGGCGGGGTGGGTTCCGTGCGGGGTGGGCTGACGGTTCCGGGCCGGCATGGGCGGGGTGGTTCCGTGCGAGCTCGTGGAGCCGGTTCGGGGTAGGGGGACGGCTGGGGTCAGCCGGCGTCAGGTACGGGGATGTCGAGGGCCTCGAACGTCGTACGCACTCGGGTTCTCAGTAAGTCGATGGCGTTGCGCTCTGCGCGGTACGCGTTGACCGCCTGGTCGACTGTGCGGTGCCGGAAGCGGATGGTGTGGCCCGGGCGGACCTGGCCGAGTGTGGACAGGGCGGTGGCGGTGACCACGGCGAGGACGGGGTAGCCGGCCGTGACGCCGCGGCCGCGGTGCAGTACGAGGAGTTCGTCCCCGGCGGGGATTTCGACGGCGCCGATCGGCACGCCTCGGGAGAGCACCTCGCCCTGGGAGACCCGGCGGGGGACGTCGCCGCGCAGGCGCAGTCCGATGTGGTTGCTCTGCGGGCTGACGGTGAAGGGGCCGCCGAAGAGGCGGGCGGCCGTGTCTCCGAACTCGGCCCGGTCGGGGCCGTCGGTGACGTCGATGGTCCATGCGGTGGCGGTGGGGAACCGGGGCGCGGGGGCGTGCAGGCGGAACAGTGGGATCCGGGAGTAGGGGTGGTCGATGGGCGGACAGCCGGTGCGCAGGGCGAGTTGGTCGCCGTCGCGCAGGGTCGGCCCGAAGCCCAGGATCGTGTCCGGGGCGCAACTGCCCTGGAGGTACTCGGCCTCGAACGAGCCGAGCACCGCGAGATAGACACGCAGGCCTTGGCGGATGCCGGTGACGCGGATGGTCTCCCCCGCGCGTACCGACACCGGTTCCCACTGCGGGCGGATCACTCCCTCGACGGTCACGTCGGCGGGTGCCCCGGTCACGGCGACGAGGATGTCGCCGGACGGGATACAGGCGAAGTCGAGGGCCGTGATCTCCAGCAGCGGGGCGCGTTCGTCGTTGCCACACAGGACGTTGGCGACGCGTGGCGAGTGCTGGTCGGCGGCTCCGTTGGCGGGCAGCCCGTAGCGGGCGCGGCCGACGCGGCCGAGGTCCTGCACGGTGGTGATGCCCGCGGTGCGGATCGTCAGGGTGTCAGCCATGACAGGCCGCCAGCGGGGTGTCGGGGTAGTCGTCCCACTGCTCGGGCGTGATGGGTACGAAACGGAAGGTGTCGCCGGGCTGGTAGGCGGTGAGCGGGTCGCTGTGCAGGTCGAGGACGCGCACCGGGGTGCGGCCGAGGAGGGGCCAGCCGCCGGGTGAGGGCATCGGGCAGATCACCGCCTGCCGGCCGGCCACGGCGACCGAACCGGGGTCGACGCGGGTGCGGGGCGATGCGAGGCGCGGTACCGGCCGGGGGAAGGCGGGCCCGTCCATCATGGGTGCCCCGGCGGGCGCGCCCAGGCAGCGCACGGTGAGATCCGCTCCGGAGTGCAGGGCGATGACCTCGCTCTCGTCCAGGCCGAGTTGTGCGGCGACCTCGGGGAGGTCGGGCCCGTACTCGCCGCCGTAGACGACGGGGACGACGAAGCGCCGGGAGGGAGCCTGCCGCGTGGAGCCCGGGCGGATACGGGCGGCTTCGTGCCACAGGACGCGCCTGACGGTGTCGTGGTCGGTGCCGGCGCAGTCGAACTCCACGAGGAGGGCGTCGTACGTGGCCACGACGCCGTGGACACCGGTGAGCTGGACGGCGTCCAGCGCGTCGGCCAGGGCGTGCACCAGCCGCCAGGCCTCCTCGGCCTCCATACCCACGGCCTTGGCGATCAGCGCGGAGTCACCGCAGTCCGTGATCGTGACGTTGCCCGTCATCTCGGGCGCCCTGCGCGTCTCATGGGTCCTCGGCATCTCATACGCCCCTGCCGCTCAGCACGTCCTCAAGAGAGGTGATCTTCACGTCGGCGGCGAGGAGTTGTTCACGGACGGTGCCGGCGAGTGCGATCGCCCCGGGGGTGTCCCCGTGCAGCAGGACGGTGTCACAGGTGACCGGGACGTCCTTGCCGTCGACGCTGCGGATGACGCCCTCGGTGACCATCCGCAGCGTCCGCCGGGCGATCTCGTCAGGGTCGTGGATCACCGCGCCCGGCTCGGAGCGCGGCACGAGGCTCCCGTCCTCGCGGTAGGCGCGGTCGGCGATGCCGACGATGCCCACGCGCAGTCCGCGAGCGCGGGCGGCGTCGGCGAGTTCGCCGTCCTGCGCGAGGACGATCAGCGACTCGTCCAGCGAGGCGACGGCCTCCACCACGGCCTGGGCGTAGTCGGCGCGTACGGCGACCAGGTTGCCCAGGCGCCCGTGCGGGGCGACATGACGCACCCGGGTGCCGTGCGCCACGGCGAACGCCTGGAGTGCGCCGACCTGGTACAGCACGTCCGTGCGGACCTCCTCCGGCGTGAGGTCCATCGCGCGGCGGCCGAAGCCGACCAGGTCGGGAAAGCTGGGATGGGCGCCCACGGCCACCTGCCGCTCGACGCAGCGCCGCACCGTGGCGTCCATGATGCGCGGGTCACCGGCGTGGAAACCGCAGGCGACATTGGCCGATGTCAGCAACTCCAGGAGGGCTTCGTCGTCGCCCATCGTGTAGGCGCCGAATCCCTCACCGAGATCGGCGACGAGATCAACCGTATGAGGCATGACGTCCTCCGGGAGAAGGAAACGAAGAAGATGAAGAAATGAAGGCGAGGAAGAGGGAGCGGAGGGCTCGGAATTCCCGGAAGCTGTTTCTCTTCTGCTTTTCCGGGCGGGTGTTCCGGCGTGCTGGTTCCGCACAACTTAATCCCCTGCTCGCCCGGCCGCCAATACGCGTTCGGTTTGGCGTTATCACGAACGGCTATGACGAGGCTCACAGCCCGGGCCCTACGATGAGGCTCCGCTCATGGGAAGGCCCTGCATGGACACCAGGCGGCTGTACTCCTTCATCAAGATCGTCGATGCGGGGAGCATCACGCGCGCGGCCGACATCCTGCACATCGCGCAGCCCGCGCTCAGCCAGCAGCTGTCCGCGCTGGAGGCACAGTTCGGTCAGCAGCTGCTGATCCGCAGCAAGCGCGGGGTCGCCCCGACCGAGGCGGGCCGCGCGCTGTACCGGCACGCCCATCTCGTCCTGCGCCAGGTGGACCTCGCGCACGCGGCCGTCGAGGTCTCCGGACGGGCTCCGGCCGGCAGTGTGTCGGTGGGGCTCGCGCCGTACAGCCTGGGCGCCGCCCTCGCGTTGCCGCTGCTCAAGAGCGTGCGGGAGCGCTACCCGGAGATCCTGCTGCACATCAACGAGAACTTCGGCGGCGTGATCAGCGAGGCGATCATGACCGGCCGCATGGACATGGCGTTCATCTACGGCGCCGGCCCGCTGCGGGGCGTGCAGTTCGAGCCGCTGCGCACGGAGGACCTGTTCCTGATCGGCGCTCCCGGCGCGGCGGCCCCGGCGGGCGGGGGCGAGGTGAGCCTGGAGGACCTCAAGGGCGTGCCGCTGCTGCTGCCCAGCCGTATCCACACGATCCGGCAGGTGGTGGACGCCGCCTTCCAGCAGGCGTCGCTCCAGCCGAACGTGGTGGGCGAGGTCGAGTCGGCGCTGACCCTGGTGCACGCCGTGGAGGCCGGCCTCGGTGCCACCGTCCTGCCGTGGTCGGCCGCCCGCGCGATCCTCGACGTCGGCTCCCTGCCCGTGCGCCGCATCGTGAATCCCGTGATCCAGGTCAAGCTGTCATTGGTGACCTCGGACAATCAGCCCCTCTCCGAGCCCGCCCTGGCGGTGCATGATCTGTTCCTGGAACTCATCACCACTTATGACGGGCCGCCCGACGAGCAGCCGCCGGGCAGGGATAAGGATCCGCAATAGCGTCACACGAAAGCCCTATTTGTTTCCGGTGCGTGTCACGGCTAGTTTTCTGCGAAATCAGCTGCTGAATCGGCTGCGGAATTCGCTGCACTGGAGACCTGAGTGAAGAAGCGTGTGCTCGCGACCCGTGACAACCTGCCCGGCCACGGTCTGGACCGCCTCTCCGCGGCGGCGGACGTGGTGGCCTGGTCAGGGACCGACAAGCCCGGCCGTGCGGACCTCGCCGCGCTCGCGGCCGGCGTGAGCGGCGTCCTGGCGCTGGGCAACGACCCGGTCGACGGCGCCCTCATGGACGCCGCCGGCCCTTCCCTGCGGGTCGTCGCGCTGGCCAGCATGGGCTTCGACAACGTCGACCGGGCCGCGGCGGCGGAGCGCGGCATCGCCGTCACCCACACCCCGGGGGTGCTGGCGGAGACCACCGCCGACCTCACCTTCGCCCTGATCCTCGCCGCCCGCCGACGGCTCGCCTCCGCTTCGGCGAGCCTCGGGGCGGGCGCCTGGGACGTGTTCCGGATGCACGACTACCTCGGCCTGGACGTCCACGGAGCCACCCTCGGCCTGATCGGCTACGGCCAGATCGGCCGCGCGGTGGCCCGCCGGGCCCAGGGCTTCGGTATGCGCGTACTCCACCACGACCCGTACGCCTCCCACACCTCCGGCGACACCCTGTCGACCCCGGTGAGCCTGGCCGGGCTGCTGGCCGAATCCGACATCGTCTCGCTGCACGTGCCGCTCACCGACGACACCCGGCACCTCATATCGGCCCGCGAACTGGACGCGATGAAGCCCACGGCCACGCTCGTCAGCACCGCGCGCGGCGGTGTCGTGGACGAGGAGGCACTGCTGAAGGCCGTGCGGGAGAGGCGCCTGCACTCCGCCGGGCTCGACGTCTACGAGCGCGAACCCATGGGCGGGGAGCTGTCCCCACTGGTGGCGCAGCCGCACATCGTCACGCTGCCGCACATCGGATCGGCGACCGAGTCCACCCGGGCCGCCATGGTCGATCTGGCCGTCGACAACATCCTCGACGTCCTCGCCGACCGCCCGGCCCGCACGCCGATTCCCGGCGGCGAACGATGAGAGACCGGCGCAGGGCGCACGCAGAAGGGCCCCCACAAGTCACGTCCTTGCGGGAGCCCTTCGTCCTGCTGCCTGCCGGTGAAGGTTGAGAAGACGATCACGAGCAGGACATCTGAGTGCTACGCCGTCACGGCGCGAGGAGCAGGCTGTCGCCGCGCTCCTTGGCGGCGGCGTAGCGCCTGGCCACGTCCTGCCAGTTGACGACGGCCCACATGGCGTCGATGAAGTCGACCTTCTGGTTCTTGTACTGGAGGTAGAAGGCGTGCTCCCAGGCGTCGAAGACCAGGATCGGGGTCGAGCCCTGGCCGACGTTGCCCTGGTGGTCGTAGACCTGCTCGACGATCAGCCGGCCGCTCAGCGGCTCGTACGCCAGCACACCCCAACCCGAACCCTGGGTGGTGGCCGACGCCTTGGTCAGCTGCGCCTTGAAGCCCGCGAAAGAGCCGAAGGACTCGGCGATGGCGTCCGCGAGCTCGCCCACGCCGTCCTTCTCCAGGGGCTCGCCGCCGCCGTCGCCGGTCATGTTCTGCCAGTAGATCGAGTGCAGGATATGGCCGGAGAGATGGAAGGCCAGGTTCTTCTCCAGGCCGTTGATCGAGCCCCACGTCTCCTTGTCCCGCGCCTCGGCGAGCTGCTCCAGCGTGTCGTTCGCACCTTTCACGTACGCCGCGTGGTGCTTGTCGTGGTGCAACTCGATGATCTCGGGGCTGATCACGGGCGCGAGCGCCGAGTAGTCGTACGGAAGCTCCGGGAGCGTGTAAACCGCCATGTCCAACGTCCTCCGACGTTATTGCGAGTGATATGCAACTACATGCATACGCTAACAGCAAGAGGGACGCGCTCTCGATCAGGCCTTGGACCTAGGACCTCGGTCGTGTCGCGGAGGCAAGGGTGCGGAAAAAGGTGCGGGGCGACGTCCTCAACGGACGCCGCCCCGCACCTGACTCTCGGAAGGGCCGTCAGCCCTCGCCCTCCAGGTCCCCCTCGGTCTCCAGGTACACCTGGCGCAGCGCCTCCAGCACCGCGGGGTCCGGCTTCTCCCACATCCCGCGCGACTCCGCCTCCAGCAGCCGCTCGGCGATGCCGTGCAGGGCCCAGGGGTTGGCCTGCTGGAGGAACTCACGGTTGGCCGGGTCGAGGACGTAGGCCTCGGTGAGCTTGTCGTACATCCAGTCGGCGACCACGCCGGTCGTGGCGTCGTAGCCGAACAAGTAATCCACCGTGGCGGCGAGTTCGAAGGCGCCCTTGTAGCCGTGGCGGCGCATCGCCTCGATCCACTTGGGGTTGACCACGCGCGCGCGGAAGACCCTGGACGTCTCCTCGACGAGGGTGCGGGTGCGGACCGTCTCGGGACGGGTCGAGTCGCCGATGTACGCCTCGGGGGCCGTGCCGCGCAGGGCTCGGACGGTGGCCACCATGCCGCCGTGGTACTGGAAGTAGTCGTCGGAGTCGGCGATGTCGTGCTCGCGGGTGTCCGTGTTCTTGGCGGCGACCGCGATGCGCTTGTACGCCGTCTCCATCTCGTCGCGGGCCGGGCGGCCGTCGAGTTCGCGGCCGTAGGCGTAGCCGCCCCACACCGTGTAGACCTCGGCGAGGTCGGCGTCGGTGCGCCAGTCGCGGGAGTCGATGAGCTGGAGCAGGCCGGCGCCGTAGGTGCCGGGGCGGGAGCCGAAGATACGGGTGGTGGCGCGGCGTTCGTCGCCGTGGGCCGCCAGGTCGGCCTGGACGTGGGCGCGTACGTGGTTGGCCTCGGCCGGTTCGTCCAGCGACGCGGCCAGGCGTACGGCGTCGTCGAGCAGGCCGATCGTGTGCGGGAAGGCGTCCCGGAAGAAGCCCGAGATGCGCAGGGTGACGTCGATGCGGGGGCGGCCCAACTCGTCGGCCGGGATGGGCTCCAGGCCGGTCACGCGACGGGAGGCGTCGTCCCAGACCGGACGGATGCCGAGCAGGGCGAGAGCCTCCGCCACGTCGTCGCCCGCCGTGCGCATGGCGCTCGTGCCCCAGAGCGACAGCCCGACGGACGTCGGCCATTCGCCGTTGTCGGTGCGGTAGCGCTCCACCAGTGAGTCCGCGAGGGCCTGGCCGGTCTCCCAGGCCAGGCGGGAGGGGACGGCCTTCGGGTCGACCGAGTAGAAGTTGCGGCCGGTCGGCAGGACGTTGACCAGGCCGCGCAGCGGGGAGCCGGAGGGGCCCGCCGGGACGAAGCCGCCCGCCAGTGCGTGGACCGTGTGGTCGAGTTCGTCCGTGGTCGCGGCCAGACGCGGGACGACCTCGCGGGCCGCGAACTCCAGGATGGCGGCGACCTGTTCGCCGTGCTCGGTGGGGACGGCGGCCGGGTCCCAGCCCGCGTCCTCCATCGCCTGGACCAGCGCGCGGGCCTTCTCCTCCGCCGCGTCGGCCGTCGTACGGGTCGCGGCGGACTCGTCGAGGCCGAGGGCCTCGCGCAGACCGGGCAGGGCGGTGGCGCCGCCCCAGATCTGGCGGGCGCGGAGGATGGCGAGGACGAGGTTGACGTGGTCGGCGCCGGTGGGCGGGTTGCCGAGGACGTGCAGACCGTCGCGGATCTGGGCGTCCTTGACCTCGCAGAGCCAGCCGTCGACGTGGAGGAGGAAGTCGTCGAAGCCGTCGTCCTCCGGGCGGTCGTTCAGGCCGAGGTCGTGGTCGAGCCTGGCGGCCTGGATGAGGGTCCAGATCTGGGCGCGGATCGCCGGGAGCTTCGCCGGGTCCATGGAGGAGATCTGGGCGTACTCGTCGAGGAGTTGCTCCAGGCGCGCGATGTCGCCGTACGAGTCGGCGCGGGCCATCGGCGGCACGAGGTGGTCGACGAGGGTGGCGTGCACGCGGCGCTTGGCCTGGGTGCCCTCGCCCGGGTCGTTGACCAGGAACGGGTAGACCAGCGGCAGGTCGCCGAGGGCCGCGTCCGGGCCGCAGGCGGCGGACAGGCCGGCGTTCTTGCCGGGCAGCCACTCCAGGTTGCCGTGCTTGCCGAGGTGGATCATCGCGTCGGCGCCGAAGCCGCCGTCCTCGGCGCGGGCCGCGATCCAGCGGTAGGCAGCGAGGTAGTGGTGGGAGGGCGGGAGGTCCGGGTCGTGGTAGATCGCGATCGGGTTCTCGCCGAAGCCGCGCGGGGGCTGGATGATGATCAGCAGATTGCCGAAGCGCAGGGCCGCGAGGACGATGTCGCCCTCCGGGTTGCGGCTGCGGTCGACGAACATCTCGCCGGGCGCCGGGCCCCAGTGCTGCTCGACGGCCGCGCGCAGTTCCTCGGGGAGGGTGGCGTACCAGCGACGGTAGTCGGCCGCGGGGATGCGGACCGGGTTGCGGGCGAGCTGCTCCTCGGTGAGCCAGTCCTGGTCGTGGCCGCCGGCCTCGATGAGGGCGCGGATCAGCTCGTCGCCGTCGCCGGAGGCGAGGCCCGGCACCTCGGCGTCCGTGCCGAAGTCGTAGCCCTCGTCGCGCAGGCGCCGCAGCAGGGCCACCGCACTGGCCGGGGTGTCCAGGCCCACCGCGTTGCCGATGCGGGAGTGCTTGGTCGGGTAGGCGGACAGCACCAGCGCGAGGCGCTTGTCACCCGCGGGGATGTGGCGAAGTCGGGCGTGGCGTACGGCGATTCCGGCGACGCGGGCCGCGCGCTCCGGGTCGGCGACGTACGCCGGGAGGCCGTCCTCGTCGATCTCCTTGAAGGAGAAGGGGACGGTGATGAGGCGGCCGTCGAACTCGGGTACGGCGATCTGGCTGGCGGCATCCAGCGGGGAGACGCCCTCGTCGTTCTCCTCCCAGGCCGAGCGCGAGCCGGTGAGGCACAGGGCCTGGAGGATCGGGACGTCCAACCCGGTGAGCGCGCCCGCGTCCCAGGACTCGTCGTCGCCGCCGGCCGACGCCTCGGCGGGCTTGGTGCCGCCCGCGGCGAGGACGGTGGTGACGATGGCGTCGGCCGCGCGGAGCTCCTCGATCAGCTCGGGCTCGGGGGCGCGCAGGGAGGCAACGTACAAGGGCAGCGGTCGGGCGCCCGCGTCCTCGATCGCGTCGCACAGGGCGCCGACGAAGGCGGTGTTGCCGCTCATGTGGTGGGCCCGGTAGTAGAGCACGGCGACGGTCGGGCCCTGGACGTCCTCGCGGGCCGTGCGCTCCAGCGGACCCCAGGTGGGTGCCGCCGCGGGCGCCTCGAAGCCGTGGCCGGTCAGCAGGACCGTGTCGGAGAGGAAGCGGGCGAGCTGCTCCAGGTTGGCCGGTCCGCCGTGCGCGAGGTAGGCGTGGGCCTCGGCGGCGATACCGACGGGGACGGTGGAGGCGGCCATCAGCTGGGCGTCCGGGGCCTGTTCACCGGTGAGGACGACGACCGGGCGGCCGTCGGCGAGGAGCAGGTCGAGGCCGTCCTCCCAGGCGCGCAGCCCGCCGAGGAGGCGTACGACGACCAGGTCGACGCCGTCGAGGAGGGCGGGGAGGTCGTCGAGGGCGAGGCGGGACGGGTTGGCGAAGCGGTAGGGCACCGGGCCGGCAGCCGCTCGGGCGCTGAGCAGGTCGGTGTCGGACGTCGACAGGAGCAGGATCATGCGGCGTCGGCCTTCCTCGGGGTGTCCGCGCCCCGGGTGGTGTCGGACGGCGGGAGTTCCTGACTCATCCGGCCCTCGGTGGCCGGATTCACAGTGGCGGGACCGCGCCGGATTCGCACCGGGCTTCCTCCCCTGTCGCCGTCGTGGCGATGGCGGACCGGGTGATCCGCCGAGGACATCGTAAGGGTCCCGGAATCGGGAAAAGGCCGGAGGATACACCGGGTGTGATGGTAGGTATGCTCGCCGCCATGTCCACGGCTGACCTTCGTTCATCGTCCCAGGCCATAGCGGCCACACGGGACCGCGGTGACGCCTGCCCGGGGACTCTGCGGCTGCACGCGGCGGACGACGGCGCGCTGGCCCGTATCCGGGTTCCCGGCGGCGTGTTGACCGTGCCGCAGGCGGAGACGCTCGTCGATGTGGCGGAGCGGCTGGGCGACGGCGAGTTGCATCTGACCTCGCGCGGCAACGTGCAGCTGCGAGGGCTGGGCGACGGCTGCGGCGGCGAGCTGGCCGAACTGCTGGACGCCACCGGACTGCTGCCGTCCCGAGGGCACGAACGGGTCCGGAACATCGTCGCCTCACCCCTGTCCGGCCTCGACGGGCAGAGCCTGCTCGACGTACGGCCCTGGCTGACGGCCCTCGACGCGGCGCTGTGCGCGAGCGAGGCGGCGCAGGCACTGTCGGGACGCTTCCTGTTCGCGCTGGACGACGGGCGCGGGGACGTGGCCGGGCTCGGTGCCGACGTGACCGTACGGGCGACGGCGGACGGTGGCGCGGAACTCGGCCTCGGGTCGGGCGACGACGCGCTGCGGATCGCTGCCGAGGAGGCGCCGCGGGCCGCGCTGGTGGCCGCGGAGACGTTCCTGGACAGGGCACAGGGCGTGTGGCGCGTGGACGAACTCGCGCTCCCCGAGGGCGAGTTCGTCGATCTGGTCGCGCGCCGCCTCGCGGACGAGGGCATCGGTCACGAGCGGTGCGCCCGCAACCCCGGCCGTACGGACGGCCCGCCTCCCGGAGCCGTCGGCACCGGTCTGTCCGTGCATGTCCCCCTCGGTCGCCTCACCGGCCGTCAGTGGCGGGAGTTGATCGGCACCGCCGCCGATGAGATGCGCCTCACGCCGTGGAGCGGTGTGGTTCTTCCCACACCACGCGCGCAGGCCGTCGAGGCTCTTGCCCGTCTCGCCACCGCCGGCCTCGTCACCGATCCCGGCTCCTTGTGGCCGCGCATCGGTGCCTGCATCGGCCGGCCCGGATGCGCCAAGTCACGGGCCGACGTACAGGCCGACGCGACCGAGACCCGCGAGGCGGTCGGCCCGGGCGGTCTCCCCCTGTACTGGTCGGGGTGCGAACGCCGTTGCGGGCGCCCTCGGGGCGACCGGATCGACGTGGTCGCCGCCCCCGGAGGCGGCTACCTGCTCTCCACCGCCGTATCCGGCCAGGAACCCCGAACCACCACCATGGATCATCCCTTCCGACTCGCCGACGCCCTGGTGGCGATCACCGCATGAGCCGCATGAGCCGTATCGACACCGAGAGCAGTGAGAAGAACACCGTGACCACGTACGACTACGAGAAGGACGGCGCGGCCATCTACCGCCAGTCCTTCGCCACCATCCGGGCGGAGGCGGACCTCGCGTCCCTGCCCGCCGACGTCAGCCAGGTCGCGGTCCGGATGATCCATGCCTGCGGGATGGTCGACCTGGTGCGGGACCTGGACTACACGCCGGCCGTGGTGGCTCGCGCCCGCGAGGCACTGCGGGCCGGCGCGCCGATCTTCACCGACGTCCAGATGGTGGCCAGCGGTGTGACCCGCAAGCGACTCCCCGCCGACAACGACGTGCTGTGCACCCTCTCCGACCCGTCCGTCCCGGAGCTGGCGGCACAGCTCGGCACCACCCGCAGCGCCGCCGCCCTGGAACTGTGGCGGGACCGGCTGGAAGGCTCGGTCGTGGCCGTCGGCAACGCGCCCACCGCCCTGTTCCGGCTGCTGGAGATGATCGAGGAGGGGGCTCCGCGACCCGCCGCCGTCATCGGTGTGCCGGTCGGCTTCATCGGTGCCGCCGAGTCCAAGGACGCCCTGGCCGCCCATCCGTCCGGCCTGGAACACCTGGTCGTGCGCGGCCGGCGCGGGGGCAGTGCCCTCGCCGCCGCCGCGCTCAACGCGATCGCGAGTGAGGAAGAGTGAGCGGCAAGCTGTACGGGGTCGGGCTCGGCCCCGGTGACCCGTCCCTGATGACCGTACGGGCCGTCGAGGTCATCGCCGAGGCGGACGTCATCGCGTACCACAGCGCCCGGCACGGCCGGTCCATCGCCCGCTCGATCGCGGCGCGGCACATCCGCGCCGACCACATCGAGGAGCGGCTGGTCTATCCGGTCACCACGGAGACCACCGACCACCCCGGCGGCTACAAGGGCGCCATCGAGGAGTTCTACGCCGAGGCGTCGGCCCGGCTCGCCGAGCACCTCGACGCCGGGCGCACGGTCGCGGTCCTCGCGGAGGGCGATCCGCTCTTCTACGGCTCGTACATGCACATGCACAAGCGGCTCGCCGACCGCTACGACACCGAGGTCATCCCCGGTGTCACCTCCGTGTCCGCCGCCGCGGCCCGCCTGGGCACCCCGCTCGTCGAGGGCGAGGAGGTGCTGACCATCCTGCCGGGCACGCTGCCCGAGGAGGAGCTGACCGCACGGCTCGCCGCGACGGACGTGGCCGTGGTGATGAAGCTGGGGCGGACCTTCACCAAGGTGCGCGGCGCGTTCGAGAGTTCGGGGCGGCTGGGCGAGGCGCGGTACGTCGAGCGGGCCACCATGGCCGGGGAGCGGGTCGGCGAACTGGCGGACGTGGACCCGGAGTCGGTGCCGTACTTCTCGGTGGCCGTGCTGCCCAGCCAGGTCGACGCCGAGCGGCCCGAGGCCCGGGAGCGGGGCGAGGTCGTCGTGGTCGGCACCGGGCCCGCCGGTCCGTTGTGGCTGACGCCCGAGACGCGGGGTGCGCTCGCCGCCGCCGACGACCTCGTCGGCTACACCACCTACCTGGACCGGGTGCCGTCGCGTCCCGGGCAGGAGCGGCACGGCTCGGACAACCGGGTCGAGTCGGAGCGGGCCGAGTTCGCGCTCGATCTGGCCCGGCGGGGGCGGCGGGTCGCGGTCGTCTCCGGCGGTGACCCGGGCGTCTTCGCGATGGCGACGGCCGTCCTGGAGGTCGCCTCGCAGAAGGAGTACGCGGACATCCCAGTGCGGGTGCTGCCCGGCGTGACCGCGGCCAACGCGGCGGCGGCCCGCGCGGGCGCCCCGCTCGGGCACGACTACGCCACCCTCTCGCTCTCCGACCGGCTCAAGCCGTGGGAGGTCATCGCCGAACGGCTGCGCGCGGCCGCCTCGGCGGACCTGGTGCTGGCCCTCTACAACCCCGGTTCCCGCAGCCGCACCTGGCAGGTGGGCAAGGCCCGGGAGCTGCTGCTGGAGCACCGGTCGCCGGACACGCCGGTCGTGGTCGCGCGGGACGTGGGCGGCTCCGGGGAGCGCGTGCGGATCGTACGGCTGGCCGACCTGGATCCGGCCCAGGTCGACATGCGCACGATCCTGCTGGTCGGGTCCTCGCAGACGCAGGCCGTGCGGCGCGGGGACGGCGAGGAGATCGTCTGGACCCCTCGCCGGTATCCGGAGGCGTGAGGCGGCGGCGCGGGTCAGCTCTCCTCGGCCGAGGCCGCAGCCGCAGCCGGGGTGGCCTGCGCCAGGCCCGCCGTCCACTTCTCCTCGATGCGGGCCACCTTCCACACCACCAGGGCCACGGCCCAGGTGGCGAAGAACAGCCCGACGATGACGTAGCCGATGATGTTGAGGTCGAGACCGGACACCCAGTCCCAGAACGGGCCGTGCAGGTCCGCCTGTTCGGCGATCAGGCCGAGGATCTCGACCGTGCCGATGATGAGGGCGACGGCGACGGACAGGCCGGTGATGGTGAGGTTGTAGTAGACCTTGCGGACCGGCTTGGAGAACGCCCAGCCGTAGGCGAAGTTCATGAACGAGCCATCGATCGTGTCGAGCAGGGACATGCCGGCCGCGAACAGGATCGGCAGGCAGAGGATCGCGTACCAGGGCAGGCCGGAGGCGGCGCCCGAACCGGCGAGGACGAGCAGGGAGACCTCGGTCGCCGTGTCGAAGCCGAGGCCGAAGAGCATGCCCAGGGGGTACATCTGCCAGGGCTTGGTGATCGACTTCATCAGCCGGCCCAGGAGGCGGTTCATGAAGCCCCGGTTGTTGAGCTGCTCCTCCAGGGCGGCCTCGTCGAAGTGGCCGGTGCGCATCTGGCGGAAGACCTTCCAGATGCCCGCCATGATCACGATGTTGATGATCGCGATGACATAGAGGAAGGTCCCCGAGACCGTCGTACCGATCCAGCCGGTGACGCTGTGGAGCGTGGAGTCGTCGTTCTGGACCGGCCCGGACAGCGCCTTGACGCCGAGGGAGAGCAGGAAGGCGAGGGCGAAGACGATGGTCGAGTGCCCCAGGGAGAACCAGAAGCCGACCGACAGCGGGCGCTGTCCTTCGCTCATCAGCTTCCGGGTGGTGTTGTCGATCGCGGCGATGTGGTCGGCGTCGAACGCGTGCCGCATACCGAGGGTGTAGGCCGTGACACCGATGCCGATCCCGAAGGTCTTCTCCCCCAGGCTGTAGTGCTCCGGGGCGACGAGCACCACCAGTGTGAACCAGCCGATGACGTGCAGCGCGAGGATGAACGCGGCCATCCCGCCGAGGCTCGTCCACTCCTTGCGGGTCATCGAGGCGCGGGCGGAAGGAGGAGCGGTGGTCATGGAGACGTGGGCCTTACTTGTCGGCGATCGGCTGTTCTCAGTCGCGCCCTCAAGACTTCTGCGCACTCATTGCAGGTACAAGGTCGTAGCGGCAAAGCCCACGTCAGGTTTCAGCCAGCAGCCGGGAAAGTGCGCCGGTCCCTGATCCACCGGACCGCTTCTTCCGGCTCCCCCACCACCGGCACCCCTTCGGGAACCGGCGGCCGGCGGACCACGACCACCGGCAGACCGGCCTCCCGTGCGGCCGTGAGCTTCGGTGCCGTGGCGTCTCCCCCGCTGTCCTTCGTCACGACGACGTCGACGCGGTGGCGGCGCAGCAGTTCGCGCTCGCCGTCGAGGGTGAAGGGGCCGCGGTCGAGCAGCACCTCCATGCGGGGCGGGTGCGGGGCCTCGGGCGCGTCGACGGAACGGACGAGGAACCACAGGTCGTCCAGGGCGGCGAAGGCTGCCAGGCCCATGCGTCCGGTGGTGAGGAAAACGCGGTGGCCCAGGGTGGGCAGCAGCGTCGCGGCCTCCTCCAGGGAGCCGACCTCGCGCCAGTCGTCACCGGCTACCGGGACCCAGCCGGGGCGCCGGAGCGCGAGCAGGGGAACATGGGCGGTGGCGGCGGCCAGCGCCGCGTGGAAACTGATCGTCCCGGCGAAAGGATGGGTGGCGTCGATGAGCGCGTCCACCCGGTGCTCGCCGAGCCACGCGGTCAGCCCCTCCACACCGCCGAAGCCGCCGATCCGGACCTCGCCCGGGGGCAGTCGGGGGCTGGCCACGCGCCCGGCGAGGGAGCTGGTCAGGGTCAGGCCCGGGGTCCGGTGGAGCAGTTCGGCGAGGCGGCGGGCTTCCGTGGTCCCGCCAAGAATCAGTACGCGCATGGAAGTCCAGGTCCGTTCATGAACAGCGAAGTGAAGGGTGGCCGCAGGGCCCAGCTGGAGCACACCGGCCTGCGGCACGGGTGGACCACCGGCGCCTGTGCGACGGCGGCCACGACGGCCGCGTACACGGCGCTGCTGACCGGCGAGTTCCCCGACCCGGTGACGATCACGCTGCCGAAGGGGCAGACACCGTCGTTCGCGCTGGCGGCCGAGGAGCTGGGCGACGGGTCCGCGATGGCGGGCGTGGTGAAGGACGCGGGCGACGATCCGGACGTCACGCACGGCGCGCTGATCCGGGCCACGGTACGGCGGCTGCCCGCCGGGGCCGGGGTGGTCTTCAAGGCGGGGCCCGGGGTCGGCACCATCACCCGCCCCGGCCTGCCCCTGCCCGTCGGCGAACCGGCCGTGAATCCCGTCCCCCGCCGGATGATGCGCGACCACGTCGCCGAGGTCGCCGCCCGGCACGGCGGCACCGGCGACATCGAGATCACCGTCTCCGTCGACCACGGCGAGGAGATCGCCCGCTCCACCTGGAACCCCCGGCTCGGCATCCTGGGCGGCCTGTCCATCCTCGGCACGACCGGGATCGTGGTGCCGTACTCCTGCTCGGCGTGGATCGACTCCATCCGACGGGGCGTGGACGTGGCGCGGGCCGCGGGGCGTACGCATGTCGCCGGGTGCACGGGGTCGACGTCGGAGAAGACGGTCGTCGCCGAGTACGGCCTGCCCGAGGACGCCCTGCTCGACATGGGTGACTTCGCCGGCGCCGTGCTGAAGTACATCCGCCGCCACCCCGTCGACCGCCTGACGATCTGCGGCGGCTTCGCCAAGCTCTCCAAGCTCGCCGCCGGCCACCTCGACCTGCACTCCGCCCGCTCCCAGGTCGACAAGGGCTTCCTCGCCGACCTCGCCCGGCGCGGCGGCGCGAGCGAGGCGCTGGCCGCCGAGGTGACCGAGGCCAACACCGGGCTCGCCGCGCTCCAGCTGTGCATGGCCGCCGGGGTACCGCTCGGCGACCTGGTCGCCATCACCGCCCGCGACGAGGCGCTGGGGGTGCTGCGCGGGGCGCCGGTCGCGGTGGACGTCATCTGCATCGACCGGGCGGGGACGGTGGTGGGGCGCAGCACGGTGGCCTGACGGTCCATGTCCCGAGTCTCCGTCAGCAGACGTGCCGCTCGCGCTCCGTCGAGTACAGGTGGCTGTCCCGGAACTGCTCCGCCCCGAGCGTCCGCCCCACCATGATCACGGCCGTGCGCAGCACACCGGCCTCCTTGGTCTTCCCGGCGATCTCGTCGAGGGTGCCGCGGATGATCAGCTCGTCCGGGCGGGAGGCGTAGGCGACGACCGCGGCGGGGCAGTCGGCGCCGTAGTGCGGGAGGAGTTCGTCGACCACGCGGTCCACGTACCTGGCGGCCAGGTGCAGCACGATCAGCGCACCGCTCCGCCCGAGCGTGGCCAGGTCCTCGCCCTCGGGCATGGCGGTGGCCTGCTGGGCGATCCGGGTGAGGATGACGGTCTGGCCGACGGTCGGCACGGTCAGCTCCCGCTTCAGGGAAGCCGCCGCGGCAGCGAAGGCCGGGACACCCGGGACCACCTCGTACGGCACCCCGGCCGCGTCCAGCCTGCGCATCTGCTCGGCGACCGCGCTGAACACGGACGGGTCCCCGGAGTGCAGCCGCGCCACGTCGTGCCCCTCCTCGTGGGCGCGCACCAACTCGGCGGTGATCTCGTCCAGGTTGAGGTTCGCGGTGTCCACCAGGCGGGCGTCCGGCGGACACTCGGCCAGCAGCTCGCGCGGGACCAGGCTGCCCGCGTACAGGCAGACCTGGCAGGCGGCGAGCCTGCGGGCGCCGCGCACCGTGATCAGGTCGGCGGCACCGGGGCCGGCACCGATGAAGTACACGGTCATCTGTCTGCTCCCGAAGGGGTGTCGAGGGTTTTCTGTACGGCCCACTGGGTGACCGGCATCGCCTGCCGCCACCCGGTGAATCCGCCCACGGGCACGGCGTGCGCGACGGCGAGCCGCACCAGCTCGCCGCCGTGGCGCCGGTAGGCGTGCGCGAGCAGCGCCTCGGACTCCAGCGTCACGGTATTGGCCACGAGCCGTCCACCGACCGGCAGCGCCTCCCAGCAGGCGTCGAGGAGGCCGGGCGCGGTGAGTCCGCCGCCGATGAACACGGCGTCGGGCTGCGGGAGTTCGGCCAGGACGGCGGGCGCGGCACCGGTGACGACCCGCAGTCCGGGCACGCCGAGCCGGTCGGCGTTTCGGGTGATGCGTTCGGCGCGCACCGGGTCGCGCTCGACGGTGACCGCGCGGCACGACGGGTGGGTGCGCATCCACTCGATGGCGATCGAGCCCGATCCGCCGCCGATGTCCCAGAGCAGTTCGCCGGGGGTGGGCGCGAGCGCGCCGAGCGTGGCTGCGCGGATGTGCCGCTTGGTGAGCTGCCCGTCGTTCTCGTACGCCTCGTCGGGGAGGCCGGGCACGGCGCCGAGGCGAAGGGCGCCGGGGGCGCGTCGGCACTCGACGGCGACGATGTTGAGGGGGTCGCCGGCCGGCTGCGGGTCCGGCCAGTCGTCGGCGGTGGTCTCGGCGGTCGTACGTTCCTTCGCGCCGCCGAGTTGTTCCAGCACCCGCATCCCGCTCGGCCCGAAGCCGCGGTCCCGCAGCAGCGCGGCGACCTCGCCGGGCGTGCCGGCGTCCGCGCTGAGGACGAGGAGCCGTCGGCCGTCGTGCAGGGCGGCGGCGAGGCGGGCGGCGGGGCGGCCGACGAGGGTGACGACCTCGACGTCCTCCAGCGGCCAGCCGAGGCGGGCGGCGGCGTAGGAGACGGAGGAGGGGTGGGGCAGGACGCGCAGGGCGTTCGTTTCCTCGGCGAGGGCGCGTCCGATGCCGTAGAACATCGGGTCCCCGCTGGCCGGCACGGCGATCCGGCGGCCGGCGTGGGTCGCGAGCAGGGCGGGGACCGCGGGGCGCAGCGGTGAGGGCCAGGCGATCCGCTCTCCGGCGCACTGCGGGGGCAGGAGATCCAGCTGCCGCGGGCCGCCGATGAGGACCTCGGCCTCGCGGAGCGCGGCACGAGAGGTGTCGGGCAGGCCCGCCCAGCCGTCGGCCCCGATCCCGACGACGGTCACGGCGGTGGTGGTCGGTGCGGGACGTGCGGGGGTCACTGCCAGGTACCTCGGGTTTCGGGGGCAACGCTCGGGAGGGGCGACAGGGGCGCACTCTACTGGGCGACGACCAGCGCACTCTTGCTCGGGTACACATCCACCGGCTCTTATTGCACACTTCTTGCAATAGCTTTTCTAGCGCAGGAAGAGGTGGACATGGGCTATCGGATCGTGCTGGGCATCGAGTCGTCCTGTGACGAGACCGGCGCGGGACTGGTCCGGGACGGGCGGCTGCTGGGGCATGCGCTGGCGTCGAGCATGGACGAGCACGCCCGCTTCGGCGGGGTGGTGCCCGAGATCGCTTCCCGGGCGCACCTGCAAGCCCTGCGCCCGGTGGTCCGGCAGGCGCTGGACGAGGCCGGGCTGCGGCTGTCCGACATCGGCGCGGTCGCCGTCACCACCGGGCCGGGTCTGTCGGGTGCGCTCCAGGTGGGGCTGGCGGGGGCGAAGGGCATCGCGTACGCCCTCGGTGTCCCGCTGTACGGCGTCCACCACCTCGCCGGTCACGTCGCCGCCGACACCCTGGAACACGGGCCGCTGCCGAACCCCTGCATGGTGCTGATCGTCTCCGGCGGCCACACCTCGCTCCTCCTCGTCCGCGATCTGGTCCGCGATCCGATCGTCCACCTCGGGGACACCCTCGACGACGCCGCCGGGGAGTGCTTCGACAAGGTCGCGCGGGTCTTCGGGCTGCCGTATCCCGGCGGTCCGGCCGTCGACCGGGCGGCGCGCGTGGGAAATCCGGGCTCCGTCGCCTTCCCGCGCCCACTGCCGGGCTCGTACGACTTCTCCTTCTCGGGGCTCAAGACCGCCGCCGCCCGCTGGGCCGAGGGGCACTCGGGGCGGGAGCTCCCGGTGGCCGACGGCGCCGCCTCGCTCCAGGAGGCGATCGCGGACGTACTGACCCGCAAGGCCGTGGCCGCGTGTGCCGAGCACGGGGTCGGCACGCTGGTCGTGGTCGGCGGCGTGGCCGCGAACTCGCGGGTGCGGTCGCTGGCCGAGGAGCGGTGCCGGGCCGCCGGGATCGAGTTGCGCGTACCGCCGCTCGGGCTGTGCACGGACAACGGCGCGATGATCGCCGCGGTCGGCGACCTCCTCGTCCGGGCCTGGGCCGAACCGGCGCCCCTGAATGTGTCGATCGACCCGTCGGCACCTCTGGAGCACGCCGCGCTGCAACCGGGGGCGGCCCTGGCTGGTGTGGCCTGATGGACATCAGGATCTTCAGGAACGCCGAACTCCTCGCCCACACCACCACCCTGCGCTCCGTCTACGTCGACGCCTTCTGCGTCCCACCCTGGAACGAGGACGAGGAAAAGGCGGAGGAGTTCGCCGGACGGCTCCGGGTGAACGTACGGCGTCCCGGCTTCACCGCCGCGCTCGCCTTCGCCGGCGCGGAGGTCATCGGCTTCGCCACGGCCTGGACCACCCTCGCGCCCTTCCCCACCGACCGCTGCTACCCCCAGGCCGCCGCCGGTCTCGGCCCCGAGCGCACCGTCGACTGGCTGTGCGGCGCCCGCGAGACGGACGAACTCGCCGTCCGCGCCGACGCCCAGGGATCCGGCCTGGCCGCCGACCTCCTGGCAGCGGTCACCGAGGACGCCCCCAAAGGCCGCTCCTGGCTGCTGACCTCCGTCCGGTCGCCTCGCGCCCTGTCCTTCTACCACCGCCAGGGCTGGACCCAGGCCACCCACCCCTCCCCCGACGGCACGGGCATCGTCGTCTTCCTCGGCCCCCGTCACCCCGCCCGGCCCCTGGCCGCGCAACCCCGGTAAGCAACCGGAGCCCTAGGCTTTCGGCATGCGGATCGTCTCCCTGCTGCCCGCGGCCACCGACATCGTGGCCGAACTCGGCCTCGCCGACAGCCTTGTGGGGCGTACCCATGAGTGCGACTGGCCGCCGGGGCCGGTGCAGGGGGTTCCGGTGGTGACGGCCGCCGGGTTCGACGCGGACCGGATGAGCAGCCGGGAGATCTCCGAGGCGGTCGGCGGGGCGGCGCACCGCGGCTCCTCGCTCTACACGCTCGACACCGAGGCCCTGGCCGCGCTCGCCCCGGACGTCGTGCTCACCCAGGACCTGTGCGAGGTCTGCGCGGTGTCGTACGGGGCCGTGTCCCGGGCGGTGCGGGTGCTGGAGGGCGGCGGACCCCGGGTGCTGAGCCTGGAACCGCGCACGCTCGACGACGTACTGGACTGTCTGGTGCGGGTGGGTGAGGTGCTGGGGGTGTCGGGGACGGCGCGGGAGCGGTCTGCCGGGCTCCGGTCCCGGCTGGCCCGCGTGGAGTCGCTCGTCCTCTCCCGGCCGCGTCCCCGCGTGGTCGCGATCGAGTGGCTCGATCCGCTGTGGCCCGCCGGGCACTGGGTGCCGGAGCAGATCCGCGCCGCGGGCGGCGCACCGCTGCTGGCCGCCGCCGGCGAGCACACCAAGCCCATGGAGTGGGAGGCGGTGCGCGCCGCGCGCCCCGACGTCGTCCTTCTCCTGCCGTGCGGCTTCGCTCCGCAGCGCACCATGCGCGAGTGGGAGGGAGCGCTCACGGGTCTCCCCGGCTGGCGGGACCTTCCCGCGGTGCGGTCGGGCGAGGTGTGGGTGGTGGACGGACCGGCCTACTTCAACCGGCCGGGGCCGCGGGTGGTGCGCGGGGCGGAGGTGCTGGCGTACGTCCTGCACGGGGTGGTGGCCGGGGCACCGGTCACCGAGGGGGAGGCACGGCGCGTGGGCGGCGGCTGACCGGCTCGGGGGCACGCACGGCCCGTCACATCGCCGGATCCGCCACCGGATACGGCACGAAGGTGCTGCTGTTCTGGTCGATCCGCAGGGGGCGGTCGAGGGGCGGCACCGCGCGTTGGGGGCAGTCGAGGCGTTCACAGACGCGGCAGCCCATACCGATCGGTGTGGCGGCGGAGGCGTTGGCGAGATCGAGGCCGTCGGAGTAGACGAGGCGATGGGCGTGGCGGATCTCGCAGCCCAGCCCGATGGCGAAGGTCTTGCCGGGCTCGCCCCAGCCGCCGCGGTGCCGGGTGAGGGCGCGGGCCGTCCACAAGTACCGCTGCCCGTCCGGCATTTCGGCGATCTGGACATGGATCCGGCCGGGCGCCGCGAACGCCTCGTAGACGTTCCACAGCGGGCAGGTGCCGCCCGCCCGGGAGAAGTGGAACCCGGTGGCCGACTGCCGCTTGGACATGTTCCCGGCCCGGTCCACCCGGACGAAGGAGAAGGGCACACCGCGCAGCCGGGGCCGCTGCAGGGTGCTCAGGCGGTGGCAGACGGTCTCGTGGCCGAGGCTGTAGCGGTCGGTGAGGCGTTCGATGTCGTAGCGCACCTCCTCGGCCGCCGCGTGGAAGGCGGTGTACGGCAGGATCAGCGCGGCCGCGAAGTAGTTGGCGATGCCGATCCGGGCCAGGGCATGCGTGGGGGAACCGGGCGGGAAGTCCTCGCCGGCCTGGCGGTCGAGTTCGGCGCCGTATTCGAGCAGGGCGAGCTGGAGGGCCATCCGGAACGCCCGCTGTCCTGGGCGGAGTCGGGCGGACAGGTGGAGGGTGCGCGCCGCTTCGTCGTAGTGGTGCAGATGGTCGCCGGTGGCGACGGTCAGGCGGACGCCGTGGGCGTCGGCGAGTCTGGCCGTCAGGGCCTGGACGACCTCGCCGGGTCGGATGCCGATGTCCTCGGCGAGCTGTTCGGCGGCGAGGTCGGTGTCGTGCAGGTAGTTCTGGCGGCGGTAGAAGAAGTCCCGGATCTCCTCGTGGGGTGAGGACGCGGCACCCCGATCGCCGTCGCGGCCGTCCGCGGCCCCGGCGAGCCGCTCGGACAACCGCTGGTTGCGGCGGCCGAGGTCCAGCAGGACCTGGGCGACCTCGGGCATCCGGGAGGCGAGTTCGGCGAGGTCGGTCGGGGACACCCGCGCTTCGGTGATCTCGCCGGCGAGCGCCTCGCGCAGGTCCGCCAGCAGCCGGGCCGTGTCGCGCTCGGAGAAGAAGCCGGGGTCGACGCCGAAGGCCTCGGTCAGCTTCAGCAGGACCGGGACGGTGAGCGGGCGGGAGTCGTGCTCCATCTGGTTCAGATAGCTGGGCGAGATCCCGAGGACGCGGGCCAGCTCGGCCTGGCTCATCCGGCGCTCCTCGCGCAGCCGCCGCAGCCGCGCGCCCGCATAGATCTTGCTCACCGCTCTCCTCCCCGCCCCCAGGCCCGGGCATCGCCGATCCCCGCCCGTTGCCTCCGGGCATCGCCCGGGACGGTCGCCAGCGTACGCGAATCGAGGGCGCCGCGACCCTTCGCAACCTTGGCAAACGAGGGCGCGAAGATTCGCAGAAGTTGGCACGCGTCCACCCTTGATGGCACTCAGTGCCACTGCCAGAGTCTGAGTGCGGCCCGCCGAACCTCCGGCGGCCAGGCACTGGACCGGGCACGATTCACGCCCAGACGTCGGAGATCCCGGCATTAGCGCCGCGCTACCGGGCCGGCATTGCTCAGCTCCGCCCCACGGCAGGTAGGGCGGGCCGCATTCCAGTCGAAGACACACAGTGCCACCTCTCGCGGCGACGGCGTGAGGGTTGGCAGACCGCACAACCGAGGGAGACGGTGACACTCATGGCAGAGGCGAGGACACAGGCGGCCGAGGAGCTCGCGCGGCGCTGGGCCACCGACCCGCGCTGGCAGGGCATCGAGCGCACCTACACCGCCGAGGACGTCGTACGGCTCTCCGGCAGCGTCCGTGAGGAGCACACCCTGGCCCGGCGCGGCGCCGAGCGGCTGTGGCGCCAGTTGCACGAGCGGGACTACATCCACGCGCTCGGCGCGCTCACCGGCGGCCAGGCCGTCCAGCAGGTCAAGGCAGGCCTCCAGGCGATCTACCTGTCCGGCTGGCAGGTCGCCGCGGACGCCAATCAGGCCGGGCACACCTACCCCGACCAGAGCCTCTACCCGGCCAACTCCGTGCCCCAGGTGGTCCGTCGGATCAACAACGCCCTCCTGCGCGCCGACCAGATCGCCACCGCCGAGGGCGCGGGCGACACCACGGACTGGCTCGCGCCGATCGTCGCCGACGCCGAGGCCGGGTTCGGCGGCCCGCTGAACGCCTTCGAGCTGACCAAGGCGATGATCGCGGCGGGGGCCGCCGGCATCCACTACGAGGACCAGCTCGCCTCGGAGAAGAAGTGCGGTCACCTCGGCGGCAAGGTCCTGGTGCCGACCGCTCAGCACGTCCGCACCCTGAACGCGGCCCGGCTCGCGGCCGACATCGCCGATGTGCCGACGCTGGTCATCGCGCGTACGGACGCCCTCGCCGCCAACCTCATCACCAGTGATGTCGACGAGCGCGACGCCGAGTTCGTGACCGGGGAGCGGACCGCGGAGGGGTTCTACCGGGTGCGGAACGGGATGGCGCCGGTGATCGCCCGGGGCCTCGCGTACGCCCCCTACGCCGACCTCATCTGGGTCGAGACCGGTACGCCGGATCTCGCACAGGCGCGGGAGTTCGCCGAGGCGATCCACGCCGAGCACCCGGACCAGATGCTGGCGTACAACTGCTCGCCCTCCTTCAACTGGAAGGCCTCGCTGGACGACGACCAGATCGCCAAGTTCCAGCGGGAGTTGGGGGCGATGGGGTACCGGTTCCAGTTCATCACGCTGGCCGGGTTCCACTCCCTGAACCACGGCATGTTCGACCTTGCGCGTGGCTATGCCGAGCACGGGATGACCGCGTACGTCGATCTGCAGGAGCGGGAGTTCGCGGCGCAGCAGCACGGGTTCACTGCCGTCAGGCATCAGCGGGAGGTCGGTACCGGGTACTTCGATCTGGTCTCCACCGCCGTCAATCCTGCCTCTTCCACTACCGCGCTCTCCGGGTCCACCGAGGAAGAGCAGTTCCACTAAGTCCGGTTCGTCGTCTGCGGGTGCGTGGGGGCTGGTCGCGCCCACGCGGCGGAGCCGCATATCGATGCGGCCCCGCGCCCCTTGAGGGCGATGCCCTGAACGTTTCCAGTCAGGAGAGGCCGATGTCTACCACCGCACTGACCCACCACGTCCGCGTCCTCGCCGCTGCCGGGCACCGGCACGACGAGATTCTCACGCCCGCCGCTCTCGACTTCGTCGGCCGGCTGGCCGGTGCCTTCGAGGAGCGCCGTCGGGAACTTCTGAAGGAGCGTCGTCGGCAGGCCCTGCGGCTGGCGTCGGGCTCGCCGCTCGACTTCCCCATGGTCACCTCTGCCGTGCGCGCCGATCCGACCTGGCGGGTGGCGCCGCCCGCGCCCGGTCTGGCCGACCGGCGGGTGGAGATCACCGGGCCGCCCGAGCGTCGTATGACCGTCAACGCCCTCAACTCGGGCGCCCAGGTCTGGCTGGCGGACTTCGAGGATGCCACCGCGCCCACCTGGGACAACATCGTCTCCGGTCAGCTCAATCTGCTCGACGCGATCGAGCGCCGGATCGACTTCACCACTCCCGAGGGCAAGGAGTACCGCCTCGGGGACCGTGACCGGCTCGCCACCATCGTCGTCCGGCCCCGCGGGTGGCATCTCGACGAGGAGCATCTGGAGTTCGACGGGCGGCCGGTGCCCGCGGCCCTCGTGGACTTCGGGCTGTACTTCTTCCACTGCGCCCAGCGCCAGATCGACGCCGGGCGCGGCCCGTACTTCTATCTGCCCAAGCTGGAGAACCGGTACGAGGCCCGCCTGTGGAACGACATCTTCGTCGCCGCGCAGGAATTCCTCGGTATTCCGCGCGGCACGATCCGGGCCACCGTTCTCATCGAGACGATCACCGCGGCCTTCGAGATGGAGGAGATCCTCCACGAGCTGCGCGAGCACAGCTCCGGTCTCAACGCGGGCCGCTGGGACTACCTGTTCAGCCTGATCAAGACCTTCGGCCACCGCACCGACTTCCTGCTGCCGGACCGGGCGAAGGTCACCATGACCGCCCCCTTCATGCGGGCCTACACCGAACTCCTCGTGCGCACCTGCCACAAGCGGGGCGCCCACGCCATCGGCGGTATGGCCGCCCACGTGCCCGGCAAGGACCCGGCCGCGAACGAGGCCGCGCTCGCCAAGGTGCGCCTCGACAAGGAGCGGGAGGCGGAGGACGGATTCGACGGGTCGTGGGTGGCCCATCCGGGCCTGGTGTCCGTCTGCCGTGAGGTGTTCGACGGTGTCCTCGGCGGTCGGCCGCACCAGATCGACCGTACGCGCGACGACGTGGAGGTCGGCGCCGCCGACCTGCTGTCGGTGCGCCGGATCAGCGGGCCGCCGACCCCGGAGGGGGTGCGCGTCAACATCGCCGTCGCCCTGCGGTACTTCGCCGCCTGGCTGCGCGGACAGGGCGCGGTCGCGCTGTACGGCCTGATGGAGGACGCGGCCACCGCCGAGATCGCCCGGGTGCAGATCTGGCAGTGGCTGCGGCACCGGGTGATCGACCGGGAGGCGGTGCTGCGGCTGCTCGACGACGAGGTCGTGGCGCTGGGCGCCGAGTATCCGTGGGCGCCGGTCGACGAGATCCGCGCACTGTTCGAACGGACCGCGCTGGCGGGCGAGTTGCCGGGGTTCTTCACGCCGGACGCCTACAGCCGTCACCTCGTGCGGCGGACGGAGGCCGGGGCATGAGCGGGGGCATCAAGCGTGTCGGTGTGGTCGGCGGCGGGCAGATGGGGGCCGGGATCGCCGAAGTGTGCGCGCTGGCCGGGCTCGACACCATGGTGTGCGAGGTGGACGCGGTCGCGGCCCGCGCCGCCCGGGAACGGGTGACGGCGTCGCTCGACCGCGCGGTGCGGCGGGGCAAGCTGGAGCAGGCCGCCGCGCGGGACGCGCTCGCGCGGACGGTGTTCACCGGCAACCTGGAGGACCTGGCCGACCGGCAGCTCGTCGTCGAGGCCGTCGTGGAGAACCCGGACGCCAAGATCGAGGTGTTCACGGCGCTCGACAAGATCGTCGAGGATCCGGCGGCCGTGCTGACCACCAACACCTCCTCCCTGCCGGTCATGCGGCTCGGCAGGGCGACCGGCCGCGCGGACCGGGTCGTGGGCCTGCACTTCTTCAACCCCGTGCCCGTACTCCCGCTGGTGGAGGTCGTGACGTCCCTGCACACGTCGGCCGCGACGATCGCCACGGTCGAGGACTTCGCGACCGGCGCCCTCGGCAGGACCGTGATCCGTTCCCAGGACCGGGCGGGCTTCGTCGTCAACGCGCTGCTCGTCCCCTACCTGCTGTCCGCGATCCGTATGGCGGAGTCCGGCTTCGCCACCGCAGCCGACATCGACACCGGCATGGAACTGGGCTGCGCCCACCCCATGGGCCCGCTGAAGCTCGCGGATCTGATCGGTCTCGACACCGTCGCCTCGATCGCCGAGTCGCTCTACGACGAGTTCAAGGAACCCCTCTACGCTCCTCCCCCGCTGCTTCAGCGGATGGTGGAGGCGGGGCTGCTGGGCCGTAAGAGCGGCCGGGGGTTCCATGGGTACGGCCGGGTAGGCTGATCCGTGCAGCTGGTTCGCCCCGTCCTCCCCCATAGCCCGAAAGGCATGGGGGGACCCCCATGGCGGGATGCGTCGTAAGAGGGAACCCGGTGGGAATCCGGGACTGCCCCGCAGCGGTGAGCGGGAACGACCGCCGTCATACGCACTGGGTCCGACGTACCGGGCCTGGGAAGCGACGGCCAGTAGGTGTCCTCCGGTCAGGAGGGCGTGCCCGCGAGTCCGAAGACCTGCCAACTGCCCGCGCGCGAACCACTCGTGCGCGGACATCCCGGTGACCTCGAGGGCGGGTCGGCGTACACGACCGAACGGACGGCCATACGGCCGCTGCCGTCCGGTCCGTCGCCCCTTCGCGTTCTCGTCCCGTCTCCGGGATCTCAGGGATTCATCTCGCGAAGGAGATCTCCGTGACCACCAAGTCCGCAGCCGCGGCAGCACGAGCGACCGTGTACGGCTACCCGCGTCAGGGCCCGAACCGGGAGCTGAAGAAGGCGATCGAGGGCTACTGGAAGGGCCGGGTCGACGCCGAGGCCCTGCGCTCCACCGCCGCCGACCTGCGCGCCTCGCACTGGCGGCAGCTCGCCGAGGCCGGCATCCACGAGGTGCCGACCGGTGACTTCTCGTACTACGACCACGTCCTGGACACCACCGTCGCCCTCGGTGCGATCCCCGCCCGCCACCGCGCCGCCGTCGAGGCCGACGCCCTGGACGGCTACTTCGCCATGGCGCGCGGCACGCAGGACATCGCGCCGCTGGAAATGACCAAGTGGTTCGACACCAACTACCACTACCTGGTGCCCGAGTTGGGCCCGGACACCGTCTTCACGGCCGACTCGGCCAAGCAGGTCGCCGAGCTGAAGGAGTCCCTGGCGCTGGGCCTGACCGCCCGGCCCGTGCTGGTCGGCCCGGTCACCTACCTTCTGCTCGCCAAGCCCGCGCCCGGGGTCGCCGCGGACTTCGAGCCGCTCACCCTGCTGGACCGGCTGCTGCCGGTGTACGCGGAGATCCTGGCCGACCTGCGCGCGGCCGGCGCCGACTGGGTCCAGCTGGACGAGCCCGCCCTCGTCCAGGACCGCACCCCGGCCGAACTGAACGCCGCCGAGCGGGCCTACCGCGACCTCGGCGCCCTCACCGACCGGCCGAAGCTGCTCGTCGCCTCGTACTTCGACCGGCTCGGCGACGCCCTGCCGGTGCTGGCCAAGGCGCCGGTCGAGGGGCTCGCGCTGGACTTCACGGAGGCCGCCGCCGCCAACCTGGACGCGCTCGCCGCCGTCGGCGGGCTGCCCGGCAAGCGCCTGGTCGCCGGTGTCGTCAACGGCCGCAACATCTGGGTCAACGACCTGTCGAAGTCCCTCGCCACCCTCGGCACCCTGCTCGGCCTGGCCGACCGGGTCGACGTGTCGGCCTCCTGCTCGCTGCTGCACGTGCCGCTCGACGCGTCCGCCGAGCGGGACATCGAACCGCAGATCCTGCGCTGGCTGGCCTTCGCGAGGCAGAAGACCGCCGAGATCGTCACCCTCGCGCGCGGCCTCGCCCAGGGCACCGACACCATCACCGCCGAACTCGCCGCGAACCGCGCCGACCTGGCCTCCCGCGCCGGTTCCCCGATCACCCACGACCCGGCCGTCCGGTCCCGGGCGGCGGCCGTCACGGACACGGACGCCCGCCGCTCCCAGCCGTACGCCGAACGGGCCGCCGCCCAACGCGCCCACCTCGGGCTGCCGTTGCTGCCGACCACCACCATCGGCTCCTTCCCGCAGACCGGCGAACTGCGCACCGCGCGCGCCGATCTCCGCGCGGGCCGCATCGACACCGCCGGCTACGAGGAGCGCATCAAGGCGGAGATCCAGGAGGTCGTCTCCTTCCAGGAGAAGACCGGCATCGACGTCCTGGTGCACGGCGAGCCCGAACGCAACGACATGGTCCAGTACTTCGCGGAGCAGCTCACCGGCTACCTCGCCACCCAGCACGGCTGGGTGCAGTCCTACGGCACCCGCTACGTCCGCCCGCCGATCCTGGCCGGCGATATCTCCCGCCCCGCACCGATGACGGTGCGCTGGACGTCGTACGCCCAGTCCCTCACCTCCCGCCCGGTCAAGGGCATGCTCACCGGACCGGTCACCATGCTGGCCTGGTCCTTCGTCCGCGACGACCAGCCGCTCGGCGAGACGGCCCGCCAGGTCGCCCTGGCCCTGCGCGACGAGGTGGACGACCTTGAGGCGGCCGGGACTTCGGTCATCCAGGTCGACGAACCCGCCCTGCGCGAAACGCTCCCGCTGCGCGCCGCCGACCGTCCCGCCTACCTGGCGTGGGCCACGGAAGGCTTCCGGCTCAGCACGAGCGGAGTGCGGCCGGACACCCAGATCCACACCCACATGTGCTACGCCGAGTTCGGCGACATCGTCCAGGCCATCGACGACCTCGACGCCGATGTCATCAGCCTGGAGGCCGCCCGCTCGCACATGCAGGTGGCCCGGGAGCTGGCCACGCACGGCTACCCGCGGGAGGCGGGGCCGGGTGTCTACGACATCCACTCGCCGCGGGTGCCGAGCACGCAGGAGGCGGCGGAACTCCTGCGCACCGGACTGAAGGCCATCCCCGTCGAACGGCTGTGGGTCAACCCCGACTGCGGCCTGAAGACCCGCGGCTGGCCGGAGACCCGCGCCTCACTGGAGCACCTGGTCGCCGCCGCCCGCACGGTGCGTGAGGAGATCGCGGGGCCCTCCGCGCACTGACGCCTTGTTCGCCACTTCCGCCGACCTGTCGGCTCCAGCGGTGTGATGATCGAACATGTGATCAGCAAGGGGACCGGACCGGCCGGACGCGGTACATGGATCGGGATAGCGGCGGCAGCGCTTCCGCTGTACCTGACGATGATCGCCGCCTCGGCCGGCGCCCTGGTCGACACCGCACTGCTCGGCAACCACTCCACCGCCGTGCTCGCCGCCTTCGCGGTGAGCACGGCGGTGTTCAGCCCGGCCACCGCCACGGTGGCGGGCGCGCTGCGCGGTGTGATGCCGTTCGTCACGCCGCGCAAGGAAGATCCCGACCGGCTCCTGCCCGTGGTGCGCAGCGGGACGTGGCTCGCGATCGCCGTCGGTGCCCTCGCCGCGGCGGCGGTCGCGTCCGTTCCTCTGATCGGCCGGGCGACCGGCGTTCCCCGCACCACTCTCGACCAGTTGGGGAGCTTCCCCTTGCTGCTGGCCGGGAGCGTGCTCGCCATCGCGGTCAGCTCGTCGACCACGTCCGTCCTGGTCGCACTGGGCCACTCAAAGCTGGTGATGCGGGCCGGGCTGCTCGGCACCGCCGCGTCGACCGCGCTGTCCGTCCTCCTCGTGGGTGGCCCCGGCCCTCTGCCGAGTCACGGCCTGACCGGGGCAGGCGTCGCCATGCTCGCCTCCAGCGTGATCAGCGCCTGCGTCAACCAGGTGGCCCTGCGCCGCTCCACGGTGCTGGCCGGCCGCTCCCTGTGTCCGGGCAGGCCGGATGTGAAGCAGGTCTGGCAGTTGGGCTCCGTGGGGATTCCGCTCGCCGGCACGGTCCTGGTCAAGTTCGCGGTCCTGGGCGTACTGACCTTCGCCGCGGCCAGGATCGGGACGGACGGCGCCGCGGTGCACAGCGTCGGAATCTCGCTGGTCAACCTCATCTTCACGGCTGCGGTGGCGGTCGGCCAGGCCACCGTCCCGCTGGTCTCCGAGCACGCGGAGGAGCACGACACCGCACGCATCCGTCGCAGCGTCCGGGCAGGGACGTGGCTGGCGCTGGCCGTTGTGGGGTTCATCGCATCAGTGATGGTTCTCCTCGGACCGTGGATCATTCCGCTGTTCACCGGGGATGCCGAGGTGCGGCCGCAGATCACGGACCTGCTGCCCCTGGTCCTGGCCGTGGTCGTCACCGACGCGCTGCAGGCGGTCGTCGGGTTCGGACTCATCGGCCTCAAACGCACGGTGCCGAGTTTCGTGTCGACGTCGATCTGCTACGGAGTCCTGGCCGCTGTCGCCGCCCCGATCGCCACCGCCGGGGGTGTTGCCGCCCTGTGGACGGCTCTCGCCGTCGCCAACTTCCTCCAAGCGGTGGGCAAGGCGTACTCCTTCCACCGGCACAGCGCCTTCGCCGAGGACCGCGAGGAGGTGCCGGCCGTCACCTGGCCCGGCCGGTAGTCGCGGTTGGCCGGGACGGTCGGGACGGTCTTCCTGCCCATGGCCTCCCGCAGAGGACGCGCCTCGGTGAAGTCGGCCTCACCCCGGCCGGCCGTGAAGATCAGCGTGGTGGCCTCGGCGCCGACGACCCCGCCGGCGATCTCGCGCCCCGCGGCACCAGATTGGCGGCCATCGGACCGCCCATTGCCCGAGTCCGATGAACGCGACGGTCGTACTCACCAGGCCACCTCTTCGGCGCCGTCGGGTCCGGCGAGCCCGAGTTCGCGCTCGCCGAGGGACGTGAAGAAGCGCTCCACGTCGGCGCCGGTGACCTCGGCGAGGGTGGCCGGTGACCAGCGCGGATTGCGGTCCTTGTCGATGACCTGGGCGCGGATGCCCTCGACCAGGTCGGGCGCGGTCAGGGCCGCGCAGGAGACGCGGTACTCCTGCTCCAGCACCCGCTCCAGCGAGCCGAGCCGACGGGCGCGGCGCAGGGCGGCCAGGGTGACCTTGAGCGAGGTGGGCGACTTGGCCAGCAGGGTCTCGGCGGTCTCCTTCGCCGCCGGGTCGCCTTGGGCGAGCAGCCGCCCGATGATCTCCTCGACCGTGTCGGAGGCGAAGCAGGAGTCGATCCACTCCCGCCGCCCGGCCAACTCCCCCTCCGGGGCGGGCCGCACATGACGATCCAGGGCTTGTCGTACGGGCAGGTCGGCGAGGTCGTCGACGAAGTGCCGGAGCGAGGTGGACGGCAGGTAGTGGTCGGCGAGCCCGCACAGCACGGAGTCCCCGGCGCCGATCTGCGCGCCCGTCAGGGCGAGGTGGGTGCCGAGTTCGCCCGGGGCGAGGGCGAGCAGATGGGTGCCGCCGACATCGGGGACGAAGCCGATGCCGGTCTCGGGCATGGCGACCCTCGACCGCTCGGTGACGATCCGAACGCTGCCGTGCGCGGAGACACCGACGCCGCCGCCCATGACTATGCCGTCCATGAGGGCGACGTACGGCTTGGGAAAGCGGGCGATACGGGCGTTGAGGTGGTACTCGTCGCGCCAGAACGCGGCGGAGGCGGTGCCGTCCCCGTCGCGCGCGTCGTCGTGGATGGCCCGGATGTCACCGCCCGCGCACAGGCCGCGCTCCCCCGCGCCACTGATGACGACGGTCTCGACGGCCGGGTCGTGCTCCCAGCCCGTCAATGCCTCATCGATGCGGCGCACCATCGCGTGGGTGAGGGCGTTGAGGGCCTTCGGCCGGTTGAGGGTGATGTGGGCGGCCCGACCCGCCCTGGCGAACAGGACGTCGGTCATCCGAGTGCCTCCGTCGGGCCGTGGGCCACGATGACGCGCATGATCTCGTCGGTTCCTTCCAGGATCTGGTGAACGCACAGGTCACCGACGATCTTCTCAATGCCGTCTCGCTGAGACAGCCGTGGCCCCCGTGGAGTTGGAGGGCGCGGTCGGCCACCGAGTAGCCCGTGTCGGTGGCGAGCCGCTTCGCCATCGCGGACGAGGGCACGGCGGCGGCGAGTTCGGTAGCCATGTCGGCCGGCCGGAAGCGCAGGACCGGGGCCAACTGGAGCGCCGGTCGCATCCACGCCACCGCCATGTGCAGGAACTACTGCATCTCACCGACGCCGACCGCGTCGTGACGGACATCGAGCGTCGGAGCGTCCTCCCCTCAGGGCGTGCTGCTGGGGATCACGCAGTTCTTCGGCTGTTCCCGGCCGGTCGGCCAGCCCAGGCCGACGAACCTCAGCTTGCCGTGGCCCTCCCGGCCCGGGTCCAACTCGACGACCGCGACCGGCTTGTCGTACGCGTTCCCGCCGCTGGTCAGGCATATCAGACCGCTCGTGCCCTGCACCCGATGGCGGGACTGGAGCAGCGCCCACTGCCTGCCGACGTCCTCAAGGCCGGGCACCGCCTCGGCGCCGCCGCTCTGCGCCTGGTGCAGGGCCTTGCCGATGGTGACGAGGCCGTCGTACACGAGCATCGTCCGGGAGTCCTCCAGGTTCGGGACAGAGCCGAGCTTCGTCTCCTCGCTGCGCGTGGTCTCGATCCGCTTCTTCAGGTTGTCCAGGGCCGTCTTCGGCTCGGTGAGGTACTGGGGGAGCTCCTGCGGCCTGGGCGCGCGGTCGTGGTCCGCGTCCCACTTCCTGTTCCAGCCGGCCAGCTCGGCATCCCACGCGTCCGGGTGCGCGGGTGCGGCGTACTGCACCGTCACCTTGGCCTTTCCGTCCTCACCACGCAGCTGCGCCCAGTCCTCCTCCGACATGGCCTGCCGCAGCGACGCGGCGTCGGACCCGCTGACGATGGTGTAGTGCCGGTCCTTGCAGCCCACTTGAGCGAGCTTGAGCGCGAAGATCCGCAGGTGCAGCGTGCGCCCCGCGAAGTAGACGGTGTCGGCCTCGGAGTCGCAGATGTTGTTGGCGATCTGGGTGAACTGGTTGCCGGTCGAGCCCGGCTCGTCGATCGCCGGGGACTCGAAGGACATCGCGGCGGGACCGGCCGGGCCCTTCTCCTCGATCTCGCTGAACGCCTCCGCCAGCGACTCGGTGTAGCTGTCGGGGCGCTTGTCGTAGACCAGCACCGTCTTCAGGTTCTCCCGGCCACGCTCGCCGTTGAAGTTGGCCAGCGCCTGGGCCGCGTCGTGGTTGGTGGGGATGATCCGGGCCAGGCCGGGGAACTTCAGCTTCGCCATCCCGTCCGCGGCGTCCTTGTTCGCGATCCCGTCGCCGCTGATCCGGGAGGCGAGCACCGGGACGTCGTGGTCCGTCAGGCGGTCGACGGCTTCCTCCGTGGCATCGAGGCTGAGGTTGAAGCCGGTGACGGCGCGCAGCCGGTCCTCGGGCGAGTCGGCCATCCGCAGCAGGCTGTCCACGACCTCCTTCTGCTGCCCGTAGTTCCGCCCCGGGTTGGCCAGCACCAGCCGGATCTTCGGCGGTTCCCCCTCCCCCTCGTTGGCCTGCCGCTGCCCGAGATACGCGCCCTGGAGGTCGCTGCGCATCTGCCGCCGCAACGCCGCCTTGTCCGACTGGAGCGGCAGCATCACCGCCACCGTCACATACGGCTGGTCCTCGATCCGCTCGTTCTCACGGGCGATGGCCCGGGCCACGTCCCCGATCTCCGGTGTGCCGAAGTCGTAGCCGTCGCCGTTGACGCCGATGCACTCGCCGTCGATCCGCTCGATCCCGTCGGTGCAGGTGTCCGGTTCCCGGGCAATGGACCAGATGAGCCAGGCGCCCACCGTGAGCGCCCCCACGGTCAGCAGCGTGTAGAGGAACTTCTTCCACCTGGGCATCCCCGTTACCTCCCTCGCGCGAGCTGTCCGGTGCATGTGCAGCGCAGCAACGGCTGCTCGTTCCCCGCCAGGCCGCTCCACCGCGTGGCCGTCTTGTCGAGCTCTCCCGCACCGTCGAAGTCCATGATCGAGAGACGTTCCAGCAACTTGGCCAGCGTGTCGGCCGTCTTTCCGCTCGGCCTGGTCCGCTCCTCGCACAACCACGCCGCGTGCAGCACCTGGTCGACGGTGCGACGCAGCGCCGGTCCGTCCACGGTCACCAGGCCCTCGGCACGCTCCCGCCGGGCGTCCGCTCCGCCCGGATACGGCGCCTGGGCTATCTCCAGCAGCTCCGCGCTCCACTCCTCGGCCCGACCGGGCAGCGTGGCCACCAGGTGGCCGACCACGTCGTCGACTCCGCCGGACACCAAGTGGTGGTTCATCCGGTGCGCCGCGACCGAACGGAACGCCCCGCCGCTCGGCGCCCCCTCGTCGGCAGCGCGTTCCGCGTAGTGGTCCCGCAGCAGATGGTGGTCGGCGTGCCAGGCGGCCCCGCCGGGGCGTAGCCCGTACAGCCGGTGCACCAGCAGCTGGCGCAGTCCGAAGTCGCCTATGAAGTGCCGTTCGCAGCTGGGCCAGCCGGTGTCGATGAGCAGCTGCGTCACCTGGTGTGCCGTCAAGTGGTGGACCCGGCCCGCCTGATGATGGCGGAGCAGGACGTTCGCGCACTCCTCGTCGTGGGCCACCGACAGATGGGTGAGCAGATCGAGCCACTGGTCACGGTGCACGTCCGGCAGCCGGACCGGCGGCTGGTCGAGGATCAGCTCCTGCAGCAGTACGTCCGCCACGGGCCGTTCGGGGCCGCCGTCGCCGGGGTGTCGTAGGGGGGCGTCCAGCAGGTCCCGGTCATTGGAGTCCGCCGGCATGCGGAAGGCGGCGGCAGCGGCGGCCAGCCGGATCACCGAGTGCGGCCGTCCGCCGCTCAGTCGTGCCACGGCGGCGTCGATACGGCGGCGGTTCGCGGCGCCCTCCGGCTCCGCGCGCTGCTGTCTTCGCTGGGTCTCCTCGCGGAGCTGGTCGCCGGTGAGCAGCGGCATACGAAGCAGGAGCACCCCGTCGGCCAACGGCGCCTGGCCCGCTCCCGCTCCCGTGCTCCGGGACCAAGCGGCGTGGCCGCCGTCGGCGGGCCGGAACTCCGCCGGGGGAACCACCTGCTGCTGCGGCAGGCCGCCGTGCAGGAAGACGCCGCCGTCAGCCCGGCGCGCCGTGCCCACGATCACCACGCGGTCGCGCTGCCCGCCCCGGCGGTCGGTGAGCACGGCGCTCAGCAGCTGCACCCCAAGGGGCGACTCGGCGTGGCCCAGCAACAGTCCCGGGCGGCCCACCCGACGCAGCCAGCCGACCGGAGAGGCGTACGCCGCCTCCAGGTCCTCGCGCAGCGCCCGGAAGAGAAAGCTCTCTGCCAACTCCCGGTCCGCGAAGCCGGCCTGGAAGTCGGCGGCGAGATTGCGCAGGCCGTCGCCGGGCTGACCGGCCGCGCCCGGATAGGCGCCGTAGATCCGCTCCAGTTCCGCCCGGCCCCGGGGTGCCAAGCGGTCGAAGAGGACGTCCAGCAGCGCGTTGCCCACCGCCGCCTGGTACACGCCGAGCACCTGCGGGGCCAGGTTCGCCAGCAGGTTCTGGATGGTTCCGCCGAGCACCCCGCGCCAGAAGTCACCCGCGCCCAGACCGCGGAAGCGCTGCCTCTGGGGCAGCATCTCGTACCGTTCGATCTCCGTCGCGACCGCGCTGGGGCGGCCGTCCGCGACGCCGGTCGCGATCATCGCGAGGCCCGTGAAGAGCCGCGGGAAGGCGAACGAGCCGCCTGTCCCCTGCCAGGTGCACAGCCGCCGGGCGGCCTCGACCAGGGCTTCTGTCGCGGCCGAGCGGGCGCCCGGCTCCGGCTCGGCCCGGTCCGCGTACACCGGCGAGCCGCAGTCCAGGTGGATCACCGGCACCTTGACGGCGAAACGGTCCCGCACCGCGTGCAGCAACCGCCCCTTGCCCATGCCCGGTCCACCGGTGAGCAACACCACCGGAAGATCGGAGCCGTACAGCGGCTCCCGACCGGCACCCGACGGCGACCGCGCGAACAGCCGCGCGAAAAAGCCCTCCTCGCCGAGGAGTTTCTCGAACCCCAGGTCTTCACACACGGACCCCCCACGAAGAGCTCGCCCGCCCTGGAGCGGATGACCGGTGACCGATGTGCCAGAAAACAACCAGTGGAACACGAGTCCTGCGGCCGGACAACGATGCCTACGTGGAAAAGCAACGGAGCATACGTGGAAGGGGAGTTGAGGCACGATGCACGCGATCCGGGAGGTGCCGCGAACGCCCCCACAGGGCCTCGCCGCACTCCGGCGCCGAGCCCCTCGTCGTATACCGGAAGTGCCTGTCAGGCCGCCGGGTGCGGCTCCCGTGCCGTGAGCCGGTGGGCGAGCAGGCCCAGCAGTACGGCGTTGACCAGCCCGCACAGGGTCGTGCCGGCGGAGAAGAGCAACGGGCTCAGCCAGTCGAGCGAGGAGTCCCACGCGGGGGCCACCGCCATCAAGGGGATGCTGACGAGCATGCTGAGCGGTGCCGTGGCCATGAGCGGCCAGATCCCGGCGAACCCCGGGTCCGGCGACAGGTACACGGCCCACAGGAAGAACCCCAGCGACGCCGCGACCACCGCGAGATAGCCGCGTGCGAGCCAGTTGTCCACGGCGGGCGCCAACAGGGCCCGGACCCTGTGCAGTCGGGGGCGTGCGGATCGCGCCATGTCCGTTCCTTGTCTCTTCGGAGTGGTGTGGGGGTTCACGCGTGCCGGGTGGCACGGAGGTCGCGGACGTGGTGGGCGAGCGCGCCGACCGCGGCGGCGTTCACGAGGGCGCACGCGAGGAGCCAGACACCCGCGACGCCGGAGGCGACCACCACGGCCGGCCCGCCACTGTCCTCGACGATGCCGGGACCGACGGGGAGGACCATGCCCAGGAGGGAGAGAGGTTCCGTGAGCAGCAGAGGGGTGGTGGCGTACACGCTGTCCGGGAACCACCAACGCGACCGGTACGGAGGCGGCGAAGACCGCGAGATAGCCCCGGGCGGGCCAGTTGTCCGCGGCGAGCGCGAGCAGCCGGCGCAGCCGCGGGAGGCGGCGCGGGCGGGAGGCGTTCGGCATCGCGGGTCCTTCGGGTCGGTCCGTGGGTTGTGTTCTCCAAGGTGGACCGGGACGCGCGATCAGGCATGAGTACGGGTGCTCATCTCCGCGGGGACTTCCACCCACGCCGGCACTTCCGCCGTGCTGTCCCGTGGCGCCCGATCACCTCGCGGCCGCCACGGAATCCCGGACCGCTTCCGCCGCGCAACCCCACTCCCCCCACCCTGCGCGGGGAGCCTCACACCCGACGGCGTGCGCCGGGGCCCGGCCGGGCGGAGACGTCCTTGGGGGTCAGGGCGGCATGTTCCTCGGAGCATGCGACGACGACACGGACCGGTGCTCCGCACTCGACGTGGCGCATGTCCAGGACCGGGCCTTCGGGGTCCGGGGTGTACATGTCGCCCCACTGACGCAGAGCGACGAGCACGGGCCACAGGTCCCAGCCCTTGCGGGTCATCCGGTACTCGTTGCGGGAGCGGCTGCCCGGCTCCCGGTAGGGAACGGTGGTGAGGATGCCGACCGCGGTCAGCTTCCGGAGCCGATCACTGAGGACCGCCTCCGACAGGCCGATGTGGCGCCGGAAGTCGTCGAACCGGCGTACTCCGCCCGCGGCATCGCGCAGGATCAGCAGCGTCCACTTCTCCCCGACCAGATCGAGGGTCCGCTGGACGGGGCAGTTCTCCGTGCTGACCTCAAGCCACTCCATCCCTCCATGCTAGGCACTGGCTTCATCTTTGACAGCCAGCGGAACGCAGGGCTAGCTTCAATCAACGAAGTCAGCAGGGAGGATGCCAAGCCATGGGCCGGACACGCACCTACGAGTGGGACGACCCCTCGATCACCGCCACCGCAGTGGGTCGTTCCTCCGGCCTGGACTTCCTGCGCGAGATGCAGGCGGGGCACCTGCCCGGGCCGCCCATCACTGCCACCCTCGACTTCGCCCTCGACGAGGTGGACGAGGGCAGGGTGGTGTTCTCGATGACACCGGGCGAGGAGCACTACAACCCGATCGGCAGCGTGCACGGCGGCGTCTACGCCACCCTGCTCGACTCGGCGGCGGGATGTGCCGTGCAGTCCACCCTCCCGCCTGGCATGGGATACACCTCGCTCGACCTGACCGTGAAGTTCCTGAAGCGGATCACCGCCGACACGGGCAGGGTCCGGGCCATCGGCACGATCGTCAGCCGAGGCCGACAGACCGCCCTCGCCGAGGCCAGGCTGATCGACGCGGAAGAGCGCCTGCTGGCCCATGCCACGAGCAGCTGCATGCTGTTTCCGGTGCCGGCCTCGGCGGTGTGAGGGCGGGCGTGTAGGGCCTGCCCGGCGGATCTTGCCCGGACAGGCCCTGGTCCCGGGGAGGACTCAGCGCTTGAGCATGAAGGTGAAATCCCCGGAGAGCTTGCCGCTCAGCCGGGCCGCCGAAACGATCTTCCCCGCCACGATCAGCCTCTCGACCTCCGCCCGCGAAAGACCGCACCCTTCGGCGATCAGTCGCACCGGCCGGACAGGGATCCGCGCCGCGAAGCGGACCGAGACGTCGATCACGTCGCCGTCCGGGTGATCCGATCCACCGGTGTCGAGGCGCCAGGCGTCGCCCCAGTCGAGGGCGATGCGATTACGGCGCCGCACGACCGGATCCTGGAGCAACTCGGCTGCCAGGCCGGGGTCGTTGGCATGCATCCGGTCCAGCAGCTCGGGCCTTACGGAGCGCACATTCATCCGCTCCAGGACCGTGAGCTTTGCCGTTTCCCCGCAGCCGGTACAGAGCACGAGGAGCCAGGCATCGATGAGCTTGTGGTTCGCGTTGACGCGAAACTTGCCGTTTGCCCGGAAGCGCTCGGACGCGCATGTGTGGCAACGGCGCAGAACGAGCGGCAGGCAGGTGGGCGCGACCACCCAGATTTTGAGCACAGAAGTACACCGGTTTCAGTGAGAAGTCCGCAGCAAAAAGAAGCGCGGCGCACATGCGCGACGCGCGACAGATCAGCGCTTGGGAGGTCTCACAGGGTGTACAACGGCACGTCCTTCGCCAGACGACTCGGTTCGGCAGCACGGTAGTGGCGCACAGCGGAGCTTCTCCACTGGTTTTCGGATGGTTTTCGAACGCCTCTGGGCACGGACGATCACCCACCTGCCTGCTGCTCATACCGGTTCAACCGGCATGAGCAGCAGGGGCGGTGAGGTCGCATCACGCGACGGCGGTGCCCTCGAGCTCGACCATCTGGCCGGGGATCGCCAGTCGCGTCACTCCGAGCATCGTGGTGGTCGGCGCCACCCCTGCGGCGCCCAACCGCGCCGCCAGCACGCCGTAGTGCTGGAACAGCAGATCGACGTCGGTCGTGTAGACGTTGAGCCGGACGAGGTTCGCGAGAGCCATGGCGGCCGCGCCCAGCACGGCCTCCAGGTTGTCGATACTCAGCGTCAACTGCGCCGCCATGTCACCGTCATGCCGGGGCTTGCCGTCACCGCTCATCGCGGTCTGCCCCGAGATGTACAGAGTCCGTGTGTGCCCGGAGACGACCTCACCCTGGTTGAATCCCATCTCCGCCGACCACGTCACCGGGTTGACCGCCGTTCGTTCCACTGCCACGTCAGCTCCATTCGATTCACAGGGCGTCCGTACGTCCATCTGCTCGGTAACCGGCAGCATGTGACGCCTCGTCAACGAGCCTGCCAACAAATCACGACACCCTTAGTCACGTATTTCGATAAAGTTCTCGAATGCGCGCCGACCGCTTGGTCTCCCTGGTGCTACTGCTGCGACAGCGCGGTCGGCTGACAGCGGACACGCTGGCCCGCGAGCTGGAGGTATCCACCCGCACGGTGCTGCGCGACATCGAGGCGTTGTCCGCGGCCGGTGTCCCGGTCTACGCCGAACGCGGCAGGCACGGCGGGTTCGCGCTGTTGCCCGGTTTCCAGACCGAGCTCACCGGACTGAACCACGACGAGGCCCTCGCCCTGCTGACCGCCGGATCGGGGCGCGGCGAGCAGGTCTTCGGCCTCGGCTCGGCGCTCGCTTCGGCCATGCGGAAGGTGGTCGACGCGCTGCCCGAAAGCCACCGGGCCTCCGCGAGCGACGCGGCCCAGCGATTTCTCGTCGACCCGGACACCGACCTGCTCTCGCGCCGGCTGGTCATGGACGAGGTGCCCGACACCACCATGATCGAGGTCAGACGCGCGGTGCTCGCCGGACACAAGCTGCGCATCCACTACGCGGCCACGGGCCGGACAGCACAGTGGCGCACGGTGGACCCGATCGGCCTGGTCACCGTGCGCGACCGGGGCTACTTGCTGGCCACGAGGTCCGGCGCGGACCGCACCTACCGGCTGTCGCGGGTGTTGGCCGCCGAGGAACTCCCCGAACCGGCACAGCGGCCGAACCGCGTCGACCTGGACCGGATCTGGCGGGAACGCTCCGCGCAGTTCCTCTCCGGCGGCGACCACATCACCGTGCTGGTACGGGTGAACCCGACCCGACGGGAGGACCTGCTGGACACCGCGCTGGCAGTCCGCGCGGAAGAACCCGACGCCGACGGCTGGCTGCGACTGGAGGTGACCTTCCAAGACTCCCGACACGCCGAATGGGCGCTGTGGCAGCTCAACATGGACGCGGAAGCCCTGGCCCCGCAGTCGTTGCGCACCTGCCTACGCGACCGCGCCGCCGCGATGGCCGCCCGCTACGGAGACTCATCCTGAGCGGGAGAAGCCAACTCATTTGGCCGGCGGATCATTTCGGAATGACGTGGGTGCACCCGGTTCTGCTGTGGTGGCCGAGATCCCCGTGCTGATACGTCGGTAGGCGGCACGTGCATGGGCGACGCGGGCCAGCACCGTACCCACGAGGGCAGCCGTGAGCAGGCAGGCGAGCCAGAACGGGTCACGGGAGCCGGCCCAAGTGAGCGTGCCTGCGGGTGGGATGGCGAAACCGTTGAGGAACAGCCAGCAGAGTACGGCTGTGCCGGGAGCCGCGCTGAAGCGTGCGCACAGGCCGAGCAGGACAGCCAGCAGGGACAGCGCGGTCAGGGCGAATGAAGGACGGCCCGGGCCCACCACGGTGTTCAGGAGCGCCACGAGGACCAGCGCACCGCCGAAAGCCCCGGCCCATACCAGCGCTGTCGGCGCGGGCGGCGGGACAGGCCTGGCTCCGGCGCCGAGGGACACCCATCGGATCACTCTGATGCTTCCTTCCCGTGCTCCCCTGCCGGCCAACGGGAACAGGACCTCCCGGTTGCCACGGCACATGAAACTGAGCAGGGATTGTCCCACTGGCCCCGCTCCGGGCCTGGCGTCCGGTTCCGGAGCTACTCGTCAGGGTGGGGTCAACGGCTCTCCAGGAAATATGCAAATCAGCCAGTCCACGCCGCCTCGGCCCGCGATGGACGGGAGCCGGCACCGGCGACCGAGATGGGTGTCCACCCCGATGCGCGAGGATGCCGGGGCGCGTGATGGTGAGGTGAAGAGCACCGCCCGTGGCTTGATCAGGACGCTCAGCCTGATTCGCCGTGCCTCTCACCGGGCCTGCGCGCTTGCCGTTGCGGCACGAACGGAGTCCGCGCCGATGACGACCTCAGCTGCTTCCCTCCACCGCCCGCCACGGCCCGTCCGCGCCGGCCCTGAGGCATGGCCGGTTCGGTCATGAGCGTCACGGCGTGGTTGGCGATCGTGGTCTTCGCCGCGGTCTATCTGCTGATCGTGACCGAAGGGGTGCATCGCGTGGCGGCGGCGCTCGGAGGCGCGGTGGCCATGCAGCCCCAGGCATCCGAGCAGTCCGGCCGCCGAGCCTTCGTCCAAGCCGGGGCGTCCGACCTGCAGTTCACGCACCGGCAGGTATCCGGCAGGTCACGTCGTCGAGCAACAGCGCGGAGGAGCGCCGTACGGTCACCCCCTGCAGGACGAGGACAGGACTCTGCTCCCCGGACACGGACACGGATCAGCTTCCGGTCAGCCCGGCAAACGCAGCTACCAGGCCGAGGCCGGCGCACACGCCCAGCGTGCGCAGAACACTCCAGCGCACCCGGAAGATCAGCACGACGGCGACGAGCGCGATCCCGAGGGCGACGGGACGGAAGGACGCAAGGTCCGGCACGGCGAGGTGCAGTGGGCCGAAGGTGTGGTCGTCCACCGTGGTGAAAAGGGTGTGCTCGGCGAAGTAGAGCGCCAGGTTGGCGATGACGCCGACGACGGCCGCGGTGATGCCGCTCAGCGCGGCGGAGACGTGCTTGTTGCCGCGCAGGCGCTCGATGTAGGGGGCGCCGAGAAAGATGAACAGGAAGCACGGCACGAAGGTGACCCAGGTGGTCAGCAGCGCCCCGAGCAGAGCGGCCGCCCAGGGATTGAGGGCACCCGGGTCGCGGTAGGCGCCGAGAAACGCGACGAACTGCACCACCATGATCAGCGGCCCCGGGGTGGTCTCGGCCAGTGCGAGACCGCGCACCATCTCCCCCGCGCTCAGCCAGCCGTACGTCTGCACAGCCTGCTGAGCAACGTAGGCGAGGACGGCATAGGCGCCACCGAAGGTGACCAGGGCCGTGCCGGAGAAGAACACGCCCTGGGTGGTGAAGACACTCCCCGTGCCGGTAAGGACGACGAACGCGGCCACTGGGACGGCCCACAGCAGCAGGCCGACCAACAGGATCCGCGAGGTACGGCGGCGGCTCGGACGCTCGTGGTGCAACGCGTCGTCAGGGATCAGCGGGGCCGGACCGTCGCCGCCGGAGCCGTGCGCGGCGGGCTTGAATACGCCGGGCGCCCAGCGGGCGATCAGCCATCCGGCCACTCCGGCTGCAACGATCACCACCGGGAAGGGGACCTGGAACAAGGCCAATGCCGCGAAGGACGCCACCGCGAGCCCGACCAACAGCCGCCCCGGCCACCGGCGCGGCCCGGCCACGGCTCCGCTCCTGACGCTCCGTGCTGGATGGAGGTGTCCGGCACCGGCTTTGCTCATGAGTTGCCGGTTCTGGCTCGCTTTCCGGATACAGAGCCCGTACTCGCGTACAGAGCCACCGGCACGGTCACGACAGCGCTGATCGCCATGTTCCTCGTGCTGCACCTCACGGGCAGCGGGTTCGAACCCGGCGTGCACGCGGGCAGCGGTGGCGATGGCGCCCGGCCCGCACAAACCGGCGCTTGTGGAGCCAGGTGCCCTCTGCGTGCCCTGAGTCGGGGTGAAACGCCTGCCGAGGCGGCCTTCGGGCTCGAACTCGGGCGGGGCGAAAGCTGTAGTGGACCGTGGCTACGGGTGGAGGGCGGCCTCGCCCACGACGCGGATTCCCGTCTCCTCCCCCGGGTGGACGGACAGGGGGCCCGCGACCCGGATGCCGACCGGCGTGTCATGGCCGTGGACGGCCACGGTGACCATGGCGTCGTGGCCGTAGTACGAGACGTCGGTCACCGTGCCCCTGACCGAGCCCTCGGAGTCCGTGTCGGTCAGCAGGAGTTGTTCCGGGCGCAGCAGGACCGTGCCGGCGCGGAGCCCTTCGGGCGGAGCGGCGAGGGGTACGGCGCCCAGGGCGGTCAGGGCCGTGCGGTCGCCTTCGACGGTGCCGGGGAGTAGCACGGCGTCACCGACGAAGTCGGCGATCCAGGGGTCGGCGGGGTGCCGGTAGAGGTCCTGCGGGGTGGCGCACTGGGCGACTCGGCCGTCTCGTACGACGGCGACGAGGTCGGCGGTGGACAGGGCCTCCTGCTGGTCGTGGGTGACGAGGACGGCCGTGGCGCCGGTCGCTCGCAGCGCGGCCCGTACGTCCGCCCGCACCCCCGCCCGCAGCGCGCTGTCGAGGGCGTTGAACGGCTCGTCGAGCAGCACGAGCCCGGGTCGCGGGGCGAGCGCGCGGGCCAGGGCGACGCGCTGCTGCTGGCCGCCGGACAGCTCGTGCGGCATGCGGTCGCCATAGCCGGCGAGACCGACGAGTTCGAGCATCTCCTCGGTGATGCGCCGCCGTTCGGCCCGGTCGACGCCGGTCAGTCCGAAGGCGACGTTGCGGGCCACACTCAGGTGCGGGAAGAGGGCGCCTTCCTGGGGCACGATGCCGATACGGCGCCGCTCCGGGGGGAGGTGGACGCCGGACCCGCTCAGGAGCCGGTCGCCGAGGCGGACGGTGCCCGCGTCGGCCCGCAGGAACCCGGCGACGACTCGCAGCATGGTGGTCTTGCCGCAGCCGGAAGGGCCGAGGACCGCCGCCAACGCGCCTGCGGGGACGGCAAGTTCGAGGCCGCGCAGGACCGACTCTCCGGCGCCGTAGGACTTGGTGAGCCCTGCGATGTGCAGTTCGTTCATGTCCGGTGCCTGCCTAGGAGGTACGAGGGGACCGCGGCCAGCAGGATCAGTGCGGCGGCGTAGGGAGCGGCGGCCGCGAAGGATCCGGCGCCGGTCTCGGTCCACAGCCGGGTGGCGAGGGTGTCCATGCCGGTGGGGCGCAGCAGGAGGGTCGCGGGGAGTTCCTTCATGCAGACCACGAAGGTCAGCGCGGCCCCGGCGGCCACGCCGGGCGCGGCCAGCGGCACGGTGACCTCGCGCAGCACCTGCCACGGCCGGCGGCCGAGCGAGCGGGCGACGTCCTCCAGGACGGGCGGTGCCTGGAGCACGGCCGCGCGGGTGGCGGCCACCGCGACCGGCAGGAAGAGGACAGCGTACGCGCCGACCAGCAGCGGGAGTTGCTGGTACAGCGGGTAGGCGTAGCGCACGGCGAAGAAGACCAGCGCGAGGGCGACCGTGATGCCGGGCAGCGCGTGGCCGGCGTACGCCGCCTGCTCCAGCAGCCGTGCTCCGCGGCCCTTGTGCCGGGCGGCGATCACCCCGACCGGCAGTGCGAGGGCCGTGGTGAGGCCGGCGCCCGCCGCCGCGACCCCGAAGGTGGCCCAGGCGGTGTCCGCGAGCGTGCCCAGGTCCCAGGTGGCCGAGCTGCCGACGGTCAGCCAGTAGCCGAGGGCGCCCAGCGGGAAGGCGACGGCGACGGCCGTCACCGCCCCGCACCACAGCAGAGCGGGCAGCCGCCACCGGCCGAGGGCGACTGGAACGGCCGGGCGGGCGGTGCCCGTTCCGGTCCTGGCGTGCCCGGCCCGGCCCCGGGTGCGGGCTTCGGCGGCGACGAGCGCGATCGTCATGACGACCAGGACGACGCTGAGGGCGGCGGCCGGGGTTCGGTCGAAGGACGCCCGGTAGGAGGTGTGGATGGCCCGCGTGAAGGTGTCGTACCGCATCAGTGACACCGCGCCGAAGTCGGAGAGCACGTACAGCGCGACGAGCAGTGCACCGCCCGCGGCCGCCGGTCGCAGCTGGGGGAGCGTGACGCGGACGAAGGTTCGCAGCGGCCCGTGCCCGAGGGAGCGTGCCGCCTCCTCCTGCGCCGGGTCGATGCCCCGCAGTGCGGCGGCGACGGGCAGATGGACGTACGGGAAGCTGACCAGGGTCAGGGCGAGTGCGGCGCCCCCGAACCCGGCGAGGTCCGGCTCGGCCGACAGCCAGGCGAACGCGGCCACATAACTCGGCACGGCCAGCGGCAGCGTGGCCAGCACCGACCAGGCGCGGGCTCCGGGCAGTGCGGTGCGCACGGTCAGCCAGGCCAGCGAAACACCCAGCACCAGACATGCCGCCACGACCACGGCGGTCAGGCCGAGACTGCGGCCGAGCAGGTCCAGCGTCCGCTCGTCGGCGACGACGTCCCAGGCGAAGGCCGGGCCGCGTTCCAGGGCGCGGACGGCGAGGTAACCGAGGGGCAGCAGGGCGAAGAGGGCCGCGACGCAGGCGGGGACGAGCAGGACCAGGGGCGGCCTGGTGCTACCCGGCGCCCTGAGCGAACGCGGCACCGCGCGGGCGGGTACGCCCTCGCGCCCGGCCGGGGCAGGGGCTCCGGTCGGGCGCGAAGTGGTCGGCGGTGTGGGCACGGTGGGTCAGACCAGTCCGACGTCCTGGAGCATGGCCAGTGTCTCCTGGAGGGACTCCAGCTTGCCGAGGTCGATGTCAGGGGACTCGAGCGAGTCGAACGGAGGCAGGCCCTCCACGGTGGTGGTGACGCCCGCGGCCAGCGGGTACTCCTTCGTGGTGTCGGCGAAGTAGGTCTGCGCCTCCTTCGACAGCAGGTAGTCCACGGCCTTCTGGGCGGTCGCGCTCTGCCCGCTCTCCTTGAGGATGCCCGCGCCGGCGACGTTGATCAGCGCGCCGGGGTCCTTGCCGGGCAGGAAGTGCAGCTTGGAGTTGACCTTGTCCTCGCCCTTCTCGGCGACCCGCTCGTACCAGTAGTAGTGGTTGACCAGGCCCAGTTCGACCTCGCCGGCCTCGACGGCGTCCAGGGTGGCGAGGTTGTGGGCGTACGTCTTGGCGCCGTTCGCCTTCAGGTCCTCCAGCCACTTGCGGGTGACGTCGTCGCCCTTGAGGACCCGCATGCCGGTGACGAAAGCCTGGAAGGAGGCGTTGGTGGGCGCGAAGCCGACCTTGCCCTTCCACTCCGGCTCGACCACGTCGAAGACGCTGTCCGGCACCTCGGCCTCGGTGACCTTGTCCGGGTTGTAGGCGATCACGCGGACGCGCCCTGAGAGACCCACCCAGTCACCCTCGGAGCCGCGGTACGCCGCGTCGACCTTGTCGAGGGTGGCCGTGGGCAGCTTCTGCAGCACGCCCTCCCGGGACAGGGCGCCCAGCGCGCCGGCGTCCTGGGAGAAGAACAGCCCTGCCTTGGTGCGGTCGCCCTCCTCCAGGATCTGCGCGGCCAGTTCGGCACTTTCGCCGTAACGCACCTCGACCTTGGTGCCGACGGCCTTCTCCAGCTTGTCCAGGAGCGGCTTGACCAGCTTCTCGTTGCGGCCGGAGTAAATGACGAGGGAGGAGCCGCCGCCCTCGCCCTCGGCGTCCTTGTCGTCGGAGCCGCACGCCGCGAGGGCGGGGAGCAGCAGAGCGGCCGCGACCAGCGCGGTCATCCGGCGAACCGAGGGGCGTCGCATGGTGTGTGCCTTCCTGCAGGGCTCGCCTTTACGCCGCCGGTCACGTCGTTGGAGAGCGAGGGACGAAGCGATCCTGTGGCTTTGCTGTGGCTTGATTATGACCATGCTATGAATAAGGTAAAGCTTACCTAATCGTCAAGGGTCATGTGCTAACAGCGGACGTTGCCGCGGAAAGGGCGCGCCCCGTGATCCACCTCTCCGGATCCCTCCCGGCACCTGCCGTCCCCCACTCACCCTCAGCACCGTGGCCGAAAACCGTGCCGTTCACGCGCGGACTCGCGGCGTACGGCGACCGCGTCGCGCTCATCACGCCGGACGAAGAGCTGTCCTATCGTCGGCTGGCCGACCGGGTCACCGCCACCGCCGAGCGCCTCGGGCCCGTACGGCGGCTGGTGCTACTGGCCGGGGGCAACCGCGCCGACGCGCTCGTCACATACTTGGCCGCCCTGTCCGCCGGTCACCCCGTCCTGCTCGTCCCCGGCGACAGCGAGAGCACGATCCGCTCGCTGACCGAGGCGTACGCCCCCGACGTCGTGGCCCGCCCGCACGCCGACGGGACATGGGCCCTCGACGAACGGCACCCCGAGAGCGCCCACACCCTCCACCCGGACCTCGCCCTGCTGCTGAGCACCTCCGGCTCGACCGGCTCGCCCAAACTGGTACGGCTCTCGCACGAGAACCTCCAAGCCAACGCCGAGTCCATCGCCACCTATCTCGGCATCGACGAAACCGACCGCGCGGCCACCACGCTGCCCATGCACTACTGCTATGGCCTGTCCGTCATCCACAGTCACCTGCTGCGCGGCGCCGGCCTGATCCTCACCGAGCGGTCGGTGTCCGAGGCGGCCTTCTGGGAGGAGTTCCGCGCCGGGCGCGGCACGTCACTGGCGGGAGTGCCGTACACCTTCGACCTGCTCGACCGGGTCGGCTTCGAGCGGATGGAACTGCCACAGCTGCGCCGCGTCACCCAGGCCGGGGGCCGACTGGCGCCGGAACGCGTCGCCCGGTACGCCGAGTTGGGGCGCCGCTCGGGCTGGGAGCTGTTCGTGATGTACGGCCAGACCGAGGCCACGGCCCGCATGGCCTACCTCCCGCCGCAACTCGCCGCCGAACGCCCCGAGGCCGTCGGTGTGCCGATACCCGGCGGCTCCTTCCGGCTGCAGCCGGCCGACGGCCACAGCCCGGACGTGGGTGAACTGGTCTACTCGGGGCCGAACGTGATGCTCGGTTACGCCGAGAGCCCGGCCGACCTCGCCCTCGGCCGGACCGTGCAGGAACTGCACACCGGGGACCTCGCCCGGCGCGCCTCCGACGGGCTCTATGAGATCGTGGGCCGCCGCAGCCGCTTCGCGAAGATCCTCGGACTGCGGATCGACCCGCAGCGCGTCGAGTCCCTGCTGGCGGAGCACGGGGTCACGGCGTACTGCGCGGGGGACGGCGAAGCGCTCGCGGTGGCCGCGCTCGGAAGCGCCGGTGAGCAGGCACGGATCCGGCGGCTGGTCGCGGAGGAGTGTGGGCTGCCGTCCCGTGCCATACGGGTCCGCGCTCTCGACCGACTCCCCCGCCTGGCCACGGGCAAGCCCAACTACGAGGCCGTACGAAGACTGACGCGCCCACCGGAGGAAGGGCCACCCGGCCCGGGTCAGGACCTCCGCCGTCTCTACGCGGAGATCCTCGACCACGGCGACGTCAGCGAGGACAGCAGCTTCGTCAGCCTGGGCGGTGACTCACTGTGCTACGTCGAGATGTCCCTGCGCCTGGAGGAGGCCCTGGGCCACCTGCCCACCGACTGGCATACGAGGACGATCCGCGAGCTGCAAGCCATGGCGGCGCCCGCGGCGGAAGGGACGGTAGTGAAGGGCGGGCCGGAGCCGCGGCCCGCCCGGCCGACCTCGGGACTCCGCAGAGCACTACACGCCTGGTCCAACCCTCAGTCCTGGCGGACCCGCCGCACTCTGGAGACCGGCATCGCCCTGCGCGCCGTCGGGATCGTCCTCATCGTCGGCTCGCACGTCCAGGTCTTCGAGATCAAGGGCTTCGCCCACATCCTCATCTGCGTCGCCGGCTACAACTTCGCCCGCTTCCAACTGACCTACGCCGCACGCCGCGAACGTGTCCGGCACATGTGGCGCAGCACCGCCCGCATCGCGGTACCGAGCATGGTGTGGATCACCGGCGCGGTGCTCCTGACCGACTTCTACGACCCGGCCAACGCCGTACTGCTCAACAGCGTGCTCGACCAGGGCAACGACCGCTTCGACTGGGCCTACTGGTTCGTGGAGGCCCTGGTCTACTTCCTCGTCGTCCTCGCCGCCCTCATGGCCGTACCGCTGCTGGATCGGCTGGAACGGCGGTTCGCCTTCGGCGTGCCGCTGGTGCTCATGATCGTCGGCCTGGTGGGCCGCTACGACCTACTGGGCCTGGCATCCACCCGCCCCCAACTGAGCCCCACAGTCGTCTTCTGGCTGTTCGCACTCGGGTGGGCGGCCGCGCGGGCCTGCACCGTGCGGCAGCGGGCGCTGCTGACAGCGATGTTGCTGCTCACCTTGCCCGGCCTGTTCCAGGACCAGCCCCTGCGCACGACCATCGTGCTCGTCGGATTGGGGCTACTGATCTGGATACCAACCCTGCCCAGCCTCGGCCCGCTCAACACGCTCGCCGGCGTCCTGGCAAGCAGTTCCCTCTACATCTACCTGACGCACTACCAGGTCTACCCCTATCTCCAGGAGGACTTCCCTCTCACCGCCCTGTTCGCCTCTCTCCTGGTCGGCGTCGGCTACGCGGCGGTCGTGACCCGGGCAACGCGGACGGTCCGGTGGCTGTGACCGCGACCCTCCGACGCGTCGTGCAGCATACGCGGTGCCAGTCATGATGCGGTGTCGCTAGGTGTATGAGGGCTCGACGTTGGTGACGCTCTCGCGGAGGCGTGCTGCTGGCGGCTTTTCCGGCGGCAGCACTATGCACAAGCCGCCCCTCGATTGATGATGACGACGCGGTCCACCAGCTGCTGCATCTCGGACAGGATGCGGCTGGAGACCCGGACGGTGCGCCCGTCGGCAGCCAGCCCTCGCAGGAACTGCCGCAGCCAGGCGATCCCTTCCGGATCAAGGCCGTTGGCCGGCTCGTCCAGGATCAGCACTCCTGGATCACCGGGCAACGCCGCCGCGAGGGCAAAGCGCTGACGCATACCGAGCGAGTAACCGCCCGCGCGGCGCCGCGCCGCCTCGGCGAGCCCGACAGCCTCGAGAACGTCGTCGGCCCTCCGCCGCGCGAAGCCTCCCACCGTGCACAGGATCTTGAGGTGATCGCGGCCGCTGCGGGCGGGGGGGAACCCGGTGGCCTCCAGTGCCGCCCCGACCACCCGGCCGGGAGCGGGCAGCTCCGAATAGGGCACACCACCGATCGTCGCCTGCCCGGCGTCCGGAGTGACCAGGCCGAGCACCATGCGCAACGTGGTGGTCTTTCCAGCACCGTTCGGGCCAAGGAAGCCCGTGACGGAGCCCGCCTCGACGGTGAAGCCGAGCTCGTCCACCGCCCGCACCCGGCCGAACGTCTTGACCAGCCCCCGGACTTCGACCCGTCCGGCGCTCGCGGTCACGACGCCGCCCGCCGGGCCGAGCCGAGGATATGCGTGGCGGCAGGTAGGGGGATCTTGGTCGCGGGGAAGGCGAACCGGTCCAGTTCGGTGATGGTGAACCCGGCCCTGGTGATGGCCGCGGCGGTGTCGCGTCCCGTGTGGCAGCCACCGCAGAGCAAGGGCCACACGGTGGCGTCCACGAGACGCTGAACCCGCCGCATCGCGCGTGAGTCGGCACGTACGTGCTCGAAGAAGCGCAGCTGACCACCCGGCCGCAGAACGCGGCGTGCTTCGGCGAGCGCGGCATCCGGATCTGCGACCGAGCACAGCAGCATGGACATCACCACAGCATCCACCGAGCCGTCAGGAGCGGGGAGTTGCCCGGCGTGCCCGTCGACGACGTCCACGCGTGCACTGCGCGAGGGCAAAGCCGACGCCGCCGAGCGCAGGCGCGGTTCGGGCTCGACAGCGATCAGCCGGGTGACCTCGGCCGGGTAGTACGGAAAGTTCAGGCCGTTACCCGCGCCGACTTCGAGTACCTCACCGCTCAGCCCGGCCAGCAGCCTCGTACGGTGCTCGTCGATATGGCCGAGCGCGGCTTGACCCTCGCGCGCGCCGGAGTGCTGTGGGGCCTGTTCCACGACGGCCCGATTACGCAGCGCGCCTTGGCCGCATCGCGCGCCGTCACGCCCCGCAACATCACCGGTCTCCTGGACGCGCTTCAGGAGGAGGGCCTCGTCGCCCGGGATGCGCATCCCACCGACCGGCGCGCGACCTTGGTCTCCCTCACCCGCAAGGGCCGGGAGTTCACCTCCGGCCTACGCGGGGGGGCGCGACGAACTGGCCGCTCTGCTGTTCGGGGACCTGTCCGGAGAACAGCTCGAAACTTTCGCCTACACACTGAACCTCGCCATCGAACGCCTCAAGGACATCGACCCCACCACACACGCGTGACCTGCAGCCCGCGCATCGAGGGTGAGCCGCTCTGCGGTGTTGTCGATCGAAGCGGGGCCCGCGATGGTCGCCAGCCTGGGTCGAGTCCGTTGCGACGGAGTCGATCCGTGCCGGCCAGGAGCATTGCACTGGCGTGGCGCCACCCAGGTTCGAAGCGCTGGATCACTGCGAGGAAAAGGCATCGCCCCTGAGACAGAGAAAGCCGTGGCCGCGGTGAGACAAACCAAAAGGCCGCAGGTTACCGGCAGCAGGGGGGTGCCGCTCGAGCTGAGATCCCACACATCCAATCGAGTCGTTTGACAACGAACCCAGTCGTTTCGGCTTCTTTGACAGTGAACCTAGTCGTATGGGGTGAGCGATCCAGCAGCCGTCAATGAGACGGGGGTTGCTGGTGATGGGCCGGTGTTCCGAGTCTGCGCTACTGGGGGAGGGTGACCAGGATGCGACCGTGGACACCGCCGGTGTCGACGTGGTCGTGGGCCTTGGCGATTTCGTCCAGCGGGTAGCGGTCGCGGACGTCGACGGTGAGGGCGCCGACGGCGGCTGCGGAGGTGAGGTCTCGGGCGGCCTGGCGCTTGGCCTCGGCAGGGAAGTCGTCGCTGCCGAGCAGCCGCAGGGTGACGTTGTTGAACAGCAGGGGCCAGAAAGGGATCTCGGTACGGTCCGCGCGTGTGGCGTAGGCGGCGACGACGGCCTCGTTGGCGGCGATGGCGTTGTCGAGGTCGGCGTTGTCGGACAGCGCGACCTCGATGATCCGGTCGACGCCCCGCGGCGCGTACGAGCGGATGGCCGCGGCGGGGTCGCCGGTGTCCAGGGCGACGGCGTGGGAGACGACGGCCGGGTCGACGTGGTCGAGGTCGGCGGTTCGGCGGACGGTGGCAATCACGGTCGCGCCGGCCCAGTGGGCGAGCTGGGCGGCCAGGGAGCCGACGCCGCCAAGGACTCCGTGAACCAGGACCAGTCGGCCGTCGACCGGGCCGTCGGTGAAGACGGTGCGGTGGGCGGTGATGCCGGGGATGCCGAGGCTCGCGCCCAGCTCGTCACTCAGGTGGCCGGGCAGGGGTGCGGCTTGGTGGTCCGGTACGACGGTGTACTGGGCGGCGGTGCCGATGGGGCGGTAGGACTGGGCGCCGTACACCCAGACCCGTTGTCCGACGCGGCGGGCGTCGACTCCGGCGCCCACGGCGTCGATGACTCCGGCGCCGTCGCTGTGCGGGATCACCCGCGGGAAGGGCATGGACGAGCCGAGCCAGCCCCGCCGCTTCTTGGTGTCGCCGGGGTTGACGCCCGAGACGCGGACGCGGACGCGGACCTCGCCGGGACCGGGGAGGGGATCAGGGAGTTCGCCGACGTGCAGGACATCGGCGGCGGGACCCTGGTCGTCGTACCAGGAAGCAAGCATCGAGGTTCCTCCGTGGGCGGTCAGTTCGCGGGAGCAGCGGGCGCATGTGGTTCGCTCTCGGTGCGTGTGGTGTGGAATGCGGGCGGTTTCTCGCCGAGGGTCTCGCGCAGCCAGGTCCGTTCGGCGCGGCTGGTGGCGCGGGCGGTGAGCAGCATGCCGCGCCGGTAGGGGTCGGCGATCTCCTCGGCACGCAGGGGCCGCTCGTTGTCGTAGAAGAAGCTCGCCGGTTCTTCCAGGAACTCCAGCCGTCTGCGCAGCACCGCGTGCTGTTCGGCCACGTCGGGCAGGTGGGAGAGGAATGCCAGGACGATGTAGAACCGGGTGAAGTCGGTGATCTCGTGGTCGGCGGGCTTGCGTAGGCGCTGGAGCATGTCGGCCCGGCCGGCCGCGGTCAGGCTGAGCACGTACCGGGCCGCCCCCGCGGCCGGGTCTGCGCGCCGCTCGATCAAGCCCGCCCTGGTCAGACGATTGATCGCCGGATACAGGCTGCCGTCACTGACCGGCCGCGTGTAGCCGGTCAGCTGTGAGACGCGGCGGCGCAGCTCGTGTCCAGGCAGGGGTCCCTCGGCCAGGAAGCCGAGTATCGCGAGTTCCAGCATGAGTCCATCTTCGCACGCGAACATCGAATCGATGTGGACATCGATTCGATGTAAGCTGCCCGGTATCCACCCACCGTCTTGGGAGAGGCACAGCAAGATGCCGCCACTGTCCAGCGAGTCAGTGATGAACCGCTTCGTGGAGTTCATCAACACGGGCGACGAGGGTCTCGCTCGCGAGGTCATTTCTCCGGACGCGGTGTTCCACGCGCCGAGTCACCCGGAACCACTGCGGGGGCCCGATGGGTACATGGAAGTCCTTGGGATGATGCGCAGCGCCTTCCCGGACGTCCAGTGGACGCTGGAGGAGACGGTCACCGAAGGCGACACGGTCGCCGCGCGGTTCACCATGCGGGGAACCCACGACGGTGAATTCTTCGGGATCCCGGCGAGCGGCAACAAGATCTCGGTGCAGGCCATGAACTTCTACTACCTGGCCGACGGCCGGATTGTCGGCGAACGCGGCCAGCCCGACCTCCTCGGGGTGATGCAGCAGATCGGTGCCGTACCGGCGCCGTGAACCTCGTTGTGCCGCGTGAGCCTGCTATCGCGCGGAACTACCGCTGCCGGGAGGTACGTCGCCGCGGCAGAGGGGGAAGGCTCACACCGGGGCGCGGGCGGCCGACGCGGGTTCACTGCAAGAGGTTGGTCTTCCACATGACGTTCCTTGCCATCCAACCCAGTCGGCGCAGGCGGCCAGGGGGGCCGGGCCGAAGGAAGCGTCACGCGACTGCGTTGACAGCGAAGTTAGTCCGCGCAGGTCAGCGACTTCGGCCCGACTAACTTCGCTGGCAAAGGACAAACTTGTCCGCGTCATCCCATCGAGGCTCATTCCGTTTCGGAACACCAAGGCGGTAACGGAACACCGGGGCCGTTCCGAAACGGAACATGAGACCTTTCGGGAGGTCGGGGTTCCGCCCACGCCTGCCAGGCCACCAAGTCACGGCGCGGATCGGCGTCCTGGATGAGCGACGACAGCGTCTCCAGGGGCACTCTGTCGGAGAACCAGGAATCCATGGCGGTGGTACGAGGCCGAACCAAAGAGCTGCACGGAAGCTGGTGCCGTGACGGCCATGAAATCCGGCTCGTCGACACACCCGCCTGGCGCTTGGCCACGCTGACACCCATTCCGGTACCGGCACGACTCGTGCAGCCGCATCCAGTCGTCAAAGCGCTGCAGGGTCTCCCTCATCCCATGGGGCTGACCAAGTCCGTGCAGAACAGGGCTTTCCGTCTCATCCATGCCCTGCTCACTGCAACTCAGAGGGCGGGGCACACCGTCGCAATCGGCAAAGCGAATGCAGCACCGCTACCGCATCGCCGGCGAAGCGGCCCACCTCACTTCACGATCACGTCACAGGGCCAGACATGCGAATTCCTCCTCCTACAGGAACAGGACCGGGTCGAGCACGCCCCCACACAGAAGGAACTCACCGACACCGAGAAGCACTCCTGGGTCAGGATCCCTCGCTACGACTACTCCCCCGCTGACCGCTTGAGAATCTGTGTCAGCGGTGGGCTGCCGCACCGGGCCAGCGAGTGGGCCGACGTGGCCGCACGCCCTCTCGAAGACCAACTCGCCGAGATCGTGCAGGAGGTCGGTCTCCGCGGACAGGCAGCCGAACACAAGCGTCTGGCTGACCTGGAGGAAGCTCAGCAGAAGCGCCTGCGGTGGGAAGCCGCGAAGCGACAGGCCACGACCGAATACGCAGAGGCATACCGCGTCCGCCACCTCGAGGCACAGCACGCGGCGTGGAGGCGCGCAGCTAGCCTCGTCGAGCACATCGGCGCACTGCGACTTCATGCAGAGGGTCTGCCGCCCGGGCCGGACAGGGACGAAGCCGAGGCATGGATCGCGTGGGCCGAGAGCCACGTGAAACGCCTGAATCCGCTCAACGGTTCACCGCTGCTACCGGAAATCTGTGAACCAAATACACGTGGAAGGAAATGGCAGGTCAGAGCCCTGTGCTCCATAAATCGGACACGGAGTCGATGTGCATTACGTGCAGAGTGGGCGGTACGTGCAAAATGTTGACGCTCAATTTGCCGCCCAAACGTCACTGCGCACGCTCGCGGTCCCGGCGGGCGAGGCGGACGCCAGCCCCTTCGGCGTCAGCGTGATCACCGACCAGATCGGCCTCGACATTGCCGCCTGCTCACCGGCGAACAGGACCCGGCTCCCCTCCCCACACGGGAGTCGAATACCGCCTCACTGCACTGGCCACCGAACCTGCCAAGCCGGCATGGTCCGCGTCGGCCCGAAGGCCGGCAGCGCCATCAGCGACGAACGCTGGGCCCTGCCACCAGCCGCACTCGGCCGTTTCCTCGCGGCGCTGCCCGCCCTCATGTCACTCGGTCGCATCCAACTCGATTCCGGGCCAGCATGCAATCATATCGTCACCACCCGTGCACCCTCCGTCCCGGCCCACAGTGCTGGAGCGGAGATACGTGACATGAAGAGCAGGGGCGCACCGCCGTCATCGGGGCGTCAGCCGCCACGCGAACGCCTCATGCAGGAGGCGCTGTCCCGTGACTGCGGGCACTTCCCACGACCCGTCCCCACGACCCGCCTGCCGCCGCCTCCCCCGCAGGAGCGGATCCTTGGGCCGCGTCGGCCGTCGGGCTGGGTCCTGCAGAAGCTGGACTGCGGCCGAGGTCCCAGCCGGGGCGTCATCCACCGTCGACTGCGCGGAAGCACCCGCCGGGGCGTCGGCGCTCAGCCTGGACAAGGCGCTGGGCGCCGCAGAACTTCCGGGCACCCGGCTGTGCTCTCTGTGCGGCGCGGCCCAGGAGTTGGATCCCCTCTTGCGGGGGTTCGAGGCTGGCTTCGACCACCACCGACGGCGCCCCACCCGCCTACCTCCCACTGAGAATTCCCGACTTCGGCATGGACGCGCCCGAGGGCCGGACGCTACTCGCGAGGGCCTGACGCTACTGGTGGTGAGGGCGGCCGGGTCGTGGTGGCGGCCCCGCCCACGCGGGCCTCGAAGCACTCCCGTTCGCCGTCGGCCGACGCGGGCCGGAAGCAGGCCCGGACGGTGCTGCCGGGACGGACTTCGGTCATCTCGGTATAGATGAAGGTTGCCGCGTCGTCCTTGTTCCTGATGCGCACGCCGTGGGTCGGGCCGCCTGCCGTGACGTCCACCCAGTCGCCGATCTCGGTACCCCAGATCCGGGCCCAGCTCGCGCCGCACTTCTTGTTGTAGCGCAGCTCGACGTGGGCGCCGGTGGCAGTGCGGTACGAGGCGAGGGTGTCGGGGCCGATGCCGCAGATCAGGCGCATCGGGTCCCGGCCCTCGCAGGCGGCTCCATGGCATTGGGGAGCGAGGGAGAACGGGACGGAGGCCGGCAGCGGTTCGTCCTCCTGAGCCTGCGAGTCCGGCAGAAGGAAGAACAGCAGGGCCGCAACACCACCGACGATCACGGTGTACGCCGACGCCAGCACCACCAGGAGCCTGCCCCCGAGCCTGCCCCCGCGCAGGTGCCGCCGCCCGGCTCCGGCGGGCGACGGCGTCTCCTGGGGATCTGGCCGCGGCGACTCGTCCGTGGGAGGGGCGGGCGCGGGGGCCACCGCGCGTCCGCTCCAGTGCGACTCGGAGATCTCCCACAGGGCCAGCAGCCGCCCGTCCGGTTCGTTCGCGAGCCGGCACAGTTCCTGTACGGCCTGGCGAGGAGGCAAGCTCTTGCCGTTGAGGTAACGCTCCCACGAGGACTTGCTGTACGCCGTCCGCTCCGCCAGCGCCGCCAGGCTCAGCCCCGCACCGGCCCGCAGCTCCCGCAGCGCCGCGAACAGCCGGGTGTGTTCCGCGGTCACTTCGGATCCGCCTCCCGCAGGGCCTGCCAGGTGGGCGGGTCGATGACTCCGTTCACGATCAGCCCGTTCCGCTTCTGCATGAGCTCGACCGCCCGCCGCGTCTTCGGGCCGAAGACGCCGTCGATCTCCCCCGGCGCGGTGCCCGCCCGGCGCAGCAGGCACTGCGCCTCGGCCACTTCGAGCCCCACTTGGGTGTTGGACAGGAGGATGTCCGTGGTCCGGCTCAGGCCCGCGGACCAGCGGCCGTCACGCTGCTCAAGCCGGCAGGTGTAGATGACCGGCACCAGGGACTCCGACACGGTGGCCGGGGCCGTCGCGACAGCATCGCCGCGGTCGTGCGCGAGCTGGGCACGGGCCTCGGTGAGCCGCACGGCCAGCAGGAGCGCCGCGGAGACGGACAGCACCGTGACCACGGCTCCCGCCGTGACCGCGGCGCGCAGGTGACGCCCGTACGGCTGCTGCTCCGTCGGGGGGTGTGCCGGTGTCGTGGAGAGGTTCTCGGGGGCGTCGGTGGTGACCACCCGTCCCTCCGCCCAGCGTTGGGCGGCGATCTCGTGCATCACCAGCAGCCGGGACGGATCGTCACCGCCGACGCGGGCCATCGCCTCGACGGCCTCCCGGGGCGGCAGAGACCTGCCGTTCAGATATCGCTGCCACGACTTCGCGCTGTACCCGGTCTTCGCGGCCAGTTGACGGGTGCTCAGTTCGCTGCGGTCCTTCAGTTTGCGCAATCGCACGATCAACTGGTGAACGTGTGGATGCAGTTCAGCAGGCAGCTCTTTCCAACGCGACATGTTCCCCCGCTCGCGCCAGGGCCGCTGGTCCGGCCCCCGTGTCCCGGTCTCATTCTGCATCAGCTGTCACGGGGATCACAGAGCGGGCACGCCGCCCTGGTGCGACCCAGCCCTGGCGCGGAATCAGCCATTCCCTCTCACCGCAGTCCCGGCGCAGTCCCGCCGCAGGGACTCGCGGGCGACATCTCCGCAGGTCAGTGCACGGGACGTCCCGGGATGAGGTCACTTCCGCGTCAGCTGTGGCTGAACACCGCGCCGAACCCGCAGTCTCGTTGCGGAGCCGGCCGGTGCGGTCGGCTCCGACCAACGCACGTCAACGGAGGGGAACAGCATGCGAGCTCTCACCAAGGCACTCGTCAGTGTCACCACCGCCGTCGGGATCGCCGCCGGCGGCCTGGCCACCGCGGGCACGGCCATGGCGGCTCCCGCGCCGGCCCAGCAGCAGGCGGCGAGCGACGAGGTCGTCGCGCCGCTCGCGGTGGAGAACCTGGGGCTGACCCGGGCGGAGGCCAGGAACGTCCAGCGCTGGCTGGCGACGCACTGGGACTACAACGACGCGATCGACGGGTACCTCGGCACCAACAGCTGGAAGGCGTTCCAGCGCTGCCTGGCGAAGTACTGGGACTACAACGACGACATCGACGGCATCGTCGGCCCCAACACGATCAAGGCGCTGCAGCGCCTGCTGAAGGCCAACGGCGACTACAACGGCGCGATCGACGGCATCGCCGGCGCCGGGACCAGGTCGGCGTTCAAGACGTGGGCCAACAGGCTCTGACGGACCAGCCGTCCCACGAACCCACCGCGGCCCGTCCCCTCATGCAGGAAGGGACGGGCCGCGTGCGTCCCTCCGGTCCGCCCGGTGATCCGGACGAAACCGCCTGGCGGGGTCCCGTCCTTCGCCATCACTCCTGCAAGTGAAGATCCGCTGACGACAAGCATTCCAAGCCCTGGTCGGCCCACTCGGCTCGGCGTGCCACAACAAAAGGAATACGGGGAATCATGTCTCTTCGCAGCCGACTCACGCGCCGCGCGCGGGTCACTCTCATAGGCGTCGCCGCCGGAGGTGTCGCGGCCGCAATCGCCGTCGTACCGTCGCTCGCCGACAGCGACTCCTCGGAGCTGGCGACGGTCGCCGCCCAGAAGGAGACCGACTACGGGCCCGAGCCCGAGGCCGACAGCAAGCTCGTCACCCAGGTCAGCGAGCTGTCGACCATGGCCACGTCCACGCTCTCGGGCGACACGATGATCAACCGGGCCCGTACCTGGCTCACGGCAGACAACGGAGGCCCGGTCCCCTACAGCATGGAGCGCACTTGGAAGGACGGCTACCGCCAGGACTGCTCCGGCTATGTCTCCATGGCGCTCGGGCTGGGGCAGCCCGGCCTGAACACCGTCGGGCTGGCCGACTCGCGCGTCACCACGCGGCTCAGCAGCGTGAGTCAGCTCAAGAAGGGTGACCTGCTGATCGACTACAGCACCACTGACGGCGATTTCCGTCACGTGGTGATCTTCGAGAAGTGGGCCGACACGTCGCACAGCGCCTACTGGGCGTACGAACAGCGCGGTACGTACGGCACGACCCACCGGCAGCTCAGGTACGGGATCGGCAGTGACAACTATGACCCCTTCCGCCCGGTCAAGCTGGGTGATGGCGGTGGCGGCGGGCAGCTCCCGTCCCCGGGTGTCTCCTGGCCGATTCTCCAGAGCGGCTCCAAGGGTGCGGACGTGCGGTCCGCCCAGCAGCTGCTGACCGCGCGGGGCTACACGGTCGAGGCCGACGGCATCTTCGGCCCGAAGACCCGCTCCGCGGTGATCCAGTTCCAGGAGTCCCGGTCCCTGGCCGCTGACGGCGTCATCGGCCCGAACACCTGGTCCAAGCTGATCGAGACGGTGCAGTACGGCTCGTCCGGCCAGGCGGTGAAGGCAGCGCAGACGCAGCTGAACGTCTACGGCTACGGCCTCGCGGTCGACGGCGCGTTCGGCTCGAACACGAAGTCGGCGGCGGTCGCCTTCCAGGAGAACCACCACTTGCAGGTCGACGGCGTCCTCGGCCCGGAGACCTGGCGCACCCTGCTCGGCACCCGCTGACACGAGCGGTCCCGGCGGCCGACCGACGGCTCCTTCCCACTGCGCCCACAGCGGGATGGAGCCGTCGCTGTACATCCGTGGAGCCGATGGAAGCGTGGCAGCGTCCCGAGGGCTACTGGCTGGGCACGGCACGCTCGTTCGCCGACTCGCCCATCTGGTCGGAGCAGGAGCAGAAGGAGGTCGCGGTACTGCGGAAGTGCGCACGCGAACTCGTCGGCGCGATCGTCACGCACGCGTTCTGGAGCGAGGTCGATGGACCCGAGCGGCCCGATGCCCGCTCCAAGCTCAAGCACGCCCTCGGCACCGAGGACGGTGAGGGCCAGGAGGCGACGTAGCCGTGGCGGACACGCCGCCCGAGCCACCGAATGGGCCGACACCCCTCGACCGCCCCCTCGAAGACCAACTCACCGAGATCACACAGGAAGTGACCCTCCGCGGAGAAGCCGCCAAAGGCAAGCGACTGGCAGACCTGGAAGCGGCCCGACAGCAGCGACTGCGCTGGGAAGCCGCGATGCAGCAGGCTCGCATCGACTACGCCGAGGCATACCGCGTGAAGCACCTCGAAACCCAGGCGGAAGCGTGGCACCACGCGACCCGGCTGGCCGAATGCGTCCCCGCCCGAGCCCAAGGAGAAGCTCTGCCGCCCGGCCAGGAGAAGAGCACAGCCGAGGCATGGCTCGAGTTCGCCGACGCCCATCTCGAGCGCCTCAACCCTCTGAACACGAGTCCCCAGCTACCCGACGTCCCAGAACCCCGCCCTGACGACCTGCGGCCCTTCCTCCGCCGCTGGAGCCCGCACGGCCCCCACTCCTACTGACTCGGCAAGGTTTCGGTAAGCCCTCAGTCAGATCCCAGCCTTCGCGAGCTACTGACCTGCACCCAAGAGACCTGATGACACGTCAGAACGTGCGTCAAACGTGCGTCAAACATGCGCCGCGTGCGTCAAACGTGCGTCAACCGTGCGTCAAGATATCGCCCATAACGCCCACAGCGCACCTAACGCACATCACCCGAACCTGCAGGTCAGGCGCCCTTTGCCGCAGGCTCAAGGATCGCCACGCACTCAACGTGGTGCGTCATCGGAAACAAATCAAACGCCCGCAACATCCGCACCCGATACCCCCCCTCCCGGAAATACCCCAAATCCCGCGCCAACGCCGCCGGATCGCAAGCGACATACGCAATCCTCCGCGCCCCCAGCGCCGCCAACTGCGCCACCGTCCCCCGCCCCGCCCCCGCCCGCGGCGGATCCAGCACGATCAGGTCCACCTCGGTGATCCCGGTGCGCGGCAGAACCGCCTCCACCTTGCCCTGTTCGATCCGTACCCGGTCGAAGGCGGCGAGGTTGTGGCGGGCGTCCTCGACCGCGCGCTTGCCGGACTCGATGCCGAGGACCGCGCCCTTCTCGCCGAGACGGTCGGCCAGGGCGCCGGCGAAGAGACCCACGCCGCAGTAGAGGTCGAGCGCCATCTCGCCCTTGCGGGGCAGCAGGCCCTGCATGACCGCCGTCACCAGGGTGTCCGCGGCCTTCGGGTGGACCTGCCAGAAGCCGCCGCTGCCGACCCGGTGGGTACGGCCGTCCGCGCGCTCGCGGACGAAGGGGCGGCCGTGGACGCGGTGGGTCCCGCCGTCCTTCTCGCCGATGCGCATCACCGACACCGGCCGGTCCAGCTCGACGATCGGGAGGCGGGCGCCCGGCCGGGGCGTCAGGATCACCTGTCGGTCCTGTGATCCCGTCGCAGCGATCGCCTCCACCGAGGCCATGCCCGTCCAGTCCCGCTTCTCGATGCCTAGTTCGCTGACACCCTCGGCGGCGATCATGCAGTGGTCGACCGGCTCCACCTCGTGCGAGCGGTGCCGACGCAGACCCGCACGGCCGTCCGCGTCGACCGCGTACTGCACCCGCGTCCGCCACTGCGGCACCTGCCCGGCCGGCAGCTTGTCACCCTCGGCCGGCATCACCGTGCCGTCCCAGCCGACGTCCTCCGGCGAGAGCCCCGCAAGCCGCTGGAGCTGCTCGACGATGACCTCGCCCTTCATCCGGCGCTGCGCCCCCGGCTTGGCGTGCTGCCAGTCGCAGCCGCCGCAGCGGCCGGGGCCGGCGTAGGGGCAGGGCGCCTCGATGCGGTCCTTGGACGGCGACAGGACCGTCACCGCGTCCGCCCGCAGGAAGCGGTCGCCCTCCTCGCCCTCGGTCACCCGGGCCACGACCCGCTCACCGGGCAGCGTGTGCCGGACGAACAGCACCTGGCCCTCGTCGGTGCGGGCGATGCAGTGCCCACCGTGGGCGACGGGGCCGATCTCGACCTCGTACTCCTCCCCCACCAGCGACTTCTTCTCTTCTGCCTGCATGGTGGGGTGACTCCAGATCGAGAGGGGGGCGCGGCCCTCACCAGAGGTCTCCGGAGGGCCTGACAACAGCCCACCAGTCTACGTGCTCCCGACCCCCGTCATTTCCGGGCTTCGGTCTCCTTGGCCCGCTCCTGCGCCGGCCCCCGTCGCACCGCGCCCGGCGCGTTCCACTCCCCGCGCTTGCGGGCGCGGACCTTCGCGGCCTCCGAGGACTGGAGCTGGTAGGGCACCGAGGTGACCATGATGCCGGGCGTGAACAGCAGCCGGCCCTTCAGCCGCAGCGCGCTCTGGTTGTGCAGCAGATGCTCATACCAGTGGCCGACCACGTACTCGGGGATGATCACCGACACGGCGTCGCGCGGGGACTCCTTGCGCAGCCCCTTCACGTACTCGATGATCGGCCGCGTGATCTCGCGGTACGGCGAGTCGAGCACCTTCAGCGGTACGTCGATGCCGCGCCGCTCCCACTCCTCGCGCAGCGCCTTGGTCTCCGCCGGGTCCACGTTGACGCTGAGCGCCTCCAGGGTGTCCGAGCGCAGCAGCTTGGCGTAGGCCAGGGCCCGCAGGGCGGGGCGGTGGATCTTGGAGATCAGGACGACGGAGTGCACGCGGGACGGCCGTACGCTGTCGTCGCTCGGGCCCTCGGGGGCGGCGAGTTCCTCGGAGACGTGGTCGTAGTGGCGGCGGATGGCCGTCATCGTCACGTAGAAGATCACCATGCCGAGCAGGGCGACCCACGCGCCGTGCGTGAACTTGGTGACGAGGACGACGACCAGGACCAGCCCGGTGAAGAAGGCGCCGAAGGTGTTGATCGCGCGGGAGCGGATCATGTGGCGGCGCTTGGCCGGGTCCGTCTCCGTCGCCAGGTGGCGGTTCCAGTGGCGGACCATGCCGGTCTGGCTGAGCGTGAAGGACACGAACACGCCGACGATGTACAGCTGGATCAGGCGGGTGGAGTCGGCGCCGTAGATCCACACCAGCAGGATGGCCGCGCCCGCCAGGAGCACGATGCCGTTGGAGAAGGCCAGGCGGTCGCCTCGGGTGTGCAGCTGGCGCGGGAGGTAGCGGTCCTGGGCGAGGATCGAGCCGAGCACCGGGAAGCCGTTGTAGGCGGTGTTGGCCGCCAGGAACAGCACCAGCGCGGTGGCCGCGGCGAGTACCAGGAAGAAGAAGCTGCCCTTGCCGAAGACGGCCTCGGCGACCTGGGTGATCACCGGGTTCTGGACGTAGTCCGCGCCGACCGCGACACCGTCCTTCAGCAGGTCGACGGCCGGGTTCTCGGCCATGCGGACCTTGGTCACCATGGCGAGCCCGATGATGCCGCAGAACATGGTGACGGCCAGCAGGCCCATCATCGCGAGCGTGGTCGCGGCGTTCTTCGACTTGGGCTTGCGGAAGGCCGGGACACCGTTGGAGATCGCCTCGACACCTGTGAGCGCGGCACAGCCGGAGGAGAAGGCGCGCAGGAGCAGGAAGACCAGCGCGAAGCCGGCGAGGCCCTCGTGCTCCGCCTTGATCTCGTACGACGCCGTGGGCGCCCGCATGGTGTCGTCCAGGACCAGCCCGCGGAACGCGCCCCACGCGATCATGATGAAGACGCCCGCGACGAAGACGTACGTCGGGATCGCGAAGAGGTTGCCGGACTCCTTGACGCCGCGCAGGTTCATCAGCGTCAGCAGCACGATCACACCGACCGCGCACTCGACCTTGTGCTCGACGACGAACGGGATCGCGGAGCCGAGGTTCTCGATACCGGAGGAGATGGAGACGGCGACGGTCAGGACGTAGTCGACGAGCAGGGCGCTCGCGACCGTCAGGCCCGCCTTGGGGCCGAGGTTGGTGGTGGCCACCTCGTAGTCGCCGCCGCCGCTCGGATAGGCGTGCACGTTCTGCCGGTAGGAGGCGACGACCGTGAACATCAGCACGACGACCGCGACCGCGATCCAGGGGCTGAAGTGGTACGCCGACACGCCCGCGATGGAGAGGACCAGCAGTACCTCTCCGGGCGCGTACGCCACGGAGGACAGCGGGTCGGAGGCGAAGACGGGGAGTGCGATGCGCTTCGGCAGGAGCGTTTCCGCGAGCCGGTCACTGCGCAGCGCGCGCCCGATCAGAATCCGTTTGGGCACGTCGGTCAGTTTGGACACAACAGTGAATCGTAGGCCCCCTGCCTGGAGCGGAGCACATCCGGGTGAAATCGCGCGAGGCGCGGGGGTGAATTCCGTGCCGCGCTCGCGCCGGGCACCGGTCCGGACGGCGCGCGCGTGCCTCCATGACGTGCGTCGGTACGCTCATCACATCCGGGAGACCTCATGTCGCAGACGACCGCTCAGCTCGTCGGAGCCCTCGTCTCGCTCGCCGGACTCGGCGGCCTGGTACTGGCCAGTCTGCGCAGCTTCAACCGCCGTTGAGGGCTCGTACGGGACACGGCGGGCCGAACGTTACGGTGGACCGAGGCATAGGCGAGCCCACGATCCGAACCGCGAGGGATCATCCGCGGAATTCCCCGGCATGATGTTGCCCAGCGGTCCGCGACCGGCCCGCGCCTGTTGCCCGGCGAACCGAGAGAAGGATATGAGCACCACGTTCACGCAAGTCAGACGCCTCACGAGGAGTGCGGGGTAAGCGCCGTGCACATCGTCATCATGGGTTGCGGAAGGGTGGGCTCCGCTCTGGCGCAGACCCTGGAGCAACAAGGGCACACGGTCGCGGTGATCGACCAGGACCCCACCGCGTTCCGCCGGCTGGGCCCCGGCTTCGGGGGCCGTCGGGTCACCGGCGTCGGCTTCGACCAGGACACCCTGCGCGAGGCGGGCATCGAGGAGGCGGGCGCCTTTGCCGCCGTCTCCAGCGGTGACAACTCGAACATCATCTCCGCGCGCGTGGCCCGCGAGATGTTCGGCGTGGAGAACGTCGCGGCCCGTATCTACGACCCCCGCCGCGCCGAGGTCTACCAGCGCCTGGGCATCCCCACCGTGGCCACGGTCCGCTGGACGGCCGACCAGATGCTGCGCCGTCTGCTGCCCTCGGGTGCCGAGCCACTGTGGCGGGATCCCACCGGTGGCGTCCAGCTCGCCGAGGTGCACGCGTCCACCGAGTGGGTGGGCCACAAGATCAGCAGGCTTCAGGAGGAGACGGGCGTCCGCGTGGCGTTCGTCACCCGGCTCGGCGAGGCGATCCTGCCCACCTCGCAGACGGTGTTGCAGGAGGGCGACCTGGTGCACGTCATGATGCGCACCGACGAGGTCGACAAGGTCGAGGCGTCCTTCGCCAAGGGTCCCGAAGAGGAGGGCGGTCACTGATGAGGGTCGCCATTGCCGGTGCCGGTGCGGTGGGTCGCTCCATCGCGGGCGAACTGCTGGAGAACGGCCACGAGGTCCTGCTCGTCGACAAGGCGCCGACCGCCATCTCGGTCGAGCGCGTCCCGCAGGCGGAGTGGCTGCTGGCCGACGCCTGCGAGATCACGTCGCTGGACGAGGCGGCCCTGCAGCGCTGCAACGTGGTGATCGCCGCGACGGGCGACGACAAGGTCAACCTGGTCGTGTCCCTGCTGGCGAAGACGGAGTACGGCGTCCCGCGCGTCGTGGCCCGCGTGAACAACCCCAAGAACGAGTGGCTCTTCAACGAGTCCTGGGGCGTGGACGTGGCGGTCTCCACCCCCCGCCTGATGTCGGCCCTGGTCGAGGAGGCGGTGAGCGTGGGCGACCTGGTCCGCCTGCTGCGCTTCAGCCACGGCGACGCCAACCTCGTCGAGCTGACCCTGCCGGAGGAGTCGGCCCTGGCCGGCACCACGGTCGGTGACGTGGAGTGGCCGGAGGACACGTCCCTGGTGACGATCATCCGCGGCACCCGCGTCCTCACCCCGTCCCGCGAGGACTCCCTGGAAGCGGGCGACGAGCTGCTGTTCGTGGCCGCCCAGGCCCGCGAGGAGCAGCTGGAGGACCTGCTGTCGGTGCGGCGCGAGGACACGGCGGGCTGAGCCCTTCGGGGAGTACGACGCCAAGCCCTTCAGGGGGTACGACGACGGAGGGCGCCCCGCGTGTGCGGGGCGCCCTCCGTCGTCGTACGGGAATCTAGGCCTCTCGGCGGTGCCGGGCGCCCGCGGCCTCCTCGCGCTCCGCGGCCAGCGCCGCCTTGCGCTCTTCCTCGGCCTTCTCCTCCGCCTCCATCTCCGCGAACACGTCGATGGGAGCCGGCGCCTTCGCCAGGAACACCCACGTCAGCCACACGGCCAGCAGGAACGGCGGGATCTTCAGGGTGACCAGGACCCAGCCGAACTGGGTGGTGTCGGCCCACCAGTACAGCGGGAAGAGGATCGCGCACTTGGCGAGCAGGATCAGGCCCCATGCGTAACTGGCCTTCGCGTACGCCTTCTTGCGGCCCGGATTGCGCGTGCGCCAGGAGAGGTTCTCCTTGAACACCGGCCCGAGGATCAGGCCGATCAGCGGTACCCCGCAGAGGGTCGTGATGATGTACGCGAGCCCCAGCCCCAGCGTGTAGAGCATGCCGGGCAGGTAGAAGTCCTTCGCGTTGCCGGTCATCATCGCGAACACGACACCGAAGGCGACGCCGAAGACACCGCTGAACGCGTGCTTGACGGTGTCCCGCATGACCAGGCGCACCACCACGAGCAACAGGGACACCCCGAGCGCGGCGATGGCCGACAGGTGCAGATCCTTGTTGATCGTGTAGATGGTGACGAAGAGCAGACCGGGCAGCACCGTCTCGATCATGCCGCGCAGGCCGCCGAAGGCCTCGAACAGCGCGGCCTCGGTCACCGCCCGGGCATCGCGCTCGGCGTCTGCGGTGGTGTCTTCAGTCGGCTTGTCGAGCGACGTCACCGGCTACTCCCGTCCGAGGGGTCTCAGTTCGTATTTCGGGTTGAACAGCACCCGGCGGCCCCGGCTCATGGAGATCCGGCCCGATGCGATCAGTCGGCGCCCCGGCTCTATGCCGACGATGGAGCGCCTGCCGAGCCACACCACGTCGAGGGCGGCGGAGCCGTCGAACAGCTCGGCCTCCAGGGCCGGCACTCCCGCACGCGGCCGCAGGGTGACCGTGCGCAAGGTACCAGTAACCGTCACTATCTGTCGGTCACGGCAGTCACCGATCTTGGTACAGCCGGCCGTCTCGGCGTCTTCGCGCAGCTCCTCGGACTCCAGGTCCTCCTGCGACGAGGAGAGCCGGTCTAGCATGCGCCGGAACCGGCCCACCGACTTTTCGGAACGAGGAACAGCACTCATGCCTTGAAGCCTACCGGGCATCACTTCTCGAACCGATAGCCCATCCCCGGCTCCGTGATGAAGTGCTTCGGGTGCGACGGGTCCGCCTCCAGCTTTCTGCGCAGCTGGGCCATGTAGACCCGCAGATAGTTCGTCTCCGTCCCGTACGACGGACCCCACACCTCCTGCAGCAACTGCCGCTGGCTGACGAGACGCCCCGTATTGCGGACGAGCACCTCCAGCAGATGCCATTCGGTAGGTGTCAGCCGGACGTCCTTCCCGCCCCGGTTGACCTTCTTCGCGGCCAGGTCGACGGTGAACTCCTCGGTCTCCACCATCACGTCGTCCTCGCCGCCCCCGGTGGGTTCGGCCCGGCGGACGGCGGCCCGCAGCCGGGCCAGCAGCTCGTCCATGCCGAAGGGCTTGGTGACGTAGTCGTCGGCGCCGGCGTCCAGCGCCTCGACCTTCTCGTCGGAGGAGTGCCGGGCGGACAGCACCAGGATCGGCACCCGGGTCCAGCCGCGCAGCCCCCGGATCACCTCGACGCCGTCCATGTCGGGCAGGCCGAGGTCGAGGACGACCACATCGGGGTGGCGGGCGGCGGCGAGTTCGAGGGCGGTGGCCCCGTCGTGGGCCGCGTCGACCTCGTACTTGCGGGCCTTGAGGTTGATCACGAGGGCGCGCACGATCTGCGGCTCGTCGTCGATCACCAGCACCCGGGTCATGTGGTCTGCCTTTCGGGTCGTACGGATTGCGAGAACTCGTCGGAGTGAAGAGGCCGGTCGAAGGGGCCGGGTTCCCCGCAGGGCGATGCCGCCGCCCGAAGGGTCAGCACCATGGTGAGGCCGCCTCCGGGTGTGTCCTCGGCGTTGAGCGTGCCGCCGTTGGTCTCGGCGAAGCCGCGCGCCACCGCGAGTCCGAGGCCCACTCCGGCGCCGCGCGGGGCGTCACCGTAGCGCTGGAAGGGCGCGAAGATGCGTTCCTTCGCCTCGTCGGGTACGCCCGGCCCGCGGTCCACGACCCGAACCTCGACCCGGTCGGCGATGGCGCTCGCGGAGACGAGGACGGTGCTGTCGTCCGGGCTGTACTTGACGGCGTTCTCGACCAGGTTGGCCACCGACCGCTCCAGCAGTCCCGGGTCCACGGCGACCATGGGCAGCGTCTCCGGAATGTCCAGCTCCACGCTGTCCTCCGGCACCCCGCCCAGCGCCATCGGCACCACCTCGTCGAGGTCGATGTCGCGGATGAGAGGCGTGACCGTGCCGGTCTGCAGCCGGGACATGTCGAGGAGGTTCCCCACGAGGTGGTCGAGCCGGTCTGCGCCCTCCTCGATGCCCTCCAGCAGCTCCGCCTCGTCCTCCTCGGACCAGGCCACGTCGTCGGACCGCAGGGAGGAGACCGACGCCTTGATGCTCGCGAGAGGGGTACGGAGGTCGTGGCTTACGGCGGCCAGCAGGGCCGTGCGGATGCGGTTGCCCTCGGCCAGTTCCTTGGCCTGGCCGGCCTCCCGTTGCAGCCGCTGGCGGTCGAGGACGACGGCGGACTGCGCGGCGAAGGCGGCGAGCACCCGGCGGTCCTCGGCGGGCAGCACCCGGCCGGTCAGCGCGAGGGCCATGTGGTCGCCGACCGGTACATCGACGTCCGCCTCCTCCGGACGCGCGAGCTCGCGTCCCAGGCCGACCCGGCCCGCGCAGGTCCACGGGTCCACGTCGCTCGCCCGCTCCAGCAGGGCCGCCGACTCCATGCCGAAGGTCTCCCGGACGCGTTCCAGCAGCTCCTCCAGGCCGGTCTCGCCGCGTAGCACGTTGCCCGCGAGGAAGGAGAGGATCTCCGACTCGGCGCGCAGCCGGGCCGCCTGCTGGGTGCGGCGGGCGGCGACGTCGACCACGGAGGCGACCGCCACCGCCACGAACAGGAAGATCACCAGCGCGAGGAGGTTCTTCGGGTCGGCGATCGTGAGGTGGTGCACCGGTGCGGTGAAGTACCAGTTGAGCAGCAGCGAGCCGACCGCCGCCGCGGCCAGTGCGGGAAGGAGCCCGCCGAGCAGGGCCGCCGCCACCGTCAGGGTCAGGAACAGCAGCATGTCGTTCGCGAGCCCGAGATCGGCGTCGACGTGGGTCAGCAGCAGGGTGAGCAGCACCGGGCCGCCGACGCCGACGAGCCAGCCCCACAGAATCCGGGACCGGCCAAGGCGCGCCCCTCTGGCCACGGGCAGTCCGCGCCCCTTGGCGATCTCCCCGTGCGTGACGATGTGCACGTCGAGGTCGGGGCCCGACTCCCGGGCGACCGTGACGCCCACGCCCGGTCCGAGGACGTACTGCCAGCTCTTGCGGCGGGAGGAGCCGAGCACTATCTGGGTGGCGTTGGCACCGCGTGCGAAGTCCAGCAGCGCCGCCGGGATGTCGTCACCGACGACGTGGTGGAAGGTTCCGCCGAGGTCCTCGACGAGGGTGCGCTGGACGGCCAGTTCCTTGGGTGAGGCGGAGGTGAGGCCGTCGCTGCGGGAGATGTAGACGGCGAGCACCTCACCGCCGGCACCCTTCTCGGCCAGCCGGGCGGCCCGGCGGATCAGCGTCCGCCCTTCCGGGCCGCCGGTCAGCCCGACCACGATCCGCTCGCGCGAACCCCAGATCTTCGACACCCGGTGATCGCTGCGGTACTGCTTCAGGTACTCGTCGACCCGGTCGGCGACCCACAGGAGCGCCAGCTCGCGCAGGGCGGTGAGGTTGCCCGGGCGGAAGTAGTTCGACAGGGCCGCATCGACCTTGTCCGACTTGTAGATGTTGCCGTGCGCCATGCGCCGCCGCAGCGCCTGAGGCGACATGTCGACAAGCTCGATCTGATCGGCCCGGCGCACCACCTCGTCGGGCACGGTCTCCTGCTGCCGTACGCCGGTGATGGACTCGACGACGTCGCCCAGCGACTCCAGGTGCTGGATGTTGACGGTCGATATCACGTCGATCCCGGCGGCGAGGAGTTCCTCCACGTCCTGCCAGCGCTTGGCGTTGCGCGAGCCGGGGATGTTGGTGTGGGCGAGCTCGTCGACGAGCGCCACCTGCGGGCGCCGGGCCAGGACGGCGTCGACGTCCATCTCGGTGAAGGCGCTCCCCCGGTACTCCAGTTTCCGGCGCCGTGTCTGCTCCAGCCCGTGGAGCATCACCTCGGTGCGTGGCCGGTCGTGGTGCTCCACGAAGGCGACCACGCAGTCGGTGCCGCGCTCGGCACGGCGGTGCGCCTCGGACAGCATCGCGTACGTCTTGCCGACGCCCGGTGCCGCACCGAGGTAGATCCGAAGCTTGCCGCGTCCCATGGTCCCCATTGTGTTCCGGTCACTCCTGCCTACGCAGCGTCGACCTTACGACCAAGAATCGCGACAAATGGGGCCGGGTACGGCGGCGGGGCCGTCTTTGACAGAACTCTGACGCTCCCGCCGCCGCTCCACCCCGCCTCAGCTGGGGTTGTCGCCGTGGGTGAGGGTCTCCCAGGCCACGAAGAGGTTGTTGCTGCCGGCCGGGCGGTTGCGCTCGTTCAGCGCCCCGGTGTTGGTCATGGCATGGCCGAGACGATTGGCCAGGGCGTTGTGCCCGACCTCGGTGATCGGACCGAGCCCGAGCTTCAGCGAGCCCCGGCACAGCCAGCTGGGCACGGCCCCGCCGAGCTCGTACTTGGCCTGGAACCCGAGCGCGTGCCGCAGCCGCTCGCCGACGTCGGTGCCGTACAGGTCCTGCCCCTGGATCCTGCTGGTCTCCGCCACGTGCGAGATCGCGGAGATGCCGTATCCGGTGTGCGTGAGATCGCGGCAGGTCTCCTGAGTGAGGCCGTTGACGAAGGTGGACTGCCCCTGCCAGTAGTTGACGATCTTCTCGCGGGTGTCGAGGTTCTGGCTCGGCACGGTCTTCGGCAGGTCGCCGTCGGAGGACAGATAGACGTAGGCGGCGGTGCGGGTGCGGAACTTCGCCATAGCCTTGTCGTACGACGCCTTGTCCTCCAGGAAGACCGAGATGCCGACGGCGGCCTCCATCATCGACAGCTCCCAGTTGCCGTTGGAGTTGGAGCCGTTGATGATCTCGGGCAGATAGACGGTGCGGAGCATGGTGGCGAACCGGCCGGAGTTCGCCCAGTTCCCGGTGTACGTGTACTTGATGATCTCGGCCGCCTTGGGCCAGGAGGAGCCGGCCCAGCCCGTCTGCAGGGGCGCGTTGCTGTTGGTGTGGTCCCTGATCACCGCGGACCAGGCGTCCATCAGCTCGATGGCCTTCTTCGCGTGCCGCTCGTCCCGGGTGATGTACCAGGCGAGGGCCTGCGTGTAGGCGGCTATCGCGTCCTCGCGCTCGTCGGTGCAGCCGTAGTTGGGGTTCGAGTACGAGCCGCACTCGACGACCGCACGGGGCTTGGGGGCGCGGTTCAGATCGGCGTACTTGCTCGCCATCATCCGGTCGAAGGCGCCCTTCCAGGGCTGGGCGCCGGCATCGACCTTGGAACGGGTGAAGTCCAACTGGCCCTTGGAGACGGTGACTCCGGGGTGGACGAAGGTGGTGGGCGCGGCGTCGGCGGGCCAGGCGAGAACACCGGCGACGAGGGCGGCCGAGGCGGCGAAGAGTGCGGTTCTGCGCATACGTGGGGGGCCTTCCGTTCTCATATATGAACGCGAAGCGCCTTTATGAACAGACGCGTTGGCCGGAGACAGTAGGTACAGACCAATGCACCGTCAAGAGTTCACACACGAGAAAAGGCATGAGAAAGGGCCGCACCCCTGAGGGGTACGGCCCTGGTTGTCTCTACGAAGCTCAGCGCACCTCGGTGATCTCCGGCCCGCGCTGGAGCTGGCCCATGCCACCGGAGAAGCGCGAACCGGCCTCCTCCTGCTGGACGCCCTCGGGCACCATCTGGGCGTCGTTCGGCAGCTGCAGGACGATCGGGTCGCGGGGAGCCATCGGACCCTCGCCGCGGAGCACGACCGTGTCCCGGAAGATCTGCTCAAGCAGACCGGCCGCCTGCGGCTGCACCGCGCCCTGGCCCGAGATCACACCACGCAGGAACCAGCGGGGACCGTCCACACCGACGAACCGCACGACCTGGAAACCACCCGTGCCGTCCGGCAGCTGTACCGGCACCTGGGCCCGCAGCTCCCAGCCCAGCGGCCCCTCGACCTCGTCGATGATGCCACCCTGCTGGGTGATGCCGGAGCCGATCTCCTCGCGCACCTCGCCCCAGATGCCCTCGCGCTTGGGGGCGGCGAAGGCCTGCAGCTGAATGGCGCTGTCACGCAGCACCACGGTCGCCGCGACGATCGCGTCGCCGGCGACCTCGACGCGCAGTTCCATGCCGTCGACTCCCGGCACGAGCAGGCCGCCCAGGTCCACCCGGCCCTCGCCGGGATCGCGGACCTCTGAACTGTCCCAGGGCCCGTCGGGCCGCGGTTCCGGCTCGAGCCGTACGCGCTCGCGCGTGCCGTCGTCGTCCGCCTCGGTGTCGATGTCGACGACCTGCTCGGGCTCGCCGGCCGCGTCCTCGGCGGCACCCTTCTTCTTGCGACGTCCGAACACGTCACTGTCCTTCCCGGTCGGATACGACCGAAGCGTATCGATTCCCGCCCGCCCGGCCGCCGTCGGCGGCCTGACCGCTTGTGCTGCTTGCGCCGCCCACCGCGGCATGGCCACCGGAGGACCCGAAGCCCCCTTCGGCCCGTACCGAATCGGGAAGCTCCGCGACCTCCTGGAAGCGAACCCTCTCGACTTGCTGGACGACCAGTTGGGCAATCCGGTCGAAGCGCTCGAACCGCACGCTCTCGTACGGGTCGAGATTCACCACGATCACCTTGATCTCCCCACGGTACCCGGCATCAACCGTCCCCGGGGCATTCACGAGGGCGACACCGAGGCGGGCGGCGAGACCGGAGCGCGGGTGCACGAAGGCCGCGTACCCCTCCGGCAGCGCCACAGACACCCCGGTGGGCAGCACGGCCCGCTCCCCCGGCTTGAGTTCGCGGCTCTCGGTGGTGCGCAGATCGGCTCCTGCGTCACCGGGATGCGCGTACGTCGGAAGCGGTACGTCCGGGTCGACGCGGCGGATCAGCACGTCGAGTTCTCGACGGGGCTCTCGGCTCACGGGTTCACCTCGAAGGCACGGGCACGCCGGACCTGGTCCGGGTCGTCCATGGCGGCCCGGATCTCCTCCGGGCGGCCGTTGTCGATGAAGTGGTCGACCTTCACCTCGACGAAGAGGGCGTCGGCGCGGACGGCGACGGGCCCGTCGGGGCCGCCGATCCGCCCGGTGGCGGAGGAGTAGATCTTGCGGCCGGCCACCGCCGTCACCTCGGCCTCCAGATACAGCACCGTGTCCACCGGAACCGGCCGTACGAAGTCGGTCTCCAGCCGCCCGGTCACGGCGATCGTGCGCAGCAGCCAGTTGAGCGAGCCGAGGGTCTCGTCGAGGGCGGTCGCGAGCACACCGCCGTGCGCGAGCCCGGGTGCGCCCTGGTGAGCGGGCTGCACGGTGAACTCGGCGGTGAGGCTGACACCGTCCCCCGCCCGCGCCTCCAGATGCAGCCCGTGGGGCTGCTCGCCGCCACAGCCGAAACACTCGCCGTAGTGGGCCCCGAGAAGCTCTCCGGGCGCGGGAGCATCCGGGTGCCGCACGGGTTTCACGGCGTCGGCCGGGGGCTTAAGAGCTGCGGAAGTACCTCTCACAGCCGCAGACCTTACCCGCGCGTCGGACGTAACCGGACACCGTGCCAAGCTTGGCTCCATGCAGCTCTCCGCCGCCCCGTACGAAGAACGTCTCACCGCCCCCCGCTCCTGGTGGCTGGTCTCGTTCCTGGCCGGGGTCTCCCTGGCTCTGATCGTCCTGCCCTTCGGCACGCTGCCGATGATCGCCGGCCTGGTCGGCGGCACCGCCGCGGCGGCCGTCGTGGCCAGCTCGTACGGCTCGCTCCGCATCCGTGTGGTGGGCGACTCGCTGATCGCGGGCGAGGCGAAGATCCCGGTACGGGCGCTGGGCGAGGCGCATGTCCTGGACCCGGAGGAGGCCCGCGCCTGGCGCACCCACAAGGCCGACACCCGGGCTTTCCTCCTGCTGCGCGCATACATCCCCACGGCCCTGCGCGTGGAGGTCACGGACCCCGAGGACCCGACCCCCTACCTGTACCTGTCGACCCGCGAGCCGGAGCGGCTGGCGGAGGCGATCAAGGCGGCGAAGGCGTCGCTCTAGCACACCCGAACGGGCCGTCACCGGTCCGGTCAAGACTTGGCCTGCCGGTCGCAAAAACTTCGCCGCGCCACTAAAAACGCATGGCCTTTCGGCTGCCGGAATCTCAGCGGCCCCCGAGTCCCTTGCGTCTGCGCGGCCGCATGATCTCCCCCATCTCCAGCGGTTGTGCGGGGCGCTCCAGCGGGGGCAGCTGCGGCAAGTCGTCCCACGGCACCTGGACCTTCCGCAGGTCCGCGCGGATCCGCGCCGCGAGTTTCTTGGTGTCCCGGCGGTTCATGACCGCTCCCACGGCGGCGCCCACCAGAAAGGGCATCAGGTTCGGCAGGTTCCGGACCATCCGCTTCATGATCTGCTGACGCAGCTCCCGCTTCATCTGCCCGCCGAGCGCGGCGTTGACCGTCGCCGGTTTCCTCGGGTCGATTCCGCGCTCCTCGGACCACGAGGACAGATACGCGGTGCTGCGGTCCTTGAGATTGCCGGGCGGGCGTACGCCGTACACCTCGTGCAGCTCGGCGATCAGCTTCAGCTCGATCGCCGCCACACCCGTGATCTCGGCGGCCAGTTCCGTCGGCATCGCGGGCGGCACCGGCAGCATCGCCACCGCGCCGACTCCCGCGCCGACCGTCGAGCTCGCGTTCGCCGCACCCGCCACCAGCTTGTCCGCCAGCTGCTCGGGCCCGAGGCCCGGGAACTGCCGGCGAAGCGTCGCGAGGTCGCGTACGGGGATACGCGGGGCGTTCTCGATGATCCGGTCCGCCAGGTACCCGAGACCCGCCCTGGCGCGGCTGCCGCCCTTACGGACGCCTTCCCGGGCCTTCTCCCGGATCACCGCGCCCCTACGCCTGACGACGGGCGCGGGCACCTCCGCCTGCGCCTGGAGGTCGGCCCGGCCGGACATCGGTTCGAGCGAGGCTCCCGCATCGGGTGAGCCCCGCCCGTCGTCACGCGCGCCGTGCGGGCCGTCGGACGGCCCTGGGTCCGCTTCCCTGAAGGGGAAGCGGCGCTTCCGAGGAGGGGTCGAGCCAGTCATGCCCGACCCGACCTCAGTCGCAGTCGCGGCAGATCGGCTGACCGTTCTTCTCCCGGGCCAGCTGGCTGCGGTGGTGCACCAGGAAGCAGCTCATGCAGGTGAACTCGTCCTGCTGCTTGGGCAGCACCCGGACGGCCAACTCCTCGTTCGAGAGGTCCGCGCCGGGCAGCTCCAGGCCTTCGGCAGCCTCGAACTCGTCGACGTCCACAGCGGACGTCGACTTGTCGTTCCGCCTGGCCTTCAGCTCTTCAAGGCTGTCCGAGTCGACGTCGTCGTCGGTCTTGCGTGGGGTGTCGTAATCCGTTGCCATGTCGCTCTCCCCCTCTGGGTGTCTGCGGTGTCTCCAGCGCACGTAACGCGTGAGAGGCCGGACTTGTGCCCGACCCGAGGCGGAGATTTTGCCTCACATCAAGGTCTGTTACTCAATCGACACCCAACCGGACTCCTCAAGAGTGATCGGCTTGGATGGCGAACGGGACCGTACACGGTCCTAATGCCGCAGTTCAAAGGCGTCTCACCGTGTACTTCCCGTGATCAAGACCCCCGAAAACCCGGATTTTCCCGGCTTTCCGGCTGGCCACATGATCACGGAGAGTAGATGGCCGGAAATTCGCCCTTGTGATCGATCACACACGGGGGTGCTCGATGATTGCCCAGAAAATTCCGCGCAAAGCGAACATCCCCGTGCGCCCGGCATGTGTCGGCGCACATGGTCTCAGATCGGGAGGGTGACCCGCATCACGAGTCCTCCGCCCTCACGTGGCCGCGCCGAGATGTGCCCGCCGTGCGCCCGCGCCACGGACCGCACGATGGACAGTCCCAGGCCGACACCCTTGTCGCTGCCCGTGCGCTCGGTACGCAGGCGCCTGAACGGCTCGAAGAGGTTGTCGATCTCGTACGCCGGCACCACGGGCCCGGTGTTCGACACGAGCAGGACCGCCTGTCCGTGCTGGACCTCGGTGGTGACCTCGACCCAGCCGCCCTCCGGAACGTTGTACCGGACGGCGTTCTGCACCAGGTTGAGCGCGATCCGCTCCAGCAGCACGCCGTTGCCCTGGACGACCGCGGGTTTCTGTTCGCCGCGGATCACCACACCCTTGGCCGCCGCCTCCGCGTGCACCTGGTCGACGGCCTGCTCGGCCACCTCCGCGAGGTCCACCGGTTTGCGCTCGACGATCTGGTTGTCGCTGCGGGCGAGCAGCAGCAGGCCTTCGACGAGCTGCTCGCTGCGCTCGTTGGTGGCCAGCAACGTCTTGCCGAGTTGCTGGAGCTCCACCGGCGCTCCCGGGTCGGACAAGTGGACCTCGAGAAGCGTCCGGTTGATCGCCAGTGGTGTGCGCAGTTCGTGCGAGGCGTTGCCGACGAAGCGCTGCTGGGCGGTGAAGGCCCGCTGCAATCGCTCCAGCATGTCGTCGAAGGTGTCGGCCAGTTCCTTCAGCTCGTCGTCCGGTCCGTCCAGCTCGATACGCCGGGACAGGTCCGAGCCCGCCACGGCGCGCGCGGTGCGGGTGATCCGGCCGAGCGGCGACAGGACCCGGCCGGCCATGGCGTAACCGAAGGCGAAGGCGATGATCGCCAGGCCCAGGAGGGCGAGGAGAGAGCGGCTGAGGAGATCGTCCAGCGCGATCCGGCGCTGGTCGTCGATGCAATTGCTGATCGCCTCGTTGAACTGGGAGATCGTGAGGCCTGCCTTGATCGCGGGGCAGTCCTCGCTACTGACCTGGAGTTCCCTGCCGTCCACGATCTTGAACAGGGGTTCATTGCCCGTGTTGATCGCCTGCGCGGCCAGCAGATAGATGATCGACAGCAGCAGGATGCCTGCGATCAGGAACATGCCGCCGTACAGCAGGGTGAGCCTTATCCGGATGGTGGGGCGCAGCCATGGGAAGTTGGGCTCCACCCTCCGGGGGTCCCAGGTGGGCTTGGGGGGCGCCTGCGGAGGCGCGGGAGTCGCTGCCATGGTCGATCAGATCCGGTACCCGGAGCCGGGCACGGTGACGATGACCGGCGGCTCGCCCAGCTTGCGGCGCAGCGTCATGACAGTGACCCGGACGACGTTGGTGAACGGGTCGGTGTTCTCGTCCCAGGCCTTCTCCAGGAGTTGCTCGGCCGAGACGACCGCGCCCTCGCTGCGCATCAGCACCTCCAGGACGGCGAACTCCTTGGGCGCGAGCTGCACCTCCTTGCCGTCGCGGAAGACCTCGCGGCGGTTCGGGTCGAGCTTGATGCCGGCGCGCTCCAGGACGGGCGGCAGGGGCACGCTCGTACGGCGGCCGAGGGCACGCACACGTGCCGTCAGCTCGCTGAAGGCGAAGGGCTTGGGCAGATAGTCGTCGGCGCCGATCTCGAGCCCTTCGACACGGTCGCTGACATCGCCGGAAGCCGTGAGCATCAGCACGCGGGTGGGCATGCCGAGTTCGACGATCTTGCGGCAGACGTCGTCGCCGTGCACCAGCGGGAGGTCGCGGTCGAGGACGACCACGTCATAGTCGTTGACGCCGATGCGTTCCAGGGCGGCCGCACCGTCGTACACGACGTCGACGGCCATGGCCTCCCGGCGCAGTCCGGTGGCCACCGCATCGGCGAGCAGTTGCTCGTCCTCGACGACGAGTACGCGCACGTCGCTTGTCCTTCCTGTGTCCACCCGCGTAGCGCTGGTCCGGCGCGCGGGCAGGGTCTTGTCGGTGTGGTTCTGGCCTCCATCCTGCCCTTTTCCGCCATAAGTCGGCGGTAAGACGGTGGGCGGGCAATGAAGGGCGGGTGTGAAGCCCGGGAATGCGAGATTTTCTCGTCCGGTTGAGGTTTCCGCGGAAGGGAGCGGGGGGAGGACGGCTTGTACACCCCGCGATCACTCTCTGCATGTACCGCACCACCATGCGGTACGGCGCAATCCGCTTTCCGCAGAGTGGCTGTGGGTGTCCGGCACCGTCGCCGCCCAGCACGGGCAGCGCTGGGCATCTACTGGAGACGTGATCGCCCCTTCCGAACGGCACACCCCCGTGCCACCGACCCACGACCCAGGACGAGGGGGCGCAGCATGGACGCATTCACCGCAGGACTTCTGCAGCGCATAAAGGCGACCGAATCCGACCTGACGCGGGCTCGTGACGAGGGCGACGACTTCCTCGTCGAGGTGGAGCAGGGCGAGCTCGACGACCTGCGCCGCCTCGCCGCCGAGCACGGTGTGGAAGTCAGCGTCTAGCGTCTGACCGGCGTGTAAGCACTGCAGCGGGGTCCCGGTGAATCCAGCGCCGGGGCCCCGCTCTTTTGCGCTCAGTCGTGCCAGGCGCCGAAGTCCTCCAGGAGCTGCTGGAGGGGCTCGAAGACGCCCGGGGTGGCCGCGACCGCCAGGTCGGTGGACGGGCGCTCTCCGGGGCGTCCACCCGTGAGCGCGCCCGCTTCCCGTGCGATCAGGTCGCCCGCGGCCATGTCCCAGGCGTTCAGTCCCCGCTCGAAGTAGCCGTCCAGGCGGCCTGCCGCGAGGTCGCACAGGTCGATCGCGGCCGAGCCGCCCCGGCGGATGTCGCGCAGCAGCGGGATGAGCCGGCGGGCCACGTCGGCCTGGTGGGTGCGGACCTCGGTGACGTAGTTGAAGCCGGTCGAGACCAGGGCCTGCTCCAGGGGTGCCGTGGGGCGGCAGCTGAGTCTGCGTTCGCCGTCCCAGGGTCCCGTGGCCCAGGCACCGCCGCCACGAACCGCGTGGTACGTCTCACCGCGCATCGGCGCCGCCACGACCCCGGCCACCGCCTCGCCGTCCTGCTCGGCGGCGATGGAGACGGACCAGGTCGGCAGTCCGTAGAGGTAGTTCACCGTGCCGTCGAGCGGGTCGATCACCCAGCGGACGCCGCTCGTGCCCTCGGTGGAGGCGCCCTCCTCACCGAGGAAGCCGTCGTCCGGGCGGTGCTCGGAGATCAGGTCGGTGATCAGCTTCTCCGCCGCGATGTCCATCTCCGTGACCACGTCGATCGGGCTCGACTTGGTCGCGGCGACGGCCAGGTCGGCCGGGCGGCCGTCGCGCAGCAGCTCACCCGCGCGACGGGCTGCCTCCTGGGCCAGTCCGAGCAGTTCCGTGTGCAGGGCGTCGGTCACGGGGCTCCTCATGCGTAGGGGCTGTCGGCGCCCGCGGCGGCGGGCCTGGGCGCGCGGGCCGGGCAGCAGCCCACCGGGCAGAGGTTGTGGCTCGCGCCGAGCCCGCCGAGGACGCACGGCGTGACCTCCTCGGCACGCTCCACCGCGGCGCGCTCCAGGACGAGGTCGCGGATCGCCGCGGCGAACCGCGGGTCGTCGCCGACGGTGGCCGAGCGGCGCATCGGCAGCCCGAGCTCCTCGGCCTTGGCCTTGGCCTCGGTGTCGAGGTCGTAGAGGACCTCCATGTGGTCGGAGACGAAGCCGATGGGCGCGATGACGACGGCCGGTGCGCCGGCCTCGTGCCGCTCCTCCAGGTGGTCGCAGATGTCGGGCTCCAGCCACGGGATGTGCGGGGCGCCGGAGCGGGACTGATAGACGAGCTGCCAGGGGTGGTCGACGCCGGTGCGCTCGCGGACGGCCTCGGCGATCAGCCGGGAGACCTCCAGGTGCTGCTCGACGTACGCGCCGCCCTCACCGTGGTCCTCGACGGGGCCGGAGGCGTCCGCGGAGGCATTGGGGATCGAGTGGGTCGAGAAGGCGATGTGCGCGCCACCGCGGACGTCCTCGGGCAGGTCGGCGAGGGACTCCAGCACGCCGTCGATCATCGGCTCCAGGAAGCCGGGGTGGTTGAAGTAGTGCCGCAGCTTGTCGATCTCGGGGAGCTCCAGGCCTTCGGCCTCCAGGGCGGCCAGCGAGTCGGCGAGGTTCTCGCGGTACTGGCGGCAGCCCGAGTAGGAGGCGTAGGCGCTGGTGGCGAGGACCAGGATGCGGCGCCGGCCGTCGGCGACCATCTCGCGCAGGGTGTCCGTCAGGTACGGCGCCCAGTTGCGGTTGCCCCAGTAGATCGGCAGATCCAGGCCGTGCTCGGCGAAGTCCTTGCGGAGGGCGTCGAGCAGGGCGCGGTTCTGGTCGTTGATGGGGCTGACTCCGCCGAACAGGAAGTAGTGTTCGCCGACTTCCTGCAGGCGTTCCTTGGGGATGCCCCGCCCACGGGTGACGTTCTCCAGGAACGGGATCACGTCGTCCGGGCCCTCGGGGCCGCCGAAGGAGAGCAGGAGCAGGGCGTCGTAGGGGGTGGCATGGCGCGCGTCTGGCATGGATCGATCCTGTCATCCGGTACTGACAGCCGGGAAACGGCGGGGTGACCACCCGGGTTCCCGATTCGTCCGGACAGGTGCGTTAGGGTCACCTAACTCGTAAGCTGTATCGGCCACCCACGCGCCTTACCGAGTCGCCCCTGAACTGCCGTTGCGCTGCCCCGAGTTGCTTCTGATGTGCCCTCGTTGTGCCCCTCATTCGCCTGAGCCGCCGCCGTCCAGCTGCTTCCGCCCGACCGGAGACCCCCGTGCCCAGCCCCTACCGCGCCCTGTTCGCCGCCCCCGGCAGCAAGGCCTTCTCCGCCGCGGGTTTCCTCGGCCGGATGCCGCTGTCGATGATGGGCATCGGCGTGGTCACGATGATCTCCCAGCTGACCGGGCGGTACGGCCTCGCCGGTGCCCTGTCGGCCACCATCGCGCTCGCCGCGGCGGTGGCGGGCCCTCAGGTCTCGCGACTGGTCGACCAGTACGGGCAACGGCGGGTGCTCCGCCCGGCGACGCTGATCTCGCTGCTCGCGGGGGCGGTGCTGCTGTTCGCCGCGCACTACGGGTGGCCGGATTGGGTGCTGTTCGTGGCCTGCGTCGGCATCGGCTGCGTGCCCAGCGTCGGGGCGATGACCCGGGCCCGCTGGGCCGCGCTGTACCGGGGGACGCCTCAGCTGCACACCGCGTACTCGCTGGAGTCCGTGGTGGACGAGGTGTGCTTCATCTTCGGGCCGATCATCTCCATCGGCCTGTCCACGGCGTGGTTCCCGGAGGCCGGGCCGCTGCTCGCCGGCTGCTTCCTGGCGGTCGGCGTCTTCTGGCTGACCGCGCAGCGGTCCACCGAGCCCGCGCCGCATCCGCGTGAGCGAAACAGCGGCAGCTCCGCCCTGCGCGCCCCGGGGCTGCAGGTCCTGGTGGCCACCTTCGTGGCGACCGGAGCGATCTTCGGGTCGGTCGACGTGGTCACCGTCGCCTTCGCGGACGAGCAGGGGCACAAGAGCGCCGCGAGTGTGGTCCTCGCGCTGTACGCGGCGGGCTCCTGCGCGGCGGGACTCGTCTTCGGGCTGTTGCGCTTCAAGGGGGCGCCCGAACCTCGCTGGCTGCTGGGCATATGCGCGATGGCCGTGAGTATGATCCCCCTCCTACTGGTCGGAAACTTGCCGTTTCTGGCCGTGGCGCTGTTCGTCTCGGGCATGGCCGTCGCTCCCACGATGATCACCACCATGTCCCTGATCGAAGAGCACGTACCACGCGCGCAACTGACCGAGGGCATGACCTGGGTGAGCACCGGGCTCGCGGTCGGGGTCGCGCTCGGCTCCTCCGTGGCCGGCCTGGTGATCGACGCGGCCGGTGCGGACGCCGGGTACGGGGTTCCGGCGGTGTCCGGTGCCGTCGCGGTCGCGGTCGGTTTCCTGGGGTACCGCCGGCTCAGCAGGCCGGCGCCGGGTCGGGGAGGCACCGTTGAGCAGCACAGCGAGCGGGAAGAACGGCACGTGGCGTAACTGGGGCGGCAATGTCGCCGCCCGCCCCGCGCGGGAGGTCACTCCGGCCTCGGTCGACGAGTTGTCGGCGGCGATACGCCGGGCCGCCGAGGACGGCCTGAAGGTGAAGGCGGTCGGCAGCGGGCATTCCTTCACGTCCATTGCCGCCACCGACGGCGTGTTGATCCGCCCTCAACTGTTGACCGGCATCCGCAACATTGACCGCGAGGCCATGACCGTCACGGTCGAGGCCGGCACTCCGCTCAAGAGACTCAACCTGGCCCTGGCGCGCGAGGGCCTGTCGCTCACGAACATGGGCGACATCATGGAGCAGACGGTCTCCGGCGCCACCAGCACCGGTACGCACGGCACCGGCCGCGACTCGGCCTCGATCGCCGCCCAGATCAAGGGACTGGAGCTGGTCACCGCCGACGGCTCGGTACTTGCCTGCTCCGAGAAGGAGAACCCGGAAGTCTTCGCGGCCGCCCGCATCGGCCTCGGCGCACTCGGCATCGTCACCGCGATCACCTTCGCGGTGGAGCCCGTCTTCCTGCTCACCGCGCGTGAGGAGCCGATGCCCATCGACAAGGTCCTCGCCGAGTTCGACGAACTCTGGGCCGAGAACGAGCACTTCGAGTTCTACTGGTTCCCGCACACCGGCAACACCAACACCAAGCGCAACAACCGCAGCGCGGGCCCCGAGAAGCCGGTATCCCAGCTCCAGGGCTGGTTCGAGGACGAGTTCCTCTCCAACGGCGTCTTCCAGGTGGCCCAGTGGGTCGGCCGCGCGGCGCCCGCCACGATCCCCGCGATCGCCCAGATCTCCAGCAAGGCCCTGTCGTCGCGGACCTACACCGACATCCCGTACAAGGTCTTCACATCGCCGCGCCGGGTGCGCTTCGTGGAGATGGAGTACGCCGTCCCACGCGCGGCCGTCGTCGAGACGTTGCGCGAGCTCAAGGCCATGGTCGAGCGCTCCGGCCTCAGGGTCAGCTTCCCGGTCGAGGTGCGCACCGCCCCCGCCGACGACATCACGCTGTCCACCGCCTCGGGCCGCGACAGCGCCTACATCGCCGTCCACATGGTCAAGGGCACCCCGTTCCAGCGGTACTTCACCGCCGCCGAGCGGATCTTCACCGCGCACGAGGGGCGGCCGCACTGGGGCAAGGTGCACACGCGGGACGCCGAGTACTTCGGCCAGGTGTACCCACGCTTCGGCGAGTTCGCCGCCCTGCGGGACCGACTGGACCCCGACCGCCGGTTCCAGAACGACTACCTGCGAAGGGTGTTGGGGGCATAGCGCCGGACCGGCCCGATCCAGCCGTTCGACCAACCGCGCGGCAGGGGGACGTACGCACGAAACCATTAGTTCCGTTTCTGCGGATTGCGTGAAGTGCGCCACGTAAAAGATCGGATAACCGCTCAACGGACGGCCGAGTCACGCTTCTTGCCAGAAGTTGGGCGGCGTGCCAATCCACGCACGTGGCCCAAATGGAGTACTGTTGCGAGCCCTGGGTCCGGTCTCCCGCCAGGGCGTCCGTGGCCTTCAAGGACCGCCGGGAGGGGGCTAGTTGCACAGGGTGACGGAGTTGGTCACTTAGCGTTGCGAATAGGTAACCGTGCCATAACGGCGATCCAGGGCCCGTGCCCGACACGCCGGGCAACTCGGCAAGGTTGTGGCAGGCTGCACCCGGGCAGGCCACACTCGACTAGCGGAAGCAGCGACGCACGTGACGTCGGCAGGCACCACCCGGGAGGTCCCCATGCCCGAACTGCGTGTCGTGGCCGTCTCGAATGACGGCACACGGCTGGTGCTCAAGGCTGCCGACGCGACGGAGTACACCCTTCCGATCGACGAGCGGCTGCGCGCCGCTGTGCGCGGCGATCGGCCCCGCCTCGGCCAGATCGAGATCGAGGTGGAGAGCCATCTCCGCCCGCGTGACATCCAGGCGCGTATACGAGCGGGTGCGACGGCCGAGGAGGTCGCGCAGCTCGCCGGCATCCCTGTCGACCGGGTACGTCGCTTCGAGGGCCCCGTCCTCGCGGAGCGGGCCTTCATGGCCGAACGCGCCCGCAAGACGCCCGTCCGCCGGCCCGGTGAGAACGCCGGTCCGCAGCTCGGCGAGGCCGTCCAGGAGCGGCTGTTGCTGCGCGGCGCCGACAAGGACACCGCCCAGTGGGACTCGTGGCGCCGCGACGACGGCACCTGGGAGGTCCTGCTGGTCTACCTGGTCGCGGGCGAACCGCACTCGGCCAGCTGGACGTACGACCCGCCCCGGCGGCTCGTCCAGGCCGTCGACGACGAGGCGCGCTCGCTGATCGGCGAGTCCGACGACCTCGCCGCGCCGGAGCCCAGCTTCCCGTTCGTGCCACGGATCGCCCGGCTCCCGCGCGAGCGCTCGATGGACCGCGCTCTCGAGACCGCGCGGCCGAGCCTGCCGGCCCAGGCCTCCGAGCCGGTCGAGGAGACCACGGAGGAACGGGACTCGCTGACCAGCCTGCTGGAGGCGGTGCCCAGCTTCCGTGGCGACCTGGTGGTACCGGAGCGCCCCGCGGAGCCGGTCGCGGAGGAGCCCCCCGCCGAACCGGAGGCGGAGGAACCTCCCGCCCCCGCCGCCTCGGCCGGTTCCGCCTACGCGGACGTCCTCATGCCCCGCTCCGTCGGCAGCCACCGCGACCGCCTCATCGGCTCCACGGACCGTCAGGCAGAAGCGGACGGCGTCCGCCCGGGCCGCCGGGCCGCCGTCCCGAGCTGGGACGAGATCGTGTTCGGGACGCGCAGGAAGAAGCAGGAGTAGGCAGCAGAAGGAGTGGGTCGTACGGCTGTGGATTCGGCCGTACGACGACGAGGGCCGCGTTGTTCGCAACGCGGCCCTCGTGCCGTTCGGGCCGTGTGGCGCCCTGCCCTACTGCGGATCCGGCCCCACAGCCACCGGCCGGGACGCATCCGACGACCACTCCGACCAGGAACCGACGTACAGCGCCGCCGGAATCCCCGCGACCGCCAGGGCCAGCACCTCGTGAGCGGCGGAGACACCCGAGCCGCAGTACACGCCGACCTCGGTGCCCTCGGAGGCGCCCACCGCCTTGAAGCGGGACCGGAGTTCCTCGGCGGCGAGGAAGCGGCCGTCGGCGCCGACGTTGTCGTTCGTGGGTGCGGACACCGCGCCCGGGATGTGGCCGCCCACCGGGTCGATCGGCTCGACCTCACCGCGGTACCGCTCCCCCGCACGGGCGTCCAGCAGCACCCCTGAACGGGCGAGCGCCGCGGCGCCGTCGGCGTCGAGCAGACCCGTCGGTCCCGGCGCGGGATCGAAGTCGCCCTCCGCCGGAGTCGGTACGGACGTCTCCCGCGGCCCCTCCCAGGCCGCCAGCCCACCATCGAGGACCCGCACATCCGGGTGCCCCGTCCAGCTCAGCAGCCACCACGCCCGGGCCGCCGCCCAGCCCTGCCCACCGTCGTACACGACGACCGGCGTCCCGGACGACACGCCCGCGCGCCGCATCGCCGCGCCGAATTCGGCCAGGTCCGGCAACGGGTGACGGCCGCGCGCACCGGGGGCGGAGGCCAGTTCGCGATCCAGGTCGACATAGACCGCGCCGGGGATGTGCCCGGCCTCGTACGCGGTGCGGCCGTCGAACGGCGGCTCGCCGGGCGTCTTGGCCAGGCTCAGCTGCCAGCGGACGTCGAGGAGCAGTGGCGGGTTCTCGCCCGCCAGCGCGCTCGCGAGTTCGGATGCGGAGATGATGGCGTTCATGGCCACCATCCTTGCGCACGGGGTGGCCGCATCGGCCCGCTCCGGATACTCTGCCCGCCGGACAGGCCCGATCACGAGGCGTACGGGACCGGGCACATGCTGTACAGCCGATCGACGTCCGTCGTCAATCGCACGGAAACGGGCGGTAAATCGCACACCGGGCATCCTCCGGGCACCGGCCGTCCTGCGCGGCGCGCCCGCAGCGCGCGCGGCCACGGCTGGTGCGAGCATCGGCACGGGGGTCCGGACAGCGGAAGCGACACGGCCACCGCGAGGGACCGAGGAGAGAGTGACGATGACCGAGGCACGGGGGTCGGCCGGCCCGAACGGCGCGACGCACGCCCGGCACGCGCCCGGCACGCCCAGCTGGGTGAGCCTGATGGTGCACGGGCTGGCCGCGACCGAGGACTTCTACGGCGCGCTGTTCGGCTGGGAGTTCCAGCCCGGCCCCCAGCAACTCGGCCCCTATGTGCGGGCCCTGCTGAACGGCCATGAGGTGGCCGGCATCGGCCAGTTGCCGCCCGACCGCCACCTCCCCATCGCCTGGACGCCGTATCTCGCCTCGAACGACGTGGATCTGACCGCCGAGACGGTACGGCTGTGCGGCGGCACGGTCGGGGTGGGGCCCCTGGACGCCGCCGAGGCAGGCCGGATGGCGATCTGCTCCGACCCGGCCGGCGCGGTCTTCGGCATCTGGCAGGCGGCGGCCCATCTGGGCACGGCGGTCACGGGCGTGCCCGGCACCCCGGCCTGGAACGAGCTGCTGACCTTCGAGTCCGTGAACGTCGCCAAGTTCTACGAGAGCGTGTTCGCCTATGAGGAGGAGCCGGTGGTCTCCGCCGACTTCGACTACGTCACCCTGCACATCGGCGGCCGGCCGGTCGCCGGCATCCACGGCGTCGGCAACGCCCTGCCCCGCGACCGGGGCCCGCACTGGGTGACGTACTTCGAAGTCGCCGACACGGACGAGACGGTGGCCCGGATCGTCGACCTCGGCGGTCACGTCATCAAACCGGCCCACGACAGCGCCCATGGCCGCGTGGCGACGGTGTCGGACCCGGAGGGGGCTCGGTTCTCCCTCATCGAGAATCCGCGTTGACGCGCCCGGGAGCGGGGCCGGCTGCCGGACGGAACGGCGGTTCAGGCCGGCTGCACCGGCAGGACGTCGGGTGACAGCGCCGCGGCGCGTGCGCCGGCCGCCGTCATACGGCGGAGATGGTGACGGCGGCACAGGACCTCGTAGCCGACCGCGTCCGCCTGGTTGACGTCGCCGACGACCACCTGGGCGCCCTCGACGACCATCTCGCCGCCTATCGTGCGGGCGTTGTGGGTGGCGCGGGCGCCGCACCAGCACAGGGCCTCGACCTGGAGCACCTCGACGCGGTCGGCGAGTTCCACCAGGCGCTGGGAGCCGGGGAACAGCTTGGTGCGGAAGTCGGTCGTGATGCCGAAGGCGTAGACATCGAGGCCCAGGTCGTCGACCACGCGCGCGAGTTGGTCGATCTGCTGCGGCGCGAGGAACTGCGCCTCGTCGGCGATGACGTAGTCGGCGCGGCCGCCTCGGGAGAGGTGGTCGACGATGTAGGCGTACAGGTCCCTGCCGTCCTCGACCTCCACCGCGTCGGTGACCAGGCCGAGCCGGGAGGACAGCTTGCCCTCCCCCGCACGGTCGTCCCGCGTGAAGATGATGCCCTGCAGACCACGCGCCGAACGGTTGTGCTCGATCTGGAGAGCCAGCGTCGACTTCCCGCAGTCCATCGTTCCGGAGAAGAACACCAGCTCGGGCATGTTGAGTTGAGCACCTTTCGGCAACCGGGAGGACTGAACGGAGCGGACTTGGCAGGTGGGGCGGAGGGACTGAGGGACGCTTCAGGAGCGTACTTCGAGCAGGGGGACGAACTGCTCGGCGGGGGTCATCGAGCCGTGGTTGCCGACCATCGCCGACTCCTTCGGCTCCCGCTCGGACGCGATGATCAGGACGTCGTCCCGCGCGGCCGCGACCACGTCGCCCAGGCGGTCGTAAACCCGCTCGTCGATCCGCGGCCCGAACCAGCCCGCCGCGATCGCCTCGTCCCGCGAGGCCACCCAGAACTGCTCGCCGAGCACCTCGCGCCAGCAGGTCAGGACGTCCTGCGCGGCGCCGGGCACCGCGTACACGTGCCGCGCCCGGCCCTCGCCGCCCAGCAGGGCGACGCCGGCGCGCAGCTCCCAGTCCTCGTCGAAGTCGATGCGGTGCTCCTCGTCGAAGGGCACGTCGATCATGCCGTGGTCGGCGGTGACGTAGAGCGCGCTGTGCGGCGGGAGCTGCTCGGCGAGGCGCTGGACGAGGCGGTCGACGTACATGAGCTGGCCGCGCCAGGTGTCCGATTCGACGCCGTAGCGGTGGCCGGCGCCGTCCAGTTCGGCGTAGTAGGTGTAGACCAAGGAGCGGTCGCCCTCGGCCAGTTGTTCGGCCGCGAGATCCATGCGGTCCTCGCCGGTCAGCCGCCCGTGGAACGTTCCTCCACTCAGCGCGACCTTGGTCAGCGGGGTGTTCTGAAAGGTGGGCGACGACACCTGGGCCGCGTGCACACCCGCCTGCTGTGCCAGCTCGAAAACGGTGGGATAGGGCTGCCAGACATGCGGTGACGTCCACGGCTTCCAGCGCAGCTGGTTCATCAGCTCGCCGGTCGCCGGGTTGCGCGCGGTGTATCCGGGCAGGCCGTGCGCGCCCGGTGGCAGGCCGGTGCCGACGGAGGCGAGGGAGGTCGCGGTGGTCGCCGGGTAGCCGGCGGTGATCGGGCGTCCGGTGCCGCCGCGGGAGCTGCTGAGCAGCGAGCTCATGAAGGGGGCCTCGTCCGGGTGCGCCTTCAGCTGCTCCCAGCCGAGGCCGTCGATCAGGAACACGCAGTTCCGGTCGGCGGGGGTCAGCTCGGGGATCGCGGCGGTCATGCCCGGTACGGCCATGCCGGCGGCCAGTGTGGGCAGCAGGTCGGCGAGTGAGCCGCTGCCGTACTCGGGGGGAGGCGCGGAGTCGACGGCGAGAGGTTCCGGGTGGGAGTCCCAGGCGGTGGATTGGATCATCTCAGTGGGCGACGTCCGCCGTCGCCTCGGAGAGCGACTGCGCGAAGGCGAGCGTCTGGCGCACCGTCTCCGGGCCGTCACCGGCCTCGCTGACACGCAGGCTGAGGTCGTCCGCCGTGGAGCTGCCCGTGTAGCCGTGGTCGGCCTCGCAGTTGGGGTCGCCGCAGGCGGCGGGCTCCAGGTCGATACGGGAGACGGCACCCCAGCCGATGGTCAGCACGACCTCGCGGGGCAGCGTGCCCGGGCTGTACTGCTCCGGGTTGGCGACGACACGGCTGACCACGACCGACGAGATCCGGCCGAGCTTCACGGATTCCGTGGACGTCGTGGCGTACGGCGTCGGGGAGGTGCTGTCCGCGGCCTGCTCGTCGGTGTGGCTGACGATGAAGCGGTTGCCGGTGAGGACGAGGACGGTGACGTGCCGCCGCACCTCGTTCTGGTCGAACGTCGTCTCCTGGTGGACCAGGTACGACCGGATGGCGTCGCCGCCTACAGCGGCCTCCACCGCCTCGGCCACGAGGGCCGGGTAGTAGCCGCTGCGCTCGATCGCCGCTCGCAGCCCCTGGGTCGTCGTACTGGTCTTGGCCATGACGTCCATCCTACGGGGGCGCACTGACTGCGAGGCACCGCTCGGCGCTGTCCGCGCGGACGTCTCAGGGGACGGGCAGCGGGTCAGTAGACGGGCAGCGTGCGCGGGCCCAGGTCGTCGCGGGCGGGCGGCGGTGCGAGCCGCACGGAGGCACCGAGCACGCTCAGGCCGTGCGTGGCGACGACGACCGGCTCCAGGGTGACCGCGACGACCTCCGGGTGATCGTCGACCAGCCGCGACACCCGTAGCAGCAGTTCCTCCAGGGCGGGGGTGTCGACGGGTGCGGAGCCGCGCCAGCCGAACAGGAGCGGTGCCGTCCGGATCGACCGGACGATCGAGGTCGCCTCGCGGTCGGTGACCGGAATCAGCCGGTGCGCCGTGTCCCCGAGCAACTGCGAGGCCGCTCCGGCGAGCCCGAAGGACAGCACGGCGCCGGCCGCCGGGTCGATCACGGCCCGTACGACGGTGTCCACGCCGCGTGGCGCCATGCTCTGCACGACCGGGCGCAGTTCCTCCGGCTTCCCGAACAGCGCGGTCAACTCTGCGTACGCCCGCCGCAGTTGCTCCTCGTCCGTGAGATCGAGCCGGACGCCGCCGAGGTCGGCGCGGTGCCGCAGATGGGGGGCGGTGGCCTTGAGGGCGACGGGGTAGCCGAGGGTGCGGGCGGCGTCTGCGGCGGCGTCGGGGGTGGGTGCGTGCAGGGCGCGGTGCACCTGGATGCCGTACTTCCCGAGCAGGTCACAGGTCTCGTCGGTGCCGAGCGTGAGCCCCTGCCCGCGCGCGAGCAGCCCGTCGATCAGCTGGGCGGCCCCCCTCTCGTCGATGTCCTCGTACTCGGGCACCTTGCCGGGGTCGGCCGCCTCGCGTCGCCACTGGGAGTAGTTGACGGCCTCGGCGAGGGCGCGGACGGCGCGCTCGGCCGCGGGGTAGGCGGGGATGAGGCGCGTGGGGCTCTCCGAGGTGTCCGGCTGCTCGGGCGGTGTCTCGGGCAGGAAGTCGAGGGGGCGGAAGGGGTGGGGACGGAGGGCGGCGCCGGGTGACTTCGCGCTCACCCGTGGTGCGGTGCTGGCCGCGGCCGACAGGGCCTCGGCGAGCCCGCCCAGCTCCACGTGCACCACCAGCACCGGCTTGCCCGGCATCCGCTCGGCCGCCGACCTCAGGGCCTCCGCCAGCTCGGCGTCACCGGTCGTGGCATCGCCGATCGCGGGTATGGCGGTGACGACGACCGCGTCACACGTCTCGTCGGCGAGCGCGCGCGACAACGCCGCGTGGAAGTCCGCCGCCGACGCCCCCGTGGTCAGATCCAGTGGCGGCAGCGGGCGCAGCCCCTCGGAGAGGCAGGCGTCGTAGGTCAGCAGCCCCAGCGACTCGGAGTTGCCGAGGATCGCCACGCGCGGTCCGGCCGGCAGCGGCTGACGGGCGAGCAGCAGCCCCGCGTCCACCAGCTCGGTGATCGTGTCGACCCGGATCACCCCGGCCTGCCGCAGCAGCTCGGACACCGTGGCGTGCGGCAGCCGCGTGGCCCGTACGGCGTGCCCCTGCGGCGCCGCGCCGCCGTGCCGCGCGCCCTGGACGACGACCAGGGGTTTCGCCGCGGCGGTGCGCCGGGCGAGGCGGGTGAACTTGCGCGGGTTGCCGATGGACTCCAGGTACATCAGGACGACTTCGGTGTCCGGGTCGTCGTACCAGTACTGAAGGACGTCGTTGCCGGACACGTCGGCCCGGTTGCCGGACGAGACGAAGGTGGACACACCGGTGACCCCGGTCACCCCGCCGCCCCGTCGGTGCAGCCGCGACAGCAGCGCGATCCCGATCGCTCCGGACTGCGCGAACAGGCCGATCCGGCCCGGGCGGGGCATCTGGGGCGCCAGTGAGGCGTTCAGTCGGACATCGGCGGCGGTGTTGATGATCCCGAAGGCGTTCGGCCCGATGATGCGCATGCCGTACGCACGCGCGTGCCGTACGAGTTCGCGCTGCCGCTCGCGGCCGTCGGGACCGCTCTCGGCGTACCCGGCGGAGACCACGACCAGCCCCTGCACGCCGTGCTCGCCGCACTCGGTGACCACCTCGGGGACGTACTCGGCGGGCACGGCGACCACCGCGAGGTCGACGTGCTCCTCGATGTCCCGCACGGAGCGGTGCGCGGGCACCCCGTCGAGCTCCTTGAGGTCCTCCGGGAACGCCCTGTTCACGGCGTACACCCGCCCCGTGAACCCGGCCTCCCTGATGTTGCCCAGGACGCCGCGGCCCACCCCGCCGGGCGTGCGGCCGGCTCCGATGACGGCGACGGAACCGGGCACCAGCAGCCGCCGCACGGACCGGGCCTCGGCGCGCTGCTCGCGCGCGTACTGCACGGCGAGCGAGCGGTCGGTCGGCTCCAGGTCGAACTCCAGGCGGACGACGCCGTCCTCGAAGCTGCGTTTCTGGGTGTATCCGGCGTCCGTGAACACCTTGATCATCTTGGTGTTGGCGGGGAGCACCTCGGCGGCGAAGCGGCGGATGTCACGCTCGCGTGCGACCGCGCCGATGTGTTCGAGGAGGGCGGAGGCGACGCCGCGCCCCTGGTGGGCGTCCTGGACGAGGAAGGCGACCTCGGCCTCGTCGGCGGGTGCCGACGCGGGCATTCCGTCGGCGCCGATCCGGTCGTAGCGTACGGTTGCGATGAACTCGCCGCCCACCGTGGCCGCGAGTCCCACCCGGTCCACAAAGTCGTGGTGCGTGAAGCGGTGGACGTCCTTCGCGGACAGTCGCGGGTAGGGCGCGAAGAAGCGGTAGTACTTCGACTCGTCCGACACCTGCTCGTAGAAGCTGACCAGGCGCTCGGCGTCATCAACGGTGATGGGGCGGATGCGCGCGGTGCCGCCGTCGCGCAGCACCACGTCGGCTTCCCAGTGGGCGGGGTACTCGTGCCGGTCCGAGGCGCTCTGCATGGGGCCCAGAGTACGGCTCGCGTACGACAACGGCGCGAGGCAGTCTGTGGAGGACGTATGACGGGTCGAGGCCGCGACCCGACAGTCACCTGAGGGGGACGATTTGTCCCTCCCGGCATGCTTCACGGGTGTGGGAAACTGGTCTAGACAACCCTGAACACCGAAGGGCAGCATCACATGGCTGAGCGCCGCGTCAACGTCGGCTGGGCCGAGGGCCTCCACGCCCGCCCCGCTTCCATCTTCGTCCGGGCCGCCACGGCCGCAGGTATCCCGGTGACGATCGCCAAGGCCGACGGCAACCCCGTCAACGCGGCCTCCATGCTGGCTGTTCTGGGCCTGGGCGCCCAGGGCGGCGAGGAGATCGTCCTCGCCTCCGACGCCGAGGGCGCGGACGCCGCGCTCGACCGCCTCGCGAAGCTGGTCTCCGAGGGCCTCGAGGAGCTGCCCGAGACGGTCTGAATGACCTGAGCGGGTCTCCGTAGCAAACGGTGAAGCCGCGTCCGCCTTTCCGGCGGGCGCGGCTTCAGTGTTTTCAGGAAGCTCCCATGGAATTCACGACGCGAGGCCGCACACCTGAAAAAGGGCAGCAGAAATTCCCCGCCACCGAATTTCTCCTCTTTGTATACGGCGCCCTTGTTAATGCCGCAGGCTCGGCATGTTTACGGGATGTTGCGAATTCCTCACACGCTCCGCGCGATCACCGCCGGAGCCGAACCGCAGCCGGTGGGCGGAGGTCGCGCGCTCGGTATGCAGCGCCGTGATCGCGCGGGCTCGTTCACTGTCGCCGCGCGCCACCGCGTCCACGATCGCGCCGTGCTCGGTCCAGGACTCCGCGGGGTTGGCCGACGAATCCACGGCGTACATCCAGGCGATCTTGTGGCGCAGCTGGGTCAGCATCGAGGTCAGCGCGGGGCTGCCGGAGGCCTGGGCCAGCGTCTCGTGGAACCAGCCGCCCAGGGAGCGCAGATCCTCGCTGTTTCCGCGCCTGGCCCGCTCCTGGCCCAGCCTGACCAGGCCGCGCAGCACCTTCAGATGGGCCTCGGTGCGCCGCTGTGCGGCCCGGGCGGCGCCGAGCGGCTCCAGGAGGGTGCGCATCTCCAGCAGGTCGGCGGCCTCCTGCTCGGTCGGTTCGGCGACGCAGGCGCCCGCGTGCCGCCGGGTCACCACGAAGCCCTCCGCCTCCAGGGTGCGCAGGGCCTCCCGGACGGGGACGCGGGAGACGCCGTAGCGGCGCGCGAGGAGTTCCTCGGTGAGCCGGCCGCCACGCTCGTAGACACCGGCGACGATGTCGTCCCGGATCGCCGTGCACACCGAATGCGCCGGAATACGCATGACCGACCTCCGCCTTAATCCCCGTGAAACGTCGACGAATGACGTGTGTTCAGTGACTCTATTGCAACCGGCCGGAATTTCCGACGGCGGGCCGGAATCCATGGATATTTTTTGGACAGCAAGTGGTGCGAAACGCCGAAAGCCCCGGCTCGGGGAGCCGGGGCTTCTGGGAGCGGAGTGCGCTTGGCGGAGCCGAGTGTCCGTCGTCAGACGATCACGGGGGCGTCGAGCGCCGCACGCGCGCGTGGAGGCGTCAGAGGTTCACGCCGTGCGAGCGGAGATAGGAGACGGGGTCGATGTCGGAGCCGTACTCCGCCGTGGTGCGGGCCTCGAAGTGCAGATGAGGTCCGGTGACGTTGCCGGTGGCGCCGGACAGGCCGATCTGCTGGCCGGGGGTGACGGTCTGGCCCACAGAGACGCCGATGGACGACATGTGGCCGTACTGGGTGTACGTGCCGTCATTCATCTTGATCACGACCTGGTTGCCGTACGACCCGCCCCAGCCGGCCTCCACGACGGTGCCGGAGCCGACCGCGTGGACGGACGTGCCACTGGCGGCGTGGAAGTCGACGCCCGTGTGGCTGCCGGAGGACCAGACGGCGCCGCCGGCCTTGTAGCCGGTGGAGACGTACGAGCCGGAGATCGGGGCGATGTAGGACAGCAGGCGCTTGCGCTCGGCCTCGCGGGCGGCGCGCTCCTTGGCCTCGCGCTCCTGCTCGGCCTTCTCGGCCGCCTTCTTGCGCGCGGCCTCCTGGGCGGCCTTCTTCAGGGCCGCGGCCTCCTTGGCGGCCTGCTCCTGCGCGGCCGCCTGGGCGTCGATCTGGTCGGCGATCGAGTTGTCGACGCTGATGACGGGGATGAGGCCGGTCTGCTCGGCGGCGGGCTCCGCGGCGAGCGCGGGGGCGGCCAGGGTGCCTATGACGCCGGTCGCGGTGAGAGCGGCGACTCCCGCCGCACGGGCCGTGGAGCGCTCGATCCGGCTGGGACGACGGTGCTTCCCGGTGGGACGACTCGTCCCGGTGGCGCAGCTGAACGCCATGAAGTGGCTGGTCCTTTCCTTCCCTCTCGCCTACCGGGTTAGCTGACGGGTTCGGAGCAGGAAGGTCTCCTACGGGCCCCCTCGCGTTCGCGCGGGCGTCCGATTCACCCCAGGGACTACGGGTGGGTCCCCGGCTCCCCTGGCTCGCGCCATAGGGGGACTCGGCGATGGCTGTCCGGTGCCGCGGACGCGGCGCACTGCCTGACGGACAGCCCGGAAGACGCTAAGCGGGACATCTTTCAATCCCCAAACGGATCCCAGCTTTTGTAGCGCATCCCACAGACCAGACAGGCAACCTCTCCCTCAATTCGGGCATAAGGGAGCCCTGGTGACTCTCCGGTCACCAGGGCCCCTACGCGCGCGTGCCGTCGCCCGGCGCTGTGTCGGTCCTCTACTCGGCCGACACGACGGTGACTTCACCGATACCGAGGGCCTCGACGGGCTCCCGGATCTCGGCCGCGTCGCCGACGAGGATCGTCACCAGACGGTCCGCCGGGAAGGCGCTCACGGCCGCGGCGGTGGCCTCGACGGTGCCGGTCGCGGCGAGCTGCTGGTACAGCGTCGCCTGGTAGTCGTCGGGCAGGTGCTGCTCGACCTGGTCGGCCAGCGTGTTCGCCACGGAGGCGGCGGTCTCGTACTTCAGCGGCGCCACCCCGACGAGGTTCTGCACGGCGAAGTCCCGCTCGGCGTCGGTGAGGCCACCGTCGGCGACGCCCCGCAGCACCGTCCAGAGGTCCTGCAGCGCGGGACCGGTGTTCGGAGTGTCGACGGAGCCGCTGATGGCCAGCATCGCCGCGCCCGTGCCGTCCGGGGCGGAGCGCATGACCTGCCCGAACGCGCGCACACCGTAGGTGTAGCCCTTCTCCTCGCGCAGGACCTTGTCCAGGCGGGAGGTGAGGGTGCCGCCGAGGCAGTACGTGCCGAGCACCTGCGCGGGCCACACGCGGTCGTGCCGGTCGGCGCCGATCCGGCCGATCAGCAGCTGCGTCTGGACGGAACCGGGGCGGTCCACGATGACGACGCGGCCGGTGTCGTCCGCGATCACCGGCGGGACGGGCCGCGGCTCGGCCGGGGAGCCCGTCCAGGCGCCGACGGTGTCGCCGAGCAGGGCGTCGAGATCGACGCCGGTGAGGTCGCCGACGACCACGACGGTGGAGGTGGCGGGGCGGACGTGCCGCTCGTAGAAGGCGCGTACGCCCGCGGAGTCGATGCCCGAGACCGTCTCCTCGGTGCCCTGGCGCGGGCGGGACATCCGCGAGGTCGCCGGGAACAGCTCCTTGGAGAGCTCCTTGGCGGCGCGGCGCGAGGGGTTGGCCATCTCGTGCGGGATCTCGTCGAGCCGGTTGTTCACCAGGCGCTCGACCTCGGCGTCGTCGAACGCGGGCGCCCGGAGGGCGTCGGCGAGCAGGCCGAGTGCCTTGGGCAGGCGGGAGACGGGCACTTCGAGGCTGACGCGGACGCCGGGGTGGTCGGCGTACGCGTCGAGCGTGGCGCCGCAGCGCTCCAGCTCCGCGGCGAACTCCTCCGCCGTGTGCTTGTCGGTGCCCTCGGAGAAGGCACGCGCCATGATCGTGGCGATGCCGTCGAGGCCCTTCGGCTCGGCGTCCAGGGGTGTGTCCAGGAGCACCTCGACGGCTACGACCTGCTGGCCGGGGCGGTGGCAGCGCAGGACCGTCAGGCCGTTGTCCAGCTTGCCCCGCTCGGGTGCCGGGAACGCCCAGGGCCGGGCCTCGCCGGCCTGGGGCTGCGGGTGGAACTCCATGCTGGCGAGCTCGGTCACTGCGCCGACTCCTCGTTCTCGTCGGTGGTCTCGGCGTCCTCGGCCGGGGTCGGCTCGTACACGAGCACCGCGCGGTTGTCGGGGCGCAGACGGGCCTTCGCGACCGCCTGGACCTCCTCGGCGGTGACGTCGAGGACGCGCTGTACGGCGGTGAACGCGAGCTGCGGGTCGCCGAACAGGACGGCGTACCGGCACAGTTCGTCGGCGCGGCCCGCCACGGTGCCGAGCCGGTCCAGCCACTCGCGCTCCAGCTGGGCCTGCGCGCGCTCCATCTCCTCGGCGGTGGGGCCGTCCGCCGCGAAGCGGGCGAGCTCCTCGTCGACGGCGGCCTCGATCACGGGGACCTCGACATCGCCGGAGGTCTTCACGTCCAGCCAGCCCAGGGAGGGCGCACCGGCCAGGCGCAGCAGACCGAACCCGGCCGCCACGGCCGTACGGTCGCGGCGTACGAGCCGGTTGTAGAGGCGCGAGGACTCGCCGCCGCCGAGGACCGTCAGCGCGAGGTCGGCCGCGTCGGACTCGCGCGTGCCGTCCTGCGGGAGCCGGTAGGCGGCCATCATCGCGCGCGCGGGGACGTTCTCCTCGACGACCTCGCGCAGCTGTTCGCCGATGATCTCGGGCAGCGAGCCGTCGCGTGGCTCGGGCTTGCCGTCGTGGGCCGGGATGGTGCCGAAGTACTTCTCGACCCAGGCGAGCGTCTGCTCCGGGTCGATGTCGCCGACGATCGACAGGACGGCGTTGTTGGGCGCGTAGTAGGTGCGGAAGAACGCGCGGGCGTCCTCCAGGCTGGCCGCGTCCAGGTCGGCCATCGAGCCGATCGGGGTGTGGTGGTACGGGTGTCCGTCCGGGTACGACAGCGCGGTCAGCTTCTCGAAGGCGGTGCCGTACGGGACGTTGTCGTAGCGCTGGCGGCGCTCGTTCTTGACGACGTCCCGCTGGTTCTCCAGGCCCTCCTCGTCGAGCGCCACCAGGAGGCTGCCCATGCGGTCGGCCTCCAGCCAGAGCGCGAGCTCCAGCTGGTGGGCGGGCATGGTCTCGAAGTAGTTGGTGCGCTCGAAGCTGGTCGTGCCGTTCGGCGATCCGCCCGCGCCCTGGACGAGCTCGAAGTGGCCCGTGCCCTTCACGCTGCTCGAGCCCTGGAACATGAGGTGCTCGAAGAGGTGGGCGAGTCCGGTACGGCCCTTGACCTCGTGGCGGGAGCCGACGTCGTACCAGAGGCAGACCGCGGCGACCGGCGTGAGGTGGTCCTCGGAGAGCACCACGCGCAGGCCGTTGGCCAGGCGGTGCTCCGTCGCGGTGAGGCCGCCGGATTGTGCCTCCGGTGTGGCCGTGTGACCCATGGGCAAGGTGTCCTTCCGGTCGCGTGCGCTGCGTTGTGTCGAGCAGTTCGACTTAAGCTCCTGCCACTGTATGCAGCGTCCGAAGGGTCGGCGAAGTTCCCGGTCAGAACGCCGTGCCTATACGAGGGTGAACATGGGCGGGTGCGGCCCGGGCAGAACGGCGCTCGATCACTCCGGCGAGTGAACGGCCGCGCGGCGCGGGCTTGCCTTCGCCGAACGGCCGCCGCACACGTCGGTCCGCGCACCCTCGGTCGCAGGTCGGTGCGTGCGTCGGTGACACTTCTCGGACGCCGGGTGGGAACCCAACATCGGGTCCTGGTCGGTGGTTGTCAGTGCCGCGGTCCACAATGGTCCGCGTCAGATCCCGTCAACGCTTCAGCAAGGAGCCGGCAGCGATGGCCCGCCGCAGCACGAAGACCCCGCCGCCCGACGACTCGTTCGAGGAGCGGATCCTCGACATCGACGTCGTCGACGAGATGCAGGGCTCCTTCCTCGAGTACGCGTACTCGGTCATCTACTCCCGAGCCCTGCCCGACGCCCGGGACGGCCTCAAGCCGGTGCACCGCCGCATCGTCTACCAGATGAACGAGATGGGGCTGCGCCCCGACCGCGGGTATGTGAAGTGCGCGCGCGTGGTCGGCGAGGTCATGGGTAAGTTGCACCCGCACGGCGACGCGTCGATCTACGACGCCCTGGTGCGCATGGCCCAGCCGTTCTCCATGCGCGTGCCGCTCGTCGACGGCCACGGCAACTTCGGCTCGCTGGGCAACGACGACCCGCCGGCCGCCATGCGGTACACCGAGTGCCGGCAGGCCCAGGCGACGAGCCTGATGACCGAGTCGATCGACGAGGACACGGTCGACTTCACCCCCAACTACGACGGCCAGGAGCAGGAGCCGGTGGCCCTGCCCGCCGCCTTCCCGAACCTCCTCGTCAACGGCGCGTCCGGCATCGCCGTCGGCATGGCCACGAACATGCCGCCGCACAACCTCGCCGAGGTCATCTCGGCGGCCCGCCATCTGATCCGCTACCCGAACGCGGATCTGGACACCCTGATGAAGCACGTCCCCGGCCCCGACCTGCCCACCGGTGGCCGGATCGTCGGCCTCTCCGGCATCCGGGACGCCTACGAGACGGGCCGCGGCACCTTCAAGATCCGCGCCACGGTCGAGGTCGAGACGGTGACCGCCCGCCGCAAGGGCCTGGTCATCACCGAGCTGCCCTTCACGGTCGGTCCGGAGAAGGTGATCGCCAAGATCAAGGACCTGGTCGGCTCGAAGAAGATCCAGGGCATCGCCGACGTCAAGGACCTCACCGACCGCGCGCACGGCCTGCGCCTGGTCATCGAGATCAAGAACGGCTTCGTGCCGGAGGCGGTCCTGGAGCAGCTGTACAAGCTGACGCCGATGGAGGAGTCCTTCGGCATCAACAACGTCGCGCTGGTCGACGGCCAGCCCCTCACCCTGGGTCTCAAGGAACTCCTGGAGGTCTACCTCGACCACCGCTTCGAGGTCGTCCGGCGCCGCAGCGAGTTCCGCCGCGGCAAGCGCCGCGACCGCCTGCACCTGGTCGAGGGCCTGCTCACGGCGCTGCTGGACATCGACGAGGTCATCCGTCTGATCCGGTCCAGCGAGAACTCCGCGCAGGCGAAGGAGCGCCTGATGGAGCGCTTCTCGCTGAGCGAGATCCAGACGCAGTACATCCTCGATACTCCGCTGCGTCGTCTCACCAAGTACGACCGCATCGAGCTGGAGGCGGAGAAGGACCGGCTCAACCAGGAGATCGCCGAGCTGACCCGGATCCTGGACTCGGACACGGAGCTGCGCAAGCTGGTCTCCACCGAACTGGCCGCGGTGGCCAAGAAGTTCGGCACGGAGCGGCGTACGGTCCTGCTGGAGTCGGCGGGCGCCCCGGTCGCCGCCGTGTCGCTGCAGGTGGCGGACGACCCGTGCCGGGTGCTGCTGTCCTCGACGGGTCTGCTGGCCCGTACGGCGAACGGTGACCCCTTCGCGGAGGACGGCGCGGCGCGGCGTACCAAGCACGACGTGATCGTCTCGGCCGTATCGGCCACGGCTCGCGGCGAGGTGGGCGCAGTGACCTCCACCGGCCGTCTGCTGCGCATCAACGTCATCGATCTACCCCAGCTGCCGGAGACGGCGTCGAGACCGAACCTCTCGGGCGGCGCTCCGGTGTCGGAGTTCATCTCCCTCGAGGACGGCGAGACTCTGGTCTGCCTGATCACGCTCGACGAGTCCTCCCCGGGCCTGGCGCTCGGCACGGAACAGGGCGTCGTCAAGCGTGTGGTGCCCGACTACCCGTCCAACAAGGAGGAGCTGGAGGTCATCACCCTCAAGGAGGGCGACCGCATCGTCGGCGCGGTCGAGCTGCGCACCGGTGAGGAGGACCTGGTCTTCATCACGGACGACGCACAACTGCTGCGCTACCAGGCAGCGCAGGTCCGCCCGCAGGGCCGTCCCGCCGGTGGCATGGCAGGAATCAAGCTCACCGAGGGCGCGAAGGTCATCTCCTTCACCGCGGTCGACCCGGCGGCCGACGCGGTGGTGTTCACGGTCGCCGGCTCGCGCGGCACGCTGGACGACTCCGTCCAGACGACCGCCAAGCTGACCCCGTTCGACCAGTACCCCCGCAAGGGCCGCGCCACGGGAGGCGTGCGCTGCCAGCGGTTCCTGAAGGGCGAGGACTGCCTGTCCGTGGCCTGGGCGGGTGCCGCCCCGGCGCGGGCCGCGCAGAAGAACGGCACCCCTGCCGACCTCCCGGAGATGGACCCGCGCCGCGACGGCTCGGGCGTGTCACTGCCGAAGACGGTGGCGGTGGTGGCGGGGCCGTTCTAAGCCACTTCGAAGGCCGACCGTCCTGGGCTTCGGCACAGGTCGGCCGTCCTAGGCCTCCTCGAAGACCGCTGCCTCCGGGTCCCGCACATAGCGCAGAACGCCCCACATGCCCTGCTCGTCGGCGTGTGGGGCGTCGCTCTTGCAGGCCTCCAGCTCCTTGCGGAGAGCGGACGCGTCGATGCCGGAGCCGATGAGGACGAGCTGGGTGAGGCGTGTGTCGGCGGGCGCCCAGGGCTCCGGGTAGAAGCGGAGGAACCGGCCCACGGCGTGGACGGCGTACCGGTTGCGCACGTCGTTCGGCCCGAAGTCGACGTACCCCTTGATCCGGTACAGCCCCTCGGGCCTGGTGTCGAGAAAGGCGATCAACCGGCGGGGGTCGAGGGCGACTTCGGAGGTGAAGGACAGGCTGTCGTAGCCGGTGTGCAGATGGCCGGTGTGAGCTTTCCGGGCCTCGTGAGCCTCGTGGTCACCGTGAGGGTCGTGGTCACCGTGAGGGTCGTGGTCATCGTGGTGCTCGTGCAGGTCGTCGAAGGACAGCTGCCCGATGCGCTCCTCGCTGGGCCTGCACTCGAAGAGGAACTCGGGGTCGATCCGGCCGTAGGTGGCGGGGACGACGGCGGCGCGGTCGGTGAGCTCGCGGACCAGCCGGAGGACGCGCTCACCGTCCGCCGTCCGGTCGAGCTTGTTGACGACGACGAGGTCGGCAAGGGCGAGGTGCCGGTCGATCTCGGGGTGCTTCGCGCGCGTGTCGTCGAACTCGACGGCGTCGACGACCTCGACGAGCCCGCCGTACACGATGCCCGGATGCTCACTGGCGAGCACCATGCGCACGAGTTCCTGCGGCTCGGCGAGCCCGCTGGCCTCGATGACGATGACGTCGATGCCGGTGGACGGCCGGGCGAGCCGCTCCAGGTAGACGTCCAGCTCACTGGCGTCGACCGCGCAGCACAGGCAGCCGTTGCCGAGGGAGACGGTGGAGTCGCCGAGCGCGCCGGCGACGGCCATGGCGTCGATCTCGATGGCACCGAAGTCGTTGACGACGGCGCCGATGCGGGTGCCGCCGCTGCGGTGGAGGAGGTGGTTGAGGAGCGTGGTCTTGCCGGAGCCCAGGAATCCGGCGAGTACGACGACCGGAATCTGCTGCGGCCCCTGGCTCGGCTGACTCAACGTGCGACCTCTCTCACGCCGACGGGTGCACCGGCTCGCGGCTCGGCACATGTATGAGGATTGAATGCCGACCCAGGATACGAGCCGGAAGAATCTCCGCGAAGTGAACGATTGTTAGCAGCACTTGCCGGGCAGACGTTGGGCAAGGCGCCGGAGTGTGCGACCCTCGCTTCCCTCCGTGCGCCTCCTCTCCGCCTCCCCCGCCGATCAGAGCCGCTCGGCACTCTGGGAGACGGCAAGCGCCGCCCATCGCTCGCCGGTCCCCTCCAGTCGACCCGCACCCCGACGACCGGCGGACGGCCGCCTGATTCGGGGGTTGACATGGCCACAAAGAAGAACGCCGCGAGGAGGCTGGGCTCCGCCGCGGCCGGTCTGATGCTCGCCACCGCCGGTCTGACGCTGGCCGCGCGCCAGCGGCGCCTTGAAACGGAGCGGCTGCAGGTGAGGCGTCTGGAGCTCGAGGAACTCGCCTCCCGGCGCAGGGCTCTGGCACACCAGCAGCGCATGCATTGGGAGTTGCTGTCCCGGGCGATCGACCACCCTTCCCTGGCCGCCGTGATCGACACCTACGACCCGGGCATTCCGGCGGAGAAGCGGCGGCAGTACTTCTATGCCAACGCCTGGTACATCAACCTCTACCACCTCTATCGAGCGGGACTGCTCGACCAGGAGGAGTTCTACGGGCACGCGCGCGAGCTCTTCCAGAATCCGCTGATGCGCGAGTACTGGGAGGCGTCGAAGGGGCAGCGCGCCACCCTGAAGCACTCGTCCGACGAGGCTCGGATCGGGCGTATGGTCGACGGCCTCATCAAGGATCTCGACGAGGCCGATACGGAGGAGTGGTGGGTGGTGGGCAACCCGCCGCCGGCTTGATCAACCAAGCGATGAAGGCACCGGTCAATGCACCGACACGAGCAGAGTGACTTTTGCCGACGCATAGGCTCGGGCCCCTGCAATCCCAGTAACGTGCTGCCGAACACCAACCTCTCGTAAGGATCGGTAGCCCCTTGAAGATCGTGCGCCGCATCGGTGTGCCTCCCAGTGCCCGTGGCAGTGCCTCGGGAGCCAACTGCCCGGACCTGTTCGAGCTGAGCGACGGCAACTTCGCCGTCATCGGCACCGAGGCCACGGAAGCTCTGGAGCAGGAACTGCCCGCCGACGCCTCCCGCGCCGACTACGAGCGCATCGTCATCGTCAGCCGGGAGACTCTTATCCGCGCCAAGGCAGACATCCCCGACGCCTGAGTCCACCGCACGAGCACGCGTCCACCCAGACTCGTACCGTAACGCTCCCCGGCCGCACGCAACCGTTGAGCGAGCCGGACCACTGACCCGGCGAGCAGCCGGCACCCCGTCACTGCTCGATCTCCACCGATGAGGCCTGGCGCCAGAACGGCACCAGGCCACACGCGTCTCTCAGGCCGCCCGCCTGCGGCATCTTCAAGATCGTTGGTGAACCGCCAGCCCCGATCACGGACTTCTCGCGCTACCGCACGGCGACACAAGACAGCCGCCGCTCCCCAGGTTTCCTAGGCCTGACGGGGAGCGGCGGGAGTACACCAGCATCTCCCTTACCAGGAGCCAGTCCAGTGCAGATCAAGCATGCCATCTCCCAGATGGCCACCGGCGGGCCCACTCCCGATCCGTCGCGCAGCAGCACCGCCCTGAGCTGCACCGACTCCTTCCCTCACGGCGCGACGCGGAGGCGTTCTCTGCCCGTACGGGTGAGCCGGTCGACCGCGGCCATCGCGCTCGGGGCGGGGTTGCCGCTGTTGCACGCCCACAGTGCCGCCGCCCTGTCCCCTCAGCGGCCCGTCACGACCCGCGCACGCGCTGCGGCTTCCATGACGCCGGCTTCCGGGGCGGAGCACATGCCGCACTCCCTGCGGCCCTACCCGCTGCTCCACGCCGCGGGCACCGCCGAGGGCGGCTTGAACACCTCATGAACTTGGGCCGCGGTCTTCGCCGGCATCGGCCTCGTCATCGCTCTGATCGGTGTGGGCATCAACATCGTCCACCGCCGACGTGACAAGGAGGCCCAAGTTCTCGCCCCGATCGACCGCTTGCTGGACGACCTGGCCGTCTGCCTCGACAGGCTGGCGACCCTCTCTGCCACCAAGGCCGACATGGCCGTCCTTGGGGAGCTGCGCAGGCGCATCAAGCAGGCCGCGAAGGCATCGCCCCTTCCGATCGGCACCGTTGTGGCAGCCATCGAGGCCTACGAGAGGACCGCACTGCCCGACGACTATGTGACGAAGCTGGCCGCGGACACCTCGGGTGAGATTCTCCAACTCTGCCGTCAGCAAGGCGCCGGAGTCGAAGCCGTACGCGCCGCAATCGACGCCGTCCAGGGGCTCATCAAGCCGCTCCTCAACAAGTGAAATCACCCAGCTCGCGGCCAGTCGTGCGGTGGTAGGGACTTCTCCCGGACCGGGCACGTCTCACGCCACTGCCGGCACCACCACCGGTGCCCCCGGCCCCACATACCGAGCCACCGGCCTGATGATCTTCGAGTCCTGCGCCTGTTCCAGGACGTTGGCACTCCAGCCCACGACCCGCGCCGCGGCGAACGTCGGCGTGAACATCTCGCGCGGCAGACCGCACAGTTCCATGACCACGCCCGCGTAGAACTCGACGTTCGTGTGGAGTTCGCGGCCGGGCTTCAGCTCGGCGAGGATCGCCTCCACGCGGTGTTCGACCTCTACGGCGAACTCGACGCGCGGACCGCCGAAGCTCTGGGCGATCTCGCGGAGCATTCGGGAGCGGGGGTCCTCGGTGCGGTAGACCGGGTGGCCGAAGCCCATGATGCGGTCGCCGGCGAGAACGCGTTCGCGGATCCAGGCGTCGATGCGGTCGGGGGTGCCGATCGCGTCAAGGGTGTCCAGCGCGCGGCTGGGCGCACCGCCGTGCAGCGGTCCCGACAGCGCGCCCACCGCCCCGACGAGGCAGGCTGCGACATCCGCACCCGTGGATGTGATGACGCGGGCCGTGAAGGTTGACGCGTTGAATCCATGGTCAATGGTTGAGATCAAGTATTGCTCGATCGCTCGCGTCCGCCTCGGATCGGGTTCCGAACCGGTCAACATGTACAGGTAGTTCGCCGCGTACGAGAGATCCTCGCGCGGCTCAACAGGGTCTAGCCCTCTGCCCAGCCGATGCAGTGCGGTCAGCAGGGTGGGAACGACCGCGGCCGCTATCAGGGTGTCCCGGCGGCGCTCGTCGGCGTCGATGTCGTACACCGGCCGGAAGCCCTTCGCCGCGCCGAGCAGGGACAGCGCGGTACGCAGGCCGGCCAGCGGGCCGGAGCGTCCGCTTGCCGCCGCGATCGCGGGCAGGGCCGCCCCCACCTCGTCGGGCAGCCTCCGCAGGGCGGCGGTCTCGGCGGCGAAGGCGGCGGCGCGTTCGGCGTCCGGCAGTTCGCCGTGGACCAGGAGATACCAGACGTCCTCGAAGGGGCGGGCCTGTGCGAGTTCCACGGCCGAGTACTGGCGGTAGTGGTAGAAGCCCTCAAGCCCTCGGACGTCGCCGACCTCGGTGTCGGTGACGACGACGCCCGCGAGTCCACGTGGCACCTCGACGAGCCCGGCTGCTGACCTGTTGACGGACATGATTCCTCCCTGGACTTGATTTGACTGTCCATGCTTGACTCATTCCCTGTCAATGTTGATTGAATCAATGCAAGGATCAATATTCAGCGTTCTGGATACGGTGACCCCATGCGCGATCAAGAACCCGGCCCCGGGCCCGCGGGGCGGCGACTGACCACCCGGGAAGCCGCCGAGCTGCTCGGCGTGAAGCCCGAGACCGTGTACGCGTACGTGAGTCGCGGTCACCTCAGCAGCCGCCGTGCGCCCGGCGGCCGGGGCAGCACCTTCGACGCGAAGGAAGTGGAGACGCTCGCCCGGCGCAACAAGCGGGAGAGTGCGGGCGGTTCGGGATCCGGCGGTGAGCTGTCGGTGCGGACCCGCCTGACGTTCATCGACACCGACCACTACTACTTCCGGGGCGTGGACGCGACCGAACTGGCCGCCCGGTACTCCTACGAAGAGGTCGCCGAGTGGCTCTGGACCGGCCGGTTGCGCCGCGGCGTCACCTTCCTCGCCCCCGAGAAGTCCGTCGCCGCCGCCCGCCGTGCCGTCGACGCCCTGCCCGAACACGCCGGTCCCACCGACCGGTTGCGGGTCGCCGCGATCGCCGCCGCGTCGGTGGACCCGCTGCGCTTCGACCTGTCCGAGGAGGCCGTGCTCGGCACCGCCCGCACCCTCATCCCGACCCTCGTCGCCGCCCTCACCCCTGCCGGGTTCACCTATCGCGACGAGGGCTCACTCGCCCACCGTCTCTGGAGCCGGCTGAGCGGGCGGCCCGCCGACGAGGCCGCGCTGCGCGTCCTGGACACGGCGCTCGCCCTGCTCGTCGATCACGACCTGGCCGCCTCGACCCTCGCCGTGCGAGTCGCCGCGTCGGCCCGCGCGCACGCCTACGCGGCCGTCTCCGCCGGGCTCGGCGTGATCGAGGGCCCTCTGCACGGCGCCGCCAGCGGCCTCGCCCACAAGCTGATCATGGAGGTTCTCGACCGGGGCGACGCGGGGCCCGTCATCGCAGAGGAGCTACGGGCCGGCCGACGCATTCCGGGGCTCGGTCACCGGCTCTACCCCGGCGAGGACCCACGCGCGCGCGTGCTGTTCGCGCTCCTGGAGGAGATCCCCCACTCCGCGCCCGCCCTCGCCGCGGCCCGCGACATCGTCGCCACGGCCGCCCGCCACACTCCGCTGCACGCCAACGTCGACCTGGCCCTGGCCGTGTTCACGGCGTCCTCCGCCATGTCCGCCACGGCAGGAGAGACGATCTTCGCCGTGGCCCGTACGGCGGGCTGGATCGCCCACGCCCTGGAGGAGTACGGGGAGCGACCGCTGCGCATGCGACCGAGTGGGCACTACACGGGCCCGAAGCCACCTCAGCCGCTGCCCGAGTAGGGATCACCACAGGGCCCCTCGGGAAGTCGCCTCGACTCAAGTCAGGTTAGGCTCACCTCTGTGAGTACGTGCTCAACCGTCTCGCAGGACCTCGACGAGCCCATCGCGGGGACCGCGGCGACCGCGACGACCTGGCTGCTGCTGGAGCAGCCCGGTCCGTGGGGTGCCAAGGCGCTCACTCAGAGCCACCTGGATCCCGCGCTGGGCCACGCCCTGGAGGCCGCCGCGAAGGGCACGGGTGTACGCGTCGCGCTGATCCGCCGCCCGGGCCGGCACGCCGACTGCGGGGCCCCCGCCGAACGCCAGGTCTACGTGGCCCACACCGTGCCCGGCAACGTGTGGCTGCACGCTGCCACGAGCCGCGACCCCGAGCAGTTGCTCGGCCTGGACTTCGCCGCGCTGGGCATGGGTGACCCACACACCTTCGACTCGGTCCTCCAGGGGCGTCCCCACACGGGCGACCCGCTCGCCCTCGTCTGCACGAACGGCAAGCGGGACCGCTGCTGCGCACTCCTGGGCCGGCCTCTCGCGGCCGAGCTCACCGCCTCCGGCGTCGACGGCGTCTGGGAGGTCACTCATCTGGGTGGACACCGGTTCTCACCGACGCTGCTGGTGCTGCCGTACGGCTACGCGTACGGCCGGGCGCAGGCCCACGCCGTCAAGGAGGTCCTGCACAGCGTCCAGGACGGCCGGATCGTCGTCGAGGGCTGCCGCGGGAACTCGGCCTGGGAGCGGCCGGGCCAGGCGGCCGAGCTGGCCGTGCGCCGGGCCACCGGAGAGGACGCCGCGGAGGCGCTGAGCGTCGTACGGACGGACGGTGCTGCCCCGCGGTGGGAGGTGACCGTCGCCCACGTGGACGGGCGTCACTGGCGGGTCGAGGTGGCACAGGGCGCCTCGCTGCCGCCCCGCCCCGAGAGCTGCGGGTCGGTACTCGGCTCGCCCGCCCGGATGGACGTGGCGGCGATGCACGCGCTCACGAACGCGACGGCCCTCGCGAGCTGACCCGGGCGGCTCGCCGGTCACCCCGGATACACCGGCCCCCCAGGTGAAGCTTCCACCCGACACCCCTGAGGGAACCGGCCGCCCCACGCCACCCGCGTGCCCCACTCCTGCCCGACATCGATCAGGAGATCCACCCCACACCCCTCTACGGGACTTCCCGCCCGCCCACGTACCGTCATGGGTATGAGCCCCACTCCCCCCGCCCGCCGCCTGCGCCTCGGTCTGCCCCGGCAGATGTTCGCGCAGGTGCTGCTGATGCAGGTGGCGATCGCCGCGGGAGTCGCGGTGCTCGCGACCGGACTGTTCCTCGCACCGCTCAGCGACCAGCTGGACGACCAGGCGATGCGCCGCGCGCTGTCGATCGCGCAGACCACCGCGGCCCAGCCGCAGATCGCCGAGGACCTGCTGAGTACGCCCGCCACGGCCGGCGGTCCGGTCCAGCGGGAGGCCGAGCGGATCCGCGAGGCGACCAAGGCCGAGTACATCGTGGTGATGGACCGGCGTGGGGTGCGCTGGTCCCACCCCACGTCGAGCGAGATCGGCAGAACCGTCTCGACCGACCCGGGCCAGGCCCTCGCCGGCCACGAGGTCATGCAGATCGACAGCGGCACCCTGGGCCGCACCGCCCGCGGCAAGGTGCCGCTGCGGGACGGCGACGGGGAGATCATCGGGGCGGTCTCGGTCGGAATCGCGTACGACAGCGTGCGGGCCCGCCTGCTGCACGCCATCCCCGGGCTGTTCGCCTACGCGGGCGGCGCCCTGGCGGTGGGCGCGCTGGCCGCCTGGCTCATTTCCCGCCGAGTCCAGCGGCAGACCCGTGACCTGGCCTTCTCCGACATCTCGGCGCTGCTCTCGGAGCGGGAGGCCATGCTGCACGGCATCCGGGAGGGCGTGGTCGCCCTGGACCGCGGCGGCCGTATCCGCCTCCTCAACGACGAGGCGCGACGTCTGCTCGGCATCGGTGACGAGGCTGTCGGCCGCTCCCTCGACGAGGCGCTCGGCGAGGGCCGTACGACCGACGTGCTGGCCGGCCGGGTCACCGGCACCGATCTGCTCACCGTCCGCGGCCAGCGCGTCCTGGTCGCCAACCGCATGCCCACCGACGACGGCGGCGCCGTCGCCACCCTGCGCGACCGCACCGAGCTGGAGCAGCTGGGCAGGGAGCTCGACTCGACGCGCGGCCTGATCGACGCCCTGCGCGCCCAGGATCATGAGCACGCCAACCGGATGCACACCCTCCTCGGGCTACTCGAACTGGAGATGTACGACGATGCCGTGGAGTTCGTCGGCGAGGTGGTCGGCGACCACCGGGCCACCGCGGAGCAGGTCGCCGAGAAGATCCAGGACCCGCTGCTCGCCGCTCTCCTGGTCGGCAAGGCGACCGTCGCGGCCGAGCGCGGCGTCGCGCTGCGCCTGGCGGACCGCACGGGGCTCCCGGACCGGCTGATCGACCCCAGGGGGCTCGTCACGATCGTCGGGAACCTCGTGGACAACGCGCTGGACGCCGTCGCGGGCACGCCGCACGCGCGCGTGGAGGTCGAACTGCGCGCCGAGGCGCGTACCGCGATCCTCAGGGTGCGCGACACGGGCCCGGGAATCCCCGAGGAGCAGCGCGAGTTGATCTTCACGGACGGGTGGTCCACCAAGAAGCGCCCGGCCCACCGCGAGCGTGGCATCGGTCTCTCCCTCGTACGCAGGCTCGCCGAACGCCAGGGTGGCAGTGCGACGGTGGGCGAGGCGGCCGGCGGGGGCGCGGAGTTCACGGTCGTCCTGCCCGAGGCACTGGCCGAGCCGGACCTGGAGCCCGCCCTCACCGCGCCGTCAGATGCGCAGCCCGTCGCCGAGGAGGAGTCGCGATGATCGAGGTCCTGGTCGTGGACGACGACACGCGCGTGGCGCGGGTCAACGCCGCCTACGTCGAGAAGGTGCCGGGCTTCCACGTCGCGGGCGAGGCGCACAGCGCGACGGAGGCGCTGCGCAAGGTGGAGGAACTGCCCGAGCTCGATCTGGTCCTGATGGATCACTATCTGCCCGACGGGACCGGTCTTTCGGTCGTCCAGGAGATGCGGCGACTCGGCCACCAGGCCGACGTGATCATGGTGACGGCGGCGCGGGACGTGTCCACGGTGCAGGCGGCGATGCGGTACGGCGCGCTGCAGTACCTGGTCAAGCCGTTCGCCTTCGCCGGCCTGCGCGCCAAGTTGGAGGCGTACGCCGAGCTGCGCCGCACCCTCGACGGCGGCGGCGAAGCGGAACAGGCCGAGGTGGACCGCATCTTCGGCGCCCTGTCGGCCGCCTCGGAGCCCGACCTGCCCAAGGGCCACTCCCCCACCACCGCGGAACTCGTACGCCGCTCCCTGATGAACGCCGAAGGCCCTCTGTCGGCCCAGGAGATCGCCGAGCGGACCGGGGTGAGCCGCCAGACCGCCCAGCGCTATCTCAAGCTCCTGGAGCGCACGGGGCGGGCCCGCCTCACCCTCAAGTACGGCGACGCGGGTCGCCCGGAACACCGTTACGTATGGGCGACCCGCGCCTGAGGCACGGCCCGTGGGGGCGGGGGAAGGAACCGTGCCCGCCCCTTCATACGGATGCGGGCCTCCCAAACGTCAGCCGTCCTGTGAACGTACGGCGGTGAAGGCGCCGCACGCGCCAGGGCGCACGCCCCCCGGCGGCATGGTCCGCAAGGCGCCCCCTAAACCGCCCCCGCCCCCGTCAGCGACCGCACCTCGGTCTCCGCGTGCTTGGCCTCGTCGGGGACCTCGGCCGAGGTGACGGTGCCGAGCCAGCCGGCGACGAAGCCCAGCGGGATCGAGACGAGGCCGGGGTTCTGCAGGGGGAAGTACTGGAAGTCGACCCCGGGGAACAGCGAGTCGGGGCTGCCCGACACCACCGGCGACAGCAGCACGAGCGCCACGGCCGGGATCAGACCGCCGTACACAGCCCATACGGCACCGCGTGTGGTGAAGTCCCGCCAGAACAGCGAATAGAGCAGCACCGGCAGGTTGGCGGACGCGGCGACGGCGAAGGCGAGGCCCACCAGGAAGGCGACGTTGAGGTCGCGGGCCAGCAGCCCGAGGGCGATCGCGACCACGCCGATGCCGACCGCGGCGACGCGTGCCACGGCCACCTCACTGCGGGGCTTGGCGCGCCGGCGCCGTAGCGAGGCGTACAGGTCGTGGGCCACCGAGGCCGAGGACGCGAGCGTGATACCGGCGACCACCGCGAGGATCGTGGCGAAGGCGATGGCGGCGACGAGGGCGAAGAGAACCGTTCCTCCGGTGGAGTCCGCGCCGCCGCCCAGATCGAGGGCGAGCAGCGGAACCGCCGTGTTCCCGGCCGCGTTGGACCCACGCACGGCCTCGGGCCCGACGATCGCGGCCGCGCCGAAGCCGAGGACGATGGTCATCAGATAGAAGCCGCCGATGAGCCCGATCGCCCAGACCACGGAGCGCCGTGCCGCGCGGGCGGTGGGCACGGTGAAGAAGCGGGACAGGATGTGCGGCAGTCCGGCGGTGCCCAGCACCAGCGCGAGGCCCAGGCTGATGAAGTCGAACCGGGACGTCCAGTCACCGCCGTACTTCAGCCCGGGCGCCAGGAACGCGTCACCGTGACCACTGCGCTCGGCCGCCGTGAGCAGCAGCCGGTCGAAGTCGCCGTGGAAGCGCAGCAGGACGAGCACGGTCAACGCGACGGTGCCGCTGAGCAGCAGGACGGCTTTGACGATCTGGATCCAGGTGGTGGCCCGCATCCCTCCCAACGACACATAGATCACCATCAGTGCGCCGACGCCGATGACGGTCCAGGCCTGCGCCGCCTCGCTCCTGCCCCCGAGCAGTAGGGCGACCAGCGTGCCCGCACCCACCATCTGCGCCACCAGATACAGAACGGACACGGTGACCGAGGAAGTTCCCGTCGCGATCCGCACCGGGCGCTCCCGCATCCGCGCGGCGACCACGTCGGCGAGGGTGAACCGTCCGCAGTTGCGCACCAGTTCGGCGACGAAGAACAGCACCACCAGCCAGGCCACGAGGAAGCCCACCGAGTACAGCAGCCCGTCGTAGCCGAACAGGGCGATGAGCCCGGTGACGCCGAGGAAGGAGGCGGCCGACATGTAGTCACCGGCGATGGCAAAACCATTCTCCATGGGCGTGAAGAGCCGACCGCCCGCGTAGAACTCCTCAGCGGAACCACGCCGGTTGCGGCTCGCCCACGTCGTGATCGCCAGCGTGATCGCGACGAACACGCCGAACAGCAGCAGCGCCAGGGTCTGGTGATCGACCGTCACGAGGCACCGCCCTGTGTGACGCGCGTCAACTCCTGTGTTTCCCAGCGCAGTTCGAGCGCGGCCCGGTCCCGGCGCAGCCGTGCGTGGCGGGCGTAGGCCCAGGTGAGCAGGAAGGTGGTGAGGAACTGCCCGAGCCCCGCGACCATGGCGACGTTCACGGCCCCCGTGACGGGCCGGGCCATCAGCCCCGGCGCGGCCGTGGCGGCCACGACGTACGCCACGTACCAGCAGAGGAACACGGCAACCGCCGGAACCACGAACCTCCGATAGCGGCTGCGCACCTCCCGGAAGGCCGCACTGCGCTGCACCTCGAGGTACACGTCGCCGACGACAGGCGGGGTGCTCTCGGGAGCGTGCGTATCGTCCGACTCCCCCCATCCGGAGGCGAGGGCGTCGTACCAGGGATCGTCGAGCCGCGCACCTCTGGCTCCGCGGGGACGACCGTCGCTTGAGTGCATGCCCAAGCATGGACAGAACGGAAAGATCCCCGACTCTTCTTCTTTGTGCGCTTCACCCCATCAGGTGACGCACCCCACAAAGCCCCGATACCGGATACCGTCCGGCAGCCGCCGACGGCGGGAGGCCCTCAAGGGGCCACCCGCACCCGACGACCGGCGCCGCTCAGTCCAGCGACTACGCGTCGATACGCGACCGGTCCAACGTCGCCGCCGAGCTGGAGATGAACTCCTTGCGCGGTGCCACGTCGTTCCCCATCAGCAGATCGAAGACCCGCTCGGCGGCTTCCAGATCGGAGAGGGTGATCCGGCGCAGCGTGCGGTGGCGCGGGTCCATCGTCGTCTCGGCCAGCTGATCGGCGTCCATCTCGCCGAGACCCTTGTAGCGCTGGATGGAGTCCTTGCAGCGCACGCCCTTGCTCTCGAACTCCATGAGCTTGTCGCGCAGCTCACGGTCCGAGTACGTGTAGACGTACTTGTCCTGCCCCTTCTTGGGCTGGACGAGCTCGATCCGGTGCAGGGGCGGCACCGCGGCGAACACCCGGCCCGCCTCGATCATCGGCCGCATGTAGCGCTGGAACAGCGTCAGCAGCAGCGTCCGGATGTGCGAGCCATCCACATCGGCGTCGGTCATCATGATGATCTTGCCGTAGCGCGCCGCATCGATGTCGAAGGTCCGGCCGGACCCCGCCCCTATGACCTGGATGATCGCGCCGCACTCGGTGTTCTTGAGCATGTCGGTCACGGACGACTTCTGGACGTTCAGGATCTTGCCGCGGATCGGCAGCAGCGCCTGGAACTCGGAGTTCCGGGCGAGCTTGGCGGTGCCGAGCGCGGAGTCCCCCTCGACGATGAACAGCTCGCTGCGGTCGACGTCGTCACTGCGGCAGTCGGCGAGCTTGGCGGGCAGCGACGAGGACTCCAGGGCCGTCTTCCGGCGCTGCGCGTCCTTGTGCTGGCGGGCCGCGATACGCGTACGGGCGGCCGCGACGGCCTTCTCGAGGACCACGCGCGCCTGTGCCGCGGCGTCCCGCTTGGTGGACGTCAGGAACGCCTTGAGCTCCCTGGCGATCACCGTGTTCACGATGCGCCGGGCCGCCGAGGTGCCGAGGACCTCCTTGGTCTGGCCCTCGAACTGCGGCTCGGCGAGGCGCACGGTGACGACCGCGGTGAGCCCCTCCAGGGCGTCGTCCTTGACGATGTCGTCCTCGGCCACGCGCAGCATCTTCTTGGTGCGCAGCACCTCGTTCATGGTGCTGGTCACGGCCGTCTCGAAGCCCGCGACGTGGGTGCCGCCCTTGGGGGTGGCGATGATGTTCACGAACGACTTCAGGGTCGTGTCGTATCCCGTGCCCCACCGCATGGCGACGTCGACGTCGAGCTCTCGGGTGACCTGGGTGGGGGTCATCTGACCGTGCTCGTCCAGGACCGGGACGGTCTCCTTGAAGGTGCCCTGACCGCCGAAGCGGAGGACGTCACAGACCGGCTTGTCGGCCGCCAGGTACTCGCAGAACTCGCTGATGCCGCCGTCGAAGCGGAAGGACTCCTCGCCCTTGCTGCCGCCCTCGCCGAGGCCGAACTCGTCACGGACGACGATCGTCAGGCCGGGCACCAGGAAGGCGGTCTGGCGGGCGCGCTGGTGCAGGTTCTCCAGGGATAGCTTGGCGTCCTTGAGGAAGATCTGGCGGTCGGCCCAGTACCGCACGCGCGTGCCGGTGCGGGTCTTGGGGATCTTCCTGCCCTTGCGCAGACCGCCCGTGGCCTCGAACTTCGCGGTCGGGCCGTCGGCGGCGAAGGCTCCGGGCACGCCGCGCCGGAAGCTGATGGCGTGCGTGTTGCCGTTGCGGTCCACCTCGACGTCCAGCCGCGCGGACAGGGCGTTCACCACGGAGGCGCCCACGCCGTGCAGACCGCCGGAGGCGGCGTACGAGCCGCCACCGAACTTGCCGCCGGCGTGCAGCTTGGTCATGACGACCTCGATGCCGGACAGACCGGTCTTGGGCTCGACGTCGACCGGGATGCCCCGGCCGTTGTCCCGGACCTCCACGGAGCCGTCGTCGTGGAGGATCACCTCGATGTGGTCGCAGTAGCCACCGAGGGCCTCGTCGACGGAGTTGTCGATGATCTCCCACAGGCAGTGCATCAGACCGCGGCTGTCGGTCGAACCGATGTACATGCCCGGGCGCTTGCGTACGGCCTCGAGTCCTTCGAGGACGAGCAGGTGCCGCGCGGTGTAGTTGGACCCGTCCCGGTCTGCTCCTGCCAGCAGCGCTGTGGACGGCACGGACGTCTCGGCGGTCACGCGGTTCGCTCCTCGCTGAATTTCAGGTGACGCCCTGATGGGTAAGGGCGCGGCTTCGGTCGCCGTCAAGAGGGTACCGAGGCCTGGTAGAGCCGTTGTAACGCCACCCTCGTGCGAAACACAGACTAGTCCAGAGTCGCATGCGTGTTCGATCCCTCGATGGGGTGAAGTACATATCACGTTCCCTTCCAGGCATGAACCATTTAGGCTCCGGGCACGTCCTCATGAACAAACCGGCAAGCCAGCCGGGAGGACCTGACCTTGACCGACCGCGCGAAACCGTAAGCAAGACAGAGACGCAATACGGCACATTCGCCGCCAAGCCGGCAGCAGCCGGCCGCCCCGGAAAAATTTCACTCTGGGAGAAGCCACGAGCGGGAACGTTTTGGGGCTGGTTGGATGTTGACCCTGGTACGACAGCTCGTCGAGCTAGAGAAGAGGCGACGTGACTACTGTTCTGACCCCCGCGAGCCCGCTGACGGCCGCTGACCGCTGCGACCGTTGCGGCGCCCAGGCGTACGTGCGCGTCGTCCTGCTCAGCGGCGGTGAACTGCTCTTCTGCGCCCACCATGGTCGCAAGTTCGAGCCGGAACTCAAGAAGATCGCCGCTGAGATACAGGACGAGACGGAGCGGCTTACGTCCGTTCCCGCATCGGCGTCCGAAGAAGAGCGCTGACACCTCGCATACACGACGAGCCAGCTCCGGCGCAGGCCGGCTGACGGGCGGCTGTCCCTGGCGTCAGGGACAGCCGCCCGCGCTCATAACCGCGGCTCCTCAGGCCCGGTCGGCAGCCCGGACGGTCCAGCGCAGAGTCCGTGTGATCTCGGACACCCGCGTGTAGACGCCGGGACTGCCCGCACGACCGCAGCCGGTGCCCCAGGACACCAGCCCGATCAGCTTCCCCTGAGCGACCAGCGGCCCTCCGCTGTCCCCCTGGCAGGCGTCCCGCCCTCCGAGCGGTTCCCCGGCACAGACCATGCTGTCGGCCAGGTACCTGCCTTCACCGCCGCCCGGATACGCCTTCCTGCACAGAGCGTCGGGCAGCACATGCACACGCGCCGCCCGCAGCCCTCGCGCGTAGTCACCCGCGCCCGTGATGTCCCCCCACCCGTAGACCAGGGCCGCCGCCCCCGGCACATAGGCGGGATCGCCGGGGCCCGCCATCCCGATCACCGAGCGGGACGGAAGCGGCTGGGCGAGGGTGAGCACGGCGAAGTCGCCCGCGTTGGTGGCGCTGTCGTAGTCCGGATTCACCCAGGTGCGCCGGACGCGGATCTCCTGACCACCGCTCGACAGCAGATCCGTACGGCCCGCGATGACACTGAAGTCGCTCAGTTGGTCCGGCGTGGTCCCGAGGACCTCCTCGCTCATGCAGTGGGCCGCGGTGAGGACGGTGGTACGACTGACCGCCACACCGACGCAGAACTGACCGGCCCGGGTACCTCCGAACCGGTCACGACTGGACAGCGCGACGGTCCAGGGACTGTGTGACACATCGACAGGGAATCCGCCGATGACGACCCTGTCGGCAGCCGCAGGGGCGGCGGACATCAGTGGTATGGCGGCGGCGGCCGCCGCCAGCACCAGCGGCCGGGCCAGCGCCCGGGCAAAGGTACGACGCATGACGCTCCTCACTCTCGGGTGGTCATGGGAAACCCAGAGTGAGTCAGGCCGCCGCACCCCGCACCTGCGGCGACAGCGCGAAGGCCCGGTCTCCACGCGGGAGACCGGGCCTTGTGTGTCGTACGGCTGCGACCTAGTCGAGGTAGTCGCGCAGCACCTGGGACCGCGACGGGTGGCGGAGCTTCGACATGGTCTTGGACTCGATCTGGCGGATGCGCTCGCGCGTGACGCCGTACACCTTGCCGATCTCGTCGAGGGTCTTCGGCTGACCGTCGGTGAGACCGAAGCGCATGGAGACGACGCCCGCCTCGCGCTCGGACAGGGTGTCGAGAACCGAGTGCAGCTGCTCCTGGAGGAGCGTGAAGCTGACCGCGTCGGCCGGGACGACGGCCTCGGAGTCCTCGATGAGGTCACCGAACTCGCTGTCGCCGTCCTCGCCCAGCGGGGTGTGCAGGGAGATGGGCTCGCGGCCGTACTTCTGGACCTCGATGACCTTCTCCGGGGTCATGTCGAGTTCCTTGGCCAGCTCCTCCGGGGTGGGCTCGCGGCCCAGGTCCTGGAGCATCTGGCGCTGCACGCGCGCGAGCTTGTTGATGACCTCGACCATGTGCACCGGGATACGGATGGTGCGGGCCTGGTCGGCCATGGCACGGGTGATCGCCTGGCGGATCCACCAGGTGGCGTACGTGGAGAACTTGTAGCCCTTGGTGTAGTCGAACTTCTCGACCGCGCGGATCAGACCGAGGTTGCCCTCCTGGATCAGGTCCAGGAAGAGCATGCCGCGGCCGGTGTAGCGCTTGGCCAGGGAGACCACCAGACGGAGGTTGGCCTCCAGGAGGTGGTTCTTGGCGCGGCGGCCGTCCTCGGCGATGATCTCCAGCTCGCGCTTGAGCTTCGGTGCGAGCTTGTCGGCGTTGGCCAGCTTGTCCTCGGCGAACAGACCGGCCTCGATGCGCTTGGCGAGCTCGACCTCCTGCTCGGCGTTGAGCAGCGGGACCTTGCCGATCTGCTTGAGGTAGTCCTTGACCGGGTCGGCGGTGGCACCGGCGGCCGCGACCTGCTGCGCGGGCGCGTCGTCCTCGTCCTCGTCGGACAGCACGAAGCCGGCGCTCTCGGCACCCTCGGGCTCGTCGCCGGGCTTGGCGTCCTCGAGGACCTCTTCCTCGACCAGCTCGGCGTCGTCCTTCTTGGCGGTGGTCTTCTTGGCCGCCGTCTTCTTGGCGACGGTCTTCTTCGCGACGGCCTTCTTGGCGGTCGTCGCCTTCTTGGCAGCGGTCTTCTTGGCGGCGGCCTCGTCCTCGACAGCGGATTCGGCGGCGGGCGCTGCCGGGGTGGCGGTGGCGGTGGCCTTCTTGGTGGTCACCGTCTTGGCCGCGACCGTCTTGGTGGCGGTGCGCTTGGCCGGACTCTTAGCTGCGACGCTCTTTCGGGTGCGCTTGGGCTCCGCGGCACTGACCATCAGCGTCACACCCTCTTCCTCGAGGATCTGGTTGAGGCTGCGCAGTACGTTCTTCCACTGAGTGGCCGGAATCTGGTCGGCTTCGAAGGCCCGACGCACATCGTCGCCGGCGATCTGCCCCTCAGCCTTTCCCCGCTCGATAAGAGCCATGACAGAGACGGACTCGGCGATCTCCGGCGGGAGCGTACGGGATGTGCTGGCCGACACGAACAACCTCTCGGAACGTTGGAAAACGGCTTCCGGCCCCGTCCACGGCGGACAGGAGCCGACCACCGACCTGGGGATGGGCCGACGGTGCGGGCGGGGGCCTGGAGGATGCACAGCGCCTTGAGCGGCGTCTGTATTCCCTCCTCGGCTGTCACCTCTTAGGTCATCGCGCTGTTTCCCCGAGCGTTACGCCCAATCTGCGTGGCCCGAGTCACATCCCGTAATCGATCAAAAACGGACAGACAAGGGCAGAAGAGGTCACCCACAGCTGTGGACCATGCACTGTACTGCGATTCCGCGGCCTCGTTGCACCGTCGGACCCGCAGGATCCGTGGGGATCCTGCGGGTCCGACGGGAGGATGCACAGACCGAAGCGGCGCCCAAGGAGGGGGAGGCGTCGTCCTCAGTCGCGCACCGGGTGTGCGGTCAGTGCTCGCGGGGTGCGGGCACCACGCGCTCGACCTCGGGATGAACGGTGAGCAGCTGGCGCATGGCCGTCTCGGCGGCAGCGCCGTCGCCGGCGGCGAGGGCGTCGACGATCCTGCTGTGCTGCGCCAGCGACGCTTCGTTCGGCCGGTCACAACCCGTGACAGGGCCGCCGGAGACCTGAAGGGCGGCCGAGACGATCCCCGACAGGTGCTCCAGCATGCGGTTGCCCGCCACCTGGATGAGCAGCGAGTGGAACTCGGTGTCGGCGCGGGAGAAGGTGAGCACGTCGCCCTGGCCCATCGCGTGGCTCATGATCTCGACCATGTCGGCGAGCCGCTGCTGGACGTCGTCACGCCCGTGCCCGGCCGCGAGGCGGGCGGCCAGCGGCTCGATCGTCCAGCGCAGCTCGCTCAGCTCCCGGCGCTGATCGTCGCGCTGCGGCCCGAAGGCACGCCACTCGATGATGTCCGGGTCGAGGAGGTTCCAGTCGCTGACGGGACGCACGCGCGTGCCGACGTTCGGGCGGGCGCTGACCAGGCCCTTGGCCTCCAGGACGCGGAGCGACTCACGGACGACGGTGCGGGAGACCTCGAAACGCTGGCCGATCTCCTCGGGCACGAGCGGACGGTCGGCGCCCAGGTCGCCGGAGACGATCATCTGGCCGAGCTGCTGGACGAGTTGGCCGTGCAGCCCGCGTCCGCGGCTGCCGGCGGCGCGCCTGCCGACACGGCCCAGGTCCGGGTCCGCGCCTTCCCAGACGGGGGATCCGACGCGGTCGGCGACGGGGGCCTCGGCGTAGGGGTAGCGGTCGAGTTCGCCCGGGCCGGCGAGACCGGAGTCGGCGGCGCGGGCGGCGGTCATCATGGTGTGCGCAAGGGTACTCACGGATCCTTTGTCGGCGCCGTCCCCAACTCCCTTGAGGTCTTTGGTGAAAAGCACACGAAAGGGTGATCGCTCACCCCATCGCAATTGACGCCTTATCGGAAAGAAATGGGCTTTCCCCGGGGAGTTGTGGGCACGACGGATCCGGGAAGGGCAGGGACGGTCGTCATCGAACCCTGCTGCGCGTGGTCGTGAGCAGATAGGCGGCGAGCAGCGTGGCCAGCGACAACGTCAGTGCGCCTCCGACGGGTTGGGCGATCACACGCGTGACGGCGGCCAGATAGCGTTCCCCGCCGAACGGCCACTGGGACAGGAGCACTTCGCGCAGCCGCAGCGGAAATCCGGCCGCCGTGCGCACCGACGGCCCTTCCATCGCCTTCTGTACGAGGGGCATGAGGAGAACGGGTACGGCGACCACCGCCGCGAGCCCCGCCGTGGTCGACCGGAAGAGACCCGCGGCCAGGACGCCGGCCCAGGCGCAGCCCACCATGAGCCCGATCCAACTCGCGCTCAGCGAAAGCCAGTCGGCGGGAACCTCCGCGAGTTCCCGTCCGTAGACGAGATAGAGCACTTCGATGTCGCAGCCGACGGTGAGGAAGGCCAGCACCAGCGCGGTGGCCGAGGCGACGAGGAGTTTCGCGGCCAGCAGCCCCAGCCGGCGGGGGACGGTGCCGCGATCCGCCGCCAGGGCGGGGTGGCGGAACTCCTCGCCGAACGCGATCGCCCCGAGCAGCCCGGCCCCGAGCGCCGCGGGCGGCAGCGGAAGCTCCCGCGGCCAGGCGACCAGCAGCCGCGGATGCGGCGTGTGCCCGACCCGGGCGAGCAGTACGGCGGTGAGGGCGGAGACCACGAGTACGGCGCCGGCGGTGAGGAAGCCGGTGCCGACTCCGGCGGCGCGACGGAGTTCGTAGCGGAGGGGGCGGAGGGGGCTGGGGGCGGGGCGGACCGAGATGGGGGGTGGGAGGTCGGGAAGGTGGTCGGGAGAGGAGGCGGGGAGGCGCGAGCCGGCTGACTGCGGGCTCGCTTGCGAGGAAGGCCCGTGGCCCGCGGTCGGCGCGTCGGCCTGTCGTGGCTCGCCGGCGGGCGTGTGGAGCGCGGTCGGCCTTCCGTCCGGCGTCGGTGATGCCTCGCGCGGCGCGGGGAGGTCATCGGCCGAGGCTGAGGCTGATCCTTTGTGCCGCACCGACACCCGCACCGGCGGCGTGGCCGCCCACTCACGATCACGTGCCGCCATGGCTTCACGGGCGGGCTTGAGCGGCGCCTCGTCGGCTTGCCGCTCTGCAGAGAGGTCCGCTTGCCGCTCCACCGAGAGGTCCGCCGCGGCAGCCGGCCCCATGTCCCCGATCTCGTCGGCGAGTTGGTGGACGAGGATGCCGTGGCGGTAGGCGATATCGCCGATCACGGCGCATGTACTGCCGTACACGGAGAGGCGGTTGCCGCTCTCGCGCACGACCTCCACCGAGCGCTGAGTGGTGCGCGCCTCCTTGGTGAGGAGGGCGGCCAGGCGGGATGCGTGCGGGGTGCGGACGGCGACGCGGGGGCGCAGCCGGGTGCGGGCGAAGTCGGTGGCCTCCTGGTCGGCCACGAGCCTGCCCCGCTCCAGGGTGACGACCCGGTCGGCGGTGCGTGCGGCGTCCTTGGGGTCGGCCGTGGTCAGCAGGACCGTGCCGCCCTGGGCCGCGTGCGCGCCCAGCATGCGGTGCAGCCAACGGCTCTCGCGGGTCGAGAGCCCGTCCGCGGGTTCGTCGAGCACGAGGGTGTGCGGGTCGGCGAGGAGCGCGCAGGCCAGACCCAGGCGGCGGTCCATGCCGCGCGAGAGGGTGCCGAGGCGTTCGTCGCGCAGGCTGACGAGACCGACCACCTCCAGGACTTCGTCGGCGCGCCGTGCCGGGACGCCCGCGGCGGCGCACAGCATGCGCAGATGGCCGCGGACGGTGCGGGCCGGGTGCCCCGGGACATCGCCCAGAACCACACCGACCTCGCGCGACGGATGGGCGATGCGATGCAGGGGACGACCTCTGAAGTAGGTGATCCCACGGCCGGGTTGGAGTTCGAGCATGAGTCTGAGCGCCGTCGTCTTGCCCGCTCCCGCCGCCCCGAGCAGCGCGGTGACACGGCCCGCGCACGCCTCGAAGGACACGTCGTCGACGGCGGGGGGAAGCTGCTTGCGAGGGTCGCTGGTCAGTCCGATGGCCTGGATCACCCTCAGCAAGATAGCGCGTTATGTCCGTTTTTCCGGGCAGCGCAAGGCCCGTAGCCCGGGCGGCAGTCGACCGGACCGGATCCTTGTTCGCCTTTGCTCGCCCGTACTCGCCCCTCGTGCCTGCTGTTCCAGGCGCGCGGGTCAGACCTCGGGGCGCAGCATCGGGGGGTTGAGGAGCGTGGCTCCGCCGGCCCGGAAGAGCTGGGCGGGGCGGCCTCCCTGGCGTGTGGTGGTGCCGCCGGTGGGGACGAGGAAGCCCGGCGTGCCCGTCACCTTGCGGTGGAAGTTGCGGGGGTCGAGCGCCACGCCCCACACGGCCTCGTAGACCCGGCGCAGCTCGCCGACCGTGAACTCGGTGGGGCAGAACGCCGTCGCCAGCGACGAGTACTCGATCTTGGAGCGAGCACGCTCCACCCCGTCGGCCAGGATCTGCGCATGGTCGAAGGCGAGCGGTGCGACGGGTTCGCCGTCGCGACCGTGGGCGCCCTGCTGCAGCAGTTCGTCGACCGGCGCCCAGCGGGCGTTGCTGGCGTCGCCACCCGCGCGGGGCGCGGGCAGGTCGGGGGCCAGCGCGAGGTGGGCGACGCTGACCACGCGCATCCGAGGGTCCCGCTTGGGGTCGCCGTAGGTCGCCAGCTGCTCCAGGTGGGCACCGTTGTCCTGTGCGGGAACGGCCGGGTCGTGGGCGCGCAGCCCGGTCTCCTCTGCCAACTCGCGTGCCGCCGCCTGCGCCAGGTCCTCGTCGGCCCGTACGAACCCGCCGGGCAGTGCCCAGCGCCCCTGGAACGGCGGTTCGCCCCTGCGCACCGCCAGCGCGCACAGGGCATGGCGGCGCACGGTCAGCACGACCAGGTCCACGGTGACGGCAAAGGGCGGAAAGGCTGACGGGTCGTAGGGCATGCGGCGATCATAGTCGTCTGCTTGACGATAAACACTCCCTTCACCGGTCCCATCGACGGTTGATCCAATTCGGCCGGAATGCACCTCACCGACGTCCCGCATGGCGTGCCACGTGGCGTCGTCCGAGGTCACGCAGGTCGTGCCGGATCGCGACGTCCGAGGTCACGCTCGCAGCTGGAGTCCGTCGGCCGCCTCCTCGACCATGGCGAGGCCCAGCCTGCTGACGCGTAGCGAGAAGGGGGCACCGGCGACGCGCAAGCCCGTCAGGACGATCTCGCCCAGCGGGGCGCTGCGCATCGGCCGCAGGGTGATCGTCCCTCCGGGAGCGTCCGGGCGGATGCCTGCGAGCGTGGTCAGCAGGAGCACTCCGGCCGCCGCCGACGTGGCTGCGGGGCGGCAGGCCGCGGGGTGTGGGACGGGAGCGCTCCCGTCAGTGCGCTGCACCCCCGCGTACATCTCGGGGAGCCGGTGGCCGAACGCCTCTGCCGCCGCCAGGACGCCCCGCAGCAGCGCGCTCGCCTCCTTCTCGTAGTCGGCCGCGGCCAGGCCCGCGACGGCGAGCGCGGTCGCGTGGACCCGCACGGCGCCGCTGCGGTGACCGAACGGGTTGTGCCCCGCCTCCTTCGCGCCCAGCCCTCGAAGGCCCCAGCCCGAGTCCATGGCCGGAGCGCCGAGCAGTCGGGCGAGTTGTTCGGTCCGCACCTTGTCGAGCAGGCCGGGCGCCAGTTCTCCCCCACCCAGCAGGCCGGTGTCGAGGAGATGGACGGCTGCGGCGCCCAGATGTGGCACAAGGCGTCCGTCCGGGGCCAGGGCGGCGGCGGGTCGCCCACCGCCCACGTCGTCGATCCAGAGATCCGCACGGAACGCCGTCCGCAGCGCCCCGGCCCACTCCCGCAGCCCAGCGCCGCCCGGTCTGCCGCAGGCGTCGAGGAGATCGGCACCGAGCAGTGCCGCACGATGGGCGTGGGCCTGGGTCTCGCAGCGGACGGGACCGCCGGGGTGCGGGTCGCGCAGATACGTACCGTCGCCCACGGTGGTCCGCAGCCAGGTCAGGCACCGCTCGGCCACCGGGAGGAGCTCCTGCGTCTCGGCCTCGGGCATGCCCCAGCGTCGGGCTTCCGCGAGCAGCGCGGGGAAGAGCAGCGTGGCCTCCGTGCCGGTGCAGCCCGGGGGCAGGTGCGTGCCCGCGTCCCGGATCGGGCCGGGGATCATGCCGAACCGCGCTCCCTGGCCCCGGAGTTGGGTGCGGGCGAGCGTGCGCAGCGTGCCCACGGCCAGCCGAGTGCCCAAGGGCAGGGTCATCCGGGCCGCGGCCAGGGTGTCGGCCGGGGCCGGACCGCAGCGCCAGGGCACTCCGGCGGCAAGGTGGGTGTCGGAGGGGAGGGCGGGGTCACGCAGCAGAAGGGCCTGGAGGTCCTCGATGCTCGTCCGCAGCAGGCCCCGCACTCCGGGGTCGTCGCCGGACGCCCGCGCGGACGCCAGCGGGCTGGTCGCCGCGCGCCCCACGGCCCGCAGGGGTCCCGCGCCGTCCGGCCGCACCCGCAGCTCGATGCTCGCGCTGCCGCCCGGGGGCAGTGCGAACTCCCAGCGCAGCAGCCCCGCGGAGGCCAGCGCGTCAGTGGGCGGCGGGTCGGCCGTCACCGTCGAGTTGCCTCTGGGGGACGACCAGCGCAGCCCGGAGTCGTGGACGCTGGCGGGCAGTTCCGGTCCCGGGTTGCCGCACGCGATCGCACCGAGGTCGGCCAGGTCCGCGCCGAGGGCGACCTCGACCGGCACCCGCAGGGGGCGAACGGCCGCGCTGGTCAGCGTGATCAGCTCGGTGCCGTCCGCGTGACGGGTTCGCTCGACGACGACGTCCGGGTCGGGGCCGGTCTGCGGAGAGACGCGCAGCGTGCCGACGAAGCGGGCGCGGTCTGCGGACGTCATCCGGGCCTGTAACGCCAGTGGTTCGCGTCCGGCCACACGGAGTTGGCAGCGGGAGAGCACACGCCGGCCCGCGCGGTAGAAGCCCTCCAGTCCCCGGCCGGTCAACTGCCCCTGGTTCGTGGAGATGGCGAGGCCCGGCAGGGCGACGCAGATCATGGCGTCGTGGGTGGGAGGGAGGTCGGTGGGCCGGAGTGCTGAGGAAGGTGGTGTCGGTGAGGGGGCCGTTGGCCGAGTCGGCGAGAGGGCGTCTTGAGGTGGGCGGGAAGACGGGCGGGAGCGCCGCGCGGGGTCGGCATGCGGCGGCGATGTCGAGCCCCGGTCGACGGGCGACGCGGGCGCGGGGCTCGGGCTCCGGTTTGTCGGCCTCCCCCGCGGTGTCGGCCCTGTCGGCTGCACGGGGAGCTCGGCCCGTCCGGCCCACGGGTATGTGCGACCGCCCTGGTCTGCCGTCGGCAGCCGAACAGGGGGTGGGGTCCGGTCCGCTGACAGGGCAGCGGGTAGGCCCTGACCCACCGGGTCCGGAGGGGACGAGCCACCTGGAGAGGGCCGCCCGCGGCTGCTCGGTGGGGAACTGCGAGCGGCGTCGCTCGGAGGTCGGGGCGCGACCCGCCCCGAGCCGAACTCGCCCGGAGGCGGACCTTCGTCCAGCCCGAAGGACGGCAACGGTCCATCGGCTGTCGTGCGATCGTCGGCGGCCGGGGACGTCGGAGTGGGCTGTGGCATGGCGGCTTCCTCTGTGCTCAGTGCGCCTCGGGTGGGTGCGGCGCCGGCCGGGGGATCCGGAGTGACAGGGGCGGTGGGGCGGCCCGGCCGGTCGAGCCGTTCCGCCACTCAGGTGAACGGGGAGGGACTCCCCCGGGTCACGCCCGGGACGGGGTGACCCCGCCTGAAGGGAGCCGCGTTCAGCGTGTTCACCAGGAAGGTTGAGGCGGTGCGGGCGCCGACGCGCAGTCTGCGCCGATCGCATCCGACAGAGCACGGCCTGCCGCAGCCTCCATGACGGCGGCTCACGTATCCCCCTCGGCACCCGCGTTCTTGGCACGCACCCTGTCCGGACGGGTCCCACTCCGACCCACGCCTGCCTTTTTCTGGGTGCGCGGAGCCGTGCTCTTCCGGGTCCGCGCACCCGAACCCGCGGGGTGCCGACCTCGGCGACGAGCACCCGCAGCAGACGTCCGCCCAGTGCTCACCGCCCCACTCCCCATCGGCTCTTCGACGTCCTCCGGCTCTCCGACTCCCTCCGGTTCTCCGACACCCTCCGTCAGGTCGAGCCGCCCGGCGTCCCGCTGGTCGCGGCCCACGCGTTCCGCACGCAGGCAGCGGCGGATCGACTCGGGGTCCAGACCCTCATTGCAGGCCTGATGCAGGAGGCGGGCGAAGAGGTAGTCGGAGTCGGCGCCGAGTGCCATGGCAAGGGCTTCTCGGGCCTCCAGGTCGTCGCCGGTGGACCAGGCGACCCAGCCGACGAGTGTGAGGGGTGCCGCGGCGTGCTCGCCGTACGGTCCGACACAGCGGCGGGCCAGCGCTCGCCAGAGCCGGAGGGCGGGATCGGCCTCGTCGCCCTCCATCCACTCGGCCGCCCGGTCACGGGTCGCGCGGTCCTGCAGGCCCAGAATGAGGCTCGCGGCTTCGTCATGGCCGAGCAGTTCGTCGTCGCGGAGATCCGCGGTGAAGGTCCCGGACGCGGGCGGTACCTCGGCGAACCGGCTCATGAGGCGCTCGGCCAGCCGCAGCGTGTCCTCTGCCACGCCCGCGCGGGTCGCCTCGTCGAGGATCCTGGGGACCAGCGCCATGCCCGCGGTGTCCAGGGCGATCTCCTGCTCCAGGGCGGCCGCGGTCTCCCAGGGCAGCAGCCTGGCCCGCAACTCGCGCAGCGTGCCGCGCACCTGAACTCCGGCGTAGGTGGCCGCGGCGGCCAGCACGGACGTACCAGGAAGGCCCATCGGCCGGCCCTCGGGCGGGCAGCACTCCTCCCTGTCGCAGCAGTAGGACCAGTAGCGCCCGTCCGAGATGCACAGGGCCTCGATCACCGGTACGTCCAGGCTGCCGCAGGCGATGCGCATCTTCTGGGCCAGTGGCCGCAGCCGTTCCCTGACCTGCCGGCCCGTCTCCCCCGTCGCCGGTTCCTGGCAGAGGAAGGCGACCATCTGCTCGGGCCGGGCTCCTCTGCGCTCGCTGCCCCTCACCAGGCCGTCGGCCAACTGCCCGGCGGCCGAGTCCCAGTCGTCCGCGCTCGCGGGAATGCCGAGCCGTGCACGGCCGCCGAACCGGCCGCGGCCGTCCCTGTCGTGCAGGGCGACGAGCACGATGCTGTCCTCGGGGCGGTACCCGAGGAGATACGGCAGCGCGTCGGCCAGTTCGGCCGGGGTGCGCAGGGTGACCTGGTGCTCGGCGGGGTGCCCGTCGTACGCGGTGCGGTCGGGGCGGTCGGCCTGGTGTTGGTCGGTGCCCCTGGTGTCGTCGTTTTCGGGCGATCCGGTCGTTTCGTGATGCGTCATGCGCAGACGATCTCGCGGATCGCGAAGTTCCGGTTCGCCCTGTGGATAAGTCCGACCAGGGACACGACAACGCGAGTTACTTCGGCCGTCGAGCCCGGCGACGTACCTCGTCGAGCAGGACCGCCTGGCACAGGCAGTCGCCGTCGGTCGGGTCGCCGCGCCGTACCGCGGTGACGAAGGCGCTGACGGTGTTGGCGACCTGATCGTCCGGCGCGAGCCGGAGTTCCTCGGCGCCGAAAGGCCGCTCGACACGTACGAGCGGATGGTGGTCGGCGGGCGGTGTGAAGGCATGGTCCAGGACGATGCGGCCCTCGCTGCCCCACAGTTCGTAGCCGGAACGGTAGGCGTGCTCCAGGCCGAAGGAGAGCTGGGCGCTCACCCCGGCGCGGGTGTGCAGCAGTACGGCACCGGATGTGTCGACTTGTCGTCCCGGCCCGTGGGTGAGCACGGCACCCGCCACCTCCAGATCGGGGCCGAGGAAGTGCAGGGCCGCACGCAGCGGATACACACCCACGTCGAACAGCGCGCCACCGCCCAGTTCCGGCTGGTGGCGGATGTCACCGTCCGGTCGGCGCGGGACGGCGAAGCAGGCGTGAAAGGCACGTAGTGGGCCGATCGCCCCGGAGTCCACGAGGCGCCGTACAGCGGCGTGCTGCGCGTGGTGGACGAACATGACGTTCTCCATGAGGACCAGACCGCGGGCCCGGGCGAGCGCCATCAGCTCCTCGGTGCGGGCTCGTTCGGTCGTCAGGGGCTTCTCCGCGAGCACATGCTTGCCGGCCCGCAGGGCTGCCTCGACCCATTCGGCGTGCAGCGCGGCGGGCAACGGCACGTACACCGCCTGCACGTCGTCCAGCTCCAGCAGCTCCGCGTAGCCGCGCACCGGCCGACAGCCGTACGCCCTGGCCACCTCCGCGGCCTTCGTCCCGTCCCGGCTCGCCACGGCGGCGACCTCGACGCCGGACGCGGTCGCCATCGCGGGCAGCATGCGGCGCAGCGCGATGTCCGCGCAGCCGATGACGCCGATGCGCACAGGGTCCATCAGAGCCTCGACCCCATGGCGTTCAGGCAGGCGAGGAGCGTACGGGCCTGGACATTGACGTAGTGGCCGTGCCGTACCAGGGCGGTGAGCTGGCCCGGTGTCACCCAGCGGTAGCCGGGCGGCGGATCGAGCGGCACCTGCGTGTCGTCGACCTCCAGCACCAGGTAGCGGCTCTCGGCCCGGAGGAACCGGCCGCCCTCCTCCGAGTGCACCGCCTCGTAGCGGATCCGGCGTGGATCGGCGGCGGTCACCAGATCGAGGAAGGGCGGGCGCCGCGCCGGGGCGAGATGGGTGTAGTTGCTCGGCGTGTACTGGACGGTCGGCCCGAGCTCGACCGTGTCGAGGAAGCCCCCCTCCACCCTGGCGTGCGCCAGGACGTGCGGGACGCCTCCGATCCGGCGCGTGAGGAACGCGGTGACACCGAGTCCGCGCGGCTCGAACAACGGCTGTGTCCAGCTCCCGACCTCCCGGTTGCCGGCCTCGACCGACACCGCCACCACCCGGAAGTAGCGGCCGTGCTCGTGCTCGATGCTGTCCGTGCCGCGTACCCAGCCGGACACGCTGCCGAGGGGCATCGGTTGCGCCCGCACCTCGTGCCGGGACCGCTCCGCGGTGATCCAGGACAGCAGTTCGGTGTCGGAGTGCAGCGCCGTCGGCTCGCGGTCCGCGAACGGCAGGCAGGCCAGGACCGTGCGGGAATCCATGTTGACGACGTTGTCCCGGTGCAGGAGTTCGGCGATCCGGCCGAGGGTGAGCCAGCAGTAGTCGTCGAGCAGGGGGACCTCGCCGTGTGCTTCGACGATCATGTTGCGGTTCGCCTTGCGGTAGAACCAGGACCCGTGCTCGGACTGCAGGACGTCGGCGAGCACCCTGCCACGGGCCGGTTCGGTGAAGTACTCGACGTATTTGACGTCGGCGCCCCGGTGCACCTTGGTGTAGTTGCTGCGCGTGGCCTGCACGGTCGGGGAGAGCTGGAGCAGCGGGCGGTTTCCCGGTTCCATCTTCGCCTGCATCAGAAAGTGCAGTACTCCGTCGAATTCCTTGGCGAGGATGCCGAGGATGCCGACCTCGGGCTGTCTGATGATGGGCTGCTGCCACGCGCCGTCCCCGCCCTGGCCGAGGGTGACGTGCAGTCCCTCGACCGTGAAGAAGCGCCCGCTGCGATGTCCCAGGTTGCCGGTGCCCGGGTCGAACGACCAGCCGTCGAGGTCGGCGAAGGGGATCCGGTCGACCCGGAAGGCGTGGGCCCCGGCCCGCTCGGCGAGCCAGGCGTCGACGTCCCGGCCGTCGAGCCCCACGCTGCTGTGCGTGGCCGCCGACCGGGCGAGGCGGGCGGAGAGTGCGGTGTCCTCGCGGGGAGCGAGAAGGGGGGTCGCGACGGTCATCCGCGCTCCCCCACGAACTCCTTGATGGAGGAGACGACGTAGTCGATCATCTCGTCGGTCAGGCCCGGATAGACACCGACCCAGAAGGTGTGCTCGGTGATGATGTCGCTGTTGGTCAGATCGCCGACCACTCGGTGCGGCTGGTCCAGGTAGGCGGGGTGCCGGGTGAGGTTGCCGGCGAACAGCCTGCGGGTGCCGATCTTCCGGCCTTCGAGGAAGTCGACCAGTTCCCGCCGGGCGAAGGGGGCCGCGGGGTCGACCGTGAGGGCGAAGCCGAACCAGCTCGGATCGCTGCGCGGGGTCGCCTCCGGCAGCACGAGGTGCGGCAGCCCGTCCAGTCCCTCGCGCAGCCGACGCCAGTTGTGCCGTCGCGCCGCGCAGAACTCGTCGAGCCGGGCGAGCTGGGTGAGGCCGAGTGCGGCCTGGAGGTCGGTCGCCTTCAGGTTGTAACCGACGTGCGAGAAAATGTACTTGTGGTCGTAGCCGTCCGGGAGCGTGCCCATCCGGTAGTCGAAGCGCTTGAGGCACTTGTTGCTCTCACCGGGCTCGCACCAGCAGTCCCGTCCCCAGTCGCGCAGCGACTCCACGATGCGGGCCAGCGCCAGGTTCGAGGTGAGCACACAGCCGCCCTCCCCCATGGTGAGGTGGTGGGCCGGGTAGAAGCTCACGGTCGACAGGTCCCCGAAGGAGCCGGTGGGCTGTCCGTCGTACGTCGAACCCACCGCGTCGCAGTTGTCCTCGATGAGGAACAGATCGTGTTCCGTGGCGAGCCGGGCCATCTCCGCCACGTCGAAGGGGTTGCCGAGGGCGTGCGCGATGATGATGGCCCGGGTCTTGGGGCCGATCGCCCGCGCGACGCGTTCCGCGGTGGTGTTGTACGTCCGCAGGTCGACATCGACGAAGACGGGGACCAGGCCGTTCTGCAGAATCGGGTTGACCGTGGTGGGAAAGCCCGCCGCGACGGTGATCACCTCATCGCCCGGACGCAGCCGGCTGTCGCCCAACTGCGGCGAGGTGAGCGCCGACACGGCGAGCAGATTGGCGGATGATCCCGAGTTGGTCAGATGCGCCTTGCGGCGGCGCAGCTTGCGGGCGAAGAGCGACTCGAACCTCCGTGAGCTGCGCCCGGCCGCGATCCGCAGGTCCAGTGCCGCCTCGACCAGGGCCGTCCGGTCGCTCTCGTCCAGCACCGCACCGGACGGCCAGATCTCGGTGACGCCGGGCACGAAGCCGCCGTCGCCCTGTTGTTCCCTGTGGTACGCGCGGACCCCATCCAAGATCAACGCTCTGCTGTCGCTCATCCGCGACTCCCTCCTGTTCCGGTGTCCTGTTCCGGTCCTGTTCCGGTCCGTTTCCGTGGCCCGTGCACCGCTTCAGCGCACGTCCTGCCACCTGGCGAGCAGCCCCGCGGCTGCCGCGTCCGCCGCGGTGGGCGCCCCGGCGTCCTTGGCCGACATCACCGGCGGCTCGTCGAAGCCCCAGGGAAGCGCCAGTTCGGGATCGAGCGGGTCGATGTCGATCTGGGTTCCGGGTACGTGCGCGCTGGACAGCACGTAGCAGATGCAGGTGTCGTCGCTGAGGGCGAGGAATCCGTGTCCGACGCCCTCGGGTACGTAGACGCACCTTCCGGATTCCGCGTCGAGGTCGTTGCTGGCGTACTCGCCGTAGGTGGGTGACCCGAGACGCAGGTCGACCACGATGTCCCGGAGGGCACCGCGTACGCATGAGACGTATTTCGCCTGGCCGGGCGGCACGGACACGCTGTGAATGCCGCGGAGCGTGTTGCGCCGTGACACCGAGAAGTTGATCTGCCGTACCGCGAAGGGGCGGCCGGTGACCTTCTCCAACTCGTCGACGCGCAGGGCCTCGTGGAAGGATCCGCGGTCGTCCCGGAAGGGCTCCGGGGTGATCAGGAAGGCACCCGGAACGCTCAGCTCTTCGGCGTGCATGGAATCTTCGCTCCGGTTCTCCGGCTCTGCGAGATCGGCATCAGGCTTCGTACGGGCGCCGCGCCCTGGCCTCGCGCAGCGCGGACGCCCACCAGGCGAGCTGGTCGAGCAGTTTCTTGGCCGCGGCCTCGGCCCCGGTGGGGTCCTTCGGGCCGCCGTCGACGTCGAAGCACTCCCAGACGTTGTGGAAGCTGACCCCGTCCCGGACGGTCGTGGCGTGCAGTTCCGCGAACACGAGACGGAGTTGTTCGACGGCTCGCAGGCCTCCCGACATTCCGCCGTACGAGACGAATCCGACCGGCTTCGCCCGCCACTCGGCGCGGAAGCGGTCGACGGCGTCCTTCAGCGGTGCCGGGAAGCTGTGGTTGTACTCGGGGGTGACGACGACGAACGCGTCGGCTCGGTCCAGTCGTGATCCCAGTGCGGTGGTGCGGGGCCCGGGTGCCTGGCCGGGCGCCGGGAACTCCTGCTCCAGCCGGACCTCGGCGAGGTCCACCACATCGATCTCGACATCGGTGCGCCCGGCTGCCTGGGAGGCGAACCAGCGGGTGACTCCGGCGCCGAACCGGCCGGTGCGCGTGCTGCCCACGATCAGCACCAGCCGGAGCGGGGCCGCAGGGGACTCAAGGTCCTGTGTCATCGCGCTCACTCCTCGACCAGGGCCACGGCGCGGGCCCAGCCGGCGCCGGAGCCGACCAGTTTCACGGGGAGGCAGGAGACGGTGTATCCGAAGTCGCCGGGCAGCGCGTCCAGGTTGTGCAGCCGCTCGATCTGGCAGTACTCACGGCGGCGTCCGGCGAAGTGGGCGGGCCACAGCACCGATCGGTCCCCGGTCTCCTGGTAGCGACGGATCATGTGGCCGAAGGGCGCGTCCAGGCTGAAGGCGTCGGTGCCGATCACCTTCACTCCGAGGTCGAGCAGGAAATCGGTCGCCTCCCCGTCGAGCCCGGTGAAGTCGGTGAAGTACTTCTGTGTGCCCACGTAGGCCGAGGCGCCGGTGTTCAGCAGCACGATGTCGTACGGCTGCGGGGTGCGCCCGATCCGGGCGATCGCCTTCTCCAGCACCTCGACGCCCGCGGCACCGACCGGCTGGTCGCGCAGGTCCAGGCGGACGGCCGGGCGGTGGAACCAGTCGAGCGGCATCTCGTGGATGTGCCGCGGGGTGCCGTAGGAGGCGGTCGATCCGTAGTGCGAGGGGGCGTCGACGTGGGTGCCCGTGTGGCTGGTGAGGGTGAAGGTGTCCAGCGAGAGCAACTCGCCGTCGGGCAGCACCGAGGGGTCGAAGTCGATGCCGAAGTGCGCCTTCATCTCCTCGCTCATGTGCCGGGCGCCCTCGGCCGGGGTGAGGATCTTGTGCTCCACCGGATCGGGTTCCCACGCCGCGGCGTCCACCGGGGAGGAGAGGTCGATGAGGTGCATGGGGGTCATCCCTTCCTTGGTGCCGTCTTGGCCGGGTCCGTCGGGGACGCCGGTCGTGCGGCTCGTGCGGTTCGTACGGCGGTTTCCGCCGGGCGCGCCGCGGGGGTGGTGGTGAACAGGTCGGTCCGCACCTCGACCGGGGTGCGGCCGAAGGCGACCTTGTCGGTGATCCGCACGCCGAGGGGGCTGTGCCGGATCAGCCGGGCGACAGTGGAACGCAGCAGGTCGGCCGCCGGCCCGCCGGCCCCGAACATGCCCTTGGCCTGCATCTGCTGCATCTTCATCACGGAGTTCACGGCGGGCGTCCGCGCGTCCACGAAGGGGGCGAACCGCTCCTTGGAGGTGTCGCCGTCCGCAAGCGCCCGCAGCAGTACGGGGTGCAGCACCGCGGCGTCCTGGAGCGCCAGGTTGATGCCCTGCGCGCCCAGCGGGCTGTGGGTGTGGGCGCTGTCGCCGACGAGGACGAGCCCGTCCCGCGTCCACTCGTCCGCCTTGCCGGCGAACACGTCCAGCAGCGAGAGGTCGGAGAGTCGGCCGATGCCGTCCTCGATGAGGTCCGCGAACTGCGGCAGGGCGGCGGCCAGTTCGCGTTTGACCTCGTCGACGCCCCGCGCGGCGATCCGCGGCCAGCTCTGGTGCGGCAGGGTCCAGCCGATCTGCAAACGGTCGGGGTGGGAGTCGTGCACGAGCACGGGGCTGTGTCCGGTGCGGTGCACCCGGACCCGGCGGGTCTGCCGCTCCGGCGCGTCCAGCTTGAACCACAGCACGTCGTGCCGGAACGCCTCGACGCGCCCGGCGTCGATCCCGGCCAGCGCACGTGTCTTGGAGAAGCGGCCGTCGGCGGCGACGACCACCGCGGCGCGCACCCGACGGCGCCCGCCCGGTCCCGCGGCGACGGCTCCGGTGACCCGGCCCGTGTCCTGGATCAGCCCGCTGACCCGGTGGCCGTCGAGGTAGTGGAAGCCGGGCAGGGTGCGGCAGGCCGCCAGCAGCGCTTCCAGCACATGGCGCTGCGGCACCGCCAAAAGATGGTCGTACGGGGGCGGCAGGCGCCGGTAGTCGATGTCGAGCAGCACGCGGTCGCGGTCGACGAGCTGGAACCCGTCGAGCTCGCAGGCGCCGGCGCTGCGGATCGCGGCGAGCACGCCGAGGCTGTCGAGGATGCTCTGGCCGCCCGGCTGGAGGATTTCCCCGCGGAACTCCCGTTCCAGGCGGGTGGACTTCTCCAGGAGCGTCACCCGTACGCCCGAGCACAGCAGCATCAGGGAGAGCGCCAGACCGGCCGGGCCGGCGCCGACGACGCAGACGTCCGTCTCCGGGAGGTCGTCGACCGGTGCTCCGGGGTCGCGGGGCGGATGCGGTTCCGGTGTCGTCATGACGGCCCCCTCACCCGGCCACCAGGCCGAGGCCGCCGTCGGTGACGAGGACCTGGCCCTGGAGCCAGGCGGCCTCGTCGGTGCACAGCAGCGCGACGGCGTCGGCGAGGTCCTCGGGGGTGGTCAGGCGTCCGCCGGGGGTGCGCCCGACGATCGCCTTGGCCACCTCCGCCGGTACGCTCCCGTCGCCCTTGTCGACCTTCGCGGCCGACACCGCGTTGACGGCGACGCCCCGGCCGGCGAACTCCACCGCGAGGTAGCGCACCAAGGACTCCAGTGCCGCCTTGGCGATGCCCGCCGAGACATAGCGCGGCACGACACGGCGGGCACCCGCGCTGGAGATCGCGACGATGCGGCCGGGGCGGCCGGCCATCAGCTCGGCGAGCCGGGGCGCCCCGGCGAGCAGCGGACGCAGGGCGACGGCGAGTGAACGGTCGACCGTGTCGGGCGCGGTGCCGAGGGTCGCCGACGGCCGGAAGTACGAGGTGTTGTGCACGAAGATGTCGAGGCCGCCGAGGCGTCGCTCGGCCTCGTCGAACAGGCCGTCGAGCGCGGCCGGGTCGGTGATGTCGGCGCGTACCGCGGCCGCGGTGCCCGGCAGTCCGGCCAGTGAACGGACGGCTTCGGCGGCGCGCGCCTCGTCGTGGGCGTAGTTGAGCAGCACAGTGGCACCGCAGGCGGTCAGCTTGCGGGCGACGGCGAGCCCGATGCCCCGGGTGGCCCCGGTCACCAGGGCGGTGCGGCCCGTGAGGTCCGGTGCGGTGGGATGGTGCGTGGTCACGCTGCGACTCCTCCGGCTGGGACGGTCGTGGATGCGGCGGGCAGGTCCTTCGGCGGGCCTGCCCGGTGCGCCGTTCGGGTCAGGCGGTCTGCTGGGCGCTGAGCGCCCCGTTGACCAGGTCGAGGTACTGGCGGGGGGTCTCGACCTCGGTCACGGCCTCCTCGTCGAGCAACAGGTCGTGGGTGACCTCGATGCGTCCGGTGGTCTGGAGGATGGCCAGCGAGTCGTAACCGAGTTCGACGAAGGGGACGTCCAGCACGTTGGCGGACAGATCGACGGTCTCGTCCTCGCCGGCGCATTCGCGCAGCAGGGTGGTCAGGTCGTCCAGGGTCAACTGCAGGGGCATGGTGTCGGTTTCTCCTTCTCGCGTGCGGTGCGCGGGGCGGTTGCGGGCAGGGTCAGCTGGCGGCGCGGACGACCGCGGCGGCGTTGAATCCGCCCCGGCCCCGAGCCAGTACGAGGGCGGTGCGCAGGGCCAGCGGGCGCGGGCGTCCGGTCACCAGGTCGATGGGGCAGTCCTCGGCGGGCGCGGTCACGTTCACGGTGGGCGGCACCACCTGGTCGCGCAGGGACAGCAGGGCGGCGGCGAGGTCCAGGGACGCTCCGCCCGCCGAGAGCCGGCCCGTCATGGTCTTGGGCGCGGTGACGGGAACGCCGTTCGGGCCGAACAGGTCGGCCAGCGCCACCGCCTCGGCACGGTCCTGGTCCCGCTCGCCGGCCGCGTCGGCGAAGACGACGTCCACCTCGTCACCGGCCGCTCCCGCGTCGGCGAGGGCGAGTTCGGCGGCCCTGCGCAGCCCGGAGGGGTCGCTCGGGTCCGGGTCGAAGGTGGCCGCGTATCCCGCGACGGCGCCGTAGGGCCGGGCGCCGCGGGCGTGGGCCGAGTCCGCGTCCTCCAGGACGAGCAGGGCTCCGCCCTCGCCGACGACATGGCCGTCGGCGTCGGCCGAGAAGGGCAGATAGGCACGGTCCGGGCGGTCGCCGGTGCTCATGCGGCCTCCCGCGATGTGGGCGGCCCAGCCCCACGGGCACAGCGCCGAGTCGACCCCGCCGGTCACCACCAGCCGTACTCCGCGCCGCAGTTGGCGGCGCGCCTGGGCGACCGCGTCGAGGCCGCCGGCCTGCTCGGTGACCAGCACGCCGCTGGGTCCGCGCAGGTTGTTGCGGATGGAGATCTGACCGGTGTTGACGGCGTAGAACCAGGCGAAGGACTGGTAGGCGCTGACGTGCTGACCGCCCTTGCTCCACAGGGCTTCGAGCTCGCGCTGGCCGAACTCGAACCCGCCGGCCGAGGCGGCGGTGATGACGCCCGCGCCGTACTCGGGGAGCTCTTCCAGGCCGATGCCGCTGTCCCTCAGGGCCTCCTCGGCGGCGACGAGGGCCAGCCGTGTCATGCGGTCGGTCTGGGGCAGCAGCCGGCTGGGGATCAGGTCGGCGTCGACGAAGCCGGGCACCTCGCCGGCCAGCGACGAGGGATAGCGGCCCGACTCGAACCGGCTGACCGGCCGGATGCCGCTCTCGCCGCGCAGGACGGCCTCCCACCAGACCGGTGTGGACAGCCCGTTGGGGGCGGCGACGCCGATCCCGGTGACCACGGCGCGGTCGGCGGGTGTGCCCCGGCCGCTCGGCGCGCTCCCGTGCGGCGCCGCGGACGGGAGGTGTGCGGGGGCGGTGGTGCTCATGCCGTCTCCTTCGAGCGGGGGCTGGTGAGGACCATGGCGCTCTGGAAGCCGCCGAAGCCGCTGCCGACGCTGAGGACGGTGTCGATGCGCTGTTCCCGGGCGGTGATCGGGGTGTAGTCCAGGTCGCAGGCCGGGTCGGGTTCGTGCAGGTTGGCCGTGGGCGGCACCGTGCCGTGCTCGATGGCCAGGGCGCTCGCGGCGACCTCCAGCGAGCCGATGGCGCCCAGTGAGTGGCCGATCATCGACTTGATGGAGCTGACCGGCACCCGGTGCGCGTGCTCGCCCAGGCTCCGCTTGAACGCCGCCGTCTCGTGCCGGTCGTTCTGCTTGGTGCCGGAGCCGTGGGCGTTGATGTAGTCGATCGCCGTCGCGTCCAGCCGGGCCTCGTCGAGTGCGACGCGGATCGCCTCGGCCATCTCCCTGCCGTCGGGGCGCAGACCGGTCATGTGGTACGCGTTGCAGCGGCTGGCGAAGCCGGAGATCTCGGCGTAGATGTGCGCGCCCCGGCGGCGGGCGTGCTCGATGTCCTCCAGGACGAGGACCGCGCTGCCCTCGCCGAGGACGAACCCGTTGCGGGTGCGGTCGAAGGGCCGGGACGCCGTGGCGGGGTCGTCGTTGCGGGGCGAGGTGGCCTTGATGGCGTCGAAGCAGGCCACGGTGATGGGTGAGATGGGTGCCTCGGTGGCCCCGGCGATCATCACGTCCGCGCTGCCCTCGCGGATCAGCTCGGCGGCGTGCCCGACGGAGTCCAGACCCGAGGTGCATCCCGTGGAGATCATGGAGACCGGTCCGCGGGCGCCGGTGAGCACGGCGACCTCGGCCGCCATCGAGCTCGGTACGAAGTAGTCGAAGAGGTGCTCGACGGCGAGCGTGTGGTCCACGTGCCAGTCGGATCCGCCGCGGCTGACGCGGTTGTACTGGACGTCGAGCCCCATGGTGCAGCCGACCGCGCTGCCCAGCGCGACGCCGGTGCGCAGCGGGTCGAGGTCCGCGTCCAGCCCGCTGTCGGCGACCGCCTCGCGGGCACTGGTGAGGGCGAACTGTGCGGCCCGGTCGAGGCGTTCGGCCTCCTCGGAGGTGAAACCGTGCTCGGCCGGGTCGAAGTCGACCTCGGCGGCGATCCGGGAGCGGAACGGCGAGGCGTCGAAGAGGCTGATGCCCCGGGTCGCGGTGCGTCCGGCGGTCAGCTGCTCCCAGAACGCCTTGGTGCCCACCCCTCCGGGGGCGACGACGCCTATTCCGGTGATGACGACACGACGGTTCATCGGCTGTCCCTTGTGGCTGTCCCCATGGGCATGGGTGATCTCCTGCTGGTTCCGGTGTGGTGGGGGCCGCGCGGAGCGCCGTGCGCCGGCCGGTCCTGCGGGATCGGTACGGGCACCGGTGCGGTGCGCCCCGCGAAACGGGTGAGGGTGCGACAGGCCCGGCCGAGCAGACGGGGCAGTTCACGGTCGCGGAGGAAGAAGTGGTCGCCGGGAAGCACGCGCTCGACGAACGCGTCCGTCGTCCACTCCCGCCAGCCGGCCATGACGCCGGGTCCGGCGATCGGGTCCCGCCGGCCCGCGACGGCCAGCAGCGGGACGCCGAGGGGCCGGGTCGCGGCGCCGCGCAGGGCGCGGGCCAGCCGCAGGTCGTCACGGAGGACGGGCAGCACGGCCCGGTACCAGGTGCCGCCGGGCCGGGCGCCGGGCGGTACGGCACCGAACGACGAGAGCATCGCGACCAGTTCGGTGTCGGAGGCCTCCGCGCTGTCGGCTAGGGGGGTCACGGCGTCGGGCGGCGGGCAGGCGCCGACGGCGACCAGGGCGGGTGCGGGAAGTCCGGCGTCGGCCAGTGCGCGGGCCAGGCTGTAGGCGACGAGGCCGCCCAGGCTGTGTCCGTACAGGATGTAGGGGCGTGGTGGGACCGGCAGCGGGCCGAGCGAGCGCAGCAGGTCGGCGATGAGTGCGGGGCGTTCGGTGAGCCGGGGCTCGTCCCGGCGCTTCTCCCTGCCGGGGAGCAGCACCGGCCGTAGCCCCATCGCGGGGTCGGGCCGCTGCCGCCACCGGTGGAAGGCGGACACGCCTGCCCCGGCGTGTGCGAAGCAGTACACCGGCACGGGCTCGTGGTCCCTCGCCGCTTCCCCCGTCATGAGTCCTCCTCGGCCTGCCGGTTCTCGTGTGCTCCGGATACCGGCAAGCCTGGTCGACGGGCCTCGAACGGCACTTGAGACGCTCAGGACCTGCGCGGCCTCCGCCCCGTGCAGGTCCTGGTCCGCGGGCCGGTCACTCAGGCGGCGAAGGGCTGGAAGGCGGGTGCCTGCCGGACGCCGGGGACGTCGAGCGCCGGGTCGGCGGTGAGCACCGCGTGGTGCACTCGCTGCAGCTGGGTGGAGGGTTCGAGGCCGAGTTCCTCGACGAGCCGGCCGCGCAGGGCGTGGTAGACGTCCAGCGCCTGGGCCTGGCGCCCGCAGCGGTACAGCGCCACCATGGCCTGCGAGTGCAGTCCCTCGTGCAGCGGATGGCGGGCGACGAGCGCCGTCAGCTCGGTGAGCAGCGCGGCGTGCCGGCCCCTGGCGAGGTCCGCGTGGATGCGCAGTTCCAGTGTGCCGAGCCGGCTCTCCTCCAGCCGTACGGTCTCGACCTCCAGGATCGTGCCGGCCCGTACGTCCACCAGCGCCGGGCCCCGCCACATCTCCAGCGCCTGCCGCAGCAGGCAGGACGCCCGCTCGTTGTCCCCCGCGTCGAAGGCCGTGCGTCCCTGCTCCACCAACTGCTCGTACACGTGGGCGTCCAGCGCGTCCGGCGGGGTGCGCAGCAGATAGCCGCCGTGGCTGGTGACCAGGATGTCCTTGGCCGTGTGCGGGGAGTCAGGTCCGAGTGCCGCGCCTATGCGGCGGCGCAGCTGAAGGATGTAGGTCTGCAGGGTGGTCAGCGCGCTGCGCGGGAGCTCCGTTCCCCAGATCTCCTCCATCAGTGTGGGGACGGGCATGATCCGGTTCCGGTGGAGGGCCAGCAGCGCGAGGATCTGCCTCGGCTTGCCGGCGGTGGGCACGATCGAGCTCCCGGCGAGTTGAGCGTCCAGCGGTCCAAGAACCTTGATTTCCACGACGTTTCCTCCTGCTTGAACGGTGGATCAACGCTGACACCGGGGCCGGAACGACCACCAGTGCGGGCGTCCTCAAGGCGGAGTGAATGTCGCCATGGGTGACCCATGAAGACTTCATGGACGACGCGTGACGACCGCACTGGCCGCACCGACGGCCTGCTGGGGATGCTTCTGCTCGTCGCTTTCCCCACCTCGTCACTCAGGAGCACACCCATGAACAGGACGACCACCGCCCCCACCTCCGTGTCCCCCGCCTGCGGCGACGACCTGGTCCTGGAAGACCTGGCGCCGCAGGCCACGGAGGAGTTCCAGCCCGGTACCTGCATCTGCTGGGTCGAGGACCGGTTCGACGCCTGACGCCGGCCCACCGCCCACCGCAGAACGGGCGGTCCGGTCTCAGCGCAGTGAACTCGTCCGGGCTTTTCAGGGGGGAACGTGAACAACTCGCCGGCCACCGCACCGTGCCTCGCCTTCAAACCGCATCTGACGGCGGAGGTGGTCCCGGACGAAGGGGCGTACCTCGTGTCCGAGCGCGGGGTGAGCGCGCTGCGCGGAACCGGGGTGACCGCCCTGGTGCCGCTGCTGGACGGGACCCGCACCCGGGACCAGGTGATCGCCGAGGCCTCCGCCGCAGTGCCCGAGCAGACGGCCCGCACGGTCCTCGACCGGCTCGATGACGCCGGTCTGCTCGCGCCGTGGGAGTCCGCCTGCCAGGACCGCGCCTCCGAACTGGCCTTCTGGGAACTGGCCGGCATGGACGCCCCCGCCGCCGTGCGGCAGACCCGCGCCGGTACGGTCGGCGCCCTGGCCGCCCGGGCCGGGGCGGCGGAGGTGCCGGAACTGGCCGACGCGCTGAGGGCGGCCGGGCTGCGGCTGCACTCGGGCAGCGGACGGCCCGAGCTGGCGGTGGTGGTCTGCGACGACTACCTCGACCCCGCGCTGGCGGAGGTGGACGCCGCGCACCGCGCCGCGGGCACCCCCTGGCTGCTGGTCCGCACCGGGGGCGACAGTCCCTGGATCGGCCCGGTGTTCCGGCCGGGCGAGACCGCCTGCTGGCACTGCGCCGCCCACCAGCTGCGCCGCAACCGGCCGGCCGAGGCGCACGTGGACCGGTCGCTGGGCCGACGCGTGGTGCTGCCGCGCTCCTCGCTGGCGGCGGGCCGTGCCCTCGGCCTGCATCTGGCCGCGCTGGAGGCGGTCAAGTGGCTGGCCGGCTACCGCTATCCGGGCCAGGACGCCATCTGGACCCTGGACAGCCTGGGCCTGAACGGGCGGCGCCATCCCCTCGGACGCCGCCCGCAGTGCCCGAGTTGCGGCACCCCGGACCTCGTCACCCGGCGCACCGACGCCCCGTTCGTCCCCCGCAGCCGTGCCAAGGCCGACCAGGACGCCGCGGGAGACCGGGCCCTGACACCCGCACAGGTCATGGCCGAGTACGGGCATCTCGTCGACCCGCTGACCGGGGTCGTCAAGGAGATCCGCCGGGACCGGCGCGGTCCCGAGTTCCTGAACTGCTTCCACGCGGGCCACAACCCGGTGGCCCGTCCCAGGGGTCTCTCGTCGGTCCGGGCCGGGCTGCGCAGCCACAGCTCGGGCAAGGGCACGAGCGAGCTCAACGCCCGGGTGAGCGCGCTGTGCGAGGCGCTGGAGCGGCACAGCGGCTACTTCCAGGGCGACGAGCCGACGCTGCGGGCCAGTTGGCGGGAGCTCTCCGGAGAGGCCGTCCACCCGGACACGGTCCAGCTGTTCCACCCACGGCAGTTCGCCGACCGGGAACAGTGGAACGCCGCCCATGCCCCGGCGCACCGGGTGCCCGAACCCTTCGACCAGGACGCTCCGCTCGACTGGACGCCGGTGTGGTCGCTGACCGCGAACACCCGCCGGCTGTTGCCGACCGCCCTGCTGTACTACGACGCGCCGGGCGGCCCGGGTGCCCGGTCCTGCCTGGCGAACTCCAACGGATCGGCGGCGGGGAGCAGTGCCGAGGACGCCCTTGTGCAGGGGTTCCTGGAACTCGTCGAGCGGGACGCCGTCGCGCTGTGGTGGTACAACCGCACCCGTCAACCCGGCCTGGACCTAGGCGCGTTCGGCGACGCCTGGGTGTCCGGGGTCCGCGACGCGCACGCCCGCCTGGGCCGCGAGGTGTGGGTGCTCGACCTCACCAGCGACCTGGGGATTCCGGTCTTCGCCGCGTTGTCCCGCCGTACCGGCACCCGCACCGAGGACATCTCGCTCGGGTTCGGCGCCCACTTCGACCCACGGATCGCGCTCCGCCGGGCGGTGGCCGAGCTCAATCAGATGCTGCCGCCCGTCGTGTCGGCACCCGGTGACGGCACGGGGTACGCCTGCGACGAGCCGGCCGCGCTCGACTGGTGGCGGACGGCCACGGTCGACGGCCACCCGTACCTGGTGCCCGATCCGCGCGCGGCGGTGCGCGCCCCCGGCGACTTCGTCCACCACGACCGCCGCCCCGACCTCCTCGACGACATCCGCACGATCGAGGACCTGACCCGCGCCCACGGCCTGGACCTGCTCGTGCTCGATCAGACCCGGCCGGATCTCGGCCTGCCCGTGGTGAAGGTGATCGTGCCCGGACTGCGCAGCTTCTGGGCACGGTTCGGTCCCGGCAGGCTCTACGACGTCCCCGTGCGCCTGGGCCGCCTCGACACCCCCATCCGCTACGAGGACCTCAATCCCGTTCCGCTCTTCCTGTGACCCATCTCCACCCGGCTCTCCCCTCGCCCGCTCCCCCTGTCGTACAGATCGGTCCCTCCATGCCTGGCAGCCGCACCTCGCACCCGCTCCGGACGCACTACGACGTCGTGGAGTTGTGGTCGCTGCGCCAGGACACGCTGGTGGAGTTTCCCGACGACGGCGAGGGCGACCTGGTGCTGATGACCCGCTGGGGAGACGTACGTCTGCCGGGCCCGGACGACACCCTGTGCCAGACCGTGGAGCGCATGTCCTACGGGCCGGTCTCCCTGGGCAACGTGGTGCCCGGGTTCGGGACGCCCGGCAGCGGCGCGGAGGCGGCCCGGCTCGCCCGGGCGCTCGACACCCTGCAGTCCGTCGTCGTCAGATCCCTGGCCACGGACACCGGCCGGCTGCTGTTGTCCGTGGTGCCGATCTCCGCCGACGCGCGTTTCGTGCCGCGGGAGCCGCGGGACGACGTGGTGCACCGGCTCTCCCGTTTCGCGTCGCTCCGGGTGGAGGAGGGCGGGCTGTGCATCGAGTCCCCGCTGTCCGCGGTGCGGGTGTCGCTGCACGACGTCCTGGCCGCGTGGCTCGCGGTCTGCTTCTCGCGTCCGACCTCGGTGCGCGAGGCGACCGCACTGCTGGGGGTGCCGGTGAGCACGGTGCGCTCCGCGGTGGGGTATCTGGCCGAGGCCGGACTGCTGGTGCGCGGGGAGCCGCAACAGTCGGGCGACGGCTGGGAGTTCGCGGAGGACCGGGATCCGGCGTTGGTGGACTGGTCCCCCTTCGACCTGATGATGCACGCGCGCAGTCGGCTGGGCCGGCACGACGGCCCGTCGGGCGCCACCTACGAGCCGGGCGCGACGACGAGCCCCGAACCGGCCGTCCTCCCGCCCCGCCGGGCGGGCACCACCGCACTCCCCTATCCCCGCCTGGAACAGGTCCTGGCCGAGGATCCGCCGGTCACGCTGGCGCTGGAAGCACTGTCGATGGTGCGCAGTTACGGTGACCATCCCCTGACACTGGCCCAGCTGGGCAAGCTGCTGTACCGCTGCGCCCGGGTCCGGTCGCTGGTGGCCGACCCGGCCGGCGACCCGTACGCGCCGCTGGTCACCGACCGCCCCTACCCGAGCCTCGGGGCCACGTACGCGCTGGAGCTGTATCTGACGGTCAGCCGGTGCGAGGGCCTCGACCGCGGTTCGTACCACTACGACCCGGTCCACCACACGCTGCGCCGGGTCGAGGCCGAACCGGTCCTGGTGGACTCACTGCTGGCCCAGGCGCAGGAGACCGCGCAGCTGACCGGCGAACCGCCGTTGCTCATCACCACGACGGCCCGGTTCCGCCGCGCGACCCGGAAGTACAGCGGCTTCGCCTACAGTGCGCTGCTCAAGGACGTCGGCGCGCTGCACCAGACGCTGTATCTGGTGTGTACGGCCATGGGGCTGGCCCCGTGCGCCCTGTCGACCGGCGACAGCGATCTGGCGGCGCGTGCCCTGGGCCTGGACTGGCGGACCGAGTCGAGCATCGGCGAGTTCGTCCTCGGCACGCTGCCGACGGCCCGTGAGGACCGGCAGGAACGGGTGGTCCCGGTCAACGGATCGGACTGGCGCCGGCGTTGTGTGGAGGCTTTGCGGCGCATCGTCGAGCAGGTGGCGCGGTGACCCGTACGCGCTCTCCATAATCCCTGCGCAGGACACTAAGCTCCCCCTTGGGCTTTGCACAGGGGGTGGGCGAGCGCGGTGGGGCCGTATTCGGCCGGCACGTGTCGGGTCCAGCTCGTAGGGATTTGGGGGACTGATGAGCATGCCTTCCGAGCGGGTCAGCCATGACTCCTTGTCCGCGGAGGAATCCCCTCCGGGGGCGAGACCAGCCGGCCGGCAACGGGCGACCGACATGGCGCCCCGGCTGGCGACGACCATCACGCTCGTGGTGCTCCTCGGCTTCGCCGCCGTGGCCCTCTCCTACATCCCGGAGTCGTCGTACTCGACGACCGGACTGGTCGAGTTCACCGGCACGTTGGCGCTGCTGTGCACCTTGCAGCTGTGCCATTCGTTTCCGCATCTGATCGAGCGGCTGGTGCCGTACCGGTACTGGACACTGGCGGCGCAGACCCTGCTCACCTTCCTGCCGTTCGCCTTCTTCCATGCCGCCTGGCTGGGGATGCCGGGGCTGCTGAGCGCGTCCATGCTGCTGGTGCTGCCGCGGGTGTTCGCCTGGCCGGCCTTCGGGGCGGTCGCGGCGCTGACGGGCCTGATCCAGTTCGCGGTCGGCTACCGGTACGAACAGTTCGCGTACAACGTTGTCGCCACCTGCCTGACCGGGCTCGTGCTGTACGCGCTCAGCCGGCTCACGGAGCTGGTGCGCGAGGTGCAGTCCGCGCGCAGCGAGCTGGCCCATCTGGCGGTCACGCAGGAACGTTTGCGCTTCGCCCGCGACCTGCACGATCTGCTCGGCTACAGCCTGTCGACCATCACGCTCAAGTGCGAACTGACGCTCCGCCTGATGGACCCCCAGCCCGACCGGGCCGAGCGCGAGCTGCGGGAGGTGCTGCAGACCGCCCGGCAGGCGCTGAGCGACGTGCGGTCGGTGGCCAGCGGCTACCGGCAGATGAATCTCGTCCCGGAGATCGCCGCCGCCGAGTCGATGCTGAACGACCTGGGGATACGGACCACGGTACGGCTGGAGGAGGCGGCCCTGCCGCTGGCCACCGACACCGTGCTGGCCACGGTGCTGCGGGAGGGCATCACGAACATGCTGCGCCACAGCAAGGCGCAGCAGTGCGTGATGGAGACCACCCGTCAGGGCCCGGACCTGCGTCTGCGCATCGCCAACGACGGTGTGGGGACGGCCACCTCCCTGCTCACCGCCGGGGAGCGCGAGGCCGGGGGCAGCGGGCTGAGCAACCTCCGGACCCGGGTGGCCGCCCAGGGCGGACGGCTCACCGTGGGCGTGCCCGCCGAGGGGTGGTTCGAGCTGGTCGCCACGGTTCCCCTGGAGGCGGTGGAGTCCGGCCCGGTGCCCCGTCCGGTCACAGCCAGCCCGATTCCCGCGCGATCCGGATCGCGTCCACGCGATTACGTGCGTTGAGCTTGGTCACGATCGCCGTCAGATAGTTGCGGACGGTCCCCGCGGACAGAAACAGCTTCCGGGCTATGTCCGCTATGTCGTCACCGTCCGCCGCCAGCCGCAGCACCTGCCCCTCGCGCGGTGTCAGCGGGCTCTCCGCGGCCTGCAGCGTGGCGACGGCCAGGTGCGGGTCGATGACCTGCTGTCCGGCGGCCACCGAACGGATCGCGTCGGCCAGTTGGGCCGGGTCGTGGTCCTTCAGCAGAAACCCGCTGACGTGCGCCTCCAGGGCCCGGCGCAGGTTTCCGGGCCGGCCCAGGCTGGTGAGGATGACGGTTCTGCACTCGGGCAGTTCCTCATGGAGCCGGGCCGCGGCGCGAATGCCGTCGATACCGGGCAGGTCTATGTCCAGGACGGCGATGTTCGGCCGCACCTCCAGCGCCTTGGGCACGATGTCGTCCCCCGAGTCCACCTCGGCCACGACATCGATGTCCTCTTCCAGCTCCAGCAGCGACACCAGTGCGCGCCGGAGCATGAGCATGTCCTCGGCAAGCAGAACCCTAAGCATGCGTCCCCCGTTCGTCCGCTTCCAGCCGCCGATCCTAACCGTCCGCATGTGCGAGTGCCGGGGACTAAATCGGGCGCTACGGGGACCAGTCCGCCACGGCCGCCATGAACCTCTCGTCGAGCATGCTGTCCACATGGATGTCCGGATCCGGATCGAGACCGGCGTCATGGCCCGCCACGCTCAGCAGCCAGCGGCCGAAGACGGTGAAGGTGGCGAACGCCCACTCCCCGCGCTCTCCGCGCGAACCCTGGGGCGTGCGCAGCCCACCGCGGCCGTCCGGGCCGAACCCGAACTGGGTGAACCCCAGCCGCATGCCCTGCCCGAGCGCCTTCGTGTACGCCTCCTTCAACGTCCACAGACGGCGAAGTTCCCGCTCCCGGACGTCGGTGGGCAGCCCCGCCAGCGCCGTCCGCTCGTCCGGTGTGCACACCAGGTGCTCCACGTCCCGGTGGAGCGTCCGCCCGAGCGGCTCGACGTCGACGCCGATGCGGCCGCGTCGGTTCAGTCCGACGGCGATCACCTCTTCGGTGTGCGTCAGGCTGATCTCCAGCTGGTCGAAGCCACGCAGATACGGGCGTCCGCCGGGGCGGTAGGCCAGTTCGAGGGACTCGGGCGTGGTGCCGAGCGCGGCACCCGCGGCGTACTTGACGATCATCCGCGAGGCCGCGAAGCGGGACCGCACCGTGGGCTCCGGGGTGCGGACGAAACGGTCCCAGTCCCGGCCCAGCAGCGAGCGCAACGCCGGGTCGTCCTGCACGGCGGGCAGCCACTGCGGCCAGGTCGCGCAGACGACGGCGATGCCGCGTCCCGCCACGAGGGAGCGGACGTCGTCCCAGGGCCCCTGCGGGCCCACCGCGTGTACCGGATCGCCGATCCGGTCGTCGTACGTCATGTTCGTGCCCTTCTCCACCACACGGCGGCGCGGACGCCGGCGACGCTCACCGAGCCGCGTCCGCCAGCACGTCGCCGTGCAGGTCGTAGCCGCGTCCCCGGGCGAAGCGGGACAGCACCTCGTCGAGCATCCTCGGCACGCACTCCGGCGGCAGTTCGGGGACCGGCAGCCCGAGCCTGCGCACCAGCCTGCCGAGGCAGAGGACCGGCCACTCGGCGCCGGCGAGGAACGGATCCCGCCCGTCCTGCCGTTCCCACACCCCCAGGCAGGCCGCCGCGGCGAGCAGCAGCGCATAGCGGTCCACCGCGGCGAGTGCCTCGGGGCCGGGCGGGGCGCCGCGGTCGAAGGCGGGCCGGGTGCGGAACTGCTCGCGCAGCACGAGCAGTTCGCGGGCGCAGCTGTCGGCCAGCTCGCCCAGGGCCCGCCCGGTCGGGCCCGCCGGGGCAGCTCCCTCGGCGAGCCTGGCCGCCGCTCCCCGCAGGGTCGCGGCCAGGGCGTCATGGCCGCCCGCGGGCCGCAACGCCGTGAAGTCCAGCGGGGGCAGGGACACCTCCGGGGCGAACAGGGCGGCGGGCGGCTCGTTCGACAGGGTCCAGGTCCGCGCGGCACCGCGCAGTTGCGGCATGATCACCGCCTGGCACGCCGCCGTACCCGCGTGGCCGAGCCCGGCCATCGGCAGGTCCCGGACGAGTTTCTCGAAGCCGCCGAAGTCGCCGCCGCGGTGGTAGCCGCGCGCGCCGAGCACACCGGACAGCTCCTCCACGGCCTCCCGCAGCAGATCGGGGACCAGGTACTTCACCACGGCGGCCAGCACACTGGAGCCGTCCGGCACGAGGTGCAGCGTCCGAAGCCCGGCGCGGATCAGGCAGTCCGCGGTGAGCAGGTCGGCGAGGACACCCGTAAGCGGGGTGTGGAGGCGGCGTGCGAGCGACCCGCTACGACCGGCGGTCGCCGCCCGGACCGCCATGCGCAGCGCGGTGTCCACCCCCGCGTGCACGGCCGCCGGGACGAGGCAGCGGTTCAGCTGGAAGGCCCGCAGCGCCAGCTCCACCCCGGCGCCCGGCTCGCCGACGAGGGTGTCCGCGCCCACCTCGCAGCCGGTGAACTCCACTCCGGTGTACGAGCATCCGCGCATCCCGTGGGTGAGCCGACGGGGCAGCCGGGACCAGCGGTCGGCCGGGAGCGCGTCGGGCTCCAGCAGCAGCACGGAGTGGCTGCGCGGGCCGGGTGCGGGTTCGGTGCGGGCGTAGACGACGAGTGCGCCCGCGCGGTCCGCGTTGAGTACGGCCTCCTTCGCGCCGGTCAGGGAGAACCCGGCCGGGACTCGGGTGGCGCGTACCTCGTCGCGGTAGATGACGTTGGAGTGCGCCAGGGAGTGGTGGGCGATCGCCGCGCGGCCACCGCCGAGCAGCAGCCGCGCGGCGTCGGCGCGCTGTCTGTCGCTGCCCGCCGTCCACACCGCCCCGGCGGCGAACAGCGAGGGCAGTCCGAGGCCGAAGCCCAGGGCGAGATCGCGGCGGAAGACCGGACGCAGCACCCGCGCCAGGGTGTCGGCCCGGGCCAGCCGCCCGCCGTGCCGCACGGGCACGAACTCGGCGGTCAGCCCGGCCGAGACCAGCAGTTGCCCGGTCGGGCCGGGCGGCCGGCGCGCCTCGTCGGCGGCGAGCAGCGCTTCGAAGCCGTGCGGGTTGGCCGGGTCGCCCGGGTCGCCGAGCAGGCGTTCCAGCTCGGCGACCCGGGCGGACGCGGTGTCCCGGTCCGGTGCTCCGGGTGTCGTGTGCGCGGCGGACGCGGGCGGGCGGGCCGGCGTACCGACGACGGCCCGCCCGCAGCCCTGTGGCGCGGGCGCACGGCATGCCGAGGCGTCGGGGACACCGGACCGCACGTGGTTCATGCGCCGTCCTGCTCCCCGCCGCTCCAGTGGGCGGACAGGAACAGGGCACCGTCCCGGACGCTGCCGGGCACGGCCGGATCGAGCAGCGGCGGCACGGGACGGCCGTAGGCCACGGCGCAGTCCGCGGGGGCGTGCGCCTCCACCCGCCAGCCGGTCCGCCGCAGCCAGGACACCGGGGGCTCACCCGGGCCGCCCCTGACCAGCTGGTCGTATTCGAGGCCGGTCGAGTCCGCGGTGTCGGCGTGGTCGCCGCTCATCATGGCCGCGTCGATGTGGTCGGCGACCAGTCGGCTGCCGGGGGCGGACAGCGCGCTGATGTCGTCGAGCATGCGCTGGTTGTCGGCGGGGGTGAGGTAGTGCAGCAGTCCCTCGGTCAGCCAGACGGTGGGCCGGCTCGGGGCGAAGCCGGCGGCGCGCAGCGCGGCCGACCAGCCCTCCCGCAGGTCGAAGGAGACGGCGTGGCGCTCGCAGGCGGGCACGGCCCCGTCGGCCTTGAGCACGGCCTCCTTGAAGTCGATCAGCTCGGGCAGGTCCAGCTCGAACAGCCTGGTGCCCTCGGGCCAGTCGATGCGGAAGGCGCGGGTGTCGAGGCCCGCCGCGAGCAGCACGACCTGGTGGATGCCGTCGTCGGCCGCGGCGCGCAGGATGTCGTCCATCCACCGGGTGCGGATCGCGACGTAGTCCCCCATGGCCGTGAAGGGGTTGGCGAGCACGTCCTGCTCGTCCTGGGCGAGCGCCTCCTCGCCCGCCTGGATGTACGGTGCGTCCGCGCCCACCGCCTCGACGAACCGGGTCGCGAGGTCGTCGGTGAACAGCGGGTCGGCCCTGCGGCCCTCCTGGGCGCGCGTCCAGGCCGCGCCCAGCGCGGTCCAGCTGACCTCCGGCATGTCCACGGTGGTCCGGGTGTCATTCATGACTGGCCTTGCCTCTCTGGGTTCGGTGGTCCGGGTTCGGTGATCCGGGTTCGGTGATCCGGGTTCGGTGATGGGGAGTCGGGCGCGGTGCCGCCGCGCCGGGTCCGGCGCGTCGGTCGGGGTCAGCTCCGTACGAGGGCTTCCAGGTGGCGCACCACCTGGGCCGGGCCGGGCATGGCCGCCATCTCCTCGCGCAGGGCGGCCGCGCGCCGGGCGTAGGAGTCCTTGCCCAGCAGTTCGGTGAGGGCCGCGGCCAGGCGACCCGGCCGGGACCGCTCCTCGGGGTGGAGTCCGATGCCCGCGCCGGAGCGCTCGATCTGCTCGGCCCACAGGTTCTGGGGAGTGCCGGGTCCGCCGGGCACGACGACCTGGGGGACCCCGTGGGCGAGGGCCGTCATGGTCGTACCGGATCCGCCGTGCTGCACGAGTCCCTGACAGACCGGCAGCAGCGCGGTGAGCGGCACCCAGCCGGTCAGCCGTACGTTGCCGGGCAGCGGCCGGTCCTCGAAGGCGTCCGGTCGCGCCACCGTCATGACGACGTCGAGGTCGAGCTCGGCGAACTGCTCCAGCGTCTGCGAGCCGAGCTCGTCGATCGCGCCGGTGGTGACGCCTCCGGTGACACAGACGCGGGGGCGTTCCGACCGTTCCATGAGCCATCTCGGCACCTGGCCCGAGCCGTTGTAGGGCACGTATCTCATGGGGATACGGGGCACCGGGTGCGGGATGCGGAGGGCGGGCGGGGTGCAGTCGATCCAGGTGTCCGTGCCGATCCTCGGTCGGACGCCGTGGCGTTCGAAGATGCGGAGGTAGGCGGGCGGCACCTCGTCCTCGTGCAGGAAGTAGAGCCCGAGGGGCTGGCACCAGTTGTGGGCGACGGACGGCACACCGACCGCGGCCGCGGCGACGAGTCCGGCCACCGCGCCCACGTCGTGCACCACCAGGTCGGGCCGCCAGAACCGGGCGAACTCCACCAGGTCGTCGGCGAGCGCGTCGGCGAGCGCCAGGACCTGGTCGGCCCAGCTGAGCCGCCGCTCCTCGGGCCAGCCGAGCGGTCCGCTGGGCCAGTCGTCGGGCACCCGCGCGGCACGTTCCGCGGAGTCCGGCGCCGCCCAGCGGGCGAAGGTCTCGCCGGCGACCGCGTCACCTACCGGTACGGCGATCAGGCCGGCCCCGGTCACCTGGGCGAGGGACTGCGGCCGGGCCGCCACCCGTACCTCGTGCCCGGCGAGTTGGCTCGCCCAGGCGAGCGGAACCGTCCAGGGCACATGGGCGGGGCCGTGGGCGACGAACAGAATGCGCACGGGGTCACCTGCTTCGGGTCGGTCGGCGGAGTGGGTGCACTTCGGCTGGGGCGGTGTTCTTCGGCTGAGTCGGTGTACGGGGGCGACGGCGACGGGCGTCCCGAGGCCCGGGGTCAGCTGGTCTTGCGCTGCCGGCCGGGGAGGAACAGCGCCGGCACCACCGTGAGCACGCTGATCCCGAAGGCCCACCAGAAGGACGTACCGAAGGCCGGGGCCGGTGACTGGGCGGTGAGCTGGTGCTGGAGCACCATCGCCAGCGCCGCGGTGCCCACCGAACCGCCGATGCGGTGCAGCACGTTGGTGAGTCCGGCCGCCCGCGGGATCTCGTGCGGCTGGACGCTCTTGAACACCGCCGCCATGGCGGGCGTCATGGTCGCGCCGATGCCGACGCCCCGGACGAACAGACCGGCGGCGAGCAGGATCTCGCTCGGCTCGCCGCCCGCCTGCGTGTACGGCAGGGTCCCGGCCAGGGCGAGGGCGATGCCGACCAGCACGATGGGCCGCGGTCCGCCGATGCGGTCGGCGAGCCGGCCCGCGAACATCATGGACACGGCGACGCCGAGGTCCTGTGGGATCAGCAGCAGACCGGCGTGCAACGCGTCCTGCCCGCGCACCTGCTGGTAGTAGAGCGGCAGCATGAACATGGAGCTGAACAGGGCGGCGCCGAGCAGGAACGAGGTCGCCACGGAGACGCTGAAGTCGCGGCGCCGGAACAGGGTCAGGTCGAGCAGCGAGGTGCCGCTGTGGCGCAGCGCGTGGAGGACGTACCCGATGAGCAGGAGGGCACCCGCGATCACCGGGATCAGCACGCGGGGCGAGGTGGGACCGGCGTCACCCGCGGCCTCGGAGAGGCCGTACATCAGCGCCGCCACGCTCGGGCAGGCCAGGAGGAGGCCGACCAGGTCCAGCCGGTGGCCTGCCTGGGGCCGGGAGCTCGGCAGGACCTTGGCGGCGAGGACGAGGGTGAGGATGCCGACGGGCACGTTGATGTAGAAGATCCACGGCCAGCTGAAGGCGCCGATGACGAGACCGCCCAGCACCGGCCCGAGCACGGGGGCGAAGGTGAGCGGGACGACCAGCATGCTCATCACCCGGCCGAGCCGCTGCGGGCCGGCGGCCTGCGCGATCATCGACTGTCCGATGGGCTGGATCAGCCCGCCGCCGAGGCCCTGCAGCACCCGGAAGACGATCAGGGAGCCCGCCGACCAGGCGAGCCCGCACAGCATCGAGCCGACCACGAAGCAGCCGACCGAGGCCATCCACACCCGCTTGGCACCGAACCGTTCGGTGGCCCACCCGCTCAGCGGCGCCACCATGGCGAACGACAGCAGGTATCCGGTGCTCACCCACTGCAGGGTGGACAGCGGACTGCCGAAGTCCCGTTGGATGGCGTCGATGCCGACGCTGACGATGGTTCCGTCGAGTACGGCGACGATGGTGCCGAGGATGAGGACGACGCCCAGCTTGAGCAGAGCCGGATCGATGCGGTCACTGTTCTCCTGGTTTGGCGTGGTGCTCACGGACGCCGTCATGGGCTGCTTCCTTGCGCTGGTGAAGGCGGATGGGGGGAGGGAGGGCGTGGGGGGAATCGGACGTGGGGAGAGGGGCGGTGGCCGGGCGCAACGGGGGAATTGAGCGGCCGGCCACCGCCGTTCGGGGCCGGGCGGTCCGGTGCCTCAGGGGAGGAGGACGACCCGGCCGAGCTGGGTGCGGCTTTCCATGACCTCGTGGGCCTTGGCCGCCTCGGTGAGGGGAAGTTCGGTGTGGACCACGGCGCGCACCTGGCCGGACAGCACCATCTCGCTGACCTCGCGGGCGCCCTCCTCGATGGTCTTCAGATCACCGTCGAGGGCGGACATCGTGAAGTGGGTGACGTACCGGAGCCCGCTGACGTCGTTCATGGACACCGTCGGAAGTTCCTTGCCGCCGGCGGCGGAGCCGTAGAAGACCAGTCGCCCGCGCGGCTTGAGCAGCGCGACGCTCTTGGGCGTGATGTCCGCCCCGACGCTGTCGAGGACGACGTCGACGCCGCCGGCGATCTCGCGGACCTCGTCGTCCCAGCCCGGTCGGCTGTAGTCGACGCCCGCGTCGGCACCGAGCTCCTTGGCGAAGGCCAGCTTCGCCGGCGAGTTGGCGGCGGCGATGACGGTGCCCGCGCCGAGCGCCTTGACCATCTGCACCACCAGGTGGCCGATGGCCCCCGCCGCCGCGTGCACGAGGACGCTCTCCCCCGGCTGGAGCAGGGCGGCCTTGACGACCTCCAGGCCGACCTGGCCGGGCGAGGAGAGCATGGTGGCCTGCGCGGCGTCCATCTCGGCGGGCACGGGCACCAGGTCCCGGGCGCGGGCGAGGACGTAGTCGGCGTAGGAGTCCTTGAAGATGATGCTGGCGACGCGGGCGCCGAGCCGCACGCCGGTCACGTCGGGCCCGATGGCGTCGACGAAGCCGACGACGTCGCCGCCGGGTGACGCGGGCAGCGGGATGCTGCGGGCGTAGAAGATGCCCTGGCGTTCCTGCAGGCCCGCGAAGTTGACGCCGATCGCCTCGGCGCGCAGCCGCACCATGCCCGGTCCGGGCTCGGGCTTGTCGGTCTCCTCGGTCCGCAGGACCTCCGGCGGGCCGTACTCGTGGTAGCGGACGATACGCATGGAATTCTCTCTCTCGGGCGCGCCGCTCAGCGGCGACGTCGGATCGGGGCGGTGCACGGAGACGGCGCTCAACGGGCCGGGTGGGCGGCGAGCCAGCGGTCCTCGGCCTCGTAGTCGAAGAAGGAGAAGCCGGCGGGGTGGTGCGCCAGGCCGGGGAAGACGTCCCGCCAGTCCCGGTCGCGGATCGCGGCGAGCATCCGGTCGACCGTCTCGGGCAGGGACTCCAGGTAGCCGGTGACGGGCTTGTAGCCCAGTTCGCGTTCGGCCGCGCCGATGTCGAGCAGGAACGGGTTCGGCACGCCGTAGGGGTGGAAGCCCACCATGCTTTCGGCCGGACCCGGCATGCCCACGATCTCGGAGGTGACGCCGAGGACCTCGTCGACGGCTTCGGCGATCCGCCGGGCGGTCGGGACCTCGGGGTCGCCGATGTTCAGGACGCGGCGGCCCCCGGAGCCGGCGGCGAGCCTCGCCGCCTCGGCGATGTTGCTGATGTGCGCCGGGTGGAACCGGGTGGTGCCGCCGTGCGCGAGCAGGCGCACCGGGCGTCCGTCGAGGGCTCGTTTGGCGAACCACCACTCGGCGGGCTTGAGGCCGCCGGGGCCGTGCGGCATGCCGACGCGCAGCAGCGTGGCGGGCAGGGCCGCCTCACCGGCTTCCGGGGCTCGCAGCGCCTCGGTCTCCATGGCGCGCTTCTGCTCCAGGTAGCCCTCGGCGGCCGGGGCGACAACGGGCTGGCTCTCGTCGACGGGTTCCGGGAAGACCCCGAACCCCTGCGGCCCCATCATGGTGCCGAAGCCCCGGCCCTCCTCGTCCGTGTACAGGGCGGAGGTGGAGACGACCACGGCGGAGCCCACCAGCCCGGCCAGCGAGCGCAGTTGGCGCCCGTGCCCGGCGGTGTAGGCGATCACGTCGACCAGGGCGTCGCAGCCGGACCCGACGGCGGCCCGCAGCTGCGCGTCGTCGTCGCGGTCGGCCCGCACGGTGCGTACGCCCCACTGCGGATCCCACGCCTCGTCCCGGCCGCCGCGGCTGACGGCACGTACGCGCCAGCCGTCCTCCGCGAGGGCGCGCACCACGGCGGGCCCTATCTGGCCCGTGGCCCCGAGTACGACCGCGGTCCTTTCCATGTACCGGTCCTTCCGTCGTGTTCCGTGCGGCCAGCGTCGCGGCTGTCGATCGAGCCCGCCTGGAGCCCGGGTGGACGGTCAGCGCCCGTCGGCGGACACCCCCGCGAAGAGGTCGTCCTCGGGCAGCGCGGAGGGGACGTGGGAGGCGACGAGGTGGTAGTCCTCGGTGGGCCAGGCCGCGGCCTCCAGCTCCAGCGGGCAGGACAGTTCGGGGCCGTCCGGGTCGACCTGCGTCTCGTGGGCGAGGAGCGCCGCACGGCGGACGGGGAAGTACTCGGCGCACTCGACGCGGGTGGTCGCCTCCCAGGTCGGCCAGGCGTCGGGCCAGTTGTCCAGTACGGCGCGGGCCGGCGAGTCGAGTCCGGCCCCGGTCATGGCCTTGTCGATCGCCTCGAAGTACTCCTTGTTGAACGCGCAGGTGTAGTACAGCTTCTGCGGCTGCCACGCCTCGCCCGTGCCGGGATAGCGGGCGGCGTCGCCGGCGGCCTCGAAGGCCTCGACTGCCACCTGGTTGGTCTTGATGTGGTCGGGGTGGGGATAGCCGCCGTTCTCGTCGTAGGTGACGACGACGTGCGGCCGGAAGGCGCGGATGGCCTCCACCAGGGGGCGGGCGGCGGTCTGCAGGGGCTGGCGGGCGAAACACCCCTCGGGGAGCTCCTCGCCGTCCTTGGGCAGGCCGGAGTCGGTGAACCCGAGGAACTTCTGGTCGACGCCGAGGATCTCGCGGGCCCGGGCCATCTCGCGGCGGCGGCGCTCGGGGAGTTCGGCCCACACCTCGGGCCGGTCCAGGCGGGGGTTGAGCACGTCGCCGCGTTCACCGCCGGTCATGGTGCACACCAGGATCCCGGCGCCCTCGCGGGTGTACTTGACGAGCGTGGCGGCGCCCTTGCTGGACTCGTCGTCCGGGTGCGCGTGCACCGTCATCAGCCGCAGTCCCGTGCGGGTCGGTCGAGCGCTGGTGGTCATTGCTTCTCCTGTCGTGCGAAGTGCCGTGCGGGGGCGTCGAGTTCGGGGGGGGGGCCGGGGCGGTACGGCCGTGTGTCAGCCCTTGCCCGGCGCGTGCCGGGGGTACAGCGCGGCCGGGACCAGGGTGAGGGTGCTGAGGACCAGGGCCCACCAGAAGGTCTGGGCGTAGGCGTCCCGCACGCCCTGCGTCCCGTCGGCGGCGCCGGCCAGGGCCGTCTGCAGGATGACGGCGAGCACGGCGGTGCCGAGGGAGCCGCCGACGCGGTTCAGGACGGTGCGGGCACTGGTGGCGGCCGGGATCTGGCTGCGCTGCACGGAGGTGTAGGTGGCCGCGACGTTCGGCGGGGTGATCGCGCCGAGCCCGACTCCCCTGACGAACAGCGCGACGACGAGGACGGCGGTGCCCGGTCCCGTCCCGGTGAGGACGAAGGGCACGGTTCCGGCGACGGTGAGCAGGATGCCCGCGACGGCGACGGTCCGCGGCCCGTAGGTGTCGGTGATCCGGCCCGCGTACGGGGTGACCACGGCGGTGCCGAGCGCCTGCGGGGCCAGCATCAGCGCGGCCTCCAGCACGCTCAGGCCGCGCACCTGCACGAAGTACAGCGGCAGGAGCAGCATCGAGCTGTAGAGGGCGGCGCCGAGCAGGAAGGTGTTGACGGCGGCGAGGGTGAAGCCGCGTCCGGCGAAGAGCCTGAGGTCGACCAGCGGGGTGTTGCGGGTGCGCAGCGCGTGGACGACGTAGCCGGCGAGCAGGACGACGCCCAGGGCGAGCAGCGCGCTGTCGAGCGGGGCGAGGCCGCCGCCGTCGACCTGTGCGAGGGCGTAGACGAGCAGCGCGAGCCCGGGGGGAAGCAGGGACAGGCCGAGGCCGTCGGGCCGCAGGCCGCTGACCCGTTCGTCGTCGTCGCGGGGGACGATGCGGGCGGCGAGGACGAGGGTGACGAGGCCGACGGGCACGTTGACGTAGAACAGCCAGCGCCATTCGGCGGCGTGGACGATCAGGCCGCCGATGACCGGTCCGAGGATGGGCGCGAGGGCGACCGGCGCGGTGATGACGCCGACCAGCCGGCCGATCCGCTGCGGTCCGGCGATCCGGGCGATGACGGCCTGCGCGATGGGCTGCATGAGCCCTCCGGCCAGGCCCTGCAGGACCCGGAAGGCGATCAGGGAGCCGGGCGACCAGGCCGCCCCGCACAGCGCGGAGGCCCCGACGAAGAGGGCGACCGACAGCAGCCAGGTCCGCTTGCCGCCGAACCGGTCCACGAGCCAGCCGGACAGGGGCGCCACGAGGGCGACGGCCAGCAGGTATCCCGTGCTGACCCACTGGATGGCGGTCAGCGACGCGTCCAGTCCGTCGGCCATGGAGCCCACGCCGACGTTGACGATCGTCGTGTCGAGCTGCGCCAGGACGGCACCGAGGACCAGCACCAGGCCGATCCGCAGCAGCGCGGGGTCGAGACGGTCCTCGTTCTCGGTCGGGGCGACGGGACGGGGAGCGAGCGAGCGCTTCAAGAACCCTCCGGGACGGATGCGTTGGCGGACTGGACACCAAGAAACTTAGGTCGGACCATGTCTTATGTCAAACCTAAATTTAGCCTGGATCAAAGGATGGCTACCATGGGCCGCATGCAGGGATCGGGAACGGGACTGCGCGAGCGCAAGAAGCAGCAGACACGGGAGCGGCTGGCCCATGTGGCGACGCTGCTGTTCATCGAGCGGGGCTTCGACAACGTGACGATCAGCGACATCGCCGAGGCCGTGGGTGTCTCGAAGATGACCGTCACCAACTACTTCCCGCTCAAGGAGGACCTCGTCTTCGACGCCCACGACCTCGCCGTCGACAGCCTGGCGAGGACGGTGCGCGAGCGGGTGACGGGCGAGTCCGCCTGCCACGCGCTGCACCGGGTGTACGTCGCCGGACTGGGCGGCGCCGACCCGGTGCTCACCGGCCACGCCTCGCACGGCTTCGCCCGGCTGGTGCACGACAGCGCCCGGCTGCGGGCACGTGAGCGCGAGATCGACGAGCAGCGCGAGCAGGCGCTCACCGCGGCCCTCGCCACCGCCACGGGCACCGCCGACGACGACCTCGCACCCCGCCTCGCCGCAGCCCAACTGGCCGCCGCCCACCGGGTGGTGTTCCAACGGGTCCGCCGCATGGTGCGCGACGAGGCCCCCGCCGCCGAGGTGGACGGCGCCGCAGCCGTGGCCGCCCGCCAGGCCTTCGCCCAGCTGGAGCCGGCGCTCGGCGGTTACGCGGTGCGCGGGGCCTGAGCCGCCTCCGTCAGCCGGAGCAGCGCCCGGTTCACCACCGCCGGCAGCCGGCGGCCGAGAGCGGCGGGGGACGGCCCGGTCTCGGCCGCCGTCACCGCGGCCGAGAGGGTCACTTGAACGCCTTCCGGTGCCTGGCCGAGGTCCAGCCGGGCGGTGACCGCCCCCAGCCGATCGTCGGGGCCCGGCACCCGCTTGAGCACCAGGGCCCGGTCGGCCACCCTGGCCACCGCCCAGCCGGCGCCGTGCGCGTCGACGGCGTCGGCGAGCCGCTCGTGGACGTCGGCCGCGCTCGCGCCCGGCACCAGGGCCCGGGCGCTCGCCCGCACGGTGCGGCCGGTGAGCCGTCCGTGCGACTCGGCGACCTCCCTCAGCTGGGCGAGCTGCGCCGGCCCGCCGCGGTCGATGTCCGCGACGGCACGCTCGGCCTCCGTGGCCGACGTGCCGTCGGCGAAGGAGAGCGTGTGCTCCAGACGCACCGTCGTCAGGCCGCCCGCCCCTGACCCATCGGATACCCCCTCCTGCGCGGTGAAGGTCCACTCGCCGCGCATCCCGGCCAGCGGCGGGCGCCCGCCCGCGTGCTCGAACACGATCCGGCGGGCCTCCCCGTCGACGACGCGGCCCGCCGTCCAGTGGCGCACCGCTCCCCCGGGAAGGAGCACCCATCGCTCGACGGACTCCCGCCCGTCGTCGCCGACGGCCACCTCGGCGTGCAGATGCGTGGCGAAGAACTGTGGCGCGCGCTCCACCTGAGCGACGAGGTCGAAGCAGAGTCCGGCCGGCGCGGCGACGGCCGCGGTGTGCACCACGGTCCGCGGCGCGACCCCGGCCGCTTCGGTCACAGGTGCCGTCATGATGCGTTCCTCTCGCTGGACTGCCGGTCACGAGTGACCCTCGCCCAGCTCCCTCGACGACCGATCGAGGCCGCTTCGAGCGCGAGACCACAGCCTGTCCGGGTCCATCCCGTACCGCAGCGAGAGGAGCGACCCGCTCATGGCCGCCGTGCCACCGACTCCCGGGCCCCTCACCCGTCAGACCATCCTGGAAACCCTCCTGGCCTTCAAACGGACCAGCGTGCTGCGCACGGCCATCGAGTTGCGGGTCTTCGACGCGCTCGCCGCCGGGCCGCGCGACGCGGAACACGTCGCCCGCGCGGTCGGAGCGCCGGCCCGTGCCGTGCGCGTCCTGCTCACCGCGCTGGCCTCCGCCGGACTCGTCACCGAGCACGGAGCCCCCGAGCACGAGGAGTTCGGGCTCGTCGAGGGCGGCGACCGGCTGCTGGTCACCTCCAGCCCCGAGTACGCCGGAGACGCCGTCACCGTCGCCGCCTCCCAGTTGGAGTGGGAGACGATGGGCACCCTGACCGAGACCGTCCGAGCGGGCGGCACCCTGCTGGACCGGGACGCGAGCGACCCGGACTTCACCTACTGGCAGGACTTCGCCGCCCACGGCACCTTCGCCACCCGGCCGGTGGCGGCCGGCCTCTCGACCGCGCTGGGCACCTGGGCCGACGGACGGGAGAGCATCCGGCTGCTCGACGTCGGCTGCGGGCACGCGCTGTTCGGCCTGACCTTCGCCGAGGCCTTCCCGCAGACCAGTGTGGTCGGCCTCGACTGGCCCGGTGTCCTGCCGCATGCCCGCAAGAACGCCGAGGCGATGGGGCTGGCGGAGCGGACCACCGTGCTTCCCGGCGACGCCTTCACCGCCGACCTCGACGGCCCCTACGACCTGGTGGTGCTCGCCAACTTCCTGCCGCAGTACACGGAACAGGACGGCATACGCCTGCTGCGCCGCGTCGGAGCCGTACTGGCGCCCGGCGGCCGGGTGGTCGTCGCCGGGTTCACCGTGGGCGACCTGGATCCGGCACGCGAGTTCGGCGGCCGGATGCTGTCCCTGCTGCTGCTCGCCTGGACCCAGGGCGGCGAGGTGCCCGCGACCGAGGGCTACCTGAGGATGTTCCGGGCCGCCGGCTACGCCGAGCCGGAGGTGCACGACATCCCCGGTCTGCCCACCCGCCTGTTCGTCGCCCGGCAGGACTGAGGAGGAACGCCCCATGCAGTACGTATCCCTGGGCACCAGCGGCCTGATGGTCAGCCGGGTGTCGTTCGGCAACTCGCTCACCCACGGCAACCAGGTCGAGGACGAGACCGCACACCGGTGCGTGCACGCGGCCCTGGACGCCGGTATCACCACGTTCGACACCGCGGACGTCTACGCGGACGGGCGGGCCGAGGAGCTGCTCGGCAAGATCCTGGCCGGGCAGCGCCGGTCGGACCTGGTGCTGTGCACCAAGGTGGGCCGCTCGCGCCGGCCCGGCCCCAACGAGGGCCGGCTCTCCCGCAAGCACCTCCTCGACTCCGCCGAAGCCTCGCTGCGCCGCCTGGGCACCGACCACATCGACCTGTACCAGGCCCACCGTTGGGACGACGGGACCCCGCTGGAGGAGACGATGTCGGCCTTCGCCGATCTCGTGCACGGCGGCAAGGTGCGTTACGTCGGTGTCTCGGAGTGGACGGCCGAGCAGATCGCGGCCGGCGCGGCGCTCGCCCGCGAGCTGCGGATCCCGCTGGTCTCCAACCAGGCGCAGTACTCCCTGCTGTGGCGGGTCGTCGAGCAGGAGGTCATCCCCGCGTCCACCGCCGCCGGGGTGGGGCAGATGGTCTGGTCCCCGCTGGCCGGCGGCGTGCTCACCGGCAAGTACCGGCCGGGCCGGGCCGCCCCGGCGGGCAGCAGGGTCTCCGACGCCGAGGGCGGGGCCGTGTCCGTCAACCGCTGGAACTTCCTCGACGAGGGCGTCCTCGGCGCGGTCGCCGCCCTCGCGCCACTGGCCGAGGAGGCCGGCCTCTCGCTGCCGGAGCTGGCCCTGGCATGGGTGCTGCGCAACCCGGCCGTGTCCACCGCCGTCACCGGTGCCTCCCGCCCGGAGCAGCTCACCGCGAACCTCCGGGCTCTCGACGTACACCTGGATGACGAACTGGTGGACCGCGTCGAGGCGGTGCTGGCCCCGGTCGTGGTCCGTGATCCCGCGCTCGTGGGCCGGGCTCCCGGCCGCGCGTGAGGCCCGGCGGCCGGGAGCGGCGAACCGAAGGAAGCCGGGAGCCGAAAACACACAGAGCCCGACGAGCAGAGAGGGAGAAGCATGGCCGCACTCACCACGCAGGTCCTGGTCGTGGGGGGAGGGATCGTGGGCCTGTCCACCGCCGTGTTCCTGCGCGACCACGGAGTCGACGTCACGCTGGTGGAACGGCACCGGGACACCTCGTTCCTGCCCAAGGGCCGGAATCTGAACGCCCGCACCATGGAGCTCTATCTGGCCCACGGCGTATCCGAGGACATCCGGGCGGCGCCGCAGTCCGTCTTCGAGACGTTCGACGAGCGGCTGCGCGCCGTCACCCTGGCCGGAGAGGAGATCCTGCGCGAGGTCCGCCCCGCGCCGGAGACCCTGGAGGGGATCAGCCCCAGCGAGGCCGCGCTCGTCGACCAGAGCACCGTCGAACCGATCCTGCGCGCGCACGCGGTGCGGCGCGGGGCGGACGTGCGGTTCTTCACCGAGCTCGTCTCCCACGAGCACAGGGCCGACGGGCAGGGGATCCGCGCCGTCGTCGCCGACCGGGCGACCGGTGAACGGACCACCGTGTACGCGGACTTCCTCGTCGCGGCCGACGGGCACCGCTCCGCGACCAGGGACGACCTCGGCATCGGCCGACGCGTCATCGAGGAGCCCGTCCCCGTGGTCAGCGTCGTCTTCGAGGCCGACCTCACCGAGCCGCTGCGCGGCCGCCATGTCGCCCTGTGCTACCTGGACGAGCCGGAGCGCGGGACTCTGCTGACCCCGCTGGACACGCTGGAACGCTGGCTGCTGATCGTCCCGTACCACCCGGAACGCGGCGAGTCGCCGGACGACTTCACGGCCGAACGCTGTCTGCGGCTGTTCCGTGCCGCGGTCGGCGTCCCCGGTCTGCCGGCCCGTCCCCTGCCGGCCATCCCCGGCAGCGAGCGGCTCGCCCACTCCTGGGAGCTCACCGCATGGGTGGCCGACCGCTACCACGCGGGCAGGACCTTCCTCGTCGGCGACGCCGTGCACGTGGTGCCGCCGACCGGGGGCCTGGGCGCCAACACCGGTGTCCAGGACGCGCACAACCTGGCGTGGAAGCTCGCCGCGGTGCTGTCCGGGCGGGCGGGCGAGTCCCTGCTGGACACCTACGAGGCCGAACGGCGCCCGGTGGCGCTGCTGGCAGCCGAGTTCGCGACCCAGCGGCAGAGCGCCCGCACCGCGGGCCACAGCGACGACGAGGGGCCGATCGACATCCTGGCGGCCGTCATGGGCCACCGGTACCGCTCCCGCGCCGTACCGGACGCGGACCCCGGCGGTCCGGCCGCCCTGCACCCCAAGGACCTGGACGGCGCGCCCGGCACCCGCTTCCCGCACCGCGAAGTCACCGTCGACGGGCGCCCCGGGTCGACCGTCGAGCTGTTCCGCGACCGTCCGGTCCTGCTGACCGGGCCCGGCGGTGAGGCGTGGGAGCGGGCCGCACGGGTGCTCGGCCATGACGCGGCCGGCCTCAGGGTGATCAGCTGCGGCAACGAGGTGACCGACCGTGCCGTACTGGTACGGCCCGACGGCTTCGTCGCCTGGCGCTCACGGCCGGGTGACACCCCGTCGGCGGCACTGCTGCGGTCGGCGCTGGACGGGATGCTGCTGCGCTGAGCACGCGCACCTGGGCAGGAGGGCCCGGCCGGGGCAGAGTCCCGGCCGGGCCCTCCTGTCGTACGGACGCACACGAAAAGGGTGCCGGCACCTTCCCACGGTGCCGGCACCCTTCGTGTCGCAGGACGGTCACACCGCCGTGACCGGGGCCTGGGCCGGAAGCGAGGCGACCAGGCTGCGGTAGCGCGGCTCCCACTCGGTGAGAAACCTCTGCCGCACGGGTTCCGGCAGCCGTCCCAGCATCACCTGCCGCTGGGCGTCGTCAGCGCTGCCGACGACCATGGGCAGCTCGGTGGCCACGCTCTCCGGGGAGTGGTCGCGGGCGAGTGCCGCGCCGAGTTCGGCGAAGGCCTCCGCGGTCACGGTGGTCTCCAGGGCGGGCACCAGGGTGCGCTCCTCCAGGAGGAGGTGCTCCTCCAGTACGGCGGCGAACACGGTGACGGTCTCGCACAGGTCCCGCACGCGGGCCGGCCAGTCGGCCGCGGGAATGGCGGCGAGGTCGTTCAGGCCCGTGTCGATGCGCTCCAAGTGGCCGTCGAGTTCGGCGTGCTGGGACTCGATCTCCTCGACGGCGTCGGCCAGGCCGGGCGCCGCCGCGATGGCCACCGGCCACACGAGCCGGTCCTCGACCTCGTGGTGCCGGTTGAGGATGGTGGTGAACAGGCCCCACCACTGGCCGAGCCGCTGCAGGGCACCGGTGTCCCCGGCGTCGGCTGCGGCGAGCCGTTCGGCCAGCTCGGGAACGGTTTGGCGGATCAGGTCGTGCGTGAGCATGAAGCCGGTCATGTCGTTCTTGACGACGGCCACGGCAGGGCCCCTTTCTCGGTCGTGGGGAGGGCGGTCGGCGGATTCCCCGGTCGTGGGAGGGCGGTTCAGCCGACGGTGATGTCGAACAGCGCGATGGATCCGCGCACCGCGATCCGGTAGTCGTCGAAGCGGTCGGCGATCCCCGCCTCCAGGTCCTCCAGGGAGTCGTCGAGGTTGTTCAGCGGACCGTCGTCCTTGTTGAGGTTCTCCAGCGCCCGCGGCGCGAGCCGGCCGTGCCGCACACCCTTGGCGAGCACGGTCGAGCCGAAGATGCGCCCGCCGGGCGCCATGTACGGCCGTACCTGGTCGAGGACGGTCAGCTTGTGGGACATCCGGCCGGGCAGGCAGTGCAGCAGCATGTTGAGCGCGGCGGAGTCGAAGCGGGTGTCCTCGCCCAGGTCGAGCGGCTGGAGCACATCGCGCTTGACGAGCCGTGGCCTCAGGTGCGCCACCCGGCCGCCGGCCCTGCGCAGGACACCCTCGTTGAGGTCGGCGAGCACCAGTTCGGGGGTCAGGGTGGGGAAGGTCGCGCGCTCCAGGAACCATCCGGTGCCGGGACCGAGATCCAGGTGCCGGGCGCCCGCGGACCGGTTGTACTGGCGCAGCATCTCGTCGCGCGGGCAGCCCCACACCACCGGGCATACGAACCCCAGCACCCAGGTGTCGTAGGTCGACAGGATGCGGCTGGTGTACGGCGCGGCGCCGGCGAGCACTTCCTCGCGAAGGGGGGCGGACGGTGCGGTGGTCATGATCGTGCCTTTCGTCTGTTCTGCTGATTCGGGCGGAATCCGGAGAACCGGAGAAGCGGGTGAGGTCTTGGTCCCGGGGCGGTTCAGCGGCCTCCGGAGACGGTGACGACCTGGCCGGTGGTGTTGCCGTTGGCTCCCGAGCCCAGGTACAGCGCTGCCGCCGCGATGTCCTCGGGCGAGCTGAGCCGCCCCGTGGGCGTCTGCCGGAGCTCGCGCTCGCGGAGGTGTTCGGGCAGCCCGTGCAGCACCCGCTCGGTGGCGGTCAGGCCGGGGCAGACGACGTTCACCAGGACGCCGTCCGGGCCGACGTCCCAGGCCAGGTTGCGGGCGAAGCCGTGCAGTGCCGACTTCGCGGCGCCGTAGAACTCCTGCCCCCGGTGGCCGTCGAGCGCGACGTGCGAGGAGATCAGCACGATCCGGCCCCAGGAGCGCTCTCGCATGCCGGGCACCGCGAGTTGCACGGTGCGCAGGGTCGGGGCCAGGTTGTCGTCGAGGAACGACAGCCAGTCGCCCGGTGCCACGTCCTCGAAGTGCTCGCCCGGCGGTCGCCGTGGTGCCCAGCGCACCGCGTTGGCGACCAGCACGTCGATGCCGCCCCAGCGCCGGGTCACCGTGTCCACGGCCGACTCGACGGTCTCGGGCTCGGCGAGCGAGTAGCGGACCGCCATCGCCAGGTCCCGCTCGGCGCCCAGTTCCCGGGCCAGTCGTTCACCGGTGTCGCTGTTGCTGCGGTACGTCAGGGCGACCCGGGCGCCTTCGGCCGCGTAGGCCCGGGCGATGGCCGCTCCTATGCCGGAGGACGCCCCCGTGACCAGCACGGTGCGGTCCTTCAGTCCCATGTCCATGAATGTGTTCGCCTCCGTGCCGGGCCACCGGCGGCCGGCCCGTGCGAGCCGGACCGCCGGTGGTCGTGGTCGCCGTACCGGCCGCCGGTCCGCCCGCCGTGAGGGGCGGGCGGACCGACCGGCCGGCGTCGTCCGTTGCCGAGGGTGCGGGCCGGGTCACATCCGGACCGCGGAGGTCTCCGCGAGGCCGGCCCGTGCCAGTGCCCGACCGAGTGCCTGCGCGGTGGCCTCCCTGCCGCGGGCGGCGACATAGCCGTCCGGGCGGACCAGGAGCCAGCCGCCGTCCGCGAGGCCGAGGGCGGCCCGCAGCACACCGTCCGGGTCGGCGAGGGCCCCCGGTCCCCGCGTGCCCTCGTCCCCGAGGGTGCGTACCGACAGCCAGTCGTGTTCCGGGGTTTCGGCCGCCGCCCCGTCGGCCACGGCCAGCGTCCAGCGGGTGTCGCGCAGTTCCGACGCCCAGGCACGGCAGCCCGGATGACGGGGATCGGCCGCCGCCGCGCCCGACGCACGGGTCCCTGGCCGCGGCCCGGCGGTGTCCGCGTCCGGCGCCGTGGTGAGCGGCGAGTCGGGGTAGCCGAGCAGCAGCCCGGAGATCCCGCCGAGCACCTTGCGCTGAACCTTCCTGCGCAGCGGGGTGACATTGCGGATGACGGTGAACACCACGGGCAGGGCGATCCCGGCGAACGCGTTCTTCAACTGCACGAGGAACGTGGCCTTCTTGGTGGACCCCAGCAGCTGCGCCCCGATCGGCACCCGTTCGGCGCTGTAGCTGTCGAGCAGGTCGCGGTGCGCGTGGCCTTCTTCCACCATCGCCAGCTTCCAGGCCAGGTTGTACGCCTCCTGGATCCCGGTGTTCATGCCCTGGCCCGACGCGGGGCTGTGCACATGGGCGGCGTCGCCCGCGACGAAGACCCGCCCCTCGCCCATCCGCGGCACCATGCGCTGCTGGAAGGTGAACACCGAGGTCCAGGTGGGTTCCTGGACGGCGACCTCCCGGCCGAGCCCGGGACCGAGTTTGGCCGCGAACCGTGCCGCGATCTGCGTGGCCGGGGTCTCGGGCGCCGCCGTGGTGGTGTCGAGCAGCCGCCACCGTCCACCGCGTCGGAAGGGCACCATCATCAGCGCCTGGGCACCGGTGTGGATCCAGTAGATGCTGTCGCGCGGCAGGTCCACGTCGACCGGCGCGTCGGCCAGCATCCATGTCTCGCTCGTCTCGCCGAGGAGCGGCAGCCCGAGTGTCCTGCGCACGGTGCTGTGCCCGCCGTCGCACCCGACCAGCCAGGAGGCCTCGGCGGTCTCCGGGGCGCCGTCGGCGTGTTCGAGCCGGACCTCGACCCGGTCGGGCCGCTGCGCGAAGCCGGTCAGCTTCACGCCCCACTCGACCGTGACGCCGAGCCGGGCGACGGCGGCGCGCAGTACCGCCTCGGTGTCGACCTGCTCGACGATCGCCGTGAACGGGTAGCGGGTGGGCATGGTCGAGTAGTCCGCGTCGAGCCGGACCAGCCGGCGTCCGCCGCTGAACATGGTGAACGCCCGGATCTGCTGGGCCTGTTCGAGGATCTGATCGATCACGCCCATCTGGTCGTACGTCTCCAGCGTGCGCGGGTGGGTGGCCACCGCACGGCTGGTGTCGGCGGGGCCGGAGGCGGCGTCCACGAGCCGCACCCGCAGCCCGCGCCGGGCCAGCTCGTGCGCGACCGTGAGCCCGACCGGACCGGCCCCCGCCACCAGCACCTGGGGGCGCTGGTCAGGCATCGGCGTTGCCGCCCTCGTCGACCCGCTCGTACAGGCCGGGCTCCACGGACGCGAGGCCGCCCAGGCCCTTGACCCGGGCCTGGAATCCCTCGCTGCGCACGGCACGCTGGTGCGAGGCGGCGTCGTCCCACTCGGCCACCTCGATGAAGACGTTGTCCTTCCCGACCTGGCGCAGCATCGAGGAGCTGCGGTAGCCCGGCTGGACGCACATGTACTCGGTCAGCGACTCCTTGATCTTGAAGAACTCCTGGACGTCGCCGTTGATGGTCAGCTTGTTGACGAAGGTCACCACGGTGGGTCTCTCCTGAACGTAGGGATTCGGGTGGGGACGAGGGCGCCGTGGCCGGTCAGGCCGCCGCGGTCCCGCGCAGCCGTTCGCGCAGGCGGCGCCGCTCGATCTTTCCGTTGGGCGAGCGGGGCACGCCGGTGAGCGGTTCGACGTGGCGGATTCGCTGGTGGTCGGCGAGCTGCGCGTTGACGCGGGCCACGACGGCGGCCAGGTCGACCGGTCCGTCGCCGGACGGGACGACGCCCGCCCAGACGACGGCGCCGCTGAACTCGTCCGGGTGGTCGACGACGACGCAGTCCGCGACGTCGGCGTCGGCCGCGAGCAGCCGCTCGATCTCGGTGGGTGACACCAGTTCGTTGTCGACCTTGAAGACGTCCTTGATGCGGTCGGTCAGGAACAACCAGCCGTCCCGGTCCTCGTAGCCCACGTCGCCGGTGTGGAACCAGCCGTCGGCGTCGATGTCCGGGGCGTCGGGAAGGCCCAGGTATCCGGCCATCAACTGAGGCCCGCGCAGCAGGACTTCGCCCTTCTGCCCGGCGTCGGCGGTCGCTCCGGTGTCCAGGTCGACGATCCGGCATTCGGTGCCGGGCACGGCCGGACCGACCGAACCCGGTTTGCTGTGCCCCGGCCGGTCGTTGTGGCTGAGGGGGGAGAGCTCGGCGAGCCCGTACCCCTGGATGACCGGGACGCCGAGCCGTTCACGCAGGGCCTCGGCCACGGCCGGGGCGAGCGCCGAACCGCCGGAGGCGACCAGCCGCAGCCGGGGGCCGGCCACGGCCCGGCCGAACCGCTCGTCGGCCGCGGCCCGGGCGAGCCGGACCGGCAGGCCGAAGTAGTGGGTGGCTTCGGCCCGTACGGCCGCGGCGAAGGACTCGACCGGGTCCGGATCGTGGCAGAGGACCTGGGTGCCACCGGCGTACACGGTCGCGTTGAGGTGCATCAGGTGGTAGAGCGGCAGGTGGTTGAGGCAGACCGCGTCGGTGTCGAGCCCCAGCGCGTACGCCGCCTGGGCCGCGTTGGCGACCAGATTGCGGTGGGTGAGCTGGACGCCCTTGGGCGGTCCCGTGGTGCCGCTGGTGAACTGGACGCAGACGACGTCCGCCAGGTCCCGGTCCGGGCCGGGCGGCAGCGGTGGCCCGTCCTCGGCCGCCGCCAGCAGGTCGGCCACCGGTCGTGTGCCCTCCGGCAGCCGGTCCTCCCGGTCGGCGTCGACGACGTACACCTCGCGCAGGTCCGGAAGGCGGTCCCGGACCGTCGCCAGGCGCCGGGCCGTCTCGGCCGGCACGACGGCCACCTCGACGGCGGCCGTGCGGAAGACGTGCTCCAGTGCGGCCTCGCGGACCAGCGGGTTGACCAGGACGATCCGGTTGCCGCTGCGGCTGGTGCCGTAGAAGGCCGCGGCGAAGACCGTGTCGAGGACGCTGGCCACGCCGACCGCCGCACCGTCCGCGCCGACCGTACGCCGCAGGGCGCGCGCGAAGCGGTCGGCGTAGGCGTCGAGGCCGGCGTAGTCCGTCTCCCCGCGCTCGTCGCGGATCGCCGGGTGGTGCGGGGCACGCTCGGCGGCGCGGCGCAGCAGTCCGTCCAGCGGCAGCGCCGGCACGGACAGTGCCTCAGACACCGGCGCGCTCCTCCGCGTACGCCTTGGCCAGCCGCAGGTTGCTCATGCTGTTGGCGCTCAGCACCCGGCGCAGGTAGTCGCGCGCGTCCTGCACCGTCGTACCCTCGCCCAGGATGTGCAGCGCGGACGGCTTGATCGTCGCCGTGTGCCGGGCCTCGGCGATGACGCCCTCCGGGGTCTGCGTGAACTTCCAGTGCCCGGTGTGGCCGTCGAGCAGGGCGGGGAGCCTCGTCTGCTTGTAGACGACGATCTTCGGCTCGACGGCGACCCGGACCGAACGGGTGGTGTGCGAGGACCCGTCGGGCGTCGAGGTCTCCATGTCGAAGAACTGGACGTCGGGCGCGGGCTGTTCGAGGTCGAGCTTGGCGATGTGGGGGATGCGCTCCTCCCACTTGTCCGCCTCCCACAGGTAGTCGTAGATGTCCTTGATGTCGCCCGCGATGAACAGGGGGTCCACGAAGGAGATGATCAGGCGGTCGAGCTCCTCGCGGTTCTCCGCCGCGTACGCCAGCGTCTTCAGGAAGTCCTGGTTGCCCTCGTGCAGACGCCCGGTGAGCTCCTCGGCCCGGTCCTGCGCACCGTCCACGACGGTGAACTCGTGGGCCAGCTTCACCAGCGTCTTGCCGTCCTGCTCCGTGAAGGTCCACGCGCCGGTGACCGAGGCGAACGGGGCCTCGGGCGACTCGTGGACGAAGGAGATCCGGTCGGCGTGCTGCCGGCGGCGCTCCTTCCAGGTGCGTACGGAGTGCTCGTCGGCGACCTTCCATATCTGGATCAGCTGCTCGTCGCCGTCGTCCGCCAGGATCTCGGCGTGCACGGCGGACGTGTGCAGCTGGGTCCAGCCGATGACGTCGCGGACCAGTTCGCGCACCACGTCGGCCGGTGCGGCGACCCGCACCTCGTCTTCGGCGAAGTACTTCTCGATGTCCGTCACGGTCGTGTCCTCCGGGGTTCTCGGCTCGGCGGTTGTGTCGCCCACGCTCGCGGTGCGCTCTTGAGGCGCCTTGGAGCGCGGCTGGAAGGCCCGGTGCCGTGCGGTCCGCTGCAGCCGGGCTCGAACGGGGCTCGATCACGGGTGCGCAGGCTGACCCGGCGACCGTGAAACCGCGCGACCACGAAACGGAGACACCGTGACAACGCAGACCGACATCCAGCCGCAGACCGCCGTGGAGTTCGGCGCCCTCTACGCGGAGGTGCAGCAGTTCTACGCCCGCCACATGCGGCTGCTCGACGAGGGCCGGGCCGAGGAGTGGGCGGCCACCTTCACCGAGGACGCCGTCTTCGCGGTGCCGACCCTGCCCGAGCCGGTGCGCGGCCGGGCCGGGCTCGTCACCGCGGTGAGCCGCAGCGCGCAGGCGCTCGCCGAGGCCGGTGAGCAGCACCGCCACTGGCCGGGCGTGTTCGACGTCGTGCCGGAGCAGGACGGCACGGTGACCGTCCACTCGTACACGACCGTCTTCGCCTCGCCGCTCGGCGGCGAGTCCCGGGTGCACCGCGTGTGCACCTGCACGGACGTCCTGGTGCGGGAGGAGGGAGCGCTGCGCGTCCGGGACCGCCGGGTGAGCCGGGACGACCTGCGCTGACGGCCGTGCCGCGCACCCGGTTTCCCAGGGTGCGCGGCACGTCCCCCGGCGGCCTGTGCGCGGTCGAGTGCGACTCCAGAGGGCCTCCGGGCGCCGTCCCTAGCGTCCGGGGCATGACGAATTCCGAACAGCTCAAGGGCAAGGTCGCTCTGGTCACCGGCGCCAGCCGGGAGATCGGCGGCGCCATCGCACGCGAACTCGCCGCCCGCGGCGCCTCCGTGGCCGTCAACTACCACCGCTCGGCCGAGGGGGCAGCGAAGGTGGCCGCCTCGATCGAGGAGGCCGGCGGCCGGGCGGTCGCGATCGGCGGTGACGTCACCGACGCCGCGCAGACCGCCGAGATCGTGGCGGCGACCGAGCGGGAGCTCGGCCCCGTCGACATCCTGGTCCTGAACACCACCGGCTTCTCGAACCACCTGCGCGGCCCGTTCCTCGGAATGGAGGTCGACGCCCTGGTCGACAACATGGCGGCCCAGGCCCGCGCCGTGCTCCGGCCGGTCGCGGCCGTCGCCCCCGGCATGGCCGAGCGCGGCACCGGTGCGATCGTGTTCATCTCCGACAGCTTCGCGCGCACCCAGCTGGTCGGCACCATCGGCCACGGGCTCACCAAGGCGCCGATGGAGTCGGCCATGCGGCACCTGGCGCTGGAGCTCGGCCCCCGAGGCGTCCGCGTCAACACCGTGATTCCCGGGGCGACCCGCAGCCCCAACCTGACCGTGTCGGCCAAGGGCCAGCACGACGGCAAGCTGGAGCCCGTCATCCAGGCGACGCCGCTGCGCAAGATCGGCGAACCGCAGGACGTCGCCAACGCCGTCGCCCTGCTCGCCGGCCCCGAGACATCCCACGTGACCGGCGCCTTCCTCCCGGTCAGCGGCGGGTTGCTGCTGCTGTGAAGCCCGCCGACCCGCAGGCGGCGGCGCGGGGGCAGCTGACGGCGCTGGACGGGCTGCGCGGTGTGGCCGTGCTGTGCGTGATCCTCTACCACACCGGTCAGCTGCGGTTCGGCTGGCTGGGCGTGCCGTTGTTCTTCGTCCTCAGCGGCCACTTCATCACCCGCACGCTGCACGGCCGCCGGGAGCTGACCAGGGGACGGCGCGCCCGTGACTTCTTCCGCAACCGCGCCCTGCGCCTGGCCCCGCTGTACCTGGGGATCTGCGCCGCGGTGACGGTACTGGCCGCGGCCGGCTACCACCGGCGCGACATCGTCGACGACCTCCCCTACCTGTGGACGTGGACCTTCGACCTGCGGACGCTCGGCCCCGGCTGGGCTCCCAACTCGGTCCCCATCTACGACCAGTTCTGGTCGCTCTGCGTAGAGGTGCAGCTGTACGCGCTGTGGGCGGCCCTGGCGTTGCTGCTGCCGCGCCGCTGGTTCGTCCGGGTCGTCGTCGCCCTGGCGGTCACCGGACCGCTGCTGCGGGGGCTGCTGTACCTGCTGCTGGAGGCAGGGGGCGAGCAGGCCTTCCTGCGGCCGTTCACCCTGGCGCAGTCCCCCGTGACGTACGTGGAGGCGTTCGCGGTGGGTGCCTGCACGGCGTTGCCGGAGTTCCGGGACCGGCTGGCGTGGGCGGCCCGGGGCGCGGTCGTGCTGTGCGCGGCCGTCACCGCGGCGCTCGCGGTCGGCCAGGGCCTGCGGGCCGACCTCGGCTACCCGATCACCTATCCCGAACTGCACGGCTGGCTCTGGCAGTACACGGTCGTCGCCCTGTTCTTCGGCGCCCTGGTGCACTGGGCGAGCCGGTCCGGCGCCTTCGCCCGGCTGCTGTCGTGGCGTCCGCTGGTGCGGGCCGGCGTCATCTCGTACGGCATGTACGCCCTGCACGTCGCGGTGCTGGGCCAGCTGTCCCCGCACTTCACGCACGCGCCGAGCGGCTGGTCGGGATCCGACCTGGGCTACGCGGCACTCGTCCTGCTGATCACCCTCGTCACGGCCGAACTCAGCTACCGCTTCCTGGAGACACCGTTCCTGAGGCGCAAGCGCGGATCCCTGACCCAGCGACTCGCCGTGCCCGACGGGGCTTTCGAGGAAGCCGGACCGAACCAGAAGCGAACCCACCAGAAGCGAACGAACCGGAAGCAGAAGGACAGAGAAGAAATCGGAGTCCCCGCCCATGAGTGAGACAACAGCGGACCCCCGGTCCGCCGTGGCCCCGGAGCCCCGACGCCGCCGCGGTCACGGCAGCGGGGCGCACACCGAGACCGCCCCTCGGCAGACCCATGTGACGGCCCTGGACGGACTGCGCGGCCTGGCCGTGCTCGGTGTGGTGCTGTTCCACACCGGTCAACTGCCGTTCGGCTGGCTGGGCGTGCCGATGTTCTTCGCGCTCAGCGGCCACTTCATCACCCGCACCCTGCTGGGCCACCAGGAGCTGACCCGCGCCGAGCGCGCCCGCAACTTCTTCCGCAACCGCCTGCTGCGCCTGGCCCCGCTCTACTTCCTCTTCGTGGCGGTGCTGACCGTGCTCGCCGCGGTCGGCTACGGCGACGGCACGATCACCCGCGACCTGCCCTACCTGTGGACCTGGACCTGGAACCTGTCGGCCATGGGGCACGGCTTCCAGTCGTCGCCGCTGGTGCTCTACGCCCACCTGTGGTCCCTGGGCGTGGAGGTCCAGCTCTATGTGGTGTGGGCGCTGCTCGCGCTGTTCCTGCCGCGCCGGTGGTTCGTGCGCGCGGTGATCGCGCTGGCGCTGGCCGGGCCGCTGCTGCGGTGGGGGCTGTGGCTCTTCCTGGAGGCCACCGGGTACCCCGTCGAGGCGCTGCAGCCGATGGTCGTCTACAGCTCCCCGGTGTCCTATCTGGACGTGTTCGCGATCGGCGCGTGCACGGCGCTGCCCGAGGTGCGCCGCCGTCTCACGGGCGTCGCTCGGGCGGCGGTCGCGCTGTTCGCGGTCGTCACCGTGGTGGAGGTGGTGCGGGGCTTCGCCGCGGGCAGCGGCTTCCGCCGCGACCTCGGGTATCCGATCATCTTCGCCGAGCACTACGACTGGGTGTGGAAGTACTCGGTGACCGCACTGTTCTTCGGCGCGCTCGTCCACTTCGCGGGACGCGAGGGACGCTGGCAGCGGATGCTGTCCGCCCGGCCCCTGGCCCGCATCGGCCTGATCTCGTACGGCATCTATCTGGTCCATGTGCCGCTGCTCGGCCGGCTGCTGGAGGTGCACCACACCACGCCGTCGGGCTGGACCCCGGCCGACCTGGGGATCGCGGCGCTCACCGTCGTCGGCGCCTACCTGCTGGCGGAGTTGAGCTACCGCTTCGTCGAGACACCCTTCCTCCGGCTCAAGAAGGGTTCCCTCGCCCAGCACATCACGGCCGGACCGGACCGTCCGGCCACGTCCGTCGGCAGCCTCTAGGGCCCGACGAGTCGGGAAACCCGAGAGAACGAGGATGACCATGAAGGCACTCCTGCTGTCCGGAGGCTCCGGCACCCGGCTGCGGCCGATCACCCACACCTCCGCCAAACAGCTCGTCCCCGTCGCCAACAAGCCGGTCCTCTTCTACGGTCTGGAGGCCCTGGCCGCCGCCGGAGTCCGCGAGGTGGGCATCGTGGTGGGCGGTACGGCCCCGGAGGTGCGGGCGGCCGTCGGGGACGGCAGCCGGTTCGGGGTCGAGGTCACCTACCTGCCGCAGGCCGAGCCACTGGGGCTGGCGCACGCGGTCCTGATCGCCGAACACTGGCTCGGCGACGACGACTTCGTGATGTTCCTCGGGGACAACTTCGTCGAGGGCGGCATCACGGGCCTGGTCGAGGAGTTCGCCCGGGCACGGTCGGCCGCCCACGTCCTGGTGACCAAGGTGGCCGAGCCCAGCGCGTTCGGCGTGGCCGAACTGGACGATGCCGGACGGGTGGTGCGGCTGGAGGAGAAGCCGCAGGTCCCGAGGAGCGATCTCGCGCTGGCCGGCGTGTACTTCTTCACCCCGGCGGTGCACGAGGCGGTCCGGGCCATCTCGCCCTCCGCCCGCGGCGAGCTGGAGATCACCGACGCCGTCCAGTGGCTCGTCGACCAGGGGCACGCGGTGCGGGCCTCGGAGCTCACCGGCTACTGGAAGGACACCGGCAGCGTCGCCGACCTGCTGGAGGTGAACCGGATCGTCCTGGAGGGGCTGGCCCCCCGGGTGGACGGCAACGTCGACGGGCGGTCCGAGCTGGACGGCCGGGTCGAGGTGGCCGCCGGTGCGGTCGTCCGGCGCTCCCGCGTCATCGGGCCCGTGTCGATCGCCGCGGGCGCGCTGATCGAGGACTCCCGCATCGGCCCGTACACCTCGATCGGCGAGGACTGCCGGGTCACGGACAGCGGCGTGGAGTACTCCATCGTGCTGCCCGGCACCTCCATCCAGGGCGTGGACCGCATCGAGTCCTCGCTCATCGGACGCAACTCCGACGTCCGCCCGGCACCCCGCACACCCGGCCCGCACCACCGGCTGATCCTCGGCGACCACAGCCGGGTGGAGTTGGGCGCCTGAGAGCCCGTGCACACAGGCTCCGACCACGCGTCGCCCGGCGGACGGCCCCCGTCCGCCGGGCGCGGCACGGCCCGGGAATTTCGATGGCAGGACCACGCACCCCGCCCTACACTGGCGGCCATGGGTTACCTCTTCCACCTGTGATTCTCGCGCCGGACGCAGCCACCGCCTCCGGCATGCGCACCGCGCCGATCCCTGCCGATCGGCCCTTTCCGCAGCGCTGACGAGAACTCAGGAGAACCCTTTTGCGCACCCATCGCCCGTCCTCCCGCGGGCAGCTCGCGCTGACCGACATCACCAAGTGCTACGACGGCCGGGTCGTCCTCGACGCCGTGTCGTTCACCGTCCGGCCCGGCGAAAAGATCGGCATCGTCGGCGAGAACGGCTCCGGCAAGTCGACCCTGCTGAGGCTGGTGGCCGGCCTGGAGCGGCCGGACAACGGCACGGTGACCGTCGACTCGCCCGGCGGCCTCGCCTATCTGGCCCAGACGTTGCGGTTGCCGTCCGGCGCGACCGTGGGCGACGCGATCGACCACGTCCTCGCCGATCTGCGCACGCTCGCGGCACGGATCGCCGCGTGCGAGGCCACGCTGGGCGACGCGTCACCCGAGGAACTGGCCCGCTACGGCGAGCTGTTGGACGAGTTCGAGGCCCGGGGAGGCTACGAGGCCGACGCTCGCGTCGACGCCGCCCTGCACGGCCTGGGCCTGCCCTCGCTGGACCGCCGCCGCCCGCTGGCCCACCTCTCCGGCGGGGAACGCACCCGGCTCGCGCTGGCGGCGACCCTCGCGGCCGGTTCGGAGCTGCTCCTCCTCGACGAGCCGACCAACAACCTCGACGACCGGGCCACGGCATGGCTGGAGAGCCATCTGCGCGCCCATCGGGGCACGGTCGTCGTGGTCACCCACGACCGGCTGTTCCTGGAGAACGTGACCCGGACGATCCTGGAGGTGGACGGCGACACCCGCACGGTCCACCGGTACGGCGACGGCTGGGTGGGCTTCCTGGCCGCGAAGGCCGCCGCCCGGGCGCGCTGGGAGCAGCGGCACACGGACTGGCTGGCGGAGCTCGACCGGCAGTCCCGGCTCGCCGAGACCGCGGCCGCCCAACTCGCCGTCATCGGCAAACGCGTGGCCCTCAGCAACGGCGGCGCCGGCGCGGCCCGGCCGCGCGCCACGTCCACCGGCGTGTCGCACAAGGTGCGCAACGCCAACGAACGCCTGCGCCGACTGCGCGAGGAGCCCGTGCCGCGCCCCCCGGACCCCTTGCGCTTCCGCTACGACACCCTCACCGCCCACACCCCCGACGGCCGGCCGGACGCACCACCGACGGCCGTGGAGCTCGGCGACGTCGTGGTCGGCGACCGGCTGCGGGTGCCACGACTCCGGCTCGCCCCCGGGGAGCGGCTCCTGGTCACCGGCCCGAACGGCGCGGGAAAGTCCACGCTGATGCGGGTCGTCGCCGGCGAACTGCGGCCCGACCAGGGGACGGTGGTCCGGCCACGGGCCGTGGGTCATCTGCGCCAGGAGGAGTCGTACGGACGGCCCGGGCAGACCGTGCTGGAGGCGTTCGCGGCGGGCCGCGGCGGCCTGCCCGCCGAGTACGAGGAGGAACTGCTCTCGCTCGGTCTGTTCCGGCCCGAGGCGCTGAACACCCTGGTCGAGGCGCTGTCCACCGGGCAGCGGCGCCGACTGGGCCTCGCCCGACTGGTGAGCCGCCCGGTGGACCTGCTGCTGCTGGACGAGCCGACGAACCATCTGTCGCCGGCCCTCGCCGAGGAACTGGAGCACGCCCTCGACGCCTACCCCGGCACGCTGATCGTGGTGAGCCACGACCGGCGGCTACGGCAGTCGTTCCGCGGCTCCCACCTGCGGCTGGACGACGGCCGGGCAGCCGAACTCCTCGCCGGCTGACGGCCGTCGGCCCGGCCGGCCCGCAGTCCCGGCGTCGACCGGGCCTCTAGGCCGGCCGGGGAGGCTGGGAGCCCCACCGGTGGCGAGAGGGAGGTTCCCGCAATGGGCAGGTCCGTGGTGGTGCTCGGTGGCACCGGGTATCTGGGACGGCACATCCGTACGGCGTTCGAGGCGGCGGGCGAGCGGGTCGTCACGGTGGCCCGCGGTCCGGCCGCCGACATCCGGGCCGATCTGGCCCGTGCCGGAGTCGGCGAGATCCGCGCGCTGCTCGGCGACTTGGCGCCGGACGTGGTCGTGAATGCCGCCGGCGCGGTGTGGCGCACCACGCCCGAGGCCATGGCCGCGGCCAACGACGCCCTGGTCACGGCGCTGGTCGAGGCCGTGGTGGGGCCGGCGCCGGGGACGCGTCTGGTGCAGCTGGGCACAGTGCACGAGTACGGGCCCGGGGTCCGCCCCCGTGCCACACCCGAGGTCACTCCGCCGCAGCCGGTCACCCCGTACGGCCGTACGAAGCTGTCCGCGACGCAGCGGGTCCTGGCGGCGGTGGCCGACCAGGGCCTCGACGCGGTGGTGCTGCGGATCGCCAACGTCTCGGGCCCGGGTGCTCCCGAGGGCAGCCTGCTGGGATCGGTCGCCGCCCGACTGGCCGCCGGACGGCGAGCCGGCGGCGGTCCGGTCGAGCTGCGGCTCGCCCCGCTGTCCGCACACCGCGACTACGTCGACGTGCGGGACGTCGCAGCGGCGGTGCTCGCCGCGGCGGACGCCCGCCTGCCGGCGGCGCAGGCCGGGCGGGTCGTCAACATAGGACGCGGCGAAGCGGTGGCCGTACGCGACCTGGTCGAACGGCTCGTCACGGCGAGCGGCGTCCCGGCGCGCATCGTGGAGAGCCCACCGCCGACGGCATCCGACCGCACGCCCCCGGAGTGGCAGTGCCTGGACATCTCCCGCGCCCGGGCCCTGCTGGCCTGGCACCCCCGCTACGACCTCGACGCCTCCCTGCGGGACCAGTTCGCGTCACTGCGCTGAGCCGCACGGCTGCGGCCCCGCGCTGCCCCCACAGATGAATGGCGGGGAAGCGCGGGGCCGCTGCCGTCGGCCCTCGGCGGGATCACACCATGGACTCGCGCACGTCCAGCCCCAAGGCCTGCTGAGCGTACGGAAGCAGTCCGCGTTCGATGTCGTTGGCCGCGTGCCCGCGTCCGGTGTGCACGTCCCGCCAGGCCCGCTGCAGCGCGCCGGAACCCGTCCGCATGGCGTTCCCTCCGGCGTGCACCATGAGCAGGTCCACGGCGGCGACCGCCCGCTCCGTGGCCAGCACCTGGTCCCGGCGGGTCCGGGCGCGCAGCTCCAGCCCGGGTTCCCGGGCCCGCTCGGCGCGGTCGTACAACTCGGCCATGTTGCCTACGAGTTGGCTCCAAGAAGCGTCGACGTCACCGCTGCCCCGGGCGATGCGCAGCTGGCCGGCCGGGTCGAGATCGCCGCGGCGCGGCCGTCCCTCGGCGATCCGGTCGCGCAGCGTCGCGCAGTGGTCCCGGTAGGCTCCCGCGGCCGTGCCGACGATCGGGGCGGTGACGGCGGTGGTGAACATCGCCGGGAACGGCACCCGGTAGAGCGGCTCGGGGTTCGACTCCCAGCCGGGGAAGACCCGCTCGGCGCTCGCGCCCACCCCGATGGTGCGCCGCGCGGGGACGAACACGTCCTCGACCAGGATGTCGTTGCTGCCGGTACCCCGCAGCCCGACGGTGTCCCAGGCCGCTTCCACCCGGTAGTCGTCGCGCGACAGCAGGAACGCCCGCATCTCGGGCGGCGAGCCCTCCGGCCCGGTCACGAACGCGCCCAGCAGCACCCACTGGGCGTGGTCGCAGCCGGAGGAGAAGCTCCAGCGCCCGCTCAGCGTGTATCCGCCGGTCACCGGCACCGCCGTACCGGACGGGGCGTACGAGGACGAGACGAGGGCGCCCGCGTCCGGGTCCCAGACCTCCCGCTGGGTCCGCGGCGCGAACAGTGAGACGTGCCAGGCGTGCACGCCGAACACGGAGGCCACCCAGCCCGTGGAACCGCAGGCCGCGGCCAGCGCACCCACGGCGGCGAAATGCGCCTGGGGCGGCGCGGCGAGCCCTCCGAAGGCGCGGGGCCGCAGCAGCCGGAAGAAGCCCGCCTCCGTCAGTTCCTTGACCGACTCCTCCGGGAGCCGGCACAACCGCTCGGCCTCGGCGGCCCGTTCGCGCAGCCCCGCCGTCAACTCTTGGACGGCGCCGAGCACATCGCGCACGGCGGGGTCCTCGTCCGCGTACCCGGCCCTCATGCGCTCTCACCGCCCACCGGCACCGCCTCGGGTGCGCAGTGCGGCAGCAACGGCTCCCACCAGGACCGGTTCTCCCGGTACCAGGCGACCGTCTGCGCGAGTCCCTCGGCGAAGTCCCGCCGCGGTGCGTACCCCAGCTCCACCGAAGCCTTCGTGCAGTCCACGGAGTAGCGGCGGTCGTGCCCCTTGCGGTCGGCGACGTGGCGCACGCTCCCCCAGTCGGCACCGCACGCGTCGAGCAGCATCGCCGTCAGCTTCTGGTTGGTCAGTTCCGTACCGCCGCCGATGTTGTAGACCTCCCCGGGGCGACCGAGGGTGCGCACCAGCTCGATGCCGTGGACGTGGTCGTCGACGTGCAGCCAGTCCCGCACATGCAGTCCGTCGCCGTACAGCGGCACCGTCTCACCGGCCAGGAGGCTGGTGACGAAGCGCGGGATGAGCTTCTCCGGCATCTGGTGCGGGCCGTAGTTGTTGGAGCAGCGGCTGATCCGCACGTCGAGGCCGTGGGTGCGGTGCTGGGCCAGGGCGAGCAGGTCGGAGGAGGCCTTCGACGCGGCGTACGGCGATCCGGGGGCCAGTGGCGCGTCCTCACCGGTGGAGCCGTACGGGACCGAGCCGTAGACCTCGTCGGTGGAGACGTGCACGAAGGTGCGGACCCCGGTGTGCACGGCCGCGTCCAGCAGGGTCTGCGTGCCGAGCACGTTGGTGCGGACGAACTCCCCCGGCGAGCCGATGGATCGGTCGACGTGGGACTCGGCGGCGAAGTGGACCACCTGGTCGTGGTCGGCGAGGAGTCCCCGCACCAGGTCCGCGTCTCCGATGTCGCCCCGGACGACGGTGAGCGCGGGGTGGCCCCGTACGGCTTCGAGGTTGGCGGGGTTGCCGGCGTAGGTGAACTTGTCCAGGACGGTCAGCCGGAGGGCGTCGCCGTCGGATGGGCGGCCGAGCAGGGTGCGCACATAGTGGGAGCCGATGAACCCGGCTCCGCCGGTGACGAGTATGCGCTGCTGCGCCATGGCGTTTCTCTCTTTCTGCTCTGGGGACGGCACACGCCGCCGTCCGGTCAGGGGGCGGTGCGCCAGGAGCGGGGCGTGGGCCGGTGCACGGTCGTGGCGGCGGTGCGCCGGCGGACGGCGCGCCGCTCGCGTCCGGTGTTGTCCTGTCCGGTGTCCGGCGCGGCGAGGACGGCGAGCAGGACGGCGGTGACGGCGGCGAGCTCCTGTGGTCCGGGGCTGCCACGTTCGATGCGCAGCAGTGGTGCGGGGCCGTTCATGACGGCGGGTTGCCGTGCTTGCGCGACGGCAGGTCGGCGTCCTTGGCGCGCAGCATGCGCAGTGACTCGACCAGCACCTTGCGGGTGTCGGCGGGGTCGATGACGTCGTCGACCAGGCCGCGCTCCGCCGCGTAGTACGGGTGCATCAGCTCGGCCTTGTACTCCTTGACGAGCTGGGCCCGGGTGGCCTCCGGGTCCTCGGACGCGGCGATCTGCTTGCGGAACACGACGCCCGCGGCGCCTTCCGCGCCCATCACCGCGATCTCGTTGGTGGGCCACGCGAAGGACAGGTCCGCGCCGATGGAGCGCGAGTCCATCACGATGTAGGCGCCTCCGTACGCCTTGCGCAGCACGACCTGGATCCGCGGCACCGTGGCGTCGCAGTACGCGTACAGCAGCTTGGCCCCGTGCCGGATGATGCCGTCGTGTTCCTGCCCCACACCCGGCAGGAACCCCGGTACGTCGACCAGCGTGACGAGCGGGATGTTGAAGGCGTCGCAGGTGGAGACGAACCGCGCCGCCTTCTCGGAGGAGTGGATGTCCAGGACCCCGGCCAGCGACGAGGGCTGGTTGGCCACGATGCCCACGGTCTGGCCGTCGATCCTGGCCAGGGTGCACAGGACGCTCCCGGCCCAGCCGGCGTGCACCTCGAAGTGCTCGCCGTGGTCGACGATCCGCTCGATCACCGCGCGCATGTCGTAGGGCCGCCCCGGATCGGTCGGCACGAGGTCGCGCAGCTCGGGACAGCTGCGGTCCGGGTCGTCACCGGGCTGTTCCGGCGGCAGTTCGCGGTTGTTCGACGGCAGGAGCGACAGCAGATGCCGTACGTCCTCCAGGCACTCGCGCTCGTCGTCGTAGGCGAAGTGCGCGACCCCTGAGGTGGCGGCGTGCACATCGGCGCCGCCGAGGGCGTCCTGGCCGATGCTCTCCCCCGTGACGGCCTCGACGACGTCCGGTCCGGTGATGAACATCTGCGAGATGCCGCGCACCATGAAGACGAAGTCGGTGAGCGCGGGACTGTAGGCGGCGCCCCCGGCGCACGGACCGAGCATCACGCTGATCTGGGGTATCACCCCGGACGAGCGGACGTTGCGGCGGAAGATCCCGCCATATCCGGCGAGCGCGGTCACGCCCTCCTGGATGCGGGCGCCCGCCCCGTCGTTGAGCCCGACGACGGGCGCGCCCGCGGAGGCCGCCAGATCCAGCACCTTGTGGATCTTGGTGGCGTGGGCCTCCCCGAGGGAACCGCCGAAGACACGGAAGTCATGGGCGTAGGCGAACACGGTGCGTCCGTCGACCCTGCCCCAGCCGGCCACCACGCCGTCGCCGGGCGGCCTGCGCAGCTCCATGCCGAAACCGGTGGCGCGGTGCCGTCGCAGTCCCTCGAACTCGACGAACGTGCCCTCGTCGAAGAGGATGTCCAGCCGTTCGTGAGCGGTGAGTTTGCCGCGGCTGTGCTGACGCTCGGCGCCGTCGGGAGCGCCGCCGTCGCGGGCCAGCGCGCGGAGCTCGGCGAGTTCGGCCAGCCGCGTCGCCATGTCGGGGCCACGGGCCTCCGCGAAGCACTCCGCCGTCGGCTGCGGCCGCTCTTCGGGAACGGACATCTCCTCCCCTTTCTGTGACTGTGCTGCCAGGCTCGGCGCGCCCTCTCGAGTCGCGGTCAACTCACCGTGGGGTCGCCGCCGGCGGAGGGCCCCGACAGTTGCCGCGCCAGCGCCCGCTCCACCTCGGTCAGCGGCAGGTCGGGCCGCAGCCGCTCGGGATGCCCCGCGGGCGGCGCGACGAACCCGGGCACCACGCCCTCCCCGGGTTCGGATGCCGGGACCGGCGGCCACGGGGGACAGGCCTGAGGCCGGCCGTACGGGACGTACCCGTCGTGCGGGGGGTGTGCGCTCGGATTGCGCTCCACCATGCCCACGTACATCGAGCCGAAGGCCACCAGGGCCCGCCACACGGGCAGGACACCGTGCCGGATGACGATCCGCTTCGCCGTCCCCATGACTGTGAGCTGTCCCCGCAGGCTGCGCAGTGCGCCTCGCGCGAACCGTTTCATGTCCGTCCTCCGCTCCCGGCGTTGTCGCCCGGCTCGGCACGGTGCCCGACGGGGCTCGGGTCCCGATCGAAGCCGGGCTGTGCGGAGGTCGCGGGAGATGGACGCCTGCGGGTCGAGGCCCACTGCAGCGACGCGCGAGGACGCGGACGGACGCTCCAAGCCATCTGCAACCCACAACCCGCAATCTGCCGACTGCCGCCCACACCAAGGAGAGTTGTGTCCCGTCGCCTCTTCACCTCGGAGTCCGTGACCGAAGGCCACCCCGACAAGATCGCGGACCGCATCAGTGACACGATCCTGGACGCGCTGCTCAGCGCGGACCCCACGGCCCGGGTGGCCGTGGAGACCCTGATCACCACCGGCCAGGTGCACATCGCCGGAGAGGTCACCACCACGGCCTACGCCCCGATCGCCCAACTCGTCCGGGAGGCCGTGCTCGACATCGGCTACGACTCGTCGGCCAAGGGCTTCGACGGCGCGTCGTGCGGGGTGTCGGTCTCCATCGGCGCACAGTCGCCGGACATCGCCCAGGGCGTCGACACCGCCCACGAGTACCGGACCGCGGGCGGCCAGGACGAACTGGACCGGCAGGGCGCGGGCGACCAGGGGCTGATGTTCGGCTACGCCTGCGACGAGACACCCGAGCTGATGCCCCTGCCGATCAGCCTGGCGCACCGTCTGTCCCACCGGCTGGCCGAGGTCCGCAAGGACGGCACCGTCCCCTATCTGCGTCCCGACGGAAAAACACAGGTCACGGTCGAGTACGACGACGACCGTCCGGTGCGCCTGGACACGGTGGTCGTCTCCTCACAGCACGCGAGCGGCATCGACCTGGACACGCTGCTCACCCCCGACGTACGCGAGCACGTCGTCGAGCATGTGCTGCGCCAACTGGCCGACGAGGGCGTCAAGTTGGAGACCGACGGTTACCGGCTGCTGGTCAACCCCACCGGCCGGTTCGAGATCGGCGGCCCGATGGGCGACGCCGGCCTGACCGGCCGCAAGATCATCGTCGACACCTACGGCGGCATGGCCCGTCACGGCGGCGGGGCCTTCTCCGGCAAGGATCCCTCCAAGGTCGACCGCTCCGCCGCCTATGCGATGCGCTGGGTGGCCAAGAACGTCGTCGCCGCCGGACTCGCCCGTCGCTGCGAGGTACAGGTGGCGTACGCCATCGGCAAGGCGGAGCCCGTCGGCCTGTTCGTCGAGACGTACGGCACTCAGACCGTCCCCCTCACCCGCGTCCAGGAGGCGATCCGCTCCGTCTTCGACCTCCGCCCCGCCGCTCTGGTCCGCGACCTCGCCCTGCTCCGCCCGATCTACGCCCGAACCGCCGCGTACGGCCACTTCGGCCGCGAACTCCCCGACTTCACCTGGGAGCGCACCGACCGCGCCGAGGCACTCCGAGCCGCGGCAGGGGTGTGAGATGGACACGACCAGGCCGGGTGCCGGGGATCCGGACGGCCGCGGGCCCCGGGTGCCCGCCGACATCGCGCTGGGGCGACTCCAGCCCCTCCTGGCAGGTGCGGTGTGAAGAACCCGCGGATCGAGGCTCTCCGCGAGGCGCTCGCGACCCGTGTGGTGGTCGCCGACGGAGCGATGGGCACCATGTTGCAGGCCCATGACCCCACCCTCGACGACTTCGAGAACCTCGAGGGCTGCAACGAGATCCTCAACCTGACCCGCCCCGACATCGTCCGCTCCGTCCACGACGCGTACTTCGCGGTGGGCGTCGACTGCGTCGAGACCAACACCTTCGGGGCCAACCACACGGCCGCGTCGGAGTACGACATCGCCGACCGCGTACACGAACTGTCCGAGGCGGGCGCCCGTATCGCCCGAGAGACGGCCGACGAGTACGCCGCCCGCGACGGCCGCCCCCGCTGGGTCCTCGGCTCGGTCGGCCCCGGCACCAAGCTGCCCACCCTCGGCCACGTCGACTACGCCACGATCCGCGACGGCTACCAGACCAACGCCGAGGGCCTGCTCGCCGGCGGCGCCGACGCCCTGATCGTCGAGACCACCCAGGACCTCCTCCAGACCAAGGCCTCCGTCCTGGGCGCCCGCCGCGCCATGGAGGCGACCGGCTCCGACGTCCCGCTGCTGGTCTCCATGGCCTTCGAGACGACCGGCACGATGCTGCTCGGCTCGGAGATCGGTGCCGCGCTGACCGCGCTGGAGCCGCTCGGCATCGACATGATCGGCCTCAACTGCTCCACCGGCCCGGCCGAGATGAGCGAGCACCTGCGCTACCTCGCCCGTCACTCCCGCATCCCGCTGCTGTGCATGCCGAACGCGGGCCTGCCGATCCTCACGAAGGACGGCGCGCACTTCCCCCTCGGCCCGGAGGGCCTGGCCGACGCCCAGGAGAACTTCGTACGGGACTACGGGCTGAACCTCATCGGCGGCTGCTGCGGCACGACCCCCGAGCACCTGAGGCAGCTGGTGGAACGGGTCCGGGAAACCAAGCCCAGCGAGCGTGATCCGCGTCCGGAGCCGGGTGCGGCCTCGCTCTATCAGACGGTGCCGTTCCGTCAGGACACCGCGTACATGGCGATCGGTGAGCGGACGAACGCGAACGGGTCGAAGAAGTTCCGTGAGGCGATGCTGGAGGCGCGCTGGGACGACTGTGTGGAGATGGCCCGCGACCAGATCCGTGAGGGCGCGCACATGCTGGACCTGTGCGTGGACTACGTCGGCCGCGACGGTGTGGCGGACATGGAGGAGCTGGCGGGGCGTTTCGCGACCGCGTCCACTTTGCCGATCGTGCTGGACTCCACCGAGGTCGACGTCATCCGGGCCGGCCTGGAAAAGCTCGGCGGGCGTGCGGTCATCAACTCGGTGAACTACGAGGACGGAGACGGCCCCGGCTCCCGCTTCGCGCAGGTCACCCGGCTGGCCCAGGAGCACGGCGCGGCGCTGATCGCGCTGACCATCGACGAGGAGGGCCAGGCCCGCACCCCGCAGAAGAAGGTCGAGATCGCGGAGCGGCTCATCGACGACCTCACCGGCACCTGGGGCATCCACGAGTCGGACATCCTCATCGACACCCTGACCTTCACCATCTGCACCGGTCAGGAGGAGTCCCGCGGGGACGGTATCGCCACCATCGAGGCGATCCGCGAGCTCAAGCGCCGCCACCCCGACGTCCAGACCACCCTCG
>NZ_FNHV01000002.1:0-20288 GCF_900103585.1 Streptomyces sp. cf386
ACTTGATGGGGTAAGGCTCCCAGTAGACGACTGGGTTGATAGGCCGGATCTGGAAGCACAGTAATGTGTGGAGGTGACCGGTACTAATAGGCCGAGGGCTTGTCCTCAGTTGCTCGCGTCCACTGTGTTGGTTCTGAAACCACGAACGGCCCCGCTGTAGTCACAGCAGCGGTGTGGCTTTGTTTGACAGTTTCATAGTGTTTCGGTGGTTATAGCGTGAGGGAAACGCCCGGTTACATTCCGAACCCGGAAGCTAAGCCTTACAGCGCCGATGGTACTGCAGGGGGGACCCTGTGGGAGAGTAGGACGCCGCCGAACAAATATTGAGAAAACCCCCGTACCAATAATTGGTACGGGGGTTTTCTGCGTTTCGGCTACGGTGGCTGGCATGAACTACAAGATCCGTTCCGTGCGCGCCGACGAATGGCGCTCGGTGAAGGCGCTACGGCTTGCCTCGCTGCAGGATCCGGTCGCGCATCTCGCGTTCCTGGAGAGCTACGAGGAGGCCTCGGCTCACCCGGATTCCTTCTGGCGGGAGCGCACCGCCGGCGGTGCCGAGGCGGCGGCCGGCGCGCAGCAGCTCATCGCCGAGGGGCCGGACGGGGAGTGGGTGGGAACGCTGACCGTGCTGATCGAGGAGCCCGGGGCGACGGACTGGGCCGGCTTTCCGATCGAGCGGAAGCAGGGGCATGTCGTCGGGGTGTTCATACGGCCCGAGCTCCGGGGCATCGGTCTGACCGAAGTGCTTTTCGATGCCGGTCTGGAGTGGGCGTGGGGGCGAGGCGTCGAGCGCGTGCGGCTCATCGTGCATGAGGAGAACGGGCGGGCCCAGGCCTTCTACCGCCGGGCGGGGTTCGTGCCGAGCGGACGGACCGTGCCGCTCGCGAAGCGCCCGGGTGAGGTGGAGTTGGAGTTCGTCCTGGAGCGGGAGTGACCGGCTACACCGGAAGTTCGTCGTGCGGCCAGCGGGAGCGGGCCTGTTCCCGGGACCGGAGCAGGGCCAGGGTCGGCATACCCCGGTCCGCTCCGGTGGCCAGCAGCTCCGGCAGTTGGGGAAGCGGAGCCACGGCGGCGACGTCGTCCAGGACGAGCGTCGTTGGTGGGTCGAGGCGACCGGAGGATGACCGTTCGGCCATGCGCCGGCCGCGCTCGACCACGCTTGCGGCGAGGGCCGTCAGGAGTGGCATGGCGCCCGGGTTGGCTCGGGGGTCCTCGATGGATTCACCCACCAGATAAAGCGTGCCCCCTTCATGGACGAAGGAATCCAAGGTGAGGGCATCAGTTCGGTTGGGAGTGCAGGACTCCCGGATGTTGACCGTGGCGAGGGCGGAGAGCGCCCGGCTGGTCAACTCCTGTGCCATGTCGCGGCGTTCGGGGTAGGCCGTGAGGGCCGCTTCGAGTTCGCCGGCCGATCCTGGGGCCGCCTTGGGGTTCGTGCGGAGAATGCGTACCGCGTCCTGGACCTGGGTGCCCTGGGACCAGCGGTGGACGTGGCGGATGGTGCGGCCGTCGATGGCGGCGGCGTGCAGATAGCTGCGCAGTAGCGTTTCGGCGGTGTCGGCGACGGCTTGGTCGAGGCGGGACGTGGGGCGGACCGGGGTCAGCAGTGCGGTGGCTCTCGAAGCCGCTGTCTGCTTGTCCTCGCAGGCCGTTGTGGGGGACCAGTGGAGCCGGGCCGGGGTGTCGCAGAGGTGGGCGGGGTCGTAGAGGAGGACCGGGCCGAGTTTGCCGCGGGCGTCCTTCGTGTCCTGCCAGAGGGCGGGATTCGAGGTGACTACGAGGGCCGCGCCTTCCGCGTCGCGTACTGCCTGGGTGGCGGTTTGCCGGCGGGCTTCCTTCGGGGCCACGAGGATCTTTTCCCACCCGCCCACTCGTTCGGCGAGCAGCGGGTTGTGGAGGGGGTCGTGGGGCTCGGCGGCCGTCATCGCCGGGCCCGCGTCAGGACGTACTCCCTGCGTCTCGTATCCACTGTCCCGCGTCCCCGCCGACTCCACCGCCGTCCGCGGCCCCGGTACCTCCCCCTGTGTCGGCGTCGGAGTGGGCACAGGGGTCGGGAGCCAGGGCTGCTGCTCCTCGTCGTCGTAGGCCGCCTTTGCGTCCGGGGCCGACCTCTCCGCGCGCCGTGCCCTTCTGACCACCCGCCAGCGAGTCACCGTCCCCATCACGAACACGGTCAGCACCACGAGGATCATCAACTGGCCGATGAACAGGCCCCAGAACAGGCCGTAGCCGGAGAGCTGACCGGCCGGTGTGTCCGGCCAGGCGCCGGGGATGTCGTGGGGGTGGGCGATCAGGGAGCGCATCGCGAGTGGCGTGCGGGTGAAGGTGACTCCGGTCGGCCAGGTGCCGTGGGCGAACAGTGCCGCCAGGCCCGTCGCCGTCCACACCAGCAGGGTCATGCCGAGGAGGAAGGCGAGTATGCCGATCAGCAGGCCGTCGGGGATGCCCCCTTGGCTGTCCCGGCTGCCGCGGCCGTCCCGGTGTTCCCGGCGGTCGTCCGGTCTCACGCTGCCCCCTCTACGCCACCGTCGATTCGGAGTCGCCCAGGTGTTGCTCCACGAAGGCCGCCGCCCGCTCCTCCGCCTCCAGCTCGGCGGCGCGCAGGGCGTCGTCGGTCAGGTCGGTGGAGGACTCGGTCATCGCGCGGTCGGTGAAGACCAGGGGGCGTTCGGTCTCGGTGACCAGGTGTTTGACGACCTGGACGTTGCCGTTGACGTCCCACACCGCGATGCCGGGGGTGAGGCTGGGGATGATTTCCACCGCCCAGCGCGGTAGGCCCAGTACGCGGCCCGTGGCCCTCGCCTCGTCGGCCTTCTGGGCGTAGATCGTCCTGGTGGACGCCATCTTCAGGATCGCGGCCGCCTCCTTCGCAGCCGCGCCGTCGACGACGTCCGACAGATGGTGGACGACGGCGACGAAGGACAAGCCGAGGCGCCGGCCGAACTTCAGCAGGCGCTGGAAGAGTTGGGCCACGAACGGGCTGTTGATGATGTGCCAGGCCTCCTCGACCAGGAAGATGCGCTTCTTCCGGTCGGGGCGGATCCAGGTGTGTTCCAGCCATACGCCGACGATCGCCATCAGGATCGGCATGGCGATGGAGTTGCGGTCGATGTGGGACAAATCGAACACAATGAGCGGCGCGTCGAGGTCGATGCCGACCGTGGTGGGGCCGTCGAACATGCCCCTCAGGTCACCGTCGACCAGACGGTCCAGTACCAGCGCCACGTCCAGGCCCCAGGCGCGTACGTCGTCTATGGCGACGTTCATCGCCTCGGCCGACTCCGGCTCGGGGTGCCGTAGCTGCTCGACGATGTCGGTCAGGACCGGCTGGCGTTCGATGATGGTCTCGTTGACGTAGGCGTGCGCGACCTTCAGGGCGAAGCCGGAGCGCTCGTCCAGGCCGTGCCCCATCGCGACCTCGATGATCGTGCGGAGCAGGGCGAGCTGACCCGTCGTCGTGATCGACGGGTCGAGGGGGTTGAGGCGGATCCCCATGTCCAGGGCCGCCGTCGGGTCCAGGCGGATGGGGGTTATGCCCAGCTCCTGCGCGATGAGATTCCACTCGCCGACCCCGTCCTCGCCCTGGGCGTCCAGGACGACGACCTGGCGGTCGCGGAAACGCAGCTGGCGTAGGACGTACGTCTTCTCCAGCGCCGACTTGCCGTTGCCGGACTCGCCGAGGACCAGCCAGTGGGGGGCGGGGAGCTGCTGGCCGTAGAGCTGGAAGGGGTCGTAGATGTAGCCCTTTCCGGAGTACACCTCGCGGCCGATGATGACGCCCGAGTCGCCGAGGCCGGGGGCGGCGGTCGGGAGGTACACCGCCTGGGCCTGGCCCGTGGACGTGCGCACCGGCAGCCGGGTTGTCTCGACCTTCCCGAAGAGGAAGGACGTGAAGGCGTCGGTGAGGACGGACAGCGGGTCCCGCATCAGGTCCTACCTCCGAATGCCGGTGGCGAAGGGGAGTGTGTTGACGAATGCCCGGTGGTGCTCCCGGTCGCACCATTCCAGCTTCAGATACGACTTTCCGGCTGACGCCCGGATGGTCCGCTTGTCGCGTGCGAGGGCCTCGGGGGAGCGGGAGGAGACGGTGATGTAGCCGACCAGGTTGACGCCGGCGGCGCCGCTCGCGAGGTCCTCGCCGCGTTGGTCGAGGCGGGTGTGGGCGGCGACGTCGCGGGGGTCGACGGTGCGGTTCATCTTGGCGGCGCGGCTGGCCTCGGCCTCGTCGTTGGTCTTCTCGGTCAGCATGCGTTCGATGGCGACCTCGGTGGGTTCGAGGTCCATCGTGACGGCGACCGTGCGGATGACGTCCGGGGTGTGGACGAGGAGCGGCGCCAGGAAGTTGACGCCGACCGGGGTCATCGGCCACTCCTTCACCCAGGCCGTGGAGTGGCACCAGGGCGCGCGCGTGGAGGACTCCCGGGTCTTGGCCTGGAGGAACGTCGGCTCCATGGCGTCCAGCTCGGCCGGCCAGGCGTTGCGCTTCGTCATCGCCTGGATGTGGTCGATCGGGTGGTCCGGGTCGTACATGGAGTGGATGAGGGAGGCCAGACGGCCCTGGCCGAGGGGCTGGCGGACGCGGATGTCCGCCTCCTGGAGGCGGGAGCAGATGTCGGTCAGCTCGCGGGCCATGACGACCGCCAAGCCCGCGTCGCGGTCGACCTTGCCGCCGTGCGGGCGGGCCGCGCGGGCCATCGCCATGGCCTCGGCGGCCAGTTCGCGGGTGTAGTGCATGCAGGCGACGAGGTACGCGCGGTGCTGCTCGCTGCTCGTCGACACCATCGACTGGAGTTGGTCGTACGACTGCTGCAGCCATCCCGGGGTGCGCTCGTCACCGCGGAGGGCGACGTCCTTGGCGTGGGCGTCCGGGTCGGCGGGGAGGGTGCGGGCGAGCATCTGGAGGCGGGTGACGAAGCCGTCGCCGTTCGCCACGTGCTTCAGGAGGGTGCCGAAGCGGTCGACGAGGGCTTCCTGGTCCTCGGAGTCGCGCAGGCCGACGCCGGGGCCCTCGATCTCGATCGCGGCCGTGACGGTTCGCCGGTCCGCGTGCAGGAGTACGGCGATCTCGTCGGGCCCGAACGGGGCGGCCAGCCACGTGATGCGGCCGATGCCCGGCGGCGGGCCGACCTCGACCTCGCGTCCGTCGGTGCCGGTGCCGGCCTCCATGACGTCGGAGCGGTAGGTCGTGCCCTGGCGGAGGGTGCGCTTGTAGCTGCGGTTGATCTCGAACCACTTGTAGATGGTCCGTTGCTTGTACGGCACGTAGACCGTGGCTAGCGCGAGCATCGGGAAGCCCATGAGCAGCACGATGCGCAGGGACAGGACGGGGACGAGGAGCCCGCACATCATGCCGAGGAACGCGCCGACGATGATCAATGCGATCTCGCCGGATTCACGGTTCCGGCCGACTACGGCGTTCGGCCGTGCCCGGCCGATCAGATATGTACGGCGGGGCGTGACCGGATGGGACACGTGGGACTGCGTCGTCAACGCCCGTCACCTCCTGAACGATTGCTGTTGCGGGTGTTGCCGGCGTGGGGGGTGTTCACCGGGCTGCTCGAACGGGGTGCGGGTGCGGCGGAGGGGACAGATCCGCCGCCTCCGTTCGAGGAGCGAGAACTGTGCGCGGCGACGCCGCCGGAGGCGGGGTTCGAGGGGCGGGCGCCGCTCGACTGGCCGCCGCCCTGGTTGTCCGCGCGGGAGCTGTGTGTCTTGATGCCCTGGGCGACAAGGGTCGCGGGAGAGCTTATGACGGCGGCGGCCTTGCCCTCGGCGCCGCGCATGATGCGGTTGTTGCGGGAGCCGGCGAGCTCGTCGCCGAAGCCGGGCACGAAGCGGTAGATCATCGCGCTCGCGAAGATGGCGAGCAGGATGATGGCCAGGCCGGAGACGACGGCCGAGAAGGCGTTCGGGCCGTCGTCGGCGGACAGGGCGCCGGCCAGGCCGAGCACTATGACGATGACCGGCTTCACCAGGATGACGGCGATCATGATGCCCGCCCAGCGGCGGACGTGGCCCCACAGGTTCTTGTCGACCAGGCCCGCGTAGACGACGGTGCCGAGGAGGGCGCCGACGTAGAGCAGGGCGGCGCGGATGACGAGCTCCAGCCAGAGGATGCCGGCGGCGAGGATGCTGACCAGGGAGACGACGATCAGCATGATCGGGCCGCCGCCGATGTCCTCGCCCTTCTCCAGGGCGCCGGCGAAGGTGCCGAAGAAGGTGTCCGTCTGGTCGCCGGTCGTTTTCGCCAGGACGTCTGTGACGCCGTCTGTCGCCGATACGACCGTGTAGAGGATCAGCGGTGTGAACGCGGACGCGAGGACGGTGAGCCAGAGGAAGCCGATCGCCTCGGAGATCGCGGTGGTGAGGGGGACGCCCCTGACGGCCCGCTTGGCCACGGCCAGGAGCCAGAGGAGCAGCGTCAGGATCGTCGACGCCGCGAAGACGACCGCGTACTGCTGGAGGAACTTGGGGTTCGTGAAGTCGACGTTGGCGGTCTCCTTCACGGCCTCGCTGAGCTGCTTGACGGTCCAGGAGGCGGCGTCGGCGCAGCCCTTGGCGAGGGAGGAGAGGGGGTCGAGGGTGGAGGTGGGGTCGGTGAGGGAGGAGCCGCCGGTGCCGCCGCCTGAGCCGCCGTTGTCTTGTTCGCAGTAGTCCTTGGCGGGGCCGACGATGAGATCGCAGTTGTCACCGGACGGGCTCGGTGAGGGCGTGGGAGCGGCGACGGCACGCGTGGCCAGCAGCACGACCGTGGTCTGTACGGCGGTGAAGGCGGCGGCGACCTTGAGTACGCTGCGCGGATCAGCGGGCATACGTGAAGCCTCCGTACTCCTCGACGGCCTTGGCCATCTCGTCGGCGCTGGACGCCCGGTTGTCCCCGGGGACGGGTGCGGGGCCGTCCTTCTGGGAGAAGCTGTCGACCTTCCAGTCACTGTTTGCCCAACGCAGCTGGAGCGTCATGGTGAACCAGTCGCTGCTGGCCGGATTGGTCGAGCTCTCCCCGGCCATGCCGAACACGCCGGTGCACCACACCTCGACAGTGGCCGTGGAGCTCGAGTAGCTCGTGACCTTGGTGCCGACCGGCACGGTGCGCGAGACGTAGGTGGTGCCCTCCGTCGCGTTGCCGTCCTCGTCCAGGCCGATGCTGCTCAGGAACTCCTTGGAATACGCCTGGTCGAGCTTGGCCGCGAGTTCGGCCTGCTTGTCGGCGACGAAGACCTGCTGGACGATCTCGGCTCTGCGGGCCGGCTTGAGGATGTCGGCGGAGACCAGCGCCACCGCGTAGTTGGCCGCAGCGCTCTGCACGCCTTGCGCATCCTGCGCGAACCCCGCCGCAATCCCCCCGACCTCCCCCTCCACCGGCCGCGCCCCACTCGCCGCCGTCGACGAGGATTTCGGCTGGTTTTCGTCCCCGCCCGATGAATCGGAGTCGTCGCCTCCACGGTTCGCGAAGGCGATTGCTGCGATGAGGAGGACCACCACGCCGACCACCGTGACCAGGCTCCGGGACGACGAGCGGCCACCTCGCCGCGCGCCCCCGTACACGTCACCGCCGCTCTCGGGCAGCCGTGTGCGGGTCTGGCCTGTGCCTCCGTAACCGCCGGAGGGCTCCCGGTCGTCTCCCAGGCTCATGCCGCGTACGCCCCCTCGACGTCGAACGGAAACACGTAGGAGTACGACGGTAGCCGTGCTGGTTCCCGCATGGGCGCGGTGTGGTGACTCGACATCAGGGAAACGCAACCTCAGCCGGTGAGCACGACGGGTGGGTGGGGGACTAGGGGGGCGGAGGAGACGGCGATGGTCAGACGGCCATGCCGTACACGATGGTGAACAGCGTGCCCAGTGAGCCGATGATGAAGACGCCCGTCAGACCGGCGACGATCAGCCCCTTGCCCTGCTCGGCGCTGAACGTGTCGCGCAGGGCCGTGGCGCCGATGCGCTGTTTGGCCGCGCCCCAGATGGCGATGCCGAGGCAGATCAGGATGGCGACCGCCATGACGACCTGGATCATCGTCTTGGCTTCGTTCCCCAGTGCCCCGAAGGGGCCCCAGTCCGGAGCGATCCCGCCGATGATGGTGTTGATGTCGCCCTTATCGGCCGCAAAGAGCATGTAAGTCACCGCCCCTGTCGGGTAGTTCCGCAGTCCCCTGCGGTGCGCAGAGGTCAGACCTCATTCTCGCCGACATTGTCGCCGTCGTATGTCGACTTGGCGTCATTGATGGGCGGGATTCGTACGAATGGCTCGTACGGTCACTCTGTGTATCACGGCAGGTCACGCCGGGCAACGAGGCCTGAGCGGAACCTGTCGTGTGGCTCCGTCGTTAGCCATCTTCACGCCGGGGTGCCGTTTCTGACGGCCGGTCGGGTGAGTGGTCGTGCCCGTGTTCTGCGGGTGAAGGCTATCCCGGCAGTGCGAACGGGCCACGGCGGGGTGCCGTGGCCCGTTGCTGTCGGGGATGGTGGCGGAACGTCAGCTGGAGGTCAGCCGGTGAAGGCCGCCAGGCCCTGCGGAGTGCCCCAGCCGGTGGGGCCGTCGTAGCCGCTGCGGGCGGTGCAGAAGTACGACGTGGGGCAGGTGCCGTTGTTGCCCGACGTGACGTCGTTGAGGGCGGACGTGCCCGCGGCGGCGTACGGGAACCGGGCCGGGTAGGAGCTGCTGGACGGCGTGCCCGCGAGCGCGTACACGCCCGCGATGATCGGGGCGGAGGCGCTGGTGCCGCCGAAGGTGTACCAGCCGGCGGTGACGCCGTAGGAGTCGTAGACCGAGACGCCGGTCGCCGGGTCTGCCACGGCCGAGACGTCCGCGATCGTGCGCTTGGCGCAGCCGGTGTCGGTCTGCCAGCTCGGCTTGGTGTCGTACGCGGAGCAGCCCGAGCCGGTGCCTTCGGTGCTGCTCGTCTTCCACACGCTCTCGGTCCAGCCGCGGGAGTTGGAGGAGGTGGACAGCTTGGTGCCGCCCACGGCGGTGACGTAGGGGGACGCGGCCGGGTACTCGGCGCCGTAGCCGGAGTCGCCCGCGCTGACGGTGATGGCGACGCCCGGGTGGTTGAAGTACGCGGAGTCGTAGGACGGGTCGGACGACTCCTCCGAGCCGCCGTAGCTGTTGGAGACGAACTTGGCGCCCAGCTTGACCGCCTCGTTGACGGCCGTGCCCAGGTCCTCCATGGACGCGGAGGACGCCTCGACCAGCAGGATGTCGCAGTTCGGGCAGATGGCGCTCGCCATGTCGACGTCGAGGGAGATCTCCTGGGACCAGCCGCTGTCGGCGGTGGGGAGGGAGGTCGTGGAGCCGGTCTGGCCGACCTTCTTGAAGCAGCCGTTGGCCGTGGTGCAGGCGGGGAGGTCGTACTGCGAGCGGTACTTGGCGAGGTCGGCCTCGGCGTTCGGGTCGTCGTAGGCGTCGACGATCGCGATGGTCTCGCCGGAGCCGTCGGAGGCGGCGGCGGAGGTCAGGCCGTAGGCGTCCTGAAGGTCGGACGGGCCGTAGCCGGAGGGGCTGGTGGCGTCGGCGGCCTTGGGGGTGACGCCGTTCTGTGCCGCCCGCTGCTTCTCGAAGGCGGTGACGCCGCCGGTGACGCGGACGGAGTTGCAGGCCAGGTCGCCCTTGTGTTTGGGCGTGGCGCACGGGGTGGCGGCCCAGGTGACCTTGGTGGTGGAGGGGGTCTGCGGGGTGGTGCTCGCGGCGGTCGCGGTGGTCGCGGTGCCGAGTCCGGCGAGCGCGAGTGCGGCGGCGGTGGCGGCTGCCGCGGTGAGGCGGCGCCATCTGCCGTGGGGTGTGGGGGAGTTGGGGGTCGTCGTACGCAACGTACAGCCTCCTGTGAGTGGGTGAAGAGGCCTGCGGGTGGGGGGTCCGCCGGTGCGGTTCCCGGCGGGGGCGGCGGCCCGCCGATGACTGTCGCTTGTTGGGTACGTGACAACAAGGTGGGTTTCGGAATCCTGACTTCCCTATTGCTCAGGGGTGTTGGGGATTGCCGATCGATGGCGTGGCATTGGGTGAGGGATGGGCGGCGGGTGGCCGGGGGATGATCGGGAATTGGCCCTGGGTTGACCCGTGCCGATGGCCCTGGATTGACCAGTGCCGAAACGGCCCCGCCCGATCCGGCGGCGCTGCGGTGCCCGTGTCGAGTCGAACCGTCAGCGGGGCTTGAGGCCGTGGAGCAGGTGGTGGACCACGCCGTCGACGCTGCCCAGGGCCGTCTCCGGGGTCAGCATGCCGCCCGCGATGAAGCCGGCCATGCCGTGCAGGGCGGCGCCGGTGACGAGGTTGAGGAACTCGGGGTCGCCCTCGACGATCTCGCCGCGTTGCTGGGCGTCCGCCATGACGCGTGCCAGTGAGCCGACCGTGCGGTCGACGGCCGCCGCCATCTGTTCCGAGGCGCCGGGCTCGTGCTTGCGGGCGTACATGAGCTCCAGGAGCTCGGCGTTCTCGATGGCGAAGGTGAGGTAGGCCCGGGCCAGGGCCGAGAGGCGGGGCTCCAAGGGGAGCGCGGGGTCGTCGGCCGAGTCGAGTGTCTGGGCGAGCCGCTCGTATCCCGCCAGGGCCAGGGCGTTCAGCAGGGCCTGCTTGTCCTTGAAGTGGCGGCCGGGGGCGGCGTGGCTGACGCCGACCTCGCGGGCCAGTTCGCGCAGGGAGAGGGCGGCGGCGCCCTTGTCACGCAGGGTGCGTTCCGCGGTGGAGAGCAGGGCGGCGCGCAGGTCTCCGTGGTGGTAGGGGCGGCTTTCGGGCATGCGGACCATCGTAGCTTGATGTTGTCGTTGCCATCTTTGTTGGCGTCGTCACCATTGTTGTCATTGACAGCATTGTTGGCGACGCCTACATTCGAGGGTATGGCTGACAACGTGAAGAAGACCGAGAACAAGAAGACCGAGAACAAAGAGTTCGGTTTGGCGTGGGACGCGACCCGCCTTCCCGGCCTCGTCGGCCGCACCGCCGTCGTGACCGGCGCCAACAGCGGCATCGGCCGCACCGCGGCCGACGCGCTGGCCCGTGCGGGCGCGCACGTCGTGTTCGCCGTACGGGACCTGGAGCGCGGCCGGGCGGCGGCGGCGACCGTGAACGGCAGTACCGAGGTGCGGCGCCTGGATCTGGCGGATCTGTCGTCCGTGCGGGAATTCGCGGACGGCTGGCAGGGGCGTCCCCTGGATCTGCTGATCAACAACGCGGGCGTGATGATGCTGCCGCAGCTGCGGACGGCGGACGGCTTCGAGATGCAGTTCGGCACGAATCACCTGGGGCACTTCGCGCTGACGAACCTGCTGCTGCCGTATGTCACGGACCGCGTCGTGACGCTGTCGTCCGGCGCCCACCGCTGGGGCAACGCGCGGATCCGCTTCGAGGACCTCGACCTCACATCCGGCTACGACCCACAGCGCGCGTACGCCCAGTCGAAGCTGGCGAACCTGCTCTTCACGCTGGAGCTGCAGCGCCGGCTGGCGGCCTCCGGTTCCCCGGTCCGTGCCCTGGCCGCGCACCCCGGGTACGCCGCCACCAACCTCCAGAGCCATGCGGCGAACCCGGTGATGCGTGGGCTCATGAAGTTCGGCAACAGGTTCCTCGCCCAGGACGACAGGGCGGGTGCGCTGCCGACGCTGTACGCGGCCACGCAGGACCTTCCTGGCGCGAGCTACGTCGGGCCGGACGGGCTGGGCGAGATGCGGGGCAAGCCGACGCTGGTGGGGCGGAGTGCGGCGGCGAGCGACGCGGGGGTGGCGCGGCGGTTGTGGACGGTGTCGGAGGAACTCACAGGGGTGAGCTGGCCGTTGGAGGCGGGGAAGGTCGGGGCGTCGGGGGTGTTGGGGACGGAGGACCGGGTGGCGGCCGAGCGCTGACGCGCCCTGCCGCCGGGGCGGTCCTGCCGGACCCACCGCGCCGTGCAGCTCCTATCGGCTACGACTCCGGCTGCGTCACCGTCAGAGCCCATCGGATGTCGTCCGACGAAGCGTCGACGCCGATGGTGAAGGACCCGAAGTGGACCACGCCCGGGTCCATGGTCACCGAGCCCACGCCGGCCTCGCCGTCCGGGCAGTCGACCGAGAACGCGGCGACCTCGGTCTCCTGCGACATCGTCACCCGTACATCGCCGCCCCCTTCGCACGCCACCGTGAGCACGGTCGGCAGACCCTCCCACGCGCCGCCGGACGCTACGCCACCGTCTCCTGTCTGCTCCGGCACCCACACCAGCCCGTCCGGCCCGGGATGGGGCAGCAGGACATCGGTCGACGCTGCGGCGGGGCCCGCTGCCACGCCGGTCAGCGCGCAGGCCGCGAACGCCGTCACGGCGAGAGTGCGCTTGGTTCGTCTCACGATGGTTCCCCCTCAAGACGCCTTGGTAGTCGATCAGTTGATCGACCGTGGCAAGTCTGCCGTGCCGGACGATCGGGTGCTTGAGTATTCGTACTCAGGGGTAGGCCGAACGCCGTCAGCGGAGGTGGTCGACAGATGTCGATGCCGAGCCTGCTCGGGGTGTTCGCGCATCCGGACGACGAGTCCCTGTTCTCGGGCGGGGTCCTCGCCCGGCATGCCGCCGCCGGCGCGCGCACCGCTGTCGTCACGGCGACGTGGACACCGGACACGCCGCGCGGTGCCGAACTCGCCGAGGCGCTGGGGATTCTCGGCGCCGGCGAGCCGCGGATGCTCGGCTACGCCGACGGCGGGGCGCCGCACTCCGCCCCCGGCAGCCCGCGGCTGTGCGAGGCGCCGCTGGACGAGGCGGTGGGCCGGCTGGTCGCCCACCTCAGGGAGTTCCGCCCGCAGATCGTGGTCACCCACGACGCGTACGGCGGCCTGACCGGCCATCCCGACCATGTGCACACCCACCGCGTCACCACGCTCGCCGTCCAGGCGGCCGGCCTCGAACGCCTCTACCCGGACGCCGGCACCCCCTGGCAGCCGAGCGCCCTCTACCTGGCCACGCACCCGCACTCGGCCCTGGACGCGCTGAGCGAACTGGCCCGTGCGGGCAAGGGCATGAACACGGTCCCGGACGAACGCGTCACCGCGACCGTCGACGTGAGCCCCTGGCTGCGGCAGAAGTGGGCGGCCGTACTGGCCCATCGCACCGAGGTGGAGCGGGGAGCCGCACCCGGGTTGCTGGCCGGCTTCCCCGAGGCGGTCCGTGACGGGATCCTCCGCACCGAGTGGTACATCCGGCAGGACGCGGCGTCCCGGGTGCCGGCGCAGACGGAGCTCACAGCTTGAGCAGCGCCCTGCCCTACTCGGCCGGGAGCATGTCCCGCAGGGCCTTGGCGGTGACGGCCGGGTCGTAGCCCGTGGGGACGCCCTCGACGAGGATGATGTCGCCCTCGATGTGCCGGGAGCGCAGGGGCGCGATCTCCTGGTAGGCGGGCGATTCCCACCACGCCCGCGCCTCGGCGATCCCGGGGAAGCCGATCACCACGACGTGCCCCGGCCAACTGCCCTCCTTCGTCTCGTGCGGCGTGGCATGCACGAGGAAGCGGCCGCCGTACGGCTCGAAGGTGCCGGGGATGCGCTCGATGTACTCGGCGATCTCCGGGTGCGGGGCGGCGTCCCGGAGGTGGGCGATGGCGTAGGCGGGCATGGCGTCGTCCTTCCGTCGGTCGGTCGGGCTGCTCCTTGCGCTCCCGATCGTGGCACGGGGGTTCGTCGGGGAGCGATGACCTGCCAGGTAATGCGTCTGACGCTCCTCTCACCTTCGTGGGCCACAGTGACCCCCGATGAAGCCGACCTCCCGTGCGTCCCGTACGTCCCGCACCCCCCGTCCCTCCCTGTACGCCGCCAGCCTTCTCCTCGCCCTCACCTCGGCCTCCGCCGCGGCCGACGACGCCGGCACCGGTCCCTTCGGTGTGACCGCCTTCGCCGCGGCGACGGCGCGGAGCGTACGGGTGGGTGCGCTGTTCGAGGCGGACCGTCGCGACCGGCTCCGCGGCGGTCACTTCTGCACCGCGTCCGTAGTCCACAGTCCCCACCGGGACCTCGTCATCACCGCCGCCCACTGCCTGGACGGAAGGCCGGACGATCTCCTGTTCGTGCCGGGGTACCGGGACGGCGAGGCGCCGTACGGGGTGTGGAAGGTCGGGAGGCGGTTCCTGTCGGAGGGGTGGAAGGAGAGGCGGGACGAGGACGGTGACGTGGCGTTCGCGGTCGTGGAGCGTCGGGGTGGGGACGGCGTCGGCGTCGAGGACGTGGTCGGCGGCGAACGGTTCGCCACGGACACGGCCGTCGGGGCCACGGCGGTCACCGTCACCGCGTATCTCAACTCCCATGAGCAGCCGGTCAGTTGCACCAACAAGCCGCGTCCGCGCAGCCGTACGCAGCAGCGCATCGAATGCCCCGGCTTCAGCGGCGGGAGCAGCGGCAGCCCCTGGGTCGACGGGGACGGGGCGGTCGTCGGGGTGCTGGGCGGGCATGACGGGGGTGGGTCGACGGCGGACGTGTCGTACAGCGCGGTGTTGGGGGCGGAGGCGGCGCGGCTGTACCAGTCGGCGGAAAGGGGCTCCGCGTCGAACTGATCTCTGTGGCAAGGTCGGTTCGGTGGACGCACTGAAGGATCGGGATCCCGCGCACATAGGCGCGTACACGCTGCTCGCACGGCTCGGGGCGGGCGGCATGGGAAAGGTCTATCTGGCGCGGTCGCCCGGCGGGCGGCTGGTCGCCATCAAGGTGATCCGGGACGAGATCACCGACCATCCGGAGGCCCTCGCCCGGTTTCGGCGTGAGGTGGAGACGGTGCGGGCCGTGCGCAGTGCGTATACGGCGAACCTGATCGACGCTTCGTTGGGTGCGGCGCCGTATTGGCTGGCTACCGAGTATGTGTCGGGGCCTACGTTGAGCAAGGCTGTGGGGGAGCGGGGGGCGTTGCCGGCCGACAGCGCCCGGCGGTTGTTCGCCGCTCTGGCCGAGGCGTTGGCGAGTGTGCACGGGTACGGCGTGACACACCGGGACCTCAAGCCGCAGAACGTGATCCTGTCCCCGCAGGGGCCGCTGCTCATCGACTTCGGGATCGCCCGCGGCGCGGCCGACACGGCACTGACGCAGACCGGGCTCACCCCGGGGACGCCCGGGTTCACCGCGCCCGAGGTCCTGGTCAGCAATCAGGTGGGCGCGGCGGCGGACGTGTTCGCGCTGGGGGCGACCCTGGCATACGCCGCCACAGGGCGACCGCCGTTCGGCTCCGGGCCCACCCATGCGGTGTCGTACCGGGCGGTCCACGAGGACATCGACGTCGCGGGCGTCGAGCCGGAACTGGCCGGGCTCATACGGGAGTGCGTGGCCAAGGACCCTGCCGAGCGGCCGGGGCCGGACGCGGTCATCGCCCGTTGCGCGGTGTCCTCCGCGCTTGCCGAGGATCCCTTCTACGGGCAGCTCAGCAGTGCCGTCGAGGCCGTGCCCCAGGACCTCCAGGCAGCGGTCGCGGCCGGGCTGGTCCCGCAGGGGCATGGGGCGCCGACGCCGCCGGTGTATCCGCCGACCGCCGGGCCCGGCTATGTGCCGACAGCCGTTCCGGGGTATGTGCCGACACTTGCGCCCTCGGTGCCGACCGCGGTGCCCGAGCGGCGAGGGTCACGTCGTACGCGATGGGTGGTGGCCCTCGCGGTCGCGCTCGTGGTCGGCACGGCCTCCGCGGTGGCGCTGCGGACGCTCGACGACGGACAGGGCGGCTCCGAGGCACAGGACGGTGGTGAGTCGTCATCGACGTCCCCGAGCGCCAGTGCCGCGCCGCACAAGGCGCCGGAGTACATCGTGGACAAGGGGATCTCCAGGGACTACTGGAAGCTGTCGGACGATCCCGACGATGCGGCGTACGGCATCGGAGAGTGCAAGCAGATGGGTACCGCCGATCCGCCGGCCGAGCTTCAGTACAGCGCGGATGATGTCGACGATCCCGCATCCCCCACCGTGACGGAACGGGCGAAGATCTCTTTCCGGATCAAGTACGCCGAGCTCAAGAACGGGAAGCCGGACCCGTACTACGTCTCGGTGGGAGTGAAGCCGCCGCACGAGATCGACTCGGAAACGGGCAAGCCGTACCCCGTGATGATGGAGAGCAAGAACATCGGCTACACGAGCACGCCGGTGGACATCTACAAGTACGGGAAGGACGGCGGGTACATCGAGCTGACCTACCCGGACGACTTCCGGAGCCACTTCTCGAACGGCACGTCCTCTTCCGCGATCCCGGTCGCCAACGACCCAGGTGACTGGACCGCGGTCTTCTATCACGTCAACGGCAGCCCGACGGACTACGAGAGCATCGGTTGTACAGGCTTCCGAGTGGGAAGCTCCTAAACTGGCGCGGGCGGACTCCCGGCGGGCGAGGGGCGGTTGACGGTGCGTAAGGCATGGATCGTGGCGGGTGCCGCGGTCGCGGTGGGGCTCAGCTTCGTGATGCTGCTCGTCATCGGGGTCTACGTCGTCGCGGGGAACCTCGTCAACGGCGTGGGCGGAGGTGCCAAGGCGCTCGCCAAGGGAGCTGTGCCGGCCGCCTACACGGACCTCGTGCAGAAGTGGGGCAACCTGTGCTCCGCCATCAATCCGGCCCTGCTCGCCGCCCAGCTGTACCAGGAGAGCGGCTTCAACCCGAACGCCAAGAGCCCGGCGGCGGCGCAGGGCATCGCGCAGTTCATCCCCGGCACCTGGGCCACGCACGGGATCGACGGCGACGGTGACGGCGACCGCGACGTGTGGGATCCGAAGGACGCGATTCCGTCGGCCGCGTCGTACGACTGCAAACTCGCCTCGTATGTGAAGGACGTACCCGGCGACCCGACGAAGAACATGCTCGCGTCCTACAACGCCGGGGCGTACGCGGTCATCAAGTACGGAGGCGTGCCGCCGTACAAGGAGACCCAGAACTACGTGAAGACGATCACGACGCTGGAGGAGAGCTTCGCCGCCCCCGTCAGCCGAGTGGACCCCTCCAAGCAGGCCGCCGGCGCCATCTACTACGCCCAGAAGAAGCTCGGCACGCCCTATCTCTGGGGCGGTGAGGGTACCGCCGCGGACGGAGGGCGGTTCGACTGTTCGGGGTTGACTCAGGCCGCTTACGACAGTGTCGGGATCTCCTTGCCTCGGGTCGCCAATGATCAGTACAACGCGGGGCCGCATCCGGCCAGGGGCGAGCTGCTGCCGGGCGATCTGGTGTTCTTCTCGAAGGACCTCAACAACTCGCGGGCCATCCACCATGTCGGGATTTATGTGGGTGGCGGGTACATGATCGACGCGCCGAGAACGGGTGCTGTGATCCGGTTCGACCCGATCGACACCCCGGAGTACTTCGGGGCCACCCGGGTGACCGAGGATGGCGCGAAAGCGCTGCCCACGACCGTTTAGACGGAGCGTGAACCCACCCCCTGAGCTGCGGCGATGGGTCTCTCTTCGATAACGTCTGAGTGATCATTCAGTGGAGTGTGGAACGTATCAACAAGGGCCGTGCGTTCCTGTTGACGTAGCCGGATCTACAACCACGGGGGTGGGCGGAGCGGCGTACGCAGGATGCGCCAACGAGACGACGAAGGGGCCGCGGCATCATGGCTGGACTCGCAGAATCCGGGTCGAACCCCGACGTCGAGCTGCTCTACGACATCAATGGCCTGGCCAAGGACGCGCCGCGATGGTTCGACCGGGTCATGGAGTACGTCGGTGAGTACGGGATCGTCCTCGCTCTGATCCTGCTCGTGGTGTGGTGCTGGTGGTCCGTGCGGCGCAAGGGCGCGGAGGACGCCGCCTCGTCCGTGGCCGCGCTCGTGTGGGCGCCGCTGGCCGCCGCGGTCGCGGTGCTGGTGAACGTGCCGATACGCGGGTTCGTTGAGCGTCCGCGGCCCTTCAACGATCATCAAGGACTTGAGGTCCTGGTGAGCGGCAAGACCGACTACTCGTTCGTGAGTGATCACGCGACGATCGCCATGGCCCTGGGGGTCGGGCTGTTCGTCGCGAACCGGAAGTTCGGGCTGGTGGGGATCGGGCTCGCCCTGCTCGAAGGGTTCTGCCGGATCTACATGGGCGTGCACTATCCGACGGACGTCGTGGGTGGCTTCGCCCTCGGCACGGCCGTCGCGCTCCTGCTGTCGCCGATCGCCATGGCCCTGCTGACGCCGGTGATGTCCGCGATCGAGCGGTCGCCGAGGGGCGGGTGGCTGATCAAGTCGCGGGGGCGGTCCCGGGTGGGTGGGCAGGACGCGTTGATTCCGGGGGCTCGGAAGGAGACGGCGGGGGCTGAGGAGCGGGATCTGGCGGCTTAGGCCGTTCCCGGTCGGTTCCGGTTCGGGTTGCGTTTTCGGTTCGGGGTCCGGTTTCGGTTCGGGTTGCGCTTTTGGTTCGGTTTCGGTTCGGGGTCCGGTTTTGCCTACGGACCCGGCTTTCAAGTGTCCAGCGCCTACAGCGCCTGCGGGTACGTGAAGAACCTCTCCGGGTCGTACTGCTTCTTCAGGCTCGTCAGACGCGTCGCCGCATCCCCGTAGTACGCCTTGCGCCAGTTGGTCAGGGTCGGGTCCGTGTAGTTCTGGTACGCGGCGCCCGAGGCGTGCGGTCGCATCGCGTCGTGGGCCGACTTCAGCCAGGCCTGGGCCGCGGAGCCCGTCGTGCCGGCGCGCCAGGAGGCGATGTACTGGGCCAGGAAGCGGGAGCGGCGGTGCACGAAGGCCGTCGCCGTGGGAGAGACGCGGTTGACCGCTCCGCCGAGGGCCGTGAGGGCGATGCTGCCGGAGCCGCCGCGCACGGTCTGCATCTGCTTCAACAGGGTCTGGATGCCCGCCGAGGAGAGGGAGCGGTCGAAGAAGTCCGACTTCGCCGTGTACGTCTCGCGACTCAGCGCGCCCTGCGGGGAGCGGCCGGGGGTGGAGCCGGGGAGGTGGCACTGGGCGTCCGTGGAAAAGGACGAGCAGCCGGCGTACAGCTCCATCGACTCCTCGTATGAGCGGCGCCTGAGGACGACGTTCCTCGCGGGGCCGGGGCCGCCGGGGCGGTCGGCGAGGCTGTCCACGGCGTTCTGGAGTTCGCGGTAGGTGCCCAGCGAGAACGCGGCGACGGTGATGGTCGGGGTGCCGCCCGCGTGGTTCGAGATGCTCAGGGCCGACCAGATCTCGTCGGGCTGGGTCGGGCCCCACTCCTGCCAGGCCTTGATCAGCGCGGTCGCCTTCGACCAGGGCCAGGTCATGTACGCCGTGACGGCCTGGGGGGCCGGGTGGGTCTTGAAGTGCAGTTCCGTTACGACGCCGAAGTTGCCGTTGCCGGCGCCGCGCAGGGCCCAGAAGAGGTCCTTGTTGGTGGTGGCATTGGCGGTGAGCTGCTTGCCGTCGGCGGTGATCAGGGTGGCCTGGGTGAGGCTGTCGCAGGTCAGGCCGTAGGCGCGGGAGGTCACGCCGTGGCCGCCGCCGAGGGTGAGGCCGGAGACGCCGACGGTGGGGCAGGAGCCGGCGGGGATGGTGACGCCCTTTGCGGCGAGGGCTCGGTAGACGTCGATGAGCTTGGAGCCGGCGCCGACCACCGCGGTGTTGCCCGAGGCTCGGATGCGGTTGAGCTTGGAGACGTCGATGATCAGGCGGTTGTTGCCGGAGGACCAGCCGGCGTAGGAGTGGCCGCCGTTGCGGATGGCTACCTGGAAGTGGTGGGCCCGGGCGTAGGCGAGGGTGGTGCGGATGTCGTCGGGGTGGGCGACGTAGGCGACTGCGGCGGGCTTCAGGGCGTCGAAGCGGGTGTTGTAGAGCTGGTGGGCGGACTTCCAGTCGGTGTCGCCGGGGCGGATGAGGGTGCCGTCCAGGTCTCGGGCGAGGGCGGTCCAGTTGGCGGGGGCGGCGGATTTGCTGGTGGCGGCGGATTGTGTGCGGGTGGCTGTGTCTGCGCCTGTGCCTGCGTCTGTGCCTGTTCCGGTGCTGGTGTTGCCGTTGCAGGCGGTTGTCGCGAGGGCGGTGAGGGCTGCTGCGCCGCCGCCGATGAAGGTACGCCGTTCCATGTCGCCTCCTGGGGGGTTACGTGGAACGAGACGGGGTGGTGGGGGGTGGGGTTCCATGGTGTCGGGGATCTCCGGGTGCGGGCCGGGATCTTTCCTCGCCCCCGCCGCCCCTACCCGTCCCATCCTCCAGGGGCTCTGCCCCTTCGACCCCGGGCACCCCTTCTGGGGGCTGCCGCCCCCAGACCCCCACTATCGGCCCTTAAGGGGCCTTGTCCTCAAACGCCGGACGGGCTGGAATGCGTGGGCCGGCGCACCGCAGCCCTGCAGAAACGCCAGGTTCACGACCCCGAACGCCCCCGCCGTCACAACCGCCGCCGCGACACATCCCGGCAGGATCGCTCGCCGCTCGCCGCTCGCCGC
>NZ_FNHV01000002.1:20408-145288 GCF_900103585.1 Streptomyces sp. cf386
CGCTCGCCGCTCGCCGCTCGCCGCACCGCAGAAACGCCAGATTTACGACCCCGAACGCCCCCGCCGCCGCGACACATCCCGGCAGAAACACCCGGCGCCCGGCGCCCGCCGCAACGCCCCCTACAGAAACGCCAGATTCACAACCCCGAACGCCCCTGCCGCCACAACCGCCGCCGCAGGCATCGTGATGAACCACCCGAGGACGATGTTCTTGGCCACGCCCCACCGCACGGCGTTCACCCGCTTCGTCGCGCCGACGCCCATGATCGCGGAGGTGATGACGTGGGTCGTGGAGATCGGGGCCTTGAACAGGAACGCTGTGGTGAACATGATCGACGCGCCGGTCGTCTCCGCGGCGAAGCCCTGCGGCGGATCGAGCTCGATGATCTTTCGTCCGAGGGTCCTCATGATCCGCCAGCCACCGGCGTACGTCCCCAGGGACAGCATCACGGCGCAGACGATCTTCACCCACACCGGGATGGGATCGCCGTAGTCCTCGACATCGGCGATGACCAGTGCCATCACCACGATGCCCATGGTCTTCTGGGCGTCCTGGAGACCGTGTCCCAGGGCCATGCCGGCGGCCGAGACGGTCTGCGCGATCCGGAAGCCCCGCTTGGCCTTGTGGGGATTGGCGCGCCGGAAGATCCACATGATCGCCGTCATCACGAGGTAGCCCGCGCAGAGCCCCACGATGGGCGACACGAACATCGGGATGACGACCTTCTCCAGCACCCCGCTCCAGTACACCGTCGTGCCCCCGGCCAGCGCCGCTCCCACCATGCCGCCGAACAGCGCGTGTGAGGAGGAGGACGGCAGACCGTAGTACCAGGTGACGAGGTTCCAGGTGATCGCACCCACGAGGGCCGCGAACAGGATCCCCATCCCCTTCGAGCCCTCGGGTGTCTGAATCAGGCCCTCGCTGACGGTCTTGGCGACACCGGACCCCAGAAAGGCACCGCCGAGATTCATCACCGCGGCCATCGCCAGCGCGGCCCGCGGCGTCAGGGCGCGCGTCGAGACGGATGTCGCGATCGCGTTCGCGGAGTCGTGGAAACCGTTGGTGTACGTGAAGAAGAGCGCGACCAGGATGGTCACGACCAGGGCAAAGGTGTCCATGAAGGGTTCAGGACTCCTTGACGGCGATGGTCTCCACCGTGTTCGCCACGTGCTCGAACGCGTCCGCCGCTTCCTCCAGCACATCCACGATCTGCTTGAGCTTCAGCACCTCGATGGCGTCGTACTTGCCGTTGAAGAGGTGGGCGAGGAGCTTGCGGTGTATCTGGTCGGCCTGGTTCTCAAGGCGGTTGACCTCGATCCAGTACTCGGTGAGGTTGTCCATGGTGCGCAGGTTCGGCATGGCCTCGGCCGTGAGCTCCGCGGCCCGCGCCAGTACCTCGATCTGCTGCTCGACGCCCTTGGGGAGTTCCTCGACGTTGTAGAGGACGACCAGGTCGACGGCCTCCTCCATGAAGTCCATGATGTCGTCGAGGGAGGACGCGAGGTTGTAGATGTCCTCGCGGTCGAACGGCGTGATGAACGAGGAGTTCAACTGGTGGAAGATCGCGTGTGTGGCATCGTCACCTGCGTGTTCCGCGGCCCGCATACGCTCTGCGATCTCGGCCCGGCCGGCGTTGTCCGCCCCGAGCAGTTCCATCAGGAGTTTCGAGCCCGTGACGATGTTGTCCGCGGATGCGGCAAACATGTCGTAGAAGCTCGTCTCCCGGGGGGTCAGACGAAAGCGCACGTGAGGGTCCTCAAGAAGCGTCGGTTCGGTCAGGCTGATGCTAGGCGCATCATCCGGCCACGGCTAATGGGCCGTCCTCCAGTGTCGCCCATCGGGCACAGTGGTCGGCACGGGGGCTGCCCAGTGGTCCAGTCCAACGGCCGTTCGCGGCATCGGCCACAGGCCCTATACCCAGCAAAGTTCGGTACGATATACCCAGTAGGGGTATATGAAGCGGTTTACGTCTGGAGGACGCGATGACGACCACCGAGGCCGGCGCGGGTGCGACCTCCGCCGCTGATCAGGCCGTGACAGCGAACGCCACGGAGGTCGTGACGGATCACGACCGGGGCATCCACGGCTACCACAAACAGAAGGACGAGCACCTCAAGCGCCTGCGCCGTATCGAGGGCCAGATCCGGGGCCTCCAGCGCATGGTCGACGAGGACGTCTACTGCATCGACATACTCACGCAGGTCTCCGCCTCCACCAAGGCCCTGCAGTCCTTCGCCCTCCAGCTGCTGGAGGAACACCTGCGCCACTGCGTTGCCGACGCGGCCCTCAAGGGCGGTGCGGAGATCGACGCGAAGGTGGAGGAGGCCACGAAGGCGATCGGTCGGCTCCTGCGGACGTGAGGTCCGCCTCACTCACCGGCCGCGTCCCGATCGTCCCGCTCCTCCGCCACGCGCAGCACCTCGTCGATGCTCTCCAGGCTGAGCCGGTCCTCCCGGGCGGTCGAGGCCGCGATGATCAGTTCTCCGCACAGCTCGATCTCGGCGAGGGCCACGTGGTCCTGAACTGCCGTACCGCCGACCGGAGCCACGTGCATCACCTCTTCTCTGCCGTTACCGACTTCCTAGAGTAGGGAGCGGCCTACACGCCGCGCATGGCACGGACGGGCTAGTTCTTGACGCCCGTCACGCACGCATACGCCGACCCTCACTCCTCGGCGATCTTGCCCGCGTAGATGTCCTCGCGGTCCGGAAGGCGTACGTCGACAGGGGCACCGAAGTCATACAGCAGGGTCGTCGAGGCCACGGCGACCGCTCCGCTCGGCTGACCGTTGACGAAGCTGAACCGATGCCGGACCTTCCGGATCCGGCCGTCGTCGTCGAGATACACGTCGAACGGCACCTGGTCCGTGGCGAACCCTTTCGCCGCCGCCGCGAGGGCTTCCCTGTTCCCGGTGGACGCGTCCCGGGCGGCCGTGTCGAGATCAGCGGTTCCCCGGTAGTGCCGCACGGAGGTACCCGCGACCTCTTCCCTGCCCATGTACTTCGCGGTCCGCGCGCCCCGCAGCACCTCGGCGGCGGCGTACGGATCGGTGGCCCCGCCGGTGACCAGATTCCCGTCCGAGAGCGTCCGCGTATCGACGCGCACCCATTTGTCGGCGGGCACACCGGCGCCGCGGTTCTTCATGAACAGCGCCCCGGGAGCAAGGAGTTCCATGATCGGCCGGTGCGCGGTGGCGCCGGCGGGATCCTGGGGCAACAGCACCTTCAACTGCCCCACCTGCCTGCGGAAGTCGTACACACCCTCGCCGCGGATGGTGACGCGGGTGCCGCCGGTGGCCATCTCCATGGACGTGCGGGCCTTGGAACTCCGGGCGCCGACCAGCGCGTCGGCAGCGCTCCGCACGACCTCCATGGCGTCCCGCCCACGCGAATCCTCTGCGGCCGCCCCGCTCTCCGCGCACCCGCTGCCCGCCAGACAGACACACAGGACCCCGGCGGCAACGCCTGCCCCATGCCTCCGCCTGTGCTGCTGCCGCTCCGTCATCGCCTGCCTACCCCCAGCCGGTACGTCCGTCACGGGCCCCCTGTCGTTCCGGTTAACGACGGGTAGGTGCCCTCGTCACGCAGCCCGGAGGCGTTGCACGTACTTGCCCTGGGTAACGTTGTCGACGTGGCGCAGCAGGACGGACCGGCGGCCCCCGGAAATCATCGCGGCCCAGAGGAACACCGCACTTCGACGGTGGAGAAGGGCCCCTTCTGTTCGGCGCATTGCAGCTGCGGCTGGCGGGGGCCGGCGAGACGCGCGAGGAGTCTGGCGCGTACGGATGCGGAAGGTCATGCGCGGGTGTGAGCTGTGACCCGGCGCGGTGCCAGAGCGTGAAATTGCCTGGGCCTGCGCCGAGAAGGCGTCCCGCACACAGAGACGGGCCCGCCCCCCGGGAGCCGGGGGGCGGGCCCTTTATCTGCCTCGCGGTGGCACCGCCATGCAGCACCGCGAGGGGTTCATGTCGTCGGGCGTCGGCTCAGCCGAAGCGGCCCGAGATGTAGTCCTCCGTCGCCTGGACCGACGGGTTGGAGAAGATGCGCTCCGTGTCGTCGATCTCGATCAGCTTGCCGGGCTGGCCGACGGCGGCCAGGTTGAAGAAGGCGGTGCGGTCGGAGACGCGGGCCGCCTGCTGCATGTTGTGCGTCACGATGACGATCGTGAAGCGCTCCTTCAGCTCGCCGATCAGGTCCTCGATGGCGAGGGTGGAGATCGGGTCGAGGGCCGAGCAGGGCTCGTCCATGAGCAGGACCTTCGGCTCGACTGCGATCGCGCGGGCGATGCAGAGGCGCTGCTGCTGACCACCGGAGAGGCCGGAACCCGGCTTGTTCAGCCGGTCCTTCACCTCGTTCCAGAGGTTGGCGCCCTTGAGGGACTTCTCCACGACGTCGTCCAGCTGCGACTTCTTGTAGGAGCCGTTCAACCTGAGGCCGGCCGCCACGTTGTCGTACACCGACATCGTCGGGAACGGGTTGGGGCGCTGGAAGACCATGCCGACCTCGCGCCGCACGGTCACCGGGTCGACCCCGGCGCCGTACAGGTTCTCGTCGTCGAGCATGACCTTGCCCTCGACCCGGCCGCCGGGGGTGACCTCGTGCATGCGGTTGAGGGTGCGCAGGAAGGTGGACTTGCCGCAGCCGGAAGGGCCGATGAAGGCCGTCACGGAGCGGGGCTCGACGGTCATCGAGATGTCCTCGATGGCACGGAACGAGCCGTAGTAGGCGTGCAGGCCGCTGACGTCAATTCGCTTGGCCATGGGTATCACTGCTTCTTTCGAATCCGAGTCGCTGACTGTTCACACTTGGCCGCGTCAGCGACCGGTCTTGGGGGCCTTCCAGCGGGCGAGGGCCCGGGCCGCCAGGTTCAGGATCATCACGAAGATGATCAGTGTGAGGGCTGCGGCCCAGGCGCGGTCGATGCCCGCGTCCGATCCGGCGCTCAGCGTGTACTGCTGGTAGATGTACAGCGGCAGCGACGCCTGCGGACCCTCGAACGGGTTGTTGTTGATGAACGGGTTGCCGAACACCACCAGCAGCACGGGCGCGGTCTCGCCGGCGATGCGGGCCACCGCCAGCATGATGCCGGTGGTGATACCGCCGATCGCGGTGGGCAGGACCACCTTCAGGATCGTGCGCCACTTCGGCACGCCGAGGGCCAGGGAGGCCTCACGCAGCTCGTTCGGGACGAGCTTGAGCATCTCCTCGGTGGAGCGGACCACGATCGGCAGCATCAGGATCGTCAGCGCCAGAGCGCCGGCGAAGCCGGAGAAGTCCAGCTTGAAGGCCAGCAGGATGCTGAGGATGAACAGACCGGCGACGATCGACGGGATACCGGTCATCACGTCGACGAAGAAGGTGACGGCACGGGCGAGCGCACCGCGCCCGTACTCCACCAGGTAGATCGCGGTGAGCACACCGATCGGCGCGGCGATCAGGGTGGCGATGCCGACCTGCTCCAGGGTGCCGATGATGGCGGCGTAGACACCGCCGCCCGGCTCGGAGTTGCCGACGACGCCCATCGAGTGGCTCAGGAAGTATCCGTCGAGGACCTTGATGCCGCGCACGACGGTCGCCCAGATCAGCGACGCGAGCGGCACCACGGCGAGCAGGAAGGCGACCCAGACCAGCGAGGTCGCGATGCGGTCCTTGGCCTGGCGGCGGTTCTCGACGCGCGCCGAGATGACGTACGTACCGAGGATGTAGAGGATCGCGGCGATCAGGCCCCACTGGATCTTGCTCTCGATCCCGGTGGCCAGGCTGAGGCCGATGGAGACGGCGAGCGAACCCGCGGCGATGCCCAACGGGGCCCACTTCGGCAGCTGGCCGCCCTGCAGGGAGTTCGGGCGCTTGTCGGTGACGGCTGAGTGGCTCATGCGTTGGCCCCCGAGTACTCCTTGCGACGGGCGATGATCATGCGGGCCGCGCCGTTGACCAACAGGGTGATGACGAACAGGACCAGACCGGAGGCGATCAGCGCGTCACGGCCGAACTCGTCCGCCTCGGGGAACTTGGCGGCGATGTTCTGGGCGAAGGTGCCGCCGCCGCCGTTCAGCAGGCTGAGGTGGATCAGGAAGTCCGGGGAGAGCACGGTGGCGACGGCCATCGTCTCGCCGAGCGCGCGGCCGAGGCCGAGCATCGAGGCGGAGATCACGCCGGAGCGGCCGAAGGGCAGCACCGACATGCGGATGACCTCCCAGCGCGTGGCGCCGAGGGCCAGGGCCGCCTCTTCGTGCATCTGCGGAACCTGGTTGAAGACCTCACGGCTGACGTTCGTGATGATCGGCAGGATCATGATCGCGAGCAGGATGCCGACGGTGAGCATCGAGCGCGCCGGGCCTTCGTCCCAGGAGAGGATGCCGGTCCAGCTGAAGTAGTCGTTCAGCCAGCCGAAGAGGCCGTTCATGTGCGGTACGAGGATCAGGGCGCCCCACAGGCCGTACACGATGGACGGTACGGCGGCGAGCAGGTCGATCACGTACGCGATCGGGCCGCCCAGCTTGCGAGGGGCGTAGTGGGTGATGAACAGCGCGATGGCGACGGCGATCGGGACGGCGATGGCCATGGCGATGATCGAGGAGATGACCGTGCCGTAGGCAAGGACCGCGATACCGAAGACCGGCGGCTTCGTGCCGGTGTTCCACTCGAACGTCGTGAGGAAGTTGCCCTCGTCCTCGCTGATGGCGATGACGGCCCGCCAGGTGAGGAAGGCCGCGATCGAGGCCATGACGACGAGCAGGAAGATGCCCGACCCTCGGGCGAGACCGAGGAAGATCCGGTCTCCGGGGCGGGTGGCGCCGCGGGCGGCACGCTTGCGCTCGCCCTCGGTCGGCTGGGGCGTGGGGGGAGGTGCGTCTTGTGTGGTTATGTCCATCGGGTTCTCCGGTCTGCGGAGCCGTATTCGGCGTACGGCTCCATGGCGGCGGTGCACCGGACGGTGCGGCCCGGTTCTCAGTGGGACCGGGCCGCACGCTTAGGTCAGCTCAGTTCCGCGACGGTGGTGCGGACCTTGGAGATGATGTCGGCGGGGATCGGGGCGTAGGAGTTCTCGGCGAGGATGCCCTGCCCGTCCTCGCTGGCGATGTAGGTCAGGAACGCCTTGACGGTCGGCAGCGTCTCGGCCTTGTTGCCCTTGTCGCAGACGATCTCGTACGTGACCAGGGTGATCGGGTAGGCGCCGTCGGCCTTGGTGGTGTAGTTGATCTCGAGCGCGAGGTCCTTGCCGGTGCCGACGACCTTGGCGTCCGCGATGGCGGCGGTGGCGCTGTCGGAGGAGGGCTTGACCGGCTCGGACGCGCCCGTGTTGATGGCGACCGTCGACATGCCCTTGGCGTAGGACTCCTCCATGTAGCTGATGGAGCCGGAGGTCTGCTTGACCGCCTGGGCGACACCGGAGGAGCCGGACGCGGCCTGGCCGCCCGGAGCGGTCCACGCCTTGCCGCCCTCGAACTTCCAGTTGTCCGAGGTGGCGGCCGTCAGGTACTTGGTGAAGTTGTCCGTGGTGCCGGACTCGTCCGAGCGGTGGAACGCCTGGATCTTGGTGCTGGGAAGCTTCGCGTCGGGGTTCAGCTTCTTGACCGCGGCGTCGTCCCAGGTCTTGATCTTGCCGCTGAAGATCTTGGCGATCGTCGGCGCGTCGAGAACCAGGTTGTCGACACCCTCGACGTTGTACGCGAGGGCGATGGCGCCGCCGACCATCGGGAGGTCGATGCCCTGGCCGCCGTCGGTGCACGCGGTCTTCTTGGACTCGGTGATCTCTTCGGGCTTCAGCGCGGAGTCCGAACCGGCGAAGGCGACCGTGCCCTGATTGAACGCGGTGACACCGGCGCCGGAGCCGCCGCCCTTGTAGTTGATCTGGACGCCCTGGCAGGCGGCCGAGAACTGCTTGACCCAGGCGTCGATGGCGTTCTTCTGCGCGGACGAGCCGTCGGCCAGCAGCTGGCCCTTGGCGTCGTCACACTTGATGTTGCTGGCGCCGGCGCTGGCGGAGCTGTCGCCGCCGCTGGTGCCGGTGTCGTCGGAGCCGCACGCCGTCAGGGCCAGGGCGCCGGAGACGGCGAACGCGCCGAGAGCGAGGGCCCGCCGGTTCTTGCGCTGAAGCTTCACTTGAGGGAGTTCCTTCCAGGAGCCGCCGTCCTGAAATTCGGCGGCGTGCGAAGAATGGGTGATGCCGGCACGTCCCCCCGGGGCGCGGTCCGTCATCGTGCAGGGCCGAAATTAGGCAGATCAGGTGAAGGCGCCGAAGGGCGTAAATGAACGGGGGGTGAACCCCTGGGGACGGTGCGGTGAGGTAACGGAACGCTCACGTTGGGGACACGGCGCGGTACCGGCCCTGCCGACCGTCGCGGTTACGTCATGTGCAGGGAGTTGAGCAGGGCGTCGACCAGAGTGCGGTCCCGGGGCTGGGTCAGCCGGACCCGGGCCGCCGTGGGGGAGAGCCACAGCAGGCGGTCCACCTCGGTGTTCGGCGCGAACGTGCCGGGGCCCGCCTCGGCCGCCCAGTACCGGACTTCCTTGGGGCGGCCGTTGGCCAGATATCGCATCGTTGGCAGCTCGGAGCCCGGCCGGGCGGTGTGGCCCGTCTCCTCCGCCACCTCGCGCAGGGCACCGGCGAGGGGGTCCTCGTCGCGTTTCAGCTTGCCTTTCGGGTGGGACCAGTCGTCGTATGAACGTTGACCACAGTGAAGGAAATGGCAGGTCAGACGGCATATGGCGCGGAGTTTCTCGTCTCCTCCGCAGCCTCATGCAGGGCAGGGGCGGCACCATGGGGGCCATGGAGCGAGCTTATGTAGTTCGTGCGGCGGGCTGCCTGTTGTGGCGTCGCTCGCCAGTCGGTCGGCTTGAGCTGGCGTTGGTCTTCCGGCCGAAGTGGGCTGACTGGTCCTGGCCCAAAGGCAAGCTCAAGCAAGGTGAAGCCCTCGAAGCGGCGGCTCGTCGTGAAGTGCTGGAAGAGACCGGCTTTGCGTGCCGTCTAGGGGAGCGGCTCCCCTCCTCCCGGTACACCGATCATCAGGGCCGACTCAAAGAGGTCTCGTATTGGGTCGCGGAGGCATCTGACGGAGCCTTTGAGCCCAACGACGAAGTAAGTGATCTTGTTTGGCTCACGCCGGATGAAGCCCGTGAACGGCTCACACATGAGAGGGACCGGGACTTGATCTCTCCCGCGCTCATCGCCATCGGGTCGGACGAAGACGTGACGGGGCTGTGATGGCGGAGCAGCAGGAGGGGGGTTGGGAGGGGCGCTCGACTGTCACTGTCGCTGACTGGGTGGCTGCCGAACTGGAGAAGGCGCCCGACCCGAGCGACGAGCAGCGAGGTGTCCTGAGCGCCCTATTCAACTCGGCAACGCCGACGGAGGTGGCAGCATGAACGCGAAGCCGCCCAAGGTGCTGTCTGTCCGTAGGGACGGCGGGCTGAACCGGGCCCTCGGCATCATCCGCAAGACCGGTATGTCAGACACTGATGCAACCAAGTGGGCGATGACCATCGCGGCCAACATCCTGGAACTGGCCTGGGTGAACGGACATGAAGAACTCGGTGTCGTACCGGACATGCGCGTGTCATACAGGGTGAAGGGGCCCGTGTGACGGCGGTATGACGCAGGTCAGAGGCGCTGGCTATTGCCATTGTGCAGCGCCCGTGAGAACTACGACGGCCCCCTCCCTCTTGGGAGCGGGGCCGTCTGTTGTCGGCTGGTCGGTCTAGTTCTGTGCCTGTACGGGTTGGCGAGGGGTGGGAACGGCTGAGGCGTGCCTTCGTGGTGCGGGGGACGCCCCGGCGTTCAGGGGCTACGACTACAGCGTGGAAATCCGCGGGGAGAAGGGTGCCGCCCGGACGGTCCGTGGCGTTGCCGATCCTGTGCGCGAGACAGTCACACGCCGGAGACAGCGCGTTGGACTCCGCGGACGCGAACGCGAAAGACTGCGACAACAGAGCCTCCTGGTACTGCTCGGTCGGGATCGCAACTCCGAGCTACCAAGAGGCCCCGCTGTTATGCCCCGACCACCGCGGGATCACCCGAACAGGAACCCTGTTCGGGTGATCAAGCATGCTGAGCGGTAAGCGGGATGGCTATCAGGAATGCCGGGACAGGCGTTCAAGCCGCTTCATCGCTTCTTGGAAGATCTTGTCCACATGGCGTTGGGTCGCCCGGAACATCAGGCGTACAGGGGCCGAGCAGTCGACCGCCATGGTCCAGCTGACTCGGGTGCGCCCGTCCGCCAGGGGTGTCAGGTTCCACTGTTCCATCATCGCGGCGAGGCCGGGGACGTTGGTGTCGCGGACCCAGTAGGCGAAGCGTTCGGCCGGGTCCCGGACCAGCACCGTCTCGTGGGCCCGGATCGCCTTGTAGAGGCGCAGGAAGCGCACAGTCCCCACACCGTAGGGGGGTGGCCCTACGTAGTGGCATTCGTTGGCCGGCCCGAACCAGCGGGGCCAGTTCTCCTGGTGGGCGGCGAGCTGTTCGAAGATGGCCTCGGCCGGTGCGTGGAGGTCTCTGGTTCGGGTTCGCCGTACAGGGGCGCGTTCGAGGAAGCTGAGGTCTTCGGAGCGCAGTTGTTGGGCCAAGGTGCTTCGGCCTTTCGGCTGGGCGGCTGAGCAGGCGGTAGTGCGGGCGCACCGGCACGGTGAGGCCGGTTCACGGCCCGACGTGTTCATCGTCGCGTGGTTTCGGGTGGGCTGCGGGGTTGGTACGGCTGAGCGGATTACGCGGTGACTCCTTCGGGCCAGTCATCGGCCGCAGCGGAGGCCGTCCCGGTTGGGTGCGGCATACGTTGCCCACGGCAAGGCATTCCACCGCAAGGTCTGAGGAGATGAGGATGGCCGTTCCGTTCAAGGGCGTGATCCAGCAGGACATCCGAGAGTCGGTGCCGGACTGGGAGCCGTATCAGCAGCCGCAGGCGCCCGAGGGCACCCCGAATGTGCTGTACCTGGTGTGGGACGACGTCGGCTTCGGAACCTTCGACATTTTCGGCGGGCTGGTGGAGGCCCCGGCGATGCGCCGGATTGCCGAGATGGGGGTGAAGTTCACCAACTTCCACACCACTGCGCTGTGCTCTCCGACACGTTCGTGCCTGCTGACCGGTCGGAATGCGACCAGCAACGGCATGGCCTGTGTAGCCGAGATGACCAGTGGGTTCCCCGGCTCCAACGGGCGTATGCCGTTCGAGAACGCGAACCTGGCCGAGGTGCTGGTCGAGCGGGGCTGGAACACGTATGCCCTGGGCAAGTGGCACCTGGTCCCCTCGGAGGAGGCCAACATGGCGTCCTCTAAGCGGCACTGGCCGCTCAGCCGGGGGTTCGAGCGTTTCTATGGGTTCCTCGGTGGCGAGGCCGACCAGTGGTACCCCGATCTGGTCTACGACAACCATCCGATCGACCCGCCCTACAGCCCTGAGCAGGGGTATCACCTGTCGAAGGACCTGACGGACCGGACCATTGAGTTCATCCGGGACGCGAAGGTCATCGCGCCGGACAAGCCCTGGTTCACCTACTTCTGCCCTGGCGCCGGCCATGCGCCGCACCACATCTTCAAGGAGTGGGCGGACAAGTACGCGGGGAAGTTCGACGACGGCTACGAGGTCTACCGGCGCCTGACGCTCCAGCGGCAGATCGAGCTGGGCATCCTGGCGGAGGGCACCGAGCTCACCCCGATCAACCCGCATGGTGAGCCGGATGCCACCGGGCCGTCGGGACAGCCGTGGCCGGCCACGGATTTCGTCCGCCCGTGGGAGTCGCTGAGCGCCGACGAGAAGCGCCTGTTCGCTAGGATGGCGGAGGTCTTCGCTGGGTTCGTCTCGTACACCGATGCCCAGATCGGGCGCCTGCTGGACTACCTGGAGGAGTCCGGGCAGCTGGAGAACACCATCATCGTTGCGGTCTCGGACAACGGCGCCAGCGCCGAGGGCGGTCCGAACGGCTCGACGAACGAGAACAACTTCTTCAACGGCGTAGCCGACGACATCGGCGAGAACCTGCGCCACCTCGACGACCTCGGCAGCCCGACCACCTACAACCACTATCCCACCGGGTGGGCCTGGGCGTTCAATGCTCCCTTCAAGTACTGGAAGCGCTGGGTCTCCTACGAGGGCGGCATCGCCGACCCGATGATCATCGCCTGGCCCAAGGGCATCAAACAGCGCGGGGAGACCCGTCATCAGTACGTGCACGCCATCGACATCGTGCCGACGATCTACGATCTGCTCGGCATCAGCCCGCCGGAGGTGGTGAAGGGCGTGACGCAGAATCCGCTGGAGGGCGCCAGCCTCCGTAAGGTGATGGCGGACGCGCAGGCGCCCGAACCGCGGCAGACGCAGTATTACACGATGCTCGGCACCCGCGGCATCTGGCACGACGGCTGGCACGCAGCCACCATGCACCCGCCGGCGCCGTCCAACTGGAGCCGCTTCGAGCAGGACGTCTGGGAGCTGTACAACCTGCGCGAGGACCGCTCCGAGAACAGGGACCTGGCGGCCGAGCACCCTGAAAAGCTCGAAGAGCTCAAGCGCATGTGGCTGGAGGAGGCTGAGAAGTACAACGGGCTACCTCTGGATGACCGCAGCCCCGTTGATATCCTCGCCACGCCCCGGCCACAGCTTGCCAAGCCGCGCGGGCAGTACATCTACTACCCGGGCTGCGCCGATGTGCCCGAGTCGGTGGCGGTGAACATTCGCGGCCGGTCCTACACCATCGTCGCCGACACGCACCTGGACACTCCCGAGGCCCACGGTGTTCTCTTCTCCCACGGCGGCCGGTTCGGCGGCCACAGCCTGTACCTCAAGGACGGGCATCTGCATTACGTGTACAACTGGCTCGGCCGCACGGAGCAGAAGATCAGCTCGCCTGGGACGGTCGGGACCGGCGACCTCACCTTCTCGGCCGCTTTCCGGGCCCGCGACCGTGACGAACAGGGCAGCACGCTCGGAACGCTCGCCCTGTATGTCGGCGACCGGCAGGTAGCTGAAGCCGACATCAAGACCCAGCCGGGCAGCTTCTCCCTGGTCGGTGAAGGGCTGGCAGTCGGCCGCGACGCGAGCCAGCCGGTCTCCAGCGACTATGAGACGCCCTTCGCGTTCATCGGCGGCACGATCCGTCAGGTGGTGGTCGACGTCAGCGGGGAGTCCTTCGTGGACGTGGAGAAGGAACTTATTGGAATGTTCCACCGGGACTGACCCGCCTCCGCGCCTTCCGCACCGGCAGGGCGCTCTATGCCGGGTCCGTCAACGAACCTCGACGGGCCCGGCGTCCGCCGCGCAGCGGAAACCCTGGTGACCGGTACTGCTGTCCGGGGTGCTGGAGCTGCGGGCGGCCACCCGGTAACGGCGGCAATACGAGGCGTGGCACAGGTAGGACCCGCCCCGGATGACCCGGGCGGTGCCGAGCGCGGGGCCGGCGGGGTTGTCGCGCAGGCTACTGGCGTAGTAGTTCGGTGCGTACCAGTCGGCGCACCATTCCCAGACGTTGCCGCACGCGTTGTACAGGCCGTGACCACCCGGCGCATAGGCGGTGACGGGGGCAGTGCCGTACCAGCCGTCCGCGCGCGTGTGGTGGTCGGGGAAGCGGCCCTGCCACACGTTCATGCGGTGCTCGCCGTTCGGCTCCAGGTCATTTCCCCACGGGAAGGCGGCCTGTTCGCGGCCGCCGCGGGCGGCGTACTCCCACTCCGCTTCGGTCGGCAGCCGTTTGCCTGCCCACGCCGCATACGCGCGGGCGTCGCTCCAGGAGACGTGCACCACAGGGTGGTCTGTGCGCCCCGCGACGTCGGAGCCGGGGCCTTCGGGGTGGCGCCAGCACGCCCCGTGGACCTGACGCCACCAGGGTGCCGCCGCCACCGCCCGGGTGTCGGGGAAGCCTGGCGGCAGCAGTCCGGCGAAGACGAACGACCAGCCGTAGTGCTCGGCCTCCGTCACGTATCCGGTCGCAGCGGTGAAGGCGCCGAAGTCGGCGTTGGAGACCGCGCAGCGGTCGATCCAGTACGGCGCTAGTGACACCTCGTGGACCGGGCCCTCGCCGTCACCCGGCACCGCCCACCTGTCCCGGGAGCCCATCAGGAAGGTGGACACCTCCAACCGCACCATGCCCTCCCGGTCCGGGCCGCTTGCCGCAGGGGATACGCGCTCGTCGCATGACGCCGGCTCGGCCACCGCTCCCGGGCCCGGCCGGGAGGGGCTGCAGCAGCCGGATGTCACCTCACCGTCAGACATCGTCCGTCCTTCACGAGAAGTAGGAGTGCTGCACGCGATTGTGGTGCAGCGAGTGTCCGCGGGCGGGGGTCGACACGGCGCCACGCCGGGCACGTCAGCAGTGGTGGTCAGTGTTTCCTCAGGGCGGCGTACGCCTCACGCACCGTCGGAAAGACGGACAGCTGCTGAGTGGCACCGTCCTGGTAGGTGTTGGCGCGTAGCGTGGCCAGTACCTGCTCCCGGGGACGGGCGACCACCAACTCGCAGTTCCGCCCCCTCAGGTCGACGGCAAGCTGGGCAAGGGTTTCCGTAGCGGTGGCGTCGAGGTAGAACACTGCCTCGGCGTCCAGGACCACATACCGCGGATACGGCGATCGGGCAGCCGCCAAGGTGAGGACCCGCTGAGAGATCCTGCCGGCGTTGGCGAAGAACAACGGCGCATCCACGCGGTAGATCAGCACGTCTGTGCTGACTGCCTCATCCGGATCCACCTCGTGGGGCGGCCGACCGTCGTCGGGGACGACGAGTACAGCGTCATGAGGCCAGGCAACGCGGCGGAGCAGCTGCACGAAAGCGAGGATGACGGCAACCAGCAACCCGTAAAGCACGCCGAGGGCCATCACGCTGGCCGCCGTCACGAGCGCCAGTGCACTTTCGCGGCGCCAGCCGTGCCACAAACGCTGAAAGCCCACGACGTCGATCAGATGCGAGGCCGACACCATGACCACGGCGGCCAGTACCGATACCGGCAGCAGCGCGATCACCGGACCTGTGGTGAGGACGCCGACCACCACAAAGCCCGCGCACACCAGCTGGAATAGCTGCGAATGAGCCCCCGAGCCGCGAGCGGACAGGGTTCGCTGAGTACTCGGCATCGCCGCAAAACCACCTAGGGCGCCCGCGCCCGCGCTCGCCGCGCCCATGGCAGCCGACTCCCGGACCAAGGAAATCGGTGTCCCAGAGGGAAGTGCTGTACGGCGCAGGGCCGCTGTCCCCTCGATCGAGGCGATCATGGCCATGCCGGCTGCGGCGGGCAGCAACGCCCATACGTCCCCGGCGCTCACCTCCGGCCAGTTGGGGGCAGGCAGGCCGCCGGAGATACGGCCGGTCATCGCCACACCGTGACTGGCCAGATCCGCGGCGGCTGATACGGCGACCGCCGCCACACAGACCACGGGCGTAACGGGGACCGCGTATAGGACGGACACGGCATGGAACACAGGCTTGAGCAGGACGAGCGCGAGGAGAGAGACCAAGCCCACCGCGGCGGTCACCCACTGAATCTGGTCCAGATGGGTGAGCACCTCCCACACTTTGCCCATGGGGTGGTCACTGTCCGTCTTTACCCCCAGCAGCTTGCCTACCTGACTGGCCATGATCTGCACAGCCGTCCCTGCCAGATACCCGAGCACCACCGGCGCCGACAAGAGACTGGTGAGCCCCCGCAGCCGCCCCGGCAGCAGCAGGAGAGCGCCCGTCATCAATGCCAGACACGCCGCCAATGACGCCGCCCGCGCGGCGTCACCGTCGGCACGGGAGGTCACTGCCGTGAACGTCATGATGGCCAGAGTCGACGAAGGGCCGACCGCCATCAGGCGCGTGGACGTCACCAGGGCAAACACCACCATCGCCCCGACAGCGGTGTACAGGCCGGTAACCGGCGGCAAACCCGCCAACTGTCCGTAACCCAGCCCTTGCGGCACCAGCGTCACCGCGACCGCGAACCCGGCCACGACATCCCCGCGCACCGAACGCAAGGAACAGTGCCTCAGCTGCCCGAGCAGCGGCACCGCGTCGCACAATGACAACCGACTGACCTTCACCCAGTCATTGTCGCGAGCTCAATCCCAATACCAGCGGCACAACACCGCATACCGTTTAAATGTCAGCCCAATCGGTGTCCGCCGTCAGTGCCGACCTCGCGACCCCACCCTGACGGATCTTCGTATTTTGTGCACGGCGAGTTGATGCTGTCGACGGGAAGGTCTTCCCTGTATTGTCGAATCGGGTGGATGTGCGTTGTGTGAATGAACGAGCAGAACGGCCCGTCTGGATGGGTTGTGCTGAGCGGGCGGAGTGAAAATGATGGGCGAAGCGCACCAGGGTCAGGGGGCAGAAGGAAAGCGTAACCTGCCCGAAATTAACCCCCAGCTGCGGGCCACTGCGGCCGCATCAGCAGGTGGAACGCTCGTCATCTGGTGGCCTGCGTTCACGCTAGGCGCGTACGACGCCATTTTCTTCGATGCCGTACTGGCCATTTGGGCGGTGGCCACTTCAGTCCTGCTCTCGGGTGTGGTTCTGCGCAGTAGAGGCACGATGCCATGGAGCGGATGGATCGCTTTGTCGGTGCCATCAATGTGGATCCTCCTGAGTATCGTGGCGCCGAGAGCCCATGGTTTTCGCTACCTTCACTATTTCGAAGCGGTGTTGACCATTGCGGGCGCCCCGATGTTGACATGGATGCTGGCAAGAATCTTGGTGCCAGACTATTCTGAACTCCCTATCGCACAGCGTCTGGGGGCCGTCGCCGTCACCATTGCCATTGGAATCACGGCTTTCCTGCTCGGTAGATTCAATTACCTGTTCCTCACCTGTGCAGACTTCGAGGCAAGCGGCAATAATGCCCCTATCGGATGCGCCCATGGGCAGCCTTTCAACCGACTCTGAGACCAAGCCGCTTCATGGCGGGTGCATGAGCCGTTCGAGCCTTGTGCATCGCACTTACGCTGAGGCAAACCAAGCGCGGGTGGAGCGAGAGACATGATCATGTCCGTCGAGGTGCTGCCGGAGTCGTGGCACAGCAACGCGATCGACGCCCTGGCAGGCATGATGGAGGCCGCAGGTGCGTTGATCATCTTCGTCGGCGCCGCCTGGGCATTCGGCAGCTTCCTAACGGCGCTGGTCAAGGGCCGCAAGAGGGAGCGAAGGTACAACCAGATCCGCCTGAACCTGAGTAAATTCGTCGCCCTGGGGCTGGAGTTCCAGCTGGGTGCCGATGTGCTGCGGACAGCCGTGGCGCCCAGCTGGACCGATATCGGTCAACTCGCTGCCATCGCTGCAATCCGAACAGCCCTCAACTTCTTCCTTTCTCGCGAGATCGACAAGGAACGCACGGACGTCGAGGAAGATCAGCAGGGATCTCCAGCATCGCAGAGTGATCCTGGTGGCCCGGGGGGTGGAGCAAAATTCGCGTCAGACTGAACCGTTCCGGGTCTGATGGAGTGGTGGGAGCGCCCCGAGTTGGGTGGAGTCGAGTCGCTTGGTTTCACGCTACCGGTGGCGTGCGGAGTTCGTACTCCACCGGGCTGAGCACGCCCAGCGCGGAGTGCCTGCGCTGTCGGTTGTGGAAGATCTCGAGGTATTCGAAGAGGGCGGTGGACAGCTCCATCCGTGTCCGCCACCGCCGGCGGTTGAGTAATTCGACCTGGACCCGGGCCCAGAAGGACTCCATCATCGCGTTGTCCGCGCAGTCCCCGATGGAGCCCGTGGAGGGCAACAGGCCGGAGCCGCGGGCGCGTTCGGTGAATGCCCAGGATCCGAACTGCACTCCATGATCGGAGTGGATGATGGTGCTGCCCGGGCTCGGGGAGCGGTTGCCGATGGCCATGGCCAGGGCGTTGGTGGTCAGGGCCGCGGTGGGTGAGGCGTCGATCGACCAGCCCACGACACTGCCTCTGGCCCGCGGTGACGAGCAGGGACAGCGGCTTCTGCCCCTGCTCGACCGCGAGGTGCAGCTTGGTGGTCAACCCGCCACGCGAGCGTCCGAGGCCGTGGTCGTCGGGCTCGGTGTCGACGCCACCAGGAGGCTCCTTCTGCAGATCCCCCTTTTGCGAGCCCCGGCGGCGTGCTGGTGGGCGCGGGCGATCGTGGAGTCCACGCTGACGTCCCAGGTGATCAGGCCCTTCGCATCGGCCTCGGCCTGCAGTTGCTCGAAGATCCGCTTCCAGGTGCCGTCGCGCTGCCACCGTCGAAAGAGGTCGTGGGCCCGGTCCCACGGTCCGTACCGCTCTGGGAGATCACGCCACGGCGCACCAGTCCTGGTCCGCCACCGTACGCCGTCGACCAACTGCCGACGCGTCCATGTCGGCGGCCGCCCTGGCTTCTTGCCCGTCGGCAACAACGGTCCAAGCCGGGCCCACTGGCCGTTCGTCAGATCACCACGCCCCACGGCGCCTGATCATTTCACGACCTTGATCCACTTTCGCAACACGCCCTAGTACTCACGACGTAGGCCCCATCGTTCTGGGTGGGCGGCTATGTCTGCCTTCATGGCTTCCTGCGTTGGATCGATCACGTTCCACGTGTGGTCTTGTGGGTGGTCGGTGTACAGGCCGCATGCGTCGCCGTTGGCCTGTTCGGCCGGGCACCATCTGAGCGTGACGAACCGGTGCTTGGTCTCGGTCCACAGGAACCAGACGGCTTGATCGGGGTTGTCGCAGTCCCATAGGTGATCCGCGTGTTCCCCGCGGTGGTGCTCGCCGAGTTCGCAGACCGCGTATCCACTGGCGAACTGTGCGGGATCCTCGGGCGGGTCGGCGGCGGACAGTATCTGCGCGAGCGTTTCGCGGGCTGGCAAGCAGCGGACGGCGGTGCACTGCAACGCGGGGCGTTCCTCGGTTGGGGAGAGGAGAGAGGAAAGCCCCGCCCGCGCGCCACGGGGGTGGCACAGGGGCGGGGCGGGTGTGGCACCCTCACCACTTGGGCGGGAGCGGCACCCCAGTGAAGGGGCGGACCGGGGCGGGAGCTGAGCGTGTGCGCTCGTTCGGGCACGTCTGCCCGTGCTCGGGGCTGGTCCGGTCGGGAGTGCCACGGGGCCGGCGCGGCTGAACGGGGGGAGTGTCGCCGCGCCGGGGTCTATCTCGCGCCCATGGAGGCGCGCCACCGTCCGCGTGACAGGTGGCACACGCCATCGGGCGTGATGCGGACGCTTGCACCGAGTAGCGGCAACGAGCCTTCCGCGTTGAGCCGGTTACGGATGCGCTCCAGGGCATCCCAGAGGCGTTGCGGGCCGCCCTGGTGGACTTGCGGCGGGTCGGTCCACTCGGCGGACGCGCGTGCCCACGAACCATCCGGGTGCACGAGATAGGCCGTTCTCGTGCGTCCGCTGGTCTCGTAGTCGACGTCGACACCGGGCGTCGTGACTTCCAGCATGGACCGGAGTTCCCAGGCGTTCGCCACGTCCACCACGGGGTAGCGGCCGGTACTCGTCGCCTCTCCGTCTGCTTCGCGGGCGAGGTTGAACGGCTCGGTGAGGGCGGGCGGGTAGTCGTCGCCGGAACGGGTGAGCATGAAGCCCGCCATGTCCCGCTCCACCCGTCCGATCACGTCTCCTTCCTGGTTCTTCCAGCCGGTGACGATCAGGGAGGTGCTCGCGAGCGTCGTTGCGATCCGTCCGCCGGGCTCCAGTGCGCCGAGCACCGCCCGGAGCGCCGGACCGGGGGCGAGTGCGACCGTGGACACGATGCGGTCGTACGAGCCGGGCACGCTTACGGTGGCGTCCGCCGTGATCAGCTTCGGGACGTAGCCCATGGACGCGAGCCGTTGCCCTGCGACGCTGACCAAGTACGGGTCCACGTCCAGACTCGTCACGTGCTCGTCCCCGAGACGATTGCAGGCGTACGCGGTGAGCCCGCCGGCCCCCGTGCCGAGGTCGAGCAGCGACCCCCCGTCGGCGACTCGTGTGTGCCGCAGCATCCGTACGACCAGGCTCGGCAGCGTGGCGGACGACGTGGGCAGTCCTTCGGGGTTGTCTCCGGGCTCGGCCTGGTCGGCGTGGAGCGTCCCGACTCGGGTGATCAGCGATCGGTCCGTGTACGCGGCCTGCGCCCACCCTTCCGGGTCGCTCGGTCCGTCGTGCAGTACCCATCGTCCGGTGTCGTCCCTGTCCCACCAGCGCGGGATGAGCTCGTGCCGGGGGATGCGTGCCACGGGGGCGAACCATCGCGAATCAGGGTCGGTTGCCTGGGCCGCGAGACTGCTTGCCTTGGTTACCCAATCCATGCTGCCGAGCCTTCCAGGTCAGTACGCGGGGTCACACGCTTCGGTATTGGCGGGATCACAGTCGTTGGAGTCGTCGGGAGTGCACCCTGCCCGTGGGGCGGGGATCCTCGCCGAGAGTTCTGCCCACGCCTGCCCGCCGAACAGCTCGGCGAGCCGGGTCTCTTGCACGTTGCCTGCCGGGAAGTCGCGCGAGAGCACACACCCGGCCAGGTCGCCGTTCGGGAGGATGGCGGCGCGCCCTCGGGTACACCGGCCGCACATCTCGTCCAGCGTCGGTGTGGCGCCGGGCAGCGCGGCACGGCCCACGGCCCGCACGCGGTCTGTGTTGATGTGCTTCACGCCCATGGATTCCAGCTCGGTGCGGGCCTCGGCCACGCGTTGTCCCGGCAGGATGTCTACGATTCCGGCCCGAATGGTGATGCCTCGCGTCACGGCTTCGCGGATGTTGCACCGGGTACGGGCGTAGCTGCCCGCACGCCCGGTGATCTTGTCGTGTTCGTCGGGGTCGTCGCTGTAGTAGCTCGTCCCGAGCGTCACGCCGTCGCGGGCGAACACGTCCCACCAGCCGGGGGCGACGTGGAACAGGTTGCTGTAGATCTCCACGTGCAGGCCGAGGAGAAGCCCCTGCTCGGTGAAGTCACGCCAGTTGGGGTGAACCGTCGGCTCGCCCCCGATGAGCTGGATGGTGGTGATGCCGAGCGCGGCAGCGTCCGTGATGACCTCCCGCCAGTCTGCGGGCGTCATCGTGCCGTGCGTGGCCTGCGGGCCGGACTCGGACAGACAGTGCGTGCAGGTGAGTTGGCACTTACCGGTGATCTCCAGTTCAAGGGACCGGATACCGGCTGCGGGGGATGCGGTGGGCGATTCCAGGAGAGTGGTCACGGTGGGTTGTCCTTCCGTCGTGGTGCGGATGGGGAGTCCACTTGCGGGCAGAGCGTGCTCCTACGCCTCGGCTTTGATCTCGATGTCCTCGCCGTACACGCTGTCCGGGGTGTGCTGGCGCATGTGGCGATCCGCCAACGCGCCCTGAGTGTGGTGGGGGCGGGGTGCCGGAATTTTGCCCATGTCCCGCTTGATGGCTGCCGTTGCGGCGGCAACGGTGTTCCTGGCTTTGCTCATTGATCGGCACTCCGTTCAGTGTGTGTTCGTGCAACCGGTCGGCTGCCGACCGTTACGCCGACAGCCGACCGGCGTGGTGTCCGCCCTCGTGCCACAGAGCGAGTCGATGTGGCCGAGGGCGGAGTCTCACAGCGGCGGGATTCCGGGGCCGCGCACGATCGCGGCGGCGGACCGGTCCCGGCGGGGAACGCCCCACTCGTCCAGCCGTTCCGCGACCCATGTGCCGGTGACCGCGAACTCACGGGCGAGCGATGCGGCGGGTTCTCCGTCGTTGTAGCGCTTGACCACGGATTCGCGCTGTCTGATGAACTCGGCTCGGGCGGCGTCCACTTCGGCCCTGGTCCGGCGGGTCAACGTTCCTCCATCGGGGTGTGGCCGGGGCGGCGAGCGCGCCGCAGCATGTGCGCGCTGTGGAAGTCCCGGCGAGGTTCCACACACAGTGGTGATCTACAGCGCGGCGGATACAGCAGCGGGCTGGCCCCCGGCCCCCGCCGAGGAAGGGAAACATCTGGACGGGGGCGGGAACTGTGGGGGGCGTCTTACGGGTACGGGGGACGCGATCAGGAGGTACCGAGCATCGCTGTCTGTGACGGTGAGTTGGTACGAGATGCGCTTGGCCAGCTTCTGCATGGTGTCCGCGTACTTGGCGGGGTCCCGGACCCACGTACGCAGGATGTCGGCGGCGTGTGTGTCACCCGTGAGGACAAGCGGGGCCGAGTGCAGCCAAGGGGCGAACTGGTCCGGGTCTAAGAGCCGGGCGAGTCGTTCGGCCTGCCCTTGGAGCCATCGTGCGGCGAGGCGTGGTGAGCGGGCGTTGTGAGCGGCAAGGACATACGCGCGGTTGTCGTCAAGAGGCGCTGCGAGAGCTTCGCACCGGTAGCCGACAAGGCGGTGTGCGGTCGGGGTGTATGAGACTGCGCGTAACGGCCCGGGCTTGCGGCCTGCGGCGTGGCGTCCGCTCACAGCAAGCCCCCGAGGTCCTTGTCGCGCATCGCAAGGATTCGCCCGACCTGGGAGTTGAACAACTCCAGTTGGGACGGATCGAGGATGAGCAGGGACTCGTTGGTGCCGCCGTCGTCGTAATGGACGGTGACTGGCAGACCGCCGTGCTGGGCGCGCGCGTCGTACGTCACGTCGCGTTTCAGCGGTGTGAGGTGCGTGACCTGGGGTTGCACGGGACGCAAGGTGTTGCCGTCGTTGGGCGCCGACCACTTGTCGCCGCCGCCGGGCGGGCACAGGTGGTAGGTGTTTCTCCCCTCGCCCGGCAGCGCGATGACGACACCGATTTCCCCGTCTTTTGACGTGTCGCGAGCGAGGTCGCCGAGTCGGGGGTAGTAGGGCGCGGCGGTGCCTAACTGGCCGCCCTGTGAGGGCTGGTGGGGGGTTCCTCGTCGACTCATGCCCCTGAAGCTAAAAGCGCGTCAGGGGGCCAATATGAATCAGGGGAATACGACCTTCATCCGTCGAGGTGGAAGCGGTTGGACATGCGGCGCAGCTTCTCCCGGGTGGTCGCGCGCTCGTTGTAGACGATGCTACGCAGCGTCGAGCGCGCGATCGGGTGGTGGCGGACCAGTTGCGGGGCGATGCGTTCGGCGGTCTCCAGCTCGGACAGTGCCTTGTCGCGGTTGCCATCCCACAGCCATGCACGGGCAAGGTCCATGTGATGGTGCCCCTGTCGGGAGTTGGGCAGCGCAGCGACGAGTTCAGGACTGGTGCGCCGGTTGATGGCAAGGGCACGCGTTTGGTCACCGGTCTCCAGTGCGACGCTGATCGCGTGAATCTGGACGTTGCCGGGAGAGAACGTCACGGAGTGCCGGTCATAGAGGGGCGGACCTTGCCGCTCGCTCATACGGTCGGCGGCGGCACGAGCGTGAGCGATTCGGTCCTCGGCTTCGGACGGCCGGCCCGCTCGGGCGGCCGAAACAGCAGCGCGCAGTTGGAGTGATCCCCACATTCGGACGGCGAGCGGGTCTCCGTGGTCGTAGTCGTCCTGAATGGTGCCCAGGGCTTTGTCTGACAGATGCAAGGAATCGTCCCAATCCGCGGTTGTCCACATGTCCCACACGCGCATCCAGTCGGCAAGCGCGGGCATGACGGGGTCGCCGGACAACCGGGCGGACCATGCCGCGCGTTCGGCGGCCATGGTGATCAACTCGGCGTGCCCGAGGGCATGCGCGGCTGTGTGGGCGAACTTGCAGGCGACGGCGTATACGGCGTACGCCTCTTCCCGCTCATGGCCCGTGGCGACTTCGGCGAGGGCGCGGGCCTCGCGCAGCAGGTCGGGAAGCACGCGCATGATTGCGACGTTTGCCGCAGCGTCCCGTAGACGGTGCAGCCTGGTCATGTCGCGCCACAGCTCACTGGCTGGCCGGGGAGTGCCGTCGAACGCGGGTGTGAGGTCGTATCGGCGCAGTTCGCGCAGGATGGAGCCGGCGGCGACCTGCCACTGATTCTCGGCGGTGCTGCTCGTGTACGGCCGTCCGATCAGGTCGTTGGGGTGTACGTGCAGCTCGGCCGCAATGGCATTGAGCAGGCCCACGCGGTCTATCTCGATTTGTCCGCGTTCCATCTTGGACACCCACCCTTGAGACTTTCCCAGGGCTACGGCGAGGTCTGCCTGTGGCATGCCAAGGCGCAGGCGAGCGCGGCGAATACGGCGGCCGATCTCCTCGGCTTCTTCCAGCATGCGCGGGACTCCATCCGTTCGGGCTCTCCTCGGAACGGTACCCATGACTTGTACTGAGTGTCGTGCGCGATCGTGGAGCGGCAGCGGCCGGCCCGGTTTTCGTGCGGAGCAGAACTCGACGTTCTCGTCAGCCGCACGAGCAATTCATTCGGATAAGTGGTTGACCTTCCGGGGTGGATGTCCGATGCTTGCCACTCATCCGCATGAGTGGTCGTCCGCAATGCGGAATCAGACCGCTCGTGCTGTTTCGAGTGAAGGGAAGTTGATCATGGGGCGTATGGCTCTGCGGACGCTGGCTGTGTCGGGTGCGCTGGTCGCGGGTGTCGGTCTGGTGGGTGTGTCGGCGGCGTCGGCGGTGGTCCCGTCGGATCCGGCCGGTTCGTCTCGCAGTGAGGCGTGGGCGCCGGTGGGTCTGGTGTCCAAGACGGTGACCGTCGATGGCCTGCGGGTGCGTACGGGTCCGGGTACGGACTCGGTGATCCTGGGGCAGATATACGCGGGTGAACCGGTGCAAGTGCTCGGCTCCACGCGAGTGGCGGGCGGTCAGCAGTGGAATCAGGTGATGTTGCAGAGCGACTCTGCGGGCGGCCTGCCCGAGGGGTATGTCGGCTGGGTGACAGACGAGTACCTCTACTGAATGACCGTTCAGTAGTCCACTAGGCGGTCCCTTCTCGGCTTCGGCGGAGAGGGGGCCGTTTGCTGTTCTGTGTCGGTGGCGCGTGGTCGCACAGCGGCCGTTGCGTGATGACCGTTGCCTGTGCCGGCGATCAGGAGGACGGCTCGTCGGGGCCGGGGAAGACCTGCTTCCAGTGACCATGGTTGGTGAGGAACCGCATCTGGGCTTCCATTTCCTCTCGGGCCTGCTCGGTCATGTTGCCTTCGAGGATGAGCCAGACGAAGTCCCCCGGCGCCTCTCGCATGTCCACGGTCTTTCCGTCGGGCAGCTCGTCGACGATCCGGACCTCGACCGTGAACGTTGCGCTGTCCGCCTCCGCCGCCGGAGGACGCTCCCAGTTCTGCACCCAGCGGCCTTTGGCGATCAGCCACCGCACCAGGTCGCTCATCTCCGTCAGGGCCTGCTGCGTCATGTGGCCCTTGACGATCTTCCACGTGTTGTCCCCCGGTGCCTCCAGAATCAGGACGGCCCTGCCTCCGGGGAGTTGGTCAACGGTTTCAAATACGACCACTGTGGATTCAGTTGCCACTTTCTGCCCCTTTTGGTGCATCCCCGTTGGTCACGCACGCATGTACGAATACTTTGAGCCACACGTACATCGGCAGGTTAATTGCATAAGCAATCGAACGCCAGGCGGTTCCCGGGGGTGGGCCGTTCTGACGAGGTGTTTTACCGGCTGGTGCGGCTGCGGTCGTACGCCTCGACGATGGCCAGAAGTTGCCTGCGCTCGTCCTCTGTCATGCCCTCGGCGTAGGTGACCAGGGCGCGCGCTTCGCCGGAGGTGGCGTAGGTGGGCGTGATGCCCATGAACTGTGCGGCGGCGGCTTCTTGGACGACCGGCAGCGCCAGGTTGAGCCCTGTGGCAAGCGCGCGTAGTTCGGGGAGCTGCGGGGGTGTGGTGGCCATGTGTTTTTCGAGGCGGTCGACCCAGTTGTGCCCGATCAGTCCACCCGTGCCCGTGGCGGGGTCGACGCAGGCCGCCGCGAAGCCGCGCAGGCTCAGCCGCAGCTCCTTGCGCCGCCTGTGTACCAGGTCGGAGAGCTGCGCGCGGGATTCCCGTTCGGCTTCCGTCATGGTGGTCATCCTGTCACCTCGGCGTTTTCGGGGGCGAGCCGTGCGGGGTGCTGCCTTGCGGTCGTGGGTGCGCGGCTGTCGTCGCGGGCCTGTGGGTCTTGGTGGTGCAGGCGAGTGAACGGGCGGCATTTTGACCGGTGGACGGATCGTCCCCAGCGGGGGACGTTAATCGCTCCGCTGTGGAGTCGGCAACGGTCGCACCCTCCGCTTGATAGCCCTTGACATGTAGACCTTCCCCTGTATCCAATGCGGGCACGTCCCGAGCAGGTGACAGTACGTCTTTTGTTGAAGGCATTAGAAGACTGCTTGCCCTGTTTCTGGATGTGCACAGGTGTTCGGTATGGGCGGCTAGCCGGTTGTAGGTGACCTACACGGCTGGGGCTGGGAGAGTTGCGCGATGGCGGAGAGCAGGGCGCCCTACGGGGGATACAGCGGGGCGGAAGAGGCGCTCTTCGTGCCCGGCGTGGACTACGTGTCGCCGTGGAAGGAAGCACACGGGGTCGCCGAGGAACTGAACACGGCGGTAGCAGCCCTGGGCGTAGATGCCCGGCTGGTGCGCGCGGTGGCCCATGTGGGGCCGCGCGGCGAACCGGTGATACAGCTCCGCCTGGAAGACGCGCGTGTGCTCATCCGGGAACTGCGAGCGGGATGGCAGTCAGGCTGACGGCGCGTCGGCATGGTCGGTACGGGAGAGGGAAGGGGACGAACATGAGTCGGGACGACTGGAAGACGGCAGCGGGCTCGCGGGTGTGGATCGAGACCGACCGGCGTGGGGAGTTCATCCAGTGCCAGGGGTGCCGTCGTCCGATCCTGATCACGGGTATGGGGCCTGCACGGTTCGCTGCCCAGCAGCACGCGGACACCTGCCGAAGGTAGGCGTGCGGCTCATGGGCGGGCGAGTGCCGGCCCACTGCGGGAAGTCGGATCCGTACCCCGAGACGGGGGAAAGGTACAGCTCACGTGCGTGGTGACCTCACGCGCGCACGGGCATGGACCACGACGAAACCCGCATTCGCGCGTGAGGTTGCCACGCCTGGGCGGGGTCCAGGGGTGTGCTGTAGCACCCCTGGTACCACCGGCCGAAGGTGGATCATTAACGGCGGACGTTGATAGTGACCTGGATGCCACCGATGGCGGCAGCTCCCGCCAGTGCCACGGCCAGTGAGATGGGGCCACCCGCTAGGGCGGTAGTGATCGCAGCCGCGAGGGAGACGGCACAGATACCGGTCTGGGTCCACACCAGGACCTCTCGATGCGGCCGGGCGCTGCCCCTCGGGTCCTGGCTGACTTCTGGGGTACGGTCGAAAGTAGTCACCGGTATCGCTCCTCTTCCTGCCAAGGCGGACGGGCTGACAGCCAAGTGACGCGACGCAAGGGGAGCACGGCTGAATGCTTGCAGGCTGGCCGCTGCTCCCCTTCGTTGCGTCGGAGTGGCTTCATCACCGTAGCCTCGTCACCCTTGGTAGCAAAGTTTTGCGTATATCGGCGTGACACAACTACTCTCCGCATTTGGGAAGTAGCTCTAGCCGAATTACTAAACTGGTGCAAATGCGGATGTAGTTGGGTGACGAAAATCTGAGTCAGTGGCCTGTACCGAGTCGGTTCGTAGCGGGCAGATGGCGGGTAACCGGCGTGCAGACGCGCGGAGTTGGCATCCATGTGGGGGAGCATTGGGCCGCGGTGGTCGTCGCTCGCCTACCGCTGGCCGACGGAACTCACGGCAACGCCCCCGGCGAAATCCGCGGGGGCTTCTCTGGTTGGTCGTGGCGGCGGTGGTGTCGGGCGGCTGGCTGTCCGGACGGGACCGGCCGAAGGCCGCATGCCCGGCCGAGGCGGCCAGAGCCGCCCGGCGCGCCGAAGGCGCGCCCTTGAGCAAGTAAAGAGAAGTTACTCCGATCGGGATGAGCGGCCGGTGGCGCGCTTGGCGGGGGGCTTCGTCGGCGTCACGGTGAAGGCGAGCTGACAGGTGTCGGCGGGCGCCTTGAGCTCCTCGCACAGCAGGGGGCGGCCCTGGTCGGCGTCGGCGGTCACGCGGTAGGCGATCAGCAGGTGGCTGGCGTCGCTGAGTCCGAGGGCGGTGCGCTCGTCCGGGAAGGGGGCGCGGGCGGTGACGCGCTCGGTGAACTCCAGTGACAGGCCTGCGTCGGCGAGCTGCTGGTACAGGTCGGCTACTTCGGCGTCGGGCTGCTCGGCAAGGGTGGGAACCTCGGCTGCGGTGGCCAGAGGGATCAGCACGCGGTGGGCCATGCGGGCGCCGGTGGTCGGGTCGTGCAGCAAGCGGTCCACGCTGATGGCGTCCTGGTCCTGCTGGCCGAGCAGCAGTGCCGGGGGCCCGTCCAGCGTGGTCCGGCTGACGGCGGCAGTCTCCGATGCGTTGGTGGTCGGAAGGCTCCAACTCCCCTTCGTGGTGCGGTGGATGGCGCGGTCCACACTGGTTGCGGGGAGGGCCTGGCCGGTGGCGAGAACGATGGTGCCCTTGCCCTGCTGGGACTCGACCAGGCCCATGCGGCGCAGCTCGGCTACGGCGGAGCGGGCGGTGTGCTTGCCCACGCCGTACATGTCTTCCATGTGCTTCTCGGACGGCAGGAGATCGCCGGGCTTGTAGCGGCCTGACCGGATGTCGTCGGCAACGCGCTGGGCAACCTGCATGAACATGGCCGGGCGTCGTTCGATGTGCTCTCGGGCTGCCATTTTGCTGCGTCCTTCTCGGGTCGGCGGTGCGTGAGTCGAAAGTTGTGCGGTGAGTCGTCGTGCCGCGTTGCATGTCAGTGGGTCGTGGTATACCGCGCGTGATGCACTCATGAGGATAAGTGGTCAGCCGTCTGACGTATAGCCAGAACCCAGTCATCCGGATAAGTGGTTGACGGGATTCCGCCTCTCAGGTCATGATGATCGCCCGACTCATCCGAATAAGTGGATGAGCGGGTGTGTCTGGAATGAGGTGAACTCCCTTGGAAGACAAGCCGATTGATGTCGGACGCTTGGGCACGATTCGCTGCCTGATCGCGCCGGAGCCGCGTACCACGCCAGAGGGTGAACAGCGAAGGGACCGTGAGGGCAACCCGCTGTGGATCACCGGTCTAGTCGTCCGCCAGTTGGAAGGGCGGCGGCTGGATGAGATCCACGTGACCACGGTCGGGCCTCCGCAAGGGCTCACCGAGGGCGGTGAGGTCAAGGTCGCGAACCTGTGGGCCCGTGACTGGGCACTGGAGGGGCGGACCGGTACGACTTACCGGGCCGATGCGATCACGTCGGCGACGGGTTCGGGCGGCGGTGCGGCACCGGCTCCTGCTGCCGGATCGCGCGGCAAGTCGGGCGGTGACTCCTGATGAGCCGTCCCTTCTACAACGTCAGCGGCCCCCAGGGCGACGGTGTGGCCTGCGTGATGTGCGGGGCCGACTTCCTCAAGGACAAGATCACGTCGGTGGTCGTGGGCTGCCACCCGGTGGACGACGCGTCGGTGTACGCCTGCAAGGAACCCTGCGCGCGGCTGCTCGCCGAGGACGCCGAACGCATGGCTCGCGAGATGCGGGTGCTGGCCGGTCTGGACGATGCGGACGTGCCCTCCGACGAGCGGGACGATCCGGTGTTCTGCGTCGACGGCCACTTCGGCTCGCTCCTGCGCGACCTTCGCACCCTCGCCGGTACCGAGGCGCTGCTGAGCACCAGCGACGACAACAAGACACTCCGCTTCCTGCTCTCCCTGACGGCCCGCCACGCCGAGACGGCCATGATGCGCGCCCGCCTCGTGCTGGCACGCACCAGTGCCGACAACGCCGGCGGCGGCACGGGCGGTGACGACTGATGCCCGCCTCCCTGGTGGTGTGGATCCTCTCCGCGCTGCTCCTGGTCGGCGTGCTCACCCAGAAGTGGTGGGAACCCCGGTTGGAGGCGCGGGGGGTGCGGCCTCGGCAGTGGCCGGTGCGCTGGTGGCTGCTCGGCTACCCGAGCACCGCGCTGCGCATCCTCTCGACGTGGCGGCGGCTCGCCTACCTCAACGGCCTCTCGGTGAGCCTGTCTCCGACGAGTCGGGTGATCGGCCGTGACCTCGTCGTGCAGGGCCAGGCCCTGAAGCCCAAGCCTCCCCGGCTGTCCTTGCCGGTGCCGACGGCAACCGGGCTGCGGCTGCGGGTGCTGCTGCATCCGGGGCAGACCCCGGGCCCGTACTTCGCGGCGGCCCGTGCCATGGAGCACGCCTGGCGGGTGCACCGGGTGTGGGTCACCTCGCCTCGTCGGGGACTTGTCGTCATCCATGTGACGGCGGTGGATCCGCTGGCCGGTCCCGGCCCTTTCGCTCGACCGCCGGCCCCTGTGCTGCTCTCGGCTGACGTGGGCCGATCCGAGGACGGCGAGCCCTGGCTGATCGACCTGCGCCGGGTTCCGCACTGGCTCGTCACCGGTGCCACGCAGTCGGGGAAGTCCTCGTTGCTGGCGGCGTTGGTGCTGGGTCTGGCTCCTCAGCGGGTCGCCCTGGTCGGCGTCGACTGCAAGGGCGGCATGGAACTCGGGCTGTTCGCCGGGCGGCTGTCCGCGCTGGCCATCAACCGCACCGAGGCGGTCGGCCTGCTGGCCCGTGTGGTCGACGAGATCACCCACCGCATGGGGCACTGCCGGTCCTGGGGAAAGCGGTCCGTCTGGGAACTCCCCGAAGAGCAGCGGCCGGTGCCCGTCGTCGTCATCGTCGACGAACTGGCCGAGCTGTACCTGACGGACGGCTCACGCGAATCGAAGGACCAGGCCGAGCAGTGCGGAACGCTCCTGCTGCGCATCGCCCAGCTCGGCGCTGCGCTCGGCGTCCACCTGGTCATCGCCGGGCAACGGGTCGGCTCCGACCTAGGCCCCCGCGTGACCGCGCTGCGGGCCCAGCTCGGCGGACGAGTCGCCCATCGCGTGCATGACGAAGCGTCCGCCGAGATGACCTTGGGCGACATCAACGCGGACGCCGTGGTGACCGCTCAGGCCATCACCGAGGACGAACAGGGCGTGGCCGTGGTCGCCATGGGCGGCCGGTGGCTGCGTGCCCGCTCCCATCAGGTCAGCACCGCCGACGCCGCCGCAATCGGGCGGACGGATCCGCCGGTGAATCCCTTCATGACCATGCCCGACCCCGTCACATTCGAGAAAGGGGAAGTAGCGGCATGACACAGACACATATCTGGGTCATCGACTCATTCCTGTTCCTGTACGTCGTCCTGACCTCCCGATCCCGGGAAATCCGCGCCTATCAGGCAACCCTGATCGCCCTGTTCGGATTCCTGCTGGCCGGAACACCTTTCGGCCTCCCCGTGTGGGCGATCGTCAACGCTGTCGGAAGCCTCTTTTTCGGCTGACCCGGAAAAGAAACCCCAGAGGCGGCAAAAGGGCTGCCTCGAAACCCTCTCAGAGGAGAAACGAAATGAAGATCCGCAACAACATCGTCCGCGCCCTTGCCGCGTCCGCCTTCGGCCTCACTCTCACGGCGGCCGGAATCGCAACCGCCGGTACGGCCACGGCGGCATCCCTCCCGAAGGCATGCAAGGGAAACGTGTGGGTCGAGCCCCAAAAGCAGGTTGCCGATACGGCCGTGAACCTGCGGAGCGGTCCCGGAACAAAGTACACGTCCAAGGGAATCCTCTACAAGAACACCCGATTCAGTGAGTACTGCACTAACTGGAATTACAACTGGGGGTACGGAAAAGTCGCCAGTGGTCCGAACAAGGGAAAGTGGGGGTGGGTCTCAACTTTCCATCTCCACTACTAATGCGTCACTTTCTCTGACGCTTTAGGTCTGAGGAAAGACAAAAGGGGAGTTGACCCATGACCATCGCGCCCATCCCTCGTGAAAGGGGGCCACCATGTACCCGATATCGGACCAGGCGCGGCGCTCAGCCCTTAATGAGGCTGAGCGTCTGCGCCTCCTTTCTCCCACCGAACGCGACCTGATCCGGCTCGTCCATGAACCCGGATTCCCGCACTGGCTCGACCAAATCAAATCCATCGGCGGATGCGCCCACCCCATCTACCTCACCGGACACACCACCACCCGCGACACGGTCACCGGCGAGGTGCTGCGGCACTACGACACCAGCGACGAACCCGGCGGCCGAATGCCGGTGCGCTGCCGCAACCGGCGAGAAACACGCTGCCAGCCCTGCTCCTACCTCCACGCGGGCGACACCTTCCACCTGGTCCGCTCCGGCCTCCTCGGCGGCAAGGGCATCACCGACGACGTCCGGCGCCACCCCCGGCTCTTCGTCACCCTCACCGCCCCGTCCTTCGGCGCAGTGCACCGTGCCAGCGGTCCGGACGGGGCCGTGTGCCGCCCTCGACGAGACGGCGGCATCTGCGAACACGGGCGGCCTCTCGGCTGCGGCCAGAAGCATGCGGACACAGAATCCGCGGTGGGTCAGCCGCTGTGCCCGGACTGCTACGACTACCCCGGACACGTCCTCTGGCACGCAACCGCCGGCACTCTGTGGAATCGGTTTTGCCACATGCTCAGGCGGCATTTGGCGACCGCAGCAGGAATCACACAGAGCCGCCTCGGCGAACACCTGAAACTCTCGTTCGCGAAAGTCGCCGAATACCAAAAGCGCGGCGCTGTCCACTTCCACGCGGTGATACGCCTCGACGGACCCGACGGCCCTTCCTCGCCTCCGCCACTGTGGGTCACAACGGAAATGCTGACCGGTGCCGTGCGGTCGGCTGCGGACACGGTAAAGGTCCACACCTCATATTCCCCCGCGACCGGTGAACGGGCCGTCCAGTGGGGCAAACAGCTCGACGTACACCCGATCCGCAGCGACGCATTCACCGGAACCTCAGTGGTGACCGACAGCGCGGTTGCGGCCTACGTCGCGAAATACGTCTCCAAGAGCGTCGGCGACGCGGGCGGAATCGACTACCGCATACAAGACTTCGACAGCATCCGCCTCGCCCCCGTCAACGCCCACCTACGCGCCCTCATGGCTGCCTGCTGGCGCCTGGGCGGCCTCCCGGAACTGGAGGCCCTGAACCTCCGGCCCTGGACTCACACCCTCGGCTACCGGGGCCACGTCCTCACCAAATCCCGCCAGTACTCCACCACCTACGGAACACTCCGCGCAGTCCGGGCGGAACACCAGAGCAGCGACCTCCCTGCCCTGGAAGACAGAGACACCGTCACCGACTCCGCATGGCGCTACGTCGGCTCCGGACACTCACCGGCCGAAGCAGACTTCGCACACGGAATAGCGGAAGACCTAACCGCCCTACGCGAGATCAAAAGAGAAATGATCGCCGAGGGGTGGAAATATGCCGCCTAGGGAAAATGCGGGATGCGCCAATTCAGATGACGCGAAAATTGGTTCAGAGGATTGGTCAGTGCAGGCACAGGAAACCCCCGGCGCAGGTCCGGGGGCCTGGAATGGGAAGTCACTTGTCCCAATCGATGAATGGGTTGAGTCTCAGCTAGCCAAGGCGCCTGCGCCGGACCCTATGCAGCGGCGGGCTCTGGCGGCGATTCTTGGCCTTGATCTTCAGCGGTAGCCTGCTTCTTCTTGCGCCAGGAAACCTGCAAGAGGTTTGGATCAAACGGAGCCTTGTCGCTTCGTTCTTCCGGTACAGGGAGAACCACAACCGAGGCGAGGACTAGAGAAATGACTTCCTTCTTCTCGTCCAATTCCATTTTGGTCCACTTTTTGCGGCTCCATCCTCGGAGGAGATTGGCTTTAGACTGGGCCTGAAGGTGGTCCCGCTCCTCTTTCTGTAGCGTCTTGATATTCCTATTCAGGTTCGTGAGCATGTCATGTACGTCGCTCCAGTCGGCCTCTCCATCCGCCACGGATTCTTTGATTTTCTTGCGCTGGGAGACGAGTCCATCCAGTTTTTCCTTACCCCTCCAAGGAATGGTTTTGGGCTTAGTTCCCGAAAAATGCTTGTCCAGGTAGGCCAACAGCAACTCTGTAAGGTACTTATCGACTGGTGCCACGCGACGTCCCACACCCTTGCAGTTTGGGTCACCGCACCGGTAATAGTCGCCGTACTTAGCGTTTTTTCCGGTGGCCTTATTACCGGAAAGTTTTGAGTAGCAAACCTCGCTCATGTCATTGATTCGCCCGCAGCGGAGAGGTCCAGAAAAGAGGTACTTTCCAACGCGGGTAGTCTCGCCCTCGGTGGGAGGCTTCACCATGCCTCGGTGCAGACGGTTCGCATACACCCCCGCCATAATCTGCTTCCAAGTGCTGTAGTCCACCTTGTCAACTTCAGGGTCGGCATACTCCCATTTGCCTAGCCTGGGCTCTCCCGTATCGGGATCCGTGACGATTTCTCCGTCCAGAATCCGGCCACCCCACCAGGCGGGATTGGTAACGGCACCCTTTACGCCTTGCTCGGACCATTTTCCACCCCGAGCGGTGAAGATGGGATTCCCATCCTTATCCCTCTCTCGGTTGATCCAGCCCGTGATATGACGCCAAGAGCGTCCGTCGGCACGCTTCTTGATCATCTGAATCAGGTAGGGCCACTCAGCGGGGTCCTTTTTCTCGTTGCCTAGGCGGCCTTCTCGCTTCTCTGATCCAAGCCAACCGAAGCGGCGGGGGCCGCCGGGAACGGCTCCTTCCTCGGCTCTGTCCTTCGAGTTGCGCGTAGTCCTCTTCCGGATCTTGCGCACCTCCGCCTCACCTGTTCCGGACGTGACCAGGCCAGCGATGATCGTGCCGTCATCATCAACGAGATTCAGGTACGTCTTGTCTTCGATGAAGGTCCCTGTTCCGTTCAGAACCAAGGCGTCCTGTAGGGCGATGAAGTCACGGGGGAGCCGCCAGACCCGCTCTCGCTCTACCGCGATGCAGCCCTTGAGCGGGATGCGGGTCTCTTCCTCGTAGCCGTGCGTGATGTCCTTGATCATCTGGACAAACGCTGGTCGAACGACTTCACGTTTGGACGCAGTGATGTTGTTGTCCTCGTAGCACACGACGACGGCGCAGTTGTGCAGGGCTGCGTTCCGTGCGTTGTTCCTGTGCTGGCGGCCAACACCGATCGCGTCCCCTTTGAGCCGATCGGCTGAGATGCGGGCCATGGACGCTATGGGTGTTCTCCCGGCTAGCCAGTCCTCAACCGTCCCGCCCTCGTCCAAGTGCTCTTGCAGCTCGGGGGCGACGTAGGAGCGTGAGAACGTCTTGGACTGACGTGCCGAGTTCCTTGTGTCGATCATGCGAACTCATCGTAGTGCACCGTGGTTAACGATGCTACGATTCGTCGTATTTCGGCCGGTGGACCAGGCATATCTCCAGCTCATCGTCTACCGGCGAACGGCGCCACAGGACACAGCCGGCGGCGTGGACGATGAATGCGTTCGCGTGAGTCACCGGGTGTATGCCTCCTTCAGGGGACCCCATGAGGTCCCCATGGGGTGCCTAGGGGGTGCTTACCGTCTGCAGCTGCCAGGACTGCTGGAACGCGAACCGTGCCGCCTCCACCTCGTGCCGCTGGTCGGCGTGCAGCACGCCGAGGGCGTACGCCGTCGCCGGGGCGATCCGCGGGGTGCGGGCCGCCTGGGCCGCCGCTGCCGCCGCCTCGGAGGCGTCGCGGTGCCGGTTGAGTGCCTGGCCGGCCGCCAACAGCCGCATGTCCACCGGGGAGTTGTCGCCGTGGAGGACCTCGCGGGCGTAGCGGTGCAGGCGCAGCAGCAGGCGGACCTGGTGCCAGGGGGCGTCCTGCGGATGTGGGGCCGGGTCCGGGGAGAGGCCGTGGATCAGGGCCTCGGCGTTGTAGGGGTGGCCGGCGGTCACCAGGGGGAGCGCCGCGACCGCGTCGGTGAGCCGCTCCTCGGCGGCGGCGGCGAGGGGGCGCAGGTCGGCGGTGGCCGCGGCGGGGGTCAGGGGGACCTCGCTGGCCAGTACGGCGATGTTGTCGGCGACGGCGTGAAAGCGGGAGGAGCCGAGGGCCTGGAGGGCGGTGCTGTGCGCTCGGGTCCGGGCGAGGGTGAGCTGCCGTTCGAGCAGGGCGCCTGCCTTGGCCGCGCCCACGGTGAGGTTGCCGCGCTCCGGGGTGGGCGCCGCGGCAGGGGGCCCCGCGGCCGTCTCCGCCGAGCCGGCCCCCGCCCCCGCACCCGCCCCGCCCACGTCGTTCGCGCCCAGCTGGGCCGGCAGGGCCGTCGCCCCCGACAGGCGGTGCAGGGCCAGCAGCAGGCGTTCCAGGCGGCCGGCGTACGCGTGTTCCATGGCCAGCGTTCCCGAGAGCCAGGCCAGTTCCGGGCGGATGGCCTCCGACCAGTCGGTGTCCAGCAAGGGGCGGAACGTGTGCAGGCTGGCGCTGATGCGGCGGGCCGAGCGGCGCAGGGCCCGGGCCGCGTCGACGGCCTCCTCCGAGCCGTTGGCCGCCCCTCCACCGGTCTCCCGGTGCAGGCGCAGGGCTCGGAGGAACTCCGTGGCCTGGGCGCGCAGGTAGCCCGCTAGGGCGTCCCCGGTCACGGCCCCGGCCGTGGGGTCCGTCGGATCAAGGTGTTGCTGTGCCACGCCGGCGCCTCCGGGCGTCTATGAGCATCTCCTGGACGTTGCGCAGCGGCTGGCCGTCCGCGTCCGTCGCGTGCCGCGTCCACTCGCCCTCCGGTCCGAGGTGCCAGGACGCGGTGGTGTCGGACATACCGGTCTCCAGGAGCCGGTTGAGCGCGGCGCGGTGGGCCGGGTCGGTGACCCTGACCAGGGCTTCGATCCGTCGGTCGAGGTTGCGGTGCATCATGTCGGCGCTGCCGATCCACACCTCGGGTTCGCCGCCGTTGCCGAAGCCGAAGACCCGGGAGTGTTCGAGGAACCGGCCGAGCACCGAGCGGACGCGGATGTTCTCCGACAGCCCGGTCACACCCGGGCGGACCGCGCAGATGCCGCGGACCCAGATGTCGACCGGCACGCCCGCCTGGGACGCGCGGTAGCAGGCGTCGATGAGCGCCTCGTCGACGATCGAGTTGACCTTGATGCGGACGTAGGCGGGACGTCCGGCACGGTGGTGCTGGACCTCCTTGTTGATCCGCGACACCAGGCCGTCACGCAGGGACTTGGGGGCGACCAGCAGCCGCCGGTACGTCTCTCGGCGCGAGTAGCCGGAGAGACGGTTGAACAGGTCGGACAGGTCGGCGCCGACCTGGGGGTCGGCCGTCAGCAGGCCCAGGTCCTCGTAGAGGCGGGCCGTCTTGGGGTGGTAGTTGCCGGTGCCGACGTGGCTGTAGCGCCGTAGGGTGTCGCCCTCCTGGCGGACCACGAGCGACAGCTTGCAGTGGGTCTTCAGGCCGACGAGGCCGTAGACGACATGGCAGCCGGCCTCCTCCAGCTTGCGCGCCCACTTGATGTTGGCGTGCTCGTCGAAGCGGGCCTTGATCTCGACCAGGACAAGCACCTGCTTGCCGGCCTCGGCGGCGTCGATGAGCGCGTTGACTATGGGGGAGTCGCCGGAGGTCCGGTACAGGGTCTGCTTGATCGCGAGGACGTCCGGGTCGTCGGCCGCCTGCTCCAGGAAGGCCTGCACGGAGGTGGAGAACGAGTCGTACGGATGGTGCAGCAGCACGTCCCGGTTGCGCAGCGCGGCGAAGATGTCCGGCGCGGACGCCGACTCGACCTCGGCGAGGTCGCGGTGGGTGCCCGCGATGAACTTCTGGTACTTCAGTTCGGGCCGGTCCACGGAGGCGATGCGGAAGAGGCCGGTGAGGTCCAGGGGGCCGGTCAGCGGGTAGACCTCGGCCTCGCTGATCTTCAGCTCGCGCACCAGCAGGTCGAGGACCTCCTGGTTGATGCTCTCCTCGACCTCCAGGCGCACCGGCGGCCCGAAGCGGCGCCGCATGAGCTCCTTCTCCAGGGCCTGGAGGAGGTTCTCGGCGTCGTCCTCCTCGACCTCCAGGTCCTCGTTGCGGGTGACCCGGAAGGCGTGGTGCTCCAGCACCTCCATGCCCGGGAACAGCTCCTCCAGGTGCGCGCCGATGACGTCCTCCAGCGGCACGTACCGGCCGGGGGAGGCCTCCAGGAAGCGGGAGAGCAGCGGCGGCACCTTGACCCGGGCGAAGTGCGGCGTGCCGGTGACGGGGTTGCGGACGCGCACGGCCAGGTTCAGGGACAGGCCGGAGATGTACGGGAACGGGTGCGCGGGGTCGACCGCCAGCGGGGTCAGGACCGGGAAGATCTGGTGCCGGAACAGGGTGAACAGGCGTGCCTGCTCCTTCTCCGTCAGCTCGTTCCAGCGGACCAGGTGGATGCCCTCCTCCGCGAGGGCGGGGGCGACGTCCTCGTGGTAGCAGGCGGCGTGGCGGGCCATCAGCTCGCGCGAGCGGGCCCAGATCATCTCCAGGACCTCGCGGGGCTGCAGGCCGGACGCGGACCGGGTGGCGACCCCGGTCGCGATACGGCGCTTCAGACCGGCCACCCGGACCATGAAGAACTCGTCCAGGTTGCTGGCGAAGATCGCCAGGAAGTTGGCCCGCTCCAGGAGCGGGGTGTTCGGGTCCTCGGCGAGTTCGAGGACGCGCTCGTTGAACGCGAGCCAGCTGCGCTCCCGGTCCAGGAAGCGGCCCTGGGGCAGCTGGACCCCGTCGACGAGTGACTCCTCGTAGGCGTCGAGGTCGGCGTCGATGTCCGGTTCCAGGTCGGAGACGACCGCGGAGACCGTGTGCGGGCGGTGCGCCGCTATGGAGCCCACGGAGGGCTGCGCGTGCTGGACGTTGGCCTGGGAGTTTGTGGACTGGCTCATATGTCCATTGTTCCGCGCTTCGACTCCGATGGGCGCGTCGGAAAGCGCGGGCGGGAGCGTCGCGGGGAGGCGTCGGGCGTCCCCGTTCCTCGCGTTCCCCTCCGGCGGCGGCGAAGGCGCTGGCACGGCGGCGGTCATTGGCCGAGGGTCGCAAGTCCGTCTGAACCAATGGTTACGGAGACATGGCGTGTGGGATAGCGGGGGGCGGCTCGCGGGCGTCTACATACCGGGACGGTTGCCCCCGCACACGTCTGAGCCGCACGTCCCTCCCCCCGTGGAGGGACGTGCGGCTGGTTCTTGGGGACGTCCGGCTGGTCCTTATGGGGTGCGGCGGCGCAGCACCGCGAAGGCGGCGAGGGTCGCGGCGGCGGCCACGGTGAGGACGATGCCGGTCTCGACGTACTGGAGCGGCCAGAAGTGGGCCCCGGGGTGGAAGGTGACCTCGACGGTCGTGACGCCCCCCTCGCCGGTCGAGGCCCAGGCCACCGACCAGGCGGAGCGACCCGGATCGAGGCCTTCGGGCCCGGTGCGGGTGACCTTCGGCCACAGGTCCTCGCGGTAGCGCTCCAGCAGGTTGTAGAGGAGCAGCGCGGCGGCCAGGCCCACCCCGGCGGCGGGCAGTGCCCGGCCCAGCAGCAGTCCGGCGAGCGCGCCGAGGGCGAGGCCGGCCAGGACGTAGCCGATGGCCGCCGGGCCGGTGCCGACGAAGACGTCGGGGCCGTACCAGTCCCCGCTCACATTGGGATCGCCGTCCGTCCGGGCCCAGCGGTTCAGCAGTACGACGGCCCCGGTGCCGGCGGCGAGCAGGAGCGCCGGGACGGCGAGCTTGGCGGCCAGCCAGCGGGCCGGGCCGACCGACTGGGTCCAGGCGAGCCGTGCGGTGCCGTTCTCCAGTTCCCGCGCGATGAGGGCACCGCCCGCCCAGGCGGCCACGGGGAAGATCGCGTAGGACAGGGCCGTGGTCAGCAGGGCGATGCCGTCGGAGTAGTAGTCGTCGGCGGTGATCGCCTCGATCGAGGCGCAGGAGGGGTAGCCGTCTTCAGCGACCGGCTCGGAGCACGGGACGTAGGCCCGGCGGGCCTCCTCCGCGATGGCGTGCAGCCAGATCAGGCCCGCCGTCGCGGCGGCCAGGGCGAGTCCCCAGAAGGCCAGGGCCGTGCGGTGCACCCGCAGGACGGCCCAGACCAGGCCGCGCGGCCCGCGCGGGGTGCGGTCGGCCGGGGCGCTCGTGGCGGTGAGGGTGGCGGTCATACGGCGGCTCCGGTACGGCGCTTCAGCAGCTGGAAGGCGATCAGGACCGCCAGGGCCGCGACGGCGAGGACGATGCCCGTCTCGGCGAGTTGCAGGGGCCAGAAGTGGGAGGAGGGGTGGTGGTCGCGGTAGAAGCCGACGATGTCGTCTGCGGCGAGGCACTTGGCGTCGTCCTCGGCGCAGAGGGGGTCCGGGACGCGGGCGCCGGTGGAGGTGAGGGCGCCCTCGTCGAGGACCATGCCGGTGTACGTCGGGTAGTCGCCCTTGTGCGTGAGCGTCTCGACCGGCCACAGATGCGGGCGCAGCGAGCCGATGGCCTGCCGGAGGAGCAGCAGGCCGACGACCGCCGTGCCGAGCGCGGGCAGGGTACGGCGCTGGAGCAGGCCCGCGAGGACACCGACGGCTAGGCCGAGGAGGGCGTAGGCGGTGGCGAGGGTCCCGTTGGCCACGAAGGTGTTGCCCTCGAACCACTCGCGCGAGCTCGCCGCGAGGCGCAGCGGAGCGTCCGTCGACCACAGCAAGCGGTGCAGCAGCGTGAGCACGAGCGTGCCGGAGACGAGCAGGGCGGCCGGGACGGCCAGCTTGGCGGCCAGCCAGCGGACCGGCGAGACGGACTGCGTCCACGCCAACTGCGCGGTACCGCTCTCCAGTTCACGCCCGATGAGGGCCGCGCCCGCCCAGGCGGCGGCGAGCAGCGGCGTGAGGTTCAGGAGCCCGGCGCCGACGCCGACGGCCGTGTCGTACATGCTGTAGGCGGGGCCCGGGGCATCGCAGCCCAGGCTGGGGTCGTTCGTGTCGCAGTGCAGATTGCGGTACTCGGTCCAGGCGGCGTCCGAGCCCGGACCGTAGGCCCACAGCAGCACCCCCGCGCCCACGGCCACCAGCAGCACCCAGAACCACAGCGCCCATTGGTGCACCCGCAGCATCGCCCACACCAGCCCACGCGGCCCGCGCACGGGCGCGACGGCGGTGGACGTCTCGACGGTCACCTCGGCGGTCATACGGCGACCTCCGGCGCCGGATCGAGGGTGAGGGCCGGCGCCCCGGGGGCGCGCAGGTGGGCGAGGACCAGCTCTTCCAGGGTCGGGACGGTGGCCTGCCAGCCGTCGCCGAGAGGGCCCTCGGGCCGTACGAGTGCGGTGAGTTGACGTCCCGTCGTGCGGGACTCGATCACGCTGTGCGGGTCCAGGGAGGCGTCGGCGCGGCCGGTGACGAGGCGGTGCGCGGCGAGCAGGTCGTCCAGCGGGCCGGCGAGGCGGACGCGGCCGGCGCCGAGCAGCAGGAGGTGGTCGCAGGCGCCCTCCAGCTCGGCCACGACGTGCGAGGACATGACAACCGTAGTGCCGTGTTCGGCGGCGTCGGCCATGAGCGCGGCCATCAGCTGGTGCCGGGCGAGCGGGTCGAGGTCGGCCATCGGCTCGTCCAGGAGCAGCACTTCGGGGCGCTTGCCCAGGGCGAGGGCGAGCGCGACGCGGGTGCGCTGGCCGCCGGAGAGCGTACGGATCTTGGCGTCCGGTTCGAGGTCGCCCTCGGCGACGATCCGCCCGGCGACCCGGTCGTCCCAGCGGCGGGGGTTCAGCTCGCGGCCGAAGCGCAGGGTGTCGGCGACGGTGAGCTGCGGGTGCAGGGGCTTGTCCTGGGCGACGTACGCGATCCGCTCGCGGGCGGCCGTCGGGGCCTGGCCGAGGACGGTGATCGTGCCGTCGGTGGGGCGCAGCAGGCCGGCGGCGAGGGAGAGCAGGGTCGACTTGCCCGCGCCGTTCGGTCCGACGAGGGCACAGATCCGTCCGGCCGGGAGCCGGAAGACGCAGCCGTCCAGCGCCTGCTTGCGGCGCCGTCCGAACGTCTTGCTCAGCGCGCCCGCCTCGATGGCGGTCTCGGTCATGAGTCGTCCCCCTTGAAGTGCTTTTCCAGTACGGCGGTGAAGAGAGCGTCCACGTCGTCGCGGTCCAGCCCGGCCTCACGGGCCCGCATGGCCCACGCGTCCAGTTCGGTGTGCAGCGGCGAGTCGGCCGGGGCGGCGCCCAGCGATCGCCGGACGAAGGTGCCGAGCCCTCGCCGCGCCTCGACCAGGCCCTCGCGTTCCAGTTCGCGGTAGGCCTTGAGGACGGTGTTGGGATTGATGGCGGTGGCCTCGACGACCTCACGGGCCGTCGGCAGCTTGTCGCCGGGCTCCAACAGGCCCAGACGCAGGGCCTGTTTGGTCTGCTGGACGATCTGCACGTAGGTGGCGACGCCGGAGCGCCGGTCGATGCGGTACTCGACCATCCGTTCCACCACCCTTTCACTAATTGAGTAGTGAAAGGGTGGTGCAAAAGAAGGGGCGGCGTCAAGCTCGCCGCCCCTTACAGGAGTGATGTCAGGTTTCCGTGCGGTACATCAGGTCGGTCTCGTACGTCACGAACCCCAACCGCTCGTACACCGACACCGCCGCCTTGTTGTCGGCGTCGACGTACAGCATCGCCGTCGGCAGTCCCTGGGCCGCCAGGTGCCGCAGGCCGACCGTCGTCAGGGCCTTGCCGAGGCCGCCGCCCTGCGCGCCGGGCCGCACACCGAGGACGTACACCTCGCCGAGGCCCTCCTCGGCGTGGACCTTCGTCCAGTGGAAGCCGATGAGCTCGCCGGCCCGTTCCGCCAGGAAGAACCCGGCCGGGTCGAACCATGGTTCGGCCTTGCGGTCGTCGAGGTCGCGCTGGGTGAGGGAGCCCTGCTCGGGGTGGTGGGCGAAGGCGGCGGCGTTCACGGCGAGCCAGGCCGTGTCGTCCTGGCCGGGCACGAAGGTGCGGACCGTGACGCCCTCGGGGAGCACCGGGTCCGGCAGGTTCAGGTCCGCCAGCGAGCGGCGCATCTGGCGCAGCTCGCGGAAGAGGGTGAGGCCGAGCACCTGGGAGAGATGGCGGGCGGCGGCGTGGCCGCCGTGGGCCCACACCCGCAGTCGCTTGCCGGACGCGGCGAGGAGGGCCGAGCCCAGCGCGCGGCCGTGACCGTGGCCGCGGTGCGCGGGGTGGACGACCAGCTCGGCGGCCGGGGCCTCGACCGGGTCGGTGTCCTCCAGCTGGGCGTAGCCGACGAGTTCGTCGGCGACGGTCAGCAGCAGGTGCGAGACGCCCTCGCGCTCTCCCCCGCGCAGCTGGAGCCGGCCCTGCTCGGACACCGCCTGCTGCCCGTCGTTCCGGGCGGCCTCCGCCAGCAGCTCCAGTACGGCATCGGTCTGCTCGTCGGAGAGCGCGGAGTAGGTCTCGATGGCGCGGGAGGGGAGGGGGCGTGCGGTGTCGTCGCTGGTCATGCGTACGAGGGTAAAGGGAGCGCCCGACAATGTGGCGGCAAAGGGGCGGGCAAAGGGAAACCAGAAAGTAACCATGAACCCCCTGTCGCGCTACGCGCGTTGACTTTAGGCTGCGCCCGACGGGGCCATGTCACTTTCGACCCAAGGGGGGCGTATGCCAGCCGAGTCCCAGGCGGCGCACCAGCGCCGTAGACGCCGTACTCACCTTCTCCTCGCCGGGGTGGCCGGTCTCGCCACCGCCGGTGCGCTGGCCGCGGCGCTCCCCGCGACGGCGTCGGCGGAGAGCTCCCAGAAGCACGGCGGCGGCCACCAGTTCAGCCGCTACCAGGACGTCCAACTGCTGTCGTTCAACGACCTGCACGGCAACCTGGAGCCGCCGGCCGGCTCCTCCGGCCGGGTCACCGAGCTGCAGGCGGACGGCACGACGAAGACCATCGACGCGGGCGGCGTGGAGTACCTCGCCACCCATCTGCGCGAGGCCCGCGAGGGCAACAAGTACTCCATCACCGCGGCCGGCGGCGACATGGTCGGCGCCTCCCCGCTGATCTCGGGCCTCTTCCACGACGAGCCCACCATCGAGGCGCTGAACAAGCTCGACCTGGACGTCACCTCGGTCGGCAACCACGAGTTCGACGAGGGCGCCAAGGAACTGGCCCGCCTCCAGAAGGGCGGCTGCCACCCGACGGCCGGCTGCTACACGGACGAGGAGTTCGAGGGCGCCGACTTCCCGTACCTCGCCGCGAACGTCCTCGACGAGAAGACCGGCAAGCCGATCCTCAAGCCCTACTGGGTGTGGAAGAAGAAGGACGTCAAGGTCGGCTTCATCGGCGTGACCCTGGAGGACACCCCCGGTGTCGTCTCGGCGGACGGCGTCAAGGGCCTGAAGTTCAAGGACGAGGTCGAGACGATCAACAAGTACGCCAAGGTGCTCCAGCGCCAGGGCGTGAAGTCGATCGTCGCCCTGATCCACGAGGGCGGGCTGCCCGCCTCCGGGTCGTACAACTACAACTGCGACTCGCCGGGTGCCGGTGACGGCATCTCCGGCCCGATCGTCGACATCGCGAAGAACATCACGCCGCAGGTGGACGCGCTGGTCACCGGCCACACCCACGCCGCCTACGTCTGCACGATCCCCGACCCGGCCGGCAAGCCGCGCATGGTCACCTCGGCCGCGTCCTTCGGCCGCCTCTACACCGACACGACGCTGACGTACGACCGCTTCACCGGCGACATCGCCCGTACGTCCGTGAAGTCGGCGAACCACGTGGTCACCCGGACCGTGGCCAAGGCGCCCGACATGACCGAGCTGATCAGCAAGTGGAACACCCTCGCGGCGCCCATCGGCAACCGCGCGATCGGCTACATCTCCGCCGACATCTCCAACACCGGCACCGAGTCCCCGATCGGCGACCTGATAGCCGACGCGCAGCTCGCGCACGGCAAGGAGCTGGACCCGGAGACGGACCTGGCGCTGATGAACCCGGGCGGCGTCCGGGCACCGCTGACCTACGCGGCCAAGGGCGCCGAGGGCGACGGTGTGGTGACGTACGCCGAGGGCTTCACCGTGCAGCCGTTCTCCAACACCGTGAACCTCCAGGACTTCACCGGCGCGCAGCTGATCCAGGTGCTCAAGGAGCAGGTCAGCGGCACGAACGCGGCGGCGCCGAAGGTTCTGCAGCCCTCGTCGGGCCTGACGTACACGCTGGACCTGACGAAGTCGGGCGCCGACCGGGTGGTCACGGACTCGATCAAGCTGAACGGTGAGGCCATCAACCCGACGGCCACCTACCGCGTCGCCACCAACAGCTTCCTCGCGGGCGGCGGCGACGGCTTCCCGACGCTGGGCCAGGGCACGAACGACCTGGTCGGCTCGGACGACCTGACGGCGCTGGAGAAGTACCTGACGGCCAACTCCTCGGCGGCGAGCCCGATCGCGCCGCCGGCGGCCAACCGGATCACGGTCGTGCAGTAGGTCGGTTCGCACAGTAGGACGTGAACTGACGTGAACTAGATCGCATACCTCCGGTTGCGGTTGCGGGTGGGGGGCGTGCGCATGGTCGGATGGGCCGATGCGTTCCCCCCACCACATAACGACGCATCCCTATACGAACCCGTACGAAGAGCTCGGCAGACTGGACGACGGTCCGCCGGACGCCGGTCCACAGGACCTCGGTCCGCTGGACGAGTTCTTCCGCGAGGACGTACCGGACGAGCGTGAAGAGGCGGAGGCCCAGGACGATCCCTGGGCCCCGCCCAACCACCGCCGCAACGGCCGACGCCGTCGACGCGGCCGTTTCGCGGGGCTTCCCCTCGCGCTGAAGGCGGTCGTCGGCCTCGTCGTCCTGGCCGCCTTCCTCAGCCTCGCCGACCGCTGGGCTCTGCTGTACACCGAGCGCAGAGCGGCGGCCACTCTGAAGGACCGCCTCGATCTGGCCGCGGCCCCCGAGGTGGAGATCGACGGCTTCCCCTTCCTCACCCAACTCGCCGACGAGCGGCTGGACTCGGTGAAGGTCACCGTCCCCGACGTGGCCGCCGACCGGGTCTCGCTGGCCCAGGTGACGGCGACGGCGAGAGGCGTACGACTGGACACCGACGGCCCGACGTCGGTGCGCGGCGCCGACGTCCCCCAGCTGGAGGGCGACGTCCTGCTCTCCTTCGCGGACCTGAACCGTGAACTCGGCGCGTCCCAGGTCACGTTCACCGGAGAGGGCCACGACCGGGTCCGGGCGCGCGGCACGTTGCCCGTCGCCGGCCATGACCTCCGGCTCCGTGCCGAGGCCCGCATCGTGCGCGAGGGCGACCGCGGCATCGCGACGCACATCGGCGGCATGCGCCTGGACATCGGGGAGCTGGCCACGTACCGCCCCGGAGCCCGCGCCTCGGAGGGCCTGCACCTGAGCCGGCAGTCGGTGGCCCGCCTCGCCCGCGAGACCCGCAAGGCGAAGGCGCTGCTGTCGGTGCCGTCGGTCGTACGGCGGCTCGGGGTCCCCGACTCCGTCGTGCGCGAAGCGCTGCGCAACGAGTCCAAGCTCACCGATCTGACCGGCACCCCGCGCTTCGCCCACCGCGCGATGAAGCTCAACCTCATCGACCTGGCCCTGGAACACCCCGAGCTGCTCAAGCTCCTCGGCTTCGATCCCGCCCTTCTCGACGCCCTGCCCCGCCTCACCCGCCCGGTCCTCGCCGACCAGTTGTCCCTGGGCTTCCGGCTGCCCGAGCCGCCGAGCGGGCAGCTGCGGCTGCGGGACGTGCGGGTGGAGGAGGACGGGATCAGGGTGCGTCTTGAGGGGACGGGGCTGGCGGTCGGGCGCTCCGGCTGATGCCCGTAATAAATCCTGTGTGAATTGTGGTTCGGTTCCCGGGATTCTCTGAAAATCGATCTCAGGCTCAATTCATCGAGGTCTCAGCGGAATCGGCTTTTTCCGGCTCCGGTGTCCCGTAATGTTTTCCATGTCGAAAGCGAACGACGCGAAAGCAAAGAAGGAGAGCCTCATGAGCTTCCACAAGATCGCCCCGGTGAAGAAGGCCCGCAAGACCGCCGCCCCGGCGCCCAAGAAGAAGGCCGTCAAGAAGGCTGCTCCGAAGCGTCGACCCGTGGGTCATCGGGACTGACAAAGAATTCACCTAAGTAAATCCAAGCAATTCACAGGAAAGGGAAACCTTCATGAGCTTCCACAAGATCGCCCCCGTCAAGAAGAACAACTGCAAGCCCGGCGCCCCGGCCAAGAAGGCCGCCAAGCCGGCGCCGAAGAAGGCCGCCGCCCCGAAGCGCCGCCCGATCGCGCCCCAGGGCTGACGCAGACCGACGAGGCGGGGTCACCGGAGCGCTCGTGCTCCGGGGCCCCGCCTCGGTCATGTCCGCAGGGTTCGCAAGGGAGTGGAGCATGAGGGAAGTGCGTACGGCCTTCCGGCGGTTCTGGCCGCTGACGCGGGGCGACCGCAAGTGGCTGCTGATGATCGTGGCCTGCGTCGTCGTCGCCGCGCTGGCCGAGACCGCCTCGATCCTGCTGTTCGCGGAGCTCACCGACACCGCGCTGCAGGCCGGTTCGCTGTCCGCCTTCTGGGGGCCGGCGGCGGCCTGGCTGGGCGTCGCCGTGCTGGGCGCGGTCGTCGGGTATCTCGGCAACTCGCTCGCCACCTGGACCGCCGAGAGATTCGTGCTGCGGCTGCGCGCGAAGGTCTTCGGGCATGTCCAGGGCCTGCCGCCGCACTTCTTCCAGAAGCACCGGCAGGGGGATCTGGTCGAGCGGCTCACCGGTGACGTCGAGGCCATCGAGCAGATGGTCGTGTCGGGCGTGGTCGGCACCGTCTCCGCCGCCTTCTCGGCGGTCTTCTACTCGGCCGCCGCCCTGTACCTCCGCTGGGACCTCGCCCTGGTCACCTTCGTCCTGGCGCCCCTGTTCCTGCTGGCCGCCCGCCGCTTCGGCGGCCGTATCCGCACCGCCTCCCAGGACGAACGGGCGGCCGACGGCGCGATCACGTCGGTGGTCGAGGAGTCGTTGGGCAACGTGGTGTTGACCCAGGCCTACAACCGCCGCCGCGACGAGGAGAAGCGGCTCGACCGCGAGGCGCGGGCCTGGATGAAGGCGTCCGTGCGCGGGGCGCGGCTGAGCGAGATGTACGAGCAGCTCGTCGAGGTCGTCGAGACGGTGTGCGTGCTCGCGGTGATCGGCCTCGGCGTGTGGGAGATCTCGGCGGGCCGTATGACCCTGGGCCAACTCCTCGCCTTCGCCGCCTTCATCGGCTACCTCTACCCGCCGGTCCGCAGCCTCGGCCAGCTCGGCCTCACCCTCACCGCCGCCACGGCCGGCGCCCAGCGCCTGGGCGAGATCCTGGACGCCGAGCCGGCCGTCACGGACCCCGTCCGCCCGGTCCCCGCATGGCCGGTGCGCGGCTGGGTCGGCTTCCACGGGGTGTCCTTCCGCTACCCCGGAGCCGCCGGCCAGTCCCTGAGCGACGTGACGTTCACGGCCGGACCCGGCGAGCTGGTGATCGTCACGGGCGCGAGCGGCGCGGGCAAGTCGACGACGTCCAAGCTGCTCACCCGCTTCTACGACCCGTCGGCGGGCGTGATCACCCTGGACGGCGTGCCGCTCACGGACATGCGGCTGGACTTCCTGCGCGAGAACGTCGCCCTGCTCCCCCAGGAGACCCTGATCCTCAACGGCACCATCCGCGAGAACATCGACTGCGGCCGCCCCGGCGCGAGCGACGAGGACATCGAGCGTGCGGCGCGTGCGGCGGCGGCCCACGACTTCATCGCCGCGCTCCCCGAGGGCTACGACACCCACATCGCCCCCGGCACGGCCGCACTCTCCGGCGGCCAGCTGAAGCGGATCACCATCGCCCGCGCGATGCTGCGCTCCGCCCCCGTCCTCCTCCTCGACGAACCGACCGCCGGCCTCGACTCGGTGGCCGCCCGCCAGGTCGTACAGCCCTTGCGACGACTGATGTCGGGCCGTACGACGATCCTGATCACCCACGACCTGAGCCTGGCCCCGGACGCGGACCGGGTGCTGGTCGTGAACGAGGGCCGACTGGTGGAGGCGGGCACACACGCGGAGTTGGTGGCGCGGGGAGGGACGTATGCGCGGCTGGCGGGGCCGACGGTGGGGGCGTGGGCGGAGGAGACGTTGGTGCTGAGGCGGTGAGGGCGGGGTTCACCTCGGTATGCCCGGCGGCTTCCACTGAGCCGCCGGGCATACCGGGTGCTGTCGCGCGTGGGTGTCAGGCGACGCGGTGGACGCGCTGCGTGTCCAGTTCGTAGCGGGCGCCGACGATGGCCAGTTCGCCGGAGGTCACCTTCGCGGCGAGGTCCGGTTCGGCGGCGAGGCGGGCGCGGACGGCCCGTACGTTGGCGTCGATGGTGGAGTCGACGCGGGCGTCGCCCTCCTGGGTGCGGTCTATGTTCGGCGCTATCTGGTCGGCGATGTACTGGATGTGCGCCGGCAGCCGCTCACCGGACTCGTCCGCCGCGACGGCCGCCTTCACGGCGCCGCACGACTGGTGGCCGAGCACCAGGACCAGCGGGATGTCCAGTTCGAGCACACCGTAGGCGACGCTGCCGAGTACGGCCTCGTCCAGGACCTCGCCGGCGGAGCGCACGGTCATCAGGTCGCCGAGGCCCTGGTCGAAGACCAGCTCCGGCGGCACCCGGGAGTCGATGCAGCCGAGGACGAGGGCGAAGGGGTGCTGACTCGAGATCAGGCTCTGCCGCACGGCGGGCGACTCGTCGGGGTGCCGCTCACGGAAGGTGCGCCAGCGCTGGTTGCCCGCGGCCAGCTCACGCAGGGCTTCCGCGGGGGTGCCGGGGCGGCGACGGGAGGTGGGGGTGGCGGGTGCGGCGGAGGCGGTGGCCGTGCCGAGGGCGGCGGTGGTCCCGAGCGCTGCGGCCCCGGTCAGCCCGGCCCGCAGGAGTGCGCGGCGGGCGAGCGAGGGGAGAGCGAACCGCTGGTGAGCGGCGCTGGCCGGCTGTGAGCCGGCAGATCTGTCGGAGTTCACGGGGTGGAACGTACGCTCGAAACTTCAAATAAACGTTCGCGTTGCTGAATCATGGACGGGAGCGGGGAAGTCATGATCGATCGTTGGACTGCTCTTGGTGTTTCGCGGAGCTTTCGATGACCCTGCTCTTCCCGAGCCGTGAAGCGGGCCGTGCAGTGGGCAGTGAATCGGGCAGTGAATCGGGCAGTGAATCGGGCCGTGAAGCTCCGAACACCCTCAACTCTCTTGTCGCCCGTGGGGCGTTGTCCCGATCCTGATGAACCATGGAGATCGCATTCAAGGCGTCGTTCGTGCTCGCCACGGCCGTCGAGGTCGTCCTGGTCGCCGTACTGGTGCTTCAGCTCTGGCGCCGGCAGCGCCACGCGAGCACACGGCCTCTGGTGGTCACCTACGGTGATGTGCTGACCGGCGCTGCGCTGTTCGGCGGCACGATGACGGTTACGGCGTTGTTCGCTCGCGGGTGGGACAGCGCGTCGAGCGCGGACACGCTGCTGTACGCGGTGACCTTCGGCATCGTCACAGCCGGACTGGCGACCTACCTGCGCCGAGGGGACGGAGCGCGGTCCGCGTACCGGCACCTCGCCCAGCTGCTCCCCGTCGGGTTCGGTGTACTGGCGGGTCTGGCCGCTGGCTGATCGGTGTCTGATCGCGGTGGGGCCGGGCGCAGTAGTCGTCGAGCGTCTGCGCCCGGCCCTAGGGACACGGCCCCTCAGGAAGCCGTAGGCGTCCAGTTCCCCAGCCAGTCCGCGACCTCCTGCCCGGTCGCCTGGGCGTCGGTCAGCTGAGGCCGGTTGGAGCTCGCGGAACCCGCGCCCGCGCCGGTGTTCTTGTACTCGGCGAAGCGGTCGTCCTTCCAGGGGAAGCCGCCCATGTCCGACCAGGGGGTGGACTTGATCGCGGCGCTCAGGCTCGTCTCCCGCACCGTGGTCTGGGGGTCGACGGTCGTGTCGCCGCCGGGGTGCCAGTTACGGCCGAGGAAGAAACTGCCGTTGCTCACATCGCCGTTGACGGTCGAGTGGGTGATGAGGATGCCCTTGCGGTTGCCCTCGGTGCTCGGTGCGGTGACGTATCCGGCGGACGAGCCGTCCCAGCGCTTGCGCAGCGTGATGACGGACCGGTCGATGACGGCGGTGCCTCGGCCGAAGATGAAGTCGACATTGCCGAGGATGTAGGAGTTCTTGACGTAGACCCGGCCGAGGGTGCCCTTGGCGGCGGTCTCCATCTCCAGGGTGTCCTGGTCGCCGGTGACGATGAGGCCGTCGAGGAACACCTTGTCGGCCATGGTGAGCAGGGCCACGGCCTGGTGGCCGGAGAGCGACTGGTTGGCGCCCTCGTTGAAGTCGTTGGTGACGCTGAGGTTGCGCAGCTGGGTGTCGTCGGCCTTGACGCTGAGGGTGGCGCTGCCGGGCGTCCCGTACGTCCCCGAGCCGTCGGGCTTGGTCATGCCGGCGGCGTGTCCCTCGACGATGACGGTGTCCTTGCGGCTGGCGCCGGTCCCGACGATGGTCACGTGCGGCTTGTTCGCCGGCACGGTCACCGCCTCGCGGTACGTGCCCGGCTTCACCTGGATGACGACGCGTGAGGGGTTGTTCGCCGGTACGGCGTTGATGGCGGCCTGCACGGTCGAGTACTGCCCGGAGCCGTCCTTGGCGACGGTGAGGGTGGTGGCTGCGGCCTTGGTCGTCGACGTCGACGAGGCCGTCGTGCCGATGGAACTCCGCGGCCCCACACCGGACTTGAGGAGCGAGGGCACGTCCGCCGTCTTGTCGAGCGTGTAGCTGTAGTACGCCTTCGGGTCGAAGGCCGTACCGCCACTCTCGTTGCGCCCGCTCGTGCCCACGAAGGTGTTGCCCTTCTGGACGATGCTCGCGGTGCTGTCCTTGGTGACGGGGTTGTTCATGCCCTGGAAGTAGGAGTTCTCCAGGACCATGGCCGTCCTGCCGCGCGAGTAGTTGCCGTACGACGACTTGATGTCCGTCCCGGCCGCGTCCTCCAGGAAGTTGTTGTAGAGGTGCGCGTGGGCGGCGTTGTCGGTGGACGGGTTGCGCTGCTCGGTCTCGCGGAACCAGTTGTGGTGGACCGTGATGTCCGTCTTGACGTTGTCGGTCCAGCCGATGCCGAAGGTCTTGTTGTTCTGGCTCAGCTTGTTCCAGGAGACGGTCACGTTCGTGCTGTCCTTGCGGACGTCGATGAGCCCGTCGGCCATGTGCCGCAGATCGTTGTGATCGATCCACACGTGGTGCGCGCCGTCCATCTGGATGGCGTCGAAGTCGTGGTCCTTGTCGTTCCAGACGCCCTGGTACGAGTCCCGGATGGTCAGGTTCCGGATGATCACGTTGTGCACGCCGGAGCCGAGGAAGAAGCCGCCGCCGACGATGTGCCCGGACGTCCCGGACCCGACGATGGTCTTGTCCGACTGGACCTTGATCTCCTTGCCCACCGGGTTCATGTTGATGGTCCCGGCGACGACGATGACGTACGGCTCGGCGGCGGTCGCGTACTTCTCCAGATCGGCCTGCGTCTTCACGGTGACGATCTGGCCGTCCCGCCCGCCATAAGTCCCGTTCTGTCCAAGGGAGTTGACGGAGGCGAACCCATCGGCGGTGGCGGTCGCCCAGGCGGGGGCGGCGGTGGTCGCGGCGGAGGCCTGCTGCTGGGAGTCCGCGCCGAGGAGACCGAGGTCCGTGCCGTAGGCCAGGGTCCCGGCGGCGGTCAGGGCCAGGGGCACCCCGACCGCCAGGGCCTTGCGGCTCCTACGGTGACGGGGCTTGCTGTGCTGCTCACTCATACGGCGATCCGTTCCGTGCGGGGGGATGATCCGGGGATCAGTCGCCGCCCCGCACGGAAAGGTTGCCGCCCTGAGGGCACCTACCAGTGCCCTACTGGCCTACTGGGTGCAGGTGTTGGGGTCCAGCTTCTCCTCGATCTTGTCCTCGCGGCCGTCGGGCTGGCCGTTGGGGAGGATCTTGTCGGAGGTGCCGTCGATGTAGTAACCGTACGAGTAGATCGTCTTCCAACTGGCGTCCCGGCCACGCCAGGTGTGCGTGGTGACGTCGCCGTCGCCCTTGTTCCACTGGTAGTCCTCGATCTGGAACACCGGGTTCACGCGCACCACGCGCTGGTACGGCGTCCAGGTCACGGCCACCTGCCGGCACGGCGGGATGGTCTTCTCGCTGCGGGTCTCGAACCGGGACTCCTTCTCCCAGCCCCACTCGTACCCGGCGCTGCCGCCCACGCTGCCGGAGAAGATGCTCTTGGCGAGGGAGAGGCTGATCGTTCCGCCGACGCTCTTCTTGGCGAACGTCTTGGTGCTGTAGCTGCTGACGAAGGTCTCCTTGTCGTCCGCCGAGCCCCGGTTGCCGATCCACCGGGAGGTGCGGATCGGCTCGCCCTTGATGGACCAGGTCGAGGCCTCGGCGTACCCGCACCAGCCGCGGAACAGCTCCCACGGCCCGGCGGGCTTCCACAGCCCGAAGACGTCCCGCAGGTACTCGTCCCGGGTCTTGAACTCGCCGGTGTCGACGTTGAGGGCGCCGTAGACGCCGGTCAGGCTCGTCTCCTGGTTGCAGAGCCGCTCGATCATCAGGTCGGTGTTACCGGGGTCGACGCCCCGGACGTTCTGCGCGCCACCGGGGCCGGCCGCCTGCGAGGAACCGGCGCCCGCCATCACGCCGGATATGGCGAGGGCGGTTGCGGCCATGCTCAGGGCGCTCTTCTTGAGTGTCGATTTGCGAATGAGTCGCATGGGGGTTGGCTCACTCCTGTGGTCCGTGCACAGGTGCCGACCGGTACGGACGGGCACCTGTCTGACAGCCAGGAAGAGTTCCAGAGAACTGGTGGGTAGGGTCGGGATCAGGTGCGGATGACAGGTCATTGACAGGTGGGCGAGGATGTCTGTCGGCCTTTATCCCTCCTTGTCTTCACTGCTTCACACGAGTAACTCTGCCAACTCCGCCGGATCACCCGCGAGTTCGAGCCGCATGTCCATTTGCGGCCCTCCGCGTGCGAAATGGAGTCCATGACGGAGGCAGCGGCGGTTGTGGGCTGTGGGCTGTGGGGACGGTGGCCGTGGGTGCTGCCGTATGCGTTCGCGATCATGTTCCACGCCCGCGTTCGCGGCGCCGCATCGCTACTCTCTGGTGTCCGTGGGCCTCGGGATGATCAGAGGGCTACCAAGTCGACGACGTTGATCACGACGTGACGGTTGGACACGACGTACGTGATGAACCCGCCTTGGAACGCTGCTGACCAGCTGTTGTCCCGATTGCTGATCGCGGGCGGGCCGAACGGGTTGAGGCTGAGCCGCTTCTCCAGCTCCTCCAGCGATGCGCGCTGGGGCGCGCCCAGCGCCCGCTTTCGCTGAGCCGCTCGGTCGGCATACCTGATCGCATAGGCGCTCACCCACACCTGCCCGCGTCGATGGGCCGATTGTCGGCGTCGTAGGCGTTCCCGTCCTCGTCGCGGAAGACCATGCCTTCGGTGTCGCCCTCGGTCACCCGCTTGACCGTCTGCTCCACCTCGTCCAGATAGCCGGGCGTGGCACAGGCGCAGGCGAAGGGGAGCCACTTGTCGGTCACGGCGTCGAGCGCTGCCTGATCGAAGTCGGCCGCCGCACTGAGCCAGTCCTGCTCGAAGGCCTGCAGCCAGTCGGGGCGGCGTTGCAGGGCCGCGCGAATCGCCTCGGGGGTTCTCTCGCAGGAGTTCGGATCCACCTCGTGGGACATGATCGGTTCCTCTTCTCCGGCTGGGGTGAGACGTGGGGGCCGGAGGTCCACGGTAGAACGCGAGAGGCGTCTGGTGGCGGTGGACGGGCGTGTCACCTCTCACCCGCCTCGATGCGCTCACCACGGCTGACCGCGATGCGGAGTGCGTCCTCCAGGGACTCCGTGGCACGCGTGAGCGCGAAGCGTACGGCGCGCTCGCCGGCCTTGGTGTCGGTGAGGACCGCCCTGGCACCGGCGAGTACCTGTTCGCCCGAGTGCGGTTGGGCCGCCTCCATGTCGTCGGCGAGTCGGGAGAGCCTGCTGTGGTCGCAGTCGGCGCTGAGGTAGCAGGGTTTGCCGTCGGGGGTGGTCCAGGGGAGGAGGCGGAGTTCGTCGGGGAAGCTCATGCGGAGACCTCCTCTCCGAGGGTGCGGCGCGGGCCGGCGTCGAGGCCGTAGGCGACGGCTCAGGCGGCACGGCGGCGCTGCAGGATGCGTTCGCGCTCGCAGCGGCATGGGGGGACGGGGGCGGAGTGGCGGGGCCGTGGGGCCAACTGGCGGGTGATGAGCGGGGGTTGGGGCGGGGCTGCTCGGTGTCGTCCGTCGCTGGGAAGTAGTACACGTACGAGTGCGATCAGTAGCGATTTCATGAGTCCGGCGGTACGTTCGCGCATGTCGGCGCTCCTTGGGTTTCAGCGTCGGCCACGCCCCCGGGTCGACGTGCATCGACTGCGGGGGTTTTGGCATGGCAGGGGTCTGACGAGCGGTGATTACCGTTCGTGCCCTGATCGTCACAGGTGCGGCGTACGCTGCGGAAGGGGTTCGGTGTTGTCTGGCGCGCAGGCAACGGTGAGGGGTGACGTGAGCGAGAAGGTTGACGCGGAACCGGTTTCCGGGCGGGCGATGCTGGGGCAAACGCTGAGGGTTCTGCGGGAGAAGGCCGGGAAGTCGTTGGGGCAGTTGGCCGATGAGACCGGGTACGAGAAGAGCTATCTGAGTCGGCTGGAGTCCGGGGATCGGCTGTCCAAGGTGACGGTCATGGAGGACCTTGACGGGTACTACGGCACCGGTGACCTGCTGTTAAGCCACTGGAAGGCGGCTCGGCTGGACGCTTTCAAGGACCAGTACAAGCGGTTCATGGAGCTGGAGGCGACGGCACGGATCATGTGGAAGTTCACACTGGGGATTCCCGGGCTTCTGCAGACCGAGGATTTCGCTCGGGGGGTGTTGTCTGGGGCCCAGACAACGGCCGACGGCGACGAGATCGTCGAGGAGCTGGTGGTGGCACGGCTCGGGCGGCAGTACCTGTTGCGGCAGAAGCCGGAGCCCGAGGTCCGGATCATCATGGACGAGTTCGCGCTCCGACGTCCCGCTGTCCGGGGCAAGACCTGGCACGATCAGCTGCTTCACGTTGAGGCCGCCTCGCTGTGGCCCAACGTGACGCTCCAAGTACTGCCGTTCTCGGCGGGAGCGCACCACCATATGAACGGGTCGTTGACGCTGCTCTGGCAGAGAGACGGAAGTGCCGTTGCCTACAAGGAAGGCAACGGCTGCAGCCGGTTGATCGAGGATCCGGACGAAGTCCTTCGGCAGCGTTTGTCCTACGATCGGCTCCGCGATCTGGCGCTGTCCCCGTCCGACTCGCTGGCGATCATCAGGGATGCACTGGAGGAGCACAGGTCATGACGCGAACCCCCGATCTCAGCACCGCCGTGTGGCGCAAGTCGAGCTACAGCGAAGGGGGAGACAACGACTGCGTCGAGGTCGCCGACGGCTACCCCGGCATAGTCCCGGTCCGGGACAGCAAGGTCCCGGACGACGGCCAAGTACTCGTTCTCGGCGCGACCTCGTGGACGTCCTTCCTCACCGGCGTCAAGAACTAGGCGCCGCCCTCGCATCGTCGTCCGTCGCCGCCGCGCTGCGGTTCTGCCGGCTCAGATGAACCGCGTGGAGCAGCGTGCCGACCGCTGCGGCGCCGCTCAGCAGAGAGCCGAACGCCGTGATCAGCGAGCCGGCGCCGTCGCCACCGCCGCCCGCAGGCACCGCGACGACGGTCTGGGTCACGATGGTCACCGGGGTCGGGAGTTCGCTCGGGCCGGTGGTCGCGTTGATGGGCCCGCTCGGCTCGGTCGGAATCGGGCTCACGCCGCCGGTCGGTTCCTCGGTCCCTCCACCGGTCGGCTCGGGGGTTCCTCCCTGGCCGGGATCGCTCGGTTCCGGGATCGTCCCCTCGGTGTCGCCGGGATCGTCGGACGTCTCCGGAGGCCGCGTCGTGTACCAACTGGTCGACCCGCCGCCTCCCGACCGAGGCCCGTCATCCGACCCCGATCCCGACGCCACCGCCAGGACGAGGAGCGAGACCGCGCCGGCCGTGAACGCGAGACTCAGCGTGATCCACAATGCGATTCTCGGCAGCGAATTCTTCGACATGGCTCCCCCTCGCATCAAGCGTAGGGGGAAACGACCGGGAAGTGGATCTCCTTCCCGGCCGCTTTGGTGAGCAACTGCGCCAAGCAGGCCTCGAATTGGAGACGAGGGCGACGAGGGCGCCGTCACGCAGCGAACGGGGGGCTGGCACCAGGGACCCCGGGGGGCCCGCACCAGTGCGTCTGGGTTTGCAACAAGTGAGGCTGAACTGGCCCTCGTCGAACCTCGCTTGGAGGAAAGCATGGTGACTTCCGCCCCACCGTTGTCGCGTCGCAGGACCCTGATCCGCACCGGTCTGCGAGCAGGAGCGGCAGCCGTCTGCTGCGGCCTGTTGCTGAGCGGGCCGGTGCCCGCCGCCGCGTCCGCCGCGCATGTCCAGGCGCCGGCGCAGCACGAGGAGCGTGGTAGGGGAACGCTGGTCTCTGCCGAGAAGCTGTACACGCTCGCAACCCCGCAGGAGGTGGCAGACGAGCTGGGCGATGCAGGGTTCGGAGACGGTGCCGTCCGGCACGGCGTTGTCGCATACCGGCTGGTCTACCGGACCGTCGATCCGCATGGACAGCTCACCACGGCGAGCGGGCTGTTGGCGCTGCCGCTCGACAGCGAGCGACGGTTACACGCGGTTTCCTTCGCGCACGGCACTGGCAGTCACAAGGATGATTCCCCGTCCATGCAGCGCGCCGCTTTCGTGTCGGCGCCCGTGATCGCGCATGCGTCGGCGGGTGCCGCGGGTGTCGCGCCCGACTATCTGGGCATGGGCAAGGGACCCGGTTTGCACCCCTGGATGGACATCGGCTCCGAGACCACGGCATCCCTGGACATGCTGCGCGCGGCCCGCGCCTTCGCGCTGCAAACCGGACATGTGCTGGAGCGGGAGGTCATGGTCACCGGCTTCTCGCAAGGAGCCTCGGCGGCACTGGGGCTCGGCCGGGCGCTGCAGGCGGGTGAGGACCGCTGGTTCAGGCTGGGCGCGCTGGCGCCGGTCAGCGGCGCATACGACTTCGGTGGGACGGAGTTGCCCGCCTTGCTCGAGGGCAGGCTGGAACCCAAGTCCAGTGTGCTGTACGCGGCCTACACCCTGGTGGCGTTCCAACGGCTCCACGACATCTACGACAGCCCCGGCGAGGTCTTCCGGGCCCCGTATGACAGCACCGTCGAGGCGCTCTTCGACGGCGCACACACGGGAGAACAGCTGATGCGGGGCACTCCCGACACTCTCGACGAACTGCTGACCGAGCACGGCCGCGAGCTGCTCGCACATCCGACGGGGCCGCTGGCAGCGGCACTGCGCACAACCGATGCCGTATGCACCGACTGGGCTCCCCGTGCCCCGGTCCGGCTCCATATGGCGACTGGGGACGAGCAGGCCGTCACCACCAACACGGAGCACTGCCGGGACGCTCTGCTCAGGAATGGCGTGGACGCCCCGGTCGTTGATCTTGGCGCCCTTGACTACCACGGATCCCGTCACCTGGGGTCCAACGTCGCGGTCACATCGGCGATCGTGCGCTGGTTCGGTGAGTTGCGCCGGCGATGACCGAAACGAGTCGTCGGAGATCGATGACGATGAGGGCGTCGTCCCGCCGTACCAGCGGTTCAGGCTGCGAGACGGGCCCGTCGCAGCAGCTTCAGCCAGTCCTCGAACTCCGCCAACTCGTTGTCGACCCGAGCGAGCCGTGCGTACTCGGCAGGAGCGGCCAGCCGCTCCAGGAAGAACGCCTCCAGCCCGGGCGCGAGCGACTCGAAGCGCTCCGCGTCGACCCACTCCCAGTGCTCGTCCGGGATGCCGAGGACGCCGCCGCCCGCGCGGTCGAGGAAGACCGCTGTGTCGCCGATCAACCCGATGCAGAACAGCTTCTCCGGGGACAGCTCCAGCGGGGAGTCGACCACCGGTCCGCAGTAGAGGCCCGAACCCGGGATCGTCCCGCCTGATCGCAACGGTGGTCGCCCTGCGGACGGCGCTGGCGGAGAGCCCGGACCTGCTCTCGTTCTCTGCGAGCACTCGGGGCCAGAACCGGCTACGCCGCTTCCGGCGCCTCCGGCGGCGGAGTAGCCGCCCCCGGCAGCCGTACCGTGGCCACCGTCCCCCCACCCTCCGCACGGGCCAGATCCACCTGTCCCCCCGCCTGCTCGACCGTACGGGCCACGATCGACAGGCCCAGCCCCGAGCCGGGCAGCGCTCGCGCACTCGGCGAACGCCAGAAGCGGTCGAAGACGTGCGGCAGTTCGTCGGCGGGGATGCCGGGGCCGTGGTCGCGGACGGTGAGGGTGCCGTCGGTGAGTTGCACGTCGATGGTGCCGCCCTCAGGGCTGAACTTCACCGCGTTGTCCAGGATGTTGACCACCGCGCGCTCCAGCGCCGCCGGTTCCGCGCGGACGTACCAGGGCTGGATGTCGGCGCTGATCGTCAGCTCGGGGCCGCGCAGCCGGGCGCGGCGCAGGGCCGACTCCACCGTGTCCTCCAGCGACACCACCTGAACGCGTTCGCCGCGCTGCCCCTCCGAGCGGGACAGTTCCTGCAAGTCGCCGATCAACGACGCCAGTTCGGTCATCTGCGCCTTCACCGAGGCCAGCAGCGCCTTGCGGTCGGCCTCCGGGATCGGGCGGCCCGTCTCCTCGCTGCGGGTGAGGAGTTCGATGTTGGTGCGGAGGGAGGTGAGGGGGGTGCGCAGTTCGTGGCCGGCGTCGGCGATGAGCTGTTGCTGCAGCTCGCGGGAGCTGGCCAGGGCGGAGGTCATGGAGTTGAAGGAGCGGGAGAGACGGGCCACCTCGTCCTCGCTCTCGTCCTCCACCGGGATACGGACGCTCAAGTCCTCGGTGCGGGCGACGTGTTCGACGGCTTCGGTGAGCTTGTCGACGGGGCGGAGGCCGGCGCGGGCCACTGCCAGGCCGGCGGCTCCGGCGCCGAGGACTCCGACACCAGAGACCAGGAGAAGGATCAGGGCGAGTTCGTTGAGGGTGGACTGGGTGTTCTTGAGAGGGACCGCTACGAGGAGCGCGGCGTTGGGGTACAGCTGAGGTGGGCTCACCGGGCCCTGGCTGACGACCAGAGGCGTGGTGAACACACGAACGGCATTGCCGTCCGTGTCCGTGCCGTTGCGGATGATCCCGTCGAGAGTGTTCCCACTGCTGCTGTCCGCGTCTTTGATCACGTTCTTGTCGGCGCTGGTGACCTTGACGGTGCCGGCCGAGGTGGAGGAGACGCACGGTGTCCCATCCGCCTTGACCAGTTGGATGTAGGTGCTCTGCGTCTGCAGGCCGGTGATGCCGGTCTGGAAGGTCTCGTCGGACTTGACGGTCTGGGGGCAGGCATTGAGGAGGTCCACGACCTGGCTGTATCGCTGCGGCTGCGACATCTTCCTGAGGTCGGCGTTCAGCTGCTCGTACAGCTTCCCCTGCACGATGAACCAGCAGGTGACCGACACCGCCGCCACCGCGAACGCCACTGCCGCCGCCACCAGCAGCGCCAGCCGTGACCGAATGGGCAGCGACCGGAACCGGCGTAGAGGCTTGCTCACTCCGCCCCACCCTGCCGCAGCACATACCCCACACCCCGCACCGTGTGCACGAGCCGCGGCTCACCACCGGCCTCGGTCTTGCGGCGCAGGTACATGACGTACACGTCCAGCGAGTTGGAGCTCGGCTCGAAGTCGAAGCCCCACACCGCCTTGAGGATCTGCTCCCGGGTCAGCACCTGGCGCGGGTGCGCCATGAACATCTCCAGCAGCGTGAACTCCGTACGGGTCAGCTCCACCGGCCGCCCACCCCGCGTGACCTCCCGCGTCGCGAGGTCCATGCGCAGGTCGGCGAAGGTCAGCGCCTCGTCGTCCTCCGCCGCGCCCGCACCGGCCGCCGCCGCGTAGGAGCTGCGCCGCAGCAGCGCGCGGACCCGGGCGAACAGCTCGTCCAGCTCGAACGGCTTGACCAGGTAGTCGTCCGCCCCGGCGTCCAGCCCGGTCACCCGGTCACCGACGGTGTCGCGGGCGGTCAGCATGAGGATCGGCGTCGTGTCACCGGAGCCGCGGATGCGGCGGGCGGCCGTGAGGCCGTCCATGCGGGGCATCTGGACGTCCAGGATCACCAGCTCGGGACGGTAGGCCGTCGCCTTCTCCAGGGCGTCGGCGCCGTCGACCGCGACCTCCGTGTCGTACCCCTCGAAGGCGAGGCTGCGCTGGAGTGCTTCGCGCACCGCCGGCTCGTCGTCGACGATCAGGATGCGCTGGGGGTCACGGTCGCCATCGGCGGGGCTCATGGGCTCGGGATCCTCGGGTGCGGTGGGACGGGGGCTGGTCGGAGGCTGGCTGAGCGGGCTTGAACGCTCTCAGCCTCGCACGTTCTCAGCCTCGTACGGTAAGGCGGCGGCTGCGGGCCGCGGCGGTCCGGCGGCCCGCGCTCAGGCGGGCGGTCGCCAGCTCCGGCGCCCGGGACGGGGCCGTCGAGGTGGTCGGCTTGTGCAGGGCGCCGGCGACCGCGAGGGCCAGGGCGAGGTCGGCGGGACCGACGCCGGTCGCGGTGTGCTCAACCTGCTGGATCATGACGTACCCCTTCAGTCTTGCCGGTCTTGGGAGTCTTGGGAGTTCAGCTCTGCGAACCCGACCGCAGCTTCGCCAGGTCGGCCTTGACGGTGTTGATCGGGATCGCGAAGCCGAGGCCCACGCTGCCCGCGTCGGACGAGCCCGAGCCGGAGGCCGAGTACATCGCCGAGTTGATGCCGATGATGTTGCCGTTCATGTCGATCAGCGCGCCGCCGGAGTTGCCGGGGTTCAGGGAGGCGTCCGTCTGTATCGCCTTGTACGTCGTCGTCGACGAACCGGTGTCGCCGTTGAACTCCTGGCCACCGAACTCGAACGGCCATCCGCCGCCGCCCTGCTGCTGTTGCTGCTGGCCCTGGCTCTCGTCCGTCGAGACGGTGACGTCCCGGTTGAGCGCGGACACGATGCCGCTGGTGACCGTGCCGGTCAGGCCCTCGGGCGAGCCGATCGCCACGACCTCGTCGCCGACCTGCACACCGGAGGAGTCGCCGAGGGTGGCCACCGTCAGCCCGGACGCGTTCTGCAGCTTGATCAGCGCGAGGTCCTTGCTGCTGTCGGTGCCGACGACCTCGGCGGTGTACTCCTTGCCGTCGCTCGTCGTCACCTTGATCTGCGAGGCGCCGGAGACGACGTGGTTGTTGGTGACGATCTCGCCGTCACTGGTGATGATCACGCCGGAGCCGGTGGACGACCCGGCGTTCGAGGTCGCGCTGATCTCGACGATGCTCGGGCTGACCGCCCTGGCGACCCCGGAGACCGTGCCCTTCTGGCTGGAGGGAACGACGTTCGTGCTGGTGGAGCTGGAGGAGGCGACGGTGTCGCTGCCGGTCAGCTCCTGGATGCCGTACGCCGTCCCGCCCCCGATCGCCGCGGCGACGATCGCCACGGCCGCGAGGAGAGCGACCGGACCGCGAGGCCGACGCCGCCGCGACTTCGGCGGCTGGGCCACGGGCTCGGTGAGGAGCGCGGTCGGGGCTCCGCCGCCCGCCTGCTCCGCCGTCGGCTGGTACGCCGGCGGGGGCGGCCACTCCGGGTTCACGGGGGAGGAAGCGTGCTGCTGGGCGCCCTGGTAGGGGTTCTCGTAGTCGCCGCTGCGGCGGAAGCTCTCGGTCATGGAAATGAGCATGTCGCCCGACCATGAGAGCTTCCTGAGCGCTCCCTGAGAAGCCCGGCAGAAGCTCGTATGCCCGATGTAAAGGCGGTACTGGCAGCGATCCGGTGCCTCTCAGAGAACACTCAGAGAAGCTCCCTCAGGGGCGCGGGGAACTGCGCGAGAAACCACATACGACGGTCAGCCGCACAACGACAGAACCGCCCGAGCTCCTAGGCGCACCCACACGACCGCCGCGCGACAAGCCGCGACGGAAACACCTTCAACCGCTCCCGCCGCGACCCGGCCACCCGAAGCCCGTCATCGAGAACCAGATCCACCGCGGCCCGAGCCATGGCGGACCTGTCCGACGCAATGGTCGTCAGCGGAGGATCCGCCAACGCCGCTTCCTTGATGTCGTCGAACCCGGCGACAGCCAACTCCCCCGGCACATCGATCCGCAGCTCCCGCGCCGCCCGCAGCACACCGATGGCCTGGTCGTCGGTGGAGCAGAAGATCGCGGGAGGACGCCTCGGACCGGAGAGAATCTCCAGCGCTATGCGATACGCGTCGTAGCGGTTGTACGGCGCTTCGAACAGCCGGCCCTCGGTGGGAATCCGGGCCTCGGCCATCGCGCGCCGCCAGCCCTCGACGTGGTCGGAGACCGGGTCGCCGACCGCCGGCGTCTCCGCGGTGCCGCCCATACAGGCGACGTACTCGTAGCCGTGCTCCAGAAGGTGGCGTACGGCGAGCTGGGCGCCACCGAGGTCGTCGGTGACGACGGCGACGTCGTCGATGGCCTCGGGCCGCTCGTGGAGGAGGACGACCCGCGCGTCCCAGGCCTCGATCTCGGCGGCGGCGAGGTCGTTGAGCGCGTGCGAGACCAGGATGAGCCCGGAGACGCGCATACCGAGGAACGCCCGCAGATAGTGGACCTCGCGCTCGCCGACGTAGTCGGAGTTGCCGACGAGAACCATCTTCCCGCGCTCGGCGGCGGCCCACTCGACCGCGTGCGCCATCTCCCCGAAGAAGGGCTGGCGCGCGTCCGGCACGATCAGGCCTATGAGGTCCGTGCGCCGCGAGGCCATCGCCTGGGCGACCCGGTCGGGCCGGTACCCCAGTTCCTTGATGGCGGCGAGGACACGCTCGCGCGTGGCCGGGGCGACCGGCCGGGGTCCGTTGTTGATGACATAACTGACGACGGCAGTGGAGGTCCCTGCCAGCCGCGCTACGTCATCCCGAGTCACCTTGGCCACGCGCGGAGTCTACGCGGATGGACCCGCTCTGGGCAGGGCGTGAAGGAGCTTCGCTGTCCCCCGGCTGCCACTCCGCTGTGCGAAAGCAATGCCGGTGACGCCCCGCCCGAGCGTCCGTCGCGTCTTTCTATGCCTCGGCCCGGACCTCGACGCCGTCCAGGGCGTCCACCTCGTCCGCATCCTCCGGCTTTGCCTGGCCGGCCTTGGCCTTCGCCTCCTCGGCGACGCGGTCGACCTTCTCCGGAGTAACGAATCGATAACCGACGTTCCGTACGGTCCCGATGAGCGACTCGTGCTCGGGTCCGAGCTTGGCGCGCAGTCGTCGTACGTGGACGTCGACCGTCCGGGTGCCGCCGAAGTAGTCGTAGCCCCAGACCTCCTGCAGCAGCTGCGCGCGCGTGAAGACGCGGCCCGGGTGCTGGGCGAGGTACTTCAGGAGCTCGAACTCCTTGAAGGTGAGGTCGAGGACCCGTCCCTTGAGCTTGGCGGAGTAGGTGGCCTCGTCGACCGACAGATCGCCGTTGCGGATCTCCATGGGGGAGTCGTCGTTGACGATCTGCTGGCGGCCCATGGCGAGCCGCAGCCGGGCCTCGACCTCCGCCGGGCCGGCGGTGTCGAGGAGAACGTCGTCGATGCCCCAGTCGGCGGTGACGGCGGCGAGGCCGCCCTCGGTGACGACGAGGACGAGCGGGCAGCCGGGCCCGGTCGAGCGCAGGAGCTGGCACAGGCTGCGGACCTGGGGCAGGTCGCGGCGTCCGTCGATGAGGATGACGTCGGCACCGGGGGTGTCGACGAGCGCGGGGCCTTCCGCCGGAGCCACGCGCACGTTGTGCAGCAGCAGGCCGAGGGCCGGGAGCACCTCCGTCGAAGGCTGGAGGGCGTTGGTCAGGAGCAGCAGAGAACTCATATGTCTGGTTCCTCCTCGGTCCCTGCGAGGACGTATGCGGTGCGGAACTGCTCTGCGATCCCGAAGGCCCGTACACCTGCGGTTTCCCGCGTCGTATACAACGCTTCCGAAAGCACAAAAGGACCCGGGGGCTACGCTGCCCGAGTCCTCTGCCCAGCAGAATAGCCCACATGAGCAACGGTCCGGCAGGTCATGTGGCACGATCGACGGTTCGTCCGAACTCTGAGACGACCAGACGTACACCTTTGCGGACGTTTCTGTACACCGACGACGGGGTGACGATCGATTCCGTATACGACCCGGGTGCGGTCGTATACGACTCCTCCCGTCCATCTGCCGGTGATCTGGCGTTCGTCGTCGCCCACGGCTTCACCGGGGACGTGGACCGGCCGCATGTGCGACGGGTGGTGGAGGCGTTCACCCGGCACGGGGGCGTCGTCACCTTCTCCTTCCGGGGGCATGGCGCGTCGGGCGGTCGCTCGACGGTCGGCGACCGCGAGGTGCTCGATCTGGCGGCCGCGGTGCGGTGGGCGCGCGAGCTCGGGCACGCGCGCGTGGTGACCGTCGGGTTCTCCATGGGCGGGTCCGTGGTGCTGCGGCATGCGGCGCTGTACGGAGGGGACGGACGGGAGGGGGACGGCGGGGCACGTACGGACGCGGTGGTGTCGGTGAGCGCGCCCGCGCGCTGGTACTACCGGGGTACGGCCCCCATGCGGAAACTCCACTGGCTGGTGACCCGGCCCGAGGGGCGTCTGGTGGGCCGCTACGGGTTCCGTACGCGGATCCATCACCAGGAGTGGAATCCGGTACCGATGTCCCCCGTGGAGGCGGTCCCGCGGATCGCGCCCACACCCTTGCTGATCGTGCACGGCGACCAGGACGGCTACTTCCCCCTCGACCACCCCCGCATGCTGGCCCAGGCGGCCGGTGACCACGGCGAACTCTGGCTGGAGCCGGGCATGGGCCACGCCGAGCACGCGGCCGGGGGCGCGTTGCTGGACCGCATCGGGCACTGGGCCGTCGCACAGGGCGGCTAGCCTGACGGGGTACACAGCCGATCGACAGAGGAACCGCATGCCAAAGGTCACGGTGCGCTACTGGGCCGCCGCGAAGGCCGCGGCCGGGATCGCCGAGGAGCCGTTCGACGCGGCCACCCTCGCCGAGGCGCTCGACGCGGTGCGCGAGCGACACCCCGGGGAACTGACGCGCGTACTGCGGCGATGCTCGTTCCTCATCGACGGTGACCCCGTGGGCACCCGCGAACATGAGACGGTACGGCTGGCCGACGGCGGCACGGTCGAGGTGCTCCCGCCGTTCGCAGGAGGGTGACGATGAGCGACCAGCCGTATCAGGGACAGCAGGAACAGCACGGGCATCAGGGGCAGGGATACGACGTGTACGACCCGTATCAGCAGCCCGCGCCGCAGGCATGGCCCGGGCAGCAGACGCACGACGATCCGCAGGCCGCCCAGCAGTACACGCAGCAGTGGCAGGGGCAGACCTGGGAGACGCAGGTGCACTCGCCGGTGACGTCGGCCTCGGAGTACCGGGGTTCGGACTACCGGGGTGGGGACGCCGCCGGGTATCAGGCGGGCGGCTGGGACGGTGCGTCGCACGGGCAGGCGCAGCAGGTGCAGGCACAGCAAGTACAGGCACAGCAGGCACAGGTCCAGACCCCGTTCCCGTCGCCCGCACCGCAGCAGGGCGGGACGCGGTCGCACGCCCCCGAGCCCGGCACCGACGCCACGTCCGGTGACGGTGACGGTGACGGCCCTGGCTACGGTCCCGCGACCGTCTCCGGCAACTCCCGCATCACCGACGCCCAGCGGGCCCGGCTGGAGGGCCGTTCCCCGATCATCGAGCCGGGGATGCAGCCGGCCGCGCTCACGGCGCTGCTCGGGCTGTTGCTCTCGGGGGCCGCGGCCATCGGGTCGTACGCCCTTGTGGTGCCCCTCGTCGTCCTGCAGGCGGTGACGGCGGCGGGCTGGTTCCGGCTGAACGGCATGTGGCCCGCCCGGCAGGGCATCGCGCTGGCCTTCGCGGGCGCGCTGACGGCGGATGTGGCGCTGCTGGTGGCCGACCGTGCGCCGGCGGCGATCCTCGGGACGCTGGGGGTGTGGGTGCTGCTGGTGCTGGTCCTGCAGCTGCGCTCGCACGCCGATCCGGACGAGCGGATGTACGGGCTGATGGCGACGGTCGTCTCGGCGGCGCTGGCGATCATCGCGGCGGGGTATCTCGCTGCGGAGGCCGACGCGGTGACCGTGGGGGCGATGGCGGTCGCGATCGCTGTCCTGGCGCGGGCGTTGCCGTTGCCCACCGTGGCCTCTGTGGTCGTTTCGCTGCTCGCGGCCGCGGGGGCGGGGGTTGCCGGGGGTGCCATGACGGGGGTGGGTGCCGGTGGGGCGCTGCTCGGGGTGGGCGCGGGGGTGTGTGCGCTGATCGGTCACCGGGTGGCGAGCTATGACTATCCGTCGCGGTTCGTCCACTTCACGGCGGGGGTTGCGTTGCCGTTGGCCGCGGCGGCGCCTGCGGTGTATGTGCTGGGGCGGGCGTTGGCCTGAGGCCGGGCTGAATGACGCGGCCTGCGCCGTGAAGTGGCCGTCGGACCTCGCCTGTCACAGGTGATCGACAATCCGCCGGTCGACCCCACCCCAGGGTTACCCTCGCGCTGGACGGCCACCCGGCCGTCCATGTCATGCGTGACCGTCATGAGCGTCGTCGTCGACGACCACCGAGGTGGGGGGAACACCACACCATGCGCGCCCTGCGGATACTGCTGATCGTCGTCGTGATACTCGGCGGCCTCTTCGTGCTGGCCGACCGGCTTGCCGTCGGGTTCGCCGAGGACGAGGCGGCCGGCAAGCTTCAGACCAGCGAGAACCTGGATGCGGCACCGGATGTGTCCATCAAGGGCTTCCCGTTCCTGACCCAGGTCGTGAGCGGCACGCTGGACGACGTCGAGGTCGACATCAAGGACTACGAGGCCGCCACCGGCACCGACGGCAAGACGATCCGGATCGACGACCTCACGGCGAACATGCAGGGCGTCGAGTTCTCCGGCGACTACAGCTCCGCCACCGCGGCCACCGCCACCGGCACCGCGTCCGTCACCTATGCCGAGCTGTTGAAGACCGCCAAGTCCGAGCCCACCGAGGTCGCCCCCGGCGTCACCGCCAGCGTCGTCGGCCTCTCCGACGGCGGCAACGGCAAGATCAAGGTCGCCGTCGAGGCCACCGTCCTCGGCACCAAGATGCCGAACCCGGTCTATGTCCTGAGCTCGGTCACCGCCCAGGGCGACACCGTGAAGGTGCACGCGGACACCCTGCCCAGCTTCGGCGGTGCCGAGATCGCCGAGAGCCGCGCCCGTGCGATCACCGACTTCGAGCAGAAGATCGACGGCCTCCCCGGCGGCATCCAGCTCGACAAGGTCCAGGCGGCGAAGAGCGGCGTCGAGATCACCGTGAAGGGTTCGAACGTCCGCCTGGCCGGGTAGTACGGCGGATGGTGAACGTCCCGCGTCCAATTGGCGAGACGGCGACGTCCGTACCGTAGATGTGACGCGCGACGCAGGCGCCCGGAAGCCGTGATGTGGCGGTCGCCACCGGCTCCTCATCCCACATTTCGGACGATCGCATCTCAGAATGCGACACACCGGTGACACGCCCGCCTGTCGCTCCCTACGATCGAGCCCATGAAGCGACAGGCGGATCTCACGAAGCGGCGGGCAGTCGACCTGTGCCGCGTTGCCGCCATGCTCTGTCGCCCCTTCTGAGCGGAAGCTCCGACTTCTGCGTTTCCCCCCGCCCTGACCAGGGCACAGGTGCGCCGTCTCGGCATGAAGCGGAGCGCGCGCACCCCCCGCACTCGCACGCCCCGCCGCCGTAACTGCCCCGGAGGAGAGAAGAGCATGAGCCGCAGCGACGTCCTCGTTGACGCCGACTGGGTCCAGGAGAACCTGGACAACGCCGACATCGCGATCGTGGAGGTGGACGAAGACACGTCCGCCTACGAGAAGAACCACATCAAGAACGCGATCCGCATCGACTGGACCAAGGACCTGCAGGACCCGGTCCGCCGCGACTTCATCGACCAGGAGGGCTTCGAGAAGCTCCTGTCGACGAAGGGCATCGCCAACGACACGCTGGTGATCCTCTACGGCGGCAACAACAACTGGTTCGCGTCGTACGCCTACTGGTACTTCAAGCTCTACGGCCACGACAACGTCAAGCTTCTCGACGGTGGCCGCAAGAAGTGGGAGCTGGACGCCCGCGAGCTGGTCGAGGAGGTCCCGGAGCGGGCCACCACCGACTACAAGGCCAAGGCCCAGGACAAGTCCATCCGCGCCTTCCGCGACGACGTCGTCGCCGCGATCGGCTCGCAGAACCTGGTCGACGTCCGCTCGCCCGACGAGTTCTCCGGCAAGCTGCTCGCGCCGGCCCACCTGCCGCAGGAGCAGTCGCAGCGTCCGGGCCACGTCCCGTCCGCGCGCAACATCCCGTGGTCGAAGAACGCCAACGACGACGGCACCTTCAAGTCGGACGACGAGCTCAAGGAGCTCTACGCCGAGGAGCAGGTGGACCTGGCGAAGGACACCATCGCCTACTGCCGTATCGGTGAGCGCTCCGCGCTGACGTGGTTCGTGCTGCACGAGCTGCTCGGTGTGGAGAACGTCAAGAACTACGACGGCTCCTGGACCGAGTACGGCTCCCTGGTCGGCGTTCCGATCGAGCTCGGCGCCAACAAGTAACCCATCCCACCCGCAGAACCCGACCGGCCTTCCTTCCGGTCAGACCCCTTATGGAGAAAGACATGTGTGGAGCGAAGGCCGGCGGCCCGGACGCCTCGACGATCAAGCCCGGTGAGACCACGATCCAGGGTCAGGTGACGAAGGACGGCGAGCCGGTGACGGGCTACGTCCGTCTGCTGGACTCGACCGGCGAGTTCACCGCGGAGGTCCCCACCTCCGCCACGGGCCAGTTCCGCTTCTACGCGGCCGAGGGCACCTGGACCGTGCGCGCGCTCGTCCCCGGTGGCACCGCCGACCGTACGGTCGTCGTCGCCGAGAAGGGCGCGCTCGCCGAGGTCGCGATCGCGGTCTGACGGCACTTGTCGGCCGAGGGGCCGCATCCCATGGGTTGGACGCCCGGGGTGCGGCCCCTTCGGCGTGTGCGGAGCCCTACGCTGGGGGTATGTACGCGCGGCGGCGTCACATCTACTTCGCCATGATGGGCACGTGCCTCACGCTGTTCGTCCTGGCCTGGGGCGTCGTACGTCTGTGGTCGGTCCCGGTGGCCGTGGGGATGTGCGTGGTGGCGATGGTCATCCCACCCGTCGCCGCGATGATCGCCAACCGCCGAGGGCCCGAGGACCGCTGGTGGGACGACCCCTCAGGAGATCCGAAGTCCGACGAGTGGTGGGACGAGCTGGACGGCAAGAAGCGGCCGCGGTAGAAGACCTGCATGTCGCCTACGAGGCTGTCCACCGTGGTGCTGGACGCGCACGACGCCCATGACCTCGCCGGGTTCTACCTGCGGCTGCTCGGCTACCAGGTGCGTGCCGAGGAGCCCGACTGGCTGCTCATCGGCCCGCCGCCCGGCACGGAGGGCCTGGCCCTGGCCTTCGAGACCGAACCCGAGTACACCCGGCCGGTCTGGCCCACCAGGAAGCCCGGCGAGCAGCAGATGATGCTCCACCTGGACATCGAGGTCGACGACCTGGAGGGGGAGACGCGGCGCGCCGTGGCCGAGGGCGCCACGCTCGCCGAACACCAGCCGCAGGACGACGTACGGGTGCTGTTCGACCCCGCCGGGCACCCCTTCTGCCTCTGGACCGAGACGCCTCGGGAGACGAGTCAGGAGACGAGCCGGCAGACGGGTCAGTAGACGAGCGCCTGCGTCTCGTCCGCCATCGACTCCTGGACGAACACCTGCGCACCCGCGATCCGTACGCCCTCGATGACGTCCTTCTCCGTGATGTCCCGGCGGGCCGCGCACTGGGTGCACAGGGTGAGCCGGCCGCCGGCCAGGATCGAGTCGATCAGGTCGGGCAGCGGGGCGGCGTGCGGCAGCTCGAACTCGGCGGCGCGGCCCGGCAGCGCGAACCAGGCGGACTCGCCGGTCAGCCACAGCGAGACGTCGACCCCGCTCGCCACGGCCACCGCCGCGACCGTGAACGCCTGTGAGCAGCGTTCGGGGGCGTCGGCCCCCGCCGTCACCTTGATCACCAGCTTCTTGGCCATGGCTGAATCGTAATCAACTCCCTTACAACCTGGGGCATTGGCCATGGGTCTCCTGTGCGCACGTATACGGAATGCAAACTTCACGTTCTGTGGGGGGACGTTTTGGAAGAACCCGGACCCATCGGAGAGGCGCCCGGCGCGGCGCCGTCGCCGGAGCCCTCCGGCACGCCTGGGCCCAGACGCCGTGGGCGCACCGCGATGCTGATCGCCGGTGCCGCCGTCCTGGGGCTCGTGGCCGGGACATGCGCCGGCTATCTCGTCCAGGCCGACCGTGAGCCCGACAAGCTGCCCTCGCTCTCGCAGCCGAAGCTGACGCAGGCCAAGGGCGCGGCACCCGAGCCGCTGTCGGCCACGCGGGACCGGCGGGTGAGGACTGACGGAGACCTGCGCAAGCTGCTGATGAAGAAGCCGCGCGGGGCGAAGACCGCCGACTGGCTGAGCGGGGACGACGGCTGGCTGGACCTGGCCGCGTACGCGGGCACCTTCGATCAGCCGAAGGGCGCCTTCAGCGAGCTCATCACCAGAGAGTTCCGCCGCGCGGCCGTCGTGGGCTGGGAGGACGGCAGGACGGCGGTGGAGATCCGGCTGATCCAGTACCGGCAGGAGGAGGTCGCGGCGGCTGCGGAGGCCACCAGCAGCGGCCACTACTGGTCGGATTTCGAGGACAACGACAACTGGGCCGTCCCCGGCACCGAGGGCGGCAGGGCCTACGTCTACACCGACCCCGAGACCGAGCCCGGCTATCTGCCCATGTACTCGGCGGAGGCGCTCGCCTGGCGCGGCGACATCGCCATGGAGATCTTCGTCTCCGACACGAAGCCGATCAGCAGGAAGACGATCGTGGGCCTGGCCGAGCGACAGATGGAGCGGCTGTGAGCGAGAACCAGCCTGTGCCGGCGGAGAAGCGCCCGCGCCGCGGCCGTATCGCCGCCGTCGTCACGGGATCCGTCCTGCTGGTCGGTGCCCTCGTGGCAGGCGTCGGCCACACCGTCGTCACCGTGCGGGACGCGGACCGGGACGCAGGCGCGCCGGTGTGGAAGTACCCGGTGGACAAGGCCGACGACGAGAAGGCGCCGAGCGCGACGGGGCTGGCCGGGATGCTCGTGCCGTACGGCACCGACGGCTGGGTCCGGGGGCCGGACCTCGGCGAGTTCGGCTCGGACACGCACCTCAGCGGGGCCGAGGCGACCGCGCTGCAGAAGGAGTCACTGCGCGATCTGCCCCGTTCGCAGCGCCGTCAACTGGAGAAGCAGGCGGACCGGCTGCGCATCAAGGGCATGGCGATGCGCAGCTACTTCAGTGCCTACGGCGCCGGTCGCAAACTGGATCTCGTCGTGGACATCTACTCCGTGAACATCGTGCTCAGCCAGATGGGGAGCCAGGCCGCCGTCCGGGACATGGCGACCTTCCAGACCGAGTTCCTCGACACCCTGGACATCTTCCGCAAGGGCCCGGAGGTCAAGGGCCACAAGAACGCCAAGTGCTTCCTGGCGCCCAAGGAGGCCGACGAGAACATCGACAGCATGTTCTGCTCCGCCTATGTGGGAGACGTCCTGGTCACCGTCAACGCGGACGGCGTCAGGCCACTCGACAGCAAGGGAGTCGCGATGCTCCTGAGCACCCAGCTCGACCGCATCGCCGAGCCGGGGGAGGCGGTATGACCGACCAGCAGCCACAGACCACCGAGCCGGGGACCGACCCGTCCGCCGCCGCCCCGCACCTCGCGGTCGCGCAGCCCCGGTCGGCAGTCCCCGCGTACCCCACGGTCCCGCCCGCACCTCCCACCGCCCCGCCTCTCCTGCCCCCACCGGCCGCCGGGAAGGACCGCCGTGTCCTGCGCGCCGTGCTCCGGTGGACCGCCGCCGTCGTCGTCTTCGCGGCCGTCGGGGCCGGTACGGCGTACGGGATCGCCGGGATGGAGCGGACCGACGTACCGGGGCTTAAGACCGAGTCGGACGGGCGGTGGGAGTACCCGACGCTGAGCAGCCCGCCGCTGCCCTCCGGCAGCCCGCGGCCCTTCGCCGAGGAGAACAAGGCCGAGGCCCACTACGCCGACCTGCGCGCCCTCGTGCTGCCCGCGCCCAAGGGCGCAGAGCCCGACCCGGCGCTGCGCGGGGACGACGGCTGGCTGGCCACGAAGGACTTCCTGGCGGAGTACGCCGACAACGAGGAACGCGGGGAGCTGCGACAGAAGCTCGTCGACAGCGGCCTGCGGCACATCGCCGCCCGCGGCTGGACCACCCAGGACGGCACCCACACCCGTGTCTACCTGCTCCACTTCGACACCGCGGCCGTCGTGGACGAGCTGGTCGGCGACATCGCCCCCTTCAGCTTCCCGGGCTACCGGGTGCGCGGCACCGAGGCGTCGGTCCCGGACGAGGACTTCGCCCAGTTGCCGTGGCCCGGCTCCTTCCCGCGTATCGCCTACGCCGAGTCCGAGCCGTACGGCGCCGAGCAGGTCCGGCAGGCCTATCTGTCCGCCGGGGACGTCCTGGGCGTGGTCATCCAGTCACGCAAGGGCACCGCGAAGGCCGTACCGTTCCAGCAGACGGTGACCTTGCAGAGCCAGCTGCTCGGCTGACCCCGCGAGGGCGTACCTCACAGCAAGGGCCGGGCGCCAGCCGCGTAAGCTGGGGCCCGGCCCTGTACGTACCGCACAACCTCCGCTCAATCGAGGAGCACCCCGTGGAGATCTTCTTCGAAGCCCTGCTGGTTCTGGTCTGCGTCGGCGTCCTCGCCTTCGCCGGGCTGACCGTGAAGAAGCTGTACCAGGGCCAGCGCTGATCCCCCTCACCGACGTACGAGACTTCTGAGCTGATCATGATCGAGATCCCGTCCGACCTCCACAAGGACCTCGTCCCCCTCGCCTTCCTGCTCGGCAACTGGGCGGGCGCGGGTGTGCACGACTTCCCCGGCTCCGAGAAGTGCAACTTCGGGCAGGAGGTCGCCTTCACCCACGACGGCCGGGACTTCCTGGAGTACCAGTCCCACACCTGGGTGCTGGACAACGACGGCAACAAGGTCCGTCCGCTGGAGTCCGAGCACGGCTTCTGGCGCATCGACGCCGACCGCAAGGTCGAGGTGACGATGGTCCGCGACGACGGTGTCGTCGAGATCTGGTACGGCGAGCTGGCCGACAAGAAGCCGCAGATCGACCTGGTCACGGACGCCGTGGCCCGGACGGCCGCCTCCGGCCCGTACAGCGGCGGCAAGCGGCTGTACGGCTACGTCAAGAGCGACCTGATGTGGGTCGGCGAGAAGCAGACCCCCGAGGTCGAGCTGCGCCCCTACATGTCGGCGCACCTGAAGAAGGTCGTCACCCCGGAGGAGGTCGAGCGCTGGGCCAAGGCCCTGCCCGACGATATGCCGGACGACGGGATCGCCTTCTTCAAGTAGGCCTTCGCCCGAGTAGGCCTAGACTCGTCGGTGTGGTGAGCACCGACTGGAAGAGCGACCTCAGGCAGCGCGGCTACCGGCTGACGCCGCAGCGGCAACTCGTGCTCGAAGCCGTGGACACCCTTGAGCACGCGACCCCCGACGACATCCTCGTGGAAGTACGGAAGACGGCGTCGGGGGTCAATATCTCGACGGTCTACCGGACCCTGGAGCTCCTGGAGGAGCTCGGGCTGGTCAGCCATGCCCACCTGGGGCACGGTGCGCCGACGTATCACCTCGCGGACCGGCACCACCACATCCATCTGGTGTGCCGCGACTGCACGAACGTGATCGAGGCCGATGTGTCGGTGGCCGCGGAGTTCACGGCCAAACTGCGCGAGACCTTCGGGTTCGACACGGACATGAAGCACTTCGCGATCTTCGGCCGGTGCAAGGACTGCACGCCCAAGGCCGCGAACGGCAAGAGTTCAACTACCGAGTCGTAGGCTTGTCCCCATGAAGAGCCCCCTGCTGACCCTGCCCGGCGCCGTGCCCGCCGAGGGCGTGGACGAAGGCGTCGCCGCCCACTACGGCGATCTGTTCCGCGAGCAGCGCGCCCTCGCCGACGGCACCGGATTCGTCGACCTCTCGCACCGCGGAGTCGTCGCCGTCTCCGGCGACGACCGGCTGAGCTGGCTGCATCTGCTGCTCACCCAACACGTCAGCGACCTGCCGACAGGCGAGGCCACCGAGGCGCTGATCCTCTCCGCGCACGGCCACATCGAGCACGCGCTGTATCTCGTGGACGACGGGGCGACGGTCTGGGCCCATGTCGAGCCCGGCAGCCAGGAAGCGCTGATCGCGTACCTGGAGTCGATGAAGTTCTTCTACCGGGTCGAAGTGGCCGACCGCACCGACGAGTTCGCGGTCGTGTACCTGCCCGCCGGGTCCATCGCCGAGGTGCCCGAGGGCGCCGTCGTACGCGAGACGGCGTACGGCCGCGACCTGTTCCTGCCGCGTGCCGAGCTGGAGTCGTTCGCCGCGAAGGCGGGCCCGGCGGCCGGGATCCTGGCACACGAGGCCCTGCGCGTGGAGCACCAGCGCCCGCGCCTCGGCTTCGAGACCGACCACCGCACCATCCCGCACGAGCTGGGCTGGATCGGCACCGCGGTGCACCTCCAGAAGGGCTGCTACCGCGGCCAGGAGACGGTGGCCCGCGTCCAGAACCTCGGCAAGCCACCGCGCCGGCTGGTCTTCCTCCACCTGGACGGCAGCGAGGTCCATCTCCCGACCCACGGCACCGAGATCCACCTCGCGGACGAGGGCCCCGAGGGCCGCAAGATCGGCTTCATCACGACGTCCGTACGACACCACGAGCTCGGTCCGGTCGCACTCGCGCTGGTGAAGCGGAACGTGCCGGTGGACGCGCAGTTGGTGGCGGACACCACGGCGGCGGCGCAGGAGGTCGTGGTCGAGCCGTAGGGCTAGACCTCGATCAACACCGTGAACGGGCCGTCGTTCGTCAGCGACACCCGCATCATCGCGCCGAAGCGGCCCGTCGCCACCGTCGCGCCGAGGGAGCGGAGTTGGGCGACGACCTCGTCGACGAGGGGTTCGGCGACATCGCCCGGGGCGGCGGCGTTCCAGGTGGGCCTCCGCCCTTTCCGCGCATCGCCGTAGAGGGTGAACTGGCTGATGACGAGGAGCGGGGCGTCGATGTCGCTGCAGGACTTCTCCTCGTGCAGCATGCGGATCGACCAGAGTTTGCGGGCCAGTTGGGCCGCCTTCTCCTTGGTGTCCTCGTGCGTGACGCCGACGAGCACGCACAGCCCCTCGCCGACGATCTCCCCGACCGTCTCGCCGTCCACGACGACGCTCGCGCCGTCCACTCTCTGCACCACAGCTCGCATGGCGCCCATCATGCCGTGTGTGCGGAGTCCCCTGGTGAGGGGCTTGTCCGAGACTCCTTTGGGGCCTCTTTTTGGATCCTTACCCCCCATCTGGGGCTGTTCGTGGGCACTCGGTCACATAGCGGCCAGTTGGGATGGCACCATGCTTCCACACGCCGGTCGAGGGGACGGTAGAGGCACATGAGCACACCGAGTACCGGGCAGCCCCCTGGGGCTGTCGTGTTGACCGAGGCGGGCCAGCCGGCCGCGATCCGGCCGCCCACACAGCGCACCGCCGACGATCCGGGCCCGGGCCCGCACGCGCCGCTGCCCGTGGACCCGCCCGAGCAGGACCTGACCGTACTCAGCCTGCCCGAACTGCGCACCCTGCGCCGGGACGCGCAGAGCGACGAGGCGGACCTCAGTTATGTACGGCGGCTGCTGCAGGGCCGCATCGACATCCTGCGGGCGGAGCTGGCCCGGCGCTCTCCGGCGGGCGCGGCGTCAGTCGTGGACCGCCTCCCGGAGATCCTGACCGACGCCCCCGCCCGCCACCGCTCCTCCGCCCGCCACGTGACCCTGGGCACCCCGCAGAGCGAGGAGTACCGGCGGCTGGCGGCGGAGATGCTGGCCGAGGTCGAACTCTCGGACCTGGAGGCACGCACGGACGCCGAGCTGAACACCGCGATGGGCCGCCTCGTAGGGTACGAACAGCAGGTCTCCCGCCGCCGCCAGCGCCTCCAGCGAACGACCGACGACTGCAGCGCGGAGATCACCCGCCGGTACCGGGAGGGTGAGGCTCAGGTGGACGACTTGCTGACGTAGCGGGGGGGCGGGGCCCCGCTTCTCGGCTTCTCGGCGCCGGTCCGGGCATCTCAGCCCGTCCGGCGTTTGAGGACGAGTTCCCGCCGTCCCCATCCCCCACCCACCCGCAGGGGGCGTCTTTTCAGCCCGTCCAGCGTTTGAGGACGAGGCCCTTTCGGGGCCGAAGCGGGGGTCTGGGGGCGGCAGCCCCCAGAAGGGCCCCGGGGTCGACGGGGCAGAGCCCCTGGAGGATGGGACGGGTAGGGGCGGCGGGGGCGAGGAAAACCCGGCGACACCCCCGCGCACGCCCACCTACCGTGACCCCATGACCCGCCCCGAACCCCACATCGACGTCCGCCCGATCACCGAGGCCGACATCCCCGACTGGTGCCGGGCCCTGAACACCGGCTTCCTGCGCACCCCCGGCGTCGCCGAGACGGAGATCGCGGACCGGGCGTCGTACATCGTCCCCGCCCGCACCCTCGGCGCCTTCGACGCCGGCCGCTGCGTGGCCACCTTCCGATCGTTCGCACAGGAACTCACCACCGTCGGCGGCACCCCCGTCCCCGCCGACGCCATCTCGAACGTCACGGTCACCCCCACCCACCGCCGCCGCGGCCTGCTCACCCGCATGATGGCCCACGACCTGACCGCCGCGAAGGACCGCGGTGACGTCGTCGCGACCCTGATCGCCGCCGAGTACCCGATCTACGGCCGCTACGGCTTCGGCCCGGCGACCTGGACGGCCCAGTGGACGGTGGACATCCCCCGCACCGGCCTCGACTCGAGGTGGTCCGGCCCCGAGGACGGCGGCCGTATCGACATCGTCGACCCTGCGGACGTACGCAAGATCGGCCCGGAGCTGTACGAGCGGGTGCGCCGCGCCCAGCCCGGCGCCATCGACCGCGACGAGCGCTGGTGGCAGGTCAACACCGGGGTGCTGCACCTGGACAGGTCCCCGTGGACCGAGCCCTTCTTCGCCGTGCACCGCTCGGCGGACGGCGAGGTCGACGGGCTGGTGTCGTACAAGGCGGACGACCACTGGAGCGACACCAAGCAGCCGTTGAACACGGCGACCGTGAACTGGCTGATAGCGGCCACCCCGGACGCCGAGCGCGCCCTGTGGCGCTACCTGTGCTCGATCGACTGGATCAAGACCGTGCAGACCGGCTGGCGGGCCCCGGACGACCTGCTGCCCCACTACCTGCCCGACCCGCGGGCCGCCCGGGTCACGACGCTGGCGGACTGGTTGTGGGTGCGGATCCTGGACGTCGTACGGGCTCTGGAGGCGCGTACGTACGACGGGCAGGGCACGCTGGTGCTGGAGGTCGTGGACGGGGCCGGACTGGCCGGCGGGCGGTACCGGCTGGAGGCGTCCCCGGACGGGGCGTCCTGCACGCCGACCACGGCCACCGCCGAACTCGTCCTCGACGTCGCGGACCTGGCCCGGCTGTGGCTCGGTGACGAGTCCGCCGTACGGCTCGCCGCGCTGGGACTGGTGCGGGAAGAACGAGCGGGCGCCGCCCGGGTGGCCGACGCCCTGCTGCGTACGTCCAGGCGACCTTGGTGCCCGGACATGTTCTGAGGTCTCCTCTCTGCCGGCGACAGGTCTGCTCATCCGTAGCGAGCTGTGCAGTTGTGGTTGTGGTTGTTGTTCAGTTGTGGCTGTGCCCTGTGCCCTGTGCCTTCGATGTTCGGTTGTCGGTGTGAAGTTGTGGCTGTGCTGACTGACCGAGCTCCCGGCTCCCCTCCGGAAGGGAGCCCGATCAGCCGAACCTGGTCCCTAGTGGGCGAGCAGCATGATGAGGATGACCGCGCCGATACCGCCGATCATGGTGTTCCTGGCCTTGATGCCGATGGACAGCGCGATGAACGCGATGATGCCCATCGGCCCGTACTTCCACTGGACGAGCTGTTCGAATCCGATGGCCAGTGCGGCGACGGCGAGGTAGATGAGCGGCATGCCGGGCCTCCTTCCAGTGGCCAACCCTCCTGAAGTTTGACCATGTTGTTGAAGTTGGCGACCAACTTCACTTTACTTATGACCGCTTGGAACGTCTCATAACCACCATCCCAAGAACTGCCTAAAGATGGCGGGAAGTTGTAGTGTTTGGTCGTGGAGCCGAAACACGCCTCCGCCAATGGGCGGAAGAGGTCACAGCGGCCACAGAAGTCACATCGGGAGGTGGCCGACGAGCTGCGCGCCCGGATCACCTCGGGCCAGTTGCAGCCCGGCCAGCGCATGCCCACCCAGGCCAGGCTGGCCGACGAGTTCGGCGTCGAGCGCGGAGCCGTCCGGCAGGCCCTGCGCATCCTGCAGTCGGAGCACCTGCTCACCAACGTGTCCAAAGGGGCCCCGGCGACCGTCGCCCCCGACCTCGCCAGGGCGCTGACCGGCCCTGGAGCCCCGCCGCAGCCCACCATGGTGGCCCTCGCCCCGCGGATCGCCGCCGCCTTCGCGTCCCCGCACGTCGAGATCGACGCCCTGTGCCTGACCTCGGTCTCCCTCACGCTCGCGATCGGCGAACCGCTGCGCCAGATCCATGCCGGACAGCTGAAACCGGCCAAGGTCGACGTCCGGGTCCTGCTGCCGAGCCGGGACATCTCGCTCGCGTTCCCGACCTCGGTGGACGTCCCGGCCGACGACGCCGATGACGCCGACGAGCAGCTCCGGCTGCGCTGGCTGGCCCAGCGCAACGCCCAGGGCCAGGTGCTCCGGCACAATCTGCAGGCGCTGCGCGCCACGCACGGCATCGATGTGCGGATCAGCTTCCGCGCGCTGCCGTTCACGCCGCCGGTCAAGCTGTATCTGCTCAACAGCGCGGAGGCGCTCTTCGCCTACTACACGCTGGCGCGCCGCGAGGTGGAGATCGACCACCAGCAGCTGGAGATGTACGACGCCCCGGGCATCCAGTCCATGCTGTTCGCCTTCGAGCAGGGGGCGGGGCTGCGGGACACGACGTTCGTGGAGCAGTCGCATGTGTGGTTCAACGCGTTGTGGGAGACGATCAGTTCGGAGCTGGTGCTCACGAGCTGATCGTCCCCCACGCCGTTTGACCTGTGCGTTTGTCGCTTTCGTCGCTCCCGTCGGGCGCAGGGCTCATAGAGCGGGCCCCGACACCAGGACGGCGAGGACGACGGCCCCGATCGAACTGATGGTGGGGCTCTTGGCCTTGATGCCTATCGTGAGCAGCAGCAGGCCGATGATGCCGGTGGCGCCGTACTTCCACTGGAGGGTCTGCTCGACACCTACGACGAAGACGGCGGAGAGGAGTGCGAGGACGGGCATCGGTGTTTCCCCCTTCGGGCTCCTGGGGATGGAAGGATTACTTCCGCCAACTCAACCAACTTGACGCCAACTCTGACTAAGTTGTCCCCACTTGGCCCCTACTTTGAAACAAGCTACAAACAACTCCCGCCAGATGGATGTGAGTTGTAGCGTTTTGGTCGTGACCCAGGAGAACGTGGCAGTGAACGGCAGCAGGAGACTCTCTCCCCAGGAGATCGCCGACATCCTGCGGGAACGGATCCGCGTCGGGGAGCTCAAGGCGGGCGACCGCCTGCCCACTCAGGCCGAGCTGGCCGAGGAGTTCGGCGTGGAACGAGGCACCGTACGCCAGGCCCTGCGCGCGCTCCAGGAGGACGGTCTCCTCACCAACGTCAGCAAGGGCAGCCCGCCACGCATCGCCCTCCCGGCCCCCACCCGGGGCGCCCCCCAGCCGACCATGGTCAGCCTGGCACCCCGCCTGACGGAGGCCTTCGCCGCGCCGCACGTGCGCGTGGATGTCGTGTGCCACACCTCCGAGACCCTGATGCTGGCCCTCGGTGAATCGCTCCGCATGATCCACGAGGGCAGCATCCACCCCGAGTCAATTGACTTCCGCATCCTGCTCCCGTCCCGTGAGATCACCCTCGCCTTCCCGGTCCTGGTCGAGGGCCACAGTGACGACGACCCGGTCCACCATCGCTGGCTGGCGATGCGCAACGCCCAGGCCCAGGTGCTGCGTCACAACCTGAACGCCGTCCGCTCCACCCACGGCATCGACGTCCATGTCACCTTCCGCGCACTGCCCTTCACCCCGCCGGTGAAGCTGTACCTGCTCAACGGGGAGGAGGCGCTGATCGGCTACTACATGCTCGAGAAGCGGGAGGAGGAGTACGAGAGCCGGACCCTGGAGATGTACGACGCTCTCGGCTCCCAGTCCGTCCTCTTCTCCTTCCTGAAGCGGGCCGGGTCCCGCGACGCCGCGTTCGTGGACGAATCCCAGAAGTGGTTCGATGCCCTCTGGGAAACCATCACGACCGACCTGACACTCTCCTAGTGACTAGTGATACGACGCAGACTGATCTGGTGACGGTAGAGACAGGAAACCTGCGAGAACTGATCACCAACGCCCGCTTCGTCCTGTTCGACTTCGACGGCCCCATCTGCCGGCTGTTCGCCGGGCACACGGCGGAACAGGTGGCGAAGGAACTCGTCGCCTGGCTGGAGGGGCAGGGACTGCAAGGGCTGCTGACCGAGGAGGAGCGGGTCCACCCGGATCCGATGGTCGTGCTGTACGCCGTCAACAGGCGGCATCCGCAGAGCGATCTGGTGACCGAGCTGGAGGAGAGACTCACCCAGCACGAGCGCAAGGCGGTCGTCTCGGCCATGCCGACGGCGTACGCGGATCCGCTGATACGAACCTGGAAGGCGGTCGGCAGCCGCCTGGCGGTGGCGACCAACAACTCCCCCCGCACGGTGTCCGACTACCTCTCCATCCGCGGCCTCGCCGACTGCTTCGCCCCGCATGTGTACGGCCGCACCAGCCGGCTCGACCTCCTGAAGCCGAACCCTCACTGCCTCAACCGGGCCCTGAACGCCTTGGGCGCCGCCCCCTCCGCCGCCCTGATGATCGGCGACGCCCCCACGGACCTGTACGCGGCCGAGGAGGCCGGCGTGCCGTTCCTGGGCTACGCGCGTAACGAGGACAAGGCGAGGCAACTGAGGGAGGCGGGCGCCGAGGTGGTTGTCGGGTCGCTGTTGCCGGTGCTTCGGGTGCTGCGCGATCAGGCCTGAGTCATCGCGAGTGCCAGCATCGCGGCGCCGATGGACGCACACGTCGCATTGCGGGCCTTGATGCCGACGGTGGTGAAGCCGAGCCCCAGAACTCCGAGAGCCCCGCAGCGGGTCAGGAGCAACTGCTCCAGACCGGGCGCTAACACGGTGCCGATGAACACTTGCAGAACCACCACGCGACCCCACCCCAATCCGTTCCCGATCCACTTGTTGGAGACCGATCAACTACCGGTCCAATTGGACTGCTGTGCTGAATTGGTTGTGCCCTGACTGCTTGATCCCCTAACGGCCCTTCAACTTCCTGATGTGGAACCGTTCAAGTCGGCATCCAATGTGACTGAAAGTGGTTTGCCAGGGCCGTGGGAGAGGTACGGTCGCGATGTGGGCGCGGAACGTGGTGACGGTATCGGCAGGGGATCCCTTCTCCTGGAGACGCTGCGTACCCGTATCGCCGACGGTGTCTACCCGGTGGGCTCGTCCCTGCCTGCGCAGCGTGCGCTCGCCGATGAGTTCGATGTATCACGCGACACGGTGCAGCGCGTCCTGCGCGAGTTGAAGAGCGAAGGGTGGATCGACTCCCGCCAGGGCAGCGGGACGCGGGTCATCGAGCCGCCCATACACTCGACGACACAGCCTCAGGCGGCGCCACGACTGCGGGCGGCGCTGGGGCCCTTCATTGCCCGGGCCTTCGCTCAGCGGACCGTGCGGTTGGATGTCTTCACTCTCACCTCCGAGAGTCTGGACGCGCACATCCGACTGCAGGCCGAGCGGATCCGCATGAAGGAGATCGGCCCCGAGCGCATCGAGCTGCGGATGCTTCTGCCCGACGAGTCGGTCGAGTCGCCGTATCCCCGGGCGAAGCGGCCGGTCGCAGGCGGAGGTGGCACGGAGGGCGTCGACGGGCGGCTCCAGGCGCGGCTGCACGGCATCACCCGACGGCATACGTCGTCGCTGCGTGCCGCGCTGAAGGATCTGGAGACGGAGGAGCTGGTGCCGTCCGTGACCGTGGAGGTCCGGAGGATACCGCTGGTCCCGCCCTTCAAGCTCTATCTGCTGCGCGACGCCGAGGCCCTGTTCGGCCCTTACAAGGTGGTGGAGCGCTCGATCCTGCTGGACGATGACACAGACATCGACGCTGTGGATGTGCTGGGTCTGGGGTCGACACTGACTCGGCATGTCAACGACGAGGGTGACCCCAACTCCACCGGATCCGTATTCATCGAGAGCTGGCAGGCCGCCTTCGACTCCTGGTGGAACCTCCTGGCCACGACTTCCTGAAACTCGCTCGACACGGGCGGGAATTCGGGTGGCGCGAGACTTGGGTCCGGTCACAACGTAGTCAAGTGCGTAGCACTTTGGCGGCGTTGGCCTCCCGGGCGTGCGCAGGGCACTAGAGTATGGCCATTCCGGTTGCCGCATGAAAATGAGCAGCATAGCATAGTTATTCAACAGGAGTGCCCCTTGGGTGGTCCACCAATCTCCATCGCCCGACGGTCGGCGTACGACGATCTCGTGCGCTATGCCCGGGCCCTGGGGGAGTTCGGCCGGGGGCATCACAATCTCAACTACATGGTCCGGCCGCTGACGGAGGCGCAGCGGCGACTCGTCGGCTGCGAGGACGGCGAGCTGGTCACCGTGCGGGAGCGGATCCGCTCCGCGCTGCCCGTGGTCATCAGGACTTGGCAGGACGAGGCGGAGATCCTCGGCGCCGTCCGCGGGGTGCTGCCCCACGTGCCACGCTGCCTGGCCCAGAACCGGCGCTGGACCATCCTGAGTTATGTGCAGGGCGTGCCGCTGTCCAGTATCTGCCCCAACGGCAAGCCGGTGGACTCCGGTCTGATCTCCGCCCTGGCCGGTCTGCTCGCCGACATGACGCAGGTGGGCAGAAAGGATCTGCCACCGCTGCCGCAGTACTGGCCCCGCTCCAGCCGTGACAGCCGGGCCTTTCTGCGAGCCCTGGCCCATGCGGCCGAGGAGCAGATCAGGCAGCGGAACTGGGCCAGGTTCGGTGGACTCTTCGCCACGCTGGGCATTCCCGAGGACGCGATGGTTCGCTTCGCCGAGCGGGTGCCGGCGATGATCAGCCGCCCGTTCAGCCTGCTCCACACGGATCTGCACCGTGACAACGTGATCGTGTCGTACCACGGTGATCCGCCGCTGATCTGCGTCGACTGGGAACTCGCGAGTTACGGCGACCCGCTGCACGACCTCGCCACCCACCTGGTGCGGATGCAGTACCCCGAGGACCAGTGGTGGGAGGTGATAGAGGCGTGGCGCAAGAACATGGGGATGCGGCGCCCCAAAGCGGTCAACGGTATCGAGCGCGACCTGAAGCACTACATCGCTTTCGAACGCGCCCAGTCCGTGTACCCGGACGTGATGCGCGCCGCGACCTCGCTCGGCGACTCCTACGACCAGCGGGACCTGGAGGCGGCGACCCGCACGGTGCACCGGGCTCTGGTGGCGGCGGAGGAGCCCCTGAGGCTCAAGAACGTGCCGGACGAGAGGGCGATCGAACGCATCCTCTTCCGCTGGAACGTTTCCCACGGCAAGAGGCACAGCCGGGACCGTGCGGTGTCGTCGATCTCGTGGGAGCCCGACCGGAGGGCGCCGCAGCACCCGATGTTCCCGCCGGCGGCGGTGCAGGAGGCGTTGTTCGAGGAGGGCGCGGCCTCGGCGGACCGGGTGTTCAAGGGGACGGCACACCTCAGCACGGCCGTGTGGGTGACCGGATACCCGGACCCGGTGATGGTGCGGCGGAAGGTGGGTACGGCCAGTCCCCGCGAGAGACGGTTCCTCAACGAGCACGCGGTCCTGAGGGCGATCGAGACGTCTGGGGTGATGGTGCGCGCGCCGAGGGTGCTGGCCCTGGGCACCAGTGAACTCGGGGACCAGTTCACCATTCACTCCTACGAGGGGCCCAGGGGCGGGATCAGGCACCCGGACCATCCGGCGGACGGCCTGCTGCCGTACGAGGCGGACGATCTCGTCGACCAGCTGTGTGCGTTGACGGACGTCGACTGCAAGAAGCTCGACTCGCCCATCGGGTACTCGGACTTCTACGCGCACCTCAGTGACGAACTGATCCGCATGGTCTCGGATCTCCCCAAGCAGACCACCGATCTCGCGCGCGAGCTCGGCCTGCCCAGCAGCTTCAGGCTCGGCTTGATCCTCGGCCGGCACATGGTGACGCCGCGTCGCCCCGTGCTCCTGCACGGCGACCTCAATCCGTGGAACCTCGTGCGCCGTGAGGACGGCAGCGGTCTGACCCTTATCGACTGGGAGATGGCGATGGTGGGTGACCCGCTCTACGACCTCGTTCGCCACATGCACCTGACCCCCACCCTGCCGGACATCCGCGAGCGTCTGTTCGCCCGTTGGTCCCGTCTGCTGTCGGAGGACTGCACGAAGGGCTGGCGGCAGGACTGGCGGGTGTACCGCTGGATCGAGACCGTCCGCTCGGCCTATGTGGACCTCGACCGCCTCGTGACCGGCGACAGCCTGGAAGCCCCGAACGTCCGCCGCGCGGTGGAGAGATACACCATGACCTTGACCGAGGCCACGGCGAACCTGGGCCTCCAGGTCAAGTCCACGGCCAACCCCTATCTTGCCCGTGCGCTGCCGCACGGCGACCATGGAGGCTGGTCGGCGGACGGGTATCCCGACGGCATGTGACGTTCGGCGGGCGTTCCATTGCACGGGGGAGGGGCTGCGCATGTCCGGTGGGAGTCGGCGGCCTGACGAGGGTGTGGGTGAACGCCTGAAGCGTTTCCAGTCGCGTTACGAGCCCGTCGCCACGCGTCTGTTGCTGCTCGGCATCTTCGTCACGGGACTGACCGCCCAGTTCGTGAAGCCCGTCGGTGACGCCCTGGAGGGCAAGGCGTTTCTGGGTGGCGCGCTGCTCAGCCTGGTGGGCTATGTGCTGTACGACACCGTGAAGGACCTGGCCGCCTCCCTCCGGACGCCGACGCGCGCGCAGGTGAAGTCGCGGGATCTCGGCAGGTTCGTGACCGAGGCATTCGAGGCCCGAAGCGTGGAGATCGGCTTCCTCGGCTACACGGGCGAGACGCTCTACAACGCGCTCTACCACCGCCTGGAGGGCTTCCTCGACGATCCGGGTCCCACGAGGCGCGTCTCGATCAGGTTCCTGGTCCCGGACTTCCGGCAGTCCATGATCGTCCCGTCCCGGGTGGGCGCGGACGGCGCGCCCGTGGACGATGCCGAGTTCCGCAAGCGCCTGGAGCTGAAGTGCCGGGAGTACGACCAGACGCTGTCGGCGATCGCGCAGCGGGTGACCATGCTGGGGCGGGTGACGGTCGAGTGCGAGTACCGCTTCTACCCCGGCATACCGCGGGACAAGGTATGCATCTTCAACCGGGAGTTGGTGCTGCACGGCCTCTATGACGTCGTGGCCCGCACCATGGGCATCGGCACGGAGCCCGAGTACTACGACCCCAAGGGCTACCGCACCGACCTCAACGTCTCGTCCCGCGAAGACAGCGACGACGCGAAGGCGGCCGTCGCGACCTGGAACAAGCACTTCGACGACCTGTGGGGTCTGGCCGAGCGACCGCCCTGGCATCGGGGCGCGGCGGCCTGAGCCGCATCGCTCGGCGCTTGAGCAGCACCTTGCCGGCCGAAGGCGGCCCGTACGCTCGGAGTATGAGCGACACCGGCCTGCGCGAGCGCAAGAAGCAGCGGATGTACCAGACCCTGTCGGACACCGCCATCCGCCTCTTCCTGGAGAAGGGCTTCGACGCCGTCTCCGTCGCCGAGGTGGCAGCCGCCGCCGAGATCTCCAAGCCGACGCTCTTCCGGTACTTCCCGACGAAGGAGGATCTCGTCCTGTACCGGTTCGCCGACCATGAGCACGAGGCCGCGCGGGTGGTGCGGGAGGGGCCCTCGCCCGTCGAGGCGTTGCGGCGGCACTTTCTGGACGGCCTCGAGCGGTGCGATCCGATCACCGGGCTCAATGACAATCCGCACGTCCTCGCCTATCAGTCGATGCTGTACGGCACTCCCGCGCTGGCCGCCCGCCTGTACGGCTACCTCGAACGCTCCGAGGCCGCGCTCGCCGAGGCGCTCGGTGGCGGGCTGGACGCGCGGCTGGCCGCCGGGCAGATCGTCGCCGTGCAGCGGGTTCTCGCGCTGGAGAACTGGCGGCGGATCGCGGCGGGGGAGCGGGTGGCCGAGGTGCGGGGGGATGCGGTGGCGGCGGCGGAGCGGGCGTTCGGGCTGTTGGCGGCTGGGTTGCCTGGGCTGAAGGCCGACTGAGGCTCGGTAAAATATTTAACTCGGTTACGTTTTTTCGGTACGCTCGGTGGAATGACGTCGACCGACCCTGCCGCCATCGCCACCACCCACCTGCAACACGCCCTCCACCAGGAACGCGCCCACCACGACCGCTGCCGAGCCACCCTCGCCGCCATGGTCGACGGAGCCCAGGAACACGTCGTCACCGGCGAGGACGTCTCCGCCTCCGGTGCCGATGCCGAAGTGCTCGGGTACCAGCTGCGCAGTCACGCGAAGGCGATGCGTGAGCTGCCCGAGGGGCCCCTGTTCTTCGGGCGGCTGGACACCGATCGGCAGAGCCTGCACATCGGGCGGCTGCGGATCACCGAGCGCCCGGCCGACCCGCCTCTCGTCGTCGACTGGCGGGCTCCCGTCTCCCGAGCCTTCTACCAGGCCGGCGCCCGTGACCCCCAGGGCGTCTCGGTGCGGCGACGGTTCGGCTGGGCGCCCGGCAGCCGCGGGGACTCCGCCGACCTCACCGGTCTGGAGGACGAGCACCTCGACCGGGGCGAGTCCCGGGCCAGCGAGATCGTCGCCCGGGAGATCGAGCGGCCCCGCGTCGGGCCCATGCGGGACATCGCGGCCACCATCCAGCCCGAGCAGGACGATCTCGTACGCGGGGACCTCGCCGTGTCGATGTGCGTGCAGGGTGCGCCGGGCACCGGCAAGACCGCGGTCGGCCTGCACCGCGCCGCCTACCTGCTCTACACCCACCCGCAGCGCATCCGCCGCGGCGGCCTGCTGATCCTCGGTCCCAACCGGACCTTCCTGACGTACATCTCCCAGGTCCTCCCGGCCCTCGGCGAGACGGGCGTCCGGCAGTCGACGCTGGGGGAGGCGCTGGGAGAGGCCTTGGGGGCCGGGGTCGCCGCCCGGAATGCGGGCAGCGGGGTGGACGGTGCGCGCGCGGCCGTCCTCAAGCACGACGTCCGGATGGCGGAGGTGCTGCGGCGGGCGCTCTACGCGCGCGTGGGGGGCGGCGCCGGGTCGGTCGACTCCGTTGTCGTGCCCGACGGTTCGTATCGGTGGCGGGTCTCGGCGGAGGAGCTGGGGCGGATCGTCGCGGGGGTGCGGGGCGAGGGGCCGCCGTATGCCGTCGGGCGGGAGCGGGTGCGTACGCGGGTGGTGCGGCGGATCCAGGCGCAGGCCGAGCGGCGGGCCGGGCCGCAGAGCAACGCGTGGGTGCGGAAGGTCTCCGGGGCGCGGGCGGTCAGGGAGTACGTCGATGCCGTATGGCCACGGGTCCGGCCCGAGGAGGTCGTGGCCCCACTGCTCGGTGATCCGGACGTGTTGGAGGCCGCCGCCGACGGGCTGCTGGACGGCGACGAGCAGCAGGCGCTGCTGTGGACGAAGCCGCCGCGGTCGTGGAAGTCGGCCCGCTGGTCGGCCGCCGACCTGGTCCTGCTCGACGAGGTGGCCGGGCTCATCGAACATCCGAAGGGGTACGGCCATGTCGTCGTCGACGAGGCGCAGGATCTGTCGCCGATGGAGTGCCGGGCGATCGCGCGGCGGGCGCCCTTCGGGTCGCTGACCGTGCTCGGGGACCTGGCCCAGGGGACGACTCCGTGGGCGGCGCGGTCGTGGGAGACGGTCCTGCGCCATCTGGGCAAGCCGGACGCGGTGGTCGTACCCCTCACGACGGGGTTCCGGGTACCTCGGGCGGTGCTGGCCCTGGCCAACCGGCTGCTGGAGCGGCTGGACGTCGAGGTACCGGCGGCCCGTTCGCTGCGCGGGGACGGGGAGCTGCGGTTCCGGGCGGCCGACGGCGACCTGGTGGGGGCGGTCGTCGATGCGGTACGGGATGCGCTGGGCCGGGAGGGATCCGTGGGGGTCGTCGCGGCCGACGGGGATGTGGGGTGGGTGCGGGAGGCGCTCGGGGCGGCCGGGATCGCGGCGGGGGGTGCGGACGAGCTGGGGGCGCGGGTGGCGGTCGTACCGGCGAGTGCGGTGAAGGGGCTGGAGTACGACCATGTCGTCGCCGTGGAGCCGGCCGCGATCGTGGAGGCGGAGGAGCGGGGGTTGCACCGGCTGTATGTGGTGGTGACGCGGGCGGTGGCGGGGTTGGAGGTGGTGCATGGGAGGCCGTTGCCGTTCTGAGTTCCCCTCCGGGAGGAGGAGCGGCCGTACCCGGTGTACGAGCCACCCCGCCCCCCGTCGGAGACTGCCGCCCACCCCGTGGGTCACCGCAGGTGGCGGCCCAGGAGCTCGGTGACGCGGGTGATCCCGTCCGTCCCGTGACCGAGTCCGATGACCCGGCGGGCCTGGCCTTCGGCCGCGCGCATCAGGCCGGCGTCGATCCCGTGGGACTCGGAGGTCTCGATGACGTGGGACATGGTGGACGCGGCGGAGGTGATCGGGTTGAGCTCGCCGGAGTAGGTGGCGTCGTCGGCGTCCCGAGCGAACTCCTCGAACAGCGGCGGCATGATCACGCCGATGCCCTGCGCGAAGGGGAGCAGTTCCTGAGCGGTGATGCCCTCGGCCCGGGCGACGGCCAGGGCGTGCGCGTAGCCCGACATCGCCGTCCAGAAGATGTCGAGCAGGGCGACGTCGTAGGCGGCGGCCCGGCCGATGTCCTCGCCGAGGTGAGTGTGGGTGCCGCCGAGCGTGTCGAGGACGGGCCGGTGCTCGCGGTGGAGCTCCTCCGGGCCGCTGAAGATGAACACCGCGTCGGACGTGCCGATCGTCGTGGTCGGCGTCATGATCGCGCCGTCCAGGTAGCGAATGCCGTGCGCCGCCGCCCATTCCGCCGTGTCCCGCGCCCGGGCCGGGGTGTCGGCGGTCAGGTTCACGACCGTACGGCCCTTGAGTGCGTCGGTGACCGGGTCCTGTCGCAGAACGGCGTCGGCGGCGTCGTAGTTCACCACGCAGACGACGGTCAGCGAGCTGGCGGCGACCGCCTCCGCCGGGGATGCGGCGGACGTGGCACCGCGGTGGACAAGCTCCCGGTCCCGCCCCGGCGTGCGGTTCCAGACGGTGACCCGCAGTCCCGCGTCCAGGAACGCGCCTGCGAGAGCACGGCCCATCGGGCCCAGACCGAGGACGGTGACGGCGGATTCGCCGACGTGGGTAGACATGGCTCAACTCCCTGTAAGGTAACGATAATTGATGACAAAAGGGGTGTGAAATGGAGGGTGGGGCATGACGCATCGGCGCCACGATCCGAATGTGTGCGGGGTGACCGCCGCGATCGCCGTGATCGACGGCAAGTGGAAGACGTCGCTGCTGTGGCTGCTGGAGGACGGCCCCCGCCGCCCGGCGGAACTGCGCCGCCGGCTGCCGGGCCTCAGCGAGAAGGTGCTGACCCAGGCGTTGCGCGAGATGGAGTCGGACGGGCTGGTGCACCGGGAGGTGTACGACGTGCTGCCGCTGAAGACCGTCTACTCGCTGACCGAGTTCGGCCGCGACCTCGCCGAGGCTCTCGGCCCCCTGTCCGACTGGGGCCACCGCCGCCTGGATCGCATGGATCGCATGACCGACGTTCAGTCGGTCTCCTGACCTGAAACCCCCACCTCCGTCCGTCGTGCGTCCAGATCATCCAGGTGCTTCGGACACCTCGTCGATCACCCACATCAAGGGTCGGACGACGGTCGCGCTCTGCCAAGTACGCACAAAAAAGTGGGTATCTGCGGGAGCAGCTGCAGAGTGTGGCGCGGAGATCGCCGTCATCCGGTGCACGATCACGTCCGGCCGGGCCGCCGCCACCGCCGTGGCGACGGACCGGCCGTCGAACCCGTCCATCACGCCCCCGCCCCCCCTGCCCCGCGCCCATCCGCCGCACCAGGTCGAGCTTGGCCGCGCTCGTCGTCGTAGCCGTCACCTGGTGCCCGCGCTCGACCAGCCGGGGCACCAGAGGAGGAGCCGGTGGCCGCCCGGCCTCAGCCGCCGAGCAGTGGCAGCGAAAGGCCGCAGCGGACGGGCTTCGCGTGGGCGGGGTCGAGGGCGTTGCGCACGAGTTGGGCGGCGTTGGTGTCGTAGGCGAGGGACACGTGCTCGGAGAGGTCCTCGGGGCAGATGTCCTGGATGGTGAAGTTCCGGACGGTCGCGCGCGGTCCCGCGGTCAGGAACTGGTTCGTGAAGGGGGTGACGACCTCGTCGAGCCGGGTGGCGATGACGGTGTAGTCGACCCCTGGTTGTGTGTCACCGTCCCGGTCCAGCTTCTTGTTCACGTCCGAGCCGACCATCTGGTCCGACCATGCCTGGCCGACGAGGGTGGACACGACCGGGTTGAGCCCCAGCGTGGTGGCCAGTGTGCCGAGGCCCAGGGCGGTCGTGCCGTGGTTGGACGGCGCCAGGCCGATGAGGCGGCGCACCTTGTTCCGCTTCGGATGCGCGGAATCCGTGCCGCCCTCGAACCGCAGATACCAGCGGGGCGTGACGCCTCCGCCCTGGGAGTGCCCGACGAGGTCGACCTGACGGGCACCGGTGGCCTTGAGCACGCGGTCGATGTATCCGGCGATCTGCCGGGCGGAGGCCGGGACGGGCCCGCTGGCCTTGAACGGGCTACCGGGCGCGCCGCCGTAGTTGGGGGTGAAGACGCAGTAGCCCTGCTGCTTCAGCCAGGGGGCCAGCATGCTCCAGTCGGAAAAGGCGTTCGTCCAGGTCGCGTGCAGCAGTACGACCGGGCGCGGATGCTTGCGCGTGGGCTTGCAGCTCCAGTCGTCGGCGCCGGCCGGCGGCTCATCCGGGTGCAGGGACCCCTCGATGAACGCCGCGGGCGCGTCGAGAAGCCCTCCCGGCGGCTCGGGGGTGTCGGATGTGGCCGCCGCGCTCTGGAGGCCGCCGGTCAGCGACAGGGCGAGCCCCACACAGACCGCGGCCCACCTGGCACGCAGCCCGTTCGACCGTCTCCGGGAAACATTCCGCTCCGACACGCGCACTCCTCGCCTCAGGTCGGCCGGGCGCCGACGCGAAGATGATCGAGGAGCGGATCACCACAGGGACCGACAGCCGCTCGCGGGCACTACGTATGGAGCAGGCGGCTTTCATCCGTCCAGCCCACGGATGACGAGGATGCGTGCCCGGCCCCGCGAGCGGATGACGAGGATGCGTGCCCGGCCCCGCGCGTTCGTCCGCCCCTGGCCGACTTCCCAGCCGGCTCCCTAGCCGACTTCCGATGCCGCACCGGGGAATTCGTACCCCGCCCAGTCGGCGAGCGGGCGATAGCCGAGGCGTTGATAGAGGGCGTTGCTGGTGGGGTTGGACAGGTCCGCGAACAGCACGACCTCCCGCGCGCCCGCGGCCAGCGCGGCCCGGCTCACCTCCGCCGTGACGGCGGCCGCGTAGCCGCGACCGCGCAGGTGGGCCGGGGTGTAGACGATGTCCACCTGCACCTGGCCGCCGATCACCGGGTTCATTCCGGCGATGGAGACGGGAGTGCCGTCCGGGGTCTCCCAGAGCGTGTACCGCTTGTCGGCGAAGCGTGAGTCGGCCCATGTGCCGGCGTTCAGGGTGACGACCTCCCCGACGGCCTTGGCGAACTCGCCGCACCAGAAGATGGCTTGGTCGAGGTCCTGCTCGCCCAGGACGCGGCCCCGGCCGGCGGGCGGCGGCTCCGGTGGGGTGAGGGTGCCGAGGCGGTACTGCCGGAGCCGGATGTCGCGGAGTCTCGGCGTCGCGCCGGTGTGCCGCTGCCAGGCCTCGGCGAAAGCGGTGGCGGTGCTGCGGTCCGCACTGATCGAGGGAAGGGAGTGCCCGAGGGCGGCCAGGCGGGCGGCGAGGCTGTCGGCCTGCTCGGGCGTGAGGGGGGAGAGGCCGCAACCACGGTGCGGGAGGCGGTAGAAGGTGGCGTGGACCTCGCCCGCCCGCTCCAGCACACCGAAGACGGGGGCGTCGGTGCCGAACGCCTTCGCCCCACGCACGCGCACTCTCTCGGCCCAGGTCAGCTGCATGACGTGCGTGCCGGGCCGAGAGCGCAGGAAGTCTCCGGCTCGGGCGAGAAAGTCGTCGACGTCTTCGGTGAGGTACCAGTCATCCGGGCGCATGCTTCATCGTTCCCCGTGCGGTGGGCGCGCCCCGCACTTTTCGGCCAGGTGTCCGGGTGCCGTCAAGGCTCCGCGTCAGGAACGGGCGAGGACGCAGAACTCGTGGCCCTCCGGGTCGGTCAGGCACGTCCACGGGACGTCGCCCTGGCCGACGTCGAGGTCGGTGGCGCCGAGGGCCCGCAGCCGGGCCACCTCGGCCGCCTTGTCGTCACCGGGTTCCGGCACCAGGTCGAGATGGATGCGGTCCGGCACGGTCTTCACGCCGGTGCGGAGGAACTCCAGATACGGCCCGACACCCTTGGCGGAGCGGAACAGCGCATGGTCGTCGGTCACCTCGTGCAGGGTCCAGTCGATCGCCTCGCCCCAGAACCGGGCCATGGCCCGCGGATCCACGCAGTCGACCACGATCACGGCGATCGGCCCGGTGTCCCGGTGGCTCTCCCGAGGCTCCAGCACGCAGAACTCGTTGCCCTCGGGATCGGCGAGAACCGCCCACGGCACGTCATCGTCCTGGCCCACGTCGACGGGCGTCGCACCGAGAGCCTTCAGACGCGCGACCAACTCCGCCTGATGGGCGGCAGAGGTGGTGGCGAGATCGAGGTGCACACGGTTCTTCGTCGCCGTCTTGGGTTCCGGGACGGCGATGACGTCGATGCATACGCCGACCGGTTGCAGCCAGTCGAAGCCGACGGGTTTGGCGGCGGTCGCGCCGGGTTCGGAGCCGGAGACTTCCCAGCCGAGCGCCTCCGCCCAGAACCGGGCGACCGCCGAGTCGTCAACAGCCTTTATGTTCACCAGAACAGGTCGCAGCGTCATGCGGGCGATCTTAGATATCCGCTCGTCAGCCCAAGGCGCGCTCTCTAGGTTGAGCACATGGCCAACGCGAGGACCTCATACGTCTGCCTCCCTTGCCGGGTCTCGTACAAGCAGCCCTACGACCGCACGAGGCAACGCATCTGCCCGCGCTGTGCGGAGCCGATGATTCACGCGGGGTCGGCGTTCGCCACGCCCCGTCGGCGGGACGCCGCGGCATGGCGGACCCTCTCCGTGCTGCTGAACGCCGGCGTCGGCTTCCACAAGAGCTGCTGCGGCGGGCCCGGATACCGTCCCCGAACGCTGCGCGATGTCCGCGAACGGATGACGCATGCGCGGCGCAGCGGTATGCCGGTCGCTGAGGCCCTCGTACGGCGGGATGTGGCATAGGGAGGTGTCCTGTCCCAGACACCGTGGGCAGGGTGAGGACGCATCGGAAGTCCTCGCGTTCGTCCAACTCGGCCAGAAGGCGTTCGACGGAGGCTTCGTGGCCCTCCGGCCGGCCGGGCCGGGGGGGCAGAGGTCGTCGATCAGGTAGGTCCCGCCGGGAGCCACGAGGTCCAGCCACGTGCCGCCGTCCCCGGAAACGAAGGTCACCCGCGGGTCGGCGCCCAGCTGTTCCTGGGCAACGGTCTGGACGGTGGGGTCGAGTGCGACGGTGGTCAGACGGGAGGCGCGGTCCATGCCGCTGAGGAGCCAGGCCGTGCCCTCCCCGACTCCGGTGCCGAGTTCGAGGATCCGGCCCGCGGGCCTGGCGGCGGCTCGGCGTGTCGTCCATCCGGGGATGACGCGAGGGCTGCGCCCTTGCGGGCAAGGTCGATTCTCATCGCCATGGAAGTAGCGGCAGGTTGCAGGGACAGGACAGGAGGGCTTGACGCTCAGCTGGGGAACCTGAGCGCTCACCGGCTGACTGAAGCGCTCCGTCACAACGTGGCGTGGCGCACTTTTGCAAGCAGGTGCTTGCAATAGTTAGCGGGGGTGAGGCAAGGTGGAGGCATGGCATCGCTCAACGTCGGCAATCTCGGCGAGTATCTGCGTGAGCAGCGGCGCACCGCGCAGCTGTCACTGCGGCAACTCGCCGATGCCGCCGGGGTGTCCAATCCGTATCTGAGTCAGATCGAGCGCGGGCTGCGCAAGCCGAGCGCGGAGGTGTTGCAGCAGGTCGCCAAGGCGCTGCGGATCTCCGCCGAGACGCTGTACGTGCGCGCCGGCATCCTCGACGCCGAGCGGGACCGGGACGAGGTGGAGACGCGCGCCGTCATCCTCGCCGATCCCACGCTGAACGAGCGGCAGAAGCAGGTGCTGCTCCAGATCTACGAATCCTTCCGCAAGGAGAACGGGTTCGGGATATCCCCGGAGGCGGAGGAGGCTGCCGAGACGGTCGACCCGGCCGGGGAGGTCCGACTGGCCGACCTGGGCACCCTGCAGAGCGACGGCCACGAGGGTGCGGCGGACGCGGCCGATGCCGCGGACGCGGCGGACACCCAGGGCAGCGACGCCGCCGCACGCCGTAGCCGTACGACCCGCAAGACGCGCACAAACCGCACCACCCGCACCACCCGTACGTCCGACGGCAGCGACGCCGACCCGGAGAACCCGACCAACCCGCAGCAGTCGGCCGGCTGACCGAGCGCCGCCGTACGCGCGCCATGACCGAGCGCGCGTCGGCACGCAAGGCAAGCACGGCAGGCAAGGCAGGCAGGGTGCGCATGGCACCCGACGGCCAGCAGCCGTCCGGCCGACCGCGGATCCAAAACCCTCACCTCAAAGCAACCCGGGAGGACCATCACCATGGCCATCGCCGACGACCTGCGTAAGACCCTCAGCGACCCGACCCCGCTCTACTTCGCCGCCGGCACCGCCGACCTGGCCCTCCAGCAGGCCAAGAAGGTGCCCGGCCTGGTGGAGCAGCTGCGCGCCGAGGCGCCGGCCCGGTTCGAGGCCGTTCGCAACACCGACCCGAAGGCCGTCCAGGACAAGGCCACCGCCCGCGCCAAGGAGGCCGGTGCCAAGGCCAAGGAGGCGCAGGAGAGCTTCCAGACCAAGGTCAACGAGCTCATCGGCAACCTGGACGCCGACTTCAAGAAGTTCGGCAGCAACCTGGACGCGGACTTCAAGAAGCTCGGCAGCAACCTCGACGCCGACCTGAAGAAGCTCGGCGAGACCGCCCAGGACCTCGCGCTGCGCGGTGTCGGCGTCGCCGCCGAGTACGCCGTGAAGGCCCGCGAGACCTACGAGAAGGTCGCCGAGCACGGCGAGCAGGCCGTGAAGACCTGGCGTGGCGAGGCGGCCGAGGAGATCGAGGAGCTCGCCGTGGCCGTCGAGCCGAAGGCCGAGCCGGCCGCGGTCAAGGAGGAGAAGGCCGAGGCCAAGCCCGCCGAGGCCAAGCCGGCCGCCGAGGCCGCCCCGGCGAAGAAGACCACCGCCAAGAAGGCCCCGGCGCGCAAGACCACCGCCAAGAAGACGACCCCGCCCGCCAAGTAACACGGACGGGTGAAGAGGGGCTGTTCGACACGGGCCGGGCACTTACCGAGTGCTCGGCCCGTTGTTCGGGTAGCGGTCCTGCGGTTGCGGGTACGGTGACCGCGTAGGTACGAGCCGATTCGGGTGGTGGACGTTGTGCTGATGCAGGGCTTCGCGGGGTTCATGTGGCTGCTGAGCGTGGCCCTGATCCTTTTCAGCGGCTTCGCGCTGATCGACGCGGCCACGCGCCGCGAGGACGCCTACCGCGCGGCCGACAAGCAGACCAAGCCGTTCTGGCTGATCATCCTCGGCCTCGCCTTCATCGTGAACCTGATCTTCAACATCCTGTCGTTCCTGCCGATCATCGGCCTCATCGCGACGATCGTGTACATGGTCGACGTCCGCCCCGCGATCAAGGGCCTGCCGGGCGGCGGCCGCGCCAGAAAGGGCTCCAGCAGCGACGGCCCGTACGGGCCGTGGAACGGCGGCCGCTGATCAACGCGGCGAGGGGCAGCGCCCCGTAAGGGGCGCGGGGCTGTGTCGATATGCGGCTACCGCCGCGTGAGCGCGACCAGCCACAACGGACCGTTAGCCGGCATAGAACCGGAACCCACAACGGCGAGTCCCCGCTTCACGCCCCGCGGTCGAGCAACAGCACAGCCACGTCGTCCGCCAGCTCGCCCCCATTGAGGTCCCGAACCTCATTGACAGCGGCCCGCAACAACGCCTCCCCCTGCAGCCCCTCAGAGAGCTGCCGCCGCACCATCTCCACCATGCCGTCCTGGCCGAGCCGCTCCCGGCCCTCGCCGATGCGACCCTCGATCAAGCCGTCGGTGTAGAGCATCAGACTCCACTCCGCCCCCAGCTTCACCTCCATCCGCGGCCACCGTGCACCGGGCAGCAGGCCGAGAGCGGGCCCGTTGTTGTCGTACGGCAACAACTGCGCCGGCCGCCCGGGCCGGGCCAGCAGCGGCGACGGATGCCCCGCCAGGCACAGCCCCGCCCGACGGCCGTCCGGTGCGATATCCACCGTGCAGAGGGTCGCGAAGATCTCCTCGTCGGCCCGCTCATGCTCGAGCACCTGCTGGAGCGTCCCCAGCAGAGCGTCCCCGCACAGCCCGGCCAACGTCAGCGCCCGCCAGGCGATCCGCAGCTCCACACCGAGCGCGGCCTCGTCGGGCCCATGCCCGCAGACGTCGCCGATCATGGCGTGCACGGTGCCGTCGGCCGTGCGGACGACGTCGTAGAAGTCACCGCCCAGCAGGGCACGCGAACGCCCCGGACGGTAGCGCGCGGCGAACCGCAGCGACGACCCCTCCAGCAGCGGCGTCGGCAGCAGGCCGCGCTCCAGTCGACGGTTCTCCTGCGCCCGCATCCGGCCCTCGGCAAGCCGCCGCTCGGCCGTGTCGGAACGTTTCCTCTCCACCGCGTAGCGGATCGCGCGGCTCAGCAGCCGCCCGTCCAGTTCGTCCCGGAAGAGGTAGTCCTGGGCGCCCACCCGCACCGCCTCCGCGCCGCGCTCGGCGTCACCGGACGCGGTGAGCGCGAGGACGGCGTGCCGGGGCGCGAGCTCCAGGACGTGCTTGAGCACGCCCAGCTCGTCGTCGGCGGCCCGGCCGGGGGCCGGGAGCGCGAGGTCCAGCAGGATGCAGTGGACGTCGTCGGTGAGCAGCCGCTCGGCCTCGGTGAGGTTGCGGGCGGTGCGCACGCGGATCGGCTTGCCGGCCGAGTCGAGTATTTCGGGCACGACCGTGGAGCCGCCGGGATCGTCCTCGATCAGCAGCAGCGTCAGGTTGGTGTGGGTGGTGTTCTCGACCGTCTCTTCCTTACGCGGGGCCTCTTCCGTGGAGGTGCCGCCTGGGGGCGCGGCCGGTGCCTGACCACTCTCCACGGCCGGGATCGCTCTCTGCCGCGGTATGGGTAGGGGCATCGTCTTGGGTTCCTTCCCTCCCCCCGAGGGCTGGCGGAAACGAGGGACCTCGATCCACCGACGGGGACCATAGCGGTAGTCGGCGCCGCAACGGAATGGTGTGAGGCACCCCGCCTGGACACCGGCCACTGTCATATGCCGCGTTCCCTACCGCAGTTGGACACGTCGGGAAGGGGGTGGGGATGACGAACGTCACGTCCACCCGGGGTTTGGTGGCTGTGTGACGTGGGGTGGGTCACGTGGTACGGGTCACGACCCACTCATCACAAGACGCCCCGAATCAACTCGCATCGGGCCGAACCACCCCGAGGATCGGCATCGAGCCCGCCCCTGCGACGGTCACCGTGCGCCCGGGACGCGGGGCGTGGATGATGGCGCCGTCGCCGATGTACAGCGCGACATGGCTGGCGTCGTCGTTGTAGATGATGAGATCGCCGGGGCGCATGTCCTCGACGTCGATGCGCTCGAGCTGCTTCCACTGCTCCTGCGAGGTCCGCGGAATGCCGCTCCCGGCGCTCGCCCACGCCTGTGACGTCAGGCCGGAACAGTCGTACGTCTTCGGCCCCTCGGCGCCCCATTCATACGGTTTGCCCAGCTGGGCCGAGGCATACTCGACGGCCTTGCGACCTTGTGCCGAGGCCTTGGTGTCGAGGTCCTTCAGAACGCCGGAGTCCAGCCAGGCGGTCTGCGCCTTGTAGGCGGCCTCCTCCTCCAGCTTGGCGAGGCGCTCCAGCTCCTCCTTCTCCAGCTGGGATTCGAGCTGTTCGGCCGCCTTGATCTGCTTCTCGATCTTCTTCTGGGCGGCCGCCTTGGCCTTGCGGCCCGCCTCCAGCTTGTGCCACTGCGCGGAGGCGTCCTTGGCGTACAGCTCCAAGTCCTGCTGGGTACGGGTCATTTCGGCGAGCAGCCCCTTGGCGGCCCGCCCGCCCTGCAACACCCGGCCCGCGCCGTCGAGGAATTCCTGCGGGTCGTCGCTGAGCATCAGCTTCGCCTCGTCGGGCAGTCCGCCGGAGCGGTACTGGGCGGCAGCCGCGGCGCCCGCGCGCTTCTTCAACTCGGCGAGCTTCTCCTGGCCTTTGACGATCCTCTTCGCCAGCGCGACGATCTCGGCGGACTGCTTCTCGGTCGCTTCCTCGGCGGCGTTGTACTCGTCGGTGGCGACGGCCGCGGCGTGGTAGAGCGTTTCGAGCTTCTGGCGGACCTCCTCAAGGTCCTTGTTCGACACGGTGGTCGGGGACGAGGAGGGGGACGTGCTCGGTGACGGGGTGGGGGTGGGTGCCGCGAAAGCCGTGCCTGGTGCCGCCAGTACGGTGACCGCGCAGACGACGATCACGGCCGATGCGATCAGGCCGCGCTTGCCCGAGCCCATACCTGTTGCCCCCAAACTGATGTCTCGTCAGTAACTTACGAGCGTCCGGGGGATCGTGCCACGACGGCGCGCAAAGTGACAGAGGTCTGCTTCCCCCCGTTCCCTCCCCGTCATGACGTTCTCCCCGCCTTTGTGACGAACGACTCGCGGAGATCGTTCCCCGCAGATCACGGATCAGGCCAGGGGCCAGGCCACGGGGTCAGGTCACAGACTCGGAGTCAGCCCCGCGGCGCCAACGCCTCCCACCGCAGCGTCACTTCCCCCTGCCGCCACCGCACCGGCCCGTCCGTCACCGGCCAGTCGACGGCGAGGTCCCGCACCGCCCGGATCCAGCGCTGACGTGCGCCGTACGACGCGTAGGGCGCGGCAGCGGCCCAGGCGCGATCGAAGTCACGCAGGAATCGGTGCACGGGCTCGCCGGGAACATTGCGGTGGATGAGCGCCTTCGGCAGTCGCTCGGCGAGGTCCGACGGCCGCTCCAGCGAGCCCAGCCGCGTCGCGAAGGTCACCGTACGCGGCCCCTCCGGCCCGAGCGCGACCCACACATGCCGGCGCCCGATCTCGTCGCAGGTCCCCTCCACGAGGAGCCCGCCGAGCGCCCCCGACACCGGATCGGCCGGCGCGAGCCGCGCACACAGCCGCTCCCAGACCCCGGCGACCTCCCCCTCCTCGTACTGCCGCAGCACATTCGCGGCCCGCACGAGCAGGGGCCGCTGCGGGACGGGAATCTCGAACCCGCCGTGCCGAAAGACGAGCCCCTCCCGCTCATACGGCTTGGCTGCGGCAACCCGGGCCGGCTCGATCTCCACACCGACCACGCGCACGCGTGGCGCGACGGTACGCAGCCGACCGAGCAACTCCACGGCCGTCCATGGAGCGGCGCCGTACCCCAGGTCGACCGCGACCGGATCCGCGGCCCGACGGAGCTCGGCCCCGTGTGCGTAGGCGATCCAGCGGTCCATACGGCGAAGCCGGTTGGGGTTGGTCGTCCCGCGAGTCACCGTTCCCACGGGGCGGGCGGCTGCGCGGGGTGTCATGGATACGAGGGTAGGTGGCAGCACTTCCAGGCCACCCTCGACAGGTGCCCCCAACGCACCCAAGCCCCGAACAGTTGAGCGACCTTCGGTAATGCCTCGGCAAAAACCACCCCACCCGGAATGGGAACCCCTCCCTCCGCTGTTGCACCCCCTTGGAGGGCCCGCGCACCCTCCACCCGGCATGCCCGCAGCCAAGGAGGAACGCCACGTGAGCCACTACGTCAGCAGGCTCGGGCGTCGCTCCCCGGCGGCCCACCCGCGGCTCCGTCTGCCGCACCGCCGCCCCCGCCGCGTGGCCATGCTCTCCGTGCACACCTCCCCGCTCCACCAGCCGGGCACCGGCGACGCCGGCGGCATGAACGTCTATATCGTGGAGCTCGCGCAGCGCCTCGCCGCGATCAACATCGAGGTCGAGATCTTCACGCGCACGACGGCCACGGACCTCCCGCCCACCGTCGAGCTCGCCCCCGGCGTCCTGGTCCGGCACATCGACGCGGGCCCCTACGAGGGCCTCAACAAGGAGGACCTCCCCGCCCAGCTCTGCGCCTTCACCCACGGCGTGATGCAGGCCTGGGCCGGCCACCGCCCCGGCTACTACGACCTGGTCCACTCCCACTACTGGCTCTCCGGCCACGTCGGCTGGCTGGCGGCCCAGCGCTGGGGCGCCCCCCTGGTGCACGCCATGCACACCATGGCCAAGGTCAAGAACGCCAACCTCGCCGACGGCGACACCCCCGAGCCCGCCGCCCGCGTCATCGGCGAGACCCAGATCGTCACGGCCGCCGACCGCCTCATCGCGAACACGGCCGAGGAGTCCGAAGAACTCGTACGGCACTACGCCGCCGACCCCGACAAGGTCGCCGTGGTGCACCCCGGAGTGAACCTCACCCGCTTCTCGCCCGCCGACGGCCGAGCCGCGGCCCGCGCCCGCCTCGACCTCCCCCAGGACGCCCTGATCCCCCTCTTCGCGGGCCGCATCCAGCCCCTGAAGGCCCCCGACGTCCTCCTGCGCGCGGTGGCCGTCCTCCTCGACGAACACCCCGAGCTTCGCTCCCGCATCCTCGTCCCGATCGTGGGCGGCCCCAGCGGCAGCGGCCTCGCCAAGCCCGAGGGCCTGCAGAAGCTGGCCGCCCGCCTGGGCATCGCGGATGTCGTACGGTTCCGCCCGCCCGTCGGCCAGGAGCAGCTCGCGGACTGGTTCCGGGCGGCGTCGCTGCTGGTCATGCCGTCGTACAGCGAGTCGTTCGGGCTGGTGGCCATCGAGGCGCAGGCGGCGGGCACGCCGGTGCTGGCGGCGTCGGTGGGCGGCCTCCCGGTGGCCGTACGGGACGGCCGTACCGGATTCCTGGTCCAGGGCCACAATCCGGCCGACTACGCGCGCGTGCTCCGCGCCTTCGCCGACGACCCGCACCTGTCCCCACGGATGGGCGAGGCCGCGGCCCGGCACGCCCAGTCCTTCGGCTGGGACGCGGCAGCCGCGGCCACGGCGGACGTCTACGTCGCCGCGAGCCACGCCCACCGGCGTCGCGTACGCTCCCACCATGGCTGACGCACGCATGGCTGCCGCACAGAAGGCGGCGCAGGTCGTCGAGGGAGCCCTCAAGGACGCCGAGCTGGAGTGGGAGAGCCCGGACCCCGGCAACTACGTCGTCAAGCTCCCCGGCACCCGCAAGCTGTCGACGACGGTCTCCCTCCTCCTCGGCCGCCACTCCCTGTCGCTGAACGCCTTCGTCATCCGCCACCCCGACGAGAACGAACCCGGCGTCCACCGCTGGCTCCTGGAGCGCAACCTCAAGCTGTACGGCGTGAGTTACGCCGTCGACCAGCTGGGCGACGTCTACGTCACCGCCAAGCTCCCGCTCGCCGCCGTCACCGCCGACGAGATCGACCGCCTCCTCGGCCAGGTCCTGGAGGCGGCGGACGGCGCCTTCAACACCCTCCTGGAGCTGGGCTTCGCGTCCGCGATCCGCAAGGAGTACGAGTGGCGCGTCGCGCGCGGCGAGTCGACGCGGAATCTGGATGCGTTCAGTCATCTGACCCAGCGGCCCGCTCGCTGAATTCAAGTCCCGCACAGAGGGCCGTACCCGGTCTGTACTAAGTAACCCTTGCGCACCCTCTTCACGGCGCAGGGGTCCCGTGGCATGCTCACCGGCCAACGCAATTCTGAACGTCGTTCACATCCATGAAGAGCCGCATGGAAGGAAGTACGGACATGGGCCATGCGCATCCCACCGGATCGCCTCTCACCAGACGGACCATGCTCGGCGGGGCCACGGCCGTGGCGCTGGCCGCGGCGACCGGCACGACGGCAGGCGCCGCACAGGCGGCGTCCGCCACTGAAGTCCCGTCCCTCTGGCGCGAGTTCACCCGCGCCCCCTTCACCCACCCCCAGATCCCCTACATAGGCCGAGCCGGCCACCGCGCCGGAGCGCCCCGCTTCCTCCGCCGCCCCGTCGTAGCCGACATCCGCGACTTCGGTGCCACGCCCGACGGCACGACCGACTCCGCCCCCGCGATCAACCGTGCCATCGCCGCCGCCGGAAGGGCCGGCGGTGGCACGGTCACCATCCCGCCCGGCACGTTCCGCATCGACGACGTGATCCGCGTCGGCCACTCGAACGTGGTCCTCCGCGGCGCGGGAAGCTCCCGTACGAAGCTCCACGCGACGAAGAACCTCACCGAACTGATCGGCGCCTACGGTTCCCGCTACGGCGGCGACAAGTCGTCCTGGTCCTGGGCGGGCGGCCTGATCTGGCTGGCTCCCGAGGGCCGCTGGAACTCCCTCGTAGCCGCGATCAGGGCGAAGAACTGGCCGTTCGAGGGCTGGACGGGCAACCGCCGCGACGAATGGCGCCCGCTCACCGGCGTCGCTCCGGCCCGCCGAGGCTCCTGGACGGTGACCGTCACGGACCCGTCGTCGCTGCGCCCCGGCGCCCTGGTCCTCCTCCGCCTCGCCGACGACGCCGAGCACACCCTCCTGGAGCACATGTGCGGCGGCGGCCCGGGCCCCGAGGCCTACACCTGGGACGACAAGACGAAGCTGACGTCGTACGTCCCCTACGAGTGGCCGGTCCGCATCACCCGCGTCCACGGCCGCAAGGTCACCCTCGAACGCCCGCTCCCGCTCGACGTACGCCCGGAGTGGAACCCACAACTGACCACCCACATCCCGGAGTTGTCGGGATCAGGCGTCGAGGGCCTCACCCTGGAGGCGACGGAGACCCCCCAACAACCCCACCTCCTCGACAAGGGCCACAACGGCGTCGTCCTCCAATGCGCCTACGACTGCTGGGTGGACGACGTGACGGTCCGCCACGTCGACAACGGCTTCGGCCTGGTCGCGGCCTCCGCCTGTACGCTCCGGCACACGCGCGTGGCGGGCCGCGGCAGCCACCACCCCTACTTCTGCCGCGAGGGCTCGCACGACAACCTGATCGAGGACTTCACGATCGAGGCCCGTACCACCCCGGCCCCCGCCGGCACCCAGCTGCACGGCATCAACGTCGAGGGCCTGTCCTCCCACAACGTCTGGTCACGCGGCGACATGCGGATGGGCACCTTCGACAGCCACCGCGGCCTGCCCTTCGCCAACGTCCGCACCGATATCACCGTGGACAACAACGGCCGCCACGGCGGCGACGCGAGCGCGGGCCCGCTGTTCGGAGCGCGCTTCACCCACTGGAACGTCCGGGTGACCAACGCCCGCGCGGGCATGATCCGCCTCGACGGCCTGGCGCCGTACTCCGCCACCGTCGGCATCAACGAGGTCAGGGAGTTCGACCAGATCGACGTACCCGACTTCGCCGGTGACCTCCACTCCCGCCTGGAGCTGTACGGCACCACGGACGTCGTACGCCCGCGCAATCTGTACGACGCTCAGCGCGCGCTGTTCCGGTAGCGCCCCGGCGGCACCCCCACCAGCTTCCGGAAGTGGCGGGTGAGATGGGACTGGTCGTAGAAGCCGGTCGCGACCGCCACCTCGGCCGGCGACCGGCCCTCCAGCAGCAGCCGGCGGGCGCGGTCGACGCGACGGGACATCAGGTACTGGTGCGGGGCGATGCCGTACGCGGTGCTGAACGACCGTACGAGATGGGCGGGATGGGCCGAGACGAGCGCCGCGGCCTCGTCGAGGGCGATGCCCTGGACGACCCGCTCGTCGAGGAGTTCGCGCAGCCGCCCCGCGAGCGCCGGGTCGCGACGCGGGATGCCGGTGAGGCTCCTGGGCCGCAGGTGGGCGCGCAGCCGGTCGCCGATGAGGGTGAGCCGGCTGTCGGCCTCCAGCTCGTCGCCGGGGTGGGCGAGGGCGGCGTGCAGTTGGCCGACGCGCAGTCGGAGCACCGGGTCGCGGAGGTCGGGGGAGTCCACCGCCGGGCCGATGAGATCGTCGCCGAGCCGGGTGCTGTCCAGGTACAGGACGCGTTTGCGGAAGCCGTGCGGGGTGGCGGGGGAGCCGTTGTGCGGGACGTGCGGTGGGAGGAGGGACACCGTGTCGTGCGGGGTGCCGTGCTCGTGCCGGTCGAGGTCGTAGCGGACGGCGCCGTCGTCGACGATGAGCAGCGTCCAGGCCTGGTGGACGTGCATCGGGTACGCGTACTCGGTGAAGTGGGCGTGGAAGACCTCGGTGACGCCCGGGACGGAGGGGCGCCACGCGGAGACTTCCTGGCGGTTCCGTGCGGCGGCCATGCAAAGAACGTACAAGACGGAGGGGGAGGGCGGCCGCCAGTCTCGCCGTATGAACGACACGACCGCCACGACTGCCATGAGCGGCACGACCGCCGCCATGGAACCCGTCCGCTTCGACACCAAGATCGCCGTCCTGCTGCGCGAGGACCTGGAGACCTGGCAGCGTCTGAACGTCAGCGCCTTCCTGGTCAGCGGCCTGGGAACGGAGTTCCCCGAGGTGATCGGGGAGCCGTACGAGGATGCGGACGGGGTGGGCTACCAGCCGATGTTCCGCCAGCCGGTCCTGGTCTTCGAGGGCACGAAGGAGAACCTGACGACGGCCCACGCGCGCGTGCTGTCCCGCGCTCTCCCGCGCGCGGTGTTCACGTCCGACCTCTTCACCACGGGCAACGACCGCGACAACCGGGCGGCGGTGCGGGCGGTGCCGACGGGGGAGCTGGATCTGGTGGGGCTGGCGGTGTACGGGCCGAGGAACGCGGTGGACAAGGTGATGAAGGGGGCGCGGATGCACCCCTGAGCGGGGTCTGTGCGGTGAGCGGGGTTCGTGCGGTCAGAGGGGTCCGTGCGGTGGGCCGGGTGTGGTCAGGCCGGGGTGTGGTCAGGCCGGGCTGACCTCGGGCTTCGCGTCGATGGGCGCCGGGTCGGTGGGCGCCGGGTCGGTGGCCGGTGCCTCCGCCGGCAGTCGCCGCATGAGCATGCCGTACCCGACCGCCGCCACCGTGCCGACGACCGCGCACATCCCCCACAGCCACTCGGCCCCGAACCGGTCGATGACGAGGCCGGACGTGAGGGGCGCGACCAGCGCCGCCACCGACCAGGAGAGGGTGTACATGCCCTGGTAGCGGCCGCGTCCCTGGGTGGGGGAGAGGCGGACGACGAGGCCGGTCTGGGTGGGCGCGTTCAGCATCTCGCCGAGCGTCCACACGCACACGGTCAGCGCGAAGACGCCGACCGACCCGGCGAAGGCGGTGAGCCCGAAGCCGTACCCGGCGAGCAGGGACGAGACGATGAGGATCCGCCCGGCGTCGCGTCGCTCGATGAACCGGGTGACCGGGATCTGGAGCGCGACGATCAGGACGCCGTTGATGGCGATGGCGAGACCGTAGTCGGCGGGCGAGAACCCGGCGTCGCCCATGGCGATCGGCAGTCCCACCGAGCCCTGCTGGAAGACGAAGGCGACGAGGAAGGACAGCCCGACGATGCTCATGAAGCGCCCGTCGCGCAGGACGGTCCCGAGCCGGACCTCCTCGCCACTCTCGTCCGTCTTGGTGAGCCGGGGCCGCGACTCGGGCAGCTTGACGAACACGACGACCGCGCAGACGGCCGTCATCCCCGCCTCGATCAGGAACCCGGCGAGATAGCTGACCTCGGCGATGAACCCGGCGGCCATGGAGGAGATGGCGAAGCCGAGGTTGATGGCCCAGTAGTTGAGCGAGAAGGCGCGCACCCGGTCCTCGGGCCGCACGATGTCGGCCATCATCGCCTGCACGGCGGGCCGGGAGGCGTTGGAGGTCGCGCCGACGAGGAAGGCGACGGCGGCGATGGCGACGGGGTGGTGCACGAACCCGAGCAACGCCACGGACACGGCGGTGGAGGCCTGGGCCACGAGAAGGGTGGGCCGCCGCCCGAGCCGGTCGGTCATGACCCCGGCCCCGATCGACGAGATGACGCCGCCGAGGCCGTGCAGCGCGGCGACGAGGCCGGCGTAGGTGGCGGAGTAGCCGCGATCGAGGGTGAGGTACAACGCCATGAAGGTCGCTACGAAGGCACCCAGCCGGTTCACCAGGGTGCTGGTCCACAGCCACCAGAACTCGCGGGGGAGCCCGGAGACGGTCTCGCGGGTGGCGCGTCTCAGGGCGGCGATGGACACAGGAATCCCCCACGGATGTAAGAACCGATGCAAGTACCGATGCAAGTGCCGATGTAAGAACCTCGGGCGGCCCCCGCAACTTACAAGCGCGCCCGTCCGGGAGGCCACTGGATTAACAGATCCCGTCAACCGTCCGCTCTTCGAGCGCGGGGAGCACCCGGCCAAAGCCTTCGATTACGCTCGGACGCATGGCCGACGCACCGTACAAGCTGATCCTCCTCCGCCACGGCGAGAGCGAATGGAACGCGAAGAACCTGTTCACCGGCTGGGTGGACGTCAACCTCAACGAGAAGGGCGAGAAGGAGGCGGTCCGCGGTGGCGAGCTCCTGAAGGACGCCGATCTTCTCCCCGACGTGGTCCACACGTCCCTCCAGAAGCGAGCGATCCGCACGGCGCAGCTGGCGCTGGAGTCGGCCGACCGCCACTGGATCCCCGTCCACCGCTCGTGGCGCCTCAACGAGCGTCACTACGGCGCCCTCCAGGGCAAGGACAAGGCCCAGACCCTCGCCGAGTTCGGCGAGGAGCAGTTCATGCTGTGGCGCCGCTCGTACGACACCCCGCCGCCCGCGCTCGAGGACGGCACGGAGTTCTCCCAGTCGGACGACCCCCGCTACGCGACGATCCCCCCGGAGCTGCGCCCGCGCACGGAGTGCCTCAAGGACGTCGTCGTCCGCATGCTCCCGTACTGGTACGACGGCATCGTCCCCGACCTCCTGACCGGCCGCACGGTCCTCGTCGCCGCCCACGGCAACAGCCTCCGCGCCCTGGTCAAGCACCTCGACGGCATCTCCGACGCCGACATCGCCGGCCTGAACATCCCCACGGGCATCCCGCTCTACTACGAGCTCGACGCCGACTTCAAGCCGGTGACGCCGGGGGGCAAGTACCTGGACCCGGAGGCGGCTGCGGCTGCCATTGAGGCGGTCAAGAACCAGGGCAAGAAGAAGTAACTCGACGCCAGTAAGCCCCCGACCTGCGGTTTCTTCGCGGGGCGGGGGCTTCTTGGTGGGGCTGGGCCGCCTGTGGGCCGTCAGGTGCGTCGGCGCCAGCGGCGTACGCGGATGTCGAGGACGATCAGGAGCACCACGGGGACGGCGATCTCGGCGGGAGCGTCGGCCCAGAGGGCGAGCGCGCCGCCGGCTGTGCCGATGAGAGCGATCGGCAGATCGCGGGGGTGGATGTCGACGGTCACGCCGACGCGTGGGACCATAGGGCACTCCAGCTGTGCTCGGTTCACTTGCCAAGGTGATTTCTGGGACGTGGCAATGGAGACGAATGCCGCCCCTGCCCGGGCGGCATTCGCATGCCGCTGGAACTTTCCCATAGTCATCACGCGCCAGACAAACGCGCAGCTAAAAGCCGCCTTGTTCGTTTTCGTAGACGGATTGTCCACGATCGTGGACAGCTAGGGCGCTCCAACTTCTCTTGGAGACTTTCAAGACTCTCCAATCTTTCCAGAGTCGCCTCGTGCCGCTCCGTGTCGCCCTGCATCGCTCCATGCCGCTCCACGCCGCTCCGTGCCGTCCGGTGTCGCATCGTGTTGCCTGGCGCCCTCCTGTGTCATCTCGTATCGCCCTGTTCTCCAGGATGCTGCTGTTGTGCGTTAGCCAAGGAGCCCTCTTTCCTTGTAAGGGGATTCTCTTAGGTCTCCGGCTTGGCTCTCCGGTTTGGCTTTCCGGCTAAGCTTCCAGGTTGCGTTTTCCGGCTTACGTCTTCCGCTTTCCTTGTTTGGTCCGTAAGTGCATCGCCTTGTAAGTGCTTTCAATTGCCTTCCGAGTACGCTCCTGGCTGGAAGGCATGAGGTGCGCGTACACGCGGAGCGTCAGGCCAGGGTCCGAGTGGCCGAGGTACTCGGCGAGGGCCTTGATGTTCTCTCCGGCGTCCAAGAGCACCGAGGCGTAGAAGTGGCGGAGAGCATGCATGCCGTTCTCGCGGGACTCCGCGTACGACTCGCCGGGCTTCCGGTCGGGGATCACATCCGCCGAGGCCAGCGCACGCTTCCACACTTCCTCGTTGAGGGAAGTCCGCCAGACGTGCCCACCACGCGGCCCGGTGAAGATCAGTCGCTTGGTCACCGGAGGCCCGTCTGCCACCTTCCACGGCAAGGTGATCTCGCCCGGCGGGAACCGCTTCATGTGCTCCCGGAGCGCATCGGCGACCGGCCCGGGAAGCGGTACGTCCCGCAGCTTGCCGCCCTTGGGCGGAGCGAACACAGGCTTGCTGCGGCTCAGCTTCAGCTGCTGGACAACGTGGAGCGTGTTCGCCGCCAAGTCGATGGCGTCGACGGCGACGCCCAGGATCTCGCCCTGACGAAGCCCGCAGCCGCCGCCCAGGTCAACCATGGTCTGGTACCGCTCGGGCATGCCGGCCCGGACGGCGAAGACCCGTTCCGCTGTCCACGGGACGACGCGCTTGTTGTCCACGGTGGGCGGCCGGACCGAGCGGGCAGCGCACGGGTTCCGGGGAAGGTGCCCGTCGTCCACGGCCGCGCTCAGAGCTGCCCGCACGTTGGAGTAGATCGTCCGAGCGTACGAGCCACGGACACCGTTCTCCTGTAGCTGCCTCACCCAGTCACGTATGTGAGCGGGCTGGAAGGAGCCAAGAGGACGCGAGCCCAGGTACGGAAAGGCGTGCAGCCGAAGCTGCGACTCCATCGACGCCTGGGTGTTCGGATCCGGCGCGTGGGTCACCCAGTTCTCGGCGTACTGCTGGAACGTGATCCGGGCCGCGCGCGGGTCGATGTACTGCCCGCGCGCCATGTCCGCCTCAGTGTGAGCCAGCCACTGTTCAGCCAGCCGCTTCTGCCGGTCGGGGAAGCTCTTCGACTTCTCAGTGCCGTCCGGGCCGACGTAGCGAGCGCGATAGCGCATACCCGTGCCGTAGCGCTCGCTCTTGACCTTGCGTGTCTTGCCATCAGGCCCGACCTCGGTCTTGTACCAGCGGTCTTGGATGTGCCCAGCCATCAGGCAGCCACCCCTTCACGCTGGGCGTCCACCCAGGCCTGCACGTCCGCCGGGTCGAAGCGGAGGTGCCGGCCGACGCGGAAGCCTCGGGGGCCGGTGCGCTTGCGGCGCCACTGGTAGACAGTCTCGACGCTGGGCAGCTCGAACATCTCCACCAGGTCGTCAGGAGTCAGGAACCGCGAGGGCAGGGCGCGCGATGCGGCTGCCATTTCCGCCGAGGAACGGCGTCGGTCAGCCATGGGTGGGCTCTCCTTCCGTTCCAGGGGCGGGTTCGAGGGAGGCAGCGAGCCATGTCTCTGCTGCACTCAGGCCAGTTCCGGCGAACACCCAGTGAGCGAGGACGAGCGTGGTTTCGCCGTCCTCCGGGACAGTCGGCACGGCCTGTGCACGGCGCCAGTCGGCCCGGGCATCACGCAGGGCGCCGAGGGTGGTGGAGTAGCGGCGGGACTTGGTGGAGAAGTGGCCGCGGAAGCCGAGCATGTGCGCCCAGGCTCGAAGGCGGAGGTCCGCCAACTCTCGACGTCCGCCGAGAGACCATGCTGTGCGGATCATGCGCTGGGCGTGGTCGCTGATCCGGGTTTGAGCCAGCTCGGCGAGGAAGCGGATCGGGCGGTCCAGGGTGCCGGTCGCCGTTTCGGCGCCTTTGGTGGCGTACTTGGCGATGTACGCCGCCACGGCTCGCTCGGTCAGCTCCTGGCCGTCGTCGAAGTCGGCGGAGCGGATGGGGCGGACGTCGAGTTGACGACCGAAGACGAAGCTGTGCGCCCGGCCGTCCACTTCCGGTCCCGCGACACGGGCGGCCGTAGCTGCGGCTTGGATGGCGTCGCTGAGCAGATCGGCCGTGGCCCACGCGGGTGGCGTGGTGTCTCCTCCCTCGGGCCCGTCGAGGCGGATTACGGCATGGAAGTGGACGGCACCGCGTCTCTGGTACTCGGCCACCTTCGCGAAGGAGATCCGCGCGTGATGACGGAACGCCCGTTGGGTGAGGCCGGCGCGCTTGGCGACCTCCCGACGAAGGTAGATCGAGAAGCGCCGCCACAGGGCACCGGCATGCGCGTTCCAGAGCACGGCCGCTTCGTAGTCGTACGTGTCCGGAGCGAGAGGCGTACCTAGCGCGGGATCCTGCTCGTCGTGGCGGGTGCCGCAGCGGCAGTCTCGTCCGCCGCTCGGGCGGTTGTGGACCGGCCCGAAGCTCGGAGCGGTGAACGTGGCGAAGACCCGGGGGTGCGTGGCGACCTGTTCCGAGGTGCCCTTGCCGCCGTGGAGTCCGGCGGTGATCAGGTGGTAGGTGTCGCGGCGATACGTCTCGGCGCAGGCGGCGCAGCGGGTTGCGCGGCGGTTGTTGCAGCGGACGAGGAGCTGACCGGCGGGGAGGGTGGCGGAGTCCAGGTGGTGCAGGACTCGGCCGATCTCGCCGGTTGTCTCGTTGACCGCGTACTCAGTGCGGTGGCCGTCGAGGCGGACGGGATGGGTGCAACCGCCCAGGCCGGAGAGTTGGTGGGCCAGTTCGGGCATGGTGCCGAGCGAGGCCAGCATGGAGAGTTCCGCCAGCGGGGGCGGAGTCTGCCGGGTGATGATGGGACTTCCTTTCGGCTGTTTCGGCGGTTGGGAGGGACGGCCCCGGGGCGGCGGGATGCTTGGCGGCGTTGTTGCCGCCCCGGAGGCCGGTCAGCGCTTGTTCGCGCCGCTGACGAGCGAGCGCAGGACTACGGCGGCGATGGCCACGGACACGGCCGAGACGGCGACCGCCGCCAGGAGCGCGGTGAGTACGACGCCCACGACGACCACGGCGGCGACCGCGCCGACCCCGACGCTCACGTACGGGGCGACCGGGCGGCCGGCGGAAGGAGCCGGGACGGGTGCGTGGTCGTGCGGGATGTGCGTGGTGATGCTCGGAACGTGGGGGGTGTCGGGCAGCTTGGGGCGGAACATCGTGGGACTCCTTGTCACTTGTGGGTGCCGTTGACGACGTCGACCCCGGTGCGGGTGCCGGATTCGATGGCCGGGGCGAGGACGGTGTGCGAGAGCCAGAAGCCGAACAGCGCGATCACGACGGCGACCCAGAGGCGGACGCCGAGGAACTTGATCGCGGCCCAGGCGATGACACCCAGGACGAAGACGAGCGGGAGCGAGACGGTCACGGGGTCTCCTCAGCGGGTCAGCGGACGCGGCAGCGGTGCGTACGGGCGGCCAGCTCGGCGGCGGCCCGGCTGTCGTAGTCGGTGGAGAAGCCGCAGCGCGGAGCCGTGCAGGCGGCGGTGTGTTTCTCGCGACCCCGGCTGTCGTAGTAGGTGGCGACCTGGACGGGGCCGATACGGACGACTCGGCGGAAGCGGCGGTTGGCGGGCATCAGTCGGTCTCCTTCTTCGTCTCGCCGGTGAAGTCGGTGACGTGCTGGGCGAGCCAGCGCAAGATCTCGTCGCCCTCGTAGCTGTCGGCGGCGAGGATGACCGGCTCGGCGATCAGCACGGCTTCGGTGAGGCGGTTCTGTCGGGTGAGCTCGGCGGCTCGTTTCAGCGCGCGGAGCGTGGAGGGGCGCACGGGGGAAGTTCCTCCGGTGTCAGGTGAGTTGGGTTGCGATGGCTTCGGCGAGCGGCATCGGTACGCCGAGCCGGGCGCGAAGTGTTGAGGTGTCGATGGGGGTCCCGGTCCGGGCGCGGTGTTCGTTGGCGACCTTGCGGGCCAGATCGACGAGGGCGGGTGGCACCGGGGACGGCGACGGCCGGGCCGACTCCGGTTCGGTCGGAGGCAGTTCGGCCGCCGTCTCAGGCGGTTCGCTCTCTTCGGCGATGGGTTCCGGTACTGCGACCGTCGAGGGCCGTTCGGGCACCGTCGCCGGAGCCTTAACCGGCTTCGGTGCTCCATGAGCGAGGAGGGTCCCGCCCAGGAATGCGACGGCGGGCCAGCCCGCGACGAGGATGCGTAGCCAGGCCGGTACGTCGTCCAGGTCGAGCAGGCCGGCGGTGGCGACGTTGGCGCCGAGCGACGCGGTCAGCGCGACGAGGAACCAGCACCACCCGGCCGCTTTCGCCTCGCCGGAGCGGAGCCGTCGCCAGGCCGCCACCATCAGCAGGTCGACGGAGACCGGGTAGGCCCACGCCTTCCAGCCGTGCTGTCCGGCGGCCGAGGCCAGGTCGTGCAGGTGGGCGAAGGACAGCGCGGCGGCGATCAGTGCTTGGACGAGTACGGCGTCAACGCGGACGGGCAGGGCACGCACGGCGCCACTCCTTCCGGATGCGGGCATGAGGGGGTAAGGACTCGGCGCGGGACGGCCACGCCGACCGTGGGAGCGGGTGCGGCTACTCGGCGACCGGGCGTGGAGTGGCTACCGGCCCGGAGCCCTGCACGGGGACCGGCGCGACTGGCGGGACGTACGGCCGGAAGGGTGCGAGCGCCGGTACGTCGGGGGCGAGGTGGGCCGTCTCGCGACAGGTGGCCGCAGCGTCGGTGAGGGAGAGATACGGAGTGCGGATGCGGGACCAGCCGCCGGACGTATCGCCGACCACGGCCAGGCCGGGCAGCTCGGAGGCGATGGCGCAGGCCGCGAAGACAGCCTCAGGGGCGATGTCGCCGAGCGCCATCTTGGCGGAGGCTTCGTCGTTGACTCGGTGGCAGACGCGGCCGGTGAGCTGCGCCCGGAGCATTGTGGCGCCCTTGCCCAGCTCGGCGCCGAAGCGCTGCCCGCAGACCTCCAGGTAGATGCCGGCGGCGCGGCCCAGCTGGGCGAGGCGGATGAGCTGGGTGACCATCTCGTCCCGCCGCTCTTCCTCCTTCCGTGTGGCGACGAGGAAGAGTTCGGCCACCTCGTCGATGAACAGGACGAGCGGTGCGGGGCGTTCGCTCTCGGGCAGGCCCCAGATGTCCGAAGTGATCAGCTCATCAGGGGTGCCGGGTGCGATGCCCTGCCGGGCCTTGATCAGGTCGTATCGGTTCTCCATTTCCTTTACGAGGACGGGGAGCAGCTCGGCCGCCTGTTCCGGATCGGTCGCCAGTGCAGAAAGCCGGGGAGCGAACGGTGCCAGCTCAACCCCACGCTTGCAGTCGATGCCGACCAGCACCACCGGCTGAGAGGCCAGGCCGGTGAGCAGGTTGCGCAGGTACATGGACTTACCGGACAGCGTGGCCCCGAGGACGAGTTCATGCGGTACGGCGCGGTAGTCGCGTACGAACGCGGTCGCGTCCTCCCGCAGAGCCACCGGAACCCGGAGGTGGCCTCCTTCGGTCCGGCGAGGCATCCGGACCTTCCGCAGAACATCGAAGCCGACGAGCCGCAGTTCGACGACGCCGGGCTTGATGTCCCGGACGTACACGGCGTGTACACCCCAAGCGTGCCGGAGCCGTTCGGCCGAAACCGCCACATCCGCCGGCTCCTGGCCCGGAGCCAGACGAAGCCGGAGACGCAGGCCAGTCGAGGTGGGCCGGACCAGACCCCGGCGAGGCGGGACGGGCCGGACCTCACGGCGGGTAGTTGCCCTGACAGCCAGTGCACGCCAGCGAGACGGCTCGACCGTGAGGCCGCACGCGTCCATCGTCGAGGAGTATGAGATCAGGAGCCGGGCCACCGAGACCGGAAGCCCGACCGTGGACCAGTACGCCGCCGGGTGAGCGTGCCGGGCATAGGCCGCGCCGCCTATCGCAGCAAGCGCCCCGCCAACCTCGGCCACCGTCATCAGGTCGGTCACCTCGATCAGCCCGCCTGAGCCATCGGGAAGGCGCCGGGAGCAACAGCGGTGGCCCGGTAGGCGATGCCGTGCCGCTGCTGGCCGTTGAACACGCTCTCCCACGGACGGGCGATGAGCCCCGGCAGCGAGACGGGAGCCCCGACGGTCAGGCCGTCCGTCACCCCGCTCTCGGGGATGGTGACCTGGACCAGAGACGACTCGCCTTCGTCGATGAAGACGACGCCAACCGTCATGAGCGCCTCTCCGCTGACGGCGTCCTTGGCGATCTCACCAGTCTGCCGGTCGCGCACCTTCGGTGCCGGGGCTTCGGTGAGCAGGATCGTCGCGGCAGAGGTGTCGATGCGGATCACACGCACAGGGATTTCTCCTTCTTCGGATGTCGATCAACCTGTCACCTGACAAGTTGACTTAGCAAGTTCGAAGCTAAGGATGCCAGGTTGACTTGTCAAGTGGAGATTGAGAGGAACTGGCCTCAAACGAGGCTTAGTTCAAGCGATAGGTGTCTTCGAGTTCCTGTCGATCAGCAGGAAGCAGCACGTCAGAGACTTGCAGCGCCTGCCCGGAAGCGTCACACGCGATGACGAGGACGCTCAGGACAGGTACACCCACTGGCAAGTCGAGCAGCTCGGCTTCGTCGCCTTCCGGCAGTCGAGCAGAGACCCGCTCCGTGACGTGATCGAAGCGGATCCTCTTCCGGGCTTCCAGGTGCTCACGGGGGCTGCCAGGCATGGCCTCAGGACTGTCCAGCTCGGTGCCATCGACCAGGCCGGCGGGGAAGTACGACGAGACCAACTCGACAGCCTCGCCGTCCGCTTCGACAAGGAATCGGCGCACAAGGACCTTGGCCCGCTTTGGCAGCCCGAGTGCGGAAGCGACGCGGGCGGGCACCGGGATCTGGCCGACTTCGACCAGGCGTCCCGAGGTCAGCGACTCATCGCGCTCCAGCGCCTCACGGCCCCGACGGTCCCTCTGCTCGGCGACGGCCGGCCGACCACGCACGATCGTGCCGAAGCCCTGCCGGGACTCCAGCCAGCCATCCCGCTTCAGCAGCTCCAGCGCCCGTACGACGGTCGGGCGGGACATTCCGAAGGCCTGCACCAGCTGGTTCTCACTGGGGACGCGGGTGCCCGGCGGATACGTCCCGTCCTCGATGCGACGCTGAATCGTCTGCGCGAGGCGAACGTACTTCGGTGCCTCCACCTCATACGCCATGAACGCCGCCTGTCGTGATTGGCCAAGTCAACTGGTCAACCAGACTAGCGACAGTTCGAGCGTCAGAACAGACGGGGTTGCGCATCAAGACGGCCAGGCATCGGCCATCACGAAAGACACGACCGTACCGCCGAAGTGGCTCGGGCCGGAGTGCCAGGAGTCGGCGATGGAGTCGACCAGGAGGAGACCGCGGCCATGCGCATCGTTGGCGTCTGGTCGGCGCACGCGCACGTTCGCCGGGAATCCGGGATTGTGCACCTCCACGCGCAGCGAGGCTCCCTCGCGGAACCACTCCACCCGCACGACCCACGGATCATCCGACCGTCCGTAGACGATGGCATTGGTGACCAGTTCGGAGATCATCAGTGCGCAGTCGTCGACCGAGCAGGCCGGGTTGTACGGGGCGATGAACTTCTGGAACCAGCGCCGGGCCCGGGGCACGGACTCCGCGATGGGATGCAAGACCATCGCTCCGAGTCGCGGTGCGTCCGGGCCCGGGTGGCGGTCGATTGTGTAGGCCATCCGTGCTCACTCCCTGCCGGTGCCGTCGCAGTCGAGGCACCGTCGCTTTGATGTGGCACGGGCACGGTCGTTGACGGTGGAGAGCGCCAGCGCCGTACGCGAGCTGACGCGCTTCCAACCGCGTCCCCGGCAACCCCGGCAAGCTAAGCGCGCGTCCTGTTCCGGCCGCTGACCCGTCACGCCGTGCCCCCTTCCGATCAAGTGGCCTTAGCCACTTACTGGATAGTGGCATTAGCCACTCGTGGCGTGCAAGCGGTTCGACGGAACTGATGACTCATCAGGCGAGTGGGTAGCCCTGCTCGAACGCCCAACGGTGCGGCGGGTAGGTGGCTTCGGCAAACTCCAACGGCCGGTCCTGGAGGTCGAATACGACGTGATGGACGATCAACACGGCTGAGCCAGGAGCAAGTTGCAGGTCTGCCGATTCCTCGTCCGTGGCAGCCCGCGCGCACATGCGGTCCTCGGCGTAGCTTCCCTGGCGCCCCGTCATGTTCTCGACGTACATCAGGGTGCCTTCCTGGATCCGTTCGGGATCCAGGAGCTTGGGCGCCTTCTGGCCGACATCTGGGGCGAACCACGAGGTGGAGAGAGTGATGGGCCCGTCCTGGTTGTTGGTGATGCGCCGGCGGTGCACGGCTCGCCGATCCTTGGCCAGGCCCAACGCCTCAGCGACGTGGTCCGGCGCCTCCAGCCAGCCCGCAGACGTGATGACCGCGTACTCACCCGAGGTGTAGATCTTCCCCGTCTGCCTGGCCCGCCCGTACAACTCCCGCGCGCGCCTGTTCACTTCGAGGCTCCGCACGTACGTGCCCGACCCTTGCCGCTTCTCGACCAGGCCCTGATGGCTCAGAGCCTCCAGCGAACGGGCCGCCGTCGGCCGCGACACCTTCCAGTCCGCAGCAAGCTGCCGTTCCGAAGGAACCTCGTCCCCCGGCCGCAGATCTCCCCGCAGGATCTGATCCCGGATGAAGTGCGCGATCTGGAGATACTTCGGCTGAGCCTCCTCGATCTGAGGCATGCCCCCTCCTTGTCCAAGTGGCTATGGCCTCTAGCCACTATAGGGTGGGTGGCAAATGTTCGACCCCGTACGCTGTCCGCATGACGCGGTTGATCGTCGCAGCAGGAGGAGGGGGCGACGCAGTCGCCGCCGTAATGCTTGATGCCGCCCTGTACGGCGACGAGGACCAGGCGGTGATCCTCACGTACGCGTGGGACCGTTTGCTCGTCGATCCGGTCCCGGGCCCCCGAGGCGTCCACGACTTCACCGGCCTCGAACAACTCACCCCGTCCGTCTCGGCAGTGCCGGCAGAAGCCCGCCCGATCGCTCCGGCGGGTTCTACTCTTCCTCGACTGGCGGCAGAGCTTCGGCACACGTTCGCACTGATCGATCCCTACCAGGGCGCCGCAGGCGTGGCTCGCCAACTCGACGAGCTGGTGAGCCACTTGGAACCCACGTCGATCGACCTCCTGGACGTCGGCGGCGACATCCTGGCCCGAGGCGACGAGCCGACTCTCAAGAGCCCCCTTGCTGACGCCCTGACTCTGGCCGCGTGCTGTCAGGTGAATGCGCCCATCCGTCTCCTGGTCGCCGGGCCCGGTCTGGACGGCGAACTTCCGTCCGAAGACCTGTGCGACATGCTGGGTCTTCTGGTCCACACCTTCACAGCGAAGGACACGGAGTCGATCAGCTCAGTCCTGGAATGGCACCCGTCCGAGGCAACCGGGATGCTCGCGGCGACTGCACGAGGAGCGCGGGGTACGTGTGAAGTGCGGGACGCTGGACTTCCCGTATCGCTCACGGACGAAGGGCCGACAGTCCACGAGGCGGATATGGACGAGGCGTTGAGCCGAAACCGGCTGGCCCGAGCCGTCATCTCGACGGAGAGCCTCGACGAGGTGGAGACGCACAGCCGTGAAATCTGCGGCTACTCGGAGATCGACTACGAACGTAACAAGGCCGCGTGGCTCAACGAGCGGGCGCCGCTGAAGCTGACCCCGGATGCAGTCCTGGCCCAGCTGGAGCAGTTCGAGGCCGAAGCCCTGGACCGCGGAATCACCCACACGACGTTCCGCCACATCACCGAGGCCCTGAACCTCAACGGCAACCAGCGCCAGGACCTACGCAAGCTGCTCATCAACCGCCGCCCTGAGCAGTACGACGCGCCCCTGTGGCGCATCACGACGCGACCTGAGTAACAACCTTCTTCACGGGTTCAAGGCGGCTCGCTCCGCTCCCCGCGCGCGGCCCGGCCCCCGGCCGGGCCTGCGCTCTGTCTCCGCCCCGCTCCAGCCCGGCCGACGCCCGGGCCGCGCACACAGCCAGCAGCCACGTGATGCCAGAGAAAGGGGTACATCGTGGCTGGGGGCTCCGCGGCTTTACCCACCTCCCCGGTCCGGGGCCCGCGTCGAGCAAGACCAGGGGGCCACTCGTGCACATTGCGGTCAGGCCCAAAGCCTGCCCGAGTTGCCAACCAGCGTACGGCCCCCTGATCATGCTCGACCCCAGACCGGGCAGGCCACCGGCCAAACCCGCAGCGCCGACCTACAGTGGCTTCCTTCATAGCGTCGTAGCTGAGTCCTATGGGCAGTATGCCGAACAGCGCCATCGGCGATGACATGATCAATAGGTTCAGACCCAGCCCAAGTGCCACTGGAGCGCAATGCGTCAAGAATTGCGGGAAACCCTTTTCACCCGTCAAGGAATAAGTGAAGTCTCCATCGCTTCCCTGGCGGCTTTTGGAATCCTTGGCGCCATATCCCAAACAGCACTCGCCATATGGCCTCAGCTCGCCCGGCACGACTGGTTAATCTTGGGATCCCTCGCTGTCGGTTGCATTACCACAGGAATATTTCTCACATGGCCGAGGTTGAGCATAGCCCAGACCTATGATCACCCGGAATTCACGATACGCATCAAGTGTGGAGATATCTTAGACGAAACAGGAAACATTGTCATCGGCTTTACAGACACGTTTGATACTGACACGACCGACGGAATCGTGATCGATCCACGTAGCGTGCAGGGCCAGTTTCAGTCGAAATACTATAACGACGTGACTCGGCTAGACGGCGAGCTCAATGAATTTCTGCGACACACTCCTGTTGTTGCAACCGAATCAGCCTCAACAAAGCCCCGAGGTAAATTCAAGCGATACCCAGTAGGCACTGTAGCAGTTCTGCATAACAGCAACTCACGGTATTACGCTGTCGCATACGGATACATGCGGAACGATTCTCGGGTAAGTTGTTCTGTCGACGCGCTATGGAAAAGTCTCACCGCAACCTGGGAGTGCGTCAGGACCCACGGAAGATTGGATCCAGTGGCCATCCCGGTGATTGGATCTGAACTAGCACGAGTAGGGTCACTAGACAGGGAGAGCCTGATTAAAATGATTGCACTTTCCTTCGTCGCCTCTACGCGACAAGAAATTGTTTCGCGTCAACTCACCATAGTCGTCCACCCTAAAGATCGTCGATCCGTCAGCTTGATCAATATCGACAGATTCCTGAAGGCGCTATAGCTATTGCGGAAGGTACAGCCTCCTATCCATCGCCGCGACTACGTCATAGTAGTATCCCTCTTCACGCGAAGAATACTCTGTAAGGTATTCTTCAAGCTCGCCCCTACCTAGGCGCTTTTCAACCGCCTCCCAAGCCTCCATTCGTACGGAATCGTGAGTACTGTAGAGGAGGCCCTTGAGCTCGCTCAGAGGGACGGACGGGCCGGAGGCTAGCTCTCGGGCGCCGGCCAAGGCTACTTGCTCGTCGGCGTTCGACACCATTTCTCTCGCCGTATCGAGACCGCCGAGCTTAACCGCACCAGCGATTAGCTGTGCTTTCTTTCGTCCATACCTATTGGATGCAAGTGTGAGCAATGATCCAACATCCTCACGCGTACCATGAAGTGCCAATGCTTGAGCCGCTCGATCGGCTGTAATAAAGTCACCTCGCGCTAGTTCCGTTCGGAATCGATCAATATCCTCAGGCACCCTTTCTGCGGCACCGAGGCGCATTAGAAGTTCCAGGGCAGACTTTCTCAGATCAGACTTCAAGTAGTTTTGAAGTTTTTCACTGTAACCCACTTCCTGGAGCTTCTCACTGTCTAGAAATCTACTGCAATTTGTGTCGAGAATTTCACGCGCTTCGCCGATAAAAGCCGAACCATCCAGCCATGTAAGCGCAGACCAAGCATCGCCGAACGACCACGGTTGCAAGAGTTCAGCGCGCAATTCCTCCTCTGTCCTCACAAGAGAGCGCAAGCGACTCTTACTCTTACCCAAAGAGCCATCATCCTTGAGCTTCGCAGCTGCGGCAAGCAGGTTTTGAGTGGCCTCTTCCCCCAAGCCAGAAGCAACATCAAAGGCAAATTCCACGAGTTCCGTGTTCTTTGTGCCCAACACCTTGCCGAACTCATCTACTGATGGGGCGCGTTGCGTGGAAAGTACATCGAGTGCGCGACGAATCACACGATCAGGAAGTGCTCGCCCCGATACAATGGATGAAACTTGATCGATTTCCATTTGGCTCAACGATGAAGTGACCATCTCTTCGAAGCAAGAGTCTTCGCTGATATATCGCGTCGCACCCAACTCAGCGATCTCTACGATACTTCCCTTCGCATGGCCGGCCAGCGCACGAATTTTTGCGGCAGCTGAAGTGTCTCCCAAGCGCTCGCCTACGGCGTCCAACAAGGGAGCATCTGAATCGCGCATCACGGAAAAAATATATGCAAATGCAGCATCTTCGAGCTGATAGCTTTCGAGTATGTGCACCCACCTGTCAATTGGTGCTTGACCCGTTGCTGATACGGTACTGCCAGAAATCGATGGCTGGCCAACCCCAGCTTCCTCTGCCCCCCACAACTCGGCAGGACGCGCTTTCATCTCTCTCAAGATACTCAATGAACCTTTGCCCACTGAGAGGTCGGAATTTTGTCGAAGGATTTGAAAGACGAGCATGTCTTCGAGATCATCGAGGGATGATGAACTCGCAATCATCTTAAAGCCGGGTGCATAGCTGCGGACCCTGCCATTTTTCTCTATTTGAAAATTGTCTGCAACGGTCCAGACAAGGAGCCGCCATTCCATCACCGAGAGTACATAATCATCCCTCTTGCTGTAGATCCTGTTCAGGGAATGAATAGGAATAGATACCGTCTCCTGCTGTGCCGCCATTGCAAACATAAGGAGTCGATCTTCGTCTCGGTCATCGTCTCCTTCTTCCCTTCCGTTCTCGGCCAGTCTGTGAAAAGACTTCAAGGTGTTGGCAATTTGCCTCCTTGCCTCGTCGTCAATCTGCGGTTCGGACGCCATCCGCGGCAAATCACCCTTTCCCTGCTTATCGACAGTTCCTTCGGGCGACGGAATTTCTGCAGGGTAATTCTGCGTCTGATCTACGACCACAGAAATTAGGTATCGAGTAAGCTTGAGCTCGAAATCCTCAATAGTGGAGAATTGCTTATAGAGAGCGATGTGCTCATCCTCAAGTTTTCTTCGGAACTTGAGTACCTTAGTCAACTCCTGTCCAGGATCTTCGAGTCGATCTTCGGGAACTTCCTTAAAGAAGACCGCTAGGTACGGGCGCCCCAGTTCTTTGGCGCGCCGTGCGGCTTGCTCGTATTCTTCCTCGAAGCCGGACGAGAATTGTCCCGTCGGAGTGCCCCATCTGAGGTTGAGCATCCCTACAAAGACATCACATTGATCTACTAGCGGATTTATGATCGCTTGAGGCCTTCCGAAGCCAGGCTGCACGTGCTCCCAGCCAGCAACGCTCAAGCGAACACTGGAGACGGCTGAGAACAAGGTATTTACATGGTCGGCAGCGCGACGCACTGCTTCACGTTCATCACTGAGATCACCAGGCGATGCCATGAATACCATCATCTCGCGCACACTGGCCAATTCAGTTTCTCCTGCTGTGATGGGAAAATTTAGGAAACAACTATTCCGCGCACGGTTGCGGTTAATGGTTCAGACGAAGTATGGGGCTCGCTCGACTCTTGCCGTTCAAACCGCCGCGCAAGTTCGTTACATCCACCGAATAATCTGTGACTCTGAGAACTGCTGCCCTTGTTCCTGCCATGTCATCGTGACTCGGGCTTGAGGACTGGTGCCGAGCGTGAGAGCGACGCGGATATCGAAATGGCTGTGGTGAAGTAGTCGCTCCACGCTAGTGTCATCGCCGATTACTGGCGATTCGCCATCCCCGATGGGGTCGACATCCACTCGCAACCCTTCGGCAGTTCCTGTACCAATGTTGCTCACTCTGAGTCTCTGGCGCCGTGGCCCCACCGACAGGCGACCGCGATTGTCCAGGTTGCCCGTCGGGTCACTCAAATACTCACAGCGCAGGATCGCCCTGGGTTCTGTTGACGTGGGGCCAGCACCAGATGGGGTGTCCGTGACAATCCCGGCGACAGCACTTTCGAGCAAGGATCGCACGCGCGTCTTTAGATCTTCCGGCGATGCGTATGAACCCAGTAGCCCGCGTGCTTGCAAGCTGGTCTGGAATTCGCGCAGGGCACTCAACTGATCGACATCTACGTCATTTGGGAGTGGCGCAGATGAACAGAACACTCCCACTGCGGCCCCACGGTCGATGGCGCGCTCAATCTCCTCGACGGTGCCGGATGCAGCGTTCGCAGTCGGTTGGCCCACCCGAGAGTAGAACAAGCCGATGACGATGTCGGCGCTGTCTGCGAACTGCCTGTTGATCACTTCTTGGGCGGAGCCACGACCCAGCAAAGGTGTCGCGTCCAGTTCCCAGCGCAGCGGCAAAAGGTGCACCTTGGAGCGTAGCGTGTGGTCACTGTTCCAGTTGAGGATCGCCTCCTCGACAGCCGTTCGCTCTGCCCGAGTATCACCAGGAGAAGCGATAAGAACTGCAACAGTTGTGGTCTGAAGCGACATACGGTGCATGGTAGGTGGCTGACGCGAAGGACGGCCGATGCATCTACCGATCTGTAACCTGAACTGGATCTGAACAGGGCTGAGTTTGGGGTGAGAGGTCGTGCCAGAAGCGTGCCAGGTCGTGCGGGAAACCACGGGGAATACCGGGGGAACGCAGGCCGCGGACGCACGCGCCGACACGCGCTCCGCCGCAGGTCAGCGAGCTTCCCGCCCTTGAAGCACCCAAGCTTCCCAAGCTGAGGGCCCAGGCACCGTCGTTGCGGGTCGGCCGTCGCAGCGTGCTCTGGTCGACGGCAACGGCAACGTGGCGGAGGCCGATGGGGGTGCAGCGAGGCATACGCGCGCGCGATCGGCTGGCGTCCTCGCCATCGTGGCTGACTGTCGTCGGCTGAGACGCAGACGAGAACCCGTACCCAACACTGAGCAGACGTCATCGGTCACCCACCTGCGGCCGGCACGGCAGGGCTGTGCATCCTGGGCACCATGACGAACCCCGAGGGCCCGTACGTGAAGGTGCACTTCCGGCTTGAGGTCGAGGACGACTGGCCCCCGGCGTCGGTAGAGAGCTTGTGGGCGGTCGACCAAGGCGACGGCACCGCACGGCTTGACAACATCCCCTGGTTTGTCCGAGGCATTGCTTGCGGGGACATCGTGGCCACGACCCCTGACGAGGAAGGCGTGCGGTGGGCCGGTGAAGTGGTTCGGCGTTCCGAGAACTGCACCATCCGCCTCATCGTCTTCCGCGACGGCGGGTCGGGACCCGCACGGCAGAGCGTGATCAACGCTTTCCAGGAACTCGGTGTCGACGGCGAGGGCATAGAACGGTTCGGAATGGTCGCCCTGGACGTCCCGCCGACCGCCGATCTCGCCAAGGTCCAAAGGCTGCTAAACCACGGCGTGGCCAAGGAATGGTGGGACAGGGAAGAGGGGTGTGTCACCGCGGAGTGGCGGGACGCTTCCGCCCGCTGAAGCCGCTGATGTGGTCCAAAGCTGGGCCGTCTCTGGGCCGTCCGAAGCCGCTCGGCAGTGGCCAATGACAACCAACGACGACCACCAGGCGCACGATCCCACCGCCCCTGACCAGCAAAAACCCAGCTCACCAGGATCCCCGACAACACCCAGGGCAAGAAGAAGTAACGCCGCACGATCAAGCCCCCCACCTGGTTTTTTTTGGTGCAGGTGGGGGGCTTTACCGTGCTAGAGAACGCCCTCCTGGGTCGAACCGATGTGGGTCCAGTCCCCGAACTGTCCGGCCGGGAAGTCCTTCAAGTGGACGAAATCACCACTGGAATTGAGCTCGCCCGATGCGGCGGCTCGTGTGTTCTTGTTGTAGAAGAAGAGCCTGCGACGCGCGGGCACGATATGGGTCCAGTCTCCGAACTGTCCGGCCGGGAAGTCCTTCAGGTTGACGAA
>NZ_FNHV01000002.1:145569-301345 GCF_900103585.1 Streptomyces sp. cf386
CTTGCCCGACCCGGCAGCCCGCGTGCCCTTGCTGTAGAAGAAGACCTGGATGCCGTTGGGCGCGATATGGGTCCAGGCTCCGAATTGCCCGGCCGGGAAGTCCTTCAAGTTGACGAAATTACCGCTGGAATTGAGCTTTCCTGATCCGGCGGCCCGTGTGTCCTTGTTGTAGAAAAAGAGCAGGCCACCGCCGGGCACGATGTGGGTCCAGTCTCCGAACTGTCCGGCTGGGAAGTCCTTCAGGTTGACGAAATCGCCGCTGCCGTCGAGCTTGCCCGATCCGGCAGCTCGCGTGTCCTTGCTGTAGAAAAAGAGCATGGCGTCGCCTCCTGTTTTCGCTACCGCCTCTTGACCAGTGCCGACGCGAATGCACCGACCAGACTGCCGGCTAGCCGGTCCGGAGCCCTGCAGGCCATCTTGCGGATGAGGAACCTCCATCGCATGCGGGTGGAGCCATGCAGGTGAGAGGCGCGCACAGTGGCGACGCCAGGTGCGCCGTGATGCTTATGCCGCGTTTCTGGACTCCATTGCCCAGTTCAATGAACTGACACGTTCGTACCGCGAGTTGTCCTTGCTCGGCCGGCCCATGCCGACAGGAACCGCTGACAGGCTCCGAGAACGCATCCGCAGTATCGAGAAGGCGCTGTTCATCGTGGAGTTGGAGGGGCCCGCTGAAGTGGCGGCAGAAGCCGACACCGTCATGCGCGCGATCGCCGACTGGCAAGCGTCTGTCATCGTCTCGGAACTCCGCGCGGCGCGTGGCGTCCCACCTCGGGACGATGTTCCAGGCAGCGACGCGGTGCACCAGCAGGTCAAGCGCTCCGTGACAGCCTTCAAAGCCGTAGCTCGTGCCGCTCTGGACGCTCCCGGCACCGTCGACCAGGGATGAGGCCCGCCCAATTGATGGCCCCACCCAGGTGATGGCCCGCCCAGGTGACGGTGATGGCCCCGCCCCGCTGAGGGGACGGGGCCCCAGTTCTACGGAGCGGTCTCGTAGGTCACGCTGGTGCCGGGGCACGCCTCCGCGACCTGGGTGAGTGCTTCGAGTTCGGCGGCGTCCGCGGTCAGTCCCCAGCGGAGCTTCGTCGAGATCCACTCCGAGGTGTACCGGCACGTGACCTCGACGGACGGCGGCAGCCATTCGGCCGGGTCCTGGTCGGACTTGCTGCGGTTCGAGGCCGCGGAGACGGCGACGAGGGAGGGGGTGACGGCGAGGTCGTTGGCGTACGCCTCACGCCGCTCGGCGGTCCACTGGGACGCTCCGGAGTCCCAGGCCTCGGCCAGCGGCACCATGTGGTCGACGTCCAGGGCGGAGGCCGAGGTGAGCCACTTGGCGTCGTAGTACGACCACCAGCGCCCTCCCGAGAGCTTGCAGCCGGGGAGGATCTGGGGCCGTTCGACCGCCTCGGCGAGCAGCACCTCCGCCCGGGTGTTGCAGCCGTCGGTGGGGTTCTGGCCTGCGTTCCAGTGCTTGAAGCTCGTGCGCTGGTAGCCGTCCCGCACCTCTGCGGCGAGCGGCAGGAGCTGGACCGAGGCCGCCATCGGGAGCGTGTGCGGCACGACGGAACGATCCTGCGCATGGGCCGGAGTGGGTGCGGCGAGGGGCATGAGGAGAAGTGCGGCCGCGATCGCGGCCCGCCTGAGGTTCTTGATCACGCATCGCAGAATTGACTGCGCGTACCTCGTTCGAGGGTTTCGACTCGAACGGATGAGCCATGTGGAGGCGTGAGTTCACCGGACAGGTGTGCCATTGGACGCCCGATGGGGGAATGGTGCGGCCCGCGGGTTGTGCCACAGGTTGTGCCACAGATGGAGCCCCCTGCCTGCGTTCACCACAGGCAGGGGGCTCCACAGACTTCACGCCGCCGCCCGGCGTCCCCTCCGCCCCGTCAGCCCCACTCGGCGGAGCCCTACGCCCCGCCCCGCATCTCCGCGTCCGCCACCGAGATCGTGATGCCGAGGGCCGTGGCGATGTTGCCGGCCGCCGTCATGACGCGGGCGGTACCCACGACCGGCGCGATGGCGACCAGGACGTCCTGGACCTGCTCGGCGGTCAGGCCGGCCTGGATGGCGGGGTCGATGTTCGCGACGTAGGAGATCGGCGGGGCGTCAGACGCGGCGAGGGCGGCGATGCGGGTGAGCATGAACGTCTCCGGGCGCAACCCGCACCGCTCGACCGAGTCGACGGTCATCGCGGCGATCGTGTCCAGTACCGGGGTCTCAGATGCTGTGGCCATGGCAGGTTGTCTCCTGTCGGTGTCATGAGGGAATTCGACCGGCGCCGACACGCGAGGGCACCTACTCGCTCCAGCGCCTACCGCTCGACCGTAAGTCCGTCCGCCGGGGATCGCCTGTCGAGGCTCCCCCGTCACCAGGGGCCGCGTGGGCGCCGGCGTTCGTACGGCTGGCAAACTGGCCGCCGTTCATGGGGACTTGGGGCGGGGGCGGGATGAGCGGGCGGTCGCAAGGGTGGCTGGTCGGTGGTTGGCTGGTGCTGGTGGTCGCTGGCTGGTCGGTGACGGAGTCGATGAACGACGGGATCGAACCGACGTCGGGTCCGCGGCCCAAGCCCTCGTCGTCGAGTTCCCCCGTCGAGTGTGCGGAGCCGACTCCTACGCCGACGCCGACTCCTCCGCCGATACCGACGCCGCCGGTCGGCGCGGAGGGCTCCGACCTCACCGACCGCCACGTCGAAGTGACACGCGATCTCGTCGTCATAGCGGTCGCCTGCTAGGCGGCGCCGCTCCCCGCGGCGCCGCCGTACCGCCGCATCGCACCTCACACCATCAGCGGCACCGAGTGAATCTCGTCCGGCGCCCCGGCACCCCCTCGTTCGTGGGCGCGCTTGACCGCATCGGCTGAGGGGCCCTCGCTGAGGCAGTAGACCGTGCCGGACCCGGGGTCGGCCCAGGCGTGTTCGAAGCGGACTCCCTCTTCCTTCTCGAACGCGGCCGTGGCGTCATGGGCCTGCTGCAGCTGGTCGGCCGTGATGCCCTGCATCCCGTGGTGTACATCCATGAAGCGAGTCATGCCTCGCACCTCCTTTCCCTTACCGGGGTGCGTTCACCTGCTCTCCCTCCATACTGCGCCCGCCCGGCACGGCAAGCGAGGCCCGCCCGGCGGCGCGCACAGCGAAGGGCCCCGGCGCTTCCACAGCGCCGGGGCCCTTCACCGTCGTACGAGATCGACCCTCACCCGCACTGGCAAGGATTCCCCGACTGGCATCCGCACCCGCAGCCGGAGCCGCAGCCGCAGGCGCCGAAGAGCGGGAGGCTCCTGATGTCGGCGGGCCGGTCGGTCGGGCGTTCCCGCGTGGGGTCGGATGTCGTGCCGGGAGTGCCGGGGGTGCTGGGGGATTCGGCCATGGTCCCTCCTCGAGGCTGGTGCCTGTGCCCATTCCATGCCCGCCCCGCTGGGCGCATCAACGGCGCACAGAGGCTTGCGCACGCCCTGAACGGGCCCCCACAAGCCGGACCGCAGCCGGACCGCAAGCCGGTCCACGAGCCCCCGGTCACCCCGGAGCGCTTACGCCCCCTCCACCCCCGGAACCGCCTGGATCTCCGGCTTGATGTCGGGCTGGAGCTCATCCGCGTGCTCACCCGTCACCAGGTACACCACCCGCTTCGCCACGGCCACCGCGTGGTCGGCGTACCGCTCGTAGTAACGGCCGAGCAGCGTCACGTCCACGGCCGTCTCGATGCCGTGCTTCCAGCGCTCGTCCATCAGGTGCTGGAAGAGGGTGCGGTGCAGGAGGTCCATCGCGTCGTCGTCCTGCTCCAGCTGGAGCGCGAGGTCGACGTCCTTGGTGACGATCACCTCGGCCGCCTTCGCCATCAGGCGCTGCGCGAGCTGGCCCATCTCCAGGATGGTCGCGTGCAGGTCCTGCGGGATCGCGCGGGAGGGGTAGCGCAAGCGCGTGAGCTTCGCCACGTGCTGGGCGAGGTCGCCCGAGCGTTCCAGGTCCGCGGACATCCGCAGTGAGGTCACGACTATGCGGAGGTCCGTCGCGACCGGCTGCTGGCGGGCGAGCAGCGCTATGGCCCGCGCCTCCAGGTCGTGCTGGAGATCGTCGACCTTCTGGTCGGCCTCGATCACGCTTTCGGCCAGCTTCAGGTCGGAGTCGAGGATCGCCGTCGTGGCGCGCCCGATCGCCGACCCGACCATCCGGGCCATCTCGACCAGGCTGTCGCCGATCGAGTCAAGTTCCTCGTGGTACGCGTCCCGCATCAGGGTCCCTCTCTTACGTCTGCCTCGTCGAGCTCGTCGAACCGTCGGCTGTCTTCAAACCGGTCAAACCGTCGAGCAGACAGTCTTACGGTCATGACCTCCGACAGTAAGACTGTCGTGATAACGCCAGTCGGACTGTCGTGAAACCGCCAGTGTGATCTCCACGCTAAACCGCCCCGGCGAACCCGACGCTCCTACGATCCGGCGCCCACGCGTCCGTTTCCGCCACCTCAAATGAACCACCACTGGCTCCAAGGTGAACTCTGGGCGACGAGTGTTCGAGGTCGCACTCCGACGACTGTGGCCACTGCCTGCGCCATGCCTAACCTGGGTGCATGGACGTGAACGCGGCGGTCGCCGCAGCGGCAGCGATCGCCGGGGTGCTTACCGGTGTCATCGCCATGCTGGCGTTCCGCTGGAGCGAACGCGACCTGAAGCGACCCACCCGAACCTCCCTGCACACCGACCCGGTCCTGCCGCCCGGCGTGGACACGGTCCTGTCGGTGCTGCGCTCCTCCGCCGTCGTTCTCGACGAGGGGGACGCCGTGGTCAAGGCCAGCTCGGCGGCGTACGCCCTCGGTCTGGTGCGCGGTGGCAAGCTCTCCGTCGAACCCATGCTCCAGATGGCCCGGGACACCAGGCGGGACGGAGAGATACGGCAGGTAGAGCTGGACCTCCCCCGGCGCGGCACCGGACGCGGCGACGCCCTCGCCGTGTCCGCGCGCGTCGCGCCCCTCGGCTCCCGCCTCGTCCTCCTCCTCGTCGAGGACCTCACCGAGGCCCGGCGCATAGAGGCGGTGCGACGCGACTTCGTCGCCAATGTGAGCCATGAGCTGAAGACGCCGGTCGGCGCGCTCTCCCTGCTGTCCGAGGCCGTCATGGACGCCTCCGACGACCCGGAGGCCGTGGAGCGCTTCGCCGGGCGCATGCAGATCGAGGCGACCCGGCTGACCAGCCTGGTGCAGGAGCTCATCGACCTCTCCCGGGTGCAGAACGACGACCCGCTGGAGGACGCCGAGCCCGTCCGCGTCGACGAACTCGTCGCCGAGGCCGTGGACCGCTGTCGGCACGCCGCCGGGACGAAGCAGATCACCATGGCCGCGGGAGGCACCAGCGACGACCTCAGCATCTGGGGCAACCGCGGCCAGCTCGCCGCGGCGCTCGGCAACCTCGTCGAGAACGCCGTCAACTACTCGCCCGCCCGTACCCGCGTCGGCATCGCCGCCCGCCGGGTCAGCGCTCCGGGCGGAGACCTCATCGAGATCGCCGTGACCGACCAGGGCATCGGCATCTCGGACAAGGACAAGGAGCGCATCTTCGAGCGCTTCTACCGCGTGGACCCGGCCCGTTCCCGTGCCACCGGTGGCACCGGCCTCGGTCTCGCGATCGTCAAGCACGTGGCCGCCTCGCACAGCGGGGAGGTCACGGTGTGGAGCTCCGAGGGACAGGGCTCCACGTTCACCCTCCGGCTGCCGGAGGCGGGTGCGGCCCGCGACCGCGCACAGCAGCACCCCGATCTCGACGACGAGGCCGGGCACCCCGCATCATCCGATCCCCCCACTTCCCCCGACTCACCCGCGTACGAAACGCTTTCCGCCCCGGAGGTCCGCCCGTGACCCGAGTGCTCGTCGTCGAGGACGAGGAGTCCTTCTCCGACGCCCTGTCGTACATGCTCCGCAAGGAGGGCTTCGAGGTCGCCGTCGCGACCACCGGGCCCGACGGACTCGACGAGTTCGAGCGCAACGGCGCCGACCTCGTCCTCCTCGACCTGATGCTGCCCGGCCTGCCGGGCACCGAGGTCTGCCGCCAGCTGCGCGGCCGTTCCAACGTCCCAGTGATCATGGTCACCGCCAAGGACAGCGAGATCGACAAGGTCGTCGGCCTGGAAATAGGAGCCGATGACTACGTCACCAAGCCCTTCTCGTCCCGCGAACTGGTCGCCCGTATCCGGGCCGTCCTGCGCCGCCGCGGCGAGCCCGAGGAGGTCACCCCGGCCGCGCTGGAGGCCGGTCCCGTCCGTATGGACGTCGACCGTCACGTGGTCACGGTCTCCGGCTCCAAGGTCGACCTCCCGCTCAAGGAGTTCGACCTGCTGGAGATGCTGCTGCGCAACGCGGGCCGCGTCCTGACCCGCATGCAGCTCATCGACCGCGTCTGGGGCGCCGACTACGTCGGCGACACCAAGACCCTCGACGTCCACGTCAAGCGCCTGCGCGCCAAGATCGAGCCCGACCCGGGCGCGCCGCGGTACCTGGTGACGGTGCGCGGCCTCGGCTACAAGTTTGAGCCCTGAGTCGCCGACCTGCTACGTTAAGTCACCCTCGCCGTCGGGTTGGCGGAGAGGCTAAACGCCTGTGGAGCGTTGGTAAGACCCGGAGAAATCCGGGCACAGTGCGGTGAAGCAGGAAGCCCCTTGAGGGCGGGCCAAAAGTTCGAGCCGTAAAGCTCGGAAACGCCAAGGGCGGGAACCGATAACCAAGGTTCCCGCCCTAGCTGTTTGCGGGGTTGCTCAGTGCCCGGCAGTCGTGTGCGAAGCGCTGTCGGACGGGGTCGCCGCGCCGCCGGCGTTCGTGCCGGCCTCGGTCCCGGTACCGGCCTCGGTGCCTGCCTCGGTGCCGTCCGCCGGCGTCTCGCTCGCGGAGGACGCGTCGGTCGGGGTGCCCCCGGCCGGGGACCCGGTCGGCGAGCCGGTCGGGGTGGCCGTCTTGCCCGGCGTCGCCGGGACCTCGGTCGGGCCCCAGTCCTTGAAGTAGTGCTCGGCCGGGACGACGAAGGCGCGCAGGCTCACGTCACCGGTCTTGCTGAAGGTGAAGGTGATCTTCTGCGCGTTGCCGTCCTGGATCGCCTCACGGCTGCTCGGCAGCACGGCGGCGGCGTTGTCCTTGCCGCCGATGATGAGTGAGCCGCCGGCCGGGATGGTCAGGCTGCCGCCCTTGGCGGGCTTGAGCTCGGCGGTCTTGTCCGTGCCGTCCACCTTGATCGCGTCCAGCGTCTGGGCGGTGCGGCCGGAGTTGAACAGGGTCGCGGAGATCGCGGCCGGACCGGTCGACTCCAGGTCGGGCTGGGTGATCACGACGGCGTTCTGGATCTTGATGTCGCCGACCGTGGTCGCCGCGTTGTCCGGCTTGATCTCCAGGGTCTGGCTGTTGTTGCCGGCCGCGCACGCGGAGAGCGAGGCGATCGAGAACGCGATGGCGGCGGCCGCGAGGGCACCGCGTCGAAGGCTGCTGCTCACGGCGGCGGCAACTCCTTGACTCGAACGGGGCGGGCGCATAAAGCCGCCCTAAGTGTCTGTCAGCGGCCTTAGGTTACCGAGCCGTTCCCGCGTGACCGCACCCGACCCTCCCCTGAGCGCCCGTAGTACCTCTTCGGACCTCTTCGGACCCTCTTCAGTCCTCTTCCACGGTCCGTCCCGACACTCACAAGTGACCCGCGAGTCACATTGCCTGGGCGCCTCGTCCGCCATTCACATAAGCCGTCGCAAGGGGCGGCGCAAAATTTCCGTGAAGGAATGCACGACGTTCCAGGAATTGATCACCGGGTGTGCTGCCGACCTGGGCCGTGATCAATTTCGGAATCGTCCGGTACCCGACTCGGGACGCCGAACGGAGTAGCGAAAGTCGCACACTTGGAACCGGACATATGTGTACGTTCGGCCACTCGGAGGCGCCGCCGGATGTGTGTAACGTGCGCGTTTCTCCTCGCCTGTAGAGCCGCTCCGACCTGCGAATACCTTCTTCCGTTCAGCCCGCGAAGCACGTTCCTGTTGCTGTTGTCAAGCCCCGAGATATGCCCTGACCTGCGAAAACGCCATTCAGAACCCGCCGTTTCCGTGTTACCCTGGATAGCCACGGAAGGGGTACCTGTCACATGACGTTCAAGGTTGGCGACACCGTGGTCTATCCCCATCACGGGGCCGCGCTGATCGAGGCCATCGAAACTCGCCAGATCAAAGGCGTGGACAAGACCTACTTGGTGCTGAAGGTCGCCCAGGGTGACCTGACGGTACGTGTGCCAGCGGACAATGCGGAGTTCGTCGGCGTGCGTGATGTGGTCGGTCAGGACGGGCTGGACCGGGTCTTCGAGGTGCTGCGCGCGCCGTACGCCGAGGAGCCCACGAACTGGTCGCGTCGATACAAGGCAAATCTGGAGAAGCTCGCCTCCGGCGATGTCATCAAGGTCGCGGAAGTCGTGCGTGACCTGTGGCGTCGTGAGCGCGAGCGTGGACTCTCCGCCGGTGAGAAGCGCATGCTCGCCAAGGCCCGCCAGATCCTGGTGAGCGAGCTCGCCCTCGCGGAGAACACCAACGAGGACAAGGCCGAGGCCCTGCTCGACGAGGTTCTCGCGTCCTGACGCGGTCCATCCGCCTCAGTTCAGCACTGTGCTGAATTATTCACAGAAGTGCCGCGGTGCCCGATGACATAGCAGCTGTCGCCGGGCGCTGCGGCATGTTCGCGTTTCGACGCCGTCAAGACGTCCACCCTCGGGGGGAGCCCCCCCGATACTTGATGTGCCGGGCCCGGGCAGCAGGCTCGACCGACTGTCACGGAAGGGTCCGGTCAAGGCGTCGCGCCCGGCACGCTGTGGCCATACCCAAGTTGGCCGAGCACACAAACCTGACAGGAACCGATGTCTGACGTTTCGCGCCCTTCGCCCTCGGAAGCCGGTACCGGCAACCCTGCCGGAACCCCTGGTGGGACCCCCGCCGGACGCCGTACGGCCGTCGTGATTCCGGCCGCGGGCCGGGGTGTACGTCTCGGCCCGGGCGCCCCCAAGGCGCTCCGCGCGCTGAACGGCACGCCCATGCTGATCCACGCCGTGCGCGCGATGGCCGCCTCCCGCGCCGTCTCCCTCGTGGTCGTCGTGGCCCCGCCCGACGGTGCCGCTGAGGTCAAGAGCCTGCTCGACGCGCACGCGCTGCCCGAGCGCACCGACTTCCTGGTGGTCCCCGGCGGGGAGTCCCGCCAGGAATCGGTCAAGCTCGGCCTGGACGCGCTGCCGCCTGACCACGACATCGTCCTGGTGCACGACGCGGCCCGCCCGCTGGTCCCGGTGGACACGGTCGACGCGGTGATCGAGGCCGTACGGGACGGTGCCCAGGCCGTCGTCCCCGCGCTGCCGCTCGCGGACACGGTCAAGGAGGTCGAGCCCGCCTCGGCCGCCGGCGAGCCCGAGCCGGTGGTGGCCACCCCGCAGCGCGCCCGCCTCCGTGCCGTACAGACCCCCCAGGGCTTCGACCGCGCCACGCTGATCCGCGCCCACGAGACGGTGATCGACGAGGTCACCGACGACGCCGGCATGGTCGAGCAGCTCGGTCTGACGGTCGTGGTCGTCCCCGGCCACGAGGAGGCCTTCAAGGTCACGCGCCCACTGGACCTGGTCCTGGCGGAGGCGGTCCTGGCCCGTCGGAGGCTGAACGATGGCTTCTGAGACGGGCGTGCCGCTGCCGCAGGTGGGCATCGGCACCGACATCCACGCCTTCGAGGAGGGCCGCGAGCTGTGGTGCGCGGGCCTGAAGTGGGAGGGCGAGGGCCCGGGTCTGGCCGGCCACTCCGACGCGGACGTCGTCGCACACGCCGCCTGCAACGCCCTCTTCTCGGCAGCCGGCCTCGGCGACCTGGGACAGCACTTCGGCACCGGGCGGCCCGAGTGGTCGGGCGCCTCCGGCGTCGTTCTCCTCACGGAGGCGGCCCGGATCGTACGCGAGGCGGGCTTCCGGATCGGCAACATCGCGGTCCAGGTGGTCGGCCCCCGCCCCAAGATCGGCAAGCGGCGCGACGAGGCCCAGAAGATCCTGTCGGAGGCGGCCGGAGCCCCGGTGTCGGTATCGGGCGCGACGACGGACGGGTTGGGGTTCCCGGGCCGAGGCGAGGGCTTGATGGCGGTGGCGACGGCTCTGGTGGTGCGGGTGGGTTGAGGAGGTTGGGCCCCTAGCGCCGGGGAGCGTGCCCACCTAAGGGGCGCGGGGCTGTTCTCGATATGCGGCTCCGCCGCGCGGGCGCGACCAGCCCCCACCGACCCGCAGCCGAAACGGTCAAACCGCCGGAAGGCGCCGGGCACTCCCGTCCGCCCACTACCCTGGTGTCGTGACCATTCGCCTGTACGACACCAGCGCCCGGCAGATCCGTGACTTCACCCCGCTTCAGCCGGGCTGTGTCTCGATCTACCTCTGTGGCGCCACCGTGCAGGCGGCACCGCACATCGGCCACATCCGCTCCGGGCTCAACTTCGACATCATGCGCCGCTGGTTCGCGTACCGCGGCTATGAGGTGACGTTCATCCGCAACGTCACGGACATCGACGACAAGATCATCGCCAAGTCCGTCGACCAGAACCGCCCTTGGTGGTCCATCGGCTACGAGAACGAGCGCGCCTTCACCGACGGCTACACCGCCCTCGGCTGCCTCCCGCCGACGTACGAGCCCCGCGCCACCGGCCATGTCACCGAGATGGTCGAGATGATGCGCGGCCTCATCGAGCGCGGACACGCCTACGAGGCGGACGGCAGCGTCTACTTCGACGTCCGCTCCTGGCCCGCCTACCTGGAGCTGTCCCGCCAGGACCTCGACGAGATGCGGCAGCCCGCCGAGGAGGGCATCACCGGCAAGCGGGACCCGCGCGACTTCGCGATGTGGAAGGCCGCCAAGCCCGGCGAGCCCGACTGGGAGACGCCGTGGGGCCGGGGCCGTCCGGGCTGGCACCTGGAGTGCTCGGCGATGGCGCACCGGTACCTCGGCTCCGCCTTCGACATCCACGGCGGCGGCCTCGACCTGATCTTCCCGCACCACGAGAACGAGATCGCCCAGGCCAAGGCATACGGCGACGAGTTCGCCAAGTACTGGGTGCACAACGCCTGGGTCACCATGAGCGGCGAGAAGATGTCGAAGTCGCTCGGCAACAGCGTGCTCGTCTCCGAGATGGTCAAGCAGTGGCGCCCGATCGTCCTGCGCTACTACCTGGGCACCCCGCACTACCGCTCCACCATCGAGTACAGCGAGGAGGCCCTGCGCGAGGCCGAGTCGGCGTTCGCGCGCATCGAGGGCTTCGTGCAGCGCGTGGTGGAGAAGGCGGGCGTCGTCGAGCCGTCCGCCGAGGTGCCGCTCGCCTTCGCCGAGGCGATGGACGACGACCTGGGCGTCCCGCAGGCGCTGGCCGTCGTGCACACCACGGTCCGCCAGGGCAACTCCGCCCTCGCCGCCGACGACAAGGAAGCCGCCGTGGCCCGCCTCGCCGAGGTCCGCGCCATGCTCGGCGTCCTCGGCCTGGACCCGCTCGACCCGCACTGGGCCGGCGAGACCGACCGCGGCGAGGACCTGCACGGCGTCGTGGACACCCTGGTCCGTATGGTCCTCGACCAGCGCGAAGCGGCCCGCTCCCGCAAGGACTGGGCCACCGCGGACGCCATCCGCGACCAGCTCAACCAGTCGGGCCTGGCCATCGAGGACGGCCCGCAGGGCCCGCGCTGGACCCTCGGCCCGCGCTGAGCGAACCAGCCGCCCGCAAGATCGATTGTGCCGCCCGGCCCTCCGGGCGGCACACTGCATAGACGTACGTACGAACGCCTCACGACAGACAGGTAGGTCATGGCCGCGAACAACCGCCGCATGTCCGGCAAGAAGGGCGCGCAGGTCGGCAGTGGCGGCCAGCGGCGCAAGGGCCTGGAGGGCAAGGGCCCGACCCCGCCCGCCGAGATGCGCAAGGGACACAAGAAGAACCGCATCGCGGGCGCCAAGGCGAAGCAGGCCGTACGCCGTCCCGCGCCGCGTGGCCGCGGCGGCAAGGGCACGTCCGAGATGGTGGTCGGCCGCAACCCGGTCGTCGAAGCACTGCGCGAGGGGGTCCCGGCCTCCACGCTCTACGTCCAGCAGTTCATCGACAACGACGAGCGCGTCCGCGAGGCCCTCCAGCTCGCCGCCGAGCGCGGCGGCATCAACCTCATGGAGGCCCCGCGCCCCGAGCTGGACCGCATGACGAACGGCCTCAACCACCAGGGCCTCGTCCTCCAGGTCCCGCCCTACGAGTACGCCCACCCCGAGGACCTCGCCAGCGCCGCCTACGACGACGGCGAGGACCCGCTCATCGTCGCCCTCGACGGCGTGACGGACCCGCGCAACCTGGGCGCCGTCGTCCGCTCGGTCTCCGCGTTCGGCGGCCACGGAGTCGTCGTACCGGAAAGGCGCGCGGCGGGCATGACGGCCGGCGCCTGGAAGACCTCGGCCGGTACGGCGGCCCGCACCCCGGTCGCCCGCGCCACGAACCTCACCCGCGCCCTGGAGTCGTACAAGAAGGCGGGCATCACGGTCGTCGGTCTCGCCGCCGACGGCGAGGCCGAACTCGGTGACCTTCAGGCCCTGGACGGTCCGGTCGTCATCGTGGTCGGCAGCGAGGGCAAGGGCCTGTCCCGCCTGGTCGGCGAGACGTGCGACTTCCGGGTACGCATCCCGATGCCGGGCGGCGCCGAGTCCCTCAACGCCGGTGTGGCGGCGGGGATCGTCCTCTACGAGGCGGCCCGCCGACGCGTCTGAACAGACATCCGTGGCGTCACCCGTGCGGGTTAATTCTGGTGAGAGTGGTGCGACCTGCGCATCCTTGACGGGGTCCGGACAGATCGGACCGGTCAAGGCAGTGTCCTAACCACACGTCACTCGGTTAGTTGAGTGTGGACACCAGAACACCCCGCACACCCACGGGGGACCGCTCGTCGGGATACGACGACGCTCCCGCGCTGAGCATGGTGAAGGTGCCGAGCGATCCGGCGCAGATCATCGTCAATCACGCGAGTTTCCGCGTGCTGCTGGGCGCGTCGACCGGGCGCACCAAATCCCTGCGGATCGCACGGCAATCGAGCGCCACCGAGGACACCACCCGCATCCCCGCCATGGGCGCGGCCGGCAGAGCGGGCGCGGCCACCGGCCCCCGCCGCCGGGTCGCCGTCTGGAACGGTACGTCCGCGCCCGACGACACCGGCGCCCACCGCCTGCTCCAGGCCGTGCGGGACGGCAGCGTCCGCCACGGCGACGAAGCGGCGCCCGCCGGGGCCACCCAGGTCATCCCGCGTGTGGAGGTGGGCGGTGGCTATGACGGCGGCTACGACGACGAGTTGACGCAGACCGTCGAAACCCCGATCGTCGGCGCGCAACGCACCCACGAGTCGATGGAGACCCGCCTCCTCCCGAATATGCGCACGGTGGAGAGCGCGTACGACGAGGAATTCGCCTACGAGGCCGAGGGCTTCGAGGGCGAGGACGGGGCGGGCGGCCCGGACGACGAGACCGGCACGACGTTCAAGCGCCTGGGCGACGACCCGGCACGGCACGCCTACTACCCCGGCCGCCGCATGAACCTCGGCGTCGTCCTCCTCCCCCTGCGCGTCTTCCTCGGCTTCATCTCCATCTACGCCGGCATGGGCAAGCTCTGCGACCCCGTCTACTTCGACGGCGGCAAGCGCGGCTCGATGGTGAAGTGGCTCAACACCCTGCACCCCTGGGAAGTCGCCGAACCACTCCGCCAGTTCGCCCTCGAACACCCCGTCGGCTCCGGGCTCGTCATCGCCTTCTTCCAGGTCATCGTGGGCGTGCTCACGGTCCTGGGGTGCTGGCAGCGGGTCGCCGCGGTCGTCGGCGCGCTGCTGTCGGCGGCGCTCCTGGTCACCGTGAGCTGGAAGAGCGTCCCGGTCTACGACGCCCCCGACATCATCTACCTGGCGGCGTGGTCCCCGCTGATCATCGCCGGCGCCCCGGTCTACTCGATCGACGGCCGCCTCGCCGGGATGGCCTGGCGTCGACTGGGCCCGCGCTCCGACATCTGGGAACTGCGCCAGTACGTCCTGCGCCGCGGCGCCCTGATCACGGCGATCGTCACCGGCTTCACTCTCCTCATCGGCTCCCTGCTCGGCGGCGCCGTCCGTGACGCGGACCGCGTCGTGGTCCCCGGCCCCGGCGAGGCCCCGCGCAACGAACTCCCCGGCTCCCCGCTCCCGCAGGAGCCCGACCAGCGCAGGAAGACGCCGTCCGCCTCCAACTCGCCCACCCAGGGCGCCACGTCGGGAGCGGCCACCCCGTCGGGCGCCGCGACGACGCCGGGCGCCACCAGCGACACGGGGACGACCGGCGCCGGTACGCCCAGCCAGACCCAGGGCACGGAGGGTCAGGCCCCACCCCAGCAGTCCACCCCGGCCGACGAGGCCCCCAGCACCAGCACCGGCCCCACCTCAGGAGGCCCCACCTCCGGCGGCGGCTCCACCGGCGGCTCCGGCAACGGAGGCTCGACCTCCGGCGAACCGGGCCTGGTAGGCGGCCTGTTGGGGTAGCCGGGCCGGTGGACACCCTCCTCGGCCCCCACTCCACCGGCTGACCACCCCGATACTCCGCCGAGCACCACAACGAAGGGCCCCTGGACGTCATCAGTCCAGGGGCCCTTCGCTGTGCGTGTGGGGCGTACGGCGATGGAGGCTACGGTCACCGCCTGCTTGGCGTGGCCCGGCGTGTGGGCTGAGCCGGGGGTTGGGACGCTCGCCCGCGCTGGCGGGGTGCCGCTGCGCCCACCCGTGCCGCCCCAGCGGCACGACTGCCCGCAGCTACGCAGGCTGCGGCGCCCCGGAGGGAAGGCGGTCCGGCATGTGTGAGTGGGCGTACCCCCGCGGCGCCAAGTCGCCCACGGCGGTAAGGGGACGCGTCGGGGGGTGTCCGCCCGCAGTGGCCGGCGTCCACACGCGGTGCCTCTTGGCCTAAGTCCAGGCGCCGGTCCGAGGACGGACACACCCCCCCCGGCGCGGCCCCGACCCACCCACCGAACCGCAGGCGCTACGCGTACTCCCACCGAACCCGCACAGGCGCCGCAGGCATCAACGCGCACCCCACCCCACCCGCAGCCGAACCACGGCCAACCCGCGGAGCGCTAGCGGCCCAGCGTCGCCAGTTCCTTGGCCGCCTCCGTCAGATCCTTCGCCGTGTCGATGGCGCGCCAGTACGCCCCCTGGGGAATCGGGAATCCGGCCAGCCGCCGCTCTCGGGCAAGGTGGGGGAACGTCGTGCGTTCGTGGTCGCCGCGTTCGGGGAGGAGGCCGGCGAAGGCGGGGGAGAAGACGTAGACGCCCGCGTTGATTTCGAAGGTCGACGGCGGCGACTCGATGAAGTCGGTGATGTGACCGAAGCCGTCCGTCTGCACCGCACCCCAGGGGATACGCGGACGCGCCAGCGCAAGCGTCGCCACGGCATCGCGCTCGGTGTGGAAGTCCGCCATGTCCCGCAGCGAGAAACGCGTCCAGATGTCGCCGTTGGTGGCGTACCAAGGCTGATCGGGATGCGGAAGATGCTTGGCCGCGTACTTCAGACCACCGCCCCTGCCGAGCGGCTCCGTCTCGACGACAGTCGTCACCCGCACCGGAAGCTCGGCCGACTTCAGCCAGTCCTGCAGCACCTCGGCGAGGTGCCCACAACTGACCACCACATCCGTCACACCCTCCTCGGCCAGCCACGCAAGCTGATGGCCGATGATCGGCGTCCCCGTACCGGGGATCTCGACCATCGGCTTGGGCCGGTCGTCGGTGTACGGACGCAGCCGGGACCCCTGGCCACCGGCCAGGATGACGGCTTGGACGGGGCGGGACGCGGCATTCGGATCAGTCATGACCGAACTGTACGCGGCGTCCCGCTCGCGGCATTCTCCGGCAACCGTTCCTTAATCAGCCGTTACCGGCCGCAATAGGAGTGTTCAGCTGCGCGAGGTCAGCTGTGCGCGGCCGCGACACCCGAGGCGAAGGCGGTGTCGCAGACGGGCCGAGCGAACGACTGAGCCCGCGTCGGACCGTACATCCGCACCGCCGCCCGCCCGAGCGAACGGGCGATCGAGGCGCAGTGCTGAGCCAGCGACGGGCGCTCATGGACGGCCTGCTGGAGGTGGGTCAGGGCGACGCCCGGGTCCTTCTCCTGCAGCTCGGTCAGGAGCTGATCGCGCAGCACCTCCTGCGGGGCGCGCGGGGCGGTGTTCTTCGCGTTGCCCGCGCTCGTGACGTCGGTCGCGGTGAGCACCGAGTCCGAGGGGTTCCCCGACCAGTTGACCCGGGTGACCGCGAGGGTCCCGGAGAGCACCAGGACGACGGGCAGGACGAGGGCGAGAGTGCGGCCGAGCTGGCGGGCGGGGCCCCGGTGGCCGCGTCGTGTCTGTTGATTGGTGGAGTGCTTCACGCGAGTGAGGGTAGCGTTCAGTGCTGATATGGCGACATTTGGTCACCGGTTCGGGGGACGAAGTGATGCCTCTCCCCGAGTGCGGTGTTGACGCACACAGCTCGAAATGAACCGATCTGCCGGGGTATTTGTCGACAACAAAAGGGGCCCCGCAGGCATCTGCGGGGCCCTCTTCGTCAACCTGGGTGAATTACCCGGGTTGTGCTGCCACTACTCACCCTTGGGCGTCGAGATCGCTCGCTCAGTCGGAGAGCCGCTCACCCGTGGACGTCGAGAACACGTGCGTCTCGCCGGAGCGCGGGACGATGTGCAGCGTGCTGCCCTTCTCCGGGACGTCACGGCCGCTGACGCGGACGACGAGGTCCTTGGAGTCCTCGCCGACCTTGGCGGTGCCGTAGACGTACGCGTCGGCGCCGAGCTCCTCGACGACGTTCACGGTGACCGCGAGGCCCTGGTCCGACTCGGAGCCGGCCACGTCGAAGTGCTCGGGGCGGACACCGACGGTGACGGTCTTGTCGGTGGCGGCGGAGAGCGCGTCACGGTCCACCGGCACGACCGAGTTGCCGAACTTCACGCCGCCGTCGGTGATCGGGACCTCGACCAGGTTCATGGCGGGGGAGCCGATGAAGCCGGCGACGAAGAGGTTGGCCGGACGGTCGTACATGTTGCGCGGGGTGTCGACCTGCTGGAGCAGACCGTCCTTGAGGACGGCCACGCGGTCGCCCATCGTCATGGCCTCGACCTGGTCGTGGGTGACGTAGACGGTGGTGATGCCGAGACGGCGCTGCAGCGACGCGATCTGCGTACGGGTCGACACACGGAGCTTGGCGTCCAGGTTGGACAGCGGCTCGTCCATGAGGAAGACCTGCGGCTCACGCACGATGGCGCGACCCATGGCTACACGCTGACGCTGACCACCGGAGAGCGCCTTCGGCTTGCGGTCGAGGTACTCGGAGAGGTCGAGGATCTTCGCGGCCTCCTCGACCTTCTTGCGGATCTCCGCCTTCGGCACGCCGGCGATCTTGAGCGCGAAGCCCATGTTGTCGGCGACCGTCATGTGCGGGTACAGCGCGTAGTTCTGGAACACCATGGCGATGTCCCGGTCCTTGGGCGGCAGGTGCGTGACGTCGCGGTCGCCGATGCGGATGGCGCCGCCGTTGACGTCCTCGAGCCCCGCCAGCATGCGGAGCGAGGTGGACTTGCCGCAGCCGGACGGGCCGACCAGAACGAGGAACTCTCCGTCCTCGATGTGGATGTCGAGCGCGTCCACGGCGGGCTTCTCGGTGCCCGGGTAGATCCGGGTCGCCTTGTCGAACGAGACAGTGGCCATGGTGAATGGGCCCCCTTCTACCGGCAGGAACGTGCCGGACGATCCGTTGTAGGAAGGTGGTTGGTTTAGTCCACATGTGCGGACTGGCTTCGGACGGTACCTGGCGTTCGCCTGATCTGTCAGTACCTGGAGGCATGTGAACTTCGCGGAAATTTTCGACAGGGCCCGCTCGGAACCTGGGTACACTGCACGGGCGCGCGCCTCATAAGCGCCCGCACGCCTCCTTAGCTCAGTTGGTCCAGAGCGGCTGTCTTGTAAACAGCAGGTCGTCGGTTCGAATCCGACAGGGGGCTCCGACTGTATGAACAATCCGGCGCGGGGCTCAGGCGTCAATCCGAATACGCCTGAGTCGCCCTGCGTTTGAGGCGCATTCGCCACTCTCGGTAATTCCGCGCACACCCATCTCCCCCCTCGGACACGGGATATGCACCGGCATGGAACCTGTTCGCTACTGCTAGTGTTCATGCAGTCACAGTAGGCAACCAGCCTCAATGCATAGGTAATGAAAACCGAGGGTTCCATGCGCAAGCTTCACCAGGTCATGATCGTCGCGGCGGCGGCCGGCACCCTGTCCGGCATCGGCGCCGGTACCGGTGTCGCCTACGACGTCAAGCCGGCCTCGACCGATCTCTACCGCCCCTACCAGGAGTGCAGCCCGCAGACGGTGGCCAGCGGCGACCTTCCGATCGCCGTGCTCGGTCTCTCCGAGACCTTTGACACCACCTGCGGCCAGTTCAACAACGCCTTCACTGGCTGAGGTCGGCGGCACGGGTCGTGCGCGACGCCTTCCGCGGGCCCCTTCGGGGTCAGTCCCCGAAGGGGCCCGTACGCGTCCGCGATCGCTGAACTCCGATGCGTCGACGAGTCGTTGCGGCAGCCGCCCCTTCCCCGCCCCGGCGGCATCGCGTGCGGCGCGGGCGAGGCGCGCGAACCGAACCTCGAAGCCCAGGTCAGTCCTTCACTTCGTAAGCGAAACGGCCCCGAGCATCCCGGACCTTGAGCGGAACACCGGGGCCCGTATCTCCGACATCCCGGGGCCTGGCGCGGCGGTTCGCGGCGCACGGCGCCCGGGCACCCCTCACAAAGGAGACGCAACACATGTTCAACGGAAAGAAGATCGCGGCCGTCTCGGGGCTTCTCGGCGGCCTCGCCATGACCTGGATCGGCGTCGCCCCGGCGCACGCCGCGGCGGACCCGGGTGCCTGTGCGCCCGACAGCCAGGGCAACATCATCTGCACCCAGCGGATCGTGGGCCAGTTGCCCGAGAGCGGCGATTTCGTGGTCCGCCGGTCGGTGACCTGCCAGCCGACGGAGCCGGTGACCCTGCCTGCCGCGGGCCTGCTGAACAGCGGGACTACGCGGATCGGTCCCCACATCACCTGCAAGGACATGACGCGGCCCACGATGCCCGCGCCGGCACCCGCCACCAACGACAACAGCGACAGCGGCCACCTCGGCGCCCTGGCGCGCATTCTGGGCGGCCCCGGGGCGTAATCGCCGACGCCTGCCCCATCTCTCAAACAGCGGAAGGCCGGACCGGGTTGACCTGGTCCGGCCTTCCGCTGTTTCCGCTTCTTCACGGGTCGGCAAACGGGTGACCGCCGCTCTCCGCCCGTGACTCGCCCTCGGGGAAACGTCGTTGCTCTCAAGGAAGAACAAGGAAGAACGATGTGCGCGATGCGGCCGCATCGTCTCCTTGGCATGGGTCGACACGACACGAGAAGGGTCAAAGATCCCAAATTGCTACGGATTACGTGTATATGCTCACACTAAGTAGTCAAGCCAGGGCATCTTGCCCGGAAGAAAGGGTCAAACTATGCGCAGGTTTCAGCGCGTTGCGGTCGTAGCTGCGGCGGTTGCAGGGCTGTCCGCCTTCGGTGCCGCGGGTTCGGCGTTCGCTCACGAGGACGGCTGGGACGCCCAGAATGTGACCGCGGTGGCCACCTCGACGGCCAACGCCGTGGGCTCGTGGGGCGTTCCGTCCGACAAGCCGCACGCCGCTCCGGCTGCTGCTCCGGCCGCCGCGCCCGCCGCTGCGCCGGTCGCCGCTCCGGAGGCCGCCCCGAAGACCGTGGCGCCGGAGTACGGCTACGGCGAGTACACCGCTCCTTACGCCGCTCAGTAACGACGTACCGAGGAATCGATGCGCGAGTTTCAGGGCACAGCGAACGTCGTCGTGACGGCCGCGGAGCGGACGGCTCCGTACTCCGCGCCACGGTCGGCCCCCTAGGGCGAATCTCACGACAGGTGCATCGATATCCCTCGACCCCTTAGCAAAAGCAGCCCGGACGCGCGGCAGACCCCTCAGGGTGCGCGTCCGGGCTGCAGCAATGTCTCGACTGCAGAGGAACGAACTACATGAACGGTCGACAGAAGTTCGCCACCGTCACGGGGCTCCTCGGGGCGCTCGCCGTGATCTACGGCGGTGCCGCGCCGGCGTACGCCGATGACGATCCGAAGGGCGAATGCACCATCACGGGCCAGGGGGACATCGTCTGCATCAAGAAGAGCGAGTCGATCCGCAAGGACAAGCGCCGGTACGTCGTCAAGCAGGCGCAGGACTGCCAGGTCGTCGAGCACCCGCGCTTCACGTTTCCCGAAGGGGCCATGCTGAACGACGGGTCCCTGCAGTCCGGTCCGGTTGTCGAGTGCTCGAACAGGGCGAAGCTGCCCAAGGGTTTCAAGGTGCCCAAGTTCAAGTTCTGAGGCGTGAGCGGGGAGACCGGAGAGCGAAGAAGGCAGAGAAGGCAGAAAGCAGAGAAAGCGGAGAATGCCGGACCGGGAGTGAAACCCGGTCCGGCATTCTCCGCTTCTGTGGGGCGGCTCTGGCTTACTTGCCGCCGACGGCGTTGTTGCAGCCCATGGACGAGCCCAGGCCGGTCTCCTGCGCGCCCGGGTTGCCCTCGCCGTTCAGCAGGTTGCCACCCAGGCCGTTGGCGATGCCGACCTGGCCGAGGACGTCGACGTTGGCGTCGTGCGACTTGCAGGAGGTGCTCTGCAGGACGCTGAAGCTGGCGCCGCCGTGGCTCCGGCTGTTCTTGCCCCATCCGCCCTGGTCGGCGTGGGCAGCGCCGGTGGCCAGGATTCCGACGCTCCCGAGGGCGGCAACCAGGACGGCGGCCTTGTGGAGCTTGCGCATGTTCTTCTCCGGTGGAGTGAAGAGGGTGCGATCCATGACAGATCGACTTCGAACAGTTACGGAGGCTAATAGGAAATATTTGGGATTAATAAGCGGCACGCCGAATTCGGAGAAGTCTCACCACCTTGGCGGATATCCGGGAAATGTTTCGTGTCGCGCTTGAATCACGACACAAAAAGGTGTCCCGGTACCGGGCTCGAAGCCTGGTACCGGGACTTTTTCCTGCGGTCGGCCGGCTAGGCGGCCGTCATGCTCTTAGAAGGCGCTGTTGTTGCAGCCCATGGACGAGCCGAGGTGGGTGTCCTGCCCACCGGCGTTGCCCTCGCCGTTCAGCGCGTTGCCCAGCAGGCCGTTGAGGATGCCGACCTGGCCGAGGACGTCGAGGTTCAGGTCGTGCGACTTGCAGTTGGAGCTCTGCAGGACGCTGAACTTGCCCCCGTCCTTGCCGCCGTGACCGCCCTGGTCGGCGGTGGCGGTGCCGGCGCCCAGAAGGCTGACACTGCCGAGGGCGACGACCAGAACGGCAGCCTTGCGAAGCTTGTGCATGTCATCTCCGGTGGAGTGAGGTGGGTGCGATCTGCAGGAGATCGACTTCGTACAGTTACGGGAGATTAATCCGAACTATCTGATATGTCCGAAAGGCACGCCGGGATTCGTGATCTCGTATCAGAAAGCACCCGGAAGCCGGATCGCACCAAGAAAAAGTGCTGGTCACGGCCGCTCGGTGAGGGCTGTGGCCAGCACGTTCCGCCGTGTCGAGGGCGGCGGGCCCGGCGCCTAGCTGGTGGCGCGGGCGGAGGCGGCGGCGTTCGCCTGGCTGTTGGCCTGGTCGCAGTCGACGCCCGTGGCCTCGGCGGCGGCGAGCGCGGCGACCGGGACGTTCGCGTTGAGCAGCGACTGCGGGCTGCACTCCTGGGACGGGCGGAAGAGGTTGGTCTGGCCGAGCGGGTCGGAGGCGGGGGCCTGAGCGGGCGAGAGCTGCGGGTTGATCTGCGGGCTCAGCTGGGGGCTGACCTGCGGGCTCACCTCGGCACCGCGCTGGGGCGCCGCCGCCGCCGGTCGCTGCGCATAGGACGGCGTGCCGGAGGACTGGACGCTGGCCTGAGAACGGGTCCAGGTGTGGGCCTGGGCATCCCGCTGTCCGACGGGGGGCGGGGTGGTGCCCCGGTAGGCAACGGGAGCGTCGGCGACGCTGGGGCCGGCGCCGATGGCTGACAGACCACTGGCTGCTGCGACGACGAGCGCGACCTGATGAAGCTTGCGCATGAAACCTCGGCCCTTCATTGACCTGTGCATGGAACGTACGGAAATGCTGTGAGCCATTGCTCTGACCTTGTGGGGAACGACGCGGGCGCGTGGCCGGTCACGTGTATTGGCATGCGGTCACCCGTTTGCCAGAGGTATTAATCAATGACAAATCCTCAGAACCGTTTATCGGATTGATGGCAATTGAGTGACGGACTTTCTGATCCCGTGACCTGGTCAGGAAATTGTCGTTGCCAGCGGAGAGAGGGCAGCGATCAGGAGTCAGAGAGAGGGCAACGGGATCCGCTGCTGGCTCCACTGAATACGGATTCCCTGCACAGGTAATGAAGGGCCGAGGGTTCCATGCGCAAGCTTCACAAGGCCGCGCTCGTCGTAGCGGCGGCCGGCGGATTGTCCGCCATCGGCGCCGGCGTAAGCGAGGCGGCCGAATATCCCTATGGGTACGGTGCTCCGGCACCCGCTCCCGAATACCCGGCTCAGTACGCCCCGGCGCCTGCCCCCCAGTACGCGCCGCCTCAGTACTACGCTGCTCCGGCACCTGTCCCGCAGTACGCGCCGCCGCCCCAGTACGCCCCGGCGCCCGCTCCCCAGTACCCGCCGCCCCAGTACGCCGTGGCGGAGGCCCGTTCGACGGGTGTCGCTCAGGCCTCCACCCCGCAGGCCCACCCCCAGTACGCGGCACCGGCCCCGGCGCCTCAGCACGCGCCCCCGGCCCCGCCGCCCGCTCCGGCCCCGGCCCCTGCCCCCGCCCCGGCTCCGGCGCCCGCTCCCGCCCCCCGGCCGCAGGGCGGTTACGCCTCCGCCTCGGCGCAGTCGAACGGCGCCGCGCAGGCCTCCACCCCGTCGCACTCCGCACCGCAGTCGGCCCCTCAGTCGCCGGTGTCCCAGGTCGTGCCGCAGGTCACCCCGCAGACGGCGCCGCAGGTCATGCCGCAGGTCGCCCCGCAGGTCAACGCGCCCCAGGTGTTCAACCCGGAGCCCCCGCCGCGGGTCGCCCCGCAGGTGAACCCGCAGGTGAACCCCCAGGTGAACCCGCTCATCAACCCGCTGGTCCCGACGGCCGGTCCGCCGCAGGTGCCCGGGCTCGGCCTCGGACAGGTCCAGGCGCCCCCGGTGGGCCAGTTGGGTCTGCCGCGGCTCGGCTGAGCTGCCTTTCCGTAGTTGTCCACCGTTCCAACTCGATCTGCTGCACAGCACATCCGCTCGACCAACGGAGAAGAAATGCGCAAGCTTCAGAAGGTCGCCCTCGTGGGCGCCGTCCTCGGCACCGTCGGCTCCTTCGGCGTCGGCACCGCCGTCGCCCACGGCGAGGGGGGAGCTCACGACCTGGACATCTCGCAGGGCATCGAGTGCCGCTCGCACGACATGAACATCGACGTCCTCGGCAGCGTCGGCGCCCTCAACGCCCTGCTCGGCGGCGCGCTCAACGGCGAGGGCAACCCGGGCGCGCAGTCCACCCACCTCGGTTCGGACATGGGCTGCAACAGCGCGGCGCTCAAGTAGAGCGCGTGAAGCGTTCGGTCCGACGCCCGCTCCAGCACGGGGCGGGCGTTGGACTGTTGAACGCGTCGCACACGTTGAGTGAAGGTCCGTAACCCTGCGTGTAGGGTGAGCTCGTTTACCAGGAAGGGTGGGCGACCTGTCGCATGAGACTGTCCTGTGCCGACGAGATGCTGTTGCTCAACGGGTGTCCGGGAGTCATCGGCCTGGCGGCGGTCTTCTCCGGTGAACAACCGGATGTGGATCAGGTGCGGGCGCGCGTCGCCGAGCGGTGGACGGGCCTGGAGCGGATGAACTGCGTGCTGGACCGTCCCGGGAGCGGCGGGACAGCCCGGCGGGGGCCCTTCCGGCGGCGGCGCGTGCGGTGGGTCGTACCGGGGCCGTTCGATCCCGTCACGCATGTCACCGTGGCCCGCAGCAAGTTGGATGACCTGTGGGCGCAGAGCGTGGACCGGCCGCTCACCGGCGCGGTCCCGCCCTGGCGGCTCTTCGTGGTCCCGGACGCGGCGTACGGCGGCGGGTTCGCCCTGGCCCTCGTGGCCCAGCACGTGCTGCTGGACGGACGTTCCCTGGCGACGCTGATGCGTTTGTTGACGGACAGCCCCGTGGTGGCGAGGGATTCGGCGCGGTCGGCGCCGCTCACGCGTGCGGGGCTGCGCGCCGCGGGCCGGGAGCTCAGGGCGATGGCGGCCGTGGGGCAGGCCCTTCCGATGCGGTCGCCGCAGGAGACGTATCCCTCGGTCGCGGTGAGTGAACTGCCCGCGCATCTGGTCCGGTCCGCGCGCCGGCAGCCCGCCGACGGCCGGGGCGCGACGCTGAACGAACTGCTGGTCGGGGCGGTCGCCGGGGCGCTGCGGGCCCGGTACGGTCCGGTGCGCGGGTGGCGGCAGCGGGACGAACCCGCGTACACGGCCGTACCGTGCGATCTGCGCACCCGGGCGAATCCGCGGGAACTCGGGAACACGCTCACGGTGGTTCGGGTTCCGTTGCCCGTCGACGTGGACGGGCCCGTGGCGCGGCTGCGGGCGTGTCAGGCCGCGTTGGCCTCGGTCCCCGAGCGGGCCGCCGTCCACGCGGGGATGTTGTTCCCCGCCACCGAAGCGGTACGGCGGACCGGCCCGTGGGTGACCAGGCTGCTGACCAACCGCGGTCGCCGCTCCTGTTTCGCGGCGACCGCGACCACAGCCATGAAGTGGCCCGGTGGGCCGAGCACCTTCGAGGGGCGTCGGCTCGTGCGCACCGTCGGGCTGCCGCCCTTGCAGCATCCGGGCACCGTCAGCTTCGCCCTGGCCCAGGCGGGGGACGCGTTCACCCTCACCGTGGTGTGCAACCTGCGCCCGGACGACGCGAGACGGCTCGGCGACGCGGTCGTCACGGAGTTCGGGACATGGGCTCGGACGGCGACGCCGTCGGGGTGAGTCAGCCCTGACGGCACCAGGAGATGGAGGCAGTTGCATGGATGTGGAACACGGCGACGTATGGGAAGCGCTGCGCCCGCTGTGCGCGCGGGTGATGTCGGTGCCGCCGGAGGCGGTCGTGCCGCAGGCCCGGCTGGTCGCCGACCTGGGAGCCGACAGCCTGGACATCACCGAACTGGAGGCGGCGTCCGAGGAGTTGTTCGGGGTGTCCTTGCGGGGGACCGACAAGAGGGGCGTGTCCACCGTGGGTGATGTCGCCGACCTCATCGTGAGCCTGCGCGCCCGGCCCGCCCACACCCCCGTCGCCCGGTGACCCGCCGACCCGCTGTCGCCGTCACGGGCCTGGGCGTCCGCTGCGCCGCCGGAGCGACTCCGGCGGCGCTGTGGGAGAGCCTCGTACAGGGCCGTACGGCGACCGTGCTGCACACGTTCGACGACGAGGGCACCGTCGTATACCCCGCGTGTCCGATGACCGACTTCGACCCGACCGGTTACCTGACGCCCAAGGAGGTGCGGCGGGCCGACCGGTCGGTGCAGTTGGCGGTGTGCGCGGCCGTGGACGCCGTCGAGGACGCCGGCGGGCTGCGGGTCGAGGCCGGTCGGCGGGCGGTGGTCACCGGTACCGGGTACGGCGGGGTGATCAGCCAGGAGAACGGCATCGGGCGTCCCGATGTGCTCTACGCGCCCCGGCTGATGCACAACGCGGGTGCGTACTGGATCAGTGCCCGGCTCGGGATCACCGGCCCCAGTCTGACGGTCTCCACCGCGTGCGCCTCCGGGACGCACGCGGTGGGTGAGGCGATGCAGATGATCCGGGCGGGGTGCGCGGACGTCGTGGTGGCGGGCGGTCATGACAGCCCTCTGACGCCGACGACCGCGCTGGCCTTCGGGCGGGCCGGTGCGATGGTCACCGAGTGCGCGGATCCCGCCGCCGCGTCACGGCCGTTCGACGCCGGGCGGCAGGGTTTCGTCCTCGCAGAAGGGGCGGCCTTCCTGGTGCTGGAGCGGCTGGACCTCGCGCAGGCGCGGGGCGCCCGGATCTACGCCACGCTGACCGGGTACGGCCGTACGTCCGACGCCCACCACCTCACCGCGCCGCATCCCGACGGGGCCGGGGCACGGGCGTGCATGGAGCAGGCGCTCGCCGACGCCGGGACGACCGCGGAGGCCGTCACCCATGTCAACGCGCACGGCACCGGCACCGAGTTGAACGACATCGCGGAGGCGCAGGCCATCGCGGCTCTGTTCGGTCCCGGCCGGGTGCCGGTCACCGCGCCCAAGTCGGTGACCGGGCACGGTCTGGGGCTGGCGGGGGCGCTGGAAGCGGTGATCACGGCCTGGTCGGTGCGGGAAGGGTTCGCGCCGCCGACCGCGTGTCTCACCCGGCTGGATCCCCGGTGCGAACTGGACGTGGTCACCGGTGAACCGCGCAAGATCCCGAACGGCCCGGTGATCAGCAACAGTTTCGCCTTCGGGGGCCACAACGCCTGCGTCGTCCTCGATTCGCCGCACGGCTGATCAGCGGAGGGTTCGTCCCATGAGGTTGACCGCCATCGAAGAAGGGCACCTCCGCAACGGGCTCCCGGGGACGATCGGCATCGCCGCGGTGTTTCCCGGAACGCCGTTCGAGCCGGCCGAGATGCAGTCCCGGGTCCGTGAACGGTGGGGCGGGCTGGAGCGGATGAGTCGGGCCCTGGAGCTTCCCGCCGGGCCGTCGGCGCTGTCGGGGCACCGGTGGGCGGCCGCCCGGTCGTTCGATCCCGGTGCGCATGTCACCACCACGGACCAGGATCTCGAATCGCTGCTGGCCGAAGGCGTGAGCCGCCCGCTGCCGGCCGAACGGCCCCTGTGGCGGCTGGTGGTGACGCGGGCCGCCACTCCGGTGGGCGAGCACGCCGTCGTACTGCTCGCCGATCACGCGCTGCTGGACGGCAGATCCCTGGAGACCCTCTTCCGGCTGCTGATGGACGACGCCGAACCGCCGTCCCCGGCGGCACATCGGCTCGCGACGGCGGGGCCGCGCCCGTCCGTCCGTCCCGCCACCGTGGGCAGGGAGTTGCGCCGCATCGGGGCCACCGGCCGCCCCCTGCCCACGGCTCCCTCCGGTGCACCGCGGCCGTCGGTGGCCGTGGTCGGGCTCGACCCGCAGGTGATGCGTGCGGCGCGCCGCCGGCCGGCCGACGGGCGGGGCGCGACGCTCAACGAACTGCTGCTCAGCGCTTACGCCGGCGCCCTGGGCGCCTGCTACGGCCCGCTGCGCTCCTGGCCCGGCGGATCAACCCCCTTCTACGCCACGGTGCCGGTCGACCTGCGGACCCGGCACGACGCCCAGCGGCTCGGCAACGGCGTCACCGCGCTGCGCATCCCGCTGCCCGTCGACGTCGAGTCCCCGGTGGCCCGGCTCCAGGCGTGCCAGGACCTGGTCGCGGCGTTCCCGCGCCGCCTCGACGCCCACCGCGCGATCCTTCCCACGCTGCAGTCGGCCGCGCGTGCCGTGCCGTTGCTGGCCGGGGTGATGGCCAGGAACCTGGCGCGCCCCGAGGCCACCACGAGTCTGTGCACCGCCTTCAAGTGGCGGGACAACCCGAGCCACTTGCACGGCCGCCGCCTGTCGCGCGTCGTCCCCCTGCCGCAGCTCTCCCCGCCCGGCACGGCGAACCTCTGCCTCGTCCACACTGTCGATGCCTACACGCTCACCGTCGTCAGCCACGCGGGTGCGGGTGCCGCGGGGATGATCGGTGATGCCGTGGCGCAGGAACTGAAGGCAGTGGCGGCGTACGACGTTCCTGCCGCGTCTGCTGGACCGTCGTGGTGAACGCCCTGGTCAGGGCAGGGCGCGTCAGGACGTCCGTACTGTCGGCGAACTGGTCCACCGCCCCGACGGGCGGCAGGTCCTTGAGGGCCGGGTCGGTGATGCGGGCGGTCAGGGCCTCGGTGAAGCGGTCGGCGCGCAGGACCTGGAAGGGGCGGGAGTGGTACGCGCGCGTGGCCGGGTCGACGCGGTCGGTCAGGTGGAGCTGGTTGTGCTGGTGCGCGACGATCTCGTAGGCGTGGACGAGGTGCTGCTCGCGCGCGTGCCAGTCGGTGGCGGCGAGGGCCGCCGTCAGGACGGGGGACAGCCGGGGGCCGGCGGCGGTGCGGGCGAAGGCGCTGCCCAGCCATTTGCCGTACGGCGGGTAGCGGCGGTCCATCAGGAGGCTGAGCCGCATCAGGTCACGGGCCAGGCGGGCGGCGGTGACGGCGGAGCCCAACTCGTCGCCGACCTCGCCGCAGCGGCCCACGAAGGCCTCCTCCTGCGCGACGCGCTGCCACTGGCAGGCCAGGGCGTACAGCCAGACGTCGTGGGGGTACCAGCGCAGCGCGCGGCGTAACGGCGTGAGGGTGTGCAGTCCGTCGTGGAAGACGGCGCCCGCGGTGACCTCGGCGAGGAGCTGGGTCGGGGTGGCCAGCCAGTCGGCCGGGGTGATGTCCTGCGCCGGGTCGAAGCCGAGGGTGTCGGTGAACCAGGTGGAGGTGCCGGTCACTTCGACGCGGTGGTGGACGGGGCCGTCGGTGCGCCGCATGACGCGGATGTCGCCGTTCGTCTCGCCGGTGGGGGCGAAGTTCGTGGGATGGCCGAGGAACGTCTTCGGGAGGTGCTCGGCGAGTACGTGTCTGATGCGGGCGGCGTGCCGGGGGACGTCGTGGCGGTGCAGGAAGACCTGGAGGCGCGGGCCCCATTCGTGGTCGGCGGAGCGCGGGGTGTCGTAGCCGAGGACCTCGGAGCCGCTGCCTATGCGCGCGGCGGAGTGGGGGATGCCCGGGGCGGCCTCCTCCAGCAGTGGGCGTACGGCGTCGGTGTAGAAGCGGCGGGAGAGTTCGAGGCCGGGGAGGAAGTCCGGTGCGGGGGTCGGCATATTCGTTTGGTTCATGCCGTGAGCCTTGCCGCGTGAGCGTCCGTCAAGCACGGGACTTTCACGTCGTAAGCGGAGGATGTTCACGTCGTGAGCGAGGGATTTTCACGCCGGGTCCCCGGCGGTGCCCGCGGGCGATGCCCCGGGCATGGCCGACCTCCTGCCAGGCCCCGCTCGGCGGCCTTACCCTGGTCGGCACCATCAGGGCACCTTGGCGGCTGTCTGGAGGTAACGGGGTGACGGATCGTGACAACGGGGATGCGGGACGTGGTCTTGAGCGGGCCCGCAACAGGCTGGTCGTCTCCATCGTGGACGCTCTGCAACGTGCGGCCACGGTGAACCAGGCGGGCAGCCGCGAGTTATGGCGGGAGATGCTCGCCGACGAACTGGACTCGCCCGTGGAACCCTTCGGTGGCGACCGGCTGCGGCCCTGGTTGCTGCAAGTGGTGAAGAGATGCACACAGGTGGGCGACGGCCTGGCCTGTCTGGTGCGGTCGCTGGAGTACGTGGAACAGGAGTCGGCGACGGTCGCCGAGCTGTGGCCGCTCGTGGACGAGTGGGAGGCCGTCGACTTCTTCCGGCACGCCGACCTCGGCGACCTGAGGCCCGTGCTGTCGTCCCTGCCCTCGTCGGACCTCGCCGCCATGGCGCGGCGAGCGAGCCGGTCCCGGGTCCAGGAACTGCCTTCCTGGTGTCGGACGGCATGGCAGGTCCTCCTGCGGCTGGCCGGCGAGAACTCCCCGGCCGGTGAGCTGCCGCCCAGCCTGGCCTTCCTCGCGCTGTCCGCCGACCGGCTGGTGGAGGAGGGGCGGACGGACGAGGCGGAACTGCTGCGCCGGTTCAACCGTGGCCAAGCCCTGAAGCTGGGAGTCGCCGACGAGCTGGCGGACTGGCAGCACTCGGAGTTCCCGCAGCCGGCGCCGTCCCTTGTTCCCGCGTATCTGCTCCTCCAGTTCGAGCCGGACCGCATCGAGGCGGACCACTACTACCTCTCGCACTGGCGCCAGTCCGACTCGGAGGGCTGGCACCCCGTGCGCGGCGAGACCGTCCGCCACGGCCGGGAGGAGCTGCCGGGTGCCGTGGAGCGGCTGATCGAGGAGGTCGAGGAGAAGTGGGCCGATCTGCGGCAGCCGGTGATCCTTGAGTTCGTCCTGCCGTGGGAGCTGCTGAACGAGCCGGTGGAGTGGTGGTCGAAGGAGTCCGACTCCGTCTCCCCGACTCCGCTGGCCCTGGACTATCCGGTGGTGGTGCGCAGCCTGGAGCGACTGCAGCGGGCCGCCTGGCACCGGCCCTGGCACAACAAGTGGCGTCAACTGCGTGAGCGCCCGGCGGACAGTCACCCGCACTGGAGCCGTCCGGAGCAGGACGGGGCGTACTTCTTCCATCTGGAGCGCGAGCTCAAGGAAGACCTCCACGCGGTGTGCCTGGTGCTCAGCGAGCCGCCCGGCGACGACTCGGGCACCGGCCGCCGGGAGATCCTCGCGGGGCTGCGGGCCGGGGTACCCGCGATGATCTGGCACCGCAGCGACTGCGCGGACCCGATGTTCCAGGACGCCATCGGCGAGATACTGGAGGACCGGGGGCTCGGCAGCCTGGCCGAGCGGGTCGGGAAGTGGCGCAAGGAGGCGTTGGCTCTCGGCCCGGGCGGCTGGGACCAGCATGTCGGCCGCCATCTGGCCATCCTGCTCGACGATCCGGAGCGCAAGCCGAGCCCGCCCGGGCCCGTGTAGTCCTTGACTCACCCGCACGCCGGAGGCAACGCTGTAGCCGGGTCAGGACGGCCCTCACACCGCGGCTTTGTGGCTTGTGTCCGTGTTGCAACGCACGCGGACCGCTGCCAGTCTTGGCACGTGGATGTCACGCATGCCCGCGGACTGCGGGACTCCTCTTCAGTGTTCCTTCCTTCACTCCGCTCGCCCTCCGGCACAACCGGACGCTCTGAGAGCGCTTATGCAGTGTGACGACGGCTCACGACCCCTGCCGGCACCGGTATCTGACGTAACGTCAGTAGACCCGGTGGTGCGGATTCTGAGTGAACTGGAGCGACCTGATTCCCCGGACCTGCCGGGCGTACTGCTGGTTCTGGACGACCACGTGACCATGCGGGTCTGGGACGAGACGGTCGGTCAGCTGGCCGAGGCGTTGGCCCGCCAGGAGCGGCTGGGCGAGATCACCGTGGTACGGCTGCTGAGTTCGGACGACACCGAGCCGGCCCGGATCCGGCTTGAGCACCTTCCGCCCGCCGACGCCGGGCACCGGGTGGTACTGGTGCTGACCGACGGGCTGGGCGCGGGCTGGCGGTCGGACGCCGTGCTGCCGCTGCTGCGTGAACTCGGCCGGAGCGAGCCGCTCGCGATCCTGCACCTGCTGCCGCAGCGGCTGTGGTTCCGCACCGGCCTGGACGTGTACCGCATGCGGCTGAGCGCCGCAGAAGCCTGGGCGCCGAACGACTCCCTGGGGTGGGAGCTGCGGACCTCCCCGCTCGAACCCGTCGACGACCCGTCCGCACGCGTCGATGTGGTGCCGGTCCCCGTGCTGGAGCTGACCGAGCGTTCGCTGTCCTGCTGGGCCGACCTGGTGGCCGGACGGTCCCGAGGCTGGCTGGAGATGTCGGGCGTGCGGGCCCGCGACTGGAAGCGGCGCCCGGATGCCGCACGGGCGGTGCCGTGGATCGAGGACGTCCCCGATCCCGCCAGCGCCGTACCGCCGTGGGAGCGCGTCTCGGAGTTCCGGGCCGCCGCCTCGCCGACCGCGTTCGCGCTGGCCACTCGGCTTGCCGCCGCTCCTCTGTCGTTGCCGGCGATGAGAGCCGTGACCGCCTCGGTTCCGGGTGCGGGGCCCGCGCACCTCACCGAGCTGCTGATGAGTGGACTTGTGCGGCCCGCGGGCGCGGACGCCGAGCGCGCGGCCGATGTGGCCTACACCTTCGGCCCCAACATCCGGCAGGAGTTATTGGCGCTGTCCCGCCGCCGGGACACCGCCCGGGTGCTGCACGACGTACGGGCGCTGCTCGCGGACGTCCGGGAGGGCACCGAACCGGTGCTGCCCGACGCGGACGAACTGTTCGAGACGGCCGACGTGCCCTCCGTGACCCGGTTCAACGTGGCGTTCCTGCGGGTCGAACTGGCCGCGCTGCGGGCCCTTTCCGGACGTTTCCTGCCGCGGGCGGAGCGGCTGGAGCGGGCGCTCGGGGACTACGACCGGCAGAACACCGTCAGTCTTCGCAAGGGCCCGGGTGGCCGCGGCGGGGCCGCCCCGAGCACTGTGAATGTTCTTCACCCTGGCGAACTGAGGCCCACGAGGCCTGGGACAACTTCAGAAGGAGCGACCGGGATGGCCACCACGCAGCAGCCGGCAGTGGAGAGCGGGCGTTCGACACAGCCGCGCATCTGGGGGAACATCCCCCCGCGCAACCCGAACTTCACCGGCCGCGTGGACCTTTTGGAACGGCTTGGCGAGCGCCTCCGGGAGGGCACCACCACCGTGCTGCCCGAGGCCATCCACGGCATGGGCGGTGTCGGGAAGACCCAGCTGGCCATCGAGTACGCCTACCGGCACCAGTCGGAGTACGACATCGTCTGGTGGATCCCGGCCGAGCGTCCGGGCCAGATCGGACAGGCCCTCGTGGAGCTCGCCCAGCGGCTCGGGCTCGTCTCCAGCGCGGAGGCCAACATCGCCGGGCCCGCGGTGCGCGAGGCGCTGCGCGAGGGGCGGCCGTACTCGCGGTGGCTGCTGATCTTCGACAACGCCGACAGTCCGGAGCGGGTGCGCGAGTACTTCCCCACCGGAGGGAGCGGCACCATCCTGGTCACCTCCCGCAACCGGCGGTGGAGCGTGGTGGGCCACTCCCTCGAGGTCGACGTCTTCACCCGGGAGGAGAGCAAGCAGCTGCTGCGCCGCTCGGGTCCCTCCGGGACCGACCTCGACGACGCCGAGGCGGACCGGCTGGCCGAGGCCCTCGGTGACCTCCCGCTGGCCCTGGAACAGGCCGCCGCCTGGCGTGCGGAGACCGGGATGCCCGTGTCGGAGTACCTGCGGCTGTTCGAGCACAAGCGCAGCGAACTGCTGGAGGTCTCCCCGCCCCCGGACTACCAGCTTCCGGTGGCGGCCGCGTGGAACGTCTCCCTCGACCACCTGCAGACGCGCAGCCTCACGGCGCTGCGGCTGCTCCAGTTGTGCTCCTACTTCGCGCCGGACCCCATCTCCCGGTCCATCTTCTCCGGGCTCGGCGGCAGCAGCATCGACCCCGAACTCGACCGCGCTCTGAACGACCCCATGCGGCTCGCCCGCGCCATACGGGAGATCAACCGCTACTCCCTCGCCCGGATAGACCACCGCACGAACTCGATCGAGATGCATCGGCTCGTGCAGGCGGTACTGATCAACCGTATGACCCCCGAGGAACAGAACCGCATGCGCAACGGCGCCCACACCCTTCTGGCCGCGTCCGACCCGAAGGGCCCGAACCAGGCCGCCAACTGGCCGCGTTACGCCGAGTTGTACGGCCATGTCATCGCGTCCGGCGCCACCGAGTCCGACCAGCCGTGGGTGCGCGAGCTGGTGATGAACGTCGCCAAGTACCTCTGGTACTGGGGGGACCACACGGTGGCCCGTGAGTTCTCCGAGCAGGCCTGGGAGACCTGGCAGCGACTGTTCGGGGAGGAGGACCAGCAGACCCGCCTGATGGGCTGGTGGCTGGGCTTCGTCTACCTGAAGGTGGGCCGCTACGACGACGCGTCCCGCCTCGTGGCCCAGCTGAAGGACGTCTACGCCCGTACCGCGCCGGCGGACCGGGAGGACACCCGCGAGGACGCGCTGGAGACGATCAACCTCGAAGCCGCCGTACGACGGGTCCAGGGCGAGTTCGCCGCGGGGGCCGAGCTGGACGAGATGGCCTACGACCGGGCTCGGCGCGCGTTCGGCGACGACGATCCGATCACGTTGAGCACCGCGCACAACCTCGGGGTGAGTCTGCGACTGGTCGGTGAGTTCCAGCGCGCGCTGGAACTGGACCGGCACACGCACTTGCTGAAGACGCGGCTGTTCGGCCGTGACCACCAGCAGTCGCTGGTCACCGAGGGCGGCATCGCCATCGACGTGCGCGAGACCGGTGACTACGTCGGTGCGCGGTCCCTGCAGCAGGCGGTCGTCGACGGCTTCCGGGCCGTCTTCGGATCCGGTAACCCCTCGACCCTGGGGACCCTGCGGCAGCTCGGTGAGGCCTGCCGCAAGGAGGGCGATCACGCCACCGCGCTGGAACTGGCGCGCGACGCGTTCGGCCAGTTCACCCGACGCTACGGCGACACACACCCGGATTCGCTGACAGCGGCGCTCGCGCTGTCGGTGGCACTGCGGCACAACGGCGATCTGGAAGCGGCGAAGGACCTCGGCGAGATCACGTCCGCCCGCTTCCGGCGGCTCTTCCAGCCCCACCACCCGCACGTCCTGGCGGCCGACGTCGACCTGGCGGTGACCCTGCGGCTGCTGGGCCGGGTGGAGGAGGCCAAGGAACGGGACCAGGCGGCGCTGGAATCCCTGACCGGACGGCTCGGCGAGAGTCATCCGATCGCGCTGGCCTGTGCCATCAACCTGGCGAGCGACCTGAGCGCCCTGGGACGGGTGGCCGAGGCCCGCGAACTTGGCGAGAAGACGCGGGAGCTGTGCCTGACGCGGCTGGGCGAGGACCACCCCACGACGCTGGTGGGCGCGGCCAACCTCTCTCTGGACCTCATCGCCCTCGGCGAGGAGGCGGAGGGCGAGGCCCTGCGTACGGACGTCCTGGAGCGCATGGAGCGGGTCCTGGACCGGCCGCGTCTCAGCTCGGCCGAGGTCGCGCCGCACCCGGCGACGGTGCAGACCCGGGCGCGGGAGCGGGCCAACTGCGACATCGACCCCATGCCGCTGTGACGCCCGGGACTCGACACGGGGTGGGGCGCACGGGGTGGCCTACCGGGTGACGCTCGGTGAGCCCACCCAGGTGGCCAGGCGGATCGGGTCCGGGGCGGTGTTCGTGGCACGGGTCACGGCTTCGTGGACCGCTCGGACCCGTTCCGGGTGGTGGCACAGGACGTGAGCCGCCTGCGAGGCGGTGCCCGACGCCTTGAGGGCCTGGCCCAGACCCGCCCACGCTCCGGTCCGGCCGGGCTCCCCGGCCAGGTGGGCGACGTACGCCCGGCCGGCGGCGGCAGCTTCTCCCGCGGCCAGCAGGGCGTCGGCGGTCAGGGCTCCGTTGACCCTGGCCGCGGCCTTCTCGGGATCTTCGGGGGCACGACGGTCGTCGTCGGCTCCGCCGAGGCGGTGCCGGACCAGCATCGCCAGGCTGTCCAGCCAGCGCGCTGACGGGTCGGGGACGATGTCGGGCTCGGCCGACAGAGCGCCGGGCGGTCCGCTCGCGCCGGTCAGCCAGGCGTCCACGGCCGCGCTCACGGCCGGCCTCGGCGGGTGCAGGTGGTGGGCCCGCCAGCGTGCGACGTGGTAGTCGGTGCACAGTCGGGCCAGGGCCAGCTGAGCCTCGGGCACCGGCTCCCGCAGCCACTCGGCGCAGCGGTCACGGAGTGTGTCCAGCAGGGCCGAGCCGACCGGGGTGAGGCGTTCGTGGCGGTGGATCTGCTCCATGGCCGCCGCCACGTGCGCCCGCCACAGGGAGAACTCGAAGTGCGGCAGGGCGTTCTGTGCGGCGGTGTCGGTGCGCCGCACACGCCAGAAGCCGGTGACTCCCATGAACGCGTAGATGCCCTGGAGCAGCCCGTCGATGGGACGGGGGTCGTCCCGCCAGGGCGCGTACCAGAGCGCCGTGTCCTCCCCGGCCCTGCCGGTCAGGAGCGGTGTGAGATGCAGCAGTCCGCCCAGCTTGGTGTGCTGGAACTCGTGCACCAGGGTGGCGGCCAGCTGAACGGCGTCGTCCGGCTCCGAGGCCTCCATGCCGCCGAAGGCGTCCCCTGCCGACACGCTGCGTGGCCGAAACCTTTCCCCTGCGGGGGTCGGGGTGAGGGAGAACATGCCTCGCCGCAAGGCGTCGGCGGTCCCGGGCAGATCGCGCAGCAGCACGTCCCAGGCCCGCTCCAGCACCTGCTGCCACTGTGCCGCCGCCTCCTCGGACAGCGGGCGCGGTTCGGTCGGCCGTGGGTATGTCCGGTACGGGTCCACGTCGTCCAGCGTCATCTCCAGCCGCCGCTGCGCCGGACCGACCGCGAGCCGGCGCACCGGATACCAGCCGGGACCCGGTGATCCGGGCGGGTCCGGTAAGGCGACTGTGGCCCCGTGCGCCTCGACGACGGCGCGTCCGGCCCCGGACCGCACCGTGGCCGTCGCCCACGGCTCGGTGACGGGCAGTTCGGCGCAGCCGAGCATCGGCAGCGGCACGCGGCCGTGCCGCATCGGCACGTCGAGGGTGAAGTCCAGCTCCGCGCGTAGCGCCGCTGCGGCGGCGAGAGCCGAGAAGTGTCCCAGCACCACCCACAGCGGAGGCTCGTCCTGCGGCACCGTCCCGCGCAGCCGACGCAGCACCGATGCCAGCCACATGCCCGTCTGCGGATACATGAGCAGGTCGTCGACGACGGAGGGGGCACGCCGCTGTGCCTGGCTGAGCAGGTTCCAGGCGGGCCCGACGTCCGCGGCGTCGTCCAGCATCCGCAACAGCAGCAGCCGGCGGCTGCGTTCGGCGCCGATCAGCAGGTCCAGGGTGTCCGGTCCGCCTTCGCCCCGGGTCAGTTCGGCCAGGGCGGCGGACGGCAGCTGATGATGCGGCAGCGATGGCTCAGTGCGCATGGGTGGCCCTGGCGTCCTCAGTCGAAGCGCTCCGCGGGGTTGAAGTCGCCCCCCTCGCTGGCCTGCGGGCGGTCGATGCGTTGCTGCAGTTCCTCCAGAGATGAGGCGAGAACTCGACTGTCCATGGAGCGCAGCGTTTCAAGAGATACCCCCGCGAGATCGACCAGGTTGGACTCGACGGCGGCCACAGACGGCTCCATGACGGCCAAACCCCTTCCCTCCCCGACTGCCTTTGTGGATGCGATCTGGCTACATCCCCCTGATAATGGCCCGCCCTACCGGGGATGAAACCCCGCGTCCTCCCGGCGCCGCGATATCAGGTCAGGGTCTCCCGTCGGCTCGGCGATGGCGCCGGGACAACTCCGCCGCCTCCTGGTCCACGCGGGCCACCCCCGCCGAGTCGCTCTCCAGCAACCGTATTGCTTCGAGGAATTGATCCAAGGACCCCGGATAGCGCAGGCATGTCCTCAGGATCCCGAACACATCCGGCCGCAGGGCGGGGGAGCGGGGGCTCATGGCGGCGATCACCGGGTCGATGCCGGCCAGGACGAGAGCGAGGGTGGTGCGGTCGCTCACCGTGGGCAGCGCGGTCAACGCGCCCACCAAGCCGTTGAGTTCGCGCAGCGGGAGGTCGTCCGGCAGGTCCGCCAGGCCGACCGGTTGTGCCGATGCGGGCGGCGGGGAGGAGGAGCGGATGAGTCCGGTGGCGGACGCGGGAAGGCCCGCGCACCGGTGCAGCAGGACCAGTTCGGTGTCGGTCAGGAGGTCGTACCAGCGGTCCACGCGGACGGCGGCGAGGCGGCCCAGGCCGTCCGCGCGGTGGTGCGCGCTGATGAGGCCGATGAGCATGCCGTCGTGCCAGACGGCCGCGCCGGACATGCCCTCCCAGGGTGAGCGGTCCGCCTCGGGGTCCGACTCGGGTGGGGTGACGGCGAGTTCGAGGGTGCCCTCGCGGCGGTTGGACAGTACGGAGGTCGACCCGGTCGCGTGACAGGAGTCGCGGTACTGGGACGGTGATCCGTCGTCGAGCCGCCGCATCCGGTCCTCGCGCAGTTTGAACCGAGGGAATCCCATGGCCGTGACCGGAAGCACGTCGTCCGCGTCGGCCACGGTGCCGTACGGCGGCGACGGCACGGCCGCGGCCGTGTGGACGCCCGTCGGTACGGGCCCGTCGATCTCCAGGAGCGCTACGTCGGCCTTGTCGGAGGCCAGCACCACACGGGCGGGCGCGGTCCACTCATCGGCGCGGTCGGCCTCGAACCGTACGACTGTGGTCGCGGTCTCGGCGTCCCGGACGACATGGGCCGCGGTGAGTACCCAGCGCGGGCCGACCCGGTAGCCGGAACCACGACGTCCGGCGCCCCGTGCCGTGGGCGGACGGACCAGCACCTCCGCCACCCGTACCGGGTCCAGGCCGCGGCGCGTGTCCCCAGCGAACACCAGTTCAGCGCTCTCGCTCGGCTTCGTCGCCGCTCACCCAGGGCGCCCGTCCGCCGCCGCTGCGGGTGCGCGGATCAAGGGTCAGCTTGACCCGGTGCGTGACGCTGTCCGCCAGCCGGCCGTCCGCGCCCGTCTCCACCACCCAGAAGCGGACCTTGCCGCCGGCCGTCGCCGATCGCTCCACCACCACGGCGGCCTCCAACTCCACCGGGCCCACCTCGAAGTAGAGGTCCTCGTCGGCGGCGGCGGTCCGCGCCGCAGTCAGTTCCCTGCGCAACTCCTCGATCATTTCCGCGAGTTCAATCACACAGGGTGCTTACCCGCGCCGCCCTCCCGTCACTCGATCGGGGACGGGTTCCGCGCTGTTGTGCTGTGCGACACCTGGGATGGATTAGGGTCGCTGAAGCAGCTTGAAACCACCTGAAACAGTGATTTTCAGGGATCAAGTTTGCTATATGCGTTCGTATCATCACCTCAACTGTCGCAGGGACGGGTCATGGAGAAGTCCTCAGTCGAGTCCGAACTGATCGATCTCAGTGAGATTCCCCTGGACGCCTGGCCGTCCCTCGATCTCTCGTCCGCTCAGGGCTCCATGCGGCGGCTGCTCAGCCGTATCGACGATCCGGCGAGCAGCCTCGGCGGCTACAACCCGCAGCGCGACGCGTAGCGCCATGCCCCCCATGCGGCAGGCCGCCCGCCAACATGCCCTTTCTCCACGGTCGTTCGACGAACTGCTGGGCGGTGGAGGCGGTCTTGCGACCGTCGACGCGCTCCGGGTGAGCGAGCGCAGCTGGCGCCTGCTCGTCGTACGCGCGCTGCTGGACTCGGCCGTGTCGGCGCCCACCGGGCCGCTGCCCTCGCTCGCCGACGGCTGGCGGCTGCTGTCGCGGGCCCGGGCCACGGCGGAACCGGCGGTGGAGCGGCTGCTGGCCTACCCGACCGTGGGTGTGTGGGCAGCGCACACGCTGCGCCGGCTGCGCGGGGCAGCCGCCGAGGACGACGCGCCTCTGTGGGCGGACACCGGCCACCTGCACGCGATCGCGGCGAGCGCCGCGATCCTCGCCGGACTGGAGTTCCGTACCGAGATTCCCGTCAGACACGGCTGGGCGGTGCTGCCCGCGCTCGGGGCGATGAGGGTGACCGGCTCCGCGCAGTGGACCGTGGCCGAGGTCGTCGCCTCCGCCGAAGGCGTGCGGATCGCCGGACGGCCACTGACGGAGCCGGACTGGCACGCCCTGTCGGAGCTGTGCGCCGACGGCTGCACCCTTCTCCTGGACGACACCGACACCTATCGCGACCTGCGCAAACCGGCACCCCCGCAGCCCTTCGCCCGCGCCGCCGACTGGCAGCGACTGTTCGGCGAGGCCTGGGAGATCCTGCGCGGGACCGACACCGAGGAGGCACGGGCGCTGGCCGGCGGGCTGGTGTCCCTGGTGCCGCGGCCACGCGCCGAGCGCTTCCGGCCGCACAGCGCCTCCTCGGGTGATGCCTTCGGCGCGGCCCTGGCGTCGCTGCCGGACGACGGCGAGCAGCTCGCCTCGACACTGGTCCACGAGTTCCAGCACAACAAGCTCAGCGCGTTCATGCACCTGTTCACGCTGTACGGCGACAGCGTCGACAACGACGACAGCGACGACAGCGACGACAGCGACGACAGCGACGACAACGACGGGCTGTACTACGCGCCTTGGCGCGACGACCCCCGGCCGCTGGGCGGGCTGCTCCAGGGCGTGTACGCCTTCTTCGGCGTCACCGGGTTCTGGCGGCGGCGCGGCCATGCGCTCGGGCAGTTCGAGTTCGCGCTGTGGCGGGCCCAGACGGCGTACGCGCTCCGGGCCGTCGGCCGGTCCGACCGGCTCACCGAGCCGGGCCGCCGCCTGGTGGCCGAGCTGTCCCGGCGACTTGAGCCCTGGCTGGAAGAGCCGGTGGACGCGCGAGCCCATGCCGCGGCCGAGCTCGCGGTCGCGGACCACCGGGCGACCTGGCGGGCGTACCATCTGCGCCCCGATCCACAGGAGGTCCGTGCGCTCGCCGCGGCCTGGGCCGACGGCGGCCCGCTCCGGTCACCGGCCGGCGACGGAACCCTCACCCCGGGCACTCCGGCCCGCGGCTTCGACACGCGTGCGGTCCTGCTGCGCTGGTCGCTGGCCGACCCGGCCGCTTTCGACGGCCTGCGCAGCGACCCGGGCGGCATGGTCGGCGGAGCCCGCCCGGAGGACATCGCCCTGGTCACGGGGCGGACGGCCGAGGCGTCGAGCGTCTGCCGGGCGCGTATCGGCCGCGGTGGCGGCGACCCGGAGACCTGGGTGGGCCTGGGCCTCGCGGCCCGTGCCGAGGGCGACCCCGCCGGCGACGGCCTGCTCGCGCACCCGCACTGGGCGATGGCCCTGCACACCGCCTTGCGGGGGCAGGCCGATCCGTTGAGGCTGGGCCGCGCACTCGCAGGCTAGAGGGCGCGGTCTCCGAGCCGCCTCGCGATTTCCAGCTGGCGTTCCTCCAGCGGGCGGCTGTCCTCGACGTCCCAGAGGCAGTTCTGCAGGAGACGGCCGTACGTCCACGCACGCGCGCGTGCCCGGTCCAGGCGGAGTACGTCGGTCATGGCGTCGAAGCGCCAGCACACGTCGTCGGCGTCGAAGCGGTTGTCGAGGGCGGGCCACAGCTCGAAGCCGGGGTCGCCGGCGAGGGGCTTGGGGTCGAGGGCGAGCCACGGGGCGCGTTCGGAGGCGAGGACGTTCTCGTCGTGCAGGTCCCAGTGCAGGAGGCGGTCGCCGGGTTCGTCGACGACTTCCCGTACGGCCGCCGCGCAGTCGGCGACGATGCGGCGGGCCTCCGGATCCGCGATGCGCTCCAGCGCCCAGGGCGTCTGCTCCAGCATGGCCTGCGCGATGTCGCCGAGGCGGCGCAGGCCGGCGGGCGCGGGGAACGACGTGAGGTGGGCCAGGAGGCGGGCGATGACCAGCACGGATTCGTGGACGTCCGGAAGGTGCGCGAGCATGCGGGACGAGTCGAGGCGTTCCAGGAGCATCGTGCCCGTGGTCGCGTCGTGGTCCAGGAGCCGTACCGCCCCGTCGCCGTCCCATGCGCGCAGGGCCACCGGTTCGCCCTCGCTCTCCTCGTCGAGGAGTTGGAGCTTCAGGACGGCCGGGGTGGCGTCCTGTCGGAGGACCGGGAGGACCAGGGCGGAGACCCCGTGCATCGGCGGTCCGTCGAGCGTGAGCTCCCAGCGGTCGAGGAAGTCGGCCGTCAGGGCCGGCAGTCCGGCGATGAAGGCGCGGCCCGCCTCTCCGTTGTACTCCTGCTGTGATGCGGCGAGCTCCTGCGGAATGTCGATCACATCGCGACCCTACGGGGCTCCCGGAATCGGCTCACCCCCATTACCGTCCTCGCATGAGCAGCTCGGACAGTGGTGCCGTGAACGGCGGCATCTCCTTCTGGTACGCGGACGACGGCCTCCCTGAGGTGCGCGAGCCGCTTGCGGGGGACGCCTCCGCGGACGTGGTGATCGTGGGCGGCGGATACACGGGACTGTGGACCGCGTACTACCTGAAGAAGGCGGTCCCCTTCCTCCGTATCACCGTCCTGGAACAGAAGTTCTGCGGGTACGGGGCTTCGGGGCGCAACGGCGGGTGGTTGTACAACGGGATCGCGGGGCGCGACCGGTACGCGAAACGGCACGGCCATGACGCGGCCGTACGGCTTCAGCGGGCCATGAACGACACCGTGGACGAGGTCATCAGGGCCGTGGCGGAGGAGGGCTTCGACGCCGGTGTCCACAAGGGCGGCGTGCTCGAAGTCGCCCGTACGCCCGCGCAGTGGGCGCGGCTGAAGGACTTCCACGAGCACGAGGTGTCGTACGGCGAGAAGGACCGTGTGCTGTACGGCGCCCGGGAGACCGCCCGGCGGATCAGGGTCGCGGACGCGGTCGGCTCGACGTGGACGCCGCACGGGGCGCGGGTGCACCCGGTGAAGCTGGTGAAGGGCCTCGCGGCGGCCGTGGCGGCGCTCGGGGTGACGATCCACGAGCTGACGCCGGTGACGGAGATCCGGCCCAAGCACGCCGTCACGCCGTACGGCACCGTCCGTGCGCCCTATGTCCTGCGCTGCACCGAGGGCTTCACCGCCGCCCTCAAGGGGCAGAAGCGGACCTGGCTGCCGATGAACTCGTCGATGATCGCCACCGAACCGCTGACGGAGGCGCAGTGGGAGGCGATCGGCTGGGACGGACGCGAGACGCTCGGCGACATGGCGCACGCCTACATGTACGCGCAGCGCACCGCCGACGGGCGGATCGCGCTGGGCGGGCGCGGGGTGCCGTACCGCTTCGGGTCGCGGACCGACAACGACGGGCGGACGCAGCCGGCGACCGTCGAGGCGCTGCGGGACCTCCTCGTCGAGTTCTTCCCGGCGCTGGCCGGGGTGCGGATCGAGCACGCCTGGTCGGGGGTGCTGGGCGTGCCGCGCGACTGGTGCGCCACGGTGACGCTGGACCGCTCGACGGGACTCGGTTGGGCGGGCGGTTACGTCGGCTCGGGCGTCGCCACCGCCAACCTCGCGGCGCGCACCCTGCGGGACCTGGTGCAGCAGGACTCCGGGCAGGGCGGGCGGACCGACCTGACCGACCTGCCGTGGGTCGGGCACAAGGTGCGCAGATGGGAGCCGGAGCCGCTGCGCTGGCTCGGGGTGCACGGGCTGTACGCCACCTACCGGGCGGCGGACCGGCGGGAGCGCCTCACCAGCGGCGTCGAGGCCTCGAAGCTGGCGCGGATCGCCGACCGGGTGGCCGGGCGGCACTGACGAAACTTTCGCCGATTTTCCCCCTGGATGCTCACTGGATACTCATGAGAGCGCTGTCACACCTGTGTGCGACCATCGCCTCAACGACCACTGATCCAGGGGGGATTCCATGTCCGAGGACGATTCCTGTCCGCCTGCGAGACGGGCGAGACGGAGGCGGACGGCCTTGTTTCCGGCCGTGTTCGCCGCCGCCGTCTCGCTGTTCGCCTCCACGCTGACCCTGACCGCTGCGAGCCCCGCCGTCGCCGCCGACGAAGCGTGCGCGCCGCTCGCGCTCACGCCGTTCGGCGACCCGGGGGACGCCGTCGGCAAGGCGACCGTCGCACCCGACTCCAGCGTCTGCTACACCGTCACCGTCGAGACCCCGGGCCTCTATCTGGCACCGGCGCTGGACGGCAGCGGCAACACGGTGACCAGGCAGCTGCTCGCCGCCGACGGCAGCGAGGTGGACTGCCACGGCGACGAGTACGCGACGAGCGGCATGTGCGCCGTGCCCGCGGCCGGCACCTACACGCTGAAGGTCCTCAACTCCGGCTGGGAGGACGAGGACACGTCGGTCACCTTCGTGCCGCTCGGCTCGACCCGGGGCTGCGCGGACCCCGTCGGCACCAACTGGGACCAGCCTGACCTCACCCGTACGACCGTGAGCCGGGTGGAGGTCGACTGCCAGCCCTTCGAGGGCGCGAGCGGTGACCGGGTCCGGCTCAGGTACGGCTCGAAGGTGTACGGCGACTCCCTCGCCTGGATCACCGACGCCACCGGCAAGCGGATCTGCGAGCGGTTCCCGGAGAACGACGAGGACAGCTGCGTGCTGCCCGGCGACGGCCCCTACCGGGTGATCTCCACCGTCTCCCGCTCGGAGAACGGCTTCCCCGCCGAGTTCGCGGTGAAGGTGCGCCGGCTCAGCGACCCGCAGGGCTGCACCGCCGCCCCGGTCCGCCCGTTCGGCACGCTGGAGCAGCAGGACCTCACCGCCAACCCGTGCTTCACCTTCACCGCCGGTGCGGCGGGCCCGTACACCGTGCACTCGGTGGGCGAGAACCGTGAGGTCGGGGTGGCCCGGGTGTACGACGCGGCCGGGCTGAGCGTGTGCCGGTACGGCACCGACCCGTGCCGGATCAAGACGCCGGGCACCTACACGGCCGTCCTCGACGACGGCACGTATCCCTTCCGTGACACCCGCGCCGGTCTGGTCGTCCTCGACCGTGCCTCCGACGCCGGGTGCGTGGCCGGGACCGGGCTGCACAAGGGCGAGTTGAGCACGGTCGGGCAGTACGACTGCCTCACGCTGGACGCCCCGCAGGGCGCCCGGATCGCCGCGCTCACCTCGCTCTCCTCGGCCGGGCTGACCCCCGAGGTGGAGGTCCTGGACCGGACCGGCACCGCGCAGTGCGACGAGGACAAGCTCCGGGGCGGCGACTGCGCGCTCACCGGTGAGGCCCCCTACCGGGCGCTGGTGCACACCGAGGATCGCGGCGACTCGGCGACGGGCGCGTACGCGGTGGCCTTCCACCGCACCGACGTCGTGGAGGGCTGCCCCGTCCTGCCCGCCGGCAGTTTCGGGGCGGGCGGCGCGAAGGCCACGCTGACCACCGGCGACGGCATCTTCTCGCACTGCCTCGGCATCCCCGCGGACGCGCACACGGACGCCGAGGTCTTCCAGTTGATCGCCACCTCCGGGACCGCCTCGGCGTCGTTCTCGGTGGTGGACTCCGACGGCAAGCGGGTCTGCGAGCGCTACGCCACCACCAACGGCTGGACCCTCTGCTCCCTCACTCCGGGCAAGGCGCACACGGTGCTGGTCAACGGCCGCGACGAGGCCGCCACGTACACCCTGACCCGACGGGACGTCACCGAGAGCGCCTCCTCGGCGGGCTGCGCGACGACCGCTGCGGCGAAGGTGGGCGGGCCCTCGGTGAAGAGCGCCTACGCCGGCCCCGGCACCCTCGACTGCCACCAGGTGACCACCGCCGCGGCCACGGACGTCGTGCACGTCAACGTGCGCGACGCCCTCGGCACGGCCAACTCCGCGGTGATCGGCGGGGACGGCCGCATGGAGTGCTCCTTCCGCAACTCTCCCTGTGCGGCCACCGGATCCACCACCCACCAGGTGCTCGTGCAGACGCCGGTCACGCTGAAGGCGGCGCCCGAGTACCGCCTGGACGCCCTGCGTATCGCGACCGCCGACGGTCCGGCGCCGGAGTGCGTCAAGGTGCCGTCCGTGGCGTACGGGTACGGGCCGGTCACCGGCACGCTGGACGAGTCGCGCACCGCGGTGTGCGCGGCGCTGCCGACCGCCGGGTTCGACCGCTTCGAGACCGACATCAAGGACACGGGCGGCGCCACCACCAGGGCGGTGCCGGTGCTGTACAACACGTCGACCTGGGCCAACGGGTGCATGTACTTCTCGGACGGCGGCGCCGAATGCGACGCGCTCGGCTCCTCCCCGGTGAGCACGCCGACGGTGTTCCTGCTGGGTCTGCCCGAGAAGGCGTCCACGACGGCCTACAGCGCCCAGCTGACCTGCACGTCCACGCCGTGCGGCACCGAGGAGACGGCCGTCACCGCGGTCGGCCCCGACACCGGTACCGCCGGCGGCAAGGTGAAGCTCACGGTCACCGGCACCGCGCTGGGCCCGGACGTCACCGTCCGGCTGAGCCAGTCCGGGAAGACGGTCACGGCGAAGGCGGACTCGGTCTCCGCAGACAACCGGACGGTGACCGCGACCCTCGACCTGACCGGCGTGGCCACCGGCACCTGGAACGTCAGCGTGATCACGCGCGGCTGGGAGTTCCCGCGGGGCACCTTCACCGTGACCCCCCAGCCCAGGCTGGAGAACACGGCCGCTCCCAAGGTCACCGGCACGGCCAAGACGGGCGCCAAGGTCACGGCCGCGCCCGGGAGTTGGTCGGCGGCCCCGTCGTCGTATACGTACCAGTGGAAGGCGAACGGGACGGCGATCAGCGGGGCGACCGCGGCGACGTACACCGTCCCCGCCTCGGCGGTCGGCAAGAAGCTCACCGTGACCGTCACCGCGGTCAGGTCCGGCTGGGTCAGCGGGTCGGCGACCTCGGCGGCGGTGACCGTGGCCAAGGGGGACGCGCCCAAGGCGACCAAGCTGCCGGTGATCAGCGGGACGGTGAAGGTCGGCAAGACACTGAAGGCGACCAAGGGGACATGGAGCCTCGCGCCGACGTCGTACGCGTATCAGTGGTACGCGAACGGGACGGCGATCAGCGGGGCCACCAAGTCGTCGTTCGTGCTGAAGTCGGCGCAGAAGGGCAAGAAGATCACCGTGAAGGTGGTCGCACACCGTACGGGTCACAAGGACGGGTCGGCGGTGAGCAAGGCGACGAGGGCGGTCGCCGGCTGACCCTGTGACAGCAGGCCGACCCTCGACGGAGGGTGGGGGAGGGGCTCCGCGGTCCGGTGGGGCCCCTCCCCCCGTTTCTCAGGCCACCTTCTCCGGTACCGGCGCCTCCTGCGTGGCGCCGTGCCCCGGGGGTTTCGCCGTCACCATCAGGGCCGCGACCAGGCCGGCCAGGAGCATGATGGCGGCAGCCCACCAGATGGCGACGGTGTTCAGCAGCGCCGTACCGATCGAACCGCCCACCTGCTGCGAGGTGTTGACGGTCGTGGAGGTCACGCCCGAGTCCTGCGGGGCCACGCCCGCCGTCGCCGTGGCGAACACCGGCATGAAGATCAGGCCCATGCCGAGGCCCATGAGGATCAGGGCGGGCAGGATGTCGGCCGCGTAGGACGAGTGCACCGTCAGCCGGGTCAGGAGCATCATGCCGACCGCCGCCGGCAGTGCGCCCGGGGCCATGAGCAGGCGCGGTGCCACATGGTCCAGGAGCCGGGCGGCGATCTGGGTGGAGCCGGTGATGATCGCGGCGGTGAGCGGGAGGAAGGCGAGGCCGGTCGTCACCGGCGAGTACTCGAGGATGACCTGGAGGTAGTAGGTCATGAACAGGAACAGCCCGAACATGCCGATGACGGCGAGCGCCATGGTGAGGAAGCAGCCGGCGCGGGTGCGGTCCTTGATGATGTGCAGCGGGAGCAGCGGCATCGGGGCCCGCGTCTGCCACCACACGAACGCCGCGAGGAGGACGACTCCCACCGCGAACAGGGTGAGCACCATCGGGTCGGTCCAGCCGCGCGGCTGCGCCTCGGCGAACCCGTAGACGATGGCGACCAGGCCGCCGCAGCCCAGCAGCACGCCGGGCACGTCGAGGCGGGCGCCCGGCCGGCCGGGGCTGTCGTGCAGCAGGGCGAGGGCGCCGATGACGGCGATCACGGCGATGGGCACGTTGACGTACAGGCACCAGCGCCAGTTCAGGTACTCGGTGAGGAGACCGCCGACGATGAACCCGATCGCGCTGCCGCTGCCGGCCAGGGCGCCGTAGATGCCGAAGGCCTTGCCGCGCTCCTTGGGGTCGGTGAAGGTCGTCGTCAGCAACGACAGCGCCGACGGGGCCAGTACGGCGGCGAAGCCGATGAGCCCGATGACGAAGGTGCGCTTGCGGCCCACGAGGTCGGCGATCCGGCCGCCGAGCAGGAGCAGCCCACCGAAGGCCAGCGTGTAGGCGGTGATCACCCTCCCCCACTGCCTTAAAGGCGTGGGGGGGGGACCCCAGTCGGTCGGCGTCGGATATGCCGAGGTCCTCCTGCGCGGACGGGAGCGCGATGATCACCAGGCCCCACCAGCGGCGGGGGTCGACGTCTTGGGCGGATTCACCCGTTCGGGTGATGCTCACCGGCAAGAAGACCATGACTCGCGCCGAGTCGCATCTGGAGAGGGCTGGCGTATCCGCTGGTGCGGGGGCTTGCGGCCGGTCATGGCTCCAGTACCACCTTTCCGGTGGTTCCGCGCGTTTCGAGGGCACGGTGGGCGACCGCCGCCTCGCTGAGCGGGAAGCGCTGCACGGCCGGGGTGAGGCGGCCCGCGGCGGCCTCGGCGAGGGCGCGCAGTTCCAGGGTCTGTACGGGGTTGGGGCCGCCCGCCTTCCGCATCATCACGGGGCCGAGGACCTGCTCGGAGACGTCATCGACGAGGTAGGGCTCGCCGTCGTGCAGCCCCGCTCCGGACCAGCCGAAGACGAGGTGCCGGCCGCCGGGCCCGAGCAGGGCCACGGACTCGCGGGCGACCTCGCCGCCGACGCCGTCGAATACGACGGTCGCCGGGCGCCCACCCAGGAAGGCGCGGACCTTCCCGGGCCACCCGGGGTCCTTGTAGTCGACGGCGAGATCGGCGCCGTTCTCCCGCACCCGGGCCACCTTCTCGGGGCCGCCGGCGAGGCCGATGACGACGGCGCCGGCGTTGCGGGCGTACTGCACGAGCAGGCTGCCGATGCCGCCGGCCGCCGCCGGGATCACGGCGACCGCGTCCGGGCCGAGCTCGGCGAACTGGAGGATCCCCATCGTCGTACGGCCCGTGCCGATCATGGCGACGGCCTCGGCGAAGTCGAGGTTCGCCGGGATCTCATGGACACGGTCGACGTCGGCGACGGCCAGCTCGGCGTAGCCGCCCGGCGCGAAGCCGAGGTGGGCGACGACGCGCTTGCCGAGCCAGAGCGCGGCCACGCCCTCGCCGAGGGACTCGACGACGCCCGCGACCTCGCGGCCGGGGATGGTGGGCAGTGTGGTCGGGCTCGGTGCCGGGCCCTGGACGCCCTCGCGCAGGGCGGTGTCGAGGAGGTGGACGCCGGCCGCGGCCACGGCGATGCGGACCTGGCCGGGGCCGGGGGAGGGGTCGTCGACCTGCTCGTAGGTGAGGTTCTCGGCCGGGCCGAAGGTGTGCAGGCGGATGGCGTGCATCGGGGTCCCCCATCGTTGTGAACTCGGGTCCGTCAGACACCCACTCTTCGACCTCAAGCTTGCTTGAGGTCAAGGGCGTGCCGGCCGAGGGCCAGGGACACCGCCGTGAGCGCGCTGTTGAAGGACACCTCGGACAGGACGCCGGGGGCGGCGACCTGGTCCCCCGCGAGGTAGACGCCGTCACCGCGGTCGACGGCCGGACGGTCCCGCCAGCTCGTGCCGGGCAGGTCGACGGCTCCGGTACGGCCGCTCGCGACGGACGCCCGCCGCCAGGTGACGCGCTCGCGCCAGCCGGGGAAGCCGAGGTCGAGGAGCTGCTCGGCGCGGGCCACGCCGTCGGCCTTGGACTCGTGCGGGGCGAGGGGGATCTGTCCCTGGATCAGCTGCTCACCGGCCGGCGCCAGGGAGCGGTCCTGCGCGGTGAACCGCTCCAGCCACCCGGTCGCGTCGAGATCGGACACGACGAAGGCGTCCCCGCGCCGGGTGCGCACCGCCAGGTCGACGAGTGCCGTACGGCCGCTCGTCCACGTCAGGGAGTCGTCCCTGAGGAGACGGCGGGCCGCGTCGAGGGAGGTGGCGACGACGACGGGTGTGTCGGTGGGGAGTTCGTCGACGCGGGACAGCGTCTCCATCCGCACCCCGAGATTCCACGCCCGGGCCGCCATCCGGTCGATCAGGGTCGCCCAGCCGCCCCGCGGATAGTGCGCCTCCGGCGGCAGCTTGGTGGCCCGCCGCAGCCGCTCCCGCACGAACGCGGCGGACAGGGCGCCGGGGTCGTGGTGGAACAGGGCGACCGCGGAGTAGTGCGCGGCGGCTCGCGCGCCCTCCTCGCCGGCGATACCGGTGGCCCAGGTCAGGAAGTCGACGTCGACGGGCGCCTGCGGCAGACCGCGCCGCAGCAGCTTGAGCATGGCGAAGGGCGGGGTGCGGCGCAGCACACCCCGGTGCCGCAGCCGCAGCCGGGCCGCCTCCAGGGGCGGGATCGGCGCGAGCGGCCCGATCAGGTCGCGCTGCTTGAGCCAGGCCCAGTGCGGGCCGCCGCTGTACAGGGCGTGCGGTCCCTCATTGGTCCTGTACGGCCCCTCGGCGGTTCGCGCCCGCCCGCCGAGGGTGTGATGGGCTTCGTACACGGTGACCTTGGCGCCCGCCTCGGCGGCGGTGATGGCCGCGGTGAGTCCGGCGAAGCCGCCGCCTACGACGGTGATGCGGTGCATGGCTGGGGTCTCCCTCTTGCTCGGGGCCGCGCCGGCTCGGGTCGCTCTTGCCCGGGGTCGCCTTTCTTGCCTTCCGGTGAGTACGACGGTTCCGGCACCCCGGAATGTGACATCGGCGGTCTCCTCCCAGGTCAGGGGGATTGTCAGTGGTGGGGTGCAGCATGGGGGCATGGCGAGGAAAGCGATGGGTGAGAGCGGAGTGAAGGGCGCGCGGCGGCCCGAGGTGCGGCTGCCGGCGCTGGAGCCGTACCGGGAGGGGCCGTTGGAGCCGGACGGCGACTACGACAGCCTGGAGTTCCGGGAGGAGGACCTCACCGGGCAGGACGGCGGCGGGGCCCGCTTCATGGACTGCGCGCTGCGGGGCTGCGTCCTGGACGAGACCAGACTCCGGCACGCCCGGCTCCTCGACTCCGTCCTGACGGCCCCCCGGGGCGTCGGCACCGACCTCGCCGAGGCGACCCTGCGCGATGTGGAGCTGGTGGACGCCCGGCTGGGCGGGGCGCAGTTGCACGGCGCCGTCCTGGAGCGGGTCCTGATCCGGGGCGGCAAGATCGACTACCTGAACCTGCGCAAGGCCAAGCTGAGAGACGTCGTCTTCGAGGGCTGCGTCCTGGTCGAGGCGGACTTCGGGGGCGCCCGGCTCGAACGGGTGGAGTTCGTGGACAGCGTGCTGAAGGGGGCGGACCTCAGCGGGGTGACGCTGACGGACGTGGACCTGCGGGGGGCGGCCGAGCTGGAGATCGCGCGAGGGGTGGAGCGGCTGGCGGGGGCGGTGATCAGTCCTGCGCAGCTGCTGGATCTGGCGCCGGTGCTGGCGGCGGAGCTGGGGGTGCGGGTGGAGGCCGGTCCGTGATCGGCACCCGGACGGGTCCGGTATGATTGACGCAGAGCTGCTCGCCAGAACTCCTGGCGGTCGGTGATGCGTTGGTGGTCCAAGGAAAGACGCCCCGCTTCCTGCGGGGAAATGCAGGTGCAAGGCCTGCCCGGCGCTCTGAACAAGAAGCCCCTTCCGTTCACACGGGAGGGGCTCCTTCGTTGTGCCGGCAAGGCTCGCGCAGGCGCTACGTCACCCGCGGAAAGCGCGCCTGCAGGGTCCAGATTGCCGGGTTCTCGCCGAGGTCGTCGTGCAGGTCGATCAGATCGGCGAGCAGGTCGTGCAGGAAGTCGCGGGCCTCGCGGCGCAGTTCGGTGTGCGAGAAGGTCAGCGGGGGCTCCTCCGCGGGCATCCAGTCCGCCTCGATGTCCACCCAGCCGAAGCGGCGCTCGAAGAGCATGCGGTCCGTGGACTCGGTGAAGTCCAGTTCCGCGTGCTGGGGGCGTGAGGCGCGGGAGCCGGCGGGGTCCCGGTCCAGCCGCTCGGCGATGTCGCACAGGGCCCAGGCGAAGTCGAGCACCGGCACCCATCCCCAGGCTGTGGACAACTCCCGGTCCGCCTTGGTGTCGGCGAGGTAGACGTCGCCGCAGAACAGGTCGTGGCGCAGGGCGCGGACGTCCGCGCGGCGGTAGTCCGTCTGCGGGGGGTCCGGGAAGCGGTTGGAGAGGGCATAGCCGATGTCGAGCACGGAGGTGATGGTGTCACGGCCCACGCTCATAGGATCACTGGCGTGTCCCGTTCTGCGTCCCTTGTCCCGACGGTCCGGATGTTCCCGGCCACCCGTACGTCCCGGGCCGTCGGCTGCGCCCTGCTCGTCGCCCTTGCCCTGGCGGCGTGCGGCAGCGGCGTTCAGGGCACGCCCGGCGGCTCCGGCGTGCGCGACCCGTACTTCCCCAAGGCAGGCAACGGCGGCTACGACGTCACTCACTACGCCCTCGACCTGGCCTACGAACCCGACGACCGCCACCTCACCGGCACGGCGGAGATCACCGCACGGGCCGTCCAGGATCTCTCCGCCTTCGACCTCGACCTGGAGGGCATGGACGTCGAGCGGGTCACGGTGGAGGGCGAGCCTGCCCGCTGGAGCCGCAACGGCCAGGAACTGGTCGTCCGCCCGCACGACGAGCTCGACCGGGGCGAGACCTTCCGGCTCACCGTCCGCTACTCCGGCACTCCGCAGACCATCACCGACCCCGACGGCTCCGAGGAGGGCTGGCTCCCCACCGACGACGGCGCCCTCGCGCTCGGCGAGCCGACGGGGTCCATGGCGTGGTTCCCCGGCAACCACCACCCGTCCGACAAGGCGTCGTACGACATCGCGGTCACCGTGCCGGAGGGGCTCCAGGCCGTCTCCAACGGAGAGTTGACCAACCGGACGACCAGCGGCCGCCGTACGACCTTCCGTTGGCACGCCGCCGAACCCATGGCCAGTTACGTCGCCACCGTCGCCATCGGGGACTACGACATCCGCCGCTCCACGGTCAGCGGTACGGCGGGCGGCGAGCTGCCCGTCCACACCGCCGTGGCGCCTTCCGAGGACGGCCCCGCCCGAGAGGTCCTCGCCCGGATCCCCGAGTTCATGGAGTGGGCCGAGGACAACTTCGGCCCCTACCCCTTCTCCTCCACCGGCGCGATCGTCGCCCGCCGGAACGCCGCCGGTTACGCCCTGGAGACCCAGAACCGGCCCGTCTTCCCCGGTGCCCCCGGCACCGAGCTGTTCGTCCACGAACTCGCGCACCAGTGGTTCGGCAACTCCGTGACGCCGAAGAGCTGGCGGGACATGTGGCTGAACGAGGGCTTCGCGACGTACGCGGAGTGGCTGTGGCGGGAGGACCACGGCGGCGACAGCGCCCAGGAGACCTTCGACGCCCTGTACGACCACGGCGAGGACAAGCTCAAGGACCTGTGGTCCTTCCCGCCGGCGAAGCCCACGAGCGCCGCGCAGATCTCCGCCGGCCCCGTCTACCACCGTGGCGCGATGGTCCTGCACAAGATCCGTCAGACCGTCGGCGACGACACCTTCCACTCCATCGTCCGGGGCTGGGCGGCGGAGCACCGCCACGGCAACGCGGACAGCGCCGACTTCACGGCGTATGTGGAGGAGCAGGCGCCGGGGGAGGACTTCACCGGCATCTGGGAGGACTGGCTGTACGGAGACGGGAGACCCGACCGGCCCTGAGAGCAGCCCCTTCGGCTGAGGCGCCTCACCGCTCCCTGAGCGCGTCCAGCCGCGGCCGTATCGCACACAGCCCCTCGGGGCCCCCGACGAGGAGCAGTCCCTCGGGGGTGAGTGCGAGGGTGTCGCAGGGGTGCGGCAGCGGCAGGACGCGCACCTCGCCCGAGAACACGTGCCACAGGTGCAGCTCGCCGTCGCTCCAGGCCACGGCGAGCACCGGACCGACGGGAGTGTCGGCCGCGGCGAGGGCCGTTGCCAGATACCGGCGCTGCTGTACCGGCACGGGCATCGGCTCGTCCGAGCCCGTCTCCCACAGCCGTACCGAACCGTCCGACGCGGCGCTGAAGGTGAGGGTCAGCCCGTCGGCGGTGTCGACGCCGGTGACGGCCGTCACCGGCCGCTCGTGCACACGGCAGGAGCGCGGGGTGTCCTGGTACTCGCCCAGGGACCACACATGGACCATGCCGCTCCGGTCGCCGACGACGGCGTACGGACTCCGCGTGCCACCACTGCCAAGCGCCGTGACCAGGGACTCCTCCCCGGCGAGCGCGGCCGAGCCGTGGTGCTCGGCGATGTGCCCGAGCACGATCGCGGCGGTCGGGTCGTCCTCGGACACCAGAGGGAGCAGCGCGTCGGAGCGGTCGAGCAGCAGTGCCGAGCGGGCGTCACGCGCGGCGACGGACCGCGGTCGTACGGCGGCCGGGCGGACGCGGGGCGGCGAGGAGCCGGGCTCCACGGACGCGGCATCGCCGGGTCCCACGGCCGGCGCGGCACCGATCGCCCCGACGGACGCGCCGCTGTCCACGTCGTAGGTCCGCAGCCGCCCCGTGGCGTCGGCCGTCAGCAGCCGTCGCTCCTCCCCCGGCATCTGCGCGAGCGCGGTCACCGCGAGATCCTGCCGGTTCCACTCCGCGGTCCACCAGTGGTGTCGGGCCAGGGGGTGGAGGAACTCGGCCAGGACCTCGTCCGTGCCCACGGCCGCGGTGTGCAGCAGGGCGGCCCGCTCGGCGCTGTCGGTGTGATGTGCCGTCAGCTCGGGCGCGGCACGTCGCCACACCCGGCGCAGTTGCCCCGGTACGGGGATGCGCTCGTCGGCGAGGACGGCGGTGAGCGCCGTCGCCGAGCCGTGCACCAGGAACCCGGGGTCGCTCAACAGGCCGGATACGGTAGCTCTTTCGTCGTCGGCGCTCAGGGCGGCGTCGAGGATGTGCCGGAGGACCGTGGCGGGTGCCGCGGCCCAGTCCGGCCGACCGTCGGAGGTGTGCGGGACCGCCGCGACGAGGTCCGTGTACGACGCCTGGTGGGCAGCGGGTACCCCGGTGCGGTCGCCCAGGTCGACGACCTCGATGCCGTCCGCGGACAGTAGCTCCGACGCGCCGACCTCAACGGCCGCGCGGAGATGGGGAATCGCCAGCAGCGGCTCCAGCAGCTCGGCGACCAGGGTCCGCGGTGCCGCCGCGGGCAGATCCCCGGGGCCCGCCCCGGCCCGGTGCAGATCGGGTACGAGGAGCAGCAACGGCCGCTCGTCCTGGGCTATCCGGTCCAGCAGGCGTGCCGGGGACAAGGGGCCGTAGCCGAGCTGGCGCCCCAACTCCCAGGCGAAGGTCTCGGTGGTCAGTCCCTCGGACGGCACGGTGGCATGCACGGTGATGCCCGGCCGGTCGATCGTCCCGGCCAGGAGCCAGGCGAGCAGAGCGCTCTTGCCGCTGCCGTCGGCTCCCCGCACCCGACACAGCCGGGGCCCGTTTCCGTCGGCCGCCCAGTCGAGCAACTGCTGCCCGGCGGCCCGCTTGTCGTCGTCGAGCGGCGGCCAGGAGGCGATGTCCGGTGTGACGGCACCGACGGTCATGATGTGCTGATTCCCCTCTTGTTGTTCTCCGGCGTCCTACGACGGCGGCTGGTCCGCCGCCTCGCGCAGTTGCCGGATGCCCTCGGTACGGGACTCGGCCGTCTCCCCGTAGGGGAAGTTGTGCGTCAGCTGCGCCTCGGGGAAGACCTGCCCGAGCCACAGCGAGCAGTAGTGCCCGGGCATGAAGCAGGCCTCCAACTCGGTGTGGATCCGCAGCACTTGCTCCGGCGCGACACCCGCGGCCCGCAACCGGGCCCACAGCCGCTCCTCCGGGTGGACGCCGATGTCGCCGGCCTGCGTGACGATCTGCTTCTCGCCCCGGTCGTCGACGATCTCGAAGGCGGTGAACCACTCCGCGCTCGCGGTGTCCCTGATGTCGTCGAGAACGAGGGGCCACCAGTTCTCGCGCCCCTCGAAGGCCCGAGGGTCGAGCGCCCGCAACCGCTGCTCCAGCTCCGCGAACGTGGCGGCGGCCTCCCGCGGCTGATCGGTGCCGAGGATCACCGCGAGGGCCTCGTCCAGCGCGGTGAGCGACTGGGCGAACGCCTCCTCGGTCGCGTTCACGAAACGCACCTCCTCGTTCCAGTCGAGGAGTACGGCCCGTACGACACTCTCGCCGTCGGCGCAGAGCTCGAAGCCGCGGTCCGAGCCGAACCGGCTCCACCGCCGGCACTCGTCCCGTACGACCGTACGGCCGACGGAGCGCGCGAACTCCTCCAGGGGTACGGGGTCGGACTCGGCGGTCGCGAAGTACGGGCCGACCGTCAGCGGGACGGTGATCCTCCCGAAATTCCGAACATCACTGCTGTTCATCGCGACTACCTCGCATCGGGATCGGCGACATACTCCAGAATGTCGTGCCAGCGTGACTGGCCCACCTCCAGAGCGGCCGAATCGATTTCCCTCATCTGCTCGGTCAGACGCTCCGCCGCACCCTCCGGGTCGATCGATTCCAGCTCCGACTCGAAATCGTAATTCGGACGCTCTTTCTCCAGCAGATAGAGAAAGTAGGCGAAAGAATTCACGTCCTTGTTCAGCGGATAGGTCTCGGACTCGTCGCCCGGCAGGCAGTGGACGGTACCGGTGACCCCGTCCAGGGCGATGTCGTCGTAGGGGACCATGCCGAGGAGGATCCAGCCCTCCGCCCCCTCGGGCAGGTCGGTCCAGCGTTCACGCAGGTCGTCGTAGCACTCGCCGAGCGGCCTCGCCTGCTCCGGGGTCCCGTCGACGAGGTCGAACCAGGGATTCGGGCGGGCCGGAATGCCGACGTCACGCAGGAAGCGCGCGCTCGGCTCGTGCCGGATGTTCGCCACCACTGCTTCGGGAAACGTGATGAGTTCTTCCGGGGCGAACTCGGACTCCAGGGTTTCCCGGTCGATCGGGGATGGCATCTCGTGACCTGCCTGCCTTGCGAATGAGAGGAGTGCCCGATGCTAGCACGTGAGTTATTTACCTCGATTCCCCTTGAGGCGATCCAGGTAATCCATCATTTCCGCGTTGCCCTGCGCTCTTGATTCCTTTGTGTTCCCGTAATCGATGCTGTGGGTGACATCGACATGCGAGAGCCTCTCCTTCATCCACGCGCTGCAGTTCGGCGCGGACGAACAGGGGGCTCTTTCCGTGTACAGCTCGGTCATACGGTCGCCCGCCCCGTCCCGGAGGACCGGGAAGCCGATCATGCGCTCGGAGTGCCGGAATCCCGAACTGCGCGCGACCATGACGAAGTCGCCGTCGTCGTCCTTGGCGCTGTTGAACCGGGCGGCGGCGTAGTTGTTGCTCTCGAACTTGTCCTCGCCGTTCACCTGCTTGTGATTGCCGTAGCTCTTGTCCGAGTGGCGGGCCAATTGCACGGCCTGGGACAGCGGTGTGCTCCCGAGATCCACCTGCTGTGAATTGCTGAGCGGGCGCGGCCGCTCCTTGCCCTGGAGCTTGAGGTTCGGTTCGCCCGGCAGCGGCCGTCCGGCGTTGTCGCCGTCGAGCTTGAGGCCGATGCGGTCCCGGTCCTCCTGGGTCAGCTTGTCGGTGCCGCCGTCCGACTTCAGCCGCTTGAGCGTTCCGTCGTCGCTCATGAGGTACATGGGCGTCTTGCCGTCGTTGCCCTTCTGGAGCTGCTTCAGGGAAAGGGCGGTCTCGTCGTCGTTGTCCTTGTGGCGCTTGGCCATCTTGCTCAGGCCGCTGGTCATGCTGTCGTCGAGGTGGTCGGCGGAGCGCTTGACGCCCTTCCCGATTCCCTCCATGAGCTCGTCGACCATGGGGTCGAGGAGATTGGTGAGCGGGTCCTTGCCCCTGGCACGGCCGTGCGAGGACTTCGCGCGCGACAGCTTGTTGCCGGCGCCGTCGCGGATCTTGCCGCCCGCGCTCTTGAGCCCGTTGCCGGCCCGGTCGTAGGAGTCCGGGTCCATGCTGAACTGACCGCCGCCACCGCCCGAGCCGGAGGACCCGCCGCCCGCGCCGGCGAGCTGCATCGAACCGCCGGCGTCGCCGCCCGCGCTGGCCAGCTGCATCCCGCCGCCCGACTTGAGGCTGTCGACGCCTTCGTTCAGGCCCTCCCGGCCGGCCTTCGCGGTCTGGCCGAGGTCGACGCCTTTCTGGGTCCCCAGGGCGTTGCCGCCCAGTTGCAGGACCAGGTCGCCCGCCATCGAGCCGATGGCCTGGAGGACCGGGCCCGTCGCCACCTCGATGATCCGCCCGGCGATCTCCTCGCACACCTCCTCGAAGATGCGCTTCACCGCGATCCGGGTGGCCTGCGTGCCCGCGATACCGCCCAGCGTCGAGAGGCCCAGGGTGACGGGGGCGGCCGCGATGGCGGCCGCTATCTCGGCGGCGAGGATGCCGAGTTGGACGATCGCCGCGAGTTTCGCGCCCTCGATCAGCACCGCGACCGCGTCCAGCGCGGTCGCCGCCACACGGCCGCCCTCGGCGAGATTGGTCAGATGCTTGCCTTTGACGAGGCCCCAGTGCTGCTCCAGGGCCTGCATCGCAAGGCCTTCGTTGCCCCCGATCAGGTCGGTGATCGCCTGGTGGGCGTCGGCGGCGCCGTCGTCGATGTCGTCGGCGAGCTCCCGCATGGCCTGGGCCATTTCGCGGTAGTCGTCCTCGTCGACGTTGGGCCAGCTGATGCCTATCAGGTCCAGGGCCGCATCCAGCTCGCTCGGCAGGACTACTCCCACAAGGACCCCCGTTCGAAAGGAACTTCGGAAAACGTAACTTCGAACGGATCATGAGAACAAGTTCACCCAGGCCGCTTGACCTGATCTGTGACGCATCTGTCGCAGAACATTTCCTCCGGCGATCGCGGCGGGCTGCTGCGGGCGCGGAAAGCCGTCGAGCCGTGCGCAGGCGAGCCGTTGGCCTCCGGCATGAGCGTGGCGAGGTACGTATCCGCGAGGAGAGCCGGGCGTGGAGACCGATCTCGCCCAGCGCGGCCCGCTGCCGTCGGTGACCCGGCTGTAGCGGCGGGTCGGTCCCGGCACCTGCTCCACGAACATCCTGCGCGGACACGACCGTGCGGTGCAGATGTGGCGCCGGACGCGCAAGGCAGGCACGACGTGCTGTCCGGCACGGGGCAGATCGGCCGGGAACCGCAGGTAGGAGCCGTGCACCTTCTCCGAACGGGTACCGCAGCCCGGGCAGGCAGCTGAGACGCCGTGTAGCGCTCCCCTTCACCCGCGCATGAAGAAGACCCCCCAAGGGTGAGTTGGGGGGTCTTCGTGCTGACCAGGCCATCGTGTGCTGATCCTGTGCTGCCTCAGCACCACCCAGCAGCCTGTTTCGCCAGGTCAGGGCATGGTTCTCAGACGTTCACGCCGAAGTCCTGGGCGATGCCCACCAGGCCCGAGGCGTAGCCCTGGCCGACCGCGCGGAACTTCCACTCGGCGCCGTTGCGGTAGAGCTCGCCGAAGACCATCGCGGTCTCGGTGGCCGCGTCCTCGGAGAGGTCGTAGCGGGCGATCTCGGCGCCGCCGGCCTGGTTGAGGATGCGGATGTAGGCGTTGCGCACCTGGCCGAAGTTCTGCGAGCGGTTCTCGGCGTCGTAGATGGAGACCGGGAAGACGATCTTGTCGATGTCGGCCGGGAGGGCCGCCAGGTTGACGTTGATCGCCTCGTCGTCGCCCGCGCCCTCGCCGGTGCGGTTGTCGCCGGTGTGGACGATCGTGTTGTCCGGCGTCTGCTTGTTGTTGAAGAAGACGAAGTGGGCGTCCGAGTAGACCTTGCCCGTGGGGTTGACCGCGATCGCCGAGGCGTCGAGGTCGAAGTCCGTGCCGGTGGTGGTGCGGACGTCCCAGCCGAGGCCCACGGTGACGGCGGTCAGGCCCGGAGCCTCCTTGGTGAGCGAGACGTTGCCACCCTTGGACAGGCTTACAGCCATTGTTGGGAGTCCCTTCCCTCGTTGCGGTACGGCTAGAAGCTACAGCTACCCCTATGAACGCGTAGAGGGGTACCTCAAGTTCCAGGTGTCTTTACTTTCTTTGCCAAAGAGCACCCGTAGGGGAGACGAGAGCGGCCAGGAGGACGGCTACGAGAGCGGCTGCGAGGGCGATATTCGCGTGACGTGGACGGGACAGGGCGGGGAACATGGAGGACATGTCTGGTCCCTACGTCATCCGTGGCTCCGTCTCGCTTCCCGAGGCCGAGCTCATGTGGCGTTTCTCGCGGTCGAGCGGCCCGGGTGGCCAGCACGTCAACACCAGTGACTCCCAGGCCGAGCTGCGGTTCGACCTGGCGAAGACCGAGGCGCTGCCCGAGGTCTGGAAGGGGCGGGCGCTGGAGCGGCTGGCCGGAAGGCTGGTCGACGGTGTCCTCACCGTGCGCGCCTCCGAGCACCGCTCCCAGTGGCGCAACCGCGAGACCGCCGCCGTACGCCTCGCCGCGCTCCTCGCCGAAGCGACGGCCCCGCCGCCCAAGCCGCGCAGGCCCACCCGGATTCCCCGCGGGATCAATGAGCGGCGGCTGAGGGAGAAGAAGCAGCGCTCCGACACCAAGCGGGGGCGGTCCGGGCGGGACTGGGGGTAACGGCCCGGGTGCGGCTGGGGCAGGTGTGACCAGGCGCAGGGGCTCCGCCGTCACATCCGCGTCGCGCGATTCGTCAGGCAACCGACGACGACCGCGACGAGAGGCTGCGACTGATGAGCGCCGACGACACCGACTTCCTTGCCCAGCGTTTCGAGGCGCACCGCGGCCATCTGCGCGCCGTGGCGCACCGCATGCTCGGTTCGACCGCCGAGGCCGAGGACGCGGTGCAGGAAGCCTGGTTCCGGGTGAGCCGCTCGGACACCACACGGATCGACAACCTCGGCGGCTGGCTGACGACCGTCGTCGGCCGGGTCTGCCTGGACATGCTGCGCTCCCGAAAGTCCCGCGCGGAGGAGCCCCTGGACGCCGCGGCGCCTGAGCCGCCCGCTCCCACCGTCTCCGCGACCGCGCCCGACCCCGAGCAGGACGCCCTCCTCGCCGACTCGGTCGGCGTCGCCTTGCTCGTCGTACTGGACGCCCTGACGCCTGCCGAGCGGCTGGCGTTCGTGCTGCACGACCTGTTCGGGGTGTCGTACGACGAGGTCGCGGACGTCGTGGACCGTACGCCCGCCGCCGCGCGCCAGCTCGCCAGCCGGGCCCGGCGCCGGGTTCAGGGCGCCGACGTGCCCGAGACCGGGGGCGCCGGGCAGCGCAGGCGGCGGGAGGTCGTCGACGCGTTTCTCGCCGCCGCGCGGGAGGGGGACTTCGAGGGGCTGCTCGACGTCCTCGACCCGGACGTCGTCGTGCGCACCGAGGTCGGGGTGACCACGGGCGCGGCGGCGGTGGCGCGGGGCGCGGCGACGTTCGGGCCGCTCTCCGGGGTCGCGCGGTCCGCGCTGGTCGACGGTGTGCCGGGGTGTGTGGTGTTCGCCGAGGGGCGGGTGGAGCGGGCGCTGAGGTTTGCGTTCGTACGGGATCGGATCGCCGTGATCGACATCGTGACGGAGCCCGGGCGGGTGGCCCGGCTGGACGTCAGGGAGATCTGACGTCAGGGAGATCCAGGGCCTGATCCGCCGGGCGGGCCCTGGAGCCGCCGTGGACGACCGGCTACGCCTCCTCCGGCCCGTCCAGCTCCAGCACCCCCACCGTCTCGCCCTCGCTGGTCTCGCCGTCGGGGCGGAAGCCGAGGCCGAGGTAGAAGTTCTCGGGGCCGTTCGGGCCGGGGTGCCAGGTGACGTAGAAGCGGTTGCCGCCCCGGCGGCGGATCTCCGCGGCGACGGACTCGACCGCGAACCGGCCGTATCCGCGGCCCTGTTCGTCGGCGGCGATGTTCAGCCGCCACAGTCCCGAGCGGAACAGGGTGCCGTCGCCGTGCCAGTCGATGTCGAAGAAGGCCATCAGGAAGCCGACCGGGCGGTCGCCGTCGACGATCAGGCGGGGCCAGGCGACGCCGGTGGGGTGGACGTAGGCCTCGGCGAGGGACTGCATGACGGGGGAGACCGCGAATTCCTGGTCGGGGCGGACGCGTATCCCGGTTGCGGCCTCGAAGTTCGCGGGTGTGATTTCTTCGAGGCGCGGTGTTGAAGTCGTCGACGTCATCCGGGCAGGGTAAGGCGGGTGATCATTTGCCGCCATGGAATTGCGCGCCGGAACCGTCGGCGGAGTTCGGTGCGGTGGAGTTCGGTGCGACGGAGTTCATCCCAACTGCCGGTAACGGCCCCGGAAATACGTCAGCGGTCCGCCGTCCGCGCTCGGCAGTGAGGCCGACAGGACGCGGCCGATCACCAGGGTGTGGTCGCCGGCCGCCACCCGCTGCTCGGTGCGGCACTCCAGGGTGGCCAGAGCGCCGCCCACCAGGGGAGCGCCGCTCTCCTTGCCGCGGACGTAGGGGATGTCGGCGAACAGCAGGCGGTCGCTGACGCGGCCCTTCATGGCGAAGCGGCCGGCGATGTGGCGCTGGCGCTCGGAGAGCACCGAGACGGCCCACAGGGGCTGTTCGTCGAGGAGGTCGTCCATGCGGGAGCCCTCGCGCAGGCTGACCAGCACCAACGGCGGGTCCAGGGACACCGACATGAACGCGGTCGCGGTCATGCCGACGTCCTCGCCGGCCGGAGCGTGCGGGTCGTCCGGGTCCAGCGGCGGCTCCAGCGCGGTCACCAGGACCACACCCGCGGCCAGCCGCGACATGGCGGCGCGGAACTCGTCGTTGCTCACTCCCTCAGCATGCCCGGAGCCGCTCGGGGAGGCGGGGAGGACGGCGGTCACGGGCGGAGGCGAAGTGTTCGGCACGACGAAGACGCTAATGTCACCTCCGCACGTCCCGCATCGGGCCTCCGCCCGAGAACGGACCTAGGACCGCGGACCGACATCTCCACACACGCACAAAGTTTGCGTTCAGTAAACGCACAGGAAAACCGCAGAAACTCCGCTCAATTGTTCACGTTTACCTGTGACTTGAGTCACAAGAGCCATTAATTGTTGACCCTGTGTACCGAGTGGGCAGCGCGCTGTGATTCAGTGGCGGGGAACTAGCAAGGGAAGTTACGCCGAAGTAGAACCCTTGATTCGCTGCGAGGTCTCGGGGGGAGGGCGAGCATGGAGACCGAGTCGGAGCCGTACGTCCGTCTTGCGACCCTGCGACAGTTGCACCAGGTCATGGCTGACATGAACACGGCCCGTAGCCTGGCGGACACCCTGCAGACCGTCGCCGACGGCGTCGTGACCGGCCTCGGCTTCGAGCTCGCGTGCGTCAACCTCGTACGCCCCGACGGCGACCTCGTCGTCGCCGCGTTCGCCGGCAACCCGGCCGCCGAGGCCCTGATCACCGGCCGTGTCGGCTCCCGCGAGTCCTGGGAGCGTCGGCTCAGCATGGGCGAGCACTGGGGCGACCTGGTCTTCATTCCGCACACCGAGGGCTGGATCCTCGACGACGACGACGTCCCGCAGTGGTACACCGACGGCCCGGCGCCCCGCTTCGAGGACGAGTGGCACCCCTCGGACCGCCTCTTCGCGCCGATGTTCACCCCCGGCGTGCAGGGCGGCGCCTGCGGTGAGCTGATCGGCGTCCTGTCCGTGGACCGGCCGCGCAACGGCCGACTGCCGGGCGCGTGGGGCCGCGAGGCGCTCCAGATGTACGCGTTCCAGGCCGCCATCGCCATCAGCAACGCACGTCTACGCGCGAATATGCAGCGGGCGCTGGTCAGGCTGGAGCGCGAGCAGCAGGCCCTGCGCGCGAGTGAGGAAAGCTTCAGGCAGGCCTTCGAGTACGCCCCCTCCGGCATGGCCATCGCCGAGATGGGCGGCGACCAGCACGGCCGCATCCTGCGCACCAACGACGCCCTGTGCCGCCTCCTCGGCCGCCCCGCCTCCGCGATGCGCCGCTACGCCTTCTCCGACCTCGTCCACCCCGAGGACATCGGCACGCTGCTGCGGACGTCCGCCGAAGGAGGCCGGGCGGAGCTGCGCCTCGGCCGCCGCGACGGTACCTATGTCTGGGTTTCGCTCCGCAACTCCGTCGTCGCCGACGCCGCGGACGGCCCCCGCTTCCTGCTCACCCACGTCGAGGACATCGAGGACCGCAAGCGCCGCGAGCTCCAGCTCGCCCACCGCGCCTCGCACGACTCGCTCACCGGCCTGCCGAACTCCGCCGAGCTGCGCTCCCGCCTCTCCTCCCGGCTGTGCACCCACCCGACCAACGCGGGCGCCCTGGAGTCCACCGACGCGGCCTACGGCCACCCGGCCGTGTACGACGCCAACGGCCACGGCTTCGACTTCCGGCCGGGCGCGGCGGCGTTCGACGGCTTCGACCACCATGTCCACACCGTCGCCCCGGACGAGAATGACCGGCGCGACGACGGCACCAAGGGGCTCGCGGTGCTCTTCTGCGACCTCGACGGCTTCAAGTCGATCAACGACCGGTTCGGGCACAACGCGGGTGACGCGGTCCTCATCGAGGTGGCCAGGCGGCTCACCCGCGGCGTCCGCGACGGCGACACGGTCGCCCGGCTCGGCGGCGACGAGTTCGTGATCCTCGCCGACGGGCTCGGCCGGGCCGACGCCCAGGACCTCGCCGTACGGCTGCGCAACGAGATCATCCAACCGATCCGGGCCGAGGGGCGGGCGGTCCGCGTCGGCGCCAGTTTCGGCATCGGGTGGGCACACTGTGGCATGACTGCGGACGAAGTGTTGAAGTCCGCTGACGAGCGGATGTACGTAGAGAAACGATCTCGTCCCAAACAACACAGACGCGCTGGGTAACCCCCAGGTCAGCGAGCTGATGCGGTCTGTGTCACCCGTTTGGGCCAGCAGGAGCGGGTAGGCTCGCCATTCTTCAGACCTATCGCATTCGCCCGCACCTGGTGAGGAGTACCACAGGGATGACGTCCGGCAACAACGGCGCGAACACGCCGCCCGAGGACGACGACCCGTTCGGCTACCTCTACGCCGACGGGCAGGCCAACGGCGCCCAGCCGCCCTCCGGTGGCGGGGGCTACGGCTACCCGGGTTCGGTCAACCGCGTGCGTCCGGTCGGGCAGCGCCAGTACGGTCAGCAGGCTCCGGCGGCGCCCAACGGCCCGATCCCACAGCAGCAGGGCGCGTACGGCCAGCCGAACGCGCACTACTCGGCGCCGGAGACGTTCCCCGGCGGGACACCGACGGCCCAGCAGCAGCCGGCGTACAGCGGTGGCAGCGGGTCCGGCGGCGGGCGTGGCCGGGGGCCGAACACCAAAGGGCTGCTGATCGGTGCGATCGCCGTGGTCGCGGCGGTCGTCATAGGCATCAGCGTGGCCATGCTGGGCGGGGACGACGACAAGGACAAGACGGGCAACGACGTGGGGTCGACGCCGACGCAGTCCCAGGAGAGCAGCGCGCCCAGCCCGTCGAACAGCAACAGCCAGGCGGCCGAGGAGAACCTGCCGACGATCGACGCCAAGGCTCTCGCCCTCGGCGGCGGCGCCGCCACCGCGTCCGACATCAAGGGCGCCCAGGCCGACGGCGGCGTCTACGTCACCGGCTTCAACCAGGTCGGCTCCTCGGTCACCTGGACCGTGAACGGCATCCCCAAGAAGGGCAAGTACACCGTCTTCGTCGGGTACAGCGTCCCGGGGAAGGACCAGAACGCCACGCTCACGGTCAACGGCACGGCTTCCACGAGCCCCGTCGACCTGAAGAACTGGACGGGCGCCGCCGAGGGCGACTACGAGAAGGGCTGGACGAAGACCTACAACTGGATCCAGCTCAACAAGGGCACCAACACGATCAAGGTGTCCTGCGAGCAGGGCAACCAGTGCGACGCCCTGCTCGACCAGATGTGGCTCGTGAAGGGCTGGGTCAAGTCCAGCTCCTGATCACGCGGCGGTGACCTCCCCGGTCACCGCCACCCGCCCCAGCAGCTCCTCGTACGTCCCCCGCTCGAACTCCCCCGCCACCGGCGCCAGCACGCTCGCCGCGCTGAGCGCCGACGCTCGGGCCAGCCGGTCCGGCCACGGCAGCCGCTCCACCAACCCCGACAGCAGGCCCGCGACCACCGCGTCGCCCGCGCCCGTCGGGTTGCCGTGTACGCGCGCGGGCGGGGTGGCTCGCCAGCGGCCCTCGGAGGTCAGGGCGAGCAGGCCCGCCGCGCCGAGGGAGGCGACCACCGCCCGGGCGCCCCGCCTGCGGGCGTCCTGCGTGGCGCGCATCGGCTCGTGGGAGCCGGTGAGTTCGGCCAGCTCGTCGGCGTTGGGCTTGATGATGTCCGGGCGAGCGGCGACGCCCCGCCGCAGCGCCTCACCGCTGGTGTCCAGCAGGACGGGCACCTCGGCGGCCTTCGCGGCGCGTACCAGACCGGCGTACGCCCCCACCGGCACGCCCGGCGGCAGGCTGCCGCACAGAGCCACCGCGGACGCCGACGCGAGCAGGTCGCCGTACGCCTCCTGGAAGGCGGACCACTCGGCGGGCGTGATCGTCGGGCCGGGCTCGTTGAGCTGGGTCGTGTCGCCGGTGTGCGCGTCCACCACGGCGATCGTGCGCCGGGTCGCTCCCGTCACCGGGACCAGCGCGTCCACCACGCCGGGTGTGGCCGTGAGCTGCTCCTGTACGACACGGCCCGTCGCGCCGCCCGTGAAGCCCGTGACCGTCACCTCGTGGCCGAGGGCCGCCAGCACCCGGGCCACGTTCAGGCCCTTGCCGCCGGGGCGTTCGGTCACCTCGGAGACCCGGTGGGAGGCGTGGGGCCGCAACGCCCGTACCCGATAGGTGATGTCGAGAGCGGTGTTCAGCGTGACCGTGAGGATCACCTGTGGCCGACCTCCCCCGAAGTTCGGAATGTGTTCGCCGTCTGGCTGCCGGACGCTCCGCCCGGAGGCCTGATCATGCCAAACGGGCGGCGGCCGTCCCAGTCTCCCAGGACAACCGCCGCCCCCAACAGAAGGACAGATCACCCCAGTTGGGGATCGACCACCCATTCGCCCCGGCGCATCACGCCCTTGAGCTCGAAGTCGGAGTCCAGCACGACCAGGTCGGCGTCCTTGCCGGGCTCCAGCGAGCCGATGCGGTCGTAGCGGCCGAGCAGCTTGGCGGGGTTGGCGGACAGGGCCGCGACCGCGTCCTCGACCGGCAGCCGGTCGATGGTCACCGCCCGCTTGAAGGCGCGGTCCAGGGTGAGGGTGGACCCCGCGATCGAGCCGCCCTCGACGAGGCGCGCCACGCCGTCGGCCACGTCCACCTCCAGCGGGCCGAGCATGTAGCGGCCGTCGCCGAAGCCGGCCGCGTCCATCGCGTCCGTGATGAACGCGACCCGGTCCGCGCCCGCGTGATGGAACGCCAGCTGCAGGGAGGCCGGGTGCAGGTGCGTGCCGTCGTTGATCAGCTCGACCGTCACCCGCTCGTCCTCCAGCAGGGCCGCGATCGGGCCCGGCTCGCGGTGGCCGAGCGGCGGCATCGCGTTGAAGAGGTGGGTGGCCACCGTCGCGCCCGCCTCGATCGCCTCCACCGTCTGCTCGTACGTCGCGTCCGTGTGCCCGATCGCCGCGATGACGCCGTGGTCGGCGAGGAGGCGTACGGAGTCGATGCCGCCCGGCAGTTCGGAGGCCAGGGTGACCATCGTCGCGTGGCCGCGCGCCGCGTCGATGAGCTTGCGTACGTCCGCCGGGTCGGGGTCGCGCAGCAGCTCCTCGGAGTGCGCGCCCTTGCGGCACGGGGAGATGAACGGGCCCTCGAAGTGGATGCCGGCGATGTCGCCCTGCTCGGCGAGCTCGGAGAGGAGGCCGGCCCGCTGGGTCAGGAAGTCCATGTCGCCGGTGACGGTGGAGGCGACGAGGGTGGTGGTGCCGTGCAGGCGGTGGGTGTGGATGCCGGTGACCACGTCGTCCGGCGTGCCTGAAGTGAACGAGGCTCCGCCGCCGCCGTGGTTGTGGATGTCGACGAAACCGGGCACTACGTAGTGGCCGGTGAGGTCGATGCGGTGAGCGTTCTCCGGGGCTGTGGCGGCGATGCGGGTGCCGTCGACGATCAGCCTGCCCTCTTTGAGGGTTCCCGTCGGCATGACCACGTCGGCGCCGGACAGGATGAGGGGCGCCTTGTCGGTTGCGGGGTGCGGGTTGTGTGTGGCTGGTCGCGCAGTTCCCCGCGCCCCTAGGGCGTTCGCCATCAGGGGGTTACCTCCGTACGGTCGGTTTGGTCGAGGAGGTCCCAGGCCAGGAGGCCGGCGCCGAGGCAACCGGCCGTGTCTCCGAGGGCCGCGGGGACGATGGACGGCAGCTTCTGGAACGTGACCCGCCGCTGGACGGCCTCCCGCAGCGGTGTGAACAAGGTTTCCCCCGCCTCGGCGAGGCCGCCACCGATGATCAGGGTGCGGGGGTCCAGCAGGGTGAGGGCGGTGACCAGGCCGTCGGCGAGGGCGTCCACGGCCTCCTGCCAGATCCGTACGGCGTTCGGGTCGCCGGACGCGACGGCCTTGGCGCAGTCGGCGGCGTCCGCTTCCGGGTCCCCGCAGGCGGCGGCCCATGCCTCGCTCACCGCCGCCGCGGACGCGAACCGCTCCAGACAGCCGCGCTGCCCGCACGGGCAGGGGGCACCCCCGGGCCGTACGACGATGTGGCCGATCTCGCCCGCGAAGCCGTGCGCACCCGCCTCCACCCGGCCGTCGATGCCGATGGCGCCGGCGATCCCGGTGCCGAGCGGTATGAAGAGGAAGCGGTCGGCGCCCTGGCCCGCGCCGATCCGGCCCTCGGCGAGACCGCCGGTGCGCACGTCGTGGCCGAGGGCGACGGGGAGGCCGCCGAGCCGTTCGGTGAGCAGTCGGCGCAGGGGTACGTCCCGCCAGCCCAGGTTGGCCGCGTAGGCGGCGATGCCCCGCTCCTCGTCGACGATGCCGGGGACGGCGACGCCGACGGCGACCGCGGGCTCGCCGAAGTGCCGCTCGCCGTGCGCGCGCAGCTCGGCGGCGAAGTCGAGGATGCCGTCGACGACCGCGTCCGGTCCGCGCTCGCGGCCGGTCGGGCGGCGGGCCTGGTGGAGCAGCTCGCCGCTCGCTCCCGCCAGGGCTGCCTTCATCCCGGTGCCGCCCACATCGAGGGCGATGACATGTCTCACGGGGGACAGTGTGTCTTGCGCACCCGCGAGAGGTCTAGTCCACTTACGTGGTGTAGACCTTATGGGGGCAATATGTATGACGTTTCGAAAGTTTCGAACATGGGTGTAGGGCGGGTTGGCGTGCAGCGGCGTAGGCGTACGGTTCGTACGGGAACTATCGCGGCGGTGTCCGCGCTGGGCCTGACGGTGGTTCTGGGCGGCTGCGGGGTGACCGGTGGTTCGGACGAGGTGACGCTGAGGCTGGTCGCCGCGGAGTACGGGGACAGCCAGGCGAACAGCTCCCAGAAATACTGGGACAAGCTCGTCCAGGCGTACGAGGCCGAGCACCCCGGCGTCACGATCGACGTCACGGTGTACTCCTGGAACGACGTCGACGCCAAGGTCAAGGGGATGGTCGCCGCCGACGAGGCGCCGGACATGGCGCAGATCGGCGCGTACGCCGACTACGCCGCGAAGGACCTCCTCTACCAGGCCGACGACCTGCTCTCGATCCCCGTCCAGGCCGACTTCGTCTCGCAGCTCGCGAACGCCGGGCAGGTGAGCGGGGTGCAGTACGGCATTCCGTTCGCCTCCTCCACCCGCCTGCTCTTCTACAACAAGACCCTCTTCGAGAAGGCCGGCCTCACCGCGCCGACCACCTGGAAGGAGCTGGCCGCCGACGCCGAGGCGCTCAAGGCGCAGGGCGTGAAGTACCCGTACGCGCTGCCGCTCGGTCCCGAGGAGGCGCAGGCCGAGACGATGCAGTGGCTGCTGAGCGGCGGGGGCGGCTACACCGACACCGACCTCGGCACGTACAGCATCGACTCCACGGAGAACGTCGCCACCTTCAACTGGCTCAAGAACAACCTGGTCGGCAAGGGGCTGACGGGGCCGGTGGCGCCCGGCGAGCTCAACCGGGCGGACGCGTTCACCGCCTTCGCGGCCGGGGATGTCGGCATGCTCAACGGCCACCCCTCGCTGATGCAGATGGCCGAGAAGAAGGGCGTGAAGTTCGGCATGGTGCCGATGCCCGGAGCCGACGGGCCCACCAAGATGTCCATGGGTGTGGCCGACTGGATGCTGGCCTTCAAGCAGAACGGGCATGCCGAACAGGTGGGCGAGTTCCTCGACTTCGTCTACGCCAAGGAGAACGTCCTGGACTTCTCCCGTGAGTACGACCTCCTTCCCGTCACGAACTCCGCGTCCACGGTGATGACCGAGGCCAAGAGGGACGCCGACCTCAAGCCGTTCCTCGAGGAACTCCCGGTCTCCGAGCTCTACCCGGTCGGCCGGACCTCCTGGGCCGCGATCAGCGCGGACATCAAGCAGCGCATCGGCAGGACGGTCGCGTCCGGCGGCAGCCCGTCGGCGATCCTGGGGCAGCTGCAGTCGACGGCTACGCGGGAGGAGAGTGCGGGGTAGTCGCCGGTCGCCGGTTGTCGAGGGGAGGGGCGGGGCGGTTGTCGGTGGCGGGGACTACGGTGCGACACATGAACCAGGACGAGGACCGGGACCGGGACATGGACCCGGACCGGGACGAGGACCAAAGCCACGACCGGCCCGAGGCCGCGGCGGCCTCCCTCGCCGACCGCGAGCAGGCCATCCTCGCCCTGGAACGCCGGGGTTTCCCGGGCCCCGGCGCCAAGGAGCGGGCGATACGCGAGGAACTGGGCCTGGCCCCCGTCCGCTACTACCAGCTCCTGAACGCCCTGCTGGACGACCGACGGGCCCTGGCCCACGACCCGGTGACGGTGAACCGTCTGCGGAGGGTACGGGAGGCGCGGCGGGCGGAGAGGTGAGGGGCTTCCTGGACGAGGGGTACGTCGGGGGCTCCCTGGATAGGGTCGCCGTATGGCCAGTCACCAGGACCCGACCATGGACCCCCACTCCCACCCCGGCCCCCTGCCGACACCCACGACCAAGCCGGGCCGCGACGGCCTGGCCGCCATCCTCGCCCACCCCTCGCGGGCGCTGGTCGCGCTCGACTTCGACGGGACGCTCGCGCCGATCGTGCCCGACCCGGAGCAGGCCCGCGCCCACCCCGACGCCCTCCCGGCCCTCACGGCGCTCGCCCCGAAGGTGGCCGCCGTCGCGGTGATCACCGGGCGCCCGGCCGACGTCGCCGTGCGGTACGGCGGATTCGCCGGGGTCCCGGGGCTGGAGCACCTCGTCGTGCTCGGGCACTACGGCGCCGAGCGCTGGGACGCCGTCAGCGGTGAGGTCACCGCCCCCGACCCCCACCCCGGCGTCGCAGCCGTCCGCGTCGGGCTGCCGGGCGTCCTCGCCGACAACAGTGCAGGTCAGGGCACCTGGATCGAGGACAAGGGACACGCCCTCGCCGTGCACACGCGCCGAGCGGCCGACCCCCAGGGAACCTTCGACGCCCTCCGCGCACCCCTCACCGACCTCGCCACCTACCACGGCCTCATCGTCGAACCGGGCCGCCTGGTCCTCGAACTCCGCCCACCCGGCATGGACAAGGGCGTGGCCCTGCTCGACTATCTCCGTGACCTCGGCGCCGAGTCGGTCCTCTACGCCGGCGACGACCTCGGCGACCTCCCCGCTTACACCGCCATCGAAAACCTCCGCTCCACCGGCACCCCCGGCCTCCTGGTCTGCAGCGGCAGCGAGGAGGTCACCGAACTGTCGGAGCGGGCGGACATCGTGGTCGACGGCCCGGAGGGGGTCGTACGACTGCTGCGGGCGCTCGCGGACCAGTCGACGTGACGTGCCCTGACCTGACCTGACCGCTCGCGGCCTGGGTGGGCCGCTGGGCCGGGGCGGCCGACGGGCTCAGGCAGGCCGCCCGGCCGCCCCCTCCTCCAGCGCGTTCAACTGGTCCAGGAACCACTGCGCCGGTGGCAGTGCCGTCGCCGCCGCGGCCAGCCGCTTCGAGCGCTCCGTTCGTTCCTCCGGGCCCATGGACAGGGCCTCGTGCAGCGCACGCGCCGTGTCGATCACGTCGTACGGGTTGACCGTGATCGCGTCCTCGCCCAGTTCCTCGAAGGCGCCTGCTTCTCGTGAGAGGACCAGCGCGCAGCCCTCGTCGGAGACGACCGGTACCTCCTTGGCGACGAGGTTCATGCCGTCGCGGATGGGGTTGACCAGGGCCACGTCGCCGAGCCGGTATGCGGCAAGGGAGCGGGCGAAGTCGTCCTTGACGTGGAGGACGACCGGGGTCCAGGTCGGGGTGCGGTAGTCGGAGTTGATCTCCTCGGCCAGGCGCTGGACCTCGGCCGTGTAGTCCCGGTACACCGCTAGGTCCTGCCGCGAGGGGTACGCGAAGGCCACGTGCACCACGCGCTCGTGCCACTCGGGGTGGTCGTCCAGCAGTTGTCGGTAGGCGAGGAGGCCGCGGACGATGTTCTTGGACAGTTCTGTCCGGTCGACCCGCACGATCGTCCGCCGGGGACGCCCGTCCGCCGCCGTGCCGATCTCGTCCTTCAGCGCCGCCATCCGCTCGGCCACGTCCGCCTGATGGGCCCGCGCCCGCAGGAAGTCCGCGTCCGCGCCCAGGCCGTGCACACCGACACGCGTATCCCCGAGCCCGCCGGCGAACTCCGTACAGCACGCCTCGAACGCGTCCGCCCACCGCCGGGTGAGGAACCCCAGCCGGTCCGCGCCGAGCATCCCGCGCAGGACCTGCGAGCGGATGTCGTCCGGCAGCATCCGGAAGTACTCCGGCGGCGCCCACGGCGTGTGCGAGAAGTGACCGATGCGCAGGTCAGGGCGTAGTTCGCGAAGCATTCCCGGCACCAGCGTCAGGTGGTAGTCCTGGACGAGCACCGCCGCCCCCGGCGCCGCCCGCCCGGCCAGCGCCTGAGCGAACGCGCGGTTGTACGTCTCGTACGACGCCCACTGGCGCCGGAACTCCGCGTCGAAGACCGGCTCCAGCGGCGTCTGGTACAGCATGTGGTGGACGAACCACAGGACCGAGTTGGCGATGCCGTTGTACGCGTCGGCGTGCACGTCGGCCGGGATGTCCAGCATCAGCACGCCGTCCTCGCCGACCCCGCGCCGCACCGCCTCACGGTCCCCGTCGGACAGCGCCGAGCACACCCACAGGGCGCCCGCGTCCGGCCCGATCGCCGACAGCCCGGAGACGACTCCGCCGCCGCCTCTCTTGGAGTGCAAGGAACCGTCGTCGCGCACCTCGTACGAGACCGGGCCGCGGTTCGAAGCGACCAGCACCTTGGCAGCACCCTGCGCACCCGGCGCATCCTGCGTGGAAGCCATACGCCTCTACCTAGCCCTCCCCGGAAACGCTCAAACGTGCGGTTCCGCTCAGTGGAGGGCCCTTGTACTCCCTGTATACGGCCGGTTTCCGGCGTTTACGCGACCTTCCGCGTCGCATACTCCGCGATCTCCACCATCGGCGGCCGCTCCTCGGTGTCCACGGAGTACGTGCGCGGCTCGAACCCGTCCTCGCCCCGCTCGAACTGCGTGAGCGACGGCCGGATCAGATGCCCGCGGGCCAGCCGCAGCTGCGCCGTGCGGTAGATCGCGGCGGACATCCGGCCGAGCGCCTGCCCGTCCTGGTGCCGGTGCTTGCGCACACCCACGTCCACCTGGGCCAGCGCGTCCAGTCCCACCAGGTGCAGCGCGTCGATGAGCATGCCCAGCTCGACGCCGTATCCGACGGGGAACGGGAGCTGTTCCAGCAGGCTGCGGCGGGCCGCGTACTCGCCGCCCAGCGGCTGCACGAAACCGGCCAGCTGCGGCCAGTGCATGTTCAGCAGCGGGCGGGCCATCAGCTCGGTGACCCGTCCGCCCTGCCCCGCCGCGCCGCCGAGCGGGCGGTCGTACATGCCCTTGACCAGGTCGACCTCGGGGTTGGTGAGCAGTGGGCCGACGATGCCCGAGACGAAGTCGGAGGAGAACTCCTTCAGGTCGGCGTCGATGAAGCAGACGATGTCCCCGCTCGTGACCAGCAGGGAGCGCCACAGGACCTCGCCCTTGCCGGGCACGGTCGGGACGCGCGGGAGGATGTCGTCCCGGTGCACGACGGTCGCGCCCGCTGCGGCGGCCACCTCCGAGGTGCGGTCGGTGGACCCGGAATCGACGACGACGATCTCGTCGACCAGCGGGACCTGCTGCATGAGGTCGTGACGGATGATCGCGACGATGTCGCCGACCGTCTCCTCCTCGTTGAGCGCCGGCAGTACGACGGAGACCGACTGGCCCGTACGCTGCTTGGCGGCGAGTATCTGATGGAGTGGACGATCGGTCACGGACCAGGAGCGGGTGCTCAGCCAGCGCTCGGCTTCTTCCAGCACAGTCTGTTGCTCCTCACTGTCGTGATCACAGCAGGTAATCGTGTGATCCATCTCGCGGTTCGGACGACTATCTCAACTGTCCTGGCCTTCGGTTACAGTCTTGAACAACGCGGATGACCATCGCATGTCCGAGGTCGGCCGTTGTTAACAACCGCATACAGCTCATCCAGAGGGGCAGAGGGAAACGGCCCGATGAAGCCCCGGCAACCCTCCAGCCGGTCTTGTCACGTTGATGTGGCGAGGCTCCCGGCTTGGGAAGGTGCCAAATCCGTCTCACGGCGAGATGCGTCGTGAGGAAGATGAGGAGAAAGGGCCTCGCCTCACATGGCTGTGCAGACTGTTGCAAGCAGCACCGATTCCACCGTAGACCTCGGCCCCGCCGCCGCGCTGTCCTGTCGTGAGTGCGGTCACCGGGTACCCCTCGGACCGGTCTTCGCGTGCGAGGAGTGTTTCGGCCCGCTGGAGATCGCCTACGACTTCTCGGCCTACGACGCCGAGGAGCTCCGCAAGCAGATCGAGGCGGGTCCCGCGAACATCTGGCGCTATGCGCCGCTCCTCCCCGTCCCGGCCGACGTGGCGACCAAGCCGAACATCAACCCCGGCTGGACCAAGCTCGTCCAGGCCGACAACCTCGCCCGTGAGCTCGGCGTCGACGCCGGCAAACTGTTCGTCAAGGACGACTCGGGCAACCCGACGCACTCCTTCAAGGACCGCGTCGTCGCGCAGGCCCTGGAGGCCGCCCGCGCCTTCGGCTTCACCACCCTCTCCTGCTCCTCGACCGGCAACCTCGCGGGTGCCGTCGGCGCCGCCGCCGCCCGCGCCGGGTTCCGCTCCTGCGTGTTCATCCCGCACGACCTGGAGCAGGGCAAGGTCGTCATGGCCGCGGTCTACGGCGGCGAGCTCGTCGGCATCGAGGGCAACTACGACGACGTGAACCGCTTCTGCTCCGAGCTGATCGGCGACCCGGCCGGCGAGGGCTGGGGCTTCGTCAACGTCAACCTGCGGCCGTACTACGCGGAGGGGTCGAAGACGCTCGCGTACGAGATCTGCGAGCAGCTCGGCTGGCAGCTCCCGGACCAGCTGGTCGTCCCGATCGCGTCCGGTTCGCAGCTCACGAAGATCGACAAGGGGCTGCAGGAGCTGATCAAGCTCGGGCTCGTCGAGGACAAGCCGTACAAGATCTTCGGTGCGCAGGCGGAGGGGTGCTCCCCGGTGTCCGTCGCGTACAAGGCGGGCCACGAGGTCGTCCGGCCGCAGAAGCCGAACACCATCGCCAAGTCGCTGGCGATCGGCAACCCGGCCGACGGCCCGTACGTCCTGGACATCGCGCGCCGCACGGGCGGTGCGGTGGAGGACGTCAACGACGAGCAGATCGTCGACGCGATCAAGATCCTGGCCCGCACGGAGGGCATCTTCGCCGAGACGGCGGGCGGCGTCACGGTGGGCGTCACGAAGAAGCTGATCGAGAATGGCCTCCTCGACCCCACGAAGACCACCGTCGTCCTGAACACGGGCGACGGCCTCAAGACCCTCGACGCGGTGGCCGGCACCGGCCTCACCGCCACCATCCGCCCGAACCTGGACTCCTTCCGAGAGGCTGGCCTCGCATCATGAGCGTGACCGTCCGTATCCCCACCATCCTGCGCACCTACACCGGCGGGCAGGCCGAGGTCGCCGCCGAGGGTGGCAACCTCGCCGAGGTCATCGCCGACCTGGAGAAGAACCACACCGGGATCGCCGCCCGGGTTCTCGACGACCAGGGCAAGCTGCGTCGGTTCGTCAACGTGTACGTCAATGACGACGACGTCCGTTTCGAGCAGGGGCTGGAGACGGCCACCCCCGACGGCGCGGGCGTTTCCATCATCCCGGCCGTCGCCGGCGGCTGACGGCGGCCGATGACGGGGTGACCGAATGACCGATCATTACCATCGGTAACCCCAGTCACTAAGAGTTCACCGAATTGCCCCCTCCGTGAGAGAAGCGGAGGGGGCAATTCTGTGTGGTTGAGCGAGGTACAGTTGGGGAACATGCCGCCGATCCACGGGTCGGTAGCCCTCGTATAGCTCTTGATTTCTGCCGTAAGCCCGACAAGAAGTAGCCAAAGTGTGCGGGTTTTTTGCGGCTTTTGTTCCCTTTGCCGGGCCCGACTTGACCTGAAGTCAGCGGAATTGTCCCCACATTCCCGACCGGTCGTGCCCGGATTTCTCGTCCGATTGACCTGTTGCAGACGGCAGTTGGGCAGATACATTCAGCCGCGGTCGACGCGTTCCGGCGCACGCCCCCGACCGATGGGGGGTGAGGTCTGACCCGGATCCGCGAAGTGTGGATCTGTGCAAGGGCCAGTAATAGGGGAGTTAGGCATGGCTCAGGGCACCGTCAAGTGGTTCAACGCGGAGAAGGGGTACGGCTTCATCGCGGTCGACGGTGGTGCGGATGTTTTCGTCCACTACAGCGCGATCCAGATGGACGGGTACCGCACCCTGGAGGAAGGTCAGCGGGTCGATTTCGAGATCTCGCAGGGCCAGAAGGGGCCGCAGGCGGACATGGTCCGGCTGGCGACCACCTGAAGCACGCGTCGACTTAACAGCAGCGACGTTCTTCTTCGAAGGGCCCGCACCCCCCGGGGTGCGGGCCCTTCGCCATGTTCAGAACCTGTCCGAGCCCCGTCCGAGCCCCCTTCGCGCCCTGTTCGCGCCCGGCGGAGCGCCCCGCCCGATCCCCGAGAGCCGCTTGCACTCGCATGGGCCGAGTGCTAATCATTGGCGTTAGCACTCTGAAGGTGAGAGTGACAAAAGAGGACCGGGTCGGTGAGGCCCGCAGGCCGGGTGGGGCAAGGAACCACAAGGCATGCGAGCCGTCCGTCGCGGGCGCGGGCGCGGTCCGAAGGAATCACCCCCAGTCCTGGAGGGACCACTTCACATGGCCAAGATCATCGCGTTCGACGAGGAGGCGCGGCGCGGCCTCGAGCGCGGCATGAACCAGCTCGCGGACGCCGTGAAGGTGACGCTCGGCCCCAAGGGCCGCAACGTCGTCCTCGAGAAGAAGTGGGGCGCCCCCACGATCACCAACGATGGTGTCTCCATCGCCAAGGAGATCGAGCTCGAGGACCCGTTTGAGAAGATCGGCGCCGAGCTGGTCAAGGAAGTCGCCAAGAAGACGGACGACGTCGCCGGTGACGGTACGACCACCGCGACCGTTCTCGCCCAGGCCCTGGTCAAGGAGGGCCTGCGCAACGTAGCCGCCGGCGCCAACCCGATGGCCCTCAAGCGCGGTATCGAGCGCGCCGTCGAGGCCGTCTCCGCCGCCCTGCTGGAGCAGGCGAAGGACGTCGAGACCAAGGAGCAGATCGCCTCCACGGCCTCCATCTCCGCCGCCGACACCCAGATCGGCGAGCTCATCGCCGAGGCGATGGACAAGGTCGGCAAGGAAGGCGTCATCACCGTCGAGGAGTCCCAGACCTTCGGTCTGGAGCTGGAGCTCACCGAGGGTATGCGCTTCGACAAGGGCTACATCTCGGCGTACTTCGCCACCGACATGGAGCGGATGGAGGCGTCGCTCGACGACCCGTACATCCTGATCGCCAACTCCAAGATCGGCTCCGTCAAGGACCTGCTCCCGCTCCTGGAGAAGGTCATGCAGTCGGGCAAGCCGCTGCTGATCATCGCCGAGGACGTCGAGGGCGAGGCCCTGTCGACCCTGGTCGTCAACAAGATCCGCGGCACCTTCAAGTCCGTCGCCGTCAAGGCCCCGGGCTTCGGTGACCGTCGCAAGGCCATGCTGAACGACATCGCCATCCTCACCGGTGGCGAGGTCATCTCCGAGGAGGTCGGTCTCAAGCTCGAGAACACCTCCCTGGACCTCCTGGGCAAGGCCCGCAAGGTCGTCATCACCAAGGACGAGACCACCATCGTCGACGGTGCCGGCTCCTCCGAGCAGGTCGCGGGCCGTGTGAACCAGATCCGCGCCGAGATCGAGAACAGCGACTCGGACTACGACCGCGAGAAGCTCCAGGAGCGCCTGGCGAAGCTCGCCGGTGGCGTCGCCGTCATCAAGGCCGGTGCCGCGACCGAGGTCGAGCTCAAGGAGCGCAAGCACCGCATCGAGGACGCCGTGCGCAACGCCAAGGCGGCCGTCGAGGAGGGCATCGTCGCCGGTGGTGGCGTGGCCCTGCTGCAGGCCTCCCAGGTGTTCGAGAAGCTGGAGCTCGAGGGTGACGAGGCGACCGGCGCCAACGCCGTGAAGCTCGCGCTCGAGGCCCCGCTGAAGCAGATCGCCGTCAACGGTGGTCTCGAGGGTGGCGTCGTCGTCGAGAAGGTGCGCAACCTGACGGTCGGCCACGGCCTCAACGCCGCGACCGGCGAGTACGTCGACATGATCGCCGAGGGCATCATCGACCCGGCGAAGGTGACGCGTTCCGCGCTGCAGAACGCCGCGTCGATCGCCGCGCTGTTCCTCACCACCGAGGCCGTCATCGCCGACAAGCCGGAGAAGGCCGCCGCGCCCGCCGGTGGCGGCATGCCGGGCGGTGACATGGACTTCTGATCGACCTCGGGGGCTTCGACCTCCGGTTGATCAACGTCCTTACCGAGGGCGGCACTTCCTGTTCCGACGGGGGGTGCCGCCCTCGGGCGTTTCAGGGGTGGCCGTAGTGGGAGCCGACGGCGGGCCGGCCCGTGTAGTTGGGCCCGGCGGCCGGGTCGGCGCCGAGGTAGCGGAACGGGAGGGACGGTTCGCGTGCGCCCTCGAGTGTCAGCCGATGATGGCGGGCGCTGTAGCGGAAGCCGGCCGACCGCAGCGCCGAGACCGCCGCCCGCCCCGCCGCCGAGCCGTCGGCCCAGCGAACCGACTCCGGGTCGAAGTGCGCGGTGAACAGTCCGTCGGGGGCGAGCCAGGAGGCGACGCGGGCGAGAAGGCCGAGCTGGTCGCCGATGTAGTGCAGGCCGTGGACGCAGGTGATCAGGTCGTAGGTTCTGGTCGGGGTCCACGACGACACGGAGGCCACGATCTCCGTAACCGTGGGCGGGGCCGGCACGGGGGCGAGCGGGCCGACCAGGTCGACGCCGGTGAGCACCGCGTCGCCGGGCAGCGCCCGGGCGGCCTCCCGCAGGGCACGGCCCTCGCCGCTGCACAGGTCGAGCCAGGAGGGTGCGGCGGGGCGGGCGGCCAGCCGGGCCAGGGGGTCGAAGCCCAGCTCGCGGGCGTAGCTGTTGACGCCGGCGAGTCCGCGCTCGCGGTTCATCGTGTTGTTGGCGACGACGGTAGAGCGCTCCAACGTGCTCACGGAGACCAGCGAGGGCTTCGGCATACGGACATTCTCCGGGACGGGGCGCAGGAGGCGGGATGGGTGTAGGTGTCCGGTGTCACAGCCGGGCTCGGCGGGACTGGGAATGTGTGGGACGGCATAGCCGGTTGTTTAAGTAGGTGCAACAATGCGCGCGCACATACCAACCGGTTAGCAGTCCCACCCCGAGGAGCCCCAGACGTGACCGTCACCGAGACCCCCGCCTCACGTGCGGCCCAGATCCTGTCCCGGCCGACCGTGATCAACGGCCTCACCGTCCCGAACCGCATCGCGATGGCGCCGATGACCCGTATGTTCTCCCCGGGCGGCATCCCCGGCGAGGACGTGCGCTCGTACTACGCCCGTCGCGCCGCGGCCGGCGTCGGCCTGATCGTCACCGAGGGCACGTACGTCGGCCACGAGTCGGCCGGGCAGAGCGACAGGGTCCCCCGGTTCCACGGTGCGGAGCAGCTCGAGGGCTGGGGCAAGGTCGCCGAGGCGGTGCACGCGGCGGGTGGCACGATCGTCCCGCAGCTGTGGCACATCGGCATGGTGCGCGAGCAGGGGCAGCCGCCGGTCGCCGACGCCCCCGCCGTCGGCCCCTCCGGTCTGCGCATCGGCGCCACGGAGGCCACCGGCAAGGCGATGACCCGGCAGGACCTGGACGACGTCATCGGCGCGTTCGCCGAGGCCGCCGCGGCCGCCGAGCGCATCGGCTTCGACGGCGTGGAGATCCACGGTGCTCACGGCTACCTGGTCGACCAGTTCCTGTGGGAGGGCACCAACCGCCGCACGGACGCGTACGGCGGTGACCCGGTCGCCCGTACGCAGTTCGGGGCCGAGATCGTGGCCGCCGTACGGGAGTCGGTCTCGTCGTCCTTCCCGGTCATCTTCCGCTACTCGCAGTGGAAGCAGGAGGCCTACGACGCCCGCCTCGCCGAGACCCCGGAGGAGCTGGAGGCCATCCTGACCCCGCTCGCCGCGGCCGGCGTCGACGCCTTCCACGCCTCCACCCGCCGCTACTGGATCCCGGAGTTCGACGGCTCCGACCTCAACCTGGCCGGCTGGACGAAGAAGCTGACCGGCAAGCCCACGATCACCGTCGGCTCGGTCGGCCTCGACGGCGACTTCATCAGGGCCTTCGTCGGCGAGGGCTCCGCGGTCAAGGGCTTCGACGACCTCCTGGACGCCCTGGAGCGCGAGGAGTACGACATGGTCGCCGTCGGCCGTGCCCTGCTCCAGGACCCGGAGTGGGCGGCCAAGGTGCTGTCCGGCCGCGTCGACGAGCTGGCGGCGTACGACGCGGCGGCGCTCAAGACCCTGAGCTGAGGTCCAACTCGCGGCTAGTGTCGGAGAGATGAGGATCCTTCATCTCTCCGACACTCACGTGGACCGCTCCGACACCCCCAACGAGTACGGCGTCAACGCGACCGACTCGCTCCGCCTGATGCTCGCCGAGCTGCGGCATCTGCGGGACGTGGACGCGGTCGTCGTCACCGGGGACATCGCCGACGACGGGGCCGTGGAGGCGTACACGGCCGTACAGCAGCTGGTGGGCGAGTTCGCGCGCGGCCACAACGCGCCCGTGTTCTACACGACCGGCAACCACGACGAGCGCGGCGCCTTCGGGAAGGTGCTGGGCAGCGGGCACCCGGCACCGGAGGCGGTCCTGGACTCCGAGGCCTCGGAGCGGGCGGCGGTGAGCACGGTCGGGGGCCGGCGGTTCGTGACGCTGGACTCGCTGGTGCCCGGCAAGGTGCACGGGGAGCTGAGCGCACACCAACTGGACTGGCTTCGCGGGGTGTTGAGCAGGCCGTCCGAGCGGGGCACCGTCCTCGCCCTCCACCATCCGCCGATCAGCCTCGGCATCTCGGCGACCCAGCCGCTCTTCGGGCTGCGCAACCCGGGCGAGCTGGCGGAGGCGATCCGCGGGAGTGACGTACGGGTCGTCCTGACCGGGCACTACCACCTCCAGCTCTTCGGCTTCCTGGAAGCGGTGCCGGTCTGGGTCACCCCCGGTGTCGTCAGCCGCGTCGATCTGACCATGCCGCCCGGCACCGAGCGGGTGGTGCGCGGGGCCTCGGCGTCGCTGGTCGAGCTGGGTGGGGCCGCGGGGCCGATGTTCCACACCTTCCACGCGCGGGATCCCCGGGCGCACGAGACGGTGTACGAGCTGGACGAGGGGCAGGTGCGGGCGTTCCTGGAACGGGAGGCGTGAGCGGGTCGCGTCTGACCTGACCTGATGTGAGCGGGGGCGCCTGACCTGGGCGCCACCTGTCTCGCTTGAGTAAGTCAATCAACTGACTTAAGGTTGCCTCGGTCAATTACGTACCCTGCACGCTCGTACGTCCACGGAGGCCCCGTCATGTCCCACGCCCCTGCCCCTCCCGTCGCGGCCGGGGGCTCCGCACCGCCGCGGCCGAACGCCGTGGTGGCGGTGCTGGCCTTCGCCGGGATCGTCGTCTCGCTGATGCAGACCCTGGTCATCCCGATCGTCCCGGAGCTGCCGAAGCTGCTCGACGCCCCGGCGTCGGACACCGCCTGGGCGGTCACGGCGACGCTGCTGGCGGCGGCCGTGGCGACGCCCGTGATGGGGCGGCTCGGGGATATGTACGGCAAGCGGCGGATGCTGCTGGTCAGCGTCGTCCTGCTGGTGACCGGTTCCGTGGTCTGTGCCCTGAGCGACTCGCTGGTCCCGATGATCGTCGGACGGGTGCTCCAGGGTCTGGCCTCCGGTGTGATCCCGCTCGGCATCAGCATCATGCGCGACGAACTCCCCGCCGAGCGCCTCGGCTCCGCCACCGCCCTGATGAGCGCCTCCCTCGGCATCGGTGGCGCGCTCGGGCTGCCCGCCGCCGCGCTCATCGCGGACAACTTCGACTGGCACGTCCTGTTCTGGACGTCGGCCGGCATGGGTGTCGTCGCGCTGGGGTGTGTGCTGCTGGTGGTGCCCGAGTCGAAGGTGCGCACCGGCGGGCGCTTCGACCTCGTCGGCGGCATAGGCATGGCGGCCGGCCTGGTCTGTCTGCTCCTCGGCATTTCCAAGGGCGCCGACTGGGGCTGGACCAGCGGGACGACGCTCGGTCTGTTCGCGGCGGCCGTGGTGATCCTGCTGGCCTGGGGCTGGTGGGAGCTGCGCACCGAGCAGCCGCTGGTCGACCTGCGGACGACGGCCCGCCGTCAGGTGCTGGTCACCAACCTGGCCTCGATCGCGGTGGGCTTCGCGATGTTCGCGATGAGCCTGGTCATCCCGCAGATCCTCCAGCTCCCCGCGCAGACGGGCTACGGCCTCGGCAAGTCGATGCTGATCGCGGGCCTGTGCATGGCGCCGTCGGGTCTCGTCATGATGGCCACGGCCCCGGTGTCGGCCGCCATCTCCCGGGCCAAGGGGCCGAAGGTCACGCTCATGATCGGCGTTCTGATCGTCGCCACCGGCTACAGCCTCAACATCGTCCTGATGTCCGAGGTCTGGCACTTCATCCTGGTCGCCTGCATCAACGGCGCCGGTATCGGCTTCGCCTACGGCTCCATGCCCGCGCTCATCATGAGCGCCGTGCCCGCGTCGGAGACGGCCGCCGCGAACAGCCTCAACACGCTGATGCGTTCCCTCGGTACGTCCTCGGCGAGCGCGGTCGCGGGCGTGATCCTCGCCCAGATGACGACGAACCTCGGCGGGTACGCCCTTCCGTCCGAGAACGCCTTCAAGGTGGTTCTGGCGGTGGGCGCCGGGGCGGCGCTGCTGGCCTTCGTGGTGGCGTCGTTCATTCCGCGGCAGACGGTGGCCGTGGGCGGGGAGCCGGTGGCTGAGGGGGCGGCGGAGCAGGTGGGGGCTACGGCGAAGTAGCTCCCAAGCAGTACGTGAAGCAGGGCTACAGGTTCCCCAGCGGCTCGATGTCGACCTTCACCGGCGTACCCCACACGCGCAGCACCTCGTAGTCGGTGAACTCGTGCACCAGACGGTAGGCCATGGCGGGGCGCGGGCCGCGGCGCGCGGCGGCGAGATAGAGCTCGGCCTCGCGGCGGTCTCGGCGCGGGGTACCGCAGAGCTGCCACTCCTGGCCGTTCCACAGCTCCGGCAGCCAGCGCTGCTGGGGCTGGGGGCGGTCGCCGCGGACGCCGTAGCGGGAGGGGGCGGTGTGCTCGGGAGTACGGGGGGCTGCGGGGCCGGTGCCGTTGTACTCGGAGCGGCGGGCGGCTCGGCGGCGGGTTTCGCAGAGCAGGCAGAGGTCGGGGGCGGCGGTGTCGACCGGGCCGTTCGGGTGCTCCGGGCAGCGGGTCGTCGGGGCGGCGCCGGTGACGCTCTCGTCGAGGAGGTCGAGGGCGCGGCGGAGGTCTGCCTTGACCTCGTGGAGCTTGGCGTCCGGGGTGGTGGCGGTGAGGGCCTCGCCGTGCTCGCCGAGGAGGCGGAGGGCTCGGCCGAGGGCGGTCAGCTGGGTGTGGTTCATGGGGTGGCTCCGTGGCGGCTCTGCGGGGGCCTGGTCAGGGGGTGTGGCCGACCTTCAGCATGCACATGGAGATCCTCTGTCTCCAACTGGGCCATGAACTCGTCGTGGGACAGTGGCGGGCCGGACAGAGCCGCCTGACGAGCGCGGGCTTCGGCGATGTCGGCTTCGTCGAGCAGATGCTGCGGCTCTTCCAGTGGGTTCAAGTGGCTGCTTCGTCCGGTCCGTGTTGGGTGTCAGTGGGCGTAGTCCTTGAGTTTCTCGGTGTTGAGGGTGATGTTCACGGGGGAGGGGATCTCGACGGTGGCTCCCCAGGGGTAGGACGGGGACTGCTGGTAGCGGCCTTCTTTGGGCTCGCTGTACACGACGACTGTGCAGTTGTCGCGGTCGACGAGGAGGTAGACGGGAATGTCGGCCTCCGCATAACCGACGGGCTTGTCGATGCGGTCGCGTTGGTTGGTGTCACGATCGCGGGAGGTGATCTCCAGGGCCATCAGGATGCCGTCAGTCCCGGACCATTCGCCGTGCTCGACGAAGTGATCCACCGGGGCGAGCGCCGCGTCGGTCGACGCTGAGCGGATCCTTGGTCCGGACCCGTCCGTTGACGAATTCGAGCCGCACATTCTCCGGGGCGGCGGCAGCAAGGTCCTCGAAGTCCTCGATGGGCATCTGCGGGCGTTCGGCGGTGCTGGGGGTCATGGCTTCGCCTCCTTCCCTCCATCGTGCCCCGGGGCGGTGTCGGCGGACCGTAGGAGCCGTCATGCGGGTGTCCTTTCTTGTCGTCGTTCGGACATTGCGGCACGGATTTCTGCCGCACGGGCTTGGATTGTGGAGGCCTGCACGGGCGCACTGTGGCGGTCGGCGGCGCGTTCGCCCCGGCATGCCCGGCAGATGCCGCCCGGTAACGCCTCCGGGCGGCCGGGCACTCCGCACTTCGCGCACTCCAAGATGCGGAGGGATACGCGGGCCGGGGCGCGTTCCGGTGGGAGTTTGCTGGTGAGGCGGTTGCGGAGCAGGGCCGCCGGGTGGTGGACCGGGGTCGGGAGGCCGCTGGTCAGGGCGCGGAGTACGTCGGTGTCGGTGGCGCCGCGCTCGTACCAGTCGGCGACCAGGGGTGCGAGAGCCGCGCACTCGATGGCCGACAGGGACAGCGCGGGGGTCTCGCGGCCGAGGGCGGCCAGGAGGACGTAGGCCCGGGAGCGGGTCTGGCGGGGTGGGCCGTCCGGTGGGGGTTCCTTCGGTACGTCGCCCCTCGTGAACGCTGCCCACCAGTCGTCGTCGCGTGCCGTACGGGAGAACCACGATCGGGTGATCCAGCGGGCGGAGCCGGAATCGGATGCCAGGTGTTCGCGGCCTCGGCGCAAGTGGCCTGCCCGTTGGAGGTTGTTGAGGGCCGTGCGGAGGGCGCACTGTCCGTACGGGAGCTGCTTGGCCAGCGTTTTTACGGAGATGTCGGCGCCGTCGGGGAGGCGGTCGATGTAGGCGGCGATGGCGGCTTCGCGGGGTGGGAGGGCGGCGAAGTCGTGGTTCGTGCGCCGGTGTTGATCGGGTGCTGACCGTTTCCCGTAACCCGGATTGGCCATGGGGTGCGGGGAGGCGTGCGCGGGTAGGGAGGCAGCACTAAGCTTGGCATCAGCCATGGGATCGGACCTCGTCAGCCTTCGATCTCGTTGGTCAAGCCCCCGCAGGTGTTGGTAGCACCTGGCGGGGGCTGTTCGTTATTCGGGCACGCTAAACCACCGTGACTCTGCGTGGCAAGCCGAACGCGTCAAGTCAACTCGCCGGGTGGGAGGGTGGGTTGAGGCCCTCCAACCATTCCTTGCAAAGAGGGCTCGGAGCTGGATGCTTGAGCTTCGGGAGGCTTCGTCACGTTGCCCAGTAGTCGCTATTCGGCAGTTCGACCCAGTGGTCCGGCGGGCCGAGGACCGCGCGGGCGTCGGTCGGGCGCAGTCCGGCGTACGCGAGCGAGTAGGCCACCGCGTGGTGGCAGTAGACGTACGAGAACAGGACCTCTTCCGGGCTCTCCTCCGGGTACGGGCCGCCGCCCGGGTGCAGGTCCCAGCCCTCGCCTGCGCCGTCGCGGTGGATGCTGCCCTGGTTCCCGCTCTTGGGGTTGGCGTACAGGCCGTAGGAGACGGTGCCTGCGGAGAGGCGGGTGTGTATGCCCGGCATCGAAGGGCCGTATCCCCATGGCTGGGTGACGACGCAGCCGCCCGGCACGGTCGTCACGCCGACGAGTCGCAGGGTCTCGTCCAGGTCGTAGTCGAACGGGTCCGCCAGTATGTCCTCGATCAGTTCGCCGTCGGCCGGGGTCGCCTCCAGGCGGCGTATCGCCTCCTCGGCGTCGATCCCGGCCACGGCCGCCAGGCCCAGGCCGTCGTAGTAGAAGTCACCGAGGGCCGCGATCAGCCGTCGGCCCTCCTCCGCCACCGCGTGCTCCGCCTGCGACAGACCCGGCTGAGCCTCGGACAGGTCGAACAGATCCGGCTCCGGCCCGGCGAGACTCAGCCGTCCCGGCGTCCAGCCGCCGTATCCGACCCACTCCGGGTCGGCTCCGGCGGCGGCCAGCGCTCGCGCGTTCTCCGTACGGCCCGCCACCACCGCGTCCCACAGTGCGGTCGTTCCGTTCTCCAGCGCGTCCACGTCCGCCACGCGCCGGGCCAGTTCCGCGACGACCTCGGGCGAGCCGAACACCGCGGCGCGATGCAGGGGCCGTGAGCCTCCGACGCCCCACCTCTCCGGATCGGCCCCGGCGTTCAGGCGGCGCGTCACGTCCGCGTGGTCCTGCCAGCCGCGATAGTCCATGCCGGTCCAGCCGCCGGCGTCCCGCCCCGTCATCCCATGCCCCCTCCAGCCCGCTGATCTCCGTACCCGAACCATCGCAGACAGCACTGACAACGGTGCGGCGTCCTTCGGCGGCAAGGGGGCGGTGAGAGGCGCGTACGTCTACCGGGCCTTCACGTCCTCGACGAAGGCGGACCAGGCCGAGGCTCGGAATACGAGCTTCGGGCCGAGGGGGTTCTTGGAGTCGCGGACGGGGACGACGGTGGGGTTGCCGTCGGCTACTTCGAGGCAGTCGTTGCCGCCGCCACCGCTGTACGTCGACTTGCGCCAGCGCGCGACTTCCAGGCACTCGTTGCCGCCGCCACCGCTGTAACTGGACTTGCACCAGGTGACGCCGTCCAGGTCGTACTCAGGGATGTTCCTCATGGGCGTAATCCTGCGCCATCGCCTCAATGAGGGCCAGAGACTTCTCCGGCGAGAGTGCGGAGGCCACGAGGAGATCGAATGTGAACCTGAGTTGGGCGACGATGGCCGGATCGTCCTCCAGCCGGCCGGTGCCGGGACCCTCCAGGTAGGCCAGCGGAGGGGCATCCGAAAAGTCCATCAGCTTCAGCGAGCCCTCCATCGCCTTGTGCGCTCCCGCACTGAACGGCAGCACCTGCACGATGACTCGCCTCTGGCGCGCCATGTCCGCGACATGGCGCAGCGCCTCCGCCATCACCGCTCGGCCGCCGGTCTCTCGGCGCAGTACAGCCTCGTCAAGTACCGTCCACAACAAGGGCTGTGTTGGGTGGTCGAGCAGCCGGATCCGCTCCATCCGGCCTTCCACCCACTCGTCGATCGTTTCTTCCGTTGCCGTCGGGTCGTACGCGCGGTTTACGGCCCGCGCGTAGGCAGGCGTCTGCAGTAGTCCGGGGATCAGCAGCGGTGCGTAATGCCTGATCACCGTAGCTTCCGCCTCGGCCTCCGCCGCCTCCGCGAAGTGCTCCGGATACTTCGACTTGTTGGACGCCTTGCAGTTCCGCGTGAAGAAGCCGTTCGTGTCCAGGATCTCGTCGAGCATCGGCGCCATGTCGGGCTGCAAGCGCCGCGTGCCCGCCTCCAGTTGGCCGATGAACGTGCCGCTGACGAACAGCTTCAGGCCCAGGGCCTCCTGACTGAGGCCCTTTCTCTCGCGCGCGTGACGCAACTCCGCGCCCAACAGGGCTCGTGGCGATGAAGAGGGGTCGAGGTCCTTGGGTCCTGGCATGTGCAACTCCCGGTCCACCAGACGAGGTTGTTGGGGTGCCTCGTATGGCCAGGTTAGGCACATGACCGACACGCTGTGTTGCGAATCGCAAACTCAGCGTGGATGTGGACGTGGATGTGGAGGCAAGCGTGCGGTCGACCGAAGAAGTCGTGGTGGCCCTGCGGGAGGCCCTTGTGGGGGCCGGGGTGGTCCTGCCCTCTCTGTGCGTGGACCCGGTGACCGGTGCCGGTGACGAGCCGTTCCCGCTCGTCGAGCTCGGGCGCTGCAATGTCCGGGTCGCGGAGAAGCTGGCCTCCGTGGTGCGGGGCGAGCAGCCGGCCGTCGGCAGTCATGCCGTGGATGCGCGGGACGGGCGTATCGGCGAGGTCAGAGGGCATGTGGGCGGGAAGGTGCAGTTGCGGCCCGTCGGGGGTGGGCGGGAGTGGGACTGTCCGCCGGATGCGGTGGAGGTCGCGTCGCGTGCGGAGGTGTTGCGGGAGCAGGTTCAGGCCGTCAACCGGGAGGGGCGTATGCCCCGTTGAGCTGATCTGCTGATCTGCGGTGTCGGTCGGCTGTCGGGGGTTGTCGGTCCGCTGTCGGTGGCTTGTAGGCGGGGTCTTGCACCTTTGCGGAGACGGCCGGCCGGAGCTCACCGGGCGGCCCCGATCCCGAGGAGCCACCATGCACACGTCTGTCACGATCATCGGCGCCGGACTCGGCGGACTCACGCTGGCCCGTGTCCTGCACGTCCATGGCATCCCGGTCACGGTCTACGAGGCCGAGTCCTCCGCGGGGGCGCGTACGCAGGGCGGGATGCTCGACATCCACGACTACAACGGGCAGCTCGCCCTTGAGGCGGCCGGTCTGATGGACGAGTTCCGCGCCATCGTCCTGGAGGGGCGGCAGGCGATGCGGGTCCTCGACCCGGATGGGACCGTCATGTTCGAGCAGGGCGACGACGGGACGGGGGGACGCCCCGAGGTGCAGCGCGGCGAGTTGCGGCAGATCCTGCTCGACTCGCTCCCGGTCGGTACCGTCCGGTGGGGGCGCAAGGTCAGCGGCACCCGCGCCCTCGGCGAGGGGCGCCACGAGGTGACGTTCGCCGATGGCGCCGCCGTCGTCACGAGCCTGCTGGTCGGCGCGGACGGCGCGTGGTCACGGGTCCGCCCGCTGCTCTCCGACGCCACCCCCTCGTACGCCGGCACGTCGTTCGTCGAGACCTACCTGTTCGGCGCCGACACCCGGCACTCCGCGGCCGCGAAGGCGGTCGGCGGCGGGTCGATGATCGCGCCCTCGCCGGGCAAGGAGATCTTCGCCCACCGGGAGAGCGGCGACACCCTGCACACCTACGTGGTGCTGTCCAAGCCGCAGGACTGGTTCGCCGCCATCGACTTCACCGATGCCGCCGCGGCCACCGCGCGGATCGCGGCGGAGTTCGAGGGTTGGGCGCCGGAGCTCACTTCGCTGATCACCGACGGCGACACCGCACCGGTCCTGCGCCCCCACTACGCTCTGCCGACCGGACTCCGGTGGGACCGGGTGCCGGGGGTGACCCTGCTCGGCGACGCCGCCCACCTCGCGGCCCCGAACGGCGAGGGCGCCAACCTGGCCATGCTCGACGGCGCCGAACTCGGCAAGGCCCTCGCGGCGCACCCGGACGATGTCGAGGCCGCGCTCACCGCGTACGAGCAGGCCATGTTCCCCCGCAGCGCCGAGGCCGTCACCTATGAAGGCGTCGAGGTCCAGGGGATCGCCTCCGAGAACAACACGGCTCAGGGCCTGATCGAGATGTTCACCGAGGAGCGCCGATGAACCAGAGAGACCGATCGAACCCCGAACCGCCCCGAGGCCGGGTCAGCCCATGGTCTTCGCGCCGTCCAGGGACTCCCGGATGATGTCGGCGTGGCCGGCGTGCTGGGAGGTCTCGGCGATGATGTGCAGCAGGACCCTGCGGGCCGACCAGTGGGCACCGGGCTCGTTCCAGGGTGCCTTGGGCAGCGGGTGGGCGGCGTTCAGGTCGGGCAGGGCAGCGACCAACTCGTCGGTGCGGCCGGCCACTTCGGCGTAGTCGGCGAGGACGCCCTCCAGTGTCTCGCCGGGCAGCATGCGGAAGTCGTCGGCGCGCTTGGCGAAGTCGGCCTCGGTCATGGCGGTGAAGTCGGGCATGGCCGACGGCCCGTGCTGGATGAAGTCCGCCCAGCTCCGTTCCACCGACGTGACGTGTTTGATCAGGCCGCCGACGCACAGCTCGCTGGCCGTGGTCCGCAGCCCGGCCTGCTCGTCGGTGAGGTCGCGGGCGGTGAAGCGCAGGAACTGGCGGTGCTTGGCCAGTGCTTCGAGGAGGTCGGCGCGCTCGTCGGCGGCGGGGACGGAAGCGGGGGCGGTGGCGGTGGCGGTGTTGGGCGTGGCGTCCTGCATGGTCTCGGCCTCCATGGATGTGTGTTCCATCGGTCGAGACTCACGCTAGAAGCCAATGAGGTCAGATTCTGACCTCAATCGCCGGGTCCTCGGAGTGCGTCGTACGGAATTTTCGTCCAAGACAGGACCGCCGCAGTCGGCGACCGTAGAAGCATGCGCAGCCACCAGGTGGGGTCCGCCCCCGTGCATCGTGAGGTCGAGAACGGCTGGGAGGTCGCCGTCCCGCTCGCCGGCATGGCCCTCGACGGCGTCCGGATGGCCGGGTTCCATGACCGTGGCGCCGTTGGGCTGGACATGCGGGTGCTTCCGCAGCCCGCCGTGATCGTCGTCATCGGGTTCGGGGACGACCCGATGACTGTGGAGAGCGGCGGTGGGCACCGACCCCGGCCCCTGCGGAGCCTCGCCGCCTCGCTCTCGCCCGGTCCGGCACGCATCCGCGGCGAGCGGGTCGAGTGCGTCGAGGTGTGCCTGTCACCGCGGGCCGCCTACGCGGTGCTGGGTGTCTCCCCGCGCGAACTGGACGGAGCCGTCACCGGGCTCGAAGACCTGTGGGGGCGGCCCGAGCGATGCCTCCGCGAGCGGTTGGCCGACGCCGTGACGTGGCGGGAACGCCTCGGGCTGGTGGACGAGTTCCTCGCGCGGCGGGCGGCGGGGGCTCCGTCGATGGCGCCCGAGGTCGCCGCCGTCTGGGACACGATCGTGGCCCGTCGAGGCCGGGTGCGGGTCGACGACCTCGCGGCCTCCTGCGGGTGGAGCCGTAAGCGGCTGTGGTCCAGGTTCAGCGCCCAGATCGGGCTCACCCCGAAGCGTGCCGCGATGCTGGTCCGCTTCGACCACGCCGCCCGAGCGCTCCGCACCGGCGCGAGCATCAGTGACGCCGCCCTGGCCTGCGGATACGCCGACCAGCCCCACCTCCATCGCGACGTACTGGCCCTCGCCGGGTGCACGCCGGGTGCCCTGGCCGGCATGGCGACGTCCGCGGGTTAGGCGGGCGGTGCCCGTCTTGACGTCGGAGTTCCTCGACGCCCGAGTTCAACCCCACTCCACTTCCACCCACCCCAGTCCACTTCCACCCACCCCACTTCCACTTGCACCCACCCCGAAAGGAATCCCACCCATGGCGAACATGCCCGACACCGACGTCCGAGCAGCCGGTACAGCCGACCGCGATCTGATCGTCCGGCTCGCGTTCGGGAGCATGGCCGCGCAGACCCTGCGTGCGGCGGTCCGGCTCAGGGTGCTGGAGCTGGTCGGTGACACACCGCGCCCGGCCGCCGAGGTGGCCGTCGCCGTCGGTGCCGAGCGCCAGTCCATGACGCGGCTGCTGCGCGCCCTGGCCGGGCTCGGTCTGCTGGCGGAATCGGAAAGCGCCCCTGATTCCTTCTCTGCGACCCCCGCCGGCGCCCTCCTCGACCCGGGCCACCCCGACTCCCTCACGTCGTTCGTGCGGATGTTCACCGAGCCGGCGATCGTACGCGCCTGGGAGCAGCTGGACGGCAGTGTCCGGACCGGCGAGATCGCCTTCGACACCGTCTTCGGTACGGACTTCTTCAGCCACCTCGGCCAACACCCGGAGCTGTCCGCGGAGTTCAACGCGGCGATGAGCCAGGCCGTCGCGGAGACCGCCGCCGCGCTGCCGTACGCCTTCGACTTCGGCCGGTTCACGAGGGTCACGGACGTCGGCGGGGGCGACGGCACCCTCCTGGCCGCCGTACTCGACGCGCATCCGCATCTCACCGGCGTGGTCCTCGACACCGCGCAGGGCCTGGCCGAGGCGCCGCGGACGCTGGAGCGGCATGGGCTGTCGGACCGCTGCTCACTGGTCGCCGGGGACTTCTTCCGTGCCGTCCCCGAGGGCAGCGACCTCTACCTGATGAAGAGCATCCTGCACGACTGGACGGACGACCGGGCGGTCACGATCCTGCGCCACTGCCGCGAGGTGCTGCCCCCTGGCGGACTCGTCCTGATCGTCGAGCCGGTGCTGCCCGAAGTCGTCGACACCCGCGCCGAATCCGACGTCACCGACGGCGGAGTCACCTACCTGAGCGACCTCAACATGCTGGTGAACGTGGGCGGCCGGGAGCGCACCCGGCGGGACTTCGAGGAGGTGTGCCGACGCGCGGGCCTGTCCCTCACCTCGGTCACCCCGCTCACGGAGGCCGCGCCGTTCTCCCTCATCGAGGCCGTGGCCGACTGACGGCGGGGTCAACGGTTCTCGAGTCGGCTTCCGCACCGTTACCGGTTCCAGAACCAGCTCTCCTCCATCCGGTAGGTCGAGCCGCTGGTGTGGCGGACGCGGAAGACGGACATCGTCAGGTCCGGGCGGCCCCACGGGTCGCACGGTCCGAGCGCGAGCCGGCCCAGGGCCCGCCAGTCGATCTCGTCGGACTCCTCGTCCAGGTCGATCGCTTCGTCGGCGAGGGTCTCGGAGCTGATGCCGAGGGCGCGCACCACGGCCCGAGGGTCGCCGGTGACGTCCAGCGGTTCCACGCCGGGCCAGCCTTCGGTGTGCACCATCAAGCCGCCGGGGAGCTGGATGATGTCCTCGGTGTGGTCCTCTCCGCAGTCGACGTTGGCCGATCCGACGATCCTGGCGTCGGGGTGGCGCTCGCGGAGCTTGGTGGATGCGCCGAGCAGCGGCAGATCGCCGATGTTGTCGGCCAGGGCCGGGTCGGTGATCGAGATGACGTTGCCCCAGCAGCCCACCTTGATGATGTCCAGGTCCGCCCGTGTCCACAGAGCCGGAGAGGCGGCTGCGGAGATGGGGGGCAGCTCTTCGAGGATCTCGTCGACGGTGGCGAAGTTTTCGGCGAAGTGGCGGGCTTCTGCCGGGTTGTGGGGAGAGAAGTCCACCGTGCCCGTGGGGAACGGGGGGAGAAGAAGGGTGAGGGTGCAGTCATCGCCCCGTCCCTGAACTTCTCGGTCGGGTGGGCAGGTCCAAAAGGTGGTGTCGGCCATCAGTGCACCGTAGCGACGGGCACTGACTCGCGACGGTTCCGGGGGCGGACGGCCATCCGCAGGGCGCGCGGCCGTACGGTGAGCCGGGCGACCTGGCGGATGACCTGGCCCTCGGCGAGTTCCAGCCGTACCGAACGCAGCATCGTCGCGAGCGCCGTGACCATCTCGGTGAGGGCGAGGCGGTCCCCCATGCACTTGTGCTTGCCGTCCCCGAAGGGCAGGAACGCGCCCGGCGGAGGCTCCTGCGCGGGGTCGGTCCACCGGTCCGGGTCGAAGGTGTGCGGGTCGGGGAAGCGCTCGGGGTCGCGGTGCAGGGCGTGCTGGCAGTAGGCCAGTTCGGTGCCGGCGGGCAGCGTCCACTCGCCGAGCCGGGTCTCCTCGGTGGTGCGGCGGGTGACCAGCCAGCCGGGGTGGTGCAGCCGCAGCGTCTCGGTGATCACCCGGTTCAGGTGAGGCAGCCGGGTCACGTCGTCGAAGGCGACCGGCCGCTCGCCGAGAACCTCGTCCAGCTCGGCCAGGATCCGGGCCTCGATGTCGGGGTGGCGGGCGAGTTCGTACAGCGTCCAGGACAGCACCGACGCGGTGGTCTCGGTGCCCGCCACGGCCAGGGTGAGGATCTCGGAGCAGATCTGATGCCCGGTCAGCGGCTCGCCGGTCTCCTCGTCGATGGCGCGCAGCAGCATGGAGAGCATGTCCCCGGTGTCGTGCCCGGAGGCCTGCAGTTCGTCGACGGCGGTGTTGATGGTGGCGCGTACGCCGGCCCGGGCCCGGTCGAAGCGGCGGTTGAAGGGCAGCGGCAGGCGCTCGGTCCAGTCGGGCAGCATGATGCGCACACCGACGTCGTTCAACACCACCGACAGGTCGCTGCGCAGCCGGCGGAAGACGGCGTCGTCGAGGCTGCCGGCGAACACCGTCTTGGCCAGCATGTCGAGGCTGAGCCCGACCATCGCCTCGCGTACGTCGAGGGGCCGCCCGGGCTCCCAGCCGGCGACCGTGGCGGCCACCTCGGCGCGCATGATGTCGACGTACCGGCTGATCTCGGTGTGGGCGAACGCCGGTTGCACCTGGCGGCGTTTGCGTACGTGGGTCCGGCCGGTGGCGGTGACGACACTGTCGCCCAGCAGCTGGCCCAGCTTGTCGTAGAGCCGGCCCTTGTCGAGGGTGGGCGCCAGGGCCTTGAGCATCTGGTGGATCAGGGCCGGGTCCTGGACCACGATGGTGCGCGTCCCGGGTTGCAGGACGATCTCGACGAGTGGTTCCCGTGTGTCGCGCAGCGAGTCGATGAAGCCGAGGTTGTCGCGCATTTTCAGAGCGTGACCGATGAACGGAAGCGATCCTGCGGCCCGGGGTATGGGGGGAGGGGCAGTGGACGGCACGGGTCATCCCTTCACGGCAATCATGGGCGCCCCTATGCCTTCCCTGACCTTTCCCCAACGCAATCCTGTCATGAACGTGTCCTGCGCCACGTGGGACGAGAGGGGGAACCGGGGGAACCGGGGGTCCCCCCGGTTCCCCCGTCCCGGTCAGCCGAGCTTGGCCGCCTGGGCCTCGATGACGGCCGTCGGCTGCTCGAACGCCTCGCCCCGGGTGACCGCGGCGATGTTGAAGGACGAGAACCCCGCGAGCGTGGTGCCCTGCCGGAAGACAACGACCTTGGTTTCGCCGGGCGTCCCGTCCTGCTTCGTCGCCACCGTCCAGGCGACGGCGTCCTCGCCGGCCGAGAGCTTCTCCTCGCTGACCTTGCCGACCTGCTGCTTCTCCCCGTCGATCGTCATGGAGAAGCCCCCGGCGCACTTCTTGCCGGCCTCCCGCAGGGCGGCGAGGGTCTGCTCGGCGCCGTCGCCCTCGTAGGACCAGAGGGAGGTCATCGTCTTGGTGATGTCGAGCGAGTCGAGCGTCGCCTGCTGGGCCTCCTCCTCCGTCATCTCCGCGAGCTCCTCCATCGAGGGCATGTCCTTCTTGGCCGCCTCGGGCTTCTGGACCACGAGCCGCTGGACGCTCGACGCCGGCTTGCTCGCCGGCAGGGCCGACAGCACCTGGCCGACGGGCTCGCACTCGGCCTTCTCGACGGACACGGCACCGGGATCGAAGACGTCCGCCTTCCCCGGCTTCGTGATCTCGTGGCCCTCGACATCGCCCTTGGCGACGACGAGCTTCTCCAGTTCGGCGGCGGTGAGCGCCTTCGCCGCGGGCTTCTCGGACTTGGAGCCGCCCGTCGCCCCCTTGTCCTCACCGCCCTGCTCGCCGCCACCGCAGGCGGTGGCGAGAAGCGCGAGGGAGACCGCGGAAGCGGCCAGGACGGTACGACGAATGGCTGTGGCTGACATGGTGTATCTCCCGTACTCAACGCCCTGTGCCCGGTTGCGGCGCAGGGTTCACGCACGAAAGACCAACGTGACCGGGGCAGGGTTGTGCCGCGTCAGGCGGACTCGGCGGCGCGGCTCAGTCGGTCGTACTGCTCCCGGTCGAGCCGTACGGCGTCCGCCCCGAGGTTCTCCTCCAGGTGCGCGACGCTCGACGTCCCCGGAATCGGCAGGATCACCGGGGAGTGGGCGAGGAGCCACGCGAGGGCGACCTGGGTGGGCGTGGCATCGAGTTCCGCCGCCACCGCGGCGATCTCCGCGGACCTGCCCCCGGACGCGCCCGCCGCAGCGGGCCGCCACGGCAGGAACGCGATGTCCGCCGCCTCACAGGCCTTCAGTACGGGTTCGTGCTCGCGGTCGAGGAGGTTGTACCGGTTCTGGACGCTCGCGATGTCGACGACCGACCGCGCCTCGGCGAGCTCGTCGGCCGTCACCTCCGACAGGCCGATCCGGCCGATCTTGCCCTCGTCGCGCAGGTCGCGGAGGGCGCCGAGCTGGTCGGCGAGCGGTACGCCCGGGTCGAGGCGGTGGAGTTGGAGCAGCTCGATGCGGTCCAGGCGCAGGCGGCGCAGAGCCTCGTCGACCTGCCCGCGCAGATCGTCCGGCGCGCCCGCGTGCCGCCAGCCCTCACCGGACGTCGTCTGCCGGAACCCGACCTTCGTGGCGATCACGAGCCCCTCCGGGTACGGATTAAGGGCCTCGGCGAGAAGATCCTCGTTCGCTCCCCAGCCGTACAGATGCGCCGTGTCGATCAGCGTGACGCCCAGTTCGACCGCGCGCCGGGCGACCGCGACGCAGGCCGCGCGCTCCTCGGCGGATTCGGGCCGCAGGTGCATGGCCCCGAACCCGAGCCGTCGTACTTCCAGATCGCCGCCGATGCGAAACGTCGAGGGTGCCGTCATATGGCCACGCTAACAGGGGAGTTGACTCAGCTCCCCGCCGTTTTCAGCGCCGCCCGCAGGTGACCGTCGGCGGACTCCAGCAGCCCCGCCGCCGTCGACCCGTCCACGCCGGCCAGCAGAATCAGGATCGCCGTCTTCACCTCGCCGCCCGCCTCGGTCAGGGCCCGCTCGATGTCGGCGTCGGGCGCGCCCGTGGCCAGGGCGACGATACGGCGGGAGCGGGCGCGCAGCTTGTCGTTGGAGGCGCGGACGTCGACCATCAGGTTCCCGTACGTCTTGCCCAGGCGGATCATCGTGATCGTCGAGAGCATGTTGAGGACCAGCTTCTGCGCGGTGCCGGCCTTCAGCCGGGTCGAGCCGGTCAGCAGCTCCGGGCCCACGACGACCTCGATGCCATGCTCGGCCGCGGCGGCCAGGGCGCTGTCCGGGTTGCAGGACAGGCCGACCGTCAACGCCCCCTGCGCACGGGCGTGTTCGACCGCGCCGATCGCGTATGGGGTGCGTCCGGAGGCGGAGATGCCGACGACCGTGTCGGCGGGGGTGAGCGGGAGGGCGTCGAGGTCGGCCCGGGCCAGCGCTGCGGAGTCCTCGGCGCCTTCGACGGAGGTCACCATGGCCTCCGGCCCGCCCGCGATGATCCCGACCACCTGGCCCGGCTCGGTGTTGAAGGTGGGCGGACACTCGGAGGCATCGAGCACCCCGAGCCGCCCGGCGGTACCGGCACCCGCGTAGACGAGCCGCCCGCCCCGCCCCATCCGCTCGGCGATGGCGTCGATGGCGGCGGTGATCTGCGGGAGACGCGAGGCGACGGCGGCGGGTACCGAGGCGTCCTCGCCGTTCATGAGGCGGGCGATGTCGAGGGTCGGGAGCTGATCGATCTCGGCGAGCTCGGGACGGAAGGCTTCGGTGGTCAGGGAGTCCAACTCGGCGCGGAGTTCACGGGGGTTGGATGTAGAGGTCATGAGGAGACGGTTCTTTCCGGGTTTCGGTGTGCTGTCCGACCCAAGGGGCGCGGGGAACTGCGCGACCAGCCACGACCGGTCCGCAGCCAACCCACAACCGTCAGGCCTACGGTCTATCGACGGTGCCGATGTGCCAGCGCCTCATAAGAAGCCGCCAACGCCGGCGCCGCCGTCTCATAAGTCCGCTGAGCAACCCCCACAAACAGGCAGTCCACCACAAGAAGCTGACTGGTCCGGGACGACATGGCCGCGGGACGCAACTCGCTCTCCCGAGCCGTGGATGTCGTGAGGATGTGATCGGCGTACTGCGTCACTGCCCCGTCCGGCCGCCCGGTGATGGCAACCGTCGTGGCCCCATGCTCGAAGGCGACCCGCAACGGCTCGATGACGTCCCCCGTCGACCCGGAATGCGTGATCGCGATCGCCACGTCACCCGCGCGGAGCTGCACCGCGTTCGTCACGGCGAGATGCGGATCGCTGTGCGCATGGGCTATCAGCCCTATCCGCAGCAGCTTCTGCGCGAGGTCCTGGGCGACCAGCCCGGACGCGCCGACGCCGTACACGTCGATCCGGCGGGCCCCGGCGGCGGCCGACACCGCCGCTCCCAGCTGGGCCGTGTCGAGGCCTGCGGCCGTGTCGGCGAGGGTCTGCTGTTCGTCGTAGGCGAGCTTGGCGACCACGTCCGCGATCGGGTCGTCCACCGCGATGTCGGTGGTGATGGCGGGCGCGCGGCCCGACTGCTGCTGGGCGGCGAGGCCGGCGAGGGCGAGGCGCAGGTCGCGGTAGCCGGGGTAGCCGAGGATGCGGGCGGTGCGCACGACGGTGGCCTCGCTGGTGCCGGTGCGTTCGGCGAGGCCGGTGACCGTGAGGGCCGCGCAGCCCGCCGGGTCGCTCGCGACCGCTTCGGCGACGCGCTGCATGGAGCGGGTCATCGAGGGGGCGAGCGTGCGCACCTTGGCCGCGAGGGCGGCGGGTGCGGGCGGGGGCCCTCCGGAACCGTTGCCGAAACTTTCCTTCACGTCCTGGGTCACAGATGAAAGATATTTTCGGCTCGGTGCCGGGTCAAGAGTGCGCACAATGGGACCATGGAACCCATCAGTCCGCTGGAGCAGGCGCTGCACACGGCCCGCGCCCTCGTGCTCGCCGATCTGGTCGCGGGCGAGGTCGCCGAGGCGGACGTCGTCTCGCTGGTCGAGGAGTCGGTCGTACAGCGGCGCTGGTGGGTGGAGCAGTGGCCGGAAGGCGTGGAGTACGTGGCCGGGCTCGTCGCCCAGGACGTGCAGGACGCCCTGCTGGACAACTACGGCCGCTGGCCGCTGTGCCCGGTCTGCCGCTCCGGCGACCCGCACGCGCTGGAGATCGAACCGGAGCTGGGCCCCGACCCGCACTGGGTGTGCCACGAGGCGGGCGTGAAGGTCGCGGCGGTGGGGGCGCTCGGCTCGGCCGGCACGTCGTGACGATCTACATCGACCCGCCGACCTGGCCGGGACACGGCCGGATGTGGTCGCACCTCGTGAGCGATGTGTCGTACGACGAACTGCACACGTTCGCCGAGGGGTTGGGCGTGCCGCGCCGGGCCTTCGAGCGGGATCACTACGACATCCCGTCCCATCGGTACGCCGACGTGGTGCGCGCGGGGGCGGTGGAGGTCAGCAGCCGTGAGGTGGTGCGGTTGTTGTACGGGGCGGGGCTGCGCAGGCCGAAGGGGCGGGAGCTGGGCTGACGCCCCCTCGGCCGCGCGGCTCGGCCCTGGGTCAGGCGAACTGGCCGGGCTGGTAGCTGCCCGCGGGCTGCTGGATCATGACGTTCAGCCGGTTGTAGGTGTTGATCATGGCGATGAGGATCACCAGGGCGCCGAGCTGCTCCTCGTCGTAGTGCTTGGCGGCGTTCTCCCAGACCTCGTCCGGGACTCCGCCGGCCCCGTCCGCGATACGGGTGCCCTCCTCCGTGAGTTCCAGCGCGGCGCGCTCGGCCTCGGTGAAACAGGTGGCCTCCCGCCAGGCCGCGACCAGGTTGAGGCGCAGCCAGTCCTCGCCCGCGGCGACGGCGTCCTTGCTGTGCATGTCGGTGCAGAAGCCACAGCCGTTGATCTGACTGGCGCGGAGCGTCACCAGGTGCTGTGTGCCGATCGGCAGCGGCGAGTCGTGCACCACCTTGCCGGCCGAGCCGAAGTGCTTGATGACCTTGCCGGCGATCGGGTTCTCGAAGAGGTTCAGGCGGGCGCTCATGGCCAACTCCCCATCCGTTGTCGTCTGCTGTCGGTTACACAGCTATGACGGAACGGCCAGACGGGATGTGACGTGAGTCGTGGCCCCTCGGGCGTGACGTGGGTCACGTGTGCGTGGTCCGGTGCATGGAGTACCAGGAGTCGCCGGCGGGCTGCGGAGGGTCGGACAGGTTCCAGCTCCACGAGAGGGTCGGCGTGATGCGCAGGTAGTGCCCGGGACCCACCATGCCGACCCGCTCGACGGGCCCGTCCGCGATGCCGTACACCCGGATGCCGCGCGCGACGAACGGTTCGACGGAGACCAGGTCGTCCACGACGAAGGCCACCTTGTCGCGGCCGTGCCCGACGTTGCGGAACTTGCGGGTGCCGAGCACTTCGGTGCCCGGCCCGCCCACCCAGAAGTGCGTGCCGTCGAACTCGAGGGCCACCGGCACCACATCGGGCTGCTCGTCCGCGCAGAGGCTGGCGAACCGGGCGAGCGGGTTGGCGTACAGGTAGGCGGTCTCCTCGTCGGTGAACGACATGGCGGGCTCCCTGAAGGCGGCGCGGGTCGGCTCGCCCTCAGGCTAGGCCGCCGCGGACTGCCCCCGGCGGACGTACAGCCGGAGCGTCCGGTCCATGTCCTGCTCCTCGTGGGCCGTGCGCTCCTCCTCGACGCTCGCCCGGACGTATCCGGCGCGCGTGGCCACGCCCTGCGACGGGGTGTTGGTGTCCTCGATCATCGCGCACAGCTGCTTCACGTCGTCCCTGGCCAGGGCCTGGTCGGAGAGGGTGCGCAGGGCCTCGGTGGCGTAGCCGTGGCCGCGGGCGGATGCGGCGAGGTCGTAGCCGACCTCGGCCCGGCCCTCGTCGTCCGGTACGCCGTGGAAGCCCACGCCCCCGACCGCAAGGCCGTCCTCCCGCCGGACGAGGACGAACAGCCCCCACTCGGGCCGGTGTACGCCCCCCTCGTACGCCTTCATCATCCACTCGGCGGCCTCCCGCGTGCCCTCGAAGGGCCCGCCCTCGACCCACTCGAAGCCGCCGTCGCCGCCGGAGCGCAGGTCGGCCGCGGAGGCGGGGGTGACGCCCTGGAGGGTGAGGCGGTCGGTGGGGATGACGAGGTTGTTGCGCCAGCGCCACTCGGTGACGGGCGCGCGGCCGGGCAGATCGCCGCGGCCGGTGGCCCACAGCAGCGTGCGCCAGTGGTCCGGGCCGGGTTGGACGTGCGGAAAGATCGTCGTGAGCACGAACTCGGGGAGTTCGGCGGGCGGTTCGTACGCCAGGCCGAGCCCCTCGGCGATGTCGTGCGTGTGGAGCAGCACTTCGGCGACGCCCATCGCGGCGAAGCCCTCGCGGTTCGCGCTGCGGAAGGGGTACGGGTGGAAGGCGCGCGCCTCGCGGGGCGCGGTGCGGACGGCGGCGGTCAGGAGGGCGCCGGTCGTCTCGATGACGTGGAGGAGGTCCTCGTTGCCGGTGCCCTCGTCGAGGGTGATCTCGAACGGGACGTAGGCGTCCTGGGCGCGTCCGGCCAGGTTGGCGGCGTAGGCGATGAGGTCTTCGGCGATGTGGAACGCGGTGGCGTGACAGTCCCACTCCACCCGCCCGGCCCGGACGGTCTTCCAGTCCCGGTCCACGGCCGTCCGCAGCAGCGCCACGCAGCCTGCCACGGCTTCCTGTACGCGTTCCCCGCCCATGTCTCGCATGCCCTGCAGGCTACGGCGACGGGCGGTTCAGAGCGACAGCATTTCCAGCTCGGAGGCGAGGTTGTAGCGGGCCGTGGCCTCCCACTCCTTCCTCCCGTGCGGGGTGCTGAACAGGCTTGGCAGGGCGAGGAGTTGGCGCAGGATCGCGGCGCGGCCCTCGCGGAAGGCGTCGCTGGGGACGAAGTGGTACTCCTCGCGGACGGCGGCCGTGTAGGCGGCGTACGCGGAGGGCGGCGCGGCGAGGATCGCGAGGTCGGCGTCACACAGGACCTGGCCGTCGCGGTCGTCCGGCGCCGGGTCGTGGCCGGTGGTCAGGCGGACGAGGCGGGCCACCTCGGCGGTCCGCTCCGCGGGGACACCGGCCTCCGGGAGGGCGCGTTCGGCGAGCCGGGCGGAGCGCTCCTCGTTCGTCGACCGGTCCGGCAGGTACACGGCGTCGTGGAACCAGGCCGCGAGCCGCACCGCCACGACGTCGTCCGCGTACTGCTCCAGTGCGTCGATGTGCCCGAGGACCGCAGCCAGGTGCTCGACGGTGTGGTACCGCCGCTGCGGCTCCGACCAGCGGCGCAGCAGGGCCTCCCCGTACCGGTCGGGGGAGAGGGAGGAGGCGTGGGACTCGTCGTCCCGCGCCGCGAGCAGGGTGCGCAGCCAGCGGGACCGGAGATCTTCGAGATCGGCCATGCCTTCATTCTCCCGTCCCGGCATTCTCCCGTCCCGGCCGCCCCGGCCCCTAGCGTGGAGGTCATGACTTCTGCTGATGCGCACGAGGTAAGGGATCCCGAGCTGCCGGGACGGCTGCTGGTCGTCGAGCGGGACGCGCTGGTTCCGCTGTTGCGCACGCGGCCGGACGCCGACTTCGCGCTGCCGACCGTCGCGTGTCCGGGGTGGTCGGTGCGGGATGTGCTGGCGCACTGTTCGGCCGCGCTGATGCGGGTGGTGGAGAGCCGGTTCGAGGAGGGCGTGTTCTCGCCCGAGTCCAACGACCGGGACATCGCCGAGCGCGCCGACTGGACCAACGCGCGGGTCGTCGACGAACTGGAGCGCGGGATGACCGAGGCCGGCCCGGTGATCGCCGGGGCGGGCGGAGCGCTGGACGGCATCGCGCTGGGCGAGTGGGTGCACGCCGGTGACGTACGGGAGGTGCTCGGGGAGCCGGGGGCGTATGCCGGCGCCGGCCTGCCGGATGCGCTGCGCCTGCTGGTCCGGCTGACCCGGGAACGGCGGCACACCCCGCTCCACGCCGACCTGGACGACGTGGACGAGCCCCTGCGCCTGGGCGAGCCGACGGCTCCGCGGCCCCCGGCGCGGTACATCGGCGACGCCGCCACCCTCGTACGGCTGTATGCGGGGCGGCCGGCGGAAGGGGGGTCGTACGAGCTGGCGGGGGCGGAGGCGAGGGAGCTGAACATCTTCGGGTGACCCGACGGATCACGCCAACCAGGTGGCCCTCCTCCTCGGCGGCTTCTCCAACCCGTACCCTTGGATTGGACTAGACCTGTAGACGCGCGCAGTCGTCGTCGAATGCCGAGGAATGGGGTCCCATGAGCAAGCGTGCAGTCCTGGAGGTGATCGCCCTCGGAGTCGAGGACGCGGTCGCCGCCCAGGCCGGAGGTGCGGATCGGCTCGAACTGGTCACCGACATGGCGGCCGACGGGCTGACCCCGCCGGTCGAGACCGTCGCCGCGATCCGCGCCGCCGTCGACATCGACCTGCGCGTGATGCTGCGGCTGGCGGACGGGTTCGCCGCCGGAGACCTGGACCGGCTGACGCGGACGGCGCGCGAGATGCGGGGTGCCGGAGCCGACGAGTTCGTGCTCGGTTTCCTCGACACCGACGGCGGGCTGGACCTCGCCGCCGTTGAGCGGGTGGTGGCGGCGCTGGACGGATGCCGGTGGACCTTCCACCGGGCGATCGACCGGGCTGCGGACCGTGACGCGCTGCGCAAGCAGATGGACGGGATGGCGGGGTTGGACACGTATCTCACGGCGGGGTCGGCGGCGGGGGTGGACGACGGGCTTTCCACGTTGCTGGCGGAGGCGGCGCGGAGTGGGGAGCCCGGGTATGAGCAGGGGATCCTGGTGGGGGGTGGGTTGCGGCTCGATCATGTGCCGGGGCTGGTGGCGGCCGGGATCGACGCGTTTCACATCGGCGGGGCGGCCAGGCCGGAGGGCTGGGACGGGCCGGTCTCGGCGGAGGCCGTGGCTGAGTGGCGGGGTGTGCTGGACGGGGTTTCGTAGGCGGGCGGAGTGGCGGCTGGGTGGGGGGGTGGGTCGCGCAGCCCGGCGCCGGCGGGGTACCGCCTCTCATGGGGACGGGTGCCGCAACGCCCCCTAGGGGGCGCGGGGAACTGCGCGACCAGCCACCGACGACCCGCAGCCCGGCATAACTCGTCTCCGCCCCCCCCGACCCGGTGACTCTCAGCCCAGCTGAGCCGGCAACGGAGCCGCATGCACCACGATCAGCCCCGACACGGCTCGCGTCAGGGCGACGTACAACCGCCGCAGCCCCGTCCGCTCGTCCGGCTCGCCGTCCACCACCGCCTGCGGCTCGTCCAGGACGACGTAGTCGTACTCCAAGCCCTTCGCGAGCGACGCCGGGACCAGGGTCAGGCGGGTCTCGTGGGTCGTCTCCTCGCCGGGGGCCAGGTATGTGATCCCCGCTGCCGTGAGCGCCTCCGACAGGGCCGGGATCCGCGCATCCGCGGCGATCAGCCCGACCGACCCCTCGTTGGCCAGCAACTCCCCGCACGCGGCGACCACTTCGGCCGTGTCCGCTGCCGTGCGGACCTCGAAGAAGCCGGGGTTCTCGCGGATCGAGGCCACCGGGGTCAGGCCGGGCGCGATGTGGGGGAGGAGGCGGGAGGCGTAGGTGATGACGTCCGTCGGGACGCGGAAGCCGGCCGTCAGTTCCTCGATGAGGCCGTCCGACTTGCCGAGGTGGGCCAGCGCCTCGTCCCAACTGCGGGTCGCCCATGGCGTCGTGCCCTGCGCCAGGTCGCCGAGGACCGTCGCCGAACCGGTCGTGCAGCGGCGGCCCACCGCCCGGTACTGCATCGGCGAGAGGTCCTGCGCCTCGTCGAGGACGACATGGCCGAGGGAGGGGGTGCGGGCCACGATGTCGGCGGCCTCGTCGATCAGCACCGCGTCCGAAGCGGACCACTTGGCGGACTTCAGCGACCGGGCCGGCTTCGCCCACAGGATCGTCTTCCGCTCGTCCTCGCTGAGGATCCCGTCCGCGTGTTCGGCGAGGAAATCGGCGTCCGACAGCAGGCGCAGGACCAGTTTCGCCGGGTCGACCGGCGGCCACAGCTCCTTGACGGCCGCCTTCACCGCGCTGTTGCGGGCCACCGCGTCCTGCACCCGGTCGTCCGGCGCCTCGCCCGACCGCTCCATCTGCACCAGCACGGCGTGCGCGATGCGCTGCGGGAGGGCCTCGCGGGCGGCGCCGTAGCGGATGTCGCGGGCGAGCAACTCGCGGACGATCTCCTCGACTTCGTACGCCGGGACGCGCCAGCGGCGTGATCCGCGGACCACGACCACCGCTTCCGTCGGCATCGTCACGTGCGAGTAGATCGCCCGCCGCAGGACCTCCGCCATCCTCGCGTCGCCCTTGACCACCGCGGTCGCCGCCTCGTCCGTGCCGCGCACCTCGACGTGCGCGACCAGGTCGTCCACCGTCGCCTGGCGGACCGTCAACTCGCCCAGCGCCGGGAGCACTTGCTCGATGTAGTGCAGGAAGGACTTGTTCGGCCCGATGACGAGCGTGCCGGTGCGGGCGAGCCGCTCGCGGTGCGCGTACAGCAGGTACGCCACCCGGTGCAGGCCCACCGCCGTCTTCCCGGTGCCGGGGCCGCCCTGGACACAGACCGTGCCGCCGAGCCCGGACCGGACGATCTCGTCCTGCTCCGGCTGGATCGTCGCCACGATGTCCCGCATCGGGCCGACGCGCGGGCGCTCGATCTCCTGCTGGAGCAGCTTGCTGGTCCGGGCCGCCTCGGCCGGGTCGGAGAGGTGCTCGTCCTCGTACGCCGTCAGATCGCCGCCCGTGTAGCCGAAGCGGCGGCGCAGCGCGATGTCCAGCGGGTCCTTCTTCGAGGCCCGGTAGAAGGGCTGGGACACCGGCGCCCGCCAGTCGATGACCATCGGGTCGCCGTCGGCGTCGTGCACATGTCGGCGCCCGATGTAGAAGCGCTCGCCCTCCGCGCCTTCTGCCTGTTCCATTCCGGGCGCGTGCAGATAGTCCAGCCGCCCGAAGAACAGTGGGGTGTCGCTGAGGTCGGCCAGCGCCTTGATGCGCAGGTCGATCTGGTGGGCGAGGACCTCGGCGTTGACCCAGTTCGCGGTGACGTCGCTGATGTCGAGGGACTCGACGTCCTCGCGCATGGCGCGCAGGGCGGCGCGGGAGCCGGCGAGGTGGGTGCGCTCCCGGGACAGCGGGTCGAGCGGGTCGAGTGGGCCAAGTGGGTCGTCGACGGGCGTGGACAAGGGGGTGCCTCCGGAGGACCTACGGGTGAGACGGGTGGCGCTGCGAGGTGCCTACCGGTTTCCGTCCGGTCGGCGGCGCTCCGTGAACGGAGGCGGGCAAGAGCGGAGATTTTAGGTGAGCGCCCCTCTCAAATGCCAACGAATATCTCCGGCCCCTGACCCGCCCCTGACCCGCCCCTGTCCGACCCCTAGGGGATCCCGCCGGACGCGGCCCTCCTCCCTGGGGGTAGGGGGTCCGTCCCGAGGCGTACGGAGGTAGTACACGGCTTGGCACCGTGGGCCGATGCGGTCTTCGTGCCGGTGAACCCATCATGGAGACATGAGCGCAGCAACCATCCACCCAGCCCCCATGGGACCCCGAGGAGCGACAGCGCTCCAGGGGAGCCACCGTCATCGCCTCGGCGAAGCCCTGCGTGCCGTCAGGGTGTTCGCGGGTGCGGCCTTCGACGTGATCGTCCTCGGTGAGTACGGCGAGGAAGCGGGCGTTCGCCACAAGTGACGCCTAGGGTCACTCCGTGACCCGCCGATCACATTCCGCAACTCCCTACAGCCTTCTGGCGACTTCTCTCCTCGCCCTCCTCACCCTCACCGCCTTCAGCGCCTTCACCACCCTCTGCGTCCACCAGCGCCTCCCGATGGCCGACGCGCTGGTCTACCGGGCGGAAGGCGAAGCCGTCCTCCGCGGCGGCGCCGATCTCTACGGCTTCACGGTCACCGAGTGGCACCTCCCCGCCACCTATCCGCCCTTCGCGGCCCTCCTCTTCGTCCCGGCGGCACTGCTCCCGTTCGCCGTCCTCAAGGCGGCCTTCCTGGCGGGCAACGCGCTCCTGGTCGCCGTACTGATCCACCTCTCCGCCCGCCTCGCCGGTCTGACCCTCGACCTCCCGGTCCGCTGCGCTGCCACGGCCCTGGCCCTCTGGCTGGAGCCGGTCTTCCAGACCCTCCTCTTCGGCCAGATCAACCTCGCCCTGGCCTGCCTGGTCCTGTGGGACCTGACCCGGCCGTCGGGCGCCCGCTGGAAGGGCGTCGCGATCGGCGTCGCCGCCGGGATCAAGCTCACCCCGGCGATCTTCATCGCTTACCTGCTGCTGCGAGGGCGCCTCCGGGAGGCAGGCACGGCGACGGCGGCCTTCGCGGGGACCGTCGTACTCGGCGCCCTCGCGCTCCCCTCCGCGAGCCTCGACTTCTGGACCCGCCGCCTCTACGAGACGGACCGCGTCGGCAAGGCCTGGATCGTCGACAACCAGTCCCTGCAGGGCCTGGCCGCCCGCGCCCTGGGAGATGCCGCACCGGGCCCGGCCTGGGCGCTCCCGGCGGCGGCCGTCGCCCTCACGGGCCTGTGGCTGACCGCGCGGGCCGCCCGGCAGAGCCACGCCCTCCTCCTCATGGCCTTCACCGCGCTGCTGATCTCACCGATCAGCTGGTCCCATCACTGGGTGTGGTGCGTGCCGCTGATCGCGGTACTGCTGGCGGAGGGGCGCCTGCGTACGGCATGGCTCGTGGTCGTCGTCTTCACCGCCCGCACCATGTGGCTGGTGCCCCACGAGGGCGCCCTGGACCTCGAACTGCCGTGGTGGCAGCAGGCATTGGCGGCCCCGTACCCCCTCCTGGCGCTCGCCATCGCGTGTGGCAGCATGATCAGCCGTTGTCCGAATCCTTCGATTCATTCGATCGAGCAAACGGGGAAATCTGTATGCGCTTCTCGTCGCTTCCGTTCCGCAGGGCGGTGAGCGGTCTGACCGCCGCCACCGCCCTCGCCCTCGGCGCCACGCTCGTGGCCGCGCCCAGCGCCTCGGCCGTGGGGGAGCACTCGTCCTGCACCAAGAACATCAGGAACAAGACCCTGCAGGTCGTCCAGTGGGACCACGCGGACATGTACGCCAAGCCCAGCTTCAGCTCCACGGTGAAGAAGTCCGTGTTCGCGGGCAGCAACGTGACCGTGTACTGCACCGCCAAGGGCGGTGACTGGTACTACTCCAAGCACGGCAGCACCAAGGGCTGGATGGAGTACCACGCCTTCTTCTAGGCCGTGCAGCCTGGTCCAGCCCGGTTCTTCGCCGCCCTCCGCTAGCCCTCCGCCAGGATCTCGTCCGCGTCCACGATGCGGTACGCGTACCCCTGCTCCGCCAGGAAGCGCTGGCGGTGGGCGGCGAAGTCCTGGTCGATCGTGTCGCGGGCGACGACCGAGTAGAAGTGGGCCTTGTGACCGTCGGCCTTCGGCCGCAGCACCCGCCCCAGCCGCTGTGCCTCCTCCTGGCGCGAGCCGAAGGTGCCCGAGACCTGGATGGCGACCGTGGCCTCCGGCAGGTCGATGGAGAAGTTAGCGACCTTGGACACGACGAGGACGCTGATCTCGCCCTCCCGGAAGGCGTCGAAGAGCTTCTCGCGCTGGGCGTTGGAGGTCTCGCCCTTGATCACGGGGGCGTTCAGATGCTCGCCCAGTTCGTCGAGCTGGTCGATGTACTGGCCGATGACCAGGATCTGCTGCCCGGCGAACCTGCGGACGATGGCCTCGGTGACCTTCCGCTTGGTGTCGGTCGTCGCGCAGAAGCGGTACTTCTCCTCCTGCTCGGCGGTGGCGTACGCGAGCCGCTCGGCGTCGGTGAGATTGACCCGGACCTCGACGCAGTCGGCGGGCGCGATGTAGCCCTGCGCCTCGATCTCCTTCCAGGGCGCGTCGAAGCGCTTGGGGCCGATGAGGGAGAACACGTCGGACTCGCGCCCGTCCTCCCGGACCAGGGTCGCGGTCAGGCCCAGACGGCGGCGGGCCTGGAGGTCCGCCGTGAACTTGAAGACCGGCGCGGGCAGCAGGTGCACCTCGTCGTAGAGGATCAGGCCCCAGTCGCGGGAGTCGAAGAGCTCCAGGTGCTGATAGACACCCTTCCGCTTCGTCGTCAGTACCTGGTACGTCGCGATGGTGACGGGGCGGATCTCCTTCTTCGTCCCGCTGTACTCGCCGATCTCCTCCTCGGTGAGCGACGTCCGCTTCACCAGCTCGTGCTTCCACTGCCGGGCCGAGACGGTGTTCGTGACGAGGATGAGCGTGGTCGACTTCGCCTGCGCCATGGACCCGGCGCCGACCAGGGTCTTCCCGGCGCCGCAGGGCAGCACCACGACCCCGCTGCCGCCGTGCCAGAAGTTCTCCACGGCCTGCTTCTGGTACGGCCTGAGCGCCCAGCCGTCCTCGCGCAGCTCGATCGGGTGCGCCTCGCCGTCGACGTACCCGGCGAGGTCTTCGGCCGGCCAGCCCAGCTTCAGCAGCGTCTGCTTGATCTGACCGCGCTCGGAGGGGTGCACGGCGACGGTGTCCGGGTCGATGCGGGCGCCGACGAGCGGTGCGATCCGCTTCGAGCGCAGCACCTCCTCCAGGACCGGGCGGTCGGTGGTGGTGAGGACGAGGCCGTGCGTGGGGTGCTTGGAGAGCGTCAGTCGGCCGTAGCGGTCCATCGTGTCGGCGATGTCGACCAGCAGGGCGTGCGGCACGGGGTAGCGGCTGTACGTCACCAGCGCGTCCACGACCTGCTCGGCGTCGTGCCCGGCCGCGCGCGCGTTCCACAGGCCGAGCGGGGTCACCCGGTAGGTGTGGATGTGCTCCGGCGCCCGCTCCAGCTCGGCGAACGCGGCGATCGCCCGACGGCATGCGTCGGCCCGCTCGTGGTCGACCTCCAGGAGCAGGGTTTTGTCCGACTGGACGATCAGTGGTCCGTTCACGTGCGTCAGCCCTTCCGCTAGACCACCCGGCCAAACGTCCAGTGTGCCTGATCGATTCCGGAGTCCTACAGGATGTCTTTTCATTCTTGTGAGTGACGTGGTTTTCACCTGGACGGCGGCGGCTGCGAAGAATGCCGACCGTGCAGCCCATCAGCAGTGACCCGTCCCCCACGACCACCACACTCGGGTACGCCCTGTTCGCCACCCGCTGGCTGCAGGCCCCGCTCTACTTCGGCCTCGTGGCCGCCCAGGGGGTGTACGTCTACAAGTTCTTCAACGAGCTGTGGACCTTAATTCTCCGGTGCGTGAGCGGTCAGGCGACCGAGACGTACGTCATGCTCGCCGTGCTGAAGCTGGTCGACGTCGTGATGATCGCCAATCTGCTGATCATGGTGATCGTCGGCGGTTATGAGACGTTCGTCTCGCGCATCGGCCTGCAGGGCCACCGCGACCAGCCGGAATGGCTCTCGCACGTGAACTCCAACGTGCTCAAGGTCAAGCTTGCCACCGCCATCGTGGGCATCTCCTCGGTCCATCTGCTCCAGATGTTCGTGGACGTCCACCACACCTCGCACCACTCGCTGCTGTGGGGCACGGTGATCCACATGGCGTTCATCGCCTCGGCGGCGATCCTGGCCTACATGTCGGGGCCGATGGCCGCGCAGTCCGAGCGCGGCCATCAGCAGACGCACCGCGAGCACGCTCCCGAGGAGCCCGCCGAGAAGGTCTTCGTGCCGGCCCAGGCGACCTCGCGCGAGGACGAGCCGAGCGCCGAGGAGCGGCTGCGGGCCGCCGGATTCCCCGCCCGGAAGCAGCTGGAGGACTTCGACTCCGAGCACCCGCGCTCCTTCGACCGGGAGGTCGTGGCCCGGCTCGGCAAGCTGGACTTCGTCGCCGCCCGCCGGAACGTGGTCTTCGTCGGCCCGCCCGGCACCGGCAAGACGCATCTGGCCGTCGGCCTCGGCGTGCGGGCCTGTCAGGCCGGGCACTCGGTGCTGTTCGCGACCGCCGCGGCGTGGGCCGCCCGGCTGGCCGGGGCGCGGGACGCCGGGCGGCTCGCCGAGGAGCTGGCCGCGCTCGACGACCACGCCGTGCTGGTCGTCGACGAGATCGGCTACACGCCCTTCGACGCGGAGACCACCGCCCTCTTCTTCCAGCTGGTCGCCCACCGCTACGAACGGGCCTCGCTGATCGTGACCGGTGACCGTCCGCTCGGCCGCTGGGACGAGATCTTCGGCGGCCCGTCCGCGCCGGCGATGGTGGACCGGCTGGCCCACCACGCCGAGGTCGTACGGATCGACGGGGACAGCTACCGGATGCGCCGCGCTACTTCAGCATGGGCAGACTGACGTTGTTGATCAGCGGGCCTTCGATGGTGAGGCCCTCGGTGATCAGGGACTCCCCGCCCTGCGGCCCGATGGGCAGCGGCAGCGCGGAGGGGGCTGCCGAGGCCTCGGGCGCGAGGACGGCGACCACGGCGGCGGCCGAGCAGAGGGCGGCGACGGAGAGGGCGGTACGGGTGCGGACGGGGCGCTTGGAACGCATGGGGACTTGAGGGCCTTTCACCTACGGAGGGCGAGTACGGAGGGCGGGCCGGCCCGGGGGCGCCGGGACCGGCCCGATGGGTGTGCCGCGGTCGCCTCAGACCGGCGGCGTCTCGATGACCAGCCCGGCGACGTCGATGCCGATCGCTGAGGCCGGGGCGGTGAAGGCACCCATCATCAGGGCTGCGGCGGCCAGGACGGTGGCAAGACGACGAGCTGTGCGCATGGGACAACTACCTCTCTGTTGCGCTCACTTGAGCGTGATCAGGACACGAGGTGGCTGCCCTGCGCCACGCGACGCGATGCGGACACTCCGGGAAGGTCCCCCAAGAGTTGGAAAACCCGGGCGTGGCGTGCATGGAACACCGCGTACACCCGAACGGGTGGCCGTCGGACCCCGGCGCCTCAGATCTGGTCGTCCGCCAGCTCGGCGACACCCGTGATCCGGTGCAGCGGATACGTCCGCACCTCGTCCGCGGTGTGGTCGTACGCCGTCACGAACCCGCCCTCGACCCGCACCGGCGCGATCACCCGCTGACTCGCGGAGCCCTCGGCGTTGACGTACCCGATCCACAGCGCCTCGCCGGTGAGCACGGCGGCCTGCATGGTGGCGAGGGTCTCGGCGGAGGTGGTCCGGGGCAGCTCGCCGCCGGTCACCGCGGGGGCGCTCGCGCTCGGCTTGCGCGGCGTGGTGGAGGCGAGGTCGCCCGCCCGGATGGCGCGGATCGCGGCGGCCAGCAGCGTGGCGTCCGGCGTCGGCGGACCGTCCGGGACCGGCTCCGGGGCCGTGCGCGGCGGGGTGCGGTGGGCGTCGGCGCGGGTGATCAGGACGTCGCCCTCGGCCGACTCGGCGGCCGGCGCGAAGCCCATCGCGCGCAGGCCCTCCAGCAGCCCGGCCGGATCGGCCTGGGCGGCGAGCACCGTCGGCGCGAGGCGCCGCAGCCGCAGGCCGGCGGCCCGCTTGTCGGCGAGGATCTCGTTCAGCACCGCGTCGTCGTCACAGCGGACGTACGCCGAGGCGGCACCCACCCGCAGATGCCCGTGCTTACGGGCCACGTCGTCGATCAGATACGCCAGCGGCTGCGGCACCGGCGTACGCGAGTGCTCGGCGAGGAAGGCGTGCAGATCGGAGGCGCTGCGCCCGGCGTCGAGAGCGCGGCGAACCGAGCCGGGCGTGAAGCGGTACACCGTCGCCCCGCCCTTCGACTCCACGTCCGCGAGCACGTCCAGCATGGCGGCGAGCGGCCGCTGCAGCGGCCCCGGCGCCACGGCCGTCAGGTCGGCCTGGAGCAGGACGTGGTCGAGCGGATCGGGGAGCAGCGGCGCGAGCAGCCGCACGGCGGCGGCGGTGGCCACGGCCTGCTCGGCGGGGGAGAGGGGCTCCGGGGGCGAGGCCACGTGGTGGTGTACCGGGAGCTTGTCACCGGGACCGACCGGCTCCTGGGCCACGGGTTCCGGCAGCCGCGCCCCGAGCAGCGCCCGCCCCACCTCCGACAGCGCTCCCCGCCCCGTCACCCCCAGCAGCTCCGCCTCGCTCAGCGCCCAGCGGGCCAGCCTGCCGCGCAGGTCGTCGTCCTGCTGAGGGCCGCGCAACGGCCGCTCCCAGCGCAGCCGGGCCAGGACCGACTCGGCGGACGGGGACTGCCCCTGCGGCAGCCCGGCGAGCAGGGTCAGCACCCGGTGCCGTACCTCCGGCGCCGCCGAGCGGTCGAGCCCGGGGCCCAGCGTGGACAACGTACGGTCCTTCGCGTCCCGGCCCCCGACCAGCCCCGCCGTACGCGTCGCCGTCAGCCAGGTCTCCGCCAGCAGGGCCCAGCGCTGCGCGACGGGCTGCTCCAGCCACTCGTCGTAGGCGGGCGTCGCCGCGTACCGCTCGTCGGCCTCGCCGTCGGAGGCCAGCAGCCCGGCGGCGGCGGCCAGCTCGACCCAGAAGGCGGCGACGGGCTCGGGCACGTCGAGGGCGACGGCGGTCCGCTTGAGGTCGCGCACGCTGAGCCCGCCGGCCCGCAGCACGGCCGGCCCGCCCTCGTCCCAGTCCTTCAGCAGCTCCTCCACGGTCGCCAGCGCCGTGTAGGCCTGCCCGGCCGCCGTCGCGTCCACAACCTGTGGACGGTGCGTCGAGGCCGCCTCGACGGGCGGCGGCAGCGGCTCGGTGGTGCGGTGCGCCCGGCCCGCGCGCAGGTGCAGGGCCACCTCGCGGGGGAGTACGACGGTGCCGGGCGTCGTCGGCAGCAGCAGACCGAGGTCGAGGAGCCGGCGCAGGTGGGGCGCCGGGTCGGCGGTGACCTGGCCGTACGGCGGGCCCCAGACCAGGCGGGAGAGGACCTCCCGGGACTCCTCCGGGGTGTCGGCGAGCAGGGCCGCCATGCGCCGCCGGTCGGTGAACAGCGCGCTGAGCGAGGCCACCGCGGACACGGCGTCGTGGGTCGAGGCCAGCCCGGCCGCCGTGACGATCTCCTGGATACGGCCCGGAGACATCCCGGCGGTGGCCTCCCGCACCGTCGGGCCGAGTCCCGTCGGCGACGGGTGCTGCGGCGCGGGCACCAGCAGCTCGCGTGCCGTGCGCACCAGGCGCAGCCGGTCGTCGCCGCCCCACACCAGGGCCTGGTCGCGCAGGGTGCCGAGGGCGTGCGGCAGGGCGCCCGCCACGGCCGGGTCGCCCGCGTCGCCGGCCATCAGACCGAGCAGTTCGTCGTACGTCGCCGGGTCCGCCGCCACGGCCAGCGCCTCCGCCGTCTGCAGCGCGAAACGGTCCAGCCGCTCCAGGGCGCGCACCACGGAGGCCCGGGTGCCGGCGCGGGTCGCCAGCTGGGTGAGGTCGGTCGGGACGGGCGTGATGAGGTCGGGCCGGCTGCGCAGGAGCACGGACAGCGAGGCGTCGTCCCGCACGCGGAGATCCTCCGCGAGGGAACGGGGCGGTGTGGCCGGGTCGCTCATCCTGCTCACGTTAGCGGGTGGGGCAACGGGAGAGGGGGTGTGCCGGTCGGCCGGAACGCCGCCCCACGGGCGAACGGAACGTTTCGCAGATGACCCCCGGATGAACATCATCCGGAGGATTCCGGCACCTCTGGCAACACCGCATACCCACTGGTCACCCTGGGCTCCCGGTCAACTACTTCACGGCTCAAGGGAATTGGGGGGCAGCGATGAGTGAGCGGCTTGAGCAGTGGATCGCCATCGTCAGTCTGGCGATTCCCCTCGCCGCGTTCCTGTGGGAGTTCGCCGTCGTCGGCCGCAAGCGGCTCGGCTATCGGGTGCAGATGGACACGCTCGCCTCGGACGACACCCAGTCCGAGCACGCCGAGATCCTCACGCAGTTGCAGCGCGACGGCCATCAGCTGAAGGACCCGTCCTTCGTCCTGCTGCGGATCGAGAACGCCGGGTCCGCCCCGATCGAACCCGGTGACTACCTGACCGACGAGCACGACCACAGCGGCATCTGGGTCACCTTCCGCCGCCGCCAGGTCGCCGGCCTCGTGGTCACCGAGCTGAGCCAGCCCGAGCTGCGCCGCTTCTTCCGGCGCGGCGCCCAGGGCTTCGGCTTCAGCAACGACGAGACCCGGCGCGAGGGCGTCATCGAGCTGCCCAAGGCCAAGCTGCCCCGGCGGGCCGAGTACAAGGTGCTGGTGATACTGGAGGCCTGGCACGACGACCCGAGCACCGAGCGCTTCCCCAAGCCGGACATCATCGGCGCCGTCGGCACCGACCGGCGCTGGTTCGACCCGCTGGCGAAGTACTTCCGGTTCAAGGTGGCCAGGACCGAGAGCCATGTGTTCGCCTCCCGCCCCGCCTGGTGGGGCATCTGTTTCCTGACGGCGGCGGTCGTCATCCAGGCGTCCTTCACGCTGTTCCTGCGCGACGACCGGCGGCCCCCGCTGGACTGCGTGGCGGGCACCCTCCACCTGCACGGCTCCACCGCCTTCGAGCCCGCGGTGCGCGCCGCCGCCGCGGACTACCTCAAGAGGTGCGAGGGGGCGGACGTGTCCATCCCCCTCGCGGACGACACCTTCGAGGGCAGCAGAGACGGTGCGACCGCCCTGGACAACGCCGGCGAGAAGGCCGGGATCAAGGTCGGCGAGGGCCTCGGCGACCACATCGCCTTCTCCGACGGCCTCGCCTCCGACGGCCACCCCCGGCTGATACCCAAGCCCGTCGCGCTCTCCGTGTTCACTCTCGTCGTCAACAAGGGCGCGGGCGTCGAGAACCTGACCCTGGGCCAGATACGCCAGATCTTCGCCGGCCGCGTCCAGAACTGGTCCGAGGTCGGCGGCGACGACGTACCCGTGCAGCTCGTCAACCGCAGTGCCGGCTCGGGCACCCGCAGCACCCTCGTCACCAAACTCCTGAACAACAAGCAACCGCCCCAGTTCACCGAGACCGACTGCGCGTCCCTGAACGCGAAGAAGTACGGCCGCTGCGAGGTCTCCAGCACGGACAGCATGCTGAATGCGACCGCCTCGACCCCCGGCGCCATCGGCTACAGCGAGGTCACCGCCGTCGACGGCCACAAGGTCGCCGACCGACTCGTCAAGCCGACCATCGACGGCAGGAAACCGACCGCGGAAGGCGTCGAGGACACCAACTACCCCTACTGGCAGACCGAGTTCGCCTACACCTACGGCGAGGCCCCGGCCGGCTCCGTCGCCGCGGCCTTCCTCAACTTCCTCACCCAGCAGAGCGGCCGCGACATCCTCCGCGACCACGGCCACGGTCTCTGCTCCGAAGTGCAGAACTCGGGGGAGTGCCGCCCGCTCTGACCCACCCCACCCACCCTGTCCTGCGCTAACGTCGTCCCACGGGGTATCCAACGCAACGCACCCACCCCGGAGGGGACTTCGTGGGGATCGAGAGCGACCAGGTCGTCTACGAGTATCTGAGCCGCGTCGGCGACGTGGCCCAGCAGCGACAGCTGCCGTCGTCCACCCGCATGCGCCTGGTGAACGAGTTGCGCGGCGAGATCGACCGGCGCCGCGCCAAGGCCCCGGTCGACAGCCCTGCCGCCGTCCGCCGCATCATCTCCCGCCTCGGCACCCCGGACGAGGTCGTCACGGCCGCCGGAGGCACGGCCGCCCCCGCCCCCCAGGCGCCGGTCACCTCCGTCCCCGTACAGCCGGCGAGCCGGGCCGGCGAGGCCGACGAGGAGCGGCGCAAGGGACTGCGCCGGATGGTCCCGCGCCCCCGCCCCGCCGAAACCCCGACGGCACGCGACGACGCGCCCCCGCCGCCCCACCTCGCCAGCACCGCCGACCTCGGAGGCAGTGCGACCCAGCCCGACTGGTGGCGGGTCGACAGCAGCTCCTTCGGCCCCGGCGAAGACGTCCCGGGATTCGTCGGCGGCGTGGAGATCCCGGAGATGCTCAGACGCCCGCCCGCGAAGGACGAGTCGCTGCTGCGGAAGAAGGAGCCCGACCAGACCGCGGTCGAGAAGGCAGAGGAACCGGAACCGGAAACCGAGTCCCCCCGTCGCCGGCGCCTCCTGGCCCGCCCGACCCTCCCCACCGGCCGCTGGAGCAACCCCCTCCTCCTGCTCGCCGCCGCCCTCCTGGTCACCGGCGCGATCCTCGGCAACCTCATCGCCCTGCTCCTCGGCTGGCTCATCGCCTGGGGCTCCCGCCGCCTGACCGACGCCGAGACGAAGTGGGCGGTCGTGATCCTCCCCGCCCTCTCCCTCACGGCCGGCATCACCTGGCTCTGGGGCCGCACCAACGGCCGCTGGGGAGCCCCGATCGCCGAGGGCCACATGAACGAGGCGCTCAGCGAGACGTGGCCGTGGGTGCTGAAGGGGGCGGCGGTGGCATCGGCGCTCTTCATCGTCTGGCGTTCACAGAAGCAGACCTAAGGGGCGCGGGGAACTGCACGACCAGCCCCCACTCACCCGCACCCGCCGTACAACGCACACAACCGAGCCACTGGGTGCACATCACACCCACCCACCGTCTGCCCCGCCGCAGGCCTGGGCACAATGGCACATATGGCCTCTTCAACCCCGCCGCAGCACACCGTCGGCTTCGACCTCGACATGACCCTCATCGACTCCCGCCCCGGCATCCACGCCTGCTACACGGCACTGTCCGAGCGCACGGGAACGTACATCGACGCCGACCTGGCGATCACCCGCCTCGGGCCGCCGCTGGAAGAGGAGTTGATCAACTGGTTCCCGGCGGAGCACGTCGCGGCCATCGCCGACCAGTACCGCGAGATGTACCCGACGATCGCCATCGCCGCGACCCCCGCGATGCCCGGCGCCCGCGAGGCGATCGCCGCCGTACGGAACGCCGGCGGACGCGCGATCGTCGTCACCGCCAAGTACGAGCCGAACGCCAAGCTGCACCTGGAGCACCTCGGCATCCAGCCCGACGCGGTCATCGGAAACCTGTGGGCCGAGCAGAAGGCGGCGGCCCTGCGCGAGCACGACGCGCGCGTCTACGTCGGCGACCACGAGGGCGACATCCGCGCCGCCCGCGCGGCCGACGCCCTGTCGGTCACCGTGGCGACCGGGCCGTTCAACGCCGACCAACTGGGCGCGCTCGGCGCCGACGTGGTCCTCTCGGACCTGACCGAGTTCCCGGACTGGCTCGCCGGCTACCTCGAAGTGCCGCGCGCCTGACGCCTTCCGGCCGCGATCGACTGGAAGACACCCGCGCCGGCGACGAGGAATCCGACGCCCATGAGCATGCTCAGTCCGAACATGTACGTCGGAAAGGGCGTCGTACCGAGCAGAAACGGGGCCACTGTGACCAGAGTGGCCACGGCACCGATGAAGAACAGGACCGCACCGGCACGGATCAGTCGGTCACCGGGAGCGGCGGAATTCGTTTGGGTTTTGTCACGCACCGGACCAGGGTAGTTCCCTGCGCGAGGGAACAACCGGGCGACGTCTTGTCACCTGCCCGGGGAGCATTAGCCTTGGTACCGGCGGGTCATGGTCGACCCGCTGTAGTGCTATCAAGAGCCGTTTTCAGAAGCAGTTTTCCGACGAGTACGAGGACGAGGACAGACGTGCCTACCGGCAAGGTCAAGTGGTTCAACAGCGAGAAGGGCTTCGGCTTTCTCTCCCGCGACGACGGCGGTGACGTCTTCGTTCATTCCTCGGTCCTCCCCGCCGGAGTCGAGACTCTCAAGCCGGGCCAGCGGGTGGAGTTCGGTGTGGTCGCGGGCCAGCGTGGCGACCAGGCACTTTCGGTCACCGTACTGGACCCGACCCCCTCGGTCGCGGCCGCAACCCGCAAGAAGCCGGACGAACTGGCATCGATCGTCCAGGACCTGACGACCCTCCTGGAGAACATCACGCCGATGCTGGAGAAGGGCCGTTACCCCGACAAGGCAGCCGGAAAGCAGATCGCCGGCCTGCTGCGGGCGGTCGCCGACCAGCTCGACGTATAGACCCGTCAGACCTGATTACGGGAATTCCAGCGCATCCGGGCCGAGGGGCGGCACCAGCCCCTCGGCCGCCGCACGTGTGAGGAGCCCCCGCACCGCCGCATAGCCGTCCTCACCGAGACCGGCCGTGAACTCGTTGACGTACAGCCCGATGTGCTGGTCGGCGACGGTCGGGTCCATCTCCTGGGCGTGTTCCATGACGTACGGGCGGGATGCCTCGGGGTCGTCCCAGGCGGCGCGTACGGAGGTGCGGATCGAGTCGGCCAGCCGTGTCAGCGTCGTCGCGCCCAGCGACCTCTTCGCGATGATCGCGCCCAGCGGGATGGGCAGGCCGGTGGTGTTTTCCCAGTGCTCGCCCATGTCGGCGAGCTTGTGCAGCCCGTAGTTCTGGTACGTGAAACGCGCCTCGTGGATGACGAGTCCCGCGTCGATCTTCCCGTCCCGCACGGCGGGCATGATCTCGTGGAAGGGCATGACCACGATCTCGCCGACCCCGGCGGGGAGGGTGTCGGCGGCCCAGAGGCGGAACAGCAGATACGCCGTCGACCTCTCGCTCGGCACCGCGACCCTACGGCCGGTGAGGTCCGCTCCCGCCTCCCGCGTCAGCACCAGCGGCCCGCAACCCCGGCCCAGCGCACCCCCGCAGGGCAGCAGGGCGTACTCGTCGAGGACGTACGGCAGCACGGCGTACGACACCTTCAGCACGTCGAACTCGCCACGCTCGGCCATGCCGTTGGTGATGTCGATGTCGGCGAACGTGACGTCGAGCGCGGGGGCGCCGGGGACGCGGCCGTGGGCGAGGGCGTCGAAGACGAAGGTGTCGTTCGGGCAGGGGGAGTACGCGATCCGCAAGGGCTGCTCACTGGTCATGTGGGTTCCAACTCTCCAGTACGGGCGCGAGCTTCCCGAAAGCCTCCGTCAGCGCGGCCAGCGCTTCGCCGATGCGCCACGCGGCGCGGTCGCGGGGGCCGACCGGGTTGGAGACGGCGCGTATCTCCAGCACGGGCACCCCGTGCACGACCGCGGCCTCGGCGACGCCGAAGCCCTCCATCGCCTCGGCCAGGGCGCTGGGGTGGCGCTCACGGAGCTGTGCGGCGCGGACGGCGGTGCCGGTCACCGTGGAGACGGTGAGGACGGCGCCGGGGCGTGCGCCGGTGGCGGTCGCGATCTCTCGTACGAGTGCTTCCGGCGGACGGTGGGTGACGGTGCCGAAGCCCAGCTCCGTGACCGGTAGGAAGCCGTCGGGGGTCTCCGCGCCCAGGTCGGCGGCCGTGATCTCGTCGGCGACGACGAGGGAGCCGACGGGGGCGTGGGGCGCGAAACCGCCGGCGATGCCGGTGGAGACGACCAGGCCGTAAGGGGCGCCTTCCAGGGCGGCGGTGGTGAGCGCCGTGGCGGTGGCGGCGGCGGCCCGGGCGGGGCCCACGCCGACGGCGATCAGGTCGGCGCCGGGCACCGGGAGCGCTCGGGCCACCGCGTCCCTCTCCGCAGGGACCGCGGTGGCCACGAGCACACGAAGCCGAGCGGCAGCGATCAGCTGTCCTTCTTGAGCTTGAAGGACCACAGGCCCGTCACGTCCTGCTCGCCCTCCTTGATCGACACCAGCGTCGAGTCGCCGCTGGCGCCGTACTGGGCGTTGAAGAACACGCTGCCCGGGACGGTGCGGTAGGTCTTGGTGCTGGAGTCGGTGAGCGGCTGGCCGTTCATGAGGATGGTCCAGCCCTCGTCCGCGATCTCCGGGTCGACACCGAAGCGCACGGTCTCGTCGGGGTCGACCTTGATGGACTCGATGCCCTTGTCCTGCAGGCACTTCGCCAGGTCGGCGGTCTTCAGGGCGTCGCCCTCGCCACCACAGGTCGCCTGCGCGTGGACGGAGGAGGTGCCGACGGTGATGGTGGCCAGCGGGGTCGGCTTGTCGCAGGCCGACAGGACGAGCAGTCCGGCGGAAACGGCGCCGGCGGCGGCGAGCGCGCGGCGGCGTCGCACAACGGATTGCATGGTCATGGGCGAAGGCTATCGGGCGCGTGTGACGCTCTCTCTACGTGGGGGCGGCGTGCCGTACCTCACGGAGGCGTATGGGCGCGTACGGCCCCCCGACCGGCGCGGCGTTTCAGGCCACCCGTGGCCGCGCGTGCCCGCCGTGCCGGGCCGAGGCGATCAGGCCCTTGGCGGTGGTCAGCCAGCCGATGGCGACGATCACCGCACCGACCGCCAGCCCCAGCGAGCCATTCAGCGGCAGCACGATGCCGATCGCCCCGCCGAGCACCCAGGACACCTGCAACAGCGTCTCCGAGCGCGCGAACGCCGACGTACGGACCAGTTCCGGCACGTCCCGCTGGATCAGCGCGTCCAGCGACAGCTTGGCCAGTGCCTGCGCGAACCCGGCGACCGCCGCCAGGAACGCCACCAGGACCGCCCCGAAGAAGAGCGCGGCCGTGATCGCCACGGCCAGCACGAACCCCACGACGGTCACGATGATGATCTCCGGCGCCCGGGAGCGCAGCCACGCCCCGACCGCCGTACCGCAGGCGTTCCCGACGCCGGCCGAGACGGCCACTATCCCCAGCGACACGGCGGCGCTCTGGCCGGACATCGGGTGCTCGCGCAGCAGGAACGCGAGGAAGAAGATCAGAAAGCCGGAGAGACAGCGCAGGGCGGCGTTCGCGCCCAGGGCGTGGGTGACGGCGATCCCGACCGTGCGCAGCCCGGGCCGCTTGACGGGCTTGCGGTGCGGCCCGTGCAGATGCTGCTCGTCGGCCGCCAGCAGCGCGGTGTCCTCACCCTTGGCCGAGTCGACCTTGTGGGGCAGGGAGAACGACAGGAACGTACCGGCGATGAAGATCACGAAGGCGCCGTAGAGCGGCCAGCGCGGCCCGATCGCCTGGAGCCCCGCGCCGACCGGCGCGGCGATGCCGGTGGCGAGGAGCCCGCCGAGGGTTACCCGTGAATTGGCCTTCACGAGGGAGAAGCGGGGTGGCAGCAGCCGGGGCACGACGGCGCTTCTCACCACCCCGTACGCCTTCGAGGCGACCAGTACCCCGAGGGCGGCCGGATACAGCTGGAGGTCGCCGCTGATGACGGCGCTGGACAGGACCAGGGCGAGCAGCGCCCGGGCGAGCATCGCACCGGCCATCGCGGCGCGGCGGCCGTGCGGGAGGCGGTCGAGGAGGGGGCCGATCACGGGCGCGAGGAGCGTGAAGGGCGCCATGGTGATGCCGAGGTAGAGCGCGACCCGGCCGCGGGCCTCGTCGGTCGGGACGGAGAAGAAGACGGTGGAGGCGAGGGCGACGGTGATCATCATGTCCCCGGCGCCGTTCACCCCGTGCAGCTCGATCAGCTTGCCGAGGCCGGACTCGCCCGCCCCGTGCGCATGGGTGGCCTTGCGGATACCGCGGGCGGTGCCGGTGAACGGGAAGTGCAGGGCGCGGCCGACCGCACGGAGTGAGCCGCCGACCCGGCCCGCTCCGCCACCTCGACTCCGGCCGCCCTTGGCCCCACCGACGCCGGTGGCTCCTTGGGGCTGCCTCGCGGTTGCCACGACGCAATAGTGCCCCGAGATGGGGGTGGGTAGTGCGGTTACGGCGCGTATGGGGGGAAGCTATGGGCAAGGTCTCAGGTTGCGGAAAGGCGGGCGAGAGGTCGGCGGGAGGTCGGACGGAGGCAACTCTCGGGTCGGCGGCAGGGTTTCTGTTTGGTTTCCGTGGGCCGCCGCGCACGGTGAAAGGGCCGTCGGTGTAGGCCCAGCGCTCGCGAACAGGTAGCGTGCGTATCTCAGCCATCCCGCACAATGGATGACGTAGGTGCGCCCGAGCGCGATTCGGATGCGGACGTCGACGCGGCCCACAGGTCCGCTCCGTCCGTTCCAACGCCCTAAGGCACCGCACCCGAGAGACGGCGTAGGAGAGAAGCGATACCTGTGAGCGCAGCGACAACGCGAAGCCGCACCCCCGACCGTCTGTGCGCCGAGGCGGTCGACCTCGCCCGCAGTGCCGCCGAGGAGGCCGCCGCGCCCGGCGTCGTGGGCGAGCACACGGGCCTGTCCTCCGAGGGCGACCGCGTCGTCACGCACTTCTTCGAGTGCAAGGAGCTCGGGTACCGCGGCTGGCGCTGGGCGGTGACGGTGGCGCGGGCGTCCCGCGCGAAGGTCGTCACGCTCGACGAGGTGGTCCTGCTCCCCGGCCCCGACGCCCTCCTCGCCCCCGAGTGGGTGCCGTGGAGCGAGCGCCTGCGCCCCGGCGACATGGGCCCCGGCGACCTGCTCCCCACCGACGCCGAGGACCTGCGGCTGGAGCCCGGCTACTCCGGCGAGGACGAGCCCGTGCCGAGCGCGGCCGTCTCGCACGAGATGGCGGAGCTGGTGGAGGCGGAGGACGCCGAGGTCACCGCCGGTGTCCCCGCGAACCTTCCCTTCGCCCCCTCGCGCGGCTCGATCGCCGCGGTGGCGGAGGAACTGGGCATGCGCCGCGCCCGCGTCCTGTCCCGTTACGGCCTGCACGTCGCCGCGGACCGCTGGGAGGAGGCGTTCGGCGCGAAGACCCCCATGGCACAGGCGGCCCCCGCCTCCTGCGTCACCTGCGGCTTCCTGGCCCCGATCGGCGGCTCCCTGGGCCAGGCCTTCGGAGTCTGCGCGAACGAGTTCGCCCCGGCCGACGGTCGGGTGGTGTCGTTGACGTACGGCTGCGGGGGGCACTCGGAGGCCGCGGTCATGCCGAAGCCACCGCGTCCGGCTCCGCCGGTGATCGACGAGACGCGGGTGGATCCGTTCCCCTTGCGGCCGGCGGCGGATTCGGGGTCGGTTTCGGTGGGGGCGGATGAGGAGTCGGCGGAGTTGGGGCACTCGTAGGGGCGTGAGTTCCGCCGACCGTGGCTACTGACTCTGAGGCTTCGAAGGTCGCTTCGGCTCAGTGGCGGAGGGTTTCCTCCACGGTTCCGGGGCAGCCTGGGCTGCTAGTCAGCGAAGACCTCGGTTGTGGACGCGGCCGTGATGGCCCGATCGAACCAGCGGCCCAGTACGTCCAGGTCGTCACAGGACGTGATGCGCTCGCGGTCGTCATTCGAGACGTCGATGCCGCGACGGTCCAGGAGCCGCAGGATGTCCTCGGCTCGGCCCTCCGCGCGGCCCTCGTCCCGGATCTCTTCTGCGATGTACGACTTGTAGAAGGAGAGGTCCACGGCCACCAGGTTCCTCCAGAGTTCCGCTGCCGGGCGCTTGCCCAAGCCTTGTGCGATGAGTTCGATGATCGGGTCGGCGATGGCCTGCGGCGTGTCCCGCAGCACGGTCGTCATTGCCTTCAGTATGGCCCCGACGTCCGGATTCCTGGCGTGGGTGATCGCGGACAGGGTGGCGAGCGCGAGGTCCTTGCGGACCTCGGCCGGGTCGGTGATCACCGGCATGTTGTGCGGTCCCGCGACCAGCGGGCGCAGGGTGAGCAGGGGCCACTGGGGAGGGCCGAAGTCGACCGGGCGGGCGGCCCATTCCGCGGTGGCGCGGTCCTGGCAGACGACCAGCAGCATCGGTTGCAGCCGGTACTTCGTGAGCAGGTACGAGACGTAGTACGCCCAGCTCGCGGGCTTGTCCGGAGCCTTGTTGCTTTGGGCTTCGATGGCGAGGAGCAATGGCTCGTCGCCCTCTGTGTCCAGCCGCACGAGCGTGTCCACACGGCGCTCGACCGGGCTGGTCTCGGTGAGGTCGTTGGGCAGGACGGTGACTGACGTGGGCGGGGCGAAGTCGATGCCCAGCACCTTTGAGACCCCGGAGAAGAGCCCTGGATGGTCCTGGAAGATGCGGTGCATCGCCTCGTGGGACGAACTGACCATAGTGCGGTTTTCGGGCCCTTCATCGGTGTGCTGTGTCTGGGCTGCCGCTCAGGCGGTTGCCGGGACGGGATCGGGGATAACGACAGTCGCGGCGGCGGCGGCAGCGGGAATGCGGGCTGCGGCGATACGCATCGTGCCCTCGGTGAAGCGGGCGACGAGGGCCGTTGCATGTCTGCGGTCGAGTTGCGGCGAGCGTAGGGCGGCCAACCTGTCCTGAACCCGCCCGAGTTGGTGATGCTCACCCGGGTGGGTGAGTTTGCGACGAGGGCGCGAGGACGACTTCGGCCCACACCGTCTTGCGTGGGGCCGGGCCCTCGGAGAACCCCCAGCGGTCCGCGAACGCCTCCACGAGCAGCAGCCCGCGGCCCGACGCGGCCTCGGGGGCGGGGTGTTGGGGGTGCGGCAGGCGGTCACCGCACGTGTCCGTGACCTCGATGCGGAGGGTGTCGCCGACGACGTAGAGCAGCAGGAGGAAGTCCCGGCCGGGGATCCTGCCGTGCCTGACCGCGTTGGCCGCCAGCTCCGCGACCACGTGGGCCGCCGGGTCCAAGGGCAGGCCCCAGCTGCGGAGTTGTTCGGTGGCGAGGAGTCGGGCGAGGCGGGCGCCGCGAGGTGTGGGGGACAGCTGCACGCTGAAGTTGCGGATGGGGTTGTCGAGTTGGGCGGGTTGGGCGAGTGGGGCTGTCGGGGCGGCGGATTCTTGATTCACGTCACTCAGCGTGGCCGGGCGTGCTTACTGTGAACAGTGACTCAGCGGGTGCGTACGGTGACTGTCCGGAGCTTGTCCAGTCGTGTCCAGGCTGTCGGGACGGGCGTACGGGTAGGGGCGCTGCTGCACTGCGGCGGTACGACGGAGGGGTAGGGCATGACAGCGGTTGACGGCGACGGCGTACGGCTCAAGACCGAGGCGGATGAGCCGGGTTGGGAGGTCGATCCGGACGACGAGTGGGGCGTGGCGGTGATCGCGACCGTCGGGCGGCAGTTGAAGCTGCGGCGGGAGGCGGTGGGGATGCGGGCCGCCGAGTTCGGGAAGGCGGTGGGGTACGGCGAGGACCTCGTATACAAGATCGAGGGTGGCAAGCGGATTCCTCGGCTTGAGTACCTGGACAAGGCGGACTAGGTGTTGGACGCGGGTGGGCTCATCTCGTCGATGTGGGAGGACGTGCAGAAGGTCCGGTACCCGAAGAAGGTGCGGGCGTTGGGGAAGATGGAGGCCACGGCCGTTGAGATCGGCGTCTACGAGTGCAACAGCGTCCACGGTCTCTTGCAGACGTCGGAGCATGCCCACGCCTTGATCGAGGCGGCTCAGCCGCCGTACTCACCGGACGACGTGGAACGCATGGTGGCTGCTCGCTTGGCCCGGCGGTCGGTCTTCGAACGCGACCCGGCCCCTTCGGTCCACTTCGTCCAGGAAGAGGCGCCGCTGCGTCGACATGTCGGAGGCACAATGGTGTGGCGACGGCAACTCGAACGTCTGCTGGAGGTGGGGCGGTTGCGTAACGTCACACTCCAGGTCATGCCGACGAACTCCGACGCTCACCCAGGGCTGGACGGCAAGATCGAGTTGCTGAAGTTCCCGGATGGTACGGCGGTGGGGCGTTCCGACGGTGCGTTCAACGGGCGGCGGACGAGCGATCCGAAGCAACTGCGCATCCTTGAGCTGCGGTATGGCACCATCCGGGCGCAGGCTCTCCCGCCGAGGGAGTCGTTGGCCTTCATCGAGCAACTGCTGGGAGAAACATGATCCGCAAGGCCTCCGCCGGGGACGCCTCCGAACTGGCGTGGTTCAAGAGCAGCTACAGCGGCGGCACCGACGGCAACTCCTGCGTCGAAGTGGCCCTGGACTGGTTCAAGAGCAGCTATAGCAGCGGCACCGACGGCGAGTCCTGCGTCGAGATCGCCACCACCCCCGCCACCATCCACGTCCGCGACTCCAAGTACCGCGACACCAGCCCTCGCCTCGCCCTCGCCCCGCAGGCATGGTCCGCCTTCGTCGCGTACACCGCCGAAGGCTGACGCTGACGGCCGACCTCCAGGGCCGTGGCCATGTGATCATGCCCGCATGACAGTCGGCCGGATCATCTTCCTCAACGGCACCTCCAGCTCGGGCAAGTCGAGCATCGCCCGGGAGCTGCTGGACATCCTGGACGACGATGTCTACTTCCACTTGGCGGTCGACGGCTTCAACGCGATGCGTACGAAGCGAATCCTCGCGCCGGCGGACCTCGACACCGCACTGCGGCGGACAAGGATGGGCTTTCACCGCTCGATCGCGGCCATGGCCGAGGCGGGCAACGGCGTCGTCGTCGACCATGTGCTCAGCGAGCCGTGGCGGCTGAACGACTGTCTGACGGTGCTGCGCCCCGAGGACGTGCTGTTCGTGGGTGTGCGCTGTTCTCTGGAGGAGCTGACCCGCCGCGAAAGGGCCCGGGGCGACCGTCCTCCGGGCCTCGCGGCGCACCAGTACGACCTGGTCCACCAGCACGGCGACTACGACTTCGAGTGCGACACCAGCACCGCGAGCCCGCGCGAATGCGCCGAGGCGATCAAGGCGTTCCTCCCGCACCGGCCAAGCCCCACGGCCTTCACCCGCCTTCGTGCACGTCACCTGGCGGACGGGCACGAGACTGCGGCAGTCAGGCGCCGTTAGTGCCGCGACACCAGCCCCCGCCTCGCCCTCGAGGGCTGATCTCCGTCAGTGACGGAGTCGTGAATTCCTAGCGTTCGCGTCTGATCAGTGAGGCGTACGTGCCGAAAGCAGGAATCGGCTCCCAGTTGGAGGAAACGTCGACTCCGTGGCGGCTTTCCTTCAATTCGCCGCCTTCCTCCTCGATTGTGCGCTCGATAACGCCATCGGTGGTGAACTCGTACGTCTCGGTGCGGTCCGCTTCTGCGTACCCGCCTCGTTCCTGGGAACTGCCGTAACTGTATGAGGTTGCTGTTTCCAGGAAGAAGGAGCCGTTGATGAGCGTGAATGTGTAGTCCAGTGTGTCGCGACCATATTCGTCCATGAAGACGACCGAGGCGTAGCCCGTCTCCAGTCGCATTGCCACCCGCAGGGTCGGTGTGGACTGCCCGGCAGGGGAGGCGACTGCGGTGTACAACTCGCTGGAGACGTGCCGGGCTTGAGCCTGCTCAGGCGTCAGAGGGTCCAGGGGCGTCTCGGTGAGGTTGTTCCACTGCTCGCAGTAGGTCCAGTTCATGGCTGATTCAGCCTGTGCCCTTCGGTAGCCGGTAGACGAAACCCTGTACGTCTCGGATTATCACGCCGTGGTTCGCTGCTTCCCTGAGCGCCCATTCTGGCACAGGCGCTGACTGGACGGGGACTTCCAGGTAGTACTTGCCCTTCAGTGGTTTCCCGATCAGCTCCGGGTATTCTGCGCGCGCCTTTGGTGTATCGGGTATCTTTGTTCCCGCCTTGTACTTCTGATTGATCTCGCGCAGATAGTCCTTGAATGACTCTGGCTTGATCTTTGATATTTGTGTTTGTTTGCGCGAGACGATCTCCTTTCCGGGGCGGTACGAGTCGAGGTACTTCCCGTTTTCGAGGTAGACCTCGTTGGCCGGGTAACGTGGCCAGTTCTCCTTGTTGAACTCTCGCCCCTCGTTCCACTTGTCACGAAGCCACTGCGGGACGCCGTTGCTCTTGCCGCCGCCCGGCTCACTCGTACCGGTTCCCCCGGCGCCGACCGCCATCAGCACGACACCGGCAGCACCAAGGGCACCGGCGCTGAGCGCCGCCTCGGCGGTAAGGGCGCCGACCGCTCCCGCTCCTGCCAGCGCGAGGCCTCCGGGAGGGAACAGGGCGAGGAGGGAGAGCAGGAGGAGGGCGAAGCCGAGGTAGACCAGGAAGGTGTTCAGGGCGTCGAGGAGGTGGAGCGTGCGGACGGCTCTGCCGTCGGGGCCCGCGTCGCCGAACCCGCGCCACAGCAGGAGCACGCCGGTGGTCGCCGCCCCCAGGGCGGTGCCGAGACGGAAGCGGTGGGCCGCCAGGAGTTCGCCCAGCGGCTGGGCGGACACCTGCCGCCAGCTGCGCAGCAGGACGGTGAGCTGGTAGGAGATCCAGGCCAGGGCGGCGATGCCGAAGCCCATGAGAATCTTCGGCCCCGAACCGGTACTGAAGAACTCCTGGAGGCCGGCGGTGGAGGTGAACGAACCGACGACCAGGAACAGCAGCGCGGGGAGCATGAGCACGCACGGGATCAGCAGGAGCCACCGCTCGCGAGAACGGCGGGCCGCTCGGGTCGCCTTCAGCCAGGCGCGGATGTTCACTGCCCGCCAGGCGCGTCGGTTGTCGGTCTCGTCCATCAGGGCGGTGATCCCTGCGATCACTCCTCGCAGTTCGCCGTGGTCGTCGCGCGGCGCCGACGCGGCGGCGTACAGCAACGAGCGCCGCAGCTTGACGTAGCGCAGGACGATCAGCAGGCTCCACGGCAGACGCCAGGCCGCGTAGCGCAGCAGCGCTCCCAGACTGTCGCCGTCGGCGCGTTCGGACGCGAGCAGGACGCCGGGCACCTGGCGCTTGGCGCGGTGGAGCCGGCGCAGGTCGACGGCCATGGCGAGGACCAGGCAAACGAGTGGCGCCGCCCATGCCGTCCCATTCAGGGACTCCAGCCAGTCCGTGGCCCCGTCGGAGCGTTCCTGTGCCGCGTAGTTGTTGAGTGTGTGATGGGCGGCGGCGGCCAGGATCGGGGGGAGCGACAGCAGGCGCCACCCACCGTGCGCGCGCCACAGCAGCCCGACCCCGAAGCCGGCCGTGGCCGTCCACACCAGGTGCGTGAACGTTTCCGTGACCGGGGGCCCGGCCAGGGCCAGTTGACTGAACGGCGCCGGGAGCCAGGACGTCAACACCTGCCCGAGGCCCGGTACATAGGGCGGGGACAGGCTGTCGGGGATGATCCAGCCCTCACCGCGGACGATCGCCCGGTCCGCGTCCAGGCCGAACCGGAGCACCGCCTCCAGCAGCCCGAAGCCCGCCCCCAGAGCCGCACCCACCACCACGAAGTCGGTCAGCCCCCACTGCCGGCGAACCCGCAGGCTCAGCCCCGCCAGCAGCAACGGGGAAACCTTGAGTAATTCCTCCACCCACGGTGCGACCGTGTAGCCGGTGGTGTTCACGACCGTCACCAGCGACTGGCCCGACTGCTCCGCGTAGAGACGGGTGTACGCGAGCTGCACCAACACGGTCGCCGTACCGCACCCGTACGCACCCACGGCCAGCGCCAGCAGCACGGTCGACAGGCGCACCGAACGTGTCGGCCAGGAGATCGCGAACAGTTGCAGTACGCCCCAGACGGCCGCCACCGCCATCACCAACGTCACGCCAGGCCCCCGATGCACCGGAACAACATTCGATTCGCGATAGTGAACGTGATGCTAGGCAGTCAACTGACGGTGCGGCAAGCGAGTTGGGAGACAGCCGTGCCGCCTCCGTTCCCGGGACCGGCGTCCACGGAGTCGGACCGTGCGTCTGCCAACGGGGTGGGTCCAGGGAGCGAGCGTCTGGAGCGGGGCAGGCGGGCGGCACACCCGCGTCCCATCGGCGGTACCTTCATCATCACGCCGATGAGGAGAGTCAACGTGAGCAAGTTCGTGCGGCCCGCAGCAGAAGGTGCCGACCCCTTCGGTACGGCTCGTCTGCGTCGCGGCGTGCTGGACGCCTGGGCCACCAGCCCCGCCCGTTTCCGGGAGGACGCCAACGCCGAGGAGGATCTCGTCCTCGGGGGGTACCGGGACCGTCTCGTCGTCGAGCTCGCTCAGAACGCCGCCGACGCCGCCGCCAGGGCGAACGTCGCCGGGCGGCTGCGGCTCACCCTGCGCGACGGGGTGCTCGTCGCCGCCAACACCGGCGCGCCGCTGGACGCCGCCGGCGTCGAGTCGCTGTCCACCCTGCGGGCCTCGGCGAAGCGGGACTCGGCCTCCATCGGCCGCTTCGGTGTCGGGTTCGCCGCCGTCCTCGCCGTCACCGACGAGCCCGCCGTCGTCGGGCGGCACGGCGGTGTCCGGTGGGCCCTCGCCGAGGCCCGGGAGCTGGCCGGCAGCACCGCGCGGCACAGCCCGGGGCTGGGGGACGAGATCCGGCGCCGTGACGGGCACGTTCCCCTCCTCCGGCTGCCGTTCGCCGCCGAGGGCACCGCTCCGGACCCGTACGACACGGCCGTCATCCTTCCCCTGCGCGACACCGCCGCCGCCGATCTCGCCGAGCGTCTGCTGCACGCCGTCGACGACGCGCTGCTCCTCGCCCTGCCGGGGCTGGAGGAGGTCGTGATCGAGGTCGACGACGCCGAGCCGCGCACGCTGCGCCGCCGCGTCGACGGCGCCTTCACCGTCGTGGAGGACTCCCAGAACGGCGTCACCCACTGGCTTACGTCCGCCGCCCACGGCCCGCTCACGCCCGACCTCCTCGTCGACCGCCCGGTCGAGGAGCGGCTGCGCCCGCACTGGTCGCTCACCTGGGCCGTGCCCGTCAACGCCGCCGACAGCACCCCCGCCCGGCCCCGCACCGCCCCCGTCGTCCACGCGCCGACCCCGAGTGACGAACCCCTCGGCGTCCCCGCCCTCCTCATCGCCTCCTTCCCGCTCGACCCGACCCGCCGCCACGCCGCCCCCGGCCCGCTGACCGACTTCCTCGTGCAGCGCGCGGCGGACGCGTACGCCGAACTGCTCGGCGGGTGGCGTCCGGTGAGTGACGGCATCATCGACCTCGTGCCGGGACCGCTGGGCAAGGGCGAGCTGGACGGTGCCCTGCGGCAGGCGATCCTGGAGCGCCTGCCCCGTACGTCCTTCCTCCCGCCCGCCGTCGAGCCGCGCGAGCACGACTCCGACGACCTCCCCGAGTCCCTCCGGCCCCGTGACGCCGAGGTCGTCGAGGGCGCCGGTGCCGACACGGTGCACGTGCTCGCCGAGGTGCTGCCCACCCTGCTCCCCGCCGGGCTCGAACGGCGCGTGGAGCTGCGGACGCTGGGGGTCGCCCGCGTCCCGCTCACCGACGCGATCGACCGGCTCGCCGGGCTGGAGAAGGAGCCCGCCTGGTGGCAGCGGCTCTACGACAGCCTCGCCGGGGTCGACCCGGACCGGCTGTCCGGGCTGCCGGTGCCGCTCGCCGACGGGCGCACCACCATCGGGCCCCGCCAGATCCTCCTCCCCACCTCCGACGGCGCCCCGATCGACCCCGAGATCCTGACCCGCCTCGGCCTCAAGGTCGCCCACCCGGACGCCGCGCACCCGTTGCTGGAGAAGCTGGGCGCGCTGCCCGCGACGCCCCGAGCCGTCCTCACCACACCCCAGGTGCGGGCCGCCGTCGCCGCCTCCCTCGACGACGAGGGCGGCGTGAGCTGGGAGGAGGACGCCCCCGACGCCGAGGAGCTGGCCGACACCGTGCTCGCGCTCGTGCGGGACGCGGGCCTTGAGCCCGGTGACGAGCCGTGGCTGGGCGCCCTCGCCCTCCCCGACGAGGAGGGGGAGTTGGCGCCGGCCGGAGAACTGGTCTTCCCCGGCAGCCCCTTCCACCAGGTCATGCGGGAAGGCGAACTGGCCGCCGTAGACGCCGAGTTGGCTGACAAGTGGGGCGAGGCCGCGCTCGCCGCCTGCGGGGTCCTCGCCAACTTCGCCCTGGTCCGGGCGGCGGACGTCGTCCTCGACCCGGACGAACTGGAGCCCCGCGAGAGCGACTTCGCCGAGCCCGACGACGCGGGCCTGCTGGACGCCGTGGACGTCTGGAGCGAGGACATCCTCGACCGCTTCCCGGACACGCCCGTACCGCCCGTCGCCACCGAGCTCATCGCCGTACGCGATCTCGACCTGGTCGACGAGGACAAGTGGCCGCAAGCCCTCGCCCTGCTCGCCCAGCCGCCCCTGCGGGACGCGCTCACCCAGCAGGTGCGGATCCTGCTGCCCGACGGCACGCACGAAGTCGTACGGCCGTACACGGCGTGGTGGCTGCGGGGCAACCCGGTGCTGGACGGCCGCCGCCCCGCCGGCCTGCTCGCCTCCGGAGGCGACCCGCTGCTGCGCGGCCTGTACGACGAGGCCGACGCGACCGGCTTCGAGGACGAGCAGGTGCTGCGGGCGCTGGGCGTGCGGACGTCCGTCGCCGCGCTGCTCGACGAGCCGGGCGGTGCGGCCGAGCTGCTGGATCGGCTGGCCGATCCGGAGCGGGAGGTGTCCGCCGCGCAACTGCACGCCCTCTACGGCGCCCTCGCCGACCTCGACCCCGAGCAGGTGACCCTGCCGGACGAGCTGCGGGCCGTGATCGACGGGCGGGTCGAGGTCGTGGACGCGGCGGACGCGGTGGTCGTCGACTCGCCGGATCTGCTGCCCTTCACGGAGGGCACCGCCCTGTTGCCGGTGCGGCCCGCGCGTGCCGCCGAGCTGGCCGAGCTGTTCCAGGTGCGGCGGCTGAGTGAGTCCGTCACCGGGGAGGTGACCAGCGAGGGCGCCGAGCACGACGTGCCGGAGTCGGTGCGGGTGCTGCTGGGGGCGCGGACGCCTGCGTCGTATGTCGAGCATGAGGAGCTCGTTGTGGACGGGGTGGAGATCGACTGGCGGCTCACGGATGACGGGGTGCTGCATGCGGCGACCCTCGAGGGGGTCGCGGCCGGGCTGGCCTGGGCGGCGGGGCAGTGGCCTCGGCGGTTCGAGGTGGCGGCGTTGTTGGAGGATGCGTCCAGGACTGCGGAGTTGGCTCGGGATCGTTGGTTCGACTGAGCCGTTCGACCGGACAGGGGCCGTCCCTTCGGACGGCCCCTGCTCGGTTCGTCAGTCCGCCTCGGTTTCCAGGAAGTAGTCGTACTTCCCCAGGTCGAGTTCGATACCGGTCAGCTGCCGGACACGCTCTGCGTGCTCCTGCGTCAGCGGATACACGTCGGCCAGCTGCTCCGGCGGCATCCCCAGGAGTTCTCCGAACGCCTGCGCGCCGACCGAGGTGACGTCGGTGGACGAGTCCGGATAGTCATCGTCCTTGAGATAGCGGACGACAAGGAAATACACGGTCACGGCTCCACCTTCCGCTTCGGGTCCGCGGGCTTGGTCTGGGCTCCAGTATTCGGGTCGAACTCCCCGAGGTGCTTGCCGCGCTTGTTGTACTTCTCGACGGCGCCGTGCTGGGAGTCCCACTCGTAGATCTCACCGGACTTGGGATCCTTCCAGCGCTTGCGGGTACCGCCGCCACCCTGCACGGGCGTCTTACCCCTGGCGGGCCCGGCCTTGGGGAACGCCGGCAGGCCGCCCCTCGGCGCCGGTACCGGACCGGTCTGCGCCTTCTGGACGGCGCTGCTCCTGCTCTGAGCGTCGCGCAGCGCCTGGCCCAGGCCGTCGCTGAAGCGGCCGACACCGTCGGCGGCGGTGAACCCGCCCCCGACGACCAGGGTCGTGCTCGCGGCGATCGCCGGAGCGCCGGCAAGGCAGCCGATACCCGTGATGCACAGGGCACCGCCGGCGAGGTCACCGCTCGCGCCCACGCCCATCATCAGGACACCGGTGCCCGTCTCGGCGAGCCCGGCCCAGACGTCCGGGTTGGTGAAGATGGCCTCGCCGTAGATGAGGACGGTGTCCGCCTTGTCCTCCAGCCAGTCCGGGACCCAGCCGTCGTCGGCCTCCTCCTGCGAGCCCTCCGGGTCAGGGGCGTTGCGCCAGGCCTCCTCCGTCTTGCGGATCTCGGCCTCTTCCTGCACCTGCTTCGCGACCGCCGTCTGGAAGGCCTCCAGCATGGCCTTGCCGGCCGCCGCCGAGTCCTTGCCCGCGGCGATCTCCGACGCCCGCGCCTCCCGGGCCGCGCTCCATGCCTCGTCGGCGGAGCCCCGGGCCCAGTTCGCGGACGCCTGTGCCTGGGTGGCCGAGGTGACGGCCCGGGCCGCCGCCGCATGGGCGCTGGCTTCCGCGGCCCGCGCCGTCCGGGCGGATGCGGCGGCGCTCGCCGCGGACTTCTCCGCCTGCTTGGCGGAGTTGGCGGCGTCGTCGGCGAACCCTTCGGCGGCCTTCCTCGACGCCTCCGCCTCCTTGGCGTACTTCTTGGCGTCTTCAGCGGCCTTGCGGGCCTTCGCGGCGACCTCGGCCGCCTCGGCCGCGTTCTTCTGTGCGGTCGCGGCCACGGACGCGGCCCCGGAGATCATCTCCTGCACCAGCGCGACATGGCTCGCCGCGAGCTGGTCCTTGCGCTGCGCCTGGTACTGGCCACGCTGGATGAAGGCGTGCAGCAGCGGCGTGGGCCCCTCCAGTGCGATCCGGGCCGCCGCCTTGACCTCGGGGCCGCCGCTGTCGATGAGCTGCGTCGCGCGCACCCGCTCGTCCTCGGTGCGGGCCGCGTACCGGCCGTCGGTGATGAAGGCACGGAACCGGTCCACGGAGCCGGAGTTCAGCGCCGTGCGCCCCGCTTCCTGGACGCCGGGGCCGCCGTCCGCGATGACCTGCGAGATGTAGACGCGCATGTCCTGTGCCATGGAGTCGTACTGACCGTCCTTCAGGAACGCGTCGACCGCCGCCGAGTCGCCGGCCAGGGCCTGTTCGGCCCCGCCGCGGACGGTGGCCGACGGCGACTCCAGGGCGAGCGTCTCCACCCGGGAGCGCTCGTCGTCCCGCGCGGCCTCGGCACGCCCGGAACGGACGTACGTCACCACGTCGCCGGCATCGCCGGAGAGCGCCTGCTCGGCGGCCGCACGGCTCCAGGGGCCACGGGACTTCAGAGTGCGCAGCGCCACGTCACGGCCCTCGTCGGCCACCCGCTGCACATCCACGTCCGGTGCGGAGGCGGCGGTGTTCAGCTGCCGAGCGTCCGCCTCCAGGGCGGCGGAGGCCTGCGCGACGCTGTCCCGCGCCGCCTGCTGCCGCTCCTCCTGCGCCTTGAACTGCTTGGCCCGCGCGACGGCTTCGTTCGTACGGGCGGTCAGCTCCTCGGCCTCGATCTCACGGGCCAACGTGAACACCGTCCGGGCCTTGGCCACGGCCGCGCTCGCGGTGTCCGCCGACTCCTTGGCGGCCTTCGCGTGAGCGGTCGCCTGGGCCGCTGCCTTCGCTGCATCCGTGGCGTGGTCGGCGGCCTCATTGGCCGCCTTGGCCGCGTTCCTCGCGTGCGTGGCGGCCGACTTGGCCGCGTCACGGGCCTCGTAGGCGGCGGTCGCCGCCTTGCGGGCCAGGCTCTCCGCCGCGTTCGCGGCCCGGGTGGCCTCCGCGGCCTGGGCCCGCGCTGCCGCGGCGGCGGCACGTGCCTCGGCGGAGCTGGCGCCGGCCTGGTCCGCGAAGCGGCTGGCGCTCTCCGCGGCGCCGGCGGCGGCGTTGGCGTTGTTGCCGGCGCTCGTCGCGGCCTTCGCCGCGTCCCCGGCCGCGGTCGCGGCGAGACCGGCCTGGTGCGCGGCGTCCGCCGCGAGGTCAGCACCCTTGGCCGCGAGGTTGGCCTCGTCGGCGGCCTTGCGGGCCGCCGTCGCCTTGCTCGCGTCCCCGGCCGCGGCGGCTGCCGCTCCGCGTGCCCGGCTGGCGGCCTGGGAGGCGCCGGCGGCTGCGGACGCGGCCTGCGTGGCCGCGTTGGCAGCGGTGCGAGCCGAGTTGTTGGCGGAACGTGCCGCGTCGATGGCCTGCTGGGCCGCCCGGGCGGCCTGGTTGGCGGCGGTGGCCGCACGGGAGGCGGCGCCCGCGGCGCGTACCGAGTCCTTGCGGGCCGCCTCCGTCTCGGCCGCGGCCTTCTGCGCGGCCTCCTTGGCCAGAGCCGAGGCCGCGATGGCCCGTGCCGAGGCGTCCTTGGCCGCCTCCGTCTCCGCCTTCGCCTGGCGTCCGGCCTCCTTCGCCTGGGCGGCGAGCTGGGCGACGGTGGCGCGTTCCTGGTCCCGTGAGCGTGCGACGTACTGTCCGACCTGGAGGAACTCGCGGATGTCGGCGGCGGTTCCGTCCAGGGCGACCCGGCCGGCGGCCCGGACGTTGGTGCCGCCCGTGCTCACGATCTGCACGAGCTGGACCCGCTCGTCGTCCTCGCGCTGGGTGTACTGGCCCTCGTTGAGGAAGGCGACCATGTCGTCGGTGGTGCCGGCCAGCGCGGCGCGCCCGGCCTTCTGTACGGCGGGCCCGCCCGCGTCGACGATCTGAGCGATGCGGACGCGCTGGTCCTGCTCCAACGGCGCCTTCCAGCCGTCCTTCAGGAAGGCTTTCAGATCGTCCTCGTTGCCGGCCAGCGCCTTGCGGGCGGCCTCTTGCAGGCCCTGCCCGCCGATGCTCACGAGCTGCGCGGTCTGGACGCGGTCGTCCTGGTACGCGATCTCGGGCGCGACGTCGTCGAGGAAGTGCCGTACGTCGTTGTCGCCACCGGTGAGAACAGCTTCCGCGGCGGCCCGCAGACCGGGGCCGCCCTGCTTCCACAGGTCCAGGACACGGCCGCGGTCGGAGGGCGTGGCGCTCGCCGAGGCGGCGCTGTCCGTGGCGGAGACGGCGGCCGAGGCCGGAGCGGGGCCGAGCAGACCGGCGGCGAACGCCATGGGCAACACAGCCACTGCCGTGGTGCGTATCAGGCGTCTTGCTTTCCCGGTGGTATCGAGCTGGTCAGTTCTTCGATTCACTGAGTACCTGTCTCGGTAATCGGCGACGACCCCCGAATAGTGAGTCGCCGAATGGTCGGTGGGTAAGCATAGGCGGGTTCGCTCGAACGAGTTGAGGTTGGCTGAGAGTTGACGGCGGACGGCTTCATCCTTACTCTGTGACTCGACTTTGCTTTTGCGGTGGGGCCTGACCAGCCCGGGGGCATCGCGAGCTCTTATCTACAGGGGGTAAAGGGGGGCCGGTTGCGCATGTACGCAACCGGATGATCCGGGCATATCTGGCGGCCGTACGCGGTCGCGGCCCACGCATGTCCACATTTGTCATCGCATCCTGGCGGGGGTCTCTCGATGCGAGGATCCACGCCCGAAGGGACTCTTCGGTGCCTTTCCGTGCCCGAAATCTCGTTGTATTCGGAATGGCGGTCGCGTGCGTCACGCTGGCCGGAATTTCCGCTGCCTCGGCCGATGATCCGCCGCAATCACCGGCTGATTCGACCCCGCCCGTCGCGGTCGAGGATTATGGCTATCCCGGCGCCGACCGGATACTCGCCGAAAAGGGAATCAGGCTGAAGAAGGGCGACGGGCGCATTCTCCTGGCCGACTGTGACCCCGCCGCCCAGCAGATCCGCGTGCTCACGCGCAAGGACGACTCCGTCAACCGGGCCGGTACCTACTGCTTCAAGGCGATCGGGAAGACCGGCCGCCTCACCCTGGAGCTTCCCCAGGTCTTCGCCGTGGAGGCGGGTGCGGACCACCCGATCCGCGCCGACCTGACCAGCAACGGCCAGACCACCTCGGTCAGCGTCCCCAAGGGCGGCTTCGAGTCCGTCGGCGAGGGAGCCGGTGGCGCCCCGTCGGTCCTGGTCGAACTCCGGGTCACCGGCTGACGCACCGAGCGACAGGCTCGCTGAGCATCACCTGTTCTTCCGCGAACACCACCTGTTCTTCCGCGAACACCACCTGTTCTTCCGCGAACAGCTCCTGTTCTTCCGCTTCTTCCGCGCGGCCCCGCGCACCGCGGAGAGGCCGGCTCTCTGATTCGAGGCAAACGTGAAAGACGCCCGTCCCCGCAGGACGCGCACGCTGTGGGCCACCGGGCTCGCGACCGCCGGTCTGACGACCGGTCTGCTGGCCGCGGCTCCGGCCCAGTCCGTCGTCGGTGACCAGGTCGCGGACGGCACCCATCAGTACGTGGTCAAGCTCCACATCGCCGGCGGCACCGACAACGAACGCGCCTGCTCCGGCACCCTGGTCGACACGCAGTGGGTGCTCACCTCCGCCAGCTGCTTCGCCGCCGACCCGCAGCAGGCGACCACGCTCACCCGGGGCGCGCCGCCCTTCCCGACCCTGGTAACCGCCGACGGCAACAAGCCCACGCCGGCGGCCGAACTGAAGCAGCGGGTGCGGGAGATCGTGCCGTACGCGGGACGCGATCTGGTCATGGCCCGGCTTGATGATGTGAGCACGGCCGCCGACCCGCTGGACGGCCCGTTCCCCGACATCTCCGATGTCGACGTGAGCGGTGCCGCGCCGGCCCAGGGCGATCAGCTCAAGGCGGTCGGATACGGCCGCACCAAGATGGAGTGGACCCCCGAGCGCGCTCACGTCGGCTCCTACGGCGTGGACCTCGTCAACCCCACGAGCCTCGCGATCTCGCCCGCCGCGAACGGGGGCGCCCTGTGCAAGGGAGACACGGGCGGCCCGGTGCTCAACGCCGACGGCAGGGTCGTCGGCGTGGTCACCCGTGCCTGGGACGGTGGCTGCCTCAACTCCGACGAGACGCGCACCGGGGCTGTTGCCACGCGGGTCGACGACATCGCGGACTGGGTGCAGCGGGTTCGGCTGACGAGCCGCCAGAAGCACATCACCGACACCCTCACCGCGGCCGACTTCGACCGCGACGGCCGCACGGACATCGCGGCAAAGATGGTCACCGGTTACAGCCAGGTCTTCCTCGGCCGCTCGGACGGCACGCTCGAGTTCGGCAAGCACCTGAGCGTCCTCACCCGCCCGACGCACAAGGATCTCGTCGCGGGTGACTTCCTGGCCGACTCGCCCGGTGTCGAAGCCATCACCGTGGACAAGGACGGGAACCTCTCGCTGGCGAGGCAGCGCACCGTCTTCGGGTTCCCGGTGTCGATGTGGGACCACGACAAGCTCTGGACCGACGCGGCCTGGAAGAACGCCCTGCCCGTCGCCTCCCTCAGGACCGGCACCGCCGGACGCGACACCCTGCTGTTCCAGTGGGCCGACGGCTCCCTCTACACGTACAAGAGGGACGCGAACGGCAAGCTGGTCAACCAGAAGAAGTCGATGTGGCCGGACAAGACGTGGAAGAAGAAGCACATCGCCACGGGTGACTTCAACGGTGACGGCCGGGACGACATCGCCGCCATCAACGCCGACGGAGCGCTCCACCTGTACACGGGCAAGGCCGACGGCACCTTCGACAAGGCGCGTTCGATGTGGCACGACAAGACGTGGGGCACCAAGCGCGCCATCGTCGGCGGTGACTTCGACGGCGACGGCAAGGCGGACCTGGCGGCCATGGCGTCCAACGGCGAGCTGCACCTGTACGCGGGCGACGGCAAGGGAGCACTGGCGGCCGGCAAGAGCATGTGGCCGAAGGTCTAGCAGTGCGTGCACGAAATCTCCACAAGTCGTACAACCATCCGTGCCCGTCGGAGATCTGATCAACGAGTCAACAGACTCCTTGATCAATTGAGCCCCGCGCGACCTCGGTTCGCGTGACCGAGGACCGCGGGGCCCCTCTCCATATGGGGAAGCGCATGCGCATTCGTGCCACCGTGGCCGCCGTCTCCGGCGCCCTGGCCCTCTCCGCTCTCGTCGTGCCGGCCGCGCAGGCCGCCGACGCCCCCGCGTACAGCAAGGAAGACGTCCGGGCCGCCCTGCGTCAGGCCTCCGGCGAGTCCGCCCGCAGCACCTACGCCGCCGAGGACACGGGCACGCCGTACGCCCTGGACCTCTCCTTCTCCAGCGTGAAGGTCAACAACGGCAAGCCGATCGTCGTGGGCACCACCAACCACGTGTCCGTCCCGGTGACGTACAAGGTCACGCACGCCGCGGACATCGACCTGAGCGCCCCCGACTTCTACATGGACGTGGAGATCTACCGCGGCACCTCCTACGCCGAGTGGGACAACCTGCTCCTCGGCGACGACTGGCCGGTCTGCACCGCGACCTCGTCCACCACCGCCAACTGCAAGGGCACCATCGACGTCTATCCGGACATAGAGCTGGAGAACGTCGACGCCACCACGTGGAAGGCCGGCGGCTACGCGTACGACTTCAACGACCAGGACCCGCTCGCCGAGGACATCGACTGGAGCAAGGTCGGCTACGCCGAGCAGGACGGCCTGGGCACCACCAAGCTCCAGCGCTTCTCCAAGCTGACGGTCAACGCCTCCCCGGAGCCCGTGAAGAAGGGCAAGACCATCACGGTCACCGGCAAGCTGACCCGCGCCAACTGGGACACCCACAAGTACGCCGGCTACTCCACCCAGTCGGTGAAGCTGCGGTTCCGCAAGAAGGGCTCCAGCACGTACACCACGCTGAAGACCATCAAGACGAACACGTACGGCGACCTGAAGACCACGGTCACCGCGTCCACGGACGGCTACTTCCGCTACTCCTTCGCGGGCACCACGACCACCCCGGCGGTCAACGCCACGGGTGACTTCGTCGACGTGCAGTAGTTGAGCGGCATTCGTCGCGAACTTCCCGTCACCTACGGGAAGTTCGTGACGAAGCTCACTAAGTTTCCTCGCCGGCGACACAACCGGGAACCTCTGCCGACAATCTGATCACATGGGCCAACAGGCCCCTCGATCACCCGGGCCCCGACGTGACCCGCAGTGCAGGGAACGACGACCAGCGGGGCCCCTTTCCGTACCAGGGGAACGCATGCGTATCAGAGCCACCGTGGCCGCCGTCTCCGCTCTCTCCGGCGCCCTGGCCCTCTCCGCCGTCGCCGCACCGGCCGCCCAGGCCGACGAGTCCGCGACCTCCGTCGCCTCCTACCGCGCCGCTGTGGCGAAGATCCGTCAGGCCGCGCAGGCCGAGTCCGGCAGTGAGCGGGCAGGTGCCCGGTACGACCTGGACGTCACCTTCTCCAACTTCAAGATCGCCAAGGCGATCAAGGTCGGCACGACCAACCACGTCGCCACGACGGTGACGTACACGCTGACGCACGGCGCGGACGTCGACATCAAGGCCGCCGACTTCATCACCGACCCGATCATCTACCGCGGTTCCTTCGCCAGCCCGGACAGCAGGCTCTACGGCAACAAGCCGGCCAAGTGCACCGCGACCTCCGCGACCACCGCCGACTGCAAGGGCACCATCGACGTCTACCCGGGCGCCCATGAGCTCATCAACTCGAACGCCGGCACCTGGCGGGCCGCGGCCGAGGCCACCGCCTTCAACGGGCAGGACCCGGCGGGCGAGGAGTTCGACCAGAGCAAGGTCGGTTACGCCAACAAGGACGGCCTCGGCACCACGCTGATGCAGCGCTTCTCGAAGCTCACGGTCGACGCCTCCCCGGAGCCCGTGAAGAAGAACAAGACCATCACGATCACCGGCAAGCTCTCCCGCGCCAACTGGGACCGCGGCACGTACAACGGCTACGTGGAGCAGCCCGTGCAACTGCAGTTCCGCAAGAAGAACAGCGACACCTACAGCACGGTGAAGACCATCAAGACCAACGCGACGGGCAACCTCAAGACGACCGTCAAGGCCGCCCAGGACGGCTACTTCCGCTACGTCTTCGCGGGCACGACGACCACCCCGGCGGTCAACGCCACGGGTGACTTCGTCGACGTGCAGTAGTCACGGACTGCTGGTCACGGACCTCTAGGCCGGGAAGCGGCGGTCGACCCACCTCCACGTGAGCTCCAGGGCGACCGCCGCCCCCGCCGAGATGCCGACGGCGATCCACGGCATCGTCACCCCCACCAGCCGCAGTGCGAAGAACTCCTGCAACCACGGCACCACCAGCACCAGCAGGAACCCGAGGCCCATCGCCGCCACCAGCCCGAGGCGCCACCATGTGTAGGGGCGGGCGATGATCGCCAGCACCCACATCGAGATCAGGAAGAGCGTGAGCGTGGCGACGCTCGTCTCCGCGTCCAACGCGCCCTCGCCCGTGTAGTAGTGACGGGCGATCAGATACGTCGCGAAGGTCGCCACCGCGGCCACCACCCCGCCCGGGATCGCATAGCGCATGACCCGCCGGACGAAGTGAGGCTTCGCCCGCTCCTTGTTGGGCGCGAGGGCCAGGAAGAACGCCGGGACGCCGATGGTGAGGGTGGAGAGCAGGGTCAGGTGGCGGGGCAGGAAGGGGTACTCCACCTGCCAGCACACCACCATCAGCGCCAGCAGCACCGAGTAGACCGTCTTGACCAGGAACAGGGTCGCGACGCGCGTGATGTTGCCGATCACCCGCCGCCCCTCCGCCACCACCGACGGCAGCGTCGCGAAGCTGTTGTTCAGCAGCACGATCTGGGCGACCGCCCGTGTGGCCTCCGAACCCGACCCCATCGCCACGCCGATGTCGGCGTCCTTCAGCGCCAGGACGTCGTTCACGCCGTCCCCCGTCATCGCGACGGTGTGCCCGTGGGACTGGAGCGCGCCCACCATGTCCCGTTTCTGCTGCGGGGTGACCCGCCCGAACACCGTGGCCTCGTCGAGGGCCGTCGCCATCCCGTCGTTGTCGGGAGGGAGCCGGCGCGCGTCGACCGTCGAACCCGAAAGGCCCAGCTTGCTCGCCACCGCGCCCACCGACACCGCGTTGTCCCCGGAGATCACCTTGGCCCGGACGTTCTGCTCGGCGAAGTAGCGCAGGGTGTCGGCGGCGTCGGGCCGCAGCCGTTGTTCCAGTACGACGAGGGCGGCGGGCTTGGCGCCCTCGGCGACGTCGGGAGCGTCGAGGTCGCGGCCGGCGCGGGCGAGCAGCAGGACCCGTAGGCCCTGCTCGTTCAATCGATCGGTTTCGGCCAGGGCGGGATCGCCGGAGGACAGGAGCACATCGGGGGCGCCCAGCAGCCAGGTACTGCCCTCGCCGTTGCCCTCGCTGAACGTGGCGCCGCTGTACTTGCGGGCGGAGGAGAAGGGCAGGGACTCGGTGCAGCGCCAGTCCTCGGCGTCCGGGTAGGCGTCGATGATGGCCTGGAGGGAGGCGTTCGGGCGGGGGTCGGACTCGCCGAGGGCGCCCAGCACCCGCCGTAGGTACTCCTCGTCGCTGCCGTTCAGGGGCCGCAGTTCGGTGACGTCCATGCCGCCCTCGGTCAGGGTGCCCGTCTTGTCGAGGCAGACCGTGTCCACGCGGGCCAGGCCCTCGATGGCGGGGAGTTCCTGCACCAGGCACTGCTGGCGGCCGAGGCGGATGACGCCGATCGCGAAGGCGACCGAGGTGAGGAGCACGAGCCCTTCCGGGACCATCGGCACGATGCCGCCGACGGTGCGGGCGATCGAGTCGTCGAGCGCGTTGTCCTTGACGACGAGTTGGGTGATGATCAGGCCCGTCGCGGCCGGGATCATCATCCAGGTCACGTACTTGAGGATGGTGGAGATGCCGGAGCGCAGCTCGGAGTGGACGAGGGTGAAGCGCGAGGCCTCCTCCGCGAGCTGGGCGGCGTAGGCCTCGCGGCCGACCTTGGTGGCCTGGAAGGCGCCGCCGCCCGCGACGACGAAACTGCCGGACAGGACCTGGTCCCCCGGCCGCTTGACCACCGGATCCGCTTCCCCGGTGAGCAGCGACTCGTCGATCTCCAGCCCGTCGGCCTCGACGCACACCCCGTCCACGACGACCTTGTCGCCCGGCCCGATCTCTATCAGGTCGTCCAGCACGATCTCGGACGTACTGACCTCGCCGGCGACCCCGTCCCGCCGTACCGTCGGCCGTGCCTCGCCGATCACGGCGAGCGAGTCGAGGGTCTTCTTCGCCCGCCACTCCTGGATGATCCCGATGCCGGTGTTGGCGAGGATCACGAAGCCGAACAGGCTGTCCTGGATGGGCGCGACGAACAGCATGATCAGCCAGAGCACGCCGATGATCGCGTTGAACCGGGTGAACACGTTGGCACGGACGATCTCGGCCATCGACCGGCTGCTGCGCACCGGTACGTCGTTGACCTCACCGCGCGCGACCCGCTCGGCCACTTCGGCGGCGGTGAGCCCGCCCGTCGCCACCGGGGCGCGGGCGGAGTGCACAGGGGTATCCAGTCCGGCGCCCGCGTCGGTATGCGTCATGCATTCGACGGTACGTGCGGATTTACGGCTTCACCCGCCGAGTGCACGGAAGTTCCGACTTGGGGAGGACGCGGGTCGTACCGGGGTTGTACGGCCGGCTAGTCGGTGGTCGGTGCGGGTGACTGTTCCTCTTCCGTCACCTCGACGGCGGCCGCCCGCTTGATCGCTGCGTCGCGCTTGCGGACGTACCAGATGCCGATGAGCCCCAGCCCGCCGCCGGCCAGGCAGGTCCACACCCACCAGGTGATCTCGCGGTCGTCGAACCAGCCGTAGAAGGGCAGCTGAACGACGAAGAGGACGAACCAGAGAATCGTGCCGCCGGTGATGGTCGCGACCACGGGCCCCTCCAGGGGCTCCGGCGCCTCGTGCTTGGGGGTCCACTTCGCCATGAGGGACAGCTTACGAGGCGATCGGATCCACGCGGATCTACGCGCGGAGATGGCCGATCCCGGCTTTATATGTTCATACTGAAACGGTTTGTGTCTGACCACTTCTCATCGTAGGAACAACCAAAAACATGTCCACCTCGGCTCCTGCCAAGGCCCCCACCCCTGAACAGCCGGGAGCCGGGCCCGCCTACGGCGCACTCGACCGTTTCTTCAAGATCTCCGAACGCGGCAGCTCCCTGCCCCGTGAAATCCGCGGCGGTTTCGCCACCTTCTTCGCGATGGCATACATCATCGTGCTGAACCCGATCATCCTCGGCAGCGCGAAGGACATGTACGGCCACCAGCTGGACAACGGACAGCTGGTCACGGCCACGGCCGTGACGGCGGCCTTCGCCACGCTGCTGATGGGCGTCATCGGCAACGTGCCGATCGCGCTCGCCGCCGGTCTGGGCGTGAACTCGGTCGTCGCGCTCCAGCTCGCGCCCCGTATGTCCTGGCCTGACGCCATGGGCATGGTGGTCCTGGCCGGCTTCGTGGTCATGCTGCTCGTCGCCACGGGCTTGCGCGAGCGCGTCATGAACGCCGTGCCCTACAGCCTGCGCAAGGCCATCTCCATCGGTATCGGCCTGTTCATCATGCTGATCGGCCTCGTCGACTCCGGCTTCGTCTCCCGCATCCCGGACGCCGCCATGACCACCGTCCCGCTCCAGCTCGGCGCGGACGGTCACCTCAACGGCTGGCCGGTGCTCGTCTTCATCCTCGGCGCGCTGCTCACGCTCGCGCTGATCGTGCGCAAGGTCTCCGGCGCGATCCTCATCTCGATCGTCGCGATGACCGTGCTCGCCCTGATCATCGAGGCGGTCGCGAACGTACCGTCCTGGGGTCTGACCACCCCGAAGTGGCCCGGCAACCCCGTCGCCAGCCCCGACTTCGGGCTGATCGGCCAGTTCAGCCTGTTCGGCGGCTTCGAGAAGGTCGGCGCGCTGACCGGCACCCTCTTCGTCTTCACGGTCCTCCTCTCCTGCTTCTTCGACGCCATGGGCACGATCATGGGCGTCAGCGACGAGGCGAAGCTGACCGACGCCCAGGGACAGATGCCGGGCATCAACAAGGTCCTGTTCGTCGACGGCCTCGCCGTCGCCGCGGGCGGTGCCAGCTCCTCCTCGGCCACCACCGCCTTCGTGGAGTCCACGGCCGGCGTCGGCGAGGGCGCCCGCACGGGCCTCGCGAACGTCGTCACCGGCGGCCTCTTCGGTGTGGCGCTGTTCCTGACGCCGGTCGCCACCATGGTCCCGTCCCAGGCGGCCACCCCGGCGCTGCTCGCGGTCGGCTTCCTGATCCTGGCCAACTCGGTCAAGGAGATCGACTGGGCCGACTACACGGTCGCCGTCCCGGCCTTCGTGACGATGGTGATGATGCCGTTCACCTACTCGATCACCAACGGCATCGGCATGGGCTTCATCACCTTCGCGGTGCTGCGCCTGGCCGCCGGGCGGGGCCGGGAGGTGCCGGTCGCGATGTACGTCGTGGCGGCCGTCTTCGCCTTCTACTACCTGATGCCGGCACTGGGGCTCACGTAAGCCCGTAGAACTTCTCGGTCTCCTCGACCGCGGACTGGAACCGCTCGTCGAAGTCATCACGAATGAGCGTCCGGACGACATAGTCCTGGACGCTCATTCCTCTTTTCGCCGCATGCTCCCGGAGTCGTTCGAGCAGCTCGTGGTCTATCCGCAGGCTGAGCACGGTGGTCCCCATGGACACGAGGGTCGCGGCATGTGTCGGCTCGACGTGTTACGTTCCGCCACCGAATCACCCGGATGAGTGATATCGCGCCCGGTGGTCTTTAGTCAGGGTAATGAGTTATGCTAAGGAACATGTCGGACCTTACCCATGGCGACGACGCTGCCGCCGTGAACTCTCTGCGCTCCGCCGTGATGCGACTGTCGCGTCGGCTCAAGCATCAGCGGGTCGATGAGTCGCTGAGCCCCACCGAGATGTCGGTGCTGGGCACCCTCTCCCTCTGCGGCAAGGCCACCCCCGGTGAGCTCGCCCGCAAGGAGCACGTCCAGCCGCCGTCGATGACCCGCATCGTCGCCCTGCTGGAGTCCAAGGGACTGGTCCGTCTGGAGCCGCACCCGGAGGACCGGCGCCAGAAGGTCGTCACGAAGACCGAGCAGGCCGAGGCGATGCTCGAGGAGAGCCGCCGCAAGCGCAACGCCTTCCTGGCCACCCTGGTCGAGGGTCTCGACGAGGACGAGTGGGCGAAACTCCGCGCCGCCGCCCCCGTGCTGGAGAAGCTCGCCCATCTGTAAGCCGTAGCCGTAGCCGTCGCAAGGAGGCGAGCACTTTTGAGTTCGGGACCCGGAGCAGCTTCCGCCCCCGCACCAGACCCCAACGACTCCCCGCCCGCCCTCAAGAGCCTCAAGGCCACCGAGCCCCGCAAGTCCTCGATGTTCAGCTCGCTGAAGGTCAGGAACTACCGCCTGTTCTTCCTCGGCCAGGTCGTATCCAACACCGGCACCTGGATGCAGCGCATCGCCCAGGACTGGCTGGTCCTCAGCCTCACCGGCTCCGCCACCGCCGTCGGCATCACGACGGCCCTGCAGTTCCTGCCGATGCTGCTGTTCGGCCTCTACGGCGGCGTCCTCGTCGACCGCCTGCCCAAGCGCCGTACGCTGCTCGTCACACAGACCTCGATGGCCGCCACCGGCATCGCGCTCGCGGTCCTCACCCTCTCGGGACACGTCCAGGTCTGGCATGTGTACCTGGCCGCCTTCGCCGTAGGTCTGGCGACCGTCGTCGACAACCCCGCCCGGCAGTCCTTCGTCTCCGAGATGGTCGGCCCCGACCAGCTCCAGAACGCCGTCAGCCTCAACTCCGCGAACTTCCAGTCCGCGCGTCTGGTGGGCCCCGCCGTCGCCGGTCTGATGATCACCGGCGTGGGCACCGGCTGGGCGTTCCTCGCCAACGGGCTGTCCTTCATCGCGCCCATCGCGGGTCTGCTGATGATGCGGGCGCGTGAGCTGTACCCCGTCGAGCGGGCTCCGCGCGGGAAGGGGCAGATGCGGGAGGGGCTGCGGTATGTCGCCGGGCGCCCGGAGCTGATCTGGACCATCGTCCTCGCCGGGTTCGTCAGCACCTTCGGCTTCAACTTCCCCGTCTATCTGTCCGCCTTCGCCGACGACGTCTTCCGCGCGGGCGCCGGGTCCTACAGCCTCTTCAACACCCTGATGGCGGTCGGCTCCCTGGCCGGCGCCCTGCTCGCGGCCCGGCGCGGTACGGCCCGGATGCGGGTGCTGATCGCGGGGGCGTTGGCCTTCGGCGCCATGGAGATCGTGGCCGCGTTCGCGCCCTCCCTGTGGATGTTCGCCCTGCTCATGGCGCCGATCGGCATCTTCGGCATGACGGTGAACGTGACCGCCAACAGCAGCATCCAGATGGCCACCGACCCGGCCATGCGGGGCCGGGTGATGGCCCTCTACATGATGGTGTTCATGGGCGGCGCACCGCTGGGCGCGCCGATCGCCGGCTGGATCACCGACGCGTACGGCGTCCGGGTGGCCCTGGCGGTGGGCGGCGCCATCACCGCCACCGCGGCCGTCACGATCGCTCTGCTCCTGGCCCGCGTCGGCGACCTGCGCCTGTCGGTCGGCTGGAATCGCGGCCATCCGCGGGTGGGGTTCGTGCCGAGGCAGCGACAGGAGGAGCTGGCCCGCGTGGCCCGAGCCGCCTGATCCCCGCTGGGCAGCCCGGAGGCCGGGGCAGGTCCTAGACCCTCCGGGCCAGCACCTGCCCCGGCCAGTCGTCCGTCCCCTTGTACGTCTCGGTGCGCACGAAGCCGTTGCTCTCGTAGTAGCGGACGAGCTTGCCGTCGGCGCCCGCGTAGCAGTCCACGCGCAGGAGGGAGACGCCCGCCTGCCGGGTCACCTCGGCGGCGTGCGTGAGCAGGGCGCTGCCCACGCCGTGGCCCTTGAAGCGACGGTCGGAGGCGAGCCAGTGGATGTAGCGCTCGGGCTCGCCGACCGGCGGGAGGTGGGCCAGGAAGGGGCCGGGCGAGTCGGTGAGGGTGAGGGTGGCGGCCGGTACGCCGTCGACCTCGGCCATGAAGACATCGCCCTCGTCCATGTAGCGGGCCACCGACTCCACCGTCTTCGGGCTCTGGGACAGCGGCTTCGTCCCCCACTGCCCCGTCCGCCCCTGCGCGACCAGCCACTCCACACCGCTGTCGAGCATGCCGAGTATCGCGGGGATGTCGTCGGGCCCGCCGTCCCTGATGATGATCTCCATCCCCTCATCGTGCCAGTCTGGGTGTCATGAGACTCTTCGCCGCCGTACTGCCGCCCGAGGACGTGACCCGCGAACTCGCCGCCGAGGTCGCGGAGTTGCGAGGGCTGCCGGATGCGGACCGGCTGCGCTGGACCGGCCACCCGGGGTGGCACTTCACCCTCGCCTTCTACGGCGAGGTCGACGACGGCCTCGTACCGGACCTGTCGGCGCGGCTGGAGCGCGCCGCGCACCGTACGCCCACCTTCCCGCTGGCGCTCAGCGGCGGCGGTCAGTTCGGGCACGGGCGGGCCCTGTGGGCGGGCGCGGAGGGGGACCTGGAGACCCTGCGGCTGCTGGCGGACCGGAGCGAGGCGGCGGCGCGGAAGGCCGGGGTGCCGATGGGGGACCACCGGCGGTACAAGGCCCACCTGACGGTGGCCAGGAGCCGGTCGGCGGTGGACGTACGGCCGTATGTCGCGACCCTCGACGCGTTCACGAGCCGGACCTGGACGGTGGGCGAGCTGGTGCTCGTGCGCAGCAATCTGCCGACGTCCGGGGTGGCGGGGGAGCAGCCCCGCTACGAGGCGGTCGCCCGTTGGCCGCTCGGAGGGGCCGGTTAGGCTCGGTCACGTGGACCCGAAAACCCGGAACCGGATCATGGCCGGTGCGCTTGTGTTGATGTTCGTGGTGGTGGCGCTGGCGGCTGCGCTTCGCTCCGCGGGATGAGCCGGGGAACTACGCGCTGTCCGTCGGCCGCGGGCCGTCGGTGGCTGGTCGCGCAGTTCCCCGCGCCCCTATAGGGCGTTGCTCTCATGGAGTTACCAGGCGAACGCCTCGGGTGAAGGGCCAGGCCCCGGGAAGATCTCGTCCAGCCCGGCCAGCAGCTCCTCGCTCAGCTCCAACTCGACGGCGCGCTGTGCGGACTCCAGTTGCTCGGCCGTGCGCGGGCCGACGATCGGGCCGGTCACGCCGGGGCGGGTGAGCAGCCAGGCCAGGGCGGCCTCGCCGGGCTCAAGGCCGTGCTTGTCGAGCAGGTCCTCGTACGCCTGGATCTTCGTGCGTACGGCGGGGTCGCCGAGGGAGTCCGCGGCCCGCCCGGAGCCGCGCCGCCCGCCCTCGACCTCCTTCTTGAGGACGCCGCCGAGCAGTCCGCCGTGCAGCGGCGACCACGGGATGACGCCGAGCCCGTACTCCTGCGCGGCCGGGATGACCTCCATCTCGGCGCGGCGCTCGAACAGGTTGTACAGGCACTGCTCGCTGACGAGGCCGATGGTGCCGCCGCGCCGGGCGGCGACCTCGTTGGCCTGGGCGATCTTGTACCCGGGGAAGTTGGACGAGCCGACGTACAGGATCTTCCCCTGCTGGACCAGCACGTCGATGGCCTGCCAGATCTCCTCGAAGGGAGTGGCGCGGTCGATGTGGTGGAACTGGTAGACGTCGATGTAGTCCGTCTGGAGCCGCTTGAGCGACGCGTCCACGGCACGCCTGATGTTGAGGGCCGACAGCTTGTCGTGGTTGGGCCACGCCGGGCCGTCCCCGCCCATGTTGCCGTACACCTTGGTGGCGAGGACGACCTTGTCGCGCCGCTCGCCGCCCTTGGCGAACCAGTTGCCGATGATGCTTTCGGTACGGCCCTTGTTCTCGCCCCAGCCGTACACGTTGGCGGTGTCGAAGAAGTTGATACCCGCGTCCAGCGCCGCGTCCATGATCGCGTGACTGTCCGCTTCGTCCGTCTGCGGACCGAAGTTCATGGTGCCGAGGACGAGCCGGCTGACCTTGAGTCCCGTGCGTCCGAGCTGCGTGTACTTCATGGCTTGAACGCTAGCTGTGTGGAGTGCGCTCTAGGCAAGAGATATTGACGCTAACTGGCAGTTAGTGCTTTCCTGTGGGCAGTGTCAGCTTGAACTTTCAATATTCTCTGGAAAAGTTGGAGAGAGAGCATCGTGACCCCCACCACGCCTGCCCGTAGGGCACTTGTCGCTGTCCTGGCCTCCGCGGCCCTGCTGGGCGCCGCAGCGGTGCCCGCCGTGGCGATACCGGCTGCTTCGGCTTCTGCTTCTGCTTCTGCCTCGGCCTCGGCCGACTACGCCGGTTACGGCGATCAGGCCCGCCTCGGCTACCAGAAGGCCGTCGCCGTGCACGTCCTCAGGGGTGTCTTCGAGCAGGGCGACACCGAGGTCGTCGACCGTTACGTCCGCCCGGACTACATCCAGCACAACCCGCTCGCACCGGACGGTGCCGAGACGTTGAAGAACCTCGGTGTCGCGGTCCACCAGCAGTTCCCGGACTTCGCGTACGACATCAAGCGGGTCATCTCCGAGGGCGACCTCGTGCTGGTGCACTCCAACGTCGTCGCTACGCCGGGTACGAGGGGGCAGGCCGTCGTCGACATCTTCCGGTTCCAGGGCGGGAAGATCGCCGAGCACTGGGACGTGGGGCAGGAGGTGCCGGCGACTTCGGCCAACGGCAACGACATGTTCTCGACGGAGAGTTGGCCGCGGACGGAGCGGCCGGGGCCGGGGTGGCTCACTGCGTACAACAAGAAGCTGGTGGTCGAGGCCTTCGATCAGCTGCTGGTGCGGAAGGACTTGTCCGCCGTCGATCGGTTCTGGGGTCCCGAGTACCACCAGCACAACCCGAACATCGCGGATGGTGTGGACGGCGTGAAGTCAGGGCTGGGCGCGTACTTCGAGGCGTTCCCGCAGTTGAAGGTCACGCCTAAGCGGGTGATCGCCGAGGGTGATTTGGTGGCGGTTCACAGTCACTACGTCAACGCGCCGGGGGAGCGGGGGCAGGCGATCGTGGATCTGTTCCGGGTGCGGGGCGGGAAGATCGTGGAGCACTGGGATGTGATCCAGGATGTTCCGGCGACGTCCGCCAATGACAACGGGATGTTCTAAGGCAGGGAGTTGAGGAAGGTCGTCCAGGTGGTGGGGGCTATCTGGACGGCTGGGGTGGTGGGGTTTTTTGAGTCGCGGATGTGGATGGTGATGGGGGTGAGGGCGACTTCGAGGCACTCGCCCTCACTTCCGCTGTAGCTGCTCTTGAACCAGGTGAGGTTCGTGCTCATAGCTTCCCTGCCACCTCTTCGATCAGCGTCGCGGACTCCTCGGGCGTGAGGGCCTGTGCTCGCAGGGTGCCATATTTGCCGAACAGGTCACCCAGGTCGGGCTGTTCGCTGACGAAGTATCCGCCACGGTGGCCTTCGATGTAGGCGAGCTGACGTCGCTCGGTCGTCTCCAGGAGGATCATGTTGCCGTTCAGACCGGCGTGCACCGCGCGGTCGTGCGGCATGACCTGGATTTCGACGTGGCGAAGTTGGCCGATGTCGAGGATGTGGTGTAGCTGCCCCTTGAGTGCGGCCTTGCCACCCAACGGACGTGTCAGCACGCTCTCTTCGAGCACGTAGCTGACATTTGGAGCGGGCTTGCGCTGGAAGAGCTGCTGGCGCTCCAATCGGGCTGCCACCTTGCTCTCGACGTCCTCGTCGTCGAAGGTCGGCCAGCGGTTCGAGGCGAAGACCGCTCGCGCGTATGCCTCGGTCTGCAGGGAGCCGGGCATCAGATGCGACTGGTACATGCGCAGCGCGGCAGCCTTCCGTTCCTCCGCCAGGTAGTCCTCGGTCCACGGTGGAAGCCCGTCTTTCTTGAACTCCTTCTCCGCCAGCACCAGCAGTGCACCCTGTGCACCCAGCACCTGGTCCGCGATCTCGACGAACTTCCCTTTCGGCGACCGCTCACCCCGCTCCACCATCGCCACCTGCGACTTGGAGTAGCCGACGTGCTTCGCCAACCCCTCCTGTGTCATCCCGGCCCGCTCGCGAAAGAACCTCAGCAACGCACCGAACGACTCCGACCCTCGATCACCGGAACGCACACGCACCTCCCCAACTACACAGCCCCGCACCACCACCACGAACCCCTGGTCACAGTATGTAAGCACCCGGTTGCATTTGCGGCATGTACGAGAAAATCGCCAACCCCTGGCTCCCCACCTGGATCCCCGACGCAGGCCACGCCCTCCGCCACGCCGGCATCCATTTCGACGCCGTACGCATGAAAGGCGCCCAGGCAGAACGCACCGCCGCCGAACTCCTGCTCCGCACCCACTTCGACGCGGGCCCGATCATCCGCGAACTCACGGGCGAGCGATACCTGTACTTCCTGTTGCCCCCGCAAACCGCCACCGCCCACCGCTGGCCCCCCGGCGTACGCACCCTGACGCGCGCCGTCGGCTACTCGGCGTACGTAGGCGTACCGGCGCTGACCGGCGTCACCTGGCCGCTGGACTGGCGGTCGGTGCCGACGGAGGAAGTCCCGTTTGTGGAGGGTGAGTTGCTGAGCGACGTCGTGGCGAGATGCTCGGCCGGCGGGCCACGGTCAGCTCGGCCGACGTAGCCCCGCGACGAGAAGCCCGACCAGTCGCCGCGCGTCGTAGCGGGAGTCGCTCTCGGCGCCGATGCAGAGGTTTCCGATGCCGCGCATGAGCTGGTAGGCGTCCAGGCCGGGGCTGATCTCGCCGGAGGCCACCGCCGCGTCGAGGAGTTGGGTGCACGTCGGCAGGAGGCGGTCGAGGAAATAGGCGTGCAGTGTCTCGAAGCCGCTGCTGTCGGATCGCAGTGCGGCCGCGAGCCCGTGCTTGGTGACCAGGAAGTCGACGAAGAGGTCGACCCACTGTTCCAGGGCGGCGTGCGGTGTCGGGCTGGTCGTCAGCAGGGTCGGCCCGGCTTCGGCGCAGGCTTCGACCTGGTGGCGGTAGACGGCGATGACGAGGTCCGCCCGGGTGGGGAAATGGCGGTAGATCGTGCCTGTCCCGACGCCGGCCTTGGCGGCGATGTCGCGAACCGGCGCTTCCACGCCCGAGGTGACGAAGACCGCGGCGGCCGCGTCCAGCAGGGTCTGCTGGTTGCGCAAGACGTCCTTGCGCTTGGATCCGGCTGCGCTTCCCGCGCTCTGGCCGCTGTCGTTCACCGCGGCGCTCCTTCCCTGCCGTTGCGAAAACGGAACCGTGTTCCGTATCGTTTGCGGAACAAGGTTCCGTTTCGCCCATGATGGCAGACCGGGGGACCCGTCTGTCCATCACCACCATGACTGTGAAGACACCCGACGGAGGCACTTCCATGTCCGACTCGAACACGGCGAACGTGCAGAAGATCACGGGATCTCCCCGCCCGGCGCCCGCCACGGTGCTGTCTGCGAAACCCGTCGTCCTGTCCGCCCCGGGCCGCGGCGAGGACCTCCAGGTCCGCGTCTGCGCCCCCGCGACCGGCGGCGATCTGCCCGTCATCGTCTTCTCGCACGGCTTCGGCTGGTCGATGAACGGCTACGCCCCGCTGGCGGACTTCTGGGCCGCGCAGGGCTTCGTGGTCGTCCAGCCGACCCACCTCGACTCCAGGACCCTCGGCATCCCTGCCGATGACCCCCGTACACCGCGGATCTGGCGCTTTCGTATCGAGGACCTCAAGCGGGCGTTGGACGGCCTCGACGTCCTGGAAGCCGCCGTGCCGGGTCTCGACGGGCGCGTCGACCGCAGCCGTATCGCCGTGGCGGGCCACTCCTGGGGAGCCCAGACGGCGAGCGCGCTGCTGGGCGCCCGCGTCCTGGACTCCGACGGAGTTGCCGGCGAGGACATGTCCGACCCCCGTGTCGGCGCGGGTGTGCTGCTCGCCATGGCAGGCCTGGGCGACGCCCTGACCCCGTTCGCCTCCGAGCACTTCCCCTTCATGAGGCCGTCGTTCGACCACATGACGACACCGGCTCTCATCGTCGCCGGGGACAACGACCAGTCGCACCTGACCGCTCGCGGACCCGACTGGTTCACCGACCCCTACACCCACAGCCCGGGAGCCAAGAGCCTGCTCACGCTGTTCGGGGCGGAGCACTCGCTCGGCGGCATCCCCGGATACGAGGTCGCCGAGACGACCGACGAGAGCCCCGCACGCGTAGCCCTGATCCAGCACCTCACCTCCGCCTTCCTGCGCAGCGCACTCTTCCCCGAGGACACCGCCTGGAAGGCGGCGGCCACCGCGCTGGAGGAGGACCCCGCCGCGCTGGGGGAGCTGCACAGCAAGTAGGACTGAAACGCCCTAGGGGTGAGAGGAACAGACGGGGCCTGGTGACTGGCCTGGGAGGTAAGCGGTCCGTTCCTGCGAGGTCAGGTCCCGGTTGACGGCTCGGCAGATCTGATGGATCGCTTCGGAGGGTTCAGGGAGGGCGGCATGCCACAGACGCACAGTCTTGTCGCCGCTGCCCGAGGCGAGGACACGGCCGTCCGGACTGAACGCCACTGAAGTCACCTCTTCGGTGTGCTGCCCGATCAGGGTCATGCGGCTCTTACCGCTGGCCACGTCCCACAGGCCCGTGGTCCAGCCGGAGTCGGCGGTGGCGAGTGTGCGGCCGTCGGGACTGAACGCCACCGACTCCGCAGCGTCGGTACGCCCGGTGAGGGTGGTCCGGGTCTTTCGGGTGGAGACGTCCCACAACCGCACGGTGTAGTCACCGATGGCGGTGGCGAGGGTGTCGCCGTCGGGGCTGAACGCCACGTTGAGAACGTGATCGGGGGCGGCAATGGTGTGTGCCTTTCCGGTGGCCACGTCCCACAGGCGTGCGGTCTTGTCGACGCTTCCGCTGGCGAGGGTGCCGCCGTCGGGACTGAACGCGACGGTGTACACCACATCGGTGTGCCCGGTGAGCTTGGTACGGGGTTTGCCGTTGGCGGCATCCCACAACCGCACCGTGCCGTCGCGGCCGCCGGTGGCAAGTGTGTGGCCGTCAGGACTGAACGCCACCGAGTGCAGCGGGGTGGTGGCGTTCATGGGGGAGGCGCGGGGTTTGCCGGTGGTGGCGTCCCACAGTCGCATGGTGCCGTCTGCGCCGGCGGTGGCGACGGTGTGGCCGGCGGGGCTGAACGCGACCCCGAGTACGTGGTCATCGTGTCCGCGGAGGATGAGGCGTTGCTCTCCGGTGGTGACGTCCCACAGGCGTGCGGTTGTGTCGGCACTGGAGCTGGCGACGGTCTTGCCGTCAGGGCTGAAGGCCACCGAGTAGACCAGGCCGGTGTGGCCGACCAGGGACGCGTCACCGCCGGGGCTGACGTTCCACAGGCGTGCGGTTCTGTCGTCGCTTCCGGTGGCGAGTGTGTGGCCGTCGGGGCTGAACGCCACTGAGTTCACATCGTCGGTATGACCGATCAGCGACCTGCTCATCGCACCGGTGCTGACATCCCACAGCCGCGTGAGACGGTTGGTGCCGGCGATGGCGAGTGTGCGGCCGTCGGGACTGAATGCCACGGAGAACACCGCGCCGGTGAGCACGTCCGCCTTGGTGCGGAGTTCGCCCGTGGCGGCGTCCCACAGCCGCATGGTGTCATCACCACCTCCGGTGGCGAGCGTGTGGCCGTCGGGGCTGAACGCGACCGAGAGCACCTGGGCGGTGTGCCCGGTGAGCTTGGTGCGGGGTTTGCCGGTGGCGGCGTCCCACAA
>NZ_FNHV01000002.1:301460-654954 GCF_900103585.1 Streptomyces sp. cf386
CGCGCGGTGCCGTCCGCGCCGGCGGTGGCGACGGTGTGGCCGTCCGGACTGAACGCGACGGCATGCACCGTGTTGGTGTGCCCGGTCAGGGGGGTGCGCGGTTTGCCGGTGACGGCATCCCACAGCCACGCGCTGTAGGAACTCCCGGTGGCGATGGTGCCGCCGTCACGGCTGAACGCCACCGAGTTCACCTCGCCGGAGAGACCGGTGAGCCTGGTGCGGGTCTTGCCGGTGTCGATATCCCACACGCGCACGGTGCCGTCGGAACTGCCGGTGGCGAGGGTGTGGCTGTCGGGGCTGAACGCCACCGAGCTCACAGCATCGGTATGCCCGAGCAGACGCCGGCCCAGGGGGAGGTACGCGGCGGTGCGCAGGCTCGCGAGGGCCTCGGGCGTGTGGCTGGTGCGGTATGCCTGGACGGCCAATAGCGAGGAGAGTTCGGGGTTTACGTCGATGAGCGTGCCGGACTCGGTGGCGAGCTGGCGGGAAAGGGCCGCCGCCCGTTCGGCGACAGCGGCCCGCCACTGCCAGAACGCCCCCGCGCCGGCAAGCAGCGCGATCACCAGCAACGTGGCCAGATAGGTGATCACACGTCTGCGCCGCTGGGCGATCACCTCCTGGCGCTGTCGGCTCGCGGCGAGGAAGGCCGCGATGTCGTCCGGCAGACCATGACGCCGTGACTGATCGATGCCCTCCGCGAGGGCCGAACCCGCGAGCAGGTCCCCCGGATCCCGCTTCTCGGCCCAGCGCAGCTGCCGTTCACGCGCCCGATCGAGCCACTCGTGGAACCGGTGATCCTGGCGCACCCACTCGCGCAGCGTGCCCCAGTCGCGGATGAGCGCGTCATGGATCAGTTCCGCGACCGGCTCACGCGGGGCATCCGGGTGGCGATGTGGGTCGCGGAGAGTCTGCGTGGTGATGATGCGATGGCGGGCCAGAGTGGCGATGACGGCGTCCACGTCGCCATCGGGCGCGCTGTCGGGGCCGGCCGCCAGGTCGCGCAGTTCGTCGAGGGGCACCTGTGCGCGGACGGGCGGGACACGGCGGTTCGGGTCCGCGGGGCGCACCAGTGAGGTGAGGACACTCCTTGCGATACGCCGCTGATCGGGCGACAGCTCCTCCAGCGCGCTGTCGCACCACGTGGTCAGGCTCCCGCTGACCGCTCCGATGCGTCTGTACGCCTCGTGGGTGAAGTAGCCGTCCTTCCGCTGCCGCCACAGCTGCTTGAGGGTCATCTCAAGCAGCGGCAGCACGGTGACGGGAGCCTGGCGGGTCATCGCCTCGTCGGGGGTGGTCTCCAGGACGTCGCTGATGATCTGCTCGGGCAGCCCTTGCTGGAAGCCGAGCCGCACGTCACGGGCGGGCAGGACGATGATGTCGTGCAGGTCCTGCCGGCCCAGCGCGCCGGGCACATTGAGCAGACCGGGCGTCGCGGCTTCCAGTAACTTCGGGGCGCTTGCGGCCAGTTGGGGGTAGAAGTCGTCTCGCATGACGAGAATCACGCTGAGCTTGGTGCAGGCATCGGCGACCGTGGTGATGTCCTCGATGACGGCGAGAAATTCCTGCAGCCGTCCGTCAGTGCCCTGGACCAGCAGCTCCTCGAACTGATCGATGACCAGCAGCACACGAGGGGAGTCGGGCTCGCTCGCCAGCCTGCGGTTGACCGCCGCCGTGAGCCCGTCGTGGCGTGCCCCGGGCAGCCCGGCTCGCTCGATCTCCGTCAGCAGGTCCTGGCGGGGCCGTGCCAGCAACGGCAGCCAGCGGTCACTGCCCAGCAGTTCCCCCTCCGCCAAGGCCGGCAGCACCCCCGCCTGGATCAGGGACGACTTGCCCGACCCGGACGGGCCGAGCAGCAGGGCCAGCGGGCGCTGTCCGGCCAGGTTCGCCAGGACCTGCCGTATCGCCTCGCCCCGCCCCTTGAACCAGCGCGCGTGTTCCACGGCGAACGGCTCCAGCCCCCGGTACGGGCACACCTCCTGCTCGGCCAGGTCGGGCATGATCTCCCGCAGGACCTGCGTGGGCGTGACGTACGCGATGCCCTGCCCCCGTTGGAACACGTCGGGTGCCGTGATCTCGGTGAGCATCCCGATGACCAGGCCGGTCGTCTCATCCAGCACCGGACCACCGCTGAACCCGGTGGTGAGGTCGTTGGCCTCGGTCAGCTGAAGAAGCGCGCCCCTGTCCGGCGAGGCCGGCAGCAGATCGGCCACCTTTCCGACGCCCAAGTGTCCGCCCTGCGGCGCCTGGGCCGGAAAGCCGAACGACCGGACCTTGTGGCCCCCGCACCCCTCGGCGGACCCCAGCGGCAACACCCAGGTACCGGGCGGGGCTTCGGGTAGCCGGACGAAGGCGACATCCTCTTCCTCGGGCACCCGCCACTCCTCGACGTGCCCCTCCAGCCGGTCGGCACCCGCCACTCGGGGGAAGGTCAGCAGTACTCGGTCCCGGGGCCCGGCCTCGGCCGCCCGGATCACGTGCGCACAGGTGACCAGGAGGTCCTCGGCCACCAGGAAACCGGCTCCCGCCGCCCTCCCGTCGGGCCCGAGGAGCTGTGCCACCGCCATGGGCAGGTCCGACGGCATGCCGCCGTCCGCCCACTGCGCGGCGCTAGCCACCGTCGGCCTCCCACGACACCGTCACCTGCAGATGACAACCGGCCATCCCCTTGGTGATCACCGCGCCGGCCGCCACGGAGAGGTCCACGCCGAACTCGACCGTGACCGCGTCGGGCCGAACCTTCCGCAGTTGTTCGAGGGCCGCCTGTGCCGCCTGCGTGATCGGCTCCAGAGCATCCTGGAGGGTCGCCGGCACGTCCCGGACGAAGTCCCCCAGCCGCCCTGCCTTCACCGGCCCCTCCACCCCGGCCGGTGCCTCGACCAGGACAGAGCCCCCGCCCTCCAGAGGAATCCGGGTCAGCACGGTCACGACTCCTCCTTCGGCGCACGGGTGTGTCCGTCACGAATCCCGAACCAGAATGCGGCACCGTGGCACACGCCGCACTCCGGAGCGGGCCGGGACGCCATGAGGACACTCGTGGACCGGGGACTGCGTCGGACCCGCTCCCAGGAAGCTGCTCCTCTGCGCGGCTTGAGCTTGGTGCCGCACCCTGACCAGGACACGAAGGCGGAGGCACATGCCAGACCCCAGCACCGACCCCCTCCTCCCTCTCCTCCACCGCACCCTCCCCGACACCGTCCTCGGCATCTACCTCCACGGCTCCGCCACCCTCGGCGGCCTGCGCCCCCACAGCGACATCGACGTCCTGGTCGTCGTACGCGAGCCCACCACCCGTGCCCAACGGCACGCACTGGTGCAGGAGTTGATGAAGGTGTCCGGCGGAGCCTCCCGCCCCGTCGAGCTCATCGTCGTCGTGCAGGACGACGTACGCCCCTGGCGCTACCCGCCCACCTGCGACTTCCTCTACGGCGAATGGCTGCGCGCCGACTACGGGCGCGGCGTCACCCCCGCCCCGGAACCCAGCCCCGACCTCGCCCCGCTCCTCACGATGGTGCTGCTCGCGAACGCCCCGCTCTACGGCCCCCCACCCGCAGAACTCCTCGACCCCGTGCCACCCGCGGACCTCAGACGTGCGATCGTCACCGGCGTACCCGAGCTCCTCGCCGAGCTGGACTCCGACACCCGTAACGTCCTGCTCACCCTCGCCCGGATCTGGACCACCCTCGAAACCGGCGCCATCCGCTCCAAGGACGCCGCCGCCGACTGGGCCCTCGCCCGGCTCCCCGCCGAGCACCGCCCCGTCCTCGCGCACGCCCGCGCCCTCTACCTCGGCGAGCGGGACGAGCACTGGGGCGACGACCTGCTCCCGCGCGTCCGCCCCTGTGCCGATCAGCTCATTCAGGCCATCGAGAGTCAGGTCATCGAGAGTCAGGTCATCGAGAGTCAGGCGATCAACAGTCAGGCGCCGTAGGGCTCGCCCAAATCCCACGCCTGGTACATCGCCGCCGCGAACGCCCCCGCGATCTTGTGCTCCCCGCTCGCGTTCGGGTGCGTCCCGTCGTACGTGTCGAGATGGATGTCGTACGACGGCGGAGGGGAGGCCAGCAGCAAAGGCGAGCGCGGCTCGTCCAGGTCGGCCACCGTCTTGGCCAGCAACTCGTTGAAGCGGGTGACCTCGGCGGCGAAGGGCGGGTCCGACTCGGCGCGCACGTTCGGGGTCACCGGCAGGACGACCATCCGTACCTTCGGGTTCGCCGCCCGCGCCTCGGCCACGAACGCCCGCGCGTTCTCCGCCGTCTGCTCCGCGTTCGTATAGAACCCCAGGTCGATCAGGCCCAGCGACACCAGCAGCACGTTCGCCCGGCACGACCGCACCGCGTCACCGATCAGCGGTGCCATGTGCAGCCAGCCCTCGCCCCAGCCGGCGAGGTGGGCGCGCGGGAAGGCCGGGTCGGGGTCGGCGTACTCGTACGACGTCGGTGCGTCCAGCGCCTTGTCGTACAGGGTCTCGCGCGGGCCGACGAGCGCGAAGGGACCGCTGTACGTCTCACGCAGGTGCTGCCACATGCGGTAGCGCCACGTGTGTTCGCCGGCGCTGCCGATGGTCATGGAGTCGCCGACGGGCATGAACCTGAGCATCCGCTCATGATGGACGATCGTTACCTGTCGGTAGGCGCAGGCGGCGTGTGAAGCCTGACACGCCGCCTGCGCCTGGTGTTACGAGGTCCAGCCGCCGTACGGCACGGTGATGAGTTCCATGGCGTGGCCCGCCGGGTCCATGAAGTACACCCCGCGGCCCCCGTCGTTGTGGTTGATCGTGCCGGGGTGTTGCTGCTGCGGATCGGCGTAGTGCTCGATATCGCGCTGCTTGATCTTCGCGTACGCCGCGTCGAACTCCTCCTCGGAGATCAGGAAGGCGTAGTGCTGGAGCGCGATCTTGTCCGCGGGGATCGTGGCGAAGTCCAGCGTGACGCCGTTGCTCAGGGCGACTGCGATGAAGGGGCCCCACTCCGCGGTGATCTCAAGGCCCAGCAGGTCCGTGAAGAACTCCGCGGACTCCCGGTTGTCCCGGGCATGGATGATCGTGTGGTTCAACTCGACTGACAAGGAATGCCTCCGAGGGCATCTCCCGACACCTCCATGCCTCACCCGACCGGTGACCGACACGCGATGTCGTCGTAGATCCTACTGAGGTCGGCCCGGCCCCGTGAACCCGGCCGGGATGGCAGGCTTGGGGCCATGCGCCGATTGCTCGCGTCTCTTGCCGGGGTCCTTCTTGTGGGGGCGTTCACCGCCGTACCCGCCTCCGCCGCCGACGGGAACGAGGACTTCACGATCAAGGACCCCCGCATCACGGAGTCCAGCGGCCTCGCCGCCTCCCGTCAGCACCCGGGCATCTACTGGACGCACAACGACCAGGACGAGGGCGCCTACCTCTACGCCGTCGACAGCAGCACCGGCGAGACCGTCGCGACGATCACCATGACCGGCATCGGCACCCCGCGCGACGTGGAGGCGATCGCCATGGGGCCGGGGAACGAGATCTACGTCGGCGACATCGGCGACAACGACGGTGTGGAGTGGCCCTATGTGTGGGTCTACCGGCTGCCGGAACCGAAGACGCTCAAGGACCAGTCGATCCGGGCCACGCAGTACGTGGTGAAGTACTCCGACGGGCCCCGCGACGCCGAGTCGCTCGTCGTGCACCCCAAGACCGGGCGCGTCTACATCATCGACAAGCAGGAGGACGGCGGACACCTCTACGAGTCACCGGCCAAGCTCTCCGCCTCCGGCACGAACGTCTTCAAGCCCATCACCCCGGTCGACCTGTGGGCCACCGACGCCACCTTCTCCCCGGACGGCCGGACCCTCGCCGTACGCGGCTACTTCGGCGGCATCGCCTACGACTGGAACGGCGGCAAGCTCAAGCGGCTGGAGCGCATCAGCGTGCCCCTCGGGCAGGGGGAGTCCGTCAGCTATTCGCCCGACGGCTCCAAGCTCATGCTCGGCAGTGAGGGGGCGGGCAGCGCTGTCGTCGCGCAGGACCCGCCCGAGGACGCCGGGTCCTCCGACTCCTCGTCCGGAAGCGGTAGTTCGGCCTCCGGAGGCGACGGCGACGGCAACGGCGGGTCGAGCGGGGACATCAAGGTCGGCGCCGTCGCGGTGGCCGTCGCGTGTGTGCTGCTCTTCGGGGTGCGGAGGCTGTTCCGCCGGCGGTGAGTGGTTGCTGCGTCGGCGGTGGGTGGCTGCCGCGTCGGCGGTGGGGGCAGGGGGCTGGTGCGCCAGAGCGGGGGCTATTGCCGCTCCGTAGGTGACGGAGACCCCTCCGCCTGCCCCTCCCGCCGCTCCTCCGCCCGCCCCGCGACGAACACCTCCAGCCCGTCCAGGATCCGCTGCAGCCCGAACTCGAAGTGGTCGAAGTCGGTGCCCCAGGTGTTCTCGTCGAGGGAGGCCATGAGGGGGTAGCGGCCGGACGCCAGGACCTTCTCCAGCATCGGGGTCTGGGCCTGCCAGAACTCCGTGTCCGTCAGGCCGGTCCGGCGCTCCGCCTCCTGCGCGTACAGCTGGGTGCGCGCGGCCCCGACGACGTATCCGTCGATCATGATGATCGCCGAGACCAGCTCGGGGTCGGACAGGCCCATCGGCTTGATGCGTGCGAGCACCTTCTCCATGCCGTCCAGGGCGCTCGGGCCGAGGATCGGGCGGGACTGGTTGACCTGGAGCAGCCAGGGGTGGCGGCGGTAGAGGTCGAGGGTCGCGCGGCCCAGGGCCTCCAGTGCCGCGCGCCAGGTGCCGTCGCCGAGGTCGGCGGGGTTCTCGGAGGGCCGCTGGACGCGGTCCAGCATCAGGTCGAGCAGCTCGGCCTTGCCGGGGACGTAGCGGTACAGCGACATCGTGCCGGTGCCCAGCTCGGCGGCGACCCGGCGCATGGACACCGACTCCAGGCCCTCGGTGTCCGCGACCCGGACGGCCGCTTCCACGATCTGGTCCAGGGTGAGGGCCGGCTTGGGTCCGCGGCTCGGCCGTCGGCCTGTCTCCCACAGCAACTCCAGGGTGCGGACGATGTCGCCGCTTCCGCTGGTCTCTGTACCGCCCGTGCCGCCCTTGCCGCTCGTCATGGGGCCGAGTCTAGGTCCTGCGCGAAAAACTGGGTACGGTGTACGCGCAATCGGGTACGGTGTACTCAATTACAGACTCGATTACCGAGAAGGGGGACCTGGACCCATGGGCGACGGATACGCGGTACAGGCGGAGGGCCTGGAGAAGCGCTACGGCGAGAAGCACGCCCTCGACGGCTTCGACCTGGCCGTCCGTGAGGGGACGGTGCACGGTCTGCTCGGGCCGAACGGCGCCGGCAAGACCACCGCCGTACGCATCCTGTCCACGCTGATCAGGCTGGACGGCGGCCGGGCGACCGTGGCCGGTCTCGACGTGGCCCGGCAGCCGCGCGAGGTCCGTGCGCGCATCGGCCTCACCGGGCAGTACGCGGCGGTGGACGAGGTGCTCACCGGCCGGCAGAACCTGGAGATGTTCGGCCGGCTCTTCCACCTGGGCGGAAAGCGGGCCAAGCTGCGGGCCGCCGAGCTGCTGGAGCAGTTCGACCTGACCGACGCCGCCGACAAGGGCGTCGGCAAGTACAGCGGCGGCATGCGGCGCCGCCTCGACCTCGCCGCGTCGATGATCCTCGCCCCGGCCGTCCTCTTCCTCGACGAGCCGACGACCGGGCTCGACCCCCGCAGCCGGGGCGAAGTCTGGGAGTCGGTACGGGCGTTGGTGGCCGGCGGGACGACCGTGCTGCTGACGACCCAGTACCTGGAGGAGGCCGACAAGCTCGCCTCGCACATCACCGTCATCGACCAGGGGCGGGGCATCGCCGACGACACCCCGGACGGGCTGAAGAACCTCGTCGGCGGCGACCGGATCGAGGTCGTCGTCGCCGAGCGGTCCGACATCCCGCGCGTGGTGAAGGTCGTGGCCCGCGTCTCGGACGGTGAACCCGAGGCGGAGGAGGGCGAGTTGAGGGTGCACGCGCCCGTGGTCGACCGGGTCTCCGCGCTGACGGAGGTCGCGCGCACGCTCCAGGACGAGGGCGTACCGGTCGAGGACATCGGGCTGCGCAGGCCGAGCCTCGACGACGTCTTCCTGCGCCTGACCGGACACCGCGCCGAGAGGACCGACGCGGAGAAGACCGAGGCCGACAAGGGCGAGGCCGGGAAGACCGAGGCCGGGAAGGCCGCGCCCGACAGGACCGTGGCCGACAAGACCGAGAAGGAGGCCGCCGTATGAGCGCCGTCGACCTGAGCACACCCGGCACCCGCGGGCGCGCGTACTGGGCGCTCGCCGACGTCTGGAACATCGTCCGCCGCGGCCTCACCCACTATCAGCGCCAACCGGTCAACATCGCCTGGCAGTTGGGCTTCCCGATCCTCTCCGTCCTCCTCTACGGCTATGTCTTCGGCAGCGCCATGAAGGTCCCCGGCGGCGGGGACTACAAGGACTTCCTGATGCCGGGCATGTTCGTGATGACCATGGCGTTCGGCTTCATCAACACCGCGACGCTCGTCGTCTACGACTCGACGAAGGGTGTCATCGACCGTTTCCGCTCCATGCCGATGGCCTCGTCCGCGGTGGTCGCCGGGCGCGGGATCACCGATCTGCTCGCCGCCTGCGCCGAGTTGGCGATCATGATGCTCACCGCCTTCGCGATGGGCTGGCGCCCGGACGGCGGGTTCGGCTTCCTCGGCGCCTTCGGGCTGCTGCTGTGGCTGCGGTTCGCGCTGATCTGGATCGGGGTGTGGCTGGGCCTGCTCGTGCCCAACCCGGAGGCCGCGGGCGGCCTGTTCGCCGTCGCCTTCCCGCTCACGATGATCTCCAGCATCTTCGTCGCGCCGCAGCTGATGCCGGACTGGCTGGGCTGGGTGGCGGCCTGGAACCCGATCTCCTCCACCGCCGCGGCCAGCCGTGAGCTGTTCGGTACGCCGGTCGGGGGCGGGGACTCCTGGGTCGAGCAGCACGCGCTGCTGATGGCGGGGGTGTGGCCGGTGATCCTGACCGCGATCTTCCTGCCGCTCGCGGTGCGCCGTTTCCAGAAGCTGAGCCGGTAGCCGAGGGCCTTGAATGCCGCGCACCTCCTTGACGTGCTCATGGTGCGTCAGTTTCCTAGGAGGTGCGCGGTGCATGGGAGCGCTCCCATCGATTCCGGGGCCGCGCCTCCCGAGAGGAACAAGGGACATGTTCCGCAGCTTGCGCAGAGCGCTGTGTGCGGTGGCCGCCGCGCTCCTGTTACCGCTGGCCGGGGTCGGTGCGCAGCCGGCCGGGGCGGCGGGGTCGGCTCAGGCAGCCGAGGTGTCGGCGGCCGAGGCCGGTGCCGGCTACTGGCACACCAGCGGCCGGCAGATCCTGGACGCGGCCGGACAGCCGGTCCGGATCGCCGGGATCAACTGGTTCGGCTTCGAGACCGGCAACCACGTCGTCCACGGCCTGTGGGCCCGCGACTACAAGAGCATGCTCGACCAGATGAGGTCGCTGGGCTACAACACCCTCCGCCTGCCCTTCAGCGACGACATCCTCAAGACCGGCACCATGCCGGACAGCATCACCTTCGCGGACGGCAAGAACGCCGATCTGCAAGGGCTGACGTCCTTGCAGGTCATGGACAAGATCGTGGCGTACGCCGGTCGGGCCGGCCTCAAGATCGTCCTCGACCGGCACCGCCCGGACGCCGGCGGCCAGTCGGCGCTCTGGTACACCTCGGCGGTCCCCGAGTCGACGTGGATCGCCAACCTCAAAGCACTGGCGCAGCGTTACCGGGGCGACAGCACGGTCATCGGCATCGACCTGCACAACGAGCCGCACGACCCCGCCTGCTGGGGCTGCGGCGACACGACGCGCGACTGGCGGCTCGCCGCGCAACGCGCCGGGAACGCCGTCCTGTCCGTCAACCCCGACCTGCTGATCATGGTCGAGGGCGTCCAGTCGTACAACGGCGTCAACGGCTGGTGGGGCGGCAACCTCATGGGCGTCGCGCAGTACCCGGTCCAACTCGACGTCCCGAACCGGCTCGTGTACTCGGCCCACGACTACGCGACGAGCGTGGCCCAGCAGCCCTGGTTCAGCGACCCGTCCTTCCCGGACAACCTGCCGGGCGTGTGGGACAAGTACTGGGGCTACATCTTCAAGCAGAACATCGCTCCCGTCTGGCTCGGCGAGTTCGGTACGACACTCCAGTCGACGGTCGACCAGAAGTGGCTGGCCGCGCTGGCGACGTACCTGCGGTCGACGTCGACGTACGGCGCGGACTCCTTCCACTGGACGTTCTGGTCCTGGAACCCCAACTCCGGTGACACGGGCGGCATCCTGAAGGACGACTGGTCGACCGTGGACACCGTGAAGGACGGGTATCTGGCGAGCATCAAGGCGCCCGGATTTCCGGGAGGTGGCAGTGGGGGCGGGGGTGATCCCGACCCCGGCGGGGGCACGGCCGCGTGCAGTGCCGCCTACACCGTCAGTAGCGACTGGGGCGGGGGCTTCAACGCCGAGGTGAAGGTGACCAACACCGGGGCGACGCCGATCAACTCCTGGAAAGTGATCTGGACTTGGGGCGGGCCCCAGCAGGTGACGTCCATGTGGAACGCGTCGTACACCCAGGACGGGGGGACGGTGACCGCGTCCAGCGCCGGGCACAACGGGGTGGTTGCGGTCGGCGGGTCGGCGAGTTTCGGGTTCGGGGGTGCGCCTGGGGGTGGGGGTGTGCCGAGTGTGAGTTGTACGGCCATCTAGAGGAGCGGCCGTATGGGGGCGCCCGGTGACGTTCGTGCGGGCGCCCTTTGCCGTCCTCATCATCAACTTGTTGCTCTGAGATTACGTAATAACGTAATCTCGTGCCTCGTCGCGGATGGTTCGACCGGCCGTCCGTAGCGGTGTCGACCGCAGACCGATTGACGGGGGAGTAACCCATGGAACGAAGGAAGTTTCTTGCCGTGGCTACGACGGGGGCGATGACGGCGGGCGCGTCGCTGCTGCCCGGTAGCGCCGTCGCCGCGGCCGACGGAATATCCGCGCTGGTGAGGCGGTACCTGGACCGGGCGTTGGCCGCCGGCAGTCCGAGTGTGGTCTGCGGGGTTGTCCACGGTCGGCGTACATGGGTGCAGGGTGCGGCCGTGGGTGGGCCGGCGCCGGACGGCAGGACGGTGTTCCAGCTCGGCTCCATCACCAAGACGCTCACCGCCACGGCACTCGCACGAGCCGTGGGCGCGGGGGCGACTCGCCTGAACGCGCCGCTCGTGCTGCCCGCCCGGTTCCACATCCCGCGCAAGGGGCCTCGGCGGATCACCCTGGCCGACCTGGCGACCCACACCTCCGGTCTGCCCTCCCTGCCGCCGAACCTGCTCGCCGGAGCGGATCCGTACAACCCGTACGCGCACTACACGCTGGACGACCTGGCCGTCGGGCTGCGAGACACGCGGCTGAGTACCGAGCCGGGCAAGGTCAGCGCGTACTCGAACCTGGGGTTCGGTCTGCTCGGCCAGGCGCTGGCCTTCGGTGACGTCGACTCGATGGTGCGCCGCCAAGTGGCGGCGCCGCTAGGCATGGTCGACACGACGACGACCCTGCGGCCGGACATGGCGTCCCGTAAGGCCGTCGGGCACCTCGGTGGAGAGCCCGTCCCCGACTGGCGTGACCACACCCTCAGCGCGGCCGGCACGTCGATGTACAGCACCGCTGACGACATGGTGCGCTTCCTGCGCTCCCAACTCCGCCCCGACCGCTCACCGTTGCGGGACGCGATCGAACTCACCCAGCGACCCCGGTTCACGGCGGACCGGAACCTACGCCTCGGGCTCGCCTGGCACCTCAGCCCGCTCGTCGGCGGCCGCACCATGACCTGGCACAACGGCGGCACCGGCGGCTTCAGTACCTGCGCCGCGTTCAGCCGGGAGAGTGGCACGGCGGTGGTGATGATGGTGAACACGTTCAGCGAGGAGACCCCGACCGCCCTTCGCCCGGTCGACGCCCTCGCCTTCGGGTTGCTCGGCGAGCTTGCTCAACTGGCATAGGCCTGCGGCATGTTCACGCGTATGGCTGAGCCCATCTCGAAAATCTGCACGTGACGTACTCGCGCGATTATGTTCTGTCGCTGGACGCGCTGGCGTCAGGGATGGCAGACAAAGCCAAGGAGTCCATGGGCAATGCCGAGACTGACGAGGGCGAAGACGTGGACCGGGTGGACTGGGCGGAAATCGTCGAGATCGGGCTGGGCGAGGGGCCGGGCCGTGACTATTGCAGGCATCTGATGGCCACTTACACGCCGAACTTTCCCGGCAGCAACACGATCGTCGAAGAGTCGTGGCCCGAAGGCCGCGCCAAGGGCCAAGTCGAGGGCAAAGCCGAGGACATCCTGCACATTCTCGGCGTGCGGGGCATCGAGGTCTCCGACTCCGTCCGGGAGCGGGTCACCGCCTGCACCGACCTCGACGTGCTGAGGGCCTGGCTCGATCGCTCCCTGAATGTGGCGGACGCCGAGGAGTTGTTCGCCGAGGACTAGGACGTACGGATGCGCGAAGGGCGCCCCGCGGTGGTCCGCCGGGCGCCCTTCGTGTGTCGTGGCAGAAGCGGCTACAGCTTCTCGATCACATAGTCGATGCACTTCGTCAGCGCCTCGACGTCCGCCGGGTCGATCGCCGGGAACATCGCGACACGGAGCTGGTTGCGGCCGAGCTTGCGGTAGGGCTCGGTGTCGACGATGCCGTTGGCGCGCAGGACCTTGGCGACGGCGGCGGCGTCGACCTCGTCCGTGAAGTCGATCGTGCCGATGACCGCCGAGCGCTTGGCCGGGTCGGTGACGAACGGGTTGGCGTACTTGATGTCCTCGGCCCAGCCGTACAGGGTGCGGGCGGAGGTGGCCGTGCGGCGGACTGCCCAGTCCAGGCCGCCCTGGCCGTTGATCCACTCCAGCTGCTGGTTGAGCAGGAAGAGGGTGGAGAGGGCCGGGGTGTTGTACGTCTGGTTCTTGCGGGAGTTGTCGATCGCCGTGGGCAGCGAGAAGAACTCCGGGATGTGGCGGCCGGACGCGTGGACGCGCTCGGCGCGCTCGATCGCGGCCGGGGAGAAGACGCCGATCCACAGGCCGCCGTCGGAGGCGAAGGACTTCTGCGGGGCGAAGTAGTAGACGTCCGTCTCGGACACGTCCACCGGGAGGCCGCCGGCGCCCGAGGTGGCGTCGACCAGGACCAGCGCGCCCTCGTCGGCACCGGCCACGCGCTTGATCGGCATGGCGACACCGGTCGAGGTCTCGTTGTGGGTGAAGGCGTAGACGTCCACGCCCGCCTCGGCGACCGGCTCCGGGTGCGTGCCCGGGTCGGTGGAGATGACGTCCGGCTCGGCGAGCCACGGGGCCAGCTTGGCGGCCTTCGCGAACTTGGAGCTGAACTCGCCGAACGTGAGGTGCTGCGACTTGTTCTCGATGAGGCCGTGCGTCGCGATGTCCCAGAACGCCGTCGAGCCGCCGTTGCCGAGGACGACCTCGTAGCCGTCGGGGAGCTGGAACAGCTCGCTGATGCCCTCGCGCACCTGGCCGACCAGGTTCTTGACCGGGGCCTGGCGGTGGGAGGTACCGAGCAGGGAGGTTCCGGTGGCGGCCAGCGCGTCCAGCGCTTCCGTCCGCACCTTGGAGGGGCCCGCGCCGAATCGTCCGTCGGCGGGCTTGATGTCAGCGGGAATCTGGATCTCAGCCACGGGGGGAGCGTAGCTGTTTTGGGAAACCTCGGTGAAACGTGGTCCGTCGGGTGAGACGGCGTTGTCGTGGCCGTGACCTGGGGGCTGCCGCCCCAGACCCCCGCTTCGGCTCTGAAGGGGCCTTGTCCTCAAACGCCGGACGGGCTGATTGAGTGGACGCATGTCGGAACTTGAGGCGGAGCTGCGCAGGGTCGTCCGGGGCGAGGTCGGGTTCGATGTCACCTCTCGGGCGCTCACCACCATGGACGCGTCCAACTACCGACGCGTCCCCCTGGGTGTGGTCGCACCACATGACGCCGACGACGTCGCCGCCGTACTCGACGTGTGTCGGGACCACATGGTGCCGGTCGTGGCTCGCGGCGGAGGTACCTCCATCGCAGGGCAGGCCACCGGCACCGGCATCGTGCTGGACTTCACCCGTCACATGAACCGGATCGTGTCCCTCGACCCGGAGACCCGCACCGCCGTGGTCCAACCCGGCCTCGTCCTCGACCGCCTCCAGGAGGCCGCCGCCCCGCACGGGCTCCGCTTCGGCCCTGACCCCTCCACCCACAGCCGCTGCACCCTCGGCGGGATGATCGGCAACAACTCGTGCGGCTCGCACTCGGTGGCGTGGGGGACGACCGCGGACAGTGTGCGGGAGCTGGACGTGATCACCGCGCGCGGGGAGCGGCTGCGGCTCGGACAGGGGTGGGCCGGGGCGCCGCGAGGGCTGCGGGACTTGGCGGAAGGGGAGCTGACTCGCCTCCGAACCGGCTTTCCCGAACTGCCCCGCCGTATCTCCGGATACGCGCTCGACGCCCTGCTGCCCGAGAAGGGCGCCGACGTCGCCCGCTCCTTCTGCGGGAGCGAGGGCACCTTGGGGATCCTCACCGAGGCGGTCGTACGCCTCGTGGAGGCGCCACGCGTGCGTGCGCTCGCCGTGCTGGCGTACACCGACGAGGGCGCGGCCGCGGAGGCGGCGGCCGGGCTGCTGCCGTACGGGCCGCTGACCGTGGAGGGCATGGCGGCCGACCTCGTGCGCTCGACCGCCGCGCTTCCCCGGGGCGGGGCCTGGCTGTTCGTCGAGACGGGCGGGGAGTCGGAGGGGGAGGCACGCGCGCGTGCGGAGGCGATCGTGCGGGCCGCCGATGTCGTCGACGCGCTCGTCGTGACGGACGCGGCCGGGCAGCGGGCCCTGTGGCGGATCCGGGAGGACGCCAGCGGTACGGCGACCCGGATGCCGGACGGCAGCGAGGCGTGGCCCGGCTGGGAGGACTGCGCGGTACCGCCCGAGCGCCTCGGCGCGTATCTGCGGGACTTCCGCGCGCTGCTGACCGCGCACGGGCTGCGCGGGACGCCGTACGGGCACTTCGGGGACGGCTGCATCCACGTCCGTATCGACTTCGACCTGCTGACGGAGGCGGGCATCGGCCGCTTCCGGCGCTTCTCGGAGGAGCTCGCCGAGGTCGTCGTGGCGCACGGGGGCTCGCTGTCCGGGGAGCACGGGGACGGGCAGGCGCGGGCCGAACTGCTGCCGAAGATGTACGGGGCGGAGATGGTCCGTCTCTTCGAGCGGGCGAAGGGTGTCTGGGACCCCGGCGACTTGCTGAACCCGGGGATGCTGGTGCGCCCCGCACCCCTCGACTCCAACCTCCGCTTCTCCGTCCTGCCCCGCGAGCCGGTCGACGTGGCCTTCGGATACCCGGCCGACGGCGGGGACTTCTCGGCAGCCGTACGGCGATGCGTCGGGGTCGCGAAGTGCCGTACGACATCCGTGTCGGGCTCGTCCGTCATGTGCCCGTCCTTCCGGGCCACCGGCGAGGAGGAGCACTCCACGCGCGGGCGTGCCCGGCTGTTGCACGAGATGCTCGCCGGGGAACTGGTGACCGACGGGTGGCGCTCGACCGAGGTGCGGGACGCGCTGGACCTGTGCCTGTCCTGCAAGGGCTGCCGGTCCGACTGCCCGGTCGAGGTCGACATGGCCACGTACAAGGCGGAGTTCCTGCACCACCACTACGAGGGCCGTCGCCGCCCCGCCGCGCATTACAGCATGGGCAGGCTGCCGCAGTGGCTGCACGTGGTGGCACGCACGCGTACCGCGTCGATGGTCAACGCCCTGGCCGCCGTACGGCCGTTGGCGTGGGCCGCGAAACGGGTGGGCGGCATCGCGCCGGAGCGGGAGATTCCGCGGCTGGCGACGCGGACGTTCAGCCGGTGGTGGGAGCGGCGGCGGGAGACGGAGGGCGTCGCCGGGGGCGGTGAGCGGGTGATCCTGTGGCCGGACACCTTCACCGAGCACCTCTCGCCGTCCGTGGGACAGGCGGCCGTACGTGTGCTGGAGGCGGCGGGGCTGCGGGTGGCGCTGCCGCCCACGGTGCGGCTGAGGACGGCGTCGGCGGGCGACGGTGAGCCCGTGGGCGGCGGTGAGCCTGTGGGCGGCGGTGAGCGGCTGGGCGGCCGTACGTCGGTCGCCATGGACCCGGTGTCCCTCCTGCGGGGCCGCAGCCGCGTCTGCTGCGGGTTGACGTACGTCTCGACCGGGCAGCTCGACCAGGCCCGCGCGGTGCTGCGGCGCACACTCGACCTGATGGAGCCGGTGCTGGAGACGGCCGCCCCGGTCGTCGTTCTGGAGCCGAGCTGTGCGGCGGCCCTCCGCTCGGACCTGCCGGAACTGCTGCACGACGATCCGCGGGCCAGGCGCCTGGCCGACCGCGTCCTCACCTTCGCCGAGGCCCTGGAGCGGCTCGCCCCCGACTGGACGCCGCCCCGCGTGGACCGGGCGGCGGTCGGGCAGACCCACTGCCACCAGCACGCGGTACTGGGGGACGCGGCCGACCGCCGGCTGCGCGAGGCCGCGGGGCTCACCGGGGAACTCAGCGGCGGCTGCTGCGGCCTGGCGGGCAACTTCGGCTTCGAGAAGGGGCACTTCGAGGTGTCGGCGGCGTGCGCGGAGGAGCAGTTGCTGCCGACGGTGCGGGAGGCGACGGCTGTGGAGGGGACGGGCGCGGAGGGGGAGGCCGGGGAGAGGAAGGGCGCCCTGGTGTTGGCGGACGGGTTTTCCTGCCGTACGCAGTTGGAGCAGTTGGCGGGGGTGCGCGGGCGGCATCTCGCGGAGGTGCTGGCGGAGCGGTTGCCCGAGGCGGACGCGTGAGCGGCGGTTGTGGGCCGATCGTGCGCGAGTGGGCCGGGGAACCGTGAGGCGGTCGGGGGTCGTGCATAGGCTCGAAGATCACCGCGGCCACCGACCGTCAGGAGCCCCGCATGCCCCTCCGCGTCCAGCCCATCACCCGCGACGAGCACCTCGCCTTCGTCGCGTCCCGCCCCGCCGCCAGCCATATGCAGGTGCCCTCCTGGGGTGAGGTGAAGCCCGACTGGCGGGCGGAGAGTCTCGGGTGGTCCGACGAGGCGGGGCGGCTGGTGGGCGCCGGGCTGGTGCTGTACCGGCCGCTTCCGAAGGTGAAGAAGTACCTCGCCTACCTTCCCGAGGGCCCGCTCGTCGACTGGTACGCCCCCGACCTCGGCGAACGCTGGCTCGAACCGATGCTCGCCCACCTCAAACGGCAGGGCGCCTTCTCGGTCAAGATGGGCCCGCCCGTCGTCGTACGCCGCTGGAGCGCCGAGGCGGTGAAGGCGGCCATCGCCGACCCGGCCGCCCGGCGGCTGCGGGACGCGGAGCCGACGTCGTGCGAACCGGGCGCCTCGGACATCGCCGAGCGGCTGCGGCGAAGCGGTTGGCGGCAGACCGAGCCGGGGGGCGAGGAGGGCTTCGCCGCGGGGCAGCCGCGCTACGTCTTCCAGGTGCCGTTCGCCGGACGGTCGTTGGACGACATCCAGCGCGGTCTCAACCAGCAGTGGCGGCGCAACATCAAGAAGGCCGAGAAGGCGGGCGTGCAGGTCGTGCGGGGCGGCCACGAGGACCTGCCCGCCTTCTACGACCTCTACGCCGAGACCGCCGAGCGCGACCGCTTCATCCCGCGCCCCCTGCCCTACTTCCAGCGCATGTGGACCGCGCTCACCGCCGAGCACCCCGACCGTATGCGGCTCTACCTCGCCCGGCACGACGGCGACACCCTCGCCGCCGCCACCATGATCACCGTCGGTGGCCATGTCTGGTACTCCTACGGCGCCTCCACCAGCCGCAAGCGCGAGGTCCAGCCCAACAACGCCATGCAGTGGCGCATGATGACCGACGCCCACGAACTCGGCGCCTCCGTCTACGACTTCCGAGGCATCACCGACACCCTGGAGGACTCCAACCACCTGCTGGGCCTGCTGCGGTTCAAGGTGGGTGCCGGCGGCGAGGCCGTCGAGTACCTGGGGGAGTGGGACTTCCCGCTCAACCGGCTGCTGCACAAGGCGCTGGATCTGTACATGGCGCGTCGGTAGCGGGCCGCAGGGGGACGGTCCGGGTCTTGGCGGGCCCTCCCCGTCCACATTCCGGGACAGTGGCATAACGGGTTCACACACCTGACGTAGTCCACTACCCTGGACTCGGCAGTACAGCACGATGCACACCCGCCGAGCCAAGCCCCTGGAACGCCCGTGAGTACCCCCGATGCCGCCGCCACGCCCGCACCGACCCGCACCCGTACGGTCATGCCCGAGCCGACGGCCGGCGCCCCGCGCCGGTGGGGCTCGCTCGGCCCGGTGGGCCTGGTGCTCGCCGGCGGGGTCTCGGTGCAGTTCGGCGGCGCCCTGGCGGTGAGCCTGATGCCGCGGGCCGGCGCGCTCGGCGTGGTGGCGCTGCGGCTGCTGGTGGCGGCGGTCGTCCTGCTGCTGATCTGCCGGCCCCGGCTGCGCGGTCACTCCCGTACCGACTGGGGCACGGTGATCGTCTTCGGTATCACGATGGCCGCGATGAACGGCCTCTTCTACCAGTCGGTCGCCCGTATCCCGCTGGGCCCCGCGGTCACCCTGGAAGTGCTCGGCCCGCTCGCGCTCTCCGTCCTGACCTCGCGCCGCCTGGTCAACGTCGTCTGGGCCGGGCTCGCCCTCGCCGGTGTCTTCCTTCTCGGCGGCGGAGGCTTCGAGAGCCTCGACCCCATAGGTGTCGCATTTGCCCTGGCGGCCGGCGCCATGTGGGCGGCCTACATAGTCTTCAGCGCGCGCACCGGCCGACGCTTCCCGCAGGCCGACGGGCTGGCGCTCGCGATGGCCGTGGGCGCCGTCCTGTTCCTGCCGCTGGGGATCGTCGAATCGGGCGCGAAGCTCCTCGACCCGGTGACCCTCGGGCTCGGCGCCGCCGTGGCGATCCTCTCCTCGGTCCTCCCCTACACCCTCGAACTCCTCGCCCTGCGGCGCATGCCCGCGCCGACCTTCGCGATCCTGATGAGCCTGGAGCCGGCCGTCGCCGGGGCCGCCGGGTTCCTCATCCTCGACCAGGCCCTGTCCGCCGCCCAGGCCGTCGCCATCGCCCTGGTCATCGCGGCGAGCATGGGGGCGGTGCGGACGCAGGTGGGGCGCAAGGGTCGTGCCGACCGCTCCGACTGACCTTTGGTAGTGGATGCGGCTGGGAGTGGGTGCAGCTGAATTAATGCAAGCATGCTTGCTTGTTTCTGGCCTCGCTGCCATGCTCCCCCCATGGCCGACCCGACGCCCGTGTTCGACGACCTGCGTGCCGAAAGCGACGAACTCGATCTGCTCGTCGCCGAGTTGAGCCCCGAGCGGTGGGCGCTGCCCACGCCCGCCCCCGGCTGGAGCGTCGCCCACCAGATCGCCCACCTCGCCTGGACGGACCACTCGGCGCTGCTGGCGGTGACCGACGTGGACGCGTTCCACACGCTGGTGGAGAAGGCGCTGGTGTCGCCCGGGTCGTTCGTCGACGAGGGAGCGGAGGAGGGGGCCGGGCTGCCGCCCGCCGGGCTGCTGGCGCGGTGGCGGGAAGGACGGGCCGCCCTCGACACGGCGCTGCGCGAGGCGGACCATGGCGTCCGGTTCCCCTGGTACGGCCCACCCATGTCCGCCGCCTCCATGGCCACGGCCCGACTCATGGAGACCTGGGCCCACGGTCTGGACATCGCCGACGCGCTGGGTGTGGTGCGCACACCCAGCGACCGGCTGAAGCATGTGGTGTGGATCGGGGTACGCACCCGGGACTTCGCCTTCGGCGTCCACGGACTCCCCGCACCTCTCGACGACTTCCGCATCGAACTCGTCGCGCCGTCCGGCGCGTTGTGGACCTACGGCCCCGAAGACGCCGCACAGCGTGTGACCGGCCCGGCGCTCGACTTCTGCAAGCTCGTCACCCAGCGCGCCCACCGCTCCGACCTCGCCCTGCGCGCCGAGGGCCCCGACGCCGACCGCTGGTTCGACCTCGCCCAGGTCTTCGCCGGCCCGCCCGGCGAGGGCCGCGCACCGAAGGGAGCCTCGCTGTGACGCCCACGCAGGCTTCCCGCCCGCTGCGGATCGGCAACGCCTCCGGCTTCTACGGCGACCGCTTCGACGCCATGCGCGAGATGCTCACCGGCGGCGAACTGGACGTCCTCACCGGCGACTACCTCGCCGAGCTGACCATGCTGATCCTCGGCCGCGACCGGCTGAAGGACCCCGGCGCCGGATACGCCCGCACCTTCCTGCGCCAGCTGGAGGAGTGCCTCGGGCTCGCGCACGAACGCGGCGTCCGGATCGTCGCCAACGCGGGCGGCCTCAACCCGGCCGGGCTGGCGGACGCCGTACGGCAGTTGGCCGACCGCCTCGGTGTCCCCGTCCGCGTCGCCCACGTCGAGGGCGACGACCTCACCGCCGCCCACCCCGGCAGCCTCGCCGCCCACGCCTACCTCGGCGGCTTCGGTATCGCGGCCTGTCTGCACGAGGGCGCCGACATCGTGGTCACCGGGCGGGTGACGGACGCGGCCCTGGTCACCGGGCCCGCCGCCGCCCACTTCGGCTGGGGGCCCGGCGACCACGACCGGCTCGCGGGCGCCGTCGTCGCCGGACATGTGCTGGAGTGCGGGGCACAGGCGACCGGCGGCAACTACGCCTTCTTCCATGAGTTCCGGAGGAGCGGGGCGGGCGCGCGGGGCGGCGGCGACCTCCGCCGCCCCGGCTTCCCGCTCGCCGAGCTCCACGAGGACGGCACCTGCGTCATCACCAAGCACCCCGGCACCGGCGGCTTCGTCGACGTCGGCACGGTCACGGCCCAGCTGCTGTACGAGACGGCGGGCGCCCGGTACGCGGGACCGGACGTCACCGCTCGCCTGGACACCGTACGGCTCACTCAGGACGGCCCCGATCGCGTCCGCATCGAGGGCGTACGCGGAGAGGCGCCGCCCCCGACCCTCAAGGTCGGCGTCAACCGCCTCGGTGGCTTCCGGGGCGAGGTCGCCTTCGTGCTCACCGGCCTCGACATCGAGGCCAAGGCCGCCCTGGTGCGCGAGCAGATGACGGACGCGCTCGCCAAGTCACCGCCTGCTGACGTGCGGTGGGACCTGGTCCGCACCGACCGGCCCGACGCCCCGACCGAGGAGACGGCGAGCGCGCTGCTTCGGCTCGTCGTGCGCGACCGGGACCAGGAGACCGTCGGGCGGGCCCTGAGCGGGGCCGCAGTGGAGCTGGCACTCGCCAGTTACCCCGGCTTCCATGTGCTGGCGCCACCTGGGAAGGGCTCGCCCTATGGGGTCTTCGAGGATGTGTATGTCCCCCATGGTGCCGTCGACCATGTGGCCGTCCTCCATGACGGACGCCGGGTCCCTGTGCCGCCGGCCCACGGCATCGCCGTACTCGACGAAGTCCCCGAGCCGCCCCTGCCGCAGCCCCTGCCGCAGCCGCTGCCGTCCGGCCCCACCCAGCGCGCCCCCCTCGGCCGCATCGCGGGCGCCCGCAGCGGGGACAAGGGAGGCAACGCCAACGTCGGTGTCTGGGTGCGGACGGACGAGGCCTGGCGCTGGCTGGCGCACGAGCTCACGGTCGACCGATTCCGGCAGCTGATCCCCGAAAGCAGCCGGCTGAAGGTCACCCGGCACCCGCTCCCCAACCTCCGCGCCCTCAACTTCGTCGTCGAAGGCATCCTCGGCGAGGGAGTCGCCGCCCAGCACCGCTTCGACCCGCAGGCCAAGGCCCTCGGCGAATGGCTGCGCAGCCGCCACCTCGACATCCCGGAGACTCTCCTGTGACCGTCCTCGCCTCAGCCCTGGACCCGAAGAGCCCCGAACATGCGGCCAACCGCGAGGCCATGCTGGCCAAGCTCGCCGAACTGGACACCGAGCACGCCAAGGCCCTCGCGGGCGGCGGGGAGAAGTACGTCCAGCGGCACCGAAAGCGCGGCAAGCTGCTCGCCCGCGAGCGCATCGAGCTGCTCCTCGACCCCGACACGCCCTTCCTGGAGCTGTCCCCGCTGGCCGCCTGGGGCAGCGACTACACGGTCGGCGCTTCCCTCGTGACCGGTATCGGGGTGGTCGAGGGCGTGGAGTGTCTGATCACCGCCAACGACCCGACCGTGCGCGGGGGAGCGAGCAATCCCTGGTCGCTGAAGAAGGCCCTGCGCGCGAACGACATCGCGCTCGCCAACCGGCTGCCCTGCATCAACCTCGTCGAGTCGGGCGGGGCCGACCTGCCGTCCCAGAAGGAGATCTTCATCCCCGGAGGCGCCATCTTCCGGGATCTGACACGGTTGTCGGCGGCCGGGATCCCGACCGTGGCGGTCGTCTTCGGCAACTCGACGGCCGGCGGCGCGTACGTCCCCGGCATGTCCGACCACGTGATCATGGTCAAGGAGCGCGCCAAGGTGTTCCTCGGCGGTCCGCCCCTGGTGAAGATGGCGACCGGTGAGGAGAGCGACGACGAGTCGCTGGGCGGCGCGGAGATGCACGCGCGCGTGTCGGGTCTCGCGGACTACTTCGCCGTCGACGAGCCGGACGCGCTGCGGCAGGCACGGCGGGTCATCGCCCGCCTCAACCACCGCAAGGCGTACGGCGATCCGGGCCCGGCCGAACCGCCCAAGTACGACGCGGAGGAACTGCTCGGGATCGTGCCGGGCGATCTGCGCACCCCCTTCGACCCGCGCGAGGTCATCGCCCGGATCGTCGACGCCTCCGACTTCGACGAGTTCAAGCCGATGTACGGGACGAGCCTGACCACCGGCTGGGCGGCGCTGCACGGCTATCCCGTGGGCATCCTGGCCAACGCCCAGGGCGTCTTGTTCAGCGAGGAGTCGCAGAAGGCGGCCCAGTTCATCCAGTTGGCCAACCAGCGGGACATCCCCCTCCTCTTCCTCCACAACACCACCGGCTACATGGTCGGCAAGGAGTACGAGCAGGGCGGCATCATCAAGCACGGCGCGATGATGATCAACGCCGTGAGCAACAGCAGGGTCCCGCACCTGTCCGTGCTCATGGGCGCTTCGTACGGGGCCGGGCACTACGGCATGTGCGGGCGGGCCTACGACCCCCGCTTCCTCTTCGCCTGGCCCAGCGCCAAGTCGGCCGTCATGGGCCCGCAGCAGCTCGCCGGAGTGCTCTCGATCGTCGCCCGGCAGTCGGCGGCGGCGAAGGGGCAGCCGTACGACGAGGAGGCGGACGCCGCGCTGCGCGCCATGGTGGAGCAGCAGATCGAGTCGGAGTCGCTGCCGATGTTCCTGTCCGGGCGGCTGTACGACGACGGCGTCATCGACCCGCGCGACACCCGTACCGTCCTCGGCCTGTGCCTGTCCGCGATTCACACGGCTGCCTACGAGGGCGCGCGTGGCGGCTTCGGCGTCTTCCGGATGTGAGGGACCTTCCAGTGATCACTTCTGTCCTCGTCGCCAACCGGGGCGAGATCGCCTGCCGGATCTTCCGCACCTGCGGTGAGTTGGGAATCCGGACGGTCGCCGTGTACTCGGACGCCGACGCGAACGCCCTCCACACGCGCGTGGCCGACGCTGCCGTACGGCTGCCGGGAGCGGCGCCCTCCGTCACGTATCTGGACGGCGACCTGATCGTGAAGGCGGCCGTGGCCGCCGGCGCGGACGCCGTGCACCCCGGCTACGGCTTCCTCTCCGAGAACGCCGACTTCGCGCGCGCCGTCCTCGACGCCGGGCTCGTCTGGATCGGCCCGCCCCCGGAGGCGATCGAGGCGATGGCGTCCAAGACGCGGGCGAAGGAGCTGATGGGGCTGGCGCCCCTGGGCGAGGTCACCGAGGCCGACCTCCCGGTCCTGGTGAAGGCGGCTGCGGGCGGCGGCGGACGTGGGATGCGTGTCGTACGCCGCCCGGAGGAGCTGAGCGACGCCCTGGAGGGCGCACGCGCCGAGGCCGCCAGTGCCTTCGGTGACGGTGAGGTGTTCGTCGAGCCGTACATCGAGAACGGCCGCCACGTCGAGGTGCAGATCCTCGCCGACACCCATGGCACGGTCTGGGCCCTCGGCACCCGGGACTGCTCCCTCCAGCGCCGCCACCAGAAGGTGATCGAGGAGTCCCCGGCGCCCGGCCTCACCGAGCGGCTCACGGACGAACTGCACACGCTGGCCGTACGCGCCGCCCGCGCCGTCGACTACGTCGGCGCCGGCACCGTCGAGTTCCTGGTGGCCGGCGACAAGGCGCACTTCCTGGAGATGAACACCCGCCTTCAGGTCGAACACCCCGTGACGGAGGCCGTCTTCGACATCGACCTGGTCGCGGAACAACTCCGCGTCGCCGAAGGCCACGCCCTCGCCGACGAACCGCCACACGCGCGTGGCCACGCCGTAGAGGCCCGCCTGTACGCCGAGGACCCGGCCCGCGACTGGGCTCCGCAGACCGGCACCCTGCACCGCTTCGCCGTACCCGAGGGCGTCCGGCTGGACACCGGCTTCACCGACGGCGACGAGATCGGCGTCCACTACGACCCGATGCTCGCCAAGCTCATCGCCCATGCCCCCACGCGCGCGGGCGCCATCCGCAAGCTCGCGGGCGCCCTGGAACGCTCGACACTCCATGGCCCCCTCACCAACCGCGACCTCCTCGTCCGCTCCCTGCGCCACGAGGAGTTCACGTCCGCCCGCATGGACACCGCCTTCTACGACCGCCACCTCACGGACCTCACCGACCCGGCACCCGACCCGTACGCCCCCTTGGCCGCCGCCCTCGCCGACGCCCACGGCCGCTCCCGCTTCGCCGGCTGGCGCAACGTGCCCTCCCAGCCGCAGACCAAGCGCTACGCCATGGCCGGCGAGGAGATCGAGGTCCGCTACCGCCACACGCGCGCGGGCCTGGAGGCCGACGGGGTGCGGATCGTCCACGCCGATGCCGCCCTGGTCGTACTCGAAGCGGACGGCGTACGAAGGAACTTCGAGGTGGCGAGGTACGGCGACGAGATCCACGTGAACGCCACCCGCCTCACCGCCCTGCCCCGCTTCCCGGACCCGACGGAACAGCACACACCGGGCTCCCTGCTCGCGCCGATGCCGGGGACGGTCGTACGCGTGGCTGAGGGGCTGGCCGTAGGAGCGCCTGTGCGGGCCGGGGAGCCCCTGCTGTGGCTGGAGGCGATGAAGATGCAGCACAAGATCGCGGCACCGGTCACAGGGACGCTGACGGCTTTGCATGCAGTACCTGGCCTACAGGTGACGGTCGGCGCATTGCTGGCGGTAGTGCAGGAGACCTGAAGGGGCGCGGGGAACTGCGCGACCAGCCACACACAACCCGCACCCGGGAGGAGCCCCATGCCCACCACTCTCGCATCCGAAGAACACAAGGTCCTACGATCCGCAGTCGCCGCCCTCGGCAAGCGCCACGGCCGCACCTATGACCGAGAAGCACTCTGGGCCGAAGCAGCCAAGCTCGGCTACCTCGGCGTCAACCTGCCGGAGGCATACGGCGGCGGAGGCGGCGGAATCGCCGAACTCTCCATCGTCCTCGAAGAGCTGGGCGCAGCCGGATGCCCGCTCCTGATGATGGTCGTGTCCCCCGCCATCTGCGGCACGGTCATCGCCCGCTTCGGCACGGAAGAACAGAAACAGCACTGGCTTCCCGGACTCGCCGACGGCACCCGCACCATGGCCTTCGGCATCACCGAACCCGACGCCGGCTCCAACAGCCACCGCATCACCACCACGGCCCGACGCGACCCGGACACCGGAGACTGGATCCTCACCGGCCGCAAAGTCTTCATCTCCGGCGTCGACATAGCCGACGCCACCCTCATAGTCGGCCGCACCGAAGACGCCCGCACCGGCAACCTCAAGCCCTGCCTGTTCATCGTCCCCCGAGACGCCGAAGGCTTCACACGCCACCAGATCGACATGGAACTGAACGCCGCGGAGAAGCAGTTCGAGCTGACCCTCGACGACGTACGGCTCCCCGCCGACGCACTCGTCGGCGACGAGGACGCCGGCCTCCTCCAGCTCTTCGCCGGCCTCAACCCCGAGCGCATCATGACGGCCGCCTTCGCGATCGGCATGGGACGCTACGCCCTCGCCCGTGCCGTCGAGTACGCGCGCGACCGCACCGTCTGGAAGGCCCCCATCGGCTCCCACCAGGCCATCGCGCACCCCCTCGCCCAGGCGCACATCGACCTCGAACTGGCCCGGCTGATGATGCAGAAGGCTGCCCTTCTGTACGACGCGGGGGACGACGTCGGCGCCGGTGAGGCCGCCAACATGGCCAAGTACGCGGCCGGGGAGGCCTGTGTGAAGGCCGTCGACCAGGCCGTGCACACCCTCGGCGGCAACGGCCTCACGCGCGAGTTCGGTCTCGCCTCGTTGATAACCGCCGCGCGCGTGTCTCGTATTGCTCCGGTGAGCCGGGAGATGATTCTCAACTACGTCTCCCACCAGACCCTCGGTCTGCCGAAGTCGTACTGACCGGCACGACCGGCACCGTGTCGCGAGGAGGAACCGTGTTCCGCAGCGAGTACGCAGACGTCCCGGCCGTAGAACTCCCCATCCACGAGGCCGTACTGGGCCGCGCCGCCGAGTTCGGGGACGCGCCCGCGCTCGTCGACGGCACGGACGGCATGACCCTGACCTACGAGCAGCTCGACCGCTTCCACCGGCGCATATCCGCCGCCCTCGCCGAGGCGGGCGTCCGCAAGGGCGACGTCCTCGCCCTGCACAGCCCCAACACGGTGGCCTTCCCGACGGCGTTCTACGCCGCCACGCGCGCGGGTGCCTCCGTCACGACCGTGCACCCGCTCGCCACGCCCGAGGAGTTCGCCAAGCAGCTGACGGACTCGGCGGCCCGCTGGATCATCACCGTCTCACCGCTGCTGGAGACCGCCCGCCGGGCCGCCGAACTCGCGGGCGGCGTCCAGGAGATCTTCGTGTGCGACAGCGCGCCCGGACACCGGTCGCTCATCGACATGCTGGCCTCCGCCGCCCCCGAACCGCAGGTCGACATCGACCCCGTGGCGGACGTCGCGGCCCTGCCGTACTCGTCGGGCACCACCGGCATCCCCAAGGGCGTGATGCTCACCCACCGCCAGATCGCCACCAACCTCGCCCAGCTCGAACCCACCATCCCGGCAGGCCCCGGCGACCGCATCCTCGCCGTGCTGCCCTTCTTCCACATCTACGGCCTGACCGCTCTGATGAACGCGCCCCTGAGGCTGGGCGCGACGGTCGTCGTCCTGCCCCGTTTCGACCTGACGACCTTCCTCGCGGCCATCCAGAACCACCGCATCACCGGCCTGTACGTGGCTCCGCCGATCGTCCTGGCCCTCGCCAAGCACCCGCTGGTCGCGCAGTACGACCTGTCGTCCCTGAAGTACATCGTCAGCGCCGCCGCACCCCTGGACGCGGCGCTCGCGGCCGCCTGCTCGCAGCGCCTCGGACTGCCGCCGATCGGCCAGGCGTACGGCATGACGGAACTGTCCCCCGGCACCCATGTCGTCCCGCTGGCCGCGATGCACGACGCGCCCGCCGGAACCGTCGGCAGGCTCATCCCCGGCACCGAGATGCGCATCGTCTCCCTCGACGACCCCGACAAGGACCTCGGCGTCGGCGAGGCCGGAGAGATCCTCATCCGCGGCCCCCAGGTCATGAAGGGCTACCTCGGCCGCCCCGACGCCACCGCCGCGATGATCGACGAGGACGGCTGGCTGCATACAGGCGACGTGGGCCATGCGGACGCCGACGGCTGGCTCTTCGTCGTGGACCGCGTCAAGGAGCTCATCAAGTACAAGGGCTTCCAGGTGGCCCCCGCCGAGCTGGAGGCGCTCCTGCTCACCCACCCCGGCATCGCGGACGCGGCGGTGATCGGCGTCTACAACGACGACGGCAACGAGGTCCCGCACGCCTACGTGGTCCGCCAGCCGTCCGCCACCGACCTCTCCGAAGGAGAGGTCATGATGCACGTCGCCGAACGCGTCGCCCCCTACAAGCGCGTCCGCCAGGTCACCTTCATAGACGGCGTCCCCCGGGCCGCCTCCGGGAAGATCCTGCGCCGCGAACTACGAACACTCGGGAAGGCCACGTGACACTGATCGGCCGCACACGCGCGCGGGGCGTCGAAACCCTCACCCTCGACGCCCCGCACAACCGCAACGCGCTCTCGGCGGCGCTCGTGGGCGAACTGGCCGACGCGCTGACGGACTGCGCCAAGGACACCGACGTACGCGCGATCGTCCTCACCCACACCGGCAACACCTTCTGCGCGGGTGCGGACCTGCGCGACCCGCCGCCCCCGGACGGACTGGTCGCGCTGCTCCGCCAGATCGTGGAGCTGCCCAAACCCGTCGTCGCCCGGGTCACCGGCCACGTACGCGCGGGCGGCCTCGGCCTGCTCGCCGCCTGCGACATCTCGGCCGCGTCACCCCAGGCCACCTTCGCCTTCACGGAGGTCCACATAGGCGTGGCCCCCGCGGTGATCTCGCTGACCCTGCTCCCGCGCACCGACCCCCGCGCCCTGGCCCGCTACTACCTCACCGGCGAACGCTTCACCGCACCGGAGGCGACCCGCATCGGCCTGCTGACGACCGACGGCGAGGACGTCGACGAGACGCTGGCCCCCGTCCTGGACGGCCTCCGCAGAGCCGCCCCCCAGGCCCTGGCCGAGACGAAGGCGCTGCTCACGGCTAAGGTGCTGGAAACCTTCGACCGGGACGCGGCCGACCTGACCGCACTCTCGGCCCGGCTGTTCTCCTCCGCGCAGGCCCGCGAGGGGATGACGGCCTTCCTCGAAAGACGGGATCCCGCATGGGTGGTGTGAGCACAGCAGGCGACCGTGCCGACAGCGCGGCCCGCGAGGCCCGCGCGGACCGCGTACCCAAGCAGGACCGCAGCCGCGCCACCCGGCAGCGGCTCCTGGAAGCCGCCGTGGCCTGTCTCGCCGAGCACGGCTGGGCGGGCTCCACGGTCTCCGTCGTCGCCGAACGCGCCGGCGTCTCCCGCGGCGCCGCCCAGCACCACTTCCCGACCCGCGAGGACCTCTTCACCGCGGCGGTCGAGTACGTCGCCGAGGAACGCTCCCTCGCCCTGCGCGCCCTGTTCCCCGAGGGCGCGGCGGGCGACCGGCGCGCGGTCGTCTCCGCCCTCGTCGACCTCTACACCGGCCCCCTCTTCCGCGCGGCCCTGCACCTGTGGGTGGCCGCGTCGAACGAGGAGCAGCTGCGCCCCCGCGTGACGGAACTGGAGGCACGCGTGGGCCGCGAGACCCACCGGATAGCGGTGGACCTGCTCGGCGCCGACGAATCCCGCCCGGGCGTACGCGAGACGGTCCAGGGCCTCCTCGACATGGCCCGAGGCCTGGGCCTCGCCAACCTCCTCACCGACGACGCCGCCCGCCGGGAGCGGGTGGTGGTGCAGTGGGCGGGGTTGCTGGAGGAAGCGCTCGGCTGAGGACGCGACCGGACCTGAACCGCCGACCACCTGCAGCGGCCGTCAGTCGTCCTCCCCGCCGTCCCCCTCGCCGTCGTCATCCTGCGGCACCTCATGCCGCCTCTGCTGCTCCCGCTCCTCCTTGTCCCGCCCGTCCCGACCGGCACTCGTCTCCGCCGCCGGGCTCGGGGACTCAGTCGGGGATGCCGTCGGGGACGGGGTCGACTCAAGGAGGGACGCGGATGCGGACGCGGGCGTGCTCGGGCCGGGCGGGGCCTCCGACTTCGTGCCCTCCGACCCGGTGTTGTCGGGGGAGAACCACAGCATGCCCAGGAGCATCGCGATCATGAAGAGCACCGCTCCGGCCGCCGTGACGGCCACGCGGCTGGTCCCGGACCGCGATCTCGATCTGGATCTCGGTCTGGGGCTCGGTCCGTCCGTGGGCGCTGTCCCTTGAGCCGAGGGCAGCATGTACGTCGTCGGGTTGCTGGTCTCGCCCACCTGCTGCGACCCGGCGACCGAGGGCGACACGGCCGTCTGCCGCCGGGACGGCGGAGTCACGTCGGGCAGAGGCTCGGGGCGGCCCTGCCAGGCGCCGGTCGTGAACCAGTCGGCGGCCTGCTGGGCGCTGGGCCGCTGCTCGGGGTCCTTGGCGAGCAGGCCGAGGAGGTAGCTCTCGAAGGCGGGCGGGAGGCCGGGGACGCCCAGCTCGCGGGGCGGTACGGGGGCGGCGTCGAGGTGCTGGTGCAGGATGGCGACGGCCGTGTCGGCCTGGAAGGGCGGGCGGCGGGTCAGCAGCTGGTAGAGGACGCAGCCCAGCGCGTAGACGTCGGAGGGCGGGCCGGCCGGCTGGCCCAGGGCCCGCTCGGGGGCGAGGTACAGGCTCGTGCCGACGATCTGGCCGGTGGCCGTGAGCGCGGCTCCGGGGTCGTCCAGGAAGCGGGCGATCCCGAAGTCACCGATCTTGAGGGTGCCGTCGGAGTCCAGGAGCAGATTGCCGGGCTTGATGTCCCGGTGGACGATGCCCTGCCGGTGCGCCGCGGCCAGCCCCGAGGCGGCCTGGGCGGCGATACGGGCCACGCGCTCGGCGGGCAGCGCCCCGGAGCGGGCCAGCGTCCGGGCGAGGCTGTCGCCCTCGACCAGCTCCATCACCAGGTAGAGCTGGTTGTCCTGCTCGCCGAAGTCCCGTACGCCGACCACGTTCGGGTGGTCGATCCGTGCCGCGGTCTGGGCCTCCAACCGGAACCGGGAGGTCGCGGTGGGGTCGGAGTCCTGGGGCAGGAGGAGCTTGACGGCCACATGCCGGGCGAGCGTCTCGTCGTAGGCCCGCCAGACCTCCCCCATCCCGCCGCGCCCGATCGACTCGGCCAGCCGGTAGCGGCCCGCTATCAGCACTTGCTTCCCCATCCCCATGCCGTGAGACGTCCTGATCGCCGCAGGCCGTAACTCACCACGTAGGGACGGGTGATGGTGGGTTGCCGCAGCCGCCCCAGCATACTGGCGGAGCGGATCAGTCACGTTCCGTATGCGATCTTCAGCGGCATCACGCGGAGCCGGGACCCGGCATCACGCGGAGCAGGATCCGCCCCGCGTGATGACCGGCACCGGCCCGCCGGAGAGGTACGCGTGCGTGGGGCTCAGTGCGCGATGTCGGCGTAGCCCACGACGTCGCGCGGGTCGCGCGGGCCGGGGCCGATGTAGCGCGCGGACGGGCGGACGAGGCGGCCGGTGCGCTTCTGCTCCAGGATGTGCGCCGACCAGCCCGCCGTACGGGCACAGGTGAACATGGACGTGAACATGTGCGCCGGGACCTCCGCGAAGTCCAGGACGATGGCGGCCCAGAACTCCACGTTCGTGGCGAGGACACGGTCCGGACGGCGGGCGTGGAGCTCCGCCAGGGCGGCCTTCTCCAGGGCCTCGGCGACCTCGAAGCGCGGGGCGCCGAGTTCGCGGGCCGTACGGCGCAGCACGCGCGCGCGTGGGTCCTCGGCGCGGTAGACACGGTGACCGAAGCCCATGAGGCGCTCGCCCTTGTCGAGGGTCTGCTTCACATACGCCGAGGCGTCGCCGGTGCGCTCGATCTCCTCGATCATGTGCAGGACACGGGACGGGGCGCCGCCGTGCAGCGGACCGGACATGGCTCCTACGGCGCCGGAGAGGGCCGCGGCCACATCGGCGCCGGTGGAGGCGATGACGCGGGCCGTGAAGGTGGACGCGTTCATGCCGTGCTCGGCGGCGGACGTCCAGTAGGCGTCGACGGCGGCCACGTGTTTGGGGTCGGGCTCGCCACGCCAGCGGATCATGAAGCGCTCGACGACGGACTGGGCCTTGTCGATCTCGCGCTGCGGAACCATGGGCAGGCCCTGGCCGCGCGCGGACTGGGCGACGTAGGAGAGGGCCATGACGGCGGCCCGGGCCAGGTCCGCACGGGCCTGCTCCTCGTCGATGTCCAGGAGCGGTTTCAGTCCCCACACGGGCGCGAGCATGGCGAGGGCGGACTGGACGTCGACGCGGATGTCGCCGGAGTGCACGGGGATCGGGAAGGGCTCGGCGGGCGGCAGACCGGGCCGGAACGCACCGTCGACCAGCAGCCCCCACACATTGCCGAACGAGACGTGGCCGACCAGGTCCTCGATGTCGACGCCCCGGTACCGGAGGGCGCCGCCCTCCTTGTCCGGTTCGGCGATCTCCGTCTCGAACGCGACGACTCCTTCGAGCCCGGGTACGAAGTCGGACATCAGGCGGCTCCTCATGATGTGTGCGACAGGTGGGGTTGTGGGTGGGACGACCACATGTCAGTCGGCAGAGATGGACGTACGCCGATGGATCCACGGTCACGGACGACTCGCGGTCCGGGGGCGTACCCCTGTGATGCCCCGTGCGACTGGCGGTCATCCAATCGCGACGGCAACAGCACGATAACCCCGAGTGCCACCCTTGGGGAGGTCTTGCGGCACTCAGTGCCATGCAGTGACCAAGGACACCGTGCCCTACGGCGCCCGCCTCATGCGGCAAGATGACGGCGTGACCGACCGAGACGCCGTCCCCCTCGACCCCGCCGCGATGCGCAAGCAGTACCGGGCCGAGGGCCTCGCCGAGAACGACCTGGCCGCCACTCCCGTCGAGCAGTTCGCGCGCTGGTTCAAGCAGGCCGCGGCGGAGGCCCACCTCTTCGAGCCGAACGCGATGATCGTCTCCACCGCGGACGCCGAGGGCCGGCCCAGCTCGCGCACGGTGCTGCTGAAGCAGTTCGACGAGCAGGGCTTCGTCTTCTACACCAACTACGACTCCCGCAAGGCCCGCGACCTCGCCGACAACCCGTACGTCTCCCTGCTGTTCCCCTGGCACGCGATGGCCCGCCAGGTCATCGTCTCGGGCGTGGCCCGGCGCACCGGCCGCGACGAGACGGCCGCCTACTTCCGCACCCGCCCGCACGGCTCCCAGCTCGGCGCCTGGGCCAGCGCGCAGTCCAGCGCCATCCCGTCCCGCGCCGAACTCGACGCCTCCTACGCCGAGTTGGCCGCGCGCTACCCCGAGGGCGAGCAGGTGCCTGTGCCACCGCACTGGGGCGGTTTCCGGGTGGCGCCGCAGACGGTGGAGTTCTGGCAGGGACGGGAGAACCGGCTGCACGACCGGCTGCGGTATGTGGCGGAGCAGGACGGGAGCTGGCGCGTGGAGCGGCTCAGCCCCTGACGGCGGCACAGGCTCCGGATACGCAGACGACCCGCGAACTCGGGTCCTCCGCCGTGGCGGGGAGCCGGCCGGACGTGCCGGCGAGTTCGCGGGTCGGGTGACTGCTGGGATTGGGCCGGCTGCACGCGTCTCTCACGTGCTGGTCCGGCACCGCACTGGGTGGGGTGACGGGCCGCTAGCCCGCAGCCACCTCACGCGTCCGGTATTCATACATCTGCCGAACCACCTCCCTTCTCGTGTACCGCACACACTAGGAAGGGGCTCTCCCCCGATCAACCGTTTTTTTCGTGATGGACGTATCGGCACTGCTCACCTAGCGTTCCGATCATGACGCCCATGTCTGAGCTTCGGATAGCGCCGGTCGACGGCGAGGTCATGCTCGAGGAGTGGCGGTACGTCCACAACGTGATCGTTCCGCCCGCGGCCATGGATCTCGGAGACGTACGGGAGCGCAGCGGGCGCTACCGGCTGCGGAACGCGTACGTCGGTGATGTCCTGGTCGGCTGTTCGACCGTGCGGCCGCCGGAGGGCGAGGAGGCCGTGGCGACGGTCATCGCGCGCGTGCTGCCCGAGTACCGGCGGCGTGGGTACGGCAGGGAGCTGTACGAGGACGGGATCGCGCACGCGCGCGTGCTGGGCGCCGGGGTGATCGAGACCTGTGTGCTGGCCGCCAACGAGGACGGGTTGCGGTTCGCCGAGGCGCGTGGGTTCGTGGAGGTCGACCGGTACGTGCTGGACGGCGAGAGCGATCTGTGGCTGGACCTGCGGTTGGAGCAGGTCACACGCAGGGACACGTAGGCACGGGGCGGCGCGTACAACGATTCCTTCAATCTTGGGGAACACGGTGTGTGCTGCGTCACGTTCCAGTTAGATGATTGCAAGTGAGCGAACCGACGCGTCGTACGTGCGGACGCAGCTTGGCAGGGGGTCCATGTGAGTGCTTCCCGGCGTAGTGGGACCACCGACGAGCTGGGCCCGGACGAACCCGAACGGGACGGCCCGGGCGGTTCGTCGGCAGGTTCGGCGGGTGCGGCAGGTGCCGAGGGTTCGGCAGGCGGTTCTGATCTGCTGGCCGCGCTGCTGGACGGGATGGACGCTGCCCTGTGCGCCTTCGACGCCGACGGGGTCGTCACCCATTGGAACCGTGAGGCGGAGCGGATCCTCGGGTGGAGTGCGGACGAGGCCGTGGGGCGGCACGGGTTCGCCGGGTGGGCGGTGCGCGAGGCCGACGCCGAGGAGGTCGAGGGGCGGCTGTTGTCCGCCATGCAGGCTCCCGGGCGGCAGGTGCACGAGTTCGCGCTGCTGACCAAGGACGGCGGGCGGGTGCTCGTACGGACGCAGTCGGCCGCCGTGCGCGGCCCGGACGGGAAGCCCGCCGGGGTGTACTGCGCGTTCAGTGAGGTGCACGCGCAGATCGATCTGGAGCGGTCGATCGCGTTGAGTGAGGCGTTGTTCGAGGACGCGTCGTGGGGTGTGGTGCTCGTCGACGCCGACCTGCGGCCCGCCGTCGTGAACGCTCATGCGGCTCGGGCTCTGGGCATCGGGCGGACCTCCGTGCTGGGGCGGCCGCTCGGGGAACTGCTCGCCCAGGGCGTCGAGGAGCTGGAGAGCGCGCTCACCCATGTGCTGGCGGAGGGCGCGCCGCCCGCGCCGGCCGAGGTCTGGGTGAGCGTACGGACGCCGGAGGGCGAGCGGCGCCGGTGCTGGCGGTGTGGCTTCGTACGGCTGGCCTCGCCGCTCGCGGAGGAGCCCGTCCCGTTGGGGGTGGGCTGGCTCTTCCAGGACGTGACCGCCGCCAAGCAGGGCGAGCAGGAGGCGGCGATGCTGCGGTTCCGGACGAACCAGCTGCATCGGGCCGCGCGGGCCGCCGCGGAGTGCGAGGACCCGGCGGAGGCGGCGACCGTGCATCTGGACTTCGCGCTGGCCGGGTTCGCCGATCACGCGCTGATCGACCGGGTCGCGGGCGGTGCGGTCGCGGACACGGACACGGCGGAGCCGGTACGGCTGGTCCGGGTCGCCGTGACGCCCTCCGGGGCGCCGGGGCCGAGTCTGCTCGGCGGCGAGGCCGGGCTGCCGGTGCGGTACGGCGAGGGGCATCCGGCGTTGCAGTGCGTGGCCCGCGCCGGGTCGGTGCGGGCCGACGCGGGGAATCTGTCGGCGGAGAAGGCGCGCGAGTGGGCCGTGGGGCGGCAGTGGCCGGCCGACGTGGTGCACGCGCTGTGTGCCGTGTTGCGGAGTCGGGGGCGGACGCTGGGGGTCGTGACGTTTCTGCGGGGCTCCGGGCGCAGCGCGTTCGAGCGGAGCGACGCGGTGTACGCGGAGGATGTGGCGGTGCGGATCGCTTCCTCGTTGGATCTGGCGGGGGCGCTGGGCCCGGAGTAGAGGTGCCCGGCGGCGCCGGGTCAGTGCCGGTAGAAGATCCGGTCGCCGTACTTCTCGAACACCCGGCTGTTCCAGTCGAGGCCGCCGTCGACGTTCCCGGAGCGCAGGAGCGGGGGCTCGATGCCGCGCTCGGCCAGCGTGCTCGCCGCCGTGGCCATGACCGCCTGGAGCAGAGCCGACGTGACGACCGTGGACGCGGGGGCGAACGGGGCCGGGATGGTGTCGAGGGTGAGTTCGGCGTCGCCGATCGCGATCTTCGAGTCGAGGACGATGTCGCAGTGGTCCTTGAGGTAGGTGCCGGAGGCATGGCGGGACTGCGTCTGGGAGGCGTACGCCACCGAGGTCACGCCGATGACCCTGACGCCGAGGGCGCGGGCGCTCATGGCCATCTCCACGGGGAGGGCGTTGCGGCCCGAGAGGGAGATGATGATCAGCGCGTCGCCGTCGCGGAGCGGGGAGCTGTCGAGGACCGCGCTCGCGAGGCCGTCGACGCGTTCCAGGGCGGAGCCGAGGGTGGCGGGCATGACGTCGACACCCACGACACCGGGGACCGCGAGCAGGTTCATCAGGGCGAGGCCGCCGGCGCGGTAGACGATGTCCTGGGCGGCGAGGGAGGAGTGGCCCGCGCCGAAGGCGAAGAGCCGGCCGCCGGTGGCGACGGTGTCGGCGAGCAGGGTGCCGGCTGCCCCGATGTTCTCGGCCTCTTCGTCTCGGACCTGCTGGAGCAGGCCGATCGCGGCGTCGAAGAACTGGTCGGCCGGCTTGCTGTCGCTCATGCGGGGCCCTCCGGGTGGTCGTCGGGTGACGGTGTGTTGCGGATCACCGTGCGGTCTGGACCAGTGCGGTGTCAATACGGCCGGATGCCTCCGCTCGGCCGCATGGCTCGCCGCCGTGTAACCCGTTGGTTTCAACGGCGCGGCACGCTTGTCAGTGGTATCCGGCAGAATTGAGTGCAGGGCCAGCGCACGCGCCGTGGAGCTGTCTCGCTTCCGGCTGAGCTGATCGCAGAGCTAGCTGAGCTAATCGCAGAGCTAATCGAGGGGCACGTATGTCCGGACTGATCGACACCACGGAGATGTATCTCCGCACCATCCTCGAGCTGGAGGAGGAAGGTGTGGTCCCCATGCGCGCCCGGATCGCCGAGCGGCTGGACCAGAGCGGGCCGACCGTCAGCCAGACGGTGGCGCGGATGGAGCGTGACGGGCTGGTGTCCGTGGCGTCCGACCGGCACCTGGAGCTCACGGACGAGGGGCGGCGCCTGGCCACCCGCGTCATGCGCAAGCACCGCCTCGCCGAGTGTCTGCTCGTCGATGTGATCGGGCTGGAGTGGGAGCAGGTGCACGCCGAGGCGTGTCGCTGGGAGCACGTGATGAGCGAGGCCGTGGAGCGGCGTGTGCTGGAGCTGCTGCGGCACCCGACCGAGTCGCCGTACGGCAACCCCATCCCCGGCCTGGAGGAGCTCGGCGAGAAGGACGGCGCCGATCCGTTCCTGGACGAGGGCATGGTCTCGCTGGCCGACCTCGACCCGGGCATCGAGGGCAAGACGGTCGTCGTGCGCCGTATCGGCGAGCCGATCCAGACGGACGCGCAGCTGATGTACACGCTGCGTCGGGCGGGCGTGCAGCCCGGCTCGGTGGTGAGCGTGACCGAGTCCGCGGGCGGTGTGCTGGTGGGCAGCGGTGGTGAGGCGGCCGAGCTGGAGGCGGACGTCGCCTCCCATGTGTTCGTCGCCAAGCGCTGAGCCGTCGGCGCTTGGCCGTCTCGGGTTCCTTCCCGCGTAACTCCCGGTAAGGGAGCGGGAGTTGTGACGATTCGTCGAACGCGTCGAATCCAAGATCCACTCCGCCAAATCGCAGCGCTCGGACCCTTCGCGTGCGAGGCTGTCGCGTGAGGCATATGACCTGAGGGCTCTTGGCCGTGATCGCCGACGATGCGATCGGCCGGTGAGGGGGCGGGCGGATGTGCCGTAGTTGTGGAGAGGGCCCCGGCGCCTTGCGGCGCCGGGGCCTGTCCTCCCCTGTGCTGACCCGGAGCCCCGAGCTCTCAGGGTCATCCCCTTCGGACCGGTTTCCCCGATCGGTCCGCCTCCCGGTGAAGATCTCCCCTCAGCAGGGGCGATCAATCCTTGCGGGGGGTCACTCGAATGAGGGGTGTTCGCCGCGGAGACCGTATTTTCGAATAGGGGTTCGATAGTCTGCGGGTGACGGTTCACGCGGAACGTGCGCTTCAGGTATGTGCGCATAAGATCACGTGAGACACACAGGACATGCACATCGCGTGCAACGGCTTCGACGGCGCCTGTGACGCAGGTGGCGCCCGGTGCTCGCGTGAGCGATGGCGGATACGGCAGGCACAGCGCGCACGGCAGGCAGGACGTGGTTCACAGGATCGGCCGGCTCGACCGGGAGCGAGCAGTCCGAGGGGAGCTAGGGGGGTGCCAGGATCTATGGCGCGGCGCATCGACGTGACCGGGACAGGCGGCGTACGTCTCGCGGCCTGGGAGTTCGGCGACCCTCTCAAGACCGACCCCCTGAAGGAGCACGACGGAACAACCGGCGTCCTCTTACTGCACGGCCTGATGGGCCGCGCCTCCCACTGGGCGTCCACCGCCCGCTGGCTTTCCGAACGACACCGTGCGGTCGCACTCGACCAGCGCGGCCACGGCCGCAGCGACAAGCCGGTGCAGGCCGCCTTCACACGTGAGGCGTACGTCGACGACGCCGAGGCGGCCCTCGAACAGCTCGGCCTCGCCCCCGTCGTCCTCATCGGCCACGCCATGGGTGCGCTGACCGCCTGGCAGCTGGCCGCCAAGCGGCCCGACCTGGTGCGGGGCGTGATCATCTGCGACATGCGGGCCTCCGCGCTCGGGACGGCCTCGCAGCGGGAGTGGGCGGACTGGTTCAAGTCCTGGCCCGTCCCCTTCGCGACGCTGGCCGACGTACGCAAGTGGTTCGGCGAGGACGATCCGTGGGTCGAGCGGCCGAACCCCGCGCGGGGGGAGTTCTACGCCGAAGTGATGCACGAGTGCGAGGACGGGTGGCGGCCGGTCTTCGAGCTGGAGCAGATGCTCGCCTCCCGGGAGACGTGGGTGTACGACGCGCACTGGGAGGAGCTGGCTCAGGTGCAGTGCCCCGCGCTGGTGGTGCGGGGGCTCGATGGGGAGTTGGGGCGGGCGGAGGCGCAGGAGATGGTGCGGGTGCTGCCGCGGGGGGAGTATGCGGAGGTGGCCGACGCCGGTCACTTGGTGCACTACGACCAGCCGGAGGGGTGGCGGGCGGCTATCGAGCCGTTTCTGGACGGGGTACGGGGTGACGCCGGGCGCCTATGAGCTCGGTGCTTTCTGACGGACGGCGGCTGCGGGTTGGTGGTGGTTGATCGCGCAGTTCCCTGCGCCCCTTGGGCGGCGTTGCAGCCCCGCGCCTCACAAGGAACCGTCAGCCCTTGCTCACCGCCGCGAGGATCTCCGGTAGGCGGGCCGCCGTGCGTGGGGCCGCCAGGCGTAGGCCCAGCCAGGTGAGTGCCGCACCGTACGCCGTGCCCGCCGGTAGCAGCAGCCACGTCCAGGTGTCCCCGTTCTCGCTCACGTTCAGCCAGATCGTCACCGCGATCACGGGCGCGCAGAGCAGGGCTGCCGCGATCATGCCGCCGAAGATGGAGATCCAGGCCAGGCCGGCCTGGCCGGGAGCGACGTTCTTGTAGCCCTCCTGGGGGATGGAGTACGGGAAGCGGGCCGATGTCCAGGCGCCCGTCGCCAGCATCGCGCCGAGGAGGGCGAAGGACAGGCCGAGGACCTCGGGCAGCTTCGGCCAGTCGCCGAGGAGCGCTGTCGTCAGGACGGTGACGAGGGCGGCGTAGGGGAGCGTGATCAGCAGCAGGGCGAGCGCTCGGCCACGCAGCTCGACGTAGGCGTCGCGGGGGGACGAGATCGTCATCGCGACCATCCAGAACGCGGACGTGTCCTGCCCGAACTGGTTGTACATCTGGATGCCGAGCATCCCGGCGGCGAAGCAGGCGAAGTAGATCGAGCCGGTGCCCTGCAGAGCGTTGAACAGCGGCACGATCAGGCCGATGGCGAGCGAGGTCACCCAGGCCGCCTTGGTCTTCGGGTCGCGCCAGACATAACGCAGGCTGCGCTCCACGACGGTGCCGGTGCGGCCGGCCGGCAGGAGGCGGGCCAGTCCGGTCGAGGTCCGTTCCCGTACGGCGGACTCGGTGGCCGCCTGGAGCGTGGAGCCGTCGGGTGCGGTCATCAGGCGGGTCAGATGCCGTGACCATACGGCGATCAGCGCAACCAACGCGCCCGCACTCAAGGCGAGTTGGAGGAGCCCGACGCCGTACGCCCCCTCGCTCACCGACTTCACCGCCCCGATCGCGGACGCCGGCGGCACCCACCGCAGCACCTCCGCCGCCGGATCGAGCTCGCCGAGCCCGGCCGAACCCAGCCGCTGCGCCCCGAAGTTCACGAGCTGCGCGCCGATCGCGATGACGAGCCCGCTCAGTACCGCCAGATCGCGGCCCTTCCGGCTGGTCAGCAGCCGGATGTTGGCCGCGGCGACGGCCCGCGCGAGCGCCACGCACACCAGCAGGGCCAGGACGACACCGATGACCCCGACGACGTACGCCACCGCGCCCCGCGCGACCGCGATCACCGAGCCGGCGAACAGGCACAGCGTGAACAGCGGCCCTATCCCCACCAGTGAGGCCGCGAGCAGGGCCCGTACCAGTGGCTTGGGGCGCAGCGGCAGCATCACCAGCCGTGTCGGGTCGAGGGTCTCGTCGCCGCCGGGAAAGAACAGCGGCATCACGGCCCAGCCGAGCGCGAGCACCGCGACCAGCAGGACGACCACGGAGTCCGCGTGCGCGTTGCCGCGCAGCAGGACCAGCCCGAGGAACTGCAGGGCCGCGAAGAGGAGGACCAGGACGGCCGAGGCGATGTAGGCGGCCCGCCGCCCGGCGGACTGCCGCAGCCCGTTCCGCAGCAGGGACAGCTTCAGCCGTACGACGACGGCGGTGACGTCGGTGCTCATCGGGCCGCACCGCCGCCGAGCCAGTCGAGGTCGGTCCCGGCGTCGCGGCCGTTCGCGCCGACGAGTTCGAGGAACGCCTGCTGCAGCGAGGCCGCGTCACCGCGCACCTCGGCGAGGGTGCCGTGGGCACGGATGCGCCCGGCGGCCATCACGGCGACCCAGTCGCACAGCGACTCGACGAGCTCCATGACATGGGAGGAGAAGACGACGGTCGCGCCGGAGGCGGTGTAGCGCTCCAGGACGCCGCGGATGGTCTGCGCGGAGACGGGATCGACGCCCTCGAACGGCTCGTCCAGGAACAGCACTTCGGGATTGTGCAGGAGGGCGGCGGCGAGCCCGATCTTCTTGCGCATACCGGTCGAGTAGTCGACGACCAGCTTGTGCTGGGCCCCCGCCAGATCGAGTACGTCGAGCAGTTGCGTGGCCCGCTTGTCGACCTCGGCCCCGGGCAGCCCGCGCAACCGCCCCGAGTACGCGAGCAGTTCCCGCCCGGAGAGCCGCTCGAAGAGCCGCAGCCCTTCGGGCAGCACCCCGATCCGGGCCTTGACCTCGACGGGGTCCCGCCACACGTCGTGCCCGACGACCTCGACGGATCCCTGATCGGGCCGCAGCAACCCGGTCACCATGGAGAGGGTCGTGGTCTTCCCGGCCCCATTGGGGCCCACGAGCCCGATGAACTTCCCGGCAGGCAACTCGAGATCAATCCCGGCAACAGCAACTTGCTGCCCGAACCGCTTCCAAAGCCCACGCACACGAACAGCCGACGTCATGAACGCCAACCTTAGGGGCGCGGGGAACTGCGCGACCAGCCACGAACGACCGGCGGCCGCCGATGATGATCAACCAGGCAGATGAAGCGGCGAACTACCGATCCCTGCCGCAGGCATACGCCAACGGCGAGATCAACTCCTCCGCATCCGGCAGCCACCGATTCGCCGGCGTCGGCCGGCAGGCCCACTGCACAGCCCCCCGAGACCCGAACCGCGTAGGAGGCCCGGCGACATACGCCCCCTCCCCGAGCGCGATCAGATCCAGCGACCCGACCGACCAGCCCAGCTTCCGCACCAGCTCGGGCACCTTCACCGACGCACCCGGCAACACGAAGAAGTGCATCCGACGATCCGGCGTCAACGTCACCGGCCCCAGCGACAACTCCATCCGCTCCATCCGGGCCAGCGCGAGAAACCCGGCCGTCTCCGGGACGGAAATCGCGTCGAAGGTGCGCCCCGTCGGCAGCAGGATCGACGCGTTCGGCTGCTTCTGCCACATCCGTCGCGCGACCGTCGCGCTCCCCGTGGCCTGCGTCGCCCAGTCGGGGCGCGCGGCGTGCGCACCGGGCGCGGGGCAGGCGGCGTCGCCACAGGAGCACAGCTGCACCCCGTCGACGGCTTCCAACCAGGTACCTGGGAACACGTCCCAGTGGCGCTCCTCGGCGTAGCGAACGGCGGTCTCCAGCAGCGTTTCGCCGCGCTGCTTGGGAATCTGTGCGGCTTCGGTGGCCGGGATCGTCTCTTCCACGCTGAACACAACTCCCGCACCCACCTCGGGTTACGGGCGTCGCGCGCGCGGGGGAGGAGCATTGATTCCTCATTTGGGGCGCATGGGTGCATGTGTGGGGGCGCGCAGGAGGATCCATGGTCCGAGCTGGGTAGCCAACTGTGGGGTCGGGTTCCGCCTTTACCCCGGCAATCCTCGCAAGCCTCGCATTTTCGGTATGTCGACGGGGCATTGATCTTCACGGCCGGTTCCTTTCGGTGCACTGCCGGTGCCCCGGGCCGGAGTCGGCCGGTGGAAGAACGTCAACTCGGTGCGTGGGCAGGCACCGCAGCCACAGGGGGTACGCCATGGCCGCAAGGCCTCTCGTCGCGCGACAGCCGAACGAACGGCTGCAGGCGCTCATCCAGGAAGCGGGCTGCTCGAACGCAGGGCTGGCCCGCCGGGTCAATATGTGCGGCGCCGAGCACGGCCTCGATCTGCGCTACGACAAGACGTCCGTGGCGCGCTGGCTGCGTGGACAGCAGCCGCGGGGGCGGGCGCCCGCGATCATCGCGGAGGCGCTCGGCCGCAAGCTGGGCCGTACGGTCACGATCGACGAGATCGGTATGGCCAACGGCAAGAATCTCGCGTCCGGCGTCGGTCTCCAGTTCTCGCCGACTGTACTGGGGGCCATCGAGCAGGTCTGCGAGCTGTGGCGCAGCGACGTCGGGCGGCGGGACTTCCTGTCCGGCTCGTCCGTCGCCGCGTCCGCGCTGGTCGAGCCCAGCCGGGACTGGCTGATCTCGTCGCCCGACTCGCAGGTGTCGCGCTCGGCGGGGCCGCGGGTGGGGCAGTCCGACGTGGCGGCCGTGCGCGCGATGACGCAGGCGCTCGTAGACCTTGATCATCAGTACGGCAGCGGGCATGTGCGGCCGGTCGTCGTGCACTACCTGAACAGTGTCGTGTCCGGGCTGCTCGCCGGGTCGTACCGGGAGGCGATCGGGCGGGAACTCTTCGCCGCCGTCGCGCGGTTGACCGAGCTCGCCGGGTACATGGCCGTCGACACCGGGCAGCCGGGGCTCGCCCAGCGGTACTACATCCAGGCGTTGCGGCTGGCGCAGGCGGCGGGCGACCGGGGGTACGGCGGGTATGTGCTGGCCGCTTCCATGAGCCACCTCGCCGCGCAGCTCGGGAACCCGCGCGAGATCGCGCAGTTGGCACGGGCGGCGCAGGAAGGGGCGCGGGGGCGCGTGACACCGCGCGCGGAGGCGATGTTCTACGCCGCCGAGGCCCGAGGGCATGCGTTGATGGGGGACGCGCGGGCCGCCCAGGTGGCGTCCGGGCGGGCCGTGACCGCGCTGGAGACGGCGGAGCCGGAGTCCGGCGACGACCCGGCGTGGATCGCGCACTTCGACGAGGCCTATCTCGCCGACGAGTTGGCCCACTGCCACCGCGACCTCGGCCAGGCCGAGGCGGCGGCGCGGCGCGCGGAGGAGTCGCTGGCCGGGCTCCCGGAGACCAAGGCGCGGCGCCGGGCGATCGGCTATGTGCTGCTCGCCACAGCACAGGTCCAGCAGCGCGAGGTCGAACAGGCCTGCCACACCGGGCTGAAAGCCGTCGAACTCCTGGAGACGCTCCGCTCCAACCGGGGCGCCGAGTACCTGGAGGACTTCCAGCAGCGGCTGGAGCCGTTCCGGGACGAGCCGGTGGTAAGGGAGTTCGGGGCGCGGCTGGACCTTCAGGCCGCGGCATGAAACCAGGGGGTACGACGGCGTGAACGGCAGGGAAATGAAGGCAGTGGCGTGAAGGGAGGGCCTTAACGGCGGATTGGGGGCCGTTGCTGTTACCGCGGTCACAGGGACGCAGGTCACGTCCTTGGCCGCGTAGCAGCCGGAACGGAGGACCCGGTAGCGTGAGCCGACGATTCCGAAGGTCCCCCATTCGTAGGAGTCCCGGTGACGCAGAGTGGACAGGGCGAGGAGCCCTCGGCGCGGCAAGCGCGCGAAGGCATCGTGCTGCCCTCAGACGGCGGTGAGCCGCTGCTGCCGGGCATGACGGGCCAGCCCACGCCGATACCGGCGACGCCGCCGACGGCACCGCCGCCCTCGGCACCGCCCGGTGGCCAGGCCTGGGGCACCCCGTGGGGCCCGGACCAGCCCCCGACCCCGCAGCCGGCCGCGCCGGGCCAGGCCTGGGGGGCGCAGCCCGGTCAGCCCTGGGGCGGGCAGGAACAGCAGTACCAGGCGCAGGCACCGGCCCCGTCCCCGTGGGGCGCGGCGCCGGAGGGCGCCGGGGGCATACCGACGCAGCCGCTGCCGCCGGAGGGCGGGGCGTACGGCGGGGGCGTGCAGGGTGTCCAGAGCGCGCCGCCGAGCATGCCGGCGTACGGGCACGGCGACCCGGCCGGTCCGTCGATGCCCGCGCCGCAGCCGCCGTACGGGCAGAGCGGTCCGTCGTCGGCGCCGCTGCCGCCCGCGGGTGGGCAGGCGTACGGGGCTCCGGGCGGGGGTGTGCCGCTGCCGCCCGCAGGTGGGGAGACGTACGGCGTTCCCGGCCCCGGTGGTGCGTTGCCGCCTGCCCAGCAGGGCGGCCAGGGCGCGCTGCTGCCGCCCCCGCACGGTGGCTCCAATCCGCCGCTGCCGCCCGCCGCGCACGGCGCCTCCGACGCGCTGCTCCCGCACGCCGGTGCCGGGGCCGGTGGCTTCGGGGCTCCGTTGCCTCCGGCCGACGAAGGCGCCACTCAGTACATACCGCCGGTCAGCGCAGCCCCTTCGGGCGCGGACGACCAGGCCACCCGCTTCATACCGCCCGTCGGCGCGCCCGGCGCGCCCTCCGCGTTCGAGGGCGCGACGCAGTACATACCGCCGGTGGGGCCGGGCGCGCTGCCGCCCGAGGTGTCCCATGAGAGCACCCAGATTCTGGGGCGGGTCCGGCCGGGCGGCGGTGCCGGTCCCGCGGCCGGTGCCGGGCCGATGCCGCCCTCGTCCGGGCCCGACGCCGAGGCCACGCGGTACATCCCGCCGGTGCCCGGTCAGGCGGGCGGGGTGCCGCACGGCGGTGCGCAGCGGCAGCCGCTCTCCGACTTCGACAACCTCTTCCGCAGTGAGCCGGGCGGCGAGCCCCCGGCCGCGGCCACCCAGCAGCTGCCCCGCTTCCAGCAGCCGGGGCCGCAGCCGCAGGGCGGGGCGTACTTCCCGCCCGGCCCGAACGACCCGCACAGCCCCTACGGCCCGGGCGGTGACGACGGCGGCCGGGGCGGTCGTACGGGCTCGCGGCTGCCGCTCATCGCCGCCGTCGGCGTCGGTATCGCCGTGCTCGGCATCGGCGCGGGCGCGCTGCTCGCCGGCGGGGGCGACGACGACAAGAAGAGCGACGAGAACAGGCCCGCCGCGGCCACGGCACCGGCGACGGAGGGTTCCCCCTCGCCGTCCGCCGACCCGGCCGAGCAGCAGGCGATCGCCCTGGACAAGCTCCTCGCCGACAGCGGGGACAGCCGTACCGCCGTGATCAACGCGGTGGCCGACGTGAAGTCCTGCGGAAACCTCGCGCAGGCCGCCAAGGACCTGCGGAGCGCGGCCGGGCAGCGCAACCAGCTGGTCACCGACCTGTCCAAGATCGAAGTCGACCAGCTCCCGAACCACACCGAGCTGACCACCGCGCTCACCAAGGCATGGCAGGCGTCGGCGTCCGCCGACAACCATTACGCGGCGTGGGCCGATCAGGTCGCCGGCAACAAGAAGCTGTGCAGGAAGGGCCAGGCCCGCTCCACCGGCCAGACCCAGGCCGGCAACCGTGCCAGCGGCACCGCCAGCGAGCAGAAGAAGACGGCGGCGCAGCTGTGGAACACGATCGCCAAGAAGTACGGCCTGACGGAGCGCCAGCCGACCCAGCTGTAGGGCAGGGCCCGGGCCCTGCCCGGGCGGTCAGTTCAGGTCGGCGTTCTGCAGGGTCTTCGTCACGTCGATGAAGCCCTTGCGGGCCGCCACCAGCCGGCCGTCCCGCACGACCTGAAGGGTCACCTTGCGGTTGACCAGACGGGGGAAGCCGACGGAGGCCAGGACGTCCTGGAACTTCCACTGCAGGGTGGGGGTCAGTCCGCCCGTGGAGATCTTCAGGCCGTCGTTCAGGGCCTCCCGCACGGAGTCGGCGTTCACCTCGCCGCCGTCCAGCGACTCGACGACCTTCTTGAACACCGTGTACGCGATCCAGGTGGTCTGCACGCCGGCGTCCGCGGGATCGATGCGGTTGTCGCCGAAGGCCTGCTCGCTGATCACCTTCTTCATGGCGTCCCAGCGCGGATCGCTCGCCACGGGGTACCAGCCGGTGATGTACGACCCCTCGTACGGGCTCGACGCCCCGCCGGTCGCGTTGATCACGGTCTGGTCGACGCTGCCCAGCACGGTGGCGGTGCGCACGTCGGGGTAGTTCTCGCGGGACCGCCGGAAGGAGTCCATGAAGGTGCTGTTGCGGTCGCCGAGGGCGGGCACCACGCAGCCCGTGTCCGACAGGTCGTCGGCGGCATAGGCCAGGGCCTGCACCGACTGGGTCCCGTACTCGGTGGCGTCCTCCTCGGCCAGCTGGTCGCCCGCGACGGTGTGCCCGCCCGCCCTGAGGCCGGAGTTGAGCAGGGGCGGCAGTTCGTCGCCCGCGATGCTGTCGGGGCGTACCAGGGCGACGGGGCCGCACCGGCCGGCCAGCTCCTTGCCGAGGCCCGCCAGGAGGGTGGGCTGGCCGCCGTTGACGGGGTAGGAGAGGGGGCTGGTGAACTCGGCGTTGGTGACGCCGTAGCCGCCTATGTACGGGATGCCGGCGCCCTCCAGCGCGGGCAGGAAGCTGTCGCCGTACTGGCTGTAGGAGCCGATGACCGCGACGACGTTCTCCTCGATCGCGCGGTCGGCGCACTTCGCCGCGGCCACGCTGTCGTTGTGGTCGTCGCAGGTGAGGACCTTCAGCTTGCGGCCGCCCAGGCCGCCGTGGGCGTTGATCCAGCGGGCGTACGCCTGCGCGAAGGCGGGCATACCGGGCTTGTTGGTGGCTTTGGTGTTCTCCGGGGCCCAGGTCATGACAGTGATCGAGTCATCCCCGGAACCCCCCGTGGTACCGGGGATGACCCCGCATCCGACGGCGAGCGACGCACACGCCACCAAGGCGGCCGCAGAGCGAGCCGTGGCTCTTGCGGGCCGCTTGGTGATCGCGGGGAGGGCGGTGCTGCGCATGCGTGGCCTGCCGGTCATGGACACGCACGATTCCGCCACACAACAAACCCAGGCGTGACCCATGGTGAGCAACGGGTGACCAGAAGGTGAATTACAGGGGCCGGTGAGGCGCCTGTGAAGGAGAACGTACGATCGATGACCGTGCAAGGTACGGATAGCTCTTCCCGTCGCGGCCGTCGCTCATCCACCATGGGCGGCATGCCACTCAACGACATGCCGTGGTGGCGCTGGCGCAGCAATGTGCGCTCCGCGCTGCACATGCTCTCCGACCAGGTGTTCCAGCGCGACGTCTGGCTGGCCGGCGTCGACGGATACGGCGACGTCACGGACGCCGTCTACCGCCTGGTCGAGGACACCTGGCTGGACAACTGGTCCGCGGAGAAATACGTCGGAACGATATTCCGGGACTCGCAGGAGGCGGCGCTCGTCGACACCGCCGTGCTGCGGGTACTGAGGATCATGCACCAGGTCGGCCCGGACGCGCCGGTCTCCGCGTACATGGAGCACCAGGGGTGGCCGGAGGCGGTGCGGGCGGCGCGGGACGCGCATGTCCGGATGGCCATGGCCGACGGCGAGGAACCGGACACCCCGCCGCGCACACTCGAGGTGCTGCGGATCATGACGCGGTCCGCGTAACGGGACGACTGTCCGCCGAGGGGGTCGGATATGGGACCCTGTGCTGCATGAACGAGCAGTCCACCCGAGCCGCGGTCCCCGCCGACCAGTACGTCCTCATCCTGTCCTGCCCCGACAAGCAGGGCATCGTGCACGCCGTGTCGAGCTACCTCTTCATGACCGGCTGCAACATCGAGGACAGCCAGCAGTTCGGCGACCACGACACCGGACTGTTCTTCATGCGCGTCCACTTCTCGGCGGAGGCGCCGGTGACGCTGGACAAGCTGCGGGCGAGCTTCGCGGCGATCGGTGACTCCTTCCAGATGGACTGGCAGATCCACCGGGCCGAGGAGAAGATGCGGGTCCTGCTGATGGTCAGCAAGTTCGGGCACTGCCTGAACGACCTGTTGTTCCGCGCCAGCATCGGCGCGCTGCCGGTGGAGATCGCCGCCGTGGTGTCCAACCACACCGACTTCGCCGAGCTCGTGGGGTCGTACGACATCCCCTTCCACCACATCCCCGTGACCAAGGACAACAAGTCCGAGGCCGAGGCGCAGCTGCTGGAGCTCGTGCGCGAGGAGGGTGTGGAGCTGGTCGTGCTGGCCCGCTACATGCAGGTCCTCTCGGACGACCTGTGCAAGCAGCTGAGCGGGCGGATCATCAACATCCACCACTCCTTCCTGCCGAGCTTCAAGGGCGCGAAGCCGTACCACCAGGCTCACGCCAGGGGTGTCAAGCTGATCGGCGCCACGGCTCACTACGTCACCGCTGATCTCGATGAGGGGCCGATCATCGAGCAGGAGGTCGAGCGGGTGGGGCATGACGTCACGCCGGATCAGCTGGTGGCGATCGGGCGGGATGTGGAGTGCCAGGCGCTGGCTCGTGCGGTGAAGTGGCATGCCGAGCGGCGGATTCTGCCGAATGGGCGGCGGACGGTTGTGTTCGCCTAGGAGCTCGGGTTCATCTGTCGTCGGGCGGCTGCGGGTGGTTCGTGGTTGCTCGCGCAGTTCCCCGCGCCCCTAAAGGCACATCCGCTGAACGTATTCAAAGGGCGCGGGGCTGTAGCGATTTGCGGCTCCGCCGCGTGGGCGCGACCAGCCCCCACTCACCCGCAGCCGCCCTCGAAAACGCAACCCACCCCTACATCCGGCTCAAGCTCGCCGCCGCGAACAGCACATCCCTGATCGCCTCCCGATCACCCACCTGCCCAGCCGCCGCATCCGTCGGAGACACATGCCCCGCGGCCAGGCGGCAGAACTCCCCGCCGTCCAGGGCGACATGCGCCACCTCATGCTCCGCGGAGCCCACCGCCGCCGGAGAGTCCAGGGGAATCAGCCACTCACCACCACCCGAGCCCTCGATCTCCAGCCGCAGACTCCGGCCCGGTTCCCCCGCAGGGACAAGGTGCCGATGCGGGCCGGGAGGCGGCGTCGCGAGGCCCGCTCGGCGGCGGGCGGCGAGGACCGTGGGGAGCATGCGGGCGGCCAGGTCGACCATGCTGTGCAGGTCGCGGCCGGACGGCGGCTCGTACGGGTAGTCCACCGCCTCGGCGATGTCCTCCGCGTGCACCCAGCACTCGAAGGCGCGGTCCAGCATCGCGTCGTGCAGCGGCAGTTCGAAGTCGCCGTACGGCACCGACAGTCTGCCCGTGCCGCCGCCCGTGAAGGACGCCGTGCGGACCAGGTCGTGGGTCTGCTCGCGCCACGGGGCCCGTACGGCGCGCGTCGGCGGGTAGTGCGAGGCCCGCCAGTACGCCTCGGTGCGCGCGGACGGCGTCGGGTGGTCCGCGGCCACGTCGCCCAGCGGGTCCTCCAGGCCCAGCGCGATCGCCACCAGCCCGTCGACGGTCAGCAGATGCGCGATGACCCCGGCGACGGTCGTACGTCGGCTCGTCGGCTCGTCCTTCTCGAACCACCGCAGCCGCACGGGCGCGTGCCACTCGGCGTCGCCGAAGTCCTGCAGCAGGGCGTCGAGACGGGCGGTCTGGGCGTCGTACGCCGTCGCCCACTCGGGCACCGGGATGCGCGGTGGGCGGTGCTCCAGGCAGCCCTCCAGTACGCGGGTGCGCAGGGACGGGTCCAGGTCGAGGGACTCCGGTGGGTGCAGCAGGCCGACGGCCTCGCGCAGCCGCCGTGCCTCGTCCGCGCAGGAACCGCAGTCGCCGAGGTGTTCCTCCACGGCTTCCGTCTCGTCCGGTGAGCAGGCGGCCAGCGCCCACGCGCCCAGGAGCGACTTCAGAACCCGGTGTTCGAGCAGGAGCGGGGCCGGGCGCGGTGCCGGGTCCCCGAGGTCTTGCGGGCGGAGGTCGGGCAGGGGCTGCCCGGTGTCCTCGACGGAGGCGCGGGGGAGCGGTATGCGGGGCGGCTGGTCCGGGCTCGGCTCGGGGGCGGGGTGCCGGTCGTCGCCGTTGCCGCTGCTCATCCCGTCGGCTCCGCGGGGGGTGTCGCCGGGGCCGCCGTTCTCGTATGGCTTCTCACCCCTGTGTCCCTCCTGGCCTCCGTGTCCCTCCTTGCCTCCGCGTCCCTCCTTGTTTCCGTGTCCCCCTGGACCCTCGTGCTCGTCGTACGCCTCGAACCGTCCCGCCTCGTTCACACCGCACCCCCATACCCCGGCGGCGCCCCCGGCGCGGCTCCGGCGTCATGGGCCGTGGAGAGCAGTTGCAGGCCCAGGCGGAGGCGGCGGCGGGCCTCGTCCTCGGTGACGCCGAGGTCGGCGGCGGTCTGGCGGTAGTCGCGGCGCTGGAAATAGGCCAGCTCCAGGGCGGCGCGCAGCGGGACGGGCATCGACTGGACGATGTAGTCGGCGCGGGCGGCGACCGAGGCGTGCCGCACCTTGCGCTCCAGTTCCTCGGTGGAGCCCTGGCCGCCGGCCTGGACGAGGGCGGCGGTCTCGGTGGCGCGCAGCCGCTGCACGGCGAGGCGGTGGGTCAACGCGGCGACCCAGGAGCGCAGCGGGCCCTGCTTGGGGTCGTAGGTCTCAGGGTGCTGCCAGACATGGGCGAAGACGTCACGGGTGAGGTGGTCGGCGGCGCGCTCGTCGCCCAGCACGGTGTGGGCGAGGCCGTGCACCAGCGAGGCGAAGCGGTCGTAGAACTCGCCGAGGGCGGCCGCCTCACCGCGGGCGAGGCGCTGCTGCATCTTGCGGTCCCAGCGGGGCGGTGCGTCCTTCTTCGCCATACGGCCCCCCTCACCGGTCCGTCCTGTCCAGCGTGCGTCCGTCGTCTCCCCGAATGTAGTCGGCACGTCGGACAGCGCACGCCCCTTTGTCGCAAAGTGCGCCCCTTGAAGAGCCATGGCTGGTGACGCACCTCGCACTCGTGATAGGGGGCTCCGATGGGAGACCCGGGGCCTCGCACCCGCTCGGCTACCCGGACGTCGTGTGATCAGACCTGATCGAACAGGATCGAATGCGATGGAAACAAGCCTCTTCTGATCGGTGACCGTTTCTTGGAGGGTGTTTCAGGGAACAGCCGCTGGGCAGCCGCGCTGCAAGGAAGCGTAGGAGTCGCTTCCGTTTCGGCGAGTTCGGCGAGCGAGGGGCGTGGTGGTGACGGTGAAAGTGACCGGCGGCGAGCGGGGCGACTGGGCCGTGCTCCAGGTGTCGGGCGAGCTGGACCTGGTGACCTCGCCGGTGATGCGTCAGCACATCCATGACGTGGTGGCCGAGGGGCGCCACAGCCTCGTCCTCGACCTCTCCGAGGTCCTGTTCTGCGACTCCAGCGGGGTCGGCGTCCTCATCGCCGCCCGCCGGCTGATCCGCTCCTGCCAGGGCAGCCTGCGGCTGATACTCCCCGCGCAGGGCGCGGCGGACGGATCGCACGTCAACCGGGTCCTGGGCGCACTGGGAGTGCGCAGGCTGTTCGAGGTCTACCCGGACGTCGCGGCGGCGGTCGCGGACGACGCGGGGCCACTGTCGGCCTGAGGCGGACCGAGCAGCGCACTTTCCCCGCGAACCCCTCGAAGTGCCACACCGTTGTCCCAAAATTCCCCCGGTCTTGGCACAACCGCCCCTTTCCCGCGCCCGGACGGCCCCCGGCGTCGTACGCTCCGTCCCAGAGGTACCCCACGTGACGTAAGGCGGCCCGATAAGACATGGTCAGCAGCGAGTACGAGCGCAGGATCGCCGCCCGGTTCGCCACCTTCGACCAGGACGGCAACGGCTACATCGACCGGGAGGACTTCAGCGCGGCGGCCAAGGCGCTGCTCGCGGAGTTCGGCACCACCGCCCGGTCCGACAAGGGCCAGGCCCTGTACATCGGGGCCGAGGCGTTCTGGCAAGGAATGGCCGGGATCGCCGACCGCGACGGCGACCAGCGCATCACCCGCGAGGAGTTCGTGAACGGCGCGGTCAAGCGGCTGCGCGACAACCCGGACCGGTTCGCGGAGATCGCCCGCCCCTTCCTGCACGGCGCTCTCGCCGTGGCGGACCCCGACGGTGACGGATACGCCACCGTCACCGACACCGCGCGCGTGCTCGGCTGTCTCGGGGTCGCACAGGACATCGCCCGGGCCGCCGCCGCCGCGCTCGACGCGGACGGCGACGGCAGGGTGGCGGAGAGCGAGATCGTGAACGCGTTCGCCCGCTACTTCACCGTTCCCGAGTAGCGCTCCCTGAGCTTGTACTTGAGCACCTTCCGCAGGGTCTCGTTGCGCGGAAGGGCGTCGACCACCTCCAACTGCTCCGGCAGCTTGTGCGTCGACAGCCCTTCCCCGCGCAGGTAGGCGGTCAGCTCCTCAAGGGTCGGCTTCCCGGCGGCGCCGGCCGGTTGTTCCACGACCGCGCAGACTCGTTCCCCGCGCTCCGGGTCCGGCAGCCCGATCACCGCGACGTCCCCGACCGCCGGGTGCCGGTGCAGCAGGTCCTCGATCTCCTTGGCCGAGATGTTCTCGCCCTTGCGGATGATCACGTCCTTGAGCCGGCCGGTCAGCACCAGATGTCCGCTGTCGGTCAGATGCCCGAGGTCACCGGTGCGCAGGAACCCCTCGTCGTCGAAGGCCGCCGCCGTCTGTGCCGGGTCCAGATAGCCCCGGCACACCGCCTCCCCGCGCAGCCGCACCTCCCCCTCGACGATCCGTATCTCCATTTCCTCCGGCGGCCGTCCCTCCGTCGTCGCCAGGTTGTCCGCCGTGTCGTCCGGCGCCCCCATCGTGATCATCGGCACCTCGGTCATGCCGTACCCGTGGGTGAGCTGCACCCCCATCTCGCGCACCACCGCGTGATACAGCTCCGGCGGCTTCGGCGCCCCGCCGCCCGCCAGCAGCCGCAGCGAGGGGACGACCTTCCCGCCGCCGGGCTGCCGGCGCTGCTCCGCCAGGAACATCGAGTAGAACGCCGTCGACCCGCCCGCGATCGTCACACCCTGCCCGCGGAACGCCGCCAGCGCCTCCGGCAGCGCGAACTGCTCGAACATCACCGCCGGGAAGCCGTACAGCAGAAGCATCACCATGTAGTCCGGGCCGCCTATGTGCGCGTACGGGAAGGCGATCGACCCGATGTCGTCGGCCCTCGGCCGCAGCGCGTGCGCCAGGCACGAGCCGCCCGCGATCAGGGAACGGTCGGTGTGCAGGACGCCCTTGGGGTCGGACGTCGTCCCCGAGGTCCAGTAGATCCAGCGGACGGAGGCGCCTTCGGAGGGCGGCGCGGGGAGTACGGCGGGATCGCCCTCCGGCAGGGTGTCGTACGCCTCGAAGATCCCCTTCGCGCCCAGTCGCCGCGCCATCTCGGTGTGGTCGAAGCCCCGCCACCCGCCCGGCACGGCGAAGAACTCCGCCTTCGACTCCCGCAGCGCGAAGCCGACTTCGCGGTCCCGGTAGAACGGGATGACCGGCGACTGTACGGCGCCGAGGCGGGCCAGTGCGAAGGAGAGCAGGGCCGTCTCGATGCGGGTGGGCAGCTGCCAGGCGACGACCGTGCCGGGGCGTACGCCCATGTCGTACAGGCCGGCCGCCACGCGCTCGGCACGCGCGCGTAGGTCGCCGAAGGACAGCGAGCGGGCGTCCTGGAGGAGGACGGGGCGGTCGGGGGTCAGTTCGGCACGGCGTGCGACCAGTTCCCAGAGCGTGCGCGAGGAACCCAGGGCGTGTGCGGTGTCGTTCACGACAACCCCCTTTTGCTGACGATGTGTCAGATCGTGCGGAGAGCGTAGGGCTCGGCGCCTTGTCGGTCCAGGGGTGCGGGGCTAGCCTGCGGATGAATCTGACGGATCGTCAGGCAGGTGGTGGATGAACCTCACGTACACGCCCGAAGAGGAGGAGTTCCGGGCGCGATTGCGGAAGTGGCTGGGCAAGGCCCTCCCGGCGCTCCCGCCGAAACCGTCCCCCGACGACTGGCCGGGGCGCCGCGCCTACGACCTCGGCTGGCAACGCAGGCTGTACGACGCCGGGTACGCCGACGTCCACTGGGACGCGTCCCCGACCATGCGGCTGATCTTCCTCGAAGAGACCGAGAAGGCGGGCGCGCCCTATGTGGGCGCCGGGTTCGTCGGGCTGCTGCACGCGGGGCCGACCATCGCCGCCGAGGGCACCCCTGAGCAGCGGGCGCGCTGGCTGCCGCCGATCCTGCGCGGGGACGAGGTCTGGTGCCAGGGCTTCAGCGAACCGGACGCCGGATCCGACCTCGCGGCGCTGCGCACGCGCGCGCGTAGGGACGGCGACGACTATGTGGTGAGCGGGTCCAAGATCTGGACCTCCCATGCCGAAGTGGCCGACTGGTGCGAGCTGTTGGTGCGCACCGACCCCGCCGCGCCCAAGCACCGCGGCATCAGCTGGCTGGCCATGCCCATGGACGCGCCGGGCATCACCGTACGGCCGCTGAAGACCCTCGCCGGGTCGGCCGAGTTCGCCGAGGTGTTCCTCGACGACGTACGGGTGCCCGTCGCCAACCGGGTCGGGGACGAGAACGACGGCTGGCGCGTGACGATGGTGACCCTCTCCTTCGAACGCGGCACGGCCTTCGTCGGGGAGGTCGTCGCCTGCCGGCGTGTGCTGCGCGAACTCGCCGGTGAGGCACGCAAGAACGGGCGCTGGGACGAACCGGTACTGCGACGGAGGCTGGGGCGGCTGAACGCCGAGTTCCGGGCGCTGTGGCGGCTGACGCAGTGGAACGTGAGCGAGGCCGAGCTGACCGGCGGGGTGCCGGGCGTCGGGGGTTCGGTTTTCAAACTGAGGTATTCGCACGCCCGCCAGGAGCTCTACGACGCGGCGGCCGACGTACTGGGGCCGGACTCCCTCGACCTCGACCGGCCGTGGGTCCTCGACCGGCTGTCCTCGCTGTCGTACACCATCGCGGCCGGCACCTCGCAGATCCAGCGGAACATCGTGGCCGAGCGGATTCTCGGGCTGCCGAAGGGGCGATGACGGATGCGCTTCCAACTGACCGACGACCAGCGGGCGTTGCGTGACGGCGTACGGGAGCTGCTGGCGCGCCGCTTCGGCCCGGCGGCGCTGCGGGCCGCCGTCGACGAGCCCGGACGCCTGGACCGGGCGCTGTGGCGCGAGCTCGGCGCCGCCGGGTTCTTCGCGCTGCGGCTGCCGGAGGCGGCGGGCGGGGTCGGACTCGGGCTGCCCGAGGCGGTGTTGGCGTTCGAGGAGGCGGGCCGCGCGCTGCTGCCGGGGCCACTGGTGGCCACCCACCTCGCCGCGGGGGACGTGCCGGGCGCGGCCACCGGGGAGGTGGTCGTGGCGGAGGCGGGCGACGGCCTGGTGGAGTGGCTCACGGAGGCGGACGTCGTACGGGGCGACGCGGAGGGGGCCGTACCTCTGAGGTCGGTCGACCCGCTGACGCCCCTGCACCGGGTTCCCACGGCCGCCGACGTGGACCCCGCCGCCGTACTCCTCACCGCGGCCGAGCAGCTCGGCACCGCCACGCGCGCGTGCGAACTGGCCGTGCAACACGCCCGGGCACGTGAGCAGTTCGGGCAGCCGATCGGAGCCTTCCAGGCGGTGAAGCATCTGTGCGCGGAGATGCTGGTGCGGACGGAGACGGCTCGCACGGCCGTCTACGCGGCGGCCGTCACCGGCGACACGGTCGACATCGACACGGCCCGGCTGCTCGCCGACGAGGCGGCCGTGAGCGGCGCCCGCGACTGTCTCCAGGTGCACGGCGGCATGGGATTCACCTGGGAGTTCGAGGTCCACCTGCATCTGAAGCGCGCATGGGTGCGGACGTACCGTGCTGGCGATGCTACGCAGAGTGAGGAGCGTCTGGCCGCCGAACTTCTCGCACACTCGACCTAAAGCGACTTGGTCTGCGATATCGCCGATGGTGCCCGCATGGATGTCGCGGATTGTGGCATACCGGAATTACGGAGCGTTGATATCGGGTTGTGTCCTACGTGTGACTCGTCACGGCCTGGAGTCGGCGGTTTGCTCCGGTACCTTGTGTGAGATGCGAGTGGTTCCGAGCATGAGCCATGGCGGAGTTGCCCTTGAGGCGGCCCCGGATCCGGCGGTGCGCGCCGGTGCTCGCAGGGTGGGAGGGCGTTCTGTCCCCGCCTGTTCGACTCCTCGCAACAAGCGTCGCACAGTATGCCGCACGGGTACTCCTTCGCGCTGGAATATGCCCGAAGCGCTTGTTGGGGTGACTGTACGTCAACCATGCTGTCAGCTAAGGGATTCACGTTCCGTGACCCTGGCTTTGGCCATTGTTCTGGCCATGAAAAAAATGGCTAGGATCGTGGCCCTCGTGAGGCGCGGGGCTATGTGTCCGCCGGTTCGGATGGTGTGAGCGGTGCAGGTGCTTCAAGTGCAGCTGGAGATCCGGCCCGACCCCGCTGAGGTGGGGCGAGCCCGGCGGTGGGCCCGCTCGCGGCTCGCCGGATCCGGGATAGGGGTCGACGAACCGCTCGCCGAGACGCTGATCCTGCTCGTGTCCGAACTCGTCACCAACGCCGTGGTGCACACCGGTTGTCCGGCCGTGTTGCGTCTGTCCCTGCCGGGCGCGACCCAGGAGTCCGCCACCGTCCGGCTCGAGGTGGCCGACCGCAGTGGCCGTGCGCCGGTGCCCCGGTGCGTCGACGGTGACGCGACGGGCGGCCGGGGTCTCGCGCTGGTCGACGGCCTCGCGGACCGATGGGGCTGGAGTTCCGAGGGCGCCGGCAAGCGGATCTGGTGCGAACTGGACCGCGCCGCCGAGTCGGAGGGGTCCGCCTCCGCCTATGGGAGCGGGGCGTCGGCGTACGAGGGGCTCGCGTACGAAGCGGTGTGACGGGCGCACTTGGCGACAATTTTGCTGGAATCGGTGCACGGTTGCAGAAAGCGCTGTCTCTCCTGCTCGGGTCGGTATCGGTGCGCCCGGGCATGCTTCTGTGCGCGCCTGCTGCAAATAGGGCTTAAGTAACAAATCACCGAGTGGGTGTTGACGCCGCGTGTCCGGTTGATCACGCTTGTGGTCAGCGATTCGCCGCGAGGGGACGACGAGGGTTTCGGTGACGGAAACCCTTGCCGAGTGTGGGTCGTGATTCGGCGTCGGTTCTCTCAGGGCTGGGGGAGTGGAGGAACCGGGGCGGGTACGCCGGAGTCGGATGGCGGCGCGGTGCCGTGCTCGGGGCCACCGGTGTCGCGCCGCCAGCCGACCTCGTCAGAGCACGGCCACGGGTGCGACGGGAGTCCCCGTGCCGCCGACGAAGGGTTCGGGCATCGCCGACAGCAGGAACGCATAGCGGCCCTCTTGTCCACAGGCTGTGGACAACTCTTCGAGATTCCAGTTCTGGCCCTGGAGCATCCCCATCTCCACCAGGTCGAGCGCGTGTACAGGCAGCCACAAATCCTCCCGCTCGGGCGGAAAGATCTCAAACGTGAGCGTGTCATTCGCCACCGCCGCCACATCGCGCGCATGGAACCATTCCGGCGTACGGATCGACAGGCCGGGCGAGGGATAGCCGTACGCGTGCTTGTCGCCGGCGAGACAGACCTGGATCTGCCCCGTCCGCACCAGCACGATGTCCCCGGCGCGCACGCGCGTGCCCGCGAGTTCCTCGGCCGCCTCCAAGTCCTCCGGGGTGACCGCGTGCCCGCCGTCGAGCCGCGTCACGCCACGCGCGCGTGCCACGTCCAGCAGTACGCCCCGCGAGACGATGTGCCGCGCCTTCTCGATGCCGCTGAACTCGGCGCCGCGGTGCGGGGTGATGGTGGCGGCGGGGCGGCCGTTGTAGATCCGGCCCGAGTGCGAGACGTGGGTGAGCGCGTCCCAGTGGGTGGCCGCCTGCAGGCCCATGGTCACGGTGTCGTCGCTGCAGGCGACGGTTCCCGGACCGAAGATCTCCTGGTTGATCTGCACCATGGTGTGCAGGGGGTTGACGCGTCCGGGGATCATCCCGGTCTGGACGCCGTCCTGTTGCAGGGGCAGGGCGAGCGGGATGCGGAGGCCGGTGCGGACGCAGGCGGCGGCCTCGCGGACGACGTCGTCGGTGATCAGGTTCAGGGTGCCTATCTCGTCGTCGGACCCCCAACGGCCCCAGTTGTTCACGCGCTTGGCGATCTCGTGGAACGCGTCCGGTAGTGACATGAGTCCTCCCCGGGGCTTGTCTCCATGTATCTGACGGGTCGTAGAATCAACTCGAATCTAACGGACCGTCAGAAACTGCGGGAAGGGGCCGGGGCATGGGGAACTTCTTGGCAGGCAAGGTCGTCGCCGTGACGGGTGCGGGGCGGGGGATCGGGCGGGCGGTGGCCTTGGCGGCCGCTGTAGAGGGTGCGCGGGTCGTCGTCAATGACTACGGCGTCTCCATGGACGGCGCGTCGCCCACCAGCGAGGTGGCCCAGGCCGTCGTCAAGGAGATCGAGGCGGCGGGCGGGGAGGCGGTCGCGGTCGCGGACGACATCTCCACGATGGCGGGCGGGCAGCGGGTCGTGGATACGGCCTTGTCGGCGTACGGGCGGATCGACGGGGTCGTGTGCGTCGCCGGGATCCTGCGGGAGCGGATGCTGTTCAACATGACCGAGGAGGAGTGGGATCCCGTTGTCGCCACCCATCTGAAAGGGACCTTCACGGTTTTCCGGGCCGCCTCCGCGGTGATGCGGAAACAGCGGGCGGGGACCTTGATCGGGTTCACCAGCGGGAATCATCAAGGGTCGGTTTCGCAGGCGAATTACAGTGCGGCGAAGGGTGGGGTCATTTCGCTGGTGCGGAGCGCTGCGCTGGGCTTGAACAAGTATGGGGTTACCGCTAATGCGGTGGCGCCGGTTGCTCGTACGCGGATGTCGGCGAACGTTCCTGTGGAGTTGGCGGAGATCGGCGAGCCGGAGGATGTGGCTTCTCTGGTCGTGTACTTGCTGTCCGATGCGGCTCGGGAGCAGGGGGTTACGGGGCAGGTGTACACCGTTGCCGGGGCGAAGATCGCGGTTTGGGCGCAGCCTCGGGAATTGCGCGCCGCGTATGCCTCCGGCGGTTGGACGGCGGAGTTGATCGCGGAGGTATTGCCAGGCTCGGTGGGGGTGGATCCGATGCCGATGCTTGCTCGGGTGGAGGCGATGGAGAGGGCGGCTCGGGACGGGGATCGGCCGAACGCCTAATAGCTCGGGGGGTGTTCTGGGATGGCGGCCGCGGGTTGTTTGTGGCTGGTCTCGCAGTTCCCCGCGCCCCTGAAGGTTGGATGCCTGACCGTCGGCTAGGAGGTCCCGTGGACTTTGGATTCGCTGCTGGAGATGAGGTGTTCCGGGGCGAAGCTCGTGCTTGGCTCGGCGCCAATGTCTCGGACACAGCAGACCGCCGCGCTTGGGAACGCACCCTTGGGAAAGCCGGGTGGATTGGGATCGGGTGGGGGGAGAGCGGGTACGGGAATCGGTCCGCCACGCTTACCCAGCAGGTTGTGTGGGCCGAGGAGTATGCGCGGTCGGGGGCGCCGCCGCGGTCCGGGCATATCGGGGAGAAGTTGTTGGCTCCCACCCTCCTTGCTCATGGGACCGATGAGCAGAAGGCGCGGTTTCTTCCTCCGGTCGCTGTGGGGGAGGAGCTCTGGTGCCAGGGGTACAGCGAACCCGGTGCGGGGTCCGACCTCGCGGGGGTTCGTACGAAGGCCGAGCGTGCCTCGGACGGGACGTACCGGGTCAGCGGGCAGAAGATCTGGACCTCCCTCGCCCATGAGGCCGACTGGTGCTTCGTGTTGGCCCGGACTGATCCGGAGTCGGTTCGGCACCATGGTCTGAGCTTCCTCCTCGTGCCCATGGACCAGCCGGGTCGTATCGAGGTTCGGCCCATCCGGCAGATGACCGGGACCAGCGACTTCAACGAGGTCTTCTTCGACGGTGCGCACGCGCGCGTGGAGCACGTCGTCGGGGGCGAGGGGGCGGGGTGGAAGGTCGCGATGAGTCTGCTCGGGTTCGAGCGGGGGGTGTCCACGCTCGCCCAGCAGATCGGGTTCGCACAGGAGTTGGGGAGGGTCGTGGAGACGGCCGTGCGGTCCGGTGCCGTGGGTGATCCCGTCGTCCGGGAGCGGCTGGTGCGGCAGTGGGCCGAGTTGCGGGTGATGCGGTGGAATGCCCTGCGCACACTGGGGCGGGCCGGGGACGCCGGGGCGCCCAGCGTGGCCAAGTTGCTGTGGGGCGGCTGGCATCAGCGGCTCGGGGAGCTGGCGATGCAGGTGCGGGGGGCCGCTGCGGGGGTCGGGCCGGTGGAGTGGTCGGCCTCGGCGCCGTACGGACTTGACGAGGCGCAGCATCTTTTCCTGTTCTCCCGGGCCGACACCATCTACGGCGGGTCCGACCAGGTTCAGCGCACGATCATCGCCGAGCGGGTGCTCGGGCTGCCCAGGGAACCCAAGGGAGTTGTGTGATGCGCGGCGTGGTGTTCGACGGGAAGCGGGTCCAGGTCGCGTACGACCTGGAGGTGCGGGATCCGGGGCCCGGTGAGGTGCTGGTCGCGATCTCGGCGGCCGGGTTGTGCCACAGCGATCTGTCTGTGGTGGACGGGACCATACCTTTTCCCGTTCCTGTGGTGTTGGGGCATGAGGGGGCGGGGGTGGTCGAGGCTGTGGGTGTGGGGGTCACCCATGTCGCCCCGGGGGATCATGTGGCTCTGTCCACGCTGGCCAACTGCGGTACGTGCGCCGAGTGCGACCGGGGGCGGCCGACCATGTGCCGGCAGGCGATCGGGCGGCCCGGGCAGCCGTTCGTCCAAGGGGAGCGGCCCGTCTTCCAGTTCGCCTCCAACTCGGCGTTCGCCGAGCGGACCGTGGTGAAGGCCGTGCAGGTGGTCCGGATCCCGAAGGACATTCCGATGCCCTCGGCCGCGCTGATCGGGTGCGGGGTGCTGACCGGGGTGGGCGCCGTGCTCAACCGGGCGAAGGTGGACCGCGGGGACAGTGTGCTCGTCATCGGTACGGGGGGCATTGGGCTCAATGTGCTGCAAGGGGCGCGGATCGCAGGTGCGTTGCGGATCGTCGCCGTCGACGCGAATCCGGCGAAGGAGGCGGTGGCGCGGCGGTTCGGGGCGACCGACTTCCTGACCTCGGTGGACGGGGTGCGCGAGCTGCTGCCGACGGGGGCGGACCACGCCTTCGAGTGCGTGGGGCGCGTCGAGTTGATCCGGGCGGCCGTCGATCTGCTCGACCGGCACGGTCAGGCGATCCTGCTGGGGGTTCCGCCGGCCCGCGCCGAGGCCTCCTTCGTCGTGTCCTCCATGTATCTGGACAAGTCGATCCTGGGGTGCCGGTACGGGTCGTCGAGGCCGCAGCGGGACATCGCGCTGTACGCCGAGTTGTACCGGGAAGGGCGGCTGCTGTTGGACGAGTTGGTGACCGAGACGTATCCGGTCGAGGAGTTCGAGCGGGCGGCGGCGGACGCGGAGGCGGGGAAGGTGGCTCGGGGGGTGCTGACCTTCTGAGGCGGTTGGCATTTCCGGGTTTTCCACAGGCCCGGAAATTGTCTGCCGGGTTGTCAGCGGCGGCACTTACCGTCGTCTTCATGAGCTATCGAGACGTCGCCTCCAAGCAGGTCCTGATCTGGGCCTGCACCGCCGTCGCCTCTCGTATGCCGGTCGCCATGACACCGTTGGCCCTGGTGTTCCTGGTGCGGGAGCGGCCCGGCGGCTACACGCTGGGTGCGACGCTCGCGGCTGCCTATGTGCTCGGCGAGATCGTCGCCGCCCCGGTCCTCGGGATGCGGCTGGACCCGGCGCGCGGCCGGCGTCATCTGGTCGTCGGGCTCGCGGGCGGGACGGTGGGGTTCGCGGGGCTCGGGGTGCTGGCCGGGGCGCACCCGGTGGTGCTGGGGGCGTTCGCGTTCCTGGCCGGTGGGGCACCGGCCGCGACCGCCGGCGGTCAGCGGGCGCTGCTGACCTCGCTGGTCCCGGAGCGTGCCGTGGCGCAGGCGCTGTCGGCCGAGTCGATGCTGATGTCCGGGGTGTGGGCCGTCTCCCCGGTCGCGGTCGCCGGACTCGCCCTCGGGGTGGCGCCACGGGTGCCGCTGCTGCTCGCGGGCGTCCTGATGGCGTCGTCGATCGCGGGCCAGCTGGCGCTGCCGGCCGGCTGGTCGAACGGGGAGCAGGAGGGGGAGGAGGGCCGGGCGAGGACGCGCGTGCTGATACGCGCGTGGCCGGTGTACGTCACGGGCGCGGCCAGCATCACGTTGCTGGGCCTCTCCGAACTCACCCTGCCCGCCCTGCTCGAACAGCGCGGCATCGGCGTGGGCTGGTCCGGTCCGATGCTGGCCGGCATGGCCCTGGGGGCGGGGCTCGGGGCGTTCCTGTACGGCATGAGGTCGTGGCCGGGGCGGCTCCGCGCGCGCAGCGTCGTGCTGATGTGCGGGATGTCGGTCTTCGTGTCCCTCGCCGCGCTGATACCGGGTGCGGCCGGGATCGCGCTCGCCCTCGTCCTGGCGGGCATGCTCCAGTCGGGCGCGCTGATCACCCGCAACCTGTCCCTGCGCGAGGCGCTGCCGCCGAGCGCCCTGGCCGCCGGGTACTCCGTGCTGTACGCGGCCGCGGGCGCGGGCTACGCGGCGACGGGTTCCCTCGCGGGCGGCCTGCTCCAGGTGGTGGCGCCGTCCACGGCCATCCTGGTCGGAGTGCAGCTGACGCTGGTGCTGACGGCGCTCGGCTGGTGGGGAGAGGCTCGCCGGGACGGTTCACGCGCGGACGTCTCAAGCACAGACGCCCCAAGTGCGGACGCCCCAAGAGCGGACGCCTCAGGTGCCGCCGTGGACCCGGACGTCGTCGCGGCTTCCGGCGCGGAAGGTGCGCCGATAGCTCGTGGGTGTGACCCCGAGCGCGGTCTGTAGGTGCTGTCGCATCGACTGGGCCGTGCCGAAGCCGGCGTCCCGGGCGACCTGGTCGACGGACAGGTCGGTGGACTCCAGCAGGTGCCGGGCGCGTTCCACCCGCTGCTGGGTGAGCCACTGGCCGGGGCTGACGCCGACCTCCTCACGGAAGCGGCGCGTGAAGGTCCGTACGGACATGGACTCCTGGTCCGCCATGTCGCGCAGCTGGATCGGCTCGTGGAGTCGGCCCAGGGCCCAGGCGCGGGCCGTGGTCGTGGACGACTGCTGCGGGTCGGGGACCGGGCGGTGGATGTACTGGGCCTGGCCGCCGTCCCGGTGGGGCGGTACGACCGTGCGGCGGGCCACCTCGTTGGCGATCGCCGTGCCGTGGTCGCGGCGGACGATGTGCAGGCACAGGTCGATCCCGGCCGCGACGCCGGCCGAGGTCAGCACGTCGTCGTCGTCGATGAACAGGACGTCCGGGTCGACCTCGATCTTCGGGAAGAGCCTCTGGAGGCGCTCGGCGTCGGCCCAGTGCGTGGTGGCGGGGCGGCCGTCCAGATAGCCGGCGGCGGCGAGGACGTACACGCCGGTGCAGATGGACGTGAGCCGGGTGCCGGGGCGGATGTGGGCGAGGGCGGCGGCCAGCTCGTCGGTGAGGACGCCCTGCTCGAAGACCGGGCCGAGTTCGTACGACGCCGGTACGACGACGGTGTCCGCGGTGGCCAGTGTCTCCGGGCCGTGCTCGACCTGGATGGCGAAGTCGGCGTCGGTCTGCACCGGGCCCGGCGGCCGGATCGAGCAGGTGACGACCTCGTACAGATGTCGCCCCTGGGCGTCCTTGGGGCGGCCGAAGATACGGTGCGGGATGCCCAGCTCGAAGGGGAGCAGGCCGTCGAGGGCGAGCACGACGACGCGGTGCGGGCGGAAGGGTTCCTGCTGGGCGCGGGCCGCGCTGGTGGCCGTATCCATGGCCCGATCCTAACGAATGATGTCTCTTGGGCCACTCGTTCCGGACCGATCACAGGCCCGAAGCTCTATGTCGTGACCCAGTCAACCGAGGCAGCAGCTACCGCAGAGGGCATCCGGCCGACCAAGAAGCCCCGCCCGCGGCGGAGCCGCGCAGTGTCACTGCACCGTGCCTGGTTCGTCGCCGCCGTCACCTTCGTCACGATCATCGGCGCCGCCGCCTTCCGTTCCCTGCCGGGGCTGCTCATCGACCCGCTGCACCAGGAGTTCGGCTGGTCACGCGGCACGATCAGCGCCGCGGTCTCGATCAACCTCGCGCTGTACGGGCTCACCGCCCCCTTCGCCGCCGCCCTGATGGACCGCTTCGGCATCCGGCGGGTGGTCGCGGTCGCGCTCACCGTGATCGCGCTCGGCTCGGGGCTGACGTACTGGATGACGGCGGCCTGGCAATTGCTGCTGTACTGGGGACTGCTCGTGGGGCTCGGCAGCGGCTCGATGGCGCTGGCCTTCGCCGCGACGGTCACCAACCGCTGGTTCACCGAGCGGCGCGGCCTGGTCACCGGCATCCTCACCGCCGCCTCCGCCTCCGGCCAGTTGATCTTCCTGCCGGTGCTGTCCTGGCTGGTGGACAAGCACGACTGGCGTCCGGCCGCGGTGACGGTGGCCCTGGCCGCCCTCGTGGTCGTCCCCTTCGTCTGGCTGTTGCTGCGCGACCACCCGGCCGACGTGGGCCTGAAGCCGTACGGCGCGAAGGAGTTCGTGCCCAAGCCGCCCCCCGTGCCGGGCGCCGCGCGCCGGGCGATGTCGGTGCTCTTCTCGGCGGCCCGCACCGGCCCCTTCTGGCTGCTGGCCGGCTCCTTCGCGATCTGCGGCGCCTCCACCAACGGCCTCATCCAGACCCACTTCGTGCCCGCCGCCCACGACGAGCACATGCCCATCCAGGCCGCCGCCTCGCTGCTCGCGGTCATCGGCGTGTTCGATGTCGTCGGCACGATCGCCTCCGGCTGGCTCACCGACCGCATCGAACCGCGCCGGCTGCTCGCCGTGTACTACGCGTTGCGCGGTGTCTCGTTGCTGTTCCTGCCGATGCTGCTGGCCCCGAGCGTCCACCCGCCGATGCTTCTCTTCATCGTCTTCTACGGCCTCGACTGGGTCGCCACCGTCCCGCCCACCGTCGCCCTGTGCCGGGAGCTGTACGGCGAGGACAGCGCGATCGTCTTCGGCTGGGTCCTCGCCTCCCACCAGGTCGGCGCCGCGTTGGTGGCCTTCCTCGGCGGGGTCGCGCGGGACGTCTTCGGGACGTACGACATGGTGTGGTACTCGTCGGGGGCGCTGTGCGCGGCGGCGACGCTGATGGTGCTGGTGATCCGGCGGCGTACGGCGGACGGTGTGGCTGTGGCCTGAGTTCCGGGGCCTGGGCCTGGGCTTGGCGCCCCGAGGCCGTCAGTGGTTGTCGGGTGTGGCCCAGGCGACGAGCTGGAGGATCACGCCGTTCGGGTCGGTGACCTGGAAGAGGCGCTCACCCCACGGCTCTTCACGCAGCGGCATGGTGATGGAGACGCCTTCGCTCTGCAGCCGCTCGTATTCGGCGTCCAGGTCGGCCACGGTGAACGCGGTGATCACCCCGGCGGCGTGCTGGTCCCTGACACCTTCGGGCAGGACCTCGATACCGCGCTGCAAAAAGATCACGTTGACGGTGTCCTCGCGGACCAGGGAGGCGAAGCCTTCCGCGGCCATGGCCTCATGGAAGCCGAAGTGCCTGGTCAGGAATGCGGCGGAGGCGGGGACGTCGTCGACGGTCAGGGAGACGGCAGTGGAAGTGATCTTCATGGATCCTCCTGAGGCTCGAGAGTCAATCTCTATACGTTGTACATTATACGCAGTACGGAGTGGACGTGGGGGGGGCCGCAAGGAAAAGAAGGAAAAGATGGAGCGCATGGCCAAGGAACGAAGCAGTGTGGACGACCCTGCTCGCACACTGGAACTGCTGTGGCGCGAGCCCGCAAAAGGTGGCCCTCGGCGGGGCCCCAAGCAGGGTTTGACGGTCGACGCCGTCGTCCAAGCCGCCATCGAGCTGGCAGACTCGGGTGGGCTGGACGCCCTGACCATGCGCAGCGTCGCCCAGCGGCTGGGCGTCACGCCGATGACGATCTACACGTACGTCCCGGGCAAGGCGGAGCTGCTCGCCCTCATGCTGGACGCCGCCTATCTGCAGATGCCGCGTACCGATCACACAGCCGCCCCGTGGGGTACGAGGGTGGAGGCCGTCGCGCGCGAGAACCGAGACCTGTACCGGCGCCACCCCTGGGTGGCGACCCTGCCCACCACACGCCCGCCGCTCGGCCCCGGGCTCATGGCCAAGTACGAACACGAACTTGCCGCGTTCGACGGCCTCGGGCTGGACGATGTCGAGATGGACGCGGCCCTCACTTTCCTGCTCGGCTTCGTCCAGTCCGTCGCTCGCGCCGACCTCGACAACCAGGCCGCCGCCCGCGACAGCGCCATGTCCGACGAGCAGTGGTGGGCCGCCAACGCGCCACTTCTGGCCAGGGTCTTCGACCCTGCCCGGTTCCCCCTCGCAGCGCGGGTCGGGAGTGCCGCGGGTGAGGCTCACCAGGGTATGTACAGCCCCGACTACGCCTTCGACTTCGGGCTGAAGCGCATCCTGGACGGCCTCACCCACCTCATCGTGAGCCGTTCCCGGTAGCGACCTCACGTGCCCGTTGACCCGTAGGGCCCGGCGGGCCTACGCCCGGTTCAGGCCCGCGCGTTCCAGTGCCTTGCTCATGGCGGGCCGGTCCAGTTCCCGCCAGTCGGGCTCGGTGACGAGGGACATCAGGATCTCCGGGGTCAGCCGGTAGCCCTCGGCGTGGCCCAGCAGTGTCTCGGCGTCGTGCTCCGGCATGGTGCCGTGGTCCTCGTCGCCGATCGTCCACAGCACCTCCTTCCTCTCGACGAAACGGCTGATACCGCAGTCGAGCCCGTCGTCCTCCAGGGTCGCCGGGTACGGAGCCCGGGCCCAGGTGCCGTTCTCGTACCAGTAGACACAGCCCAGTTCCCAGCCGCTCAGCAGGTCCCGCAGCCGCTCGTGGGGGAGCCAGTCGGGGGCGCCGGCGAGCATGTCGACCGGCGGCTCGTGCCACTTGGCGCCGCTGGACTCGTCCTCGCCGAAGAGCACGTAGCGCCCCTCGCCCCGCTGCGCGAAGCCCCACCATGTGCAGCCGGAGTCGTCCAGATGGAGCCCTTCGTCGTCCACCCAGGTTCCCGTGCGGTGAGGGCCCGCCTGCTCGTCGGCCGTGGTGGCCTCCAGCACGGCGATGAGCGCCCAGCGCGCCCACAGAACCTCCGCCGACGGCAGGTCCCCGGGCAGCCCCGGCCTGTTGATGGTCATGCATGCTCTCCGGGCTCGACACGATCACGATCAGCGCAAGGCTCTCATGGGGCGAACTGCCCTGGAGCGAAGCCCGGTTGCCGGGCCTGATCGGTTCGACGTGATCGGTCATCAGGGGCGTGAGCGTGTGGTGCGGCTCAGTGCGCGATATCGGGTGAACGCCTCACGGGCATCCGGAACGAACGCTTCCCGGCGCACGAACTCCGTCAGTTCGGGCTCCGTCAGCCAGCCGTACCAGGCGATCTCCGAGGGGTCGGGCCGGACCGGTTCCGTGACGACGACCTCGTGCAGGCCGAGCCAGTACGGACTGATCGCTCCTGCGCACAGGAACTTGAGCACGAACCGAGGGCGGCCCTGGACGCCGAGTTCCTCCGCCAACTCCCGTGAAGCGGCGTCCCCATACGACTCGGCGACGCCCACAGCGCCCCCGACCATCCAGTTGAACTGCCCTGGGAAGAGCGACACGTCGTCCGCACGGCGGTGTACGAGAACCCGTCCGCCGGCGTCACGGCACACGATGGTCGCTATGCGATGCAGCCATCTCCGGCGAATCGCATCGCCCCTGTCCACAACAGCCAGTACTTCGTCATGCTCGTCGACACGCTCGACCAATTCACCCATGGATTACACGGTGGCAGAGGGCACCGACATCCAGCCGGGAGTGCCTGCTCAAATGACCGGTCAGCTCGCACGGACGGAAGACCGGTGGCCGCGCAGTCGGGCACGAGCTCAATCGGACGGCGGGACCGAGGACGACCACATGCCGAACCACTGCTCGGCGCCGTAGGCCTCAAACCGCTCTACCCCGATGAACCCCAGCTTCGCCGCGAGGCGCATCGAGCGGACGTTGGCAGTCTGGGTGGCGAGCACGACTGGTTCGCCGGGAAGTGCGCCGGCGAACCAGCCGAGGGCGGCGGCTCGATGGCCGCCGCATGGTCCCGGCCCTCAGGCTCGCGGAGTACGAGCCTCTCGGTCCTGATGGGGGCGGGTGGCCAGGCGACGGGTCCGAGCCCACTCATGCCGGTGAGCCAATCAGCAGGCGCGGCAGCGATCAAGACCGGCAGACCGATCAACCCACCCGCCCGGCCCTACAGCCACGCCTGTCAGGGACGGACGGACAAAGCGCTGCGCTGACCCACCTCCGTTTCCCGCCGGGCCCGCGAGCGTCTCCGGTCCGTGCGTTGGCGTTCGAGCCGAACCAGCAGCGGACGGCTGCCGAACAGGCTCAGCTGCTGTACGTGGACGGGTGTCAGACCGAGCGTCAGGGCATGGCCCAGTCCGCGTGCCTCGGGCAGCAGCACGATCGCGTGCCCCTCGTCGGTGAGGACACGGGCGAGTTCGCGCCACCACCGCTCCGGGTGCCCGGCGAGACGTCCGCCCGCGTCGACCTGTTCTCCCCAGGGCGGGTTGCACAGGACGCGGTCGATGCTGCGGTCGGCGACGGGGAGGGCGCCGGCGTCGCCATGCTCGACGGCGACCGGGAGCGACCCGGCGTTCCGCCGCGCCGCCCGGCGCGCGACCGGATCGAGGTCGAAGCCGAGCAGTGTGGTGCCGGGCACCATGTGGTGGGCCTCTATAAGCAGCGTTCCCGCGCCGCAGCATGGATCCAGCACCCGCTGGCCCGGGCGCAGTTCGGCCGCCTGGGCCATGGCGGCGGCGACCGGCGGGTGCAGGGTGCCCGGAACCGTCGTGTTCTTGTAGGCGCGCCGGTGTGCGGGGCGCCGCCCCAGGCGGAGCAGCAGGGTGGCGTGGGTGCCGTCCATGGTCAGCCGCCACCCGCTGTGGCCCGGCGGCGCGGGCTCGCCGTGCCGGCGCGCGTGGTACGGCACACCGGCGCGCGCGGCCAGCACCAGGCCGACGGCGTCCTCGATGTCGTAGCGGTTGTACGTCCGCCGCCCCAGGAAGGACGCCGAGATCTCGATCCCGCTGAACCCGCCGATCCCGCTGAACCCGGCCGGGCCGCCGTGTGCCTGGCGTTCCCGTGCCAGGGCTTCCAGGTCGGCCTCACGGGCCAGTTCGGCCAGGCCGGCCAGGTCGCTCTTGTGCGGACCGATGTCGCTTTGGCGGCGGGCCAGCAGGAAGACATCGTCGGCGGTCCGCAGCCGTACGTCGCCGTCATGGCTGTCGCCGGCGCCGGAACCGTCGCCGGACCTGGTCCTGATGCTGTTCCCGGTTCGGAAGCCCACCTCGCGGTGGCCGATCCAGTCGATGGTCGCGGACCCTGTCCGCAGGATTTCCGTGCCAAGTGCGGGCTCCAGCCCGCGTACGCACCGCGCCACCAGGCGCGCCGCCGTCACGAGACGGTCGGCGTGCCGGGACGAGGATGCCGAACGAACACACGCCGTGTGCGCATGATCCTGTCTTCTCCCACGTCGCAGCCCGGGACGGTGGAAGACCGTCCCGCATCATCGGCGCCGGGTTGATCCGCGTCGTGCCGACGGAGCGGCTAGCGGAGGGGGAAGAAGTACGTCATGGTCCGGCAGCGTAACAGCGCGCCGTTCCGCTGAGTTCGATTTATGAAGGAGCCCCCCCCTTAAAGGAACCGCCCCTTAAAGGAACCGCCCCTTGTGGAACAGCAAGGGCGCCTCGTCACCCTCGCTCGCGCCCAGGGCGTTCACCCGGCCCACCACGATGAGGTGGTCGCCCCCGGTGTGCACCGCGTGGATCGTGCAGTCGATCCACGCGAGCGTGCCCGCGAGGCGGGGGGAGCCGGACACCGGGGCCGCGTCGTACGGCACCCCGGCGAACTTGTCCGCGCCGCTCACCGCGAAGGCACGGCACAGCTCGCCCTGGCCGGCGCTCAGGACGTTCACGCAGAAGACGCCCGCGCGCGCGATGCGCGGCCACGTCGTCGACGTACGGCCCACCATGAAGGCGACCAAGGGCGGGTCGAGGGAGAGGGAGGAGAAGGACTGGCAGGCGAAGCCGGCGGGGGCCGGGGCCGGGGCTTGCGGGTCGTCCGTGGTGGAGGCCGGTGCGGGTGCCGTGACAACGGCCACGCCCGTCGCGAAGTTCCCCAGCACGCGCCGGAACTCGGCCGGTCCGACGGGCGCACGTTCGTCCTCGCCGACGCACCGCAGCTCGGGGCGCGGCAGCACTTCGACAGGTCCCCTTTCGGGGGCCGCCTCGACCGACCTGAGGTAGCGGACGGCGGCGGCCGCCATCCCTGCGTGTCCCATCACGCCAACCATTGAAGCTGACGGTGTGTCAGATTGGAAGGGGTGTGCGAGAAGGCCGAGAACCGCGGCCTATCCTGCGCGTATGGGGTGGGGAAACGCAGTGCAGAGGGACGGGTCCACAGACCCGGAGGGTGACAGACCCGACGGTCCTGACCGGCTGTATGCCGATCTGAACGCCGCTGCGGCGGCGTCCGCGTTCCAGCGTCTTCGTCGGCGGCGTGCTGGGCACGGCAACCGGGGTCGTCAAGGACTACGAGCCCCCGCGCCTGACTGCAGACGAGCTCACCGGTGTCTGGCGGGGCGAGGACGGGGCGGTCCTGCGACTGCACCCGGGCGGACGGGCCGAACTCACCGACCTGCCCACCGAGTCCGAGTCCGGCGACTGGCTGGCTGAGCCGCCTTTCGCCGTGTGCGAGGGCACCGGAACCTGGCTCCTCGACCGGGAGGGACGTGACGGTGTCGTCGTACGACTCGATGGCGGTTGCGGGCGGCAGACGCGCTGGACGATCGGCGGCACGGAGCGCGACCCCGAACTGTTCGTCCTGTTCGGTGATCCGGACGCCGGTGACCTGCGGATTCTGAAGCGGGGCTGAGCCCCGCGCTCACCGTTCCCGCGCTCACCGCTCCTGCACTCACCGTCCCTGCACTCACCGTCCCTGCACTCACCGTCCCCGCACTCACCGCCCCTTGTACTCCGCGCCCCTGCGCTCCACGAAACTCGCCACCCCCTCCCGCGCGTCCTCCGTCGTCATGTTGATCTCCTGCGCGGCCGCCTCCGTCGCGAAGGCCGTGGCGCGGTCGGTGTCGAGGGACGCGTTGACGAGCTGCTTGGTGAGGGCGAGGGCGCGGGTCGGGCCGGTGGCGAGGCGTTCGGCCCACTCGCGGGCCGTCTTGTCCAACTCCCCGTCCAGGACGACCCGGTTGACCAGGCCCAGCCGCTCGGCGTCCGCGGCGGAGAGCGCGTCGCCGAAGAACATCAGCTCCTTCGCCCGCTGGGGGCCGATGAGGCGGGGGAGGAGATAGGCGCCGCCGGCGTCGGGGACGAGGCCGCGTCGGACGAACACCTCGATGAACTTCGCCGATTCGGCGGCCAGTACGAGGTCGCAGGCGAACGCGAGATGCGCGCCGAGGCCGGCCGCGGTGCCGTTCACCGCGGCGATCACCGGCTTCTCGCAGTCGAGGACGGCCGCGATGAGGCGCTGGGCGCCGAGACGGATGGTGCGGGCGACGTCGCCGGGGACTCGCTCGCCGGTCACCGGGCCGCCCCGCAGATCCGCCCCGGTGCAGAAGCCACGGCCCGTGCCGGTCAGCACGACGGCCCGTACGGCCGGGTCCGCGGAGGCGTCGGCGAGTAGGTGGATGATGCGTTCTCGCTGGTCAGGAGTGATGGCGTTGAGGGCCTCGGGGCGGTTGAGGGTGATGCGGCAGACCTGATTGTCAGTGGCGTGCTGTACCAATGAATCCACTGGATCTACCAAATCCACGGAACTTCCGGGCACACGGGGGGAAGCAGGCATGTTCATCTCATCGTCGGCATTCATCTCAGCGGCACACCACCAACGCGTCCAGCGCCACCGCGCCCTGCCCCCTGGGCAGCACCATCAGCGGGTTGATGTCGAGCTCCGCGAGGTCGTCCTCCAGTTCCAGGGCCATGCGCTGCACACGCAGGACGACCTCGACGAGCGCGTCGAGATCCGCCGGGGGGCGCCCCCGGACCCCGTCGAGGAGGGCCCGCCCGCGCAGTTCGGCGAGCATGTCCCGCGCCTGGTCCTCGCCGAAGGGCGGCACGCGTACGGCGGCGTCGCCCAGCACCTCCACCAGCACCCCGCCGAGCCCGACGGTCACGGTCGGTCCGAACAGCTCGTCGTGCGTGGCGCCGACGACCATCTCCACGCCCCGCTCGACCATCTGGCAGACCAGGATGCCGTCCAGCGAGACGTCCTCGTAGCGGGCGATGTCGGTCAACTCCCGGTAGGCGTCTCGGACTTGACTGGCAGAGGTCAGTCCGATCTTGACCAGGCCCAGCTCGGTCTTGTGGGCGATCCGCGCGCCGGACGCCTTCATGACCACGGGGTAGCCGACCTGTCCCGCCGCCCGGACGGCCGCCGCCGCGCTCGTCACCAACTGCTCGCGCGGGACGCGGATTCCGTACGCCCGCAGCAACTGCTTCGCCGCGTGTTCGCTCAGCTGCTGGCCCGGGCGCATCAGTGGCTGCGCCTTGCGGAAGGAAGGGGACGGGGTGCGGGGGGCCCGGTCGAAGGGGGAGCGGTAACCGGTGACGAAGCGGTGGTGGTCGAGGTAGGCGCGGACGGCGGTGATGCAGTTCGCCACCGTGCGGAAGGTGGCCACGCGCGAGGAGCCGAGCAGGACCTCGCGGTACGCCGGCTCGGTGCCGACCGGCGACCCCCAGACGACGCAGACCAGCTTGTCCGTCCGCTCGGCGGCGTCCACCAGGTCCTGGACGAGCCTGTCGCTGAGGGGCGGGAAGGGGCCGGTGATCGGGCAGATCAGCACGCCCACCGCGGGGTCGTCGAGGATGGCGTCGATGATCTTCCGGCCGCGGTGGTCGCCGACCGGATGGCCGCCGTTGTCGACGGGGTTCGCCACGCTCAGGTACTCGGGTATCCACTGGTGCAGCTCGGCCTGCTTGGTCTCGGACAGCACCGGCAGGGCGAGCCCCGCCTCGGTGGCCAGGTCGGCGAAGTGCGCGCCCGTGCCGCCCGAGATCGAATAGACGACGACGCCGTCGGCGCGGGGCGGTCGCGCGCGGGCCAACAGGGCGGCGGTGTCCTGGAGTTCGTCCAGGCCGTCGACCCGGATCACCCCGTACTGCCGCATCGCCGCGTCCACCACCGTGTCCGCGCCGGTCAGCTTGCCGGTGTGTGAGGCGGCCGTGCGGGCGCCGGTCTCGGTGCGGCCGACCTTGACGGCGACGATCGGCACCCCGTGGCAGGCGGCGCGGTCGGCGGCGAGCAGGAAGGAACGGCCGTCCTTGAGGCCCTCCACGTAGCAGGCGATGGCGCCGACCTCGGGTTGCTCGGCGAAGTAGGAGATGAAGTCGGCGCTCTCCAGGTCGGCCTCGTTGCCGGTGGGCGCCCAGTGGGAGAGCCGGATGCCGAGCTCCTGGAGGGCGAAGACGGGGCGGCCCTGGTGGCCGGACTGGGTGATCAGGGCGATCGCGGGACCGCCCAGGTCGTCGCGGAACCGCTCGAAGGCGTTGAGGTTGGTGTTGGGGCCCAGCAGCCGCAGCCCGGATCGCTCGACGGCGGCGGTGAGGCGGTCCTGGGCGGCGGCGCCCTCCTCGCCGGTCTCGGCGAACCCGGAGGCGAAGACGACCGCGAACTTCACCTTGGTCTCGGCCAGTTCCTCGATCACCGGAAGGGGGTCGGCGACCAGTAGTACGGCGAGATCGACCTGCTCGGGCAGGTCGGCGACGGAGGGAGCGCAGGGGATGCCGAAGACGGACGGGCGGCTCGGATGCACCGGGTGGAGCCGGGCGCCGACCCGCTCGGACCAGGCGATCAGCTGGCGGGTGACACCGGTGTTCGGCCGGCCCTCGGCGTCCGAGGCGCCGATCACGGCGACCGACTCCGGCCGGAAGAAGCGGTCCAGATCGGGCACGCCGGAGTGCAGCGGCCGGCCGCTGACGTCGAGATCGTCGACCTCGGCCGGTCGGCCGTGGACGGCGGGCCCGGGCTGCTCGCCGCATGCGATGACCCGGGCCCGGCGGGAGTCGGTGGTGAGGGTGCCGTGGGTTGATCCAAGCATCGGTCCGCCCGCTCCTGTGTGACAGCGATTAACTGACGCAGTGTCAGATTAAAGGAACTGACGCTCAGTCAGGAACGGCTGTGCACGCAAAGTTGGGCGCGGGCCACCGGGAGGTCGGCCGCTCGGGGCCGCTCACAGCACCGCCAGCACCTCCTTCGCCACCCGCTCGCCCGATCGGACCGCCCCGTCCATGAAGCCCATCCAGTAGGTGGAGGTCTCCGTTCCGGCCCAGTGGATGCCGCCGACGGGCTCGCGCAGGGCGGGTCCGTACTGGGTCAGGACGCCGGGCGCGGCGATGGAGACGGGGCCACCGCGGGTGTAGGCCTCGTTGTTCCAGCGTTGCAGGACGAAGGAGGTGGGGGAGGCCGCTTTCGCGCCGAAGTACGTCGTGTAGTCCTTCAGTACGGCGGCCCGGACCTCCGCCTCGCTCGCCGCGTCCAGCTTGCGGGCCTCGTCGGCCTCGATGAAGCCCATCAGGGCGCCGTAGGAGGCGTCGGGCGGGGAGTTGTCGAAGGTGGAACTGATGACGCCGGTGTCGCTGACGACCTGGCCGTTGAGTCCGTCGGCCCGCCAGAAGGGGGTGTCGTAGATCGCGATGGCCTTGCCGACCGAGGCCATCGGCAGGCGCTGGGTGAGCTGGTCGCGGGCGGCGGGGAGGAGGGGGTCGTACGAGATGCGGGCGGCGATCGGAGGGGGTGCGGCGACGACGACCTTCTTGGCGGTGACGGTGATGCCGTCGGCCGTCACGGCGTACTGGGCGCCGGACTTGGTGATCGTGCGCACCGGGGCGCTGAGCACCACCCGGTCGCCGAGCGTGGCGGCGAGTTTGATCGGCACCAGCTGGGAGCCGCCGACGAAGCGCAGTTCCTGGGCGCCGTTCGCGGTCTCGGTGAGGCGTTCCAGGGTGCCGGGGTTCGAGGCGTTGCCGGCGGCGGCGATGTAGAAGAGGACGAACAGGAAGGAGAGTTCGCGGGGCTCGGCCGAGAAGATCGACGTGCAGGCCACGTCGAAGAGGAACTTGGCCGACGGGATGACGGCGTTGGCGCGCAGCCAGGTCTCGAAGGTCTGGCGGTCCCATTCGTCGGCCTTGGCGGCGGTCCAGGGTGCGTCGACCGGGATCTGCTTGGCCAGGTCGTCGAGCGTGGCCTGCACGATCGCGGCGTTGGCGAGACCGGCCGCGTCGATGGGCGGGACCGAGCCGAGGATGCCGTCGGTGGCGTAGGGGGTCTTCTTGCCGTCCTTGTAGAGGAGGTTGTCGCCGGTGTTGTAGGTGGCGAAGGTCCCCACGCCGAGGGAGTCGGCGAGGGCCCTGATGCGGTCCTGGGTGGGGCCGATGAACTCGCCGCCGCCCTCGGTGACACCGCCGCCCGCCAGGTTCAGGCCCATGACCCGGCCGCCGACCCGGTTGCGGGCCTCCAGGACGACGACCGACTTGCCGGCGGCGACCAGGTCGCGGGCCGCGGTGAGGCCGGCCAGGCCGGCGCCGACGATCGCGACGTCGACGTCGCGCGTGGTCGCGGCCGAGGCGGTGCCGGCACTGGTGGTGGTGAGGGTCGCGGCGCCGGCAGCGGCGGCTGCGCCGCCGAGAAGGGAGCGGCGGGAGAGCCGGGGGTTTCGGGGGAGCTGTCTTTCGCTTGCCACGTGCGTCCTCCGTCGGGGCGAGAGGGGGCGGAGCAGAAAAGTTGAACAGTGCTCACATTCTGGCCCCGTGCGGTGGCGCGGTACAGCTCTCCCGTCACAACTGACCCGCAAGTAACAAGAGATATACGTAAGAGAGTTGAGGGCGTCTACGTCACCGGAAGCCGGGAGGCCCGGCGGTCGCGGGCGATCGACTTCGCGATCTTCTGGGCGTCGATCGCCATCTCGCGGAGGTTGCCGCTGATGGGGTTGGTGAAGCCGGTGAAGTAGAGGCCGGGGGCGCCGGCCGGGGGGCGGGCGCCCTGGGCGACCGGTCTGCCGCGGGCGTCGAGCGCGCCGAGGTGGCCGACGAGGTCTTCGAGGGCGCGGACGTAACCGGTGGCGGCGATGACGGCGTCCGGCGAGACGCGGGTGCCGTCGGCGAGGGCGACCTTGCCGTCCTCGAACCCGTCGACGGCGGCCACGATCTCGACGCGCCCCTTGCGCACGGCGTCGATGAGGCCGACGTCGAGGACGGGGATGGATCCTGCCTTGACGCGGCTGTAGAGGCCGGTGTCGGGACGCGGCAGACCGTGGTCCGACAGGTCCGGCACGCTGAGCTTGGCCATCGGCCGGGCGAGCCGGTCGACGAGCGCGACCGGCAGCCGCCGTACGAGGATGCTCGTGAACTGCGCGGCCCACCCGGCGGTGGAGCGCCGCACGATGTGCGGAACCGTCCGCACCGCGAGCCGCACCCGGGAGGCCCCGCCCTCCACCAGGTCCACGGCGATCTCGGCACCGGTGTTGCCGACGCCGACGACCAGGACGTCGCGGCCGGCGTAGGGCGCGGGGGTGCGGTACTCGCCGGCGTGCAGGAACTCGCCGGTGTACGTGTCGCGGCCGGGCCAGTCCGGGATGTGTGGGGTGTGGTTGTGGCCGGTGGCCACGACGACCGCGGCGCCGGTCAGTTCACGTCCGCCGGTGGCGTGCAGCAGCCAGCCGGAGCCGTCGGGCGCGGGCTCGATCCGGGACACCTGGACACCGGTGACGATCTCCAGGTCGTGGTATTCGGCGTACTTCTCCAGATACCGCACCACGTCGTCCCGTGACACCCACCGCCCGAACCGGCGGGGCATCGGCAGTCCCGGCAGGCCGGACAGCCGTCGGGTGGTGTGCAGATGGAGGCGGTCGTAGTGGCGCCGCCAGGAGGCGCCGACCTTGTCCGACTTCTCCAGCACGACGGCCCGTATGCCCTGGGCGCGCAGGGCATACGCGACGGAGAGTCCGCCGGGGCCGCCGCCTATGACGTAGACGGGGCGGTCCGTGGCAGGGCGGTCCGTGACGGGGTGGTCCGTGTGCTGGGGGGTGTCGGCCATGGTCGGAGCGTAATCACGCAGCCGGTTGATGGGTCTCGGTCAAGACCGGAATTGGTTGCGGATCGATCACGGCTGTAGGAGGAGTGGGTGGGGTCTGTGACGTAGAGCACCTGCTTGTGGGGCTGAAGTGAAGGGGTCAGTGGCCCAGTCCGGCCCCTCCGTCGACCGGGATCACGGCGCCGCGTACGTATCCCGCACCGGCCAGGAACGCCACCGCGTCGGCCACCTCGTCGGGGTGGGCGAGGCGGCCGGCCGGGGTCCGGGCGAGCAGGTGCCGGCGCTGCTCCTCGGTGAGCGCGCGGCTCATGTCCGTCTCGGTCAGCCCGGGGGCCACCACGTTGCAGGTGATGTCGCGGGGGCCGAGTTCATGGGTCAGCGACCGGGCGAAACCGACCAGCCCCGCCTTCGCCGCCGCGTAGTTGGTCTGCCCGGCGGCGCCGTGCAGGGCCGCCGTGGAGGAGATCAGCACGATACGGCCGTGACCCTGCGCGATCATCCCGCGCACCGCCCGCCGGGCCACCCGGAAAGCGCCTGTGAGGTTGGTGTCGATGACGGAGGTGAAGTCTTCCTCGGTCATCCGCAGGAGCAGCCGGTCGTGGGTGGCACCCGCGTTCGCGACCAGGACGGTGACCGGGCCGTGGGCCGCCTCGGCCTCCTTGAAGGCCTGGTCGACCTGCCCGGCGTCCGTGACGTCGCACCGTACGGCGAGGAGGTTGTCGTCGGCGGGTGGCCTGTCCCCGCGGTAGGTCACCGCGACCCGGTCTCCCGCCGCCGCGAAGCGGCGGGCCGTGGCCAGTCCGATGCCCCGGTTCCCGCCGGTCACGAAGACCGAGCGAGCTGCCGCCTGTTCCCTCGTGCCCGCCACTTCAGCCCCTTTCCTTTTCCCTCTTCTTGCTGTTGATGTCCTTGCTGTTGACGTCCTTGCCCTTGACGTCCCGTGCGCGTAGGCCCACGACCGCCACGACGAACCCGGCGAAGGCCAGGACGGCCGTCCAGAACGTGGCCGTGTACATGGCGTCCAGGAAGGCGCGGTCGGCCGCCGCCGCCAGCTCCGGCAGCCGTAGCGAACCGGCCAGCGAGCGGGCCGTCTCGGCCGAGGTGCGGGCCTGCTCCGCCGCGTCCGCCGACAGGCCCTGCGGGCCGACGGGCAGGGCGGTGTCCGCCATGTGGTCCCGGTAGACGGCGGAGAGGATCGAGCCCGCCATCGCCACCCCGAGCGTTCCGCCGACCTGTCGGGTGACGCTGTTGACGGCCGATCCGGCGCCCGCGAGCTGGGGCGGCACCCCGCGCATCATCACGGCCGTGACCGGCGTGCCGACCAGGCCCATCCCGAAACCCTGCACCCACAGCAGCGCGGCGATGACCGGGATCGGGGTCCCTCCGCCGAACCACAGGTAGCCGACATACGTGGCCGCCGTGGCCAGGACTCCGGCCGCGATGGTCCACCGGGCCGACAGCAGCCGGCTCATCGCCGGGGACGCCTGGCTGCCCAGGACGATGCCGACGGCGGCGGCGATCATCACGGTTCCGGCGTCGGCGGGGGAGAGGCCACGGGGTCCCTGGAGGTAGAAGGCCGCGTAGAACAGGTGCCCGGCCAGCGCCATGAACGCGATCAGCAGCACCACGCTCCCGGCCGTGAACCCGGGCTGCCGGAAGAGCCGTAGATCCAGGCTGGGCGCCGGGGACCGACGCTGACCGGCCACGAAGACGGCGAGCAGGGCGCCGCCCAGGACGAGCGGCAGGAGGACGTGGGCGCCGTACCAGGTCCGTCCGTTGCCCAGCTCGATGATGCCGTAGACGACACCGCCGAGGCCGAGCACCGACAGCGCGAGGCCGGGCAGGTCGAGCACCCTGCGCCCGGGTCCCTTCAGCGCCGGCACCACGGCCACCACCCCGGCCAGACACAGGGCCACGATCGGCACGTTGGCCAGGAACACCGAACCCCACCAGAAGTGGTCGAGCAGCACCCCGCCCACGACCGGGCCGACCGCCACCCCCAGACCGCTGGAGGAGCTCCAGATCGCGATGGCCCGGGTGCGCTTCTCCTCCGGGGTGCTCTGCACGATGACCGACAGGGTCGCGGGCATCAGCAGTGCGCTGCCCGCGCCCATGAAGGCACGCGCCACGATCAGCGAGCCCGCGTCCGGTGCGAACGCGCCCGCTGCGGAGGCGGCGCCGAACAGGGCCAGTCCGGCGAGAAGGGTGGTCCGGGGGCCGAAGCGGTCCGCGAGCGCGCCGCCCGCGAAGAGGGCGCCCGCGAAGACCAGGGTGTAGGCGCTCGCCACCCACTCCAGTTCGGCGGGGGTGGCGCCCAGGCCCGCGGCCGGGTCGGCCAGCGTGGTGACCGCGACGTTGAGGATCGAGGTGTCCAGCCAGATCAGCATCTGGGCGCAGACGACGACCAGGAGGACGGGCCATGAGCGGGTGGGCGACGCCTGTTTTTCGGTGCTGCTCACGGTGGTCATCGCATGCCTTCCTCGTCAGGGGTGCCGACTGGACCTCCGAGATCAGGGGTGCCGCCGCGACCTCCGAGGTCAGGGATGGCGCCGAGGCCCCCGTATGCGCGCAGCGCCCGGTCGACGAGTGCGTCGGCCGCGCCCGTGTAGCCGGCCGGGTCGAGGAGTTCCGCCAAGCGGGCGGGGGTGAACCGGGCCGACAGTTCGGGGTGTTCGGAGAGCACCTCGGCGAGTGGGCGTCCGGTGTCGGACGCCTCGGCCGTGGCGGCGGTCAGCAGCGTCTTCGCCCGTGCCTTGCCGAGCGCCGGGGCGAGCGCCACCGTCAGCCGTTCGGCGACGACGGCGCCGCCGGTCAGTTCGAGGTTGGCGAGCATCCGCTCCGGGTGGACGACCAGTCCCTCCGCGAGTTCCACGGCGGTGTGCGCGGCCCCGCCCGCCAGCCGCAGCGCCTCCCGGAGCGGCTGCCACTCGGCGTGCCACGCCCCGGCGGGCCGCTCGTCCTCGGCGAGCATGCACTGCGCCAGGACGAGGGCGTGCGCGGGGACCTGACGGGCGGCCGACACGATCAGGGTGGCGAGTACGGGGTTCCGCTTCTGCGGCATCGCCGAAGAGGCCCCGCGTCCGGTCGCCGCGGGTTCGGACACCTCGCCGATCTCGGTGCGGGACAGCGTCTGCACATCGAGCGCGAACTTGCCGAGCGCCCCGGTGACCAGCTGCAGCACCGCCCCCAGGTCGGCGACGGGTGTGCGTGCGGTGTGCCAGGGGAGCACCGGCTCGGCCAGGCCGAGCGCCTGCGCGAACGGTCGGAGCAACTCCGTCCCACCCGCGCCCCGCATGCCGTTGCCCTCGCCCTTCCGTGCGTCGCCCTCCCCCTGCCCGCCGTCCAGTACCGCGTACTCCCCGTACGCCGCGAGCGTGCCCGCCGCGCCGCCGAGCTGGGCCGGGAGCGTGGACGCGACGGCCCGGACCCGGACGAGGGCGTCGGCGACCAGCTGGAGCCAGCCCGCCGCCTTGAGGCCGAGGGTGGTGGGCACGGCGTGCTGGGCGAGGGTGCGCCCGGCCAGCACGGTGTGCCGATGGGTGTCGGCCAGGGCGGCGAGGGCGGCGCGGACACGGTCCAGGTCGGCGGCGATCAGGCCGAGCACCCGGCGGGCGACCAGCATGGCCGCCGAGTCGAGGATGTCCTGGCTGGTCGACCCGCGGTGGACGTACTCGGCCGCGGCCGGGTCCTTGGCGGCGACCAGCTCGGTGAACGCGGTGACCAGCGCCACCACCGGGTTGGCCGTGGCCCTGGCCGCGCGGGCGAGGGCGACGAGGTCCAGCCGGTCCGCGCGGGCCGCCGAGGCGATCGCCGCCACCGCGGCGGCGGGCGTACGCCCGACGGCGTACTGGGCCCGGGCCAGGGCCACTTCGGCGTCCAGCATGGCCTGCAGCCAGGCCTCGTCGGTCACCTCGGCAGCCGCCGGAGTGTCCGCCCAGGTGGGGGCGAGCAGGCCCGCGTCGGTGCCCACGGACAGCGCGTTCACGTTCGTCGACTCCCATCCTGCGCAAGCAGCAGTGCCGCCCGCGCGATCGCGTCCGAGTCCTCCAAGGTCACCGAGCCGACGCCGGGCCTGACGCCGACCGCCGTCACCCAGCGCACCCCCTCCGTCGGCACCCCGAACGCGAACCGGCGCGGGTGCGCGCGGCCCGCCGCGTCCACCAGTCGGGGCGCGCTGCCGGACACGGCCAGCCCGCCCGTCTCGTAACCGCCCGTCTCGTGACCGCCCAGCCGGTACGGGACGCAGGCACCGGCCGAGAACAGCGACCTCAGCAGCGAGTTGGCGGTGCCCCGCAGATCGATGCCGGGCAGCCGCGCCTCGATCAGCGCGCCGACCAGCACCGGCGGCTCGGACACCTGCTCCGCGTCGACGAGGAAGCCGCCCTCGCGGGCCGAGGGCCGTACGCGCATCCCCGGTCCGACGACATGCAGCACCCCCGCCTCGACGAGCGCGATCAGCTGCTCGATCCGGAAGGCGGGCGGGCCGATCGAGGTGAAGGCGTTCAACGGCGTGTACCAGCCGTCGAGTTCGCCGCGGTAGGACTCGCCCAGGACGCCGCCGTGGTCGACCACCAGCCGGATCTCGTTGCGCAGGTCCCGCAGGGCGTCCAGCGCGGCCTTCAGCGGCCCGTCCACATTGCCGAGTCGGGCTTCGGCGACGTCCCGCCGCAGGTACTCCAGCAGCCAGTGCCGGAAGTCGGCGCGGCCGGCGAAGGCGCGCTCGCCGTACGGGCGCTCGACGCGCCGCCAGACCCAGCGCTCGCCGGGGGGCACCGCGTACCGGTCGAGCAGGTCCGTCTCGGGACACCGGCCGGCGAGAGCGGACCGTACGAACTCCTCGGCGGCCCCGGCCCCTTGGGCCGCGCGGATCCACGCCTCGTAGTAGACGGTCCGGACCTCCCGGTCGATCAGTGGCCATAGGTCGCGGCGGAAGCTGACCGGTCGCCGCCGCAGTCCGGCGATCACCTCGGGGGTCAGGAACCGGGGGTGGTGGCGGCCGAGCGCGCCCTTCTGGTTCTCGCCCCGGGCGTGGTAGGGCACCCCGCGCCGCGAACCGGCGTACAGCACCGGCTCGTTGCCGCTCGGGAGGTACACCAGGCCGTTCTCGCTCTCCTTGAACGTGCCGCCGCGGCCCTCGGTGAGCAGCGCCAGATGGTCGAAGAAGTTCAGCCCCAGGCCGCGCAGGGCGACCGATGTGCCGGGCGCGATCCCGGCCGTATCGGCGTCGGCCGGGTTGGCGGGGCCCACGTACGTCAGACCGTGCCGGGCGGCGAAACCCGCCAGCGCGCGTTCCTCCTGGCCGGGGAGCTGCTCCGCATGGCCGAGCGCCAGCACCACGGTGTCCATCCCGGCCAGCCGGACGCCGTCCGCCAGCGTCACCGTCTGCCGCCCGTCGGGGGTGTCGTCCAGCGCGACCGCGGTCGACCGGTGCGTGCGGACGGTCACCTCCTCGGGCGCGGTATGTAAGAGGTGCCGGAACACCCACTCCAGGTAGTGGCCGTGGAACGCCCGGGTCGGATAGGAGTCCGGGCCGAGTCGGCGTGCCTCGTCGAGCACTTGGAGCGGGTGGCCCGCGGTGTCCTGCGCGATCATGCGTGCCCACGCGTACAGGCTGGGCCCCGGCACCGAGGGGCCCGCGCAGTCCACGCTGTCGTCGGTGAACAGGGTCACCTGGGAGGCGACCGTGTTCATCAGCAGCTCGCCCGGCTGGCCGGTGCGCCACACCGCGCCCGGACCGGGCGGATACGGGTCGACGAGATGGACCGTGACCGGCCGGGCGGTGCCCGCGGCGTTGGCGCAGATCCGCTCCAGGACGGACAGCCCGCGCGGACCTACGCCGATCACACAGAGGGAGAGGGTCATTCCCGGCCCAACCCGTCGCGCCAGCTCGGATGCGCCGGCTTCCAGCCCAGTGCCGTACGCGCCCGGTCGTTCGCCGCGCCACGTGCCGTGGTCAGCTGATGGGTCATGAACCAGCCCAGCAGCCGGGGCGCGAGCGCCGCCGGGAGGGTGCGCGGGGGCGGGGCGCCGAGCGTGCGGGCGTAGTGCGGGAGCCACTGTGCGGCCGGGGCCGGGTCGTCGTCCGTCACGTGGAGGCAGCCGGTCGCCTCGGACTCGACGGCCGCTACGGCCGCCTGCACCGCGTCGTCCACCTGCAGGAACGACGTGATTCCGGCGCCGCCCTCCGGCAGCGGGAGTTTCCCGGCCAGCACCCGCAGCGCGGTCCCGCCGTCCCGGGCGTACCCGGTCCCCGGTCCGTACAGCGTGCCGTACCGCAGGACCATCCCCGCGAGGCCGCTGCCCGCCACCAGCCGCTCCAGCTCGGCGACGGCCCGTACGGTGGCGGCCCAGCCGGGGTCCGGGGCGTCCACGTACAGCGGGGCGTCCTCGTCGAGGACCGGCGGGCCCTGCGGTGCGGCGGCGAAGGCGATGGACTGCGCGACCAGCCGCCGCGCACCGGCCGCGCGGGCCGCCTCGACGAGGTGGGCGGTGCCCTCGGTGCGCAGCCGCGCGGTCTGCGCGAAGGCTTCCGGAGGGTCGTCGCGCAGGAGCCGTAATGCTGTCAGTTGGTGGACGACCACCTCGGGCCGGGCCGCCGACACCGCCGACAGCACGGCCTCGCGGTCGAGCGCGTCGGCGACCACGACCCGGTCCGCCTCCGGGGCCCGCGACGCGTCCCGTACCAGTGCGCTCACCTCGTGGCCCCGCGCCCGCAGCGCGCCGACCAGCGGATGTCCGACCACGCCGGTGGCCCCGGCGACCAGTACGCGCATACGTCAGCCCTCCCCGCCGGCGGTCAGGGGCGTGGCGATCCGCATCAGCAGTCGGCAGGCTTTGGCGCCGTCCTTCAGGCAGCTCTCGGCCCTGTTCTCCGTGAGGGTCACGCCGAGGCCCTCCGACCAGCCCGCGTGGATGTCCGTGCAGGGGCAGCGGTAGCCGTCCAGCGAACCGGCCATCCGCACCATGGTGATGGCGAAGCTCCGCTTGAGGGTGAGCACGATCAGGTCGTCGTCCTCGACCTCCGTGGAGGCGTTGCGCAGCTCCGGCGGGAACATCCGGTCACCGCAGTCGTCGTAGCGGCGGCGCAGTTCCTCCAGGTCCTTGCGGGTGTCACCGGTGTCGGGGAGCGGGCCGGAGAGGCGGCCGACACGCTGTGCGACGTGCAGGGCGACCTTGCGCAGCGCTTCGGCGTTGAGCTCGTTGGCGGCCTCCTGACCGAACCGTGCGGCCACGCCCTGGTACCAGTTGGCGTCGTGCTGCCACCACAGCCGGTATGCCTCACTCGCCCGGGCGCGGTGGTTGACGCCGTCGCCGTCGGCTGTACTCGTGCTGCTCATGCGTGCTGCTCCTCGGCGGCGAACCTGTCGCGCATCACTCGTTTGAGAACCTTGCCGGTGGCACCCTTGGCCACGTCGTCGGGCTTCATCCGCAGGGCCCGGTGCACCGGGGGGAATCCGGCGGCCGTCAGCACGGAGTTGACGCGCTCGGTCCACGCCTCGTCGCCACCGGCAGCGTCCGCCGCGTCCTCATCGGTCACCTGGAGCAGCGCGTACGCCTCGCCCTCACCGTCGCCGTCCCAGTCCGCCCGTACGCCGTCCGGGGCGACCCCGACGACCGTGCAGTCGGCCAGCTCGGGCAGCTCGGCCAGCAGGAGTTCCTCGGTGCGGGTGCTGAAGACGATGCCGGCCCGGGTGCGGACGGCGTCCGGCGCGCGGTCGAGGTGGTAGAAGTTGCCGTCCTCGTCCTGGTGGGCGAGGTCCCCGGTGAGCCAGTAGCCGCCGAGCCGCATCCGGTTCCAGGTCAGCGAGTCGTTCCAGTAACCGGGCGTGAGCGTCGGGGACTTGAGGCCCAGGCGGCCGATCTGTCCGGGCGGCAGCGGGATGCCGTCCTCCGAGAGTACGGCGGCCTCGGCGAAGCTGATCGGTTTGCCGATGCGGCGCGAGTAGGCGTCGGTGTCCTTGGTGTGCCGGTTGTGGAAGACGGAGTAGCCGGCTTCCGACGAGCCCAGCCCGTCCACGAAGACCGAGCCGTCGACCCGTACGCGGCGCAGGTCCCGGCCGATCTTCTGGTGACTGCCGTACGCCACCAGGGCGCGGATGTGCGCCTCGTGCGCGGCATCCCCGGTGTTGAACCACACCTGCACGCTGGAAAGGTCGCGCTTCGTCAGGTCCTCGGCGGCCATCTCGCCGAACGTCCCGGCGAAGGCCAGCACGGTGGTCGGCCGGAACTCCTCGACGGCGTCCAGCACATCGGCGCCGCGCTGGCTGGACAGCAGCTTGATGTCGGTGCGCAGCAGCAGGCAGTACAGCAGCGTCGCCACCATGGCGTTGTGCGCGCCCGGCAGCCCCACCAGGGTGCGCTCCATGTCGGTGCCGGTGGAGTAGCGCAGCCGGTGCAACTGGGCGTACATCAGGGTGCGGTGGGTGTGCGGTACGCCCTTGGGCATGCCGGTGGTGCCGGAGGAGTGCGAGATGAGCACCGGGTCGGTCGGGTCGTGCCGGTACGGGTACGACGGCGGCAGCGACGCGCGGTGCTCCGGGCGGATGTCGTCGGCGGTGACGTGGAAGCCGAGCCCGGAGTCCGCGAGCACCTCGCGATGGGCCTCGTCCGTGAACGCGCCGACCGCGCCCTGCCGGCGTACGTACTCCCGGGCGGTCTCCTGGGCCAGATTGCCGTTGACGAACGACGGGATCGCGCCGAGGGACGTCAGCGCCAGGAAGTTCACCGCGAACTCGGCGCTGGAGTAGGAGTGGAGGGCGACCGGGTCGCGGGGCCGTACACCGTGGGCGGCGTACCAGCCCGCGTACGCCTCGACCGCCGCGTACAGCTCGCCGAGCGTCAGCACCTCGGGGCGGCTGCCGTCGGGCGCCCGCCAGGTGCCGTCGGTCCGCAGGACGGGTTCGTCGAGCGGGCGGCCGTACGCCCTCAGGCGGTCCAGGAGGTTGCCGGCGCCCAGTTCGGTGTCGGAGCAGATCCGTGCCCGCTCCTGCCTACTGATGAGCATGGGTCTCCGTCTCGTCGGCGGTGTCGGCGGTATCAGTGGTGAGGACGAACGCGTTGGGGCCGGGCAGGAGGTGGCTCCCGCCGTCCCGCAGCACCCGTCGGTGGGCGGCGGCCAGGTCGAACAGGCCCTGTATGCCGCCGGGACGGTCGACGGCCCCGGGTGCGGGTGCCTCGGCCGCCAGGATCGTCACCGGTGCTTCGGCGCCGGGGCGGCCGAGCAGCGCCGCCGCCGCCAGCCCCGCGGACGCGGGGAGGGCAGGGGGGCCGTCGGCGGTCAGTTCCCGGTGGATGGCGGCCACCCGCTCTCCGCCGCCCAACTCCACGCCCAGCACCAGGACGCGGGCCAGCTCCGGGTCCTCCAGCAGCAGATCCGCCATGGCCAGCAGTTCGGTCACCGGGTCGTCGACGCTGGAGATGCTGAACATCTGCCCGGTGATCCCGAACTCCCGGCTGGTGTGGCCCAGTACGGAGTTGGGCGTGGCCTGCATGAACAGCAGCGGGTTGTGCACCTTGCCGGAGACCATGCGCGTGCTGGCCAGGTCGGCGGTGGTGGTGTCGCCCAGCAGACCGGCCAGCACGACGGCGGTGCGCGAGCCCTCACCGGGCCGCTCGGTCAGACACTGTCTGCTCACCTCGTACGCCAGCGGGCTGAACGCGGACTCCACGAAGCCGGGCAGTCTCGGCAGCGGGATGTCGTCGTCCCTGCCGGTGCCGTGGGTGGCCCTCGCCGTGGCGAGGATGCCGAGAGGGGCCCGGAGCGGGGACTTCTCGCTGGTCGTCATGGCCGCTCCAGCACGAGTGCGGTGTTGGCGCCGCCGAACGCGGCGTTGACGGTGAGGGCCCGGCGCAGGTCGGCCCGGCGCGGCCGGTTCGGCACGTAGTCGAGGTCGCACTCCGGGTCCGGCGCGGTGAATCCGGCGGTCGGCGGCAGGACCCCGTCCGTCAGGGCCAGCAGCGTGATCACGAACTCCACGACGCCCGCCGCCTCCAGGAGGTGGCCGGTGGTGCTCTTGGTGGAGCTGACCGGTATCGACTCCGCCCGATCCGGGAAGGCGGCGCGCAGGCCGCGGGTCTCGGCGCCGTCGTTGTACTTGGTGCCGGTGCCATGGGCGTTGACGTAGCCGAGGGCCGTCCCGTCCGGATCGCCGGCCAGCCGCATCGCCTGCCGCGCCGCCCGCGCCAACCCCGCTCCCTGCGGGTGCGGTTGGGCGATGTGGTGGGCGTCCGTGGCCGCGCCCCAGCCCACCACCGACGCCAGCGGCCGGGCACCCCGGCGCCGGCTGTGCTCGGCCGACTCCAGTACGACGACCGCCACCCCGTCGCCCAGCAGCAGCCCGCTGCGGTCCGCGCTGAACGGGCGCACCATGCCGTCCCGGGACAGCGCCCGCCCGGAGTCGAACTTCCCGAAGGTCTCCTCCTCCACCAGGTAGCCGCCGCCGCAGACCGCCACGTCGGTCCGCCCGGAGGAGATCAGCCGACAGCCGTGGATGATCGCGGCGGCGGAGGCGACACAGGCGTTGGTGAAGGTAAGCCGCGGTCCGGTCAACCCGAGCCGTACGGCGAGCAGTTCGGTGAGCCGGGCGGGTACGGCGTCGGCGGCTCGGTCGGCCGCGGCGCCCGCGCCCGCACCGGTGTCGGCCTCGCCTTCACCGGCACCGCGCCAGTACCGCGTGACGCTCGTGTGGTCGCCCGCGACGCCGAGCAGGACCGCCGCCCGGGTGCCCGCGCCCAGCCCCGCCATGTCGAGGGCCCGCGTACCGCACTCGGCGAGCGCGTGGCGCAGTGCCCAGTCCTCGACCGCGTCGGGGCCGTCGGGGGCGGCGGCCGCCATCGGCGTACGGTACGGGCCGGTGTCGAACCGGGTGGTGGGCGCGAACCCGGGGACTCCCGCGAAGACCCCGCGCCGCACGGCGTCGGCGCCGCCGCCGAACGCGGTACGCACCCCGAATCCGGTCACCCTGACCTCACCGCTACCGCTCATCGTGGCCGCCCTCCTCGACGGCACGCAGGTACGCGGTGAGCCGTCGCAGTGAGGTGAGCCCGGAGATCTCCTCGTCGCTGGGCTCCACGACCAGGCCGTGGCGCTCCTCGATCACATGCAGGAGCCACACCAACCCGAGCGAGTCCAGGACCAGTTCGGCGTCCTCGCCGAGGTCGTCGGGCAGTCCCGGGAAGATGTTGCGGTCCGACAGCAGTTCGCGGACGGATTCGGTGGTGAAGGTGGCCGTACTCATGCCTTCACTCATGCCTTCGCACCGCGCCGGATCACCTCGGCGACGAGTCCGCCGAGGGTCAGCGAGGCCAGCGGCTCGATGTCGGTGTCCGGTATCTCCACGCCGAACCGCGACTCCAGCCGCATCGTCAGCTCGATCAGGCTCAGCGAGTCCACTTCCAGCCCGCCGACGGTCATCGGGCTGTCGTCCGTGATGCCTTCGCGGCTCAGCAGGACGTTCATCTCGTCGATGACCGCGGTCAGGACGAACTCGCGGATCTCGTCTTCCAGGGTCGACGTACTCATGATCGGTGTCTCCACGTGAGGGGTTGGAAGGGAGAGGGGGGGGCACAGGTGCGCCCGGGTCAGGAACCGCCGTCCGGCGCAGCCGCCTGAAGCACCGCCGCCTGCCGCAGCAGCTTCCCGTTGGACGTGCGGGGCAGGGCCTCCAGCACCCGGATCAGCCGCGGCAGCTTGTAGTCGGCCAGCCGCTCCCGGCACCAGCGCAGCAGCTCCTCCGCGGACGGCCGCTCGGCCCCGGCGGCGACCGCGACGTACGCCTCGGTCACGCCCTCGTGGACCAGGACCGCCTGCTGGACCGCCGGATGCTCGCGGAGCACGTTCTCGACCTCCGACAGGTCCACCTTGAGGCCGCCGATCACGACGAGGGAGTCGGCGCGGCCGTGCACCAGCACCGTCCCGGAGGCGTCGACCGTGGCCCGGTCCCGGGTGTGCAACCAGCCGTCCGCGTACTGGGTGCCCCCGGAGTCGAAGAGGTACGGCGACTCGTCGAGGGCGACGTCCAGCTCGCCCTGGTGCTCCCTGACCACCACACCCGGTGCGGCCCGGCCGACCGCAGGCCGCAGGGTGCCGCCCGCGTCCATGGCGACCACACCGGTCTCCGTGGTGCCGTAGGACTCGCCGACCGCGATCCCGTACCGCTGCGCGAACCGCGCCGCGACCTGCGGGGGCATCAGCTCGCCGCCCGACACCGCGACGCGCAGCCCGGGCAGTGCGGGGGGATCGGAGGCGGCGGCGAGCAACTCGTAGTGCATGGGCACGCCGAACAGGGTGGTGATCCGGTGCTCCACCGCGGTCCGCAGGATGTCGCGGGCGGAGATCCGCGGGGCGAAGACGACGCGGACCCCGGCCACGAGCGAGTGCAGCAGCCCGGCGATCAGACCGAAGCTGTGCGCCGTCGAGCTGAGCAGCAGCAGCCGGTCGTCCACGCCCGGCATGCCCGGAACGCTGGTGAACCGGTCCACCTCGGCGGCGAGGGAACGGGCGGTTCTGCCGATCACCTTCGGCCGCCCGGTGGAGCCCGAGCTGAACTGGACCAGCCGGTGGCCGGTGCCGGCCGGACGACCGCCGCCGAGGCGTTCGGTGACGACCTCGTACTCGGACCGGAAACCGAACGTCGCCCGGACGTTGACACCCGCGCTGACCATGAACTGTGGTCGGCAGGTGGCGCACAGCGCGGTCACCTCGGCGGGTTTGAGCCGGAAGTCGAAGAGCAGCACCTGGGCGCCGAGCCGCCACAGCGCGAGCAGCACCTCGACCTGGGTGAAGCTGGGCGGTGTCCGCAGGCCGACGGTGCTGCCCGCACCGATGCCGTATCCGGCGAAGACCGCGGCCTGCTGGGCCACCCGGTCCCGTAACTCGCCCCGGGTGACCAGCTCCTGGCGGTGGGCCAGGTAGGGGAGTGCGTCGTCGTGCGCGTCGAAGAGTCTTCGGACGAGGGAGGCCATGCCGTCGTCCGGCCCGTCCGTCGTGAGCTGCGGGAGGTGCGCCGCGCGTTCGCCCATGGGGCTCAGACCTCCTTGCAGAACTCGCCGATGGGCAGACCGACATGGCGCTTGTCCGTGGCCAGGTAGCCGAGCAGCTCGTCGCCCGGCTGGAGTTCGGTGACGTTGAGGACCTTGCCGCCCGGGCCGAGCACCCGTACGTGCCAGTCGTCCTGCACGGTCAGGCTGACCAGCCCGCCGTCCTCGGCGTGGGTGCGGATCTCCAGCAGCGGCCGGGACTCCAGCTTGGCGCGGCCGACCACCACCCGCCGGGTGCGCCCGTCGGCGCCGACCGCCAGCAGGGCGGTGCCGGAGCCGACCTCGCTGAGGTAGTTGGTGCGGTTGTCGGGGCCGAGCGTGTACGAGTGCAGGGCGCCGGCGTTGACCCGGAACGGCCTGGTCGGCATGTACGGCAGCGGGTGGGTCTCGGAGCAGCACAGCACGAACCCGGAGGAGTAGGAGCCGACGAGGATGCCCTCGTCCTCCTCGAAGTGCGAGCAGGTGTCCACGCAGACCCGGTCGCCGAGCCCGACGTGCCGGATGCTCTCCACGGTCAGCGTCGACAGTTCCAGCTGGGGTGTGGTGGCCTGGAGCAGCCGCGCGAGGGCGAACACGTCGTCGGCGCCGCGGGGCGTGAACAGGATGCCGTCCGAGCCGCGCTCCAGCACGTCGAAGACGATCGCCGCCTCCTCCAGGCCGTCGACGACGGTCACCAGCTTGCCCTCGGCCGACTCGGCCGCGGCGAGCACGATCTCCAGCGGGATCTTCGTCGGATCGGCGAAGTGGATGACGGTGTACGGCAGCGCCATGGCGCCCGTGCACGACAGCTGGAGGGTGCGGTCGTCCCGTACGTCGATGAAACCGGCGACGGAGGTGCCGGAGGTGCCGGTGGTGCCGGCGCGATGGTCGGTGGCGAGGGCGTCCAGCTCGTCCTGGGTGGTGAACTTCCGCAGCAGGACGTCGTATCCGGTGGCGGGCTTGGTCTCCTTCGGGGTCTCCTTCGAAGGCTCCTTGGCCGTCTTGTCTCGCGCGTCCTTCTCGGTGGAGGTCTTCTTCGCGGCGGGGTTCTGGGGCATCAGCACGCGCGTGACCGTCGGCGGCAGGGTGGCGAGCAGCTCCGCGTCGGCGGAGACCACGCCTGCCATCCGGGCGTGCACGGCCGCGTCCACGACCGCCTGGATCTGCTGTCGGGGGACTTCACGGAGATCGATCCATGCGAACCTCATGCGACACCTGCCACGATCGTCGAGTAGTCGGTGGGGGAGTTCGTGCTTATGTCCGTGCCGCTGCCCGGGTACCGCCCGTGCACGACGGAGGCGAGCCGGGACACCAGCGCACCGGGGGACGGGGCCGAGAAGATCCGGCGGCCGATGGCCAGCCCCCGGCAGCCGGCGGCCATCACCGCGGTGCCGTACTCGACGAGGTCGGAGCCGTCCGGCGGACCGCCGGCCGCGAGGATCGGGATGGGGCTGTCCGCCACCACCTCGGCCATCCGCTCCAGCGGCAGGGCGACGGAGGTCTTCACCATGTCCGCGCCCAGGTCCGCGGCCACGTTGGCCAGATGCGCGAGCAGGGCCGGGTCGCGCGGGTCCGTGATCCGGGGGCCGCGCGGGTAGATCATCGCGATCAGCGGCATGCCCCACGCGTCGCAGGAACGCGCCACCGCCCCGAGATCGGCCAGCTGCCGGGCCTCGGTGTCCGAGCCGATGTTGACGTGGACGCTCACCGCGTCCGCACCGAGCCGCAGTGCCTCCTCGACGTCGGCGACCAGGACCTTGGCGTGTACGTCGGCGGAGTGGGCGGTGCTGGCGCTCAGGTGCACCACCAGCGCGCAGTTCTTGAGGATGTCCGGCGCGAAGGCGCGGGCGCGTCCCTTGTGGACGATGACCCCGTCGGCCCCGCCGTCCACCAGCGCGCGCAACAGGTCGTCCCACTTGTCGGCGGGGACGATCGGGCCGTCCGAAACGCTGTGGTCGAGCGGCACGAGGAGATGCCGGCCGTCCCCGGCCAGCGAAAGTCTTCTCAAGCGAAATAACTTGCCGGTTTTCAGCATGGGTAATGTGCCTTCCCCGTCCGTGGTCCTTCCAATGTCCGAAAATCGATGGTCGTAGAACTTTCAAGTTCCCTTGGAGGTCAGCATTCCGCGAGTGATCAGCCGTTGGCAAGGTGTAACGGCTGGCAAATATTCATGCCGGAGAGTGTATGAATATTGACAGTGAGTTGACGGGTGGCAGAGGTTGACGCTCTGGCCGGGTGCATATTCTGGTGTAGTTCTATGCATTGGGACGATCTGTCCGAACTCATAACGGCATCGGGCGTTTCATCGACGGTCACGCGTGTAAATAACTCCGTCGTCGAATTCCTTGTCGAAATGGAATTCCCGGGTTTAGGGTGCCTTTCGCTCCCCACCTGAATGGATTCCCCATGTCCGAATTACCGTCCCCAGCCGCTTCCGTGATCGGCACGTCCCCACGGCCGACACCCGGGACCGCCCGGGCCAACGCGCCGCGGGTCGCCGCCGCGAGCCTGGTCGGCACGACGATCGAGTACTACGACTTCGCGGTGTACGGCACCGCCAGCGCACTCGTCCTCGGACCCGCCTTCTTCCCCTCCGGCAACGCCACCGTCTCCTCGCTGGCCGCGTTCCTCACCTTCGCCGCGGCCTTCGTCGCCCGCCCCCTCGGCGTCGCCCTCTTCGGGACGATCGGCGACCGCCTCGGCCGCCGCCGCGCCCTGGTCGCGTCCCTCCTGCTGATGGGCGTGGCAACGATCGGCGTAGGACTGCTCCCCACCTACGAGACCGTCGGAGTCCTCGCCCCCGTCCTGCTGGTGACGCTCCGTCTGCTGCAGGGCGTGAGCATGGGCGGCGAGTGGGGCGGGGCGGTGCTCCTCGCCGCGGAGCACGCGCCGCCCGGACGCCGGGCGCTGTACGCGTCCATCCCGAACATCGGCCCCTCGCTCGGCTTCCTGCTGTCCAGCGCGGTCATCCTGCCCACCCTGAACCTCGTGGGCCGGGACGGCTTCACCGACTGGGCCTGGCGGATCCCGTTCCTGCTCAGCACCGTGCTCGTCGTGGTCGGCCTGTGGGTGCGGACGACGGTGTCCGAGTCACCGCTGTTCACGCCGCCGACGGAGGCGTCGGCGGCGGCCCCGACCTCCCGCTTCCCGCTCGGCACGCTGCTCGCCCGGCACCCCGGCCGGCTGCTGCTGGGCATCGGCGCCGCGCTGGGCGGCTCGGCCGTCTACTACCTGACGATCGTCTACAGCCTGTCGTACGGCCCGAAGGAACTCGGCATCCCGCAGAACACGATGCTGACCGCCGCGAGCGTCGGCGCGGCGGCCGGAATCGCCGTCACCCTCCCGGCCGCCAGGCTGGCCGACCGGATCGGTCGGCGCCCGGTGATGCTGACCGGGGCCGTGGGCAGCGTGCTGTGGGCCGTACCCATGTACGCCTCGCTGAGCTCCCGCGACGCCTGGGTGATCACCGGCGCCTACACGATCGGACTCGCCCTGCTCGCCCTGATGTTCTCCCCGGTGGCGGCCTTCCTCCCCGAGCTCTTCCCGGCGCGGCTGCGCTACACCGGTGCCTCCGCGGCCTTCATCCTCGCCAACACCCTCGGCGGCGGCTTCGCCCCCCTGGTCGCCACCTGGCTGAACAGCACCTGGGACTCGCCGCTCGTCCTCGGCTTCTACACCGGCGGCCTCTGCCTGCTGAGCCTCCTGTGTCTGCTGGCCCTGCCGGAGACCCGCGACCACGAGTTCGACGCCTGACGGCACAGCACGACGACGGCACAGCACGACGCCGAGCCCTGACTCCTGACGTGCGCCGGGCTCGGCGTCGTGGGCGGTGGCCGGGGTATGACGGGAAACCGGCACCGCGTCCGTGGGGCCCTCAAGGGCCGTGGGGGGAGGGGGGACTACTTCCGCTTGGCCTTGTGGCCGCTGATCCGGGCGATCCACTTGATGAAGTCGCCCGGGTCGGAGTTCGCGCCGTGGCCCTCGTCCCAGTAGTAGAGGTGGCTGACCTCGTCGCCGAGGCCGTTCGCTGCGGCGGCGAGGTTGGCGGAGACCGTGTGCGAGGTGTCGGAGTCCTTGGTGCCGAGGCGGATCCACCAGTGCTTGGTGCGCTTGGGGTTGGCCTTCTCCACCAGGAAGGGCATCGGGTTCATCAGGCGCAGCGTCTCGGGCAGGTCACTGTCCAGGCGCGCACTGCTGCCGCTCTCGTGACGCAGGCTGTAGAGCGTGAAGTGGCGGGCCTGCGTGGTGCCCTTGCCGAAGAGGTTGTTCTCGCCCGCCGACAGGTCGAAGGCGTCGAAGGCCGGCGTCGACTTCTTGCGGGCGCCGACGTGGGTGAGGAAGTCGGCCCAGGAGAAGGCCGCCTTGCCGCCGGACCAGGTGATGAAGGTGTTCGCGGCCAGGTAGGAGGTGCGGTCCGCGTCCGACAGTGCCGCGAGGTACTTCGTCGCCGACGGCTCCATGTACTGCTCGACCAGGTACGCGTCGTAGTTGCGGGCGGTGAGCGCGCCGAAGCCGCCCAGCCCCCTCAGCCTGAGGGACGCCTGGTACTCGGCGAACTGCGACCGCAGCTCCTTCGACACCGTCTGGTCGACCTGCGAGCCCGAACTCGTCGCGTTGGAGCCCCAGTTCCACTCGTACGCCCCGTCGGCGTGCTCCAGATCGGTGATCGGGCACCAGGCGCCGGTCGCGAAGATGGCGTCGCTCGCGTCGGCCGCGCCGATCGCCTTGAGGTACTTGTCGTAGAGCGGGCTGTCGCCGGACGCGCCGAGCAGGGAGGACAGGGCGCCGCCCGCGCTGGTGCCGGAGGAGACGATGCGGTCGACGTTGCCGGGGATGCGGCCCTTGTTGAACCGCACGTACCGGACGGCGGCCTTGAGGTCGACGATCGCCGCGGGTGCGACGCCGTAGTACTCGCCGGAGGAGTTCTTGAGCGTACGACCGCGGGCGCCGGGCTCGACGACCACGTACCCGGCCGCGAGCGCCAGCTTCGGGAGGCTGACCATCTCGCCCTGGCCGTTCACCATGCCGTTGCCGCCGGAGGCGACCTCGCCGGAGCCGGAGCCCGTGCCGGATCCGCTGCCGCTCGACGCCGACGCACTGGGCGATGCGGAAGAGCTCGCCGCGCCACCGCCCGGCATCCCGGTCGTCCCGCCCCCGCCCACGCCCGTCGCGTCCGCGACCGACGACGGCATGTAACCGCCCACCGAGTTGGCGAACAGGATCGGGGCGTCGGTCGCGTCCACGGCCGTCCCGTCGATCTTGACCGGAACGCTGACGTTCAGGCTCTGGTACGTCTCGTCGACCGGCTTGCTGACGTAAGTGATCGCCTTGTAGAAGCGGTACTCCACGTCGTGCTCGGCGCCGTCGGCGTCCGTGATGGTCGTCGTCAGGGTCGTGTACGCGTCCGTGTCGAAGACCAGGGCGTCCGACGACGAGGCCCCCGAGCCGCCGCTCGTGTCGCTCGACTCGCTCGACGCCTGCGCGGTCAGGGCTATGCCCCCGACCGCCGCGACCCCGGCGGTCGCCCCGATCCCCATGACAACGCTCCTGCGCTTGACTGCCCTGTGCTTCACGTCCGGCTCCTCGGTCGTCTCGGCTTCCGGATGTGAACCTAACGGGAGTGCGGACAATATTGCCAACAATTCCGTGGACTCATCGCGGACGCACAGGCGATTGTCAGACTCCCTTTATCTGACGTACCGTCAGATCCATGGATGCGATCTGGCTCACAGGTGCGGAATGGCTGGCCGTGCTCCGCATAGGCCTCGGGCTGTGGTGGCTGGAGAGCTGGCGGCACAAGGACAGGAAGAGCTGGTTCGAGGGGGCCGGGATCGCCTGGGCGGCGGACGTGGCGGGCAAGCACCGCTGGAGCGCCGTACGGTCCGGCTTCGAGGTCGTCGTGGCGCCCCGGCCGCGGACCATGGCGTACGTCGTCCTGTACGCGGAACTGGCCCTGGGGCTCGGGCTGATCCTCGGGTTCCTCACCCCGATCGCCCTCGTCGGCGGGCTGCTGCTCAACGGCCTCTACTTCGCCCTGATGATCCACGACTGGGCCGAGCAGGGGCAGAACTCGATGATGGCGCTGATCTCGCTGGTCGCGCTGTTCGGGATGTCGTGGCAGTCGTGGTCGGTGGACAGCGCCCTGGGTCTGTTCTGATGCGCTACGACATACCGGAGGCCGACGCCTTCACACAGACCTACTGGGACGCCGCCGCGCAAGGGCGGCTCCTCGTCCGGCGTTGCCGGGCGTGCGGCCGGGCCCACCACTACCCCCGGGAGTTCTGCCCCCACTGCTGGAGCGAGGACGTCGACTGGCAACCCGCGAGCGGCCGGGCCACCCTCTACACCTGGTCCGTCGTCCACCGCAACGACCTGCCGCCCTTCGGGGAGCGGACGCCGTACGTCGCCGCCGTCGTCGAACTCGCCGAGGGGCCACGGATGATGACCGAGGTCGTGGAGTGCGCGGACGCCGGGCGGCTGAGGGGCGGGACGGACCTGGAGGTCGTCTTCCGCGACCGGGTACCGGTGTTCCGCCCTGTCAGGTGACCGACGCGCGTTTCAATGACCCGATGACTCACGCCGGCATACGACCCTCCAGCCACCCCTTCCCCGATCTGCACGGCCACGGTCTGCGCCTGCGCCCGTGGGACCCGGACTCCGCGGCCGACGTCGACGCCTGGTTCCGAGGGCGCACCGACCCCGAGTTCCGGCGCTGGAACACCCCGCTGCGGATCACCACGGACCTCGACAGCGCCCGGGACTCCCTGCGTGACGCGGCACGGAACTCGGCGGAGGGCGCCTCGGCGCCGTACTGCGTCACCGACGCGACGACCGGCGCACCCCTCGGACACATCGGCGTCAACGTCATCAACCCGGTGATGAACTCCGCCCGCGTCGGCTACTGGGTCCTCCCCGAGGCCCGCGGCCGTCGCGTCGCCACGCACGCGCTCTCCCTCGTCGCCCGCTGGACCCTCACCGAGCCGGACGGCATGGGCCTGCACCGCCTCGAACTCGACCACGCCGTCGGCCACGACTCCTCCTGCCGCATCGCCGAGCGCTGCGGTTTCCGCTCCGAAGGGACCCTGCGGGGCGCGATGTGGGAGGCGGGGCGGCACGACGCGTACCGGGACATGCATCTGCACGCGCGACTGGCGCAGGACCCGGACGTCGACGTGTAGGCGGAGGGCCCTGGACGTCAACCTGCGGGCCCGCCGGGCCGTGAACCCCGAGCCCCTCAACGCCCGCCTGGGGGTGGGCTCTTGTGTCGGCTTGGTGTCCACGGAGGAAAAGGGTGCACAACCTCCGCCCGGGCGCGGGATCATGAGGTATGCGCCCGGACGACTGGTACTGCACCCAGGATCTCACCGGCTTTCTCGCCCACGCCGGAGGCTTCCTGCGCTCACGCCCCGATCTGCACACCGTCGCCCTGACGGTGACCGAGTCGCTGCGCACGAGCGGGCTGCGCGCATACGGCGACGAGCCGCCCGTCTTCGGTGTGCTGGAGGTCGGCGGACAGGTACGGGCCGCCTACTTCCGCACCCCGCCCTACCGCCTGAACGTCACCCCGCTCACCCCCGACGAGGCGGACTCCCTCGCCGCCCACCTGATAGCCCTCGGCCAGCAAGTCCCCGGTGTCCTCGCGGCCCGCGACACCGCCGAGGCCTTCAGCGCCGCCTGGCGCCGGCAGACGGGCGTCCGGGGCACCGTCACCCAGCGCCAACGCCTGTACCGGCTGGGCAACCTGACCGTTCCACAGCCCGTTCCGGCGGGCCGGGCGCGCATCGCGGGCAAGGAGGACCGGGAGCAACTGGCGTGCTGGTACGGCGAGTTCATCGACGCCGTCGGTGATCACGCCGCCCGTGACGCCGGCGCCTGGGCCGACTCGCGGATCTCCTACGGCGGCGTCACCCTCTGGGAGGGCGAGGACGGCACCCCCCTCGCCATGGCCGGCGTGACCCCGGTGGTCGCCGGCCAGGTCCGGGTGGCCCCCGTCTACACCCCGGCCCACCTGCGCGGACGCGGCTACGCGGGCGCGGTCACCGCCCAGGTCAGCCGGGCCGTGCTCGGCTCCGGGGTGCGCGAGGTGCTGCTCTTCACGGACCTGGCCAACCAGACGAGCAACAGCCTCTATCAGCGCATCGGGTACCGGGTGGTGGCCGATTTCGCGGCGTACGACTTCCGGGGCAACCGAGGCTTCTGACCGCCTGGTACGTCCAGCTCACGGCCAGAGCAGCCCCCTGTCCCACCCCGCCTCCGTACGCCGGTAGACGAGCCGTACATGCCGCCTCGCCGCGTCGCCCTGGAAGAACTCGACCTCCTCGGCGCGGAGCCGGTACAGAGTCCAGGACGGGACCGGGGCGTCCGGCTCCCGCTGGGCCCGGTCCCAGGCGGCCTGCGACTCCCGCGCCAACTCCTCGACCGAGGAGAGGACTTCGCTCTGCCGCCCGGTCAGCGCCGCCGCCAGCGCGCCGGTCGAGCGGGCGTGCAGATCGGCCTGGGACTCGGCGGACGGGGCGCTCGTGACCGGCCCGCGGACCCGCACCTGACGGCCCTGCGCCGGCCAGTAGAAGCCGAGGGCCGCGTACGGCCGTGCCGCGAGCTGACGTCCCTTGCGGCTCCCGGCATGCGTCGCGAAGGACCAGCCGGACGCGTCGGCACCGTGCAGCATCACGGTCCGTACGTCCGGCATGCCCTCCTCGTCGGCCGTGGCGAGGGACATGGTGTGCGGCTCCGCCTGCCCCGCCGCGACCGCCTCCGCGAACCAGGCCGTGAAGAGGGCGAGCGGGTCGGCGGGGGCGGCGGCCGGGTCGAAGGAGGTCAGCTCGGTGACCTCCGGGTCCCACACCCGCAGCGACCTCAGCAGCTCATGAAGATCTGTTCCCATGCCCCGATTGTCAGGTGCGGGGTCGAGATCGGCTCACACCTGGCCCAGGTCGGACGACACCCACCGCTCGGGCCGCATATGGATGACGACCTGCTCGCCGTGGTTCTTCGAGGCGAAGTCGACATAGCCGTCGACCTTCTCGGCCGGGAGGTAGCGGGCGGAGATCTCGCGGAGCTGTTCGAGGGTGGCGGGGGTCGTCTCGACGACCGGCCCCTCGACCGACACATACCGGATGGTGGGTTCGAGCCGGTCGATCATCAGGGAGAACCGTCCGGCCGCCTGGATCAGCTGGTTCTTCCGGGTGTCCAGCCCGGTCATGACCCAGATGTCGCCACCGGGCGCGTACTGGTACCAGATCGGCACGGTCAGCGGAGCCCGCCCCGCCCCCGCGTCGACCGCCAGCGCCGCGACATGCGCCTCGGCCAGAAACTCTTCACGCTCTTCCCGGGTCAGTGCCATTCCGGTCTCCTCCAGGGGTTCGGGCGCCGATGACCTTCCGCTGCAGCACAACACGCACTCGGGGAGCAGGTGTTCCCGAACCGCTCACGGCCGTACGGTCTGCCCCTGCATGGCCCCCTCGACGGCCTCCACATAGGCCCGCGCCACCTCGGAGACGGGAGTACCACCGGCCGAGTCGAGGCCCATGCCTTCCAGGGTCTCCTTGATCCACCCCGGGCTGATGACATTGATCCGCAGATTCCGCGGCAGCTCCCCGGCGGCGTTGCGGACGAAGCCCTCCAGCCCCGAGTTGATCAGTGCCCCCAGCGACCCGCCGGCCAGCGGAGCGGAGAAGGTGCCTCCGGTCAGGGTGACGGACCCGCCGTCCCGCAGATGCCGCACGGCCCGCCGAGCCAGGGCGACCTGTCCCAGAAGCTTGCCCCGCATTCCTCCGGCGATCTCCTCGTCCGCCGCCGACTCCAGATCCACCAGCGGCCCACTGGCGGCACAGCACACCACCGCGTCCAGGTCCCGCACCTCGTCGAAGAGCGCGTCCAAGGAGGCAGGGTCCTCCAGATCCACCTTCACCGGGCCGCTTCGCGAGGCCTTCACGACGTCATGGGAAGTCTCCAACGCACCGACGACAGCACTGCCGACCGTTCCGGTCGCCCCGATCACGAGTACCTTCATGCCGTCGATCATGTCAGCGGCGGCGTCCCGGGGCCCTGCGGTCGCACCCCGCACCGACCGTATTCCTACTCCAGTAGCTCCCCCGCGGTGCACTAGCTTTCCCACGCCGTCCGGAATCACCGGCGGCTGCGCGGCACAGCACCCGGGGAGTCGTGAAATGCCCAGAGAGGCGCCGTATCTCGCGGTGGCGGACGCGTTGCGGGAGCGTGTTCTTGCCGGGGAGTGGGGGATCGGGGAGCGCCTGCCGTCGCGGGTGCGGCTTGCCGAGGAGTACGGGGTCGGGCGCAACGTCACGCAGCGGGCCGTGGACCAGTTGATCAGCGACGGTCTCCTCGAAGGACGCGCGGGCTCGGGCACCTATGTGCGGGTGCCGCGCGAGCGCCTGCGCATGGTCCGCTCGCGGTATCGCGAACGGCGCGGCGGATCCCTGTACGGAGTCGGCGCGAAGGAGCGAGGGAGGGCCGGTGCCTGGGATTGGCACAGCCAGGCGCGCGTTCCCGCACCGGACGCCGTCGCCGAGCGGCTCGCCATCGGCCCCGGCGACCTCTGCGTCACCACGCACTACGAGTTCCTGGCCGACGGACAACCCGTCCAGCTCTCCGCCTCCTGGGAACCGATGGCCATCACGGACGGAACCCCCGTCGTGCTGCCCGAGGAGGGCCCGCTCGCGGGAAGGGGTGTGGTCGCGCGCATGCGGTCCATCGGCGTGGACGTCGAGACCGTGGTCGAAGTGCCGCGGCCGGCCCGGGCCACCCAGGAACAGGCGAACCTGCTGGGGATCGGAGTCGGGGATCTGGTGCTGGCGATCGAGCGGACCATTTACGACATCGACGGCCGGCCGGTCGAAACCGCCGACATCGTCATCCCGGACGTGCGCCGGGAAGTGGTCTACGAATTCAAGGTCGACCAGCCGTAATGCCCAGAGCCGTAGTGCCCAGAGCCGTAACGCCCACACACTCCCGGCTCGGCCTTTTACGCGACCGGGACTTCCGGCGTCTGTTCGCCGCCACCGCGCTCGGTCAGCTGGGCGATCGCATCGTCTTTCTGGCGTTGCCGCTGGTGGCGATCGTGGCCTTGCACGCCGACGAGTTCCAGGTCGGATCGCTGACCGCGATGACCTCGGCGGGCTCGCTGCTGGTCGGACTGCCGGCGGGTGCGTGGGTGGACCGTATGCGAAAACGGTCGGTGATGATCAGCGCCGATTTCCTGCGGGCGTTCGTCCTGATGACGATTCCGGCGGCGTGGTGGGCAGACCTTCTGACCGTCGGTTGGCTCTACGCCGTCGCGTTGGTTCACGGGGTGCTGACCGTCTTCTTCGATGTCGCGTACGTCAGTTATCTGCCGCACTTGGTGGGGCGCGGTCATCTCGTCGAAGGAAACGCGAAACTCTCGGGCATCCGCTCGGTGACCGGCATCAGCGGGCCGGCCATGGCAGGTCCGCTGGTCGGATGGGTCGGAGCGCCGGTGACGCTGTTGGTGAGTTCGGCGGGTATGGCCCTGTCCGGCCTGCTCGCGGGCGGTATCCGTAAGCGTGAGCCGAAGCCGGAGTCCAGCGAGCGCTCTCGGCTGGTCCGGGACATCAGGGAAGGGCTGAATTTCGTTCTCACGCATCCCGCCCTGCGCGCGATCATGCTGGGGGATGCGGTATTCAACCTCTTCCTCGTCATGTATCAGACCATGCTGCTGGTCTTCCTGGAGCGGGAGATGGGACTGGAGTCCTTCGGTATCGGTCTCGTCCTGTCGGGCATGGGGTGTGGTGCTTTGCTGGGGGCTCTCTTGGCGGCCAGGGTGTCGAAACGAGTCGGGCAAGGGCCGACCATCTGGCTCGCGTCACTGGTCACCTGTCCGCTGACCGTGCTGATGCCGATGGCGAATCCCGGGTGGAGCTTGTGCGCGGCCGCGATCGGAATGGCGGCCCTTTCGCTGGGCGGAGTCGTCCGCTATGTGGCTCAAGCGAGTCTCCAGCAGGCCCTGACGCCGGATCGGCTCCTGGGGCGGATGAATGCGACGGCTCGCTTCGTGTCCTGGGGCGGTATTCCGCTGGGAGGGCTTCTGGGTGGTGTCTCGGGCTCCGTGTTCGGAGCGGCGGCCACGTTGTGGATCGGTGCGGCCGGAATGACGCTGAGCATCCTGCCCGCTCTCCTGTCGCCGCTGCGAACCGCACGCGAACTGCCTGACGGGAAGGACCCGGAGCCCGTGCGCTGATCCCCTCAGCCCCGCCCCAGCACCACCGTCCCCGACGAGCAGAACCACCCCCCGGTCGCCGAGGCCACCCCCAGTCGCGGCAACTCCCCGACCCGCCCCCGCCGCCACACCTGCCGCTCCCCGCCCTCGCCGCGCAACTGTCGTACCGCCTCCACGAGCAGGAAGAGGCCCCGCATACCGGGGTGTTGGGCCGACAGCCCGCCCCCATCCGTGTTCACCGGCAGCTCGCCGCCCCGTACCAGCAGCCGTCCCTTCTCCACGAACGCGCCGCCCTCGCCCTTGCCGCAGAAGCCCAGGTCCTCCAGCGTCACCAGGGTCATGTAGGTGAACGCGTCGTAGAGCTCCGCGAAGTCGATCTCCTCCGGCCGCACCCCGGCCCGCTCGAAGGCGAGCCGTCCGCTCACCGCCGCCGGGCCCGTGGTGAAGTCGGGCCACTCGGACATGGTGGCGTGGGAGACGTGCTCGCCGGTGCCGAGGATCCACACCGGGGCCGTACGGCAGTCCCGTACGTACTCCTCGGCGGTCAGCAGGACCGCCGCCCCGCCGTCGGAGCGGAGGCAGCAGTGCAGCTTGGTGAAGGGGTCCGCGATCATCGGGCCCGACAGGACGTCGTCCACGGTGATCGGGGTGCGGAACATGGCCTCGGGGTTCAGCGCGGCGTTCGCCCTCGCCTGGACCGCCACCTCCGCCAACTGCTCGATGGTCGTGCCGTGTTCGATCATGTGTCGGCGGGCGGCCATGGCGTACTTGGCGATGAGCGTGTGGCCGTACGGGACCTCGAACTGGAGCGGGCCCCGGGAGCCGAAGGACAGGTTCCCGGTGCGTCGGCCCGCCTTGATGTCCGCGCGGGCCGTCGAGCCGTACACCAGGAGTACCGCGTTCGCGTGGCCTCTCGCTATCGCGTCCGCCGCGTGTGCCGCCATGACCTCCCAGGTCGAGCCGCCTACGGAGGTGGAGTCGACCCAGGTGGGGCGCAGGCCCAGGTACTCGGCCACCTCGACGGGGGCCAGGGTGCCGAGGCCGGCGGACGCGAAGCCGTCCACCACAGCCCGGTCCAGGCCCGCGTCGGCCAGGGCGCGGCGGGCCGCCTGGGCGTGCAGGGTGTACGGGGTGGCGTCGTCCACCCGACCGCAGTCGGCGAGGGCGACCCCGACCACGGCGACCTTCCGGCTCGCGGGAGTCATGAGAGGAGGGCCTCCAACCTCTGGGCATCTCGTTGCGACCCTCCTAATATGACGGCCCGTCAGATCTGGAGGGAAGAGCCGGAGGGAAGAACCCATGGACGCCAGCTTCACCCCAGAGCAGGACGAGATCCGCCGCACCCTCCGCGAGCTGCTCCACAGCCGCTGCGGCCCCCGCGAGCTGCGCGCGGCCGTCGACACCCCGGCCGGGCACGACCCCGCCCTGTGGACCGCCCTCGCCGAACAGCTCGGCTTGCCCGGACTCGCCCTCCCCGAGGCATACGGCGGTGTCGGCTGCTCGGCGACCGAACTTGCCCTCGCCTGTGAGGAGACCGGCCGGGCGCTGGCCCCCTCTCCACTGCTCGGCACGGCCGTCCTCGCCACACCGCTGATCGCCGCCCTCGGCACCGAGGCCCAGCGCGCCGCACTGCTGCCCCGCCTCGCCTCCGGCACCCTGACCGCCACCCTCGCCGTCCCTGGCCCCGCGCTCGCCGCCGCCCTCGCCCTGACCGGCGACAACGGCGGCGACTGGGCCGGCGGCGGGCGTGCCGGCGGTGTGCAGGCGCGGCGGGTGGAGGGCGGCTGGCGGCTGTACGGGCAGGTCGACCAGGTGCTGGACGGGCACAGCGCGGGGCTGCTGCTGGTCGCCGCGCACGCCGGGGGGTTCGCCCGATCGCGGACGCTGCTGTTCCTGGTGGCGGGGGAGGCGGCGGGTGTCGTACGGGTACGACAGACCGCACTGGACGCCACCCGACCGCAGGGACGCCTCCAACTCCGCGATGTGGAGGCGGAGTTGCTGGGGGAGGAAGCCGCTGACGTGCTGGGTGCGCTGGCGGGTGTGGGGCAGGTGACCGCCGCCGTACTGGCCTGCGAGGCCGTGGGCGCCGCTGACCGGGTACTGGAGCGGACGGTGGAGTACGTCAAGCAGCGGGACCAGTTCGGCCGTCCGATCGGCTCCTTCCAGGCGGTGAAGCACCGGCTGGCGGACGTGTACGTGGCGGTCCAGGCAGCAAGATCGGCAGCCTATTACGCGGCGTGGGCTGCAACGCCCCCCAGGGGCGCGGGGAACTGCGCGACCAGCCACAACGAACCCGCAGACGCCCAACAATCCATCGCGGCACCCCCCGCGGAGCGGCTGGCGCTGGCGCAGGCCCTGGAAGCACTCCGAACCGCGTCCGCCGAGGGCATCCAGTTCCACGGCGGCATCGGTTTCACCTGGGAGCACGAGGCTCACCTGTACTTCAAGCGGGCCGCCGGCGACGACCTGCTCTTCGGCCCGGTGCACCGGCTGCGAGCGCACGCCGCCGACGCCGCCCGGCTCTTCGACGCCCGGGAGGTGGCGGTGTGATCGGCGTACGGGTCGTACAGAAGGTGTCCTCGACCCGGGGCTTCGCCAAGGTCGCCCCCCATCTGATCCCCGCGCTCGACCGGGCCGTGCACCGGCTCACCCGCGGCAAGGTCCTGCTCAGCGCTCAGATGCTGCCCGGCGTGATCCTGACCTCCACGGGCGCGCGCAGCGGACTGTCCCGCCGCACGCCGCTCGCCTGCATGCCCGAGGAGGGCGGCAGCGGCTGGATCCTCGTCGGCTCCAACTTCGGTCGCACCGGCCACCCCGCCTGGACCGCGAACCTGCTGGCGCATCCGGACGCCGAGATCAGCTGGAAGGGAACCGACATCCCCGTCAGGGCGCAGCTGCTGGAGGGCGAGGAGCGGGCTGCCGTCTGGAAGAACCTGCTCGCGTTCTGGCCGCCGTACGCCACCTATCAGGCCCGGGTGGAGCGGGAGATCCGGCTGTTCAGGATCGTCCGCCGGTCATAGCGCCGTAGGGTCACAGCGTCGCCAGGCGCTGTACGAGGAGAAACGCGCCGATCCCCAGCATCGCCGCCCCCGACGTGCGCGCGACCGCCCGCGCCGCCGCCGGGCGGGCGCCGAGGACCGCGCGGGCCGCCAGGCCCACCGTCAGGTAGACGGCGGCGCAGCACGCCATGTGGAGCAGGCCGAGTACGGCGGTCTGGGCGGGGACCGGCAGGTGGTCGCCCTTGGTCACCAGGAACTGCGGCAGCACGGAGAGGTAGAGCAGCAGGCCCTTGGGGTTGAGGCCGCTGATCGTGGCACCGCGCAGAAAGGCCCGGGCCGGGCTCGCGGCGACGGGCTCCTCGGCCGCCCCCGGCGTGCCCGGCCGGCGCAGCACGCCCCACCCGAGCCACACCAGGTACGCGGCACCGGCCGCCGTCAGCGCGGTCAGCAGCGCCGGCTCGCCCGCCACCAGCACCGCCAGTCCGGCCACCGCGAGGACCGTGTGCAGCGCGTACCCGGCGACCAGGCCCGCCACCGCCGTCACCGGCGAGCGGTCGCGCAGCCCGGCGGAGATCGCGTACGCCCAGTCGGCGCCCGGTATGCAGACAAGCAGCAGGTCGATGGCGAGGAAGGAGAGGAGCAGTCCGGAGTCCATGGTGGGGACATTAGGCGGGAATGGCCCGAAAGTGTTGTCGAAGTTTGCCCATGATCGCCACTTCTGAGGGAAGATCTGTCTCATGGATGACGTGGACAGAAAGATTCTTGCCGAGCTTCAGCAGGACGGGCGGCTGACCGTGACCGAGCTGGCCGCGCGGGTGCGGCTGAGCGTCTCGCCGTGTCACCGGCGGCTGCGGGAGCTGGAGCGGTCCGGCGCCATCAGCGGGTACCGGGCGGTCGTGGACCCGGCTGCCGTCGGGCTGACCTTCGAGGCGCTGGTCTTCGTCTCCATGCGGCAGGAGGACCGGGACACCGTCGCCGAGTTCGAGCGGGCGCTCGGCGAGGTCGCGGAGGTGCTGGAGGCGCAGCGGCTGTTCGGGGAGCCGGACTATCTGCTGCGGGTCGTCGCCGCCGACCTCGGCTCCTACCAGCGGCTCTACGACGAGCGGCTGGCCACGCTGCCGGGGGTGCAGCGGCTGACGTCGACGCTGGTGATGAAGCACGTGGTGCAGGACCGGCCGCTGCCCGCCTGAGGCGAGGGGCCGTACATGAACAGCAGGCGGTGGCCCGCACGTGTGAACCGCCGCCGGTGAGACAGGACTTGGGAACCCGGCGACCGAACCGTCGGCCGCCCGGCGCTACTTCGTCGGCTTCTTCCCGGTCACGCCCAGATGCACCAACAGCGCGAGGTTCGGCTTGAGTTCAGCCTGCTTCACGCCCCAGGTCTGGAAGCCCTTCTGGTGCGAGGCCACCGCCGCGAGCATCGCGACGATCGAACCCGCGACCGCGGCCGGGTTGACGTCCTTGTCGACCTTGCCCTTGGACTGAAGCTGAGTGACGGCTTCCGCAAGGGAGTTGTTGACGGAGTTCAGGATCTTCATTCGGAGCTTGTAGAAGCGTTTGTCGCCCTCGGACGCCCCGAGGTCGACGACCCTGAGGATCGCGTCGTTGCGGCGCCAGAACTCCAGAAACCCGTCGACGAGTTCCTGGGCGGTCTGCCAGCCGGCCTTGCCGACCCAGCTGCGGCCCTCGACGAGCTCGGTCAACCCGGCGCCCTCGGTGGCCATTTGCTCGGCGATCTCCAGGACGGCGCCCTCGACGTCCGGGAAGTACTGATAGAAGGTCGCGGGTGAAGTCCCCGCCTTCCGGGCGACATCGATGACTTTGACGTCCCGGTAGGGGGAAGAGCTGAGCATCTCGCTGAGGCAGTCGAGCAGCTTCTGCCGGGTCGCCTGCCCACGCCGGCCGGCCACGCGGCCGTCGACGGTACGCACTTGTCCTGTCATGCCGTCAGCTTACCGAGGCGTGATCGGGGCGCGATTCGGCCGACTGCAAATGGGGTGCACGGGGATACGGAGGCGGGTGTGCCTGGTCTGCGGGTTGCGTGAGAGGCCGTTACTTTGACGACATGGCCGAAAACAGGGCATCCGCAGACGGAACGGGAAACGGGGCGGGGTACGCGGAGGGCGTCCCGTGCTGGGTGGACGCCCAGCTGCCCGACGTCGAGGCGGGCAAGCGCTTCTACGGGGAGCTCTTCGGGTGGGACTTCGAGGAGGCGTACGACTCCACCGTGCTCGCCCGGCTGGACGGCGAGCCCGTCGCCTCGCTCGCCCGCAAGGCGGACGGGCGGTTTCCCACCGTGTGGACGGTGTACTTCGCCACCTCGGACGCGGAAGCGCTGGTCAGGCGGATCCGGGAGGCCGGGGGGCAGGTGGTCACCGCGCCCGTGGAGATCGGGGCGGACCTGGGCAGGGCCGCGCTGGTCACCGACCCGGAGGGTGCCGTCTTCGGGCTCTGGCAGGCGGGCGAGCACCAGGGCTTCGGGCGCCGGCACCAGACCGGCACCTTCGGCTGGGTCGAGCTGTACGCCCGGGACACCGAGGTCGCAGGCGCCTTCTACGGCAAGCTCTTCGCCGACGCCCTGTTCGGGCCGGACGCCGAACCGGACTTCGGGCGGGCGGCGGTCGCGGAGCGCTTTTCGGCGATGATGCCGCCCCACTTCGTCGTCCACTTCCAGGTGGCGGACTGTGCGGAGATCCTCGACACGGTGAGCCGGCTCGGCGGGCGGGTCCAGGTGCCGCCCTTCGAAACGTCGTACGGGACGGTCGCCGTGGTCACCGACAATCAGGGGGCGTCCTTCGCGGTGCTGGAGCGCCGGGCGGCCCCGGAAGTCTGACCTCACTCTTACCCCCGGCGTCCCAATATGCGAACCAGCGCTTTCCGTCGGGTGCCGGAGTGTGGTTTTGTCCCAAGACACCCCGTTCCGCCCTTGGGTTCGCAACCACGCCCTCGGACAGGAAGAATCGGGGTGCGTGCCGCCAAGGCGGTGCGGTGGTGAGACGCTGCACGGGGTCGCGTACATATCTGGGTGACGGGGCCCGTACGGGGAGGTGGCAGGCAGAGTGGTGGATCAGCTGACGCAGCACGATCCGCGCAGGATCGGGCCGTTCGAGGTGCTCGGACGGCTGGGCGCCGGCGGTATGGGGCTGGTCTATCTCGCGCGCTCGGCTTCGGGCCGGCGCGTGGCGATCAAGACGGTCCGCACGGAACTCGCCGAGGACCAGCTGTTCCGCGTCCGCTTCACGCGTGAGGTGGAGGCGGCCCGGGCGGTCTCCGGCTTCTACACGGCCGCGGTCGTCGACGCCGACCCGCGCGCCGCCGTGCCGTGGCTGGCCACCGCGTACGTCCCCGCGCCCTCCCTCGAAGAGATAGTGAACGAGTGCGGGCCGATGCCGGCCCAGGCGGTGCGCTGGCTGGCGGCGGGTGTGGCGGAGGCCCTCCAGTCCATCCACGGCGCAGGGCTCGTCCACCGCGACCTCAAGCCGTCCAATGTGCTCGTCGTCGAGGACGGCCCCCGCGTCATCGACTTCGGTATCGCGTCCGGCGTCTCGAACACCCGTTTGACGATGACGAACGTCGCCGTCGGCACCCCCGCCTACATGTCGCCGGAGCAGGCGAAGGACTCCCGCAGCGTCACCGGCGCCAGCGATGTCTTCTCGCTCGGCTCGATGCTGGTGTTCGCCGCCACCGGACACCCGCCCTTCCACGGCGCCAACCCGGTCGAGACGGTCTTCATGCTGCTCCGCGAGGGCCCCGACCTCGAAGGCCTCCCGGACGAGCTGCGCCCGCTGATCGAGTCCTGTATGCAGATGGACCCGACCGCCCGCCCCAACCCCGCCGACCTCCAGGCCCAGCTCGCCCCGCACCTCTTCGGCTCCGGCTCCGACGACAGCGGTACGGCGTCCGCGTGGCTGCCCGAGCGGGCGGTGAGCCTGATCGAGTCGCGGCGCGGCGGCCGGCCGGCGGCGAAGCCCTCGTCGTCCTCGGGCCGCAGCGGCGGCCGTATCGCCCCCGCCCCCGCACCCGTCCCGCCCCCGCCCTCGCACGACCCGGTCGTCCCCGGCCCGCAGCCCGTACCGGTCGGCGCCCCCGACACCGGCCCCGTACGGCTGGCCGGCGCCGCGGTCCCCATCGGCCCCGGCCCCCGCGTCTCCGACGCCCGCGCCGCCGCCATGCAGGCGCCGCCTCCGGAGGCAGGCCTCGTCGCCTCCTGGTCCAAACCCCGCCCCGGCGTCAACGGCACCGACCCGGCCGTGGGCCCTGCCGTACCGGCCGCCCCGCCCCTGCCCCCGGAGCCGGCGGCCGGCTGGCGCCCCTGGCGTTTCCGCATGTCGAACGACGTGTGGGGCACCCCCTCCGTCGCCGACGACCTCGTCTACGTCACCTCCTTCGAGGTGCACGCCCTCGACGTGGCCACCGGCCGCCGCAGCTTCAAGACCCGGGACGTGGCCTGGTCGATGGCGGTCGCCGACGGCCGTATCCACGCCTCCGACGGCCCGACCCTGTTCGCCCTGGACTGCCGTGAGGGCGCCGACCTGTGGCGTCTGCAGACGGACGCCTGGGTCTACTCGCTCAAGGCCGAGCGGGGCACCGTCGTCACCGGCACGCGCGGCGGCGGCGTCCAGGCCTGGGAGGCCTCGACCGGCCAGAAGCTGTGGGAGATCACCGGCGCACAGTCCGACTTCGAGTCGCCCGAGGCCGGACCGGCGCTGTACGACGGCACGGTGTACGTCTGGCAGGACGCCCGCCTGCGCGCCCTGGACGCCCGCAGCGGCGACGAGCGCTGGTCGTACCCCATCGGCGACGCGGCCTCCTGCGGCGGCGTCCCGGTGCGGGTGGCGCAGGCGCAGGACGGCCATGTGTACGTCTCGGCCGGGACCCGCGTCCTGTCGCTGGACGTGACGAGCGGTCGCGTCCGCTGGCACTTCGAGGCCCCGGCGGTCTTCCTGTGCCCGCCGGCCTTCGTGCCGGGACCGGCGGTGACCGGCGGCGGTGTGTACCTCGCCGACTACCTCGGCACGGTCTACGCCCTGGACGCCGCCGACGGCCGCGACCGCTGGCGCATCGCCACCGAGTCCCGCTCCTCGATCGACCCGGTGCTGGTGGCCGCGGGCCATGTCCACGTCGGCAGCGGCAAGGGCCTGTACACGCTGGACGCGGTCACCGGGACGCCCAAGTGGCGCTTCCAGGCGGGCGGCGACATCGTGGGCGCGCCCGCGGTGGCCGAGGGCCGGATCCACTTCGGCTCCACCGACCACCTGCTGTACACCTTGAAGGCCGACGACGGCCGCCTGCGCTGGAAGCTGGCCACCGGCGGCGAGATCACCGGGTCGCCCGTGGTGAAGGACGGCGTCGTGTACGCGTGCAGCAAGGACAGATGCGTCTACGCGCTGGACGCGGAGAAGGGCACGGGCACGGCGCGGGGCGCGTGACCGAGGGGTTGGGGACGGCCGTCGTACCGGCGCACGGAAGGGTCCGGACGGCGGCCGTCACCTCGGGGAGCGGCACTGTGTACCAGCTCCCACAGCAGACGCTACGCCGAGTGCACAGAGGTCGCCATGCGGTGACATGACCGTGACAGCCGATCGCTAGAGTGGCCGCCATGCATCGACGGGGGCACATTCTCAAACTCACGGCGGTTTCGGTCCTGGTCGGCCTGGCGCTGACGGGCTTCTCCTCCAAGGGGCGGGGCCATGGCGGCTCCGACGGCGACAGCAGCGGCGGCGGGGGCGGCGGGTGCAGCAGCTCCAGCCAGGACCACGACAGCACGTCCTCCAGCGGGGGGACATCGGGTTCGACGTACGACGACTACGACGATGACGACGACTACGCCGGCACCAGCGGTGGCAGCGGCGGCGACTACTCGCCGACGCCGACGGCGTCGCCGGCCCAGGACGCCACCGTTGAACTGGTCACCTGCACCAGCGTGCGGCAGCCCTACGCGACGGTCACCGTCACCAACCCGAACGCCGAGAGCGATTTCTTCACCGTGACGGTGGACTTCCTCGACGCCAAGAACCGCCGTGTGGAGCGGGGCACCAAGAAGGTGTTTGTCGGCGGCAACGAGATGGAGCGGGTCGAGGTGGACCTCGCCAGCCCGGATCTCGTGGCGAAGGTCGACCACTGCCGGGCCGAGCCCGAGGCCCCGACCACGTACTGACGGGCGCTCACCGCACCCGGTGCCCACCGGCTCGCCGAGCCGCGAACAACTCCGCCTGGCGTTCGGTGGGCAGATTCCCCAGCGCGATCAGGTGCGGCGCCTGCGCGAACGCCTGGGCGAGGGCGGCCTCCTTGGCCGCCCACAGGGCCCGCACGGTCCCCTGCACCGCCTCGGTCGGATACCCGGCGACGACGGTCGCGCAGCCGACGGCGGCGGCCAACGCCCCGCCGGGCTCGGTGACTTCGGAAACCAACCCGATCTCATGGGCCCGCCGCGCCGACAACCTCTCCGCGCTCCCCATGAGCGCCATCCGCGCCACCTCCCCGTACGGCATCCGCAGCGCCATGAGCATCGACTCGTAGGCGCTGACCATGCCGTACGTGGTGTGCGGGTCGAAGAAGGCGGCGGTCGGGTCGGCGACGACGAAGTCCGCCTCGCCGAGGAGATAGAAGGCGCCGCCGCAGGCCATGCCCCGCACGGCGGCGACGACCGGTTTCCACAGGTCGTTGGCCTTGGGCCCGACCCGGAGCAGCGGATCGTCCATCATGTACGGCGACTCGGGCTGCGGCACCACGGCGTCCCGGTCCAGGCCCGTGCAGAAGGCCCGCTCCCCGGCGCCGGTGAGCACGAGGGCACGTACGGTGTCGTCGAACCGCAACTCCCCCCAGGCCGCGACGAGTTCGTCCCGCATCGCGAGGTCGATGGCGTTGAGGCGTTCGGGCCGGTCGAGGGTGACGACGGCGACGCCGGTGTCCTTGTCGGCCGCGACGGTGAGGCTCATGGCCGCTCCAGGACCCACTGCGGGAGCCCGGCGCCGCTGAAGACGGCCTGGACCTTGGCACCGATGCGGATCCGCGCCGGGGGGAGGGAGTCGAGGCGGGCGTCGGGGCCGGTGACGAGGTTGCCGACGAGGCGGATGCGGGGTGCGTCGGCGAGTTCGACGACGATGACGTTGTACGGCGCCTGCTCCGCGTAGTCGGGGAGCAGGGGCGGGTGCGGGACGACGTACGACCAGACGCGGCCCTGCCCCGAGGTCCTGCGCCACTCGCACGCGAAGGACTGGCAGTGCGGGCAGCAGGGGCGGGGCGGGAAGCGGGGTTCGCCGCAGTCGGCGCAGGCCTGGACGCGGAGTTCGCCCTGGGCGGCGTACTGCCAGAAGGGGGCGCCATCGGGGTCGGTGACGGGGGAGAGCATCCTTCGATCAACTCCTCAGGAGCAGCGCGGAGGTGGGGACGCCTTCGCCGGCGGTGACGAGACAGGTGGCGGCGCCCGGGACCTGGGCGGTGCTGGTGCCGCGGAGCTGTTTGACGCCCTCGTTGATGAGGTTGAAGCCGTGGACGTAGGCCTCGCTGAGTCCGCCGCCGCCGGTGTTCAGGGGCAGCCGCCCGCCGATCTCCAGGGCCCCCTGCTCGGTGAACGCCCCGCCCTCGCCCCTGCCGCAGAAGCCGTAGCCCTCCAGCGAGAGCGGGATGAGGGCGGTGAACGCGTCGTAGATCTGGGCGACGTCCACATCCTGTGGAGTGACGTCGGCGTGCTTCCACAGATGCCGGGCGGCGGTCCAGGCGGGGCCGGTGAGCGGGTCGTCGTTCCAGTAGTTGACCATGCCGTGGTGCTGGGCGGGCAGGCCCTGGGCGGCGGAGTGGACGTAGACGGGCTTCTTGGCGCAGTCCCGGGCGCGCTCCCTGCTGACGATGACGCAGGCCAACGCCCCGTCCGTCTCCAGGCAGTTGTCGAAGAGGCACAGGGGCTCGCTGATCCACCGGGACGTCATGTACATCTCGCGGGTGAGGGGCCGTTCGTACATCACCGCCGCGGGGTTCTGGTTGGCCCGGTTGCGGCAGGCGAGGGCGACGTTGAAGAGGTGGTCGCGGGTGGCGCCGTACTCGTGCATGTAGCGGCGGGTGAGCATGGCGATCTCGTCGACGGGGCGCAGGAGACCGTACGGCCGGGTCCACTGGGCCGGTGTGGGCAGTTGGGCCGTGGTGTTGCGCCAGGGCCGGGGGCCGGACCCCCGCTTCCGCGACCGCCAGGCGACGCCGACGGACGCCTGTCCGGTGGCGATGGCCGCGGCGAGATGCGCCACCGTGGCACACGAACCGCCGCCCCCGTACCCGACCTTGCTGAAGAAGGTGAGGTCACCGAGGCCGACCGCCTTCGCGAGCTCCACCTCGTCGGTCTCCTCCATGGTGAAGGAGGCGAGGGCGTCGACCTCTCCCGGGGCGATGCCGGCGTCGTCGAGCGCGGCGAGCACGGCACGGCAGGCGAGGGTTCTCTCGTCCTCGGGGAGGTTCTTGGCGAAGGGTGTCTGGCCTATGCCGACGATGGCGGTGGCGTCCTTGAGTCCGGTCACGGGGCACCTCCGCAAGCACGTTCCCTCTGCTGACAGTGCGTCAGGCTACAGCTAATCTGACGGGTAGTCAGCTACTGGGTGCTGGGCTACTGGGTTCCGTCGGGAGGCTGTTGTGCGCGGTGACTTGGAATGGGGCAGCATTCCGGAACTCGTCCGAACCGCGGCCGAGCGGTACGCGGACGCCGAGGCGGTGGTGGAGGGCCGCACCAGGATCACGTACGCCGAACTGGGCGCCCGCATCGAGCGCTCGGCGGCGGCCTGCATCGCGAACGGGGTCGCGCCGGGCGACCGGGTCGGCATCTGGGCGCCGAACACCCTGGACTGGATCGTGGCGGCGCTGGGCGCGGTGTCGGCGGGTGCGGTGCTGGTTCCTCTCAACACCCGCTTCAAGGGCGGGGAGGCGGCGGATGTGCTGCGGCGCAGCGGGGCACGGCTGCTGTTCGTGACGGGCACGTTTCTGGGGACGTCGTATGTGGCGTCGCTGCGTCGGGCCGTCGCGGAGGGGCGGGCACTGCCGGAACTGGAGCAGGTGGTGGTGCTGTCGGACGACGCCCCGGCGGACTTCCGGACCTGGAAGGACTTCCTGGCGAGCGGCGACGGGGTGCACGAGGCGGAGGTGCGGGCGCGCGCCGAGGCCGTGGACGGCTCCTGGCCGTCGGACATCGTCTTCACGTCCGGGACGACGGGCCGCCCGAAGGGCGCGGTCATCACCCACGCGCAGACGCTCCGCGCCTACGAGGTGTGGAGCGACCTGGCAGGCCTGCGGCAGGGCGACCGCTACCTCATCGTGAACCCCTTCTTCCACACCTTCGGCTACAAGGCCGGGGTCATCGCCTGTCTCATGCGGGGCGCGACGATGATCCCCCAGCCGGTGTTCAACGTGAACACGGCCCTCGCGAACATCGCGGCGGAACGGGTGTCGGTGCTGCCGGGCCCGCCGACGCTGCACCAGTCCCTGCTGGACCATCCGGCACGGGACGCGTACGACCTCTCCGCGCTGCGCCTCGTCGTGACCGGCGCGGCGGTGGTACCGCTGCGGCTGGTGGAGCGGCTGCGCGGGGAACTGGGCGTCGGCACCGTCCTCACCGCATACGGCCTCTCGGAGGCCAGCGGCATCGTCACGATGTGCCGCCGCGGCGACGAACCGTCGGTGATCGCCTCGACCTCGGGCCGCGCGATCCCCGGCACGGAGGTACGCGTCGAGGCCCCGCTCGGCGAGCCCGGCGAGGTCCTGGTCCGCGGCTTCAACGTGATGTGCGGCTACTACGAGGACGCGGTGGCCACGGCGGAGGTCGTGACGCCGGACGGCTGGCTGCGGACGGGGGACGTGGGAGTGCTGGACGCGGCGGGGAATCTGCGGATCACCGATCGCATCAAGGACATGTTCATCGTGGGCGGCTTCAACGCGTACCCGGCGGAGATAGAACAGATCCTGGGACTGCACCCCGACGTGGCCGACGTCGCGGTGATCGGTGTACCGGACGCGCGGCTGGGCGAGGCCGGGAAGGCGTATGTGGTGCGCCGGCCCGGGGCGGTGCTGACCGGGGACGACCTGATCGCGTGGGCGCGGCGGGAGATGGCGAACTACAAGGTGCCGCGGGTGGTGGAGTTCCTGGGGGAGTTGCCGCGGAACGCGAGCGGGAAGGTGGTCAAGGGGGAGTTGCGGGGGAGGCGATGACGCGTCAGGGTCCGGGGACGCCGTGGTGCGTCCCCGGACCCTGAAACACCCCGAACTCGCCCCTGACTCACCCCGAACACGCCTCGGCCGCAGCGGCTTCCCCTCCGAGTCGCTGCGGCCGATCCCCGTGGGATGAGGCCTACTTGTCGTCCAGGTCCAGGACGGCGGGTCCGGCAGGCATGGAGTTGTTGAGCGTCGTGATCGTCGTCTCCGCCTTGGCCGGCTCGCTCGGCATGGAGTTGTTCAGCGTGGTGATCGTCTCGTCCGCGACGGGCTCGCTGGGCATGGAGTTGTTGTCCGGAGAGAGGGTCTCGTCCTTCTTCTTGTCGCTCATGGGATCGTGTTCCTCTTTTTCGGTGATGAGACAGGAACGCCCGCCCGGTAACTCCCCCGAGGATTGCCGGACGGGCGCTCGGAGCCGCAGACTAACCGGCCGGGCTCCATGTCGGACTGCCTGCCCCCCGTGGCGACGGTCCGACTGAATATGAGTTTGTCGGGTGGAGATAAACGAACGCTGAACGCCCGAAATCCCCAGGTCAGCAGCCCACCCGCTACAGCGCCGCGGCCGACGTGAGCAACGCGCGCACCTCCTCGGCCTCCACCGCGCTGCTCTGCTCATAGAGGTTGAGCGCCTCACGCCAGCACGCGCGCGCCCGGTCCGCCTGTCCGAGTGCCGCGAGCGAACGCCCCAGGAGTGTCAGGACGTTGCCCTGAATGCGGTCACCGCCGATGCAGCCCAGCGCGAGCGCCTGCTCGGCGTGCTGGGCGGCCTGCGCGGGGCGGTGATCGGCCGCGTGCACCTCGGCGATGCGGAAGTGGGTGACGCCCTCCCACAGCCGCTGCCGATGGTCGTTGAAGAGGCCGAGCGCGTCGGAGAACTGGCTCAGCGCCTCCGTGTAATGGCCCGCCCGGGTCAGCGCGACGCCCAGCTGGAAGTGGCCGTTGGCCAGGCGCACGGTCCGGCCGACCTCGGTGTGCACGGCGAGCCCGCTCCGGGCGATCTCCACGGCCTTCGTGATGTTGCCCATGCCGAGGTGGGCACGGGACAGATTGCCGAGGACGGTCGCCTCGAAGAGGCGGTTCCCCGCCGCCCGCAGACCTTCGAGGGCCTGGTCGAAGAAGACCTTGCCGTCGGCGAACCGGTTCTGGTGCAGGCAGATGAGCCCCCGGTTGTTGGCGACCCAGCTGACGGCGATGGAGTCGTGCGCGCTCGCCGCCAGCTCCATGGCGACGCGCGCCTCCTGCTCCGCCTGCTGAATACGTCCGGAGACCAGCAGCACATCGCTGAGCACCGTACGGGCCCTGCCCTCCGCCCGTTCGTGGCCCGCGACGCGGGTGGCCTCGCAGGTGGCCTTCGCCGTCATCTCGTACTGATGCGAGTTGGCCCCCGACTCGGTCAGGTCCTTCGCCGCCCAGAGCAGATCGACGGCCCGCCGCAGCCGCTCCGTCCCCGCCGCCTGCCGTACGCAGGCCAGCAGTTGCCCGGCCTCCGTGTACAGCCAGTCGAGGGCCGCAGCGGCCTCGGTGAAGTGCAGCCCCGGATAGCGCGTGGGCTCCAGGTGGTCGGTCAGCCGGTCCTCGCCGTGCTCGATCGCGTACACCTGCGCGGTCGTCGCCAGATAGAAGTCCAGCAACCGCGACAACGCCTCGTCCCGTTCGCTCGGCTGCTCGTCCCGCTCCGCGCACGCACGCGCGTAGAGCCGGACCAGATCGTGGTACCGATAGCGCCCGGGCGCCGCCGACTCCAGTAAAGAGGTGTCGACGAGGGACTCCAGCAGCTCCTCCGTGTCCTCCGGCGCCAGATCCAGTACGGCCGCGGCCGCAGCGAGCGAGATGTCCGGTCCGTCGGCCATCCCCAGCAGCCGGAACGCGCGCGCCTGGGCGGCGTCCAGGGCGCCGTAGCCCAGCTCGAAGGTCGCCTTCACCGCGAGGTCGCCGGCCTGGAGCTCGTCGAGCCGGCGCCGTCCGTCGGCGAGCTTGGCGGCGAGCACGGACACCGTCCAGGTGCGGCGGGCCGCCAGCCTGGAGGCGGCGATGCGGATGGCCAGCGGCAGGAATCCGCACGCGGCGACGACGTCCAGCGCCGCCTCCCGCTCGGACGCGACCCGCTCCTCGCCGACGATCTTCGTGAAGAGGGACAGCGCCTCGTCCGGGGACATCACGTCCAAGTCGACTAGATGCGCCCCGGCGAGGTCCACCATCCGCACCCGGGACGTCACCAGCGCCGCGCAGCCCTCCATGCCCGGCAGCAGCGGGCGTACCTGGGCGGCGTCGCGGGCGTTGTCCAGCAGGACCAGGATCCGGCGGCCGTCCAGCAGCGAGCGGTACAGCGCGGCCCGCTCCTCCAGCGAGTCCGGGATCGCCGAGTCCGCGGTGCCCAGGGCCCGCAGGAAGGAGCCCAGTACGGTCTCCGGTTCGGCCGCGCGCGGGCCCGCGCCCTGGAGGTCGACGTAGAGCTGTCCGTCGGGGAAGGCCGACCGCGACTGGTGCGCCACGTGCACGGCCAGCGTCGTCTTGCCCACGCCGCCGATGCCGGCCAGCGCCGACACCGCCATCACCCGGCCCTCGGTCCCCGAGGCCGACGCCAGCACCTCGCTCAGCTCACGCACGAAGGTCGACCGCCCCGTGAAGTCGGGGACACTCGCGGGCAGTTGCGCGGGGCGCACCTGAACCACCCCCGGCTCCGCCGCCGGCGCCGACGGTTCCGCGAGGCCGGGGTCCGCCTGCAGGATCCGCTGCTGGAGCTCCTTCAGGCCGGGACGCGGATCCACGCCCAGCTCGTCCGCCAGCAGGCGCCGCGTGTCCGCGTACACCGCCAGCGCCTCCGCCTGCCGCCCGCTGCGGTACAGCGCCAGCATCAGCAGCTCCCGCAGCCGCTCGCGCAGCGGGTGCTCCGCCGTCAGCGCCGTCAGCTCGGAGACCGCCTCGGCGTGGCAGCCCTGCTCCAGGTCCATGTCGAGGCGGGATTCGAGGAGTTGAAGCCGCCATTCCCCCAGCCGGACCCGCTGGGCCTCCGCGTACGGCCCCGGGACCCCCGCCAGCACCTCGCCGTCCCACAGCGCCAGCGCCCGTCCGAGCACCTCCCGGGCATGGCACAGATCCCCGGCGTTACGCGCCTTCTCCGCCTCCGCCGCCAGCTCCTGCGCCGCCGCCAGGTCGAGCGCGCCCTCGGCCAGGCCCCGCACCGCGTAGCCGCCCGACTCGCTCACCAAGACCCCGGGGTCCAGCACCTTCCGCAGCCGGGAGGCGTACGTCCGGACCGCCGCCAGCGCCTGCGAGGGCGGCTCCTCGCCCCACAGGGCGTCGATCAGCTCCGCCGCGGTCGCCGTACGGCCCTCGCGCAGCAGCAGGGCCGCGAGCAGGGCGCGTTGCTGGGGAGAGCCGGTGGGGAGCTGGTCCTCGCCGCGCCAGGCGCGTACGGGACCGAGCACGCTGAATCGCAGCGCCGCCGCGGGCTCCGTCGCATCTGTCGAGGAGCCGGGACGCCTCTGCTCCGGCACTCGCGGTACCCCGTCCATCGCAGTCCCCCTAGGACCCGTTTACATCTCCGCCAGTTTGCCTTGTTCCGGCAGATGCGTCAGCTGTGGAGTGGCTGATCACAGGTAGACGCGCGGGATATCACAAGGCCCTCACGTGCTCTCCGCACAGTGGTGGCCGGTGATGGCCCCTCCCGCGCAGTCGACGGCATGGCTACGGCATAGCTGACGGGTCGTCAGATCGGCGCTACCGTGAGCGCCATGGACACCGAGACGACGTTTCCCCTGATCATCTCCGTCGACGACCACACGGTGGAGCCGCCGACCGTCTGGCAGGACCGGCTGCCGAAGAAGCACCAGGACGTCGGGCCGCGCATAGTCCGCGCGCCACTGAAGGAAATGACCTTCCTGGGCGGCCGGTTCAAGCCCGTCATGGGCCGGCCGGGCGACGACGGCCCCATCGGCGACTGGTGGGTCTACGAGGACCTGCACCGCCCCCTCACCCGCCTCGACACGGCCGTCGGCTACGACCGGGACGAGATCAAGCTGGAGGTCATCACCTACGAGCAGATGCGCCCGGGTTCGTACGACGTCCCCGCCCGCCTCGCCGACATGGACGTCAACCACGTCCAGTCCGCCCTCTGCTTCCCGACCTTCCCGCGCTTCTGCGGCCAGACCTTCACCGAGGCGCAGGACCACGAGCTGGGCCTGCTGTGCGTCCAGGCCTACAACGACTGGATGGTGGAGCAGTGGTGCGGCCCGGACGCCCGAGGCCGGCTCATCCCGCTCACCCTCATCCCCCTCTGGGACGCCGAACTGGCCGCCGCCGAGGTCCGCCGCAACGCCGCCCGCGGCGTGCGCGCCGTCGCCTTCTCCGAGATACCCCCGCACCTCGGGCTCCCCTCCGTCCACACCGACGCCTGGGACCCCTTCCTCGCCGCCTGCGACGAGACCGGCACGGTGGTCGCGATGCACATCGGCTCCAGCAGCCGTATGCCTTCGACCTCCGCGGACGCGCCGCCCGCCGTCGGCTCCACCATCACCTTCGCCAACTGCTGCTTCTCGATGGTCGACTGGCTGATGAGCGGCAAGTTCGAGCGCTTTCCGAACCTCAAGGTCATGTACGCGGAGGGCCAGATCGGCTGGATTCCGTACATCCTGGAGCGCGCCGACGTCGTCTGGGAGGAGAACCGCGGCTGGGGCGGCGTCGCCGACAAGGTCCACCGCCCGCCGTCCGAGCTGTTCGCCGACCACGTATACGGCTGCTTCTTCGACGACGCCTTCGGGCTCCGCAACCTGGACGCGATAGGGGTCGGGAACGTCCTGTACGAGACCGACTACCCCCACTCCGACTCGACCTGGCCGAAGTCCCGCGAGGTCGGCGAGGCGCAGATGGGGCACCTGGACGCGGACGTGGTCGACCGGATCGTACGGCGCAACGCGATCGAGCTGCTGGGGCTGACGGACGACGGGCTGTGGCCGGGGAGCGCATGAGAGAGCCGCGGCCCCCGGAGGGGACCGCGGCGCACATCTACGGCCGTCAGCCGAGGAACACCGAAGAGATCGTGTCGTCGAAGTCGATCGCGGCCAGGTCGGCGATGTTGCCCTGAACCACCTTGGACTCGCCCTTGCAGTCCTTCTCGGACCAGATCTTCAGGGTGCCGGACGCCTGGAGGGAGGAGGCGGAGTCGTCACGGCCGACGTTCTGGCACCCGGACCCGGCCAGGCCCTCGGAGGGGTCGCCGAAGTTGGGCTCGTCGGAGAGGGTGACGCTGGTGGCGGGGGCGGCCGTACCGGTGTCGCCCTGCTCCTGTCCCTGCTCCTGCTCTTCGGCAGGGGCGCCCGCCTTCTGCCCGTCCGGCGTCACGCCGAACCACGTGCCGCCCACACCCTGCCCGTTGGTGTCGCCGGGCTTGAGATCCTTGCTGAAGCGGTAGACCGGCCAGCCGTCGATGGTCACCTGGAGGTTGCCGTCGGCACGCTCGACGACGCCGACGTCGGACTTGTTCACGCCGTCGACGAAGATCTTGCCGCCCGGGGCGACGAGGACCGGCGGCCAGGTGGTGGCGCACTCGCCCGCGCAGTTCGACTTGGACGGGTCGGCGGTGTCCTTGTCGAAGCGGTAGAGGGTGAAGCCGGAGCCGTTGACGACGACGGGGTTCAGGTCGCCGGCGGAGGCCGCGCTCAGCTGCACCCACTTCTTGGCGACCGGCTTGCTCGCGGGCTTGCCCGGGCTGGTGGCCCAGTCGCCGGTGCCGGGGGCGGCGTTGTTCTGCTTGGCCGTACCGCTGTTGAAGCTCAGGTTCCCCAGGGCCGATCCCGCGCCGGACCCCACGGCGGATCCGGCGGCGGAGGAGTCCCCGCCCGTTCCGTTGCAGGCGGTCAGCAGCAGGGCCGCGGCGGCTGTGGTGGCGGCGATCGCGGCGATGCGGTTGCGGATCATGTCGGTCTCCCCGTGTCTCGGCGCCCGGACCTCCCGAGCCGCCACCACCCAGTACGAGCCCCCCTCGGGCCGTCCTCACCCGGTGACACCCCTGAGACACGAACGCGACGGGCTGCGGCCAATCGCACGAAGATCGCGATATTCCATGCACGTTCGGCATGGAGGGCGCCGCCGTCTCCTGGATCGGCCTGTGCCCCTTGTCTCTTGCGCCGCCAAGCCGGACGATGGCGCCCGACCACACATATGACGGAGCGTCAGATCGAAGAGGAGTGCGTGTGTCCATCCAAGTCCCGCCGGACGGGCGGACGCTGTACGGCATCCAGCTCCCCGTCCAGTCGCAGAGCACGATCTACGCCGAACCCTGGGAGGCCGCCGCCGGCCCGGACGACCTGGCGGCCGTGGCCCGCGCCGCCGACCGCGCCGGCTTCGCCTACGTCGCGAGCTGCGACCACGTCGCCATCCCACGCCGCCTGGCCTCCGCGATGAGCACGGTCTGGTACGACCCCGTCGCCACGCTGGCCTTCCTGGCGGGCGTGACCGAGCGCGTACGGCTGCTCAGTCACGTAGCGGTCGTCGGCCTGCGGCACCCCCTTCTCACCGCCAAGCAGTACGCCACCCTCGATCAGCTCAGCGGCGGCCGGCTGATCCTCGGGGTCGGGGCCGGGCACGTAAGGGAGGAGTTCGAGGCGCTGGGGGTCGACTTCGAGCGCCGCGGTTCCGTACTGGACGAGTCGATCGACGCCCTGCGCGTCGCCCTCGGCCCCGACGAGTTCCCCGAACACCACGGCAAGCTCTACGACTTCGAGGGCCTCGGCCAGCTGCCGCGCCCCGCCCAGGACCGCGTCCCGCTCTGGGTCGGCGGATCGTCCCCGGCCGCCGTGCGCAGGGCCGCGCTGAAGGGGGACGGCTGGCTGCCGCAGGGTGACCCGCGCGAGCGGCTCCCCGCGCAGATCGCCCGGGTACGGCGGTTGAGGGAGGAGGCGGGCGTCGAGGGGCCGTTCGTCATGGGCGCCATCGTCGAGCCCCTGTACGTCGGGACGCCCACCTGGGACGTCGGGCGCCGGACGATCGCCGGGGCGCCGGACGCCCTCGCCGAGTCCCTGCGGGCGTACCGGGCGATGGGGGTGGACCAGGTCCAGGTGCGGTTCCGGAGCCGTGGCTGCAGTGAACTCACCGACCAGATAGGGGCGTTCGGGGCAGAGATTGGGCCGCTGCTGTAGGGCCGCTCGTGGGCGCTGGCCATGGTGGGCGCAACTGCGGGCCGGACTCGACTCCCTTGCCGAAGTGCCCACTGAACGCATCGCCGTACGCGAGGAGTACATCCGCCGAGCCGTCCCCGCGTACACGGGCTGTGATGTCGGTGAGGTCGAGTGGTCCACCGCCCATGGCGATTTCCACTGGTCGAACCTGGGCGGTCCCGACCTCACCATCCTCGACTGGGAAGGCTGGGGCCGGGCCCCGGTCGGCTTCGACGCCGCACAGCTCTATGTCTACTCACTCCACACCCCGCTCCAGGCCGCCGACCGCACGCCGTTCTACAAGGAGTTGGCGGGTCCGGTGAAGGAGTACCTGGCATCAGGTACGGGCGGACGGAGTGAGCGCCACTGACAGCCGCTGCGCTGTTCACTGCTGTAGTGGGCCCACCACACAGTGCTCCTTGAAAGCTTGAACATGTCCACGTCCACCGACGTATGTACGGACGTACTGACGTAGACGTACGCCCGTACGGCATCGGCGGAAGGACACAATGACGTGCGCACTCTCCGAAAGCTCACAGTCGCCCTCGCCGCCCCCGCGGGCACCTGGCCGCACCCCGGCTGGCCGGCCCCGGACGACCCGTACGTCGGACGGGTGGTACCCCTGACCGCGTCGGTGGGGACGGGCGAGGTGATGGACGTCGTGATCCTCCATCGTGAGGACCCCTTCGTGGCCGTACGGGAACTGCCCGCCACCGATGTCCCCGCGATCGTGATCAGCCCGTGCCGGGACACCGAGGCCATCGTCGAGGTGTTCCGGCACGGGGCGGGCTATCTGGTCGAGGGCGACTACTGCACCTGCATGCTCTCCTCGGCCGTCGTGGGCGCCACCGTCGGGCACACCTACCTCTCCCCGGCGGCCTGCGCGGCCCTGCGGGAGGGGGCCCGGCGGCTGCCCACCGGCGGGGAGGCGTTGCTGCGGCTGCGAGAGCTGCTCACGCCGCGCGAGCGGCAGATCATGGAGCTGCTGTCGACCGGCCTGGGCGCGCAGGAGATCGGGCTGCGATTACGGCTGAGCGAGAAGACCGTCCGCAACAACCTCAGCAACATCTATGCCAAGCTCGACGCACGCGGAAGCACGGACGCGGTCCTGCGGTGGCTGGGAGCCGCACCCGTGCTTCGCGCCTGAGAACCGCAAACTCCGCATTACGGCGCCGGAACCTCCGCCAGGGGGATTTCGACGTCGGTCACGTTCTCGCCGCCCTCACCGAATCCCGGTTCTGCCCTCAGAGCGCGCGTCGAATTCTGAATGCCGGACGCTTCAGGAGTTCCGCACGTCACATTGCGCAGCCAGAGGCGGCCGTCGGGAGTTCCGTTCTTCAGGATCTGCGGATAGAAGACGTGGATGCCCGTGGAGCCCTCGCTCGGCGAGAAGAACACCTTCTGTCCGTCCTGTGCTTCCTTGTACGTGGCTCGCAGGAATCCGCTCACATCGGTGCGTTTGGCGGACCACATGAAGAACGCGAGGCTGTCCCCCTGGACGGTGTCCGTCCTGGTGAACGCCAGGGTGGTCGTCTTGTCGTCACGCGTGATGTTGATCTCCGAGGTGCTGAACTTCGCGCCGATCTCGAAGAAGGAGTTGCCGAGCTTCGTGTCGGCGCCCGCGGTGAATCCGTCCTCCAGCTGGATGGTCCGCGTGACGGAGGCGCTCACGTTGAACGCCTTGGAGGCGGTGGCGGACGATCCGCAGTTGTCGGTCACCGTGGAGACCCGTTGGTTGGGTCCTAGGCTGTTCCGCTTGAACTGGACGTCGACGAACTCGCAGTTCTCCAGCTTGTCGGAGTCCGACGAGCAGTCGGCGGTCACTTCGGAGGCGGTGGCGGCGCCCGCCGAGTTCATCAGCGCGGTGGCCACCGCGACGGCCGCCACGGGGGCCACGGCGAGGGTGATGCGCTTCTTCTTGCTCCGGTGGTTTCCGCGGCCGGGGCGTGTCATGGGGTTCTCCTGTGAGGGGTGGAGGTGGAGGTGGGGGCGGTGGGATCGGGGTTCAGCAGTCGCTCAGGACGGCCTTGGAGGTGCCGTCCACGACACCGGGGGCACCCGCCGCACCCGGCAGGATGACGGGGCCCTCGACGACCTCCGGTGCCACGAAGTTCTGCTCGGGGGAGGGGTTCGTGGCGAAGCCGCCCGGGTCGGCGTCGATCCGCACCCGCCATTCGCCGGTCATGCGCTGCATCTTCGGCGTGAACTCCATGTGCAGCACCTTGCCGACCGGGACGTCCCGCTGTTCCGTGTCCCCGGCGGTCGCCGACTTGAGGGTCATGTCGAGGGTGCCCTTGTGCTTGACCCACGACCCGCTCAGGGCGCCGAACAGCCCTCCGCCACCGCCCTGTTGGGTCACGGTGTACTTGCCCTGGCCCTGGGCCGCGGTGGCCGACCAGGTGATCGACACCTTCGCCGGCTCGGTCGCGTTCGGTTCGCAGTTCGGGAAGTCGATCGACGCCTTCTCGGTCGGTCCGTCGAAGGTCTCGAACTTGGTCTCCACGAAATCGCAGTTGTCGGACCCGAAACTCGGCCCGGCGATCGGGTGCCCGCCGAAATCGGAAATGGACTGCTGTTTTCCGTTGAGCACCTCGGCCCGCATGCACAGATCCATGACCTGGTCGGGTGTCTTCTCCTCGGCGGCGTTCGCCGATGGCAGGAGTACGGCGGCCAGGGCTCCGCCGGTCACGACGGCCGATCCGACCGCCACGATCCTGATCTTCCTGTTCTTGAGTCTCCGCTTGGACATGGCGAAGATTTTGGATTCCCTTGACGCACGCCGACAGGGTCAAACATCCCTACTGGTGAGTCAGGTGAGATTCGCCACAGCAATCCTCGGGCTTGTGTGTGACGCGTTGTCAGGTGTGCCGCTGCGATGCGCCGCCGTCCCGCTCGCGGCGGAAGGCGCGGCGTCTCCGCCCTCGCCCGATGTGCGCTACGTCTCATCCGCAAGCTGTCACACCAGACGCGCGCCCGGTGTCTCCATGCCGAGTCCACAGCACTAGGGAGACATGATGAACGCGAACATCGAGGTAGTCGTCGTCGGCGGCGGGTACGGAGGCGTGACGGCGGCCAACAGCCTGGCTCGGCGCGATGGCGTGTCGGTGACCGTGGTCAATCCGCGTCCCGACTTCGTCGAGCGGATCCGCCTCCACCAGCTCCTGACCGGCTCCGATGACGCGGTCGTGGGCTTCGGTGAGGTTCTGGGTGGGAACGTCCGGCTGGTGGTCGACACCGCGACCCGGATCGACGCCGCCGAGTGCCGGGTGTCGCTGGCGGGCGGTGGCACGGTCTCCTACGACTACCTCGTCTACGCGGTGGGCAGCGGCGCCTCCGATCCCGGTGTGCCCGGAGCGGCGGAGTTCGCTCACTGGGTCTCGGACATCGAGGGGGCGGAACGACTGCGGTCGGCGCTGGCCGCGTCGCCCGCGTCGGCCCCGGTGACCGTGGTCGGGGCCGGCCCGACCGGCCTGGAGACCGCCGCCGAGCTGGCGGAAGCGGGCCGCAAGGTCACCCTGGTCTGCGGCAACGTGCTCGGCCCCTCCCTGCATGCCCGAGTCCGCCGCCCGGTCGCCCGCCGGTTCGCCAAGCTGGGTGTCACCGTCCTCGAAGGTCCCCGTGCGCGGGTGACGGAAGTGACAGGCGATGCCGTACGGCTTGAGGACGGCCGTGAGCTGCCCAGCGCGGTGACGATCTGGACCGCGGGATTCCGTGTCCCGGACCTGGCCGCCCACAGCGGGCTGCGCACCGACGCCGAAGGCCGTCTGGTCACCGACACGACCCTGACCAGCGTGGACGACGAGCGCATCGTCGCCGCCGGGGACGCGGGGGTGATGCCGGACCACCCGTTCCGGATGAGCTGTCAGGCCGCCGTCCAGCTGGGCCCGGCCGCCGCCGCCACGATCCTGCGCCGGATCGCCGGGAAGAAGGCCGCTCCCGTCCGGATGTTCTTCGCCGGGCAGTGCCTCAGCCTCGGCCGGGACGCGGGCGTCACCCAGTTCTCCTACCCGAACGACAAGGTGAACGCGCTCAGCATCAGCGGGCGGACCGGTGCCGGCGTCAAGGAGATCGCCTGCAAGTTCACCCTCAACAAATTGCTGTCCGGCGCGCGCAAGGCCAGTTCCCGCGCATCGCAGGGCGGCACCGACGACCGCCTGGAAACCCCTCAGGCCAGCTGATCAGCCGGCCTGATCCCGCGAGAGAACGAAGCGCACGACATGAACGACGACCACGTCACCGACCCCGCGACGGAGGCCTTCGTCGCCCACCGCGACCTGCTGTTCACCGTCGCCTACGAGATGCTCGGCTCGGCGGCGGACGCCGAGGACGTCCTCCAGGAGGCCTGGCTGCGGTGGGTCAAGGTCGACCTGGCGCAGGTGCGGGACCAGCGCGCCTACCTGGTCCGGATCACGACCCGGCAGGCACTCAACCGGGTACGCACCCTCAAACGGCGCAAGGAGGCCTACGTCGGCCCCTGGCTGCCCGAGCCCCTGCTCACCGCGCCGGACGTGGCCGAGGACGTGGAACTGTCCGAGAACCTGTCGCTGGCACTCATGTTCATCCTCGAAACCCTCTCGCCGACCGAACGAGCCGTCTTCGTGCTGCGCGAGGTCTTCGACTTCGGCTACGACGACATCGCGGCCGCGATCGACAGGAGCCCCGCCGCCGCACGCCAGATCGCCCACCGCGCCCGCCAACACGTCGACGCCCGCCGGCCGCGCACACCGGCTTCCCCGCAGGAAGCCCGGGCAGCGCTGGATTCGTTCCAGACCGCGCTCGCGACCGGGGACCTGCAGGGGCTGCTCGACGTACTCGCCCCGGACGTCGTCTTCGTCAGCGACGGCGGCGGCCTCAAGCTGGCGGCCCTGCATCCGGTCGCCGGCGCCGACAAGGTGCTCCGTTACATGGCCGGCAGTCTCACCAAGGCCGGCGGCGCCTTCACCAGCGAGCCCACGACGGTCAACGGCAACCCCGGACTGATCCTGCGCATGGACGGCGTGATCGACGGCGTGCTGGCCTTCCGCGTGGAGAACGCCCGCGTCAGCGGCCTCTACTACGTCCGCAACCCCGAAAAGCTCACCCGCGTCGAGTCCGAGACCCCGCTCACCTCCCGCTGACAAAGCTGTTCCCGTCCGCTATCTGACACATCGTCAGATCTGGCGATACGATGCCGAACCTCTACTCATTCCGAAGGGCTCGCCCGGCGGGCCCGTGCGAAGGGGGTTCCCATGGGCAGGCTCGACGGGCGCGTTGTCCTCGTGACCGGTGCCGCGCGCGGTCAGGGGGAGCAGGAGGCGCGGCTGTTCGGGGCGGAGGGTGCCGAGGTCGTCGTCGCGGACGTGCTCGACGATCAAGGGCGGGCCCTCGCCGAGGAGTTGGGTGCGCTCTATGTGCACCTCGATGTGGGCGAGGAGGCGGACTGGCGGTCCGCCGTGGCGGCCGTCAAGCAGGAGTACGGCCGCATGGACGGCCTCGTCAACAACGCCGGCATCCTGCGCTTCAACTCCCTCGTCGACACGCCCCTCGACGAGTTCATGCAGGTCGTGCGGGTCAACCAGGTCGGCTGCTTCCTCGGCATCAAGACCGTGGCGCCCGAGATGGAGGACGGCGGCACGATCGTCAACACCGCCTCCTACACGGCCGTGACGGGCATGGCGGCCGTGGGCACCTACGCCGCCACCAAGCACGCCATCCTCGGCCTCACCCGCGTCGCCGCTCTGGAGCTCGCGCCCCGGAACATCCGGGTCAACGCCATGTGCCCCGGCGCGATCGACACCGCGATGTCCAACCCGGCGCAGCTGGACCCGAACGCGGACCTGGAGGGGATGAGCCGGGCCCTGGACGAGCTGTACCGCAAGCTCGTGCCGCTGGGCCGGATCGGGCGGCCCGAGGAGGTGGCGCGGCTCGCGCTGTTCCTGACCTCGGACGACTCCTCGTACATCACCGGGCAGCCGTTCGTGGTCGACGGCGGCTGGCTGGCCGGGGTGAGCGTTATCTGACGTGTAGTCAGCTATTGACGGTGCACGTGAGCGGTGCCACAGTCGGCGGCAAGTGAATCTGACGGTACGTCAGAATCGGTGGTCCGGAACGAGCGTCAGCAACGAACTGGGACGGTGAACCGCCTTGGAATTCGGGCTCTTTGTACAGGGATACGTGGGCAAGCGTGCCGAGACCGATCCGCTCGCCGAGCACAAGGCGCTGATGGAGGAGACCGAGTACGTCATCCAGGCGGACAAGTCCGGCTTCAAGTACGCGTGGGCCTCCGAGCACCACTTCCTGGAGGAGTACTCGCACCTCTCGGCGAACGACGTCTACCTGGGGTACCTGGCGCATGCGACGGAGCGGATCCATCTGGGGTCCGGCATCTTCAACCCCCTCGCCCAGGTCAACCACCCCGTGAAGGTCGCCGAGAAGGTGGCCATGCTCGACCATCTCACCGGGAACCGCTTCGAGTTCGGCAGCGGGCGCGGCGCCGGCTCGCACGAGATCCTCGGGTTCCTGCCCGGCATCACCGACATGAACTACACCAAGGAGATCTGGGAAGAGACCATCGCCGAGTTCCCCAAGATGTGGCTCCAGGACGAGTACGTCGGCTTCCAGGGCAAGCACTGGCAGCTGCCGCCGCGGAAGGTCCTGCCGAAGCCGTACGGGAAGTCGCATCCGGCGATGTGGTACGCGGCCGGCTCACCGCCGTCGTACGCCATGGCGGCGAAGAAGGGACTCGGGGTGCTCGGGTTCAGCGTGCAGAAGGTCGCCGACATGGAGTGGGTGCTGGAGCAGTACAAGACGGCGATCGTGGACGCGGAGCCGGTGGGGGACTTCGTCAACGACAACGTGATGGTGACGACGACCGCCATTTGCGCGCCTACGCATGAGGAGGCCGTGCGGATCGCCGCGAGCGGGGGGCTGCACTATCTGCCGTCGCTCGTGTTCCGGTATCACGACACCTTCCCGCGGCCCGAGGGCTTTCCGGTGTGGCCGGAGACGCTGCCGGAGTACACGGAGGAGTTCGTCGAGCTGCTCATCGAGGAGGAGCTCGTGATCTGTGGGGATCCGGACGAGGTGCTGCGGCAGTGCAAGCGGTGGGAGCAGGCCGGGGCCGATCAGTTGAGTTTCGGGTTGCCGGTGGGGGTGCCGAAGGAGGAGACGTTGCAGACGATTCGGATGATCGGGGAGCACGTCATTCCCAAGATCGATACGGATCCCGTTCATCGGACGTCCCGGTTCCGGCAGTCCGCCTGATCGCCGTAGGGCTGTTGCCTGTCGGGCGGCTGCGGGCTCGTTGTGGCTGGTCGCGCAGTTCCCCGCGCCCCTGAAGGGCGCTGCCCGCACCGGAAATCTGAGGAGGAACCGTCATGCTCGATCACGTCATCAAAGGCGCGACCGTCGTCGACGGCACGGGCGCGCCCGCCTACACCGCCGACGTGGGGACACGCGACGGCCGTATCGCCGTCATCGGCACCGTCACCGAGGAAACCCGGACCAGCGAGGACGCGACCGGACTCGTCCTCGCCCCCGGATTCGTCGACCCCCACACCCACTACGACGCCCAGCTCTTCTGGGACCCGTACGCCACCCCGTCCCTCAATCACGGGGTGACCACGGTCGCCGGCGGCAACTGCGGTTTCACGCTCGCCCCGTTGAACCCGGACCGTCCCGAGGACGCCGACTACACACGGCGCATGATGTCCAAGGTCGAGGGGATGTCCTTGGTCTCGCTCGAAGAGGGGGCGCCCTGGAGTTGGAGTTCGTTCGGGGAGTATCTGGATGCTCTCGAAGGGCGGATCGCGGTCAACGCGGGGTTCATGGTGGGGCATTGTGCGCTTCGGCGGTATGTCATGGGCCCCGACGCGATCGGCGGGCAGCCCACCGGCGAGCAGCTCTCCGCCATGCTCCGTCTCCTCCATGACGCCATGGACGCCGGTGCCTGGGGCTTCTCCACCACTCAGTCGTCCACCCACTCCGACGGGGACGGGAAGCCCGTGGCTTCGCGGCATGCCGGGCCCGCCGAGCTGCTCGCGCTCTCCAAGGCCGTCGGGGAGCACGAGGGGACGCAGATCGAGGCGATCGTCGCGGGGTGTCTGGATCAGTTCAGTGATGCCGAGATCGAGTTGTTCGTGGAGATGAGCGCCGCTGCCGGACGGCCGCTCAACTGGAACGTGCTGACCATCGACTCGGCGGTGCCGGAGCGGGTGCCCCGGCAGCTGCTGGCGAGTGAGCGGGCGCGCAAGGCGGGTGGTCGGGTCGTGGCGTTGACCATGCCGATCCTCACGCCGATGAACATGTCGCTGGGCACCTTCTGCGCGCTCAACCTGATTCCCGGGTGGGGGCCGGTCCTGGGGCTGCCCGTGCCCGAGCGGATCGCCCGGCTGCGGGATCCGGACGTGCGGGCGGAGCTGCTCCGGCACGCCGGTTCGAAGGAAGCGGGCGTCTTCCGGCGGCTGACCAACTTCGGGCGGTACGTCATCGGCGACACCTACAGCGAGGCCAACCGCGGGCTGAGCGGGCGGGTCGTGGAGGACATCGCCGCGGAGCGCGGGCAGGAACCCTTCCAGTGCATGGTGGAGATCTGCGCCGCCGACGAACTGGGTACGGTCCTTTGGCCCATGCCCACCGACAACGACCCCGCGTCCTGGGCCCTGCGCGCCGAGGCCTGGCAGCGCGAGGACGTCATGCTGGGCGGCTCGGACGCGGGGGCGCATCTGGACCGGATGTGCGGGGCGCCGTACACCACCCGGTTCCTCGGGGACTGTCTGCGCGGGCGCCGGCTCACCAGCCTGGAGCAGGCCGTCAAGATGCTGACGGACGACCCCGCCCGGCTCTTCGGGCTACGGGAGCGGGGGCGGGTGGCGGAGGGCTTCCATGCCGACCTCGTGCTCTTCGACCCGGAGCGGATCGACGCCGGTACGGCCACCCTGGTGCACGACCTGCCGGGTGACAGCCCGCGGCTGGACTCCAAGGCGATCGGGGTGCGGGCCGTGTGGGTCAACGGGGTCGAGGCGATCCGCGACGACGTGGTGACCGGGGCCGTGCCGGGGCGTGTGCTGCGTTCGGGGCGGGACACCAGGACGGTGGCCACCAGGTGAGTGTCAACGACCCTGGTCGGCAGCGGTTGTTCGTCGACGGTGCGTGGGAGGAGCCGGACGGGGGCTACTACGCCGTCGTCGATCCGGCCTCCGAGGAGACCGTCGGGTGGGCCCCGGAGGCCTCGCGGGATCAGGTGCACGCGGCCTGTGCCGCGGCCCGCGAGGCCTTCGGGCCGTGGTCGCGTACGGCGCCGGAGGAGCGGGCGGCCGTGCTGGCGCGGGCGGCGGACATCATCCACGGCCACCTCGTGCCGTACGCCGAACTGGCCCAGGCCGAGACCGGCGCGACCATGGGGACGGCCCGGGGCATGCAGGTGGGCGTCGGGGCGGCGCGGTTCCGGCGGTACGCGCGTGTGGAGCCCGCCGAGTGGGCGATCCCGCCGCAGATCAACGACGCCGGGCCGATGGGGCGGGCGGGGGTCATGGGAGCGCTGGCCGTGCGGCAGCCCGTCGGGGTCGTCACCTGTATCACCTCGTACAACAACCCCTGGGCCAATCCGGCGGGCAAGATCGCCCCCGCGCTGGCCATGGGCAACACCGTGGTCGTGAAGCCCGCCCCGCAGGATCCGCTGTCCGTCTACCGGATGGCGGAGGCGCTGGAGGCGGCGGGTGTTCCGGCGGGTGTGGTGAATGTGGTGTCCGGGCGGGCGGTGGAGGTGGGTGAGGCTGCCGTCGGCTCCCCGGACGTCGACATGGTGAGCTTCACCGGGTCCACGGCCGTCGGGCAGCGCATCGCCGAGGCATGCGGGCGGGACATGAAACGCCAGCTGATGGAGCTCGGAGGGAAGGGCGTGGCCCTCGTCTTCGACGACGCCGACCTCGGATCGGCGGTGGCCGGGATCGGGACGACGTTCTCCTTCTACAGCGGGCAGATCTGCACGGCGCCCACGCGGGTGCTGGCCCAGCGGGGCGTGTACGACCGGCTGGTCGAGCAACTCGCGGCGTATGCGGGCCGGTTGAGGGTCGGGGATCCGCGTGAGGCGTCCACCGTCGTCGGGCCGGTGATCTCGGCGGAGCACCGGGACCGGGTGGAGTCGTACGTGGAGACGGGGCGGAAAGAGGGCGCGGTGGTGGTGGCGGGAGGCGAACGGCCGCCGTACGAGCGGGGTTTCTACGTCGCGCCGACGCTTCTCGCGGACTGCTCGGGCGACATGCGGGTCGCCCGGGAGGAGATCTTCGGGCCGGTCGTGTCCGTCATCCCCTTCGACGAGGAGGAGGAAGGGATCGCCCTCGCCAACGACACCGACTACGGGCTGATCGACTACGTCTGGTCCGGCGATGTCGCCCGCGCCTTCCGGGTCGCGCGGCGGCTGCGGGCCGGCGGGGTCGGGATCAACACCGTCGGACGGAACATGGAGGCGCCGTTCGGGGGGTTCAAGAAGAGCGGCGTCGGGCGGGACGTCGGGTCGTACGCGCTGCACGCGTACAGCGAGGTGCAGGCGATCGTGTGGCCAGGGTGAGACGAGGGGATTGACCGGCCGGTGGCTGTTGGCGCGGGGAGGAGGAGGGCAGAGTGTCCCGTATGGGACACATGGTGCAGGTCAAGGGTGGCGAGATCTGGGCGGACGACTCGGGGGGTGACGGGCTGCCGGTGGTGTTGTTGCATCCCGGGGTCGGGGACGCGCGGGTGTGGGATCCGGTTGTCCCGGACCTAGTGGAGCTCCATCGGGTGATTCGGTACGACGCCCGGGGGTTCGGGCGGTCCCCGAACCCCACGGCCTCCTACACGCAGGCTGAGGACCTGCGTGCCGTCCTCGACCACTTCGACGTGCGGCGTGCGGTGCTGGTCGGGACGAGCATGGGCGGGGCGACGGCGGTCAACGGCGCGCTGAACGAGCCCGGCCGCGTCGCCGGGCTCGTGCTGCTCGTGCCGGGGGTGACCGGGTATCCGGATCTGGAGTCACCGGAACTTACCGCGCAGATCGGCGAGTTGGCGCAGGCCGGGGACATGGACGGGCTCGTCGAGCTCTCCCTGCGTACCTGGGGTGCGGCGGGTACGCCCCCGGACACCGAGGCCGAGACGCTGCTGCGGGGCGCGATCCCGGCCTGGTTCACGACGTACGGCCACCAGGCCGAGGATCCGCCCGCCTTCCCGCGCCTCGGTGAGCTGTCCCTGCCCTGCAGCCTGCTCCTCGGCGAGAAGGACTACCCGCGGACCGTCAGCTGCAACGAGGCGATGGCCGCCGCGATCCCCGGCTGCCGCCTGGTACGACTGCCGGACTGCGACCACTTCCCCACCTTGCGGGCGCCGGGGACCGTACAGGAGCTGGTGTCGGAGGTGTACACGCAGGTGGCCTGACGATCAGCCGTCCAGATCGACCCGTACCGTCAGCAGATGGGTCCCCAGCGCCCTGACCGCGACGCTGTTGAACCGGGGCAGGGAGCGCAGCCGCGCCACCGGGTCGTCGTCCGGCAGCAGTTGTGCCGTGCCGGTGTGCCACCGCCCCCTGATCCGCACCCGCACCCGCGGATCGGCCTTGATGTTGCGGACGTACTGCGACTTCTCGCCGAACTCCGAGACCAGCCAGAACGCGTCACCGACCCGGCGGCCGCCCACGGGTGTCTGCCGGGGCAGGCCGGAGGTGCGGCCCGTGGTCTCCAGGACGGTCTGGAGGGGGAGGCGGCGGAGGATCGGATTGCCGACGTGGCGCTGGAAACCGGTGGCGGCGCGGAACCTGAGCTCGGTGAGGCGGGACATGCCGGTGAGTCTCCTGTCTTGTGCTGGGTGTCAGGGCACCGGGGTCGAACTGTTGCTTCAATGGTCCCCGACGCGGGCATGACGAGAGCGGGTGGCTGCGGATGCGGGTCGTGACGTGGAACCTTTGGTGGCGCTTCGGGCCCTGGGAGGCCCGGCAGAAGGCCATCCTCGCCGAGCTGCGCGATCTGCGCCCCGACATCGTGGGCCTGCAGGAGGTGTGGGCCGCCGACGGCGAGAACCAGGCCGAGTGGCTGGCCGCCGAACTCGGCATGCACTGGGCCTGGGCCCCCTCACCCGCCCCCGAACGCTGGCGCCGGCGGATCGGCGACCCCACGGTCGACATCGGCCTCGCCGTACTGAGCCGCTGGCCGGTCACCGACCGGCGCACCCTGCGCCTGCCCGCCCCCTCCGACGTCGACGACGGCCGCCTCGCCCTCTTCACCCGGCTGGCCACCCCCTCCTACGACATCCCTTTCTTCACCACCCACCTCACCTCCGCCCTGCACGGCTCGGCCGTACGCTGCCGCCAGGTCACCGCGCTCGCCGAGTTCGTCGGCGAGAACCGGGTCGACACGCCCTTCCCGACCGTCGTCACCGGCGACTTCAACGCCTGGCCGGACTCAGACGAGATCCGCCTCTTCGGCGGCTACCGCACCGCGCCGGTCGTCCCCGGGCAGGTCTTCTTCGACGCCTGGCAGTACGCCGAGCCGGACGCCCCCTCGGTCACCTGGGACCGTGCGAACCCGTATGTCGCGGCCGGCCTGGAACCGGGCGTACGGATCGACTACATCCACGTGGGGCCGCCCGGGACGGGCGGACTGGGGCATGTGCGGGACGTACGGCGGGCGGGGGACGGGCCGGTCGACGGCGTCTGGCCCTCCGACCACGCCGCGGTGGTCGCCGACCTGGGGGACGGGCCGACGCCTTGACGGCCGGGCGGCCGGCCGACCAGGCGGGGCCCTGCTCGACGCGGGGGAGGAGGCGAACGTACGGGTGATCGCCGCGCGACCCGTCCCGCGCGGCCCCGCCCCTCACCCGCCGGTCGACTGGGCTCCCTGCCGCTGCGCCTCACCCCGTGACGTCTGCGGCACGGACCGGCTCTTCCGTCGCTACGAACGCCCCAGGAAGATCGGGTTCGTGAACGCCGCCAGCGCCCCGGGCAACGGCCCCACCGCCGCCTCGTGCCGCAACTCGGCCCGTACATACGCCGCGTACGAGGGCGTCGTACGCCACTCCACGACCCCCGAGCCCGCCACCGGCAGCGGTGCGCTGGTGAACAGCACGCCTTGGTCGGTGACGAAGCGGACCGTGCAGCGGGGTGCGCCGGTGACCTCCAGGCGGACCGTCACCGGGGTGTCCCGGTCGGCCTCCAACCGCCCGCCGATGCCCGCCTGTCGGCCCCGGCCGCCCGAGGCCGTGAAGGTGAGGGAGACGTTCTTGGACTCGGCGATGTACGAGCGGCCCGCCCGGATGCCCTCCTGGATCGCCTCACGCGTGAGGTCGTCGGCGAGGACGACGGTCTGGGGGGAGCCGACCGGGTCGGGGCTGCGGTGGGCGTCGCTGTTGCCCATCGCCGGGATCCAGTCGCGGCCGTTCTCGCGCACCGACGCCACCAGCATGCTGTCCCAGTCGGCCAGCGACACCTCGTCGTCCGGCGTGTACGGCCCGTTCCAGACCTCGATCGCGTCCGCCTCGCCGAAGCCGAACTTCCAGTTGCAGCCGACGCAGGTGGCGTGCGGGTGGGCCGGGACGACCAGGCCGCCCGCCCTGCGGACCTGCCGGGCGAACCTGCCGAAGCGGTTGTCCCGCGCCCGGTAGCGCCAGTCGATGAACGTGCCCGGCTCGACGCCCAGCGCCACCACGTGGCCGTTGCGGGTCGTGATCTCCTCGCCCAGCATCACGAGCAGGTCGTCGCCCGCCACGTCGGCCCAGTGCGCGTGCGCGGAGTGCGTGTTGTGCTCGGAGCTGTTGATGAAGTCCAGGCCGGCCTCGCGCGCGAGGGCCGCGATCTCCGCCGGGGTGCGGCGGCCGTCCGAGTACCAGGAGTGCAGGTGGCAGTCGCCCCGGTACCAGGCGCGGCCCCGCCCCTTGGCCCGCTCCGGCGGATACGTCGGCTCGACGAACTCGCCCTGCTCGCCGTAGGTCAGCGTGATCGTGATCTCGTAGGTGAGGCCCTGCGGGGCCACCGTGTAGGGGCCGAGGGCGATCTGCCAGGTGCCCTCCTCGACCGGGCCGGGGATGTAGCCCGGCGTGGCGTCGTCGGCGCGGATGAAGAACTCCGTGCGCGCACCGCCCGACCAGCCCCGGAAGCCCTTGCCGCCGAGCTCGGTGCCGCGCTGGTCGAAGATGCCGATGTCGAGGCCGTTGCCCTGGGTGCCGGCGGGGACGGACGGGCGGTCGTAGGTGTAGGAGACCTTGATCTCCCGGACGCCGTCGGGGACTTCGAGGGGGACGTACACGAAGTCGGGCGAGCCGGGCGGCAGAGTCCCGCGCACCGTGCGGGTCTCGGCGTCGTGCATGTCGTCCGCCCCTCTCGCGAAGCTCACGCTTCCCAACGTAAGCGCGGCCGCGGCGCCCGTCACGAACAGGGCCCGTCTTCCGAGTCTTGCGTCGTCATCACACATGCCCGTGAGCGTTCCCCGTGGGTGTGAACTCGTAAGGAAGGGAAGGAAATCAGAGAGCATCGAGCAAGGGGGAGGCACTGTGGCGAGTGGGGTTTCGGACAGATTCCGGTACGTGCTCACGCACACCGTCGTCATACGGCACACCGGCGACGGGCGCACACTGACGAAGACCTCGGCCAACTCGGAGCCGAGCGGCCTGGACCGGCTCGCCGACCGGCCGAGCGAGGAGGCCGTGAGCTGCGACCACTGCGCGGCGCGGCTGCGGGTGACGCTCCGGTCCGCGGCCGACGTGGAGCGCAGGCGGCGTCCGTACCGGCCGTTGTGGAAGGTGTCGGCCCTGCTGGCCGTCCTGAGCGGCTGGGGCCTCGTCGAAGTGGTCCGCGGCGGTGACGGGCTGGGCGGCGGGGAGTTCCTGGCCATGGCCGGTGCCGCCGTCGCCACCGTCCTGTTCGTCTGGGGCACCCTGTGGAGCCTGCTGCTCACCCGCAGCTTCGACACCCCCGAGGTCGCCCGCCCCGACGGCCCCGAACCGGCGGGTGTCCGGCACGGCTGGGGATCGGTGCCGAGGGTCGGGACGGAGCGCAGCGCCTGAACGGGTTCGGGCCCGGGTCTGTGCCGACCGGTCGGTATCGACTTCCGACCTCCGGGCCGGTACAGATGGGACATGCGCATCTCCGTCACGATCTTCCTCACCGACGAGACCATCACCCCGATCCGGCTCGCCCGTGAGCTGGAGCAGCGCGGGTTCGCCGGGCTGTACCTGCCCGAGCACACCCACATCCCCGTCGAGCGGACCACCCCGTACCCGGCCGGCGGCGACCTGCCGCCCGAGTACGGCCGCACCCTCGACCCCTTCGTCGCCCTCGGCCAGGCGGCGGCCGTGACCGAGCGGCTCGGGCTGGGCACCGGCATCACGCTGGTCGCCCAGCACGACCCGATCGACCTGGCCAAGCAGATCGCGACCCTGGACCACCTGTCCGGCGGGCGGTTCACCCTCGGCCTCGGCTTCGGCTGGAACGTCGAGGAGGCCGCCGACCACGGCGTCGACTGGGCCACCCGCCGCGAACTCGTCCGGGACCGGATGGCCCTGATGCGGGCCCTGTGGGCGGACGAACCCACCGCGCACGAGGGCGAGTTCGGTGCCGTACGCGCCAGTTTCGCCTATCCCAAACCGGTACAGAAGCCGCGCACGCCCAAGGTCAACGGCCCCCGCACGCTCATCGGCGGAGCCGCCGGCCCGAAGCTCTTCCAGCACATCAGCGAGTACGCCGACGGATGGCTCCCCATCGGCGGCCGAGGATTGTCCGAAACCCTCCCCCGCCTGCGCACCGTCTGGTCCGACGCCGGTCGCGACCCGAACGCCCTCCAGGTGGTGCCGTACGCCGTGTACCCGAACCCCGGCAAGCTCGCGCACTACGCGGAGTTGGGGATCGAGGAGGTCGTGGTCCAGTTGCCCCCGGCGGGAGAGGCGGAGGTTCTACGGGTGTTGGACGAGTACGCCGAGCACTTGTAACCGAGCGGCAACCCCCTAGGGGCGCGGGGCTGTGCCGATATGCGGCTCCGCCGCGTGGGCGCGACCAGCCACAACGAGCCCGCACCCGGCAACGCACCGCCACCTCCCAGGGCCACCCCCGGCCCCGCTGAACCGGCGGAGCCCGACCGTATGCTCGAAGGATGACGACCTCCGCGACTTCCGGAACCGGCCCCACCGACCGCCCCGGCGGCACCGGCCCGACCGAGAACTCCATGCGTCGCGCCCTCAAACGCGCCCGGGCCGGCGTCACACTCGACGTCTCCGAGGCCGCCGTGCTGCTCCAGGCCCGCGGCGAGGCACTCGACGACCTCGCCGCGTCCGCCGGCCGGGTGCGTGACGCGGGCCTCGAAGCCGCCGGCCGGCCCGGCGTCATCACGTACTCGAAGAGCGTCTTCATCCCCCTCACCCGGCTGTGCCGGGACAAGTGCCACTACTGCACCTTCGTCACCGTGCCCGGCAAGCTGCGCCGTGCCGGGCACGGGATGTTCATGTCGCCGGACGAGGTCCTCGACATCGCCCGCAAGGGCGCCGCCCTCGGCTGCAAGGAAGCCCTCATCACCCTCGGCGACAAGCCCGAGGACCGCTGGCCTCAGGCGCGCGAGTGGCTCGACGCGCACGGCTACGACGACACCATCGCCTACGTCCGCGCCATCTCCATCCGCATCCTGGAGGAGACGGGGCTTCTCCCGCACCTCAACCCGGGCGTCATGTCCTGGACCGACTTCCAGCGACTGAAGCCCGTCGCCCCGTCGATGGGCATGATGCTGGAGACGACGGCCACCCGTCTGTGGTCCGAGCCCGGCGGCCCGCACTACGGCTCCCCGGACAAGGAACCCGCCGTCCGCCTGCGCGTCCTGGAGGACGCCGGCCGTTCCTCGGTCCCCTTCACGTCCGGGATCCTGATCGGCATCGGCGAGACGTACGAGGAGCGGGCGGAGTCCCTCTTCGCGCTGCGCCGCGTCTCCCGGTCCTACCACGGCATCCAGGAACTGATCATCCAGAACTTCCGCGCCAAGCCGGACACCGCGATGCGCGGCATGCCGGACGCGGAACTCGACGAACTGGTCGCCACGGTGGCGGTGGCCAGGCTCATCATGGGCCCGTCCGCCTGCCTCCAGGCCCCGCCGAACCTGGTCGACTCCGAGTACGAGCGGCTCATCCGCGCCGGTATCGACGACTGGGGCGGGGTGTCGCCGCTCACCATCGACCACGTCAACCCCGAGCGGCCGTGGCCGCAGATCGAGGAGCTGGCCGAACGGTCGGCCGCCGTCGGCTTCGAGCTGCGGGAACGTCTCTGCGTGTACCCGGAGTTCGTCCAGCGCGGCGAGCCCTGGCTGGACCCGCGGCTGCGACCGCACGTCCGCGCGCTCGCCGACCCGCAGACGGGCCTGGCCCTGGCGGACGCGACCGTCGAGGGCCACCCGTGGCAGGAGCCGGAGGAGGCCTTCGAGGCGTCCGGCCGTACCGACCTGCACCGCACCATCGACACCGAGGGCCGTACGTCCGACCGCCGCGACGACTTCGACGAGGTGTACGGCGACTGGGGCGCCCTGCGCGAGGCCGCAGCGCCCGGCATGGTGCCGCAGCGCATCGACACCGACGTCCGCCAGGCACTGCGCGTCGCCGCCGACGACCCGACCCGTCTGACCGACGACGAGGCGCTGGCGCTGCTGCACGCGGACGGGCCGGCGCTGGACGCGCTGTGCGCGGTGGCGGACGACGTCCGCAAGTCGGCGGTCGGCGACGACGTCACGTACATCGTCACCCGGAACATCAACTTCACCAACGTCTGCTACACGGGCTGCCGTTTCTGCGCCTTCGCGCAGCGCAGGACGGACGCGGACGCCTACACCCTCTCCCTGGACCAGGTCGCCGACCGCGCCCAGCAGGCCTGGGACGTGGGCGCTGTCGAGGTCTGCATGCAGGGCGGCATCCACCCCGACCTGCCCGGGACGGCGTACTTCGACATCGCGAAGGCGGTGAAGGACCGCGTCCCCGGCATGCACGTCCACGCCTTCTCACCCATGGAGGTCGTGAACGGCGCGACCCGCACCGGTCTGTCCATCCGCGAGTGGCTGACAGCGGCGAAGGAAGCGGGCCTGGACTCGATCCCCGGGACCGCCGCCGAGATCCTCGACGACGAGGTCCGCTGGGTCCTGACCAAGGGCAAGCTGCCGACGGCGACGTGGATCGAGGTGATCACCACGGCGCACGAGGTCGGCCTCCGCTCGTCGTCGACGATGATGTACGGCCACGTCGACCAGCCCCGCCACTGGCTCGGCCATCTGCGCACCCTGGCCGGCATCCAGCAACGCACGGGCGGCTTCACGGAGTTCGTGACCCTGCCGTTCATCCACACCAACGCGCCGGTCTACCTGGCGGGCATCGCCCGCCCCGGCCCGACGACCCGCGACAACCGTGCCGTGACGGCCATGGCCCGCCTCCTCCTGCACCCCCACATCCCCAACATCCAGACCAGCTGGGTGAAGCTGGGCTCGGAGGGCGCGGCCGAGATGCTCCGCTCCGGCGCCAACGACCTGGGCGGCACGCTGATGGAGGAGACGATCTCGCGGATGGCGGGTTCGTCGTACGGCTCCTACAAGTCGGTACGCGACCTGGTGGCCGTCGCCGAGGCCGCCGGCCGCCCGGCCAGGCCCCGCACGACGCTGTACGGCGAGGTGTCGCAGGAACGGCAGCGGGCGGCGACGGCCTCGGACGGGCATCTGCCCGAGTTGTTGCCGGTGCTGGACTGAGGAAGACCCTCCGGCGGAGGTCGGTACGATGATCCGACCCCGCTGGAGGGGTTCCGTAGCGTTCCAGAACGTTCCAGAGCGTTCCATTGCTTTCCGTAGCCGAGGAGATGCGTGCCCGTGCCTGCTTCCAAGGTCTGGGTGACCGGTCTGACGGTGGGCGCGATAGCCGCCGTCGGCGTCCTCGCCGTACAGGCCGAGAAGGGGCCGCATCCGACGGCCGCGGCGGCCCGGCCGAGCGCGTCGGCGTCGGCGGGCCCGAGCCCCGCCCCGACGAAGTCCGCAGGCCCCGCCGTCGTGCCGGACGACTCGGGCACAGGACGGCGGATCGTCTACTCCCTCGGCCAGAAGCGGGTCTGGCTGGTCGACGCGAGCGACGCGGCCCGCCGTACGTTCGCCGTCTGGCCCGGCACGGTGAGCCCGGACCCCGGCAGCTACACGGTGTCGTCCCGCAACGAGGCCACCACCGGCTCGGACGGTGTGGAGATCGAGAACATCATCTACTTCGCCGCGAAGTCCGGCCTCTCCATCGCCTTCTCCAACGCCGTGGACGGCTCCTCGCCGCCGCCCGCCGAGGGCAAGCAGACCGGCGGGGTGCGGATGCGCGCGGCCGACGGCGCGGCGTTGTGGACGTTCGGGGAGACGGGTACGACGGTCGTCGTGGTCAAGTAGGAGTCGTAGGAGTCCGCTGCATCCTTCGATGTAGGGCGGGTTCGGCTGTGCTCATGACGTTTCGGGCCGATGCCGCCGAGACGATGAATGCATGACGCACACGGATACGACGGACGCGACGATCCCGCAAGCATCGGAGTCCGCGGCGCCCACCGGACGACGACTCCCCCTCCTCGACATACTGCGCGGGGCGGCCATTCTGGGCACGCTCATGACGAACGTATGGATCTTCACCGGGCCGGGCGCGGAGTGGGGAGCCTTGCAGTCCGGGTCGCTCGACGGAGCCGTCGAGGGCGTCTTCAGCGTGCTGGCGAACGGGAAGTTCCTGTCGCTGCTGACGATCCTGTTCGGGGTCGGGCTGGCCATCCAGTACCGCTCGGCGGAGCGGCGCGGGCAGCCGTGGCCCGGACGCTACCGGTGGCGGGCGCTGTTCCTGTTCGGCGAGGGCACGGTGCACTTCGTGCTGGTCTTCGCCTGGGACGTACTGATGGGGTACGCGGTCACCGCACTGCTCGTCGCCTGGCTGCTGACCCGCTCCGAGCGGGCGCAGCGGAGGGTGATGTGGTGGGCGGCCGGAGTGCATCTGACGGTGATCGGCCTGCTGACGGCGGCGCTGACCCTGGCCGACAACGGCGGCGAGGGAACCGTCTCCAAGGAGGTCGCCGACCTGTACGCACACGGCAGCTACCCGGACCAGATCGCCTTCCGTCTGGAGAACGCGATCGCCCTGCGCATGGAACCGGTGCTGACCTTCTTCCTCCTGCTCTTCCTCTTCCTGCTGGGCGTACGGTTGTTCCGGGCCGGGGCGTTCGGCGCGGACGAGACGGGCCGCCGGCTGCGCTCCCGCCTGCTGGTGTGGGGACTCGGCCTCGGGCTCCCGCTCAACGTCGCGGCGGTACTGGGCGGCCCCGACCTGGTCCTGCTGGCCCGGTACGGCACCGCCCCGCTGCTGGCCCTCGGGTACATCGGGCTGATCGGCGCCGTGGTGGACCGCGTCCGGCGGCCGGGCCCGCTGATGACGGGCCTGACCTCCGTCGGCCGGACCGCCCTGTCCGGCTACGTCCTGCAGAACGTGCTGTGCGTGCTGATCTCGTACGGCATCGGGCTGGGCCTCGCGGAGCGGCTCGGCGACACGGGCCCGTGGTGGCCGTGGTGGGTGGTGGGACTGTGGGTCACGGTCTGCGCGGTGCTCATGGTGGGCTCCACGCTGTGGCTGCGGAGGTTCTCGGCAGGGCCCCTGGAGTCGGTCCAGAAATGGGCCCTGCGTCACTGATCCGCGTCAGGCGTCGGCCTGCTGCCGTCCCTGCCCGAAGGGCAGGTGGTTGACGATCAGCACGATCCCGCTGAACAGGAACACCCTGGTCGCCGCGTCGAGCCCGTTCCAGTCCCCGGACTGCCACATCGAGAACCACTCCCCGCCGATCGCGATGAACCCGCCGCCGAAGAGCAGCATCAGCATCAGCAGGCCGTAGGTGGAGAAGCGGCGGGCGCGGGCGTCGTCGCGGCGGAACCAGAGCCAGGTGCCGTATATGAGCACGAGGGCGGCGACGGTCTCCCAGACGATGATCGCGACGTACGCCGTGTTCTGAAGTCCCTTGCTGGTGATGGCTCTCCACATCAGGTCGTCGTCCTTGAACGTGGTGTCCATCGCCAGGACATGCTGCACGAACTGCTGGTTCGTCCCGAAGTCGGTGATGTTCCCGAAGGCGACGAGGGTGATGTAGAGGGCGACGGTCGCGGTGAGGAGGGTGGCCGCGAGGTGGAGGGCGGTGCGTGGGGGTGTCGTAGGCATGGTGGTCATCTTTCCCGGCGGACGGCTCCCTCTCATAGCCATTGAGCCAGAATGAGCGGTGGTGTGGGAGAGCCGAGCGGGAGGACCCGGACGTGGCGCAGACGCGGCCGTCGATGCAGCAGCTGATCGGCAGGCGTCGCCGTGCCGGATTCGTGGGCCGAGGTGCTGAACGGGCCGCGTTCCGCGCCAACTTCGACATACCGCTGGAGGACGAGAGGCACCGGTTCCTCTTCCATGTGCACGGCAACGCGGGCGTGGGCAAGACCTTCCTGCTACGGGAGCTTGAGCAAGTCGCCCGGGAACACGGTGCGTTGACCGCGTATGTCGATGACCACGCGGGGAGCGTGCCGGAGGTCCTGGAAGTTATCTCCCGTCAGTTCGCCCTGCAGGGCCGACGGTTCAAGGACCTGGAACGGCTGCTGACCGCGTACCGGGAGCGCTGGCACGAGGCGGAACTGGCCGCTGCCGCCGCGCCCTCGACGGAGGCGCCGGCCCCGTCGGCGGGCAGTATGGCGGTGGCGCGGGCCGGACTGGCGGGGCTGGGGATGGTGCCGGGGATCGGGGCCGTTGCCGGCGCTCTGGATCCGGCTCAACTCGCCCAGGGCGCTGACCGGTTGAGGTCAGGAATCGGGGCGCGCTTCCGTAGCCACGAGGACGCACAGCTCGTGCTCGCCCCCGAGAGCGTGCTCACTCCGGTGCTGCTGGACGAGCTCTCCCAGGCCGCGTCCGCCGCACCGTGGATCGTCCTGTTCTTCGACACGTACGAGCGGACCGGCCGCTTCCTCGACGGCTGGCTGCACACCGTGATGACCACGGAGCGGTACGGCGCGGTGCCCGCCACGCTCGTCGTGGTGACGTCCGGTCAGCTCCCCTTCGACTCCGCCCGCTGGGGCGGCTTCGGCGACTTCATGACCGACCTGCCGCTGCAGCCGTTCACCGAGCCGGAGGCGCGGGACCTGCTCGCGGGCAAGGGGGTGCTCGCCGAACCGGTCGTCTCGGAGGTGCTGCGCCTCACCGGCGGGCTGCCGGTGCTCGTGTCGACGCTCGCGGAGAGCCGCCCCGCCGACCCGGCCGACGTGGGGGATCCCAGTGCCACGGCCGTGGAGCGGTTCCTGAGGTGGGAGGCGGATCCGGTACGGCGGTCGGTCGCGTTGGAGTGCGCGCTGCCGAGGCGGTTGGACGCGGATGTGTTCCGGGCGGTCGTCGCGCCCCCGGACGCCGAACTGGACGGACTGTACGCGTGGTTGCGAGGCCTGCCGTTCGTCAGCGAACGCGGCGGCCGGATCCGGTACCACGACGTCGTACGGTCGCCGATGCTGCGGTTGCAGCGGCAGCAGGCGCCCAGGACCTGGGTGGCCCGGCAGCGGGCGCTCGCCTTGGTGTTCCGGGAGTGGCGGACCGAGGCCGAAGCCGGGCGCGGCGCCGAGGAGCTGTGGGCGGACGAAGGCTGGCGGGAGCTACGGCTGGCGGAGCTGTACCACCTGCTGTGCGCGGGGGAGCGGTCGGCGCTGGCGAGCGTGCTGGGGGATGCCGTCGTCGCCTGCGAGCAGGGCGAGTCCGTCGCCGAGCGGTGGGTGTGGGTCCTGGTGGAGGCGGGGTGGGACGCCGAGACGCGGGTGCTGGCCGAGTGGGGGCGGCGGCTGGGGGAGGCGCTCGGGGGCGGCGGGACGGCGGCTGTCCTCGACCTGTTGCTGCTGGAAGCGGGGATCGAGAGTGGTTCAGAGGAGCCGTTGATGGCTGACACCGTGTCGGTCCTCGACCGCGCCATGCCGACCAGCGACTCGGCGGCCTACGTGCAGGGCGCACCGCCCGGCGCTCAGCCCCCTCAGGCACAGCCCCGTCCGGGGCTCCCGGAGCAGCCTCGCGTCGGCGCGTGGCCCGGGGCTCCGTGGGACGAAGTGGCGTTCGCGTCCGGCTGGGACGTCCGGCTCGGCCGCGCCGTGCTCGCACGCGCCCACCGCGGTCGGGCCATCGCCCACGACCTCGCCGGCGACCAGCGCGCGGCCGTCGCCGCTCTGAACCAAGCCCTGGCACTGACCCCCGACGACCCCCACAGCCTCGCCCTGCGCGGCGAGTACCACCGCGTACTGGAGGCCCACGACAAGGCGCTCCGCGACCTGGACCGGGCGCTCGCGCTGAACCCCGCCGACGCCTTCGCCGCGGCCTCCCGGGGCGCCACCCGGCTCAGCCGCCACGAGCTCGACGACGCGCTCACGGACCTGGACCGGGCGGTGGCGCTCAAGCCGGACTACCCCTGGGCGCTGGTCCGCCGGGCCCGTGTTCACCGCACCCTCGGCGACGCCGTACGGCAGCTCGCCGACCTCGACCGGGCCGTGGCCCTGGACCCCGACTGGGCCTGGGTCCGCTGCGTGCGCGGCGACGCCCTCCGCGTCGCCGGGCGCGACGAGGAGGCCCTCGCCGACTACGACCACGCGCTCGCCCTGGAGCCCGGATACGGCTCCGCCCGAGCGAGCCGGGGGGCCTCGCTGGCCAGCCTCGGCCGCTACGAGGAGGCTCTCGCCGAGCTGGACCGGGTCCTGGAGCAGCGGCCGACGTATGCCTGGGCATTGCTGCGACGGGCCGAGGTGCGCCGGCACCTCGGCGACGACGACGGGGCCGCGCAGGACGAGGCGCGGGCGGCCGGCGTCAGCGGGGCAGGGAGCAGCCCTTGACGAACGCTGTCCAGGAATCGTCCGTGAAGGCGAGCCGTGCGCCGTCCTTGTCCTTGGAGTCGCGGACGTGGACGGTGGGGTGAGCCGGGGATATGGCGACCTCGACGCACTCGGGGCCGTCATTGCCGCTGTAGCTGCTCTTGAACCACACCAGCGTGGACGTCATGTTTCCTCTCCCAGGATTTTCTCGATGAAGGACACAGACTCCCGTGGTGGGAGGGCCTGCGACCGGATCATTCCATAGCGCATTTCCAGGATCTGCACTTCCCGGGGGTCGCTGATCACTCGGCTGTACAACTGGCCCTCCGTGTGCCCCAGTGTCTTGCCGTTCCGGAGTTTCAGCACCTGGATCGAGCCCATCATGCCCGCGTGATCCTCGCGGTCCATCGGCATCACCTGGATCGAGACATGCCGCAACTTGCTCATCTCCAGCAAGTGTTCGAGCTGTTGTCGCTGCACCATTCTGCCCCCGATCGGACGCCGTAGCGTCGCCTCTTCCTGGACGAACGTGATCTCCGGCCGAGGCTCCCGCTCGAATACGACCTTCCTCGCCACGCGAGCGGCCACGAGGCGGTCGATCTCCTCCTCCGAATAGGCAGGCCGCCGCATCTCGTACAACGCCTGTGTGTACTCCGGCGTCTGCAGAAGGCCATGGACATGGAGGGCGGCGTAGGCCCCGAGCTCTACCGCCTCGTTCTCCAGCTTCTTCAGATCCCGCACCTTCTTCGGATACCCGGCCTCCTCCACATCCTCCTTGAACGCGGAGATCTTCCCGCCCGCCCCGAGCACGTCATCGGAGTTGTCCAGGAAGTCGGGCTTCGGTGCCCTACGGCCCCGCTCCACCGACGAGACCATCTCCCCGCTGTACCCGATCGCCGCCCCGAGTTCCGGCTGCTTCATCCCGGCGGCCTCGCGCCACAGCTTGATCTGCCTGCCGACCGACTTGAGCATGGCCGTGGCTTCCTCGTCCTCCACCGCTGTCCCTCCCGATGTGCGAGCCGTACGCCCCCGAGGCGCATCCGGACAGCCACGCTCCGTACCGGGGTCGTTGCTGTTCAGCGTAGGAACGACTGGCCACGCTGGGTGACATGAGCCAGAAATCCGTCTCCCAAGTCACCCTCTCCACGCACCTCTTCACGGTTCAGTTGTCCGCAACTCGAAGAGGTGCTCGACTCGCTCGCCTGCTCACCGAACGCCAACTGGCGGACTGGGGCGAGCACTTCGAGGGGGCGGAACAGGTCGTGGCCGAGCTGGCGTCGAACGCGGTTCTCCACGGCCGAGTCCCGGGACGGGACTTCCGGTTGAGGCTGATGCTGCACTCCGACGGCGTCCTCCGCATCGAGGTCACCGACGCCCGAGGTGACCGGATCCCGCAGGTCCGGGACGCGGTGGGCGGTGACGCGGAGTCCGGGCGAGGTCTGCTGATCGTGGCGGCGTATGCGCACCGCTGGGGCGTCGATGAGGCCCCGGCGAGCTGCAAGACGGTGTGGGCCGAACTCGGACCGGGTCGCGGGGCGTCGTGACCCGGCGGCTCCCGACGCAAGAACCAAAGAACCGGGAAAAGAACCAACCCACCCTCACCGCCCCCTGTCGATCACCCGCAGGAGTGAACATCGCCAACTCGGCTGGCGTGGAGGGGAGTCGATGGTGCAGCGTCAGCCTGGACGAAAACCGCACACATGAATCGGCCCCCGCCGGGACTGGCATCCCAATGCGAGGGCCTAACACCAGGAAGAAAGCACCTTCCCGATGACTGAACAGCACCCTAGCGCGCCCGAGCGCGCGAAGTCCGGCCATCCCGCCGGAGGCGTCGAGCACGTCAACGAACCCCACCACGACAACTTCGTCGTGGTCGGAAACCACCTCGCCCAGCACCCCGACCTGTCCCTGACGGCGATCGGCCTGGCGGTCCACATCCAGTCGTTGCCCGCGAAGACCCCGATCGGGATCAAGACGCTGACGGCGAAGTTCCCCGAAGGGGAGATCCGGATCGCCGCCGCCCTGCGGGAGCTGGAGGCGCACGGGTATCTCGCACGCCGCAAGGAGCGTCTTCAATCGGGCCGAGTCATGACCCGGACGATCTCGTACAACAAGCCGGGGCGCGCGGTCGTCCGAGCGGCCGCGAAGCCCTCCGCGCCGTGCCCGGCACCGCCGTCCCGCCCGGAGGCGCCGGCCGCGCCCCGCGCCGCCATCGACCTCCTCGTCGGTCTGCGCGCCTACGACTCCCGCCTGCTGCTGGCCGAACGGGACGTACACCGCCTGGCGCCGGCCGTCTCCGCCTGGTTGGAGAGGGGCGTTCCGCCCACGGCCGTGCAGCGGACCCTGACGAACGGCCTGCCCAAGGATCCGATCCAGAACCCGGCGGCGTTCCTCACCCACCGCCTGGAAGCGCTGCTCCCACCACCCCTCCCGTCCCCGGCCCGCCCTCCGACACTCACCCGCCCGGAGCCCCTTCAGACCTGCGACGGCTGCGAACGCGCATTCCGCGCGCCGGGACCGGGCCGATGCCGCGACTGCCGTACGTCCCGCAGCGCGGCGTAGAGAACCGGGAGCGAGCCCCTGTGACAAGCGCCGCGCACGCACCGCGCCACGGACTCCGCCGGTACCGTACGAGAACCGAGCCACCCGCACCGGAGGTCACCGTGAGCGCCCAGACCGACGGCCCGGACGGACCGCTGATCCCCATGCCCGAGCTGACCCCGAACGCGTTGCGGGCCGCCGTCGCGCGCATCGCGCCGAGCCGGATCCCCGCCCTCACGCAACACCTCTTCGAGGCCACGACGAACGCCCAGCAGACGCAGAGCCTCGCCCCGCTGCGGGCCTTCGTGCACTCCTGGGCCGTGGTCGTGGCGGTCGAACGGCATCCGGAACGCCGCGCGACTGTGTGAGCTGGAGCGGATCGTGGACGCGGGGGAGCAGGACCCGGCGGAGGCCATCGCCGAGATCCGCGCAATCCGAGAGTCCGCTGAGGCAGAGGCGGGGCTGTGACGGAGTGGGCGTGGGACTAGACGATAACTGACCACTCCTGCCTACTTCGGTCACACCTCGCATACCGATTCACCCCCTGAACCGATCGTCCCCGGTCGATTACAGTGACGAACGGTCGTACGGGCTGTCATGCGGGCGGACGCTGGTCACGGGGAGGTCTTGGTGAGTGCGACAGTCGGCGCCGTCTGGGGCCGCACCGAGCAGCAGGACTTCCGTAGCCGGGTGCGTGGAACGCTGCTCGGGGTGGCCGTCGGGGATGCCCTCGGTGCGCCGGTGGACGGGCTTGCGCTGGAGGAGATCCAGGAGCAGTACGGCGCCGAGGGCCTGGTCGATCTCGGGTTCGGGTACGGGCGGCGCGGTGCCGTGAGTCACCTCACGCAGCTCACGCTCTTCTCCGTGGACGGGTTGATAAGAGCCCAGGTCAGACGGGACACCGGCGCCTGGCATCCGCCGACCGACGTGCACCGGGCGTATCTGCGCTGGGCCGCCACCCAGCGCGACTGGGGACCCGACGAGCGCCGTAAGGACGACGGATGGCTGGCGCGCGAGGAGTGGCTGTACGCCCGCCGCGACCCGACGCGCGGCCTGCTGATCGGCCTCGGTGACGAGACCATGGGCACGCTGGAATCGCCCAAGAACCCCGCCGAGCTCGGGCCCGAGGCCGTCGCCCGGTCCGCGCCCTTCGGGCTGCTCGTCGGCTGGGAACCGCAGCTCGTCGTCCAGCTCGCCGTGGAGTGCGCGACCCAGACCCACGGCCACCCCGTCGCCTACCTGTCGGCGGGCGCGTACGCCGTGATCGTGCACGGTCTGGCCTGCGGGGAGAGCCTCGACGGGGCCGTGCAGCGGGCGCGCGCCCTGCTCGCCCTGCGGCCCGGGCACGAGCCCGTGTCGGACGCGCTGCAGCACGCGCTGGGCGCCGTACGGCAGGGCATGCCCACCCCGGCGCGGGTGGAGGAGCTCGCGGCCGACGGCTCGGCGGACGGGCTGCTCGCGGCCGCCGTGTACTGCGCCCTGGTCGGCGAGGACGTCCGCCACGGCCTGTGCCTCGCCGTGAACCACGACGGCCCCTCCGCCGCCGCGGGCGCCCTCACCGGCGGCCTGCTCGGCGCGCTGCACGGCGAGACGGCCCTGCCCCCGGCCTGGCTGGCCGAACTGGAGGGCCGCCCCACGATCCTCGAACTCGCCGACGACTTCGCCATGGAGATGACCCAGGGGCCCGCTCTGCACGGGCCGGGGGGTTCGTCTCCGGGGTGGCTGGCCAGATATCCGCGGGCTTAGGGGGACGGTGGGGGCGATGGGGAACAAGATCGTACGGGCCGGCATATGGATCGTGCTGTCTGTCGTGGCTCTCGGCTTGGGAGTGGCGATGGCCTTCGAGATCCGCGGAGCGCTGGAGCGGGAGCGGGAGTTCCGCGCCGCGCCGACGTGCGCCTCCGTCCCGGTGAAGGCGTCGGGGTGTCTGTGGGAGCAGGACTTCACCGTGCGGAAGGCCGATCTGAACCGCGGTAGGAGGAACGGGGGGCCGGAGGCGGAGCTGCTGCTGCCGACCGGCAAACCGTGGGGAGTGACGTTCCGGGACACGGATCCGGTGGTGTCGGAGATGGCGCCGGGCGAGAAGGTCGTCGGTCTGATCTGGCACGGGCGGGTCATCGAGGTCCGGGACGCCGACGGGCGGCGGCAGCAGACCTCGTCCGGGCCCGTGGGGTGGCCCGAGGACCGCCTCGGCGGCGCGCTCGCCTGTATCTCGTTCGGCCTGATCGCCCTGGCCGGATCGGTGTGGCGGTTCTTCGCACGCGGCAACCGGCGGCGCGCGAAGGCGGCGACCGTGGTGCGGTGGCACGGCGTCGGGATCGGGGCGGCAGCCATCGTGGCGCTCTGGGCGCAGTCGGCCAACGACTGGCCGATGTGGGCGATCCCGGCGCTCTGGGGGCCGCTCGCGCTGCTCCTCCTGGCGTGCATGGTGGCTTTCGTCATCGCCGCCCTGCGCGGCGACCTGGACGACGACGCACCGTCCGAGCCGCTCGTGGCCCAGCCCTGAACCCGTTCGCCGGTGTGGGCGTCGTCCCTGGCCGACGCCCACACCAGCATCAAAGGTCACACAGGCACGGCAGGGTCAGTCCTTCGCGCGCGTGCCCACCGCGTCCTCCACGCCGTCCGTCGGCGCGGAATCCGGCACCGCGGCCGCCGCGGCCCCGTCCCCGTCCGTGTTGATGCGCTCGACGATCGCGAGCCGCTCCGGGGTGTCCTCCGGCTTGATGAAGCCGATGAGGATGTACAGGATCAGCGAGACCGCCAGCGGGATGGAGACCTGGTACTGGAGCGGCACCCCGCCCTCGATGTTCCAGCTGATCGGGTAGTTGACCAGCCAGAAGGCGAGCAGGCCCATCGACCAGCTGGTGAGCGCGGCCGTGGGGCCGGAGCGGCGGAACGGCCGTAGCAGGCCCAGCATCATCGGGATCGCCATCGGGCCCATCAGACCGGCGACCCATTTGATGACGACGGTGATGATGTCCTTGAAGGTGGGGGAGTTGACCTGTGTCGCCGCCGCCATGGACAGCCCGAGGAAGACGACGGTCGTGATCCGGGCGACCCGCAGCCCCTGCCCCTCGCTCCAGGCCCGCGCCCGGCGCCAGATCACCGGCGCGACGTCCCGGGTGAACACCGCGGCGATGGCGTTGGCGTCGGAGGAGCACATGGCCATGGTGTGCGAGAAGAAGCCGACGATGACGAGGCCCAACAGCCCGTGCGGCAGCAGCTGTTCGGTCATCAGGCCGTACGAGTCCGAGCCGTCCGCCTTCTGCGACTCGACCAGCAGCGGCGACATCCACATGGGGAAGAAGAGGACCACGGGCCAGACCAGCCACAGGATCGCCGACAGCCGCGCCGAGCGCTCGGCCTCGTACGGAGTGGCCGTGGCCATGTACCGCTGGGCCTGGTTGAGCATGCCGCCGTTGTACTCGAAGAGCTTGATGAAGAGGAAGGCGAGGAGGAAGACCGTCCCGTACGGGCCGACGAGCGGCTCACCGTGGCCCTGGAGCTCCGGCCGGTCCCAGGCGTCGAGGAAGCCGATGCCCTTGTCGTTGAGTTCCATGATGACCGCGATGAACATCGCGACGCCGGCCAGCAACTGGATGACGAACTGGCCGAGTTCGGTCAGCGCGTCCGCCCACAGGCCGCCGATGGTGCAGTAGACGGCCGTGATGGTGCCGGTGATGAGGATGCCCTGGTTGAGGGACACACCCGTGAACACCGACAGCAGGGTGGCGATCGCGGCCCACTTCGCGCCCACGTCCACGATCTTCAGCAGCATGCCGGACCAGGCCAGCGCCTGCTGGGTCTTCAGGTCGTAACGGTTCTTCAGGTACTCCAGCGGGGAGGCCACATGCAGCCGTGAGCGCAGCCGGTTGATGCGCGGCGCGAACAGCTTCGACCCGATGGCGATGCCGAGCGCGATGGGGAAGGACCAGGTGACGAAGGACGTGACGCCGTAGGTGTAGGCGATGCCCGCGTATCCGGTGAACATCACCGCGCTGTATCCGGACATGTGATGCGAGATCCCGGACAGCCACCACGGCATCTTGCCGCCCGCGGTGAAGAAGTCACTGACGTTGTCCACCCGCTTGTGCGACCAGACGCCGATAGCCACCATCACGCCGAAATAGCCGATGAGCACGGCCCAGTCGAGACCGTTCATATGCGCCCTCCCAGGGGTCAGCCCGGCGCTCATCCTGGGCGCTGTCGCGTGAACACGACAAGTGAGCGTAAGGTCAAGGGAAGGTAAAAGTGTTCGGCATGAGGGTCCGAGTTCATCTATGTGAACTCATCGCATCAGCTCCCCCGCGTTGACCAGCAACGACTGCCCCGTCACGGAGCGTGCCCTGTCCGACGTCAGGAACACCGCCGCGTCGGCCACATCCCCGTCCGTGGCGAGATCGGGCAGCGCCATCCGTTCGGTCAGCCGTTTGAGTACGTCGGCCTCGGGCACGCCCTCCGTCTGCGCCGTGAACTGGACGTACGCCTGCACCGGCGGCCCCCACATCCAGCCCGGCAGGACGGTGTTCACCCGGATCCGGTGCGGGCCCAACTCCCGGGCCAGCGAGTACATCGCGCTCGTCAGCGCCCCCTTCGACGCCGCGTACGCCGCCTGCCGCACCTGCGAAGGGGCGGCGACCGAGGACTGCGTCCCGATGAAGATGACCGAGCCCCCGCGCTCCTTGAGAGCCGGCAGACAGGCCCGTGTCATCCGCAGCGACCCCAGCAGGTTCACGTCGATCACCGACTGCCAGGTGGTGAAGTCGGCGTCCTGAAGCCCGCCGAAGTAGCTGTCCCAGGCGGCCACATGGACGACCGCGTCGATCCGCCCGAACCGCTCCCGCGCGAGCGCCGCCAGCGCCTCGCACTGCGTCTCGTCGGTGATGTCGGTCGCCCGGTACGCCGTGTGCGCCCCGTCCGGATCGATCTCGGCCGCGCTCTTGGCGAGGTTGGCCTCCGTGCGCGCCCCGAGGACCGCGTTCCCGCCGTCGCGCACCACCGTGGCGGCGACCTGGTGACCTAGCCCCGCGCCCACCCCCGACACGACGACGGTCTTGCCCGCGAGCAGTGCCATTCCGCTGCCTCCCGACTCTGGACGCAATATCTGACGGGCCGTCAGAGTATGGGGGACCGCAGGAAAGGGGAACCGCATGAGCGAGGACACCCGCAGCGAGACGTACGCCGAACTGGCCGCCGTCGGCCCGTACGGAGTCCGCCCCGGCCACGCCCTGATCACCATGGTCGAACCGCACCCGGGCCATGAGTACGCCTACAACCGCTGGTACGAGGACGACCACTACTACGCCGGCGCGATGGCGATGCCCTGGATGTACTCGGGCCGACGCTGGGTGGCGACGCGGGATCTCCAACTCCTGCGCTACCCCGAGAAGTCGGCGATAGCCCAGCCGGTCACGGCGGGCTGCTATCTCTCGACCTACTGGATCACCGCCGGCCGCTACGACGACCACATGCGCTGGACGGTCGCCATCAACAAGCGCCTCAACCGCGATGCCCGCGTCTACCAGGACCGCACCCACGTCTTCACGGCCTTCCAGGACCACGAGACGACGGTGTACCGCGACGGCGCGGCGGGCCCCCGCGACTTCCACGCGCTGGACCACCCCTACGCGGGCCTGGTGGTCGAGGTCATCGACGCCGACTCCCCGGAACAGCGGGCCGAGTTGCTGGAGTGGCTGCGCACCCGCCATCTCCCGAGGCGTCTGGCGGGCTCCCCGGCCGCCATGGTGACGATCTTCCGCCCCACACCTCTCCCCCTGGACCGTATGTCGTACGTGAAGCAGGTCGAGGGCACGGACACCCGCCTCACGCTCCTGTGGTTCCTGGAGGCCGGCCCGAGGGAGTGCTGGGAGGGGCACTTCGGCGACCTGGAGGCGGCCGTCGGCGAATCGAAGCTGGGGCGGGTGGAGTTGATGGCGCCGTTCGTCCCGACGGTGCCGGGGACGGACCGGTACGTCGCCGAGCTGCGCTGAGTGCGCGCGGGCATGGCAGAGCCCCCTCGGCAAGGACGGCGGGCTGGTCGAGAGGGCTCTACCTGTGGTGCTTGTGCAGTTGTCGTGCGTGAAGTCGGTTGAGGATGAGGGTCAGACGGATCCGCCCCTTACACCTTCACCGACGCCACAAAGGTGTTCCACGCGTTTGCGGGGAACGCCAGGATCGGGCCCTCGGGAACCTTGGAGTCCCGCACCGCCATGGCCGCCGTGACCGGTGACTTGACCTCGACGCACGCGCCGTTTCCTGTGGAGTACGAGGACTTGGTCCACGTGTCCGTGGAACCCTGACGAATTGCCATGTTTGCTCCGAATTGCAGATGTTGAGTTGCTGTCATCGCCTCACGCGTCCGGACCGGGACCCGCAGGGCGATTCACGCCAACGTTGTTGCTCGGTGGCGTGATCGACGCTACTCGCCAACATCGGCTGACGAAGCGACTATTCACTCGGCTGGGTGGCATATTCCAGTGGAGTCTTCCGTCCCGGCCGGGGGACGTGTACCGTGCGGCATTTCTCCGGCCGAGACGGGCTGTTCAGCGCGCGTACTCCTTCGCGATGTCCGCGATGAACTGGCGTGACTGCTCCACGTTCAGGGCCTGCGCCCGCAGGTGCTCGTACATCACGCTGTACTTCTGGACGTCGTTCGCCTTCTCCAGGTAGAGGTCGCTCGTGACGCCCTCGATGTAGACGACGCTGGAGTCGGCCGCGTCCGGGAACTCCAGGATCGCGTACTGGCCGTTGAGGCCCGGGTGGGCGCCCATGTCGAAGGGGATCACCTGCACGGTGACGTGCGGCAGCTGGGACTGCTCGACGAGTTGCTCCAACTGGTCGCGCATGAGGGAGCGGTTGCCGACGACCCGGCGCAGGGCGGCCTCGTCCAGGACGGTCCACAGGCGCAGCGGGTTCTCCTCGGTGGAGATTCGTTCCTGTCGCCGCATCCGCACCTGGACCCGCTTCTCGACCTCGGCGGACGCCGTCTCGGGCAACGCCCCGGCGATCAGGGCCTCCGCGTACTGCTTGGTCTGCAGGAGCCCCGGGACGACCTGAGGGTCGTACACGCGCAGGCTCGCGGCATCGGTCTCCAACCCGATGTAGACGCTGTACGGAATGTCGCCGAAGGAGTGCCACCAGCCCTGCTGGCGCGAGTCCTTGGCCATCTGCATCAGCGAATCCACGATCCGGTGGTCCTCCACCTCGTAGACCCCGCACAGATCGCGGACGTCGCGCTGGCTGATGCTGCGCCGTCCGTTCTCCAACCGGCTGATCTTCGACTGCGACACCAGCAGCCGTTCGGCCACCTCTTCGGCCGTCATGCCCTTGAGCTCGCGGAGCCGGCGCAACTCCTGGCCCAGCCGGCGTCGCCTGACGGTGGGATTGACATTGGACGCCACGGGACGTGCACCTCCGGCTGCGTGCCTGCGATTACCACTTTGCGTATCTGCTGTTGAGCAGACTGCCACCAAGGTGCTTACTACCGCTGGGAAACGGTGGATATGCGCTGGATACCCGCCAGTTCGCGAACGCCCCCGGCACATGCGGCCGCGCGGGGCGGCGGGACCGGTGACAACGTCCATGCACCGTCCGGATGCATGGACGTACGGTCCCGCCACCCCGCGCGGACCAGCGGCTCCCGAACCGGGTCTTTGGGGACTGCGGTGCGGCGCAGGTGTGCGAGATGGAGCTTGTCGTGCCTGTGGTGCCTGTTGCGCCTGTGGTGCCTGGTCGAGCAAAGGGCAAACGGTGAACGGCTGCGGTGGTGCGGTCGTGGAACTGCGGCTCAGTGGGCCACGACGCGCGCCATGGATCCGCGGCGCGGCTGCACCGGAACGCCACGGGCGGGTTCCGCTGCGGCCCTGCCTCCGGGGGCGGCCTGACGGCCGGCCGGGGCCGGGCTGCGGCGCGGCTGTGCGGCCACGCCGTTCTGGACGTCCATCACCGCGTGAGCGACGAGACCGCCCATGGGGTCATGCCTGATCAGATCCCGCAACCGAGAACGAGAGGATCGCCCCTCGTTTCCCGGATAAAGATGCTTGCCGAGGCCGACCGCGTGTGCCAGTGCGGCGAGCGCCGCGGTCCGCGGGTCCGGCGGTACGCCGGTGCGGATCGCCGAATCCAGCCGGGCCCTGATCTCCCGGCTGATCTCGTTGTCGGTCGCCTGATAGCGAGTCGTCGGCAACACCCCGCACATCTGACCGGCCACGGCATGCACCATGCCGCACCGCTCCAGATGCGAGAGATAGGTCTGGCGCAGCCCCAGCCGGGGTCCGCCAATCCAGTTCACTGCCCGCACGGGAGCGCCACGCCTTCGCAGCAACTCCAACGCACAGTCCAATGTTGGATCTCCAGTCGGCCGTGGGGCTACCACGGCGATACGATCCCCGTCTGGGGCTATCCGTCCGGCCAGCGCCAGCTCCACTAGCTGCGCTCCGGCCAGACCGAGGTCGAGCGACTGCGGCTGTGCGGTGGTGCCCGTGGTCGGGTCCAACGCCAGCAGCAGAAGCTCCTCCGGAATTGTTCTGCGGCTCCTGCCCATCCATGCCTCCCCGCGTGGATGAAAGACAGGGTGACCCCTCTCACATTGGTCTGTCGAGGGTGCGTGACCTGTTTGTGAGGGAACCGGTAGGTATGTCGTTCTCGTCTACCGGTGGAGCAGAGGGCTGCGCACAGGACACTGGTACATGGTTCGGACAGCGGCACGGGGGCCGTACGGGCGCCGTGTCCGGGTGACGGCTCACGGTTCGACAGGCGCACGCGGCGCGTGTGCGGCACATGGAGGAGGCATCGGTGGCGGGCGAGTCCCCCGACAGGTCGAAGCAACGCGAGTCGTCGGCAGAACCGACGTCGGGGAGCACGGGACCGGTTCCCGAGTCCACCCCCACCCCCACCCCCACCGAGAGGCCCGACCCTCGGCTGGCCATGACCCGCGAGACCCCCGCCCCGACCGCACCCCAGGGCGGCGTGGACACGGCAACGAGGATGCTGACGCGCCGCGAGCTGGAGGTTGTGCGGGCGAGGCTGGCGGAGGCCGAGGGTGCCGAGGGCGCCAGCGCTGAGGCCGAGAGTGCCGGGGCTGAGGCCGGGGGTGCCGCGGGTGCTGGGGCGGGGTCCCGGGGTGCCGAGGGCGAGGACGTGGTTGTCGGGGGCGTCCGGGGCGCGAGCGCGGAGACTGGGGCCGAGAGCGGCGACAGCGGCGATGCGGTGGCCGGGGGCTCCGAGGGCGCCAGCGCGGCTGGCAGTGCCGGGGATGTGAAGGCTGACAGCGCCGACGCCGTTGCCGGGGACTCCGAGGATGCGAGCGCCGATGCCGGGGCCGACAGTGTCGACTCGGCTGAGGGCTCGCAGGATGCCGAGGCGCAGGGTGACCAGGGCACTGCCGCGGGTGACGATCGGCTGAGGGCCGCTGTGGCGGCTTGGGTGGCCTCCACGGACGCGAAGGGCGACAAGCCGGTGCCGGGCGCAGACGAGGGTGCCGAGGCGTCCGACGAGGCCGACGAGGCCGACGACGCTGCGGTGGCTTCCGGTGCCGATGCACGGGGCGACGCGGATGCCGGGACGGCGTCGAAGGCCGACAGCTCGGCCGAGGGCGAGGCCGAGGCATCCGGCACGGCCACCGACGCCGAGCCCGCCGAGGCTTCCAGTGATGGCGGCGAGACCTCTGCGGCGTCCAGCGACGCCGACGAGCCCGCCGAGGCCTCCGGCGATTCCGACAAGACCTCCGCTGCTTCCGGCGACGCCGACGGCGCCGACGCGGCCCCCAAGCCTCCCGCCGCCGAGGGTGCTGACACGGCCGAAGACACCGCCGAGGCCGGCGAAGCCGCCAAGGGCGTCGGCGCGGCCGAAACCCCCGCCGCTGACGGCACCCCCAAGGGCGACACCCCCGCCGACGGCGAGGCCGCCCCTCCGGGGCCACCCGCACCCGACGACGAAAGCGGTACAGGTGGTGCGGGTGGGAACACCAAGGCCGAAGGCGGAGCCGAGGCCGTCGATCAGGCGACCGCCGTCTTCAGGGCCGTACGCCCCACTCCCACCAAGCCCCCGGTCGACCACCCCACCACCACGCTCAAGGCCCCCAAGCCCGCAGCCGAGACCCCCGCCGAGCGCACCAGCAAGTTCGTCGCGCTCAAGCCGGACATCCGGTATGACACCCCCAAGGCGCCTGAGGCGCCCAAGGCGCCCGCGGTACCCAAGGCCCCCACCCCGGACGTCACCGCCGCCATCCCCCAGGTCGGCCCCGAGCGCACCGCCCAGCAGCCGCTGCCGCCCAGGCCCCCGCTCGACCTGCTCGCCGAGCTGACGAACACGCCCCCACCCCCGGACACCCCCGTCCGCACGGCCCTCCGGCGGGTCAAGATCTGGACCCCCCTGGTCCTGCTCCTCGCGATCATCTTTGCGATCGCGCAGGCCGTCCGCCCCCTGCCCACCCCCACCCTCGCCCTCACCGCCGAGGAGTCGTACACCTTCGACGGCAGCAAGGTGTCCCTCCCGTGGCCCGGCGAGGGCCAGGGCTGGATGGACGTCAATGGCATCGGCACGATGGGGGACTTCGGCAAGCAGACCCCCGTCGCCATCGGCTCCGTCGCCAAGGCCATGACCGCGTACGTCGTCCTCAAGGACCACGCGCTGAAGACGGGCGAGGACGGCGAGAAGATCGAGGTCGACGCCCTGGCGGAGAAGGAGGGCGGCTACGACCAGGACGGCGAGTCCACCCTCAACACGGTCAAGCAGGGCGACACCATCACCCTGCGGGACGCGATCGCGGCCATCATGATCCCGTCCGCGAACAACATCGCCCGCCTGCTGGCCCGTTGGGACGCCGGTTCCGAGAAGGCCTTCATCGAGAAGATGAACGCCGCCGCCAAGGAACTCGGCATGACCAACACCACGTACACCGACGCCTCGGGTCTGAAGGAGTCCACCGTCTCCACCGCCGAGGACCAGGTGAAGCTGGGCAACGAGCTCGTCAGGATCCCGGCGCTGATGGAGATCACGTCCATGGGCCAGTGGATCGATCCGTCCGGGCAGAAGTGGTACAACTACAACTATTTGGTGCCCTACAACGGCGCCATCGGCATCAAGACCGGCACGACCACCGCGGCCGGCGGCAATCTCCTCTTCGCCGCCCGCAAGGAGGTCGGCGGCGAGACCGTGACGCTCGTCGGCGCCATCCTCGGCCAGCACAAGGCGCCGATCATCCAGACCGTCAACGACGTCAGCAAGGTCGCGATGCTGGCCGCCCAGGACGAGCTGAACTCGGCGAAGATCCTCAAGAAGGGCGACGTCGTCGGCTACGTCGACGACGGACTCGGCGGGAGTACCCCGGTCGTCCTCACCAAGGACGTCACCGCCGTCGGCTGGGCGGGCTTCAAGGTGAAGCTCTCCTTCGACGCCGACGACGTACCGCACACCGCGAAGGCCGGCACCAAGGTGGGCACGCTCACCGTCGGTGACGGAACGGACGGCGCAGTCAAGGTTCCGGTGGCCCTCCAGAGCGACCTCGCCGAACCGGGCTTCACGGACAAGCTGACCCGCATCGGCTGATCCGTCCGGCACCTGGCCCGCACCCGCCGACGGAACTCGTCGGCGGGCTGCGTGCTAGCGTCACGAATCGGGCAGGTCTTCGCTCACAAGGCATGGCCGCGAAACCCTTGGAGACAGGGCCGTCAACACACGGGAAACGGGACGCGGCCAGAACAGAAGACGGGACAGTACGGGGAGTGCCTCAAAGGTGGCCACTGCGGAGCCGACACGCGCAGACGACGCCGATCCGGGACGGGGAGCCGGTCCGCGAATACGCGTGCCCGCACCGCGTCGGGGAGAACGCCCGACCCCTCCGGAGGACAGACCTCCGTCACGTCTGACCGCCGCCGTCCGCACCCTGCGCGAGCGCCTGCTGAGGCGTCCGGTGCTGTCGATCACGGCCCTGGCCGGACTCCTCCACATCATCTGGTTCTTCACGTTCGCGAACAGCGGCGGCGACCTCGCGGCCCAGGACGCCTGGGCCGAGTTCGTCGGCCGGCACCCGGACTCTGCGTACAACCTGGCCTGGTACGGCGGGATGCACCCGGTGTCGTACAGCGTCGTCTCGCCGTATCTGATGTCGGTCCTGGGTGTCCGTACGACGATGATGATCGCCGGCACCCTCTCCGCGGGCCTGCTGACATTGGTCCTGCTCCGCAGCCGATCGGTACGCAACCCGCTCTGGGCCGCGCTCGCCGGGGTCTTCGGGCTGGTCGCCAACGCGATATCCGGGCGGGTGACCTTCGGTCTGGGCACGATGTTCGCGCTGGGCGCGGTCGCCGTCGTGTTCTGCTGGCCGTACCGCTGGCGCTACAAACGGTGGGCGAAGGCCCTGTGCGCGGCCCCGCTGGCCGCGCTCGCCACCATGTCGTCGCCGGTGGCGGGGCTGTTCGTGGGCTTCGTCGCGGTCGCGCTGTTCCTGCAGAAGCGGCGGCCGGGAGCGTGGGCGCTGGGCCTGGCGCCGACCGCCGTGGTGGCCGTGTCCGCGTGGCTGTTCCCCTTCTCCGGCACCCAGCCGATGGTGATCGGCTCGGTGCTCCTGCCGTTGCTGCTCTCGGTCGTGACCTTCGTGATCGCTCCCAAGGAGTGGAAGACGGTCCGGCTGGTGTCGGCGGTCTACGGCCTCGCGGTCATCCTCGTCTGGGTGGTCAGCTCGCAGATCGGGTCGAACATCACCCGGCTCGCGATGCTGTTCGGCGGGGTGGCGCTGGTGGCGGTGCTGCCGTTCACGGTGCCGCGCTCGCGCCAGTGGTACGCGGGTGTGCTGGCGCTGGTCACCTTCGCCGGGTGGATCGGCTACAAGACGATCGACGACATCATCCACGCCGCCCCGGAGGCCGCCTGGGCGCGCGAGCTGGCGCCGCTGGTCAACGAGCTCCAGGAGGTCGGCGCCGAGAAGGGCCGGGTGGAGGTCGTGCCCGCCCGCTCGCACCGCGAGGCCGCCGCCCTCGCGCCGTACGTCAACCTGGCCCGCGGCTGGAACCGCCAGGCCGACATGGAGCGCAACCCGCTCTTCTACGACGACACCCTCAACTCCGCGAACTACCACGAGTGGCTGAAGCGCTGGGCCGTGCACTACGTGGTCCTGCCGAAGGACGAGCCGGACCCCACGGGGGCCATGCGTGAGCGCCAGCTGGTGCAGCGCGGTATGCCGTACCTGAAGCAGGTGTGGGGCGACGCCAACTGGCAGCTGTTCAAGATGATCGACCCGGCGCCGCTCGCCGAGCCGAACGCGGTCGTCGAGCGGGCCGAGCAGGGCGAGATGACGATGCGGGTGAGCAAGCCCGGCCGGATCCTCATCCGCATCCCCTACTCGCCCTGGCTGAGCATCGTCGACGCCGAGGGCAAGAAGCTCGACCCGCCGCAGGAGACCGAGGCGTCCAAGAACCGGCCCGAGGGCGAGACGAAGACGTACGACAACGTCAACGGCTGCCTGATGGAGACGGAGGAGGACGCCTTCGGGGACCAGTGGACGATGCTGCTGGCCCCGAAGGCCGGCACCTACCGGCTGGCGGCGCCGTACGCCGTGGTGCGGGGGACGCCCTGCCCGGAGGAGCTGCGCCCGGAGTGAGCCCCGGCGCAGCCCGTCCCGGTCCCCGTTGTCGCCCCGGTCACCGCACCGGGAACGCCACGTCGCAGACCGGGTCCTCGGCGCCCGCCGCGTCCCAGTCCGCGAAGTAGACCTCGCGGCACGGCCCGGCCTGCCACAGCCCCTGGTGGGGGATCCACTCCTCCACCGCTTCGAAGGCGGCCAGGATCTGCGGATGGGCCACCTGTGCCTTGGTGATCCGGGTGTACGCGAGCCGCTGGGCGGGCTCGACGCGCACCTTCGTCTCCCGGGTGCGGCCCTGCCGCTCGACCCAGGCCCGGGCCGCCGCCTCGTCGGCCACCGGCACACACGACTCGGCCGGTCCGTCGCTCTCCATCGACACATCGGAGTGGTACACGACGAACGGCGGCGCCGTGATGCCGCCGCACGCCTTCGCCGCCTCCTCCAGGCGGCCCAGCGACGCGCCGATCCACGCGGGCAGCTCACCCGCCAGCACATGCCGTATCTCGGTGATCAGCACCTGCTCGGGCACGTCCACCGTCTCGACCACGAACTTTCCGTACATCTCGGAGCTCCTCCCCGACAGTCGTCCACGGAGGTACTCGGCGAGCGTCCGCTGCCCCGCCACCCGCGCCTCGACGTCCGCCCAGTACGCGGCGAGCCGATCGGCGGCCGTGGCCCCGTCCGGTGCCTCGACGATCTCGGCGATCCGGGCGAGCGGCATGTCCAGCTGGCGCAGGAGTGCCACGAGGCGGGCGCGTTCGATCTGGTCGGAGCGGTAGTAGCGGTAGCCGCTGAGCTCGTCGACATGCGCCGGGGCCAGCAGCCCGAGGCGGTCGTAGAGCCGCAGTGCCTTGGCCGACAGCCTGGCCCGCGCGGCGAACGCGCCGATGGTGAGCAGTTCGTCGTCCACGGCCTCATCCTCCGTCACCGGGCGGCTCTTCCGCCCGGTGCGAAGGAGGTTCGACCCTGCCCCTGGGGCAAGGTCAACGCCTCTCAGACGAGGGCGCCTTCCAGCGCCGAGACGACCTCCGCCGACTCCGGCTCGGTCTGCGGCGAGAAGCGGGCGACGACCTCGCCGTCCCGGCCGATCAGGAACTTCTCGAAGTTCCAGCGGATGTCACCGCTGTGCCCCTCGCCGTCGGCGAACCCGACCAGGCGCTCGTACAGCGCGTGCCGGCCCTCGCCGTTCACCTCGACCTTCTCGGTCAGCGGGAAGCTCACGCCGTACGTCGCCGAGCAGAACTCGGCGATCTCCTCGGCGCTGCCGGGCTCCTGCCCGAGGAACTGGTTGCAGGGCACGCCGAGCACGGTGAAGCCGCGCTCCGCGTACTGCTCCTGGAGCTTCTCCAGGCCGGTGTACTGCGGGGTCAGACCGCACTTGGAGGCCACGTTCACGACGAGCACGGCCTTGCCGGAGTACTGGGAGAGGTCCGCGGGGCCGCCCTGGAGGGCACCGATCTCGACGTCGAGGGGGGATGCGTTGGTGTCAGCAGTCATAAGCGGATGCTAACTCCGGTAGGTGTCGGTCCGACGTGAGGCCTCGACGAGTACGGTCCCGGCCGCCGTCCGCTCGTACAGCACCGACCGCCCCGCCCGCCGCCGCTCCACCAGCCCCGCGTCCAGCAGGACCTTCAGATGGCGGCCGACCGAGCCGAGCCCCTGGCCGGTCACGGCGACCAGCTGCGTCGTGCTGAGGGGGGAGTCGAGCAGGACGAGCACGGCGGCGCGGGCGGGCCCGAGGAGGGCGCCGAGGCCCGCGGGGACCGTCCGCGCTCCGGGGTCGGCGAGGGCGCCCGCGCAGGGGTAGACGAGGGCGTACCGGCCGGGCTCCTCCCAGGACACCCAGCCGCCCTTCGGCGTGACCGGCACGAACAGGAGCTCGGCCCCGGCGATCTCGCGGGGCGGGTACTCATGCAGGTTGACCTGGAGCCGGTTGTCGCCGAGCCAGCGGGTGCGCCCCGGCCGCAGCGAGTCCAGCACGGCCGCCCAGCCGCCCCGGCTCACCTGCGCGATCCGTGCGACCACATCGGCCTCCAGGACGCGCCGACGCCGGTCCCAGTCCGGTCGTACGGCCTCGGTCCAGATGTGTTCGAGGAGCGCGGCGGCGCGTTCGGGCAGGTCGTCCCGGTCCAGTACGGCGGGGAGGGGCCCGGCGAGGGAGACGGTCAGGTGGGCGCGGGCCGCGCCGGGGTCGGCCGCGCGTACCCGTGCGACGCCTTCCTCGAAGGTCTCCCCGTCCCTCGGGGCCGGGGTGAGGAAGTCGGCGATCCAGTCCCGCCCGAGCCCGGCCCGCACCAGCCGTGCGGTGACCGGGTCGGCGGCCAGCCGGGCCCGGTAGCCGGGCAGCCGGGCGTCCAGCCAGGCGCGTTCGCCGGGGTGGGCGGCGGCACCGGAGTGCAGCAGCTTCAGCGCGGCGAAGGTCTCGGCGAGGGGCGAGAGCACGAACCGGCTCGCGGCAAGGGTGTCGGCGTTGATCTGCCACCAGCCCATGGGCGCCTCCGCCACCTTTCGCGTCTCCGCGAAACAGTATCGGGCCGTCGGCCGACCTGCGGAGACTCCGCGCATGCGCAGCTACCAACACCTCTTCCGCACCCCGGAGTTCACCTCGTTCTTCGTCGCCTCCGCCGCCCACACCGCGGCCCAGACGATCGCCGGTCTGGCGCTCGGCACGCTCGTCTACCGGGCGACCGACTCGCCGCTGCTGTCGGCGGTGAGCATGTTCGGGCCGCAGCTGGCGCAGGTGCTCGGGGCCACGTTCCTGCTGTCGGGCGCCGACCGGCTGCCCCCGAGATCGACCCTCACCGGCATCGGCCTCGCCTTCGCGGCCGGTACGGCGGTGCTGGCGCTGCCCGGTCTGCCGATCGGGGCGGTCTTCGCCGTCGTCCTCGTGCAGGGCCTGATCGCCTCACTGGGCGGGGGAGTGCGCTGGGGTCTGCTGACCGAGATCCTCCCCAAGGACGGCTATCTGCTGGGGCGTTCGGTCTTCAACATGCTGTCCGGGCTCATGCAGATCACCGGGTTCGCGACCGGCGGCGTCCTGCTCACGGTCCTGTCCCCGCACACCTGCCTGCTCATCGCGGCGGCGCTGTACGCCACGGGGGCGCTCGGCGTGCGCCTGGGCCTGACCGCCCGCCCGCCGCGCTCCTCGGGCCGCCCCTCCGTCGCGGTGACCTGGCGCACCAACGCGCTCCTGTGGTCCTCGCGCCCGCGCCGCCTCACCTACCTCGGCCTGTGGATCCCCAACGGCCTCGTCGTCGGCTGCGAGTCCCTCTACGTCTCCTACGCCCCGCACGCCGCCGGTGTGCTGTTCGCCTGCGGGGCGCTGGGCATGCTCGTCGGCGACGTCACCGTCGGCCGCTTCGTGCCGCCGGAGCTGCGCCCCCGGCTGGCCGTACCGCTGCTGTTGCTGCTGGCCACGCCGTATCTCCTCTTCTTCCTGCGTCCCTCGGTCCCGCTCGCCGGAGTCGCCGCGGCCGTGGCCTCGGTCGGCTTCGGGGCGAGCCTCGTGCAGCAGGAGCGGCTGATGGCGGTGACGCCGGACGAACTGAGCGGCCATGCACTGGGGTTGCACTCCGCCGGGATGCTCACCATGCAGGGCGTGAGCGCGGCTCTCGCGGGCACGGTGGCCCAACTGACGTCCCCGGCAACCGGGATGACGGTGATGGCGGCGGCCTCGATCGCGGTGACGCTGGCCCTGGCGAGCGCCCAGCGCCCGTCCCGGTCGGCCAAGAGGGGAGTTATTCCCACCGACTTCTCGGGCCGACCCTCGTAAGAATGAGGGCACGGGCGCTTGGGCCCACCTGCCGCGCAGGCAACGGAGAGGAGCACGTCGTATGGACCGCACGCCGGACGGGATCAGGGGGTTCTCGATCGCGGCAGGACTGCTGGGGCTACGACGGGCGACCTCCCTGTGGTGGATGTCCCTGGCGGCCCTCGGCCGGTCCCTGGCGGTCTCGGGGGCGATCCTGCTGGTGGGGCCAGGCCTCGGCATGGTGCCGCGGGCGATGGAGGGCGTGCGCGCACTGGCCGCCCGGCGGCGTGAACTGGCGCTGCGCTGGGCGGGGGTGGAGATACCCGGCCCGCCCGGCCCGCTGCCGCCCGTGCCCGTGGGTGCCTCCGGGGCGGTCGCCCGGCAACGGTGGATCATGAGTGACCCGCAGACCCGGCGGGAGTACGTCTGGGTGCTGGTCGACCCGCTGGCCGGGGCGTTCCTCGTCTTCCTCCCGGTCGCGCTGGTCCTCAGCGGGGTGTGGGGCGTCTTCCTGGCCTTCTTCGGTGTTCCGCTGTCCGTCGAGTGGGACGGCTTGTGGTACCAGTTCATCCCGATCGAGGGGCAGGCGACCGCCGTACTCGCCGGTGTCCTCGGCGTGCTGCAGCTTCCGCTCGCCCTGTGGTCGGCGCCGCGCGTCGTGCACCGGCACGCCCTGTACACCCACGCGATGCTCGCCCCGAGCGAGGCCGAGCTGATGGCCGGGCGCATCCAGCACCTCACCGCCACCCGCTCCGACGCCGTCGACACGCAGATGGCCGAGATCCGCCGTATCGAACGCGACCTGCACGACGGCGCCCAGGCCCGCCTGGTGGCGATGGGCATGACCCTGGACGCCGCCGAGCATCTGCTGGAGACCAACCCCGAGGCCGTCCGGGCCCTCCTCATCGAGGCGCGCGAGTCGTCCGCCAAGGCCCTTGAGGAACTGCGCGACCTGGTCCGCGGCATCCATCCGCCGGTCCTCGCCGACCGTGGACTCGCCGACGCGGTAAGGGCGTTGGCGATGGTCAGCCCGGTCCGCACCGAGGTGCAGGTCGATCTGCCGGGCCGCCCGGAGATGCCGGTCGAGTCGGCCGCGTACTTCGCGGTCTCCGAGCTGCTGGCCAACGTCGCCAAGCACTCCGGCGCCGACCGGGCGTCGATCGACATCCACTACGATCACGGCGCGCTGCGCATCACCGTCACCGACGACGGCCAGGGCGGCGCGGACGCCTCGCGCGGCAGCGGGCTGCGGGGCATCGAGCGCCGGCTCGCCACCTTCGACGGGGTGCTGGCCGTGAGCAGCCCCGTGAACGGACCGACCCTGGTGACGATGGAGCTTCCGTGCGCATTGCCCTCGCCGAAGACCACTTCCTCCTGAGGGAGGGACTCGTCCGGCTGCTCGGCGCGTACGGCCACGAGGTCGTCGCCGCCGTGGACAACGGTACGGAGCTGCTGGACACGCTCGTCAGGGAGCGGCCGGACGTCGCGGTCGTCGACGTCCGGCTGCCGCCGACGTTCACGGACGAGGGCCTGCGCGCGGTGCTGGCGGCCCGCGAGCGGCTGCCGGATCTGCCGGTGCTGCTCCTCTCCCAGTACGTGGAGCCGCTCTACGCCCGCGAGTTGCTGGCCGGTGGCGGCCGGGGCGTCGGCTATCTGCTGAAGGACCGCGTCACCAACGGCACCCAGTTCCTGGACTCCATCCGCCGGGTCGCCGAGGGCGGCACCGCGATGGACCCCGAGGTGGTCGCGAAACTCATGGTCCGCAAGGAGCGCGACGCGGCCGTGGGCAGCCTCTCGGAACGCGAGCGCGAGGTCCTTCAGTGGGTGGCGCAGGGGCGCTCCAACGCGGGGATCGCACAGGGCCTGTTCATCTCGGAGAAGGCCGTCGCCAAGCACATCGGCAACATCTTCGCCAAGCTGGGCCTGCTGCAGGCGGATGCGGACAACCGGCGGGTGTTGGCGGTGCTGGCGTATCTGGATCAGTGACGGGCACCGGCGCCACGATGGATGGCCAAAACATCACCGTGCGTGAGGTGATTCATCGTCAACTCCAGCATGTTCAGGGGGAGTTGGCCTAGGTTGGTTGCGGATTTGACCACCGGAACCGATCCCCACCCCAAGCCCACTGATCCCCGCCGAGCCCCAGGAGGCCCCGCCGTGCCCGACCCCGACACCTCCAAGCCGCACTCCGCCCGCTTCTGGAACTACTTCGTCGGCGGCAAGGACCACTACGAGGTCGACCGGCAGATCGGCGACGAGATCAAGGAGATCTTCCCCGGCCTCGTCGACGTGGCCGTCACCAGTCGCCGGTTCCTGGGCCGCGCCGTACGCCACCTTGCCGGTGAGGCGGGCTTACGGCAGTTCCTGGACATCGGCACCGGACTGCCGACCGCCGACAACACCCACCAGGTGGCCCAGCGCGTGGCGCCGGACGCGCGGATCGTGTACGTCGACAACGACCCCGTCGTGCTGGCCCACGCGAGCGCCCTGCTCACCAGCACCCCCGAGGGCATCACGACGTTCCTGGACGCCGACCTGTACGACCCCGAGCGCGTCCTCGAGGCCGCCGCGGGCACGCTCGACCTCTCCCGCCCGGTCGCCCTGATGATCCTCAACACGCTCGGCCATGTCGCCGACCACGACCAGGCCCTCGACCTGGTACGCCGCCTGCTGGCCGGCCTCCCCTCGGGCAGTCATCTGGTGATCAGCGACAGCACGGCCACGAGCGAGGGCATGATCGCCGCGTCGGAGGCGTACAACGCGAGCGGCGCCGTGCCGTACCACGTCCGCAGCATCGGCGAGATCGCCGCCTTCTTCGACGGGCTCGACCTGGTGGACCCGGGCATCGTCCAGGTACCCGAGTGGCGCCCCGACGCCCTCGGCCCGGCGGACCCCGCGACGGCCGCGGTCGACGCGTACTGCGGGGTGGGCCGCAAGCCCTGAGCCGTGTGGCGCGCTCACCGGCCGGCCCGGCAGGGGCGGCGTTCACTCACCGCCCTTGTTCGACGTACTCCTTGAACTGCTCCAGATCACCCCGGACGAGCCGCTCGATCGCGTTCGCCTGAGCGAACCCCTTGGGCCCGCCGAAGGTCTCCCGGACCGTGCCGGGGTCGTACTCGACTCGCGCCTGGACCCGGGTGTTCCCCTGGTCGATGGGCAGCAGCGAGAAGGAACCCGCCAGCCGGGGATCGCCCGTGGTACGCCACTCCAGCACGCGTTCCCCCGCCCGGTCCGACACCTCGGCCTGGACCTCCCGGGCCCGCCCCCCGGCCTCGACATCCAGCCGCGCCCGTCCGCCCGACTCCGTACGGGCCCCGCGCACACCTGCCAGAAACTGGGGATAGTTCTCGACCCGGTGCAGATCGTCCCAGGCCCTGTCGATCGGAACGCCGACATCCACGTGTTCTTCGAGGGTGCTCATGGCCCACCTCCACGTCCGGCTCACGAAGCATGACCTTCTGCTTCCAGTGTGCGCCCGGCGCGCCTGCCCTTCCTTGTCCCGCACGTCATCGCGCCCGGGCGTCCCCCTCCAGTCCGCCCACCCGCGCGAACACCGCCCCGCCCTTCGGGCACGCCCCCACCGCCGTACCGTCGACGACCCGGGCCTGAAGCGGATGCGTGTCCGGATGGTCCGGACAGTGCGGCCAGACCGCCGCCACACCCTCCGACCACAGTGCCTCCACCGCCCACTCCTGCACCTGATCCGCGAGGCTCGCCAGCCGCTGTGCCGTCGCCCGGGCACTGGGTACCCCGCAGGGCCTGCGCGCCGTGGTCAACGCGGCGGGTATCTACCCGCCCACCCTCCTCGCCGATTTCGACGAGACGACGTACCGGCGCGTCTTCGACGTGAACGTCCTCGGCACCCTCAACGTGACCGCCGAAGCGGTCCCCGCGCTGCGCGCGGCGGGCGGCGGTACGGTCGTCAACTTTGCCTCGATCGACGCCTTCGCCGTCTCCCCCGGCCAGCTGATCTACAGCGCCTCGAAGGCCGCCGTCGTCTGTCTGACCCGTTCCCTCGCCGACGAACTCGGCCCCGACGGCATCGTGGTCAACGCCGTCGCCCCCGGCTGGGTCGACACCCCGGGCACGCGCGCGGGGGGCCGTATGGCACAGGCCGTGCAGGCCGTCCCGCTGGGCCGGGCGGCTCAGCCCGAGGAGATCGCCGACTGGGTCTGGAAGCTGTGCCACGGCACCTATGTGACCGGCGAGACGCTGGTCGTCAGCGGCGGCCTGACGGTGCGCTGAGCGCCGGCCGCGCGATCGTCGTAACAGTCCGGGTTCCACCAGGCGGCACGTGACGCACAAGGGCGGCGCCGACCTCGACCCCAAGGGCCGCTCCGATGTCGAGATCGGGTCGTCGTGTCTGGCATCGACGGAGAACTGCTCTAGGACATCAAGGAGGTCCGCCGCGCCCGGATCAAGGAGTACGCGCGGACCAGGACCCGGGCCCGGCATGGAGGGGCCCAGGCTCCGTCTGGGGCGTACCGTGCTCGGTCGCGTTGCCCTGCCCAATCCGGAACGAACTCGACGAGCACGCGGCGGCGGACTCTGCCGGTCCAGGGAGTCGTGGCGGTCGCCGACCCGATGCTGGATCTCGGGGTGGTGTGACCGGGCACCGGAAGGCCACATGAGAACACCCCACGGAGATCACTCCGAGGGGTGTTGTCTTCCGCGTTCTGCCTGTTCAGGCACTGTGCCCCTCAGCCTCGAACGCGAGGGTCTCGTCTTCCCCGAAATCCGGGGCCTGGAAGGGGTCTGTCGTCGGAGGCGGCAGTGCTGTGACAGGACTGTGGGTTGCCCCTTCCGGAGCGGAGAACAGCGAGGTCGGATCGATGAGAGGTCTCCATTCGTGCCGGTCCCCGAGGGGCCGGCAGGCCGTGACTGGGTACAGCGCGGTCTTACAGCTTGGTCATCTTGGCGTACGGGCTCAAGATCCGTTCTTGCGTCGAGCCGAAATCCACGAGTACCGCGATTCCGTCCTCGATGCCGATGACCCGGCCGAGGCCGTACATGTCGTGTGTGACCTGGTCGCCCACGGCAAAGTGCTTGGGAGCCGGCGTGACCGGGGCCTTGAAGGGGCTGGTGGGCAGATGGCGCTTAGGTGCAGCAGGCTTTGTCATTGCCCCCAGTATGCGCCTGTCGGCAACCGGCTCCCTACGGTCGTTCACGTCCGCTGTTCGGCGCGGGCCCGGATGGAGGCGATTGGGGGGCTTGGTCCTGGGGGTCCGGGGGCGGTGTCTCCCGGAGGGGGAGGGGCTCAGTTGGGCCAGGTCCACCTGGAGGGGCAGAGGGAGATCCGCCTGCGGGGCGATGTGGTCTCCGCCCCCGGTCGGGGAGTCTGCACGTCAGGATCGGCCAGAACAGGACCGGCAAGCAGAGGAAAGGCAGCATGGAAGCGATCAAGGCGCCCGACTGGAACACCGTGGGAATCCTGGGGGCCGCCCGGGGCGTGCGGGCGACCGGCGAGGAAGCCATCGGTACCGAGCACCTGCTTGCCGGCATCACCACGGCCAAGGGGGCCGCTCGCGAAGCACTCGCGGACGAAGGGGCGACCAAGACCGCACTGCTGGCGGTGTTGCGGGACAGGAATGACCGGGACGCCGCGTGGAGCGGTGCCGACGACGTCGAGGGAAGCGTTGCCGCGCGGGACGTGCTGGGCGAAGACGGTGATCGGCGCATCCGCTTCACGGGCGCCGCGGCCAGGGCGCTGACCGCAGCGATGGAGCAGGCGCGACGGGATGGCGCGGCGAAGTTCGGCGGCGCTCATCTGCTGCGGGCACTGCTGGAGGAGGACAACCGCGCGGCGGAGATGCTGGGCGTCTGCGGTGTCTCACCGCAAGCCGTACGCGCCCGCCTCGACGGCGGCACCGGGGGCCGGGAGGACGACCTCACCCCCCTGCTGCACGCCACGCGCGACGTCCTTCTCGGCCGTAAGCAGTATCGTCACCTGCCCTTCTGGAAGCGGTGGCTGGTCAAGAGCGGCGGGACCAACTTGGCGTCGAGGCCTGCCTGGTGGGTCGGCATGGAGACCTACGAGCAGGCACGTCGCCTCGGCAACGGCACCGTGGGCACCGAGCATGTCCTGCTGGCGATCCTGGCCACCCACGAGGTCGCGCGCCGGTACCCGCATCTGGCGGGGGAGAGGGCTCCGGCTCCCGACACCCGCTACACGGGCGGTGAGTGGCTGGCCCGCCTGGGCATCGACTACGCCTCGGTGCACAGCGCGGTGAAAAGCGATCGCATCCGACTGACGGCCGACGCCCGGCCCGTCGAGCAGTACATCGACGAGGCGGCCGGCCCGAACACGGCGACTCCGACCGACTCCGGCGGCAACCCGACCCCCGACCCGGGCACCGGCCCCCTGGTCGAGACCCTCCTGAGCGAGCAGACCCGCGCCCGACAGTTGATCGACGCGCTGACCGCCACTCCCGGCGACTGAGGCCGCCGGCCCACTACTGGTCCACTAGTCCACCCGCTCAAGGGTCAGGCCACTGCGAGCGGGCTCCGCTCGCCAGAGAGCCGCCGGCTGGGGGCAGGACTGGAGGAAGCGGCGGATCCGGCCGAGCGCGGCGTTTCTGGGTGCGCCGATCTCGTCGAAGTCGAACCCGGTGTCCTGAGGGCCGAGGCTGTCGAGGTCGGCCCAGGCCGGGTCCTCGGCGAAGGTGAGCAGAAGTTCCACCTGCCAGTACTCCGGCTGCGTATGGGGATCGTCGCGCGTACCGGCCTCGGTGACGGCCAGCTGCCGGCCGAAGGACAGAGCAGGTTGGTCGTCGTTCCAGCCCCACCTGCCCCATGAGACGATGAAGCCGTCGCCATCGTTCTCGGGCCCCTCGATCCCCGCGATCTCGATCTGGAGGAACTCACCGAACGCCTCCCACGCGGCCTCGACATCACGTACGGCGTCGGGATCGATCCCACGCTGCCTGAAAACCTGTGCGAACGCGTCGGCGCTGGACTCCCAAGGAATGGGCATGCGGGATGCTATCGCTCGGCACAGACTGGGTGCGCTGTACGCGGAGCCCCAAGTCCCGTTGCCGTGACACCTATTGACGCCCATGTTCAACGGACGTAAATTCGCGGCAAATCTGAGAGCGCTCTCAAGTTTCGTCCGGTCCGTGATGAGTCATCCCCTTCCGTCGCGATGACATGAGGTGCAGTCCATGCCAGCCCCCCACACCAGATCCGCCGCGGTGCTGCTCCTGGCCACCGCCCTGGCCGCCGTAGGACTCGGTCCTGCGGCCGTCCCGGCGGTGGCCGCCACCGTCCCCGTAGGCTCCGGCAGTTACTCCGACAGCCGCCCCGCCGGTACGTCGGGCCCCACCACCAACACCGGTACTCCGGTCCTCCCCAAGGTCACCGCCGCCGCCAAGGACCGGCCGGTGCCCACCAACGACTGGTGGTCCTCCCTCGCCTTCCAGCGCTACGGCGACAACCCGTACTCCACCCCGATGTACGGCCATCCCCTCACCTACCAGGCCGGCTCCGGCGGACTCGACGTCGGCTACCCGACGAGCCCCGCGATCGTGGGCGACGGCCGCCAGTACGAGTACGCCCACAAGCGCGACCTCACCATCGGCCTCGCCGGGCTCAACTCCCCCGACACCAAGGCGGACGACTGGTCCGACTGGACGGTCACCCCGTACTGGTCCGACGGCACCCGCACCCTGCGGACGACGATCGGCCACGGCATGCCCTTCGTCTACGCCAAGGGCTCCGGCGGTGACGCCCGGATCACCACCGCGGAGGCGCCCACCGTCTTCGCAGACCAGGGCAGCGTCCTCGGCATCACGGTCGCCGGCCACCACTACGCGCTGTTCGCGCCGACCGGCAGCGACTGGAACGTCTCCGGCTCCACGATCAGCGCCGGCCTCGGTGCGAAGGACTACTTCTCCGTGGCTGTCCTCCCCACCACGGACGCCCTCGCCACCTACCGGAAGTACGCGTACAGCTTCGTCACCGGCTCGACCGTGAACTGGAGCTCCACCGGCGGCACCGTGAAGGCCACCTACACGCTCACCACCGAGGCCAAGGAGGGCACCGAGCGCGGCACGCTGCAGGCCCTCTACCGCCACCAGTGGCTGAACACCACCGACGCCCTCACCGCGTACACCTACGTCTCCCCGCGCGGCACCATGAAGGTCCGCGAGTCGGCCTCCTTCACCACCGGCCGGCCGGCCTCCGCCGTGCTGCCCACGCTGCCGAAGCCGAGTGACGTCGACGCGGCCCGGCTCAAGGGCTATCTGAACGAGGTCGCGAACGCCGCCGACCCCTTCTCCGGCGCCACCGACACCTACTGGACCGGCAAAGCGCTCGGCAAACTCGCCCAACTGGTGCCGCTGGCCGACCAGATCGGCGAGGGCGCGATCCGCGACAAGCTCCTCGGCCTGATCAAGGGCCGCCTCCAGGACTGGTTCACCGCGGGCGGCGCGAACGAGTTCTCCTACGACAGCGCCTGGAAGACCCTCACCGGCTACCCCGCCTCCTACGGCAGCGACACCGAGCTCAACGACCACCACTTCCACTACGGCTACTACGTCTACGCGGCCGCGATCGTGGCCCAGTACGACCAGGCCTGGGCCGCCGACTCGGCCTGGGGCGGCATGGTCGAGACCCTGGTGCGCGACACGGCCAACCCCAGCCGCACCGACAGCGCCTTCCCCTTCCTGCGCGGTTTCGACGTCTACGCCGGACACAGCTGGGCCTCCGGGCACCAGGGCTTCGCCGCCGGCAACAACCAGGAGTCGTCGTCCGAGTCCACCAACCTCAGCGCCGCCCTCGTCCTGTGGGGCTCGGCCACCGGAGACACCGCCCTGCGTGACCTCGGCAGCTATCTGCTGACCACGGAGTCGGAGGCGATCGCCCAGTACTGGTTCGACGCCGACGAGCAGGTCTTCCCGTCCTCCTTCGGCCATGACACCGCCGGCATGGTCTGGGGCAGCGGCGCCGCCTACGCCACCTGGTGGACCGCCAACCCCGAGGAGATCCACGGCATCAACGTCCTCCCCGTGACCAGCGGTTCCAGCCTCCACCTCGGCGGCGAGAAGGCCGCGATCCGACGCAACCTCGCGGAGCTGGAGCGGGAGAACGGCGGCCCGGCCGTCGAATGGCGCGACATCCTCTGGGAGTTCCAGTCGCTCGCCGACCCCGCGGCGGCGAAGGCCAAGTGGGACGCCGGCAACGCCGCCTACACCCCGGAGGAGGGCGAGTCCAAGGCCCACACGTACCACTGGCTGAGCGCCCTGAACGAGTACGGCGCCCCCGACGCGACGGTGACCGGCGACCTCCCCACCTCGGCCACCTTCACCAAGGGCACCGTCCGGACGTACGTCGCCCACAACCACGGCGCCACGGCACGCACGGTCACCTTCTCCGACGGCAAGACCCTCTCCGTGCCCGCGCGTTCGACGGCGACGACCACCGGTACCGGGAGCGGCGACCCGGACCCGGACCCCGAACCCCCGACCGGAAACACCTACCAGCTCCGCTCCGGCGGCACGCTCACCACCGCGACCGGCGGCACGGCGGCCGGCGACACCCTCCCCTCGGCCGGCGGCGCCAACCACGACGGCACCCCGCACCAACCGCTCGTGTACGAGATCAAGGGCGTCAACGGCACCCTCACCCCCGGCGCCGCCACGACCTTCCGCCTCCAGGTGGACGCGGACACCACGGTCGGCCTCGGCCAGCAGGCCAGGATCAGCTACGACCTCACGGGCGACGGCACGTTCGACCGAACCGAGACGTACCAGTACTTCGCCACCGACCCGGTCACCGGCTGGGAGGAGTACACCCAGTCCCGCGGCCTCAAGGCGACCACCGGCACCCTCGGCAACCTGAGTGGCGGAACCGTACGACTGGAGGTGTGGAGCGCCATCGGCAACGGCACGTCCCGGCTCCAGACCGGCACGGACCGGTCGGTGGTGGTGATCCCCTACGGCTGACCTGTGACTCCCCACGGCTGACACTCCTTTCCCGTACAACCCTTCAGGCTCACCAGAGGTCATCTCTGAGCCCGTACGTATGTCCTGGAGAGGAATCCATGTCCCGGCCCCACCACAAGCGCTCCCGGCGTCCCCTCGTCCTGGGCGCCACCGCCGTCGCGGCCGCCCTGGCCGGTGGCCTGCTCATCACCCTGCCCGGCGGCGCGAGTGCCGCCGCGTCGGGTCTCGCCGACGACTTCAACGGTGACGGCTACCGCGATCTGGCGACCGGCGCCCCGGGGGCCGTCGCGGGCGGGAAGGCGAAGGCGGGCGCCGTGGTCGTCAACTACGGCTCGTCGAGCGGGATCAGCGCCGCGCGGCACAAGACCACATCGCAGACTTCCTCCGGTGTGCCGGGCGACTCGGAGGCCTCCGACCGCTTCGGCACCGAACTCGCGCACGGTGACCTCAACAGAGACGGCTACGGCGATCTCGTCGTGGGCACACCGCTGGAGGACGTCGGCAGCGATGCCGACGGCGGTTCGGTCACGATCCTGTGGGGCGGCTCGTCCGGTCTGTCGGGCGGCACGTCGATCAGCGACCCGAACGCGTCGGGCCACGACCGGTTCGGCCAGTCGCTCGCGGTCGGTGACTTCACCGGTGACGGGAAGGTCGATCTGGCGGTCGGTTCCACCGGCAAGGACGTGTGGATCTTCAAGGGCGGCTTCACCAAGTCCGCCGGCGCGGCCGGGAAGCTGCGCTTCGACGCGCAGATCGAGTCCGGCTCGTACCCCAACGGCGCCGTCCAGCTGGCCGCCGGCGACTTCGACAACGACGGGGCGGACGACGTGGTGGTCGGGTCCTCCGCGGGCAACTTCGTCTACCTGGGCGCCTCGACCGGGCCCGCGCTGCAGACCGAGGTGGGCCCTGGGTACGCGAGCGCGCTCACCGCGGCCGACTTCGACCGCGACGGGCACGACGATCTGGTCGTCGGCACCGATTCCCCCGAGGTCCTGGACCAGACGGCGGAGGGCGGTTACGTCACCGTGTTCCACGGCGGCGCGGCGGGCGTCGACACCACGCGCAGCACCGTCTTCACCCAGGACACCGCGGGTGTGCCGGGCGCGGACGAATCCTGGGACTTGTTCGGTAGCACACTCGCCGCGGGCGACGTCAACGGTGACCGCTACCCGGACCTCGCCGTCGGCGCGGTCTTCGAGACCGTTGGCTCCGCGAGCCACACAGGAAGCGTCTGGGTGCTGCGCGGCAGCGCCTCCGGCCTGAAGGCCACCGGTGCCCAGTCCTTCAACCAGGGCACCTCGGGTGTCCCGGGCGCCAACGAGCCATCGGACATGTTCGGCGACGCCATCCACCTCGCCGACCACAACAAGGACGGCCGCGCCGATCTGTCGGTGGGCGCGGGCGGCGAGAACAGCGACGACGGCGCCGTATGGGTCCTGCGCGGCTCCACCGGAGGCATCACGACCACCGGCGCGGTGAGCTTCGGTGCGGGGTCCGTGGGCATCGGGAAGTCGGGGGACGACCCCATGTTCGGGGACGTCATGTCGGGCTCCTGATGTCCGGCTCCTGACCAGGTAGGCAGACAGCCGGAAGGGGCGGCCCCGGAGGACTCCGGGGCCGCCCCTTCCGTCGTGCTGACTTACAACGCACCAAAGGCGGTCAGATTCCATGGTTCCGGCATGAACGGATCGGGCCCGTCCGCCGTATTCTTACCCGATCGAGGTGCGCATTCGGCCGATTGCCTCGGTCTTCATGGGGTTTGCGCATACGGCCGTTCGCACTGCGGCCACGGGGGATGAGAGGCAGCAACCATGGCGGCTACGAGCAACACGCTGCGCGGCGGCACCGTGCTTCCGGTGGACGCGGCGCGCTGGGCGATGTGGACCTTCGTCCTCGTCAACGTGGTGATCATCGAGGCGCTGTTCCTCAGCGCCGGTTCGGGCAAGAACAGCGTGCTCACGGTCGCGAAGTTCTTCGGACTGCACGCGGCCCTGCTGATGCTGTTCCAACTGCTGCTGGTGGCCCGGCTGCCATGGCTGGACCGCCGTATCGGAATGGACCGGCTCACGGTGTGGCACCGCTGGGTCGGCTTCACCCTGCTGTGGACCGTCCTCACCCACGCCACGCTGGTGGTGCTCGGCTACGCGACGCTCGACGACACGTCCATGGCGAAGACGTTCGTCGCCCTGAGCGGGGTGCCGGCCTCCCTGCTGGGCATGCTGGCCGCGGCCGTCATCGTCGTGATCGCCGTGATCTCCACCCGTGCCCTGCGGCGGCGGCTCCAGTACGAGGTCTGGCACGGTCTGCACCTGCTGCTCTACGTGGCCCTGGGCCTGGCGTTCGTCCACCAGTTGCAGGAGACCACGACCTTCACGTCCTCCGCGTTCGCCACGGCCTACTGGTGGATCCTGTGGCTGTTCGCCTTCGGCGCCCTGCTGACCGGGCGTCTCGCCGTGCCGCTGTGGCGCAACGCCTACCACCAGTTCCGCGTGACGGCCGTGGTGCCGGAGTCGGACCAGGTGGTCTCCGTGTACGTCACCGGCCGCCACCTCGACAAACTCCCCGCCCGCGCGGGCCAGTTCTGCATCTGGCGGTTCCCCGGGCACAACCACTGGTGGCCGGCCAACCCCTTCTCCCTGTCGGCGGCGCCCGACGGACGGGGGCTGCGCCTCACGGCGAAGGCGGTCGGCAGCGCCAGCGCCGGCCTGCGTGACGTCCCCGTCGGCAGCCGCGCCTTCGTCGAGGGACCGTACGGGGCTTTCACCTCGCTGCACCGGACCCGGCCCGGCGCCCTGCTGATCGCCGGCGGCGTGGGCATCACGCCCGTGCGGGCGATGCTGGAGGAACAGGGCTCCGGTGACGTCGTCGTGCTGTACCGGGTCCGCAGTGAGGCCGACGCCGTCCTCCTGAACGAGGTGCGCCACCTGGTCGCGCTCCGCGGCGGGCGGCTGCACCTGCTCACCGGCAGGACAGCCGAGGGCGGCACCCCGCCGTTCGCCCCGGACAGCCTGCACCGACTGGTCCCCGACGTCACCGAACGCGACGTGTACGTCTGCGGCCCGCCCGCCATGACCACGGCGGTGCTGTCCGCCCTGCGGGACCTGCGGGTCCCGGCGCGACAGGTGCACGCCGAGCGGTTCGGCCTGGCCTGACGGGAAGGACCCCTGACCGTGATGACGGACGAAACGAACGAAGCGGAGCCCACGGTCCCCGACTCGGTGGTCATCGACCTGACCGGGGTACGGGACGCCGAGGAACTCCAACGGCTCCTTCAGCGGGAGCTGATGTTCCCCGACTTCTACGGCCGGAACTGGAGCGCCTTCTGGGACGCGATCACCGGCCTCGTCGAACTGCCGCGCGAGCTGACCTTCACCGGGTGGGCCGCCTTCTCGGCGGCGCTCCCGGCGGAGGCCCGGAAACTGCGTGGACTCCTCGACGACTACGCCGACGAATACGGCCAGTACTTCACGGTCCCGCGCCGCATCCGCTACCAGTAGCGCCCACCCACCCGAACGTGGACTCGTGCCGGGTCAGCCGAGCCAGTCCGCGGCGTAACCGTCGTAGGTACCGTCGTGGGTGGCCAGGTGGACCCACTGGTCGACGTACTCCTTGAACTCCTCGTCGCCACGTGGCAGGACGTATGCCTTCTCGCCGAAGGTGAACGGCTTGTCGGGGTTGATCGCGCAGAGTTCCGGGTGAAGCCTGGACTGGTACTCGGTCTCGCTGCCATCGGTGATCATCACATCGGCGCGGCCCGCGATGATCTCGTCGAAGATCGTGGTGTTGTCGGTGTGGGTGATGACCGTGGCCTGGCGGATGTTGGCCTTGGTGAACGCCTCGTTGGTGCCACCGGGGTTGACGATCACCCGGACACCCGGCCGGTCGATCTCTTTCAGGGACTGGTACTTGCTCTTGTCCTCGCAGCGGGCGATCGGGGCCTTGCCGTCGACGAGGTAGGGCGTGCTGAAGTACGCCTTGCGCGCTCTGGCCAGCGTCACGGAGACGCCTCCCATGCCGATGTCGCACTTGCCCTCGGTCAGGTCGTCCATGAGCTCGGCCCAAGTGGTGGCCACGAACCGGGGCTTCACCCCCAGGCCGGTCGCCAGATTCTTCGCCATGTCGATGTCGATGCCGGTGTACGACTTCGTGGCGGGGTCCAGATGGCTGAACGGCCGGTAGTCACCGGTGGTGCACACGCGCAGCACCCCGCGCTCGGGCACCTTGTCCAGGAGGCTGCTGGAGTGGTGCCGACCGGACGGGCCGGCCTCGGTGCCTGCCTGGGTGGCGTAGGCCGTTCCGCCGATGGCGGTGGCGAGCGCGAGGGCGAGAGCGGTCAAGGTGGTTCTGCGGTGCATGGCTTCACTTCCTGACCGGGGACAAGGCGGGTGCTTCTCGCGGCTTCGTTACCCAGTCGATCACGCCCCGAACGCGGAACCCGCCCCTCACCGGCAAACCTTCACCACCCACGTCGTCCAGGACGGCCACCTGGACGGCAAAGGCCACCTACCGAGATCGGTAGGTGGCCTTCGCCCTTGCAGGCCGGACGGCGCTGGAGCTACTTGCCGAGGACGACGGTGTTGTTGCAGCCCTGGCTCGACCCGAGGTTGGTGGTCTGCGAGCCCGGCGAGCCTTCGCCGTTGTCCCGGTTGCCCTCCCGGCCGTTCTCGACCCCGGACTGGCCCATCACGTCGACGTTCTCTTCGGTCGTCGAGCAACTGGTGCTCTGGTTGATCAGGAGCGTCTGGCTCTCCTTGCTCTGCTCCTTCTCTCCCTTCTTGTGCTTGTGCCCGTGCTTCTGCGAGTGCTTCTGTGAGTGCTTCTGTCCGTGATCGCGCCCATGCCCGTCGGCGTAGGCGGTGCCGGTGCCGGTGCCGAGGAAGCCGATGGCGCTGATGAGGACGGCCACGACAGCGGTCTTGCGAGACTTGCGCATGTCTTCTCCGAGCGTTGAAGCGGACGCGTACGCGAATCCGCCACGTCATAAGGTGACGAGAGGTTAATGCGCAAATGTCTGAAATCTGCTTGACGGCACGCCGGATCGTCTGACCAACGAACAAGGGAGTCGGCCCCCTGCCGGCCCAAGTCCCCTGTACGGCCAAGGCGTCACGAAGCCGAAGGCGGGCGTAGGCGCTCCGCGCAGAACCACCCGTGTGGCCGCGCCATGAGCGCGAGGCGGCCCAGGCTCTTCGCCGCTGACGCATGGCGCCGGCGAAACTCCCGTGCAGCGTCGCCGAGTTCGTCTCACGACGAGTTCTCTCTGGGCGGGCTGTGACCTGCGGAAGAGTTGGCTGCAGGCCGTCTCGCCTGGGAGAAACGTTCATCCGACCGGGATTGGCATCGGCACCGCCTCCAGTTGGGCCGCCGGGCGGGGGTGGACCCGGTCGTCGTCGCGGGTGTTGTTGTGGTCATCGGCGGAGGCGGTGGGGGCCGTGGCCAGTGAGTCGGCGGCGAGAGCTGCGGCCGCTGTCGCCACGACGGCCATTCGCTTCGTCATCACTCGAACGCGCACGCGGAATCAGCTCCTGTGGTTGTCCTACTGGTGCATGCAGGTCGGGTACACCTGACTGTCCCCCGACCACAAGCGCCGGGCGTACTGCGACAGTTCAGGGCCGTTCGGCTGCCCGACTTCCGCGAGCGGCCGGCCGAGGCCGGCCGTGCCGATGTCCTGTTCGATACCGCGCCGGCCCGGTTGAAGGACACGGGCCTGGTCACGGCCAAGGCGTGTACCTCGCCGAGGCGGACCGTGGCGATCGGTGACGGAGGTCGGCTTTCCGGCGCTGAGAGGGAGGGACGCACCACGCGTCCCTCCTGTCTCATATTTCTTCTGGGGGACTCCCTTGACCACGACACCGTCCGGCGGCCGTCACAGACGTCGGAGACGCATCGCCCTGCCCGTCGTCGCCGCCGGTGTCGCCGCGGCCGTCGCCGCCGCGTTGATGACCTCCTCCGCCGGTGCGGCCACCGCCGTGCCGACCCCGACGGTCAAGCCGGCCATCGGCTCGCCCTCGCTCGCCACCCTGGAGAAGCGCATCGCGGGCGCCCTCGCCGGCGACGACACCGCGGGTCGGACGACCAACAAGTCTTCGCTGAACTCCGGCACGAACACGTCGAGCGTCGAACCGATGATCATCGGTGGCGGCGAGACCGCGATCAGCACGGCCCCGTGGATGGCCCAGCTCTGGTACCACGACGACAAGAACACCACCGACACCGGCGACGACGTGGACTTCCTCTGCGGCGGCGCGGTCGTGGCGCCGACGAAGATCCTGACCGCCGCCCGCTGCCTCAGGAACGACAACAGGGACTACAACTGGCAGGCCCACGGCGCCGTCGTCACGGGTACCGACCAACTGCCCACCACTGACTCCACCGGCACCACGGAACTGCACGGCGGGCAGGCCACGGCCGTGCTGCGCCAGTGGTGGCAACCGGGGTACGACCCGGTGGACAAGGAGGCGGGGAAGAACGAGAACGACCTCGGCATGCTCACCCTGTCCGTCCCGGTCAAGGCCACGCCGATCCGCATGGTCACCTCCGGCGACACCGGCTCGTACGCCGCCGGCACCCAGGCCAAGGTCTACGGCTGGGGCCGTACCAGCTCCACCGGCCAGGACATCTCCCAGACGCTGCGGACGGCCACGCTGACCCTGCAGTCCGACAGCACCTGCTCCGGCGTCTACGACTCGGCCTTCGTCGCGGGGCGCATGGTCTGCGCGGGCACGCAGAGCGGGAGCGACACCGGTACCAGCGCGATGTGCGACGGCGACTTCGGCGGCCCGCTCGTGGCGGGCGGCAGGATCGTCGGCGTGGCCTCCTGGGGCTACTACAACGACTGCGTGGCGAAGGACTACTACAGCGTCTTCACCAAGGTGAGTGCGTACGTCGGTTCCGCCTATCCCCAGATCGACGACACGAACCTGAGCACCTTCAACAGCAAGGCCGACGGCAAGGCCGACATCTTCGTCCGGAACTCCTCCACGAAGACCGGCTACGAGAAGGACTCAGACGGCAGCTCCTTCGGCGCCCGCACCTCCTGGGGCAACTGGAGCGGCGCCAACCTGGTCCTCCAGACGGACCTCAACCGGGACGGCTACCAGGACCTGATCTACCGGGTCAGCTCCACCGGCGACGTGTACTGGGCGCACTTCGTGCTCAACAGCGCCCGTACGGACGGCTCCTGGACCGACACGAGGATCTCCACCGGCTGGAAGACCCGCACCCGGATCATCGCGCCGGGCGACGTCACCGGCGACTACCTGCCCGACATCCTGTCGGTGGACTCCGGCGGGATACTGTGGATCTACCCGGGCAAGGGCAACGGCACCTTCGGCTCCCGCTACTCGGTCCGCACCGGCTGGAACCAGTACAACTCCGTGCGCGGCCACGGCGACCTCACCGGTGACGGCAAGGCCGACCTGCTCGCCCGCCAGTCCGGCACCGGCGACCTGTACCTGTACAAGGGCACCGGCAAGGCAGGCTCCGAGGCCTTCTCCTCCCGGATCAAGGTGCGCAGCGCCTGGACCGGCTACAACGCCTTCGACGCGGTCGGCGACATCAGCGGCGACGGCAAGGCCGACTTCCTGGCCCGCACCCCCGGCGGCACGCTCTACCTCTACAAGGGCACCGGGAAGGCGACCACCGAGATCTTTGCCCCCCGGGTCTCGGTCGGCACCGGTTTCCAGCAGTACGACATCTGGGGCTGAAACCGCGGGTGAGCGTACGTACAACCATTCGACCGCCGGGTACGTCGTAGAGCGCAGTCGATCAGATCAACAGGTCGCTCACAGCGCGATCTCGACAACGGAGACCCATGCGCGCCAGACGTACCGCCCTCGCCGCTGCCGTGGCCCTCGCGGCAGCGGTCTGCACACCGCTCCTGACGGCCCCCGCGGCGTCGGCGGCCCCCGCCAAGCTGTCCGACGACTTCAACGGTGACGGCTACCGCGACTTCGTCATGCTCGGCGGCTCGCACGGCAAGGACGGCCGGGTCACCGTCGTCTACGGCACGTCGACCGGCCCCGGCACCCGCGTCCAGACCATCCACCAGGACTCGCCCGGCATCCCCGGCGCGGTGGAGGAGGGCGACTGGTGGGGCGCCGCCGCCACCACCGCCGACCTCGACCGCGACGGCTACGCCGACCTGGTCGTTTCCTCGCCCGGCGAGAACGCCGGCACCATCCAGTCCCGGGGCGGGCTGACCGTCGTCTGGGGCGGCGCGGGCGGCCTCGGCTCGGGCACGGGCTTCAACTCGCCGGTCCCGCAGGAGTACGAGAACCAGGGCGACCACTTCGGCGAGGACGTCGTCTCCGGCGACTTCGACGGCGACGGCGACCCGGACCTCGCCGTGACCAGCAACAGCCGGGCGGGCGTGGTCCTCCTGAAGGGCCCCTTCACACGCACCGGCGGAAAGAGCGGCTGGGATTCCCTGGGCGGTGGCTACGGCTATCTGCACGCCCCCAACCTGGTCGCCGGCCGGGTCACCGCCGACGCCGCGACCGATCTGTACATACTCGGGTCGGATCTCCAGGGAGACAACGACATCAACCTGCGGGCCTACTTCCACCGCGGCGGCAGCACCTTCACCCAGCGTGCGGGCGAGGTGCTGGTGCCGGACGACGGCGGCCACCAGGGCGGCGACATCCTCGCCATCGGCGACTTCGACAAGGACGGCTACGGTGACCTCGCCATCGGCCGCGGCTACGAGACGGGCGACGGCGAGCGCGGCTACGTCACCGTCCAGTACGGCGGCTCCGGCGGCCCCAACACGGCCCGCAAGCCGGTGAAGTTCAGTCAGAACACCACCGGAGTGCCCGGCTCCGCGGAGAACGAGGACTACTTCGGCTCCGCCATCGCCGCCGGCGACGTCAACGGCGACGGCTACGCGGACCTCGCCATCGGCGCCCGCGGCGAGGACCTCGGCACCAAGCGCAACGCCGGCTCGGTCACCGTCCTGCTCGGCCGCGCGGGCGGCCTGACCGGCACCGGCGCCAAGTCCTACACCCAGGACACCTCCGGCATCGCGGGCACCCCCGAGACCGAGGACCAGTTCGGCGCCTACCTCAAGCTCACCGACTACACCCGCGACGGCCGCGCCGACCTGATGATCGACACCAACGAGCAGCTGGGGTACGAGGACCGCTGGGGCCTCGTCCACCAGCTCAAGGGCTCCACGTCTGGCATCACGACGACGGGCTCCAAGACGTACTCCGTGACGACCCTGAAGCTGCCGTATGCGCGGCTGGGCGGCCCGTTCGCACGCTGAGCCCATTGCCCGCCGCGTCGACCACTGAGGAGCGATCCACGGCCAGCCCCCCCGCCTGCCGGCACCGAGCCCGCCGGCGGGGGGTTTGCGTCGAGCCACCGTGCCCCGACTGCCAGGGCGGCGATGAGACCGTCGTTCTTGAGCCGGGGCGATGGCGCCGACGGTGGGGACGCCCTCGCCGGGCAGCGTTGTGCCGTCCTTGACGGCGTCCGCGAGATCCTTCGCGATCACGTCCCAGGGAGCGAGTTCGCGCGGCGGGGCCGCTTCCACCGTCACGTGGCGCCGGCGCAGGCCTCGGTTGATACAGAACCTTCTTCGTGAGAGGTCACGCCCGGCATACACCCGCACCAATGCCACGGCCACGACGAACAGCGCGCCTACCCGAGAGAGGTAAACGCGCTGGTCAGAGACTGTGCCCCCGGCAGGATTCGAACCTGCGACACCCGCTTTAGGAGTGGGACGCAATTCATGATCAAAGGTGTGGGGTCATGCCGGGTGGTGCTGTCCTTGCAGGTCAGCACCACCCGGTGTGATCGCTGGTCCCGCTTCTGGAGGCTCGTGCTCCACCGTCCGCTCACGCGTCGCTCACGCGTGGAGAGAAGGGCGCGCTGTTTCCACGTAGGGGCGGTGTCTCCCCTTGTGTGATTGAGGGACGGCAAGTTCGTCGAGGAGCATGGCGCTGACGCTGACGCTGACGCTGACGCTGACGCTGACGCCGCCGTGGCCGTAGCCGGGTGGTCGCTCGTGCGCGATGCCCGGATCGCACCGTCCCACGAAGCCGCCGTCAGCCGGAGTCGCCCGCATCGGCGGCGCGAGCGGGCTGCCGGCGCCGGTGACGGGACCGTACATCCGTACTCTGCCCGGGAACTCGTTCGCCTCGGGTGCCTCCGCCGGTTGGCGGCGGTGGCCGGTGCGGCCCGTCGAAACGGGAGGCTGGGGCATTGCCCCATCGTGCCGAGAGGCGCGGCACGTGGTCCACCCACGCCATGTCGGCCGTCGCGATGAGCGACTGGCCGGCCACGGTTGCGGGGGTCACACCGGTGAACGCCATGACGTCCCGGTGCAGATGCGACTGGTCGGCGTAGCCGCAGTCGGCCGCCACCCTGGCCGCCTCCTGGCCCCCGGCCAGGCGGGTGGCGGCCCAGTCGAAGCGGACGAGCTTCACGGCGCGCTTGGGCGGCAGGCCGAGCCGCGCGTGGAAGCGGGACCACAGGCGCTTGCGGCTCCAGCCCAGCTCGTCGGCCAGTTCCTCGACCCGCACCTGGCCGTGCTCGGCGACGATACGGTCCCAGGCCCAGGCCAGCTCCGGCTCGATGGCGGGCCCCGCGGCGCTCAGCCGGGCGAGGACGGCTTCGACGAGCGCGAAGCGTTCCTCCCACGAGGCGGTCGCCGCCAGCTGCTCGCGCAGCCGGGCCGCCCGCCGCTCTCCCCACAGGTCGTCCAGGGTCACCACGGAGCTCTCCAGCTCAGCAGGGCCCACGCTCAGCACGGCGCGCGCGATGGCGGGGGACACGCGCACCTGCATCCACTCGACGTTCGCGGCCCGCACCCGCGCCGCACCGCCGACGCCGAACCCGAGCCCGGTGACAAGGCTGCCGCGGTGCCGCCGCCCCGTCGACTCGTCGATGCCGAGCGCCCCCTCACCGCAGGCCAGCGCCAGCGTCAGCACGGGGTGCGGATCGAGCCGGTGGTCGACCGGAGCCGGGCCGCGGTCGCGCATCCCCGCCAGGACGACGCCGGGTACGCGGCCGGGCCGGGCCGGGCGCGTGACCTGCCACACGGGGGCAACGACGCGCTGGCGCACGGCAGTTGACATGCGTCCATGCTACGGGCCCGCCCCGACGGAACATTTCTTCAATCCAGCGGGCCGCGGACGCGGCGAAGGTGAGCGCATGACTTCCACCGGAACCACCGCGCCTCCACCACCGGGGGTGGACCGTCTGTTGCGCCCGTACGCGGGCGGCTTAGCCGTCGTCGTCGTGCTGCAGCTCATCGGCGCTGTCGCCGGACTGGCGCCGCTCCTCGCGGTCGTCGAGCTCGGCCGTACGCTGCTGGCGCCGGGGCCGGCCGACGACGGGCACGTGCGCAACGTCGTGCTCGCGGGCGTGGCAGGACTGCTCGTACGGCTGCTGTTCACGGCCGCCTCGTCCGGCGTCGGACACCTCCTCGACACCCGGGTGCAACTGTCGCTGCGCCGGCAACTCGCCGCGCGGCTCGGGCGGGTGCCGATCGGCCGGCTGGCGCGGCGGCGCACCGGGGAGCTGGCGAAGCTGGTGGGTGAGGACGTCAGCGCCGTGCACCCGCTCATCGCGCACACGCCGGGCGAGCTGGTCTCCGCCTTCGTGGTGCCGCTCGTCTCGCTCGGCTACCTCCTCACCGTGGACTGGCGGCTGACGCTGGTCACGCTGATCCCCGTGCTGCTGGCGGTCGCGCTGGTGCCGCTGATGATGACCCCCGCGCGGCTGCGCGAGCAGAAGGAGTTCGACGCCGCGATGGGGCGGATCTCGGCGTCGGTGGTCGAGTTCGTGCAGGGCATCGCGGTGGTGAAGGCGTTCGGCGGGTCGGAGCGGGCGCACGGCAAGTTCCGTACCGCGGTGGGCGACTTCACCCGGAGCTTCTACCGGATGGTGCGGGGTCTTGCCGGGGTCGCCGCCGGGATGCAGGTGGCGCTGTCGCCGCCGTTCGTGCTGCTGGCGGTGCTGGTCGGCGGCGCGTACCGGATCACCGGGGGCGGGCTCGCCCCGGCGGACCTGCTGCCCTTCCTGCTTCTCGGCCTCGGGCTGACCGCGCCCGTGGCCGCGCTCGGGCACGGCTTCGACGACCTGCAGGCCGCGCGGCGCGCCGTCGGCCGCATCCGGGACGTACTCGCCGAGCCGTCGCTGCCCGAGCCCGTACGGCCGGTGGCGCCTGAGGGACACCGGGTGGAGATGCGGGACGTCCGCTTCGGGTACGAGGGTGCCGAGGCCGGGCGCGAGGTACTGCACGGGATCGACCTGGTGCTGGAGCCGGGGACGATCACGGCCGTGGTCGGGCCGTCCGGCAGCGGCAAGTCCACGCTGGTGCAGCTGCTGCCGCGGTTCTACGACCCGACGCACGGCTCCGTGCTCCTCGGCGGCGTCGATCTGCGTGAGGTGGGCAGCCAGGAGCTGTACCGGCGGGTGTCCTTCGTCTTCCAGGACGTCCGGCTGCTGCGCGCCTCGGTCGCGGACAACATCGCCCTCGCCGTCCCGCACGCCGACCGCGACGCCGTTGTCCGCGCTGCCCGCCGGGCGAGCATCCACGACCGCATCCTCGAACTGCCCCGCGGCTACGACTCGGTGATCGGCGAGGACGCCCGCCTCTCCGGCGGCGAGGCGCAGCGCGTCTCGATCGCCCGTGCCCTGCTCGCGGAGACCCCCGTCCTGGTCCTCGACGAAGCCACCGCCTTCGCCGACCCGCAGACCGAGCGGGCGGTGCGTGAGGCGCTGGCGCAGACCCGGGAGAAGCGGACGACGCTGGTCATCGCCCACCGCCTGGAGACGATCGCCGACGCCGACACCGTCGTGATGCTGCGCGACGGCGACATCGTGGAGCGGGGCACGGCCGCGGAACTCCTCGCGCGGAACGGCGCGTTCGCCGAGTTCTGGAAGATCCACGCCGGTGCCATGGAAGCCGGCGTCATGGAAGGGAAAGAGGCCCGATGATCAGCACACTGCTGCGTGTGCTCGGCCACGAGTACACCGGGCCGGTGCGCCGCACCGTTGCCCTGATGACGGCGACCGCCCTCGCCGAGGGACTGTCGTACGCCCTGCTGATGCCCGTGCTGCGCGCGCTCTTCGGCAGCACACCCGAGGGCGCCCGGCCTTGGCTTGCCGCCTTCGGCGCGGCGGTCGCGGTCTATGCGGGGCTGCGGTACGTCAGCGACCGCTCCGGTTTCCGTGTGGGTACGACGATGCTGCACGGCATGTACGAGCGCCTCGGCGAACACCTCGCCCGGTTGCCCATCGGCTGGTATCAGCCCGGCCGCACCGGCGAGGTGTCCGTCCTCGCCGGCCAGGGCGTGGTGCAGGCGATGAGCGTGATCGCGCACCTGCTGGCGCCGTTCATCTCCGCCTGTGTGACGCCGCTGACGATCCTCGCCGTGATGCTTGCCTTCAACTGGCAGCTGGGGCTTGCCGGCCTGGCCGCTGTGCCGTTGGTAGTCGCGGTCCAGCTGCGCACGGCCCGCGCGACGACGGCTACCGACACGCAGCGCGTGGCACGCGAGCGCGAGGCCACCGGCCGCGTCATCGAGTACCTCCAGGCCCAGCCGGTGCTGCGCGCCGGCGGCCGCACCGGCGAGCGATTCGGTTTGCTGGACGACTCCCTGAAGGAACTGAGCCGCGCCTCGCGTCGCTCCACCCTTTCGGCGCTGCCAGGTGTGCTGGGCCTTGCGGTCACCGTGCAGACGGTGTTCACCGCGCTGCTCGCACTCGGTGCGTACCTCGCCCTCGGCGGGGACATCGGCACGGCCGAGGTGCTCGCAGTCCTGGTGCTGGCTGCCCGATGCGCCGACCCGCTGCTGTCCCTCGCCGAAATGAGTGGTGGCATCCGCGCCGCCCGCGCCGAACTCACCCGCCTCGACGACGTCCTCAACACCAAGCCGCTGCCGGAGCCTCGCGCGCCGCGCGAACCGGCCGGTCACGACGTCGTGTTCGACGCGGTCACCTTCCGGCACGGCGACCGCGCGGTCGCCGACGAAGTGACGCTGTCCGTCCCCGAGGGCCGGCGGCTCGCCGTCGTCGGGCCGTCGGGCGCGGGCAAGACGACGCTGCTGCACCTGCTCGCCCGCTTCTACGACGTCGACGCGGGCGCGGTGCGGATCGGCGGCGTGGACGTACGGGAGATGGACACCGCGGCGCTGATGTCGCGGATCGCCATCGTCTTCCAGGACGTCTACCTGTTCGACGGCACGATCGAGGAGAACGTACGCCTCGGCCGCCCGGACGCCACCGACGCCGAGGTACGGGCCGCGGCCGCCGCGTCCCGTCTCGACGAGGTGATCGAGCGGATGCCCGGCGGCTGGTCGGCGGGCGTGGGCGAGGGCGGGGCGCTGCTGTCGGGCGGCGAGCGGCAGCGCGTCTCGATCGCCCGCGCGTTGCTGAAGGACGCGCCGATCGTGCTGCTCGACGAGGTCACTTCGGCCCTGGACCCGGTGAACGAGGCGGCCGTGCACGCCGGCATCGAGGAGCTTTTGGCGGGCCGGACCGTGGTGATGGTGGCGCACCGCATGGGGACCGTGCGCCGGGCCGACCGCGTCGCCTTCCTGGACGCCGGGCGGGTGGTCGAACAGGGCAGCCACGAGGAGTTGCTGCGGCGCGTCGGCCGGTACGCAGCGTACTGGGACCTGTCCCTGGCCGGGACGGCGCGGGACTGAGCAGCCGCCTGGCGCGGTTCTTGCGGTTCTTGCGGTTTTTCCGGGGCTGGGGGTCAGCGTGTGCTGCGGGAGACGGTTGGCGAGGTCCGCTTGCCGTTGCCGTTGCCGTTGCCGTTCGGCCTTGCGGTCTGTATCCGGACGCTGGGGTTCATCGTGCCGCTCCCGCCGCCGATGGTGTTGTCGGAGCCACGGCGCGGCCGGTTTGCGGGGAGATCATGCCGGCGCACAGGCTGCGGCTTGCCAGCCCCTGCGCGATGCGGGGGATGGCTGCGCGGGAGTTGGCGGACCAGTCGTGCATGAGGAAGACCTGGCCGCTGGTGAGCCGGCCGGCCGCTGCCACGATCGCGTCGGTGCTCGCGCCGTTCCAGTCCTGCGAGTCGACGTTCCAGATGATCTCGGTCAGGCCGTACTTGGTCGCGACGGCCTTCACCGTCGAGTTGGTCTCGCCGTACGGCGGCCGGAACAACTTCGGCGTACCGCCGCCCGCGGCCGCGATGGCCTGCTGGGTCCGGGAGATCTCCGAGTCGATCGTCGCCTGGCTCTGCTGGGTCAGATGCGGGTGGGTGTAGCTGTGGTTGCCGACCCACATGCCGGCATTGACCTGCGCCCTGACCTGGGCCGGGTAGGTGGCGGCGTACTGGCCCTGGTTGAACATCGTGGCCCGCAGCCCGTTCTGGGTGAGCGCGTTGAGCAGGGCCGGGGTGTTGCTGGACGGGCCGTCGTCGAAGGTGAGCCCGACGTACCCGTTGCAGGCGGCGGCCTGCGCCGGGGCGGCCGTGTCGACGGTGAGGGTGCCGGCGGCAGCGAGCGCGGCGACGACGAGTAGCGAGAGACGCGATGTGGCTTTCATGAGGAGCGGTCCTCCAGTCTCAGGGATTCGGGAGTCGGCGCCTGGGACTGGGACAACCGGCGCCGATGTTCCGGACGGAGAGGGGGCAGGGAGCCGGCGTGGGACCAGATCCCCACGGAGGACGGCACGTTCGTCGTCACGGTCGCCGCGCGACGGCTGCTCCGGGACGCCCCCTCTCCGAACTGCTCTAGTGCACCGTGATGTTGGAGCTCCCGCTGCTCTGGTATCCCTCGGTGGCGAGGATCATGTAGTAGTTGAAGCTCCCCAGACGCATTCCGGCGCGGGCCCAGGCGTCGAAGTGGTTGCCGGTGGTGATGCTGCCGCCGGTCCGCCTCGACTGCCGGACGCTCCAGTACTGGTTGAACGTGCGGATGCCTTCGACGGACGGGGCGTTGTAGCGCGTGGTCTGGTAGATGTCGTACGTGCCGCCGTCACTGGTGACAGTGCCCTTGTACGTTCCCGTGGGCCGGTAGGTGCCCCAGTTGTCGACGATGTAGTACTCGACGAGCGGGTTGGACGTCCACCCGTAGAGGGTCAGGTAGCCGTTGCCGGACGGGGTGAAGCTGCCGGAGTAGGTCACGGTCCGGCGTGAGCCGTTGCTCCAGCCCTTGCCGGCGACGAAGTTCCCGGTGTTCCTCCACGAGGTGCTGTAGTTGCCGCCGGAGTTCAGGGTCATGGAGACCGTGCCCTGGCTGTCCGTCCAGAACGAGTAGTAGTACCCGTTGTTGGTTCCGGTCTGGTTCGTGGTGATGACCGTGGCCGCCTCGGCGGTGCCGGGCAGGGCCAACGTGGCTCCCGTGGCCAGCAGCAGGGTGCAGACGCTGCGGCGCGTCGGGTGTGCGGGTCCGTCGTTCATGAGCGTGCTTCCTCCTCGTCCTCGCAAAAGGCTGACGGGGGCTGGGCAACTTGTGTCGACGGGTGGTTCGTGCCAGCCCGCGTCGACCCGTGGTGGAACTCTGCCAATGGCGGACAGTTTTGATATGGCCCTGCCAACTGTCAATAGTTTCGGCATTGATATCGAAACATTCGATTCAGTGGGTAGCTTTCTCGGAAGGCGTCAAGCCTGGCCAGGGCCCTGATCGACGGAGCGGATCGGCATGTTCGTCGCCGCGCGCGATTTCGAGATCAAATTTCCAAGTTCAGCTCTTCGAATGTTTCGAAGAGCTCTTCTCGAGTGTGGCCGGGGTGGTGCTCGGTGCTGCCCGCTCACGCGCCGCTCGTTCAACTGCCAAAGACATGCACTGATCCGCGCGCGAGATCTTGTCAAAGATTGAACGGACTCCTACAGTCCGGCGACAAGTGGGAGCGCGGGATCGCTCCCACCACCCCTCGTTCATCCAAGCAATGGAGCCGCGATGACCCCCCCACCTCGCAGGCCGAGCCGCAGAGGCATACTCGGTGCCGCACTGGCCGTACCCCCCGCGCTGATGCTGGGTGCGCAGACCGCACGGGCCGCATCCTGGGGTACCCCAGTGACCGTCAACTCCTGGAACAAGATCAACGCAAGGTGGACCGCCAATAACGAGCTGCAGACGTACCGGCCGGACTGTGTCTGGTACGAGGGCAACACTCTGGTGATCAAGGCGTACAACGCCGGGGGCGGGGTCTACCACTCGGGCCGCGTGGAGTCGACGGCGCTGTACGGGTACGGCACATACAGCTTCACCGCGAACATGCCCCACGGACGGGGACTGTTGCCGGCGGTATGGGCGGCGTACCTGAATCCGTGGCTGCCCGAGTTCGACGCCGCTGAGATCGTGGGACAGAACCCGGGTGTCGTCTACCAGACGTCCCACGACATCAACAACGTCCAGCAGCAGTTCTCGAAGACGAACTCCTCCGGCTGGACAGACTCGTACCACACGTACTCGTTCAGCTGGTTCCCGGACCACATCGACTTCGCCGTGGACGGCGCCATCACGGGCACCACCTGGTACAGGGCCCCGGCCGGGACGGGCCTGCGCTTCATTGCCAACATCGCGGTCGGCGGCGACTGGCCTGGCAACCCGGACGCCTCCACTTGGGCCACCGCGGACGGCGCCCGCTACCTCAAGATCTCCTCCATCACCCACACGCCGTACCACCCGTGAGGTGAACCCGAGCTGATCAGGAGCCAGACCAACCTCGCACAGGGGGGCCGCTCGAGACGCCTTGCGCGCTCCCCTTCGGTCTGACAGGACATCGAACGCCGGCCCGCTTACCGGGTGTTCGTCCTGCTTTCGGGCTGCTAGGGCAGGTCGCGGCGGACCAACGCCTGAGCGAACGGTTCTCCGGTGGCCCGGGCGTAGGCCATCCGCTCGCGCACCTCGCTGAGGGTGCGTGGGCGGTAGCCGGGGCCGCCGCAGCAGCTCTTGTGGAAGCGCACACCAGCGTGCAGCAGCACGGAGAGAGTGCGCCAGGCGGCGGTGTCCCGCCTCTTGGGTGCCGCGAAGGCGGAGCCGACGTGGATCAACGGTTCGGCGCAGCGTGGACAGACCCGGTCGTGGTCGTGGTAGCCGGGGTAGGGCTGCTTGTACGAGGCCCGGCAGGGCAGGCAAACGTACGAGGTCTTTCCATGCGCCATGCGGGAAGGGTAGAGCCACCACAGGGGCGGGCTCGACAGATTTCCCTCCCCGGCGAAGTCGCTGACTACGGCGAGGGGCAGTCCACGCTCGCGCAGGGCGTGCAGCACCGGTTCGGTGTCGGGGGCAGGGCGCGCCCGCCCGGCGGTCAGGTCGGACCGACGGTGGGGGCGGGCGGGGTCCAGCGGCGGGTGCGGGGAACGGTGGAGGAGACGCCGTAGTCCCTTTTCAGCTGCTCCGGAATCGCGTAGTGCATGACGCGGCCGCGGGTGAGCGAGGACAGTTCGAAGATCGTGGTGAGGTGACCGAGGCGGTCCAGGGCCCAGGCACCGAGGGGGAAGCGGTCCTCGATGGTCTCCAGGACGCCGAGCAGGGGCGGGACGGCCTTGACGACGGTGTCCCAGGCGGTGCGCGGGACGTCCAGCCAGTCGGCGCAGGTGTCGCCGATGAGGTGGCGGATCAGGGCGGAGACGATCGGGTCGAACAAGGTGCCCGGGACGACTTCCTCGTACAGATCGATCAGTTGCCGGGTGAGATGGGCGCCTTCCTCGCTCGGCCCCATGTGCCGGGTCATGTACAGATCCAGGAACTGGCGGGCGGACTCCAGGTCCTTGGGCGCCTGGCTCTGGTCGACGCCGAGCATGGCGCCGACCACCCGCCAGGCGTAGAAGTAAGCCTCCGCCCCGTCGACGCTCATGTGGATGTTCAGCCGGTGCAGGGAGTCCAGCACAAGCATCGAGAACAACATCTGACCGCCGATCATGTCCTCCTGACAGATCGGCACCCCCAGTCTGTCGACGTCCCAGCGGTTTTCCTGCTTGAGGTGGTGACGGATGGAAGCGTGCAGCAGGCGGACTTTCTGGGCGGCGGGAATGAAGCTGCTGCCTGCCTCGAACGCCCCAGGTTGCATGAGGTAGACGGTGAACTGCCCGGTCTCCGCCATCCGCTTGGAGGGGTACTTCAGCGAGTGTGTCGCCGACAGCAGCTTCGCCACGTGCGGGACCACGTAGCAGGCGGGCATGGAGGCAAAGGACAGCGCTGTCGAGATGTGCACGTTGTTGTCGATGAAGAACAGCCTGGCCTTCTCCATCTCACCCCAGTCGACCCACGCCGGTGGCGCGCTGGTGGCCTGCAGGTATTCCCGCGCCACCTCGGGAAGACCGTCGGGCAGCGGTGCGCCGGCGGTCGACACGTAGCGCATCAGAGTGTTGAACTTTCCCACCTCCCCGCGCTCGAAGAGGGTGGCCACCGTCGCGTCGGCGAGTTCGTCACCGCTCAGCCGCAGCGCGTCCATCGACGCATCGGTGTAGGTCATCACAAGCTCCTTGTCTCGAGCGGAACATGCGGGCCGAACAGGCCCCGGGCCGAACAGGCCCCGGGCGGGGCGCACCGGGCGGCGCGCACCGGGCGGCGCGCTCCGTGCAGGGTGCCCTCCGCCGAAGTCAGTGCCGGCGTACGGCTGCGGAAAGCGCCAGGCCGGTCAGGGCCCGTGAGGCATGTGCCGGGATATCCATGTCGTCCAGAGCGCGGGTGGCTTCCTCAACCCGTGCACCGATCATCTGCTCGATCCGGTCGGGTGCCTTCAGCCGGCTCATCACCGCGCGTACGGCTTCCAGGCCGTCCTCCCCCAGATCGCGCCGGCCCAGCAGCGTGCGCAGCTGCTCCCGCTCGGCCTCGTCGGCCAATCGCCAGGTCTCCGCCAGCAGGGTGGTGGGCCGGTGTGCGCGCAGGTCGTCCATGTTGGTCTTGCCGGTCAGCGCCGGATCCCCGAACAGACCGAGCAGATCGTCACGCAGCTGGAACGCCTCGCCCAGCGGCAGCCCGTAGCAGGAGTAGCCCTCCCGCAGCCGCTGCCCCGCGCCGGCCAGCGCACCGCCGATCAGTAAGGGCTGCTCGACGGTGTACTTCGCGGTCTTGTACCGGATCACCTTCAGCGACTCCGCCGTGTCCGGCTCCGCACCCGTGCGCAGCAGCTCCAGGCACTCACCCGCGATCAGCTCCCGGGCCAAGGCCGCCCACAGGGGACGGGCTCGGGCCAGGTAGGCCGCGGGCAAGCCACTGGTGGCGAACAGCTGACCGGCCAGGGACATCAGCAGATCCCCCACCAGCATCGCCAGCGACCTGGCCGCGGTCGTGGCACGGGGGCGACGACGCAGCGCGGCTCGCAGGGCGACATGTGCGGTGGGCCGGCCGTGCCGCAAAGGGCTGTCGTCGATGATGTCGTCGTGCACGACCGCGGCGGCGTGTACCAGTTCCATGGAAGCCGCCGCCCGCACCAGAGCGTCGCTGTCAGGCTGACCGGCGGCCCGCCAGCCCCAGTAGCAGAACGCCGCCCTCAGCCGCTTGCCATGCGCCACGGCAACCTCGACCTGCTCGGCCACCGGGCCCAAGTCAGCGTCGATCGCCAGCAGTTGATCCGCCTCGTGCGCCACGAACCGGCTCAGCACCTCATCGACGCGGGACTTGAACACGGCCGCCTCATACCGGTCATCCACAGTCGGCAGCCCGCCGCTCCAGGACCTTCCGGGCGAGGACCTCCAGATGGGCAGGCGGCACCGCCGCGTACCGGTCCAGCGCAAGCTGCCCGCGAGCCTTCACATCCCGCTCCGCGTCAGCCGCCAGCTCGGCCACGTCCGAGCGACGCAGCAACCCCCGCACGGTGCCGGTGGCCGAACCGAGAGCGCTCACCGCCAGGTCGGCAAGGCCCGCCACCAACAGCACCGCCTGCTCGGCCGCATCCCCGCCACGCCCGGCCCCTTGAGTCACGCCGTCCCCCTACCCACACCAACCGGTCAACTGAGGTGGAGCGGTCACACGCCACCGCTCACAGCGTCGCGTCCCCCCGACGGGAAGCGAGGAACAACTCACCATCGGGTGATCGAATCGAAGGTGTGTACGCATCTCCCGTCCCGCGTAGCCGGGGCACGACCTTGATGCCTTGGGCGGGCCGGCAGACGGTTTGGCCGGCAGACGGTTTCAAGCAGTCGCAGCGGGGCGCGGCTCGCCGTGGAACACCTGACGGGCATGCCAGTCGCGGTGGGCGGACGCCACAGGGCGTGTGCCGGGCTGCGGACCGACGAGCGGGCGGCCCGCGAGGGCTATGACGTGCTCGCGGGCCGCGGGGCTGTGGCCGACGAAGCGCTGCGAGACCAGGATCCGGTGACCGTCTCCCACACCGAGGACGCCCTTGTCGAAGAGCTTGTGGTGGAGCGAGCACAGGCACAGCCCGTCCTCGATGTCGTCGGAGCCGCCGAACGCCCACTCTTCCCCACCACGGCCCGAGCCTTGGAGCAGCGCAACGACATGCTGCGCAATCTCAGCGCCATGCCCTCAGCGGTGGGACGACCGGCCCTTCTGCCCTCACCCTGCCCGAATTCATGCCCATGACGTGATCCCGGGCACGCGCCCCGACGACGGGCGTCGCCTCCGGTCGGGGCCTGCGGTCCCGGAACCGGCGCTGGTGACGGTGGGTGCGCTGAGTCTGATCGGCTGCGCAGTATGGGATTCGACGGGGCGGCGATGCCTTCTGGTTGCAGAACGCCCCATATCTGATCGTCTCCGTGAGCAAGCGGCACCGCGCCCAGCAGGACAAGGACCGCGAGGAGCGGGGGAGCGCCTGGGCGGAGACGGGGCGCGTCTTCACCCAGGAGAACGGCGAGATGCTCCATCCCGCCAACGTCACGCGGCGGTTCATCGAGCTGTACGAGGAGATCGGCCTCCCACCCGGTCCCGCTCCACGACCTCCGCCACGGCGCGGCGACCCTCGCCCACGCGGCCGGGGCCGACCTGAAGGACATCCAGGAGATGCTCGGCCACTCCTCGATCACCATCGCGGCCGACACGTACACGAGCCTGTTCCCCGAGGCCGACCTCGCCATCGCCGAGGCCGCAGCCAGGCTTGTATCGCGCGCCCGCGCCACCTCAGAGAACACCGCTCCCACAGAGGAGCCAGAGCCCGCCGACGCGGAGAAGGCCGACGCGGAGTCCGTGCCGAACGGTGCTGATCCGTTGGGAGACATTCGGGAGATCAACTCCCCGTCCGCTCACGCAAACGGCCCCGGACGAGGAGTCCGAGGCCGATTAGAAGCCCTCCCCGGGTAGAAATCCCAGGTCAGAACGGTAACGCGTTGTGCCCCCGGCAGGATTCGAACCTGCGACACCCGCTTTAGGAGTTTTCCCTGGGCGGGGCTGTGACCTGCAGAAATGTCGACCATGGTGTGTCTGGCCTGGGAAAGCACCCCTCTGTAGTCCTCGTGGGTTCACGGGGTTTCCCGGCCTCATGTGTGCTGAACCCGTTCTGCCCGTGCGCCGTCGGCAGAGGGAGGAAGCGTCCCCTGTTCTCGGGATCACGCGGGAGGGGTCGGCTGGACGAGTCCCGTCTGGTAAGCGATGACCACGAGTTGGGCGCGGTCGCGGGCGCCGAGCTTGGTGATGGCTCGCTGGATGTGCGTGCGGACGGTCAGCACGCTGAGGAAGAGTGTCTCGGCGTTGGACTTGCCCTCGGCTGCCAAGGCCGTCACCTCACGTTCGCGGGGCGTCAGGTCCTGCAGGCGTTCCGGTGGCGCCAGGAGGGTGTCTTGTGCCCCGGGTGTGGTGAGGAAGCGGGTGATGAAGGCGCGGGTGGCTCCGGGTGACAGGAGTGCCTCGCCGGATGCGACGGTGCGGATGCCGGCCAGGAGGGCATCGGTGGTGACGTACTTGCCGAGGAAGCCGCTTGCGCCTGCGCGCAGCGCCTTGGCCACGTACTCGTAGGTCTCGAACATGATGAGGATGAGGATGCGGGTGCCGGCCAGGTCGGGGTCGTCGCAGATGGTTGTAGTGGCGGCGAGGCCGTCGGTGCCGGGCATGCGGATATCCATGAGGACGACGTCGGGGTGGTGGGTCTGGACGAGTTCCACCGCTTCCTGGCCGTTGGTGGCCTCGCCCACCACTTGCATGTCTGCGCAGGAGTCGATCAGGAGCCGGAACGTGCCTCGCAGCAGGGCCTGGTCGTCGGCGAGCAGGACGCGGATGGTCACGGCATGGCCTTTTGCGGTTGTGCCAGGAGTTCGTCCTGAGCGTGGGTGTGGAGCGGCAGTGCGGTGGTGACTTCGAAGCCGCCTTGGGGGCGGGGCCGGCCCGCAGTTCGCCGCCGACGGAGTGGGCGCGTTCGCGCATGCCCATCAGGCCGTAGCCGCCGCCCGGGACCGCCGGCACGGTGGCGTTGCCGTCGTTGGTGACGTTGATGAGCAGCCGGGAGCCGAAGTAGGTGAGCCGGATGTGGGCCGCGTGGCCGGCTGTGTGTTTGGTGGCGTTGGTGAGGGCTTCCTGAATGATCCGGTACGCCGTCAGGTCCACACCCGGTGACAGGGGGCAGGGATCCCCATCGGTGGTGACGGTGACGTCGATAATCTCTGCGTCGCGCCCTCGCGCGGTGACCGTATCGACCGTGGTAGTCGACAGGCATGCCGATGAAGCCTTCCGGTGCCGTGGACCGTTCGTCTTGGTTCGGGCAACTGCGCCATGTGATCAGTCGTTCGCCAGTCGGGCGCGGATGGCGGCGGAGCAGGGACATCGAGCTGTGGTCGCGTTCGCTGGGCTTTGCCGCGCTGGGGTTTCTCACGCTGGTGCCGCTGCTGATCATTGTCTCCTCTGCCGATCCCGAGCACGGGCGGGGGTTCGCGCAGTGGCTGGGGGAGGGGCTCGGCGTGTCGAGGGCATCCAGGCGGCAGGTCGAGCAGTTGTTCATCCCGCCCGGCCAGGCACTGCGGACCACGACCGCTTTCGGTCTCGCCGCCCTTGCCGTGTTCGGTCTGACCTTCGGGGCGGCGGTGCAGACCGGCTACGAGAAGGTCTGGGACCTGCCCCCGGCCCGCTGGTGGGCCAGATGGCGGCATGTGGTGTGGCTCGGCATCCTCACCGGATACCTCTTCGTCTTCGGCACCACCACGCTGCGCCGCGAACCCCTGGCCGGTGGGGCCGTGGCCTCGCTGAGCGCCGTGCTGTTCCTGTGGTGGTCCCAGCGCCTGCTGCTCGGCGGGAGGATCCGCTGGCACGCCCTGCTGCCCGGCGCCGTGGCCACCGCGATCGGGCTGCTCGGCCTGAGGATCTTCTCCCGGCTCGTCTTCTCGCCGTTGATCGGATCCAACGCCGTCACCTACGGCCCCGTCGGAACCGTCCTGGTCATCCAGTCCTGGCTGGTCGGCGTGGGTGTCGTCGTCTTCGGCGGTGCACTGGTCGGCCGACTGCTGTACGAGGAACTCCCACGCATGGCGCACGCTCTGAAACGGCGTAAGTGAGATGCGGCCCTGCAACTGGTCATTTCGTCTGGGCCGTGAGTTCGTCAAAGCTGCCCAGCTCTGGTTCCTCCTCATGGGGCTGCCGCGTGCAGGCTTCCAAAGCCCTGGACGTAGTCGGCGTGGTGGACGGACAGGGCGGCGATCCGGTTCTCGAACTGCTCCGGGAGGGAACCGTGCTGCTTGAACGCGCTCACCGAGTTCCTGTTCGGCTGTCCGGACATCACCCTCGTGGCGGGCGACGGCACGGGCGTACTCCGGCCCGAAGCACCGCTTCAATCCACCACCGCCCTGCACTCGTTCATGTCCTGAGCGTTGAGGACGGCCGGGTGGTGTCCGCGCCACGCGGGCGCCACCCGGGGCGTTCGTGGTCAGCGCCTGAAAGCGTCCTTGGCCTTGTCGCCGGCCTGCTTCAGGCTTCCGGACACCCGATCGGTCCTGCCTTCGCGCTGCAGTCGCCGATTGCGGCTGGTCCGGCCGATGCGTTCGGTGATCCGGCCCTTGAATTCCTGTGTCTTGTGCTTGATCGCCTGTCCGATGCTCATGACTGTCCTCCGCGTGTCCGCTGGATGGGCTCCCGCGCGTGATCGCCGTACAGGCGGTCGTGTCCGCGGGGGATGGGCGTGGATGGACTACCTGCGGCTGCGGCTGTACCGGCGCCGGCCACCGCTGTGTCCGCGTACGGCGAAGCCGACGATCCAGAGGACCGCCAGGACCACCAGGGTCACCAGAAGGAGAAGAATCCAGAACATTGCCGGGCCTCCAGAACGCGGGGATTTCCTTGATTCCGCGGGGTCCGGGCGAAGCGGGAAGGTGCAATGCTGCGGCCGAATAATCCGGAGTGGCATTGCCCTACGCCGTGCTGCCAGTCAACGCCCGGCAACCTCCCTTGTCAACGAAGAGTCGACATGGGGGAGTTGTGGGAGCCGGGCAGGAGCCGCCGGGGTGAACTGAGCCTCGGCGGGTGCTTCGGCCGGCTCGGTCGGCGGCGTCGGCAGGATGTGGTCCTCCCACCAGGACAGGGCCATCACGGTGGCGAGCAGGACGAAGGGGGTCGAAGCGGGAACGATCAGCGCGTACATGTGTACCGCCTGGTGTGGGATGCGTGCGACGCGGCGGCCACCAGATCGGTGCCCGCTCGGGGCGCATTGGGGCGCGACCGGGATCGCGTGACGATGAGCGCGTACGGGAACGGCCTCGCTCGTGACGCGGCGGGTTCCGGCACCGATGCGCAGGGTGCGCCCCCCCCTGGGGAGCGCGCTGGCGGTGCGACGCTGCCGGGGGCAGGGGCGGCATGTCGCACGCTAGCCCTCGCAGCGGTTCCCCGACAGGCGTCAAGCAGCCATCTGTGCCGCGCGGGCCTCGCTCACGTCGCACGGTATCCACAACCTCTGGACAGGGCTACGCTGTGGGTGAGGCCCCAGTCCCCGGTATGGATGCGGTATCACGCTCCCGGGGAGGCCCACCGTGCTCGTCCTGCTCCTCATCCTCATCGCGGTCCTGTTCGGCTTCGGTTTCCTCGATCCCATCTGGTGGGTGGCCGCGGCTGTGCTCGTCTACGCCGCCACCCACCGCGGCCGCGATCGCGGCGGAGGCCGGAGCCGTAGCGGCAGTTCCGATCTCGGGGACTACCGGGACTACCAGGAACGCCGGAATCGCCAGGAACGCTGGGACCGTCGCTACAGCCGTCAGAACCGGGCGCGTTGGCGGCGGGAGGACCGTCGGGACCGCGAACGCCGCGGGTGACCCATGAAGTGGCCGGGTAGCCACGGGTTCCGGTACGGCTACAGCCAGGCCCGACGCGTCGAGACAGTCGAGAGATGAGGCGGCGATCTCACCCGGACAACCACGGGTGCGACTCACAACCGCACAGGCTCGTCATCCAGGTGAGGAGAGGTCATGATTCACGCAGCCGACGTCCGAGAGTGGCGCAACCGCGATGTCGTCGACACCGAGTCGCGCAAGATCGGTGTCCTGGAGGCGGTCTATGTGGACACCACCACCGATGAGCCGGCCATGGCCACGGTACGGACCGGACTGCCCACCCGGCATCGTCTTGTCTTCGTCCCGCTTGCGGACGCGATCGCCGGACCGGGTTATCTCAGGGTCGGTTATGTCAGAACGCTGGTGAAGCAGGCCCCTTCGATCGGCACCGACGATGTGCTGCCCGCCGAGCAGGAGGAAGCGGTCTTCAAGCACTACGGACTGCCCTACGAGCCTGGTGCGGCCGGCGAACGGCAACTGGCGCGTCGCTGACGATCTATGGACTGGATGACAGCCCTGTGAGGTGAGGACCATGCACCAGGTGACCACGCTCAGTGAAGAACAGCGGTTGTTGAGAACTGCTTCTTCGGCGGAGGACGCGGCGTTGCTGGCCGAGGTGGTCGAACTACGCGTCAGAAATGAGCAGTTGGGGCGGGCGCTGGCCAGCCATGCGGTAATCGACCAGGCCCGCGGCATGGTGATGGCCCTGGCCCGGTGTCCCAGCGACAGGGCCTGGGACCTGCTGGTGGACGTGTCGCAGCACTGCAACGTCAAGCTCCGTGACGTGGCTGCGGCTCTGGTCGCCACGACGCGGGACCGGACGCTCCCCGAACCGATACAGCGGGAGCTGCGCCGAGCGCTGAGGCGTCTCCATGCGGCGGACCGGAGATGACCGCGCTGCGGCAGGAGGTGGTGCGCCTTCTGGGCGCCGCCGGCCATGCGGCTCGCCTGGCGCCTCCGTCATCGTGGGCGAGTCCCTCGAAACGGCACTTCCGTGGCCACCTTGGGGTGTGCACGTACCGCGACGCGTACAGGAGTCGAACAGACGGTGCAGAGCAGTAAAGGCCCCGGCAACCCCGTGGGTCAGGACCCCAGACCGGCGAGGGGCTCCGTGCTGTCGATGAGGGCGCGGGCCACATCGGCCAGGCGCCGGTTGTGGGCGCGGGCGTAACCGCGCAGCGCGGTGAACGCCTGCTCCATGTCGATGCCCTGGCGTTCGGCGAGTTTCCCCTTGGCCTGTTCGATCAGGACCCGGCTGTTCAGCGCCGTCTGCAGTTGTTCGTTGAGCACCGTGCTGCGCTCAGCGGTGCGTTGTTGCAGCAGGCTGATGGTGGCGACGTCGGCCAGGGCCTGAGCGACGGGTGTGCCGGCCGGGTCGAAGGGGCCGGGGGCGGTGCGGAAGAGGTTCAAGGCGCCGACGATCTCGTCCCGCAACCGCATGGGCAGGGCCTGGACCGCCCCGAACCCGCTGCGCTGGGCCGCCGCCGCGAAGCGCGGCCAGCGGGTGGTCACCGTGCCGAGGTCGGGGACGATCACCGGTACGCCGGTGCGGAAGCACTCAAGGCAGGGGCCTTCGTCGTTCTGGAGCTGGAAGAGCTCCAGCAGCCGCACCCGTTCGTCGGAGGCGGCCATGACACGGAGTTTGCCGTCCCGGTCGGCGAGCAGCACCCCAGCGGCGCTCGCGTCGAGCATGCCGACGCAGCGGTCGGTCAGTAGGCGCAGGAAATCGATGATGTCGAAGTCGGCGACCAGATTGTCGGCCAGCTCGACGAAGGTCTTGGCCAGAAGCTGTTGATCCATCGTGGGCACCCTCGATTGAGACTAGACCCTGCCCGAAGGGGCGGGAAGTACGGTACGTTCCTCGGCCGGGACCCATACGTCAGGATTCCTCCTCGGCCTGGTCCGGCTCCGCGTGAGGGGAGAAACGAAGCCGTCGGGCCACCACGTCGGCGGCCACATCCGCGAGCCGGCGTCCCTGCGCATAGGCGTGGGCGCGGAGCCGGACGAAGGCTTCTTCGATGCCGACTCCGAGCTGAACCGTGAGCATCCCGCTGGCCTGGTCGATCTCCGCTCGGTATGCGCTCAGGTCCTCGTAACCGCGGTCCGGCATCGGCCCGCCGGCCGGCGCGCCCGTCTCGTCGATCCTTGTGTCGAGCAGGAGCAGCGTCGCGAGATCGGCGAACGCCAGTGCGTCGGCCAGTTCCTCCGTTTCCAGTACGGTCGGAATGCTGGCGTACAGGTCCAGAACCCCCGGGCTGATCGCTCCCTTCTGCAGAGGGAGCGAGAACACCGCGCGGGCTCCGGCTTCCAGGGCCGCATCGGCGAACACGGCCCAGTGGTCCTGAAGTCCGGTGGTGAGCAGATCGGGTGTCAGGACGGCCGAGCCGCGTGCAAAGGCATCCACGCAGGGCCCCTCGCCCAGCGTGAGCTGGAGTTCTTCCAGTTGCTCGCTGATGTCGTCGGTGCTGCACAACGGATGGCTCGCCGCGGCCTTGGACATCGCCGACAGCCCCGCCCCGCCAACCGGCAGCGCCGCCACGGCCGCGGTGCACACGTCCACCACACTCACCCGGGCACCTCGTCGGACCGCCTGCTCGGCCACCAGCATCCGAATGCGGGTCGACCGCCTGTCAGGCCCCACTGGGGCCACCGCCTCCAGGCATCGTGACAAGGCCCTTCAGCCTCGCCGCGGTGTGTTCCCCGAGGGGCAGTACCCGTGCGCGGAACGTGGTGGCGCCCGCCGGCCTGCGAAGCTCTCCGATGTCCAGCCACCCCCAGGAGCGGAGCGCAACGAGGGCCCGGCGATCGGCCCGGTCTACCAGGGTGGCGCCGAGCGATGCCTGATGGTCGGTCAGCAGCCGCTCCTGCACGCGACGGGCGAGTTCCCGGTCCTGCGAGTGCGGCCGGATCAGAATGTCGGCGAACGCTAAGACGTTGCCGGACACGGTGAGTTGCTCGATGCTGCGCGGCAATGCTCCGTCGAAACCGAGCCACCAGGAGCCGTCGCCGCCCACCGGGAATCCGAAGGCGCATCCCATCAGGCTGTCCGTCTCGGCGGTCACCATGGCGAATCCCGGTCGGCGCATGTCCACGGTGAGGCGGTTCAGGAAGTTCTGGCGGCCGGGACGGCGGTATGGATCATCCGTCGCCGATGCGCGGGACTCCACATACAGAGCCACCAGATCCTCATGCAGGCCCTCCACCAGCCAACGGTTCAGCCGATGCAACCGCGCCGGAGTCATGGCTGAGGGCTCGCCGGCCCCCGGCTTGGGTGACTGTCCCAGCCCGGGTTCGGCTGTCATCGCGGACACGCGCACCAACGGCGCGCGGGCTTGAGGCCGGTCTCACCGGCCAGGGTGATCAGTGCTCGCCTGCCCCGGTCGCGCCGGTAGAGGTTCAGCTGCGGAAGGGTCATGACACCTCGGTTCATGGGGCTCGGCCGCTCCTCGCACAGCCGATGGCCCGGTGACGGAAACCGTCTGGTCACCTGGGGTGAGTCGTACGGCTGCGGCGGCGCGTTGAGAAGCGGCCGCGGCCCCCGTCGGGGTGGTCCCGCCGTTCTCCGGTGGTTGGCGACTCGGACCGGTCGGGTCCCACCGGGGGCTGCGGTGTGCCGTGGCCGCGGCGGCCGGGCCGGGGGGCGCTGTACCGGTGCACGGCGATTCTGTCGGCGTGCTGGATGTTGAGCCGGTGGATCACGTATGCCGCCGCTGCGATGAGAACCACGAAGGCGATGACTGTCAGGAAGGCGTTCATGGCGGGCTCCTCACGCACCGATGATCAGGCGGCTGGCCCGACCGGGCGGACCGGGTTGTTCCGGAACGGCCGCGGACACCGCGAAGGCGCCGCCCTCGTACTCCCACGCCTCGTCCGGGTCCCGTGGCTTGTCGGTCGCGGAGACGCCGTGCCGGGCCTCGTCCGCGGCGATGAGCGCGCTCGCGGTCAGTGGCGGGCCGTCGTAGTCGGACGCGGCAGCCATCAGACGGGCCGCCGACTCCGCGCCGGTCTCGGGCGGGATGATCAGCAGGTCCCAGCGTCCGGTGCCGTAGGAGAGCAACAGCAGCTTGTGCGGGTCGATTTCCGGGGTGAACCAGCCGACCTTGACGATGTGGCCGTTCACGGGAACCTTGCGGGGGATGACCGGCCAGTGCTCCGGGTTGACGGCGATGCGGGTGATGCGGCCCCACAAGGGGTCCAACACGTCGGTCAGTGCCGGCAGTTCGCTCAGCAGATCCCGGGAGCGGGGCCACCAGGCACCGTCCAGGAGTCCACGGGAGGTGCCGTCGGTCTTCAGGGCGAGACGCGCGGCCGGGGCTGCGACGGGCTCGGGGTGCGGCATGGTGGGGTGCAAGGTCGCCGACATGATGCGGACCCGTCTCCGGGCCGCCTCTACGGCGGCCCGGGTTTCATCTTTCGCCGAGGACGACCCGGCGTGGAAGCCGGTGTGCGAAATGCTCTCGGTACTGTCCACACTACTCCGCGTTCCGCCCCGGCGCGGAGTAGTGGCTGCCTAGATGTGGAGCAGTCGCTGGATGATCTCCCGGTACTGCCTCATCGCCAGCCGGAGTTCCTCGGACTGCGTTCCCGGGTCCCGGTCCTGCCAGTCGGCGCGCAGGACACGCCCCTGTTCCGCGAGGGCGTTCACGAGCTGGGCGGTGGCTTCGTCGTAGGCGCTCTCGGCCTCTTCCAGTGCCTCGCGCGGCGTGTCGGCGAAGGTGTTGAGTGCGTGCCGGAGGCGCAGGAGGATCTTGTCCCTTTCGGCCGCCGGGAGCAGTGGCTCCGGGCCTGGAGTACGGCGCTCGGCGGGGCCCTGAGTCTGGCCCGCGGGCTGCTGGGCACGTGTCTGGTCGTACATCATCGAGGGCTGCTTCCGTCCCGCCTGAAGGCGTCCTTGGCCTTCTCGACAGCCTGTTTCAGGCTTCCGGAGGCCCGGTCGATCCTGCCCCGGCGCTGCAGTCGCCTGTTGCGGGTGACCCGGCCGAGCTCTTCCGTGATCCTGCCCTTCATCGTCTGCGCCTGGTTCCTGACGGTCCGTGAAACGATCATGGCCGGCCTCGCTGTTGTCCGGTGCTTCGCGAGTCTTCCTAGTGTGGGGCCGCGGACTGCGGAAACGCCGGACGCTCCTGAACCGCTGTGTGCCGTCCGTGACCGCATGACTGCCGCCGATGGCTGCGGCACGTCTCTAGGCAGGGACGCGGGCATGCCGGAGTGGTGCTCCGGCCTGGTGGAGACTTGCGAGGGCCAGCCGGTAGGAGGTGATCAGCCCGGTCTCCACGTAGTCCAGACCCAGGTCCTGGCAGTGGCGCCGCACGATGGTTCGGGCCTTGGGCAGGTTGGGGCTGGGCATGCTGGGAAACAGGTGGTGTTCGATCTGATGGTTCAGCCCGCCCAGCGCGATGTCGGTGAACCTGCCGCCGCGCACGTTGCGTGAGGTGAGCACTTGGCGGCGGAGGAAGTCCGGGCGGTCTTCGCCTGTCAGGATCGGCATGCCCTTGTGGTTGGGCGCGAAGAGGGAGCCGAGGTAGACGCCGAACAGGCACTGGTGGACCGCGAGGAAGGCGATCGCCATGCCGGGCGGCAGCAGCCAGAGCAGGACGGCCAGGTAGGCCGCGAAGTGCGCGAACAGCAGGGCGCCGTCGAGCGTTCGGTGCTTGAGTGAGCGATTGGCCAGCGCCTTCACGCTCGACACGTGCAGGTTGAAGCCCTCCAGCGTGAGGAGCGGAAAGAACAGGAACGCCTGCCAGCGGCCGATCAGGCGGGGCAGACCCTTGGCGGCCCGGGCCTGATCCTGGGACCAGACCAGCAGGTCGGGGTCGAGGTCGGGGTCGAGTTCCTCATGGTTGGGGTTGGCGTGGTGGCGGGTGTGTTTGTCGTGCCACCACCCGTAGCCCATCCCGATGCCGGCACCGGCGATCCGTCCGGACACCTCGCTGGCCCGGCGTCGCCGGAACACCTGACGGTGGGCCGCGTCATGGGCGAGGAGGGCGACCTGGCCGAAGACAACCGCCAGGAAGGCGGCGACCGCCAGTGTCCACCAACTGTCGCCGACGAGCGCGACGGCGACCCACCCACTGACGTAGAGCCCGGCCACCACTGTGATCCGCAGTGCGTAGTAGCCGGGACGGCGTCCCAGCAGGCCGGCGTCAGCGATCTTTCTCGACAATCGGGCGAAGTCACTGCCTGATGTCTCCGAGGGCGGGGGACGGATCATAGTTTTTCTGCTCATGTGATGGTGAAACTCTCTCCGAAGGAGGCAGATGGCTCGGCGCCGCATTGGGAGCCGCTGAGACCGGGCCGCGCGTGGGCATGCGCTTACTCCGCTGCGGGAAGCGCATCTGCATTGCGGGTGCCCTGCCAGACAGGACTCACACCGTTACAGGACAGGGCTTTCGGCTCCGTGCGCTTTCATGGCAGAACCGAACCCGGCCGGTGAAGCGGGTCCGCTCAGCACGGTGATGGCCGAATGCGTCGACCTGCCGTTGATGCCTGGCTGGCTAGGCCGCGGTTTCTGTGATGAGGACGGCGACGGTGACCAGGCCCGCGGCGTCAGTGATGGCTGCCTCGGCTACGGCGTCCCGGACGGCGCGGGCGACTTCCAACGGATGGTGTCCGGGGGCGACCGCGAGGTGGACCTCGATGCGTCGGCCCGGTGGATCGTCATCGTCCTCCATCTTGACCGGGCGGCCTCCCAGCACCGCGGTGAGGCGGGCGACGCCCGGAACACCCGTCGCGACATCCGCGAGCTCCCCGACGCGCCCCTGCATGGTTCCCGTTCCGGTCACCGGGGGAGAGCTTCGCGCGGCCGCTGCTTCCGGCTCCGACCCCATGGCCCTCGCTGCGGTCCGCGACTTCATGCCTGTCTCCGGGCCCTCATGGAGATCCGTGACGCGTAGGTCAGCTGTCACGGCGGCCAGGCCGAGCCGGTCGGCGGCCGCGTAGAGCAGTGTGCTCCGCAACTGGTCGGCGGTCTCGGGCACTGGCTGCTCGAGGGATGCCGTGAAGGCGGCCTCGATCCTGAGCGGGCCAGGCGGTAGCGCGCTGACCGGTGGACGGACGGCCGGCTCGGACACGGGCTCGAACGGTGCCGGCCCGATGCGCAGAGAGTCCAGCCACACACCGGGAATCTCAGCGGCAGCACGCCCGAGAGCCCGGACGGCCGCTTGCTCGGTGATCCATGTCCCGTCGTCGGGCCCGCCGAGCGGGAGCAGCCGGCCCAGGCCGAGCTGGTGCCGTACTGCCTGCGTCCATGCTTCGGTTTTCACCGGCCTCTCACCCCCTTCTTCCATGGCCGCGGTTCTCTTCCTGCCGCACTGCACCCGGAGTGTCCGCGAGTGCTCCGAGCAGGAGTGCTCGGGCCACTCGTTGGACCACCCGGCCTGACCGTCGACATTTAGAATAAAACGTGCTAATGCGAAATAATCAGCATAGAAGGTGCAATACGGGCTATACGGGCTATACGGGCTCTCGAAGGGAGTAACGCCCTGATGACTGAGAACACCGGTGTAAAGCATGGCGGTGCGCCCGGTTCTCGTGGCCGGACGACCATCGCCGATGTGGTGGTGGAGAAGATCGCCGGAATGGCGGCACGGGACGTGCTCGGCGTCCATGCCCTGGGCAGCGGATTCGCACGCTCGATGGGATCCATGCGGGAGCGGATGCCTGGCGCCGGTAGTGGCAAGTCCGTCACACGCGGCGTCAGTGTCGAGGTCGGGGACCTGCAGGCGGCCATCGATCTGGAGATCGTCGTCGACTACGGCGTCTCGATCACGGACGTCGCCGGTGCGGTGCGGGAGAACGTGATCTCCGCGGTGGAGCGGATGGCAGGTCGGGAAGTCGTGGAAGTCAACATCATGGTCAGTGACGTGAAGCTGCCCGACGAGGAGGACGAAGGGGACGAAGGGGAAGAGCGGCAGCGGATCCAGTAGCCGGGGCGGAGCAGCCCGCTTGAGTGAAGGAGCGCGTGATGAGCAGGGCCATGGTGGGCTTGATGGCCGGAATGGCGCTGGGTTTCGCCGCGTATTTCGGTGACTTCTGGGCTTTCCTGCTGGTGCTGGTGCTGGGCTTCGTCGGTCTCGTGCTCGGGCGGATCATGGAAGGTGATCTCGAACCGGGCGACTTCGTCCGCCGCCGAGACCGACAGGATCGGATCCGCGATGACCGGCGACGGGCTCGGGGAGACTGGCGGCAGTGACCGGTGAGGCAGATCGGCGTCCGGGCATCCCCCGCGGGGAGCGCGGCGCGATCACCGTCGCCGACCGGGTCGTAGCGAAGATCGCTTCCCAGGTGGCGCGCGACGCGCTGAGCCGCTTCACCGAGTCGGCCGGCCACGTACCACCCGGCCGCCGGACGCCACGCGTGACCACATCTGTGCAGCGGGCGCCGGAGCGGAATACCGCAGGACGAGACGACGAATCTGCCGCCGGACGGCAGGCGTTGCTCTTCGAGGCGCGGATGCGCATCACCGTCGAGCTCGGCTATCCGTCCGACATCGGGGCGCAGTGCGCCGCCGTGCGCCGGGAGGTTACCGAACGGCTCAGGACATGGACCGGCATGGAGGTGTCCGACCTCGTGGTGTCGGTCGAGAGGCTGCACTCGGTGCACACGCGGCACACGGACCGGGAGAGGGTGAGATGAGCGCGAACACCTGGCGGCAGCCGACCAGTGACAGCGACCTTCCCTCCGAGTCCGGACAGGCGGCTCCGTCCGCCGATGGCACCCCGGAGGCGGCCGCGGGCGCGACGGCGGCGAGGGATGAACCGGGGCGGTCGGCGCGCCGCTTCTGGTCTGCCCGGCGGATTCCCGCGGCCTTGGTGGCCCTGCTGTCCGCCGCGGCCGTTGGATTGCTCCTGTACGACGTGGTCTCGGTGCGGGCCGGCCGGTCTGCGATGCGCTGGCGGCGGCGGCTCGCCGAGGAACTGGCCACACGGCCACTGGACGACATCTGGATGATCGTCGGGGCCGCAGTGGCGATGGCCCTCGGCCTGTGGCTTTTCCTGCTGGCGGTGACGCCGGGACTGCGCAGGCTGCTGACCATGCGGCAGCCCACCGACATCCCCGGGACAGAGGAGGTCCGCGCCGGGCTCGACCGCCGCGCGGCAGCCCTGGTCCTACGCGACCGGGCCATGCAGGTGCCCGGAGTCCAGTCGGCACAGGTCGCTGTCGGCCGCCGGAAGGTCAAAGCCCGGGCACGGGCACATTTCCGCGATCTCGAGGACGTCCGCACGGACCTGGACGCCACGCTGGGCGAAGCCGTGACGTCCTTGCGTCTCGCCCGGCCACCCACGCTGACCGTGCACGTCCGGCGCCCGAAGGGCTGAGGTGATCCCGATGCTCAAGACGGTGAACCGGGTGCTGCTGGGGCTTCTCGGCCTCGGACTGTTCGCCCTGGGCGGCGGCGTGCTGCTGGGCGGGCTGGATCTGCAACGCCACTGGGGATTCGGCATGCCGGGCTGGTGGCCCTTCCGTGGACCGAACGATGTGGTGCTGGGCACCGAGGGGCGCACCCGGTGGCGGGATGAAGGCTGGTGGTGGCCGACCGTCATCGCGGTGCTCGCCGTGCTGCTGGCCCTGCTGTTGTGGTGGCTCCTTGCACAGCGCAGACACCGCCTGGGCGGGGTCCTCGTCGACAGCGAAGACGGCGCGGCGGCCCGACTCGACGGCCGCACGCTGGAGGACGTGATCGAGGAAGAGGCGCAGGCCCTCGACGGGGTCTCGCGGGCTCATGTACGGCTGACGGGCCGAAGTACCGCTCCCACCGCACGCGTACGGCTGTTGCTGGAGCCTCACGCGGATCCAGCATGGACCCTGGGGCGACTGAGCCGGGAAACGCTCGCACATGCACGAAACTCGGCCGGCCTGGACCGCCTCCCGTCGGAGGTCCGAATCCGGGAAGTCCGCCACCGCGCCCAACGCGCCGCCTAGGATCGCGTGGGCCGAAGTCTTATGGGGGTACCGGCTGTGAGGCGTCCTGGATTCCTGACCGCCTCGTAGCGTCCTCGTCGCCGGCTTCTCCTTCCTGGGGACCATCGGGATCATCCTGGTTGTCGTTGGCATCATCCTGTGGACCCTGGGATCGGTGGGGCACGCTGTCGGCGGACGCCGCCACTACTGGTAGCGGCCGGTGTGCCGGGGCCGTCACGTGCCACTCGTCGGCCGGCGCGACACCCGAGCACGGTCACAGCGTGTCCCGCCGTACTCGAGAGGCCACGCAGATCCCGCGCGGTTCCTTCCCGGGAGGCATCCCGTCATGGTCCTCTTCCTGACCCTGCTCATCGCCGGAATCGCTCTGGTAGCCATCGGCGCGGCCGTCGACAGCATGCTCTATCTGTTGTCCGTCGGCGTACTACTCCTCATCGCCGATCTGCTCTACCTGGCGGCCCGCTCCATGTGGCGCTCCACTCGGCGCCCGGACCGCTGAAGAGCCCGGCCATGGCGGCGGACCCAAGTGCCGCCGCGCGTACGGCCGTTCGGTGGTGCCACGGTGCCGGGCCGACCGTCCGGCCGAGCCGACGCGGCGACGGCGGACGGGGCAGCGATCGGGTCTCGAAACTGGTCGCCGGCGGGGAAGCCGCGGTCCTTCGCCAGGCGCGCGAACGGCGCGTCTCCGTCGTCCGGCTCCACGACCTGCGTCGCGGTGCCGCGACACTGGCCCACGCGGCGGCGCCCGACCTGACAGACCACCAGGAGATGCTCGGCCACTCCTCGATCACCAGCACGGCAGACACGTACACGAGCCTGCTTCCCGAAGCGGACCCGGCGACCGATCGCCGAGGCCGCGGCCCGGCTCGTACCGCGCGTCCGCGCCACCTCCAAGAACAGGGCCACCGCAGCGGCGCCCGAGCCCGACAAGGCGGATGAGTCCGTGGCGGACGGTGCTGATCCGTCGGGAGAAAAATAGGAGCCCGGCGACCCGTCCGCTCACGCAAACGGCCCCGGACGAGGAGTCCGAGGCCGAACAGAGCGCCTCCCTGGAGAGGAAACCCTCAGGTCAGCGGCGCAATGCCTGGTGCCCCCGGCAGGATTCGAACCTGCGACACCCGCTTTAGGAGTTTTCCCGGGAGAGGGCTGTGACCTGCGGAAACGTCCATCGCATGGCGTCCGGCCTGGGAAAACACCCCTCCGTAGTTCTCGCGCGTTCACGGGGTTTCCTGGCCTCATGTGTGCCACATCCGTTCGGAGGACCGCGCCCCGTCGTAGGTCGAAATGCGGAAGACCAGGCGGCTATGAACGGCCCGGTGTTCCCGTCGTAGCCGTTCCAGCAAGAGCGCCTGCCGCGTCGCGGTGGTGGACGTCCGCGGCGGTCACTGCTGCGGCCAGGGCCAGGCCGAGGTGGTGCGCACCAGGTGCCGCTTGTGGCTGCCTGCCTTCTTCTCGCCGCCTTGACGGGATGCCGAGCGCGGGATGTTCACCGCTGTCCCCACGACTCCGGGTCCACGATCGCCGCGGTTGGTTCTGCCGCACGGACCTCCGTCTCGCTCACGTGGTCCAGTAGCCGCACCTTCTGTAACCGTTCCAGTTCGCACTGTTGACGCCTCACCCGCCTCCCCTTAACGTCGCGCCAGCATTTCGAACGTGTGACTATATTTCGAACGTCGAAAGGCGAGTGCCTTGTGCATTGCCGGAATCAGCACGCATTTGGTCGGAACGCGGCACCGACTCGAACAACGTGCCGGGCCGACCTGACCCTGACGACCTCGGCGGCCATGTGCGGATCCACGAGGGCGCCGAGCTGATCCGCCACGGGGCACGGCCCTGTCTGAAGTTCGGTGTGTCCAGGCGCCCGGGGATCTGTCTGTGCGGCACCCATCTGCGAAACCTGACCCTCGACACCGCCCGGGAGTGGCTGCCGCGCGTCCCACTCCTTCTCGACCTGCCTGCCGACTGCCGGCCCACTCCCCGCTTCCCCCTCGACGTCTGATACGCCGTCATCCCCGCACCGACGAGAAGAACAAGGAACAATCACCATGTTCAATCGAAGAACCGTCCTCGCCGGAGGCGCCTCCCTCGCCCTCACCCTGTCCGCCTGCGGGAAGGGCAGCGAGGGCGGCTCAGAAGACAGGTCCGAGGGCAGTACCGTCGGCATCGCCATGCCGACCCGGTCCTCCGAGCGCTGGCTCACCGACGGCAAGAGCGTCGTCGAGGGCCTCAAGGCCCAGGGGTACAAGACCAAGCTGGTCTACGGCGACGACGACCCGAAAGCCCAGGTCTCACAGATCGAGAAACTCGTCCAGCAGGGCGTCGACGCACTGATCATCGCGGCCATCGACAACAAGTCGCTGAACGGCGTGCTGCAACAGGCCGCCGACGCGGACATTCCGGTGATCTCCTACGACCGGCTCATCCTCGGCACCAGGAACGTCGACTACTACGTTTCCTTCGACAACGAGATGGTCGGTCTGATCCAGGCCAGCTACATCATCAGAAAGCTCGGCCTGGAGGACGGCAAAGGCCCGTTCAACATCGAGTTGTTCGCCGGCTCGCCCGACGACAACAACACCAAATACTTCTTCGACGGTTCGATGACGCACCTGCAGCCGTTCCTGGACAGCAAGCAGTTGGTCGTCCCGTCCGGCGAGACCGAGCTCAAGCAGATCACCACCCCGCGCTGGGACGGGCCCACCGCGCAAAAACGCATGAGCGGCATCCTCACCAAGTGGTACCGCAGTGAGAGGATCGACGCGGTCCTGTCGCCGTACGACGGCATCTCCAGGGGCGTCCTGTCCGCGCTGAAGTCGGGCGGCTACGGCTCCGACATCAAGCCCCTCCCGGTCATCACCGGTCAGGACGCCGAACTGGCGTCGGTGAAGTCGATCGTCGCGGGTCAGCAGTCGCAGACCGTCTACAAGGACGTCCGTCGGCTCGCCGAGGCCGCCACAACCATGGTCGACGACCTACTCAACGACAGGGTGCCGTGGGTAGACGACTCCACGAGTTACAAGAACGGCGTCAAGGCCGTGCCCGCAGTCCTGCTGCAGCCCACGAGCGTCGACAAGACCAATTACGACACCCTTGTCACGGACGGCTACTTCACCGCCGACGAGCTCAAGTAGCGGCACGGCCTCTACGTGACAACGCCTGCACGACGCTCGCCATGACACTGACCCAGGGCGCCGCCACAGTGGCGGAATAGCTCCCGGCCCCAGGCCGCTCCCTGGCTGGTGCACCATCAGAGGCCGTGTGGCGGTGGTCATCACGGTCCCGATCAGCTTGCCGCTGACGGTAGCCGTTCTGGCCGTGTACGGCCGCGCCGAGGCCCTCGGAGACGCCCGGACGCCCCGTGCCGAGGTCGGCCTCAGCCTGCGGGTCCAGGAGCTGCTACACCAGCTGCAACCCGAACGCAGCCTGGCGAACGGCCTGTTGGGTGGTGAGGAAAGCTTCAGCTCGCCGCTCGCCGCTCGCCGCTACGTGCAAGCGTGTGGACACGACGCTGCGCGGAATGCGCTCCGAACTCGCCGTCGAGGAGGTCATCCAGCGGCATGTGCGGCGCCTTGGCGTCCTTGCCGCCGAGGGGTGCGACGTCGGCCTGGCCGGCTATGAAATGGCCTCCCTCGCCGACCGCGCCGGCGAACTGCTCACCCCGCAGTTGGTACGTGACCTGCACTCCGCTCCCATGGCCGCGGGATAGGTGCGTTGCGCTTCTGCTACCTGTGTCTCAGGACCGGGTGTCCGCGGCAGATCACCATCATCCGCGCGCAGCGCATGTGTGCCACGAGCCCCAAGGCCCTCCCGTCCGACGGACGAAAGGGCCTCTGACCAGGTGTTTCTCTGTGCCCCCGGCAGGATTCGAACCTGCGACACCCGCTTTAGGAGGGCAACAGAGCCTGTAGCCAGTGGCTCCTACCTGCATCTTTCGTCTTCATGATGGCACCTGGAGCGTCTGTGAGTGCAGGTTTCGTCTGTGGTTCACGGCTAGAAACACGGCTAGCAAGTGGGGCCGCTCTCCTCACGGGTGACGTGACCCTATGGTGCCTCGCCGGGCATCCGGTGGTACTTCGGTCGCCGCTCTGCCTCCTCGAACCGCTCCTGCAGGACTCGTGCCAAGCGCTCCGCCTCGGTGTGCATCCCGTCCGCGGCCACGCTGCCAAAGAAGGTCCATGCCTGCTCGGCCGTCACGATCCGGGACTCGGCCATGGTCCGGTCCTTCCTGAGGAGGTGGGGCGGACGTCGTCGTCTGCCGCGCATCAACCACAAGGAGCGACTCGCCCTGGGCGTACAGGGCGGGCCGGCTCACGCTATTCCTCGATGCCGGGTGGCGGCTGGTCAGCGTTTGACGCGGTTACGGATGGCCAGGACTGCCAGTCCGAGAAGAACGGGTTCGGCCAGACGGGAGGCCATCTCGATGTAGGTACCGGCGGTGGTCAGGTCCTGGTCGGCGGAGCGGAAGACCACCGAGTTGAGCGTGACGTTCAGTGCCTTCTCGAAGCGCTCGCCGGTGAACCGGTGCCCGGCGGGGTTGTGCGGTTCGTCCTTGCCTATCTCGAAGGTCACGCTCCCGCCGCCCGGCGGTACGGTGCCGGTCGCTTCCTGCTTCGGGGCGTTGTTGGGCAGTCCGAAGCCCATCAGCAGCACGATGGTGACGAGCATGGCCGCGGCAAGCCAGCCTAGCGCCCGGGAGGCGCGCAGGCCGTAGCCGGACAGCATCCAGTACCCGTGCAGCAGGCCGCGTTCGACGCGGCCGGTGCCGGTGCGGTCGTGCCGGCGCATCTCCATCTCGCCGTAGTAGAAGTCCGCCGCGCCCGGCTCGTTCTTGCCGTCCTCGAAGGCCTTGCGCAGCGCCCGGTACACCGGCGCCAAATGTGTCGGCCCCACGTGTCCGGCGCCGGATGCGGTCGCAGTCCAGCCCGGGACCGCGGCCGGTTGTCGGGCCCGCCAGTGGTGCTCTTCGGCGAGCGTGCGACGACGGGTGAACCGCACGGGGTGCCCGGCCCGCCAGTGCGTACCTATTGGGACCGTGTCGAAGGAGCAGGAGCCCTCCAGACGCACCTGGTCCAGGTGCACCGTCCCGGCGAACAGGCATCCCGACAGGTCGACGTCGGCGAGGACCAGGTGCGCGGCGTCCACCCCGCGTAACGAGGCCACCCGCACGCCGGTGTCGGACACGTCGACGAACGGCTCTTCGGCCAGCGGCCCGCCACGGGGGAGCACGAACGGGTCCCGCTCCGCAGCGATCGTGAGGGGATATTCGAAGACCGCGTGGGCGAAGTCCACCGTGGTGTAGCGCAGCCGCACCTCAGCTGTCGACGACCAGCGAGTCCGCCGGCACTCCAAGTGGCGCGCGGCGAACGAGAGGGTTACCGGGCCGCGGAACACCGCCCCGGACAACATGACCCGCTCCGCACACACCAACGGACCGAGACTCAACGCCCTCTCGAAGGTCACCGCGCCGAAGTCGGCGTCGCCCTCGAAGGTCGCCGAGTCGAATCCGGCGCTGCGCTCGAAGGTCGCCGACTCGAACCTGGCCAAGCTCTTGAAGGCCGTCGACTCGAACTCGGAGTCGCCCCTGAAGGCTGCCTCTACGAACCAGGCGTCACATTCGAAGGCCGCCTGCCCGAACACGGCCTTAGCCTCGAAGGTCGCCGCCCCGAACCTGGCGTCGCCCTTGAAGGTCGCCGACTCGAACCTGGCCAAGCCCTCGAAGGTCGCCGCCACGAAGTCGGCGGTACCCTCGAAGGTCGCCGATGCGAACTCGGCCTTGCGCTTGAAGGTCGCCTCCACAAACCTGGCATCGTGCTCGAAGGTCGCTGACCCGAACCCGGCGTCGCGCTCGAAGGTCGCCGACTCGAACCCGGCGTCCGCCTTGAAGGTCGCCTCGAACGTGGCGTAGCCCGTGAAGGTCGCCGACTCGAAGTCGGCGTCGCCCTCAAAGCTCGCCCAGTCGAACTCGGCGTAACGCTCGAATGTGGCCGAATCGAACACGGCCCTGCCCTCGAAAGTGGCCGCGCCCAACCTGGCGAGGTCCTTGAAGGCCGCCGACAGGAACGAGGCGTCGCCCTGGAAGGTCGACGCCCCGAAGTCGGCGGTGCCCTCGAAGGTCGCCGACTCGAACCAGGCGTAGAGCTCGAAGGCCGCCCGGCTGAACAAGGCGCTTCCCTTGAAGGTGGCCGAGTTGAACCTGGCTTCGTAGCCCTCGAAAGTGGCCGACAGGAACGCGGCTTTGCCCTCGAAGGTCGCCGACTGGAAGTTGGCGTTGCCCTTGAAGGTCGCGTACAGGAGCTCGGCGTTGGCCTTGAAGGTCGCTTCCACGAAGTTGGCGTTGCCCTCGAAGGCGGCCGAATTGAACCCGGTGTCGCGCTCGAAGGTCGCCGACCCGAACTCGGCGTCGCCTTTGAAGGTCGCCGACCCGAAGTCGGCGTAGCCCTTGAAGGTCGCTGACAGGAACTCGGCGTTGCCCTCGAAGGCGGCCGAATTGAACCCGGTGTCGCCCTCGAAGGTCGCCGACCCGAACTCGGCGTCGCCGAGGCGGGGGTGACCGGTTGCGGGGTCATGGAGTGCGTGGAGCAGGGCGGCAAGGAGGGATGGAGTGAAGGGGGTGCCGCGGTGGTCGATGTCGGTGCCGGGGGTCAGGCTGGCCAGGTAGGCGTCGCGGTCGGGGCCGGTCAGGTGGGCGAGGCAGGCGGTGTGGCCGGGGACGTGGATACCGAGGCAGCCGACCGGGTCCTCGGGAGTGGTCCCATGGCCGCAGAGCAGCCAGCTGGGCGGATCCGGGGGCGGCGCGGGGCTCGGCTGGGGCATACCCGAAGGACGATCTCGGCGCAGCCGGCGGTTGCCTGCAGCGCCGACATCCCTGCTGGGAGCGAGGCCTGCCGGCGGCGCCCGGTCCTCGACTCCGGATAACCCCCTGGGCTCACCTCGGCGACACCCTCAATACGGCGATCGCTGCTGCTCCACTAGTCCAGAGAGCGTATAACTCGCAGGCAGCCCCCACGGGTATGTGGGAGAGGTCACGATCGCAAGATGGAAGCTGAAGTCGTTGCCGCTCTCGTAGCCACTCCCGCCGTTCTCGCCACCGCCGGCGCGGCCTATTTCGCAGGTCGAGCTCAGGCCCGGGCTGCTCTCCGGGCGCCGGTGGACTCCATCCGCCGCACGGCTCAGCGGGAGGCATACGCCGCCCTGCTCACCGAGGCACGAACCTACCTCCGCACGACGAGGAGAAACGATGCGTGGAGGGAATCAATGATCTCTGCGGAACCACTGCTCTCTGGGGTGGTGGCGACCTTGGCTGCTGGGGTAATGCCGAACTTGGCTGAAGCGGAGCAACGGCGCCTGGCCGAGCAGCAGCCCCAGATCGCGCGCTTCCGGCTCCAGGGGAACCTTGAACCGATGCATCATGCGGTAGCCCTGGTCTCATTGGAGGGCCCCGAGCATCTGGTGCCGCTTGCCGAGGCCATCGAGCAGCGCGCCGAGGACTTTGAGCGGGCCGCCCAGACCATGGTGAACAACAGCGACACGACACCTGAGGAGAGGCAGGAGCAAAGACGCGTGCTGGACGAGTCGTACGAGCAGGTAGTGGCTACGATCCCGCCGTTCGTCGTGGCAGCCCGCGCCTACCTCAACGGCGACCCGACGTCCCGTTGACCTTTGTGAGAAGACCCGGAACCGGGGCTACCGCGATCCGCGGTTCCGTTGTTCCCCGAGGCCGAACCCCGCGGCGGCCCTCGGAGCCGGCGCCGCGCCGACGAGGAACTACCTCCCGCAACGCTTGACGCGCCCTCAGCGTCACCGCTGAGGGCCCAGTAGGGTCTGTCCGGTGTCACAGTTATGCCCATTACTGTGACAGTGCAGGTCAGCGCGTTGGAGGCGATCACGGTGCGGTTGGCGGGCTACATCCGAGTTTCGACGGGCAGTCAGCTGGACGGGTTCGGGCTGGAGGACCAGGAGCGCATCGTGCGCCGCTGGACGCGCGAGCACGGCCACCGCCTCGTGAAGGTGTTTGTCGAGAAGGCGGTCTCCGGCACGGTCGCCGGCGACGAGCGGCCCGAGCTGGCCACCGCCCTCTCCTGGATCGAGGACAAGAAGGTGAACGGGATCGTCGCGCCGAACCTCGATCGGCTCGCGCGCGAACTCGTCGTGCAGGAGGCCGCGCTCGCGCAGACCTGGAAGCACGGTGGCCGCGCCTTCATGGCCGACCAGGGCGAGATCGTCCCGGACGACCCTGAGGACCCGATGCGCACCGCCATGCGCCAGATGATTGGGCGTCTTCGCACAATTGGACCGGGGGATGACAGTGGCGAAGCTCCGCCGCGGCCGCCGCATCAAGGGCGAGAAAGGCGAGTACGCGTACGGGGCCCCGCCGTACGGCTGGCAGGCCCACAAGAAGGAACTGACCCCGGAAGAAATGGAGCAGGCCGGCCGAGCGCGTGCGCGCCAGCTCCGCGACGAGGACGAGCTGTCATATCGCGAGATTGCCGCCGTTCTGGACGCCGAGGGCATCCGACCTAAGCGCGGGGACCGCTGGCACCCGGAGACCATCCGCCGGATGCTCGCTAACTCCACCGACCGACCGCCGACCTTGCGGAAGCGGTAGCACGCGAGCTCGGTGCGCCCACCCTCGTCGAGAACAGCAAGTTCCACGAGCTCCTCGCGAAGTTGTTGCCAGCCATCACGAAGCGGCACGGCCACCCGCACCGACGTCGATGATGTTCTTCCTCAAGGTGTCCAAGCTCGTCGGGGCCGATACCAAGCGGCGCGCCCTTGAGTAGGCCCAGAGATGGCCTCCCACCTGCAAAGGTGAAGGTTCGTCAGCCAACAGGGCCGCGAACGTGGTCGACGCAGAAGAGGAGTTCTCCCCTCAGGGCCGACACGGCCACACGCCCATCGTGTAGTGACTTGCGTCACGCCCTGGAAGGTGCGACACCGCCCGAGCTGTCATCTCAGCGAACGGCCGACACAGCTCTGAGCTGCGCGAATGCCGACAGGCGGCACTCGGGACGGAGCACAACAACCACGCTACACAAACGCCGGAAAAGTGTTCCCCCCGCTCAAGCCTGACGGGTTGTCACAACGCCTGTAGGTACCGGTGGCGTTACAACAGCTCTACCCCCACTGCGTACTCTTTTGCTCTGACCAACAGCACGGTGAAACAAGGACATCCGGGCCGAGATCGACCCCGGCCCCGGTTGCCGAGCATCACCACCCGCGCCAACGGGACGTTGTAGGTCGCCACGTAGTCCGATGCCCGCCCTCGACACCAGGAGGCAAAAACAGCGACCCCCCGCGCCAACGGGGGGCCGCTCACGTAGTCCGACAGCCCGCCACCCGACTCGTGCTCCTGCCAGAAGCCGACATCAAGATTGGACCGAAGCCATCAGCGCTGGAACCGAGACTAAGGGTCTGAGCGCCCTGAAGTCACACAGGGGGACCCCATTTCGTCCCTTCCCCCGCACGATGCCCTCTGCCACCCCCTCCTTCGGCGGTGCCCGATGATGCTTACGCTCATCGTCGGCCTCGCGCTCGGTGGAGCCGCGGTCTATGCGGCCTACCGAGACCAGAAGCTGGGTGCGGCCATAGTGGTCGGCCTCACCGTGGTGACCGTGTTCCTGCTCCTCATGGACAAGGACCCATCCGCCGCCATGCCGCAGCCGATGGCCCCGTCGACGCTTTTGCCGACGTCGGCGCCGCCCTCTCAGCCGGACCCGCCCACTCGGTAGGAGACCCCGCGCATTGGGCAGGTGCGATCCGCGGCCAGGTTGATCGCACCCTCCCGGACGCCGAACGTCGAGCCCCGGCCGACCTCATTGGTGCTGCTGGACACCCTTCCTGGACGCCCCCAGCAGCACTGTGAGAGTCGTACGAGCAGCGTTCGGGAACCGATCGGTTCTTGGACGCGCTTGTCGATGGGCAGTCAGCTGCCATGCTGAGCAGCTGAACTCCGACCTTCAACCCCTTGGAGAGCAGCGTGGAGCTGAGCGCCACAGGCGAACCCGTCGTCGTACAGGATGACACCAAGGTCCACGTCGGCCTCGATCTTCGGCCGGGCACCCTCACCCTCACCCGGGGCGGGGAGGACTTCGCGGCGTACTACGCCCTGGTGAAGTTCGCTTCTGCCCACGGGGACCCGTGGGCAGCGGAGGAGGTCAAGTTCTCGGCGAAGGGGCCGGACGGCACGGCTGTGGCGTTGACCGTGGATCTCCTCAACGACACGTGGGACGGCCCCCGGGCTGGTGTCCCCGGGGCGATCTGGAAGGTCGTGGCCCTCGCCGCGACGTCCGCCGGGGACGTCGGTATCACCTACGCGTCTCCTGGTGCCGTTTGAGGCGGTACTGCTACGAGGCGCCCGGAGCCGGGAGCTGAACCCCCCTGGCGCGCGAGACCCAGTGGATGCGCTGACGCGGCGGCAGCAGGTTGTAGTCCAGGGTCCGCAGTCCCGAGCCTTCGGTGAGGTGCCACGGCGCGACCCTCCACAGGCCCTCGCGGTCGGGGACCGGCTCGACCGGGCAGCCGGTCAGCACCAGGTCCCACCGGTCGGTGCTGCCGTTGTCCCGGTCGTCCTCCACGGTGACGCTGCCGAGCACCTGGTGGGGGAGTTCCGCGCCGGCCTGTTTCGCGGCGAAGTTCCCCGCCAACTGCTTGATGGTGAAGTCACGCTGGAGGTAGATGGCCGCGCTCCTGTCGCCCGGCTCCAGGAGGAACACCCCGGCGGCCGAGGGCCTGTTCTCCTCGCCGACCACGACCAGGTCGCCCTCGCACCGGACTTCCACCCGCCGGTCGCTGAGGTTCTCCAGCACCAGGACCTGCTGAAGCACGAGCCGGTTGGCGCCCTCCTGCTCTGCTGGGAAGTGCCACGTCTGCGACGGCGGCCAGTTGTTGCAGGGCATCCCCGTGCTGGTCCACGCCAGCGGTTCCCAGGGCGGGGCGCTGAGCTTGAGGGTGACGCCCGGGGCCTGGGAGTCGAGGCGGCTGCGGATCGCGTCGGCGGTCATCAGCTGACTGACCCTGAGCGCGGCACGTGTGAGGTACGCCTGCCACCCAACGAAGCCGAGGGCAAGCGCAGTGCCGATCGAGCCGACGGCGGTCCAGAAGGTCTCTGACATAGCGGAGATTCTGGCCCGACCCCGCCGAGCCCACGAGGGCGGTGTCCCCCGGCGCGTGCCGGGCCTTGCCACGGCGATACGGGTCCGCGCTGGGGGATGCCGACCGCAGCGGGGGCCTGGGGGCTGGCGAAAACCCCCAGTGGCCACCGGTGCCCGCCCTGCGGGACGCGGATGGAAGTCGTTGCCCGCCGGACGGGAGCGAGCGAGGTCGTACGACGATCCTTCTGGCGTTCGGCCGACGTCGGCGGCGACGCTGGACGTGCTCCAGCGTAAGAACGCTGTCACCGATCCTGCTGGCTTATTCGGCCCTGGCATCCCAGCTCGGACACCATGGGACAACTAACCGGCCGGTAGCTGGGGCGGAACCAGACGTGACACCACGACCATCGTGAGCCGACTGCGGAAATGGGTACAGGGCCCGGCGTCCCTGTACCGTCCTAGTCCTGGGCACACGCGGTGGCGTCGGTGGGGGCTTCCTCTTCGGTGACGTGCGGTGAAGCCTGCGGGTGGATGCCTGGCCTTCGAGGGCTTCCTAGCCTTCTTCCACTTTTGGCGTCACCCTCCCGAGTCAGTTGGCGGGAAAGGTCCCCAGTTCTGTGGGGCGCCTGTCACGTCCTCGAAGTCGACCGTGCCGCCGCTGTACACCGCGTCGATGAAGGTAACCGTGCCGCCGCTGAACTCCGCGCGGACGAAGGCAACGCTGCCGCCGCTGAACTTCGCGCCGGTGAAGTCGACGCTGCCTCTGCTGAACTTCGCGCCAATGAAGGTAACCGTGCCTCCGCTGAACTCCGCGTCGATGAAGGTAACCGTGCCGCCGCTGAACTTCGCGCCGGTGAAGTCGACGCTGCCTCTGCTGAACTTCGCGCCGCCGAAGTAGACGCTGCCTCTGCTGAACTTCGCGCCGGTGAAGTCGACGCTGGCTCCACTGAACTTCGCGCCGCGGAAGTCGACTCTGCCTCCGCTGAAGTAGACTCTGCCAGCGCTGAAATCCGCGCCGCCGAAGTAGAAGCTGCGGCCGCTGAACTCCGCGCCACCGAAGGAGACCGTGCCTTGAAAAAGACTTCCCTGTAGGTACCCGCCGTCGAAAGTGGCGCGGGTGAAGTCGAAGTTGCACGCCGACCAGGAGGTCGGTGCTTGGGGTTGTAGGTGGCTGCGGATGGTCCGGATGATGGTGAGGCGGACCTCGCGTTCGCCCTCCTTGTATGCGGCGGGCGTCGACGACAGTGATTCGCCCACCGATGCCGTCGAGGCGGCCTCCGGATTGGGCTCGTACGGCATGCGCAGGTAGGCGCACAGAACGTCGACGCACACCTGTCGCTGCTCGATCCAGTCGTCGGCGAGCCGGGCCATGGCGTATACGCCAGCCAGGCGCACCGCTGCCTGGTCGTGGCCGAGTTGGTCGGCGGCGGTGGTGAAGCGCTCAGCGAGCTGCTTGTCGTCGGCCCGATGAGCGTCGCCCTCCGCAAGGCGCTGTTTGCGGTAGGCATAGACCCCTGCGAGAACAGCGCCGGCAAAGGTGAGGGTCGCCAGCGCGGTGCGGATCACCTCGTGAGCAGCGACGGGGTTCTCCGGGGTGGCCTCCTTCGACGCGAGAGAGTGAAGGAATTCGTAGATCCCGTAGCCCATGGCCAGGGCCAGCAGGAGGGCGAGCAGGCCCACTACCCAGACGGGCCACAAGCGGGGAGCGTGTCGGCCCCGCGAGGCCGGGTCCTTATGTCCCCGTCGCGGCATAGCTGTCACGGCTTGATCATGCTCGTGCTCTGGCCCTGACGGAGCGCTGTGGCCGCCGTTCGGCGGAACGGGAACACTCGCCTGGGTCCGTGGTACTCCCGGCCCTGAGCTCGCGGTGGGGGACACCACCACGGGCTTGGGGGGACCATGCTCGCCAGAAGAACCGCGCTCGTCACGGCCGCCATCCTCGCCGCCACACTCTTGCGCACCTGTGACACGAGCGAGCCCCCGTCGCCATTGGTGACGGGGGCTCGCCGAGATTCGCCCGTAGAACCTACGGGGTCACCCTGTATGCGTGGCAGTCAGCGCAACCCTTGATGTATGCCCACCGGAACTTGCCATTGGGGCTGGTCCGAGTGATCGACGTCGGGTCGTTGCTCCAGTCGCCCAAGCTGTCGCCCATCATGCGGAGCCAGACGTGGCCAGCGCACCAGGCCGCCCCATCGAGGGGGTTATCGGTCTTGGTGGCCACGGCCTTCGTGGAGGTGAGGGTGAGCGTGTAGATGTTGTTGCACGAGCGCTCGTACTGGAACTTGCCCGGCTTGTCGATCAGGATCGTGTCGGCGGCGAAGGCGGGCGTGGTAGCCAGCATGAAGGCCGCTGCTGCGGCTCCGAGGACTGTCGCTGCGCGCTTACGCATGAGGGCTTCTCCCCGTATTCGGTGGTAGTCGGTCGACCGCAGCCAAGGTAGAAGGCCGGACGCTCACGGAGTACCTATAACTCTTCAGGGTGCACCGGGAGTTCGCACAGGTCGGCCAGGGGAGCGGTGGTGGCGTCCCGGGCCTTCATGGTGTGCGGGGTGGCAGGGGCCGCGTTCAAGCTGCGGATGCCTCGCCGGGTGCTCCGACTCGCTTCCCTTCGCGTCACCCCTGATGAGGAGCCGAACAGCCGCGGCAACATCGGACGGCAGTACAGGCACAGCTCCTCGACCGATCCAGTTGCTCGGATGCGGCTGGTCGGTGGTGACCACGAGCGTCGTACCTGGGGTGTCTGCATGCTCGACCGCGAACGTGCAAGGCGACCATGCCAGGCCCTGGTCGTACATCGGCCTGCCTCGCAGCCGCCAGCGGTAGGCCGTGCCGTCGACAACGATCCGTCGTGATCCCTTGCGGACCAGTGCCATGGCTCCACCCTTCAACAGCGAAGGTGCTAGCGAGCCCGGCCCCGCCGTCCGTCTCAGTTTCCGTCTCATTCAGCGCCGTTCACGGCCGTTCAGACGAGACCGAAGGCGGTAGCCGGACGCACGACCGGCCGTCGATGAACGCAGGTGAACGGCCCCGTCCGATGCCCCAGACCCCACCACCACAGTTGGAAAGCGTGCACTTTCGCCCGGGGTACTGTGCTGGTCATGTCAGCCGAACCTGTCTGTCCGCGCTGTGAGCAGGACTGGGTCCAGCCGTACCGCTTCAAGGCCGATGGGACGTGCTTCCTGCTCTGCACCGAGTGCGACTCGCTGTGGTGGCCCCACGAGACGGTCGGCGTCACCCAAGCGCGCTTCCTCGACGATGTCGTCGCGGCACGCCTCGGTGTGGAGGGCAACCCATGGAGCGACCGTGTCTGGGCTGACGTCATCGAGCCGGCATCCGGACCCGGCGCTGAAGTCCGCCGCACCACAAGCGCACCAGATCGAGCGGGGAACCACGGTGACCGCAGCCGGTCGCCTCGCACCACGGTTCGGCCGTTCGCCCAGCTCAGCCCGCACGACAGCCCCGAATGATCACAGCTTCCCAAGCTGATGGTCTGCCGTCCGCCTTGACCTCGTAGGTACGCCCTGATCGGCTGGTCCCATGGCCATCGACCCAAGCGAGTACGACAACACGATGCCGATCGTGGCGGCCCATCTGGCGAAGGTCGAGCGGGCAGTCAGCCGGACCCGTACCTCCCACGCCGGGCAGCCGTACACGATCGTTCGGCAAGCCCTCCTCGAAGCGCTACAGCATGAAGACGCTCAACGAGTCGTACCGCAGGTCGTCGACGAGTTCGCCCGGCGGATCTCTGAGGAACCGGATCAGCTCCCGTTCTGATATCCGCCCCTGACATCAACGACGGCCGACGACGGCCTCCACTCCAGCGATCCCGAGTACTGTGAAGCCCCGGTGATCGAACTCCTAAAGCGGTGGCTTCCTGGCAACCAGCGGCCGTGGCCAGCTAACGCAGGCCACGAGTGCGCTGCCATCCTCGGTGAGGAAGAGCAGGGTGAACCGTGTCCGATTGTTAGGATCGATCAGCGCTGTGCGCACAGGCCGGCCATATTCCCTGATGAGCTGCACTGCTCGCTCCAGGCCAGGAGGTTCGAATCCGCGCATCCGCATGCGCTGAAGTCGGCGACTGAAGACTCCGGCATGCGCACCAGTGGGTTGTACCCGCTCCTCCACCGAGTAGGGGGCGCCGCTGCGGAGGGTGGCCAGAGCTATCACGGACGCCTCGTCACCGATCAACAGCGATTCCAGCACATGCCGTTCCATGGTCACCCCGTTTGGATCGTGCGGTACAGCAGCCGGGTACCGCAACCCTAGTGACCGCCCCCGCACGGTAGCGTCTCTCCGGGCCCGCCCAGCGGCCGGTATGACCCCCGCTGATCGCGCTAGAGCTACGGATCAGAAGGTCACTGCTCAGCACACCGCAGAGCGGCCCGTGCCACGGCCGGGCAGCCAGGGTCAACAGCAGGCTCCGACAGGTGCATTCGTGCGCGTAGGTTCGATCAGAGAAGCCCAGGCAACCAGCCAGGCACCCCAGCCTTTCTCCTAACACGGTGATTCCTCACCAGCCCGCTGTACGCCAGTGCAGGCCACCAGCGCGCCGCCGTCTTCGGTGAGGAAGAGCATTGCGCGGCCCTTACGCGGCATCGGCGGCCTTCTCCTGACGCGGGCGGACGACGGCTCGGCGGCCCCGGCTGACCTCGATCAGACCGTCCTTCTTCAGCTGGGTGAAGGCCCGGTGCGCTGTGCCGACCGAGACGCCATGGGCCTGGGCGATGTCGCCGACGGTGGGGACGTCCTCGCCGGGCAGCATCGTGCCGTCCTTGATGGCGTCCGCGAGATCCTTCGCGATCACTTCCCAGGGAGTGAGCTCGCGCGGCGGGGCCGCTTCCGCCTTGATGGTCCGGCCGATGGGGCCCACGTCCGCGTCCGGCCGGCCCTGGACGGCCGCCTCGCACTGGCCGCACAGGGCCTCTGCTCCGTCCTCGGTGACCACGAGCATCGCCCACAGCGATTCGTTGCCGCACTCGCAGAGCAAGCGAAGCCCATTGATGACGGCGGTGACCGGCTGCTCGGCCAACAGCCCTGCCGGCACCGGCAACTGCTTGGCGAATGCGGTGACGGCCTGGCGGTCGGAGGTCGCCAGGAACGCGGCGTAGTACTTGAGCGTGGTCGCTCCTCCGCCGCCGTGCCCAACGCGGCCGGCGACCGTTCGTACGTCGGCACCGGCGCCCAGGAGCTCGGTCACGTTGTACGCACGCAGGTCCTTCAGACGGTGGGTGTGGATCTTCAGCTTCTGCGCGAGGCGGCGGTACCGCTGGCTGACGCTCGACGGCACGAGCGGGGCGGTGCTGTCGGCTTCACCGGAGAACACGAAGGCGTCGCGGGCGAGTTCACCGCCGAGCGCCTTGCAGCGGTCCTCGGCGCGGGCTCGGTGGGCTGCCAGAACGGAGCGTGTGATCACGTCGATGGCCTGCTTACGGCGCTGGTGGGTCTTGGTGTTCTTGATCCTGCGACCGTTGTTGGAGTGCTTCACGAAGAGTTCGAGCCGGTCGAGGTTGATGTCCGACCAGCGCAGAGCGCACATCTCGCCGCGGCGTGAGCCGGTGACCATCGTCATGAACAGGAACGTTCCCCAATCGAGGTCCCGCTGCCAGGCGGTGTTCAGAACCAGGGCCGCTTCCTCAGGAGTGGGCGGGTCGGGGTTCGGCTTGGGCTGGGACGGCGGCTCAGCCAGAGCTGCCACGTTGGTCGTCACATACCCCCAGCGCAGACCTCGGTTGAGCGCCGGGCGCAGGATGAAGTGAATCTTGCGGACCGAGTTCGCGGCCAGCGGCTCGCAGGCGTGCTTCTGCTTCGTCTTGGGGTCGGTCTTGCCGTTGCGCCGGCCCTCGCACTGTTCCTGACACTGCCGGAGGCGGGCGTAGAACAGCTCCAGCATTTCGGCGGTCAGCTTGCCCGCCTTGAGGTCGCCGAATGTGGGCTTGAGGTAGTTGCGGATGATGCCCTCGGTCCGCTCGTACGACGTCTCGTCGAGCTCGGCGACGCCCAGCCACCGGTCAAGCAGGAACGACATGGTCACCTGTGTCTTGGGGTGGCGGCTCTCGTCGACCTGGTGGAGGAGCTTCGTGCGGGCCTTCTCGGCCCCGACCTCTGTGTCGGCCTGCTCGTGGAGGTAGAGATCCTTCTTGGTGAGCGGGTCGCGCCCGGCGTAGACCCGGACCTGGAAGCCAGCCCCGTTGGGGCGGATGCTGCCGCGCTGACGTCGCTTGTTCTTGGTGTTCGCCATGGTTCTGGAACCTATTCATGGTTAATGCCATGGCTACGACGAACAGCGCGCCTACCTCGGAGAGGTAAACGCGCTGGTCAGACTCGGTGCCCCCGGCAGGATTCGAACCTGCGACACCCGCTTTAGGAGAGCGGTGCTCTATCCCCTGAGCTACGAAGGCGAAGGCGGGGGCTTGTAGAAAACCTTGCGGAGTACAAGCCCGCTGGTCAGACACGATACGACCCACTCTGCAGTGTCACTCGAGCAGACAATGCGGCGTACCAATGACCGACCAGGGACAGAGTAGCGGATGCGCGCCAGCGAGCGTCGTCGGCATAGGGAGCAGGTGAGGCGGGTGGCAAGTGTGAGGGCCTCTGACCTGAACTCCAGGAGACCACCCGCCCCGGCACGGAGAGCCACAGCAAGCCCTGCGACGAGGCCTAGGCCCATCTGCCGAGGTCACCTCGGACCGGGGTCGGGTCCCGGCTCGGCCCCGCGTCGTTAGCCTCGGCGATCAGCCCCACTCACACGTGCCGCTCCGGGCCGGACGCCGAGCGCGAGCCGGCAGTCCGCCCGATGCACCCCTGTGAACCGGATGGCACACCACCGGCGCCATGGATGCACCCGAGGAGAGCGATGGCCGGCAGCGGATACACGTACGTCTGCAAGTTCGACGTGTTGGAGGAGGGCGTCCCGCGGCGCTTCGAGGTGGAGGGCGTGCCCGTGTCCCTCGTCCTGACCGAGCAGCAGGTCTTCGCGATCCACGACGTGTGTTCGCACAGCGCCGTCTCGCTCTCCGAGGGGGAGGTGGACGCCTTCACCGTCGAGTGCTGGCTGCACGCCTCCCGCTTCGATCTGCGCACCGGCCACCCCCTCGATCCGCCGGCGACCCGTCCCGTACCCGTGTACGCGGTGCGGATCGAGGACGGACGCGTATACGCACAAGTGGCAGGAATGACAGAAACACCGTGATCGATCCATCGGACGACGCCGCCATCGAGCGGGCCGATGCCGCCCGCAACCGTGCCCGGCTGCTGGAGGCCGCTGCCCTGCTGGTGGCCGAGCGCGGGGCCGAGCACGTGACGATGCGGGAGGTCGCCGAGACGGCCGGGGTCGGCAAGGCCACGCTCTTTCGCCGGTTCGGCGACCGTGACGGGCTCCTGCTCGCCCTCCTCGGTGAGGCGGAGGCCGAGTTCCAGGAGGCGTACACCGAAGGTCCCCCGCCGCTGGGCCCGGGCGCGCCCGCGCGGGATCGGCTGGAGGCGTTCGGCTGTGCGCTGATCGAGCGCATCGTCGCCGACGCGGACCTGGGTGCCGCGCTGAGCCGTCAGGTGCTCCACAGGCGCCGCCATGCCTCCGACACCGGCCGTGCGTTCCATCAGCATGTCTCAAGTCTCTTGCGAGAAGCCGGAGTTGACGGGGATCGCGACCTGCTCGCCCACGCCCTGCTCGCCTTCGCGAACTTCGAGACGACGGACTACCTGTATGCCGGGTGCGGGTTCCCCGTCGGGCGCCTCCAAGCCGCGTGGGTGGACCTGGTCCGGCGGATGATCCGAGCCGGGTCCCCCGGGCCCGCTTGACCTCAAGTTAGCTTGAGATTTTACGTTGTTTGGGCGGGCCCCACCCAAAGGCGGCTCGCGATCTCTCCCGACCGGCCTGCCTGTCCGCCTGCCTGCCTGTCCGCCTGCCTGCCTACCTACCGAAATCGAGGTACACCCATGTCCCGACCCACGTCCCAGTCCCCACTCAAGATCGGCGTCCTCATCGGAAGCGTCCGCCCCGGCCGCTTCGCCGACAAGGTGTCCCAGTGGTTCGTCTCCGAGATCGGGCGGCGTGACGACATGGAGACGCACGTCATCGACCTGTCCGAACCCGCCCTCGCCGACGAGCTCAAGCTCACCCTGGAGCGGTCGCCCGCCCCGGACGGCGATCCGGACGCCGCCCCGACGCTGGCCGAGCGGATCGGCGGGCTCGACGGGTTCGTCGTCGTCACGCCCGAGTACAACCACGGGTACCCGGCCTCCCTGAAGCTGGCCATCGACTACGTCTACCGGGAGTGGCGGGCCAAGCCGGTCGGCTTCGTCTCCTACGGCGGGATGGCCGGCGGTCAGCGCGCGGTGGAGCAGTTGCGTCAGGTCTTCGCCGAACTGCACGCCGTCACCCTGCGCGACACCGTCAGCTTCCACATGGCGTGGGAGCAGTTCGACGACGAGGGCCGCCCGCATGACACGGACGGCACGTCCAAGGCGGCCTCGGTGCTGCTGGACCAGCTCGCCTGGTGGGGGCTGACCCTGCGCGAGGGGCGTGCCGCCAGGCCGTACGACGGTTGAGGTCACCCCGAGACCCGGGCGAACCGCCCCGCAACCGCCAAGTCCCCCTCCACCCGCCCGGCCGTCTCCATCAGTTCCGGGAGCACCTCCCGTACGCACTCCTCCACCGACCGCCGAGCCGCATGCATCGCCACGTTCACCGCGGCGACCACCCGGCCCGTGCGGTCGCGGACCGGTACCGCCACCGAGCGCAGACCCGCCTCCAACTCCTCGTCGACGAGGGCGTATCCGAGTGTCCGGACGTTCTCCAGAGCGGCTGTCAGAGTCGTGGGGTCCGTGGTCGTGTGCGGTGTCAGCGGGGACAGGTTGCCCAACCGGCGTTCCCCGGGCGGGAGATCCGCCAGGAGCACCCGGCCCATCGATGTCGCGTACGCCGGCAGTCTCGTGCCGACCGTCACGTTGACGCTCATCACGCGGCTGGTGGCGGCGCGGGCCGTGTACTGGATCTCCTCGCCCGACGGTGTCAGGACCGCCAGGGACGCCGACTCGTGGACGCGGTCGGCCAGTTCGGCCAGGTGGGGGGTGGCGATCTGGGCCAAGGAGGTGCGGGACAGGGGTGGGAAGCCCAGCGACAGGACGCGGGGGGTGAGCGCGAAGCCCCGGGTGCCGGACTGGCGTACCAGGCCCAGGTGCTCGTAGGTGATGAGTGCCCTGCGTGCGGTGGCCCGGGACAGGCCCGTCGCCCGTGCCACGTCGGTGAGGGTCAGCTCGGCCCGTCCCGCGCCGAAGGCGGTCAGTACGGTCAGTCCGCGGGCCAGCGACTCGACGAACTCCCTGCCCAGTTCCTGCTTGGAGGCGCCCGTCCAGGTCGCCAGGCCGGCCGGTGCCGGGCCGGGCGCGGGCTCGGGTGCCTCGCGCAGTTCGCGTTCCATCTCCGCCACCGCCGTGCGCAGGCGGGGGAGGAGCGTGTCGCGCAGGTTCGCGGCCGTGTGCCGGCTCGTGTGGCTCACCACGTTCGCCACGCAGGCGATACGGCCGCCCGCGCGGGGGTCCCGCACCGGTACGGACACCGCCACCAGACCCGGCTCGATCAACTGGTCGTCCAGCGCCCAGCCGTCCTTGCCGGCCCGCTCCGCCCGGCGTGCGAAGTCCTCGTCGTCCGCGTCGGGGGACGTGTGTTCCCGGGGCGGTACGGCGGGAAAGTCCCGGTCCTCCGGGTCGGCCGCCCGGCGTTCGTGCCACGCCTGCCACTGCGCGTCCGTCCACTCCGTCGCGAACAGCGGGCCCGGCGCGGTGCGTTCGGCGGGGAGCAGGTCGCCGATGCGGAAGCTGAGGGACATCGCGCGGCGGCGGGTCGCCTGGTGGATGAAGCGGATGCCGTCGCGGTCGGCGACCGCCAGGGACACCGACTCGTCCAGTTCGTCGGCGAGCGCGTCGGCGTGGGAGGCGAGGAGGGCGGGCAGGCCGAGGGCGGCCAGGTAGGCGTTGCCGAGTTCCATCACGCGGGGGGCCAGCACCACGTCGCGGCCGTCGAGGCGGACGTACCCCATGCGGGCGAGCGTGGACGCGATCCGGTCCACCGTCGAGCGCGCCAGCCCGGTGCTCCGCTCCAGCCCGCTCGCGCTCAGCGTCCCGCCCGCCTCCGTCAGCCGCCGCAGCACCGCCACCCCCCGGATCAGCGGCGTGACCGCCTCCGCCGGCACGGCACGGTCGTCGTCCAGGGTCGTCTTCGCGGGCATCAGTTCTCCGTACGGCGTTCGCGGCAGCCCTAACCGTAATCCGCCCCACGCGCGCGTACGGCGACCTCGACCTACCCGTGCGTGCGGCAACCGGGCCCGCCACCCCGCACCTGCCCCGCACCCCCTACCACTCCCGAGCGACCCGCACCCGATAGCTCCCCGTCAGATCCGCCCCCACCACGGCGACCCGCACCCCCCGTTTCGCGTCCCGGAACTCCTCCCCGGGCACGAACGTCGCGTCCGACAGTTCCGCGTGGACGTTCGGGCTCCGGGTGCAGCCGCCGCTGTCCTTGCGGGAGTCGTGGACCTTGACCGGTCCCATCCCGGTGTCCACGTCCGCGTCGACCTGGTAGATCAGGACGCCGGGGCGGCACACGGTCTCGTCGTTGCCCTCCCGGGTGCGCAGTTCTATGGCGTAGCCGCTGCGGCGGTCCAGGGGGACGAACACCAGCTTCGGGCCGCCCTCGCGGGCCAGCGGTGTCAACTCGTACTCGGCGGTGCCGGTGGTGGTCGCGCACCGTACCTGGGCCGCGTCCAGCCAGCCCAGCTTCCACTTGTGCCAGCCGAGCATGTCGTTGTTGGCCCCCCAGTCCTCGCTCATGATGTCCCAGTGGCCGACCGCGCTGCCGCCCTCCGAGGTGTACAGGTCGGGCAGGCCGAAGACGTGGCCGTTCTCGTGGGGGAGGACCCGGTAGCCGGTGCGGTGGTAGGTGCCGGAGCCGTCGTCCTGGCGGGAGTAGACGAAGGAGGCGTTCGCGACGGAGACGCCGTCGGCCACCGGGGCCTCCGTGTTGCCGGCGAAGGACACCGACAGGACCGTGTCCAGGGCCGAGGGGCCGGCGTTCGGCGTCACCAGCACGTTGAGGAAGTCGTACGACTTGAAGTCCACCTTGGGATCGGCCGCGGCCACGATGTCCTGGACCAGCTGCCGGTACCCGGGGTCGAAGGGGGCGCCGCGCTCTATGCCGTAGGCGTGGAACGACTTGGGCATGCGCAGCCAGCCGGGGATCGGGGTCCGGGGGCGGTAGTCGAGGCGGCCGTAGGAGCTGGTGCGGAACCAGTCCTGGGTCTGCGGGAAGAACTCCGCGTAGCGGTCGAGCGCGCGGCCCTGACCGTGTGCGTCGGGGAAGTCGACCATCACGGTGAGGGCGTGGACGGTGCCGGTGGAGCGGGAGTAGCCGTGGGTCGTCGGTACGCCCTCCGACATCTGGACCGTCGGGCGGCCGCTGATCATGCAGGGGCCGAGGGGGGAGGAGCGGGCGAGCGCGATCGGTCCCGCTCCCGTCGCCGTCAGGGTGCCCGCCGTGTGGTGCCCGGTGCCTGCCGAGGTGCTGACCGCCAGGGTCAGGACGGTCACGGAGGCGAGGGCGACCAAACGGCGGGGACGTATCCGGCGGCTCGGCTGCATGCATGGGCCCTTCAGTCCATGGCAGCCCGCCGACCGCGCGCTGCGCCCTCTCGATCACCCTGTGTCGAGGGGTGCGCGGGCGCGCGTTGGAAGAGACCGAACGTGGGTCTCAGGAGGAGGGGTTTGTGACTCAGGTCACAAGAAAACATCTCCAGGGCGGGAAATAACCGGGGAGCTCTTCCCCGTTTAGCCATGTGTCCGAGCGAAACGGGGAGACCTTCCCCGGATCGCCACTCACTGGAACTCACCGACCTCAGGAGTACGCCGTGCAGACCGCAACCCCCGTAGCGCGCAAGGCGACCCGGCCGCGCGCCGACGCCCTGCGCAACCGGGAGCGGATCGTCACCGCCGCCCGGGAGATGTTCGTCGAGTTCGGCCCCGACGTGCCGCTCGACGAGATCGCCCGCCGGGCCGGCGTCGGCAACGCCACGGTGTACCGCAACTTCCCCGACCGCGACGCGCTGGTACGCGAGGTCGTCTGCTCGGTCATGGACCGTACGGCGGCGGCGGCCGAGGTCGCGCTCGCGGAGACCGGGGATGCCTTCGAGGCCCTGGAGCGCTTCGTGCACACCGCCGCCGACGAGCGGATCAGCGCGCTGTGCCCGATGGTCCAGAGCACCTTCGACCAGAACCATCCGGACCTGGAGGCGGCGCGCGAGCGGGTCGAGCAGCTCGCCGGGGAGATCATGGACCGCGCCAAGGAGGCCGGCCAGCTGCGCTCCGACGTGGACGTCGGTGACGTCATGCTCGTCGCGGCCCAGCTCAGCCGGCCCCCGGCCGGGACCGGGTGCGACATCGCCGACCGCTACGTGCACCGCCATCTGCAGCTGTTCCTGGACGGACTGCGGGCCCCGGCCCGTTCGGTCCTGCCGGGCACGGCGATGACCATGGAGGACCTGCGCCAGGCCTGACCAATTAGTTCAGAGCGCAACAGCAGTCACCACACCGAATCTCACCGGCCGTCACAGCCGACGAGCCGTCCCCTTACCTTTCACTTTTTCCGTCACGAAGTCCCGAAGTGGGTATCTCCATGTCTGAAACAGCCGCAAAGGCTCCCGGCAGCGCCCTCGGCGCCGTCGATCCCAACCGCTGGAAAGCGCTCGCGTTCATCGCGATAGCCCAGCTCATGGTCGTTCTGGACGCGACCATCGTGAACATCGCCCTGCCCTCCGCCCAGCAGGACCTGGGCATCTCGGACGGCAACCGGCAGTGGGTCGTCACGGCCTACGCCCTGGCCTTCGGTGGTCTGCTGCTGTTCGGCGGCCGTATCGCCGACCTCTGGGGCCGTAAGCGTGCCTTCGTGATCGGCCTGGGCGGCTTCGCCGCCGCCTCCGCGCTGGGCGGTGCGGCCACCAACGAGGCCATGATGTTCGGTGCCCGTGCCCTGCAGGGTGCCTTCGGCGCGCTGCTCGCGCCGGCCGCGCTCTCGCTGCTCGCGGTGATGTTCACCGACGCCAAGGAGCGCGCGAAGGCGTTCGGCATCTACGGCGCCATCGCCGGTGGTGGCGGTGCCGTCGGTCTGATCCTCGGCGGATTCCTCACCGAGTACCTGGACTGGCGCTGGACGTTCTTCGTGAACATCCCGTTCGCCATCGTCGCGGCGGCCGGCGCCTGGTTCGTCATCCGTGAGCCGGAGGGCGGCCGCAACCGCTCCTCGCTCGACATCCCCGGTGTGATCCTTTCCACCCTCGGTCTGGTCGCGCTGGTCTACGGCTTCACCCGCGCCGAGTCCAACGGTTGGGGCGACTCGCTGACGGTCGGCATGTTCGTCGCCTCCGGCGTGCTGCTGCTGGCCTTCGTCCTCGTCGAGGCCAAGGTCAAGGCCCCGCTGCTGCCGCTGCGTGTGGTCACCGAACGCAACCGTGGCGGGGTGTACCTCTCGCTCGGCCTCGCGATCATCGCGATGTTCGGCCTGTTCCTCTTCCTGACCTACTACCTGCAGATCGTGAAGGGCTACTCGCCGGTCAAGACCGGCTTCGCCTTCCTGCCGATGATCGTGGGCATGATCGTCGGGTCCACCCAGATCGGCACCCGGCTGATGACCCGGGTCGCGCCGCGGCTGCTGATGGGCCCCGGCTTCGTGGTCGCCGCCCTCGGCATGCTGCTGCTGACCCAGCTGGAGATCGGTTCCTCCTACGCCGCGCTCCTGCTGCCCGCGATGGTGCTGCTCGGCCTGGGCATGGGTACGGCGTTCATGCCGGCGATGTCCCTGGCCACGCAGGGCGTCAAGCCGCAGGACGCCGGTGTCGCCTCCGCGATGGTCAACACCTCGCAGCAGGTGGGCGGCGCGATCGGTACGGCCCTGCTGAACACGATCGCCGCCTCGGCGACCACGTCCTACATCGCCGACCACATCGGCGGCGCGGCCGGCAAGTCCCAGCAGCAGCTGGTCCAGCTGGAGGGCATGGTGCAGGGCTACACCAGCGCCATCTGGTTCGCCGTCGGCATCCTGGTGGCGGCCGCGGCCATCGCCCTGACCTTCGTCAACGCCGGCCGCCCGGGCGGTACGGCGGTGGCGTCCTCCGAGGAGGGCGCGGCGGACGAGGTGCCGGTGCCGGTCGTCGCGCACTGATACCGGCGACGACACGGCCTTACCCCTTGGGACCAGGCGTACGTACGGGGATGGGGACGCTCCGTACGTACGGCCTCACCGGACCTGCCCCGGCTCGCTGACCGAGCGGCTCAGCGCAGCCAGGGCAGGTCCGCACCCGCTTCGCTCGGCTGCAGGCCCTCGGCGACGATCTTCATGATCTCGCCGAGGGTCTTCTGCTGTTCCAGGCTGAGCCGGTCGAACATCGCCTGGCGTACGGCCTCCACATGGCCCGGCGCGGTGTCCCGCAGGACCTGCACGCCCTGTTCGGTCAGCACCGCGAACTGGCCCCGCTTGTCGTCGGGGCAGTCCTCGCGCCGCACCCAGCCGTTCTTCTCCAGCCGCGCGATGGCGTGCGAGAGACGGGAGCGGGTGATCTTCGCGAGCATCGCCAGCTCGGTCATCCGCAGCCTGCGCTGCGGGGCCTCGGCGAGCTTGACCAGCAGGCCGTAGTAGACGTGCGGCATGCCCGCGTCCCGCTGGAGCTGGCGGTCCAGGTGGTCCCAGAGCAGGGTGGACGCCTCCATGTAGGAGCGCCAGACGAGCTGCTCCTCGTGGGTGAGCCAGCGCGGTTCGCCCGTGGGCGCGGATTCGGGTTCGGGTTCGGGTTCGGCCGCGGGTGGCGCGGAGGTCGATGCCGTATTCATGTACTCCACTGTACGAGAGCTCTCCTTGAATTTTTAACTACCCGGGCGTACTGTCTTCGAAGAGAGAAGCTTTAGATTTGAAGCAAATAAGGCTTCAGCTCTCCGGAGGGAGTCGCCACCATGTCCGCCGTCGCGCAGGAGCGCATGCCTGCCCTCTATCTCAGTCACGGCGCCCCGCCGCTCGCGGACGACCCGATCTGGCCCGGTGAGCTCGCCGCATGGTCCGCCGGCCTGCCGCGCCCCAAGGCGATCCTCATGGTCTCCGCCCACTGGGAGGAGGCCCCGCTCGCCATCGGTGCCACCGAGACCGTTCCTCTCGTCTACGACTTCTGGGGATTCCCCGAGCACTACTACAAGGTGACGTACACGGCACCCGGCGCGCCCCAACTCGCCGAGTCCGTACGGAAGCTGCTGCGCGCCCCCGGCATGCCCGTGCAGGACATCCCGGACCGCGGCCTCGACCACGGCGCCTACGTACCGCTCGTCGAGATGTACCCCGAAGCCGACATCCCTGTCCTCCAGATTTCCATGCCGACCCTCGACCCGCTGCGGTTGCTGGAGATCGGCCGCAAGCTGGCGCCCCTGCGCGACGAGGGCGTGCTGATCGTCGGCTCCGGCTTCTTTACCCACAACCTGGCCGCCCTGCGCCAGGGCGGCATCCCCGCCTGGTCCGTGGAGTTCGACGACTGGGGCCGCCGGGCGCTGGAGAGCCGTGACTGGGACTCCCTGCTGGACTTCCTCCACAAGGCCCCGGCCGGCCGCTACGCCCACCCGCGCACCGAGCACTTCGCCCCGCTGTTCGTGGCGATGGGCGCGGCGGACGCGGCCGGTGGGCTCGACGGCCAGAAGTCGGTGATCGACGGGTTCTGGATGGGCCTGGCGAAGCGGTCAGTGCAGTTCGGCTGAGGCCGGGCCGGGCTACAGCTCCTTCTCATACCAGGCGACGTCCCAGTAGCGGCCGAACTTGCGGCCCACCTCGCGGTACGTCCCGACGTGCCGGAAGCCGAAGCGCTCGTGCAGACGGGCCGACGCCTCGTTGGGCTGAGCGATGCCGGCGTACGCGCGGTGCAGGTCCTCCTCGGCCAGGGCCTCGAACAGGGCCTTGTAGAGGAGGGTGCCGATGCCACGACCGCCGGCGTCGGGTGCGAGGTAGATCGTCACCTCGACGGAGGTCTCGTAGGCGGGCTTCGGCCGGAAGGCGCTGGATGTGGCATAGCCCAGGATCCGCTGTGAGTTCCCTGCGAGGCCCGTCTCCACGGCAACCATCAGCCGGTACGGCCCGTCTTCAGGGTGGGAGAGCAGCCAAGGGCGTCGCTCCTCCGGCGTGAAGACCGCCGTATCGAATGTGATGGGCGTCTCACGTACGTAGTGGTTGTAGAGGTCGGTGAGGGCTTCGAGGTCACTCTCGACTCCCGCTCTGACCTGCACCTCTCTACGTTCCGGTGGCATCGGGTCTCCTCGCGTGGCCGGACGTGGCCGGACAGGGTACTGCAAGATCAGAAAAATAGAGGGGCGGGTTGGGAATTCTGTCCTGATTCCAGTCGTTGTTTCCATCGGATGCAGGGCACTCGAGCAGAGTCCCAAGCGTTCACGAATCACCCGCCCGCCCCACATCGCAAGGGAGCACGCATGGCAACCCGTGCCGTCGCCCGTCGTAAGTCCGCCACTGGCGGGGCAACCGACGCGGCACGCAGTGTTCGCGCCCATGGCGGCGAGATCGCGGACCGCGACCTGGTCGGCATGTACCTCGACGAGATCGCGCGCACGCCGCTTCTCGACGCGGCCAAAGAGGTCGAGCTGTCGCAGATCATCGAGGCGGGTGTGTTCGCAAGGCAGGTCCTCGACGGCTTCGAGGAGGCCAGGGCGGACGCCACCCGTGAGGAGCTGGAGGCCCTGGTCGCCGAGAGCGAGCGGGCCAAGGACGTCTTCATCCGCTCCAACCTCCGCCTGGTCGTCGCGGTGGCCCGTCGCTACCCGCGCAGCGGCCTCCCCCTGCTCGACCTGATCCAGGAGGGCAACGCCGGCCTGGTGCGCGCGGTGGAGAAGTTCGACTACCGCAAGGGCTTCAAGTTCTCGACGTACGCGACGTGGTGGATCCGTCAGGCCATCACCCGCTCGATAGCGGACCAGTCGCGCACCATCCGCCTCCCCGTCCACCTCGTGGAGGAGCTGGGCCGCATCCGCCGCGTCCAGCGCGAGTTCAACCGCGAGCACGGCCGCGACCCGGAGCCCGCGGAGATCGCCGCCGAGCTCGGCTCCAACCCGGACCGGGTGACGGACGTCCTGGACTGGGCCCGCGACCCGGTCTCCCTGAACATGTCGGTGGACGACGACGGCGACACCCAGTTCGGCGACCTCCTGGAGGACACGTCGGCGGTCTCGCCCGAGCAGTCCGTCCTGACCCTCCTGCGCAGCGAGGAACTGGACGACCTGATCGGCCGGCTGGACCAGCGCACGGCGTCCATCATCAAGATGCGGTACGGCATCGAGGACGGCCGCGAGCGCACGCTGACCGAGGTCGGCAAGGAGCACGGGCTGACCCGCGAGCGGATCCGGCAGATCGAGAAGCACGCGTTGCTGGAGCTGAAGAAGCTGGCGCGGAGCACGGGGTTCGACGCGGCCGCGTAGTGCCTTCCGGCGGGAGGGCCGGGGGAGTCTGGCCGCAGGCGGCGTACGCCGGGTGGCGAAAGACCGCGCAAACATGGCGATGTAACGCCGCTTCAACTGTCAGGGCACCGGGAACAAGACTTCCGGGCAAGGGAGTTCGGGCCCGGACGGAGATCGACGTACCCCGCCGAACGCGACACGCGCACACCAACAGGCCAAGTACGGAAGCAAGTACGGACCAAGTCCCGACGCACTCCCCCCGGCGCCGGGACTTTCCCCGAGCCGGGCTTCGGCGCCCATCCCCCCTGGGTGCCGAGGCCCGGCTCTTTTGATGTCTCAAGGGCCATGGCGGCGAGGCAGTGGGGAGGGGGCGGGCCACCCCGTACCTGAACCACGGGGTGGCTCACCCGAATGGCAGATTGTGCCACATGGGCATAGCGGTACATCACGACGGATCCCGCGGGGAGCCGTATCCGCCCGGCGCAGCCAACCCCGCACGCCGAGTCCCACTCACCCCGCGGCCCGACGCAACCGCTCACCCAACTCCCGTACGCACAGCACCAGTTCCTCCGGTGACTCCACCACGAACTCGCAGTCCACCATCGCCAACCGCACCGCCATCCACTCCACCGCATCCCCCGCGGACCCCCGCAGCCGACACCGCCGCCCGTCCCCGACCGACTCCGGCGCCCCCAACCACCCCGGCAACCGAGCCGCGACGAACTCGGCGGGCGCATCGAACGCCACCGAGAAGTCGTACGTCTCCTGTCGCCGCCACATCGACTGCCGCAGATACTCCGCCGCACTCCCCGACGGCAGCTCCCGTGGCGTGAACCGCGCCCCCGTGGCGAACGGCTCGCTCACCCGGTCGACCCGGAACGTCCGCCAGTCGGCCCGGTCGAGGTCGTAGGCGACGAGGTACCAGCGCCGCCCGGTCGACACCAGCCGATACGGCTCCACCAGCCGCCGTGACCCGGTCCCGTCCTTCGCCCGGTACGCGAACCGCAGCCGCTCCTGCCCCGCCACGCTCGACGCCATCACGGTGAGCGTCTCGGGCGCGATACTCGCCCCGTCCCCACTGGTCAGCGGCGTCGTCGCGGCCTGCAGCGTGGCCACCCGGTGCCGCAGCCGCGACGGCAGTACCTGCTCCAGCTTCGCCAGCGCCCGCACCGACGCCTCCTCCACCCCCTCGACCGCGTGCCCCGCCCCGGCCCGCAGCCCGACCGCGATCGCGACGGCCTCTTCGTCGTCCAGCACGAGCGGCGGCATCGCCTTGCCCGCGACGAGCCGGTAGCCGCCGTCGGCCCCCTTGCTCGCCTGCACGGGATAGCCGAGCTCCCGCAGCCGGTCGACGTCCCGTCGCACCGTGCGCCGGGACACCCCGAGCCGCTCGGCGAGCTCACCGCCGGGCCATTCGCGAGGCGTCTGCAGGAGGGAGAGGAGCGTCAGCAGCCGTGCCGGAGTATCCGTCGTCATGAATCCGAGGATGCCGTAGAAGTAGGACACGATCTGACCTAATGACGGCATAGCTTCAAGCCATGACCTCCACCGAGACCTCACCCGAACCCGGGACAGACGGGACAGACCTTGTGACCCGCGCGATCGAAACGCCCACCGCAGGCGACCGCCGCCGTTGGTTCGCCCTGGCGATCGTGATGACCGCGGCCTTCATGGACCTCGTCGACGTCACGATCGTCAACGTCGCGATCCCGTCGATCCAGCGGGACGCCGGGGCCAGCTTCAGCCAGATCCAGTGGATCACCGCCGGCTACGCCCTCGCCTTCGCCGCGGGCCTGATCACCGGCGGCCGCCTCGGCGACATCCATGGCCGGAAGCGGCTGTTCCTCTTCGGTATCGGCGGCTTCACCCTGGCCTCGGCCCTGTGCGGGTTCGCCGCGAACCCGGAGATGTTGGTCGCGGCCCGGATCCTGCAGGGCGGCATGGCGGCGCTGATGGTCCCGCAGGTCCTGTCGATCGTGCACGCCACCTTCCCGGCGCACGAACGCGGCAAGGTCTTCGGCCTGTTCGGCGCGGTCGTCGGACTCGGTGCGGTCACCGGCCCGCTCCTCGGCGCACTGCTGACGGAGTGGAACCTCTTCGGCCTCGAATGGCGCCCGATCTTCCTCATCAACCTCCCGGTCGGCATCGCGGGCCTGATCCTCGGCAGCCGCTTCATCACCGAGTCCAAGGCGCCGAAGGCGCTGAAGCTGGACATGGTCGGCGTCGCCCTGGTCACGCTCGGCCTGCTGATGCTGCTCTACCCGCTGACCCGCGGCCGTGAGCTGGGCTGGCCGCTGTGGGGGTACGTGTCGATGGGCGGCGCACTGGTGGTCCTCGGGGCGCTGGTGGCGTACGAGAGGCGCAAGGCCGCCCGCGACGGCTCCCCGCTCGTCGAACTGTCGCTGTTCAAGGTGAAGAGCTTCGCGGCCGGCATCGCCGTGCAGACGGTCTTCGGTGTCGCGCTCGGCATCTTCTTCCTGGTCTGGACGCTGTACATGCAGTACGGCCTGGGCTGGAGCCCGCTGAAGGCCGGCCTGACCGGGATCCCGTTCTCGATCGCCGTCTCGGTGGCGGCCGGCCTGTCCGTCCAGCAGCTGGTCCCGCGCTTCGGCCGCAAGGTGCTCCAGGCGGGCGCGCTGGTGATGGCGATCGGCGTCCTGCTCTACATCTGGGAGTCCGGCCACTACGGCCTGGACATCGCCCCCTGGCAGATGGCGCTGCCCCTGGTCGTCATGGGCCTCGGCATGGGCCTGATCGTGGCCCCGCTGACGGACGCGATCCTCTCGGAGGTGCCGCGCGAGCACGCCGGCTCGGCATCCGGCCTCATCAGCACCGTCCAGCAGATGGGCAACGCGCTCGGGCTGGGTCTGGTCTCCGTGGTCTTCTTCGGCATCATCGACGACCGGCTGGCCGGCGGCGCGGAAGGCGCGCGGGGCCCGGCGGCGGGCGCGGCCTTCGCGGACGGCTTCCAGCACGCGCTGGGGTGGGTCGCCGCGGTGATGGGCGTCATCTTCCTGCTGATGTTCGCGCTGCCCAGGCGGTCGGCGGAGCATGCGGAGCAGGTCGAGGGGGCGGCCGAGGAGTCGGGGCCGGAGGCGACGGCTGTGGAGAAGGAGCCCGCGTTGGTGCCGTGAGGGCGGTGTTCCGCGGGTGGTCTTCAGAGGGCGGTGTTCTGAGGGCGGATTTCTGAGAGCGGGGGAGGGCCCGGCACTTCGGTGCCGGGCCCCTCGTCGTTTCCGTGTCTCTCCGTGTCTGTCCACGCCGGAAGCCCGTTCATGCCCGATTGGGCCCGAACCTGTTTACTTTCCGGAAATCCAGGCGTAGCCTCCCAGCGAAACCACAAGTTCGGGCACAGTTCGGAGGCGAACGGACATGTACGCACCGGAGCGGCAGCAGGAGATCCTCCGGCTCGCCCGTGACGGCGGCCGAGTGGACGTCCTGTCGCTGGCCGAGGAGTTCCAGGTGACCGCGGAGACGATCCGCCGGGACCTGAAGGCCCTCGACCGCGCCGGGCTCGTGCGCCGGGTGCACGGTGGCGCGATCCCGGCCGGGCGACTGGACTTCGAGCCGGACCTCGCCGAGCGCGAGTCGACGGCGGCCGACGAGAAGGACCGGGTCGCGAAGGCGGCCCTCGCCGAGCTGCCCACCGAGGGCACGATGATCCTGGACGCCGGTACGACGGTGGCCCGCCTGGCCGCCGCGCTGCCGCTGGAGACGTCCCTCACCGTCGTCACGCACAGCCTGCCCATCGCGGCCCGCCTCGCCGACCACCCGGGCATCCAGCTCCACCTGGTCGGAGGGCGCGTACGGCACCGTACGCGCGCCGCCGTGGACGCCTGGGCGCTGCGCGCGTACGGCGAGATCCGCGCCGACGTCCTGTTCGTGGCGGCCAACGGCTTCTCCGCCGAGCACGGTCTGACCACCCCCGACCTCGCCGAGGCCGCGGTGAAGCGCGCGGCGGTGGCCGCGGCCCGCCGTGTGGTGCTGCTCGCCGACTCGTCCAAGCACGGCCAGGAGCACTTCGCCCGCTTCGGTGACCTGAGCGACGTGGACCTGCTGATCACCGACAGCGGGCTGAGCCCCGAAGACGCCACCGCGATCGAGCGCGGCGGCACGGAAGTAGTGCGCGCATGATCCTCACCGTCACCCCGAACCCGTCCCTGGACCGCACCTACGAGGTGCCGTCCCTCGACCGCGGCGAGGTCATCCGCGCCACCGGCGAGCGCATGGACCCGGGCGGCAAGGGTGTGAACGTCTCGCGCGCGGTCGCGGCGGCAGGGCAGCGCACGATAGCCGTCCTGCCCCTGGGCGGTGCGCCCGGCGCGCTCGTCGCCGACCTGCTCGACGCGCAGGGCATCGAGGTCGCGCCGGTGCCGGTCGCGGGCGCCACCCGCTCGAACATCGCGCTCGCGGAGTCGGACGGGGTACTGACGAAGATCAACGCGCCCGGCCCCGAACTGTCGGCGGCCGAGCAGGAGCTGCTCCTGGAGACGGTGCGCGAGCAGTCGCACGACGCGGACTGGATCGCCTGCTGCGGGAGCCTGCCGCGCGGGCTGGCCCCGTCCTGGTACGCCGATGTGGTCGCCCGGGCGCACGCAGGGGGCGCGCGGATCGCGCTGGACACCTCCGGGCGCGCCCTCCTCGAAGCGCTGCGCGCGCGGCCCGATGTGGTGAAGCCGAACGCCGAGGAGCTCGCGGAAGCGATCGGGCGCCCCCTGGCGACCGTGGGCGACGCGGTGAAGGCGGCCGAGGAACTGCGCGAGATGGGCGCCCGCGCCGTGCTCGCGAGCCTGGGTGCCGACGGGCAACTGCTGGTGGACGGCTCGGGAGCCTGGTTCGGCAGCGCGCGCGTGGACGCCGTACGGAGCAATGTCGGCGCCGGTGACTCCTCTCTCGCCGGCTTCCTGATCGCGGGTGGCAGTGGCCCGGAGGCCCTCGCCTCGGCGGTCGCCCATGGCGCGGCGGCCGTCCAGCTTCCCGGCAGCGTGATGCCGTCCCCGGCCGACCTGGACCTGGCGGCGGTGACGGTCACGGCCGAGGTGCCGGTGGATCGCGTACTGAAGGAGCCGGTGTCATGAAGAATGTCTCGGTTGTCACAGTTCTTGCCGATCGGCTCCCTGAGCGGCGAAGCTCGCTGTTACTCACGGCCGCCGACGGACGGCAGGGCCTCCTGAGCCGCTCTGCCGCCCGGAGGGGGCGAGGTTTCCCCGGCCCCGCCCCCTCCACCCCCATCTCCCCCCACCGCACCCATGCCGCCCCCCACGGCACCCCCGTCCCCTTCACCGCCCACCAGACTCCCCGGGCGATACGCGTGCGAAGGAGCCCGCGATGAGCGACATGATCACCGCGGATCTGGTCGATCTCGACCTGTCCGCCGATACCAAGGAAGCAGCGGCGCGTGCCCTCGCCGAGCGCATGGTCGCCCTGGGCCGGGTGACCGACCTGGAGGGCTTCCTCGCCGACGTGGCCGCCCGTGAGGCACAGATGCCGACCGGCCTCGACGGCGGCATCGGCATCCCGCACTGCCGCAGCGAGCACGTCACCGAGCCGACGCTCGCCTTCGGGCGCAGCGCCGCCGGCATCGACTTCGGTGCGGCGGACGGTCCCGCGGACCTGATCTTCCTGATCGCCGCCCCGGCGGGCGCGGACGACGCCCACCTGACGATCCTGTCGTCGCTGGCCCGGCAGCTGATGAACGCCGAGTTCACGGACGCGCTGCGGTCGGCGGGCGACGCGGCGTCGGCGGCGGCGCTGATCCGGGGCGAGGAGCCCCCGGCGGCCGACGCAGCCGTTGCTGCTTCTGCCGATTCCGAAGACTCCGTGGCGTCGTCGGTGGCGGCCTCCGCCGACGCCGCCACGGGCAACACGGCCCCGGCGCCGGGTGCGCACGCCGACGGCGCGGACGCCCCGGCGCCGGGCGCCCCGACCGCGGCTGCCGCCGATGGCGAGCGCCCCTTCCGTATCGTCGCCGTCACCTCCTGTCCGACCGGCATCGCCCACACCTACATGGCGGCCGAGTCGCTGGAGAACGCGGGCCGCGAGGCGGGCGTCGAGCTCGTCGTCGAGACGCAGGGCTCGGCCGGCTTCACCCGGCTCGATCCGGCCGTCATCGCGGCGGCGGACGGCGTGATCTTCGCCCACGACGTGGCCGTACGGGAGAAGGACCGGTTCGCCGGGAAGCCGACCGTGGACACCGGAGTGAAGGCGGGCATCAACCGCCCGGCCGAACTCATCGCCGAGGTCCGCGAGAAGGCGGCCCGCGGCGAGGCCACCGCGGCCGCCCGGCCCGGCGGCACCCCGGTCGAGCGCGCGGGCGAGCCGGGCGAGGGCTATGGCACCAAGCTGCGCAAGTGGCTGATGTCCGGCGTGAGTTACATGGTCCCGTTCGTCGCGGCCGGCGGTCTGCTGATCGCCCTCGGCTTCGCGATCGGCGGCTACCAGATCAACGAGGCCAAGTCGGTCACCGAGCACTTCGACTGGGGCCAGGTCGACAGCTGGGGCGCGCTGCTCTTCCAGATCGGCGCCGCGGCCTTCGGCTTCCTCGTCCCGGTCCTCGCCGGATACATCGCCTACGGCATGGCCGACCGGCCAGGACTCGTGCCCGGCTTCGTCGGCGGCGCGATCTCGGTCACGATCGGCGCCGGCTTCCTCGGCGGTCTGGTCGCCGGTCTGATCGCCGGTGGTGTGGTCCTCGGCATCCAGCGGATCAACATCCCACCGGTCATGCGCGGCATCATGCCGGTGGTGGTGATCCCGCTGGTCTCCTCGGCGGTCGTCGGCTTCCTGATGTTCGTGGTGATCGGCAAGCCGATCTCCGAGGCGCAGAAGGGCCTCACCGACTGGCTGAACAGCCTCTCCGGCACCAACGCCATCCTGCTCGGCGTGCTGCTCGGCCTGATGATGTGCTTCGACCTCGGCGGCCCGGTCAACAAGGTGGCCTACACCTTCGCGACGGCCGGCATCACGGTCGCGGCGCCCAGCGACTCCGCGATGAAGATCATGGCCGCCGTGATGGCCGCCGGCATGGTCCCCCCGCTCGGCATGGCCCTCGCCACCACCATCCGCAAGAAGCTGTTCACCACCGCCGAGCGCGAGAACGGCAAGGCGGCCTGGGTGCTGGGCGCCTCCTTCATCTCCGAGGGCGCGATCCCGTTCGCCGCGGCCGACCCGCTGCGCGTCATCCCCGCCTCCATGGCGGGCGGCGCGGTCACCGGCGCGCTGGCCATGGCGTTCGGCTCGACCCTGCGCGCCCCGCACGGCGGCATCTGGGTCACCTTCCTGATCGGCAAGCCGTTCCTCTACCTGCTGGCCATCGCGGCCGGTACGGCGGTCACGGCCGGCCTGGTCATCCTCCTGAAGGGCATGCGCAAGACGACCCCGGAAGGAACTCCGGTCACCGAGTCCCCGGCGGCCACGACCGCGGAGGCGAAGCAGCCGGTGGCGGCGTAAGTCCTCCGCCGGGCAGGCCTCCCGCTTGTCCCTTTGGGGCGCTGTGAGTTGTTCACGGCACCTGCGAGATACGTCACGGTCCGGGCCCAATGGCCCGGACCGTGGTGTCTACTGGGGCCCATGCCTGAGCACGTCTCGTTCCTCCAACTGCTGGGCCCGGTCGTCCTGGCCCTGGCGGCCGTGCTCTGGGTGACCGGCCTGATCCGCCTCCTGCGCGGCGTCCGCCCCGAGCGGTCGCCGTGGCACCCGGGCGGCTCGGCCCTCTCCGCACTCCCGCACCAGCGGCAGACGCCCCCCGAGCTGGAGGCCGTGGAACTGTCCCCGGCGGAACGGGACGCGTTCGCGGGACTGGTACGACAGCTCAGCGACGGCCGCTGACCGGCTGAGGCGGCGTTACGGCAGGTGCGCGGTAGGGACTCCTGTACCGGTGCCGAACAGCGGGGCCGGTGTTACGACAGCTGCGCCGCCCGGCGCTCCATCGCATCGCGCGCCGCGTCCTCGTCGACGTACACCTCGCACATGTGCCGCCCGTCCGGCGTCGCCGTGTGCTCGACCTCCCACAGGGAGATCTCGCTGCCGTCGCGCAGCAGGAAAGCGTGCTCGTACAGCGAGAAGCACAGCCCGGCGCGCCCCGCACGGCATGGGCGCCCGAAGGCCTGTGTGATCTGGTGCGCGCACGCCGTGGCCAGCAGCGCGGCCGTCTCCGCGTCCGGCCGGTCGGCGTTCTCCGCCCGGCGCAGCAGCCGGCGGGCGTGGTCCGCCGAGTCGCCCGGCATGTAGGCGTGCCGGGGTGCGGGGATCGGCGACAACTGCACCGTCACCGGCAGTTCGAAGTCCGGCGCGTCCGGCGGCAGCGGCAGCCGCGCGGTCGCGGCGCGCAGCTCCTCCTCGTCGACGTACACCTCGTGCTGGGCCGCCCCGTCCCGTGCCGTGTTGTGCACGAGCTCCCACAGCGTGAGTGCCGAGCCGTCGGCGAGCAGCCAGGTGTGCCGATACGTCTCGCGGTGCAGCCCGGCGCTGTGGTGCGCGGAGTGCAGCGAGCTGTCATGAGCCAGCGCACAGTCGAGCAGCCGTATCGTCTCGTCGGGCAACTCGAAGGAGTTCAGGGCGCGGCCGAGGAGTCGCGCGAGGTGCTCCTCCGGAGACTCCGGCGACTCGGGTGGTTCGTACGCTGCCGTCTCGTACGGAACGCTCAAGGTTTCTCCCGGCGTTGCTGCATGTCACCTTGTGGGTGCATACCGTAGCCCCTCGGTCGGACATCATGTCCGGGAACCGAGAAAACGTACGTCCGGTAAAACGCACGGGCCGCGCGAGAGGTTCCCGCGCGGCCCGACGAACCGTCAGTAATCCCTGTTCGGGCGGTACTTCAATGGATCACGCGGCGCTGCCCGCGACCCACTCGTCCCACGCCATGTTCCAGCCGTTGAGCCCGTTGTCCGCAGTCACGCTCTTGTCGGGGGAGTTCTTCACGATCACCACGTCGCCGATGAGCGAGTTGTCGTAGAACCACTTGGAAGGGGTGTCCCCCTGTCCGCCCTTCACGTCCTGCAGCCCGACGCAGCCGTGGCTGGTGCCCTGGCTGCCGAAGGGCGGGTTGCCCTTGTTGTACCAGTAGTTGCCGTGGATGAACGTCCCGGACGTCGTCAGTCGCATCGCGTTCGGTACGTCCTTGATGTCGTACGCGTCGGCGAGATTGACCGTGCGGCTGTCCATGTGGAGCTGCTTGAACTTCTCCGAGATCACCATCTGCCCGTTGTAGGTGGAGAACTCGGAGCTGCCCGCCGAGATCGGCACCGACTTGATCGTCTTGCCGTCCCGCACGACCGTCATCGTCTGCGTGTTGACGTCGACCGTCGAGACCTGCGAGCGCCCGACGGTGAAGTCGACGGTCTTCTTCTGCACGCCGTAGACGCCGTTCGCGCCCTCGACGCCGTCCAGGTCGATCTTCATGGTGACCTTGGAGCCGGTCTTCCAGTACTCCTCGGGCCGGAAGTCGAGCCGCTGCTCCCCGAACCAGTGCCCGACCACCTTCTGGCCGCTGCTGGAGGTGACCGTGATGTGCGACTGCACGGCCTTCTTGTCGCTGATCGCCTTGTCGAAGGTGAACGACACCGGCATACCGACGCCGACCGTCGAACCGCCGTCGGGCGTGTACGTCCCGATGAAGCTGTTGGCCGAACTGACCGTGGTGAAGGTCGAGTCGGCGGCGACGGTACGCCCGTCCGCGCCCTTCGCGTTGGCCGAGATCTGGTACTTCGTCCCCCGCTCCAGCTGCTCCTTCGGCTTCCAGCTGCCCCCGTCGCCGGCCAGGGAGCCCGGCACGGCCTGCCCGCTCTCCGCCAGCGTCATCTTCACGTCGGTCAGCTTCCCGTCGCTGACCTTCACGCCGGTCGTGTTGATCGACGCGCCTGTCGAGCCGTCCTTCGCCGAGATCACGATCTTCGCGGCGGACGTCCCGGAGTCCTTGCCGCCCTTCCCGTCCCCGTTGTCGGCATTGGCGCTCCCACCACAGGCTGTGAGGGTCAAAGCGCCGATCATCAGGGCGGCACAGGCCCCGAGTGCGCGCCGCGCTGCTATGTCCGGCGTTGTCACGAGCTGCTCCATCTTCGAGTGATCTGCGAGATCCGTTCCGTTCCACGGTGGAAGAGGCCACCGCCACCGACCCGGGTTCCCGTTGTGCGCGGTGAACGCCATCACGTGACAGAACCGCGACAATCCCGCGCACCGGGCAGCTGTCGCCCCGTCAGCTCCAGGTGCCGCCGGCCGACTCCGAGTTCCGCCCGGTCAGCTCGCTGATCAGCGCTCCCCGTACAACTCCCGGTAAGACGGCCACGCTCCACCCGGCCCGTCCACCGACTCGGCCGCGCGTACGGCGCGCACGATCGCGCGCGTCACGATGTCCGCGCCCGCCGCGAGGAGGTCGTTCAGCGCGAGGGGGTGCTCGGAGTCGAGCGGGCGGTCCCCGGTGGCCAGGGTGAAGACCGTGTCCCCGTCGTGGAGCAGGTGCACCGGCCGCACCGCGCGTGCGATGCCGTCGTGAGCCGTGCCGGCCAGCTTCTGCGCCTGTGCCTTCGTCAGGTCCGCGTCGGTGGCGACCACCGCGAGCGTGGTGTTCAGCGGGGGCGGTGCGTTCTTGGCCGCGACCTCGGCGAGGCGCCTGCGCGCGGCCTCGTGGACGGGTGCCTCGGGGTATTCCACCCGCCCCTGGAACAACTCCCCGTACAGCACGCCGGTCTCCGGATCCAGCGCCGACCCCGCCGCGTTGGCCACCACGAGCGCGCCCACCGTGATCCCCGAGTCCAGGACGACGCTCGCCGTACCGATTCCGCCCTTCACCGGCCCGGCGGTCGCCCCCGTACCCGCGCCCACGCACCCCTCCCGCACGGGCGCGCCGGGTTCGCTCGCCGCGGCCTCCTCGACCGCGGTCCGCCCGGTGGCCGCGTCCGGCCTCGCGCGGAAGTCGCCGCCCCGCCCGAGGTCGAAGACGCAGGCGGCCGGCACCACTGGCACGACATGCGCCGGATCCGCACCCACGCGCACCCCGCGCCCCTGCTCCTCCAGCCAGGCCATCACCCCGGACGCCGCGTCGAGTCCGTACGCGCTGCCCCCGGTCAGCACGATCGCCTCGACCTTCTGCACGACGTTGCGTGGATCGAGCGCGTCGGTCTCCTTGGTGCCGGGGCCTCCGCCGCGTACGTCCACGGCGGCGACGGCCCCGCCCTCGGGTGCGAGGACGACCGTGGTGCCGGTGAGCCAACCGTCGCCGGTGCGGGTCGCGTGCCCCACCCGGATCCCCGCGACGTCTGTCAGAGCGTCAACTGTCATGCGCCCAGTCTCGTCGAGTGACCGGCGCCGTCCTATGACCCTGGTCCGACCCTCGCCGTCCGTTGCGCAGACCACTCCCTAGCCGGCCCCTCCCTGGCAGACCCGTCTCTGGCAGACCCCTCCCTATCCCTAGGTGACTTGCTCCTTCATCCGCCGTCTGTTCTCCCGTCTCGTCATACGCGCCGTCAGCGTGGTCCCGGTCGCCACCGTCAGTGCCGCCACGAGGCCGGCCGCCAGCACGGCCCAGTCGCCCAGGAACGTGCAGCAGATCACCAGCAGGGCCGAGGTCGGCAGCACCAGCTGCTGGGTGATGCCGAACTTGAAGTGGCGTGAGTGCAGTGCCCAGACGGTGAGCAGGTAGAGCGCGGTCGGCAGGGTCACCGCGGCCGACGCCGCCAGCGTCGAGATGTGCGCCTTGCCGACGGCCTGCTCGACCGCCACCTCCAGGCCGGCGCCGATCGCGGCCGCCGAGGCGAAGACGAGGTAGTGGCCGTAACCCCACAGGAACGCCTGTTGGTTGGAGCGCAGGTGACCGTGGATCGGCACCACGAAGTAGATCCACCACGCGGCGAAGATGATCAGCAGCCCGCCCGCGGCGATCGGCAGCAGGTCGCCCAGCTCGTCGCTCTCGTCGATACCGGCCTTCACCGCCACCGTGGCCGCGGCGATGGTCTCGCCGAGCACGATGATGGTGAACAGCCCGTACCGCTCGGCGATATGGCGTGGATGCCAGGACGTGGGGTGGTCCTTCTCCGCGTACGGCGGCACACACAGTTCGAGGATCGCCATCACCAGGAACACCCAGGCTCTGGCGCCCTCGGGCAGGACCACCAGCCCCAGCCAGCCGATCAGGCACACCAGCACACCGCCGGCGTACCGCAGGGCCATCGTTCTCTCCGGGCCCTCACTCGACCTGGCCACGCGCAGCCACTGCGTCACCATGGCCAGCCGCATGATCACGTAGCCCAGCCAGACCGCCAGGAAGTCGTGGTCCTCGAACGCGGAGGAGACCCCGGCCGCCAGGACCAGCACACCGGCGATCTGCAGCAGGGTGACGACTCGGTAGAGGACGTCGTCGTTGTCGTACGCCGAGGCGAACCAGGTGAAGTTCATCCAGGCCCACCAGATGGCGAAGAACACCATCGCGTAGTTGAGGATCCCCTCGCCCGCATGCCCCTCGGCCACGGCGTGCACCAGCTGAATCCCGGCCTGGGCGATGGCCACGACGAAGCACAGGTCGAAGAAGAGCTCCAGCGGGGTGGCGGTCCGATGCGCCTCACCACGGCCACGGGCCGTGAGTCTGCGCAGTGGGCGGTGGCTTTCGTGTGCGCGGGGGGAGTCCGGCGCGGGAGTCGAACTGGACGTCATGGGCTCAAGCACAGCAGATGGGGCGCGGAATTTCTCGCCTGGCGATTCACAAGCGCGCAAGAGCGGGGGCGGGGGGTGGGGGAGCCGGGGCTGAGCGGCCGTGGCCCCGAGGCCCCTGGCCCGGCATGCCCTCGCCCCGAGGGCCGTACCCTGGACGCATGAGTACCGCCCCTGTCCCCGCCCCCGAGCCGCCTGCGCCGAAGCCCGTGCTGATCTTCGACGACCCGTTGGACCAGCAGTCCTCGGACGACACGGACCGTGGATGGGGCGAGCGGCCGGGTACGGACGGCGACAGTGCGGCCGAGCTGAAGCGGTTTCTCGACGAGAAGCCGCCCCACCACATCTGAGACGGGGGCCTGGCGCCGCTCGACCTTCCGGGCCTCTGAACCAGGTCCTAGGGCTCGTTGTGCCCCGACCCGCGCTGGGCGACCAGCGCGTCGCGGATCTCCTTCAGTACCTCCAGCTCGGTCACCTCGATGACCTCGTGCGTGCTCTCCTTCGCCTTGCGGCGGGCCTCCACGCGGGCCAGGTACTTCGCCATGGGCAGGACCATGAGGAAATACACGACGCCCGCGGTGATCACGAAGCTGAGGGCCGCGCCGAGGACCGAGCCCCACAGGATCTGAATCCCCTGATCGCCCTCGCACGTCGTACTCAGGCACGAGCTGTAGTGATCGAGGTTCTTGGTGCCGATCGCTCCGACCAGCGGATTGATGATCCCCTTCACCACCGCGTTGACGATGTTGGTGAACGCGGCACCGATGACCACCGCCACTGCCAGATCGACGACGTTGCCGCGCATCAGGAAGGCCTTGAAGCCGTCCCAGACGCTCGGTTCCTTCTTCTCGCTCACCGCGGAGCCTCTCCTCGCATGCACAGGTTGTGGAACGAACAGCTCCGCAACCTACGGCAGGGTTAGGCCATCCTGTCCAATTGCACCACCTGAACGAGGGACTTGACAGGAGGGCATGCTTGATCTTGCTCAGCACAGCGTCACCGCCAACCGCGCCGTAGCACTCGCCCCCGCGAGGCGCGCCGCGGTGGCACGCGGCACCGACAGCACCACCAGCGCCCCGCTGTCGATCGCGGCGTCCAGCGGCTCCGGCACCTTCGTCACCCGCGCCCCGCGCGCGATCACCTGGGCGTCGCCGCCCGTCGCCGTCTCCTCCGCGGCGATCACATCGACCCGGTCGCCGGGCCGCAGCAGCCGCACCGTGGCCCCATCGGCGATCCGCACCGGCGCGGACACCCGCTCGACGGCCCGCTGCTGGCGCACCGGCTCCGCCACCGGATGCCCGCGCGCCCGGTCGGCCTCCCGCGGCCCCGCCGCCACGAGCGCCGCCGCGGTCACGGCGAGCCCCGCCGCGGTCACGGCGAGCCCCGCCGCCACGGCCCGCCTCCGGTGCCGTACGAGTCGACTTAGTCGATACCGCCCGCCGCGCACCCGTACCGGCGCGAAGTGCGGCACCTCGCACGTGGCCGGGGCGTCCGAGCCGGGCGGGAGCGGAACGACCGACGAAAACGAAGAAGAAGGGGACGACGGAGCAACGGACATGAAGACCACCACCTGCGACGACGGAACGGCTTGCGACGCCACGATGAGGCATCTCGCCGCCGCCCGCCGACGCCGGTGGACTACTGACCGGTTGTGGAAAACTCCCCCACCCGAACGAGGAGTTCTGCCCCCCGGGTCAGGCGCTACGGCTCCTCAGCCAGGCCCTACGCCAACGCGAACCCAGGATCCATCCCGCCCAGCGCGCTGGTGCACAGGCAGTCCCGATCCCCGTTCTCCGGCAGCCCCGCCACCGTGTCGAACAGCACCCCCCGCAGCCGGTCCACATTCGCCGCGAACACCCGCAGCACCTCGTCGTGCGAGACCCCCTCGCCGGTCTCGGCGCCCGCGTCGAGGTCGGTGACCAGTGTCAACGAGGTGTAGCAGAGCTCCAGTTCACGGGCGAGGGCCGCTTCGGGGTGGCCGGTCATGCCCACCACCGACCAGCCCTGAGCCTGGTGCCACAACGATTCGGCACGGGTCGAGAAGCGCGGGCCCTCGATGACCACCAGCGTCCCGCCGTCCACCGGCTCCCAGTCCCGCCCGCGCGCCGCCTTCAGCGCGGCCGCGCGCCCCGCCGGGCAGTAGGGGTCGGCCAGCGACACGTGCACCACGTTCGGCACGGTGCCGTCGGGCAGCGGCAGCCCGTCGAAGTACGTCCCCACCCGGGACTTCGTACGGTCGACCAGCTGGTCCGGCACGAGCAGCGTGCCCGGCCCGTACTCGGGACGCAGACCGCCCACCGCGCACGGGCCGAGGACCTGGCGCACGCCCAGCGAGCGCAGCGCCCAGAGGTTGGCCCGGTAGTTGATCCGGTGCGGCGGCAGATGGTGGCCGCGTCCGTGTCGGGGCAGGAAGGCGACCCGGCGGCCGGCGATCTCGCCGAGGAAGAGGGAGTCGCTGGGCGGCCCGTAAGGGGTGTCCACCTGGATCTCGGTGACGTCGTCGAGGAACGAGTAGAAGCCGGAGCCGCCGATCACGCCGATTTCGGTGTTCGCCTTGTTCGCCATGCCCGCACCCTAACCGCACCAGAAAACGCCGAGGACCCCGCCGTCGTACGACGACAGGGTCCCGCGAGCCGTGGGTGCTACGCGGCGGAGCTGCTGGAGGAAGTGCCGGTGCTCGACGACTTCGAGTCCGAGGAGGACGACGAAGAAGACGAAGACGTGGAGGAAGAGGTCGAGTCGGACGACGTGGACGTCGACGACTTCGACGACGCCGGCGAGCTGCTCGACGAGGAGCCGCGGCTGTCGTTGCGGTAGAAGCCGGAGCCCTTGAAGACGATGCCGACCGCGGAGAACACCTTCTTGAGGCGGCCCTGGCAGCTGGGGCACTCGGTCAGGGCGTCGTCGGTGAACTTCTGCACCGCCTCGAGGCCCTCGCCGCACTCGGTGCACTGGTACTGGTACGTCGGCACTGTCTTCCTCCTGGCACTCTCACTCGATGAGTGCTAACGACGGTCAAGTGTGTCGTATTCCAGCCGTTCAGTCCACCGCCACCGGCACGCGGTGACCGACGCCACGTGCGACGGTACGGCCGCGGGGCCGTGCCGCCAGCCGTGAGCGCAGCGCCACCAGGGTCGCCAGGGCGAGCAGTGTGCCGCCCATCGGCACCAGGAACCCGGCGCCGCCCCAGAAGCGATCCTCCAGCTGCCCGGCGGCCGTGACGGCGGCGGCCTGGCCCAGCGCCACCGCACCGGTGAGCCAGGTGAACGCCTCGGTGCGGGCGCCGGCCGGGACCAGGCTCTCGACCAGCGTGTACCCGGTGATCAGCGCGGGCGCGATGCACATACCGACGAGCAGGCCGAGGCCGGCCAGGACGAGCACCGAGTGCGCGGCCCACAGCCCGGACGCGGCCAGCGCCAGAGCGGCGTATCCGACGAGGAGGCGGCGCTGCGGGGCCACCTTCCACGCGATGGCTCCGCAGACGATGCCGGAGAGCATGTTGCCCGCCGCGAACGTGCCGTACAGGACGCCGTTCAGGCCGGGCTCGCCGATCGACTCGGTGAAGGCGGCCAGCGAGACCTGCATGCCGCCGAAGACGGAACCGATGCCCAGGAAGGTCACGATCAGTACGCGCACCCCGGGGATGCGCAGCGCGGAAGTGTGCTCCACGCGCGCGTGCCCGACGGCGGTGACCGAAGGCTGTGTGCTCTTCTGCGCGGCGAACAGCAGACCGCCCAGCAGGGTGAGCGCGGCCTCCGTCACCAGGCCCGCGGCCGGGTCGACGGCCGTGCACAGGGCGGTGGCCAGCAGCGGGCCGACCACGAAGGTCAGCTCGTCCGTGACCGACTCGAAGGCCGCCGCCGTCGTCATCAGGGGCGAGCCCTGGAGCTTCACGCCCCAGCGGGCCCGCACCATGGGCCCGATCTGCGGCACCGAGGCACCGGTCGGGACGGCCGCCGCGAACAGCGCCCACAGGGGGGCGTCGGCCAGCGCGAGCGCGGTCAGGGTCAGGCCGGACAGGACGTGCACCAGGACGCCGGGGATCAGCACGGCGCGCTGCCCGTAGCGATCGGCGAGACGGCCGCTGTAGGGCGCGAACAGCGCCATGGAGACGCCGGTGACGGCCGCGGCGGCGCCCGCCGCACCGTAGGAGCCGGTGGTGTGCTGCACCAGCAGCACGATGGAGATGGTCAGCATCGCGAACGGCTGGCGGGCGGCGAAGCCGGGGAGCAGGAACGTCCAGGCGCCGCGGGTGCGCAGCAGCTGTCCGTATCCGGGGCGGGAGGCGGCCGGCGAGTCCTTCGTCGGCTCGGTGGTGACCGTGGACGCCACGGTCCGTGCCTTTCTGCCGCCTGGTAGCGCGGCCCCGTCGGGTGGGGGGCGGCGCCGAGAGCTGTCCTCTTGCGCGGAACTGCGGTAGATGCCGATGCCCACTGAGGAAGGACGTCCCGGCCGCCATACGGTCGCGCCAGCTCTGCGTCAGGCAGAGTTGGTTTGATCTGGGTTACGCCTGCATAGTACAGGGAGAAGCGCCTGGTGATCCTGTGAAAATGAGCACTTCCCGGTGCACCGCCTGCGAATGGGTCGCCCCGCCCTGCTCTGTCAGCTTGTCCCGTTCGTCCCCAGCCACCCGGCCAGCTTGCCCCCGGCCGCCACGGCCCGCAGCCGGTTCTCGGCGGCGTCCCGTACCGGGTCCGTGGCGACCACGAGCAGCTCGTCCCCGCGCCGCAGCACCGTCGTCGGCAGCGGAACGAACGATTCTTTGTCGCGGACGATCAGGGTGACGGCGGCCCCGGCGGGCAGCCGCAGCTCGTTGATCTCGACGCCGTGCATCTTCGAGCCGTTCGGGATCGCGAAGGACAGCAGGTGTCCACGCAGCTGCTCCAGGGGCGCCGACTCGATGCCGAGGTCGGAGGGCGCGGGGCCGTCGCCGAGGTGCAGTTTGCGGGCGAGCCAGGGCAGCGTCGGGCCCTGGACCAGGGTGTAGACGACGACCAGGACGAAGACGATGTTGAAGATGCGTTCGCTGTCCGGGACGCCGCCCACCATGGGGATCGTCGCCAGGATGATGGGCACGGCGCCGCGCAGCCCGGCCCAGGACATCAGCGCCTGCTCCCGCCAGGGGACGCGGAACGGCACCAGGCAGGCCACGATGCTCAGCGGACGCGCCACCATGGTCAGCACCAGCCCGATGACGAGTGCGGGCAGGATGTCGTCGCCCAGTTCGTGCGGGGTGACCAGCAGTCCGAGCAGGACGAACATGCCGATCTGGGCGATCCAGCCGACCCCGTCGGCGAACCCGCGCGTGGCGGGCCAGTGCGGCAGCTTGGCGTTGCCCATGACCATCGAGGCGAGATACACGGCCAGGAAGCCGCTGCCATGCGCCATGGCGCCGGCCGCGTAGGCGGCGACGGCGATGGCCATGACGGCGATCGGGTAGAGGCCGGAGGCGGGCAGCGCGACGTGCCGCAGGCCCCAGGAGCCCAGCCAGCCCACCGCGATGCCGATGGCGGCGCCGATGGCCAGCTCCAGGGTTATCTCGCCCACCAGCGCGTACCAGTGCTCCATCGGGCCGGACTGGGAGAAGGCGACCACCAGGATGACCACAGGGGCGTCGTTGAATCCGGACTCGGCCTCCAGGGTGCCCGTCACGCGCGCGGGCAGGGGGATCCTGCGCAGCACGGAGAAGACCGCGGCCGCGTCGGTGGAGGAGACGACCGCCCCGATGATGAGCGACTGCCGCCAGTCCAGCCCGACCAGGTAGTGCGCGCCCGCAGCGGTGACCCCGACGCTGATCCCGATCCCGGCCAGCGCCAGCGCGGTGGCGGCCGGAAGGGCCGGCTTGATCTCCTTCCACTTCGTGCCGAGACCACCTTCGGCCAGGATCACGACCAGGGCCGCATAGCCGATGACCTGCGTCAGCTCGGCGTCGTCGAAGCGGATGCCGCCGATGCCGTCCTGGCCCATGAGCGTGCCGATGCCCAGGTAAACGAGCAGGCTGGGGAGCCCGCTGCGCGAGGAGATCCGGACCGCTGCGACGGCGACGAGCAGGACGAGCGAGCAGACGAGCAGGAGCTGGTTGAGGTCGTGGACAGTCAGCGGCCGTTCCCTTCCCTGGCCCGCACGCACGCGCGCGTGGGCTCACGTACATAGGACACGAAGTGGTGGTTCTCCGCACCCAACTACTTCGTTACCTTACCTAACTCTTGACGATTTCTTGACGATCGGCGAGGCATGATCGAACGCCCGTCCGCGCTGGATCCCCACTCCGCGTCAAGGGGGACCAGGCCCTGCGCCTATGGTTGCTCCAGCGCTCATTCAAAAGGACAGCCAGCCCTGCCGCTCGCGTTAGGACAGCAAGGACAGCGATGCCCCCGAATACCACCGCCTCCACGGGTCAGCAGCCCGGCAAGTCCGGCAGGAAGAAGGGGCGCAGAGCCCGTCTGATCGTCCTGGTGCTGGCGCTGGCCCTGATCGCAGGCGTCACCGGCGGTGCCTACTGGTCCATCAGCACCGTCCGTGCCTCCTTCCCGCAGACCAAGGGCTCGATCTCGCTGGACGGCCTGTCCGGGCCCGTCGACGTGAAGCGCGACGACTACGGCATCCCGCAGATCTACGCGTCCTCCGACGAGGACCTGTTCATGGCGCAGGGCTACGTCCAGGCGCAGGACCGGTTCTACGAGATGGACGTGCGCCGGCACATGACCTCCGGGCGCCTGTCGGAGATGTTCGGCAAGAGCCAGGTCGAGAACGACGAGTTCCTGCGCACCCTGGGCTGGGACCGGATCGCGCAGGAGGAGTACGACAAGACGCTGTCGGCCTCCACCAAGAAGTACCTCCAGGCCTACGCCAAGGGCGTCAACGCCTACCTGGACGGCAAGGACAACAAGGACATCTCCCTGGAGTACGCGGCGCTCGGGTTCGCCAACGACTACAAGCCGGCGAAGTGGACCCCGGTCGACTCGGTCGCCTGGCTCAAGGCGATGGCCTGGGACCTGCGCGGCAACATGCAGGACGAGATCGACCGGGCCCTGATGACCAGCCGCCTCGGCCCCAAGGAGATCGCGGACCTGTACCCGGGGTATCCGTACAGCCGTAACAAGACGATCGTCCAGAGCGGCCAGTACGACGAGATCACCAAGACGTTCGAGCAGGGCGGCTCCGCGTCCACCGCGGGCTCGTCCACCGGCGGTTCCACGAGCGGCTCGACGGGCACCGCCTCCTCCTCGGCCGCCAACGGCCTGCAGAGCCAGCTGGCGGGCCTCCAGGACGTCCTGGACGGCCTCCCCACCGCCGTCGGCGTGAACGGCAACGGCATCGGCTCCAACTCCTGGGTGGTCGCCGGGAAGCACACCATCACCGGCAAGCCGCTGCTCGCCAACGACCCGCACCTGTCGGCCTCGCTGCCGTCCGTCTGGTACCAGATGGGCCTGCACTGCCGCGCGGTCTCCAGCAAGTGCCAGTACGACGTCAGCGGCTACACCTTCGCGGGCATGCCCGGCGTGATCATCGGCCACAACCAGAACATCTCCTGGGGCATGACCAACTCCGGCGTGGACGTCACCGACCTCTACCTGGAGAAGCTGTCCGGCGACGGCTACCTGTACGACGCCAAGACGGTCCCCTTCAAGACGCGCGAGGAGACCATCAAGGTCGCCGGCGGCGAGTCCAAGAAGATCGTCGTCCGTGAGACCAACAACGGCCCCTTGCTGTCCGACCGCAGCTCCGAGCTGGTGAAGGTCGGCAAGAAGGCCTCCGTCAACACCGCCGCCCCCGACCGCGGCGACGGCTACGGCATCTCGCTGCGCTGGACCGCGCTGGATCCGGGCACCTCCATGGACGCCGTGTTCGCCATGAACAAGGCGGCGGACTGGAACGACTTCCGCGCCGCGGCCACCCTGTTCGACGTGCCCTCGCAGAACCTGGTCTACGCCGACACCAAGGGCCACATCGGCTACACGCTGCCTGGAAAGATCCCCACGCGCGCGAGCGGCTACGACGGCTCCGTGCCGGCGCCGGGCTGGGACTCCAAGTCCCGCTGGACCGGCTACATCGACGACGACGAGCTGCCGTACGAGTACGACCCGTCCCGCGGCTACATCGTCACCGCCAACCAGGCCGTGGTCGACAAGACCAAGTACCCCTACACGCTCACCACGGACTGGGGCTACGGCAGCCGCAGCCAGCGCATCACCGACCTGATCCAGTCGAAGATCGACGACGGCGGCAAGATCTCCACCGACGACATGCGCCAGATGCAGCTCGACAACAGCAGCGAGATCGCCAAGCTGCTCGTGCCCAAGCTGCTGAAGATCGACATCGACGACAAGAAGGTCCGGGACGCGGAGGACGTCCGGGAGGCGCAGGAGCTCCTGGAGGGCTGGGACTACACCCAGGACGCCGACTCCGCGGCGGCCGCCTACTTCAACTCGGTCTGGCGCAACATCCTCAAGCTCGCCTTCGGCAACAAGCTGCCCAAGGAGCTGCGGGTCAAGGGCCAGTGCCTGCTGGTCGACCCGGTCAACACCACGGGCCCCGCGGATCAGACGGACAAGGTGCGTGAGTGCGGTGAGCGCGACGCCGACCAGGCGCAGCCGGACGGCGGCGACCGCTGGTTCGAGGTCGTGCGCAGCCTCATGGACGACGAGGACAGCGACTGGTGGACGACGCCGAGCTCGGGCAACCGCCCCGGCGCCACCAACCGCGACGACCTCTTCATGCGCGCCATGGTCGACGCCCGATGGGAGCTGACCGCCAAGCTCGGCAAGGACATCGACACCTGGAGCTGGGGCCGGCTGCACCGCCTGTTCCTGAAGAACCAGACCCTCGGCACCGAGGGCCCCGGCTTCCTGCAGTACGCCCTCAACCGCGGCCCCTGGAAGCTCAGCGGCGGCGAGGCCACGGTCAACGCCACCGGCTGGAACGCCGCGGGCGGCTACGGCGTCGTCTGGGTGCCGTCGATGCGGATGGTGGTCAACCTCGGCGACCTCGACAAGTCGAAGTGGATCAACCTCACCGGTGCCTCCGGGCACGCCTACAACGCCCACTACACCGACCAGACGGACAAGTGGGCCGACGGCGAACTGCTCGACTGGTCCTTCTCGGACGGCGCGGTCGACGAGAGCACCGAGGACACCCTGGTGCTCAGGCCGTGACCCGCTGACGGCGAACGACCGAAGGGGCCCTCCACGCGCACGCGTGAGGGCCCCTTCGCATGCGGGACGCGTCTCAGGGCTCCGGGAAGCGGCGCACACCCGACGGTGTCACCACCGCGTGCACCGGACGGTCGTGCGGCTCCTCGGGGACGCGCTCGACGACCTCGGAGTCGTACAGCAGCACCACGAGCGAGGAACGGGCGCCCGCGCGTTCCAGACGGGCGAGAACGCGGTCGTACGACCCGCCGCCGCGCCCCAGCCGCATCCCGCGCGCGTCGACCGCGAGGCCCGGCAGCAGCACCACGTCGGCGTCGGTCACGGCGTCCGGGCCGAGGCGTTCGCCGCTCGGCTCCAAGAGGGCCATCAACTTGCCGTGTTGGACCCGGGCGAGGGAGTCCTCCCCGGTGTACGCGCCCCAGTCGAGGTCGTTGTCGGGCAGCAGGACGGGGATCAGGACGCGCACGCCCCGCGCGCGCAGTGCGTCCAACAGCGCGAGCGTGCCCGGTTCGGTGCCGACGGAGACGTACGCCGCCACCACGCGCGCGTGCGCCAGTTCGCGCAGGTCCAGGGCCCGTTCGGCCAACGCGACAGCGGACGCCCGCACGTCATCCGCCGTCAACCTGCTTCTCACCGCGAGGAACTCTCGCCGCAACATTCGCTTGTCAGTCTCGCCCGAACGTCCGATGTGACTCACCCGTCGCTTCCGTACCCATCCCAATGGGCTCATATGAGTTCCAAATAACCGGAGCCTCAGATTCCCTACAAAGGCACCGGATAAGGTGGCGGGCATGACTCAGTCGCACCCTCGGATCAGCAAGGCTGTCATCCCAGCAGCGGGCCTAGGTACCCGCTTCCTTCCGGCCACCAAAGCCACTCCCAAGGAGATGCTGCCGGTCGTCGACAAGCCGGCGATCCAGTACGTGGTCGAAGAGGCCGTCTCCGCGGGCCTCGACGACGTCCTCATGATCACGGGCCGCAACAAGCGGCCCCTGGAGGACCACTTCGACCGCAACTACGAACTCGAGTCCGCCCTGGAGAAGAAGGGCGACGCCGAACGGCTCGCCAAGGTCCAGGAGTCCAGTGACCTCGCCACCATGCACTACGTCCGCCAGGGCGACCCCAGGGGCCTCGGCCACGCCGTCCTGTGCGCCGCCCCGCACGTCGGCCACGAGCCCTTCGCGGTCCTCCTCGGCGACGACCTGATCGACCCGCGCGACCCGCTGCTCAAGCGGATGGTCGAGGTCCAGGAGCAGCGCGGCGGCAGCGTCATCGCGCTCATGGAGGTCGCGCCCGAGCAGATTCACCTTTATGGATGTGCGGCCGTCGACCCCACCGAGGACGGTGACGTGGTCAAGGTCCACGACCTGGTCGAGAAGCCGGCCGCGGCGGACGCCCCGTCGAACTACGCCATCATCGGCCGCTATGTCCTCGACCCGCACATCTTCGACATACTGCGCAAGACCGAGCCCGGTCGGGGCGGCGAGATCCAGCTCACCGACGCCCTCCAGCAGCTCTCGCAGGACGAGAAGGTCGGCGGCCCGGTGCACGGCGTCGTCTTCAAGGGCCGCCGCTATGACACCGGTGACCGCGGCGACTACCTGCGTGCCATTGTCAGACTCGCATGCGAACGTGAAGACCTGGGCCCGGACTTCCGGACCTGGCTTCGCAGTTACGTAGCCGAGGAGATGTAGCGCTTTGAGCACCGCCGCGACCCGCCCGGCCGACCAGGACCACCTCTGGTCGGTGGACGAACACCTGGAGGACATCCTCGCGACCGTCCGTCCCCTCGAACCCATCGAGCTGCAACTGCTCGACGCCCAGGGCTGCGTCCTGGTCGAGGACGTCACGGTGCCGGTCTCCCTGCCGCCGTTCGACAACAGCTCCATGGACGGGTACGCGGTGCGGGTCGCGGATGTCGCGGGCGCGAGCGAGGAGTTCCCCGCCGTCCTGGAGGTCGTCGGGGACGTCGCGGCGGGCCAGGCCGAACCGCCCCACGTGGGCCCCGGCCAGGCCGCCCGCATCATGACCGGCGCCCCGCTGCCGCCCGGCGCCGAGACCGTCGTTCCGGTGGAGTGGACCGACGGAGGCCTCGGGGAGGGCCCGGTGACCGGCATGCGCGCCCGCAGCCTGGCCCCCGAGGGCGACCGGGGCGATGTGCACATCTACCGGCCCGCCGAGGCACGCGCGCATGTGCGGGCGAAGGGCAGCGACGTGAAGGCCGGCGACCGTGCCCTTGAGGCCGGCACGGTCCTCGGGCCGTCGCAGATCGCCCTGCTCGCCGCGATCGGCCGCGGCACGGTACGGGTGCGCCCGCGCCCGCGTGTGGTCGTGCTGTCCACCGGCAGCGAACTCGTCCAGCCCGACGAGACCCTGGGCAGCGGGCAGATCTACGACTCCAACAGCTTCGCCCTCACCGCGGCCGCCCGTGACGCCGGCGCCATCGCCTACCGCGTGGGCGCCGTCGCCGACGACGTCGAGACACTCCGGTCCACCATTGAGGACCAGCTCGTCCGCGCCGACCTCGTGGTCACCACCGGCGGGGTGAGCGTCGGGGCGTACGACGTCGTCAAGGAGGCGCTGTCGCACGTCGGCGACGAGGACGAGGCGGGCAGCGGCGTCGATTTCCGCAAGCTCGCCATGCAGCCCGGCAAGCCCCAGGGCTTCGGCTCCATCGGCCCCGACCACACCCCGCTGCTCGCCCTCCCGGGCAACCCGGTGTCGTCGTACGTCTCCTTCGAGGTCTTCGCGCGCCCCGCCATCCGCACGCTGATGGGCCTGGAGGACGTCCACCGGACGCGGACGACCGCGACCCTGACGGCCGACGAGGCGCTGAGCTCGCCCAAGGGGCGCAGACAGTTCCTGCGCGGGACGTACGCCGCGGGCGAGGTGCGGCCGGTCGGCGGCGCCGGATCCCATCTGATCGCGGCCCTCGCGCACGCGGACGCGTTGATCGTCGTCCCCGAGGACGTGGAGAGCGTCGAGCCCGGCACCGAGGTCGAGGTGGTCCTGCTCGGCTGAGCGGCCCTGGCCCGCGGTACCGTGTCGCGCACAGCAGGCCCGTGCGCCGCACCGCGACGGGCCCGGACCGGGAGCGCCACGCCAGCATGAGCACGCAGGACCCACCCAGCCAGGACCACCTCACGCACATCGACGACGCGGGCGCCGCCCGCATGGTCGACGTCTCGGAGAAGGACGTCACCGCGCGCACGGCACGCGCCAGCGGACGCGTCCTGGTCTCGCCCCGTGTGATCGAGCTGCTGCGCGGCGAGGGCGTCCCCAAGGGCGACGCCCTGGCCACCGCGCGCATCGCGGGCATCATGGGTGCCAAGCGCACCCCGGATCTGATCCCGCTGTGCCACCCGCTCGCGGTGTCCGGTGTGAAACTGGACCTGTCGGTCGCGGACGACGCCGTGGAGATCCTGGCCACCGTGAAGACCACGGACCGTACGGGCGTCGAGATGGAGGCCCTCACCGCGGTCTCCGTCGCCGCGCTCACCGTGATCGACATGGTGAAGGCGGTCGACAAGGGAGCGGTCATCACGGACGTGCGGGTGGAGCAGAAGACGGGCGGCAAGTCGGGCGACTGGAGCCGGTCATGACGTATCGCGCTCTGGTGGTCACGGCCTCCAACAGGGCTGCCGCCGGGATCTACGAGGACAAGGGCGGTCCGCTGATCGCCCAGGGCCTGAAGGGCTTCGGATTCGACGTCGAGGGGCCGCAGGTCGTGCCCGACGGAGACCCGGTCCAGGCCGCCCTGCGCGCGGGGGTCGAGGCGGGGTACGACGTCATCGTGACCACCGGCGGCACCGGCATCTCGCCCACCGACCGCACGCCCGAGGCGACCCGCGAGGTGATCGACCACGAGGTGCCGGGCATCGCCGAGGCCATCCGGGCGTTCGGTCGGGAGAAGGTGCCGACCGCCGCGCTCTCCCGGGGCCTGGCCGGAGTGGCGGGAGCCACCCTGATCGTGAACCTGCCCGGTTCCAGCGGCGGGGTGAAGGACGGACTGGCCGTCCTGGAGCCCCTGCTGGTCCATGCCGTCGACCAGATCCGCGGCGGCGACCACCCCAGACACAGCAGTGGGGGTGCGAGCTGAACAGCCCATCCTGGCCCGTCGTGCTGAGGGACGGCGATGTTGTCCTGAGGCCGATAAAGATGCGCGACCAACGGGCCTGGCGCGAGGTCAACCGACGCAACCGGGACTGGCTGCGCCCCTGGGAGGCGACCATTCCGCCGCCCACGCCCAGCGGGCCGATCACGCACCGGCCGACCTACCGCCAGATGGTCCGGCACCTGCGGTCCGAGGCGAACGCGGGCCGGATGCTGCCGTTCGTCATCGAGTACCAGGGGCGGCTGGTCGGGCAGTTGACGGTGGCCGGGATCACCTGGGGTTCGATGTGCTCGGGGCACGTCGGCTACTGGGTGGACGAGGCGGTGGCGGGCCGCGGGGTGATGCCGACCGCCGTGGCGCTCGCCGTGGACCACTGTTTCCGGTCCGTCGGTCTGCACCGCATCGAGGTCTGCATTCGCCCCGAGAACGGGCCCAGCCGCCGGGTCGTGGAGAAACTCGGATTCCGTGAGGAGGGGCTGCGTCCGCGATATCTCCACATCGACGGGGCCTGGCGCGACCATCTCGTCTTCGCGCTCACGGCGGAAGAGGTGCCGGAAGGGTTGCTGAGCCGTTGGCAGCGGGCACGCTCGCAGCAGACGCCGCGCACGAACCCGCAGGACACCCGACAGAACACCCGGCACAACACCCGGCACAACACCCAGGGGAATCCCGCGTAGCCCGGAAATTGAATAAGTGTTCGAAATTGATCGCCCGATGACCGGCTCGGGGCAATAAATTCGCTCCCTCGGTGGGCTGCTGATCGCATCGGTCACAAAAAAAGTTCGAAATATCAGCCAGATCGTGCGACACACCGGCTCAATTGGCAGATGGCCTCACGCAAACCCCTCTACCGTGTGAGGCGTGAGCAGCAGCGGCCTCATCTACGCAGTCATTGTCGGGGCCTGGGCCGCCTACTTGGTGCCGATGTGGCTCCGTAGGCAGGACGAGCTGAACGAGGCCCGTCCGACGGAACGCTTCAGCACGGCCATCCGGTTGCTGTCCGGACGGGCGGGGATGGAGCGCCGGTACGCCAAGGACCTGCGCGCGCGCTCCACCGAGGAGGGGGAGCCCAGCGCCGATGATCCGGGCGATGTCACCGAGTCGGTGGACGTCCGGGCCTTCGCCATGCCTCCGACCCGTCCGCAGACCCAGGCAACGGTCCCGACACAACCGCCCGGACGCCCTGAGCCGACGCCTGAACAGGCGTCCAGGCCGGCCTCCGAACGCGGCAACGCGCCCGTCCACGAACCGGGCTCCGCCCCGGCCCGCAAGGCGGCGCCCAAGCGGGTACCCGCCGCTCGGCGTGCCCCCGCGGACGAGGCGGCCGTGGCACGTGCGCGGCGCTCCAAGGCGCTCGCTCGCCGTCGGCGTACCACCGTCGTCCTCTTCTTCGCCTTCACGCTCGGCGCGATCGTCGCCGCGGTCGGCGGGCTCGCGTTCCTGTGGGCGCCCGGCGTTCCGGCCGTGATGCTCAGCGGGTACATCGCGTACCTGCGCTCCCAGGAGCGCCGCCGCTTCGCCTACCAGATGGACCGGCGCCAGGCGGAGGCCGCCGCCCAGCGGGTGCGCGAGCACGCCCGCCAGTCGCGCCGGCGCGGCGCCGTCGACGCCGGTGACGGCGTCGACGAGCCCGACGAGAGGCCCGAACCAGGTACCGACACCGGGACGTCCGCGCTCGCCGCGGACCGCCGCGCCCTCGTCGAGCAGACCGACCACGCCGAGTGGGTCGACCAGCAGCGCGAGCGGCAGCGGCGGCCCGGACACGGGGACAGCTGGGACCCGGTCCCGGTGCCGTTGCCGACGTATGTGACCGCGCCGGTCGCTCCGCGGGCCACCTCCGACGTGGACCTCGGGGCCCCGGACGCATGGAGCTCGGCCCGGTCCAGCTCCGTCACCCGGGACCGGGACGCGCGCGCCGACGCGGGCGACGGTGCCGCACGGGGCGCGGAGCCTGCGGACGCGGACCGCGGTGAGGAGAAGGACGACGGGAGCGGCCGCAGCGACGCCCGCCGCGCCGCCTCCGCTCGCCGGGCGCGCGAGCGGGGCCGTACGCCACTGTTCGACCAGTACGAGGACGGCGGCCGGCCGCGCGCGGCGAACGAGTAGCCGACCGCCCCGGTGGCGGGCCGGGCCGCCGACCAGGAACGGATTTCCAAGCAGCCCGATCGGGGTGCTAAAGTTTCACTCGTTGCAAGGGCCTGTGGCGCAGTCCGGTAGCGCACCTCGTTCGCATCGAGGGGGCCAGGGGTTCAAATCCCCTCAGGTCCACAGCAACGACTTTCCAAGGGAACTTGGGGAGTTGGCGAGATCCCGTCCGATCGGTTGATCGGGCGGGATCTTTGTTGTTCCCAGCTAGTTCCCGGCTTGTTCCCAGGGGGGCGTGTCTTGAGGGCGAACTTCTGGCGGTTCATGGCTGCCAGTCTGATCTCAGCCACCGGATCCGCGATGGCCACCCTCGCGCTCGCCTACTCCGTCATCGAAGAGGGCGGAGGAGCCGGGGACCTCGGTGTGGTGCTCGCCATGAACACCGTGCCGACCGTCGTCTTCCTCCTCGTGGGCGGAGTGCTCGCGGACCGTGTGTCCCGCAGTCGGCTGCTCTTCCTCGGGAATCTGCTGGCGGCCGTCGCCCAGGGGGCCTTGGCGGCCCTGGTGGCCACCGGGCACGCGACGACCGCCTCCATCGCCGCCTGCGGTTTCGTCTCGGGGACGGCGGTGGCCTTCACCGTGCCCGCCACTCAGGGGGCCGTCGCCCAGATCGTCCCCGCGGAGCAGTTGCAGCGGGCCAACGCCCTGCTCAGGCTGCCGACCAACGCGGTCAAGGTGCTCGGGCCGGCGGTCGGTGGAGTCGTCGTCGCGGTCAGCGGTCCGGCCTGGGCGCTGGCCTGGGACGCGCTCACCTTCGCCGTCGCCGCCTTCCTGCTGCTCGGGCTGCGCCTGGACGCGCCAGTCACCGCCACCAGCGCGCTGAGTGACCTGCGTGCGGGGTGGGCCGGCTTCTGGGCGCGGACCTGGTTGTGGACGTACACGGTCGCGGGGACCGTCCTTGTCGCCGCGTGGCTGGCGGGGTTCCAGCTGCTGGGTCCGGTTGTCGCGGCGGAGCGGTACGCGGGGGCGCGTGACTGGGGGCTTGCGCAGGGCGCGTTCGCGGCGGGGCTGCTGGCCGGCACGGTGGTGTGTCTGCGCTGGCGGCCGTATCGGCTGTTGGTCGTGGCCGTCGCGGCCGGTGCGCCCCTCGCCGCGCCCCTGCTCGTCATGGGCTGGGGACTGTCGCTGCCCTGGCTGCTGTTGGCCATGCTGCTCGCGGGGATCGGGCTGGACGTGGCGATCGTCGCGTGGACGACCGCCTTCCAACAGCATGTGCCGCAGGGGGAGTTGGGGCGCATGAGCGCCTTCAACAGTGTGGGTGAGCGGCTGGCGATTCCGCTCGGCTATCTGCTGACCGCCCTCGCGGCCGGCACCTGGGGCAACCGGACGGTGCTGATGGCGTGCGCCGGTCTGGTCGTTGCCTCCGCCGTCCTCAACCTCTGTGTGCGGGACGTGTATCGCATCAACGCCGTGAAACGCGTCGACGCCGTGGCACCCGACCAGGCCGTGGAGCGCGGCAACGCGCCACGGAGGTGACGCTTACAGGGTCTACAGCGTCTTCGCGTAACACAGGCTCAGTTCGTGGTGGCGGTAGTAGCCGAACTTCTCGCACGGCTCGTACCCGCTGGACGCGTACAGCGCCACCGCCTCCGGCTGCTTGATGCCGGTCTCCAGCACCATGCGGATGCGGCCCGCGGCCCGCGCGTCCTCCTCCAGTGCGGCCAGGATGCGTCTGGCGAGGCCCCGGCCGCGCATCGACTCGACCACGTACATCCGCTTGAGCTCGGCGTCCCCGTCCCGGTTGCCCTCGCCGTTCTCGTCCTGGACCCGCCAGCCGCCGGAGGCGACCGGGGCGCCGAGGTCGTCGTACGCGATCAGGTACCGGCCGTTCGGCGGCTCGAAGTCCGCCGTGTCCATGGCCGTCGCGTCGCCGCCGTCGCCGTAGCGGACGCCGTACTCGGCCTGGACCTCGTCGTTGAGTTTGACGGCGTCGGGGTGGTCGAAGGAGACGTGACGTATATGCATGCTAGATACCGTATATCAATTCAAGATCAAGAGGTTCCAGAACCGGACACCGTCCAGTGTGCCGGTAAGGTGCCCGGGTGCTCACTGTGACCTCTGTGAATGTGAACGGGCTGCGCGCCGCCGCGAAGAAGGGCTTCGTGGAGTGGCTCGGCGGTACGGAAGCCGATGTGCTGTGCCTTCAGGAGGTGCGCGCGGAGCCGCAGCAGCTGCCGGAGCAGGTGCGGACGCCCGACGGCTGGCATGTCGTGCACGCCCCCGCCGCCGCCAAGGGCCGCGCCGGCGTCTCCCTCTACACCCGCCGTGAGCCCGACCGGATCCAGGTCGGCTTCGGGTCGAGCGAGTTCGACGGCAGCGGACGGTACGTCGAGGCCGATCTGCCGGGTGTGACGGTCGCCTCGCTCTATCTGCCCTCCGGTGAGGTCGGCACCGAGCGGCAGGACGAGAAGGTCCGGTTCATGGGCGAGTTCCTGGCCCATCTGAAGGATCTGCGCGAGCGTGCCGCCGCCGACGGCCGTGAGGTCGTCGTCTGCGGCGACTGGAACATCGCCCATCAACAGGCCGACCTGAAGAACTGGCGGGGCAACACCAAGAACTCCGGCTTCCTGCCGGAGGAGCGGGAGTGGCTCACGCAGGTGCTCGACCCCGTCGACGGCGGCTATGTCGATGTGGTGCGAGCGCTGCACCCGGACGCCGAGGGGCCGTACTCGTGGTGGTCGTACCGCGGGCGGGCCTTCGACAACGACACAGGCTGGCGTATCGACTACCAGATCGCGACGCCGGGGCTCGCCGCCAAGGCGCTCAAGGGGTATGTCGAGCGCGCGGCGACGCACGCGGAGCGCTGGTCGGACCACGCGCCGGTGACGGTGGTCTACGACCGCTAGGGCCTGTCCGGCGGCCGCTCGGGCTGGTCCCGCTCGGTCTGCTTGCGCAGGCGGCGGTCCAGTGCCAGGGACAGCTCCGCCTCCACGACGCTCCGGGCGAGCGGGCGCAGGCGCTGGAGGTCGTCCTCGTGGGTGTGGCGCAGGACCAGGTCGGCGAACATCTCCGCCAGGTCGTCGACGTGTTCGCGGACCTTCTTGGCCGCCGCCAGCACCTCCGAGAGCGGGATGCCCTCGCGGACCAGGGCCGAGGAGACGTCCAGCAGGCGGCGGCTGACGTGCACGATCTCGTCGCCGTCGGTGCCGAGGTAGCCGAGTTCCAGCGAGGCGGCGAGGTTCTCCGGGGTGACCTGGCCCTCGAAGCGGGCGGCGAGTTCCTCGGGGGTGAGGCGGACCGGCTCCTCCTCGGTCGGGGCGGCGACGCCGAGCAGGTCGGCGACGTCCCGGCCGTGGTCGAGGGCCTCCGCCAGTTCCCCGATGCCGGTGAGGGTGTGCCCGCGCTCCAGCAGGGCCGCGATCGTGCGCAGGCGGGCCAGGTGGTGGTCGTCGTACCAGGCGATACGGCCCTCGCGGCGGGGCGGCGGTATCAGCTTGCGTTCGCGGTAGAAGCGCAGGGTGCGCACCGTGATGCCGGCCAGGCGGGCCAGCTCCTCCATGCGGTACTCGCGCTTCTCGGTCACTCCGGAACCTTAATTCGTACGGGCGGTACCCGCGGCGGCAGCCGCTGATGTAAACGAACCCCGAACGACCCCTACCGGTCGGTACGGACCTCCTCTACTCTCCCATTGCGCCAGTGTTCACTGGCATGGTTCCGGTTGAGGCATGGAGGCACAGGCATGGCCGAACGCGAACATGTGCGGGTCGCGGTGGTCGGGTCCGGGTTCGGCGGGCTGGGGGCCGCCGTCCGGCTGCGGCGCGAGGGCGTCACCGACTTCGTCGTCCTGGAGCGGGCCGACAGCGTCGGCGGCACCTGGCGGGACAACAGCTACCCGGGGTGCGCCTGCGATGTGCCGTCCCATCTGTACTCGTTCTCCTTCGCGCCCAACCCCGACTGGCCGCGCACCTTCTCCGGCCAGGAACACATCCGCGCCTACCTGGAGCACGTCACGGACGTCTTCGGGCTGCGGTCGCACCTCCGCTTCGACTCGGAGGTGAAGCGGATGACCTGGAACGCCGAGCGGCTGTGCTGGGACATCGAGACCAGCAGCGGGAGTCTGTCGGCCGACCTGGTCGTCTCCGCCACCGGGCCGCTGTCCGACCCCAAGATGCCCGACATCCCGGGGCTGGACTCCTTCCCCGGCAAGGTCTTCCACTCCGCCCGCTGGGACCACGACTACGACCTGCGCGGCAAGCGCGTCGCCATGGTCGGCACCGGCGCCTCCGCCATCCAGATCGTGCCGGCCATCCAGCCGGAGGTCGAGCGGCTCACGCTCTTCCAGCGCACCCCGCCGTGGGTCATGCCCCGCGTCGACCGCGCGATCAGCGGCGCCGAGCGCTCCCTGCACCGGGCCCTGCCCTTCACCACCCAGATGCGTCGCGGACTGCTGTGGGGGCTCCGGGAGTTGCAGGTCCAGGCGTTCACCAAGCACCCCAACGAACTAGGGCTCATCGAGCAGCTGGCCAAGCGGAACATGGGGCGTGCCATCAAGGACCCCGCCCTGCGCGCCAAGCTCACCCCCGATTACCGCATCGGCTGCAAGCGGATCCTGCTGAGCAGCGAGTACTACCCGGCGATCGCCCGCCCCAACGTGGACGTCGTCGCGAGCGGGCTCAGCGAGATCCGCGGCTCGACCGTCGTCGCCGCCGACGGCAGCGAGGCCGAGGTCGACGCGATCGTCTTCGGTACGGGCTTCCATGTCACCGACATGCCCATCGCCGACCGGGTGGTGGGCGCGGACGGCCGGACGCTCGCCGAGACCTGGAAGGGCGGGATGGAGGCCCTGCGGGGCGCCTCCGCCGCCGGGTTCCCGAACTGGATGACCATCATCGGGCCCAACACCGGACTCGGGAACTCGTCCATGATCCTGATGATCGAGTCCCAGCTGAACTACATGGCCGACTTCGTACGGCAGTTGAACGTCCTCGGTGGCAAGGTCGCCCTCGACGCGCGGCCCAGCGCCGTGCACGCCTGGAACCGGCGGGTGCAGGAGCGCATGAAGCGGACCGTGTGGAACACGGGTGGGTGCACGAGTTGGTACCTGGATGCCAACGGCCGTAACTCCACCATCTGGCCCGGTACGACCTCGGAGTTCCGGCGGGCCACGCGGCGGGTGGATCTCGCGGAGTACGCCGTTGTCCGGGCCGACGGGGGAAGCGCAGAAGGCAACGACAGCAACGACAACGCGGAGGTGACGGCATGAGCCGTCTCATGCACGTGGCCTCTGGGCCGTACGCCCCACCCGTCCCCGCCCGTGAGCTGACGGCCGTGTCCGCCGACGGCGCCCGGCTGCACATAGAGGTGCACGGGCCCGAGAACGCGCCCGCCGTCGTCCTCGCGCACGGCTGGACCTGCTCGACCGCCTTCTGGGCGGCGCAGATACGGGACCTCGCCGCCGACCACCGCGTCATCGCCTACGACCAGCGTGGTCACGGACGCAGCCCGGCCGGCTCCGGCTGCACCTCCGACGCGCTCGCCGACGACCTCGAAGCCGTACTGAAGGCGACCCTCGCACCCGGTGAGCAGGCCGTGATCGCCGGGCACTCCATGGGCGGCATGACGGTGATGGCCGCCGCCACGCGCCCGGCGCTGCGGGAGCACGCCGCTGCCGTCCTGCTGTGCAGCACCGGCTCCTCGCGGCTGGTCGCCGAGTCGACCGTCCTGCCGATGCGGCCGGGGCGGCTGCGGACCTGGCTGACCAAGCACATCCTCGGGTCGCGGGCGCCGCTCGGGCCGGTCACGCCGGTCGCCCGGGCGATCCTCAAGTACGCCACGATGGGCCCGGGTTCGGCCCCGCACATGGTCGAGGCGTGCGCGCGGATCGTGCACGCGTGCCCGCGCAAGGTGCGGTACGCCTGGTCGCACGTGCTCGACCTGCTCGATCTCGACCACGGGGTACGGGAGTTGACGGTGCCGACCGAGGTCGTCGTCGGTACGGCGGACAGGCTGACGCCGCCCGTGCACGCCCGTGCGCTGGCCGCCGCGCTGCCCGACTGCCTCGGTGTCACCGAACTGCCCGGCCTCGGGCACATGACACCCGTGGAGGCGCCGGAGCTGGTGACCGGGAAGATACGGCGGCTTGTCACCACGTATGCCAAGGCGACGGCTCCGCAGGACGTGCCGTACACGCAGGTGAAGGAGGGCGCATGAGCAAGGTGAGTCTCGAAGGTCAGGTCGCCGTCGTCACCGGGGCGGCGCGGGGTGTCGGTGAGCTGCTCGCCCGTAAGCTCTCCGCGCGCGGGGCGAAGGTGGCGCTCGTCGGGCTGGAGCCGGACGAGCTCAAGCAGGTCTCCGAGCGGCTGCACAGCGACAGCGACCACTGGTACGCCGATGTGACGGACCATGAGGCCATGTCGCGGGTCGCGCGGGAGGTCAAGGAGCGGTTCGGGAAGGTCGACATCGTGGTCGCCAACGCGGGGGTCGCCTCCGGTGGGCCCTTCGTCGACTCCGATCCGGACGCGTGGCGGCGGGTCATCGAGGTCAATCTCATCGGGTCGGCGGTGACGGCCCGTGCGTTTCTGCCGGTGCTGATGGAGAGCCGGGGGTATCTGCTGCAGATAGCCTCGCTGGCCGCCATCACTCCGGCGCCGATGATGACCGCGTACTGCGCGTCCAAGTCGGGTGTGGAGGCGTACGCGCACAGCCTGCGGGCCGAAGTCGGGTACAAGGGCGTGCGGGTGGGCGTCGGGTATCTGTCCTGGACCGACACCGACATGGTGCGCGGGGCCGATCAGGACGACGTCATGCGGGAGTTGAGGAAGCGGCTGCCGTGGCCGTCCAACAAGACGTATCCGCTGGGGCCGGCGGTCGACCGGATCGTGGCCGGGATCGAGCGGCGGTCGAGCCATGTGTACGGGCAGTGGTGGCTGCGCGGGATGCAGGGGGTGCGCGGGTATCTGCCGGGGGTCATCGGGACCGTGGGGCAGCGGGAGATGCGGCGGTTCGCGGACCGGCTGGAGGGGATGCGGACGGGGCTGGTCGGGGCGGGGGGCTCCGCCGATGAGCGGGAGCGAACTGGGCGGATAACGCCGCGTAACTGATCGACATGCGTGAGGTTATCGCCCGTGTGAATCTGGTCGAGGCCCCAGCGAGGGGCCAACCCCCCCACTCACTACGGGAGTGAACCCACATGGGTATGAAGGACCAGTTCCAGGAGAAGTCCGAGCAGCTCAAGCAGCGCGCGCAGCAGCAGCGGCAGCAGGGTCAGCAGGGGCGTCCGGGTCAGCCGGGCCACCCCGGTCAGCCGGGTCAGCCGGAGCGGGGTCGTCAGCGGCCGCAGCGTGAGGATGAGCGCGAGCGCCCTACTCGTGACGATGAGGAGCGGTTCGACCAGGACTACGACCGGTAAGTGTCGTGGTCGGCTGAGCCGATGGACGCGGGGTGCCCCCTGTTTGGTGGGTGCCCCGCGTTTTGGCGTGCGTTGAGAGGTGCGTTGTCGGGTGCGGGTGAGTGGGGGCTGGTCGCGCAGTTCCCCGCGCCCCTGGGTTGCATGGGTTGCCGTGTCTCGAGAGACGTGGGGGTTTGTCGCGCCCGCGCGGCGGAGCCGCAAACTGATACAGCCCCGCGCCCCTAGGCAGGCTGCGCCGGCGTCGCTCAAGAGCTCAGGGGCGTGGGGGAAGCTCTGGCCTCGATCGATTCGGTACGTGTGCGTAGTCCGGGGGCGTTGCCGGGGGGTTGGACTCCAGTAGTTTCAGGGCCAGTTCCACCGCGTCCGTCAGCTGGGCGTGTCTGCCCTCCGCCCAGTCCAGGGGGGTCCGGAGGATCTCCAGGTCGGGGGTTACGCCCTTGTTCTCGATGGTCCAGCCGTACGCGTCGAACCACGCCGCGTTCATCGGGACCGTGATCACCGTGCCGTCGCCCAGGCGGTGGCGGCCGGTCATGCCGACCACTCCGCCCCACGTGCGTTGGCCGACCACCGGGCCGAGCTTCAGGAGTTTGAAGGCCGCCGTGATCATGTCGCCGTCTGAGGACGTCGCCTCGTCGGCCAGGGCGACGATCGGGCCACGCGGGGCGTTTGACGCGTACGACACCGGCTGGGCGTTTCTCGTCAGGTCCCAGCCCAGGATCGTGCGGGTCAGTTTCTCCACGACCAGCTCGCTGATATGGCCGCCCGCGTTGCCGCGTACGTCGACGATCAGTGCGGGGCGTGACATCTCCATCCGTAGGTCCCGGTTGAACTGGGCCCAGCCCGAGCCGCCCATGTCGGGGATGTGCAGGTAGCCGCAGTGGCCGCCGCTCAACTCCCGGACCACGGCGCGCCGTTTGGCCACCCAGTCCTGGTAGCGCAGCGGGCGTTCGTCGAGCAGCGGGACCACGGCCGCCCGGCGTGATCTGCCCGCCTCGCCCTCCGCCGGACTGAACGTCAGCTCCACCGTCGTACCGCCGGAGCCGGCCAGCAAGGGAAAGGGGCCCGTGACCGGGTCCACGGGGCGGCCGTCCACGTGGGTGAGGACCGCTCCCTCGCGGATTCCGGTGCCCGCCAGGGGAGAGCGGGCCTTGGAGTCGGACGACTCGCCGGGGAGGATGCGCCGGACCGTCCAACCCTCGTCCCTGCGCTCGAAGTTGGCGCCCAGCAGGCCCTGCCGGCGCTGGTAGTGGGGCGGGCCCTCGTTGCGGCGGGCGGCGGAGACGTACGCGTGGGAGGTGCCGAGTTCGCCCAGTACCTCGCGCAGGAGGTCCGCGAACTCGTCGGGAGAGGCCACGCGGTCGACCAACGGGCGGTACTGGGCCAGCACTCCGTCCCAGTCGATGCCGCACATGTCCGGCTCCCAGAAGTACGCCCGGATCAGGCGGCCCGCCTCCTCGTACGACTGTCGCCACTCCGCCGTCGGGTCCACCTCGTGCAGGATGCGGCGCAGGTCGATCCAGACCGTCGTGTCGCTGTCGCCGGACTCGCTCGCGGGCACCCCGCGCAGGTCGCCCTCGTCGACCAGGACCAGGCGGCTGCCGTCGCCGCTCACCGCGAACCAGTCCAGATGGTCGACGAGTTCGGACTTCTTCGCCTTGCTGATGTTGAAGTGTTCGAGGGTCGGCCGGCCGGTCATGTCGTCCGGGTTGGCGAACGTCTCGCCCAGCGCGCCCGAGATCGGCCAGCGCAGCCAGACCAGTCCGCCGCCCGCGACCGGGTACAGCGCCGAGTACTTGGAGGCGGCGACCGGGAAGGGGGTGACCCGGCTCTCCAGGCCCTCGACCTCGATGGTCGTCGTGCCGGCCTCCCCGCCCTCCTCGTCCTCCACCGGGTCCAGACCGCCGGCCGCCGGGCGGCCCTCGGGGTTGAGGGCGAACGGGGAGGGGGTGGCCGAGGACAGGGGGACCAGGTAGGGGCGGCAGCCGAGCGGGAAGGACAGGTCGCCGGTGTGGACGTCGTACACCGGGTCGAAGCCGCGCCAGGAGAGGAAGGCGAGGTAGCGGCCGTCCCGGGTGAACACGGGGTTCTCGTCCTCGAAGCGGCCGTTGGTGACGTCGACGATCAGGGTGTCCTTTATGCGGGCCAGCTTGATCTGGCGCAGGGAGCGGCCGATCCCCGGGTGCGACCAGGTCAACCAGGTCCCGTCCGGGGAGAAGGCCAGGTCCCGTACGGGGCCGTTGATCGACCGGATCAGCTCCGTGACCTCGCCGTTCGAGTCCTCCGTCACGTCGAGGAGGAGCAGCCGTCCGTCGTGCGCCGCGATCGCGAGGCGCTCTCCGCCCGGGTCGGCGACCATCTCCAGGACCCGGCCCAGCTCGCCGGAGGCCAGCCGGCGGGGTTCCCGGTCGCCGGTCGCCCGGGGGAGGTAGGCGATCTCGATCGCGTCCTCGCCCTCGGCGTCCGTCACATACGCGACCTGGCCGACCGAGCCGAGCATCTCCGGGAGCCGGACCCGTACGCCCGGGGTGTCGGTGATCGTGCGGGCGGGGCCGTCCCGGTGGGTGAGCCAGTAGAGGCTGCCGCGTACGACCACCGCGCTCGCGCGGCCCGTCTCGTCGACGGAGATGCCGTCGATGTGGTGGGCGGCCGGCACCTGGTACGTACGGCGTCCCGCACGCGGCCCGCTCAGGCGTACGTCGAGCTTGCGCGGTTTGCTGTCCGCGGCGAGGTCGTCCACGATCCACAGGTCGCCCGCGCACTGGTACACCACCCGGGTGCCGTCGCCGGAAGCGTGCCGGGCGTAGAAGGCGTCGTGGTCGGTGTGCCGGCGCAGGTCGGAGCCGTCGTACGCGCACGAGTAGAGGTTGCCGACGCCCTCGTGGTCGGAGAGGAAGGCGATCCGGCCGCCGACGAACATGGGGGAGTGCAGATGGCCGCCGATGTCCGGGAGCAGGCGTTCGCCGTGCAGCCAGAGGCGGCCCGTGGCCCCGCCCCGGTAGCGCTTCCAGGAAGCAGGTTCGTGCGGTGGGGTGCCGGTCAGGAGCAGGCTCTTGCGCTCTCCGTCGATGTCGGCGACCTGGATGTCGGAGCACGGGCCCCAGGGGAGTTTGCGGCCGGGGTCGCCGTCGGGGCGGACCTTGTACGCCCAGGTGAAGTGGGAGAAGGGCTCGCCGTGGGAGGCGACGGCGAGGATCACGCCGTCGGGTGTCCAGCCGCACACCTGGGTGTCCGCCGAGCCCCAGTGGGTGAGCTGCTCGCCGGGGCCGCCGTCCACCGGGACCAGATGGATCTCGGGGACCAGACTGCGCCAGCTCGTGTACGCGATGCGCCGGCCCTCGGGGCAGAAGCGGGGGTGGCCGATCTTGGTGCGGTCCACGGTGAGCCGCCAGGCGCGGCCGGGGCCGTCGAGGGGGGCCAGCCACAGGTCGTCCTCGGCCACGAAGCAGAGCAGGTCGTCATGGAGGTGCGGCAGGCGCAGATAGCTCACGTCCCCATGTTTTTCCCACAGACGTACCTGAGCAACTCGTGACATAAGGATCCGAGTGGGATCCGAGTGGGACATGGCCGAGACCTGCGTGAGCCAGAACACGAACGAAACCGTTTCGTTTCGCAGTCGGGGTGCGCTATCGTCGTCGTGTACGAAACCGTGTCGTTCGGAGTGGGAAGGTGAGGACCGTGACCGAGGCGGCAACAGCACGGCGCAGTCGTATCACCCCCGAGCGCGAGGCCGAGTTGTACGGCGCCGTGCTCGACCTGCTCCGGGAGGTCGGCTACGACGCCCTCACCATGGACGCCGTGGCGGCCCGCACCCGGTCCAGCAAGGCGACGCTCTACCGCCAGTGGGGCGGCAAGCCGGAGCTGGTGGCGAAGGCGATCCGGCACAACAAGCCGGGCAACATCTCCGACGTCGACACCGGGACCCTGCGGGGCGACCTGCACGCCCTCACGTCCCGTGAGGACGACTGCGCCATGCAGCAGAACGCCGCGCTGATGCGGGGTCTGTTCATGGCGGTGCACGCCAACCCGGACCTTCTCCAGGCCTTCAAGGAACTGCTCATCGAGCCGGAGATGGAGGAGTTCCACCGGGTGGTCCAACGGGCCGTCGACCGCGGCGAGGTCCGCGCCGACTGTCCCGCGCTGGACTACGTGGTGCACATGCTCGTCGGCGCGTTCGCCACCCGCACGCTGATCGACGACCGGCCGCCGACGCAGGCGTTTCTCATGTCGTACATCGACGCCGTGGTCCTCCCCGCCCTCGGCGCACCCGTCACCTGACGAGTCCCGTCACCTGACGATTCCCCTCAGCCGACGAGTCCCCTTGGCTGACGGGTTCCCCAAGCAAGCCCTCCACCTGACGTAACCGCTCACGTCGTCGGGCTGATCACCCCTGCCCTGGGGCCTGTGTCGGAACTCCGGCCGGGCGCCCCAACACACGACCTGACCGGGAGTTGCCCTCGTGGCCACGTTCCTCTACAAACTCGGCCGGCTCGCCTTCAGGCGACGGCATTTCGTCGCCCTCATATGGGTCGCACTGCTCACCCTCGCGGGCGTCGGCGCGGCCAGCGCCCCCAGCGCCGGATCCAGCTCCTTCTCCATCCCCGGCACCGAGGCGCAGAAGGCCTTCGACCTGCTGGACCAGCGCTTCCCGGGCGGCAGCGCGGACGGCGGGACCGCCCGGGTCGTCTTCAAGGCGCCGGACGGGGAGAAGATGACGGACGCCGCCAACAAGGCGACCGTCGAGAAGACCGTCAAGGAGCTGTCCGACGGCTCCGAGGTCGTCTCCGTCGCCGACCCCTACAAGGCGCACGCCGTCAGCAAGGACGGCACCATCGCCTACGCCTCCGTGCGCTACGAGGTCCCCGGCATGGAGTTGAAGGACGCCAGCAGGGATGCCCTGGAGGATGCCGGGCAGCAGGCGCGCGACGCCGGGCTGACCGTGGAGATCGGCGGTGACGCGCTCCAGACGACACCCGAGGCGGCCTCCTCCGAGATCATCGGCCTCGCGGTCGCCGCGGTGGTCCTCGTCATCACCTTCGGCTCGCTGATCGCGGCCGGTCTGCCGCTGCTCACGGCGCTGATCGGCGTCGGCATCGGCGTCTCGGTGATCACCGCGCTGGCCAACGCCCTCGACCTCGGCTCGACCACCTCCACCCTGGCCATGATGATCGGCCTCGCGGTCGGCATCGACTACGCCCTGTTCATCGTCTCCCGCTACCGCGCCGAACTCGCCGAGGGCCGCGACCGCGAGGAAGCGGCGGGCCGGGCCGCCGGCACCGCGGGCTCCGCGGTGGTCTTCGCCGGCCTCACGGTGGTGATCGCGCTGGTCGGACTCGCGGTCGTGAACGTCCCGATGCTGACGAAGATGGGTGTCGCCGCGGCGGGCACGGTCGTCATCGCGGTGCTGATCGCGCTGACCATGGTCCCGGCACTGCTCGGTTACGCGGGCCGGAAGGTCAGGCCGGCGGGCGAGAAGGGCAAGCGCTTCGGGGGGCGCAGGAAGAAGGCCGCCGGAGCCAATGAGGCGGCTTCCGACAAGCCGAACATGGGCACGCGCTGGGCGAGCTTCGTCGTACGCCGCCCCGTGGCCGTCCTCCTGCTCGGCGTCCTCGGCCTCGGTGCCGCGGCCCTCCCGGCGACCTCCCTCGAACTGGGTCTCCCCGATGACGGTTCGCAGCCGACGTCGACGACCCAGCGCCGGGCGTACGACACGCTCTCCGAGGGCTTCGGCCCCGGTTTCAACGGCCCGCTCGTCGTGGTCGTCGACGCGAAGTCGAGCGACGCCCCGAAGGGCGCGGTCACCCAGGTCTCCGACGAGATCAAGGGCCTCAAGGACGTCGTCACGGTGACCCCGGCGACGTACAACAAGTCCGGCGACACGGCGACGATCACCGTGATCCCCGACTCCAAGCCGTCGTCGGTCTCGACCGAGGACCTGGTGCACTCCATCCGTGACGCGGGCACCGGGATCACGGCCGACACGGACGCGAAGGTGCTGGTCACCGGCACGACCGCGATGAACATCGACTTCTCGCAGAAGCTGAACGACGCGCTCGTCCCGTACCTGATCCTGGTGGTGGGCCTCGCCTTCCTCCTCCTGATCCTCGTCTTCCGCTCGATCCTCGTCCCGCTGAAGGCGGCCCTCGGCTTCCTGCTGAGCGTGCTGGCGGCGCTGGGTGCGGTGGTCGCGGTCTTCCAGTGGGGCTGGCTCGCCGACCTCTTCGGCGTCCAGGAGACCGGCCCGGTCATGTCGATGATGCCGATCTTCATGGTCGGCGTGGTCTTCGGTCTTGCCATGGACTACGAGGTGTTCCTCGTGACGCGGATGCGTGAGGCGTACGTCCACGGAGAGCGGCCGACCCAGGCCGTGGTGACCGGCTTCCGGCACAGCGCGCGGGTCGTCACGGCGGCGGCGATCATCATGATCGCGGTGTTCTCCGGCTTCATCGGCGCCAGCGAGTCGATGGTCAAGATGATCGGCTTCGGCCTCGCGATCGCGGTCCTCTTCGACGCGTTCGTCGTCCGCATGGCCATCGTCCCGGCCGTCCTGGCCCTCCTCGGCAAGAAGGCCTGGTGGCTGCCGAAGTGGCTGGACCGGGCTCTGCCGAACGTCGACGTGGAGGGCGAGGCCCTGCGCACGGAGACGGAGGCCGACACGGACGGGGAGCGGGAGCTGGCGCGCGTCTGACGAGCCGCTTCTGAGACAGACCGGCCGGTGAGGGCTCCGTGGGGACGGGTTGCCTTCACCGGCCACGTTGGTGCTGAAGCTCGGCCCAGACCGTCTTGCGTGGATACGGCCCCGGTGCCGCGCCCCACCGGTCCGCGAGCGCGTCCACGAGCAGCAGGCCCCGGCCGGACGGGACGACGCAGGGCAGACGGTCGGCGCGGGTGTCCGTGACCTCGATGCGGAGGGTGTCGGCGACGACGTAGAGGGTCACGCGGAAGTCGCGTCCGGGGACGCGGCCGTGGGTGGAGGCGTTGATGGCCAGCTCGGCGACGATGTGCTCCGCGGGGTGCAACGGGAGCCCCCAGCTGCGGAGTTGTTCCGTGGCGAGGAGGCGGGCGAGGCGGGCGCCGCGGGGCGTGGGGGAGAGCAGCACGCTGAAGTTGCGGATGGTGTGGGTGAGTTCGTTTTCAGGGGCAGTCATCTCGCGGTTCATGTCACTCAGAGTGGCGTGATCGGTTTCCCTGGGTGAGTGATCGCAGCCGTGCGTAGCGAGACTGTCCCGGGTTTGTCTCGTGCTGTCTCGGCTGTCTCGGGGGTTGTACGGGTACGAGTGCGCGTCGGAGGTGGGTGACTGTGAACGACCAGGTGGATGAGGCCGGTTGGGATGTCGAGCCGGGGGACGAGATCGAGCCGTTGGTCCAGGCGGTGGGGCGGCTGCTGAAGGTGTGCCGGGAGGCGGCGGGGATGCGGGCGGCCGACTTCGCGGAGGTCATGGGCTACGGCGAGGACATGATCCGCAAGATTGAGCGGGGGCAGCGGATTCCTCGACCGGAGTTCCTGGACAAGGCGGACGATGTCCTGAGGGCGCAAGGGCATCTCAAGGCGTTCAAGCGAGACATGGAGCTGGCTCGGTACCCGAAGAAGGTGCGGAGGCTCAAGGAGATGGAGGGCCGGGCGATTGAGATGCTGCTCTACGGCAACCACCACATCCACGGCCTGTTGCAGACACCCGAGTACGCGACGGCGATGTTCGAGAACCGGCAACCTGCGCTTGCCCAGGACGTGGTGGAACGGGAGGTCGCCGCGCGCATGGGTCGTAAGTCCGTCTTCGAGCAGGAGCCTGCCCCAGCGCTCTGTTTTATCCAGGAGCAGGTAACGCTAGAGCGGCCTCTCGGGGGCAAGATGGTGTTGCGTCGGCAGCTCGAACACCTCCTGGAAGTAGGGCAGTTGCGGAACGTCGCGCTCCAGGTCATGCCGACCGACCGAGAGGAGCACGCGGGAATGCACGGTCTGATCGAAGTGCTGAAGTTTCCTGACGGCACGGCGATCGGGCGTTCCGATGGGGCGTTCAATGGCCGCCCAGTCTCAAGCCCTCGCGATCTTCGGATCCTTGAGCTGCGCTATGGCATGATCCGGGCGCAGGCTCTCGCGCCGAGGGAGTCACAGGCCTTCATCGAGCAAGCGCTGGGGAGACTATGAGCGCCACGGAACTCCACTGGTTCAAGAGCAGCTACAGCAGCGGTCCGGAACCCGGCGACTGCGTAGAGGTCGCCACCACCCCCGCCACCATCCACATCCGCGACTCCAAGACCCCCGAGGCCCCCCACCTCACGGTCGCCCCGTCCACCTGGACTACCTTCCTCGGCGCGTTCCCCGCGCGCTGATCAAGGGAGGGGAGTTGACCACGAACCCCGGGTCCCTCAGCAGCGCGTAGAACCGCTGCAGTTCGGCCTCCGTCACGCCGTCCGCCCGTAGCCCCGCCTCCGTCTGCTGCGCGTTGACGCGGTGCAGGTCGATCCCCGGGGTGCCGCCCTGCCAGGACTCGGCGTATGTCGTCGCCGTGACGTCCTCCAGGCCCGCCCGCCGCATGGCGCCCAGCACCCGCCGGCCCCAGAGGGTGTCCGCACCGGCCTTCTCCAGTTGTGTGAGCAGGGCCGCCTGGACGTGGTCGAAGAGGGACTCGGACGCCTCGTCCGGGGTCGCGAGCACAGGCGACCAGTGGCAGTCGAACTCCTCCAGGACCAGGGTGCCGCCTGGGCGCAGCGCCGTGACGAGCCGGTCGAGGACCTCGAGCCGTTCCGGCAGGTGGATCAGGACCAGCCGGGCGTGGATCAGGTCGTAGCCGTCGCCTGGGAGCGGGTCGTTGACGATGTCGTGGTGGAGAAGGCGGACCTGGGGCGAGTGCGGGCGGGACTCGGCCCAGCGGGGGTCGATGTCGGTGACGGTGACCTCGCCGTCGGGGCCGGTTCTGTCGGCCAGCCAGTCGCCCAACGAGCCGCCCCCACCGCCGACTTCGAGACAGCGCCAGCCGGGCGCCAGGCCGGTCAGTTCGAGCTGGCGGCGGGAGACGTGGTCGTAGCAGGACTCCAGGACGGCGAAGCGGTCCGGCGTGCGGGCGTCTGTGTTGTCGAAGAGATATCGGGGCATATCGCCATCTTCGGGGGAGTGTGGGAGGCGCGCGAGCAGGAAGCCCCGGGGTGTTGTGGACGAGGCGCGTTTGAACGTGTTCAAATTGTGGCGCACGGAGGACCGTGCAGAGGCTGCCGTCTTCTCGCGGCAGGTGCCGCGGGGAGGAAGTCTTGGGGTCGGGTGCGGGCGTCATCGTCCTGGCGGTGTTCTTCTTGTACGTGCTCGTCATGGGGCCGTTCTGCGTCCTCATCGGCTCGCGAACGTCTTCGGGGATGGGCTGGCTGATGTCGGTTCCCTTGATCTTTCTGCCCCTCGCCTGGTTGGTCGGCCTGGCAATTCCCTGAGCAGAGTTCCTGGCCCGAACACCGATGGCTGTCCCCGGGTAATCGGTCGCATGGCCCATGCACGCACCGCTAGCGTGCCCCCATGACGACAGCCGCCCACCCCCTTTTCGCCGAAGCCCTGAGTGAGCTCGGGCTGGCCGACCTCCACGCCCGGATCGTCCGCTTCCCGGACGCCACCCGTACCGCCGCCGAGGCCGCAGCGGCCATCGGGTGCGAACTCAGCCAGATCTGCAAGTCGCTGATCTTCGCGGCGGACGGGGTGCCGGTGCTGGTCCTGATGGACGGGGCGTCGCGGGTCGACGTCGAGCTGGTGCGGAAGGAGCTCGGCGTGGAGAAGGTCACGCGGGCCAAGGCGGACGTCGTGCGGGAGACGACGGGGTACGCCATCGGCGGCGTCCCGCCCTTCGGGCACCGGACGAAGACGCGCGTGCTCGCCGATCGGTCGCTGCTGGAGCACGAGGTCGTGTGGGCCGCCGCCGGGAACCCGCACGCGGTCTTCCCGATGGGGCCCAAGGACCTTGTCGCCCATGCCGGTGCCACCCTGGTGGACGTGCGCGAGCAGACTTCGTGACTCCGCTGGTCACCGCCGCTGTCCTGTTGGCGGCCGTCACGCACGCCAGTTGGAACGCCATCGCGCACAAGATCACCGACAAGCTGGTGGGGTTCACGCTCATCTCGGGCGGCGGGGTGCTGATCGGGCTGGCGCTGATGCCCTTCGGGGCGTTCCCGGCGGCCGGGGCCTGGCCGTATCTGCTCGCCTCGGCCGTCGTGCACATCGTGTACTTCGCGCTGCTGATGAAGTCCTTCCGGCTGGGCGACTTCGGGCAGGCCTATCCGATCGCGCGCGGCACCGCCCCGCTCGTGGTCGCCCTGTTCGCCGCCGTGTTCGCGCACGAGGTGCCGGACGGCTGGGCGGCGGCCGGGATTGTCGTCTCCTGTGCGGGACTCGTCGGCGTCGCCCTGTGGGGCCTGCGCGGGCACCGGCCCAACTGGGCCGCGATAGGCGCCGCGTTGACGACCGGGCTGAGCATCGCGGCGTACACCGTGATCGACGGGCTGGGCGTACGCGCCTCCGGGTCCTCGCTCGGCTATATCGCCTGGCTGATGGCCGTCGAGGGGCTCGCCATCCCCGCGTACGCCGTGTGGCGCTGGCGCGGGCGGACCGTCGCCGTGCTACGGCCGTTCGCCGCGCTGGGGCTGCTCGGTGCCGCGCTGTCCGTGACCGCGTACGCGCTGGTCCTGTGGGCGCAGACGAAGGCGGAACTGGCGCCCATCGCCGCGCTGCGGGAGTCCTCGATCATCGTGGGCGCCGCCATCGGGGCCGTGTTCTTCAAGGAGCGGTTCGGGCGGGCCCGGATCGCGGCGGCGGCGCTGCTGGTGGTGGGCATCGGGATGATGTTGCACGCGAGTTAGGCCGAAGCCCCGGCCGTCGGCCGGGGCTTCCCGCCGTCAGACGGTCACTTGCTGAACGCGGCGTTGTTGCAGCCCATCGTCGAGCCGAGGTGGGTGCTCTGGCTGCCCTCGGAGCCCTCGCCGTTGAGGGCGCCGCCCAGCAGGCCGTTGAGCAGCCCGACCGTGCCGAGGATGTCGATGTTCAGGTCGTGGGACTTACACGAGCTGCTCTGCTGGACCTTGACGTCGGTGCCGCCTCGGTGGCCGTGGCCGTGGCCGTCGGCGTGGGCGGTGCCGGCGCCGACGAGCGCCACGCTGCTGAGGGCGGCGATCAGGACGGCGGCCTTGCGAAGCTTCTGCATGTCATCTCCGGTGGAGTGAGGTGGATGCAAGTGGATGCACTGCGTGAAGGGACGACTCTTCGCACCGGGTGCGCACAGGGCGCGTACGGGGTTTGTGCAGGGGCGATCCCTTACGATTAAGGGAGATTAAGTAAGAAATGCCCCAAATCATCCTGCGGCGCGCCGAGTTTCGCGATCTTGCACCGGCTTGGCCACACGGAACGCGAACTGTCCGCAGTACGTCAGCTTCCGCAGGTTCACCAGGGCCGTCCTGCGGCGGCGGCCGTTCTGCGCCGCCCACTCGTCGATCTCCGAGTTGAGCGGGGACTGCTCGTCCCAGTACCGGCTGTACTCGGGCGGTCGGCCGAGATAGCTGCGCATGATCAGCGCCACCCCGTCGAGCGAGGGCCGGATCTCCTGCAGCGCGAGCCCCGCCTCCTCGACCAGGACCCGGAAGCCGTACGGGGTGTAGTTCCACAGGCTGAAGGAGTGGTACGGCTCGAACTGGGACGTCGATCCGATGAACACACCGCCCGGCTCCAGCACCCGGGCGATCTCCGCGAGCAGTTCGCGTGGGCGGGCGACGTGTTCGAAGACCTGGTGGGAGTAGATGAGGGGCAGCGAGTCCGTGCCGAGGGGGAGGTGGACGCCGTCGTAGTGCACCACCGGGTCGCCGCCCGGGGTGTGTTGGCCGGCCTCGGGCGAGTCACCGATGTCGACCCCGATCCAGCGCACCTGAGGGTCGTGCCGGCGGAAGAGCCCGGCGGACGTGCCGCGGCCGCACCCCAGGTCGACGACCAGCCCGGGTGCGCCGGAGGCGCCCATCACCTCGTCGACGTAGTACCGCGAGGTGACCTGACGGGCGTGGTCGTCGGGGATGCAGTCGCGCATGAGATCCCAGAGGGTCGCCATGCTCCGACGCTACGGACACTCCCTGCCGGCTGCTATTTACAGTGCGCTGTCTGTGCGTAGACCGTGCGTGGCGACGCCGGACAGGTCGTGCGCCGTGATGCTGTTGCGGTCGGCGACCGAGCGGCCCAGGGCGTGGTGCGGCCACAGGCCCGCGGCGACCCGGCGGCTGCGCTCGTTCCACTGGCGGGCCGCCGGGGCGTCGGCCTTGTAGTGGTTGAGGGCGTAACCGCCGGAGTGGATGCGCAGGAGGGTGAAACCGCCCGGGTACTCCTTGGCGGCGGCGACCTCCTGCTGGGTGACGTGCGGGGCCCGCACCAGCACGGTGCGCTTGTTGCGGTGGGTGTGGCCCGCGTGGTGGAGGAAGACGCCGGGGGCCTGCGCGTAGGCGTCGACGATCGCGCGGGCCTGGCGGCGCTCCAGGCACTGGCCGCGGGTCACCGGGAAGACGGAGTCCCGCACGGTCAGCGGATGGTGCCCGAACACCAGCGTCGGCTGGTCCGGCTGCTCCCTCAACCGCTCCTGGAACCAAGCCAGTTGGTCGGTGCCGAGCCCGCCCGCGTCGGCGCCGTTGCCGGTCTTGGCGTAGGTGTCGAGGCCGATGATCCGCAGCCCGCCGAGGTCGTGGGCGAAAAACCCGGGCCCGTCGTCGCCGCCGCCCGGGAACGTCCTGCCGAACACGTTGTCGTCGTCCCGGGAACGGTCGTGGTTGCCCCGTACGACGAAGTAGTCCCGCCCGTGCGTGCCGAAGCCGTCCAGGATCCGCCGGGCCTCGCCGAGGTCGTCAGCCGCCCCGCCCGCCGAGATGTCGCCCCCGGCCAGCAGTACGTCCGCCCCGCGCCGCCGGGCCTCCTCGACCAGCGCGCGGCTCATCAGCTCCGGATACGGTGCGCGCCCCGGCTGCTGCCCCACCCCGCGCAGCAGGGGAATGCCGCCGACCAGGCCTGCGGTGGTCTCGCCGAGGTGCAGGTCGTTGCAGAGCGCGACCGAGAGCAGGTGGCGGCCGGGCGGGGGCTGCGGGGTGGTGAAGGAGTACGGGCCGCCGCTGTGGCCGAAGCCGAACGTCGAGGTGCCCACCGCGTTGCCGCGCACCAGGTGGAGCGGGGTGGGAGTGGCGGCTACTCCGCGTGAGCGGGCCTGGTAGTAGTACGTCTGCCCCGGCTCCAGGTCCGTGAGCTCGACCTGGTGGTGGGCGGTCGGGCGGCCCTCGGACGCGGTGCGGTTGAGGCGGGAGGGGTGGGTGCCGTAGACGATCTCGCCCTCGGTGATCGCGGGGAGGGGGTGGCCCAGGCCGTCGTTGGTGCCGGGGATGCCGGTGTACCAGGTGATGACCGCGCGGTCCTCGGTGAGAGTGACCAGTTCGAGGTTGACGGCGGTCAGGTCATCGGGGTGAGAGGAGCGCGCCCGCTGCACGGCGGCGGAGGCCGAGCGCATCAGGGCAGGGGCGAGGCGGGCGCCGGAGCGCAGCACCTCGCAGGGGCCGGGGAAGGCCGACAGGGCCGCGAGTGCGGGGAGGTGGGCGGAGAAACAGCAGCGCATGTCCTCGATATGGCCCAGAGCGGTTAACGGGGGAGGTGGCGGTGGCGGCGGGGCCAGGTCCGGCGCGAGACATCTCCATGGAACGGAACGCGACATCTCCATGGAAGCAGGGCGAAGGCGGTCATCGTAAGGAGTGTGCCGAGTCTCACTGATCCCGAGTTGTGGTCTTTGATCCGGTACTACGATCGGTCGGGCCGGGTGAGGGCTCACCGAGGGGGCGGGCAGTGACTGCGCTGAGTGAGGGTTCGGAGGGCGCGGAGGGGGCGGAGATCGGTGGCCGCGAGCCGTTGGGCGCGGACCGGATCAAGCACCTTGAGTTCATCCAGGCGACGATCACGCGATTGGGGACCAACTCGTTCCTGGTGAAGGGCTGGGCGCTGACCCTGGCCGCGGGCCTGTTCGCGCTGTCCGCGAGCCGGTTGAGCTGGCAGATCGCGGGCGTCGGCATCGTGCCGCTGCTCTGCTTCTGGTACCTGGACTGCTACTTCCTACGCCAGGAGCGGGCCTTCCGCCGGCTCTACGACGATGCGCGGAGCCCCGACAGCTCGGTCGAGATGCTCTCCATGAACGTGGCGCCGTATCTGGCCCGGATGCCGTGGCCGGAGGTGTGGCTGACGCCGACACTGCTGCTGTTCTACGCGCCGTTGCTGCTGGCCGACCTGGCGCTGGTCGTGTTCGCTCTGTGAGTGGGCGTGGGTTCCGGTGGGCCGATGGCCGCGGAGAGGCGGGCGGCGAGCGCGTCGGTCGCGGCCTCGTCCTCGTACCGGAAGCCCGCGCCCTTCGGCGGCCAGATGGACCCCATCGTGTCGCCGGGGCTGCGCGGCACGAGGTGCACATGGGTGTGGAACACGGTCTGGGTGGCCACCGCGCCCGCGGAGTTGACGACGTTCATGCCGGCGGGCCGGAGAACCTCGCGGAGCGCCCGGCCCACCACCATGACGGTGTGGAAGAGCCGCTGGGCCGCCGCCTCGTCCATCGCCCACAGGTCCGCCGCGTGCGCCTTCGGCACGACCAGGGTGTGCCCCCGGGTGGCGGGCGCCAGCGGGAAGAAGGCGAGGGTGTGCTCGTCCTCGTGCACCACCCGCGCCTCGCCGGTGCCGGCGACGATCTCGCAGAAGACGCAGTCCTGTTCACGGACGCCCATGGACCATCCCTGTCGCTCCCTGACGTTCCCCGTCGCTCTGAAGTGTCCGCAAGCTGAATTGTCCGCAAGAGTATGCCGAGCCCGACTGGTCGCCGGTGCCCTCTCGGGCGCACCCTGGAAGCAGGTCTTCCGGAGGTGATCGTCATGATGCACACCACAGTGGGATGGCATGTCGAGATGGAGTTCCTGGAGGACGACCAGCACACCCGGGCGGTCGCGCTGGTGCGTCTCCCCGACGGCTCCGAGGTACGCGCCCACGGACACGCCACACGGCACCACACCGACTCCAATCAGCCACGGGTCGGCGAGGAGATCGCCGCGGCCCGTGCCCTGAACGAACTGGCGATGCAACTACTCACCAAGGCCCACGGCGAAATCGACCAGGCCTCGGGCCGCACGTCCCACCCAATCCACGTCTGACCAACCCTGACCGTCCTGCCCCACCATCGCCGCCGAGCGGTTGGAGACCCGTCGAGCGGCGTCATTGGCTCGGGCGCGGTGACTGGCTCGGGCGCGGTGACTGGCTCGGGTGCCGCGACCGGCTCGGGCGCCGCGGCCGGCCCGGGCGGCGTCATTGGCCTGAGCGGCTGGGCCCGCGCCCGCGTGGCCGGTGACGCCTGCGCGCGGTCGGTGAGGCCTGCGCGTTCGTTGGTGCTGCCGCCCCGTTACTCGTCCCGGCGGCCGACGTGGCGGTTACGTCGGTGTCGTCGGCGTTGCCTGTGCCAAGGCCTGTGCTCTCGGATCGGCCTTCATCGGCCCGGGTGGCCGATCCATGCCCGAACGCCGATCCGGGCCCGCGTGGCCGATGACGCCCCCGCGCGGTCGGTGAAGCCCGCGTGTCCGTCGGCGCTCCTCCACACCCGCCCCGCCGGCTACCCCACCACCGTCCGCACCGCCCGTACCAACGCCTGTGCCCTCGGGTCCGCCGTCACCGTCTTGCGGAAGCCGTTGGTCACGTAGCCGAAGGCGATGCCTGTGTGCGGGTCGGCGAAGCCGAGGGCGCCGCCTCGGCCGGGGTGGCCGAAGGAGGCGGGGGACAGGAGGGGGGACGCTGTGCCGTGGAGCATGTAGCCGAGGCCGAAGCGGGTGTTCACGATCAGGACGCGGTCGGGGCCCGAGGACTCTTCGGTGCGGGCCAGATCCACCGTGGGCGGGTCGAAGAGGCGGATGCCGTCGACCTCGCCGATCAGGGCCGCGTAGACGCGGGCCAGACCGTCGGCCGTCGCGATGCCGTTCGTCGCGGGGAGGGCGGCGGCGCGGTAGGCGGGGTCGTTCTGGTCGGGGAACGGGGTGATGGCGGCGAAGGCGCGGCGGGTGAGGGAGTTCGGGTCGTCGTAGGCCTCGGTGACCGAGCGCTTCGGGCGGGAGCGCAGTGCGCCTGACGGTTCGGGACCGTCCACGCGGCCGGTACGGCCTACTCGGGACTCCTCCGACTGTGGCAGGCCCAGCCACAGGTCGGCGTTCAACGGGTCGGTGACCTCTGTTGCCAGCCACTCGCCGGTCCACTGTCCCGTCACGCGCCGGACCAGTTCGTCGAGCATCCAGCCGTACGTCAGCGCGTGATAGCCGTGATCGGTGCCCGGCTCCCACGCGGGCGCCTGCGCCGCCACCGCCTCGGGGCCGCGGTGCGGGTCGAGGGCCTCCTCGGGGGTGAGCGGGCGGTCGAGGGCAGGGAGCCCCGCGCGGTGGTTCAGAACGTGCCGGACAAGGAGTCGCTCCTTGCCATGTGCCTTGAACTCCGGCCAGTACTCGGACAACGGTGCGTTCAGGTCCAGTTCCCCACGCTGGTGCAGGAGGAGGGGTACGGCGGCGGCTACGCCCTTTGTCGCCGAGCGCACGACCTGCGCGGTGCCGTGATCCCACGGCTGCGTACCGTCGACGTCCTTCGTCCCGGCCCACAGGTCCACGACCTTGCGACCGTCCCGGTACACGGCCACCGCCGCGCCCCGCTCCCCGAGCGTGTCGAAGTTCCGGGCGAACGCCTCCCTGACCGGCTCGAAGCCCTCGGCCACTGTGCCGTTCACGTCCACGCCCGTGCTCCCTCTGCGTCCGTCCCGCACGTCTTGTGCGCCTTCGACAGTCAGTCCAACACGGGTCCGTGGCCTTGGATTCCGATCTGTGGCCGACGTCTCGCTACCCGAGCAGGATCGTGACGTCGATGTTGCCGCGGGTCGCGTTGGAGTACGGGCAGACGTCGTGCGCCGCGTCCACCAGCTTGGCCGCGATGTCCGGGTCCAGCACCGGCAGAGAGACGCTGAGGGCGACCGCGAGGCCGTAGCCGCGGTGCTTGTTGGGGCCGATGCCGACCTTCGCGGCGACCGTGGATCCGGTGAGGTCGTAGCCCTCGCGGTTGCCGACGAGGATCAGCGCGTTGTGGAAGCAGGAGCTGTACCCGGCGGCGAAGAGCTGCTCGGGGTTGGTGCCGTTGCCGTCGCCGCCCAGTTCCGGGGGCATCGCGACCTTGAGGTCGATCTGGCCGTCCTGGCTGCTGACAAACCCGTCCCGGCCGCCGTGTGCGGTGGCCTCGGCGACGTACGTGATCTTCGTCGGACGGGTGTCGACGGCGGTGCCCTCGGCGGTCATTGGCCCTCCCCCAGATACAGCATGCACAAGTACATCGTGCACAAGGTACTGGTCGGTAGCAATCCCATCGGTACGTGGGGTGGGCAACTGTCGGTAACCCGAGATCAGGGGTGGAGGGATCAGTGGTAGCGGTATCAGCGGTTGCGCTCGGCCGCCGCCGTCGCCTTCGCCGCCAGCTGCCACAACTCCTCCCGCAGCCGGGCGACCTCGGGGCCGCCGAGCCCGGTCTCCGTGAGCAGCGTGCCCGGTACGCACTCCGCACGCTCCCGCAGCCGTTCCCCCTCCCCGGTCACCGCGACCAGCACCGACCGCTCGTCCCGCGCCGAGCGCTCACGGCGCACCAGCCCCGCCGCCTCCAGCCGCTTCAGCAGCGGGGAGACGGTGCCGTAGTCGAGCCGCAGGGCGGTCGCCAGCTCCTTGACCGTCGTCTCGCCGCGCTCCCAGAGGACCAGCAGGACGAGGTACTGGGGGTAGGTGAGGCCGAGTTCGTCGAGCAGCGGGCGGTACGCGGCCGTCACCGCGCGCTGGGCGGCGTACAGCGCGAAGCACAGCTGCTCGTCGAGCGCCAGCGAGCCCTCGTCCGTCGGTTCCTCGTTCGTCACGCGCCCATTGTCACGGAGCGCGGGTCGAAGCCGAACGGCAGCTCCAGCCGGTGGGCGCTCATCAGATCCTCGTCCGCGAGGAGTTCGCCGGTCTTTCCGTCCGCCGCGATCACGCCCTCGCTGAGGACGAGCGAGCGCGGGCACAGCTCCAGCGCGTACGGCAGGTCGTGCGTGACCATCAGGACCGTGACGTCCAACGAGCGCAGGATGTCGGCCAGTTCGCGGCGGGAGGCGGGGTCGAGGTTGGAGGACGGCTCGTCGAGGACGAGGATCTCCGGTTCCATCACGAGCACCGTCGCCACCGCGACCCGGCGCCGCTGACCGAAGGAGAGGTGGTGCGGGGGCCGGTCCTTGAACTCCGCCATGCCGACCTGGGCGAGCGCCCGGTCGACGCGCTCCTCCAGCTCGGGCCCCTTGATCCCGGCCGCCGCCGGCCCGAAGGCGACGTCCTCACGGACCGTCGGCATGAAGAGCTGGTCGTCCGGGTCCTGGAACACGATCCCGACCCGGCGCCGGATCTCGGCCATATGCTGCTTGCCGACGGGCAGCCCGGCGACCTTCACCGTGCCCGCGCCGCCGGTCAGGATGCCGTTGAGGTGCAGGACGAGGGTCGTCTTGCCGGCGCCGTTCGGCCCGAGCAGCGCGACCCGCTCGCCGCGCGCGAGGGAGAAGTCCACGCCGAACAGGGCCTGGTGGCCGTCGGGGTAGGCGAAGGCGAGGCCGGAGACGTCCAGCGAAGGTGCGGGGGTCATGTCAGTCACAGGGTCCATCCCAACAAGCAGACCGCGAGGGCCGCGAACGGAAGAGCGAGGGCGTACGACCACTGCGCCCGGGATGCGGTCACCTCGTCGATCACCGGCATCGAACCGGCGTACCCGCGGCTGAGCATGGCCAGATGGACCCGCTCGCCGCGCTCGTAGGACCGGATGAACAGCGCGCCCGCCGACTTCCCGAGCACGCCCCAGTGCCGGATGCCCCGCGCCTCGAAGCCGCGCGACTCGCGTGCGATGCGCATCCGCCGCATCTCGTCCGTGATGAGGTCGCCGTACCGGATCATGAAGGACGCGATCTGTACGAGCAGCGGCGGCAGCTTCAGCCGCTGCAGGCCGAGGAGCAGTGCGCGCAGCTCGGTCGTGGAGGCGAGCAGGACGGAGGCGGCGACGCCGAGGGTGCCCTTGGCCAGCACGTTCCACGCGCCCCACAGTCCGTTGACGCTCAGCGACAGGCCCAGCACCTCGACCCGTTCGCCCTCCGCCACGAACGGCATCAGCACGGCGAACGCGACGAACGGCACCTCGATCAGCAGCCGCTTGAGCAGGTAGCCGGCGGGCACGCGCGCGACGTACGCGACGAGCCCGAGCAGCACGGCGTACAGGCCGAACGCCCACATCGCCTCCCGCGGCGTCGACACCACGACCAGCACGAAGGCGAACGTGGCGACCAGCTTGGCGTGCGGAGGCAGGGCGTGCACGGGCGAGTGCCCGGGCCGGTAGAGCTGGTGGGCGGCGTGCCCGCTGCCCATGTCAGACGCTCGTGGTCGTCGGCGAGGCGTCGGACGCGTCGGCCGTACGACGCGTGCGCACCGCCCAGAAGACGCCGGTGCCCGCGAGGACGGTCACGCCGACGCCGATGACGCCCGCGAGCCCTCCGGACAGGCGGACGTTGTCGATGTCCTTGACGCCGTAGTCGGCGAGCGGCGAGTCGGCGGCGGCGTGCTCCTCGACCTTCTCGTCGATGCCCTTGTCGGCGGCGACCTTCTCCAGCCCGTCCGGGTTGGCGGAGGCGTAGAAGCTGACGAACCCGGCGAGGACCAGGGAGGTGACCAGACCCACGGCCCACACCTTGCGCGGGGAGCGGGCGGCGACCGGGGCGGCCGGCTCGGCGGCGGGGGCGTCGACAAGCTCGCCGTTCACCCGCAGCTGGAGGCGCTGGCGCAGGTCGCGGGCGCCGTAGACGAGATCCGGCCGTACGGCCAGCACGGCACCCACCGTCAGCGCGGTGATCGCGGCCTCGCCGATGCCGATCAGGATGTGCACGCCGACCATGGCGGTGGCGACCTTGGCGATGGAGACGTCGGTGGTGCCGCCGACGGCGTACAGCGCCGTGAAGACGAGTGCCGAGGCCGGGACCGAGACGAGCGCGGCGACGAAGGAGGCGGCGGTCACGGAGCGGCGGGTGCGCGGCAGGATCTTGACCAGGCCGCGGAAGAGGCCGTACGCCACGACCACCGTGACGATGCCCATGCACGTGATGTTCACGCCGAGCGCGGTCAGGCCGCCGTCCGCGAAGAGGATGCCCTGCATGAGCAGGACCACGGAGATGCACAGCACGCCGGTGTAGGGGCCGACGAGTATCGCGGCCAGGGCGCCGCCGAGCAGATGTCCGCTGGTCCCGGCCGCCACCGGGAAGTTCAGCATCTGCACCGCGAAGACGAACGCGGCCACCAGGCCGGCCAGCGGGGCGGTCCGCTCGTCGAGCTCACGGCGTGCGCCGCGCAGGCTCACGGCGACGGCGGCAGCGGCGACCACGCCGGTCGCGACCGAGGTGGGGGCGTCTATGAATCCATCAGGTACATGCACTGTTCGATGATGTGGCCAAATGCGAACCACTTGCAAGAGCGAGCGGCTTGTGTATCGCACACGTGATATATGCCTGCCTCAAGGGGCGCATTCCGGAAGATATGCGACATTGGAGGGGGAGTGAATGCACAGCTTTCGCACAGGTCACCCAGGGTAAGGGGCCGTCCGATGTCGGTAGTCGAGCAGTACGCACGAGTTCACATCGTCACGGACGCGGACATCCTGGCGGAAGAACAGGACGCCGTACCGGTCGTCCTGAAGTACGACCCCGAGACCGATCCGCGCGCGGTGCGCATTCGTTTGCCCGGGCGCGAGGCACATGAGTGGACGTTCTCGCGTTCCCTGCTGGAGCAGGGGCTGCGTGCGCCGGCCGAGAGCGGCGAGATACGGGTGTGGCCGTGCGGGCGGGTGCAGGCCGTGGTGGAGTTCCACTCGGCCCAGGGTGTGTCCGTGGTGCAGTTCGAGTCGAAGGCGTTGATGAGGTTTCTGCGGCGGACCTATCTGGCCGCGGCGGCGCCCGCGCGACAGCCGGAGACCCAGCTCCGGCGTTGAGTTCCGGCTCGCGGTGTCGGGTCCCGGCTTGCGCCGCTGAGGCTCAGCCGCCCATCTTCAGCAGAGCCGCCACGATCGGCCCCGCCGTCTCGCCGCCGTGGCCGCCCGACTGGACCACGCCCGCCGCGGCCAGGTCGCCCCGGTACGCGGTGAACCAGCCGTTCGGCTTCTTCTGGCCGTCGACCTCCGCCGAGCCCGTCTTCGCGCCGACGTCACCGGTGACCCCGGACATCGCCTCGGCCGCCGTCCCGTACGCCGCCGTGTAGGCCATCAGCTCGCGCAACTGCGACAGCGTGCCCGCCGACATGCTGCGGGAGGCGGTGGCGAGGGTGCGGTTGTCGACCGTCGGGGCCACCAGGTAGGGCTGCTTGAAGGTGCCCGTCTTGACCGTCGCCGAGACCGACGCCATGTTCAGCGGGTTCATCCGCACCCCGCCCTGGCCGATCAGCGAGGCCGCCATCTGGGCCTGGGACTGGACCGGGACGGCGCCGTCGAAGGTCGGGACGCCGACGGACCAGTTGTTCATCGACAGCCCGAAGACCTGCTGGGCCTGCTTGGTCAGGCTGTCGTTGTCCAGCTCGCCGGCCTGGCTGATGAAGGCGGTGTTGCAGGAGCGGGCGAAGCTCGCCTTGAAGGTGCCGCCCTTGATCTCGAATTTGTCGTCGTTCTGGAACTTCCAGTGGCCGTACGTGAAGTACTTCGGGCAGGGGTGCTGCTTGTCCGCCGACGCGAGGCCCTTCTCGATCAGCAGCGAGGAGGTGATGACCTTCATCGTGGAGCCGGGGGCGAGGGAGCCCTGGAAGGCGGTGTTGAAGCCCTTCGAGGAGTTCGCGACCGCCAGGATCTCGCCGGTCGACGGGCGCAGGACGACCACCGACGCCTTCGACTTGGCGGCCACCTGCTTCTCCGCGGCGGCCTGCAGCGCCGGGTTCAGCGTCGTCTTCACCGTGCCCGGCGTGCCCTTGCTCAGCTCCAGCAGGGTCTTGTCGGACAGTTCGGCCTTCTTGGAGTCCGCGCCCCGGACCACCTGGAGCTCGACGCCCGCCTTGCCGCCGGCCTTCTCGCCGTACTTCTCGCGCAGCCCGTCCAGGACCGAGCCCAGCGACGGGTACTCGTCCTCCGTCAGCTCGCCGCCGTCCCGGTCGAGCGCCTTGACCGGCGGGGTGCCGGACTCGCCGGTGACGAGGGTGTCCCCGTCCTTCAGGTCGGGGTGGACGATCGCGGAGTGCCACTCGACCAGCGGCTTTCCGTCCTCGGCGCGGCGGACGACGGTCAGCGAACTGTCGTACGCCAGCGGCTTGCTGGTGCCCTTGTACGTCACCGTCGCCTTCACGGAGAAGGGGACCTTGGCGCCGGTGCGGGTGCCCTCGGTGAGGGTGACGTCCGAGATGTGCGCGTCCTTGGTGTAGCCCGCCAGCAGGGTCCGGGCGGCCGTGGTGTCGTCGGTGGCGGCGGCGGCCTGGGGCACCTTGCCCTGCTGCCAGGCGGTGAGGAAGGTCTCGGCCGCGCCGCTGACCTCCTTGGCCGACAGCGGGCCGGTCTTGACCTTCTTCGCCTTCTCGTCGCCGGCGGACGCCGTCGGCGTACGGCTGTCGGCCACCGCTCCACCGCCGTACAAGGCGTAGACGCCGAACCCGGCGCCGCCGATGACCACGGCGATCATCCCGCCGAGCACCGCGGGGTTGGTCTTCCGTCGCTCGGCGACGCGCCTTCTGTTACCCACTGCCTTCAGTTCCCTCGCGTATTCAGGGGCCCCCGCCGCCCCGCCGACCTCACGCATACCAACGACGACGACCACACTAGAGTCCCGTGCCGCGACGGATAAGTTCAGCCGGACGCTCGTAGCACGGCTGCGACAATCGGCCCCGCCGCGTCGCCGCCGTGGCCGCCCTGCTGGGACATGGCCGCAGCCGCCACATCATCACGGAAACCGGTGAACCAGCTGTCAGAGGTGGCCTTTCCGTCGACCTCGGCGGAACCGGTCTTGGCACCGATGTCGCCGCCGAGCCCGGACATGGCCTGGACGGCGGTGCCCTGGGACGCGGTCGCGGTCAGCCGCATCATCTGCTTCAGCTGGGCGGCGGTGCTCGCCCGCAGCCCGTCGGCGGTGGCGAACGGCCGGTCGTCGAGGTCGCGCGCGACCAGATACGGCTGCCGGAACCGGCCCGTGATCGCGGTCGCCGTCACCGACGCCATGTTCAGCGGGTTCATCTGGACCTGGCCCTGGCCGATGGCGTTGGCCGCACGGTCCGGGCCGGTGGAGGCGGGGACACTGCCGTCGAAGGAGGTGATACCGGTCTTCCAGTCGCGGCCGAGCCCGAACCGCTCCTCGGCCTCCGCCGTCAGCGAGGCGTCCGTGAGCGGGTCCTCGTCGACGAGCTTGATGAAGGCGGTGTTACAGGAGCGCATGAAGCCGTTGGCCAGCGTGGCGTTCGCGCTCTCGTCGGGCTCCAGGCCCGTGAGGTTCTTGAAGGTCTGGCTCTGCCACATGGCCGTCGGCGGGCAGGGGGCCGGGCCGTTCATCGAGGTCACGCCGTTGTCGATGAGCATCGCCGCGGTGATGATCTTCATGGTGGAGCCCGGGGCGACCTTGCCCTCGAAGGCCGCGTTCCAGGCGTCGTCGCGATGGTTCGCCACCGCCAGCACCTCGCCGGTGCTCGGCTTGAGGGCCACCACCGAGGACTGGGCGTACTGCTTCACGGCCTTCTCGGCGGCCGCCTGCACGCTCGCGCTGAGCGTCGTCTCCAGCTTGCCGGGCTTGCCCTTGGCGAGAGTCAGCAGCGAGGTGTCCGGCGACTCGTCGGCGTGCCGTATCGCCAGCTCGACACCGGCCTCGCCGCCGGCCTTGTCGCCGTACTTGTCGCGCAGGGAGTCCAGGATCGGGCCGAGGGAGGGGTACTTCTCCTTCGTCAGCACGGTGCCGTTGCGGTCGACGGCCTCGATGGGCGGGCTCGCCGCCTCGCCGGTGACCAGGGTGTCGTCCCGCTTCAACTCCGGGTGGATCACGGTGGGTTCCCAGTCGACCAGGGCCTTGCCGGTGGTGAGCCCGCGGACGACGGTGAGCTCGCTCCGGTAGTCGAGCGCCTTGGACTTCCCGCCGTAGGACACCTTCGCCTTCACGCTGAACGGCACGGTGGCGCCGCTCGCGCTCCCCGGCGTGATCTTCACGCCGGTGATGTGGGCGCCCTCGCCGTACGACGTCAGCACCCGCTCGGCAGCGGTGTCATTGTTCGTGAACGCCGCCGCCTGCGCCGCCTGCCCCTTCTCCCAGGCCGCGAAGAACTTCTTCGTGGTCTCCTCGACCTCGTCCGCACTGGGCGGCCCGGACTGCACGGGCGCCGGCCCCGCGGCCCCCGTCGCCCCACCCCCGTTCAACGCGGACATGATGTTGTACGCGCCGTACCCGGCACCGCCCACCATCACGGCGAACACGCCGCCTATTACGGCGACTTTGACCCCCTTGGACATGGTCCCCTCCCCGTTAGTCACCCGAACTGTAAGTGGTGTGAGGGAAACCTGTGGCGGTGTTTTCCTTTGTTGGCGGATATGGCTGAGCGCTGCAGTCGGACCGACCGGCCGACTGCAGCGCTCAGAGCGGGAGGCGATCCTCAGAGGGCGCCCAGGGGATTGATGCCGAGGAGGGCGACCGCGGGAACAGCGGCCGCCAGGGGGAGGACGCCCGGCGGGTAGGTGGCCGAGTACGGGTACACCAGGTTCGTGCTCGCGGGCTGCGTGCTGGGGGTGTCGGCGCCGGCGAGGGCGGCGGCCGACATGACGGCCGCACCGGCGAGGGCGATGACGGCAATTGTCCGTTTGGTTACGTTCATGCCCAGGTGAACGATCATCGCCGCCTCCTGTTACGCAGGCTGGACCCAGTCGCCCGCCGAGCCGGCTGCCTCCTTTGTCAAGCCCCGAATTTCAGTGCCGTGACGTGCATCGACCGCTGAGGCGCAATTGAGGCATGCGTTCACACGTTTGTGGTGTGGCACCCACTGAGATTCGGAGTACGCCAGATGCTGAGCCGTCCTGAACCAATTGTCGTTCGTGCCTCAAAGCCGTGGCTGATCATTGCCATCGTTTCGTTCGCGATCTGCGTGGCCTCCCTCTGCGTCTGGGTTTCCGACGGTCGCACCGCCATCACCACTCCCACCAGCGCCACTGATGAGAGCGCACCATCAGAGGATCAGGGCGAGCCCGACGAGGGCACTGGTGGGGGCGCGGACGGGGGCCCGGATGCGGGTAGGGGCGGGGACGTTGATTCGGGTGCGTCGCCCCAGGATGAGAGCGCACTGCCCCCGTTCAATGTCTGGCCTGTTGTGATCTCCGGTGTGTCAGGTGTCGGCGGCCTCCTCAGCGGCGTCGCGGCAGTGATCACCACGAAACAGACTGCGCGCAGGCGAGAGCAGGTTGTGTGCTCCGGGTACGGAGGGCAGCCCCGGGAGCAGCGTCACCCCCATCGATCTTGCGGCTCCAGGCGATAGCCGAACGACGATGCGAGCGGCGTTGTCCGACAGCCACTGACGGCCAACAGCTAGACCCACGTATCCAGCCACATCCGCGACCGCCAGTCGTCCACCGGGATCGCCGTGCCCGTGTGGATCGGCCAGAAATAGATGAAGTTCCACGCGATCAGCAGCACCAGCACACCGGCGCCCGTCGCTCCCGCCACCCGCCGGGTGTCGCTGGAGCCCGGTGGGCCGATGATCGCGCCGAGGAGCATGGCTACGGCCAGGCAGAGGAAGGGGAGGAAGACGATGGCGTAGAAGAAGAAGATCGTGCGTTCCTGGTAGAGGAACCAGGGGAGGTAGCCCGCCACCACGCCGCAGGCGATCGCGCCGGCCCGCCAGTCGCGGCGGAAGGCCCAGCGCCACAGGATGTACAGGATCGCGAAGGCGGCCACCCACCACAGGAGGGGGGTGCCGATGGCCAGGACCTCGCGGGCGCACTTCTCGCCCGCGTCGACGGGGCAGCCGTCCTTGCCGGGGAGCGGGGACTCGTAGAAGTACGACACGGGGCGGCCGTCGACGATCCAGCTCCACGGGTTGGACTGGTAGGTGTGCGGGGACGACAGGCCGACGTGGAACTCGTACACCTGGTGCTCGTAGTGCCACAGGCTGAGCCACCAGTCGGGGAACAGCCAGGACCAGTCGCTGCTGCGGCCGTTCGCGGTCGCCCAGTCGCGGTAGTAGCCGCCGCTGCCGTCGGTCGGGGAGAGGATCCAGCCCGTCCACGACACGATGTACGTGACGATCGCCACCGGGACCGTCGCCAGGAAGGCCAGGCCCAGGTCGTGCTTGACGACCGCCGTGTACGGGGCATGAGCACCGGCGACCTTGCGGGCGCCGACGTCCCAGAGGACCGTCATCAGGCCGAACGCGACCAGGAAGTACAGGCCGTTCCACTTGGTGCCGATGGCCAGGCCCAGCATCAGGCCGGCCAGCCAGCGGTACGGGCGCCAGCCGAGGCTCAGGGTCTGGGCGAGGTGGGCGTCGGGGCGGACCCGGCCGTCCGCGTCGACCGGTAGCGCGGCGGCGAGTCTCGCGCGTGCCCGGTCGCGGTCGATGACCAGGCAGCCGAACGCCGCCAGCACGAAGAACATCAGCACGCCGTCGAGCAGCGAGGTGCGCGCCATCACGAAGGCCAGTCCGTCCACCGCCATCAGCGTGCCCGCGAGGCAGCCGAGGAACGTGGAGCGGAAGATACGGCGGCCGATGCGGCACAGCATCAGCACGGCGAGCGTGCCCAGCAGCGCCGTCATGAAGCGCCAGCCGAACGGGTTGAACCCGAACATCAGCTCGCCGAGCCCGATGACGTACTTGCCGACCGGCGGATGTACGACGTAGGCCGCGTCCGTGGGGATGGGCACGGCGCCGTTGGTCGACAGGATCAGGTCGTTGGCGTTCTTGTCCCAGCCGACCTCGAAGCCGCGGTGGACGATCGCCCACGCGTCCTTGGCGTAGTACGTCTCGTCGAATATCACCTTCCTGGGGCTGCCCAGGTTCCAGAACCGCAGCACCCCGGCCAGCAGCGCGACCAGCAGCGGACCGCCCCAGGCCGACCAGCGCACCATCCGCTCGGCGAGCGGGCGCGAGACGCCGAGGAACTCCCACATCCGCGGGCTGGGCTGCACATACGGCGGCACCAGCCGGTCGCGTACGTCGCCTCCGGCCGCCGCCGTGTAGCCGAATCGGCGCAGCCGCTGCCGCCACGACGGTCGCTGCTCGTGCGGTTCCTGGGCCTGCCGGGTGTCCGTGGAGTCCATGGACGACGCTGTACTGGTCACCGCGCCATCGTAGGGAACAGGTCTGTGGGAGTCCCGTGGATGCGCCCTGGGAGGATGGAAACGTGACAGGAACCCTTGTTTTGGCAGGCACTCCCATCGGCGACGTCAAGGACGCCCCGCCCCGGCTCGCCGAGGAGCTGGCCGGCGCGGACGTGGTCGCCGCCGAGGACACCCGGCGGCTGCGGCGCCTCACCCAGGCGCTGGGCGTGCAGCCGGCCGGGCGGGTCGTGTCGTACTTCGAGGGCAACGAGTCGGCCCGGACGCCCGAGCTGGTCGAGGCCCTCTTGGAGGGCTCGCGGGTGCTGCTGGTGACCGACGCGGGGATGCCGTCCGTGTCCGACCCCGGGTACCGGCTGGTCGCGGCGGCCGTGGAGAAGGACATCCGCGTCACCGCCGTACCGGGGCCGTCCGCCGTGCTCACCGCGCTCGCCCTGTCCGGGCTGCCCGTCGACCGGTTCTGCTTCGAGGGGTTCCTGCCGCGCAAGGCGGGGGAGCGGCTGGGGCGGCTGCGGGAGGTGGCCGAGGAGCGGCGCACGCTCGTCTACTTCGAGGCACCGCACCGGCTCGACGACACGCTCGCCGCGATGGCCGAGGTGTTCGGCGCCGAGCGGCGGGCCGCCGTGTGCCGGGAGCTGACCAAGACGTACGAGGAGGTCAAGCGCGGCGGGCTGGGGGAGCTGGCGGCGTGGGCCGCCGAGGGCGTGCGCGGCGAGATCACCGTCGTGGTCGAGGGGGCTCCGGAGAAGGGCGCCGAGGAGGTCGACGCCGCGGAGCTCGTGCGGCGTGTTCGCGTCCGTGAAGAGGCGGGGGAGCGGCGCAAGGAGGCCATCGCGGCGGTGGCCACGGAGGCCGGAGTGCCGAAGCGGGAGGTTTTCGACGCTGTGGTGGCCGCCAAGAACGCGGGGGCGTGAAACGCCGTGTGAGCAGGGCGTATCTCGGCTGAGCGTGCGCCCCATGCGGGGGTAAAGGGACCCGGGCCTTTCGGCAAGGAACCTCCAAGTCGACGCCAACACTGGACAGATGGCGTGCGTTCGCTCATGCGGGGGAGTCCACTGGGTTGTGGGACGCGACCCGTCCCACCCAGCGGACCACAGGAGCTGGCATGAGTGAGATCGCACAGCAGACCACGGGCCTTCGCAGCGCCGCGACCGCCGTCGTCCACGAGTCGTATTCGTTCGCCTGCATGCGCTGCGGGCACGGCTGGGAGCAGTCGTACGAGATAGAGCACCACATAGACGGTGACGGCCGCGAGTTCGTGATGTACGTCGCGAACGGCCAGGTCGTGCCGTCGCCGCTGAGCCGGCCCACGTGCCAGAACTGCGACGGCCACGTCGTGCGCATCATGCGGCCCGGCCAGGTGTCCTCCGTGCAGAACTCCCTGCACCGCCCCCGCGCGGTACCCCGGCAGTCGGACTCCGCCACGGCGGACCCCTCGGCGGACGCGGCGAAGGCGGAGCACCACTGGCATCTGTCCGATCTCCTGCACGTCTTCCACCGCAAGGCGAGCTGAGGCGAGAGGCGGGCGCCGGCCGGGAGGCCGCGCCGACGGCGAGGGCATGTCCCTTTCGTAGGATCGGGGCATGCCTTCGAACGCCGCCGACAAGCACGCCGCCCCGCCCCTCCCGGAACCGCTCCGGGTGCCGGTCGCCGACTCCCACACCCACCTCGACATGCAGTCCGGCACGGTGGAGGAGGGCCTGGCGAAGGCGGCGTCGGTCGGGGTGACGACGGTCGTGCAGGTGGGCTGTGACGTACGCGGCTCGCAGTGGGCGGCCGAGACGGCGGCGCGGTACGACGCCGTGCACGCCACCGTGGCCCTGCACCCGAACGAGGCTCCGCGCATCGTGCACGGGGACCCCGACGGCTGGTCACGGCAGGGGGCGCGCGAGCCCGGAGGTGCGCCGGCGCTCGACGAGGCGCTCGCGGAGATCGACCGCCTCGCCGCACTCCCTCAGGTGAAGGGCGTCGGCGAGACCGGCCTCGACTACTTCCGCACCGGGCCCGAGGGCAAGGAGGCGCAGGAGGCGTCCTTCCGCGCCCACATCGAGATCGCCAAGCGGCACGGCAAGGCCCTGGTCATCCATGACCGCGAGGCGCACGCGGACGTGCTGCGGGTGCTCAAGGAGGAGGGCGCGCCCGAGCGCACCGTCTTCCACTGCTACTCCGGGGACGCCGAGATGGCGGAGGTGTGCGCCGGCGCCGGCTACTTCATGTCCTTCGCCGGCAACGTCACCTTCAAGAACGCCCAGAACCTGCGGGACGCGGTGGCCGTGGCCCCGCTGGAGCTGCTCCTCGTGGAGACCGACGCGCCCTTCCTCACCCCGGCCCCGTACCGCGGACGGCCCAACGCGCCGTATCTCATTCCGATCACGGTGCGTGCCATGGCCGCCGTTCGGGGCATCGAGGAGGACGCGCTGGCGGCGGCCCTCGGCTCGAACACGGCACGCGCCTTCGGTTACTGACCGATCACGGCCGGGCAACGCTCGTACGGATTTACGCCGGGTCCCCTCGCGACTGTGCGTAGTCGAGTCGCTTTGGAGAGTCACCACCCCTCCGCTAGGTTCTGGTGGCCCGATCCGGAGTCCTCCGCTGGAGCGTGTCCTCGTGAGCAACGCGCAGTTCGAGACGTATGGCCCGAGCCCGGCCGGCCATGAGCCGCGGGCGTACGGCGGCTTCGACCCGTACAGCGCCCAGACGCTGGCGTACGGGGTCCAGGGGGTGCAGGGGGCCCATGGTCCGTACGGGATGCGTACGGACAGTTACCGTCCCGCGTACGAGATGCACGGGATGCACGGGGCGTACGAGGCGTACGACGCGTACGAGGCGAACGAGGACACGTACGAACCCGCCTATGAGGCCCCCGAGCCGGAGCCCGAGCCGGTTGTGCGCCCGGGGCGTGGTCGGCGGGCCGCGCATCGGCGCCGGGCGCGGACCGCAGAGCGGGGGGACGGGTCCATGCGCCGGCTCGTACCGCAGGCGCTGGTCGTCGCGTTCCTCGCGGGCGGGACGTCGGCCTTCGTCGCCAAGGACAAGGCGATCGAGCTGAGGGTCGACGGCAAGCCGCGCACCCTGCACACCTTCGCGGACGACGTCACCGAACTGCTCAGCGAGGAGGGCGTGGACGTGGGCGCGCACGATGTGGTGGCGCCCGCTCCCGACGAGCCGCTCGCCAGCGGTGACGAGGTCGCGGTGCGCTACGGGCGGCCCGTGCGGCTCACGCTCGACGGTCAGCGGCGCCAGGTGTGGACGACGGCGCACACGGTGGAGGCGGCGCTCAGGCAGCTGGGGGTGCGTGCGGAGGGGGCGTATCTGTCGACGTCGCGCTCCCGGCGCATCGGGCGCGAGGGGCTCGCGCTGGACGTCCGTACCGAGCGCACGGTGACGATCATGGCGGACGGGCTGGCGCGCACCATCCGCACCAACGCGGCGACCGTCGGCGAGGTCGTGGAGCAGGCCGGCATCACGCTGCGCGGGCAGGACACCACGTCCGTCCCGCTCGACACCTTCCCGCGCGACGGGCAGGCGGTCACGGTCCTCAGGATCACCGGCAGGAAGGAGATCCGCGACGAGGCGATCGACTTCGCCGTGGAGCGGGTCGAGGATCCCGCGGTCTTCAAGGGCACGGAGGTCGTCGAGCGGGCGGGGGTGCCGGGGCTGAGGCGGATCACGTACTCGCTCCGGATGGTCAACGGCGTCCGGCAGAAGCCACGGCGGATCCGGTCCGAGGTGGTGCGGGAGCCTCAGACGCAGATCGTGAAGGTGGGGACGAAGCCGCTGCCGACGTCCGTGCGCGGTGCGGACCGGCTGAACTGGCAGGGGCTCGCGGCGTGCGAATCCGGCGGGCGGCCGGACGCGGTGGACTCGTCGGGGACGTACGGCGGGCTGTACCAGTTCGACACCGAGACCTGGCGGAGCCTCGGAGGGACGGGACGGCCGCAGGACGCACCGGCGGCGGAGCAGACGGCTCGGGCGAAGAAGCTGTATGTGCGGCAGGGGGCGAGTCCCTGGCCGCATTGCGGGGGACGGTTGCAGGGGTGAGGTCCGGCCGCGGGCCTGCGTGCCCTTCGTGCCGCCGGTCCGGTCGGGCGACGCCCGCCCGAGCCCGGCTGGACAGGCCCCGTCCCTGACCCCCGTACCCTTGTCGGGTGAGTAGCCCCACCCCCGACGCCCTCCTTGGCCCCGCCGACATCCGTGAGCTGGCGGCAGCCCTCGGTGTGCGCCCCACCAAGCAGCGCGGCCAGAACTTCGTGATCGACGCGAACACGGTCCGCCGTATCGTCCGCACTGCGGATGTCCGCCCCGACGACGTGGTGGTCGAGGTGGGACCGGGGCTCGGCTCCCTCACGCTCGCCCTGCTGGAGGTGGCCGACCGCGTCACCGCCGTGGAGATCGACGACGTACTGGCCGGCGCGCTTCCCGCCACCATCGCGGCCCGCATGCCGGAGCGCGCCGACCGTTTCGCGCTGGTGCACTCCGACGCGATGCATGTCGCGGAGCTGCCGGGCCCGCCGCCCACCGCGCTGGTCGCCAACCTCCCCTACAACGTGGCCGTCCCGGTCCTCCTCCACATGCTCGAAGCCTTCCCGAGCATCGAACGCACCCTCGTCATGGTGCAGTCGGAGGTCGCGGACCGCCTGGCCGCCGCGCCCGGTTCCAAGGTGTACGGCGTGCCGTCCGTGAAGGCCAACTGGTACGCCGAGGTCAAGCGGGCCGGCGCCATCGGGCGCAACGTCTTCTGGCCCGCCCCGAACGTCGACAGCGGCCTGGTCGCCCTGACCCGCCGCACCGAGCCGCTCAAGACCACCGCCTCCAGGCGCGAGGTCTTCGCCGTCATCGACGCCGCCTTCGCCCAGCGCCGCAAGACACTGCGCGCCGCACTCGCCGGCTGGGCGGGTTCGGCGGCTGCCGCCGAGACGGCCCTCGTCGCGGCGGGCGTCTCCCCGCAGGCCCGCGGAGAGGCGCTGACGGTCGAGGAGTTCGCCCGCATCGCGGAGCACAAGGCAGCCGCCGCCCAGCACAAGGAGTCCGAGTAAGTGAGCGCGAGCGTCACCGTCCGGGTCCCCGCCAAGGTCAACGTCCAGCTCGCGGTCGGCGCCGCCCGCCCCGACGGCTTTCACGACCTGGCCAACGTCTTCCTCGCCGTCGGCCTGTACGACGAGGTCACCGTGACCCCCTCGCCCGACGGCCTGCGCGTCACCTGTGACGGCCCGGACGCCGATCAGGTGCCCCTCGACCGTACGAACCTCGCCGCCCGCGCGGCCGAGGCGCTCGCCGCGCACTACGGGCGTACGCCCGACGTGCATCTGCACATCGCCAAGGACATCCCGGTCGCCGGCGGCATGGCGGGCGGCAGTGCGGACGGTGCGGGGGCGCTGCTCGCGTGCGACGCGCTGTGGGGCACCCGGGCCTCCCGTGCGGAACTCCTCGACATCTGCGCCGAGTTGGGCAGTGACGTGCCGTTCAGCCTGGTCGGGGGCGCCGCGCTCGGCACTGGGCGGGGCGAGCAGCTCCGTACGCTCGACGTGGGCGGTGCCTTCCACTGGGTGTTCGCGATGGCCGGCCGGGGGCTGTCCACGCCCGCCGTCTTCCGGGAGTTCGACCGGCTCGCCGAGGGCACGGACATCCCCGAGCCCGTCGCCTCCCGGCCGCTGCTGGACGCCCTCGCGAAGGGCGACCCCGACGCGCTCGCCGCGGCCGTCTCCAACGACCTCCAGCCCGCCGCGCTCTCCCTCTTCCCGGAGCTCGCCGACACGCTCGCCGCAGGCCGTGGCGCGGGCGCGCTCGCGGCACTCGTCTCCGGCTCGGGACCGACCACGGCGTTCCTCGCCCGTGATCCCGAGTCCGCGGAGAAGGTGGCCGAAACCCTACGGTTGTCGGGCACTTGTCGGGCGGTGCGTACGGCGTCGGGGCCCGTTCCGGGTGCCACCGTACTGTCTGCATAAAACCCCCACAGTATCTCCACCAGGGGCAATGCAACTCCCAGATCTGCATAGATATGCGGGGCAAGTGTTAGCTAGTTCACGGTAGTTGATTGTTCGACATCACCCTTCATGGTCCCTTTCACGCCACTCTGCGTCATGGAATCGGCTGGCATGATCGGCCCTCCCCGGTCCTCCGTTACCGGTGGTACCTCTGAGGAGTCCCCATGGGGCACATGGACCACTTCAGCGCCGGATGGGTCACTCCCGTCCTCTCCTACGCGATGGCCTGCGTCGGCTCGGCCCTCGGACTGCGCTGCACCGTCAGGGCACTTGAGGCGGACGGCGCCTCCAAGCGGAACTGGCTGCTGCTCGCCTCCCTCGCCATCGGCTCCGGCATCTGGACCATGCACTTCGTCGCCATGATGGGCTTCAGCGTCGACGGCACCCCGATCCGCTTCGACGTCCCGATCACCGTCCTGAGCCTGCTGATGGCCGTCGCCGTGGTCGCGGCCGGCGTCTTCACCGCCGGATACGGCCGCTCGCGCGTGATGTCGGTCGTGCTCGGCGGACTCGGCACCGGCCTCGGCGTCGCCGCCATGCACTACACCGGCATGGCCGCGCTCAACCTGCACGGCGAGGTCGACTACGACCCGATGCTCGTCATCGCCTCCGTCGCGATCGCCGTCGTCGCCGCCACCGCCGCGCTGACGCTCACGCTGGTGGTGCGCGGATCCGTGCTGGCCGCCGTCGCCGCGCTGGTCATGGGGCTCGCGGTGAGCAGCATGCACTACACCGCGATGTACGCCGTGAGCATCTCCCTCGCGCCCAGCAGCGCGGAGTTGCCGGGGGCCACCGCCACGGAGTTCATCTTTCCGTTGGCGGTGCTGCTCGGGTCGTTCCTGTTCCTGGCCGCGGCGTACGTTGCGCTGTCGCCGACGGGTAAGCGGCACGAGTCCGCCGCTGCGGCGGAGTTGCTCCGCGAGGTTGAGCTGACGACGGCGTAGGTCCTGCCGCTGTCGGTTGTCGCCCGTCTGCGGACCCGTCGTGGCTGGTCGCGCAGTTCCCCGCGCCCCTTACGGCGTTGTCGAACCGCAGTGGATTGGCTCGACTCGCTTGCCCCTTCGGAACACCGATCGGCCTAAGCCCGCCGCAGATACGTTCCCCCCTGAACGAGGTCTCCCTCCCATGCGCCTTCCCCGCACCTCCGCCCGACTGCGCCCCAGATCCGTCCGGGCGAAGATCGTCTCCCTGCTGATGCTGCCCATCGTGTCCCTCATGGCGCTGTGGGGCTTCGCCGCTGTGACGACCGTGGCCGGTATCGGCGACTCCGAGCGTGCCAAGGACGTCAACTCCGAACTCCTCGCCCCCGTCGGCGACTTCGTCACCGCGCTGCAGGCCGAGCGGGCCGCCGCTATGCGGTACGCGACCGCCCCCGAGGACTTCACCGAGGCCCGGAAGGCCACGGACAAGGCCGCCACCGCCCTGCTGAACGGCATCAACGCCTCCAGCTCGGACGCCGCCCTCCTCGACGCGAGCCTGCCCGGGCGCATCGAGCGGCTGGAGAGCGACGCCGGAAGCCTGGCGCGGCTGCGTACCGAGGCCACCGCGAAGAAGGCGGCGGCGCCCTCGGCCGCGTACACCGCCTACTCGGCGATCGTCGAGCACGCCTTCGCCGTCACCGGCGCGCTCACCGACGACCGTGGCACCGACGCCGCCTCGGAGGCGCGCGTGGTGCTCGAACTCGCCCGCGCGCGGGAGGCGCTGGCCCGCGAGCAGGCGCTCCTGGGCGCCGCCGACGCGCGCGGGACGCTGAGCCGGGGTGAGTACGCGCTGTTCGTGGGCGCCGTCGCCACCCGGCGCGAGCTGCTGAAGTCCGCGGTCGCCGACCTGAAGGCCGGGCACCGGACGGCGTACGAGGAGGTCCTGAACGGCGACGAGTACGCGCGCGTGCAGGCCGTTGAGAACCGGGTGCGCGCTGCCGGTCCCGGTGCGGCGGCCGTGACGGGCACGGCGCTCGGGGGCTGGGACACGGCGGCGTCCGGTGTGCTGGCGGGGCTGACCGAGGCCGAGACGGGGGCCGGTACGGGGGCCACCGCGCAGGCCGACCCGTTCGGCTGGGACACCCTCGGCGCCTCGGGCGTGGCGGTGGTGCTCGGCCTGGTCGGTGTGCTGCTGTCGCTGCTGGTCTCCGTGCTGGTCGGGCGCGGGCTCATCGTCGAGCTGCTCGACCTGCGCAACGACGCCCTGGAGGTGGCCGGCCGCCGCCTCCCGCAGGCCATGCGCAAGCTGCATGCCGGTCAGGGCGTCGACATCGACGCCGAGGCGCCCATGCGACGCCTGGTCGGCGACGAACTGGCCCAGGTCGGCACGGCGCTCACCGCGGTGCAGCGCGCGGCGCTGAAGGCCGCGAGCGAGCGGGCCGAGCTGCTGAGCGGGATCTCCGGGGTGTACGTCAGCCTGGCGCGCCGCAGCCAGGTGCTGCTGCACCGTCAGCTGGACCTGCTGGAGGGGATGCAGCGGCGCCGGCAGGACCCGGCGGAGCTGCAGGACCTGTACCGCGTCGACTACCTGGCGACCCGGATGCGCCGGCACTCCGAGAGCCTGCTGATCCTGTCCGGCATCGCGCCGGGCCGTGGCTGGCGCGACCCGATTCCGCTGGCGGACGTGCTGCGTGCGGCCGTCGCCGAGATCGAGAGCGGGCAGCGGGTGCAGATCTGGGCGGTGCCGAGGGTGTCGCTGGTGGGCGGCTCGGTCGCCGACGTCATCCATCTCCTCGCCGAACTGGTCGAGAACGCCACGGCGTTCTCCCCGCCGAGCACCCAGGTGCAGCTGCGCGCGGCCCGGATGCGGGAGGGGCTCCTCGTCGAGGTCGAGGACAGCGGTTTCGGCATGAACGAGGAGGCCCTCGCCGAGGCCAACCGCAAGATCCAGTCCGAGAAGGTCGACCTCCTCGACGCCAAGCAGATCGGCCTGTTCGTGGTGAACCGGCTGCGCGAGCGGCAGGGGCTGCGCGTCGAGCTGCGGGCGTCGCCGAACGGCGGGGTCACGGCCGCCCTCCTGGTCCCCGAGGGCCTGCTGCGTGACGACATGCCGGTGGGCGAGGAAGCGGTGCACGGGCGCGGTCTGGCCCCGGCGTCGGCGCTGATCCCGCAGCAGCGGGTGGACGGGGCCGGAGCCTGACGCCGTACTCACAAGTAGGGCTTCTTTGCCCGATCTTCACACGAATGTACTGCGATCGGAGTACGCGTGGGGCGGGTGGGGAGGCTAGGGTCGCTTGACGTTTCAAGCGTCGGGCTCCCCCCCCGCTCGACGCTGTCATCTGCACTTCTGGAAGGCGTACTTCCCCGTGTCCGAAACCCCCACCCCCGCCCAGCCGTCCCACCGTAGAAAGCGCTCGCTCTCCCGGCGCGGCGTGATCGCCGCCGGTGGTGCGGTGGCCGCCGGTGCCGCGGTGACGCCGATGGTGTTCGCGGCGACCGACTCCGGCGAAACGGACAACTCGGCCGCCGGCTCCGGCGATTCCGGTACGACGGCGGAGAAGTTCCCCGCCACCCGCACCGAGGCCGCCACCGGCACCGGCGAGGCCACCACCGCCTTCGCCGCCTCCTACGTCGGTGTGCGCTGGTCCGGTGCGAAGGAGGGCGCCGCCATCCGCCTCGCGGACGGCAACTGGCAGACCCTCGCGAGCGGCTGCGCGACCGTCGAGGACGGCGGCACGGCCCTGGTCGCCGCCCAGAACGCCACCGCGTACGAGGTGAAGGCCCCGACCGACCTCGACGGCGTGCACTCGCTGGCGATCGACACCACCGACGGCCCCGACCGCACCTTCAAGGTGCCGAGCGAGCCCACGCGCGTGCGTGGCGTGCGTTACCTCTCGCGGCCGGCCTGGGGCGCCGACGAGTCCAAGCGGTTCAAGGCGGACGGCTCGGTCAACTCGCCCGAGACGTACTACCCGCTGCAGATCATCACGGTCCACCACACGGCGACGCCGAACGCCGACCCCGACCCGGCCGCGACGGTGCGCGCGATCTACGAGTACCACGCGATCACCAACGACTGGGGCGACATCGGCTACCACTTCCTCATCGACGAGGCCGGCAACGTCTACGAGGGCCGCTACTCCGGCGACGACGGCATCCCCGCCTTCAACCCGGACGGCGACCTCGTCACCGGCTTCCACTCCGTGGGCTACAACTCCGGCGCCCTCGGCATAGCCCTGATCGGCAACCTCGACGCGCAGGGCCCCACCGAGGCCGCCAAGGCCTCCCTGATCCGGCTGATCAAGGTGATCTCCCGGTTCAAGGGCCTGGACCCGCAGGCGAAGGTCACGTACACCAACCCCGTCAACGGCACGAAGAAGGACACGAACGTGGTCGGCGGTCACCGCGACTACTTCGCCACCGAGTGCCCCGGCCAGGTCATGTACGACCTCCTCGCCGAGGTCCGCGCGGCGGCCGCCCGCCGCTGACCCGAGCGAACACGGCGATGCGCCCCGGGGATCCGCTCCCCGGGGCGCAGTGCTCTGCGGACCCTTGGTCAGAAGGTCAGCTTCCAGCTGTTGATGTAGCCCGTGTCCGCGCTGTAGACGTCCTGGACCTTCAGCTGCCAGGTGCCGTTGACGGTCGTCTCGCTGGACGCGTCCACCGTGTACGTGGCGTCGACGTTGTCCGTCGAGTCGGAGGAGCTGCTGCTCTTCAGGCGGTAGGTCGAGCCGTCCGGCGCGACCAGGTCGATCACCAGGTCGCCGCGGTAGGTGTGGACGATGTTGACGTACACCGAGAGGTCGCTGGGCGCGCTGCCGGTGAGGCCGCTGACGGTGACCGGCGAGTAGACGGCCGAGCCCGCGTCCGGGATGGAGACGTCGGTGGCCGACTCGAAGCTGCTGCCCGTGTCGCCGCCGTCGTCGTCCCCGGCCGGGGTGACCTGGAGCAGCAGGTTGGGGCTGCCGGTGCCGACGCTGGTCAGCGTGCCGGACGACGCCGCCGAGGTCAGCGCCGAGGCGACCGCTGAGGGCGAGGCGCTCGGGTTCTCGCCGAGGTAGACGGCCGCGGCGCCGGCGACGTGCGGGGACGCCATCGACGTACCCGAGTAGGTCGCGGTGCCGGAGTCGGAGGCGTTGGACGCCGACGTGATGCTCGATCCGGGCGCGAACAGGTCCAGTACGGAGCCGTAGTTGGAGAACGACGACCGTGCGTCGGCGCTGGTCGAGGCGCCCACGGTGAGCGCGGCCGAGACGCGGGCCGGGGAGTTGGAGGAGGCGTTGGTGTTGTCGTTGCCCGCCGCGACCGCGTAGGTGATGCCGGCCGCGATGGAGTTCTCGACCGCCTCGTCGAGCACCGAGTCGGCGTCGCCGCCCAGCGACATGTTGGCGACGGCCGGGAACTGTGCGTTCTCGGTCACCCAGTCGATGCCCGCGACCACGCCGTCGGTCGTGCCGGAACCGTCGTCGTCGAGGACCCGCACGGCGACGATGTCCGCGTCCTTGGCGACGCCGTACGTCGATCCCGCGACGGTGCCCGCCACGTGCGTGCCGTGCCCGTTGCCGTCCTGGGCGGTGGAGTCGCCGTCCACGGCGTCGTAGCCGTAGGAGGCCCGGCCGCCGAAGTCGCTGTGGGTGATGCGGACGCCGGTGTCGATGATGTACGCCGTCACACCGCTGCCCGCGCTGTCCGGGTAGGTGTACGACGAGGACAGCGGCAGGTCGGCCTGGTCGATGCGGTCCAGGCCCCAGGTCGGGTTGGTCTGGGTGCCGTTGATGTGGACCGTCTTGTTCTGGACGACCCGCTCGACGGCCGGGTCGGCGGCCAGCCGCTTGGCCTCGGCCTCGCTCATCTCGGTCGCGTAGCCGTTGAGCGCGCTCTTGTACGTGCGCTCGACCTCGGCGCCGTACCGGTTCGCGAGCGCCTTGCCCTTGGCGGAGGCGGCGGGGAAGCCGGCGTTGTCCTTGAGGGTGACGATGTAGCTGTCCTTGATGACGCCGGGGGCGTCGGCGCCCTGGACGACGCCCTCGGCGGGGGCGGCCGAGGCGGGGGCGGTGGTGGCGGCGCCCACGGCGAACAGGGCCGCTGCCGAGACGAGCGCGGCGAGGCCGGCGCGTCTGCGGCGGGACATGGGGGCGTGCTGCACGAACGACATGGGGGTGGAACCCCTTCTCGGGAGACGTGCGCGGACGGGGCGGTGGGGGGTGGCCTGTCCTGTGCGGATACGGTGACGTTCTTGAGGTGGCCACGTCAATTAGGGGAATCCCTACGTCCGGGTAAGGGGGCGGGTACGGGGCGTGTTCGGTGCGAGCTCGGAGCGGGTGCAGGGGCCGGGCGGACGCGGGGCGAGGAGCTGTCGGTGCGCACGACTACGCTGGGAGGCTGATCCCACGCGGCGGAGCCGCATGTAGCCACAGCCCCTGGGCAGGAGATAAATGGCCGTCAATCTGGTCAATGTCGAGAACGTCAGCAAGGTGTACGGCACCCGTGCCCTGCTCGACGGTGTCTCGCTCGGCGTCTCCGAGGGCGATCGCATCGGCGTCGTGGGCCGCAACGGCGACGGCAAGACGACCTTGATCCGCATGCTGGCCAAGGTGGAGGAGGCCGACACCGGCCGGGTCACCCACTCCGGCGGGCTGCGCCTCGGCGTGCTCACCCAGCACGACTCGCTCGACCCCGAGGCGACCGTCCGGCACGAGGTCATCCGGGACATGGCCGACCACGAATGGGCCGGCAACGCCAAGATCCGCGATGTGCTCACCGGACTGTTCGGCGGGCTCGACCTGCCCGGCTTCCCGCAGGGCCTCGACACCGTCATCGCCCCGCTCTCCGGCGGTGAGCGGCGGCGGATCGCGCTCGCCAAGCTGCTCATCGAGGACCAGGACCTGATCGTCCTCGACGAGCCCACCAACCACCTCGACGTCGAGGGCATCTCCTGGCTGGCCCAGCACCTGCGCGAACGCCGCTCGGCGCTCGTGTGCGTCACCCACGACCGCTGGTTCCTCGACCAGGTCTGCACGCGCATGTGGGACGTGCAGAAGGGCGACGTCTTCGAGTACGAGGGCGGCTACTCCGACTACGTCTTCGCCCGCGCCGAGCGCGAGCGCATCGCCGCGACCGAGGAGGTCAAGCGGCAGAACCTCGTCCGCAAGGAGCTGGCCTGGCTGCGCCGCGGTGCCCCCGCGCGCACGTCCAAGCCGCGCTTCCGGGTCGAGGCGGCCAACGAGCTCATCAAGGACGTACCGCCGCCCCGGGACACCAGCGAGCTGATGAAGTTCGCCTCGTCCCGGCTCGGCAAGACGGTCTTCGACCTGGAGGACGTGACCGTCCAGGCCGGTCCCAAGCTGCTGCTCAAGCACGTGACCTGGCAGCTCGGGCCCGGCGACCGCATCGGCCTCGTCGGGGTCAACGGCGCCGGGAAGACGTCGCTGCTGCGCGCCATGGAACAGGCGGCGCGCACCGAGGGCGAGACGCAGCCGGCCGGCGGGCGGATCGCCGTCGGCAAGACCGTCAAGCTCGCTTATCTGTCCCAGGAGGTCGCCGAGCTGAACCCGGCCACGCGGGTCCTGGAAGCCGTACAGCAGGTCCGCGAGCGCGTCGACCTCGGCAAGGGGCGCGAGATGACCGCCGGGCAGCTGTGCGAGACGTTCGGCTTCAGCAAGGAGAAGCAGTGGACGCCCGTCGGGGACCTGTCGGGTGGTGAGCGCCGCCGCCTCCAGCTGCTGCGATTGCTCATGGACGAGCCCAACGTCCTCTTCCTCGACGAGCCCACCAACGACCTCGACATCGAGACCCTCACCCAGCTGGAGGACCTCCTCGACGGCTGGCCCGGCTCGATGATCGTCATCTCCCACGACCGGTTCTTCGTCGAGCGGACCACGGACCGCGTCTTCGCCCTGCTCGGCGACGCCACCCTGCGGATGCTCCCGCGCGGCATCGACGAGTACCTGGAGCGCCGCCACCGCATGGAGGCCCAGGTCGCCGCCGCGGCCCCCGCCCCGGCCGCCGGCAAGGCCGTACCGGAGAAGAGCGCCGCCGATCTGCGCGCCGCCAAGAAGGAGCTGCAGAAGATCGAGCGGCAGCTCGACAAGCTCTCCGAGCGGGAGACCAAGCTGCACGCCCAGATCGCCGAGCACGCCACCGACTTCGGGAAGGTCGCCGAACTCGACGCCGAACTGCGCGACCTGGCCGGTCAGCGGGACGAACTGGAGCTGCGCTGGCTGGAGCTCGCCGAGGACGCGTAGTCCCTCCGGGCCCGGTGCGCCGCCGGTGACGGGTGATAAAAAGGTCCGCCGGAGAACAGCCTGAAAGCTGCGGGTGTGGCGAGAACGCGACCGCGCAGCGGCGGCACCACATCAGTGCGCGAGGGGAGAGCCGTGTATGACCCAGCCACCGCAACCGGGTGGCTACGGCGCGCCCCCCACGCCGCCACGGCCTCCCCGGCCGCCCGTACCGCCTCAGCCCCCCGGCCCGTACGGCCTGCTGCAGGATCCGTACGACTGGAACGCCGGCTACGGCGCCCCGCCCCCGCCCACCCCGCCCGCCGGGCCCGGTGGCGGCGGGCGCAGGGCCAAGGGCTGGTCGGCCGTCGTCGTCGCGGCGGTCGTGGCGATCGCGCTGATCATCGGCGGCGGTGTCCTGTACGCCAACTCCGGTGACGGGGGCGCCAAGGACGCCACGGCCGGTGCCGACGGCGGCACCGGCGGCCAGGTCGAGGGAGGCGACGGTACGACGTCCCAGGGCAGCGAGAAGGTGCCCGCCCGGACCGCCTCCAAGGTCCTCTTCCAGATCCCGTCGCCCAAGGCCGTGGACGCCGGCAGCGGCGCCGTGCCCGGCTCATGGCTGACCGGGAAGGCGTACGTCAAGACCGGCGTCGCCGAGATCGTCGGCTACGACCCGGACAAGGGCACCAAGCTGTGGACGATCCCGCTGCCCGGCCCGGTGTGCACGGTCACCGGCCACACCACCAAGGACGACCTGACGGCGATCGTCCACGAGCCCGCGATGCCGACCAAGGCGAAGCCGACGCACGGCTGCACCCAGGTCTCGGCCATCGACCTCGACGCCGGCCGGAAGCTGTGGACCGGCTCCGTCCCGCGCGGCAAAGCACTGATCCGGTTCGACAACATCACCATCAGCGGGCGCACGGTCGCCGTCGGGGGTGCCGGCGGTGGCGCCGCGTTCGACGTCACCTCCGGCGCTTCGCTCTGGACACCGAAGGCCAACGACACCTGCCACGACGCCGGATACGGCGGCGGTCCCAAGCTGGTGGCGCTGCGCAAGTGCCGTTCGCAGGGTGGGCTCCAACTACACATCCAGACCATCGACCCGCAGTCCGGGCAGGTGATCTCGGCGTACCGGATGGCCGACGGCATCGAACACGTCGGCATCGTGTCGACCGACCCGCTGGTCGTCGCGGCGGACGTCAGCGCGGGCGGGGGTGACGGCAGCGGCGTTTCGGACTACTTCTCCCTCGACAACAGGACCGGCAGGCTGCGTACGCGGATCTCGGCGCCGAGCGAGCAGTACGCGGCGGTGTGCGACGTCATCAGCAGGATCGAGCAGTGCTCACAGGTGGCGGTCGGCAAGGACCGGCTGTACCTGCCGACGAAGGCGCGGGCGGGCAGCGCCGATTCCGGCCAGACCAACGAGATCGTCGCCTTCGACCTGACCACCGGCAGGCGGACCGGGCAGCGTGCGGTCGCGGGGGACGGCCATGTGATCGCGCCGCTGCGGATGGACGACTGCAATCTCCTCGCCTACAAGCGGTCGACGGACGCCGCCCGGGGCGGGCAGGTCGTCAGCATCGACGGCCGCACGTTCGAGCAGACCCTGCTGCTCCAGAACCCGGCCACGCAGGCCGTGCGGGACGCCGAGGCCGGCCTGCTTCCGGAGAGCGCCGAGTACCTCTACACGCAGGGGCATCTGTACATCTCGGCGACGTCCGCGGCCGGGTCGGCCCGCCCGGGCGAGCGGAGGTACCTGGTGATCGCGTTCGGCGCGGGTGACTGATGAGGGGCGTGCTGCCCGTCGTCCTCGAATGCGCGGAAAGCCAGAAATTCCGCCGTTCCGGGGCACTTCTCACCGGTAGGGGGAGCGCAACGTCGAACAAGCGTGTAGCTTCCGGGGGCATGAAAGGCGGGGGAGCCGGGAGGGGGCTTCTGCCCGCGCGGACCAGTGGGCATCCAGAGTGGGGTATCCGGACTGGCCTGGCCCGTCCTGGGTATTGATGGAGATCCATTGGGGGGACTGGGGGGTTGCTCGATGGGAGTGCGGCTCATGGTGGTCGACGACCACCGATTGCTCGCCGAGGCGCTGGCCTCGGCACTGAAACTGCGAGGACACCGTGTGCTGGCCGCCGCGGCGCCCGCCGCGGGGGCGGCGGAGCTGGTGATCACACGGGCGCCGGAGGTGTGCCTGCTGGGGACGGCGACACCGGCGGAACCGGGCATATTCGACCCGGTGGTGAAGATCAAGCGGGAGCGCCCGCAGGTGGCGGTTCTCGTGCTGGGCCCGGTACCGAGCCCGCGCGGCATAGCGGCGGCCTTCGCGGCGGGCGCCTCCGGTTATGTACGGCACGACGAGCGCATAGAGGGTGTCGAGCGGGCGATCATGAAAGCGCGCTCGGGAGAGGCGGCGGTGGCACCGCAGTTGCTCCAGGGCGCGTTCAGTGAGCTCCTCAACCCGGCCGCCCAACCGGACGACGAGGGGCAGAGGCTGCTGCAGATGCTCACCCCCAGGGAGGTCGAGGTCCTGGTCAGGGTCGCCGACGGCGAGGACACCCGGCTGATCGCGGCCGGCATGGGCATCGCGCCGTCCACCGCTCGGACCCATGTCCAGCGGGTGCTGATGAAGCTGGGGGTCGGTTCGAGGCTGGAGGCGGCGGCGTTGGCGGCGCGGACGGGGTTGCTGGACCGGGCGGGGCCCGTGCCGCACTCGTCCCCGGAGACGGCGGTGGGGCCGGAGTCCTGAGAACTCCGGTTCACTCAGGGGCTGTTGGGCCTTGCTCGGCCAGCCGGTCAGCTGGCTGGTCAGCCATCCCGCTCGCTCGTGTGCGGGGCCCGATCCGCGTGGCCCTCTTCGTCTGCCGTGCCCTGCCAGGCGAAACCGAGGGCCGGGATCAGCACTCCCGCCGCGGCGGTCCACGGCCGCCACGTGCCGTCGTCCGGGATCAGCAGCAGGGCGGCCAGGCAGCCGTATGCCACCGCCCAGCCCGCGAGCACCGGTACGGAGGCCGTCGCGAGCCAGCCCGCGCCGAGGTCCAGGGGCCGGACGTGCCGCTGCGGGTCGGGAGGGGTGGGGACGGTGTGGCCTGCCTTCGTGGTCTGCTCGGCCACCGGGACCGGCACCGCGCCGGGCAGCTGCCAGCCGTCGTCACCCACCAGGTCGGCCAGGACGTCCCGGCCCCGGCGGCGTCGCGGATTCCACAGCAGCCAGCCGTGTGTACCGGACAGCGCGTGACCGGCGGCCTCGCTGGACATCTGGGAGTGGAAGGGGATGTCCCCGCCGCTGCCCTGGAGGACCAGGCCCTTCAGGCGGCGGGTGTTCTCCCGCTGCTTGCGCTCGTCGGCCGGCGAAGTACCGCCGGGCGGCGGCGCGTCGACGTGCTCGCCGGCCCCGGTGACGGTGACCCGCAGGGCCTGCCAGTCGGAGCCGACGGTGCGCGCGCGGCGCCGCGTGCTGTCCGTCACCCACCAGCCGACGGCCAGGGCGAGGGTCACCAGGACCCACAGCCCGGCGATCAGCCAGGCGGTGCCGACCTCCACGGCCCGCCCGGCGAGCTGGCGCTCCACGTCCTCGCGTTGGTCGTCACCGATGGCACCCAGCTCGGGCCGGTCCGGAACGTACGCCACATACAGATCGCTGCCGACGGCCCGGCGCTGATTGGTGGTCGCCTCGAAGGTCGCGCGCACACCGTCCCGCCCGGCCGTCGAAGGAAGCAGGACGGTGAAGTCGGCGGTGGCATCGGCGCGGCGGCTGCTGCCCTCCGCCACCTCGTTCTCGATCTTCACGATCGGCAGCGGCTCGATCACCGCATCCGCCTCGGCCAGCGCGGCACTCGTGCCCGTACCCCGCGTGTCGGCGGCGCCCAGCGTTCCCCAGAGCGCCAGCAGCGTGGGAACGGCGACCAGCACGCACACCATGCGGATCGACTGCCCGCGCGCACCGCCCAGCCGAAGCGGCACGGTGCCTTCGCCGTGGCCGGGGGTCGCCGACGCAGCCCGTGCGGCCAGCCGGTAGGTGTCCCCACGGGACCGGCCGCCTCCGCGTACCACCGCCACGGCCAGGATCACCAGGCATGCGGTGAGCAGCGCCAGGGAGCCACACATGATCGCGTCGCGCACCGGCGTGGCCCCCAGCAGGAGCCACGCGGCGGTCAGCGCCACGAGGGCGAGCGGGGTGGCCGCGGCGACGAATCTCCCGCTGAGGAAGAGGAGTTGGGCACCGGTCATCTCGCCGGTGCCGTTCCGGGCCTCGTCCACGGTCCACCCACTGCTCACCCGAACGCTCCACAGAAACTCTTGGCCGCGCGCAGATCAGCCGCGCTTGCCCAAAACTTTACTGTCGGTGGCGTCGCGGCAGACGTCGAGCTGGATCTCCCTCACTGTTTCTGCACGTCCGACGGCTCCTGCACGTCCGGCGGCGGCGGAGCCGTAGGCCTCAACTTCAGCCACCCCAGGAAGAACAGGCCGAGGAGCAGCATCCCCAGGCCGGTCCAGAGATTGATGTTGATGCCCTCGGCCTTCTCGATCGCGGCGTCGTCGTCGGTGAGGCCGACGATCGTGACGATGACGCCGTAGAGCACGAAGAGGCCGCCGATGATGCGCCGGATGTCGAAGAGGCGGGCGGCTGTCTCGGACTTCCCCTCCAGCTCGGCGAATTCCCGCTGGAGGTCCTGCTCGGAGTACCCGTGGCGCGCGGAGTGGTCGAGGTGGTCCGGGTGCTCGGAGTGGTCGGAGTTCTCGGTCATGGTCTCTCAACCTCCGGTCGTCAGAAGGAGAACGGGATGTAGCAGGCGGCCGCCAGCACGATCGCTCCCCACCCCAGCAGCGCAGGCTTCCGGTACCAGGCCTCGTCGCCCGGTGCCGGCGGCTCGGCCATGCCGGGGGAGCGGGTGCCGTAGACCAGCCCTTGGAGTTCCTCCGTCGGTTTCGGTGCCGTGAAGAGGGAGACGGCCACCATGACGACCCCGCCGGCCACGAAGCCCGCGATCGCGGAGACGAAGTTGGCGCCCTGGTCGGAGGGGATGGAGATGATGTCCTGCTTGTAGAGGACGAAGTAGTTCACCATCGCCGCCGTCGTGCCGGCCAGCAGACCCCAGAAGCCCGACTTCATCGACGCCCGCTTCCAGAACATGCCGATGATGAAGACCACGAACATCGGCACGTTGAAGAAGGAGAACAGGGCCTGGAGGTAGCTCATGATGTTGGAGAAGGAGGAGGCGAGGAACGCCGTGCCGATCGACGCCAGCACACCGATCGCCGTGATCAGGCGGCCGAAGCGGACGTAGTAGGAGTCCTCGCGGTCCGTCACCACGTACTTGGCCCAGATGTCCGTGGTGAACACCGTGTTGAAGGACGACACGTTCGCCGCCATGCCCGCCATGAAGGCGGCCAGCAGGCCGGTCACCGCGATGCCCAGCACGCCGTTCGGCAGCAGGCCCTCCATCAGGTACGGGATGGCGTCGTTGTACTGGTAGCCCGACTCCTCGGTGCCGAAGCCGGGGATCAGGGCGGCGGCGGCCAGTCCCGGGATCATCACCAGGAACACGATGAAGATCTTCGGGAACGCCGCGATCAGCGGGGTGCGCTGGGCCGCGGAGAGGTTCTTCGCGGAGAGCGCGCGCTGGACCTCGGCGAAGTTCGTCGTCCAGTAGCCGAAGGACAGTACGAAGCCGAGGCCGAGCACGATCGTCAGCCAGTTCGCGCCCAGCGGGTTCGCGTCGCCGATGCCGGTGCCGCCCCAGGCGGTGACGAAGTCGTCGCCGTGGGTCTGGGTCAGTTTGTCGCTCAGGCCGTCCCAGCCGCCCACCTTCTTCAGGGACAGCACCGTGATGGGGATGAGGGCCGCCAGGATCACGAAGAACTGCAGGACCTCGTTGTAGATCGCGGAGGACAGCCCGCCGAGGGTGATGTACGCGAGCACGAAGAAGCCCGCTACGACGATCGCGACCCACTGGGGCCAGCCGAGCAGGGCCTCCACCACGATCGCCAGGGCGTAGAGGTTCACACCGGCGATCAGGATCGCGGCGCAGGCGAACAGGATCGAGCTGAGCAGGTGCGCCCACTTGTCGAAGCGCAGCAGCAGGAACTCGGGGACCGAGCGGACCTTGCTGCCGTAGTAGAAGGGCATCATCACCAGGCCGAGGAAGACCATGGCCGGGATGGCGCCGATCCAGTACCAGTGGACGGTGTACGCACCGTACTGCGCGCTGTTGGCGGCCATCCCGAGGATCTCGGTGGCGGCCAGGTTGGCGGAGATGAAGGCGAGGCCCGTGACCCAGGCGGGCAGGGAGCGGCCCGAGAGGAAGAAGTCGAGGGTGGTCTTCACCGAGCGGCGGGCCGCGAAGCCGATGCCCAGCACGACGACGAAGTAGATGCCGAGCAGCGTGTAGTCGAGCCAGTTCGTGGGGAGCCGTAGCTCGGCGGCGAGAGGGGTGGGGGAGTATGTGGGGGTTTGTGTGGGGGTGTGCATATGTACTCGCTTCGTTTGGCGAACCGATACAGCGCGGAACCTACGCCCCTGCGTTCAGTAATTGAACACGCCCCGTGACGCTCTTTGTTTGATTGTGATGTTGACTGCCCTGGTGAGTTGTGTTTCTCTGTGTTTAGTTCTGTTTGATGGAGAGTCTCGGAAGACCTGAGTGGCTCGAAATGGAGTCCGGCGTGAAGAAGACCTCGACCCGACTGGCCGACGGTCGTGAGCTCATCTACTACGACCTGCGTGACGACACGGTGCGGGACGCGGTCGACCGCCGTCCCCTGGACCGGACCGTCACCACGTCCGAGGTCCGTCACGACGTGCTGCTCGGTGACGCGGTCGCCATCGCCTCGCACCGGCAGGGGCGGACGTACCACCCGCCGGCCGACGAGTGCCCGCTGTGCCCCTCCGAGGGCGACCGCCTGAGCGAGATCCCGGACTCGTCGTACGACGCCGCCGTGTTCGAGAACCGCTTTCCCTCGCTCGCCGGGGACTCCGGCCGCTGCGAGGTCGTCTGCTTCACCTCCGACCACAACGCGTCCTTCGCCGACCTGACCGAGGAGCAGGCGCGGCTCGTGCTCGACGCATGGACCGACCGCACCTCGGAGCTGTCCTCGCTGCCCTCCGTCGAGCAGGTCTTCTGCTTCGAGAACCGCGGCGCCGAGATCGGTGTCACCCTCGGCCACCCGCACGGGCAGATCTACGCCTACCCCTTCACCACCCCGCGCACCGCCCTGATGCTGCGCTCGGTCGCGGCGCACAAGGACGCGACCGGCGGGGAGAACCTCTTCGACGCCGTCCTGGAGCGTGAACTCGCCGACGAGCGGGTCGTCCTGGAGAGTGAACACTGGGTGGCCTTCGTGCCGTACGCCGCGCACTGGCCGTACGAGGTCCACCTGTACCCGAAGCGCCGGGTGCCCGATCTGCTCGCCCTCGACGAGGAGGCACGCTCAGAGTTTCCCCAGGTTTATCTGGAACTCTTGAGGCGCTTCGACCGGATCTTCGGGGAAGGGGAGCCTCCGACGCCGTACATCGCCGCCTGGCACCAGGCGCCGTTCGGCATGCTGGAGGATTTCGAGGGCGTCGTCCGTGAGGACTTCGCGCTTCACCTCGAGCTTTTCACCATCCGCCGCACTTCCGGCAAGCTGAAGTTTCTCGCGGGTTCCGAATCCGGCATGAGCGTGTTCATCAACGACGTGCCGCCGGAGCGCGCGGCCGAGCGACTGCGAGAGGTAGCGAGTACATGAGCGGGAAGTTTCTGGTCACCGGTGGCGCGGGCTACGTGGGCAGCGTGGTCGCGCAGCACCTGATCGAGGCGGGCGAGGAGGTCGTCGTACTCGACAACCTCTCCACCGGCTTCCGTGAGGGTGTGCCGTCCGGGGCGTCCTTCGTCGAGGGCGACATCCGCGACGCCGCCAAGTGGCTGGACTCCTCCTTCGACGCGGTGCTCCACTTCGCCGCGTTCTCGCAGGTCGGCGAGTCGGTCGTGAAGCCCGAGAAGTACTGGGACAACAACGTCGGCGGCACCATGGCCCTGCTCGGCGCCATGCGCGAGGCCGGTGTGCGCAAGCTCGTCTTCTCCTCCACGGCGGCCACGTACGGCGAGCCGAAGGAGGTGCCGATCGTCGAGTCGGCGCCGACGCAGCCCACCAACCCGTACGGCGCCTCCAAGCTCGCCGTCGACCACATGATCACCGGCGAGGCGGCGGCCCACGGGCTGGGCGCGGTCAGCCTCCGCTACTTCAACGTCGCGGGCGCCTACGGCGACTGCGGCGAGCGCCACGACCCCGAGTCGCACCTCATCCCGCTCGTCCTCCAGGTCGCCCAGGGCAGGCGCGACGCGATCTCCGTCTTCGGTGACGACTACCCGACGCCGGACGGCACCTGCGTGCGCGACTACATCCACGTCGCCGACCTGGCCGACGCCCACCTGCTCGCGCTCGAGGCCGCCCGGCCGGGCGAGCACCTCATCTGCAACCTCGGCAACGGCAACGGCTTCTCCGTCCGCGAGGTCATCGAGACCGTCCGCCAGGTCACCGGGCACCCGATCCCCGAGGTCGTGGCCCCGCGCCGGGGCGGCGACCCGGCGGTCCTGGTCGCCTCCGCCGACGCCGCCCGCGAGCGGCTCGGCTGGAACCCGTCCCGCGCGGACCTCGCCGGGATCGTCGCGGACGCGTGGGAGTTCGCGCAGCAGCGCGGCAAGTAGAACGTACGGAAAGGTCAGGGGCAGGGGATGAGCGTCGACACGGCAGCCGGGGTCGCCCAGCGGTTCAAGGAGCTGTACGGGGCCGAGCCGGAAGGGGTGTGGGCCGCGCCGGGCCGGGTCAACCTGATCGGCGAGCACACCGACTACAACGACGGCTTCGTCATGCCGTTCGCGCTGCCGCACACCGCGATCGCGGCGGTCTCACGGCGTGCGGACGGCGTCCTGCGGCTGCACTCGGCGGACGTCGAGGGCGGTGTGGTGGAGCTGCGGCTCGACGATCTGGCCCCCGAGTCGGACCGGAACTGGACGGCGTACCCGTCGGGCGTGCTCTGGGCCCTGCGTGAGGCCGGCCACCCGGTGACCGGCGCCGACATCCACCTGGCCTCGACGGTCCCGGCGGGCGCGGGCCTGTCGTCGTCGGCGGCACTGGAGGTCGTGGTCGCACTCGCCCTGAACGACCTCTACAGCCTGGGTCAGAAGGGCTGGCAGCTGGCCCGCCTCTGCCAGCGCGCGGAGAACGTGTACGTCGGCGCCCCGGTCGGGATCATGGACCAGACGGCGTCCGCCTGCTGCGAGTCCGGCCACGCCCTGTTCCTCGACACCCGCGACCTCTCCCAGAAGCAGATCCCCTTCGACCTGGCCGCCGAGGGCATGCGCCTGCTGGTCGTCGACACCCAGGTCAAGCACTCCCACAGCGAGGGCGAGTACGGCAAGCGCCGCGCGGGCTGCGAGAAGGGTGCCGCACTGCTGGGCGTCGACGCGCTCCGGGATGTCGCCTACGACGACCTGTCCGCGGCGCTCGACCGGCTCGGCGACGACGAGGAGGTACGGCGCCTGGTGCGCCACGTCGTTACCGAGGACCAGCGCGTCGAGCGCGTCGTCGCCCTGCTGGAGTCGGGCGAGACCCGCGCCATCGGCCCGGTCCTGACGGAGGGGCACGCCTCGCTGCGGGACGACTTCCGCATCTCCTGCCCCGAGCTGGACCTGGTCGTGGACACCGCCCTGGCCGGCGGCGCCCTGGGCGCCCGCATGACGGGCGGCGGCTTCGGCGGCTCGGCGATCGTGCTGGCGGAGGAGGCCGACGTCGCGACCATCACCAAGGCGGTCGAAGAGGCCTTCGGCGCCGCCGGGTTCACCGCGCCCCGGGTGTTCGAGGCGGTGCCGGCGGCGGGGGCTCGGCGGGTGGGCTGACCTCAAGCCTGATGTTTCCGGCTCGGGAGAACAACAGAGCCCACGAGCCGGTCCTCAGCCGCGGCCGAGCGTGGTGCCCGGCTCGTCGACGAGTCGCCAGCGGGACCCCGATGAGGGTCAGGGCGAGGTGGACGGTCAAGGGGCGGGCGCTCCCGTAGTGGGCGGTGAAGCGGGAGCGCAGGCCCTCGACGCGGGCGGCCAGTTCGGCCAGGGAGAAGGCGTTCAGCGTCGCGCTGGTCGTGAGGCCGTCGGCCCGGTCGAGGGTGAGATCGTGCAGGTCGTCGAGGAGTTGGAAGACGTACCCCAGCTCGCCGAGCAGCTCCTGCTCCGGCTCGGACATCCCGGGGCGGAGCAGGGAGAGCAGGGCGACCATGCCCAGCCCGCCCTTTCCGCGCGTGATCTCCAGGACTTCCGGCAGGGCGATCCGGGGGTCCCGCTGGGCGCGGGAACGCAGTTGGAACGCGTGGAGTTCGCGCAGGAGGGGATGGATCGGGTCGTCGGGCGGGTGGGGCAGCCGTACGGCCAGGGCGTCGTACAGCAGGAGCAGCAGTTCCTCCAGGTGACTGCGGGGGTGGAAGGGCTCACGGGGTTCGTCGGCGAACAGGGACGCCAGGTCGGTGTCCAGGCCCTCCCGGTCGCCGTGGTCGACGAGATCGTCGTAGAGGCGGGTGAACGAGCTGCCCAGGACGGTCAGTTCGGCGTCGAAGGGTACGCGCGCCATGGACGCGTACCCCCACAGGGCGAACCCCACCTTCATGCCGGTGCCGAGCAACGTCGCGTGGATCGTGCGGCGCTGGGCGGGGTCGGGCACCGTGCGCTCGACCAGGGGGAGCACGGTCCGGTCGAAGGCACGGACCACCTGCCGGGAGTCGGCGCACAGGAACCGGGCGAGCGACCCCCATCCCCGCGCCGAGACCGCACACCGTAAGACCGCCGCCGCATCACGTCGTCTGTCGCTCCTGGCCTCCCCCATGCGGTGAAGCCTTACCGTGGGCCGTCGCGCGTAGTCCATACCGTCGCACCGCCCGTGCGCCCCTCGCGCACCCAAGAGGGGGTGACGCGGCGCGGCGTTCGGGTACGGTCTAAACGGGGGTACAACCGGTCCGGAATGGACGGTCGATGTGGACACTTCACCAGGAGCAGTCGAGTCGTCGGGCCAGCCGGGCCGACGGGGCGTCATGCTGCGGCCCGATCTGCAAGTGCCGCTGTATCCGCCGGATTCGCGACCCGCGGCCCTGGCCAGGGTTCTTCTCGTACGGCTGAACGCTCCCCGCTTCGCCGAGGCGCAGCGGGCGAATCGTCGGGGCTTCGCGCTGATCGTGGTGCTTCTGGTCGCCGTGCAGTTCGCGGTGACCCCCGAGGCGCGGCCGTATCTGAGGTGGGTCGTCGCGGCACTGGCGCTGTGGCTGCTGGCCCGGGTGTTCGCGCTGGGCAGGACGGAGAGGCGGCAGCGCCACTACGAGCAGCGGTGGCTGGCGGCGCAGAGTGCGGCCCTGCGCGACACCTGGTTCGAGGTCGTGCGCTGCACGGTTCAGGGGCGCCAGGGGCCCGGGCTCGATCGCCGGGACGAGGCGAGCTACGAACTGGCACGCTCCGACGAGGTGCGGGACCTGCTGGACAGACAGGCGTCGGAGCGGGAGTCCGGGCCGATCTCAAGGATCACCGTCGAGTTCACGTTTCCGCTGGCCGGCCGGCAGTACGCGGCCCTCGGCGCGGTCTACGCGGACCTCACGGACATCCAGACGGTCGTCACCGCGGGGCGGCTGCGCTCCGGGCGCGTCCGTTTCCCCGAGGCCGCCTACCACGCCGAGACGTCCCGGACCCGGCAGGGGAGGTACTGGCCGAGCCGCACCACGTTCTGGGCCCTGGGCACACCCCTGCTCTTCACGGCGTCACCCGACGGGTTCCCCGCCGCACCGGCCGACTCGTCAGCCGGCGGCCGTCTGATCGGCTGAGCCCGTCGGCGCGGGGGAGACGGCCGGGCCCACCGAAGCCAAGTGGTGCTGGAGGCTCGCGTGCCGGAACTGGTACTGCGCCCCCGTGGAGCGCAGCACGCCCAGCCGGTAGGCGTCGTCGAGGAAGGTGACCAGGTGCCAGGGGGTACGGCCGTGCCAGGCCAGCCACCACCGGGTCGTGTTGAAGTGACCCCAGGCGCTCGTCGACAGGACGACCATGCCGAGTCCGGCTCCGGCGAGCAGCGCGCCGACCAGGGCGCCGGCGATGCCCGTCAGCGTGGGGGACGCCGAGAAGACCAGGTCGTAGCGCGCCTTGTGGATGCCGGCGGTGGCCAGCAGGCCGCCCACGCCCGCGCCCGCCGCGGAGCCGAACAGCCAGGCGTACAGCACCGCGTCACGGTCGTCCCGCAGTGACCTCAGCGGTGTGATCGCCTGCTTCGGCTCGGTGGGGCGGGTGAACCGGCGAGCGGTGGAAAAGACCACACCGTAGGCCAGACCGGCCGCGATCCCGTATGTCACGGAGTACAGCAGCCCCGCGATGAGCCCTCCGGTGACCGCCCCGATCAGGCCGAACCCGAGGTCGAGGAGCAGGGGCCGCAGGACCAGACGCCGGTGCTGTGCGGAGCGGCGTGGCGCGAATCGCCGCGGCGGCTCCGTGCGTACGAGCCCGAGGAGCGGGCTGAAGACCAGGCCGACCGAGCCGCCGAAGAGGGCGCCGAACGCGGGCCGCCCGAAGAGGCCGAACAGGAGCAGACCGAGCAGACAGCAGGCGACCGTCCCGATCACGCCGGGTATCACGACGAAGGCGTAACCCGGCACACCTGCCAGCTCGCGCAGCTCCCACCAGCGCAGATCGGTGGTGCCGTGTTCCCCGGCGCGGCGGCGGGAGTCCAGCCGGGAGGCGAGGAACCGCAGATACCGCAGTGCCGCGGGCGCCGGCCAGTGGCGTGCGGGGCGGCCCGGATTGCCGTCGTCGGCGCCCACGGGCGGCGAGTCGAAGACGACGGGGACGAACATGTCGAGCAGATAGGCCTCGATCGCCTCGCTGGTGGGGAACCGGCCGTCGTCGAGGAGGTCACGCGGTGAGCTGCCCCGGGGCTGGTAGGTGGCACGGGTCAGGAAGAGCAGCAGCGGCCGGGACAGGGCGGCGGCCAACGGTCCCGTCGGGTCGGTCCGCAGACTGTGCAGGACGGGTGCCCAGCGGTCCAGGTCGTCGGGGAAGTGGGACTCCAGATAGGTGAGGGAGTCCTCGATGGCGACGGGCAGCAGACGCACGGTGCGGCTGTCCGGCAGCGGCTCCTCGGCCGTCGTCGCGTGGAACTCCTCGGTGCGGCAGGTCAGCACGGTGTCCGTCGGCAGGTGCGTGTTCTCCCGCAGGGCACGCAGCACCTGCCCCCGCGCCTCGGGAGGCAGTTCGTCGAGCCCGTCGAGGACCGGGAGCAGCCTGCGGTGGACCAGCAGCTCCCTGGCCGCACCGGAGCCGTACTTCACGGTGTCGCCGAGAAACCGGTAGTCCTCGGTGAGACGCCGGACGATCCAGTCCTGGAAGCTCGTCTCCGGGTCCCAGGCGGACAGCTGGAGCAGTACGGGGATGCGGCCCAGGTCGCCCCGGCGGCACAGGGCGAGGGTCAGATCGACGCACAGGCCCGTCTTGCCGGATCCCGCGTCGCCGACGATGACCAGCCGGGAGGGGTGGGCGAGGTAGTCGTCGATCAGCGCGTCGAGGGTGCCGTGCCGGGTCAGCGGGCCGGCGTCCCCGGCGGGCGTCGTACGGGAGGGCGGTTCGCGGACGGTGTCCCACAGGACGGGGATCCGGTCCACCGCGAGATGCTGCTTGCGACGGCCCGCCTCGGTGGTCCAGTGCCGCTCGATCGCGTGGTTCAACGCGGCTGCGGCGGCGTCGAGTTGCGCCCCCTCGCTGCGCTCGGCGCTCCACGCCCAGGTGCGCTGGAAGAGAGACCTGGCGGGCGAGGCGATGAGCAGCGTCCCACCGATCCCCAGCGCCGCCGTCACCGGCTCCAGCCCGAACCGGATCACCGCCCAGACGGCCACTGCGATCCCGGCCAACCAGAGAGCCAGGGTCCACCGCTCTCTGCTCGTCATGCAGTCATGAAATCCCAACTCGACATGGCCGTCCATAGGGTGACGGATCATCGCCTTGCGATTCCGGCGAGGGCATGGGCGAGGACGGTCCGGATCAGACCGGGTCGGCCCCCCGCAGCGCCGCCACCACCAGCCCTTCGACCTCCTCCCGCGCCACCCTCCGCCCCGTCGCCAGCCCGCTGAAGACCAACCCGTCGACGCAGTACAGCAGCGTGAGAGTGCGGCCCGCCGGGTCCGGGACGCCGTGGTCGGACAGGAAGGTGCGGACGGCGGTGTGGGCCGCGTTGTCGTGCGGGGTGAGGATCGCGCGGAGTTCGGGGTGGCGGACGCTCTCCACCGTGCAGATGTAGCGGGCCAGGGTGCGGGTGCGGGCGGGGCCGGTCAGGCGCTGGGCGATGAAATCGGTCAGCGCGTCGGTGAGTTCGCCGGGGGTGCGGGGCATCGGCAGGGCCTCGCCGGCCGCCTGGAGTTCGGCCTGGTCCAGTTCGACCAGGCGGCGGACCAGGGCTGTGAGCAGGGCCTGGCGGGTGCGGTGGTACGCCGATGTCGTCCCCGGCGGCAGGCCCGCCGCGCGGTCCACGGCTCGGTGGGTCAGGCCCCGCATCCCCTCCTCGGCGAGCACGGTGACGGCGGCGTCGGCGAGGGCGGTGCGTCGTTCGGTTGCCACGCCCCCTTTCTACAGCAGTAGAAGGCCTGGCCTATGCTCGAATTTCTACAGATGTAGAAATGGTGGATGAAGGGGGATGGTCATGGGGCGCAGTGCTGTAGTCGTAGGCGGAGGCATCGGAGGGCTCGCCGCGGCCCTCGGACTGCGGCTGGTCGGCTGGGACGTGACCGTCGTCGAGCAGGCGCCCGCCCTCGCCGACGTCGGCGCCGGGATCTCCCTCGCTGCCAACGGCATCCACGCCCTGGACGCTCTCGGCGTGGGCGACGCCGTGCGGGCCGCGGGCCGGGGGCAGTACACCGGCGGTACCCGCACCCCGGGCGGGCACTGGCTCGCGCGGATGGACGGGGCCGCCGTCGAGCGCGTCGTGGGGACGCCCATCGTCGGCATTCCGCGGGCGGCCCTGCACCGGGCGCTGCGCTCGGCTCTCCCGCCCGAGTCCCTCGTGATCGGCACCGAGGCGACCGGCCTCGACCTCTCCGACCCCACCCGACCCCGCGTCACCTGCGAGGGAGCACCGCGCGACGCCGACCTCGTGATCGCCGCCGACGGAGTCGACAGCCGTCTGCGCACCGCCCTCTTCCCCCACCACCCCGGCCCCGCCTACTCCGGCTCCACGGTGCTGCGCGCCATCACCGAGCACCCCGTCGAACTGCGCACCGACTTCGAGCTGAGCTGGGGAAGAGGCGTCGAGTTCGGGCACATCGCCTTCGCCGACGGACGGGCCGAGTGGCACGCGGTCGTCAAAACGGCGGCGGGTGTACGGCATTCCGATCCACTCGGCGCCGTACGCCGCCGCTTCGGCGACTGGCACGACCCGGTTCCCGCCCTGCTCGCGGCCACCCGCCCCGCCGACGTCCTCCACCACGACGTCCACGAACTCGCCGTCCCCCTGCCGTCGTACACGGCCGGACGCGTCGCCCTGCTCGGTGACGCCGCCCATGCCATGACCCCGAACCTCGGGCAGGGCGCCTGCCAGGCCCTTGAGGACGCGGTCGTCCTGGCCGCCGCGCTCGCGGCCGAGTCCACGCCCGAGGCGGCCCTCGCCCGCTACGACGCCGAGCGCCGCCCGCGCAGCCAGGCGGTCGCACGCGCCGCCCGCCAGGCCGGGCGCATGGGGCACCAGCTCACCAACCCGCTCGCCGTCGCCGTACGCAACACGGCCGTCCGCCTGACCCCGTTCCGCCTCGCCAGACACGGCGTCCTACGGCACCACGCCTGGACGCCGCCGCGGCTCACCCCAGCCGCTTGGTGAGCGTGTACTCCGTGATCCCGGGGGGATAGTCCGGGATCACGCACACCACGTCGTACCCGCGCTTCTTGTAGAACTCCGGCGCCTGGAAGTCCCACGTCTCCACGCGTGCGGAGGTGCAGCCCCGTTCCAGGCGGGCCATGCGCTCCGCGCGTGCGAGCAAATGCGAACCGAGACGGGCGCCGCGATGGCGTTCGTCGACCCAGAGGTACGTCACATGGAGCCAGGTGGTCCAGGTGTGACCGACCAGCCCGCCGGCCACGTCGCCGGAGTCGTCCAATGCCCATACCTGGAGCGGAAGTTCACGTTCACCTGGGGTTCCGCGCAGGGCGCGCAGGATCGGGGAGGCCGCGGTATTGGTGTCCCGCAGCCGCCGCCGGAGCAGATCCTGCCGGGACTTGTCGACTTCTGTCTCCAGACGAAACATGCGGCTCACCATAAACGCGTCGGCCAACCAGTTCTGCAAATTACCTTCCGCTCCTGCCCCCCGCCCGTACTCTGATGAGCAGCACCGGTGGGGGCCGGTGCTGATCAGGGGGCGAGACAGGTCGGGTACGACGCCCGAAGTGGGGGTAGCAGTTCTTGCACGGCGGCGGCCGTGCGGCCATCCGCGCTTCGGGCATCGTGCCCGCGAAGGTGTTCGTCTCCCGGTGTCGTCCTTTGACGATGGGGTATCCCCTGCTCTTCGAGAGCTTGGGGAAGGGGGTTTCGTGCTTCGCATCCGAGTCCTGGTCGTCGACGACCATCGCATCTTCGCCGAGTCGCTCGCCGCCGCCCTGGCGGCCGAGCCCGATGTCGACGTCTCCGCCGCGGGCAGCGGTCCGGCCGCGCTGCGCAGTCTGGAGCGCGCGGCGGCGGAGGGGCGCCGGTACGACGTGCTGCTCGTCGACGCCGACCTGGGCGGCAGTGTGCCGGGCGTCCGGCCGGCCGTACCCGTTCAGGAGGTGGGCGAGGACGGGCTCGTCGACGGCATCTCGCTGGTCGCCGGGGTCCGTTCCGGGCAGCCCGCCGTACGGATCGTCGTCCTCGCCGAGAAGGACGATCCGCGCCGGGCCGCGCTCGCCCTGCAGGCCGGGGCGTCCGGCTGGGTGGCCAAGGACTGCTCGCTGTCCCGGCTGCTCACCGTCATCCGCGGCGTCCTGCGCGACGAGACCCATCTGCCGCCGGCCCTGCTCACGGGCGTCCTGCGGGAGCTGACGGCCGCGCGCAAGCACCGCACCGAGAGCGAACGGCTGGTGGAGTCGCTGACGCCGAGGGAGCGGGAGGTCCTGCGGTGCATGGTGGCGGGACTGGGGCGCAAGGCAGTCGCCGAGCGCCTGTATCTCTCCCCGCACACCGTCCGCACCCATATGCAGAACGTCCTGGGCAAGCTGGGAGTCCACTCGACACTGGCCGCGGTCGCCCTTGCGAGGCGGGCCGGGGTGGGGCCGGTGGATCTGGGGCCGACCGCACGGATCTTGCCGGAGGAAAGCAGCAGCGCCTGATCAACGCCCTGAGCGGCAGCGCCCCGTTAGGGGCGCGGGGCTGTATCGATTTGCGGCTCCGCCGCGTGGGCGCGACCAGCCACGACGGCGCCGCAGACGATCGACGGCCCCCTCAGTGGAGTGCCTACCCAGGGATGTTGTCGAACGGCGCCGTCAACTGGCGCAGCAGACCTGCCAGTTCGCCCCGTTGCGCCCGGGAGAGCTCGGAGAGAATCGCGCGCTCCTGGTCCAGCAGACCGGCGAGCGCCTGGTCCGCGCGGTCGCGGCCCTCGTCGGTGAGGCGCACCAGCACTCCGCGCCGGTCGCTGGGGTCGGGGAGGCGCTCCACCAGGCCCTTCTTGGCCAGCCGGTCGATGCGGTTGGTCATCGTGCCCGAGGTCACCAGAGTCTGCGTCAGCAGCTGGCCCGGGGAGAGTTGGTACGGCGTTCCCGCGCGCCTGAGCGCGGTCAGCACGTCGAACTCCCAGGGCTCCAGGCTGTGCTCGGAGAAGGCCAGCCGGCGTGCGCGATCCAGATGCCGGGCCAGTCTGCTCACCCGGCTGAGCACCTCGAGCGGTTCCACGTCGAGGTCCGGGCGCTCCCGGCGCCACGCTGCGACCAGCCGATCGACCTCGTCCTCCATGACGATCAGTGTAGTGGTTGTGTCGACGTGAAGTCTCTTGACGTCAAGATATCTTTGGGGGCAGGCTGGAGAGCGAGAGACAGGAGGCCTCTGCCATGTCCGCTGCCGCCCCCACCTGGGACCCCGCCCAGTACCTGCGCCACGCCGACCACCGCGCCCGCGCCTTCACCGACCTCCTCGCCCGCGTCCCCGACCTGCCGGGCGACCGCCCCCGCATCGCCGACCTCGGCTGCGGCCCCGGCAACGTCACCGCCCTGCTCGCCGGACGCTGGCCCACCGCGCACATCACCGGCTACGACAACTCCGCCGAGATGCTCGACAAGGCCCACGCCGAGCACGAAGGGCCGACGCCGGGCGGCGGGCGCCTCGACTTCGCCCACGCCGACGTACGGACATGGACGCCCGAGGAGCCGTACGACCTGATCATCAGCAATGCCACGCTCCAGTGGCTGCCCGGGCACGCGGACCTGTTCGCGGACTGGGTACGGGGCCTGCGCCCCGGCGGCACCTTCGCCTTCCAGGTCCCCGGCAACTTCGACGCCCCCAGCCACCGCCTGATGCGCGACCTCGCCCACCGCCACGACCTCACCGACACCCTGCGCCACGACGACGCCGTGCTCGCCCCGGAGGCCTATCTGGGGAAGCTCACCGATCTGGACTGCGCGGCGGACGTGTGGGAGGCGACGTACATCCATCTCCTGACCGGCGAGGATCCGGTGCTGGACTGGGTGAAGGGGACGGGACTGCGGCCGGTCCTGACAGCCCTCGCCGACGCCCCGGACCAGCGGGAGGCCTTCCTGCACGACTACCGGAACGCCCTGCGCGAGGCCTATCCGGCCGGCCCGCACGGCACACCCTTCCCGTTCCGCCGGATCTTCGCCGTGGCCCGGAAGGAGGCGTGATGATCACTGCCGTCGACCATGTCCAGCTCGCAGCCCCGCCGGGATCGGAGGAGCGGCTGCGGACGTACTACGTGGGTGTCCTGGGCATGACCGAGATCCCCAAGCCGCCCGTGCTCGCGGCGCGCGGGGGCTGCTGGTTCCAGGCGGGGAGCGTGCAGTTGCATCTCGGCGTCGAGGGCGACTTCCGGCCCGCGACGAAGGCGCATCCCGGGCTGCGGGTCACCGGGATCGAGGGGTACGCCGCGCGGCTGGCGGCGCGGGGAGCACGGGTGGAGTGGGACGAGAACCTGCCGGGGCACCGGCGGTTCTACTCGTACGACCCCCTGGGCAACCGGCTGGAGTTCCTGGAGCCCGTGACCCCTGTTTGAGGCGGGCGGAGGAGGGTCACCCGCTGGATGACACCGACGTCGAGCCTTACGGGAGTGAGGAACGTGGCGAAGGAAGAGAAGGCCAGGGCCAAGAAGGAACAGATCAAGGGCAAGGCCAAGGAAGCGATGGGCCGCATGGTCGGCAACGAGCGGATGACCGCCGAGGGCAAGACCGAGCAGAGGAAGGGCGACGCGCGCCAGGCGAAGGAGAAGGGCAAGGACACCTTCAAGCACTGACGTGCCCGGCCGGGCACCGACGCACCCGGCTCCGCGCGCCTCAGTTCTTCCGGCGCCCTATCAAGTGCGGCTTCGCCTCCAGGCCGTCCAGCCCGTGCCAGGCCAGGTTCACCAGATGGGCCGCCACCTCCGCCTTCTTAGGGCGGCGGACGTCCAGCCACCACTGGCCGGTCAGGGCGACCATCCCGACCAGGGCCTGCGCGTACAGCGGGGCCAGCTTGGGGTCGAAGCCGCGGCTCTTGAACTCGCGGCCCAGGATGTCCTCCACCTGGGTGGCGATGTCCGAGATCAGCGAGGCGAAGGAACCCGTCGACTGGGGGATGGGCGAGTCACGGACCAGGATGCGGAAACCGTCCGTGTACTCCTCGATGTAGTCCAGGAGCGCGAACGCCGCCTGCTCCAGCAGCTCCCGCGGATGGCCGGCGGTCAGCGAGCCGGTCACCCCGTCCAGCAGGCGCCGCATCTCGCGGTCCACCACCACCGCGTACAGCCCCTCCTTGCCGCCGAAGTGCTCGTACACCACCGGCTTGGACACCCCGGCCTTCGCCGCGATCTCCTCCACCGACGTGCCCTCGAAACCCTTCGCGGCGAAAAGGGTGCGACCGATCTCCAGCAGCTGCTGGCGGCGCTCCGCACCGGTCATCCGGGTACGGCGCGCCCGCCGGGGCTTCTCGTTGCTGGGGGTACTGCTGGAGTCGGTCGCCACGGCGTCAATCATGCCGCCTTCGCAGGCTCCTTCCGGCGCCTGGAGCCGCCTTCCTCGGTGTTCCGGCGCGAATCGATACGCGAGCGTGACGGCCAGCGCACGTCAGAGGCCCAGCCGAGCATCTCGCACCAGCGGATGATCCGCGCCGAGGAGTCGATCTGCCCGCGCTCCACACCGTGCCGCGCGGACGTCGGGTCGGCGTGGTGCAGGTTGTGCCAGGACTCGCCGCACGACAGGACCGCCAGCCACCACACGTTGCCCGAACGGTCACGCGACTTGAACGGCCGCTTGCCCACCGCGTGGCAGATCGAGTTGATCGACCACGTCACGTGGTGCAGCAGGGCCACCCGGACGAGCGACCCCCAGAAGAAGCCCGTGAACGCGCCCCACCAGGACATCGTCACCAGACCGCCGATCAGGGCGGGCAGCGCCAGCGAGAGGATCGTCCAGTAGAGGAACTGGCGGGAGATCGCGCGGATCGCCCCGTCCTTGATCAGGTCCGGTGCGTACTTGTCCTGAGGGGTCCGCTCCTCGTCGAACATCCAGCCGATGTGCGCCCACCACAGGCCCTTCATCAGCGCCGGGAGCGTCTCCCCGTAACGCCACGGGGAGTGCGGGTCACCCTCCGCGTCGGAGAACTTGTGGTGCTTGCGGTGATCGGCGACCCAGCGGACCAGAGGGCCCTCCACCGCCATCGAACCGGCGATGGCGAGAGTGATGCGCAGCGGGCGGTTCGCCTTGAAGGAGCCGTGGGTGAAGTAGCGGTGGTAGCCGATCGTGACGCCATGGCAGGCGAAGAAGTAGAAGAAGACCAGCAGACCGAGGTCGAGCCAGCTCACTCCCCAGCCCCAGGCCAGCGGCACCGCAGCGGCGAGCGCCAGGAACGGGACGACGATGAAGAGGAGGAGCGCGGACTGCTCGAGCGACCCCTTCTTCTCGCCGCCGAGTGTGGCTGAGGGAATCGTGGTGTCGTTGTTCGCCTTCGGGGCGTCATCGATCACATCGGAGCTCGTGGTCATGGGGGCGTCCCCTGTGGGGTTTCGAGGGTTTTGGCAGGTGCCGGGGTCGCAGGAACTGTTCCCAGGTTCCGTTACAACGATCCCTACGGTTCCGTAACCTACGGCGTCGTAAGTATGGCAGTGCGCCGCCCGGCGGCAAGAGCCCGACAGACTGCGCGTTCGGACGGACACCTATCCTTGGAGTCGGTCGGACAGCGCGGTCCGCTCTGATTTCTTCCCGGATGTCAGGAGCCGTATGCGGCACCCGCCGCGCGGCCCCGGCCCCGGGTTCCCTCCCGGACGAGCTTCAACACTGCAAGGAGCCGCACCTGTGAGCAGTGCCGACGACCAGACCACAACGACCAGCAGTGAGCTGCGAGCCGACATCCGCCGACTGGGTGACCTCCTGGGCGAGACCCTCGTCCGGCAGGAGGGCCCCGAGCTCCTCGACCTCGTCGAGAAGGTCCGCCGCCTCACCCGCGAGGACGGCGACGCCGCCGCCGAGCTGCTGCGCGGTACGGAGCTGGACACCGCGGCCAAGCTGGTCCGCGCCTTCTCCACCTACTTCCACCTGGCCAACGTCACCGAGCAGGTCCACCGCGGCCGTGAGCTGCGCGCCAAGCGCGCCGCCGAGGGCGGTCTCCTCGCCCGTACGGCCGACCGCCTCAAGGACGCCGACCCCGAGCACCTGCGCCAGACGATCGAGCACCTCAACGTTCGCCCGGTGTTCACGGCCCACCCCACCGAGGCCGCCCGCCGCTCCGTCCTCAACAAGCTCCGGCGCATCGCCGCGCTGCTGGAGACCCCGGTCCTCGAAGGCGACCGCCGCCGCCACGACACCCGACTGGCCGAGAACATCGACCTCGTCTGGCAGACGGACGAGCTCCGCGTCGTACGCCCCGAGCCCGCCGACGAGGCCCGCAACGCCATCTACTACCTCGACGAGCTCCACGCCGGCGCCGTCGGCGACGTCCTGGAGGACCTCACCGCGGAACTGGAGCGCGTCGGCTACCAGCTCCCCGAGGCCACCCGCCCCCTCACCTTCGGCACCTGGATCGGCGGCGACCGCGACGGCAACCCCAACGTCACCCCCCAGGTGACCTGGGACGTTCTCATCCTCCAGCACGAGCACGGCATCAACGACGCGCTGGAGATGATCGACGAGCTGCGCGGCTTCCTGTCGAACTCCATCCGCTACACCGGCGCCACCGAGGAACTCCTGGAGTCCCTCAAGGCCGACCTCGAAGCCCTCCCCGAGATCAGCCCCCGCTACAAGCGCCTCAACGCCGAGGAGCCCTACCGGCTCAAGGCCACCTGCATCCGGCAGAAGCTGGAGAACACCAAGCAGCGCCTCGCCAAGGGCATCCCGCACGAAGCCGGCCGCGACTACCTCGGCACCGGCGAACTGCTGGCCGACCTCACGCTGATCCAGACCTCGCTGCGCGAGCACCGGGGCGCGCTGTTCGCCGACGGCCGCATGAACCGTACGATCCGCACCCTGTCCGCGTTCGGGCTCCAGCTCGCCACCATGGACGTACGCGAACACGCCGACGCCCACCACCACGCCCTAGGCCAGCTCTTCGACCGCCTCGGCGAGGAGTCCTGGCGCTACACCGACATGCCCCGCGACTACCGCGCCAAGCTGCTGGCCAAGGAACTGCGCTCCCGCCGCCCCCTCGCCCCCACCCCCGCACCCGTGGACGCGGCCGGCGAGAAGACCCTCGGCGTGTTCCAGACCGTCAAGCGGGCCCTTGAGGTCTTCGGACCCGAGGTCATCGAGTCGTACATCATCTCCATGTGCCAGGGTGCCGACGACGTCTTCGCGGCAAGCGTGCTCGCCCGCGAGGCCGGCCTCATCGACCTGCACGCCGGCTGGGCCAAGATCGGCATCGTCCCGCTCCTGGAGACCACGGACGAGCTCAAGGCCGCCGACACGATCCTGGAGGACATGCTCTCCGACCCGTCCTACCGGCGCCTGGTCGCGCTCAACGGGGACGTGCAGGAGGTCATGCTCGGCTACTCCGACTCCTCCAAGTTCGGCGGCATCACCACCTCGCAGTGGGAGATCCACCGCGCCCAGCGCCGCCTGCGTGACGTCGCCCACCGCTACGGCGTCCGGCTGCGCCTCTTCCACGGCCGCGGCGGCACCGTCGGCCGCGGCGGCGGTCCCTCGCACGACGCGATCCTCGCCCAGCCCTGGGGAACCCTGGAGGGCGAGATCAAGGTCACCGAGCAGGGCGAGGTGATCAGCGACAAGTACCTGGTGCCGTCACTGGCCCGGGAGAACCTGGAACTGACCGTCGCGGCCACCCTGCAGGCCTCCGCCCTGCACACCGCGCCGCGCCAGTCCGACGAGGCTCTCGCCCGCTGGGACGCCGCCATGGACGTGGCGAGCGACGCGGCCCACGCCGCCTACCGCAAGCTCGTCGAGGACCCGGACCTGCCGTCCTACTTCCTCGCGTCGACGCCGGTGGACCAGCTCGCCGACCTGCACCTCGGCTCGCGGCCCTCCCGCCGCCCCGGCTCGGGCGTCTCGCTCGACGGCCTGCGCGCCATTCCGTGGGTGTTCGGCTGGACGCAGTCCCGGCAGATCGTCCCGGGCTGGTTCGGCGTGGGCTCCGGTCTGAAGGCGCTGCGCGAGGCCGGCCTGGACACCGTGCTCGACGAGATGCACGAACAGTGGCACTTCTTCCGCAACTTCATCTCCAACGTCGAGATGACCCTCGCCAAGACCGACCTGCGGATCGCCGCGCACTACGTCGACACCCTCGTGCCGGACGAGCTGAAGCACGTCTTCGACGCCATCCGCGCCGAGCACGACCTCACCGTCGCCGAAGTCCTGAAGATCACCGGCGAGAAGGAACTCCTCGACGCCGCCCCGGTCCTCAAGCAGACCTTCGCCATCCGCGACGCCTACCTGGACCCCATCTCCTACCTCCAGGTCACCCTGCTCAAGCGCCAGCGTGACGCGGCGGCAGCGGGCGCCGAGGCCGACCCGATCCTCGCCCGCGCCCTGCTCCTCACCGTGAACGGCGTGGCGGCAGGCCTGCGCAACACCGGCTGATCAGCGAGAAGAGCGGTGCCCCCGTGCTCGTACGAAGCACGGGGGCACCGCTCTTTCCCGTTCCGGGTCAGGCCTTGCGACGCCGGAACACCAGGTATCCGCCCGCACCCAGCAGCGCCGCGGCTGCCGCGGACAGCAGGCCCACCGGGGCACCGTTCCCGGTCTCGGCGAGGTCACCCTCGGCAGGGCCCTGCGGCGACGGGGACGACGACGGGGCGGCCTCGGCGGACGGGGACGGGCTCGCGGCCGGCTCGGTCGTGGAGTCGCCCGGAGTCTCGGACCCGGGGGCGGACGGCGTGGTGGTGCCGCCCTGCTCCCCGTCGTCACCGTTCTCACAGTCCGTCCAGAACACCTTGTGCTTGGCGGACCCGTTCTCGCCCTCGAAGTTCCAGAACAGCTTGTAGTGCCCGTCGGGCAGTGTCATGTCCTGCGTGCGGCCGTGGCCTTCGCCGTCCAGCGTGATCGCGCCGGACTTCACGGTCGCGCCCTTGACGGCGGCCGTCGGGGCCCAGGCCTCGATGTGCCAGCTGACCTGCTGGACGCTGTCGAAACCGAACGCGTCCAGGTAGAACTCGCACACGTGCGGTTCGTTCTTGCGCAGTTCCTCGCCGGTGGCGGCGTCATGGATCTTGACGGTGCCGTTGTCTCCGGGAGCGGTTGCGTGGGCGGCGGCCGGAGTGCAGAGCAACGCGGCCGCGGCGACGGCGGACAGGGCACCGGCGCGATTGAGGGTACGCATGGGGCAGTAGTCCATCTTCGAGAAGGAACGGGAAGATGTGGAGGGGGCGGCTCAGCTTCCGGCCGGGACCGACTCCAGGTCAATCACGAACAGAGAACGAACAGAAATTCCACAGGTGCGGCCGCTCCTGGCAGGCCGTCAGACCACCACAAATGCCGCCGTGAGCAAGGCGACCCCCGACCCCGCCAGCACCCACGCCACCCGCGTCCGCCGCAGCCCGCCCGCGACCACGACCGACGTCAGCAACAGCGCCCCGCCCAACGGAACCCAGGCATAGAGGATGCCCGCGGGCCCGGACCGTACGACATCGTCGCTGCCCGGCTTGATCACGACCGTGTACGTCTGCCCCTTGCGCACGGCCACGTTCTTCTCGATGACGACCGACTCACGCCGCTGCGACCCCGCCGAGATAGGCGTGTACGGCCCACTGCACGTCTCCGCACCGCACCGCGTCACCTCGATCGTGCCGCTCTCCCGCCCCTTCGTGAGCATCACATGCTGAGCGGTGCCCCACGACGCCCACACCCCCGCGATCAGGATCAGCACCGCGACCGTACCCATCGTCGCGAGGCGCCCGAACCGCAGCGCGGTCACGGCACCCTGACTGGAGACAACGGCAGAAGGCATGGCCGCGATCCTTGGCCATGCCCCTACGCCCGGTCAACCTCGGCCCGATCGAGCGGGCGGACAAGTCAGGAGTTGTACGTGCTTTGCGCCCGCTCCAGCCCGTCGATCACCAGACACTCCACCGCGTCGGCGGCCCGGTCCACGAAGTAGTCGAGCTCCTTGCGCTCCGCCGACGAGAAGTCCTTCAGCACGAAGTCCGCCACCGGCATACGACCCGGAGGCCGCCCGATCCCGAACCGCACCCGGTGATAGTCCGAACCCATCACCTTCGTCATCGACTTCAGCCCGTTGTGCCCGTTGTCCCCACCGCCCAGCTTCAGCCGCAAGGCGCCGTGGTCGATGTCCAACTCGTCATGGATGGCGACGATGTTGCCGAGCGGCACCTTGTAGAAATCCCGCAGCGCGTTGAGCGGTCCCCCCGAGAGATTCATGTACGACATCGGCTTCACCAGGATCACCCGCCGGTTCAGCGGCCCGGGCGGCCCGACCCGCCCCTCGACGACCTGCGCCTGAGCCTTGCCCGCACGCTTGAACTTCCCCCCGATCCGCTCGGCCAGCAGATCCACCACCATGAACCCGACGTTGTGCCGGTTCATGGCGTACTCGGGCCCCGGATTGCCGAGGCCGGCGATCAGCCAGGGGGCGCTCGGATCGGTCGTCACGTCCATCTCTCCTTGCTGTGCTTTCCCGGGGGATAACCCCCGGACCCCCAGCAGAAACGCCGGTCCGCCGGGGTGACCGGCGGGAACATTGCCCGCCAAGCCTGAGTGATACGCGCCAGCCGCTGCCCCGTACGGGAACAGCGGCTGGCGAACCGATGACAGAGCCGAGGATCACGCCTCTGCCAGACCTGAGGATCAGGCCTCGGCGACCTCTTCGCCCTCGGCGGCCTCGCCCTCCGGGGCCTCCTCGGCCTGCGCGGCCAGGACCTGAAGGACGACCGCGTCCTCCTCGACGGCCAGCGTGGTGCCCTTCGGCAGCTTGATGTCCTTGGCGAGCACGGAGGCACCGGCCTCCAGGCCCTCGACGGACACCGTGACGGCCTCGGGGATGTGCGTGGCCTCGGCCTCGACCGGCAGCGCGTTCAGGACGTGCTCCAGCAGGTTGCCACCCGCGGCCAGCTCACCCTCGGCGTGGACCGGGACCTCGACCGTGACCTTCTCGCCGCGCTTGACCAGCAGCAGGTCGACGTGCTCCAGGAAGCCCTTGATCGGGTCGCGCTGCACGGACTTCGGGATCGCCAGCTCGTTGGCCTTGCCGTCGATGTCCAGGGAGATCAGGACGTTCGGCGTGCGCAGCGCGAGCAGCAGGTCGTGACCCGGCAGGGTCAGGTGCAGCGGGTCCGAACCGTGGCCGTACAGAACGACCGGAACCTTGCTGTCACGGCGGATACGGCGCGCGGCACCCTTGCCGAACTCGGTGCGCGTCTCGGCGGTGAGCTTGACCTCGGACATACGGATCACTCCTCGTAGAACTGGAAACGGACGTGGTCACCCGGCCACGAACGGCCTGCTACGAAGAGCGCGTCGATAACGGACAGCCGATACCTGTACCAACAGGTACGGCCTCCCTCGCCGAGCAACTGAAGCAGTCTACTCGGACCGGGAGGCCGTACCAAAAGGATCTTTACCGCAAGGATCTCTACTGCTCGTCGAAGAGGCTCGTCACCGAACCGTCCTCGAACACCTCACGCACCGCACTCGCGATCGTCGGCGCGATCGACAGCACCGTCAGCTTGTCCAGATCACGGCTCAGCTCACCCGGCGTCGGCAGCGTGTTCGTGAACACGAACTCGCCCACCCGGGAGTTCTTCAGCCGGTCCGCCGCGGGGCCGGACAGCACACCGTGCGTCGCCGTCACGATGACGTCCTCGGCGCCGTGCGCGAACAGCGCGTCCGCGGCGGCGCAGATCGTCCCACCGGTGTCGATCATGTCGTCGACCAGGACGCACACCCGGCCCCGGACCTCACCCACGACCTCGTGGACGGTCACCTGGTTCGCCACGTCCTTGTCGCGCCGCTTGTGCACGATCGCCAGCGGCGCACCCAGCCGGTCGCACCAGCGGTCGGCGACCCGCACCCGGCCGGCGTCCGGCGAGACGACCGTCAGCTTCTCCTTGTCGACCTTCGCACCCACGTAGTCCGCGAGCAGCGGAAGGGCGAAGAGGTGGTCGACGGGCCCGTCGAAGAAGCCCTGAATCTGGTCCGTGTGCAGATCAACCGTCAGAATGCGGTCCGCACCCGCGGTCTTCATCAGATCCGCGATCAGACGCGCCGAAATCGGTTCACGACCACGGTGCTTCTTGTCCTGCCGCGCGTAACCGTAGAACGGCACGATGACCGTGATGGAGCGGGCCGACGCACGCTTCAGCGCGTCGATCATGATCAACTGCTCCATGATCCACTGGTTGATCGGAGCCGTGTGGCTCTGGATCACGAAGCAGTCCGCGCCGCGCGCCGACTCCTGGTAACGGACGTAGATCTCGCCGTTGGCGAAGTCGAAGGCCTTCGTCGGGACGACCCCGACCCCCAGCTGCTGGGCGACCTCCTCGGCAAGCTCGGGGTGGGCGCGGCCGGAGAAGAACATCATCTTCTTCTCGCCGGTCGTCTTGATCCCGGTCACAGCTGTCTCCTCAGAGGTGTCTCAACTGGGTGTGCACTTATCACGGTACGCCGTGTTTGGCGCACCCGTTTCCGGTCAGTCCTCGCCCTCGACCTGCCGAGACGCCGCCTCAGCCGCCTTCGCGGCCCCACTGCCCGGACGCTTGCGAGCCACCCAACCCTCGATATTCCGCTGCTGACCACGGGCCACGGCCAGCGAACCGGGCGGCACATCCTTCGTGATCACGGACCCGGCGGCGGTGTACGCACCGTCCCCGATCGTGACAGGAGCCACAAACATGTTGTCCGAACCGGTACGGCAGTGCGAACCGACGGTGGTGTGGTGTTTGTCCTGTCCGTCGTAGTTCACGAACACGCTCGCGGCGCCGATGTTCGTGTACTCACCGATCGTCGCGTCACCGACATAGGAGAGGTGCGGCACCTTCGTGCCCTCACCGATCGAGGCGTTCTTCGTCTCGACATACGTACCGATCTTGCCCTTGGCGCCGAGACGGGTGCCCGGACGAAGATAGGCGAACGGCCCCACCTTCGCCTGCGGCCCGACGACGGCACTGTCGGCCACCGTGTTGTCCACCCGTGCCCCCGCGCCGACCTTGGTGTCCTTCAGTCGGGTGTTGGGCCCGACCTCCGCGCCCTCGCCGAGGTGGGTGGAGCCCTGGAGCTGGGTGCCCGGGTGGACGATCGCGTCCTGCTCGAAGGTCACGGCCACATCGACCCAGGTGCTCGCGGGGTCGATCACGGTGACGCCGTCGAGCATCGCCTGGGTCAGGAGCCGGTCGTTGAGAATGCGGCGCGCCTGGGACAGCTGCACACGGTTGTTGATCCCGGCGATCTCACGGTGATCGCCGGCGACCGAGGCACCGACCCGGTGACCGGCCTCGCGCAGAATCCCCAGGACGTCGGTCAGGTACTCCTCGCCCTGGCTGTTGTCCGTGCGTACCTTGCCGAGAGCGTCGGCGAGGAGCTGCCCGTCGAACGCGAAGACCCCGGAGTTGATCTCCCGGATCGCCCGCTGCGACTCGGTCGCGTCCTTGTGCTCGACGATCGCGGTCACGGCGCCGGAGGCACCGTCGCGCACGATCCGCCCGTAGCCGGTCGCGTCCGGGACCTCGGCGGTCAGCACGGTGACGGCGTTGCCGTCGGCGGAGTGGGTGGCCGCGAGGTGGGTCAGGGTCTCGCCGGTGAGGAGGGGAGTGTCGCCGCAGACGACGACCACGGTCCCGTCGACTGCGCCGCCGAGCTCCTCGAGGGCCATCCGTACGGCGTGCCCCGTGCCGTTCTGCTCGGCCTGCACGGCGGTGCGCACGCCGGGGTCGATCTCGCCGAGATGCGCGGTGACCTTCTCCCGCGCGTGCCCCACGACCACGACCAGGTTCTCGGGCTGCAACTCACGCGCGGCGGCGAGCACATGACCCACGAGGCTGCGTCCGCAGATCTCGTGCAGGACCTTGGGTGTGGCCGACTTCATACGGGTGCCCTCACCCGCTGCGAGAACGACGACGGCTGCCGGGCGAATGGCGCTCACGGGATGCCCTTCGGCTGTGGAGGGGGTGGGGTGACATCCGCAGGATACCGGGGCGAATTGTGGGGGACATGGGAGCGGGCCCTGACTGAGCTGTCGCAGTCAGGGCCCGAACCGAGCAGTTGCTCCCCCGCCAGGACTCGAACCCGGACAGATGGCACCAAAAGCCACAGTGCTGCCAATTACACCACGGGGGAATGAACTCGACTGAACCGGACATTTGACCAGGCCGCCGAGTCGGCACCCAACACTATGCCGTACCGGGCGCCCTCCGTGCGACGGTACCGATCCGCACGCCTCATGACGTGGAAGTCCGAGGTGGCCCGCCGGGCGGTCTCGCTTACGTTCGGTCACGGAGTGTGGTGTGGTGCGCCCGTCAAAACTCCCCGGAAATCGGTGCCCTAAGGACCGTAGGCTGGAGTCATGACCACGACGGGGGAAGACCACGCCGAGGCTCCGCCACCGGGGGCGGGACCGTGGTGGTGGGGCAGGTTGCGCAGTGCGGTGCTGGACGTGGGGCTGGGTGTCGCGTCCGCGGTGGAGTGTGGGGCCGAGGGGGTTAGGTTCGCGCGGGAGGCCGGGATTCCGGAGGCCGCGGGGGTGGTGTTCGGGGTTCTGGCCGGCTCGGTGCTGGTGCTGCGGCGGCGGTGGCCCATCGCCGTCGTCCTCGTGTCGATCGCGGTGATGCCCGCCCAGATGGGCTTCCTGATGGGCATAGTCGGGCTCTACACTCTCGCCGCCTCCGAACTGCCGCGGCGGATCATCGCCTCGCTGGCCGGCATGTCGTTCGTCGGCACGCTGATCGTGACGTTCGTGTGGGTGCGGCAGGACGTGGCGCGGGGGACGTTGACCTTCGGGGACTGGGTGATTCCGTTCGCCTCGGTCACCACCGCTGTCGGGGTGACCGCGCCGCCTCTCCTGCTCGGCCTGTATGTGGGGGCCCGGCGGCGGCTGATGGAGAGCCTTCGGGAGCGGGCCGACAGTCTTGAGCGGGAGCTTCAGTTGCTCGCGGAGCGGGCGGAGGAGCGGGCCGAGTGGGCGCGCGGCGAGGAGCGGACCCGGATCGCCCGGGAGATGCATGACGTCGTCGCGCACCGGGTGAGCCTGATGGTCGTGCATGCCGCCGCGTTGCAGGCGGTGGCCCGCAAGGATCCCGAGAAGGCGGTGAAGAACGCCGCGTTGGTGGGGGACATGGGGCGCCAGGCGTTGACCGAGTTGCGGGAGATGCTCGGGGTGCTGCGGAGTGCGGGCGGTACCGGTGGTGGCGCCGGCCGGGGCGGGATGGTTCAGCAGGCCGTCGTGCCGCTTGCCGCTGTGGGGGCCGCTGCCGCCGCCGCGGCCGATCGGGAGCGGGGCGGGCAGGACGAGGGGGTTGCCGAGGGGCCCTGTCTGTCCGAGTTGGACGAGTTGATCGGGCAGTCGGCCGCCGCGGGGATGGTGGTGGATCTGTCCGTGGAGGGGGACTCGCGGTCGTATGCGCGGGAGATCGAGCAGACGGCGTTCCGGGTGGTACAGGAGGCGTTGACCAACGTCCACAAGCATGCGGCGGGGGCGAAGACGCATGTGCGGCTGGCGCATCGGGTGACGGAGATCGCGATGCAGGTGGAGAACGAGCCGCCGCCGGAGGTGTCGTCGGAGTCGTCGGCGCGGTTGCCGTCGGGGGGTAACGGCCTGGTGGGGATGAAGGAGCGGGTCGTGGCGCTGGGCGGGGTGTTTGTGTCCGGGCCGACGGACGCGGGGGGTTTCCGGGTGTCGGCGGTGATTCCGGCGGCGGCGTAGCCGCGCGGAGCTTGGCGTCGCGGTGGCGGCTTATCGCGTCCTGTTTGCCGTTGCCGTTGCCGTTGCCGTGCCGCTGGTGGTGCGGCTCTTTCGGGTGTCAGCCCGCTGTCAGTCGTACCGGTTCTATGCCTGCGACCAGTCCGGAGAGGGCTTGGTCGATGTCGGGGCCGAGGTACCAGTCGCCGGTGTGGTCGAGGGTGTAGACGCGGCCTTCGGTGTCGATGGCGAGGAGGGCATGGGTGTCGGTTTCGGCGCCGAGGGGGCAGACCTCGGTGTCGAGGGCGCGGCCGAGGTCGCCGAGGGTGCGGGCCATGTGCAGGCCGTGGAGCGGGTCGAAGTGGACGCTCGCGGGGGCGACCTGGCGGCCGGGGCCGGTGGGGCTGATGTGCAGACCGCCGAATTCGGCCCAGGCTTCCACCGCGGCGGGGAAGACGACGTGGCGGTGGCCGACGGGTGAGGTGTGTTCGCGCAGGGCGTCGGCCCAGATCTCGGCCTGCTTGATGTCCCAGCGCCCGGGCTGCCAGCCGGCGGCGCGCAGGGCGGCGTCGACGGGGACGGGGAAGCGGGTGGTGGAGGTGCGGTCGGTGTGCATCTGCCCTTCGTTCGTCGGTGCCTATGGGACGTGCGGGGGGTGGGTGGGTCAGCCGTCTGCTGCTGTCGGGTCGACGATGTAGACGCCGAAGTGGGTGCTCAGCGCGGTGCAGGCGCGGCAGGGGGCGGCGAAGCTGCCGTGGAGGGGGTCGCCGTCCTCGCGGATGCGGCGGGCGGTGAGCTTGGCCTGTTTGAGGGCCTTGCGGGCCTCGCCGTTGGTCATGGGTTTGCGGGCGGCGCGTTTGCTGCGGGTGGCGTCGACGGTGGCGATGTGGCGGGAGATGAGGATGGTCTCGGCGCACCGGCCGGTGAAGCGGTCGCGCTCGCCGCTGGTGAGGGTGTCGAGGAAGTCCTGGACGAGGTGGTGCAGCTCGGGGGGCTGGTCGCCGCGGGCGGCGGTGCCGGTGAGGGTGGCGCCGCGGACGGAGAGGGCGGCGGCGACGGTGGGGAGTATGCCGTCGCGGCGGTGGCGCAGGGCGGGCGCGTGGGGGGTTTCGGTGGCGCTCCAGCCGATGCGGGGGTCGCCAGACCTCGCCGCGTCGCGCCCCGTCTGCGTGGTGTTCATGATCGTCATCCCCTCCCGAGCATCCCGTGGGCATGCTCTCGGACGTCACAGAGTGCCAAACGGCGAGGCGGGTGCGGAAGCTGGGGCGGCGCGACACGCCCGGGTTTGGGCGGGCTGTCACGGCGGGGTGACGGCTGGTCACGGAAGCGGAGGGGGGCATGACCGGCGCCGGTGACCGGTCTCGTAGTACCGCATAGGCTGTCGGCACCGCTTTCCATGCGGTGACGCGTGGACGCAGACGAGACAGTCGATACGGGGCGCCACGACCGAGGGTGGTCGTGGCGTCCCGTATCAGAACGCCGCAGGGGGCAACCGCCATGACGACAGGTCGGCTCGGGCAGCAAGCCGCGCCGCCGAACGCGGCCTACGCCGGGCAGGTCGTGCATTTCCCGGATCCGGTACGCGCGTCCCGTCACCCGAGAGGAGTACGGGTCGACGAGCGTGGTTACCCCGATTTCTCGCCGTACGCGCGTGCGGCGGCGGAGATCGCGGAGCCGCCGGAGGGCTTCGGTGTCGACGAGTTGCGGCTGACGGACTATGTGTCGGCGAACGCGGCGCTGGCGGCGTCGGGACACGATCTGTGGGACACGGTGCCGGCGGTGGCGACGCCGCACGGCTGGACGTGGCACCACGTGGTGGGTTCGCGGCGGCTGGAGTTGGTTCCGGTCGAGGTGAAGGCGCTGCTGCGGCATCACGGTGGGATCGCGACGTCGGCGGTGGACCAGAACAAGCGGGGAACGCGGCCGTTGCAGGACACGCGCCCGGCGCACTTCGGGCTGCCGAAGTCGGGTGTGGCGGTGACGGAGTCGCAGGTGCTGGGGGTCGAGGAGGACCTGGGGTATCGGCTGCCGGGCGCGTACCGGTCGTTCCTGAAGGCGGCGGGCGGGTGCGCTCCCGTGGGGACGGCTCTGGACGCGGAGTTGGGCCTGTTGGTCGATCAGCCGCTGTTCACGGTCCGGGATGAGGCGGCGATAAATGACCTGGTCTACGTCAACAAGTGCCTGCGGGACCATCTGACCAAGGACTATCTGGGCGTCGGGTTCGTGCAGGGCGGGTTGTTGGCCCTGAAGGTGCGGGGCGAGCGGCTCGGTTCGGTGTGGTTCTGCGCGTACGACGATGCGCGGGATGTGGATCCGGCCTGGCCGGCGGCCGATCGCGTGGCGCGCCTGCTGGTGCCGTGCGGTGAGGACTTCGACGCGTTCCTGTCCCGACTGGCGGGTTCTCCGCCGGAGTTGGAGACGGTGGCGAATCTGATGGTGGACGGTGGGTTCGCGCGGGCGGTGCCGGTGGCTTCGCCGTCCTCTGCGTCTTCTGCGGCTTCGGTGGGGGAGTGAGCTTCGCGATGGTGACGTTCGCACAGGCGCAGGAGCGCGCGGAAGAGTGGATCAACGGGGATGTCCCGTCGTACCAGCATCGTGAGGTGCGGGTACGGGAGTTCGAGCTCGGGTTCGTGGTGTGGGCCGAGGACCGTGCGGACGGACCGCGTTCGGACGGGGGCGATCAGCGGCTGGTGCTCGCCCGGGACAGCGGGGAGGCCACGTTGTGGCCGTCGCTGCCGGTGGGTGAGGTGATTCGCCGGTACGAGGAGGAGTACGGCCGTGGGGGAGCGGCGGCGCAACCGGCGCCGGCCGCTCCGGCTCGGGTGGATCTGAACCAGACGTCGTTCCTGCTGACGCCGCCGGAGTGGCTGCAGGAGGCGGCGGACAAGTTGGGGATCCCGGATCAGCGGCAGGACGGTGGGGCTGGGGACTCGGGGGCCGGGTCTGACAGTTCTGGCGATGGCGTGGGTGCGGGTGCGGGTGCCTCCGGCGGTACGTCGGGTGGGGTTCCGGGGGGCTCGGGTGCGTCTGGGGCTGGGGCTGGGGCTTCGGCGACTCCCGTGCCGGGTGTGTCTGTGCCGGGTGCGCCTGAGGGCGCGACTCCGTGGGCCGGGACGGACACCAGCATCGATATCGGCGAGGACCGTTCCGTGCCGTTGCCGGAGACGGTGTTCGCGCCGCCGTTGAGCGGTGACGACAGTGTGCCGCCGGATGCCGAGACGGCGTTGATGTCGGGTGGCAGCGGGCTTCCGCCCACGGTGGTTGGCGGCCATGACACGCCGAGTGCGCAGGGCGGTGCGCCGCAGGGCAGCACGCCCCCGCCGGTGCCGGGTGGGGCGTCGTACGGGTATCCGCAGGGTGCGGGTGGGCCGGGTACGCCTCCGTCGGGCGCTCCTGCGCCGGGTGTGACGCCGCCGCCTCCGCCTGGGCCGGGTGCGCCGTCTTACGGCTACCCGCAGGGCGGGCCCGCCGGTGGTGCGGGTGTGCCGCCGCAGGCGCCGGGTGCCCCTGGTGCGCCGGGTGCTCCGGGGCGGCCGCTTGCGCCGAACGCCGGGGACATCGCCGATGCGGCGACCAGCAAGGCGGCGCCTCCTCCGCGTGCGCGGGGTGGGGCTACGCCGCCGCCACCGCCGGGTGCTCCGGGGATGCCGGGTGCGTCGGGTGCGCGGGCGGGGAGTACGCCTCCGCCGCCGTCCGCTCCGGGTACGCCGGCGGGTGGGTACGTTCCGACGCAGCTCGTGTCGGCGTTGGGGCCGGACGGGCCCGAGGGTGTTGCGGGGCCGGGTGCGCCGCAGGGGCCGGGGGGCGCGAACGGGCCCGGCGCTCCGCAGCCGCCGGGTGTCCCGGGTGCTCCAGGTGCTCCAGGTGCGCCCGGCGCGCCGAATCCGCCCGGTACGCCTCCGGGCGCGGTTCACCATGCCGCCACGGTGCTGGCCGACCCGAGTCAGATGGGGGGTCTGGCGCAGCCTCCGGGTGCCCCGGCTGCCCCAGGTGCCCCTGGCACTCCGGGTGCGCCGAATCCGCCTGGTGCTCCTCACGCGCCTGGTGTTCCGGGTGCTTCGGGCATGCCTGGGGCTCCGCAGCCTCCTGG
>NZ_FNHV01000002.1:654964-798077 GCF_900103585.1 Streptomyces sp. cf386
TCCGGGTGCGCCGAATCCGCCTGGTGCTCCTCACGCGCCTGGTGTTCCGGGTGCTTCGGGCATGCCTGGGGCTCCGCAGCCTCCTGGAGTTCCCGGTGTTCCGGGTGCGCCTGGCACTCCCGGTGCTCCGCAGCCTCCCGGTGTTCCGGGTGCGCCCGGCGCCCCGCACTCCCCAGGCGCCCCGCACTCCCCAGGCGCCCCGCAGCCTCCCGGCTTCCCTGGCGGGCAGGCCTCCCAGGGCTCGGCGGGCGGCGCTCGCGGTGCCGTTCACCATGCGGAGACGGTGCTGGCCGCGCCCCCGGTGGGCGGCCCCGGTGTACCGCCGCCCCCGCAGGCACCCGGCGGTCCCGGCGGTCCCGGCGTTCCGGGCGCGCCCGGTGCTCCAGCCGGTCCCGGCGCCCTTGGTGCGCCCAACGCGCCCGGCGCTCCGCAGCCCCCAGGCGTACCCGGTGTTGCCGGTGCTCCTGGCCTGCCCCCGGCCCCTGGCGCGCCCGGGGCTCCGCTACCCCCTGGCGTGCCCGGTGCTCCGCAGTCTCCTGGCGTGCCCGGTGTTGCAGGCGCCCCCGGCGCTCCACAACCGCCTGGCGCTCCCGGCATGCCCCCAGCCCCGGGCGTCCCCGCCGCGCCCGGCGCCCCCGGCATGGCCCCGGCCACCCCGCAGCCCCCGATGCCGCCAGGTGCCGTACCGCCGCCCGGCCAGCCCGGCCCTCCGGCCCCGGCTCCGGGCCAACCCTCCACCCCAGGTCGGCCCCCGGCCTACGGCTACCCTCAGCCCCCCACCGGCCAGCCGACCGTCGGCCCCGGCTACCAGGCCGTCCTCCGCTACCGCGCGCAGGACGGGTCGGAGCAGCAGCTGATCCGGCGTTCGGCGCCGGGGACGCCGCATCCGGAGTGGCAGATCTTCCATGAGCTGCGGGGCATGAACGTGCCGCCGGACCAGGTGCTGGAGCTGCACACGGAGTTGGAGTCGTGCGAGCTGCCGGGTGCGTACTGTGCGCGGATGATCCGGGAGCAGTGGCCGCAGGCGCGGATCACGTCCATCGCGCCGTACGGTATGGATCACACGAGCCGGCAACAGGGCATGCGGCAACTGCTCGCGCATCAGGGTGAGTTGCACCAGGTGGCCGACGGGCCCGCCCGCCCGGCGCCGGTGCGTGCCCCGTTGCCGCAGGTGCAGCCGGCGCCGCCGATTCCGCCGGAGGGCGTGGCGCAGGAACTGGCGGGGACGTTCGGGCCGGGGATCTTCCGGTTCGAGCAGGCCGCCGTGTCCCGGCAGGGCGTGCCGCCGGTCGTGGCGCACAGCCTGGTCGTCGGTGGTCTGCCGATGGACCTGGGTCCGTTCTTCTGGGCGCAGGCCCACCCGGGGCGGCCCGTTCCGACGCTGGCGGAGCTCGCGCAGGAGCGCGGGGTGCAGCCGGCCTCGGACGCGGGGTCGTACCTCGTCATGGGCAGCGACTTCGGCAAGGCGCTCTGTGTCCAGTACGGGACGGCGAACATCGTCGCCGTGCCGGTGGAGGCGGGCCCGGGCGGTGCGCCCGTACCGCCGCAGTTCGTGAACACGGGCCTGCCCGAGTTCCAGCGCTGCCTGGCGCTGCTCGGCCGGATGTGGCGTCTTCGCTTCGGCCTGAACCAGGAGCAGGCGGGCCGCTGGACCGTCGACTTCCAGGCCCAGCTCGCCTCCCTCGACCCGGCGGCGCTCGGCTCGCCGGAGAGCTGGTGGTCGGTGCTGTTGGAGCAGATGTGGGACGGGTTGCTGTGACGCCGCCCGACTGTTCCATTTGACGTGGCACCTGACATGACACCTGAGGTGACGTCTGACATGGCGTTCGGCATGACGTCTGACGTGACATCACCCGGCTGCCGCTGACAGCGGCGTGCAGGAGTGAAAGGGCCGGCTCCCGGTTGTGCGACCGGGAGCCGGCCCTTTCGTATGCGCCCGTCTGCGCTTTTCCTGCGGGCTCAGTGCCTCCGCCCGTGTCCCGCACGCGGAGTGTCGCGTTATGAACGCTTCCGCCCGATACATCAAGATGTGCGCTAAATCATCATTTTCGCTTCCTCGGCGGAGAGGGGTTCAGGATGAGCGGCGCACCGGGCTCGCTCCACGACTTCGTGGTCGTACGCGGGCGTGGCTACCGTCCCGACCAGGTCGACGCCTACGTCGACGCCGTCTTCCAGAACCGTGACGCCGCCTGGGAACGGGCCGCCCGGCTCACCGTGCTCGCCAGGGAGATGGAGGAGGAGGCGGAGCGGTTGCGGGAGGCGGTGGCGCTACTGGCCCCGCAGACGTACGAGACGCTCGGGGAGGGCGCGCGCCGGCTCTTCGAGTTGGCGGAGGCGGAGGCCGCGGTCATGCGGGAGAGGGCGCGGCAGGAGGCGCGGCATGTGGTGGAGGAGGCGCAGACGTACGCGGAGGGCGTGCGGGAAGCGGCACAGGCGCACGCCGAGGTCGTGGGCGCCGAGGCCGACGAGTACGCCCGTCAGCGGTTGCTCGCGGCGCGCAATGAGGCGGGGGAGATCCGTATCGCCGCCCGGCGGGCGTTGAAGGAGGGGCGCGGGGAGGTGCTCGGGCCGTTGCGGGAGACGCGGCAGCGCACCAACGGTCTGCTCACCGACCAGGCGAAGGACCAGGCCGCGCGGATTGCCGAGGCCGAGCGGGAGGCCGAGGAACGGGTGGCCGCGCTGGGGGCGTCGGAGGTGGAGCGGCTGGCACGGGCCGAGGCCTCGGTGGCCGAGGCGGAGCTGGTGCTGGCGGACGCGGAGAACTCGGCGAAACGGTTGCAGGAGGAGGCGCGGGCGCACGCGACCGAGCTTCTCGCGGAGGCCCGGAAGCGCGCGGAGGAGATCACCCAGGAGACGGATCGGGTGCTGCACGAGCACGGGAAGACCTGGGACGAGGTGCGCACGCACATGGACCAGATGCGCAACAGCCTGATGACGCTGACCCGGCAGGCGTCCCAGGAGTGAGCGACGCCGGTTGCGGGACGCTGCGTCCGGGCAAGGTGGGAACGGGAACCGCCCTGTATCGGACGTGAGTTGAGGCACCGTGGACTGGCTGAGCGCGCAGGATGTCGTGGCTGTGGTGGCGGTCGTCGTGATGGTCGTCGCCTCGGTGGCCATGGTCTGGTACGAGCGCCGGGTGCCGCGTCGCAAGCAGATCGGTTACCGGGTGCAGATGGACAGCCCGGTCGACGACGATGCGTGGCGGCGACGAGCCGGTGTCCGCCTGGGTCTGTTCGACGAGACACCGGGCATGGACGACGCGACCCTCGTGCTGCTGCGGATCGAGAACGACGGCACGCAGAGCATCGGGAACGACGACTACACGGGCCGCGAACACCACGGCCTCACCGTGATGTTCACCGACCGCGCGGTCCGGGGCGTCTCGGTCACCCAGCCGCCCCACCTCGATCACCTGATGGACCACTTCACGCCCTCGGTGGGCTTCGGCTACCAGGGCAACCAGCTGCGCCTCCCGCGCGTGCCGCTCAACCGTGGTGACCACTTCAAGGTGCTGGTGCTGCTGTCGGGCGGCCGCGTGGGGAGCCCGGTACGACTGCTCGGCGGTATCCGGGACGGCGAGGTGCACCCCAACCGCGCCGCGACGCCGGACGACAGGCCGCCGCTGTTCAGCGCGGCCGCCCGGCTGATCACCTTCGCGCTGATGCTCTGCGTCCTGGCACTCGCCGGGCTGGTCCTCACCCGCGACACCGCGTCCGACGGCGGGGGCGTGCCCGCGGCACAGGTGGTCGTCGCCGCCGTGGCCGCCGCCGCGACGGGTGCCCTCGCGGGGGCGGTGCTGAGAGGCCGTGGACGTCACCACGTCCCCGGCGCCGCCGTACAGCCCGCGGACTCTGCCCGGCGCCTCCGCGAGATGACCCTCCTGGCCGCGGTGGCCCTGCTCGGATACGCCATCGCCTTCCTGGCCGCCCGGCCCCTGCTCGACGAGCCCCACCCACTCGGCTTCGACGCCTCCGAGACCGCGCAGGTCATCGTGGCGATCGCGGGCCTGACCTCGGGCGTCACCGCGGGCGCGGCAGCGATCATCAAGGCGGTGGCCCATCTCACCTACGCCAGGGCGGACCTGCTGCGCGCCCGTGGCAATCAACCACGGGCGGAGACCGGCGAGGACCCCGACGCCGAGATGCAGCCCGCCCCCGGCGAGTGACCCGGAGGCCACTCGGAGGCTCCCCCTCGGCTCAGTTCCCCCTTCGCACCGCCCCCGCCAGAATCCACCCCTCCACGGCCTCGTACTGCCGCCGCTGTTCCTCCGACTCGCTCCGCCCGGACGCGACCGTCCCCAGCCACCCGAGGAGGAACCCGGCCGGAATCGACACGAGCCCGGGTGTCGTGAAGGGGAACCAGTTGAAGTCGGCGTCGGGGAAGGCGGAAATCGGTGACCCGGAGACAAGATTGGTCCCCGGCATCAGGACCAGCACCACCGCCGAGCCGCCGATCAGCGTCCACAGCAGGCCGGCGCGGGTGTACCGGCGCCAGAAGAGGCTGTAGACGAGGGCCGGCGCGATGGCGGAGGCGCCGAGGGTGAAGGACAGGGTCACCAGTGGCTGCAGGCTGCGGTGCTGGACCATCGTCGCCAGCACGATCGCCGGGACGCCCACCGCCAGCGCCGACAGTCGTGCCACCGCCATCTCGCGGCGGCCGGACAGCTCCCGCAGCCGGGTGGCGAACACGTCATGGGCGAGGGAGTTCGCGCAGGCGAGGATCATGCCCGCGACCGAGGCGAGCACGGTCAGGAAGATGGCCGTGGTGACCGCCGTGAAGACGAGCGTCTCCGTGGTGGAGACATCGACGCCGAACGCGGCCCTGGTCCCCAGCAGATACGCCGTGTTGCCCTGCGGATCCGCCCCGGCGATCACCTCCCGCCCGATCAGTGCCACGGCGCCGAAGCCGATCACCGTGATCACCAGCACGAACACCGCCACGCTGGACACCGCCCAGGACATGGACCGCCGCACCTGACGCGCACCGCTCGCCGTGTACATGCGCATGGTGATGTGCGGCAGTACCGCACCGCCGAGGACGACCGCGAGCTGGGAGCTGATCATGTCGAGGCGGGGGTGCGGACCGCCCGAGAACTGCAAGCCCGACTCCAGGAACGCCGAGCCGACCCCGCTCCGCGCCGCCGCCGCGTCGAACAGCGCGCCCGGATCCCAGTCGAACCGCCGCAGCACCAGTACGGCGACCACGACGCCCGACCCGAGCAGCATCACCATCTTCAGGATCTGGATGAGGGCGGTGCCCTTCATCCCGCCGATGGCCGCGTAGCTGATCATCAGCACACCCAGCCCGACGATGCACCCCGTCTTCAGGGAGTCGCCCGAGAACCCCAGGATGAACGCCAGCAGTTGCCCGGTCCCCGCCAACTGCACCAGCATCAGCGGCACCAGCGCGGCCAGCGTCACCACGCACGCCGCGACCCGTACACCCCGCCCCGGCATCCGGCGCGCCAGCGCGTCGCCCATCGTGAACCGGCCCGCGTTGCGCAGGGGTTCGGCGAGCAGGAACATCAGCAGCATCAGCGACAGGGTCGTGCTCAGCGCCAGCACGATGCCGTCGTAGCCGCACAGCGCGATCACCCCGGTCGTGCCCAGCACGGTCGCCGCGCTGATGTAGTCGCCCGCGATCGCCAGGCCGTTGCGCATGGGGGACAGGGAGCTGTAGCCCGTGTAGAACTCGTCGAGGTCGTCCCGGTCCGGGCCCATCATCACGCACAGCAGCAGCGTGATCGTGGCCACGGTGCAGAACGCGACCAGCGACCACGCCTGCGCGTCCGAGCTGAAGTCCGTCATCGCCCGGCCTCCCTCTTGCCCGCCTCGCGCTTGGCCTCCACCGCGGCCTCCTTGCGGATGCGGTCCGCGAGCGGGTCGACGTAACGGCCGGCCGTGTGCTCATACAGCCATATCGCCAGCCAGGTGACGGGCAGTTGGAGCAGCGCGAGCAGCAGGCCGGTGGGCAGCCCGTCGGTGATGGTGCTCGTCATGAACCCGGGCGCGACGGCGGACAGGATCAGGAAGAGGGTGAAGTACCCGAGTGCGGTGAGCGTCGCCACGCGCCGCTGCCAGCGGTAGGCGGTGCGCAGGATCCGCAGGTCGCTGTGGTGCCCGAGGGGCGGGTGGTCCGGGGTTCGGTGGCGTGGGGGTGCGGTCGGCTCCGGAGGGGTGGGGGGTTGCCAGGGGTAGGTGGCGTACGACGGGGACGCGGACGGAGACGGGGGTGCCGGTGGGGCCGGGTACCGCGGGAACGGTGAGAACGGGTCGTGCGGGTCATACCGGTCGTGCGGGTCGTACGGGTGGTACGGGGAGGACATCCCGGTGCTCCTTGCGTGGCTCGGGTCCGGTGCGGCGGACCGCAGGGAGTGTGTGGGGGGCGGGCGAGCCACGCACGTTACTGCGCAGTACCGGGATGGTCGAGGGTTTCACCAAACTGAGTGGTCGGTATGCGCTTACTTACGCCGAACTGTGTCTGACCTGGGGTGTTACCCCGGTTAACTCAGACCTTTGTGTCCACTGTGGGGCTACTGGAGGCGACCGCGGCCCTACTTGAGGTGAACGAGGGCCACACTGCCGGGCACCTCGCCGCGCCCGCCGCCCGCGTTGTCGAGCCGCGCCCGGAACGCCAGCCGCCGATCCACCCGCCGCCGCACCGAACTCCCCGCCACCACCAAGAACTCCACACCGACCCGCCCCTCGGCCGGCACCCACACCCGCGTACCCGCCGCCGGCCGCACCGACCACCCCGCCCCCATCGCCTCCGCCGCGACCGTCACGTACTGCCCCGAGCCACCGAAGTTGTAGACGTCGACGGTCATGCGCGTACGGCGGCCGAGGCGGTAGCCGTACGGCGGCGGCGCGTCGCCGTTGTCCTTGCCGGGCGCGGCATTGCGGGCGGCGTAGCGCTGGCTGAGGACGATGTGCTCGGCGGGGGAGAGGGCGCCGGGGCGGTGGCGCACACCGGCACCCCGTAGGTCGGGAGACCCGGCACGCGAGACGACGTAGACCGGATCCGGCGACACGATCACGGCGGCCCCCTCCGTCAGGTCCGCCAACGGCCGCCCCATGATGTCGTACGCCACCCCGGGCACCGGCACCCGCAGCCGCACGCGCGCGGGCCGTTCGGCCCACACCACCGTGACCCGCTGCCCGCATCCGTCGTCGAAGACGAACCCCCGGACGCCGGCAGGCGGATGCCGCACCGGCCCGACGAAGTGCGCCGCGCCGAGCAGCGAGGTCAGCGCGGCGAAGGCGCTGTAGGCGGGGAGGGGCCCGAAGTCCCGGTCGAGGAGGCCGAAGTACACGCCGTCGTCGTGCAGCGGCGGTCCCGCGAACCAGAACTGCCGACCGTTCCCGGCGGCCAGCCCTTCCACCATCGACCGCACCAGGAACCGTGCCTGGACGCGCTCCTGCGCCGGGTTGAGGTCGCCGGACGTCTCCAGGAACGCCCCGCACTCCGTCATCCACAGCGGTACTTCATCGGCCCCGTGCCGCCGGGCGAGCGCGTGCTGCTCGTCCGCCGCGCCGGGGAACGCGGGATCGTCCTGCTCGGCGGGATCGGGATAGCCGTGGAAGGCCCACACATCGGCGTACCGGACGACGTCGTTCGCGAGCATCAGGTCCTGGAAGGGGCCGGCCTGGGCGAGGCCGGGCAGGACGACGAGCGGCGGTTCGTCACAGGCGTCCTTGGTGCCGAGCGCCGCCGCCTTCACAAACGCGGCGTGGGCGTCGCCGGTGCTGCGGGTGGTGTCGACGTCGGGCTCGTTGGAGAGCTGGAGCGCCTCCGGGGCGGCCAGGGCGAGGCGGCGGGCGTAGCGGTAGGCGTGGCGCAGGTCCGCGGGCAGGGGCAGCGAGGCGTCGGTCATCGCCCACTCGGGGGCAGGGGAGAGGACGTCCAGGACGGCGAGACCGTGGGCACGCAGCGTGCGGGTGACGCGGTCGTGGTGCGCGGTGTCGTACGCACCGGGTGTGGGCTCGGCGACCGGCCAGGACTGTCCGTCGCGGATCCAGGCGGCTCCCATGTCCCTTACGGCGGCGGCGAATTCGTCCAGCCGGGAGGGCGGTACGAGGGAGGACGCCCAGACGTTGACGCCGAAGCGGTTGGCGGTCGCGTCGGTGACCGCGGGGCGGGCCGGGAGACGGGCGAAGGTGCTTGACGTGCCGTCGTCGGTGCGGATGCGGTAGTGGCCGGGCGGGAGGTCGGCGGGGAGGGGGACCGTCGTGGTGGTGTGGCCTGCGCGGATGGTCGTACCGCCGTCGGTGACCTGGTGGCCGAAGTAGTCGGTGACGGTGTAGCGGACTGGGTGCGGGCGGGTGGCGTGTCCGTCGAGGGTCAGGCGGAGGTGGGCTGGGGTGCCGACGCGGTGGCGGCGGACATGGGCCTCGCGGAGAGCCGGGCCGGGCAGAGGGCGCAGGGTGAAGTGGTCCAGAGAAAAGGCGTAAGCAGTGGTGTTGTCAAGGATCGTGGGCTCGATGACCCGCAAGGTGAACGTGTTGTCCCCACCGCGGAGTTCCCGGGTGCCGAGATCCAGGACGGACAGATCGCCCCAGGCGGGCGGCGAGCCGTACCAGTGCGGTTGGGAGCGGGCGAGGTCGGTGAAGGGGCCGTCGTTGACCGACAGTTGGAGGTAGGAGGCGACGGCCTCCGTGTGCGGTGTCTCCACGGGCGCGGTCGCGACGGCGGTGAGCGCGTACACCTGCTGGTGCGGGACGCGGACGCGGTATGTGGCGTACCAGCCGGTGTCCGGCGGGGGGTGTTCGCTCGTGAGCAGGGCGAGGTAGCGGCCACCGGAGGCGCGGCGGTCGCGGGCGACCGGGATGTTCGTGCGGGTCGGGGACTCGCCGGGGACGGTGATCCCTCCAGGGCCGGCTGCGCGGGCGGTGCGCGTGCCGATGCCCGTCGCCGCCACCACCGTCGCGCCCAAGCCCGCCGCCATCGCCGTACGCCTGTTGAAATCCATGACTTCAGCAGACGTGGCCGACAGGCGACGGGGCGTCCTCCGGGAGGGTGGTCCGTCCCCGGAACGGGGATAGGGGGCGTGCCCTAGGGCCTGTCCTGCTGGTGGTCGCCGTGGCGGCTCACGGGACCCACAGATGCGAGCGGCGGTAGCGGATACCGGGCTTGCCAGCCACAACGGTGTCCTCCACGAGGGCGAAGGAGTTCCGCTCCAGGACGGTCCGGGACCCGAGGTTGTCCAGGGTGGTGACCGCGACCAGGGAGGTCAGCCCGTACGCCGAACCCGCGACCCGGCACACCTCCGCCACCGCCGCTGTGGCGACGCCTTTGCCCGCCGCGTGCTCGCCGACGCGGTACCCGAGTTCGGCGGAACCGTCCTCGACATCGACCAGGTTCACGCGGCCCGCGATCCCGCCTCGCTCGTCCACGACCACATGGAAGTGGCAGATCCCGGCGTCCTGTTCGGCCAGCCGAGCCGCGTGCCGGGAGGCGAAGTCGGCGAAGTAGGCGTCGCCGCGATCCGGCACCGTACGCGCGAAGTACTCCCGGTTCTCCCGCTCGAAGGCCAACAGTGCATCCGCGTGATCGCCCCGCAGCCGCTCCAGCTTCACCATGGGCCGCAGGATCGCAGAAACTGATCCACTCCGCGGCTCGTCTTGGAAAGGGAGATCAAGCGGACGGGAAGCCATGGTGGAGCGGGCGGGCGATCGAGCGGACAGTGACATGACGTCGACGGTGAAGGCGGTGGCGGCGGACCCGTGGGCCCGGGGGCGGGTGCTCGCGGCACTCGCCGTACTGACCGCCGGGCTGCTGGTGTTCCACCGGGCGGTGCCCAACTCCGTGGGGCGGCTGGGCAGTCTGCTGGAAGCCTTCCTGCCGTGGCTGGGCCTGGTGGTCGTGGTGCTGTTCGGCGCGGCCCTGCTGCGCCGGTCGGCCGTCGCACTGGTGGCCCTCCTGCTGCCGGTCGCGGCCTGGACGTACCTCTTCGGCGGGCTGCTCCCGCCCGCGGCGAAGCCCGGCGCGCGCGAGTTGGTCGTGGTGCAGCACAACGTCAGCGACGAGAACGACGACCCGGAGGGCACCGCCCGCGCCCTCGCCGACGCCGAGCCCGATCTCATCGCGCTGGAGGAACTGGTGCCGCGGGCGCTGCCGGTCTACGAGAAGGCGCTCGCCCCGGACTTCCCGTACCACGTGGTCCGGGGCACCGTCGGGCTCTGGTCGAAGCATCCGCTTTCCGGTGCCCGGCTGGTGGACATCAAACCCCAGGGGATCGCGGAGGCCTGGAGTCGCGGGCTGCGGACCGTGGTTCACACGCCGTACGGCGCCGTCGCGGCGTATGTCGCGCACCTGCCCTCGGTCCGCGTCCGGGCGAGCGGCCTCGCGTCCTCCTGGCGCGATGAGAGCGCCGAACTGCTGGGCCGGGCCGTCGCCGCCGAGAAGCTGGGAACGGTGCTTCTGCTGGGCGACCTCAACGGCACCGTCGACGACCGTGGGCTGGCCCCCCTGACCTCACGGATGAACGTGGCGGAGCGGGGCTTCGCCTTCAGTTTCCCCGCCGCCCTGCCGCTGGCCCGGATCGACCAGGTGATGGCCCGCTCCGCGACCGTCGGTCACATCCGCACCCTGCCCGCCACCGGTAGCGACCATCTGCCGGTCGCCGCCCGCGTCACCCTGGGCTGACGCATGAGCATGCGTCGCGGCCCCCGCGCGCGGGAACCCGAGTCAGCCGGGTTCACTGTCCGTCTTCCTTGAGCACCGGGAACCGCCTCGGCGCCAGCAGCAACAGCACCAGGAAGGCCAGCGCCGCCGCGCAGGACGCCCCCAGATACACGGCGTGCACCGCGTCGGCGATGGCCCGCCTGGTGGCCTCCGGGGCCGTGCCGCCGGAATCCAGTGCCCGGGTCACCGAGTCCAGGTCGCTCGCCCCGCCGAGCCGCGACGCCAGCACGCCGTTCGCCACCGCGCCGAAGAGCGCCGCGCCCACCGTCTGGCCGGTCTGCCGGCAGAAGAGGATGGACGCTGTCGCCGTACCCCGCTCCGACCAGCCGACCGTCGACTGCACGCCGATGATCAGCGGCAGTTGGAACAGGCCCAGGGCCGCGCCCAGCAACAGCATCAGCAGCGTCGGCTGCCAGGCCTGCCCGGGATACGGCAGGAACAGGAACGCCAGCAGGATCAAGGAGGCCGCTGCGATGCCCAGCATCGCCGTGTTGCGGAAGCCGATCCTTCGGTACACGTGCTGGCTGAGCGCGGCCGACACCGGCCAGCTCAACGTCCAGACGGACAGCACGAATCCGGCCGCCACCGGGGCGAGGCCCAGGACCGCCTGGGCGTACGTGGGCAGAAAGACCGCCGGGGCCACCATCAGCAGTCCCAGCGCGCCCAGCGCCAGGTTCACCGCCGCGATCGTCCGGCGCCGCCACACCCACCCGGGGATGATCGGCTCGGCCGCCCTGCGCTCCACCAGCACGACGACCGCCGCGAGGGCAAGTCCCGTACCGAAGAGGGCGAAGGACGGCCCCGAGAGCCACGGCCACGCCACCCCGCCCTGCACCAGTGCCGTCAGCAGCACACCCCCGCACGCGAACACCGCCAGCGCGCCCGCCCAGTCGATACGCGCGCGCGTGCCCGTCGTTTCGCGCTCGGGCTCGTGCAGATGGCGCACGATCAGCCACAACGCCACCGCCCCTATGGGCAGGTTGATGAGAAAGATCCAGCGCCAGTCCGCGTACGCCGCCAGGACCCCGCCCAACCCCGGTCCGGCCACCGCCGAAAGCGCCCACACCGTGGACAACTTGGACTGGATCTTCGGGCGCTCCTTGAGCGGATACAGGTCGGCGGCCAGCGTCTGGACCGTCCCCTGAAGGGCCCCGCCGCCCAGCCCCTGCACGATCCGGAACGCGATCAGCGCCGCCATGTTCCACGCCACCGCGCACAGCAGCGACCCCAGCAGGAACACCACCGCGCCCGCGATCAGCACCGGCTTGCGGCCGAAGGTGTCGGAGAGCTTGCCGTAGACCGGGAGGGTCACGGTCACGGCCAGCAGATATCCGGAGAAGAGCCAGGAGAACACCGAGAAGCCGCCCAGGTCACCGACGATCTGGGGCACGGCCGTGGAGACGATGGTGGAGTCGAGTGCCGCCAGCGCCATCGCGAGCATCAGAGCCGCGACCACGGCTGAGCGCTTGTCCGTTCCGGTGTGCTGTGCGGTGTCGCGTATCGCGGGTGTCGTACGGCCCACCGGGGTCCTTCCCTGTTGCTTTCCCCTTGCACCTATCTGCCGCCGAACAGCTTCCCACTTGACCCTGACACCGCGGGAGGGTGGAGCCTGGATGCGTCCGAGGGGGGAGACGCCCCTGAGAAGGGCTCCACCGGTGGGAGGACTGCCCCTAGGGGGACCTCCGTACTAGGTCTCGGGGAGGGTTCGTACCCCCGGAGGACGAGACGGGGCACACCTCGTCCTTAACCTGGCTTTACGCCGCTGGGGGGCGGCTGACCGAACCAACGGGGGTGGGGTTTTCCCCCGCACAAGACGGGGCCGCGCACCAGCGCGCCGGACCCTCTCCCGCCACGAGACTGACTGCCGTAGCAAGTTCTCGTGATTCACCTGTTGATCGACTTAGGAGACATACCGTGACATCGGCTGTGACCATTCCCAGGCACGGGGGCACTGGAGGGCGTACGGCCGTTGCCGCGCGGGCGCGGCAGGTCGTCAAGGCGTACGGGTCGGGGGAGACCCGGGTCGTCGCCCTCGACCATGTCGACGTGGACATCGCGCGTGGCCAGTTCACCGCGATCATGGGCCCCTCGGGATCCGGCAAGTCCACGCTCATGCACTGTCTCGCCGGTCTCGACACCGTGACCGGCGGCCAGATCTACCTTGACGAGACCGAGATCACCGGGCTGAAGGACAAGAAGCTCACGCAGCTGCGCCGGGACCGGATCGGCTTCATCTTCCAGGCGTTCAACCTGCTGCCGACGCTCAACGCTCTGGAGAACATCACGCTGCCCATGGACATAGCGGGCCGCAAGCCGGACAGGGAGTGGCTCGGTCGTGTGGTCGACACCGTCGGCCTTTCCGACCGGCTCAAGCACCGGCCCACCCAACTCTCCGGCGGCCAGCAGCAGCGCGTCGCCGTGGCCCGTGCCCTGGCCGCGCGCCCGGAGATCATCTTCGGCGACGAGCCGACCGGAAACCTCGACTCGCGCGCGGGCGCCGAGGTCCTCGGCTTCCTGCGGCGGTCCGTCGACGAGCTCGGGCAGACCATCGTGATGGTCACCCACGACCCCGTCGCCGCCTCGTACGCGGACCGCGTGCTGTACCTCGCCGACGGGCGCATCGTCGACGAGATGTACAAGCCGACCGCCGACGCCGTCCTGGACCGCATGAAGGACTTCGACGCCCGGGGACGTACGTCATGACCGTCCTGAAGACCTCCATGCGCAACTTCTTCGCGCACAAGGGCCGGATGGCGCTGTCGGCCGTGGCGGTGCTGCTGTCGGTCGCCTTCGTGTGCGGGACGCTCGTGTTCACCGACACGATGAACACGACCTTCGACAAGCTCTTCGCCGTCACCTCGTCCGACGTCACCGTCAGCCCCAAGGACGCCAAGGACGAGGACACCGGCGCCGGCACCGGAAAGCCCGTCTCGCTGCCCGCCTCGACCGTCGAGCAGGTCGCGGCCGTCGACGGCGTCAAGAAGGCGGAGGGCGCGGTCGCCTCGACGAGCGTGACCGTCGTCAACTCCGAGAACAAGAACATGGGTTCCACCACCGGCGCGCCCACCTTCGCCGGCAACTGGACCCAGAACGACCTGAAGTCCATGGAGATCACCTCCGGGCACGCCCCGCGCGGGCCCACCGAGGTCATGGTCGACGCGGACACCGCCGACAAGCACGACCTGAAGCTGGGCGACGAGTTGCGCACCATCGCCGCCACCGGCGACCTCCGCGCGCGGATCGTCGGCATCGCCTCCTGGAAGGTGACCAACCCGGGCGCGGCCGTCGTCTACTTCGACACCGAGACCGCCCAGCGCACGCTGCTCGGCGCGACCGGCCGCTTCACGCAGGTCTCCGTCACGGCGGCGGCCGGCGTGAGCGACGCGCAGCTCAAGAGCAACGTCGCCGCGGCCCTGGACGGGACGTCCGGCGCGTACAAGATCCAGACGGCCAAGGAGAACGCCGACGAGAACCGCAAGGACGTCGGCGCCTTCATGGACGTCATCAAGTACGCCATGCTCGGCTTCGCCGGAATCGCCTTTCTGGTCGGCATCTTCCTGATCATCAACACCTTCTCGATGCTGGTCGCCCAGCGCACCCGCGAGATCGGCCTCATGCGGGCGATCGGATCCTCGCGCCGACAGGTCAACCGGTCCGTGCTGGTGGAGGCGCTGCTGCTGGGCTTCGTCGGATCGATACTCGGCGTCGGTGCCGGTGTCGGCATCGCGGTCGGCCTGATGAAGCTCATGTCGATGGCCGGCATGAACCTCTCCACCGACGACCTGACGGTGAAGGTGACGACCCCTGTCGTCGGCTTGATCCTGGGCGTCGTGGTGACGGTGCTGGCGGCCTACCTCCCCGCCCGCCGGGCCGGAAAGGTCTCCCCGATGGCCGCCCTGCGCGACGCCGGTACGCCGGCCGACGGCAAGGCGGGCTGGATACGCGGCCTGATCGGACTGGTCCTGACCGGCGCGGGCGCCTTCGCCCTCTACGCGGCGGCCACGGCCGACAAGGCGAGCGACGGCGCGCTGATGCTGGGCGGCGGCGTGGTGCTGTCCCTGATCGGCTTCGTGGTCATCGGCCCGCTGCTGGCGGGCGGCGTGGTCCGGGTGATCAGCGCGGTCCTGCTGCGGGCCTTCGGCCCGGTCGGCCGCATGGCCGAGCGCAACGCCCTGCGCAACCCGCGCCGTACCGGCGCCACGGGCGCCGCCCTGATGATCGGCCTCGCGCTGGTGGCGTGCCTGTCGGTGGTCGGCTCCTCGATGGTCGCCTCGGCGACGAGCGAGCTCGACAAATCCGTCGGCGCGGACTACATCGTCATGACCCAGCAGCAGCGGATCGTGCCGCTGGCCGAGAAGGCGATGCAGCAGACACCGGGCCTCGCCCACGTCACCCGCTACAAGGACATCGACGCCACCCTGACCTCGCCGGACGGCAAGACCGACGACACCGGTCTCACGGCCGCGGACCCGACCTACGCCGAGGACGTGCGCCGTACGGCCACGGAGGGCACCCTCTCCGCCGCCTACGGCAAGGACGCCATGTCGGTCGGCTCCGACTACGCCAAGAAGCACGGCGTGCACGTCGGTGACACCATCACGGTCGCCTTCAAGGGCGGCGAGACGGCCGAGCTGAAGGTCGCGGCCATCACGGACGACGACACCTCCATCGACCAGGGCGCCCGCTACACGAGCATCGAGACCCTGTCGAAGTACCTCCCCGCCGACCGGATCCCGCAGAGCGTGATCATGTTCGCCAAGGCGAAGAAGGGCCAGGAGGAGACGGCGTACGCGGCCCTGAAGAAGTCCCTGCACGAATACCCGCAGTACCAGGTCCGCGACCAGACCGACTACAAGCAGGAGCTCAAGGACCAGGTCGGCCAGCTCCTGAACATGGTCTACGGCCTGCTGGCCCTGGCGATCATCGTCGCTGTCCTGGGCGTGGTGAACACCCTGGCGCTGTCGGTGGTCGAGCGGACGAGGGAGATCGGTCTGCTCCGCGCGATCGGCCTCTCCCGCCGCCAGCTGCGCCGCATGATCCGCATGGAGTCGGTGGTGATCGCCCTGTTCGGCGCTCTGCTCGGCCTGGGGCTCGGCATGGGCTGGGGCGCTACCGCCCAGCAGCTGCTGGCTCTGGAGGGCCTGAACGTCCTCGACATCCCCTGGCCGACAATCATCGGGGTCTTCATCGGCTCGGCGTTCGTGGGGCTGTTCGCGGCACTGATCCCGGCGTTCCGGGCGGGCCGGATGAACGTACTGAACGCGATAGCGACCGAATAACCAACCGACCGGCCGACCGAGTAGCCACCGCACACGGGGGTTGCGGGGGACGGGCCCGGCCCGGAGGGATCACCTTCCGGACCGGGCCCACGGTCGTGACGCGCTGTTGGCTGTCGGCAATTGGCTATTGGCTCTGCCGCTTGAGGAGTACGACCCCGTAGGCGGTGCCCTGGACGGTGTACCGGGCGTTGGGGTGGAGGGCCTTGGCGTAGGCCTCGACGTCGCGGTAGCGCTTGCGGGAGTTGTCGAGGGCGATGAAGTCGGGGTCGATGCCGCGCGTGTTGGTGATCCAGAAGACGCGGCAACGCGAGGTGAGCCGGCTGATCGGGGCGATGTTCGCCTCGACGGAGGCCCCGTCCGGCACCTCGGCCAACAGCCGCCCGATGGCGCTCACGCGCGCGGGCTTGCGATAGATCTCGCTCTCGGTCAGGGCGGACAGCGGCAGCGAGGTGGTCAGCGCGAGGGAGCCGGCGGCGACGGCGGCCGGCAGGTGATGGACGTACGACCGCAGCCACGCGCGCGGGCTGTTCCGGGTGCTGTCGAGGGCGTCGACGAGGGCGAGCGTGACGACGGGCATCAGGACGGCGCTGTAGTGCCAGTCGGTGCCCCAGTACTCCGAGTAGGAGGAGACGAACCGCCACCCCAGGGTGGGCAGGGCGATGAGCAGGATCGGGGACCGGAAGGCGAGCAGCCCGGTGGTGGGTATGAGCAGCCAGCCGAGGGTGCGGAGCTTGGTGTCGAGGCCGTCGAGGGGGCCGCCGCCGTCCGACTCGCTGACCTTGTTCCAGTAGTCGTAGGTGCCGGCGGTGTTGAAGCTCGGTATGACGAGCAGGAGGGTGACGGCGACGGCCACCACACCGAAGGCGGCGACGCCGATCGCGTACCGGGCGTCGCGCGCCGAGTGCGGTCGGGCCCGTAGGGCGACGACCAGGGCGAGGACGGCGAGCGTCATCCCCAGGTCTTCCTTCACGAGGACGAGGGGCAGCGCCCAGAGCAGGGCGGCACGCCAACGCCGGGCGAGCAGCGCCTCCAGGCTGAAGGCGATGAGCGGTACGGCGAAACAGATCTCGTGAAAGTCGAAGTCGACGGCCTGCTGCAGCCCCCACGACAGCCCGTACGCGACGCCGATCGCGAGCCCACGAGGCCGCCCGAGCAACCGGGAGGCCGCACGGGTCACCGGGACGGCGGAGAGGGCGAAGAGCGCGGCCTGGGCGACGAGCAGTGTGACCGGGGAGGGGAAGACCCGGTAGAGGGGCGCGAGGAGGGCGGTCACCGGGCTGAAGTGATCGCCCAGGATGTTGAAGCCCGGTGCCTTGAGGTCGGCCACGGGCGCCTGCAGATGCGCGTAGGAGCGGATGACCTGCTCGAATATGCCGAGATCCCAGGACCGCTGCCCCAGATGCCGATAACGCCCCACGGAGACGACCGCATACCCGACGAAGAGCACAGCGGCGAGCAGCCACGGATCACGCCGGCCCGCACCGGGCCGCTCGGCCCCCGAGGGCCCGGACGTGGCCTGCGCGGGTATGTGGGGCTCGGAGGACGTGCTCGACGTCGCTGAGGGAGCGGGGGTGGGCATGAGGGGACCCTACGCGGTGTACATGCGTGGCCTTCACTCGCCGGGGGGACCGGGGCGGAATCCCGGATGCACGGGAGGGGGACTTCGTCCTGTGAGCGGCCGTCCCCTTTCGACGCCGGTCCGCGCGACTCAGCCCGTCCGGCGTTGGAGGCCGAGTTCCGGCCGTCCCTAACCCCCACCCGCCCGCAGGGGTGTCCTTTTCAGCCCGTCCGGCGTTTGAGGACGAGGCCCTTTCGGGGCCGATGCGGGGGTCTGGGGGCGGCAGCCCCCAGAAGGGGGCCGGGTCGAAGGGGCAGAGCCCCTGGAGGATGGGACGGGTAGGGGCGGCGCGGGCGAGAAACGGCCGACCGCACAGCAGCGCCGCACACCCCCGCAACAGCGCCCCCCACCAGAGAACGGACGTTATCCACAGCCCCCGGCACCCGCCCGCGCAGCGACGTACGCTGGAACCCCCCGGCCCGTGACACGCGTCGGGCCCGTCGCGTTGCCCACCCCCGACGAAAGCGCCCCCGAATGAGCCTGCACGGTCTGCTCGACGCCGTAGTCAAGGACACCGCCCTCGCGGAAGCGATCACGGCCGCCGCGGACGGCAACCGCATGCACGTGGACCTGGTCGGCCCCCCGGCAGCCCGCCCGTTCGCGATCGCGGCCCTCGCCCGCGAGACCGCCCGCCCCCTCCTCGCGGTCACGGCGACGGGCCGAGAGGCCGAGGACCTGGCGGCAGCCCTGCGCTCCCTCCTCCCCTCGGAGGGCGTCGTGGAGTACCCGTCCTGGGAGACCCTCCCGCACGAGCGCCTCAGCCCCCGCAGCGACACCGTGGGCCGCCGCCTCGCCGTACTGCGCCGCCTGGCCCACCCCCGCCCCGACGACCCCGAGACGGGCCCGGTCTCCGTCGTCGTAGCCCCCGTCCGTTCGGTCCTCCAGCCGCAGGTCAAGGGCCTCGGCGACCTGGAACCGGTAGCCCTGCGGACCGGACAGACCGCCGACCTCAACGCCATCGTGGAGGCCCTCGCCGCCGCCGCGTACGCGCGCGTGGAACTCGTCGAGAAGCGCGGCGAGTTCGCCGTACGGGGCGGCATCCTCGACGTCTTCCCGCCCACCGAGGAACACCCCCTGCGCATCGAGTTCTGGGGCGACGACATCGAGGAGATCCGCTACTTCAAGGTCGCCGACCAGCGCTCCCTCGAAGTCGCCGAGCACGGCCTGTGGGCCCCGCCCTGCCGCGAACTCCTCCTCACCGACGACGTACGCGCACGCGCGCGTGCCCTCGCCGAACAGCACCCGGAACTCGGCGAACTGCTCGGCAAGATCGCCGAGGGCATCGCGGTCGAGGGCATGGAGTCCCTCGCCCCCGTCCTCGTCGACGACATGGAACTCCTCCTCGACGTCCTGCCCAAGGGCGCCATGGCCGTCGTATGCGATCCGGAACGGGTACGCACGCGTGCCGCCGATCTCGTAGCCACGTCCCAGGAGTTCCTGCAGGCGTCCTGGGCCGCCACGGCCGGGGGCGGCGAGGCGCCCATCGACGTCGGCGCGGCCTCCCTGTGGTCCATCGCGGACGTCCGCGAGCGTGCCCGCGAACTGGACATGATGTGGTGGTCGGTGTCGCCCTTCGCGGCCGACGAGACGCTCGACGCGGACACCCTCAAACTCGGCATGCACGCGCCCGAGTCGTACCGCGGCGACACCGCGAAGGCCCTCGCCGACACCAAGGGCTGGCTCGCCGACGGCTGGCGCACGGTCTTCGTGACCGAGGCCCACGGCCCGGCGGCCCGTACGGTCGAGGTGCTCGCCGGCGAGGGTGTGGCGGCGCGCCTGGAGGCGGACCTGGGGGAGCTCTCCCCATCCATCGTCCATGTCGCCTGCGGCTCGATCGACTACGGCTTCGTGGACCCGTTGCTCAAGCTGGCGGTCCTGACCGAGACCGACCTCTCCGGACAGAAGGCGGCCGGCAAGGACGGCGCCCGGATGCCGGCCCGCCGCCGCAAGACCATCGACCCGCTCACCCTGGAGACGGGCGACTACATCGTCCACGAGCAGCACGGCGTCGGCCGCTACATCGAGATGGTGCAGCGGACCGTGCAGGGCGCCACGCGCGAGTACCTCGTCGTGGAGTACGCCCCCGCCAAGCGCGGCCAGCCGGGCGACCGGCTGTACATCCCCACCGACCAGCTGGAGCAGATCACCAAGTACGTCGGTGGCGAGGCCCCCACGCTGCACCGCCTGGGCGGCGCCGACTGGACGAAGACCAAGGCGCGGGCCAAGAAGGCGGTCAAGGAGATCGCGGCCGACCTGATCAAGCTCTACAGCGCGCGTATGGCGGCGCCCGGGCACGCCTTCGGCCCGGACACCCCCTGGCAGCGCGAGCTGGAGGACGCCTTCCCGTACGCCGAGACGCCCGACCAGCTGACGACCATCGCCGAGGTCAAGGAGGACATGGAGAAGTCGGTCCCGATGGACCGCCTGATCTGCGGCGACGTCGGTTACGGCAAGACGGAGATCGCGGTGCGAGCCGCGTTCAAGGCGGTCCAGGACGGCAAGCAGGTGGCCGTACTGGTCCCGACGACCCTCCTGGTGCAGCAGCACTTCGGGACGTTCTCGGAGCGCTACTCGCAGTTCCCGGTGAACACGCGCGCCCTGTCCCGCTTCCAGACCGACACGGAAGCGAAGGCGGCGCTTGAGGGCCTGAAGGACGGCTCGGTGGACATCGTGATCGGTACCCACCGTCTGTTCTCGTCGGAGACCAAGTTCAAGGACCTGGGCCTGGTCATCGTCGACGAGGAGCAGCGCTTCGGCGTCGAGCACAAGGAGCAGCTGAAGAAGCTGCGCGCGAACGTCGACGTTCTGACGATGTCCGCGACCCCGATCCCGAGGACCCTGGAGATGGCGGTCACCGGCATCCGCGAGATGTCGACGATCACCACCCCGCCCGAGGAGCGCCACCCCGTCCTGACCTTCGTCGGCCCCTACGAGGAGAAGCAGATCGGCGCCGCGATCCGCCGCGAACTGCTGCGCGAGGGCCAGGTCTTCTACATCCACAACCGGGTCGAGTCGATCGACCGGGCGGCGGCGCGCCTGCGCGAGATCGTCCCCGAGGCACGCATCGCTACGGCGCACGGCCAGATGTCGGAGCAGGCCCTGGAGCAGGTGGTCGTCGACTTCTGGGAGAAGAAGTTCGACGTCCTGGTGTCCACGACGATCGTCGAGTCCGGCATCGACATCTCCAACGCCAACACCCTGATCGTGGAGCGCGGCGACAACTTCGGCCTGTCCCAGCTGCACCAGCTGCGCGGCCGGGTGGGCCGAGGCAGGGAGCGCGGCTACGCCTACTTCCTCTACCCGCCGGAGAAGCCCCTGACGGAGACGGCCCACGAGCGGCTGGCGACCATCGCCCAGCACACGGAGATGGGCGCGGGCATGTACGTGGCGATGAAGGACCTGGAGATCCGAGGCGCGGGCAACCTGCTCGGCGGCGAGCAGTCCGGCCACATCGCGGGCGTCGGCTTCGACCTGTACGTCCGTATGGTCGGCGAGGCGGTCGCGGACTACCGGGCGTCCCTGGAAGGCGGGGTGGAGGAGGAGCCGCCGCTGGAGGTCAAGATCGAGCTCCCGGTCGACGCCCACGTCCCGCACGACTACGCCCCGGGCGAGCGACTCCGCCTCCAGGCCTACCGCTCCATCGCCTCCGCCAACACGGAGGAGGACGTCAAGGCCGTACGAGAGGAACTCACCGACCGCTACGGCAAGTTGCCGGAGCCGGTCGAGAACCTCCTCCTGGTAGCGGGCCTGCGCATGCTGGCACGCGCGTGTGGAGTCGGCGAGATCGTCCTGCAGGGCAACAACATCCGCTTCGCGCCGGTGGAGTTGCGCGAGTCGCAGGAGCTCCGGGTCAAGCGGCTCTACCCGGGCTCCGTCATCAAGCCGGCCGTGCACCAGGTGCTGGTGCCGCGCCCGAAGACCGCGAAGGTGGGCGGGAAGCCGCTTGTCGGGCGGGAGTTGCTGGGCTGGGTCGGTGAGTTCCTGGCGTCGATCCTGGGTTCGTGATCCGGACCGGGGTGCGGGACGCGGCTGTTGGGCCTGTCGCCGACTAGTCGACCCGCACCTCGGTGTTCTGGCAGGCGTGCAGCAGCCACCTGCCGTCGTCCTGCCTGGTCATGACGTAGAGCGGGGCGCCCTCCGTGTCGCCTTCTGCTGAGTGGTAGACCTGCCGGACCTTGACGGCCGCCACGTCGGGGCGCAGGAACTGCGTGTGCGCCACCTCGTAGGTGACCTCGCCGTCGAAGGTCGCCGTGGGCAGCACGGCGCGGGTGAACTCGGCGATCGCGTCGAGGCCCAGGAGGACCTTGCCGTGAGCGGTCGTCCACAGGGCGTCGGGGTGGAAGAGGGCGAGGAAGCCGTCGGGGTCCTTGGCGCGCTGGGTGCGTTCGACGGTGGCGACGACCCTTGCGATGGCGGTGAGGTCTGCGGTTTCGGTGGACTTGGCGGCTGCGGCTGCGGCTTCGGTGGACTCGGTGTCCGTGGTTTGGGTGGTCATGGCGACCACTCTGGGACCTCAAGCGGACTTGAGGTCAAGGGTGTTTCCTCGGGCCTCGGCCTCGGGCCTCGTTCAGGCCTCACCCCGGAACAGCATCGCCGCCAGCGTCCGGAACACCTCCTCGGGGTCCCTGTCGCCGACCGGGCCGTCGAGGTTGTGGCTGAGGAGCAGCGTGGCGAAGCCGTGGGCCAGGGACCAGGCGGCGACGCCGGCCAGGCGGGTGTCGATGCCGAGGCTCTCGGGCCGTACGGCGGAGACGGCGCCGCGTAGTGCGTCGCCGGCGAGGGCTCGGGCGGTGGTCAGTTCGAGGTCGTCGGCGCGCAGCAGCTCAGGTGTGAACATCACCTGGAAGTGCGCGGGGTGCTCGCGTGCGAAGCGGACGTAGCGGACTCCCGCGTCCTTCAGGTCGGCGGCCTCGGTGAGTGCGCCCGCGAGCAGCCCGAACCCCTCGGCGGCGATCGCCGTGAGCAGTCCGGTGCGGTCCTTGAAGTGATGGGCCGGCGCCGCGTGCGAGACGCCGGCGCGGCGGGCGAGGTCGCGCAGGCTGAGTGCGGAGGGGCCGTCGGAGGCGATGACGTCCAGCGCCGTGCCGAGGATGGCGCGACGCAGGTCGCCGTGGTGGTAGGGGCGGCCGGGGGGTGACGGCGGGGCGGTGGACGGCTCCTGCTGCGGGGGCGGCTGATGTGCGGAGGTCATGAGCAGCAGCGTACGCACAATCTAGGCATTGACAAGTTCGGGTGATGTCCGGCAATCTTGTCGGTGTCAAGTTGTGGGGCTCGGGGATCCCGCGACATCGAACTGGGGAGTCGCGTCATGGCGAAGCACGAGGGCGGCCTGGAATCGGGCCGCGTCCGTCAGCTCTGGCACCTGCTGGAGCCGTTGCACGCGGTGCTGTACTACGCGCCGGAGGTCTTCGAGGAGGCCGAAGCGCTCGGCTACGCCACGGAGGAGCGCTGGTCGAGCTACTTCCCGTACCGGGCCGCGCCGTTGGGTGCGGTCGGTGCGGAACAGGTCACGTCCGCCTTCTACAGCTTCAGCCCTCGCATGGTCGCCGAACATGTCGACCCCGCGTGGAAGATCGCGAGCCCCGACGTCCTGCTGCAGGCACGGGTGCGAGGGATGGACCGGGCCTACCGCACGATATTCGGCGACCGTACGGAGAGTCCCGAACTGGCGGAAGCCGCAGCCCTGGCCCGCCGCGCCGCCGAGGCGACCGACACCGCGGGCCGACCGCTCGCCGCGGCCAACGCCGCCCTGGACTGGCCGGACGCGCCCCACCTCCAGCTCTGGCACGCGGCGACACTCCTGCGCGAACACCGCGGCGACGGTCACATAGCGGCCCTGCTGGTGGCCGGCCTCGATCCCGTCGAGTCGCTGGTGTCCTTCGCCGCGATAGGCGCCGCATCCGCCGAACGGTTCGAAAGCCGAGGCTGGAGCCCCGAGGAATGGGCAGCCGCCCACGCCCGCCTGGCCGCCCGAGGCCTGGTCGATGCCGACGGTACGGCCACGGACGAGGGCCGCGCCCTGCGCCGCACGGTCGAGGAACACACCGACCGACTCGCCGCCGCGCCTTGGCAGGCCCTGACGATCGAGGAGATCGACCGCCTCGTGGAACGGCTCGGCGAGTTCTGGGTGGCGGTGCTGTCCTCCGGTCTGTTGCCTTCGGAGACGACGTTGGGGATCGGGAAGGTCTGAGGCGCCGACGATGAGGCCGGTGCCCGAGAGGCCGGAGCTGGAGAGATTGCGGCCCCCGTCGTGTCCGGTGCGTAGCGGTGCTTGGTCCGCGCACAGCGGCGCCTGGCCGCGCTGCGTCCGGAACGGATCAGCGTGAAGCCGCCCGCGGGAGGTGGGTCTCCGCGGACGGCCTCTGTTCTCAAGGTGGTTCAGTGAAAGCGTGCCCGTGAGGCGGGCGCCGGCGGAGGCGTTGAGGGCGCGCCCTCGTAGATTCCCTCGCGGTTGTTCCCTCGCGCCGGCCACCTGGCCCTGCCGGGCTTGTGGTCCTCCGTGGGGCTCCGGTCTTACGGCTGCTCGGGCGGCCTGTCGCGGTCCATGCCGAGTTCGCGCTCCATCCGCTGCTGCGCGTCGTCGACCTGGCTCTCGTACTTGTTGCCCGTCTTCTCGTTGACCTTCCGCTCCGCGGTGTCGGACACGTTCGTGGCCTTTTCCTGCGCATGGCGGTTCTTGAACCTGTCGAAGATGCCCATCCAGAGCTCCTTCCGGAGGTGATTCACCATCGACGATACGCCCGGGTTGCGAAGTATGCGCGGTTGGCCTCCTGGTGACCTGAAGGTTCGGTCCGGCCTCCGGTCTGGACCTCTTGAATGCCGCCGTGCGCCGGGTCGCTACCGTGTTCGCGACGGCGTACCAGGGAAAACCGCCTGTGCGGGGCGGAACGGGTAACAAGGGGAGGGGCGCATCGTGATGCGTCTGAGGGGTGGGGCGGCGAGCGCCGCGGCGATGCTCGGCATGGTGCTGGTACTTGCGGGGTGCGAGAACGTCGACCTACCCGTGGACAGCGAGCCCTCCGGGTCCGTCCCCGCCACGGGTTCCGGCCGCGCCACCAGCCCGCTGGACAACCCCGACGGCACGAAACCGGGGCTCGCGCCCCTCACGTCCGACACCGACCGGTCGGAGGCACGGGCCCTCATCGAGAAGGTGGCGACGAAGGGCCGCGGCCCCAAGACGGGTTACGACCGGGACGAGTTCGGCTACGCCTGGATGGACTCGGCCCCGGGCGGTATCCCGTTCGCCCGCAACGGCTGCGACACCCGCAACGACCTCCTCAAGCGCGACGGCGAGGACGTCCGCTACCGCTCCGGCTCGGACTGTGTCGTCAGCTCCATGACACTGCACGACCCGTACACCGGCCGGACGATCGACTGGGCCAAGTCCCGTGCGACGACCGTACAGATCGACCACGTCATGCCGCTGTCGTACGACTGGCAGATGGGCGCCTCCCGCTGGCCCAAGGGCAAGCGCCAGGACATCGCCAACGACCCCCTCAACCTCATACCGGTCGACGGCCCGACCAACGGCTCCAAGGGCGACTCCGGCCCCGCGTCCTGGCTGCCTCCGAACAAGGGGATCCGCTGCTCGTACGCGGTGCGCTTCGCCCAGGTGTCGCTGAAGTACGAACTGCCGGTGACGGCCGCGGACAAGGAGACGATGCTGCGCCAGTGCGGGGGGTGACCCGGCACGCGACCGTGCTCCGAGGGGCGGGTCGAAAAACGCCTTTCCGGCTAAGTCGCCCGCGCCTACGGTGACGCCCATGGAACCGAAGGTATGGAGCCTCGCCGAACGCCCCGAGATGCTTGACCGGGTCGTCGACATGGCGCACACATGGCCGGAGTTCGTGGTCCAGGACCTCGTGGGCAACGCCCACTACGGCCGGATCGCCCGCGAACTCCCGGAGTACGTGCTGTTCGCCGAGGACGAGCGGGGCGAGGTCGTCGCCCATGCCCACAGCGTGCCGTTCGCCCTCGCCGCCGAGGGCCGGGGCAAGCTGCCCGTCCGCGGCTGGGACGAGGTGCTGGTGTGGGCCTTCGCGGACCTGCGCCGCGGCACGCGGCCCGACACGGTCAGCGCCGTCTCCGTCGTCGTCGCCCCGCACGCCCAGGGCAACGGACTGTCCGCCCGCATGCTCTCCGCGATGCGCGACAACGCCCGGGCCCACGGCTTCGGCGAGGTCGTCGCCCCGGTCCGCCCCAGCGCCAAGCACCTCGAACCGCACAGCCCCATCGAGGAGTACGCCCACCGGGTACGCCCCGACGGCCTGCTCCACGACCCGTGGCTGCGCGTCCACGCCCGTGCCGGCGCCACCATCGACTCCATCGCCCCGGCCTCCATGACCGTCACCGGCTCCCTGGAGCAGTGGCGCGGCTGGACCGGCCTGCCCTTCGACACCGCCGGCGAGATCGAGGTCCCCGGCGCGCTGGTGCCGGTGCGGTGCGAGCCGGAGCGGGACTACGCGGTGTACGTCGAGCCCAACGTGTGGATGCGGCACCCGCTGTGAGGCGGCACGGAACCCGAGCCTCCGCCTCACCTGCACCGTCGTACCGAGTGATCAGCACGACAACGGTTCGGTACAACCAGTGACCGTATGTCGGTGTCGACCTATACGCTCGAAGCGACAATCGCCCAACCGAGGTTGTCCCGCACCGGGTGTCCCGCACCGGGCAGGGCGGCGGACCTCGTACGTCCACTTCAGGCATCAGGAGCAGCCATGCAAGGCCACGGCTACACGCAGCCGGTGAAGCAGCCGCCGCCGACCGGGTGGCTGGTCTTCCTGCGCGTGTGCTTCGTCGTGATCTCGGTGCTGAGCTTCGGCCTGCTGATGTGGACGATGATGCTCCGCCTGGCCATCGTGACCCGCAAGGCGCTCGACTGGGGCCTGTTCGTGGCGTCGATCGTGGTGGAGATCCTCAGCCTGTACCTGCTGGGTTCCGAGCCCGGCGACGAAATCCACACCGTGGGCGGCTGGACGGGCCTCTTCCTCCTCCTGGGCGGCATGGTCCTCTCGATCTCGTACTACCTCTCCGCGGACATACGCCACTTTCAGCAGCTCCGCTTCTCCGGCTACCCCGCGCAGCAGCCCCCGGTCGCCCCGGCCTACGGCTATCCGCAGCCGCAGTCGCCGTACACGTCGACGACCGTGCCGCAGTCGCCCCCGATACCCCGCGACGCCGCCCCCCACAGCCCCGTACCGCCGCCCCCGGCCCCGCAGCGCCCCGCGCCCGCGCGCATCGATCAAGTGCGCGCCGAGCTCGACGAGCTCAGTGACTATCTGCGCCGGCACGACGCCCGGCCGGACGGCAACCACGAGGGCGGAAGGTGACCGTGGCGACAGGACGTGTCGTCGCCGGCCGCTATGAACTGTCCAAGCTCATCGGACAGGGCGGCATGGGCCAGGTCTGGACGGCGTACGACCAACGGCTCGACCGGCGCGTGGCGGTGAAGCTGCTGCGCCCCGACAAGGTGGCCGGCCAGGAGGCGGACGAACTGCGCCGGCGCTTCGTGCGCGAGTGCCGGGTCACCGCGCAGGTCGACCACCCCGGGCTGGTCACCGTGCACGACGCGGGCAGTGAGGGCGAGGAGCTGTTCCTCGTCATGCAGTACGTCGACGGCGCCGACCTCTCCGACCATCTCGCCGAGCACGACCCGTACCCCTGGCAGTGGGCGGTCGCGGTCGCAGCGCAACTGTGCGCCGTACTGAGCGCCGTGCACGCCGTGCCGATCGTCCACCGCGACCTCAAGCCGCGCAACGTGATGGTGAAGCAGGACGGCACGGTCACCGTCCTCGACCTCGGCGTCGCCTCCGTCATGGACGCCGACACCACCCGCCTCACCCACACCGGCACCCCCATCGGCTCGCCCGCCTACATGGCCCCCGAGCAGGCGATGGGCGGCGCGGTCGGCCCGTACACCGACCTGTACGCACTCGGCGTCCTCCTGCACGAACTCCTCAGCGGCGACGTCCCGTTCTCCGGCTCGACGGCGCTCGGTGTGCTGCACCGGCACCTGTACGAGCCGCCGGTCCCCGTGCGCCGCATCCGCCCCGAGGTCCCCGAGGCACTCGAAGCCCTGGTCCTGCGGCTGCTCGCGAAGGACCCGCAGCACCGTCCCGACTCCGCGCAGGAGGTGTACGAGCACCTGGCGCTGCTTCTGCCCGCGCGCGGGACGCCCACCGGAGCGCCCCTAGACCCCACCCGCCCCTTCCTGCGCCCCCACGCCCCCTGGCCGGACCGCGCCCGCACCCCCGCGCATCAGCCCGCCCCGGTCGCGCCCACCGCCGAGAAACCGGACGTCGCGCGAGCCGTCGACGAGGTCAAGCGGCTCCTCGGTGAGGGCCGCATCACCCAGGCCGTCGACATTCTCGGCGCGATCCTGCCCACCGCCGCCGAACAGCACGGCGAGCACTCCCCGGTCGTACGCACCCTGCGCAAGCAGTACGCGGCCACGCTCATGGACGACGGCCAGTACCGGCGCGCACTGCCCGAACTGCGCCGCCTCGCCGACGAACGCGCCGCCGAGGCCGGCCAGGCCGACCCGCAGTCCCTGCGGTTCCGCTACGACGCCGCCCAGTGCCTGGAGCAGCTCGGCGAACCGGCGGCCGCACTCGCCGAGTACCGCGCGCTGCTGCCGTACTACGAGAACCAGTACGTCTCCGGCGGCGACCCCGAACTCGCCCACGACGTCCGCCGCCGTATCGGCCACCTCCTCCTCTCCCTCGGTGACCGCCCCGCGGCCCACGACACCCTGGCCCGGCTGCTGCTCGACGTGGAACGACTGAAGGGACCGGGGCACCCGCTGGCCGGGGAAGTGCGGCGGACGCTGCAGTGGCTGGGGCAGGTGCGCGGCTAGTTCTCGCCGCGAGGAGCCCGGCAGACCGAGTGCCCTGAGGGGGCCGAGTGTGCCCAGTGGGCCGGGCGGGGGTGCTTCGGTGCCCGAAGTCCTGGTGAATCGTTGGTCGAATGGGTTGGCCAGAGCTTGCCCACTGCCTACCATCGATCACCGCAAGACTTTGTGCACCGTCGCACAATCTCCTCGGGAGGCTTCCTTGCACCGCCGCCGTCGCACCGCGCTCCTCCTCACCGCAGCGATCGCCGCCGCGGCCCCTCTCCTCACCGCCTGCGGAAACGAAGCGCATCCCGGTGCGGCGGCCGTCGTGGGCGGCCAGCGGATCACCGTCGCGCAGCTGGAGAACAGGGTGAGCGAGGTACGCGACGCGCAGCGCGCGGCCGTACCCGACGAGACCCAGTACGCGCAGGTCATCGCCAAGTCCGGCACCCTCCCGCGCGACGTCCTGCACACCATGGTCCTCGACCGGGTGCTGCACCGCGCCGCCCAGGACGCGGGCGTGACCGTCACCCGCAAGGAGATCCAGGGAATGCGCGGCGACCTGGAGGGCCAGGTCGGCGGCGCCGAGGCGCTGGAGACGGCCTGGCTCCAGCAGTACGGAATCCCCCCGCAGCGCCTCGACGAGAACCTCCGCCTCCAGCTGGAGGCCCAGAAACTCGCCACCTCGCTCGGCACGGACACCGGCAAGCCCGCCTTCTGGAACGCCCTGACCCAGGCGTCCAAGAAGCTCGACATCGACCTCAACCCGCGCTATGGCACCTGGGACGTCCAGAAGAGCAGCCGCGCCGACGCGAAGACGCCGTGGGTGCGCGAGGTGACGGCGGCGGGGACGCAGCAGACGATGTAGGGCCTGTGGACAAGCAGCGCCTGTGGACAAGCCGTGCCTGTGGACCAGTAGGGCCTGTGGATAACTTCGGGGGTCGTCGGCGACGTGGGTTACGTTCGGATCGTGAACGCAACCAGCCCCGAAGCCGCCCCCGGCCGCATCGTCCTCCTCACCACCAGCCACCGTGTCGCGCCCGGCCTGCTGTCCTGGCCCGCGTGGCAGGCGCTGCACGGCGCCGACCGCGTGCTGTGCGCGGACGGCGCGCATCCGCAGCTGCCCTATCTGCGTGAGGCCGGGATAGCGGTCGACGAGGCTGCCCCGACCGCCGAGCAGCTGATCGAGGCATGTGCAGGCGGCCACACGGTGGTGGTCGTGGCCACGGGCGAGGGCGAGCCGGCCCTCACCGACGGCCTCGCCCGCCTCGCGGGCACCGGCCGCCTCCAGATGCCGGATCTGGAACTGCTTCCCGCCTCCTACGACCTGCCCGGCGCCCGCCTCCTCGACCTCGTCCAGGTCATGGACCGCATCCGCGCCGAGTGCCCGTGGTCCTCCCAGCAGACCCACAAGGGCCTGGCGAAGTACGGCATCGAGGAGGCGTACGAACTCGTCGAGGCGATCGAGGACGGCGACCGCGACGAGCTGCGCGAGGAACTGGGCGATGTCCTTCTCCAGGTCGTCTTCCACGCCCGCATCGCCGAGGAGGACCCGGAGTCCCCCTTCTCCATCGACGACGTCGCCGGAGGCATCGTCGCCAAGCTCATCCACCGCCACCCGCACGTCTTCGGCGACGAGACGGCGACGACCCCCGAGGAGGTCAAGGAGCACTGGCTGCGCACGAAGGCCGTCGAGAAGCAGCGGGAGTCGGTGACAGAGGGCATACCCCTGGGCCAGCCGGGTCTGGCGCTCGCGTCGAAGCTGGCCTCTCGGGTGCGCACGGCGGGGCTGGAGGTGCCGCTGCCGTCGGGCGAGGGCGTCGGGTACGAGCTGCTCGCGATGGCGGTGCGGGCGGAGGCGGCGGGGGTGGATCCGGAGGCGGCGTTGCGGGTTGCCGCGCGGGCTTATCGGGATGCCGTTCGGGCCGCTGAGGGGTTGTCTGCTTAGTACCGTTGGGGTGACGGGTGGGTGCTAGAGGCGGGGGCGGTCGTGGCAACGGAGTTGGAGGAACTGGCGGTCGAGGGCAGCGCGGTGCTCCTGGCCGGGTTGAGCTCGGAGAACTGGAGACGGGTCCGCAACCGTTTCGCCGCGTGGTTGAAGGCCTCGGATCAGCGCTTCTACGCCGGGGACCTCCACGACCTCAAAGGACGCCAGCACGAATACACCCAGGGGAGCCTGGCCGAACGGCGGTGGCAACGCCGACTTTCCGAAGCGCTGGCGGAAGCACCCGACCCCTCTCTCGTGGAGGAAGGTCTCCGAGCCCTGATCAAGGAGTTTTCCCCGTCCGGACAGACAACCGGTTCCGGTACCTCCGTCATGGCCAGTGGCCCCCGTTCCATCGCGGCGGGCGGTGACATCCACATCGCCGTCATTGGCGACAACTCCACCGCCACGCATGTCGCCGGCGACCACATCGACTTCCGCGACTCCACCTTCCACGACCGGGTCGTAGGTGTGCAGCACAACCACTACGGCACCATGCCTACCCCGGCGGAGTGGCAGCCGGTCGGGCAAGTGAGGCCGCTGGAGTTCGGCGTACGCCCGACCCGGCCCGTGCCGGGTCTGCCCGACGTGCCGCCGTACGCGACGCGCGACTGCGACAAGGACCTGCAGGCCAAGCTGGCCCACAACACCCTCGTGCTGATCCTGGGCGAACCGTGCGCGGGGAAGTCGTACACCGCATGGAACGGCGTGCGCTCATTGCGGGGCCACCGCCTGTACGCCCCGGACCCCGGCGAGGACCTTCGGCCTCTGGCCGCCGCACTGCGGGGCAACCCCGGCGAGTACGTCGTCTGGCTGGACGAGCTGACCGGCCATCTCGGCGCGGGCGGCCTCGACTTACGGCTGCTGGGGCGGCTCAACGACCTCGGTGCCGTCGTGCTGGGCACGATGAGCCCCGCCGAGTACTACGTGCGCCGTACCGGGACCGCCCCGGGCGACCGGGTCGTTGCCGCGGCCCGCACGGTGGAGCTGGCGCGCGAGTGGAGTGAGGCCGAGCTGGCACGGCTGGCGGCGGTCGATGATCCGCGTGCTTATCCGGCATACATGTGGAGCGGCCGGGAGGGCGTGGCGTCGTACTTCGCCCTCGGGCATCACCTGTTCGACGAGTGGCAGCGTGTGGGGACCCAACTGGAGCATCCACGCGGGCAGTTACTGGTCCGGGCGGCCGTCGATCTCGCTCGGTGCGGCGTCACGGGAGCGGTGTCGGCCGAACTGCTCAGGAGAGTGCAGGAGCAGTACAGGGCGGAGGAGAGGGAGTCGTTCGAGGAGGCCCTCGCCTGGGCGACGGCGCCGATGTTCGGGGCGTCGGGATTGCTCGTGGCGGGGGAGGAGGACGGCACCTGGCGGGCATACGGGGCGCTGGTCGCGGAAGCGCTGAGGTCGGGGGACCTGGAACCGGTGCCGGACGAGGTTTGGTGGACGTTGCTGGACGCGGCGCGGGAACCGGACGCTCCGCTGGACTTCGCCTCAGTCCTCGACGCGGCCCGCAGCGCGTTGCACGAGCGCGTGGAGGCGGGGGACGCGGCGGTTGCGCTCGGGTTCGCGCGGCGTACCGAGGGCGTGGAGCGCGGGGGGTGGCTGCGCCGGGCGGCGGACGCGGGGGATTCTTGGGCGGCAGTGGAACTGGCGAAGGCCCTGCTGGAACGCGGGGACGAGCACGGTGCGCTGCCGTACCTGGAGAAGGCAGCTGAGGCGGGCAGTTCCGAGGCCGCGACGGTACTCGGCGGCCTGCTGTGGAAGCGGGCTGAGTACTGGCTGGGCAGGGCCGCCGAACACGGGGACGGTGACGCGGCGTATCAGTTCGGCAACCTGCTGGTCGGTGCGGGGCGGACCGGGGCGGCCTACCACTGGTACACGCGGGCTGCCGAGGCGGGCAGTGAGAAGGTGGCCGCACGGTTCGCTGAACTGTTGCAGCGGCAGGGCGACCGGTGCGAAGCGGAGCGGTGGTACCGACGGGGCGTCGCCCAAGGTGACACGCGTGCGATGCGCGGGCTCGCGCAGCTGCTCGTTGAGCGGGGTGATCAGAATGAATCCGAGAGGCTCCTTCGGCAGGCGATCGAGGCAGGGAGTGCGGACGCGGCTGTCGCCCTCGGATTACTCCTCGCGCGGAATGAGGAGAGACACGGGGAGGGGATGGCTCTCCTCCGTCAGGTCGCCACCCTGGGGGAGTGCAGTGCGGAGGCCAAGGCTTGGGCGGAGTACTACCTGGCGTGGTTCATGGAACAGGAGGGCCGGACCAAGGAGGCGCGCTGGTGGTACGGCAAAGCCGCCGAGCACGGTCACTACCGTGCCAAGCAGCACCTGACCGAACAGAATGCGGACCGCGCCGACCAGCCAGCTACCGTCAAGGAGTGACCAACCAGCCCACCCCCACCCCCGAACCCCCGGCCCTCTTCACCTGGGAGTTCGCCACCAACCCCTACCCGGCCTACGCCTGGCTCCGCGAACACGCCCCCGTCCACAAGACGCGCCTCCCCAGCGGCGTGGAGGCCTGGCTGGTCACCCGCTACGTCGACGCCAAGCAGGCCCTCGCCGACCAACGCCTGTCCAAGAACCCGGCCCACCACGACGAACCCGCCCACGCCAAGGGCAAGACCGGCATTCCGGGTGAACGCAAGGCCGAGTTGATGACGCACCTCCTCAACATCGACCCGCCGGACCACACCCGCCTTCGCCGGCTCGTCTCGAAGGCGTTCACGCCCCGCAGGGTCGCCGAGTTCGCCCCCCGGGTGCAGGAACTCACGGACCACCTCATCGACCAGTTCGCCCACAAGGGCAGCGCCGACCTGATCCACGAGTTCGCCTTCCCGCTCCCCATCTACGCCATCTGCGACCTGCTCGGTGTCCCCCGCGAGGACCAGGACGACTTCCGGGACTGGGCGGGCATGATGATCCGCCACCAGGGCGGGCCCAGGGGCGGCGTCGCGCGGTCCGTGAAGAAGATGCGCGGCTATCTCGCCGACCTCATCCACCGCAAGCGCGAGGCACTCCCCGACACCCCCACCCCCGGCGAGGACCTCATCTCCGGCCTCATCCGCGCCTCCGACCACGGCGAGCACCTCACCGAGAACGAGGCCGCCGCGATGGCCTTCATCCTGCTGTTCGCCGGCTTCGAGACGACGGTCAACCTCATCGGCAACGGCACGTTCGCCCTGCTCACCCACCCCGAGCAGCGCGCCCGCCTCCAGACGTCCCTCGCCGCCCACGACACCGCCCTCCTGGAAACCGGCGTGGAGGAACTCCTCCGCTACGACGGCCCCGTCGAACTCGCCACCTGGCGCTTCGCCACCGAACCGCTCACCATCGGCGGGCAGCGCATCGGCCCCGGCGACCCCGTCCTCGTCGTCCTGGCCGCCGCCGACCGGGACCCGGAGCGGTTCGCCGACCCCGACGTCCTGGACCTCGGCCGCCGCGACAACCAGCACCTCGGTTACGGCCACGGCATCCACTACTGCCTCGGCGCCCCGCTCGCCCGTCTGGAGGGCCAGACCGCCCTCGCCACCCTCCTCACCCGCCTCCCGGATCTGCAACTCGCCGTGGACCCGGCCGAGTTGCGCTGGCGCGGCGGCCTCATCATGCGCGGACTGCGTACGCTTCCGGTGGAGTTCACCCCGGTTGGGTGAGTTCGTCCACCACCGCAAACGTGACACGCACTCAAGTCTGTGATCTTCACGTGATCTGCGCGGCATTAACTTGTGACAAGTGATCGTCTGCCTATACGTTCACGGATCAACGACGGCGCCCAGGTTTTACGCGCCGCGGTCACCGTTGTCTCGTGAAAGGTCCCCGCATGCTCTCCGGGAACGGTCGCCACCGACGCCCCCGTCAGGCTCCGGCTCTTCTCGTCGCGGCCGGTGTGACCGGCTCCGCCATCGCCATCCCGCTCCTCGGTGCCGCGAGCGCGAGCGCCGCCGACGGCAACGTCTGGGACAAGGTGGCCGAGTGCGAGAGCGGCGGCTCCTGGAGTGCCGACGACGACGGCAGCGGGCGCTACGGCGGACTGCAGTTGACCCAGGAGGACTGGGACGAGTACGGCGGCCTCGACTACGCACCGAGTCCCAACCTGGCGAGCCGCTCCCAGCAGATCGCCGTGGCCCAGGACATCCTCGCGGACCAGGGCGTCGGCGCCTGGCGCACCTGCGGACTGCTCAGCGGGCTCACCAAGGAGTCCGGCTCGACCGACATCGACACCGGTGTCGAGGAGGACTCGCCGTCTGCGGTGTCCGGATCATCCGGATTGCTCGATTCATCCGGCTCGTCTGGCTCGTCCGGCTCGTCGCAGTCCAAGGGGTCGTCCGGCGACTCCTCGAACGCTTCGAATTCCTCCGACTTGCCGAGCGGCTCCGCCGGCGATTCGTCCGAATCCTCCCGTGATTCCTCCTCTTCGCCCTCTTCTTCCGTTAAGGGTGACAGCTCCGCCAAGTCCGATACGTCGTCCGACGCAGAGGCCTCACAGTCACCCGACGGCTCCCCCGCAGAAACACCCAAGGGCGACAATCAGGACAACTCTGAGCCGGGGGTGGGCTCCTGGGGCCTCGTCGACACCGGTGCCGTCGACGCCGACGCGGTCGACTCCGCGACCGGCTCGGGGCGCCATCGCGGGGCCAGTGCCGAGGAGGGCGAGGCTGTCGACGGCGCCGCCAAGTCGTCCGGCCGCCACGCCTCGTACACCGTCCGCGCCGGCGACACTCTCGCCTCCATCGCCGACTCCCTTGACCTCGACGGCGGGTGGCGTGCGCTGTATCAGGCGAACAAGCAGGACATCGGTGCTGACGCGAATCACATCTTCCCCGGTCAGACCCTGGAAGTACCTGCCGAATAGGGCGAAATGCAGCGGGAGTTCGCGCCCCGCTTCGCACCCTAATGTCCCTTTTGGTGGCAGTGAGAGATAGATCTCAGAAGCCCTGATCGTCTTTGTCATTCCGCGAATTGAGTGTCTACGGTCGTGATCGCTCGTCACCACGAGCCCCGGCTGCCGCAACGCCGAATCCTGCCAGCGGCCGTACGGGAACAGTCGTCGCGTCAAGCGCCGTAGGCAGGAGCGGGGGACCCAAGGTTTGTGCCGGGTCCGGCAGTTGAGGCCCTTCGGGGCCGCACGGCCGGAGTCGGCTTGGGGTGAAGTCGCGTACCAGGTACCAGCGGTACGCGGCCGGGCAACTCAACCGGCCCGAACCCGACAGCTCACCTCGCAGGCGTCGGTGAGGGGATCCTTCCATGCTGTTTTCCAGCAAGGGCAAGCACCGTCGTCCGTCCAAGGCCGCTCGCGCCATCGCCGTCGTCGGCGTCACCGGTGCCGCCGCCGTCGCCGCTCCGCTGATGGCGGCCGGCAGTGCTTCCGCCGCCACCGCCTCCGAGTGGGACGCCGTCGCCCAGTGCGAGTCCGGCGGCAACTGGTCGATCAGCACCGGCAACGGCTACTACGGCGGTCTGCAGTTCTCGGCCTCCACCTGGGCCGCGTACGGCGGCACCCAGTTCGCCTCCACCGCCGACCAGGCCAGCAAGGACCAGCAGATCCAGATAGCCGAGAAGGTCCTCGCCGGTCAGGGCAAGGGTGCCTGGCCGCACTGCGGCACCGGCCTGTCGAGCGCCGCCTACTCCGGCTCCTCGTCGAGCGGCTCCTCGCCGAGCACCGAGACCACTACGCGCTCCACCGAGCAGCAGTCGGCCTCCCGCTCCGCCGAGCGTCCGGCCGCCGAGAAGAAGTCGACCAAGACCGTCACCACCCCGACCGGCGAGAAGGTCAAGAAGGGCGACGGCGAGTACAAGGTCGTCAAGGGCGACACCCTCAGCACCATCGCCGCCGAGCACGACGTCAAGGGCGGCTGGGAGAAGCTGTTCAAGCTGAACAAGGACATCGTCGAGGACGCCGACCTGATCTACCCGGGCCAGCAGCTGCACCTGAAGTAACAGCGGGTCGGTAGCTGAACCACAGGGCCCTCACATCCGTGGACTTCAGAGTGAAGACCTCGTGAGGGTCACCCCCGTCCCCCACGGGCTCCCCGCTCCGGTGCGTGTTCCCCCGTACGCACCGGGGCGGGGCTTTCTTATGTGCGTACCGGTTTTTACACCGAGGTTTTTGTTCCGTTCGGAAACAATTCGCTCTCGGTTCTGTTCACGGAGCGGTCGACCGCTGGCCGATCGCCCGGAGGCGGTTAGGCTCATCTCGCAGCACCCTCCGGGGTCTGCGTACCCGCGTCACATCCCAAGAAGGAGATGCTCGTGCCGTCCATCGACGTCGTCGTAGCCCGGGAAATCCTGGACTCCCGAGGCAACCCCACGGTCGAGGTCGAGGTCGGCCTCGACGACGGCAGCACGGGTCGTGCCGCCGTTCCGTCCGGCGCCTCGACGGGTGCCTTCGAGGCCATCGAGCTCCGCGACGGTGACCCCAACCGCTACCTGGGCAAGGGCGTCGAGAAGGCCGTCCTCGCCGTCATCGAGCAGATCGGCCCGGAGCTCGTCGGCTACGACGCCACCGAGCAGCGCCTGATCGACCAGGCCATGTTCGACCTGGACGCCACCGACAACAAGGGCTCCCTCGGCGCCAACGCCATCCTCGGCGTCTCCCTGGCCGTCGCCCACGCCGCCTCCGAGGCCAGCGACCTCCCGCTCTTCCGCTACCTGGGTGGCCCGAACGCGCACCTGCTGCCCGTTCCGATGATGAACATCCTGAACGGCGGCTCGCACGCCGACTCCAACGTGGACATCCAGGAGTTCATGATCGCCCCGATCGGCGCGGAGTCCTTCTCCGAGGCCCTGCGCTGGGGCGCCGAGGTCTACCACACCCTGAAGAAGGTGCTGAAGACCAAGGGCCTGTCCACCGGCCTCGGCGACGAGGGCGGCTTCGCCCCGAACCTGGAGTCCAACCGCGCCGCGCTCGACCTCATCATCGAGGCCATCAAGCAGGCCGGTTACGTCCCCGGCGAGCAGATCGCGCTCGCGCTCGACGTCGCCGCGTCCGAGTTCTACAAGGACGGCTCGTACGAGTTCGAGGGCAAGTCCCGCTCGGCCGCCGAGATGACCGAGTACTACGAGGAGCTCGTGGCGGCCTACCCGCTCGTCTCCATCGAGGACCCGCTGTTCGAGGACGACTGGGCCGGCTGGAAGGTCATCACCGACAAGCTGGGCGACAAGGTCCAGATCGTCGGCGACGACCTCTTCGTCACCAACCCGGAGCGCCTGGCCCGCGGCATCGAGGAGGGCTCCGCCAACGCCCTGCTCGTCAAGGTGAACCAGATCGGCTCGCTGACCGAGACCCTGGACGCCGTCGAGATGGCCCAGCGCAACGGCTTCAAGTGCATGATGTCCCACCGCTCCGGCGAGACCGAGGACGTCACCATCGCCGACCTCGCCGTCGCGGTGAACTGCGGCCAGATCAAGACCGGCGCCCCGGCCCGCTCAGACCGCGTCGCCAAGTACAACCAGCTGCTGCGCATCGAGGAGATCCTCGACGACGCCGCGGTGTACGCCGGCCGCAGCGCCTTCCCGCGCTTCAAGGGCTGACCCGGCTGACCCCACCCGGGTAAGCCTTAGCCAAGTCGTACGTACGTCCCCGTACTCGGTCCCGTACCGTGTGCGGGGACGTACGCGTGTGAAACGGGAGGCGGGGAACATGGCCGTGAAGGACCGGGACCGGTTCTCCACCGCGACCAGGATCCGGTTGCTCGGCGAGCAGACGGCGGCCCGCGTCTACCGCTCCCAGACCAAGCGGCAGGCCCGGCGCTCCCGGCTCACCGGACGCGCCGCGCTGCTCGCGCTGGTTCTCTGTTCCATGGTCGTGGCGCTCGCCTACCCGATAAGGCAGTACGTCTCGCAGCGCGCCGAGATCGCCGACACGCAGCGGGAGAAGGAAGAGGCCGCCCAGCGGGTCGAGGAGCTGCGCGACACCAAGGCACGCTGGCAGGACGACGCCTACGCCGAGCAGCAGATCCGGCAGCGGCTGCACTATGTGATGCCCGGGGAGACCGGTTACATCGTGATCGACCCGGACGCGGCCAAGCAGTCGCGGGCCGGCGTGGCCGCGGCCGACCGCCCCTGGTACGCGAACATCTGGGACGGGATCGACAAGGCCGACGCCGACGCCTCCGGCCACTGAACCCGGCCAACTCGCCCCGCCGAATGAACCTGGCCCCGCAGCGCCCGGCCACTCGCCCCGGCCGGTGAGCCCGACCACTGAAATCCGACCCTCGAACCTGATCACCCAACCCGGCCGCTCGCCCCGGCCGGTGAGCCCGACCACTGAACCCGACCACTCGCCCCGGCGAATGAACCCGGCCGCAGCGCCCGGCCACTCGCCCTGGCCACCGAATCCGGCCGGCGAACACCGATAAGAAAGACAGGCATGGAAACGCCCCCGCCGCCCACCCCGCGCACCGAGCCCACCGACGCGGACGTCGAGGCCTTCAAGCAGCAGCTCGGGCGTCCGCCGCGCGGGCTGCGCGCGATCGCGCACCGGTGCCCGTGCGGGCAGCCGGACGTGGTCGAGACGGCCCCGCGGCTGCCCGACGGCACGCCCTTCCCGACGCTGTACTACCTGACGTGCCCGAAGGCGGCGTCGGCGATCGGCACGCTGGAGGCGAACGGCGTGATGAAGGAGATGACGGCGCGGCTGGAGACCGACCCGGAGCTGGCCGCCGCGTATCGCTCCGCGCACGAGGACTACATCCGGCGCCGTGACGAGATCGAGGAGCTGAAGGGCTTCCCGAGCGCGGGCGGCATGCCGGACCGGGTGAAGTGCCTGCACGTCCTGGTCGGCCACTCTCTGGCGGCCGGTCCCGGGGTCAACCCCCTCGGCGACGAGGCGATCGCCATGCTGCCGGAGTGGTGGCGCAAGGGCGCGTGCGTGACGCTCCCGGAGAAGTCCGGGGAGTCCGAGCAGCCCGAGGAGTCCGAGGAGGCCGGCCGGTGACCCGCGTCGCCGCCATCGACTGCGGCACGAACTCCATCCGGCTCCTCGTCGCCGACGTCGACCCCGCCACCGGCGAACTCGTCGACCTGGACCGCCGTATGACCATCGTGCGGCTCGGCCAGGGCGTCGACCGTACGGGCCGGCTCGCCCCCGAGGCGCTGGAGCGGACCTTCGCCGCCTGTCGTGACTACGCGGCGGTCATCAAGGAGCACGGCGCCGAGCGGCTTCGCTTCGTCGCCACGTCCGCCTCCCGGGACGCCGAGAACCGGGACGAGTTCGTGCGCGGGGTCATGGACATCCTGGGGGTCGAGCCCGAGGTCGTCACCGGCGACCAGGAGGCCGAGTTCTCCTTCACCGGCGCGACGAAGGAGCTGACGGGGCGGGAGGACGTGCACCGGCCCTACCTCGTCGTGGACATCGGCGGCGGGTCGACCGAGTTCGTCGTCGGCGAGGAGCACGTCCGCGCGGCGCGCTCCGTGGACGTCGGCTGTGTGCGGATGACCGAGCGTCACCTGGTCCGCGACGGCGTCGTCTCCGACCCGCCCTCCGAGGAGCAGATCGCGGCGATGCGGGCCGATATCGAGGCGGCTCTGGACCTCGCCGAGGAGACGGTGCCGTTGCGCGAGGCCAGGACCCTGGTCGGGCTCGCCGGCTCGGTCACCACGGTGTCGGCGATCGCCCAGGACCTGCCCGAGTACGACTCGACCCGTATCCACCACTCCCGGATCGGCCACGACCGGGTGCGGGAGATCACCGAATGGCTGCTGCACTCCACGCACGCGGAGCGCGCGGCCGTACCGTCCATGCATCCCGGGCGAGTTGACGTCATCGCGGCGGGCGCACTGGTGCTGCTGGCCGTCATGGAGCGGATCGGTGCCGAGGAGGTCGTGGTGAGCGAGCACGACATTCTCGACGGGATCGCCTTCAAGGTGGCGGAGGACGCCGAGCGCGGTGACTGACGCGCGTGCTGACGCGGAACGGCCCCGGTTCCTCGTCGGAGGAACCGGGGCCGTCGTATCGGCCCGTGCGTGTGCGGGCTGTCCATCAGTTGCAGAGGAGCACTAGCAGACCGCTGCAGCTCCCTCCGTCGCCGTCGTGGTCGTGTCCGTGGCCGCCGTAGGCCGCGGTGGCCTTCGTGGCGACGGGTGAGGCGGCGGCGGATGCGGCCGTCGCCGCCCCTGCTGCGAGGGCGATGCTCAGGGCAGCGCCGACCGTGACTATTCGAGCTGTGGCCCGCTTGAGGGCCTTCTGTGAGGTGATCATGGCTGCACGCTATGCACACTTCTGTCCAGGCGCGCGCGGAATGCGGCCGACGGGTGAACGGTGATCCAGATCGCTGCCGAGAGGTGGTTCCGGTCTCCTTGATTACTGGGCAGTAGCCGACGGCTGAGCAGGTCGGCTAGCGTATGAGCGCCTCCGAGGGGCGCTTGCGGCCCCCTCTGGGACCCCTTGCGGGCGCCCGCGGAAGAAACTTCGTGAAGTTCTTCACAAGGAATTCGGCCCTGTAGAAGCACGGATGGGTGCCGGTTGACCCTTCCGAGGGGTGAACAGGCCCTTGAACATGTTCAGACGGGCGGTGTATGGAGGCTTCGGGAGGCTGGCGCGGGACGGCGTTTCGGTCCGCTCACAGGGAGTCCGATGTCCTAGAGAGGCAGCTCACGCGGCATTGACAACGGGTCGTATCGCGATCGGGTTCCCGATCGTGACCATGACCTGGGTCACGCGGGCCGGGGAGTGTAGCACAGGGCCTGCAAGAGCTTGTGAAGGGGCGCACGAGCGACCCCCCTGGGGCGGGTGGATACTCGATGGCATGAGCACCACGGAGCGTCCCAGGATCCTCGTAGTAGGCGGTGGGTACGTAGGCCTGTACGCAGCTCGGCGCATCCTCAAGAAGATGCGCTACGGCGAGGCGACCGTCACGGTCGTCGACCCCCGGTCGTACATGACCTACCAGCCCTTCCTCCCCGAAGCCGCCGCCGGCAGCATCTCCCCGCGCCACGTCGTCGTCCCGTTGCGACGCGTGCTGCCCAAGGCGGAGGTCCTCACCGGTCGGGTCACCACCATCGATCAGGACCGCAAGGTCGCCTCGATCGCCCCGCTGGTCGGCGAGGCGTACGAGCTGCCCTTCGACTACCTGGTCATCGCGATGGGCGCGGTCTCCCGCACCTTCCCGATCCCCGGCCTCGCCGAGCAGGGCATCGGTATGAAGGGCATCGAGGAGGCCATCGGCCTGCGCAACCACGTCCTCGAGCAGCTGGACAAGGCCGACTCCACGACCGACGAGGAGATCCGCCGCAAGGCGCTCACCTTCGTCTTCGTCGGCGGTGGCTTCGCGGGTGCGGAGACCATCGGCGAGGTCGAGGACATGGCCCGCGACGCGGCGAAGTACTACACCAGCGTGTCCCGTGAGGACATGCGGTTCGTCCTCGTCGACGCCGCCGACAAGATCCTGCCCGAGGTCGGCCCGAAGCTCGGCCAGTACGGCAAGCAGCACCTGGAGGCCCGCGGGGTCGAGGTCTACCTCTCCACCTCCATGGACTCCTGCGTCGACGGCCACGTCGTGCTGAAGAACGGCCTCGAGGTCGACTCCAACACGATCGTCTGGACGGCCGGCGTCAAGCCGAACCCCGCCCTCGGCCGCTTCGGTCTGCCCCTCGGCCCCCGTGGCCACGTCGACTGCGAGACCACGCTCCAGGTCAAGGGCACCGACTACATCTGGGCCGCCGGCGACAACGCCCAGGTCCCGGACCTCGTCGGCCGCAAGGCAGGCAACGAGAACGCCTGGTGCCCGCCGAACGCCCAGCACGCGCTGCGTCAGGCGCGCGTCCTCGGTGACAACGTGATCTCCGGTATGCGGGGCTTCCCGCAGAAGGACTACGAGCACGCCAACAAGGGTGCGGTGGCCGGTCTCGGCCTGCACAAGGGCGTCGCGATGATCGTCATGGGCAAGATGAAGATCAAGCTCAAGGGTCGTCTCGCCTGGTACATGCACCGTGGCTACCACGGCCTCGCGATGCCGACCTGGAACCGCAAGGTCCGCGTCTTCGCCGACTGGACCCTCGGTATGTTCCTCAAGCGCGAGGTCGTCTCCCTCGGCGCGATGGAGCACCCGCGCGAGGAGTTCTACGAGGCCGCGAAGCCGGTGCCCGCGGCGCCGAAGCCGGAGAAGACCGAGGCCAAGGCCTCCTGACCTCCGGTCACTTGAACGCCTCGAAGGGGGCCGCCCGCCATCCGTGGTGCGGGCGGCCCCCTTCGGCGTGTCCGGGCCGGCTGTCCTAGTCCTGCGGCGAGGGCCCGAGGGACGGCGGCTCCAGGCCGGAGTCGGGCGGGACGTCGTCGGACTCCCCTTCGGGGGCGTAGGCGCAGGGCACGCTCGCGTCGCCGGTGAAGTAACCCCGGTCCGGGTACCAGGCGAAGGACATCCATTCGTCCCCGTCGTCCCGCTGGACGCTCAGCCACCAGCCCAGGTCCTTGCTGTCCTCACGGTAGGTCGTCACCTCCCAGCCCTCGTCCTTCAGGTGCCGGTGCAGTCGGCGCAGCCCGGAGGCGGCCTGGCTCGCGCGCACGTGGTCCAGCGCCCAGCCGTGGCTCATCGCGTACGCGCCGTCGACGGTCCTGTCCTCCAGTCCCAACGGGCCGTTGTCATAGCAGTAGTCGGCGCTGAAGGAGTTGTCCGTGCCGGAGCCGGCCTCCCCGGCCACCGGCTCGACGGTCCGCTCGAACCCCAGGACGTCGTATGCCTCCTGGGATCGCTGAAAGGCCCGGTCCGCCATGTCCTCGGGCGCGACGCGCGGAAAGTCCGTCGCTTCCGACGACCGCCACGAAAGTACGCCGACCGTGATGATCAGGGCGAGGAGTGCGACGCCCGCGCAGCCGAGAGCCCCGCGGACGCAGGAAGGGGCGGCGTACGGGTCCCGGGCGGGGGCGGCGTTCACGGGCGGGGTGTTCTCGGGCATACGGGGACGCTATGTCGGCGCGGGAGCAGGGCGGATGGGTGCGATGACCGGTACCGAGTGGGTACGCGTACTCAATTGATCAACCGCGGCCGGATACGCCCTCCAAGGGTTTGCCCAGCTGTGACGCGCGTGGGGGACTGCGCCGGGGGCCCGCAGGTGTTTACGTGGTGTTGGACATTCCGGGATCCCTTATCACGGAGGTGTGCGCCATGGCAGACGCCGCGGTGCGGCTGAAGGGCCTTCTCGAACAGTTGCTGGGAGTTCCGCTCCCGGTGCGCATCCGCACCTGGGACGGGTCGCAGGCGGGGCCGCCGGGGGCGCCGACACTCGTCGTACGCAACCGCCGTGCCGTGCGCCGCCTGCTGTGGAAGCCGGGCGAACTGGGCTTGGCCCGGGCCTGGGTCGCCGGGGACCTCGACATCGAGGGGGACCTGTTCGCCGCCCTCGATCTCCTCGCCGGGCTCGTGTGGGAGCGGGGCGAGGACGCCCGGAGCCTGACGCAGGTGCTCGGGGATCCCGAAGCGCGCGCCGCGGTCCGCGGGCTCGTCCGGCTCGGCGGGCTTCCGCTGCCGCCCGCGCCGCCTCCCGAGGAGGTCCGCCGGCACAGCCACCTGCACACCAAGCGGACCGACAAGCGCGCGATCAGCCATCACTACGACGTCGGCAACGACTTCTACGAGATCGTCCTCGGGCCGTCCATGGTGTACTCCTGCGCCTACTGGCCGGCCCCGCCCCCGGACGGCACCCTCGAAACCGCCCAGCGCGACAAGCTCGACCTGATCTGCCGCAAGCTCGACCTCCGCCCCGGCCTGCGGCTGCTCGACGTCGGCTGCGGCTGGGGCTCCATGGCCGTGCACGCGGCCCGCGAGTACGGCGTGAGCGTCGTCGGTGTCACCCTCTCCCAGGAGCAGGCGGCATACGCCCGCAAGCGGGTCGCCGGCGAGGGGCTCACCGACAAGGTGGAGATCCGCGTCCAGGACTATCGCGATGTCAGCGACGGTCCGTACGACGCCATCTCCTCCGTCGGCATGGCCGAGCACGTCGGTGCCGAGCGGTATCTGGAGTACGCCGATGTGCTGTACCGGCTGCTGAAGCCCGGCGGGCGGCTGCTGAACCACCAGATCGGGCGGCGGCCGGAGCGGGACGAATCCTCGTACCAGGTGGACGAGTTCATCGACGCCTATGTCTTCCCCGACGGCGAGCTCCAGCCCATCGGCACCACCGTCGGTCAGCTCGAACGCGCCGGCTTCGAGGTGCGCGACGTCGAGTCGATCCGGGAGCACTACGCCCTGACCCTGCGCCGCTGGATCGCCAACCTGGAGGCCGACTGGGCCCGGGCCGTCAAGCTCACCAGCCCCGGCCGGGCCCGCGTCTGGCGGCTGTACATGGCCGCCTGCGCGCTCGCCTTCGAGCGCAATCGCATCGGCGTCAACCAGGTGCTGGCGGTGAAGACGCCGGAAGGGGGCGCTTCCGGGATGCCGCTGCGGGCCCGTAAGTGGGGTGAGTCCGAGCGCCGTTGATCCGGGCACGAGATCCGGGCACGAGCAAAGGGCCGGGCTCCCCCGTCGCGGGGGAGCCCGGCCCTCCTGTGTGTCGGGACGTGTCGGGACGTGACTACTCGGCCTTGATCGCGTTCAGCATGTTCAGCCGCGCCGCGTTGCGGGCCGGCCACAGCGCGGCCAGGACGCCCACCAGAGCGGCCAGCACCAGGAAGATCCCGATCCGGTCCCAGGGCAGGACCAGCGCGTAGCCCGGGATCTGGTCCGCGAAGGTCTCGCCGATCGCCCAGCCGAGGAACGAGCCGAGACCGATGCCGACCACCGCGCCGAACACCGAGATGACCACGGCCTCCAGTCGGACCATCCGCTTCACCCGGCGCCGGTCGAGACCGATCGCGCGCAGCATGCCGATCTCCTGCTGCCGTTCGAAGACCGACATCGCGAGGGTGTTGACGACACCCAGCACCGCGATGATCAGGGCCATCGCCAGCAGGCCGTACATGATGTTCAGCAGGGTGTTGATGGCGCCGCCGAACTCGTTGCGGATGTCCTGCTGGTCCATGATCGTCATCGCGGGGTTGTCGCCCAGCGCGTCGATGAGGACCTTCTCGTTCGCCGCGGACTCGCCGCCGTCCACCTTCACGAAGATCTGCTGGATGCTGGGCTGCACCTCGTGCGGGTTGACGACCTTCGTGTCGACGAGGACGGGGGAGAGGAACTCGCTGTCCTTGAAGACGGCACCGATCTTGAGCGTGCCCTTCTTCTCGTCGTTGAACGTGACCGGGACGCTGTCGCCGGGCTTCCAGCCCTTGTTCTTGGCCGTCTTCTCGGCGACCGCGATCTGCCCCTCGGCGAGCGAGTCGATGTTGCCGCTGACGACGTCGACGTTCAGGACCTGCTCGATGTCGCCCGGCGTCACCGCCGAAGCGGACACGAAGTCCTCGTCACCGAGTTCGAAGTAGGTGCTCTGCTGCGGCGAGACCGCCGAGACTCCCTTGGCCTTCTCCAGCGCCGTCAGCGCGGACTGGTCGAGGCCCCCGCCGTTGGCCATCGAGACCATGTAGTCGGCCTTGATGTTGTCCGTGGTCATCTTGTCGATGGCCTTGCCGACCGTGACACCGAGCACCGACAGGCCGGTCACCAGCGTCAGTCCGATCGCCAGCGCCGAGGCGGTGGCGCCGGTACGGCGCGGATTGCGGACCGCGTTCTGGCCGGCCAGCTTGCCGGCCACCCCGAAGGGGCCGACGAGCAGCGGACGGACGAGCGCGATCACGGGCCGGGACAGCAGCGGGATCAGGATGATCACGCCGATCAGCGCGAGGAACGCGCCCGCCCCGATGTACATCCGGCCGTCGTCGCCGCCGGTCGAGGCACCCAGCACGATCCCGGCCGCGCCGAGGGCGGTGATGGCCGTACCGATGGAGTTGCGCACCACCAGCGACTTGGTGGTGGCCACCGCGTGGACGCTGTTCATGGCCGCCACCGGCGGGATCTTCGCGGCCCGGCGGCCGGGCAGCCAGGCGGCGAACATCGTGATCAGCACACCGACGCTGATCGCGGCGATCACCGGAGTGGCGGACAGGATCAGGGGGCCGTCCGGGATCTTCATCTCGAACGCGGCCATCCCGGACCGCAGTCCGACCGCGAGACCGATGCCGAGGACGAAGCCGATCACCGAGGCGACCAGACCCACCACCGCGGCCTCGGCGAGTACCGAGCGGGTGATCTGCTTGCGCGACGCACCGACGGCGCGCATCAGCGCGATCTCCTTGGTGCGCTGGGCGACCAGCATCGTGAAGGTGTTGGAGATCAGGAAGACCCCGACGAAGAGCGCGATGCCCGCGAAGCCGAGCAGGACCTGCTTGAGGTTGCCCAGACCTTGCTCGATCTGCTCGGCCTGCTCGTCCGCGAGCGCCTGGCCGGTCTTGGCCTCGGCGCTGTCCGGCAGCAGCGGCTTGACCGCGTCCAGGATCTTCTTGTCGTCCGCGCCGGAGGCGGCGGTGACGGTGACGCTCTCGAAGTAGCCCGGCTTGAGGTACTGCTTCTGGGCGACCGCGGTGTCGAAGAGGACGAGGCTGCCGCCGGCGTTCACGGAGCCGTCCTCGGTGGTGAACACACCGCTGAGGGTGTACTCCTTCACCGGCCCGTTCGTGGCGACCCGGACCCGGTCGCCGACCTGGTACTCGCCCTTGGCCGCGGACTCCTTGTCCAGGGCGATCTGATCGTCCTTCACCGGGCCCGAGCCGTCGGTGAACGTGTAGGCGGAGTCCTTGCCGTCCTTGCCGGGGGCGAAGTTGGAGCCCTTGTTGGACCAGCCGACGCCGATCAGCTTCCCGTCGGGGTCGGCGACCCCGGCGAAGCCTTCGACCCGGCCGTAGGCGGTGTCGACGCCGTCCACCGCGGAGATCTTGTCAAGGGTCTTCCGGGAGATCCCGGGCTCCTCCTTGGCGTTGTCGGGGTCGGCGTACGAGGTGATGGCGACGGCGACGTTGTCGTAGCTCTTCGCCGACTGGTTGCGGAAGGCGCCTGAGAGGGTGTCGGCGAAGACCAGGGTGCCGGAGACGAACGCGACGCCGAGCATCACGGCGAGCACGGTCATCAGCAGCCGGGCCTTGTGCGCGAGTACGTTGCGCAGGGCGGTGCGGAACATCAGCTGGTGCGGCCCTTCGCGTCGAACTGCTTCATGAAGTCGAGCACGGTGTCCGCGGTCGGCCGGTACATCTCGTCGACGATCCGTCCGTCGGCGAGGAACACCACCCGGTCCGCGTACGCCGCGGCCACCGGGTCGTGGGTCACCATCACCACCGTCTGCCCCAACTCCCGTACGGAGTTGCGCAGGAAGCCCAGCACCTCGGCGCCGGAGCGCGAGTCGAGGTTTCCGGTCGGCTCGTCGCCGAAGATGATCTCGGGCTTGGAGGCCAGCGCGCGGGCGACGGCGACGCGCTGCTGCTGGCCGCCGGAGAGCTGGGTGGGGCGGTGGCTCAGCCGGTCGGCGAGGCCGACCATACGGATGACCGAATCCAGCCACTGCTTGTCAGCCTTGCGGCCCGCGATGTCCATCGGGAGGGTGATGTTCTCCAGCGCCGTCAGCGTCGGCAGCAGGTTGAACGCCTGGAAGATGAAGCCGATCTTGTCCCGGCGCAACTTGGTCAGCTGCTTGTCCTTGAGGGAGCCGAGCTCGGTTTCGCCGATGCGCACCGAACCGGAGGAGAAGGTGTCCAGACCGGCGACGCAGTGCATCAGGGTGGACTTGCCGGAGCCGGAGGGGCCCATGATCGCGGTGAACTCGGCCTGCCGGAAGTCGACGGAGACCTGGTCCAGGGCGACCACCTGGGTCTCGCCCTGTCCGTAGATCTTCGACAGATCCGTGGCGCGCGCGGCCACGGCGGTGGCCCGGCCGGCGATGGATGCGGTGGTCACGAGAGGAACGCTCCTGAAGGACGACGATGTGTTCGATGGACGTCATCCATCGTCCTGGCCGAGAGGCGCCGTGTAGTCAGTCGCTGTTCTGGTTCCGAAGACAGACTGCGGATGGACCGGACGCGGCTGTGTCATACCTGAGGATGACGAGGACCCCTGACAGGTGTTCGGATCGAGAACAGGTGGAGCGTCCTCGTTTGGACGGTGAAATTCCGTCATTCCGTATGCGCGGCCGACCGTCGCACGAAAGGCTATTGGCAAGTGCGGATGGCTCGTACCGTGGGCTGATGCACCCTCAGACGTCAATAAAATAAGACAACATCGGTCCGCCCGTCCGCTGTTCGGGGGATGTATCCCGATAGGCTCGGAACCTCGATGCGGAGCCCATGGCCTGCCCAGATGGTGGAATGCAGACACGGCGAGCTTAAACCTCGCTGCCCCTTCGCGGGCGTGCCGGTTCAAGTCCGGCTCTGGGCACTTCCGACGTTCGTCGATCCCTGCAGCATTCATTGACACCTCATGACGAGGGGAGCACACTCCTGTTCGGAAGTTGGTGAATGAAACTTCACCACGCGAACGACACGAACAGGGAGGTTCGGCGATGCGCACCACCGTCGGCATCATCGGAGCGGGCCCCGCCGGCCTCCTCCTCGCCAGGCTGCTCCACAACGCCGGCATCGAATCGGTCGTCCTGGAGAGCCGCGACCGCGCCTACGTCGAGCACCGCCAGCGCGCCGGAATCCTGGAGCAGGGCACGGTGGACGTGCTGCGCGCGGCCGGCGCCGGGGAGCGGATGGACCGCGAGGGCCTCGGGCACGACGGCATAGAGCTGCGGTACGACCGCAAACGCCACCGCGTCGACTTCCCCGCCCTCACCGGCGGCCGGTCGGTGAGGGTCTACGCCCAGACGGAGGTCTGCAAGGACCTCATCGCCCTCCAACTCAAGGAGGGCGGCCCCCTGCTGTTCGAGGCGGAGGCCCTGGCGGTCGAAGGCGCGGACACGGGCAGCCCGCGGATCCGCTTCCGGTACGACGGCGGCGAGGACGTCCTCGAATGCGACTACGTCGTCGGCTGCGACGGCTTCTGGGGCGTGGCCCGCAAGGCGATCCCGGCGGAGCTGACCCGGGTCTTCGAGCGGACGTACCCCTTCGGCTGGCTCGGCATCCTCGCCGACGTCGCCCCCTCGCACGACGAGTTGGTCTACGCTCGCCACGACCGCGGCTTCGCCCTCCTCTCCATGCGCTCCCCGTCCGTCTCCCGCCTCTACCTCCAAGTGCCCGAGGGCACGGACCCCGAGGAGTGGAGCGACGACGAGATCTGGGCGGAGCTGGAGCGCCGCTTCGAAACGGCCGACGACTGGCGGCTGGAACGCGGCCCCATCACCCAGAAGTCGGTCACGCCCATGCGGTCCTACGTCCACGAACCCATGCGCTACGGCCGCCTCTTCCTGGCCGGCGACGCGGCGCACATCGTGCCGCCGACGGGTGCCAAGGGGCTGAATCTCGCCGTCGGCGACGTCGTCACCTTCGCGCGGGCGCTGACGCACGAGAAGGAGACGGGCTCGACCGAGCTCCTCGACGCCTACTCCGAGACCTGTCTGCGCCGGGTCTGGCAGGCCGAGCGGTTCTCGTACGACATGACGACGCTGCTGCACCGTGCCCCCGACGCCACGCCGTTCGAGGACCGGCTCCAGCTCGCTCGACTGGAACGGATCGCCGGGTCGAGGGCGGCCGAGACGGACCTCGCCGAGGGGTACACCGGGTTTCCGTTCGGGTGACCGCGCGCGCGGGCCGGGGGAGTGATCTCCGATCGGTTCCGGCCACGTACCAGGTTCGTCATGAATGAGCCCCTCCGTGGCCGGGAATCACCCGGCCGCGTAGCGTGTTGCGCGACACGACGAGGGAAAGATCCTCCCCAAGCACTAGGGTCAATCCTTTGCCTACCTATTACTCTTGAGCCAAGGCCGCGCACGGTGGCCATGGAGGAGTGAAATGAGGAGCAGCAACCCGGTCTTCTCGCGACGGGGGTTCAGCCGCGACAACGGCTACGCGGGCTTCAACACCGCGCCGCAGGCCGGGGGCGCCGCTGTCGGCACGCAGGGCAACCCGTACGCCCAGCCGCAGGCCGGCAACCCGTACGCGCAGAACCCTTACGCCCAGCAGGACCTCCAGCACGGCGCGCCGCCGCAGGCCCCGGCCACCACCAACCGGATGACGATCGACGACGTCATCCTGCGCACCGGCACCACGCTCGGCACGCTGATCGTCACGGCCGCGCTCGCCTGGTTCCTGCTGCCGGTCGACGCCGCGAACATCAACCGGTCCTACGGCATCGCCATCGGTGCCGGTCTGGTCGGCATGGTGCTGGCGCTCGTGCAGTCCTTCAAGCGCAAGGCCTCGCCGGCGCTGATCCTGTCCTACGCCGCGCTCGAGGGTGTCTTCCTCGGCGTCGTCTCCAGCGTCGTCGACGAGCACATCGCCAGCGGTGCGGCCATGCAGGCCGTGCTCGGCACGATGGCGGTCTTCGCCTCCGTGCTGGTCGCCTACAAGGCGGGCTGGATCCGCGTCAACCGCCGCTTCGTCGGCTTCGTGATGGCGGCCGCGCTCGGCTTTATCCTGCTGATGGCGGTCAACCTGCTGTTCGCCGTCTTCGGCGGCGGTGACGGCCTTGGCTTCCGCAGCGGCCCGCTCGGCATCGTCTTCGGCATCGTCGGCATCCTGCTCGGCGCCTGCTTCCTCGCCCTGGACTTCAAGCAGGTCGAGGACGGCATCGCCTACGGCGCGCCGCGCGAGGAGGCCTGGCTCGCGGCCTTCGGCCTCACCATGACGCTGGTGTGGATCTACATGGAGTTCCTGAGGCTCATCTCGATCCTCAACAGCAGCGACTAGTCTCCGCCGGTTGTGCGGTGACCGGTTTTAGACGGTCGTAAGACGAAGGGCCCCGGGTTCACCCCGGGGCCCTTCGGCGTCTGTGCGCGCCTAGAGGAATTTGCGCGCCGCCCTCCTCAGGTCGTACTCGTGGATGATCGCCTTCGCGTGGCCGTACGCGAGGTCGTATTCGTGGCGAAGCCAGCTGACCTTCTCCTCGAAGCGGACGAGGGCCGGGCCTTCTTCTACGGTGCGGAGCCAGTCGGAGACTTCACGACCGGTGCAGTGGGGGATGCGGGCGAGCATGTTGCGGTGGGTCTCCTCGGAGAGGACGTGGGACATCGGCGCCTCCGGACGCAAAGGGGATGTAAGCCGGTCCTTCAGGTCACCGTGCCTGAGCGTTCGCCCGTTGGCAACAGTCGTGGTGGGACGCGTAGGTTTGTGGCGTGGTTGATACGACGCCCTTGACTCGTGCCGTTGATCACTTCGCCGACCGTTTGAGGGCTGCGCCTCAGAGTCGGCTGCAGAGGGGCGCCGCCGGGGAGGCGCTGGGGTTGGCCCGGGAGTTCGCCCGGTGGGCGCAGGCTCTGGAGACGCCCGGGGTCGAGCCTCGGGAGATGCCTGACGCCGGGATGTTCGCTGCGGCTGATCAAGTCACCGTCGCCGTGCATGACTTGGCGGTGGTTCTTGAGAGTGAGGATCAGGTCGCTGAAGCGGTGCGGTTGGTTGCAGATGCGCAGAAGCGGGCGGGGGTCTGAGGTTGGCGGGTGCGGGCGGGTGGGGGCTGGTCGCGCCCACGCGGCGGAGCCGCACATCGATACAGCCCCGCGCCCCTAAAAGGGGCGCTGCAGTTCCCGGCATCAAGAACTACAGGCTCGCTATGACCCTGTCCGCCAAGATGTAGACGTTCTCCTCGCCGCACGCGAACGTCAGGGTGTAGGCGCCTGACACTCCGGAGCCGCCCAGCAGTACCGGCGTTTCGCCTGCGCGGAGGGCTGTTGACAGGCGTTCCGCCGTTTCGCGGTGGCCCGGGGTCATGCAGAGGGTGGTGCCGTCGGCGAAGACGTAGACGTCGAGGGTGCCCAGGGGGCCCGGGCGGACGTCGGTGAGTTCGGTGGCGGAGGCGGCCAGGTCCTCAAGGGTGGCCACCGTGCGCTCGTGATCGTTCACGGTCGGTGAGGAGACCGGGACGAAGTCCGGGTGGGAGGGGTGGCGGCGGCGGGCCGCGGCCAGTTCCGGGGACTCCCCGGCGAACTCGTCGGCGTCGGTAGTCGGCTCGGTCACCGGCTCCAGGTGCTCCAGGCCCGCGAAATCGGCCTGACGGGGCAGGAACAGCTCGCTGTCGGACAGGCCCAGCAGGGTGGGCGCGTCGGAGGCGTCACGGGCCTCCTGAGCGGCCCAGAAGGCGCGCGCCTCGGCGAGCTCCCGCTCGCGTTCCTCGGCGAGTGCCTCGGACACCGCGGCGCGTATCTCATCGGCGTCGGCGGAGAGGCGGGCCGGCGGAACGAGGCCGCGGGCCGTGGTCGCGTTGTTCTGTGCCAGCTCGGTGTGCAGGGCCGCGACCTGTCGGCGCAACACCATGAGGGTGCGCAGGACGGCGACGCCCACGGCGCCGGTGGCGGCCGTGGTGAGCAGCAAGGCGATCGGCATGGCGCTCACTGACGTACTCCCGGTTCAAAGTCGACCCCCGACTTCCTACATCAGCTTGAAGGGCGGACTATCCAGCTGTCAGTGCGTAACGTCACGAAACGGACAGGACTTTGGGCCTGGGGTTTGGTGCTGCAACGGCTCTGAGCTGCGTAAATCCCTCCGCAGAGGGAGATAGGTCACATCCTGGGGGAGATTGGATCACAAATCGGCCCAGAACCTTGGAGTTTCCCAGGTTCTGGGCCGAAGGCTCACGGTGGGTCGTGAGTTGACTACTCAGGGGATTCTGTCGAGGGGTTCAGCTGAGGCGCTCGATGACCATCGCCATGCCCTGGCCGCCGCCGACGCACATCGTCTCCAGGCCGAACTGCTTGTCGTGGTGCTGGAGGGAGTTGATGAGCGTGGTGGTGATGCGGGCGCCGGTCATGCCGAAGGGGTGGCCGACGGCGATGGCGCCGCCGTTGACGTTCAGCTTGTCGATGTCGATGCCCAGGTCGCGGTAGGAGGGGATCACCTGGGCGGCGAACGCCTCGTTGATCTCGACCAGGTCGATGTCGTCGATGGTGAGGCCGGCGCGGCTCAGGGCCTGGCGGCTCGCCTCGACCGGGCCGAGGCCCATGATCTCGGGGGAGAGGCCGGAGACGCCGGTGGAGACGATGCGGGCGAGCGGGGTGAGGCCGAGCTCGCGGGCCTTGGTGTCCGACATGATGACGAGGGCCGCCGCGCCGTCGTTCAGGGGGCAGCAGTTGCCGGCGGTGACGAGGCCGTCGGGGCGGAAGACCGGCTTGAGGCCCGCCACGCCCTCCAGGGTGACGCCGGGGCGAGGGCCGTCGTCCTTGCTGACGACCGTGCCGTCGGGGGTCGTGACCGGGGTGATCTCGCGCTCCCAGAAGCCGTTCTTGATGGCTTCCTCGGCGAGGTTCTGCGAGCGGACGCCGAACTCGTCCAGCTCCTGGCGGGTGATGCCCTTCGCGCGGGCGAGGTTCTCGGCGGTCTGGCCCATGGCGATGTACGGGTCGGGGATGAGCCCGTCCTCGCGCGGGTCGTGCCAGGTCGTGCCCTCCTGCTGGGCGACCTCGGCGGTGCGGGCCTCGGCCTCGGCGAAGAGGGGGTTGTGCGTGTCGGGGAGGCTGTCCGAGTTGCCCTTGGCGAAGCTGGAGACGACCTCCACGCCGGCCGAGATGAAGACGTCGCCCTCGCCTGCCTTGATGGCGTGCAGGGCCATGCGGGAGGTCTGGAGGGAGGAGGAGCAGTAGCGGGTGATGGTGCAGCCCGGGAGGTGGTCCATGCCCATCTGTACGGCGACGATGCGGCCGAGGTTGTTGCCCTGCTCGCCGCCGGGGAGGCCACAGCCGAGCATCAGGTCGTCTATGTCGTGCGGGTCCAGCTCGGGGACCTTGGCCAGGGCCGCCTGGATGATCGTGGCGGCGAGGTCGTCGGGGCGCAGGTCTTTCAGGGAGCCCTTGAAGGCGCGGCCGATGGGGGAGCGGGCGGTCGAGACGATCACGGCTTCGGGCATCACGGCTCCAGTCAAAAGGTGCGGCGCGCAGCGCCTCGTTGAGGGGTGGTGGTCGGGCGACGGGTGGGCATACCGGGGGGTCGGGCAGGGCTGTGAGGGAAGTTACCCGTACGTATGCATCGGGTCACGGGTGTAGGGGTGTGACCCTGACCGCAATTTTCTAAGCGCTTGCTTGGCCCTCCGGCGGTTGAGCCGGTAACAGTGCGGGCGGCTGAATTCAGCCCCTCCGGCGGCGGGGGCGGAAAACGCCCGGCCGCTCACGACGACGGCGTCACCGGAGCCCGGTCCGGCTCGGGGACCCGACGCCGCCGGCGGCGCTTCAGCAGAGCCCATGGCCCCTTCGGGCCGGTCGGCATCGCCGCCGTGACCTCCGTGCCCGCCTCCGACGCCGCCTCGGCTGCCGCGCGGGCCACCGGGAGGAAGCCCTCACGGCGGGTGACGTCGGGGCGTTCCTCCTCCGCCGGCCAGAGGCCGAGGGTCGCGCAGACCGTGGGGAGGACCGCCATGGCCGCTGTCGCGTACCCCTCCGCCGAGGGGTGGTAGTTGTCGGGGCCGAAGAGCTCACGCGGGTTCGCCGCGAACTCCGGACCCAGCAGGTCGCCCAGCGACACCGTGCGGCCGCCCTGCTCGACGACGCCGATCGTCTGGGCGGCCGCCAGCTGGCGTGAGGCCCGTCGGGCCAGCCAGCGCAGGGGTTGCTGGACCGGTTCGATCGTGCCGAGGTCGGGGCAGGTGCCGACCACCACCTCCGCGCCGGCCGTGCGCAGACGCCGTACCGCCGAGGAGAGGTGACGCACCGAGCGCGTCGGCGGCATCCGGTTCGTGACGTCGTTCGCGCCGATCATGATCACGCAGACGTCGGGCGTCAGGGCGGGGTCGGCGAGCACCAGGGCCACCTGGCGGTCCAGGTCGTCCGAGCGGGCGCCCGGCAGGGCCACGTTGCGCAGGATCACCGGGCGTTCGGCCACCGCCGCCAGCCCCGACGCCACCAGCGCCCCCGGCGTCTGCCCCGCCCGGTGCACGCCCTGGCCCGCGGCCGTCGAGTCACCCAGGATCGTCAGGCGCAGCGGGGGTTCCCCGGCGGAGTCGGTGGAGTCGTACATGTGGCCGTACCGGCCGTCGGCGTTGGGTACGTGGTTGTTGGTGCCGTTGCCCACGTGGCGCCTGGCCAGCCGCACCTCGGCGAGCAGCAGACCGACGCCCGCCGCACCGACCAGGCCGATCCCGCCTCCGCCGTACGCCGCGCCGGCCGCGATCCGCCGGGCCACCCTCGCCCTCGACATGCTCGTCATGCGTCGCCGCCACCTCCTCATAGCCGTACATCCACTGCTTGCCCCGCACGGACCGTGGCCCAATCCCAACGGCGAGTGAACGACCTTCACCGACCCCTGCGGGCCACCGGGCCTTAGGCTGGCGGAACCACTACGACCACCCCTTTTGCAGCATCCGGAGACAACGGTGCATTTCCACGATTCGATGATCAGTCTCGTCGGCAACACCCCGCTGGTGAGGCTCAACAACGTGACCAAGGGCATCCAGGCCACCGTCCTGGCCAAGGTCGAGTACTTCAACCCGGGCGGCTCCGTGAAGGACCGCATCGCGCTGCGCATGATCGAGGCGGCGGAGGAGAGCGGGGCGCTGAAGCCCGGGGGCACCATCGTCGAGCCGACCAGCGGGAACACCGGTGTCGGCCTCGCCATCGTGGCCCAGCAGAAGGGGTACAAGTGCATCTTCGTGTGCCCTGACAAGGTCAGCACCGACAAGATCAACGTGCTGCGGGCCTACGGCGCCGAAGTGGTCGTCTGCCCGACCGCCGTGGATCCCGAGCACCCGGACTCCTACTACAACGTCTCCGACCGGCTGGTGCGCGAGACCCCGGGAGCCTGGAAGCCGGACCAGTACTCCAACCCCAACAATCCCCTCTCCCACTACCACTCGACCGGCCCCGAGCTGTGGGAGCAGACGGAGGGGAAGATCACCCATTTCGTGGCGGGCGTCGGCACGGGAGGGACCATCTCCGGCACGGGCCGCTATCTGAAGGACGTCAGCGACGGCAAGGTGCGGGTCATCGGCGCCGACCCCGAGGGCTCCGTCTACTCCGGCGGATCCGGGCGGCCGTATCTCGTCGAGGGCGTCGGTGAGGACTTCTGGCCGACCGCGTACGACCGCACCGTCGCCGACGAGATCGTCGCCGTGTCCGACAAGGACTCCTTCCAGATGACCCGGCGGCTCGCCCGCGAGGAGGGGCTGCTGGTCGGCGGTTCGTGCGGCATGGCCGTGGTGGGTGCGCTGCGGGTCGCCGAGCGGCTCGGGCCGGACGACGTGGTGGTCGTGCTGCTGCCCGACAGCGGGCGCGGCTACCTCAGCAAGATCTTCAACGACGAGTGGATGGCCGACTACGGCTTCCTGGAGGACGAGGGCCCGAGCGCGCGCGTCGCCGACGTCCTCAACGACAAGGAGCACGGCGCCATCCCGTCCCTCGTCCACATGCACCCGGACGAGACGGTCGGTCAGGCCATCGAGGTGCTGCGCGAGTACGGCGTCTCGCAGATGCCGATCGTGAAGCCGGGCGCCGGTCACCCGGACGTCATGGCGGCGGAGGTCGTCGGGTCCGTCGTCGAGCGGGAGCTGCTCGACGCGCTGTTCACCAAGCGGGCCTCGCTGGAGGACCCGCTGGAGAAGCACATGTCGACGCCGCTGCCGCAGGTCGGCTCCGGTGAGCCGGTCGGGGACCTGATGTCGGTGCTGGGCGCGGCGGACGCGGCGATCGTGCTGGTGGAGGGCAAGCCGACCGGTGTGGTCAGTCGGCAGGACCTGCTGGCGTTCCTCGCCAAGGGCGGGAAGTAGCGGCGAACCTGCGGTGAACGGGGCCTGTCCGCGGCGAACTTGCGGTGACCGGGGTCGCTCGGGTCGTCGCGGAACTGGTACGAGCGCGTCACGTTCACGCAGCACCCGCTTAACACGGGTCCGGCACATTAGTGGGTGTCGGCAGGGCGGGAGCGGCTCCCCGCCCCGGCCGACGCCGAACGTCCAAGGACCTCCGGAGCGGCTCCCGGACCTCCATGGACGCCACGGACGCGCAAGCCCGGCCCTGACCCGGCTCGCGTCCTTCGCGGGGACCGCCGTCGTCCCGCCCCCCGGCAACGGGGGTGCGGCGGTCCCCGCGCATAGCTTTTCCGGCGTGCTCACGCCCTCGTGGTGGCCCAACTCCCCAGAGCGAGCTGCGGCTGCGCACCGACAACCCCAGGACCGTCGGGAGGCTCAGTCCTCCCAGCGGTCCCCGTCCTTGGCCGACCCGCGGCGCCAGCCCCGGAAGATGCCGGGGTGGGTGCGCGCCGCCTGGACGACGTTCACGCCGACGATGCCGACCCAGGTGACCAGCAGACCGGAGAGGCCGGCGACGCCGCCGCCGATGCCGGACAGCGGAATCGCCACGACCAGCGAGACGATGCCGAAGCCGAAGCGCTCACCGAAGGAGTCCGTCGGTTTGGGTGTCCGCGCGCCGCGGGCCGCCACCATCTGCTGCTCGGCCAGCCGGCGCCGCATCCCGCGCTCGACCACCCCGTCGATACGCTGGTCGACCTTCTCCAGGAACGAATCGACCAGCGCGGACTCGTACTCGTCGCCCAGTTCCCTGCGGGCCTGCAGGGTGGCGTTGAGTTCCTTCTTGAGCTCGGTGTCCCGAGCTTCCATTCCGGTCATACGCCTCAAGGTAGGCAGCGCCGGAGCGGGTCGCACTGGGGCTAGCCCCCCTGTTCATGTGGGGGTGTACGGCACTGCCGGGTCACTTCACCAGCCCGTGCTCCTCGGCGTACGCGTTCGCCACGTCCTCGGGGTCTTTCTTGTCCTTGTCGACCTGCCGGTTCAGCTCGGTGAGCTGGGCGGTGGTCAGGGCGTTGCCGAGTTCGGCGAGGGCCTTGCGGACGGTGGAGTCGGCCTTGCGGTCGGCGATGAGCGGGACGACGTGCTGGCCGGGGATGAGGTTCTTGGGGTCGGTCAGCACGACCCAGTCGTTGGCCTGGATGTCGGTGTCGGTGGTGAAGAGGTTCGCCACGTCCACGTCGCCCTTCTTCAGGGCGCCCTTGACCAGCGGCCCTGAGGAGTCCAGGGACTTGAACTCCTTGAACTCGACGCCGTAGACGTCCTTCAGGCCCACGGCCCCGACCTCCCGCTTCTTCACCTCGGGCGCCGCGCCGATGACCAGCTTGCCGTTCTGCTTCTTGAGGTCGGCGAGGGAGGTCAGGCCGTACTTCTGGGCGGTCTCCCGGGTGACGACGAAGGCGTCGGAGTCCTCGGCCATGCCGTACGGCAGCACCTGGAGGCCGCTGGGCAGGGCGATCGTCAGGGCGTTCTGCATCTCGCCCTCCTCCGTCGCCGTCGCCTTGGGGGCGACGTAGTGGAGCAGGGCGCCCTGGTACTCGGGGAGCAGGTCGATGTCGCCGCCCTTGAGAGCGGGGATCAGGATCTCGCGGGTGCCGAGGTTGGGGCGGACCGTCACCTTCACGCCGGCCTCCTGGAGCACGGCGGCGTACAGGTACCCGAGCACCTGGTTCTCGGTGAAGTTGGCGGTGCCGATGGTGATGCCGCCCTTGCTGGAGCCGCCGCCGGAGCCGGAGCTGCCCTCGCCTTCGAGGGAGGTGATGCCGCTGGAGCAGGCGGCGAGGGCGGGGACGGAGGCCGCTGCGAAGAGGCCGCCGAGGAGAGTGCGTCGGTTCATCGAGGGGTCCTAAGCGGTGCGGTGGCGGAAGAGGAAGCGCTGGAGGCCGGACAGGGCCAGGTCGAGGGCTACGGCGACCACGGCGACCAGCACCGCACCGCCGAGCACCTGCACGAGGTCGCGCTGGGCGAGGCCGTCGAAGACGTAGCGGCCCAGGCCGCCGAAGGAGACGTACGCGGCGATGGTCGCCGTGGCCACGACCTGGATCAGTGCCAGGCGCAGGCCCGTCATGATCAGGGGGAGTGCGAGGGGGAACTCGACCTGGAACAGGACCTGGTGGCCGCGCATCCCCTGCCCGCGCGCCGCGTCCTTCACGTCCGGGTCGACGGCCGTCATCCCCGCGTAGGTGTTGGTGACGATCGCCGGGACCGCGAGGGCGACCAGGGCGACGTAGACCGGCGTCATCGACAGCCCGCTGGCCAGGAAGACCAGCACGACCAGGCCGACGGTCGGCAGGGCGCGGCCGAAGGACGCGAGGTTGATGGCGAGGAAGGCGCCCTTGCCGGTGTGGCCGATCAGCAGGCCGAGGGGGAGGCCGATCGCCGCCGCGATGAGCGTGGCGAGCAGCGAGTACTGGAGGTGCTCGGCGAGGCGGTGGCCGATGCCGTCGGGGCCGGCCCACTGCTCGCCGCTGACCAGCCATGCGCCGAGGTTCTTGAAGAGTTCGTACATGTCAGGCTCGCCGCCTCCGCCACGGGGTCAGGACGTACTGCAGAGCGACCAGCAGGGCGTCCGCGACCACGGCGAGCAGGAGGGTGAGGACCACTCCGACGATCACCGGGGTCGGGAAGTTGCGCTGGAAGCCGTCGGTGAAGAGCTGGCCGAGGCCGCCGTCGCCGATGTAGGTCGCGACCGAGACCAGGGAGATGGACATGACGGTCGCGATCCGGACGCCGGCCATGATCACGGGGAGCGCGAGCGGAAACTCGACGGTCAGGAGCGTGCGCAGGGGGCGCGTGCCCATCGCCTTAGCGGCCTCCTTCACCTTCACCGGGACCGAGTCGAGGCCCTCGACCGTGTTCCGGAGCAGGACGACCAGGGTGTAGACCGTCAGGCCGATCACGGTCGTGGTGCGGGTCAGGCCGGATACCGGCAGCAGGAGCACGAAGATCGCGATCGACGGGATCGTGAACAGCACGTTCGAGAGGCCGAGCAGGAAGCCGCGCAGGGGGCGGACCCGGTGGGCGATCACCGCGAGGGGGAGGGAGATGAGGACGCCCAGGAAGACGGCGGTGAGCGCGGCCTGGAGGTGGGAGATCGTCAGGGTGGTGAGGTCGTCGGTGTGGTCGCCTATCCACGACCAGTCGATCGTCATGCCGCCACCCGGGCTTCCGAGTGCGCCTGGCCCGCGTGCTCGTGGATGTCGTCGCGGGACGAGACGCCGGTGAGGATGCCGTCCGCGTCCACGCGGGCGATCAGGCCGGTGGGGGAGGCGATGGACTCGTTGAGGGCCGAGAGGAGGGAGTCCTCGTCCTTGAGCGGCCGTACGGGGAGTTCGGCGTCCTTCGAGGCCCAGTGCAGGGGCTTGTTCGCCTCGTCGAGGACCAGGCTCCAGGTGCCGCCCTCCGGCGCCGGGCCCTGCGGGACGGCCGCGAGGGTCCTCAGGCTCAGCAGCTTCAGGCCGCGCTCGGCGCCGAGGAAGTCGGCCACGAAGTCGTCGGCGGGGCGGGCGAGGAGCTCGGTGGGGGAGGCGCACTGGACGAGGTGGCCGCCGGTGCGGAAGATCGCGATCTGGTCGCCGAGCCGTACGGCCTCGTCGACGTCGTGCGTGACGAAGACGATGGTCTTGCTCAACTCCTTCTGGAGCCTGAGCAGTTCGTCCTGGAGCTGGGTGCGCACGACGGGGTCGACCGCGCCGAACGGCTCGTCCATCAGCAGCACCGGCGGGTCGGCGGCGAGCGCGCGGGCCACGCCGACGCGCTGCTGCTGGCCGCCGGAGAGCTGGTGCGGGTAACGCTTGCCGGCGTCGGCCGTGAGACCGACCGTCTCCAGCAGCTCCGCCGCGCGGGAGCGTGCCTTGCGGCGGCTCCAGCCGAGCAGCAGCGGCACGGTGGCGATGTTGTCGAGCACCGTGCGGTGCGGGAACAGGCCCGCCTGCTGGATGACGTACCCGATGGAGCGGCGCAGCTCGGCGGCGTCCTGCCGGGTGACGTCCTTGCCGCCGACCTGGATGGTGCCGGAGGTCGGCTCGACCATCCGGTTGATCATCCGCAGGGTGGTGGTCTTGCCACAACCGGAGGATCCGACCAGGACGGTCACGCCACCCTCCGGCATCTCCAGGGAGAGATCATGGACTGCTGTCGTGCCGTTGGGGAAGCGCTTGTGGACCGCGTCGAACTGGATCATGAGATGTCCCTTGCCCGGCTGTATAACGTCATGCAGAGTTCTCGGTAGGTGAATAACTTGTCAACGGGTTGGTGTAAATCCGAAGTAACGGATGACTGAACCGCGAGATCGGATGTCCGGATTGAGGGGTGTTTGGGCTTGATGTCGTCTCGGATCGTGGACACGCCGGATGCTGTGTCTCCCGGGCATACCGGCTTGGTCGTCCTCGACGGGATCGGGCTCGGCGTCGAGGACGTCGTACGCCTGGCCGAGGGGACCGCACGGCCGGTGCCCGCGACCGACGCGATGAAGCGCGCCGAGGAGTCCTGGGACGCGGCCCGGCTCATCGCCGCGACCGGGCGCGTCTACGGCCGCTCCACCGGCGTGGGCGCGAACCGGAACGAGGACGTGCCCACCGAGGCCGCCGCCGAGCACGGCCTGCGTCTGCTGCGCAGCCATGCCGGCGCCATCGGCGAGGAGCTGCCCGCCCGGCAGGTGCGGGCCATGCTCGCCGTACGGGCCAACCAGCTGCTGGCGGGCGGCGCGGGCCTGCGCCCCACCGTCATCACCGCGATGTGCGAGGCCCTGGAGAGCGGGGCCCACCCGGTGGTGAACGAGTTCGGCTCGGTCGGCACCGGCGACCTCGCGGCGCTCGCCCAGACCGGCCTGGCGCTGGCCGGCGAGCATCCCTGGCGAGGCTCCGGGGCCCCCGAACCGCAGCCGCTCGACAACAACGACGCCCTCGCGTTCATCAGCAGCAACGCCCTCACCCTCGGCCAGGCGGCCCTGGCCCTGCACGAACTGCGCGGGCTCGTCGCCGCCACCCAGGTCGTCGCCGCCCTCTCCCTGCTCGCCGTGGACGGTTCCCACGAGGCGTACGCCGCTCCCGTGCACACCGCCCGACCGCACCGGGGCAGCACCGAGGTCGCCCGCCGCATGCGGGAGCTGATCGGCGCCGAGGACCGGCCCACCCCGCCGCTGGGCCGCATCCAGGACCCGTACGGCTTCCGCTGTCTGCCCCAGATCCACGGCCCCGCGCACGACGCCGCCGACGCCCTGGAGGAGGTGCTCGCGGTGGAGATCAACGCCGCCGCCGAGAACCCCCTCATCTCCCCCGCGGACATGGCCGCCTACCACCACGGAGGCTTCTACCAGGCCCAACTGGCCCTCGCCCTGGACCACTTCCGGCTGGCGCTGACCCAGGTGGCCCGGCTGTCCACATCCCGGCTCTCCACCCTGAACGAGCCCGCCTACACCCGCCTGAAGCCCTTCCTCGCCGACCACGAGGCCGCCTCGTCCGGGGTGATGATCCTGGAGTACGCAGCCGCGGCCGCCCTCGGTGACCTGCGTGCCTTCTCCGCTCCCGCCTCGCTCGGCCACGCTGTACTCTCCCGGGGCGTGGAGGAGCAGGCCAGCTTCGCCTCGCTCGCCGCGCGGCAGACACTGCGCGCGTGCGGCGCGTACCGTCTCGTCGTCGGCTGCGAACTCGTCGCCGCGGTACGGGCGTTGCGTCTGCGTGGCCTCAGGCCCGACCCTGAGCTTCCGGCGGGGCGGGCGATGGAGCTGGCCGAGTCGGTGCTCGACGACGACCCGGCCGACCGGCCGCTCACCGATGACGTGACGGCGGCGGCCGCACTGCTGGACCGGTTCACGGAGATCTGGAGGGGGAGCGCCGCATGAGTGCGGACAGGACCACGAACGGGACGGACAGCCCCGCCGCGCGACTTCAGGCGCTCTTCGAGGGGCACCGGCTCACGCCGACCCAGCGCCGCATCGCGCACAGCATGGTGCGGCGGGCCGCCGACGTGCCGTTCCTGTCCAGCGTGGAGCTGGCCGAGCTGGCCGGGGTCAGCCAGCCGTCGGTGACCCGCTTCGCCGTCGCCCTCGGCTTCGACGGCTACCCGGCGCTGCGCAGGCATCTGCGCGAGGTCGCGCCCGTGGAGTCGGCGGTCGACGCCGGTTCGTACAACGAGTACCAGCAGGCCGTCGAGGCCGAGATCGAGAACCTCAAGCACCTGGCCGAGGTGCTGGCCGACCCGCGCCCGGTGCAGAAGGCGGGGCGCCTGCTCTCGGCCTCGCGCCCGCTGCCGGTGCTCGGCCTGCGCGCCGCCGCCTCCCAGGCGTACGGCTTCGCCTACTTCGCCGCCAAGGTCCATCCGGACGTACGGCTGCTGCACGAGGGCGGCACGATGATCCACGACCGTATCGACGCCGCCGTACGGGCCGGCGCGACGGCTCTGCTGTGCTTCGCGCTGCCCCGGCATCCGCGCGAGGTCGTGGACACCCTCGCCTATGCCAAGGAGGCCGGGCTGACCGTGGTGACGGTGGCGGACTCCGCCTTCGCGCCGGTCGCCAAGGTCTCCGACCTGCTGCTGCCCGCCGCCGTCGGCACGGGCCTCGCCTTCGACACGGCCTGTGCGCCGATGCTGCTGGGCCGGGTCCTGCTGGAGGCGATGTGCGACGACCTGCCGGACGCGCAGGCGCGGCTGGAGGAGTTCGACGCGCGGGCGATGGCGCGGGGGTTGTTCGTCGAGTGACCTCAGCCGAGTGACCTCAGCTGAGTGACCTCAGTCGATGACCTCAATCGAATGACCTCATGACGTCCGAGTGAGTTCTTAAGGCTCGTCTCACGTTGGCTGGCTAGCGTGCGCGCACAGCATCTGGACAGACAGGGGACGGGAGGCCGGACGTGGTGCGCGCAGGAGGGCAGGGGCTGGCTCGGGTGGCCGTCGTCGTACGGGCCGGGTCGGCGCCGTTGTGGTGGCTCGGGGTGTTCGCGGCGGGCATCGGGGTGCTGGTGCCGGGGCTGACGGGGCGCCGGATCGGGGTGCTGGCCGGGGCGGCGCTCTTCATCGTCGCGACGGCCTTGGTCGCGTACGCCCGACGCAAGCGCTACACCGTCCTGACCCGCTCGGCCGCCCGAGCCGGCAAGCACGACGTGCTCCAGGACCGGGCGGTGGCCGTGCGCAACTGGCGCCGGGGTCACCGCTGGTGGCTGCTGCTGGCGTTCCTCGCCGCGCTGGGCAGCGCGTTCGCCGTGCCCGCGGCGGGCGGGATGCTGCTCGCGGGGTGCGGGGCGGGGCTGCGGCTCAAGGCCGCGTGGCTCGGGCGTCGGGAGCGGGACGGGAACGCCCTGCTGTGGGTGCGGGTCGACTGGCTCGACGGGCGGGGCGGCCGCCCTGCGGGCAAGGCCGTGAAGGCCTACCGCAGTACGGGTATCGCCGCGGGCGACGCGGCCCCGGGCGGGGCCCGCCGTCGCACCGCGGCGCTCGTGTAGCTCAGTCCTCGCGGACGGTCCGGATCAGACCTCCAGGTCCTCCTCGATCTTCTTCAACTGGTGCCGGGCCATCGCCAGGTTCGCCCGCTTGGAGTCGAGCACCAGGTACAGGAAGAGCCCGTTGCCTCCGCGTCCTGCGATCAGCCGGATCAGGTGGTACTGGTCGGTGAGGGTGATCAGGATGTCCTCGATGCCGCCCTTGAGGCCGAGGTGCTCCATCGTGCGCATCTTGGCGCGGACGACGTCCGTGTTCCCGGCGGCGGCGACATTGAGGTCGAAGCTCTTGCTGCCGCCGAGCGTGCCGAGCGCCATCCCGCTGGTGTAGTCGACGAGCGCGACTCCGGTCGCGCCCTCGATCGAGGCGAGGCATTCCTTCAGCGTGGTCTCGGTGTTGGCCATGACGTGTGTTCCTCTCAACTCTCGGTAGTGGTACGCGCGTTGGCGGTGGTGCGTGCGGTACGCGCGTTTCTCGTCCGGGTGGGCATGGGTTTGGCGGGCTCCTTGGCGGAGCTCTTGGCGGAGCTCTTGGCAGGGCTCCTGCGCGGAGGCGTCGCTTCCGCGTCGACGAGCTCTCCGATGCGGGCACCGGCGCGGCGGCCCTCCAGGTGGAGCCGGCCGACGTTGACGCCGTCCTCGGCGAGCAGCGTCAGCACGGCGGTACGGCCCGCCGCGTACGTCGCCACATAGCCGTCCGCCCCGCGCACCAGCAGTTCGCGGAAGTCGCCCCGTCCGGTCGCGTCCGTCACCCGCACCGCGACGCCGAGCGCGGCGGCGGTCAGGGCGGCGAGGCCGTCCGGTTCGATGCCGGGGGTGTCGTGGGCGAGGACGAGGCCGTCCACGCCGGCCGCGAGCGCTCCGGTCAGCTGGGGCACGCGGGCTCTGAGCCGACGGAACTCGTCGAGTATCGGGGCCTCGGCCGCCATCAGGTTTCTCCTCTCGGCGCGGGACCGCTGCGGTGGGCGAGGCACCCCGGCCGGCTCACGGTCCTCGAAGGGTTTGCGGTCAAAGGGCCTCCAGCGCATCCCTGACCCTCTTCAGCAGCGCGACGTAGGGATCGGCGGCGGCGTCGTCGGGCGGGGGGTCGGGGGCGGGCGGCGCCTGCGGGGACACGAGCCCCGCTGCGGCCAGCCGCCGTAGGTGCACGAGCGTGTGGAACGCCGGTCTGCCCAGCTCCCGCGCGATGTCCGCGGCCCTGCGCACACCGTCCACCTGGGCCAGTACTGCGGCCTGCCGGGACGGGACCGCGGGCGCCGCGACCGGATCGGCCCGGATCAGGGGCGCGGTGTCGGTCGCCGGGTCGGGCCAGATGCGGCGCAGCAGGGTGCGACGGCGCAGTGTCTCGCGCTCCAGGTCGGCGACCGGCACGGGATGCACGGAGGCGAGCCAGTGCGCGGTGCCGTAGCGGAAGCGGCCGGGCGTGCTGCTGGGTGCGAGGGCGAAGTACGCGGCGTCGTACACCGCGCTCACCTGGGCCAGCTCCAGCGCGCCCGGCGTGACGCCGTGCCGCAGGAGCCGCTCCTCGTCGGCACTGTCCTCGACGTCCTGCCAGGCCTCGGCGTCGAGGGCGCCGTGGGCTGTGAGGAGCAGGCCGAGGCTGGGGGCGAGCGGGCTCTCGGCGTGCACCACCCGGCCCTCGGCGAGGTGGAGCGTGCCGTGCTCGCGGTCCAGTACTCCGGTGGCCCGCTCCTCCGCGAGCCGGGTCAGCATCGGGGAGACGCCGCCCCCGGCCTGCTTGAGGGCCGCCTGCCGGTCCCGGACCGGCAGCTGCGGCGGCGGGGTGTCGATCACGGTCATCCCAGCACCAGCCGTTCGGCCATCTCGCCGAGCCGGATGCGGGCGAGCGCGAGATTGCCGTCCGCCCTGGCCAGCCACAGGTACAGGAACACGCTGCTGTCGAAGGACGTCGGCACGAACCGCAGCACGTGGTAGCTGTCCCGGTTGCTGAGGATCAGGTCCTCGACGGGCGGATCCGCGTCGTCGGAGCCGTCGGCGTCGTCGGCGGGCCCGAACGCGTGCTGCTCGGCGGCCAGCCGGGCCAGCTCGGCCGCCTCGGCCGCCGCCGTCTCGTGATCGCCGCCCGGAGGATCGCCCACGGTGCCCAGGGCCAGTCCGCTGGTCCAGTCGACCAGCGCGGCGCCCCGCGCACCGGGCAGCCGCATCGTCTCCAGCAAGCACTCGTCGATTCCGGGCACCGTCGCTCCCCTCCCGCCTGGGGTCCGGCTGAGTGACGGCCAAACTACGCAACGTGTGTGCGGCGAGTGAGCGTTCGGGCATTTTCCAGTGGAACATGCGCCGAGTGACTAGGGTGGGTCAACTGACCCTGTTTTCGCGTGACTTGATCGCGTATGGAGTACTGCTGCCGTCTGGCCTACGTCAACGGCGCTTCGGCGCGGGCAGGGTGGTGAGCGAGGCCGCGTGCGCCCCTCCTGATTCGGCCACGATCTCGTCGAGCGACTGCGGCTCCCGCACGGTCGCGAAGGCGACGCCCCCGGCACCGTCCGGCACGAAGCCGTAAACGCCGGGCCGGGCAAGGGAGTTGTAGGCGTAGTGATGTGCGAAGTAGTACGCCCCCGTGTCCAGTGCCGCCGCGTAGTCCCCCTGCTCCAGCAGCGGCAGGGCGGCCCCCTCGGCCAGCAGATCGCCCGAGAAGCAGGCCGGCCCGGCCACGTCCTGCACCACGGCCGGACCCTCCTTCGCGCGCCCCTTGCCGTCGTACGCCGCGATCCGCAGCGGCCAGCTCCCCGGCACGTACACCGTCCGCGTCGCGACCTGCACGCCCGCGTGCGTCACCGCCACCGGCCGCCCGCCCGCGCTCTTCGCGTACTCGACCCGCGTCACGATCGTCCCGTGCTTGGCCAGCAGCGACCGCCCGAACTCGGTGACCAGCCCGTACCGCCCGTCGAACAGTCCCGGCACCGCCTCGCTCAGCAGCCGCGCGTACTGCGCGTACGTCGGCGTGGTCGCGTCCGACGCGAAGTTCACCGGCAGCCCGCCGCCGATGTCGAGCGTGTCGATCTGCCGCCGTCCGATCCGCCGGTTGATCTCCTCGGCGAGCGCGTACGTCTGGGCCACCCCCTGCGTCATGAGCGACAGCGGGATGCCCTGCGAGCCGGTGTGCGCATGCAGCCGGGTCAGCCACGGCCGGTCCTGATAAGCCCGTACGACCCACTCCCGCGCCCCCTCGTCGCGCAGCGCCACCCCGAACTTCGATGTCGCCGTGGCCGTGGACGTCGCCTCGATGGAACCCCCGCCGACCTGCGGATTCACCCGGATCCCGAGCGGGGAGCGGCTGGCGGCCGACCTCATCAGAGCGTCGATGCGGTCCAGCTCCTGCGGGTTGTCCGCGTTGACGGCGATGCCCAGCGCCAGCGCCTCGCGCAGCTCGGCCGGCGTCTTCGCGGGCGAGTCCAGCACCGTCGCCTCCGGGCGCAGCCCCGCCGTCCGCGCCAGCGCCAGCTCACCCGGGCTGGCCACCTCCGCGCCGATGCCCTCCTCGCGCAGCAGCCGCAGCACCGGCACCAGCGGGGTCGCCTTCACCGCGAAGGCGTGCAGCACCGGCGTGCCCGGCGCCACCACCGCGTCGAACGCCGCCCGCAGCGCCGCCGCGGACTCCCGGATGCCGGTCACGTCGAGCAGCCCGACGATGGGGGCGGCGGGCCCGAGCAGCCCCTGCTCCACGGCGGCCCGCACCGCGTCGTCGCGCCGGGCGGCCCGGTCGGCGTCCCATGCCGGAATCTCGATTCCGTTGCCCACAACATCCCCCGTCATGTCCTTGTACGAGCCCATGCATCCAGCCAAACACCCGGGACGCGCCGGCGCTGGCGCACGAATGTATTGACTAGTTCTATTCAGGAAGCCAGGATGTGAATATCCACCTCAACAGTTCGCAGTCACAGTCCGCTGGGAGGCAGACCATGTCAGGACCCCGCCCCGTCCGAGCGCCGCGCGGTACGGAACTGAGTGCCCTGGGATGGCAGCAGGAAGCCGCCCTGCGGATGCTGCAGAACAACCTCGACCCCGAGGTCGCCGAGCACCCCGACAAGCTCGTCGTCTACGGCGGCACCGGCAAGGCGGCCCGCGACTGGCGCTCCTTCGACGCCATGGTGCGCACGCTGCGGACCCTGAAGCAGGACGAGACCATGCTGGTCCAGTCCGGCCGCCCGGTCGGCGTCATGCAGACCCACGAGTGGGCTCCGCGCGTCCTCATCGCCAACTCCAACCTCGTCGGCGACTGGGCCAACTGGGAGGAGTTCCGCCGCCTGGAGGCCCTCGGCCTGACCATGTACGGCCAGATGACGGCCGGCTCCTGGATCTACATCGGCACCCAGGGCATCCTCCAGGGCACGTACGAGACCTTCGCCGCCGTCGCCGCCAAGAAGTTCAACGGCACCCTCGCCGGGACGATCACCCTCACCGCCGGTCTCGGCGGCATGGGCGGCGCCCAGCCCCTTGCGGTGACCATGAACGACGGCGTCGCCATCTGCATCGACTGCGACCCGCGCGCCATCGAGCGGCGCATCGAGCACCGGTACCTGGATGTGAAGGCCGACAGCCTGGAGCACGCGCTGCAGCTGGCCACCGAGGCCCGTGACGCCCGCCGCCCGCTCTCCATCGGCCTGCTGGGCAACGCCGCGGAGCTGCTGCCGCGCATGCTCGCCGAGGGTGCGCCGATCGACATCGTCACCGACCAGACCTCGGCCCACGATCCGCTGGCCTACCTGCCGCTGGGCGTCGCTTTCGAGGACATGGCGTCCGCCGCCGCCAAGGACCCGGCCGGCTTCACCACCCGGGCCCGTGAGTCCATGGCCAAGCATGTCGAGGCCATGGTCGGCTTCATGGACGCCGGTGCCGAGGTCTTCGACTACGGCAACTCCATCCGGGGCGAGGCCCAACTCGCCGGATACGAGCGGGCGTTCGCCTTCCCCGGGTTCGTGCCGGCCTACATCCGCCCGCTGTTCTGCGAGGGCAAGGGCCCCTTCCGCTGGGCGGCCCTCTCCGGTGACCCGGCCGACATCGCCAAGACCGACAAGGCGATCCTGGATCTGTTCCCGGAGAACGAGTCCCTTGCCCGCTGGATCAAGATGGCGGGGGAGCGGGTGCACTTCCAGGGCCTGCCCGCGCGCATCTGCTGGCTCGGTTACGGCGAGCGGGACAAGGCCGGTGAGCGCTTCAACGACATGGTGGCGTCCGGCGAGCTCGCCGCGCCGCTGGCCATCGGCCGCGACCACCTCGACTGCGGTTCCGTCGCCTCGCCCTACCGCGAGACCGAGGCCATGCTCGACGGGTCCGACGCGATCGCCGACTGGCCGTTGCTGAACGCCATGGTGAATGTGGCGTCGGGTGCCTCCTGGGTCTCCCTTCACCACGGTGGCGGCGTCGGCATGGGCCGGTCCATTCACGCCGGGCAGGTGACGGTGGCCGACGGTACGAAGCTCGGTGGGGAGAAGATTCGCCGAGTGCTCACCAACGACCCCGGTATGGGCGTCATCCGGCACGTGGACGCGGGGTACGACATCGCGGATTCGGTCGCCGACGAGCGGGGCGTGCGGGTCCCGATGCGTGAAGGTGACGACGCGTGACCTTCCACAGCATGTGGGCGGAGCTGCTGCCGATCGGCCGCAGCTCCGCCTCCGGCGGCTACCGCCGCTTCGCCTGGACCGGAGCCGACTCCGACTGCCGGGCCTGGTTCAAGGAGCAGGCCGAGAGCCGGGGGCTTGACTACGAGGTCGACCGGAACGGGAACCAGTGGGCCTGGCTCGGGGACCCCGCCGCCGGGGACGCCGTCGTCACCGGGTCGCATCTCGACTCCGTGCCGGACGGAGGTGCCTTCGACGGGCCCCTCGGTGTCGTCTCCTCCTTCGCCGCCCTCGATGAGCTGCGCAGCCGGGGTGTCGGCTTCACCAAGCCCCTCGCCATCGTCAACTTCGGCGATGAGGAGGGCGCCCGGTTCGGGCTCGCCTGTGTCGGGTCGCGGCTCACCGCCGGGCAGCTCACCGTCGAGGGCGCGCACAGGCTGACCGACGGGGACGGGGTCAGCCTGCCCCGGGCCATGGAGGCCGCCGGGTACGACCCCGACACCATCGGCGCCGACCCCGAGCGGCTCGCGCGCATCGGTGCCTTCGTCGAACTGCATGTAGAGCAGGGTCGGGCCCTCGACCTGTCCGGCGACCGGGTCGGCCTCGCCAGCGCGATCTGGCCGCACGGCCGGTGGCGGTTCGACTTCCGGGGCGAGGCCAACCACGCGGGGACCACCCGGCTCGTGGACCGGCGCGACCCCATGCTGACGTACGCCGAGACCGTGCTCGCCGCCCGCCGGGAGGCCGGACTCGCCGGTGCCGTCGCCACCTTCGGCAAGATCGCCGTCGAGCCGAACGGCGTCAACGCCATCCCCTCCTTCGTGCGCGGCTGGCTCGACTCCCGTGCCGAGGACCAGGCGAGCCTCGACCGCGTCGTCGGCGGCGTCGAGAAGGCGGCGCGGGAGTACGCGCAGGCCCACGGCATCGACCTCGACGTCGTCCGCGAGTCCTTCACGCCCGTCGTCGAGTTCGACCACGCCCTGCGTGACGAACTGGGCCGCATCCTGGGCAAGGACACCGACCTCACCGTCCCCGTCCTGGGTACCGGCGCCGGACACGACGCCGGAATCCTGTCCGGGAGCATCCCGACCGCCATGCTGTTCGTACGCAACCCCACGGGCGTCTCGCATTCCCCGGCAGAGTTCGCCGCCGAGGACGACTGCGTGGCCGGGGTGCTCGCACTCGCCGACGTACTGGAAGGGCTGGCCTGCAGGTGACATCGAAGACCTACTGGCTGGAGCACGCCTGGCTCGACACCCACGTCGAGCCGGGCGTCGCCCTGACCGTGTCCACAAGCGGCTCCGCCGCGGGCTCGGACGGCCGCATCACCGCCATCCGAACCGACGTCCCCACCCCACCCCCGGGCGCCGAGATCCTCCGCGGGCTCACCCTCCCCGGACTGGCCAACGCCCACTCGCACGCCTTCCACCGTGCCCTGCGCGGCACCGTCCAGGTCGGCTCCGGCACCTTCTGGACCTGGCGCGAGGTCATGTACGCCACGGCCGGACGGCTCACCCCGGACACCTACCACGCCCTCGCCCGGGCCGTGTACGCGGAGATGGCGCTGGCGGGGATCACCGCGGTCGGCGAGTTCCACTACCTCCACCACGCGCCGGGCGGCACCCCGTACGCCGACCCCAACGCGATGGGCGAGGCTCTCGTCGCCGCTGCCGCCGAAGCCGGTATCCGGATCACCCTCCTCGACACCGTCTATCTCTCCTCCGGCTTCGGACAGCCGCCCACCACCCACCAGCTCCGCTTCTCCGACGGAAACGCCGACGCCTGGGCCGAACGCTGTTCAGTTCTCAAGGAACAGGATCACGCGCGGATCGGAGCGGCCATCCACTCCGTACGGGCCGTGCCCGCCGACCAGTTGGAGACCGTGGCACGGTGGGCGGAGGAGCGGCGGGCCCCGCTCCATGTGCACCTGTCCGAGCAGACCGCCGAGAACGAGGCCTGCCTGGAGGCCCACGGCTGCACCCCGACGCAGCTCCTCGCCCTGCACGGCGTCCTCGGACCGCGCACCACCGGCGTCCACAACACCCACCTCACCGCCGAGGACATCTCCCTGATCGGCGGCAGCGGCACCGGCACCTGCATGTGCCCGACCACCGAGCGGGACCTCGCCGACGGCATCGGACCGGCCGTCGCCCTGCAGAACGAGGGCTCCCCGCTCTCCCTCGGCTCCGACAGCCACGCCGTGATCGACCTGCTCGAAGAGGCGCGCGCGATGGAGCTCAACGAGCGGCTGCGCACCCGGACGCGAGGTCACTGGACGGCGGCGGCCCTCCTGCGGGCGGCCTCGGCCGACGGCCACGCGGCCCTCGGCTGGGACGACGTGGGCACCCTGGAGCCGGGCGCACGCGCCGACTTCGCGACGATCGCGCTCGACTCGGTCAGGACGGCAGGGCCGCTTCCGCGGCTCGGGGCCGAGACGGCCGTATTCGCCGCGTCGGCAGCAGACGTGTCGCATACGGTCGTGGGAGGTCGGCACGTCGTGCGGGACGGGGCGCACACCCTCGTACCGGATGTGCCGAAAGCCCTCGCGGACGCCGTCGCAGCCCTGCGCGGATGACGACCGCGGGCCGCCCACCGGCGCGGCCCGCACCCCGGACCGCCTCCGCCCCCGAACCCGACCCCACCGCCGACCAGGCCACCAAGGACGCCATGAGCAACGCGACGACCGTCAGCCCCGCCCACTCCGCGAGCACCGCAAGCACGCTCATCACCAACATCGCCGCCCTGGTCACCAACGACCCCTCCCTCGGTGACAATTCCCCCCTCGGACTGATCCAGGACGCGGCCGTCGTCATCGAAGGCGACCGCATCGCGTGGACCGGTGATCAAAGCAAAGCACCCGCCACTGACAATCGGGTCGACGCAGGTGGCAGGGCCGTCATCCCGGGCTTCGTCGACTCCCACTCGCACCTAGTCTTCGCGGGCGACCGGACGCAGGAGTTCAACGCCCGCATGTCCGGCCGCAGCTACACCGCCGGCGGCATCCGCACCACCGTCGCGGCCACGCGGGCCGCGAGCGACGAGGAACTCGAGGCCAACCTCACCCGTTACCTCCGCGAGGCCCTGCGCCAGGGCACCACCACCTTCGAGACCAAGTCGGGCTACGGCCTGACCGTCGAGGACGAGGCCCGCGCCCTGCGCATCGCCGCCGCCCACACCGACGAGGTCACCTACCTCGGCGCGCACATCGTCTCGCCGGACCACGCCGAGGACCCGGCGTCGTACGTCGCCCTCGTCACCGGCGAGATGCTCGACGCCTGTGCCCCGTATGCCCGTTGGATCGACGTCTTCTGCGAGAAGGGCGCCTTCGACGGCGACCAGGCCCGCACGATCCTCACCGCGGGCAAGGCCAAGGGCCTGCACCCCCGCGTCCACGCCAACCAGCTCTCCTACGGCCCCGGCGTGCAGCTCGCCGTCGAACTCGACGCCGCCAGCGCCGACCACTGCACCCACCTCACGGACGCGGACGTCGACGCCCTCGCGCACGGCAACACGGTCGCCACCCTCCTCCCCGGCGCCGAGTTCTCCACCCGCGCCGAGTGGCCGAACGCCCGCCGCCTCCTCGACGCGGGCGCCACCGTCGCCCTCTCCACCGACTGCAACCCGGGCTCGTCCTTCACCTCGTCCGTCCCGTTCTGCATCGCCCTCGCGGTACGGGACATGGGGATGACCCCGGACGAGGCGCTCTGGTCGGCCACGGCGGGCGGCGCGGCGGCCCTGCGCCGGGAGGACATCGGCCGCCTCACCCCGGGCGCCCGCGCGGACCTGCTCCTCCTCGACGCACCGAGCCATGTGCACCTGGCGTACCGGCCGGGGGTGCCGCTGGTCAGCGAGGTGTGGCGGCGCGGCGTACGCGAGGCCTGATCAGGCGGCCCCCGCCTTCCACCGCTGCTCCGCACCCCCGCTCACCGACTCCAGCGACAGCCCGTCCCCGGCCCCACCGTCCGGCGTCACCGCCCGCTCCACCGCGATGGCCGGCCGGATCAACCCGTCACCGTCCACCACGAACTTCAGGTTCTGCCCGTTGGACCCGTAGACCGAGTCGCACGTCCAGATCCCGACGCCCCGACCCGTCGAACCCCGGCTGTCGAGGCAGTAGTCGGGATCGGCGTCCGACTGGAGCACACCGAGCCCGGAGTCGACCCGCCAGCGCTGGGTGCGGGACGAGGTGCACGGGACGGTGACCACATCGGTGCCGTTGGAGAAGGCGCCGCCCACGTCCAGGCACAGTCCGGAGGAGACGTTCACGACCTGGGCGTAGGCGCTGCCCGGCGGGTGCGTGGGGGAGGGCGACGGCTTCGGCCGTGTCGTCTTCGTCGGCGTCGGACTCTTCGTGGGGGACGGCGATTTGGAGCTGCGTGACGGTGACGGCGAGGGTGAGGACGTCGTCGGCGTCGCCGACACCGTGGCCGTCACCGTCACCGGCGGCACGCTCACCGGCGTGCCGACCGAGCCCACCGGATCCTGCGACGACGAAGAGCCGCCCTGCGCCACCAGGAACAGCACCAGCGGCAGCAACGCCACCCCCAGCGCCGCCGACACCAGCACGACCCGGCGGCGATCCGGGGGCCAACCGCCCTCCGGTGACCGCGCCTTCGCGGCGAGGCCGACAGACCCGCCGCCGCCCACCAGCTCCCCCGCGGCCCTCGCCGCATACGCCGTCCCGCCCCACGGCAGCAGCCCCTCCGCCAGCGCCGTGCGCGGCGCGTCCCGCAGGGCCGACAGTTCCTCGTAAGCCGTCGTGCAGTGCGGGCAGTGCGCCATGTGGGCGTGCAGGTCGGTGCTGTCGCGCGGGCTGTCCGGCCGTACCGACTCCTCGATGAGGCGGCCGAAGTCGGGGCAGGCGGGGTCGTCGGAGGCGGCGAGGCGGGTGCGCAGACAGGCGCGGGCCAGCTGCTGGAGCGCCGGGTCGATGCCGTACGTCACGTCCTCGCGGGTGAGGCCGAGGAGACCGGCCGTCCGTTCCACCGGCTCCCACTCCACCAGGCCGTACCAGATCAGGCCCTGGGTGCGGGACGACAGGGTCTGGAAGGCCGTGAGCATGGGCGGGACCGGGCCGGAGGGGCCCGTCGAGTTCAGGACGAGCAGCAGACCCGCGTCGAGCCCGGCGGCCCGCTCGTCCATGGCCCAGGTCCCGGCCGACCGGGAGGTCAGCAGCAGGAGCCGGTGCCGCCAGGGCAGGCCCGGGTCGACGCCGCGCGCCGTCTGACGGGCCGCCAGCGTGAACGCCTGGGCCGCCAACTGCCGTGCCATGGACACGTTCGGGGTGCACAGGCGGGCGTAGGCGAGGACGGGGGCGTGATGGCGGGCGCGCAACTCGTGGAGCGCCGTGTACGCGGTGGCCGTGTCGGCGCGCAGCAGTTCGGTGAGCCGTGCGTCGGACGCGCCCGCGTGCAGCCCTGGGCCAGAGTCCCTGCCGTCGTCGGCCCGAGCCATCCGCCTGCCTCCTTGCAGCCGTGCGACCCGTCCGGAGTCCTGACTTACCGGCGGGTATGACGGCTCATAGTGGAGGAAGGGAGGCTCTGGGGAAAGGGTTTCTGTGGGTAACCCCTGAACGCGCTGTGCCCGGTGCCCGGCCGACAGATTCGGCGGGGCACCGGGCACAGTGCGTTCGGCGCGGAGGAGCGGCCATGGCTCCTCGGTCGGTCATTCCTCGACCGTCAGCCCTTTTCGGAGCCGGACCAGTGTGCGTGACAGCAGTCGCGACACATGCATCTGCGAGATGCCGAGTTCGTCGCCGATCTCCGACTGGGTCATACCCGCGACGAACCGCAGCGAGAGGATCTTCCGGTCCCGGGGCGGGAGTTCGGCGATGAGCGGCTTCAACGACTCGACGTACTCGATGCCTTCGATGCCGTGGTCCTCGTAGCCGATCCGGTCGGCCAGCGCGCCCTCGGCGTCGTCCTCCTCGGGCTGGGCGTCCAGCGACGAGGCGGTGTACGCGTTCGACGCGGCCATGCCCTCGACGACCTCGTCGTTGGTCAGACCGAGGCGCTCGGCCAGTTCCGCGACCGTCGGTGCGCGGTCGAGCTTCTGGGCCAGCTCGTCACCGGCCTTGGCCAGGTCGAGCCGGAGTTCCTGAAGTCGACGCGGTACCCGGACCGACCACGACGTGTCGCGGAAGAAGCGCTTGATCTCGCCGACGATGGTCGGCATCGCGAAGGTGGGGAACTCCACGCCGCGGCTGAGCTCGAAGCGGTCGATCGCCTTGATCAGGCCGATGGTGCCGACCTGGATGATGTCCTCCATCGGCTCGCTGCGCGAGCGGAAGCGGGAGGCGGCGAACTTGACCAGCGCGAGGTTGAGTTCGACGAGCGTGTTGCGGACGTACGCGTACTCGTGGGTCCCTTCCTCCAGCGACTCCAGCCGCTCGAAGAGGGTCTTGGACAGGGCCCGCGCGTCCACCGGCCCCACCTCGTCATAAGGGGGGATGTCCGGAAGCCCGGCGAGTACGTCGTCCTGCTCGATGGGATCCAGCTGTTCCGGTCGGGGTGCCGACGTCGCGTTCTGGGTATGCGATGCGTCGAGCCGGGGTGACATGATGTCCTCCATCGTTCTCGGCATATGGCTGCCGGAAGCCTTGTGGGTGCACTGCGGTGTGCGGCGCCTCCAAAGCCGGCCGAGTTCGGTTACGTGTCCCTACTAGCCCTACCCGCTTTCGTGAGCCCACCGCAAGTGCGCTCTGTTCCGAAATGTCCGATTCTGCGAGGATGTTCGGGTGTTGAGGGGCGTAGGGAAGGCGTAGTGTTCGAGAGCGTGAGTCAGCAGCCACGACGTCGGGAGTGAGAGACGGCATGGACCGCGGGACCGTCGGCAGCGCACAGTCTGGCCGACTTCTGGTCGAGGTGCGGGAAGAGGGCTCCAGTGCCGTCGTGACCCCGGCAGGTGAGTTGGATCACCACACCGCCGATTTGTTGCGTGAGCCACTTGAGGACTTCCTCGGCAAGGGCTTCAGCCGGCTGGTCGTCGACTGCTCGCGGCTCGAGTTCTGTGACTCCACGGGGCTGAACGTGCTGCTGGGCGCGCGCCTGAAAGCGGAGGCCGCCGGTGGCGGGGTGCATCTCGCGGGCATGCTGCCCGCCGTTGCCCGCGTGTTCGAGATCACGGGTGCCTCGGCGGTCTTCACGCTCCATGACTCGCTCGACGACGCCCTGGTCGACGAGGCCGACGGGCCCGGCTGACCCCTCGCGTCCGCCCCTGCATCGGACGTCACATCATTTGTGCCGAATACGGGGGTGTTCCCTCGGCCCGGTCGGGCAGGAGACACCCTGAAACCGTCGGCTGTGATGTCGGCCACCGGGGGGTGGGGGACTGTGACCGACCTATCAGGCAAGGACCGTGTACGGACGTACCGGCTCTGCGTACTGACTCTTGAATCGTGTGAATGTTGAACGGTGAATCGGTGAGGTGAAGCGCTGATGAGCACCACCCGGCCTTTCTCGCCGGGCGACCGCGGCCCCGAGCCCAGCGGCGCTTCCGGAGCGCCTGAGGGGCCCTCGGGGGCGTCCGGGGGGACCGGGTCGTCCGACGAGCCGGCGGCGGGCCGGCAGGTCCGACGGCTGGACTTCGAGGGCCAGAGCGGGGTCGTCCCGCTCGCCCGGGACTTCGCCCGTCAGGCGTTGTACGCGTGGGGCTGGCTGCCCGCGGCCACCGCCGACCAGCGGGCCGCCGCCGAGGACGTGCTGCTCGTCGTCTCCGAGCTGGTCACCAACGCCTGTCTGCACGCCGAGGGACCCGCCGAGATGGGGATCGCCTGCGACAACAAGGTGATCCGTGTCGAGGTCTCCGACAGGGGCACGGGCCAGCCCGCGCCCCGCACCCCGCACCGCGCGGGCCGGCCCGGCGGCCACGGCATGTTCATCGTGCAGCGGCTGTGCCTGGACTGGGGCGTCGTGCGGACGCCGGGAGTCGGGGGCAAGACGGTGTGGGCGGAGCTGGGGGCACCGGCCTAGGGCGCCTCGACGGCCGTACCGAAGAATCGGTTTGGCTGCCCGGATGAGTCGGTTTGGTCGCCCGAACGAATCGGTTTGGCCGCCCAAAGCTCCGCGACCGCCCTGACCCCGTGTTACCCAGGGTCACCCCGAGGGCATCGCTCTCCACTCGAACCCCCGCACGCGCACGCCGGATCGTCACAACTCCGGCGTGCGCTGTGTCTTCCTTCCTCAAGGCCCCGGGCGTACCTTGACGGCCGATCTGATATGCCGTCAGGAATGAGGGGACCGTGTCGAAGCAGAAGCGAACCGCCGCGCTCGCGACCGCCGCGGCCCTGGCCGGGTCGGCGGTGCTGATGGCCGCCCCCGCGGCCAGGGCCGAGGTCGTCGACGTCAACTACGCCTGCAAGACGCCGATCGGCGACAAGAGCGCCGTCTCGCCCATCGACATCAAGGGCGTCAAGAGCGGCAGCGGCTACAAGATCACCATGTCGTGGCAGAAGGGCGTCTCGTCCAGCCCGGTCGAGCTGGGCAAGGGCGCGATGAACCCGAGCGCCACCATCAAGCTGGGCGGCGCCGACAGCGGCACCATGAACGTGACCGGGCCGGCCAACCAGGAGGCCATTCCCGCCAACACGCCCATCAAGATCAACGACTTGACGGGCACGTACACCCCGAAGAAGACCGGCAAGGTCACCTTCACGGCGGCCGTGCTCACCATCAAGGCCCTCGGTACGACGACCACCTGCACGCCCACCAACAGCCCCGGACCGTCGCTGACCCTCGACGTGACGGCCGCGGGCGGTGGAGGCGGCGGGGGAACCCAGAGCGGCTCCGACTCCGGCGACGAGCTCCCGCAGACCGGCCCCGAGGACTCGGCGATCGCCCTCGGCACCCTCGGCGGCACGGTCCTGCTCGCGGGCGCGGCGGGCGCGCTGTGGCTGACGCGCAGGGGGCAGGCGGTACGCCGCTGACCGGTTTCCTTACGACCGTTGGAGCCGCCGATGTCGTCAGCCGCCCGTGTCCTGTTCCTGTCCCTGCTGCTTCTGCTCGCGGTGTCCCCTGTCGCGTCGGCCGCCGAGCGGTGGTCCCTCGCGCCCTCGGGCGGCGGGCGACCGTCCTTCTACGGCGAGGGGCCGGCGGGGACGGTCCTTGAGGACACGGTGTCCGTGACCAACCCGAGCGGCGCACCGGTCACGGTCCGACTGCACGGCACCGGTGTCACCTTCGAGGACGGCACCGTGCGCGTCCCTGCCCGCACCCGCGCCGACGTTCCCTTCACGGTGGCCGTCCCGACCGCCGACCGCGCCGTCGAGATCGTCGCCCGCGACACGGACGGGGGCGAACGGAGGGTGCGGGTCCAACTCCGGGTCACCGTCCCGGAGCTGTCGGCGCTGACCGTCGAGCGGGTGCGGGTGAACGGTGACCGCATCGCGTACGAGCTGGTCAACCGCGGTACGACACCCATCGCCCCGAGGCTGGCCGTCCAGGCCGACGGCGTCTTCGGCCGGGTCCTCGACCGGGCCCCGCGCACCCTCCCCGTCGCCCTGCCCCCGGGCAGCCGCACCGAGCTCACCGAGCCATGGCCCGACCGGCCCGCGCTCGACGCGGTCGACGTGCGGCTGACGGTGACGGCGGCGGGCGGGGTGAGCGACACGGCGGTGGCGTCGGCGCGGTTCGTGCCGTGGGGTGCGGTGACGGGGGTCGCGGGGGTGATGGCGGCGGCGGGCGCCTTCTTCGTCGTACGACATCGAAGGCGACGCCGTACGGCATTCGGCGGCGAGCCCGCCGGAACCGGACAACCACCCCAGAAGGAAGCCGAGTTGACGGGAGCGGGGACGTGAGCGGCAGGGGCAGGGTGCGCATGGCTGTGTTGCCGGCCGTGCTGGCGGTGCTGGCGCTGCTGCTGGCGCCGGCTCCTGCCATGGCCGCCGATCCGCCCGCCGTGAAGCTCTCCAAGTCGCAGGCGGGGACGGGCGGTTCGATCACCGTCACCGGCAGCGGCTGGCGGTCGAAGGCGCTGCTGATGATCCTGGTCTGCGGCCAGTCCGTGCCGTCGAGCGGCGTGACCGGTGGCACCAACTCCTGCGCCAACGCGGACGGCAGGGCCGTGACGACGGACGCCGAGGGGCGCTTCAGCCGGAAGCTGCCGGTGGCCGAGCCGCCCGTGCCGTGCCCGTGCGTGGTGCACGTGGCGACGGTGACCGGGGCGAAGGCCGAGGCCGACGCGATCTTCCAGGTGGCCGGGCACGCGGTCGAGCCGCTGCCCGCTGAACCGGCGGGCGGACGCCTGTCGGTCCTCACGGACACCCGCCTCGACGGCTCCGGCGGTCTGCTGACCTGGTTCGGCGCACCGCCGGCACGGACGCTGGTGTTCACGGTGGGCAATGTCGGTACCTCGCCCGTCAAGAACCCGGTCTTCCAGGTCGGCACCTCCCACGGCGTGTTCGCCCCTCAATGGGAGGAACAGCAGTGGCGCGGCACGATCCAGCCGGGCAAGAAGGCACGGATCGAATTGCCGGTGGAACTCGCCGCCGGGGCGCACGGTGACTACACGGTCTCCCTGAAGTACGGCGGCAAGGTGATGGCGGAGCAACCCTGGGGCGTGGGCCGGCCCTGGGGCGTGACGCTGTTCTGGGTGCTGGTCTGCCTGGTCGTACCGGCGGCTCTGTTCCGCGTCGGGATGGCGGTGGTGGACCGGGTACGGCCGCGGCAGACGTCGCGGCGCCGTGGTTTCCGCATGCCCGAAGTGGCCCTGCGCATCCCGGGGTTGAGGCCCCGGGAGGAGGCGAAGCACGCCGCCTCCGCTCCCACGACCCTGCCGTGGTTCACCCCGGACAACGACCCGGGCACGGCCGGTCGGCTCTCCGCACCGCACGACGACAGCCCGACGAGTCCCACGGATCCGCCGGGTCCTACGGCTCCGACCAGGAAGGGATCCACGTGAGCAAGCGAAGGAGAGTCACACCGGTCGGCCCTCGGCGCCCCCGGAGAGCGACCGCGGCGGGCGCCGCCCTGATGCTCGGCGGCGCGGGCGTGCTGCTCGGCGTGGCCGCGGCACCCGCGCAGGCGGCCGAGGTGTCGTACGCGACCGAGTGCATACCGCCCGCCATCTCCGGACTGCCGCCGGTCCAGGGCACGACCAAGGTGGAGATCACCGCGCCCGCCGAGGCGAAGGTCGGCGACGAGGTGGAGGTCGTCTGGAAGCTCGTCCAGGCGGCGTCCAAGAACCCGAACATCCTCGACCTGGAGCAGAACACGGTCCAGCCGACGGGCACCTTGAAGGCGGCCGGTGCGCAGACGGCGGACATCGCGATGCAGGGGCCGCGCGAGAACCCGCCGATCCCCAAGAACACCGACATGAAGCTGTCCGACATGAAGGGCAAGCTGAAGCTGACGGCGCCGGGCGAGGTGACCCTGACGCCGGACGCGTACAACATCAACGTCAACAAGCCGATCTCGACGGACACCAAGTGCACGCCGAAGGAGACGGTGCAGAAGGCGGCGACGATCAAGGTGACGGACGGGGGCGGGAACTCGGGCGGTACGACGGGTGGGCTGCCGACGGTGATCCCGACGCTGCCGACGGGTGTGCCGACCGATCTGCCGACCGGCCTGCCGACGGGCTCTTCGAGCCCGACTCCGTCGCCGAGTGAGAGCGAGACGGGCGGGGACGCCGGTGGTTCCAGCACCGGTGGTGGCGGCGACAGCGGTCAGACCGACTTCACCGGCAAAGAGGTCCAGGTCCCGTACGAGTGCAAGACGCCCATCGGCGACAAGGAGGCGACCTCGCCGGTCCAGATCAACGCCAAGAAGAACGGCGGGAGTTTCGACCTGACGGTCCAGTTCAAGAAGTCGGTGATGGACAGCCCCGCCGACATCCCCAAGGACTCCGTCAAGCCGTCGATGGAGGTCGTCCTGGGCGGCGTCGACAAGGGCACGGTCCATGTCGAGGGGCCGACCAACTCCGAGGCCATCAAGTCGGGCGACCCGATCGAGATCCCGGACCTCACGGGCACGTACAAGCCGGGGGCGAGCGGGGAGTCGACGCTGTCGCCGGGTGTCCTGACGATCGAGGCCCTGGGTACGACGACGACGTGCACGCCGGCCAAGTCGGAGGTGTCGTTGACGCTGGACACGACCGAGCAGGCGAGTGGGGCGTCCGGTGGCGGCTCGGCGGCGGGCGGTTCCGCGGGAGGTTCGTCCACGGACGGCGGCTTGGCGGCGACCGGCGCGGAGGACCAGGGCTCGCTGAAGGCCCTGGGCCTGGTGGCGGGTACGGCGCTGCTGCTGGGTGGCGCGGTGTTCACGTTCATGCCGGGGCGGCGTCTGCGGTAGCGCTCCGCTGGTGGTGCCGGGAAGGGGCGTCGGGTGTCTGCGGGTCCGTTGTGGCTGGTCGCGCAGTTCCCCGCGCCCCTTAGGGGCGGGTCAGTGGTCCAGGCGTAGGTGCGAGCGCATCATCACGTTCGCGTCGGCCACCGCGCTGTAGTCGTACGCGGTGCGTGCGGCGGCCCGTCGTGCCGCGAGGTCCCGGCAGGAGTCGCAGCCGGCCACGGGGACGGGTGAGCGGCTCACGTCGAACGAGGGCCTCGACCGGGGCGGTGGCTGGGTCACCGCGTACACCCCCGTCCGACGCTCCAGTGCTCCCGCAACTCCCGTTCGCAGGCGCTGGCCTCGGTGGTCCGGCCCGCCTCTCGTGCCGCGTCCCGCTGGGCCGTTAACGCCCCGCACACGTCACACGTGGGCGGCGGTGGGGGCGCCGCCGCCCATGCCGCACGTGTGGTCACGCGGACCACCGCGCGAGCGCCGACTCCATCGCCCGCAGCACGGTGGGCGTCGGCCGCGCCCAGCCGCCGCTCGGCGCCCAGGCGGCGGGGGACGGGGCGCGGTTCGGGCCGTGCGGGCGGGTGCGGCGCGGGAGTCGGGGGAGCGTCGTGGGCGTGATCATGGCTCACTCCTTGAGGGGCGATTCAGGGGAACGCCTGTGCTGAACGCATCCGCTGGATTACGGTGCGTGTTCAGGTGCAGATACGAGCATGCCGTGAACGGAGTGCGAAATGGCTGCTGGGACGCGCTAGTTCCACGCTCGGCCTGCCAAATTCCACAAATTCCACAGCCGGGCGGACGGGGAGGACAGGGTGCCGCAGCGACGGACGGTGACGAGCCGCAGCCAGGAGCCGCGACGGCGGTTCGCGGAGGAGGTACGGGCGCTGCGCGAGCGGAGCGGGGTGAGCCTCCGGGAGCTTGCGGATCAGCTGGGCTGGGACTGGTCGACCCTGGGGAAGCTGGAGCGGGGTCAGACGCTGGGCAGCCCTGAGGTGGTGCAGGCGTTGGACGCGTATCACGGGACGCCGGGGTTGTTGCTGGCGTTGTGGGAGCTGGCGGTCGCGGATCCGACTCAGTTCAAGGAGCAGTACCGCAGGTACATGTTGCTGGAGGCCGAGGCGGAAAGCCTGTGGCACTTCGGCGTCACCCGAGTGCCGGGCATGCTTCAGACCAGGGGATACGCGACTGAGGTCCTCGCGGCAGGCGATATCGAGGGGGACGGCCTCGTCCAGCAGGTGGAAGCGCGACTCGGTCGTGCAGAGTTACTGATGGGGGACGGCGGCCCGCGCCTCCGCACCATCCTGTACGAGGCGGTGCTGCGCATGGCGTTGCGTGACCCGGCGGCGTGGCGCGAGCAACTGGAGCACCTCCTGGAGGCCGCCGAGCATCCGAGGATCACGATCCAGGTGCTGCCGTTCAGCGCCGGACCATGCGTCCTGGATGGCACGCACGTGATGTTCCTGCGGATGGCCGACGGGCGTACCGTGGCCTACACGGAGACCGCTTATCGGGGCGAACTGATCGAGGAAGCAAGCCAAGTTGGGCGGTTGCAACTCGCATACGATTCGATGCGCGACCTGGCGCTGTCACCGGCCGAGTCGCTGAAGTTCATCGGGCAGATGCTGGAGGAAGCACCGTGCGATCCATAGACCTGAACGGCGTGACGTGGCGCAGGAGCAGCTACAGCAACTCGGACGGCGGCGAGTGCGTTGAGGTCTCCGACGACCTCCTGGCCGGGGCCTCGTGGCGCAAGAGCAGCTACAGCAACCCGGACGGCGGCCAGTGCCTCGAAGTCGCCGACAACCTCCCCACCCCCCTCGTCCCCGTCCGTGACTCCAAGAACCCCGACGGCCCCGCCCTGATCCTCCCGGCGACCGCCTGGGCCTCCTTCGTCACGGCCGTACGACACGACGAGCTGCCGAACTGACCTGATCCGCAAAAGCCGGAGGCCGCCGCACCATGCTCGGTGCGACGGCCTCCGTCGGTTCAGCCCAGCCGCAGGCGCTACCGCACGTTGCCCATCAGGGCGCGGATCTTGCGGCCGGCCATCATGAAGGCCAGGCTGGCGGCGACGGCGATGATGGCCCACAGCGTGTAGTAGACCGCGTCGCCCAGCGGCGCGTTGAGCTTGGTGGTCCAGCCGTTGAGGGCGTTGCCCGTCGCGACGGCCAGGAACCACAGGCCCATGATCTGGCCCACGAACTGCTTCGGCGCCAGCTTCGTCGACAGGGACAGGCCCACCGGGGAGAGGCACATCTCGCCGAGGGTCTGCGCCAGGTAGACGCTCAGCAGCCAGAAGACGGTGACCTTGCCCGTGTCGCTGTTCGCGGCGGCGGCGCCGGCCAGGCCCATGATGCCGAACGAGCCACCGATGAGGAGCATCGCCAGGGCGAACTTCATGGGCGTGCTGGGCTCACGGTTGCGCTTGGCCAGCTTGACCCACAGGGCGGCGAAGATCGGGGCGAGCACGATGACCATGGCCGGGTTCACCGACTGGTACCAGGACGCCGGGAACTCCCAGCCGCCGATCATGCGGTCGGTCTTGGTGTCCGCGAAGATCGTCAGCAGCGAACCGGACTGGTCGTAGATCATCCAGAACAGCACGGCGGTGGCGAAGAACCAGGCGAAGGCCTTGATCTTGGGCTTGTCCTCGGTGGTCAGGGCCGGGCTGCGGTACATCGTCACGAAGTAGACGATCGGGACCACGATGCCGAGGATCGCGAGCACGTTGACGATGTGCTCGATGTCGTACGTACCCAGCGCGATGTCCGCGACCAGCGCGGCGACCGCGATGCCGCCCCACAGCGCGACCTTGCGCAGCGCGGTGCGCTTCTCCTCGGGGGAGGCCGGGGTGGCGGGCTCCTTGCCGATGTCGCCGAGGTGGCGGCCGCCGAGGACGTACTGGATGACGGCGAGGGTCATACCGACACCGGCGACACCGAAGCCGAGGTGCCAGTTGACGTTCTCGCCGAGGTAGCCGACGACCAGCGGGGCGGCCATGCCACCGATGTTGATCGCCATGTAGAAGAGCGTGAAGCCGGCGTCGCGGCGGGCGCTGGGCTGGCCCTCGTAGAGGCCGCCGACCATCGCGGAGATGTTCGGCTTCAGCAGGCCGGTGCCGATCGCGATCAGGCCGAGACCGCAGAAGAAGGCGATGTCCGCGGGGATCGCCAGCGTGAAGTGGCCGAGGGCGATGACGATGCCGCCGACGAGCACGGCCTTGCGGGCGCCCCAGAGGCGGTCCGCGACCCAGCCGCCGGGCATGGCGGCCATGTACACGACCGCGTTGTACACACCGTAGATCGAGGCGGCCAGGGCTTCCCGGCCCGCCAGGGGGCCGTCGAGGACGCCCGCGATCAAGTAGAGGACGAGGATGCCGCGCATCCCGTACCAGGAGAAACGCTCCCACATCTCCGTCATGAAGAGCGTGGCCATACCGCGGGGGTGGCCGAAGAAGGTCTTCTCGGAACCGGGGGTGCCCGGGGAGGCCGAGTCCTTCGTCAGGCTGGACGCCATGGTCGATCCTTGCTGGTCGGGACGCGCATCGACGTTGGGGGTCGCGCGCCCGGTGGGGGGCGGCCGGCTCCGGCGGGTTCGGCCGCCCGGCCACAGGTCATTCCTTTTGATCCGCACACTGATCCGCACATAAAAGAGACCTTCAGCGTCAAATGCCGCCAAAGGTCCCCGCAGTGCTACAGGCGTAGAGTCACCATACGGCAGGACACGGCCGGATATGGAAGGACTTGAGACTGGGATCACAGGTGTCAAGGGAACCGCGGGCACCCTTTCCAAGGTCCTTTCCAGGATCCCACTTCATTGGCATAGGTCTGTACCACAGCGATCGAAGGTAAGAGCCCGGTCAAAGGCCGGTAAGAATCAAGGGGTCCGATCACACCCCAGCTCTTGTCATGGGCGGACTACCATCAGCTCATGACCCGTGTACTGCTCGCCGAGGACGACGCGTCCATTTCGGAGCCGCTGGCCCGCGCACTGCGCCGGGAAGGGTACGAGGTCGAGGTGCGCGAGGACGGCCCCTCCGCGCTCGACGCCGGGAATCAGGGCGGCATCGACCTGGTCGTGCTGGACCTCGGCCTGCCCGGCATGGACGGTCTGGAGGTGGCTCGTCGGCTGCGTGCCGAGGGCCACGCCGTGCCGATCCTCATCCTCACCGCCCGCGCCGACGAGGTGGACACCGTCGTCGGCCTGGACGCCGGCGCAGACGACTACGTCACCAAGCCGTTCCGGCTCGCCGAGCTGCTCGCCCGGGTGCGGGCCCTGCTGCGGCGCGGCGCGGCCGAGCCGCAGCAGCCGCCGGCCACGCACGGGGTGCGGATCGACGTCGAGTCGCACCGGGCGTGGATGGGCGACGAGGAACTCCAGCTCACGGCGAAGGAGTTCGACCTGCTGCGGGTGCTGGTGCGGGACGCCGGGCGGGTCGTCACCCGGGACCAGCTGATGCGGGAGGTCTGGGACACGACCTGGTGGTCGTCGACCAAGACGCTCGACATGCACATCTCCTGGCTGCGCAAGAAGCTCGGCGACGACGCGGCGAACCCCCGCTACATCGCCACGGTGCGGGGCGTGGGCTTCCGCTTCGAGAAGAGCTGAGCTGAGCCTTCAGGGCCGTATCCGCCGACCAAGCCGCACACGTGAGTAACAGGACATGCGCCGCCGACTGATCCAGTCCACCCTTGCCGTGGTTCTCGTCGTGATCGCCGTCTTCGGCGTTTCCTTGGTGATCGTCGAGACACGGACCATCACCAGCACCGCACAGGAGCGGGTGGACACCGAGGCCGTCCGGCTGGTCAGCATCGTCGACAGCCGGCTGCTCGGGGACGAGACCGTGGACGCCTCGGTGCTGCGGGACCAGATCCAGGGGGATCGTTACGCCGAGATCCGGATCCCCGGGAAGCCGTTGATCGAGGTGGGCACCCGTCCCACCGGTGACGTCATCAGCGCCCGCGAGACGGGCGAGGAGGGCGAGACGGTCATCGTGCAGGAGCCGCGGTCGTCGGTGACGCGGGAGGTCGGCCGTACGTTGCTGATCATCGGCGCGGTGGCCCTGCTGGCGGTGATCGCGGCGGTCCTGCTCGCCGTCCGCCAGGCGAACCGCCTCGCCTCCCCGCTCACCGACCTCGCGGAGACCGCGGAACGCCTCGGCTCGGGCGACCCCCGCCCCCGTCACAAGCGGTACGGCGTCCATGAGCTGGACCGGGTGGCGGACGTCCTGGACTCCTCCGCCGAGCGCATCGGCCGCATGCTCACGGCGGAGCGCCGCCTGGCCGCGGACGCCTCCCACCAGCTCCGCACGCCGCTCACGGCACTCTCCATGCGCCTTGAGGAGATCACCCTCACCGATGATCCCGACACGGTGAAGGAGGAGGCGACGATCGCGCTGACGCAGGTGGAGCGCCTCACGGACGTCGTCGAACGCCTCCTCACCAACTCCCGCGACCCGCGCAACGGCTCCGCCGTCACCTTCGATCTCGACGAGGTCATCCAGCAGCAGCTGGCGGAGTGGCGGCCGGCGTACCGCAGCGCGGGGCGGGCGATCGTCACCTCGGGCAAGCGGCACCTGGAGGCGGTCGGCACACCCGGCGCGGTGGCCCAGGTCCTCGCCGCCCTGATCGAGAACTCCCTCATGCACGGCGGCGGCACGGTGGCGCTGCGCACCCGCGTCACCGGCAACCAGGCGGTCATCGAGGTCACCGACGAGGGTCCCGGTATCCCCGCCGACCTCGGCGCCCGCATCTTCGAGCGCGCGATCAGTGGCCGCAACTCCACGGGCATCGGCTTGGCGGTGGCCCGAGACCTCGCAGAAGCGGACGGCGGCCGCCTGGAAATGCTCCAGACGAACCCCCCGGTCATCGCCCTGTTCCTGTCCCGCACGCCCCCGGAGAAGAAGCAGGCGCATGAGTCGGGGACGACGGTGAGGTGAGGTAGGGGTTCGGGACGACTGACGGCTGCGGGCCGGGAGGGATTTCGCCCCCGCCGCCCCTACCCGTCCCATCCTCCAGGGGCTCTGCCCCTTCGACCCCGCCAGGGGGCTCCGCCCCCTGGACCCCCGCTCCTCAAACGCCGGAGAGGCTGTTTTTAGCCCGTCCGGCGTTTGAGGACGAGGCCCCTTCAGGGCCGATAGCGGGGGTCTGGGGGCGGCAGCCCCCAGGAGCGGGGTCGAAGGGGCGGCAGCCCTTGGTGATGGGACGGGTAGGGGCGGCGGGGGCGAAAACTCCCCAGGGCCCAAGCCGCCCGCGCCGGCAACGTCGTCTCAGCCCACCCGCTGGCGGACCCGCGGATTCCCCTGCTCCGGCTCCGCCCGCCGCGGCGCCTCCAGGAACGATTCCGCGCCCGCCACAGCAGCCGCCTCAGCCTCAGCTTCCGCTTCGCCCTCATCCGAAGGCATCGCCCGGAACACCCACGTCCGATACGACCAGAACCGGAACAACGTCGCGATCCCGATGCCGACGAACTTGAAGATGTTGCTCTGCAGCGGGCTGTCCCAGCCGAAGCCGTACGTCGCCGCGTACAGCACGCCGTTCTCGATCACCAGGCCGACCACGCTGAACAGCAGGAACAGACCCAGTTCCTTCGTACGGCGGCTCTTGTCGCGGTCGCGGTACGTGAAGTACCGGAAGCCGACGTAGTTGAAGGCGATCGCCACGACCGTCGCGATGACACTCGCCCGCACCACCTGCAGGTCGGTCACATGCCGAACCAGGTTGAACACGAGGAGATTGACCAGGAGCCCCGCTCCCCCCACCGCCCCGAACTTGACAACCTCACGCATCAGCCGATCGAAGCGCTGCCGAACGGCACTGCGGGAGACCGGAGGCGCCGCATGAAGCCCCGAGGAACCACGTCCCATGGTCGTGAAGGCTCCTGTCGGTCGATTTGTCGGACGGTTTCGTCAACCCAGCCATGCTAACCACCCCCCTCGACGATTGCCTGTGCGCAAGCTCATAGGTCGGGAAGAGACCGGGAAAACTCCGGTAAGAGGGGCGCCCCGGGACGGCCGATACCCTAGGGGCGTGACGTTCCCGGTAGTCGGCATGGTCGGCGGGGGCCAGCTCGCTCGTATGACACACGAGTCAGGCATCCCGCTGGGCATCAGGTTCAAGCTCCTCAGTGACACCCCTCAGGATTCCGCGGCGCAGGTCGTCAGCGATGTCGTCATCGGCGACTATCGCGACCTGGACACGCTGCGCGAGTTCGCGCGCGGTTGCGACGTGATCACCTTCGATCACGAACACGTACCCATCGAGCACCTCAGGGCCCTGGAGGCGGACGGTATCCCCGTCCGCCCGGGCCCCGACGCGCTTCAGCACGCCCAGGACAAGGGCGTGATGCGCGCGAGACTCGATGCCATCGGGGTGCCCTGCCCCCGGCACCGCATCGTGAGCGACCCGCAGGACGTCGCCGCCTTCGCGGCCGAGGGCGACGGCTTCCCGGTCGTCCTCAAGACCGTCCGCGGCGGCTACGACGGCAAGGGCGTCTGGGTCGTCGACTCGCCCGAGGAGGCCGAGGCCCCCTTCCGGGCCGGCGTCCCGGTCCTCGCCGAGGAGAAGGTCGACTACGTCCGCGAGCTCGCCGCCAACGTCGTACGGTCCCCGCACGGCCAGGCCGTCGCCTACCCCGTCGTCGAGTCCCAGCAGGTGGGCGGCGTCTGCGACACCGTGATCGCGCCCGCCCCCTACCTCGACGAGACCCTCGCCCTGAAGGCCGAGGAAATGGCGCTGACCATCGCCAAGGAACTTGGCGTCGTCGGCCACCTCGCCGTGGAGCTGTTCCAGACCCGCGACGGCCGCATCCTCGTCAACGAACTGGCGATGCGCCCGCACAACTCGGGCCACTGGACCCAGGACGGCGCCATAACGTCGCAGTTCGCCAACCACGTCCGCGCCGTCCTCGACCTCCCCCTCGGCGACCCGCGCCCGCGCGCCAGGTGGACCGTGATGGTCAACGTCCTCGGCGGCGACTACCCGGACATGTACTCCGCGTACCTGCACTGCATGGCCCGCGACCCCCAGCTCAAGATCCACATGTACGGCAAGGACGTGAAGCCCGGCCGCAAGGTCGGTCACGTCAACACCTACGGCGACGACCTGGACGACGTGCTGGAGCGCGCACGTCACGCAGCCGGCTACCTGAAGGGCACGATCACCGAATGAGCACCGCTGTCGGCCCCGTCGTGGGCATCGTCATGGGTTCGGACTCCGACTGGCCCGTGATGGAGGCCGCCGCCCAGGCCCTCGACGAGTTCGAGATCGACTACGAGGTCGACGTCGTCTCCGCGCACCGCATGCCGCGCGAGATGGTCACGTACGGCGAGCAGGCCGCCGAGCGAGGTCTGAAGGTGATCATCGCCGGTGCCGGAGGCGCCGCCCACCTCCCGGGCATGCTCGCCTCCGTGACCCCCCTCCCGGTCATCGGCGTCCCCGTCCCGCTGAAGTACCTCGACGGCATGGACTCCCTGCTCTCGATCGTGCAGATGCCAGCCGGCGTCCCCGTGGCCACCGTCTCGGTCGCCGGCGCCCGCAACGCCGGCCTGCTCGCCGCCCGCATCCTCGCCACCCACGACGAGGACCTGCAGCAGCGGATGCGCGAGTTCCAGCAGGACCTCAACGACCAGGCCACCGAGAAGGGCAAGCGGCTGCGCGCCAAGGTAGAGGGCGCGGGCGGCTTCGGCTTCGGCACGGGGAAGTGACGCCGATGACCTCCGCTTCGCTGGAGGCAGCCCGGGAACTCCTGCGCGAGTTCCCCGTCGTCGACGGCCACAACGACCTCCCGTGGGCCCTGCGCGAACAGGTCCGCTACGACCTCGACGCCCGTGACATCGCCGCCCACCAGGGCGCCCATCTGCACACCGACATCCCCCGCCTGCGCGAGGGCGGCGTGGGCGCGCAGTACTGGTCGGTGTACGTCCGCTCGGACTACGCCGGTGACAAGGCGGTCAGCGCCACCCTCGAACAGATCGACTGCGTACGGCAGTTGCTCGCGCGGTATCCGAACGACCTGCGCCCGGCGCTGACGGCGGCGGACATGGAGGCGGCGCGCGCGGAGGGCCGTATCGCCTCCCTCATGGGCGCGGAGGGCGGCCACTCGATCGCCAACTCCCTCGCCACGCTGCGCGCGCTTTATGCGCTCGGCGTCCGCTACATGACGCTCACCCACAACGACAACATCGCGTGGGCGGACTCGGCGACGGACGAGCCCGGAGTGGGCGGCCTGTCGGCCTTCGGCCGCGAGGTCGTGCGGGAGATGAACCGCGCGGGCATGCTCGTCGACCTCTCGCACGTGGCGCCCACGACGATGCGCGACGCGCTCGACGCCTCCGTCGCCCCGGTGATCTTCTCCCACTCCTCCTCCCGTGCGGTCTGCGACCACCCGCGCAACATCCCCGACGACGTCCTGGAGCGCCTCCCCGGAAACGGCGGCGTCGCGATGGTGACGTTCGTGCCGAAGTTCGTGCTCCAGGCGGCGGTCGACTGGACGGTCGCGGCCGACGAGAACATGCGTGCGCACGGCTTCCACCACCTCGACACGACCGCCGAGGCGATGAAGGTGCACCGCGCCTTCGAGGAGACCAATCCGCGCCCGGTCGCCACGGTGTCCACGGTCGCCGACCACCTGGACCACATGCGCGAGGTCGTCGGCGTCGACCACCTCGGCATCGGCGGCGACTACGACGGCACGGCCTTCACCCCGGACGGCCTGAACGACGTCTCCGGCTACCCCAACCTGCTCGCCGAACTGCTGGACCGCGGCTGGTCCAAGCCCGACCTGGCCAAGCTGACCTGGCAGAACTCGGTGCGGGTGCTGGGCGCGGCGGAGGACGTGGCGCGGGATCTTCAGGCGACGCGGGGCCCGTCCAACGCGACCATCGAGGCGCTGGACAGCTGAGCGGTTAGCGGTACCGCAAGGGAAGGGCGGCCGCGCATGACTTGTCCTGCCGGTGCGCCGAGCGCGACCGCATCGACCGCATGATCGCCGACCTCGTCCGCTCCCGGGACACCCTGGACGAGGTCAGAGAAACCGACGAAACGGGTCTCTACCAGTGACGAAAGTCCTGGTGGGGCCCGTTTCTCGTTGGACATGGTGCGGGCTGCTGGTATGACGACCTGGTTCCGCACCTACTACTTGCGTGATCATGCCGACCTCGCGGCGATGGGTCGCTATGAACGCAGTACGGCGTCCTGGCCGAGGCCGTGCTCGACGGCTGGCAGGACCAGCCGCCGGCAGCCGAGATCTCCGCGGAGGAGTTCGAGCGCCTGTGGGTCGAGGCCAGGCGAATTCATGGTGCTTCAGGCTGATCTGGCGGGCTGACCGGCCTGCTGCGAACGGGGCAGTGCCGGGCCCGGTCTCCTCTTCGGGGATGTGCGCGGGACTTACGTTGGGCACGGCACGCGCCCCTTCGCGACCTTCCGTCTCCGCGTGCCGCCGCACTGACCGCACGGCGGAAAGAGGCATCCGGGATGACGCGCAGCTCCGAACGCCGCAGGTGGTCGGCGGCAACAGCCCAGGGCAGACTCGCGGTGGCGGCATGCGCCGCCGCCGGGCTCCTGACAGCGACGGCGTGCACCGGCGCCACGACGAACTCCCCGCCGGCGGCCGCCGCCGCGACGCCCTCCCCCAGCACCTCGGTCCGTGAACTCACCCCGGCGCTGTCGTCGCAGCTGGACAAAGCCGTCCAGCAGACGCTGAAGCAGGCGGGCGTGCCCGGGGTGACCGTGGGGCTGTGGCTGCCGGGCAAGGGCACGTACGTCCGCTCGTTCGGTGTGGCCGACAAGGGCACCGGCGCCGCCATGTCGGAGAACCTGCGCGTGCGGATCGGCAGCGAGACCAAGACGTTCACGGTGACCGGGCTCCTGCGGCTGGTGGACGGGGGACGGGTCGGTCTCGACGACCCGATCTCGAAGCACGTGGACGACGTCCCCAACGGGGACCGCATCACCCTGCGCCAGCTCGCCGAGATGCGCAGCGGACTGTTCTCGTACAGCGACGACCCGGACTTCGACAAGGCCTTCCTCTCCGACCCCGACCGGAAATTCACGCCGCAGCAGTTGCTCGACTACGCCTTCAAGCACCCTCCGCTGTTCGCCCCGGGGCAGAAGTTCAACTACTCCAACACGAACCTGATCCTGCTCGGCCTGGTCATCGAGAAGGTGAGCGGCCAACCCCTCGGCGACTTCCTGAAGCAGCAGGTCATCGAACCGGCCGGCCTGCGCAACACGGTCTTCCCCAAGGGGACCGAGTTCCCCGATCCGCACGCCCAGGGCTACACGGTGCAGACACCGAACGGCGACGTCGCGAACGCGACGAACTGGGACCCGTCCTGGGCCTGGGCCGCCGGTGCGATCATCTCCGACCTGCAGGACCTGCGGAAATGGGCGCCGATCCTCGCGACGGGCACCCTGCTCGAGCCCGCCACGCAACGGCAGCGCCTGCGGATGCTGCCCACCGGCTACCCGGGAACCGCGTACGGGCTCGGTATCTTCACCACCAACGGGTGGATCGGGCACAATGGCTCGCTCCCCGGCTACGAGTCGGTGACGGTCTACCTGCCCTCGGCCAAGGCGACGTTGGTGATCCTCACCAACGCGGACTTCATCTACAAGGGCTCCGAGAACAGCACGCTGTTCGCTCAGGCCATCACCCGCATCGTGACCCCGGACAACGTCTACGCCCTGCCGCCGTCGGCGCCATCCTCGCCGTCCCCGTCCGCCTGACGCGCCGGCCGTTCGGCGCGTTCGGGTGGGAGCACGGCCATGCCGTGTACGAGGAAGACGCCGAGCAGATCGCCTCCAGCAGTCCAGGAGCTGCCGTGATCAGCGCATTTCGTCGGTTGGCCGGTCATCGAGGCGGCCCGGGAGCCGGCGCGGTCGAGGCGTGATCAGCAGGCGCAGAGACAGAACGGGTGCCCCGCCGGATCCGCGTAGACCCGGAAGCTCCGCGTGCGGTCCTCGGCGTCCAGCGGCTTGGCGCCCAGGGCCAGGACCTCCTTCTCGGCCGAGTCCAGGTCCTCGACGGTCAGGTCCAGATGGAACTGCTGCGAGTGATCGGGCGCGGGCCACTTCGGCGGTACGAAACCCGGGGCGGCCTGGAATGCCAGTGCCTGCCCGCCGGGTGCCTTCAGGTTCACCCACTCGTCCTCGCCCTCGACGCTGCCGCCGAGCACGCGCGCGTAGAAGTCCGCGAGGGTGCGGGGGTCGGGACAGTCCAGGACGACGACGCCCAGTTCGGCGATGGCCATGGCTTCCTCCTTGAAGTCTTGGTTACCCGTATAGCTCGTCAACGGGTAACCGCGTTACCGCATACTCCCGCATTGGGGGTAACGTCGCAAGAGGGATCGGGAGGTAGCGTGCAGCTATGAGTGAGAGATCGGCCGCGCCCGGAGGCCTGGAGCTGGTCCAGTCCCTGGTCAACACGCTGGACGTCGAGACGGGGGTCGACTCGCTGGACACGGCGGAGGGGCGCGCGCGGTTCGGGGTCGCCGAGGAGGACCTTCCCGGGGCGCGGGAACTGCGGGAGTCGCTGCGGGTGGCGCTGCTCGCGCACGCCGGCCATCCCGCGCACCGTGCCGTGGCGCCGCTGGACGAGCTGCTGACGGCGGCTCCGTTGCTCGTCAGGGTCGACGCGGGGGGCTCCGCGCTGCTGGGGGCGGCCGACGATGCTCCGCTGGTTTCGCGGGTCGCGGTGGGGATAGCGCAGGCGCTGGTGGAGGGCACCTGGATGCGGCTGAAGGCGTGTGAGGCGGTCGACTGCCACTGGGCGTACTACGACCGGAGTCCGGCGGGGCGGGGGCGGTGGTGCTCGATGCAGGTGTGTGGGGCGCGGGCGAAGATGCGGCGTTATCGGGCGAAGTGACGCCTACGGAGGTGCCGGGTTGGGTCTTCTTGCGGCTGCGGGTTCGTTGTGGCTGGTCGCGCAGTTCCCCGCGCCCCTTTAGGGGCGTTGCTGTTAAGCCTCTTCCTCGCGGGACCGCGCTGCCCGTGAACCCACCAACAGCAGGCACATCACCGCCACCCCCGCGACAATCCCCGTCAGGACCAGCAAGGGGTCCAGTGGGCGGGTCGTCGAGGCGATGACCTGGGTCTGTGGTGTCGGGGACGCGGTGGCCGTCGGCGTCGGAGACGGCGTTGCCGAGTTTGCGGTGGCCTGGTGAGACGGCGACGGGGTGGACCGTACCGGCGAGGAGGCCGGTGCGCGGGTCGTCGCCGTCCTGCTCGGGACGGTCGCGTGATGGCCGGACGACTGGTTTCCTGAAGCCGCCCCGGCCTGCGAGTGATCGTGCGTCGGCGCCGCCGCCGAGGTCGCCGGTGCCGCCGCCTGGACCACGATCCGGGCCGTCATGTTCGGGTGGACGGTGCAGTAGTAGGCGTACGTCCCCGGCGTTGTGAAGGTGAAGCTCCAGGTGCCGCCCTTGTTCAGCATGGGGGAGTGGATGGCCACCGGGCCGGACGTCGTCTTCACGTCGTGTGGTGCGGTGTCCTGGTTGGTCCAGGTCACCGTGGAGCCGACAGGGATCGTCAGGCTCGCGGGGCTGTAGGCATACCCGCTCATGGTCACCCGGTACGTCGCCGCCGACGCCTGCCCGCCCGGCACCACGAACAGCAGCCCGAGCAGGGCGGACAGGGCGAGCACGGCCCCCTGGACCGCTCGCCGGGCCGCCCTCACGCGAACTCTCCGGCGATCAGCAGCCGCAGCCGGGTGGCCGGACGCAGCCGGCCGAACCGGAAGCCGGTGGCGCGCCGCAGCAGCCGGTACGGCAGCCGGGCCACACCCACGCCGAGCAGCCGGTCGTCGGCCCGCTCGACCACCCGCAGCCGCAGCAGTATGGGGAAGTCGGTGTCGTCGATGCGGAGGTCGCCGGTCAGCTGGGCGGTGCCGGCGGTCTCCTGGGCGTGGTCGAGGGTGAGGGCGGCCTTGAGGTGGGCGTCGTCGAACGCGAAGCGGAGGGTGGGGTGGTCAGGGTGTTCATGGGGCTCGGGCACCGTGAGCGTGGCCTCGGCGAGGGTGAGGCGACGGCGGCGTACCGGCAACGGGCCGTAGAGAGCGGTGAGTTCGACCAGTGAGCGGCCGGGCGCCACCGTGTAGCGGCCGGGCAGCGGGAGCCAGGGGGCGGCCGGACCGGGGGCCCCGGGTGGGGTCGGTTCGATGGGGAGGGTGACGGTTGTCATCCCGGTCTCCTTGGAATGCGGTTCCGGAAGGGCGGCGGTGACGGGAACAATGGGGGAGCGCCGGTCCGGCCGACTGAGCCTCGGCCGGACCGGCGTCCGTCTACCGCGCGGGCGGTGTCAGCAGCTGCTGGTGAGGTAGTCCTCGGTGGGCGCGAGCAGGTGCTCGGCCCAGACCGTGTGCATCTGCACGTAGCTGTCGACGTTCAGCAGATCGGTGACCTGCTGCCCGGGCGACTCCTCCAGGTGCGCCTTGTTGATGTGGTTCAGCAGCACACTGAGCGTGTCGTCGAGGACCGTGCCGCCGTCTTCGAGGGCGGGCGTCAGGATGCTCTCGACCCACACCGTGTGCAGCTTGATGTACGAGTCCAGCGCCAGCGCGTCCTGGACCTGCTGGCCCGGGGACCGCTCCAGGTGGGCCGCCTTGAGGTGCTGGAGGATCGGCAGCAGCACGTTCTGGACGCTGGCGCACTGCTCGTCGCCGCCACCGGAACCACCGCCGGACGTACCGCCCGTCGAACCACCGGTCGTGCCGCCCGTCGAACCACCGGAGGTCCCGCCGGTGCTGCCACCGGACGTACCGCCCGAGGTCCCGCCGGTCGAACCACCGGTGCTGCCGCCGGACGTACCGCCCGTGCTGCCACCGGTCGAACCGCCGGTGGAACCACCGGTCGAACCGCCGTCATCCGCGGCGACGACCTTCACGGACGCCACCATGTCCGGGTGCACCGCGCAGTAGTACTCGTACGTCCCTGCCGTGGTGAACGTGTACGACCAGGAGTCGCCCTGCTCCAACGTGCCCGAGTCGAACTTCTTCGGGCCCTTGGTCGTGGTGACCGTGTGCGGCACGCTGTCGTGGTTGGTCCAGCGGACCGTTTCGCCGACCTCGACGACGAGCTGCTTCCCGTCGCCGAACTTGTTGTTCATGATGTCGACCTGGTGGTCCGGCGCCGCTTCGGCCGCCGGCTGGGCCGCCGCCGCGGCGGCCGCGGGCGCCTGAGCCGCGCCCGCGTCCGCCGTGGAGGACGCCCCGGAGGCCGAGCTGCCCGCGGCCGCCTGGAGCAGCCCCAGGCTGAGCACCGCGGTCAGCGCCGCGCCGAGTCCGGCGACCAGCAGACCCCGGTTGCCCGAGGGCGCCCGGCGGCGCGGCGCCGCCTCGCTCTCATTACGTCGTTTCAACGCAACTCCTTTGATTTTCATGGGAGTTCACTGGCCAGGGTTGGTCGTGACCAGCAGACTCGTCACGGCCAGCACGACGAGGACGAGCCCCGTCTCGGCCGCGACCGAGTAACCGAAAGGCCGCACGGTGGCGGCGTCGCCGCGCAGCAGCACGGCGAGATCGAGACGGGTGCGCACCCACTGACGGCTGGCGAGGGCGGCCAGCAGGACGACGCCTAGGACGCCCGTCTTGAGCAGGAGCAAGTGCCCGTACGAGGTGTGCAGCAGGGCGTCGTACGAGCCCACGACCTGCCACGCCAGCACCAGCCCGGCCGCGACGATGCCCGTCACGCTCACCGCCGCCAGCCGCGAGTAGCCCGGCACCACCTGCGCCAGCTCCCCGGCCCGGCGCCGCGGCAGCACCGCCAGCGCGAGCATGGCCAGCCCGCCGATCCACAGCGCGACGCCGAGCAGATGCACCAGGTCGGCGAGCGCACCCCAAGTGGGCTCACTGCCCTCGGAGTTGTGGCCCGCCATGCCGGTCGCCCGCAGCAGCCCGAGGCAGACGGCCAGCGCGCCGACCCGCCAGCCGGGGGAGCGGGAAGTGCGGGGCCCGCCCTGCAGCAGCGCGCTCAGCACCACCGCCGCGAGCACCCACAGCAGCACCCGGGCGGCGAGCACGACGCCGGGCTCGGTGGTCAGGACGTCCACGTACGTCTCGGCGCGCAGCGCGTCACGCAGGCCGCCGAGTGCGCCGTACGCGCCCTGGAGGCCGATGCTTGCCACCGACGCCAGCAGCCCGCATGTCCAGGCCAGCCCCAGCAGCGCCCGGGCCCGCGGCTCGTGCGCACCGCTCGGCCACAGCAGCGTGACGAAGGCGAGGCCCCCGATGAACAGCGCCAGCGACAGATAGCCGGTCCAGCGGGCGGCGACGAGGCCCTTCCGCACCAGGGGGGACGGTGCGGGTGCGGCCTCGTCGCCGCGGTCCTTCGCGGCCGGCGCTGCGGTGCCGATGCCGAAGTCGAGCCTGCCGTAGGACGCGTGTCCGTCCTCCTCGTCGACGACCGACCAGACGACGGCGAAGTCACCGTCCGCCGGGTGCCCGAGGGCGGCCCGTACGACCTCGCCCTTGCGGCCCGGCACGACGGTCACCGGGAGCCGGTCGCCGTCCAGCGTCATCACGCGCACCTCGGCGAGGTCCACGGGCTCGTCGAAGGTGAGGGTGAGGTGCTCGGGGGCTCGCTTCAGCTCGGCGCCGTTCGCGGGGCTGGAGGTGACCAGCTCGGTGTGGGCGGAGGCGGACGGGGTGCCGAGGAGGACGTAGAGGAGCGGGGTGAGGACGAGGAGGGTGAGGGCGCGGCGGAGGGTCATGGCGTCGCCTCCGGGGTGGGGCTGATGCCGCCGAGGAGGGAGGGGAGCGGGGCGAGGCCGATGCAGGGGGAGGGCTGTGGGGACGGGGATGCGTCGGCGGCGGGGTCCTCGGCCGTGGGGTCTTCGGCTGTGGGGTTGAGGAGGCCGAAGACGGGCTCGGCGAGGCCGGTGAGGAGGGGGCGGGCGAGACGGACCTCGCCGTCCTCGCAGGTGGCGTCGTCGGCGGGCGGGGTGGTGCCCGGCGCGGACGGGTCGGGGTCGGGGGAGGACGGGGACGTGGGGTCGGAGGGCGTCGGGGAGTCGCCGTGGCCCGTGTGGCCCGTGCCGCCGGAGGTGCCGGTGTGGCCGGTGTGATCCGTGCCGCCCGTGCCGCCGGGGTAGTAGACGCCGGTGGCCGGGAGCACCCCGGTCCCTGCCGCGGCTCCGCCCGAGGCGTCGCCCGGGGTGTCCGGCGGTGCGGCGGTCTCGCCCGGGGACGAGGGCGCGGTGGCCGCGGGCGGCGGGGCGGCACTCGGGGCGGAGGAGGCCGACGGGGCGCCGATCCCCGACGCGTAGCCGAGCACGACCACCACGGCGCCGACAAGCGCGCCCGCGACCAGTTCGTCACGGTGGTCCTGCGGCCACAGAGCCCGGCGGAACAGGGGCATGGTCACTCCTGGCATGGTCTGTTCAAACAGGTGAACGCCGACCAGTGGAGTGGCGCGCGAATTCCGCGCGGCTACACGTCAGTTAAGCGGCTGTTGCGGTGCCTCTCTTTCGAGAGGTGCCCCGCTGTGAGACCGGGTAAGACCGTCGTTATTCCGTGCAATTGCAGCCGTGGAGAATTCGCGTGCGGTCATTTCTTTTCCTTCACGCTACTCGAATAGAATTCGAAGGTGCGTGGGGATTTCAAGGAGAACGGCATATGCCTTTGCGTGGTCCCGCCGTAGGGCCGGGGGCGGGCAACAGTGGGCCCGTCCCCCCCCCGGGGGGGGGCAGTCCGAGCGCAATTTTCCTGCCGGAAACAATGCCCGTCTTTTCTCAGGCCGTCGGCCGCCCCATCGCCCGATAGGTCCAACCGGCCTTCCGCCACACCTCAGGATCGAGCGCATTACGCCCGTCCAGAACGACGCGGGCCGCCGCGACCTCACCGAGTTCCGCCGGATCCAGCTCGCGGAATTCCCGCCATTCCGTCAGATGCAGTACGACATCGGCGCCCCGGACGGCCTCGATCGCGCTGTCGGCATAGCCGAGGGTCGGGAAGAGGCGGCGGGCGTTCTCCATGCCCTTGGGGTCGTACACCGTGACCTGGCCGCCCTGCAGGTGGATCTGCCCGGCGACGTTCAGCGCGGGCGAGTCCCGTACGTCGTCGGAGTCGGGCTTGAACGTGGCGCCGAGCACCGCGACCCGCTTGCCGAGGAACGGCCCGCCGCCCAGCACCTGCCGTGCGAGCTCCACCATCTGCCCGCGCTGGCGCATGTTGATGGAGTCGATCTCGCGCAGGAAGGTCAGCGCCTGGTCGGCGCCCAGCTCACCGGCGCGGGCCATGAAGGCGCGGATGTCCTTCGGCAGGCAGCCGCCGCCGAAGCCGATCCCGGCCCGCAGGAACTTCTTGCCGATCCGGTCGTCGTACCCGATGGCCTCCGCGAGCTTGGCGACATCGCCGCCGGCCGCCTCGCACACCTCCGCCATCGCGTTGATGAAGGAGATCTTGGTGGCCAGGAAGGAGTTGGCGGAGGTCTTCACCAGCTCGGCGGTGGGGAAGTCGGTGACGACGAAGGGGGAGCCGTCGGCGATCGGCGTCGCGTACACCTCGCGCAGCAGCTTCTCGGCCCGCTCGCTGCGCACGCCGACCACGACCCGGTCCGGGTGCAGCGTGTCCTCGACGGCGAAGCCCTCACGCAGGAACTCCGGGTTCCAGGCCAGCTCGGCGTCCGCGCCGGCCGGCGCGTGCTCGGCGAGGTAGGCCGCGAGACGGTCGGCGGAGCCGACGGGGACGGTGGACTTGCCGACGACGAGAGCGGGGGCGGTGAGGTGCGGGGCGAGGGACTCGAAGGCCCGGTCGACGTACGACATGTCGCAGGCGTACTCACCATGGCGCTGAGGCGTGTTCACGCACACGAAGTGCACATCGCCGAAGGCCCCGACCTCGGCCCAGTCCATGGTGAACCGCAGCCGCCCGGTGGATCCCTCGATGCCGGCGACGTGCTTGCGCAGCAGCTCCTCCAGTCCCGGCTCGTACATCGGGACCTCGCCGCGCCGCAGCATCTCGATCTTCTCGGGCACGACATCGAGCCCCAGCACCTCGAAGCCGAGCTCGGCCATGGCCGCGGCGTGCGTCGCGCCGAGGTAACCGGTGCCGATCACGGTGATCTTGAGGGCCATGAGGGACTCCAGAAGGGGTACGGGGACATGCGGGCCCGAGCATAGTCGGCGGGTCTGACGGGCAACTTCCCCCCTGTCGCCAAGCTCACGTATCACTCCCGTGGGCCGCCCCCTAAAATTTGAGTTACTTAACGGTAATTAGCACCAGCAGCGCATTTACCACCAGCGTCCTTGGAGCGTGAGAGACCTTGGCCGGATCGGCTGACTTCGACCTGTACCGCCCGTCCGAGGAGCACGACATGCTCCGTGACGTCATCCGTTCCCTGGCCGAGGCGAAGATCGCGCCGCACGCCGCCGCGGTGGACGAGGAGGCCCGCTTCCCGCAGGAGGCGCTGGACGCGCTGGTGGCCAACGACCTGCACGCGGTGCACGTACCCGAGGAGTACGGCGGCGCGGGCGCCGACGCGCTCGCCACGGTGATCGTGATCGAGGAGGTGGCCCGCGTCTGCGCGAGCTCCTCCCTCATCCCGGCCGTGAACAAGCTCGGCTCCCTCCCCGTGATCCTCTCCGGCTCCGAGGACCTGAAGAAGCGGTACATGACCCCGCTCGCCAAGGGCGACGGCATGTTCTCGTACTGCCTCTCCGAGCCCGACGCCGGCTCCGACGCGGCCGGTATGAAGACGAAGGCGGTCCGCGACGGCGACCACTACGTCCTGAACGGCGTGAAGCGCTGGATCACCAACGCCGGCGAGTCCGAGTACTACACGGTGATGGCCGTGACCGACCCCACCAAGCGCTCGAAGGGCATCTCGGCCTTCGTCGTCGAGAAGTCCGACGAGGGCGTCTCCTTCGGCGCCCCCGAGAAGAAGCTCGGCATCAAGGGCTCCCCGACCCGCGAGGTCTACCTGGACAACGTTCGCATCCCGGCGGACCGCATGATCGGCGAGGAGGGCACCGGCTTCGCCACGGCGATGAAGACGCTGGACCACACCCGCATCACCATCGCCGCCCAGGCCCTCGGCATCGCCCAGGGCGCCCTCGACTACGCCAAGGGCTACGTCCAGGAGCGCAAGCAGTTCGGCAAGCCGATCGCCGACTTCCAGGGCATCCAGTTCATGCTCGCCGACATGTCCATGAAGATCTCGGCCGCCCGCGCCCTCACCTACCAGGCCGCCGCCGCCTCGCAGCGCGTCGACGCCGACCTGACCTACCTGGGCGCCGCCGCCAAGTGCTTCGCCTCGGACGTGGCGATGGAGGTCACGACGGACGCGGTGCAGTTGCTGGGCGGGTACGGCTACACCCGTGACTACCCGGTCGAGCGCATGATGCGCGACGCGAAGATCACGCAGATTTATGAAGGCACGAACCAGGTCCAGCGGATCGTCATGGCGCGGAACCTGCCGTAGGGGCGACACAGGCAGAACGGCCCGCGGCGTGATGCCGGGGGCCGTTGTCGTGTGCTGTGGGGGTCAGTCCTCGAACCCCTCCGCCGCCCGCTTCTCCCGCAGCTCCTTGATCGCGCGCCGTCGGGCCAGCCGGTGCGTCCGGCGGATCTGGGCCTCCTGGTAGCGGCGCCTGTCGCGTTCGGTCTCCGGTATCACCGGGGGGACCCGGCGTGGCTTGCCGTCGGCGTCCACCGCCGCGAAGACCAGGTAGGCCGAACCGACCTGGGTGGGCGGCGCCGACTCGTTCCAGCGCTCGGCCAGGACCCGTACGCCGACCTCCATCGAGGTCCGGCCGGTCCAGTTGACCTGGGCCTTCACATGGACGAGGTCACCGACGCGGACCGGCTCCAGGAAGGCCATCTCGTCCATGGACGCGGTGACGGCGGGGCCGCCGCTGTGCCGGCCGGCCACCGCTCCGGCGGCATCGTCGACGAGCTTCATGATCACACCGCCGTGCACCGTCCCCAGAAGGTTGGTGTCGTTGTGGGTCATGATGTGGCTGAGGGTGGTGCGGGACGCGGATATCAGCTTGCCCGGGATTTCCGGAGTGCCCGATTCCGCTGCGGTGACCTGGTCTGTCATGGGCTCCACTTTATGCGGCCCCGACATTCGCGGACTTTGTGTTGGGTTCGCAACAGCCGTGCCTCTATTTTCCCCCGAACCTTGTAAGGCACGGGGCCGTGCCCTGCACACTGGGGCGCATGAATGACTGGCCCCAGGCATGGTCCGACGACAACCGCGGCAACCGTTACGGACGCGGCAGCGCGAGCGCACAGCCCGAGGGCGCGCGCGTGATGCGGCAGGTCCGCCGCGGTCCGGCGGCACCGCCCGGCCAGGGCTACGGCGGGGTGCCGCAGCAGCCGTCGTACGTCAACGGCCAGGGCCATGGCGGCTACGACGACGACGGGTACGACAGCGGCTACAACACCGGCCAGGTCTACGGCGGTGGTGGCGGTGGCGGGGACGACCGTACGGGGATGCGCGAGCCGCGGCCCGCGCCGAACTGGCGGCGCCGTATCAAGGTGACCACGATCACGCTGGTGACGGTGCTGCTCGTGACGAGCGTCGCCACCTACTTCTGGGCCGACTCCAAGCTCAACCGCGAGGTCGACCTCTCCAAGGTCATCGAGCGGCCGGAGGCGGGCGAGGGCACCAACTACCTCATAGTCGGCTCCGACAGCCGGGCGGGCATGTCGGCCGAGGAGAAGAAGAAGCTGCACACCGGGTCCGCCGAGGGTAAGCGCACCGACTCGATGATGATCCTGCACACCGGCAGCGGCGCCCCGACGCTGATCTCGCTGCCCCGTGACTCGAACGTCACGATCCCGTCGTTCAAGGGCTCGGACTCCGGCAAGCTCTACCCGGGCACCGGCCGTCAGGTGAAGCTGAACGCGGCCTACGCGGAGGACGGCCCCGAACTGCTGGTCCGTACCGTCGAGGCCAACACCGGTCTGCACATCGACCACTACGTCGAGATCGGCTTCGCAGGCTTCGCGAACATCGTGGACTCGGTCGGCGGTGTCGAGATCGACATCCCGCAGGACATCAAGGACTCCAAGTCCGGCGCGGACTTCAAGAAGGGCAAGCAGACCCTGAACGGCGAGGAGGCGCTCGCCTTCGTCCGCACCCGGTACGCGCTGGCCGGCTCCGACCTGGACCGTACGAAGAACCAGCAGAAGTTCCTCTCGGCGCTGGCCAACCAGGTGGCGACGCCGGGCACGATCCTCAACCCGTTCAAGCTGTACCCGACCATGGGCGCCGGCCTGGACTCCCTGATCGTCGACAAGGACATGGGCCTGTACGACCTGGCGTCCATGTTCTGGGCGATGAAGGGCGTCAGCGGCGGCGAGGGCAAGTCCATGAACATGCCGATCTCGGGCAACTCCGCGAACGGCAACCTCCAGTGGGACACCGCGAAGGTGAAGACGCTGGTGGAGCAGCTGAAGAACGACGAGACGGTGACCGTCTCCGGCAAGTGAGCAGCGCGCACCGCGCGGACGACGGACGTCGGGGGCACCCTTGGGGGTGCCCCCGACGTCCGTCGTCCGACGGTCCTCACACAGTGACCGTCACATCGTGGCGCCCGCCATCGAGCGACAGGACTCGGCACAGCGGCGACACGCCTCGGCACAGCGCATCATCTGGGGATCGTCCGGCATGGACATACACGCCTCGGCGCACATCTCACAGGCCTTGGCGCACATCGCGCACATCTCGGCCGACATGGGCGAGCGGCGCATCATCATGTCCGCGCACATACGGGTCGTCTCGGCGCAGTCCATGAGCGCCCGCATGATCTGCATCTGCGGCTGGCCGCCCATCTGCATGCAGGAGCTCATCGTCTCCTCGCAGACCACATGGCAGGACATGCACGCGTCGACGCAGGCCTGCATCTGCTTGCTCATCGCGGGCATGGTTCCGGGCTGGGTCATGGCTCCTCCTGGGGGTGCGGGAGCCCGGGCGGGCCCCGTGCCCTTCCGTCCTACGCCCGCCGGACCCGGGGCGCCATCGGGCGAACGGCAACAATTCCCACCAGATACCGCGCGGCACAGGGTCCCCCTCCTCCACCTGAGGTCGTGACGCAGCGTCATCGACCCCATTGGAGTGATGACCAGGAGTCACGGCGGGCCTCATGATCCTCGTGACCAGTGCCACCGGAAACGTAGGAAGCGCCCTGGTGAAGGAGTTCGCGCCACTGGACGCCGAACCGCTCTGTGGCCTCACCCCGTGACCCCGTGGGGGCCGCGTTTCCCACCGATGCCGAAGCCGTCGAGGGCGACGTAGGACGACCGGCCTCACTCAAGCCCGCGCACCATCCACCCCGCGGACATCGCCTCGGTGGACCGCGCCGCGCTGACCGAGACCGGCCACCTGGGACAGACGTACGGGCTGACCGGCCCGGAGCCGATCACTCCGCGCCGGCAGCTCGAAGCCATCGCGCACGCGCTGTGACGGGAAGTGCCGTTGGCCCCGATCAGCCGAGCGGAAGCACACCGTGGCATGGCCCCGTTCCTGGGGGACGAGAACGCCGAGTCCTTCCGCCGAGCGGGCTCACGGCCCTACGAGCACACCGCCTCGTCCCCCCGCACCACGATCGACTCCCCCTGCGTCGGGTCCGTGGAGCGCACCTTCAGGACCCGCTGGAAGTCCGCCCCGACGACCACCTTCAGCGTCGAGCCCAGCCCCTTCACCGGTCGCAGCTCGCTTCCGGGCAGCGCGGCCGCGAGAGACTTCGCCGAGCGGTCCCAGCGAGGGTCGTGGGCGACGACCGTGCGCGGCACGGTGCGGCCCGTCGCGTCCACCGGCCGCCCGGTCGTCCGGAACCCGGTCGCCGCCAGCGCCGCGTCGACGCGTTTGCCGAGGCCCTCCGTCTGCGTGCCGTTCTCCACCTGGACGCGGATCTCCTGCGGGGCGACCTCCACGGGGACCGCCTTGGTCCGCCCCCGGAGCGCGGCCAGCGGCTGGTCCTCGCGCAGCGCCCGGAAGAGCCGCTCGGCCTTCTCCGTGTCCCACTTCACCGTGGAACCGATGCCCTTCACGGTGTACGACATCTGCCGGATGGGCACGGTCGTGAACTCCGACGACGACGGCGAGAAGTTCCGCATCGCCCGCCCGAGGTCCAGCAGCTCGCCCGTCCCGAATCCCTTGTCCGCCCGCACCGAGCCCAGCACCGCCCGCGTCACGTCCCGGAACCGCATCGGGTTCAGCAGGATCCCGGAGGACGTCGCCCGCGCGATCAGCCCCGCCATGAAACGCTGCTGCCGCTGCATCCGGCCCAGGTCGGAGCCGCTGTCGATGTGCCGCGCGCGCACGTACTGCAGCGCCTCGCCGCCCATCAGCCGATGGGTGCCGGCCGGCAGGTCGAGTCCGGTGTACGAGTCCTTCAGCGGCTCAGCGGTGCAGATCTGGACGCCGCCGACCACGTCCACCGTCTTCATGAAGCTGGTGAAGTCGACCTCCAGATAGTGGTCGATCTTGACGTGGGTCATGTGCTCGACCGTGCGCACGGTGAGGTTCGGGCCGCCCTCCGCGTACGCCGCGTTGATCTTGATGGGGTGCGCCGCGCGGCCCTCTCCGTCGGGCACCTCGGCGTACGAGTCGCGTGGCAGGCTCACCACGCTCGCCCGCTCCCGGTCCCCCGAGATGTGCACGATCATGATCGTGTCGGTGCAGTGACAGGGCGCCCCGCCGAGCCGGTACTTGCGCCGCTCCTCCGCGCTGATGCGGTCGCGGCCGTCGGTGCCGACGAGCAGGACGTTCATCCCGGTCCCGGCCTGCGGCCGGTTCTTCATGTCCTTGAACGGGTCCACGCGCTCGATCTTCGCGTCCAGGCTGGTGACCACCGCGTGTCCGATCCCCGCCGAGGCGAGGACCACGACGGACAGTGTGGTCACCGCCCGCATGGCCCACCGTGGCCGCTTCCGCCGTACCGGCGCGACCGGCCGCGCACCGCGGCGGGACGGCTGCGGACGGCGCTGCACGGGGGAGGGGGACTGGCGGGGCGGCGTGGGCATGGGGGAGATACCTCCGCTGTCGCTTGCCCTGGGGGCCGTACGTGGGATCCGTGAGCACCGTAGGCCCATACGATCTGCTGCCCGGTGCAGCGACCCCGGCGGCGCGCAAGGGTGTCCCCCGTTCGCGGTAACGTGAGCCCCCTATGAACGCCAATCCCGACGTGCAGCTCCCCGCCGTGTCCGTCATCATGCCCGTCCTGAACGAGGAGCGGCATCTGCGCGGAGCCGTCCAAGCGATCCTCGCGCAGGAGTACGCCGGCGAGATGGAGGTCGTGATCGCCCTCGGTCCCTCCTCGGACCGCACGGACGAGATCGCCGCCGAGCTCGTGCAAGAGGACCCTCGCGTCCACACCGTCCCGAACCCGACCGGCCGCACGCCCGCCGCCCTCAACGCCGCGATCAAGGCCTCCCGCCACCCGATCGTCGTCCGCGTCGACGGCCACGGCATCCTCTCGCCCAACTACATCGCCACCGCCGTACGGCTCCTGGAGGAGACCGGCGCGCAGAACGTCGGCGGCATCATGCACGCCGAGGGCGAGAACGACTGGGAGCACGCCGTCGCCGCCGCGATGACCTCGAAGATCGGCGTCGGCAACGCCGCCTTCCACACGGGCGGCGCGGCCCAGCAGGCCGAGACCGTCTACCTCGGCGTCTTCCGGCGCGAGGCGCTGGAGCAACAGGGCGGCTACAACGAGGAGTTCATCCGCGCCCAGGACTGGGAGCTGAACTTCCGGATCCGCGAGGCGGGCGGGCTGATCTGGTTCTCGCCCGAGCTGAAGGTGTCGTACCGCCCCCGTCCTTCGGTGCGTGCCCTCGCCAAGCAGTACAAGGACTACGGCCGCTGGCGCCATGTCGTCGCCCGCTACCACGCCGGCTCCATCAACCTGCGCTACCTCGCCCCGCCGACGGCGGTGTGCGCGATCGCGGCGGGCCTCGTGCTGGGCGCCCTGGTCACCCCGTGGGCCCTGGTCGTCCCCGGCGGCTACCTCGCGGCCATCACCGCCGGCTCGGTCCCGGCCGGCCAGGGCCTGCCCCTGAAGGCACGCCTGCAGATCCCGGTCGCCCTCGCCACCATGCACATGTCCTGGGGCTACGGCTTCCTCACCAGCCCGCGGTCCCTGGCGCGGAAGGTCATCGCCTCCCGCCGCCCGGCCGTGCTCAGCGCCAACTGAGCCCGCCGGGCGGGGGAGCCCGTCACCAGGTGAAGTCCGGGTCCACCTTCATGCACGCCTTGGTGTCGGAGGCGCTCAGCGCCTCCGCCGTGTCCGGCGTCTTGTCGTCCTTCTTCGGGGCCTTGTACGCCGTACCCTCCCGCCAGTCGGCGCCGACGACGAGGGTGACGCCGGAGACGTCCGTGGACTTCTCCACGGCACTGGTCGGAATACCGAGCGCCTTGGCGACCCGCTGGGCGTCGCCCTCCAGGTCGGCGGACGGGTAGCGGACGAGCGTCGTGTCCGCGGTCGGCGTGGTCGACGCGTCGGCCACGGCCTGGGTGAAGCCCTTGCCGACGAGCAACCCGGCGACCGTTCTCGCGCGGCCCTGGGCCGGGGCGAGGACGTCGGTGCGGGTGCCGTTCTGCACCTGGACGGCGATCTCGCCGTCCGCCGCCGCCGGGTCGGTGGACGCCTTCTCCGTGGTGGACTTCTTCTTGTCCTTGCCGTCGAGCGCGATGTCCTCACGCACCAGCCGGAACAGCTTGGTCGCGTCGTCGGTCGGCACCACCCGGCCGGTCTGGATCGTGTCGTACTCGTTCGGCATCGTCGTCATGGTGATGCGCGAGGTGGGCACCTTCTTGAGCTCGCCCGCCAGGTCGTAGAGCTTCGCGACCGTGCCCAGGCCCGGGTCGACGGTGAGCGCCTTGGTGGCCGCCTCGGCGAGCGAACGCAGCTTGCCCGGGTTGCTCAACTTCGCGTTCTTGCGCAGCTCGCGGACCATCGAGTTCATGTACATGTGCTGCGCCTTGGCGCGGGCCAGGTCGCTGCCGTCCTCGAAGCCGTACCGGGTGCGCAGCCACTGAAGGGCCTGCTTGCCCTGGACGTACGTCGTGCCCTTCTCCAGCTTCAGCCCGGAACCGTGGCCCTCGCGGTCCCTGGATTCGATGTTCTTGTCGACGCAGACCGGGACGCCGCCGATCGCGTCCGCCATCGACACCACACCCGAGAAGTCGATCATCATGAAGTGGTCGATGTGGATGTCGGTCAGCTTCTCCCACGTCGCCACCGAGCACCCCGGGCCGCCACGGCCGAGCGAGCGGTTCGTCATCTCACGCCTCTCGGCCTCGTAGACGTCCCCGCTGTCCGGGTCCGTGCATGTGGGCATGTCCACCAGCGTGTCGCGCGGCATGCTCACGACCGACATGTTGGTGCGGTCGGCGGAGACGTGCAGCAGCATCTGGACGTCGGCGAGCGGGGTGGCGCCGAACGTCTCCTTGGCGCCGCCGAGCTTCTGGTTCTCCTTGCTGTCGCGCGCGTCCGAGCCGATCAGCAGGATGTTCAGCGGCGTCTGACCGGCCGCGTTCGCCTCGGTCTTGGCGGCGCGGTCCTTCTCGTCGCCGATGTTGAGGTCGTCCTTCTTCAGATTGCCGTTGAGGTGCTGGTAGTAGAGATATCCGGCACCCGCGGTGCCCAGTATCACCACCGCCAGAACCGTCGCCGACCAGCGCAGCGCACGCCGTCTGCGGCGCCTGCTGTCGGCTCCCCGGCCGCCCCTGCGTCCCCCGCCGCCGTGCCGGCCGCCCTGGTCGGCCGGCGTGTCCTGGTCGGCCTGCGGGGTGAGCGACATGGTGTCGTCCACCGCGGGGGCATCCCCTCGCACACTGCTCTGCGCCAACTGTCTGCCCTTCCCCACCCTTAGCCCGACACGGCATCGCTCCGCGCCGGACCTCCCTGTCCGGTGCGGAGCGCACCATGTCAGACCACCCTGTCCGACACTGGTTCGCTACCTGTCAGACCACTGTGGGTCCGAACCGGGTTGGCCACGTGTCGGCAAAATTCACGCCAGGTACGGCCGTTCGGTGTGCCCGGCCTACGGTGCCTGACACAACCATGTCTTGTGTCAGACCAACGAGAGTCCGGCACAGTTGCGTTCCCGGCCGGAGTTTTCGGCACCGGAAACGGGCTCGCCCCTCAGCACAAGCCGACTGAGGGACGGGCCCGTTGGGTCACTACTGCGCGCACTCGACCTTGTCGGCGGTGGACTTCTCCACGTCGGGCGCCTTGGTCGGAGCGGTGAGGGACTGGCCCGCACCCTTGAAGTCCTTGCCCAGCGTCAGTGTCATCGTGGGCAGGCCCTGGGAGTTGGTCACGCTCTTGCCGGGCTTCATCGCGGACCCGGAGAGCCCCATGATGGCGGCGAGCCGGCGAGCCTGGTCCGCCTGGTCCGGGGCGTACTCGAGCGTCGTCTTCGCCAACGTCGCCGGGGCGTTGCCCGCGTTCTCGGACTTCTCCACGCCCTCCTCGGTCTGCAGCCAGGTGAGCGTCGACGACGCGCTGCCGGCCTTGGCACCGCCGTTGAGGATCCGCACCCGCACCTCGGAGGCGTCGGACTTGGTGCCCTTCAGCCGGGCGGCCACGGCGGCGGCTTCCTTCTTCTTCTGCTGCTTGACCTCGGTGAAGGAGACGTCGTTCTGTATGGCCTCGAAGACCTGGGGCGCCGTCGTCTCGTTGAGTACGACGGTCGCCTTCACCTTCTCGGCCGGGTTGTCTATCACCGGAATCGTGGTGAAGGTCAGGTTCTTGGTGTTGAGCTTGCCCAGCTCCAGACCCAGGTCCTTCAGCTTGTCGATGGTGTCCAGCTGGGAGTCGACGGTCAGCGCCTTCGTGCCCGCCTCGGCCAGCTTGATCATCTTCGTCGGGCTGGTGAGGGTGTCGTTCGACTTCAGCTTGCGCATCAGCGCGCTGAGGAACTGCTGCTGCAGCCCGATCCGGCTCAGGTCACCGCCGAAGCCGACCGAGTGCCGGGTGCGGACGAAGGCCAGCGCCTGCTCGCCCTCGATCACGTGCTCGCCCTTGGTCAGATTGAGCTTGGAGTCGGGGTCGTTGATGTCCTTGGCCAGGCACACCTCGACACCGCCGACCGCCGTCGTCAGCGTCTTCACCGCGTTGAAGTCCGCCACCATGAAGTTGTCCGGCGTGATCCCGGTCAGCTCGGTGACCGTCCGCATGGTGCAGCTGGGCGTGCGGCCTTCCTGGCCGAGGCTGGTGTTGAAGCGGACGTCGCTCTCACCCGCGATGACCTTGTAGGAGCCGTCCTCCTGCTGCGTCCGGCAGTCCGGGATGTCGACGATCAGGTCGCGCGGGATGCTGAGCGCGGTCGCGTTCGAACGGTCCTTGGAGACGTGCAGCAGGATCGTGGTGTCGGCGTGCCCGGCGCTGCCCGAGTCGCCGTACTTGTCGTTGCCCGCACCCGTGCGCTTGTCCGTGCCGATGAGCAGGATGTTGATGGCCTTGTCCTTCGAGAAGCCACCGGTGCTCGCGCCGTCGTCGGAGACGGACTGGATGTTGTCGTTGAGGTGCTCGATGTAGAGATACGCACCGGCTGCGGCGGCGACGACCACGAACGCCATTATCCCGCCGGTCCAGAGCACGGCCTTCTTCGCCTTGCTCTTCTTCTTCACCGGCCGGCGACCACGCCGCCCCGGCAACGGCTCCTCGGGCGCACCCCGGCGCCGACGCTGCGGCGGCACCTCACGGCCCGGCGCCGTCCGCGTCTCCCGCCCCGGCGCCGCGCTCCGGTTGCGTACCGCGCCACCGGTCGTGCCGCCCGCGCCCTGGGCGCTCGTGCCGGCGGCCCGTGAGGCGGCGCCGGCACGGGAAGCGGATCTGCGAGGTCCGGGAACCGACGACTGCGGAGCGGAAGGGCTCAGTCGCAGTTCGTATTCACCGGTGTTCGGATTGAGTACCCACTGGTCTGCGGGGTCGATGTCGTCCGCCCGCCCACGGCCTTGCGCGTCCACGGTTGTCTGAATCCTCCGTCGGGGCCACGCGGCGCCTACCCCTCCAAGGCGCTCGGGTCTCGGTCAAACAGTGCGCAAGCCTAACTACGGCTGGGTGCACCGGATCGCTCACACTATCCGGCCAGTTCAGCGTCAAGCGACGACGGTGACAAATTCCACGTCCCTACAACTGGGCAATCCGCCCCATTTCTTTGAATTGAGGTTCGTGGACTTGGTGAGCGCTTTACCCGCAGGGGTTCTCGGCGGCGGTGTTGCCGCGGAAGGTGGGGGGCGGGGGAGTGGGTTCTGTGGAGCCCTCGGACCACTTGCCGTCCGACTTTCCACCCCACGCATGGGAACTCTTGTGCGAGAGGAGTCCCGGCGGCCCTTGGCGCATTCCGGACGAATCCACAACTTCCACCGGGGTGTCGGTGCGCAGCCGCTCGAAGAGCCGCTCGGCCGCGGGCTCCATGAGTTGGTCGCGATTGGGGTTGTGGATGTACGACTCCCGGGGAACGGTGAGGAATTGCACGCGTTCAGTGGGGATGTCGCGCACGCCGCGGACGAGTTCGTACAAACCGCGCAAGCTGGCCAGGGCGGGGTCGGTGGTGAGGGAGGACGTGGCGGCGTCGAGGACGGGGTAGAGCCGCACCGGGTTCAGCAGGACGTCATTGCTCTGCACCTTGTTCACCAGCGCCGCGAGGAATCGCTGCTGGCGGTCCATGCGGTCGGTGTCGCTGCCGTCGCCGAGGGTCTTGCGGGCGCGGACGTAGCCGAGGGCCTGTTCGCCGTTGAGGGTCACCTTGCCGGCGGGGAGGCGCAGCTTGGCCGCCTTGTCGTCAATGGGCTTGGCGAGGCAGATCTCCACACCGTCGAGGGCGTCGACCATCTCCTTGAAGCCGTGGAAGTCGACGACCATGTGGTGGTCGATGCGGATGTCGGTGAGCCGCTCCACGGTGCGGATGGTGCAGGCCGAACCGCCCACCTGGAAGGCGTAGTTGAACATCGCGAACATGGGCTCGCTGCGGCTGCCGTCGTCACTCCGGCACCGGGGGACGTTCACCATCAGGTCGCGGGGTATCGAGACGGCGGTGGCGCTGCGGCGGCCCGCGGACAGGTGCAGGAGGATGGTGGTGTCGGAGCGTTCGGTGCCGGAGTCGCGCCCGTAGCGGCGGTTTCCGCTGCCCGCCCTGGAATCGGATCCGATGAGCAGGATGTTCCGCGCGTCGCGCACCAGCGAGGTGGGCCGCTCGTTCTCGTACCGCTGGAGCTCCGCGGCGGCGGCCTCGTCGGTGGTGATGTTGGAGTCGAGCTTGGCGTAGACGGCCCATCCTGCCCCGGCAGCGGCCACGAGCACCAGCCCCACCCCCAGAACCCCCCGCCGCACCCACCGCCACCCTCGCCGCCGCCCTCGCCAACCGCCGGACGGCCCGCCCCCGACAACGCCGGAAGGTCCGGGACGTGAGCGCGATATGCCGGTCACTCTGGCTCCAGTCCTCAGGGCGTGCTGCGTGCTGCTTGCTGCGTGCGGTGTGGGCTGTGGGCTGTTGTTACGACCATGGCTCGGGTGGGGGGTGAGGGGTGGGTGGTGGTGGGCCGAATGGGTGACGGTTGCCTCCGGCGGTGGGGCGGGGGTGCCTGCGGCGGCCTGTGCGGTTTGGCGGGGGTGCGCGTGGCGCCTGCGGTTCGGTGGGTGGGTCGGGGCCGCGTCGGGGGGGGGTGTCCGTCCTAGGGCCGGCGCCTGGACTTAGGCCAAGAGGTGCCGCGTGTTGACGCCGGCCACTGCGGGCGGACACCCCCCGACGCGTCCCCTTACCGCCGTGGGCGACTGCGGCGCCGCGGTGGTGCGCGGAGGCGGCGCTGTTTGTCGACGCCGGTTCTGGTGGCCAGTCCGTCCGGCGGTTGAGGGCGAGATTCTGCCATCCCGATCCCCCCACCCGTGGGGACTCCGTCCCTGCCCCCACCCACCCGCAGGGGTGTCATTCTTCAGCCTGTCCGGCGTTTGAGGACGAGGCCCTTTCGGGGCCGATGCGGGGGTCTGGGGGCGGAGCCCCCAGAAGGGGCCGGGGTCGAAGGGGCGGCAGCCCCTGGAGGATGGGACGGGTAGGGGCGGCGGGGGCGAGGAAAAAAAGGGGCCGGGGCGGCACGCCCGTCAGCCCAGACGCCGCGCACCCCCGCTGCGCGAACCCCGCGTCACCGCGCCGTAGCCGTCACCCGCTCGCTCTCGATCCGCTTCGCCAACGCCTCCTCACCCAGCGACTCCACATTCCGGCACAGCACCACCGACCCGTCGGTCGCGAGCGCCGCGTACAGCCCGGCGTTGAGCCCCTCCCAGGTGTCGTACGGCAAGGCGGACAGAATCCGCGACCCCGGCCCCGTAAGCCCCAGCCCCGTAGCCTCCGCCCGGGCACGCTCGACGACCTCGGCCCCGCTGAACTCCCGCCCGGCGACGATCAGCGCAGGTTCCTCAGGATCGACCGGGGCGAACGGTGCGAACCGGTCCCCCTGGCTCGGCACCTCCACCGCATAGTCGGCGAACCCGGCCGGCGGCTGCGGGAAACGTCCCCCCAACGGCCGTAGCGCCAACGCGACCCGCTCACCCCGACACGCCCGCGCGGCCTCCAGGGAATCCGGCCCGCTCACGACCACGTCGCCCGCCGCCGGATCCCCACCGACGTCCGCGATCGTGCCCACCGACGAACACGCCAGCAGCCACACCGCCGTCTGCCAGTGCGCCGGCAGCAGCAGCGTGACCCGGTCACCCGGCCCGGCCCCGAGGTCGCCCTGGAGCAGATTCGCCGTCTTCGCCACCCAATTGGCGAGGGTGGCCACGGACAATTCGACGCGCTCCCCGGTGGCGTCGTCGTAGAAGGTCACCAGGGGGCGTCCGGGATCCGCGGCGAGCGCGGAACGCAGCAGGTCGGCAGGGGTGCGATCGGTGGCGTTCATCCGCGCAAGGGTACGCGGACCCACCCCCGCGCACGGCCGGTTGGCGGCACCCCGCCGCCACCGATTCGGGTGAACCGTTGACCGACGCCCCGTCAATCCCCAGATGGACAGGTTTGTACGCCTATGTCCACCATCGGGAGTATGCGTGGATTCCTTGCTTCCTCGATCGGTGTCACGTGCGCGGCGGCTCTGGCCCTCCCGCTCACCCCACCCGCCGTCGCGGCGACCGCGAGACCGGCGCTCGGCGCGGAAGTGGCCACGAGCACGCGGGTGGTGGCCACAGTCGACGGGTCTGCGGTGCGTCGTACGGACGCCGAGCCGTCCGTCCCCGGCAGCACCCAGTCGCTGCCCCTCCGCCCCCTCACCCATGACCGCGTCGCCGACCCGCCCACCGAACAGGGCCTGCCCCGACGGGACGTACAGCGCTTCTCCCTCGTCGGCGTCATCTGGGACGACCCGACCGTCGAACTGCACGGCCGCGTCCAGGTCCGCACCCGTGCGGTCGGCACCGGCATCTGGTCCGACTGGCAGGAGGTCGAGACGCACAACGCCGAGCACGGCGCCGACCCCGACACCGCCGAAGGCACCTCGTCCCGGGTGCGCGGCTCCACGGCGCCGCTGTGGGTCGGGGAGTCGGACGGGGTGGAGGTGCGGGTCACTCCGGAGGAGGTCGGGGAGCGGTCCGAGCAGACGGCTCCGGGCGCCGGTGACCCGACCCCGACGGCCGGCACCGGCATCGTCCTCCCGCTTCCTCTCGGCCTCCGCCTCGAACTGGTCGACCCCGGCGATCCCGCCCCCGCGCCGGGCGACCCCGACGGCGCCACCCGCCCCGGTTCCCTGACGACCGAGACCGGCGAGACCGCCGAGGCGCTCGGCGCCGTCGCGGCCGACACCGCCGCCTCCGCCGTCAACACCGAACTCGCCCCGCTGAACGCCACCGAGATCCCCGAGCTCGGCAAGGCCGAGACCGAGAAGGAACTGTTGGCCCTGCGCGGCAGCGAGTTGACGCAGGAGCAGCGGGCGAAGCCGTACATCGGTCCGCGGCCGCGCATCGTCACCCGGCGCGGCTGGGGTGCGAACGAGAGCTGGCGGGAGAAGAAGTTCGTCTACACGAAGAAGGTGAAGGCGGCCTTCGTGCACCACACCGCGACGGGTGCCAAGTACACGTGCAAGCAGGTTCCCTCGCTCATTCGCGGTATCTACCGCTACCACGTCAAGAGCATGGGCTGGCGCGACGTCGGCTACAACTTCCTCGTCGACAAGTGCGGAAACATCTACGAGGGGCGCGCCGGGGGAGTGGCGAAGTCGGTCCTGGGTGCCCACACGCGCGGTTTCAACAGCAACAGCATGGGGATCGCCGTTCTCGGCAGCTACGGCACCACCAAGCCGACCGCTGCCGCGGTGCGGGGCATCGCCCGGCTCACGGCCTGGAAGCTGGGCCTGTTCGGCGTCAATCCGCGCAGCAAGACGTACCTGAAGTCCGGCGGTGGCAATCTCTACACCAAGGGCAAGAACGTCAGCCTGAACACGATCTCCGGGCATCGGGACGGCTACTCCACGGAGTGCCCCGGACTCCAGCTCTACCGCAAACTCGGCACGGCCCGCACGGCGGCGGCCAAGTACCAGGGACGCTGAAAAATGTAGGAATCCACGGACATGCCGGGCCCTGCGGACGGCATGCTGTGGGCGTACGGGGGCAATGGGGGGCCATGTGGGGGCGTACGGGGGTACGGGGTAAGAGGTATGGAGTACGGGAGTACGGGGGGTCGTGTTCACCGCCGTCGGAGGACGAGAGAGTGGACGGCCTCACGGCCTGATGACCTGCCGCACTGCCGTACTGCCGTACTGCCGCCCTGCCGTCGAGGGCACCGCACACCGGTCTGCATACACTGGCCGGCCGAAAGACAGTTCGGCCGGTCCCGGCAGGAAGCAGAGACGACAGGTGACAGAAGCGATCCTCCTGGTCGGCGGCAAGGGCACTCGGCTGCGTCCGCTCACCGTGCACACGCCGAAGCCCATGGTCCCGGCGGCAGGGGTGCCGTTCCTCACGCACCAGTTGGCGAGAGCGAGAGCGGCGGGCGTGGACCACATCGTCCTGGCGACGTCGTATCTGGCCGAGGTCTTCGAGCCGTACTTCGGCGACGGCTCGGCCCTCGGTCTCCACCTGGAGTACGTGACGGAGGAGGAGCCCCTCGGCACGGGCGGCGCCATCCGGAACGTGGCCTCCCGACTCCACTCCGCGCCCGACGACCCGGTCCTGATCTTCAACGGGGACATCCTGACGGGCCTGGACATCAGGGCCCTGGTCCACACGCACGAGACGACGGGCGCGGACGTCTCGCTCCACCTCACCAAGGTGACCGACCCGAGGGCGTACGGCCTGGTCCCCACGGACGACACGGGCCGGGTGACGGCGTTCCTGGAGAAGCCGCAGACCCCCGAGGAGATCGTCACCGACCAGATCAACGCGGGGGCGTACGTCTTCCGCCGCTCGGTCATCGACACGATCCCGGCAGGCCGCCCGGTCTCGGTGGAACGCGAGACGTTCCCGAACCTCCTGTCCGCCGGAGCCCACCTCCAGGGCATGGTCGACTCGACGTACTGGCTGGACCTCGGCACACCCGCGGCCTTCGTCCGCGGCTCGGCGGACCTGGTCCTCGGCCGCGCCCCGTCCCCCGCGGTCCCCGGCCGCTGCGGCGACCGCCTGATCCTCCCCACGGCCACGGTGGCCCCCGACGCCAAGCTGACCGGCGGCACGGTGGTCGGCGAGGGCGCCTTCGTGGCCGAGGGCGCCCGAGTCTTCGGCAGCACGATCCTCCCCGGCGCCGTCATCGAACCCGGCGCCGTCATCACCGACTCCCTCATCGGCACCCGCGCCCGAGTCGGCGAACGCTCCGTCCTGACAGGCACGGTCATCGGAGACGGCGCGGTGATCGGCGCCGACAACGAACTGAGGGAGGGCGTACGGGTGTGGTGCGACGCACGGATACCGGCGGGGGCGGTGCGGTTCTCGCCGGATCTGTAGGTCCGGCTCTGGTGGGTGCGGGTGCGGGTGCGCTGCGGGATGCCTGAGGCGGCCCGTGGGGGTACGCCGCCCACCTAACCCCCATTCGGCGCGTCCGGTGTTCGGGGACGAGTTCTCACCGTCCCTAGCCCCCACCCACCCGCAGGGGGCTTGTTCGTGGGGTGAGGGTGCCGTTTCGGGGTCGGCCTGTGCTTTTCAGCCTGTCCGGCGTTCGGGGACGAGCTCCCACCGTCCCTAACCCCCACCCACCCGCAGGGGACGTCTGAGCGGACGGGCGCCACCTCCTCGACGCCGGCCCGGGCATTCCAGCCCGTCCGGCGTTTGAGGACGAGGCCCCTTAAGGGCCGAATCGGGGGTCTGGGGGCGGAGCCCCCAGAAGGCCCCGGGTCGAAGGGGCAGAGCCCCTGGAGGATGGGACGGGTAGGGGCGGCGGGGGCGAAAACCATCGGCGGCAACCACAACACAGCCCCCCAACCCCCCGTCACAACCGCCCAATATCCCCCCGCGGCATCCGCGGAGCCCGCCGCCCCGGCACCCGCCCGCTCAACAGAATCAACCGAGCCGCCCGATGCCGCTGCCCCGCATACGGCTCCAGCAACTCCAGCATCACGGAGTCATCCGCGTCCCGATCCCCCGCAAGCGCCCACCCCACGATCCCCGGCAGATGCAGATCCCCCACGGTCACCGCATCCGCCGCCCCATGACTGCGCTGCACAACCTCCGCCGACGTCCACGGCCCAATCCCCGGCAGGACCTCCAACCGCCCCTGCGCCTCCGTCGGAGACATCCGCACGGCCTCCTCCAGCCGCGCAGCAACCCGTACGGCCCGCAGAATCGTGGACGCCCGCTTGTTGTCGACCCCGGCCCGATGCCACTCCCAGGACGGAATCGACCTCCAGGTCCCCGCATCCGGCATCACACACATCTGCCCGGGCACGGGCCCAGGCGCCGGCTCCCCGAACTTCCGAACCAGCAACCGCCACGCCCGGTACGCCTCATCGGTCGTGACCTTCTGCTCCAGAACCGACGGAATCAACGACTCCATCACCAGCCCGGTCCGCGTCAGCCGCAACCCCGGCCGTCGATGCCGAGCAACCGCCACCACCCGATGCCGCGGCACGAAGGCGGACGGATCATCGGCGGCCCCGAGCAACTCCGGCAACTGCTCCAACAGCCACTCGGCCCCCGGCCCCCACGCTTCCCCCCGCACCTCGGCACCCCGCACGCCGACCCGCAACGTCCCGGGCCCGACCGGCGTACGACAGGCCCGCCACACGGACCCGTCCGGCATCGCCCGAAACGTCGGATCCCCCGGCCCACGCCGCAGCGGCCCCAGCACCAGCCCGAGATCGAGCGGCCCGTCGGGCACCACCGTCCGCACCTTCCCCGGCGCGACAGCCTGCCGAGGCACACCCGCAGACGCAGGCACAGCGACATGCCCACCGCGCACAGTCGTACGTGTGGGCCGCGGAGCAAAACGTCCTGCCACGAAGAATCCCGGGATGCGACTAGATGGAGACAAGAGCTACGACTGGATAGAGACGAGAGCTACGAGCCTAGGCGCTCCCACGGCGCGCGATGGGCATACCGAGCCCCCGCCTTCCCGAACCGCAGACCCCCGCCCCGCCCCCGCCCCACCCAGCGGAGCGTCACCGCACCTCGATAAACGCCCCCGCATCCCGCTCCCCCCGAGCCCGCGGCTCCTCCGCCGGATGCCCGACCGCCACGGCCCCCATCGGATCCCACTCCTCCGGCAGACCCAGCACCCCCCGCACCACATCCCGGCAGAACATCGTCGACGAAACCCACGCCGAACCCAGCCGCTCCCCGGCCAGCGCGACCAGGAAGTTCTGCACCCCCGCACCGGTAGCGACGACGAACATCTCCCGCTCGGCCCCGTCCCGCCGCGCGTCGCCGTACGTGTGCGAACCGTCCATCACCAGACACGGCACGACGAGATACGGCGCGTTCCGCAGCACATCCCCCCGCCGCACCCGCTTGGCGATGGACTCCTCGCTCTTGCCGTCCCGCCGCAGATCGGCGACCCACGCGTCGCGCATCGCGTCGAGCAGCCGCGTCCGCGACTCCTCCGACTCCAGCAGCACGAATCGCCACGGTGTCGTGTGGTGCGGCGCCGGCGCCGTGACCGCCGCCTCGACCGCCCGTCGCACGGCCCCGGGGTCGACGGGTTCGTCCGTGAAGGCCCGCACCGTACGCCGCTGGGTCACCGCCTCCCGTACCGCCTCCGACGTCCCCAGCCGGAACATGTCGTCACGCGCCCCGCGCACCAAGGCCCGCGCCCCCTCCCCGTGCTCCTCGGTCACCGTGTGCGCCAGCCCGCGCACGACGGCGACGGGCAGGCCGGCGGCCTTGCCCTTCACCAGGTCACCGGCGGCGGCGAGTTCGTCCGCGGTCGCCACGACGGTAGCGCTGAGCGGATTGCCGTACGAGTCCGTGCCCCCGCGCAGATCATCGAGTACGTGGATGCCGGCGGCGCCGATCGCGACGTCGGTGAGCCCGGCGCGCCAGGGGCGCCCGAAGGTGTCGGTGACGACGACGCCGACGTCGACGCCCAGGGCGTCCCGCAGGCCGTCCCGGATCGCCCGCGCGGACGCGTCCGGGTCCTCGGGCAGCAACAGCACGGTCCCGGCAGGGGTGTTGGAGGCATCGACCCCGGCGGCGGCCATCACGAGCCCCTGCCGGTTCTCGACGATGCGCAGCGCCCCACGCCGCGCCACGACCCGTACGGTCTCCGCGTCGATCGCGGACTCCCGGTCGGCCGCCTCGACGATCCGCCCCTCCGCCTTGGACACGATCTTCGAAGTGACGAGCAGCACGTCCCCGTCGACCAGCCCGGGTTCGGCGGTGGCGATCAGTTTCGCGAGGTCGTCGCCCTGCTGGACCTCGGGGATTCCGGAGACGGCCCAGACGCGGTACCCGTCGGCAGACACCTCGCTCAAGCGCCTCGCACCTCCTCCGCCAGCGTCAGTGCCTCGCGGGCCATCTGCGCGGTGGCGTCGAGGCCGGTCATCATCAGCGGAACGGCCCGGCAGCGGATCCCGGCCGTCTCGACCCGCTCCACGGAGCCCGCGTCCACGGTGTCGACAAGCCAGCCGTCGAGGAGCCCCGAGCCGTAGTGCTCGGCGACCGCAGTGGCCGTCGACTCCACTCCCACGGCCGCGAGCACCTTGTCGGCCATCCCGCGCACGGGCGCGTCCCCGACGATGGGGGACAGGCCCACCACCGGCACCCCGGCGTCGGCGATCGCCTCACGGATGCCGGGCACGGCGAGGATCGTGCCGACCGAGACGATCGGGTTGGACGGCGGGAAGAGGATGACGTCCGCCTCGGCGATGGCCTCCAGGACGCCCGGCGCCGGCTTGGCCTGCTCGGCCCCGACCGGCACGATCGCCTCGGCCGGCACCTGGGCCCGCAGCCGTACCCAGTACTCCTGGAAGTGGACGGCCCTGCGTTCGCCGTCCACCTCGACCGCGACGTGCGTCTCGACGCGGTCGTCGGTCATGGGGATCAGACGGACGCCCGGCTTCCAGCGGTCGCACAGCGCCTCCGTCACCGCGCTCAGCGGGTATCCGGCGCCGATCATCTGCGTCCGCACGATGTGCGTGGCGAAGTCCCGGTCGCCGAGCCCGAACCACTCCGGGCCGACGCCGTACGCCGCGAGCTCCTCCTTGAGATGGAAGGTCTCGTCCGCCCTGCCCCAGCCCTGCTCCTCGTTGATGCCGCCGCCCAGCGTGTACATCACCGTGTCGAGGTCCGGGCAGACCTTCAGGCCGAAGAGGTGGATGTCGTCCCCGGTGTTGCCGATGACCGTGATGTCCGCGTCCGGCGCGGCCCGCTTCAGACCGCGCAGGAACCGGGCACCACCGATGCCGCCTGCCAGAACCACAATGCGCATGGGAGCCAGTCTTGCAGGCGGGTACGACAACGCGTCAGGCAGTCATCGGACGGGCGACGCTCAGGCAGTCATCGGACGGGGCGACGCGTCAGGCCGTCACCGGACGCGGCTCGACACGGGCCTCGCAGGCCGGGGTCGTGTGCATCGGCATCTCGGTCAGGCCCGGGTAGTACACGTGCAGGCTTGTCGCCGGCTCCAGCGCGTCGTTCACGACCTCGTGGGTGTACCCCGGCGCGAACACCCGCTGCCCGCCCGCCTCCAACACGCGCGTGCCGCGCTCCGTGCGCTCGGTCAGCGTGCCGTCCAGGACCGTCAGGACGCCGGAGGACCGGCCGTGGTCGTGCAGCCCGCTGCCCTGTCCGGGAACCCAGGACAGCAGCCAGACCTCGTAGCCGGGGCCCGTGCGCAGCCGGTGGTACCAGCGCGTGGTCGCGTCGTACTGGACGAGGTGCTCCCACTGGGACCGGTCGGCGGCGATGGAGCGGGCCAGGCCGACGAAGTCGGCCACGGTGGCCGGGTGCTCGCGCGGTGCCTGGAGGAGGTGCGGGACTTCGAGGATGTCGCCGGCGATCTGGAGGTCGCTGTCGCTGTTCATGGGGGTGTCGTGGTTCCTCAGTGAAAGAAAGGTCAGAGGGAACGAGAGCCGAGTCGCGGGTGACCGGGCCTACAGCCGGAGCAGGTGTGGCTCAACAGCTGGGACAGCAACAGCTACAGCGCGCGCGGGCAGCACCGTGGGACCCGGCGGTGCGGGTCGAGGTGAGTACCGAGTGCGCGAGCATGCCCACAAGGACATCGGTTCATGCCTTCACTGTCAACTCGACGCCCGCGAATGTGGCACATGTTTCACCTCATCCGGTTCATCTTGGTGGTGAAAGGTTTGTTCTTGGAGCAGCCGGGACACATGGCGCACAACCGGGCGCACTGGCGTCGTTGTGATCCTGTGATCCGACTGTGATCCGGTTCGCTTCTACGCACGCGTGCAACGAGATCGAACTTCTGGGCGTCCTTTTCCGTACAGGCTCTGCGGAGGGCCAGGGGCCCTCCTGGGTCCCGTCCGCTCGTCAAGGTTTAGGCCGATTTGAACACTTTCCGCTAGGCCTTGGTTCCGCAGAGTGAATAAGGGGCTCAATAGCAGATCTCGGCTTGACTCGCCCGGAGCAGCACACTTGTAATTTCACTCGTGTCGTTCAGCCGAAATCGGTAACGGCAACATCACGGGGACGCGAAAGACAGACGAGGGGCGCACATGACCGAGCTGGTGCAGCAACTGCTGGTCGACGACGCGGACGAGGAACTCGGCTGGCAGGAGCGCGCGCTGTGCGCCCAGACCGACCCCGAGTCCTTCTTCCCCGAGAAGGGCGGCTCCACCCGCGAGGCCAAGAAGGTCTGCCTGGCCTGTGAGGTCCGCTCCGAGTGCCTCGAGTACGCCCTCGCCAACGACGAGCGCTTCGGGATCTGGGGCGGCCTGTCCGAGCGTGAACGCCGCCGACTGAAGAAGGCCGCTGTCTGAAGCAGGTCACTGTCCGAAGAAGGCGGTGTCCGACGAAACGGCTCCACAACCGCACGTACATACGTCACGTACGGCCCGTCGCAGGTGGGTTATCCACAGGCGGCGGGCCACTCTCATGCCCAGCCGATAGTGTGGTCGCTCGTCCGAGACGCACCGCTGTCCCCTCGGGGCACAAGCGTCCACCGCAGTCCATCGAACCGGGGCCCGTACCTCGATGTCCGTGCACAGCCACCCGGCAGCCCATTCCGACTCCGCTGCCGCACCTGAGTTCCCGCGTCATGTGGTGACCGCCGTGCTCGTCGCCCACGACGGCGCGCGCTGGCTGCCCGACGCGCTCGCCGGGCTGCTCGGCCAGGAGCGCCCCGTCCAGTTCGCCGTGGCCGCCGACACCGGCAGCGCGGACCACTCCGCGCAGCTCGTCACCGACGCCCTCGGCGCCGACCGGGTACTGCACCTCGCCCGGCGCACCGGCTTCGGCCAGGCCGTCGAGGAGGCCAACCGCACCGCCCCCGTCCTCACCCCGGACGAGCTGAGCTATCTGAAGCGGCCGAGCGGCTGGGACCCCGTCACGCGCACGTGGCGCGACGACGCCTACGACATGCCCGAACTCCCCCACGGGGAGCCGGTGCAGTGGCTGTGGCTCCTGCACGACGACTGCGCCCCCGAACCCGACGCCCTGGCCCAGCTGCTGCGCGTCGTGGAGAACGAGTACGAACTGGGCCGCGACGACGTCGCCGTCGTGGGCCCCAAGCTGCGCGGCTGGTACGACCGCCGGCAGCTCCTCGAGGTCGGCGTCACCATTGCCAACTCCGGCCGCCGCTGGACCGGACTCGACCGCCGCGAACAGGACCAGGGCCAGCACGACCACGTCCGGTCCGTGCTGTCCGTGTCCACCGCCGGCATGCTGATCCGGCGCGACATCTTCGAGCAACTCGGCGGCTTCGACCGGCGACTGCCCCTGATGCGCGACGACGTCGACCTGTGCTGGCGCGCGACCGCCGCCGGCCACCGCGTCCTCATCGCCCCCGAGGCAGTCGTACGACACGCCGAGGCCGCCTCCCGCGAGCGCCGCGCCGTCGACTGCGTGGGCCGCACCGCCGCCTCCCCGCACAAGGTCGACAAGGCGGGCGCCGCCTACACCCTCCTGGTCAACACGCGTACGGCCGTGCTGCCCTGGGTGCTGCTGCGCCTCGTGCTCGGCACGGTCCTGCGGACCCTCGCCTACCTCGTGGGCAAGGTCCCCGGCCAGGCCCTCGACGAGATCCGTGGCCTCGTGGGCACGCTGCTGCGCCCCGAGCGGATCATCGCCGGGCGGCGCAGGCGTGGGAGCCCCGTGATCGACAAGGGCGAGCTGCGGGCGCTGTTCCCGCCGCCCGGCGCGACGGTGCGGGCCACCGTCGAACAGGTCGCGAGCAACCTCGTGGGCCGCTCCGACCCGGAGGCTGCCGCCGGCGCGGGCCGGCACGGCAGCGCCGTCGAGTCCGGACCCGGCGGCGACGACGCGGACTTCCTGGAGATAGAACAGTTCGCCCGCCTGAAGCGCATCGCCCGCAAGCCCGGCCCGGTGCTCTTCCTGGCGCTGCTGTTCGTCTCGCTGCTCGCCTGCCGTGAGCTCCTCGGCGGCGGCGCCCTCGCGGGTGGCGCGTTGCTGCCCGCCCCGGCCGACTCCGGCGAGCTGTGGTCCCGTTACCTGGACGCCTGGCAGCCCGTGGGCGCCGGTGGCACCCCGTCCGCGCCGCCGTACCTCGCGATCGTGGCGATGCTCGCCTCCACCCTGCTGGGCTCGACCGGGCTCGCGGTCACGATCCTCCTCGTCTGCTCGGTGCCGCTGGCCGGGGTCACGGCCTACTTCGCCTCCCGTCCGCTCGTCGAGTCCCGCCTCCTGCGCGCGTGGGCGGCCGTCGCCTACGCCTTCCTGCCCGCCGCCACCGGCGCCCTCGCCGGCGGCCGCATCGGCACCGCCGTACTCGCCGTCCTGCTGCCGCTCATCGCGCGCGCGGGCATCTCGGCGAGCGGCCTTGCGAACAGTTCCGGTGCGCGCGGCAGTTGGCGCGCCACCTGGGCGTACGCCTTGCTGCTGACGATCACCACGGCCTTCACGCCGATCGTCTGGCCGATCGCGCTGGTCCTCGGGCTCGGGCTGCTGGCCGTGCGCCGCACCGACATCACCGCGTACGGCCTGCGCTTCCTGGCCCAGTTCGGCGTGCCCCTGCTGGTGCTCGCGCCCTGGTCGCTGTCGCTGCTCCCGTTCGGGTTCTTTCGCGAGGCCGGGCTGGGGTACGGCTCGTCGTCCGCGTCCGCCCTGGATCTGCTCGGTGCCAGCCCCGGCGGGCCCGGCACCGTCAGCGGGCTCATGCTCATCGGTGTCGTACTGGCCGCGCTGGCCGCCCTGATGCGCTCCGAGCGCCAGTTCGGCATCTGGACGGCCTGGGCGGTCGCCCTGGTGGGCCTCGTCTTCGCGGCCCTCTCCAACAGCTCCACCTGGGCCGGCCCCGCGACCCTCGTCTACGGCATCGCCCTCCTGGCCGCCGCGCTGCTCGGCGCCGACGGGGCACGCTCGCGCGTGGCCGAGCAGAGCTTCGGCTGGCGCCAGCCGGTCGCCGCGCTGATCGCCTTCGCGGCCGCCGCTGGCCCGCTGCTCGTCGCCGCCGGCTGGATGCTCCGCGGCGCCGACGGCCCGCTGGAGCGGCGCGACCCCGTGCAGGTGCCCGCCTTCGTCGCCGAGGACAGCAACAACCGCGACCAGGCCCGCACCCTCGTCCTCGACAGCGAGTCCACGACCCAGGTCGGCTACATGCTCGTCCGCGGCTCCGGCGCCCGCCTCGGCGACGCCGAACTCGCCGCCGCCGACGGGGAGAACGCCAAGCTCGACAAGATCGTCGCCAACCTCGTCGCCGGCTCCGGCGCCGACCAGGCCGACCAGCTGGGCGCGTTCGCGGTGCGCTACGTCCTCGTCCACAAGGGCGCGCCCCGCGACGTCACGCGCGTGCTGGACGCCACGCCGGGACTGCAGCGGCTGAGTGAGCAGAACGGCAGCGCGCTGTGGCGGGTCGACCGTCAGGTGTCACGTGCGGCCATCGTCTCCGGTTCAGGCTCCGGGGCGGCGTCCGGTTCGGGTGAGCCCCAACCCGTTGCCGCCGGTCCCGTCGAGATCCACACCACGATTCCGAGTGGCGCCGAAGGGCGCGTCCTGCGCCTCGCCGACAGTGCCGGCGACGGCTGGACGGCCACCCTGGACGGCAGGCCGCTCACCGCGACCACGGTCGACGGCTGGGCCCAGGGCTTCGAACTCCCTTCCAGCGGCGGCAGGCTGGACGTCACCTACGACGACCCGATCGGCCACACCGCCTGGCTGTGGACCCAGGGATTCCTCGCCCTCGTCCTCGTCGTGATGGCTCTTCCGGGACGTCGCCGTGATGTCGACGACGACCTGCCCGAGGAGGAGACCGTCCCGGCCGAGGCAGTGGCCGGCGAGGGACGGCGGGCCCGTCGGCTCCGGGCCCAGGCCGAGGCCGAGGCCGAGGAGGCCGGTCAGGGAGGGGAGTTCCCGCCTCCTCCTTCGGAGGAGACCTCCGCGGCGATTCCGCACCAGCAGTCCTCGGGAGAGTGGGACACGCCCAGCTACGCGGGCGCCGAGTACGGCGGCTACGGCGGCGAGCAGTACCCGGGTGGCCAGCAGTACCCGGCGAACGGCGCCTACGACCAGACGTATCAGGCGGACCCGTACCAGGGCGGCCAGTACGACCCGTACGCATACGGCGGGCAGACCCAGGCAGGGGCGTACGACACGTCGTACGACGCCTCGTACGACCAGACGTACCAGCAGGGTTACGACGCCACGTACGACCCGGCGCAGCCGCATCCGCACGGCAGTGAGCGTTCCGACGGGAGCCAGCAGTGAACCGCACGACCCTGTCCCTGATCGCCGGTGTCACGGCCCTCGCGGCCATAACCGGGGTCGCGGCGCTCACGACCCCGGACGCGTCCGGGACGAACACCGCCAAGGCGGCCGCCGAACTGCCCGTGGAGCGTTCGAGCCTGGTGTGCCCGGCACCGAGCACCTCGGATCTCGCGGAGACGACGTACACGGCGTTCACGCCCGTCACGAAGGGGACGGGGAGCGCCGGGAAGGCGGAACTGAGGTCGGGGGCGGAGGAGCCGGATGCCGCGACGGACGCCAAGGGCAAGGAGACCGGCGCCGCGAACAAGACCGATAAGACGGCCAAGACCGACAAGTCCGTCCTGACGGGCAAGGAGCCGGGTGCGCCGGTCACCGAGGAAGCGTCCGGTTCGGACTCGCCGGCGCTCATCGGGACCGCCGACGGGAAGTTCGCGCCCGGCTGGACCGTGCAGGAGACCACGGAGGTCGTGGCGGGCACGGGGCGTGGGCTGCAGGGAGTCAACTGCACCGCGCCGGACACCGAGTTCTGGTTCCCGGGCGCCAGTACGGCGGTAGACCGCACGGACTACGTCCATCTCACCAACCCCGACGACTCCGCCGCCGTCGTCGACATCGAGCTGTACGGCAAGGACGGTGCCCTGGAGACCACGGTGGGGGAGGGGATCACGGTTCAGCCGCACTCCGGGGAGCCGATCCTGCTGTCGACGCTCACCAGTGAGAAGCAGGAGAACGTGACTGTGCACGTGACGGTGCGCAGTGGCCGGGTGGGCGCCTCGGTGCAGGCGCTGGACGACAAGCTCGGCGGGGACTGGCTGGCGGCGTCCGCCGACCCCGCGGGGACCCTGGTTGTGCCCGGCATTCCGAAGGACGCCAAGGCCGTGCGGCTGGTCGCCTTCACGCCGGGGGACGCGGATGCGGATCTCAAGGTGCGGCTCGCCTCGCCGTCCGGGGAGATCACCCCCGCCGGGAACGAGACGTTGCATGTCAAGGCCGGTATGACGAGTGCGGTGGATCTCGGGGACGTCATGCGGGGCGAGGCGGGGTCGCTGGTGCTGACGCCTACGGATCGGGCCGTGCCGGTGGTCGCGGCGGTGCGGGTGGTCCGTGGGGAGGGCGCCAAGCAGGAGACGGCGTTCATCCCGGCGAGCCGACCGGTCGGCACGCGCGCGACGGTGGTGGACAACAAGGCGAAGGGCACGACGCTGTCCCTTACGGCACCGTTCCGCTCGGCCGAGGTCAAGGTCACGGCGTCCGGGGGGAGCGACGGCGGTACGGCGGTGTCGAAGACGTACACGATCAAGTCCGGCACGACACAGGACGTGGAGGTGCCGGTGCCGAGCGGGTTGAAGGGCACTTATGCGCTGACCGTGGAGACCGTGTCGGGCGGGCCGGTGTACGGGGGACGGACGCTGGCGGCGACGGCGGAGGGCGTGCCGGGCTTCACGGTGCAGACGCTGCCGGACGATCGCGGGATGGTGGCTGTGCCGGAGGCGGACGAGGATCTGTCGGTGTTGCAGAAGTAGACCGTGGCTCGGCGCTGGTCAGGCATTTTCAGCCCGCCCGGCGTTCGAGGACGAGGCCCCTTCAGGGCCGAAGCGGGGTCTGGGGGCCTGCGGCCCCCAGCAGCGCCCGCACCCTGCCACGGCGCGCAGCCAAGCGACGACGTCAGCCGTCAATCCTCGCCGTAGCGGGGATCCACCGTCTCCGGCGTCAGCCCCAGCAGCTCGGCCACCTGCTCCACGACCACCTCGTGCACCAGCGCCGCTCGCTCCTCGCGGCCCTTCGTGCGGATCTCCACCGGGCGGCGATAGATGACCACCCGCGCCGGCCGCCCCTCGCGCGCGGGGATCGTGCCGCCGAGGGGGACCGCCTCGTCGTTCCAGGTGCGGCCGGGACCGTCCAGGCGGGGCACCTCGAGGACCAGGAAATCGATGTCGGCGAGCTGGGGCCAGCGGCGTTCGAGGCGCTCCACGGAGTCCTGCACCAGGTCGGCGAAGGCGTCGGCGCGGCTGGCGGCGAGGGGGACCTGGGGTGGTGCGATCGGGCCGCGCATGCCCCGCCCGTGGCGATCACGGCGGCGGGGCCCGGGGCCGACGGCACGGGGCGGTACGGGGGTGTCCATCACTGGTGAAGGGTAGTCCTCGTGACGGGTGCGTGTCCGTGCAGCGTGTGGCGGTGGGAGCGGTTCCCGTCCGTCGGTACGGCATGTCGGTGGATGACCATTCCAGCCAAGGTTGGGCTCGTTTCCGTATCTCTCCGAGACCGGTGAGATCAAGGCAATTGGCATGGTTTGTATGGGGTGATGACCGATTTCGAACGCGTTCGGGATCTCGGCAGCGGGCTTCCCCGCAGGTCAGCGGAGTGGGACGGAAGGGGCGTGTGGGGTGTTTCACAGCACGACACGGTGGGGTGACCTGGGGGAGAGTCGTCGCGGCCCGCTCAAGAGTGCGGTACCGTCCAACGTCGTGAGCCCTGTACGTCGCTGTTCGCGCACCGCTTGCGGCCGTCCGGCCGTAGCGACGCTGACGTACGTCTACGCCGACTCGACCGCGGTTCTCGGCCCGCTCGCCACCTACGCCGAACCCCACTGCTACGACCTGTGCGCCGAGCACTCCGAGCGTCTCACCGCCCCTCGGGGGTGGGAGGTCGTGCGGTTGCTGGACAGCTCGGCTCCGGCCCGTCCCAGCGGCGATGACCTGGAAGCGCTTGCCAACGCCGTGCGCGAGGCGGCCCGTCCGCAGGAGCGGGCGGCGCAGGCCGGCGGGGGTGGGGGCCGTGGCGCCGATCCGATGGAGGTCGCGCGGCGGGGACACCTGCGCGTCCTGCGGTCGCCCGACAACTGACCGTCGGTTTCCTCCGTTTGTGCGGTCGTTTCTTCGCTGCGCGTTTCGTTGAGTGATGCACAGGCATTGACGTGTAGTTGGCGCGGACACGACCATTCCGTATGCCGGAACGAGAAATCGCTTTCCGCATGGCGGAATCCGGGGAGGCGCCCGTGTACGTCCAGGAACTGGAACCCGTCGCCGATTCGCTCGGCCTGTCCGCACTCGTGGCCGCGCTGCCGTTGGTGATCGTCCTCGTCCTGCTGGGCGGGGTCAGGATGAAGGCGCATCTGGCGGGCCTCACGGGGCTTCTGGCGGCCGTTGCGGTCGCCTGGCTCGCGTACGGCATGCCGCTGGACCAGACGCTCTCCAGCGCCGCCCAGGGGGCCCTCTTCGGGCTCTTCCCCATCCTGTGGATCGTCGTCAACGCCCTGTGGGTGTACCGGATGACCGTCCGGACGCGCCATTTCGACATTCTCCGCCGGTCGTTCGGGCGGCTGTCCGACGATCCGCGCATCCAGGCGCTCGTCGTCGCCTTCTGCTTCGGGGCCCTGCTGGAGGCCCTCGCCGGGTTCGGGGCGCCCGTCGCGATCTGTTCGGTCATGCTGGTGGCGCTCGGATTCGAGCCGGTGCGGGCGGCGGTCGTCGCGCTGGTCGCCAACACCGCGCCCGTGGCCTTCGGGGCGATGGGCACGCCGGTGGTGACGCTGGCTCAGGTCACCGGGCTGCCGTTGGACGACGTGGCCTCCGTGGTGGGGCGTCAGACGCCGCTGCTGGCTCTGGTCGTGCCGCTGGTGCTCGTCGGGCTCGTGGACGGGCGGCGCGGGCTGCGGGAGACCTGGGTGCCTGCCGTCGTCTGCGGAGTCGCCTTCGCCGTCGCCCAGTTCGCCGCGTCCAACTACGTCTCCGCACAACTCGCCGACATCGGCGCCGCCTTGGCCGGTGCGGGCGCCCTGGTCGCCGTACCGCACGCGCGTGTGCCCGCCAACGAGGCCGTACGCGCGTCCGTGCTGACCGGAGCGCGCAGTGAGGACTTGGACGAGGTCGATCCGCCGAGGGAGGTCGTGCGCGCCTATTCGCCGTACGCACTGATCGTGCTGATCTTCTCCGTGGCGCAGATTCCCGTGGTCAAGGACTGGCTGGCCAAGGCGACCCAGACGTACGACTGGCCCTTCCTGAACGTCGCCAACCCCGACGGGGAGCCGGTCAGCGGCAATGTCTTCACCTGGCCGATCGTGTCCACCGGCGGCACGCTCGTGCTGCTCGCAGGGGTGGGCGCGGCGGTCGTCCTCGGGGTGCACGCGCGCGTGGCCGTCAAGGAATGGGCCGCGACCGTACACGAGTTGAGGTTCGCCATCCTCACCGTGACGTCCGTGCTCGCGCTCGCGTACGTCATGAACCTCTCCGGGCAGGCCGCCACCATCGGCTACTTCGTGGCGGCGGCCGGCGCCGGGCTGGCCTTCCTGTCGCCGGTGCTGGGCTGGTTCGGGGTGGCCGTCTCCGGCTCGGACACGTCCGCCAACGCCCTGTTCGGGGCATTGCAGGTGACGGCGGCTCGGGAATCGGGGCTGTCGCCGGAACTCCTGGCCGCCGCCAACAGTTCAGGTGGTGTGCTCGGCAAGATGATCTCGCCGCAGAACCTCACGATCGCGTGCGCGGCGGTCGGGCTCGCGGGGCGGGAGGGGGACCTGCTGCGGCGGGTGCTGCCGTGGAGTCTGGGCCTGCTGCTGGTGATGTGCCTGATCGTGGTCGGACAGAGTTCACCGGTGCTGGGCTGGATGCTGCCCTGACGTCCGTGCTGACCTGAGGTGACGGCTCGGGGTCCACTCAGCGGGCACACAGCGCACTGTCAGCCCGGGCGGGTAGTTTGGGGTGACCGACAGGACTTTCAGGAGGGTTGGCCGTGGCCGCTGATCTGTCACAGCTCGTGAAGGCGTACGACGTGCGCGGGGTCGTCCCCGACCAGTGGGGCGAGCCGCTGGCCGAACTCTTCGGGGCTGCCTTCGTGCAGGTGACCGGCGCGAGTGCGATCGTGATCGGGCACGACATGCGCCCCTCGTCCCCCGGCCTGTCCCGCGCCTTCGCACGCGGAGCCGCAGCCCAGGGCGTCGACGTCACCGAGATCGGCCTGTGCTCCACCGACCAGCTGTACTACGCCTCGGGTGCGCTGAACCTGCCGGGCGCGATGTTCACGGCTTCGCACAACCCGGCCCAGTACAACGGCATCAAGATGTGCCGAGCGGGCGCCGCCCCCGTCGGCCAGGACACCGGCCTCGCGCAGATTCGCGAACTCGTGGAGGGCTGGACGGAGTCCGGCGCCCCGGAGCCGACGGGGACGCCGGGCACGATCACACAGCGGGACACGTTGGAGGACTACGCGTCCCACCTCCGCTCCCTCGTCGACCTGACCTCCATCCGCCCCCTGAAGGTCGTCGTCGACGCGGGCAACGGCATGGGCGGCCACACGGTGCCGACGGTGTTCGCCGGCCTGCCCCTGACCCTCGTCCCGATGTACTTCGAGCTGGACGGTACCTTCCCGAACCACGAGGCGAACCCGCTGGACCCGGCGAACATCGTCGACCTCCAGAAGCGGGTCCGTGAGGAGTCCGCCGACCTCGGCATCGCCTTCGACGGCGACGCCGACCGCTGCTTCGTCGTCGACGAGCACGGTGCCCCGGTCTCCCCCTCCTCCATCACCGCCCTGGTCGCCTCCCGCGAGCTCGCCAAGCACGGCGGCAAGGGCACGATCATCCACAACCTGATCACGTCCTGGTCGGTCCCGGAGGTCGTCAAGGAGAACGGCGGCACCCCGGTCCGCACCCGCGTAGGCCACTCCTTCATCAAGGCCGAGATGGCCAAGACCGGCGCCATCTTCGGCGGCGAGCACTCCGCCCACTACTACTTCAAGGACTTCTGGAACGCCGACACGGGAATGCTGGCCGCCCTCCATGTCCTGGCGGCGTTGGGCGGCCAGGACGGCCCCCTCTCCGCCCTGGTCGCCCAGTACGACCGCTACACCGGCTCCGGCGAGATCAACTCCACAGTCGCCGACCAGACGGGCCGCCTGGCAGCCATCAAGGCCACGTACGAGGCCCAAGAGGGCGTGGAACTGGACGAACTCGACGGCCTGACCGTCACAGCCGCCGACTGGTGGTTCAACGTCCGCCCGTCCAACACGGAGCCCCTCCTGCGCCTGAACGCGGAGGCACGCGACGAGGCGACGATGGCGAAGGTACGGGACGAGGTGTTGGAGATCATCAGGGGCTGACACCACTGGGGGCGAGATCTCGACGCCGGTCCGGGCATCCCAGCCCGTCCGGCGTTTGAGGACGAGGCCCTTTCGGGGCCGATGCGGGGGTCTGGGGGCGGCAGCCCCCAGAAGGGGTGCCCGGGGTCGAAGGGGCGGAGCCCCTGGGGGATGGGACGGGTAGCGGCGGCGGGGGCGAATCCCGCCCTACGCGCCCCCTCACCCTCACCCACCCACCACCCCACCTCCTCCCGCCCAACCCCGGCACCCCGCCCCCACCGGCGGTACGCTGACCAGGCACATCCGCACACCCGCACGTACCGCGCCCACCCGCCCCAGAAAGGGACCGCTCATGCCGCTGGAAGCCGGCCTCCTGGAGATCCTCGCCTGCCCGGCCTGCCACGCCCCTCTCAAGGAGCAGGACACCGAGCTGATCTGCACCGGCCAGGCCTGCGGCCTGGCGTACCCCGTCCGCGACGGCATCCCGGTCCTGCTCGTCGACGAGGCCCGCCGCCCCGCATGACGCGAGGCCACGGCCACCGCGGTAAGGCGCCGCAGCCACCCGCGTAAGGACGCCGCGGCCACCGCCGTAGAGGCGCCACGGCCACCAGCGCGATAACGCCCCAGCCACTGGCGCCAGAACGCCATGGCCACCGCCGCAAAGACGACAGACCACCGCACACCCGCACCCGCAAACACATCCCCAAGACACCCGCCCCGCCCCCACCCACCCCGGCGATCGGAGGCTGTCGCCCATGCTCGACGAATCGCTCCTCGACACGCCGGAGGCGCTCGCCGAGGCCGACCAGCGCGCCCTGCTCCGCGGCGCAGCCGAAGCCGGCGCCCACGTCCGCACGGCCGCCCGGCACGCCGCCGAGGCCGGCGTCCACGACCTCAAGCCCGACGGCCGCCCCCGCGCCATCCTCATCGCGGGCCCTGGCGCCGCCGCCATGTGCGTCGCCGATCTCCTCGGCGCCCTCGTCGGCGTCACCAGCCCCGTCACCCGTCTGGCCCCCTCCGGCGTCGCCCCCGCTGCGGGCGCCCTGCGCTGGGAACTGCCCGGCTGGGCAGGCTCCGTGGACCTGCTGCTGATCGCCACACCCGACGGCACCGAGCCCGGCCTGGCCCTGCTCGCCGAGCAGGCCTACCGCCGCGGCTGCACGGTCGTCGCCGTGGCCCCCGCCCGCACCCCGCTCACCGAAGCGGTGCACAACAACCACGGCCTGTTCGTGCCGATGGCAACGGCCCCGTACGAGCAGGACACCCCCCTCGCCGCCTCCGCCCCCGGCGTCCTGTGGGCACTGCTCACCCCCCTCCTGGCGCTCCTGGACCGCACCGGCATGCTCACCGCCCCGCCCGAGGCCCTGGAGAAGGTCGCCGACCGCCTCGACCACATCGCCGAACGCTGCGGCCCCGCGATCGCGACCTACAGCAATCCCGCCAAGACCCTGGCCGCCGAACTCGCCGACTCGCTCCCGCTGATCTGGACCGAGGGTGCCTCCGCCGGCCCGGCCGGCCGCCGTTTCGCCGCCGCGCTCGCCGAACTCTCCGGCCACCCCTCCCTCGTCGCCGAACTGCCCGAGGCGCTCGCCGCGCACAACGCCCTGCTCGCCGGCCGGCTCGCGGGGAGCGCCGACCCGGACGACTTCTTCCGCGACCGGGTGGAGGAGACCCCCGCCCTGCACGCGCGCGTGGTGCTGTTGCGGGACCGCCCGATCGGCGGCATCACCGCCGCGCCCGCCGCCCGCGACCTGGCCCTGAGCCACGACACGCCGATCAGCGAACTGGAGCCGGAGGCCGGCGGCGAACTGGAGACCCTCGCGGAACTGATCGCCATCACGGATTTCGCCGCCGTTTACCTGGCGCTCGCCTCGGGAGCCTGATCTATCCGAGGGGGCCCGGACAGCCGTACGTACGAGAAACCGTCGTACGAACGGCAGTCGTACGCAGGGCCAACCCGCGTCCCACACCGCAGAACCGGCAGAGCACCCGCCCGCCCCGCGCACAGAGAGCAGGCAGACAACCGCATGGACCGCCTCGACAACACCGTCCGCCCCTACGCCTGGGGTTCCAGCACCGCCATCCCGAAGCTCCTCGGAGTCGAGCCGACCGGCGAACCGCAGGCGGAGATGTGGATGGGCGCACACCCGGGCGCACCCTCGCGCACCGAGCGCGGCACGCTCGGCGAGGTCATCGAGGCGGACCCGGAGGGCGAACTGGGCGCCACGGCCGTGGCGAAGTTCGGCCCCCGCCTGCCCTTCCTCCTCAAGATCCTCGCCGCCGGCGCCCCGCTCTCCCTCCAGGTGCACCCCAACCTGGCGCAGGCGAAGGAGGGTTACGAGGACGAGGAGCGCCGCGGCATCCCCGTGGACGCCGGCCACCGCAACTACAAGGACGCCAACCACAAGCCCGAACTGATCTGCGCGCTCACCGAGTTCGACGGCCTGTGCGGCTTCCGCGCCCCCGTCGAAGCCGCCGACCTGCTCGACGGCCTCGGCGTCGACTCCCTCAAGCCGTACGTCGACCTGCTGCACGCCCACCCCGAGGACGCGGCCCTGCGCGAGGTGCTCACCGCGATCCTCAGCGCCGACCCGGACGAGATGGCCCACACCGTCACCGAGGCCGCGGCCGCCTGCACCCGCCTCGGCGGCGACTACACCCCGTACGCCGACATCGCCCACCACTACCCGGGCGACCCCGGCGTCATCGCCGCGATGCTCCTCAACTACGTCCGCCTGCAGCCCGGCGAGGCCCTGTTCCTCGGCGCCGGCATCCCGCACGCCTACCTGAGCGGCCTCGGCGTCGAGATCATGGCCAACTCCGACAACGTCCTGCGCTGCGGACTGACCCCCAAGCACGTCGACGTCCCCGAACTCCTGCGCGTCGTCCGCTTCGAGGCGGGTGATGCGGGCGTGCTGCGCCCCGAGGCCGCCCCGGACGGCGAGGAGGTCTACGAGACCCCGATCGACGAGTTCCGGCTGTCCCGGTACGTCCTCCCGGAGGGCACCGCCGCCCACGACCTCACCCGCGCGACCCCGCAGATCCTGCTCTGCACGGCGGGTTCCGTCCGCGCCGGGGAGCACGACCTGACGCCGGGCCGGTCCGTCTTCGTACCGGCGGGCGAAAAGGCCGAAGTGTCCGGGGTCGGTACGGTCTTCAGGGCCACGGTCGTCGCCTGACCGAGGGCATTCGACGACCCGGCACGCCGTTGTCGGACCGGGCTGCAACAATGGCCCACCGGCAAAGGACGGGCAAAGCCGAACGGGGGCCGCAGGCTCCCTCAGCGACGCCCTGAACGGCGTACGTACGAAGGCCGAAGGCCCCGAAGGTTACGCGGGCTCCGCAGGCCACGAAGGCTCCGAAGGTGAAGGGACAACGCGACACATGAGCGCGTCAGGCGGTACCAAGGCGATCGTGGCGGCACTCGCCGCCAACCTCGCGATCGCGGCATCGAAATTCGTGGCGTTCGCGTTCAGCGGCTCGTCGTCGATGCTCGCCGAGGGCGTGCACTCGCTCGCCGACTCCGGCAACCAGGCCCTGCTGCTGGTCGGCGGCAAGAAGGCCAAGCGCGAGGCGACCCCGCAACACCCCTTCGGGTACGGCCGCGAGCGCTACATCTACGCCTTCCTCGTCTCGATCATCCTGTTCTCGGTCGGCGGCATGTTCGCCCTCTACGAGGGCTACGAGAAGATCAAGCACCCGCACGAGATCGAGCACTGGTACTGGCCGGTCGGCGTCCTCGTCTTCGCGATCATCGCCGAGACCTTCTCCTTCCGGACGGCCATCAAGGAGTCCAACGTCCTGCGGGGCCAGAAGTCCTGGAAGGAGTTCGTCCGCCACGCCAAGGCCCCCGAGCTGCCGGTCGTCCTGCTGGAGGACCTCGGCGCGCTGGTCGGTCTGGTCCTCGCCCTGGGCGGCGTCGGCCTGGCCCTGATCACCGGCGACGGCGTCTGGGACGGCATCGGCACCGTCTGCATCGGCATCCTGCTCGTCCTGATCGCGGTCGTCCTGGCCATCGAGACCAAGTCGCTGCTGCTCGGTGAGTCCGCGGGCGTCGAGGAGGTCCAGAAGATCGAGGCCGCCGTCGTCGACGGCGACGCGGTCACCCGCATCATCCACATGCGCACGCTGCACATCGGCCCCGAGGAACTCCTGGTCGCCGCCAAGATCGCCGTCCGACGCGAGGCCACGGCCACCGAGGTCGCCTCCGCCATCGACGCCGCCGAGTCCCGCATCCGCGAGGCCGTCCCGATCGCCCGCGTCATCTACCTCGAGCCCGACATCTACAGCGAGGCCGAGGCAGCCAAGGGCGCCGACCCCGAGGCGACGCCCGGGGGACCGGCGTCACCTGACGCCGAGCACTGACATCCCGTACGACAGATTCCTGTACGACAGCTCTCCGTAGGGCAGTTGTCCGTACGACGACGGGGCCCGCCGAGTCGATCGGCGGGCCCCGTCGTGTATCCCTTGCCCTCACGCACCCGCTGGCAGCGGATCCGTCACCAGCGCTCCGGCCACAAGGCAATCTGTGTCGCCGGCCGCCGCCGAACTCTCCGTGCCGTGATCCCGAAGACGAGCCCGATGAGCGCGAGAAGGAGCCCGAGCAGTGTGGCCGCGGCGAGCAGCAGCGGCATCGCATGGCTGTCGGTCACCCGGGCCATGACCGCACCGACGGGCACCGTCCCGGCGTGGTCCTCCTCGAAGAACCGGGAGTCGAGCGAGTTCTGACGGTGATCGCCGAGCAGGAACAGCCGACCTTCGGGCACCGACACGTCGTACGGGCGGTGCATCCCGTCGGCGATGCCGCCCTTCACATACGGCTCGCTGAGCGGCTTCCCGTTGACGGTGATCCGCTCCCGCGCGGTGTCCGTACCCTCGCAGCAGACGACACGGTCGCCGCCGACGCCGATGACGCGCTGCATGACGGCCGACTCGCCATAGCGCTCCGGCGCCGTGTACAGCACCAAGTCGCCCCGCTCCACCTCGTCCCCGCCGACGCGCTCGGCGACGATCCGGTCGCCGACGTCGTACGTAGGCCTCATGCTCTCGCTCGACACGCTGGACAGCACAAAGCCCGTCCGCAGCCACAGCACGGACGCGATCACGAGCACCAGCCCCAACGGGCCCATCACCCACGCCGTGACCGCGAATCTTCGCGCCTGCTCCATCAGCACTCCCTCCCCAGGCGGACTCCCAGACGGAATGCCCGCGGCGGCAGAGGTTAGCGGCGATCAGTGAACTGTCGATGCGGGCCCACGGCCCGATGGCCGCGGGCCCGCACTGCGGCTACCGCTCCTCGACGTCCCTCGCCCCGGCTACCGGATCTCGCTCAGCACACCGAGCACGGCGGACTCGTCCCCGGCCGTCAGCAGCCTCTCCCGGAAGCCCGGGTCCATCAACTTCCGCGACAGCAGCGCCAGAATGCGCAGATGCTCGTCGCCGGCGGCGGCCTCGGGTACGGCGATCATGAACACCAGCCTCGCCTTCGTACCGTCCAGCGAGCCCCACTCGACGCCCTCTGCCGACCGCGCGAAACCGACGACCGGCGCGGTCACCGCATCCGTCTTGGCATGCGGAATCGCGATCTCCTCACCGAGCCCGGTCGTCCCCTGTGCCTCCCGCCGAAGCGCGGTCGCCACGAGCTCGTCCACGTCCGCGACCTTGCCGGTACGCGCGAGCAGCCCGGCCAGCTCCCGGATCGCGGACTCCTTGTCGGCGGCGTCGAGTTCGACCTTCACGGTCGGCTCGGTGAGATAGCCGGAGAGGACCTCGTCCGGGACCTCACCGGCATCGGCCGTGTCGACCGCCTCCGCCTCAGGAACACCCCGCTGCGCTACGACGCCCCCGGCATCCGGCGTTTCGCCGATGGCCCCGCCCTTCGGGCTCTCTCCGACGGCCCCGGCACCCGGCGCTCCGCCGACAGCACCAGCAGGCGGCACAGCGCTGACGGCACCGGCCCCCGCCACTCCGACCCCCGCCCCGACCAACGCGGGCGTGTGCACGAGCCCGGCCGTACCCGCACCGGCGACCGCCTCCCCGCGCCGCCTGCGCTCACTCAGGTCGACCAGGGCGACGGTGGTCAGCGCGGTGACCACCGAGCCGATCACCACGGCCACGAAGAACATCGGCACCCCGCTCACCGCACCCAGCACGGCCACGATCGGCCCGCCGTGCGGCACCGCGTCCTCGACGCCGGCGACTCCGGCGATCGCACCGGCGACCGCGCCGCCCAACATGTTGGCGGGGATGACCTGCGCCGGCCGCGCCGCCGCGAACGGGATCGCGCCCTCGGAGATGCCGAAGCAGCCCATGAACAGCGAGGCGAGGCCGGTCTCCCGCTCCTGCTCGGTGTACAGCCGCTTGCGTATCAGCGTGGCCAGGCCCTGCCCGAGCGGCATGACCGGGATCGCGGCCGCGCACATGCCCATGACCGTCTGGTTGCCGGTCGCGATGAGCCCGGCGCCGAACAGGAACGCCGTCTTGTTGACCGGCCCGCCCATGTCGAACGCGATCATGAGCCCGAGGACCGTGCCGAGCAGGATCGCGCTCGTACCGGTCATCCCGCTCAGCCAACTGGTCAGATGCTCGAACACCCAGGAGATCGGCTTGCCGACGACGTAGACGAAGAACAGCCCGAGCGCAGTGGTCGCCACGATCGGGATCACGATGATCGGCATGATCGGCTGCACGAACTTCGGGACCTTGACCTTCTTGATCCACAACACCAGATACCCGGCGAGGAACCCGGTCACGATCGCCCCGATGAACCCGGCGCCCGCCTTGGAGTCGTACAGCTCACCGGTGTTGGCGATCCAGCCACCGATCATGCCCGGCACGAGCGCGGGCCGATCCCCAATCGCATACGCGATGTAACCGGACAGAATCGGCACCATCAGCGTGAAGCCGATGACGCCGATGTTGTTCACGTCCATCCAGAAGGAGTCCTTCGGGATGACCAGCCCGCCCGACGGATCCGTGTGCCCACCGAGCGACAGCGAGATCGCGATCAGCAGCCCGCCGACCACGACGAACGGGATCATGTAACTGACCCCGTTCATCAGCGCCTTGTACCCGACGCTCCGCTCCTTGCCACCGGCCGACGGAGCGGTGGGTGTGCCCCCTGCCGTGTGCACGGGCGCCGACAGCACCCGCTCGATCAGCTGCTCGGGGTGCCGAATGCCCTCGGCCACCCCGACCGTGAGAACCCGCTTGCCCGCGAAACGGCTCAGGTCCACGTCCTTGTCCGCGGCGATGATGACGCCGTCCGCGGTGTTGACATCGTTGTCATCGAGGACGTTTTCAGCCCCGATTGATCCCTGGGTCTCCACCTTCATGTCGATACCGCGGCTCTCGGCGGCCTGCGCGAGCTTCTCCGCCGCCATGTAGGTGTGCGCGATGCCGGTCGGGCACGCGGTCACCGCGAGGAGCTTCAACCGCTTCTGCTCGCCACTGCCGCCGCCCGTGGGGGGAGGGCCGGCCGGACTGGTCACATCGATCTCCTAACGCCTTTGTCATGCGGAGTCGCCGTCCCGGACGCCCCGCAAGATCGATCAGTTGTTCAGATCTCCCGGGCATCCTGCACCACCTCGCCGCAGACTCAAAGGCGCAAAGATCCCCAATCATCCCGGTACGCCGCCTCCTGTCGACCGTTCGTTGGTGTCCTGTTATCGCTCCCGCCCACCACCCCCACACCCACCGGTCCTCCCACCGGTCCTCCCGCCGTCCTCCCACCCGTCCCCCCACCTGCCGCCCGTCCATGACAGACCTCGCCGCCCCACCCGCCCCGAGCCCTTTGATGGCGCGATCTGTTCGTAGGCGGACTGGGGGCGGCCGGACCTCCCGGTGTAGCTTGGGACAGAGCCAGACGTCGCTGCTGATGGCGGTCGGGCGGTCCCGACACGGACCGACCGAGGGAGAGAGGGCCTCCGACGGACTGCGCTGCGCGTACGCGGGCATGCCTGTGTCCTCTTCGGGCACCCCGGTGTCCGCCGCCGCGCAGACCAGCCGTACCCACCCTCGACCCAACCCCCGAGGAGCAGCTCGCAATGACGACTGTCGAGAACCGACAGGACTTCAAGGTCGCCGACCTCTCCCTGGCCGAGTTCGGCCGCAAGGAGATCACCCTCGCCGAGCATGAGATGCCCGGCCTGATGGCGATCCGCAGGGAGTACGCCGAGACGCAGCCGCTGGCCGGCGCCCGCGTCACCGGTTCCCTGCACATGACCGTGCAGACCGCGGTCCTGATCGAGACCTTGGTCGCCCTGGGCGCCGAGGTCCGCTGGGCCTCCTGCAACATCTTCTCCACCCAGGACCACGCGGCCGCCGCCATCGCCGTCGGCCCGAACGGCACGGTGGACAACCCGCAGGGCGTCCCGGTCTTCGCCTGGAAGGGCGAGACTCTGGAGGAGTACTGGTGGTGCACGGAGCAGGCGCTGACCTGGCCGAACACGCCCACCGGCGGTCCGAACATGATCCTGGACGACGGCGGTGACGCCACCCTCCTCGTCCACAAGGGCGTCGAGTACGAGAAGGACGGCAAGGTCCCCTCGGTCGACACCGCCGAGTCCGACGAGCACCGCGTCATCCTCGAACTCCTGCACCGCACCATCACGGACGGCTCGCAGAAGTGGACCCAGCTGGCCTCCGAGATCCGGGGTGTGACGGAGGAGACCACGACCGGTGTCCACCGTCTGTACGAGATGCAGCGCGACGGCGATCTGCTGTTCCCGGCGATCAATGTGAACGACGCCGTGACGAAGTCGAAGTTCGACAACAAGTACGGCTGCCGGCACTCGCTGATCGACGGCATCAACCGTGCCACCGATGTCCTGATCGGCGGGAAGACCGCGGTGGTCTGCGGGTACGGCGATGTGGGCAAGGGCTGCGCGGAGTCCCTGCGCGGGCAGGGTGCCCGGGTGATCGTGACCGAGATCGACCCGATCTGCGCGCTGCAGGCGGCGATGGACGGCTACCAGGTCACGACGCTGGACGAGGTCGTCGACCAGGCCGACATCTTCATCACCACGACCGGCAACAAGGACATCATCATGGCCTCGGACATGGCCAGGATGAAGCACCAGGCGATCGTCGGGAACATCGGCCACTTCGACAACGAGATCGACATGGCCGGTCTCGCGAAGATCGACGGCATCGTCAAGGACGAGGTCAAGCCGCAGGTCCACACCTGGAAGTTCCCCGACGGCAAGGTGATCATCGTGCTGTCCGAGGGCCGCCTGCTGAACCTGGGCAACGCCACCGGTCACCCGTCGTTCGTGATGTCGAACTCGTTCGCGGACCAGACGCTGGCCCAGATCGAGCTGTTCACCAAGCAGCCCGAGTACCCGATCGGTGTGTACACGCTGCCCAAGCACCTGGACGAGAAGGTCGCCCGTCTCCACCTGGACGCGCTCGGCGTGAAGCTGACCCAGCTCCGCCCCGAGCAGGCCGC
>NZ_FNHV01000039.1 GCF_900103585.1 Streptomyces sp. cf386
TCGTTGTACTTCTTCAGACCGCCGTGGTACTCGTCCATCCAGGCCTGGGCGAAGGTGCCGTCCTGGATCTCGGCGAGGACCTGCTTCATCTCGGCCTTGGTGGCGTCGGTGATGATCCGCGGGCCGGTGACGTAGTCGCCCCACTCGGCGGTCTCGGAGATCGACCAGCGCATCTTCTCCAGGCCGCCCTCGTACATGAGGTCCACGATCAGCTTCAGCTCGTGCAGGCACTCGAAGTACGCGATCTCCGGCTGGTAGCCGGCCTCGGTCAGCGTCTCGAAACCGGCCTTGACCAGGGCGGCCGTACCACCGCAGAGGACGGCCTGCTCACCGAACAGGTCGGTCTCGGTCTCCTCGGTGAAGGTCGTCTTGATGACGCCGGCGCGGGTGCCGCCGATGCCCTTGGCGTACGACAGGGCCAGCGCGAAGGCGTTGCCGGTGGCGTCCTGCTCGACAGCCGCGATACACGGAACGCCGCGGCCCTCCTCGTACTGGCGGCGGACCAGGTGGCCCGGGCCCTTGGGGGCGACCATGCAGACGTCGACGCCGGCCGGGGGCTTGATGAAGCCGTAGCGGATGTTCAGACCGTGGCCGAAGAACAGGGCGTCGCCGTCGTTCAGGTTCGGGGCGATGTGCTCCTCGTAGACCTGGGCCTGGATCGGGTCCGGGACGAGGATCATGATGACGTCGGCCTCGGCGGCGGCCTCCGACGGGGTCACCACGCGCAGGCCCTGCTCCTCGGCCTTCGCCTTGGACTTGGAGCCCTCGTGCAGACCGACGCGGACGTCGACACCCGAGTCACGGAGCGACAGCGCGTGGGCGTGGCCCTGGCTGCCGTAACCGATGACCGCGACCTTGCGGCCCTGGATGATGGACAGGTCGGCGTCGGCGTCGTAGAACAGCTCGGCCACTTTGGGTTCTCTCCTTGTGTGCAGGTGTTGCGTCCCACCGTATGACGGCGGGCGGAAGTGAAGCTGCGGGGTCTCGGTATACGGGCGGCCGGTGTCCCCCGGTCGCCCGTATCCATCGTTACGCCGACCGGTCGAGGGCGCGCAGCGACCGGTCCGTGATCGAACGCGCGCCGCGTCCGATCGCGATCGTGCCGGACTGGACGAGTTCCTTGATGCCGAAGGGCTCCAGCATCTTCAGCATGGCGGACAGCTTGTCGCTGCTGCCGGTCGCCTCGATCGTGACGGCCTCCGGGGAGACATCGACGGTCTTGGCGCGGAAGAGCTGGACGATCTCGACGATCTGGGAGCGTGTCTCGTTGTCGGCGCGCACCTTCACCAGAACGAGTTCGCGGTGCACGGCCTGTGCGGGCTCCAGCTCGACGATCTTCAGCACCTCGACGAGCTTGTTGAGCTGCTTGGTGACCTGCTCCAGCGGCAGCGCGTCGACGCTCACCACGATCGTGATGCGGGAGATGTCAGGGTGCTCGGTGACACCGACGGCGAGCGAGTCGATGTTGAAGCCGCGGCGGGAGAACAGGGCGGCGATCCGGGCCAGGATGCCCGGCTTGTTCTCCACCAGGACGGAGAGCGTGTGCTTGGACATGATCTTTTACGTCTCTCTCGCTCAGTCGTCTTCGTTGTCGCCGAAGTCGGGGCGGACGTCCCGAGCGGCCATGATCTCGTCGTTGGAGGTGCCGGCGGCGACCATCGGCCACACCATCGCGTCCTCGTGGACGATGAAGTCGACCACGACCGGACGGTCGTTGATGGAGTTCGCCTCTTCGATGACCTTGTCGAGGTCGGCCGGGTTCTCGCAGCGGATCGCGTAGCAGCCCATGGCCTCCGACAGCTTCACGAAGTCGGGGACGCGGGTGCCGGCGCTCGGCTGCTTGCCGTCGGCCTCGGGGCCGGAGTGCAGCACGGTGTTGGAGTAGCGCTGGTTGTAGAAGAGGGTCTGCCACTGGCGGACCATCCCGAGGGCGCCGTTGTTGATGACGGCGACCTTGATCGGGATGTTGTTCAGGGCGCAGGTGGTGAGTTCCTGGTTGGTCATCTGGAAGCAGCCGTCGCCGTCGATCGCCCAGACGGTCTGCTCCGGGGCTCCGGCCTTTGCGCCCATCGCGGCCGGGACCGCGTAGCCCATTGTCCCGGCGCCGCCGGAGTTCAGCCAGGTTGCGGGCTTCTCGTACTGGACGAAGTGCGCGGCCCACATCTGGTGCTGGCCGACGCCCGCCGCGAAGATGGTGCCCTCCGGGGCGAGTTGACCGATCCGCTCGATGACCTGCTGCGGGGCCAACGAGCCGTCCTCGGGCTGGTCGTAGCCGAGCGGGTAGGTGTCGCGCCAGCGGCTGAGGTCCTTCCACCAGGCGGTGTAATCGCCCTGGTGGCCCTCGGCGTGCTCCTTCTGGACGGCCTGGACCAGGTCGGCGATGACCTCGCGGGCGTCACCGACGATCGGCACGTCGGCGGCGCGGTTCTTGCCGATCTCCGCCGGGTCGATGTCGGCGTGGACGATCTTGGCGTACGGGGCGAAGCTGTCCAGCTTGCCGGTGACGCGGTCGTCGAAGCGGGCTCCGAGGGCGACGATCAGGTCGGCCTTCTGCAGCGCGGTGACGGCGGTGACCGCACCGTGCATGCCCGGCATTCCCACGTGCAGCGGGTGGCTGTCGGGGAATGCGCCGAGCGCCATCAGGGTGGTGGTGACGGGCGCTCCGGTGAGTTCCGCGAGGACCTTCAGCTCGGCGGTCGCGCCGGCCTTGAGGACGCCGCCGCCGACGTAGAGGACGGGGCGCTTCGCGGAGGTGATGAGCTTGGCGGCCTCGCGGATCTGCTTGGCGTGCGGCTTGGTGACGGGCCGGTAGCCGGGCAGGTCCATGGTGGGCGGCCAGGAGAAGACGGTCTTCGCCTGGAGGGCGTCCTTGGCGATGTCGACCAGGACCGGGCCCGGGCGGCCGGTGGAGGCGATGTGGAACGCCTGCGCGATCACCCGCGGGATGTCCTCGGCCTTGGTGACCAGGAAGTTGTGCTTGGTGATCGGCATCGTGATGCCCACGATGTCCGCCTCCTGGAAGGCGTCCGTGCCGATCGCCTTGGACGCGACCTGGCCGGTGATCGCCACGAGCGGCACCGAGTCCATGTGCGCGTCCGCGATGGGCGTGACCAGGTTGGTGGCGCCGGGACCGGAGGTCGCCATGCAGACGCCGACCTTGCCGGTGGCCTGCGCATAGCCGGTGGCCGCGTGGCCGGCGCCCTGCTCGTGACGGACCAGGACGTGGCGCACCCTGGTGGAGTCCATCAGCGGGTCGTACGCAGGCAGGATCGCACCGCCCGGAATGCCGAATACCGTGTCGGCGCCGACCTCCTCGAGCGAACGGATGAGGGACTGCGCACCCGTGACGTGCTCGGGGGCGGACTGCTGTCCTCCGGAACGGGGCCGCGGCTGCGGATTATGGGCCCCGGTGGCCTGCTCGGTCATCGGCATTCTCTTCTCGATGCTGAGGGTTTTTGCGAGGTTTGGGCGGAGTTGCGGTGCTGCACCGACTGGGCCTGTGCAACAAAAAACCCCTCGTGCCATAAGGCAAGCGAGGGGAGCGCGCCGGATGCGGTCGCTGGGAGTTCCGGGTCTGTCCGGACGTCACCAGCTTCAGCCGACGCGCTTTCCAAGTACGAGAATTCGGGTGCGCATGGCACTGACCCTCCCCCCGGCACACACCCACTGTCAAGCGGGTGGGACGGGAGTCTCATTATGTGAGCGAAGGGCACTTCCGCCTCCGAGAACGGCCGACACACCACTGGTGTACACCCCGGAGCCGCCACCCGCGAACGCGGGCTCCACCGGTCCGTGCGGCACCGGAAAGTGGCCGGAACCGATCGCCCGGCGCAGCCGGTACTCGTCCAGCGGCCCGGAGAACGCCATGCCCTGCCCGTGCGTGCACCCCATCGCCCGCAACGCGACGACCTGCTCCGGCAGATCCACGCCGTCGGCCACGGACTGCAGCCCGAGGTCTCCGGCGATCCGCAGCAGCCCGCTGGTGATCTTGTGCAGCCGCGCGGACTCCACGACCCCCTCGACCAGACCGCGGTCGAGCTTGAGGACGTCGACGGGAAGCCTGCGCAGCGCCGTGATCGCCCCGTATCCGCTGCCGAAGCCGTCCAGGGCGACCCGGACGCCGAGTCTGCGCAGGCCGCTCAGGCGGCGCTCCAGTTCATCCAGTGAGACACGGGGGTCCAGATCGGACAGCTCGATGATCAGCGATCCGGAGGGCAGCCCGTGCCGGGTCAGCAGCGCCTCGATCGAGCCGAGCGGCATCGACCGGTCCAGCAGCCGGCGCGCACCCAACCGCACGGCGACGGGTACCGCGAGCCCGGTCGCGGTGCGCTCGGCGGCCTGCTCGACAGCCTCCTCCAGCATCCAGCGGCCCAGCTCGGCGGTCTTGTCGCTGTCCTCCGCCACCCGCAGGAACTCGGCGGGCGTGAACAGCACCCCTTGCGAGGACCGCCAGCGCGCCTGGGCGGCGACCGACGTGATCCGGCCGTCCGCCAGACACACCACCGGCTGGTGCAGCAGCGCGAACTCGCCGTCGTGCAGCGCGGCCCGCAGGCGCGTGGCCAGCTCCGCCTTGCGTACGACGTCCTGCTGCATCTGCGGCTTGTAGAGCTCGACGCGGCCCTTGCCGCCCGCCTTGGCGCGGTACATGGCCAGGTCGGCGTTGCGCAGCAGCTCGCCCGCGCCGAGGCCCGGCTCGGCGAAGGCGACGCCGATGGAGGCGTTGACCCGGACATCGTTGCCGTCGATGAGGTACGGCTGCGACAGGGTCACCCTAAGGCGGTCGGCGAGCTCCAGGATGTGTCGTTCGCGGGCCGTGCGGTCGCGGGTGTTGTCCCCGACGATCAGGGCCGCGAACTCGTCGCCGCCCAGCCGGGAGGCGGTGTCCCCGTGCCGGACCGCCTCCTGGAGTCTGCGGGCGGCCTGGACGAGCAGTTCGTCGCCGGCCTGGTGTCCGATCGTGTCGTTGACGCCCTTGAAGCCGTCGAGGTCGATGAAGAGGACGGCGGTGTTGCGCAGGGCGAGGCCTCGGTCGGTGGCGCGGCGGCCGGACAGGGCCTGCTGCACGCGCTGAGTGAACAGCGCGCGGTTGGGCAGGTCGGTGAGCGGGTCGTGCTCGGCGTTGTGCTGGAGCTGCGCCTGGAGGCGCACTCTTTCGGTCACGTCCCGGCTGTTGAAGATGAGGCCGCCGTGGTGCCGGTTGACGGTCGACTCGACGTTGAGCCAGCCTCCCCCACTTTCGGCTTCGCTCGAGCGGGAGGTGCCCCCACCACCGGACCGGAAGCGGCACTCGATGCGCGTAGTGGGTTCCTCGAGTGGGCTCGTGGCGAGGAAGCGGCGCACCTCGTGCACCACGCAGCCCAGATCCTCCGGGTGGATGAGATTGGCTAGTTCCGTACCCACGAGCTCCTCGGCGGAACTGCCGTAGACCCCGGCGGCGGCCGGGGAGACGTACCGGAGGATTCCGTTGGGCGCGGCGATCATGATGACGTCGCTGGAGCCCTGCACCAGCGAGCGGAAGTGATTCTCCTTCTGCGCCAGTTCCTGGGTGAGGGTGATGTTGTCGAGCAGCATGATGCCCTGGCGCACCACGAGGGCGAGGACGACGGTGCCGCCGGTGATGAGCACCACGCGGTCGACGCTGCGGCCGTTGAGGACGTTGTAGAGGATCCCGAGCGTGCAGACCGCGGCGGCGAGGTACGGCGTGAGCGCGGCCAGGGAGCCGGCGATCGGCCGGGTGACCGGATGCCGGGTGTGCTCACTTCCCGGCGCGGGCGTGTGGTGATGGCTTGTGGCGCGCTGTCCGGGCACATGCTCGTGCACCACGCGCGTGTGCCCTGTGTGGTGCCGGTCGGCCTCCTCGTGCCCCCGTCGGGGCGTGGCCCACGGCGCGTACGCCAGGAGTAGCGAGCCGGCGAACCAGCCCGCGTCGAGCAGTTGCCCGGAGCGATAGCTGTTGTGCAGCAGCGGCGAGGTGAACAGGGCGTCGCACATCACGGTCAGGGCGAGCGCGCCGATCGCGGTGTTGACCGCCGTGCGGTTCGTCGAGGAGCGGCGGAAGTGCAGCGCGAGCACCATGCTGACCAGCGCGATGTCGAGCAGCGGGTAGGCGAGCGAGAGCGCGGTGTGCGCCACGCTCTCCCCGCCGCCGGCGTCGATCTTGGCCGCCTGGGCCAGGGCGAGGCTCCACGCCAGCGTCAGCAGCGAGCCGCCGATCAGCCAGGCGTCCAGCCCGAGGCAGACCCAGCCGGCCTTGGTCACCGGCCGCTTGGCGAGCACCAGGAGTCCCACGATGGCGGGCGGCGCGAAGCACAGGAAGAACCCGTCGGCGTAGGAAGGGCTGGGCACGGGCCGCTCCAGGACGACCTCGTACCACCCCCACACCAGGTTGCCGAGGGCGGCCATCGCCGAGGAGAGGGCGAACAGCAGCCAGGCGGGCCGGAAGCGGATACGGCTGCTACGGGCGTAGCGGAAGCAGGACACGGCGGCGGCGCCGGCCGCGGCGGCCAGGCCGAAGTCGCCCATGATCAGCGCGAGTTGGTCCGAACCCCAGCCGAGCGCGGAACCGACGGCGTATCCCGCGCACACCAGGGCCAGAACAACTTGCGGCAGCAGCCCCGAGCCGTCACCCGAGGACGACAGACGGGGCAGCATCGTGCCCGGCGAACGCTGTGCCCGCAGCGCCGAGTCGAGAGTGGCCGTGGGGGGCGGCGGGCTCACCGGGCCCTCCCGGTCCGCGCCGCTCCCGGGTCCCGAGTGTCCCGGGGCATCGGCTGCACATGCCGCCTGCGGCTGCTGTGCCTGCGGTGGTGATGGGTGTGAGGGCAGCCGTGGCTGCCGTGGTGACCGCGTCTGCGCGCGGCCGTACTCCAGGGTCGCCGACGGCGGCCCCGCCGCGTCGGATTGCTCGTCCATAGGCCGTGCATCGCCCGTCGCCCCCCTCACAAATCTGAAATGTCCATCCCCGGCGCCGAACGGTGCGGCGCAACCCCTGTCCGGACGATACACCAGTCTCGTCACTCAGGGACATAGGGCCTCTACGCTCCGTGACGACCAGCGCATATGCGAGTACGGACCGCTTCCGCAGAGTTGCGGAGGGTACTCGAACCGGATGAAGAAGCTGTTACGCGCCCGTCGTAAGGATCACGTTGCGCAGCGGTTCACGGTTCACATAACGACTCAACTGGTCCACCAGCAGCCGCTTGGCGCGCGGCAGGAACGCGGACGTCGGTCCGCCCACATGCGGGCTGATCAGCACGCCCGGCGCACGCCACAGGGGGTGTTCGCGCGGCAGCGGTTCGGGGTCGGTGACGTCCAGCGCGGCGGTGATGCGCCCGGTCTCCAGCTCGGCGAGCAGCGCCTTGGTGTCGGCGACTCCTCCTCGGGCGACGTTGACCAGCAGCGCGCCGTCCTTCATCAGGGCGAGGAAGTCGGCGTCGACCAGGTGCCGGGTGGCATCCGTCAGGGGCGTGGACAGGATGACGACGTCCGCTTCCGGGAGCAGAGCGGACAGTTCGGTGAGCGGATGCACAGGTCCGCGCGCCGTGGTGCGCTCAGAGCGCGCGACGCGCGCCACCCGCGCGAGTTCAAAAGGCGTGAGCCGGTCCTCGATCGCGGCCCCGATCGAGCCGTATCCCACGATGAGGACGTTCTTGTCCGCCAGCGCGGGCCGGAACCCGCCGCGCCACTCCCCCTTGTCCTGGGCGCGCACGAAGTCGGGGATGCCGCGCAGCGAGGCGAGGATCAGGGTGAGGGTGAGTTCGGCGGTGCTCGCCTCGTGCACCCCGCGCGCGTTGCACAGCCGCACGCCCGGCCGCAGGTGCTTGAGGCCCGGCTCCACGTGGTCGGTACCTGCGGAGAGCGTCTGCACGACCTCCACGGAGCTCATCCGCGGCAGGGGACGCTGCCCGAGCGCGGGCGGCTTCATGTACGGGACGACGTAGAAGACGCAGTCGGCCGGGTCGGCGGGGAAGTCCTCGGCACCGTTCCAGAAGCGATAGTTGGGGCCTCCGGGAAGACCCTCGATCTCTTCCGGCGGGATGGGGAGCCACACGTCAGCAGTCATGGTCAGGAGGCTATGTCAGGCGAACTGGAGTGCAGAGGTTAGGTTGGGGTGCCGGAAGAGGGAGGGTTACGGCCAGGTGGAGCGCAGGACGATCGGCGCGGCGGCACTCGCGGTGGGAGCCGTCGGGCTCGGGTGCATGCCGATGAGCTGGGCCTACAGCTCGTCGCGGCAGCGGGGCGAGGAGTCGGTCAGGGCGGTGCACCGGGCGCTCGATCTGGGCTCGACGCTGCTGGACACGGCCGACATGTACGGCCCGTTCACCAACGAGCTGCTGGTCGGGCGGGTGTTGAAGGAGCGCCGCCAGGACGCCTTCGTGTCGACCAAGGTCGGTCTGCTGGTCGGCGAGCAGCACATCGTGGCCAACGGCCGCCCCGGCTATGTGAAGCGGGCCTGCGACGCCTCTCTGCGCCGTCTGCAGACGGACGTCATCGACCTCTACCAACTGCATCGCGCGGACCCCGAGGTTCCCGTCGAGGAGACGTGGGGCGCGATGGCGGAGCTCGTCCAGGCCGGAAAGGTACGGGCGTTGGGGCTGTGCGCGATGGGCGCGCGAGGCGGCCGCCGCTCCGGAGCGCGCCTGCACGATGCGACGATCCGGCAGTTGCAGCGGGTGCAGCAGGTCTTCCCGGTGAGCGCCGTGCAGGCGGAGCTGTCGGTGTGGTCGCCTGATGCGCTGGAGACGCTGCTGCCGTGGTGCGAGGCGCGCGGCGTCGGCTTCCTCGCGGCCATGCCCCTGGGCAACGGCTTCCTGACCGGCACGCTCACCCCCGGGCAGGGCTTCGAACCGGACGACGTCCGCGCCCGGCACCCGCGCTTCACCGCGGAGATGATGGCGGCGAACCAGCCGATCGTCGTCGGCCTGCGCCGGATCGCGGCCCGTCACGGTGACGGGGTCACGCCCGCGCAGGTGGCGCTGGCCTGGGTACTGGCGCAGGGACGGCACGTGGTGGCGGTGCCGGGGGCCAAGCAGGAGCGCTGGGTGACGGAGAACGCCGGGGCCGAGGGGTTGCGGCTGACGCGGGAGGACCTGGCGGAGGTGGCGGACCTGCCGGGGGCCCGGGGATCCTGGGACTGACATCTGCAGGGCCCCGGCGGCTCTGATTCAAGGTTCACAGTTCGGGAACCTCTGAGGCGCGAGCGGTGTAAGAAAAGTAGAACCCGCCGCGTCGAAGGGACCTTGATCGTGCAACGTCGAGTTGTGGCGGCCGTGACGGCCGCCGCCGCACTCCTGCTGACGGCCGGCTGCTCCTCCGACAGCGGGGGGTCGCCGGACGAGGGCAAGAGCGGGGCGTCCAGCAATGCGGATCCGGGATCGTCGCCCACCCGGCAGGCGGCGGAGACCCCGCCCGCGCAGGGCACGGTCAAGGTGGTGCGCACCGTCGCCGAGGGCCTGAACACCCCCTGGGGCCTGGCCCCGCTCCCCGACGGCGATCTGCTCGTCTCCTCCCGCGACGAGGCCACGATCACCCGGGTCGACGGGGAGACGGGCAAGAAGACAGAGCTGGGCGAGGTACCGGGGGTGTCACCGGCGGGCGAGGGCGGCCTCATGGGCCTGGCGCTGTCGCCGGACTACGCCTCGGACCACATGGTCTACGCGTACTTCACCTCGGCCTCGGACAACCGCATCGTCCGCATGCTGTACGACGAGCAGCGGCCGTCCGGTGAGCAACTGGGCGCGCCCGACACGATCTTCAAGGGCATCCCCAAGGGCTACATCCACAACGGCGGCCGGATCGCCTTCGGCCCGGACAAGATGCTGTACGCGGGCACGGGCGAGAGCGGCGACACCGGGCTGTCCCAGAACAAGGAGTCCACAGGCGGCAAGATCCTGCGCCTGACACCGGAGGGCGAACCGGCCCCGGGCAACCCCTTCCCCAACTCCCCGGTGTACTCGTTCGGCCACCGCAATGTGCAGGGCCTGGCCTGGGACGCCCAACAGCGCCTGTTCGCCGCCGAGTTCGGCCAGGACACCTGGGACGAGCTGAACGCGATCAAGCCGGGCGGCAACTACGGCTGGCCCGAGGTCGAGGGCAAGTCCGACGACAGCCAGTACCAGAACCCGCTGGCCCAGTGGGGCACCGACGACGCCTCCCCCAGTGGCATTGCCTACGCCGAGGGCTCCGTCTGGATGGCCGGTCTGAAGGGCCAGCGCCTGTGGCGCGTCCCGCTGAACGGCACGGAGGCATCGGCGGACCCGCAGGCGTTCCTGGAGGGCGAGTACGGCCGGCTGCGCACGGTCGTCCCGGCGGGCGGCGACAAGCTGTGGCTGACGACGAGCAACACGGACGGACGGGGCGATCCCAAGGACGGGGACGACCGGATTCTGGAGGTGCAGGTGAGCTGAGAGCCCCTCACTCCGCTCCGTCGGCCTCCTGCGCCGACGCCTCGGGCCGCCGTACGACCACCTTCCCGGACGCGAGATCTATCGGCCCACGCCCGGGGTCGTTGTCCCCGACGTCCTCGCGGGTCAGTTCCAGTCGGTTCTGCTCGTCGCGGGTGTGCTTGCGGCCGGGAGCAAAGAGTTCCTCGAAGGCGTTGAACACGAAACCTCCCTTGGCCGACGCGACGTCCCTTACAGCGTAAACCTCAGCTTCTCGTTCCGGATGTGACCGTTTCGGCCGAGAACAACCCCATCCGATGCGCCATCGCGGCTGCTTCCCCCCTCCCTGAGACGCCGAGCTTTCCGAGAATGTTCGACACATGGACGCTGGCCGTCTTGGGGGAGATGAAGAGCTCCTCGGCGATCTGACGGTTGGTGCGACCGGCGGAGACCAGACGCAGGACGTCCCGTTCCCGGGTGGTGAGTCCGAGGGAGTCGGCCGGGTCGGCCGGGGGCGGGGCCGCGGTGAGGGAGAGGCGGGCACGCTGGGCCAGGTGGGCCGTGGCGTCGGCGAGGGGGCGGGCGCCCAGGTGGGTGGCGGTGGCCCGGTTCAGGCGGAGCAGTTCCGTGGCGCGGGCGCGCTCGTCCTCGCCGCCGATCTCGAGCAGTGCCTCGGCGAGGCGGTGGCGGACCTGGGCGAGGTCGTAGGGGCGTTCCAGGGCCTCGAAGGCTGTGACCACATCCGACCAGGTGTCGACGGTGGCCCGGCTCTCGGCGCGGTCGAGTTCGGCTCGGGTCCACTTGTCGTACGCCAGCCACAGGGGGGCGCCCGTGGTGAGCTTGCGGACGGCCTCGAAGAGCCGTTCCAGGTAGGCGGCGCGGCCCTCTTGAGCGGCGGGCAGCGCATGGGCGCGGGCCTCGGACTCGGCGAGGGCGGCGGCCAGCAGCAGCGGCCAGGCGTAGCGCTGGGTGCCGGGCGGGAAGCCGGTGCTCAGGGCCCGGTCGCCCTCGGCGCGGGCGTCGAGGAGGCGGCCCTCGGCGGCGGCTATGCCGATGGTGAGGCAGGCCATCGGCAGGTTGCTCTGCGGCACGGCGTCGTGGGTGCCGTAGGTGGCGCGGGCGGAGGCCAGATGGCCGGCGGCCGCGGCGACCTCGCCGCGGGAGAGCGCAAGGTGGGCAAGGCTGTTGGAGCCGCCGCCGTGCGGCTTGGCGGGCCGCCCTGTGCGCTGGGCGTTGACCGCGGCCTCTACGGCTTCGTCCCAACGGCCCAGGGAGATCAGTGACTCGGCGAGGTTCGCCCAGATCCAGGCCTCGGTGTCGCGCAGGCCCGTCTTCTGGGTCAGCCGCAGTCCCTCCCGCAGGAGGCCCACGGCCTCCTCGGAGCGGCCGACGCCTTCCAGGACGGACGGCAGGTTCACATGGCTGCGTCCGATCACGGCGGTGAGGCCGCGAGCCAGTGCCTCCTCCCTGACCTCGTTCATCTGGGCCAGGCCGGCCTCGATCTGCCCGGCGTCGACCATGAGTCCGCCGAGTGTGAGCCGTGCGTTGAGTTCGATGTCCTCGGCGCCCACCATGCGCGCGTACTCGACGGCCCGCTCGGCGGCGGACATGGCGTCGGGGCCGGGGTCGCGCAGCATCGACCAGTTGGCGGCTGCGGCGAGCACCTCGGCGTGCACCTCGGACGGCGGCAGTCCGCGCACCAGTTGCTGCGCGGTGGCCAGTTCCTTCCAGCCGTCGCCGCGGGCCTGGGCCTGGACCAGTCGGGAACGCTGGACCCAGAACCAGGCGGCGCGCAGGGGGTCGCCGTCCTCCTCCAGGATGTGCAGGGCCCGCTTGGTGATCTTCAGGGCGCGTTCGCGCTCCCCGCAGAGCCGTCCGGCGACGGCGGCCTCGGCCATGAGGTCGAGGTAGCGCAGGGGCTTGGTGGCGGGGTCGCAGCCGCAGGGGGGATAGACCTCGGTGTAGTCGACGGGGCGCAGCGTGGCCCGTACGTCCTCGGGGGCGGAGTCCCACAGCTCCATCGCGCGTTCCAGCAGCCGCAGTTGCTCGGAGTGGGCGTGCCTGCGGCGGGCGGTGACCGACGCGTCCAGGACGGCGGGCAGGGCCTTGGCCGGGTCGTGGGCGTGGTACCAGTAGCTGGCCAGCCGCGTGACGTGCACGTCGGCCGGGACGAGCGTCGGGTCGGCCTCCAGGGCCTCGGCGTAACGGCGGTTGAGGCGGGAGCGCTCGCCGGGCAGCAGGTCGTCGCCGACGGCCTCACGGACCAGGGAGTGCCGGAAGCGGTAGCCGTCGCCGCCGGGCGCGGCGATGAGGATGTTGGCGTTGACGGCGGACCGCAGCGCCTCGATGAGGTCGTCCTCGGCGAGCCGGGCGACGGCGGCGAGCAGCCGGTACTCGACGGTGGAGCCTCCCTCGGCGACGATCCGGGCGACCCGCTGGGCGCTCTCGGGCAGTCCCTCGACGCGGACCAGGAGCAGGTCGCGCAGGGAGTCGGTGAGGCCGGTGCAGCTGCCCTCGTGGGCGGCGACGGCGAGTTCCTCGACGAAGAAGGCGTTGCCGTCGGAGCGTTCGAAGATCGCGTCGACCTGGGCCGGGTCGGGTTCGCACGCCAGGATTCCGGCGATCTGGCGGCCGACCTCGGCGCGGTTGAAGCGGCCGAGTTCGAGACGACGAACCGTGCGCAGGCGGTCGAGTTCGGCGAGGAGCGGGCGCAGGGGGTGGCGGCGGTGGATGTCGTCGGAGCGGTAGGTGGCGAGGACGACGAGGCGGCCGGTGCGCAGGGTGCGGAAGAGGTAGGCGAGGAGGTGGCGGGTGGAGGCGTCGGCCCAGTGCAGGTCCTCCAGGGCGACGACGACGGTGCGGTCGGCGGCGACGCGCTCCAGGAGACGGGCGGTGAGTTCGAAGAGGCGGGCCATGCCCTCCTCGTCGGACCGGTCCGCCCTGCGGGCCGCCGCCGTCTCGCCCAACTCGGGCAGCAGCCGCGCCAGTTCCTCCTCCTGACCGGCGGCTGCGGCGGCGAGTTCCTCGGGCAGTTCGCGGCGCAGGGCGCGCAGTGCAGTGGAGAACGGGGCGAACGGCAGTCCGTCGGCGCCGATTTCGACACAGCCGCCGAACACGACGACGGCGCCCTCGCGGGCGGCGGCGCCGGCGAACTCCTCGACGAGGCGGGTCTTGCCGACCCCGGCCTCGCCGCCGATCACCAACGCCTGCGGGTCGCCTCCGGCGGCGCGGGCGAAGGCGTCGTGCAGCGTCTCCAACTCTGCTGCGCGACCGACGAACACGGGGCTGACGGACTGGCTCTCCACGGGGCCGAGCATCGCACGCGGTGCGGGCAGGAGGGCAACGGTTTTCGCCGGGCTCGGCGTCGTGGGCGCCGCCCTCTGGAGGCTGCCGCCCCCAGACCCCCGCTTCGGCCCCGAAAGGGCCTCGTCCTCAAACGCCGGACGGGCTGAGATCGCCTCCCTCGCCTTCACGCGGCACGCGGACGCCGGTGCCTGCGGCGGCGCCACGTATGCGCCTCCCTCTCCCCCACCCCCTCAGCGGAGCCTTCCGCGGCCTCGCGGCGGGTCGCGCGGCGGGAGCGGACGACCTCACGGACCAGGCGCTCGTGCTCGGCCCGGCGGATCAGTTCGGCGGAACGGAGGTGGTGGAGCTCGTACTCGTACACAGGTGGTCCCTCGTTTTCCCTGGTGAGACGCGGGTTCTGGCGTCGCGTTGCGCGATGCCTCCACCTTCGTCTCCCAGGCGGGTCCGCCACATCGGGAGAGTTCCGCATCTTCGCCGGTTGGCGGGGCCTTAGACACGCGTGAGGGGCCTCAGGGCGCCGTCTAAGGTGCTTACGGCTGCCCTGGGACCCCTCGGGACTTGTGGTGACTCAGCTCGCTGTCGGCAGGCCGAGCAATGCGTCGGTGTACTTGAGCACGGCCAACAGCAGGCCGATGACACCGAGGGCGACGCCGCCCCAGGCGACCGACTTGATCCACGTGGCCTGCGGCTTGCCGGGCGCGCCGAACGCGGGACGGGCGAGCACCACGACGCCGACGATCAGCGCGGCGAGCGCGAACACGCCGGCCCACACGGCGGAGGTCTGCCAGGCGTCGCCGTAGACCTCCTTGATCTGCTGGGCGACGCTCGCGTTCGAGGCGGTCTCCAGCTGGCCGACGAGGGTCTCGCGGGCGGCGGCGACCGTACCGATCCAGCCGCCGGTCAGGGAGACGAGGCCGAGCGCCGCGGAGACGACCGCGCCCGCGCCCTGGCCGACGCCGGTGGGGCCCTCTTCCGTGGCCTCGGCGGTCACCTCGTCCTCGGCCTCGATCTCGTCGTTCTCCGTGACCTCGTCGGAGTCGGTCGCCTCAGTGGCCTCAGTGGCCTCGGTCGTCTTGACGACGTCCACCTTCTCCTCGTCGGTCTTCGCCTGGGTGCCGGAGTCGGCGCCGCTCTCGTCCACTGTCTTCGTTCCCATGCCTCGCACCGTACGGACGCTGTCTGAGAGGTCTCTTAATTTCGTCGAGGCCTCTTATCGGTCGTTGTGAGCGGCACGCGTGCGTGCCTCACGCCACTCGGGGGCCAGGATCGACCACACCTCGAGGTCGTGCCGCACTCCACGATAGGGGTAGCTCTCCCGGCGCACCCCTTCGCGGGTCATTCCGAGCCTCCGGGCGACATCGAGGCTCGGGGTGTTCCCGGCGGACGCGATCCACTCGACGCGGTGGATGCGGCGCTGCTCGACCGCGAAGTCGATGAGGACGCGCATCGCGCGCGTGACGAGCCCGCGCCCGGTGCCGGCGGGCTCCAGCCAGCAGCCGACCTCGGCGTTGGCGTTCTCGGCGTCGAAGTTGAGGAAGAGCACCCCGCCGACGAGTTTGCCGTCCAGCCAGATGCCGTGCAGGGAGCCGGTGTCGGCGGCGCGCATGTCGGCGTAGCGCTGGAGCACCTCGCGCGCGGAGTCCACGTCGGTGGCCTTCGCCCCGAAGGGGATGTACTGGTTGATGAAGTCGCGCCCCCGCTCCAGGTGGGCGAGGAACTCCTCGGCGTACCAGGGCTCCAGGGGGCGCAGTTCGGCTCCGTCGTCACCCAGCGATATCGCGTACATCCCGCCCTCGCTCCTCCTCGGCCAGCACGTCCGCCACCTCGGCGTCCGTCGCGGCGGCCAGCCTCTCATGGGCGGCACGGGACTCGGGCGGCTCGATGCTGATGCGGGGCAGGCGCGCCTCGAGCCAGCGGGGCAGCCACCAGTTGGCGCCGCCGAGCATGTGCATCAGGGCGGGGACGAGCAGGGTGCGCAGGACGAAGGCGTCCAGGGCGACGGCTGCGGCCAGCGCGATGCCGAACATGGCGATCACCCGGTCGCCGCTGAGGACGAAGGCGAGAAAGACCGAGATCATGATGACCGCGGCGGAGTTGATCACGCGGCCGGTCTCGGCGAGGCCGATCCGCACGGCCCTCCGGTTGTCGCCGGTCTCCAGCCATTCCTCGTACATCCGGCCGACCAGGAAGACCTGGTAGTCCATGGACAGGCCGAACAGCACCGACACCATGATCACCGGGAGGAAGGGCTCGATCGGGCCCGCGCGACCCAGTCCGAGGAGTTCGCTGCCCCAGCCCCACTGGAAGATCGCGACGACGACACCGAAGGCGGCGGCGACGGCGGCCACGTTCATCGCGGCGGCCTTCAGGGGTATCCCGACGGACCGGAAGGCGAGCAGGAGCAGCAGACAGCCCAGGCCGATGACGACGCCGACGAACAGCGGCAGCTTGCCGACGATGATGTCGGCGAAGTCGTCGTAGCCGGCCGTCATGCCGCCGACCTGCACATCGAGCGAGGTACCGGTCTCGGCGCGCGGCAGGACCTTCTCGCGCAGCCGGTCGACGAGCTCGCTGGTCTGCCGTGACTGCGGGGAGGACTCCGGTACGACGGTGAGGTACGCGGTGTCGCCACCGGTGTTGTACCTCACCGGGGTCACCGAGGCGACGCCCTCGGTGCCCCGCAGGGTCGCGTCGAGGTTGTCGAGGGCGAGCCGGTCGTCGCCGCCGTCGACCTCGGTGACCAGAGTGAGCGGGCCGTTCACACCGGGCCCGAATCCGTCGGCGAGGAGGTCGTAGGCCTGGCGGGTGGTGGAGGACTCCGGGTTGTTGCCCTGGTCGGAGGTGCCCAGGCGCAGGCCGAGGGTGGGCAGTGCGAGGACCGTGATGACGGCCAGGGCGATCGCGCCGAGCGCCTTGGGGTGGCGCTCCACGAACGCCGACCAGCGGGCGGCGAACCCGGTCGGCAGCTCGGGCCCGGGTCCGTGCTCGGCCAGCCGGCGCCGCTCGCGGCGGCTGAGGGCGCGCATGCCGATGAAGGACAGCAGGGCGGGCAGCAGGGTCACGGAGGCGGCGACCGTCAGGACCACGGTCAGCGAGGCGGCTATCGCGACGCCGTTCAGGAAGCTGAGCCGGAGGATCAGCATCCCGAGCAGGGCGATGCACACCGTGGCACCCGCGAACACGACCGCACGACCGGTGGTGGCCACGGCGTTCGTGATCGACTCGGTGACGGACAGCCCGCGCTTCAGTCCGCGGCGGTGTCTGGTGACGATGAACAGCGCGTAGTCGATGCCGACGCCGAGCCCGATGAGCATCCCGAGCATGGGCGCGAAGTCGGCCACGGTCATGGCGTGCCCCAGCAGGGCGATCCCGGCGTACGCGGTGCCGACGCTCACCAGCGCGGTGGCGATGGGCAGCAGGGAGGCGGCGAGCGAGCCGAAGGCGAGGAACAGCACGACCGCGGCGACGGCCACCCCGACGGCCTCGGCGAGATGCCCGCCCGGCGACTCGGTGAGCCCGACGGCGCTGCCGCCCAGCTCCACCTGGAGCCCGTCGGCCTCGGCGGCCTCGGCCGCGTTCACGACGGCCTGCGCCTCGCCCCTGTCGAGGTTCTCGGCGCTGTCGCCGAAGGTGACGACGGCGTACGCCGTGTGCCCGTCCTCGCTGATCTGGGCGGCGCCCTGCTTGTCGTACGGGCTGCCGACGGCCGCGACACCCGGCAGCTCCGCGATCTCGTCCAGGGTGCGGGTCATGGTCTGTTCGACGTCGGCGGCACGGACGGTGCCGGACGTGGTGTGCCAGACAACGGTGTCACTGTCGCCGCCGAGGCCGGGGAAACCGTCCTCCAGGAGCTGGGTGGCGCGGCCGGACTCGGTGCCGGGGACGTGGTAGTCGTTCGAGTACGCGGTGCCCGTGACGGCGGCGGCCGCGGTCACCCCACCGAAGGCGAGCAGCCAGAGCAGTACGGCGACGAGGCGGCGCTGGACACACCAGCGTGCAAGAGCTGCCACGAACGAGCTCCCGGGGGCGATTTGTGGATCTTTGACCGGGATAAGTCGTTCATGAAGTGAACAGCCCGCAAAGAACGCATGAGCGATGTGAAGCAAACTCTCGCAGGCGAGGAAGATCGTTTATGGCGTTCGTGGGTTTATTCACAAGAGTGGGAGGCAGATCACAGGACAGTAACGGCCCCTCTGTCATCCCCGCGTGACGCCTTTCACATCAGTCGAACTGATCCCCCAGCGCCATCACCATCACCCCGGTGACGAGCAGCCACAGCGCCCGGCGGGTGCGCCCCCGCGAGCCGAGGAACGCGGCGAGCGCGCAGACGGCGGCCCCGAAGGCGTAGGCGGCCGGGACGAGGGCCGGGGCGGAACCTGTGGCACGAAGGGTCGAGGCGGCCAGCCCCGCAAGGGCGAGGAGCACCCCGGTCCCGGCCGCCGTCCAGCGGGCCCGCCGCGCCACCTGCGCCGGATCCTCGGCGTCCGCCAGGTCTTCGTCGCGCTCGTCCTCCGGCGTCTCGGGCTGCTCCGCCTGCTCCTCCCGCGTCTCGGATATCTCGGAATCACCGCGTCCACTCATGGCGGGCGAGCGTAGCGCGTCGCGCTGAGAAACCAGATGCCAGTCCGAAGGGCGGGCTGCTAGCTTCCGAAGGTCAACCATGACCGCGGCACACCGCCGCCGACCTGGGCAGGTGCATTGTTTGAGCGTCCGACCGAGCTCCTCCGTATCCCCTTCCGCTTCCCCGGACTCAAGGAGCCCGTTCACCGATGCCAGACATCACGCAGAGGACCTCGAATGAGGATCTCGCCAAGCGGCTGACCCACCCCCGCTACCCGCGCAGCAACAGCTACGACCCCCGCTGGGTCGTCGACAACCAGATGGGCCCCAACGCCCTCTGGCTGCTGGAGTGGCTCGCCCCCGCCCTCGGCCTGGACGCCCTGCGTCCCTGCGCACGCGTCCTCGACCTGGGCTGCGGCCGGGCGATGACCTCCGTCTTCCTGGCCAGGGAGTACGACGCCCAGGTCACCGCCGCCGACCTGTGGATCAAGCCCGACGACAACGCGCGGCGGGTGGCCGAGGCGGGCTTCGCCGACCGGGTGCTGCCCGTGCACGCCGAGGCGCACGACCTGCCGTTCGCCGAGGGCAGCTTCGATGCGATCGTGAGCATCGACGCGTACCAGTACTTCGGCACGAACGATCTCTATCTGCCCACGCTGACACGGCTGTTGAAGCCCGGCGGGCGGATCGGCGTCGTCGTGCCGGCACTGCGGGAGGAGCCGGACGGCATCGAGCCGCCCGAGCATCTCAAGCCGTGGTGGGAGCCCGACTTCTGGTGCTTCCACACCGCCGAGTGGTGGCGCCGGCACTGGACGCGCAATGGCGCCGTCGAGGTCGAGGCGGCCGACTGGCTGGACGACGGCTGGCGGGACTGGCTGCTGTGGTGCGACGTGATCGCCGAGGAGAGTCCCGAGGAGTTCCATCGCACCATGGCCCGCCAGGTCGGCGAGATGGTGCGGCTCGACGAGGGCCGCGCGCTGGGTTTCGTACGGCTCGTAGGACGCCGTAAGTGACCCTGTGAGCACGACAACGGCCCCGGAGGAGCTGCCTCCGGGGCCGTTTCGGTTGTCGGCGCTCAGCCCTCGCTGACGCCCAGCTTCTCCAGGATCAGTTCCTTGACGCGCGCGGCGTCGGCCTGACCCCGGGTCGCCTTCATGACCGCGCCGACCAGGGCGCCGGCCGCGGCCACCTTGCCGCCGCGGATCTTGTCGGCGATGCCCGGGTTGCCGGCGATGGCCTCCTCGACGGCGGTGGTGAGCGCGCCCTCGTCAGAGACGACCTTCAGACCGCGTTTGTCGACGACCTCGTCCGGGGTGCCTTCGCCCGCGAGAACGCCCTCGATGACCTGGCGGGCCAGCTTGTCGTTGAGGTCGCCCTTCGAGACCAGCTCGGAGACGCGGGCGACCTCGACCGGCGTGATGGCCAGCTCGTCGAGCGACTTGCCCGACTCGTTGGCGCTGCGCGCCAGTTCGCCCATCCACCACTTGCGGGCGGAGGCGGCGTCGGCACCGGCGTCGATCGTGGCGACGATCGGGTCCAGCGCACCGGCGTTGAGGATCGCCTGCATCTCGACGGTGGAGATGCCCCACTCGGCGAGCAGCCGGGTACGGCGGGCCAGCGGCATCTCCGGCAGCGCGGCGCGGATCTCCTCGACCCACTCGCGGGACGGAGCAACCGGGACGAGGTCCGGCTCGGGGAAGTACCGGTAGTCCTCGGCCTCTTCCTTCACCCGGCCCGAGGTCGTGGACCCCGTGTCCTCGTGGAAGTGCCGGGTCTCCTGGATGATCGTCCCGCCGCTGCTGAGGACGGCCGCGTGCCGCTGGATCTCGAAGCGGGCCGCACGTTCCACGGAACGCAGCGAGTTCACGTTCTTCGTCTCGGAGCGGGTGCCGAACTTTTCGGTGCCGTTCGGGCGCAGCGACAGGTTCACGTCGCAGCGCATCTGCCCCATCTCCATGCGGGCTTCCGAGACACCGAGCGCCTTGATGACCTCGCGCAGCTCACGGACGTACGCCTTCGCGACCTCGGGAGCACGCTCGCCCGCACCCTCGATCGGCTTGGTGACGATCTCGATGAGCGGGATGCCGGCGCGGTTGTAGTCGAGCAGCGAGTGCGAGGCGCCGTGGATACGGCCCGTCGCGCCGCCGACGTGCGTCGACTTGCCGGTGTCCTCCTCCATGTGGGCGCGTTCGATCTCCACGCGGAAGGTCTCGCCGTCCTCCAGCTGGACGTCGAGGTAGCCGTTGAAGGCGATCGGCTCGTCGTACTGGGAGGTCTGGAAGTTCTTCGGCATGTCCGGATAGAAGTAGTTCTTCCGGGCGAAGCGGCACCACTCGGCGATCTCGCAGTTCAGCGCGAGACCGATCTTGATCGCGGACTCGACGCCGGTCGCGTTGACGACCGGGAGCGAGCCCGGCAGGCCGAGGCAGGTGGGGCAGGTCTGCGTGTTGGCGTCCTGACCGAGTTCGGTCGAACAGCCGCAGAACATCTTGGTCTTGGTGCCGAGTTCGACATGGACCTCAAGGCCCATGACGGGGTCGTACGACGCCAGCGCGTCCTCGTACGACACCAAGTCGGTCGTGGTGGTCACGGTGAAACTTCCCTCTCAGCCCAGCAGGACGTCGTCGTCGCCCAGCCGCTTCAGCTCGCGGTAGAGGATGGCGAGGCCGGTGACGATCGCGGCGGCGGACACGGCGGCGTCGATCAGGCGCAGCGTGTCGCTCTCCACGCGGGCCTTCTTGGCCTGCTTGGCGACGTTGACCGCACCGAACGCGGTGGTGGCCATGGACAGGTACAGACCGGACTTGGACTTCTTGAAGCCCTTGGCCTTGGACATTGCCTTGCTCACAGCGACGGAGCCTCCTCGAGCAGCGGGTGCCCCCACTTTTCCACGAAGGCGGCCTCGACGGCGGCTCCGACCTTGTACAGGCGGTCGTCCTTCATCGCCGGGGCGATGATCTGCAGGCCGACCGGGAGGTTGTCCTCCGGGGCCAGACCGCAGGGCAGGGACATGGCCGAGTTGCCCGCGAGGTTCGTCGGGATGGTGCAGAGGTCGGCGAGGTACATCGCCATCGGGTCGTCGGCGCGCTCGCCGATCGCGAAGGCGGTGGTCGGCGTCGTCGGGGAGACGATGACGTCCACCTGCTCGAAGGCCTTCTCGAAGTCGCGCGTGATGAGCGTGCGGACCTTCTGGGCGCTGCCGTAGTACGCGTCGTAGTAGCCGGAGCTGAGCGCGTACGTGCCGAGCATGATGCGGCGCTTCACCTCGGGGCCGAAGCCCGCCTCACGGGTGATCGACGTGACCGCCTCGGCGGAGTTCGTGCCGTCGTCGCCGGTCCGCAGGCCGTAGCGCAGGCCGTCGAAGCGGGCGAGGTTGGAGGAGCACTCGGAGGGCGCGATCAGGTAGTACGCGGAGAGCGCGAGGTCGAAGGACGGGCAGTCCAGCTCGACGATCTCGGCGCCCAGCCCCTTGAGCAGCTCGACGGACTCGTCGAACCGCTGGATGACGCCGGCCTGGTAGCCCTCGCCGCGGAACTGCTTGACGACACCGACGCGCATCCCGGCGACGCTGCCGTTGCGAGCGGCCTCGACGACCGGCGGGACCGGGGCGTCGATCGACGTGGAGTCGAGCGGGTCGTGCCCGGCGATGACCTCGTGCAGCAGGGCCGCGTCCAGGACCGTACGGGCACAGGGCCCGCCCTGGTCGAGGGAGGACGAGAACGCGACCATGCCGTACCGCGAGACGGCCCCGTACGTCGGCTTCACGCCGACCGTGCCGGTGACGGAGGCCGGCTGGCGGATGGAGCCGCCGGTGTCGGTGCCGATGGCGAGGGGCGCCTGGAAGGAGGCGAGCGCGGCGGAGGAGCCGCCACCGGAGCCGCCGGGGATCTTGGTGAGGTCCCAGGGGTTGCCGGTCGGGCCGTACGCGCTGTTCTCGGTGGAGGACCCCATGGCGAACTCGTCCATGTTGGTCTTGCCGAGGATGACGACGTCAGCGGCCTTCAGACGCTTGGTGAGGGTGGCGTCGTACGGCGGAATCCACCCCTCCAGGATCTTCGAGCCGACGGTCGTCGGAACGCCCTCGGTGGTGAAGATGTCCTTGAGCGCGAGGGGAACACCGGCGAGCGGCCCGAGCTTCTCGCCCTTGGCGCGCTTCTCGTCGACGGCGCGGGCCTGCGCGAGGGCGCCCTCGCGGTCGACGTGCAGGAAGGCGTGCACCTTCTCGTCGACGGCCTCGATGCGGGCGAGGTGGGCCTCGGCGACCTGCACGGCCGTGAGCTCACCGGAAGCGATCTTCGCGGCGGTCTCGGCGGCCGTGAGCTTGATGATGTTGTCCGTCATGGCGGTTAGTCCTCCCCCAGGATCTGCGGCACCTTGAAACGCTGCTGCTCCTGGGCCGGGGCGCCGGAGAGCGCCTGCTCGGGGGTGAGCGACGGACGGACCTCGTCCACGCGCATGACGTTCGTCAGCGGGAGCGGGTGCGAGGTCGGCGGTACGTCTTGGTCGGCGACCTCACTGACGCGTGCGACCGCGCCGATGATGTCGTCCAGCTGTCCCGCGAAGTGCTCGAGCTCTTCGGGCTTCAGCTCCAGACGCGCCAGCCGTGCGAGGTGGGCGACCTCCTCGCGCGTGATGCCAGGCATGCAGCGATCCTCTGGGGTGAGTGTGTGGTGTTTGGGCCCAATCCTATGGGGCGGGGCCCTGTGCCCGTGAAACGGATTCCCCCGGGGCGGGCGTACGCCTGCCCCGGCACTCACATGTACGCCCCACAACTCACTCTGCGGCGGGAAGCGCCGCCCGCGGTCGCTGCCACCCCCGCGAACCCCGTGCCCGCAGCCAGGCCGTCGTCTCCTCCGGCGGCATCGCCGCCGCGACCAGCCACCCCTGGACGGCGTCGCAGCCCAGGTCCCGCAGGCGTTCCCAGGTCTCGTCGTCCTCGACGCCCTCGGCGACGACGAGCAGGCCGAGGGAGTGCGCCAGATCCACCGTGCAGCGCACGATCTCCGCGTCCTCGACGTCGAACGCGAGCCGCGCCACGAACGAGCGGTCGATCTTCAGCTCGCTGACCGGCAGTCGTCTGAGGTGCACGAGGGACGAGTACCCCGTGCCGAAGTCGTCCAGGGACATCTTCACGCCGTGCCCGGTCAGCCCGGCGAGCGTGTCGGCGGCCCGCTGCGGGTCCTCCAGCAGGACGTGTTCCGTTATCTCCAGCTGGAGCGCTCCTGCCGGAACACCGTGCCGGGCCAGCCGCGCCGCGACGGAACCCGCGAATCCGGGGGTGTGGACGTCACGGGGAGAGACGTTGACCGCCACGGGCACGAACAGGCCCTGCGAGCGCCACTGCGCCACCTGCCCGAGCGCCGTCTCCAGCACGTACTCCGTCAGATGCGGCATCAGCCCCGACGACTCGGCGATCGCTATGAACTCGTCCGGTGGCACCTTCCCGCGTTCCGGATGCACCCAGCGCACCAGCGCCTCCAGCCCGGCGACCTGTCCGTCGAAGCGCACCTTCGGCTGGTAGTGCAGCTCGACCTCGTGCGCGTCGAGCGCCCGGCGCAGATCGCCCAGCAGGCCCAGCCGGTCCGGGGTGTTGGAGTCCCGCTTCGACTCGTAGACCTCTACGCCCGTACGGTCCCGTTTCGCCTGGTACATCGCCACGTCCGCGCGCCGCAGCAACCCCTCGGCGTCGAGGGCGTGGTCGGGGAAGACGGCGACGCCGGCGCTGGCCTCCAGGACCAGGGTGAGCCCGTCGAGGTCGAGCGGGGAGCTGAGGGCGGTGACGAGGCCGCGGGCGACCCGGGTCGCGGACGTCGTGGAGTCGGCGACCGGCAGTAACACGGCGAACTCGTCACCGCCGAGCCGCGCGGCCTCCGCTCCGCGCGGCAGGGCGAGCCGCAGTCGGTCCGCTATCTGCAGCAGCAACCGGTCACCGGCGAGATGGCCGAGCGTGTCGTTGACCGATCGGAAGCGGTCGAGGTCGATCAGCATCAGGGCGGACCGGGCGCCGATACGCTCGGCGTCGTCGAGCGCGGTCCAGATGCGCTCCAGCAGCCACTGCCGGTTGGGCAGCCCGGTCAGCGGGTCGCGCAGCTGCTCCTCCGCCCTGGCCCGGGCGATCCACAGGGTGGAGTCCAGGGCGATGAGGGGGATGGAGAACAGCGGCAGCAACAGGGGCTTGGCGATGGCGACCACGCACACCAGCGGCGCGATGCCGAGCAGCGCGACGGCGACCAGTCCCTGCCTGACCAGGGCGGTGCGGGCGACGGTGGGCAGGCCGCCGTGCGGGGCGTGCAGATACCAGAGCAGGACGCGGGTGACCGCCAGGTAGGCGGCGGCGACGAGCACCACGCCGGGGGCGGTGTAGAGCGTCCAGGTGTCGGGGTTCCAGGGGTTCTCGACGGTGGGCACGCGGCCGAAGGCGGCCAGCACGAGGGCCCCGGCGGCGATGCCGAGGATGTCCACCGCACCGTGCAGCACGCCCTGCCGCCAGCGGCCCCGGCGGGCGATGCCGACCAGGACGACGACGGTGAGGCTGACCATGCCGGCGGGCACCCAGCCGTACAGCATCAGCACGGCGAGGGTGAGGGCGGCGCCGGAGCCGGTGCCGCCCCACCAGCGGGCGCGGCCGAGCGCGACCAGATGGCCGACGATGACTCCGGTCAGCACCGCCAGGGACCAGCCGACGGTGCCGGACGGGAAGAGGGCGTGGTTTCCGGTGAACGCCCGGTAGAAACCGGCGCCGAGGACGAACCCGGCCGCCGCGACGACCGCCGCGGGCAGCGCGGGCCAGGACAGGTGCCGTTCGTGGTCGGAGCCCGGCAGCCCGGCGGTGCGCTCGGCGTCGAGCCGCACGGCGCCGCCGTCCGCCACGGTGTGCGGCCCGGCGGCGCTCCCCGCGCCTCTTTCCACCCGCGAACGCTCCGCGGCCCGCGCCGCCCACCCTCGCCATGCGCCGGCGATCCGGCGCAGCCGTGAGTCCGGGGCGGCACTCTCGGTCGGTTCCATTCCCGTCCCTCTCACAGCCGGCGGTGCCCACGCCACGCGGCCCGATGCCCGACAACAACCTTCAACGGCACCGCGTTGGAAAACCCTTCCCCCCGCCCTGCAAAGCCCGTCGGGAGCAAGGAGATGCCCCGACCGCAGCTGGGCACGGCAGGCGCACCCCTCAACAGTAGGCCGCAGAAGGCTTCCACGGGCCCCGGTCGTCGACGGTTGCCCGAATGCGCCCCAGCCACCCGTATGCATCTGGTATGCGCCTATCCGGTGGCCTTCAACCGTTACTCCTCCGCAGGGAGGGCAACTTCGGCCGCGGCGTCGGGCCCCTGCTCCAGCAGGACGCCGAATCCGTCCTCGTTCAGAACAGGCACCTTGAGCTGCATGGCCTTGTCGTACTTGGACCCAGGACTGTCACCTACGACGACAAAAGATGTCTTCTTCGAAACGGAACCTGTCACTTTCGCTCCGCGACTTTGCAGCGCCTCCTTGGCGCCGTCGCGGGTGAAGTGCTCCAGCGTGCCCGTGACGACGACGGTAAGCCCTTCCAGCGGACGCGGCCCCTCGTCCTCGCCGGAGCCCTCCTCCTCCGTGCGGACACCGGCGGCCTTCCACTTGCGAAGGATCTCCTGGTGCCACTCCTCGGCGAACCACTCCTTGAGCGAGGCGGCGATGATCGGGCCGACCCCGTCGGTGTTCGCCAACTCCTCCTCACTGGCCTGTTCGATGCGGTCGATGGAGCGGAACTCACGGGCCAGCGCCTCGGCGGCGACCGGGCCGACGTGACGGATCGACAGGCCGGTGAGGATACGGGCGAGCGGGCGCTCCTTGGCGGCGGCGATGTTCTCCAGCATCGCGACCGCGTTCTTCTTGGGCTCGCCCTGCTGGTTGGCGAAGACCGTGGCGATCTTCTCCTCGCCGGTCTTCGGGTCGCGCTTGGGCAGACCGCTGTCCTGGTCGAGGACGTACGCCTTGATGGGCAGCAGCTGCTCGACGCTCAGGTCGAACAGGTCGCCCTCGTCCACCAGCGCCGGCTCGGCCGGCTCCAGCGGCTTGGTGAGCGCGGCGGCGGCGACATAGCCGAAGTGCTCGATGTCCAGCGCCTTGCGGCCCGCGAGGTAGAACAGGCGCTCGCGCAACTGGGCCGGGCAGGTACGGGCGTTCGGGCAGCGCAGGTCGACGTCGCCCTCCTTCATGGGCCGGAGCGCCGTACCGCACTCGGGGCACTCGGCCGGCATCACGAACTCGCGCTCACTGCCGTCGCGCAGGTCGACGACGGGGCCGAGGATCTCCGGGATGACGTCACCGGCCTTGCGCAACACCACCGTGTCGCCGATGAGGACGCCCTTCAGCTTCACGACGTCCTGGTTGTGCAGGGTGGCGAACTCGACCTCCGAGCCCGCGACCGTGACCGGTTCGACCTGGGCGTACGGCGTGACCCGGCCCGTACGGCCCACGCCCACGCGGATGTTGATGAGCTTGGTGTTGACCTCTTCGGGCGCGTACTTGTACGCGATCGCCCAGCGCGGTGCGCGCGAGGTGGACCCGAGGCGGCCCTGGAGGGGGATCTCGTCGAGCTTGACCACGACTCCGTCGATCTCGTGCTCCACGGAGTGCCGGTTCTCGCCGAAGTACGCGATGAACTCCCGGACGCCGTCGAGGTCCTCGACCACCTTGTTGTGCCGGGCGGTCGGCAGGCCCCAGGTCCCCAGCAGGTCGTACGCCTGGGAGAGGCGGGTCATGCCGTCGGAGCCCTCCAGGGCGCCGATGCCGTGGACGACCATGTGCAGGGGGCGGGTGGCGGTGACGCGCGGGTCCTTCTGGCGCAGTGAACCGGCGGCCGCGTTGCGCGGGTTGGCGAAGGGCTTGTCGCCGGCCTCGACCAGGCGGGCGTTGAGCTCCTCGAACTTCTCCATCGGGAAGTAGACCTCGCCGCGGATCTCCACCAGATCCGGGATGCGGTCGCCCTTCAGGCGGTCCGGAATGTCCGCGATCGTACGGACATTGGGAGTGATGTCCTCACCGGTGCGACCGTCGCCCCGAGTCGCCGCGCGCGTGAGGCGGCCCTGCTCGTAGGTGAGGTTGACGGCGAGGCCGTCGACCTTGAGCTCGCACAGGAAGTGGAACTTCGACGTGCCGACGTCCTTGTGGACGCGCTCGGCCCAGGCGGCGAGCTCCAGGTCGTCGAAGGCGTTGTCCAGCGAGAGCATGCGCTCGCGGTGCTGGACCGCGGTGAACTCCGTCTCGTACGCGCCCGCGACCTTCTGGGTCGGCGAGTCCGGAGTTCGCAGTTCCGGGTACTCCTCCTCCAGCGCTTCGAGCGAGCGCAGGAGCTTGTCGAACTCCGCATCGCTGACGACGGGAGCGTCCTTCACGTAGTACCGGAAGCGGTGCTCCTCGATCTGCTCAGCGAGCTTCGCGTGCTGCTCCCGTGCCTCGGCGGGCACCGTCGTCTCCGCTTGCTTGTCGCCGGCCACCGTAATGTCCTCCCGTTACTCTGGGTTGTCCGCGAGGGATCTCGCCGCCCGGACACAGTGGGCGAGAGCCCCCCGCACATACTCGGGGGAAGCCCCCGCGAGTCCGCACGACGGCGTGACCGTGACCGCCTCCGCGAGAAGCCCCGGTGACAGCCCCAGCCTGCGCCACAACGTCCTGACACCCATGACGCTACCGGCAGGGTCTGACAATGGGCCGTCCGTGCCCGGGACGACACCGGCGAAGAGCCGCGTGCCCCCTTCCACCGCCTCGCCGATCGCGTCGTCGTCACGCTCGGTGAGAAGGGAGAAGTCGAAGGAGATCGCCGCCGCGCCCGCTCGGCGCAGCAGGGCGAACGGGACGTCCGGTGCGCACGAGTGGACCACGACGGGGCCCTCACCGTGAACCCCGACGACGTCGCGGAGGGTGGCCTCGACGATCTGCCGGTCCACGGCCCGATGGGTGCGGTAGCCGCTGGCGGACCTGACCTGGCCGCGCAGGACGGCGACGAGGGAGGGCTCGTCGAGCTGGAGGACGAGTCGGGCGCCGGGTACGCGCCTCCGGACCTCCTCCAGATGCAGCCGCAGCCCTTCGGCGAGGGAGGCGGCCAGGTCGCGGCAGGCGCCGGCGTCGGAGAGAGCGGCCTCGCCGTTCCGCAGCTCCAGCGCGGCGGCCAGCGTCCACGGCCCCACGGCCTGGACCTTCAGCAGCCCCTCGTACTCCTGGGTGAACTCCTCCAGCGCGTCGAGGTCCTCCCCCAGCCACGACCTGGCCCGCCGGGTGTCCCGCCCCGGCCGGTCCCCGAGCCGCCACCCGCTGGGCTCCACGCGCGCGTACAGCTCGACGAGCATTCCGGCGGTCCGCCCGATCATGTCCGCACCGGGCCCGCGAGCGGGTAGCTCGGCGAGGTACGGGAAGTCCTCGAAGGACCCGGTCACGGTCCTGGCGGTCTCACGGGCGTCACCGCCGGGCATGGAACCGACGCCGGTGGCGGGGGCGAAGGCGAACTGGGTGTTGTCACTCACCCGGACAGCGTATGTAACCGTCCGCCCCAGGTTTCACCACCCGAGCCACGTCACCGCCCCGGCCGCACCGTCAGATCGTTGATCTCCGCGTCCCTCGGCAGGTCCAGGGCCATCAGGATCGTCGTCGCCACCGACTCGGGGTCGATCCACTTCGAGGCGTCGTACTCCTTGCCCTCCTGCTGGTGGACCTTGGCCTGCATGGGGCTCGCCGTGCGCCCGGGGTAGACGGTGGTCACCCGGACCCCGTTGCCGTGCTCCTCGTGGCGGAGGGAGTCCGCGAGGGCCTTGAGGCCGTGCTTGGAGGCGGCGTACGCGGACCAGCCGGCGTGGGCGTTGAGGCCGGCGCCGGAGTTCACGAAGATCACGTGGCCGCGGGTGGTCCGGAGTTGGGGGAGGAAGTGCCGGGTCAGCTCGGCCGGGGAGACAAGGTTGACGTTGAGCTGGTGACGCCAGGTCTTGGAGGTCAGGTCGCCCACCGCGCCCAGGTCCACGACACCGGCGATGTGAAGCAGGGAGTCCACCCGGTCAGGCAGCGACTGGTGGGAGAAGGCCCAGGACAGCCTGTCCGGGTCCGCCAGGTCGCCGACCAGCGTCCTCGCGCCGGGAAACTCCGCCGTCAGCTCCTTCGCACGGCCCGCGTCGCGCGCGTGCAGGACAAGTTCGTCCCCGCGCGCGTGCAGGCGGCGGGCGACGGCCGCGCCGATGCCGGAGCCCGCTCCGGTGATCACATGAGTAGCCATGCCCGCCATGCTCGCATCAGCGCGGGGTCACTCCACCCCCTGGCTCTCCTCCAGATACGCCAGCGCCCCGACCGGCTCCTCCGCGAAGAAGACCAGGTCGGTCAGTGGGCGGGGCAGGAAGCCCTCGTCGTCCATGCGGCGGAACTGCTCCTTCAGGCCGTCGTAGAACCCCGCGGTGTTGAGCAGCACCACCGGCTTGTCGGTGTGACCGTGCTTCTTCAGCTCCAGGATCTCCGTCGCCTCGTCCAGGGTCCCGGTGCCGCCGACCATGATCACCACCGCGTCGGCCTTCTCCAGCAGCAGCCTCTTGCGCTCGGCGAGGTCCTTGGCGATGACCATCTCGTCGACACCGGCGCGCGCCTTGGCGGCCAGGAACTCGACGGAGACCCCGACGAGCCGTCCGCCCGCCTCCTGCACCCCGTCGGCGACGACCTTCATCAGCCCGACGTCGGAGCCGCCCCACACGAGCGTGTGACCGCCCTTGCCCAGCAGTTTCGCGAACTCGCGCGCGGGGCGCGTGTAACGGTCGTCGAGGTCGGCGGCGGAGAGGAAGACGCAGATTCGCATGCAGCCACCGTACGCGGGAAGAACCGGGGGCCCGCGAGCGCTTTTGCGGATATGGCTGACGGACACACGATCACGATCGAGCAGGGCACACGCAGCGTGCGGGTGGTTCACGGCAACCAGATCCTGGCCGAGAGCGACCGCCCGCTCATCCTGCGGGAGACAGGCTGCCCCGCGCGGTACTACATCCCGCCCGAGGACGTACGCCTGGACCTGCTGACGCCCTCCGAGACGCACACCTACTGCCCCTTCAAGGGAACGGCCTCCTACTGGTCACTGCCGGACGCGACGGACCTCGTCTGGTCGTACCCGGACCCGAAGCCGGACGTCACCGCGATCAAGGACCATCTCTGCTTCTACGAAGTCGAAGTGTCGTAGGCGATTAGATCCGTGCCGTGCGGCAACCTGCACAAGCATGGACAAGAAGACCATTTCGACCGACGGCACCTCCATCACGTACGAGATCACCGGTGAGGGTCCGGTGGTGATCCTCGTCAGCGGCGCCATGTCCACCGGGGGCACGGTGGCGCCGCTGGCCGTGCCCCTGTCCGCCCGCTTCAGGGTCGCCGTGTACGACAGGCGCGGGCGGGGAGAGAGCGGGGACACGGCGCCGTACGCGGTGGAGCGTGAGGTCGAGGATCTCGCCACCCTGATCGAGACGATGGGCGGCGAGGCGGCGCTGTGCGGCGTCTCGTCGGGCGGTGCGCTGGTGCTCGAGGCCGCGGCGAGCGGGCTGCCGGTGCGTCAGATCGCGGTGTACGAGGTGCCGTTCGTCGATTTCCTGGAGGGTGGTGCCAGGCTGCACGCCGAGTACACGGCGAATCTGGCCGAGGCGCTCGCGCAGGGGCGACGCGGCGACGCCGTCGAGCTCTTCCTCCGGCTCACCGGCATGGCCGAGCAGACGATCCAGGGTGCCCGCCAGTCACCCATGTGGGCCGGAATGGAGGCGATCGCACCGAGCCTGGCGTACGACAACGCCGTGATGGGCGACGGGCTGGCGCCCCGGGAACGACTGGCCTCGATCACGGCCCCGCTCCTGGCCGTGGCGGGCGGCGCAAGCCCTTCCTGGATGCGCGAGGCGACGCGGACGGTCGCGGAGACCGTGCCCGAGGGGACGTACCGGAGCCTGGAGGGGCAGACCCACATGGTGGAGCCGGACGTCCTCGGGCCGGTCCTCGCGGAGTTCTTCGAGGGGTGACCCGACCGCGCGGGGAGCGCCGCCTCAGACGGCCGTGGGCGTCGCCCGCACCGTAGACGCGATCGTCGCCGAGCCCACCACGCGCGTGTCGTCGTACAGGACGATCGCCTGGCCGGGGGCGACGCCGCGGACCGGCTCGGTGAACGTGACCTCCAGGGTGCCGTCGATCAGTTCGGCGGTCACCTCGGTCTCGCCGCCGTGGGCGCGCAGCTGGGCGGTGTAGGTGCCGGGGCCGGTCGGGGCGGTGCCGCACCAGCGGGGCTTGATGGCGGTGAGGGCGCTGACGTCCAGGGAGGCCGCCGGGCCGACCGTCACCGTGTTGTTCACCGGCGAGATGTCGAGGACGTAGCGCGGCTTGCCGTCGGCGGCCGGGGTGCCGATGCGCAGGCCCTTGCGCTGGCCGATGGTGAAGCCGTACGCGCCCTCGTGGGTGCCGAGCTTGGCTCCCGACTCGTCGACGATGTCGCCCTCCGCCTTGCCGAGGCGGTGCGCGAGGAAGCCCTGGGTGTCGCCGTCGGCGATGAAGCAGATGTCGTGCGAGTCGGGCTTCTTGGCGACCGCGAGGCCCCGGCGCTCGGCCTCGGCGCGGATCTCGTCCTTCGTCGTCAGCGTGTCGCCGAGCGGGAACAGCGCGTGCGCCAGCTGCTGCTCGTCCAGGACGCCGAGGACGTACGACTGGTCCTTGGCCATGTCGGAGGCGCGGTGCAGTTCGCGCGTGCCGTCGTCGTTCAGCACGACCGTCGCGTAGTGGCCCGTGCAGACCGCGTCGAAGCCGAGGGCCAGCGCCTTGTCGAGCAGGGCAGCGAACTTGATCTTCTCGTTGCAGCGCAGGCAGGGGTTCGGGGTGCGGCCGGCCTCGTACTCGGCGATGAAGTCGTCGACCACGTCCTCGCGGAAGCGGTCGGCGAGGTCCCACACGTAGAACGGGATGCCGATGACGTCGGCGGCGCGGCGGGCGTCGCGGGAGTCCTCGATGGTGCAACAGCCCCGCGCGCCCGTGCGGAAGGATTGGGGGTTCGCGGAGAGTGCGAGGTGGACGCCGGTGACGTCGTGGCCCGCTTCGGCCGCGCGGGCGGCTGCGACGGCGGAATCGACCCCGCCGGACATGGCGGCGAGGACGCGGAGGGGGCGGGAGGGCTGCGCGGTGTCAGTCATAACCCTTCCAGGGTACGGGGGCGCGGGAACCAGGGCCCCCGGGTATCCGTTGACGATCACATGGGACAGCGGAAGGCTCCGAAGGACGGCGACCGGAAGGTCGGGCGTCGCGCGTTGCTGATCGGTGGGGCAGTGGCGGCCGCGGGCTCGGCCGTGCTGGCCCGCGACGAGCTCGCGAGGTTGTGGTGGCGGGTGCCGGGCGTGGAGAAGCCGCGCAAGGAAGGCGAGGTCGACTTCGCGGGCGCGCGGTGGGTGGCGGCGTCGGACGCGAACTGGCGGCGGGCGGACCGGCCCGACGACTACGGCATAGACATGGTGATCATCCATGTCACCCAGGGCAGCTTCGCCAGCGCGGTGAAGGTGTTCCAGGACCCGGAACACGGCGCCGCCGCGCACTACATCGTCCGCAAGGACGGCCACATCACGCAGATGATCCGCGAGCTGGACGTGGCGTACCACGCGGGCAACCGCGACTACAACGAGCGCAGCATCGGCATCGAGCACGAGGGCTTCGTGGACCGGCCGCAGGACCTCACGGACGAGATGTACGAGGCCTCGGCGCGGCTCACGGCCCGGATATGCGCGCGCTACGACATCCCGGTCGACCGCGAGCACATCATCGGGCATGTGGAGGTGCCGGGGACCGACCACACGGATCCCGGGGAGCACTGGGACTGGGACCGGTACATGAAGCTCGTCCGGGAGGCGCGTACGGCGCCCGCGTAGCGGGCCAGGGCCTGTCCGGCGGATCAGGCCCTAGGTGAGCCCTGCCGCCCGCGCTCGTTCCACCGCCGGGCCGATCGCCTTGGCCACGGCCTCGACGTCGGCCTCGGTGGAGGTGTGGCCGAGGGAGAAGCGGAGGGTGCCGCGAGCCAGGTCGGGGTCGGTGCCGGTGGCCAGCAGGACGTGGCTGGGCTGGGCGACGCCCGCGGTGCAGGCGGAGCCGGTGGAGCACTCGATGCCCTGGGCGTCCAGGAGCAGCAGCAGGGAGTCGCCCTCGCAGCCCGGGAAGGTGAAGTGGGCGTTGGCCGGGAGGCGGCCGCCGGGTGCGGGGTCGCCGCCGAGGATCGCGTCCGGGACGGCCGTACGGACCGCCTCGACCAGGGCGTCGCGCAGGGCGCCGATCTCGGTGGCGAACCATGCGCGCTGCTCGGCGGCGAGACGGCCGGCGACCGCGAAGGAGGCGATGGCGGGGACGTCGAGGGTGCCGGAGCGGACGTGGCGTTCCTGGCCGCCGCCGTGCAGGACGGGTACGGGGGTGTATTCGCGGCCGAGCATCAGCGCGCCGATGCCGTAGGGGCCGCCGATCTTGTGGCCCGACACCGTCATCGCGGCGAGGCCGGAGGCGGCGAAGTCGACGGGGACCTGGCCGAAGGCCTGGACGGCGTCGGCGTGCAGGGGGACGTCGAACTCCCTTGCCACGTCCGCGAGTTCGCGGATCGGCATGAGGGTGCCGATCTCGTTGTTGGCCCACATCACGGTCGCCAGGGCGATGTCGTGGGGGTTGCGGGCGATGGCCTCGCGCAGGGTGTCGGGGTGGACGCGTCCGTGGGAGTCGACCGGGAGGTACTCGACGTTCGCACCCTCGTGCTCGGCGAGCCAGTGGACGGCGTCGAGGACGGCGTGGTGTTCGACGGGGCTGGCAAGGACACGGGTGCGGGTGCCTGCGGGGTCGGCATCGCGGCGGGACCAGTACAGGCCCTTGACCGCGAGGTTGTCGGCCTCGGTGCCGCCGGAGGTGAGGACGACCTCACTGGGGCGGGCGCCGAGCGCTTCCGCGAGGGTTTCGCGGGCCTCCTCGACGGTGCGCCTCGCGCGGCGGCCGGATGCGTGGAGGGAGGAGGCGTTGCCGGTGACGCTCAGCTGGGCGGTCAGTGCCTCTGCCGCCTCCGGGAGCATGGGGGTCGTCGCGGCGTGGTCGAGGTAAGCCATGGTGACGCCGATTCTACGGGCCCCTGTCAGCCGACCTGGCTCCAAGGTCGACTTGGGCTGCGGCTCGTCCCCGGCCGCTCGCCGTCAGCTCCGCATACCTGTGCTCGCGGCTCCTAGAAGCTCCACGACAACGTGTTGTCCATCTGCACGAACGCCAGCAGGACCAGCAGGTCGGCAACGCCCAGGCCCATGCCCAGGTATGCCCGGCCCTTGCGCTTCGTGCCGCGCCACAGGGACACCGCCGCAAGGACGATGGCGACCGGGCCGAGGAAGATGTTGAAGACGAGGAGGCCGAGGAGGCCGAGGACGAAGGACGCCACGGCCATGCCGTCGGCGTCGCGGGTGCGGGTGCCGGGGCGGGCGGTGGCCGGTGCGGTGAGGTGCATGGGTGTCAGCTCCCGAGAAGTCGGTTCGGTCCGGTTGACGGAGTCAGTGGCGGCGGGCGAGTCGCTCGCGGGCGGCGAAGACGCCGAGCCAGACGGTGATCACGGAGGCAGCGACGACGGTGAAGGCGAGCGGCGCGTGGGCCACGGCGCCCAACAGCACGCCCAGCAGCAGGAGCGCGGCAACGAGGAACAGCATGGGTCGGATCCCCCTTTGAGATCTTTCGCGATCTCTCGTGATCTCTTGTGTGATCTCTCGCGTTACATTTCGGTGAACAGTTGTAGTAACAGTTGTTCACTGACTCCAAGTCTAGCGCGCCCCACGGCTTTTCAATTCCAGAGAACAGTTGTTAACTGCATGGTATGAGTCACACCCTCGGCATCCGACAGGCCCAGAAACAGAAGACCCGGCAGTCCCTCCTGGACGCGGCGTTGGGACTGCTGGAGGAGCAGAGCCTGAGCAGTCTGGGCCTGCGCGAGGTCACCCGTGCGGTCGGCGTCGCCCCGACGGCCTTCTACCGGCACTTCCGCTCCACCGCCGACCTCGGTGTCGCCCTCGTCGAAGAGGCGCTCGGCAGCCTGCACCCCATGATCCGCACGATCGTCACCTCCGCCGGCGACAGCGACCAGCGCATAGAGCGCGCCGTCGAGTTGATCGCCCGGCACGTCGAGACGCACCCGGCCCATGTCCGCTTCATCGCCCGCGAACGGCACGGCGGAGTGCAGTCGGTACGGGAGGCGATCCAGGACCAACTGGCCCGTTTCGCCGAGGAAGTGAAGGTCGCGCTCACCAAGGATCCGGTCTCCGAGGGCTGGAACGACGACGACCTCCTCATGCTCGCCCATCTCTACGTCGACCAGATGCTGATGACGGCCTCGCTCTTCCTGGACACCCTTGAGGCATCCAAGGAGGAGCGGCAGCGCGTCGCCCAGGCCGCGACCCGCCGGATGCGGCTGATCAGCATCGGCCGCGAACACTGGCTGGACTGAACGACGGCAACGACGGCAACGACAGCCGGCAACGCCAAGGGGCGACACCCCCGTTCACCGGGAGTGCCGCCCCTTTCGTAAGGCGACCTGCGTCAGCCCTCGTCGTACGGCGTCCTGCGTCAGCTCTTGGTCGCCGAGGCCGCCGCGCTGGGCGCGCCGCTCGGGGCACCGCTGGGGGCCTCCCCGCCGCCCTGGCCACCGCCCGGACCGCCACAGCCGCCGCCCTGGCCACCGCCGGGGCCACCCTGACCGCCGCCCTGAGCCCCACCCTGACCGCCGCCGGGGGCACCGCTGGGCGCACCGCTCGGAGCACCCGAGGGCGCCCCCGACGGCGCGCCGGACGCCTGGGCGGTCGGCGCGCCGGACGGGGCACCGCTCGGCGCCCCCGACTGAGTGCCGCTCGGCGGCTGGCACGACGACGATGACTGCTGACCGGAGTTGCCGCTGTTCGAGTTCGACGACGAGTCGCCGGACCCGCAGGCCGCCAGGGCCAGGGGCGAGAGCGCCAGCAGGGCCACGGCGGGGAGGAGACGCGCACGCTTCATGAGAAACAGCTCCATGGAAGATGAGGAAAGTCCTGGAGCCGGAACTCAACCAACGCCGCTTAGGGCTTCCTTGAGGGCCTGCTGTCGACGGCCTGTGCGCCGGGCAAAGCGATCTTCAATTCACCCCGCTGACCTGCGAGTTTCCTCGGATCCTCGCCTTACTCGCTGGTACAGGGCCGTGACAGAAGCAGTCTCCCCCGCCGGTCTCAGCCCAGCCTGACCCGCGCCAACTGCCGCGACTGCGCCACGAGTCGGTCCGCGCTGTCCCATACCTCCGCGTCCTCCTCCAGGAACCCGCCCGCGAGGTTGCGCGTCGTGATCGACACCCGCAGGGGGCCCGGGGCCGGGCGGCAGCGTATGTGGACCGTCAGTTCGACCGTCGGGACCCAACCCGAGATGCCGATCTCGAAGGCCGTGGGCGGGAGGGCGTCCACCGCCAGCAGCAGGGAGAGCGGGTCCGCGTCGCGGCCGTCGGCCAGGCCGAACCAGGCGCGCATCTCGCCCTTGCCCGAGGGCTGGCCGAGGGCCCAGCCCAGGGTCGACGGGTCGAGCTTGAGCATCAGGCGGTCGGCGATGGCGGAGCTGCCGGAGACGGGGGCCGGTCCGTCCTCGGGGCCGAAGCAGTGGTCCATCGGCGGGATCGCCGGCGGCTTGGCCGTCGTACGGACGTCGTCGGGGAGGGTGTCGAGGTCGCCGTACGAGGCGAGGACGCGGATGCGCTCGATCTCGCGGCCCTGCTCGTCGTACTGGAAGAGCGAGGCCTGGCCGGTCGACAGCGTGCGCCCCGTGCGCACCACGCCCGTGCGGACGACCGCCGGGCCCGGCTGGGACGCGGTCAGGTAGTGCGCGGAGATGGTGAACGGGTCGCTGTGTGGCAGGGCGTCACCGAGGGCGCGGCCGAGGACGGCGAGCAGATAGCCGCCGTTGACGGCGCTGATGATGGTCCAGCCGGCGGAGAGGTCGATGTCGTAGACGCCGGGTTCGCGCCGGGTGAGCGCGGTGTCGCGGTCGAACTCGCTGTCGCCGATCGTGGCCCGCGGGGCCGTCGGTGCGGAGGCTGCTTCTGGCATGGATGAACGGTACAACAGCTAACTACTAAGCGGTAGCTTTTCGATTCGATGGGTGGGCGGAAGCGCAGGGAGACGCGGGCAACTTTTCGGTAAGTGTCCCTGCTCGCCCGAAACCCGGAGCCCGTTCTCTCCCTCTATGAGGACATGAGTCTCACCGGGACCCCGTTCCTCTACACGCTGATAGCACTGTGCGTCGGCGCCGTCGCGCTGCCGCTGATCCTCTGGTCGCGGGTGCGCGGGCCCAGGGTCGTGCGGGCCGTCGCCAGGCTGCTGATGGTGCTGTTCGCCCAGGGCACGGCGGTCGCGCTCGTCTTCACGATGGTCAACAACTCCAACCAGCTGTACGACAACTGGGGCGACCTGCTCGGCACCAGCAACCATGTGCAGGAAGCGGCAGACCTCGGGGCGAGCGGCACCGGTGGGATCGCGCTGGAGAAGCTGCCCAGGGTCCGGCAGGCCTTCAAGCAGGCCAAGGGGCCGGGCATGCGCGCGGACGGCGGGGTTCTGGTCACCCAGCTCAAGGGCCGGGTGTCCGGAGTGCACGCCGAGGTCCATGTCTGGCTGCCGCCGCAGTACGACGACCCGGCCTACCGCAATCACCGGTTCCCGGTCGTCGAGGTGCTGCCGGGCTATCCGGGCTCGTCGAAGGCCTGGTACGGGACGATGGACGCGCCCGAGCAGCTGGCACCGCTGATGCGCAGCGGGCAGATCGCGCCGTTCATCATCGTCTCGCCGCGCACCACACTGCTGCCCGGCAAGGACACCGGCTGCGCCAACATCCCCGGCAAGGTGAACGCCGACAGCTGGCTCAGCATCGACGTGCCGAAGATGGTCATGGACAACTTCCGGGCCCAGGCCGCGCCGGACGGCTGGGCGGTCGCCGGGTACTCGGCGGGTGCGCACTGCGCGGCCAAGCTGGCCGTCGCCCACCCCGACCGCTACCGGGCCGCGGTCAGCATGTCGGGCTACAACGACCCCGTCGCCGTACCCCAGTCGCTCGCCGGCAAGTCCCCCGCCCTGCGGGCGGCGAACAACCCGTATGTGCTCCTGCAGAACTACCGTGTCCCGCCGCGCGTCGCGCTCTACATGTCCGGCCAGCCTGGGGACGGGTACGAGGCGGCCATGGCTCTCAAGCGGGTCTCGAAGGCGCCGACCACCGTGGACGTGGTGTTCATCCCGAGCAGTGCGGGCGGTCACACGATGGCGCTGTGGAAGCCGCAGGTCGTGCCCGCGTTCCGTTGGCTGACCCAGATGATGGGGACCGGGCACCAGACCGGTTCGGCGCCGGGGACTACTCCTCTCGTACCGTCGACCGCCGGTTCCAGGCACGCGGAGCTCGCCAGTGGTACCGCATCGCCAGCAGACGCAGCACGAAGGCCGTGACGGCCGCGAGGCCGCTGGTGAGCGGGGTCAGGGCGTCGTAGCGGATGCACAGGACGACCATCGTGGCGCCGACGATCGCCGGGACCGCGTACAGGTCGCGGTCCCAGCGCAGCAGTGACGGCACCTCGTTGGCGAGGACGTCGCGCAGCACACCGCCGCCCACGGCGGTCGCGAGGCCGAGGCAGGCCGACGCGGTGAGGCCGAGGCCGTAGTCGTACGCCTTCGTCGTCCCGGCGACGCAGAACAGGCCGAGGCCCGCCGCGTCGAAGACGTTCACGCCGGTCTGGATGCGCTCCACGTGCGGGTGCAGGAAGAAGACCAGGAGCGTGGCGAGCAGCGGGGTGAGGAAGTACCCCAGATCCGTGAAGGCGGCCGGCGGTACGGCGCCGATGACCACGTCCCGGAACAGCCCGCCGCCCAGGGCGGTGACCTCGGCGAGGACGGCGATGCCGAAGACGTCGAAGTTCTTGCGGACGGCCAGCAGGGCGCCGGAGATCGCGAAGACGAAGATGCCGACCAGGTCGAGCGTGTGCTGGACGGACGGGCTGAACAGTTGCTGGAGCACCCGTACATTCTTGCGCAGCAATAGGCCCCCGCCTTGCAAAGGAAGGCGGGGGCCGGGGTTGGGTTACTTGTTGTTGTCCGTGGTTTCCGCGGAAGGCTCTGCGGAGTCCGTGGTCTCGGGGGCCTCCTCGGGCGCTGCGGCCTCGGGGGCGGCCTCAGTCTCGGGAGCCTCGTCGGCAGCCTCGGCCTCAGGCGCCTCCTCGGAAGCGGCGGCCTCTGCGGCCTCCTCCGTCGGCACCAGCTCCGCCGCCGCCTTGGCCACGGTCAGCAGCACCGTGTCCTGCGGCTGCTGGTCCTCGAAGTTCTCCGGGTGGTGGCAGGCCACGCGCTGGCCCGGCCGCAGCTCGGCCAGCGGCGGTTCCGTCGTCCGGCAGATCTCCGTCGCCTTCCAGCACCGGGTGTGGAAGCGGCAGCCGCTCGGCGGGGCGATCGGCGAGGGAACGTCGCCGCGGAGCAGGATGCGCTCGCTCTTGGTCGCGCGCCGCTTCGGGTCCGGGATCGGCACCGCCGACAGCAGGGCCTTGGTGTACGGGTGCATCGGCGCCTTGTACAGCGACTCCCGGTCGGCGAGCTCGACGATCTTGCCGAGGTACATCACCGCGATGCGGTCCGAGACATGCCGTACGACCGAAAGGTCGTGCGCGATGATCACGTACGTGAGGCCGAGCTCCTCCTGGAGGTCGTCCAGCAGGTTCACGACCTGCGCCTGGATCGACACGTCGAGGGCGGAGACGGGCTCGTCGGCCACGACCAGCTTGGGGTTGAGCGCGAGGGCACGGGCGATGCCGATGCGCTGGCGCTGGCCGCCGGAGAACTCGTGCGGATAGCGGTTGTAGTGCTCGGGGTTGAGGCCGACCACCGACAGCAGCCGCTGGACCTCCTTCTTCACCCCGCCCTCGGGCTGGACGCCCTGGAGCTTGAAGGGGGCGCCGACGATCGTGCCGATGGTGTGCCGGGGGTTCAGCGAGGAGTACGGGTCCTGGAAGATCATCTGCACGTCTCGGCGCATCGGGCGCATCTGCCCGACGCCGAGGTGTGTGATGTCCCGGCCCTCGAACTCCACGGTGCCGCCGGTCGGTTCGAGCAGCCGCGTGATCAGCCGGCCCATCGTCGACTTGCCGCAGCCCGACTCGCCGACGACGCCCAGCGTCTCGCCCTGACGCACCTCGAAGTCGATGCCGTCGACCGCGCGCACCGCGCCGGTCTGCCGCTGGAGCAGGCCCTTGCGGATCGGGAAGTGCTTCTGCAGGCCGGTCACCTTGAGCAGGATCTCGCCGTCGGCGGCACCTCTTTTCGCGAGGGTGCCGCTCTGCGCGGGGATTTTCACCGCTTTTTCGTCGCTCACAGCTTCGGCGCAATCTCTTCGGTCCAGATACGCTCCCGCTGCTCCTGGCCCATGTGGCAGGCGGCCCAGTGCCGCTCGCCGACCTCGGTCAGCTCGGGGCGGACCGTGCGGGTGACGTTGTCCTTCGGGATGTCGGCGTACGGGCAGCGCGGGTTGAAGGCACAGCCGGACGGGACGTTGATCAGGGAGGGCGGGGAGCCCTTGATCGGGATGAGGCGGTCGGTCTCGTCACGGTCCAAGCGCGGCATCGAGCCGAGCAGGCCCCAGGTGTACGGGTGCCGGGGCTCGGAGAAGACACCCTCGGCGGGACCGCGCTCCACGCATCGGCCGCCGTACATGACCAGCAGGTCGTCGGCCATCTCGGCGACGACGCCCAGGTCGTGCGTGATCATGATGACCGCGGAGCCGAACTCCTTCTGCAGGTCCCGGATCAGGTCGAGGATCTGCGCCTGGACGGTGACGTCCAGGGCGGTGGTCGGCTCGTCGGCGATGAGCAGCTCGGGGTTGTTCACCAGCGCCATGGCGATCATGGCGCGCTGGCGCATACCGCCGGAGAACTCGTGCGGGTAGCCGTCGACGCGCTTGTCGGGCTCGGGGATGCCCACCCGGTCCAGCATCTCGACGGCCCGCTTACGGGCCTCCTTCTTGCTGACCTTGTGGTGCACCCGGTACGCCTCGACGATCTGCTGCCCGACCGAGTAGTACGGGTGCATCGCCGACAGCGGGTCCTGGAAGATCATCGCCATCTTGCGGCCGCGCAGCCGGCGTACGTCGTCGGGGTCGGCGGCGATCAACTCCTGGCCGTCCAGCCAGACTTCGCCGGAGACCTTGGCGCGCGCCGAGCGGTGCAGGCCCATCACGCCGAGCGAGGTGACGGACTTGCCGGAGCCGGACTCGCCGACGATGCCGAGGGTCCTGCCCCGCTGCACGTCGAAGCTGACGCCGTCCACCGACTTGACCAGACCGTCGTCGGTGTCGAAGTGGATGCGCAGATCGCGTACGGAAAGGAACGCGCCGTCCGTGTCGGACGGGGCGGCGACGGCGGGTTCGCCGAGCGCCGCTTTCTCGAGCTTGCTCACGAGTACCTCACCCGGGGGTCGATGGCGGCGTACACCAGGTCGACGACGAGATTGCAGAAGACGATGAAGAACGCGGCGACCAGGGTGACGCCCATGACGATGGGCAGGTCGTTGTCCTTGATGGACTGGACCGCGTAGGCACCGATGCCCTGCAAGGAGAAGACGGTCTCGGTGAGCACCGCGGAGCCGACGAGGGTGCCGAAGTCCATGCCGAAGATGGTGACGATCGGGGTCAGCGCGGCGCGCAGGCCGTGCTTGGCGACCACCGAGGTCTCCTTGAGCCCCTTGGCCCTTGCCGTTCTGATGTAGTCCTCGCCCATCGTCTCCAGCATGCCCGCCCGGGTGAGTCGGGCGTAGAGCGCGGAGAAGAGGAAGGCGAGGCTGACCCACGGCAGGATCAGATGCCAGGCCCAGTCGGCGGGGTTCTCGGTGAACGGGACGTACTCGATGGCGTCCCAGATGGGGATCTCGTACACGAACAGGGCGTTGAGCACCTGGCCGGTGAAGAAGATCGGGAGGGAGACGCCGGCGAGGGCGATGAACATCGAGATGCGGTCGATGGGGGTGCCCTTGCGCAGCGCCGAGATCACGCCGGTCGTGACGCCGAAGATCAGCCAGATCACGGCGGCACCGATGGCCAGCGAGAGGGAGACCGGGATCCGTTCCGTCAGCTGGGGCCACACCTCGACGTGACTCTTGAAGGAGTAGCCGAAGCAGGGGGCGTTGCAACGCGTGGCGTCGGGGCCGAACTTGTAGTCGGCGCCCACCACGAGGCCCTTGATGTAGTCCCAGTACTGGACGGCGATGGGCTGGTCCAGCCCGAGGTTCTGCTTGATGGCGGCAACGGACTCGGGGTTGGCGTCCTTGCCGACATACTGCGTGGCCAGCTGGTCGGCGGTCTGGCCACCGAGCCGTGGCACGAGGAAGAAGATCGCGAAGGTGACTGCGCTGACCACCAGCAGCAACAGCACCGCGCCGAAGACGCGTCGGATGATGTACGCAGCCACAGCTGTACGGCTCCGGTCGGCCGGGGCGGGTTCTGCCCGCCCCGGCCATCCAGTGCCTTCACCTGCCTTTCAGGGGGATCCGGCCTTGCTGGTTACTACTTGGTGGAGCTCATCAGCAGGTAGTCGTACATGCCCAGGTAGGCCTGCGTGACCGTGACGTTGGCCGCGGATGCCGGCCTGTACAGCAGGTTCTTGCGGTAGATCAGCGGGACGACCGAGGCGTTGTCCATCACCATCTTGTCGATGTCGCCCCAGGCCTTGGTGCGGGCGGCGTCGTCGGTGTTGGCGATCGCGTCCGTCAGGGCCTTGTTGATCTTCGGGTCGTTCAGCTCCATCAGGTTGTTGCCACCGGAGGGCTTGATGGCAGCGCCGTTGATGATCTGGTCGAGGAAGCCGAAGCCGGTCGGCCAGTCAGCACCCCACGCCATCGACAGCATGCCGAGCTTGTTGTCGTGGACGTAGCTCGGGACACCGGCGAAGTTGGAGAAGTACTTGCCGGAGGGGAACTGCTTGATCTCGACGTTGATGCCGACCTTCTTCAGCGAGGCCTGCACGGCCGTGGCCGACGCGACCTCGGCGGGACGGTCGGAACGCGCGGTCAGGATCGTGTCGAAGCCGTTCGGCTTGCCGCACGCCTTCAGGGCTTCCTTGGCCTTGGCCACGTTGCCCTTGTTGCCGTCCGTCGCGTAGGTGTCGAACTTGGTGTAGCCGTTCACCGACGGCGGCAGCAGCGTGCTCGCCACGTCACCCTTCGGCGAACCGCCGATGGCGTCCTGGACGGACTTCTTGTCGATGGCCCACTGCACGGCCTTGCGGCAGTCGGCGTTGTCGAACGGCTTCACGTTGACGTTCAGCGCGATGTACTGCGTCGCACCGGCGTACGAGGCGTCCGTCGAGGCCGCGTTCTTGCCGACCAGGACCTTCGGCTGGGTGGCCGGCTGGACACCGGTGCCCGCCGCGTCGGCCGTGATCTTGTTGGAGAGCAGGTCGTTGTCGACCGTCACCGGGTTGACCTTGAACTTGATCGTGACCTTGTCCGGCAGCGCCTTGCGGATCGGGTCCGTCTTGGCGTCCCAGTTCTTGTTGCGCACGAGGGTGGCGCTACGGCCCTCCTCGTAGGACTCGAACTGGTACGGGCCGGAGGACACGATGTTCTGCACGTACTTCGCGCCGGTGTCCTTGGCCTGCGGCACCGGAGCCGTCTGCGAGAACGTCGCCAGGTAGTCGAAGTCGGCGAAAGGCGCCTTCAACTTGAAGACGATCGTGCTGTCGTCCGGCGTCTCGATGGACTTCAGACCGTCGGCGGACTTGTCCTTGTACGGGCCTTTGTACTTGTCGCCGCCCTCGAGGTACGACTTGAAGTAGGTCGGGCCGTTGGACAGGGCCTCCGGCGCGAAGTTCGAGCGCTCGATGGCGTACTTGACGTCCTTGGACGTGATCGGCGTGCCGTCCTGGTACTTCAGGCCCTTGCGGAGCTTGTACGTCCAGGTCTTGGCGTCGGCGCTGGGCGTACCCAGGGACTCGGCCAGGTCGGGGACGACCTCAAGGCCTTCCTTGCCCGCCGCCGGCTTGAACGTGGTGAGCGCACGGGCGTAGAGCCGGGAGAAGTTCTGCACCCAGCCGTAGTACGTGTTGCCCGGGTCCAGGGAGTCCGGCACGTCCGAGTGCTCGTACGAGACCGTTCCCCCCTTCTTGGTCGACGGGTTGACTATGGAGGTCAGCGCGGCGTCCTTCTTGCCGTTGCCTCCGCCGTTGCCGTCACTGTCATCCCCGCCACCACATGCGGCAGCACCCAGCGAGAGCGCTACGACCGACGCGATGGCGGCGGTCACCCTTCTCGTCTTCACCTGAGGAAAGCCCCCTCTATCGATGGATCACTTGCTGCGAGGGTCGAGGGCGTCACGCAGCCCGTCACCCAGCAGGTTGAAGGCCAGGACGGTGATGAAGATCGCCAATCCGGGCACGAACATGTACTGCGGATCCGCTGTGTAGAGATCCACAGCGTTGCTGAGCATGCCGCCCCAGGAGGCCTGCGGCGGGGCGATGCCGACTCCGAGGAAGCTCAGCGCAGCCTCGAAGAGGATGTTCGTCGGGATGATCAGCGTCGAGTAGACGAGGATCGGCGCGACGAGATTGGGGAGCAGCTCGCGGAACAGGATGTACGGCCCGCGTGCGCCCAGGCTCGTGGAGGCCTCGATGAACTCCCGCCTGCGCAGGGTCATGGTCTGTGCGCGCACGATGCGGCCGATGTAGGGCCAGCTGAAGAAGCCGATCACGAAGATCAGCACGCAGATGCGCAGCGGCAGGCCTTCGAGCCCGAAGAAGCCGTCCTGGACGGAGGCGGAGATGGAGATCGCGAACAGCAGCAGCGGGAACGCCAGGAAGGTGTCCATCAGCCGGCTGATAACGCTGTCGATCCAGCCGCCGTAGTACCCGGCGATCACACCGAGCACGGTGCCGATGCACACGGACAGGAGCGTGGCGCCTCCCGCGACCAGCAGCGACACCCAGGAGCCGTCGATGATGCGGGCGAGCATGTCACGGCCGTACTGGGGGTCGACGCCCAGCGGGTGGTCCCAACTCATGCCGCCCCAGCCACCCTTGGGGGCGAGCAGGGCCGGGTCGATCAGGTCCTGGTTGAACTGGTTGGGGTCGAGGTCGAACACCCACAGGATGGGCTTGGAGAGGACCGCCATGAGCACGAGGCAGATGACGACGACGCCACCGGCCATCGCCACCTTGTCCCGCTTGAAGCGCATCCAGGCGATCTGGGTGAGCGAACGCCCCTCGATCTGGCTCTTCTTGACTCCGGCGAGCACGGCCTCGGGCTGTGCTCCGGCCTCCGCGCCCGTTGTCTCGATCGGTGCGGTCACAGTGAGATTGACCCCTCTCGGCCGGCGGTTGCCGACCCCCCTGGCTGCCGCTGTAGCGGTTGCTTCCACTCGTACACAGGACCGACCGGCCCGTGTCTTGCCGGGAGTCTTCAACGCTTTGGCGATCTGTTGCCAGAGCTGGCGGGGAAAGGATGCGCAACCGTGATGCTGTCCTGGGGGTTCCGTTATCCGAACAACGGGTAACGGCCGTCGGACGCGAGCCAGTTGGGGCGTATGAGGGCGGACCGGGACCTTCCGATCTCATCTACGCGCGAAGATCTACCTGGGAAACCGAAGCGTGGGACCGTTCGCACCTACGACTTTCGGGCTACTGACTGAACGGTAGGTTAGCCGGTCGAAGATCAGTAACGGCCCTGGGCCGGCGGGTAGCCGTAGCCGGCCGCCGGAGCCTGCGCGGGGGCGGCGACGTGTGCCTCGCGGTCGTAGAACGGACGGGCGCTCGCGCGCATCCACATGGCGACCGGATCGCACTCGTCGGACATCGCCACGGTCGAGACGGGCAGCCCGTCCGGGACCGCGCCGATCGACTGCGACATCATCGAGCGCACCGAGTCCACGGCGGGCGGGCTGGTGTCGTACACGTCGAGCCCGATGGCGAGATACGGCGCGCCGAGCGCCGGCTGCACCCAGGCGCGGCGCAACGAGCGGACGGCCGGCGTGCGGTGGGCGTTCTGTGCGAGCAGGGCGTAGAACTGCGGGATCTCGATGCCGGGCTCCGACAGCCGCAGCGGGCCGGCGGGCTGGCGGTCCAGGCCCGTGGCGATGCGGCGCAGGTCGAGCCAGGGGATGCCGACGCCGCCGCCCGGGGCGTGCGGGTTCAGCCACAGGCCGTAGTGGTCCGGGTAGAGGGTGCGGGCCACGTCGACGCCGTCGACCACCTCGTACGAGCGGTTCCAGCCGCTGGCCGACAGCTCCTGGGCGGAGGTGACGCACGGGGCGTAGCCGTAGCCCTCGACCTCCATGTTTCCGTACTGGGCGTCCGGGGAGCCGGCCTGGCCGTGCCACAGCAGCATCCAGACCTGGCCGGTGGTCGGGGTCGCGAGCGCGCGCAGGAGAGCCTCGTAGGCGTCGTAGCGCCCGGGCGTCACCTGGCGCAGCATGTGCTCGACCTGTCCGGTCGAGGTCGTGCCGCTCGCGCTCACCTTTACCGCCCCTTCGGGAAACATGGGTTTTCGCGTCCAGCTTAGGCGCTCCGCTGGGAGAGCCGCTGAGAGCTCGGGACCTATTGTGGTCTGCGGACTGCGGGTCGCGTGTGGCTTGTCGCGCCCGCGCGGCGGAGCCGCACATGTATACAGCCCCGCGCCCCTTTCGGGGCGCTGCCCCCTAGGGACGTTACAAGTCCCGCTGATAGAAGGGGCGGACCCTCTGGCGCATCCAATCGATCACCGGGTCCTGCGCCACGTCCAGCAGGACCAGGTTGACCGGCCACTGGACCGGGGTGCGGCCCAGGGTGCGGGCAAGGGCGTCCATGGGGGCGGCTCGCAAGTCGCCCTCCCAGTGGGAGAGTTCGACGCCTATGAACATCACGGGGGCGGCCGTCTCGATGGCGGCCAGGCAGCGGCGGGCCGTCGCGACCACGCCGGTCTGCGCGAACTCGGCCGAGGCGGCGGCGAGGAAGTCGACCGGGTCTTCCTGCCAGTCGGGCTCGTAGAGCTTGACGCGACCGCCGGAGGTGAGGCCGTCCAGCGGGGTGCGGCCCACGCGGCAGAGTTCGGCGACCGCCGTCGGGGGCAGGGGGACGCCGACCACGCCGTCGGGGTTCACGGCGATGCCCACCTGCGGGGGCAGACCGCGGGCGAACTCGACGGCGGGGGCGATGGTGTACGCCATGTGGGACCCGGCGACCTGGCGGAACTGTTCCTCGGAGCTGAAGACCGGTACGTACACCTGGCCCTCGATCTGCACCGTGGGCAGGTCCAGTGGGCCGCTGTGCGGGCCGCCGCCGTTGGGCAGGGGCACCCAGACGAAGCTGCGGCCCAGCACTTCGATGATCCGTCCGCCCGCCGACGGCAGGCCGAGGGAGGCCGAGAGCACCTCCTCCAGTTCGTTGCCGGGCCAGCCGCCGTGCGGGTGGAGGTGTGCGTTTGCCGGGAAGTCCGCGGGGAGATCCGCTGGGAAGTCCATCTGAATGACCGCCTGCTGTGAACCACGTCTGTGGCTCAGAAGGCTATCCGGTGTCCCGCCCGCGCAGGTCCACGGCCGCTCAGCCCCCGAACCCGATCCGGCGCAGGACGTCCGCCGCCGAGCGGTCGACCAGCACCGCCGAGCCGCACCCCTGGGGCAGGTCGCCCTTCTCCACCGAGCGCAGCAGCCGGGCGGCGGCACTGCGGTGGCGCAGGAAGGCATACCGCGAGACGCCGCGACCGCGCTCGCGCTGGCCCTCCAGGGCCGTGTGCGGGGTGACGTCGAGCAGGAGCAGGTGCAGGGTGCCGCCGCGGCGGCGGGCCGCGCGGGCCAGCCAGCCGCGCACCCAGGCCTGCGTACCGCAGTCGTGCACGACGACGCCCTCGCCGGAGCGCAGGGCGCGGCGCAGTCCGGCGTAGTGCGCGAGGCGGACCAGGGGGCGGTAGACGGCGTAGGGCAGGAAGCCGGGCATGAGGGCTTCCCAGCGGTCCCGGGCGTCCTGGGAGTCGATGCGGATGCCCTTCACGGTCCGCTTCATCAACGTGGTCTTGCCGCTGCCGGGCAGACCGGTGACCGCCACGAGGTCCTGGGGGCCGAAGAGCAGAGCGTGCGGGCTGTGGCCGCAGCGCTCGCGCAGATCGCGGACCACGGGCGCGGGGCACATGGCGCGGGCTTCGACAACGGGGGCGGCGGGCTGCTTGGGCAGCGCGAGGCCCGAGGTCGTGGCGTACGCCGTGGTGCGCTTCACCGTCATCGTCCTCCTCCGGGGGTCAGGAGTCCCTATCCCCACTGAGCGTAAAGAGAAGGTAATGGATGATCTCTCGCATTTTCGTTCGCTTCCTGCCACAAGCTGGTTACAGAGACGGCCCTGCCCAAGACGGGCCCGGCATGCAATGATGTGCCCGCCAACTGCATACCGGCCGCTTGAATCCGCGCGGGAGAGTCCCCAGCAGTCCACCGCTGGGGCGCCGAAGGAGCAAGTCCCTCCCTTGAATCTCTCAGGCCCCGTTACCGCGCGGGCGAGGCACATCTGAAAAGCGGGCCACTGGTTCCAGTGGCTCCACCCAAGGTGCAAGCCGTGTCCTCCAGGGATCACGGCGAACCTCTCAGGTTCCGATGACAGATGGGGAGGAACGACCTCGCCCTTGATGTCTTGCCCTGGGAGACGACCGACCGATGAGCAGCACAGGAGAACTCCGTCACACCGCGCTCGATGCCCTGCATCGCTCGCTCGGCGCGACGATGACCGACTTCGCCGGCTGGGACATGCCGCTTCGCTACGGCTCCGAGCGCGACGAGCACCTGGCCGTACGCACCAAGGCCGGCCTGTTCGACCTCTCGCACATGGGCGAGATCACGGTGACGGGACCCCAGGCGGCCGGGCTGCTGAACCACGCCCTCGTCGGCAACATCGCCTCCGTCGGTGTCGGCCGCGCCCGCTACACCATGATCTGCCGGGCCGACGGCGGCATCCTCGACGACCTGATCGTCTACCGGCTCGCCGAGACCGAGTACATGGTCGTCGCCAACGCCTCCAACGCCCAGGTCGTGCTGGACGCGCTGACCGAGCGCGCCGCCGGCTTCGACGCCGAGGTCCGTGACGACCGGGACGCCTACGCGCTGCTCGCCGTCCAGGGCCCCGAGTCCCCCGGCATCCTGAAGTCCCTCACCGACGCAGACCTCGACGGCCTGAAGTACTACGCCGGTCTGCCCGGCACCGTCGCCGGCGTCCCCGCCCTCATCGCGCGCACCGGCTACACCGGCGAGGACGGCTTCGAGCTGTTCGTGAAGCCGGAGCACGCCGTCGAGCTGTGGCAGGCGCTGACCAAGGCGGGCGAGGGCGTCGGCCTGGTCCCCTGCGGGCTGTCCTGCCGGGACACGCTGCGCCTGGAGGCGGGCATGCCGCTGTACGGCCATGAGCTGTCGACCTCCCTCACCCCCTTCGACGCCGGGCTCGGCCGGGTGGTGAAGTTCGAGAAGGAGGGCGACTTCGTCGGGCGCGAGGCGCTGCAGGAGGCCGCCTCCCGCGCCGCGGAGAACCCGCCGCGCGTCCTGGTCGGCCTGGTCGCCGAGGGGCGTCGCGTCCCGCGCGCCGGGTACCCGGTCGTCGCGGGCGGCGAGGTGATCGGCGAGGTCACCTCCGGTGCGCCCTCCCCCACGCTGGGCAAGCCCATCGCGATGGCCTACGTCGACGCGGCGCACTCGGCGCCGGGCACGGCCGGTGTCGGCGTGGACATCCGCGGCAGTCATGAGCCGTACGAGGTCGTGGCGCTGCCGTTCTACAAGCGGCAGAAGTAACAGTGGATGCGGCGGATCCGGCGCCGAAAAGTACACACTGACAGCGGCAACCGCGTGACCCTGCGCACATTTCCGCTGCTCACGCACGTTTCCAGCAGTCCCCTATTCATCAGCACTCCCGCGCGTACAGGAGAATTCAGGCCATGAGCAACCCCCAGCAGCTGCGCTACAGCAAGGAGCACGAGTGGCTGTCGACCGCCGAGGACGGCGTCTCGACGGTCGGCATCACCGAGTTCGCGGCCAACGCGCTCGGCGATGTCGTCTACGCCCAGCTCCCCGAGGTCGGCTCGACCGTGACCGCGGGTGACACCTGCGGCGAGCTGGAGTCGACCAAGTCGGTGTCCGACCTGTACTCCCCGGTCACGGGCGAGGTCACCGAGATCAACGAGGACGTGGTGAACGACCCGGCGCTGGTGAACTCCGCCCCCTTCGAGGGTGGCTGGCTGTTCAAGGTACGCATCACGGAGGAGCCGGCCGACCTGCTCACCGCCGACGAGTACGTCGCCCACACCGCCGGCTGAGGAGTCGTAGCCCCTTATGTCTGACAAGTCGCTTCTGAACACGCCCCTGCATGAGCTCGACCCGGCCGTCGCCGCCGCGCTCGACGCCGAGCTGGAGCGCCAGCAGTCCACCCTGGAGATGATCGCCTCCGAGAACTTCGCCCCGCTGGCGGTCATGGAGGCACAGGGCTCGGTCCTGACGAACAAGTACGCCGAGGGCTACCCGGGACGCCGCTACTACGGCGGCTGCGAACACGTCGACGTCGCCGAGCAGATCGCCATCGACCGGATCAAGGAGCTGTTCGGCGCCGAGTACGCCAACGTCCAGCCCCACTCCGGCGCCTCCGCCAACCAGGCCGCCCTGTTCGCCCTCGCCCAGCCCGGCGACACCATCCTCGGCCTGGACCTCGCCCACGGCGGCCACCTCACCCACGGCATGCGCCTGAACTTCTCCGGCAAGCAGTTCAACGTCGTCCCCTACCACGTCGACGACGCCGGCCTGGTCGACATGGCCGAGGTCGAACGCCTCGCCAAGGAACACCGCCCCAAGGTGATCATCGCCGGCTGGTCCGCCTACCCGCGCCAGCTCGACTTCGCCGAGTTCCGCCGCATCGCGGACGAGGTCGAGGCGTACCTGTGGGTCGACATGGCGCACTTCGCCGGTCTGGTCGCGGCCGGCCTGCACCCCAACCCGGTCGAGCACGCCGATGTGGTCACCTCCACCACGCACAAGACCCTGGGCGGGCCGCGCGGCGGCATCATCCTGGCCAAGCAGGCCTTCGCGAAGAAGCTGAACTCCTCCGTCTTCCCCGGCTTCCAGGGCGGCCCCCTGGAGCACGTGATCGCGGCCAAGGCGGTCTCCTTCAAGGTCGCCGCCTCCGAGGAGTTCAGGGAGCGCCAGCGCCGCACCATCGAGGGCGCCCGCATCCTCGCCGAGCGCCTGACGGCCGCCGACGCCCGTGAGGCCGGCGTGAACGTCCTGTCCGGCGGCACCGACGTCCACCTCATCCTGGTCGACCTGCGCGCCTCCGACCTGGACGGACA